>CAWJFI010000003.1:0-278634 GCA_963842135.1 uncultured Acidobacteriota bacterium | reverse complement strand
CAGATTTACATGGGATTCGAAGGCGCTTGCCCCTTTGCTCTCCGAAGTCCGACTACATCAGGGATTGTTGGTGGGGAAGATGCGTGGCTACGGGCTGGCTTCTCAATGGACCGCGACGCTAAAAGTTCTTACGGAAGAAACAACCAAATCGAGCGCAATTGAAGGCGTGGTGCTTGACCCAGAAAACGTCCGGTCGTCCCTCGCTCGGCGGCTTGGGCTGGAGGTCGGTGGGCTCACAGCGCACAAGGATCGAAACGTCGATGGCGTTGTTGAAATGATGCTGGACGCGACGCAGAAATTCAGCAAGCCGCTGACAAGGGAACGGTTGTTCGACTGGCACGCCCATCTTTTTCCGGACGTCCGCACGACACTCGATAAATTTCGCGTTGGCGCATGGCGTGATGACAGCCAGGGACCAATGCAAGTCGTGTCTGGGCCGGTCGGTCGCCACAAAATTCATTACGAAGCACCTGCGGCTGATCGCGTCGAGGACGAAACGGGAAAGTTTCTCGCGTGGTTCGACGGCAACGAACAAGAAGATCCGCTCCTAAAGGCGGGAATTGCGCATTTGTGGTTTGTTACGATCCATCCCTTTGAGGATGGCAACGGCAGAATCGGAAGAGCAATCGCTGAAATGTGTTTGGCCAGATCGGACGACAGTGCTCAGCGCTTCTACAGCATGTCGTCCCAAATTCTCGAAGAACGGAAGGGCTATTACGAGGTTCTGGAGAAGACTCAGGCTGGATCGCTGGATATCACAGAATGGCTAACGTGGTTTCTCGAATGCCTGGGTAGAGCCATTGAACAATCGAATCAAATCACAAGCAGCGCTCTGGAAAAGGAACTGTTCTGGAAAAGGTTGAAGCAAC
Organism: uncultured Acidobacteriota bacterium; assembly: GCA_963842135.1. GTDB lineage: Bacteria > Acidobacteriota > Terriglobia > Acidiferrales > UBA7541 > Palsa-360. The sequence continues at coordinate 277,765 of CAWJFI010000003.1, read as the reverse complement.
GGAAGGTCTCGCTGAATGATCGGCAAACAAAAGTCCTGAACAAACTATTCAGCGGATTCGAAGGGACACTGACGAGAGACAAATGGATGAAAATGACGAAAGCTTCCTCCCGTACCGCCCTTCGAGACATCGAAGAGCTGATCGCCTTGGGGGTCATTGAACAAGAAGAGGCCGGAGGAAGAAGCACGTCCTACAGGTTAAAGAAGATCGTCGAGCAGAAGCCCCCAGAAAGTAAGTAGCTGGAATCTACCCTGGCTTTCCGTCCACTTACAGTCCAGTTTAAGAGATTGATTGCACCGTGCGTTTTCCGCGTAAGCGACACCAGATGCGGCACTTGTGTGATTGGCCCTGCGTCTTCTAAGCAGACGGTCGGAGGTCAAGTCCGTCAAGCGCAATTCAGACCAACTCGACTCCCTCGTAAGCAGGAGCCCCGCCACATTCAAGATCATCAGTTCAAATCAAGCCCCCGCGACTGAACTTCGTCCGCGTAAAGAACTTCGGCTGGCCCCGCAACCATCCAATTTTCGGTTCCAACTTGTGCCGGACTCAAAACTTGCCGAAGCTACCAGCTTTGAGGTGAACCCTTTCTTTTCCATCGGCCGGGGTTGTGCCGTGGGTATTTTGACGAGGCATTCTATTGTTCACGTGCTCTTCGACAAAGGACTAGGATTGTCGCGATGATGCCGGATACCGAGGACCCTGTTGGTTGCAGCGCTGAGATAGAAGCGAAACAACTGATTGCTTTGTGCCGTGCGGGAAGGCTGTACGAAGTCGAGCAATGGATTAACGAAGGCAGGTCGCTCGACATTTCCGCCGCAACAAAACGCGGTCGTCGGAGAAGTATGCTCGAAATTGCCGTCGAGACAGGATTCCACAGCATGGTCGAACTCCTGGCCAAACGCGGCGGCGACGAGTCCTCAAAGAACGCTGCTCTGGCCCAAGCTGTATCGTCACACAGACTAGATCTTGTTGAATTGCTCGTGCAGCATGGGGCCGATATTAATTCCATTAACTTGGCGGATGTTCTCCTCGATTGGGAACCGAAAATGATCCGATTCTTTCTCGACCGTGGTGCCGACCCTATTCGAGGGCGGCCGTTTGCTGTGGCATTTGGTGCCAGAATCCGGACTGCACTTCGGCCCTTTCTCGAATGCAAAGAGTCTTACCCAGAACTCGCGCCACAACTCCAGGAGCAACTCGATTGCGCCTTGCGCCAGTTCTGTGCTGAAGGGGATCTGAAGTGGGTCAGTTTGCTCATATGGGCGGGAGGCGACCCACGGTCGCGTGGGCCAAGCCTGGAGAAAGACTACACAGAAGATTCAGAGTGCTACACATCTGGTCTGGAGGAGGCCTGCCGCTCAGAAAACGCCGAAGTACTGAAAAAGCTGAAACCCGACCCTACGCGCGACAACCTCGCCCTGCTTCTCCGCGAAGCGGCCATGTGGGGCCGTAAGGCAACTCTTGAGTACTTGCTTGCATTCGGTATTAACCCCAATGACAAACTGAATGGTGGGTCATCGGCGCTGGATAGCGCGTTGTGGAATTTGAACTTTAGCCGTTTCAAGCCGTACGGCAGCGGAGGTTTGAAATCGAGATACGACGTTTCAAACGCCTTCGAGTGCCTAGGTATGTTGGTTGCGCACGGCGCGATCTGGACCCCTGACGATGCGTACCATGTGAGCTCTCTGCGCCGCATGCTTCTTGAGTGCGAGCCGAGCGTAACAATTGAGCTGCTCCAGCTCTTTCGGAAACATCACGCCTGTCCTGCCGAACTAGTTCACAAACTGCTGGGCACACCTCGAATGAAAGAACATCTGAAAGCGGTCGCAGGTGGCCTCCTACGGCTCGGAATTAATTTGGGAAAGAAGATAAGGCTCAGGCAGGCAAATAATCCGCTTAGCCTTTAACACGCCCAAAGATCGCATTCTGGAGGAAGCACCATGGAGCAATACGATCGAGAGGAACTCTATGAAAGAGTCTGGGAGAAGCCGATGCTGAAGGTGGCCGAGGAATATGGCGTCTCCTCTGTCGCACTTGGCAAGACCTGTCGGAAACTTTGTGTGCCGGTGCCGGGTCGGGGGCATTGGGCGAAGGTTGCTCACGGACATCAAGGTGTCAGGAAAATACCGCTCCCCAAGCTGGATAAAGTGCCCGTGATTTTTCGGTCTCCAATTGCAGCGAAGAAGCCGCCCAGTTTCGACCAAGCGGACCCTGAATTCGCAGCTGTAGATCAATTGTTCTCTTCCGGCGCATTAAACGCGCAGCCTGTCGGTCCTACCGCCCGAACTCATCCCCTGATTCGACACACTGCCAGCCTGCTACGGAGTCGGAGCAGAAAGGATGAGCATGGCATTCTGTTGCCAAGAGACGTGGGTGGACTGGACGTGAAGGTGAGCGAAGGCACGCTCGAACGTGCATTGCAAGTAATGGCGCAGGTGGTCGCGGTTTTAGAGCGACAGGGCTACAGCGTAACGGTATCGGACACAAGTCGAACAGTCGCCGTGATCAATAATGAGCGTGTGTTCTTCGGAATTGAAGAGCCAGTCCGGAAGGCAGTCGTACAAAAACCCCGCGTGCCCAACCCAACGGATCGTTGGGACTATGATGAAACGATCTCGTACGAACCGGGAGGCAAGCTGGCCCTTTGCATCCACTCGGGCACATCCTGGGGAGAACGGGGGGAACGAATGCGCTGGAGCGACGCAAAAGTCCAACGCGTGGAATCCCGCGTTGCGGATTTCGTGGCAGGGCTCATGCGAACCGCTATCGTTCAGAGGCGTCGAGAAGAAAAGCGCAAACGAGATGAGGCCGAGAGAGAAAAGCGCGCCCGAGAGCGGGCGCAGCTACAGAAAGAGGTTCAGGTAGAGGAAGAACAGCTTAAGAAATTCGATGATTGGATGGAGGCGTGGGAGCGCGCAGAACGGATGCGCAAGTTCATAACGGCGTATGCAGAAAAAAGCAGCTCGTGGTCAGCCGAAAAACAGCCGAAATACAAGGCGTGGATTGAATGGGCAACACAGCAAGCGGATCGAGTAGATCCCTTCGTTTCAGAGAAACCGGCCTCGGTGCTGGATCGCAAGCACGAGATCAGCCGCTGGTGGCTCACATGCGACGGTTCGACCAATCGCCGTCGGACCTTATAATTGCGTTGGAAGCATCGTCGCAAAGCAGGCGCGTCCCCTGTGCCAAGACTGTGCCAGAATCCGAAGTCTTCATGCCATTGGGGTTAGCTTTGAGCGAAAAGCAGATTCCCCAAATTACTGAAAACACAGGGAAGTCAAAGTAGTTGATGGAGCAGTTGGAGTCGGATAGTGCGCACCCAAGTGCAGCAGAAAAGATTTCACATTTTCCGCGCGGGCAGTCCGGCGGCCCGGCGGACAAGGCTGTCGAGCTTGCCGACCGCCGCCGGGGCCGAGGAGACGGCGCCGCGGAAGACGTCGCAGAGATAGGTATCGGCCGCATTGTTGTTGCCGATCCTGACGGCATAGCCGCGATTGTCTTCGCTGTCGTTGTTCATGAGTTCCCGGTACCAGCCTTTCAGCGCCCCGGGATGGCGGATGTCCTCGATCAGCGCCTGCGCTTTCTTGAAATCGGCGTCGGACAGCCGGTCGAGGCTGATATCGACAGTATCCTGAGCGACGACGGGACGGGCGTCGGCATCGACGGTATAGATCACAAGGCGGCTGTCGCGGTGCAGTTCATGGTCCATGCGCCTTCGCGTACTGCCTTCACAGTTGCGACCAACCCCCATCGACCGGCAGTTCGGCGCCGTTCGTGAAGGTCGCATCGAACGCGAGGAAGAGGACGGCCTTGGCGATTTCCTCCGACGTCCCCCAGCGCTTCATGGGAACCATGCCGGTCATCTTCTCCCTAAGCTGGGCGGCCATGTCTTTATCGGGGAACATCTTGCCCAAGATCGGCGTGTCGATGGGACCGGGCGTCACCGCGTTGACGCGAATCTCCCGAGGAAGCAGCTCGGCGGCGAGCACCCGAGCGAAGGATCGCAGCGCGGCCTTGGCGGCTCCGTATGAGGCGTTGCCGGGCATTCCCTTGACGTTGGCGATCGAGGTCGTGAAGACGATAGAGCCTCCCCGGTTTATTAGCGGCGCGAGCTTCTGCACCGCGAAAAACGGTCCCTTGGTGTTCAAGTTGAACATCTCGTCGTAGACAGCCTCGGTCATGCTCTCAAGAGGCGCTCGGACGCTGAACCCGGCGTTGACGAAGAGAAGGTCGAAGGTGTCGAACTCGGCCTTCACCCGAGAGGCGAGGGCGTCGATTTCCGTCAATGACCGCGCGTCGCTTGAAACCACGATGGCGTCCTTCCCAAGCTCTTTCTGCGCCGATTCCAGGCCGGCCTTTGAGCGACCCGTCACCAGAACACGCGCACCCCCGTCGAGGAGCATCTTCGCCGTCACGAGCCCCATGCCGCTCGTGCCGCCGATGATCACCACCTTTTTGCCTTCGTAGCGTTCCATATGTATTCTCCTCCCGAGCTTAGGTTGCCTTGCTGATTTTGAACTGTTTGGTATGATAATCAGGCGCGGAGGCTACGGTCAAGGGATTGTTGAACTGGTTATTTCAAAATACCGTAAGACCCAGGCCCCGCGCTCAAGGATGCTGTGGAGAGAAATCGACGCCGGAAACGTTGACGACGGCCTGCCACGCGGCTTCTTGGCTGGCGCGACCTAATTTATGAAATGGTGAATTGCCTCGTTGGCGTTATCTTGAAATGAAGTATTTTTCAAATCAGTAAAAAAAGTGCTCTGGTCCACCATGTCCCCTGATAACTTACCCTCTTTACTGGCATAAAAAACGCCGCTTTTATACCGCTCATCCGAAATGCCATCTACAAAGCGTTTTGCACCTACTTCCAGCTTATGCACCATTCCGCCCATCAATGGGAATACAATAGGCATCATCACATACTTCAACATAAACCGCATTGGCGGGGGAAGACTATCTGGCGCCTGAGTTCCTTTTGTATTCCCTGGGCTCACAACAATAAACTTGAGCTTAGGATATTTTCTTGCCATCGATAACGTCCACATGGTTTCTGCATACTTGACATATGCGTATGCCTGCAATGCATCGAACTTCTTACCAAAATATGATCCATCAAGAACAGCAGCAAACTCATCTACAGAAGAAGTCCTCATTGAAACTGGTTTTACTCCGAGCATCTTTACTCCTGGAACAGCTTCCGCACTGACTGATAGAACTGTTTTCCTTAGCTTGTCCCGTTTAATTAATTCCTCCACTAGAATTACATTGCCTAAAATATTCGTAGCAGCTAATTGATTCATACCGGAAGGCGTCAATTTCGCAGCCGTTTTCCCAATTACTCCGCCTGCATTTAAAACTATTGCATCAATAGGTTCCTTTATTCCTCCTACTGCTTTTCTTACAGAATTTGCATCCGTAACATCCCCAATAATAATTTCAAAAATCTTTTTCCCCGTTTTCTCCTCAAGGTCTTTTTTTGCTGCCTCTGCTCTCGCTTGATTCCTGCAAAAAAGAATTACCTTTTTTGTTTCTTTTTTCAAAGCTAACTGTCGGGCAGTCTCTTTCCCAAGCCCAGCATTTGCTCCGGTTATTAAGATACTTTCGTTAGCGATTGACTGTTCCATGGGCGTCTCCGTGGTAAAGGGTTAAGGTCGAGTCGTGAGGCCCCGCGAGGCCGGGACCAACTTGCTAATTTTGAACTATTCGGTTATATATTGGTATCGTAGCCATTGTAAAGGAGTTTTTAACTGAATGGTTCAGAATCCACCTGTGCCGCGTGGACGGCCGCGCAGCTTCGACGAGACGGGGGCGCTGGAAAAGGCGACCCAGGTGTTCTGGTCGAAAGGCTACGACGGCGTCACTATCGACGATCTTGTCGCCGGGATGGGCGTAGGAAGGCCGAGCCTGTATGCCGTCTTCGGCGACAAGCGGACGATATTCCTGCGCGTCCTTAAGGCGTATGCAGAACGGAAGGGCGCAGCAGCCGCGAAGGCACTCCTCTCGCCACAGAGTCTTCGCGACTCGATCACGGGCTTTCTGAGGTACGCCGTCGAAAGTGCGACCGAGAAAGGCTCCGCTCGGGGCTGCCTTATGATGTGCGTCGCGCCGGTTGTGGACGACGCTGAAGTCCGGCAGTTCCTGCAAAAAGCGGTCGCCGGTGGCGCCGCGCTGGTGGAAGGTCGTTTCCGGGACGCGATCACCGCCGGCGAAATCCCGCCTGACTTTCCTGTGGCCAAACGCGCGATCCAAGTCACGGATTTTGCTCGTGGCCTTACCATGCGTGCGCTGATAGGCACGCCGCGCAAGACGCTTCTCAGGGATGCCGAGGAAGCGGCCGACTTGGTGCTCCTGTCGCGCCTGAAGGCCATCGGCAAGCAGAAGCTATAACTTTCTCTCGCCGGCGCTTGAGCCGGGTCCTGGGCCTGGGTAATGGCCGCCTACGCGAAGTTCAGAGCACTTCAGGGCCAATCCTCTAAGAAATCTGCTCTCAACATAGTCTGGGGATGTTGAACTTCGGCGAGCCCCGCTCTGAAGGCTTCATATAGATAGTGAGCACGCAAGCATTTGGAGATCACTATGTCACTCATCGAGCCCGGATTGGTATTGATGTGTCGGCTAGTGTTTACGAACGAACTGCGAGTGTTTTTGGACCAGGCTGGAAAACCACCAGTCAACAAACTGTGCACCATCAAACTGTCTAACTAGACTAGGGGTTCAGCCCTGGGTTTCGCAAAGCAGGCGCGTCCCCTGTGCCAAAAGTGTGCCAGAATGCGATGTTTTTCGTGCCATTGGGGTTAGCTTTGAGCGAAAAGCAGATTCCCCAAATTGCTGAAAACACAGAGAAGTCAAAGTAGTTGATGGAGCTGTTGGAGTCGGATAGTGCGCGCCCAAGGCAGGCGCGCTACCAGGCTGCGCTACGCCCCGACAGGAAGTGCCCTTCAATTCTAAGACACTTCCGCAAGCGCGGCTACCTCAAACCCGAAGGCCTTCTAGGAACAGCCTGGACAACACTTGCAATGTAAGGAAAAGCCGAATTCTCCGCCCATGATTAATACCGTCGAATACGAATCCGCGAATAGGAATTGCGCAAGAGCGCGGGCTATGTCGATCTCCTCCATATGATCCAAACGCTACTTCATTCGACAACAGCAGCATTTGCGGCCAGACCATGCCGGCTCCGGCGGTGTTAGATTAAGTGCGGGTGGGGCCTATCCATTTCGGACGTGTCAAACTTCTCCTGCCCGGGCCAGGTCTTAAGCCGGGGGCATTTCTTGAGCAAGATTCGTCCGCGTACGAAATTTCTGCTGTCTCTTCTGGTGATCTCCGCCGGCTTGACCGCCGCTACACTGCTCATTGTCAGCTATAGCGTGCGGAGGCGAGTCCGGGAGAACATTCGCGAAGACGTGCGCAACTCCGTAGCCAACTACCAGAGCTTCCAAGCACAGCAGGAAGAAGCCCTCACCCGTTCCGCGGCTTTGCTTGCCAACCTGCCCAACGTTCGCGCACTGATGACCACCGAGGACGCGGCCACCATCGAGGATGCCTCCGCCGATGTGTGGAAGTTGAGCGGAAGCGATTTGCTGGTGCTTGCGAACCGCACGGGTAGCGTGGTTGCCCTGCGCGCAAGCGCGCCGGGTCTCGATTCCGCCACGGCGCAAGGATTCCTGCGCCAGTCGCTCGATCGCAACGAATCCAAGGACTGGTGGTTCGGCGGCGGCCCTTTGTACGAGGTGCGGATCCAGCCGATCTATTTTGGCTCGCGTTCACAGAATACGACGGTTGGGCTGCTTGCCGTGGGCCACGAAGTCAATCAGCGCGCCGCGAGAGAGTTTGCCAGCGTGGCATCGAGCGAAGTGGCGTTCAACTTTGAGGGCACACCTGTCGCCAGCACGCTGAGCCCCGCGCTGCAATCCGAGCTGGCGCGCCGGATACGCGAGCCTGCGCAAAGTCCCTCACCCGGCGAGCAAGAAATTCAGCTGGGCTCCGAACTCTACCTTGCCGAGACCGTGAATCTTTCGCCGGAGCGCGGCCCGCTCGTTTCCCTGACCGTCCTGAAATCCTTCGACAAGGCCACAGTGTTCCTCGGTGGATTGAACCATGTCCTCATCGGCTTGGGTTTATTCAGCATTCTGGCGGGCAGCGCGCTTGTCTTCTGGATTTCGCACACGTATACAAAACCCCTGGCGGGGCTCGTTGCCGGTGTTCGCGCCCTGGGGCAGGGCGATTTCAGCTATCCGCTGGACACACGGGGCGGCGATGAAGTCGCGGAAGTCACGGATGCCTTTGTGCGGATGCGCGCCAGTCTCGAAACCACGCGGCAGGAGCAAAGGCAACTCGAGGAACGATTGCGGCAGGCCCACAAAATGGAAGCCGTGGGCAGGCTGGCGGGCGGCGTCGCGCACGACTTCAATAATTTGCTGACGATCATCCGCGGCAATAGCGATCTGCTCAAGGACCGCGAAGGCGCGGACGCTTTTCACAAGAAGTGCGTGGAACAGATTCAGAAGGCCTCCGGCCGCGCGGTTTCCATGACGCGCCAGTTGCTGGCTTTCAGCCGCATGCAGGTGCTGCAGCCGCGCGTGATGGACATGAACGGCGTGGTCGCGGAATTGGGCAAGATGCTCCCGCGCCTGATCGGCGAGCACATCGAGTACTCGTTCTCGCCCGATCCGAAACTTGCTTCGGTGAAAGCCGATCCCGGACAAATCGAGCAGGTGATCTTGAACCTTGCCGTCAATGCGCGCGATGCGATGCCCAGAGGAGGCAAGCTCTCGGTACGAACGTCAAACATTTCGATCGACGAAGCCGAGGCGGCGAAACGCCCTCCCATGACTCCCGGCAGGTACATCTTGCTTTCCGTTGCCGACACAGGACATGGAATGGATGACGCGACCAAAGCCCATATTTTCGAACCGTTCTTCACCACCAAGGAAATCGGTAAAGGAACGGGGCTGGGGCTGGCTACCGTCTATGGCGTCGTGAAGCAGAGCGGCGGCTTTATTTGGGTGGACACTACACCCGGCGCGGGCACGACGTTTGAGATTTACCTTCCGCAAGCGGCGGGAAAGGCGGCCAACGCCGAGACGGAGCAAAAGCCCTCCGCGATTCCGGGCGGAACCGAGACTGTTCTCGTTGTCGAGGATGAAGCGGGCGTGCGCGAACTGGCCTGCCAATTCTTGCGCGACAAAGGCTATACCGTGCTCGAAGCCGAGGGAGGTCTGGAGGCGCTGGCCGTCTCCCGCAGCCATCCGGGCGTGATCCACCTCCTCTTGAGCGACATGGTCATGCCCAAGATGAGCGGAGGTGAGCTCGCGGCGGAATTGAAAGCGATCCGGCCGGAGATCCGCGTTGCGTTCATGTCCGGCTATGCCGAATTTTCCAGGGGAGACCTGGGCACGGGATTTCCGGAAGCACCCGTTCTGCAAAAGCCCTTTTCTCCGGCTTCCTTGGCCCAGATTGTCCGCGATGCTCTCGCGCGGTCTTTGGCCACGCCAGCCCGTGAGGGCAGCGAACTCCACGTTACCTAGATGCCCCGCAATTCTGCTCGGGCTTGGCGCCTTGAGGCATTATATTCGGGGCATTCAAGGAGGCAGACATGCAGGGCAAGGGCTACCCGAAACTATTTGTGAGAATTGGTGTGGTTGCCGGGCTTCTATTCCTGTGCTCGGTTGTAGCGCAAGGACAGGAAGTCCGCAGCGCGGCCTCGTCCAGTCCATCTACTTCTGAAGTGTCCGAAGCGCCGGCGGAGGTCCGCGCGCTCGCCGACCTGATTCGCGGCCTCCAGGACCAGGTGCAGACGCTCAACTCGCAGCTCGGCGATCTGCGAATGGAACAGGAGCGCACGAGCACGGAGGCGCGCGAGCTTCGGCGAGAGTTGGATCTCGTGAAAGCACAAGGGGCGCCTGCCGCGAGCGGGCCTTTGAATCCATACTCGGCGCCGCTTGCGAAAGAATCCTCCGCGCAGGCTGCATCGGTGTCTTCTCCAACACCGCCCCAATCGCAGGCTCCCGAGGATCGCATCGCCAAATTGGAAGAAGACCAGCAAGTCATGGAAGGCAAGATCAACGACCAGTACCAGACCAAGGTCGAAAGCGGATCGAAGTACCGGCTGCGGCTTTCCGGCATCGTCCTCCTAAATCTGTTTGAAAATCGCGGCACCGTGGACAACCTGGATTTCCCGGAAGTTGCTGAATCGCAGCAGGCGAATGAGCCAAATGCTTCACCGGGCGCGTTTGGAGGATCACTTCGCCAATCGCAAATCAGGCTCCAAGCCTTTGGCCCGGATCTCGCCGGCGCACGCACCAGCGCCGATGTGAATTTAGATTTCGCCGGCGGACTTGTGGACGCTCCGAACGGTGCTTGGATGGGGCAAATTCGAATGCGCACCGCAATCGTGCGGCTGGATTGGACCAACACTTCCATCGTCGCCGGCCAGGATCGCTTGTTTTTTGCTCCGCTTGCCCCCACCTCGCTCGCGACCCTTGCCATTCCGGCGCTCTCCTATTCGGGGAATTTGTGGGCCTGGACGCCACAAGTGCGCGTCGAACACCGCGTCGTTTTGTCTGAGGCCTCCAGTCTCTCGTTCCAGGGAGGAATTCTGGATAGTCTCACGGGCGATACCCCTCCCGAAAATTACGACCGCTACCCCAGCTGGGGCGAGCAATCGGGCCAGCCAGCCTACGCCGCTCGGGTCTCCTGGACCCATCATATGTTTGGCCAGGATTTCACGGTTGGAACTGGCGGATACTATGGGCGCCAGAACTGGGGATTCGGCCGGGACGTCGATGGGTGGGCCGGAACAGCCGATTTGACGCTCCCTCTGGGGAAGCGATTGGAGTTTACTGGAGAGTTCTATCGGGGCCGTTCGGTGGGCGGTCTTGGCGGCGGGATCGGACAAAGCGTCTTGATCAACGGCCACTTAAATATCCCGGCCACGGCGGTTCGCGGCCTTGATTCGATGGGAGGTTGGGCGCAATTGAAATTCAAGCTAAAATCCAATTTTGAGATAAACGGCGCTTTTGGCTCCGATAATCCGTTCGCCAACGAATTCCGGCAGTACAATGCGAATACTCTATATCCCGGCTCGTATACCAGGAATCTGAGCCCACTTGTGAATTTCATATACCAAATCCGCTCGGACATTCTGTTCTCCACCGAATATCGTTACTTGAATACGACGGTGCTCGACAGCGGCTCGTTCAGGGCCAATCAGGTTAACCTGAGCCTGGGGTATATTTTCTAGTGTGGCTGTTTGAACCAATGCGGCGAATCATGATCCTCGTTCTCGTTTGCTTCGGGGCGTGCACCTTGCTCGCCCAGACCGGGTTGCCGCCCGTCACGGTCAAGGTGGAGATCATAAATTCCCCGTCGGCGAAAACGGCCGCCCCGGCAAAGGAATCGGGCGATGCATCGAATATCGTGGTTTGGCTTACGCCGCTCGGCGCGGCTGCGGGAACGCCTCCCTCGCTTTCCACGGGCCATTCCCCGCCGCAAATCGCGCAGATCAACAAGAGTTTCGATCCTCACGTCCTGGTCATTCAGGTGGGAACCCCGGTCCAATTTCCCAACAAAGATCCCTTCCTGCACAATGTCTTTTCGCTTTTCGACGGCAAACGATTTGACTTGGGATTTTACGAGGCGGGTTCGAGCAAGACGGTTCACTTCGACCGTCCCGGCGTGAGCTTTCTCTTCTGCAATATTCACCCGGAAATGAGCGGCGCGGTCGTTGCCGTCGACACCCCTTACTTCGGCATGTCGGATCGAAATGGCCGGGTGAACATCCCGAATGTTCCCGATGGCCGCTATCAGCTGAATGTTTGGTACGAGCGCAGCCTGCCGGAAGACATGAAGGCTGCGGGCCGAACGGTGACGATTTCCGACGCAACCAGAATACTGGAACCCGTTCGCGTCGTCGAGAATCCCAACTTCACTCTCGAACACAAAAACAAATACGGCCGAGACTATATTCCGCCCGCGAGTACCAGCCCGGTCTACAACCATCCCTGAGGACGCGGCCAAGTAGCGCGGGCTTCAGCCTGCGCTACGGGAATCGTTCCCTGAGTCACGACAGCCTAAGAGACGATCTGAAAATGCAGATTACTTACGTTTGGAACGCTTGGATTTCGGAGAACTGCTCTTACGCGGCGTCCTGGCCGATTTCACTTTTTCGTCGATGCGGAACAGGCGCACGCGGGCAATACGCGCGTTCTCTTTCACCCGCAATTGCGGGATGCCGACGGTCAGCAACAATTCCACCGGGTCCACGTGCCCGCGCACGAAGAGCGGGACGTGCCATCCTCCGGCCCGCAACAGACGGTCTTCGGGTTCGATCAGAGCGATCTGGTCCGACGCAAGGCTGATCGTTTCATTGCATTCGACGAAATAAGTTTCCCTGTCCAGTTCCCACCACAGATAGTTGTCCTCCGGGCGGAGTTGACGCGGGGCAATTTCCGCTCGCCCGGCGGGGACGTATTCGCCGCCGCCGAAATCCAGCTTTCCCGTAGGATCGATGGCATAAATTTTTCGCACGGTGAGATGCACGGTAAATCCATGCACTTGATATTTCGGATGGATGATCCCCGCGATATAATTTGCTGCGTCCTTCCCCGACAAGAGCTGCATGAGGCGACTATATCCAACTCGCCGCAAGGCGTCCACGACGTGTCCGAACCAATGCGGCGTAAAGGACAGCCCTCAAGCCGTCTTGTCTTTCGCGTAGCACAGAGCTTCGAGGTTGCATTCGGCGCACTGGGGATTGCGCGCCCGGCAGACCTTGCGGCCGTGCCAGATCAGCTGGTGGGAAAATAAGATCCATTTGTCTTGCGGAATCACTTGCATCAAGTCCGGCTCGATTTTTTTCGGATCGCTGTTGCGGGAAAGGTCGAGCCGGTTCGAGAGCCGAATTACGTGCGTATCCACGACCACGCCGACCGCGACGCCAAACGCCGTGCCCAGGACGACGTTCGCCGTCTTGCGCGCCACTCCCGGCAGCGTCAGCAGCTCGTCCATCATGCGCGGCACTTCGCCGCCGAATTCTTCCACGATCTTTTTGCTCGCGCCCATGATGGACTTCGTCTTGTTCCGAAAAAAGCCCGTGGGCCGGATGTCGTGCTCGAGTTCCGCCGGATTCGCGTAGGCAAAATCCTTGGGCGTGCGATATTTCACGAAGAGCGTTTTCGTAACTTGATTGACGCGCACGTCGGTGCATTGCGCCGAAAGAATCGTGGAAATCATCAATTGAAACGCAGTGTGGTGCTCGAGGGCGCAGGTCACATTCGGATAAGCTTCATCCAGCTTTTGCAGAATCGCGTGCACGCGCTGCGGATTCGTTCCCGCAGCCTTCGGATTTGCGTCGCTCGCCCGGGAGACTTTCCCTTTTCGCGCGGGCGAAGACGATTTCGATCTCCTCGCGGATCGGGCGGCAATTTTTTTGCCCTTGGCTTTTTGTTTTTTCATCGAAGCGTTTTAATTTCACCGCGTCTACCGCAATCCGGCGCACGAATATAGCATACGCGCTTTAGTAGCACATCTCTAACAAAGTCGGCCGTGTCAAGGGGAATCGAGCGCTGGGAATGAACCTGATTGGGCGCACCCCAAGTATCTCGCTTCCCTGGTTGATTCTCGTGAGGGACCGAGTGGTCTTCGCTGGTGAATTTTTGTGTCCAAGCCAGGCTCGGGCCCCATTGCGTTCCTCAATTCGGTGTACCCACCAAACATCTCTCCGATCAGACTTCGGTCTGTGGGTTTCCAAGTGATCTTGGCTGGCGCGCGCGTCCCCGCCTGGCAAACGGAACCCCACAGACTAAAGTCTGTGCTACTGGAACCGTTGCGGCAACACAATCTCTTCAGGCCGCTCGCGCGCGCAGAAGAAATTCGAGCGCCTTGTGAAACGCTTTTCCGCGGTGGCTGTGCAGGTTTTTTTCTTCGCGCGATATTTCGGCGTACGTCTTTCCGAGAGCAGGGAAGAAGAAAATCGGATCGTAGCCGAATCCGTCCTGCCCGCGGGGCTCATCCAAAAGAATTCCTTCCGCCGATGCGGAAAACAGGCCACTCATTTTTCCCGATTCGCCCACGGCCACCACGCAAACAAATCGCGCCCGCCGGTCTTCTCCTTTTCTCCCGCGCATTTCGCCGAGCAATTTCCGGATGCGGTCCGCGTCCGAGGCGTCCGGCCCGGCGTAGCGCGCGGAATGCACTCCCGGCGCGCCGCCGAGCGCCGGCACGACGAGCCCAGAATCATCCGCGATCACGATTCCCGGCGCAATCTGGCTGAAGTGCAACGCTTTCCCCGCAGCATTTTCCGCGAAGGTCGGCCAGATTTCGTCAAAAACGGGCAGCGAATCGAAGTTGGGAATGAATGCAAGTTCGACGGAAGCGCCCGCCGGTCCGGCCAGCGCGCGATATTCGCGCAGCTTTCCCGGGTTCGAGGAAGCCACGAACAATCGGAGTGGCTTATCTTGCGCGTGCACGGAAATCGGTTTGGACGAGCTTGGATTGATACTCGGTCATGCGGCGGATTCCGGCCGCCGCGAGCGCGAGCAGGTCCTGCAACTCGGCGCCGCCAAATGGCTGCCCTTCGGCCGTGGCCTGGACCTCGACAAATTTTCCGCTTCCGGTCATCACCACGTTCATATCGACCTCGGCCCGTGAATCTTCCTCATACGCGAGGTCCAGCAGCGCCACGCCGTCCACCACGCCGACACTCGTCGCCGCGACGGAATCGACGAGGGGAACCGTCTTCAGCATGCCCGCCGCGACGAGCCGCTCCATGCCGAGCGCCAGCGCGATATACGCACCGGTAATCGAGGCGGTGCGCGTCCCTCCGTCAGCCTGGATCACGTCGCAATCGAGCCACACAGTTCTTTCTCCCAGCTTTTCCTGGTCGATGATCGCGCGCAACGATCTCCCGATCAGCCGCTGAATTTCCAGCGTGCGCCCCGACGGCCTCCCGCGCATGGATTCGCGCGCCGTGCGCTGCTCGGTCGCGCGCGGAAGCATTCCGTACTCGCCGGTTACCCAACCTTTTCCCTGGCCCTTCAGGAACGAAGGGACTCCGTCGTCCACGGTCGCTGTGCAAATCACCCGCGTGTTCCCGATCTCGATCAGCACGCTCCCTTCAGCGCTCGTAATAAAATCCGGCGTCATCTTGACCGGGCGAATCTGATCGTGCGCGCGTCCATCGCTTCGCAAGTTTCCTCCTCGTGACATGGCGATGAGTTTGCCCGCCGCCAGCGCCACTGTCAACCACAGACAAGAGTCGTCAGCGCGCTAGTTTCCTGAGCATGGCCGATGACATTGCTTCCAAAAATTGATATTGTTCACATCAGTTCGGAAATTATCCATAGAACACCGGTTTGTGGACCAGAAGGGATGCGATAACAATGACGAAACACGATGCATCTCGCCGCGAATTTTTAGTGCGCGCGGCGGTTGGCGCGGGGGCCGCTGCGGGAGCGGGTCTCGTGCCTGACGCGATCGCCCAGAATCACGAGCAAATGGAAGGAGGCGCCGCAACTCCTGGCGCGCAGCACCCCAGCGGCAGCGAGCACGGCGCGTTCTTCAACCACGCCGATGCCGCCACGATCGCGGCGTTTACCGAACGCCTCATGCCCAGCGCGCCTGACAAACCTGGAGCGCGCGACGCGGATGTCCTCAATTACATAGATCTCGCGCTTGCCGGCGCTTACACCGAGCTTCAGGATTTCTACCGGCGTGGCCTCGCTCAGCTCGAGGCCTACTGCCGCAGCACTTATAAAGAGCCATTCGTTCGGCTCAACTCGGAACAGCAGGACGAAGTGATCACGTCGCTGGAAAACGGGAAAGCAACTGGTTTCACTTATCCCACTGCTCGCGAGTTCTTCAGCACTCTTCGGACGCACACGATGGAAGGGATGTTCGCCGACCCGCTCTACGGCGGCAACAAGGACTTCGCCGGCTGGCGGCTCGTCGGTTTCCCCGGCGCGCAAGCGGTATTTACGCCAACGGATATGCAGAGCAAGCAAGCGTTCACGCGCGAGCCCATGGTCGGCCTGCAAACAATCGCCAAAGGCCCGGCAGGGAGGGCATAAGCCATGGCCATCGAAAAAACAGATGTCGTCATCGTCGGTATGGGCGCGGTCGGCGGAATCCTCGCGGCCGAGCTTGGCAAAGCGGGAATGAAAGTCGTTGGCCTCGAGCGTGGCCCGCGCCTTACCACCGCGGATTTCAACCCGCACGATGAATTGCGTTACTTTCAGCGCCAGGAACTTCGCCCGAACTGGAAGCGCCAACCCGTCACCTGGCGGCCCAACACTGGCGTGCGCGCGCACCCGATGGGTGTACTAAATTACGGCAATCAAGCCGGCGGAGGCACGGTCCATTACGGCACGCTTTCGTGGCGCATGCATGAGGATGATTTCCGCGCGCGGTCGCAAACGATCGAGCGCTACGGCGCATCGGCCATCCCGCAAGATTCTTCGCTGGCCGACTGGCCGGTGACCTACGCCGATCTCGAACCTTTCTACGATCAGGCCGAATACGAGCTGGGCGTGTCAGGCAAGGCAGGCAATTTGCAGGGCCGCAAAATTGACGGCGGCAACGTTTTCGAAGCGCCACGCAATCGTGAGTATCCTCTGCCAGCCTTGCTCATGGATCAATCGGGCGTCCTGTTCGCTGAAGGGGCGCGCAAGCTGGGCTACCACCCGTTTTCTTCTCCGCGCGCAATTATTTCGCAGCCGTATCACGACCGAGCGAGCTGCACGTACTGCGGCTTCTGCCAATCCTTCGGCTGCCACGTTGGCGCGAAGTCGAGCATCCTCGTCACCAAGCTGCCGGAGGCCGACGCGACCGGCAACTTCAAGTTGCTCACCGGCGCGACGTGCTACCACGTGAATACGGACAACAGCGGGCGCGCGACCGGCGTGTCTTACTACGGCCCCGACGGCTCGGACAACACCATCGAGGCGGAGCTGGTGATTCTCGCACCCTTCATATACGACAACACGCGCCTGCTATTGCTTTCGAAGACGGATAAATTCCCGAACGGCTTGGCGAATTCGAGCGGACAATTGGGCAAGCACGTCATGGCCCACATCATGGCCAAGGTGTTCGCCGCATACGACGACCGCTTCGTCAACATTTACATGGGCCCGAGCGCGCAAAAGCACACGATCGACGATTTCAACGCCGACAATTTCGACCACGGCGGCTTGGGCTTCATTCGCGGCGCGCAGATCTCGATCGGTCCCGCCGATCTGGAGGCCGGCCCGATCGGCACCGCCATGAGCATGGACCCGCCTCCCGGCACGCCAAAGTGGGGCGCGGCGTATCGCGATTTCTTCGCGAAGTATTTCGCCCGCTATGGCGCCATCAACGCGCAGACCGAAAACCTCGCCTACGCCGATCAAACCATCGATCTTGATCCCGACGTGCGCGATCAGTGGGGCATGCCCGCGCCGCGCGTGACCTACGATTGGCGGCGCCCCAACGAACGTGCGCGCGTCGAATTCCTGATGCAGAAGATGGAAGGCGTGGCCCGCGCGATGGGCGCGACGCAAGTGTGGCGTGGAGCCCTCAGCCCAGGCGCCCCGGGCGCCCATCACGAGGGCGGCACGCGCATGGGCAATGACCCGAAAACTTCGGTCGTGAACCGCTACGGCCAGACGTGGGACATCCCCAATCTCTTTTTGATTGGCAGCTCGACCTTTCCATCGATGAGCGGCTTCAATCCGACGCTCACCATCCAGGCGCTCACCTACATGAGCGCCGATGCCATCGTGAAGCGTTACAAGAACAGGCCCGGCCCGCTGGTATAGCGCCCAGCCGCAGTCAGGTTCCAAGTAGGACGGGCTTCAGCCTGTCAGGTTTAGAGTCAAGTCCTGCTAGAAGCGCGACAGCCTGGAGAGCCGTGTGCCAACTGCCAAATCTTTGTAGGGCACGGCTTCAGCCGTGCCGTAAAGGATGAAGAATCAATCCGGATTTAGCCGCTGGCTTGTTCGAAATCGAGTTGCCACATTAACTCTGAAGCCTGTCCTTTTCGCGCGAATTAATAATTATTGCGGGGCTTGTTTCCCCGGCGCTGGAGACGCCTGAACTGGGCCGGCAGGTTTGGTCCGCACGCTGCCAGTCACGGCGGGAGTTTTTGGGGAGGGGTTTGCCGCAGCCGGGGCGGGATTAGCGCCAGCAGCCGCACCCACCGGCGAGGGAACCGGGAATAGTCCGTAAAGATCCAGATGCCCCGCGAGCGTCTCCGCTTCCTGCCCGTGGACGAGGATTTTCAATTGCCGGATCCCAGTCCCGTTTGCTCCAAGAGTCTGCGCGATCGAATCCACCGCCAACTGCTCGCTGAGAATTCCCGACGGCATCCCCGAGGCAATTTCGTCCGAGAAATCCGCAATGGCCGTCCCGTCCGGCTGAATGTAGAAAGCCAGCAGGTTTGCCTCCGCGGGCAGTGTCCGTTTCTCCGGACCAGGCGCACGCGCGATCAGCGCAATGAGAAGCTGCTTGGACCGCTCGACGTGATCGGCGGAAAGCGGAAGCGGAATGGCCGTGGGCTCCAGCGAATTCGGGGAAGCCGCCGATAACCAATACATTTGCGCCTGCACTTGCACGTCGGTCGGCGTCGAGATCGGTTCCTGCATCACTTCGCGCCGCGCCTGCTCCTCGGTCCTGGGGGTGCTGCGCAGCCGCTGCACCGCCTGGCGCAATCCCGGCAGCGTGACCAGGCCCAGCGCCACCATCGCGGCGAGGATCGCGATCGTCGTTTTGAGTCCCTTCGACAAGGCCCTACTTGCCTCCCGATTCATAGATCGTTCGAAACGCGGCGACTGCGCGCGCCACTCCATCGGCTAGACCAGGGCCCATCTGATCGAGCCGCCCGCGGTCCGGCACGCTGACGCTCGATACCTCGATGGCCACGGCGGGCGCCCCCACCGTCCGCAATTGCCGCGCGGGGGCTTCAAAGGGAGTTTCCGATGAGCCGCGAAAGCGTTGCGCCATTTGGATCTGGATCAGTTCGGCCAACCTCCGGCTCTGATCGATAAAATTGAATTGCGCGCGGTCCCAGGGCAAAAGTCCCGCGTGGGGCGCGAAGGCGGTATTTTGCGGCACTGCCATCCGCGGCATGGAATAGACGCGCACCGTTCCAGGCTGGCCCGTGGACGAAACGTGCAGCGTGAGGAATATATCCCCGCGCTGCGCGTTGGCCAGTTTCGAACGGTCGTCGAAGGAAGGATCGTCATTTGCCTGCCGCGTGAGGATGACGCGCAATCCCTGGGCCTCCAGGGAAATGCGCACCAGCCGCGCGTAGCTGAGGACAATGTCACTCTCCGCGATGCCGGACGATCCGCGAGCGCCAGAGTCCGCGCCGCCGTGCGCCGGATCAATTATCACAACGCCCAGAGTCTTTTGCGGTGGAGTCGCCGGCTCTACTGCTGGCTGCGCCGGTGTCGTGGGCGTTTGCTGCGGAACCGGAGTCGAAGTTTGTGGCGCGGGCTGGCCCGGCGCCGCCGGGGCCTGCGTCGATTGCGCCTGCGCCGAAAATGCCTGGGCAGCCGCAATCATCCACACGGAAAAAAAGCAAATCAGTTTGCTGGGCACTCCCACGAGGATACCAGAATCATTCCAATCCTGAGAGATCGTCCGCCTGAAATTTTGCCGTTGTTGCAGACTAGAAGTTATCTCGCAAAGCGCCTTTTCACGGTTTTCTCCGCTTGAAAAAACGGCCATGTTGTCGCGCCAACGGCGAGGAGGATGCCAGCCCGGGGCAACGCCCCGGGTATCGAGCCCATAGATCTTCTTCCGCCCTGAAAGGGCGGAGGGCTATCTGTGAGATTGCTTCTAATCGAAGACGACCGTCTTATTCGCATACAAGAGGACTCGATGTTCCAAGTGCCAGCCGACCGCGCGCGAGAGAACTATTTTTTCCAGGTCGCGCCCCTTTTGCACGAGATCCTGGAGCGAATCGCGGTGCGAGATTCGCATGACGTCCTGTTCGATAATGGGGCCGTCATCCAGCGCTTCGGTCACGTAGTGGGCGGTCGCGCCGAGCAGCTTGACGCCGCGCTCAAACGCCTGGTGATGCGGCTTTGCGCCGACAAACGCGGGCAGAAACGAATGATGGATGTTAATGATTCGCTGGGGATGATTCGCGATGAATTCCGGAGACAAAATTTGCATGTAACGCGCCAGGACGATCAAATCGACGCGATGTTGTGCGAGCAAATCGCGCTGCTGCCGCTCGGTTTCCTGCTTGTTTTCCTTCGTCACTTCCATCACATGAAAGGGAACACCGTAAAAATCCGCGTGCCGCTTCGCGTCGGGATGATTGCTGATAATGAGCGGAATATCGCACGCCAGTTCCCCGGTGTGCCAGCGGTAGAGCAAGTCCACCAGGCAATGATCGTACTTGGAAACGAACACCGCGACGCGCAGGCGGTCGCTCGAAAGCGCGATCTGCCACTTCATGTTCATCCCGTCCGCAATCGGAGCGAAGTGCCGCGCAAAATCCCGCATCTCGATTTGGAAGCCGGCAAGGTCCCACTCGATGCGCGCGAGGTAAAGGCCCAGTTCCGGGACCATGTGCTGCTCGAAATGAAGAATATTTCCGCCCGCGCGGTAGATGAATTCCGCCAGCGTTGCGTCCAGACCTTTCTGGTCCGGGCACTGCACGCGCAGGATGGCGCTTCGATTCACGGTTTCTCCCCAGGGCGAATCCTGAATTGTAAAGCAGCTTTATAATTTGCGGAAAAGCAAATAACAATGTCATTCCGAGGCATGCCGCGGCGGCCTCGGAATGACGGCAGACGCGTTACTCCCGCTGCTCTCATCATCGAGTAGCAAATGTCGGACGCGATCGCATCTCATTATTTTTTCCTCACGACTTATTTATGGAAGGCGCTCCATATTCATTGAAAGCCGCAGCGCGCGGCGCGGAGTTGGAAAAGTGGAATCGGAATCAAATGGAAGCGAGGGTATCGTCTTTAACTATGTTCAATAACGCCTTACGGTGGATCAGCTATGGTCTGGCGATCTTGGCACTCGCCGCCGGCATCGCCCTGCTCATCGGCGATGCGATACTTAGAACCCTTCCCAGGCTACCGGCGGCTGCCATTTCAGCCGCGCCGTTACTGCTGGTGGGCGCATCGTTCCTGATCATGCAACCGATCATCCGCCCGCGATTTGCGGAACTGCTGAAAAACGTGCTTCTCGCGGCCACGTTCTTGCTTTGGGGGGTCATTCAACTCATACCGCGGAATGCGATGTCGGTGCGGCTCGGCAATGTCGTGATTGCGCTGTATGTTCTGGACCTGGCTTGGGTGGTCCTGGGCACGAAGATTTCAGTTAAGAGAAATTGAAACCGGCATTCTCATTCCGGTCGGCTGGCAATGCTAGGCATAGTAGCGCAAGATCCATTCGGCGACGCAGCAGGGTTTTTCGGCGCCCTCCGTTTCGATCGTGATCTCAAAGACCGCCTCAACGCTACCGGGCCACTCTCTGCACGACTGCAAACGAACGCGCGCGCGAATCTTCTCGCCCGCGCGGACGGGCGCCGGAAAACGAACGCGATTCAGGCCGTAATTGATAGTTTGCCGCACATCGCCCGGCAACTGGATCGCCTCCCTCAGGAAATGGCTCATCAAAGAAAGCGTCAGAAAGCCGTGCGCGATCGCAGCGCCATAGGGCGATTCGCGCCGCGCGCGTTCCGGATCGACGTGAATCCATTGGTGATCTCCCGTCGCTTCGGCGAACTGCAGGATGCGCTCCTGCGTCACGGCGAGCCAGCCGGTCGTGCCGATTTCGCGGCCCACGTATTCTTTCAACGTATGCAAAGATTCAAGGACGAGGGTTGGCATGACGGTCAGCGGTTTTGTAGCGCCCGCCTTCAGGCGGGCATTATAGATTCAAGCACATGCCCGCCTGAAGGCGGCCGCTACATAGACCAGAACCGAGAAACCCCACAGGCTGAAGCCTGTGCTACTGGAGCACCCGCAAATAAAATTCAAGCAATGCCGCTTTACTTGGCTGGTTTCAGTTCCGCGTACAACTGCCCGACGAACCGGTCCGCCATTTTATCCCCGTTCGGCGCGGCGGGCAGAACGCTTGCGTCGAATGCAGCGGAGGGATGCGCGGCAACCACTTCGTCCGACGTCTTCCCCGCTTTCATGAGCTTCGCAACTTCATTCCTCACGCCAATAATCATATCCCGGTGCGCCATCACGGCAGTCCTGTCGACCGTCGCTCCATGGCCCGGGATAATTTTCGTATTCGGTCCGGCAAGGGCGACCACCTGGCCGAGGCCGGCGATCATTCCCTCGAGGCTCCCGCCGTTCGCGCGATCGATGTTGGGATATCCGATCGAGCGGTAGAAATCGCCGGTCATAATCACGTCCGCGTTGTGAAAGTAAACCATGGTGTCGCCGTCGGTGTGAGCCTTCCGGATGGGGATCAGGTCCACCGTTTCCCCGTCCATGTGAAACGTAACTTTATTTTCATACGTTACGACCGGAAGCGCGATATCCGCAGCGGGCGTGCCCGGCTGGCCATTTGCGCCGGGGTTGGGATTCATTAGCCGGTCCCGCAATTCATCGCGCGCAAAAATCGTCGCGCCGAGTTTTCCCATGTTTGCGTTGCCGCCCGTGTGATCGGGATGCACGTGCGTGTTGACCACGAAGCGAATCGGGTTAGGCGAAATTTTCTTGATTTCCGCCACGATCCGGTCGGTGAGCGGAGCGAATTGCGTGTCGACCATGAAGGTCCCTTGCGGGCCCACCAGCACGCCGATCGTGCCGCCGCGGCCGTCAATCGTGTAAAAATTGTCCGTGATCTTGTTCGACTTCACTACTGTCTTGCTGTCGTCGACCGGCGCTTGCGCGCGCGCCGATCCCGCTGCCATGAGCGCAATAATCAACAAGGCCGCCGGCACGGCAAGGGCGCGTCGAATCCATGAATTTTTCATTGGCGTTTGCTCCTGATGGAAAATACGATTTTGACTTGGGTTGCTGGTCGAGAGTATATACCAAACACGCTTTGTGCCAATATCCGGGCGTAGGATTTCCTTAGGCTCATTTGGAGGCTCCATGAAACCCCTCACAGTGATCGCTTTCCTTGCCGTGCTGGCGGCGCCGGTCTTCGCTCAGGAAGGGCCGAGCGTACCGACTCTTCCGTTCGAATCGGTACCGAATCCCCTGAAGTATTCGATCGATCAAAACTTAGGAGAAGTCCTCAGCGTGGCCGTGAACTCCAAGGGCCACATCATCGTCCTGAACCATCCCGGGACGGCCACGGCGGGCCCGGTCTACGGAAATGCCGCAACGCAGATTTTCGATTTCGACGCGGACGGCAAGTTTGTTCGCGAGATCGGCCACGCCGTGTACGGCTTGGCCTACGCGCACTCGGTCCGCTTCGACAAGTACGACAACCTGTGGGTAGTGGACAAGGCGGCGATGTCCGTCATCAAGTTCAACCCTGCCGGATACGTTCTGATGAACCTCGGCCGCCGCGACGAAGGCCCGGACGAGCCCCGCTACCGCCATGCCGATCCCCCGCCTACTCCCGTGGACGGCTATTTTAACGGGTCCACCGACGTCGCCTGGGACAAGGACGACAACATCTACGTGGGCGACGGCTATTTCAACTCGCGTATCGCCAAGTTCGACAAGCATGGCAACTGGATCAAGCAATGGGGAGGGCCCGGAACGGGCGGTGTCCACGCCAACGAAAATCCCGGCCAAATCAAGAATCCGCACAACGTCGGCATCGACCGCGACAGCAACGTGTATGTAGCCGATCGCGGCAACCGCCGCATCCAGGTCTTCGACCTCGATGGAAATTTCAAGAAGTTCATCTTCCTGAATGTCCCCTATGACAAAATGCGCCACCCTGTTTTGGGAAACCTGCCCGTGAACCGGCCTGATGAAACCGCGCCCTGGACCATTTGCATCACCAACACAACACCGCAGTATCTTTATACCACGGACGCCGAGCCCGGCCGTCTCTACAAGCTTCAATTGCCGGAAGGCAAAATTCTCGGCATGTGGGGCGAATCCGGCCACGAACTCGGCGAGTTCAACTGGGCCCACGGCATCGCCTGCCCGTCCGAGGATCTCATCTATATCGCCGACATGAACAATTGGCGCGTGCAAAAGCTGGTCACAAAGGGAAAAAAGTAGCACAGACTTCAGTCTGTGGGTTTTGGTCCTTGCAAGAACGAACCCCCGTAAGCTGCAGCCCGGGTCACCAAAAGCAGCTAGTCACTCCAAAAAAACGCGCCCCAGGCTCCTGAGAGCCGAGGGCGCGTTATATTTCAGTGTATTTACTGCCCGATTTCCAGGATCACGAACGACCCCGCAATCGGTGTAGGACGTGGCCGGGGATTGTCCGCCGTCGGAGCCCCCGCGGGTTTGAAATCCGCGGTCTCCGTGTAGACGCGGTGCGTTTTGGTGTCCAGCGCCATCGTGCGGGTGCCGAACTGAGTAGTGATATTGCCGACAACGCTATACTTGTCCGCTGAATCCTGGTGAATCACGGAAACCAGGCCTTCGCGGCAAGCGGCGAAGGCAAGCCCCGTACCCGGATCGTAGCCGTTGCCGTCAGGATCTCCGCCAATCGGCGGCGAAGCAACCACTTTTCCGTTTTCCGCGCTCACCACGACCATCACCTTGTCGCAGGCCACGAATATCCGCTTGTGCGCGCTATCGTAGGCCATAGCGGAAGGACCGTCGCAGGGCGCGAGCGGCCATGTACCTTTGACGGCGTAAGATTTCGTGTCGAATTCCGTGATGGAACTCTTGTCCTCGAGGTTGACCCACATGTTTCCGCTTCCGTCGAGGACTGCCTCTTCCGGTTTTCCTCCGAGCTTGACCGTGCCGATGACTTTCCCGCTCGTGGCGTCAATGACCGTCGAGTCCATGCTCTTGCCGTTAAACGTGAACACGCGTTTGGTCGCGGGATCGTAGCGGATCGAATCGGGATCTTTTCCGGGTATGTCGATCACGGAGGTAGCCTTCAAGGTCTTCAAATCGACGACCGAAACCGTGTTTGCGTCTCCGTTGCTCGTAAACCCTTTGCCCAAATCCGTGGCCAGAGCGAGGCCGTGAGAGTTCTTGGAATTGGCGATCTCAATGTCGCCGATCACCTTTCCCGTAGTATCGTCCACGACCATAAAATGCGATCCGCGGGCGACGTACAGCCGATGCGTGTCCGAGTCTACCGTCATGTAGTCCCAACCTCCCTCGCCTCCGACCGGCATTCTCTTGATGACGTGATACCCCCCTGCCTGCGGTGCAGCATAGATTACCGCGCCGGCAATCAACGCCAGACACAGCATGGGGCTCGTGCGGCGTAACCATCCAGCCAACTTTTGTCGTAACATGCGATGCATCTCCTTATGGTTTCTTTTGAGCAGAAAGCTCCCTACCTGGTCCTGAACCAATAATACGTTTCCTGCAGCGATAAGTTTCGTCGGATCCGTCCAGTCTTACCGCACCTCGACCGGCGTTCCCGCACTCACAGTCGCCTCTTTGTCGCTCGTGAGATAGTATTGAATCGCCGGTGTGATGATCAGCGACAGCACCATCGAAATCAGGATTCCGCCAATCACCGCGATGGCCAGGGGTTGGAGCATTTGCGAACCCGCCCCCAGCGCGAGCGACAACGGTAGCATACCCGCCACCGCCGCCATTGCCGTCATGACGATGGGACGAAGTCTCCGGCGTCCTGCCTGGATCATGGCCTCTTCCGCCGCGAAACCGACCCCCCGGAATTTCTGGTTGGCGTCGAGCAACAGGATACCGTTCTTGGCCACGATACCAAGCACCATGATCAGTCCCATGAACGATGCGACGTTGAAATCGGTGCGTGTAATGTACAGCGCGAAAAATACGCCCGAAGTCGAAAGAACGGCCGAGGAAAGAATCGCGAGCGGCGCCGAGAAGGACCGGAACTCGAACAAGAGGACCAGGAAAATCAGCACCAGCGCCAGCAGAAGCACTACCACCAGATCGTGGAACGATTTCTGCTGTTCCTTGTACGTGCCCCCATAGGCCACGCGGATCGACGGCGGCAAGTGCAAATCGTTTACCGCCTTCTGCACCGCAGCCACGCCCCTTCCCAGGTCGATACCCTCCAGCCGCCCCGTGACTTCCTTTTCTTGCTGCAGGTTGTCGCGCAGAATTTCCGTCTGGCCCGGCACTTCGGTAAACGTCGAAACGGAACCGAGAGTGGCCGATCCGCCGTTCGCATTGACGATCAATGTATTGTTCATGGCTTCGAGCGAAGAGCGGCTCGACGTCGGGTAACGAACGCGCAGCGTATACGGCTTGTCATTGATAATCATGGGCGCGGTCGCGGGCTCGCCGTCGACAATTGAGGCAGCAACTGTAGTCAGCTGGTCGGTCGTGAAGCCGGCCTTGGCCGCTGCCGCCGGATTCACGGTAAACACTACGGCTGGGCCGCTCGTGGTATTGTCAATTCCGTCTTCTACGTCCACGATAGGCTTCTTGTAATTGATCTGGATGCGGCCCAGCGCGTCGGCCACGCGAGGCGCCCACGTCGTCAGTTGATCAACGTCCGGCGAAAAGAGCTGAACGACGATCGGCTGAGGGGCGCCGGTAAGGTCCGAAATCATGTCCTGAAGCACCTGAGTGAATTCGACATCGAGAGCAGGCTCCTCGGTCGTCACCTTGCTGCGAACGTCGGCGATGATGTCATCGATCGGTCGGCTGCGCTTGTCCTTCAGCTTCACCGCGATGTCACCCGTATTCGGCTCGGTGACGGCGGCTAGTCCCAGCTGTAATCCGGTGCGCCGTGAGGTGTTTTCGACCTCGGGGACTGACTTGATGATATTTTCCACGTGCGTGACGACGCGATTAGTTTCCTGAAGCGAGCTGCCCGGCGGCATGACGTAATCCAGAATGAAGCCGCCCTCGTCCATGTGAGGAAGCAGGTCCGTGCCAAGTTGGCTGTAACACAAATAAGAAACCGCGATCAGGATCGCGCAAAATGCGCCGAGCCATATCGGATGTTCGAGCGCGCGGCGCATCCAGCGCTCATAAAACACGATGATTTTCTCGAACAATCCACCCTTGAGCGATTCTTCCTCCGCGGCCATCATGCGTTTCATGCGCTCGAATTCCGCATCTTCGGAATCTTCTTGCGGCGCACGCTCCGTGACGGCGGGCTCTTCCTGGCCGCGCCGGATTAAGTAAACTCCCAGGTTCGTTGACCAGGTGAGCGCGAGGGCCAGGGAAGTCAGCAGCGAGACGCTCATGGTGATGGCCAGAGCGCGGAAGAACGTTCCGGTCACGCCCGTGATCGAAATTAAAGGCAGGAACACAACGATCGGGGTCAGCGTTGAACCGATCAAAGGAACAGTCAGTTCTTTGAGGGCGCTATTGACGGCTTCGAGCCGGCCTTCTCCGCCATCGCGATGCAGCACAATGTTCTCGACGACCACGATCGCGTCGTCGATTACGAGTCCGCCTGCCGCTGCCAACCCCCCGAGCGTCATCATGTTGAAGCTTTGCCCCAGGATCTTCATGGCAATGAACGTGACGAAAATGGCCACGGGAATTACCAGGCCCGTCATTAGGGCCGTGCCAACGTCGCGCAAGAACAGCCAGATGATGAACCCGGCGAGCAGCAAACCGATGATGATCGCGTCGCGCACGCTTCCGATCGATTCGCGCACGATGTTGGACTGATCGTAAAAGACGTTCAATTCCACGCCCGCAGGAAGTTTCGGCCGAAGCGTTTCGATTTCCTGGTGCACCAAGTTGGCAACCTCCACCGTGTTGCTTTCCGGCTGCCGGCTGATGCTGATCAGGACGGCAGGTTTCCCATTCGCCGTGACCACCGTGTAATTTGGCGCCGTAGAGGCTGCTACCATCCCAACGTCGCGCACGCGAACAGGAGCGTCACCCACGTTCTTGATGACCATGTTGCCAATGTCTTCCGCGTTGTGAACCTGCGAATCGACCAGGCCAAGAAACAACTGGTGGTTGCGGCTCAGCAGTCCGGGCGAATCGACGATATTCGTGTGGTTGGCGGCGTCCAGAATGTCCTGCACCGTCACGTGGGCGCGCAGCATCTTGGATGGATCGGGCGTCACTTGAAATTCCGGTGTCTGCCCGCCTTGAACGATGACGGTCGCAACTCCGTCGAGCCGGTTCAGGCGCGGCTTCATGTCATACGTTGCGGTTTCCCAAAGCTGCGTTTGCGGGACTTTCTCGGACGTGAGGCTGTAGCCCAGAATCGGGAAGCTCGCGAAATCGAGCCGATGTGTTTCAATCGCCGCC
Source organism: uncultured Acidobacteriota bacterium (assembly GCA_963842135.1). Classification (GTDB taxonomy): domain Bacteria; phylum Acidobacteriota; class Terriglobia; order Acidiferrales; family UBA7541; genus Palsa-360. The sequence continues at coordinate 249,491 of CAWJFI010000003.1, read as the reverse complement.
GTGGACGGCAGCGTGCTCTGAACGCGCGCGATTTCGGAATTCACCAGTTGGAGCGTCGTGATCATGTCCACGCTCCAGCTGAATGACAAATCGATTTCGGCCGATCCCCGGCTGGTCGTCGAACGAACATCCTCGAGACCCGGCACGCTGTTCACGGCGTTTTCCAGCGGGCGCGTGATTGTAACCTCCATTTGCTCGATCGGCATCACGCCGTTATCCACGCCAACGATAATGCGCGGAAACATGGTAGCCGGGAAAACAGCGATGGGGAGCGAGAGCGCCTCATAAACTCCGACCACGGCCAGCGTCAAAATCAAAAAGATGATCGACTTGGAGTGCCGCGCAAACCAATAGCGCGACTCCGGAGATGCGGATGAATTGGAATGGCTGGGTGTTTTATCTGACATGAGATTCTACCTGTCGCAAAGTCGGGAATGAAAAACGAAGAACGAAGACCGCGCGGGCTCCGGCCAGTTCATCAAGCCTGGGTCTGATGTTTTTGGCCCCGACCATTACTCGTCCTCGTCCTCGTCCGGCATCTTCGGCGCCTGCACCTGAATCTTGGTTTTCGCCAGGACCGGATCGTCCTCGTTGGCCAGTTCAAACGCTCCCACGGTGACCACGCGCTCCCCGCCTTGCAGCCCGTCGGTAACTTGCACGGTTTTGGCCTCGGAATCCCGAATGCCGACCTTCACCTTCTTTTTGCTGGGTGCGTTGTCACTGTCCAGAACGATGACTGTATTAATCCCGTCCGGCGACGTCAGCAGAGCTGCCTGGGGAATCACGACGGCCTGGGCCACCGTTTCGGCGACCATGGAAACGCGCACGCTGGTTCCAGGCCGCAGGCTCCCTTTTGGATTGGGGGCTCGCACCCAAACTTCCACGGTTGTGCTACTCGGATCCACCGCGGGACTCACCAGGGTAACTTTTCCTTTCACCGGAGTGGCCAGGCCCGGCACGGTGATGGTTGCAGGGTCCCCCGCTTTCAAGCTCGCCGCTTCGAGCTGTGCAATATGCGCGCGTGCGACGATTTGGGAAAGGTCCATGACGGTGACGACAGGAGTGCCCGTGGCCGGTGTTTCACCGGGATAGTACGGACGGTCGGTAATCACGCCGTCGATCGGACTTGTAATCTTGGTGTAACTCAACTGCGCATTGGCGTTCTCCGTGTCGCCCTTCGCGGCGTTCAGCGCCCCTTCGGCGACTTTGAGGTCAAATTGTTTTTGCGCGAGATCGTACGTATTTTTCGCCTGACTCAATGCGACCGAGGCGTCGTCCAGGTCCTTCGCCGAAACCGCGCCTTCCTTGTACAGAGCCGCGCGGCCGTCGTAAAACTTTTGCGCCGAATCCAAAGATTGTTTTGCGAACTTCAGGTCCTGCCCGGTTTTCTGCAACTGCATTTGGTAGGTGACCTCGGCTTGCGCGTAGCCGCCCTGGCTCTTCATCGCGGCCCCGGTCAAGTCCTGGCTTTCCAGCTCCCCCAGCAACTGCCCGGCTTTCACGTGGCTGCCCTTGTCCACATACCATTTCTTGATCGAGGAGACGACCTTGGGCACGATCGCCGCTTGATCGCGAGGGTATAGCACCGCGTCCGTCACCACCTTGCGCTGGATCGGCCCCTTTTCCGCGGCGTCCACCTGCACCGTCACGGTTGGCGTTGCTTCGGCCGCATCCTTTGTGCCGCAGCCCGAGAACAGAATGCCCGCGGCCATCAGGACTAATAATGAGCGCACCGTTCTGCCCATTTCTATTTTCGGGCGACCTCCAAGTAGAGCCCGCACCCGCTTCTGGCCGGCTCCCTGTTGAGCCTGCGCCCAGCCGTTCATCGAGGGGAAATACATTGATTTGCTCCCATTCCTTTATTTGCCTTTGAGTTTTCCATCCTTCAGAAGCTTCCCGTAAATGTCTGGAGGGTCGCTAAGAGCATACGATAGCGTACTTGCGCGTCGGCATACGCATTCCGCGCCGTCACCAGCGCCGTTTCCGCATCGACCACGTCGGACGCCGGAGCAGCCCCGCCCTGATATCGCAAGTTAGTGAGACGCAGGCTCTCCGTCGCAAGTTCCGCTGTGGTGCGCGCTTCCTCCAGGCCCGACCGGGCAATAAGCGCTTCGTCATAGGTGGCATAGAGTTCGCTTATATCCATACGCTGGGCCAGGCTCAATGCCGCTTTGGCTGATTGCTGCTTGTATTCCGCCTGGTGCAGCTTGCTGCGCAATGTACCCCAATCCCAAACGGGCACTGTCAGGGCTGCCGTCAGGAAATAACCAAGATTGGGAAGGGGTCCCACTTCCGAAAATGCGGCACGAGTGCAATGAAGAGCAAAGCAATTCGCTTCAATGCCGTAATCCGTATCCACCGTCAGCGTCGGGAGGAAAGCAGTTTGCGCTAATTTGACGTCTAAATCCGCCTCCCGTGCGGTCTCCCGGGCAACGCGCATATCGGGATTTTGTTTTTCGGCCATCTCTTGAACTTCCGGAAACGGCGGCAATGCAGGAGCGGAGTCGAGGTCATCCACAACACTGAAATTTTCATTAAAGTCGGGGAACAGGATAACGGCAAGGCCCAGGCGAGTGTCTTCCATGGAAAACTTGGCCTCGTCGAACGCCTGCTTTTGGATCCGGTACTGGATCTCCGCCTTCAAGGCATCACTGTGAGGGGCCTGTCCCTGGTGTTCCAGATCCTGCGTGATGTCCATGAAATGCTTGGCTTGGTCAAGGCCGGCCTGCGCGGTCGCGTATTTGCGCTGCGCGACCACCATGCCGTAATAGTTTTTCGTTACGGTCACAGCCAGGCCGCGGCGCGCGATTTCGGCTTTTGCGTTTGCCAATGCCTCCGCAGCTTTGGCGCGCGTATATCCCGTTCCCATAAGAAGGCCCGGCGAGAGATCCTGGTGGTATATGGCCCAGGCGCGGTACACATGGACACCATCTTGTGTAACGAATCTTCCGTCGGAAACTCTTCCGCCATTTCCTTGGTCGTTGAGATATTGCGTACTCGCGGTAATCGTTGGCAACATGGCGTTTCTGGCCTGGATCCGGTCTTCGCGAGCGCTCCTTGCATCGGAGACCGCGCCCAGAAGCGTCGAGTCGAGTTTCCGCGCTCTCTCCAGCGCGTCTTGCAAGGTTACCGTCGTAGGCGGCGCTGCCTGCCCCGGCCCTGATGGTTTCAGGAGCTGGACGTCCGATTCTCCGCCAGAAGAGGGAGCATTTTCCTGCGCCGCAACTCTTGCGACTGGGAAGATCACCGCAACGGACAAACTGAGCGCTAAAACAGAAAATCGCCTGATCGAAGTGAGCGAGCGACCTTGGCGGGCAACCAGCCGCCCGCTAGACATAAAAATATCTACAAGACCGAATAAATCACCCATGAAGTCCATCTCCTCCCGCCCCGGCCGCAGCAGGCTGGATGCAACCCCGGAGCGAATGTCCGACCCCTGCCTCGGAAAGGCAGAATATAACCGTAACGAGCAAGCTCCTGTCAAGCAAACGCGTGAAGCATACCAATTTCACATGAAAATTATCTGAATAATTATTCTTGGAAAGTCTTCGGTATTTTGCCGCCTGTTTGATACTCTCCCTGAATCCCATCCACTGAAATCCGGGCCCGCCAATCGGGAGATTGGCGTTCCCGGGCGGCATCACGCGGCGATCAGGCCGCCAGTTCCGCGAGGGGTTGCCGGCGAGTGAGCCTGACCTCCATGCCCACCGCGGTCCTGATGATTTCGCAAGATTTGAAATCGGACTCGCCCACGAGTAACACCATTTGCCCTTCCGTAAGTGCGCGCTTGAGCAGCATGTGCTTGAACGTAAATTTAGTCATCCAGGTGTTCACCCGGCTGAGGTGGAGTCCATCTACGTAGGCGACAATTTCATCCCAGGAAGCGTCCTTGCGAAGATCGATGATGATGGCCCTGCCTCCCGGCTTCAGCACGCGATGCATTTCGTTCAGGGCCTTCAGGGGTTCGGAAAAATTCTTGAACGCCGCGCGGCAAACGATCAGGTCGAACAAGCCATCCTCGAGAGGAATGTCCGACGCGCTGCCGTGGATGAAGCGGGCCGCTACGCCTTCCCGTTTCGCATACAGGGAAGCCATCTGGACGAACGATTGGCTGATATCCAGCCCCGTGATCTTAAAAGGGCCGAGTTTTGCCAGGGCAACTGAAAGATATCCCGGGCCCGGCGCGATCTCGAGCACGCTGGCACTTGCCGGGAGATCCTTCGCCAACTCCCCGGCCAGGCGCTCAAATTCACCGAGATCTTTCCGCGTGATCTTGGCGTACCAAGTGGCCAGCCCGCCTTCCATGGAAATTCCGCGATACGGTTTTCTTGCCGATGCTTGCATATTCAATTCTCCTTTCTTTGTAGGGCACGGCTTCAGCCGTGCCGTAAAGTGCTTTGGATCCACCCGGCTTTAGCCGCTGGCCCGCTGGAGATCGAGCTGTTGCACAAATTCTTCAGCCCCTGACGCCCGACCGAGTTCGGATGTCTTGCCATTCGTAAGATCGCTTCCCGTTAGCGGCTAAAGGAAACGATCAATCCCCAAATCAAAAGGCCTGCGCCCAGGCCGATCGCGCTATAGGGCAGGGAATGCGTGGTAAGGAGTCCGATCCCGTAGCCGATGATCGTGCATCCCGGAATGACCAGCAGAAACGCAGCAGCTTTCGGTCCTTGCCGCATCCAGTACCTCATCATTTTGGGATCCAGTTCAGGCTGATAAGCTTCGGGGGTTTTTTCGTTCATGGTTTTCCTTCCTTCCTTTTCTGAATTTTGCGAATTGCCGCGACAGGCGCCTGCTTCTTTCGCCCGCTCTCTTTGGACGCCAGAAGCTGCTTGCGCAGTTCCGTCCAACCACTCCGCAATTTGCGGTCATCATGTTTGATATCGTCGAGCAAATCTTTTGAGAACTCATATTCCGCGAGCATGATCGCCTCGTAATACTCGCTCTCGAGCGAAAACAGGCGCGGCAACTTCATCTCCCGGCAAATCCGCTTTTCTTTGTCGATCTCCTCAATCGTCTTTTCGAGCAGGCCGATGCGAATCTCCAGCAAGTCGATCACTTCCTCCGGCGGCAGGACAGGCAGCAGCGAAAGCGCGGCTTCAAACATGGGGTATTCCTTGGCCGGCGAACTCACCAGTTCCCGCATCCAGTCGATGAGCTCGGCCTCCCCCAGGGCCCTGAGTTCATAGACCGTCTTTGCAGGGCGCCGGCCCTCTTTCAACACTTCACGGACGGCAATGAAATTTTGGCGCAGCAACTGCTCGATGACAGCGTAGAGCGCTCCGTAGTTGAGCCGGATGCTGTTCTCCTTGCGGCGCTCGCGCAGGGTGGAGGCCATTTCGTAGGGGTGCATGGGGCGCTCGTAAAGGAGCACGAGGATGGCCAGGGCCAGGGGGTTAGAGAGGGTGCGCTTGGGTTTCGGTGTCATATACTCTGGCCAGAGTACTCTGGCCAGAGTATATGTATTCCTTGCCCTTGCGGTCAAGCGCGCTCTTGGGAAACGCCCCCGGGCCGCCTGGGCCGGGGGCGCCCCTGTATTTTATATCGTGAGGCGATATAGTTGGCCAGGGGCGCATTGGTGAAATTGGCGCGTTCCACATGGCGCGGCTCGTGTCTTATAGAATCCGTTCAAGATCGCACAAATACGTATTGACATGGCAGATTCAGTATCAATAGAGTCTCGCTAAAGACCGGAAAAACGCAGCCCGAAGGCCTGCACGATCGTGCGTACCGGCTTTGAGGAGGGTTGACGTGAAGAAAATCCTTATCATCTCAGGAATAGTCGCAGGACTGATGCTGTCGCTACCCGTGCAATCGCACGCTCAGCAGCAGTCGCGCCCGGCGCCTGCGAAGCAAGCGACCAGCGACCTCAAGGCGACCAGGGATATCAAAGTCATATCCAGTGCCGGCGCGCGTGCCATGGCGGACGCCTGCACCGCTTGGGCCGAGCAGAACAAGAAAATCGTGGCGATGGCGATTCTGGATTGGGGCGGTAATCTCATCGAGTCCCACGCCATGGAAGGCGCGCCGATGAATGCGATCGACACCGCGCTGTTGAAGGCCAAGTCGGCCTTGCGCTGGCGGCGCCCCACTTCGGAGACCAACAAGATGGTCCGCAGCGGCGAGAATTTGGCGCCGACCTTTATGCACGACTTCCCACAACCCGGCGCGCTTCCTATCGTGCTCAACGGCCAAGTCATTGACGCGATGGGCGTGTCCAGTGCGGACGGTGAGAAATGCGCCCAGGCGGCGATCGACGCCGTGTTCAACGGACAAGCGACCACTTCGGCGCAGTAATTCGGGCGCAATCGTAAGAGTGGCGCGGAGAACGGGCAGGCTGCTTTCGCCCTCATTCTTTCTTGGTCATGAGTCGTTCGAGGACAGCGCCAGCTTCAAGAAGGCGGTTTCGCAGTCCATCGATTCTCTGCAATCCGGACAGGGGATATGCGCGGATCGAAGACGGCGGCGATTCTGTCTTCGCGCTCCGTCCGGTACTTCTTTTCCATCCCAGCAGGCAAGGAGGAACCCATGAAGTGGTATCACTACATCGCCTACTTCTTCGGTGGCGTTTTTCTCGTGAATTCCGTTCCGCACTTCACCAACGGCGTGTCGGGCCGTTCGTTTCCGAGTCCATTCGCTTCGCCGCCGGGCCAGGGACTCTCTCCGGCGTGGGTCAACGTGCTGTGGGGCCTTTTTAATTTGCTGGTCGGCTACCTGCTGGTGTGCCGCGTGGGAAGCTTCAGTCTTCGGAAGACGCGCGATGTCGCTGTTGCTGGAATCGGCGCGCTGCTCATGGCGCTGATGCTGGCTCAGGCCTACTTGACACAGGCGCGTGGAGCTACAGGAGAAATTGAAGATTTCCAAGCGGCGGAAACGCCGCGTCCAATAGTGCGCCTGTCCTTCTGGGTCATTGTCTTACGTTGCTTTCGCCGTAGAGAAATTCGATACCGATCTCTTGAGTACCGGACGTTGTTTGGCGTTGCCACACAACCCGTGCTTCTACCTGTTCTAATGTGTCGAGACGGAGGACTTTTAGGATGTCATCTTTTTTGACGATATGTTGACATGTCGTCCGCGCGCCGTGGCGGCTGATACCTAGCGTGTACGTTTCTTCCTCCCAGGGGCGGCCGGGCCTTTCGGAAATCAACCGGATGGTGATGGCCCCAGGACTACGCGGGCTGCGTCGCAATCGTCGGCCCAGTTCGGTGGCCCAGAATGCGATGTCCAGCAGCCGAGCGCGCTCTAGGTTGGAAAGTTCAGGGTTCTGCTGAGAGAAGCTAGTCGCTGTCTGGACGCACTCCTGAACAAAGCTACGCGCAGATTCCCATACCGTTCCGCCCACAGAATACGTTTGGGTGCCTTGATTCAGCTCTTCGAGTTTCCCGTAGCAGGTGATGATGAAATGCGCAAGACACATGGGCCGCAGGTTAAGAGCTGTACATGAACTCTGTTCGCATCCCAGCACTGAACACTGCTGCGCAATCTCTACAGTGTCACCATAAACTCTCTCGCTTTGCGACGACACTAGTTGGTCTCCTTACCGTCTTCAATGGTTCCGAGGGCAAAATGATTCCATCAGAGATTTCGCTATACCAGTTACGGCACGCCGACTCGCCGACATGGCGCAGTCCATGGTCATAGGTAAAGGGAGGCGTCGCCGATTGCCTTTGGATGAATTGCAAGGCCGACACATCAGAGCAGCCTCATCCAATCGAGAGGTATCCCGTTGTGTAACGTCATCTGACCTACTCCATCTGCGCGTTGGGCAGAACCAGCATCTCCTCCTCTTCCAGTTCGTTGAGAGCAGCAGGATCCAAATCGGTTTCTAGAGGCGGGACAAACCCCGGCGCGGGTGCTTGCCGAAACGTGGACATAGCCCTTCCTACCAGCAGTCCGACTATCACTGACAACAGGAACCAAGCCGACAGGGTAACGAGTATCTTGGCGAGCATTTGTCCTTCTCTGTCACCGGGCCGATGGGGCTACCATTTGATAATGTGCGGTGGCGTTCTCTTTGGGGAAATAGTAAGAGCAGACAAGGAAGGCAGCAATGTACTAGGAGTACCGTTTTAGAAGAACTTTCGTACCATCAATTCTCAACAGTGAAGCGTCCCCTGCTATGAAAATGGCCTCTACTTCGACTGACAATAAACGATTTACGGCGCGACATCGTGCAGGCCTCATTTTCATGCAAGGTGGTGCACCAACGGCGCATGAAGTCTTATCAGAATGTGGGATTTGGCGGACCGAGCCACGCTGTCGAATGAACGATTTTGGTAAGGGATTTTGGCTACTCGCCAAAAACCTTGAATCACGCCCCATGGGAAGGCTGTTGCGCCCGCCTGAATTTTCCTGTACCTGATTGATAGTTTTGGAATGAATAGACCTGGAAATAGGCGGAAAAGGTGCTCTGTGCGCAGACCGGGTCGATGTGCTGGGGACTGTGGCCCGCCACTGCTTGCCGTTTTTTCTACCGATCAATGAGGACACCCCGGCATTCTAATCGTCCCGCGCAAATGAAAATATCTTCAAAACCAAGAAATGAGGCCCCCGGGAGCCTGTGGATTCCCATATTCCGATAATCCCGCGCAGCAAATGTGCCCTCCGGTTCGAAGCCGCGACCCTACGCCGATACGCATTTAATGCTTCCAGCGGGGTGCGGCGGGTGTAGCATGCGGGAGTTGGGGCCCGGTACGTCTTATCCCGAGGAGGAGACTGAAAATGAAACGGTTCATGCCTATCGCGCTAGCGCTTTGTACTGTATCCGTCGGATTGCTGGCTGCGCAAACCAGCAAGCCCGGCGAGGAAGACGCAATCGTGAAAGCCGATCGCGCGCTCGCGGCGGCTTATGACAAGGGAGACACCGCAACGATCAAGAGGATGCTCGACGAGGAGTTTACCTGGATCGATACGGACGGAATCATGTATGAACGGGCGGATACGTTCCGTGCAAACCTCAAACCGCTGGTGCCCATGACCGCCGACACGAAGATCACGGAACACAAATATGGCAAGGTGGTTTGGATCCAAGACAACGTGGGCCACAAGTTTGCCGCCCACTTCTGGGTGCAGCGTCCTGAGGGCTGGCGGCTCCTGCATGTGAATGAGATCGAGGCGCGTCCGGCGGTGCCCGGCGAGAACTCGCGGGCCACTTTTACCATTCCTTGCATCAATCCTTGCAAGGAGCTGCCGTGGAAGCCCCTCTCGGCCAACGAAAAAGCGGCTATCGAGGGTTGGCAGGACCAGGAGTCGGGAACCGGCCGCCGCTTGATGCACATGGGCGACAACGTGTGGACCATCAGCTCGAACACCATGACTCCACAGCAAACCGTGCCGTCAAACGGGCCGACGAAGGTGGATCCCCCGACTCCCGAGCGCCCGTTCATCAGCACGACCCCTGCAGTGTGGGTGCGCACATGGGACTTTGGCGACGCAGTGGTGGCGGTCATGCTCCAGCCAACCTGGGGCGGGAAGCCCTATTGGTCGAGCCGCGTCTTCGGGAACCATAACGGCTTCTGGAAGATGGAAGAGAGCTACCACACCACGATTCAGGCGGCACCCCGCATGCAGTATGTGCCGAATACTGAGCAAAGCTCGAAATCAGGCAACTGAGCGCGAGTTTGCTCCTCGGCAGTGAATTGGCAGTGATGCCCTAAGGGCGTCGGTGCGAGGAGGGGCACGAGACTCCCCTATACCTCTGTCGGCGGTTTATGCGCCGAAGACCGCTTCGAGCGAACCGAATCGCGTAGTGGCAACAGACTAGTTGGGCATAGAGCTACCGATCAATTATCGGTACGGCACGTCAACTCGAGAGAAGTCGGCTTCTCGAAATGTGCGATCTGAGTGTCCAGCGGGTACGGGCCACATTCCGAGAATGCGTTTACCAGATGGGATGAGAAGGCCGGTCTCCAGCGGGATGCGATACGCTCCCAACGATCGACGCGCTCAAGGCGCAATGGAAAGGAGACCGGCTATGAAGAAGATTAGCACTGTGAAGGGGTAGGCACCGTGGCGTAGAATTGAGTACGAAGAGCCGAGCTCAACCGCCGAGTCCAGGTGACTGCGAGTAAGTCCTGGGGCCCAACTCTCACAGAAACGGTGGGAGCAGAGGTCGATTCTCAGGTAGCAGCACCACTGAAACGAGAACACCCACCTAGCACCGAGCGAAGATCGCTCACAAAAGAGTGCGGATGGAAGGATGGCGACAGAGGCGGCCCGGCTCAAACGCAAAAACCCCTGGCAGGAAAAAGAAAAACCGACTTGACACTCACCGGCCTTCTCATGGAAGGACCTATCCGGTCCCAATGGGGTAGTTAGTTCCGGTTGGACCGTCATCCGCCCAGAATCGATGCCAAGTGCGAGGTCCATTCCTGCAAGCCGACTTGCTGATACTCATCCTTAGGTATTATGCTGGCCCTTAGTTGTCGCGGTTGAAACTCTGAACGAAAAGGAGAAATCATGTTCAAAGTCATTGCGCTTGCATTCGCGGCTCTCACAACTGCACTTTTATGCTGTACACCTGTGGCGCGAGCCCAGGTCGGCATCGGCGTAAACATCGGACCGACTCCGGTGTGTCCTTACGGGTACTTCGACTATGCCCCATATGACTGTGCTCCGTACGGCTACTATGGGCCCGATTGGTTTGTTGGCGGTGTGTTTATTGGAGCTGGCCCCTGGTTTCACGGCCGTCGCGGCTTTTTCGGCCATGTCGACAACCGCTTTGATCCTCATCACGGTTACGCTGGACCGTTGCCGGAGCGCGGGGCGCAGCGCTTCAACCACTTCCAGGGAAACGAGGCGCGGGACGGGCGAGGCAACGTAGGCGAGGCTGGCCATGATGCGAAGGCTGAACACGCCCTCCCCGGATATCGGGGCGGTACGCGCGGCGGTGCGCATGGCGGAGGGCACCGCTAGAGCGCGATTCGGCTTAAACGAGAGAAGAGATAATGCGCATGGCGTCTTATCTCGCTTGGACTGCACTCCACAGCTATTGGGACGGGCATTTTCTAGGCGGCTGACGCAGAGACACGAACCTCGGTGCTCTCAGAGATGTGTAGTCTCCGTGTGACCCCACTCGCGAACGATTCGCTCCTGCTCCGTTAGGGACGATCAACAAGAGTTTCAACGGAAAGTGTTCAGCATATCTCTCGGTAAACGCCCTTGTGTCCCGGAATGGAGTAGTTCCCGGTTGGTCGTCTACTCGGAATTACTCCCCAGGGCCAAATCCGGTGAATTCCGCTTCTCCGAATGTGGGAAGGGCCAGATTTCCAGTTACCGAGAATCCCGTTTCCCAGGACTTGGCCTAGGACTGAGATGCTATTGGCGGCTGCACAGAATTTAATTTTTTCCGGCGGGAACCTTCTGCTTCAATTCTTCAATCCAATTCAGCACGACGCTGATTTCCTGCGGGCCCTGCTCCGCGGTCTTCGCCAACAGGAAGCGTTGGCCGTCGGGCGTGACGTCATAGGCAGGCATGGTGTTATAAGTGGCGTAGCGCCCCTCGAAGAGCACCTTCGGCGTATCCGCGGAAAAGTTCGCCTTGGTGTTCGTCTCCACGGCCATCATCTTGTCTCCGCTCCGGTAGAAGAGTTCTCCGTTGCGCGCCCAAACGGGTTCCGTTCCGCCTTCCGTCGAAATTTGCCACTTGCCTCCTGGCCCCGGATAGGGCTGGACGTAAACCTCGTTGCGGCCCGACTCATCCGAGACATAAGCCAGCCACCGGCCATCGGGCGAAAATCGAGGAGCGATTTCGTTGAACCGTGTTTGCAGGAACGTCTCCACTTTTCGGTCCCCGAGCCGGTAAACCAATAGGTCGTAACCAGTACCGGGGTTGATTTGCTCGAAGGCCAGCGTCTGTCCGTCGGGAGACCAGGAACTTGCGACTTGCGATCGGTCGCTCGTTGCTAACCGCTCCGTCCCGCCGCTGCCGTCTGCCAGTTGCCAGAACAGGTTCCGCTGCCCCGCTCTGTCCGATCCAAATGCGATCCTCTTTCCATCAGTCGTCCACGCCAAAGCGCCATTGTAGCTCCCCTCGAAGGTCAGCCGAGTCAATGTGCCCCGCCCGATATCCAGAAGCCACTCCTGGGTTCCCAACTCGTCAATCGTAACGGCCACGCGCTGGCCATCGGGAGAGAGCCGTGGGTTTCGATAGGCGTGCGGCGGAGCGGCCAGTGGTTGCTCCGTTCCTTTTCGGTCCACCCAGACTAGCTTGTTCTGTGCGGCTGTCGGTACCAATCGGTATGCCAGCACGCCGTTCGAGGAGACGGTGACCGCCGCCCGGCCGGTCGCAGCATTGAACTGGACGCCTTCGGCCATGGGTATGGCGTCACCCTTCAGCTCCAGGCGATCCGCGTCGAAGGGTTGAGCAAACAAGGTTCCCGCCCGGTTAAACAAAAGATAACCCGGGGGAGCATAAAGTGCGGAAGAATAGGCCTTCAGAATCAGCTTCGTGTCTTTCGAATCAAGCGATCCCACGTATATCCCACTATTTTGCGAATTCGAAGCAATGATTGTGTAGAGAAAGTGTTTTCCATCCGGTAGAAAGTATGGCCAATCGTGAGCGAGCGCCTGCTGGGATGCGTCCAATGATGTGACAGGAGTCGCCGAACCACCTGCTGAAGGGACGCGAAGAATCGAACTCCCTGGACCGGTCGAAAATAAGATGACCCCATCGCGATTCCAGGTTCCCCCAGAGTCGGCCGACGAAGCCGCGATGGTTTCGGCGGGCCCTCCGGTAACCGGGACCTTCTTGAGCGAACCAGCATCGAAAGCAATGAAGCGGCTATCCGGCGACCAAAAGGGCGCCCATGCATCCTCGGTCCCAGGAAGCGTCTGCGCGGTTGGGGAATCGAAGTCGCGCAGCCAAAGCTGGGAATGGCCAGTGGCATCCACCGCTACAAATGCCGCCTTACTGCCGTCTGGAGACACACTAAAGAAGTTCGGGCCGAGGCCATTCAACGGCAAGTTTTGCTTTTCCGGCGGAGCAACAGTGAAATGCACGACCTTCAGTTCCGCCGAAGGCCGGCGGAAGTAGAAGACCGCTGCGGCGAGCGCAACCGCAACAAGGATGGCACACGCGGCCACGAGCCAGCCGACACGCTCGCGAACGCTGTGTTTGGCTATGCCCACGGATGCCGGCATCGCCGCCTGGGGCACCTGTCCCTGCTCGGCAATCCATTTTAGTTCCCGGCACAGATCGCCTGCCGTCTGCCAACGCTCATCGGGTTCCTTTGCCATGCATGTCTTCACCACGCGGTCGAGTGCCTGAGGGGTCATCGGCTGAAGCGAAGCCATCGATGGCGGTTCGGTCTCCATGATCTTGGCCATCACGCTCGCCGAACTCTTGCCCTCGAATGCCTTCTTGCCGGTGGCCATTTCATAGACCACTGCGCCGAACGCGAAAATGTCTGTGCGGGCATCCACATCCTTGGCTTCGACTTGTTCCGGAGCCATGTATTGCAACGTGCCCAGGATTGTTCCTTCGGCTGTCACCGCGCTCTTCATCGTCGGAAGCTGCGAATCCGGAGTGGCCGGAGCCGCTTCCTGCGCCAATTTCGCCAATCCGAAATCGAGCAGCTTCGTCCCCGACTTGGTGAGCATGATGTTGCCGGGTTTTAGATCGCGATGAGTGATGCCCTTGCGATGCGCCTTGTCCAGCGCATCTGCAATCTCGATGGCGAATTGCAACACCTGCTGGATCGCCGGCGCGCCTCTCTGCAATCGCTGCGCGAGCGTCTCGCCCTCGATATATTCCATCACCAGAAAATCGATGTCGTCTTGATGGCCAGTGTCGAAGAGCGTGCAGATGTGGGGATGGTTCAGGCTGGCGATGGTTTTTGCTTCGCGCTCGAATCGCTCGCGCAACTCAGCGCGGTCGGCGAGATGAGTAGGAAGAACTTTAATCGCGACGATGCGATCGAGGCGCGTGTCGCGGGCTTTGTACACTTCACCCATTCCGCCTGCACCGATAGCGGAGAGAATTTCATAAGGCCCTAGACGTCTGCCTGGGAGGATCGTCATAGGCTCCACCTGTTTGGAGTGGGCAGAGTATAACCCCGTCTGGCCGTATTTAGGGAGAGTTAGAGACAATTGCGGAGCCAAGTCCCGTGAAGTCGTCTCCTGAGAAAGTGGCTGCTAAGTCGTTCATTCTTCAGAGACGCGCCGAACCACTTTCTTCCGCCCCTGTCTGGGCGGAGCCCAGTCAATTGCTTATCGGAATGTGGCCTTTTGCGCCTGGGAGGAACCGGACACTTACCAGGCTATAAAAAAACGCCCGGCCCTCTTTGACGTCAATTCTGCTTCTTCCTTCTGATGTCACAGAGCATGTCCGAATGGATGTTCAGACCGATGTTGGTCATGTTGTACAAGTGCTCGCTGGCAACAAGCCAAACGATTTCGCAGATCTCGCGTTCGGAATAATGGCGGGACATGCGAGCAAAAGTGTCCGGGTTAATCTTTTTATCCTTCGTCAACTCCGTTACATAGTCCAGTGCTGCACGCTCCGCCTCGGTAAAAAGGGCGGTCGTGCGGTATTGCTCCAAGGCATCGAATTTGGCTTCATTCATCGACGCTTTGATCGTGAACGACCGGCCGATATCCATGCAGAAAAGACAGACGTTGATACGCGCCACCTGCTCACGAATGAGCAGGGCAGTCTCAGGCAGCAGCAGCAGCTTTTTATCCAGCTTGCCAATCTTCGTATAGAACAGACCGAATGCAGGGGGCAATCTCGCGGAATGCACTTTCAGCGGTGTAAGCACTTTGCCAAATTGCCGGCGTGTAAAGTAATACGCCAGCTTCATCATCAACCCCTTGGGCTTTTCGATGGGAGGAAGGAATGTGTCCATTTTCATCCTTTCCTTTTCCTATTTCATTCGATTTTTAACGCCACGTCGGCCTGGCGCCTCTTTTTCAGGCCTGATTTGCGGCCTCTACCTATACGACGAATGGGAGAGCCGAAGCCGGACACCAGTAAGTTGCGGACTAAAAAAAACGCCCGGCCCCCAATATTCTCCCGTTTTGTCTTGACATACTGCCACATCCCGTGAAGTCTCGGAACGTGGCTCCCACTTACGGAGAACGCCGTTTCTCGGGACTTGGCTGCGAGAATCTTTCGCTCCCTGTTGGGACGTCCTCCGGCGTCAAATTTGTTGTGCTGAAGACAGCAGAAGCGTACGATGCGCGAGTCAGAGGTCCGAATCGGAAAGTCCAGTTTCTTCGGCACCCTGGCGTAGCCTGCACCGCAACGGGACGCGCTGATGCGGAAACACCAACGCGTGTCCCTGAAGGTGAGAGGAGGCCGATTCTGGGCGTAGTAGCCTCATTGACGCTCGCGGGCTGGTTGCCGTGTGGTTGCGACACGTATAGGCAACGTGGCTTTCGGCATCCACAGGTCGCGGTAGCCTTGGGCTATGCTAGAATTCGCGTACATCGGGGCGCTCCCAATGCCTGAGGACACACGCAAAGCGCCTAAACCTGGGCCAAAGTCAGGCGCTGAACGCCGCCGTTATCCGCGTTATAGCTTCTTCGCTTCTGCCGAGTTCCTCGAAGTGCTTGAGGTTGAATCTGGCAACCGGATTGACGCGTCAGTTACTCATTTGGGGCAACGAGGCTGCTACTTAAAGACGGACAGGGCCCTGCCTCTCGGCACAGATGCAATAGTGCGCATCAAGAAAGGAGAACGGGCTGTAAAGGTCCGCGCAAGGGTGGTCTATTCAAAAGCGGGCGATGGCATGGGTTTGGAGTTTAGTCCCATTGAACCGGAACAGTTCCAAATTCTTGAGGAATGGCTTTCCGCATCACGTGAAAGCGCATGGCTTGCATCAACTCGCCGAAGAAGTCAACGACTGCTGTTGCGATTGAAGGTACGAATGTCCGGGCAGACCAGCGCCGGGGAGCGCTTTGAAGAAGAGGTGAGCACAGTGGCCATCAGTCCATATGGGGCTTTGGTTCTCCTGGCGACGCCGGTCAGCAAAGGGCAACGTATCACTCTGACATATAAGAACAAACGAGGAGGTGGAATGCATTGTTGTTTACGTTGGAGACCATGAGGGTGATTACATTCAGACAGGCGTTGAGTTTTTCTCGCCCAATGCCAAGTTCTGGCAAGTGGCATTTTCGCCCGAGGAATGGACGCCAAGCCACACGGACGCGAAGCAAAGATGATCTCCCCAAGACTTCGGCATGATCCAAGCGCGGATTCCTTCCAGCGCCACCAACACCAAAAAGCTGCCTAGAGCTACAAGAGTCACCCGTAATGAACATTGTGTCGTGGGCTTGCGTCGATTCCTGTGCGCCCATTTAGCTCGGATCGACATCGTCTGCGTCGAGAGAGTCTATCGCAATTGCTGCAGTCGGGTCTCATTGCCGGAAGCTAGATTTTCAAATTCAACGGCAGCGCTTGAACGGAACCAGTTTCGTTCCTGCCAAGTCCTGGGAAGTCCGCTTATTGGAATGTGGCTTTTTGCCCTGACTGGCTTCGGGCCACATTCCGGTAAGACCCCCTTTGTCAGGAACTGGATGAATGTTGAGGCCGCTGACTTGCCAATTAGAGACTGCGCGAGCAAATGAAAAGGGGCCAATTTTATGCCATTTGGCCCCCGGGGAAATTCTTCAGCAGCTTGTGTTTATTTGTGTATGTAGATGCCGATGTCGAACCGACCGTGATCCCAGTCGGCCTTGTGATCGCGGCACCACTTGCGGTTGTTGTCCATGCGCTGTACGTCACTGTCCACCTGCCGGCTGTTTTCGCCGTGCTTGGTCACATCCTTATCGATCCTGGCGCGATCTGCTTCGAGCCTCTCGTGGCAACTTTTGCCCCAGTCCTTATCCGCCTTAGCAGGAGCCCCCACGACCAGCAGCAAACCTCCGGCCAGCGCGGTAGTCAGAGCCATTCGAGTCCATAGTTTACTCATGATCGGCAACCTCCCGGCAAACCCGCGGCCGTGTACGTCCATCCCGGCGCAGCGCTCACCTCTGGTAAATTTCATTCCGACTTAGTCTGACACTGGAGCTGCGGCAATGGTGTTCAATATTGAACATAAGGTCAAAAAGGCAGCAAATGGATTCGGTCTTTACTCATGCGTTGATCTGATTCAAGCACACGCTTCACTTCTTTGATTGCCAAGTCCCGATAAGTCCTGCCGGCTCAACCGGTCGATGCAACACCATAAGCAATTGATTTGCCGACCCTTCCCATTGAGAGTTGATCAATACAACCATATTCAATCAAAACCTAGAGCTCTTCCATAAATCATGTAGCGTATTTGGCGTTAAAAAAGAAACTCTTGCAGTCGGCGGCCGAGATGGCTTGGAAAGCAGCCTTTGTGGCCACGAGCAATTCGCTCTCCGTACGGGGAGCTTTGCTGCGGAGGATTTGCTTGATCTTGCTCCACATATTTTCGATGGGGTTGAAGTCTGGTGAATAGGGCGGCAGGTACAGGAGACGGGCACCGACTGCTTCGATAGCCTCGACGATTCCCCGGATTTTGTGCGTGGCCAGGTTGTCCATGATCACCAACTCCCCCTTTTGCAGGG
Organism: uncultured Acidobacteriota bacterium; assembly: GCA_963842135.1. Classification (GTDB taxonomy): domain Bacteria; phylum Acidobacteriota; class Terriglobia; order Acidiferrales; family UBA7541; genus Palsa-360. The sequence continues at coordinate 231,956 of CAWJFI010000003.1, read as the reverse complement.
TGGGTGCCAGCCCCTGTGCGACCCATGCCAAAAACATCTCCCCGTTCATGGGGCCTTCAAAAAGCCAAGGGGCGCACGGACCGTTCCAGCGCATGCCGGAGATGAGCGTGCGGGTTTGATAGTGTCCGTGCGGGATGCGGGCCACCAGTCTTCGCCCCCCGAGTGCCCGACCGCGCAAACGGGTCATTTTGGTGTTGGCCCCGCTTTCATCCACAAACACCAGCCGGGTCGCCGGCTCCACAGCCAACTGCTCATGCCATCGAGCCCTTTTTTCGGCCACGTCCGGTCGGTTTTGTTCGGCGGCGAACAGAGTTTTTTTTATACCTCCAACCCAGTTGCCGAAGCCACAAATCCATCGTGGAAGTCCTAAAGGGGCGGTCCATGCGGGCACCCAACTCTGCCAGTGTTGCGTCCGGCTGCTTGGACAGCAGTCTTTGCAGGCGCTCCTTCCGCTCCTGCGTCAGCAGCGTGCTACGTCCACATAAATGGGTCTGGGGCTGGAGCGTGCCGCGCTGCCGGAACTGTTGGCGCACCCGGCGCACCGCCGCCACGCAGAAACCCGAAAACTCTGCGATCTCGCGGGTGCTTTTGCTCCGTTCATAGAGTTGCAGAATGCGCCGGCGCACCGGCAACGGTATCGCTCGCATAGGCACACACTCTGTCAAACAATCTCTCTTTTGTAAAGCTACATCATTTATGGAAACGCTCTAATCAGGGCTTTTGTTTTGTTTGAATTGATGGCGGGGCATGAAATTAGCTTCCTAGGCTACTACAAAGAGACTTTGAGCAAGTGTTGCATCGACCCATTGAGACCACCCCTCTTATCGGAATGTGGCCCAAAACCATTCCTTTTGGCTCGGCAAGGTTGCCTTAGCTGAGGAAGGCTCACGATGGCGGAGGGAGATTTTCTAGTTGCTGAAGGAGGCGCAGATCGTGATCGAGAAATGGCGGGGTGGTGTACAACACGCTGCGTCCGCACTCAGCGCTCGGCTACAGCCGCCTGCCCCGGCGGCCTGTAGCCCCCTGGTGCCACCAAATCCAAGTTCGCAGCCCATGGCCGCGATGTAAACTCTCTCATTCGCCATGGTACAAAAACTCGGGCTGGTCAAAGCAATACCCATTCTGCGTACAACCACTCTCACCGGCACAATACTCAAAGATGCGGGAGAGAATTAAGCGCTCTTTGCGCTTTTGAACGGTTCTTTCAGCACGACTTTGACGCCGGAGATCGTCTGGGTCGCCGCATGACGAACCGTCTCCAGGGCCGTCGAACCAGTTTTGTCGGCTGCTTTCAACGCCCCATGAGCTGCGGCCGAGGCGGCGTCCTCCGCGCTCACGCCAATGCCTTTGGCGGAATGGATTGCCCCAGTCACCAAACCAGTCGTGGCATGCTCAAGGTTGCCGCCTACCGCAGCCGTGTGGCCGATCACCGCCCCAGCCGTATGGCCGATGGTGTCTATCGCCTCGCTGCCGACGTGTTTGGTCCCGCGCAGCACGCCGACCACGGTTCCTTCCGCGGCATGTCCCAAGTGGGCGCCCACATGTGCGGCTCAACGGATCGCGCCGCCTGCAACATCGCTAATCGCTTCGGTCGCCGACGTGCCCACCTTCCCAGCATCCTTGAGGGTTGTAGAGAGCGTGCTGCTGACGGTATCCGCCGTCACTTTGGCAATGTCGCCGGTCCCTTTGGCCGCGCCCACAATGTCATTCTTTACTTTCTCACCCAGTCCTGAGTTTTTCGTCGTCATGACCAATCTCCTCTCGTTCTATGCCTGTGGTTTCGTTCCCTCACGGGCTAGACGCTTATAACCCGGAATTTCCCTTGGAAATCCGGGTGAAATAAGTCTGCGTAAGGTCTGGCTCGCCGGTCTGTCCTATTACGCCCATAAGTAGATATATTCCTTTTCGTATCATCGCCTGCTTGCCAATCACAACTGGCCCTAGATTCATTCGTCCGGGCCAAGTCGTCTTCTCGGAATGTGGGAAATCGGCATATTCCCAGTTTCCAAGAACGCCGACGTTCTCCTGTGCGAATCAAGTCACAAAATGGGATCGGAATTTGTCCAAAATCTCCAATAAACCATGCGTCGAATCAGAGGGAGCGACAAAATCTACAATTCTCTTGACTTCAGCTACAGCGTTATTCGGACAGGCTGAAAACCCAGCAATCTTCAGCATCGGGATATCATTCAGCGAATCTCCCACACAAAGGACTTCCGTGAGTGAAATTGAAGCTCTTTTACAAACCTCTCGAATGCCGTACCCCTTATCGACGCCACGCGCCGTTATGTCTACCGACACACCAGCGGTGGTGATGTTAAATGTGTCTGCTTTCACTCGGTTGGCGATGTCCCGAAATACGTCATCTACTGTCGCGCCATCAGAAGGATATAAGCTAAGGCATCCGATCTTTCCAACTTCAACTCTAAATGAACCGGGTCGTAAGAATGCAACTATATCGCCCTCTTCGGGCATGGGTGACAAAGCCTCGGAGCGGTCTAGTTTTGGCCAATACAGAACAGCGCCACCTTCACACACGCACGGAAACGTCGAGTCTACCAAGTCCAGAGCCTGTGCCAACGCCTCCACATAGGGCACCGATCGCCCGGTACAGATAGAGAAATTATGGCAAAAGCTCCTGAGCACTCCTTGGAGATGACTGAGGTCATCTAGGTGAAATGCAAGCCCTTTCCCCGGAGTGATGCAGCCTTCATTGTCAGAAAATACGAGTCGGATCGGTTTCATTGAGATATCCAGAAGAGTGTCAGCTTTCCTTACACGGGCTGAAATGCCATCCCGTTGAGAATTGCTTATTTAGTCTTTCATCACTGATTGTCGCATTGCAAGAGTAACGGTAGGAAAAGGCAAGAAGCTCTCTTGGCCAAGTCCCGTGAAGTCGGCTTATCGGAATGTGGCTTTTTAGCGTCGGGTAGCTTGAAATTTGATTATCTTGTTCTGCCTAGCGTTGATCACGGGGATGGCACATTGCCGCTACCACCAGGGCTGCCTATTTAAATGAATGTCTTCCGTTTGGATCCGCAACGGGAGGATAATCATTCCGATTTAACTATTCTAAGGCGAGGAGATGATGATGGAAACCAAGCGAGTCTTGCTTATCGCAGGTGGCGCACTTGCTGCCATGTTTCTTCAGACCGCGTCCCCTCGACTTCACGCGAAGCCTCAGACGGAGCCAGCATTGAGCGGGCAGGTCACCTCGGCTGAGGAAGGTCCGATGGAAGGTGTGGTAGTCAGCGCGAAGAAGGACGGCTCGACCATCAGCATCAGCGTTGTTACCAACGCCGCGGGCCGCTTTGCTTTCCCGGTCGCGAGACTCGAACCCGGACACTACGCATTGAGCGCGCGCGCGGCTGGCTATGAGCTGGACGGAGCCAGGGCCGCGGATGTCGCCTCAGGCCAGGAAGCCAAGGCTGAGATCAAGCTCAAAAAAGTGAAGAATTTGTCCGCGCATCTCACGAATGCCGAATGGTTGATCAGTATGCCGGGCACGGACGAGCAGAAACGCTTCCTGCTCAATTGTACCGGCTGCCACACGCTCGAGCGCATCATGAAGTCGACGCATGACGCCGACGAGTTCATGGAAGTTTTCCACCGGATGAGCCTCTATTATCCCGGGAGCACTCCCCTAAAGCCGCAGCGGCTCGCCGGCACTGCGAGTCGCGATGTGGAACGCGGCGGCAACGGCAGGAAGACCGCGGAATGGCTCGCCAGCGTCAATCTGAGCGAGGAGCCGACCTGGACTTTCCCCCTGAAGACCCAGCCTCGGCTCACGGGCAGGTCCACGCATGTGATCATCACCGAATACGATTTGCCAAATCCCTTGATTCAACCGCACGACGTGGTGCTCGATCGCGCGGGCAACGTCTGGTACTCCGACTTCGGCCAGATGTTCCTCGGCAAGATGGATCCGAAGACCGGCAAGGTGACGCAATATCCGATTCCGGTAGTTAAGCCGGGATGGCCGGAAGGCACGCTCGATCTGGAATTCGACACGGACGACAATCCCTGGATCGGCGTGATGTACCAGAGCGCCATCGCGAAGTTCGATAAGCAGACCGAGAAGTTCCAGATGTGGAGCACCCCCAAGGAATGGGACACTGACGCCGGCCAACTCGGCCATCTCGCAATCGAAGGCATTCCTGCCGACAATAAAGTGTGGATCAAGAACTCGGATGGCGGCAACATCTACCGGCTCGATCTGATCTCCAACAAGATGGAGAATCTTGGCAGTTTCAAGGATCCGCAGACCGGCAAGCGCATCGGGACCTACGGCATCGACTCGGATGCGCAGAATAACGCCTATCTGCTCGATTTTTCGGCCGGTAATATTGTCAAGATCGATGCCAAGACGAAAAATGCGACCGTCTACCAGACTCCGACCGCGGACTCCCGCCCGCGGCGCGGCCGCGTCGATCGCGAAGGCCGGTTGTGGTTTGCCGAATATCAAGGCAACGCGATCGGCATGTTCGATCCCAAGACCGAACGCATCACGGAGTGGAAGGTGCCAACGGCGTGGAGTGCTCCGTATGACGCCGTGGCCGACCGCAACGGTGAGGCGTGGACCGCGTCCATGTTCACCGACCGTGTGGCGCGTCTTGATATCAAGAGCGGCCAGTATACGGAATACATGCTGCCACGGCCGACCAACATCCGCCGAGTCTATGTCGACGATTCGAAGAACCCCGGCACGCTTTGGATCGGCAGCAACCACGGCGCATCGATTGTCAAGGTCGAACCGCTCGAATAGAGTTTGTTCCGATCCGACCTGGCTTTTTGACCTCTGGTAGCTTGGGCCACATTCCGATAATCCTGTTTGAACGAAGCCGCTGGTGCGGCAGGCGATATTTGAAGTAGTGTGTGATCGGACCGCCTCATGCTGAGACGTTGACGCTGGGAAACCTCACTAAGATCCTTGGAATCCAATAAAAAAGAGGAATGGTGCGATGAAATCGCTGATGATTTGGTTTATCGTCCTAGTTTGCCTGACACCCACACCGGGCTTCGCGCAAAGCTGGTCCGGATCTCTCGTCGATTCCAAATGTTACGATTCTGAGGAGCGCAGTTTTAATCCGTTTGACATTTCTCCTAACCTCAATCGCGATAAGGATCAGGAAATCCGGATATGCACTCCGAGTTCTAAAACGAAATCGTTTGCGGTTGTGGGGCAAGGCGGATGGACGACCTTCAAGTTGGATCCTTATGGAAACGAGAGAGCGGTGGCCCTCGTCCGGAAGCTCGGCAAAAAGTCCCACCTTGAAGTCACTATAACGGGAGAAAGGAAGGGAGACAGCATTATTGTGCATTCGATTTCAAGCGCCAAATAAAGGGATCCGGAAGCTATTGGGCCACATTCCGATAATCCTTGCCGGCTCAACCGGTCAATGCAACACCCTTCTAATCTGTTGATCCGATAGTGTTTTTCAAAAGGACCTGATCTTTTGGGCTGTACTCGATTAAACCTAAACAGGGCAGTGTTTTTCTTGAATCAACCCTCGCGAACGAGTTTAGCCATTGAAATACCTGCAGATAGGACTCCGGATGAGTGTTGCGTTGACCCATTGAGACCACCCTGTTTCTCGGGAGGAATCTATATCACGACTGCGGCAATCGTATTTGGCTTGACATTCTTTTGATACCAGCCTAGTTTTCAATCACGACCTGTATGGGGCCACGGGAAATATCCAAATGGAGGACTGCAGATGCGAACAGTGACGCGCAAGATGACCTGGATTCTTCTGGCAGTATTGTGTGTGGCTGCTCGACCGGCTGTAGGCGGCCCGCAGAATGTACCTGGATTGAAAGTTGATAAGAGCAGTATAGGCGGCACTGTTGTGAACAGCAACGGCGGGACCGCAGAAGCTGGCGTCTGGGTGATCGCTGAGACAAAATCCTTGCCGGCACCGTTCCGCAAGATTGTCGTCACCGATGATCAGGGACGCTTCCTGGTTCCGGACCTGCCGGATGGAGCCTACGAGCTATGGGTGCGCGGCTACGGGCTGAAGGACTCGGAGCCCGTCAAAGCGGCGCGCGGCGAGAAGGTTAAGCTGCAGGTTGCCAACGCCGCAACTCCGCAAGAAGCTGCGAAGATCTATCCTGCCAGTTATTGGACGTCGCTGATTCAGCCTCCATCGGGCAGCGATCTCCCCGCCAGGTACAAGACCACGGAAGAATGGCTCGGGGACCAGAGGAACGGGTGCAACCACTGCCATGAGCTCGGCATGGTCGCCACGCGCCGCTATGCCACGGTTGAAGATTGGGATGCTGTCTTCTCTCGCGCTAAGGCGATGCATCAAGAACTCAATTTTCTCGGCAAGACTACTGTAGAGAAGGTTCTTGCCGATTGGGGCGCTCGCATTGCGGCGGGAGAAGTTCCCCCCGCTCCGCCGCGTCCAACCGGTATCGAGCGCAACGTTGTTGTATCGGAGTGGGATTGGGGAGCCCCCGAGTCCTTCATTCACGATTTGGTCTCGACGGACAAACGGAATCCGACGATGTACGCATACGGGAAAGTCTACGGCGGGGATCGCACCGGCGGAGGCAGATTGTGGATTTTGGACCCGGTGAAGAACACTGTCGAAGGGCTCAATCTCGAACCGCGAGACAAGAGCCACGGCTTCTCCCTGACAAAGGACTACTACCACGGCGCGGAAGAAGAGCAAGCGTACACGGGAGAGGACAAGGAGTGGATGGACAGTCCCCACAATCCCATGATGGATGAGAACGGCAGAGTCTGGATGACCGAGCAGATTCGCGCCGGCGGCGTCAAATTCTATCCGGCCTGGGCCAAGGATACGATCGCCCTAGACGCCGCGGATAACAATGATCCGGCTGCGAAGGATATCGCGTTCAATCTTCTGTCCAAAAACGGTAACAATATGGAGCTCGGTTACTACGACACGAAAACCAATAAGTTTGTCACCGTCGACACCGCCTACAACACCCATCACCTCCAGTTCGATTGGCAAGACCGCATCTGGACGGACGGCGGGGGCAACGCGATGGGCGAAATGGACACCAAAAAGCTGGATTTCAACAATATCCAGGGAACTGAGCAAGCTGCTCAGCAGACCTGGATGCGAATCGATATGGACACCAAGAAGATGATCCCCGGAACGGGCTACGGTGTGGCGATCAGCCCCGTCGACGGCACCGTTTGGGAAACCTCTCCGCAAGCCCTTGCCCCAGCGAACAAGATCTACATGCTTGATCCAAAGACGAACAAATTCAAAGATTACCCGCTGCCTGCTCCGGGACGTTTCCCGCATGGCATTGACTTCAGCACGGACGGGAATGTTTGGGTTTCGCTCGGCAGCGGTCATCTCGGCCGCCTGGACGTCAAGACCGGCCAGTGGAAATTCTGGGAAAACCCGGGAGTAAAATTTAAGGGCACCGGCAGCGAAACCGGCACCACCGATTTCCCCTACTTCCTGTGGGTAGATCAATTCAACGCGTCGGGTCTCGGCAAGGACACCGTGATCGTCACTGGAACAGCTTCGGACGCAATGTTCATATTTGATCCGAAGAAGGAAACGTTCTCTATATTCCACCTTCCTTACCCGTTGCCATACTATACGCGTGGTTTGGATGGTCGAATTGACGATCCCAACGCGGGTTGGAAGGGCCGAGGTCTTTGGATGACCTACAGCTCATACATGCCCAAATTCACGGAAACGCACAAAGGCTCGGTAACCCATATGCAAATCCGCCCCAATCCATTGGCGAATTAACGGGCTGAAGAAATGCGTAGCGGCGAGTAGTACCGACAGCGATAAACGCCCCACCTGCCTCACCTACGAAATCGTTGGTGAGGCAGGCGGCAAGGTGACCTTCACGACGAGAGTGGCGATTTCAGCCAACAACAAGAGGCTGACGGCGACACAAACTGACAAGAACGCACAAGGACAGACTGTCAACAAGATCATCGTCGCAGGCAAACAATAGACCCTCGATCAACCTAAGAAAGGCGTCTGCAGTCTTGCGCGTAAATCCTGGGGGCGGGTAACGAAGCCCGCCTTCTCCGTACAATAGTCTGTCTTGTTTACCTTCTTCCGTCGCAAATTCCGCAACATGACGCGAATTGGTTCCGTTGACTTCGACACGGCCCGGGCCCCGTGTTGCTCAATACGAAGTCAAGCCTATCCTGAATTGAAAATCGATTTTGAAATTGGTTCTTCCGAGTACCCGCGGATAGTCGGCAATTCGGAAGTTATTCCATCGGCCACCCGCACGGGCCACGTTAATTCGGATTGTGCCTGACTAGTCCGCTTATCGGAATGTGGGCGGCAGGCGAGCGCTTTCGTTTTGCTGCTGCGGACGAAGGGACACGTTTGAATGATGCCACTTCAGTACGTCGTCGAACTTAGGCCATTGCACGATACGAACGAAAATATTTTGACAGTTTTTGGTTTATGAACTATAGCTAAATGCAGCATTTTGCGAGGGCGGGGTAGTCTGCCCGGACAAGCGATTGTCGACAACAGGGGACACCATGAGAAATCGAAGCCGCATCCACACACGCGTCACCATTCTGGCTACATTCACGATCGGGTTAGCCCTTCTCGTGGTTGGGAATGTGAGCCGGTCCCAGGCGGCGCCTGCGCAGCCTCAGGCGGCCTCCGGCAACGTCATGCACACGGATAATTACCAGCGCTCGGCGCGCCTCGACACCTACAAGGTGATTGCCGACAGCGGCGCGGGGCGTGGCGAAAACATTTATTTCTACAAATGTTGGATGTGCCACAACCAGTACGCGAAGACCGGCCCTTATCTGAAGGAGCTGTTTAAGCATTCGCAGCTGATGTCCGGCGATCCCGTGACGGATGAAAATGTCGCCACGAAAATCAAGGAGGGCGGTCCGGGGATGCCAGCTTTCGGCACCACTTTAAAGGATGCCGATGTAGCGGATCTCATCACGTACATCAAGGAAGGGAAGTGCTGCGTCGAAGGGGAAAATCCGGGACCGAATCCCTGGTATCGCGCCGCGACACAGAAGTGGACGGTGCAAAACGGGCTGTCGGGCGGGGCCACGGGAGTGGTCAAGATTCCTAGCGGGGATTCGCCGGAGGGCGTTGGAGTGCAGCTCATCGGGCCGAATGGCGTCCGGACCACGGTGTATACCGATGCGCAGGGACACTACGAATTTCCCAAGATGCAAACTGGGGACTACACCTTGCGGATCCCGACTCCGCTGCTGTTTAAGCCTTACGTCATAAATTCCGTTCATGTTGATGGAGCTTCCAAGCTGGACGATATCGTTTTGGAGAGAGTTTCCGACACGGATGCGTTGCCCGCCACGCCGGAGATTGAACGCCAGCTCAGCAGCGCGGAATTGCTGTGGAACATGCCGGGCACGGCGGAGGAGAAAGCGACGCTTCAAAAGAATTGTTCCGCGTGCCATTCCTGGCAGCAAATTTTCCGCAACCGGTATGACGAACACAGTTGGGGACTGATCGTCGACCGCATGACGCAATATTCCGGCACTTCTCTCGTGATTCGCATCAAGGGAATTTCCTCCACGGGCGGCGGAAACAATTCGGTCACGCGCCGCGACGGAACATCGCCTGAGGAAGTGAATACCCTCGTCAAATTTCTGACCAGAGTCCGCGGCCCGGACGCGCAGGATGCCCCGCTGCGCGTGTTCCCGCGCCCGCGAGGAGCATCGACAAAGGTGATCGTTACCGAATACGAGTTGCCTCAGTCGCTGCTGGCCCTGCATGACGTGCAAGGCGACTCGAAAGGGATGCTGTGGTTCAGCAGTCACAAAACCGATGTCGTCGGGAAAATAGATCCCCGCACCGGCATTGTGACCGAGTACACCATTCCGCTTACGCCGAAAGCGATGCCCGGAACGCACGCGGTCGTCATCGATAAGAACGATACGGTTTGGTTTTCGGAAAACTGGGGACACAACCTGGACCGGCTCGATCCGCAAACCGGAAAAATTACGCAGGTGCACATCGAGGATGCCGTTCCCGTGAACGCCCCGGGCTTCGGCAATTTTGCAATGACTCGCGACGGTTTCGTTTGGGACAGCCGCGACGACCACGTGCGAAAGATCGATCCGGAAACCGGCAAGACGGTGCAGCGATATCCCCTGCAAGTAAGCTTCAGCTACGACAGCCTCATCTCGGCCGACGGGAACTACTGGGGCGGTGGCGGGCTGCCTGCGTGGGGGAATACCGCCGAGCGCCTGGATCTTCGCACAGGGGAATGGATCCAGCAGAACACCGGCGAGCACATGGCCACCGCCAAGCGCGGAGGATTTGATCCGTATGGCAATCCCTGGTTTGGCGGAGGCGACGGCGCCCTGGTCGAATTGAATGCCAAAACAGGACTCATTGAAGAACACGTCCCCCCGACGGCTCCCAGCCCGCTGACGGATTTCTACGAAGCGCAGCCGGACAAGAACGGGGAAGTCTGGGCCGGCGTGCTGCACGGGCGGCAGATGGTGAGATACAACCAGAAGACGGACGCCTGGACGGTCTATCAGATGCCGGAGCCATTTACCTACGATCGCAGGACCTACATCGACAGCTCGACGCATCCAGTTACCGTATGGTATGTTGACTACAACGGTTACCTGGTGCGCGTCCAGCCCCGAGAATAACCGGGGGCATTTTTAGAATTCACGGAGAAGGAACCCTGCGGCCAATAATGCCCGCGCGGATACGATCGTCTTGCCCGTGCACGTTCTAGCCCATTCGCTGGACATATCTTCCTCCTAGAGCGCCCTATAAACCGCCGTTAGATGCCGATGGCGTTGCCAATTGTGTCTAAAATTTGTCTCATTTTAATCGTCAGTACTATGGCATTTTCTTGACCCCGGTTTGACAATCGTCTGGCCGCGAAAGTCATCCAATGTTTACTGCTGCAAGGAGTCGGTAGAGTGAAACACATATTGGCGCTGTTTTCTTGCTGTGTACTTCTGGCCGGAGCAGGTTTGATCGCCCACAACGCGACGGCCCACCCGAAAGCCTACCGCCAGACCAATCTCGCATCCGGCGTTCCGGGCGTTGCCGCTAATGATGTGCAACGCTTGAGCAATCCCGGGGCAATCGCGTTCCTGCCGGGACAGCCATTTTTCATTGCGGACAGTGGCGCTGGATCAATTAGCTCCCTGAATTCTTCCGGTATTCAAGCAGGCGCCGTAGCCGTTGCAGTACCTCCAGTAGACACGAGCCGTTCGATGCCCTCGGGCGTCGCATCGGATGGGAGTGGCGTTTTCGGACTGGCAGACGCGCCTTTCCAGTACGTCGCGGTTACGGAAGATGGAACGATCTCGGGATTCTCAACACTCAACGGAGAAGTTCCCACACTGGCGACGCTTGTAAGGGATGACTTCGGAGCGGGCGCGGTCTACACGGCGCTGGCATTGTTGCACCCCAATTGCTGCGCGCCGTTCGTTGCGGTCGCCAATTTTAATGACGGGTTGATCCATACCTTCACGAACTCATTCGACCTGCTGGATCGGCCGGGTGCGTTTCAGGATCCGAACCTCCCCCCGGGTTACGCGCCGTACGGCATGCAGGTGATTGGCAACCGGCTATTCGTCACGTATGCATTGCAAGATGCCGCCAAGCACGGCCCGGTGATGGGGGCTGGAAACGGTGTGGTCAATGTTTTCGATACCGAGGGCAACTTCGTACGCCGGCTTGCCACGGGCGGCAGCCTGAATGCCCCGTGGGGGATCGCAATTGCCAGTGCAAATTTCGGCCCCTTCAGCGGCGCCATTCTGGTAGGCAATTTTGGCGACGGCACCATCAGCGCTTTTGACGCGGCGACTGGGAATTTCCTCGGCCAGATCAGTGATGGCGACGGCAATGCCATCGCGAATTCCGGAATTCGAGGTCTGACATTTCGTGGGGACGGAGTTGCGGACCCAGACACACTTTTCTTCACGGCCGGAAACGACAAAGGTCAGAGCGGGTTGCTCGGGACAATTACCACCGGGTTTCTGCCGCCCGACAGCATCGTCCTGGCGGTCTTCTCGCAACTTTGGCGCTTGTGGGTCTCCTGACCTGGCGGGGACGGAGATTTGAACGCGCTCGCGTTCCCGTCTTGACCAGGGCCACGGCCGCGGTACTGGCGATCCTCGCGCTTTCGCTCACGCTGGGCGGCTGCGGATACGGCAGTTCCTACACACCCCATCAGAATCCAGGCCCGACCATGCTCACGGTTACCGCGCAATCTGGGACCACTTCTCACACCGCGACGGTCAACGTCACGGTGCCATAGGAGGGCTCGGGAACAAACGGATGAAAAGAAACGACCTCAAGATGAGCACGTAAAAAAGCGGAGCCGCTTCTCGCGTATGCATTTCCGGGTTATGACCGTCGCGTGAAGCGGCTTATTTCCAAAGAAAATTGGAATGGCTCACACCATAACTTCGGGGATTTCCAACCTTTGTTTGCGAAAGGCCGCCTCAAACGCCTCGACGACGGCGGGATCGAAATCAGAGCCCATGCTCTTCAGGATCTCGTCGCGCCCCTCCGCGGGCGTCATCCCTTTGCGGTAGGGACGATCGCTGATCATTGCGTCATAGGCATCCGCGACGGCGATAATCCGGGCTTCAATCGGAATCGTGTTGCCCTTCGAGGGATGATGGCCCGTGCCGTCAAATTTGTCGTGATGTGCAAGGATGATGGGCAAAATACGGCGAAGCGAGCCGCCGACAGGTTTGAGCAGCATGACGCCTTTTTCCACATGGGACTTCATCTCTTCCATCTCGTTGTCGTCGAGCCGTGCGGCTTTGTAGAGGATGCCGCGGCTGACTTCGAGTTTGCCAATATCGTGTAACAAGGCCGCCGCGCGCACATCCTCGATTTGCTGTTCCGGCAAGCGCATCTCAGGGGCAATGCACGTGGCGTAGACGGACACCCTGTAAGAATGGTTCTGCGTGAACTTGTCATTCCCGATGAACTGATTCAGGATTTGCAGCACGCCGTAGTAGGTCTCCCGCAGTTCCCCTAGCCTCCACTCGCCAATCTCGTAGAGGCTTCCGGTCGCATAGGCCGAAATCACCAGGAAACCCGCCCACACGCCCAGGTCAGACCAGGCTAAAAGCCCTTGGGTCTTCCACTCAAAACTTCCCCCCAAGGCCGTCGGATTCATGAGGTTCATCCATACGACAAAGAGGATGGAGGCCACGGCCGCTTCCACAGCGCGGCGGCGGCCAAAATAGTACGCAGCCAGGAGTGTCGGAAGATTGTAGAAGGTCAGGACTAGCCGCTGACCGGCTATGAAGAAATTGACTATTCCTGCAGCGGCAATGATCGAGAGGATTAGGAGAAGCTCTTTGTTAATGTCGCCGAGGCGAGCGATCCAATTACGTTTCACTTTGAAACTCCTACCGCAGTATTCGAAGCCTCACTATGAGAATCCCACTTGCTGATACTGCCGAAAATGGCTTTCCGGAACTTTAGTACCTTAGTTTGTTGTGCTTGAAGGGTAATCGTCCTGCTTGCTTGCCCGGAATGGGGCAGGATTAGGCCGGACTCCCTTTCCCAAATAAGCGGATTCTGCAAGCAAGATCGTTGTGTCGAGGGCAGGAGAAGCGTACAATGCGCGACCGTAGTTCCAAATTGGAAGTTCCGGCTGGCACAGGATTCGCGGTATTCGGAGCGAAGGGGCCAAGGCGACTTGCTCCAAAGTGCACCGGACCAGGAGAAAATCGATGTTGCGCATAAACGATGAAGCCCCCAATTTCGCCGCCGAAACTTCGGAGGGCACGATCAACTTCCACGAATGGATCGGGAATGGATGGGCCATCTTGTTCTCACATCCCAAGGATTTTACGCCGGTATGCACCACGGAACTCGGATACATGGCCGGGCTGCAGCCGGAATTCGCTAAGCGCAATTGCAAGATCATTGGGCTCAGCGTGGACCCTGTGAGCAGCCACAGCAAGTGGGCCGTGGACATCGAAGAGACCCAGGGCCACAAGGTGAATTTTCCGATGATCGGGGACCCTGAACTCAAGGTGGCGAAGCTTTATGACATGCTGCCGGCGGACGCCGGCAATACTTCCGATGGCCGCACCGCGGCTACGAATGCCACTGTGCGCACCGTGTTCGTGATCGGTCCCGACAAGAAGGTCAAATTGATGCTCAGCTATCCGATGAGCACCGGTCGCAACTTCGACGAAGTGCTGCGCGTGGTGGATTCGATGCAGCTCACCGCCAAGCACCAGGTGTCAACGCCGGTGAACTGGAAGCCCGGCGAGGACGTCATCATCAGCGGCAACGTTTCGAATGATGAGGCCAAGCTGAAGTATCCCGGTGGGTGGAAGGCGCCCAAGCCGTATATCCGAATCGTTCCCCAGCCGAAGTAGCAGGCGGCGAACGAGGGACCTCCAAAGTGATTTTCAAACAATTCTATCTGCCGTGCCTGGCGCACGCTTCCTACTTGATTGGGGACGAGGCGACTGGGACGGCAGCCGTCGTGGACCCGCAACGCGACACGGACCAATACATCGCGTTTGCCGCCGAGCACGCCCTCAAAATCAAACACGTATTTCTGACCCATCTCCACGCCGATTTTGTCGCCGGGCATTTGGAACTGCGCGATCGTGAGGGCGCTGCCATCTATCTCGGCGCCGCGGCAAAAGCGACATACCCATTTACTGCCCTCCGCGATGGCGAACTTCTCGAATTCGGACGCGTGCGCCTGAAAGTGCTGGAAACGCCGGGCCACACGCCGGAGTCGATCTCCATCCTCGTTTACGACCTGAACATCAGCGAATCGCAACCGCAAGCCGTGCTCACCGGAGATACTCTGTTTATAGGAGACGTAGGGCGCCCCGACTTGCGCGCGGCGCTCGGTTGGTCGGCAGCCCAGCTTGGCGGCATGCTCTTCGATTCGCTGCACGTGAAGCTGCTGGCGCTGCCGGACCAAAGCCTGGTGTATCCGGCGCATGGCGCGGGCTCGCTCTGCGGGAAGTCGCTCAGCAAGGAAACGGTTTCCACCCTGGGAGAACAGCGCCGCTCCAACTATGCGCTGCAGCCCATGAGCAAAGAGGCCTTCATTCAGGTGGTCACGGCCGATCAACCGGAAGCGCCGGCCTACTTCACCTATGACGCCGTGCTGAACAGCCAGGAACGCCCGACGCTGGATCAAACGATGTCGCACGTAAATCCCATGACTCTCGATGACCTGCTCGCATTGCAACAGGTTGGCGCGCAGATCCTCGATACGCGCGATCCCGGCGAATTCGCGGCGGCCCACTTGGCCGGCAGCATCAACATTGGGCTCGGCGGCCAGTATGCGACGTGGGCCGGAACGGTGCTGGACCGGGATCATCCGATCGTAATCATCGCCGACCCTGGCCGGGAGAACGAATCGGCGACGCGGCTCGGGCGCATCGGGTTCGATCACGTGGCTGGATTTCTAAAAGATGGATTGCACTCCCTGAATTCGCGGCCGGAGCTGACGGCTATAACGGAGCGAGTCAGCGCGCCGTTTGCAGCGGAGCTTTTGTCATCGCGCGAGCCGCCGCTGGCCGTTGACGTCCGCACGCCGCGTGAGCGCGAACTGAAGCACATTGCCGGCAGCATGAGCATCCCGCTCAATCACCTGGTGGAAAACGTTGGGAAACTTCCGAAAGGCCAATCTCTCTTGGTTTACTGTGCGGGCGGCTACCGGTCGTCCATCGCCGCCAGTTTGTTGCAACGCAGCGGATTTGAACGCGTCAGTGAAATTGCCGGCGGCATCGTCGGATGGGAAACCGCAAACTTGCCCATTCAAACTGGACAGGCTTCGCAGTAAGTAGCGCGGGCTTCAGCCTGCGGGGGTTAGCCCATGTTCGTCACTCAGCGGGTCAAAGTAGGATAAAGTCCTTTGAAATCAGTTTAGGCAATGGCCGAGTCTGCACTACATTTCAGGATCTGAATCGGCTCCAGACCTTCCGGTAACTGCAGTTGAAGCTGGTGCAGGATCTTCTGCTGCTCATTATCGAGTTTCGTGATGCGCCGCAGCCAGATCTCTCGTCCTTCGACGGTCGGCAATACGATATCGACGCTGTAGAGCTCCGCGAGTCGCTTCAGGACTTTGGCCGGGGAATAGTCCGAATCTCTCCGCTTCAGCAGATGCTTGAGGGTTACGAGCAGAGCGTAGCCGAGAAACGCCACCAGCACGTGCGCCTTCACGCGTCTTTCGAGTTGATGGAACAGCGGCCGGATCGCCAGTTCGCTTTTGAGCGTGCGGAAGGCTGCTTCCACTTCCGTCAATTGCATGTATTTCTTCCATAGAGCGGCAGCCGAGTCGGCGGTCAGATTCGTGCGTAGCAAATAGGCTCCCTCGCGCGCTTCGATCCATTGCTGTTGTTCCGCCTTCTGCCGCCAGAACAGGCGTGGCCCTTCTTTGCCATCTTTCACCGTCATCTCATACAGATCCGCTACTTGCGGGTGAGAGGCCTGGATGCGGCCGAGATTTCGCTCCATCTTGAAACGGTCCTTCAGTTGGCCTTCCGCGATGCGCTTCTCAAGTCCCGTGAGCGCTTTTTCGATCTTCACCACAAAGCGGCTGCGGATGGCTTTCTCTTTCTCCTTCCGTCCGGCCGTGCGACAGAGGATGTAGGTCTCTTCACCGCCCGGAACCTTGATCTGCTTGACCTCCACTTCGGGGCGGATCCTCTCGAAGTCATCCTTCAGCAGTTCCTGTTCAAACTGCTTCAGCTTGCTCCGCGTCGTGCCCACCAGATACTGTCCCCCGCGCTTGCGGATCGCTACCAGGTTCTCCTCGCTCACCACACCGCGATCGAAGATCCATACCCGGCGGGCCTTTCCGTGCTTGCGCTCCACCGTGCGCAGGATCGCTTCGACCGTCGTGACATCGGCCCGGTTCCCATCGAATAGTTCGTAGCTGAATGGAAAACCGTCTGGGTTGACGATCAACGCCAGCACCAGCTGTTCGCAGTCGGGACGATGATCCCGCGAGTAGCCCCGCTGCATCATGGGGTTCTCTTCCGCCGCCCCCTCCACATACGTGCTGGTCAGATCGTAGAGGAGCACGTCGAACTCGGCCTCGAACAACTCGCCGAAGCGCTGCTTCAGATGCTGTTCGATCTTGGCCTTCAGCGGCAGAAGACGATCGAGGCAACGATACAACCGCGTGTCGTTGATCTTGCCTTCCGCGATGTGCAGCAGATCGTCCAGTGCGGTGGAGGGGTACCAATGCTGCTCCACGGCCAGCTCACTGCCCGGATCGCATAGCCGGTTGATCGCCAGCACGGCTGCGACACGGGACCAGGGCACATCGGCACTCTCCTCATCGAGATGCTGAGCGAAGAACTCATCGAGCTTCAACTGCTTCCACAACTCCAGTCCGAGATAGCCGTCACCGAATCGTCGTGTGCGCTCGACCCGCACTTTTTTCACCAACACCCGTGCTACGTTCGGATCATCGGGCGCTTCTGCTTCGGAGGGAAACAGCTTCAGCTGGGTATGCTCGCCCTGCTCGTTGAAAGCCTCGACGGTCTTCTGCCAACGTGCATGGGCAGAACCGTTCAGCTCACCGAGATAGCAAAGCGTGCGCTGTCGCGGGCCATCGGGTGTTCGGAAGGTCTCGACGAGAGACCAATACCTGTGTTCCTTGCCGTCTTTGTTCCTCTGGTGCTGGCGAAGATACATGTTGCAGCGATGGTCTCAGGAGAGAAACTGCACTGCAAGTAGGTTGGTCTGCACTACACGAAGTTTTCGATCAGCGTGGGCTGAAAACAAATCACTTCGATAGGAAAATCAGGAGCAAAATAACTAAACGGCTGTTACCGTGACGAACTTCGGTTAGTCCTTGCAAGGCTGAAACCCCGCAGGCTGAGGCCCGCGCTACTTGCCTAGAACGGGCAATCCTCGTACAAGGTTCTACAAAACCGGTACGTGGACCATTCGTTTACCTTCCCTGATCGAATTCGCTCCAGGCTCCATTCCGTGCTTGACGCGACATTGAAAGCCATCGCGTCCGATACCTCAGGATGATAAATCCTTGAAATTTGCCAGAGTCCCCGGCTCGCCTCTCCGTCTCCCTTCGCGCGCGGATTAAACTCTGACTCGTGCTTGACGATCCAGAGTGCGAGTTTGGGATTCACCCCATATTCCATGGCCTGCGTCTGGACATAGGTCTTCACCTCTTGGGCGGTTGTTTTCTCGCCCTGCAACGTTAGAGGATTGACCGAAGCGCGGGACAGGCTCGCCAGGTGCGACTGACGACTTTTATAAATGGCCACTTTCACGGGCAGGGAAAAACTACGCGAGCTTTGAGAAGAAACAACTTGGGAGCGTGGTTCTGTACCGTGTGCAACAAACGCAATAAGAGGCAGGAAGTAGAAGGTGAGCCAAAGAAGCTTCTTGATCACGGTGGTCTGCATGGGAGGGGATTATACATAAAGGCGAACATAAAGCGAATACTTATTGTTGCCTGGATTCTTAAGAGGTGTGGGCGGGTGACGACGGCAGAATGTTGCTCTTAGATTTTGGGATACGGCGAGCAAGCCTGTCATAGCGCCCTGCGCGCGACGGTAGGTGGAGGCGGGGGAGTTGGACAAAGAAGATCTATTGAAAACAAATAAGTCGCTGATTTTTCAATACACTCAAAACGCAAAGGACTCAGGAATTGCGGTTTTCACACACGTAATACACACGCCGAAGTTTTCTGCAGGCTCTCCGGATGAGGCACAAATAGTTGATTGCGAAGTGGTAGCCGAGGCCAACTTCCGGGTTGCCCGTGATTCGGGAGTTGGCCCCTATTTCATTACTTTTCGGTCGGTGATCGAGTACACTCAGCCGACTCCTCTAATGCCACTAGCCACTGGCACAAAACTCGGCTCATATACCGTAACCGCGCAAATCGGCGCGGGCGGCATGGGCGAAGTGTATCAAGCGCATGACACCAAGCTTGGGCGCGACGTGGCAATCAAGGTCCTGCCCGAAGCATTCGCACACGATCCTGAAAGGCTCTCTCGATTTCAGCGCGAAGCGAAGATGCTGGCACAGCTAAATCACACCAACATCGCCACAATCTTCGGCCTCGAACATTCCGACGGCACGCATTATCTCGTCATGGAACTGGTTCCCGGCGACACGCTGCAACAGCGCGTGAAGCGGGATGGAGCCGTGCCAGTCGAAGAAGCTCTCACCATTGCAAAGCAGATTGCCGAAGCCCTCGAAGCGGCGCACGAAAAAGGAATCATTCACCGCGACCTGAAACCCGCCGATGTGAAGTTGACGCCCGAGGGAAAAGTGAAGGTGTTGGACTTCGGCTTGGCGAAAGCATTCGCGGATGACCCCTCCACCGTGGATATGAGCAATTCGCCAACGCTAAGCATGGCGGCGACGATGCAGGGAGTGATTCTCGGCACGGCGGCGTACATGAGTCCCGAGCAGGCCAAGGGCAAAGCTGTCAACAAGGCGACCGATATCTGGGCGTTCGGCTGCGTGCTATACGAACTGCTTTCCGGGCAAAAGGCATTCGAGGGTGATGACACGACGGAAATTCTTGCCGCTGTAGTAAGAGCAGAGCCCGATTGGACCCGGCTGCCGGAGAACACTCCGCAAAGCATCCGCTTGCTGCTGAGGCGCTGCTTGCGGAAAGACCGCCGCCAGCGCTTGCAAGATGCCACCGATGTGCGCATTGAGATCGAGGATGCTCTGTCCGGCGCTTCCGCTGCCGAGCCCACTGCCCCAGACACCTTGCGGCCCCTGCTTCCTCTCGTTTGGATTTCGGCATGTGCCGCGCTCCTCATTGCACTGGCTGCGGTGTCCTTCATCCATTTCCGCGAAACGCCGCCTCAGCCGCGCATCTCCCGTTTTCAGATACCGCTGCCCGAGAAGACCACCGGGGCGGTCTTCCAGCTCTCGCCGGATGGGCGGGTGCTCGCCTTCACCGCCTCTGAATCCGGGCGGAGGCGTCTGTGGATCCGGCCGATCGAGTCATTGACCGCCCAGGCCGTGCCGGGAACCGAGGACGCCACATACGTATTTTGGTCGCCGGATAGCGCCTACATTGCGTTTTTCGTCCCGGGAAAATTGAAAAAGGTCGCGTTGGCGGGTGGTCCGTCTCAAACCATCTGTGATGTTACCGACGGACGCGGCGGAACATGGAACAGCGAAGGCGCGATCGTCTACTCACCGGGTCCGGGAAGAGCCCTCGAACGGGTGTCGGCGGCTGGGGGCGTGCCCACCACGCTGACGAAGGTCGCAATCCGCGACGAGGCCCATCGTTACCCTAAGTTTCTCCCTGACAATCGACATTTTCTCTATTTAATAAACTTTGGAAAACCTGAAGCCAATGGCATCAACATCGGCTCTTTGGACGGATCGCCGCCCGTGCGCATCCTTTCGGACGACTCCAGTGCCGACTACGTGTCCTTGGACGCATCCGGCGGCAACGGCCTTGTGTTGTTCCGGCGGGAGGGCACGCTAATGGGCGTGCCCTTTGATCTTCGACGGCTCCGGATCGTTGGGGAAGTATTTCCTATAGCGGAGGGCGTAGGCGTCGCCGGAAACACGCAAAGTGCAGCATTTTCGGTTTCGAACAATGGAATGCTTGCCTATGGCAGCGGCCAGATCAACCTCGGTGGCCGCGAGATGGTGTGGGTGGACCGGACGGGCAAGCGGCTCGGCGTCGTCGGTAAGCAAGGCCAAATTTCAGGTCTTGTCCTGTCGCCGGACGAGAAGGAGATTCTGTTCAGCCTCGTCAACGTGGCGGGAGACGCCTCGGACCTCTGGCTCCTGGACGTGGCGCGAGGCGTGCCGTCCCGCGTTACATTTCGTACAGGAATATCGGGTGATGGAATTTGGTCTCCGGACGGGAGCACGATCGTATTCCAATCCGAGAACACCGCGATTTATCGGAAACCGGCCAACGGTGCCGGAAAGGAAGAACTGTTGCTGGCTGCCGGCATCAACAATCGCCCAATGGATTGGTCTCGGGATGGAAAGTTCGTCGTTTACAGTAGCAGTAACGGCGGCACGACGGGCTACGGTCTGTGGCTTCTGCCCATGGAAGGAGACCATAAACCCGTCTCCTACCTGCAAACCCCCTTCATTGAGACAGAAGCCCAATTCTCGCCGGATGGAAAGTGGATGGGATACGCCTCGAATGAATCCGGCCAGCCACAGGTCTATGTTCAGGCGATTCCGGCCGGCGGCGCCAAATGGCAAATATCGCCTGCTGGGGGAGCCCAACCCAGATGGCGGCGCGATGGCAAGGAGTTGTTCTACATTTCCGCAGATCAGAAGCTGATGGCCGTGCCGATAAAAAGCGGTGCGGGTTTCGAGGCGGGCGCCCCGCAACCCCTGTTTGAACTCGATCCCGTGTTCCCGCCGTTGGGAGGGCGCTTCGCATACCAACCCACGGCCGACGGTAAGCGGTTTCTAGTATTGTCGACGGCGGGCGGCTCGGCGGCTCCGCCCATCAACTTGGTAGTCAACTGGCAAGCGGGGCTGAAGAAATGACGATCGCGGCTGGCACAAAACTCGGCTCCTACGAAGTCTGCGCGAACTGCGACGCAAGGTTCCGGTCGGCAAATAGCTGGAATCGCGTCTAACCCTGTAAATCTTCAATAAAAACAAGCCTTTTGAGCTGGTTTGAGCTTATAGAGCTTGTATTGTCGGCAATACGGAAGTAATCCCCGGATCGACCGTCCGCATACAAATGAAACCAAGCCGCCAAAATGTTTGTAAAGTTCTGATTATAATATACTTATATGGAGGCGGGGGGAGTTGAACCCCCGTCCGAAAAGCGCTACGGCTCGAAGCCTACATGCTTAGCTCAATTCCGTTTGTTTCGCCAGCCACGCTCAGAATGAGCAAGAAACGCGGTCGGCTAGCCCGATTGGTTCTCGCCGTCTCGCCGCGGACCGAGACTTGACGGCCAGCCTACTGTGTGACGTTTCTTACCGGGCCCGTAGGCGAAGCCCGGGGAAACGTAGCTGGCCTAGTTTAAGCTAGGCAGCCATAGCCAACTGTTGGTTGGCAGTTCTAGTTTTCCACCCGATTGCGGGCAGGTGGCGCCCGGCATGCCTTCGAGTCGCGACAGCTTCCGTCGAAACCGTGTCGCCCCCT
The DNA here is from genome assembly GCA_963842135.1 of uncultured Acidobacteriota bacterium. Classification (GTDB taxonomy): domain Bacteria; phylum Acidobacteriota; class Terriglobia; order Acidiferrales; family UBA7541; genus Palsa-360. The sequence goes on along the minus strand of CAWJFI010000003.1, from coordinate 209,883 downwards.
GCATTTATTTTAACACTTTCTCCAGGGTTACAGTTGAGAGTTAACAGTCGGGAGTCGAGAGTTTGGAGACGGGGGAGCAAGGAGGCAGGGAATTGAGCCGCGCGCGCGCGTTCAGGCGCGTTTGGCTCTTAACAATCGACTATCAACTCTCAGATCCCAACTTGCCGCTAACCGCCGCGCGCGCCTGCTGAAACTTTGCGGGATGCGGTGTAAGAAACAGCGCAAAGATTTCTTCTCCCTCGGCGCTAATTTGGACCACAATAGGTCTGCCGGACCCCTTCAGTTTTACTCCCTTCCATTTGTCGGCGATTTGACGGCGGAGGTTTCATCTACTTCCGCAATTGCTCATTGGGCCCTGTTTCGTTCGCCGGGCTCAGGAATGCAGAAAATGCGTCGATTTTTTTATATTTCGGATGACAGAAGTCTTCCCATATGCCAGGGCCGAAATGGCGGGAGCGTTTCCCGGTTCTTCGGAAGCGCACATCCGCAACGCCACCGCGCGGCGCGTTGGGTTCTCCTGCTCGGGACGCTCTGGGTTTGGTCCGTCGCGGCGCAACAGTCTGGCCAGGACGACCTGGGCAAGCAGAGCATGGAAGATCTTGTTAAAATGAAGGTGGACTCAGTTTATGGCGCCACCAAGTTTCTCCAGAAGGCAGAGGATGCAGCGTCCTCCATCACCGTGGTCACTGCGGAGGAGATCCAGAAACACGGGTACCGAACCCTGGCGGATGTACTGCGCGGCGTCCGCAGCTTCTACGTGATCAACGACCGCAATTACAGTTATGTAGGCGTCCGGGGATTGTCGTTACCTGGGGATTACAATGCGCGCATTCTCTTCCTGCTGGACGGGCATCGAGTCAACGACAACATATTCGACGGAGCGTACGTAGGCACGGAATTTCCGGTCGATATCGATCTGATCGAGCGCATTGAGATTATTCGCGGACCCGATTCGTCAGCCTATGGGACGGGCGCATTTGCGGCAGTGATCAATGTGATCACGAAGCGGGGCCGCGACTTGAACGCCCTCGAAACCTCCGCCGAAGCGGGAAGCTGGAATTCCTACAAAGGCCGAATCAGCTACGGCAATCGTTTTGACAACGGGCTGGAAACACTGCTCTCCGGCAGTTTCTACAACAGCCAGGGGCATCAACAGCTCTTCTTTCCGGCTTTTGACAGCCCGGCCACAAACAACGGCATTGCGGAAAACGCCGACGGCGACCAAGCGTACAGCATGTTTGCTGACGTTATCTACAAGGATTTCAACATCCACGTTGTCGGGAATTCCCGCACCAAAGACGTTCCCACCGCCTCGTTCGGCACGGTTTTCAACGATCCGCGAAACCAAACGACGGACGCACGCAGATACATCGATGCCCAATACCACCACACGTTCGGATCCTGGGAGACGCTTGGACGGCTCTCCTACGACTGGTATGGCTATCACGGGATCTACGTTTACGACTATACAGGAAAAGGTATACCGCCTTACACCGAGAATTACGATGCCGCCAACGGAACCTGGTTGGACTTTCAGGGTGACGCTTCCAGAGTCTTCTTTAAACGGCACCATGTCGCCTTCGGAGCGGAATTCCGGCAGGACATCGGTCAGCAGCAAATAAATTACGATATCCAGCCGTATTTCCTGTACTTTGACAGCCATCGCTCCGCGCGGCTCGGGGCGTTGTATTTTCAAGATAAGTATTTCATTCGCAAAAACCTTTCCCTGGTGGTGGGTCTGCGCAGCGACTGGTATGCATACTATGGAAATGAGCTCAGCCCGCGAGTCGGCCTGCACTTCAACCCCACGCCAAACACGGACCTGAAGGCCAACTACAGCTGGGCATTCCGCGCGCCGAACGATTATGAAGCCTTTTATGCGGGCAACAACAGCAATACCGCCAATCCTTCCTTGGTGCCGGAAAGAATCCGGAGTTGGGAAGTGGACGTGGAGCATCGTTTTGGCAAGATGTATTACGTGTCGGGCGCCGGGTTTTTGAACCAGATAGATGACCTGATCGAACAGAGCATCGATCCCCTCACTGGCAACCCGCTTTATTCGAATTCAACCCCAGTGCAAACGAGGGGGATTGAATACGAGCTTGGAGCCAATTGGGCCGGCGGCCTGGAAGGTTCCATATCGCACACAATTCAACACACTCGCGATGCGCTCACCGGAGTAGATTTGCCCAACTCTCCGAGGCAATTGGCCAAGGCAAATCTCAGCGTTCCTCTCCTGCATAAAAAGCTGTTTGCCAGTCTCGATGCCCAGTATACGAGCAGGACAAGAACCGTCGCGCAAACAGAATTGGGCGGATTCTTCGTCGCGAACCTGACCGTTTTCAGCCGCAAAATCACGGAAAGGCTGGATTTCTCAGGCGGCATCTACAATCTCTTGGATAAGCGCTACGCCGACTCGGCCGGCATCGAACATCGGGAAGTTTCGATTCCTCAAGACGGCCGAAGCTATCGCATCAAGCTGACCTATCGGCCGTATATGCCTTCGAAATAGGCAGGGGATAGAAAGAGTCCAATTGGCTCACTATGAATCTACAACGCCAATCACAAACGAAGCCGTGCGGCACGCCCTGGCGCAAATTTCTCGCCCGTTTGAGGCGCGCACTGCCCATGATCCCCCTCGTTTTCTGTCTGGCGCAAGCCACTGTTCCCGCGGCCCTCGCCGGGCAGGAGAACTCCGTGGATGAGTACAAATTGAAAGCGGCCATGTTGTATAACCTGACGTACTTCGTCGAGTGGCCGGCGTCGGCTTACGCCGACCGCCAGGCCCCCATCCTTCTGTGTATTCTGGGGCAAGACCCATTTGCGAACTCTTTAGCCTCCACGATTCCCAAAGAAAGGGAAAACGGCAGGACTGTGCTCATTCGTCATCTGCAAAGTGATTCCGAAATCCCGGGTTGCCACATCCTTTACATCAGCTCTTCTGAGAGGAAAACCGCCGCACACATCTTCTCGGCACTGAATGGGACCTACGTCCTCACCGTCGGAGAAATGGCGCAGTTTGCAGCGCGTGGCGGCATCATTCAATTCGCCCTGGAAGATCAACACGTGCATTTCGACATCAACCTGGATGCGGCCTCCCGTGCGGGGCTCAAGATCAGCTCCAAGCTGCTGGCGCTCGCCCAAATCGTGAAGAACTGACGCAACGAATCGGAGCTGGAGAGTTCGTGGGCGCATTTGGTTTCGGTTGACGCGGCGGCCGTCCGCGGCGGCGGACGGGCCGCGCATGAACGCGCTCATTTTGAGTTCTCACACGGATTCCAAAGGCGGTGAGCAGCTCCGCCCTGAAGTTCAGTTCGAAATGGCTGGCGCCGGCCAAGCTCGGGCGTGAAGAAGGGTATTCCAGGGGGGCCCGGATGCGTTCGTACATTGATCTATCGATCCGGCAGAAACTTCAAACGATTGTCATGGCCACCTCTGCCGCGGCCCTGCTGGTAGCGTCAATCGTGTTCACCTTGTTCGACCGGTCCACATTCCTGCGCACCAAGATGCAGGACCTCACCGTCACGGCAAGAATGGTCGGATCGAACAGTACAGCCGCTTTGAGCTTCGGGGATGCGAAATCGGCGGGGGAAATTCTATCCGCCCTGCAGACGAAACAAAATGTGATCAACGCGTGCATTTACAGGAAGGATGGCAGAGTCTTCGCCAGTTATAGCCGGGACGCGGCGCGCGGCGATTTCTTTCCACCGCCCGCGCAGATCCAGTCCACGGCAATCGTCAACGATCATATGGTCTTATTTCAACCCATCCTCCTGAACGGCAATCCCATCGGTATCATTTTCATAGAGGCAGATCTGACGGACCTCAGTGAGCGCCTCGCGCGGTTCCTGGAAATTGATTTCCTTGTCTTGCTGACGTCCTTGGCCGTGGCTTTCTTGTTGTCCACCCGGCTTCAGCAGGTCATCTCAGGCCCCATTCGGGAACTGGCGGATACGGCATTGTCGGTTTCCACCCAGGAAAACTATGCCATCCGCGCAACGAAAAGGGGCGATGACGAGATCGGGCTTCTCTTTGACCAATTCACCGGCATGCTCGATCGCATTCAGCAGAGAGATACGGCGTTGCAGGACGCCCACAATGAATTAGAGAACCGAGTCGTCGAGCGGACTTCGTATCTCAATGCGCTGATTGAAAACAGCCCGCTTGCCATCCTGGTCCTGGACCCCGTGAAGAAAGTTCAGTTGTACAACCCCGCCTTCGAAAACCTGTTTCAGTGTTCCCGCCAGGAGGATATCGGGAAGCCTGTCCTCGCCCTGTTTCCAAACGAGAAAGCATTGCCAGAAATGAGCACGGCATCCGGGACAACTTCCGAAAAGACGCGCGTCAGTCTGATCACTCGTCGAAAGCGCAAAGACGGAAGCTACGTGGATGTCGAACTCCACCTTGTGCCCTTGACTGTGAAGGGAAGAGTGCTGGGCTCGTTGGGCATTTATCAGGATGTGACCGAGCGGCGGATGCTGGAGAAGCAGCTCCAAATGGCCCAGAAGATGGAGGCCGTCGGCCGGCTTTCCGGAGGAATCGCCCACGATTTCAATAATCTCCTCGGGGTTATCCTCGGCTACATCCAGGTCATAAAACGAAGTCTGGAGCCGGGAACTTCCCTGGACGAGTACGCGGAGGAAATTGAAAAAGCCAGCCGGCGCGCAGTGGCATTGACCCGGCAGCTATTGGCCTTCATCCGTCAACAGGTGCTGGAACCAGTCGTTCTAATCCTGAACACGCTAGTTGCCGATATGCAAAAGATGTTGCCGCGTCTGATCGGAGAAGACATCGATTTGAACTTGACCCTAGCCCCGGAGCTGGGCCAGGTCAAAGCGGACCCTGGCCAACTGGAACAGGTGTTGATGAATCTTGCTGTAAACGCGCGGGACGCCATGCCGGATGGCGGGAAATTGACTATTCAGACAGCCCACGCCGAAATCGATGAGGCTTTTGCGAGGGGGCATCCGGGTGCGGTCCCGGGCCAATACGTAACGCTGGCCGTCAGGGATACCGGGACAGGAATGGACCCGGAAACCCAGGCGCAAATTTTCGAGCCTTTTTTCACTACCAAGGGACGAGATAAAGGAACCGGGCTGGGTCTGGCCACCGTTTATGGAGTGGTCAAACAAAGCAACGGATATATCACCGTTGAATCCGAGATAGGAAAGGGATCCTTATTCACGATTTACTTGCCGCGCGTCGAACAACACGTTGTGGCCCCGGCCAAGAGCAGTCCCGAACCGGTGAATATTCGCGGTTCCGAGACCATCCTGTTGGTGGAGGATGCGGAGCCTCTGCGGAAGTTGGCCAAGTTATTCTTGAAAGAAAATGGGTACCAGGTCGTTACCGCCGCGGATGGGACTGAAGCTCAGCAGGTAGCCGCGCAAATCTCCGGCCCGATTGATCTGTTGCTCACGGACGTGGTGATGCCGGGAATCAACGGGCGTGTTTTGGCAGAACGCCTGGTTCTCAGCCATCCTTCCATGAAGATCCTTTATATGTCCGGGTACACGGACAGCTTTATCGCGGGTCATGGAGTTCTTGAGCCGGGCGTTCATCTTCTGCGTAAACCTTTCACGGAAGAAGTGCTGGTGCGCAAAGTGCGTGAACTGTTGGACGGGAACGGTGACGCGAAGAACACGGAAAGTATGGCCGACTCCGAACCTTCGGCGGTTGCCGGGCCGGGCGTCAACTTGACTCGATAGGAGATCAATGCGCCATGCATAAATTGCTGATCATTGATGATGAGGCGCCCATGCGGCGCCTGTTGCGGATCAATCTCGAAGATCGCTACAACATCGTCGATATGGGAGACCCGGAACTGGCCCTATAGGCGGCCCTGCAAAACAAACCGAACGCCATCCTGCTCGATTTGAGAATGCCCAATTATTCCGGTTTGGAACTTTGCCGGACATTGAAATCCATTACCTCCACGCAGTTGATTCCCATCATCATCGTGACGGGGGAAGCCGGCGCCAGCACAAGAATTACTGCGAGGAGCTGGGCGGCACGGCGTACTTCGAGAAGCCCGTTGACTTTGAAGCGTTGCGAGACCGCCTTGCCAGCGTGTTGGAGGCCGCCCGGCCCGAGCGGCGAAGTGAAGTGCGCATTTCCCTGCGCGCTAAGGTGAACCTGCAGGGAACCGATATCCACGGCAAAACCTTTCGAGGAACAGTGTGTTACGGAGAATATCAGTCGAAGCGCGTTCTTCTGCGCATGCGGGGCGGACCTGGAGGAGCGTTCTGAAGTCGCGGTATCCCTGATCAGCGGAGGGAAAAAATTTGTCGGCATGGCACGCGTAGTCCGGCGCGATAACAGCGACGTGGCTCACCCGCGGTATGCGTTCCGCTTCGTCGACAAAGATGTCAATTGGATCTTGCAGTAGCGTGCTGCGGCATTCCCGCCGGCCACAGTGAAGGTCGGGCGCCGTCAGTTTCATAGACGCGAACGTTGATCCGCCAAGTTCTCGAAAAACTATCCTGCAGCAATCTCGGCCCTCTGACCCCTTGTCTCTAACCTCCAGCCTCCAGCTCGTGCGCGGACCGAAACCATTGTCTGATGCGGAGTTGACAATACTTGATGGTGGTTCCGATAATGAAGTTTGGGGCCAACCCAGGGGAGGCGCACGGGTATGGCGGCAGATCCAAACGCAGTCGAGCAAGCGGTATCGCGGACGCTGCGTGACAACCTCGAGAAAATCCAGCGCACCGCGGACGAACTGCACCAGGCGGTCAATGACATGGTGGCCGCATGCGCGAGCAGCCGCGCGAGCAATGCGTTGCCCTCGATGATACGCGCCCAGACGTCCGCGGCTTCGCTTGCCGCCACACTGGAAGTCCTTTCACGATTTGTGACCAGCGCGTTGCAGCCCGCCATGCGCATGCCATTCGAAGCGGACATTTTGCGCGTTCCCTCCCTGAGCGCGCCACCGATTGGCGGATTCGAGCAGCCTCCTCCCCCGCCTCCGCATCCAACAGAAGAGATCTCATGGGCAGCGCCAGCGCTCGTTGCGCCGGCAGTTCCGGAAATTCCGCCGCCGGTCGAGGCTCCAGCGGTATCCAATATTTCTCCGGCTGTTGAAATGTCAAACGCAGTTGAGCCTGCTCCGGCTTTGGAGCCGGTATTTTTGAATGATCCCTTGCCGGTAACCCTGCACGACCCGGCGCCGGATTTTGAACTGGATCTTCCCGTCGAGACGCATCCGGCCGTGGAGGCGCGCGCCCCGGTTGAACCGGTGGAAGCAGCGCCAGTTTTTAATCTCGACTTGCTGCCGCCGGAAGAGCAAGAATTGCACCGGCGCGCCTTCCGCGTCGCCAAGGTTTCCATGCAGGATATCCGGATGTTGCGTCCCGAGGACGTACGGCTCGGGCGCGAGAAAAAGGATTTGTGTTTCAGATTGCGTGATGACATTGAGAAGGCTCACAAAGAATACGATCGCCGGTTCCAATCCATCCAGTCGCATCCAGTGGACTACTTTTATGACTGGATGGTGGAAATATTGGGCGGCGGAGATCCGCAAGCGCTTGGCGAGTATCCCTACCCCTCTCCCGTCCTGCGCCGGTAGTGCGAACGCACTCGCCGGGAAGTCAGTCTGCTTCCATATTCTGGCTGGTGTTGCGTGCGTAGCGCTGTCCTTATTTGCCGTGCCGCGGGCGCGCGCGCAAACTCCGGCGGCGCCTGCGAAGAAACCTGTTGCGAAATCTTCCACCAAGCCAGCGGCATCCAAGAAGCCAACGTCTGCTGCCGCGGCTTCGGGTACAGATCTCCTTGAAAAGCAACTCGCGCAGCTTTCCCGCGCGCTCCGTGGCAACCCGAACGCGACCACCTACGCGGCGCTCTCCGCTTTTGCCGCGCGAAATGCGAAGAGTGAAACCGGCGCCCGCGCGGCGCTGGCCCTCGGCTACTACGATCTCACGCGGGACAAGCCGGATTTGGCGCTAGGCTGGATGCGCAAGGCCGTCGGCGAGAAGTTGCTCCGCGAATATGTGCTGTATTGGCAGGCGCAGGCTTCTCTCGCGCTGGGGCAGAAGGAAGCGGCGCTCGAGCAGCTCCAAAGTATTCTGCGGGATTTTCCCGCCAGCGCGATGACCGAACTAACGGTGACGTCTCTCGCACAGACGGCACTGGCAATGGGAAAAAGTGAAATTGCCGTGGCGGCGCTGGATGCCTATCCGAATACAACTGCGAAGCCCGCGCTGCTTTTGTTGCGCGCGCAGGCGCTTGAAAAAATCTCGGCGGCCAAAGCGGAAAAGCCCGCGGCCGCGGCCGCGGATTATCTTGACCTCTACTACCGCTTTCCGCTGAACGATGAAGCGAAAGAGGCAGGGCAGCAAATGCCGGCGCTGCAATCCGCGCTCGGCGAGTCGTTCCCCGGCGCGCCGATGCAAACGCAGATCGCGCGGGCCGAGGCGTTCTACGTCGCCAAGCGCTGGCGCGAGGCGAGCATGGAATTCGCAAGGCTGCTTCCGAAATTGTCGGGCGCGGATCATCAGCGCGCCGACCTTCGCATCGTGCAGTGCGAAGTCGAATTGGGAGGTAAGCTCGATCAACTGGGCGAAATTTCGATCGCCGATCCCGAACTGGACGCCGAGCGCATTTTCTCCATTGCCCAAGCCCATCGCGGGCTAAAACTCGAGCCGCAGTTGCTCGATGACGTCGATCAACTCGTCATACACTATCCGCAAAGTTCCTGGACGGCGGACGCGCTGTTTGGCGCCGGCAACTTTTATTGGGTGAACCTGGACCGCGCGCGCGCCGCCGAATTTTATCGCCGTTCACTGGACATTTCCCCGGGCGGGAAAAATGCGTTCATCGCCGAGTGGCGCCTGGCGTGGACCGCCTATTTGGATCGCAAGCCCGAAGCCGCGGATATGCTGGAAGCCTACGTCCGCCGGTTCCCCCTTTCGAGTTACGTTCAAGACGCACTGTACTGGCTCGGGCGTTCCTACGAGCGCTCGGGAAACACGGAGCACGCGCGGAATTTTTATCTCGCCGCCGCCACTCGATTTCCGCTGACTTATTTTGGACAGAAGGCCGCCGAACGTGTGCGTCCGGAGCCGGACGGGATCGGCGCTTCGCCAGTGGATCCCGCCGAATTGGCTCTGGTGATTCCTCCCGCGCCGCCCTTGCCGTCGCTCGATCAGCCGGTAGAGGCGGCAACGGAGGAGCGGCAGGCGCGCGCGCATGCGCTCAGCGACATTGCTTTCGATTCCTCGGCGGAGCTGGAATATCGCGCCGCATATTCAACGACTCACGCGCCGAAATTCCTGATCGACGCCGCCGGCGCCGCAATCGCCGCCGGGCATTACGGAGCCGGCATGGCTGCCGTGCGGCAGGCGATTCCTCAACTCGAAGCGCGGCGCATCGCGGACATTCCGAATGACGCCTGGCGCGCGGCGTTTCCGCTGCCGTATGAATTGAATCTGCGCAGCGAGGCGGCGCGCAATCAGGTGGATCCGATGCTGATCGCCGGTCTGATCCGGCAGGAATCCGCGTTTGAATCCAAAGCCATGTCGCACGCGGGCGCGATCGGCCTGATGCAAGTCGAGCCCACGACCGCCCTCAAGCTGGCGCGCCAATTAAAAGTGCGATATGCGCGCACGCGGCTGACCGATCCGGGTTACAATTTACAGCTTGGTTCGCGCTACCTGGCCAATCTGATCCAGTCCTTCGGAACGCCGGAGGCGGCCCTGGCCGCCTACAATGCCGGCGAGGACCATGTGGTGGAATGGACGGCGGGACAGAATTATCTGGAGACGGCGGAGTTCGTGGAATCCATTCCGTTCACCGAGACGAGGGAGTACGTGCAGATCGTGATGCGCAACTCTGAAGTTTACCGTTTAGTATATGGACCATCGCCCGCGGCGAATCCGCGGCAGACGCGCCTCTCGAAACACGCCTCCATGAAAACGGTGGCCGCGCGCCCGGCCGCGGCGAGCGAAACGCATCCCGCAGGGACGGGAGAAACGCGTTGAGCGCGCCATCGAGTTTGTCGGGCGCTGGTGACGCGTCCCCCACAGGCTCGACTCGGGTCGCGGCCGCGGTGCAGCGACGGCTGTCCGCCAAGGCCGAGCGATTCACCGAATCCGTGATTCGGGAGATGACTCGCCTGGCCATGCAATACGACGCGGTCAACATGGCGCAGGGATTTCCGGATTTTCCCGCGTCGCACGAAGTCAAGGAAGCCGCCCGCCAGGCTATCTCCGACGACATTAATCAATATGCCATCACCTGGGGCGCGAAGGAATTGCGCGACGCCATCGCCCGGAAATTCGAGCGCACGCAGGGTGTGCGCGTCGATCCCGAACGCGAGATCACCGTCACCTGCGGCTCGACCGAAGCCATGATGGCGGCGATGATGGGGATCATCAATCCCGGCGACGAAGTCATCATCTTCGAGCCGCACTACGAGAACTACGGTCCGGACGCGATTCTCTCCGGAGCCACGCCGCGCTTCGTGCAGCTTCAGCCGCCGGGCTGGAATTTCGACCGCGACGAACTCACGCGCGCGTTTGGCCCCAAAACAAAAGCCATCATCGTCAACACGCCCAACAATCCCACGGGAAAAGTTTTCTCCCGCGAGGAGCTGGAATTCATTCGCGACCTCTGCGTGCGATGGAACTCCTTTGCCGTTACCGATGAAATTTACGAGCACATTATTTACGACGGCACAAAACATATCTCGATGGCTTCGCTTGACGGGATGCGCGACCGCACGATCACGATAAACGGAATGTCGAAAACTTACAGCGTCACCGGATGGCGCGTCGGCTGGGCCATTGCGCCGCCGGAAGCTTCCATCCCCATTCGCAAGGTGCACGACTTTTTGACGGTCGGCGCCGCGGCGCCGCTGCAACAGGCCGGCGCGGTCGCCCTCGAATTGCCGCCCAGCTACTACCAGAAGCTCGCCGAGAACTATCTTGTGAAGCGCGACCGCATGCTGGCCATCCTGACCGACGCCGGTTTCCGGTGCTTCAAACCTGACGGCGCGTATTACATCATGACGGACATATCGAGTTTCGGCTTTCCGGATGATCTTGCATTCTCGAAATATTTGGTGGAGAAAATTGGAGTCGCCGTCGTGCCGGGCTCGAGCTTCTACGACGATGCGGCGATGGGCGCGCGCCAGGTCCGCTTCACGTTCTGCAAGAAAGAATCCACGCTGGCCGCCTGCGCGGAAAAGCTGTCCAGACTGCGCAGCGCCTAGCGCCCAGCATCATTCTGCGCGTGCCTGCGCCCCCGAATCGTGGTCAATAGTTATCTTGAAGGGTTGGGATGTGGGAAACCTAAAAACGGATTCTGATATCGACTGGATGGCCTGCGAGCTGATCGAAAAAGTCCCCGGCAAAGTATCCGGGCGACCCATCGTACGCGGTACGCGCATTCTGCCGGATGCTATCGTGGATAGCTTCGACCTCGGAGAAACGATCGACGAACTCCGCGAAGGCTTCCCAGCCTTGTCCGTCTGCCAGATCGAACGCCTGATCGAGTTTGCCCACGCCCAGCGAGGACAGCCCAAGCCGTGAAGGTGTTGCTCGACGAAAATCTTGACCATTCGTTGCGGAACCTTTTTGGGGCAACACGAGGTTGTCACAGTCACCTTTATGGGCTGGGCCGGACTCAAGAACGGCGAATTGTTGCGAGCAGCGGAAGACAATGGAATTGAGGTTCTCCTTACTGGAGATCAAACGCTTAATGAGGAGCAGAACCTGACCGGGCGACGTCTCGCAGTTGTGGCGCTATCGGCTATTCAGCTACCCATCATCAAAAAACACCTGCCAAAGATAATCGCCGCGATCGAGTCCGCCGCGCCCGGCTCTTTTCAGGCGGTAGACTGCGGCGCGTTCAGCCGGAAGAAGCGTGCCGACCAGCGAGGCGACATCTGATCTCGCCGCCAGCCAGATGATATTGTAAAATGTAGGTTCCCGGTTCGAGCTTTTACGACGATGCGACGATGCGGCGATGGGCGCGCGCCAGGTCCGCTTCACGTTCTGCAAGAAAGAATCGACGCTGGCCGCATGCGCGGAGAAGCTGTCGAAGCTGCGCACGGGATAGCGCATTTTCGTTTCCGAGGAACTCCAATCGCATTCACTGGCCCAGTTTGTGCACGCTGAAAGCATGGATTCAAGGCTGTCAGCGAATCCAAGACGCAGCTGGACCAGACTCGACGGAGTCGATCTACTTCGAGCCCTCGCCATCTTCTTCGTGTTAATGAATCACGTCAACATCCGCCTGCTGCTTGCAAAAGTACCTTACCTCAAAGGCCTGCCACACGAGCTTGTGAACGCGCTCGTCTGGAATGGTCAGCCCGGAGTCCAGATTTTTTTCGCCGTTTCAGGCTTTCTGATCACGTCCACAACGCTCCGGCGCTGGGGTTCGCTCTCTCGTGTCAGCGTGCGCGACTTCTACCTGCTCCGCTTCGCTCGCATCGCGCCATTACTGCTGTTTTTGCTGGCCTTGCTCAGCGTCCTTCACTTCGCACATTTGAATGACTTCATTGTCCCGGCGAAGACGGGAGGGCTCGGACGCGCGCTGTTAGCAGCGCTCACCTTCCACGTGAATGTTCTTGAGGCACGGCGCGGCTATCTTCCCGGCAACTGGGACATTCTTTGGTCTCTGTCCGTCGAGGAGATGTTCTACCTGTTCTTTCCGCTCGTCTGTTACGTGTTCGGTCGAGGAAAACTTTTTGTCGTGCTTCTTCTGGCGTTTGTTGCGCTCGGACCTTTCGGACGCACAGCATTCGCTCATGGCAACGAGGTGTGGCAGGAGTACTCGTATCTCGCAGGGATGGACGCGATCGCCCTTGGATGTCTCACCGCTCTGTTCGTAGCGCGGCGTCAGCTCGCGCGCCCCGTCCTTCTGGCGATGGGAGGCGCGGGCATTGCGCTTTTGATTCTCAACCTCTGCTTTTCGATTCGGGCGTACTCCTGGGAACTTGGCCGCTACGGCCTGAATTTCACAATTCTCGCTTTGGCTACGTGCATGGTCATCGCCGCCGCTGCTCAGACCAAATGGCGCGGTCCCCGCGTACTCGCTCCGTTCCTCTTATTGGGCCATCGCAGCTATGAGGTTTATCTGACGCATATGTTTGTCGTCTTCGCTTTTTTTCATTTCTTCCTTCTGGCGGGTAAGCCGATGAGGGCGGTTCCAATACTGTTCATCACAGTCATTCTGTTCGCAGGTGTTTTGGGTGAGCTCGTCGCGCGTTTCTACTCAGAGCCGATGAACCGCTGGCTCCGCAAACGATGGGGAGATGGACCCGATAGACTCGGCTCGGTGATCGAGGCCGAAAGGATGACCGCGCAAAGCGAGAACCGCATAGCCGTATAATTTTCTCCCAAGACGTCGGGCCGGGCGGGTATCGTAGCCGTTGTGCCGGGTTCGAGCTTTTACGACGATCCGGCCATGGGAGCGGGTCAGGTCCGCTTCACGTTCTGCGAGAAAGAATCGACGCTGGCTGCCTGCGCGGAGAAGCTCTCGAAGCTCCGCGCCCGATAGCACGCGAGGCTTGCACTAGTGATCCAGTTTGGTTCGTACACTGCTTATCTCCAATCAGGTTCGCCTATCGGAAGCTGGCCTTTGCCTTTGGGTGGTTTGGGCCACATTCCGATAATCGCGTTTCACAGATGGGATGAGAAGGCCGGTCTCCAGCGGGATGCGATACGCTCCCAACGATCGACGCGCTCAAGGCGCAATGGAAAGGAGACCGGCTATGAAGAAGATTAGCACTGTGAAGGGGTAGGCACCGTGGCGTAGAATTGAGTACGAAGAGCCGAGCTCAACCGCCGAGTCCAGGTGACTGCGAGTAAGTCCTGGGGCCCAACTCTCACAGAAACGGTGGGAGCAGAGGTCGATTCTCAGGTAGCAGCACCACTGAAACGAGAACACCCACCTAGCACCGAGCGAAGATCGCTCACAAAAGAGTGCGGATGGAAGGATGGCGACAGAGGGGGCCCGGCTCAAACGCAAAAACCCCTGGCAGGAAAAAGAAAAACCGACTTGACACTAACCGGCCTTCTCATGGAAGGACTTGACTGTCAAGATCGCGCTGCTCTCCCTCCGGCCAGCATTGATGGCAAATTAGTTGTATCTTAGGGCAGGAGAAGCGTAGAATCCGCGAAACAGAAATCTATTTCGGAAATTCCGGCCAGAGCGTTGGCAATATGAGGTCCGTTGCCGGACGCGGCCGTCAAATTCACATCAACTGAGGGGGTGTACCGTGCAAAAGCAAATTGCGGTTGTTCTTGTCGCGCTGGCGGCACTATTGGCGGCGAGTTCCACGGCCCAAGCCCAATCGACAGATCCTTGGATGGGAACGTGGAAAGTCAATCTGGCCAAGTCGACCTATAAGCCCGGCCCGAAGCCAACGGTAGCGGGAACAGTCAAGATGGAGCCGATGGCGAGCGGCTTCAAGACTACCATTGACGCTACCAATCCGCAGGGCCAACCAACCCACACCGAAACCGTCGGAAAGTTTGACGGCAAGGACAATCCGGTTACAGGTGCTCCGGCGCCGAACTCGACATCGGCCTACAAGCGTATCAACGGGCGAACGTTTGAAGTCCTGGGCAAGGTAGATGGCAAGCCGACGGTTACCACCAAGGTTGTGATCTCGACTGATGGCAAGACACTGACCGCCACTCAAACCGGCAAAAACACTCAAGGCGAAAACGTCAATAACGTCATCGTGGCAGACAAACAGTAACGGGCTGAAGAACGCTGGGCGAGGTTCCTAGGCCCGGCAAGTTAAGTGGAAGGGCCGTGTTCCGACTTCCTGCGCCGCCGAGCGTCCTCTTACCGGGATGTGGCCAGCCCATGCCTGTCCGAAAAAGCCACATTCCGATAAGACCATATATCAGATGGAAGGACTTGGAAGCCGATGCCCCACGATCTAAAGAATACCTGGAACTGCGGGTATTGATTGTTGCGCGGCTTAGTACTGCAAAATCGCGCCCCGGAAATAAAGTATCGGGTATAACCAGTCGGTACGTTCCCGGGAGTCAAATGCACGACGTAACCGAAAGTTTGATGATGTTGTGCGAGCAAGCATCGACAGAGCAAGATTTCGAGAAGCTGTCCAATTTGGTCGATGAGATTATTCAACTACTGGCAGAAAAGCCACGCCTAGAAAAGATGGATACGCTCCGGGATGTATCCCGCCTGAATTGAGTTCGACGGTTTTCCAGTTTCCGAGAATCCCGTTTCTCAGGAGTTAGCGGACATTAGCTCGCGAGGCACGTCTAGGAACCGCGTAGGACTCGATACGCGGACAAAGCTAGCTTGGCAATAGCAGAAGAGGCCTCCCCTGGGCAGGATACAAAAGGGTATGTTTGCGTTACCTCCTCGCCTGACAATCCTTTCTTAAAGTGATAGCCCCCCGGGTTACCTTCGGGGTCGATACCGCCAAGGTCGTACCATCGAACTCCATTCTCTTTGAGCCATCGAATCAGCGCCCACTGCAATAAATAAGAGGCCTTCAAGCGCAACGCAGCCTCAGTGGTCGCGCCTAACATGTAAATCGCAGTTCCTCCCATGATCGAAGTCACAAGTCCCGCCACCGGGACTCTTTTCTCTTCGCAAAGGAACACGCGCATGCGTTGGGATGGATCGAGGTCCTGTTGGATTTTCCAAAACTCAGTTATATCCACGTTCGTTTTGAACGCCTTGCGCTTCCGCATTTGTTCGTAAAGGGAGCAGAACTCTTTAAATTCATGGACGCTACATCCGGTGGTTACATTCAAATTATTCTTTTCGGACCGTGTGAGCTGGTTTCGCCATTTTCTCTTGAAGCCTCTCCGCAAATCTTTCAGCGAAGGAGAAAGATCCAGTATAGAAGTCCTGTAAGGCCTGCTCCGAAAGAGACGTTCGCGCGTATATTGCCTGAAGCCGGATTCTATGGACATGGCACGGGGCGATCCGGCAAAAGCATTCGGTGTGACACCCAAAAACAGCTTCCTCTTGAGGCAGTATTCCTCCTCCAAACAACACGCCATACGCGAGGCCACTTCGCGAGACAAGCCATACCCTCGACGTTCGATTAGAGGACCCCAGCCTAAATACGCAATACCCAAACTGAGCCTTGTGGGTCGAAAGATCCTAAGTTGCGCGAGCCCGTGGGCCTCGCCATCAAGCTTCAGGACGAGACGACTGACATTTTGTTCGCCCCAGCGGACATTTCCGTAAGAGAACGACTGGTAGATGGTTGCATCGTCGAACTGCTCCACCATGTGATCCCATTCATGGCGCGAGACACTGTCTACTTCAACTGTCCACCCGGAGCTGGGCCGCGAGAGCTTCCTATGATTTTTGTTATGTGTAGGTTGCGACGAGTGGCCAATCAAGGTTTATCCCATACAGGGTTTTTCGAATTATCCAACAAATTCTGGGCCGCGCCTACACCCAAATGATGATCGAGGTTACCCCGCAGCGGTTTGAAAACCTTTATAAGATCTCTATTCGGTTGATTAATACGGCAACAGTTAGTCGGCCCACGAATGCCATTCTCGGACCCAGTTTCGGCGTCGCAGTTCGTCCAAGTCCCGTGAAGTCCGCCTATCGGAATGTGGCTTTTTGCCCTGACTGGCTTCGGGCCACATTCCGGTAAGACCCCCTTTGTCAGGAACTGGATGAATGTTGAGGCCGCTGACTTGCCAATTAGAGACTGCGCGAGCAAATGAAAAGGGGCCAAATTTATGCCATTTGGCCGCCTGGGGGAAATTCTTCAGCAGCTTGTGTTTATTTGCGTATGTAGATGCCGATGTCGAACCGGTCGTGATCCCAGTCGGCCTTGCGATCGCGGCACCACTTGCGGTCGGCGTCCATACGCTGTACGTCGTGGTCCACCTGCCGGCTGTGCTCGCCGTGCCGGGCCGCATCCCTATCGATCCTGCCCCGATCTGCTTCGAGCTTCCTGTGGCAATCTTCACGCCAGTCCCGATCCGCCCTCGCGGGGGCCCCCACGACCAGCAGCAAACCTCCTGCCAGCACGGTGGTCAAAGCCATTCGAATCCATAATTTACTCATGATTAGCAATCTCCCGGCAAACCCGCGGCCGTGAACGTCAATCCCGGCGCAGCGCTCACCTCAGGTAAATTTCATTCCCATTTAGTCTGACACCAGAGCTGCGGCGATGGTGTTCAATTTGGAACATTGGGTCAAATAGGTAGCATGTGGATTCGGCCATTACTCATGAGTTTATCCGCGTCAAGCCCACTCAAAAGCACAAAGGCAGTTCTTCCTTTGCTGACAGCTGAAAGGGGCGGAATCTTCCCGCCCCACCCAGTAAATGGTTCCTTGGCTTTAGGCCGCTACAGCAGCGGCAATCTTGTGAAAAGTGGAGTTAGAAACGTTAAAGGTTTCCACATGGGGTGGTCCCTCAATTACTGTCGTGAGGATCTTCGCCACTTCGTGGTAACTTTCACGGTTGTAAGCATCCGCACTTTCCGCCCGATCCCAGAAACTGATCGCGAAGGCTTCTGTTCCAGACGGGGCAACGAAGACGATTTCGTCTAGGAACCCCTTCTGTTTTCGAAGAGCGGGGATGACATCCTTTTCAATCTTTTGGGTAAATTGGGTTACGCTATTGGGCTTCAGATGCATATACACTCTGCGTGCAAACATGTGAGCCTCCTTGGATTTTCATGGCCAAGGGGTGATTCAGATAACTTCCAACTGCTAGGTCAGCTGAAGAATCCCTCAGTCCGTTAACAAGTCTAATTAGCTTGGAATGCAAGCAAACGCAGTGAGCGCCGTCACGCATTGATGTGACGGCCGACAGGCGTAGGCTTTCCGCACGCGCGATCCGGAAGAGTCAGCCTTTCTCCTCTTCCCGTCCTTCTACGCCATCACCAGAGTTTGAGAGAGCATCTCCGGCATCTCAGGGCAATCGATTGCTCATTAAAGGAACCGACTTTCATACATTCCGCGACATTTCGGCGCCAGGCCGCAACTCTGGCCATGACAACAGCGAGGGCCCGTTATGATAGTGCTGTGCAGCCAAGTAAATACAGATGTTAGGCGGGAACACGTCTGAACTGTCGCTGGATTCAATTTGGTAGAGAACTTGCAGGCTTTCTCTTGATCTTGCTTGGGAGCAGATTTGTGAATCTAGACAGAGACACCCAAATGAAGATTACCAATTGGCTGAACAGTTAACTTCAGCTGGACGTCAGTGTCATCAAGTACGGCGTCGTCAGCTGCATAGGAATTCTGGTCAATCTGGGCACCGTGGCGCTCCTCTTCACAATTTCTTCCCGGCGAGGCTGGATGCAGTCCGGAGTGGCGAATATCGTATCGACTAGAGGTAACTTCGCAGAGTTCTGAAAATAACTTTCGAACCGCTCGAGCAAAATGAGTTCAGCAGGAGCTACCCGTGTACAAAGATGAGCGTGACCTACTAGATGTCCTCAAGGCGGAACTCGCATACCTGGAAGAAGGGGGTTACGATCGCTCGCCGAGCGAGTCATGGAAGCAGCCCCTCATTTTCGAAGATTCTCCAATTTGCATGAATTACGATGCCATGGATCATGTCGAACCATGCAGTTCGTGTGTTCTCTTTCAACTCGTGCCGCCCCAGTTTCGCGGGAAGGAGATTCCGTGTCGGCATATCCCCTTCAACGCCGAGGGCGAGACGCTGGACTCGCTCTGGCTGAATTCACTCTATCGGCACTCGCGCCAATTCGAAATCGAAGAAGTATTCGGACATTGGCTACGGACAACGGTAGCGACGCTCGAAAAGGAACGGCAAGCAGAATGCGCTGTGGTAGACCGATCTTCCGCACTTAGCGGCGTCGGGTCGATAGGAGAGCCTCTGTTTCAAAAACTACCGAAATGCGCAAACCCGGCTTGTACCACTGAATTTCGTTGGCTGGCTGGAGGCAAGTTCTTCCGTTTTCGGGCCGAGCCTGCGCCCTCGCACTCGAAGGACGAGGGCGCACCGTCGCCCCTCGCAAGCCACGGCGTGAAGCATTACTGGCTCTGCGAGCACTGTTCGAACGCGCTCACTCTCGCATTTGAGAAGAACCAGGTTGTGGTGTCGAATCACCGGACCGAATTTTTGTACCACGGCGAGTGAGAGCGTAAATGCTGCTAGACGGAATTCTCATTCATTTCTTGCTTCTTCAATCAAGAACATCACAGAAACTCCATCACCAGGTAGCTGGCGCCGTCCTGATGGCCCACGTCGTAAAGGGTGCAAAGGTGCGGATGATTCAGCGATGAAATCGCGCGGACCTCGCGGTCGAGCCGCTCGCGCCGGTCGGGATCGCTGGACAAATGCGCCGGCAGAACTTTGATCGCAACAGTGCGTTCCAGCCGCGTGTCGCGGGCGCGATACACCTCGCCCATTCCACCCGCACCGATAGCGGAGAGGATTTCGTAAGGCCCTAGACGTCTGCCAGGGAGGATCGCCATGGGCTCCTGCCAACTTAGAGTTGGCAGAGGATAACTCTTTCAGGAATTTCCACACCTGCAATTTCTTGCTCGTTCCCACATCCTGACAGGTTCGTTGGTCCCGTCGAACCAATGATTCCGCAGCTTACCAACAAAGACCAGCCGTCACAGGTTGACTCCCCCCATGGGGAGGCTAGAATCTGAAGTCCACAAGCGAATTACTCTTCTCGAACTCAGATCAAGATCAATTATTCTAGTTCAGGAGGATTCAATGATCGACGACCTCTATGACCTCATGGGCGGAAGACAAACAATCTGGGCGGCCACCGAATCCTTCTATCGGAGAGTCTTAGCCGATGGCCGTGTTTGCCACTTCTTTGAAAGTACCGATATGGTGCACTTGCGGGCGCGGCAAAGCATGTTTATTTCCATGCTTCTCGGCGGACGAATTGTATATACCGGCAAAGAAATTACCGCCGCCCACGCGGGGGCGCGTGAGCAGGGGCTGAACGATACTCACTTCGATACGTTCCTCGAACATTTTCGCGGAGCACTGGAAGAAGTGGGGGTCAAAGCCGACAAGGCGGAGAAGGTCATGAAACTTCTGGAGAGTAAACGCAACGCCGTCTTGAATCGATGAGACCGTTTCTGGCTACGTCTTATCGGAATGTGGCCGAGGGGCAATAGAAGTCCCTTTCAGGCCCGGACGGCAATCGGGAAGTGCTTCTGAGCACAGAAGAAGCCCACTGCCTACGGGCTGAAATCACGTTTGACTCATGCCGACAAGCAACAAAAAAGGAGCAGCGGCCTCTGCCGAGCCAGTCCGACCTTGATAGTCGGTGCGTCGAAAGTCGAGTGTTATTCTAACGGCTTCGCGCTTATGACCGCTGCTCCCGAGAATGGATGGTCATGCGGATGTTTCAGGACTGGAGTCCTCCGGACCGTTTCTCTATTCATGGTCCGTATCCGTGGAGCCTATCCTTCATCTGGGTGAAGTATGCGACGGTTCTCAGGCCAATGCAGTGATTGGCGTCATGCGTCGATGTGACCGTTGACACCGCAGGCGATGGCCCTCCCAGGAATCCGTTGGGGGGCGTAACACAAGCATGAGAAATTCGGTACAGCTTTTTGGCTAGGTATGTGAGAAACGCTGTGATTTAGGCCATGCGCGAATGTTTGGTCGGCATCAGAAATGGACGACGAAGCCAAGCGACGCGCGGGTGCAATTGGTGGTAAAGCCTGCGTTGTGCAGCCCGACGTAGTCGAGTTGGGGGCGCAAAGCCAGGTGCGGGAGAAGAGCGATATCCACGCCGCCGCCGAAGCTAAAAGCAAATTGGTTGAACGATCCGCCACCGGAACCGGCGGTCAAATGCGTGCCGCCAAAAAGGACTTGCGCGAAAGGAGTCACTTTGGAGAGGTTGTGGAAAGAGAGGCGGGGACCGAAGAGAAAGGTATAGGTGTTGAGGGAAACGCCGCCAGGAGAGGCGTGGTAGGCGCCAAGATCGCCGACGAGACCGAGCCAGCGATTGGGGTTATACGCGACGGAGCCGCTGATGCCGTTCTGGTTGAGGCCGCCGGAGCCGCCCACGCGGAAATAGGAATACCCGACAGAAGCGTCGACGGACTGGGCGCGAGACGGAACGGCCAAGCTGAGGAGTCCCAAGCCAAGGAAGACCAGACGTTTCATAGGAATTGACCCTTTCGAGTGATTGTGCGCGTTGAGATGCGCAGCCGAATGAGACGTGGTACGGGCAGTGACCGCTAGTCCTTCATTCTGCAGGGAGGCGCGGAGCCACTTTCTTCGGTCCCTGTCTGGGCGGAGCCCAGTCAATTGCTTATTGGAAACTGGCTCACTGCCAGACTTGGGCGTTCCGTGACCCGGCGCGTTTCGTGTGTTAGAATGCGCCGCAAAATCCTAGGAGAAACCGAAGGGAATCGAACGCGACGGAAGATCCGGAGGCTCCATGTCGAGGGCAAAGAAAGCATTTTTCCTGCTTGCCGCGATACTTGCGGCGTCCGAAGCCGCGTATCCGCAGCAGTCTCGCTTTCACCTTCAGGAAGCGACGATCGACGACCTCCATCGGGCCATACGAGATGGCCAAATCACCTGCCGGGGATTAGTCCAACTCTATATCGATCGAGCCAAGGCTTATAACGGCGTCGCCGACGTGTTGGTTACAAAAGACGGAGCGCCGATCCCGCCGGCGCCTGGGGTAGTTCGCGCAGGCTCGCCACTCAAGTTTCCTACTCAGACCGTGGCCATATCCACTCTATTACCCAATTTCGATCAGTATGCCGGACTGCCGATTGAGTTTGGCAGGATGGAACCAACCGCGTCCGATCCGGCTGTGCAGCAACAGTACGGCATGACCATCGGCATTCCCAATGCCGGTCAGCTCAACGCACTCGGCACGCTCAATATCCGCGGCGAGCGCTCGGTGACGTGCAAAGGAGATCGCGACCGGCGTCCGTCCGACGGGCCGCTGCCGCCCGGCTCGCCCGCGGTCTGCGAGGAATTCCGCAAGCAGCTGGATGCGCTCGAGCGCGCGGCCGAGCTCGATGCGCAATATGGCAGGAATCCCGATCTGGCGAAACTGCCCATGTACTGTGTCGTTTTCTCATTCAAGGACTCGTATGACGTCAAAGACATGCGCAGCACGGGGGGCGCGGACGCCAACTACGATATTGATTTCCCGGCCCGGGACCAGACGCTCGTGGGGCAGCTTCGGGAAAAAGGCGCCATTATTTATGCCAAGACAGCGAACACGGAATACAACGGGCGTCCGGTTCCCGCCACTCGCGGCGGCGCCGGCGTGGAGCGCGGCACGAACAGGCCCGTAAAAGTATTTGTCTCGACCCAGGGTTATCAGCGCAGCACTTGGGCGGGAAATCCGAGCGAAGTATATGACACCACGCGCGCCGCCTCCTTGGGTTCAAGCTCCGGCTCGGGCGTTTCCGTGAGCGCCAACCTTGCGACGTGCAGCCTTTGTGAAGAGACCAGCATGTCCTGCCGCGGTCCCTCCAATCACAACGCGGTGGCGCTGATCTTGCCTCACAAGTCGCTCATTTCATTTCTCGGCGGCTCGATCGGTGCGGACATCTACCTCGATCGCGCGGGCATTATGTGCCGCACGGTTAGAGATGCGGCAAAGGTATTGGATGCGCTTAAGGATCCGGCCAACGGATACTACGATTCACGCGACATCTTCACCACGGTTCCCAGATCGAGTGTTTTGGATAAGCCCTACGCCGCCAGCGCGGTTTCGCCGGGCACGCGCGGCTCGCTGCGCGGAATGCGCATCGGGATTATCCGCGAATCGATGCTGACGTTCCCGGGCGTAAAGGCTGACGAGCCGATTTCTCAAGCAGCGGCCAAAGAAATCAAGGCGATTCTGGGCGACTACCTGGGAGCTACTTTGGTCGAGTCTGTCGATCCTCTTTGGCCGGAAGATCCCAGCATAAAAAAACTGAACCCGTCCTATACCCAAGCCTTGGCGCAACTCGTCCCCGTATTTTTCCCCGATATTCTTTATCGCCTCGCGCGGGACGGCCAGCCTCAATTCCCCGAGTTTGCCGCGAAGATCAAACCGACCGAGTTTGCGCCGGGTAAGACGCTCGGATCCGGCACGGAGAAACCCATTGATTACTTGCTCGATTTGGCTGAAGGACGGGTGCCCATCCCCAAAAACTTGAACATTCGCGCGATCGAGGAGGAGATTGAACCCAACGCGTTCACCTTCCACTTCAATCAATACGCCCAGCGCCGTGCGGCCGATTGGAAAGAACGCGGATTCACTGAAACGTTGATCGATTTCCCCGCGCTCAATGCGCGGTCGAAGTTCTGGGGCGATGATCAGCGGGCGGCATTCAAGAATTGGGAAGAGATGGAAGATATGCGCAACGTGCTAGGGGAACGGCAGGGAATCGACGAGCACATTATGATGCGAGAGCTATTGCGCCGCGTGGAGATGAAAGTTATTTATGAGAACCACCTCGACGCCGTCGTGCGTCTCCACTATTCACTTCCGCCCGGGAAGATAGGCTTGGCGGGTCAGCCGGAGCCTCCCAACGACATCCGCGGGGAGCTTCGCATGGGACCTTTTGCCGGTGTCACCGAAGTCCTTATTCCTGCCGGCTATGTGCGAACGGTTTTCGATCCCGTCTTCGTATTGAGCGCCGATAAAAAGCGATATATTCCGACGAGCAGCAACACGCCTACAACTCTGCCGCCGCCAGGTCTGCCTTTCTCCCTTGTCTTTCGGGCGGAGCCCGGGAAGGAAGATGTTATTTTGAAAATAGCCTCGGCCTACGAAGCAGCTTCCAAACGCCGCATCCCTCCGCCAGAGTTTGGACCCCTGCCAGGTGAACCGTAAGAGTTCGCCCATGAACATCGCAAATAATATGGCGGCTGATTGCGGGACTCCGAGTCACCTTCGAGAGCCGATCGTCGGACAGCGGGATTTATCATCCCATGGGATGATCCAAGAGATCTTTCCCGCGAAAGCTGTGGCGAGAGAGTTTTGTGCGCGAGACCCTCGGGCAAATCCCGAGAAGACGTTTATCGGGGAGGCGATGCAAGGATCCGAACGGACGGGGAACCGCTGTGACCTTCGAAATGAAGGCTGTCGGGTGTACACTGCTGGCCGCCCGAGAAATCAAAATGGAAATTCCGAATCAGATAACTCCGATGAAGCAAGATAAGGAAGTCATTAGCCAATGGAGCGAATCGGCTCCTTATTGGGAAAAGCACCGAGAGATTATTCAGGGGATGTTTGCACCGGTTACTGAGGCTCTCATTGAAGACGCAGGGATCACTACCGGCCAATTCGTCCTCGACGTAGCCACGGGTCCAGGAGAACCGGCATTGAGCATCGCCGGCTTGGTTGGGCCGAAGGGCAAGGTGTTGGGCGTAGATGCAGTCCAGGAAATGGTGGGAGCTGCTCGCCGAGAGGCAATCCGCCGGGGGCTTCACAATGCCCTCTTTGAAGTGGCGTTCGCCGATGGCCTACCCTTTCCAGCCGACACTTTCGATGCTGTGGTGAGCCGGTACGGCGTAATGTTTTTCCCGTCTCCCGTTGATGCTGTTCGTGAGATGTTGAGGGTGCTCAAGCCGGGAGGCAGAATCTCCATGGCAGTCTGGCATTTCGCGGAAAGAAATCCGTTCCATTACAGCTTGTCGCGAGTCGTGGATCGGTACGTCGACTCACCACCCCCTTCGCCGGATTCGCCAGAGCCATTCCGTTTTGCTGCTCCCGGCAAGTTGCTGGCGATTCTTTCAAATGCTGGCGCGGCTGCGCCGTCCGAACGCCTCCTACGCTACGCGATAAGTGCGCCGATGTCTGTCGAAGACTTTTGGACATTACGCTCTGAGATGTCGGAAAAGCTTCGCGCGAAGCTCGCCACGCTTTCAAAGGAAAAGTTGGCCGAACTGAAACGTGAGGTCCTCAAAGCTCTCGCCGCGTATTCTGTCAATAGTGTCATGAGTTTTCCCGCAGAGGTCCTCATCGTGAGTGGCGATAAGAAGCCCTCGTAAATGGCTCAACCCGCAAAAATCTCGTCGTCGGCCGACTCAGCGTCGATTTTGTCAAGTCGCGCACCTAGTCTGAATGCCCTCTCTTATAGGTGCTGAGAAGCCCTCTCGGGATGCGGAAAGACCGATAATGCAGAGCATTTTTAGGTCGGCGGCGTGGCGACAGTAGGCGTAAGCAGAGAGGAAACGTGATCGGAGCCGCGCCGCCGACCTAAAAATGCTCTGCATTATCGAACGCGCGCAGAGAACCGTGCCCGGCTTCACTTCTTCGTGAAAACGCGCGTCCGATAAAGCACGAACGTTTATAAGGCTGAATCCTGATTAGCAAGAATCTTCCGCTAACAGAATAGGTGTCGTCATGTTACATTCACGTTTCCATACGTATCACCGCGAGGAGTAAATGGGTGATTGTCGCCGGGCCTATGCCGCCATTCTAATATGGGTTTGGTGCGCTGGGAATCTATCCGCGCAACAGCCCGTCCCTTGGCACGATCCCTCCCCGCATACCGTTCAGTTTGTAACCGTGGACGAAAATGTCAAGCTGGAGGTGCTCGATTGGGGCGGATCAGGCAGGCCACTCGTTCTGCTGGCCGGTCTCGGAGATACGGCGCATGTCTTTGACGAATTCGCGCCAAAACTAACTTCCGAATACCACGTCTACGGCATTACACGAAGAGGATTCGGCACGTCAAGTATCCCTGCCTCCGGATACTCAGCTGATCGGCTCGGTGATGACGTGCTAGCTGTTCTTGCCGCGCTCAAACTTGATCGGCCAGTACTTGCCGGACAATCCATCGCTGGCGAAGAGTTAAGTTCTGTAGCAACCCGACATCCCGAACGAGTCGCAGGGCTGATCTATCTAGATGCTGGCTATTCGAACGCGTTTTATCACCGTTCACGGGCAACCTTAGGAATCGACCTGGTGCAGTTGCGCAAGAAGTTAGATCAGTTGCAGCCAGGTATGATTGGCCTGCGAGATCGAACGCTGGTGCAAGAGTTGTTGCAATCGGACCTTCCGGTGATTGAGAAGGACCTGCAGGAGCAGCAAATGTATGGAGAAGCTTTTCCTCCGCAATCGCAAATAGCAGACCCGCCAGCCCCAAGTACTGACGACCTCGCAAATTTCATGGCATTTCGCGCCTATCTTAAACGCGTCCGAGGAGTAGACTTTCCAGAGGCCGAACTTCGCCAGTCTCATGAATCCAAACCGAACGGAGGTGTTGGTAAGCGCCTCGATCAATCAACCGTCAGTGGAGCGATATACGCGGGCGAACAGAAATACACGGATATTCGGGTTCCTGTTCTTGCGATTTATGCAAATCCTCACGACCCGTCTCCATACGCTTTCGACACTTTCAATACTGCTCCCGAGCGGGCCGTGGCCGACGCCATTCCAACGGCTGAGACCGAGGAACAAGCAAAGGCGTTTGAAAGTGGCGTGCCTTCCGCACGTGTCATCATATTGCCTCATGCCAATCATTATGTTTTTCTGTCGAACGAGGCAGATGTGTTGCGAGAAATGCGCACCTTTCTCGCAGGGTTGCATTAGTCGATCACATAATCCGCAGTCCGCAGAGGCACCATTGGCATTTGCAAGATTCTTTTGCGAAGACACGCTTTAGAAGCGATAAACCGAACAACTTTGATGAGCGTCACTCGTCACTAACCGAAATGCCCTCGTATCGGAATCTGCCCCACCGCCAAACTTGCGCGTTCCGTGACCCTTGCGCGTGTCCTGTGTTAGAATCCGCCGCGAAACGCCAGGAGAAGCCGAATGGCCATGGAATTCGATCTCATTCCGCCGGGCACGCTGCTTCAGGAAAACGGCCACGGCGAGACCGTCGATATCCGCGCGAGTTCGACCCGCACTTTTTATTGCACCATGCTGATCCGCGATCAGATCGAGCAGGAATCGGTCGATGTTTCCATCTGGGGCTCCGCGGACGGAGAAAATTGGGGCACGCATCCCGTCCTGAAATTGCCGCAGCAGTTTTATCGCGGCGAGACGCGGGCTGTACTGGAGTTGACTCTGGTTCCGGAAGTTAATTTTATCCGCGCGGGATGGGATCTAAACCGGTGGGGGCGTGTCGCGCCTTTGCCCATGTTCGTTCTTGGATTACACTTGGCGGAAGTTCCCGCCATGCCGCTGCACGCGCCACAGAGTCAGGCCAGCGCGGTGAAGTAAGAACATTTTTGATTGGCGGTTCTCAGGCTGGCGCTTCGAATTAAAAGGGGTAGGAAGCAAATGGTCGGTTGCACGTTGGTGGTCGCTTCCTACCCCCCCGAGTGGTCTTGCCCAATAGACGTAAGGCCTCCCTCGCAGGTTACACCCTTATGAAAGCTTTATTTGATTGCACTCCGCTCTCGGAAGGGCGGAGAGGGTCACTGATTTCCGGGAGTGGGAGGCGGCAACGAGGGAAGCCCGGACGTGTCCGGTTCGGAGGGTGGAGGCGTTACTTTTTGGGGGGCCTGATTTGCTTGGTCCTCATCCTCTTGCGGCATTTCCGAATCACTTTCATCGGATTCGTCTTTCGGAGAATTCTGCAAGGACTGCACGTGCGCCCGCGTTTTGCGCGCCTGATCGGCCTGCGGACCAATCGGAGCCAACCGGAGGTAATCGTCGAGATCTCTCAACAACGCGGGGTAGTCCTTGCGCTGAATATGGATATTCGCCAGCAACAAATAGACAGGGGGATTATCCGGCATCAGATCCCGGGATTGTTGCGCGCTCTTTTCGGCCTCGTCGGTTTGCTTCAGGGCGGTCAGCGCGCGCGCCAATTCAAACGGGCCTCGCCAGGAGGAGGAGTCGACCGAGATTCCCCGGCGGGCGATGGTCTCCGCTTCCGAGTAGTGTTTCGTATCGGTCTGGAGCGCGGCGAGGGTGAACATGGCGTCGGCGTACTGACCTGAACTCAAATCGATGGATTTTCGCAGTGCTTCTTCGGCATGTTCCATTTCTTGCAGTTGATAGTAGGCGCTGCCCTCTTCCGCATAGGCCTCGTAATAGGTTGGGAAATCCTTGATCGCGAGTTGAAACTGGCTGATGGCCCCGCGGTAATCCGACTTCAAATAGATCAGAGTCATGCCCTTTTCAAATTCGTCATGGGCCTTGTGCGGAACGCTGAGCTGATGGGCCGAGATGGACAACTGCAAGGCCGGATTCACGACTTTCATGGACCTGGAGAGGAAAATAGAAAGTCCCATGCGGCTGGCGCCGGAAATCGAGACCGCTTCCCGGACCGGCTCGTAGTCTCTTACATCAATCTCAACGACATAGTCGCCGTTGGCAAGTCCGTCGAAAAGGAAGTCGCCGTTTTCGCGTGTGAACACAGTGGTCACGGGGGTTCCGGCGCCCTGTTTCAAAGCCACTTCAATACTTGCCATGGAGTGCTGGCCGCTCTCGTCACGGACATTGCCGCCGATGCTGAAGACGGAGTGCCCGTGGGGATTCACTTGTGCGTTCACCTGCAACGCACCAAGGCTCAGCACCAAAAGGAAAAGCGGCAAACGCCGAAGAAACATCGCGCCTCCGGTGGCGGGGGAAGGTGAGCCAATTCTAACACGCCTCGCGGGGCCCGGCGCAAGATTGGCGGCTGGGTGCTAAGCATTCAGATCCACGGTCTGGAGATATTGCGGCAGCGCCACGCGCCATCGAAAGGCCGATTCAATTTTGGCCTTGAGCGCGGCGGAGGCATCAGGCTCCCCGTGCGTGAGATAAGTTTGCCGCGGAGGCGCGGGAAGCCCGGTGAGCCAGCGCAGGAGTTCGCTTTGGCCCGCGTGCGCGGAAAATTGCCGCAGATTGATGACTTCCGCGGCGACCGGGACATCTTGGCCGTGAATGCGCACCGTTTTCGCGCCTTCTTCCAGCGCACGGCCGCGCGTGCCTTCCGCCTGGAACCCGGCCAGGAGGATCGCGTTTTTGCGGTCCGGCGCGAGGCGCGCAATGTGATGGAGCACGCGCCCGCCGGTGGCCATTCCGCTCGCGGAAATGATGATGGCCGGCGTGCGCACATCGTTGATTTTTTTCGAGTCGTCGACCGCGCGCATGTAGTGCACGGTGTGCGCGTCGAGCGGATTCCCCTTTTTTTCTTCCGCCGTAAACGTCAGATCGTGGTCTTCGTGGTGGCGCAAATATAAATCGGTCACGCTGATGGCCATTGGGCTGTCCACGTACACGGGCAGGCGCGGAATGCGGTTCGCGTCCTCGAGCTTGCGGACGATGTACATGATCGTTTGCGTGCGGTCCACGGCGAAGGCAGGAATCACAATCTGCCCGCCGCGTTTGGCGACGCGATTGACGACGTCCGCCAGCGCATCTTCCGGCGAATCCGCGGGATGATCGCGGTCTCCATACGTGGATTCGCACAACAGCACATCGCAGCGCGGCGGCGCTTCCGGATTTTTCAGGATGGGCTGGCCGTAGCGGCCGACGTCGCCGGAAAACAGGACCACCATTGTCTTTCCATTTTCGGTGATCGTCAGTTCCAGGCTGGCCGAGCCGAGAATGTGCCCGGCGTCGTGCGGGCGCACCGTGAATTGCGGAGAAATAGTGAAGGGGTCGGCGCGCGGAATTTCGCGCAGCGCCTTCAGCACCGGAGCGACATCTTCTGACGTATAGAGCGGCAACGGCGTCGCGTGTTTGCTGTACCCGCCGCGACCGGCGTTTTCAGCGTCTTCTTCCTGCAAGTGCGCGGAATCGGCGAGCAGGATGTTGCACAGCTCGATCGTCGCCGCGTCGGCGTAGATCGGGCCGTGAAATCCGTCGCGCACGAGCCGCGGCAAGTACCCCGTGTGGTCCAGGTGCGCGTGCGTCAGAACGCACCAGTCGAACGTCGCGGGTTTTTCCGGAAGCGGATTCCAGTTGCGCAGGCGCAGTTCCTTCAGGCCTTGGAACAAGCCGCAATCCACCAGCAGCCTTTTTCCTTCGGCTTCCACCAGATATTTCGAGCCCGTTACGGTTCCGGCCGCGCCAAGAAATGTGAGTTTTGGCATAGGGCTGACATTCTAATGGAAGTTTTCACTTTGCGGGTGGGAAAGGGGGGGAAGGAATAGCACAGAGGACACGGAGAAGAAAACAGAGGGCACAGAGAAATATCACCCAACACACAGGGAATCGGACTTGCTGGCCCTTACTAATCTTTTCTGGATTTTTGGACCGCAGCGAAGGCCGCTTGATTGAAGTTCTCTTACTTGCTTATTGTTACGGGATGCTGGTCCTTATGCGTTGAGAAATCAAGAGAAAGCTTGCCTGGATCGGTTGGATCGGGACGGAAGCGCAGACCGCAGATCGAACAGGCATAGTCACCGGACCATACGCGTTTGCCTTCCCGGTTTGTCATCACCGCCCTGAGGCAGACTTTTTTGGCGAGCATACGGAAAGCCTACACCGATTCCAGCAACATCGTAGGCGAAAAAGTTTCAAACTGACCCGCTACCAAATGCTCATCTCAGTGGAATTTCATTGGGATATTCGTTAAGATGATTGCGGTCTGCCAAACCATCCGTAGATCGTTTTGTACTGTGACGGGCGTGTAGCTCAGCTGGGAGAGCGCATCCATGGCATGGATGAGGTCGCAGGTTCGATCCCTGTCACGTCCACCAATTTCCAATTCCGCGATCTCCGTAGAAGAATTGCAGGCGTGTCCGTTCCCGGCGAATCAATTGCCTGCGCCACCCCGATCTTCAATCATTTATTCCAGAACTTTGGCGGCGAAGCTGGAGAGCGCGTCGTCTTCCACGCCGTAACTGACCTCAATGGGATTGCAGCACACTTCGCAATCTTCGACGTACGTTTGACGGCGAACCGATAGGTCCAGCACCATCGAAATTTCTTCCCCGCAATATGGGCATTGGAAAAAATGCTCCACTGGATTGGACCTCTCTCGAATAATCCTAACCCCGGTTGCTGCGTGAGGCTTATGCGATTTTGAGCCGCTTCACTTTAATTCAGTCGCCGTGTCCTTGCGCAACTTCGCGAAAGCAGGGCCGCCCGCCGGAAAAGAAATAACTCCGCCGCGCGCTTGACGTGAGAGGGATGCGGGCGTATCGTTTTGCGGCAAAGACAAAGTTGAAATCTGAGATTCCACGTAAAATTCCGAGTTCTCAATTTCCGGGGAGGAACAAGCATGCAGATACGAAAGCATGTGTCGCTGTTGGCCGCGCTCTTCGCGATGTTGCCACTCGCGGGGCCTTTCCAGGCAGCGCCTCACCAGCAGGCTGCCGCGCCCGATTCGGCTCAAGCCGAGAGCCGAACCCCCGGCCTGTACATGACTTTTCAAACCGATAAAGGAGATATTGCGTGCAAGCTCTATGAAGCGGAGGCGCCAATTACCGTCCACACCATGGTGGGCTTGGCTATCGGAAAGATCACCTATCTGGACCCGGGAACGAAACAGGTCACACGCAAGAAATTTTTTGACGGCCTGACGTTTCACCGGGTGATTCCCGACTTCATGATTCAGGGCGGCGACCCCCTCGGGAACGGCACGGGACGCCCTGTGGGTCCGGGCTTTCCGTACAAGACCGAATCCGTGAAATCGCTCAAATTCAATACGCCAGGACGGCTGGCCATGGCCAACGGCGGGCCGAACACGAACGGCAGCCAGTTCTTCATTACCGAGGCGCCGCAGCCTGCTCTCAACGGTGACTATACGATCTGGGGACAATGCGGCAACCTGGATGTCGTAAAAGCCATCGCGCGGGTCAAGCGCGACGCCCGCGACAAACCTCTCACTCCCGTCTTTATCCTGGACGTGATCGTGGAGCGCGTCGGCCCCGCCCCGGCAGATGCTCCCGAAGCCATGCCGCAGGCGAAGCCATCCAACTAAATACAACTCGAGGATGGGCAGGTGGGACGGCCTTCCAGTTCATCTGGAGTTCGCGTGCCTCATTCTTGCGCCCTTTGCAAGGGTGCGGTTCCGGATCCTAAGAATGCCCCGCATCCACTGGCGGAGTACCGTACGTGTGGAATGACTCGATAGTTTTAAGCCCCCAGGCCTGGCCTTTTTTGCGTTCTTCTTCCGTCCACACGATGGGTTTCCAGTCGGGGGCCAGGATCAGGCGGGCGCCGGCGTTGGCGACTTCCACGCGGTTGCCGCCGGGCTCGTAGACATAGAGGAAAAATGTTTGCTGGACGGCGTGTTTGTGCGGGCCGGTTTCGATGAAGACGCCGTTTTCCAGAAAAATATCGGCGGCGCGCAAAACATCTTCGCGGGAATCGACGGCGTAGGTGACGTGGTGGAAGCGGCCGCGCGTCCCGGTATGGTCGCGCGTGTAGGCAAAATCGTAGCTTTTGTTGCTGACCGTAAGCCACATGCCCGCTTCCGATCCGTCGTTCATCACGATTTGCTCGGTGAGGCGGCAGCCCAGATATTCCTGGAAGAAAATACGGTTGGCCTTGATGTCGACGGCTAGGCAGTTGAGGTGATCGAGCCGGCGCACATTCGCGCCGCGAGCAGGGAAGCGCATGGCCTGGTTTTTCAGCGCGGGGCGCAGCTCGGGCGGCGCCTTATACCACTCGGTCTCATAATAAATCTCGACCTTGTGGCCGTCCGGATCGTGAAAGGCGAACGCGGGGCCGTGGCCGAGGTCGCCAGCCGTCCATCCGATGTCGTAGCCCGAACCTTTCAGCGCGGCGACGCGGCGATCGAGCGCCTGCGGGCTGCGCGCGCGAAACGCCATATGGTTCATGCCCGAGGTTTTTGACGCGGTCAGTTTGAGTGTGTGATGCTCGTAATCGTCCCAACCGCGCAAATAAACGGAATCGCCCTTCCGCGCCGTTTCCGTCATGCCCATTACATCGACGAAAAATTTCAGGCTCTCGTCCGGCTTCGGCGTTAGCATTTCCATGTGGGCGAGATGCGCGAGGTCATAAATCGGTTCAGTGGGCATGGATTGTTTCCTTTAATTAGGCCGGCGGTCGGTTTTGGTTCATGTAGCGCCCGCCTTCAGACGGGCATCTGCTCGATTTCAAAGGGCCCGCCTGAAGGCGGGCGCTACAAAAAGCCGGCCAATTTTGAGTTCTCACACAGACTCTTTTGCGGAAGTCTGCTACTCGAGCGGTTCTATCTTGGCAAGTATGCCGGCGTGAACCAGAGGCACCCAAACTTTCGGCTTTGCTCCCGAGCCTTCAATCTTAATATCGCGCATCTCTCCGCCGAGAGTAGGCAGCATGTATTCCCGCCATTCGCCTGTCTTTGGGTTGAGTCTGTGGACGTAATCCGTGCTCATTGCGCCTGACCAAACGTCTCCATTATTGTCGCGCACCGCCCGATAGATGCCGCTCCACGGGACCGGCGGGCGCCATTCCTTGATCTCTTTCGTTTGGGGATCGAACATGCCCAGTTGGCCCGCCATCCACTCTCCGAACCAAAAGTTGCCGGCGGAATCGATAGAACCGCGACGAGGAGTGGCGGCCGGAGTTGGCGTGGGATACAAAGTTACTTGCCCGGTCGCGCGATCCAGAACTGCGATGGTGCTTCCCTCGATGTCGCAATAAATTGGATTCCCATTTTCGGCAATGGCGCTTCCATACATTTTGTGTGTCTTTTCCGACGTCGCGAAGTTCTCATCGATGCCGAAGTAAAAAACGCGATTCGGCCCCTTATATTGCACGCTGCCCGGGGGAAAGGCGTTGAAGACTTTGACTTCTCCTGTCTTGGGATCGAGCTCGAACATCTTGCTGGTGTTAAAGCTGTTAAACCAGACCATCCCGTTCGCTCCGACATTTCCCTGCGTGCAGCTGGCATGATCGTCGTTATATTCCGCCGGAGCGCTCCAGGTTTGAAACTTTTCAGTTTTGACGTCGAACATCGTTACCGAGCATCCCTGGTAACCGCGCGGGAGCCACGGATTTCCCTGCTTATCCAGCTCTATCGTCAAGCTATTTTCAGGCAGACCTGGTTTGAGTGTAGGCAGCTTCCACTCCTTAAATTGGCCGGTGTGCGGATCCAGCCTGCCAATATCTGGGCTTTGAAAATCGTCGTACCAGACCATGCCGTCGCGGTCGATGGCCAGATCGTGCGGCGAACTTCCCGCGCGAGGGATTTCGTACTCCGTGATCACCACCCGCGTGTCTGCTCCTCGCGGCCGCGGAAATGTTTTCAACTCATAGGGCCATGTTGCTCTATCGCCGCTCAAATTAATGGAACTCAAATACTTCGCTAGCTCGGGGTCTGACGGATATTCTTTAGGTGGAAAGGCGGGAGGCATGGGGTGGGTAAAGGTGCTCCCCGCTTGCCATTGATTTTGCATCCGGTGCAGCGTAGAAAGCCAACCGTCTACGTCATAAGTGCTTTTAACCACTTTATCCAGTGAGTGGCATTGGTCGCAGTGAAACAATGCTATCTTCTGCTTTTCGTTTCCGGGAACGCTCATCATCCACTCTGCGCCGGTGAGTTGTGAGGCGAGATCTTTTGTCTTCACGAGCTTGATATCCGCGCGAGCTGCTCCAGCGGATTTTATTTCTGCCGCAGTTTGTCCGGCGAGTTCGTAGCCGACCGCCCGGATGGTCAGAGCATACTTGCCCGGCTGGAGTTTTCCCGGCGGGAAGGCGTAACGGCCTTGATCATCGCTGATCACCGTGACAGTCATGTTCGCCCCCTGGGGTCTGGCGGTTACCAGCACTCCTCCCATGTGCCCTTCCGCGTCGGAGGTCACCACACCGGTCAATGCCGCCACAGGCTGATCTTTGGAGACCGCGGGTAAGACGCTGGCAAGAGCCACAAGAACCAGCAAGCAAGATTTCTTTATCGACATACGGACCCCCATTTGGAGCTATCCGGAATTCGTCATATAGCTGGATTTTCCAACTTGAGATTCTCTTTGCGGCAAAAGCGTACGCCGCCAGCCCTGGCTGGTCAAGGTCATAAACCAGGCCAAATTTCATCCAAAAGCCGTCCCACGACAATGTGGAATGGCGGCGAGGTGAAGAGGATCTCACCTTGCGGACGGCAGCGTGGCGGGATGATCTTCCAACTATGATTTTCGAGCAGGTTCTTCCGTCTCAGACGAAGCCTTTGCAATCGCGTCGGCAATTTCCCGCCACGAAAAGGCCTCGCCGTTTGGAATGGCGAGCGCATGTTCCGCAATTGCTTGCACGAGCCAATCCTGGCGTTGCGCTGTAGCGAGAGCTGTGAAGGGCGCGAGCCCTGCATCCGCAACGGCCTGAGCCGCTTCGCGCATTTCTGCCGCGCGCCGCTTCCCGTGTTCCGCGACGCGGCTGATCAAATAATCCGGCAACGCGGCGTCCCATCCCATGCCGGGATACGTCGCGGCGAGAGACGAGAGCACTTGCTCCTCGGCGCCATACCGCCGCGCCGTAAACATCGACTCCACGGTGATTGCTTCGAGGCCTTTGATAATGATGCTGCGGCACATTTTGATCGCCGAGGCGACGCCGATGCGTTCGCTGACAGGCTTCACGTTCATGCCGATGGCCAGCAGCCGCTCGGCGGCCATTGCCGCGTCCGCGCCTCCCAGGAGCATCGGAACTTTGAGCCGCTGCGGCGAGACCGCGGCCATGACGGCCGCTTCGACGAACGTGGCAGGTGATTCGCCGAGAGTGCGCGCGATTTCACGCTTGGTGTCGGGCGAGACGGAGTTGAGGTCCAGGTACATTTGCCCGCCGCGCAGAAACGGCGCAGCGCTCCCGGCCACGTCCGCGGCGGAGGAGGCAGTCACCGCGGAAATCACCACGTCCGCGCCGCGGACTGCTTCTTCGAGAGTATCGCACGGGCGCACATTCGCGCTCTTCGCCTTGGCCAGCATCCCCGAGCGCGATGGTTCCATACTAAGTAACATATAGAAAATGGAAACATTGAGTCCAGCCGCCGCGAAGTCATGGCCGAAAATCCCGCCGACCTCTCCAAATCCCAAGAGCGCAATGTGACGTATCGGATTTCCGCCCATACCATCTCCGTTGCTCCGATGCCTCTCATTCACGTGCGTCGCAAGGATGGTATCTCCGAACGGACGGGGTTTGGTAGCACAGACTTCAGTCTGTGGGTTTCCGCGTGACCTTGGCTAGCGCGTAGGGCCCAAGTTTCCGAATGAACCCCCACAGACTGAAGCCTGTGCTACCTAACTCCTTTCCCTGCAATCCGGTTCTACCACCCCTGTACCATTGCAAACCCGGTACTATAAGAGCAGAATGGTTTAAAGAAGGGGGAACCATTCCCCCTTTATGGTGTCTAATCCAAATGAAGCGCTTACCAGCCGGTGCTGTTCGGCTGAACAGGTTTCTGGTCGGGAGACCCAGTAAGCGGCTTCAAAGCCGGTAGCGCAAGACACATGGCGTTTGGCGCGAGTGCTCCGCGAAAACGCTTGGCGCATGCAGGCAGGAGAGGCGGCAAACGTGTCTGACTTGGCGCGCGTCCTACCCTGGTCCCGGGACGAAGCCGAGCTCGTGACGGAGCTGCAGGGAGGTTCCGGCGCAGCGTTCGACTGGCTGGTGATGCACTATTCTGGTCCGGTGTACGGCCTGGTCGCCGGCATGGTTTCGGGATCCTGCGATGCCGCCGACATCACGCAAGACGTCTTTCTGAAGGCGTTTCGCGGCATTCGGGGTTTCCGGCGCGGCAGTTCGCTGAAGACCTGGCTTTACCGGATCGCCATCCGTGAGGCGCTGAATCACCGGCGCTGGCTGTGGCGGCATCATCGGGAGCAGGATTCGATCGACATTGCGGCGTCCAACGGCCACGCATCGCTGGAAATCGAAGACGCCGGCAGCACGCCTTTCGATCAGGCTGCGTCTCACGAAGTGCAGCAGGCTGTGCAGCAGGCATTGCTAAAAGTGCCGGAAGTTTTTCGAAGCGCCGTGATCTTGAGGGACCTCGAAGGAATGACTTACGAGGAAGTGGCCGAAGTCCTGATGGTAACGGTGGGCACGGTGAAATCACGCATTTTGCGAGGACGGCGAATATTGCGGGAAATCCTGGATCCTTTGCTTCGGAATCCGCACGGCACGCATGCCCAGGCGTCCGCGCCGCACCAGAGAGAATCGGTTTTGCACTCCCCGTTATTTTCCGCGGCGGAGGAACACAAAACCGGCCGGACCGGCACAACCGGCTGGGCGCATCCGTGCAAGACGGATGACGCTGAGGGAGGCGTCTACTAGTGAACTGCGAAAAAGTAAGGAAATTATTGCCGGGCTACTTGGACGGTGCGGTGCCGACGGGCACTTGGTCTGATGCGCATGTATCCATCGGGCGCCACTTGGAGAACTGCGAAGATTGCCGCGATGAGCTGAGAGCGTATCAGGCGCTGTCATCGATGATGTCCAGTGTGCAACGCCCCACGCCGCCGGTGGATCTGGCGTTGAAGATTCGTGTCGCAGCCGCGCAACGGCTTTCCGACCGCAACTGGTTGCATTATGTTCGTCGCGCGCGGACTCGCGCCGAACTGGTCCTGAAGAATATCCTGGAACCTTTGGCCATCCCCGCGACGGGCGGTTTCACGGTCGCTTTCGTCGTATTTGTCATGGTCTGCCAGTTACTTGGGTTAGGTGTGCCGCTGCGCGCGGGGTCGAATGATTCGCCGACGAATTTGCTCCAACCGGCGCGCCTGGAGGCCCTGGCTCCATTCCCGATCACCGGCCTTGAGGAGTCCGGGCATTCCGGTCCGCACGCGCTCCTCGTGGAAGCCACCGTGAACGCGCAGGGCGAAGCCGTGAGTTACAGAATTCTTGCCGGGCCTGATACCGAAACCGTTCGCCGCCAGCTGGATATGGTGCTCTTGTTTTCGCGCTTCCGGCCGCAGATGAGCTTTGGCCGCTTCACTTCCGGCGGGCGCGTGGTTCTGAGTTTTAGCGATATTTCCATCCGGGGGTAGCCGGTCGAGCCGCAAATTTCTTCGATCCGCTACTGGTGATCTCCGGAGCCTGCCCGGCCGCATTTCCAATTTGCGCACATGTTTCAAAGTAGTACCCACGTACTATAGCCAGTCTTCCCCTGCAAAGTCGAAAATAGCGACATCCTGATGGTGCACGCAAACCCCTGTGCGTGGGACCGTTCACGATCGGAATGCCATGACGCTCACGACTAAAAACTCACCTGAGTTGAACAGCCCAGGTAAGCCGGGAGCGTCCTCCCAGAATTCTGAGGGCAAGGCCGGCCAATCCCCTCGTTCCAA
The DNA here is from genome assembly GCA_963842135.1 of uncultured Acidobacteriota bacterium. Taxonomy (GTDB): domain Bacteria; phylum Acidobacteriota; class Terriglobia; order Acidiferrales; family UBA7541; genus Palsa-360. The sequence goes on along the minus strand of CAWJFI010000003.1, from coordinate 171,833 downwards.
TCCCGTCTGCCTGGAAGTGAGTATCACCATCCGGAGTTTGCCGGCCGAACTGGGTGGCCCGACCCAGCCGATTCGGGAAGATAGCAGGACCGTTATTGTGTTCGATAATGGGGCGGTCCTTCGCAGCACGAACAATATGCCGATCGGGCAAACGGTCATCCTTTCGAATCCGAAGGGGCGTGACGTGGTCTGCCGGGTCGTAGGCGGGCGCAACCTGCCGAGCGTGAAGGGCTACGTCGAAGTCGAATTCATCGAACCGGTAAACGATTTCTGGAGCATTCACCAGGATGTTGACCCTGGTGCCGCTGCTGCGCCACCGGCTGCTCCGCTTGTCCCTAGGGAAGCCGCAGCGCCGCCACCTCCCGCGCCTCCCGTGACTCCTCGCGCGACTGCCTCCTTGGAGGCGCCAGCCAAGCCCGCGAGTGTGTCTTTGGGGAGTGGTGCAACATTCGAAAACGTTGCCGGACGAATGGGCATGCCTCCTTCCTCCTCGACGCGCGAGTCGAAAACCGAGCCGACACGGCCTGGTCCGGAGAGGATCGCCAAGTCCGCCTCTGACTACAACCTTTCCGAGACTGCCAAGCCTACATCGGTCGCGAACTGGGATTTGTCGGCGTCAGGCTTGCCTGCGGAGAAGCACGCGATTTCGGCAAAGAGGGAAGCGTCGTCGATTACTACCCCGACCCCGGCGCCATCGCACGATTTCCTGAGCAAAGGCTTGATGGCCTACGAGCAACCTCGAGCTTCATCCGCTCCTTCGAATGGACGCATGCCGTTGATTGTGGGAGTAGCCGCATTAGTTTTGGCAGGAGTTTGTGCTGTAGTGTTCTTCATGCACCGAAGGACCGCCACTATCTCGGTTGCGAAAACAACTGTTGTGAGTCAGCCATCCACGCCGGCGCCTCCAGCGACGAACATTGCGCCTGAGCCTGTCCAGCCACCACCGGAAGAAGCAGCTCAAGTGGCAGCGCAGACCCAGATGCAGGCACAACCTGTCGCCGCCGATCCGGCCCAGCCCGTGGCTTCCGTTGCACCGGTTCCTGCCGTAGTCACGAATCCCGCAACTTCGGACTCGCCGACAGAGCCACGGCCAGATACACGGCCAGATACACGGAATGTCCGGCGGCCGGAAAAAAAGGCCATCGTCGCCAAGCAGCCTGAGCTACCGTCCACCCACCGTCCGTTGATTCCGAAATTGAAGATGGGCTCACCCAGTGCGCCGAATCAAAATCCCGCCAATCTGGGCGAAGGAACCGCGCCCATTACGGATATCGCTTCTACGGGAGCAGTTGGAGCAGCGCCCCCCGCCGGGTTGCTGACATCCGCCGGACGCACATCAAATCCGCCTGCGCCTCCTCCTGCCGCCCCGGCGGTTACCGCCCCGGCGCCTGTTTCCGCCGCCAAGACGGTGCGCGACCCGAAATTGATTTCTCCGGCGCGGCCCGTATACCCCGCGGCTGCGAGGGAATCGAACATCCAGGGAAGCGTCACGGTTTCCGCAAGCATTGATGCGACTGGAAAGGTCGTTGCCGCGAAGGCGTTGAGCGGACCGATGCTTCTCCGGCAGGCGGCAGTGGATTCGGTAGGGCAGTGGAAGTATTCTCCCAGCTTGATAGACGGAAACCCCGCCCCCTCGCAAGTGACCGTCAGTGTCGAATTCCGGTTGAACTAGCCTGCATGGAATTTTCGTTTCCCTCCCATCGTTCCCCATTACTTTAGGGATAGGACAACCTGGCCGCCGAAACGACCTTCAAAATAATGAAGGGTTTCTTGACTGAGTTGGCCGGGCCCTGTAAATTTAAGAACCGACTGGATAAGCGATTGCGGTTTATTTTTGACAGAAATCGGTGGGTGTGGAACGCGTGCCTCGGAGCTGCCCTCCTCGTGGCTGCGCACGGGCACGCGCAAACGCCGGCAGGCAAGGTTCCATCCCCGTCCGCACCGGCTGAAGCTCACCAAGCTGTTTCCGTCGATTCGCGTCCCCAGCTTTTTGCGGTCATGTGCGCGCTCGACGCAGCCGGATACGAGTCCGGTGCGAGCAACGCGGGCGATAGCCCCGGACGGGTTCAGCTGCGCAAGCGGATGCTGGCGTTGCAAGGGCCTGCTGCGGCTGCGCTTCGCAAGTTCTACACGGAGCATGCCCTGGGCGATTCCGGCGCCACGTTCTCCCGGTTTGTTTCCTTCGCTCTTGTGGCGGGCCCGCCTCCGGATTTTCAGTTTGAGTTGCGCCGTGACGATTTGCCGCCGGAAGCGCTTACCCTGGAAGGCTTCAATCCGATCCTGGCCAATTTTTATAGCGAGGCGAAGCTCGACGAGCTCTGGAAATTTTATCAGCCGGATTACGAAAGCGGCGTGGAGAGCTTGCGCGCTCCCATTTCCATCCTCATTTTCACGGTTTCAAATTATCTTCGCGAAATCATACGTCCCAACAACCGCCGGACGTTTTCCGTTTATGTCGAACCTCTCGCCGGCGACAAGACAATTTTCCGAACGTTTGGCGACCAGTACGCACTGGTTGTCCGGCCAAGTTCCGATCCGCCGATGGACGACATTCGCCACGCATTTCTACATTTTCTCCTCGATCCGATCGCGATCCGCTACCGCGTTCAAGCTTCCAAGGCTTCGCCGCTGCTCGAATACGCCGCGCGCGCCCCGCTGCTCCCGGTGGACTTGCGCGACGATTTTTCCGCTTTCTTCGACGAATGCCTGGTCCGCGCGGTCGAGCTTCGATTGCGCCGCCTATCTCCGGAGGATTTGGCCTCGGCCATCGACCAGGCCGAAGGCAGCGGATACGTTCTCGTCCGTCCCATTTACGCGGGGCTTTCCGGATTTGAAAAATCGGAACCGGCGATGGGGTATTACTTGCCGGACCTGATCAAGGGGATCGATGTGGACGCGGAACAGCGACGGTTGCGCGGCGTGAAATTTGCGGATGCAGCGCCGGCAGGTGAGGCGCCGCCGGAAAACATGCGAATGGCGGCGAAGCCGGCTGCCTCGTCGAATCCGCTGGATGACGATCTGGCCGAAGGGCAGCGGCAGATTTCGGCCCGGAACGGCGCCGCGGCTGCTGCCTCCTTTGACCGAGTGCTCGCGTCGCATCCGGATGATGAGCGTGCAACTTATGGACTTGCCGTGGCCTCCGCGCTTCAGGGCAAGCCGGACCAGGCGCGCGAACTCTTTACCAAAGTGATCGCGGCCGCGCAGAATCCCCTCGCCGGTCCGGGCGTGCATTCCGATCCCGCGAATCTTTCCTGGTCGCATATTTATCTCGGAAGAATGTACGATGTAGAGGGGAAGCGGGACCTCGCCGTGTTGGAGTATCGCGCGGCGCTGGCGGTTGCGGGAGCGCCGGATTCGGCGCGGACCGCCGCGCAACGCGGAATCCAGACGGGATATCAGACGCCGTCGCGCGATAGGCAGTCGGGCGGTAAGTCGTAATCATATTCCTGTTCTTCCCGCCGCAGAGCAGCACGCGGCAGGGAGCGCGGGGGCAACATGCAATCCACTCGGAGCGCCCGATCAATCTCCGAGAATTATTTTCGCGGAGGAGATTTCCATCATGACGGCAAAGTTTTTCAGGTGGCCAACCGTACTGTTAAGTTTTACTGTCGCAATTTCGGCGGGGGCAGGGGTTTCCAAAGCTCAATACGGTCAATCGTCGGCGCCAGCGCCAGCGCCGACGCCAACACAGAATACACCGGTGGCAAAAGATTCGGGAAAGGCGCCGAAGATCAATAAAGCGGAAGAAGCCGCCTACAAGGCCTTTCTAGCGACGCAAGGCGGCGATCCGGCCATGCAAATCCCTCTCGGAGAGGATTTCATCACCAAATTCCCAATGAGCAAATATCTGGGTGGAGTATACGGGGTGCTGACCACCGCCTATTACACCACTGGGAATACGGATAAGATGTTCGCCGCGGGAGCCAAGGCGCTGGAACTTAATCCCGACAACGTGGATGTGCTTGCCCTGCTGGCGATGGCCATACCGCGGCGCGTGAAATCGAATACGCCGGACGGCCCGCAGCAGTTGCAGAAAGCCGAGGTCTATGCGCGCCACGCCATCGAACTGATTCCGGCCATGACGAAACCGGAAACGTTGGACGATGCCACTTTCGAGAAGGCCAAGAATGACAAGCTCGCACTGTGTCACAGCGGCTTGGGCCTGCTCGACATCGGCAACAAAAAATTCGACGATGCCCGGACCGAATTGACTCAGGCCGTGCAACTGGCGACGAGTCCCGATCCGGTCGACTACTACTTGCTCGGAAACGCCGATGATCAAGCCAGCTTCTTGAATGGCGCCATCGCCGCGTACGACAAATGCGCCGCGACCGGACCGCTGGTGACCCAATGCAAGGCTCGCGAAGACTCTGTCAAGAAAAAAGTGGCAGCGGGAACAACGTTGAGCAGGGACTGAGCTGAAGCATATGGCCTTTGCCGAGATCGCGGAGTTGGAGTCAATTCTCGGACATCATTTCAGCGATCCCCGACGGCTTCTCCAGGCGTTGATGCACAGCTCTCGCATCCCGGAACGCGCGGCGGAAGAACCTGCCGAGAGCAACGAGAAACTTGAATTCCTCGGAGACGCCGTCCTCGAGTTGGTGGTGAGCGAAGAACTAGTCCGCGAATTCCCGGAATGGAGCGAGGGACAGCTCTCCAAGAGCCGGGCGCGCCTGGTCAACGCCACGGCGATTTCTCTCTCGGCTCAACGACTCGGTTTGGGGAAGTACCTGCGCCTGGGCCGCGGAGAAGAGAAAACCGGCGGGCGAACCAAGCCGGCGCTTCTGGCGGATGCTTACGAAGCTTTGATCGCGGCGATTTATCTGGATGGCGGGCTTGAGGCGGCGCGCGGATTCGTCAGGCGGTCTCTCGTGGAGGGAGCGATCGCGTGCGAGGCCGAACGCATGGGCCACACCGACCACAAATCCGCGCTGCAGGAATTCCTGCAATCGCGAGGAATTGCGCCGGGCGCCTATCATGTGATTGCGGAGAGCGGCCCGGATCATCAGAAAATGTTTCGCGTCGAAGTTCGCATCGCAGGGCAAATTCCCGCGATTGGATCGGGGAGAACCAAAAAAGAAGCGGAGCAATCCGCTGCGATCGCGGCCCTGATACAATTGGGTGCTGAGGAGAACTGAGGAACGAAGTGACGTCTGAGACCGCACAGGCCGTGGAAGCGCGCGAAGCTGCTGCGGCGCATCGCGCGGAATCGCATCCCGCCACGGTGCGCGAGTATATCGAATCGCTTCTGGTAACGGTGATCCTGGCGCTCTTTGGCACGACGTTTATCGTGCAGGCGTTCAAGATTCCATCGCAATCCATGGAGCCGACGCTTCTGGTCGGCGATCACCTCCTCGTGAATAAATTTATTTTCGGCGGGCGCGGACATTGGTACGACCATTTTCTTCCGTACCGCGAAATCCGCCGCGGCGACATTATCGTTTTCAAGTTTCCGTTCCAGGATCACCCGCATTACGTCAAGCGCGTGATTGGAATTCCCGGGGACCGCGTCAAGATTGTGGACCAGCAGGTTTATGTCAACGGGAAACGGATCCGCGAGCCGTACATCGTCCGCGATCCTGCCGCGCCGTATGATCCGTTCGGAGACAACTTTCCTCCGCACAGTCCGGAATACCTGCAGGCCAACATGCAACCCGAATGGGCGGACGAAATTTTTCAGCACATTCACGACGGCGAAATTGTCGTCCCTCCGGAAAAGTATTTCGCCATGGGCGATAACCGCGACCATAGCTGGGACAGCCGCTTCTGGGGATTTGTGGACCGCGACGCCGTCATGGGCCGTCCGGTGGTGATTTACTGGTCCGTGCTGGGCGACGGCAATGACGGCGCGGATCGAAACGTGAACTCCTGGTTCTTCAACCTCCTCGATACCGTGCTGCATTTGCCGTCGCGGACGCGCTGGTCGCGGATGCTGCATGAAGTTCACTGACGCGGCGCTTTTCTTCTCTCCCGCCTTTTGCAACAATTCCTGATACCACCATGACCTGGCGAAAGTGGCTGCGAGCGGTTCTGATCGGCGGCGTGTTGCTCTTCGCCGCGAGCTTCGGATTTTCGCGCGCCTTGCGGGCCGCCGCCGCGCGCCGTTACCTGATCGCGCACCTCGCAGCGAGCTTTGGCCGCCCCGTCGAGGTTTCCTGGTTCGATTTCAGTTTGCTCGATGGCGCCCGGATCGAAGCCCACTTCGTAAGCGTCGCGGACGATCCGCATTTCGGCAACGAATATTTCCTGCGCTCGGACACGCTCACTGCCGGCCTGGGATGGACGGCCTTGCTCGCCGGACGCTTCGAGTTTGGTTCCGTTTCACTGTCGCGGCCCAGCCTGAATTTGGCGCGCGACGCCGAGGGCCACTGGAATATCGAGCGGTGGCTGCCGCCCGCTTCGCCGCCCGGCGCGCGCCCCGGATTTGTGGGCCCGCTGGCCCCTTCGCGCGAAGTCCGTGCGGCGCGCCCTTACCGAATCGACGTGGATGGCGGGCGCATCAATTTTAAGCAGGGGGACAACAAAAGTCCCTTCGCGCTGGACGGCGTTTCGGGCCGCGTCGAGCAGGATGGCGCGGGCCGCTGGCAGCTCGACCTGGAGGCGCGGCCGATGCGCGCGGGTGTGGAGCTGCAAGATATAGGCACGCTCCGCCTGCGCGGCTCGATTGCCGGGACCACCGCGCGTCTTCAGCCGGCCGAGCTCAACCTCACTTGGGGCGCCGCGTCCCTGGCAGATACTTTGCGTCTCGTCCGGCAAGATGACTACGGAATGCGCGGCCTGCTTGCCGTCGATCTCAATGCGCGCATCGGTCCCGCGGAATCCTCTCCGGTTCGCAACGCGGATTCCGGCGGAGCGCAATGGTCCATTTCCGGAGCGGCGCGATTGACCGGAATGCACGGCTGGAGGCTCCCCGAGCGTGATACGGACCCCGCAGCCAATCTTTCCGTGGAGATGAACTGGCGGCTCGGCCAGTCTCGGGCGGAAATACGGAAGCTGCTTTTGGAAATGCCGGCGTCGCGCATTCAAGGGATAGGCGATTTGGATTGGGCGCACGGTCTTAATCCCCAACTGCACATCGAGTCGTCGACGCTCGCGCTCGGCGATGTTCTCTCCTGGTATCGAGCCTTGCAACCGGATGTGGCGGAGGATTTGCGCGCGGAATGCGCCGTCGGCTTGGACATAACGCTGGGCGGATGGCCAATCCAACTTCAGCAAGGCGCCATCACCAGCGTTGGCGGAACGCTTACGGAGAGATCACTGCCCGCACCGCTGCGGATAGGCGCCGTGAACGCGAGCATATCGCATGGAGGAATCGATTTTGCGTCGACGGAGATTTCCTTTGCCTCCACACTTGCGGGAGGGAATCGTGAAGAGAACCAAGCGGCCAGCGAGCCTCAGAATTCTTTTGCAATTCGCGGCTCCCTTTTTCCCCAGGCAAATGGCGCGTTCCGCTGGCCGCTGGATTGGAATTTTTCCATGGAAGGCGTGACTTCGCGCGTGCAGGATTGGCTTGTTCTTACCGGCGCTCTCGCGCAACCCATTAATTCGGGCTGGACCGCCGCGGGCGGCCTTGCGGTCAAGATGCGCGGAGTTCATCGCGCGGATTCACCCGCGGTCCCGTGGCTTGGGACCATGGATTTTCTTGGCCTGACCTTGAGTCCTGTGTACGTCAACCAGCCGGTGCGCTTGCCCAAAGCCCACGTCGAATTTGCGACGTTGCAGCGGACCGTCACGTTATCCGCGGCGGAGGCTTTCGGCGCGGTCTGGCACGGCTCGATCGCCAAGAAATATTCGGACAAGCAATGGGCGTTCGATCTGTCCGCGGACCATCTTGACGCCGCGGACCTTGACCGCTGGCTGGGGCCGCGCGCCAGGCCGGGCTTCCTGGCGCGATTCACCGGCTCGAAGCCCGCCGCCACTGACGCTCCACTCGCCGACGCGGTCGTCACTCGGCTCGCGGCGCGCGGGCGTCTCCGCGCCGGCGTGATCGACATGCCGCCAATGCATATCGAACAATTCGACGGCGAAGCGGAAGTCGCCGGACGGACGATCCGGATTCGGAAAGCCCAGGCCGATTTTTTTGGAGGAAAAATTTCCGGCTCGTTCGATGCGCAACTGCTGCCCAATCCCTCTTATGAATTTCAGGGCCGCTTCGATCGCGTGGACCTCGCCCAGCTTGGAAGCGCCGTGCCTTTCTTGAACAGCCGAATCGGCGGAAACGCATCCGCCACGCTCACCCTGTCCGCTCACGGCATTGGCCGCCAGGATCTGATTGGCTCGATGCAAGGGCAGGGAACGCTCAATGGACGAAATATCGGGCTGATCGGCCTCGATGTCTCCAGTGTGTTCGCGGGGGACACAGCAGACAGCGTCCCGGATATGTTCGCATCCGTTCAGGGAACGTACCGCATCCAGAATAGCGGAATTGATCTCGCAAATTTTGTGCTGGATAATTCCCGAGGGCGCCTCGAAGCAGAAGGGCGCATCGATTTCTCTCATGCGCTGGACCTTCGGGTCCGCCCCTCGATCTTCCAGGCCGCGACGGCTCCTGCTTCCGCGTCGCCGCCAAGTTTTCTCTTGAGCGGGACGATCGAGACCCCGAAGCTGGTCCTTCCGTCCGCCGCACCCAAGTCAGCGCTCCGGCCTGGTTCGCGTTAGAGATAATGTGCCGCCAAGATAGTGGGCCATATTCCGATAAGACCGTGAATCAGGACTTGAGCCACGCATGCCTCTCCGCCTCCTCACGCCTACCTACGCCTTAGTAACCAAGGACGCCGCCACACAGCGTGGAGCCATGCGAAAATCCGATACTTGTGCCTGCAATCCGGCACTCCACAAACCCACACGACGGGGTCCGGCCACGGGTCCAGTCGCCTTGTGTACCTCACCTTATATTTCAACGCCATCTCCGCCTCCTGAGGACTCCAGGTCGTCGCGGCAAAGTTCCGCTACAGTATATCGTTCCATATTCACCCTGCGTGCGCCAATGCAAGCCACATTCCGAAAACCCCGTTTCTCAGGACATGGCGCACGACGTTGACGTTCCAATGTTACAGCGGGTGACATGGGAAGGAACGTAAGGGCATATAATTACGGCATGGACCCTAGCAAACTCGTTTTGGTTCAAGCCTTCGGATCACAGGGTGAGGCCGACATTGCGAAAAGTGTCCTCGAATCCGCTGGCATCGACGCGGTGATCCAAGCTGATAGAGCTGGCGGTATGCGCGATCATCTGGCGTGGAGTGGTTTCGGGTTCAAGCTGCTGGTCCGCGAGCGAGACGCCGCCGCTGCCCACGAAATTCTTCACCCAGTTCACATGGCACCCGAAGGGAAGCTCGTAGTTGCTCAAATCTGCGGAACGCAAAGAGATGCCGACATTGCACAGGGCGCTCTGGAGTCCGCAGGCATTGCGGTGGCGATCGAGGCTGTCCCTGTGCCCCTCACGGACCCCTTGTTCCGCGTTTTGGTGCGCGAGGAGGATGCGGTAGCAGTGGGCGATGTGCTTAAGCCCAGCTAATTCATAGAAAACCGCATCCCCCGCCAATTAGGTGATGGCCGGTACGTCGGCAAAGTCCTGAAAAGTCTTATCGGAATGTGGCTTTTCGGCAATCTGTGCAGACAACAGGCTCCAAGCACCACCGTAAGTCATGGAATCAACTGTTCGAATCGGGAGCCTTTGTATCCGAGGGTTTGATTAGCCCCAAGTCGTCTTGGAATGGCTCTAGCCGCTGACTCACTCGCTTCCTGATTCGACTCGCTACGTCAGCCACTTCAAGCCGATTTTTAAGGACGATGGCTGCCTCTTCGGTCACTGCGCGGAGTCCTGAATCCTTGTCGATCAACCCCGATGCCCGTACCGCGTTCGCCAGCCGCTGCAGGCAGTTCTCTAACTCGGTAATCCGCTCCGCAACTTCGGGCGTGGACATAAGTGCCTTCACGTAGGCATCGAACGCAACTTCGCCCGGTAGCTTTTCAATTAGTTCGACAACCGCGGTGTCGTCTACGTCGTCCTTGTGAACGATCTTCGGCACGATGCCACGGAGTGGGTTGGAATAGTCCGTCACTTTGGGCTCATTATATGCTCGGTGAATGCAGCGAACAACAGCGGATAAGTCCCGAGAAGTCGTCTTATCCGAAACTGGCCCACCACCGCTTGCCGCTCCACCTTGCAACGGGCAATTCCGCATCATACTATCTATCAAAATGGGCAGAGCGTTCGGGCATTCATGAGCAATCACGGGTCACCCACGCGGCACGCGGCTGCACTTTGCGGAATACTGCTGGCGATTTCTCTCAGCGCTCGCGCCCAGAATAGTCCCGCTAAAAAATCGCCTCCCGCGCGAGACCAAAAGGGCGGCGCGGCTTCGCCGCGCGTTTCTCTTTCTCCTCGATTTATTCCTGGGCAGACATTCCGCTACGAAATGGAATTTGAAACGACCACCGAGACATCGCGATCCGGCATCGCCTCGGACCCGCAGGGCCCGTCTAGCCTGGTGGTCGATTGGAACGCGACGGTGCGTATGGAAATTTTGCCTGCCGATGCAGGCACGCCGGGTGGAATCCGGCTGCGGACCACGTATGAGAAATCCACGGCCAGCGTCCGCAGCGATACGTTCGATCCGGCGGCCACCGACACCCAGGAGCAGTATCATAAGCTGGAAGGCAAAGTAGTCGAATTCACGCTCGATGCCGATGGGAAAGTGAAATCCGTCACGGGCATCGAGGGAATTGTCGACTCGGAAAAAGCGGCGCAATCGGCGCGCGCATGGATCGCTCAACTCAGCGCCAGCGCGGGCGCGCCGCCCGGAGGCGTTTCCGTAGGACAAACTTGGTCCTCGGAACAGCCTGCGGAAACGTTGCCCATTGCTGGACTCGTCTGGCGCACGGACTCGGAATATCTTCGCAACGAATCTTGCCGCCCGCCGAATCCCGATGTTCCAACCGCCGCGGGCGATGCGGATTCCGCCGTGAATTCACAGGCACCAACGGACTGCGCCGTGATCCTCGCGAATTTGAATCTAGTCCGCTCAAAGGCGTCCCGCGATCCGACTCCCCCGGATTTCCGCAAGAATGGAGTGACATCGGCGGGGAAGTGGAACGGCTCGGCGCAAAGTTTGCTGTACGTGTCGCTCGCCTCGGGCATGCTTGTGAGCGTGACGCAATCCGGAACGGAAGAAATGGACGTGACGCTTACCTCCAACCACAACACGTCCATGCACTATGCCGGAACAATCTCGTCCCGCTCCCAGGTCGCCCTCGTCACGGACGATGCGCACGGGAAATAATTTGTCGAAATCTTGGTGCCTGGCCACATTCCGATAAGCCTCTTGTCGGGACTTATCCGATTTAGGGGTTGCGAAAGACGTGGCTGGCCAGCACGACTGGCCAATTGCCTAGTTTTGGTGTGTTCTGTTCCAGTCTTGAGCCTTTTGTCTAGCCTCGGCAATCATTTCAGGGGTCATCTTCTCGGCGATGGTTGGAAGGAATTTCTTGCTCGATTCGAGTCCTCTGTCTGAGGCGAGACTGATCCACATATACGCTGAAACGACATCCTTCGGAATCCCTTGCCCTTGGTAGTACATTGCACCTAGATTGTGCTGGGCTGGAGGGAATCCATTGTCCGCACTCTTCTGGAATAAACGGAAAGCTTGGCTGTAGTCCTGGGGTACCCCCTGCCCATCCCTATACATAACACCCAAAGAGTACGTCGCCCTCTGATGTCCATTCTGAGATGCAAGTTGGAACCACTTGGCGGCTTCCTTTAGGTCTCGCGGCACAATCTTTCCCGAAAAGTATATGTAGCCCAAATTGTATTGCGCCATGTCATAACCAGACTCGGCAGCCTTTCGGAAATATTGAATTCCTAGTTCGACATTCGGCTCAACCCCGAGTCCGTTGGAATAAATTGTACCCAAATTATTGAGAGCTCCCGCTTCGTTGTGGGCAGCCGCCTTGAGAAGCCATTCCCTCGCTTTAGCATAATCAGCTGGTATGCCTGCACCATCCATATACAGCGTGCCAAGTTGCGATTGCGCGAAAACCAGACCTTGATCACCCGCCTTAGCCATCCACTCCAGACCCTTTGCATAATTTCTGTCCACGGACAAGCCGGTGTAATAAATCCAGCCCAGAATCCATTGTGCTTTTGCATCACCTTGCTCAGCCTTTTCTTGGATTTTAGGAACAGCCTGCGGCGTTACATCCTTTAACACCTTCTTAACTTCGTCAGGAATCTGGCCAATGGAAATACTTTGATTGTCGCTTTGGCAGAATAATGCCGACGGGACTATGGTGTACGCAAAGATTGCAAAAATACAAAGGCGAAAGAGCTTTGCCATGACATCCATTGCATCTCTCAGTAAAAGAGAATTCAAATAGTAGCTTATCTTAACATCATAACTCCAAATAAGTTCCCTTATCGGAATGTCACCCACCGCCTCGGAATCATGCGCTCCGTTCGGTCCTCAGCCGACTGCGCTATAATGAATGGTTCTGCGCGGCCCGGTGGGCGCGCCGTGCTATCCATTAGCGATGAATTTCAAACTCATGAGCGATTACGAGCCTCGCGGCGATCAGCCGGAGGCCATCGAGCAGCTTTCGCGCGGGATTGAGGCGGGCGAAAAGCATCAGGTCCTGCTCGGCGTGACCGGATCTGGAAAAACTTTTACCGCGGCAAAAGTGATTGAGCGGGCGAATCGTCCCGTACTCGTGCTCGCGCACAACAAGACGCTCGCCGCGCAGCTCTATAGCGAATTCAAGAGTTTCTTTCCGCAAAACGCGGTCGAATATTTCGTCAGCTACTATGATTTCTACCAGCCGGAAGCGTACATCCCCGCTTCGGACACTTACATCGAAAAAGAGTCCACGATCAACGATGAGCTGGACAAGCTGCGCATGAGCGCGACCCGTTCGCTCTTCGAGCGCCGCGACGTCATCGTGGTCGCGTCCGTCTCCTGCATCTACGGCATCGGCTCTCCCGAAGCGTATTACGGCATGCTCCTCATGATCGAGAAGGGACAGAGCACCAATCGCGAAGCGGTGCTTCGGAAACTCGTGGACATGCAGTACCAGCGCGCGGAAGATTTGCGCCGCGGCACGTTCCGCGTGCGCGGCGACCGCCTGGAAATTTATCCGCCATACGAAGACAACGGTTACGCCATCGAACTTTGGGGCGATCAAGTCGACGCCATCCGCCAGATCGATCCGCTCACCGGAGAAGTGCGCTCCGGCCAGAACGATTTGTCGAGGCTGACGATTTATCCGAAGTCGCACTACGTGATGCCCGCCGCGCAAAGAGAACGCGCGATCAAGACGATCCTCGAAGAGCTCGACTGGTGGAAGCCCGGACTCGAACGCCAGGGCAAGTACGCGGAGGCGCAGCGCGTGTGGCAGCGCACCATGTTTGATATCGAGATGATGCGGACGATTGGCTATTGCCACGGCATCGAAAATTATTCGCGGCACATGTCCGGCCGCCTGCCGGGCGAAGCTCCGCCTACGCTGCTCGATTATTTTCCGCAGGATTATTTGCTGTTCATCGACGAATCGCACCAGACGGTCCCGCAACTCCACGCGATGTATCACGGCGACCGTTCGCGCAAGCAAACGCTGGTGAACTACGGCTTTCGGATGCCCTCGGCGCTCGACAACCGCCCGCTGAATTTCGAGGAGTTCGAGCACCGCACCGGGCAAGTGCTCTACGTTTCGGCGACGCCGGGGCCGTACGAGCTGACGCGCTCGGCGGGAGTGGTGGTCGAGCAGGTGATCCGCCCGACGGGCCTGGTGGACCCGCAAATCGAAGTGCGCCCGGTGAAGGGGCAGGTGGACGATTTGCTCGAGGAGATTCGCGTGCGCGCAGAACGCAACGAGCGCGTCCTCGTCACCACTTTGACCAAACGCATGTCCGAGGACCTCGCCGAATATTTCACCGAGACAGGAGTGCGCTGCCGCTACATGCACTCGGAAATCGACACACTCGAGCGCGTCCGCATCCTGCGCGATCTGCGCCGAGGGGAATTTGACACCTTGATCGGCATCAACTTGTTGCGCGAAGGGCTCGATCTGCCGGAAGTTTCGCTCGTCGCCATCCTCGACGCCGACAAGGAAGGTTACCTGCGCAGCGCGACCGCGCTCATTCAGACGATGGGCCGCTGCGCGCGCCACGTCGAAGGCCGCGCCATCCTCTACGCCGACCGCATGACCGGCTCGATGGCGCAGGCCATCGAGGAAACCAGCCGCCGCCGCGCCAAGCAAGTCGCCTACAACGATGCGAACGGCATCACGCCGACGTCCATCACCAAGTCCGTGGACATGAAGCTGGCTGCGATCGTGGAAGCCGACTACGTCACCGTGCCCGCGGAAGATTTTGCCGACGCCGACATCACCAGCGAAACGAAGCTGGGCGAAGTTCTCGCGCAGCTCGAAGTACAAATGCGCGAAGCCGCCAAAAAATTCCAGTTCGAGCGCGCCGCCGCCCTGCGCGACCGCATCCGCACGCTCAAACAGCGAGACCTCTCTGGTTTCTTTTCCGCCGCTACCGAGCCTGCGACGGCGGACCCTTCCGGTTCGTCTAGAGCTTAGGAGTGGTTTTGCCGATATCCGTGACAGACCTCAATCATGTTAAGGAGACGATTTGATCGTTAGCATTCAAAATGCCAAGAAAAATCTTTCCCGATTGATTAAAAAGGCTTTGGCGGGCGAGGAAGTGATTATCGCGCGCGGCTCGAAGCACGTGGCGCGACTCGTTGCCATTGCCGAGGGAGAGAAGAAGCGTCAGCCAGGCTCAATGAAAGGCAAGCTCAGCATCGGGCCCGATTTTTTTGAGCCTCTTTCGGACGATGAACTTTCGTATTGGGAGTAGGCTGTCGGCGCGCGCTTATCGATATCCACAGGCTGAAGAACCTATGTGGCAACTGCAAAATCGTTGTAGGGCACGGCTTCAGCCGCTGGCGCGTTCGGAATTGAGTTGTGACACAGCCTCTGAAGCCTGCGCCACTGAAAACCTTCCTCGTTCGCAGCCTTCAACAATGTTTACCGTGTGGGAATCCCGATGCGGCGGACGAGATCCTGGAAACGCGGGTCGGCGCGCAAGGCGGAGTCGTTGGGAAAGGCCCATGCGTTGAGAAATACCAAAGCTGGTTCGTGCTCCTTGTATGACTCCTCCAGCCAAGAAAACGTTTGATCCTTTTCGCCCAGCGCGTAAAAGGCGAGCGCAATGTAATAGGCCCCCGAGTGTGACCGTTTGGATTGTTCGATTGCTTCCTTCAGGGGCGCCATGGCTTCGGCCTTCCTCCCTGCCGCGGCATAGCTCTCCGCGAGCAACGACTGGCCGAATGGAAGCCCAAATTCGATTGTCCGCCGGCTCTCGGCTATTGCGAGGTCTCCCTTTCCGGTCATGAGATATGCATCGGCGAGATACCAATGCGCCAGAACGAAGTCGGGCTCCAGTTCGAGGGCCCTATTGAACGCCGCGAAAGCTTCGTCATAACGGTGTGCCTCTGTCAATAAAACACCAAACCCCGTGGGTGGAAAAAGAGGATTGAGCGCTTCCGCGCGTTTCTCTTCGGCGATCCCTTCGTCGAAACGCCCTAGGGTCGACAGAAAGAAACCATATGCCAGGTGAACTTCCGCGTTGTTCGGGTCCAGAACGAGCGCCCGGTGTAGCTCCTGTTCGCTTTGCGTCCAGTTCCACTCGTAAAGGAGAATGGAGAATCCAAGCCATGCATGAGCGACGGCCGATCCCTCGTCGAGAGCGATTGCCTTCTTCCCGGACGCGATGGCTTTGGAATAGGTTTCGTTCGGCGGCGCATAGCCAAAGAGAGCCTGCTGCGCATATCCACCGGCTAACCCCGCATATGCCAGCGCGTAGGACGGGTCCTGCACAATCGCCTGCTCGAAATACGCAGTTGCTTTTTTGTAGCCGTCTCCATTCCGTTTTGCAAATTCGTACTGGCCCTTAAGGTAGAGCTGGTAGGCCTCCGCATTCTGCGTCGTCCCGGCCACCATCACTTTGTGATCGTCGCTGGTCAGTTGCATCCGCAAATTTTCCGCGATGGCCTTGGAAATGTCGGACTGCACATTCATGATGTCCGCAACGTTGCGATCGAAGTGGTCGCCCCAGAGCTGCGCGACGCTCGCGGCATCGATCATCTCCGCCTGAACGCTGACCCGGTCGCCGCGTTGCATCACGCTTCCCGTCACGATGGCGCGCACGTTCAAGTCGCTTGCGGCCTGTCGCGGATCGACGGTCTGGTTTTTGTATCGCATCACGAGCGTGCGCGGCACAACGCGCAGCGAGTGAATCTGCGACAGGCTGTTTGTGATCGTGTCGGTCAGGCCGTCGCTCAGGTAATCCGCATCCGGACTTCCGCTGCCATTCACGAACGGCAGCACCGCGATCGAGTCAATCGGGCCGCCGGTCTTCCGCGCGAGCCACATGCGGCCGCCGATCACGCCCACAACGAGCAGGACAAGGACAACCGCCGCCACGACGATGCCGGTCTTGTGCCGCTGCACGATGCCGATCGCGAGCGCGGCGTCGGAACTCGGCTGCGGCGCGACTGAGCCAGCCGGTCCGCCCGAGCCGGGCAACGAACCAGCCCGCGCAGGCGCGTCGGGCCGCAAGGCTTCTTCAACAGGTGCGCGGCGCGATGTGCGCGCACGTTCTGTATCAATGTCGCGCTGCACGCGCTTGAGGTTCGCGCGCACGTCCGCCGCGCTGTGGTAGCGCAGCTCGCGGTCTTTCTCAAGGCACCGGTCGATGATTTCGTCGAGCTTGAGCGGCACATCCGGATTGAGGCGCGCAGGCGGTGTAGGCGTCTTGTTCAAAATTTCATTGAAAATGACAGCTGTCGTCTTCCCGGAAAATGCCTGGCGCCCGGTGGCCATCTCGTAGAGCACGACGCCGAAGGAAAAGAGGTCGCTCTGCGCGTCCAGATTTTCGCCGCGAGCCTGCTCGGGAGACATGTACGCCACGGTTCCGATCGCCGTGCCCGGCTCGGTGAGGTGCGCGTCGTTCAGCGTTGGACCATTTTCGTCCAACTTGAGAGCGGCCGCGCGATTGTCCTGCGCGAGTTTCGCCAGTCCAAAGTCGAGCACCTTGGTCTGGCCGCGTTTCGTGACGAAGATGTTGGCCGGCTTCAGGTCCCGGTGGACAATGCCGGCCGCGTGCGCCGCATCGAGCGCGTCCGCGATCTCGATGGCATAGCGGAGGACCTGTTCGATGGGGAGGGGGCCTTTGCTCAAGCGACTGGCGAGTGTTTCCCCTTCCAGATACTCCATCACCAGGTAGCTGGTGCCGTCCTGATTCCCAATGTCGTGGAGGATGCAGATGTGCGGATGATTAAGCGATGAAATCGCGCGCGCCTCGCGGTCGAAGCGCTCGCGCCGGTCGGGATCGCCCGACAAATCCGCCGGCAGCACTTTGATCGCAACGGTGCGTTCGAGCCGCGTGTCCCGCGCTCGATACACTTCGCCCATCCCGCCGGCTCCGATGGGAGAAATTATTTCGTAAGCGCCGACGCGGGCACCTGGTTGCAAGGACAATCGACGTTCGCCGATGGCTGGACTCCGTTCGCGAGATAGTCCTGTATTTGTAGCCGGATTCTACTATAGGCGTGGTGACTTTAGCGAAGTGCAAGCGGGCCGTGCGGTGGGTTTGGTAGCGCGGGCTTCAGCCTGCGGGTTTTAGTCCTTGCAAAGACCAACCCCCGCAGGCTGAAGCCCGCGCTACAAAAGACGTCAGAGGTCGCGCTCGCCAAAATGGTAGACGGCGATGGCGAGGGCTATGAGCAGATACACGCTCGCATAGACGATCATCGCAACGCTGGGGATGGAGATATCCGCGAAAGGCGAGAATTGCAAGGATCCGGCGAGCGGCGACTCCATTTCGAAGGCGGCGCGGCGCCAGACGGCCTCACTAGGCATTACGAGGCTCGAGATGATGCCGACCATCGCCAGCCGTGATCCCTCTGTGAAACCGCTCATTTGTTCGAGCCATCCGCCCAGAAACGCGACACCTAGCAGGCCAAGAGTGATGACGCCGCTGGTCAGCGTCGAAAACCAGGTGCCAAACATGAACGTGACCGACAAAGCGACGATGCATTCCAGGAAAACCAGGAGCGCGCCGCGGACCGGATGTTGCGCCATGACTCCGCCGATCCAATAGCCCTCGGCAATCGTGCCCCAGAACGTGATTGCAACATATGCGCCGGCCATCGCCACGAAGCCCAACCATTTGCCGGTCAAAATTTGCCAGCGGGCGAGAGGTTTGGTCGCAATGGCGTGAATCGTTCCTGAGGTGATTTCGCCCGAAATCGTATCCACGGATGTGAGCGTGGTCATGACCACGGCGAGCAGATCCACGGTATACAGGCCGATCATGAGCATGGCGCTAATGACCTGGTAGCGCAAAAATGGCGGCACGCTGGAGTTTCGGAAATCCCCGACTTGAAAATGTAATCCGATGCCGAACACCAGAAGAAACGCGGCGCCGGCGAGGAGCGCGGTCCACAAAATTTTCTTGCGCGCCGCTTCGCGAAACGTGATGCCCGCCATGATCCACACACCCATCAAAATCCCCGATCCTCGCCCATGACGTTCATGAAGAGCTCTTCGAGCGACATCCGTTGCGGCGTGAACTGGTAGACATCGGCGCCCGCGGCGACGAGGTAGCGCAATATTTCGGGCAGAGTTTCGCGGGATTGCGTCGTCAGCGTCAGTAATTCCTCGTCAACCTGCACGGACTCGCTCCAGCGCGCCAGGCCCGAGACGCATTCCGCGGAAAGCTTTCGCGCGCGCACCTCGATGCGCACCGCCTCTTCCTGCTGCGCTCGCATGTCGCGGCTGGTTACCACCGCGCCTTCACGGATAAACACGACCTGGTCGCACGTAATCTCGATCTCGCTGAGCAGATGCGAATTCAAAAATACGGTGGCGCCCCGGTCGCGCTGGGCGCGAATGATATCGCGCACCATGCGACGCCCGAGGGGATCGAGTCCTGACGTCGGCTCGTCGAGAAAAATCACATCGGGCTCGTGAATCAGCGCCTGCGCGAGTCCGATGCGTTGAAGCATGCCCTTCGAGAAATTCTGCAAACGTTTGTCAATGTGAGGTGCGAGCCCTACCAAATCGATGAGAGCGGGAACGCGCTGCGAAAGCTTGCTCGCGGGAACACCGCAGAGACGTCCATGCAGGTGCAGAAGTTCGGCGGGCGTCAGCCATTCGTAAAAGCGAAAATTTTCCGGCAGGAACCCGATTCTTCGGCGGACTTCGACGTCACCCGACGGCACGCCTAGAACAAATGCTTCACCGCTGGTAGGTTTCGCCAGGCCCAGAAGCATTTTGATCGAAGTGCTCTTGCCCGCTCCGTTCGGGCCGAGGAATCCAAATATCTCGCCCTGGCGCACGGTTAAGGTCAAGTCGCGCACCGCGACTTTGCCCCCGAAAACCTTGCGCAAATTTTGTGTCTGGACCGCGTAGCTATCGAGCTGGGACAGGGTCAACTCCCGTTCATTTCAGCGAATCGGCCAATCCCACGGCCTGGCTGGAATCTCCGAATCCGGTGAGCGAATAATCAATTCCATTTTTTGTCCAGATGAGGGCGTAACCTGGGCCGCGTCTCCCGGCCATGCTGAGGAGTGTGCCGCTCGTGCCGTTCACCTTCACCACTTGATACGAGCGCAGAGAGCGGGGGACCGCTAGCGTCAGGGTCGCCTTCCAGTCGACCGTGTGGAGGAAATCGCTGGCCTGATTCGGGGTCATTCCCGCCGTTTCCAGCCCGATTTGCGCAAGGCCTCCGACGTCCAGGCCCGTCGGCACATTGACGATCGGCTCCGGGCCCTCGCGCAGGCGGACGCAGTCGCTATACTCGGTGGTTGTCGGCGATGGTCCGGTGATATTGTCCGCGACGACTTTGCTGGCGTTCGTCGGGCCGGGGCAAGTTCCGTACTGTATTTGAATCGAGCGAGGGACTTGCACTCCGACGGTCGCGCCGTCGAGGGACTGTGGCAACACCAGGTCCGGATGGCCCGCCTCGGTGGCAATCGCTTGCAGGCGTGAGCGGTCCACGATCACTTCGATTTTATGCGATCCCCCGACAACGAGTTTCGGCGCGTCTTTCCGCGCGCCAAGCAATCGCACATCAAATCCCGCCAATTGGCGCGCGTTGGCGACATCGCTGGCCGGCAGATTCTCCTCGTTTACCTCGACCTGGACCTTATCGGAAATCATCTGCGTAACCATCTGGTGGAGCGTGGGGTTCGCATTGGCGTCAACGAATGGGGAAAAATTGGCGTTGACTGCCTGAACCTTTTGCACGCGCAGCGATTGGAGAGATTTCAACGCCACGTTTCTTACTGCCGGGATGCTCAAGCTCCCGGCGGCTAGGACCAGTACAATGAGAACGAGCCAAACACGTTGTTTTGAAGGAGCCGCAGTTGCCATCGGAATTCACCTCCAGTTACTAAACTTGAAGCGAGCATACAGCTTGGACGCTGATAAATTAACAAATAAACCTGAAATTTACATGAAGGTTTGCGCAGTAGCGCGGGCTTCAGCCAGCGGGGGTTCGACCTAGCAAGGACCAACCCCCGCAGGCTGAAGCCCGCGCTACTTCAAACCATTCCTTTGCGCAGTTCATCCAGCGGATAGAATGTGTCGCGCCAGACGACTCCGCCGCGCCAAAGTGTTGCGATGGCCGAGCGCCCAATCATCCA
The DNA here is from genome assembly GCA_963842135.1 of uncultured Acidobacteriota bacterium. Classification (GTDB taxonomy): domain Bacteria; phylum Acidobacteriota; class Terriglobia; order Acidiferrales; family UBA7541; genus Palsa-360. The sequence goes on along the minus strand of CAWJFI010000003.1, from coordinate 151,119 downwards.
GCAAAACAGCAGCGCGCCGAGCGGGTGCGTGAGCCCGTATAGCGGGGAAGCGTCGGTCGACCAAATCATCGCCGCGTGAATCAGGACGGCGGCGCCTGCCGCGATCCCGGCAAACACGCGCGCCCATCCCGACGCGAAGGCCAGGCCGAAAAACGGGAGGATGCTCATCGTCACGGAAAGCATCATCGCACCAACGGCAAAGAACGCATTGTAGTGGACCGCGGCAAACATGTTTTTCGTGACGCCGCAAATTACATTGTGAACTCCGCTGTGCCAACGCACGCGGACCATGTCCTGCGCGACGGCCACGCCGGACCGGAATCCGGCCATCTTCATCAGCTTGCCGAGCTTCATGTCTTCGATCACGTCCATGCGCAGACGGGCGTGCCCGCCGCTTTTTTCGTAGGCCGCGCGCCGCACCAGCTGGAAGGCTCCCACTCCCACGTATCGAGCCGAGCGCGGGTTCGCAGCCAGCCAGGGCTCATTGCCGAAAATAAAGCCGAGGCCAAAGTACGAAATCGCCGCGGTTTCCCAGAAGCCGCGCATTTCGACCGTAGTGAGAAGCGTCAAATGATCCCAGCGGCGTTCGGCGGCGAGCGCGATGGCGCGCCGCAAAACATCCGGCGCGAAATGGACATCCGCGTCGGTGAACACCAGCCACTCCCCGCGCGATTTTTCAAAACCAGCAACGAGCGCGTGCGGCTTTCCGAGCCAGCCGGGCGGCAAGCTGGCAATATCCGTGACAATCAGATTGCGACTGGAACGCTCAAATTCGTGTAGGATGGCGGGAGTTTGGTCCGTGGAGCGGTCATTGACGGCAACGATCTCAAACCGGGGATAATCCTGGGACAGGAGTGTTTCGATTGCGGCGCGCAGTTTCTCCGCTTCGTCGCGCGCGGCAAAAATAATGGAAACTAGCGGCGCGTCCTTGGGAGCGATTGGGGTAACCTCGGAAAGCCACGGCAGGCGGGCCATGCCAAAGCCGGCCCTTATACCCTGAACAATCCATAGGAAAGCTATAGAACCGAATAGTACAATCCAGAAAGTGTGCAATGTTAAATTGTCCGCAGCCTGTAAATGGTCGCATATAGGATGCTAACACAGCGGATGTTGGAGACTGTATCCATCGTCGGCGCTGGGCGCGTGGGACGCGCCCTTGGGCGCCGCTTGCACGAACTCGGTTGGCGCGTTGGCGCCGTCACCGGCCGATCTATCTCCACGGCGCGGGCGGCCGTCCGTGCGATTGGCGCGGGGCAGTCGTTGGACGGGCCGACTCACCAGGTCCTGAGCTCGAGAGTCGTTCTGATTACCACGCCGGATGACGTCATCGAAGGTGTGGCGAAAAATCTCGCTCGGCTCGGTGGTCAGGAGTGGTGCGGGAAAGTTGTGCTGCACACCAGCGGGTCCCTCGATTCCAGCGTGCTTCAGCCGCTCGCCGATCTGGGTGCGGCGACGGGGTCGATGCATCCAATGCAAACGTTTTCCAATCAGAATCCTCCGGACCTTGCGAAATGTATTTTTGGCATCGACGGCTGCCCGGCCGCTCTGCAGGTCGCAAGAAAAATGATTCACCAAATGGGCGGCGTGGCCGTGCGCTTGTCGGGAGCAAACAAGGCGGCGTATCATGCGGCAGGATCGTTTGCGTGCGTTTATGTCCTGGCCCTCATGGAGACGGCCACGCGTCTTCTCATGACGCAGGGATTCAAGCGCCGTCAAGCGATGCGCGCGCTGTTGCCACTCGTGCGGCAGACGCTGGATAATTTTGAGAGCGTCGGTCCTCTCGCAGCCTGGACGGGCCCCCTGTCGAGGGGAGATTTTTCGACGATCGAACGGCACGTCAAGGCGCTTGCGGATTTCGAGCCCGAATATCTGGAGGCGTACAAGACGCTTTCGCGCCTGACGGCCGAAGTGCTGGCCGCACAGCCTGGCGCCATGGTGAAGCAGCTCGACCGGATCTTCGGTGCGGCTGCGGTTTCAAAAAAGAAATGAGTGTGCGAGATCCAAATTCGCTTAAGCCGGATTTTGCGGCGTTTGATTCTCATCCACGGGGGGCTTCTTGACACAACTGAACATTCCCATCGAAAGCACGACGCTTCCGAACGGCTTGCGCGTGGTCATTTCGCCGGACCGCACTGCGCCAGTGGCTACCTTGGGGGTCTATTACAATATCGGGTTTCGAATCGAGCCGCGCGGCCGCAGCGGTTTCGCCCATCTGTTCGAGCACATGATGTTTCAGGGCTCGGCCAACGCCGGCAAAATGGTGCACATCAAGCTGATCAATTCTTCCGGGGGCGTGCTCAACGGCTCGACGCATTATGACGTCACGAATTACTACGAATCGGTGCCCTCGAATGCGCTCGAACGCGTCCTGTGGCTCGAGGCCGACCGCATGCGCGCGCTCAAAGTGGACGACGAAAATTTGCGCAACCAGCGCGACGTGGTGAAAGAAGAAGTGCGCGCCAACGTGCTCAACCAACCTTACGGCGGCTTCCCCTGGCTCGATCTTCCCCCGATTGCCTATCGCAATTGGTCGAACGCTCACAATTTTTACGGCGATTTCGACGATCTCGACGCCGCGACCTTGGAGGACGTCCAGAAATTCTTCAAAACGTATTACGCGCCATCGAATGCGGTCCTGCTGATCCTCGGCGACGTCGATACCGACGAAAGTATCCGGCTGGCCGAGCGCCATTTTGCCTCCATCCCGTCGGGGCCGCAGCCTTCGCCCGCCGATATCGACGAGCCTCCGCAGATCGAGGAGCGGCGCGGCGTGGTCGAGGAAAAATTCGGCACGCTTCCCGGCGTGGCCATCGGCTACCAGTCGCCTCGCCGCCTCACGCCCGAGTGGCACGCCGCGGCCATGCTCGATCAGGCGCTGCATGGCGGACGCGCGGGACGCGTCTATCGCCGCCTGGTGCTCGAACAGCAAATCGCTGTCGACGCCGAGGGCGGCATCCATTATCCCGTCGGCGATTTGTTCGACTACAATGGTCCGACGCTCATGGTGACGCGGATCCTGCACAAGCCCGAATATTCCGTGGACCAGACTATCGCCGCCTACGATCAGATTATCGACGAGATGAAGGAGAAGGGAATTACCGCCGAGGAACTGGAACCGATCAAGGTGAAGTTTCGTTCAAATTATTTTTCCATGCTCGAGGGCGGGCACGGCGCTTCCATCCCGCGATATGGACTGATGCACCTCCTTGCGTGTTTCTCGCTGTTTGACAACGATCCAACTCTAGTGAACACCATCCTCGGCGGGTTCATGGAGGTTACTTCGGAGGCCGTGCAGTCCGTCGCGCAGAAACTTCTGACGCGTCACAACCGCTCGATCGCCATTCGCCAGCCGGCGAAGAAAGGGACGGTTTGATGGCTTCCGCGCCTCGATCGGAAACAAATTCGGCGGTTCCGCCCCTCATTCCCGCGCGGCCGGTGATCTGGCCGCCACGCGTGCACAGGACGCTTTCGAACGGTCTCGAGGTCGTTCTCGTGGAATCGCACACGATCCCAAAATTTACGGGCGAGCTATTCTTTCGCAGCGGCAACGCCGTGGCGGCTGCGAAGGCGCCCGGCTTGGCTGACATGACCGCTACAGTGGCCCGCACGGGCACCACAGCGCGCACTAGCCGCGAGATCGAGGAAGATTTGCGCCGCATGGGCTCGGATCTTTCTTCGGGGGCTGGCGCAGACACCAGCGTGATTTCGTTCGCCGGCCTGGTGGAGTTTTCGAACGAACTGTTGGGGCTCGTTTCGGAACTGGCGCAGCAGGCTTCCTTTCCCGCGGACGAATTCGAACGCGAGCGGCGCCAGCTTGTCGAGGGCTTGCGCATCGAGCGCACCACGCCAGGCTTTCTGGCCGGCGAGCGCTTGCGGCGCGTCCTGTTTGGCGCGCATCCGTACGGCACGATTTCGCCGACCGAAGAGCAGGTGACGGGCTACCGCATCGAACAGCTCAAGGAGTACTACCGGCATTACTATCGCCCCGGAAACGCGTTGCTGGTGATGGTGGGCGATTTCTTACCTGACAAAATGCTTGCGCAGATTGAGAAAGGGTTCGGCTCCAGGTCGCCCGGCCTGGTGGAGGGGGCGCCCGATCCGGCGCTGCCCGAAGTGCAAGGGCGCCGCGTGTATCTCGTGCATCTGCCGGAATCCGTGCAGACGCAAATCGCAATTGGCAATCGCGCCATCACGCGCAAGCATCCGGACTGGCTGCGCCTCACTCTGGCGAATTCGATTTACGGAGGCGCATTTAATTCGCGGCTGGTGATGAATATCCGCGAGCAGAAAGGCTACACCTACAGCCCGCGCAGCGGGGCGCACCCCTTGCGCCAGCACGGTTATTTCAGCATCGGAGCGGCGGTGCGCAACGACGTGGTCGCCGCCACGCTCACCGAAATTTTCTACGAGATCGACCGCATGCGTTCCACTCCCGTCGGCGAGGAAGAACTGGACGACGCGCGCAACTACCTGACCGGAATATTTTCGCTGGGCCTCGCGACGCAGGACGGCCTCGCCGGGCAGTTGGCCACGGCCACGCTCGAAAAACTGCCTGACGATTATTTGGAAACCTATCGAGAGCGCGTCTTGCAACTCACGTCGGCGGACGTGCTCGATGCGGCGCGGAAATATTTCGATTCGGCCCACGCGCAAATTGTGATCGTCGGCGACCGCGCGCAGATTGAATCGCAAGCCGCGCTGTTCGGCACGCCCGAGGTGTATGACGCGCAAGGAAATCGCATCTGATTTGCCGTGGCGGGCAAGAATTCCGAGAGGCGTGAGCGTGGCGCTTCTTTTCGCTGGCCTGTTTTCACTCGGTGTGAGTCGAGCGTTTGTCGGCCTTCACTTCGGCGAGGGGATTGCTATTTCTTCTTTCTCGGCCGGCGTCTTGCTTTGCGTTGCGGCATTGTTCCTTTACGACCGCCATCGAAGGTCGCGATGATTTTTTCATCTACCCTTTCCCGCGCTTGCGCTCTGATCGCCACGCTACTAATCGTTCTTTCGTCTTTCCCCGCGCAGGCCGAGAAGCATCCTCCCGCGAAGCCAATCGATCTCAACCTCGCGAACGTGAAGGAACTTCAGGAATTACCCGGCGTGGGGCCAGTCACGGCGCAAAGAATTATCGACCTGCGAGAGAAGAGCGGCCGTTTTCACCGCGTCGAAGATTTGCTCGCCGTGCGCGGCATCAGCCAAAAAAAGCTTGACGCGATGCGGCCGTACGTCACTGTTGCCGCGCCGCCTCCGCCCGCGCCTCCCGCGCAGAAAAGCGCACCTCCCGCCAAGAAGGCGAGTCCTCAGTAGCGCCGGCGTCCCGCCGGCTATTTTTCGTGCTAGAAGAAATAAAAATGCCGGCAAGATGCCGGCGCTGCCAAGACGTGCCGGAATTGAGCTCCAATCATAATGACTTCATATGGTGTGGAGGACTCTTATCGCAGATGGATTACAGCGTCTGATGTGTGCGTTTTTTCGACGATGCGGTTCTGAGCGGGACTTGCTCGGCGATCGTCAGGCCGTAGCCTTCGAGCGCGACTACTTTTTTCGGATGGTTGGTGAGGACGCGCAGGGTCTTCAGTCCCAGATCGATCAAAATTTGCGCGCCGATGCCGCTTTCGTGCTGCAAGAGGCGCTGCCGCGCCACATCCACGTCGAGCTGTCCGCGCGAGTGGTACAGGATGCGCGGCAGCGCGCCCGGAGCGGGCGCGGCGGCGTCGATGCCGAAGCCTCGCCCCGTGTGGTGAAGGTAGACGAACACGCCGCGATTTTCCCCGACGACGGCTTCGAGCGAGCGCTCGATAATTTCGTGGCAATCGCATTCCGTGGACGCAAACACGTCGCCCGTGAGGCAGTGCGAATGCACGCGCACGAGCGGCGGCGCGCCGGCCAAATCTCCACGCACCAGAGCGATGTGCTGCTCGCGGTCCACGTCGGAGGCGTACACGATCATGCGGAAATCGCCGTAGCGCGTCGGCAGAGCCGTCTCGGCGACGCGCCGCACGTAGCGCTCGTTCCTCATCCGGTAGCGGATCAGTTCCGCGACGGTCAGCAGCTTGAGCCCGTGCTCGCGGCAGAATTCCGCGAGCTGCGGCAGGCGCGCCATCGTGCCGTCATCATTCATGATTTCGCAGATCACGCCCGCCGGAGTGAGGCCGGCGATCCGCGCCAGGTCCACCGACGCTTCGGTTTGCCCGGCGCGCACCAGCACGCCGCCATTTCGCGCGCGCAACGGGAAAATATGTCCCGGGCGCGCAAGATCGGTTGGGCGCGTTCCCGCGTCGATGGCCGCGAGGATGGTGATCGCGCGATCGGCCGTGCTGATTCCCGTGGTCGTGCCGCGCCGCGCGTCGATCGATTCGGTAAAGGCCGTGCCGTAGTTCGACGTGTTCACCGGGGTCATGAGCGGGAGCGCCAGATCGTCGCAGCGCTCTTCGGTCAGCGCCAGGCAAATGAGGCCCCGGCCGTTTTTGGCCATGAAATTGACCGCCTCGGGCGTGATCTTTTCCGCCGCCATGGTGAGATCGCCCTCGTTCTCGCGGTCTTCGTCGTCGACCAGCACTATTTGCCGCCCCTGGCGGATTTCTTCGAGGGCTTCCTCAACGCTGGCAAATGGGATGGGTTCGTCGGACATGACGGTTTGGCAGCTCCTGGGCCGTGATCTGTGAATTTGAGTTCCTGTCGTCACTATACCGAATCCGGTATTTGACGGCAAGCAGGCTGGACCCAAGGCGACGGCTGGTAGATTTGAAAGTAGCATAGGCACGAGTATGCCTGTGCTACCAAGAAGGCAGCGCAATTTGCGATAAGGTATTGAAAGAAAAGGGCATCCCAGTCTAACCGGGGTGCCCTTGCAATGCCGGCGGAAAAGTCTATTGCTGTCTGTGTCGGCCTACGCCGTTGCGGTTCGCCCGCTGGTCGGAGCGCGATAGCCGGACGCGGCGGCTTTGCGCAGCGCCTCGAGGCCCTCGGCTGCCTCCATCAAAGGCGTGGTCTTTATCGTCTTGACCGCGCCGCCCGCGGCGGCAGCGATGGCGAGAGCCGCAACGCTCACGTTGTCCGGGAATTCCGAAATAAGGACAAAGTCATAATCGCCGAACGCGAAATAGGCGTTGACGACACGTCCTCCGAGTTTATCTACGACCGGGCGGATCGCTTCCAGACGGTTTTGGGGGTTTGAAACAAGTGCTTTCCAGCCTTCTTCGTTGTAAGCGACTTGGCTTAAGAAAAGTGGCATGGGAACCTCCTCATTGAGTGAAATTTTTTAAGGAAATGGGCGGCAAAAATTCCTTTGAATTTCACCGCCTTCGGGCCGGGGTAAATTGTCCCGTGACTCCTGAAGGGGACGTATACACCCGGGTCTCCCGGCTGGCAAGAGCTTCCTTTTCGTAGAGCAGCGCTGCGCGGATGTGGTGGTTCGGTAGGACGGGCTTCAGCCTGTCTGGTTTTCTGATGCAACGTAAGAAATCAAAAACCGACAGGCTGAAGCCCGTCCTACCATGTCAAAGGCAAAATCCACAGGCTGAAGCCTGCGCTACAAAACCGCTACGCGCTCTGCGCGTTAAACATATTCATCTCATCCGCCGAGGGGCCGTACATGCCCGGAATCTCGATGTTGTTCAGGCGCAGATATACGCCGAGCTGCGAGCGGTGGTGAATGAGGTGACTCATGACCATGGTGCGCAGGACGGCAGCGCGCGGCATGGAAAAAATCTGGTTGCCCTTGTACGTCAGCGTCCAAATCTTCATGAGGTCTTCGTCCGTCGCCTTGGAAAGCATTTCTCGAGCTTCCACGACGTGCTTGTCGAAAGCCTCGAGCAGCTCCTTGCGCGTTGCCGGCGAGAAGGGTTTTTCTTCGCCGGTGAAATCCATCCGTTCAAAGCGAAGCGTGCCGGACGCGTAGGACGGGATTTCGGCCGTATGCGCGGCCAGCCTTCCAAGCGTCATCGACTTTTCGTGCGGTTTGTAGTCGAACTTTCCGTCCGGGACGCGCTCCAGCATCTTTCGCGTGTTGGCCATCTCCTGATCGAATTCCGGTAAGAGCATCTGAGCGATTGGCATGTTCATCTCCTGAATTTTTGAAGTGCGGGGGCAGGCGAGAGCATACCACCAGTCCATAGGCGAAGACAAGGCGAAGATTGCTAATGCCCGTCTCCCCAACGACCTCTGTGTAGCTTTCAATTTTCCCCAGGGCGCGAATGGGCGGCATCCTGGCAACCGCCGTCCCCGTTCCTCCGGTAAATGTCATAGTTCGCGAGGCTCTGAACAAGCGCAAAATCGCCGCGCAACAGTTCGAGCAATCTGCTTTTGTCCTCCACCGGCTCGCCGTTCAGTTGCAGGTTCTTTTTTAAGATCAGCCAGCAGATATTCCGGCGCCGGCTGATTTCGAGAATTTCTTCCGGACTGTACGGATTGACAGTGTGAGCGAACATCAGCACCGGAAAGCGCGGCCGTCTGCCCGTGGTGTAGTAGAAGAGATCTTCGCCGGGAATTATCAGCAGTCCTTGATCCTTCGGAATCTCACGGTCCGTGAAACGAACGAGTTCCTCGAATTGCGGAATCCAGGGCCCGCGCGTCGAGAGGCCAGCGAGCGCAGGCAATGTCGATCGGGCCATTTCGCCAGTGGAGAGGTCGGCATAGTTCAACCTTTCATGACTCGCGACATAAAATCCGCCAGAAACGAGCATGGATAGCGCCGCTACACCGGCCAGCAACTCGATCTCTCGCGAGGACTTTTCTCCGCTCAGCCTGAACAATTCCGCCAAAACCCCGGCGAGCAAAATTGTAAGCAACGGCCAGATTGCGTAGGTCGAGCCCCAGAGCTGCTGCGAGAGAAATGCCCCGAGCACGGTTGCGAATAAAATAAAGGGCAAGAGCCGCGCGACGCTCAGGCCTCGTCTCGCGTCCCACAGAGCGAAGACTAGAGAAACAACCAGGACAACGGGCCACAAGGCGAGCAGGCGTTCCGCACGTTCTGCGGGATCCGTTTCGACGAACAGGTACAGGATTGACCACGCGAACGGCGCCGCCATCAATGTGAGGGACAACAAAGAAAGCATCCGGCTGCCTCGACGGTTGCGCCACAACACTAGCGCGCCGGCCGCAAACGCCGCGAACCATATCAGCAGCAATGAATTCCGATAGGGAGCAATCATTTCCGAAATCTTCGGCAACCGGCGCGATGCGGCGAATTGGATGGTCCAGTGCAAGTAGTTTCGCAGGCCAACGGTGAAGTGAAGGAGAAGCATCGCCGCAACGAGACCCGCGGCCATCCCGGCCAGAAGCCATGCGTAACCAGACACGCGTCGCCCGCGCCAGGCCTCGCATGCGATCAGGATGACGATCGCCATCGCCGCGGCTGCAAGAAACGCGAGCCCTGTATTCTGCTTCACGAAAAGCGGAACGATAAGGACGATCCCCGTGAGAAATGCGCGAAGTGGCGGAAAGACCTTGCCCTCCAGTTGCAGGAGCAGAAGGACGCCGCACAAAATAGCGAAGGTGCAGTCAGGGTCGTAGAAAGGGTGCGGGAAGACGCAATAGATTCCCAGCATCGTGAGCGGCGCGGCCAGGAGAAACGCCGTGAGACGAAACGCAGGCAGCGCGCCGCGCAAAACATGGACCAGAATTCGCCACGTTAGGACCGTCCCCAGGCCGCCCACAATCGCGCAGTACAACACGTGGTGAGAAAAGACTCGGCCAGTGAGCCTGATTAGCAAGGACTGGATCAGAAAAGTTGCGGGAGGGTATGGGAAAGGAAAATCGCGATAGGGAAAATCGCCGAGGGAAATTCGGTAGGAGTTTTCCAGAACGTAGCTGAGGTCCCAGAGAACCGCCAGCCTCGAATTTTGCCACACGACGACGGCGGAGGTGCCCAGAAAGAGGAATAGAGCCGCGGCCCAGTCCCACGGCATCAAATGCTTTCGGCTCGCAGGATTGCCGGGCAATTCGGTTTGGTCCATGATTCAAGTAGAACAGGCTTCAGCCTGTTGGTTTTGATTTTCTCAAGGTCGGCGCCAAACCAACGGGCTGAGGAGCTGGTCAGGCTACTCAATCACGAACAGGCCAGCGGCTGAAGCCGCGTTCACGCTGCGCGAATTGCGGCACGGCTGAAGCCGTGCCCTACAAAGATTTGCAGTCAAAGATTTGCAGTCAAAGATTTGTAGTTGCCGCAGCGGCTCTGAAGCGTGTTTTACTTTTTCAGGAACGTGCCTTGCTCTAGTTCCAGGTACGCTTTCTGGAGCTGCTCCTGCGTGTTCATAACGATGGGGCCGTACCAGGCCACGGGTTCTTCAAGCGGTTTTCCGGAGACGAGGAGGAAGCGGACGCCTTCGTCGCCGGCCTGCACCATGACCTCGTCGCCTCGGTCGAAGAGCACGAGCGTGCGGTTCTCGGCCGCCGAGGGAGGCGCGGTGTCCGCCCAGCCGACCGGGTCGGTCGGCACCGAGAGAGGATCGGAGGCGTTGCAGAATTTTGCCGAGCCCGCAAAGACGTAGGCGAACGCGTGCCGTGTCGTCTCAATCGGCAGAGTTTTTCTTTGGCCGGGAGGCACCGACACGTCAAGATAAATTGGGTCGGCGGCGACGCCGTCGACTGGGCCGCTCTTTCCCCAGAATTTTCCGCAGACGAGGCGAACGTGCGTGCCATCGTCGTCGGTGATGTTGGGGATGTCCTTCGCTTCCACTCCCTGATAGCGCGGCGCCGTCATCTTCAGCGACCCCGGAAGATTGGCCCACAATTGGAAGCCGTGCATGCGCCCCGCGTGATCGCCTTTCGGCATTTCCTGATGAATGATCCCGCTGCCCGCCGTCATCCACTGAACGTCGCCCGAGGCGATGGAGCCGTGGTTGCCCATGCTGTCGCCGTGGTCGACGGTTCCGGCGAGGACGTAGGTGATGGTCTCGATTCCACGGTGCGGATGCCACGGAAAACCCGCGGCATAATCTTCCGGAACGTCATTGCGAAAATCGTCCAGAAGGAGAAACGGGTCAAAGTCGTTCGTGTGATCGAAGCCGAATGCGCGGCGCAAGTGCACGCCTGCGCCATCGCGCGTCGGTTTGGAACGGATGAGGCGCTTTACGGGGCGAATGGACATACCAAGAAACTCCTGGGGCGAGTCTACTCCAATGTGCGCTGACCTGCCAACGGTCTGTGGCATCGGCCGTGTGCCAGATTCCGATAAGCGATTGACTGGGCTCCGCCCAGACAGGGGCGGAAGAAAGTGGCTCTGCGTCTCCTTGAAGAATGAATAACTTAGCGGCCACTTTCTTAGGAAACGACTTCTCAGGAAATGGGCGGGGTTGGCGCTGCCCGAAGTTCTAGGACTATCGTTTTATGCCCCCGCAATCGGTGGTTCCATCATTTTGGGACTCCCGCGCTATAGCTTGCAATCATCCCGACTTATAAGCTGGTTGCTCATCGCGGGAGCGATCAAGCATTCAGACCTTTCCGGAGCGCACTGGGCTTAGGGAGGATTTCTATTTTGGGAGGACTCCTTAAAAGGACCTAGCACCAGGAGCCAGAACAAATGCAGAACCCCGATATAGGCATATCCATATTTCTTAACAGTTTCGCCCACCGCTGGTGGACTTTGGATAGGTTCGCAAATTTCGCGAATGGGAATTTGCTCGTCAGGGGAGCCCTCGTATTTGCGATTTTCTATTTTCTTTGGTATCAGTCAAACGAATTAGCGGACAACCAGGAGTTGACTGAGCAACGCCAGGTATTGCTTTATACGATTCTCATCAGCATTCCTGCGCTAGTTGTAGTCAGAACGATTGCGTGGGCTATGCCATTCCGGGAAAGGCCCATACACAATCCTGCCATGCACCTTCGCGTAGCGTACGGGTTTAATTATCTAGGGTTACTTCATTGGAGCTCATTCCCGAGCGACACCACCATGTTGTACTTTCTTTTGGCGACCGGCGTCTTTATTGTTTCCCGCCGGTTTGGCATTTTTCTGTACCTGCACGCATTTTTTGTCGTTGCATTGAGTAGGGTTTATTTGGGGATCCATTATCCTTCAGACGTTTTGGGAGGTGCTGTGATCGGATGCGTGGTGGGTTATTCGGCCACATGGACAATGTTGCGGTCGTTTGTAATTCGCCCAGCTGTGCGCCTGAGAGAGCATTCACTCGGACTCTTCTATGCTTGCTTGTTCTTTCTAAGCTTTGAGACAGCCAGTACGTATGAACATGCACGGACAGCGGCAGAGGGAGCTGTTGAAATCCTACGCACTTTGTTGGGCCATTTGCTTCATTAAGACATCATTTTTCGGGGTCCCGTCTAAAACCCGAAGCCATCGAATTAGTTTTCCCTTCGTTTTCAATTCCAAGCTTGCTGGGTTCCGGCGAGGACGTAGGTGATGGTCTCGATCCCGCGGTGCGGATGCCACGGAAAACCCGCGGCATAATCTTCCGGAACGTCATTGCGAAAATCGTCCAGAAGAAGAAACGGGTCGAAGTCGGAAGTGTGATCGAAGCCGAATGCGCGGCGCAAATGCACGCCCGCGCCATCGCGCGTCGGTTTGGAACGGATGTGGCGTTTTACAGGGCGGGTAGACATACCAATGAGCTTCCAGCAAGGGGCGTCTACTCCGTTGTGCGCAGGCGTGCCAATGCTCAATGGCGCCGATGCTCGGATTATTTCAAGATGAGGGAAATAAGCTGCAGAAAGAATCCCCAGAACAAGAGATTCATTCCCAGCGTCATGTCAGCAAGTGAGTCCTGGACGTCCGCGCTCAATTTGGCTTTGGAGATGAAGTATTGGCGGACGCGGTGTCCCTGAAAAAGTAGGACCATGATCGGATACGTCGCGGCAAAGAGCAGGCCGCGCCAGATTTTAGGGACGATGCGGCGTGACATCAGAACCGTGCCGAAAATGCCGAATACTGCGCTGGCGTAATCGCAAACGTGCGCCGCCTCGGTGAACCACGAGAAATGGCCTGGGACAATTTCCATCGGTCAACTTCTTCTTATGGGAAGGGCCACGCGCTCAATATGCATCACGCGGAATACACTTTGTGTAGTTCGCCGCTGGTCGATCCCAAACGTGACGACGTAATCGCGGGCGCCCACTCTGAACGTGCGTTCGGCAATGAGCATGTCCGGCTCCAGGGGGTTGGGCCTCAGACTTTTGTAAATTTCCTCTTTTTTCTCCGCGATCAGATCCAGCAATGCGTTTGGCCACTTCCCTCGGAAGTAAAACTCGGCTTCGACGCGAAGGTCAAGTTCGACCGTGATCGCCAAGGACCCCTCCAGGACAGGAGGGAACTATACAATAAAGTCTACGATTCTTCACTTGAGAGGGTTGCTCTGTGTGGTCGGGATTGTTCCGGTTGCTTGTTCAGCTCGGAGTCCAAAGCTTCGCATTGAAGGCGAATCGCCCGGACACGGTCTCGAATGGCCGACATTTTTCGGTCTTTGAGTGTATAAAAACCCTTCCAGGGCACGCGCCCCGCATCAAAGCGGCCCAGCCCCAACTCAGCAGGATCCGAATGAGACATCTCCAGTTCAGCAGCGGCCGAGGCATTTTCCGGCTGCTGCTCCTGCCGGAGCCGGGCAAATGCGGAACGGATCGCTTCGTCGCGGCTCTGCCCCTCGGTTCCCTCCAGCGCCTGCTCCATGACCTTAGTCAAAAGCGAATACGTTTGATAGCTCATGAGGACAGCTTCGGGTGCACCGTGCTTCGTGATCACATACCTCTTCGCGGGGTTCTTTTGCACGCGTTCGACAGCGCCGAGGAGGGAGTTCCGAAATCTAGTCACGTTGGAAAATTCGATGTCTTCTTCCTGCGGCCGTGTCGCGCGTTTCCTGATGGTCATGGGGTTCTCCCGGGCGTCGCAGCAGAGCAATGCCGTGAATGTACATAATAATGTACACTCCAAAAGCCGACTTGTCAAGGCGAAAATGGCGGGTAAAAAGGTCCATTATTTACATGAGGTTAGGCAAGGGGTAGCGCTGACAAAAGCCCCGCCCTTCCTACGACGAAGGACGGGGCACCCCCAGATTCCAAGACGAAAGCTGGGCCACCCGTCCAAGGGTAGCGCTGACAAAAGCCCCGCCCTTTCTACGACGAAGGACGGGGCACCCAAAATTCCAAGTCAAAGGCCGGGCCACCCGCCCTAACCCAGTTCCTCAACATGTATGTACTAAAATGGTATCATCAGATCATGTGGATTGGTCATCGGGAAAATGCGAGACGATGCGCCACCAGCCCGACGGTCTCATTTCTGATATCCTAGCGCGGAACCGGGAGAGGTGCGCATGGTCCTTGAAGATAAATTGACGGACTCGCTTATTGAAGCTTATCGGCGAGGTGGCGAGGAAGTAGGGTACTGGGGTCGACGATTTCTCCAGGCCATCCGTCGAAAAGGCGGTCTTGCGACGGCAAAGCGTATGTTAAAGCCTCGCAATCCAGGACAACGGGCTGGGCTGGACGCACTTCTTGATGCGGGTCGCCCCGATCTAACTATGGAAGCAGTCCTTCTGCAGCCTCAATTCCGACCACTTTTCTCCGAAGCGGAACTGCATGTCGCAGCTCAGCGTCTGGGACAATATGGGAAAGATGCAGCACTGCGCGCGGCAAATCGCGAGCGTCTTTATCCCGATGAGTTGGAGCCGGGACAAAAATATTCGGAAGGAGCGCGGAAACAAGTTCGAGTAAACGCCTACGAGCGCAATGCACGAGCGCGTTCAACTTGTCTGAGACATTATGGTTATCGATGTGCTGTCTGCGGGTTTCTTTTTGAAGAGAGATACGGTGAAATTGGGAAAAACTTCATCCATGTTCACCATCTCAAGCCTCTCGCGCTTTCCGATGGCACTTATCACTTGAATCCCATCGAAGACCTGAGACCCGTATGTCCTAACTGCCATGCGATGCTCCATCATCAAGAACGGCTCCTTAGTATTGAGGAACTCAAGGCGATTATCGAGAATGAAACCAATATGTAATATGGGCTGGTGGCACATCCTTTGAGAAGGTTTTGACCTTCCGGGTGGGCGATCCCTCGTGGGCTTCGAGGGGGCGGTGGGTTTGAAGTTTGTTCGGAACCAGTTTTTAAGCTGTGGAATGTGAATAGAAATCAAGACCCCGACCCTCTAAGAACGAGAGGGTCGGCCACCCGGCGAGGCGGTCCTACCGGAATGAGAAATTAGGCGTGGGGAAATGAATGTTCAGCTTATAGCAAACGAAGAGAACCAGGATCGCACCCAACGTAGAAAAAATCAGGCCGGCGGGATGAAAGCGATCGTTTGTGGGGCGCGAAAACATGTGGGTAACGGCACCCCCAAGGATTGATCCGACGATGCCGAGTACGATCGTCCAAAAGATCGTTATGTGCACATGCATCACCGATTTCGCAATCACTCCGGAGAGTAGCCCAATTAGAATGTACCAAATTAAGTGAAACACGTTTTTTTCCCCATCGTTTGCCTTCAAAGCTTCGTCGATCGTCATTCAGGACATGGCCATGAACCACAATTTCCTGCGGCATTGATCAGCCTTGCACATTAAATCTTCTTTGGAGCGTTTGCGTCTGTTCGATATTGAACATTTTCGAAAGCACAGGCTGGCTTGTCTCCGACGTGCTCGGGCATAACCACGTAACCCACCAGGCAGAAACCGTAGCGTTCACGTGTTTCGCAGAGAATCCGGACAAGCGTATTTCTAGCGCGAACCCAGCGCGGAAGTGGCAGGCGTCGATAGCAAGTGAATGTGACGAAATGCGGATGGCCGCGTCCACAATGGCGAATGAGTTCGTGAGCCACGGGAAGAAAGAGAAGTCAAGACCCCGACCCTCTAAAAGCGAGAGGGTCGGCCACCCGGGAGAGCTAACCCAGTTCCCCAACATTGAAGTACTACAGTGGTATCATCCAATCCTGTGGATTAGTCATCGGAAAAATGCGAAAGGATGGGTCAACCGCCGTCAACTCAGGGGTAAAAATATGCCGATTCAGAAGTGCCCGCTCTGCCTCGAAACGAAAGATGTTGTTTCAAGCCACTTGATGCCCGCGCGGATGTACGAATACTGCCGACCTCCCGGTGGACACGCCATCTCGATCTCGTCCGATCTCGTTATTGAGAGCGATCGGCAGCTTCAAGATCATCTCCTTTGCCGAGGGTGCGAGGATTCCCTGAATAAAGGTGGCGAAATGTGGCTCTTGCCACTACTTTCGCAGTACAAGGGACCGTTCCCATTCTATGATCTTCTCACAAAGTTTCCACCTGATGTCGTGGACGGGGCTGCTGCCGCCTACGCCGCTGTTAGAAATCCTGAGATTCACTCCGACAAGCTAATTCACTTTTCAATGGGGGTATTTTGGAAAGCAGCCGTTCATTCGTGGAGTGGCACTAGGACTGAAACGATGATCGACTTGGGAAACTATGCAGAATCAATTAGAACATTTCTACGTGGTGAAACGGAATTTCCCGACCATGTAGCGTTGACAATTGGCGTTCTACCTCCCCCTGCTCAACTGATTTCGTTTCATAATCCCTATCGAGGTTCTAACAATGAGTGGCATAACTTCTTATTCTATGTGTCGGGTATCGAGTCTTCGCTTGCTGTAGGAAAAGCGGTCGATCGCACCATTCGGCCAGATTGTTTTGCTTGTAATCCCGCGCATCCGATTATTGTGGTGGATTTTTCTCCTGATATCGCCGGAATTCTCAGGAAGGTGTGGGCAAAGGCCCACGTGGCGAAAAATGTGCAAAAGTATTTGAAAAGGACTTAACTAATTTCTTGGTCGTCAATGCTGCCAACTTTACTTGAATTGAGGAGGAGAGGTAGCCATTTCGCTGCCTACAAAAAGCAAAAAAGGGCGTCCCGACTAGATCGGGACGCCCTTTTGCGCTGCAAGTGCTTGTTCCTTCGATTTAGTACATTCCGCCCATGCCGCCGCCTGGGCCGCCGTGACCACCGGCGCCGGCTGCGGCTGACTTGTCGGGTTCCTTGATGTCGGCCACCAGAGCTTCGGTGGTGAGCATCAGGCCGGCAATGGAAGCGGCGTTCTGGAGCGCGAGGCGCGTGACCTTGGCTGGGTCGATAACACCCTCCTTGATCATGTCGCCGAACTCTCCGGTATCCGCGTTGTAGCCGAAGTTGTCGTCCTTGCTCTCGCGGACACGATTCACGATGACGGCGCCTTCTTCGCCCGCGTTCAGGGCGATCTGCCGCAACGGTTCCTCGAGCGCGCGCTTGACGATGTTCACGCCAATGGCTTCTTCCTCACTGAGCTTGAGCTTGTCAAGCACCGCGATGCAGCGGATCAGCGCCACACCGCCGCCGGGGACGATGCCTTCCTCGACTGCCGCGCGAGTGGCGTGCATGGCGTCCTCGACGCGAGCCTTCTTTTCCTTCAGCTCGGTTTCGGTTGCCGCGCCCACCTTGATCACCGCAACGCCGCCGACCAGCTTGGCGAGACGCTCCTGCAGCTTTTCCTTGTCGTAGTCCGAGGTGGTGTCCTCGACCTGCGTGCGGATCTGCCGGACGCGCCCTTCGATTTCGCTGGACTTGCCGCCGCCTTCGATGATCGTGCAGTTGTCCTTGTCAATCGTGACTTTCTTGGCCCTGCCGAGATCTTCCATCTTCACGTTCTCGAGCTTGATGCCTAGATCCTCGGTGACGGCCTTGCCGCCGGTCAACGTCGCGATGTCTTCGAGCATTGCCTTGCGGCGGTCGCCGAAGCCGGGCGCCTTGACGGCAGAGCACTGGAGCGTGCCGCGCAGCTTGTTCACCACCAGGGTCGCCAGGGCTTCGCCCTCAATGTCCTCGGCAATGATCAAGAGCGGTTTTCCGAGCTTGGCAATCTGTTCGAGAAGGGGAAGCAGGTCCTTCATCGAGCTGATCTTTTTCTCGTGAATGAGGATGCGCACATCTTCGAGCACGCATTCCATGCGTTCGGGGTCGGTGACGAAGTAGGGGGAGAGGTAGCCGCGGTCGAATTGCATTCCTTCGACCACTTCGAGCGTGGTCTCCATGGTCCGCGATTCCTCGACGGTGATGACGCCGTCCTTGCCGACCTTCTTCATGGCTTCGGCGATGATGCTGCCGATCTGCTTGTCGTTGTTGGCGCTGATCGTGCCGACCTGGGCGATCATGTCGCCCTTGACGTCACGGTGCAGCTTCTTGATTTCCTCGACCGCGGCTTCCACGGCGCGTTCGATGCCGCGCTTGAGAGCGGTCGGGCTTGCGCCGGCGGCCACGGTCTTCACGCCTTCGCGGAAGATGGCCTGGGCCAGCACGGTTGCGGTGGTGGTGCCGTCGCCGGCCACGTCGGAAGTCTTGGAAGCGACCTCGCGTACCATCTGCGCGCCCATGTTTTCGAGCGGATCCGGCAGCTCGATTTCTTTCGCCACGGTCACGCCGTCCTTGGTGATGATCGGCGCGCCGAATTTCTTTTCGATCACCGCGTTACGGCCCTTGGGGCCGAGCGTGATCTTTACCGCGTCCGCGAGGGCGTTAACGCCTCGCAGAATGGACTGGCGAGAATTTTCACCAGTCACGATTTGCTTTGCCATGAGTCGTTCTCCTCTTCTAATAGTTTCAAAGATTGCGGCCCTGCGCCCGCCGCGGCTCGCCGTGAAGGTTCACCGTTAGCGGCGGATCAGGGGAAAATTTACTTCTTGCCGCCAGCAGCCTTGGCTGCGCCGGACAGTTTCGCCAGGATTTCATCTTCCCGAAGGATGAGGTAATCCTCGTCGTCCACCTTGATTTCGGAGCCGCTGTACTTGCCGAACAGCACGCGGTCGCCGACTTTTACGTCGAGGGGGACGCGCACGCCCTTCTCGATTTTGCCTGCGCCAGCGGCAATCACTTCGCCCTCTTGCGGCTTCTCTTTCGCCGTGTCCGGGATGATGATGCCGCCCTTGATTGATTCTTTCTCTTCGATCCGCTTGATCAAGACGCGATCGTGCAGCGGAGTAACATTTACTGACATCGGTTCGTGCCTCCGTTCAATTAAGTGAGTCGGGATGGTTTAGGAGGAATGCAGAGCAGCTCGTTAGCACTCCTCCCAGACGAGTGCTAATATAGCAAATGGGTTGTGGAAGTCAAGGAAACTCGTAGTACCGGCGGAATCGGAGTAATTCCTCCCCTTCCCGCTTATTTGTTTATATTCAATCACTTACGATGGTACAAGTGCAACGTTCCACAGGGACGGAAGTAGCGCGTGCTCCAGCCTGTGGGTTTTAGGCCTTGCGAGCAGCAAAAGGCCACAGGCTGAAGCCTGCGCTATTAAACATTTGGTTTGATTCTGCACGCGGGCTCGTCAACAATAGCGGCCGAACATGGGCGCGCGATTCCTTCCATATACAGAGCCGGCCCCGGCCGGCCACTTCATCGAATTCCGCAACGTCTGCAAAGCCTTTGGGGATCATCTCGTCCTCGACGACGTCAGCTTCTTTGTCGACCATGGAGAAACGTGCGTCATCATGGGGCGCAGCGGTGTGGGGAAGTCCGTAACGCTGAAGCATATTCTTGGATTCCTGCGTCCGGACTCAGGCCGCGTGCTTGTCGCCGGCGAGGACATCACTGACTGGAACGAAGACCAACTGGCCGAGATTCGCCGGCGCGTCACGATGGTTTTCCAATCGGGCGCGCTGTTTGATTCGCTGACCGTGGCGGAAAACATTTCGTTTCCGCTCGAAAAACGCGCCGACCTCACCGAGGAGCAAAAAGAGGCGCGCGTCGCGGAACTCGCCGAGATGCTCGAGGTCACCGAAGTTGCCGACAAGCTGCCATCGGAACTGAGCACTGGAACGAAACGCGCGGTGGCCATCGCGCGCGCGCTGGCGCAGGACCCGGATGCGATTCTCTATGACGAACCGACGACGATGGTCGATCCGCTCATGGCGGCGCATACGGGCGACCTGATTCTGCGGCTGAAGGAAAAATTCCACAAGACCTCCGTCGTCGTCACACACGACACGCACCTCGCGAAAAAACTGGCCGACCGGATTGTTTTTCTTCATGAAGGCCGCGTGGCCTATTTTGGCGCATGGGCCGGATTCGTGGCCGCGCCCGAGTCCTATCTCCGCAATTTCCTCCGGCAAGACGAACTCATCCCCGAGCTGGATGTGACCTCGTGAGCGACGCCGCGCCAAGCGCTTCCGGCCCGCAACACCAGTTGCCCCGCGTCATGGGGTTCTGGGACGTGCTTTTGTTTTGCATCGCCACGGTGCTGGGGCCGCGGTGGATCGCGGCGGCGGCGCACAGCGGGCAGTCTTCGATCAGCTTGTGGATTCTTGCGGCGGTATTGTTTTTTGTGCCGACGGCGTACGTCGTGGTCGAACTATCGACGCGATTTCCGGAAGAGGGCGGGTTGTACGTCTGGACGAAAATGGCGTTCGGCGATTTTCACGGATTCGTGGCGGGATGGACATACTGGACGTACACAATTTTTTATTTCCCGGGACTATTGATGGCGAGCGCGGCGATGACGGCGTACGTCGGAGGAAGCGGAACCGCGTGGATGGCGGAGAACCAGACGTTTCTCTTAGGCGGATCGCTGGCCATGTTGATCGTTGCCGTCTGGCTGAACATTATCGGGCTGCACATCGGCAAGTGGCTGCAGAATGCGGGCGGCGTCGGCACGTACATCCCGCTGATGATGATTGTCGGAGTGGCGCTTTGGCTCTGGGGGCGGCAGGGATCGGTGACGCACTTCACGCCCGCGGCGATGCTTCCGCACTGGGATTGGGACACGGTGAATTTCTGGTCGCAAATCGCCTTCGCATTTACAGGTCTCGAACTCATTTCCGCGATGAGCGAGGAAGTGCGGGACCCGCAACGCACGCTTCCGAGGGCGATCTTCGCCTCCGGAGGGCTGATCGCCGTCATTTACATAGCGGGAACGATCGCGATCCTGACGATGATCCCTGCCGATGTCGTGGACCCCAAGAGCGGAGTCTTTCAGGCCATTACGACCGGCTCGAATGCGTTGCGGATCGGAATTGTGGGGGTGATTGCGGCGCTGCTGGTGACCGTGGGAAACGCGGGCGGAGTTGGAAGCACTGTGGCGGGGATTTCGCGAGTGCCGTTTACCGTCGGCATCGATCACTATTTGCCGGAATGGTTCGGCAGGATACATCCGAAGTGGAAAACGCCTCACCTTTCGATTCTGGCGCAGGCCGGACTTTCGGCAGTGGTTCTGGTGCTCAGCCAATTCAAGGCGACGGAGAGAACTGCGTACGCTGTCCTCGTTTCCGCCGCGATCGTGCTGTACTTCATTCCGTTTATTTACATGTATGCGGCGGTGATCAAGCTGGCGTGGAGAGAGGACCGTGAGAAAGATAAGAATGCGGTGCTGATTCCAGGGGGTAAGGCCGGCGTTTGCATTTGCGGGATATTGGGATTGCTGGCTGTGATTGCCGGGATTTTTTTCTCGCTGATTCCGCCGGGGGAAGAGACTAACAAGATATTGTTTGAGGTCAAGGTGGTGGGAGGGAGCCTGGGGACAATTGCGGTGGGGCTGGTTTTGTATTATCGGGGGGCGAGGTTGCGGGGTTAGTGGAACACGCTTTAGCCTGTTTGGGTTTCCGCATTGCTGCTTGACTGCTTTACTGCGCGACTAAAAAACAAAAGCAGACAGTCCGAAGCGTGTCCTGCTGTGAGAATCTAACTTGCAAACGGGGTGGGGAATCTGCCATCGTTACTTTGTCTGGAGGCGATCTTATGGCCACGAAAAATAAACTTAGAGATGCTGCGATGAGGATCGGGTCTGCGGTTGGCAAGGCGGAGGGCAAAGCTTATAAAGCCGCTAATAAGGCTGCCAAAGCGGCGCATGTGGCGAAACTGGAACTGAACCAACTGTCGAAGCAAGTGGACGCGCTCAAGAAGCAATTGAGTAAGAGCACTAAGAGGCTGAAGAAGGCTTTGACATAGAGCGGCGGTGGTTTGTGGCAATAAGGCAGACAGGCTGAAGCCCGTCCTACGCGGGGCCTACTGGCACCCGTTTGCATTCAACTCGTCCAATTTCACTTTCGCCTGTGTGTTTCCACTTTTCGTAGCGGCAATCAGCAGGACCCGCGCTTGCTGACAATTTTTTGCAACGCCGTCCCCGCTAACGTAAAGGTCAGACAGAAGCACCTCAGCTTCAGAATTGCCGTTTGCTATGGCTGCCCACAACTGCTTTACCGCTTTGGAGGGATCACGTTTGCCATTGTCTCCGTTCAGGTTTGCCAGTGCGGCTTCTAATTCCGATTTGCCGGCCGCTAACGCCTGCTCTGCATACTGATTGGAGGCGACAGCGCCGCGTGCCTGTGCGCGGGGGCGCCGCAATGGAGTCGCGGGTGTGTCATTGGTGTTTGATGCAATCACCAGTGCGCTGCCTGGAACAGAAGTCGCGACGTTCGGTACAGAGGTCGTGTCGGCCGGAGCAGATGGCACGACGCTTGGAACAGAAGGTGCGGCGCTTGCATCCGGAGAAGCCGGGAGGGGAGCAGGCGCAAGTAATGGGGGTTGTTTTCGAGGGCGGGGATTCGCCGCGGACTGCGTCACGGAACTGATTTTCGATTCCCCTACGTGGACGCCGTAAATAAACGCCGTCACCGTGAATGCGGCACACATAAGGCCGAACACAATCCAAAAAAACAGCGGTTCTTGCCAAGGCAACCTGGCCACTGGTTCTGATAAAAAAGCCTCGCCAGCGGGAGGAATAGCAAACAACGGTTCCGCGCTGGTGTCCGATTGGCTCGCAAGGGAGGTGGGCGCCTCCTCTGTTGGCGGGTTTTCTGGCGGGGCTGGCGATAAAGCCTTTTCACCGGCGGCAACGGGGATCCGCGTTTGATTGGTCCAATTGTTCAGGTGTTCGCGGGCGCCGCTGGAGAGGGAAGTAAATCTCAACCCGCAAACCGTTCTCATTTCATTGGTCCAGACTACTTCTCCGGCCCCTTCGATTAGACTGAGGCCCCGCGACGATAATAAAAAATGAATGGTTTCGGCCGGCTGGACAGGAGCGACGGCATGAAAGGAAAGGCCGCCTTCGGAGACATCCAAAACAAGTCCGCCGTTTTCAGGGCCCATTCCGATGTAGGCGATCTCCACCAGTTTGGTTCGTGGAGTTTGACGACGGTCCGACGTGGTGTCGAAGAATTTGGGCATTGGCACAGACAACTCTATTTCCGGCTGGGTCTTTGGAGTGCTTTCTTTTTTTGCGGCAGTGCGAATGTACCCGCTTCAAGGTCGGGTCCAACCCGAACTGCCGTGTCCACTATCGTGCGGGAAACTTGACACGTCAAAGGCGAAAATATTCGAATTGCCCGAAAAGTATATTCGGGCAATTCGCGTCACGCGGCCGAGACCGTCCCACGCGGCACGCACGAAATGGTTCGTGAGGAAGCCCGCGATGTACAATGCCGCCGGTTCGGGAATTCCTGGCGGGAATTGTGATTCCGATGAAACGAGTGACACTCACTTTCGACAACGGACCGACACCGGGGATCACGGAACACGTGCTTGATATTTTATCCGCCCGCCGCATTCAAACGACTTTCTTCGCCGTTGGCGAAAGACTCGTGAGGCCCGGCGGCCGGGCGCTGGCCGTCAGGGCTCACTCGGAAGGCCACTGGATCGCCAACCATTCCTTGACGCATAGTGTGCCGCTCGGTGAAAAACCTGACGCGGAATATGCCCGGCGAGAGATTGAAGAAACGCAGAATTTGATCGGCGAGCTGGCCCATGCGGACAAATTGTTTCGTCCGATGGGAGGCGGAGGCTCCATCGGACCGCACCTGTTAAGCCGCGCGGCGCTGCAGCTTTTGCAAAACGGAAAATATACCTGCGTGTTGTGGTCGTGTGTGCCCGGGGACTGGAAGGATCAGGACGGCTGGGTCGATCGATGCCTATCGGAAGCAGCCGGGCGCGATTGGACGGTTGTGGCCCTCCACGATGTTGAAAATGCCTCTTTGCCGCGGCTTCCAGAATTTCTCGATCGGCTGGATTCATTGGGCGTTGAATTCCGGCAGGACTTTCCTGAAGATGTCGTGATTACAAGGCGCGGAGAGCTGGTATCTCCGCTCGCTTCACAAATCACGAAGTGATGGCAGAGGCCACGCAAGATAGCGCGGCTGTTGATGCAGCTGCCATTCCAAGGGTCGGATGCAGGGGCATCCGCCGCGGCGGATGCCCCTACAACTACTTCGATGCGCGATCCGCCACTTCGTTCTTGATGACCTTTCCACCCTTCATTACGAATTTGACGCGCTGAAGTTCGGTGATGTCGGTTAGCGGGTCGCCCGAGACCGCGATCAGATCGGCATATTTTCCTTTGTCGATGGATCCGATCTGGTCCTGCCATCCGAGGGCCTCGGCGTTAATCGTGGTCGCAGCCTGGATGGCTCTCACCGGAGTCAAGCCGCCGTGCTTCACAAGAGCTACAAAGTCGAGAGCCTGCGTCCCGTGCACGTAGGTAGCTCCGTCGGCTCCGCTGCCGAACATGATTTTCATTCCTGGCGTGGCGTTTGCCAATTGGACAGCGTGCTCGAATATGGGGATCATCCGATATTTTCCACCCGTGTTCTTGGCGTCGTTATCGTCCATGTATGGCTCGATGTAACGTTGGAGGGTCGGGTCATAGTAAAGCCCCTTGGCGACCATCATATTAGCTTGGTCCTGGTCCAAATCGAACGCGTGTTCGATCGTGTCGCATCCGGCGATGATGGCGTTCTTCTCTCCCTCGCCGCCGTAAACATGGCAGCCTGTCTTTTTGCCAAGGCGGTGCGCTTCGTCAATTGTCGCCTGCAAAACCGGCAACGGGTAGGTCAATACGTATAGAGCCTGTCCCGTGGGGCTGAAGGAATATGCTCCTGTCGGGTATAGCTTGATCCAATCGGCGCCGTGAGCGATCTGATCGCGCACGGCTGCGCGCCCTTCCTCGGCAGAGCGAATCACGGCGGCGGCCAGCGGGTCGTCTGGAGCGGCGGGATTCGGAGGCGTGGCTCCCCAAACGATACCGCGGGTGGAAACTTGATAGCGGGGCCCGTCGATGCGGCCTTCGTTAATGGCGTTGCGGATGGCGACATCGCCATACCCGTTGCCGTGCGAGGTCATATCGCGCGCGGCGGTGAATCCCGCCCGCAGATTGGCCTCCACGTTCTGCACGGCGATCAGCATGTAGTCTTCCGTCGTGCCGTTGGGCTTACGCGTATTGAACATATGCGTGTGCGCATCGATCAATCCGGGCAGCACCGTCGCCTGGCTGAGGTCGATCACTTGCGCTCCGGCCGGAATTTTGACTTGCGACTCCGGTCCGACCGCGGTGATGCGCTCGCCGAAGAGAAGCACCACTTGATTGGTCAGCATCTGGCCGGTCTTGCTGTCAAACATGCGGCCGGCTCGAACTGCGATTGCGCGCGGGGCCGGCGGGCATTGCTCGACGCCGCCATCGGAACCGACGCAGGGTGTCGGCCCTGCTCCTCGCCACGGAGCCGCCGGAGCCTTACCCTGGGGCCAAAGCGCGGTCGTGCTCAGTAAAATTCCGCATGCCGCGACCAGCAAGGATTTGCATCGCATCGTCTCGCCTCCTCGTCCATTTGATACCTGACCTGAACTTTCTCGCTCAGACCGCGCACACCGAGAACCCTTCAGCAGGAATTTGCGGTATGAAACTTGAATGGGCACCTTATACACCCGAGGCCCTTCCGATTGAACTGAATTGTTTTTCCTCGCGCAATCTTGGAGCGGGCCCGTTTCCGAAAATTCAACATTTAGGGTACTTTTCATGTTTGGAAAAGTTCTCATGTCGAGGAGGGGAAAATAATGAATAGGAAGCTTGTTCGAGTAGGAGTCGCACTTTTGGCAGCTTTCTCGCTGCTGCCTGCGCCGGTTTTTGCGCAGGATCAGAAAGGGGGCGATCAGACGGGGCAAGGGCAGTCTTCGACTCAACCCGATGCGCAGGCCGCGCCCACGGGCGCTGTTCCGCCGCGCACGGTGGACTTGAAGCTGGACTATTCAGCAGCAAGGAAATGGTTTCCGGACATCATTGGACCGTACAAGCCGATGAAAAGTGACGAGCCATCGCTCACAAATTCTCCTCGCATCGAACAATTGTTGCAGGGCGGCAAGCTGATGCTGAGCCTGCAGGACGCCATCTCGCTCGCGCTCGAAAATAATATGGCGATCGATGTGGAGCGCTTCACGCCGTGGCTGGATGAGGTCGGGTTGCTGCGCGCCAAATCGGGGATTAACGGCCTGGTGCCGTTTGATCCTACATTCACGAGCAACCTCAACGTCCAGGATTCGGTCACGCCGCTCAATAACCCGCTCTTCGCCGGAATCATTCCGACCGGGACTACGACTCCCACGGCTCAAACGCCAACCGCTTATATCCAGCACATCGGCAATGTGAATTTTCAATACAACCAGTATTTTCCTACGGGGACCGAGTTTCAAGCGGGCATGACCAACAATCGCACTTCCACCAACTTCGGATTTTTCAATTTGTACAATCCCGATGTTCAGTCGGCGCTAACCGTAACAATTACTCAGCCTCTTCTTCGAGGCTTCGGAGTCCTCCCGAATACTCGTCTGATTATCGAAGCCAAGCGCACCATCAAGGTCGGCCTGTCGCAGCTGGAGCAGCAAGTGATTGCCACGACGACGCAAGTTTCAAATGATTATTGGGAACTGGTGTACGCGCGGGAAAACGTAAAGGTGGAAGAAGCGGCACTCGGGGTCACGCAACGGCTTTACGACGAAAATTCGAGGCGGCTCGAAATCGGCACGCTGTCTTCGCTGGATGTGCTGACGGCGCAATCGCAAGTCGCCTCCGACAAACAGGCGCTCGTTCAGGCGCAATCCGTTCAATTGCAGGATGAAACGACGCTGCTCAACGACATCACGATGAACCCGCTGGACGGACCGCTGCTTCGCGCGGAAATTATTCCGACCACGGCGATTTCAACGCCGGACACGGGAGAGAACGTCCGGATCGAAGACGCCGTAAAAGAAGCGTGGCAGAAACGGCCTGAACTGAAGCAAGCGGCGCTGAATCTGGAAAACGCGGGGACCGACGTGAAAGTCACAAAAAATGAACTCCTGCCGTCGGTCAATATTTTTGGACAATACGTCGCCACCGGCCTCGGCGGAGTCCAGACGGCCACGACAACAACCCCAACAGGAGCATTTTTGCCAGGACTGCCCATCGTGAATTCCGCACGCGATCCTGTCGTCCCGGAAATCTTCCAGGCAACGGCAGTCACAACTGCGTCGCAAGTCGTCTTCCCAGGCGGGGCAGGACAAGATTTGAGCCGCGTGTTCCGCGGCAATTATTCGAGCTTCGAGGGAGGGATCAATCTCACGCTGCCGATTCGCAATCGCGCGGCGCAAGCGGACAACGCCCAGGCGCTGCTTAATGAACGGCAGCAAAAAGTCCAGTATCGACAGGAACAAAATGCCATTTTTGTCAGTGTGCGCAACGCACTCATCGCCATGCAAGAAGATCGCGCTTCGCTCGCCGCCGCGGAAGAGGCGCGAAAATTGGCCGTTCAAACGCTGGAAGATGAACAGGAGAAATACCGTTTGGGGGCGTCTACAAGTTACAACGTCGTGCTGCGATCCCGCGACGTCACCACCGCGGAGGGCGTTGAGCTTCGCGATCGAATCAACCTGCTCGAAGATGAGCTGAAGTTTAACCAGGCGATGGGGCGCACGCTCGAAGTCAATCAAATCAGCCTGGCGGACGCCTTGAAAGGGGAGCCGTCCGGGTCGTCGAACGCTCCCGGAAAGCCCGAGGCAAGTCCGTTGCTCCGCTCGCTAAGTTGGTGAGTTCTTTCAGATGGCTGTTTTATTGCACCTGGCATTCGTGCAAGGGCAGTTGTACGGCACAGATTTATGGATTCCGGCTATAGCTCGAAGTGCCCGTTTTACAGGCAGGCAAACACCCAAACCTATCGTTGCGCCTGATGTATCGCGCTCCTCCTCGGCATCGATGTGCCCCTTTGGTTATCTCTTCTGGTGATATAAATCACATCCTATTGGGAACCGCTAGATATATGCTGATATTGGTTATGAGTGCGAATGTCTCTGACAAGACCGAACGTTTGGACGCCCGGACGTTTTCCGAGAAGCTGTTTACCTCTTTGCCCGACGCCGTCGTGGTAGTGGACAGCGAGGGACGCATCTTAGAGGCGAATCCGCAGACGGAATCACTTTTCGGGTACGCGTGCAGCGAGTTGCTGGGCAGCCGCGTCGAGATTCTAATTCCAGAGCGATTTCGATCGGCTCATTCAACCCATCGCAGTGACTTCAACAATCAGCCGCGTCTACGCCCGATGGGCGCCGGCCATGAACTCTACGGGCGGCGGAAAGACGGAAGCGAGTTTCCGGTCGACATTATGCTTAGCCCTCTGGAGACGGATGGAGGGCGGTTCGTGCTGGGCGTCATTCGCGACATCACGGAACAGAAGAGATTGGAAGGGGAGTTGCGGGAACTTGTAACGAGCGATCCTCTCACGCGTCTTGGCAATTACCGCCGGCTGGAGGAGGCATTTGACAGGGAAGTAAAATGGTTCCAGCGGACCGGCCGTTCTTCCGTGCTGCTTCTGCTTGATGTCGATGGACTGAAGGCGATCAATGATGCGTACGGGCATCTCGCGGGCAGTCGAGCGTTGTGCCGTTTGGGCGATGCTCTCCGGGTCGAGTGCCGCGCAATTGATACTGCAGCGCGGCACGGGGGAGATGAATTCGCGGTTATTTTGCCCGATACGAATGGCGATGGTGCTCGAAGCCTCGCTCGTCGGGTTGAGAGTCGACTTGCCCTCGATTTGGACCATCCCCTTCACTTTAGCTATGGAGTGGGAGTCTGTCCGGACGACGGACAAACGCTCCATCAACTTCTTTCGGTTGCCGATGGTCCTCTCTACGAGATGAAGAAATCAAAGCGCATCCAAAATGAAGGTCAGTAATCTTAAACCCGAAATGTGACGCAGATTCTGACGAGCTAGCTTGTCGGAATGCGCTTCATTCTTGATTTAGCCTAAAAACCTTCTTCGATCAAGTGTGCGACCCTGAGCTTCGATACGGGGGATTTCTCGCGCGATTCCACCAGGCGTTCGATATATTTTGCGATGATGTCGCACTCGACGTTTACGGGATCGCCCACTTTTAGGGAAGACAAATTCGTGTGCTCGTACGTGAAGGGGATGATGGCGGTTTCGACGATCCCGTCGTTCCAGGCCGCGACGGTCAGGCTGATGCCGTCAAGCGCGATCGAGCCTTTCATCGCGATGTAACGCGCGAGATCGCCGGGTCCTTGGACGCCGAACCACCAGTTCGCGCCCTCCGCTTCGAGGCGCGCCACGCGGCCGACTCCGTCCACGTGGCCCTGCACGAAGTGGCCGCCCAACTCTTTCATCGCGGTCAGCGGGCGCTCGAGATTGACGCGCGTGCCAGGCTTCATTTCGCCGAGGCTCGTGCGGCGCAGGGTCTCGCCGGAAAGATCGGCGGCGAAAGTTTCGTTCGAGATGTCGACCGTCGTCAGGCAACAGCCATTCACCGCGATGCTGCCCGATTTTGCGAGACCATCGATGAGAGGACCTGCGTGCACGCGGATGCGCGCCCCCGCTTCGCTGCGTTCAATCGATTCGATGGTCCCGACGTACTCAACGAGTCCGGTAAACATCGCGGAGATACCCCTCGATTGCGAAATCCGGTCCAAACGGCTCGATGGTGATGTTCTGTAAATCCTGCACGGCGCGAGGGCGCGCGGGCGCAAAAGCCGTGCCCGGTCCTCTTCCTGCGGACCCGGCGACCTTGGGCGCGAAGAACACGCGCATTTTATCCACAATTCCGGCGGCCAGGGCGGCGGAATTCAAAATCGCGCCAGCTTCGAGCATGACATTGAGTATTTGGCGGCGGCCAAGTTCAGCAACAACTTCGACGAGATCGGGCTTCGCGGCGCGCCCGGCAAGACGCACGACATCCACTCCGGCGCGGCGCAGGGCGCGCGCTTTCGGTGAATCCTCTCTTGCGCGGGTGAAGACAAGCACGTCTCCGTCCGCCGAGCGTACCAGCTTCGACCGCAGCGGCAAGCGCAAGCGCGAGTCCATCACGACGCGCAACAGTTTTCTCCTGCGTGGGAGGCCCGTGCGGTCGGTGAGAAGAGGGTCGTCCACGAGCACCGTGCCAATGCCGGTGAGCAGAGCGTCGGACGCGTGGCGCATGCGCTGCACTTCGGCGCGCGAATCGGGCGATGAAATCCAGCGGTCTTTTTGCGAAATGCGTGCGCCCTTGCGCGCGCCCCTCTTTGCATGAGGAAGAACAAGCTGACCATCGAGCGTGAGCGCGGATTTGAGCGTCACCAAGGGTTTGCGGGAAACGATCCAGCGCGCGAAAGCTTCATTCAAGCGCCGCGCTTCGGCCTCCCGCAGGCCAGTACTGACTTCGATTCCCGCCGCGCGCAATTGTTGAAAGCCGCGGCCAGCCACCGCCGGGTTCGGGTCCGCCATCGCCGCCACGACGCGCGCGACGCCTGCCGCGATCAACGCTTGCGTGCATGCCCCGGTGCGGCCCGTGTGGCAGCAAGGCTCCAGATTGAGATAGAGCGTTGCGCCTCGCGCAGATTCGCGCGCAGCTTCGAGAGCGATGATTTCCGCGTGGCGCACGCCGTCATAAGTATGAAAACCTTCGCCGACGGCTCGCCCGTCGCACACAAGAATCGCGCCGACCAGCGGGTTGGGGCTTGTAAGCGCGATGCCACGAGCCGCCAGCTCGAGAGCGCGATCCATAAAGACAGCGTCGGCGGCCACCGTGACGGCGGTACTCGAAGATGCAGACGCGTTCATTTAATCAATTTGCTCCAAAGTTTGCCGTGAATTCGAGTAGCACGGACTTCAGTCTGTGGATTTTGTCTCGCTGCAAGCATGTGCCAATCAAACCCCACAGACTGAAGTCTGTGCTACTTGTTCTTCAATCGAAAAGAGAAGAAACGAACGTCTCCGCGTCAAACGGCACGAGGTCCTCCACCGATTCGCCCGTGCCGACATATTGCACGGGCAAACCGAGTTCGCGCGTGATGGCCACGACGATACCGCCCTTGGCCGTGCCGTCGAGCTTGGTCAGCACGATGCCGGTGACGCCTGCGGTGGCGGTGAATTCGCGCGCCTGGGAAAGTCCGTTCTGTCCTGTCGTTGCGTCCATCACCAGTAAAACCTCATGCGGCGCGCCGGGAATTATTTTTGTGGCCGTGCGTTTCATTTTGTCGAGCTCGGCCATCAGGTTCAATTTTGTGTGCAGGCGACCCGCGGTGTCCACGATGACGACGTCGGTGTTTCGCGCGCGCGCCGAAGCCAGCGCATCATAGACAACCGCAGCGGGGTCGCCGCCGGATTTTGTCTTCACGATTTCCGAGCCGGTGCGCGTGGCCCACACGCCGAGTTGCTCGATGGCGGCGGCGCGAAACGTATCGCCCGCGGCGAGGACCACATTCTTGCCGCTCTGGCGCAGGCGGTGCGCGAGCTTGCCGATGGTCGTCGTTTTTCCGGTGCCGTTCACGCCGACGACAAAAATGACGTGAGGGCGCTGCTCCTGCGCGGCCGCCGATGTTCCATTCGGCGACGGCACAGTGCGCAGGGCATACAGCAGCTGATTTTTCAGCTCCGCCTTGAGATCAGCGGCGCTGCTGAGCGCATGCCGTTCCAGTTTCTGCCGCACAGCTTCGAGAATCTGGTGAGTGGTCCGAGGGCCGAGATCGGCGGCGAGCAAAGCGTTCTCAAGTTTTGTGAGCAGCTCGGGATCGATTTTCTTTTCGCCCGAGATCAGGTCTTCAACCTTGGCGGTGATCTGCGTGCGGGTCTTCGAGATCGACTGTTTCAGCCGGTCGAGCAGCGACCCGCCTTCTTTGGGTTTCTTGCGTTCGTCGTCCTTGCCAAAGATCGAAAACATAAGTGTTTCGCGGCGATGTGCGGCGAATCCCTTATTCTAGCAGAAGAAAACCTTCTCACACGCCGAGCCGGTCGCCGAGACTCTTTGGCCGGGGCAAACTCGTTGCGTTTGTTGTATGATGGCGCCAATCGGCTGGATCTGGGGCTGAGCCGGCCCTGCTATTAAATTCACTCCATAGGGGTGCGCGATGATTTCAGTTCAATCGAAGGCTGCGCTCGCGGTTTTGTTGTTCCTCACTTTTTCCGCCGCAAGTTCCCGGGCGCAGACGGCATCCAACCGGGACGCGGATACCGCCGCCATCAAACAAACCGTAGCCGCGTTTGCAGACGCTTGGAACAGCCACGACGCGCGCGCCGTGGCCATGCGGTATGTGGAGGACGGCGATTTTTCGAGCATCAAGGGTGAGGCGAGCCATGGCCGGAAAGAACTGGAAGATCACTACACGATGATCTTCACGACGTTTCTCAAGAACGCGCACACCACCGACACGGTGAGAAGCATCCGCTTTCTCGCGCCGGACTTGGCCTCCGTCGATATCGATTGGCTGGTGACGGACCCGAATGCGCCGGGAGGCGTTCTCCGAAAGGGTCTTCTTACCTGGATGTTGAGCAAGCGCAACGGCCAATGGATGATCGTGATTTACCACGAGCAATCGTTCTAATCTCTGGCGCGATGGCGCCGGTCGTAGGGTGCTGCGGGCTTTAGTGGGAGACCTCGAAAATCAGGAGGATGCGATGCTTTCATCTCGTTTGAAAATGGCGCTGGCGGTTTCTCTCTTCCTAGCGTTTTCTTCAGCTCCCGCTTGGGCGCAGATGCCGTCCAAGATGGATGCGGACTCGGCCGCCATCAAACAATGCGTGGCCGCGTGGGAAGATGCCTGGAATCGTCATGACGCGCACGCTACGGCGACGGCCTATGTGGAAGACGGTGAATTCTCGAGCACAACCGGCGTTCCCAGCCACGGCTGGAAGGAACTGGAAGCCCACTATAATGAAATCTTCACGACGTTTCTCAAGGATGCGCGCCGAACCGACACCGTAAGGAGTATTCGCTTTCTGACTCCGGAGATCGCCTCTGTGGACATCGACTGGCAAATGACCGGAGCAAGGACGCGGGACGGCAAGGACGCGCCCAATCGCAAAGGGCTGCTCACCTGGGTTGTGACCAAGCAGCGCAACGGGCAGTGGATGATCACGATTTACCACGAGTCTGCGTTCTAAAATGTGTTTGGCGATTTTGTGGCGCAGGCTTCAGCCTGTGGGGTTTGGTTACAGCAAGGACGACCTTGCTTTAACTAAAACCCACAGGCTGAAGCCTGCGCTACTTAAATCCGTCAAACTTCGACGAGGGTGGCGCTCAGGCGGATCTTTCCGGCGCGCACGGCGCGGTCGAGCGCGTCCACCACGGCTGCGTCGAACTTGGTGTTGGCCAGCCCGAGAATGCGGTTCATGGCGAATTCCAGATCCATGGCGGACTGATAGGGGCGATTGGTGGTCATGGCGTCGAGCGTATCGGCGACGGCGATGATGCGAGCCATCAAGGGGATCTCGTCGCCCTGCAAGCCGTGCGGATAGCCGCGGCCGTCGACGTGCTCGTGGTGCAGCTCGATTCCCGGTAGCATTTCCTTGAGCTGCGCGACCGGGCGCATGATATTCGCGCCTTTCAAGGGATGCTGCTTCATCAATTCAAATTCCTCGGTGGTCAGCGCGCCGGGCTTTTTCAGCACGCGGTCATCGACTCCGATTTTTCCCACGTCGTGCAGCAGGGCTGAAATCCGTATCTTTTCGAGCTCGGGCGAAGGCAACCCGAGCTGCTGAGCGATGAGGATGGAATACTTGGCTACGCGTCCGGAATGGCCGCGCGTATAGGGATCTTTTTCGTCGATGGCCGCCGCGAGCATGCGGATCGAGCCGAGGAAAAGCTCGTGGTTCTGGTCCGCGGCCTGCTTGAGCTGCTCGACGAATTCCTCGATGTCCCCGGCCATGTGGTTGAAAGTCTCGGCCAACTCGCTGATTTCGGCGGCGCCCTGAACGGGAGTTCGCTGGTGGAATTCTCCACGGCTGATGGCGAGCGTCGAGGCGGCCAGGGCCCGGATCGGCGTGCTGATGCCGACGGCAAACAAATAGCCGAGAATCAACGCGGCAAAAGTGACGGCGACCACGAACTTGAGCGCCTGCGCATTGAGCTCGGTAACGCCCGCGTCCTCGCGCGCCTTGTCCAGGCTGCGCGTCGCCACCACCGCCCAATTCAGGTCCGGGATGGTGCTGTACGTTCCGACCATTTCCGATTTTTTACCATTGTCCGTCGACTCATACCGGCGAAGCGTTTCGGTGGTGCGCAGCCCTTTCGGCAACGCAACGACTTGGATGACGACGGGCGAGCTGGGTCTCGCGTCCGAGCCTGGCACGAATTGGCGCATGTCCGGATGGGCCACGATGTGCCCGCTGTGGTCCACTACGAACACCACTCGGCCACGCACGCTGGTTTCCTGAAGCCGCCGGAGAATACTGTCCAGCGATACCACGGCGGCCAGCATTCCGGAAAATTGATCGTTCACTTCCAGCGGCACGGCCATCACGAACGCGGGGCGGTTCTCGGGGCCGATCGCCAGCGGGTCGCTGCGGAAAACCAGGGATTGCAGTGTCGTTGTAAACGCTCGTTGCAGCGCCTTGGACACAAAGGGATCCTGGTCGGCCTGGAAATTACCGGCCCCGGTGCCCTTGGCCTCCTTGCCCACAGCGGTTAGATACAAAATGTTTGGATTGCTGGCCACGAAGTTTTCAAGCACACGTGTCACTTGGGGAGCGTTCTGGACATTGTCGACCTTATCGATCAGGCCCGTGAGCGCCAGAATCTGCCGTTCGCTGATGAGCTGCTGGTAGAGGTTGGCGTCAAATTGCTGAATTTCTTCCGCCAGGGACCGCGTCACTTCGGTCTGCTGGACGCTCTCCGTATCGGTCAGTTTTCCCTGGCTAAGCTGCAGAACCTGGCGGTGATAGAGCGCCAGGGGCAACACGCTCACAAGGAGCATCGCGCCCAGCACCAGCCAGAGAATTCTCGGCCGGTGGTAAAATACCGATTTGAGGGCACTGAGGTCCACGCTAGGGCTGGTCCAATCCACTCTATTTCTATCCACTCTATTTTACGATCTGGACGGGCTGGGCAGAAGGGTGGAAACCTGCGTTGCTACGCATTAGCTAAGGGGGCAGGTGAAAAACTACTCTTGCTTGAGGCGGCGTTCCATTAGCTCGCGGATGGCATCCCGTGTCACACGGCCTGCGGTCAGGACGGCGTGGACCTGTTCCGTTATGGGCATTTCGATGCCCGCGCGGCGGGCCAACTCCAGTGTGGCTGCCGCGGTCCCGACTCCTTCGGCGACACTGCGGGTCGAACCGAGAATCTCCCTCAGGTCGCGGCCTTTGCCAAGTTCGATGCCGACGGAGCGGTTGCGGCTGAGTTCGCCCGTGGCTGTGAGGATGAGGTCGCCGACGCCTGCGAGGCCGGAAAGCGTTTCGCGGCGGCCGCCGAGGGCGACGGCCAGGCGCGTCATTTCGGCGAGTCCTCGCGTGACGAGCGCGGCCACCGCATTCGTGCCCAATTTGAGGCCCGTGCAGATTCCCGCGGCAATCGCGATTACGTTTTTCACCGCGCCTGCGATTTCCGTGCCGATGGCGTCATCGTTAGTGTAGAGGCGGAATCGCGGACCGGAGAATTCTTCCTGAACTTCGGAGGCGAGCTTCGCATCGGCTGAGGCGATAACAACCGCTGTGGGATCTCCGGCGGCGACTTCAAGAGCAAAACTCGGGCCGGAGAGAACGGCGATGCGCAAAGACGAGTCCAGGCCTATTTCTTCCGCGATCACTTCGCTGATGCGCGCGTGGGTGGCAGGTTCGAGGCCCTTGGTCGCGCTGACAAAAATGGAACCTGGTTCGACGAGAGGGCGCATCGCGCGATAAATCTCTCGCGCGTAAGCCGACGGCATCACGCCCAGCACGATGTGGGCGCCAGCGAGGGCCTTTTCGATACCGCCCGTGACTTCGACGTCAGCGGGCAATTCAAACCCGGAAAGATAAATCTCGTTCACCCGCCGCGCGCTGAGCATCTCGACGACGTCGGCGCTGTGCGCCCACAGCGTAAGCCGGTGCGAACGCGAGGACTTTGTCAGCGCAATGGCCAGTGCCGTCCCCCAGGCTCCTCCGCCAATGATGGCAATTTTCTTCATGATTTTTTGCGACTCACATCGAAGCGCGGCTCGGTGCCGGCCAGAAGACGCTCGATATTGTCACGATGTTTGACGATGACCACAACTGCTGCCAGCAGTGTGCTGACCGAGACCGCTGTCGGCGGCGCATGGCCGGGCGCGTAAAGCAGGTAGACGAGGAGCGGCAAAGCAGCCGCGGCTGAAATCGAAGCCAGGGAAACATATCTCCAAAACAGGGCCACGAGAAGGAATAGCAAAACGGCCGCCGCAAGGGCCGGCCAGCAGACGGCGAGGAAAACGCCCAGCGCAGTGGCCACGCCCTTGCCGCCGGTGAATCGGAGCCATACGGGAAAAACGTGTCCAAGGATTGTCGCTAGCCCCGCATACATCATGAAGCGAATATTTCCGCCCGAGAAATGCTCCGTGAGCCAAACGGCCAGGAAGCCTTTTGCAGCGTCGAGGACTAAGGTGGCGACGCCGACGGACCAACCTGACGTTCGCGCGACGTTGGTGGCGCCGATGTTTCCGCTTCCTAGGAAGCGGATGTCGCCTCCTCCCGTCGCGCGCACGAGCAGATAGCCGAACGGGATCGAGCCCAGGAGATATCCCAGGACAACCAATCCCCAGAGGCTCGTCGTGTCGGCTGCCATTTGCAGATTCACTCGGGTTTGCTCCCCGCGAACGAAAAAGTAGCCAGCCGAGTATATTCCGCCCCGCTCGGTTTCAGAACGCTTTGATAGAGATGAAATTCCTTCGCCGTGGCGCGGCCAAATTCAAGTGGGCCGGCCTTCTCGATGGCGGCGTGCAGGGCGTCGAGTCCGCGCGACGTGTCGAATCGCGCGAGCGTGAGATGCGGAGAAAATGCGCGCTCCTCGTGCCGGAAGCCCAACGAAGCGAGCGATGTATTCACGGCCGCAGCCAGCGCGGAGAGTTCCGGGCCGGCTGCGATCCCGGCCCAAAGCACGCGCGGGCGGCGCTCGTTCGGGAAGAAACCGAGGCCGCGAAAATTTATTGGGATGGGAGCGAGCGAAGGAATAGACGCCAGAGCGTTCTTGATCTCGACGGTTTTTTCTGAAGGAGTCTCGCCGATAAATTTCAGGGTGATGTGAAGGCCTTCGATTCGCACCCAACGCGCATTTCGACATGCGACGCGCAGCTTGGCGACGAGTGCGCCGATGGCGGAGCGCACGTCTTCAGGAATGTCCATCGCGACGAAGAGGCGCATGAGTTAAATCCATGTTTATTTCTAGAATTATGTGGCGCAGGCTTCAGAGCCTGTGTGGTAACTCGATTTCGAACACGCCAGCGGCTAAAGCCGTGTTGATTCTGCATACTTTACGGCACGGCTGAAGCCGTGCCCTACAAAGATTTCACAGTTTCCACACAGGCTCTTCAGCCTGTGGGGTTTGGTCCTTGCAAGGACTAACCCCCACAGGCTGAAGCCTGCGCTACTGCCCGGACTTAGGCTGTGACGCGTACAGGAAATACCGCCGCACCAGGTCCAGCGCCGTTTGCGAGGCTTGCCAGCGGATGCGGTCGCGCTCGCCGGGATAATGAACGCCGCGCTCCTTGCTGCCCGATGCATCGGCGATAGCGACGTGCACCGTGCCCACGGGTTTTTCCGGAGTGCCACCGGTGGGGCCGGCCACGCCGGTGATCCCGACGCCCAGCGTTGCGCCGGTGCGGCGCCGAATTCCGTCGGCGAGAGCGACGGCAACTTCGCTGCTGACGGCGCCGCGCGATTCGATGATTTCCGCGGGGACGTCCACCCACGCGGACTTCAGCGTGTTGCTGTAGGATACGACGCCACCCAGAAAATACGCGGAGCTTCCCGAGATGCGCGTGAGCCGTTCGGCGAGCAGGCCTCCCGTGCAGCTT
Organism: uncultured Acidobacteriota bacterium; assembly: GCA_963842135.1. Lineage (GTDB taxonomy): Bacteria > Acidobacteriota > Terriglobia > Acidiferrales > UBA7541 > Palsa-360. The sequence continues at coordinate 113,170 of CAWJFI010000003.1, read as the reverse complement.
TCCGCCGTGGCAATCGTCGCCTGGCGCATGGTGAGTTCCCGGCCGACAACTTCTTCCATCGATTCACCCGCGGTGGTGAACACCGCTTCGCCCAGAGCGATCACGATGCTTTCCTGAATTCCCTGGAGCTGGCGCTCGGCGGCGGGGATGTCCCTGGACCAAATGCGAAGATGAATTTGAATTTCACCCGGCGCGGTCAGGATCGTCGTTTGCACGTCGTCGTGGCGCGTATAAATTGGCGCGATTCGTTGGTCGACGTCGGATTCGCCCATTCCCGCGACGCGAAGTTCGCGCGCCACGAGGCGCACTCCTGTCGCAAGGCGCGCGAGGCGCGGTTCCACCTGCGCGCTGAACATGGCTTTCAATTCGTGCGGCGGGCCGGGAAGCAGAATGACGATGCGGCCGCTCGACTCGAGCCAAAGACCCGGCGCTGTGCCACGATCGTTTTCGAGGACCGTCGCACCCTCGGGAACCATGGCCTGGCGCGCATTCACTTCGGACATCACGCGGCCAATTCTCCGAAAGCGCGCCTCGATCATCCTCATCACAGCAGGATCGCGCGCGAGTTTGCGGCCGAGCAAATCGGCCACGGCGTCGCGGGTGCGATCGTCTTCGGTGGGGCCGAGACCTCCGCTTGCAATCACGAGCTCGACGCGCTTAGCCGCTTCGTCGAAAGCGTTGCGCAGGGCGGCAAGTTCATCGCCGACCACCGTCTTGCGCGTGACTTCGATGCCGAGCCGGTTGAGCTGCGCAGTGAGGAAAAGGGAATTGGTGTCGACCCGGTCCGGGGTCAGCAGCTCCGAGCCGACTGCGATGATTTCAGCTTTCATTTTAAGTTAGCGTGGAAGCGGAAGGCCTTCCACTTCCCAATCGAGGGTGAAGAGCGCGCTGCTGGTGGCCAGAATAGCGCGATGGCCGGGCAGCAGCGAAAGGCCGACGAGGCCGCTTCCGCCGAGAACCAGTTCGGCGCGGGCGTCCGGCGAAATTCTCACAATGCCGCGTCGGCCTTGATACGACGCCGCCACGTAGAGATTTCCCTTGCGGTCAAAGGCGAGACCCTGCGGGCGGCCGAGGCCGCGGAAGAAGGAGCTGACTTCGCCTTTCTGGTTGATGCGGAGCACGCGATCAAAACTTGAAGTGGTCGGGCCGGTAACGAACAATTCGCCGGTGGGGCTGAATGCCAGGTGATACGCCGCAACGGACGGCTCGAGCGTGGCAAAGACGAAAATCTGGCGGTCGGGGCTGATCTTGAAAATTGTGCCGCTGCGGTCGCCCACAAATAGATTGCCGATGGTGTCGAACGCGATTCCGGTCGCGACGCCCATGCCTTCGACCCACAGTTGCGAGCGGCCATCTTGCGCGACGCGATGGATGGTCCCGTCGTTGCGGCAGGAGACGTAGAGATATCCTTCGCGATCGAGGGCCAAGCCCGTGGGATTCAGGAGTTCGGTGACGAAGGGTTTTACTACATAGTTGGGCGTGATCTTGTAAAGCGATACGGCGACCTTTTGCCCGCGGTGGCCGCTATAGGTGACGTAAATGTTTCCTTCGATGTCCACCGCCGGGTTTGCCACAGGGTGAAGATTGTCGGCGATCTGCACGCCGAGGTGAAACGCGAACGGCTGGCTGGCCGCCCGCGAAGTTTCCACGCTCACGATGCTGCCCGCCGCGCCTTCGGGCACGCGCGCAATCAGATAATTTTGCGTGGAGATCAGAAGGCTCGCTTCGGTTTCGCCAAAGCGCACGTGCGGCCGCGTGTTGGGCCGCGGAACGAAGCCCGCGCCGTAAATCGTGACGTCGCCGCCGGGGATGCCTGCACCCGGCTGGATGCGGTCAATGCGTGGTATGCCGTTGGTTTCCAAATTTATTTTCCCGGGACGCCCCACAACCGTTTAGCGAACTCCCTCGATTCATGGCCTGCGATTTGTAGCGCCCGCCTTCAGGCGGGCATTTTAAGCCCAGCAAGATGCTCGCCTGAAGGCGAGCGCTACAAAAAAACCCTAAAGCCCAAGCGCCCGGGCAATCCACAATCCGAACGCCGCGTAAATTCCCGCGATCCAATCATCGGCCATGATTCCCAAGCCGCCGGGGAGCGATTCGGCTTGCCGCGCGGGGAACGGCTTCCAAATATCGAAGACACGAAAAAGTATAAAGCCCAGCAATAAATATTTCCAGTTGAGCAGGGTCAGAGATAAGAAGTAAGTCAGATGCTGCCCGGAGACTTCGTCGATGACAACAAACTGTGGGTCCTTCTTCGCCGCAAATGCCGCGGCGCGGGACGCAGCCCAAACTCCCGCCAAGGCTAACACAACCGTGACTGGTAGTGCTGTCCAAGCCAACCAGAATGCGCGTACTCCCAAGCCGGGACGCACGCCTGGAAGAAAGTTGAGCGGAAAATAGTATTGGACCAGGGCGTAGAGCGCGATCCCGCCGAGTGAGCCCCAAGTGCCTGGCGCCTTCGGTAGGTAGCCGAGGCCGAACGCTGATGCGATTGCCAGCGACACGACGGGCTTGCGTTTTCCGTTACTCGTCGTCGTCGGAGGATTTGGGCTGGGCTCGCTCATTCGTTTCGGTTTCTTCCGGTTCGGATTCGTCCATCATGGGGACGGCTATTTTGTATTTTCCCATTGCCCAGTTGCCCAGGTCGCGCTCGCGACAGCGCGGGCTGCAGAAAGGGAATTCCGGGGTCGTTTCCGAATCGGTGGGCTCTTTGCAAATGGGGCATTTTAGTTTCATGTTCAAGTAGGACGGGCTTCAGCCTGTCGCTTTTGAATTTTTTTAAAGTAGAGAAAACCAGACAGGCTGAAACCCGTCCTACAAAATGCGCAGCGCCGCTCCTGTTAACACGCGTTGCACTGGCGCGGTCTCGGGAATGTGCGCCACAGCGGGGCGCGGAACATCCAGGATTTCCACCACGCGGCCGACCATGTCGTACTCGTGCGTCTCGGTGATTTCCGCGGTGACCACATCGCCGGGACGCGCGGAGATCGTGGTCCCCGCGATCTCGATGTCATTCAAGTACAGCTTGCCGTCGATTTCAGGGGCCATGCCTTCCAGGCGCGCTTCCCACACGAGGGGCGTATCCCTGGACGGGCCTTCGACGAGTGCAGTCACGCGGCGGCCACGAAAACGGCGCAACTTACGCGCCGAAATCCTTTGCTGAATTTCCATCAGGCGGCTCCGGCGTTCCTTGATCGTGTCCTCGTCCACCTTGCCGTCGAGCGCGAAGCTCGATGCGTTGTCGACGTCGGAATAGGGAAAAACGCCCATCCAGTCAAATTCCGCGGCCTTCACGAAATCGCACAACTCGCGGAAGTCCGCATCGGTTTCTCCGGGGAAGCCGACGATGAACGAAGTGCGCAGGGCCACGCCCGGAATCGTCGCGCGCATGCGGCCGAGCAATTGCAGGAACGCGTCGCCATTCGACCCGCGCTTCATGCGTGCGAGGACGTTGCGGCTGGCGTGCTGCAGCGGCATGTCCATGTAGTTTGCGATTCGCGGATGCGCGGCGATGGTGTCGAGCAAGCGCTGCGTCACGCGGTTCGGATAGCAATAGAGGGAGCGCACCCACTGCAGGCCCTCTACCCCCGCGAGGCGCTCGAGCAGCAGCGCGAGGCCGTCGCGCAAGCCGAGGTCTTCGCCGTAGGAAGTTGTGTCCTGCCCGATGAGCGTCACTTCGCGGACGCCGGCTGCGGCGAGATTTTCCGCTTCGCGCACGACCGATTCAAACCGCCGGCTGCGGAATTTTCCGCGCAATTGAGGGATGATGCAGAACGTGCAGGGATGATCGCAGCCTTCGGCAATCTTGATGTACGCGGCGTGTTTCGGCGTCGAGAGAATCCGCGGCGTGAGATCGTGATACAGATACGTCGGAAGCGCCGCCGCGCTCGCCGCATCCGATCGCAACTCGCCCTCGATGGCAGCCAGAATATTTTCGACCTCGCCGGTCCCAATCACCGCATCGACTTCGGGAATCTGCGCGAGGATCTGATCGCGGTAGCGCTCGACCAGGCATCCGGCCACGATCAACTTTTTCGCCACGCCGAATTTTTTGTATTCGGCCATCTCCAGAATCGTGTCGATCGATTCTTTTTGCGCCGGAGCGATGAAGCTGCACGTATTGACGACGAGGACGTCGGCTTCTTCCGCGCGCGGCGTAAATTCATAGCCGTTGCGCGCGAGGACGCCCATCATCACCTCGCTGTCCACAAGGTTTTTCGGGCAACCCAGGCTGATGAATCCTGCTTTTGGCATAAAAATGCGTCGCGCAGTGGCGGGACGGTTCGATCATTCTAGCATGGCGGGAGGAGTAGCGCGGGCTTCAGCCTGCGGGGGTTAGTCCTCGCTAGGACAAAAACCGGCAGGCTGAAGCCCGTCCTACTTTTTGCGAAGGAATGCGTGAATGTGATCGATCAGCGAAGAAGCGCGTTGCGGGTCTGCAGGCTTGCCTCCGTAGCGGGCCGCCTGATAGATCGAAGTCAGTTCGAACACGGGCGCGGAGAGACTTCCGTCCGGGAGCGTCGCGGCGAATTCCATGGGCGTCTGGTCGGCCGTCTTGCGAATCCCGCCGCGCCCAAGAACACGCAACATTTCGAGGTACTGTAGCGTTGCCAGATGCGGCGTCATCTCCCGAGCGGGCAAAATTCGCGTGCGCCACAACACCGCGAGTCTCCGGCGGACTTCGGGGCGCAAAATGAGCACGGCAACGACAAACACACCGAAAATCACGAAGACTCCCATTCGGCCGGAGGGAGTATAAGATACCCGGTATTGCCAGAGTTCCAGCAGGTTGGTCGCGCGGCGGCGAACGCTTGAAAATTCGGTTCGAATGCGCTCGGCCCAGTCGCGCGAGAAGCGACCCAGGTTTTGCGCCACGGTAATCTGGTGCAGAAAATCGTAGTTGATGACCCACTCGCTCCATTGCAGCTCGAACCAATCCCAGTAATGCGAGAGCTGCGCGAACATTCCGGGCGGCTTATCATCCGAGGGCGGAGTGGGGTCAAACGTCAGCCAGCCGATGCCCGGAAAATAGGCTTCCACCCAGCTATGCGCGTCGCTTTCGCGCACGACAAGATCGCCTGCGACGTCGTTAAACTCGCCGGTCTGAAATCCGTTTATATAGCGCGCCGGGATATCGAGCGTCCGTAGCATGACCGTCATGGCCGTGGCGAAATATTCGCAATGCCCCGCGCGTTTTTGGAAGAGGAAATAGGGAAGCGGGTCGGCCTGCCGCGTCCCGCTGAGGTCCAGGGTGTAGCCGTAATGGGAGCGCAGATAGGCCTCAATGGACCGCGCTTTGTCAAAGGGAGTATTGTCGCGCGCGGTGATTTGCATGGCCAGTTCCGGGATGCGGGAATCGAGCGGGGGCAATTGCAAATAGGTTTCGCGAATCGAAGCCTCATAATTCGTGCCGGCCTCGCGAACGGCGGCGGGCGGCGGCATCGGCAAGAACGAGTTCGCTTCGTACTCCATGCGAGCATAGCTGTGGTACGGATTGAAAATGGAACCGGTGAAGTCCTGCAAAAGGTACGTGCGCCGCTGGCCAAACGGCGGTCTGCCCATCTCGTCGGTGAAATGCCCGCGTACGCTTTCCGCCTCATTCGCAAAGAACAGCGCGGTGCTGCCGATGGGCTCAAGGAGCACCGTGTAATGGATTTGCAAGCCGGTCTTTGGCGGATGGACGCCTCCGGAATTGAGGCGAAACCAACCTCCGTCCGAGGGAGAGGTGAGCGTCGTCGGTTCGTGCGGGTCGTTGTACCAGCGCTTGCCATCGAACTTGGTTAGGGCCACACCGCGCCAGTGCACGCCGGGCGCCGCAGCGGGGCCGCCGTCGACCGTGACGCGCATGACCACGGTGCTGTTCTTCTTGATCTCGCCGATTTCGCCAAGTTCCACATCGTCGCTGAAGCCGGAAATCATCGTCGGCTGCATGTTGAGTGCGGACATGTAGCCGCCGCTGATGCGCGGCAGGATAAGAAAAATGACCGTTCCCACCGCCAGCGATCCGAGCGCGATGCCTGCGGCCGTTATGCCCAGCGCGTTGTGCAGTCGATTCGCGGCGCTCGTGCCGCTCTCCATAGGCCGCGTGACGGTTCCCTCCGCGCTCCGCCACATTTCCAGGGCCACGAAAGTCGAGACCGCGAGCCCCAGAAAAATAAAGAAGAAGGCCAGAAAGACCGTGTCTACGGTGAGGATTGCGGCGGCCAGCATCGACGTGAAACCCATCATCGTCAGGAACAGATAATCCCGCGTGGTTGAGGCGCTGTATAGCCGCACGACCATGGCGAACAGCATCAGGTGAACCGTCGCGAGCAGGGCTGTGTAAAGGCCCGGATTCTGCGCGCCTGCCGCCAGCATGCGCGAAATGATCCAAAGATCGAACGGGAAGAAAATAAAGTAGGCAACTGTCAGCCAGGTGCCGAGGCGGTTGGAAATTTCAGGCCCCTTCCCGTGCCACCACCGGTAGCCCTTGAACAGCATGGCAGCCGGAAGCGCAAAGATCGTAACCAGGTCCAGCTTTCCGGTGGAGACCAGGGTCAGCACGCCGGTCAGAAGCAGAAAATAAAGGGAGATCTCGAAATGGCGCCGAATCGCGGAGAGATGCACCGGTATCGGTTCAGCGGGAGTTTGGCCTGCGGAGTCCATGGCGCGAACTACCAGTTTAACATCCCGCGACCCTTACGGGATTGCGTGAAGCGTATCGGGTAATGGCGCGAACGGAGCAGGAGCTAACGCGGTGACTGGTGACTAGTGACTGGTGGTCAAACATTCGCGATTGCCGCCGTGGCGATTTTTTGCGTGGCGTTCGAGATGGGCAGGCGGCGAATTTGGGTAAGCGCGACGATGCGCGCGCCCGTGACGCGCGGCAAACGCGCGACGCGAACCAGATACGGTTCCAGGCGGATATTGCGGAAGGTTACCGCGTGGCGAGCGGTAGTGAGTGGCGTAAGATTGCCCTTCCCAGCGACGCCGAATTTTTCACGCAAGTGCCCGGCGAGGGCCGCTCCCTTTTCTTTCCCCGTCGTTTCCACGGCGGGAAACTGCCACAGGCGCGAGAACAGCGCGCCATCGCCGTCATGCTGGCGCACGAGCAGAGTGCGTCCGCGCGGATCGAGCAGCACAGCCGCGGCGAGGGTTATTTCCACCGTTGCGCGTTTCTTGCGCGCGGACGGCAACTTTTCCGCGATGCCGAGCGCGCGGGCGCGGCACCATTTTTCGACCGGGCATTCTGCGCAACGCGGCGATTTCGGCGTGCACAGAGTCGCGCCCAACTCCATCATGGCCTGGTTCCAGTCGCCGGGAGCGCTTCGATCGAGCACCTCCTGCGCCGTGGCCTCGAGTTTTCGCCACATCGCAGGCGGGCGCAAATCGCCACGCACGGCGCCGATCCGCGCGAGCACTCGAGCGACGTTTCCATCGAGCACCGCGTGCGGCTCGTCGTGGGCAATGCTCAGTACCGCCGCCGCCGTGTAGCGTCCAATACCCGGAAGCGCCAGCGCCGCTTCGTATTCGCGCGGAAAATCGCCCGCATGCCGCGAGACAATTTCTTTTGCCGCGCGTTGCAAATTCCTCGCGCGGCTGTAATAGCCGAGGCCCGCCCAGTTCGCCAGCACTCGATCGGTTCTGGCGCGCGCCAGCGCTCGCACATCGGGAAAGGTCTCGAGGAATCGTTCGTAGTAGGGGACCACGGCCGCGACGCGAGTCTGTTGCAACATGATTTCGGACAGCCAGATGCGGTACGGGTCCCGGGTGCGGCGCCAGGGAAGATCGCGTTTGCGTTCGGCAAACCAGGACAACATGCGCCGCCTGAATGTTGGTATTTCCGCCGCGGGAATCTTCAGCATACTCACGGGCGCGATTTTCGCACATCGGCGGATCGAACGGGAAGTTCAGTAGCACAGACTTCAGTCTGTGGGGGTTCGTCCTTGTAAGGACCAAACCCCCACAGACTGAAGTCTGTGCTACTTGTGAAAAATGAGGCTCAGAGGGACGACACGAATAGAAAATACGCGGTGTTCCAAAGGGGCGAAGGAATCGAGCCGCGCGGATGGCTGGTCAGGACAATTTTGAAAATATCCGGCGCATCGCTCAGCGTATCCAGGAAGCTTTTGCCCGGCTGCTGCTTCAGCGGCGCAACGCTCGCCAGATAGCGCAAAATGTCGTACACGATTTCGCCGGCGCCCATGCGCGGCGTGGCGAAACCCGCGGAACGAAACTCCATCACCGAATTGATTTCATAAAAGTGCCAGGCCAGGCCGGCGCAAAGCGTCACGGCGCGCTCGAACCGCTCCGCGGCCTGGGCGTCCCTCCCCTGCGGGCCGACGTAGGGATCGAAGACCAGCATCACTCGCCTCTCGTCTTCCCGCGCAAATTCTTTCACCTGCAGGGCGCCGGTCCTGGCGGAAGCTTTCCAGTCGACGTGGCGGGCGCTGTCATTGAATTGGTAGTCACGGATGGCGTAGAGGTCATTCCCGCGCCCCCGCTGGTAACTTTCGAGTTCGCCGCTTACCAGCGGAAGGACCTCGTAAAACTCTTCCGTGGGCTGGATCCGGGGATACACGACCACTTCGATCGCAGAGTTCACCCGCCGCGTTTTTTGCAGGAAGCCAAATGGAAATTTCGTGCGCAATCCAAGAACGTCCTGCCGGTAAACTCCGCGCCGGGGAAACGTCAGCTCGACGTTTTGCCGCACCGTCTGCCGATGGGGAATGTGTGGAAAATAGACCGGGCGATCCAGAATCTGCGGCGCGGGAATTGCGTGCGCATCTTTTTTGGCCATCGGCGCGGCTTCGCTCACAAGCGAAAGGGAAAAGGACGGCACGATCCGCTTTGTATTTTGGAGTTCGGCGATGGCCAGAATCGTGCGCTGGGCGAAAATGTGCTCGGGCAGCTCGAGCCGCACATCGACTCCGGCGAGCACCACCCGCGAAAGCAGCCCCGAAATCAGCATTCCGGCGAGCAGGCAGGCCAGAACCATGAATAACAAATTGTTTCCCGTGTTGAGAGCGGCAAGCGCGACCACTAAAACTCCGCCGATATACACCACGCCCTCGCGCGTCACTTTGTAATCAATCTGGTAAGTGAGCCAGCCAAGCGGCGTGCGCCGCGCCAGCGCCGGCACGACGGTCAGCGCGACCCATCCGGCAAGCGCCAGGGCCGACAGCGCCAACATTCCGGCGATCATCAAATGGCCTTCTTCGGCCGCCACCCCGGAATAGAGCGCCAGGAAAAGCGCCATCGCCAAGGCGCCCATGGCGATGCCAAAGCTGCGCCAACTGGGCTGGTCCAGAGTCTCCCGCAATCGGTTCCACTGGGCCGCGCGCGTAACTCCCACCACTTTGCGTAAAAGCGGAGAGCCGACGCGGCGTTCGACAAATTCGGGATTCATCAGAGGGGGATGGGAGTGGATTCCATGATTTCGCGAAGAACCGTTTCCGCCTGCGTCGATTTTTTCTGCGTCGCCGCATAGCGCGAGTTGACCACCACGCGGTGCGCGAACACCGGCTGGATGAGCCGCTTGAAGTCGTCCGGCGTGCAGTAGTCGCGCGCTTCCAGAAACGCCCGCGCCTGCGCCGCGCGCTGCAACATCAGCAATCCGCGCGGGCTCACGCCGAGCGTGAGCTGCTCGGAATGCCGGGTTCGTTCGACAATGTCGAGGGCATAGTCCCGCAGGCTGTCGTCCACGCGCACTTTCTCGACGGCGCGCTGCATCAATTCGACTTCCTCCGCTTCCATCACGGGGGTGACTTCGGCAGCCGCGTTGCGTCCGCTGGCATGTTGCTGCATGATTTCGCGCTCGAAATCGCGAGACGGATATCCCATGCCAATGCGCAGCAGGAATCGGTCCAGCTGCGATTCCGGAAGCGGATAGGTTCCGTGGTGTTCGACGGGGTTCTGCGTGGCCAGCACCATGAACGGCTGCGGGAGTTTGTAGGTGTGGTTGTCCACGGTCACCTGCGCTTCATTCATGGCTTCGAGCAGCGCCGACTGCGTCTTCGGCGTGGTGCGGTTGATTTCGTCGGCCAGGATGATGTTGGCGAAAATCGGGCCGGGCTTGAAATCAAACCGCTGCTCGATCTGATTGAACACGCTGGTGCCCACCACGTCCGAAGGAAGCAGGTCCGAAGTGAACTGGATCCGCTGGAACGAACAGTGAAAGGAATTCGCGAGGGCCTGGGCGAGGGTCGTCTTGCCCACTCCGGGGACGTCCTCAATCAGCAAGTGGCCTTTGGCCAGCAGGGCCACAAGAGCAAGGCGGATCACTTCGTCCTTGCCGCGAATCACGCTCGCAATCGATGCCTGTAACTGCGCAATCTGGTTTGCCGCCGCCGTGGTCATTGGGTTGAAAATCCCTATCGCTTCTGCTACAAACGAAGCGTGCCTTGTGGGCGATTAGCTCAGTGGTTAGAGCGCTCCCCTCACACGGGAGAGGTCCAAGGTTCAAGTCCTTGATCGCCCACCATTGCCCACGCACTTCCATGTTGCCATCATTTCCTCGAATATCTTAGCGTTTGCCTGCCACGCTGTGCTTAAAAAGTTTTTGAGTAGCGCAGACTTCGGTCTGTGGAGGTTCGTGCCACCAAGTCCCAAACCCCACAGACTGAAGTCTGTGCTACGGGCTTCGCCCGCGAGTGCCTGGCATGCGCGGTGTGATACTCTGGGCGCGGGGATCCGTTCAAGGCGCGAGCAAAGGAATATAACGTGGCGTCAACACTGCGATTTCTTCAGTATCTATCGTTGGGCTGCTGGCTGGGCGGCATCGTCTACTTCATTTTACTCACGGCGGGCATTTTTTCCGTGATGCCAACCAAGGATTTGGCCGGTGTGGTCGTTGGCTATTCACTGGCCCGGCTGCATATTCTGGGGATTGTGGCCGGCTGCGTTTATCTCATTGCGACGGCAGCGCTGGAAAAATCCGTCGCATCGCTCGTGAGTCCCGCCGCACTGCTTGTGTTTGTCATGATTCTGTGCACGATGGCCTCGCAATACGGCGTCATCGCGCGTATGGATGTGCTCCGAGGGCAGATGGGCTCCGTCGATGCGACGCCGGCGGGTAATCCGCTGCGAGTGTCCTTCGATCGTCTGCACCAGTATTCCGTGTGGCTGGAAAGCGCCGTACTTTTCTCCGGCCTCGCCGCGTTGTTTCTAACCGCGCGCGAGAAATAGTAGGACGGGCTTCAGCCTGTCGGGTTTTGTGTTGGGCTTCGCATAAGAAAAGCAGACAGGCTGAAGCCCGTCCTACTACTTCTTCTTCGCCTTTTTCTGATCCACAGCGCGCCACAAATACCAGGACGCAATCGAGCGGTAAGGCCGCCAGCGCTCGCCGTGTTCGAGGATCGCTTGCGGCTTGGGCTCCTCCTCGAGCCCGTAGACATGCTGAAATCCTTTGCGAATTCCGTAGTCTTTAATGGGCAGAACGTCGGGACGGCCTAGCTGAAACATCAGGAACATCTGCACGGACCATTCGCCAATCCCTCGCACCTGCGTGAGCCGCTCCAGAATTTCTTCCTCGCTCATCCGGCGAATCGTGGCCAGCGGCGGAACCGTCCCGTCAATGGTTTTCTTGGCGAGATCCTTCACCGCCGCGATCTTTTGACGCGACAGCCCGGCGCGGCGCAATTTCGCCTTGGTGGCGCGAAGTATTTCTTCAGGAGAAGGGCAGTTGCCGTCCGAGCCCAGCGCGTTCACCCGCCCGAAAATCGTTGCCGCCGCCTTGCCTGCGAGCTGCTGATAAACGATGGCCCGAAGCAAGCTCTCAAATGGCGGCTGCGGCTTTTGCTTCTTCGTGGGGAAAGAGCCAACCTTGCGGATCACGCGCGCCAGATGCCGGTCCGCGCGGCAGAGGTCGCGCATCACCTGGTCTGCGTCAACGGGATAGTGTGTCTTTGCCACGTTGGAGGACGAAGCATATGAGCGAGGTGCAGTAACGTCAAGTGCGGGGCGAAGGCCACGTTTCGACAAATCCGTTATCGGGACCTGGCGAAGCGCTAGTTCTGCGCACTGTAGCTGACTTATCCTCATGGGCACTTCGCTCGCATTCGCTTGACCCCTTGGACTGAGTACTTGGATACAATGGCCATCACCCCCCGGCCTACCCTTTGACAAGGTCGAATTATGTCCAACACATGGAAACAATGGGAAGGTCAAATCTTCGAAGGGAAGTTCGCGCTGCTTCGATACCTGGGCGGATCCGAACACTGCGCGGTATTCCTCACAGAACGCCATGAGGGTGAACGTCTTGTAAAAGCTGCGATCAAACTTATTCCTGCGGATCCAGAAAATGGCGAAATCCAACTCTCGCGCTGGCAAATGGCAGCCGAGCTTTCCCATCCTCACCTGCTTCCCCTTTATGAAATGGGGCGCTCGGTGCTTGGCGGCGTGCCGCTTGTCTATGTCGTAATGGAGTGTGCCGAGGAAAACCTTGCGCAAGTTCTTCCCGGCCGCGCGCTCACGCCTGCCGAGGCTCGGGAGATGCTTGAATCAGTCCTGGACGTCCTCGCCTACCTTCACAGCAAAGGTTTCGTGCAAGGCCACATCAAACCGGCCAACATCATGGCCAGCGGCGAACTACTGAAGGTGTCCAGCGACGGCCTGCGCCGCGCGGGGGAATCACTTGACGGTCCCGGCGATCAGGACGCATACGACGCACCCGAAAATGTCCGGGGCATTCTCCCAACGCCTCAACCGAAGTCGCCTGCGGGTGACGTTTGGTCACTGGGAATGACCTTAGTCGAGACGCTGACACAAAATCTGCCCGTTACACGAACGGCGGAACACCAGGATCCGCTGCTCCCAGGGTCGCTGCAGGAGCCTTTTCTCGATATTGCGAGCCACTGTCTGGTCTTTCACCCTCCGAGCCGATGGACGGTTGCCCAAATCGGCGCCCGATTGGAAGGGCGCACTCCAATCCCCCAAACCCAAACTATCCCGCCCGGCGTCCGGACTCCGTTACCTCCGGCTCAGCCCATCGCCCCGGCGTCAAAACCCCTTGCGAGGCGCCGTAGCTACACGGCGCCCATCGCAGTCGGATCCGCGCTGGTGTTAGCCGCAGTTCTGGCAGGGCCGAAACTCTTGCGCCGCCACGCAGATGCTCCACAAATTCCCGCCGCCACGGCCGAACAGCCGCTCGCACCACCTGCACCGAAACAGGCCGCGCCGTCGCCGGAGGGGCGCGCCACCAAGCCGTACAGGCCGGCCGTTGATGAGGAAGAGCAGACTTCCAAAGCTCCTGTTCCAATGCCTGCCTTGATTCATCCCGAAACGATGCATCAAGAGGAAACAAACACAGTCGCGAGATTTCCGGTGGCCTCCCTTGTTCGCGGCGAAGTCGCTCATCAGGTCACGCCTGAAGTGCTCCAGTCCGCGCGGAATTCCATTCGAGGCACGGTGAGAGTCAGCGTCAAAGTGAATGTCGACCGGTCAGGAAACGTGGAAGACGCGGAACTCGAATCGCGTGGACCGAGCAAATACTTCGCACGTGCGGCTCTGGAATCTGCGCAGGATTGGAAATTCAAGGCGCCAAAGGTGGGCGGCCGAGGCGTCCTGAGTAGCTGGACCCTGCAATTCGAATTTACCCGTGATGGGACGACAGTTGTTCCGATGCAAGAAATGCCATAGTGCGATGGGGTGAGGCTGCGGGGCCAACCTTGGCCGAGCCCCGTGGAGTTCTCAGATCGCAATGCGGCCGTGGCAGGAGTGCAGAACTGGCACCCGGATAGAAACCCTTCCTTGCCTCAGTGGGATCGGCTACTTATTCTGGGATTACATTTTTTATGACGATTCATTTTAGAACCAACAAAGGAAAAGTGTGATGCAGACCAACAAAGATTTACAGCGTGGCCCGTCCGTATCTCCAAGCGCTCCAACTTCAACGAGACGCGCTACCTCCTATCTTGGACCCGGTCTGCAGATTAAAGGGGAAATTAGCGGAAACGAAGACCTCCAGCTGGACGGCAAGGTGGAGGGATTGGTTTCCATTGGGGGTTTTCGGCTTACGGTGGGGCCCGGAGCACATGTGAATGCCGACATTGTGGCCCGTGAAGCAGTGATTTCCGGCGAAGTGAATGGGGATATCAGGGCTTGCGACCGGATCGAAGTTATGAAAAGCGCCTCCATCGTGGGCGACCTGAGCACCGGCCGGATCGTGATTGAAGAGGGCGCCTACTTTAATGGAGACGTCGAGATCGGCAGCAGCCAAACGCAGATTGGTACAGATTTGGATACCCTTCTCAACGGCGCTAAGAAACCGGAAGAACGGTAAGGCTGGAGAAATCGGTTTTACTTTCGACCTCGATCAACACCCCGCACCTGCGTGAGCCTCTCCAAAATTTCCACCTCGCTCATGCGCCGCAAAATTTCCCCACTCAAGTCCTCTCCCATTTTGCCGACTGTATTTAAGGGGAGAGATTCCCTGGTTTTGTGAGACGCCGGTACAACCGCCCACGCGGCGCGCGAGCAATCTTGAGGAGCCAACCTTGAAATTCACCGGGCGCCGTCGCGTTTTTCTCATACCATTCGTAGCAGCAAATACTATCAACGATGTCGCTTCAGTTACCGGGATCCGCACTTCTTAGGGAAAGGAAAAGTAAAAACCCCAAACGAGCACCTAACTTTCTTCATGGAGAGAAATCACCAAAGCTAAAAACGACTGCAAAAATCGCCTTCTTGGTTCTCATCCCACTTACTGCTTTTGCAACGCCGAAAGAGAGAGGGACCACAACGCTTCAAGTCGTCACGTCAAAAACAAAAATCCACGGCTCATCCTCGGGCGGTATTTTCACTTACACCGACCTCATGTTCACCCAAATAAACGGTAAGAAGGTAGTGTATGAATGCGTCCAACGTGGGGACATCTGCCCTGTGATGGAGTCTGGGAAAACCTATACGGCCGACCAGGAAGGGGCCTTTATTTACATTTTGATGAGTACTCCAGGGGACAAAAAAAATCATTCCGCCAAATTTAGGCAGGTCGGGAGCTGGTGATATCACAAAAAGTGGAACCTGCGCCGTAAGGCGCGGCGCGCATGGGTATGCTACGATTTGCAGCCTATGCAAACTGGGATCATCGGGCTTCCGCAGGTTGGCAAGACAACCCTGTTCAAAATTCTGACGCGCGCGCGACTGGACGAGAAAGCGGCGCGCGCGGCCACGCATGTCGGCGTGGCGCGCGTGCCGGAGCCTCGGCTCGAGCAGTTAGCCAAGCTTTATAATCCGAAAAAGATCACCTACGCGACCGTCGAGTACGTCGATGTCGGCGGCATGGTGAAAGATCGCGCCAAGGACTCCGCCGTGCTCGCGCCGCTGCGCGAAGTGGACGCCCTCGCGCACGTCTTGCGAGTCTTCGACGATCCCGCCGTGGCTCATTCGGCTGGTTCGATCGATCCATTGCGCGATGCGGAGGTGCTCGATCTGGAGCTGATGCTCTCCGATCTCGATCAGATCGAGCGGCGCATCGAGCGCGTGGAAAAAGACCTGAAGAAAAAGAAGGAGCCGATTCTCGAGCAAGAGCTGGTGTTGCTGAACCGCTGCAAAGCGGCCATCGAATCGGAAAAGCCGCTGCGCGAACTGGAATTCAATCCGGAAGAACGGAAGACGATCAACGGTTACAAATTCCTCTCGCAGCGGCCCATGTTGTACGTTTTGAATCTCGGCGACAGCGAAGTCGCCGAGCTGGACACTGCCGTCGAACGCCACAAGTTATCGAAGCTTGTAGGCCGCCCCAATACTGTCGTGCTCTCCATTTGCGGGCGCATCGAGGCCGAACTGGCCGAGCTCGAGCCGGCGGAAGGCGCCGAAATGCTTGCGGCGTACGGGCTCAAATCTTCGGGCCTCGATCGCATCATTCAGGCGACGTACCAGCTTCTCGGCCTGACTTCGTTTTTCACCGCGGGCGAACCCGAAGTTCGCGCCTGGACCATCAAGCGCGGCATGAACGCGCAAAAGGCCGCGGGCGCAATCCACTCCGACATCGAGCGCGGCTTTATTCGCGCCGAGGTCGTGCGCTGCGAAGACCTGCTGGCCGCGGGGAGCCTTCCTGTGGCGCGCGAACGCGGGCAGGTGCGCCTCGAAGGGAAGGAATACATCGTCCAGGAAGGCGACGTCATTCTGTTCCGCCATAGCGGCTGACGATGTTCGCAGCTCCATCCATTAACGTCCCCGCCTCCCGCATGATTCTTGCGCTGCTGCTCGGTCTGACGGCCGCCGCGGCCAATATTCTCGGCGGACTTTTCATCCTGCACCGCGAATGGTCGCGCCAATACCTGAAATATTTTCTCGCGCTCGGCGCGGGCTTCATGCTGGCCGCGGCCATTCTCGAGATTCTTCCCGAGTCGGTGGCCTTGACGGGAAGCCTCGCGTATTTCCTCGTGCTGGTCGGATATTTCATCGTTCATTTTTTTGAGCACACCCTCGCGCCGCATTTCCATTTCGGAGAAGAAACGCACGTCGAGCATTTTGTGCCGCACCACGCCGGGATTTCCGCATTGCTCGGGCTCTCCATCCACACATTTTTTGACGGCGTGGCGATTGCCTCCGGGTTTCTGGTTTCCGGGTGGCTGGGCGGCGTAATTTTTCTGGCGATTTTCTTGCACAAGATCCCGGAAGGTTTTACCGTCGCTTCGCTGATGCTCGCCAGCGGACAAAGCCGCCGCACGGCGCTCCTTGCCGCGATCTGGCTGGGCGTCGCAACGGTTGCCGGCGTTCTCCTGATGGGTTTGCTGCATTCAGAGGTTGGCTATGCG
This sequence comes from uncultured Acidobacteriota bacterium, assembly GCA_963842135.1. Taxonomy (GTDB): domain Bacteria; phylum Acidobacteriota; class Terriglobia; order Acidiferrales; family UBA7541; genus Palsa-360. The sequence goes on along the minus strand of CAWJFI010000003.1, from coordinate 96,431 downwards.
CTGCCGATTTCGGCGGGAGTCACTCTATATGTCGCCGCGACCGACTTGATTCCAGAAGTCAACCGCGAGCCTGACACGCGCATGGCGCTGCTCGTTTTCCTCGGCGTCTCGCTGATGTTGCTGCTCGCGAAATTGTTTCACGCCTGAACCAGCAGCACAGACTTCAGTCTGTGGGGTTTAGTTCTTGCAAGGCCTAACCCCCACAGACTGAAGTCTGTGCTACCAAAGATTGAATTCCGAGCGCGTCGGATGTATGGTTCCGTTCAGCCCTGAAATCAATCTTGCAATCGGAATTTGGGGGAATTAATGAGCAATCTTGCTAGCCGCCGAACCCTGCTTAAGTATGGAACAGTCGCCGCGGCATCCGCGGCGTTAGGGAACCTGGCAATGAGCCAAGGCAAAACAAGTTCCCAACAACGCGTTGTTGTGATCATGTTTGACGGTTTCGATCCGCGCTACCTCGCCGAGAGCAAGATGCCTGTCCTCGGTCAATGGAAGCGCGACGGAATCTATAAACAAGTGACGGGAGTGATGCCTTCGGTGACCAATGTGAACAACGCCTCGATTTGCTGCGGGGTTTGGCCTGAAACGCATGGCATTGTTGCGAATTCCTATTTCGACGAGAAGAGCGGGGAAGAGCTTTATGTGGAGTCCGCCGACCTCGTGCTCGCTCCCACGCTGTTTGAGCGCGCCGGCCGGCAAGGCGTGAAGTCCGCGCTGCTTTCCAGCAAGGCGAAGACGGCGACTCTCCTTTTGCGCGGCGCGGAAATTGTGCTGACCGCGGAAAACCCGACCCCCGAGTGGGTCAAGATACTCGGCCCCGCTCCGGTCATTTACAGCGCTGAAATTAATTATTGGTTGATGGCAGCCGCCATCAACATCCTCAAAACCCGCCCGGACATTGGCGTCCTTTACGTTCACACCACGGATTATCCAATGCACATGTGGGCTCCGGAGGCGCCCGAATCGAAAGAACATCTTGCCCGCCTGGACGATCTTTTTGGCCAAGCCATGAAAGCAGCGCCCGACGCCGCATTCCTTGCAACTGCCGACCATGGAATGAATGCCAAAAGTCTGTGCTGGGACCTCGAGCAAGTCTGTGCTGGAAAAGGCGTCCCGATCCGAAAAGCCGTCTCCACCGGACGCGACCGCTACATGAAGCATCACCGAGGCTGCAGCGGAGCAGCCTACGTCTATCTCAAGGATCAGCAAGACGCCGCGCGGGTTCGAGATATTCTGTCCGGCGTGAAAGGAGTCGAGCGGATTCTTACTCGCGAAGATGCCGCGCGAGAATTCAAGTTGATGGCCTCCCGGATCGGCAACCTTGTAGTGCTCGGCGACAAAGATACCGTGTTTGGTGAACTTGACGACGAGAAGGAAAGTTTCCCCGGGCTCCGCTCGCACGGTTCATTGCACGAACTCGATGTTCCCCTGTTCGTCTACAACGCGAAAAACGCGCCTCCCGCCGATTATTTCAACCACAATCTCGATCTGGCACGCTGGCTCTATTCGAGCTAAGGCAAGGAATGGTAGTGACTCATTTTGAAAAAACTAGGGTCACATGATGGTAGAGGTAAAGGAGTATGGGCCCACCGATGATTGCGAGAATGGCGTAGCCGATCCTGACAAATTTATCTGCGGTATGGGCAACTCTCCCTAATCCGTTTAGGTCCGTAGCGTGGCGGTCGATCGTATTTCTCAAATCCGCGTTGTGGCGGTCAATCGTATCTCTCAAAACGGGAAGGGCGGATTCAGTCCTAGTCGTTCTTTCGATCAATTGCAGTATTCTTTCGTCATAAGTCTTACGTGCATCTTCTAAAACCTGGACCGCCTTCTCCAATCTTCCCAGACTTCTATACAGATCAAGGGCCGTGAACACCGCACGGATGTCGATTGGCGGAATTGGACTCTCGGGAGCGAGAGGCAATCCTTCGCCTTGTGGCGGCACATTATCTGGTGACGGTTGCGGACGGCTCGCCATAATTAGAAGTTTCTTAGAGGACACCTATGCTCTCCCGTGGTAGAGTGCTTCCACGGGATTAAGTTGCACGGGTAGAGCCAATCACGCCCGAGGGGGACTCAGGGGTATTATTTAGGCGGCTATGGTAGCACTTTTGTCTGGCAAAGAGGTAATTTCCCCAACGGTCCACACGTAATCTGAGATTCCCGCTTCCATCGCTGGTGTAACCCGCAAAGTCTTGTGAACCCGGCAGAAATTATAGTGCATGTAGTGAAGCGCGATTGCCCAAAAGTGATTGTCGATCTTCTTAGAGAATCCGTTCGTTAGTCGGGTGAATCGCCGCATCCCCATTCGCGTTGTTAGGTTCTGCCGGCGAACGTGGCTAGTCGAGATGTGTTTCGGATCGGGACGGCCCGTAACCCCAATCTCTTTGCATCCGATACACTCCGCCGGGCTGTAGCGTGCTTCTGTCTGCCGATCATTGCCGTACATCTTGACCAGCATGCAAGGAATTGGGTGCTTGACGTCCGCCGCGAGCAGGGAAGTGCTGTGCCGACGCCCGCCGTCGCGCGAATATATCCTTTAGATTCAGTTATCCACAGGGCACGTGCCAATTGGAATGCTGTTCCGTGTTCGTCCAAATCGTGTACAATCGCTCGTAATTTCGACCACGCGAACAGTGGCCGGGAGGTCTTGCATTTCCCGCAACTTTTAGACACCGCACGGGTTGTATAGAGTGTGGAGGCCATGGCAAGGACCGACGTCCAATTGATGCTGGACGTGAAAGCCGGGGACGAACAGTCCTTTGAGCTTTTGCTCCGCAAGTACAGGACTCCCCTGGTCAATTTCCTTTACCGGATGGTCCGCGATACGGCCGTTGCGGAAGACCTGGCCCAGGAAGTGTTTCTCCGCGTCTACCGCGCTCGACAGGAATATGCCCCGAGCGCCAAGTTCACCACCTGGATGTTCCGCATCGCTACGAATCTGGCGCTCAACTCCGTGCGCGACAACCGGCACCGCCAGATGGAAATTTCCATGGACCAGTCGGTGGACACAGGTGAGAACGAGCAGCCCGGGCTGGAAGTTCCCGACCGCGCGCCAAGCGTCGAACAGGAGCTCGTTGCGCGCTGCCGCGCGGAATTGATTATGAAAGCGATTCACGCGCTGCCCGAAAAACAGCGGGCAGCCGTGTTGCTGCACAAGTATCAGGAACTGGATTACGACGAGATTGCGCGCGTACTGGAATGTTCGGAAAGCGCGCTAAAATCGCTGCTTTTCAGAGCTTATGAAACGTTGCGGGTCGAGCTGGCGCCACTCGTGAGCCCTACGGTGAGGGTGGAGCGAGTGCCAGTTCGCCGCGGCGAACAGCCCGCATGATAACGGGTGTGGGCTGCACTTGACGCCTGCCTGATTGGAAGTATGGTGAGGAAGTGAGGGTCATATGTTTGGCAAAGACAGCAATGAGAAACAATGTGCTGCACTCGAAAGCAAATTAGTCGAATACCTTGATGGACGCGCCCGGCCTGCCGAGCGCCACGCCGTCGAGGAACATCTGTCTGGCTGCGCTTCCTGCCGCTTGCGCGCCGAGGAGTTCCGCGCGCTCTGGAGCGCGCTCGACGATCTTCCGGCCATTTCTCCATCGCCGGCGTTTGATGCATCGTTGCGCGCGCGCATTGCCGCCGAACCCGCGCGCCGCAACTTCTGGGATTGGATGCCGTCGCCGAGGCTCGCCTTTGCGGTTACAGCACTCGTCGCCATGTCGGTCTGGCTATCTTCAGCGCCCCGCGTTACAACGAATTCGACGGTGGTAAGCCAGGCGATCCAGGCGAGCAAGGTTACGGCGGAATCGGATTTTGGCATGATCCGGGATTTGTCGGTGCTCGAGAATTATGACGTAGTCTCGAAATTTGACGCGCTTTCCGAACTCCCAGTTTCTCCGGCTGCGTCAGCAGACGAAGGGACAAAAGAAACCAGGTAATGAAGCGGAGATTCCAATTCGGGGCCGTTTTGGCAGCCTGGCTGGCGGCAGGACTCATGTGTGGCTCCGCGTATGGGCAAAGATCCAACGAGGCCCCTCAACAAGAGGGCGAACCACCGCGCCAGGCGCCGCGGCCGCAAGTGCGGCCCAGGCTGCCTAACGCCCTTCCTCCCGGGGGAAATCCAAACAACTTGCCCCCAAAGGCCATCGAGAGGCTTCAGGACATGCCTCCGCGCCGGCAGGAACAGTTCCTGCGGAACAACCAGCGTTTCCTGAGTCTGCCGCCGGAGCAGCAGGCGCAGCTTCGCCAGCGCCTCCAGGCCTGGAACCGACTGACTCCCGATCAGCAGCAGGCGTTGCGCGACCGGCAAAGCGTGTGGGAGCAGATGACTCCAGAGCAGCAGAGAAATGTCCGGCAGTCGTTGCTTCCTCGCTGGCAGCAAATGCCACCGGCGCGGCGCCAGGCCATCCTGCAACGCCTGCACTCGCTACGCAACATGAGCGAAACGGACCGTCTGGCCAAGCTCAACGATCCCGCATTCGTCGAGGGATTGAATCCCGAAGATCGTGAAATGCTCGGACAACTCGCCCACCTGCACGTCGGCATGGCCGCCGATCCGCCAGGATTGTAAGAAGGCGCAAGCCGGGCGCGACGGCAAATTCACGGGAAATGCGCATTGTCCCCGCGAAGCAGCCTAAGGAACCGTGTCACCGTAACTGATAGGCAACAATTTTGCCGGTGCGGCCAGGAAAATGCCGCTCTAATCCTAGCTAGAAATTTCCCCATCTACACTACCTGTAGTGGTTTTTCAAAATCTCACCACAAGTCTCCCCTATATCCACAATTAAATTTTCAATCCCTCGCATTTTCCCTTGACAAGTTTTCGATCCTGACTAGAATCGTGGCACAAAGTGGGAGAAAGTGGTAGCAAGTGAAACGCAGTGGCGAAGTGGATGGGGCTGTGACGGACTAAAGGGGACTACAAGTGAGGGGCGAACGCTCGACAAGTACTTTGGGCCGACGACTACATGCTAAGGGGAAACATACCGGCAAGAGTGGACGAGAAGGGCCGTCTCAAAATACCCGCGGCCTTTCTGGAAGAGCTCAAGGGATTTGGCGAGCAGTTCTACGTCACGAGCGAAACCGGTGATTACGCCCGGATCTTCCCGATGAAAATCTGGGAGGAATTGGAGAGCAAGCTGGCGAGGCTCTCTTCGCACAACCGTACCAAGCAGAAGTTCCTGACCTGGACGAACTATTACGGCCAGGCGGTGGAAGTCGATAACCAGGGAAGGATCCTGATTCCGCCGGTGCTTCGGGAAGCGGCGCAGATGAAGGGCGATGTGGACGTGATGGGGCACTTGACGTATCTGGAAGTTTGGAATCACGGCCGATCGCTGGAGAACTTGAAGAAGAGCCCGATCACGGACGACGACCTGAAGATACTGGACGAACTGGGCATCTAGTTTGAACGTAGAGCACAAGCCAGTGCTCGTCGAAGAGACGATGGACTGGCTGGCAATCAAGCCGGGCGGGTTTTATGTCGATGCCACCGTTGGGCTTGGGGGACACGCAATCGAAATTCTACGGCGGCTTGGCGCCGGTGGACGGCTGGTCGGCATGGATCGGGACGCGCAGGCGCTGGAAATCGCGCGCGGCAGGCTTGCAGAGTTCGGAGACAAAGTGACTTTGGTGCACGTTAACTTTTCACAAATCGGCGAGGTTTTCGCGGAGCGAGGGCTCCCACCCGCTGATGGCGTGCTGGCGGATCTGGGCGTATCGAGCATGCAGCTGGATTTAGGCGAGCGCGGATTTTCGTTTCGCGCGCCAGGCCCGCTCGACATGCGCATGGACCGCGAGACGGAAGAAACGGCTTCAGACATTGTGAACACCGCGGACGAGAAAGCACTCGCCGACCTGCTCTATCAGCTTGCGGAAGAGCGGGATTCACGCAGAATCGCCAGGACCATCGTTCGCGCGCGTCCCATACGGGACACCGAACACCTGGCAACGGTTGTGGCAGGGGCCCGAAACGCTAGGGGAAGGCAGAAGCTGCATCCCGCGACAAAAACGTTTCTGGCGCTGCGGATTGCGGTGAATCGAGAGATGGAGGAACTCGGGCAGTTTCTTTCTAGGGTTCCTGCCACACTATCTCCAGGAGGCCGGTGGGTGATGCTCAGCTATCACTCGCTCGAGGACCGTCCGGTCAAGCAGTGCTTTCAGCGGCTCGCGCATGAGGGCGTGATGAAGATTCTTACCAAGAAAGTGATTCAAGCTTCGGACGCGGAGATCGCGGCCAATCCGCGCGCGCGCAGCGTGAAGATGCGCGCAGCCGAAAAGATCGATCCCGACCAGCACGGGATGCCGCAAGAGGAAGCGTGGCTGAGATGACCGAGTTCTTTACCATCAAACAGATTGATAATTCGCGCCTGGTGCGTCTCGTGGCGCCCCACCACATGCGCGAATGCGCGCGCGTTGTTTCGCTCGGAGGATTGATCGCCCTGGGCGCCTTCCTTTACGCCTGGCAGCATTTCGAGACGATCCAGCTCCGCTACCAACTCGAATCGTTGCGCAGCGAGCGCGCCCAGACCACGGAACTCAACCAGGAACTCAAATTGGAAATTGCGGGATTGCGCGCGCCGGAACGCATCGACATGATTGCACGGCGGCAACTGGGCCTGACCGCTCCCGTACCCGGACAAGTGTCCCCGATGGATTTGCCGCCGAACGCAGTCATGGCGGAGGCGCGCCCGGCAAACGCACAGGCAGCGCAACAATAAAACTTCTTGTGGCGGCATTATTTCCCGCCGCCCCCGGCTTGAAACGATCGGAAAGGTAAACCGGAGCCGCCCGGCCAGACGGACGTGCCCGAGCCTCACGACTGTTCGGCCCGGAGTTCCCGGCGAAATTATGGATCTTCGCAGTCCCCGGACCCGGATCATCATTGTAGCTGCCCTCGCGGCGATGTGGACCGGGGCGGTGTTTGGACGGCTGGCCTACCTGCAACTGTTCCGCTACAGCGAATATTATTCCCGCGCACAGCACCAGCAACGGCTCATTGTGGACGTCGGGGCGAGCCGCGCCGAAATTTTTGACCGCAATATGCATCCGCTGGCGATGAGCGTGCCCGTGGATTCGGCCTTTGCCGTGCCCTCGGAAATTGCCGATCCCGATATGGTGGCGCGCTTGATTGGCAAAGTACTGGACATTCCCTCCGACGACATCGCCACGCGGATTGCCAGTTCGCATTCGTTTGCTTGGATTGCGCGAAAACTGCCCCCCGAAAAAGCGAACCGCATTGCCGCGATGAACCTGCGCGGGATTTACTTCCAGCGGGAAGGCGGGCGGTTCTATCCGAAACGTGAGCTCGCCGCGCACGTGCTCGGTTACGTGGACATTGACGAGAAAGGGCTGGGAGGCATCGAGTACTCGCTCGACGACAGCATTCGCAGCAAGCCGGGCAAAATGATGATCCTGACCGATGCGCATCGCCGCTGGTACGACTCGAGTGACAAGGCGCCGGACACCGGCACGAGCGTCGTGCTCACGCTCGACGAAAAAATTCAGTACATCGCGGAGAAAGAACTGGCGCAGGCGATTCAGGATACCCAGGCAAAGTCCGGGACCATCATCGTGGAAAATCCGAATTCCGGCGAACTGCTGGCCGTCGCGAACTGGCCGACGTTCAATCCCAATGCGGCGAAGGACAGCCTTCCCGAATCGCGCGTGGATCGCGCGGCGAGCTCGTTGTACGAGCCCGGCTCCGTGTTCAAAATTGTTACGCTTTCCGCGGCCATCGACCAGGGCGTCACGAATCCGGATGAAGTCGTCGATTGCCAGAATGGCGCGATCTATATCGCCGGGCACCGCATTCGCGATCACAAGGCGTACGGTTTGCTCACCGTTTCCCAGATTCTCCAATACTCGAGTGACGTCGGCGCGATTAAAGTCGGTTTGCGCCTTGGGGCGCCAAAATTTTATGACTACATCCGCGCCTTCGGTTTTGGGCAGCCCACCGGCGTGGACTTGCCTGGCGAAAGCCGCGGAAAACTTCGGCGCATCGAAAACTGGACGCCTGTTTCGGTCGGTTCGATTTCCATGGGCCAGGAAATCGGTGTGACGCCGTTGCAGATGATTACGGCGGTGTCGGCCATGGCCAATGGCGGGCTGATCGTAAGGCCGCATATCGTCCGCGAACAGCGCCATGGCAACCAGATCACCGAGCCTCAGGAGCCACCAGCGCGCCGCGTCATCCAGGAAACGACGGCGGCGTCCATGCGCCGCATGCTCGAAGGCGTCGTGCTGGGCGGCACGGGTAAGCGCGCTAAACTGGAAGGCTACACTTCGGCGGGAAAAACCGGAACCGCGCAGAAATATGATCCGGACACGGGCCGCTACTCCACGCACGATTTAATCGCCTCGTTCGTGGGCTTCGCGCCAATCAACACGCCGGCCATCGCGATTCTCGTGCAGCTGGATTCACCGGTGGGGGCGCACGAAGGCGGCTCGGTGGCCGCGCCTGTTTTCAAGCGAGTCGCGCAGCAGGTGCTCGCGTACCTGGAGGTGCCGCGCGACGTTCCTGTTGCTGCGGAAACACTTCGGGCAAGCCGGGCGCAAGCCGCGCATGAGAAAGATGATAATTTTACGGATGTGAGCGATTTCGATCCTGTGCAGATGTCAACGGACGCTGCGGCGGATGAACCTGCTCCCACACTTCCGCATTCCGCCCCTGCTGTCTCGGCGCCGACGGTGGAGTTTGCGGAAGGCGGCGGAATTCCCGCGCCGCAACTCCTGGGAAAAACCGTGCGCGACGTGACCGAAGAGTGCCTGAAAATGGGGCTGACTCCCGTTTTGGTCGGGACGGGTATCGCGACAGAACAATCTCCGGACCCAGGAGCCATGATTCGCCGCGGGAGCCGGATCACCGTGCAATTTGCTCGCGACGCCTCTCTGTTGTCAGCGGCGGCCCGGGGGAAAGTAAAGTGACACTGAAGGCGGGATCTGTGGCGGACAATGGAGAAAGCGAAGCGCACATCATGACACCAGCCGGAACAGCGAGTGCCTCCGTACGTCTGGCGAAGCTGTTGCGAGGCATCGATACGCGTGCGGCGGTTGTACACAGCGACCTGGAAATCTTGGAACTTGCCTATGACAGCCGGCTGGTGAAACCTGGGACATTGTTCGCCGCGATTCGCGGAGAAAAAACCGACGGCAACAAATTCGTGACTGACGCCGTCGCACGCGGAGCTGTCGCCATCCTCAGCGAGCAGGCGAACCCCGGCACGCTTCCGGCGGAATTTCCGTGGATACAAGTTGCGGATGCGCGCAAGGCGCTGGCGATCTCCGCAGCCAATTATTATGTGCGTCCCGCGGAAGTGCTGAAGCTCATTGGAGTGACGGGGACGAACGGAAAAACCACGACTTCCTATTTGGTGGATTCGATCTTGCGCGCGGCGGGCTGCGAAGTGGGCCTCTTGGGCACGATCGGCTACCGGCTGGTCCGTGAGCCTCTCCCTGCGCCAAACACTACGCCCGAATCGCTCGATCTTCAGAAATACCTGGCCGCAATTGTTCGCGCGGGAGGCACGCACGCGGTGCTCGAAGCCAGTTCGCACGCGCTGGCGATGGACCGTTTGTGGGGGTGCCCGTTCGCGGTGGCGATTTTCACTAATCTGACACGTGACCATCTAGATTATCATAAAACTTTCGAGGAGTACTTCGCGGCCAAGCGCCGCTTGTTTGAAGGCACGGGCGCCGCGGCCCCGGCCACAGGCGTGATTAACCGCGATGACGAATATGGGCAAAAGCTTGCGGGCCTGGCTTCGCGGACGCTGACTTACGGTCTGGAACCCGGCGCGGACGTCACCACTCGCAAACCCGCGATTTCCCTGAATGGCATCGAGTTCACAGCCGAAACTCCCGCAGGGAAGATCGAGATTCGCTCAAAACTTGTCGGGCGGCCCAACGTGTACAACATCCTGGCCGCAGTCGGTGCCGGAGTGGGACTCGCTCTTCCCAAAGAAGTCATCGCCACGGGCGTCACGCAGCTTTCGGCCGTGCCCGGCCGCTTCGAGCGTATCGAAATGGGACAGCCCTTCCTCGTCGTCGTCGATTACGCGCATACCGATGACGCGCTGCGCAACCTGCTCGTCACTGCAAAGGAACTGAATTCCGATGGCCGCATCATCACGCTGTTCGGTTGTGGTGGGGATCGCGACCGCTCCAAGCGTCCTCTTATGGGAGAGGCGGCGGGCCGTGCGAGCGAAATCGTCGTGCTGACGTCGGACAATCCGAGGAGCGAAGATCCGCTGCTAATCATCAATGACGTCATTGTTGGAGTGCAGCGCACCAAAGCGAAGCTATTCGTCGAGCCGGACCGGCAGAAGGCGATCGAGGTGGCGCTCGATGAGGCGCGTTCCGGCGACATCGTACTCCTCGCGGGCAAAGGACATGAAACGTACCAAGTCCTGCGCGACCGCACGATCGAGTTTGACGACCGCGAGGTTGCGCGAGCTGTTCTGCGCCATCGCGGTTTTGGCGGCGATTGATAAGCGGAGATTGATGCTGTTTGGCCGTAGGGGCATCCGCCGCGGCGGACCGCGGCGGATGCCCCTACAAGTGATAGATGCAGGTGCAATGCTGCGGCACAGAAATTGCTCTCTGTTCGTAAGGGACGCTGATCCAAGGGTGAACCCAGGCCAGTGAAACCCAGCCCCTTGAGGACGCTATGCGGTGGACGGTTGAAGAAGTGGCTCGCGCTCTGGGTGTTACGCCGCCCGGAGGCGTCGACCCCCTGGCCCGGTTGGCCGGTGTCTCGATTAATTCTCGCACCGTGGCTCGCGGCGAGCTATTCGTCGCGATACACGGACCGCGTCACGATGGACACAGTTATGTCGTGGCGGCCCTGGAAGCTGGTGCGCTCGCGGGCGTCGTGGCGCAGGACCGCCTGGCCGGATATGCCGAGCCATACCGTTCGAGGCTGCTTGCAGTTCCGGACACGCTCGCCGCGCTTCAGGATCTCGCCCAGGCCGTACGAACGCGATGGGGGCGGCGCCTGGCAGCCGTTACCGGGTCGGCCGGAAAGACCACAACAAAGGAAATTCTGGCGGCGCTGCTGGCCGCGAGGTTCCGCGTACTGAAGTCGGAAGGCAATCTGAACAACGAGTACGGGCTGCCGCTGCAATTGCTGCGGCTGGATGAAGCGGACGAAGCCGCCGTCGTGGAATTGGGGATGTCCCATGCGGGCGAACTGAAGCGTTTGGCGGAAATTGCGCTTCCGGACGTGGGCATCGTCACGCGCGTGGCGCCGGTGCACCTGGAATTTTTCGCTTCGGTGGACGAAATTGCGGTGGCCAAACGCGAGTTGATCGAAGGGCTCACGGGGCGCGAGAGCGTCGCCGTGCTGAATGCCGATGACGCGCGCGTGGCGAGTTTCGGGCGGATCGCCCCCGGGCGCGTGGTGACATTCGGCGTCGCCGAACGCGCCGATTTCCGCGCAGAAAATATTCAGGACCGCGGCTTGAACGGCAGCGAATTTGATTTTCTGGGCCCGGAGGGCCGCGCGCGGCTGCGCCTGCCTCTTGCCGGTCGCCACAATATTTCAAATGCGCTGGGGGCGCTTGCCGCAGCGAGTGTCTGGGGCGTGGGCGCCGCGGAGGCTGGGGAAATTTTTCCTAAACTGGAGGCCACCGGCATGCGCGGCCGCGTCCTGCAGTACGACGCGGGGTTTACCGTGATCAATGATTGCTACAACTCGAATCCTGTGGCACTCGCGGCGATGGTCGAGCTGCTTACAAACACGCCCGCAGAGGGCCGTCACCTCCTCGCGGCCGGCGAAATGTTGGAGCTGGGTCCCGCTTCTGCCGAGCTACATCGAGAGGCTGGGCGCGCGGCTGCGGCTACCGGAAAACTCGGCTGGATCATCGGCGTGCAGGGTGACGCGGAAAATTTCGTTCGCGGGGCCGTCGAAGCCGGCCATCCAGCCGCACGGGCGAAATTTTGCGCTTCGTCCGCCGAGGCCGGCGCGCTCGTGGGAAATTTGATGGAGCCGGGAGACGTTCTCCTGGTGAAGGGTTCGCGCGGCGTGAAAATGGAACGCATTGTCGAAGCGCTCGATTCCCGCTTCGCGCGCGCGAGCGCCGAGCCGGCTGCTTCCGTTGCGAGCGGCACGCACAAGGAGCGCGCCTGAGATGCTGCTCTACCTTTTCTACGACGTGCTCCAGCCGTATTTTCACGCGCTCAACGTGTTCCGCTACATCACTGTCCGGACAGCGCTCGCCAGCCTGACCGCTCTGATGATCACTCTGGTACTCGGTCCCTGGGTGATCCGGCGCTTGAGCGAACTGCAAATCGGACAATTCATCCGGGAAGAAGGCCCGAAGAGCCATCAGTCCAAGGCCGGAACGCCGACGATGGGCGGCGTGTTGATCGTGGGCTCGACGGTCATACCCACGTTGCTGTGGGGCGATCTCGAAAACGATTACGTATGGCTCGCTGTTTTCACCATGCTGGTGTTCGGGATCATCGGATTCATCGATGATTACAGCAAAGTGATGAAGAAGAGAAACCTCGGATTGACCGGCAAGCGCAAATTCTCCATGCAGATTATCGCGAGTTGCGCGCTCGCCGTCGCTCTGCTCTCTCTCACGGCAACCGGCACGTACTCGACGCAACTGAGCGTTCCATTTTTCAAGAATTTTCACCCGGACCTGGTCATTCATTCTCTTCTTTCCTCACAATATCTTTGGTGGCTTTCCTATTTTCCGTTTTTGATTTTTGTGGCGCTGGTTATCGTCGGCTCTTCCAACGCCGTGAATCTGACGGACGGTCTGGACGGGCTGGCGATTGGTTGCGTGGTCGTCGCCGCGGGGGCGCTCACTGTTTTGACGTATGTGACGAGCTTCGCGCGGTTCTCGGAGTATCTGGACATCCCGCATCTGCCCCAGGTGGGCGAGCTTACGGTTTTTTGCGGGGCGCTCGTCGGGTCATCGCTCGGATTTCTTTGGTACAACGCGCATCCCGCCGAAGTGTTCATGGGCGACGTCGGCTCTCTGGCGCTGGGCGGCTCGATCGGGATGGTTGCGGTCGCGATCAAGCAGGAGATCCTGCTGTTTTTTGTGGGCGGCGTGTTCGTGCTGGAAGCGCTGTCGGTAATCTTGCAGGTATTATCGTTTCGCTTAACTGGAAAACGCATTTTCCGGATGTCGCCGCTCCACCATCATTTCGAGCTGGGGGGATGGAGCGAATCGAAAACCATTGTGCGATTTTGGATCGTGGCATTGGTATTCGCGCTGTTTTCGCTGACCACGCTCAAATTGAGGTAACCATTGAAACCGGTAATCGAACTCGCGGGCAAACAGGTGCTGGTGGTGGGACTCGCCCGCACCGGCATCGCCACGGCGCTCTTCTGCGCGGAGCGGGGAGCGCGCGTCACCGCTTCCGAGGAGCGGCCCGAGCCGGAAATTGCGGAAGCCGCGGCGAAGTTGCGCGCCGCCGGAGTCACTCTGGAACTCGGCGGCCACTGCCCGGAAACTTTCGTTAGGCAAGACTTGATCGTGCCGAGCCCCGGCGTACCGCCGACGATGCCGGCGCTCGCCGCCGCTCGTGCGATCGGGGTACCCGTGTGGAGCGAAATCGAACTGGCCTGGCGGTTTCTGCGCGGGCGGCTCATTTGCATCACAGGCTCGAACGGGAAGACCACAACGACTTCGCTCGTTGGCCACATCCTGGAAACCGCGGGGTTTCCGGTGCAGGTCGCGGGAAATATCGGCACGCCGCTGATCTCGCGCGTGGACATTTCAAGTGACGCGAGCTTTACGGTGATGGAGGCCAGCAGCTTCCAGCTCGAATCGATTTCCGCGTTCCGTCCGGACATTGCCGTGCTGCTCAACATCACGCCGGACCATCTGGACCGCCACGGATCGATGGAAGGCTACGGCGCCGCGAAGGCGCGCATGTTTGAAAATCAGACCGCGGAAAATGCCGCCGTCATCAACGCGGACGATGCCGTTGCTCCGCAATGCGCGCCCGCTGAGCCGCGGGTGTTTTGGTTCAGCCGGGAGAAACGCGTCGCGAGCGGGTGCTATCTTCGCGGCGATGAAATTGTTTTCCGGTGCGACGGCACCGAATCGGTATTACTCGAGCGCAAAATGATTGGGCTCCGCGGGAGCCACAATATTGAAAATGTTCTGGCTGCGGCAGCTGCCGCGAGACTCGCCGGAGCCGAGCCTGCGGCGATTGCGGAAGGAGTCCGCACCTTCGCGGGAGTGGAGCACAGGATCGAATACGTCGCCACAATATCGGGAGTGGAATACTTCAACGACTCGAAGGCCACCAACGTCGATGCCACGCTCAAGGCGCTCGACGCTTTTCCGGGAAATGTGCTGGTGATTCTGGGCGGAAAAGACAAAGGCAGCGACTACAGGATTCTTCGCAAAGCGCTGCGCAGCCACGCGCGCATGGCCCTGCTGATCGGCAGCGCGGCGGACAAGATCGAAGCGGATCTTGCCGGCGTCATTCCCGTGGAGCGCGCGGGGACCCTGGCTCGCGCCGTGGAGATGGCCTCGCGGTGCGCGCAGCCCGGCGACATCGTCCTGCTGGCGCCTGCCTGCGCGAGCTTCGATCAGTTTGAAAATTACGAGCAGCGCGGACGAGCCTTCAAACAACTCGTCCGTGAACTTGAGAAAAAAAACGCGGCGTAAGGGGCCGCACGAAAGGCTTTTTCAAAAAACATGCCCCGGCAACTCCAAACCGACCGATGGATGTTCGGCTCGACGCTGGCCTTGTGTCTGATCGGCGCCCTCATGGTGTTCAGCGCTTCAGCCGTCACGGCGCGCGACGAATACGGCAACGGCTCGCACTTCCTGCTGCGCCAGCTTCTCTGGCTGGCTTTCGGGCTCGGCGGAATGATGGCCGTCATGAATCTGGATTATCGCAAGCTGCGCCGGCCGGAAGTTATTTTCACCGCATTGTTTGGCGTGCTCGCGTTGCTGGCTGGCGTTCTCTTTCTCGATAAGTCGCACGCGACGCACCGCTGGATTCGCCTGGGGCCGGCCAGCTTGCAGCCTTCCGAGCTCGCCAAGCTCGGCGTGATTTTTTATCTGGCGTGGTTTCTGGAGAGGCGCCGGCGCCCGGAAGGATTCGGCATGAACGACTGGAAGCGCACGATCCTCCCGGCGCTCGGGCCCGTGCTTGCGCTTGTTGGGCTGGTTGTCCTCGAGCCGGACCTGGGCACGGCCGTGGAAATTTTCATCATCGCCGTGGCGATGCTGTACGTCGCGGGGCTGAATGGGAAATACATTATTGGAGCCGGCCTCGCCGCGATTCCCGTTATCTATTCGCTGATTGTGCGCGTGCCGTATCGTTTAGAACGAGTCATTGCGTTCCTGAATCCCACGGCGGACCCGCAGGGACGGGGCTTTCAACTCTTGCAATCCTTGATCGCGGTGGGATCGGGCGGTTTCACCGGCGTCGGTTTGATGGAGAGCAAGCAAAAATTGTTTTATTTGCCCGAAGCGCATACCGATTTCATTTTTGCGGTTTTGTGCGAAGAGCTGGGATTTATTGGCGGAGCGATCGTGCTGTCTTTGTTCGCGATTTACGGCTGGCGCGGAATTCGCTCCGCGTTCAAGACCACGGACGAATTCGGCCGCTTCGCCGCGCTCGGCATCACGGTGATGATTCTGAGCCAGACCATGATTAATCTCGGCGTCGTGCTGGGGATGATGCCGACCAAAGGGATTCCGCTGCCGTTCATCAGCTATGGCGGGTCAAGCCTGCTGGTGATGCTGCTGGCCACCGGCGTCCTCCTGAATATCAGCCGGCAGGCGGATTAGTTGGGGCAGGCGGCTCGGAGTGCCGAGTGACGGACGCGGAGCAACGGAACGGCAAGCTGCTAATCGCGGGAGGCGGAACGGGAGGCCACGTGTTTCCGGCTCTCGCAGTCGCCCGGGAATGGATGTCGCGAGAAGGGGAAAGGGAAGTGGTGTTCGTCGGAACGCAACGCGGGATTGAAGCGCGACTGGTGCCCGAGGCGGGGTTCCATCTGGAGACGATTCGCTCGGCGGGGCTCAAGGGCATCGGGGGAATGAAACTCGCCCGCAACACTGCGAAGCTTGTCCCGGCGATGTGGGATTCGTTCGCGATTCTCCGCAGGAACCGGTTTGCAGCAGCGTTGGGAGTTGGGGGATACGCCGCCGGCCCGATGATGCTCGCCGCCGTGCTGCGCGGGCTGCCAACCGTTGTGTTCGAGCCGAACGCGGAGCCAGGATTCACCAATCGGGTGCTCGCCCGCATGGTGACGCGCATCGCCACAGCCTATGAAACGCCAACGAAGCTGTGGGGAAGCAAGGCCACCCTCACGGGAATTCCCGTGCGCCCGGAATTTTTCGCAATTCCTCCGCGCGCTCCGGCCGAACCATTTCATTTGCTGATCACCGGAGGCAGCCAGGGGGCCCTCATCATCAACCGCACCCTGGTGGACGCCGCGGATTTGCTGGCTGCTCAAGAAAATCGTATCTGTATCGTTCACCAAACCGGCGAACGCGACTATAATGCGGTACGCGTAGCTTATGCGCGGCGTGAAATCAACGCGGAGGTTCTGCCCTTCATCGGGAACATGGCGGAGAGATTTGCCCAGGCCGATTTGATCGTCTGCCGCGCGGGCGCCATCACGGCTGCTGAAGTCGCCGCCGCCGGGCGCGCCGCCATCTTCATCCCCTTCGGCGCATCCACAGACAGCCACCAGTTGCGCAACGCCCAGGAAATGCAACAGGCCGGCGCGGCGCGGCTCATCCCGGAGCCCCAGCTCACCGCGGAGCGTCTTACGCAGGAAATTTTTGGATTGTTTGACCGGCCCGCCGAGTTGCAGGCGATGGCGGCCAGCGCGCGGCGTCTCGCGAAGCCGCACGCCGTGCAGGAAATCGTCGACCTGATCGAAGGGGTGTCGCTCGGGGGCGCGCGCTCTGTTGGGAGCGCGAAAGTATAAAAATTATGGTGACCTTTCACAATTTCAAGCGCATTCACCTCGTCGGCATCGGCGGGATCGGAATGAGCGGCATCGCCGAGGTATTGCTCACGCTCGGCTATTCGGTTTCCGGGTCGGATGCGAAATCCTCACCGATCACCGAGCGATTGCTGAACATGGGCGCCGAGATTTTCGAAGGCCATAGGGCGGAGCAGGTACAAGGCGCGCACGTCGTGGTGGTTTCCTCGGCGATTCGCGGAGTCAACCCCGAAATCGCCGAAGCGCACCGCCTGAAAATTCCCGTCATTCCGCGCGCGGAAATGCTCGCCGAATTGATGCGCCTGAAATATGGAATCGCCATCGCCGGAGCGCACGGCAAGACCACCACTACGTCGATGACGGCGAGCGTTCTGGCCGCGGCCGGGCTCGACCCCACGTTTGTCGTCGGCGGCCGCGTGAACCACATCGGCTCGACCGCCCGCCTGGGGCGCGGCGAATACATGGTGGTCGAAGCGGACGAGAGCGACCGCACTTTTCTGCTGCTCGCGCCCGTGGTTGCCGTGGTTACGACCATAGACCGCGAGCATTTGGACACGTACAAAACTCTCGATGAAATTCAGGAAATTTTCACGCAGTTCGTCAATCGCGTGCCGTTTTATGGCGCCGCCGTTCTCTGCCTGGATGAACCGAATGTGCAAGCCATCATTCCAAATGTGAAGCGCCCGGTCATTACCTATGGCACTTCGAGCCAGGCCGACCTGGTCATCAGCGACATCGAGCTTCTGGGACTCGAAAGCGAGTTTCGCCTGACGTATCGCGGGGACGATCTCGGGAAATTCCACTTGAACGGCCCTCCGGGGATCCACAATGTTCGCAATGCCGCTGCCGCCGCGGCCGTCGCGCTCTATCTGAATGTCCCTCCCGAATTGATCCGCGTGGGACTCGAGGAATTTGCCGGCGTGGGGCGCCGGTTTGACGTCAAAGGCGTCATCAACAACATCACATTGATCGACGATTACGGCCACCATCCCGTCGAGATTCGCGCCACGCTCGAAGCCGCGCGTGTCTGCCATTTCGAGCGCATCCTGATTCTTTTCCAGCCGCACCGTTACACGCGCACGAAGCACCTCTGGGATGATTTTTGCCGCGCCTTCAATCAAGCCGACATGGTCGTGCTGATGGACATCTATACCGCGGGCGAGCAACCCATCCCGGGTGTTACCGGGCAGTCTCTCGCGGAGGCGATCCGCGCCGCCGGCCACAAAAACGTCGTGTTTCACAGCTCGATGCAGGAAGGAATTGAGGAATTGCTCCGCGCCGCAAGGCCCGGAGACGCGATCCTCACGATCGGCGCGGGCAACGTGAGCCGCGCGCCCGGAGAGCTCGCGATCCTATTGGGAGCAAGGGTGTCACTGCATCATGGTCATTAGCGATCCCAAATTGATTGCCGCGATTGCCGCCCTGGGCGTCGAACACAAGGCTGGCGTGTCGCTCGCGCCGAAAACCTCCCTCGAGATTGGCGGCACGTCCGACGTCCTGGTGATCCGCAAGCACGCCTCTCTGCCGGAGTTGATTGGCCTGCTGAAACAGGCAGAAGTTCCGCATCGCTTCCTCGGCGGCGGCAGCAACGTTCTACTGCCCGACGGAGAACTTCCGTGGGTGATCCTGCAACTTGCGCGGCAGGATCCGGATGTACGGTTTGAAGGCAACAGCGTCTTGGTGGACTGCGCCGCCGACCTCGGGCGCACGGTCACAACCTGCGCCAAGCACGATCTGGGCGGCATGGAAGGTCTGATCGGCGTCCCCGGGTCTATCGGAGGCGCGCTGCGGATGAATGCGGGCGCCTACGGCACCCAAATTGGAACATTTGTCCGGGAGGTCCAGGTGTACCGGGCGGGCACAGGCCGGATCGAGACCCTGCGGGGGGCTGAAATAAATTTTGAATACCGGCACACATCTTTTGCACTCGATGATATTATGCTGTCGGTGCGACTGGAACTTCCGTCCAAACCGTACAGCGAGATACTTCAAGGAATTCGCATCTGCAATGAGAAGCGGCGTGCCAGCCAGCCGCTCAATCAAAAAAGCGCGGGCTGTATTTTCAAGAATCCGCCGGGCGGGTCCGCCGGGCGCATGATCGACGAGCTGGGCCTGAAGGGCCACTCGGTCGGCGATGCCCGCGTCAGCGACCGTCACGCCAATTTTTTCATCAACGCCGGGCATGCGTCCTGCGCCGATATGCTCGCGCTGATCGCAGACGTTCGCCGGCGCGTGCGCGACCGCTACGGCGTGGAACTCGAAGAAGAAGTAATCGTGTGGAAGGACCGATGAGCGCAGAACCAGATTATCTTCCCGCCGACGCGCTGGCTGAAGACGAGCCGAAGTATCTTCGCCGCCAGAAGCCGGTGGAGATACGCAAGCGCAAATTCAACCGCAAGGCGTGGCCCTTGTACCGCCGGATTCTGGTGGGAGGAATCGCCGCGCTCTCTGTGGGGTTCGCGCTGTACGAAGCCGTAAACTACTTGCTGTATTCCCCGGGCGTACTGCTGCAGAGCGCCGAACAGATTGAGATCCGGGGCAACCGGTTCGTGCCGCCGGACGCGATCGCGGAAGAATTTTCAGCGGACATGGGCCGCAGCGTCGTGCGCGTTCCGCTGACGGAGCGCCGCGAGGCGCTGGAGACTCTCCCGTGGGTGGAGCAAGCCCACGTGCAGCGAGTTATGCCGAATAGGATTCGCGTGGAGATCACCGAGCGCGCGCCCATCGCGTTTCTCCGCACGGGCACTGAGCTCTCTCTGGTGGATGCGCACGGGATGATCCTCGACCGGCCAGTCGAAGGGGAATTCCGGTTTCCGGTCGTGAGCGGCATTGGGGAATCCACGCCGCGAGCGACGCGCGAGCAGCACATGAATTTGTACCTGGAGTTTATGAAGGAGATTGAACGGGTTCAGCCCGGCGCGGCCGATCATGTCAGCGAGGCGGATATTTCCGATATTTCCGATTTACGCGTGACGCTCACCGGAATGGGAGCGGCATCCGGCAGCGCTTCGCCGATTCTTGTACACTTTGGCGATTCCGATTTTGGAAACCGGTATCATTTGCTCGCGGAAAATATCGACCAGTGGCGAGGCAGCGCCGGAAGCGTCGATTCGGTGGATTTGCGGTTCGCGCGGCAGGTGGTGGTGAATCCGGAATCGAAGGTCATCGTGGCCAACTTGAAGCAGAGTGCGCCCCAGAGCGTGGCCCGGCGCGTGAAAGTCGCGCGGAAACAGCACTAACCGAAATTTGAAAATCTTTTGCCCGGGCACGCCCCCTACCCGGGCAGGCGATGCGTAGAAGGAGCGGCGGGTTGACGAAAAAGGAAAAGTATTTGGTCGCGCTGGATGTTGGCAGCACGAAGACGTGCGCCATCATCAGCGAGTTAAACGACACGGGCGCAAAGTTTGTAGCCATGGGCGCGGCGGAATCCAAAGGCCTGCGCAAGGGATTGATTGTAAACATCGGCGCGGCGGCGACTTCGGTGCGGCGCGCGATCGAAGAAGCCGAGGGCCTTGCCGGATTGCCTGTCGAGCGGGTCATCGCCGGAGTGGCCGGCAGCCACGTTCGCGGAGTGAACAGCCGCGGGGGCATCACGCTGGGGCACCGGCCGCGGGACATCAACCGCGACGACGTTCACCATGCCGTGGATGCCGCGCGGAATATCACTCTCCCCGAGGACCGCGTGGTGTTGCACGTGCTTCCCCAGGAATTCCTGCTCGACGCGCATGAAAATATTCGCGATCCGCTCGGCATGATCGGCGAGCGCCTGGAAGTGAACGTTCACCTCGTGACTTCCTCGGCTTCAGCCATGCAGAATCTGGTAATTGCGATCAACCAGGCGGGTGTGGAAGTCGCGGACACGGTTCTCGAGCCGCTGGCTTCGGCGGAATCCTGCCTCACGCAGGATGAGCGCGAACTGGGCTGCTGTCTGCTCGATATCGGCGGCGGGACGACGGAATTGGTCGTTTTCGGGAACGGCATGCTGCGCCACGCGGCGGCCATTCCCGTGGGCGGCGACCATTTCACGAACGACCTTGCGGTGGGGCTGCGCACGCCGATTCCCGAGGCGGAGAAAATCAAGCGCGAGCACGGCTGCGTGTTCAAGGATTTGATGGCGGAGGATCACGCCATCGAAATCGCCAGCGTTGGCGACCGTCCTCCGCGCACGGTGTTCACGCGGATGCTGAATGAAATTCTGGAACCGAGAGCGCAGGAATTGTTTTCGCTGGTTCGCGACGAATTGCAACGCGGCGGTTTTGCATCGCTCGTTCCCGCCGGACTTGTGTTGACGGGCGGCGGAGCGCATCTCAAGGGACTCGTCGAACAGGCCGAGAGCATGTTCCATTTGCCTGTGCGCGTGGCGGTTCCCCGGGGTCTCGAAGGGATGCCCGAGCAGCTTTCCGAGCCCGAGTACGCAACGGTTGTCGGCCTGCTTCTGTACGGCGCGCGAGCCCGGCGCCAAACGCCGCAGAAGCCGGCGACGTTTGTGGGGAAAATCAAAAGCATGTTCGCCGGCGCGTAATGAGAAAAACTCCGGCGGGGCAGGGCCAATTTTTTGTTGGAGGAACCGAAATGGCGAAAGACGCGGGAATCCGGATTTCATTTAGCGAGGAAACTCACCCGGGCGCGAAGATCAAGGTGATTGGCGTCGGCGGCGGGGGATGCAACGCCGTCAACCGCATGATCCGCGCCAAGGTGGAAGGCGTCGAGTTTATCGCGGCGAACACCGATTTGCAGGCGCTCAAGCTCTCGCAGGCGCCCGTCAAATTGCAGCTCGGCGCCAAGCTCACCAAAGGTCTCGGCGCGGGCGCGAATCCTGAAATCGGCCGCAAGGCGGCGCTCGAGGACACCGAGAAAATCATCGAAGCGCTCGAAGGCGCGGACATGATATTTCTCACCACGGGCCTGGGCGGCGGCACGGGCAGCGGGGCGGCGCCCGTAGTCGCTTCGCTCGCAAGCGAACTGGGCGCGCTGACCGTCGCGGTCGTCACCAAGCCGTTTCTGTTTGAAGGCAAGCGCCGCCAGCAGCAGGCCGAACAGGCGCTCTCCGAGCTGATCGGCAGCGTCGATACCGTCATCGTGATCCCCAACGAGCGCCTGCTGGAAACCGTGGAAGCGGGTACAAGCTTCTTCGAGGCGTTTCGCATCGCCGATGACGTTCTCCGCCAGGCCGTGCAGGGCATCAGCGACATCATCACCATTCCCGGTATCATCAACCGAGACTTCGCCGACGTTCGCACCATCATGCAAGGACAGGGATACGCCGTGATGGGCACAGCCGTGGCTTCCGGGGCGAACCGCGCCGTCGACGCCGCCACGCGTGCCATCAACAGCCCGCTGCTCGAAGACAATTCGATTCAGGGCGCGCAGGGCATCCTGATCAACGTCTGCGGATCGTCCAGCCTTACGCTCAATGAAGTCCACGAAGCTTCTTCCGTCATCGAGAAGGCTGCGCATGAGAACGCCAACATTATTTTCGGCGCCGTCCTGGACGAGAACATGAAGGAGCAGGTGAAGATTACCGTCATCGCCGCGGGATTCCGCGAGGCGGCCCGCCGGCAGCCGCACCAGAGGCCCTCTTATCTGCCGAAGACGTGGAAGGCCGGGCGCGAGGAAGAACCGGCCGTGGCGCCGCAGGAGAATCCGCAGGAAGCGCCACGTCCCGCCGGCAACGAAGTCATTCACCAGGAAAATACGGCGGCTGCGGATGACCTTGACGTTCCCACGTTTCTCCGGCGCGCCGCGCAAAAGGCGTAGCGCCCTCATGATTTTCTTAGTAGCGCAGGCTTCAGCCTGTGGGTTTTGGTTGCAGCATGCGCGACCGTGCCCCGACTAAAACCCGCAGGCTGAAGCCTGCGCTACTTGAACCCTCCCTTCGTACGTTTGAAACTCAACTGAAACTGGGTGCACCGAAATGGGGCAAGGGTAAAAATTGCCGCGGCAGTCAGTCGTCAAGAGACGTTCTTGCCCAGAGGATCGAGCGAGAAAAGTTGCGCAGAATTCTCGCGCGCCCCAAAGCGCTTGGATCTGACGGATTAGCCATGGTGCTCGCTCCCGCGGATTTGGCATGCCGCTTGCCCCAGGAAGATCGCCGCTTTGCCTTTTGTCTTGTCGGCTAAAGTGCCTCGGGGCTTTGCCGATTCAATACTTGGGCCAGTGTCGCCGGGGAGAAGGCCAGACTTGGTTTTCAGATTTGAGAAGAGGTGCAATCATGTCTCTCATTGGAATTTTGAGCAGCAATTTGTTCGCCGCGGGCGCGGCTCAGAATAATCAGAGTTCTCAGAACACCACGTCCAATTTCCAGCAGATCAAAGCTGAATTTCAGCAATTAGGGCAGGACTTGCAGTCCGGCAACCTGACGCAGGCGCAGCAGGATTACACGACGCTTTCGCAAAACCTTCCGGGCGCGAGCCAGGCCAGCAGCAATCCGGTCTTGCAGGCCTTCGCCCAGTTGGGAAAGGATTTGCACGCAGGAAATTTGCAGGCCGCTCAACAGGACTACACCACAGTTGAGCAGGACGCGCAGCAGAACGCCGCACAGGTAGGAGGCCATCACGGCCACCACCATCACCACGCGGAAAGCTCGCAATCTGCTTCCTCTTCTTCTTCCCAGCAGGCCAATCCAATCGCCCAAGCTTTCAGCACGCTGGCGCAAGATTTGCAAGCGGGAAATCTTTCGGGGGGCCAATCGGCGTTCGCGGCCCTGCAGAACGATCTCCAGCAGATCGGCGGTTTCCACACGGCGGGATCGAACGGAACCTCTAGCACAGCTGTACCGTCGAGTACCGGCAGCCTGAATGTGACCGCCTGATTTCCAGCCGCCCTCCACAAATCACGCACATTCTGATTCGGCCATGCGGCTTGAGGTACACTGGCGCGCATGGCCGATTCTGTTAGAGTGCGCATGGAAATTCTGAAGGAAATGCTCGCGCACGCGCGGAGCGAACCGGAAATCGAATGTTGCGGACTCCTCGCGGGGCGTGACGGCGTGATTACTTCAATATTTCCGTCAACGAATGCTCTTGCAAGCGCCACCGCTTATGAAATTGCGCCGCGTGAGCTGTTCGAGCTGTTTCGGACCTTGCGCGCCAAAGGCTTGACGCACCTGGGTCAGTATCATTCGCATCTATCCAGTGACAACTTTCCATCTCCGACGGACATCGAGCAAGCCGGCTATCCCGACCATGCGTATTTCATCGTTTCGCTGCGGCCGGACGCGGCGGATCCTGTCCGCGCATTTTCGATTCGCGACGGCCTGGTGCAAGAACTCGAAATTATCACAACGATTTCCTAGTCAGCGGGGAAAAACACGGATTTCAACGCAGAGGACACAGAGAAAACAAAAGAGAGAGCCCGGACTGCAATCCCGGAATTTCACGCTCAGGAAGGGTTCTTTCTCCTCTTTTCTCTGTGTTCTCTGTGTTGAATTTTTGGTTTTCTAGGCAGTGGATTTGACCGGCTCGCCGGCGACCACGGAGCGGTACACTTCCCGCACCTGCTCCGCCGATCTCTCCCACGAATACTTCTGGACGAGTTCGTAACCGCGGCGCACCAGCGTTTCGCGCAGGACGTCTTCCGTGAGGATTTGCCGTATCCCGCGCGCAATTTCAAAAATATTTTCCGGGTTCGCGAGCAGCGCGGCCTGCGAAAACACTTCCGGCAACGAGGACACGCTGGAGGTCAGCACCGGAGCGCCGTGCGCCATGGCCTCAAGCGGAGGAAGGCCGAATCCCTCATACAGCGAGGGGAAAAGGAACGCGCTCGCGCGAGAATAAAAAACGCGCAGTACTGGATGCGGCACGAATCCGAGAAAGCGGACGTCCCCCTGCACGCGCGAGCGAATAACGGCGCGCCGCAGATCCGAATGTTCCTCCGCGGAATCGCCGATCAAGAGCAGCTTCAGGTTGGAATATTTCGGATGATCGCGCAGGTCCGCCTTGGCCACCGCGAAGGCTTCGATCAGCCGCGGCAGATTTTTCTGCGGCTTGATGTTCCCCGCGTAAAGCACGAAAGGATACGTCACAGCGTGGCGTTCCAGGATGCGGTCGGCGCCCTCGGGCATCGGCTCGCGCAGAAAACGCTCGTCCAGCGCGTTGTAGACGACCTCGATTTTTTCTTCCGGAACGTCGAAGACGCGGGAGAGATCCCGCTTGGTCGAATGGGAAACGGCCATGATACGGTCGGCGCGCGTCAAGGCGCGCCGCGCGAAATACAATCGCCCGGCCTGGAACGTAGCCGAAATGCCGGGCGGCGGAGTGAGAATATCCGTCAAGTCGTGAATCGTGATCACCAGGCGCGAGGGCACGACGGCCGGCGCATAAAACCACGGCATGTGCAGAAGATCTACTCCCCGCTTGTGCAGCAGGAAGGGCAGATGCAGGTGCGTGTGGAAAGAGCCCGGCTCGGAAGGATACTCGAGCAGGGTGAAATTTTCGGGCAGGGGATCGAATTCCTCAAGGTGCGAGTGTTGACCGATCAGTAAATATTCCGTGCCGTCGCCGGCGCGCGCAAATTGGTTGACGATGTTGCGGATGTAAGTGCCGATTCCGAAATCACCGGCGCGCCGGATATCGATCGCAACACGCATCAGAGCCGGCGCTCAGCGCGCACCGCCGCGGCTCCCGGCCAGCGACGGCGCGAGGTCCCAGCGCCTGGTGTACAGCGGGAACTGCACGGCAAACTCCGCGACCTCGGCGCGAATGCGCCGTTCGCGCTCGGCGTCGCCCAGATGCGTGAGCACCTCGGCGATCCACGCGGCGATAAGTGCCATGTGCGGTTCAAGCATCCCGCGCGTCGTCACCGCGGGAGTGCCCATGCGAATGCCGCCACCCGTCATCGGCGGAGTGGGATCGAAGGGAATCGAATTCTTGTTCACGGTGATGCCCGCGCGGTCCAGCGCGGGCTGCGCGTCCTTGCCGGTGATTCCGCGCGAATACAGATCGATCAGAAAGAGATGATTGTCCGTGCCGCCGCTGACGATGCGGAAGCCCGCCTTGGTGATTTCGGCGGCGAGCCTTTGCGCGTTCGCGACAATTTGTTTTGCGTATTCGCGGAACCCCGGCTCGGCTGCTTCCTTCAGGCACACGGCTTTCGCGGCGATGATGTGCATGAGCGGGCCGCCCTGCGTCCCCGGAAACGTGATGCGGTCGAGCTCCTTCGCGTATTGCGCCTTGCACATCACCAGGCCGCCGCGCGGTCCGCGCAGCGTCTTGTGCGTCGTCGTCGAAACGAAATCGGCGTGCGGCACCGGGCTCGGATGCATTCCCCCGGCGACGAGGCCCGCGATGTGCGCCATGTCCACGAAAAATAGCGCGCCCGCGTCTCGCGCGATTTTTGCCATGCGCGGAAAATCGATGATGCGCGAATACGCGCTCGCGCCCGCGACGATCATTTTCGGCTTGTGCTCTTGCGCCAGGCGGCCCAGTTCGTCGTAATCGATCGTTTCGGTTTCCTCGCTCACTCCGTAGGGAATAAATCTGTACATCTTTCCGGAAAAATTGAGCGGATGCCCGTGCGTCAGATGCCCGCCGTGCGAGAGATTCATGCCGAGCACCGTGTCGCCCAGCTGCAACGCGGCCATGTAAACGGAAACATTCGCCTGCGTGCCCGAATGCGATTGCACGTTGGCGTGCTCGGCGCCGAATAACGCTTTCGCGCGGTCGATCGCAAGCTGTTCGGCGCGGTCGGCGAATTCGCAGCCGCCGTAGTAGCGCTTGCCGGGATAGCCCTCGGCGTATTTGTTGGTGAGCACCGAGCCCATCGCTTCGAGCACCGCTTCGGAAACAAAATTTTCCGAGGGAATCAGCTCGAGACCCGTGCCCTGGCGGCGTCCTTCCTCGCGCAGCACTTCGGCAATGTCAGGATCGACTTCCTGGAGCGGGCGGTTCATGTGCTGTGAAATTTTGGTGTCTGATGTCATGTTGGGAGGACTACCCTAAGCGATTCTATCGGAATCCACCGGGGAATTCCAATTTCAGGGTCCTGATGGAAGTGAGAAAGTTAGTGGCTGGGAAGCTTTCGAGGAGTCGCGCTTCCCGCTCGTAGCCGGGATGATGCCGAGCGCGCATCCGGCTTGTGAGAAGGGAAAGCTTCGGCGAATAGCTCAGGAAAGTACCGTTGGAAAAAGCGCTTGTCTGCGGAGGATCTGGCGACGAATCTACGAATGGTAGCCACTCGTTTATTTCGCGCCATTTCCATGTATCTGCGAGCAATGGCTTCGATCAAATGTTTTTCCGACATGTTCCTGACTCCAGCAAGAAGTTTGCCGCCGATTTGGGTTTCTGCCAAGAACATAAAGTGCCCGTTCCGTCCCGGAAGGCACGGGACGGAATGGCCGCTACAAAACCGTCCTGTCTTGTTGGTAGTGGATTTTGTAGAGGCCGCCCGCTTTTAGGGCGGGCAGCCGTTTGGTCCTTGATTCACCCCCGCCTTTTATGCAAGCGGCGCGAAGGGGCGAGTGCGGAATGATAATTCTGGCTATTCCGGGCCAGTAGGCGTAAAAATGGCTGCTATAGGCTCCCCCCTTTCAGAAATCGGCCCAGGTATCTGCTCGTAATTAGGAGGACCAAGATGAGTTCCGAACCCAATGTGATCGCTCCGAAGAGAGGCGACCGCGTGGCTATGGCTCAGCAAGAGGGTGTGTATGAGGTTGCCGACATCAATTCGCTGATGCAGACGGCAAACCTGAAGACGACGGACGGGCAAGGGCACATCACGCGAAATGTGCCGTGGACGGCGTTGAAGCCCATTGGCAGGAAGTAACAAGTAGTAGCAGGAGGCTGCCGGAACGCCGGAGGCGTCCCGGCTCGTAACATTCCTCAGAGACTATCTTCGAGGAACGAGCGAAGATTTCTCGACCTCGAGGGGTGTCGCAACTTGCGCAGCGCTTTCGCCTCGATCTGACGGATGCGCTCGCGCGTTACAGCGAACGACTGTCCCACTTCCTCGAGCGTGTGCTCGGAACCATCCTCCAGGCCGAAACGCATTTTGATTACTCGCTCTTCGCGCGGCGTCAGCGTTTTCAGCAGGGATTCCGTTTGTTCCTGCAGACTGATGCTGATGGCTGCGTCCGACGGAGAAACGGAAGACTTGTCCTCGATAAATTCACCGAGGTGCGAATCTTCTTCTTCACCGATCGGCGTCTCAAGCGAAATGGGCTGCTGCGCAATTTCTTTGGTCTTGCGCACTTTCTCGACGGGAACGCCCAGGCGATGGGCGATCTCTTCGGCGCGCGGCTCGCGTCCGAGTTCCTGCACGAGTTGCCGGCTGGTCCGGACCTGCTTGTTGATCGTTTCAATCATGTGCACGGGCACACGAATCGTGCGGGCCTGGTCCGCGATGGCGCGGGTGACGGCCTGGCGGATCCACCACGTCGCGTAGGTGGAAAATTTATAGCCGCGTCGCCATTCAAATTTGTCCGCGCCCTTCATCAAGCCGATATTGCCTTCCTGAATCAAGTCCAGGAATTGCAGTCCGCGGTTGGTATATTTTTTGGCAATGGAAACCACCAGGCGCAGGTTGGCCTCGACCATTTCTTTCTTGGCCTGGCTCGCTTCGGCCTCTCCGCGCAGCACCACCTGGAGCATGCGCTTGAGGTCCACGAGTCCTGTTTCGCTGGCGGCTTCAATTTCGCGCAACTCGGTGCGCCGTGTACGCAACTCCTTGCGCGCCTCCGCCGCATGATCGCCCTTGGAGGCGTCGGCCCTGCGTTCCAGCTTGACGATTTCGCGCTCAAGCGCCTGCAACCGCTCGACCGTGTGGTGAATTTTGTCGATGAGCCGCTTTCTTTCGAGCGAGTGGAAGTCAATCGACCGGGCATGTTGCGACATCTGCACCCGCGTCCGGGCCAGGCGATTCCGGTAGCGCAAGTAAAGCCGCTTGCTCGATTTCGGCGTATTTTCCAACTGGGCGGCCTGCTTGTGCGCCAGAGCATAGAGCTGTTCGATCTTCGCAACGATCCGAAGAATATCGCGCGTCTTGCTCTCGGTTTCCTCTTCGGTCAGCTCTTCCTGTTCAAACTGAATAATTTTCTTGATCGACAACGTGCCGGAGCGAAGTTCCTTGCCCGCGGCAATCAATTCCTTCAGAACGATGGGAGAGCGGGAAATCGTCTTGAGCACCATGAGGTGCCCGCGTTCCATGCGCTTGGCGATGGCCACTTCGTCCTGCCGCTTCAGCAGCGGAACGGTGCCCATTTCTCTTAGGTAGAGACGGACAGGGTCGTTATTCTTGTCGAGCAAGCCCGGCGTAAGGTCAAGTTCGCCCTCTTCGACGACCGCGCTGTGTTCAGCGTCCACAGAGTCCGGAACGGGTTGTGCGGAGTTTACCGGAGCGGCGTCCTCATCGACGGCAACGCCAATCTGCTCAAAGGGGGAGAGGTGATGCTCACTATCCTCCGGCTCCGGCGAAGTCTCAACGGCGGGCAACACACCTTCTTCCTCGTCGGGGACCAGGTATCTGCGCTCCTTACCGATGCCAATAATGCTCCGGACCTCTTCACCCGCTTCTTGATTATTCAGAGACAAGCAGTTATCCCCCTTGCGAATCAGCTCAGAACGGCAGTCAGTCTCGCCTGGTTACACCTACGAGCCCGGCAGTTTGATGCAT
The DNA here is from genome assembly GCA_963842135.1 of uncultured Acidobacteriota bacterium. GTDB lineage: Bacteria > Acidobacteriota > Terriglobia > Acidiferrales > UBA7541 > Palsa-360. Next base: position 66,883 of record CAWJFI010000003.1, on the reverse strand, counting down.
ACACGACACGATTTGACTCTCCTTATTAGAGTCAATTGGCGGCGCTAAGTCACGTCACGCAGGTCGATGAAATAGCCCTTTCCTAACAATATTGTTTTCATAGCGATACGCCCTGGCAGGACGCGACGCGAGTTTGGGATCGTCGATCCGCACCTTCACAGAGTAGGGCTTCTTCTTTCGACGGAATCTAAAGCAAAAAGTGTGCTACAAAGGCTCTGCTAAAGCCCCTGAACCCCCATCCAGATCGTCCAGAAAGCACAAAACTTCGCCACCCATTATCTCATGATTTCGTGATTCGTGCACGCAAGATCGGTCCGTCTAGGCATAAAACAAGATGGGATTAGGCAAAAACCAGGAGTCGTCTCATCTTCCCGACCTTCCTGCGGCCTAGCAAGAGCGCGATACCTTACCATAAATGCCTGCCGCATGCTCTCCGCATTTTGACTAGAACACGCCTTCAACCTGTTGCAGAATGGCCCGACATGCCTGTCGACAACATCCTTCGCGGCCTTAAACGCTTTCAAAAGAACGTTTACCCGAAGCACCGTGAATTGTTCCATAAACTGGCTCTTCAGCAGAGACCGACGGCCCTGTTCATCACCTGCGCCGATTCAAGAATTGATCCCTGCCTGTTGACACAAACCAAGCCGGGCGAACTGTTCCTGTGCCGGGTGATCGGAAACATCGTGCCGCGCTATCCGGAGTCGATTGGCGGCGTTTCCGCTACGATTGAATATGCTGTGGGCGTCCTGGGCGTGCCCGACGTCATCGTGTGCGGGCATACGGATTGCGGCGTGATGAAGGGTGTTTTGAATCCGGACGCGCTGAAGCCGCTTGCCAACGTGAGCGCCTGGTTGAGCCACGCCCAGCCCGCGCGCGAGGCCCTTGCGAAATCCAAGGGCAGTTTGAGTGAACCCGAATTTCTGTTAGCGCTTACGGAGCGGAATGTGGTCGAGCAGCTCAAGAACCTACAGACGCATCCGTCTGTCGCGGCGCGGCTGGAGCAAGGAAGCCTGAAACTTCACGGCTGGGTGTATCACATCGGCAAAGGGATTGTGACAACTTACAATCCAAAACGGGGGAGATTCATTCGAGTGCGCACGATCAAGCCAACGAAAACAAAGCTGCGCGAAGACGATTCTGAACCAGCGAGAAAGCGCCACGGGTCTTGAAACTCGCCTCCCCTGCATTTCCCGGAGCTGGTTGACACCTCTGGCACCCTCGGCTACGCTTCTTTTTCTTGATTCTCGCCAAATTCCAATACGCTGTAGCCCGCCTGTTTAGAGGCGGGATATTCACATGAAAATACGAAAGCATTCGTCAAGGATCGGTGCACATGGCGGATTTGAAACTTCCTTCTCGCTCTGAAGATTTCTCGGAATGGTACAACCAGCTCGTGTTGCGGGCGGAGCTTGCGGATTACGCTCCGGTGCGCGGGTGCATGATTGTGCGGCCGTACGGCTGGGCGCTGTGGGAGAACATCACGGCGCAGCTTGACAGGCGATTCAAAGCCACTGGGCACGTGAACGCCGCATTTCCGCTGCTGATTCCGCAGAGCTTTATCAGCAAGGAGCAATCTCACGTCGCCGGGTTTTCGCCCGAGTTGGCCGTAGTCACGCACGGCGGCGGAGAAAAACTGGAAGAACCGCTGGTGATTCGCCCGACGTCGGAAACGATTATCGGCCACGCCTACGCGAAATGGATTCAGTCTTACCGCGACCTGCCCGTCTTGATCAATCAATGGAACAGCGTGGTGCGATGGGAATTGCGCACGAAATTATTTTTGCGCACGCTCGAGTTTTACTGGCAGGAAGGCCATACGGCACACGCTACCTACGAGGAAGCCGAAGCCGAAACGCGCCAGATGCTTGATATTTACACTGATTTTGCGGTGAACGAAGCGGCCATCCCCGTCATTCCGGGCAGAAAATCGCAGTCCGAGCGCTTCGCCGGCGCCGACGCCACCTATTCGATCGAAGCGATGATGGGCGACGGCAAGGCTTTGCAGGCCGGCACTTCACACAACCTGGGCCAGAATTTCGCGAAAGCCTTCGAAATTCGCTACCTCGACCAGGGCGGCGCGTTGCAGCACTGCTGGACCACCTCGTGGGGCCTTTCGACGCGGTTCATCGGCGCCATCATCATGGTGCATGGCGACGATCAGGGCCTGATTCTGCCGCCGAGGCTCGCGCCGCACCAGGTGGTGATTGTGCCTATCTTCAAGACGGACGAAGAGAAGGCGCTGGTGTTCGAGGCCGCGAAAAAAATCCGCGAGCAATTGGTGAAAGCAAACATCCGCGTGAAAGTGGATGAGCGCGAGGGGCAAAGCCCCGGCTTCAAGTTCAATGACTGGGAAATGCGCGGCGTCCCGCTGCGCATGGAAATCGGCCCGAAGGACGTGGCCAAAGGCAGCGTGGTGCTGGCGCGCCGCGATCGGCCGGGCAAAGAAGGAAAGAGCTTCGTATCGCAGGAGGGCATCGCGGAATCCGTCGAGCAGCAGCTCGCCGCGATCCAGAGTGCGCTCTTAGACCGCGCGCTGGCATTCCGCAACATGCACACCTTTGAGCCAACGAATCTGGAAGACTTCCAGGCAGCAGTCGAACAAGGATTTGCGCGTTCCTACTGGTGCGGCGACCCGAAGTGCGAAGAGCAAATCAAAGAAACGACGAAGGCCACGCTGCGGTGTATCCCGTTGGAGCAGCCCGGTGGAACAGGGGCCTGCCTCTTCTGCGGAAAACCGTCAAACGAACTTGCCATCTTTGGGAAGGCTTACTAGCGCACTTTCGGCCTTCGATTTAATAAGCAAATCAATTATTATCAATCAGTTGCAGAAAGTGACTGTGCCGAAACCGGGCGCGGACTCACTCTCGACACTCCTCCGGTCCGATGTTAGCATTTTGAGATATGGAACTTTCCCCATGCCCGAAGTTGCCCAGAACGGGTGCGTTCCGGCCAGGAGACAGGCGCAGCTTTTCTCGCGCGGTTTCCGTCGGGGATGCTCCGGCGAAACGCAATGGCCAGAGAGGGGGAAGTAACATCAAAGCGATCGTCTGGACCATGATTCTGGTGGCATTTATTTATTCGGCAGCCATGATGCTCCCGGTATTAATTAATGAATACCAATTTCAAGACAGCCTTCAGAGCATCGCGCGTCTTGCCAGCGTGAATCGCAAGAATCCTGACCAGATCCGGGCGGCTGTAATGGAAGAAGCGCAGAAAGAGGATTTGCCGGTTCAAGCCGAAGATGTAAAGGTGGTCAGTGACGCGGGAAATATACGCATCGACGTCGATTATTCCGTGACGGTCGATCTGAAAGTATACCAGTGGACGCTGAACTTCCACCCGGCCGCAAGCAACGCCTCGCTGTTATAGCGAGCGAGGAGGAGTGGGGTGCTCGCTTGCACTGGAGCCCAGCCAAGTGTCCGTAAGTCGCGACGACTGCCGGCGATCATTCTCTCCACTCGTTAGTCGAATTCGAGATCGATCGCTATGGCTTGTAAACTGATTCCAGTTCGGCCCGAACGCGCATCTAAGCTTTTAGGTGGGAATTAAGGTAGTAAGGGCGACGGGCGGTTTTTTCGCGGCGGAACGGAGAACTACCTTGCGTATTCGAATTGGCCGGGGTGATTGGGGCTCCCGGATTGGCCTGGTCCTTCTTGGGACTTCAATTTTTCTTCTCCTTGCCCTAGCCGGCATAGGGACGTATTACTGGATTTCCTATGGCCGGATGATCGATCTGCGTCTTTCCGGGCATATTCAACAAACCACAGCCAGGATTTATGCCGCTCCCATGCGGATCTATGCCGGCGAAGCCCTTACCGTGACGGATATGGCCAATCACCTGCAACGCGCGGGTTACAGCGAACTGGACGTTTCGGGGACTCCGGGACGCTACGTTCTGCATGGAAACGAAATCGAAATTCGCCCGTCGAGCGAGTCGTTTTTTGGGGCCAAAAATCGGCTGGTCGTGGATTTCAGCGGCACCGCAATCCAGAAGATCCGCTCGATGGACAACGGTACCGCACTTGATTCAGCCGAGGTCGAGCCGGAACTTCTGACCAGCCTGTTTGACAACTCCCGGGAGAAGCGCCGCGCCATCAGCTACAACGACATTCCAAAGGTTTTGCGCGACGCCGTGCTTTCCGTGGAAGACAGGCGTTTTTTCGAGCATCCGGGATTTGATCCCATCCGGATACTGGGTGCGGCCTGGGCCGACCTGCGCCATGGCGCGCGCGTTCAAGGCGGCAGCACGATCTCAATGCAAGTGGCGCGCAGTTTCTTTTTCAGTACGGACCGGACCTGGCGGCGCAAGGTTGCCGAAACGGTCGTAGCGCTGGAACTCGAACACCGCTTCAACAAGCAGCAGATTTTCGAACTTTACACCAATGAAATCTATCTCGGGAATCGCGGCAGCTTCGCAATTCACGGATTTGGCGAGGCTTCTTTGGCCTACTTCAACAAGGATCTCCGCGAAGTAACTCTGCCGGAAGCCGCGTTTCTTGCCGGGATCATCCATGCGCCGAATCGTTATTCGACTTCCGAACGGCGGCCTGAACGTGCGGTTGAGGCGCGGGACCGCGCGCTATTGGCGATGACCGAGAATGGGGCGATTACCCCCGAACAGGCTCTCAGCGCCAAGAAAACCCCATTGCAAATCGTGGGCGGTGGGCTGGAAGGCAGCACGGCACCTTACTTCGTGGACATGGTGAAGGACCACCTGCTCGACCGCTTTTCCGAAGCCGATCTTCTGTCCCAGAGTTTCCGCGTTTACACAACGCTCGATCCGGAGCTGCAACGCGCGGCCAGCGACGCAATTGACGCGGGTGCGAAGAACATCGATGCCCAGCTCGCTAAACGGTACGCGCGATGGAAAAAGGAAGGGCAGCCTGCGCCTCAGGCTCAGATCGCGATGGTGGTTCTGGACCCGCACTCCGGGGAAATCAAGGCGCTGATCGGCGGGCGCGATTACGGCGAAAGCCAGCTCAACCACATTCTCGCGTGGCGGCAGCCCGGCTCCGCGTTCAAGCCGTTCGTGTACGCGGCGGCATTTGAAGGTGCGGTCGACGGGGTGAAGCCCATCGTGACTCCGGCGACGACGGTGATGGACGAGCCGACTACGTTTGATTTTGACGGCAAGGAATATACGCCCAACAACTACGGCGAAAAATTCCACGGCCAGGTCACGCTCCGGGAAGCGCTGACGTATTCGCTCAATGTCGCGACGGTGAAAGTCGCCGAGATGGTAGGTTACACGCGCGTCACGGACATGGCGCACCAATTCGGGCTCGATCCGTCTATTCAGCCGACGCCGTCGGTGGCGCTCGGGGCGTATGAAATGACGCCGCTCGAAGTGGCCACGGGGTACACAATTCTGGCCAACGAAGGCGTGCGCACCGAGCCGATGTTTATCCGCAACGTGGTCAATGCACAGGGGGAATCGCTGGAACAAAATTCGATTCGATCGAGGCGGGCGCTCGATCCACGCGTTGCCTACCTCGTGACCAGCATGTTGGAGGACGTCATCAACCACGGCACGGGCGCAACCGTTCGCGCTCGGGGATTCAACGCGCCCGCGGCGGGGAAAACCGGCACTTCGCGGGACGGCTGGTTTGCCGGATACACCTCGAATTTGCTAGCCATCGTGTGGGTGGGATTTGACGACAACCGCGACCTCGGCCTTTCCGGCGCGAATGCCCCTGCGCCGATCTGGGCGGATTTCATGAAGCGCGCGGTTACCTTGCCCGCGTATCGCGACGTGCAGCCGTTTGAAATGCCGGTAGGAGTCACGAAAGTTACGATTGATCCGGAGTCTCTCGCGCTCGCAACTCCGGAATGTCCGGTCACGCGCGAGGAAGTGTACATCCACGGCACGGAACCGACCGAGTTTTGCCCCTTGCATGGCGGGCACATGGCCGGCGATACGCCACCGGGTTCTTGGCTATCGCATATCTTTGGCGGGGACAAGACCAAGGGGGCTGACGGCGCGTCTCCAGCCGCGCCGGGAAGCGCCGGAGCGTCACCTTCTTCCACGCCGCCCGCGTCTGCTGATAATCAACAGCCGGAGGACGAGAACAAAAAAAGCGTCCTGAGGCGAATTTTTGGTATCTTTGGAGGCAAGAAGGACGCCGACAAGACACCATCAGGCTCACCAGATCAGCAGCATTAGAGCGGCGTCGTTCGGAGGTGTTCGCCATGAAATGGAAACCTCCTTACCGGATTTACCTGAGCCTATTTCTATTTGCCGCAACACCCTCCCTGGCCGCGCAACAGCCCGCGCCGGACCAGGCGGCTAAATCTTTACAATCGCAGCCGACCAGCGCTGCTCCTGCCCCACTTTCCCCCAAAGAAATGCAGGAGGAGCGGGCCAGAGTCCAAATCGCGGAAAAGCGCTACGAAGCGGCCATTCAGACCTATCAGGATTTGCTGAAGGCCGATCCGAAGAATGCCGTTTTCATGAATATGATCGGGATCGCGTACCTGGACCTGTCCAATTTTGATCAGGCCAAGAAGTACTTCAACCGTTCGGCCAAGGCGGACAAAAAATATTCCAGCGCCGTGAACAACCTGGGCATGGTCTATTACCACCAAAAAGATTTCCGACGTGCGATCCGCGAATATCTAAGAGCGGTGGCCATCGATCCTGGCCAGGCGGGGGCTCATGCAAACCTGGGGTTTGCCTACTACAATTCGAACAAGTTTCCCGAAGCCGCCGCCGAATTTCTAAAGGCGATCGAACTTGACCCGAGCATTTTCGAACGCAACGACCGCGCGGGCACCACGGTGCAGGACCGCTCCGTCGCCAATCATGGCCTGTTTTTCTTCACCATGGCCAAGGTATACGCTCAGAAGCGCGACGCCGCGCACTGCGCCGAATACCTCCGCAAATCCCTGGACGAAGGGTACAAGGACATCGCGAAGGCCGCGACCGACCCCGCATTTAAGGATGTCATCAACGACCCTGTGGTGCAGGCCGTGCTTGTGCGCGTAGTCCCCGCGGAACAGAAGGGATCCGCGACGAACCCCGGCGTGTAAGTTTCCCGCGCTGCGCGACAAGCGCGAACACGCGCTGCGCGGCCTCTGTTACAATGTGACTGCGATGCCCCCTCGAATTTTTCGATTCGGGCTTTTCGTTCTGGGTGCGGCCCTTTGTGGAGCCGTGATGATGGGCCGCGCTGTTCCCGCGCAATCCACGGGGGATGCTCGCTCCGCTTCCGCTGAATCCCGTCACGAAACACTTCTTATCTTTCCTTTTGAGAACGAAAGCCGAATGGCCGATCTCGACTGGCTTGGCGAAGGTTTCTCCGAGCTGACGGCTGAGCGTCTGGAGGACCGGGAAGTGAATGTGCTTTCCCGGGAGGATCGGCTGGCGACGCTCGAACGAATGGGTCTGCCCGATTCCGCCCGCTTTTCTCACGCTACAATCATAAAGATTGCGGCGGAAGCCGACGCCGACGTGGTGGTTTATGGACGCTTCCAATCCGACGGCAAGACGGCGACGCTGGAGGCCCGGGTACTGCACCTGAGTCCGCCGTCGCTCTCGCCGCCGCTCACGGAGACGAGCACCATGCAAGATCTGCTCCGCGCGCATGCACGCCTGACGTGGCAGATCTTATGCGCAATCGAGAAGAAGCAATGCGCGCCGCAAGGCGCGAGCAGGGACGAATCGAGTTTCTCGGAGCCGCCGGCGTCGCTGCGTCTGGACGCCCTGGAAAGTTTCGTCCGTGGGCTCGCCGCATCGCAGGACGAGGAGCGTCTTCGCATGCTGCGCGAAGCGGCGCGGCTGGAACCCGCCTGGGACCGCCCGGCATTTGAACTCGGCCAGATTTATTTCAAGCGGCGCGATTGCGATTCGGCGCTGGTGTGGTATTCGCACGTGCCTCCGAACCGGCCGGACGGGCCCGAGGCAAGTTTCGCCACGGGGGTTTGCCATCTAGCGCGCAACGACGCGGGCCGCGCGGAGGCGGCGTTTTCCGGATTGCTCGAACGGACGCGCAAGACGGGCGACAAAGACGCGCTTCCGGAATTGCCGGAAATGCACAATAACCTTGGCGTCGCGCGCCTGCGGCTCGGGAAATGGAGCGAGGCGGGGACGGAATTCGAGCGCGCATCGGCGCTCGATCCGGAAGAAGCCAATTACTGGGTCAACATTGCCATTGCGAAAATAATTGGAAAGCAGGCGGCCGCCGCGGTCGCTCCGCTCGAACGTGCGCGGAAAATCGATCCCGATGAAAAAGAAGCGAAATCGCTGTTGATTGCAATATTGGAATCTCTCGGACGAAAACCGGAAGCGGCAGCGATTCGCGCCGAGACCGCGGAAACCGCCGACAAGGCGCCGCCGCCGAACCTCCAGGATGGCAATGGACTTGCGCGGCTGGCAAGTGTGTCCAGAAATTTGGATCGTACGCTATTGCGCCCGGGCGGCGAAGCTCCCGAAGGACAGCCACCGGCGGGGAAGGGTCCCCGCAAAATCGACAGCGGCGGAGAGCGTCAATGAAGGATTCCAGCCATCGCCGCGCAAATACGATTTTCCCGTCGAGCCATCCCTGGATATTGGCGATTGCAACGCTCACGGCGGCGCTGTTCGGCGCGTTCGCTCTGCCAGCGCAGGGGCCGGACGCGAAAATTTCCCCGCCGTCCGCGGGGCCGGCGCAAATTCTCGAATTGCGCATCGGCGACGAAATCGAGCCCGTGATGGCGGAATACGTCGATAACGGCATCGAGGAAGCTGCCCGGATTCACGCGAGCCTCGTCCTGATCACGATGGACACTCCCGGGGGCCTTTCGACCTCCATGGAGGACATCATCCACCAGATCCTGGAATCGCCCGTGCCGGTAGCCATTTTCATTTCGCCGGTAGGATCGCGCGGGGCGTCCGCGGGATTTTTTATTTTGCTATCCGCGGACATCGCGGCCATGGCTCCGGGAACGCACACCGGCGCGGCCTCGCCGCTGCTGGCCCTCGGAGGAGTCCCGCTGCAAGTGGATGAGACGCTGAAGAAAAAAATACTGAATGACGCCACGGCGTTCTTGCGCAGCTACACAGCGAAGCGCGGACGAAATGTGGAGCTTGCGGAATCGGCCGTCGTCGACGGCAAGGCCTGGACGGAAACGGAAGCGCTCGACGGCAAGCTCATCGATTTGATTGCGAACTCGCCGGAAGACCTGTTGTCAAAATTGGATGGCCGCACGATCAAACGCTTTGACGGATCGAGCGTTCAGCTTGCGCTTCGCAATCCTCAGATCATTTCGTTCTCCATGTCGTCCCGCGAGCGGTTTCTTTCGCGGATCGTGCAGCCGGATGCGTTTTTTATTCTATTGATCGTGGGAGTGCTGGGGCTTTACACGGAATTCACGCATCCGGGAATGGTCGCGCCGGGAGTGATCGGCGGGATCGCCTTGGTGCTGGCGCTTTACGCGATGCACATTTTGCCGGTGGCTCCCGCGGGCATCGTCTTGATTTTACTGGCGCTGGGGTTATTTATCCTGGAGGCGAAGTACACGAGCCACGGCGTGCTGGCAATCGGCGGCATCGTGGCCATGCTGCTGGGCGCGGTGATGCTGGTGCGTTCGCCGCTGACCCATGCGGGAGTGAGCCTGGGCGTTGCGTTCGGCGTGACGCTGCCGTTCGCACTGATCGTGGTTTTCCTGATGCGGCTGGTGTTGAAATCGCGCTCGTGGAAACCGGCGATGGGACGCGAACAGTTCGTCGGGACCATCGCCGAAGTCACCGGCTCGCTGGCCAAGTCGGCGGATGGAGAAATCTTTGAAGGGATGGTGCGGCTCAATGGCGCGTTGTGGCGCGCCGTTGCGCGGGAGGCGATTCCCCGGGGTGCGCACGTTCGTGTGACAAGTTTCGAAGGTCTGACGCTGCACGTGGTTCCGGCCGAGCACTCCGCTCCAGCCGAATGAAAAAATTTTCGCGCAGAGTACGAGTGCGGTGACGGCTAGGCCTGAATGCCGGTGAGGAGGAAGAATGGATGTTTCAAGTTTTTCAACGTACGGACTTCTGGTTGCGTTGTTTATCGGTTTTATTTGGTTCTGGAATTCACTCTATGTGCTCAAGGAGTGGGAGCGCGGCGTGGTATTGCGCCTCGGACGCATGAAGCCAAACGCCAAGGGCCCTGGCCTGTGCCTGGTATTTTATCCCATCGAGACTCTCACGCGCGTCTCCCTGCGAATCGAAACGCTGGACGTGCCTTCGCAGGACATCATCACACGCGACAACGTATCGGTGAAAGTAAACGCGGTCGCTTATTTCGCGGTCGTGGACGCGAATCTTGCGGTCTCGCGGGTGCAGAATTACATGTACGCGACATCGCAGAAGGCGCAAACTACACTGCGCAGCATCGTCGGACAGTTCGAGCTGGACGAGATCCTCGCCGAGCGCGAAAAAGTAAACAGCAAGCTGCAAGTGATCCTTGACCAGGATACTGAGCCCTGGGGTATTAAGGTAACGAAGGTGGAAGTCAAGCAGGTCGATATCCCGGAGCAGATGCAGCGCGCCATCGGCCGGCAGGCGGAGGCGGAACGCGAGCGGCGCGCCAAGATCATTCACGCGGAGGGGGAATCGCAGGCGTCGGCGAAGCTGGCCGAAGCCGCGAAAGTGCTCGAAACGCAGCCCGCCGCGATTCAACTCCGTTACCTGCAGACCCTGACGGAAATCGGCGTCGAAAAAAATACCACGATCGTGTTCCCGCTCCCGATCGATATCATCAATGAGTGGGTCAAAGCCCTCGGTTCAAAAACGTAGATGGCATCAAAAGAGAAAAAAAGCGGCGGCGATTTCGTTCTGGAGAGCAAGCACCTGGTCGGACTGTTTCTGCTGCTCGTCGTGATTTTTGGAGTCGTCTTCACTCTCGGCTATTTGCTGGGAAGGAGCCAGTACGATTCCAAGCTACGCGCGGCCGTCGGGCCGCCTCCAGGAACCGATATGCCGGGCGCCCCCGCAGCCGCAAAATCCAAGACGCGGCCGGAATCCGAGGATGCGCAAGTCCCGAAGAAAAATTCAGACTGGGATTTCTATCATTCCGGCGATCCGCAAGCCGCCGCGGATCACTTGCAGGCGCCTGCCAAGTCAGTGACCGCCTCGGCGCAGCCCGCGGCGACGCCCAAGCCGGTGACTGCTTCGTCAAGGGTTGAAAAAGCGGCGAAATCCTCGACTGGAACGGAGGGTCCGCTGATTCCGAAAGGCGCGATCATGCTCCAGGTCGCGGCCGTGCTGCACCAGGATGACGCGCTGGCGCTCGCGCAAGCCCTGCAACAGAAAAAATTCCCCGCGTTTGTCATCACGCCCGGCGCGGACAAGTACTATCGCGTTCAAGTCGGGCCGTATCCGGACAATCAGTCCGCATCGAATGCGCGCCAGGAACTCGAAGCCAAAGGGTTCAAGTCCATCATCAAGCGCTGAAGTTTTCCCAATTGAATTTGAAAGTCTGCCTTTGGCAGCCGGTCAGGTACCAAGAAGAGGACTTCACGGGACTTGGCAACTACGATCGGCAGGCGCAGGACCGGGTGCGATGTACCCAAGCCACGCCCTTTAGCTCCGGCAAGACTTTGCACACATGAAACTCGCAGCGGAAGGACCGAAGAGTCTACCGCCTGCAATGCCTTCCCTGGTTCGTGTCGCGAGTTGGCGCAAGGTGTGCCGATTTGGCGCAGGCGGGCTCGAATTTCCTCTGTACCTGTTGACTCCTGGCAGTCTTCGGCGCACTGTGGTGGGGCAGGTTGGAAGCGAGTTCGGCAAGGGATTCTAACAGCGTTGTGCCCCCTTCTTTGTTGCCACGGATGTCTTAGTCCAGCTCCCTGCACGACTTGAAATTAGAACTCGCCTCTTGAGTAAGCCGGCTCCGGCTGTTGCCCCTTGACCGGGAACGAGCGTTTGGTCAGGAGAAACACCCCAACAGCAATAAGCTCAATAGCACGGGCGCATCTAAACGTTGTGCCCGAATCTTTCAGAGGGCGCTACGTTTCATCGCTTCACGCACCGAAATGCGGAACTAAGTACGGCGATTTCTGGCCGCCGGGATAGTGTTCTGCTGTCTACAAAGGTGATGCTGTCCGCGGTCGCTTTCATGACGCTGTTTGAGCTTGGGAAGTCGCTGCTGTTTCCGTCCCTCACCCCTTGGCAATCTCACCTCATCACGATTGTTCTGACCGGCGCTATTGCGACTCTGGTAAGTCACTTAGTTATCGACAAGTTTGGTAAGGCCGCGGAAACCTTCAGCAAACTTGTCGAGCAATCTCCAGATGCCATGTTGGTTCATCGCCAAGGCAAAATCCTCTTTGCGAACAGGGCCTGCGTCTCACTGCTCGGCGCTTCCTCCCCCTCTGAACTCCTCGGAAAGCCAATGTTCGACTTTGTGCATCCGGATGATCGCGCCGCCGTGAGAAAGAGGATTCAAGAACACGCCCGCGACTTTACGAATGTACGCCACAACGAGACAAGACTGGTTGGCTTAAATGGAAAGGAAACCTACACGGAAGTAGTGGCATGTTCGATCACCTATCTTGGACAGGATTCGATGCAGGTGGCCTATCGTGATATTTCAGGGCGGAAAGAAGCAGAAAAGAAGTTGCTGGAAAGTGAAGCAAGTCTGGCGGCGGCGCAAAGGGTCGCACATCTGGGCAGCTGGCAGCGGGATCTCCTTGACCCAGACGATTGGGCGCACAATCCGTTGCGTTGGTCGGACGAGATGTATCGTCTCCTTGGCTACAGCGTTGGCGAGGTCGAGGCATCGAGAGTGAACTTCGATCGTGCCATCCATCCCGAAGACCGGGATCGCATACGCAACCTCATGTCAGAAACGATTCGCGAGAGAAGACCCTACAGCACCGATTACCGGATCCTCTTGCCCAACGGTACCGAACGCAACCTTTACTCGCAGGCCGAAATCGTCTACGACGCGAAGACCGACAGGCCGTCGAAGATCGTCGGGGTCGTTCAGGATATCACCGAGCGGAAACGGGCTGAGCAGGAATTAATCGTGGTAAAGGAAGCTGCGGAAGCAGGCAACCGGGCGAAAAGCGAATTTCTAGCGAACATGAGTCATGAAATTCGCACCCCGCTGAATGGCGTCATAGGGATGACCGACCTGGCGTTGGAAACCGACCTCACGCTGGAACAACGGGAATATTTAGAGACGGTGAAACTCTCGGCGGATTCTCTACTCACGGTCATCAACGACATTCTCGACTTCTCCAAGATTGAGGCGGGGAAAATCGATTTGGAGTTGGAGGATTTCAACCTGCGCGACAGCCTGGAAGCGACCCTGAAAACGCTGGCGCTGCGGGCGGACGAAAAGGGGCTGGAAATTTTGTGCGAGATCGCACCGTCGGTTCCGGAGGTCGTTCGGGGAGATTCCAACCGGCTCCGCCAAGTCGTGATTAACCTCATTGGGAACGCCATTAAATTCACGGACCGTGGTGAAGTGGCCTTGAGCATTCACGTCGACGCCGAAGAGGGTGACGACCGAATCCTGCATTTCACGGTATCGGACACAGGGATTGGAATCCCCGCCGAGAAGCAGAAATTGATTTTTCGGCCTTTTGCCCAGGCGGATACCTCGACGACGCGACAATATGGCGGAACCGGCCTCGGATTGACAATTTCGAAGCGCTTGGTGGGATTGATGGGCGGAAACATGTGGGTGGAAAGCGAAGTCGGGCGAGGAACCTGTTTTCACTTCACCGCCCGGCTTAAGAAGTCAGAGAAACCTGTGGAATCCGAAACATCTGCCCCATTTCTTTCACTGCAGGGCGTCAAGGTTCTAATCGTGGATGATAACCATACCAATCGGAGGATTCTTGAGGGAATGCTGAAGCGTTGGGACATGAAGGCGACCTCTGTGGAAGACGGAGAAGAAGCGCTCCTGCAACTGTCCTCAGCTCAAAATGAGGGAGATGCGTATGCGCTGGTTTTGACGGATATGCACATGCCGAAGATGGATGGCTTTTCTCTGATTGAACAAATCCGGCAACGGCAAGAATTGTCGGCGGCCATCATCATGATGCTCACTTCGGCGGGCCATCGAGGGGACGCGGTTCGCTGCCAGGAGCTAGGGGTATCCGCGTACTTGCTGAAGCCCATCCGGCAATCCGAGTTACGCGAGGCGATTGCGCGAGTGCTGGAAGCACCGGCAAAAAACGGCGCGATTCCCCTGGTTACTCGATACTCATTGCAAGATGCTCGCGCGCCCCAAACGATCTTGTCGGTGCTCGTGGCGGAAGACAATGCCGTGAACCAACTGCTCGCGACTCGATTACTGGAAAAGCGGGGACATCGCGTGGCAGTGACAACAAACGGTCGCGAGGCCCTGGAAGCGCTCGCAAAAAACCGGTTCGACCTCGTCTTGATGGACGTGCAAATGCCGGAGATGGACGGGCTTCAGGCTACCGTTTCGCTCCGGGAGAAGGAGAAGGAAAAAGGGGATGGATTCCACCAGCCTGTTATCGCTCTAACCGCTCACGCGATGAAAGGCGATCAGGAGCGATGCCTGGCGGCCGGGATGGACGGCTACCTCACCAAGCCGATCGGGCCAAAGGAGCTCGACGCGATCCTGGAAATTTATGTGGCTCGCAGGATTTCTGCGACGAATGCACCGGAAGTCGTCGATCTAAGGAAATGAACAAACAGGTGTTGGCGTTGGCTAGACAGAAACCTAGAAGGCAGGGAGTTCAGCGATAGTGTGACAAAACGGTCTTCATGAAACATCCATTACAATACAGACACGGTCGTGACGAGTCTGCCGTCACTAAGACGGCGACAAGCGTCGAGGAACGTCGATCGGCGCCGCGTCAGCATTTCGTGGCTGAGGCGCAGATCGTCGAGATCACGTCGGGGGTCAAGCTCTCCGCTCGTAGTTGCGATCTCGTCATACACGGGTGCTATGTCGATACACTAAGACCGTTTCCGGTTGGGGCTCTTGTCCGCATTCGATTGAAGAAGGGCGAAACAATCATTGAAGCTAACGGCAACGTGGTTTATCAGTTGCCCGGCCTGGGAATGGGTATTGCCTTCCACGACTTGACGCCGGAGAGCCACGCCGCCCTGGACAAATGGCTTTCCCACATGCCCGTTTAGCAGGAATCATTAGAGACGGTATTGTCCCCGATTGACCCCAACCCGCCCCCCGTCATACGGCAGCAGCCCACGGCAGAATTTGTTGAACTGATCCAACTGTTGATAAAGAAAGGCATTTTGACCAGGATAGAAGCGCTTGGCCTGTTGAAGGAGTCCTTGGACGAATAGTCGAAGGGTTTTTCCCACAGCGTCATTTTTGTTCTTTGACGATTGTCCGGCCGTGCGAAACGAACTTGGGCCGCGCTGCTTATTTTGAAGTTCGAGTTGGGGAGCTGAACCCCGCATAGGCCAGGTAAGCGCCGAGAAGAAGCAGAACGGCCGCGTAGAGGTTCGGATGCTGTTCGAAGTGAAGCCCCTCGATGAAGACCCGAGATTCCGTCTCCGGCGATAGCACCAACAAAAGCATGCCTTTGATCAGGCTTGCCCAACCGAATAGTGTGACGAGGATCGGCAGTGCACCGCCTGACCACACATTGTGGGCGAGAACGATCGCCAGTCCAGCCGTCGCTCCCAAGAGACCCGCGATGAAAAGCAGCGGAGGGTCACGAAGGATTGCCCTCATAATGTCTACGGTCGCTTGCGCGTGCGCGAAAATAGATAACGAGACGGCGATGCAGTAGAGCCCGAGTAGCTTGCCGAGAAACGCTGTACGGGGCGACATGATTTCCTCCGAGACGAATGTCTCCACGGTCGGTCCAGCTCAGCCAGACTTGGCAAAATCGTACAGAATGGCCGGATTTTCGACGAGTATGCGATGGCGGGTCGCTTCGCGCGGCGCCCATTGGGTGAGCAAGTCGAACAGCATTGCGTCGTCCGGCTTATTTGATTCGTTCGGATGCGGCCAATTGCTCCCCCATACCATCCGCTCTGGCGCGGCTTGCACATAGGCCTGACCGACCTTGTTCACATCGGCGTAAGTGGGTGGACCGTCCTTGGTATTGTCACGAGTCACCGATAGTTTGACCCAGGTTCGGCCCTTATCGACCAGCCTGCGAATAAGACCGTAAGCCGGGTGTTTCATGCCCATCGGCTGCGGGATGTGTCCCATATGATCGAACACGATGACCGAAGGCAGACGCATCCATAAATCCTCGGCTGCGACGATTTGATCGGGGTCCATATTGATCTGGACGTGCCAGCCGAGCGAGTTGACGCGTTTCGAGAGCGGTTCGATCATATCGAGCGTCGTCGCCGCGGCAGCGATGGGGGCGGCCAGGGAGAAGCGGATTCCGCGAATTCCCCCGCGGGCCAGCGCGTCCAACTCGGCGTCGGTGATGGTGGGGTGAATGACGGCAACGCCGCGCGCATTGGGTGCAAACTGGGCGATGGCGTCGAGGGTGACGCGGTTGTCAGTTGCATAGGGCCTGGGCGTTACGATCACGTCCCGTGTTGTGCCGATGCGTCGCTGCAGCAACCTGTAATCCGCCACACGCGCGTTGGGTTCCGCTCCGGGCTGAGGGGCCGGAAACCGGGCGGTATCGTAGATGTGATGGTGACAGTCGCACGCGAGCGCCGGGGCTTTGAGCTTCGGCAATTCGGTGCCGGTCGAATTCGGCACCGCAACTTGTGCGTGACTGGCCCGAGCATCGAAAAGTCCAGCCGCGCTTAAAGCCGCGAGGCCGGTTCCCTGGAGAAATGTGCGCCGCCCGATCTTGCGCTCGTTCATCGCGCTACCCCCTGTGAGATTGGGGAGCCATCTTCTACAACCTGTCCTTGCGTCGGAGCCTGCGTAAATCGGAATTCTCGATTCGGCTCAATTTCTGACGCATCGTACGCTCCTCCTGCTCTGGCCGCAACGAATTTGCCACCCGGACACGCCCCAACGGCGGGGCTCTGGCGGGCAAGTCCCGATAAAAATTCATATCGGCAACTGACTTCCTACCCGGCCTGGAGTTTCCCGGTGTGCAGCGGGCGCAACGGCGGTCTACAATGCCGTGGCCATGAGCTTGTCGAGGACTGTCCGGCTGCTGCTGGCGCTCGCTTCCGGCGTTGCGCTGGCGATGGCCTATCCTTCCTTTAATATCCCACTTCTGGGATGGATCGCGCCGGCGCTGTTGATCTTCGCGGTGCTGGGCGAGCGGCCGCGATTCGCATTCCTGCTGGGATGGTTGCAGGGCGCGGCGTATTTCGGACTGAGTTTGCCGTGGTTTTATACCGTGATGCGGCAGTACGGTCCGCTTCCCGTGATTCAGGCAGGAGCCGTGTTCGCATTGGTCATCGTCGCGACGTCGCTGTTCCACGCGGCCTTCGCTGCGGCGATTGCCTGGCTGGGAAAATTTGCGCCGGAGAGAGCCTGCCTGGCAGCGCCGTTCGTCTGGGTATCGATGGAATTTGCGATGACGCATCTGCCCGCCATCGGCTTCCCCTGGAATCTGCTCGGATATGTGGCGGCGGGAAATCTGGTGTTTGTCCAACTGACGGCAATCACTGGAATTTTTGGCCTTTCGCTAGTGGTCGCGTCCTACAGCGCGCTGGCGGCTTGGGTAGTTCTGCAAATGTCCCTGCGCAAGCAGGCTGGCTTGACGGTGTGGATCGGCGCCAATGCCATGCTGATTGTAGTTGCAGTCGCCGGTCCTCGCTTTGTTCCGCAAGCTCCCGCCGATCACGTTGCGCATTTGGTGCAAACGAATTTTCCCGTGGCGCTCAACTATCCGTCCAATTGGATGCAGATTCATGCTGCGGAAATGGACCAGCTCGAAGCGATCAGCATCGGGGCGGCGCAAAAAGCTCCCGGGATCGTCGTGTGGCCGGAGGTTCCGGCGCCGTTTTCCTTGCAGGACGGGAATTTTCAGGCTCGCGCCGTACGCATCGCGCGCGGCGCAGGCGGCGGCTTTTTGGTCGGCGTGATCGATTGGAAGCCGCTGGGCAACGGCCGGATCGGCGCCAACAATAGCGCAGTTCTCCTCGGCCCGAATGGCTCGCAGGACTTCATCTACGACAAGATTCATCTCGTGCCCTTCAGCGAATATGTGCCGTGGAGGAATTGGTTCTTCTTTGCCAGAGATCTGACGGGGCTTATCGGCGATTTCCAGCATGGCTCGCAATACAAAGTCGGCCAAATTTCCGGCGGCCCGTTCAGCGTCTACATTTGTTACGAAGCGATTTTCCCAAATGAAATCCGCCGCTTCACCCTCGCCGGCGCGCAACTCTTCGTGAATATCTCGGACGATGGCTGGTTCGGCGGGTCGGGCGCTCCGGAACAGCATTTGGCGATGGCGCGCGTGCGGGCGGTGGAGAACCGGCGCTGGATGCTGCGCGACACGAACGATGGAATCACCGTTTCCGTCGATCCTTACGGGCGCATCGTGGCGCGGCTGCCCGAGCATGTTCGCGGCGAACTGGACGCTCCGTACGCGTTTCGCGCGGACCTGACGCCGTATGCGCGCTGGGGCGACTGGCTGCCGTGGCTGTGCGTTCTCATTGCGCTCGTGTTACTGTTGATCGTTGCGCGCGACACATATGCGCGCAAGACTTCTTAACATTATTTCTGCGGGCGGGACTCCACATGATGATCGAAGATCTACAGCGGCAGCGGGAAGAACTTGGCAAGCGCATCGAACTCGTGCGGAGCTATCTTTGACGTTGCCCGCAGCCGCGAAACCTTAGCCTCCCTGGAAAAGAAAATCTCGCAGCCGGATTTCTGGCAGGACCAGGAACAAGCGCAGAAAGTCATGCAACAGCGCAAGGCGGCGGAAGCTGTCCTTGCCTCCGACACGAAGCTGGCGACCATGGCCAGCGATATCGACACCTATTTTCATCTGGCCGAGGAAGAGAACGACACGGCGCAGCGCGATTCACTCCTCAAGGAAATCGAGCGCGAAATGACCTTTGCCGAGACCTACGTTTCGGAACTCGAAACGGTCACGCTGCTCTCCGGCGAGAACGACCGCCTCAACGCCATCATGACCATCAAGCCCGGCGCGGGCGGGATGGAATCTCAGGATTGGGCGGAAATGCTGTTAAGGATGTATCTCCGCTGGGCGGAGCAAAAGGGATTTACCGCGACCGTCATGGACCTGACGCCCGGGGAAGGCGCAGGTTTGAAATCCGCGACGGTTCGCGTTGAAGGCGAGAACGCTTTCGGTTTTCTTTCAACCGAAAGCGGTGTGCATCGCCTGATCCGGATTTCTCCCTTCGACCAGGCCGCTCGCAGGCACACTTCATTCGCCTCGGTGTTTGTCATTCCGGAAATTGACGACCGGATCGAGATCGTCGTGAAGCCCGAGGAAGTGCGCGTGGACACGTTTCGCGCGGGCGGCGCGGGCGGCCAAAATGTGAACAAAGTGGAAACGGCGGTGCGCATCACGCACCTGGCGACCGGCATCGTCGTGCAGTGCCAGAATGAGCGCAGCCAGCACAAAAACCGCGAGCTGGCCATGAAATGGCTTCGTTCTCGCCTGTACGAGGCAGAAATAGAAAAGCGTCAGGCGGAAACGCGCAAGTTGGACGACACCAAGCGGGACATCAGCTTCGGCAGCCAGATCCGGACCTACACGCTCCAACCCTACCGCCTGATAAAGGATCACCGCACAAAATTTGAGATGGGGGATGTGGACCGTGTGCTGAACGGCGACCTCGATCCGTTTATCCGCAATTTTTTGATGGCGCGGAGAAAAGGGACGCTTGGAAATGCTGTCGAGGCGGGCGAAGATTCATAGCGGGGCGGCGCTTGATCCGTCGGATCTCCGGGGCATTACAACTTCACATTTTCGCTATTTAGCGTTCCCTCGACACGTTTGGACCCAATTCGTTGACACTGCTGAGGTCGCATGTTAGCGTCGATTTGCACAAGATTAGATTCCCGCGCACGAGTTGTACCGGCTTTTCCTTGTGGATTTTTTTGAGAAGGGGTGCTGGCTTGAGCGAAAAGAATCGCAAGTTTCTGTTCACTTCGGAATCGGTTACCGAAGGCCATCCGGACAAGATCGCCGACCAGATTTCCGACGCGGTACTGGACGCGGTGCTTACGGAAGACCCCGCCGGACGCGTGGCGTGCGAAACGCTCGTGACGACAGGGTTAGTCATGGTCGCGGGCGAAATTACGACCAAGGCAGTCCTGGATTATTCCGACATTGCTCGCGACGTGGTGCGCGACGTTGGCTACACGCGCGCCAAATTTGGCTTCGATGCGGAAACCTGCGCGGTCGTTTCTTCGATCAAGCGCCAGTCTCCGGATATCGCGATGGGCGTGGACACGGGCGGAGCAGGCGATCAGGGTCTGATGTTCGGCTTTGCCTGCGATGAAACGGAAGAGTTGATGCCGTTGCCGATTACGCTGGCCCATAAACTGGTGCAGCGGCTTTCCCAAGTTCGCCGGCAGGGCATCGTCGACTTTTTCCGGCCGGACGGCAAATCGCAAGTGACGATCGAATATCAAGGCGATCGCCCAGTGCGCGTGGACACCGTGGTCATCTCGACGCAGCACAGCGAATCCGTTTCCAATGCGGACCTGCAAAATGCAGTGCGCGAGGAAGTGATTCGCAAAGTGGTTCCCGCCGCACTGATGGACAAAAATACAAAATTCCACATCAATCCGACCGGGCGCTTCGTTGTGGGCGGACCGATGGGCGATGCGGGGCTGACGGGCCGAAAGATTATCGTCGACACCTACGGCGGCTACAGCCGGCACGGCGGCGGCGCGTTTTCGGGCAAGGACCCGTCTAAAGTGGATCGCTCGGCGTCCTACATGGCGCGGCACGTGGCGAAGAATTTGGTGGCCGCGGGAGTGGCGCGCAAGGTGGAAGTGCAGCTAGCGTATGCGATCGGCGTCGCTGATCCCGTTTCCGTTATGGCGGAAACCTTTGGCACCGGCGCGATCCCGGATGAGAAGATTACCGAATTGATCCGCGGCACGTTCAAGCTCACCCCGCGCGGGATTATCGAATCGCTCAATCTGCGGCGGCCCATTTACCGGCCGACGGCTTCGTTCGGCCATTTCGGGCGCACGGGTCCGGGCTTTACGTGGGAGCTGACGGACAAAGCGGAGGCGATTCGCAGCCACGCTGGGCTCAGCGGCAAGGAAGTTGCCATACGGCGCTAAGGGAAAAAGGATTCATACCGATTCTATTAGGGGAAACCACACAGCCCTGCTGCGGCGGGACTGAGCTACTTGAAGGACAGGAGAGATTCGCGTGACGAAGACTTTTCAGAGCACGGTGGGCGATGTTCGGGATTTGGGCCTGGCGGAACAGGGCAAGCGAAAAATCGATTGGGCCAACCAGCAAATGCCCGTCCTTCAGTTGATCCGCAAGCGATTCATCAAGGAACAGCCGTTGAAGGGCGTGCGCCTTTCCTTGTGCTTGCATGTGACCAGCGAAACGGCAAACCTGGCCATCACGCTGCGCGATGGCGGCGCCGATTTGGTTTTGTGCGCCTCGAATCCGCTTTCCACGCAAGATGAAGTCGCCGCATCGCTCATCAAGGATTACTCGATTCCGACCTATGCCATCAAGGGTGAAGACAACGCCACCTACTACGCGCACCTGAACGCCTGCGTGGATCACAAACCGCAGATGACGATGGACGACGGCGCGGACCTGGTGACTTTGCTCCTCACCAAGCACAAGCATCTCGTGGCGGACGTCATCGGCGGCACGGAAGAGACGACCACAGGCGTGATCCGTCTGCGCGCCATGGCCAAGGATGGAACGCTTAAGTATCCCGTGATCGCCGTGAACGACGCGGAGACCAAGCATTTCTTCGACAACCGCTACGGCACGGGACAATCCACGATTGACGGCATTATTCGCTCGACGAACCTGCTGATCGCCGGCCTTAAAATGGTTGTGGCGGGATACGGCTGGTGCGGCAAGGGCGTGGCCATGCGCGCCAAGGGCTTGGGCGCCGACGTAATCGTCACCGAGGTGAACGCGGTGCGGGCCATCGAAGCCGTAATGGACGGTTTCCGCGTGATGCCCATGGCCGATGCCGCGAAGATCGGCGATATTTTTGTCACCGTGACTGGAAACAAATCCGTTCTGACCCACGAGTCCTTTGAACGCATGAAGGATGGAGCGGTGATCTGCAATTCCGGGCATTTCAACGTCGAGATCGATATTCCCGCGCTCGAGAAAATGTCCAACGGCAAGCGCATCGCGCGCCCATTTGTCGAAGAATACTCGACCAAGGACGGCCGCAGGATTTATCTGCTGGGCGAAGGGAGGCTCATCAACCTCGCCGCCGCGGAAGGCCACCCGGCCGCCGTAATGGATATGAGCTTTGCCAACCAGGCGCTTTCCGCCGAATACATGATGAAGCACGCGGCGGAGCTCAAGCCTCAAGTGTACGTCGTGCCCGAAGCCATCGACCGCCAGATTGCGAAGCTCAAGCTCGAATCGATGGGCGTGCAGATGGACAAGCTCACGCCCGAGCAGGAGCTGTATCTCACGTCGTGGTCGGAAGGCACGTAAGATTTTCTCTGTGTTCTCTGGGGCAAAAGTTTTTGCTTCGCCTGCCCTGAATCCACGATGCGGGACTTCGCCAACTGGGCGCTTGATACCGCGAAGGTGCGCGGTGCAACCTACGCCGATGCGCGCGTCATGGACATTCGCCTCCGCGATCTCTCCACAAAAAACGGCCAGGTCGGCACGCTCGCCGAATCGGAATCCTACGGCATCGGCATTCGCGTAATCGCTCAGGGATCGTGGGGATTTGCCTCCACTGACCGCTTGACGCGAGAGGGAATTGCCGCCTGCGCCGCCGAAGCCGTGGCCATCGCGAAAGCTTCGGCGCTCGCCAAGCGGCACGATGTCGAGATGGTGCCAGTCGAGGCTTATCAGGACACCTGGCAGAATCCGTTCGTCAAAGACCCGTTCCAAATTCCCATCGAACGGCAACTGGATCTGCTGCTGGCGGCCGACCGCGAAATGTCGCGCGTCAAGGGCGTGACGGTAGCGGAAACTTCGATGAACTTTCGGCGCATCGAGCAATTTTTTGCATCGTCGCTCGGTTCGGCAATCCATCAGATCAAGATGCAGTCGGGCGCGGGAATCGTCGCCACCGCGTTTGCCGGGAACGAGATTCAGAAGCGCTCGTATCCGAACAGCTTCGGCGGGCAGCACATGCTTGCCGGGTACGAACTTGTGGAATCGCTCGATCTCGTGGGCAACGCGCTGCGCATCGCCGTCGAGGCCGTCGCGCTGCATTCGGCGGCGCAATCGCCGGAAGGCACGAAGACGATTATTCTGGACAGTTCGCAGCTCGGCTTGCAGATTCACGAATCCATCGGCCATCCGATTGAGCTGGACCGCGTCCTGGGCATGGAAGCCAATTTCGCGGGCATGAGTTTCCTGACGATCGAAAAGCTGGGCAAGCTGCGGTATGGTTCTGATATTGTCAACGTAGTAGCGGACGCGCGGCTCGAGCACGGGCCGGGCCTCGGCACGTTCGGCTACGACGACGAAGGCGTTCCCGCGCAGTGCACGCCGATCATCTCCGAAGGACTTTTCACCGGCTACCTGTCGAATCGTGAGACGGCTGTTTCCATCGGCCTGAAACGCTCGGGCGGCACGATGCGCACGGAATCGTGGAACCGGCTGCCCATCATCCGAATGACCAACATCAGCATTCTTCCCGGAACGTGGCGCTACAAGGATCTGATCGCCGATACGGATGACGCCATTCTGATGGAGACGAATCGCTCCTGGTCCATCGACGACCGCCGCTACCATTTTCAGTTTTCGACGGAAATTGCGTGGGAGATCAAGGGCGGCAAGAAGACTCGAATGCTGAAAAATCCCAGCTACAGCGGTATCACGACGGAATTCTGGAATAGCTGCGACGCCATTTGTTCGCGCGAGCACTGGACTCTGTGGGGCACGCCCAATTGCGGCAAGGGCCAGCCCATGCAGACGATGGGGACGGGCCACGGCGCATCGCCCGCGCGCTTCCGCAACATCAAGCTGGGAGCCGCGTTCGCGAAGTAACTAAGTAGGACAGGCTTCTAGCCTGTCGGGGTTTGTTGCAGCAAGATCGATCCTGCCGCAACCAAACCCGACAGGCTGTAAGCCTGTCCTACTTGTCTCGGCCACGTATTGCCTTGAATGAAAGGATCTATGGGAGGCACCCATAAAACGTCGGTGAGGAAACTCCGCGCCGCTAGAAGGCGCACGGCTGGCCCAGCCGTCGCCGGCGTGCATCTGCTTTCCGACGCCGGGCTGCGCCGCATTGCTGAGCGCATTTTCAAATTCAGCGACGCGGACGAAACCGAAGTTGAAATCGGCTTGATCTCCGACGCGCTGACGCGCTTCGCCAACAACACGATTCATCAAAACGTCGCCGAGCAGGTGCTGGCCGTTTCGGTGCGGACCGTACTTGACGGCCGCACTGCGCGCGCGACCACCAACAAGACCGACGACGATTCGCTGCGGCGCGTGGTCGAGACCGCAAAGTCGCTGGCGCGCAGCCAGCCGCGCAATCCCGATCTCTTGCCGATGCCCGGGCCGCAAAAATACGCCAAGGCCGCGCGCTATTTTGAGAACACGGCCTACGCGACGCCGGCCGATCGCGCCCGCGCCGTCGCCCGAGTCGCCGAAATGGCCGAAAAGAACAAGCAAACGGCCGCCGGCATTTTTTCGACGGGCGTCACGCAATCGGCGCTAGCCAACACCAAGGGCCTCTTTGCATCGCATCGCCAGACGCGCGCTGAATTTTCGATCACGATTCTCGAATCCGATTCCTCCGGCTGGGCCAAGGCCAATTCGCCCGATCTCGCTCGAATCAATCACCCAGCGCTGGCTCATAGCGCGAGCGAAAAATCAGCCGCCTCGCGCAAGCCGGCAGCAGCCGCGCCCGGACGCTGGACCGTGATTCTCGAACCCGCGGCCGTGCTCGACCTCGTCGGATTTCTCTTTTACGATTTTGCGGGCACGGCGATGGCCGACCAGCGCTCGTGCTTCAACAAGCGCATGGGCAAGCGCGTCCTGGGCGAAAACATCACGCTCCACGATGACGCCTACCACCCGCTGCAGTCCGGCGCGCCCTTCGACGGCGAAGGAATTCCGCGCCAGAAAATTCTGCTCGTGGACAAAGGCGTCCCAACCAATCTGGTCTACTCGCGCGCCACCGCCAAAAAAATGAAAGCCAAGCCCACCGGCCACGGTTTTTCCCTCCCAAATGACATGGGCGAGGCGCCGATGAATTTAGTTTTTGGGGGCGGCAAGGCTTCTGTGGACGAAATGGTGCGTTCCACCGAGCGCGGCATCCTCGTCACGCGCCTCTGGTACATCCGCGAAGTCGATCCCTACGAAAAAGTACTCACCGGCATGACGCGCGATGGAACGTTCCTGGTTCAAGACGGAAAAGTCGCCGGCGGCGTTCGAAATTTCCGTTTCAACCAGGGCCTCCTCGAAATGCTTTCGAACGTCGAGTTGATGGGCCCCGCCGTGCGCGCCGCCGGGGAAGAATCGTTCGAAATGGTTGTCCCGCCGATGAAGGTGCGCAATTTCCACTTCTCCGAAGTCACAAAGTTCTAGCCTGAATTTCTCACGGCGGATGCGGCTTGAATTCAGATTTCGTCCAAATGTGACTCGGTGGTGTTGGTTTGGTAGCGCCGGCGTCCCGCCGGTAGTTTTGAGTTGCGACGCGAATACAAGAATTGCCAGCGGGACGCCGGCGCTACCGAACCCCGCTCTTTAGTTCAAGGCGCGGGGCCACAGACCCGATCACTCGGGTAGTGGGTCAGTTTCTGACAATGCGACTTACGAGGACCCAACGTCTTACCAATCGGTTCTCTACCGGCTTTCTCCTTAATACTAACTACTGTTTTGTTTTAGACTTAACGCCAGTCGTCGATCACGTAGGCATCGGCCCGATTGAACCCGGCTTCATGAGGACGCTGCATGGCGACCCCCTGAAGGGCTACTCGGTATCCCCGGGAGCGCATGCGACGGTAGGCATCTTCGCGAGCCAGGCTTACACCAGCCTCTACCGTCAGTCCGCGCGAGGATGCAAACGCCTCGCAAGCATCCAGCAATTTGTCGAAACGTTCACCAGCGCTCGCACCACCACGGGCCGCACCGAACTTGACGTAACACGTCTGCTCGCCGCCCTCAGAACCAGGTCCGGTCAGGCACACCGCAAAGGCATCGAGAATACCGCGCGTGTAGGTCAACACGACGTCGCCGGTGCGGTGCGCAAGCACGGCCCGGATCTCACCGGCTAGATCAAGCCCCTTAGCGATCTTGTGGGTAAGTTTCCCGCAGGCCTGGATGCCCTGTTCACGCTGGCTTTTCGTGAAAGTCGATAGCCGCGCCAGCGCATTCTCGCTTTCGGTTTGCTGGGCTGGGTTAGCATCCGGCGTGCGGGTCATGATAGCGGTGAGATACCCCGGCCAGTAACCGAACTTCTGGTATAAGCCCACGTGCTTGGCACTATTTGCGAACGTGAACAGCCCGGTGTGCCGTAGGCCCCATCTGTCGAAGGTCTTCATAGTGGCTTCCAGCAGGCGCTGCGCCACGCCGCGGTCCCAGTATTCCGGCAACACCGTCAGAGGCCCGAAGAACCCGAACGACCCCCAGCGCGTGGCTACGTTCGATCCGAGCAGGCGGCCATTTTGGCGCGCCGCGATCACCTTGACGTGGGTCGAGTGCCACCTCGGCGTCATTAGGTTGCGGTCGCCCATGAAGTCGAGGGGATTGGGTAATCCGAGAAACGTTCCGAACGCCAGCCGGACAATACGGCCCGCCTCTTCGAGTTCACTCTGTTTGAGCAGCCCAACTTTGATAGGCTGATTCGTCGACATTGCTTTACGCCTCCTGCGTTCGCCCCCGATTTTTTTCGATGCACCAATTTTGAGACGAGCGATCTTAGCTCACTGTAGCGGACCGGGAGAGGATCGTGCTTGGATAAAAGCGCATTCGGAAGTAATCCACATGCCTAATAAACGCCAACCGGAAACTGACCCATTACCGATCACTCGAATCGTGGTTACATATCAAGGCCAGTGCTGTTATTGGGTGTGCCCCTTCACGGCTTTCTGCTCCAGTGATTCTCCTCCGTGCAACAAACGGTCCTCGCAGGAAATGAATTCCTCAAGGGTCCAATCCGGGTGGTACCTGTAAATCGTGCGTCCCGTCCAGGGTTTTGTGAATGCTTTGGGGTCGTCGAACGTCCAGTCGATCTGCAATCGGTCGTGGCTCACGCGCCGCACGCGCCACTCAACGTGCAACGCGTCACTATGGGGATGACCTTGCCGGTCGAGCCAGGTGAAGTCTTTCAGGCCGATCGTGTCGACTACGAGGGTGTCCCCATCCCACTTGCCAACCGATTGCCCCATGTAGGAGGGGTCCGGGTCCTCAGGAAGTTTTCGCCCATCCGTCCAGATGTGGCTCACTGCGTAATCTTTCTCGAACAGGATGAGCACTCGGTCACGGACCTGAACGATCTCGAAGGGAAAAACTTCCGTCATGAGGCGGGGCATTCCGGTAGGAAAACAACTCGCCACGGTTGGGTCCAGATCAACTCGCCCATTGGTGATACTTGGTTGTCCCGGGTCATCGTTCTTGTTCGCCTTCCACTTCGCCTCTGCCCAAGGCTGGAAAGAAGGACCCTCCTTCGGGTTGAAGGTTGGCCCCACCTCTGTAATATTTGCCCAAACTCCAGTCAGGTCCGGCGCGGGGGCAGCAGCCGGTGCCTTTTTTGCCTCCGAATGCGCAGCGGTCTGAGCAAGTATTACGGGCGAGAAGGCGAGCGCCGCCAAAATCGCAAAAGCCGTTCCCATCCGTCGATTTCGCATCTGGAGGCTCTCCCTTCATTGCGAACAGAGTCATTGCGGTGCGGCGGGCAGACGCTCCCAGGGTTGACAGGAGCGACTCTTCAATTTTGGACGGCTGGAGTGAGCACCCGGCCGTCTGGCCATGTAATCTTGCTAAAATTAATGTAGTTGCCGCCGCCTTTGACGCGGTGGCCAACCAGAGTGATCTCGTCCCCGATCTTAACGGTATTCCGATTCCAGCCCTGACGGGACAGCGTATTCGGGCTATTCGTTTCGGCAATCCATTTTTCAACATTCCCATTCTCGCCCGTAACATCGAGATGGATCAGCGCATGGGGATTGACCCACTCGAATTCCGTTACAGTCCCCTTCACTGTGGCGGTGGAGGTCACGTCGTAATTCGACCTGCCGTGGTGCGCCAACACCGGTCCAGAAAGCAGGAGAAGACCAACGACCCCGAGGAACGCAGTCAATAACTTATTTTTCATTTGAGTACCCTCTGGGATTTCAACCCTATCCTTGTGCAGAACCATATGCCAGCCGCCGATTGGTGTCAATCTCAGCTCGGTATGGATGTCTGTAGCCGTACTACTGTCTCATCCGAACGCTGCGATCCTCCGTAGCATCTAAGTAGTGATACATTCGAGTAAGTCCACATGGACCGCCGCAGATTCATTTCGATTGCCGGAGGCGCGGGGCTGGGGATTCTGCTGCCCTACGCCGTTTACCGTTCGCTGGCGTATGGATTTGGCGCGAGTTACGTCAACGTCAAGGGCTACGAGAAATATGGCCCGGAGGCGGCCCTGCGCGCGATTGCTCCGGTGGACCAGTTCTACATCACGTCGTCGCACGGCGAGCCTGCGGTGGACGTAAACAAGTGGTCGCTGACGATCGACGGGCTGGTCACCGACCCGCTGCACTTTGACTATGACGACATTCGAAAGCTGGCGCCGTATGAGACGACGCTTACGCTCGAATGTATTTCGAATGAAATTGCAGGCGGCCTGATCGATACGGCCAACTGGCGCGGGACGCTGCTGCGGCCCTTGCTAGAACGCGCCGGGCTCAAGCCGAATGCGAAGTACGCGATCCTGTACGCCGCGGAAGGGTACACGACGGGGCACACCGCTGAGCGGCTGATGCGCGGCGCAAATTTTCTGGCCTATGACATGGACGGCGAACCTCTGACGCGCATCCACGGGTTTCCTTTGCGCGTCCTCATGCCGGGCATTTACGGGATGAAAACGCCGAAATGGCTTACGCGCATCGAGCTTGTCGATAAGAGCCATCTCGGCTACTGGGAATGGATGGGATGGTCGGACACGGGCGAGAGGCAACTGCAATCGGTGATCGACGATCCGCACGACGCGACGCAAATCGCGGGACAAAGTTTTGTCGTGACTGGATGGGCGGTCACGAATGCAGTGGGAGTTGCGAAGGTGGAAATCTCGACGGACGGCGGGGCGACTTGGAATCCGTGCCAGATATTCAGCAATCCGATGCCGTCGCAGGTGTGGGCGTTCTGGCGCTACGTGTGGGCCAATCCGCAGAGCGGCAAGCACGAAATTCAAGTCCGCGCGACCGACGCGAACGGCAAGTTGCAGACGGCTTCCCGTTCGGGCGAATGGCCGGACGGAGCGACGGGGTATCACACGGTGACAGTGAATGTGGCGTAGGACGGGCTTCAGCCTGTCTGGTTTTGACTTCTTGCAGGACTGGCGAAAGTCAAAATCAGACAGGCTGAAGCCCGTCCTACTGCGTAGAGAACGTCATGCTGTTTACCACTTTAGCAATTACGTTTTCCTGAACTTGAATCAGGTCTGAATCCGCCCAAGTCATTCCCAGCAGAGTGTAAGCGTCATTCCCCTTTAAAAGAGTCAAGAGGATGACGGACCAATCGCGGCCGTCGGCGGTTCCGCGCGAGCGCTGCTCCACGGCAGGAAAACCTGCGACGGACAAATGGCGGGTGGAGATCAGGCGGTAATTTTCGTACACGTCGCCGAGCGCCTTTCCCGTCGTGGCGGCGTGCGCGTCAAGGGAATCTTTTGCCTGCTCGCGGCCAATTACGAGCAGCGTCGTCTGATCGTTCGTTCCGAGCGCGGCGACGGCATCGGGCAGCGCCTTGCGCGCCGCTGGGATCAAATCCCAACTTGGCGGTTTATACATCTGGAATCCGTAGGTGAGGTTCACGTACAGGTTGCCGCGAATTTCGTCGCGGATCACGAGCGGCTCCGGAGCCGGCGGCGGCGCGGGGGGCGCTACCGGTGGCGCAGTTGCGACGGCGGCCACGCTCTTTATCTTAGGTGCGGCAAGCTCTGTCTTCGCGGCAGCACTGGCGGAGGCACCAGCGCTGATAGGGGCGCGCATCGGCGCAACCGCAATTGCTTCCTGCGAGACGCTCGCAGTGGCGGCAGGCTCCTTGGCGACCGCGGGAACTACGCTTGGAGTCGTGGCGGGAGGCGGCGGGGCAGTTGAGTTTGCCTTGGGTTTTTGCTCGGATTCTTTTTTTGTTGCGATGATGCTGATGTCCGCGACCTTGTCCTTTTGGATGAGCGCGAATCCGTACGAGGTTTCCACGCGGAACGAATCGTTTTCAAAGCCGACGATCGTGCCGATGATCTTGGTGCCGTCCTTCAGTCGAATCTCGTCGGCGCGCGCCGCGCCTGCAGGGATCAGCAACGACAGGAGGGCCAATGCAGGGAATGACTTGCCACGCATGATTTATAGTATGGCAAAGCCGGGAATCGATCAGCAAGAGTCGGTCGCGGGGGAGTTTCCGGTGCGCAACCAGCCGATTTAAAATCTCAAATCTCCAGCATCCAGCCTCAAGCTTCTAACCTCCAGACTCTAATACGCGGTCCAGACTCCGGCGGCGAATTTCTTCACGGTGTTAAATCCAAGTTTCTCGTAGAGGCGCACGGCGCGCTCGTTGCCTGAAGTTACCGTGAGTGAAACCGTCGTAAAGTGCCGCACGCGGAGCGCCTGCAGGGACGCTTCCATGAGGCGGCGCCCGAGGCCGCGGCCCTGGTACCCGGGCATGGCGCAGATTTGCGTGGTGTGGCCGACTCCATCGGAAACGCGCGAATTCAGGATCACGCCGACCAGGTGATTTGCGTGCGGAGCGCGCAACACAAAGGAAGCCTCGGGCTGAAATTGTCCGCAACCCGGCAGGATGATGATGTTTTTCAGGAAACGCAGCGCTCCGGATTCGCTGCGGTATTGATCGTTGATTTCGCCGTCGACGTGGTTGGCATACGCAAGCTGGATCAGCCGCGCACAAGGCTCGAAATACCGGTGGTCCCACCGCTCCAGGATCAACCCCGCGCCGGGCCCTTCCCGGATGAGCCCCGGAACAATGTCAAGCGCCTCTCCCGTATGTGGAGCGAGCGGCGCGATCATGAACTGCCTCATGTACAGTCGGAAGCCGTACTCGGTCAGGAGAGGGTCGAGTTGATATCCGAATGGGATCAACTGCGCCTCCACGCGTTCGAGCTTCGGGATGCCGCTCAGCGTGGTCAGCGTGTCGGTCAAAAGCCGCCGGCTCAATTCCTGCTGGGAGAAGCGGGGAGAGACGAACAATCCGCCAACCAATCCCTTGTGATCTTCGAGCACGTAGAATGCGTATCCGACAGGTCGCCCGTTTTCCAGGATGGCCGAGCCGGTAAGAGACCGCGCGTCGATGAACTTCTTGATCAACTCCGTCGAGGCGCGGTAATCCCAGCGCAGCTCTTCCCGCCACTGCTGCGCCTCTTCGGCGAGCAATGGTTCGAGCTGCCAGGAGGACAACTGGCGCAGATCGACAATCTGCATGGATCCGGTACCGGGCCTTTGGCTCGCAGCGTGCACAATCATTTTTATCATATTATTCAATGGGGGAGCCGGATGTACTTCGGAAACGTCCGGCGGATCGGTTGCCCGTTGCACGCCGCCATTTGTGCTACCATGCGCCTGCCGAGCGACGCGTACCCCCTCCCCAGCGAGCGGATCGACCGGCTGGGCGGACCTTCGCTCCACGACACGAATCCGAGCGCATGGATTTCCTTTCTGAACTTCGACATCCGACGACGTGGTACACGCAGCTCGCCATAGCCATTTTGGCCCTGGTTATTTTTGCGCTGCTTGCCGCTGGTACTGCTTCAGGATATTTGGTTTACCGGATGGTTTTGCCCGCGCGGAGCCACTCGGAAATCGATCTGAAGAATTTCCCTGGCCATCCCGAGTCGCTCAATTTCACGGTGAAGGGCGAGGGGCCGCGCGACGGCTGGTTTTTCCCCGGCCTGAAAACCGCGCCCACCATCGTTTTGTGCCCGGCCTACGAATCAAGCCGTGGAGAACTTCTCACGCTGGCCTCGGCCTTGCAGGACCAGCAGTACAACGTGCTCGTCTTTGATTTTTCGGGCCACGGATCTTCCGGGGGGCGCTCCACGCTGGGATTTCAGGAGGTTGCGGAGCTGCGGGCCGCCATGAATGCGGTTGCCAACCGCGGCGACGTGGACGTGAACCGGTTTGGCTTGTGGGGAGTGAACCTGGGGGCGTACGTAGCCCTCGCCGAAGCCACGAGCGACCCCCGCGTTCGCGCCATTGCCGCGGAATCTCCCTATGGCCAACCGAAGGATATGGTCGCGCTGCAGGTCAGCCGCTCCGGTCTTGGATCGCTTCCATTGATCACCAGAATGTCGCAGATGATTTTTGGCTGGCTCAATTCGCAATACCGGAATGTGCCGCCTTTGAAGACGCGAATCGCAAAACTTTCGGGCGTCGCTCAGCTCTATCTCGAATCGCCGGACGAGCCTGCGCTTGCCGCGTCGACGGCTGAGCTATTCCGGATCTCTTCGCCCCCGCATGAATTCGTCGTCCTTCAGCACGGAAACTACGCCGGAATGCTGGACGACGAAAAACGCAATTACGAAAATAGAATCGTAAGTTTCTTCCTGGTGAATTTGCCGCCGGCGGGCGGGCTCTAATTCCCTCGCATTTATCGTTTTAGTCTGCGATGGCAATCCGAAAGAGCGAATCGCCGGCGAGAAGTTTCTCTGCACCGGCGATCCGCTCTGCTTGACGGAGAAAGAAGTTGTGCCGCTGGATCCCGCTCCATTGTCAGCGGCCAAATGGAAACCTACCCGGGGTTTCATTCGTTGGTGCCATCCAGTCCGTCAGTGGGCGTAATCGTGCCGAAAAGGCCGTCATTTTCATCGTTGATTCCGGCGCTGAAGTACAGCGTGTTGGCCGTCCCAGCGGTCCCATCGTTTGCGAAAGTGAGCGACCATATCCCATCAATGAACATCAGAGAATTGTCGGGGTTTAGAACGAACCCTTTGAACTTGTAGGTGAAGCCGTCAAAAACCGCAATCCAGCCGCTGCGGAAATTGCCGACGAGAATGGAGTTGCTGAACGTGCCGAAATCGCGCGTCGTCCAAACCACGCCCCAGGGCGCGTTCATCCAGTCGCCATGTTGGAGATGGCCGATTAGTTTGCCTTCGAGAGTGAAGATTTTTACGTATCCGAAACCGGTGCCGCCGACAGGATCGTGCCTCGGCGCATCCTGCTTGGCGTAGGTGACGAAGAGCGTGTCGCCGATGTTCTGAATATTAAAAGGGGCGAACCCCTCGGGTACACGGTCGTCGTCATCGCAATCATGGTGGTCGCCGTGGTGATCGTCACGGTCGCAACCGCCGTTGGGATCGAAGGCATCATCACCGAAGCGCACGCGCTTAAAAGTCCTGTCGTAGATTTCCACCTTCGCGGAACGGAAATTCGTGACGTAAAGATATTTGTGGCCGTTGATCTCGCCGGATGTTGCGCCTTTGTATACGGCGCCGTTCGCGGAGCCATTGTCGGAATTATCCACTTCGAGGGTCGCGGTTTTCCCCGTGGCCCAGGCGGAGATGGTTCCATCTTCCGTATCGAAGATGAAGTGAGCGCCCGTACCACCCGGAGTCACGAGAAAATCAGTGGCGCTGCCATTGAAGACGATGCCGGTTGGAGCAGACACCGCAGTCGGCTCAAATGCCGGTGGGGGAACGGTGACGAATCCATCGCCGTTTATGGGGACGGCCGTGCCCGCGCCGGTATAAAGCGTGGAGGTGCCGGAGTTGTTGTTGGCGACCCACCAGGGGCTGGTCGAGCTGCGGGTGATTCCCCACGGATTTTTCAGATTGGGGTCCGTCAGGGGAGCCATGCCCGAGATGTCGGAAACCAGATTGGTCTGCTGGTAGTTCTGCGCAAATGTCAGCGCAGGAAGCACCAGCAGGACGACGCTGGGAAACAAGAGCGACTTCAACA
Source organism: uncultured Acidobacteriota bacterium (assembly GCA_963842135.1). GTDB lineage: Bacteria > Acidobacteriota > Terriglobia > Acidiferrales > UBA7541 > Palsa-360. The sequence goes on along the minus strand of CAWJFI010000003.1, from coordinate 32,810 downwards.
ACCTACGGCCAAACTTCATATTTTCACCTCACGAATTTGAATGTCGAATTTCGGACTCAAGTTATGAAAAGGGCTTGAGGGCTGAGCCGATTTTCGAGTTTGCCCGGACTGAAATAGCAGGAATGCTCCAATCCGGTTGTCACAGTCGTGTTTGATATTTGTCAAAAAGTTGTACAACAGCGAGGGGGAATACTCAGGTGGAGAGATTACCGTCCATTTACTCTATGAGGAGTTTGCCGCGGAACCTTATTTTCATCTTCTCGATGTGAAGACTGGCATTTCCGCTAAGGCAATTTGTCAGTCGGCGGGGAGATGTGAATGAGCACGGCGTACGGCTCTCCAGCGCGGCCTATCTCGTGGAATTGATTTCCGAGACGCCCAAATCCGGCTGCGTCCCTTTCATTGGTGAGCAGCCATTCCGGCAAAGGCGTGCCGGGCGACCACTCCGGCAACTCGCGCCCGAAGTAGTAGTCCATTCCGTAGTTCCAGTCCCTAGTGAGTCCAAGGACCATAACGCTTTGGCCGGAAGGATTCAGGCGTAAGGAGTCCTGCGCGGCATTGCGCGCCGAGACGCGGGAGTCGGCGGAGGGCAGGATTTCGAGGTTCATGAACACCAGGAGACCAGCTATCAGCAAGGCTACCGCGGCACACGCACTCATGGGCTTCTTCGCCAGGCTAAAAATGACTGCGATCAGCCCGCCCGCCATTGCCAGAGCCAGCAAGGCAATGACGCGAGAGTGCGAGACGTTCAGAGTGTTGCCAATCCTGAAGAGGATTTTTTCCGAAGCTAGGGGGAACACGGCCAACATGGCTCCGGTACATCCGATCCAAATTGCGGCAATTCGGGAGCTGGACACAATCATACGGCCCATCCCGCGACTCATAAGAAGGAAGAGGGGAGGAACCGACGGAAGAATGTATCCCGGCAACTTGGATTGCGAAAAACTGAAAAAGAGGAAAGGAAGAAGCGCCCAGCAGAGGACGAACAGCCCCGGTGAATCTTGCCACTTTTCCTTATTCGATTTTACGCATGCCAGTCCGGCCAGCATTCCAATCCACGGCATCGCAGCCATGGCAAGGATGGGCACATAAAACCAGAATGGCTGCGGATGCTGGAATACGGGAGTGAGAAAGCGCTCAATATTGTGCTGCCAGATGAAGACGCGGAGAAAATCAGGATTGCGCAACGCGCAGAGGACGTACCAGGGCAACGCCGTCGCGCAAAACACGGCAATGATTAGAGGATGCAGAAATCGAAACGATGCGCGCCACTGGCGAGACAGTGCCGCCCATAACAGCGTCGCGCCGCCTGCGAGTATTACTGCTGCTGGCCCCTTTGCAAGGACGGCGGCACCGAGAAAAAATCCGAACGCGATGCGCAGAATCGGCCCCGGCCGGGGCTTCTGCAGCATCTCGCAGGCGGCCGCCATCGCGGCGGTCAAGAGGCCGGCGAACAGCATGTCCGGACTTGCGGCGCGCGAAAAGCCGATCATCGCGACCGATGTGGGCAGCATCAGGAGCGAGTAGCAGGCCGTGCCCACGCCGTAGGAACGCAACGCGGTCCACTTGATGGCGGCTACGGCAAGCAGCGCCGCCAGAGCCGACGGCAGCCGAGCGGCGAATTCGCTGACGCCGAACAGACGCATCGCGATTCCGGCGAGCCAGTAATACAGCACCGGCTTTTCAAACCATGGCGTTCCCCATAGCCGCGGCGTGATCCAATCGTGCGTCTCGGCCATCGCGCGGGCGATCGCAGCGTAGCGAGGCTCGTCAGGGCCTACGAGGCCAAGCGCGCCCAATCCGCTGAACAGGCACACGTAGAGGAGGAAAAGAATAAGTGGAACGCCCCAGAGTGGAATCTGAAAGCTGCCTTCTTCAGCGGCGCGCGAGCGGATTGGAACCGTGGAATTCAAACGGTTGAGTCTAGCATTGCAGGCCGCCGTTTTCAGTAGCAACACACGAAGTGCCCGCCTGAAGTTCGTGACTGGTGACCGGTGACTGGTAATTGGTGACTGGTGCAAACCCCTCAATGAGGTGGCTTGCACTGGTCACCAGTCACGATTTTTCCGCGGGCCGCAAATGGAGCCAGCACCCGGTATAATCCACGGATGCGAGAACGTCTGGAATACGCGGCGGTGTGGCTGCTGCTCAAGACGATCCGCGCGATGCCGCGCCCCTTGGCAAGATTTGTGGGCGCTCGCACAGCGGCGCTTCTATTTTGGATGCGGCCGGGTTTTCGCGGCGCTGCGTCCGAAAATTTGAAGCTGGCGTTTCCCGCATGGAGCAAGAAACAGCGCCGCGCCGCCGTTCGCGGCATGGTGCGGCAACTGGGATGGATGGCAGCGGAATTTGCCCACTTTCCGCGCTACACGAAAAACAACATCGAGCGCACCGTGTTGCTCGACGGCTTCGAGAATTTCGCGTCCGCGCAAACGCAAGGCAAGGGAGTACTTTTTCTCACCGGGCATATGAGCGCCTGGGAACTGGCTCCCTTCGCGCAGGCGCTTTTCGGCAATCCGCTGCATTTTCTGGTGCGGCCCATTGACAATCCGCGTGTCGACGCGCTCATCACGAAATATCGATGCTTGAGCGGGAATCGGCCCATTGAGAAGAATCAATCGGCGCGGGCTGTGTTGAATATTTTGGCGGCGAATGGCACGGTTGGAATCCTGGCCGACAACAACACGCAGCCAGCCGAAGGCGTGTTCGTCGATTTTTTTGGCATCCCGGCTTGCACGACGGCCGGCCTCGCCCGTTTCGCACTGCATACAGGCGCCCCGGTCGTGCCGGGGTTTCTCCACTGGGACATCGCTCTTCGGAAATACCGACTCTGTTTTGAGCCTCAGGTCGAACTAGTCCGCACGGGTGATGATGCCGCGGACATTCGCGAAAATACGCAACGATTCACTCGGGTGATTGAAAATTACGTGCGGCGCTATCCCGACCAATGGCTTTGGGTGCATCGCCGCTGGAAGACGCGCCCGCCGGGCGATCCGCCAATCTACAAATAGTCAGACTTGCCGCGCAGAATAAGGTCCAAGAATCGAGAGGTCGATGCCATAGGAAGGGAAAACCGTTCATGACACGTACCGCGAAAGAACTGGCAGAATTTCTAGGCTGCACGCTTGAAGGTGACGGCGCGGCACATGTATCCGGGGTGGCCTCGCCCGCATCCGCCCGCGCCGAAGATCTAATCTATGTGGAGTCACAGCGCCATGTGGACCGGGCCGCCGCTTCCGCAGCGAGGTGCGTGGTGATTGCGGCCGGCATTTCCATGCCAGGAAAGATTTTGCTGCGTGCAACAAACGCAAAGCTGGCATTCGCTCGCGCCGCCGGGTGGCTTGTCCCCCTAGCTCCCATCGCAAAAGGAATTCATCCGACCGCCGTGATTGCGTCGTCGGCTCAGTTCGCTCCGGGCGCCGCGGTGGGGCCCTACGCCGTCATCGAGGAGGAGGTGCAGGTCGGAGCGGGCACCGAAATTGGGGCTTTCTGTTTCCTTGGCCGGGGCGCGCGGCTTGGGGAAGGATGCCGCCTCTATCCTCGCGTGACGTTATATGCCGGTGCCCGCCTTGCGAACCGCGTGATCCTGCATTCCGGCGCCGTGATCGGTTCGGACGGCTTTGGCTACGTTGCCGAGGGGGGAAAGCGCTGGAAATTTCCACAGGTCGGCGAAGTCGAAATTCAGGATGACGTGGAAATCGGCGCAAATACCACGATCGATCGCGGTTCCCTCGACCGCACTCAAATCGGGGCTGGCACGAAACTAGACAACCTCGTCCACATCGCGCACAACGTAAACATCGGGGAAAACACAGTCATAGCGGCGCAGACGGGGATCTCGGGGTCGTCCGTAGTCGGAAAGAACGTGGCTTTCGGTGGTCAAGTCGGGGTCGCCGATCACTGCGAGATCGAAGACGGCGCCGTGATTGGGGCGCAAGCAGGAATCCCTTCTGGAAAGATTGTGAGAAGCGGGCAGATCGTCTGGGGCACTCCGGCACGGCCCCTCGATAAATTCAAGAAGCAATTTGCCTGGTTTAGCCGCCTGCCTGAGCTGGCGGAACGGGTCAAGAGGCTTGAGAGCCGCACCCTCACAAAAGGCGAATGACAGGGATGGATCAGTGGAACCAAAGGAGCTATCTTCTGGATTAACAAGAGTTGCAATCCCTGTTGACCCACGTCTTAAGACCGAAGATAATATGAATGGGGCATTCCAGGTACTGGTGCTTGGGGACCGGGCTGGTATATCTGACCGGGGAGTCCGAGGTATCCCAAGCCACATCTTTGACGGACTGAGGGCCTACGGTTTGGTGTATTCACATGAACCCTCTCCATTAAAATGGCATCAAAGATCCTGTGAGGTTTGAACGTAATCGATGGCTTTAGGAACACGCGTTCAATTTGAGCAACCCGGCGACGCCCGGTCCACGGGCGTACTCGCGGTCCTGTCGGAGCGCCTCTCCGACACGATCGACCGTGGAGTGAATTATCTCCTTTCCTTGCAGGCGTCTGAAGGCTATTGGATGGGTGAACTCGAGGCCGACACGACCCTCGAATCCGATTATATTTTCTACTTGCAAGTCATCAACAAAGCCAACCCGGACCGGATTGCCAAGCTGGCCAATTACGTCCGGCGGCGGCAGCTGAACGATGGCGGCTGGAACATTTACTTCAGCGGGCCATCCGAGTTGAATGCCACGATCAAGGCTTACGTGGCGTTGCGACTGGCGGGGGACGCACCCGAATGCGATTACCTACACCGCGCTGCCCGGCGCGTGCATGAACTTGGGGGCCTCGAATCGGCAAATTCCTATACTCGGCTTTATTTGGCGCTGGTAGGAGCGGTCGGATGGGATATGGTTCCCGCGATCCCTCCGGAGTTGATGCTGCTGCCGAATTGGTTCGCGATCAACATTTACGAAATGTCGTCCTGGACGCGCGGAATTGTGATTCCACTGACGATACTGTATGCGCATAAGCCGCTCTTCAACGTTCCCGGCGGAGTTTGCGTAGACGAACTGTATCGCGATCCTTCCCGGAAAGCCCTCGCCCTGAGTTGGGATAAAGAGCTGTTTAGCTGGCGGAACTTCTTCCTCGCCTTGGATCGCGGCCTGAAATTGTACGAACGCGTGCCGTGGAAACCTTTACGACAGCGAGCGCTGCGGCAGGCGCGTGAATGGTTGTTCGAGCACCTTGAGCGCAGCGAAGGACTGGCTGCGATTTATCCGGCCATGATGAACGCCATTTTTGCGCTGGTTGCGCTGGGCCATTCGCCGGATGACCCGCTCACCGCACGGGAAATCGACGAATTTTCGCGGTTTGAGATCGAGGAGGGCGACACGATCCGGGTGGCGCCTTGCGTTTCGCCCGTTTGGGACACCGCGATTGCGATGGTGGCTCTCGAGGAGGCGGGGTTGCCGCCGGATCATCCGGCACTCATCGAGGCGGCCAGCTGGCTGCTGAAACGTCAAATTAGCGGCTCTGGTGACTGGATGTTGAAGACTCCTGGAGTGATGCCGGGGGGATGGGCTTTTGAGTTCCGCAATGATTTCTACCCGGACGTCGATGACACTGCGTTCGTACTGATGGCGCTGCAGCGCGTGGATTATCCCAACAAGGGCCGCATGGAAGCCGCCGTCCGCCGCGGGCTCACCTGGCTGCTGGCGATGCAGAACAACGATGGCGGCTGGGGCGCGTTCGACCACAATAACGACCGCCGATTCCTGTGCCAGATTCCGTTCGCCGATCACAACGCTATGATCGATCCCTCGACGGCGGACGTAACCGCGCGCGTCGTGGAGTGTCTCGGCCGGTACGGATGGCCCGCGACGCATCCGGTGATCGATCGGGCCGTAAGATTTCTGCTGAAAGATCAGACCGGCGAAGGACCGTGGTTCGGGCGATGGGGCGTGAATTACGTTTATGGGACCAGCGGCGTGCTTCGCGCGCTCGAAACCGTCGCTCTGACTGCGCGAGACTATTGCCAGCGCGCGGTTGGATGGCTCCGCTCCGCGCAAAATTCCGACGGCGGATTTGGCGAATCCATCGCTTCCTATTACGACCCGGCGCTCAAGGGCAAAGGCACGAGCACGGCGTCCCAAACCGCGTGGGGGCTGATCGGATTGCTGGCGGCAACCGAAGCCGAAGATCCCGCGATCGCGCGCGCCGTGAATCACCTGGTGGAGCAGCAGCAAGCCGATGGTTCCTGGGCCGAGAAGGAATTTACGGGCACGGGATTTCCTTGCGTGTTTTATCTGAAATATCACTTGTACCGGAATTATTTTCCTTTGTACGCGCTCGCGCGGTATCGGAACGTGGCAACCAGGATCACGCAATTCTGCGGATTGATGGTGCAGCCGCAGGAATTCGACCGGCAGAAGGCCTAGGAGAGTGAATTGAGATATCCCCTGAAGATGACCGCGAACCTCGCAAAGTACGTGGCCGGCCAGCGCTTTCGCGGCGCGAAAAAGTTTCCGATGGTGATGATGCTCGAGCCGCTGCACGCCTGCAACCTCACGTGCACGGGCTGCGGGCGCATCCGTGAGTACAAATCGACTATTAACGAAATCATGACGGTCGAGCAATGCCTCGCGGCGTCGGATGAGTGCGGCGCGCCCATCGTCTCGATTTGCGGCGGCGAGCCCATGATCTATCCGGAGATTGGGAAGCTCGCGAAAGGAATTCTGGACCGCGGGCGCCACATTATTCTTTGCACGAATGGCATGTTCATCCGGAAACGGCTACACGAATTCAAGCCGGTTTCGAGTTTTTTCTTCAACGTCCACCTGGACGGGCTCGAGAGAACGCACGACCTTTGCGTCGAGCGCGACGGCGTGTTTCGCGAGGCCATCGAGGGAGTCAAGGCCGCGAAAGCCGCGGGCTTCCTGGTCTGCTCCAATACCACGATCTACAAAGAAACGGAACTGAACGAAATTGCCGACCTTTACTCCTACCTGGACATGCTGGGGGTGGACGGCTACATGCTCTCGCCGGCGTATGGGTACACGGCGGTGCAGACCACGGACATCTTCATGACGCGCGAAGATATCCGCGAGAAATTTCGCGAGGCTGTGTCTCTATTAGACAAATATAATTTAATGGTTTCGCCAATCTACCTCGATTTCCTGCGAGGGGAGCGCGAGCTGGAATGCACGGCCTGGGGCACCCCGACATTCAATCCGCGCGGCTGGAAGGGTCCCTGCTACGTCATCACCGACAATCACTACGCGTCGTACCGCGAAATGATTGACCAGACTCCCTGGGAAAAATACGGCCCCGGGAACGACCCGCGCTGCGCCAACTGCATGATGCACGTGGGATTTGAAACGACACCCGTGCTGGGCGCAAAACGCCAGCTGGGCGACACCTGGAAGATGCTGAAATGGCAATTTGGCGGACACATGGGCGGCAACCCGGATCGGAATGCGTCCAACGATCCTCCAACGAATGGGCATTCCGGCGGGGGTTCCACGTTGATGCCTCCGCCTCCGGCCAACACGAATTTGATATCATCGGACGGAAGATTGCGAGTGTTATGAAAACGCTGGTCACCGGAGCGACAGGCTTTCTCGGCAGCCACGTCGCCCGCGCACTGGCCGGACGCGGGGAGAACGTGCGGGTGCTGGTGCGCCCGTCCAGCGATCTCCGCGCGCTGGAAGGGCTCGATGCCGAGCGCTTTGCAGGGGACTTGAGGGATCGCGCGTCACTTGAGCGCGCGCTGGAGGGCGTGGGGCGCGTGTTTCACGTCGCGGCGGATTACCGGCTCTGGGCCCGCGATCCACGGGAAATCCACGAATCGAATGTAACCGGCACGCAAAACCTGCTCGATGCTTCCCGGCGTGCGCGTGTCGAGAAATTCATCTATACGAGCACGGTCGCTACCATCGCCGTTCCGCGCCAGGGCGGATTGCCGAACGAAGAGACGCAATCCTCGCTCGACGAAATGATCGGACACTACAAGCGCTCAAAATTCGAGGCCGAACAATCTGCCATGCGCGCCGCTGAGGCGGGCCTGCCGGTGGTGATCGTCAATCCGACGACTCCCGTGGGACCAGGCGATTGGAAGCCCACGCCGACGGGAAAAATCATCGTCGATTTTCTAAATGGGCGCATGCCCGGCTACGTGGATACGGGATTGAACTTTGTTCCCGTCGAAGATTGCGCGCGGGGACACTTGCTGGCTGCCGAGCGAGGACGCGTGGGGGAGCGCTACATTTTGGGCGGGCGCAATTTAACGCTAAAACAAATGCTGGACATTCTTTCTGCCATTAGCGGGCGCCCCGCGCCACGATGGAAATTCCCCCATGTTTTGGCCTATGCTGCTGGATGGGTAGATACGGCGTTTTCGAGCATTCTGGGCCGCGAGCCGCAGATTCCACTGGAAGGGGTGCGCATTGCGCGGCACAAGATGTTCGTGGACGCGTCGAAAGCCGAACGTGAGCTTGGCTTCGCGCCCGGGCCGATTGAAGCCGCCCTCGGGCGCGCGGTCGCATGGTACGAATCGAGCGGGTACGTCGCCGCAGGACGCGCGCCGGCAGTCGCAGGCGCGCGTGCGGCTTAAATGAGTGTCGTAGTTCATGAAAATATTAGTGACATTTGCGGTGCGAGCGGAATTTGCGCCATGGCAACGTCGCAGGAATTTTCTGCGACTGCCCGGGGACTGGCCGGTGTTTGAAGCGATGTTCGGCGGCGCGCGAGTCCGGGCAATTTTGACTGGCATGGGACAGGGCCACGCGCTGACCGCCGCGAAGAGGTCTCTTGCCTACAAGCCCGATATTTGCATTTCGACCGGGCTGGCAGGATCTCTGCGGAGCGGGTATCGCCCGGGAGACATCCTGGCCGCGCGCCTGGTCAGTGAAGTAGGAGAACCGGTCGCTGTGGCCAGCCATCGCGAGTTGCTCTCGACCGCAGTGGATTGCGGGGCGCGGCAAATTGAGCGTTTGGCGACTTCGCGGGCGCTTGTCACGCGGGCCGAACAGAAGCGGCAACTGGGGAGTCAGGCGGAAGCGGTGGATATGGAGAGCTACACGATCCTTGCGGAGGCGGCGCGGTGCGGCGTGCCGGCGGTCGCGATTCGAGCGATTAGCGACACCGCGGACTTCGATGTGCCATACGATTTCGAGCGGGCACGCGACGCCCAAGGCCAGATTCGCGTGATGGGGATAGTCTCGCAGGTATTGCGGAGGCCATCCGGTTTGCCGGACCTTTTGAAGTTGACTCACGATTCCCGATTTGCGTCCCGGCGTCTTGCCGACTTCCTGGACGCGTTTGCAGGAACCATGGCCGATCGCCTGATTCCCATCGAGCAGGATACGGTGGCCGCGGTATGAGCCAATCGGGAATTATTCTCGAGACTTCACGAGCGGCGCATCGAGTGCCATCCACGATGCGCGCGGCGGTGTACCGAGGCAAGGGAAAAGTGGTTGTGGAAACCGTTCCTGTGCCGGCGATCGGAGCGGGAGAAGTATTGATTCGGGTCGCGGCGTGCGGAATCTGCGGCACAGACCTGAAAAAAATCGAGCATGGATTCGTCGCGGCCCCTCAGATCTTCGGGCACGAAGTTTCCGGAACCGTCGTCGCCGTTGGCCCGGGCGTTACAAAGTGGAAGCTGGGCGACCGCGTCATGAGTTTTCATCACGTTCCGTGCGGGTCGTGTTTCTATTGCGAGCGGCGCTTGTTTTCACAGTGTCCGGGCTACAAGAAAGTCGGTCTTACGGCGGGTTTTGATCCCAACGGCGGCGGATTTGCCCAGTACGTGCGCGCCCTGCCGTGGGTTGCCGAGCGTGGGATGGTGGCCATCCCGGACGATATCAGTTTCGACGAAGCCTCGTTCATCGAGCCTGTGAACACATGCATCAAGGCGGTGGAAAAGGCGCGCGTGGCTGCGGGTGAGACGGCGGTGGTCATGGGATTGGGGCCGATTGGGCTGCTTCTGGCGATGCTCTCGAAGCTGGAGGGCGCGACCGTGATTGGCAGCGATCCCATGCTGGAACGCCGCGCAACGGCCATGTCGCTTGGCGTCGATGTGGCCGTGGACCCGCGCGAAGGCCGTCTGGCCGAAGAAATCAGTTCGCGCACCCAAGGGCGCGGCGCGGACGTGGTGCTGGTCGCCGTGCCGATTCCTGCAGCGCTGAAAGACGCGCTAAGCCTCGCGAGACCGGGAGGGCGCGTGCTATTGTTTGCTCAGAATGACCCGCTGATGAAGATTGAGTTTCCGGCGGCGGCAGTCGGAGTCGATGAAAAGGAAATATTGGGCAGCTATAGCGCCGCCATCGACAGGGCCGGCGAGGCCGCGCGGCTGATCTTTACGCATCAGTTACCCGTGAAGAAATTGATCTCGCATTGTTTTTCATTGGAAGATATGGATAGGGCGCTGCAGTTGGCGGCCCGTCCGGTAGGTGATTCTCTAAAAGTGGTGGTTCATCCTTGAACAGAAGCGAACATAACGGTCGAAAAAACGGTCACATGACCGCTGCCATTCTTTATGGAAGCGAGAATCTGAAGATCGAGAGCATAGATATCCCCAGGCTTGCTGCGGATGAGGCGCTGATCCGCGTAAAAGTCGCCTTGACCTGCGGGACGGATTTGAAAGTCTGGAAGCGGGGATACCACGCGCGCATGATTACCCCGCCAGCAGTGTTTGGGCACGAGCTTGCCGGCATCGTCGAAACCCTGGGATCCGATGTGAATGGCGGCTTGAAGATCGGCGCGCGCGTAGTTCCCTCGAATTCGGCGCCGTGCAACGTCTGCCTGTTTTGCCGCAAGGGGCAGAGCAATCTCTGCGAGGACTTGCTGTTCAACAACGGAGCCTACGCGGAATATATTCGCATCCCGGGGCGGATCGTCCGGCAGAACATGCTGGTGATCCCGGAACACGTTTCGTTTCAGGACGCGGCAATGGTCGAGCCGCTGGCTTGCGTGCTTCGCGGAATTGATGAAACCGGTGTCCAGCCGGGCGACACAACTGTTGTCATTGGTTGCGGGCCGATCGGATTGAAATTTATCCGCGTTTTGTCGAGCCGTGGCGTAAAAGTGATTGCCCTCGGCAAGCGGCCGAACCAGATTCGCGCGGCGGAGCGCTTTGGAGCGCGCGCGGCGTTTATCGCGCCGGACCTGAGCGATCCGGCGAAAGCGGTCCGGGAATTGACCGAAGGCGGACGCGGCGCCGACTCCGTGATTGAAGCAGTGGGCACGGCGCAGACGTGGGAATGGGCGCTGCAAATGGTGCGCCGCGGCGGCACTGTCAACCTGTTCGGAGGCTGCCCGCGGGGGACGCAAGTAGCCGTGGATCCGAACGCGTTGCACTATTCGGAGATCACGATCAAGTCCACCTTCCATCACACGCCGCGGTTCATCCGGGAAGCTCTCGAAACCGTGTCGCGAGGCGAAATCCGCTCGAACGATTTCGTGAATGCGGAAATTCCGCTCATCGAACTTCCGAAGATGTTCGAGCACATGAAGCATCGCAACGGCGAAATGAAAGTCGCGGTGATTCCGTAAGTAGCGCGGGCTTCAGCCTGTGGGTTTTGATTTTGCTCAATCCAAAACCCACAGGCTGAAGCCTGCGCCACTGGTTCTCCGGCGTCCGGCCTAGCGCCATGCAAATACCCGCTGAACTCGAGATTGGACGAGGGCTGCCGCCGTCCGGATGTACGGTCGCGGAGGCCGAGCGCTACACCCGCTGGCTCGCCACGCATCACTACGAAAATTTCAACGTGGTTTCCTGGTTGCTTCCGCGTCGGCTGCACCAGCATTTTTACAATCTGTATGCCTACTGCCGTTGGTCTGACGATCTGGGAGACGAAATTTCCGATCCCGGAAAAGCCCTGGCGCGGCTGAACGAGTGGGACCAGGAATTGCGCGATTGCTACGCGGGGGCGCCTTCGCACCCCGTTTTTATCGCGCTGCGCGAAACCATTTCCGCGCTGGAGATTTCCCGCGAGCCATTTTCCGATCTCCTCGTCGCGTTTCGACAGGACCAAACAGTGCGCCGGTACGCGACATGGAAAGAGGTTTTTGAATACTGCCGCTACTCGGCGAATCCTGTAGGACATCTTGTGCTCTATCTGTGCGGGTATCACGATACGGAGCGGCAGCGGCTTTCCGATGCGACGTGCACGGCGTTGCAGCTCGCGAATTTTTGGCAGGACGTTACGCGGGACCTTGAGAAAGGGCGCATTTACATTCCACTGGAGGCGCTGGCTGCGCACGGCCTCACGGAAGAGGATATCGTGCAGCGACGGTTTGATGCGCGGTATGTTTCGCTGATGAAGGAACTCGTTGCACGGACGCGGCAATTGTTCGCGGAAGGATTGCCGCTCGCCCGCAGCGTCGATTCCGGATTGCGCGTGGATATCGAAATGTTCAGCCACGGCGGGCTGGCGGTGCTCGACGCCATCGAAGCCAACGGATACAACACGCTGGAGCACAGGCCCTCGATCCCGAAGTCGAAGCAGTTTTCATTGCTGGTGCGCGTTCTCGTCCTGCGCCTGTTTTCATTCACGCAGCCTTTCGTGCCGGTTGCTCCCGCCGTTCCGGGACGGCTGGAAATTGTCGAGGGCGGATGTCTTTCGTCAAATATTGGAAAAATGCCGCTCGGAATCACAAATGAAGTTGGCAAATCCTATATGGAATGCCGCCGCGTGGCGCGCGCGTCGGCCAGCAATTTTTACTACGCGTTTTTCATGCTGCCGCAAGCCAAGCGGGACGCTCTGTGTGCGCTATACGCCTTCATGCGCCTCGTCGACGATATTTCTGACTCAGTCTGCAGCGCGGAGGATAAACAGCGAGGCCTCGCGCGCTGGCGCGCCGCACTGGACGCCGCCGTCGCCGGCGACGTTTCGACCCATCCGATTCTCCCCGCGTTTGCCGACACGATCGAGCGTTTCCATATCCCACCGCGCTATTTCCATGATTTGATTTCCGGCGCGGAAATGGATTTGACCGTCGGCGAGTACCGCACGTTCGACCGGCTGCGCGAATACTGCTACCGCGTGGCCGGAACCGTAGGCCTCACGTGCCTGCACGTGTTTGGATTTGACGATCCGCACGCGCCGGACCTGGCGGAAAAGCTGGGCATCGCATTCCAGCTGACCAACATTCTCCGCGACGTGCACAGCGACTACGAGATGGGACGCGTGTATCTGCCGCGCGAAGATCTCGCGCAGTTCGGTGTCCGGCCCGAGGCGCTTGCGCGCGGGCCGCTCACGGCGGAAATGCGGAGCCTGCTCGAATTTGAGGCGGCGCGCGCCTGGAATTATTACCGCGGGGGCGTGGAGCTCATCCCGCTCGTGCACGTGGATGCGCGTGCCGCGCTCTGGGCGCTGACGCGAATCTACAGCAGCCTGCTGCGCCGCATCGAAGCGCGCGGGTATGATGTTTTCTCCGAACGTGTGCGGCTGAGCACTCCCGAAAAAACCGGGATTCTGTTGCGCGCGCGGCTCGGCTGGTACTCCCAAAAAAATGTCCTCGAAGAGCGTGATCGTGATCGGCGGCGGCCTGGCGGGACTTTCCTCGGCCGTCGCGCTGGCTGAAGCCGGCTTGCGCGTGCGTTTGCTCGAAAAGCGGCCCCATCTGGGTGGCCGTGCGGCGTCTTACGTGTTGCCCGGCGGCGAGCACGTCGACAACTGCCAGCACGTTACGTTGGGGTGTTGCACAAACCTTGAGGATTTCTATCGCCGCGTCGGCGCCGCAAATCAGATTCGATTTTTTGACCGGCTGCTGTTTGCCGCGCCGGATGGGCGGCGCGGCGCGATAGCATCCGTGGCGCTGCCGCCGCCGTTGCACATGGCCCCTTCATTCGCGTTTTTTCCGCTGCTCGGCTGGGCGGACAAGCGAGCTATCTCGCAGGCGCTGCTTGCCATTGCGCGCAGCGGAGGACGCCCCGCGGATCTGTCGAGCAGCAGCGCTGGTGAGAACGTCACGATGCTCGCGTGGCTGCAAAAGCATCGCCAGACCGCGCGCGCGATTCGCCGCTTCTGGGAAGTCATCCTGGTCAGCGCGCTCGATGAAGAACTCGATCGCATCGACGCGCGCTACGGAATCGACGTGTTCTGGAAAGCGTTTCTGTCGACGCGCGCAGGGTATCGCGTCGGGATTCCCCGTGTTCCGCTAGGCGAACTTTACGAAGGCTGCCGCAAGGCGCTTGCCGAGCAGGGCGGGGAGGTGCAGTTACGCGCGGGGGTGCGGGGATTACTCGTTATGGATGGCCGCGTCGATGGCGTGGATAGGGAAGACGGCTCGGTGGAGACGGCGGACTACTATCTCGCTGCGGTTCCGCAGGACGTCTTGCCCGAACTGCTTCCCAAGGAAGTTGTGGAGCGCGAGCCCGTGTTTTTGAACCTGCGCAATTTGCGGACTTCGCCGATCACCGGAGTGCATCTCTGGTTCGATCGAACCGTGATGAGCGAGCCGTTCCTCACGCTACTGGACAGCACGACGCAGTGGGTATTCAACAAGACGGAGCTCTGCGGCGGCGGCGGGAATGGCGAGCAATATTTGCAGCTCGTTATCAGCGCTTCATACAGCCTGGCTTTGCGCTCGCGGCAAGAAATTATTGCGCTGTGCCTCGAAGAATTGCGCGAAGTGCTTCCCGCAACGCGCGAAGCTACGCTCGTGAAGGGAACCGTCGTCAAGGAAATGTCCGCGACGTTTTCGCCAACGCCCGGTTCGGACCGGTGGCGTCCCGCGCAAAAAAGCCCGCTTTCGGGATTATTTCTCGCAGGGGACTGGACATTGACCGGCTGGCCGTCCACAATGGAAGGAGCCGTCCGCAGCGGTTACCTGGCCGCCGAAGCGATTCTCTCCGATGCCGGAATGCCACGGAAATTTTTGCAGCCGGATTTGTGCGCGGAAGGATTGGCGCGTCTGTGGGCCCGCAGATCTTTAGCGACGGCCCGCGAGCAGTTTTGACCCGCAATCAACGATTACTAAGATTATCAACGGGTTCGCTCAATATTCGACTTGCATGTTCCGATTCAGAGTATGATTGGGCATCCCCCCGGAGGTTTCCTTGGACCGGAAGTATAAGCATAGGGGCTACCAGAGTGCCGACGAGCCCCAAAAAAAAGAAAAACGTCAGCACCACGAAGGCCATCCGCGGCAGGAGCAGATCGGACCGCGGACACCGCGCATGGTTGGCACGATTACTCGCGCGCGCTGTTCGAATTGCGGCGCCGTGCTGCAGCCAGGTTTCGACCCGAAAGGGAAGTGCCCGCGTTGCAGTTTCGAGTTGCATTGCTGCAAGCAGTGCGCTTACTTTGACACCGCCGCGCGCTTTGAATGCATGAAGGCCGTTCCCGAGCGGATTGCGCGGAAAGACCAGGTCAACGAGTGCTCGCTCTACGAATTTCGCACCACGATTGAGAAAGATACAGCGCCGTCGGCTCCCCCTTCGGGCCCCGGGCCTTCGCCGGAACGCGTTTCACGGCCTCCCGATGCCCGCCAGGCGTTTGAAAACCTCTTTAAGAAATAGCCGCGAAGATTCGTTTCCACAGGCGTTTGGATGTTTCAATTGCCGTAAGGGAACCTGCAATTTGCAACCGCTTTGGCGAATTGTTATCCTGAATTTGCCAATGCGCTTGCGGATCGAGCCGCGAATCGCAACTCCCTTTCATATTCTGCCCGGAAAGGTCCTGCCATGAAACTGACCCTTCGCAATGCTCATGAAGAATGGCGCAAGCCCGTCGAAAAAGAAACGCGTCGGCAAGCGGCGAAGCTGGACAAGCTGCTCAAGCGGTATGCTCCGGACCTGGTGCAGTTGCACGCAGATATCGAGAAGCACGCGCGAAAGGAAAACTACACGTTCTCAGTCAATCTCTCGCTTCCCACGGGCACGCTGCACGCCACGGGAGAAGGATCCGACGTGCTCGCCAGCGTGAAAGCGGCGTTCGCCGAGCTCTGTGCGCAGTGCAAGAAACACCAGGCCCTGCTTCGCAAGGACTATGAGTGGAAACGAAAGCGCCCGCGCGCCCGGATCCCGGCCTGAGAATTTGTGTGAGAACTCGGTTTTGGTTTATGTAGCGCCCGTCCGCCTCGGCGGACGGGCATGTCCTTGATTCTACAATGGTCCGACGAAATAGGGTTCTCACTCAGACCCTGAGCCCCGCATATTTTGTATTGCGCGCACACACCTCGCTGCGGTCATGCGTCGTTCGCGGTTGCGGCGCGTGCAAGCTATCTATACAATCGATGGTTTGTATAGCAGGGGCGTAGCTCAGTGGTAGAGCAGCGGCCTTTTAAGCCATTTTGGACATTACGCCAGGAACTGTCAGGACTCGTCAAGCCACGTCACTTCAAGTAGATCCGAGAATTTCAGTCAGCCCAGCCGTGCCACACTTCGTCGGAAATTGACAATCCAAGTGCCACCAGAACTGCCACCAAAACGTTTGGCGAACAAACGGCAAAATTAATCTTCTCCCCATGGCAGTTCGATAATGCCACGTCACAAACAGAGCTGCAGAGACGATGAGAATGCTAGAACTGATTCCATTGGATATCATCATCAAATCTTTATGAGCCCTCTTTAGGCCAATTCCATGTTTCATGGCTACCTTTTCAGTTCTTTCGCCAGGAATTCACCTAAGGTTTGAAATGGAGAGAAACATTATGTCAAGCATCGGAGTGAACAAGGTAATTCTCCTCGGGAATGCTGGGCAGGATGCGGAGGTAAGATCCACATCTGCTGGTAAGTTCTATAAAGGGAGAAGTCAAGAAAAAACACTTCTCCGTCGGCCGGAATTTTTCTTGCTTCGCAGCCCCCCTGACCGAGCGAAATCTGTTCTGACCGACCGCGCCATGTGCTCGGTGGTGGGGCAAGGTAGCCCCGTGGTTTGGATTTTCTCTATCAGCGGTTTTCATCACTTCTTCGCGACGAAGCCTGTCAGTTCCGAAACCAGCAAAGCAGAACGGTGGTCAAATTTGGCGACCATAGTTCTATTTGGGACTCGTGGCCCATAGCTTTTTCTGGTTATCCGAGAGGGTCTAGGGTCGGCTGTGAGACTAAGTGCCCGAGGCACATCCTGCCTAACTTACCAGCTGAGACTCGCTCTCGAACCAGAGTGTCTCGAGAACCCGACGGCCACCGCCAGAGAAATCTCCAGAGATGGAGCGGACTCGGTCAGAGACACTCAAGCTGTTTGTGGTTTCAGATGCTGGGCGTCGAAGTTTACTCCTCTCTTCCACACGATCAATGCGATGGTGGCAATCTTCCTGGCCAAGGTTAGACGTGCCATCTCCGGCCGCATGCCTTTGCTCAGCAAAGCGGTGTAGAACTCTTGAAACGGACCGGGTTTGCTCGATGCCACGATCGCCGCACCCTTAAACAGATTCTTCAGATCGTGATTGCAGTTGCGGTTCAGTCCGCGAATGGAGCTCGGTTTCTTCACTCGTTGCAGCTGTCCGTCGACACTCCGGTGATCGGCGCTGCTTTGTGTCTCGATGCCAAATCCGCTGTACGTCCATAGCTGCCGCTTGGTCCGGAAACGGTGCGGGGTCTGCAGAACGCCAAGCAACACGGCCGCCCGGATCGGACCAATCGAAGGAATCTGGCAGAGCTGTTTCCAGGCCTGGTGTTTCTTACTTTCCTCCAGCAACTCGCGCCGAACTTCCCGACGCAATGACCTCAGCGCGTCGAGTTGCTGGTAGTAAAACTCTGCCCGGCGGCGCACACCCGCTTCGCTGATCTTCCCGAGCCACTCGACGCGATGCCGCGGTGCATAGACCTGCTTGCCCGTACAGGGAATGGCCCAACTGCGATAGATCGCCTTCACGCGTGACATCACCCGTCCGAGATCTTTGGTGATGGTCAGATAACTGCGCACCAATTCCTTCAGGCTTCGTAGCCCGTGTTCCCCGTGATAGACCGGGCTGAGATGATCCAGGCGCAGCAGCTCGGCCAACCGGCGCGCGTCGATCTTGTCATTCTGGTTGCCTTCCCTCATGGAGGCATTCTTTCGCGGATCGCACACCACTAATTTCGTCACGTGCGGCTTCAGCAAGTCGTACAACCAGGCGGCCGAGGTTCCTTCTTCAAACGTGACGTGTAAGTCTCCGCGCAGCCCATTAATAAACTGCAGAATCACGCTGGCTTTCGTCTCGATGACGCACTCCATCACGATCTTTCCTGCACCATTCCTCACCGCAATCGAAATGCTTTCCTTGTGCACATCCATCCCGATATACTTTTTGTCATTCAACATGAGGGTGCTCCTTTCCGTAGGTGTTGATGCGAACGATCAAAACCTACATCAAAGGGGCGCCCTTTTATATTGCGTCCGTTGCGAATTTCTCGCTCGCAATCAACCAATCCTTCCGCGACAAGAAGGACGGAAATGTCCAGCGGGTCGAATGGGTCCGCTGCGTTGCCTGGGGCAAGCTGGCGGAAATCGCAGCAAGGTTTGTGACGACAGGGAAGCAATTATGGCAAGCTCGCCATAATTGCTTTTATGCTGAGGACAGATTTATGTGCAGCAATGAGCTTGGCCTTCTCTCTGACGCGCTGATTGAGCAATTTTCCATCGCATAATTTCATCTCCATCCGGGTTGTATAAGGTGGAAGGCAACTCGGAGGAGACCCGCCATCGCCAGCCAACCTGCCAGGCTTGCACGAAAAACTGACGGCAACAAAGCGTCGATCTCGACGCCCGTTCTGCTCCAGTTCGCAACGCTTTCAGAAAGATTGGGATACAACCCCGGATTAATTAAAGTTCAGATTCGTATCGTGCGCCAGTTTCTCAGCTACATTCAAGAGCGAGCCGTCCAATTGGAAGCAGTTCGTCCTGCTGACGTCGATGGATTCCTACGGATGCGGCTGAAGAGATCCCGGCACCGATTGGGCCGCTTGCCCAAGAGATATCGCAGCTGGCGGAGTTACTACACAGCGCCGGTGCGCCGGTTTCTACGAACCGTAAAAACGTGCTGGCCTCCACCGATGCCGGCTGCGAATGCTCGCGAGCGATTCCACCGAGAAGTTCTGGAGGATTACGGACGCTGGCTCATTGAACTACACGGTCTATCCAAATGGACGCTTGATAAAAACAGCCGCGTCGCGCGACGGCTTCTTGACTGGCTGGACGAACGGGCTGATCGGCACTCGCTCGGTCTCCTTTGTACGGTTGACATTGATGAATACCTATCTTGGCGCTTACCAAACCTGCGGCGTGCCACGCGACAGGGAGAGTGCCAATGTCTTCGAAGTTTCTTGCGCTATCTTCATGGAGCTAACCTCTTGCCAGGAGACTTATCACGCGTTGTCTCTGGCCCCACCATTTACAAGGACGAAGAGATCCCGCGGGCATTTACCGAACAACAGGTCAGGACGTTGTTGGCAGTTACGCGTCGAGATCGAAGTCCCAAAGGACTACGTGACTATGCCATCTTGTTGATGTTGGCCACTTATGGTTTGCGCGCTGCTGAACTTGCTGGATTGCGGCTTGAAAATATCGATTGGCGCGCCAGCTGCTTTCGGGTACGCCGGTCGAAGACAGGCAAAGAGTCCTTCCTACCACTTGTGCCGCCTGTGGGCCAGGCCTTGTTGAATTATCTGAAGCGCGGTCGTCCTAAAACAGATTGTCGCGAGGTGTTCCTGAGAATTCGCGCACCTCTGAAGCCCTTTGGGCGGGCAAGCGCTCTGAACGACATCATCCTTGCCCGGATGGCAGAGGCCGGAGTCGAAGTTCAGGGACGACATGGCACACACGCATTCCGATTTGCTCGGGCCTTGAGTCTATTGCGCGGCGCGGTACCGCCGAAGCTCATTGCGGACCTGCTGGGGCACACGACTACTGCGTCTACTCAAGTTTATTTGAAGTTGCAGACCGACGATCTTCGTGCAATCAGCCTTGACCTGCCTGGAAAGAAACCCAATGCCGAACTGCCAGAATGACGAATCGCTACTCAATGAGTATATTCGACAGCTTCCAGCATCAGCCAAGCGAAGTAGATATCGTTGCGTGATACGTCGGTTCCAGCACTTCGTCCATGAGAGGTTTGGATTGAACCTGGTGACGCTAATAGCTTGGTTGCAGGCAACAAATGCGGAATGCACGTTCAAAACAACTCTCCAGCGCGCTCAGTGGGTGGATAGATTTCTCTGTTGGCTTGCCGCTCGTCAGGCGATTACAAGCAATCCTTTTGCTGAGCTGCGTGAGCGATATGGGTGTCGCCGAACCGCATCCATTGCGAGAGCACTTCTCAGTCCTAACCCTACCGAGGTTTTGAAGGCCCTGCGCCCACCGCCTCGGTATGGAAGTCATCTCGGACCAGCCATGCGGGAACATGTGCGCCGGATGCGCACGCTTGGTTTCCGGTACGGACATGAGTCCCGATTCTGGCGATTCGATATTTTCCTGCAACGGCGACGTGGCGCACGCAGAGAGCCACTTTCGACCTTGGTGCGCGAGTACGTGGCTCTTGCACCGTCAGCCTCGGAGAAAGTACAACGAATCGGGGTTGCCAGAGTTCTCGCCAGGGCCCTACACCGGAATGGAATCCCGACTGCACTACCGAAGCAAGATCGCAAACTGGTTCAGGAAATGCTCCGAAAACGCACCCGCCCCTACATCTACAGTCCGGCGCAAGTGAACCTGCTCCTGGAAACTGCGTTGTCCTGTCCGTCACCGCTTGCCCCGCTGCGTCCCCTAACTCTCTACACGATGCTTGTCCTCGCTTACTGCGCAGGGCTTCGCGTCGGTGAGATCGTTGGCCTGAAACTCCAAGATTTGGACTTGGCCGCGGGAACGATCGAGGTCCGAAACGCGAAGTTTTTTAAGTCACGCCGACTTCCATTGTCTTCGAGTGCCCTCTCGGCCTTGAGAGACTATCTGGATGCCCGACGCAGCGCAGGCGTCCCCGAAAAGCCGACTGCATCGCTGTTCTGGAACTACAGAAGGCCCTACAGCTACATCACGGCGGAAACATTACTCCGTCAAGTGATTCGCCGGGCCGGATTGAATGCTGGGACCGGTCGCGGCGGTCCTCGTGTGCATGATCTTCGGCACACCTTCGTCGTGCATCGCATGACCTCCTGGTACCGGCAAGGAGTCAGCCCCCAGAACCGTCTTCCGTATCTCGCCGCATATCTCGGGCACAAGGACATCCATTCAACGCTCATCTATTTGACGATCACCCAGGAACTTCTTCAGCATGCGAGCGCCCGGTTCCATGCAACCGAACCCGGAGTGATGAAAGCGATCCAAGGAATACCATTATGACAGCAGCTCCCCTGCCATCTCTCGCCAACCTGCTCCACGCCTTCTTTCATAGTTGGCTTGCCGAGCAACGAAATGCGTCTCATCACACCGTGCAAGCGTATCGGGATGCTTGGAGACTCTTCCTTCGATTTGCGGCGAAGCGGCGGGAACGACAAGTGTCCGACCTCCGGCTGGAAGACCTAACGGAAAGCGGTGTTCTCGCCTTCTTGCAACATATCGAACAGGAACGACGGTGCAGCACGGCCACTCGAAATTGCAGGCTGGCGGCGCTGCGGAGTTTCTTCTCGTTCGTCGCCGAACACGAGCCACTGGCCGCTCGGCAGTGTGCCGAGGTCTTGCGTGTCCCGCTCAAGCGTGCGCCACAACGGGCAACGGTTTACCTGGAGACTGCTGAAACTTCCGCGATCTTGTCGCAGCCCGACCGGTCCACTCCAGGAGGGCAAAGGGATCATGCGCTTTTGTCACTTCTCTACAACACTGGCGCGCGAATCCAAGAGGCGCTGAATTTGTGTCCTCAAGATCTCCGCCTCAAGTCACCAGCTCACGTTCGCATCATGGGCAAAGGGCAAAAGGAACGCATCTCTCCCATCTGGATGGAGACAGCGGAACTCCTCGCTGCTCTGATGCGGCGAAACGTTCGCAGGCCCGATGAACCGCTTTTCTTCAACCGATACGGCATGCCTTTGACTGCCGCTGGCTTTCGATTCCGTCTGCGGCAGTATGTTCGTGCCGCAGCCGCCAAGGAGCCGACTCTGACTCAAAAACGGGTCACGCCACATGTGTTCCGTCATACAACCGCAGTTCAGCTAGTCGCGGCGGGCGTTGATGTGACAGTGATTCGCAGCTGGCTTGGGCATGCTCACCTCGATACGACGAACCACTATGCTCAGGCAAACCTGGAAACGAAGCGCAAGGCATTAGAGCAGGTTGATCCGGGGCTCCGACCAACAAAGCCACCTCGGTGGAAACGCGACGCCGATCTGCTCGCTTGGCTCGACTCTCTGTAGCTCGCGGCTACTCGTAGCCCGGAATTATGCCAAGCAAAAGCTGCATAAAACGGCGTTGGACAGGCTTCCAGAAATTTCCTCCGCATAACTGGCTGCAGCGCATAAAAACAAGTATTTGTCGAAGGGCGCCTCCAGACGCGGCGATTCGAGGATCGCGAGGGGAGCCCAAAGACGGTGACTGAGGTGGTTGTGGCGTCTCTGCGTGTTCTTGGTGGGGCGGCAAACGCGGGCCGCAGCGGGAACCGTCAGGGTGCGGTGACAGGCGACAGCAAAGACGCAGAGAGTGAACCAGTCCCGTTCTGAGCGTCAATCCACCAAACACGTTCTAGATCCTTCAATCGGGAGCCCCCACGTAGTCAGCGATCTCACCGACGCGCGCTTTCAGATCCTTCAACCAGGCCCCCAGCTTAAGACCGTGGATCAGACGGCCCAAGAAGCCGAGCCTTTCAGCCACGTTGCTGCGGTTCCGAAGAATGTCTTCCCTGGTGACCTTGCTGTAGATCGCCAGGAACTCGGACATACTGGCAGGCTTGGAAAAAAGGTAGGTGGCATGGCCGAGCTGGGGTGTCTCCACGACTACCGTTCTCTCGAGATCAAAGATGTACTCGGACCGAAAGAGATACAGACAGCGAGCACGTCTGCAGAGCTGCTTGTAGAAGAACGCGTCGTAGTCGAGCTTCCAGGTGATCAAAGCAACGTCGAAATCGCCAGGCATGCCCAAACGAGCGCAGAGCTTTTGGAGGTCACCTCTCTCGATCGGCACAGATTCAAGGCGCGCTCGAATTTGATCGAGGGCCTCGGCAAACTCCCCGAAACGATGATGGAGCCTGCGGGCTTCTGCAACCTGTTCAGCAATGTTTGAGGGCAGCGCCACTTCGAGACGACTCGAAAGAGCAGTTTCCCACTTCACTAGATGCCATGCGCCGGCTCGGTGATGATACTTGCCACTTTGAATGAAGGGCGCCTTGACTCCGACCTTGGCACCTAGCAAATGCTTCCATTGATTCCAACTCGAATCCCAAAACAGCGGCAACGATGTTTGGTCGAAGAGAACCTCAATCTGATGACGTGAATCACGATAGATTGCGTGATCCTTATAAAACGTGATCTTTCGCACCGGCGCTTGGAGCTGTTTGAAGTTTTGCTCGGGGCGAAAGGATAGGATGCGGGACGCGTAAAACGTCTTCCCGTCTCTTGAGAGATCTCCCGCAACAAGCAACGAACCAAAGCCGCCACAGGGGAAGAGCACAGGGGATGCGGGATCATTCCGGAGAGCGTCATAGCAAGCGCGCAATTCTGGTTGCGCGAGAGTGTTGAAAGCGCGCTCTAACGCACGAAGGTCGCCAGTTGGTGCGTGTGCTGTACAGAGTTCAAGGCTGCGCAATTTGAAAGCGAGGCGTAGCTCTGCCGGCGATACGTTGGGATTGACGCGCAAGAGTTCGTAGAATGAGGGCTGGCGGTCCCACGCACGGCGGCGGTCGCCAACGTCAAAATAATCCCTAAGCGTCTCGCAGCGGAGATGGATAGCTGAGATGCCCAGGCTGGGACCGCAAACCTCAGCCGCCACGAAGAGGTTGTCCCGCTTGTCCTTTCTGGGTTGTGTGGCGTAGCTGATCTCTGCCTGAAAGACATCCCTCCTTCTTTCCTCCGGATTCGTATTGCGAATGTAGATTTGTATGCCTGCGTCCGCTGCTTCAAGCTCCACGGGGAATAGCAATTCGTTACCGGCGCGAATGAAGGACGCCAAGAAAGTCGAGACCAAGATGGCAGTGCCATCGGCGAAAACGCATTCGGTCTTGCTGCCTTTTGGGTTCGTTCTTAGAACCTGCCGACGGGCAACATTCGGTAACGGGTTGGTTCTGGTCTGGACGGCGAGGCCCATAGCGGCGCGGACTCTAGCATCAGCGAAACCGTTTGCCAAATAAGTGGGCATCGGCTCGTAAGTCATTGACCTGCCATAGCCAGGCGAGGACTCGTCTACGGGCTCCGACTGCGGGGTCCGATTCATCGGGCTCGCCTCCGCCACTGACCCCTCGGCTTTGAAACGCGTAAGGTGGCCTAATCGCGAAGGGAGCAATCAATGGCAACTGGAACGTGGGAAGATTTCACGGACAAATATGGGTTTAGTGATGGTGAGGGTATAGAGCAGCGCGATTTCGAAGCACGCGCAAGATTGGTCGAAATGCTCAACGAACATGAAGCGATGAAGGCGGCTGGGCTCCGTGCTCTGGAGTACGACCGACCCGGCCTTCACAATCCATGTTTGGTGGTTGTGGTCAAAGGGCAAGCGAATGCAGCTAAGGAGCTGCTGAAGCTCTGGTTGTTGGGCGAGATCAAGGAAGCGCCGGTGCCTGATGAAGTCGAACGTGAGATCGCCAGTTTCGTGACCGAAGCCTACGAGTCTTGAATTCGCATACTCTCGCAATTGCGTGCACGACAGCCGCACGAATATCTCGGCGCTATCTTCTCTTCAATCGAACGTCTAGCTTTCAGATCGAGACGACGACCGGCCTCGAAAAGAGCCCCATCGTGAAACCGGGAGGCTTCTCTTGAAACTCTATTGTGCAGATCTTTTCTGCGGCGCGGGAGGAACCAGTAGCGGGTTGATCGAAGCCGCGATCGAGTTGGACTTTGAGGTAGAACTTGTCGCGATCAATCACTGGCCGGTTGCGATCGCGACGCATTCAGCAAACTATCCGTGGGCAAAGCACATCTGTGCGCGGGTCGAAGAAATTCGCCCGCGAGATGTTGTTCCACGGGGTCGCTTGCACCTGCTCGTGGCGTCTCCAGAATGCACGTTCCACTCGGTGGCGCGTGGGGGCCGGCCGATCGAGGATCAAAAGCGCGTGCCTGCCTGGGGCGTGATTCAGTGGGCGCAGGAACTTTACATCGAAAACATCATCATCGAGAACGTACCTGAATTCGTCCGCTGGGGTCCGCTCGGAGCAAATGGCAGGCCGCTCAAATCCAAGATCGGTGACACCTATCAAGCATTCCTCCAAGCTCTACGCTCGCTTGGTTACCGCGTGGACGAACGGGTCATCTGTTGCGCTGATTATGGTGACGCAACAACTCGCAAGCGTCTGTTCATTGTTGCTACTCGAAGAGGAAACCCAAGTTGGCCAATGCCCTCGCATGGGCCGCGCGAAAAGGTCTCGCTGCAAACCTCGCTCTTCTCGTCGCCGCCCCTCAAACCATGGCGCCCGGCCCGAGAAATCATCGACTGGCACCTGAAAGGCGAGAATATCCTTGCGCGCAAGAAACCGCTGGCAGAGAAGACGCTGAAGCGGATTGCAGCGGGCATGAAGAAAATCAATGGCCTGGATATAGAACCTTTCCTCGTCATGTTCTACGGTACCAACAACACGCGCTCGATCGACCAGCCGTTGCCCACAGTCACTGCGAATGGGCAGCACATCGGATTGTGCGAACCCTTCTTGCTCTCGCAGGCCTCGGGTGGAGCGCCACGACCCGTAGAGGAACCTGTACCGACGATCTGCGCCAAGGGTGCGGTACAGATGGTTGAACCGTTCCTGATTCCATTCTTTGGTGAGCGAGAGGGCCAACAGCCTCGCACACGCACAGTCGATGAACCGGTCCCCACCGTCACAAGTCACGGAGCGGGCGGCGTGGTCGAGCCGTTCGTTGTTGCCATCGATCATCAGGGAGGCAACGGTCGGTACGTTAAATCAGTGGAAGAGCCGACGCCGACAATTACAACGAAAGCCAGGCTCGGCTTGGCAGCACCTTTCCTTATTGGCGCGGGAGGTCCCGAACGGGCCCGTGAGCCTCGGTCTGTCGAAAAACCGCTGAACACGGTGCTCACCCGTCAATCGATTGCCGTCGTCGAGCCGTTCCTGGTCGCTGCTGGTGGACCAGAAGGCAAGGGTCGCAATCCCAAGAGCATTGACGACCCCCTCGACACTGTATTGACCGAAAACCATGATGCGTTGGTTCAGCCGTTTGTAATCGCAGTCAACCACGGAGATGGAGGTTCGGCTTCGTCGCAGGACCGCTGTAGACCGGTGGACGAACCAATGCCCACGCTGACCTGCAAAAATGGGTTTGGTGTGGTCGAACCATTTCTTCTTCCTCATCAGCATGGCAATGATACAGAGCAGAACGTGCGCAGCGTTGAGCAACCGATGCCCACTGTGACCGCGACGAGTTCGGACATGTTCCTAGTCGAACCCTACGTTTCCAAATACTATGGAACCGGAGCCTACCAACCTATCGACCAACCCCTGGACACCGTCACCACGAAAGACCGCTTTGGTTTGGTCGAGCCCTACTTAATTCCTGTCGGTGAAAATCGATATCTGGGGATCCGTTTCCGCATGCTTCAACCCCATGAGTTGGCTGCGGCGCAAGGTTTCGCCAGGAGCTACAAGTTCCACGGAAACAAATCGACACAGGTGAAACAGATAGGGAACGCTGTGCCGCACTACACAGCGAAGGCGCTGTGCCGAGAGCGACTCAAGCATTACTCGCGACGCAATGGCGACCCTTCACTCCAGCAGAAAGCGGAACGAACGGGAGAGCAATTGTGAGGAAACTAACTCAACGGAAAAGGCGCTTGATTGTGGAGACGCCTTGCGTGATACGAGGACGCCCCCTGGTGGTTGATGTTGAGGCGTCCGGCCTGCAATTGAGAGAGAAAGGCCGGCGCTCGAAGATCGATATCAGCTGGGCCCAGATTTACAACCGTGCCGCGGAGATTGCCGCCGACCGCTTGCGAGAGGCGAGGCGGCAACGCAGATCCAAATCTCCCAGCGAATGAACGAGAGGGCTTCGGCGTCCTTTCCAGTAAATTCTTCCTTCATCGGTGTTCCCCCCAGAGGTCCTGTTTCTCCAAGTCTGACCTAGACCCATTCCGAAGTCGGCTCTCGCGCACTCGATCTCCGAAGGAGCATGCCTTCACCTCTATGTTCTTCATATTTCTTGGTCTTCTTTGCTACGGCGCGCAACTCTTCGCAGAGACATTCACCGCGCAATTCCACATGGGTGACGCACATTGTTACACGAATTCCGAGACGTACGGTTCATGTCAGCCGCTCAGAAAACAACGGTCCTGCGGGCCTGGATTCGCTTCCTCAAGAGCGGTTTGCGGTTTGACCAGTTTACAAAAGCGCTTTACGACCACCTGATTCAGCATTGCAGTTTCATCGCTCATTATGCGGAGACCGCGATTATGCTGAGTGCCTCTTTCTCTCGTGCGCATCCCACTGTGTATCGTGTGCACCCCGCTCCGCATAATCCCCATGCCGCAAGCTGCGACATGAGGGATCATGCGAGTTTGTTGTTCTCGTATTCGGAATGATTCAGACTGCCCGGCTGACACCCAAGTAAACGGCTAGGATAGGTCTTGCAATGAGGCTATCAGGGCGTCAGGCGCCTTGAATCGTCCTCGACGTAGGCTGGGTGGTAGGACTGCCTGAATGGCTTCCAGTTTTTCTATTGGATCCACGCGCAAATAAACTTCCGTTGTTCGCATATCGCTGTGTCCAAGCCAGAGGGCCACCTTGCGGATATCCCGCGTGGCTTGGAGTATGACGACTGCACAGCTGTGCCTCAAAACATGGGGCGATATCACACGCTCCTTCAGCTCAGGGCAGTTCTTTATTGCAACCTGTACATGCTTTTGAAGAATGTATTCGAAGCCTGATCGAGTCATCGCGCGCGCAGCAGCATTGAGGAATAGTTCCGGAGAAGAAGTTGGCCCTCGTACATTCAGCCATGCGCGCAGATTGGTTGCCGCTTCTTTCCAGAGAGGAAGGCAGCGCTCCTTTCTTCCTTTGCCGCGAATTTGGATGCTGACAGGATGGCGTAGAGACACATTTTCGAGTGTTAGAGTCACAAGTTCGGAGACCCTCAGACCACACGCGAAACAGAGATGTAGCATCGCACGGTCTCGAATCCCTAATCGAGTCGCCTGGTTGGGCGAGTCCAAGATTGCCCGAATCTGATTCATGCCCAGATGATGAACGAGACTCTGGTCGTGACGTTTGGTGGGAATAGCTTGAATTTGTCGGGTCAGTTGAAGCGCTGACGGGACTTTCAACTCAACATACTTCATGAACGTCTTTACCGCAGAGAGGCGCGCATTGCGAGTTAACGCGCCATTATGGCGACCTTGCTCGATATGGGCCAAGAACTCGAGCACCATTGCCGCGTCGATGTGTTCAAGAGTCAATTGGGATGGCTTGATTCCCAGTCTGTCGTGAAGAAAAGCAAACAACAGCCGGAACGCGTGGGCATAGGTTTCGCAGGTATTCGAACTATAGCCACGCTCGATGGGCAGGTGTTCGCGGAGAAAGGCTGTAATCAGTGGAGCAATGGGTGTCATGCATCCTCCTGTCCGACAAGGAGATCGGCAGCCTTAGCGATGTCGATCATCAATTCCGGCGTAGCTTCGAGATACCAGTAGGTATGCCTAATCTCCGTATGCCCAAGGTAAGTCGCCAACGCTACGAAATGTTTCGCGACGTCTTCGCGTCGCGTTGGGCATTGTTCCAAGGATCGAGTAGCAAATGTGTGGCGCATGTCGTGAATACGGCACGCTCTCATCCCGGTCCGGACTAGTCCTGCGAGCAACGCGACCCGTCGGAACGTCTGGTTCGCCAACCCGGTGCAGATGGGCCTTCCACGTCGAGAGAGGAAGAGGTGATCATCGGGCGCTGGCAATTTCAATCGACGCTCAAGATAGTCACCCAGTGCATTGATGACAGTAGGGTGTAACGGGACTAGCCGGCTCCTGCCGCCCTTACCATTACGAATCAAGAGAACACCGTCATCCATAAAGTCTGATAGTCGTAGATCGAGAGCCTCTGAAATACGGAGTCCTGTGGCAGCGATGAGCCCAAACAGCGTTGCAAACGTCGCACGCCGCAAGGGATAGGTCCGCCACAGTCGCCCCGCAGCTGAAACGATCCGGCCAAGTTCGCCCGGTGAATAAATGTAGGGCAGCACACGAGGGCGCGACACTGAAAAGAGATGCGAGGGAGGAATTTCATGGATGGGGTCTTCGGCATGCAGGAAGAGAGCAAGCTGGACAACCGAACGCAGGCGGATATCACGACTGCCTGGCGTTGAAGCAGCAGATGCCCATGCCACAGCAGTACAGGTCTTGATGTGGATGTCTCCGCGTCTGGTGGCAAACTGCGCAAATGCTTTCAAGTCTCTGTTCAGTTGGACTAGCCGATATCCCATGGTTTGGCGCAGCGAGATGTAGCGTTCCACCGAGGCGCTCAACATGACGTCACCTCCGGCCAGGGTTGGGCTATTTTGGAGAGGAGTCCGTGGTCCACTTTTGCATAGCGCGTGGTGGTACTCAGAGACCTGTGGCGGAGAACCGCACCAATGCCAGCCAGCGATACGCCTCGCCGGAGCATCGCGGTCGCAGCTGAGTGCCGAAGAACATGTGCTCCAGAACTGGGTGAAGCGATGCCAGCCCGACCGATGGCCATCCGCACGACGTTACCTACTGCCTGACACGTTAGTCTGCGGAATGGGGCCAGGCCTCTAACGAAGACTTCGGGGGCACTGGTCCTCGGTCGGTCCCTTTTAATATACCGAAGCAGAGCATTGCCGAGCTCCTGGGACAAAGGAAGATACTCCCGTCGCCTGCCTTTGCCGCAAAGTAAGATCCGCGCATCTTCCCAATCGATATGGGTGAGATGCAGGGAAACTATGTCACCTGCGCGCAATCCAAGCCTTGCCAAGAGCAAGATGATTGCTTTGTTCCGTAGAGGATCCTGGCTCAGTGCGGACGCACGAACGACACGCTGTACGTCCCTTGCAACAAGATATTTGGGTATTGATGAATGCTGCGGAGAGGTCCAGGCCGGTATCGCATACTCAAGCCCAGTAGGACATTTTCCCGTTGCCGTCAGAAATCGAGCAAAGGCGCGCACTGCCGTTGCACCGAGCTTTGCGTGTGAGATGCCATGACGTTTTCCCCTCTCCAGAACAAATGTGCGCAGGACTTCGGCTGTATATGATCGAGGCTCGTTCGAATGTGATGTGAGGAACTCTTTTAGAACTGCACGGTAGCAGCCGACTGTCGCGTCGGTTACGTCACGTTGGGTGCGCATCCAGTTGATAAAATCCGTCAGTATAGGTTGCTGGTTTTCTGTTGCCTTAGGCACCGGAGCGAGGTACTTACGCTCTCGCAGGAAATAGACGTATTTCTTAGCGGCGCTCAGGCTCTCAATGCTCGGGGTTCGCTGATAAGGTTTGCGCTGAGTTGTCCTAACGAATAGACTGCACCGTTCCAATCCTTCCTCAATACTGACGGGAGATTTTGCGTTCGTCTTAATCCAGTCCGTCCATCGTGCGAGCGAACAAAGAATTCTAAAGGTCATTCGCTGATTGTGGCCACGATCACGCAACCAGTCGGCGAACTCATCAATGTGGTCGGCAGCGACGCTGGAACGGAGTCGGCGCCGGGTGATAGTAGGGGTTCGATCATCGAGCATAGTGCCTCCTTTCCCAGATGGGAGAGCGCACTATACCCTTCATCAACCCGAGCGGGCGGACGAGCACGAGATTATGCGGAGCGACGCGTGTACCGGATGTGTGCGATCACATGGGCAGATCTGCAGCACTCAGCATAATCGCGCCCTCCACATAATGAGCGTTATGCAGAGAACTACATAACGCTCACTACAATCGGGCTGGATTTTACAGCCACTACTTCGAGGCGGGTGATTCAACCGCTTTCTTCCTGTCGCAATTCGATTCGCGTGGCCAGTGTTTGTCGGTGGAGTACGGTGGTCGCCATTGGCTTTCCGGCGACTATGAGGACGTCAACCGGGCAATGATTGCAGAAGGCGAGGCGTTTATCCCATCGCTTCTTGACACTGCTCATCGAAGGCAAGAGGCCGCTGATATAGCTACCGCCACCGCTCTGTTGGCTAAGCATGGAATCCCCGTTGAAGAGATCGGAAGATCGAGCGGAGCTGATCGTTCCATCGCCGAAGCGCCGAAAGCCCAGCAAGAACTCTTACCGCAGAGCTGATTGGCCCGAGGATTTGCACCTCCTACAGATTGTACG
The DNA here is from genome assembly GCA_963842135.1 of uncultured Acidobacteriota bacterium. Taxonomy (GTDB): domain Bacteria; phylum Acidobacteriota; class Terriglobia; order Acidiferrales; family UBA7541; genus Palsa-360. Next base: position 1,542 of record CAWJFI010000003.1, on the reverse strand, counting down.
GATTCCCAAGCGCGCAATCTTCACTGTTCGCAACTCGTGTGCGAATCATAAGTAACAACCACTCTTCCACTCCGCACTATAGCAACTTGTGATGGCTCACTCAGGAGGCTGTCGATGCGTCTTGCTGGTCGTGAACGTCTGGGCTTCTATCCTCTTCCGATTGCGGAGGGCAAACGGATTCGCACATTTCTTCAATTTCCCGAACAGGTCTGCTCGGCTCTTGACCCTTGCATAGGAGAGGGCGAGGCGTTCGCGGAGGTCACGCGCGATGCAACGACCCGCCGATACGGAATCGAACTGGATGCGCAGAGAGCCGCGCTTGCCCGCTCGTTAGCCGACGAGGTCATTCATGGAAACTGCTTTGACGTACAGTGCCCGGTGGAATCCTTTTCATTGATTTACTTGAATCCTCCATACGATTTTGAGATCGGTGAGGACAAGTCGCAGCGCATGGAGCGGTTGTTCCTCGATCATGTGTATCGTTGGCTCAAGCGCGGCGGAGTGTTGATCCTGGTCATTCCCAGTGACTACATCCGCGATTGCGGCCAGATATTGGCATATCAATTCCGCGACGTCCGCGTCTACCACCTCACCGAACCCGACAGCGTGAAGTACAAACAGATCGTTGTAATGGGAGTGCGACTCTCCCGATCCGAAAGGGATCGACTCCAGGATAGCGAGATCACTCGGGCCCGCATGTGGTACGAGTCCCTGGCGACGGACCCAGGAAAACTTTCGCCGCTGCCCTCCGAGCCTGACCACCAATACGTCGTCTTACCAAGTGAGCCAGTGCAGTTGGTTTATCGCGGGCTTCCCTTGGACCAAATCGAGGACCTTCTTCCGAGATCGTCAGCTTATCGCCAAGCCTCAGGAGTGCTTTTCGCGCAGCAGGCAGACATCAGCGGGCGTCCGCTCACGCCCTTGCACGGAGGCCATGTCGGGCTACTCTGCACGGCAGGAATGCTCAACGGTATTTTCGGTGACGGTGAAACGCGGCACATCGCGCATTGGCAGTCGATCAAACTGGTGGAAAAGTCTGAAGAGGAGGAAGACGGGACGACAGTCATTCGAGAGAAGGAGCGTTTCTCGAACGAACTAACATTGGTCTTCTGCACTGGAGAGACTACAAGTTTGAAGTAACTCACCTGCCGGAGAAAGGAAACAGAGCCATGAGTGATCGGTGTTACTCAGCGCTCGTATGCGCCAAGCGAGACAGAGACATTTTCGAGAAAATGGGCTACAGACTCGAGGAGTCGCAGGCCCTGACGGTGGACGGAGATGAAATCCCGGGTGCGGTCGTAATGGTGGATGAGGGAGCAAACAACGGACACTACGATGAGTTGACCGCACTGACTGACATTCCCTTCCTGTTGTGCAACGGCTCGTGTCCGGGTACTTATGGCGACCACCTCATAGTTTCGGACGGCAAGGAATGGCACTACTCCGAAGCTCTGCATGAGAGCAACTATCCGGCCGTTCGGGTGGAGTTCGGCGGCGTGATCCGAGACTCAGAAGTGGATGACGCAAGGAAATACTGGACGG
>CAWJFI010000002.1:0-2957747 GCA_963842135.1 uncultured Acidobacteriota bacterium | reverse complement strand
ATGTTGTTCGGGTGTTCGCCCAGCCAGCGTTTGAACTCGTCATCCCGCTTGAACAGGAGCTTGAGCGCTTCACTGACGACGTAGGACGCATTTGCGCCGATGAACTCGGCGTATCTGTCAAGGTGGTGTCTGACTTCTTCCTCCAAGCGAACTTGAAGGGTTGTGGTCTTTGGTTGTTTGGATGGTGCTTTCAATAGTGGCAACGGTTTTCCTCCTTTTCTCTTTTGCGATGTAATACGACTTGCATTACAAACTGTCTACTCCGATCTCTGCACGCGGACAAAACACGGTCACGCAACAAGCGTGACGGGCGGGAGCGACCCCACGACCTTTTGGGCGGCTGAAAGCCGCACAAGGTGGGGTCGCTCCCGCCCATCCGAGTGTTTTGTCCGCGTGCAGATGTCACCTGTTTCATTTACGCATCCGCCGTTCTTTGAAGAGTCTGCGGTTGGCTTGTGGGTGACTCTGGGACTCGAGCCGCACCTGAAGTACCGCGAATCTGTGAGCCGTCACCCCATCTTTTCATGCTGTCGCCGAATACCGCTTCCTGGCCCGGCACGGTGACAGCCCGGAACAAGACTTTTTGTGCGTTCGTTCTAGTCGTTGCTGATTCAGCCCGCAAGTCATTTGGCAACTGGTTTCGCCTCCACAGACGGAAGAGAGTGTCGAATATCTCTCCGTTGAAACGCTTCCCCGCCTCGTGCCGAAAGATCAGGTCGTCCTCTGTGAGTAGCCCGTATTTCCGGTTGTCCCACTTGGTTTGGACATCGAAGTAGCGAGCCAAATCCGAGAGGCCCTTGGCTTCCACAAGGAACGAAAAAAGCTCCGCTGCTTCATTCTGGAGGCCCGCCGCCGTTGAAACGTAGATGAATTGGAAGGTCGGAAGCTGCCAGAACAGAGGCCGGTAGGTACGCAGGTGCGCAATGTATCGGCCGAGGTTCCGATGGGCAGGATCGACGTAGGTAAAAGTCACCACAGGCATGTAATCGGGAGGGGGATAGGCCACACAAAGAGGGAATCTGTCAGCGAACGTGATGCCCTTGCCGCACTCGTTGGATGGGGAAAACAAACTCTCGCTGAGCTTGAACCGTTCGACAAGATACCGCCGCTTCTCTTCCGCCGTCTCCAAATAGCGGTCTTCCGGGTTGGCAAGGATGAAGTCAAGAACCAGGAGCCGCGTCTTGATGTAATCGAGTAAGTGCTCCCTGCGATTGCGGAGGTGGGCCTTGCCAATCGCTTCATAAATCTGCCGGGAACGCAGGTGATAAATGAGGCTCCTGCGTGTATATCTCCGGGCGGAGGCATGACCCAGAGCAAATAGCTTTTTGACGAAACGGGCGTTCCGTTTGCCGCTCCGAGCATGGGCAAAATCCAGAAACTGCCGCACCGTGAAATAGCCGGAATGCGCTGCCACAAGGTAGAGAAACCGCGCTTCGGCTTGGGTGTAGCCGAAAGCGCAGAGGTTGGCGAGTTGGGATTCGTAAATGCTCATGGGTTATAGAGTGAAGATTGCCGCGCTCAATTCCCGGTCGTCTCGAATACGCCGCAGCCGATCCGTGTCGCCGCGTCGCGCGTAGATTTGGAAGCCGGCGCGAGCCTTCTGCGCCAGTCCGCGCGGGCGGTAATGGTCCGTGGCGAGTTCCAGGTCGCGCCGCTGGATTTCGCTGTCGTTCTCGCGCAGATATTCGACCCGCAGATCGGGAATCGGAATCTCACCGGACACAACCTTGAGGTGATACCACTTGGCGACTTCCTCCTTCACTTCTTCCGGGGCGTGACCCCTATCGTCGGAAAGGCGGGCGAGGCGGGCGTAGAGTTCCCGCTTGATTTCGTAGTCGAGCTTGACGCGAAGCACGCTGCCGCCCCGACCTTCGATCTCATCAGCTACCTTGTGATAGAGGCGGTAGAGTTCCGCGTCGTGAATGGCTTCTTTGGGCTTCTTGAGCCCATGATAGGTAGCCTGGTCCGGGCGAAGAATCTTCCCGCGAGACAAAAACTGTTGGCCTTCCTTCGTGAGAGTCACTACTTTGATTGGGTTGTGCTCCGTATCTGTAATGCTCGTCGCTTTCACGAGGCCCTGACGGGCTAGACTTTCCAAATCGTTCTCCATCCGGGCATGGTCGCCGTTGTAAGCGAACTCGGCCAAGTCGTTCGCAGCTACGACGCGGAACTTGCCAGCTTCCGAGAGCGCACGAATCTCGGAATCCCGCAAAGAATAGTCTTTGTCCCGGTCCGTGTACTTGCTTCGTGTACGCTGAGAAAGGATTCCTTCGACGCGTTCCTCGCGAGCCAGCGGCGGGCTTTCTGCGCGCGAGCGCTGCCGCTCCTCGCGGTCGAGTTGGTCGGCCCTGTCTTCCTCTCGGTGGACGTTGTGAAGACGGGTCCGAGCGTTCCAGTCGGAAGATGAACTCCGGCCTACGTCTCTCCCGGAGTCGAAACTCGGATCGCGAAAGTCGTCGATTTCGAATCCGTCAAAGCCTCGGGACATGGCAACACTCCGTTGCGCTCAATGCGGCAGGAACAAAATTCGACTGCGGAGAAAAACGGGGAAGTCGGAAATGCGAACTGCTGGACATCGGTGCTTCTTACCTCAAAGAGACCTCAAGAAGAGGGCGAGCCTTGCTCTCCTTCTGTATAGATGAAAACTTCCTCAATGTTCTTGCCGAATACGCGCGCGATCTTAAATGCCAAGTCGAGGCCAGGTTCGTATTTGCTCGTTTCAATCGCGTTGATGCACTGACGGGTCACGCCGACAGTCTCGGCGAGTTCGGCCTGTGACCATTCCTTTTCTGCCCTCAAGACACGGAGTCGGGTCTTCATTGGTACCGCCATGAAGCGAGAATGAGGCCGATGCTCCAGAATGCAATCATCAACGCCGGAACCAGGAGAGAGGCACCAGACAGGAATCCGAATCGCTGGAGAAGACCGACAACCAGCGTGAGAAGCAGAGACGCAACAAAAGCAAAGCTCGTCGCTTCGTGGTTGATGAGTTTCTGATGTGCGTCTGCGGCTCGGAGGAATCGAAGAAAGCTCCAAATGCCACCGCCCGCCAGAAGAATCCCGAGCAGCGTCAATGCTTCTTGCGAGTGACTTGCACGGACTCCCAGGGTAAAGGCCGCGATTGAGGCGAACACGAAAACGTAAAACACGCGTAGCGTGGTTCTACGCTGTTTGCTTGGAGACCGAACGTCAGATTGGGCTGTCATGGCGTGACTCCTCCATACGGAGAATAGTAGTCTTTACAGGTCTATATGTCAACTATAGATTACCTATAGACCCCTTAAAGAGTCCATGCTAAGCTGTCGGTCGGACTTAGGAGCCGCTGACCATCTTCCCGCGTAGCCGGTTCTCTTGACAGGTATCCAATTAAGGTCTAATATTTAGATGCTAATTGGAGGGGACATGCCAAGGCAGGGGCTAAAACTAAAACAGGCTAGTGCGGTCCTACAGATACAACCGAAGGAACTGCAGAACCTCGTCCAATTCGGCGTCGTGAAACCCAAGCGGTCAGAGGGAACGTATTTCTTCGACACGAACGCCCTTTTGGTAGCCAAGGTCGCCTCTTACTTAAAAGAGTCCTTGGGCACGCGGACGAGTGTGCTCTTAAAGCTCATGGAGGCATTTTCGGCGTCTGAAGAAGAATTTAAGTCTGAAAATCCCAAATACATCATCTTCAACTGTCGGCTCACGGCGGAAGAGGAACCAATCAAGCTAGGAGTGCCGTTTCGGGCCCTGGGGGAACAGATTGAGGAGCGAATGAGCCGGGCTGATCTTTACAAGGACCTGCCGCGTGGGAAAAAGCGCCGCGGCTGGAAAAAGGAATTTCTGGAATCGCTAACCGAGGCGGCAAAGGACATCGGAGAGGTCTCCGAAGAAGAAATCTTGCGCACGGTTCGCAGCTATCGAAAAGAGAGACGTGCGCCAGAAATCACAGTTGCCGCAGAAAGCTAGGAAACGCAAGCCACGGGCCGTTGTTGACACGAGCGTGCTTGTGGCTGGTATATCGGGCTTCAGAGAGCCGTTCGTTTCCGGCAGGAATCCGAGTGCCGATGTGCTTCACGAGTGGGCGGAGCAGAACAATTTCCTCTGGCTCATAACGGAAGATATTTTGGAAGAATACAAGGAAGTCCTAAAGCGCCTCCGCGTTCGTCCGAATCTCATCGGGAAAGTCGTCAACCTGATCCGCGAGCGGGCCGAAGAGGTGAAGGTGCACGCCTTGGCTCAAATTTCTCCCGATCCCAAGGACGATGCGTTTTGCCTTTGCGCTGAATCCGGCAATGCGGACTTCATAGTCACTCTCAATCCTAAAGATTTTCCAGAGGAGCGGCTCAAATCCAAAGTCGTCCGTCCCAGTGAACTCATAAGGTGAATGAGGCGAGCTTCCAACTTCCACTACTTTCGGTTGATTCCTGGTCATTCCGTGATCCAAATCTGAACGATTGACCGCTAACAACTTCCCCGTCAAGCCCCCAGCCCGCAGATCATTGCTCTCGGCAATCCGTGTGCGAATTCAGGTTTCCGTTCAAATAGATATAGCCCGGCTGGGTCGCGTCGCCGAACAGAGATATGTCGCCATTCGTGTCGCAAACGATGTGCTTGGGTGGCGTGTAGCTTGCGATACCTTGTAAGGTCCCCGCTAGTATTCGTCGCCACGTTGGGGTTTGCGTTTGCGCTGTGGCGGGCGGCGAAACGCTGTTAAGGTCACGCATCTTTTGGTCGACAAAACTTATGAGATCGTTGTGCTTGTCGACCAATGCGTTGTATCGGTCCACCAATTCATCATATCTTCGCCCGGAATCAAAGACTTGGGCCGTATTTGCGTCATCCAGGAGATTCAAGGCATCGACTTGAAAATCGAGCGCATCGGTGAATTTCATCAACCTCTCTCTCGCGTCAGAACTGAGCGTTTGCGGCTGCGTGTCGAGGATTTTCAAAGCGTTCATGTATTCGTTCATGCCCCCGACGCCCTCTTCCTGGTCCATCGATTGGCTGAGGCATTTATATGCGACAGAAACGTCGTCCTGGGTTACTTTCAGGTAAAGCTCATTCTTGAATTTCCAGAATTCATCTTTGTTCATGGACTTGAACTTAGGCATCCATTGATTGCGGAATTGAACAGAGCGAAAGCGGGTCTGCCAGCACGGGTCAGTCGGAAGCACTGTGGCCGGTAAGTAACCTGTGGAATTGTTGTCTGTACGAACGACGTACGAGCTCCCGTGCGCCCCAAGAATTGTGACCCAGTCTCCGCACTTGAGCTGTGTAGTTGCCCCGGAAGTAGGCGTGAATGGAATTGATGGGGTCCCTTGACACTTTATCTCGGTAGTGCTTCCAATTTGTGCCTGCATCGAGATCGGAAGGCTATCTACTTGGTTGAGGGCTTGCCCACCTGCCGTGCCTCCTGCAAAGGCCAGCAGAGAAGCCAAGACAGCCGTGCGCATGGTTTTCATCATTTTCACCCTTAGGGCAATATAGTTAATTAAAGAGGAACCGAGCAATAGGTTGTTGCCATTGGTGTGCAAGTTCATCAACTCGGATTTCATTTCCGGATTCTCGCACGCGAGGAGGTAGCCAGCGATTTGATGAGCAAGATGACCCGGCGACCTCGGACAGCCCACGCAATGGTCCTTGGTATTCGCACCCTAGCTGGGTGTGCGCAGATTGCTTGGAAAGCAACTGCCGCCGTGATTCGAGGTTGGCGATCCGAAGATTCAACCCATCAATTCTTCTTTGAACGAGAGAAATTGCGCTGGGCCATGAGTGGGGGGGCCGTTTACTAAGCGGCCACCTTTAGAAGAAACAGTACCGACGTACCGTCGGCGCGAACTTTCGTGTTTGGTATTGTCAGGAGAACAGAACCAAGCCTTTCGCTCCAAGTCGCCGAGTCCATTCGTTCTGTGCGGTGCATAGCAGAAAAGGGTCAGCATGCTTTTCCCCATTAAGCACGAAAACATGGAGGCTCGGCGCTGGCCGGTCATCACGCTTGGTCTTATCCTGCTTAATTTCCTGATCTTTCTTGGCACTCACCAAACCATGGAGAAGCAGGAAGACTCCCTCCGGTCCGTGAAGATGCACGTTCTGGTTCTCGCGGCCCAGCACCCAGACTTGGCGATTTCGCCCAAGGCCCAACAGTTCGTCGTCGATTTTCAAGCCTACGACCCGGCAGATTGGGCTGAAATGCAAAGGCCCAGTTTCAAGTCAATCGACGATTGGGACGCCCAAATACGTAGCGTAGATGACGGAGAGCATTTGCAAGCGGAAATGGACTCCATTGCCGCCGAATACGCGAAGCTAACGGCCTCTTCCATCGAGGAGCGGTTCGCCTTCATTCCTGCTCACCCGAGGCCCATCGCATATCTGAGTTCCACTTTCCTGCACGGCGGCTGGTTACATTTGATTGGCAATATGTGGTTTTTGTGGTTGGCGGGATTTGTATTGGAAGACGTATGGGGCCGTCCACTGTACTTGGCCTTCTACCTCACGGCGGGAATTGCCGCCACGCAGCTTGATGCTTGGGCGAATCCTGGAAGTATCGCTGTCTCGTACGGGGCTTCAGGAGCTGTCGCGGGTCTGATGGGAGCGTTTCTGGTGCGCTTCCCAAAATTGAAGATCAGGCTGATGTGGTTCTTCGGCTCCTGGTTATCTGCTTTTTGCCCTCTCTGGGTGCGAGCCTACTGGCTATTGCCACTATGGTTCGGGATGGAGTTTTACTACGGGAAAATGTCCGGCCAGAGTGACGGCGTTGCGCATTGGGCGCATGTGGGCGGATTCGCTTTTGGTGCTCTCGCTGCCCTGGCTCTAAGATACTCGGGCCTGGAACACAGAGCGAACAAGGCAATTGAGAAAAAAATTTCTTGGACAGCCGATCCTGAAATCAATGAGGCCAGCGATTTGATCGAAAATGGCAGGCTTGACCAGGCCACCGTGATCCTGAACAAGTACTTGTCAGGAAAGCCTGGGTCGCTCGGTGCCTGGAGCTTGCTGCGGATCGTTCATTGGCGGAAAAGCGAAATTCCCGCCTGCCGAGAAGCGACGCGCAACGTGTGTGCGCTAAACTTGCAAGCAGGGATGTATGAAGCGGCGTGGCAGGATTACGAGGAGTTCCTCAACTTGGGCGGAGGCAACATGGCTCCCGCCGCTTGGCTGGAGCTTTGCCGCGTGGCAGAAGAACGGAATGACTATAAGCGTGCGCTGAGCGAATACAAGAAACTTGTCGCTGCTTGTCCTTCCGAGCGGCAGGGCCTCATGGCACAGATTGGTGCCGCTCGAATCTCGCTCAAGCGATTGAATTGCCCTCAAGATGCATTGAGATTCTATGAGGCGGCGTCAGCGTCCGCCATACCACATTTGGATTTGAAGCAAGACATCGAGGCAGGAATTCAGGAGGCCGAAAGCGCCATAGCGCAGCAAGCCTCAATGGTCACTTGAAAACCGCAATGACCACGGCATCTTTCTTTGGATGCGCGGTGGGCAGCCATTTCACGAACAAAGAAGAATTCGAAGGGACGGATTTGGATGAGCCGCTTCGTGGTGGTGTTCGGGACCTCCCATCGATTGCAAGGGCCGTCGCTTGCTGGGATTACGTTGATGAACACGAGAAAAAGGGGAATCTCTGGCTCCAGAGAGTAAAGACACGGAGTTCAGCAAGGCGCTCATGATCTGCGGATACGCCCACACGTTGAGTTTTGCGTTCAGGCTCCGGTCTTCCGAGTTCAGCGTGAAGGCCCTCTACTACATGCCACATCACAAGCTCTGTTAGTCCGTGTTTCCTGGAGGAAGCCCGACGGGCGGGGGGAGATGGAGCTGCCGAATGCCGATCCTTTCTAGGGTCCGGCGTGGCATCCAAGAACTCCTTTCAGTTACTCTCTCGGTAAATATCCTTCTGTTATGCGGCACTTCGCTTAATGTGGCGCTATGCTTCGGTGAGGGGCCTACGCCGATGAAAGAGACAACTGCTGAAGCTGTGTCAGTGAACTATGGGACGTTTACCACAGTGAAGAAACTCAGAGACGAGCTCGACCGCGTGCTGAGGGATAACCACGACCAAGACGTCCCATTGAAACCACCCATCCGTGAAACCGTGACGCAGCAGGGTCCGCGCTTTGCTTCCGTTACCCTGGAGCCGGAATCGCAAAGAAGTGATAGTCGTACCCAGAGATGAAGGCGTTCAAATGCAACACGCAAAGAAAAGAGAATTCGTCGCGCGCGGATCTCATATCACCACGCAGCAAGCACCAGTAAACACGTGACGCTCTCCGTATCCCGAATTTCACTAATTGGTTCGCTGAGAGGGCCAAGATGCTCTTCAAAAAGAAAGTAACCGTTGAAGATTATTGCTGTGGGAAACTTGCGCTCCTTTTCTCTCCGGAACGAGAGGCGACTTGGGACAGCTTGTGGTCCAGATGCAATGACGCCGCCTTGAACCAGGCAGACAAGAATCTGTACTACGACAATCTTAGAGCCGCCATGATTGAGCTCATGGGAATTGCAATCACGAAGAACTGTAAGATCGAACCTGCCATTGCCGCACGGATTTACATGGATAACTACCTAAAGAAGCGGGGCATGACAGCAATTTCTTCCCTCCGGCACGATTACAACGGAGCATTTGGCTGCTCATACTCGGACGGCGTGACACAGATGGTTCAACTGTTTGCGGAGAGGGTCACTCAATCCAAGATGGGAGAGCCCACGAAGCAGCAATTCTATATCGAGTTCTACGGAATATGGAAAATGTTGTTTGAAGAATTTAAGTCGATCAAGCTAGTCGCACCTACGCCGGTCAAGCAACCAACGGGAGAAGGAAACATAACCGTTGAACGCCCCGTTCTGGAAGAGGACCCAAGATGGAAAGAAGACAAAAAGGAAATCAATGCAAGGCTAGAAGAGTTCGAAGCAGTCGAGAAACAATTTGATGTGGCTACTGTCATCGCTGCTTTCGAGAACAGACCGTGCAAGGCGTCTTTGACTACGAGCAGCTATCGAGGCAGGCTGGACAGAACGACGAAGTTTAATCATCTCGCTGAATCCGTCTTGCAGAAAGGGACTTTGATCGGCATTGTCGGCCGCACGCAAGAAGAGTTTCAATATTACCTCTTCGCGGAGCACGCCTCCGACCCCGCGAGAAAAGAGCAAATCCTTTGCTGGGTGCAAGAGACCGACCGGAGTGTCTATGCGAAAACGGGAAAGCACTTCCGCATAGTTGAAATTCAGAATCCGAAGGAGATTCCAGAAGTACGACGCGAAGAGGCGTGGAAGAGCGATTTCATGAATCAAATGCTTGGGAAATACCCTCTTTACCTACATCGGAACGAATTCCTGGATACCGCTCAAAAGCATACGGAGGAAGGCGGGCCGAAATCCGTGGCAATGTCCATTACATCGACTGGAGAGATACAGCTTACGAAACTCAACACGGAAGCCGACAGCCCTTTTGAGGACATCCCCCGTATTGGCAGTCTCCATAAATCGGCTGCAATCGTTTGCGTCTTCTTTCCCCAATCTGGGGCACAGCAACTGATGTCCATGACTATTGCGCCGGACGGACGAATAGCCTCCGCGACTTGCTGCTCGTACGAAATAATCAATGGGAAATTCGCGTGGGGCCAACATGGACCTCTAACATTTGGCGAGACCACCCGGAGCGATTTTGCTTGGAGATGAGGCCATCGCAGCGGATAGAGCCGACCGAATCGATAAAACCCTTACAGAATCAAAGTGTACTGAAGCAAGGCAAGTTTCTATTTATCCCAGCCAATAATAGGCCGCAACATTAACGCCTGTTGCTTGCAGCTTGATGCAAATAGAGTGAAGATGGGCCAAGCCTACAACGAATAGGCCTATATGGTGGGTTTTCATCTGATCTTGAATATTTTGAATCATTCGCAATTCCCGATTCTCTTGCTTGTTGAGTGCGCCATACTCGTAAAATTGCGGCGCTTCCTCGCACGGGCCCAATGTGCCGTCGTGGCCTGGATAATTGATTGGTGCGTTACAGAACGTCCTGAATTGCTCGTCTGGAGGAGTCCCTACATTTTTGTAATCGAGGCCGCGATCATTTGCGAGTACCGAGGTGAATGACGGAGGGCCTTCAGTGGCCCACTCTTCCAACACGACTGTGGCTGCAAACTTATCGAGCAGATACGACAATCGCGCTGCTAACTCAGAATTCAAGGAATGCCCTACTTTCTGCAGTTCATGGGTAGTTCCAAATACAACCACACGTTTCATCTCCAGTTCGCGCTCCAATTGCCCCTTCAGATCGTCTAGAACTTGATTGCTTTGGTCGTTGATAGGATCTGATCCTGGGCTGTGCTGAATCACACTTCGAAAGAGTTCGGTTTCTTGTTGGAGTCGTTCGATCCGTAGTTTTAGCAACTCACTTAGCCCGCTGAGTTTATTGGTCATGATTACCCAGGATAGCCAAAGATTGAGCGTGGAGACCAGTAATCTCGCACGGTCGTTAAGTGAGCGGCTGGCTCAAACTCCACGCGGAATGTGTGCCCCCTAGCTAGTACGGTACTTGTGCTGATAGTCCAGCGTCATTGAGGTATCGTTCCACGTTAGCTTTCTCAGATAATTCGAGCGGCCATTTGAACGATTTGTCTTGATGCCGCCTCCGGCAGGCACTGTGCAATTCTGTGAACGGCTGCTTCCACCGGGAGCTTTTTTCTGAAGCACACTTCAAGGCATCCAAAATCGAGTCCACAAGCGGGTTGATCTGCTTATCCCAGTTTGGGCGGATCGCGTTCGTATTCTTGCCCTTGGCATGTAAAGTCCGATAGTCCCAATCTCTCCAAGCCGTGAGGTGGAGCAAATGAACCTCTATCGGCTTTCGATATCTTTCTAATGTCTCCTTGAGGCTGGGTTCAATCCCTAAGCCGCCGAAATCGCAGAGTAGTATGTCAGTATCCGAGCCGTGGCATTTCGTATAGAAGTCGATCAGGGACCGGGCATGCAACAGGAGACAGTCCCGCACCATCACGATGACATCGGGCAACAGCCCGTCGGCCACAGCTCTAACGCCGTTGCCCGCATTTGCGGTGAGTAGATTCCACGTGCATCCGCTGGCCGCCAGCCACCGATGATCGTCAATGACGTAAAGGAATGCGGCGCTTGGCTCTAGCGTTGCCATAAGAGCCTGGATTCTATCACCCCTTCTCTATGAGATTTTTGCGGCGCTTGTGTGACATCGGTATCGGTTCCTTGGCGATATCGCGCACACGTTTCAAGCTTCGTGCATTCCGGTGGAAGCCGAACGCTCCCAAGGCTGGAATGAAGGAACACTAAATCCGGTCACAGCGGTCAGTGACCTACGGGCGCGCCGCATCTCAGGCTGCCCGTCGTCTCACCCATCTCAGCACCGGCTCAAGCAGCACAACCTGCGATGGGACAACATACGCGCCTGCCTACCGCCTGCCTAGTTGTGAAAAAAAGTTGGGTCCAACTTGGGTCCAAATACTGCCAAATTAGCTCCAAAACCGTGTACCTTGACGCAGAATAAAGCCAGACGGACCAACAAGATAGATTTTTTGCAACTGCCTTGGGCGCAGGAGGCCTCCGGTTCAAATCCGGACGCCCCGACCATCACCCAACGCCTTTGCGGAAGGCCGCTCAAGGTCGTCTCTACTTTTCTATTTTTTTCTTCGTGACATCTTCGATCGACAGCAAGATCATCTGCGTCCCGCCATGCGGTTCGATGCGCCGCGCGTTCAGGATCATGTGCCGAAGTCCGAGATGCTGAAATGAATCCGCCTTGGAGGGCTCCGGCCGCGCAGCCGACTGTGAACTTTTCTTATGGGGTTTGGCTACTTTTTGGATGGCGCGCCTTGCTCTTTTCACTGGGATTCTCGACACGCAAAATCGTGGCGCCTCGAAAAGCTGATTCCAGCTGTGCCCGTCGGAGGAACACCGAGAAAGCCTTGGACCAGACGCCCCACGCCTTTAATGAAGCGTATAGTACTCCAACCCTACTAATATTTCCCGTAGTCAACGTAGTATTTAAAGCGGCTAAGAAGCATGCGGGATTGCAGCCAGGCTAGCATATATTTCCCACGAGTGGCCCCAGGAGCGCGGGCTTCAGCCTGCGGGGTTTGGTCCTTGCAAGGACTAACCCCCACAGACTGAAGTCTGTGCTACTAAAAGCTCTCACGGCCCCTTCCGAATCCACCACAGGACCTTTCCTACAATCTGCCACTTTCTGTCTTTTTCCACGGTGACGGGGCTGTAATCGCGATTTTCCGATTCCAACAAGTGAACTCCGTCGGCTGCGATGAACCGCGCCAGGGAAAGTCCGTTCTGGCGGTGCCAGGCCACAACAATTTTGCCATTCAACTCTTCCGGATTCGTTTGCGAACCATCCACGGCCACAATGTCCCCGTCGTTAATGATCGGACTCATGGAAGTCCCTTTTACACGAAGGCAGTTGGTCTGCACGGGGTCCGGACACCAGAACGCGGGTGCGGCGATCATCTCTTCCGCCATGGCGCTGTCAAAATCGGCGAATTGGCCGCCCGTCTGTCCGATCGTGCCTACTTGCACATCGAGGAGAGGAACCGCGACCATTTGCATTTTGGGAGCGCCCATGGGCCTCTTCCTCTTCACGCCGCTTCCGGCGCGAACGATTTCAAAATCCACGGAGGTCGTCATGCGCGCAATGGCGCGCGTGCCGGGAAGCATCTGCCGGAGGTCGGAATTCTTAAGGCCGGCTCTGGCCCAGAACAGCCAGCACTCGGGCTGGCCGGCCATATTTCCAAGCTGGATAAAACATCTGGAGGTGGGCTCCTGCTTTCCGGTTTCCCAGCGTGATACGGCCATCGCGGAATAATGCATTCGGGAGCCAAATTCGGATTGGCTTAGGCCGAGGCGCTGTCGAAGACTGAAGATTGCGCTCGACCACTGGGGGACTTTCAATTCTTGCAGCATGAGTGTCACCTACCGTGCCAGTTATCTCTAGTAGGACTATATACGCATATTTAATATTAAAGACCCTTAATAAGTTTTCCTCCCGCTGCATGCACTTTCTGATGGGAGGAGTCTTCCTATTTACAAACCTTACACTTCTTCTGGATATTAATAAAGCGAAATCGCATCCCCTTCGGTTTTATTGCCTGGGGTGAATTCCCGATACCTTTCTAGCGAACTCCTGGGGCACAGATCAATCCATCATCAAGCAACCTGGCCCCGCCAGCGACCTATCCACTCGCGGAATTCCTCCATGAAACCTTTGCGTGTTACTCTGCGTAGTATGAATGTGCCTGAAGCAGCCACAAGTTCAAATGGATTTGCGATCCGCGCGGAACGGGTCTCCCGCCATTACAAGATGGGAGAGGCGCTGATCCGCGCCGTGGATGAAATCTCGCTCGATGTCGGCGCAGGGGAATTTCTGGCGCTGCTCGGAGCCAGCGGATCGGGTAAGTCCACGCTGCTCAATCTCATGGCTGGACTCGACCGGCCCTCCTCGGGGGCGATCCTGGCCCTCGGGCGCGACCTGGCGACCATGTCCAGCGCGGACCTGGCGACGCATCGGAACCGGACGATTGGCATAGTGTTTCAATCCTTCCAACTGCTTCCCCGAATGACTCTTGAAGAGAACGTGGAGCTGCCCCTGCGCCTGGCGGAGGTGCCGCGTGGCGACCGCCCTGCGCGCGTGCGGGAGGCACTGGAGCGCGTCGGCCTCGCCGCGCGAACCAGGCACCGCCCAACCGAGCTTTCCGGCGGCGAGCAGCAACGCGCGGCGATCGCCCGCGCCCTCGTCAACCAGCCGATGATCTTGCTCGCGGATGAACCTACGGGAAACCTGGACACCAAAACGGGCGAGGAAATCATGAGCCTGATCGCTCAAATTCACCGGCCGCCTTCGGGGCCGGGAAGGACCATCATCATGGTGACGCACGAACGGTTGCTGGCGGAACGATACGCGGACCGCATCGTCACGCTATCCGACGGAGCCATTTCCCGCGAGGAGCGATTGCGATGAAACTTGGGGATCTGACCGAGCTGGCTGCTCGGAATTTGCGCGAAGCCGTGCTTCGCAATTCGCTGACGACGCTGGGCATTTCGGTCGGCGTGGCTTCGCTCGTGGCGCTGCTTTCGCTGGGCGTGGGATTGCAACAGCTTGTCGACCGCTCGGTCGCGCGCGCCGGATTGTTCGATACGATTTCGGTGCGGGCCCGGCAGAGCGCTCCGTTCGGCCAGCCCGGAGGAGGGCGCCGCAACCCGCGGGACGCCGCAGAGTTGGCGCCCCCGCGCCCGCTCGATGACGCGGCGCGGAGGGAGTTTGCAGCGTTGCCCAACGTGTTGGAAGTCAATCCGGAAGTGCGATTTACGGCCGAGGCGCGGCGCGAACCGATCAGCCAACTCGTGATGGTGTCGGGCATGGCGGCGTCCTCGCAATCGAGCGGGACACTGGACGGCTTGAGCGGACATTTCTTTTCGGGTCCTGACGCCGAGGAGGCCATCATTCAAGGCGACCTGGCCAAGCGCCTGGTTGATGTTGGGCAAGCGCCGGGCTCGCTGCTCGGCCAGGAAATTGCATTGCGATTTGCGCAGCGGCAAGCGCTTCCGCCGCCTTCCCAGCAGGCTCCGACGGACGCGCCCAATCAGGCGGTTAGCCCCGATGAAGAGGCCATGGGCTTTTCGATCGTTCCGAGCGAGAAGAAATTCCTCGTCGTGGGAGTCACTCCGGCTTCCGATTCTGGCGGCGGCCAGGTCGGGTTCAACAATGCGGGGATGTATCTGCCGCTGGCAGTCGCCGAAAAGCTCCAGGTAGTGCAGCAAGGGGACTTGCGTGAAGTCGCGCGGTCCAGCGCGGGCGAGGGCACGCGTTACGCCGCCCTGAACATTCGCGCCAGCAGTCCAACGGCTGTGGCCCAGATCGAGTCCAGCGTCACGCACATGGGGTTCGCGGCATTTTCGTTGATCGACGTCACGCGCAACCTGCGCACATTTTTTGCGATTTTCGATTTGTTCCTGGGAATCTTCGGCAGCCTGGCGCTGGCGGTCGCTTCACTGGGAATTATCAACACGTTGGTCATGGCCATCCTCGAGCGCCGCCGCGAAATTGGAGTCCTGAAAGCATTGGGCGCCGCGGACCGCGACGTTCGGCAATTGTTTTTTGCAGAAGCGGGAGTGATGGGTTTGGCGGGCGGCTTGTTTGGCGTGCTATTAGGCTGGGCAATCGGCCGGGCCATTCAGTTTGCCACCATGATTTATCTGAAACGGCAAGGTGTGACTCCGCCGAACATCTGGTCGGTGCCGTGGTGGTTGGTGTTGGGCGCGATTGCTTTTGCCGTGGTGGTCAGTCTGGCGTCCGGGATTTATCCGGCGTCAAGAGCGGCGCGGCTCGATCCGGTCGAGGCGCTGCGGTATGAGTGACGTGATTCGTGATTTGTGATTCGTAATTCGTGAAAACCTGATCGGAAACAACTTGCCTGGAATATCAGTTCGTTATCAGCGCGACGTGGCTGCGGTGTTCTTACACGAGTTACGAACCACGAGGCACGAATCACTCGCGCGAAAGGGCTGAAACTCCCCACAAGGAATACGCACTGTTACGAAGTAACTTCGCGGGCAAAAAAATAGCCGGGGTGCTCAGCTGAGGGGCCGGAGCACCCCGGTTTTCCCTGTCCGCCTCCGCAGGTGGCGGGCAAGACTCTTACTACGCGGCGTGTTCGTCGCCGCGCAGAAACTCGTATCGTTCGATTTGGGCTACCACTCCGATGCGGCCAGGCTCGTCGACTTCGGCGCGCTTGATGCGGCCGAGGCAGCGAACCTTCACGGGTCCGGCGAGCGTAATTTCATGCGGCAGCGTCAGAAGAATCTCCACGGGCGAACCGCTGGAGACCTCCTTCGGCAGGAAGAAATAAACTCCGCGCGAACTCACATCCCGAGATTCCGTTGTGGCTTCACCGATCGCCGAACCGCTGGTCCAGCGAACGATCATGGGTAGCCGAATCTGAAACCGCTGTGTCGCGCGTCGCTCTTCGGCTGTCAAGGTATCGCCCTCCTGATTTGTATCGCTATTGTTCACGGTTACGAGATTACGTTTGGGGGACGAATGGCTCAATAGCGCGGGAGTCCCGATTCCAGGGGGGGTAATTTGGTACGCAGGTACTAGGATGTAAGGTCAGCAGAATTCAAACTAGGTGCCTTCTCACAAATGCGCGGACCGTACAGAAACGAAAACAATTACAGGTGCCACTTCCATGGTGCAACCCTATCCGCATCTTGCAGCGCTGAAAGCGCCGCCGCAGGCGAGCCCAGGGCAACGCCTTGGGTTTGGAAATTCAACGGTTGTGGGGCGCGAAAGGAGGCAGGGAATCCCCTCCGCCCTTCCAGGGCGGACCATATAGCCTGGGCACGTTTCCCGACGTTGCCTGCCTGGCTGGCATCCTCCGCGCCCTTGGCGCGACACGGTGGCCGTATTTTCAGGCGGAGGAAGCTCCCAAAAAGCGATCTATGAGATAGCCGGGATAACCTCTAGGAAGGGATGGATTGTGGGAGGTTACGACTGATCGATGAGGCGATGGTGGATCGCGTAGAGGGCCAGCTCCAAACGGTCGGAAACACCGAGTTTATCGAAGATATTGTGCAGGTGATTCTTTACTGTTTGTTCGCTGATAAACAGCTTTTCGCCGATTTCCTTGTTGCGGTAGCCCTGGGCGACCAGCTGGACGATTTCTTTTTCCCGGTCGCTGAGCAGCGGCTTTTCGCGCCGCGGGCCGCCGTCGGAGGACTTTGAAAACGCCTTCATGACTTCCGCGGTCATGTGATTGTCGAGCCAGATCTCGCCACCATGAACTTTGTGGATGCTGCGCACCAGCAGATCCGTTGCGGATTGCTTCAGCACCACGCCCCGCGCGCCGAGTCGCATCGCGCGGACCACGTCACGGTCATCTTCGGCGGCCGTGAGCACCACAACGCGGGTGGGCAGTTGGTCGAAATTCACTTCCTCCAGGACAGCGAGCCCATCCTTGTCCGGCATGCGCAGGTCGAGCAACAGAATGTCGGGCTTGAGCTTAGCCAGCATTTTGATGCAATCGTTCCCGTTGGAAGCCTCGCCGACAATGATGATTTCATCATCGCCGTCGAGCAGTTTGCGCAGACCTTCACGAAAGATGGCGTGATCGTCGGCCATCAGGACACGAATTTGTTGTTTCGTCGTTTTGGCCATATCAGCCGAGAGGAACCTCTATAGTCAAACGTGCGCCGTGGCCGGGAGTGGATTCTACCGTCAAGACACCACCAACGCTGCGCGTTCGCTCCTTGATGGAAATCGGCCCCAACCGGAGGCGGTCCAACTCATCGCCTGTAAAGCGGCCAGCAAAACTAAAGCCCTCTCCGTTGTCGTCCACCACCAGGACAACTTCCCCTTCATTCTGCCACAGTTTTACCACGACATGGGAGGCGTGCGCATGTTTTTTCACATTGTGTAACGATTCTCTATATATCTGAAAGAGGTCGCGGCAAATGCGGTCCGGAATCTGCAGTTCGGCGGCATCGATGAGCAGATCGAGCGCCAGCCCGGATTCATTGCGGAATCGCTCGGCAAAGCCGCGCATCAAGTCCACCAAATCGGCGCTCTGGACCCGGAGCGGACGCATATCGGTGACCATGCGGCGGAGCTCATCGGTCTCGTTTCGAACTGTTTGTTGCAAAGACGAGAGCCCACCGACCGCCTGGTCGGGATCGGAGGGCACCTTGCGCCGCAAAACGTCAAGCTGTATATCCACGCTGAGCAGGGTTTGCAGAATGCCGTCGTGAATTTCCCGGGAGATTCGGCTGCGCTCTCCTTCGATGGCGTGCGCGCGGATGTGACGAAGCAGGAACAGGTTCTGCAACGGCTGCCCGAGATGGCGGACGATCCGTTCCATCCATTGCAAATCCTGGGGGAGGAACCGTCGGCGCACGTTGCCGAGCATGAGGCGGCCAACCGGGTGGCCGCCTAGGTCGAGCGTGACTCCAAGAACCGAGCGCCAGCCAAGCTCCTGCCGCATGGGGCCCGGCAGGCGCGGCAGATCCTTCAGACGGCGCCCATCTTTCCGATTCCAGCCGAAACCCTCGCCGGCTCCCTCCAGCTGATTCCAGCACACACTGGCGTCAGGCTGGTCAAGCAGGAAGCCGTCGCTCCGATTGATGGGAAGGTTTTCCGGCGTAAGGCGCGAATCGTCCCCGGTCCGGAATCTCCAAACGAAAATGCGCTCAATGTCTGTATCGCGAAACGCCAGGATCGCCTCTTCGCAATCGAAGGCGCGAACGAGTTCGCTCAGCACTAGCCGCAGGGATTCCGCCATGCCGCGGTCCACTTCCAGTTGCCCAGTGAGTTGCGCGAGAAACTCCTGTTCGGTTGCGTGGCGCCTCTGGCGGCTGCCGAGAAATGCGATGCCGGCCCCGGCGGCAAAGGTCCCGGTGGAAAGCGCAATCCAGGACACCATCTGGTCCCACGCCAGCGGGCCGTTGATGGCCGTTCGAACCAGAAGAGCAAGGGTGACGATGCCGGCCAGCAGTATGGAACGCCGGGTCCCCACACGAATCCCCGAGGCCAAGGCCACGAACAGGTAGACGAACCAGAACGCCACGACCGATCGAGTCAGGACCAAAAACACGGCCAGCGCGGCCAAATCGACGGGAAGAGGAAGAGGTAACTCCCCGACCCACTGGAGATTTTGCACCAGCGCCAGGATCAGCGACACGATTAAGTAGACAGTAACGAAGAGGACGGCATGCGGGCCGCGCTCGGAAGGAGGGCGGTCCAATAGGTCGACCAGAGCCAGCACCATGAAAATGGGGCGGGCGTAGGCAATTTGCCGTTCCAGGTGACGCCGCTCGGCTGCGTGGGGTTGCATAGATTAGGCGAGGCAATAATTCGAACGAGAATCAGTCTAACAAGATTGGCTCGCCGCGCAAGGCAGGCTTTCCTGCCCAGCAACTCCAGTGAATTCCGCCGCTGAATATTTTCAGGCAGGCCACAATTTTTTGCTGAAATCCACAGGTTTGGAGCGATAATGTCGTGCTTTGGCGATCGTCTGGGGAGTAAGTCGATTGGAACAGCGGTACACGCGCAACGAAGTGGAACGCATGATGGGCGTCACGCGCCGCGAGCTGGATTACTGGACGCGTCTGCGGCTGGTGCTGCCGCGGGCGCGCTGGGGCGAGCGATTTTTTGATTTTTCGGATCTCGTCGCGCTGGAGACCATCAAGCGCCTGGCGGCTCGAAAGGTTCCGGCGAGGCGCATTCGCCGCGCCATGACAATTTTGCAAACCGAATTGGGATTGACGCAAACGCCGCTTTCCATGTTGCGCATTTCGACGAACGGAAAACAGGTGGTCGTGTATCCCCCGATGGCGACGGCGCGTCCCTTTGAGCCGATCACGGGGCAATTCGTGCTGAATTTCGAGACGTCGGAACTGGCCCGGAAAATCCATGCAATGGCGTCGCGGTCAGCGGAGGAATGGTTTGAATTTGGTATGATGTGCGATTCCGATACCGAATCACTCGACCAGGCCGCTCAGGCGTATCGAAAAGCGGTCGACGCGGCGCCGGAATGGGTGGAAGCGCGTATCAACCTCGGAACCGCGATGTACCAATTGGGCCGGATGGAGGAGGCGCGCGAACATTTTTCGGCTGCGGTGGAGTTTGAACCGCAAAACTCTCTGGCGGAATTCAATCTCGGCTGTGTACTCGAACAGCTAGGGAAAACGGCGGAAGCGATATTGCATCTTTCTCGCGCTGTGGAGCTGGCCCCGTCGCTCGCGGATGCTCATTTGAATCTGGCACTGGCCTATGAGAAAAACGGGCAGGCGCATAACGCGCTTCGGCACTTGTCTCTGTATGTGCGGTACGAACCGAACGGCCCGTGGGCTGAGTTTGCGCGCGCCAGGATCGCCAAATACCGGCCTCCCAGCCCGTCACCTCCGTCCGGAAAGCTGACGCCATTCCGGAGGATACATTAGCCGAGCTTGAGTCCCGTTGACCTATGTGATACAGATTACAGGCAGGCGATGAGAGCTAAGTAGATAATGTTCGTTTTGGAAGTTATTCGATCGGATGGAGACGGATACGAAGGGTTTGAGAACCAGGGAAAATTCGAGAAAGCCAAATCTGAAAGGACAAAAAAATGATCATTGGGGACCACTTGCGGGCGATCCGCGAAGAAAAGAAACTCTCACAGGGAGAAATTGAAAAACGTACGGGACTGCTTCGGTGTTATATCTCCCGCGTGGAAAACGGACACACCGTCCCCGCCGTGGAAACACTTGAGAAATTCGCCCGAGCCCTCGAGGTTCCTCTGTACCAGCTCTTCTACGACAGCGACAAGCCGCCAGCCCTGCCCAACATTCTGAAGCGGAAGAGTGCGGGAGAAATCGCCTGGGGCAGTTCGGGCAAGGATGCGCGAATGCTCGAGAGGTTCCGCCAGCTCCTGAGCCGCACCAAGGAAAGCGACCGGAAATTGCTGCTTTTCATGGCCCAGAAAATGGCGCGTGGAAAGACCGCGGCTCACGCATCCGCGGGGTAAATTCCCGGAATCGAAACTGGTTTCCCGGCTATTGCGCGCGCGGCGCCGGATCCTCGCGGTCGATCAGGGGTACGAGCGCGCATGTGGCCAGCGTGAATCCGCCGAGGACGGCGAAGCTCGTCTTGAAAGAGCCAGTTAAATCGGCCAAGTGCCCGACGAGCGGCGCGCCAGCGAGAATCATGATAATTCCCAGCATGTTCACGAACCCCATTGCCGCGGCGGCCCGGCCCGGGAATAACGCACCCGCGCGCGAAAACATGGCGGCATAGGGAATTCCCACACCGATCCCGATGAGGACAACCGCCGCCAGAGCGGTAATCAGGGAAATCGACGAAGGCAGAAGAAGGAAGCAGCCGAGCGAGGTCATGACCAGGCTCCCGGCGAATAGCGGACGGATCCCCATGTGCCGGCGCAGCGCTCCTCCAAGGGGCCGGGACACGATGCCGAGGAGCAAGACGAGCGAGCCGATCATTCCTGCCCGCGTGACGGGAACCTTCATGACCTGCACCAGGAGAACGACCACCCAGGAACCAACAACTACGGACATGCCGAAAGTAGCCATCTGAAACAGGCCCAGAAGCCAAAGTTGCGGGGCGAGAAGCATTGCGTGGAATTTCCCGGGCGGTGAAGGAGGAAACTCCACGAGTGGCGCCTTGGCTATCCAGATGACCGCTGCCACCAGCACCATTCCAGCGGAAATCAAGAACGTTGCCCGCCATCCAGCCAACTTGTAGAGCAGCGGGACCGCGAAAATCACGAATCCCGCGCCGAGTTGGATGGAACCGCCGAAAAATCCCTGTGCCACATTCAGCCGCGGGCCTGCGCATCCTTCGTGAACGTAGCGCGCCCCTCCCACGAAGCAGACGCCGGTTCCCATACCTGTGAAAATCTTGCAAAAAAGCAGCTGCCAATAGGCTCCGGCGGCGGCCATCAGGAAGTTTCCCGCCGCCACCCACAGCAAAGCGATGAGGAGCATGCGCCTGGAACCGAACCGGTCGACAAGATACCCGCCGGGAATCTGCATACCGGCGTGAGTCAAGAAAATCCCGGTAGTCAGAAACCCCGCCATCGCGTTGTTGAAGCCGAATTCGCGCATCAGCGCGGACGCCAGGGGCGCGTGATTCGTGTAATTGGCGGAATAGGCGAACGCGACAATGCAGCCGCAAAGGATCGCCACTCGCTGCGCGGATTCGGAAAGTGGCGAGGTTCGCGCTGTGCTCGCGGAGGGAATACCTTGCACTGCGCTCACGGGCGGCACCGTTTCATCTGGATTTTTTGGGAAATTGTCGGCGTTCTTCTGGCAAGCGTCATGTAGTTTGGAGTTCCTGTTTTTGGCGGCGCTAAAATTGGGCTTGATACTACACTGGCAGCCTCCGTCCGCGCTACAAGGTTTCGGCGGTGGGGGATTGGTAGCACAGACTTCAGTCTGTGGGGTTCCGCCACTGAACCGAGCAGAAACCCCACAGACTGAAGTCTGATGACATAACGAAGTCGGCCTCACGACGATCCGAGTAAACTGTGTGCTGTCCAACGCGCAGAGCTCGGGTCGAAGGAGGCCGAGATGCGAATTATAGGATGCGATTTGCACGCGCGACAACAGACGATTTCGATGGTGGACATCGAGACGGGGGAAGTGACCGAAAAGACGCTGGCGCATGAAGGCGAGGCGGTGCGGGAATTTTACGCCGCGTTGCCCAAGCCAGTGTTGGTCGGGTTGGAAGCGACGGGATCGATGTTCTGGTTTTTGCGGCTGCTGGAGGAGTTGGGGATCGAGTACCGAGTGGGACATCCGGCGGCGATTCGCAAAGCGGAGACGCGGAAGCAAAAACACGACCGGCGCGATGCGGAGTTGATTCGGCGGCTGTTGGTGGAGAAGCGGTTTCCGCAGATCTGGCTGCCGACGAGCGAGCAGAGGGATCTGCGGACGTTGCTGCAGCACCGGCACCAGTTGGTGCGGATGCGGGTGATGACGCAGAACGGGCTGCAAGGGCTGGCACTGAGCCAGGGATTGCGGCGCGGCAGCAAACTGTGGAGCCAAGCCGGCCAGCAGGAACTGAAGGGACTCGGGCTGGCTGGATTTGCGGCGACGCGGCGAGAGCAGTTGCAGGAGCTGCGTCAGGAACTGAACCAGCGCCTGCAACAGCTGGATCAAGCGGTGCGGGAGCAGGCCGAGCAGCGAGCCGGGGCACGGTTGTTGTTGAGCCACCCGGGCGTGGGACCGACCACAGCGCTGGCCACGGAAGTCTTCTTGGGAGACGCGCGGCGATTTCCCAACGCCAAAGCGGTGGCCAGTTACGTGGGGATGATTCCCAGCGAACACTCCAGCGGCGGCAAACAGCGGAACGGAAGTTTAAGCAAGCAGGGCAATCCGCTGCTGCGGTTGTTGTGGGTGGAAGCGGCGCGAGCGGCGGCACGCAAGGATGCGCGGTTGAAACAGTTTTATCGTCGCAAGTTGGTGCAGAAAGGTCTGGGCAAGGCGGTGGTGGCCACAGCGCGAAAGCTGGGCATTCGGCTGTGGATCATGATGCGCGACCAGATCGATTACACCGAGTTCTGCCGGCGGGCAGAACAACGGTGTCCCCATGCGGGAATGCCTGAGTAGCACAGTGGTCATGCTGTATGGACCGGGAGTCTGATGAGGCCACCCGCCTCCCCGAGTTGCGGGGAGATCGAATAACTCCTCATGGTCTGAAATGATCGGAGAGATGTTTGGTGGGTACACCGAATTGAGGAACGCAATGGGGCCCGAGCCTGGCTTGGACACAAAAATTCACCAGCGAAGACCACTCGGTCCCTCACGAGAATCAACCAGGGAAGCGAGATACTTGGGGTGCGCCCAATCAGGTTCATTCCCAGCGCTCGATTCCCCTTGACACGGCCGACTTTGTTAGAGATGTGCTACTGAAACCTCAGAGAGACATTTCGCGGGGGTGCAATGCCAACGCGAGAATGGCGCCGATGAAACAAAGCAGCGACATCTGAATCTCGCCGGCCAGGAGCCAGCCTCCGTGACCGACGATCCAGCCGAGAAGGTAGCCGCCGAAGGCCGCGCCGCCATAAAGGCTGGTGACGAACATTCCGGAGCCGCGGCTGGAGAGGCTGCGGCGCAAGGCCTTGACTTGATAGCCGGCCAGATTGACATAGAGGATGGCGCTGCCCGTGACTCCGTAGATGAAGGTGAGAAGCTCGCGAGCCGGCATGGTAGGCAATGGCTGGAAAAAAAGATAGCCGAGTACAGCGATAGAGAGCAGAGATCCGCTCAATACAAGCTTGGGTGAATAGCGGTCTCCAATCCAGCCGCAAGGGATCGAAAGCAGCGCGCCTAGTCCGAAGAAGCCAATAACCTTCCCGGCATTAACCGGAGAATAATGAAGTGTTTCACGGAGAAACGTGGGATAGAGGCCGAGAAATCCGTACATGCTGAGGCCGTGGATAACGCTCAGGATCGTTAGGATCACGGTGTTGCGGTTGGCGAGGCTCGCGGCGCCGCCGCTGTCCGCTTTGATTTCCGCGGCGCGGCGAGTATCACTAAACCAGGGGCGCACGGTGACGGCGATCAGAGCTACCATGGCGAAACCAAACGCGCCAAACGAAAGCATGGGCGCGTGCCAGGAATTGTAGGACTGCCGAAGTTTTCCAGCCAGATACGGCCCGAGAAATCCGCCGATGCCGTAGCTGAAATTGACGGAGCCGATGGCCGAGGACCGGTATCCTGAAAAATAACTCGCGGCGAGCGCGAACATCGACGTGGCCAGCATGGACATTCCGATGCCTTGCGCCGCGAGGCAGACGAGCATGGTCCAGAAGCCGGGAACGACCGTGGTGAGCGCCGTCGCGGCGGAAAAAATCACAATACCCGTCTGAAGGACCATCTTTCGCGAGTAGCGCGCGAGCAGGTAGCCGGTCGGAAGGCCGCCGATTCCGAGGCCGAGAGTGAAAATTGTGGAGAGCAGTCCGGTATTGGCGAGAGAAAAGCCGAATGCCTTGCGAATGTCGGGGGCGAGGACCGGAAAAAGGTAGCGGTCCGCAGCCATGAGGGTGTAGGAAACCAGCAGGATGCAGTACATGGCAATGGCGATACCGCGCGCGTGGGTTGTGCTTTCCAGGGTGGTTGCTTGAGTTACAGCGGCTTGGTCCTGAATTGTCTTATCCTCCCGTTTCGCAGAGAGATTGACACCGTGCTCGCTATGCTTTCAGGACATCGTAATTGGGCCGCATTGTATCAGCGTTGCGCGCCATCAGCGGGTATTTTCGAGAATAATCTTCATGCGCTGGTCTTCGTCGGATTCGAGCATCCCGATGGCTTTCTCCAGATCGAGAAGCGGGACGACGTGCGTCACCAGCGGCTTGAGTTTCAGCGCTCCCCGCGCTACGAGATCGATGGAAGGCGGATAATCCTCGCCCTTCGCGGCGCGGGTGTTCACCACGTTGAGTTCCTTGTAGTACAGCTGATAAAACGGCAAGGCAGCTTGTGTGGCCGACATGATTCCGAACAGTAACAAAGTGCCGCCCAGCCGCACCATGTTAATTGCCTCGGCGAGCCCGGCGGGAACGCCAGTACATTCAATGACGATATCGGCGCCGTGTCCGCCGGTCGCTTGCTTAACGCTGCGAACGGCATCCGGACCACTGGGCAATGTCACGTCCGCTCCCAGCTGCTCCGCAAGGCTTCGTTTGTACGCGCTCCGCGTGATCCCAATCACGGGATACGCTCCCCAGGCCTTGGCCAATTGCACGTGAACTTGTCCTGTGACCCCCAGGCCGATCACGGCGACGGACTGGCCGGGGAAAACCTTGATGCGTTGGTGGCCATGTACGCAGGTGGTCACGGGCTGGATGAGCGGCGCGACTTCGTTGTCAATCGAGTCTGGCAGGAGGTAAATGTGGCTCCGGGGAGCCACAAGGTAATCCGCGAAACCGCCATTGGAATCGCGGCCGACGAGAGAGCCGTTGGGACACAGGTTCGTTTGGCCGGCGCGGCAATTCAAGCACATGCCGCAGTAAATGGCAGGGTCAACGATGACGCGATCGCCGCGGTGGAGGGTGTCATCTCCTCCTTCGACCACTTCGCCGATCATTTCATGGCCCATGATCAGCGGGTGGCGGACCGGGATCGCGCCTTCGTAGATGTGGAGATCGGTCCCGCAGACGCCGCTATGGGTCACTCGGACGAGGACCTGGTTATGTCCGAGAGCGGGCCGCTCGACTTCCGCAAGGCCCAATTTGCGGGGCCCTCGCAGGACCATAGCTTTCATGAGAGATGCTTTCGTCAATCCGCTGCCTTGCCGGCCTTCCCGGAGCCAATAGAGCGATTCGGAAGAGTCGCTTTGATTATGCTGACGAATTCCGCATCGGTCAGCAAGCGCTTATTGCGAAGAGAGAAATCCTTGACGGCGGCCACGACGCGCATGGCTTCTTCTTCGTTGAATTCAACGCCGAGCTTTCTCATGCCCCATTTTACGGAATCGATGCCGCTGCCCTTGCCGAATACAACGCTCACCGGAGCTTGCCCGACAACGTCCCAACGGAACGGGAAGAGCTCGGTGGCATTTTCGACGCCGCAATTTTCAAACCAACTGGCGATAATGCCGGACTCAATCTTGAAGAGCGAGTCGCCAACAACCTGCCGGTTGGTCGGAACAGCATGGCCGGAGAGTTGCGCCACGAGTTTGGAGAGGCCGTAGAACTTGTCGTATTTGAGGCCGGTGTCGATCCCGTACAGGGTCAGCAATGCCATTGCGGTGTCTTCCATCGGGACGTTGCCGGCGCGTTCGCCGATTCCCAGGACCGTCGAGTGAACGACCTCCACGCCTTCCGCCAGCGCCATGATGGTGTTGGCCACGCCCATGCCGAAATCCATGTGGAAGTGGGCTTCGAGGCGCTTGTTGATGCGAGCCTTCACGGAACGCACGAGGTACTGAATGGAATGCGGAGAAAGAACGCCAAACGTGTCGACCAGAGCCAGGGCGTCCATGTGGCCTTCGGTGGCGACGCGCAGGATCAGGTCGAGCACCCAGTTCATTTCCGCGCGCGAGAAATCGATGGGGAAGAACACAACTTCGAGTCCCTGCTCGTGAGCGAATTTCGTCGATTCGATGGAGAGGTCGATGGCCTTTTCGAGCGACCACTTGTAGGCGTACTTGATGATGTGCTCGCTCGACGGGACTTCCATCACCACGCCGGAGACGCCGCAATCCACGGCGCGCTTGACGTCGTCGACCATGCAGCGCGAAAACGCGAAAATCTGCGGGCCGAGATTGCGCTTCACGATTTCCTTGATGGCCGCGGCGTCGCTCGGCGATACGACGGGCATGCCCGCCTCGATGCGGTGGACGCCGGCTTCCGCCAATCCTTCGGCGATGCGGATCTTGTCATCTTTGGTGAAGATGACGCCGGTCTGCTGCTCGCCGTCGCGCAGCGTTACGTCGTGAAACTTGATGCTTTTCGCGAATTTAAAGCCGCTGTTCACGGCTGGATTGAAATTCCAGGGGCTTACGAACCACTTGTCTGTCTTCCATGGCTGATCGGACATGATGACTTCCTCCTTAAGATATTTTTTACTTGCCGCGCGGGGTTGCCAGCGCTTCGGGATTGACTGGATTGCGAGGCGGCTGGCCGGAAAGAACGCGCACCACCTCTTCCGCGGCTTTCGTCTGCAATTCTTCGAGCGACTCGACCGAATAGAAGCTCGTATGCGGAGTCAAAATCACATTGTCGCGGCCGAAGAGCGGCGAGTTCACCGGCGGCTCCTGTTCGAGAACATCGAGCGCTGCGCCCGCGAGTTGTCCGGCGTCGAGCGCGCGAGCCAGTGCCGCTTCATCCACCACCGGACCGCGCGAGGTGTTCACGAGGAGCGCGCCTGGCTTCATCTGACTAAACACTTCGGTGCTGAACAGGTGATGGGTTTCGGGTAGCAACGGCGAGTGAATGGAAATGTAGTCCGAGATTTTCAGAAGCTCCGCGAACTCCACACGCCCGACTCCCGCTTGCTCCATCACATTCAGCGACACGTAAGGATCATACGCCATAACGCGCATGCCGAAGGCCCTGGCCTTGGGCGCGACCAGCTGCGGAATCCTTCCGAATCCGACGAGGCCCAAAATCGTGCCGCGCAAGCGATGAATCGGCGCCACCGCCGGCATCTCCCAGCGGCCCGCGTGCGCCCGCGCGCTGGAAAACGGAATTTTGCGGACGAGAGAAAGCAGCAGCGCCATGGCGTGGTCGGAAACTTCGTCGATGCAATAGTCCGGCACCTTGGTTACGACGATCCCGGCGCGCGTTGCGGCTTCGATGTCCACATTGTCCACGCCAATTCCAAAGCGCGAAATGATCTTGCACCGCTTCATTTGGCCGATCATCTCCGCCGTGATTTTCGCATACGTAACGAGCAGCGCATCGGCTTCCCTTGCCGCCGCTACGATGCCCTCTGGCGTGGGCTGCGACGCCAGGCGCAACTCGGCGCCGGCCCGCGAAACAACCGCGCGGGCCAGGTCCAGGTTCGGAAACACAGAATCGGCAACAGCAACCAAGAGAGGGGGCATTAGCGCTTCATGGCCTCTTCCATGTGCTCCATCAAAGTGAAGATCACCGGCCCCTTGCCGCTCACCAGCACGTTTTCCTCGAGGCGGCAAGTTTGCTGCAATCCCGGATGTCCCGCGAAGGTTTCGATGGCAAAGTACATGTTCTCCTTGATCTCCGCGGGATACTTGAGCGAATACGCCCGAGACATCCACATGCCTTCGTACAACGTGATGCCGATACTGTGCGCGAACTGTTGCAGCGTCACGGTGCCGTATTTGTCGTCGTCGTATACCGGGAACGCATTGGCGACATCGGCCGTGGTCATGCCCGGGCGAAGCTTTTCGATGCCGGCGTACATGGAATCGTACACTTCGCGGTAGAGGTCGATCTCCTTCTGGGTCATCTTCATGCCCTGCGCCCCGCCGCACTTGAAGCAACGCACGAAGTCGATGAAGTACCCCGAGGGTCCGACGGCGTTGATGTCCACGATCATGAGGTCGCCCTGGCGGATCAGCTTGTCCGTGGCCCAGCGGCGGTACGGGCTGGTGTTGCCTCCCGACGCGACGATGATGTCGTAAATGATTTCGCAGCCGCGCTCGAGCATGAACTCGTGCACCTTCGCTTCGATTTCGCGTTCGCGCACGCCGGGCCTCAGCCATTCGTATTTGATTTTCCACATCGCGGCGTCGCCGATGCTGGAGGCCTGCTTGAGCAGCTCGATTTCATCCACCGTCTTGACGACGCGCGCCTGCGATACGGCCGGCCAGCCGTTCACGATTTTGAGGCCGGTCTTCTGGAAGGCTTCGAGCGCGGGCATGTCAAAGTTGTCGATGCCGATGCGCTCCTTGGTCACGCCATGCTCTTTCAGCACGTCCAAGACGCTTTCAGCCATGC
Organism: uncultured Acidobacteriota bacterium; assembly: GCA_963842135.1. Classification (GTDB taxonomy): domain Bacteria; phylum Acidobacteriota; class Terriglobia; order Acidiferrales; family UBA7541; genus Palsa-360. Next base: position 2,928,819 of record CAWJFI010000002.1, on the reverse strand, counting down.
GCCCCGCCATGTACGGCACGGCACCCTCCGCCCATTGCCAGGTGATGGCCGGACGAATGCGCCCTTCCATCCAGGGCAGGTCGATCTCGGCGCAGTGCAGGTCCGAACCCGCCGTTTCGAACAGAACGGGTTCGCCGGTGTGCGTGACCACGCAGTAGCGAATGTTGATGTTGTATTTCCAATTGCCTTGATACGACGCCGTGGCGTAGCGAATGTTGGCACCGGCGAACAGGACCAGCGCTCCCAAGTCGTTCACTTTCATGGAGGCACGCAATTTCTCGAGGCGCTCCTTGCGCAACCGCTCAAAATCCACACGCATTTGCCAATCCGCGCCGGTTTGGCTGTACATGCGGCGTGGATCCCAGGAATGTGGCTGGCCGATAAATCGAGTATCCATAATTGTGGAAGAAACATCCTTTCGTCTATTTTTGATTTAAGGCAGTCTAATAATATAAAGCATTGGCGTTAGTTTTGCGCACAGAATCTTTGTGCGCAGGAGTAGTGCAGGCTTTAGCCTGTCTTCTTTTGACTTCTGCCGGCGCCGAAAAAATCAAAACCGACAGGCTGAAGCCCGTCCTACTTAATCCTTCCACGCTACGCGCATTTGCTTGCCTACCAGGCGCGCGGGGTCGGCTCCGGGCCTGGGGCGGAACATTTGCGCGCGGCCGTTAAACACTTCGGCGGTAAACAAGTTGCCCTGCTGGTCCGTGGAGAATTCGTGCACTCCCCAGAGCTCGCCCGGGTGCGGGCCGAACGTCCCCCACGAGTAGAGCATTTTCCCATCGAGGTCGTATTTCAACATCTTGAAAGTTCCATGGCCGTCGGACATCCACAGGCTGCGATCTTCCGTCAGAAGCAAGTGGTAGATCGATGCGTAATCGCCCAGCGGCCAGATATCCAGGAACTTGCCGTTCTCGTCGAAAACTTGGATGCGATGATTTTCACGGTCGGAAACGAACACGCGATGCGATACCGCATCGGCTTGAATTCCATGCACGTTGTAGAAATAGTTTGGCGGCGGCGGGTCCGGCAGGCCGGGCACCAGCTTTCGCGTGCGCCAATCCCAGCTGGGCTTTCCCCACGAGGTCAGATATTTTCCATTCTTGTCAAATTTGACGACGCGCGTATTTTCGTAGCCGTCGGAAACAAAAAATGTGCCGTCGGGCAGCCAGGCGATGTCCGTCTGACGATTGAAGTGCTTGTCATCGTCGCCGCAGACGCCGGGGACGCCGATGGTCTGCAACAATTGTTTTCCATCGTTGGAAAAGATGAAGATCGCGCATTTTCCGTCATCGTCCACCCAGACGCGCTTTTCCGGATCGTACGGACTGATCAGAATTTTGTGCACGCGCTTAAAGGTGCTGTCCCAGCGCGACCAGTCGTCCACGAGATTGCCCTGGCTATCCACGATAAAAATCAGGTGTTGCCAGCGATAGTCCCTGCCCTCCTGGGCCTTGAACTTGACGTGCGGCTCGCCCGGACTGGACATGGGGCCGACCGAAGCGTTTCGCGGCGGAACGCCGGGCATGGGAATTGTTAGCCAAATACTGCGGCCATCTTCGCCGATCCCGGGCACTTCGACATTTTGGGCTTCGTCATAAATGCTCAAGAAATCCCCGGGCTTTATGATGGGCAGCTCGCCGCGCATGGAAATGAAAATTCGATTAGGGTTCTGAGCGAAAATCGCCTGCGTGGAGCCCCAGGTCCAACCTTTTTCCGCGGGCCACAGAGTCGCCATGGGTTTCGGCCAATTCTTCACGACGTCATAGGGGCCGCTCACCTGCTCATCGCTTTGGGAATGATTCTGCGCCATTGCGCCCTGCGCCTGAACGGGCGCGGTACGGTGGACAAGTAAAAACATCGCGAATAGCAAACCGCCCAAGGACGCCATGGCCATGATTGCGCGCTTCAACATTCCTCATCCTCCTGAAACTCGAACATTGCATTCGGATCGAACGATTTCGCGACACTATTGCCCAATACAAATTGCGACCGCCTCGTCAGCGGACCGAAATTCGCAAAAGCACCCAGCAAGTTATTGTATATGACACCAAATTGACCCGGTTTTGCAAGCAGCGCGAAGGCGCGTTTGTGGGGCAATTTGCTTGCGATCAGGATTCTGGTAGGACAGTCACTCTTGGCTGTCTGCTGAAGCCCAGATGAAATTGTGGGGGACAGCCACTGGTGGCTGCCCTACAGGAACGCGATCGCGCGGCCAGCCAGAGCCACGCCCAACCAGCAGATCAGCGACAAAGAGGCCGCCAGTTTACCTAAGCCGGAACCTGGCCTTGCGGTGGGCGCGGTGGCTTTTCGGTGCAGCGTGAAATGAAGGGTGATGGCGCAAGTTAAAAAGATCATCTTGTAAAAGAAAGGGGAGCTCTTACTGAGTTTTTCGGCCTCCGACATGAACAAAGGAATGCCGGTAGTGATCATCATGGCCACTCCAAACACGGTCCACGGGCCGAGATATGCGGCGAGTTGGGAAACGGATTGCCTGCGCATCCCGAAGCCCAGTAAGCGCAAATCGACGATCACCAGTGTTCCGATTAACATGCCCAGCGCCATGATGTGAAATGTCTCGTCAATGGCAAAAAACCACTGCGCGTGCTTGAACCAGCTGCCGGGCCAGGAATATTCGCATAGCGCAAAAAACCAAGCCGGTAAGATTCTTCCGAATGTCACTTCACGCACCTTTCAGGATCCATCTTCAGCGAACGTCAACACAAGCCGAGCTTCGGTTAAAAATACGCGGTCCAGCGTCCCGCGATCACGACGCCCAGCCACAAAACCAACGAAAGGACGCCCACCATTTTTGCGCGCCAAGGCATATTGCGATCCCATTCATCGACGTTATGCATGACTCTCTTATGAAAGTACAGAACATTCAGAGCCGCGAGGATCAGCAAGACCACTTTAATGCGGAAGGCCACGGTGTTGTAGCACTTCAAAGGTTCCGACAGGATTAAAAGGCTCCCACTTGCAAACATGACCGCGAAGCCGCCCATCGCCCACGGCTCAAGTTGTTCGATCACATCGGTAACAGGCGCGTCGCGCATGGCAAGTCCCAGGAGACGCAAGTCCAGCCACATGATCGTTCCAACCGAGAAACCGAGCCCCAGGATATGAATGGTCTCAATGATGGGAAAAGGCCAATCGCTTTCACGAAGATAAACGCTGATGCGGGTGTCGTTGAGCCATTGGACGAAGTTAAGAAGATGAAACATGGGAGTGTGCAGACGGCGCCTCTCTGGCTAAACTGACGAGACCATCGAACAGCGATAACAGGCCATCGCGGGATTTACTTTCTTTTCGCACAAGACACTTGCCCAACATTCTCGCCGCCTCGGCGCGTCACTTTACAATTCTCTCTTTCGCCTCGTCTAAGTCCCGCGCACGGTATGCCAAGGTCACTTTTCTGTCAAGGTTCAGTAGCAACCCTAACCTACGTAAGGGATCAGGACGGCTGCCGTGGCTACAGACAGCCACAACAACAACTCTGTGAAGCCCGCAACTTTAGCCACGGGAGGGGTTTCCGATGCTTTCTCCCACGTCGGGGCTTTTTGCTGAATCACGATGTGAAGCACCAGTCCTAAGGGAATTAGCAGGCCGAGCTTGGTCAGGAAGGCGATGTTGGTGAGATAGGTCTCGGCTGAAACTGAGAAGAGCAGAAATCCTCCTGTGACGGCTATGCCAAATCCGATCCAGTTCCAAATAAACAAGGTGTCCGAGAGCTGCAGAAGCGCCGGAGATCTCTTGCCTACCCCAAGAAGACTGAGATCAACCGCGACGATGGTCCCCACCCATAGCGACAACCCAGTGAAATGGGTCGCCTGAACGAATGGATACGCCCAATCCGATCCGGCAATCGCCAAGGCGAATGATCTGTTTTGCAACCAGTGTCCGAAAATAACCAAGGAGCCGTCCATCCGAATAGACCTCCGATTTCAAATGCCCTCGTCTTCTCTTCTTCAACTGCGTAGCGTCTGACTCGCCCGTGCACGGCCCAAAGCATATTACCTACGATCTTCGCGCCATCTATCCAATGCCGGTAAGAGCAGGGACCTCGACTCCAGCGATGATTGCTCCGATCCATAAACCAATCGAAAGGACGGCTATTAATTTCGCCCACGCGGGAATCGCCGGCAACCGATTCCACTTGCGCACTTTTTGCTGAACGATGATGCTCGCTACGATCGCCAGCAGGATCACGATCACTTTGTCGTAGAAGATATCATTATGGTAATAAGCAGCCGCGGAACCCGCGAACATGAGGAATCCTGACAGGAAATTGAATGCCAACGAAGTCCATATCCAGGGGAACAGCCGGTCAGCGAGCTGCGCTGCGTCCTGGCGGCGCCCCACGAGGCCAAGAACGCGCAAATCCACGATCACCATCGACCCGACTAAGATAAACATGCTGAAGTAATGAACGATCTCAACGGCCGCGGCTGTCCAAGCGGTGCCGTTGATCGCAACAATAAATGAATTGTTTTGCAGCCACCTGCATAGGTGAAGAAGCATAATTCAACAATCTCCCGGCGGGATAGCACGCGCCACTTTGGCGTATCAACCTTGAAGGGGCACGCTAGTGCGCGGGCGCCTTCTTTACGTTCTCGGGAACTGGAAAGACCAGATATGGATTGTTGGCGTCCAGCATCTTCACCTGGATGTCGAGTATCGGATGGCCGCCCTGTTTCCGAACGATATGACCTGGAGACTTGACGTCGGTGGCGATTTCTCCATGATCCGCATAGCCGGAATATTCTGTCTCGGTAACCAGGTCGGTGAGCGCGGGATTATCGGCCCGGGTCTCGACCTTGGCAACCTCATGCTGGGCGTCAAGCGTCGCCTTTACAATCACGCCGGCAAGTTGTCCGCTTAAGGGAAACGTAATGACCGTGGTTCCATTCTCGTTCGAGACCTTGGTGTTGTCGCCGGCAGCCAGGGCTGCCTTTATGACACCGTAGGGAAGAATCCAGAGTTGGAGAAAACGATTCTTGACCGCAGCCATGGCTGGAGTTGCGGCGCCCTTTCCTGGGACCAAACCCGCACCGATCTCGGACTCGTCCCAGGCGTAGGTATCGCGTACCACCTCAATTGTATGCTGAGGGGGCGCGCCAGAAGCAGTGCGAGTCATTTCAACACGCATTGCGGGCGGATTGTAACCGAGGGTGACGTGATATTCGGTTTTAAACGCCGGCCACGGTTCACCGGATTTGGACGATGGGCCGGGGCTGTAGGTAGTTCCGCTGCCCCAAATCTCCATGGTGTTGATCACATCGACTTCGGGGAGGCGTTGGCCACCTACTCCCGACCATCGAGCAAGGCCCAAAGCTTCGGCCGCAGTCTTCAGAGTCTTGGCCACTTCAGAGGGATTAGATCCAGTTGCGGCGTTTGCGGCTCCGGCAGTCATGGTTTTCGCGCTGGCGCTTGTTTTGGAATCGTTACTTTGCCCACCGGCAGTCTGGAAAGCAAGTGGCGCAAAGATCGCGATCATGAATACCCTTTTTGCTATCACTTTTATCGTTATTACTCGCATAGGAATACCGCCTCCTGGTGCAAACTCCCGGGGCCCGAGCGTGACAAATTATTTTTCTAGTGATGTTCTTTTGTGACCACGTGAGCGAAATCTCTCTCGCTGCAAGGCAGCGATTCCAGCAGCACCGCCTTAGGATCAGGATTGAGGAGGGCTACGCGCGGAGTTGTGGTCCAGGGTTCGAGGAGCACGTCTGGGTCTTCAACGGTCGCCGTCCAGGTGAGAGTGTTTCCATCGCGGTGAAAGCGTTCGATGACGTGCATATTTTCGCTGTGGAAATAGCCTCCGAGTTGGTCAAACCAACTGGTGCTGTTGAACCCGATGGTGTCGACAACCATCGTGTCGCCCTCCCAGTGGCCAATCGCTTCACCGTTCCACGTGCCATCCAAATCTTCCAAGTTGGTGTGCTTGCGGCCATCGGTAGGAATCATGCGATAGCTCGTTGCAGTGGCAATCAATCCGCCCTGGCCCGGATAAACGAAGATCAGGTACGTGGGGGTTTGGGCGATGTAGGACGGGACGCCCATGCGCGGAACTCCGGCAGGCATACAATTATTGGATGGATCTTCTTCATTGGAATTCGCGTCGAAGTCCTTTACTCGTTGCCAGTACTGAGGCTTGTATAACGGTCTATTGGACCCCATCCGCCGCAGGAGCGTCGCGGCACGTTCGTTCTGCTCGTTATTCTGCCGCTCGCGGTTCTGCAGCGGCCAAGTGGCAATCTGCACGCCGCTGTGAATGTCGCGAGTGGTGTCCGTCCCAACTTCGATGCCGACGTTGTGCATTTGATTTGGGACACCGAGCAAATTATCCGCCAAGCCGTTCCAGAGCCCTGTCAAATCGGGATGCCCATCGAGCGTCATGGGTGTGGGACCAGTCGGGGTCGGCGGCAATGTGTTTTCGTGGTCCATGCGCGGACCGCCGTTATTCTGGGCAAAAACCGCTGCTGGAAGCAAGCACAGCAATGCAGCCGTGACAATGCTCCTGTTCAATCGAAAGTGAGGCATCATGCTGAAGCTCCTCTCTATGCTTAGTTGCCGTTGGGGTCCGCGGCGAACTTAAACACCCGACCATCCGCAAGCTTCAATTCCTGCAGAAACCCGGTCGTCGAACCATCCTTGGCAGCTAAACCGGAGGCGGTTACTTCATCGCCGGGCTTCAAGCCACCCCGATCTTCCCTGCTCATGCCGGCTCTGCGAAGCGCGCCAGGACCGCCGAGTTCGAAAGCCCACTTTTGAACTTTGCCGTCGGCATCTTTCACGTTTATGGTCAGGTAGGAATGAGGATTAATCCACTCCACCTTGGCAACCGTTCCGGAGACCGTAAACGTCTTGTGGATGTCGAACTGAGCTTGAACGGAATGGTGCGCGGACACCGTTGCAGTCAAAAGCAAACCCAAAATCAACAATGCGCTGGGGACCGCAGCATTGCTGTTTTTATAATGCATCATATTGCCTCCGTGCTATCTTGACGCGCAAATTGCCGTTTTCGTTGCAAGAGAATGGTTTGCGCTCATTTTAACTCTATGCCCGGACTGGGCACAACGAATTATGCTCCCGGCATTCATTTATTTATGGACCGAGATCGTGTCGGAAAATGACTGGATATACCGGCCCAAGGTAATGACAGTAAACCACAGGAACAGAGAGGTCGCGGCGATAAATTTAGCAAGTGGGGGCGCGTCGTCTCCAGGTCCTAGCCGCTCAACAGACTCGAAAGCGCCGGTCAAGTAGAACGCCGCCACATTCAGTCCAAGAAGCATGATCGCCAGCATCTTGAGCCAAAATGCCCAGTCGTAGGTGTAGTACTGGTCCATGCCGGTAAAAGCCAGGACGCCCGTTACGAGATTGAGAGCGAACCCGGCCATCGCGAACGGCAGTAAGCGGTGCAAGGGATCCATCGGAATTTGCTTGGCAAATCCCAACACGCGTAAGTCGACGATGCCAACCGTGCCGATCAGCAGGACGAGGCCCACAAAATGCAAGTCCATCATGAAGGCCCACCACCACTTGCTGGCGGTCATCAATTCGGCAAATTTTGCGGGGTCCGGCTCAAACACATGAACGATTTTCGACGCCGTTAATTCTTCAGTAACTCCATCTTTTCGGGACGCAATTTCGGGATGGCGGATGTCGCCGCCCGTGTTCCCGACTCTGGCCATGAGGCCCACCGTCACGATCGAAAAAAGGAGCACGGCGGACATGTTCCAATTCCAGCGCGCCGGTCGTGAGATCCCGCGAGACTGCCAGAGTGCTGCCAAGGCCAGGGCGCCGGTGATCTCCATAAAAAGCAGCGCAAGCATTGCCGCGCCATGGTGCCTTTCGATTAAGGCTTCCGAGACGCCGGGGAGCTTCTTGATGGCACCCTGCGCGCCGGGGCCGCTAAAAAACGTGGGAATCGTCACGAGAGCCATGGCGGCGAAAATGATGAGGCTGGCCCGCCTGAGGTCTTCGTTTTTTCCGACCAGCGAAATCAGAAGCAGGCCAACGCCGACCATGGTGCCGATAATCGGAAAATGATTCAGCAGCAGGTGTAGTTGCACAAAATTCATCGGCGACCCCTTGACCGGCTTCTCATGGAAAAGTTAGATACTTATAAGTATATGCCAGCAAGCGGCCCGCGGTAATGGCTCCAAACCACAAGAAGAGCGACCACTTTGCCAGAGTCGCTCCTCTTGCCGTCCTGGCTTCCTCACTCAAGCTGGCTTCCCCAAACACTTCGTTCTTCAGACGCTGCATGACCCACACGGCGAAACCGATGAGCGTCAATTTCACATAGAAGTCAATATTCGTGAGCGACTTGGTCGGATAGGCGATGACCAGCAATATGCCGGTGACTGCATTTATGGCGAATCCTGTCCACATAATGCCGAACAATCGTTTCAGCGGCGCGAGTGGAATGCCTCGCGCAAAACCCAGGAGACGCAAATCGACGACCATGTTCGCGCCAACTAATAGCGCCAGGCCCAAGGTGTGAAACAGAAGGATGAAATAGAAGGCAAACGGCGATTCGGATTCCCGTAGCCAGGTGCTGAAGGCGGTGTCTTCGATCGTCTGCAAGAATAAGGGCAGAGCCAAACTCATCTCCTATTCGGGACTTTCTTCCTGGTTATACGGCCACTTATAGCACACGATCATGCAGGCTTGCCGCGGGCAAGGAGGAAGCTACCAACAAAACATCGCCTGGGGGCCATTGTGAGAAGAAGTGTGAGAAACACGGCTAGAAGGAAAACCATTCGCCCAGGGCCCTGAAGGTGCTGTAGCGAGTCACAATTAGTCGCACGTTCGACGACGAAAGTGCATGCTGATTTGGCAGCTTGCGGGGGTCCTCGGGCGTTCCTGCCGCAAAGACCCCCGCAATTCTGCACGCCTTAGAATTCGATTCTAAGCGCAAACTGGATCTCCCGTTGGCCATCCTGGACTTCTGCGTTGGCATGCGGATTGATCGGCTGTTCCATGAATGGCCCGATATTACTTGCAGCAGGGGCGGGAGGGGGAGGCTGACTGCCGCCGAAAATTTGGGGGTTGAAATGCGTACCGGCGGCAAAGTTTGGATGGTTGATGACGTTGAAGAATTCGGCGCGAAACTCCAGCATGCCGGCCTCTCCAAGAAACCCCAGCTTGGTGTCCTTCACCAGTGAAAAGTCCCAATTCCTTTCGGGCGGCCCGGTAAGGCTATTGCGCAGGGCAGTGCCCAGCTGGCCAATCGAATCCGAACAATTCGTTAGGCCAGGTCCCGTGCATGCCGGCGGCATTGAGAACATCGCGGGGTTGAACCATTGGCTGGGATCGCCGGTGATGACTTTGTTGGGGTCGTAAGGAATCGGAACGTAGGGACACGGATTGATCCCAGCCACTGGCTGCCCTGGTTGTGAAGTGCAAGTGGCCGGATTCCAGTATTTCGCAATCAACGCCGGCGTATTGATGTCGGGCCGGTCACCTTGGCCACCTTGCAAGACACCTGAATTCGAGCGATTGACACCGATAGTTGGTGAGAATGGCTGGCCGCTTTGGATGCTCACGATGCTGCTGATGAACCAGCCGTTCGTTGCCTTGGAGAGAAACCCATTCGACTTCACGAACTGCGGGATGTGGTACAACACGTTAATTTCCCAGTTGTTGAGGATATTAAAGCAGGCCGGGCCCCTGTCGACGCTCGTATTGAGCGGATAAGTGCCCAGCAGCCCACCGGAGGTTTGGCAATCCTGAACGTTGGATTGGCCCTGGGTTTCATCGATTACGCGGCTACGCGTGTAGGCGCCTTCGAGTTCCAGTCCGTGGCCAGCCCGCTTTTGTAGGACCACTTGCAAGGCGTTGTAACGGGAAGTTGCGTCGGTGGCGACATTGATGTTGCTGGCGAAGTTCGGGTTGAGGTTGAAATAATTCGCCGCAGAGTTATCCCAGAAGGGCACCTTGCCGCCCACGCAGACGCTGGCAGGGTCGCCGCAAGGACCAAAAGACGTCGGGGGAATGGGATTTCCGTCGCGAACCATAGGCAGGTGAACTCCGTGGTTGCCCACATAGGCCACGCCCACCGCCATGTCCCACGGCAACTGCTGCTGAACGCTGGCGTTGTACTGAATCATATAGGAACTCTTCCAGTTGTAGTCGAGGAATGTAGGGGTGAATACCCCCGGGGTGGACGGTAAGTAGAAGCTCCGTACCGCACCGGGAATGGGTAACGGAAAACCGTTCGTTGTTGTGCCTAACGTCGAGGCCTCCCAACTCTCTATCGAGGGGGTGCAACCCTGAGGTGGAGTAGTGTTATTGACGACGGGGCAGGGATTAGTGGTAGTGGCTGCGGGGTTAACATCGATCAAACCTGCATATGGCAGGGATCCGTTCGCGGTTTGCCCCAGGGCCGTTCCGATGTTCCCCATATCGTAATAAATTCCGGCACCACCGCGGATGGCCGTCTTCCCATTTCCGAAGAGATCATAGGCCAGCCCGACACGCGGGCTGAAATCGCGCAGCGTGTTGTTCTGGATCACCGGACCGGAGGTAAATGGGTCTGTGAAGTCGTTTACCATCCTGGATTGCCGCCCATTCAACTCGTGCGGAGTATTCATGAATTCATAGCGCAAGCCCAAGTTTACGGTCAGCCGCGGTGTCACCCGCCAGTCATCCTGGCCATAGAGGCCATAGGTGTTGAAAATGAAATCCCGGTTTTCAGTAGCAAAGGTGGGCGCAAACTCTACCTGGAGCGGGTTGGCCTGCAAGAAATCAGAGAATTGATTGTAGATGATCTGCCCGTTAAAAGAGTTAGTGGCCTGACTGGCTTCATTGAACCGGTTGAGCAGGATGCCGAACTTGAAGGCATGTTTCCCGCGCGTCCAGTTCACATCGTCGCTCAGGGTGTAGATGTTCTGCCGGTTGTAGGTCTGAGGCGCGGCATTCACCGAACCGAACTCAGCATAAGCGCCGCCGCCGGGCCCGTTCAAGTCAACTACGCCGGTGTCAAAGCCAGGCACGAGTTGGAAAGCGGCGCCGCCGGGCAGGCCAACATTAGCCTCCAGGATGCTAGCATTGGTGCGGCTGAAGGAAATCCGGGCGGCATTGAAAACCGTAGGCGAGAAAATGTGATTTTCAGCCAGCGTAATCCACTGATTTCGCGCGACCGGCGCCTCGCGGAAATAAGAGAAATCCCCTACCGTTTCATTTTGAATGGCGTTGTCAATGGTATAACGGGAAAAGAAGGAGTCTTTGTCGGAAATTGTCTGGTCGAAACGCATCTGCCCGTAATTTTCTCCGAGAGAGTTATGGTCGTTGACGGTCTGAACGGGTGGATTGCCACCACTGAACGTTGACCCCGGGTCGGGCATCGGTATGAGGTTCAACAGACCAGCAGTGTATTGACTAAGAATCGTGTCACTCGCAATGTCCGGACATTGCGCGGCACTGATAGTCATTCCAGCGCCATAGTTGTTCGCCGCGGTTGCGTTCGCCGGGTGACATCCGGCGCTCGGCACCGGGTTGGTGATGGGGACCCCTTGGTTTTCCCGAATTCCTTCGTAGACGGCGTAGAAGAACGTCTTGTCTTTCTTGATTGGGCCGCCAAAGGCCCCACCAAACTGGTTCTTTTGAAGTGGCGCCTTCGGCACACCAGCCGCGTCATTGAAGAAGGTGTTGGCATCGAAGGCGTTATTCCGGAGGTATTCGAACACGTCGCCGTGCCATTGGTTGGTTCCCCCTTTGCTCACAGCCACCATCTGGCTGCCCATCGCTAATCCATACTCAGCCTGGAAAGTGCCGGCGACGACCGTGTATTCCTTGATGCCGTCCAAACCCAATGCATCGCCGGAGTCGCCGGCTACAGGGCTGCGGCCTAACATGGTCTGCAGGATGGCCCCGTCCAAAGTAAAATTATTGGACCGCGGCGGAGCCCCGTTCACGCTAAAGGTGGTGCCCGGCTGGTTCCCTTGGTTTTTGTCCTTGTCGACGCCGGGCTGAAGGAGGGCGAGGTCAATATAATTCCGGCCGTTCAGCGGCAGCTCTGTCATCTTCGTCTCGTTGACCGTGCCGCCCAGAGTGGCGTTCTGCGTATTCACCATGGGCGCTTCTTCGGTCACGACGACCAGCTGATCCGCAGTTCCCACTTCGAAATCCAAGTTGATCACCGCTTCCTGAGTCACTTCGAGGGTGATGCCCTTGCGATTCACCGTCTTGAAACCGGCGTGCTCTGCTCTCACTTCATAGCGACCCACGGGCAGTTCCGGCGCTCGATATTCGCCGTCGTCACTGGTCTTCACGGTGCGCGTCGCCCCTGTATCCACGTTCGTAATCGTCACAGTGGTGTTCGGCAACACTCCGCCGGATGAGTCTTTGGCTACACCCAGGATGGTCGCCGTGGGCAATTGAGCGACAAGCGGAATCGCCAGAAAAATCAGCACTGCAATTGAAACGACGCTCAGGCACAAACCTGTTCGATACCGTCCCATATGGCCTCCTCGGACGAAGTTGACCAACACTTCCCCACCATCGCAGGCTTCACAACTGTGGGAATTAGACCAGACACACACTTTCGCTAGACCCAAACCCCGAATTCCTAAATGACGCTTGTTTTTCATTTTCCATAACAGATCAGGCCGGCCACCCAACTTCTGGTTGAGGGGAGACTGAGCCTAATACCCTCATCGTGTCAAGAGAAAAAACCTTGGATCTCGCAGCAAAGTGAAAATGCCCGGATTATGCAAAATAGGAACGTCCAGTTTTCTAAATGTGACTCTGCAAAGAATCCCGTGTGCATGAAAAATCCGGGTTCCAACCGCGGAGGCGCGGCCACAAGACTCGATTCAAGTCGAAAAACATGGTTTTTATAGAGTGACAGCGAATACCCAGAAGCTGGTAGCAGTAGCGAATGCAAGATGGACAAAAATTAATGGCAGGCACACCCATGCACGAAGCAGGAAGCGAAAAACAGCCTTGGACCTGCGATGCTATGAGGGGAATGGTTTAGGGATTGCAGAATAGCCCCCGGTTGACTGTGCCAATGTCGCCGAACCCGTCAACCTACCAGCGTGGCCGGGTTCGGCAGAGCGTTCATGATTAATCTGACATCATGGCGGGGGTCGTTCACGAGTTTCCATTCATTGTTGATGATCATCGTGGCGCGTTCGTTCGCTGTGTAGGGCAGCCATTTGGGCGTACCCGCAACGTTGGGGATACCGGTGCGCGCAAAAGCGGCCCAAGCGCCGCTCACTTTATCAGCCAACGGCTGAAGCTCAGGGCCGTTACCGACCTCCTCGGGCTGTTCCATAACATTGTTGAACACGAACGGGAGCTCTACGGTGTGCGGCGAGTGGCGCTTGCCGCCCTCCACGAGCGTTTCCCAGGTGAACAAGTACATATAAACCGGCGCGTTGCCCTGGGCGACCTTGCGCTCGGCCTGCGTGATCGCCGTCGCTGGAAAGGCGTTAATCAGGAAGTAAATTTGGCTCGGCGAGGCATTGGGCATCTCTTTTCGGTACAGGTCAATAAACTTGTCCGCAGCTTCCCCAAAGCGTGTCGTCAGGCGCGCCCGCATTCCCGCCTCATCCAACGAAAAAAGAGGCGAGTCTGGCGGTGTAAAGAACGTACCTTCGGTATTGACCGACCCGATGATCAGCGGCACGTCGGCAGAGATTTCCGGGGCCGCAGGATCGAAGGGGTCGCGTGGAAGGGCTCTGCCATCCACCACGGGAGCGATGGCAAAAGGAGCCGCTCCCTGGGCCGCTCCGCGAGTATCAATGGCCGAGAGCAGCTGACCCACAGGGAGCTTTTGGAGATCATCAACTTGGTTTGCCTGTAGACCCAGCTTCGCGAGGATTCGCTCCGTCGTTTTGCTGGCCTCTTCGCGATGGATTCCCTTCAAAAGGGAGCCGCTTTCGATAATCGCTTTGTGGAATAGGCCTTTGGCGGGAGGCATCGCCAGCAGGGTGCTGATCTTCAAACCGCCGCCGGACTGGCCGAAAAGCGTGACATTGGCGGGATTGCCGCCAAAATGAACGATGTTGTCACGTACCCATTCAAGTACGGCTACGACGTCGAGCAAGCCGGCATTGCCCGAATCGACATATTTTTCGCCGCCCAGATCCGCGAGATACAGATATCCAAAAATATTGAGCCGGTGATTCACGGACACAACCACCACGTCTCCGGAGCGGGCGAGGAAGTTGCCGTCAAAGGAGTGCGCCGAGCCCGCGCCCGTGGCAAAGCCGCCACCGTGCAGCCAAACCATGACGGGCCGCTTGCGTGCATCATTCACGCCGGGCGTGAAAACATTCATGACCAGGCAATCCTCACCCTCCACAGCCGGCTGTCTATGATTCAAAATAAGCGGGTTCGGCGGGCCGCCTAGTTGTGGCGCGGTCGGGCCGTTCTCGAAAGCTTCGCGCACTCCCGCCCACGGCTCTGGCTTGCGTGGAGGCATGAAACGGTTGCTCCCGGCAGTCGAGGCGCCGTATGGAATTCCTCTAAAGGTATGGGTCCCGGCCTGAATGACACCGCGAAGTTTTCCCGCGGTCGTTTCCACGATGGGTCCTTCGTATTTTGACGAATCGTCGACTCCCAGAGCTGCTGCCGGGATCAAGCCGCCAAAAAGTGCGCTGGCAGCGGCCGCCCCGCCGCCCAACAAAGAGGATTTCATGAGCGCCCGGCGTCCAACATTGATATTCAGAAAATCGTACCGGTTATTGCTGCTGCTTTCCCGGTGCATGGAGGTCGCCCCCTTCGTATCAAGTGCAGAGTTATTGCCAACGCTGAAATCGGAATGCCGGAGATAAACTACGTTTCAGACATTACCGATCGCAGCGGTATAGCACAATTTTGTCCGAGTGTAGAAAATTACTTAAGCAGGAATCACTGGCTTGTGGTCAGTCGAGCGCGCAGATTCACTCATCGCGCCTAAACTTACTTCTCGAAATTGCTGAAGTCCAGGTAGTCTCCCGAGCAAGAGATTTCGCCCAGCTCCCAGTTTGGTCTTAGCTGGTAATAGAAGGTTGTCGTCCAGGGTTTTACCAGCGCCTTGGGATCTTCCATGCTGATGTCCATCTCCATGTGATCTTGGTTCACGCGCCGGAAGCGCTCGATGACGTGCAACTGATCGCTGTGCGGATGGCCGAGTCGATCGAGCCAGGTCTTGTCGTTAAATCCAACCGTATCGACGACGAATGTTGTGTCTCCCTCCCAATGGCCGACCGAAGTTCCCATCCAAAGCAGATCCGGGTCCTTTGGGAGTGGGCGGCCGTCGGTGTAAATACGGCGCACCATGTGATCGTACTCGTAAAGCATCAGCGTATATTTGGGTGTGTGCACGAATTCAAATGGATAGGGGTGGAAATAAACGCGCGGCACGCCGGGAGGATCGCATTTCGTGAGTACCGGGTCGTTCGTCGTTTTCAGTGTGAACTCGCCCCCATTGGAGGCTTTGGCCTCGGCGAACTTCGCCTGAGCCCAGGGCGTCAACTCTGGGGGATCCTTCGTAAAAGTATAGTTGGTAAAACCACGCTGTGAACCAGGAGGATTGCGCATCATCCAGACGCCAGTTAGATCGTGGACAGGAGCAGGCGCTGACTCAGCAGCCTTAGCCGGCGCATTGCGTTGATCCGTTGGTTGAGCCGGTGTCTGCGCGTACAGAGCGCTCCAGAGGGACAGCGCCGCGACCATTCCGAGCATCGACTTGATCAAGCCCTTGCGCACGTAGACCCTCCTGTTTGTTACTGACCCGCACGGCCTGACTGCCCGGGAGCGGTAGCGGTTATTCCTCAAAGAGACGGAGTGGCTGTCCATCGGGTCCAATGAGCTTGTTGATCCACATCGTGTGCGGGTCGTCTTTGGCAATATAGCCGCTGGCTGTGATGGAGTCTCCAGGCTTCAGCGTGTGCTTGTCCCAACCGGCCCTGGACAGCTTGTTCGGAGCGGTCAGTTCGGCCTGCCACTTTTCGACTTCGCCCTTGTCGTTCTTCACGTCAAAATGAAGTTGCACGTGCGGATTAACAAAAAGGAATTCCGTCATCGTTCCCTTGACCGTGACGATGTTCTTCGTATCGTACGCCGCCGTGCCATGGTGAGCGAACGTCGGCCCCGAAGCGATCAGAACAGCGGCAACACCGATTATCAAAAAGAGTATTTTTGCTCTCATTGGATCACCGTTGCCGTCATCCTCTCACCGCTTCTCGCAATTTGTCAATTCCTTGTTCCACTTGGGCGTCAGGCGGCAATTCCCGCAATTTTGTGATTCGCTGACTGCAAGAGTCCACGAACGTTGTCACTTCCTGCTGCGTAGAATGACGCATGCAATTCGGCGTTGGTTAGTTCTGGTCGAAAAGGAAACCTAAAGCGCGGACAATCGCACTTTGTTGGTTTACTGAGTGATCCGAGTCGACGGAGGCAACCTCGTTCTGTGTCAGGGATGCGAGTTGCGCGGCCAGAGCGCGAATGGCAACATCGCGGGGCACGTAAATGCGATTAGCAGGCACCTGCAATTGCCAACCCTGCGGCGTGCGGCGGAGTTCCCAGCGCAGTTTTTCGACTTGGCGTTTTCCTTCATATCCTTTGTCTCCGATGGAAAGTCTTTCCTCAACTTCCACGCTGACCCATCCCCGGTCACGCTTCAACTCAACGCGTTCAACACGAAGCTGGTCATAGACCAATACGATTCGCTTTGAATCTGTTGTAGGCCAGTCGCGCAACAGATTGCCGGCTGCATTGTTGAATTCCGAAATAGCATCACCAACTTCCTCGTCCGTGGGCCTGTTTGACGCAGCTCCGACCATAATACTGGAAGGAAGCGCCAGCAGGCGTTTTACGGGCGTCGTTGGGTTAGGTGAAAGTGCGGGCGACTCTGCTTTTGCCGGCAAGTCAGTCCCAAGTGGTGGAGCATCGGCAATTCCTCTGCGCGCAGGCACCCTGAGGATTTTTGACTGAGCTACTGAATCGTTCGCCGGGGCAGAGGCATTGGTTGCGGTGAGTTCGGCGGGGTCCGGTAGAACGTAACGGTAGAAACGAGGGTGGCCTAGCGATCGCCAGTAAGGCCCGTCGTAATACTCTGTGCGGAAGCCCGAGCTAACGGAGCTGTAGAAGGTGTGTTCGGCAGCATTGATGAGTATCCCCACATGCCCGCGCCATACTACGAGGTCGCCTGGACGTGGTGTAGAAACACGTCGAAAATTATCGATTCCCTCGTAGAGATCATAGGAACTTGCGTAAGGATAGGGAAAACCCGATAACTCGTAAATCTGGTGCACCAAGTGCGAACAGTCTGGCTTCTGGCTTGCCTTCCCTCGCTGTTTCGAGGCGGTGTTGACGAGGGTCCGGGCCTCATCGCGATTCAATAGACGCACCCCAGATGAATCGTCCTGTGGCGAGCAAAAAGCAGCGAGCGGACACAAGAGTGAGGCAAGCGCAAAGAGATATCGAGGAAAGATTCCAGGCCGCATAGTTCTCCTGCTCGAGTCTGCCAGAGGGAGCGTATTGCCGGTCCCCCGTGCCCGAAATTGCCGCCAAACGATAACTTGTCCGTTCGGACAGGTGAGCTTTCGCTCTTCGTGGGATTCCAAGGCTTTACAGACCAGGCAGATGTCAACGATTGTCGGAGGAACTTTAGTGCATTTTGAATAAAGTCCCGCGGCAGATGGCCCAGCTTTTATGTTTTTTCTGTCGACGACCACACAATGTGAAACGCCATCCGGGGCGGGTGAAGCGCATTGACATCCTGTTGCGTGGTCAACTAGACTCCGCGCAGTTGCCTGCCAAGTCTCGAGTACACACTGGACGGAGGAACATTTCATGCAGATTCGCAAGGGATGGAACGATGCGTCCGCCGTGGCGATCCGCCTTTCCTGCTTTTTGTTTCTAGCCGTTGTTCCTGCGGCGCGGGCGCAAAAACCACCAATTTATGAAGTCGATTCTTCCTGGCCCAAGCCGTTGCCGAACAAATGGCTCATGCAGGGAGTTCCGGTGATGGTTGTGGATAAGGACGACCACATTTGGGTGTACAACCGGCCGCGGGACATCAACCCCGATGAAGCGGGGGCAGCGACAACACCGCCGCGCACGGATTGTTGTATAGCCGCGCCGGCGGTGTTGGAATTCGATACTGCGGGCAACCTTATCAAGGGCTGGGGAGGTCCGGGCTACGTGCCGGGATGGCCGGCTGAGGGAATTGAAAGGCCGGGCGCCGGCGCCGAACACGCGATCCTTGTGGATCGACAGGGAAACGTCTGGCTGGGAGGAAATGCCCGGGGAGACAGCATCCAAAAATTTACGGGCGATGGGAAGCTGCTCTGGGACTTCGGCCATCGCGGGCCAAGAACTCCGGCGGGACAGCAGGCACAACCTTTGAAGCAGAACAACCAAGCCACGGATATTTTCCCGGGTGGGATTTTTTTCTTTGATTTGGACGAAGACGCCCACGAGCTTTACATCGTGGACCAGAAGCGCGTCCTCGTGTATGACATGGACAGCGGCGCATTCAAGCGCGGCTGGGGCGGCCACGGCATACCCTTGAGCGAAATCGACAACGACCCTACTCCGCCCTATGACTGGAAATCGGGTCCGCCTCCCGATCAAAAGCAATTTGCACCCGCGCTGCACTGTGTCCACATCGCGAATGATGGTCTCGTCTATATCTGCGAGCGAGGCGACGACAGAGTTCAGGTATTTACCAAGGAAGGAAAGTTCGTCACCAGTTTCTTTGTGCACCCCTCGACGCCGGCTCGCGGCCCCGAGTGCGGCGGGCCCGGCAGCACAACTTTTGGCATGTGCGGAACTATTTACAATCTCACTTTTTCACATGACGCGGAGCAGAAGTACGTGCTGATTGCAGACGGGACGAATGATAAGGTCTGGATCCAGGACCGCAAAGACGGCACTCTAGCGGGCTCGATCGGCGACAACGGCCGCATGGCGGGGCAGTTCCATTGGATCGATGCGATCGCCATGGATTCCAAGGGGAACATCTACACCGGTGAAGTGGATACCGGAAAACGCGCTCAGAAATTTGTCCTGAAAAATGGAGACGGAAAAGCGCGGCCACATCCCCACGAATAACCGTCCACGTGAGCTTCAACAGCCGGAATTGAAACGGGCGGGAAATAGGAGTCATCAATGCCGATGCGGATTGGATGGACCAGGGCCTCCGCCATGGCCATCGCGCTTATCTGTTTTGGAGTTCTCGCTTGCGTTCCGGCGGCGCATTCACAAAACGCTCCGGTATACAAGGTCGACCCCTTTTGGCCCAAGCGATTGCCAAACAAATGGAGCACGCAACAAATCGTCGACATCTACGTGGACAAGGAAGACCATGTCTGGGTGCTCAATCGCGCCTCGGACGCGAGGCCCGATGAGTTGGGCGCAGCAACTACGCCGCCGCGCACCGAATGCTGCGTCATCGGGCCCGAGGTCGTGGAATTCGACACGGATGGCACTGTTCTCAGGGCCTGGGGCGGCAAAGATTACGTTCCCGGCTGGCCGGGCCGATTGCAGACCATCGGCGTGGATCGGGACGAAAATGTCTGGATCTCCGGAACGACGCCGGGCGACAGCATCATCAAATTCACAAAGGACGGCAAGTTCCTGTGGGACTTCGGCCATCGCGGACCCAAGGTGCCGGCATCGGATGTGAAACAGAATAACCAGCAAACGGACACTTTCCCGCCGGGGATCGCCGCCTTCGAGTTCGACGAAGACGCTCGCGAGATCTACATTCCCGACGGCTTCCTGAACAAACGTGTCCTGGTGTACGACATGGATACCGGTGCATTCAAGCGAGGCTGGGGAGGCAAAGGCACCCCGCTTAGCGAAATAGATAATGACCCCACACCGCCGTACGACCCATCGGGACCGCCTCCGGATCAGAAGATGTTCGCGCCCGCGCTTCACTGCGCGCACCCTTCAAAGGATGGATTCGTCTACGTCTGCGAACGTGGCAGCGACAGGATCCAGGTGTTCACCAAGCAGGGCAAATACGTAAAAGAATTCTGGATTCACTCATCGACGCAGTCCCGCGGTCCTCACTGCGGAGGCATCTGGAGCATGACCGATCCTCCGTGTGGGACGATCTACAATCTGACTCTTTCCACGGACCCGCAGCAGAAGTACATCCTGGTTGCGGACGGCACGAACAATATGGTCTGGATCCTCGATCGCAACGACGGCACTCTGGTGGGTTCCTTCGGAGGCAACGGGCGGTATGCGGGACAGCTCCACTGGATCGATTCGATCGCCATGGACTCGAAAGGAAACGTCTACACCGGCGAGGTGGAAGACGGTAAACGGATTCAGAAGTTTGTGCCTGCAAAGTGAGAAGAGAAAGCTTAGGTTTTCAGCCTTGGGAGTAATTCCAGCGCGTTATCGCGATCGATACCGCGCAATTCACTCTCGCTGAATCCTCCGTTGTCGATCAGACCTTTGCTGACAGCCAAGCCCGAGCCGCCGCCGAGCGGGAAATCGGTCCCGAACAAAATGTGCGATGGCGGAACGAGCTTCTTGAAAGACGGCAACGTGTAGGGATTAAAGGCCTGCGCGGTGTCGTAATAAAATTTCTGTAACTCGGGGATGAGGCCATTGGGAAGCTTTGGCGCCACTCCGTTGAGGCGGCTGGTAATGTACGGCACTGTGCCGCCACCGTGAGACCAGATGAAGCGAATGTCCGGGCAGCGCGTGACGGTGCCAGTGGACAGCAGGCTCACAATCGTTCGCGTCGTATCGAAAACAAATTCGATCCCGCGATTCTGTCCATCCGAAAGGACTGTCTGCGTGCCGCAGGCGGCGCAATAGGGATGGCAAAACACGACGGCCTTCCGGCGGTTCAGCTCATCCATCAACGGAGCGAACTTGGGGTTGCCGAGGTAATTGCCACCGTAGCTGGAAAGAACGCACGCGCCGTCAGCCTTGAGCGTATCGAAGGCGTATTCGAGTTCGAGAAGGGCGCCCTCGACATCGGGGAGCGGCAGGGTGGCGAACAGGCCGAAGCGGCCCGGATAATCCTTAATCAATTTTGCCGCGTAGTCATTGCATTCTCGCGCCAGGGCGCGCGCGGCGGCGTTATCGCCAAACCAAACCCCCGGATCGCTGATGGAGATGATGGAGGTGGCCACACTGCCTTTATCCATCTGATCGAGTGATTTTTGGGGCGTCCAATCCTGAAGGCCGGCCTGCGTGACCCCCTTGGCGGCGCTTTCCGCAAGCAATTTAGGCACGGTAAAGTGGTGGTGGGTATCGATACGAAAAGGGCGCGGCGCGGCAGCCGATCCCGTCTGCGCCGCGGAGCCGAATTCCGGCAGCACGGCGGAAGCGCCCATCGCGGCGATGCCGTAGAGAAGATCCCGCCTCGACAATGCGCCGGGATTCGGGCGACCGGTTCTACTACCCAGCTCGTGAATGCTCATGATGGTTTCTCTTTCATCTGCGAATTCGTTGCATACTCACAGAAACGATTTCTTGAGTCTCAAGGGACAGGACAATTCGCGGATCATACTTGCACTTCACCACTGTTTCAAGCACATCTATTCACCTGCGGAAAAAGGGATGGGGGTTAGATTGCGAATGCTCCGGCGAAATGCAAAACACAGCGGTGCGCGACAGCCAGCTTTTTTACTTTTGATGTGATCTCTTCCTTGATATACCATCGCGCCGAGGAACGGATGATTATGAAAAGAATTTCCATGTACTTGCTGTCTCTAGCTTTAGTGATAGCGGTTGTTTTGTTCCCGGCACGCGCGCAATCTCCGACCGCGGGTGCTGTCGTCAAGCTCGATCCAAGCGCCGACCAAATTTTCCCGGCGGATGCCAAGTTGGAATTGCTCAAGGGGGAAGGCACTTTTGAAGGCGGCGAGGGGCCTCTCTGGATTCAACGTGGTGAGTCCGGGTATCTCTTATTCAGCGACGTCGGCGGAAATCGCATCTTTCAGTGGACGCCTGACTGTTTTAAATACCCCTGTTCAACCGATGGCAAGCTGTCCGTATTTTTGGACCACTCCGGCTATGCGGACGTTTCGCGCGTGGGGAGTGTGGATGCGAGCGGCGCGCATCTCTACGGGTCTAACGGCCTGACGCTCGATCGCGAGGGTAGGATCGTGCTGGACGCCAACGGCGACCGGGCTGTCGAGCGGGTGGAGAAGGATGGCAAGTTTACGGCGTTGGCGGACCACTTCGAAGGAAAGCGGCTCACTTGTCCAAACGATATCGTGGTGAAATCCGATGGTGCAATCTACTTCACCGACGGTATGGCCGGATGTCTCCCAAAGCGGGAAGATGATCCCGCGAGGGAGCTTCCCTTCCACGGTGTGTACTGCATACGAAATGGCAGTTTGCAACTCCTGGACAAGGACCCGGGGAACTTTCCTCCGAACGGCCTTGCATTTTCTCCGGACGAAAAAATTCTCTATGTCAATAACGGGGGACCGGGTCCAAACCAGAGGCAAATCTTTGCTTACGACGTTCAACCGGACGGCACGGTAAAAAATCGGCGGCTCTTCGCTGACTTCACGGGTGAAAAAGGGCCTGGCGGACCCGACGGCATGAAGGTGGACGTCCTAGGGAATCTCTATTCAACAGGGATGGGCGGCGTGTGGGTCATCTCGCCCGCCGGCAAGCGCCTGGGGCTGATTCCTGCTCCGGAAGGAATGCGGTTCTCCAACCTGACATTCGGCGATCAGGACAGCAAGACCCTCTATATTGTCAGCCCAAAGACGCTATGGAGAATCAGGTTGAAGGTCGCCGGCATTCGCCCGCACTGAGAAAACACTCGAAGGACGAAAATCTCTGCACCGTTAATTACGATCGTCGTTTACCAAGTGTCCGTAGTCGTGGTCCACGCAGGGGGCTTCCTCCAAGGCGTGTCCGCCTTGAAGACCATGGATCAAGTGGCGCTCGATTACCCACGGTCGAGTGAACATCTTTGGGTCTTCAATCGAGATTTGCCAGTCGATCATAAAACCTTCCCGCGTCAATTTTTCAACTACATGCATGGCGTCGCTGTGAATCGTGCCGTTTTGGCTTAGCCATGTTTCATCCACGAAATTCGTCACGTCGATGACCATCGTATTGCCTTCCCAGTGCCCAATCGAATCTCCGTAAAACGAAGGATTGAGTGTCGGGTCATGCTCCCTGCCATCCGTCGAGATCACGCGAAAGGCATTTTGTTCAGAAGAGTTGACTGTATCGTAGAGGAAGACGATCTCATTGGGGACCTGAACGATTTCCGTTGGCGGACCGACGCGCGGAAAACCCTTTGGGGCGCACTTGAAAGCTGGGTCTGCATGACTTTGATGCGTGCCCAAGTACTTTACTTTCTCGAGGACCTCCGGCTTGTAGGGAGGAAGATTGGCACCTTCCAGCCGGTGCTTCAGCTCGGCGACCTTATCAGGCGGCTGAACGGGACCCTCTTGCCTGCGTTGGGTGTAGTGGGTCTTTCCGTCCGCGCTATCCGATCCCGCGCTGACGGCGTACCCCCAGCCGGCTGGCGCCCAGAATCCGGTTAGATCGGGATGCCCATCCGCCAAACGCGGAGTTGGCCCTTTCCTTGCGGCCTCTACTTCTTCCGGAGGAGGTTCTCTCCAGGGAAGCCCAGTTCCGTTCGGGTCAGCTCCAGCGAAAGGTTGATCCTTGTCAAGTCCATATCCTGTGGGGACTTTCTTAGTTTGCGTAAGAGTTGGCGCAGTCTGCGCGGCACCATACACAGGAACTAAACAAACAGCAGCAAGGGCGAGTCCTGCAATTCTGATGCAGCCAACGAAACGGAATTTCATTTCTCTCCCCCCTCGTTCCACAAAGTTCAGCCATCCGGTGTACGTCAGATGTATTCCTACTATCCGCAGGGTCTACCTTCATTTGAGGAATTAGTAGTTTTTGCCTTCGCTGTCGGCGGCGCTGCCAAACACAATCGTGTGGCCGTCTGCGAAGTGCACGGCCTTCAATAGCCCAAGGTGTTTGGTACCATCCTTGGCCACGGAGGCTTCAATGTTGACGACGTCGCCCACGTTAAACATGGTCCTGAGCACCCCAGCCCTTCGCAAGTTGCCTGGAGGGCCCGTCTCGAACGAATACGGTATCACCTTGCCGCTCTCGTCCGTCACGTCCGCATACATATACACATGCGGGTTGATCCACTCGAGTTTTGTAATTGTACCCTTCACAGTAAACGTCTTCGAGGTATCAAATTCTGCCGTGGCGGAGTGATGAGCAAGCACTGGAACCGCCAGCAACAGCAAACCAAAAGATACCGCCAAAATTCGACGAGGATTTCGAGTCATCGATATTCTCCCATCTACTTATCACCACCCGATTCTTTTGTTTTCAGCGCTTTGTACTGGTCCACATCCTGATTGTTCGTGCAGAAGTATTCCAGCAAATCTTCGTGACCGATTGTCCAAACACGAGGCGCGGACGTCCAGGGCTTCGACAGAACCTTAGGATCTTCGATCGTCACCTGGTAGACGAGGTAGTTCATGGACGGACGGCTGATTCGCTCGACGACATGTTCCTGATCGCTGTGGAACCAACCCGTAAAGTTGTTCCAGGTTCGCTCATCGATGCCAATTACATCGATGACCAAAGTATCTCCCTCCCAGTGGCCAACCTCGTCGCCGTTAAAGGATGGATCCGGCTCCGGATTATGCGGGCGGCCATCCGTGTGGACCACACGCCAATTATTGTTCAGTTCATCCAACTGCGCGAATAAACCAGGCGTTTGAATCAACTGGAATGGATACGGATCAATCATGAACATCCCTGGAACGCCTCGCGGCAGACAATTCACGGACGCTCGTCCCAACTCATAATCCGTTGTGGTCATCGCCTTGATCTTTGCGGCCGCCCAAGGTTGGAAAGGTGGCGGCTCCTCGGGCGTTGCTTTGGCGTCGAATTGCCTTCTCAAAGCAGGGTTGAAACTGAAACCGCCAGCCGTGCCCGGGAACCAAACTCCAGAGAGGTCCGGATGACCGTCTGCAGTGCGCGGCGCTGGTCCGCCCTTAGGCATTGACTGGGGCTTCGATTTCGCGGCGGCGGGTTCTGAAACCTTTCCTTCCTGTCCCTCCTGGGCTGCGGCGGGTAGAACCGGCATGCACGAGAGGCACAGGACGACTCCGGCACTGACACCGTAATAGGCGAGGCGTCGTTTCATCTAAGCTCCTCCCATTTTGGAGTCTCCCATAAGATTATTGGAATGTTCGCGGCGCATGTCCCCGGCCGGTCAAGACTCGCGCCAGGTCAAAATGAATTTTGGATTCGACTCCCCACCGACGAATCGCCGAGCTTGAAAGCGTTCAGTATCCTTCCTTCGGATTATCAGTAAATTTGCCTTCGACATCCTGTCCGATTCTGTGCACCTGGCCATCCGACAGCTTGATGGTTTCGGCAGCGGCCCGGTTCTTGACTCCATTCTTGGCGAGACATGCCCTCACGGTAACAGTCTTGCCGACGTTGTCGGTGAAATCTTTTCTCTGGGTTCCGCTCCTTTTCAGAGTGGAAAGAGAAACAGTTTCAAAAGTCCAGGTGGTCACGTTGCCGCTGGGATCCTTTACATCCAAATGAAAATACCCGTGCGGATTTTGCCATTCAAAACTCGTAAATGTGCCGGTGAGATCCATGCACTTATTTGCATCGAACTCGGCCGCAAACGAATGATGAGCGGACACGGGAACTGCCGCGGCAAGCAAACCAAAAACCGCCACGAGAGCACAAGCCAGTTTGCGTTGCATGTTTACCTCCTTGAACGAAAGGATCGCAGAAAACTTTGGACGATTCACTAGAATATGTTGAGCGTACCGTACCATATTTGATGGGGGGGTTCAATGTCCGAACACTCGATCCGGACGGAACCGGCTGCGGCGCGCGGATTATTTGTCCGGACGCACGCCAAAGAATAGTTGAAGGAGAAACCTTTTTGCATCGCTCCACGAGCGAACCAACAGTTCCAGGATATTTTCGCCTTGACATCCGCCCGCGTGCATGTGAATAAGGTGGCCGCAGCAGTGTCCGCACCCTTTCAATTTTTCAGCCGGTGAATTTCAGGGAGGTGGTTTCTATGAATTGGCGATCGTCAATGATCACGGCATCCATGTGGTCCCGGGTAAAGCACGCTGTGCAATTGCTGGGTGCGACGATTGGCGTATTCCTGATTTGCCTCCCGGTGTTTTCACAAGGAAATGCGGGGCGAATCCAGGGAACCCTCACGGACCAAAGCGGTGGCGTGCTCGTCGGCGCCACCGTGACGATCACCGACACGCAAAGAAGCACGACGCGAACGCTGAACACGAACCAGGCCGGTGAGTACAACGGTCCGGGCCTGCTTCCGAGCACCTACACGGTCCGCGCCGAGGCCATGGGGTTCAAGACCATCGAACGCGTGGGGATCCTATTGGAGGCCAATCAGGAGCTGCGTGTCGATCTCTTGCTGCAACCCGGCCAGCAAACGCAGACGATCACTGTCACCGAAGCGCTGCCAATGGTGGATACCACCAACGCGGAGCTGGGCGGAACGCTGCAAAGCGATATCATCGATAGCTTGCCCATGAATGGGCGGAACTTCCAAAACCTGCTGCAACTCACGCCGGGCGTGATGATCTACCCGGGAGGCACTTCGTATTCTGAAAGCACCAACGGCCTGCGATCGCACCAAAATCTGTACTTAGTGAATGGCGTCTTTTCCAGCACTCCTTGGGATGGCCAGAGCGTGATGAATTCGTCCCTGCACGCCGGCGATGCCGGAACGATCCTGCCGGTGGACGCCATTGACGAACTCAAGACGGAAGAAAATCCTCGCGCGGAATACGGCTGGAAGCCCGGCGCGATTATCGACATCGGGATCAAATCGGGTACCAACACCTTGCACGGCACAGCTTATGCGTACGGCCGGGACACTGCCCTCGATGCCCGCAACTTCTACGACGCGGCGACGGCTCCCAAGGGGGAGGTGGGACTGGAGCAGTTCGGCGGCACGATTGGCGGACCTATCAAGAAAGATAAGCTGTTCTTTTTCGCCAACTACGAGGGGCAACTCTATTCGATCGGAAATCCGTTCCTGCACAACTTTCCGGTGACGGCACCAATTGGAGATCCAACGAAGAGCCTTATCGATGCGTGCAACGCCGCATTGGCGGGGGTGGTCGTGAACGGGGTGACCTTAAAGCTGACAGCGCTGAGCGCGGAACTGGCGGGCCTTGGCGGACCAAAAAGTGCATCACCATGTATGCCTGTCTCGGGGCAGCCTTCCGACGGCTTCCTGGGATTTTTCCCCGTAAACCCTGGGCCGGGGACGAACGTGTATACCTCCATCCCTAGTACTAATGCCATCCACGGGGGACTTGGGAAGATCGACTACCATATCAATGACCACAACTCGGTGAATGGTATGTATTTCTTCAGCCAGGGAAGTGGCGCTGTGGTGGGCGATCCCACAACCATAGTCAGACCGGAATGGTTGAACCAGCAGTACGCGCGGGCACAAGCTGGGTTGGGTTCCTGGACCTGGACCCCGACTTCCACCATAGTGAATGAATTCCGCTTTGGCTACTCCCACTATTATCAGGACTTCGAAAGCAACGACCACACGCTCAATCCCGCAAGTTATCCTTTCAACGGCGCGACCTACGTGATGCCCACCGGCATCACCAATCCTTTTTATTTTGGCATGCCGGTGATTACGATCGGAGGTCTCGCCAACCGCAACGGCATCGGGCAGAGCATTGGACCATTTATTACCGGTCCCGAAGGCGTCTTGTCGTTTATGGATAGCGTCTCGATATTGCGAGGCAAGCATGCATTCAAGACTGGCGTCGAAATCCAATCCAACCGGGCAAGTGAGGACATTACCGCGAACGGGAAGGGGCCCGTAACGTTCGTTGGCAATGGACCGGGAGGCTTGGTAAATTTCTTCACCGGCAATATCCATAACGCGAGTCTTTTCACCGGCGATCCCGAGCGGACGATCAGCAACATGGCCTACGCCGCCTTTTTCCAGGATGACTGGCGTGTTACACCGAGGCTGACCGTGAATGCCGGAATTCGGTATGAGATTGAAACGGTCATTAAAGACTCAAAAAATGAACTGGGCAACTTCGATCCGAATGTTGGATTGGAGCAGGTGGGGTTTGGAATATCGTCTCCCTATAACGGCGATCACCACAACTTCGCGCCGCGCCTGGGCCTGGCGTGGGACGTCTTTGGGAACGGGAAAACCGTAATTCGCGCCGCAGGCGGGATTGTTTACGAAACCGCCATCACTTACGACGTGACCAACGCGGTCAGCAACTTTCTTGGGCTACGCTCCATTCCCACCGGAGTTCCCCTTTACAATAATGGCAACTCGACTCCGATTTCGCCCGCACCCGGCAATATTGACCTGACCACTACCTCCTATACCGCAAGCAGCGGTATCAGCACGATTGCAACGAACTGGCAGAACTTCGATCCCACCCAGCCAATCAGCATCACCAATCAGCCTCTTTACGCCGGCGCAACGACTTCCGTCGGCTGCGGAGACGGAGCCACTGCGCTCGCGGGCGGCACGACGTCTCCCCCCCCCTGTAGCATTGTTGGTATCGACCGCAATTTTCGCACGCCCTATGTGGAGAGCTGGAGTTTGGGCATCCAACGAGCCATCACGAACAGTCTCAGCTTGGACATCAATTATGTCGGCAATCACGGCGTGAAGTTGATAGGATTTACCGATGTGAATCAGGCGCAACAGGTCGGCGGCTTCAGTCCAGGGTGGGGAGACCCTTCGGTTTCGGGCACTCCCGCTCAGATATGCATTTCCACCGGCAACTGCACCGTCAACGGGGCCGCAGAGCAGGCGGCCCGGCCATTTACGGCTCCTTGTACTACTCCAGGGCTTTTTGCAGCCATCGGGGCAGGCGCACCAGGGGGTTCGGGCGGACCTTTCAATCCAAAGAACATATGCGCCTCTTATTTGGCGGACATAACGATGATCAATAACTCCACGATGTCCAACTACAACGGCGTGCAGGTATCGCTCAACGGGCGGAACTACCACGGACTATCGTTCAACGCCGGGTACACTTACTCCCATGCTCTGGGCGATGCTTCTGACGAAGGCAGAGCCTCTGATCTCTCTGTTCCGATCAACAACTATGCGAGCATCCGCTCGCAACTCTATATGCCCACGAACTATGATCTGCGGCACCGCGCTACGATCTCACTGACCTACGCCGTGCCCGGTAAGAAGGGGTACGGGCAGATGCTCGAAGGCTGGACACTCAATTCCGTCATCGTGTTGCAAAGCGGCTCGCCGTGGGGTCAGTCCGACTTGTCGACGGACTGGGACGGGACCGGCGAATACAACAATGCTGCGGGCAGCATGGGTGGACAATGGAATTTCTTCGGAAATCCGTCCGACTTTACCCCGGTCCACGGGTGGACCGACACGAACCCGCAGCCGGGCGGAGGCTTCGGCGGCGGACTGCCGTCCTCGGCCGAAGACACAACCGGGACGGTCATGGCGAAATGCACGGCGGCGGACATGGCTCACTTCTCAGGCAATCAGCTGCAGCTGGCATTAGCTTCACTCGCAACTTCCGGCTGCTATGCCGTGGGCACCTCTGTTCTGGTTCCCCCTCCCTTTGGAAGTTACGGTTCGTCGGGCCGCAACCTCTGGCGCGATGCGGGATTCAAGAACCTGGATCTATCGATCGACAAAGCTATAAAATTCAGCGATAGGTTTAGCGCACAGTTCCGGGCCGAATTCTTCAATCTTTTCAACCATCCCATCTTCTGCAACCCGAATGGCGTTGCAGGGGGTGCGAATTCGACTCCAGGGGATCCCACC
Source organism: uncultured Acidobacteriota bacterium (assembly GCA_963842135.1). GTDB lineage: Bacteria > Acidobacteriota > Terriglobia > Acidiferrales > UBA7541 > Palsa-360. Next base: position 2,899,019 of record CAWJFI010000002.1, on the reverse strand, counting down.
GGACAGCCGTTCGGGGCCGCAGGTTCCACTCCCGACGTATGCGCCTCCAACCCCGAAATCGGATCCGGAGGTCCGCGCTCGATTCAGTTAGGTTTGAAGTTGATCTTTTAATGGATCATGGGCAGGCCGGCCGAAGGGCCGCATTGACTATAACTTTCCTCTACTTGGAACGTTTGGCGGACAAGAGGAACTCGTTCTTGCCCATTCGGATGGTGCCGTCAAAATCGTTATCAACGGCAGTGCCGCGAACGGCGTACTTCTTGTCACCATCCGTGACAGAGCCGAGGAAAATCGCTCCGGTGAGCGAGCCTGCTAATGTCGCGTCGCCATTCTTGCTCTTCACTGCGCCTGTGATCTCGGCCCCGTCCTGCGCAACGGTCCATTGCTCGGTCAAGATGCCCTCAATCGTGCTATGGATCGTGACGTTCCAGCTTCCAACCATGTTGGCGATTGGCGCGGCTGAAGCGGCTTGGGAATCATCCGCACTCTGAGCGGCCGGCTTGATGTAAGGCGTATTGTCGTTTTTCACCAGATGGGTCTTATCGTACGGGATGCACATGGTGGGCCGGATGTAATCGTCCGGAGCAGCAAGTTGAGTCTGACGCGGAGTCATCACCCAAGGCTTGGTGAACATGACCGGGTCATCCACGGTGGCTTCATAAGTGATCACGTTCCCTGTGCGCGTCCAGCGTTCGACCACGTGCATTTTGTCGCTGTGCATCATCGCGTATTTCGGACCAATCGTGCCAGAACCCAGCCAGGTGTCGTCATTTAGGCCGACCACATCCACGACCAGCGTATCGCCTTCCCAGTGGCCAATCGAATGCCCGACGTAGGAGGGATCAAAATCTTCGGGATGTCCGCGCCCATCCAGGTAAATGATTCGAAAATATGGACCAGGCCGATCTTCGTAGAGAAACGCAATCACTTGAGCATTCTGGACAATCTGCATGGCGTATCCGCCCGCGCCCCTGAGTGACCCGCGTGGAACTCCATACGGCTTGCAATCATATTGGGGGTCAAGCGGCGAGGCATCGCCATACATGGCGTCGCCGATGGCCTTGACCTTGGCCATGTATTCAGGCTTGTAAGGAGGTTCCTCGCAGGAGATGCAGGTCCGATCCAGCATGTTGACCTTGCCATTCTGAGTTTGCCTGACCCGGGTATTTCCTTCTTCCCCTCCGCCACCGTTGGCCCCGCCGTAATCGAAGAAGACGGAGCCATTTTCGGCTCTGCTGACCACGTGCTGGCCCGGTTTTTCTTCTACGGGGTCTCCATGGTAGATGTCGACCAGGTTATAGAACCCGCTGAAGTCAGGATGCCCATCCGGGGTCCGCGGTGTCGGCTTACTTGCCGCAGCAGCAGCAGATGCTGCAGCCTGGCCCGCTTGAGCGGCGGTGGGGACGGGCAGCAAAGACAACAATCCGATGGCGCACGCGGCTGCCAGAAAACTTACCATCAGACGACTGTTCGAACCACGAGCATTCATGATTTGATCCTTGTCAGGCGGTATCCGAGCGGAGCCCGCACCGTTCGAGCGGGATAATGTTCCGGCGCAAATCGAACTTATTCTCCGCCCTGTCTGAACACTAGAACGTGCCCATCGGAGTGATACTTGATCTGCTTAAGGAATCCCCAGTGCTTGGAGCCGTCTTTCGCAGCGAGGCAAGTCACGGTAACGACTTCCCCGATCCTCCAGTCCTCTCGGTGCACGCCGGCGCGGCTGTATGTGCCGGGAGGATTGCCCTGGCAACCCCAGGTCTCGACCTGGCCGGTCTTCTCATCCTTAACTTCAAACCACGTGGCGGTATGCGGATTAACCCAGTCGACTTTTGTGAGTACGCCGGTCGCGGACCATTCCTGGTCAGGATTGAATTCCGCCGTGAAAGAATGGTGCGCCAAAGCGGGGAGCGCGGCGAGTAACACACCGCAAAGCACGATTAGGACAGCGTGAGCTCTTTGCCTCATGGTCTTAATACCTCATTGCTCGAAACCTTGCATGATAAAAAGATTCTGATCGTCTGGTGCGTTCGTGTCAAGAAAACTGTTCGCGCGTGAACCGTCAGCCTAGCGACTGCCCGCCATAACGGGCGCGAACTTCTGGATTCGCTTGGCCTGTTCCACCTCGCCCGTGTAGATGTTCCCGTTCGAATCTATCCCGACCGCATTGATCCAATGGAACTGGCCGGCATACTTGCCGTTGCTGCCGAACGATCCGAGCGTCTTGCCGCTGCTGCGGTCGAGAATCCACACGTGGTTGTTCGTTCCGTCGGCCACATACATATATTTCTGCTCAGGGTCCTTTGAGAAGACCATCTTGTAGGTGGTTCCGCACGGCGGCATCTTTGTGTTGGGTGGAAGGCCGCCGCAATCCTCCCCGCGGGAAGGCGTGTTGGGCGACACGTAGAACTCCTTCACAAACTTGCCGTCCTTAGTGAACACTTCGATGCGGTCCTGGCCGCGCTCGCCAACATAAACCAGCCCGTCCTTGGAAATCTCCGCGAAATGCAGGTCGGGCACGAACTGCTTTTCATCCGGAGGCGGAGCTCCAGCCCATTTGTAGGGCGGGATCGGGTCGTTGGAAATCTCGCTCAAGGGCATCCCGTGGCCGCCCCAGCCGCGCTTGAACGAGCCTGTGTCCATGTCATATACCAGCACGCGTTTCCAGTTAATCAAGTAAATCTCGTGGGCGTCCTCGTCGAGATTAAAACGTCCCTTGGACGCCAGGATATCGGTCTGTTGATTGTTCTCCTTGAGTGGCGGCGAACCTTTCGGTGGACGGTGATCAAAATCCCAGAGGAGCTTTCCATCATGCGAAAATTTGAGGATGCTGTCTTGCGGCGCGGTCCCCCCGATCCAGATGTTCCCCTGCCGGTCCGCGATGATGGTCTGCAACGCGGTAGGCCACTGGGGAATATAGCCAGGGCCTCCCCAAGAACTGACCACATTGCCTTCTTGATCCAACTCGATGACCTCGGGTCCCCGGACACAACAGTCAATCCGCGGCGGGTTATCGCCTCCGCCTATTTCATCGCCGTCAGCTGCCGCCCCACGATTCAAAAACCAGATGTGGTTGTTCTTCTGCTCTACGTATAGGCCCGTCACTTGTTGCATGCTCCATCGATTGGGCAAGGGCTTGGGCCAGAACGGGTCCACCCGGAAGATGGGCGCGCCCTGCGCATCTATAGCTTGTTTCAGCACTTGTTTCTGCTTCGCTTCCGAGCGCGCGGCACAAATCACCGCGAGCGCCAGGACACAACCGATTCCCAGGGTTGCGGCAAACACCTTACTTCGTTCGTTCTTCGCATTCACGGGACTCTCCTCCTTGTTGCGTGAAACTACTCGCGTTTATTGAAGGCCGCGCCGAGGCTCTGAACTTGCCTCCTGCACTCCTGCAGCAGAGTGATCCAATGTTTACTCTATTTATATCTTCACTCTCATTGAATCTGGTACACGTAGACCTCGCCAGGCGTAGCCCCCTTTGGCGGCACGGCCACAAAAAGGCGAGCCAACTGAGGCACCAAAAGTCCTGTCTTCCCGCCCGGCCCTGAGGGAATATTCCCCATGGATTGATAGTGGTCAGGGTCGGTTTCCTTATAGACATCGACCTCGCCCGTGCCGCCGGAAGTTGCGTAGATGCGCTTGCTGGCGGGATCGAACATCAGGTCGTCAACTCCCTTTCCGACGGGTAATGCCTGGAGTTCTTTTCCGGATTGGCTATCGAAGACCACAATTACTCCGCTTCGGCAACCGACGAAGAGTCGATGCACGGGTTCATCCAGCGCCATCGTGGCGTTGCCCTTTCCCAGTTTGACCGGCCAAGTCGTAGCGATTTTATTTGTTTTGCGGTCGATCACTTCGACTTCGTTCTTTGCCGGATTATTCAAGAAGAGTCTGTCGCCTGACCTTTCCAGCGCCATGGCTTCCAGCGTATCTCCGTCCACCTTGATATCGGCAAGCTTAGTGGCCGCGGTGGTATCGACAACGCTCAGCATCGTAAACGTTTCGTGCGCATTATCGCCGCCGTTGTCGATGTAGAGGTAGTGTGTAGCAGGATCGTAACCGATGGAATCCGTATCGACCTTGAGCGCAACCGTTTTCACCAGATCGTAGGTCTTCCCGTCATAAATGTTCAGCACTCCCTTTCCTTCATCCGTAATATAAATGCGATTGAGGTCTTCGCGGTACAGGACCGCATGCGGGTGATCGACTTTAATCGCGCGGATAAATTTCCCGGTGGCCAAATCGAAAACCAAAACCTGCTGAGCTTCCTCGCCGACAACGAACAAGCGATTGCCACCAATGTCTATTCCGAGATGATCAAAGCGGCCTTTTACGGAAGCCGGCATGTCATACTTGGTGGCCAATTTCAATGGAGCGGCATTTTGAGCTGCGACCAGCTGCGCGCTTAGCAAGAATGCCGCCACCAAGAATAGTTTGAGTTTGTTCATTCGCCGCCTCCTGTCTTCGTTCCAAGCGTGGGGTATTCGTTCAGAGAAATTCTAGCGGGAATCTCCGGCGCCGCAGCAGGTCTTGTCCGGAATTTCCGATTGGGACTTTTCGCTTGTGCATCGTACGCCTCTCCTGCATGGGACACAACGATTTTGCCAAGTGAGCGGCGTCGAACACAATATCCGCCGGGCGCAAGGGGACAACCCCGCCGCGGCGGGTGTCTGTCCTACGAAACAAACTGACCCACGGCGATCCCTCGGACCTACTTTACTGAAAACGGAATGTGGCCTAAACTGTGTGTACTTCGTCTGTGGTGAGCGTAGCTCAGCTGGTAGAGCATCGGTCTGTGGCTTGGACGTTCAGCATCTGCTTCCTTTGGTTTCAGTGACTTAGCACCGCTTAAGTTGGGTTCAATTGGGTGGTTTTGTGTGGGTTTGGCGGGGGTTTGTGAGAAAAATGTGAGAAAGGCGCTGCTAGCTCGCCCAGCCGAGAATCCGAGCGAGAATCGGGAACGGGAACGCGACAATCTAAATCACGATTCCAAATGTTGCGATAGCCGTTCCAACGACTGCTCCCAAAACCCCCGATGATCGCAATCAAGATATCCAAACTTATGTGGATCTCAGAGGAGCCGGATGACGTGGCAGCGCCTTGCTGGTTTTGTGGAGCCAAAGCTCCCACTGCCCAAAATCCTTCAACCGTATCCCTGCTTACGCTTCGACGCCAAATATCGGCGGTGATAGCCGCATGCGGGCAAACCGCACGTGCGGATCCGTGCGGGGGCTCTGGGCAACAGGCGCCCCTACCGCGACCACTACCCTAGTCGGCTTCCCTGGCGGCCAAAAGCGTGGCACCCACCTCGGCGAGCTAGCATTCCATAGATACCCCTGTCACGACCGGCAGCTTCGCTCCCTGAATTTATGGAGGTAGTGGACTATGTTTGGGGCGAATCTCCAGTCGGCAACAGGTAGCCCTCTGAACCCGCGGTGGCCGCGCAAACTGAGGCTCAAGCCTTTCTAGTGTCTTGTTCCGTCAAACGCGATATATTACTTATAATTATATAATGTAATTATTAATAACTGACTACTTATTATTAACGACAGCCAGTTTTCCCTCGCGGAAGTAAGATTGTTTCCCGGAAACAAAGTGCATAAAGTGCATTAAGTGCACCAGCCTATCAAAGTATCCCGTCCTACTCGATCGCGCTCAGGTCCACTTCTTCTCGCTCAGTGTCTGCGAAATACTTGCAATGCGAGCATTGCTCTGCGTGGTCGTAGATTGTCGAAACTTTGCGCTCCCAAGCTAGGTTATGAACGTGATGGCGCATCGTATTCAGCAGAAGCGCTCCCCGGCCGGCGGAGTCAAGTTTTTGGGTAGAGATACCCAATCTATTCAATTTCCTCCCAACCGTCCAGGGGTTCATCTCCAGCAATTCGCCACGTCGTTCTAGGATCTTATTTGCATTATTTGAAACGTCGGCCACATGGAAAGATTGTCTATCTTTTTCATGGCATAAGACGAGCATTGCTTCTATAACGACCGAATCTAAGTCGGTCTCGCACTTCAGGAGAATCTGATCCGATTGTCCCTGAAGCAACGGAGCGATTTCTCCCTGAAGCCCGGGTTCATCCGGCACGGAAGCTCCGAGACAACGCGCGAGGTTTCGGACGGGAGATGTGAGATCTGGAGCATCAAACTCCGAAACGCGAGCCCGGTGGTAATTGACTAGCCTGTACATCAGGAGTTGCGGCTGAAACTCCTCGGCGATCTGTTGCTGAGCACGCTGGTCGAGAATCGGTAACGAGCGACGCGCAGGAGGGACGTGGATTTCGGTGAAGCCGGCGCCTAATAAATCACCCGGAAGCGATTCCTCCGTGCAAATCACTTTTGCGCCACACACATTGATGAGGCGTCCTTTCCAAGGAACATAGGCGTCATGCGCGTTTAATAGACGGAGAAGTTTTAGCAATTGTCCATCGCATTTACCATTTTCAATCAAGAGAGCGGGTTGAAGGTCCAACGGCAGCGAGCAGATCCCTGTCAGGGTTGTTTGACCCAGCAGCAGCGCCCGGCGATACAAACAGCCAAGCAGCCGTGTCAATTGAGAGCCTTGACCGGGTCGAGGGCTGACAATCGAAAGGCAGACCGGAGTTGCCGTGCAATCCACGAACCAACTGGCAAAAACGGAATATGCCGCCAAGGAAACCAGATTTTCAGGCAAGTCCACAAATCTCTTTATGAGATCGCAGACATTCGCGAATAATTCTCGGCTTGAATTGTAGGGAGTGGCATGGCTTGGAAACCGCATCGCTCTCCGAACCGTGGAATCAACATCTGGCGGGTAGAATATGCTCTCCCCGAATTGAGAATCAGGCGCTGATTTTAGTTGTATGCTTGATTGGGCGGTGTGTGCTTCTGCCCCATCCCACAAGAGCAAGTTAAAGCCCTCAGCGGATGCCTTGTCGGCGACGACCTCGATCATGAATTTCGGAAAAACTTCTCCAAAGGTTCTCTTGTGGGTTATCTTATTCATCTTAATGACCCCATGAAATTAGCGACTGAGGGCGGATAATTGTTTTCCTGTCTTTCAACACCCGGAATGAAACTGTTCTTAAACATTCCTCTCCTTAATTCCCGTATGGCCCTTCGTCGCTGCATGGCGACCAGGATGTGCACAAAGTCACAGTCGCTCCCTTCCTATGAACTACAGATCAGCCTTTTCCCGATTCACTGACATCAGAAGCTTTTGTTCCAGTTGTGGAGCCTATCTCTTGCACACCGCGCCGTAAGCGCGGTTCTTCCTTTTTCATGATGTCGTGGACGTTGTTCATAATTTTCTGACACATCTCGCCGTTATTCTTACCAAGCGCTTCCCGGGTTGCCTTTTCCATCGTTTGAATGAGTTCGTTGAACACGAATTGGTATGCTGGCCCATCGAAATTCAATCGGTCACCCTTCTCCGCCGGTTTGGACTTCATATAAGTCTCTGCCGCTGCAAATAGACCTTGGATTTGCTTCCGATATCGCTCACCCTTTTTGGCTTGGACGGCGTCACTTCCGCACTCCTTCATTTTCATAATAAGAGTGACAATTTCCGAATGGATGAGGCGCATGACTTCGTCAAGCGATGAATTATGGTCTTTCATCTTTGCCAGAATCTCCGGGTATCTGGAGGCCGGCACGAGAGTCTCTAGCTCCTCTTTCGACACAGTTACGGCGCCGTTGGCCTGCACGAGAAAAGTTTTCGTCATTGCGGAGGAACCTCCGGCAGGCCTAGGATTCCCGTTAGCAAAGGAGAAGTCCCCTCTTCTATCAGCAAATGTCTGCCCCGAATTCTGGCGGGGAGTCCGAGCGAACTGATAAGCATTGGTGCTTCTGGAACCTCCACGATCGGCCTGCAACTGGCTGAACCCGATCGGTGTCGCCGGAGGCAGTTGTGGCCGCTAGTGACCAGGCCCAATAGTCGGCGGGCAGGGCAATCCCAGATTCTGGATGTCTGACCTCTCGTTCCTCTCCGATGGCCACCGTTCGGCAACTCGTTTGAGCCACAAGTGATGCGCCTCAGAAAGGGGTCCGATGGTAAGATTCCCGTGTTTCCTGTCCCACTTTAGCCCCCAACTCTCTAAACCTCACCGGCCCCATTCATCCGGCTTGGACCAGGGGGTCGTTCGAGGAACAAGCGACGCTGGGGGATCTGATTGCGATTGTCTGGTCTGAGACTGTCACGGTCAATGGCAATTAGATGAGCTTTTATGGAAGTAGTTAATACGTAATAAGCTATTTTTACCCTGTCCCTCGCCAAAATTCTGTCCGCCTGTGATTTCAAGAGGATACGCCGTTGCCATTCACGGGCAAAGCGCGATGGCACTCGCACATGATAGACATGGTTGCACTCTTGGTTGGTGCGATCGTCCGATTCTTCCAGGGCCGTCGCCAACTCCTTCTCGAAAACCTCGCCCTTCGCCAACAACTCGCGGCATTGAAGCGAAGGCGTCCCAGGCCAAGGCTTGTAGTGTTCGACAAGCTATTCTGGGTGTTGGCACAAAGGTTCTGGTCCAAGTGGAAACAGGCACTTATCGTGGTCACACCAGAAACGGTGGTCCGATGGCATCGGGCCGGCTTCAGATTGTATTGGAAGCTGATTTCCAAGGCAAGAAGACCTATTGGGCGAAGACAAATTCCAAAGCAAGTACGGGAATTGATCTTTCGGATGGCCGCGGAAAATCCGACGTGGCGCGCGCCGCGCATTCACGGGGAGCTTCTCATGTTGGGATTCGATGTTTCCGAGCGAAGCATCTCCCGCTGGATGAAACGAGCGCTGAGAGATCCGGAGCCAAGCAACCGGTGGCTCGCATTTTTGCGGAATCATCGAGAAGCCATAGCGGCGATGGACTTCTTTACCGTTCCAACCCTCAGCTTCGGCATGCTCTACTGCTTCTTCGTGATCAGCCACGATCGTCGTCAGATTCTCCACTTCAACGTCACCAAACACCCGACGAGCCTCTGGATTGTCCAGCAGTTGCGGGAAGCGTTTCCGTTTGAATCAACTCCCCGGTTCCTGATCTTCGACCGGGATGGAAAGTATGGAGTTGAGGTTCCTGCAGCAGTGCGATCCCTGAAGATCAGGCCTGTGCGGACCTCGTTCGAAAGCCCTTGGCAAAACGGTGTAGCGGTGCGATGGGTCGAGAGTTGCCGCCGCGATTTGTTGGACCACATCATTGTAGTGAATGAACGCCACCTAAAGCGGCTACTCTCGGAATACTTATGCAACTACCATAAAGATCGAACCCATCTTGGCCTAGGAAAGCAAACTCCGGCTGGGAGAGTTCAATCCCGAAATCGGGGCGTCGTGGCTTCGCAGACGCGACTGGGTTGGTTGCGCCACCACTCCGACCGAGCCGCCTGACATTACTAATGATAAGGACCACGGGTCCAATCGCAGGTAGTAGTGGGCTTTCCTTTGACTGCGGCGACGTATGCAATCTGCGGAAACACTGCTCACCCCGTACACGCTAGAGTCCCAACGCGCTTGGTCCACGGGGGAGTTCCGGCGAATTGTTTTAGTTTTGACGCAGATGACATTTTGGCGAAGCACAGGCATTCGTGCAGATGCACAAACGCCATCGGAGAGAGAAACCTAGCCATCCCCTACGTAAACGTCGGGACTTACATCAAGAAATCTGACAGATATCGTTGATAGCGGATGTTTGGCAGGTAAGCGATCTGTGGAATTATATTCTTATACGGGCTCTGGAACGCGTCCACCCACCGTTCCAGCCGTCACTTCTTCAACGCCAAGGATCGGATGCGATCAATATCCAACTTCCCTTTGGCGCCCCAGCCTGTTACCCCTTCTGGAATCGCCGGTCGGAACTCCTCATAGAGACTGAATGCGTTCTTCAAAAGCTGCTCTGATCGGAAGGCTTTCGCGAGGTCATGCATCGCCGAGCGTGCAGTGCCAAGTGACTCACCGAACTTGCTCTCCAGGTATCGCTCCACGCTCTTCGCTTCGATGGGTTGGTTCTTGTTCACCGCCCGCACTCCATCCGGCGTATTAATCGCTGGTACCTGCCGCCCGCAGATCTCAATCAAGAATTCCTCTCCTCGTTTTCGTGCCCGCGCCTTTTTGACCTCTTGCGGCATTGGTTTGTATATGCCCAGTCTCTGACCTTTGGATTGAGCATTCAGACCAGCCACCGCCTTGCCGAGTGAGAGTGCCTCATCCTCGTCAAATCCCAGTCGCTCGGCAACGATAGTCGCCCACAACGTCAAGACGGGAGCGCGATTGATCAGAATGTTGCGTTCGGGCATGGCCCACAGCTTACCTAGAGTTGCAGGTACGCAATTGCTCGTCCAGCGCAACGGGCTACCTCACGCCGGCCCAGGCTCGTCAACGGATCGTTGCACTCGGAACCGGAACATGAATTCACTCAATTCAGTGTCCAAACAATCCGGTGCCAAACAATGGCCTTCGAGATCGAGCTTGTTATGCGCGAGAAGAAGTAAGGGGGGCTGAAATCAGCTACGCGCCCCCAATTAGGGGTAACTGCGATGGCTGAAACAATTATCCTTTGGCACTACACATTTCTTCCGCATCTCGAAAGCATTCTGCGGGACGGATTGATTAGACCAACGACGGCGCTGGTCGAACCGCCCGAGCGTCCAATTGTGTGGTTCAGCAGGAATCAGTTCTGGGAGCGAATCGTGACGAAGAGCATGAAGTTCTCCGATGGGCGCTGGATAGAACTGGATTTCAAGGGGATGGTAAAGCATGGCGTATTCCCGGTTCGGATTGGCGTCCTACCTGAAACCGCGCCCTACGATTGGCTAGCCCTGCGAACAATCAGCCACATGAAACCCGCGATGGCGGATGGTCTGGTTCACGTCGCAGAAGAAGTTAGAGTCGACCCTCGCGATTGGCGCGGCACATTCAGCCCTGTGCCAATGGAAGGGTGGGTGGACCTGCAAGTTTACAAAAATGATGCTTGGACGACACCGCCGTGCTTCGTCGGGGCCTTTGGATGATACGGGACTTAGACGTTGGATGCTCACTGCCGCAACTCGGTGGAAGGTCGAGAGTTCACTCGCCATTGCTCGACATTCTTTGGTACCTCCGACCTATGGACACATGTATGCCTGTGTGGTACTATGTGGTCATGAAGCGGACAGCCCTCTTCTTGAAGGACGAACAACTCAAGAAGCTACAGGCGCTGTCCCACAAGACAGGCGCTCCGGTTGCCGAACTTATCCGCAGAGCAATTGACAAGTACCTTCTGGAGCGAGCTAAGGAATTGAAATAAACGGGACGCCACGGTGTTACTAGCACCGAGACGCCCCTAACCGAAGCAACCTGATTAGGAGGCTGCATGGCTGTTCGCAAGCTACCACTGCCGCTGTTCGCTGCAAAGACCCGAGTCTCACGGACTGACGACTCCCCTCAATATCTCCATTTCGTTCTTGCTGTCAGGTTGGACAGAAATCAGTGCTCCTTCGTTTGTGAGAGCCAGCCCCTTACTACGTTCCAGAGCCATGGTCGTCCCGACCATTGCCCGGCGTGCGGTGTTCCGAATCCACTTCAAGGAGAATGCGAATGCTAATCAGCAAGGACAATGGCGGTAAGACCATCGGCTGGCGGGAAACGTATTTTTCGAAGGACGAAAGCGTTGATGTCTCCGTCCACCGTAACGTCAGCACGATTACGACCCGCGACCGGACGACGGGCAAGGTCGATTCGAAGACATTCATCGGCAGAACGCCGCTTACATCAGACTTCGACGGCAAAAAGTGAATAGCTGGTGGCGGGGCGTTCCGGGCACTTCCAGTCACCGGAAGGGATCGGGTCTACCGGAGACCGGAGTCGCTCCCGGAACGCCCCGCAGCGGTTTTTTGAACAGGTCTACTAGTGTGTTGTCCCGGAAATACTTTCACAAAGTCTCTGTAGTTTGGCGAAGATCGAGTCTGCGGTTGCCGTCCACGCAAAGGGTGTCGCGTGGGCATTGGAGCTTCGCACGAATGCGTCGATTTTGGCGATCAATTCTTTCACGCTTCGGAAGGTTCCGCGGCGGATGGCCTGCTGTGTGATGCGGTTGAACCAGATTTCCACTTGGTTGAGCCACGAGGCGTAGGTCGGCGTGAAGTGCACGTGGAAGCGGGGCCGCGCCGCCAGCCAGCGCTTCACCCGGGGATGTTTGTGCGTCGCGTAGTTGTCCACGACGATATGCACGTCCAACTGGCCTGGTACGTTCTCCTCGATCTGCCGCAGAAAATCGAGATACTCCTGATGCCGGTGACGCTGCCGGCATTGCGTGATCACTTTGCCCTTCGCCGTGTCCAGCGCCGCAAACAGCGTCGTAGTGCCATGGCGTCGGTAGTCGTGCGTCACGCCCTCGACGTAACCGAGTCCCAGCGGCAACATCGGCTGGGTGCGTTCGAGCGCCTGAATCTGGCTCTTTTCATCCACGCACAGAACTACGGCGTTTTCCGGCGGATGCAAGTACAGCCCTACAATATCCCGTACTTTCTCCACAAAAAATGGATCCGTCGAGAGCTTGAAATGTTTCTGTCGGTGTGGCTGCAATCCAAACGCCTGCCAGATGCGGTGCACCGTCGACTTCGATACGCGCGTGGCTTCGGCGATCTGCCGGATACTCCAATGCGTACCGCCTTTCGGTTTCGTTTCCAGCGTCTTGCGCACCAACTGCGCCACACGTTCGTCACTGATCGGGCGTGGGCGACCGGGGCGCAACTCGTCATGGAGCCCGGCCACATCCTGCTTCAGAAATCGCCGTCGCCACTTCCCCACCGTGGCCTTCGTTGTTCTCAACTGCCGGGCAATCTCCTGGTTGTTGATCCCCGCGGCGCTCATCAGAACAATCCGCGCCCGAGTCACCAGCCCTGCAGGAAGCGAGCGCGAACTCGCCAGTCCTGCAAGCTGTTCGCGCTGCTGCGGATTCAATACCAACGCCGCTTTTGGCCTTCCCATCGCCATAGGCACCTCCATTGTGCATCCGAGATGCCTATTTTCAGAGCAATACTAATGCCATTTATTTATGGGACAGAACACTAGATGACTGGAGGTCTGGATGGGATTGCAAATTGTCAAAAATGGCGATTCAACTCCCCGGAAGGTGGTCGCCGCAGTCTATTCGAGGGTTTCCACAATAGGTCACGGGCAAGACCCTGCGATGCAAACACGTGAACTCACTGAGTATTGCCAACGCCGGGGCTGGGAGGTATTCGACCTCTATGTGGACAACGGCGTTTCTGGCAAGAAAGATTCGAGGCCCGCGCTGAATCGCCTCATGGCGGACGCGCACGCCCGCCGTTTCGATGTCGTAGCCTGCTGGCGCTTTGATCGTTTTTCGCGATCCGTCTCTCACCTGTGCCGGGCACTGGAGACTTTCAATGCTCTCGACATTCAGTTCGTCTCGCTCTGCGAGCAGGTTGACACCAGCACGCCCACTGGAAAGCTAGTTTTCACGATATTGGGAGCGGTTGCCGAGGGGGAACGAAATTTAATTGCGGAGCGAGTTCGTTCGGGACTCAAGAACGCAAAGGCGAAGGGCAAGCGCCTCGGGCGTCCCACGAAACCTGTCGATGTTGACCGAATCAACTCGCTCCGAGCTTCCGGGCATTCGTGGCGCACCATTGCTGGAATGATGAAGTTGTCGGTCGGAACCGTGTACACCGCTGCCCGGTCTCAGCACGCTAAGGTTCTATGCGCGTGACAGCTTCCGATTTTGCTTCATGTCACCCCCTGCGCGACGTGAAGCGCCACCAGAAATGCTCGCCACTGCGAGGCGACCGATGGCGTTCCTGATCATTCTACTGGTTCTAGTCTACAAGCTCGGCTATCGCGCCGGACGGAGGAGCGTGCTGCGATGATCCGGTGGCTCCGCGACATGCTAATCCTCAACCTCTTGCTGGTGCCGTAATACAGGAGACCCGATGCTGAAGTGGCTGCTGAAGTCCTTGCTCATCTTCGCCGTCTTTGTGCCCTTCGCGACGGCTTTGCCCGTCGCGGCGCTCTGGTTGTGCCGCACGCCGGACGGCGCTCAGTTTCACTTCTGGACTGGGCCGTGGAGTTGCTGCGTCTGGGTGCTGATTTATTCGCAACTCAGCGCCGCGCCGTGGCGGCAGGGACGGGACGCCGTGCATCGGTGGCGCGAGGCGAACGGCGGGCTGCTGCACACGAGCATCCGAGCCACGGGCTGGATGTTCGGTGCGTTGTTCTTCAGCTACGTCGCCGAGTTCCTGATGCTCTTCCTCATCCGTCCCTCGGCGTCCGGCAGGGCGCTGCTCCCGCTCTTCACCTACTCGCCCTTGTGTTTCGCATGGGCTTGGAGGAGGCTGCATGGATGATCTCTCGGGCTGCAAGGTAATTCACATCGACTCCCGCAGGCGCGTAGCCCTTCAGTGCGTCGATCTACTTCTGTGGGACGCGACGCCCAGCCAGAGGAGCAGGATCGGGGACCGCAAGGGAATCGAGGAACAAACGAAAGTGTGGGACAAGATCATCGTGGACCGTCGTGCGGACTTGGCCGAATGGGTCGAAGTCTTGAAGACGGTTTATAAGCGGAAGATTCAGATTTTGGCGTTCGCCAACAATCATTATGCGGGGTACGGCTCCGGCACCGTCGAGCAGTTTAGGGAACTTTGGCGGCGGCAAGTGACGACCGACACAGGCAAACGCAATCGAGCACACCAAGGTCAACTGTTTTGATGACATTCTCATAGATCGAACAACCTTGCCTAGTGCCGTCGGCCATCGGCCTTCGGTACCGTGATCCATTTCTTCAGCAGTCTGAGAACGAATGTTGCAGATTCATGTAGCGAAGGGGGATTCGGAGGTAACGGGTATTTCTTCGGCCGCCCCAAGTGTCTGTAATAATTGGCGGTTTGTCTCAGTCTTCTAATCTCTTTCTCCGATGCCCATCCATTTCTAACGATAACTTTCAAGCCCACAAATTCCACTATGTCGTATATCTGTGGCCATTGGAGGTCGTTCTCGCCGATCAGCGACAATGCCGCCCGAACTGTTTGATCGTCTAGGGCGCGACTTACAGTTTCGGCTCCGAGCGTTTGTGCTCCCTTTAAAGTTCGAAGTTCCTCGATGCCCGCTGAAGAATAGACATTAATTGTTTGGCTTGATCGCAAGGCCCTTCCCAGTGGATTGCCAGCATCGTTATAAGGCTGAACGTAACCTATTTCGAAAGGAGAGGCCAGGCTCGTAAACAGGAAACAAACGCGGTGGATCAGTCGTAGGATATCGTCTGCAATCGGAAAGACCTGACCTCCGTTCGTACACTGATTGAACTCCGATGATTCAAGGAACCATTCATCTCGTTTTATTATTCTTATTCTGTCACTCTGGAAACAAGGTGCTACTGCTTCGAGAGTATCTGCCTGACCTTTCAGTTGAACATTGAACTTCATATTTTTGATCCAGCAGTCCCGGTTTATCTCTTGTGAGTCACAGCACGCAGATTGTTCCAGTTCTGGTTGTATGTACCTTCGATCTCGAAGGTGACAGGCGCGGCGTTATCTGCGGTCGCTGTTAACTGGAAGACAACCCCACAAGTCTGCAAGGAAGCAGAAATCACCATTCAGACCTATTACCACTGGCGGAAGCTGGATGTGGCTGAATCCAGTTGATGTTTCAGGCGACACGGTCGCTGGGTTTTACCTTCTTGTCGTGCCACCGTGAGCGGCGAAGGCTAAGTACCTTAAGCGCAGTCATTTCGACCATATGTGTATCAAGAGTTGTATTAAACCACTCTTCGCCGAGGCGAAAGCGAACATCGACACTGATGAGGCATGAGTATGTTCCCTGTGGCCGCCCCGCAGCGTCATAGATGGCACCTGCAAGACTCAAGCTTAACGTTTCATTGGCCCTGACATTTTGTCGAATTTCGTGCGTTGCTTGGCCGGGTGGAATCGAGGTCTGCCAAATCGCATCAAGATCAGTCAGAATAATAATAGCTTCTTCGACCCAGACCGGGATACTGGCATCGTTCACCAGCAGCAGTTCGAGTGACACCCAACCGTCATCCCGAATGATTCTCAGTTTGGGCGCAAGATCAATCTTGCTAAGTCCTGATTGGGTCCTAATCTTCCGCCACCAACGAAACAGTCCGTACTTCCAGACTCGGTCGCCTAGCATACGAAGGTCCCGGTGCAGAGATTAATATATGCTGTGTCTGGTGACGTACATAAATATATATATATCGCTGTGACTCAAAGGGGTCGAGAAGTGCGATTTGAGCTTCGATGAGGTTATTTGGTTTCCCCGCGTCCAGAATTCACCGACTGCCGCGTGCATCTCAGGGGCGTCACCGGTCACATCAGGGAAAGCTGAGCTTATCCAATGACGGGCAAGGGTCCACAACTCTATTGATGCATGACGGATGACTCACGCATGTCGGGGTGCCCGACCCAAGACGTTTCAGCTTAAACGGCCTTTCGCCGCGCCATCTTTTGCGCCGTAAGCAACAGGATGCTTTGGTTTTTCGCGTCCGTTTGACCGAGGAGCCTACGGAACTTCGCTAGCATCCGCGCGTCCTTACCCGATGCTCCGAACAGCTTGGAATCAGCTTTCCGCTTCAGCAGACTCGGCGGCTTAGGTGGCTCTTCGCCTTCATAAAAAAGTTGGTAAATCGGGACTTTGAGGGCGCGGGCAAACTTTTCCAGTGTTTCAACGGCCGGCACGGTATGTCCGTTTTCGACTCGTGAGATATAGCAGCGAAGCAGGCCCGTTCGTTTCTCGATGTCGCCCTGAGACAATTTCTTCTCCTCGCGCAACTCACGCAATCGGTCACCTATAACCATGGCTTGATCCTCCGCAGAGTATGAACGATTCCAACAATCACCTTAGGATGAAATGAGGACATGAGAGCATAACTCAAACTTTGAAGCGGGCACATGAATTTTGTGAATCGAAACGAGCCCTCGATGGCATGCGATGGAAACTGCTCTCCACCTCGAACGAGTTGAAGCGCGTTGCGTAGAAGCTCAGGTAGTCGGCGAGCTCCATCCCCGGCGGGTAGAACGCGCCTTCCCAGCCCGCGGTGGAATGCGGATGTGCCAAAGTAGAGCGACGGCATGATTCCACAATTCTGCGATCCCGTATCGAAAGCACTTATTTTCAAAATACTATATGTCCCGAATTGTGACCATTTAGATTCAATAGCTTGAGAGGAGGTCAGAAGAGGGGATGTTGGAATACAGCGCGCCGATTCGGAGCTTAACCGTTTAGTCAACCTACTGCGTAGAGGTCCGTATACTATTTTCATTCTCAGGATAACATCAAATGGAAGACGCTCCTCTCGCTTCCAGGGAATTCCTCCCGCCTGGCCGTATCTGAGAACGTCAGGGAGCCACTCCATTGTGCCCATCACCGGTCTTGACGGGAACAATTCTCGTCGCAGATGACAACCTGCCTAATCTGGAACTCCTTTCCGGCGTGCTGGAAGTGGAGGGCTACCAAGTAATTTGTGTGCTGGATGGCAAACAGGCGCTCGATATATTGCGAACGAACTCGATCGATCTCGCTTTGTTAGATGTCATGATGCCTGAACCCGACGGTTTCGTCGTTTGCCGGGAAATTAAGTCAGATCCTGAGACTCGTTTCGTACCCGTGGTATTAATAACAGCTTTGACAGGCAGTTCCGACCGCATCCGTGGCATCGAGTGCGGTGCCGATGATTTCCTCAGCAAACCGATCAACCAGGAAGAGCTGTTAGCTCGCGTACGTTCGCTGCTGCGTTTGAAGCAATTCACTGATGAGCTGGAATGCGCCGAGACAGTGCTTTTCAGTCTGGCTCTGAGCATTGAAGCGAAAGATCCCTATACAGAGGGACATTGCGACCGCCTTTCGATGTATTCAGTTGCACTAGCGGAAAAGTTGGGTTTGTCAGACGAGTTAAAGGTGGCGCTGCGGCGCGCTGGCATCGTTCACGATGTCGGGAAGGTGGCCGTTCCCGAACACATCCTGTTGAAGCCTGGCCCATTAACGCCGGAAGAACGAAAGATAATGGAGCAACATCCGATTACCGGAGAGCGGATTTGCGCACCCATGAAGTCATTTCGCCGGGTGCTTCCAATAATTCGGCATCACCACGAAAAGCTAGACGGGTCAGGATATCCCGACGGATTGAAGGGCGAAGACATCCCAATGACTGCCCGCATCCTGCAAACGGTGGATATTTATGATGCTCTGACCACGGACAGGCCGTACCGCAAAGCTCTGCCATCTCAAGAGGCGCTTGCGATTATGCGCTCAGAAGTGAAAAAAGGGTGGTGGGATGGTGGATTGGTAGACATTTTGGAAACACTATTCACAGACGTCACCGGATCGACGAAAAAGCTCCATCGGTAGCTAGACGACAAAGGAAGATCACATGCCACTTTCGCTGCGCAATAAGATCAACATTCCGATTGGGCTTGTATTGGCCATCCTGGCTATCGTCGGCATGGTTTCGTACCACAGTGTCACGAGACTCGATGACAGCGCACAATGGGTGGACCATACTCATGAAGTTGTCGGAACGATTGAGGCCGTGAAAGCCACGATCGAGGACGCCAAAAGCAGTCAACGCGGATACATAATATCCGGAAGTGATGACTATCTCAGATCGTACACCTTAGCGAAACAAAATGGGTTGAAGATGCTCGCCGACTTGCGCCGCCTGACTAGCGATAACCCTGGCCAACAGAAACGTCTCGACGCGCTCACGTCGCTGATCGCTGCGAGGATGGCGTCACTGGACCACACGATCACTGTGAGAAGCCAGCAAGGATTTGGGCCTGCCGCAAAGTTTGTCGGGTCACCTCCAGCAAGGCTCCTTACGGACGAGACCGACAAAGCGATATCGGAAATGGAACAAGAGGAGCGCGTCCTGCTCAAAGAACGGGACGCTGTCGAGAAACACAGCGTGCGCAACACCAAACTAGTTATCTTCCTCGGAAGTCTGCTGGCGTTCTCAATCGTGCCGATAGCTGCCTTCGTTACGAACCGTGAGATTCAAAAACGTGCCGTGGCGGAAAGAGAGATTACTTCCAAAACAGAAAAATTGGCCACTTCTGAGCGCGAGAGTCGTCGGAAAAGTCAAATTCTGCAGTCTGTCCTAGACAGCATGGGAGACGGCGTCGCGGTAGCAGATGAGAAAGGCAGCTTCATCCTTTTTAACTCTGCGGCGGAAAAAATCCTGGGCTTTGGGGCCACTTCCCTGCCGCGTCAGGAGTGGTCCGGACACTATGGGATTTATTTGGCCGATGGGGTAACACCAGTTCCCGCCGATGACATTCCCCTCGCGCGAGCTCTTCGTGGCGAGAGTGTGGAGGACGCAGAGCTATTTGTGCGCAATCAAAAGGTCCCCGACGGTATCTGGATCAATGTCTCGGCGAGCCCCTTGACAGACGAGGGTGCGGTGAGGCGGGGAGGTGTTGCCGTTTTCCGGGACGTCACCCGAAACAAGCAAGCTGAAGAGCTGCTCGTGCAGGCCAAAGACGAGGCTGAGCGAGCCAGCAAGTTCAAAGATCAGTTCCTTTCTACTATGAGCCATGAATTACGTACGCCGCTCAATGCAGTATTGGGCTTTTCGGATCTGCTGGCCGACGAACGATATGGTTCCTTAAATGAGCGTCAGCGACGCTATATCAACAATATACACACTGGTGGTGGGCATCTGCTTCACCTCATCAGTGATATTCTTGATCTTTCCAAAATACAGGCCGGCCGATTGGAGCTGACAATTCAGGACGTACCTGTTGAATCGGCGTTTGCAGAAGTGCTTTCCGCGCTGACACCGCTGGCGGACAAGAAATCGCAGATCCTTTCGCAGTCTCAATCGGACCTGATTGTCCGGGCCGACGTCACACGCTTTAAACAGATGCTCATGAACCTTACCGGGAATGCAATTAAGTTTACTCCGGAGGGGGGACATATTGAATTGGCCGCGAAGCATGAGAATGGCAAAATTCGAATTGAAGTTCAGGACAATGGGCCAGGAATACCAGCAGAGGAGCAAAAGCGCATATTCAGCGCATTTTACAGGCTGAAACAGTCAGGCGAGCCCATCGAAGGCACTGGACTCGGATTGGCGATCACACAGCGACTTGCGGAATTGCATGGCAGCGATCTAAATCTAGAAAGTCAACTTGGCCAGGGAAGTTGTTTTTATTTTTCATTATCAGCGGGTTCGCTTCTGCGAAACCAACGGACGCCGGAAGTCCTTCACAAGCTGACGAGAGGTGAAGCGCCCAAGGTTTTGGTAATTGAGGATGATTGTATTGCGGCACAGCTTATCCAGTCATACCTCGCTTCTTCCGGATACGAAACCGTCTATTGCGACCAACCACAGAACGCGATGAATATTGTCACTGAACTTCAACCCGATGTCATTACTCTCGACTTACTGATGAATCAGTCGAGCGGGTGGCAGGTGTTGCTGCGATTGAAGAATGACCCGCGTACTGCAACCATACCGATAGTTGTGATTTCGATCGTGGACCAGCCCGCAATCGGAACGACATTCGGTGCTGACGAATATCTGGTGAAACCAATCGATAAGGCCGCTCTACTTGCGGCCGTTGGTCGTTGTTTGTCATTAAGCTCGTCCAGCCGACGCTCACCCTCGCAGCGTCCGATATTAGTGGTTGAGGATGATACGCCCACGCGCGAAGTAATCGCCGAGTTACTTACGGCGCACGGATACACCGTTTCCCTGGCCGAAGACGGTGAGCAGGCCCGAAATCATGTGGCCGAGAGCCTTCCTGAACTGGTCATTCTTGATTTAATCCTTCCGAAAGCGAGCGGATTTGAATTATTGGCTGAATGGCGGGCGACGCCTCGCACCGCTGATCTGCCTGTGTTTGTTCTCACGAGCAAGGATTTAACCCGAGAGGAAGAGCAATATCTCAGGAAGCATGCAGAATCGCTGTTTCACAAACAACAATCGTGGCAGCAGGCTTTGACGGACCAATTACGGCGAGCCCTCAAAAATACTCCGGCGGTCAGGGCATGAGAGAGCATATTCTCGTTGTAGAAGACAATGCACTGAGTCGTGAATTGCTTTGCGATTGGCTCGCAATTGAAAACTATCAGGTGACCTGGGCCTCTAATTTGCAACAGGCCTTTGACGCGATCAAGAAACTGCCCCCTGATGTAATTCTGCTAGATGTTAACCTAGGAGACCAGGACGGCCTGTCGATTGCCACGTGGATTCGTCACCAACCCACCCTGGCTCATATCCGGATTATAGCGGTTACGGCTCACGCGATGGTTGCCGAGCAGGAGCGCATCTTCCAGTCAGGATGTAACGCCTACGTTCCAAAGCCGGTCGATTTCAAGGTACTGACTAAAGAACTGAAACAATGGCTCGCGGTGCCTGTGGCCCCCGATCACACAGAATAATTGAATGAAATCGCCGAACGCCAGCACAGGGAATAAGGAAACTATTGTGGCAAATGGAATTTTAGTCGTAGACGACGACCCGCTGATCTGCGAGCTAATCCAGGACGTTTTAGAATCTGCCGAAATCAAATCCCAAACGACTTCTGACTCACAGCAAGCTTCAATCCTCATTCGGGAAGAAAAGTTCGATGCCGTATTTTTGGATGTCAGGATGCCAGCACCGGACGGTATTGCCTTAGCGCGTCAAGTGCGTGTATCGGCCCTCAATCGGACAACTCCTATCGTTATGATTACCGGCGAAACTGATCGCGACTTGCTTACGCGGGTATTCGAGGCTGGCGCGACTTTCGTGCTCTTTAAGCCTATCGACCGGCATCGTTTGATGCGTCTACTTCGAGTAAGCGAAGATTTAATTCAACGAGAGGCAAGACAGTTTCAACGGGTGAAGGTTACCTGCCAGGTTTCCATGCAATCGGATCAAGAGCGATCTTTAGGCCACACACTCGACATAAGCCTGAACGGCGCAATGGTTTGCGCAGATAAGACTTTTCCCGAAGGATCACTGATACAGGTAGAGCTGGAGCTTGGGCAAGGAAGGGGCACGCTGTCTGGAACCGCTAGAGTTGTGCGAGTAGTCGGTGGTGATTGCATGGGCCTTCACTTCGAAAATGTGCCGCTCGACCACGCTAGAAAAATGCAAGAATTTATACTCCCCTTGCTCCTTACCGCCTAAGCCGGAGTGAAACCCGCCGTGCGCTCTTCTGTGTAGGCTGTAACAGACTGTGTCAATCGGTAGCTGTCGCCGGGATATTCTGGATAGCTTTGCCGTATCGCGCGGGAAATACTATTCGGGCCGCAAACACTGGCAAATTAGAATA
The DNA here is from genome assembly GCA_963842135.1 of uncultured Acidobacteriota bacterium. Taxonomy (GTDB): domain Bacteria; phylum Acidobacteriota; class Terriglobia; order Acidiferrales; family UBA7541; genus Palsa-360. Next base: position 2,876,777 of record CAWJFI010000002.1, on the reverse strand, counting down.
ATTAAACGAGCACCCATAGAAATGTTTCGTTAATCGAGGCACCCCCGAACACATTGCCCATAATCAGCGGAGACGCTGATTTGCGCACGCCCAACGCCGACAGCCGCGTCACCTTTCTTTAATATGAGCGCCTCCTGCCCCCGCGTTTGGAAGTGAGCGAGGCGCAATCCACCCGATTGAGACACCCAGATTCGGTTGCATTGCGCGCCGGCGTTGAGTAAGCAGGGCTGCTCGCTTGGTTGGAATTGATTGCTCATGCATGCCTCCTGAACACGCTTGCGTACCACATGATTATCTGGCATTAGCGCTTAGAGCCACTATGACGATGGTCACCTAAGAAGGTGATCTGCAGCACATCTGACCAGTGGGAGGGCACCTCTGCCGCAGCGCCCTCGGTCACATCGAGGAGTGACACCGGTCACTTCCGTGAGAATGGGACTTCCGTAAAATAAGAGTTGGTAAAGGACACAATTAGTTTGAGTAGAAAACGGGGTGGCCGTCCCGCCACCATGATGCTGCAGATGATGGGGGTACCATGATCAGAGAAATGGCTTTAGCCACCAAGCTGGAGATGACAGCAGAAACCCTTCTGTGGCGCGGAGTGATTGCGAGGACTGTTCAGGATTGGCTCTCGAAGCCCTTGCGCCCTAGAGCTCTTCCATAAATCATGTAGCGTATTTGGCGTTAAAAAAGAAACTCTTGCAGTCGGCGGCCGAGATGGCTTGGAAAGCAGCCTTTGTGGCCACGAGCAATTCGCTCTCCGTACGGGGAGCTTTGCTGCGGAGGATTTGCTTGATCTTGCTCCACATATTTTCGATGGGGTTGAAGTCTGGTGAATAGGGCGGCAGGTACAGGAGACGGGCACCGACTGCTTCGATAGCCTCGACGATTCCCCGGATTTTGTGCGTGGCCAGGTTGTCCATGATCACCAACTCCCCCTTTTGCAGGGTGGGTGCCAGCCCCTGTGCGACCCATGCCAAAAACATCTCCCCGTTCATGGGGCCTTCAAAAAGCCAAGGGGCGCACGGACCGTTCCAGCGCATGCCGGAGATGAGCGTGCGGGTTTGATAGTGTCCGTGCGGGATGCGGGCCACCAGTCTTCGCCCCCCGAGTGCCCGACCGCGCAAACGGGTCATTTTGGTGTTGGCCCCGCTTTCATCCACAAACACCAGCCGGGTCGCCGGCTCCACAGCCAACTGCTCATGCCATCGAGCCCTTTTTTCGGCCACGTCCGGTCGGTTTTGTTCGGCGGCGAACAGAGTTTTTTTTATACCTCCAACCCAGTTGCCGAAGCCACAAATCCATCGTGGAAGTCCTAAAGGGGCGGTCCATGCGGGCACCCAACTCTGCCAGTGTTGCGTCCGGCTGCTTGGACAGCAGTCTTTGCAGGCGCTCCTTCCGCTCCTGCGTCAGCAGCGTGCTACGTCCACATAAATGGGTCTGGGGCTGGAGCGTGCCGCGCTGCCGGAACTGTTGGCGCACCCGGCGCACCGCCGCCACGCAGAAACCCGAAAACTCTGCGATCTCGCGGGTGCTTTTGCTCCGTTCATAGAGTTGCAGAATGCGCCGGCGCACCGGCAACGGTATCGCTCGCATAGGCACACACTCTGTCAAACAATCTCTCTTTTGTAAAGCTACATCATTTATGGAAACGCTCTAAGCGCGAAGCCGAGCGGTATCTGTTCGAAAATAGCGCCGATTTGTCGTCGGTCTGTGCATCAGCTGGAATAGACGTCGGGCGACTGCGCACGCGCCTAAACATGGTGCGGGGTCGGACACTGCTCGACCTTTTGCCTATCGCCGCGTAATCATTTGACAGTCGCTTCACGATTCACCAAGTGTGTCATTTGTTTTCCTATTGCTCTGTAAAGGGCACATCCTTTTGTGGTCCATTTGAACACCCGGCTCCAGGGATCTCGTTTTACGGGCTTGGACAGAGCTAGGTATTGAGTTGCGGTATTTGATAAATCCCGATAATCGGAATGTGGGAGTTTGGCCAATCCGGCTCGCGGGCCACCTGCCGCCTAAAGCCTCTGGACACGTCAACTGGGCCACTGGCACTTGCGCTACCCTTCTGGCGGCTCCTGGTGATGCATTCGGAGCAGGCTTGAATCAGGATCATTTATTTTTCTCAAGTGGTTCTCCTATCGCAGATCCTATATCGCGGAGAAGACAGAGAATCTGGCCTTTGAAGCCGTTCAGTCGCGTAATTATCGCGCAGCGAGGGCAATTGTTTGTCTGGACCTCTATTAGCTAGTCAAGTTCTCAGCCAAAAAGGATAGAATCCTTACTCGCTCCATGAATCAGAAGCCAGATTACAATTCCTCCCGCTACGGTTGCTGCCACCATCCAAAGGCCGGAATACAAACCAGCTATCGCTCCTATGCCTGAGAAAATGATGGCTAGTAAAGTTATGGTTACTGTGATTAGTTTCATTTTAATGTATCTCGGTCCAGGCTCCTTCAGGGAGCCAAGAACGGACGCACTATTGCACTAGCAAAATCTTGTATGTTTCTGATTGTTCCTTTCTACCGTCAAGGCTAACTACCCAGAACAGTTTCGCATTGTCTTTCTTAAACTCAACCTGAATGTCATCCGTAAGAGGTAGCTATCGCTCAGCGACGGCACCTGTATGCATGGACTCGCTCGCCGTTCTCTTCTTTGTAATCGTGCTCTAGCGAGTGGGCAAGATGGAATAAATCGGTGAACATCGAGACCCGGCAGGCAGGGTCTATCAGGTTCGCTTTAGGTTCGCCACGAGATTATTCTCTAAGGCTTCCCTGCATTCGTTCTTGCCAGACCGTGAATAATATCGTTTCCACGCTCTCGTCGTGAGAGACTTATGCAGTCAATTCACAGAAAGAGAGGGTGTGTTTTCCTTGGGCCAAACGCCATTGAGCAGGCCGTAGCGGCGACACGAGAAACATATCCCAAGGTCCTTCTCCCTCTGACTCGCAAGAGCTTCACCGCAGATAACACACTTCGTTGAAGTTATCATACAGCACCTCCGAACTATATAAAGACGGGCGTTCAAGACTCAGCCTCCAGCTCTTTGATGGCTACTGTCCTCCGCCAAGGGCTGACATCCAGTTCGCAATGTATAGGCCTTTCATATACTTCAATTGTTACTCTAACCGTAAAGAAACCGGGTACTGTCCTAACGGACGGTTTAGGAACAAAAAGAAACCTGTACTCATGTCAAAGATGTCCCGCGGACGTGGAAGTCCGGGTGCTTTGCCTACACGTACCGAGCCCGGTGTTCTAAAACTAGGTAGACCGGGAACAAAATTTTGCCGCACCTAATCTCCATAGTATGTATAGTCGCTCTACAAACCTGAGGAGTGAAGGCAAATGTAATCGGATTGTCTCCATTGATCGTTGCAGCGACCCTGTTGTTGGATTGCTCCTTCATTTTGTCCGGCCAAATAGGTTCCTGGCTCGCACAAACGCCGTGTGGCTAGGTGCGGTGCTGATCAAATAAGAATGCATTTGTTTCTCTTGGTATTGGAACAATTCGCAGCGGTATGGGACTCACATCGCTGATTAATAGGGACCCCAGGATGTGGACTGGAGGTATGCAATAGAGTCGATTCACCCCGTCATTCGTCTCACCGAACTTCTGCACGAAACTCTCGATCCCTAGTTGCACTGGAGCTCCCCCGATAAGTCCTGCGTTCCCGGGTCGTTCACGGCTATTTGAACTAATCCGCTCGGAATTGATGCTTGGCTGAGTAATTGCTCAGGTATATCTGAGTGAGTACCGGGGGAACGGAAATTGATCAATCAAACAGAATTTGTCAAGTCGTCAGTCACGCCCGCTCCCCCACTCTCCGCAAGCATAGTTCCTCAAACCTCCATACCACCGGTGTTGGAGCAAACCAGCGCGAATGGGAATAGTCGCCCTGTGAAATTAGAATCCGAACGTGATGTACTCCGTTGTATTACCTGCGGGATGGTGCAGTATCGCACCCGCAACGGAAATTGCCGCCGGTGCCTTCACCTGCTCACGCCGAAGATAGAATTCCTTATTCCACCTCCGGGGTTGCGCGAGCCTCCAGGCGACGATCGGCAACCTTTCGAAAAGTGGCCGAACCGCGAGACGGTGAAGAATATTGGTCAACGCATCCGGCAGTTGCGCAAATCACGCGGGATGACCCAGAGCCAACTTCAAGCACGCTCGCGGGTATCCCGGTCGTACCTGTCTCGGATCGAAAAGGGGCAAATGACGCCCAGCCTCGGAACGCTCGAGAAGATTTCCGAAACGTTTGGCGTCGGCTTGAACCGCTTCTTCGTTCCGGAAATGAATGGCGAGACTCTCTTGGAAGATCCATTCATCCAGGAATTGCGGCCGTTCCTACGGCAGCTCGACTGGGAACAGTGGCAATCGATTCTGAAGCGCCTAGCCGCAATCAGTGACCACGTCTCCACAAGGAATGGGCAGGTGCGTCCCCTAGCAAAGTCCAAGCCAGCTCTAATGGAAAACCTGGGCGTCGGAATTAACCATCTGCGATTAGTAACCGGTAGCGCGTCCAGCCACTTGGTTGCGACGATGAAGGATCGGACATGAGCACGTTCAAAGTGAGTTCAACGGTCGAGGTTGGGGAAAATACGCCCGAGGCGGTCCTTTGGCGGGCGGTGATTGCGAGAACTATTCAGGAATGGATTTCCGGACCGCTTCGCCGCCAGCGTGAAGCCGAGCAGTATCTGTTTGATGACAACAGGGATTTTCGGCTGGTTTGCCAGTCTGCCGGGATGGACAGCGGACAATTACGGTCGCGGCTGGCACGTTTGCGTGGCCACGCGATACCGGACCATCTGCTGGCTGGTCGTAAATTCTTACCGATCAACAGGACGGATTGTACGTTCCCGAATGCGGGGCAAACAATCAAGCACTTGAATCCACGAATAGAAGGCAAACAAAATGTCTAAAGTGAGCTTCAGCAGTCCCCAAAGCAAGTGGATAAGTATGGCGATACCCGTGTTCATTTATGGATGCAAGGAAGATGGAGATCCTTTCCAGGAGCTGACCCGGACCTTGGTTGTCGATGTCAGAGGCGGACTCATAGAACTAGAATCGCCGGTCGTAAACGGATTGCGAGTCCTCGCAGTCAATGAGAACACTGACGAAGACGTCGAATGCTATGTGGTAAGTAGCCAACTGAGTGACAACGGGAAGGCGGAAGTAGGGATCAGCTTCGATAAACCGTCACCGAACTTTTGGGGAATTAAGTTTTCATCCGAGGGCTGGGATCCCGGCCTAGGCAAATATGCCGACGCTCGTCAATTCATAGCCTGTGGTACCGCTCCTGTTACCGCGGAAATGTACCGCAAACTTATGGGGCGTACACACTGAGTAGCTACTCAGACACACGCACTCATTGGGACAGTTATTACTTCCTGCTCGCCATACAGTCCCCTTTGGGGGAGATAGAACAAGAATGATATGCACATTCTGCTTCGCATGGACAACAACCTTCGCTCATACCGCGGTTTTTTCGAGAGGCGCAACTTAGCGCGAATTGTGACAAGGAGTCTCCACCTCTTCTTAATCGTTCGGCGGACCCTGGATGCAAGGGTAGACCAGATAGAAAGCGGTGTTCGGTGCGTGTCCGCTCGGGAAGCAAATGTCTCACAACATGAAAGTTTTTGAACATAATCTTTTTGACTGGGGGTTTGCAAATGTCTGAACAATCTAAACGACTCGCTTCGCAGTTTGAACACTCGAAAAACAAACAACAGAAAAATGATGCGTCAGGACTTCAACGGGAACAGCTTCTCAACGAAGCCTTTGTGAGCATGCGGGTGGAATTAAAGGAACACTTAGAAAAACAGTGTGAGGAATTGAATCACGAACCACAGATTGGAAATATTTTGGTACCGAATCTGGGTGACGAACCGATTGGAATTACACGTAGGGATTCAGGTGCGTTTCTTTCCATCAAATTCGATGCCAATCTTCACAGAGTTACCTTTAACTGTGATGAGCCCGCAAGATTCAAGTACGTCGTTGAGGTGAAACCGAAGTTTAATGGCAGGAACTGGTGGTACGCGGACAAAAACGGAAGCAGCATCGGGGGTCATCTTGGATATGTTGCCCAAGAGGTTCTAGGCGCTCTATTGGAGATAGATTCATAGTTCCGAGAGATCAGAGAACAAGCGAAAGCGGCGGCATAGACCGACTAGGGGAATTTTGCCATGAGGTTACTCGACGGAATACCATCTGAGAGCCTGGAACGACGCGAGATGCAGCTGATCTTATTCGCCTGCTTAGCAATCATTGTATTGGCTACGGAAGAGGTAGATATCCGATTGAGCCACAGCTTGCCAGTCTTATAACCGAGAGTGAGGGTCGCGAATAGACGCCCCGTGGAAGTGTCCAGCGCGGTTTGGTTATACTGGACCATGGCCGGTGTGAGCAAGGCCCAGCTCGGAGTGACGGTATTCCTGGTTGTACCATCGGAAAAATCCCTGCGAAAAAGAGCGGCTGTCCTAAATGCAGGGAAAGCGTCCGCAAACTCCGGCCGGTACTTTATGGTGCGGATGGGCTTTCCGAATACGGGTTGTCATCGGAGACGTGCGGATGGCTGTGGGTTTTCGTGACTCCCAAGGCCACCAGTAAAAAGGCCAGCGGTTCGGAACTCGTCGAGGTGACTTGATCAGCATGCACCGTGAGCTGGCCGGGCCGGGGTCACTGCCAGGGAAGAATCCACGCGCCGTTTCGGGGAGTAGGAAGTTCCCGGCGCAAACAGCGCACGGCAAGCAGCGGGCGTGCAGACTTTGCTGGCCAGTTCGGTGACCGGGCCATCAGGACTCCTCTTCGGGACCGGGCTGCGAGGCCAGAACTGGATCGGCGCCCGGAGGGCCCTTGCCAAACTGGAGGTCTACGAAACACAGGCATCTGTAAGTCACTTGTATAATTCGATTTTAGGTTGGATTTCTGCATTGTGGTGCGCAGCCCATGAATGAAACGCAGTTAAGCCGCCCACAGTTGCCCACATCGCCGCCCTTGATTTATTTTCGTTCTCTCTATTATCTCCAAGCCATTCTATGGCTGCATGTTCTGTAAAAAGGCTAATACCTAAGTACTCGCCATAGAGGCGGAAGCTGGATGGTTTGGAACCGAACAAGAAGTTCGTTTCTCCGCATCCACTACAGTTGTGTAGCGCATTTTGAGTAGTCCTGGCATCTGCGATTCCTGCAGCTAAAACGAGGTAATGAGCACTCGCAAGTCGCCAATCCTTCCAAGGCATTGCCATGATCTTGACCGAGCGTCCCGCATTACCTAACGGCCCTTTCTGATACCAGTGTCGCCGCAAATGGACGGGGGACTCCGGCACGGCTCCAGACTTGCCTCTGTTCCACTCCTCCGCCTGCGCGGGTATGGCCCGCCCTCCAATAAGGATTATTAACATTAAAAGGGCAGCTAGGGTTATTTTGGTCGGATTCATCGATTGACTTCTCCTCTTGAGTCTCCGTACTTTGGTTGACCAAGCCAACTTTCGCAAAAGCAAGCGGCGACACCAATGAGGCGCAAGTCCCGATTCGACAAGGCAATGGTCCTGTGAGTACTAAAACCCTAGTCCCACGACAGTAACCCTGGTCCTAAAAAACCCTCTGCCTAAGCGAAACATATGACGCTCGCGGATCGACGAAATGTGTAAAATGGTAATCGGTGGCGGCGACATTCTGTCGGCTAAGTCCTGCGAACTCAGCATGTTAGGAGAGCCGAAAAATGGCACAGTGCTCCTAGGAGGAAGAAGGTTGCACAGCATCGAATCGGAAGCCCGAATCACGACGTTAGAGACCATAAGAACTTCCCTAGTGCTGGAACTTGTTGTTTCTGTGCGCCGCTCACGACATTGCTCTTGCTGACGGGGGCTGGAAGCACTCTCGTCACAGTCAGTCTCGGGGACTTTGTCGTTGGCCGGTTTTGGGTTGACACTGATTTGCTGAAAAGTCTTCGTCTTGATGCCAGAACTCTTGGGCCCCGCGTAATAACAGGGGAGGAGGAAGACGATGAGTGAAGCGGATCGACAGGAGGAAGCGATCTTTAGCTATTTTTCCCAGAGAGGCGGGGCCACGCGATCATCCACAGCGTGCGATACGCGGAATTGTGGACGCGCTGTTTGAGAGAGGTGCGGAGAGCGAGGCGAAGTTGAGTCACCCGGGGCATGTGCTGTCGAAGAATCGGCAACGGATTCGAGGTGAGACGCGCGTGAGTCAAGCGACAAGCATGGCCGAGCGCAAATCAGCGCGAAAAATGATCGCAGCGTACAGGCAACGGCGAGTGACCTTGGGAGGTGACAGCGGATATGACTCAGGGCTGCGAGGTAGATCAGAAGAAACGCGACGAGTCGAGGAAGTGTTCGGGAGGCTGAAGGCGGCTAGATTGCTCTGCGAGACACGGCACCGGGGGCGAGAACAAGTGAGTTGGATGTTCACCTTCGCAGCGGCGGTCCACATCCAGTAATCTAACGGCAACGGCCGGACAGCCGTCCCGCCGAGCCTCGAAAAGACCAGTCTTGGCATAAGGTGGTAAGGCTTCGGAGGAAGTAACTGCTGGGTAACGGGGATAACTTATTGAGCAAAGATAATCGAAAATCTTACTTGACCACAAGGCGCTCTGCTACCATTCATGTTGGGAAGAGTATCCCCCGCCCATTTGATCCTGCTGCACTTGAAGGAGTCCAGACATGACATCGCGCAAGGTTTTGGTGGCTCTCCTGATCGCAGTCGCCGCCTCCCCGGTTTGGGGCGGTGCGGAACCTCTAGGAAGTGTCGCCTCCAGCAGTGCGACAACCGTCCGGGACTCAAAGCTGACGTCGGGATCGACCGTATTTAGCGGCGATGTAGTTTCTGTCGGGGCGCACGGAATGACACGAATCGCACTGTCGGGCGGCGCACTTGCGGAAATCCTGGCCAACAGTTCGGTGCGGCTGGTGAAGACAGATGGCAAAATTCAAATGATTGTGGACCGGGGACAGGCCTCCTTCCACACATCAGGCGGCAATGGAATGAGCGCGCTCGTGGCAGACGCCACGGTTCGCCCCGTGGGTGACTCGGAAACCTCGGTCGTCATTCAATCGCTTAGCGAAACGCATGCGGTCATCGCAGCGGAGAAAGGCGCGTTGCTGGTAACCACCGCGCACGACGCCAAGACCTACACCCTGGCGGAAGGAGAAGCAGTCGATCTATCCGCGGCGCCCGACCCCCAAGGACCGGCTGGTGCTTCGCATCCCGCCGGGAAGGTCAGCACCATAGCCGCTCATTGGCGGGTGGTCGTAATAGCCGCCGGAGTAGCATTAACGACGTTCATGGTCGTGCGAGTGGAAACCAATCAACAGAACCCGCCAAAGGAAATTAGTCCCCATATGTGAGGGACGAAAGGAATGATCTTCTAGTTGACGTCCTTTTTCTTTTGGCACTGGCACGGTTTCAAGAATTTTCCTCCCCCAAACAAGCCAGCCACGCAAGCGACTCTTGTCATCAACTAAACTGCAATAAAATAGTGAGTCTCTTATACGCCTCGAAGTAGGGGATCTCCCATGGCTCGGTTTCCTTGCCTGTCAGGTAGCGATCAACCTCGCGCTTGAATTCCTCCCGCGTCATCGTGCTAGCTTTATGCACCCAGGATGCACAATCGAACTTCTGTCAGTCCCTTCGCGCCACCTTGGCCAACTCTCGAGCCTTGGTCCACAGGAGCGGTTAGATCGCAATCCGCTCGACTTCCTCGATCGGCTTTACAGGCACGATTCGCGCGACGCGTTGCATGACCTTCTTGTTCTGTTCAGCCTTCTTCAGGTCGTAGGATGCCTGCAACCGCATCCAGAATTCAGGCGTGCTGCCAAACAGGCGGGACACCTTCAGGCACATGACGGCAGACAGGGGCCTGCGCTCCGCCAGGATGTCGTGTAGCATCTGGCGGGAAACGCCAAGGGCTTTCGCTGCGGCGGTCACGGACAGGCCGGCAGACGGCAGGATGTCTTGTTTGATAATCTCGCCCGGATGGACGGGCGGCAGTCCCTTCTTTCTCTTCATTGCTTCCTCCCTAATGGTAGTCATCAAAATCAACATCCAAGGCGCGTTCGCCTGACCAGCCGAATGTGATCCGGTAATTCCCGGTCACGCGCACCGTCCATCGTTGCGGGCTACCGTGCAGGCTATGGAAGCGAAACCCGGCGATGTTCATGTCATCGGGCTGCCCCGCTACTTCCAGTAATTGGATGATGCGCACTTCCTGAGATAGTTGGCACCGATCCGGCGTGTCTGAAGGTGAGGTAAAGTTTTTCAAGCCCTTTGTGTCTGAAGCCGCCTATCATTCTTTCAGCGTGAATGTTTTAGTTTACAGTGTCAACTGAACAGTTGACATTTATCGGGGATCTGGACATTCATTTGAGGATACGCGTCACACCTCGATTTCGGGAATTCCCCGTTGAACCAGGCTGGCTATTTCGGCCTTGAATTAGTTGAGTTTCTCGAGACTGGCACGTATCGGTGAGCCTCCTGATGGCACTTGACGCAAAGAGTTATGAGATTTTCGGCCGTATCATCCCCCAGCCGACCCCGCGGCTGAATGTGATGGACCTGAAGAGTCTCCGCTTGTCCGCACCGTTGGCAACGCCAGCCGTCCCGCTGCAAAACTTCGGGCAGAGCTGGCGATAGGCCTCAGGATCAAGCCGCAACCGGCGCCGCTTTGTTCGTATCCCCGTCAAGGCGTCACCTGGACTTCTTCAAGCAGTTGCTTCCTCTGCGGTTTCGGAAGACCAATGACCAGCCGGGTGAGGCAAGGTAAAAGAGCATCCTGGTTACCCGCCTCCAAGCTCACTCCCGCCAGAAAATCCGCACAGATCATCTCCAAGCAATAGCCTCGCGACTTCTCACTCCCAAGCATCAGCCCCGCCGTTTCTAGCGCCTGCTCGATGACGGGCAGTTGGCTCTTGTAGGCCTTGAAATAGAGAATCTCCCACGGTTCCGTTTCCTTCCCGGTCAGGTGCTTCGAGACTTCCCGTTTGAATTCCTCCTTCGGTAGTTCGCGAGCTTTGTGCAACCAGGTTGCACTATCGAACCTCTGACCGTCCCTCCGCGCGACCTTCGCTAGTTCGGTCGCCTTCGTCCAGCCCACCTGCTGCAGTTCCACCTTGTGAATGCGAGGCAGTTGTTCGTGAATGGCCATCAAGTAGTAGGTTTTGCGTCTGGACTCCGGGAACTTCCTCTCCAGGAAGTCATCGAACGAACGCCAGACTGCCAAGGCCCGTTACTCGACGGCGTTCCCGTTAGTGGGCGTGAATTAGATTCGTGACAAATTGGTCTAAATCAAGTGCTTCCACTCCGCCAGTGACGGCCTTAGTGGACAGGGTTGAGCGGGATTTTCTGTGAACTATAATCAGGCGCTTTGAGCGCTTTCCCAGCGCGCGGCGCAACGAAAGAAGTGGAGCAGCCATTGAGGACCTGACGGTTTTTCCAGCTTTGCATTCGATCAGCCATAGTCCAGCGTTCGGGCGCGGTATTAAAAAATCAACTTCCAGGCCTTGCTGATCGCGAAAGTAGTAGAGCTCTTTCCTCGCACCCTGGTTCGCCTGAATCTTGAGTATTTCCGCAGCGACAAAGCCTTCAAAGAGCTGCCCCAAAAAAGGCGAACGCCAAAGCTCAGCCTCCGACGATAATCCCAGAAGGTAGCACGCCAGCCCCGAATCGCCCCAGTAGACCTTCGGCGATTTGATAAGTCTTTTCCCGAGATTCTCGAAATAGGGAGGCACAACCATAACCTGACCGGTGACTTCGAGAATATGCAGCCACTCGCTGATGGTCGGGACTGAAACTCCAAGAGGAGCGGCAAGATCGGTCTTGTTAAGAATTTGGCCGTGTCGACTGGCTAGGATCGCTAGAAATCGACGAAACGTGACAAGGTCCCGTATGTTTGTGATTGCCCGGACGTCACGCTCTAAGTAGGTTTGGAGATAGGAGGCGAACCATAGTCCACGAGACTTCGGACGGGCAAGCACCTCCGGAAAGCCGCCATAAAGCAAATTTACCTTCGGAGTTTCCGATACACTGAAGGGCAGAAGCTGCAAAATGGCAGCCCGGCCGGCCATCGACTCGGTGATCCCTTGCATGAGCGGAGCTTCCTGCGACCCAGTGAACAGCCACTGCCCCATCCGGCGGGGTGCCGCATCGACCCGCGTGCGAATGTAGCTGAGGAGCTCAGGAGCATTTTGAATTTCATCAAACACGACGGGCGGTCGCAGCTCTTCAAGAAAGCTGCGTGGGTCACTGCGAATTCTTCCCTGGAGGTCTGGATCTTCCAGGAGAACGTACTGGGCCTTGGGGAACAATTTGCGGAGGAGGGTCGTTTTTCCGGCGCGGCGCGGTCCGGTTACCACGACGGCTGGAAAATGCCGTGACGCCTTCTGAATGATATTTCCCAGCTTTCGAGAGATATAGCGCATATGAGTATTGTAAAGCGATACTTTAGAATAATCAAACTTTAGGATTTGTGGGCATGTCTCAATGCTTGGGGACAGCTGTTACAAACGGAGAGGCTTTTCCCAGTGCCGATTCGAAAGAAGGCGTACGCGAGCATTCAGACGATAGACGATGACCTTAAGATTGCCGGTGCACTTTTTGATGGCACGATGCGCAGAGCGTGATCAGATTTTCGGCCGAGTCATCGCCTTGTCGGCCCCGCGGCAGAATATGATGGACTTGAAGATCTTCCATCCGCCCGCACGATTGGCATCGCCATCCGTCTCGCTCCAACACTTCCCGGCACAGTTGTTGATACGCTTCCGGATCAAGCCGCAAGCGGGGCCGCTTCGCTAGAATCCCTGTCAAAAGGTCACCTGCACTTCTTCAATGAGTTGCTTCCTCTGCGGTTTCGGAAGACCAATGACCAGCCGAGTGAGGCAAGGCAATAGCGCATCCTGATTACCCGCCTCCAAGCTCACTCCCGCCAGAAAATCCGCGCAGATCATCTCCAAGCAGTAGCCTCGCGACTTGTCGCTCCCGAGCATTAAAGCCGCCGTTTCAAGCGCCTGCTCGATGACAGGCAACTGGCTCTTGTAGGCCTTGAAATAGAGAATCTCCCACGGCTCCGTTTCCTTGCCGGTCAGGTGCTTGGAGACCTCCCGTTTGAATTCCTCCTTGGGGAGTTCGCGAGCTTTGTGCAACCAGGTTGCACAATCGAACCTCTGACCGTCCCTCCTCGCCACCTTCGCTAGTTCCGTCGCCTTCGTCCAGCCCACCTGCTGCAGTTCTACCTTGTGAATGCGAGGCAGTTGCTCGTGGATGGCCATCAGGTAGTAGGCCTTGCGTCTGGACTCCGGGAACTTCCTCTCCAGAAACTCATCGAACGACCGGACGTTGTCCACCCTCCAGTACTGCCCTGCCCGGACCTCGCACAAATAGCGACCGAGTTCGACAAACTTGGAATCCCGTTCGCGGTCCGTGGCCTTCTCCCACGCCAAGATCTCCTCGATCTTCGAGAGCACAAACACGGCACGCCGGCGATTGAGCTTCGGAGTCACGAGTGGCCTTCCGTTAGTCGTCAAGCACGTCAAGCCAATCAAGGTCGGCGGCTCCTGGTTGACGAATAAGTTTGGTTCCAACGAGTGCCTCGTTCCCGAGGCACAGTCCGAGGTGGGCACAGCTAACGCACCCGTTCTGCGGGAATCGGATTCCTGGGTGCGAAGGAAACTGAGCAGTTTCGATTTGACGGGCGGTGGCTTCCACCAGCTGGCCAAACTCCTGGCGCTGCTCTTCCGTGATCGAAGCCAGTAGATACTGAATCTCCGGAACACGTTTCCTCACGAAGGCCACAATGGCGACATCAGAGATGCCCGTGATCCAGGAGTAGCAGACGAGCTGAAGGTCCAGCGAGGTCAGCCCCTCGGGCTGGTCGGGGTAACGGGCACTCGTGGTTTTCCATTCCAGCAAACGCCGCGTGCCGTCCAGGTGGCCAATGGCATCGACATAGGCCACAAACTCGTGGCCGCTCGAGAGCGAGCAGACAATCTTTTTCTGAGTGTTAAGTTTGGGTTGGCGAATGCGGATTCGGTTATCTCGGGCAAACTGTTCCAGGAGGCCAATTCCCTGCCGAAGCAGGCGCTCCCAGTCATCTCCGTGGGAGTACTCGAGGGGAACCTCGCGGTACGCTCCCCACTCCTTGAACAACACGGCTCCAGCGTCCTCGCGCTCGAAGAGTGCCGCGATTGCCTTCTCGAAACACCGGCCGAAGCACAGCGCCGCACGAGACTCCTTCTCTCTCCAGCCGTCCAGATACCGAAAGCGGTAGCTTCTCGGACAGCGTAGGTATTGCGATACCTGCGAGTAGCTAAACGTCACGGGCCACCTCCTGGCTGCTTGTCGAGGTTGGAGAGAGCTCTTCCCATTCACTGGCTGGGGCAAACCCGCCGAGATTGAGAAACGAACGGCCGTTCAGGGTGGTGCGGGAAATCCGCACGATTCCACGCAGGCCGAGGAGCGCCTTTTCGTCCACTTCGTCTCGGCCCATGAGATCAGGGTCGTAGCCAAAGTCCCGCAGGAACCAGCGGAGTTTCCACAGTGCTTTGGGAGTGCAGTAGAGACGCCCGTTGAGGGAACGGCCTTGATGTTCCTTTGGTTCGAGAATAATGAGCCGCAGAACGTAGAACGGTCGCTCGGGATGCCAGCGGTAGAAGACCCGATCGACGCGGACGAGGAATATACCCTCCAAGATGCTAGGAGTGTTAGGGCTGTCGCTATGCAGACCTGGGATATGGCGTTTCATGGGGCAACCTCCTGCGATTTGGAATAGCTGTTGAGCTGGCAGATCAGTCCCTCGCGATCTTTGGTGGCGCGCTCGGCGAGATGGTTGATAAAGGCTTCGATCTGATCTCGGCTGGCATCTCGCAGGGTGGGGGTTCCGCAGTAGTCGGCGGCATAGGCCTTCACGAGGCCAGCATCGAGGTAATGCTCGCGAATCAGGAGGCAGAGGCGGTCGCGGAGGGGAGGTTGGCCGTTGAGGTGGTCATTATTTCCGTTCGTGGAAGGCTTGCGCTGATCGGATGAGCCAGAAGAATTGGATCTGGGGGCCCAGCCAAGTTCCTCGACCGAACAGAGGCCGATGCCGTAGGCCTTTCGGAGGGCGCGGTTGACGGCGCGGGTTTCGGCGACGCGCATCTCGGCGCCGTGGACCAAGGATGAGACGTTGGATGGATCGGCGTCTCCAAATCCCACAAATCCCTTTGACCGCGGATATGGGTAGACCGTCGCCTTGAAAACCCAGCGGGCCATGACCGGATCACAAAGCTGACGCACCTGCTGGACCCGGATCCCAGAACACTGTCTGCGCCGGGATAGGCGTAAGAGTCCTGCGTGGGTGATATACCATCCATCGTCCAAGTATTGGACGTCTCCCAGGCTTAGCGAGAAGCCAAATGTCATCGTTAAATCACGCAATCGTTCTATAGCTATCGTCCCCAATTGCCGACTGGTCAAACGTTTTGCAAGAAGAATGTTTCGGCGCATCAAAATTCGAAGCTCATTGGTTTCTGCGGTCCCCTTAATCATAAAGACCCTCCATGGCCACCATTGGCCAACAATGGTAGCCAATCATTGAATACCTGTCAAGCGAATGATTTGTGAAGGTCGATTGACTGCCGTAGAATGCGGTATCGACCATGACAAAAGACGAAAGAATTGGAATCAGAGTCACTGCAGAACTGAAGAAGGCACTCCTTCAAATCGCTACGAAGGAAGGCAGAAGTCTTGCCCAGCTGTGCGAGATTCTGCTAAGGGGTGCCGCTGCATCGTACAGGGAAGAAGGGCATGCATATCTCCAGCGCCTGGTCTCTCGCCAGAAGAAGGAAGGTTCCATAGACTAGGTAAATCTCCGCGTTCCTCTGCCAGAGTCCCGACCAACCGCCAGAAGAAAATCCCCGATTGGGGGCAACTTTAAAAATTGAGCGTCTAAAGTTGAACCTGACGACAGAGGTGTCGCTTCGACTTGTTGAGGAGTGTGGCAAATTGACGGAACGGCTGTCGATCGGAGAAGACTAGGACCCAACTTCCCAGGAGTCGTGAAAGTGGCCACCCAGATAGCGCCATCACGATCTGAACTGCGCACCATCAAGTTCCACTTATGGACTCAATGTCCCGGATACAGATGCCTGTCACCAATGCTGCCGTATCTACCGCCCGGCTGAGGAACGCCCTGCGCGGGCGAATATGGCCTTCTACGCCGCCTAACTTAGGGAAGGCGGTCCCGTACAGGTGCGCTATCCACTCTCGACGGCAGATCGCAAAACCCCCGGTCAAAAAGCGGTGGTCAAAATATTCAAGAGTGATATTGCTCGAGAGCAGGGTCAGCCTTCGTCGTTGCACTTATCCCACGGTGTTTTTCGCGAACTCCGTTTTCGGGCTGCAGAACAAGATTGCGACGAAATTCATGGTTGCCGCGACATCGGCCGCATATCTGAGGATCCTGGACACCTTTGAGATGTTACTATTTTAACCCTCATGGAGATTCGTGAACTGCTCGCGCGTCTGGACCAGCACCGTGGTTCGTTTCCTGAACAACTTGTGGCAGAAGCTGTCGCTCGGCGTGAGGAGATCATTCCAATACTCCTCGGAACCCTCGAAGCCATCGACAGTGATCCGGAACCGTGGCTGACGGATCAGAGGCGCATGGACCACATCCACGCCATGTATTTGCTGGCTTTATTTCGGGAAACACGCGCTTATCCGCTGCTGGTGCGGATCTTTTCTCGCCCGGGCGAGTTTCCCTTCGATCTGGCAGGTGACGTTGTAACTGAGGATCTGGGCCGGATTTTAGCGTCAGTTTCGGACGGAGACATTAGTGGCATGGCCGCGCTCATCGAGAATGAGCAAGCTAACGAATACGTCCGGTCAGTGGCCCTGGGCGGCATGGTTTCGCTGGTGGCCACCGGTCAGCGTGCCCGCGACGACGTCATAGCCTATTTTCTCCAGCTATTCCAAAAGCTGGAGCGAAACCCGGGAGCGCAATGGGACGGCTTGGCCAACGTCTGCGCCGATCTCTGGCCGCAAGAAACGTTCAAGGAACTCCGGCGCGCCTACGAAGACGGCCTTGTGGATACCGCCAGCATCGATTGGCAGGATCTTGAGGATGCTTTGGAGATGGGCAAACCGGGTGCGATGGAGCGGGCGCGGTACCGCGAGCCTCTTATCACGGACATAGGCAAGGCAATGGGTTGGATGCAATGTTTTCACAACGCCGACAGTGACGACGAGCCACAACAGGAACTCGATGGAGATCTGACGGAGTCACCATCAAGTGAGTGGGCGACGGCGCCGATTCGCCGCACCGCGCCGAAGATTGGTCGCAACGAGCCCTGCCCTTGTGGCAGCGGCAAGAAATTTAAAAAATGTTGTGGATCCCACTTGCAGCAAAAGGAATCAATCAGTTGATGGTCTCCTCGTCCGTGTATTTGTTCAGAGTAGCTTCAATCCGGTCACAGAGTTGATGTAACTGTTCCCGCAAGATCTTATTCTTGGCGTGGTTGGCTTCGGCCGCAATAAAACCTATAAGTTCGTCCAGGTCATCCAAGGTGAAGCGAAAAACAAGCCGTTCGCTTTTCTTGGGCACGACGCGCAAATGGTTCGTCAACGATTCATCTGCGAAGGTGTGGGACAGAATTAGTTCGCGCTCGCGCTCATTCAATTCCAAGGGGACCGCCTCGTTCGGTCTGATGCGGATTCGTTGTGGGCGCGGGAAAACGGGCTTGGACAATATTGCCTGTGGCAACGATTCCGCATTCGGCATGCCAGGATTGGCTGCCCTGCGCTGGGGGGAAGACAAACGGATCGCCCTCCTGCGAACGGGACGAAACTTCCTTTCGAGTTCCCGGTTTACCTTCTCTATTGAGAAGGTTTCCGGGTCAAACGCCCCGCGCCACTCCATCATGTTCTCATGCTCTTCGTGGTCGGGATCGGCCAGTGCCTCCAGATAATCTGCGTACCCGTCTGATCCTCCGACGTCCTCCGGCGGACAGTTGCGCTCGCCAGCGATGCAGTGTGGACACAGGGTGTCTGGACCGGACTGCATGACTGCCTCCAGCAGCAGATCATGCTGCCAATCATCTCCGAAGTCGTACTCATACTCGAATTCGGCCCCTACGCCCGGTAAAACATTGCGGATTTGTGTCCTCATGGCATCGATGATTTCCCGTTCGTCGTCCAGGTCAGGATCGCCGTAAATCCTGCCGCCGATCCGAAACTCGTACAGATGATAGTCCTCCCAGCCCATCACCATTTGCAAGATGCGGTGGAGTTGCGCTAGCGTAGCGTCTTCCCATACTTGGAACTGTCGCCAAATCGGCGGAGAAATGCCGCGCAGCACTACTTTGAATTGATATGACTCCCGGTTCTTTCTTGATGCCACGATCAAGCCTCCTCAGGGACGAAGATACCACCCATGGAATGGGTCTTTTTTTCATTAGCACCTGTCATCCGCAAGCGTTGTCGCGAACTGACCGAGTTTTTGTACCACGGTGAGTGAGAAAGTCTACATCACAGCCGACGGCTGTGAAATTGGATTTGTTGGGATGACTGTGCGGCTTCTTCCGGTAGCCACATAGCAGAGGCCTTCGTTTATTTTCCCGATGGCACAACCATTACCGCTTTCCACGCCTTGTCCGCCCACCTCGTGAATCTTGCCGATCGGAAAGTGTTGCGACGAAGAGGGTCCGCTCTACCCGAACGTGTGAGCTACCCTTCTGCGTAGATTAGCTGCAAGCAAAAACTTCCTAGGTAAGGAGATTGTCGAGTTGCCGCTCCTCTGCGCGTTCAGGCATGCATTTGGAATTACCCGCCAAGTCGCCTCGCCGGTGGCCGTGGTGGACGCGAATAACGAAACAGTGCGAAGCGGCACATATCCGATGAACTGTTCACGGCGGACGGAATACTTTGGGCAGGCCAGAAGAGTTTCCGGCGAAAGGACGGGGAGTGGAAATCGGACCGGCAGGTGAAGCCGACATTCACGGGGAGAATGGAAGAACCAAACCCATGCATTCGACAACGGATCCTGATGCTCAAAAAGGCCAAGGGCCGCGAGGTGAGATTAGATTACGTGAGATATATATTGGTGGAAAGCTATGGCGGACTTTTGGTGCAGATTTTTCTGATCGAGGCCACCGGAAGAGCAGAATGAGCCGCTGCGATGCGCAGGGTGGACACCCTGCTCAGCATCAAACGGGTAACTTTGGCTCGCGACAAGAATTATGACGCGTGGGAACTAGTCCGAGAACTCCGCGGGATGGACATCAGCTGGCATGTGGCGCAGAACAATACGAACCACGCGATCGCGATTGACCAGCGAACCACTCGGCATGCCGGATACGAGGTTCGTCAGCGAAAGCGAAAATGAGTGGAGCAATCGTTCGGATGGATGAAGATGGTGGGGATGTTAAGGAAAGTGAAGTTGCGGGGGATCGAGAAGGTCGGTTGGCTGTTTGCCTTAACCGAGGCTGCCTGCAATCTCTGCCAATTGCGTAACTTATGACCGAGTCTTTTGAGCACGTACTCTTTACAACAAGCTGCCTCCGGAGGGTCAAGGGAAACGTTGGCGCAACTCGAAGCAGCGCACATCTGGACAGTGGGGTACCATAGGTTGAATTACTGATGGAAGGTATCTCGGAGGAAGTACAGTTACGACGGACCGGATTGGAGCGGCGAGATGGCGGGTGAACTGAAAACTGAGGCCTAGCGGACTAGCGGGATACGCTATGCGGCGATGATAGAAGACTCTTGAAGCTTAATTATGATCGATATCCACAGTCACCTCCTCCATGGATTGGATGACGGAGCCGATTCGTTTGAAACGAGCGTTATTATGGCGCGCCTCGCACGAACGACCGGCACAACGGATATTGTGGCCACGCCGCATTTGAATATTTCCTATAACTACGACCCAGAGTTTGTTGAACAGCGTATTCGCGACTTGCAGTATGCTGTTGGAGACGACATCAGAATCCATCGCGGATGCGACTTTCATCTGTCGGCTCAAAATATCCAGATGGCCGTGCGGAATGCTAAGCGATTTTCCGTTAATGGCTTAGGTTACCTGTTGGTTGAATTTCCTGAAGTTTCTGCCCTGCAAGGTATCGAGCAGATTTTTGAGACGTTGCGCGAGGCCGGCTTGACGCCAGTCATCACACATCCGGAACGAAATCCGTATCTTGCAGCTGATTTCAGCCGTCTTACTCGTTGGGTTGACGATGGTATCTACTTGCAAGTGACTGCGCAGAGTCTGGTCGGCGATCTCTTCGGATCTGAAAAAGCAACTTGGTGTGCAAATGCAATAAAAATGGGATTGGTCCATTTCGTCGCCAGCGATGCGCACGACGCGCGCGTGAGACCGCCTAGGCTAGATCGGGCGAAGGAGCACCTAGAACAACACTATGGCGAGGAGTATGCGGAACTGCTTTTGGTTACCCATCCTGGTGGGTTAATTGAGGGTCGCGCTTTGGTGCCCGGCCGGGTGTTGCCGCCGCAAAAAAGAGAAAGGAAATGGTTTCACTTTGGACGGCGGTCGATAGGAACCAGAGATACCTGATAGACATGGAGCGTTCCTTGAATCTTGTTATCGAACCTTTCCGACCCTCGTCGTTCCAGTTGAATTATCACTGCTTGCGTGTCTGGCGTGACCGTAAAATCCACGTTTGTTTCGGATCTTGCCGTCGTTCCTTTGATTTGAGGCGATGTAATGTCCAAGTGAGCTGTATTCGCAGGGTCATAGATGTGAAAAAATGGGCACTGATCGGTCGTCAGATTCTCGGATTCTGCTTCCGCCGAAAAATGGTACCGTCCGGGACTGACAACCGCCAACTGCTTAACATTGAACTCCACATTATCGGCCCCGGCAAAGCGAACCTGCAATCCTTGATTGCGAGAGATTTCAATTGATCTTTGAGCCGGAATCGTCCAGTCGAATAGGCTGCCGTTAGGCGCACTTTTAAACTGGCGATTGAATATTAGCTGGTGGGACGGGTAGTCGCCCCGGACAGGACCGAGCCAATCTAGCCAGAGTTCTTGAGCGGTGCGGAAGGATTGGCGCTGCCATAGTGTCCGAGTGACATCTAATGCGGTGGTCTCGTCCACAAGATGGTTTTGCACCATCCAGGCCCAAGTCTCCCGCAGATCGCCCTCGGATCCGTTTCTAACAATCCAGGCAGCCCACGATTGCGCAGGTCGCCGTGAGGCAGGTATGGCTGTGCCTAGAAGAGTCGCTGTTCCCCGCCCGAAAAACTTTAGATCCCAGAAAAGCATCGTATCGAGAGCGTCCGTTTGGCCCAAAATGCGATTCGAAATCGGTAAGGCGCGGTCCAGTTGGCCATGTGTGAAATTAAAATCGGCAGCACGGAATAGAACGGGAGGCAGGTTCGGGCCGAGAGTGATCGCATGATCATAGGCAGCGCTTGCTTGGTCGGAATGTCCATTCAGGGCGAGGAAGTCAGCGTAGTTACACCAGACGTAGGGATCAGCGGCGTCTTCATTCACCAAAGACGCAAGACTCGCGGGAACACCCTCGCGTGCAGAACCGTCTATGAAGATTTGATCGACACGGCAAAAGCCTTGTCGACAAACCCACGAATCCGGGGAAGGATGGGCGAAACCGAGCACAACGGAGAAGACGGTCAGCGCCAGAGATGCAGTTGTAATTGCTAGGTAGGAAGCTTTTCTCAAGACAGGGTGTCAGCCCTCAGACGGAACGAGTAGGAATGCCAATCAAAATGAAATATATGATCGAGCTAATGAAGCAATCCCGGGCCAAAGCGAAAATAAGGACCCCAGATAGTTTCTGGAATCAGCCTTCGCGCAACCCAGGGCTGTCCGCTATGCCACTCAACCAGGCCAGCGCCAGAGCGTTCGCGGGAATGTACAGATTGAAGTCCACCAAGCTGTGAAGTGCAATTGCCAACAGCGCACCCAGAAGCCCCACTGCCAACTCCCAGTTGCGACTACTGCGCATCCAAAGCACAACGGATACCAGGCGCCATAGGATCCACAACGCCAATGCTGCAGCCAGAGCCGCGCCAACGAATCCCAGCTCCGCGGTGATTTGCAAGTAATCGTTATGTGCGAAATTCACTCTATCCATCGGAAGGGTCACCTTGAAGCGGTATAGGCCATACTCATATGCCCCTAACCCGGATCCCGTCCATTTGTATGCCGCGATCATATGGAGGGAATCCCTCCATATTTCCGAGCGATTTTCAACGGACAGCCCTTCCGTCGTTGTTAGTTTTGCTAGACGATCTATCAATCCCCTCGTGGGTAAGAATACGAGAAGGCATCCCAACAGCGCGACAGAAGTCAGCCAGCGCCAGTCGTGTCCTACACCAGGACGCCGCCCTGTCCGCGAGACGAGCAATGTGAAAGTCGTCAGAATCGATGCTCCGACCGTCGAGATGAACCCCATTCGCGACGACGAGAAAACAATTCCCATCAGCAGGCACGATCCCACGACCAGCAGTCCGACAGTGGCCAGTGCCGGTCCTGTTGAGCTGGCATCACGTGTAAGTCTTTTTCGCCACACCGACACTGCCCACAGGACCGCCAGCGGAAAAGACATCTCAAGCAATCCTGCAAAATGATTCGGATTCACGTACGTCCCGCTCACTCGTGCTTCACCGTCGCCGGTTTGGAGCATGTAGAATTGCAGCAGTCCCACCATGCTTTCCAGCCATGCGACTGCAAGGACCGGAATCACAAGAACCCAAGCTCTGCGCCACCAACGATCGCATAATTTGCGGGCCACTAAAAATGCCGCCATTGCCGGCACAAAATCCAGCAGTCCCTCCAGGGTTGCTCCAGGGGCAGTCGAGAGTGCGCCCCAGGCTCCGACACGCTGACCCGTGAAGGCACGTGCGGCTGAAAGCGCGCTCCACCGCTCTGGGGAGAGCCAAGCAATCAGCACGGGAGGCAAAGGAACCATTTGCAACGCCATCGACGCAAGCAGGGCTGTCATGAACCAGCTTCCCCAATTCTTGCATGGTGGACGATCTTCCACCGAGGAGCAGTTTGCAACCAACAGCGCCGCTATAGAAATACCCACAGCGCTCCACTGCCATTGCTGCGGGTAAACTCCACCGCGCAACAAGACCGCGGCGAACAGCGAAATGCAAACCAACCCATATGCCACGCAGGGTGCCATTTCGGCTGATATACTTTTTTGAAAGGTCTGTTTGGATCGAATTAGAAAGGCCTCAGTAGACTGTCTGTGATAAAGGCAGGGTTAAAAGGGAACCGATGGTGATAATGAGGCAATGCTTTGTTAGACGTTCGCGGCTTTTCGCAGCAGCTGCAACTTCTCATTTGTCCCAATGGTCTTCATTTCCAGCCTTTGCTCCGTGCGAGGCGTGATACAGCTCCGCAGTAAGTGGGTTAGTGGAGCCAAGTTCATCACACTTACAGGCTTTTCGAATCGGTGCTCCAATTCTATTTGCCCACCACCTTCCAAGGGAATCGTAATCGGCCATGGTGGGGTCGAAGCGCTCTTATCAAACGAATCGGAGAAGTTCATGTTGTCCAGAGTCATGCAGACACGGCAAAAACCAAGCTCCGAAGCGATCGTCCTCACAACTTTCCAATAAGTTTCCGGAGTATCCGCAGCACTCATGTGCCTCCGTATCGTCTCCAAGGTCATTTGAGACCATAAGATTTGCGGGAATGTATTCATCGACACAATCCGGTTCGCCAAGCGGAGATTTTGGTATTCGACGTTTTTGACCCCAAACCACGTTACTCCGCAGAATACCAAGAAAACCAAACCCGCATATATGTTGTTCAGAATCGTTCTCAGCGATGCAATCCCAGCCGCCACACCTGCCGCAATACTCAGAACCAAAACTACTCGGCAGGGAGCCAGCCCGCACTCCAGGAGCCGGTGATGGATATGCAGCCGATCGGAGCTAATTATCGAATTCTGTCTCAGAAGCCAATGCAGGACTACCAATGCGACATCGAGCTGTGCAGATCCGATAGTCTCCCCTTTAGCAATCAACTCACAATTAATCGTGGCTGGTCCGGCGAGATTTACTTCTTGGGTAAACAAGTTGATATCGAATGATTGTCCCCGGGAGGTCAGTGCGGTCCCACGCTCACAGATGTTCTCGGAACCGATCAGTCGGAATGTCGGATCTTGCGAGGGTCCCACGGCATCGTTGAAATCCTCATAGCCGGCCTTGTGGGTATAAGCGGACTGGCTCAAAAGGTCCGCTAGCGGAAGCTGCTTGTTCTTTCCGCGACGTAAGTCGGTCATGGGCTGCGCGATGAGACCACTGAGGCCCAAATTTTCGTGCAACTCACGCACCAGAATTAGACCGCCATCGGAGGTGACCCGCAATCCCTGGAAATCGACTTTCAAGGAAGCATTGATCGATCATGGTGTTGCCAACGGAATGGATCTCCTCGCCGGCGACTCTCATATTGCGCAGATTCTCGTCTGGGATCGTGTCGGTTGTGAACAGAAGGTCCGAAATGGCGTCCGTGAAGAGGTGGTTTAAACAGAAGGCGCCCGAGCAGTGGCGACTGTCCGGTGATTCTGGCTGTGCTTCGAGAAGGCGGCCATCACCAGCGCGTCGGATTCGTCCTTGCAAACAAGTGGACCCGCAGCTTTGAGAAAGCGTTGGTTGTGATAGCGCAGGTCGGTGTAATCCGCAATCTGACCATCATCGAACGCCTTCTTTAGTTCCTCCACTCCATCGCGCAGGGTGAACCGAGCACGGAACCCTGTCCGATTCAGGAGTTTATTGAAATTGACGCGATAGTTCCGCAGGTCCGAGTTGTCTACTCGCTCGACGCGGACATTTGGAAACACCTCCCGAATGATGTCGCCGACGCCAGAGAGGGTGTGATTCAAACGCTGGTCGCCTACGTTAAAGATTTCGCCACTCACAAGCCGAGCTGGCGCTTCCGACACCCGGACGGTTGCCTCCACCACGTCTCGCACGTGGATGAACGGGCGCCATTGCTGGCCGTTATAAATCTTGATCAGACCTTCCTGGTGAGCTTTTGCGGTTAGCAGGTTGACCACCAGATCGAACCGCGGACGGTATCCGAGGCCAAATACGGTGGCGAACCGTAAGATCGTGGGAAGGAAAGCGTCGCTCCTGGCATCTAAAAGAGCTCGCTCGGAATCGACTTTGGTCTGTCCATACAGAGAGATCGGCTGCACCGCTGCGTTCTCGTCCATTTCAATGTCCGCAACCCCATAGACGCTGCAACTCGATGCGAAAATTAGCTTTCTCACGCCATGCCCTTTGGCAATCTCAATCAGCATTCGCGTGGCGGCGTAGTTGGTTTCCAAAGCTGGCCCACTGTCCTGATCGCACGCTGGGTCACCAACAATGGCCGCCAGATGAATGATGGATTCGGCACCGCCCACAGATTTGACCATATCCTGAATGTTCCGGCAGTCGCCCACAATCAGCTCGAAATCAGGATGGTTCTTAAATCGCCGGAGCGGTTCGTCGCCGTAAAGCAAGTTGTCCAGAACACGAACCCTGTGACCTTTTTCCAGAAGCCGATCGACAAGAAGCGAGCCGATATACCCGGCACCTCCCATTACCAACACCCAATCGCGCCGTGGCGCTAGCGATAGCGTGTTCTTCGACTTCACATCGTAGTGCTTCCCAAGGAAGGACTTGAGTAGCCGCACTGAGGCAGCGCCAGCCGCCGCGAGCGCGATGAATGGCACCGCGACGCTCCGGCCAACCTTCTCATCGCCAAAAAGCACGAAGTTAGCACCGAAGAAGACCATGCCTGCCATACCTACGCCACGGAGGATGACCCACGACTTGTATCGCCCCATGTAGGCACGCGAGTGTGTATAGAATCCGTTGACGAGGAACACGACTGAGAAAATGGGAGACAGTTGCCAGAAAAAAGACACATAGTACTGCCTGAAGCTGGAGACTAGGGCCGCAGCCTCGACGCTGTTTTTCGCCGCAGTCTGGTACACCAGCGATATAGAAAGGGCGGCCAGCATGCTCACATGCACGATCAAGAAATCAGCAGCCATGCGAGGGATGACCTCCCGCCATTTAAGATTCTGGATGAATTGCAGCAATCGAAGCTCCTTTCGCTTGCGATCGGCCAGCTGTGATGCGATGGGCGATGACAACGTCGCGGACGGCAGCGACTACATCGACCGCGTCTTGGTCGGTCATTTTGGGGTAAAGGGGAAGTGAGACGAGTCCCTGGTAGATTTCCTCGGCAATCGGAAACTGCTCTGGCCGGTAGCCATACCTATCGCGATATAACGGGTGGTGGTGCAATGGAATGAAGTGCACGCTCGCGCCGATGTTACGCTTCCGCAGTTCCTCTATGAACTGCGCCCGATTCAGGCGCAGCCGCTCCACTTGAAGCCGGATGGGATAAAGATGAAAGACGTGGTTCCGATTGGGCAAGCGCGGTGGTATTAAAACTTCAGGCACGTCGAAGAATGCGCGGTCGTAGGCAGCCGCCATCTCCTGACGTCTTGAGGTGAAACCATCAAGCCGGCGAAGCTGGTGGATGCCGAGCGCCGCTTGAAGGTCGGTCATGTTGTACTTGAACCCGAGTTCCACAACCTCGTAATACCAAGACCCAGCATCGTTATAGCGCTTCCAGGCGTCGCGGCTCATGCCGTGAAGTGAGAGAACTCGCAACCGATCAGCCAGCCCGGCGTCGTTGGTGGTAATCATGCCGCCCTCGCCAGTGGTCATATTCTTGATCGCATAAAAGCTAAAGGCCACTGCTTGGCCGTGCGTGCCAATCTTTTGCCCGTGGTACTCCGAACCAACTGCATGCGCCGCGTCTTCCACCACTGCGAGTCCGTGTATAGCGGCAAAGTCCATAAGTTCGTCAAGATTGCAAGCTTGTCCGGCATAGTGCACGGGTATGATGGCTCGTGTCTTCGGAGTCAAGGCGTGCTGAGCTGCGTCCAGCGAGATCTGAAAGTTGCGATCGACATCCACTATCACGGGCGTTGCACCCAGTTGGACCACGACGTTTGCCGTGGCGCAGAAAGTCAAGGTAGGAACGATGACCTCGTCGCCGGGACCAATGCCCAATGCAGCCAGGGAGACTTGAAGCGCCGCCGTACAGGAACTAACTGCGACGGCGTGTTTGACTCCCACATAGCGAGCAAAGTCGTCCTCGAATCGTTTTACTTTGGGGCCGGTAGTTACCCAACCCGATCTCAGTGTATCTATGACCTCTTGGATTTCTTCCTCGCCGATAAGTGGGAGGCCGTATGGTAGAAATGAATTGCGCATCAAAGAATCTTTCGGAATGTGAGACTTGTACGAGCGAGGCGGAACCCAAGGCTCTCGTAAAGACGGGCGGCCGGGATATTGAGGAGCTGTGTTCCGACTTCGACGGCTTTCAACCCGTGATCGGCGAACCAGTGTAGGGCGGCCGAACTCGCGCGGCGAGCGGCACCTCTACCGCGAGCCCATTCGGCCGTAGCCACGAGGATGATGACTCCATGCCCCGCTTTACCATCAGCCTGGCAGGTGACATAGCTAGAGCTCTTCCATAAATCATGTAGCGTATTTGGCGTTAAAAAAGAAACTCTTGCAGTCGGCGGCCGAGATGGCTTGGAAAGCAGCCTTTGTGGCCACGAGCAATTCGCTCTCCGTACGGGGAGCTTTGCTGCGGAGGATTTGCTTGATCTTGCTCCACATATTTTCGATGGGGTTGAAGTCTGGTGAATAGGGCGGCAGGTACAAGAGACGGGCACCGACTGCTTCGATAGCCTCGACGATTCCCCGGATTTTGTGCGTGGCCAGGTTGTCCATGATCACCAACTCCCCCTTTTGCAGGGTGGGTGCCAGCCCCTGTGCGACCCATGCCAAAAACATCTCCCCGTTCATGGGGCCTTCAAAAAGCCAAGGGGCGCACGGACCGTTCCAGCGCATGCCGGAGATGAGCGTGCGGGTTTGATAGTGTCCGTGCGGGATGCGGGCCACCAGTCTTCGCCCCCCGAGTGCCCGACCGCGCAAACGGGTCATTTTGGTGTTGGCCCCGCTTTCATCCACAAACACCAGCCGGGTCGCCGGCTCCACAGCCAACTGCTCATGCCATCGAGCCCTTTTTTCGGCCACGTCCGGTCGGTTTTGTTCGGCGGCGAACAGAGTTTTTTTTATACCTCCAACCCAGTTGCCGAAGCCACAAATCCATCGTGGAAGTCCTAAAGGGGCGGTCCATGCGGGCACCCAACTCTGCCAGTGTTGCGTCCGGCTGCTTGGACAGCAGTCTTTGCAGGCGCTCCTTCCGCTCCTGCGTCAGCAGCGTGCTACGTCCACATAAATGGGTCTGGGGCTGGAGCGTGCCGCGCTGCCGGAACTGTTGGCGCACCCGGCGCACCGCCGCCACGCAGAAACCCGAAAACTCTGCGATCTCGCGGGTGCTTTTGCTCCGTTCATAGAGTTGCAGAATGCGCCGGCGCACCGGCAACGGTATCGCTCGCATAGGCACACACTCTGTCAAACAATCTCTCTTTTGTAAAGCTACATCATTTATGGAAACGCTCTAGCGACGCGGCCTTCTTCCTCCGCTACAACTACGGCGTCGGCGGCAGTTCCGAGACAGCAGTTCCGAGTCCAGCTCTCGTTGATCCGGTCGGCGATAGCCGATGAAAGCGCCGGGTCGGTGTGAAAGCGGTCAAAGACAAAAGCGGTCCGACCGATTTCGAGGAGCTCTATCAAGTCCCTTGGCTCGAATAGGCGGGTACCAGCCGGCACCGAGGCGTGATCTCCATTTAATGAAAGCCGCAAAGTCTGGATACCGTCGATCAGCTCGAATCCGGCCTCCTCGAGCACATGGATCGTCGTGAGGTTTCCGGTGTCTACGCGCGAGGATAGGTGACGGACGCCGGCTTCGCGGCATCCGTGGAGCACCGACGCAAGTAAATCACGCTTCTGAGCGCGAGCTTCGGCGTAGGATCCGGAAGCCTCAAGCAGGTCCAGACGGGCGGCAGGGATGCCAAACTGCTCGCTGTCCCATTGCATATTACGCCACTCGGCGACTCCGGTCAGAGTTTCAATGCGAAGCGGTTGCGTCGGAGTTTGAGTTGTGGGCATTGGTATGCGTGTCTTTTCTCAGGAGCACGTAAGGGATGGTCCTCGCGAGTATGATGAAGTCGAACCAAAAGGACTGGCGGTTGACGTATTCGACGTCTAGAGCCTTCCGGCGTTCCCAAGAGATGTTGTTACGTCCGCTGACCTGGGCGAGACCGGTTATGCCGGGCTTAACGTTCAGCTTGCGTTTCTCCGTTTCTGTGTAGAAGCGAAGCTGGTCCACTTGGTCCGGTCGAGGACCCACAAGGCTCATGTCGTCCTGGAAGACGTTTAACAGCTGCGGAAGTTCGTCCAAACTGGTTCTTCTAAGGAAGCGCCCCACTCGCGTGACTCTGGGGTTATCGTCGCCAGTGTACGTCGATCCATCGGTATTACGAATATCCGGCGCGTTGTGGTACATGCTGCGGAATTTCACTAGACGAAACGGTAGTCCATGACGCCCCAACCGGCGTTGCAGGAAAAGCACTGGCCCCGGAGAAGACCATCGCACCGCCAGCGCACACAATAACAATACTGGCAAGAAAACCAGAAGCAGTACTGAGGCGATCAGGAGGTCGCGGATGCGGGCCATGTGATTTCTTCAGGTCGGAACGGCTCGACTTGGTCTTTGCCCAACAACACATCAACGATCCGTCGCGAAGCCTTACCGTCTCCAAACGGACTGCCCGCCGTGGCCATTCTTTCGTACTCGGAACGGTCCTCAAGCAGCCTCTCGCACCATTCGACAATTCTCTCTTCGGATGTTCCCACCAATCGCGCCGTGCCAGCCTCGATAGCCTCCAGCCTCTCGGTTGTTTCGCGCATAACAAGCGTGGGCTTGCCCAGAAATGGTGCCTCTTCCTGAATTCCGCCTGAATCCGTCAGGATGAAATACGCATGCGCCATCAGATGCACAAATTGTTCATAGCGCAGAGGCTCAAGGAGGTGGATCCGCGGATGCCCAGCTAGTATACGGTTCACTGGTTCCCGAACGTTTGGATTGAGGTGGACCGGGTAAACGATCTGAACATCAGGATTGCGCTCGGCCAACCGGCGTAACGCACTACACATCGATTCAAAGGGTCCACCGAAGCTCTCACGCCGGTGAGCGGTGACTAGGACGACCCGACCGTTTCCGTCACACGGTAACTCCAGGTTAACCGGGCGCGAGAGTGTCATTGCCAGAGCGTCGATCACGGTGTTGCCCGTGATGTGGATATTCCCCGAGGGGGTTCGCTCCTCAAGCAGAGCTCTTGTCGCTCGTTCCGTGGGCGCGAAGTGATAGGTGGCAGCCACACTGGCGACTCGCCGATTCAACTCCTCCGGAAATGGGTTCCGCATATCGTAGGTCCGCAGTCCCGCTTCCACGTGCCCTACCGGTACGCCACGATAACTAGCGGCAAGCGCGGCCGCCATAGTAGTTGTGGTGTCGCCTTGAACTAGAACCACGTCCGCACGAACCCGGTCGAGCACCTCGCTGATCCCCGAGATCACCTTGCCTGCCAAGCAACATAGGCTCTGGTCCGCCTCCATCAGGTCGAGGTCGATGTCAGGAGTGATCCCGAACCAATCGAGCACTTGATCCAGCATCTGGCGGTGTTGCGCCGTCACACAGATGTGCGTGTGGAACTCGCGGCTTCGTGTTTGCAGTTCCGCAATTACTGGGGCCAGCTTTATGGCCTCTGGCCTGGTGCCGAATACGACGAGAGCATCAATCATTTCGGTACAGCCACCGCTCTTGGCACTGCCGCCGATGCTCCGGGGCCGAATCGCGCTGCGACCTCGATCCTCTCCCAGTTCTCTTGAAACCAACGAATGGTATCGTTCAGACCGGTTTCAAATGGAACGGACGGCCGGTACCCGATCAGCTCGTTGGCTCGATCCACGCACGCCAGCAACCGCGACTTCGTGTCCCATTTGCGCCGGTCCACGAAGCGAATCCCGGCCGGGTTTTCGGTGATGCGGTTGATCATGTGGGCCAGATCGATGACGCGGGTTTCCACCGCGGATGCTAGATTAAACTCCTCGCCCACAGCGCTTTCCATTACACCTGCGCGCAACAGGCCATCTACCAGATCGCCCACGTAGGTGAAGTCTCTCGTCGCCTCGCCGTCGCCTGTGATCGGCAACGGTTGCCCCTTCAACGCCCAGTAGATGAAGTTCGGGATGACGTTTCGGTACTGTCCGGGAACTTCACCGGGGCCATAGGAATTAAAAAACCGTGGCTTTACGACCTTTAGCCCGTAGTGGTGGTGGAAGAAGTTGCAGTAGAGTTCTCCTAGCATCTTGGTGACTTGGTAGGGGCTACTCAGGTACATGGACATAAACTCCTCCCGCAAAGGTAGAGGAGCGCTGCTGCCGTATATAGAGCAGCCGGAGGAGGCGTACACAAACCGTTCGACTTCGGTGAAGACCGAATATTCGAGCAGCCGGAGTGTTCCCATGCCGTTCACCGCCAAATCTTTTTCCGGATGATCGACGCTGTTCTGATTAGCGAAGAACGCTGCTAGGTGATACACGATCCTTGGCCGCTCGAAGAACACCCGCTTAAGCTTGATTTCGTCGAGGATGTCGCCTTCCACGAAGAGCACATTCGGCAACGACGGCACGTTCCACGGCTCGGCCGAGGACAGGTCATCCATCACGATGACCTTCGCGCCGCGTTCGGCTAAGGCCCGAGTAAGATTGCTGCCAATTGCGCCGGCGCCGCCGGTGACTAGAACCGTCTTGTTGTCGTATTCTTCTAGATAGCTTCGTATCATTGTCGGCTCGCTGCGGTCTGCGCAAAGACTCGTTCGAATTCGCGAACGCACGCTTCCCGTGAAAAGTGCTGTTCAGCAAAATGTCTGCCGTTCTTCGCCATTCCGACGGCTGCGTCGCGGTTCTTCTTCAAATACAGGACAGCGTCGGCCAAGCTGCGCGCGTCGCCTGCTTCACAGGCGATTCCCGCTCCCGACTCTTCGATGATTCGCGGCGCATCACCGGCGAGGGGCATGCTCGCCAACACCGGCCGTCCGGCCGCCATGATGGTGAGCAGTTTTGATGGCACCACCGGCGTAGCGACTTCAGGGCGAAGAGTCACCAGGCAAGCGTCGGCGGCAGCCAGCACAGATGGATACCGTTCCTTTGGCTGCATCGGAAG
Source organism: uncultured Acidobacteriota bacterium (assembly GCA_963842135.1). GTDB lineage: Bacteria > Acidobacteriota > Terriglobia > Acidiferrales > UBA7541 > Palsa-360. The sequence continues at coordinate 2,844,575 of CAWJFI010000002.1, read as the reverse complement.
AAAACGTATGTTTGGCAGCCCGGACGCCATAGCTTCGACATTCGCCCGATCCGCCCCGTCGCCCACCAGCAGGAATACCAGTTCCGATTCCATAGCAAGAAAACGCGCTGCCTCCACCACTACGACGAGTCCCTGCGACCATCCCATTGTCCCGGCAAATAAGACGATGAATTCTCCGTTCAGCCCAACAGCCTGTCGAAACGCGTTCAGCCGGTCACCGGGTCGGATGAAAGCTGTATCCACCCAATTGGGCACCACGTGTACCCGGGCGGGATTGTCTCCCTTTGCTACCACATGCTCTCGATTGCCGGTGGAGTGGACTGTCACCGCGCCCGCTTTCCGGTAGGCGAATCGTTCCATTGCTTCGAAGAAGCGGACGGCTGTCCTGTTACGCATGAGTCCGAGGTCGATAGCGCTCCGTGGGAACAGGTCTTGAACTCCCAGGCAGTACGGCACACCGAGTCGCCTCGCCGTGGCCCAGGCTGAGAGCGCCATGGGAAGTGGAGGAGAAATGGTGTACACCAGGTCAACTTCCCGGACACCGAGTGCCCGCAATGCATAGAGCGGCGCAACCATCAAGTGCCCGAGTCCGCGTTTCATCTTCGACCCACGACTCGTGTTGGGCACCGCCACGCGCAGCACCCGCATGCCCGCCATTTGCTCGTCGTATAAACGGCGCCCGCGGTACTGTGCAGGCAATGCCTTGACATTGTAGGAGGGGAATCCCGTCACTACCGTGACTCTATGGCCGAACTGCACCAGGGTCTCTCCCATCTCAAACGTCAGATGCGAGGACGCTCCAATTTCGGGTGGCCAGTAATTGCTGAGGAATAGGATGTGCACGTTCTACTTGCTTGTGGTTGCGTAAGCGCTTCAGTCCGAAGACGCCGCTTGCGCCAGGATTTCCGAAACGGACTCGACGCGCACGAGGGCTTTCTCTCGTAGCGCCTGCTGGACGCGAAAGGTTGCCAAAGTGGTGGCGGCGTAATCTTCCACGGACACAGGCTGTGTCCCGGTCCGGACTGCCGAGAAGAAGACCGCCAACTCGGCAGCATGACCTCTATCGAGCGAAAAGGCCTTCTTTCGGTGGGTCTTGCCGCCCTGCGTCACATTGTAACTGCGGAAGTTCTCGATTGTACCCACAGCCCCCGCCCGGAATACCTCGACACGCTCGCGCGGGAACGCCTTGTCGCCATTGGCTGCGTAAACGATCGACCCGATCGAGCCGTTGTCAAGCTCCAGTGCGATCGCCACGGTATCCTGCATCTGCTGCTCCGAGTTCTCCCGCATCGCGACAACCGACACGGAGCACGTCAAACCCCCGCTCAAAGCTTGGATGAGATCCACAAAGTGACAGACCTCGCCCACGATCCTTCCGCCACCTTCGGCTTCATCCTGCACCCAACTATTTGCTGGAACTGCCCCAGCGTTCACAGTGCAGTGGACCACCGCCGTGCCCTTGCCCAAACGCTCGGTCAGGTATCTCGTCGCCGGGGCAAACCGCCGGTTGAATCCGACCATCAGAATTCGGTCTCCGGCTCCGCGCCACGCCTTCAGCACGCGGCGAAGTTCTTCTTCGTTCAGCGCCAACGGCTTCTCGACGAACACGTGTTTCCCGGCTTCCAACGCTTCCGCTGTCATCCTGGCGTGAAGATCGTGGCGCGTGGTGATCAGGACCGCATGAACCGAGCTGTCAGCGATGATCTCCCGGTAATCCGTCGTGCAATACGCGAAGCCCGCTCTCTCGGCCGCATGGCGCGCACTGGTCCCCGAGGCCGTCGCTACACCGCGCAAATCGAGAGTGTCCAAACCCTTGAGCGCCGGGAGGAAAACGCCTTTGTTGAACAGACCCGAACCAATGAGCCCGACGCCGACCTTCCCATCTCCGGTCGCTGTCCTCGCATCGCCTTTGAGATAGAGGACTCTGGACGCGACGGGCTGGGACTCTTGCGGATAGGCGAGAGCAATGCCGATCGGCGGGCGCTCGTCTTGGACCTCGCCTTTCAGGAGCTGGTATGCATCGAGAGCCTTCTCAATCGGGAATCTGTGCGTAGTCAGGGGCGCCACGCGCACACGCCCATCCGCCACCAGTTCAAGAAACGCCGTGAGGTTGCGCCCTTCCGTCCACCGGACCAACGGCAGTGGGAAGTCGTATCCTCGGCCTTCGTATCTAGAATCGCCGCCGCCGGGCCCTCCGGCGTGCGGCACGACCAAATGCAGTTCTTTCTCAAAGAACGTCTTTCGCGGCAGTTCGAGCTTTACCAATCCAGGGATCACAACCGTGCCCCGCTCGCGCGTAATTTCCGCGGCTTGCTCGACTGGGTCGCTGCTGTCCGAGCTCGCAAAGACGAGCGTGGAATCGACACCCTGATTGCCAGTAAACGCAGCTACGGCTCCGATGGCCTGATCGGCGAGGACCGCGTCCATTGCCCCGAGGGTCCGCGCCAGCTCCACCTTATCCGCCGAGACATCAATACCAATCACGCGGCAACCAGCCGCCCGCAGTATCTGGACGCCGAGCAACCCGAGCAGCCCCAAACCAATCACCGCCACGCGCTCGCCAAGTTGCGGCTTGGTCAGGCGCACCGCGTTCAGCGCGATCGCGCCGAGCATCACATAGCTGGCGTCCTCGAACGAGACTCCGTCCGGAATTGGTACGCAGAGGTTCTTGGGCACGCATAGAACCTCTGCGTGGGCAGCATAAGGATTCCCCGCGCACGCTACGCGGTCTCCAGCGGAGAAGCCCGACACACCGGAACCGACTTCGATCACAACGCCCGCTGCGGAATAGCCCAGAGGAACCGGCGTATCCAGGCGTGCACGCGCTTGGCGCCAAGTCTCCAGCAGCCCGTCGCTTTTGACCTTGTCAACGACCTGTTTAACCCAATCTGGCCGCGCAAGCGCCTTACCGATTAGGCTCTTGCTGCCCACCTCGATCATGGCGCGCTCAGTGCCAACGCTGATCAGGGAGTGGAGGCACCGGACCAGCACAAAACCCGCACGCACCAGCGGGCTGGGCGCGTCCGCCAGTTCCACGGCTCCCGAGTTATAGTTTTCCACGACCTGCTTCATATAGTCTCTAGAGGAGTGGTGCTCTTTCGGCATATGATCCAGATATTTGAAAACAAGGGCTCCATGCTAATGAGGCCCCCGATCCTGGCGATAAAGCTCCAGCACTTCTTGAGCATGGGTGAGTAACGCGTTGCCAGATACGCGTAGTCGGCTGGCATGGCTCCGCAGGCTACGACTTCAAAACCGGCTCCTTGCACGAGCGTTCGCAACCCTGATAATGAAAAGTAGTGCAGGTGATTCCCCGCTCCCAAGATGAGCGGGGTGAAGAATGATTTGATTCCAAGTCGTCTGGCGGGCCATATCTTGAGGCGAGCAAACGCCTGGCCGGGCACTCTGGCCAGAAAGTATCCACCCGGTCGCAATTGACTTGCAATCGTCAGGACTGTCGCACGGGGATCAGGGACGTGCTCCATAACCTCAAGCAGAGAGACTATGTCGATAGCCCGGTCGACCGGCTGCGTATAGATTTCGCGATACACGTGATCCGCGCCGAGTAGGCGTGCTGCGAACTTCGCATCCGTTCCTGGCTCAACGCCGTAGCAGTCATAACTGCAGTCTCTAGCCATTGATAGGAACTTTCCGGTCGAGCAGCCACATCCAGGATGGCTGCGGGTGGGGGGACCGTTCGCTTCAACAAAGTGAGCAAAAAGGAGTATCGGGAGTCTACGCCTGCGGCCAACAAGGAATCCGAACTGCTGATCCAGTTCCCGGATGTTCGATACCGCTCGTCAACTGCGGCTTGCGGTGGCCTCGGAAAGGTGTAGATGTGACCACAGCTTATGCACTCCACCATCTTATATGGGCCTTCTTCGTGGAAACTTCTGCCGCTTGCTTGACTGTTGCAAACCACGCAGTCCCCTGGGACAAGCCGCGCCTCGGAATGCCCCACAACGCGCCGATCTGGATACTTCCCCAGCCCGAACTCTGCTGCATTCATGATGACCTCCGTGCCGTCATAACCTCTGCAGGCCGGCCAGACGTCTCACGCGCTTCTTCACAAACCGACATGCACAGGGCGTCAATTCTCTCGGCGAAGGCAGCGGGGTTCAGTTCTCGCTCCACCCATTTCCTGCCCGTCTCACCGAATCCTCGTAATTCCTCTGCACTACAGTTAACTCCTGTACGGAGAGCGCGACACATATCCTCAAAGGACTCTCCACCGGCTACGAATCCTCCGCCGTAGCGCTGCACGTAGCCCGCCAGCCCCACACCAGGCGATAGCACTACCGGAACACCTTGCGCGAGCGCCTCTCCGGCGCTGTGCCCAAAGTTCTCGGAGTGCGAGAGCAGCACCAGCAGATCGGCTGCGGCATAGTAGTCTTTGATCGCCTGTCCAAACATCGGCCCCACGTAAATGCACCGGCCTCCGGAACCTGCACACAAGGTCCGAATTTCATCCATGTCAACCTCGGAAGTAGCTGGACCGACGCATAGCAGAACCCAATGGCGAGGCGCCTCTCGCAGGAAAGCCCGAATCGTTTCCGCCAACCTCTTGACTCTGGCGATCCTTGCACAGAACAGCGCAATTTGCTGATCGCGGCGTAGGCCATGCCGCAGCCTGATGGTTTCTTGCGCGGTCGCCTTTTCCGCAGCAGACTTGGCAACGACGGTCCAAGGGATGCACTCTACCCGCCGTTCAATACCCGACGCCGCGGATCTATCTCTCTCGACTTCAGACGCATATAACACCGCGTTAGCCCGCGCGAACAGTACGTCACGATACAACGATAGCCAGACTCTCTTCCGCCACCGGTGGTGCATCAGAGAATACGGATCCAGCGATCCGTGAGGCACAAGGATATAGGGAATCCCGAGCTTCATTGCCATCCGCGCTACGTGGAGCAGCGGGTGCACATAAATGCCATGAATCAGCACCAAATCGGCGTTTCGAATGGCCGACGTCATGGTTTTGCCATACATATGGTGGGACCACTGATATGCGCGCCCCACAGGAACGCGCGTCGTCGAGAAGGTCCTCGACCCTTCGGGGAGATCTTCTGCCCGGTACTTCGAAAAATTGTAGATCTGAACCGCCCAATCTTTCGATGTTAGCGCCTTATAGAAGCCCAAAACCGTTCGAAAGGTGCCGCCGCTTTGGGGTACCAGGTTCACCCCCACCGAGACAACGCTCCCTTTGCGCGCCAGTCCTTCGGGTCTGATCTGCATTCCTCTATTCAAAATGACGTCATGGGAGACAGCCGCGTCCTGCGCAACCAAGCCGGAGGGCCAGTGGCCCATGGACCCGGGTCAGAGACGATAACCGGTAGGGTGGCTTCGCAGCCGATCACTTTCCTAGCGTGATCACGGTAAGCACGACATTCCCTGATCCCTCTGCCTTCACCGTTAGCTTGTTCTCGCCGGTCCTAAGTACCGGCCCGGGCTTGATGTTGGAGGTCGAGAGCAAAATACCATTCCGGTCGAAGACACGAATCGTTTCATCTCCCCAATATTCGGCGTAATCTCCGGTCTTCATCTCCGCGGGAATAGTGATGCTCGACGAGCCTGCCGAGATCTCAACATCTCTTAGGGTGCTGTTCCGCTCCTCTAGTGCCTCCACTAAGCTGATCCGGCAACGCACCCCGCTCCCTTTGGGGTAACGCATCCAGCGCAGGTTCAGAGCAACCACGTTCCCGTAGTTGAAGCCGCCCATCGCCGCCTTGAAGGGATAGTTCGCGTATGCCGGCCGGAATTCGGCCAGCGTCCTGTTTGTGCCAGGCTCTGTCAGGATGACTGTCTTAGTGCCGCTAAAATCCACGTTGACGTAGTAATCCAGATACCCTCTCCCGCCAGCTTCCAGTTGTATGTTCAGAACGGGTGTATCGCCCGAACCTGTCGCCAGCCCCTCGACGTCAAGCCGCACCGCCAGCGCGCGGTGCTTCGTCAGGTCGAGCGGCTTGCCCGGGGTCAGGTCATCCGCTGCTCTCGGCCCAACTATGAACACGCTGCGCTGATCTTGTACTGCTTTTGTAAACTCGAAATGCTCGACTAGCGAGCCCGGTAGGGTAGCCTTATTGTCCGACGGCTGGATTTCAACCGGCGGCTCTGCGCGTAGCAAGGTGATGTTGGATGTATCGCCGCTTGCAGCCAGCACTGGCGCCATCTTCAGCCGGAACTTCAGCGGCTGCTCACTGAAATCGTTTTTCAAAGTGATTTCCCCGGGAATGGCCACCCGTCGCGCATCGTAACGGATCGGATGAAACTCGCTGGGCCGCGTCATGTGCCACTCGCCTGCTGAGAGCTGTTGGCGCACAGCCTTGGGCACCGCGCCGCTGAGCCGTAATTGCTCATACTCGCCGAGCAGTTTCAGCATCTCCTCGGTGCGGCCGTTCGCCTTCAGCGCATTCGAGTTCGTTTCAAGAGACACTGCTGAGTCCAGCGCCAGCATGCGCGTCGCGTAATATTCCAATTCGTCCGGTGTAGTTGCGGGGTGATCCGGCGTATCTTGGAGGAACCCCACCCAGCCAAGCTCCGCCGGCAGAAAATTATTGTGATATTCTCGCCAAGCATCGGCGATCTTGTGGTAATCGAGGTATTGCTTAACCGCCACCGCCGAGTAATCATCGCAAGTGCCCCGGGAAAAAATGTGCCACGTCCAGCCCGTCATCCCGGAGCCCTGCACCAGCAGTTCGCGCTTCGACTTCTCCCAGATCTGCAGTTGCTGCGGGCCCATCCAATACCAGCCCGGTCCGTTCGCGCTATTGACTTCCCCGCCATCAAAATAGATCATGTCGAACCCGCAGCGATTGATGACTTCAGCCACGCGGTCTGAAATGGCGTCCTTCAGGGGAGTTTTCAGGTCTGCCAGGTACGAGCCGTCACGCTCGGCGAGGTGGTAGATCTTCGCACCGGTTTTGTGTGGCGCAGGCTTCGTCCCCGCAAACCCGCGCACGCACTGGACAAACTTTGCACCGTTGATTTGGCCATAGTGAATGATCTCGTCGTCGATCAGGATGTCGTTTGCCGGGCCGTAACCATCCTCCACCAGAAATCCGGCCAGAGCCGATGCCGCTGCCAGTTCCGTCACCGTCTCGCTCACATCCGTCGCAACCGTCGCCTCGTCATCCTTGAGCAGCCAGGGACTTGGCTTCGGCCGCACCAGCGGATCGTTCTTTCCTACGAAACTAGTCAGCATGTGCATGCCGACTTTCAGTCCCGCCGCGTGGCATTTGTCGATCACCGCTTTGAGCCCCTCCTCACCATGGGGGAAGTTCCGCGTATTGATCGGATAGGAGCCCAGCGACGCAGACCAGGTTCCGCTATACACGAGGATGTAGCGGAACCCGCCCAGTTTCGCGTATCGAATCGTCTCGTCGGCGTTGGCTTCAGTCAGGTCGGTAAACAGATAGCTGGTACGTACATCCTCGGAAAGTTTGGCCAACGTGCCGTTGAGTGTTGGAGAGGGAAGCCGGAAATCCTGCTCCACTTTCCGGACCACCTCCAGGAACCGCGGAGTGGGTGCAGCGATGATCGCGACTCGTTCGCCCTGCATCGAGAATCCCGGATAGACCGATGCCAGCATTACTTGGCCCGCATTCCTGGTATCCACCTGCGGGCTGAGCCCCATAAGACACACAGCGAATTCGTCGTCCCACCGTACGCCCAGCACCCCGCCTGCATTTGCCAGTGAGACATTGAGCTGCATCAGCCGAATTTCCTCGATGCCGTCTCCGTGGAACACCGTCAGTTCAACGACGATGTACTCCGCCAGCGGAGTGATGCGGTATTCCGCATCGACGCCCGACGTCCCGAACGTCACATGCAACACGTCGCCGCGCCGCTCGGCCGCCGAAGCGGGGAACAGCTGTCCACCTTTCATGACTGCCGCAAACGGCACGCCCTCCGGACGCAACCGTTCCTTCCCGTTCTGCTTCTCTATCAGGCTACTCGCCATGCCATCCGGCCGGATCACCAGCCGCGTCGCTTGCGTCTCGAAGACAAAGTCTTCCGCCCATGCCCCGTTCACCGCCGCAAAGGCCAGCGCCAGCGCGAGAATTAGTTTCATGCGGATGAATCCTCGGCATAGTGGTGCTTGATCAGGCTGGACCCGATGAAGCTGCCGCCGCCAGTAATGCGTGCTTTCATAACTTTCGGGCGGACGTATCGTGGCCATTAGGCTGTGCGGTCGGCTGGCATGCGGATTGCCGGGAATCTGCATCCTTTTGATCTGCCCATTGCGAGCAAACCGTGTGTTGAGTCGCTACGGTCCGTGATAGCTGCCAACAGCAGCCCTGCAAAGAGCCACAAGATGCCGTTTCTTAGATCTATTTGCAAAGCAATTCCGGCCAGTAACGTCGCCACGAACGCCGCTCGAAACGGGAACGACGCTCGGTCGCCGCTCTTCTTGAGCAGACACACGACGGCCGCAAGCAGAAGAAATGCGCCTATCAATCCGAGATCCAAAAGCACCGCCAAAAAGAAGGATTCAACGCCCACTGTTCCACCGACCTGATAGATCACTGTGGAAAATTCTTCTGGCATGTAGGATGGGAGATAAAAAGTCTGACTGCCTACGCCAAAGCCCGCAAACCACCTCGGGGTGTTATCAGCCATGAACGCCACTGCTGGCCTCTCCCGCGATTCCTGCAAGAGGTCGCCCCATGAAGTAAAACGCTGCGACACACGCTCGTGACTGCCAGCTACGAGCAGCGGAAGGACAAGGGCAAGTGCCCACATCCATCGCAACTGCCTAACCGACGATATTGATCCCCGAAGTTTCAGGCGTAGCGCCAACGTTGTAAGTACGATAAACGGCAATATAATAAAAAATGCCGACGAAAACGTTAGAATTCCTGCAACCATAATTACGAGCAGCTCAAAACTCGCAAATTTGCGTCGCGATCCTGTCTTACTGGTCGATATTTGCGCGATTAGCAGAGCGATGGCGGGCAGACAGAATAATGCGAGGTCCTTAGGCTCGCGGGAAAAGGAGTAGACTCGCATAAGAGTCATACCGGCCACGTCAACGGTTCCTGCCGTCTCATGAAAGCTGCCAAATATGCCATCCCGCATTATGTAGGTCAGAAAGTTGCCATAGAAAACATATGCAAGCTCCTGTGCGATGCCAAACAGGGCAAGCACAAGTACGGAACCGACGTAAGCCGATGCACAACGGTTGCGACGCCGCGGCGTGAGGCATATGCTGGCGACGGCAAGAAAACTAAGAGCGCGAAGCACGAAGAGTGATCCACTGGCCATCATTGTTTCTTTAAATGGGCTAGCAGACACTGACTCGAACGCCAGCACTTCCGAAGACCACAACTGCCAGATTGTGAGTAAGCACGCATATCCGACTAACGCGATCAGCGGCCAGGGTATTTTGTTCACCCGTAGCCTCAGGCCTTGTGCTATGCAACTGAGAAAAAGTACGGGCAATAGAAGCAAACCGATCTTGTGAATATCCAGTTGGTAGCCATACTGAACGAATAAGCCCACCCACGGTGCCGCCGCAAACAGGAGCGTCACGAAGGTGGCCGGTCGCAAAGCGGCGCAAAACCACAGAGTGGCAACAGCAAGGATGGAGCAAATCTCAAGTGTGGGCACGTTATTTTAGGATTCTAAATTGATACGGCAGATGTGCGGCCATCCAGCACCATAGGAATGATGCCCCGCTCGGCCAGGTGCCTTGTCAATTCTGCTGTCCATCGTTCAAATGAGAAAACATCGCGCAACATCAGGCAGTTGTGCGCCAGCCGGAGGTACTCGTCTTCGTTTTCGAGCAGTTCGCGGATACGAACGGCGAACTCTCTTGCGATGCCGGGACAGATGTAACCGTTGAAACCCGAAAGCACAGCATTCGGCAGGCCACCTACATCGCTAGCGACTACCGGTATTCCTTGCGCGATCGATTCAATTGCACTTAGGCTTGTGCCCTCTGACCACAGCGAAGGAACCACCGAAATAGTTGCGGTGTCCGCCACGTCAGCGACATCCTCCAAGGTGCCCTCTGACAGCCGGATGTGCGATTCTAGGCCGTATGTAACGATCAAGGATTCAATCGTCTCACGCTCGCTGCCCCAACCACACAACTCGGCCGTATATTTCACTCCATCTTCGCGCAGTATTTTGCAAACCTCGACAAAGAAACGGGCACCTCGTGGTGCCTCCAGCCGCCGCAGAAAAAGCAGCTTGCGCGATCGAAATCGTTGGAGTAGCCGTCCGGGCGGTGGGGCCGGGAAGGCGTTCAAATCCACATAGTTGGGCAGGTATAGGCACTTCGAAGCTAGCCGGTGACCTTCCGGACCGCCTAACCGTAGTATGTTGGCGAAGTTTGAGTCGACACAAATCACCGCTTTTGTCCGACGACACATGGCGCCGTTCCGCAGTTGCTGCACCGCTTGTATCAAATGCCTCTTAAAGCTTGAATACTGCGGGCTATCCCACCACACGCCGTGCTGAATGGCAAAGGCGTTCGGCGATTCGAATGGGAAACCATCCTCGGGTGATGCATAGCAGCAGACTGTCGCGCTTCGCACCTCCTCACGGATAAGGCGCGCGAAGAGAAAATCGCCCCAAGCTCTGGAAGGTGTTCTAACGGTCCTAACGCTGATGTTCGGCTCGAGCGGCATGCGGGCTGTCTGTTTGCCGCGCTGAATAATCGTAACGTCGTAGTCTTGGGCGGCGAAATACCGTGCCAGATCGCGCACAATGCGTGGCCGCCCGCCGCTAGCTGCACGCTGGCAGTCGCGGCTCAGATAGGAGGACACGACTATGGCGAATGTGGGCTTCATAGCGCTTAGAAGAGGATGTCCTTTGCGTGTGGAAATGAACCATTAGCATCTGGAGATGCGCTGCGGTCAGCCTTAGCTTCCCCATAAGCAGGGGGCTGATGGGGCGAACTGACGGCGAGCACGTCTTCGAAGCTTCCGACGCCAGATATGAGAGACGGGGCTGGAATCATGGAGAGCCGCCGCTGTAGCAATCCTGTCCGACGCCAGCGAACAATGTACAAACGATAGTCGAGCGGACGAAGAAGGGACTCAATGGACTCCGCGGAAAAGCCGCCAGCGAAAAGTGATGACTTATTGACTTCGATATGAACTGTAGGCCGAAAACGCTTGAGCGTTTCCTGTGCGCCCCGGAGAACGAGCGGCTCTGATCCCTCAGCATCGATCTTGATGAAGGAAATGCGACCCGTATCTGGCACAATGCCGGTCTCTGCCACAATGTCGTCCAGACGGCGTGTCCGGACTGAAATCGTTGACTCGACAGTAGGCTTCGCGAGGTCGTTCGGAAATCTGCTCGACCAACCAAGTTGGTGGGATAGCGCAAACTTGCAAGAAGCATTGGAGTCCCCGAGGGCACAGGAATAGAGCTTCACCTGTTCAAATCCGTTGCGTTGTACGTTCAATCTCAGCGCTTCCATGGCCCGCGGATCTGGTTCAAAGGCGATCACCTGCCCTCCTGCACCGACAGCTTTCGCCAGGTGAAGCGTCACGAACCCTTTTTGTGCCCCCACATCGATGCAAACGTCCCCGGGCCGAACCGTGGCGGCGATCAGCTGGACCAAGGATTGCTCGTAAGTGCCAAGATAGAACGCGCAGTCCATCCAGTCCTTGGGATCAATTTGCATGCAGAACTTTCCGCCTACAGATCGCCAGTGGGGCACGCGGCCCAGCGGAAGGGTGCGAAGAGCCCGATAGCTCCAGCGGATAGGTCGCCCAAAAGCTCGTAGAACGGGCAGGCAGGCGTCAACGAAGCTAGTCATTTTCCGCGATGGAAGCCTCAGAAGGACCGCACATAGCGCGTAGGGAACGAACCGAGCGGTTGGCGAAGTGGACTTGGAAGTACGTACTGACGGTGAGACCGTGCACTGAATACGAAGCAAGGAATGCCCCGGCCAAACCCAGGGCGCCGTACCGCGGCACCAGCAGAACTGCACTCGCCAGCAACACGAGCGCCCAAACGGAGTTGAGGCTGAGGCTCCACCACATCCTGTCTAGACTGGCAATCGCTTGGCCGACCACTGCTGCCGTGGAACTGACCACAGTTGCGAGGAGCAAGAGGATCAGGACCGGCCTGCCGGCCAGGAAATCCCGCCCGTATGCTTTCATGATCCAAGTAGAGCAAACGACAATCGGCGCAGCGATGCACACACTAAGCGCAAGACTGAGCAAAAGATTCGCGCGCAGAAGCTTCCGGAACGATCCCAAGTCCCCCGCGCCCACATTGGACAGCATGGAAAGCAGCGGTTGTGAGAGCAGCGAAGGCAGAAACGCAACTGCCATCCGCCACTGGTTTGCGGCGCTAAAAATGCCCATCTCCGCATAGCCGTGGGGCTGGTTTACCAGAATCGAACTCGCCACCCAGATCGCCGGGCTTACCATGCCGCCGGCCAGAAACGCGGGGAGAGAGAACTTCCACAGGATGGCGCGGTCGGCCCAGAATCTCTCCCAGCGCACCGGAACCCCATTCCTTCTGCATTCGGCGCGAATCGCGATGTGATTGAAGACCCATCCCACAGCAGCGGCAGCCACCAGCGCCGCGACCGCTCCGCGTAGGTGCCACATCAGAACACCGGCAACGGCGAGCGGGAACGTAACCAGACCTCGAATCAAGTTGACGCGAGCGATGGTGCGGAATGCTTCGAAACCGGCTAGTGCTCCCGTCTGTGTGCCGTTGAGGGCATTCAGAAACAGCACGCCCGCCGCAATACGCAACTCCGCGGAAAGGTGAGGAGCGTTTAATGTGCGTGCTGCCAGCCATGGAGCCACAGCAAAAAGCGCCACGACGGCAGTGGCCGCAGTTGCTAACGCGACAGCCGTGCTGAGTGCGATGATGCGGCCGGCGCGGTCCGGGTTCGTCACGCGAAGCTCCGCCACATACTTCGTCGCGGTCAAGCCAAGCCCCATTCCTGCAAACACGCCAAACATTCCGACCGTGCTCTGGATCATGCCGTACTCGCCAAACTGCTCGCGGCCCAAGAGCCTAGCGGTGATGACAGATGCCGCCAGATTGGCTCCCTGCGAGATGACCGCGCCAATGAGGGACCAAACAGCGCCTCTGGCAAATCGACCCCGAAGGGAGTCCGCAGGCAGAAATTTCAGAACCCGGTTTTTTGCTTCCCCGAAGTACGTCATATCATGGCCGATTCGTCGCAGTGCCTATTTTTCAATTCCCGTTGCCATGATGGCCGTAGTACTTCGTATAGTAGCGGGAATAGCTATCGTAATATCCGTAGTACCCGCCGCGGCTGTGTTTGGGGTTCCAGTCGTTCAAGATTGTGCCCAGAATTTTAATTCCGTCTTCTTTCAGGCGCATGCGAGCCGCGACCGCAGCATCGCGCGTCGTCTTCTTCGCTCTTACTACCAACAGGATGGCGCTGGCCATTTTTCCGATCAAGCGCGCGTCGGGAATCGTCATCATCGGTGGAGTGTCCAGCAGAACCATGTCGAATGATTCCGTGTATTTTTGCAGGTAGCTTGGCAAATGCTTGGCATAGAGCAGATTCGTTGGCCCGGAGACGCTTGGCCCTGCCGTAAGCACGAATAAACCGGGTACTACTGTTGGTTGGCACAGCGTTTCCGCGTCGTTATTTGGAGCCGGTTGCTTTCCTTGGAAACCGTTCTGGAGAATGCTGGTAAAACCTTTGCTGTTGTCTAATCCGAAAAGCGTGTGGACTCGGGGCTTCCGCATGTCGGCATCGATCAGAAGGACGCGCTGTCCGGTCTCCGCAAGTGCGATGGCCAGGTTCATCGTCACGGTGGTCTTGCCTTCGCCGGCGTTGGGCGAGGTCACGGCGAGGATTTTCGGCCGATTCCCATTCTGTCCTGTGAATAAAATGCTGGTAAGCGTTGCCCGGAAACTTTCCGCCATCAGGCCCTGCTTCGCCTGCCACGTCACAAGTTCCAGACACTGTGGCAGACTCGAAGTCAGATTGAGCTCCTTCGGAGCCGCTCCATTCGTCTTTCGATGGCTTTTCCCGGTTGGCAGAAATTTCCTGCTTGATGGTTTAAAGGAACTCTCCGCAGGAATAACCCCTAATTCAGGTACGCCGAGATAAAAGCTGATATCGGAAGGCTCTTGTAACATTCGATCGGCCTTCTCGGTCATCACGATGTACGCAACGCCGAAAAAAGTGCCCCCTAGTAAGCCAAGCAAAGCGTTCAGCCACAACTCCGGCTTGTAGGGAAACTTGGGGACCTTGGCGAGATCGATGACCCGAATGTTGCTCGCTCGGAGCGCGCCCGCCACACTGGCCTCCTTGACGTGCTGGAGCATGCTTTCGTAAAGCTGGCGGTTCGTGTCGACTTCGCGCTTTAGAATGTTGTACTGAATCGCCCTCTGAGACTGATCGCTGACGACGCTCGACTGCTTGCGATAATTAGCCTGGACCAAAATTTCGCGTCGCATCGCCGAGTTGTATTCATTCTTGATCTGGTTAAGAATGTTGTCCCGCTGTAATTCGAGGCTGTGCTCGACTGCGTCGATCTGTGCAGAGAGACGTTTTACTTTGGGGTAGTCCGGTGTGAACGCTTCTTCCAGGTCCGCAGTCTCCCGCCTGAGGTCGGCAAGTTTCTCTTGATACTGTCGGAGTGTAGAGTCATTTAACACATCGGGCAGAGTCTCGGGCGCCGCCGTGCTCGCCATTTCCCACCTGCTTTGCTTTTCCACGCGATTGGCCTGTGCCTTGATCAACTCGTCCTGCAGGTCTTTCAGTTGCACGTCGCTCACGTTTGTCTTCTCGTCGGTGAACACCAGATCGTTCTGGCGGGCATACGCCTGCATCAGGTCTTCGCTCCTCTCTAGCTTGGCTCGCATATCGTCAATCTGCTTCGTGAGGAAGTCCCCGGTCTTTTGGGTCATCTCCCAGTGTGACTGGACATTTTCTTCGATGTAATCCTGAACGAGGCGGTTCGCGAATTCCGCCGCAATCTTCGGATTCGTCGAGCCCGCCATCACCTCGATAATCCGTGTCTGTCCCACCGACCGAACCGTTAGCTCTTTCTTTAACTTCTTAAGCCCATTGTCGTCACTGTTCGGCAGCGCCAGCATCGACAGGTTTAAAAGTTTGGGCCAGACGGTCATTTTCGAATCGACTGGTGGATCGGGGCTGGCCCCTTTCATCTCGCTGAGAACGCGGTCCAGGAGCATATCGCTTTGAATTATCTTAATTTGCGTCTGGATATCTGTATTCAAGTTGTAACCCACTTCGTCGCCCGCCTGCTCGACATCCTTCATGTTCATGAAGTTTTCATTTAGGTTGAGAAGTTCGATGGAAGTCTTCGCCTGATAGACGGGTGTCTGAGGCAGGGTCACCAGCACGGCCGCCAGCAGTCCTAGACAGACCGCCAGGATCAACATGCCTTGGCGCCGACGTAGCAGCCGCCAGTATTCGAGAAGGCCAATGCCATCGTCCTCCCCCCTGTCGATCGCGCGATCGTTCCCTTGACCTGGGTCCGAGTCAAAGCGGCGTGTAACCGGCTCGTTGAAGGCTGGTTTTGCTAATTTATCTTCAGGTTCGCTGCCGTCAACTGGAATGATCTTAACCGGGATGATCTTGTTGTCTTCGTCAGCCATGAGTTATGGCCTCCAGATCGCAATACCTGAGCCGATGTTGATGCCGGCCTCTAACGTCCGAGCGACGGCTTGTTTAGTTCCACTCTGGGGCACAAATAGGATATCGTCACTAGTCAACGCGATATCTGTGGCTTTTCCTTGCAAAAGTTTTTTTAAGTCGATGCGGATTTCAATCGGCTTGTTGGCATCGTTTGTCTTCCGGATGATTTTCGTACCACCAGTGCTAGCGAATCGATCCAGTCCTTCTGCCATCGCAAGAGCTTGCAACACTGTCACTTTCTCCCTTCCAGCTAAAACAAAGCCGCCGTTCTTCTTCACTGCCCCAAGCACGTAGACGATTTCTCCTTTGGGGATGGTGATCACATCATTGGGCTTCACTTGGATATTTGTTCCGGGCGACGTGCCATCTAGAATCTCTTTCACGCTAACCTCGGCGATCCAGAAATCGCCTGTCTCATCGAGTTTCGCGTCTGGCAATGGAATCCTTCCCCATTGCTTCTCGCGGGTAATCCGAATTACATACCCCGCCTCTGGGTTCAACCCCCCTGCCAAACTCAGGATTTCGAAAAGATTCTTTTGTCCCATCAGCTGGATCACACCTGGATTACGCACTTCGCCAAGCACGCTCACCGGTTGACTCCGCATCTCCAACAACCTGACCGTTACGTCCGGATTCTTTAGATATTTGCCCAAACGCTCGCGGATCACATCCGCCATCTGCTCGACGGTAAGCCCGGCGACAGGTATTGATCCCACAAGAGGCAAAGTTAGATTGCCGCGCATGTCAATGCGGTAAGACTCTTTGCCCATTTCGTCTAGGTCGAGCACAGACACAGTCACCTGATCGCCCGGCCCGAGCGCATAGGTGCTAAGGGCTTGCTCCGAGTCAAACGCCCGCTCCGGCGTCTGCGCACAGCAAGTGATTGCGGCCCACAGGACCGCAAATACGAAGGACATCAGTCTCACAGCATGCTCCTGTAGGGCGATTCAGTAATCAGTCTTGCGTAAAGGTGGCCGAGGGTAAGGCACGGAGAGCCTTCGCGGATCCCCGCTCAGTCGCTCCACCTGGAGTCCATCAACTTCTACGGCAGCTGCCTTGCCCAACATTTCTACGGAAAGGACCAGTCGATAAAGATTCTTTTTACGCGTCAAAATTCCCTCGATGCCCGCAAGAGGACCACATTTGACCCTCACCCGCTCACCACATTTTAAAAGAGGATGCGGTTCGATGCCGCTGCCGCTTTCGACAGCGCGACGGATGGCGTAGATCTCGACTGTGGGAATAGCGGTGGGCTGACCTGCGGTTGACACAACCATATGTATCCCGGGCGTTGTCATGATGTCGAGCCGGCGCTCAAGCGCCGTTTTCAGTTTGAGAAATACATAACAAGGGAATAGCGGAAGGGAGAGCTTCTTCGTGCGATCCTTCCATCGGTGGGCAGTTCCGTAAAGCGGGAGAAAGGCGTCAAATCCCTTACACCGCAAAACTTTTGCGACGGCTTTCTCATGCTGGTGTCGGGTATAGGCTGCGTACCAGGCATCCCCGCCTTCGTAGACGTCCCGGCCATGGTCGTTTGAAAAGTTCATATAGCTCCGCCCTGTGACTTACAGTGAGTTCCGTTGTAAACTGTAGATCGGTTGCGTTATGAGCCAGAACAACCCTGCAGGTTGTTCGGCTGACTACACACTCAAGCGGTAACTTCGCCGACGGAAAGAGGCAACTGTCTTGGCGATTTGACCCTTAGGAAAATCGTGCTGGAAGTGCCCGCTTGCTGAAATCACTGCCTCCCCATTCACCCGAAGGGAGGTGAGGTATGTCTCCAACTGAGGCTGGTTATCAGAACTTCAAAGTTGGGTACGTATCGCGAAACCGTTTTACCCCTTGATTCTCTCCGTGGTCGATTCGACGAATCCGAGCCTCCGTTCCGTTTCGGCCCCGAAGCCGGGGAAGTAGAAATGAAAAAGAAGGCGCCCCCTTGGATGGTGGTTTCGAAAGGCGTATAGCTGAAATCGAAAATGAAAGCACCCTGAGAACTCATATCGTGTGTCATCTCTTCTGGGGGAGCCAATCGCGCCACGCGACGTTTCACGTGAATATCGCATTAGCACTCAGCCGATACCTAAGATTTGTTCTGCGTTCCATAGCATTACTCGAGAGGGCGGATTATTGCCTAACCCGACGATCAGAACGTGTTCAAAATATTACACAAAACAAAATTGTCTCGTATTGGTAAATAGTCCAGATGTTCGACGGAAAGACATCAACGCAACAGGTTCCATTTCAATTTGAGCACTGGTTTGAGTACCAACCCCAGTGGCGGGCCAGACGCGGAGAACTTGATGAATAAGGCCGACACCGCGATGTACGAAGCCAAGCAAGGCGGCCGGAATAACTTCGATTCTATCGACCAGAGATGCGCGCACGGCTTGCAGACAGACAATTCCTCGAATAAGGATCTGCGCTACGCCGTGAGACGGAACGAATTCTTGTTGCATTACCAACCTAAATTAGGCTCTGAGCAGGAATTTGTAGAGACGCTATAAAAGAGGGAGTTTCCGCCGTGGGGCGGTTCGGCTAGCCGTCTTTTCTTCAGCAGATCGCTCAGTGTTCAGCCACAAAACGTGCTGGGGGGTTTCTTTGCTGGTCATCGCCGAGGACCAGCCGTACCTCTCACTTACTGCCGCATCAAAAAGGTCATGGATAGACGGTAGGAAGCCGCGGCAGGATTGCTAGCATACTTGCGTCTTGATGTGAATTGATTTGGGATGCTGAAGCAAGCCGGATCTAGGTTTCTCAATCGACCGTTTACCAGTGAGACACAAATTTAGCTTTGTCAACTACTGGACATTCTCTGTCGTGCCCAGTTGTAGAGTATACGTAAGAGAGGCGCTTGCAATAAGCCGTACGGGCAACGATTTACTTTTTATCTTCGCTCGCGGCACTCGAAGACGTAGGTCGATTTTATGACGTTCTCATCCAAGGCTGTAATGCCAAATTCATGCAGCGATCAAAATGATGATACAACCTCGCTGACTAAATCTCATGGCACCCGATTATTGCTCGTGGACGACGAGCTCGCCCACCTGAAAGTCCTGGCCGTGATGGTGGAACAGGCCGGCATGCCATGCAAAACTGCCCGGAGCGCCAAAGAGGCGCTCAACCTCCTGCAAAGAGAACCCGTCGATGCAGTCATCGCTGATTTAAATATGCCCGGAGTCTCTGGTCTGGAGCTGCTAACGGAGATCCTGCTTCACTACCCCCATATGGTCTTTTTGATGGCAACCGGAATAGACGACGTTCGACTTGGCGTTCAAGCCATGCGACAGGGCGCTGATGACTATCTTATTAAACCATTACAGATAGACGTGGTCATTTTGAGCCTTGAGCGCGCGTTCCACAAGAAATGGCTGGAACAAAAGGTGGAACATTATCGAAAGAATCTCGAAGAGTTGGTCTGCAATCGAACCGTGGAGTTGCAAAATGCTCTTGGACAGGTTGAGCAAAGCTACGCAGACACTTTGGACGCACTCGGGGCAGCCATCGACCTGCGTGATGGGCAAACCGCGGGGCACTCCCGCCGCGTAGCTCTGTGGTCGATCAAGATACTGACAGAGATGCACGGCACCACTCAACAACTCAAACATCTTGCGATGGGGGCTTGGCTGCATGACATCGGGAAACTGGCGATCCCCGACGCAATTCTCTTGAAACCGGGAGCCCTTACCGAGGAGGAACGAAAGATCATGCAGGGCCACGTGCGGATTGGATATGACTTGGTCAAACGCGTCCTTTTCCTTGCTGACGCCGCGGAAATCATCCTCACACACCACGAACGCTGGGACGGCAGTGGTTACCCACAGGGCCTTAGGAGGCATGATATCCCGCTAAACGCGCGAATCTTTGCTGTGGTGGACACTGTTGATGCCATGACGTCGGACCGCCCATATCGTTCCGCTCTCCCGTTCCAAGAAGCTCGGAATCTGATTGAGCGCCAAGCGGGATTCCATTTCGATCCACAAGTGGCCGGTGTGTTCCTGAGCATTTCGACCGGAACCTGGGAAGCAATTCGCGAACAAGCCTCAGCGATCCACTTCGGCGCGGCCTTCGCTGGCATGTCCCTCGGGATTCCAGGAAACCTTTCCCAGTTTCAGGAACCTCCCGCGAAGTGAAAAGGAGTAGCCTTAAGGGAATCACCTGGCAATTCCGCCGGCAGCGCACGAGGACCTTCCCCCGCGCAGATAGAGGCAGCCATGATCAGTGTTCTCACAATGTCATCGAAGAGCAAGACGCAGATTCTGTTTGGAGATCATCAATGAGCCCCACAACCGGTGAGGGGACGCCATCTGGAAACAACGTGCCACCCGGGACCCTCTCTATTAATTTTCTCAAGATGGAGAGGCACGAGTGGTGGCTGTGGTCGGCGGCGGTATCAGTTACGCTGCTGCTGACCGCTGGGCTCGCTTCCTTTCTACTCCCCGGTTTGGGAGGAAGCGAAAGCGACCATCCTACTTTTCTCTTGCTACCGCAAGTTGTGAGGGGCCTGTTCGGACTGATTTTAATATTCAACATTTACACTCTGTATCAACAATTGCAGATACAAAGGATTCGCCGCAAATTGGTCCAGCGGGAAGAACTATTCAGACTCATCAGCGAAAATGCAGCTGACTTGATTGCGGTTGTCGACTTGCACGGCAACCGCATTTACAACAGCCTCTCCTACGAGAGAGTTCTTGGATATTCACCGGAGGAATTGAGGAACTCATCTTCTTTTGAACAGATCCACCCCGAAGATAGAGAACGCGTGAAAGAAGCGGGTGAAGAAGCCCGGCGCACGGGGGTGGGCCGGCCGATGGAGTATCGCATCCTCCACAAGGACGGGACGTGGCGGACGCTTGAATCCACAGCGAGCGTGATCCGCAATTCCATAGGTGAGCCCGAAAAATTAGTCATTGTGAATCGGGACGTCACAGAGCGGAATCGTGCGGCGGAGGCGCTCCGCCGGTCGGAGACAAGTTTTCTCTCGGTCGTCGGAGATGCGCCGTACGGTATTTTCAAGGCGGATTTGACTGGTAAGTTCCTCATGGTCAATCCGGCTCTCGAAAAGATGCTCGGTTATAAGTCGCAGGACGAATTGTTAGCGGTTAATCTCGCAAGTGGCATTTATCGTCGTCCGACGGAGCACGAGAAAATAAATGAAATATTTCTAAGAGACAAACATTTCAAAGACGTAGAAGTCGAATGGAAGCGGAAAGACGGCGCTTTCATCACGGTGCGGTGCAGCGGCTGGCCTGTTAAGGACGAGAGCAACACTTATATCGAGGTTTTTGCGGAAGACGTGACGGAGCGGCGTGTACTGGAGCGACAGCTCCGCATGGCTTCGAAGATGGAGGCAGTCGGCCGCCTATCGGGTGGAATTGCTCACGACTTCAATAATCTCCTCGGGGTCATCATCGGTTACATCCAAGTGATAAAACGAAGTCTAGTTCCCGGACAACCCTCGTATGAATACGCTGAGGAAATTGAGAAAGCCGGTCAGCGGGCTGTGTCACTGACGAGACAGCTCCTGGCGTTCAGTAGACAACAAGTTCTCGAACCGGTCATTTTGAACTTAAACAGCCTGGTGTCCGAAATGGAAAAGATGCTGCCCCGTCTGATCGGAGAAGACATTCAGCTGAATTTGATCCTTGCCCCTGTTATCGGCCAGGTCAAAGCGGACCCAGGACAAATCGAACAGGTTGTGATGAATCTTGTTGTCAACGCACGTGATGCAATGCCGGATGGGGGCAAATTGACCATCCAGACAGCGAATGCAGAACTCGATACAGCTTTTGCTAGGGAACATCCGGGTTCGGTCCCAGGCCAGTACGTAATGCTGGCCGTCACTGATACGGGCACGGGGATCGACCCGGAAATCCAAGCGCAAATTTTCGAACCGTTTTTCACCACCAAGGGACGAGACAAGGGAACGGGACTGGGTCTCGCCACGGTTTATGGGGTGGTGAAACAGAGCAACGGGTACATCGCCGTTGAATCTGAGAAAGGAAAGGGAGCCTTATTCAAGATTTACTTGCCACGTATCGAACAACCTGTCGCAACCAGAAGCGAGAGCAGCCAGGTGCCGCTGAACGTACGTGGATCCGAGACCATCTTGTTAGTCGAAGACGCGAAACCTCTGCGGATGCTGGCGCAGTTGTTTCTCAAGGAAAACGGGTATCAGGTCCTGACGGCAGCGGACGGGGCTGAAGCCCAGCAGGTCGCCGCACAGAACCTCGATCCCATTCATCTGCTGCTCACGGACGTAGTGATGCCTGGAATAAACGGGCGCGTACTGGCAGAGCGCCTTGCTCTTCTTCATCCGGCGATGAAGGTTCTTTATATGTCCGGCTACACTGACAGCTTTATCGCCGGTCATGGGGTCCTCGAGGAAGGCATCCACTTAATACACAAACCATTTACAGAAAAAACGCTTATGTACAAGGTGCGCGAGCTGTTGGATGCGAGCAGAGAGTCGAATGAAACAGACGATGCGGCGGTACGGAGCCCCCACTAGTCGCCGGCCGCGACGTCAGATCGAGCAGATAGGAGGTAATCGCAACATGGAGAAATTACTGATCGTCGATGATGAGGAGGCCATGCGGCGGCTTATGCGAATAAATCTCGCAGACCGCTACGAAATCATCGATACAGGAAGCCCAGAAGAGGCCCTTGCCCTAGCCATGCAAGACAGACCCAACGCCATCTTGCTCGATCTAAGAATGCCAAAGTATTCCGGCTTCGAGCTTTGCCGGACATTCAGTTCCTTGACTTCTACGCAATTGATTCCCCTCATCATTGTCAGTGGGGAAGCTGGTTCAACAACGAAATCGCTCTGTAAGGAACTCGGCGCCACGGCGTATTTCGAGAAACCGGTTGATTTTGACGCGCTGCGAGCCAGCTTGGCAAATGTGCTGCATACCGTCCGCCCCGAGCGGAGAAGCGAAGTGCGCGTTCGCCTGCGAGTCATGCTGAAGCTACGGGGGACCGACATCAATGAAAACCCATTCGAAGAAGTGAGCGCTACGGAGAATGTCAGTCAAAGCGGGTTCCTGTGTGGCTGCACGGCGCTGCTGAAGACGGATTCCACGATTGACGTGCATCTGGTTAGCGGAGAGACGAAGTTCGTTGGGAGGGCA
Organism: uncultured Acidobacteriota bacterium; assembly: GCA_963842135.1. Classification (GTDB taxonomy): domain Bacteria; phylum Acidobacteriota; class Terriglobia; order Acidiferrales; family UBA7541; genus Palsa-360. Next base: position 2,821,814 of record CAWJFI010000002.1, on the reverse strand, counting down.
CGTGTAGTTAGGTCCGAGGGGGGTGACACGCCTTACCCTCGTTATGCGTTCCGATTCGTACAGAAAGAATGCGATTGGATTCTGCAGTAGGGTGCTGTTGCAGCAGGCGCCTCACTGCCTGCTATGCTTCAGACTAAGTCGTCCTAGATCGTGTATCTGTAAACCTCTGTCGCCGCGACAGCGGGCCGAGCTTCGTGTGGCAAGAATCCATAGAAACACCCAAAGGTAGGGTGCGCCCACATTGAAACAGCCAAGTTCTGGAGGCCCAATGGCCCACCCCATGTACCGTTTTTGTGTGAGATCAATGAGGGCAACACCGCGTTCTAACGCTCCTTCGTATCTGGAGACATTTCCCTATTCTGGAAACGAGGCCTAGGGCGAGCCTTTGGTCCCCCACATTCCGTTTATCGGATGTGGCCGCCAAACGAAGTCCTTTCGGACGCAGCTTGATCCCTTCCGGGTGACGAACAACGTTAGTGAAAAGGGAGTTGGTACTGCTTGAGGGTAGTTGCTTACTCGTGCAGGACAACACTCAGGAGGGAACGTTTGACCTGAAGACCGCCATTGTTGTAATTAATGAAGCCGAGTTCCCTGAATTTATTCATAAAGAAATTGACCCGGCCGCGCGTTGTCCCGATCATCTCCGCCAGCGTCCCTTGCGATACTTTGGGAAGCATTTTTTGAGGCTGCTCTTGCTTGCCGTACCGAGTGAGCAGCAAAAGAGTGCGGGCCAGTCGTTTCTCGCAAGAGTTAAAGAGCTGATCGACCAAATCCTGCTCAATTCGGATGTTCCGCGCAAGCATATAAGCCACGAAGCGGTCGGAGAACGTACGTTCATCGTGGAGCACACGAATCATCTCTTGTTTTTCAATAACAAGTAAAGTCGTGGGAGTGATCGCGGTCGCTGTCCCCACACGAACAGCCTGACCTGCCAATCCCCCCTCACCAAAGAAGTCGCCGGGTCCAAGCATCGCCACGACTGCCTCTTTGCCGTGTCTGTAAGATTTCCTGTTGAAAGTATGGGGAGAAAAAGCAAGGGTGTCTCCAGAACCAACGACCCTAGTGGGGGTCGAAGAGAGGAGACACCCTATGTCTATATCGCCTGTAGGAAGGGTAGCACTGCGGGAGTTGATGGAACAAGCTTGGCAACAGGTGGAAGGGCAAGCGCGGGGGATGCTGAAGAAAGCTGTCGAGGGGCTGCTGGTGGCCGAGCGAGACCGGCGCGTGAGCGAGGCCAAGCAGCGGGGCGAGAAAGTGTACCGTTGGGGCTACACGGTGCGGAAGTGTTGGACGACGCTGTGGGGAAGCCTGGAGCAAGTGCGCGTTCCGCGGCTGCGCGGGCGGGAAGAGATCGGACTGGTGGAACGCTATGAACGGCACGGGTTGGATCAGATGCTGTTCGCGCTGACGGTGGGCGGACTGAGTCAGCGCAAGGTGGTCGGATGGGTGCGGCGGTTTCTGGGCGGGACGCTTTCGCCGGCCACGATCGGAGCGGTGCTGCAGCAAGCGCAACAGCAAGTCGAGCAGCGGCGCAGCGCAGCGATTGTGCCGGGACGTTATCGAGCCATCGTGGTGGACGGAATTTACCTGCGGTATCGGCGGAGTGTTTCGCAGCCAGGACGCAAAGGCGTGCTGCTGGTGGCGGTGGGGGTGCGGGAAGGCGGCGCATTTGAAGTACTGGACTGGCGGGCGGCTTCGGCGGAAACCACCGAGGACTATGAAGAGTTGCTGACACGATTATGGAAACGCGGGTTGGAGAAGGTGGAATTGATCGTGAGTGATGGACTGACCGCGATCGTCAGTGCGGCGCAGATGGTGTATCCAGCAGCTCGGCATCAGCGCTGCCTGGCGCATTGGTTTCGCAACCTGGAAGCGCTGACGCCGCGATTTGCGTGGGTCCAGCGGCGGAAATTCCGGCGGGAGTTCTGGTGGATCTGGGACGCGGAGAACCAAGCGCAGGCACGGGACTGGGCGCGGCGATTCTGCGCGCGCTGGCGGTGTGCCGCGCCGGAGATGGTCGAGAAATTCCAATTCGAGCTGGAAGAGGTGCTGGCGTTTTTCAACTTCCCAGCGCACTGGCGCCATCGGCTGCGCACAACCAACTTGGGCGAAGGCTGGTTCAAACATTTGCGCCGCTATTTGAGCCGCTTCCCCGGATGTCGTAACGCCGAGCACAGCGAGCAGGTTCTCGGTTGCTTCCTGCTCGCAGCAGAATCGATGCATCGATGAGGAGCTTTATGAACCGGAGCACCCCTCAACCTGCTTTCAACAGAAATGCTGGACAGTGCCTCTTTGCCAGCCTCATTGACAACGGACAGCTTTATCCCGCCTTTTTGAACGTACAGCACATCCGTAGCGGGATCACCCTGAGAATAGGCTTTCTCTGATCTTTGAAACTCGACAACCGTTCTCGCAACACCGCCGGAAGCGAGATACAGCTGGGCATTAAAAATATGCTTTTTGTTGGATTTTGTCTTGCTGGAACTCTCGATCGCTTCCATGACACCCTCGCTTAGGACAAATCGGGTTACAACTTGTCTGTAACATCTAGGCCATTGCAAGCTGCAATTGAGTCACATCCTATGACAGTGGGCACAAATCAACTGTCCACTTCTGGACTCTATTAACTCATACGACACATACTGGGGCAGGGACATTCTTCACATTGTGCGGCTGAGCAAGGTCAACTGTTCTCATTAAATTCGGGATTCACCGCGACTGACAAAATTCGTTTTGCTCCTACTGATGGTTGGGTTATGCTCTCCTGTCCTCAGTTCAACCCAAATTAGTTATCCGAATCGTTCATAGTCTACGGAGGATCAGCCCATGATTATTGGAGAGCGTTTGCGGGCCTTGCGTGAGGAAAAGAAGCTTTCGCAAGGCGATATTGAGAAAAGAACGGGACTGCTTCGTTGCTACGTATCTCGTGTGGAGAACGGACACACGGTTCCCAGCGTCGAAACGCTTGAGAAAATGGCTCGCGCTCTGGAAATCCCGATGTATAAATTGTTTTACGATGGTCAAGAACCACCCAAGCTTCCGAATCTCCTGAAACGCAAGACTACCGACGACATTCTGTGGGGTAATTCCGGCGAAGACGCACGAATGCTTGCCAAATTCTGCCACCTGTTCGGCCGCATGAAAGAGGGTGACCTGGGATTGGTGCTGTTCATGGTACAGAAGATGGCGAGGCGGAAGGCCGTTTGAGCAGAGCTGTTTTGTCACGGCCTGAGGTTTGGGATTGAACTTTATGACGGTTAGGATGTGCCGCCTGTGGATTCGAGCACTCAAGCATGACGGCGGCCCTATGTTCGTCCGGCCTGGTTTACACCAGTGCCTATGGAAGCGGTTTCCCACGTTTGCTGCCTCGAGCACGCTGCACCCGCGTCACAACTTCGCACAACTGCGAAAGTTTGCTGAGTCGTTTACCCCGAGTCAGCCAAGAGTCACTTATTTGGAATGGTTTCGGGTGATCGATGTTGGGGAAAACGTGTAAATCAATGATCGTACGATTACTTTCATCCAGTCGTGCTAAAAGTGTGATGAATTTGCGTTCGTGTCGGACTGGTTCGACTATCCAACGGCGCGTAGTCTTATAAACTAGCGCTGATCGGGCAACAAGTACCGATACAGTGATCCGATTAAATAGCCGAAATCGACTTCGCCAATGTACTCCTGGCCGGACAATCGACACGTCGTTAGGAAACATTGCGACAATCTGAGAGATAAGTTCCTGGCGCAGAGCCATAGTTTGACGGCGCGTATCGGGTGCTCCGAGCCGATCAGAATGACCGTACCCTATGAGCTTGTATGCATTTCGCAAGCTGCCAAACCGTTTGCTATACGTCCCCGGAGCCATGAGGTCAGGCGAGTACTTGATTAGGGCGTACGACAATCTACCTTCAGAGGTAAGCAATCTGCGTAGGTCGTCTAACAATTCTTCGTCCCTTCGCTGGCAACGGTGCTGCCCAAAAACTCTCTGTGCTTCTGCGAATGTGGCTGGATCAACAATCGGCTCAAAAGCGCCAGGCCCCAAAATCCATTCCGACTTCGGTACCTTCACAGCCGGGGTATGGAGTTTCTTTGACACTCGACCGAAGACGGCGCACCCAAGGTACTTCAGATGAGTGAGTATCGTTCGCACTGCCGAGAAATCCCATTTGGAATGACCTGGCCGTGGGACGCCGATCCTATTGAGTTTACGTGCGATAGCGCAAAGAGAACGCTTATCGGATATGAACATTCGATAGATTTCCTTCACGGTCTGGACTTCATTGGGAGGGCCGGGAACTAAGATGACACGGTCAGTTGCGATGCTCTTTCGTTCGCCAAATGCCAGCTCCTGCTTTTGAACACCGGACGCGGAGACAAGCATCCGTCGCAGTCCGTAACCTGGAATACCCCCCGTTTTGAATCCGAGAAGTGTCAGACGCTTCTGTCCTGCAAACACTCTTACACCCAAGTCCCGGCTGTACTCGCCTGCCATAGTTCTCTTGAGTGCCTTCATGATGAGGCTCGGAAGGCTACCATCGTTGGCGAAGGTCTCGGCGCAGTAATGCACCGGAACGCCTGCGGATTTGCAAAGGAACTCGTAATGCGCGGATTCATCGGTGTCTTGAAATCGCCCCCAGCGGCTGACATCGTAGACAAGGATTGCTCGGTAGGCCGAGATGCCGGAAACGACATCTTGCAAGAGTTGTTGAAGTCTGGTCCTACGTTTCAAAACTAGGCCACTCTTTGCTGTGTCCGAACAGGTGCGGACAACCTCAAAGTTGTTGGCCTCCGCGTACTTCTGAATTGCAGCAGATTGGTTTTCGAGTGAGTACTGCTGATGTTCAGTGGACATGCGAAGGTACTGAGCAGCGGGAACAAGTTGATTGGCAGTCATGGTGCCTCCTATGGGGAGGCATATCGGCTGGAATTGAAAAGACTTTAGGGGAAAAAAGCGGTATCGTGAACACGGTTCAAATGCCGACTACGACGGGCTTTCAGATTAGTCTTGGCGGTGGCGTTGCTTAGCCCTTACGCTGTTAGGTTGTATGATCGACCGGCCCATTAATCGCTTTGATTTTCCGATCGTACCAACGAGCGCTACGAAGACCGACTACGGTAAGCCCCGCCATCTCAACACGGGATATTTCAAGCTTCACATCGCACCACTCATCAAAGACGCGATACCGAACATGCGTAAGGACAAGGCATGAGTAATGTCCCTGCGGCCTGCCCGCAGCATCATAGATCGCCACAGCGAGACTCACGCTTAATGTGTCGTTTGCTCCGATATTCTGGCGAATTTCGTGTCTGGCTTGCCCGGCAGCAACCGTAGATTGCCAGATCGCATCAAGATCGGCCAGGACGACGGTAGCTTCCTTGACCCACACCGTCCAACTGGAGCAATTCTCTAGAAGTAATTCGAGGGATAACCAACCATTTTCGCGACAGGTGACTAGTTTTGGAAAAAACTTGATTTGAGCGGATTTTGATTCCGCCTTGTTCTTACGTTTCCAAGGAAGCAGGCGAATCCAGATGCTCTCGTTCATTTGATGCCCAAGATCATATATACATATGATAAGACTGGTTGTACATATTAAGTTTGATAGAAAGGCGCATATACCTAACTGAGCCTTCTTGGTAATAACGCGCGTTTACGGTATAAGAGAGCGGCTCGTACCACCTTGTTGTTCTGGGGGCTTATTATTCACACGTGCTGCAAGGTCTCATGCTCCTAAGTGTGTCATTGTACATGACAAACATCTTGACGACCGTATAGAAAGAGCGTATGTATCGACTAGCATTAAGACCCGATGGTTACATCCCCACACTATTCTGTACGTCCGGCTCTAGTGACATCGTCGGCTTGAGAGGCGGTAGGTATGCAAAAATCGGCAATCGCACAATGCGCAAGGGCAGTGTCGCTTTTCAGGGGACTTTACGCCCGAGTGGGCCGCAAATTGGGGGTCGATGTTTCCTACATCAGTCGTATAGCTCGCGGGGAGCGGAAATGCAAAGTAGCTGAGAGGGCGCTTACCACGGAATTTAACAAGGTGGTGTCAGTTATGAGAAACGGCTCAGCTCGGTCTACGAGACCCTTTGTTGCGGTGACGCTGCAATGCCCACGATGCAAAACTTTGCAGAAGGTTCACATCGCTGCCCGAGCCGGATTTGGAGGGTTGGACGGCGAGAGGATTTCATGTATCAATTGCAGCCATCATTTCAAGGTAACGATTCCCGATAAGATTATTCGTGGGCCGTTTCCTGTGTAGCTTGGCGTCCTCATGGCCCTATTGAGCAGGCTGTTTTGGTGTCCCCACGCTTGCTTGTAACTCGGCTGAAATTTGTATTTGACCGCCATTGACCTTGATCGTCTGTTCCCAAGGTGTAAATCCTGACTTTTTGAGTGTGATTGTGTGATCTCCCGCAGGAACGGTAATCGTGGACGGCGTATTTCCAACGAATGCTCCGTCTAGCTCAATGTCCGCTCCTGTCGGAGTAGACGTAACAGCGACATCCGAATCATTGCTGGCCTGAGTTTCGACCGGTGTTTGAGCGGGTGTGGCGGGCTTGAACTTCGACATATCCCAGGCGAAGTTGCCGCTGACGAACGTAGGAACTTCGGTCCCCTTCGGAATCGTAATATCCTTGCCGTGCATGAACAGAAAGAAGGGCGCTGCGGGCCAGAATATCAGGCCAGTCGCAACAATCCCTGCGGTCATGGCTCCAACGTGACCGCCGCCTTGAACCTCTTTGGTGGCTCGCAAGGACGCCTTCTCCCCATCAACCAGTCTGACCGAATCCATGACTATTTCGAGTTTTCCTCCGCGTGGTGCCGACTTGTTCCCGCAATCTGGCCGATGCTGCTATTTGTGTCGTACCCATCAGACTTGGCGTTCCCGTGTTCCAGCCTGAGTGAACAACGCTTTCACGTCAATGGAACCAACGGATTGATGTCTCAAGTCGTCAATAAAGCTGTAGATCTGCCAGTTGAACGGTAGCTTGCTAGTTCGGTCCACATTCCGATAAGGACTTATCAGGATGTGGCCCGTGAACGACGAGATTCGCTTGCTGCGGAACAATTGGGGGCAGGAACATTGCACGAATTGTCGGTGTCTAATTCCAAAAGGTCAGAGCACCATAGGTACGTTCCGAAATCAGATTCGCAACTCTGAAGAGGCGTCTGCATCGCACCGTCAATGAATGCGATATCACAAACCAAAGGATAGGCCGTCATGGACCGGAAACTGTTAACTGAGTTGCGGCTCACCGGCGTTGCAGCCTCGCGTCCTGGTGAAAAGGAATCACGCCATTATTTCCAAACATTTGCTGACATGGCATTTCAAGTAAATTCGCGAACTGCCGTGCGGCAGCGGGCCGGCTGAAATAATATCCTTGCCCCTCATCGCAGCCATGGGCCTGGAGAAATGCCAACTGCTCTATGGTTTCCACTCCCTCAGCGATGACACTTTGCTTGAGACTCTTGGCCATACTAATGACCGAACTGATGACGATCGCATCATTGGATCCGGTCATGATATTGTGCACGAACGACTGGTCGAGTTTCAGGGAGTCAATGGGAAATCGAGTCAGATAGCTCAAGCTGGAATAGCCGGTGCCAAAATCATCCACGGCCAGTCGCACACCGATGGCTTTGAGTTTTCCAAGCACGTAGGTAGTTGACTCAGCATGTTGCATGAGAACGGTTTCGGTTAATTCGAGTTCGAGATATCTGGGATCCAAGCAGGTATCGTTCAGGGCAGCTTGAACGTGTTCGAGAAACTGCTCGCTCCGAAATTCAAGCGACGAGATGTTGACTGACACGGGGACGGTTAGCAGGCCCGCATCAAGCCATTCCCGCGTTTGCCTGCATGCCTCGCGTAGTACCCATTGGCCGATTGGGACAATTAGGCCAGTGTCTTCGGCGATGGTCAAGAATTGGCCCGGAAGAAGCAGCCCACGCAGTGGATGCTGCCAACGTACGAGCGCCTCAACACCTACAATGGCTCCTGTCTTGAGATTTACCTTCGGCTGGTAATGTAGCAATAACTCCCGGCGCTCAAGAGCGTATCGCAGTTGGCCTTCCAGGGATTGGCGCTCGACGGCCCGGAGACTCATGTCCGGCTTAAAGAACTGGTAATTGTCGCGCCCACATTGCTTGGCGTGATACATCGCCGTGTCAGCATTCTTGATCAGCGTCTCCCCATTGTCACCGTGATCGGGGTAGCTGCTTATGCCGACGCTCACGGTAACGTGAAGTCGGTGCTCGCCGATGCTGTGCGCATTCTTAAGCTCGGTGATGATCTTTGCGGCACTAATGGCCGCATCTGCTGCGTGTGTGACTTCTGGAAGGAGCACAACAAATTCATCGCCACCCTGACGGCTTACGGTGTCCGATTTGCGAACGCATGCCAATAATCGTGCTGCTACGGATTGGAGGAGTTTGTCGCCAATGGAGTGTCCGAGAGAGTCGTTGATATTCTTGAAGCCATCCAAATCCAAGAACAGGACTGCAAGTAGATGGTGATTGCGTCGGGCTAGCGAAATCGCCTGGGTAAGCCGGTCGTTCAGCATCATTCTGTTGGGCAAATCGGTAAGAGCATCATGTTGAGCCAAATGAGACATTTCCAGCACCACCGCCCGAGCCATGCTAACGTCGTGAAATACGATTACTGCCCCGGTGACGTGGCCATCCCTGTCGTGGATCGGAGCGGCGGAGTCTTCTATTGCGCTTTCATGCCCGTCCCGTCGAACCAGGATACAGTTCGCGGCCAGCCCCACGGCCTTATCCAGCTGAATGGCCAGCTCCATGGGATTGGGTGACGGTTTATGTGTAGCCCCGTCTATGATTTGGAATACGTCACTCAGGGGATGGCCCACTGCCTCCTTTCTGGACCATCCCGTCATGTGTTCCGCAACTACGTTCAAATAGACTACATTGCCCAGGATATCCGTACTCAGTACGGCGTCACCGATGGAGTTTAGTGTGACCTGGGCACGGTCCCTCTCTATGAACAATTCCTGTCGTGCAATTTCACGCTCAATGATGTTGCGGATCGCTCGTTCAAACAAGTAGCTGTCTATGTGACCCTCTAAAAGAAAGTCTTGCGCTCCGTGCAGCATGGCCTCTCTACAGATCCCTTCATCGCCCACTCCGCCGAGAACAACGATTGGAGCGGTGGAAGAAACCGCCGACAGCCTGTCTATTGTTTCGACGCCCTGGCTATCGGGCAAAAAGAGATTGAGAAAAATTGCCCATACTCCTTTGTTGGCCAGTCTTTCCATGCCGCTGGAGAGGGTTCTGACCCATTCGAGATTCGATGGAACGTCACCAGAGGCAATCAAGGCTTCTTCAAATGCCTTGGCGTGATAGGGGTCATCGTCGATGAGAAGGATATTGTGGCTCGTTGCGCTCATTATGAACGTCCCTTTAACACCAATATTACAGATGGGGCGGGACAGAGAATGTCCACTATGAGACATTTTTAAGTATGTATCGTATTAGTACACAGATGATAGAGGAACCTGATTCAGGGCCGCCTCAACACAAATCAATTTTCGTTAAGACTCAAGCCTGGTACCTGACTTGCTACCGTACATTCCGGATTTCTGGTAGTAAGCGTCTAAGGCCTAAATGAGGGCAGGTCAATTGGATGGAATCAATAGGCGAACAGTGCCCGACTGGGCAAAATAGTCGCGGGTTCGGATAAGTCCCGATAAACAGGCCTTATCGGAAGGTGGAAATCCAAAACGATGGGCAGGCCTCGTTTTCAGGTTCTGGAGATATTTATATTTGCGTAGGCCGGCTTGAACGCCGGGGTGCCCTCATTGACCCGTAGAAAAAACGGTGCACCCCGCAGAGCCCCACATTCCGATAAGCAACTGACTGCGCTCCGCCCAGACAGGGGCGAAAGAAAGTGGTACTGCGCCCCCTTGAAGAATGGACAACTTAGCGGCCACTTTCTTAGGAGACCAGACTTGACGTATCGCAACGGCCATTCCCCCAAGGGTGGTCGTTTTATTTTGTCCGGCGTTTTCTTTCCAGGATAATGGCAAGCAGTAACATCTGGACCTTATGCCGTTGTGATTCGCGTTCCCGTTTCGTTGCGTTTGTTTTCACGGCGAGTATTTTAGCCAAAGTGGAAATGCCGGTCTGTTCAATTGCAGACATCACGCGTAACGGGCTGTTGCTAAAATGGCCTAGATCGATGATAGCCCTTACTGCCGGGACATCGCAGCCACGGGTGAACCATGGATGTCAAACCACCTATGACTTTGTACGAATTCAGACACTTTTGCCAAGTCATTCGCGAGGCGTTGGCCAATGCGGAAGTGAAGACATCGGAAGTGGACATCACACAGCAATACATCGGCAAGAGTTTGATTCTGACCGGGGCGAAGAAACCCCCAGAGCAACAGTAACCGCCTTATATCCCCTTGCATCGCAGTAACCCTCTGCCATAAGCCTGCCACAGCCCTGACGTGAGCGTGGCAACGTTTTACGGTGTGCCGCGGGCATATCAGGGGATCGGAACCTGGCGCCCTTGGTTGCCATATGGCCGCGCCGGCCCTTGACAAACCCGCAAAAAGCCACGTTCCGACTTATCGGGACTTGGCCCCAGTTTCCGCGCCATGGCAGATTATGCCCGTCTTGATTCCACTTTGAGGTACGCAAGTATTTCTTCTTTTCGGTTCAAGTATTCCTCAAAGGCTTGGACTTCGGCAACAGACTGCTTTCGCAACTCATCGTAGTTTTCAAGAGAAACAGCGGCTTCCGACCGCGCCAAAAGGTTGCTCAACTTTGCTGCTTCATTTGAAAACATGCTGAACGCTACGGACAAATCGGAAACCAATTCGCTTAGATAAGTATCTGTCATTGTTAGACTCATCACGATCCCCCAGGTTGTTTCATCACAGGACGAAACTCACGCCTAGAATGATTTCAGCAACCTACACCGGTCTGTTCAATTTTGGAGATGTGCCGAAGATCTAACTTGAAGGATTTCTTCGCGATTCCGGAGAATGAGCAACTCGTCTGCACCCGCGAGGGGACACTTACACATAACTGCATAGTTTTTGGCCACAAATACCTTTAACGTCCTGTTTCACAATTTTAAGGGATTCGCCGGCGGCAACTCAGGGCGGCTTCTTCCTACTTGCCCAGAAAGTAAGCATTTTCGACGCGCCGAACTCATCATGTTCAGATTCTTCGTTTTCGTTGCGGGCGGCTGCTTCACTGCCATAGAATAGTGTTTCAGGCGGAACTGGACTCCCGCGAAGCGACTCGTGATGAGCTGTCTAGCGAACACTTATTCACCAACGAGAACCGACGCAAGATGGGGAACCTTGAACTAGCGGGTACTGTGAAGATGCTGCAAGGTCAGCGAACACAAATGCAGAAGGATCTGGCGAAGCTCGACAAGGCGATTGCTGTGCTGCGCGAACTGTCCGGAACAAATTCGACGCCGAGTCAAAATGGCAAGAGGCGCACTCTTTCCGCTGCCGCCCGCAGAATGATAGGAAAGGCTCAAAAGGCGCGTTGGGCGAAGGTGAAGCAACAGCGAGCCGCTAAAGGCTAGCCGCTCGGACCCATCATAATGCCTTCCGGCGTGGCATCTTCTCCGGCATGAACAGCACCAATCCTTGATCATCCAGTTTCATGCGACCGAACAGGCGGCAGAACTTGCCAAGCATGCGTGCGTCATTGCCGGAATTGCCCCACACGATGTCGTCGGCAGACTTTCGTTTCGGAAGATTCGGCAGCTTGGGCGGCTCTTCTACGTCATAAAACACTTTGGTACATCGGGACTTCAAGGGCACGGGCGAACTTCTCCAGCGTCTCAACAGCCGGAACCGTGTGGCCGTTTTCGACACGGGACACGTAGCAACGAAGCAGTCCCGTCTTCTTCTCGATGTCGCCTTGTGACCCCTTCTTTTCCTCACGTTGTGTACGCAAACGCTCTCCAATAATCACAGCTTGATTCTCCATAGCTTTAGGATGATTCCAGAATTCAACGTGGATTGAACTGGGGGACGGGGAAGAATAACTCAAACTGCAATCGGGGCACAGAAATTTTGTCAGACGCAACGAATCTAGAATTTCATTTGAACAATTCACCTTGTTCTGTCGCTCAATTGTGTTTGGCAACCTCCGTCGCCACTTGCCTACGCCATAGTTGTTGAAACAACACCACGGTCGCTGGAGTTTGCCTCGCAAAGTGGTTAAGCCTTATCCAAAAGGACACATACTTATTAACAGTACAAAAGTGAGCAGTCGCTCATACCCACACCGATTCAAAGTGTCCGATAGAGGGAGTTCTCACAAGTTCCATTAGCCGGCGGGAAATCCCGCACCGACTCTGGAAAACATGAAAGCGGTTTGCCATGACACACCTATCCCAGAACGAAACGCATCGGAATCATCAAAGTCTTGCTGTCCGTCGTATCGCAAAGGAGCACCAGATCAGTGCGAGTTCGTCCCCCGAGGGCGTCACCGCACAACGGGTGGAGGATCGTCTCCGCCATCTAGCGGCGACCGACGCGCTGACCGGCTTGGCAAACTACCGCAGACTTTCCGAGACCGTTGAATCAGAGATCAAACGCTCGGAGCGTACCGCACGGGCGTTTGCCGTCCTCATTTTTGATCTGAATGGGATGAAGCGGATTAACGACCAACATGGCCATCTGGCAGGCAATTGTGCACTTTGCCGCCTGGCAGATATTTTTCGCTCCTCCTGTCGGTCGATTGACACGGCGGCGCGATATGGTGGCGACGAATTTGCCATTGTTCTTCCGGAAACTGGCGCTGAAGAAGCCGATGCGGTCGGGCGCAGGATTTGCGAACGACTATCAAATGACCACGAGGAGCCTCGGCTTTCAATGAGTGTTGGCGTTGCAGTTTATCCTGAAGATGGCACAACCAATGAAACCCTGTTCCAGGCAGCGGATCGCGCACTCTACAAGATCAAACATCTCAAGTATGCACTCTGACCTATTCACGGCATTGTCGCTCTTACCCTGCGTTTGTAATGCACCTGATGCCTGAGTTCTTGTCTACGGACGCCTAACGAACCACTTTTGCGCGGCGAAAAGTGACAGTGGTTAGATCCTCCCTCTATACCTGTACAAGCATCCTTCGCGCCACGGAAAACCCAAACAAAACGAGAATGTTTCTCGATCTGAACAGATAGGGTACTCATCCAGACACATGTCCACTTCTGGACAACACGTGAATTTTCTATTCCCCGACAATTGCCTTAACTAAAGATAGGCTCAGACGCCCCACGTCTAGCCCCCGCACCCCGACAAATGCGGCCAGCCCCTGAGGGTGACCGCATTTGTCTTTTAAGAGTAGAAAGACGCCGTTTAAAGCACGTCTCAAAGATGAATACTGTCATAAATGGCGGGATACTTCCCCTGGCCGTGTTCTCCGTGGCTCAGCTCCTCTTACCTGATTTCAATAATCTGGTACCCGCCGCGACACTCTGGGCCACATTCCGAAGACGACTTCCCGTGACTTCGTATCGATGATCCGGCATGGATCACGCCTGCGACTGACCCGAAAATGCCAGATCACGTTTGCAGTGCTATTCCAACGGGACTGAAGTGTGGAGAATATCTATGCACGATATGTACCGTAAGAGTTAACGCTGTCCAGAATCGGACAGTTGACTTATTCCCATTATCATAGAATGTGACTCAATGGCAGCTTGCAATGGGCTAGGTGTTACAAAGAAGTTGTAATTTCGAAATGCCTTAAGAGGGTACGTCATGGAAACAATCGCGAGTTCCAGCAAGACCAAATCCAACAAAAAGCATATTTTCAATTTCCGGCTGTATCTCGCTTCGGCCGGTGTAGGCAGAAAAGTTGTCGAGTATCTAGGATCAGAGAAAGCCTACTCTCAGGGTGACCCGCTACGGATGTGCTGTACGTTCAAAAAGGCGGGATAAAGCTGTCCGTTGTCAATGAGGTCGGCAAAGAGGCAGTCGTGGCGATGCTTGGATCCGGTGACTTCTTCGGTGAGGGGGGATTGGCAGGTCAGCTTGTTCGTGTGGGGACGGCGACCGCGATCACTCCCACGACTTTACTTGTTATTGAAAAACAAGAGATGATTCGCGTGCTCCACGATGAACGTGCGTTCTCTGACCGCTTCGTGGCTTATATGCTTGCGCGAAACATCCGAATTGAGCAGGATTTGGTCGATACAGCTCTTTAACTCTTGCGAGAAACGACTGGCCCGCACTCTTTTGCTGCTCACTCGGTACGGCAAGCAAGACCAGCCTCAAAAAATGCTTCCCAAAGTATCGCAAGGGACGCTGGCGGAGATGATCGGGACAACGCGCGGCCGGGTCAATTTCTTCATGAACAAATTCAAGAAACTGGGCTTCATTAAGTACAATGGCGGCATTCACATCGACTCTTCCTTGCTGAGTGTTGTCCTGCACGAGTAAGCAACTACCTTCAAGCAGTACCAACTCCCTTTTCACTAACGTTGTTCGTCACCCGGAAGGGATCAAGCTGCGTCCAAAAGGACTTCGTTTGGCGGCCACATCCTGATAAACAGGTGTTATCAGTAGCTGGGATTTTCGGTAGGAATGCCAGTTTTCGTTGTTACGTCCATCATAAGGTTTGGAGTCTTAAAAGCACCGGGAGACGGGTAATGACTCGTTAAAGAAGCAAGCGTCGGGACTCCTGTTTCTGTATGGTTTCGTGCGAAGTAATTCTCGTCATGAAGCTGTCGGTAGATGCGTCCAGCAATCCCCGCAGCCATGGGCCCCTGAACAACATGTCTCTGCCCACGCATCAGGATGACCAGAACAATCTTTGGGTTCACCTGGTCCGCGAATGACACAAACCATCCAATGCGCGTGCCTTGATCCGAACACGAGCCGGTCTTCCCGGACGCTTGTTCGTCATCAGAAATGTAACTGCGCCGTGCCGTGCCATGGAGCACAGCAGCTAACATGCCTTCACGAACGTCACCGAGTTGGGAGTCGATCTCAAACGTGCGCTTGATCCGCGGCTCAAAATTTTCCTTTGCCTCGGCGGTTCGCGGATATTGGAGATAGTATAGTGTGCCCCCATTGGCGATCGTTGATGCCAGCGCGCCGAGCTGCAACGGTGTCATCTGGATCCCTTCACCGAAGCTCGACATCCGGGCAACTCCTCCTCGTTTCGGAGGCTCGTTTGGCACTGTGCCAGGCTGTTCCTCGGGAATTTCATAGCCGGAAAGTTCGCCGAGTCCTAGCATTCTGGCGTACTCCGCCACAGTGTCAAATCCCATGCGTCTGCCGAGCTCCTCAAAATACGCATTGTTGGAATGGGCGATCGCTTCGGTAAGGCTCAAAGATTTGCGCCGCGAAACGCGAATCACAGTGTCACGTGTAACAACGCCTTCATTCAACGCGGCCAGTGCGATCACGGGTTTGATCGTCGAGCAAGGGATGAAACCGGCTGAGAAGGCGAGCTTCTGGTTAACGATAGACAAGATGCGTCCGTTCGAAGGGTCGATCGCAACTACCGATCCATTGTAGCGCCCGAGGGCACTGACGGCAGCCTGTCGCACGATCGGGTCATCGTCGGCGGTGATGTCGTCCAGGGCAGAGTCAGCGAACGTCGGTACCCCATAGCGCGATTCGACAGGGCGCTTGTGCTTGATGTGAGTTATCGGCGGCGCAGCAGCGGCAATCGCCAGCTGGCTCATGGCAAACAAAGTGGATAAAAACACAAAGAGTAATCCACGTCCGATCGTTTGTTTTTGAATCATGTCTTAAGCTCGATTTCGAATTGCAGCCGTCAGAATCCTTTCCCCAGATCTGCACTGTTCTATGCGTTGCTACCGTTCGCGTGTAACCGTTCGGCGGATAATTGCTAGGCTTCTGAGGTATTCATAGTTTAAGTGGGTGCGGGAAAAAATTAGACTGGCCGTAGGGACAGGATGAGTACAGTCAGGTTGAGAGTCTTAGGGGGGACATGGGACTGAACTGTGCGTTTATTTTTGGTGCAGGAGGATGCGAATGCATCCCTTAGTTCTCCCTATCCGGATAGCCGTTGACCGCGTCCGCAACCAACGGTAACTAACGGAACTGCCCAATTTTGCACACATGCGCTGAAAACTTGCCACCCAGGAGCTTGCTAGGCGCACGATCCTAGCGCGGCATGACCTGCGAGACCTGTACAAAATTGGGCAGACACGTTTTTCAGTTTCGCGTATGGTGTTTTGATTCTTGTGAATTCGCTGCCCAGTGTCGGAGGGTGTTTGCGGACCAATGGAAGCCTTCAGGCAAATCTGAGAGACAATGCAGCACTCCCAATGACCCGCACAGTTTGACCGCGAATATCGCGACCGGCAGAGACAAGACACGGGCACTCCCCCAAGGGTGCCCTTTTTATTTGGGGATGGCGCCGTTGTGACCCGCCTTCCTTGATATCCTGCTTCTGGAGCACCCTCATCACCGTCCTGCCTGCGCTAACCTCGGGATGTAGCCCCTCAGAGCGCGGTGGCGCTGCGATCCGACCACGGCTAGGCATTGGGACACCGGGCGATCAGCCGTCGTACCACCCTTGCGCAATGGGAATGGTCCGTTTGTGGACAATATGTCTAACGTGATATATTTCTCCGAATGAAAATTCGGAAGCTCACATCATTCGAGAAAGACAAGCGGCGAAAACACCATCACTGGCAGATGACAGTGTTTTACAAGGACGGGGAGAGGTTTGCTCGCACCTACACAGTTCATGCTAAGGCCGCTGGATTTGCAGAGCGGCAGAAAAAGTCCCCAGTCGTAAAAATGGCCCGCGTCATCGAAATCAGCTAACCCCGCTCGTTCACTCGCCCCCTATAGTGAATACGCCTTGAGCCTCGTCACGATTGCAAAGCCACATTGTGGAGTCGAGGTGTGGCGCGGTGGTTTAGGTTCAGCCTAGCCCTCTAGAGCACACAGACGTCTTCGCGAGGTGGCACATTGCTCGCGCCAGCACGGGAACGGAGTAGCTGATTCCCTGCCCCCGGGATCAGGAAATCTTGACGTCCAACTGGGCGCCGGTTGCCCGTTCCGGAGTCGTTGAATGATGGCCTCGTCATACGAAATGCTAGCCTTGCGTTTCATGAGCTCCTGTCTTGAGTCAAGCCACGGCGGAGGAAATTCCTATGCCGACTTTCGCATACTGGCTCGTCGAAGTCTCGCTGAACCCCGGCGGACATCAAGTTTGCGCTTTCTCCCCGCGGGCTGGATGAGAACCTCTGCCGGAATATCGAATTTCTCGTGCAAATTACGAATCATATTCAATGAAAGAGGTCTCTTGCCCTGCATGACCTCATAAACACGCGTTCGTTGACCGATGACCCCGATCAATGCGCTCGGGTCTTTGCCTTTCTGCTCCAACCGGAACTTGATCGCTTCGATCGGATCGGGGAGATCAATCGGATAGTGTTCCTGCTCGTATGCCTCGACCAAGGTGGCAAGTATGTCCAACTCGTCGCTTTCCGCCGAACCTTCGGCGGAATCCCACAACTCCTCAACCCGGCGCAGTGCTTGCTCGTAATCTGCTTCGCCTCTAATGGGCTTGATGTCCATATTTCACCGTTTTTACATCAATCTTGTCGTAATCCTCGTGCGTTCCGATCCATTTGATAAATACGATCTGGTGACGATAGTTGATGGCCACCACCAGCCGGTAATCGTTTCCTTTGATGTTGAAGACCACTCTGTCCGGTCCCACTATGCTGGCATTCGAGTAGGCCTTCAAAACATCCGCGGGACTTTTCCAGTCGGCGTAACGCACCTCGTAAAACCATGCGTCGAGGGCTGATTTGACCGCCTTCTGATCCTTGCTGCCTTTGAGGCTGTCGACGAACTGCCTCAGGGTTTTCCGCGCAATGACTCTCATCGCCATGTCTCGAAAAACACCGTTTTATTATACACTTGTTCCCAAAATGGGTACATGACAATGTCTGGTCGCCGCCGGTTCAGATATGAATGGACAAGGAGCCAGCACGGGAACGGAGTAGCTGATTCCCTGCCCTCGGGATCAGGAAATCCTAGCCTCCACATAGCGTGGCAGCGGTTGCCCTTGCGCATCCGCTGCGCACGCTCGAGCTGAGTTTCGTTTCCGGATTCTGTCGAGCCCTTGAATCTCCTTGCGAATTGCGCACTGCCCAGCAATGTCATCGGTCCGTGATGGTGCCCGTGATCCTGTGGACCCATCACTTTAGTACCGACGTACTCTATGACCCGCCCTATTTTGCTGTGAAGCTGAGATGCTCGC
Organism: uncultured Acidobacteriota bacterium; assembly: GCA_963842135.1. Taxonomy (GTDB): domain Bacteria; phylum Acidobacteriota; class Terriglobia; order Acidiferrales; family UBA7541; genus Palsa-360. The sequence goes on along the minus strand of CAWJFI010000002.1, from coordinate 2,803,555 downwards.
AATCCAACCCGGCTGTGAGTCCTTTTGAAATCGGCGTGGCCTTGCTGTTCTCCTCCTTGTGTATTGGGCTCTGACGCCCCCAAAGCGAGTTGGGTGCAATCCAGTAAGTGAAAGAGCGACAACCATGAAAATTGGCAAACAGCGTAAACACGTTTGGGTGGCTTCGCGTGTTGCAGCTTGGCTACTGCCAAGCGGGGTTGTAATGCTTTTGCTACTTTCGTCATTCCTCGTTCCCTCAGTATCAGCACAAGGGTTTAAGGCTGAAGAATTCATACCCAAGGCTCAAGATCTACTTCATGATTTTTCTTGCCCTGATGATGCATATCCCAAAGCATGTGATTCATTTCGAGACTTGGCTTCAGCAGGAGACGAAGAGTTCTTGGCTCCTTTCGCCTTCTTGTTCTTGCCGCATGACAAAGTTATCTCGGCAGCTTGGGTTGTTTTTGACAATGCGACGGACAATTTCTGGATTATCAGTTCATCAGTGCACAACGATAAGAAGGGCAAAGTACGGGTGCTTACTTTGTATAATCGCTATCAGAATGGTATGGAGATCTCCAGCCAAACTGGGGAGGTGCCATTTGAAAGAAAGCCTGTTAGGTTTGTTTCCGAGGATCAAACCACCTCGGTGGAATACACCGGCACAACGATAATAGCTATTGAGACGTTCAAGAATCTCTCCAGTGGAAGGCAAGTAACCACGAAAATCGTTCTGCAGAAATCAACTGCACGTCATAATATATTCCTGACGTCCAATGGACATACAACAATTAAAGATGGCACCGCGCTTCTCTTTGAATGACCGTTAAGCGGAAGGTCGTGAAGTAACTGAAGCAATGGGAATTCACGGCACGACATGATTGCTGTTGCCTTGACCGAGCCTTCTTCCACGTCAGCCGAGGTAAGTCTACACTTGCAGCGTGCTTAAGGCACGCCTTCGCGTTTAAAGCCGCTTTCTCCTCACCCTCTTCGATATCATTTACGGGTTCAGATGGCGCAATCCATTTCTTTGTGCAAACGTCATAGACGAAAACCTGAACTCCTTGAGCGTTCTGCTCCGAAAACAGCTCCAGATGTTCGCCGCCCACTTTGACTTCGGCCCAAACGCCAGCTTCCAATATTGATGTATCTTAGCATCTAGTCTAGCAAGTTTTACTTCACCGTCTTAACTCTGACTACTACGCAGCAATGTAGGAACTTGCGGAAGGATCGGCGGTGCTAGGATTGACAGACGGCGAAAGCGCGTTCAAAATCCCCGTTACCGATGAGAGCTTTTATCGAGAGGTGCCTCCGAATATCTACGTTCAATCAATCTATTTTAAAACATGTTCAATAACGCACAGAATATATACCCGCAAAGATGCACGCTCGCGGCACTGAATTTTGTCTAAGGAGACTTATGCAGAAGATTTCAAGTAAGAAAAGTTCATTTGCGACCCTAGCTTTAGTCGCAAGTTCGCTCTTGATCGTAGGTTGCGCGACCAAGAATTACGTCAAGCAAAGCATCACGCCGGTTGACCAGAAGATCGACCAGGTCGACAAGAGTTCGCAGTCGCGCGATTCTTCGCAGGTCGCCGACATCAACAAGACCAATCAAGTGGTCGATGAAGATGAAAAGAAACTGTCCGCCACTGACGAAATCGCGAAGACGGCCGACGGTGAGGCCAAGGGCGCGATGGCCAAGACCAACCAGAACACAAAGGATTTGAACGATTTGCGCAACGTCGTAGCGAATATCGACGACTACAAACCCGCTGGTCAGACCGTCGTACACTTCGCGATCGCCAAAGACACGCTCACGAAGGACGAGAAGGCCAAGCTGGACGAAGTGGCCACGCAGATCGGCGGCCAGCCACGCTATTTCATCACGGTCGAGGGCTTCACGGACCAAACCGGAGACGCGGCCTTCAACGACCGGTTGAGCCGGGCGCGCGCCGAACAAGTGATCTCCTACCTGGTGGGCAGCCACGATGTTCCTGTCTACCGGATCCATATGGTCGGACTCGGGGATCAGAAGCTGATCGACGAAGGCAAAGGCAAGAAAGCACGTGAAGCCAGCCGCCGCGTCGAGATCACCATCTATACTGCCAAGCCGTTGACCGCGTCCTCAACTAACGGTAACTAACGGAACGCTGATTTGCTTGAGCGTTTATTGAACGGGATAATGACATGTCTCTAGCTCAGCGATCTTGGCATTCTCCACGAGGACTCGACGCCAGACCTCAGTAAGTGCTTGTTCGAAGGGAATCCTAAGGTCGTCGGCTAGGCTCTCGTGTCGGCCATGGCAAGTTCTTTTTCAACGATCTCTTTGTGGGTCTGCGCAAATTTGGCCTTTGCCTCAATCCCCAGGCGTCCTGCGTAGTAAAGCAGTTTGTCGACGCTCTTGTTAGCAATCTTTCCGTTGAGCAATTCGCTGACACGAGGCTGAGGTTCTCCAAGGATCACTTGCAGTTCCTTCTGTGAATACTTCTCCGAATACTTAAGGATTGCTTGATATAACTCGGCCTTAAACTTCAGAGCGATGGCTTGCTCTGGCGAAAAGCCAAGATCATCAAGTACGCTTCCCCGCGTTACATGAGTAGGCCTGTTAGTTGCGCTTTTCACGTTTCTTCTCCTCTGCCAATCGCGCCTTTACGGCTTTGAGCCGCCGCCTTGCTTTCTCAAAATCTTTTCTTGGCATCTCTCGACTTTTCTTCTCGAAACAATGGAGAACATAGATCACGTCTTCTATCCGAGACAGGTAAATCACGCGATACCACGCTCTTTCATCCTGGTCCCGCAGTTCAAAAACGCCCTGGCCTATCGAAGGCAACGGCCTATAATTTCTTGGTCTTTCGCCTTGCTGGAGCTGCCATAGCTCAAATCCAAGATTCTGCGTGACCTCTTCAGGGAAGGCCTTAAGAATCTCCCTTGCGTCACCCTCCCAAACGACGGTCGCGAATTTGGCTCTTTCGGTTTCGTCGATCACAGAATCCACTATATCAGCAAAGCCGCATCAAATATACAAGTACATGTATATTCTATTCAGACGCGATCCTAGCTCAATTGGGTCCCTAAACCAAGCGAGCCGGAGGGCCATTAGATGCCCGATTTTAGCGGGAAACTGATGAGTTGCTGGTCCCTATGTCCCCTTAGATTTCAAAAGCTATCAGTTCACCCTTGCCCTTGACCTTGTTCAACGGTCGGGCGTATGGTCTCAGAAAAGTTTCCTTGGGAGGAGGATTTTCCCGATGTCACATGGTTTGCGATCCCTCGTTTGGCGGTGTTCCCATCCGCGTGTTTCGTGGGGCGTCGTCTCCGGCGTGCTGGTGGCTGCCCTCTTCCTGTTTGCTGGCAAATTCTCTGCCCAGCAGCCCGAGTCACTGCATCTGAATCCCGCCATCGATAAACTTGCGCACGGACAGCCCATGATCGGAGGCCAGACCGACGACATGTCCCTGCAGAATTGCCGCGCGATAGCGCGTTTCGACTTCGATTATGAATACGTGGACATGGAGCACGGGCCCCTCAACTTCGACGCTCTGGCGTACTGCATCGCTGCGACCGTGGATAAGGCCGCCGCGCTGAAAAAAGGCAATCCGCAACCCAAGGTGGCGCTGTTTGCGCGCTTTCCGCCATACGGGCGCGATCTGCAGGCCAACGACTGGATTGTCAAGCAAGCCCTGGACATGGGCTTGATGGGCATCATTTTCAACGGTGTCGACAACAAAGAGCAAATGATGCAGCTGGTTCGTTACATGCGCTATCCGCAGGGGGAAAACTCCAAGTTTCCACAGCCCCCCGGATTGCGCGGATATTCTCCCGCAAACGCCGCATTTGTGTGGGGCGTCACCCCGGCGGAGTACTTGCGGCATGCCGATCTCTGGCCGCTGAATCCCGAGGGCGATCTTCTCGCCATCCCCATGATCGAAACGGCTGAGGGCTTGAAGAACGTCAACGAAATCGCCTCCGTTCCCGGTGTCGGGGCGATTTTCTTGGGCGTCGGAGGAGATCTGCACCAATACATCGGCGTGGCGCAGGATTCTCCTGAACTCGAAGCCGCCCGCCAGACAATTCTAGCGGCGTGCAAGGTTCACAACGTCCCGTGCGGCATCACGACCGCCAATCAGGCGGAGACCGACAGGCGCCTCAAGGAAGGTTGGAGGATGATTCGCACTGGCCGCGACTGAATTGCGCCGCCGCGCATTCCCGGCTGAGTCTACTTGCCCGTGGGCTTGGATGGGCGTCATTCCGTGGCCGCTATCTGCCGTGTTTCAAACGTCTCCCAACCGGCCCCAACGCTTTTGAACTAACTACAACCCAAATGTTCGGGAGTTTGAATCTCTCCACTCCCCGTCGACCCGTCGCGTGTCTGTAAGATTTCCTGTTGAAAGTATGGGGAGAAAAAGCAAGGGTGTCTCCAGAACCAACGACCCTAGTGGGGGTCGAAGAGAGGAGACACCCTATGTCTATATCGCCTGTAGGAAGGGTAGCACTGCGGGAGTTGATGGAACAAGCTTGGCAACAGGTGGAAGGGCAAGCGCGGGGGATGCTGAAGAAAGCTGTCGAGGGGCTGCTGGTGGCCGAGCGAGACCGGCGCGTGAGCGAGGCCAAGCAGCGGGGCGAGAAAGTGTACCGTTGGGGCTACACGGTGCGGAAGTGTTGGACGACGCTGTGGGGAAGCCTGGAGCAAGTGCGCGTTCCGCGGCTGCGCGGGCGGGAAGAGATCGGACTGGTGGAACGCTATGAACGGCACGGGTTGGATCAGATGCTGTTCGCGCTGACGGTGGGCGGACTGAGTCAGCGCAAGGTGGTCGGATGGGTGCGGCGGTTTCTGGGCGGGACGCTTTCGCCGGCCACGATCGGAGCGGTGCTGCAGCAAGCGCAACAGCAAGTCGAGCAGCGGCGCAGCGCAGCGATTGTGCCGGGACGTTATCGAGCCATCGTGGTGGACGGAATTTACCTGCGGTATCGGCGGAGTGTTTCGCAGCCAGGACGCAAAGGCGTGCTGCTGGTGGCGGTGGGGGTGCGGGAAGGCGGCGCATTTGAAGTACTGGACTGGCGGGCGGCTTCGGCGGAAACCACCGAGGACTATGAAGAGTTGCTGACACGATTATGGAAACGCGGGTTGGAGAAGGTGGAATTGATCGTGAGTGATGGACTGACCGCGATCGTCAGTGCGGCGCAGATGGTGTATCCAGCAGCTCGGCATCAGCGCTGCCTGGCGCATTGGTTTCGCAACCTGGAAGCGCTGACGCCGCGATTTGCGTGGGTCCAGCGGCGGAAATTCCGGCGGGAGTTCTGGTGGATCTGGGACGCGGAGAACCAAGCGCAGGCACGGGACTGGGCGCGGCGATTCTGCGCGCGCTGGCGGTGTGCCGCGCCGGAGATGGTCGAGAAATTCCAATTCGAGCTGGAAGAGGTGCTGGCGTTTTTCAACTTCCCAGCGCACTGGCGCCATCGGCTGCGCACAACCAACTTGGGCGAAGGCTGGTTCAAACATTTGCGCCGCTATTTGAGCCGCTTCCCCGGATGTCGTAACGCCGAGCACAGCGAGCAGGTTCTCGGTTGCTTCCTGCTCGCAGCAGAATCGATGCATCGATGAGGAGCTTTATGAACCGGAGCACCCCTCAACCTGCTTTCAACAGAAATGCTGGACAGTGCCCCCGTCGCCCTCGGATGGCGGACCCACCGACGCAGGTGTAACATGAATGGACCCAGAGCCAGCGCAGGAACGGAGTAGCTGATTCCCTGCCCTCGGGATCAGGAAATCTTGTCGTCCAACTGGGGCGGAAGCGGTTGAACCTTGCAGCGATACGCCAAATTCGCGGAAGAATTTGAATCAGGTTGTCAAATGGAAGCAGCTCAAAGAAGCGCCGTCGACTACTTCCGTGGTATGTGGATGGAGATGGGAAGCACTTTAACGTAGTTTGTAAAATCCGGATCCGTCGTAAAGATTGTCCACTCGCGTTTGATCGCTACTGCACAAATAAGGATGTCCACAATCGAAACTATGACTCCCTTCCCCCTGCACCGATTGCCAGCCTTGGCAGCCTCTTCGTAATCCGATGTGTCGATAATCTCGTCTGGAAAGGAGCGAAGGTGTAGACGAAGCTTTTCATACTGCTCCGTCGTCTTGATGCCCGAAAGCAGCTCTTGCCGTACCAAACCAATCAGTCGCGCTCGTCCCTCTCGAACGAGTTCGGACAGTTCAGCAACGATAAATTTCTCAGTGGCATTCAGGCTTTCGGTCTTCCGCCGAAGTGCAAGGGACCATACCGATGTGTCGACCAGGACATTCATCCTCGTTTCGCCTTACGCTCTCGTTTGTAATCGTAACCAGGCTCGTAGTCGATCGTTCCGAAAAGGGAAAGGATTTCCTGTTGCTTACGTCCCTTGATGTATTCCTGCAATGCGGCGGTCACGGTCGCTCTCTTGGTCCGGTGCCCGCCCACTTTCTGAGCCTCTTCCAGTAGACGGTCGTCAATTGCCAGATTCGTTGGCATGTGGTTCCTCTCTGTGTAACATTCTACACATTTGGAAGTGTAAACACAAGAGCAACTATAGACCGTATTTCGCCGTGGGAATCTTGCAGCACGGGAACGGAGTAGCTGATTCCCTGCCCTCGGGATCAGGAAATCTTAGCGTTCTTATGAGCGGCGGTTGCCGCTTCCGGAGTCGTTGAATGATGACCTCGTCGTACCAAATGCTAGCCTTGCGTTTCATGAGCTCCTGTCTTGAGTCAAGCCACGGCAGAGGAAATAACTACGCCGACTTTCGCATACTGGCTCGTCGAAGTCTCGCTGAACCCCGGCGGACGTCAAGTTTGCGCTTTCTCCCCGCGGGCTGGATGAGAACCTCTGCCGGGATATTAAATTTCTTGTGCAAATTGCGAATCATATTCAACGATAGAGGTCTCTTGCCCTGCATGACCTCATAAACACGGGTTCGTTGACCGATGACTCCAATCAATGCCCTCGAGTCTTTGCCTTTCTGTTCCAACCGGAACTTGATCGCTTCGATCGGATCGGGGAGATCAATCGGATAGTGTTCCTGCTCGTATGCCTCGACCAAGGTGGCAAGTATGTCCAACTCGTCGCTTTCCGCCGAACCTTCGGCGGAATCCCACAACTCCTCAACCCGGCGCAGTGCTTGCTCGTAATCTGCTTCGCCTCTAATGGGCTTGATGTCCATATTTCACCGTTTTTACATCAATCTTGTCGTAATCCTCGTGCGTTCCGATCCATTTGATAAATACGATCTGGTGACGATAGTTGATGGCCACCACCAGCCGGTAATCGTTTCCTTTGATGTTGAAGACCACTCTGTCCGGTCCCACTATGCTGGCATTCGAGTAGGCCTTCAAAACATCCGCGGGACTTTTCCAGTCGGCGTAACGCACCTCGTAAAACCATGCGTCGAGGGCTGATTTGACCGCCTTCTGATCCTTGCTGCCTTTGAGGCTGTCGACGAACTGCCTCAGGGTTTTCCGCGCAATGACTCTCATCGCCATGTCTCGAAAAACACCGTTTTATTATACACTTGTTCCCAAAATGGGTACATGGCAATGTCTGGTCGCCACCGGTTCAGATATGAATGGACAAGGAGCCAGCACGGGAACGGAGTAGCTGATTCCCTGCCCTCGGGATCAGGAAATCTTGACGTCCACCTGGAGTGGCAGCCGTTGCCCATTGCGCATTCGCAGTAACCGTTCAAGCCGGCTGGTATAGCAGTTTCTGCACCGCCTGGGAACTGTCGATGACGATATTTTGATTTGCTATAAATTAGAATCCGCTAAGAGGGAAGAATGTGCTTGATAAAGTCATGCTCGCCTTCAGCAGGTGTCGTAAACTTAGATCACAAGTTTTCACATAAATGTACAATACGTGCACAACGTGCACGAATCATCTACTCGAGTGAGTTATTACGGTCGGGGTAACTCGCGATAATTTCAGGCAGGGCATCCGCTAATTCTAGTTCTGTGCTCTCCTCTCTTTCAACCTGTTCTTTTAACTGGCGAAACAGGCCCGTCGCTAGCAATTCGGTGTACTAGGACTCACAATTCGACCTCCAACTCTGTGCAGGCACGAAATTACTTGACAAGTAAATCTAAAAATCGTAAAAAGCGCACACTCGCATGTTATATCGGTCGTGTCCTCAGTAACCTGTCCCCCGACCCGATTGGCGCCGAGGCGGTGCTGGCGTGGTCGAATGGCGCCTGAGCAATCACCAGAGTATTCGAGGAGGAAAGTCCAGTGAACGCTTCCCAGCCGCCTAGCGTGTCTTTCGGGTACCAATCTTGCAGACGATGCGTGTTCGGATCCGCAGGCCGGCGCCAAATGTGGCTCTACCCGTGTCGCGGACGCCGAAGTGCGACACCCAATTTCCTGTCGCTCATCTTGGCCAGAATTTGCTTGCTCTCGGGGATCCTTGCTGTGCTGGTGGGCGAAGGTGTCCCCGCGCACGCACAGGTGATAAAAACGATCGCCGGCGGCGTCAACCCCAGCCACTCGCCATCGGAAAACGCCTGCGTGCCTCTTCAGAGCGTGGCGCCCCACGGAACCGACGTTTATATTGCGAGCTGCGCCCAGATTTTCAAAGTGAATCCGCAGGGACAGTTTACGCACGTGGCTGGAACCGGCATAAACGCGTTTAGCCCCGATGGCACCGCCGCCGCCAGCGCCAACTTTGACAACATTGCCAGTCTTTCCCTCGACTCCGCCGGAAATATCTACTTCAACGAAGCCTTCAGCAATCGCGTGCGGAAGATTGTTGCATCCACCGGCTTAATCAAGACCGTCGCGGGAACAGGAACATCCGGCTATAACGGCGACGGCGGCCTGGCAACAAACGCCGAAATCAGCGGCGGCTTTCGTATGGGCATATTTGTGGATGCGAGCGGCAATGTCTTCATCGCGGATCAGTTTAACGAGCGTGTCCGCGAAGTTGCCGCCGCGACAGGCATCATCACGACCGTTGCGGGCGACGGAACCGCGGGCTTCAGTGGGGACGGAGGAGCGGCTACTTCCGCGCAACTCCGCGATCCGAGGGGGGTTGTTGTGGATGGCGCAGGCAACATATTTATCGCCGACGCCAACAATAACCGCATCCGGGAAGTCACTGCTGCGACGGGCATCATCACGACCGTTGCGGGGAACGGAACGTCGGGCTTCGCGGGCGACGGAGGCCCGGCGACAAGCGCTGAAATAGCATCCGGAGTACCCAGTATCGCCCTGGATGCGTCCGGAAATCTCTTCGTTGCCGATAGAAGCAATGCCCGGATCAGAGAAGTGGTCGCTGCAACGGGAAAAATTCAGACCGTCGCGGGAAACGGCGCAGCCCTCCTGAGTGGGTGTAACGGCGGCGTCAACGCCTGCATTGGCGTCGGAGGGCCGGCGACAAATGCGCTTGTTCCTGGTCCGCTTCAAGTGGCAGTCGATAGTTCCGAAAACATCTACATTCCTACCGAAACTGAGTTCCGAAACATGATAGACGAGGTCGTCGCATCTACCGGGGACCTCCAGATATTTGCCGCCAATGGCGCTCAAGACTTTACCGGAACAAATGGGCCGGCCGTCAGCGCGCAGTTGAACGTGCCCAATTTCGCGGTCACCGACGGCACCGGCAACGTGTTTATCGCCGACGCCAACAACAATGTCATTTACGAAGTCGTTGCCGCTACAGGCATTCTCAAGATCGTCGCGGGAACGGGCGTCGCCGGTTATAGCGGGGACGGCGGCCCAGCCACCAGCGCGGAACTAGCCAATCCATTCACCGTCGTCGTGGACGGCTCCGGCAATCTGTTCATCGCGGATACGGTGAACAGTGTGATCCGCGAGGTCGTTGCGGCAACGGGCTTCATAAAAACAGTAGCAGGGAATGCGAGTGCCGCCTGCAATTTTACCCTCGGCGACGGCGGTCCGGCCACGAGCGCGTCCTTGTGCTTTCCCAACTTCGCCGCCCTGGACAGCCACGGAAACATTTTCATTGCCGACAATGGTTACAGCCTCATTCGGGAGGTAAACGCTTCGACAGGCGTCATATAAACGGTGGCAGGAAGTGGAGGCGGAAATGGATTCGGATACAGTGGGGATGGAGGGCCGGCCACAAGCGCTTTGCTGAACGGACCCACGGGCGTCTTCGCGGATAGTTCCGGGAACTTTTTCATCGCCGACCAATTAAACAATGTGATCCGCGAAGTTAACACCGCGGGCACTATTACAACCGTGGCGGGCAACACGTCTGGGACCGCAGGATTCAGCGGGGATGGCGAGCCCGCCGTCGGCGCGGAACTGTTTTTCCCGGAAAACGTGTGGGGAGATAGCTCAGGAAACTATTTTGTCTCTGACTTTAGTAACAACGTCATCCGCAAATTCACCGTGGGAGGCAACATTCAAACGGTGCCGGAAACCGCGTCACCGGCGTTTCGGGTGACGGAGGCCCGGCCACCAGCGCTGAATTGGATGGGCCCGATGGGGTCTTTGTGGAGCCCTCCGGAAGCCTGCTGATTGCGGATATAGGAAACGGCCGCATACGCATCGTTGGACAACCTACTACGACAGCGCTGGCCCCCTCGGCGAACCCCTCCCCAGTTGACCAGCCTGTTACGTTCACGGCAACCATTTCGCCCGCCGGAGGCGGGACGCCGATTGGGAGCGTCAACTTTCTGGACAACGGGACCGTGATTGGGCAAGGGGCAGTCAATGGCAGCGGCAAGGCGACCTTCACTACCTCTACTCTCGCCGGTGGTCCCCATTCCATCACCGCGCAGTATTTCGGGACGAATTTCCCGGGGAGTGCCTCCTCTGCTCTCAATGAGGCGATCACCGCGGGCGCGAATCCGACAACCACGGCACTGATGTCGTCTTTGAATCCGTCAATCGGAGGGCAGTCGGTGACCTTTACGGCCAGCGTTGTGGGTCTTGGAGTCAACACGCCAACGGGCTTCGTCAATTTTCTGGACAATGGCACGCAAATTGGCTCGGTCTTGCTCAACGAGTCAGCCCAGGCGATGTTCGCAACCTCAACGCTCACCATCGGAGTCCATCCGATCACCGCGCAATATATCGGCGACTCGACCTACGCTCCCAGCAAGTCGACGGCGGTGAGCCAGGTGGTCAACACCGTTAACTCCAATAGCCAGAACATTCCATTTAGCCCAAGCGCAACCCCCGAAACTCAGATCGCCACCATCGGCGTCGCGACCGATCCCGCTGCCCAGTCCCTGGCTCTCACGCTGGCAAGCGTAACGAATCCGATTAATGTGTCGACAATCTTCACCTACGAGCCTACGGACGTCTCGACCGGAACACGCGGCGGCGTGGGTATCGCCGATGGTATCTGTGAGGCGGGCGCAAATGAGGAGACAGATTTCGATTGCCGGCTTGCGGCCGACTTCACCTATCCGACCACACTCTTGCCGAACGGTGACCGCCTTGTTCCGCACATCATTCCCTCTCACAACAACCTGGGCGTGTGGGTTCGGGTGATCGCCACGCGCGTATCCGATGGCATGCCCGCGGTGGCCGGGATCGATTACTTCGGTCCCGTAGAATGGTACTATGCCTGGAATACGAACCCCTCACTGGTCACCCTGCTCACCAACTATAGTCCGGGGTGGAACAATCAGAATCCGCAGATGTACGACAGACCCGGAGAGAACGTGGACCCCGCGTTTGTCGCGAATATCACCACTTTCTCCAAAACTTGCACTCCGCCGAACTGTGTTGGCAAGGCCGATCCAGGAACGGGCGGGAAAACAAAGACACTTAACGATATCGTGGTGGCTGCTCCGCCTAACCCGCTATCGGGCGTCCCGGATGAAGTCCATCTCCTCGTGCCCCTAAACGGCGCGCAACCGTTCCCCTACCTGAAAAGTTTGCCGATGCTGGTTTCTTTCGCGCTCGAAAATGAGAGCCAGGAGAAGTCCGATCCAACCGCTCTGACGTTGCCGCATTCGGTGAGCGTCAGCACGCTCGACCCGAGCGGAAACCCGATACTAGTGCAGTTCCCCAAGGGGTTCCCAACGACCTTCACCTACAACCCGTTCTTGAAGGTGTACTCCATTTTCCTGTCGCCTGCGCCTTATATGACGGATGGGACAGTGTATACCATGCAGATCAACTCGGATCTGTTCCCGCAATCGGTCGACGTGAAGTTTGTGGTGAAAAAGTCTCTATTTTAATCGAATTGCACATGAACGAAAGGAGAGCCGGATCCACTTCGGATCCGGCTCTTTTTATCTCATCTAGTTTTGGCTAAGAGCTGGCAAAATGCGTTCTACTCGGTTTTTTTCATCTCTCGCAACTTTAAGCAACGCTGAAAGTTGCCGCGTGGCTGGAATTGCGGGCTAACGAGGGAGGACAGACCAAGTCAAGGTATTACCATATTGAAGGCTCGGTTTGGCAATTGCAGATTACTTATGCGCGTGCACCCAGGCATCGGATTCGGCGAAGATGGCCTTGAAGTCGGCGCGCTCCATGATCTTGTCCGAGCCCGGATCTTTCTTGATTGTGTCCAGCAGATTCAGTGCCTGCTGGTAGTGGCTGGTAGCGTCGGTCGTATCCCCTTTGTCGCGGGACCATCTGCCGAGGAAGAAGTGCGCTCTTAAGAGCAGCGGTTGAAGCCCCAATTTCTCACTCTGCAAAACAGCACGTTCCAGTTGCTGCTGGGCCCCCGGGTAATCCTTCAATCGCATTCTGCCTTCCGCTTCGATGATCGAGCACTCAATCGAAAGATATTTGAGGCCAAGCGCCTCGGCTTCTTCGGCAACGCCACTAAGGGCTTTCATAGCGCCCTGGGGTTGCCCTTGCTCAATGGAGATCTTTGCGGAATTCAGCTTGGAAACCAGCAGCAATCGCCGATCCGTCGTCTTGGATGCGGTTTGGAGAGCCTGGTCATACGACGATTTGGCGGATGTGAGATCTCCGCGGTAAAGGAAATTGTCCCCATGCCAGTTCAATGCCTGAGCTACAAGAGCGTCGTTCTTAAGTTGGCGGGAGAACTGGAGCGCCTCTTCCAGCGTTTTTGCGCCTTCATCGAACCGTCCAATTTCTGACAGCACATTTCCGTAACCGCTCAGCGCTTCTCCCATCCAGAAACTATTTTCCTTAATTTCGCGAAAATTCTGGAGCGCTTGTTTCTTGGAGCTCTCTGCGCTGCCGTAGCGGCCTTGATCCTCGAATATGGTTCCCACGCTGTAGGCCTCAATCGCGGTGCCCTGCTTGTCTCCCGCATTCCGGTACAGGTCCAGCGCGCGCATGTATTGCGACAAGGCCTGCTCGTACTGTCCAGATTTTGTATTCACTTCCGCAAGGTTATGTAAGGTGGTCGCGATATCACCGGGAACATTAATCTTCTCGCGCAATTGTAGGGTCTGCTCGAAATAGATACGCGCGCTGTCGTAATCTCCCTTGAAGAGGTACGTGTTCCCTATATTATTCAGATAAAGCGCTTCAACGTCTTGATTTTGATTGCGCGTGTCTCGGTGCGCTTGAAGACCTTCCTTAAAAAGCTTGAGTGCTTCGTCGTACTTGCCGCGATCGTCATAATACTGGCCCAAATTGATATTGAGGTTGCCGACATCTTCTTGATCGCCGATCTCACGATAAATCTGCAAAGCATCATTGTAGTTCTTAAAGGCCAGATCCGATTTTCCAAGTCCATCGTAAGTCTCGGCAATCATATTCAACCCGTCGGCAATGCCCTTTTTGTCCCCCAAGCTCCTCCTTATTTCCAAGGCTTGATTGTAGTTTTGCAGAGCGTCGTCGGGTTTGTTAAGTGAGGCATAGGCAGCGCCCAGGACGTGTAGAATCGCTCCCTTCTGTTCCTGGTTATCGACCTGAATGGCCAAACTTAGAGCGCGGTTCAAAGGATCGGTGCTGGCTTGGGGGTTGCCACTCAGGATCTCGACCCGGCCGATGGCCAGAAGAGTTGGGATGTCCTTGGGGTTTGCCGCGAGTAGCTTCTGATAGATCTCCCGAGCCTTGGCAAAATCACCGGAGTGCTCATAGATGTTGCCTCCGAGTAGAGGAAAGCGCAACGGGCTGTAGGTGTTCCTTGTCTGTGTCCGCCGTTTCCGGCTTCGTGCCCGATTAGGTTCACCATGACGTCGTCGGCTCTCCCCCCTCACAGATCCCACCGTGCAGGATTACCGCAGCGGGTTCCTCAAGCGTGGCTTCCTGCTCCTTGCCAGGAATGTAAGATCCGGGGGCGCATCAGTGGGTGTCGCCGTAAGATCGCGGCAAATTTCACCCACGTCATGCCGTCTCCACGAGTGCGTCGACTGAGCCATTTCCGCCAGATATGACAGACCTCTCGATGGAACTTCCGAATACTGCGGTAGTTCGTCGGGCGCCCGTAATACTGGTAGTGGCCCCGGAGCTTGGCGTTTAGGGTTTTCTGCTGCTCGTTCACCGGATCGTGTCGGTTCTCCTGACACCATTCGGCGATTGCCGTCAGGGCCCTTTTAAACCGCTTCTTCATCGTTCTCACGTGTACGGTGAACTTCCCCTTTCGACTGCGTGCGCAGATGTGCGTGAAACCGAGGAAATCCAAAGTACCAGGTTTCTTTCCCTGCCTCTTTGCATTTGCCTCTGCGTAACGCCCAAATTCCACCAGTCGCGTCTTCTCCGGGTGGAGCGTCAGACCGTATTTTGCGAATCGCTTCGGTAAGACCTCCATCACTCTTTCTGCGTCCTCCTTGTACTGGAAGCTCAGTACGGCATCGTCGGCAAAACGGATCTCGTGGGCTGCACCCCTTAGGCGGGGCTTCACTTCGCTCTCGAACCATTCGTCGAGCACGTAGTGCAGGTAGATGTTGGCGAGGAGCGGACTGATCGTCTGTCCTTGCCCGGTACCCGTTTCACTCACGAGCAGTCGGCCTTCGTCGATGACTCCGACTTGCATGCACTTCCGTATAAGTTGGAGCACGCTGCCATCGCGGATTCGTCTCTCGATCATTTCCATGAGTTGTTCTCTCACGATCGAGTCAAAGTACGCGGTTATGTCTATCTCCAGGATCCATCCCGTGGGCCGAGTGCAGATAACTCGTCTCACTTCGTCCAGCGCTTGGTGCTGCCCTCGTCCGGGTCGGAACCCGTACGAGCAGTCGAGAAAGTCCTGCTCGTAAATGGCATTCAGTATTTCGACCATCGCCTTCTGTACGATCTTATTCTCCAGGGCGGGAATCGAGAGCGGTCTCTGCTTCCCGTTTTCCTTGGGGATATAAACCCTACGCAAAGGCTGGGCCTGATACTTGCCTTTCTTGAGCCTCTCATGGAGAGTTTGGATATTTCTCGTGGCGTCCCTTTCGTACTCCTCGTATGTGACGCCGTCCACTCCCGCGCTGGCTTTCTTTCGTAATCCTCGGAATGCCGCATACAACGCTTCGGGCGTGATCATGTGAGCGATCGAGTAGAATTGCCGCTTGGGATCCTCCTTGGCTAGTTCAGTTAATCTGTCGATTTGCGTGGACATAGTTCCTCGAGTTCTGAGTCTCGCTTATGTTTCCTTCAACAGATACGTCACCTTGTTTCCCCCTTCCCTCCAGTGGGTTCCGTGGCCGCTTCTTTCGGAAGCCCTGCGGTTCCCCACCTTCGCTGGTACTACGGGGTCGTAAGACTGCTCCTCCATCCATCCACGGTCGCCTCCGGTCTCCCTTGGCGTCCGTCTTACCACTCTTGCGAGCAGAGATGGTGAGCTCTCCTGGGTTCATGGGAAATCCTTGGAAACATGCCCTGAGCTAGGGACTCCGGCGATTTCGGGCCGCCCTTCGCAATTGCGGTCGTCCCGAATGCTGCCTTCCGCTCTCCTAACGGCGTCGGCATTCGCAACCTAGACAGATTTCGGAGCTGAATCTTCACGGCCTGCTTCCTTGCTGTGTACGCTTCGCACCCACCAGTCGCCCGGTGAATGGCAACACTCGCTACCGGCTTGCTCGCTAGCTTTGGCCGGACGGGACTTGCACCCGTTGGATTTCTTCAAGTGGTTTCCCCTACTTCATTTACGGTTCCTCCACTTCCACGCTTTTTCCAGCGCGATAGGAGTGTGTCCGAGTATTTGCGTTTACTGTGCTGATTTTGCTTGAAATGGAATTGCGAGGCGTGCAGATTCTTGGGATCATGGCGAAAACCTACCGATGCTACCTCCCTGATCAGAACTTACTGCTGCCTCCGAGTCTGAGCGATTGGTTGCCGGAGGATCATCTGGCCTATTTCGTGTCCGATGTAGTGGACCAACTGAATCTGTCTGTGATCGAATCGGTGTATGAGAAGGAAGAGCGAGGCCAGCCTCCTTACCATCCTCGTATGCTGACGAAGATTCTGATCTATGGCTACTGCGTGGGGGTGTTCTCCTCGCGCAAGATCCAGAGGCGTTTAGTGGAAGATGTGGCCTTCCGGGTGTTGGCGGCGGGGAATCAGCCGGATTTCCGCACCATCTCGGATTTCCGCAAGCTGCACCTCGAGGCGTTGCAAGGGTTGTTCAATGAGGTGCTGCGGATCACGCTGCAGACCGGGACGATGAAGTTGGGGCAAGTGGCGTTGGACGGGAGCAAGGTGAAGGCCAACGCCAGCAAGCACAAGGCGATGAGCTACGGGAGGATGAAGGAGACGGAGAAACGACTGCGAGAGGAGGTAGAGCAGTTACTCAAGCGCGCCGAAGCCGTCGACGCAGAAGAAGACGTCTGCTACGGGCGGGACCAACGGGGAGATGAACTGCCGGCGGAGTTGGCGCGGCGGGAGACGCGCAGGCAAAAGATTCGCGAAGCCCATCAGGCACTGGAAGAGCGGGCGCGCGAAGAGGCGGAGAGCGAGGGTCAGCCAGCAGGAAAAGCTAAGCCGGACCCGAAGGCACAATACAATTTCACCGATCCAGAGTCGCGCCTCATGAAGGGACCGGAGGGGTTCGTGCAGGCGTACAACACGCAGATTGCCGTCGAACCGAACTTTCAGTTGATCGTGGGTCAGACGGTTACCCAGGCAGGGAACGATAAACAGCAGATGGAACCATTGATCGAAGCGATCCAAGAACAATCGGGACAAAAACCGCAAGAAGTTCTGACGGACAGTGGGTATTGCTCCGATAACAATTTGAAATACCTGGCGAAGAAGAAGATCGAGGGATTCGTGGCGACGGGAAAGGAAAAGCATGGCGAGCGGCGGGAGCCGTGCAAGCCAGGGCCATTGCCCCGCGGAGCAACCCGAGTCGAGCGAATGCGGCGTAAGCTCGAGACCAAGGTTGGGGCCGTGATCTACGCAGCGCGAAAACAGATCGTAGAACCAGTATTTGGACAAATCAAACAGGTGCGCGGATTCCGACAGTTTCAGTTACGTGGATTCGAGAAAGTGAAGGGCGAGTGGGCACTGGTCTGCATGACTCACAACATTTTGAAGCTGCACCGAATGTGTTACGGGTAGCTCGAGTGAATCTGGAAGGGCTCAGAGATGAAAAAGGGATCCGCTAGAGACTCAGGAACGACCGGCAAAGAGTTCTCCGCATCCGTGATCACAGTTATTCCATAGCAGATCTGTCGCCAGCTACAACTGATCCCTTTGCAGCCTTATACTCGGACATACTCCTAGAATGTGACGACGCCTCCTGAGTGGATTCTTTGACGGCTCTTGGCAAGTTGGCTACTAGCCTGGTCCGGTAGACAGTTATTTCGTCAATTTGCCACAGCCCTCAACAAATCGAACTGCCACCTCTGCAGTTGGGTTCAACTTTAGACGCTGTATCTTTGAAGATGCCCTTGGCAGAGGAATTTCTCTGGCAGGTGGTCGGGATCTTGACACAGGCACGTGGGGATTAGCCTACTCTGAAGAACCTTCCTTCTTCTGGCGGCTCATTGATCGCTGTAGGTATTTAGTGCCATTTTTCTTGTAGGCATCAATCCCCGTCCTCAAAAGTAATTCGCAAATTTGCGCAACGCTTCTTTCCTCTGCATCCGCGACTTGCTCAAGAGTCTTCTTGAGCTCGGGGTTGATCCGAATACCTAGAAATACTTTTCTCGCCATGAATCGGATCATAGCTGTTGAAACTGCAATTTTACAAGAGAAACTCATTGACACTATAGTTTCTATTCGTTACTATATGTTTCTAATTGAAACGCTATGGAGGTGCTCATGCACACCAACTCCGGATCTCAAGGTTCAAGCGCGCGACTCAACGTACGCACCCTGACCGTACAAAACATCCGGGCTGCGCGCCGGAATTGGGTGCTGTCGCGCAATCAAACCGCCCTCCTCAGAACTTTCACTGGTGAGCTGAAATTATCAGTTGCAATTGGTGATTTGAAGCTAATCGACGGGAGATGGTATGTCACGCACAGCGGCCTCATGCGACTGGCACGGCGAAATCGCTGTGTTGCTATCCTAGTGAAACCGGTGCGCGAGTTCTGCGATCCAGCGTCTTGTCGCTGGGTCTTCAAGGCGACCGTTTACAAATCTCCCCGCGCCCGCGGCTTCGTCGGCTACGGAGACGCAGACCCTTCCAACGTCTCGTCCATGGTCCACGGCGCCGAAATGAGAGTCGCCGAAACTCGCGCCGTCAACCGCGCCCTCCGCAAGGCCTATGGCATTGGCCTCTGTTCGGTCGAGGAACTTGGCTGGGCTCCCAGATCCGCTGCTTCTGGCCCATCCGAACATCGCAAGGCTTCCACGAACGGGAATAACGGCCACCAGAACGGCCAGCCTCGCCTCCGCGACCGCCTCTGCCTGTTGATTCGCCAGCACCATCTAGATGCTGGCCTCGTGAAGGCCTATGCCGCCGACTACTGCGGAACCCCCACCCTGCGAGATGCCAGCCGAGATCAGGTCGAGGCCTTCATCAACGATCTGGCCGAGCGCGCCGCCAAAGATCGCGACGGGCTGATCCGCCAGCTCAATAGCTATTCCAAATCGCCGGAGGTTGCCCCATGAAACGCCATATCCCAGGTTTGCATGGCGAAAGTCACAACCCCGAGAGCATCTTGGAGGGCGTTTTCCTCGTCCGTGTCGATCGGGTCTTCTACCGCTGGCATCCCGAGCGGCCGTTCTACGTTCTGCGCCTCACCATTCTCGAGCCAAGAGAACATCAAGGTCGTTCTCTCAACGGTCGCCTCTACTGCACTCCCAAAGCACTCTGGAAACTCCGCTGGTTCCTGCGGGACTTTTGCTATGACCCCGATCTCTTGGGCCGAGACGAAGTTGACGAAAAGGCGCTCCTCGGCCTTCGAGGAATCGTGCGGATTTCCCGCACCACCCTGAACGGCCGCTCCTTTCTCAATCTCGGTGGGTTTGCTCCAGCCAGTGAATGGGAAGAACTCTCCGTGTCTGCGACAAGCAACCAGGAGGTGGCCCGTGACGTTTAGCTACACGCAGGTTTCCCAATACCTACGCTGTCCGAGGAGCTACCGCTTTCGGTATCTGGACGGGTGGAGGGAGAAGGAGTCTCGGGCGGCGCTGTGCTTCGGCCGCTGTTTCGAGAAGGCTATTGCTGCACTCTTCGAGCGCGAGGACGCTGGAGCGGTGTTGTTTAAGGAATGGGGAACGTACCGCGAGGTTCCGCTTGAGTACTCCCACGGAGATGACTGGGAGCGCCTGCTTCGCCAGGGGATCGGGCTACTGGAGCAGTTTGCCAGAGATAACCGCATCCGGATTCGCCAACCCAAACGGAACATGCAGAAGAAAATCGTCCGCTCGCTCCCGAGCGGCCACGAGTTTGTGGCCTATGTCGATGCCATTGGCCACCTGGACGGCTTGCGGCGTTTGCTGGAATGGAAAACCACCAGTGCCCGTTACCCGGAACAACCTGAGGGGCTGACTTCGCTTGACCTTCAGCTCGTCTGCTACTCCTGGATCACGGGCATCTCTGACGTTGCCATTGTGGCTTTTGTGAGGAAGCGCGTTCCGGAGATTCAATACCTGCTGGCTTCGATCACGGAAGACCAGCGTCAGGAGTTTGGCCAGTTGGCCGAAGCAACCGCTCGTCAAATCGAAACTGCCCAGTTCCCTGCCCACCCAGGAATCCGTTTCCCGCAGAACGGGTGCGTCAGCTGCGCCCACCTCGGACTGTGCCTCGGGAACGAGTCACTGGTCGAGACCAAACTCATTCGTCAACCAGGAGCGAGCGACCTTGATTGGCTTGACGTGCTTGACGACTAACGGAAGGCCTCTGGTGGCTCCGAAGCTCAATCGCCGGCGTGCCGTGTTTGTCCTCTCGAAGATCGACGAGATCTTGGCGTGGGAGAAGGCAACGGACCGCGAACGGGATTCGAAGTTTGTCGAACTCGGTCGCTATCTGTGCGAGGTTCGGGCAGGACAATACTGGAGGGTGGACAACGTCCGTTCGTTTGACGAGTTCCTGGAGAGGAAGTTTCCAGAGTCCAGACGCAAGGCCTACTACCTGATGGCGATCCACGAGCACCTGACTCCCATCCGCAAGCGGGAATTGGAACAGATCGGATGGACCAAGGCGAGGGAATTGGCCAAGGTGGCTCGGCGGGATAGACAGGGGTTCGATTGTGCACCCTGGGTGCACAAAGCCAGCACGATGCCGCGGGAGGAATTCAAGCGCGAGGTTGATCGCTACCTGACCGGCAAGGACACCGAGCCGTGGGAAATTCTCTATTTCAAGGCGTACAAGAGCCAACTGCCTGTAATCGAGCAGGCACTAGAGACAGCGGGTCTAATGCTCGGGAGCGATAAGTCGCGAGGCTACTGTCTGGAGATGATCTGTGCGGATTTTCTGGCGGGAGTGAGCTTGGAGGCTGGAAACCGAGATGCGTTATTACCTTGCCTCACCCGGCTGGTCATTGGTCTTCCGAAGCCGCAGAGAAAGCAACTCCTTGAAGACGTGCAGGTGACGTTTTGACTGGGATCCGCTCGAAACGGCCAAGATTGAGGCTTGATCCTGAAGCTTATCGCCAGCTCTGCCAGGAAGTTCTGGAGCGAGATGGGTGGCGATGCCAATCGTGTGGGCGGATGGAAGATCTTCAAGTCCATCACATTCAGTGGCGGAGCCACTTAGGGGATGACACGGCAGAGAATCTAGTGGCTCTTTGTGCTAGTTGCCATCAAAAAGCTCATCGACAGAGACACACCGTTGTAGTGCTCGCCTCTAAAACTTGACACCTCGCTTGGGTAGAGTCCGGGCCCCCAAGAAGACGCAACACGAGAAGGAAACCAAAATTAAGATATCGGACAGAAGAGAGCGGCCCCGGGTTTGAGATGCAGGTGGAAAACCCGGGACCGGCGAGGGGTAAAACAGAAGCACGGCCGGAATAAACTCATTTCCAGAATCGACGAGTCAGGTGACCTGTTTACGATCCCATTCTCTCGAGGTCGTCGTCCCCGCAGAGTCCCCAATCCACACTACAGACCTTTAGTAATCGGTTCGAGTTCCATATCGTCGATCCAGGCCACACCACCGATCTTATTATCGAATTTCAGCGACGGCTGGCGGATCGCCTGAATCTGGAGAAGCCTGGTCTCCGGCGGAACTACAAGTTCGTGGCTCACTTCTGACCAGGGGCTGCTGCCGGTGAACTGTCCGAAGACCTCATCTAGACGGGTTGGCACTTCAGCATCGGAAAGTCGGAATCGGATTCCCTGATCCGTATTCAAACCCTCGGTACGGATAAACGCGTGGAACCGATAAGTGCCCGGCCGCACAAAAGCTAACTGCGAAGCAGCTGCGAAGCCGAGATTCTGAGTACCCGCGAAGCTGATGCGAAGAGAGCATTCCCCCGAAGATGCGGTTGTGCAGTCACGAGCGACCTCAACGCCCTCGCTGCGCGCAACGTTCCAATCGAACGGCGATTGAGTGGGATCCGATTCAAAGTCTCCGTTGAAAAGGTAGGTGGATTTATCGTAGTCGTCTGCACGGGGACCCATGTATTGAGCCCAGGTGGATGCCGCCACGTCGGGATGGCCTTGCCGGATAAGGAACTCGACGTACCCTCCTGCCAACGCGTCATCAGCATATCCATGTCTGGCGACCCAGTCCCATGTGAGTTGTGCATCACCGAGATGTCCGGCCTGCATCAGGAATTGTAGCCAAGATTTTGCCGCGCGGGGATTCTCCGGAAGGCCAAACCGCAAGACATCTTCGGCATGATCGACACTGCGCACATAGTCGCTGAAGATGACTGAATCGTAGTCGGGAATGAGCCCGAGGATTCGAGCAGTGATTGGAAGAGCTTCTTGATTCTCTCCGATCTGAAAATGAAAGTTCGCCGCCCGCAGGAGAAAGGAAGCAGAACGAGGCGCGAGGGCCAACACTTGACCGAAACAGTAGCGAGCGTCATCTTTCTGCCCGGCTTTGAGAAACGCATCTCCAAGGTCAGCCCATCGATAGGGATCTTGCGGATCTCGCTGGAGGACGCTGCGGAAGGTGCTGATGGCCTGTTGGATGTTCTCTTTTTTTCCGCCTGTTAGTTGATCCCGTCCGCGCCATACCAGGGGCGCGTTGTTGCAGAGAAGGAACCGGCAAAGAGCATGGTTAACCTGTTCATTGTTCTGCCACAATTTCTCAGAGACGGCACCAACAGAACAGTACGCGGTCAGAATTGCACCGAGGGTAAAGGTTAGGGTTCTCAAGCGGGCACACCTACTCCGCAACCGATCTTCTCAGAAGAATAATAGGCGGGAATAGAACTGAGTGCGACTCTATGGGTTTTTGCCGTCGTCGCCCTTGCCGCAGTCATCGTGGTGATCTTTATTCTTGTCTTTATCTTTATCATCGTTGCCTTGATTATCGCCTC
Organism: uncultured Acidobacteriota bacterium; assembly: GCA_963842135.1. GTDB lineage: Bacteria > Acidobacteriota > Terriglobia > Acidiferrales > UBA7541 > Palsa-360. The sequence goes on along the minus strand of CAWJFI010000002.1, from coordinate 2,780,835 downwards.
CATTTTGATCGTTAGCGCGATAACCAAGATTATGATGATCGTCTTTGTCCGGCGGGCAGTGCACGCTTCGCGGCCGATGATCCTTCTCCTTGTCGTCATCATCTTTGCCGTCTTGGGCGCTTGCCGTAACAAGAAACTGGGCAACTGTGGATTCCTGCGCCGGCAGGAGAATCGTCTTGCCCAGACTCTTCGCGCCCTTCATCACATGTAAGGACAACTGCCCTGAAGCCGTCACAGCAGCGCTATTCAACCCCAGCGGCCCCGGACTGGTATTTCCCTTCGCTGAACCGGCGACCAAGAAGACCATGGCCGTCATCACAATGAGCATATTCAAACGCCGCATAGTAACCTCCTCTTTTTGTACCGACCTAAACCTGGCTCCCGTTACTTTGTGCCCCAACATAAATCAATGCGATGGATAATGCTCGTCATTTACAAGTGTCAGCCATAAATTTCTTCGTGAGCACCGATCTCAACCGATTCCATTGTGGTGAGATTCGTGACTTCGAATTGCTTCCGCGCAATGACCCTGGCCGCCGGCATTTCGACCCCTATCGTCATTCCAGAAATCCACGCCAGCAGCATCGCATTCGCAGGAATGTATAAATTGAAATCCGCCACACTGTGCAGAGCGATTGCGGAAAGAGCACCCAGACACGCTACCCCAAAGTAACGCGCCTCTGGGTCCATAGATTTCACGGCGCCCCGCACAGCTGCTCTCACAATAGAAAACGCCAGCGCACCCCCAATGACGAACCCTATAAAGCCCAGCTCCGCCAGCAACTGAAGGTAATCGTTGTGCACGAAATCATCAGTCACTAGTACTCCGGATATCTTGAACCTCGAGAATGCGGTCTCGTACCCGCCAAGCCCGCAGCCGAAGACCGGATACGCTCGGATCAAAGGAATTGTCTCTACCAAAAGTTGTGTGCGTCCATTGCTGGTCAGTCCATCGGCAGAAACGAATTCTGCGAACCGCTGGATCAGCCTCTCAGGAGGCAGGAATACAAAACCGGCCAGCACCAGTGAAGCGACTATCCCGACTGCGACCCACCGGCTCTTTCGGGACTCTGTCACCCAGCTGATTTGCGTGGTCCCGAGCACCAATATGCCCATCACACACAAGGAAGAAAGTGTCGCGATGAATCCCATCCGGGAGAAAGAAAGAATAATCGCGGCGAACATCAACACAACCAAAGCCCACATGCTCGAAGCCGCCAGCGCGGGGACAACCGACGAATGCCACCTGGAGTGTGAGCGGCGCAACACGGCCACCGGATACACGACGGCAAACGGCAGCGCCATCTCCAGGAAACCCGCGTAATGGTTGTGGTTGGCGTAAGTGCCCCATCGAACCTGCCCTCCCGTTCCTGCAAAATACTGCCAGAGTCCCAGCCCCGCTTCGAGTGCAGCAATCCCGAGAATCGGCCAAATCGCCAGCCAGCGTCTATCTTGAAAGCGCGATGTCAGTGTGCATGCCAGAAGAAAAATCACCATGTAACCGCAGACGAGCAGGAAGTACTGGAACGTGCCAGCGGGGAAAACGCTCAACGAAGCAAAGCTCACCTTCGCTCCGACGGGTCCCAGTGCGTCCATCGCCTCCGCCCGCGCCGGCGATAGCACGCGCAGCACCGCTATTGGCAATGGGACTACCTGCAACAGCACATACGCTGGCAGAAGCACTACTGTCCATCGCAGCGCACGGCCCGGAAGCGGCGACCACTCGTCCCGTGAACGACCGAGACTCAACAACATTGCCAGCAGGCCCAAGACTAGAAGGTATTGGTACCGACCGGTTCGCACCACCCCGCCCCACTGGAACGTTGTGTAAGCAAGAACTCCGGCCAGCACCAACAGCGTCAGGATTGCCTTCCGTTTCAAGTGCTCGTTAGTGATCACTGCCCTCCCGATATGGCCGGCGCCCGCGCTCTTTTCACCTCTCGCGGGCTCTTTTCTTCTAAGGCGCGCCGGAGCACATGCGAACTTAGTTTTGGCATAGCTGATTCTCCCCAGTTGACATGAATAGGCGTCGGTTATGGGTTTCGAATCATCATGGTAATTGGCTGTAAAGGCTTGTCTACTCCACTCGTCGGTTGTACTTGCCCGACGGCAATTGCGACGTCCAGGTGAATTGGGTGGGTCGGTAGCATCTCGGAGTTTCTCGTGCGGAGGACTTTACTGATGGTATCGGTAAAGCGGGCCACAATCGGCGGGGCCTCGGTGTCGAACTCCCGTGAGAGATTCAGGTAATCATTTTCAGACAACCGGATTCGGGCGGTCCATGTGTTTGCAATGTGATGACCGTTCGTGGTGTGGGTGTAGAGACGGCCACCGACTTTGAATCTAATTTCATTGAAGCCGAACTCGCTGTACGTATGTTGGAGGACTTCCCAGCACTGTTCTGGTGTAACGGCAGCAGCCAGGTCGTCACGGAACGTGCTTAGACGGAGCTCGGCGTTTAAGTGACGGCGGAAGTTTCCACCGAGAACCATGCGCCGAGCCATTTCGAACTCCGCGTATCCAAGATGCTGGACGCCAATCCAAGCACCAGCGCAAAACAACACGATGACCGCACCTCCAAATCGCTCATGCGCAAAGCTTTGAAGGAGCGAGAGGGCCGCGCAGAACCCACAGACTATATATATGAGGACGACAACCCGGCGCGGCGTGAGACCGCGAGCCAGAAGCTTGTGGTGGATGTGGCCGTGATCGGCGCCGAAGATGGGCTGGCGACGGAGGAAACGGCGGATGATGGCGAGGCCGGTATCCAGGAGTGGAATCGAGAGCGCAATCAAAGGCGCGGTCATGCCCAGGATGGTGGCGGATTTCTGGCTCCAGAGAACGCCGTAGCAGCCCAGAAGGAAGCCGATAAAAAGGCTGCCCGAATCGCCCAGGAAAATGGAGGCAGGGTTGAAGTTGAAGCGCAGAATGCCCAGCAAAGCTCCAGCGAGGGGAACGGTGGCAATGGCCAATCCAATATTGTGCTCAAGGAGAGCGGCTATCAAAGTGGTTGTCGTGGCGAAGAGACCGACACCGGCGGCCAGGCCGTCCACTCCATCGATCAGATTGAAGGCATTAGCGCAGCCGACGAGCCAAAATACGGTGACAGGGATTGCAGACCAGGAGGGGAGTTGGTGCCCGGCTATGCCATTAATCTGAACGCCAGCCCAAATGGCGACGGCAGAACCGGCGAACTGGCCCGCGAATTTCTGCCAGGCCTTAAGCCCTAACAGGTCGTCCAGAAGACCCGTGAAGAAAACGACCGTGGCGGCTGGGAATAGGTTTCGGACGACGTCGAGGTGGCCGCGGACCACATTACCAAACCGAATGGATGTAAAAAGAAAAATGGCGAAAGAAACCAGGTAGGCGATGAAGATGGAGATACCGCCGACGCGTGGGATGGCTCTCTTGTGGAATTTGCGGATATGGTCAGGTTGATCCACCAAGCCCCAGCGGATCGCAAGGTTCCGGCACAGCGGCGTCAGGACGAGCGCCACGCAGAAGGACGAAGCGGCGAGTATGAGCAATGAGTACACGGCAGCTGTGGCAGAGGTCAGAATTCAGAAATCAAGAACAGAAAGGGAAAGTTTGCACGAAATCAGTCCGAATTCGTGGATCGTTCCGAGTAATTGCGTAGCCCAGCTAGCTCCATCCCTAGATGGAAGAGGAATCTTGGGCCGTCGATCAAATCGCGCCTCCAGAGTTTCTTCGGTTCCTGAGCGAACCTATGGACCCACTCCAATCCCATCGATCCCAACCATTCCGGGCATCGCTGGACGGTGCCAGCGATGAAAGCGAACGCCGCTCCCACACCAATGGCCACAGGCACCCTTAGGCGAGGCAATCGCTGATAGATCCAGCAGTCCTGCCTCGGCGCCCCAAGTCCTACCCAGAGAACATCCGGACGGGCCTCATTGATTCGGTCGATTGCTTCTTGATCCTCTTGCAAGGTCAGCGGCCGGAAAGGTGGCGAAAAGGTGCCGGCGATCCGGTGCCCCGGCCAGGAATCGGAGAGCTTCTCTCGCAGCGTGGCCAATGTCGTTTCTGTATCGCCGTAAAAATAGCTGCTGTATCCTCGGCGGCTTGCCCTGCGGAAAAACTCTTTCATGATCTCCGTGCCAGGCGCCCTCCTCGCGTTATGGTGACCGCGGATCCGGGCTACCCATACTGGTGCGATTCCGTCGGGCACCCAGAGTTCTGCGCTGTTTAAGACGGCCCGGTAGCTGGCATCTTTATGCGCTTCCCACAGCCCATGAAATCCGGTCACTATGACTCGGCGGCAGCGTCCGCTCCCGTCTCCGATCCAACGCTCGAGCTGGTCCACCGTTTCGTCCACCGTGATCAAATGGACGCGCGACCCGAGCACGTGAACGGCAGCCACTTTGGCTGGTTTGTTGGGCACTTCTGTTTTTCCGGTTACTTTCTTCGTTTAGTCGCGATTGGCTCTACGACGAGAATCATCCGAGGTGTTAAGAATGTGTAACGGTCAGGAACGGCTCGCCAAGCCGGCGCGCGCACGGGATATCCAGTATATGGAACCAGGCCTCGACATCCACTGTAAAGACGGCGACGAGCTTTTTCTGAGGCTCAGCCAAAAGGCGACCTCTACTCAGAAGGCTTGCTTCGAAGGCATGAAGCTGAATGTCTCATCCCTCTCTGTTCCGTGTTGATGGCAGGGCGGTACTCGACCCCAGTGGAATAGACTTTTGCGAAGCGCGTTGGCCGGGGGACTCCTTACAGCAGGTTGCCCTTTGGTTTCGAACAACAATCGCTTTTCGGTAGATTTCCTCCAAGCACGCAAGGTTTCCATTGGCTTGATGGGCGGCCTCGTGATGACAACGCGCTCGCACCGACATTGCTGCTAGAGTTGCTTGACAATTCCAGAGCGCAGCCACCGTCTTTGACAGCGCGATTGCATCGCCAGGCGGAAACATTCGACCAGTTTCACCCTCATTAACAATCTCCGGTAGGCAGGCCAAATCGGAACACACCACTGGAACGCCAAACGAAAACGCCTCTGCTATAACTATGCCGAATGTTTCGAACCAAAGTGTTGGCATTATCAACAGCTTTGCGGTGGATAGTGCGGCTCGCTTGTCTTGCTCCGAAACGAAACCCCTAAACGTCACTTTATTCTCAAGACCGGCGTCGGTCACGGCTCTTTCTAGCGCACCACGCTCCGGGCCATCGCCAAGAACCTCCAACTTAGGTGCTTTATCGGCAAGAATGCGCCACGCCTCTAGTAGGATGTGCACTCCCTTTTGACGCGACAATCGCCCTACAAACACCGCCTTATCCTCTCGTGAAGCCCAATCTATTATCTGCGGAGGAGTGAAGCAGAAATGCGGTTTGACAAACACGCACGCCTCGGAGAGCCCGGCTTGAAGCAGTCGCTGTCGCTGAAATTCCGTCTGGGCAATGTATCCATCCACCTCGTGCAACCAGGTCCCCAGACGATTGTGTAGTGTGATCATGGCAGCTACTGGAATTGTGCCAATTATGCCGTGGTAACATCCCCGCAAAAGACCAGGCAACACCGAGCGGCGTTCATAGCACAAGGTGCAAACAGAGTCGCCAAGCATATGATTCCCGGCCGCACAGAACAAGCGATAGTTATGAACCGTCAATACCCGAGCAACCATCGCCCTGGCCGGCAGATGGAAAATCGCTGGCGACATTCGCGGAAATGTATTATGCACATGCATAATATCTGGCTTAAACCCATCGATTAGAGTTGACACGTGTCGGCGCTCTGACTCGCACCATGGGGTTCCCATCGCGGTACTTAACAGGCGAAAGCCGGAAACTGAAGCACGATCTGTTTGCTTGGAGTAGACAATCACCTCGTGGCCGCCGGCCATGAGCAGACCGCGCTCAGCCTCAAAGACGACATTTTCCCCGCTCGGCGCGGTGGCGCCATAAGAATTATGGACGAGCAGTATTTTCATGACGGTTTGGTGCGCTAAGCTGTCTGCAGCTCACTAGCTTCTGCTGAGCCGACCTTATTTTCTTTTTTTAATTGCTCTTTTGTTAATCAACGATGCGCACCCAGCCCTTTTGGCTGCTGTAGCTGGAAATGCACCCGCATTCTCAGCAGACTTTAGAATTCACAATCAGATCAGCCCCAATTTGGCGAGAAGATGGGTTGCGGCTCGTCTCGCAACGGACCGGTGACACACTCTTTGGATTTCGGCGACGAAACGGGGGTCAAATTCCACGCTGTCCGGGAAGCAATAGTCCGTGTCACTCCTCGAGTTGAGAGGTGTCTGAACAAAGTGCGCTCGTCGGCAGTGGATTCCCGAGCCATCGAAGCCCAAATTGTAAGCCTTTGAAACAACTGGGAGGAGCGCGGCCGCGTCGTGCTTGGAGTGAGTATACGCCCAGATGACGTCCCAGCAGTCGTCGAGTTTGCCGGCCATGTGCCGGGCCAGCATCCAGGTGAGGTCATTCCCGCCCCGGTTGAACCGTTTCTGGTGCTCTCGATTTGCGATAAACTGCGGGAAATCGCTAACTGACCAGTCTGCCTTTTTCCAACGGTCTATCCATGTGCCCCAGCCCCAACACGCAAATCGGTAAGAGAGGAAGGCATCACGCGGATAGAAGCGCGGCACCAGGATGGGATAGTTGAAACCGCAGACAGAGAAGATTGCCGGCTCATCGACGTACCGGTCGAGAGCCCGGTTTATGAAGGATAGAAAATCGGGTGCCGTCATAATGTCGTCTTCGACGACGATGACACGGCCAGCGTCTTCGCACAGTTGCGTTACTCCTTTGACGATTGAGCCCGACAAGCCGAGGTTCTGTTCGCGCTCGATGATCGTCACCTTCCGGAAACCCTCGATGTTGCGAACGAAATTTCTAACTTCCTCGACCGCTGGGTTGGCGGCCTTGTTTTTCGCACCGTCAGAAAAAACAAATAGGTCGCTCCATTGCGCAAGCTCGTTCTTTTGGAGAGCTTCTACTGTTTGACGCGTGTGTTCGGGCCGGTTGTAAACAAACAAAGCGATAGGGGCGAGCTTCACCGACTGAAGGAGCTCGCAAGACGACTTGACTCGGGGTGCAACGGAAATCATGGGAGCCCTTGGAGCATGTTCTGGCTCGAGATCCGAGCCTTCTGCTGCAGCGCTTTGCTGTAGACGTTGGACAGGAGACCGATTGCCATAACCCAGGTGTATATCCTGCCGGAAAGAAGCATCCCGTAGGCTGCTCATCGTAGTCCCAAGTGCATCACCAACGGAATTCGCCCCAGGAACATCGCGATGCCGCTGGATAGGAAACCAAAGAAAACCGGCCTTGGCCCTTCGATGGCGTTGTCAGGAGGCTTTGTGTCCGATGACGGCGCGTCGCACTCTGGCACGATAGATCTCGTCTACCGCTCGGGCCTTGGCTTCCCAGCGGTAGGCCGCGCTTCGAGTCAGCGCTCCTCTGGCGAGTTCCCATCGACGGTCTTCTTCAAAGAGCAGGTGGATGGAGTCTGCGAGTCCTTGGACCAGCTGCCTTTTGGATGACGCTGGCACCTTGATCCCGCAATCGGGCGTGATGGCGTCTTTGAATCCACAGTGATCCGGGCAGATGACCGGGAGACTGTCAAGGGCGGAGTGAAACTAGACCACTGGGGCGGAGGAAAACTAGACCAGATGAGTGTGCGGGAGATGGGGATTGGCAGGGAGGGTGGCGTCTGGAGCGGAGGCCTGCGGTCCGGTTTGCGGACCGCGTTTAGGCCGGAGCGGAAGACGCCACCCTCCGCGAGAGATGTAGTGGTGATTTAGCGGCCGGGTTGAGGGTTGCGTTTGTGCTTGCTCTGCTTGAGGCGGTAGCTCTCGCCGTTCATCTCCAGGATGTGCACGTGGTGGGTGAGTCGGTCCAGCAGCGCGCCGGTCAGCCGCTCCGAGCCCAGCACTTCGGTCCACTCCTGAAAGGGCAGGTTGCTGGTCACCAGCGTCGAGCCACGCTCGTAGCGCAGGCTGAAAACCTCGAACAGCAACCCCGCACCAGTCTTCGATAGCGGCACGAATCCCAACTCATCGACGAGCAACAGTTCGTAGCTGGCCATCTGTTTCTGGAAGCGCAGCAGCCGCTTTTCATCCCGGGCCTCCATCAGTTCGTGCACCAGTGCGGCGGCCGTCGTGAAGCGCACACGATGGCCCTTCTGGCATGCAGCGAGACCGAGCGCCAGCGCCAGATGCGTCTTGCCCGTGCCGGAATTACCCAGCAACAGCACGTTCTCGTGCCGCTGGAGAAATTCGCACCGCGCGAGCTCCAGCACCAGTGCCTTGTTCACGGATGGGATGCTCAGGAACTCGAAAGTGTCCAGGCTCTTGACCACCGGGAAACGGGCCTGATGGATGCGGCGCTCGGTGGCGCGCCGCTCTCGGTCCAACAGTTCCAGCTCCGTCATGCGCAGCAGGTAACGCGGATAATCCACACTCTCGTCCGAGCACTGCCGCGCCACCTTGTCGTACTCGCGCAGAGAAGTGGGCAGTCGCAACATCTTCAGGTAATGTTCCAGCAACACCTGCGGCGTGTCTGCCGTTGCCGTGTTCGCCGTGCCACTCATGAGTTCACCTCACCCAGCAGCGCCTGGTACTCCGATGCCTGCGTGGTACGCACCCGCGCCGTCGGCAGGTGCGGATAGTTCTCCAAGTCCAGCCGCGGCGGACGCTGCTCAATCCGGCACAACAGCAGATGCTTTACCGCGTCGAAGGAGATCGTTCCCAGATGCAAAGCCTGCTCAATCGCTTGCGCGACCTCTTCCAACTGGAAGGTCTCCAGTAACCGCAGCACCTGTACATACTCTCGACGGCCGCCCTTGTTCAGCCGCGCCTCCAGCAACCGCCGCAGTTCGGCAAAACACGGTGGCAATCCCCATCCCACCAGCGGCGCCGCCTGGTCCAATGCGCCAGTCTTCTGCTCCAGCAGCGCCAGATAATGCCGCGGATCGAAGACCAGTTCTTCGCGGGCGTAACTTCTCGCGTGACGCACAAGGATCTCACTGCCGCACGCGATCACCACTTCCTGCACGTAGCCCTTCACCAATACTTCGCGGTGTCCGTACTCGGTTGGCACCGAATAATCGTTGCCGCGATATCGCACCAGTGACAGGGAACTCACCCGCGCCGTACGCTTCTCGCACGCCTCATACGCCACCTCCGGCAGCGGCAACAGTGCAGTGCGATCACGCTCGAAGCGTTCCCCAATGGTCTCTTCCTGCCCGCGCAACCGCCGCTCTCGTCGCTTCCCGCACTGCTCCAGGAGATGCGTGTTCAACTCCTCCCAACTCCCCACCCGCGGAATCGGCACCATAAAGTTCCGCCGTGCGTAACCCACCAGCCCTTCCACCTTCCCCTTGTCGTTGCCCTTGCCCGGACGTCCGAACTTCTCTTCAAACAAATAGTGGCTCTGCAGTTCAGAGAACGCCCGCGTCTTCTTCCGCTCTCCGCCCCCCAGAATCTTCGCCACCGCTAGCTTCGTGTTGTCGTAGAGAGTCTGCCGCGGCACTCCCCCGAAATAAGCAAAGGCGCGCACGTGTCCTTCCAGAAACGCTTCCGTCGTCTCCGCCGGAAACGCCGCTACGAAGCAGTCATCCGACTGCGGCAAGTCCATGGCGAAGTAGTGCGCTTTGCATTTCACTCCGGCGACAATCACCCAGGCTTCTCCGAAATCCGCTTGTGCTTTCCCAGGCGCGTGGGTCAGTGGCACGAACATCTCCCGTGTCCGCACCTGCTGCAAACGCACGTAGTCCTTCACGATCGTGTAGCCGCCCGTGTAGGCGTACTCCTGCCGCAACCGGTCGAAGATCCGCTTCGCCGTATGCCGTTGCTTTACGGGGCTGTTCTTGTCTTCTTTCAGAATGGCGTCGATCACGCCGATCCACGGCCCCAGCTTGGGCCGCTTTACCGGCCGTTCCCGCCGGTAGCCCGGCGGCACCGAATACCGCAGCATCTTGCGTACGGTCTCGCGTGCGATCCCAAACTCCTGCGCCACCGCACGCTCGCTCTTGCCTTCCACCAACACGGCCCGCCGAACACGTCCATAGATCTCCACGGTGTACATCCCTCCGGTGTCCCACGAACCTGGTTCTCTACACAACCGTTCGTGAAACCAAGATCCGGCGGTCTACTTTTCCTCCGCCGCATCACCCGCTCTCACGGCGTGACGCGGTCTATTTTCGCTCCGGCGTTTACAACATTGGAACGATTTCCCTGCTGATGGCTTTATTTTTGCAGGGCCGAAGATGGGGCGACCGCTGAATCTGGCGAACCTTGTCCGTCGTGTAATTGTTCCCACGCTAAAAGAAAATGATATAGAATGGCATGGCTGGCATGCGTTTCGGCGCGGGCTCGGTACGAATCTTTACCGGATCGGCACGCCGGATAAGACGATTCAAGCAATTTTGAGGCATTCGAACGTGTCAACAACCTTAAGCTACTATGTTAAACCCGTCGCCGAGGATTCGCAGGCGGCGATGCAGAAGCTTGAGAAAGCCTTCAAAGTTGCGAGAAAAGCTGCGAGAAAGGCAAGTCAGCAAAAAGCAAGAAAACCCTCATAAACACTGCCTGTGGTGAGCGTAGCTCAGCTGGTAGAGCATCGGTCTGTGGCACCGAGGGTCGCGGGTTCAAACCCCGTCGCTCACCCCAACTACTCCTTCTATTGCGAGAGGAAACAACGGTGAAGCGTTCAATTACGTTCCCCGAGAAACGCGGACTCGATTTTGGATCGGAGGAACAGAGTCTATCGCGCCGGAAAGTTCTCGGAATGTTGTCCGCGGTTGGAGCGGGGATGGCGTTGTCTCCCGGCTCGTTCGCTCAGAATGTTGGGGGCGGGCCTCGCATTATTGACACCCACCATCACATCTTCCCTCCCGCGTTTACGGCCAGGAACCTGAAGCGGATGACGGATGACTCTCCGACCTTCCCGGGTTCGTTCTATACGAATTGGACCCCGCGCTACTCCCTTGAGCAGATGGATCAGAATGGCGTCGCCACGGCCATTGGTTCGATGACAAGCCCCGGCGTTTGGTTCGGAAACAGTGAAGAGGGGCGCAAGAATGCGCGCGACTGCAACGAATACGGCGCCAAGTTGGCCCAGGACTATCCGGGACGCTTCGGGATGTGGGGCGCGATTCCCTTGCCGGATACGGACGGAAGCCTGACCGAAATTGAATATATCTATGACACGCTGAAGCTCGATGGCATTGGCCTCTTGACGAGCTACGACGATGGAAAATTGCTCGGCCATCCCAACTTCGCTCCCGTCCTCGAGGAACTCAATCGCCGCAAGGCCGTCATCTTTGTTCACCCGACCGTTTCGTGCTGCGGAATGCCCATCGCTCATGTGAACCGAGTCGCGATTGATTATCCCACCGATACGGCCCGAACAATTACGGACCTGGTTTACAGCGGGTCGCTCATGCGCTTCCCGAACATTCGCTGGATTTTTTCGCACGGAGGAGGAACGATTCTGATGTTGGCGGCCCGCCTCGCCGGCGCCGGCCTGACTCCGGAAGAACGCACAGCGACGATCCCGAACGGGTTCGAGCATGAACTAGAAAAACTTTATTACGATGTCGCCAGCGTTGCGCTCAGCCCCATCGCCATGGCGGCCGTGTTTAAAGCGATTCCCAAAGAGCATCTTCTGTTCGGATCGGATATCCCGTTTTTTACGATTGAGAGAATCGCCACAGCCGCGAACAAATTCGATATATCCGCCGGCGAACTTCGCAAGATCCAGCGCGAGAACGCGCTCCAGTTATTGCCGCGTCTGAGGATTTAAGAATGCAAGTGGGACGGGCTTCAGCCTGTCTGGTTTCCGCTGCGCCACGCAAAATCAAAACCAGACAGGCTGAAGAGCCTGTGTGGAAACTGTGAAATCTTTGTAGGGCACGGCTTCAGCCGTGCCGTAAAGTATGCAGAATCAACACGGCTTTAGCCGCTGGCGTGTTCGAAATCGAGTTACCACACAGGCTCTGAAGCCCGTCCTACTGTTACAATTACTGAGATTGTTCGTAAACTCGGCTCACTTCGCCTGCCACGTTGTTGGGATTCGGCCAATCCGGATTCTTGGCTTTAAGTTCCGATGTTATGGTCTTCCCGGCATCGTCCACCGATACGCCTTGTTTCTTGAGTTCTAACGCGCGCGCTTGCAGAGCCAAAAAGTAGGCGCGTTGTGTTCCGATCTGAGAAGCGTCTACGATCGACGCGCCGTGATCGGGGACGATGAATTTCGGGTGCAGGGCCTCCACATTGTCCAGAATGGAGAGCCATCCTTTCACGCTCGCGTCCGCGTTCGGCATGATTGGAAAAATGTCTTTCTGGACGATGTCTCCGGGGATCAGGACGCTGTCTTCCTCGACGAAAATCAACTCGTCTCCCTTGGTGTGGGCCGGTCCAGCATAAAACAGGCGGGCGGTCACGCCGCCGAGATCGAGTTTCGCTTCGTGGTCGAAGAGGACATCTGGCGGGCGAAACTTCACATTCTGGAGCAAGTCAAAGTTTTGGGCCGACATTTTCCTGAAAGCGTCCATATGGGCGCCTACGCTCTTGGTCATTTCTTCCTGCTGCACAGTGTTTCGAATGATGATCGTGTTCGCTGGAAACGCCTGTTCACCTGTCGTGTGTTCGGAATGGTAGTGCGTGGTGGTGAGGTAAAGAATCGGGCCTTTGGCCAGCTTTTGCTCCGCGCGCATGACGGTGGCGCCGTTGCGCTCGCCGAGTCCCGTGTCAACCACCAGCGTCGCGCGGCTCCCGATCACATAGGCGACATTGGGAAAGCCTTCGATTACATACACGTGATCGGACACGCGCTTCAGATTGTCTTCCGACAACAGCGGCTGCTTGAGTTGGGCCCTTGACGTGGAGGGAATTAAAATTGCCGCCGCAAAAATGAGCAGGAAAGCTAAGCGTGGGTGCGAACAATGATTCAGTGTCGACATCGTGTGTCTTCCTTTCGTGTCCGAAAGCCGGCGGGACGCCGGCGCTACGAAAACCTTGCGACCCCGCGTAGTGCCTCTAACTTTGCAGGTGAGGCACGACCAGGTGGAAGAGTTTCAAAGGGGCTGTGCCTGCCTGCTTGATCGCTACAGATTCTGATGGCCCGACGTATACCCCGGAACCCTTGCGCACGATGTGGTCCTTGGAATCGAGCGTAATGGTGGCTTCACCCTGCATCAAGTAGACCAGCTGGTGCGTATTCTTGTCCGACCGGACATCCAGGTTTTCGCCTGGCTTGAGCCAGCGGAGGGAGCCGACTACATTTTTGGCGCCGCAGAGCTGGTCATTCAAAATTTCCGCGAACTCGCCTGAACCGGGAAGCTTGGCGTGCGAAATCTTGTTGGTATCGATAAAAGTCAGTGACATTGCGGGTCAATCCTTTCAATTCCCGGTCTTGAATTCGCCGGCATTCTATGTTTGCAAATCTCGAGAGGCAGTTTCTCCTGGCCGAGCGGTTAACTTTGTATCCAAACGCCGCCGTCCACGCGGTCCCATTTCAGGTCGTCCGGTGTGCCTTCGAGTATGGTGGTCTGAAAGCGATTGGGAGCCTGAAATTCAAAGTAAAAGAGCGGCTCGAGCGCTCGCAGGCGGTGCTTTTCTTCCGCGGGGATGAAGACCATTGTGCCGGGGCCGATCTCACGAGTTCCTTCCTCGGTCTGCACGGTGGCTTTGCCTTCCATGATGAAATAAAAATGTTCGCAATTTTTGTGCAGGTGGTAGGGAGACGCCGCGCCCTGCTTGTAGTGCATGATCCCCGCCAGCATGTCGTCTATCTTGGTGAGTTCCTTGTTGACGAAGAAAACGCGCTCACGGCCATTGGAAAGCAGCCTGGGCAGCTGATCTTCGTTAAAAATGTATGCCATTACCCGGCCTCCCATTTGAATCGACGAATCACGGGCATGCCGAGTCGATTGCAAACGACACCATCGCCCGGATGCGCCATCCCCGCTTTTCAGCGATCGAATGAATACATGCTAACAGTTTTTGCGCGGCACTTCCAGATTCGCAAGCCGTTCGGCAAAATCAAACCGCGCGATGTACCGTGCGTTTGGCCAATTCTATTTTTTGGGAAGTCCAAACACAGTCACGGTTGGGTTCCCCCCAAGGATTTCCGGGATCGTTTCGTGTCGGAGGACGCCACCATCACCCGAAGTGACGGCAACGTACTGAACGTTATGCGCGGAATACGTAATGATGCCGCCCTGGACGCTGTCGCCCAAATCGAAGTGCAGTAGAACTTTGCCCGATTGGGCGTCGAGCGCGTCGAAAAAGCCGCCCACTTCGCCGGTAAAAACGAGATTGGAAGCCGTAACTGCAACCCCGGCGACCATCAAGGTCGGCGATTCGTACCGCCAGCGCTCCTTCCCGGTCGCGGCGTCAAATCCCGTCAGCCGACCGCGTCCCTCGGAGAAAACACCATGCGTGATCGGCCCGCCAAAATAACTTTTTTCTCCCGTATTCGCCTTCTCCACGCTGGGCGGCTCCTTATCCTTCTGATTCATGGAACAAAAAAGGTCGTCGCTGGGCACTACAATCAGACTGAGTTTGGGGCTGAAGGCCGCGCTGTTCCACTCATCGCCTCCCAAAATTCCGGGGCAGACTTTGATCGGAGTGTTGCTGAGCGGCACTTCGGAATTCAGCTGCGTCGTGAAGGGAACGCTATAGACAATCTTATGCGTGTCGCTATCCACCACGCGGAGAACACCGTCCTTGCCGGATGAGGCGATCATGGTGCGGGAGTTCACTTTGAAGATCGGATTCACATGCGTGATGTCGTAGTCGTCCACGTCGTGGGGAATGAATTGGTTGTACCAAAGCAGACGGCCCGTCTTCGCATCCAGCGCGATCATGGAATTCGTATACAGGTTGGCGCCGGGCCTGGCGTCGTCCCAGAAATCGGGCGCCGGATTGCCGCCTGCCACGTAGAGGATGCCCTTTTCGCTGTCAAATGACTGTGGAGTCCAAAGCGCGCCGCCCGCGTGTTTGCGTGCTTCAGGATTGGGCCCCCAGGTATCGGCGCCTGGCTCGCCATCCCGCGGGATAATGTTGAATTTCCAGATCTGCTCCCCGTTGCTCAAATTGAACGCGCCAATCCATCCGCTGCCGGCCCTTTCCGACCCGGCAGGGCCGATGTAGATCGTGTCCGCAGTCACCAGCGCCGGCATGCTGATGAAGTAGCCCGCCTTGGGATCCGCAATCTGCTTGGCCCAGAGAAGTTTTCCGCTCTCGGCATCCAGCGAAATTAGATAATCATCTCCGGTGCCGCGGATAATTGTCCCATTGGCGAGCGCGGCGCCGCGGTGGGGATGAACGTAGTCGGTATCGCGCGGTACCCACTGATAGGACCATAAAACGTGGCAGTCGGCTGCGTCGATGGCGACGGTGTAATGGTCGCTCGTGGCGTAAAGAACGCCCGCGGAAACAATGGGCGCCGATTCGGAGGGCACTTTTTCGGGGAACGTGTAGGAACAAACCTTGGCGAGCTGCTTCACGTTGCCCGGCGTAATCTGATTCAGCGGGCTATATCGCGTCCCATTGAAATCGTGATCCGCATAGGTCCAATCCCCGTTTTCCGCCTGGGCGGGACTCGCGGCAAGAGTGACTCCGCCAAAACCTCGAATGGTTCCGAACGAGATCGCCAGCATCACAATGAAATAGAAAAACGCTGTGATCGATCGGACGGCTGCTGCTCGAAAATGGAAAGCACGATTACGCATATTATTTATCCTCTATGGGAAATCGGAAGCAGCGGTTGTTTCCGCTGCGGCCACTTTCTTTCGATTGCAGCCGTTTGTCAAGCGCGCCCGCGATTTTCGTGGCGCCGGCGTCCCGCCGGCGCCACAACACCAATTTGATATTTAGATTGTGGCGCATATAATGCCTCAGGTCTTCTCAAAGCAATCACGCACCTGCCCTGAAAATGGAGAGGAAGAAAGGGTGAAATCCATGGATGAACCGAACGAAACAAAAAACTCCGACCCGAAAGCGCTCGTGGACCGGCGCGATTTCCTGGGCGGTGCGACGATGCTGGCGGGCACGTCGCTCCTCGGACTGGCTTCCGCGGCCAGCGCCGAGGCTGCAGAAGGCGTGGCGGACCGTATGCCGCCGATCCCGGCTGACAAATGGACGGATGCGCAAAAGAAAGCCGCCGAGGAAATAACGTCGGGGCCGCGCAAGGAACTGGTGGGGCCGTTCATCCCGCTGCTTCGAAGCCCGGAATTCATGAGCCGCCTGCAAAAAGTGGGCGAGTATCTTCGCTTCAATACCAAGCTCGGATCGAACAACAGCGAATTCATCATCCTGCTGATCGCGCGGCAATGGACGCAGCAGTTTGAATGGTACTCGCACGAATCGCTGGCCCTCAAGGCGGGGATTAAAGAGGACACGATCAAGGCGATCGCCGAGGGACAGCGCCCCGCTGAAATGACGCCGGATGAAGAGATGATCTACGATTATATTGCCGAGCTTTGATTGCACCAGAGCGTGAGCGATCCGGCGTACGCCAAGGTGGTGAATCGATTCGGCGAACAAGGCGTGATCGACATTACCGGTTTGTGCGGCTATTACACGTTGCTGGGCATGCTCATGAATGTGACGAGGACGCCCTTGCCGCCGGGGAAAACACCCCCGCTGCCCACTTTCCCGCACTGAAGTAGCACATCAACCCGGTCAAACTCATGCGGCTGGTGACGTTTCAACAGCAGGGCCTCCAAGAAATCGGCGCCCTCGCCGAAGCAGACTCAAAAATCATCTGTTTGCAGGCTGCCGAAAAACTCCGCAGCGGCGAGGAAAATCCTCATTTCCAATCGATGCTCGCGTTCCTGCAAGGCGCGAACGCGTCTCGAGACTCAGCGCAACGAACCATAGAGTTCGCCTTATCGCAACGCCCCGAAAGCGTCACGATCGGACGCGCGAGCGTCGAGCTTCTTTCTCCTGTTCCCCGCCCCGAGTCGATTCGCGAATTCATGGTGTTTGAACAGCATGTGATCAACTGCACGCGCCGCTTCGGAATGCCGCGATGGGTAGCGTCGCTCGATCGGGTCGTGGACAAAACGCTCGGCCGCAAGGCAACGCTGGCCTATCGCATGGCCCGCCCGTGGTACGAGCGGCCCGTCTATTACAAGGGCAACCGCATGAACGTCATTGGCGACGGCGCCCGCGTGACAATTCCCCGCTTTACGAAAGCGTTCGATTGGGAACTTGAGTTCGGCATTTTCCTGTGCCGGAAAGGCCGTGACATTCCCAAGGAAAAAGCCGGCGATTTCATAGGCGGCTACACGATCTTCAACGATTTCTCCGCACGCGACATTCAAAAAAGAGAAATGGGCGGGCGGCTCGGCCCCGCGAAAGGAAAAGATTTTGACGGAGGCAACGCGATCGGCCCCGTACTCGTCACGCCCGACGAAATTCCCGATCCCTACAATCTGGTGATGAGAGCGCGTGTGAATGGTAAAGAAGTTTCGTACGGACACACCAAAGGCATGCGCTGGACGTTTGAGGAATTGATCGCCTACGTTTCCCGGGACGAGACTTTGTATCCGGGAGAATTTTTTGGCTCCGGCACCGGAACGGTTCCCGAATCCGGCGCAAACCGTTGTTGCTGCGGTTTGGAAATGGGCCGCTTCCTGCAAGCGGGCGACACGGTCGAACTCGAAGTCGAGCGAATTGGCAAATTGACCAATCAGGTCGTCGGACAGTCTTAGAAAGCGCGCGAGAAATTTTGGCATTACGCTGCTCAGACCTTCACTGGAGGCGGATGGAAAACCAGGAATCATCAGGGCTCATTCGCGCGATGGGGCGCTGGACCCTCACGGCGCTCGTCATCAATTCAATAATCGGGAGCGGAATTTTTGGCTTGCCATCGGTGGTGGCCGGCTACCTGGGCAGCCAAAGTCCCGTCGCGTATCTCGTCGCCGCCGCCGGGGTGGGAGTGGTCGTGGCGTGCTTCGCCGAAGTGGCTTCGCAATTTGACGCGGCAGGCGGACCGTATCTCTACGCGCGGGAAGCCTTCGGGCGATTCATCGGCATTGAAATCGCTTGGTTGCTGTGGCTAGTGCGGCTGACCGCCGCGGCAGCCGCGGCAAACCTCTTCACAAATTACCTCGCCGGATTCTGGCCTGGCGTGCAGGAGCCGTTCACGCGACTCTCCGTGCTCGCGATCCTGATCGGATTTCTTGCCGCAGTAAATATTCGTGGCGTCAAATCCGGAGCCGCGGTGAGCAACGTCTTCACCGTGGCGAAGCTGGCGCCGCTGATTTTGTTTGTCATCGCCGGGGGAGTTTTCCTGTTGCGCGCGCATCCGCCAATTCCTGGCGAACTCCAGGCCGGTGCATCGGTTCCCGTCCGAAATTGGCTGGATGCAGTGCTTGTCCTGATGTTTGCGTACGGCGGCTTCGAAGGCGCGGTGATACCGATGGCGGAAGCAGTGGATCCGCGGCGAGACGCTCCTTTCGCCCTTCTCGCGGCCCTCGTAACGGTGACCCTCCTGTTTTGCGCAATTCAATACGTTGTCGTCGCCGTGCTTCCCGGCGCAGCCCTCACAGATCGTCCGCTGGCCGCTGCCGCGCGGCAATTTGGGGGAACCGCCGGCGCAGCGCTGATTTCCGCCGGGGCTCTGATTTCTGTTTACGGCTATTTGACCGCGCAGTTGCTGCATACGCCGCGCCTCACCTTTGCGCTGGGGGAGAAAGGCGACTTCCCCCGGCTCTTCGCGCGGATTCACCCGAGGTATCAGACGCCGCACATTTCGATACTCGCCTTTGCTGGGATAGTCTGGTGCCTGGCCGGGGCGGGCAATTTCAAATGGAATGTGATCCTCTCTTCGGTTGGGAGACTATTTATTTACGGATTCACGTGCGCCGCCCTTCCCCTGCTGCGACGTAAGTATCCCAACGCGCGCGCCTATCGCCTGCCAGTGGGAAATTTATTTGCTGTGCTGGGAATTCTATTCGTGGTCTTGCTGGCGTCCCGCATGAACCGCAACGAGGGAATCGTTATCCTGGTTACGATGGCTATCGCATTTGCAAATTGGCTATGGACGCGAAATCGGCAAAAGGCGCGGCATGATCGCGGACCGATGGCGGCGTAACAAACTTCCGATCCGGGTTCTCGATGCCCCCTCTTGCCTTGAATGGCAACGAGAAAATGGAATGATAGGGAAAGAAATAGTATCTTGTGTTCTTCAGGCGCCGCGACGTTCTTGAATCGGCGGGAACGCATCGGGCCGCGGAAAGGCTTTATTCCATGCATCTCAAAACCAGGCCCAAGTCTTTGGTATTTTTCTTTTTCGTCCTCGCTTCTTCCGTGCGCGCGCAAGCTCCATCGAAACACGCGATAACGTTCGATGACCTGATGGCCGTGCAGCGCGTCGGCGAACCGCAGATTTCGCCTGACGGACGCGCCGTTGTTTACACCGTGGGCACAGCCGACATAGACACAAACCGCATCGCCCACAACATCTGGGTTGTCTCGACCGCGCCGGGAAGCCAGCCGCGCCAGTTGACGCAGAGCGGGCATGACACGCGCCCGCAGTGGTCGCCCGATGGAAAATCCATCGCGTATCTCTCCAACCGCGAAGGAGTGACTCACGTCTACGTGATGCCCGCGCAAGGTGGGAACGCAAAAAAAATCACCTCGCTATCCACCGGCGCGGATAACGAAAAATGGTCTCCGGACGGGCGATGGATCGCTTTCACTTCCAGCGTTTTCCCGGATTGCGCGGACGACGCCTGCAACCGCGCGCGCGATGACGCGGCGGAAAAAAGCAAAGTAAAGGCCCGTGTCTACGATCATTTGTTGTATCGCCACTGGACGCATTGGAGCGACGGCAAGCACAGCCATCTGTTCCTTGTGGCGGCCAACGGAGGCACTCCGCGTGACGTAACGGCACACGCGGACTACGATGTGCCTCCCGATGAGCGCGGCGACGCGAACGATTTCAATTTTTCGCCCGACAGCAAGGAACTCTGTTTTACCGCCGTGACCGACCGGCCCGAAGCCGTCAGCACGAACGGCGACCTGTTTCTGGTCTCCACAAATGGCGGCGAAGCAAAACGCATCACGTCCAATCCAGGCTTCGACGGCCATCCGGCCTACTCGCCGGACGGGCGCTTCATCGCCTATCACTCCCAAAAGACTCCCGAGTACGAGAGCGACCGCTGGGGCCTCATGTTGTATGACCGTGCCGGCGGAACGCATACCGAGGTTGCCGAATCCTTCGATCGCAACGTGGATGAAATTGTCTGGTCGCCGGACAGCAAGGAAATTTACTTCACGGCGACGAGCGAAGCCGAGCAGCCGGTCTACGAAATCGCGGCCGCTCCCGGCAGCACGCCGCGGGAAATCGTGAAAGATTCGTTCAATGAAAGCATTTCGCTTTCCGCGGATGGAGGCTCGTTCGCGTTCTTGCGTTCCAGTCTCATCGCGCCCACCGAAGTTTTCACATCACGCAGCGATGGCAGCGGCGGCCGGCAACTCTCGCAACACAACGCCGCGCGCCTCGCGTCCATCGACATGAATCCGCCCGAATCGTTCTGGTACGAAGGCGCAGAGGGCACGCGCATCCAGGGAATGCTGATTCGCCCGCCGCATTTCGACGCGTCGAAGAAATATCCCCTGTTACTTCTCATTCATGGGGGACCGCAAAGCCTGTGGACCGATTCGTGGGGCTACCGCTGGAACGAAGAGTTGTTTGCCGCGCCGGGCTACGTGGCCGTCCTGATCAACCCGCGCGGTTCGACGGGCTACGGACAGAAATTCACGGACGAGATCACCGACGATTGGGGCGGGCGCGTCTATGAAGACCTGATGAAGGGCGTGGACTACGTCATCGGGAAATATCCCTTCGTCGATCAGAGTCGCGTGGCCGCGGCCGGGGGCTCGTATGGCGGCTACATGATCGATTGGATCGCCACGCACACCGGTCGTTTCAAGGCGCTCATCAGCCACGCCGGCGTCTACGATAAGACCGCCATGTACGGCGCCACCGAAGAGCTCTGGTTCGAGGAACACGACATGGCGGGAACCCCCTGGACGCATCCCGAGAGTTATCAAAAATGGTCGCCGAGTACGTACGCCGGCGATCTTAGTAAATACAAAACTCCGACGCTGGTGATCTGCGGTGAACTCGATTACCGCGTGCCCTACACACAAAGCCTCGAATTCTTTACCGCGTTGCAACGGCAAAATGTGCCGTCGAAATTAGTTGTCTACCCCGACGAGGGACACTGGATCTTGAAACCGCAAAATAGCCGGCTGTGGTACAAAACATTTTCCGAGTGGCTGGCGGCGTATCTGGAATAATCCGAGGAAGACAAGATGAAATTTTCCGTGGGAATCGCAATTCTGCTGGCCACCGCCGCGTTGGCGTGGGCGCAAGCGCCCGACCCGGCGCTCATGGCGCAAATTCGCAAGATTCGCGCGATCGATAACCATTCGCATCCGCCGCGCGTCGTGGCCGATGGCGAGCGCGACGATGAATTCGACGCTCTACCCTGCGATCCCCTGGAACCCACCGCGCCCAACACAATGACGCGTCCGGAAAATCCCCAGTATCTCGCCGCCTGGAAAGCGTTGTGGGGATATGAATACAACGACCGCAGCGATGCGCACGTGAAGGAACTCCTCGCAACAAAAAACAAGATTCGCCAGGAGCAGGGCGACAATTATCCCGCCTGGGTGCTCGACCGTTTGGGCATCGATGTGGAACTGGCAAACCGCGTGGCGATGGGGCGCGGCCTCGATGCGGCGCATTACCGCTGGGTCCCATTCGACGATGCCCTGCTGTTCCCGCTCAATAACGATGCGCTGGCCGCGGAAACACCGGACAGAAAATTTTTCTTCGGCCGCGAAAACATGCTGCTCGCGCGCTACGGCCGCGAACTCGGTGTCGCGGCCATGCCGGCGACGCTTGCCGAGTACACGTCCCGGGTGGTGACGCCGGAACTCGAGCGGCAAAAAAAAGACGGCGCGGTCGCCATCAAATTCGAGGCGGCGTATTTGCGGTCCCTCGATTTCGAGCCTGCATCGGAGCGGGATGCCGCGGCCATCTACGCGAAATACGCGCACTTTGGTTCGCCCTCGAAAGATAATTACACGCGCTTGCAGGACTATTTGTTCCGGTATGTCGCCTCCGAGGCGGGCCGCCTCGGCCTGCCGGTCCATATTCACACGGGCGCGGGATGCGGTGGTTATTTTTACTTGAAGGGATCGAACCCGCTCCTGCTCGAATCCGTCCTGAACGACGCGCGCCTTCGGAAGACGACCTTCGTATTGCTGCACGGCGGCGCGGGACCCTTCTCGCGTGAAATTTCCTTCCTGCTGGTGAAGCCGAATGTTTACACGGATTTATCCGAGCAGACCTGGCTGGAATCGCCTCACCGTCTCGCGGAAGTCCTGCGAGATTGGATCGAGTGGTACCCGGAGAAAATCTTGTTTGGAACCGATCTTTATCCTGGAAGCGGCGCTTACGATTGGGAAGAGATCGGCTGGCAGACCTCGGAAACCGCTCGGCAGGCGCTGGGAATTGCCCTCACCGGCATGCTCCTGGACGGAGAGATCAACCTGCGACGCGCCGACGAAATTGCGCGCATGGTCCTGCGCGAAAATGCGCAGAAGCTGTATCATTTGACGGACAGTCCATAGGAAGAAACGCGCGTGATCTCGCGTGTACGGGCGCGCGGATGTGCGCGAAAATCGTGAGTCGTCCTGCCCTGAAACTTCCCGTACCCTTTCAGGGCAGGACAACCAATCCATTACCTGGAAGCGCCATTCGGAGCAACCTTGGCAGTAAACAGCCCTGATCGCACACGTAAAGAGCACGGCTAGGTTATTTCAGCATCAAGCTTCCAACACGCATTACTGCCCGGACGAAAACTCGATGGCCTTTGACTTTCCGGAAACTTGAATTTCAGTCAGTTTGTTGTTATCCATGACAAAGGTAGTTTCATTGATCTTGCCGTTAAAATCTTTCAGTGTGCAGGGAATCTCAGCCACAACCTTGCTGCCCTGTTCAAATTTCGCTTTGCTTCCATCGGCAACGACCTTGTACTCGCCGGGGGCAAGCTGCGTTGTGCCGACCGTCGTGGTTGCCGTCAGCTTTAAGGTTGTTGTAATCGTGTCGCCTGAATCATTTTTGGCCCAGACCGAAACACTCATTGCGGTAAGCGCCATGATCGCTAGAAAAAGTGGTAACGAACGTCGAGACATATTGAAATGTTCTCCCTTTTGGTTTTGGAATTGGGCCGCCGAGGTGTACCGATTGAAACCTGAAGGACCTGAAGAACAACAGGTACCGGGGCCTCACAAACCCTCAGCGTGCTTCCTATTGTTTAGATGCAGGCCGGCCAGAGGGGGTTACACTTTCTATCAAGAAAATGAAGCGCTGACGGGAAACAAATAACCGCCTGAAAGGCCTTCCACAGAGCGAATTCTATTTCCAATTGCCTAGAATACGTCGAACCGTGAGTACCTGCCCCAAGTGATACGCGTTGTGGTCGGTGACAAGCAGGGCTTCGCGCAGAATTGTTTGTCCCGTGCCGTGAGGAATTGGCGCGAAGAGGTCGGTCTTGGGGCTCGCGACCAACTTTCTCATCGCCTCGAGGTCCCGAGCAAACGATTGGAGACTTTTATTCCAAGCTTTCGCATTCGGCGGCGCTTGCGCAGTGGGCCAGTAACCCGCGGGCCAGTCCGGCGAGACATGCTTTGCATCGCGAGAAAACTCCAGGATGTCCGACTGCGCGATCCGCATGTGTTCGAGCAATTCCCAAACCGAGTATGGCAGCCCGCTGGGACGAACGCCCCTCAATTTCGGTGGAACGCCGCTGAACGAAGCCTTCCAATCGACGTGAGCGCCGCGTCCGGAAAGGAGATTCACGAGGTGCTCGCGCAAAACTTTTTCCTTCACAGGCTCCTCCCTCATTTTCCGGCGACGTTTCAATTTGCGCCTTGATTCCCTTCCAGCGCACGGGCGGGCTGCTGAACCGTGCACACGGCTGGCGAAATGGAAGCTTCCCAGGCCTGAAGCAATTTCTGCCCTTCCGCATTAATCTCATCGATCGTCCGCGGCCTGCCGTTCCCGGAGCCTGGAAACACGAGATACAAAATCCCTCTCCGCGCGCCGCCGTTTCGCGCGTCGGATCGAATCCCCAGGTTTTCGGCGAGCGCCACCGAGCCTTCGCCGATTCGATCGTATGGACCGATATCTCCAAAAATCGCGTAGGAGCTTTTGCCGTTTCGCTGATTGAAAGCGACCGCGAAATCTCCGGGGCGCGCTCCAAGTTGGCGCGCCATCCCGCCGGGCAGCACCACGAAAGGAATCTTCGACGCATCCACGTAACGAGTCGGATCGTTAAAAGGCTTCGAGCGATCGGCCAGCGCGGTAGCCGAAACGTAGTAGCCGGGAAACGGGTCGTTCGGCCCCTGTACGATCGGTTCCCCCTCGGCATCCTTGGCCAATCCTTCCCACCTCCCGGGCGTGCCCGCGTTCGCAAGATCATCCAGACCCGAATTGTCCGGATGATAGGCGTTCGGCGCGCCATCGGCGTCGATGGTCATCCCAGATTCGTAAAAAAAAGCCGAGCTGCCGGACAACCGCCCAATCGGAATATCCCGCTCAGGCTCCCCGTCGTGCCTCATCTCGAAATTCAAAAGCAGCTGGCCGAAACAAGCTCCCTGCGAATCCTGCTCCGGCCCTTGCACGTCGCTTGCGAGAATGCATTGAGCCAATCCCGACTGTCTTTGCTCGAGAATTTTCAAATCCTGTTCAAGATTAACGGCAGCGGGAGAAGCATCTGCCGCTTCTGATTCGCCAACAGGATCGGGTTGTGCCTGGGGCGGGCGCTGTTCACGATCGGCCGCTTGTCTCGTCTCGTGTGAGGTGTAGGAGTTGCTCCTGCAATCCCGCGCAGGGTCTGCTTCGGTTGGATTTGCCGTTTGGGAAGAAGCCGGTGCCGTAGAATCCTGTTTACCCTTTGCCACCGCCGAGGAGCATAGGAAAATTGCCGCCACAGACAAAATCACATTGCACCGCATGGCCTAAAACCTCCAACCATTCCGGACGGGGCCTTGAAAAAACCTCTTCATTAACCTACCTATTGTAGACGATGAACCAAGGCAGTGTGTTACAACATTCTCAAGATCGCACGGCTGGTTCGCGGGTGTCCGGTTTCCCTTTCAAGGATTCGCGTGCGTGTGGGGGTTCGACGTCTTCGGCCGCGGCGGGGGGGGTAAATGATGCAATTTCCCCGAACACGCCCGAATGAAGTGAGAGTGTGAACCTGGACGCGCTTCCCGCTGACAATATGCGCGGCGCGGATCCCGCGCACGGTGAGCGCGTCGGCGATGAGCGAACGGTGGCACCGCCAGGGCACCGCTTCCGCGCACATGATCGCGCTCCTTTTCTGCTTCGCCAATTTGATCAATCTCTGCAATCCCTTCGCGAATTCCGGCGTCTGCATGTAATCGGCGAAGCCTCGAAACGAGGCGTTGCGCCAGCCCATGTTCGGCGAATCGCGCCGCGCGTGGCGCAAGCCGCCCAACCTGCGCAAATGCACATAGCCTATCCTGGCGCCGCGCAACCTCGCCGATAGCGTCTCTCGATTGAACTGCGGGTTGTGCCGCGATCTGGGAATACTGCGCACGTCCACAACGCGCTCGATGCCATGCCCGCGCAAAAGTTCGAGGAACGCTTGCCACGTGCGCGTGGAGTGCCCAATGGTGAAAACGGTAAGCATTCCTAATTATGACTCTAGGCGAGCCAGAAACGAGGCAAAAAGCTTTGTCTCTGCGCTCCTTACAAAACAAAACCAATGGCAACCCATTCAATGACGCGGGGCAATGCAGTCATGTGCCATCGAGTGCGCCAAAAACAATTCTTCCTTCCGCGCGTGATAGGATTGGCGGGGGTCGCCTCGAATATCCTCAGGGAGTACGAACATGGCCGCTTCACCAGACAACGGAATGGTTCACCTGAGCAGTCCTCACTCGGTTCCGGAAACACTCAAACGGCTGGACTCCGTTTTGCAATCCCGCGGTCTCACCGTATTTGCGCGCATCGATCACAGTAGGGAGGCTGAGAATGTCGGCATGAAAATGAATCCGACTCAGCTCATCATTTTCGGAAGTCCCAAAGGGGGCACGCCCGTGATGGTGGCTTCTCCCACTCTCGCCATCGATCTGCCGCTGAAGGCTTTGGTGTGGGAAGACGCGGGTGGCAAGGTTTGGCTTTCCTACAACAGCGCTGAGTATCTTAAACAGCGCCACAATATCCCGGATGAGTTGGTAAAGAACATCGCCGTGATCGTCCCGCTGCTCCAAAGTGTCGTAGAGTAGCGTCTCCCAAAAATCGCATCTGCCAATTCAGGGTGGACAAATGTCTGAACCAACGCGTAGCGATATTCAACCTGCAACCGGAGAGAGCTCCAACCGCGCCCGCGATCACCTTGCAAACGAGCGCACCTTTCTCGCTTGGGTGCGCACCGGCGTAGCCATCGTCGTGTTCGGTTTTGCGATTGGCCGATTCGCCATTGCCATCCGCCAATTCATGCAGATTGAAGGTCACACATTCCGGACAGCGGGGCTCACTGTCTGGTTCGGAGCAATTGCGATTTTCGGGGGCGTGTTGCTGACCCTCGCCGGCTTGCTTCGTTACCACCGGACGCGCGATCAGTTGGAATCCGGAAGGTTCGAGCCCGCTGGATTCCTGGTCGATCTCGTCGGAATCCTAGTGGCGCTGTTTGGCCTGGCCTTGGCCGGCTATTTGGTCTACATCCAATTTCAAATGTAGTGGCCATCACCGGGGCGATCCTTCACATTGTCGTCGTGCTTGGAATGGGTTATAGGTAAGCAAGAGGAGACTCGCATGAAGCGCTCCGCATACTTCCTGACCGTCATCGGGCTTCTCGCCCTCTTCGCCGGTTGCAAGAAACAGGAAAGCGACGCCGATGCCATCCGGTCCGGCATCAATCAGCACCTCGCTTCCTTGAAAACTCTGAATCTCGACGCTATGGATATGAACATCACGAATGTTTCCATTCAGGGAAACCAGGCCCAAGCGCAAGTGGAGTTCAGGCCAAAGGGCGGAACGCCGCAGGGCGCCGGGATGCAAGTCGCCTACTCTTTGGAAAAGCAGAATGGCGAGTGGGTCGTGCAAAACACGCAGGCGGTCGGAGGGCCGATCGAGCATCCCGCGCCAGGCGAGAATCCCCCCATGAACTCAACTTCGCCATCGTCCGGCTCCATGCCCAACTTTCGCGATCTCGTCCCCGGAGAAGGAAGTTCCACTGCCCTTCCGCCTGGACATCCTCCCATAAACGGCCAAGGAAATACGAAGCAGTAATAATAAGTAGAATAGGCTTCAGCCTGTTGGTTTCCCTTCATTCGAATTCAAAACCAACAGGCTTGAAGCCTGTTCTACTTTTTGCTCACACATGAACTAAAACGGATTGTTTCGCCTCGCCGCTTCCCTCAGTAGTCATGTCGCAAAGTCCGAAACGCACGCCTATCTTCTTCAGGAGTGCCATTGAAGGCTAGCCGATGACAACGATCCAGGCAAAACCGTTCGGAAATCAAACGCATTCCGATGTTTGAAAAAACCCCTAATCGGGGACCGATCAATTGCTCGCGAAGGAAAGGTGGAAGTAGCGTAAGCGTTTGTAATATGAGAAATTAAGCAGATAGCGCCCGTAGCTCAGGTGGATAGAGCGTCTGCCTTCTAAGCAGAGGGTCGGGGGTTCGAGTCCCTCCGGGCGCGCCATTCTAAAACCTGTCCACATATTGGTTTACTCCAATTTCGCGGCGTCAAACTGCACAACGGGTTGTAGCCCACTGTTGCCCAGTTGGAAGCCGCATCCTACTCGATCGCACCATTCCCGCCGCCACGCAAAGTCTTTGTTCAATCCAACCGCGTAAAGATCGGTCACGCTGCCCTTCGAGTGGCCCAGCCAAAGCTTTGTGAGATCTTCAGGTGTGCCAGCCCGCCGTAGCGTTTCGGTTCTGAATCGCCGGAAAGAGTGAAACCCTACTTTCTTCCCGGTTGAGTGTAAAGCGCGGAGCACGTTGCGCTGTTGGAGTGGCCGCCCAGTTTTCGTGCCGAATAAATAGGCGGATTTGCCGACCACATACTCCCGCAACAGCCGGGCCAGTGGCTCCGCAATATCAACCTCGCGCACAGCGTTGGGCGTTTTCGGTAGCTGTTCCTGACCGTGCCAGATACTTCGCCGGACGTAGAGCACGCGGCAATCTGGCGAAAGGTCAGTCGGTTTCAAACCAAGTGCCTCACCGATTCGCAACCCGGTCCCCGCCAGAAGCGCAAAAAGTATTGCGTACCGGCCTTTCGCGCTGACGAGGATTTTCCCAAGTTCCGCTTCGGTGACAGTTGGCCTGTGCTGCTTGGTTGGGTCCACTATTGGCAGTCCAACGAAATCGTGATTCCACTTGCGAGGGTGAATCTGTTCGCCGTTGGTGTTTGTCGCCGAAGCGACAACCATTTTGACCACCTTCACGTGGGTAACGATTGTTTGAGGAGAAAGCCCAGCGGAGTACATTTTTTCAATCAACTCCTTTAATGCGGAATTGTTTACATCCGCGAGTAACAAGTCGCCAAGATTTGGTAACACCCATTTGTTCAATGAGTGTTGCCATCCTGCAATCGTGGCGGGTTTGACCGGTTTCCGGCGCCTAGTGGAAACAGCAAGAATCCACCATCGAGCTTGCGTTCGAAACGTCGTACCCGGTGCTGTGGACGATATGAACGTTTGTGCTGTGTTGATACCTTCCTTATCGATATTGTCGCGAAGCTTACGACGGGCGGTGCTGAGAGTGGAACAAACCCCAAGCGCAACAACCTCCCGTTTTCTTTTCGCACCCGGGACGTCCTTCCAGTAGCGCCCGTAGGCCGGGGCCGCTGGATTCCAGGGTTTGTAATGCTGAAACACGTTTCCATTTTGCCCTCTTCGGCGGGACAAGGCTGGTCCTCGATTCCGCCTTATCGCCGTTGCGCGCCACAGGGTATACCTAGGAGTCGCTACAAAGAAAGGACATAATCCATCGGGGTTATTGCTTGGCCTAGCCTTCGGAACAACGACTATTCTGTGCTCCCCAATGGCATGCCTAGAGTCCATCGTAAGGAACGAATATAGTCCATCGGGGTTATTGCTTGGCCGGGCTTTTGCAACGGCGACTATTCTGTGCTCTCCATGGGAGGGCAGCGGACCCCTACTTCTTGCAAAAATCCATTTCGTATTTTCACGATCATCATTTGCGTGCATGACGTTATCGCTGCGACAAAGGATGTGTACGGGTCCAGGGCTCGAAATGTCCTCCCGTACGTCAAAAAAGGTGCCTACGGAACCTGGCATTTTGTCCTTCTCGGTATAGCCAAATTCCGACGGCACCTTTAGTTTTTAGAGAGGCTGCGCCACAGCCTCGATTTGATCGCCCAGATGTCTGTTTTTTATGTTGGCCGCGTTCCCTTGGAATCGCGTTTTACGGCCTCCTCCAACGCCTCGATGACGTAGTCTTTTAAAGACATTCTGCGGCGTGCCGCTAATTCCTTGCACTTCCAATACAAGTCTTTCGGAAAATCTCGCAAGCTTAACGGCTTCGCGTCACCCTTTCCTTCATCGCTGCTGTGACTTTGACTCATGATACGAATGTAAGTTAAACGTGTTCCTTTGTCAAGTAGATTTCCCACACATATGGATGTGTAGTGGTATTCCACGACTCTTGATTTCTAGGTCGGAAGAAACAAACGTTTGCGTTTACCCCCAAAGCGCCAATCGAAGGTACACGGTGGGTACGCGGAACACAGCTCTGCCGATGCTTCCGGCCTGCTTGCAACATGGCCAAACGCTAGAGCCGGGCCTTGATTACGTGATCTGGAAATATTTAGATTTTTGCAGGGCGGTTAGAACCGGCGGGGGTCCCCATAATCATCCGCGAAAAAACGGTGAAGCCAGATTGTCTGCAAATTTCAGCGACAAAAACTAAGCTCCAAAAGCGTGCCAAGCAAGCGGGTATTTTCAGGCAGTTTAAGGGGCCTATCAGCATGCCCGCCCATTCCACGGACATGGCGGTTTTTCCCCCTATTTCCGGGTCTTTGATCTACCAAGAGCGTCTATGCGAGCAGAGCAATTTCGATAGACGGAATCAGACTCACAAGGAACCTAATCGTGAACTCCGTGTCTGTGACCACATCGCCTTCCAAAATCGCCTAATCGACAGAGCGATTTGGTCCGCGGAATCCCACATTCTGAAAAGGGGAGAGGAAGTCAGCCAGCTCCCCGCACCGTCCCGGTGTCAGGGTTCTCTTTGGAACCGTAATCAGGCTTGAACTCATTGCCCATAACCGACCAACGGACTTAATCAAACACAGGAAGAATTCCCCTTGAATAAAATAAATAATGAGGCGAAGCCGTTCCCTCTATTTGTTTTCGTTCCCGCGTCAGCGCCCGTATACCAGCACCCGGAAGTTTCCTGGCTTTACTCTGGGCAGCGGATTGGGCTGTTTTTCTGTCGGGGCCGCAGGGGGATCAAAATCGGCTGTGGACAAGTAAAGGTTGTGTGTTTTTGGATCCACACCCATTGTTTTGGCACCATATTCAGTTTTAACAGTTTCGACTTCGCTGAGCTTGTTGGGCGAATCTTCGTGGTAAATGTGGACCATCCCTTCGCGTGTCGAGACATACAGCATATTCGTTGCGGGCTCGAATACGTTGGTATCCACTCCAGCACTGATCGGGAATGACTGGATGACCTTTCCGTTGTCTGCATCCATCATGACCAAGAATTGGGGATTGCGGCCGGCGGAGAAGAGGCGCCTGTTCTTTCGGTCCATGGCCAACGCAACCGCCTGTCCTTCCGGGGCTACTGGCCAACGCGCCTTGATCGCGATCGCCATGGAATCGATGGCGACAACTTCATTTTTCTCTTCGTTGTTGTCGTAGATCATGCCCTTGCCATCGACAGCAGGGAACTCAACCCGTCCTACCAGATCAAGGTTCTGTATGACGACCTCTTTTACTGGGTCGATGACTGTAGTGTTATGGCTCGTTCCGTTGAAGGTGAAGAGATGCTTGGACGCCGGATCGTAAATGATCGAATCCGTGTCAGGCTGATTGGTCTTCACTTCGCCGGTGACCTTCAAGGTCTTGATGTCAAAAATGAGTACTTTCTGAGCGTCGCCGTCCGTGATGAATCCCTTGTTAAGTTCTTTAACCAACGCAACTCCGTGGCAGCGTTGCAAACCACCAATGGTCCCCAATACAGAATAATCATCGGCATTGAGTATCACGACCTCTGTACCATGCGAGATGTACACGCGGCGCGCGTCGGGGTCGACGGTGATGTAGTCGAAATATTCGCCACCACCGGGTGCAGCGGGCAGGGAAACCTTCTTAAGCAGGTGGTAGCTGCTATTCGGTGGAGTTGCAAAAGCATGAACCCCAGCCAGCAAGATCGTCAGACTAAGAGCCAAACTCGCGAGTCGAAAAACCTTCATCGAATCCTCCCCTGAAATGAGCGTAGCGATCTTGGGTCAGTTCAAATCAAGAAATTGCAGCCCGAACCGCCCCGCCACTTAAGGCGTTTGCTCAACTTGTTGAATCATCAAAAAGCGCTTGCCATCCGAAGCGACATCGTAATTCGGGACAGTGCCCGCCGGATTCAGCAGATAAGGCCCCTCGAAGAGCACTTTTGGTTTGCTCGCCGACAAGCCTCCCTTCGTTGTGATATCCACAGCCATCATCCTGGTGTTCCCCTCACGATAGAACAGTTCACGCCCGGTCGAGCTCCAGACCGGCTCTGTGCCTCCATTGTCGGACACCTGAGTCTTTTCACCGGGGCCAGGGAAGGGGCGCACCACAATCTCCGAGCGCCCAGATTCGTTTGTGGTATAGGCTAGCCAATGACCATCGGGAGAAAAGCGGGCTGCCGCCTCGCTCGACGGCGTTTGCAGGAATAGCTCACGCGTGCGGTCTGCGAGATGCAATATCCAAATGTCGCGGCTAGTGGTCGGATTGCTCTCCCAGAACGCAAGGTCTTGGCCGTTTGGTGACCAGGAACTTGGGGCTTCCGGGTACTGGCTCGTGTATAGGCGTTCTGCCGCGCTTGTGCCATCAACGGCTTGCCAAAACAAATTTCCTGCGGGGCTCCCGGATTCAAATGCGACATGCTTGCCATCCGGAGTCCAAGCTGGGTATAGGTTCGAACTAGTGCCCTCGGCGGTCAATCGGGCCATTGTTTCGGCCGCGAAATCGTAGATCCATACCTGTCCCCCGAGCTCCTCAATGGAAAAGGCCAAACGTTCTCCGTCGGGGGAGATTCGCGGACAGCGATAGGGATGGGTGGGCGAAGGCAACGCCTGTTGTACCCCTTTGCGATCCACCCAAACCAGTCTTCCCTGGAGAACCTGACGCTGTGTAGGGGCCTGCGCATAGTTTGAGAACGCGGCGCAGACAGAACAGGTGACAACCACAATCGCCATACAGAATTTCAACCAATTATTACGCATTGCCATCCCCTATTCATTGCGGTCGCAATTCCTGTTCTCCCGAGACCTTTCCTGTGCTTTAAATCGAGACGCAAATCGCATTGGAAAAAATCTAAGCGGCAGCCTCAACGCTTATCTGAAATTGCCGAAATCCGCTCGACGACTCAACCCACCTGTTGTCCGTTAGTGAACGTTTTTCTCGATCCAGCTATCGATGTACTTTGCTATCTCAAGGCTGTTCTTCTCAAGCGGCTCCAAGTCGTTGTTTCCGTGCAATCCGACAGTCTCAAGGCCGACGAACTCTGTCTTCACACCCGCCTGATTGAGCCATTCTGCAGTGCAATGGTCATACGGGCGGTGATAGCCAGCCTCTGAAGAAACCACGACAACGGGGATGCCTACCAAGTTGATCAATTTCCGTGCGGGCTCTTTCTGACGCCAGCAGGGGACAAGGTCCGGGCCTTCTGGCTTATCTTGTAGCTCAACCTGCAATTCGGACGGGTCTTTGATCGGTGGGTCATAGTGGATCGGGTTAAACGTGACGCCCCAAACCCGCCCGGGCCCTCGATAAGAAAGGGTGCCGTTGCCGGAATCAACATTCTGAAGGGGTGGGCCGGATGCTTGTAGAGCAATGATTCCCTTGACAAGCTTCGGTCGGGAATCTGCCATCAGCCAAGCAGTTCCAGTATTCTGTGCGTGGGCCAATATGATAGCCGGGCCAATCATATCGAGCAGTGCGACACCAGCTGGCTGACTGAGGCCCTCAAAGTTTTTGCGTATATAGGTAATCTCGTAATTGGCCAAAGTATCGAACACCGGGTCGCCCCGGTGGCCAGTCCCAGGCCATTGTGTAAATTTCTTGGCCTGCGGCCAGCTCGCGAGATGTTCCGGATCAGTCCACTGTTTCTCTGCAGTTTGAGCTGTACGAATCGAGTCCTGCACGCCATCGACGTCCGGAACCCAAGGGGAACGTCCGCGTCCCGGCGGGTCCACGGTATAAACCACATACCCCTGATCGACGAACCATCGCGCCCACCCTGGCCGCCCGTCTGGTGTTTGCAGGAATTCAATGCCTGAAAATCCTCCCACCGGCATGAATACGATGGGATAAGGGTGCTTGATCACCTTAGGCACCAACACTTCGGTATACATCGCTCCGCCCATTACTTGCTTATCGGGGGGGCCAACGTAATGGCCGCCGGCAAAGAAAAAGCCCTCGCGGGCGATGTTCTCCGTGGAAAAAGTTGGAATCGATGGCGGCGGGGCAGCTTTCGCGAAATTTTGTGCGCTCACTCCAGACCAGGCAAAAGCTCCGATTAGGACGGCAACCACTCCTGCTCGTAAGATCATCGATACTTTGAAAGTCATGACTCCTTCTCCTTGTAGGTTCTTGCTGCGAGGCAGTTCAAGAATTCTGCTTTCTTTCCGCCGATAATCAAGTGACATTTGAATTCTAGCTAAAAAGGAAGAGGCCAAGCCGAATGTCGGGCCCCCTCTCTGCAGCCTTGTCTGTCTAAGTTAAAAGGTCAACTTCAAGCCCAACTGAATATCACGAGCGCCACCCGACCCGAGCACAGGGTTGGATCCCGCTTGGTCGGGCGTAACGCATCCACAGCCAGCCCCGATACCAGCCGAGGGATCGTTGTTGTCGAGGAAATTTGGTCCCCCGTAAGGATTTGCAAAGTTGGGATGGTTCAGGACATTGAAAAACTCCACCCGGAATTGGGCAGTAAGTCGCTCTCGGAACTTGAAATTCTTTGCGACCGACACATCCCAATCCTTGAAGCCCGAGTCGCGAAAGATATTGCGACCCGCCGTGCCGTACGTTCCTAGTGCGGGGGGAGTCACTACGGAGCTGCCCTCTACAAAGCAGCCCGACGATGTAAGGGTCGCCATGGAAGCGGCATGCGTCTGACAGAGGGTCCACATGGCACTGGAAGCCGCGGCGGAAAGGGGTTGGCCAGCTATTCCAAGGCACCCGCCATTGCCTGGGCCAGTGCAAAATGGGATGTCATTCTGATTTGATGTGAAATCTGCAGGGTTCCCGAAGAAATCCCAACGTTCGCCAGTTCCTGTGGGAACCTTAACCTCCCCGGTTCCGCTGAAGTCGTTTGAGAAATCCTGAAAGGCCCAGGGGTACCCGGTCTGGAGGGTGATAACGGAATTGAGCTGCCAACCTTCTAGCATTTGCGCAAACCCCTGCTTCCCGGGGATGGCATAGGTCGTCGAGAAGGTTAAGCGATGCCGGATGTCGAAGTCGCTGCTCGCATATTGCAGTGACGGATCATGGCTGTTCATAGGGAGAGCAACTGTTCGAAGGGATTCATCGTCGAGGGCATGAGAGTAAGTGTAACCAGCGATAAAGGATAGTCCATGCGAAGCTCGCTGGGTTAGCGTTACCTGCAGGCCGTTGTAGTTGGAAGTGTCGGGATTCGTTAACTCCTCGATGAATTTCAGGTATGGGAAAAGACTATTGAACGGGCGCGCCGCCTGTTCGCAGGCCGCAACTGTGCTTAACGCGCACGAAGGTGAGTAACCAGAATCTAGTGGCGGCTGGTTGAGGTCAATCAAGCCCAGTAAACCGGTAGCATGATTCCCTACGTATGCAACATCAACGGCAAGGCTATTCGTAAAAGCTTGCTGGATGCTTAGATTCCAGTTCGTGGCGTAGGGGACTCGCAGATTCGGATTGGCAGTAAAGCCATTGCACGGGTTGGGATCCTTGGGGCCGTTTATCGGCGTCAGACCGTCGCCGCACCGCACAGCACCGGAACTGATTGGGAAGACGGGCCCAGCGGTGCTCCAATTGAGGCTTGCACCGGAAAACGTAAAGGAGGCCACTGCCATGTTGCCATTGCCCGGCACCGTAACAGCTTGCCCAGCAGAATTGAGGGTTGTGAGCGTAGCTCCCGTCGACACGGTGGAGATCCCGCCGAATGGACTAAAGGCTGACTGATCGTAAATGATGCTACTACCTGCGCGGATCACTGTCTTCCCCTTGCCCGTGACATCCCACGCTAGCCCCAAACGCGGCGAGAAATTGTTGTGGCCGTTGTAAGGAGTAGTCAGTCCATCGCCTACCTGGACAAGTCCGCGGACCGGATCAAAACCGCCCAACTGGCCATGGTTCTCTGCCCAGGGCGTCGCATACTCGTACCGCAGTCCGATGTTCACGATCAGCTTCGGAATGACGCGCCAATCATCTTGAACGAAAGCTGCGTAGTTGCCGTTGTGTATATGGTCCACAAGGTTCCCGATTAGAATAGCCCCCGAGGCTGGCACACCGGCGAGATAGTTCTGCAATGAACTGAACGTGATTGACCCGCGAGAATTACCAAAGCTCCCGGACACCAAAAAGTTGCGGATAAGCTCACCGCCGAACGTGAAAGCATGCTTGCCGCGCAAATAAGAAATGTGGTCTACCACCTCTTCATTGCCGTTGCCTCCGTAACCTGGAAAATACCCTACACCCGTCTTAGTCGCGGCGCCCAACTCGAAATTGCTAAAACTGCTGATGCTGAGTGCTGGCATCCCAAATTTCAACGGATCCGTAACGCCTGTGTTAATGCCGTAGCCTGTTGGCCAGGGCAACGCCGGATTCATGTTTTGGTCTGACGAAAAGGACACTCGGGCAAAAGAGGTGTATCCACCCCTGAGCTCATTCACCCAATTGGAATTCGGGGTCCAGTTCCAATTTCCGGAACCCACGTAAGTCCGATTAGGAATATTTGATTCCCACTGTTGCGCAAGTTCATTCGGTACGTCATTCCAGATCGCTTTCAGATTGCTCACAAAAAACAGGCCGTTGAAAGCGTTGTGCTCATTCACATGATAGTCAACTTTAGCTATCCCGTTGTCATTTAGGTTGTTGCTAATTAAGCCTGGCAAATACGCCGTTGGGCCCAACGAGCTAGTCCCGTTATTGAGGGGGAATAAGTTTTCAATCGTGGATGACGAGGGAGACACGGTACAGGTCGCTGGGTTCAAGCCCGCCAATTGCGCGCTCAGGGCGTTAATCGGAGTTCCTTTCGCATTCAAAGCCGTGCACGCGTTCACCATGCTGAGTTGGTTCTTGGGATCTTGGGCGGCGGTCAGTGGACCTGTAACTGGGGCATTAACTTCAAAAGTGCTGCCCACAGAGTAGCGTTGATCCTCAAAGCCTAGAAAGTAGAACAGCTTGTCTTTCTTAATGGGTCCGCCAACAGTAGCGCCGAACTGCTCCAAGGCAACCGGCGTCGTTGGGGTTGGGGCTGTGTTGAAGTAATTGCGCGCATCAAAGACATCGTCGCGGCCGAAAGCATATGCAGTACCGTGAAGGCTGTTGGTACCGGATTTCAGCCCTACGTTGACAACAGCTCCGATCCTCCAACCGTATTCCGCCTTGGGATTTTCCTCTGTATGGAATTCCTGGATGGCGTCTATAGGCAGCAGCGACGACGCATCGCCGGCGACTGTTGCCCCTGAGGAAATGACACTCAGACCGCTCCCCGGTTCGTCGTCGAGAACTCCATCCACCAGATACACGTCCGCCTCGCCACGCATGCCGTTGGCGCTGTTGACGAATCCTCCGCCAC
Source organism: uncultured Acidobacteriota bacterium (assembly GCA_963842135.1). GTDB lineage: Bacteria > Acidobacteriota > Terriglobia > Acidiferrales > UBA7541 > Palsa-360. The sequence goes on along the minus strand of CAWJFI010000002.1, from coordinate 2,743,786 downwards.
CGGTGTACGCAGTCACTCCGGGTATCAGAACGAGCAGGTTCTTGTAATCTCGACCATTCATTGGCAGGTCGTTCATCACTTCGTTGCTGACCGTTCCGCCCAGCGTAGCGCTTGTAGTATCCACCATGGGGAGCACTTCGGTTACGGTAATGGTCTGGGCTTGTTCACCAGGCTGAAGAACAACGTCCACACGAAAGTCTCTACCCACCTCCAACAAAATGCCCGGATGATCGGATGCACTAAATCCCTTGGCCTCGGCGCGGACGTCGTACGTCCCGGGTAGCAAGTCGGGAGCCACGTACGTTCCGGCTTCATCCGTGATCAAAGTCCGCACAATTCCTCTTTGTACATCCTTTACGATCACCGTGGCTCCCACCATTGCGCCGCCGGATTGGTCGGAAACGTTTCCCAGAATACGCCCTGTACTGCCCTGCGAGAACATCGAGAGACAGGCCAGAAGTAGCCAAACACCGAGACCGAGCACCCTTGTCATCTTTTTTACTATTCCGCCCCTTCCAAACCACTTCCTCTTAAGTGTCGGCTGTGACGAATTCATATCTCACCCCCCTGAGGCGATGTGAATCCTAGAATTTGGCAATAGTGCTTCTGGTCTCAAGACTAGCCCCTGCTGCAGGTCCGGCAACCTTCGGACATTTAGGATGTGCGGCCCCTCCAGTTCCCCGCGAAATGGGGACCTCCGCAAGATGCGCCAAAAGCCTGTGACAACTTTTATCTGGAAGTGGCAGATGACCTGAACAGCGCAGAGTAAACAGTAAGTCCCGCTATGAAGTCAAATGCGAGAGGTCATTTCGGGCCGACGTCCAATTCGGTCAGGTGCGCCTGCGAACTCGCGTCGAACGGAGTACAATAGTGTTGGTTTTCACGATAGTCTTCCGGTAGCGGCGGGCGCAAAGGCACTGGTAGGCGCCTCAGAGCATGCAATGGGGACACTCGTTCCGCCTGCACGGGACGAAAACGTCATTAAGAGTTCGCTTGGTGAAGCGAGGCTACGGACACGGATATTGACAGAGCGCAAGTCGTGAGACATTCTGGTGCATCGAATCGTGCAATCAAGACAATTACCGCAGAGGTGCGCGGAACCGCAGGTAAACGAAACGCCGCGCGATGTGATTGTGCTGCATAAGTCCAATGGAGGGGTGTCATGAGAAGCAAGCTAATGTTCATTTTCCTTGTGTTCGTAGCGGTCCTGGTTGTGTCAGATACTGTGTCTGCACATCACGGAAATGCGGCATACGAGGCGTCGAAGTCGGTTACTGTCAAGGGGACAGTGGCGTCTTTTTATTTTATCAATCCACATGTGCGATTTTATGTTGACGTCAGGGATGACAAGGGAAACGTCGAGCAATGGGAAGCTGAAATGGGCCCTCCGTCAATGCTAACCCACAGGGGTTGGGGCAGGAATTCACTCAAGCCAGGAGAAGAGGTCACTGTTACGGGCCATCCTAGCAAGAACGGCTCGACCAGCATGATCGTCCAGAAGATTGTCCTATCCACTGGAGAAGAGCTCAAGATGGGCGGTGGCGGGGAGGGGTACTAGTTTAGTTGGTACGCACCCAGGAAGTTGAAGGCTTGGAGGAATGAATTATGTTGACGCATTGTACCCAGTGTAGTATGAGAACACGATGGCGCTTTAACTTAATCCTTCCTGCACTATTAGCGTTGGTCGCGATGCTCAACTTTGCGCCCATTACGCGCGCTCAGGTCAATGCGCAGTCAGAGCCGTCTAAGCCCCCAATGGCGACTCCCGCGCCGAACTTGTCCGGAGTATGGACGCCGCGCAACAGGACCTACACTATCGATCCGACCGATCCTCTTGGCCAGAAACTAGATCTTGGCTCGGCATTCACCCCTTGGGGGGAAGCGCAATTCAAAGCTAACAAACCGGCCCACGGCGCCAACGGAACCATCCATCCGAATGACCCATTTATGCAGTGTTTTCCGCCGGGTGTGCCACGGATCTATCTTGAAGCAGGCTACCCGATGCAGATAAGCCAGCTCCCTGACCGGGTGATCATGTTGTTCGAATATGATCATTTTTATCGACAAATCTACATGGATGGGCGTGAGCATCCTAAAGACATGGATCCCACGTGGATGGGACACGCGATTGGGAGATGGGACGGAGATACGCTGGTCGTCGACACTGTCGGTTTCAACGATAAGACTTGGCTCGACCGGGTAGGGCATCCGCACTCCGAGGCCCTCCACGTCGTGGAGCGAATCCACCGCATTGGTCGTGACGTCTTACAAGACGATATCACGATTGACGATCCGAAGACGTACACGAAGCCGTGGGCGGGACAGAAAACGTGGAAACTCAGTCCGGGCGAGGATCTGGTAGAAGATGTCTGCTTGGATATGGGGAGTGACTACTTTGAGTACCAAAAAAAGGCAGGAATGTCAGGCACTGGTACACCTGGGCATGTGGTGACACCCGACAAATAAATTAATCGAAGGCGAGAAAGACTCGAGCTTGTATAGCAATCATCATATGACTAGGGATAACGCGACGGCGAGGGGATGGATTTTCCCTAAGGAGTTCGCACAAAATGCCCAGATCGCAATTGCAATTCCCCCTTCGAGACCAAGTTGCTGTAAATGGCAATGGGCCCGAAGTTATTAGAAAAAGGATTCCTGAAACACTTCTGCGCCAGTTGAAGGCGGACATCGGGTTTCGCCGTATCAACAGTGGCATTCTAAGCCTAGAAAGCCATCGGGATCTTCTCAATGCGTGCGGCCCGAACGTTTCAAATTCGGCTGTCTTCCTTGGGTATGTAGCTCAGTGGGTCGACGTAGGATTTGATCATCCCTCCATGGTAAAGACACTGCTGGGTCGGTTTGATCAGGTTTCGAGGGAATCTCTGTCCCTTCTGGAATATGTTCACCTCCACATAGCTGAGGCTTTTGTCGCCATCGCGGAAGAGAAGCATGATAAAGCGGTTCGAGAGCTCGAAACTGTGCTGTCCTTCGAGGAGGAAATTAAGGACAAGCAGTTGATAGCTATCGCCGAATTCTGGATTGGACGATGCCGAAGGCGGCAAGGCCGTTACCAAGATGCGCTGCCTCACATAATAAAAGCCAAGCAGTCGATGCTGGAATTGAAATGCCCTCAGTTGGCCGCAGTGGTGCAAGTATGCGAGGGTTGGATCATATTTCAAAACGGCAATACGAACGAGGCGCTCCGGATCTTGGGTGAGGCGGAAAGCGTGCTGATGGAAACAGATGATTACGTCACACGCGGAAACCTCAACTCTGCCTACGGCAGGATTGCGCGCAGACAGGGTCAATATGATCAGGCGCTGTCCCGTTTTGCGGTTGCCATTGAAGAGCACAAAAAAAGAAACGCATATCACCACAATCTTGCTAGATCGCTAGTTAACACAGCATTTGTGAAACGTCTTTTTGCGCTTCAACTACGGAACAAGATCGATCGCGAGACGGCAAACCGTCGAAAGGAACGGCGGGACACCCCGCCAGGTGATGCACACTTACACCCGCGCAAATACCTGGAACGGCTTCGCGAAGAGGCGTTTGAACATCTCGCGGAAGCAAGTGGCATCTATAGCCGCATGGATGATCAGAGAGGACTTGGAAACGCATATATCACACGGGGCTATCTTTACCTCGATAACGGCGAACTGGACGGCGCATCATCTGACGGGACTCTCGCCCACGACTTGGGAATTATAAAGAAGGACGATGTCCTCCAGGCACGATCACGTGTACTGCAGACGTTGGTTGAGTGTGCGAAGATAGAAGAACAAATCGAAGACGGAGAATCTGACGATCAATCTACACTTTTGGCCTATGAATTCGCGCGCGATGCTGTGACACATGCAAAGTGCACACAAAATCGCCGCCTAACGGCAAAATCTTACATCGCACTCGGACTTGCTATTTGCAGCAGCGCCCCCGACGAAATGGAGACAGCGTGGGAGTGTTGCGACCAAGCCACTGCCCTACTCAATCCGGAGAACAAGGACTACGTGTGGAGATGCCTCCTTCAATCGCTCAAGAACAAGCTTCGCAATGAAGGGCACATCGACTCTAGCCTTCGAGAATGGTCGCAAGGGATAGTTGGAAACAAGACTTTCCAACAAATATGTCATGAGTTTGAAAACATTGTCATCCCTAGGGTCTGGAAACGAGAAGGGCGGCGAATATCACACGTTGCAGATCGCTTGTCTATTTCGCCGAAGAAAGTCCGAAGAATTCTGCGGAGCCAGGGGTTACTTACCGGCAAAGACGAAGGATTCATCAGGGCACGTCGCCCATCTCGTCGACCCGAGAATCCAATACTGCAGAGCCGTTCATCGGAACTCGATGAACGAATAGATGCACCCAAACACGATCGTCGATCAGCCTAAATATATTGAATAGAAATTCTTGATGCACGCAGACACATTCGGCCTCTTGTGTTACCGGAGGCTGAATGTGCAACGGAGCTAGCTGTGCTGGAGTATTTGGACAACCAGACTAAACTTACTCCGAATCAATATCGCCTGGCTACGGTGGCGATTCTGTGCAGCCTTCTGGAATTTTACGATTTCTTTATGATTGGATTTGTCCTAGCCTTTGTGGCCGGACCTTGGAAGTTGACTTATGGCCAATCGGCAGTTGTCCTTTTGTCCTCCGGCGTTGGTGCCATTGTGGGCGCTGGATTTTGGGGTTGGTTGGCCGACCGCATTGGACGGCGGCGAGTTCTGACGGCTACCGTGATCAATTTTTCGGTTGGTACTGGCATATTGGCGCTCACACCGGATAACGGATGGATTTTTCTCAGCATTTTCCGCTTTGTTGTCGGCGTGGGAGTCGGCGGACTCTATTGCGTCATTCTCCCCCTGGTCCAGGAATTTGTTCCGTCATCCAAGCGCGGAAAAGTCGGCGGCCTAATCACCGCGGCGGTGCCGTTGGGATTAGGACTTGGAGCGGTGCTCGGAGCGTATCTTGGACCGACGATTGGTTGGCGTGGACTCTTCGCTTTGGGCTTGCTGCCAGCGCCTTTGGTCTTGTTCATCCGTGCCTGGATACCTGAATCGCCGCACTGGCTGGCACGAATGGGGCGAGCAGTGGAGGCCCGCAAATCAATCGCTTGGGCACTTGAGATCGATCCGGAGCAAATTCCGCTGCCCTTTGTGGATCTCAAAGCTCAACGAGTCGTCTGGAGTGAGCTCTTTCGTTATCCGCGCAGCCTCGCGGTTTCGTGGCTTGGCAATCTCGCAGCCCAAACTGGCGTTTACGGGTTGTATCTATGGGTCCCTACCTTATTTATGCAAGTACTGAACATTACTCCGTCTCGAGCTTCGTATCTCATGATTTATTGTAGTGCTGGCGCCTTTTCGGGCCGGCTCTCGTTTGCATATCTTTCGGATGCAATCGGGCGCCGTCTGTCGGGTGGACTGTTCGGCTTTGGAGCGGCGATACTGGTGGTCCTCGCGGCTGTATTGCGCAGTTCATTTCTCGGAACAGCTTCTTGGTTTTGGCTGGCCATGATCGCCACGTTTTTCTTTGCCGACGGCGGTTTTGCAATCGTGGGCCCCTATGCGGCAGAAGTGTGGCCTGCTCATCTCCGCGCAACCGGAATGGGTTCGGCGTACGGTTTTGGTGGAATTGGGAAAATCATTGGCCCATTGGGCCTTGCTCTTATCGTCGGTTCGTCCGATGTCATCAGCCCAAAGGCTTCGGTCGCGAAGATTGTTCCGGCATTCCTCTACCTTGCCGCGTGGTTTGTTCTCGCGGGGGCCGTTTATGGTTTTCTAGGTATCGAGACAAAGGGCCGTTCGATCCAGCAAATCAGCAGCGCCCTCGAATAGGTTACACGGCAAGTGTTAATCAAGAATTGCCCCTCTGTAGCGGGAACTTTTGTCGAGGGAGGTTAGAGCTTTAGGGTTAGTTACCGGTATAGTACAATGACGCCTGAATTTCAGTGCTGAAATTTCATTTGGAGGTCTGAGCGCACGGCTGCGCTTTTGGTATGACGCTGCCTCAGGAACGTTCCAAGTACTCGGCAATCGTTGATCGACCGACACTCAATCTGCCGGGTGGCGCGCGCATGGTCGTGTGGACCGTAGTAAATCTCGAAGTGTGGAACATCTTACGGCCGATGCCGCGGCAGATCTTGCCCACCCCGGGGGGTAACTCACTCATACCGGATGTGCCAAACTGGACTTGGCATGAATACGGCATGCGCGTGGGATTTTGGCGATTGCATGCCCTGTATCAGAAGTTGGGCATATGCCCAACCGTCTCCCTCAATGCGCGCGTCTGCCTGGACTATCCGCGTGTTGCGCAAGCTTGTAAGGACTCACACTGGGAGTTCATGGCACATGGCTTTGAACAGGGTCCGGTCCATAACGAAAAGGATCAGCCGGGAATGATTGACCGGTCGCTTAGCGTGATTGAGCAATTCACCGGTAAGCGGCCCGTCGGATGGCTTGGCCCGGGGCTAACGCAAACCTACGACACGCCCGACTATCTTGCGGCGGCGGGCATCAAATATATTGCCGATTGGGTCTATGACGACGAGCCTACAAAGATTGAGACTCTTCATGGGCCACTCGTTACGCTGCCTTTCGCGGTCGAGTGCAATGACATCACGGTGATGGTCGTACAGCACCATGAGGCGGCGTATTGGAAACAAAAGTGCCTTGATACCTTTAACAGACTGTTTAAAGAGAGCGAGCACCGGCCGAAGTTCATGGCAATCGTCGTCCACCCGTTCATTACCGCCCAACCATTTCGAATCGAGTATCACGAGCAAGTATACGAGCATATAGCGGCAAGGCCCGGGGTGCTTAACTGGAATGGCGAACAGATCTTGGACTGGTATTTGAAAGCAACGGCTGAGTCTCACGACTAAACAGGTCGAAGGAGAACTGTGGTGGTAGAGAGTGTGGGTATGATCGGCCTTGGAATCATGGGTTCGGCGATGTCGACTAATCTTATTCGTGCCGGTTTCAACGTCATTGGCTATGACGTACTCGCGCCACGTCGGGACGCCCTTCGAAAGGCAGGTGGCAGACCGGCTAAAACTTGCCGGGAAGTGGCAAAGAGCAGTGCCACAATTGTGACCTCTCTGCCCTCCTCCGGGGCTCTTCTGGATACCGTAGTACAACTCGCGGGTTCGGCACGCGATCGCCTGATTGTCATCGAGACAAGTACGCTGCCGATTTCCGTAAAGGAAGAAGCGCGGACACGCCTCGCTGCAAGCGGCGTGACGCTATTGGATTGTCCCCTTAGCGGCACCGGCGCGCAGGCGCGGGCAAAGGATTTGATCGTCTATGCGAGCGGTGACCACAAAACTTACCTCCGTACCGCGCAAGTCATGGACGGTTTTGCGCGCGCCCACTATTACGTCGGGGCTTTTGGTGCTGGCTCAAAGATGAAGTTCGTCGCCAATCTGCTTGTTGCAATTCATAACGTCGCCGCGGCCGAGGCGATGGTGCTTGCGATGAAGTCGGGACTTGATCCAGCACTGGTGGTAAAGGTGATCGGAGATGGAGCGGGTAGTTCCCGCATGTTTCAGGTCCGCGCCCCAATGATGGTAAAAGGTGATTATTCGGACGCTACGATGAAGGTGGAAATCTGGCAAAAGGACATGGGGATCATCGGAGAGTTTGCTAAAAAACTTGAGTGTCCTACGCCACTCTTCGCAGCGAGCGCACCGGTCTACACTGCTGCTATGGCGATGGGCCTGCGGACAAAAGACACAGCTGCAGTGTGCGAGGTCATTGAGCGTATGGCGAACAGCCAACGCATCCATTCGACACAGGCCAATCGGCGAAAAAGGCCTGAGACCAAGACCGGGCTAAAAACATCCATGTGGTAATCTGCGTCAAAAGTTCGCTCGGCTCACTCCCGCTCACCAGCAACAGGCCATCCCCTTGGGATTTGAGCCAAACGGAAGAGGCAGATATCCGAATGAGCCTCGGCTGGCCAGCCTTATAACCGAGAGTGAGTGTCGCGGAAAGATGCCCCGTGGATGTGTCCAGCGCCTTGGATCAGGTGGTACCCCTTACTTCTTCTCGCGCATAACAACCTCGATCTCGAAGGCCATTGTTTGGCACCGGATTATTTGGACACTGAAGTGAGTGAATTCATGTGTCAGCGCCGATGCAAAAATCCCCATAGTGCCGTTTGAATATTCCCCACCCCTTGATGTGGTAAACCGGGACGCACTCCAAATGGAGGAGGTTCCGAAACTTGTTAAGGGGGAGAGACGTGCAAGAACTCAAAGAACTGCAATGGCAAGGAATGAGCATCCAGGCGATCAGCAAGTTGACCGGCTGGGATCGCAAGACGATTCGGAAGTATGTGCAGGCGGCGGGGTTGGTACCGGAGTATGGTCCACGCTTGGCACAACCGAGCAAGCTCGATGCGTTTAAGCCGTATTTGGAAGAGCGGTTGCACGCCGGGGTGTGGAACGCTCGGGTGTTGCTGCGCGAACTGCGCGAGCGGAACTATGCAGGCGGCTACACGATCCTGACGGACTGGTTGCGGCCGCAACGCAGCGCGGCACGAGTGGTGGCCGTGCGGCGCTTCGAGACCGCTCCGGGCCAGCAGGCGCAAGTGGACTGGGGACATCTGGGCACGCTGGAGATGGCCGGGCAGGAACAGAAGCTGCACGGTTTTACCTTCACGCTGGGTTACAGCCGGAGAATGGTGGCGGAAGTGGCGTTGGACCAAAAGCTGGGCACGCTACTGCGGCTGCATGAAGCCGCGTTCCAGCAGCTCGGCGGCGTACCGGAAGAGATTCTCTACGACCGCATGAAGACGGTTTGGCTGGGAACCGACGAGCGCGGCGAGATTGTCTGGCACCCGGTGTTTCAGGACTTCGCGCGCTACTGGGGCTTCACGCCGCGGCTGTGCCGGCCGTACCGCGCACAGACGAAAGGGAAAGTGGAAGCAGGCGTGAAGTACGTGCGGCGAAACTTTCTGTGTGGGTTGCAAGGGCGCGAACCCAGCAGCCTGAGCGATCTGAATGCGCAGTTGCGCGAGTGGATTTGCGGTGTGGCGAACCAGCGCGTGCACGGAACCACGCATGAGCAAGTGGCGGTGCGCTGGGATGTCGAGCAGTTCAGTTTACAGTCGCTGGCGGGGCAGCCGCCGTATCCGTACGTGGATGGCGAGTTGCGCAAGGTGGCGCGGGATGCCTACGTGGACTGGCAAGGCAGTCGGTATTCGGTGCCTTGGCAGTATGCGGGCCAGGACGTGTGGGTGCAGGAAATTGCGGGGGAAGTGGATATCCGCACGGGCCGCGAGCGGATTGCGATGCACGGCAAAGCGCAACGGAAACACAGCGTGTTGACGTTTGCGCCGCATCATCAGGGGATCCCGCTGGGGGTGCGAAGGGCGGAAAGCAAGATTCTGATTCATCTGCGGCAGAGCGCGCCGGAGGTGGAGAAGCGTTCTCTGGCAGCGTATGAGCACGTGGCCAACGGAGGTGAGCGATGAACACGCCGATCGAGCGGTTGCAGACAGCGCTGGAGACGCTGGGATTGAAAGCAGTGCAAGCACGACTAGAGAACTTGCTGGAACAAGCGTCGAAGAAAGAAACCAGCTACGCGGACTTTCTCGATGAGTTGCTGAGCTGCGAGGTGGAAGCACGAAGGAGTCGTTATCTGCGGGCTAGGCTGCAGCTAGCGCATTTTCCCTTCGTAAAAACCTTCGAGCAGTTCGATTTCGCTTTTCAGCCCTCGCTCGATGAGCGGCAGATTCGGGAGTTGCGTTCGTTGCGGTTTATCCACGAAGCCAGCAACGTGATTTTGCTGGGACCGCCAGGGGTGGGAAAAACGCATTTGAGCGTGGCGCTGGCGGAGGAAGCGATCCGCTCGGGATTGGGGGCGTATTTCATCACCGCGCACGATCTGGCAGCGGACTTGGGGCGCGCGTATCGCGAAGGACGGCTGGATCGCCGGATGCGCGTGTACCTGGCACCGAAAGTTCTGGTGATCGACGAAGTGGGGTATCTGCCACTGGACGACCTGGGAGCGACGATATTCTTCCAGTTGGTGAGCGCACGGTACGAACGCGGGAGCATCATCCTGACCTCGAACAAGAGTTACGGGGACTGGGGATCGATCTTCGGAGATTCGATCATCGCCACGGCGATTCTGGACCGGTTGCTGCATCACTCGACGACCATCAACATTCGGGGTGAAAGTTACCGGCTGAAGGATCGCCGCAAAGCCGGACTGGTGCCGCCGCGAGGACAGGAAGGGGCGGAGGTCGCGGCTCGTTCCTTGGCCTCGGACTCCGTTGCGCCCAAAACGCGCCAAAAAACGGCGCTGGGCTCCACTCCGTCCGAGGCCAAGGAAGCCCAATCATGAGGTTCAGGGGTGGGGAATTTTCAACCGGTACAACGGGGAATTTTCAGCCGGAGTTGACACATGCTCCGGCTCCGAGTGCAACGATCCGTTGACGAGCCTGCGCTGGCGAGATTTAGCCCGTTTCGCTGGACGAGCAATTGCGCTCGTGCAACCCTATTAGGTAGGCTGCGGACCATGACCGAACGCAATATTCTGATCAATCGAGCTCCCGTCCTGACGCTGTGGGCGACTACCGTTGCCGAACGACTGGGATTTGACAAGGACGAGGCACTCTCACTCGGCAAGGCGGTAGCTGGTCTGAATGCTCAATCCAAAGGTCAGCGACTGGGCATATACAAACCTGCGCCACAAGAGGTCAAAAAGGCGCGGGCACGAAAACGAGGAGAGGAATTCTTGGTTGAGATTTGCAGGCGACACGTACCAGCAATCAATACGCCGATCGGAGTGCGGGCGGTGATCAAGAACCAACCCATCGAAGCAAAGAGCGTGGAACGATACCTGGAGAGCAAGTTCGGCGAGTCGATTGGCACTGCACGCTCGGCAATGAGAGATCTCGCGAAAGCCTTCCGACCGGAGCAGCTTTTGAAGAACGCATTCAGTCTCTATGAGGAGTTTCGGCCCGCGATTCTAGAAGGGGTAACGGGCTGGGGCGCCAAAGGGAACTTGGATATTAATCGTATCCGGTCCTTGGCGTTGGAAAAGTGCCGGCTTGAATGATGGGTAGGTTCGCGTGATTCCCAACGTTCATATCGATTTGCAATCGACGACTCACGAGCTAGAAGAAGGGCTGTAATCGTCAGTTATCTTGATTGGTGGCCCGGATCTGCCCTCCCTCATTGAGGGCGTCAAAATCCTCCTTGTAGTGCCAGCGTACATCAGAGATGAGTTCAGACGATGAAAGCACCGAATGGATAAGCAATAGAGCATCTCTCTGAACCGCTTTGTTCTCCACACCGAATAACCATTCCAGAATGGTCCGCCTTCGTTCCAGCCGGCCAACCCAATCAGGGTTTCTGAACCCAACGATGAAGTTGTACTTGGCTCTGCCGAACCTGAACCGTACATACCAGCCGAAATCTTCTTGCCCGATACTTGGGTCTAACGACGCATGGCGCTGCGTCAGTTCATTCATCAGCCAGTTTGCGACGTCATCGCCAAAGCAACGAGGGTTAATGAAATACTTCTTCGGTTCAGAAGTGTTAAAGGCCGTGCTCAGGAAAGTGACAAGTGTCGGCGGCAACGAAGAGACGGCAGGCCTCATGAACGCAATTCTACATGGGGCCCGTGCTGATCACTGAAGCAATACCGAATGCGTCCAAATATCTGGAGAGTGTAATCTAGCTGTCCTGATTCAGCAGTCACCACAACACGGGTACGGTCCACTTCGCTAAACGCACGCCGGCATCGCGGCTTCAGCTCCCGCCCGGGAGCTGAACATCCGCACATTACGCCTGATAAACGTTAGAGCTTTATCGAACGCGCGTTGCGACTGAGCTGTGAAGTCAGGCAGGGTGTTCTGCGCGCGTTCGATAATGCAGAGCATTTTTAGGTCGGCGGCGTGGCGACAGTAGGCGTAAGCAGAGAGGAAACGTGATCGGAGCCGCGCCGGTGAGCTAAAAATGTATTGGACTAAACCGCTGCAAGGTGCGTGTGCTATGGGTTTTGATTGGTGAGTGGGAGGCGATGACCAGAGAACAGGCCGTAGATAATGATTGGAACGAGCATGGTGCGCTGTACTGCGGGGGCTTCGGCGGTCTTGTACAGGGCAAAATGCGGGGTGCTTGGCTGACCGCAAAGGGTTCTGAATGCCGTAGGACAACACTCCTGCTTGGACTCGAGGGCCTCGAGTTTTTGGAGAGAGCGAGTTGGATGGGCACACGAACGATCATGAAGTGTCATGGATGGCCGGCGAAGAACGAATCTCGGCCAGAATCGTAACCGTGATCATGCGGCCTCGATGGCAAACGGGACATTCCCGCAGAGAGCGACCCGTGAGTCTCTCATATCGATCACGATAGTCCTCTGGTGTCGCGGGCTCGGAAGAACTCTCCTTTGGAGGAGCCATACCGAGGAGCTGGCGGCACCGCTCCAACTTCTTTTTCCGGTGTCGATTGCCAAGGAACCCGTAGTAGCGAATGCGGTGGAACCCACTCGGTAGAACGTGGAGTAAAAACCGCCGGATGAACTCGTCCGCCGAGAGGGTCATGGTTTTCCGCTGATTGTTCTCGCGGTAGTCTCTCCAATTAAATTTCACTTGGCCCTCTTCGATGTCAACGATTCGATGATTGGAAATGGCGACCCGGTGCGTGTAACGGCCGACATAGTCCACCACTTGCTGTGGCCCGGCGAAGGGCGGCTTGGCGTAGACGACCCAATCCACGTCTCGCACCAAATCGAGATGACGGGTGAACGCCTGGGGATCTTGCAGTGCTTGGAGTGAAGAGAAGAAGTGCAACTTGCCGACGTCGAAGGCTTGCTGTAAGTACTTCAAGAACAATCGGCGGAACAGCCGGGAGAGCACCCGTACCGGCAAGAAGAAGCGAGGGCGGCAGGAGATCCAGCGGGTACCATCCGGTGAAATCCCGCCGCCTGGAACGACACAATGCAGATGAGGAAGGTAAAGCAGGTTCTGTCCCCAACTGTGAAGTACGGCGAAAAAGCCGATCTCTGCGCCCAGATGTTTGGGATCGGCAGCGATCGTGGACAAGGTCTCGGCAGTGGCTCGGAACAGAATGCCGTAGACCAGATCTTTGTTCTGGTAAGCGATGGCAGCGATCTGTTCGGGAATCGTGAAGACGACATGAAAATAGTGTGTGTGGAGAACTTCGGACTTTCGTTTTTCAATCCACTGGGCACGAGCCAGCGACTGGCACTTTGGACAGTGGCGGTCACCGCAGCTGTCGTAGCAGGGCCGCTCGTGATTACAGCAGTCGCAGCGCTCGAGATGACCGCCCAGAGCTGCGGTGCGGCACACCTGGATCGCGGTCATGACGCGCCGCTGTGCAGAGGATAGCGACGGACCATGCTGTTGACGATAGGCTTCGCCGTAGCGGCGGAAGATGTCCGCCACTTCCAGCTTCGGGCGATCCATGAGGGTCGATGGTTAGAAATGCTGGGGTGGAGTGGGCTGGACCTCCATCGAGACAGGGCGAGGCAGCAAATCCAGTGGGCTCGATGTCGAGCACACCTTGCTGGTCGCGATGCGGAGATATTTTGCTGTGGTCGCCAGGCTGCGATGGCCGAGCAGCAGTTGGATGGTGCGAATGTCGGTGCCCGATTCCAGCAAGTGAACCGCAAAGGCGTGACGCAGTGAATGCGGTGTGATCGGTTTAGGGATTTTGCAGGTACGTCTGGCGTGTCGACACTGCAACGCAACGGCATTCGTCGTAATATGCCCACCCGACTTGTCGCCTGGAAAGAGCCAGTGCTCAGGCCTCTCCACTCGCCACCAGTCCCGCAGGATCTCTAACAGCTTCGGGGAGAGCATCACGTAGCGATCTTTCTGTCCTTTGCCTTGCTCGACACGCAAGACCATGCGCTTGCTGTCGATCGCAGCAGGTGTGAGAGCAACGGCCTCGGAGATGCGCAGACCTGCTGCGTAGCACACGGTCAGAATCGCGCGATGTTTCCTGCTGGTGACACAGGCAAGGAACTGAAGGACTTCCTCTGGGCTAAGAACAACGGGCAATGTCTGAGGTTTTTTCGGAACCGGAAGAATGTCTTTAAAGGACCAGTCCTTCTTCAGGGTGACCCCATAGAGGAAGCGCAGCGCCGAGATCGCAACCAGGATCGAAATGGGGGCCAACTTCTTTTCGTTCATCAAGTAGATTCGATAGGCCCGAATCTGTTCAGGTCCCAACAGTTCTGGTGACTTTTTGAAGTGGCGTGCGAATAGCGAGACTTGCCGGACGTAAGAGTCCTGGGTGCACTTAGACAGGTTCCGAATCTGCATGTCCTCAATCATCCGTTGTCGAAGAGATGTCATGGAAAGCTCCTTTGCGAAGTGGAATGCGCTGCAAGCAGCGACTTCATGTTTTCGCAAAGGAACCTACAGAAGGAGGAAAACCTTTAAACCGGAATAAGAGTGCGCGTGATCCGTTCAGGCAACACGGTTGCGGCGCTACCAAATACCGCGAAGCGGTTTAGTCCAAAGCCGTTTGAACGAAGCCGCTCGCGCGGCGGACGCTACGCGTGCGATACTCCGGGCGTTATGCATCATGATCGGGCAACAATCTTGATTCAATTTGGTCGATTTTATTTACTCCTATATAACAAATTGAATTCCCATAGGGGCTAGCCCTACCGCATCCGCCGCAGACGCCAGCGGCTTCCTTCAAACGGGAATCTCGGTGACTGGCCATCTCGTGCGAAGGGCAAAAGCCACATTCCGATAAGACTTCTCGGGACTTGGCCCGGGAAATGAGACCTGTCAAACGCGTAGAACGAGCCATCGGTCTCCCTGATCTCGCTGGGGCTCGCTCTGTTGGAACATCCGTTGTGTCGAAGGCAGGAGAAGCGTACGATCCGCGAGATATGGGGTCTAAGTCGGAAATTCCGGCTAAGAGGGTAGATTGTTGGGATTCTAGGTCATAAGCTGGAGCGAATGCTGGATTAACGACGATGCATATTTCCGCGCCGTTTATACGTCGACCTGTTGCGACTTCACTGCTAAGCGCCGCCATCCTACTGGCGGGTGGAGTTGCTTTTTATTTTCTCCCTGTGGCGCCGCTACCCCAGGTTGATTTTCCGACGATTGGTGTTTTCGGGCGTTTGCCGGGAGCAAGTCCGGAGACCATGGCCTCTGCGGTGGCGACCCCGCTGGAACGCCAATTTGGCCGGATCGCAGGCATTACGGAAATGACGTCGAGTAACCAGCTCGGCTCAACGTACGTCACGCTTCAATTCGACCTGGACCGAGACATCAACGCGGCTTCGCGTGACGTACAGGCAGCCATCAATGCCTCGGCAGGGCAATTACCCGCAGCGCTTCCCAGTTTGCCAGGGTACCGCAAGCAAAATCCTGCAGATTCGCCTATTTTAAATTTGGCGATATATTCGGATACGATTCCGAGAAGCCGTCTCTACGACCTTTGTGATTCCATTCTTGCTCAAAAGATTGCCCAAGTTAACGGCGTGGGCATAGTCAATATTTCGGGAGGGGCGCAACCTGCGGTTCGGGTGGACGTAAATCCCAATGCCCTCGCGCACTATGGGATCAGCTTGACGGCCGTGGCAACTGCGCTGCGAAGCGCAAACGCGAACACGCCCAAGGGAATGTTGGAGGATCGGGACAATCGGTGGGTTATGTTTGCGACCGACCAACTGCCTGTAGACCCCGCGAAATACGTTTCCCTGATTGTGGCTTACCGTAACGGGGCTCCGGTGCGGCTCAGCGACGTCGCGAGAGTCACCGAGGGAATCGCGGATCTTCGCAACTCCGGATATGCCAATGGCAAACCAGCCGTGGTCATGTCGATGAACCGGCAACCCAACGCGAACATCATCAAGACCGTTGACCGCATCAAAGCTCTCTTGCCGGAATTGCGTGCAATAATTCCGCCTTCCGCCACGCTGAGTATTGTGTCCGACCGCACTATCACGATCCGCGCTTCGGTCGAAGATATTGAACTCACGCTGCTTCTGACGGTCGTGCTGGTGGTTATGGTTATTTTTCTGTTCCTACGCAATATTTGGGCAACTATTATTCCCAGTGTTTCGGTTCCCTTGTCCATCGTTGGCACCTTCGGAATGATGCACCTGTTGAACTACAGCCTTGACAATCTTTCCCTGATGGCGCTGGCGATCTGTACGGGTTTTGTGGTGGACGATGCCATCGTTGTGATCGAAAACATCACCCGCTATCTGGAAGCTGGAGATTCACCCCTGGAAGCGGCCATGAAGGGATCACGCGAAATCGGGTTCACCGTCCTGTCGATGAGCTTGTCGCTGATCGCGGTGTTCATTCCCATCCTGCTCATGGGGGGCATCGTCGGGAGATTATTCCGCGAATTCGCGGTCACTTTGAGTGTCGCCATTGTTGTTTCCTTATGTGTGTCACTGACCACGACGCCGATGATGTGCGCCAAGTTCCTTCAATCGGTGCACGAGGTCAAACACGGAAGGATTTATCGAGCCAGCGAACGAGTATTTCAAGGGGCGCTGGATTTCTACGCCACAGGTTTGCGCTTGGTGCTGCGCCAGCGAGCCTTCATGCTCGTCATCACCGTCGCGACGATCTGTTTGAGCATCTATCTCTACGTCATCGTTCCCAAGGGCTTTTTCCCACAGCAGGATACCGGTCGATTGACCGGCTCCATCCTGGGAGCGCAAGACCTCTCGTTTCCTGCGATGCAGGAGAAGTTGAAGGAATATACCGATATCATTATGGCCGACCCTGCGGTCGCCAACATGTCCGCGAACACCGGCGGCGGCGCGGAAAACACCGGAAACATGAACGTGGATCTGAAACCGATTGAGGAGCGAAAGGTCACGGTGGATCAAGTGATCGCGCGCCTGCGACGGAAAACCGCCTTGGTCCCCGGAGCAGTTCTCTTCTTTCGCGCGAATCAGGACATTCAGGTGGGCGGTCGGTTCTCCAGTTCGCAATATCAATACACCCTGGAGAGTGCAAATCTGCAGGATCTCGAGCTGTGGGCGCCCCGTGTCGAGGCCAAAATGCGACAGTTGCGCAGTCTGCGCGATATTGCTTCCGACCAGCAAACACGAGGTCTGCAAGCAACCCTGGTCATCGACCGCGATACGGCATCGAGACTCGGAGTTGCATCTTCGACGATCGACAATACGCTCTACGATGCGTTCGGCCAGGCGCAGGTATCCACGATTTACACGACATTGAACCAATATCACGTGGTCATGGAAGTGGATGATGCGTTTCGGAACAGCACCGATGCCATCCAGAAACTTTATGTGCCCTCGACGAATGGCACGCAGGTGCCGATGAGCGCATTCAGCAATTTTGAGATGAAGCCCACCACACTATCTGTGAACCACCAGGGACAATTTCCCGCAGTGACGATTTCGTTTAACCTAGGAGAGGAGGTCGCCCTGGGCGATGCGGTAAAGGATATTGAAGCGGCTGTCTTGCAACTCGGAGTCCCGTCCTCTATTCGTGCGACGTTCCAGGGAACTGCGCAGGCCTTCCAGTCTTCCTTGGCGAGCCAGCCGTGGTTGATCCTGGCGGCTCTTGTGGCCGTTTATATCGTGCTGGGTGTCCTCTATGAAAGCTACATTCATCCCATCACGATTCTCTCGACCTTGCCGTCGGCTGGAGTGGGAGCCCTTTTGGCCCTCCTGGCGTTCCACAAAGAGTTGAGCGTCATTGCACTGGTAGGAATTATCCTATTGATAGGAATCGTGAAAAAGAACGCCATCATGATGATTGACTTCGCGGTGGAAGCGGAGCGGTCCGGCGAAACAGCGGAGGAATCCATTTATCAAGCGTGCCTGCTTCGGTTCCGTCCCATCATGATGACGACGATGGCGGCGTTGTTTGGAGGGTTGCCGCTGATGTTGATGTCAGGCACGGGCTCGGAATTGCGCCGCCCGCTCGGAATCAGTATCGTAGGCGGCCTGATGGTGAGCCAGGTCCTAACGTTGTACACGACCCCCGTCATTTATCTCTACATGGACCGGCTGCAGCAGCTGATCAGGCGGCGCAAACAGGAGCACATCATCCAAGGCGAAGTTTCTCCGCCGCCTGCACCGATCAATTCCCCGTCAGTCAAGTAGTGTGGTTTAGGATTGCGGTGCTGCCATCACGAAACGCTCCATTAAGATGAAGGAGATTCGGACAATCCATCATGGATGGGTACTGCCATAGATCAGCGGAGCACGTTCTTCCGGAGTTTCGCAGCGCTGGCCTCAGAATTGGATCTGAATATTGCGATCCCCTATTTGGAAACGCACGAGCCCATGCCAAGGAATACGGTTTCCATCATCAATCGGCGCTTGCACCTCTTCGCCGCCTTCGGACTTCTAAAGGACTTACACAGAGGGTCTGAGCGCCTTCGAAGGGGATCAAATCGACTGACTTTTTGACACGGTGAGCTCCTTCGCCGCCTTCGGATAAATAAGCTAATTCCGCATTGATCGTATCCGGTCCTTGGCGTCGAAGAAATAAAGTCCGGAGGGCCCGAAGCGCTGTGCAACGATATAATCCGAAATGACTCCGTGACTGACCTTCAGCCTAAGCAACATGAGCCAAGAACCCGCCCTGCAGCCTCCTCTCGCGTTCTCCGGATCATCGCCGCGTTTAAACTTTTCAAGGGCTTGGTTCTGTTCGCTGTAGGCATCGGTGCGGTAAAGCTATTGCACAAGGACCTGGCTTTCGAGGTGGAACGCTGGGCGGATATCTTCCGCGTCGATCCCAACAACCACTACTTCCGTCGCCTGCTGGAAACATTCTTGACCCTTGACGATCGGAAGCTGAGAGAGCTCAGCGTTGGCACCTTCTTCTACTCGGCGCTCCTGCTCACCGAAGGCACTGGCCTCTTGCTGGGCAAGCGCTGGGCCGAGTATTTCACGATTATCGCAACCTCTTCTTTCCTTCCGCTCGAAATCTATGAGCTTACGCGCCGGGTCAGCGCGCCAAGAATCGTCGTGCTGCTCCTCAACGTCGCCGTGGTCATCTACCTGGTGGTTGGGATTTCCCGGAACCGCAAGAACCGCTAACCTGCCTGCGGCCAAAAGCCACATTCCGAGAAGCGGGGTGGTCTCAATAGGTCGATGCAATACTTGCTCAAAGTCCTCTGGAAGGAGTCTAGGAGGCTAATTTCGTGCGCCGGCTTCAATTCAAACAAAACAAAAGCCCTGTTTAGGTTCTGATTGAGTCCTGTCGTACAGATTGATTCTCGATGGGAAGTATTGTCCGATCAACCGATTAGATGGTGTTGCATCGACAGGGATTATCGGAATGTGGCTCCAAGCCGCCCAAACCAGAGCTACAGTAGTTTTCCAAATGCATGCAGCACCCTGGCTGTATCTTGCCCGTCGATAATCAGAAAATGAGCCGCCTTGCCTTGTGCTCGAAGCTCTGCAATCTTTCCTTGTACGTCCTTGACAAGTAAGTCCGCAATTGGCCCAACGTACTGTACAACGAATAAGTCGGCGGGCGTACCGAACAGGCGCACAAGTTGATCGCCGTTCTTGCCACAGTCAGCGATGGTCATTTCTTTCATGCCGATGCCTTTCCCCTTGAGAAGGAATGCAGTGGCGCGCCGTGTTCCACTAACCACGACGTTAGCCGTATAAAGGTCATTTATCTCTCCACCCCAATCTTTCTTGTGAAACGAGACACCCAGAATCTGCTCCAGGGCCAACTGCACACTGTCCTCACTCAGACCCAAGAAGCCATTCTTTAAGAAGCCAGTTACCATCGCGGGATTGACATCCCGAACTTTCTGGAAGCTATCGATGTCCTCAACATATAGCCTGTCCTGAATCGGCAGATCCGTGTACTGAGTAAGGGATTTCTGCCGAATGGTCTCAAGTTCTCGGATGAAAATTTGGAAGCGCCGAACCATACTCTG
Organism: uncultured Acidobacteriota bacterium; assembly: GCA_963842135.1. Taxonomy (GTDB): domain Bacteria; phylum Acidobacteriota; class Terriglobia; order Acidiferrales; family UBA7541; genus Palsa-360. The sequence goes on along the minus strand of CAWJFI010000002.1, from coordinate 2,723,889 downwards.
GTATTTGTAGTCTCCGCTTACGGCACCGAGAGGGAATTCTGGGTGGAGGAATAAATTGCGCTCCAGCTCTGTGGGGAAGATTCGCGTTAATTCGTTAATGACTTCGGAAGCCCATTGATTTATCTGCTCCGCATATCTCGCGTTGTCTTCATCCTCTTTGTAGCTCCCTGCACTCTTCCTTGATGAATAGTCCTGCTCAATCGCAGCTAAAGCACTGTAACCTTGGTTGACCAGTGCAATCAGAGTCTCGTTCGCCGAGGTCATCGGAATCTTAAGGCGCATAGTGCATTCTCCCACATCTATAATTAGCGGACAGAAATTGAGTAAGAATGTGGAATGCAATCCGCCAACGCCTGTGAAACGCAATTATCGGAATGTGGGAATCCGGAGGGCACGGCAGGCCTCGTTTTCGGGTTCTGGAAATATTTTGATGTGCAAGGGGCGGTTAGAACGCCGGGGGGTCCCCATTCATCCGTAGAAAAAACGGTGGACCCCGCAGAATCCCACATTCCGATAAGACTTATTGGGACTTATCGGGACTTGGCCGACCTGCGATGCAGGGTTTCACGCGTGATGCGGAAATTTCCAACAAGTTTCAACTCACCGCGTGAACTCCGTGGCCCAGGTGGGCAAACATGTGTTTCGGTCCGGGTCAAGTACACCGCCGGTCCCGACGGAAAGGTCATCTGGTCTATTCCTGGCTGCCCTGTGCCATATCTAACTTCCCTAGGCATTCTAATGCGAACCTGCTCAGTGGAAATTATGCCAATTAAACTGGATTCCCCCACTAACATTTACCGAAGGTGCAGCGGTCGAAAGGACATCGGTAGGTGCCAACATGCACGCATTGACAAAAGCGAATCTGGTGGTGCAGCCCTCCATTGTCAACTGCGTGTTCGCGCTCGAGTTCCAGTCCACATAGATTCCGCTCGCGGTTTGCGCCTCAGCACCATACATGAATGCCACATCGTAGTTCGCTAGATCGGGCAGAATTATATCGGACGGAGAACCAACGTACGCTGGCCTCTCCATAATCCACTCTGCCGTTTGGCCGGTGAAGCTGACAGGGGAGCTGAAATTTAAAGGTTCCGGGGGGGAAATGAAGACCGCCCGAGTCGTAAGGTCCTGGACATAAAAGAAAGCTGAATTGCCCGTCGGAGTTGGCGGACCTGAATGGGTCTGACTCCCAGAGATGACAGGGTTGGCAATCCAAACTTGCGAGAACATCATGTCGCCGGCCGTGACCACGAGGTTTGTGGGCTCCTCGGTGGGCTGGTTGGGGTTGGGGTTGGGAAGGATAGTGGTCCAAACCCAATAAGTCGAGAACCACCAGGGCATAGGCATCGATACGCCGCCCGCTGTTGAATTCTGTTGCGTCCCGTCCTGGATCAAGTCGGTGGTGCCAGCGCCATCGAGCCCAATCCATAATACCGAATTCGTAAGCCATATGGGTTCACCAGTGACGCTTGGGACTATCCAGGTGCCGGTCACCCAATCATATGGGTCGGGTTGGGGCCCGGAAGCGGTAGTGGTGGTCACGTTGGAAGGGTCCAATTCGAAGCCGCTCCAATTTGAGGTAGATTGCTGAGTGGTCGGACTATCGATAAAACCTGGAAGGGGAACCGTCTCTGGCGAAACAAGCGTGACGGGCTCCGAAACCGCTCTGAGCCAGCTCGCGTACGCTCCCGGTGCTTGTTTGGGATCGGGTCGCATAGGATAACCCGCCTCCAGTAGCTCCTGATTCGAGAGACTCAATTGGGCACCCCTAAGTGCCGGTCGAATCATCCCTTCAGGCTTCGGCAACGGAGATGGAGCGGGAAAGTCGATACTCCGGGAAAAAGACGCTCGCAGCTCGATCGGATATGTGGTGACTGTGGCGCTGTCGCCCTTGCATTGTAACAGGACGTCCACCACATCCGGCAACAAACCCCTAAGGGAGTCGAACTCAAACAAGGGCGGCTGGGCGTTGAAGTGAATCGTCCCCTCCTGGTCCGCGTAGAGTTGAAGAGTGTGCTGGACATCATTTAGACCGTTTGTATATAGCGCGCACGCCGCATTTGGCAGCGTCTTGACGTAGATCAGGGTAGAGATGCCTGGCCAGACCGTCAGACGCAGGGGTGGAGCGGTAACCACGGGGCCAATATCTTGCGCAAAAGATATTGCGACGAGGAAAGCTGTTGTCAGGACCAGCAGAAGCGCCTTCGGAGCGAGCTTGGCAAATTTCATAAGTCACCTCGACCCTCATTTTCCGTTTTTGGCAGTTAGAACTCTGGTGTGCGTGTGGCCTGGCGGAGGTTTACCCAAATAGCACCCAGTGTCAAGTTATATCCTTTCGATGGTACGTCTAGTACTTGGCGCAGTGAAGCGGTACCTGTCTCACTATTCAAGAGTCTGAGTTTGCCCAATATAGGCACCAGCAGGGAAAACCGCCGCATTCGATCTTCGCTGTCGCAAACGGTTTTTGTGTGTGATCCATCATTCGGGGTGGCTCGATAAGATTAGCGAACCTGCGGTGCGTCGCCGGGCAATAATCTACTCCGGCAGCTGGACGCGTTGCGACCATTGCGGCCGCAAGCACTACGAGACCTACAATCTCGATCCTAAAAATATCTTCAAGGGAGTTATGATGCGGGCAGCTGCTGTACCTGGCCGAGTGGCAGGTCATTAGGTGTGACTGTCTCCCACTATCGCAAAGTTCGTTGCGCCTTGAGGGATTCGCCAGGTACGCAGGACCAACACGGAGAAGACTCAGGCCACCGTGTATCGTTTCATGGTAACTACTTTTTGGAGGCTGATGGGTTCAGCGTCGCGGGCGGCACAAAGCAAACGTGATGAATTGTGGGTGGACCCTACCAGAACGCCGCGATATTATTTCTCTTGTTGTCTTGGTGTTTGATGTTGAATGTCGGCCCAGAAAGTGTAAAAGATAAGTATTGCTTGCATCCCCAAGAGATACGAGTACTCGTGATCCCCGTGGGGGAATCCATCATTTGGGAACCATAGTGTTGGAGGTTGCCTTATGCAGGGCGTGCGAATCGTAATCGTGACGTTGCTCGTGGCGTGCTCATTTGCCGTTGCCGCACGCGCGCAGGAGTTCAGCGCCACCGGGGTCGCCCGCGACACCACCGGGCATGTCGTCAAAAGCAAGATCTACATGAGCGGCGGTAAGGTCAGACTTGATCCGCAGGAGATTGTAAGCGCCAACGAGCAAGCCTATGGCATCCTTGACTTGGCGCAGCGAACCTCCACAGTGATCAACCCAAACCTAAAGACATATATGCAACAATCGCCGATCCAGGCCCGCCAAAGCCTCCAATTCTACGCAACCGGCGCTCCTCCTTGTCCCCCGGCGGGCGCTACCTGCAAGGACGACGGACCTGATACGGTCAATGGCCGAGGCGCTGAGAAATGGGAAATGAGCCAAACCATGCAGGGGCAAACATTGCTCACCCGCGTTTGGGTGGACACAAAGCTCCACGTTTGGACCAAGGTGGAAGTCATGGCAGGCGCTGCTATAGTAATGAGCAATGAGCTGCAAGACATCCATGAGGGGCCACAACCCGCGAGCCTGTTCGTTATTCCGGCTGGGTTTCGAGAAATGACGATTCCAAGACGCGGCGGCTGAAGACACCCTTCTCAAATAATTCGGCCGAGTCCCAACAAGCGCAAGATAAAAAGCTGGGCTGCGATGAAAAGCAAAAATTCCCCCGACTGCTGGCCGGATTTTTCAATCTCAACAAGCGCACCGGGGTGGCAACCGCGGGACCGCAGATTCCCACAAGGGCCTCGATTCCAGGTTCAGGAAATATTTGAATTTACGCGGGACGGCTAGAGCGCAGGGGAGCCCTCATTCGTCCCGAATAAAACGGTGCAGACGGAGCGAGCTCAGTTGGGCACAATCAGACTCAGGAGGGGCCTTGTCTGACGAGCCTCGAAATGGAGGTGATCATTACGCTGCCCATTTCAATCCCTGACTGGCATAGTTACCCGATCGCCCGTTGAAGTGAATTTCGCCCGTTAAGAAAGCGCGATGTCACGCTTTGTCATTGGAAGTCTAATCTGACCTAGCTGCTTGCAATGTAGGTTCACTCTTTCGTCGTTGTACAAACAAACGGGCACATTACCTCATGGCCACATTCCGATAAGCCGACTTCACAGGACTTAGCCAGGCACCAGCTGGTTCCTATTGGTCCGTCATGGAAGGGATGGGAAGAGATGGGAAGAGATGAGACTGTTCTACTCTAGGATTTCCACCGTGACGCGCTTTCGCAGTTTCACGCCCACCGCGCCTAGGATGATGCGGATAGATTCGGCCATTCGCCCCTGGCGGCCGATCACTTTCCCGAGGTCGCTGGCATGGACGCGCAACTCAAGCACGGTGACCTCCTCGCCTTCGATCGCATGGACTTGAACCTGGTCGGGGTTATCCACGAGCGCTTTCGCGATCGATTCTAGTAGCTCCTTCATGGCCCACCTCCAGGTGCGCGTCAGTATCGCCAGGAAATCGAGGGCGTGTGAACTGAATCCTGATTCTACTATTCAGCATAAACCAACGCTGCCCGATTCGAGACTGTAGGTCAGGTCCAGCTCTTTTCTGAGTTTCCTTTGGTAGGGAAGATTTGAGAGTCGTGCTCCTAGGTCATCAAACTTACTAACTTACTGGCCTCACCCCTGGGATTGGTTTTATGTCGCAGCCTTAGCCTTGGGTCTTTTTCTTTTCTTGGCGTCGTCAGCCTCGCGAATCTCAACACATCTTAGATGACATAATTGTCCTTTTGGAAAATCTGCACAGTTAAACTCCGTCAAACGCAACTGATATCCTAAATGTTCTTTGCAGAGTGGACAAACCTGATTGGCTACACGCCGGATAGGATAACAATCTGCATGTGAACAGTTCGGAGACCAGCACGGCCCGTACTTACTGCCACGCTTCCACAACACAATCCAGGAATGTTTGGCTTTCATTTCAAACCATTTACCGGAGACGTGCTTATTCAAGGGAGCAAAAAACCTGCCAAGTCCGGAAGTATTAAACGCAACGCTATCAGCGGATTTCGGGGGGCGTTCTTTTGGTCCGATGTAGTTTTAGCGGCGGCAACGAAGAATATTCGTACCGGTACGGCCTGATAGATCCCCCAAAGTTATATCCTGGGTTGCTGGAATGTTCGAGCGCAAACCGGGCGTTGATTAACATCAACGAATTGACGTTCCGGTTCAACTACCAATTCGCAGAATATGCGTCTGCGTGGGGAACAAGAGAATTCGATGCATAAACTACGACGAACATTTTAAGGTAACTGCCGCTGATAGGATTATTCGCGGTCCGTTCCCGGCGTGGTTGCAATCGCCCGCCGTGAGCTTGTGTCATCGTGCGCCGTGCCATCCCGGCCAAACCGCAAAAAGCCACATTCCGGTAATCCGACTTACCAGGCGGTGGCGATATGATGGCTTGAATGGGTGTACGATCAACGTAATGAGTGGGAACTCTCCCAGTTCGAAAAAATGGTGGCCGTGGGCCAGTTCCAAGGATCTGGCGATTTTTGGTCTGATATGGTGGGGGGAAGGATTCCTGATTCTATTATTCGTCGAGTCGATCCTTCGATTAAGTCCGTTGCTGTATCTACTCATGCTCCCTTGGTCGGGGTTAGGGTTGATAATGGCGGCTCGACCGAACTGGATTATGCGGATGAACCGGACGATAGAGGACAAAATAAATCGAGATATGGAGAAGGGCAGCAAATGGTGGGATGTTTTCTGATAGCACGGTTCCCATAGCAGCGTTTCCTAAGTCCTGTGAAACGGCGTTATCGTCAACTGGGAATCGGGGTTTCCCACAGGACGCGAGGAGCGTCACCTCGCGTCCCTACAGTTTTGAACATGCATCTAGCGCGAGCGTCTTTTCCATCGCCATGGTTTTGGCCTGGTCGGGGAAACCATACACATGAACAGTGAAGTAAGTGCTGCTCTTCTTCACATACAATGCTGTCGCCAGACCGGACTTGTTTCCGGTAGGGAAGGAGTAGGCTGCGTCTTCACAAATGCCGCTGGCTGGCGCGGCCGTCTCACTGCTGACGACCGGCGTCTTTGCGAACCCGAATGCGCGTGCGTCGCTAATGAGCAGCGCAACTTTTTTAGCGTTGATCGAGTTCGGCTGGTTGGGCGCGGACCATCCGCACATGGTTGGCGTGACCTGCTTCGCTGGATCGACGTTCGTGCCGAGGACCGTGCTGACCTGCGCCTGCGTGAGCAGGGAACACGGATCGGTTCCGGTGCCGCCGGCATACGCTGGCTGGGAACTGCAGAGCACTAAGCCGAAAATAGTTCCGGTTACCGCGCCGAACGTTAGTTTCGAGTTCATGTTGTCACCTCCTGGAAATTGGCTGCGTGCTGATTTTGTCACGTGGCCTGCGCCGTGGTAGCCAGTCCAGCCAACTTTTGGCTGAACTTCAATCGAGGCATGACAAATTGTAGCCCAAATAAACCACCAAGAAACCATCACTTCTGGGGACCTAGAGTTGCGCGCTAGAGCATTTTTAATTTAAGTGCATACATATCCAGAAGAGGCGAAGTAGTTTGCGCACTCAGTTGAGGAAAGGGTGTTAAGCAGCTCGCCGATTTCCTCCCACAGGGCGTCGATTGATCGTTTGGCGGCTTTGCGGAGTAGCGCCTTGAGTTTGGCGAAGAGCTTTTCGATGGGGTTCAAGTCGGGCGAATAGGGCGGCAGATAGAGCAGCGATGCGCCCGCCGTGGCGATGGCATCTTTGACCCCTGCCACCTTGTGGCTGCTGAGATTGTCGAGAATGACGATGTCTCCGGACCGGAGGGTCGGGCATAAAAATTGGCGCACATAAGCAAGAAACAACTCGCCATCCATCGGCCCGTCGGCGACCAGCGGCGCGGTCAATTGCTGGTGGCGCAAGCCAGCCACAAAGGTGGTGGTTTTCCAATGGCCGTGCGGGGCCGAAGCGATACAGCGCTGCCCCCTTGGGGCCCGTCCATAGCGCCGCGTCATGCTGGTCGATGTCCAGGTTTCATCGATAAACACCAGCTTTTCGAGGTCCATCCTGGGCTGCGCTTCACTCCATGCGCGCCGCGCCGCCTGCACGTCCTCGCGTTCTTGCTCGCTGGCGTGCAAGGTTTTTTTTGAAGGTGAGATTCCATTTGTTCAACTGGTGCCACAGAGCGCCGATCTTGATCGGAACGCGCTGTTGCGCCAGCCGTTGCTGTAACTCAGCCAATGTCAGATCGGGTTCGGCTGCGATCCAGGCGCGCAGCACCTGTTCCCTCTCCGCCAACCGCGAGCGGCGATGGCCGCCGATCTGAAAACTGCTACGCACGCCCGTTTCTTGCTCCCGGTCGCGCACCCGATAGACCCAAATGCGGCTCACTTCGAACCGCCGCGCAATCTCCGTCGGTCGATCCCCGCGATCCAATGCCCGCAACACGCGCTCGCGCAAATCCTGCGAATAGGCCTGCATCCATGCCTCCCCTCTACCAGCAGGAGGATTATCGCATGAAATGTAAACACTTAAATTAGAAATGCTCTAGCTGTTCGACCATTCCAGTGCCTGAGAAACAGGATTATCGGAATGTGGGAATCCAAAACGCTGGGTCGGCCTCGTTTTCAGGTTCCGGAATATTCCTATTTGCGCAGGAGGGCTTGAGCGCCGGGGGGTCCCCATTTGTCCTGAAATAAAACGGTGCGGATAGAATTATTTGGGAAGGAAGGGATTTCGCTTCGCCAATAAGCCTCACTAGATGGAAGCCGGTCTTAACCCGGCATGTCCAATATTGAACAGACAGCCAAAAACCAAGAGAGTATGAGAGATTGAACTTGAAGAACAACTGACCACACCCTACCTCGGGGCCGGATAAAGTACCCACGTTCGGCCCCCCTTCTTAATTTCAAGAGTTCAACTCGTGTGCAACGGATTCCGCCCGAGAAACGACGTTATCGGAATGTGGGCAAATACCCAGGGGCTTCCTCGCCAAACTTTGAATGCAACGTACGAAGCGGGAAGAGCTAGTTATCCTTGGGTGGACACAGCCTATCACTTTGAGCGAGAGACGCGACCGAGACAGGATAATTTCAAATTGTTTCAGCGGCAACTGGAACGACAACGTGTTCGGTAATAGCGCCGGTTTGCGGCTTGGGGTGATCAATCTCGATTCGGCCCTTGAAATCAGCGCCATCCTCAATACTGACCCGAGTCGTTGTAATATCGCCGATCACCGCGCCATCTTTCTTAATCTCGACTCGGTCACGAGCACAAAGATTGCCCGTCAGCTTACCGTAGACAATGACTTCGCCTGCGGTGACTTCGGAATTTAACTCAGCGGTGCGCCCTACGGTCAGCCTTCGGCCTTGAAGTGAGATCGGACCCCGAACTTTGCCGTCGATTTGCAAATCTTCTTCGCTCGTGATCTCGCCCTGAATCGTGAGAGTTGCGCCCAGGCACGCCGTAGGGCCATTCGGGCTTACAGAAGCGGTTGCGTTGAGGGGTCCGGCTGGAGATTTCGACCATAGCGCCGGAGATGACCCTGTCGGTTCAGGTTGCGCCTGCTTTGTTAGCATATTGCCTCCGTCATTGGATCCCCTGGTGGATTCGGCCCCGAAGGGCCTGTGTACAGCTACTCTAGGTGCGGGCGCGGAATCGCGGCAACGACGAAAAGGTATGGGCTTTCCTACTCAATACCTGATCATCTGGCCAGGTCGAGTGGAAAGGAAGGGTGCTCTCATATTGCCGCCGCGCCAAGTCCCGAGAAACGATTATCGGAATGTGGCTTTGAGTCTCTTGCGGCAGATTCCCACGCGGCCCGCCAATCTGCCCTCAATCTTTAGAGAAATACGCGTACACGCACCGGGTTCCGCGACGTGAGCAATCGTGGTTGTACTGGATTACTCCGTCAACGACCGCGACCATGTGCTTCGACAAGGACGCAGAAGTGCTGCTCAAGTTCTGCCGTTTGTTCGGTTGCTTGAGAGAAGCCGACTGGAAGCCATTTATGTTCATGGCAGATAAGATGGTCACGCAAGAGGATGCTCACGCAGACCGACGCCCACTGAAGAGGTGGATGAGGAAGGAGATGATCGCAAGCACAAGAAGAAAGTGAATGAGCGCGGCCGCCACGTGGAGGGCGAGGAATGCACCAATCCACGTGATGAACAAAACAAGCGCGAGTCCAAGAAATATGAATCTCATGAGCTTTCTCTGGGGTCTCAATGCACGTTGAGGACTATTTGCGTGGCAAAACAACCCTCATAATTTCAATGGGTCCGCCCGGGAATTGATTACATGGTCTGAAGACTGTCTCCGACTGGAGACAAGCTTGAAATTCATTTGTATCATCTTGGAGGCCCCAGAACTTTCATTGCACCAGCCAAGTAGTGAACGAAGGGGTAATTACGTTCACGGAAATGGCTCTCGATAAGCGTCAGAATGTCGCCGGAGCCGCCACATCCTGATAAACAGTGCCGGCTCAACCGGTCAATGCAACACCCTTCTAATCTGTTGATCCTATAGTGTTTTTCAAAAGGACCTGATCTTTTGTCCTGTACTCGATTAAACCTAAACAGGGCAGTGTTTTTCTTGAATCAACGCTCGCGAACGAGTTTAGCCATTGAAACACCTGCAGATAGGACTCCGGGTGAGTGTTGCGTTGACCCATTGAGACCACCCGTCTTATCGGAATGTGGGAATTTGGAGAGCACGGCAGGCCTCGCAGGAAGGGTGATTGCACCTACGCCTGAAACGGCCATCAGGCAAAGATTGCTGTTGCCGAAAACGACACGTCGCCACCTGGCTTGGTTGCCTCCAGCGGCGAAGTGTCAGTTAATAGATGTCAACTGTTCCGCAAATCCGCCAAGGAGAATGCCATGCTAGATATGAAATCACTGCTTCTAATGCTCTTGTCCAGTTCCTGGGGCGTCATTACGGTTGTTCTGATCGGTGCGCTGGTTTATCGCGGAACGCTGTCGTCAAGGGAAGCGGATCAAATCTTTCTTGACGATGCGGAGCAACACTATTACCAGGAACAACAGGCAATCATTGCGCGGATGTCGCGTTTGCGGGGACCCATCATCGCACTTTCCTTGGTGTCGGGCATACTCTTTCTGACTACCGTTGGCGTTTGGATCTATCAAGGGTATTCGAGCTTCTAAAACTGGCGACATTGCGGACATCAGCACCCTCAAGCAGCCAATAAAACGGCTGATGGGGGTGTTGCTCGGCATGAATTCAAGTGTATTGAAGTTGAACCCGGATCAGATGAAGCGATTAGACATCGCTTCCGAACCGACTTGCCCTCAGTGCAAATCGAGAGTTGTGTATAGGACAAAACGCAGAGGTATTTTGGAGCGAATCATTCTGTATCCTTTGGGTTTCCGTGCCTACCGATGTGAATATTGCGACCGTCGCTTCTGCTCTAGAACCAAGCCCATTGCCTCGTTAGAAGAATGAGCGCGGCCGAATCCTGTGAAGTCCGCTCCTGTCTGGGCGGAGCCCAGTCAGTTGCTTATCGGAATGTGGCCGGTGGTGGCTCATGCGGCGAATTGCCACTTTCCTAGAAACGGATTATTTAGGCGCAATCGGGCCGAAGGTTTCCCCTTGTCTTGGAACTGTCCCATAGACCAGTAGATTTGCTTTAAGGGATTGCGTAAATTGTGCCCAACACTAACCGATTTTCGTAGTCATTGCTTTGTAACCCATCCGGGAAGCGATAGAAGAGGAACAATGGCGGAAGATTCTGCTCTTGCTGATTTCAAACAAGGAATCAAACTTTTGCGAAACGGGCACTCGGGCGAAGCCCTTGAGTACTTGCGGCACGCTGCCGAATTGGAGCAACAAAACCCGTATTACCTTTCATTTTTGGGGGTGGCCGTCGCCCGTGCCCAACGGAAGTGGCCCGCAGCGGTGAAATTTTGCGAGACGGCCCTAAGTTCGAAACGCAGTGAGGCGCAGCTCTACTTGAACTTGGCGGAGGTCTACGTGTCTGCCGGACGACGTGACGATGCAATTTCTGTGCTCGACAGAGGTTTGATTTACTTCAACGCAGATACTCGAATCCGGCGAGCGCGTGCCAATTTAGGAAGGCGGTGCTCTCCTGTCCTGCCGTTTCTTGAACGCGGACATTTCGTGAACCGGAGTCTTGGGAAGTTACGACACCGCGTGTCGGGACGCCTACGGAAATCAGAAACTTAGAATAGGATCTCCGAGGCTGGAGCCAAGTCCCGAGAAGTATCTCAGCAACTGAGTGTGTTTGCAGTAGGTCTCCGGGGGCGAGTGGAGCGTCTCTTTTTTAGGCTGTCTCAACCAGTTATCAACAGAGTGTCGAAGTTGGTTTCAGAAAGAAAAGGAGAAAGCCTCGAATAGACTTTCTTCTTCCGGACTAGTTAATTCCGCGAGCGGCCTTACTGGCAATGTTATGATCGGCTGTCTTTGAATCAATAGAGGATTCTCCCGTGGAGGTGACTTCCTCGCCGCCCGTGGACTTGACAACTTCCTTAGCACGCATGATTTCCCCGGGCGTATCGCAATGCACGGAGAGAAGAATGCCCCCCTTCTGCAGGTGGCCTTCATATCGCTTTGCTTCGAATTCAGGGATGCCCATGCCGATCAACGCGCCGGTAACCCCGCCCACTGCTCCTCCAACGCCAAGTCCCGCCAACCCTGCCATGATAGGACCTGCGGCTATGAATGGGCCTAAACCAGGGACCGCCAATAGGCCAACGCCTGCCAGAACGCCGAGAGTGCCACCAATTACGCCTCCCGCAGTCACGCCGGCTGCCGTCCCTTCGGGTGCCTTTGTAGCCTTTTCCGTTCCCATATCTTTGGCGCCGCCGAGGGTTTCTGGCATTAGTACGGAAATATCTGACGCCGGAAAACCTGCCTTCATAAGTGAATCCGTGGCGTTTTCGACGGCAAGACGAGATGCGTAGATTCCGAATACCCCTATTTTTTTACCTGACATTCGTCGTCCTCCTTCTTTGAGTTCCACTAGTTTCGATAGCCATGCGCGGCTTCGCCATTTTTTCCTGACGCTGGAACGTGTCGCTTTAGCGGATTCTTTCTTCGCTTCCTTATGCAGCATGACCAAGGGCGGCAAGGCGCTGTTTGCTCTCTCGCTGCTTGCTAGTTAGCCCACAGTTCAAAAATTCGGGAAGTCTAGCTTTCCAATCAGCTGACGCGCGCCTTCGCCTTCTCGCGACGGTAGGTCTCGCGGCCTGCGTCGATTGCCGTAGCGATTTGTCCTTCAGTCTGCGTGATCACTTCCTTGCCTCGTTCGATTGTCTCCTCAACGCGATCCCGCAGCTCATGGGCCTTCTTGCGGGCAAGTTCATTTCCTTCTCTCGTTTTCTTCGCTAGATATTCCCGGGTTTCCTCCCCGGATTTCGGCGCAAACAGAACGCCGATCAGAGATCCAATACCAAGTCCCACCAGAAAATAATTTCCCTTGGGAATTATATTTTGAGCCATGATTAACCTCCTCTCTCTCAGGGACAGCCGCACTGAAATTAGTAAATCGGGTCGGCTTTTCATTTCACTTGTGGCGACGGGCTCTCGGGGAGATCCCACGCAGCCACTAACACCAGAAGGCCGCCCAAAAACAGCAAGACGCTGACCGCCCTCTGTTTACTTTTGGCCATTACCAACCTCACGTGTCTCGCGTAGCGGACTGGCATGATTGAATAACGCAAGCCGAGTGCCACTAGGAGCGTTGATTGTAAGTCGTGCATTTAAAGCGGTTAGATGCTTGAGTGGCTCGCCGCCTTGCTAGAAGCCGAGTAAATTGTTCGAACAAACTAGAAAATGTGACGGGTAATAGAAAACCCCAGGAAAAAGGATGTGGGTGCAGTACAGCGTTCACCCTAAGCTCCCTTTCCACCTTTGCACAGTTTGCAGAACCTATGACCACAGTTCTGGCAGACCTGCGTGAACTTACGAGTTCGCCTTCCGCATTTGCAGCATTTCAACTTGGTCACTTTTTATCTGGCTTCGCGGTATTCAGCTCTTCATCGAAAAAGACAATACTTGGGCCGGTGAGAAGATAGGTGGAACAGACCGATTCTGATTTCGAGGCGGCACCTCCACGCTCACTTTACACCCCCAATCGAGCCAAGTCCCGGAAAGTCCTCTGTCATGAAAATGGCCTCAACGTCGACAGAAAATAAACGATTTACGGTGCGATGCCTGTAGGTCCCATTTTATGCTTGGTAGTGTGCCAACGGCGCATGAGATCTTATCGGAATGTGGGCGTAGAGCCTAATCCGGCAGATTCCCACAATCAAAGAATTCCGATTCTCTGGAACTGAAGGTACCAGTGCGGTTGTTTTGGAATTGATGACAAACGACCAGAATTACTGTGGCTCTTGCTTAACAGGGATGCCAATCTGATGTCTGGCATAGGAAATACAGCCAGGCGTCACAATTCTGAGTCGAGAAGCGCTTTTTCTTCTCAAGATTGGGCATGGCTCGACCATGTCCGACGATTCAAGATTCGTTTGACGAAAGAGACAGTGATCTTCGAAGCCCAGGCAAAGGTTGTATTGTCCCAGGGGGGCATGGGAATGGGCGTTGCATTTATTTCCGCAATGCCACAGTAAATACGGATCTTTCAGAAGTGGCTAAACCAGCTCCAGGGTAAATCGTCATCCGAACTATACGTACCGGAACAAACCGAAAAGGGTGCCACTCAGGGGAACTCGAGGAATGAGCGCCGCGCACATCGAACCCCTGAAATAAAAAAAGGCCGAACGGAGTGCCCGGCCCCGGGGTAAAGATGAACAATGCTCTCTTCTTCGTTGAGCTGAATCTAGTCGTGATCCTCGCCGGTGAGGGATTATACAGCGAATTAGAACTACGGCTGTCGTACGCTCCGAGGAATACATGGAGAACGACCTCAACAATTCGGTCCGGCAGGGCAAGGTGTGCAACGAGGAACAAGCGTCCTGAAAATGACTCGCGTCAGGTGCTCACCTTAATTCCGACGAACGACCATACACGTGATGTCATCATGCTGGGAGGCAGTACCAACGAACTCGTCGAGATTTTGGATGATATTCGAGAGCGTGAGCGAAGACCTTTCCCCGCCAGAGATTTGCAACAGCGTCAGGAGGCGTGTCTCTCCGAATTCCTCCTGCTCCTCGTTTCTGGCCTCAGTAACGCCATCGGTGTAAATCACTAACAAATCATGGGGCTCGAGCCGGGTGACCCCGGTCTTGTAGTCTTCCATTAGCTCGATGCCAAGGGGAATATTATCCGATTTCAGCCGCTCGAAGCTCCCATCCTCACGTTTGAGAATGGGCGGATTGTGACCGGCGCAAAGGTAAATGAGATCTCCCGTTGCAGGGTGCAGTTCGGCAAGAAAGGCAGTTGTGAAACGGCCATTTTGACTGTTGGCACAAACCTGTCGATTCAGACCTCCGACGAGCTCAGAGAGTGAACCGTTGACGCTTGCGAGAGATCGCAGGCTGGCTTGAAACGTGGCCATCAACATCGCTGCGGGCACACTTTTACCAGAGACATCGGCCACGGCAATTAATAGCGGGCCATCCGTGGGGCGGCGAAACACATCGTAAAAATCTCCGCCGATGGTCTTGGCCGGGCGTGTAGCGAACGCAATGTCTACTCCGGGAACGTCTGGCGGTCTACGAGGCACTAGCCAGCGCTGAATTTCGCGGGCGATCTCAATATCCCGCTTCATTAAGATGTGATCGCCTAGGATCAGGACAAGCAGAATCAGCAAGCCGATGAACGCCAGAGTGAATTCAAGTTTCTCCGTAAAGAGTAAGAAGTGAAATCCGATCACGGAGAGAAACGCCAGGATCAAAGTGAGAAGCAAGAACAACCGTCGAGCCGGAGAGAGCTTTCTCAGAACACTCCAAAACAGAGTCCCGAAAATCTTGAATGGCTGCTTCCAGGATCGCTCGCGCGTTCCTGCGCGCTCGCTGACATCCTGTTTAAACAGTTGGGAGCTTTCTGAGGCTTCAGTCTTGAATTGCGCCCAGAGTTCCTCGAGTTCCATCCCCGCAGTAAGGCGGCTCCAGCCATCTTTTGAGTGCCACAACGCACGTCTGGTGCGCGTGCTCAACCCATAGAATGACTTCTTGATCTTGGTAAGTTCGGAGTCCAGAGCTATGCGCCATTCACGCCAATAAAGGGCGAATCCAGATCTGCGCCACCGCGCAACTGTATCTAAAGGCATAATAAGAAGGCCCTTTTAGCTACGCAGGCTGTTTTTCTGTTTCTTAACCATCTCCAAGCTGCAGGACGGCTGCCGAGTTTCTGAGTAAAAAACTAGGGCACTGTGTCGTCCGGCGCGGCCAAATTGTTGACAACTTTTCGAATGCCTTCAACAGATTGGGCTATTTTTTCCGCCAGCAGCCGTTCGGCCCGGGAACCAACATCGCCGGTGAGAGTCGCGGTACCGTTATTGACAACTATTTGTATATTCTTCAGGGATACGGCCCTTGTCGAATACAATTCAAACTCAACCCGCCGGGCAAGTTTCTCATCAGCAGTTTCAGGAGCGGCTAGGGCGCTGGTGACGCTGATATTGTTTATCACTCCCTGTACTCCGCTAGCCTGCCATGCAATTTGCTCGGCATTGTACTTCTGAGCCGCCGTCTCCAAGGCTCCGCCCAAAGTCACGATTCGGCTTTTCACCTGCACGTCAATATGTTTATCTTTCAGTTCCGGACTTTTCGAAAGAGCATCACCAACAACGGTCTTGACCTCTAAATCGGCTACTCGTTCGCCCAGACGCTCGGTTTCGGGATTACGCTCTGCCGTTGGGTTGATCCCCAGATCGTTGCGCACTTGCTTGACACCGGCTGTATCTTGGGCGATTGCCCCTGCCACGGTCTTGGTTTCGTCCGAGGGCACCTGGCCTGTCAAAGTAACTTCCCCTTGCATTGTTTCCACTTTGATATCGAAAGGCGATACGCGCTTTGACAGAAGCAGGGCGGTGCGCACCCTGGAGGTTGTAGTCGCATCTTGCGTGGATTCCTTGACAGAATGGAATGCCCCTCGCAAAGATCCACTCTGCGTGTGAGCATAGTAGACGCCTCCTGCAACTATTAGCATCAGGATCAGCATCAGAATCGTCTTGCTGGCACCTTTTTCGATCTTTGTGGAAGATTTCATCACGTCATCCTTCTCCGAGTTCGTCACGTCCAGTTCCACTTAGGCTGAGATGCTACCTGGCAGCTCGCTCAACTCTCCACACCTAACTGCTAGGTGCCAGCGAACACCTAAATCGCACTTGAGTCCGGCAATTGCCTTTACCACGACAACGCCGCTAAATAATAGTTCATCTGTTCTACCGCGCCGCCTGTCCGACGGTAGTTCCAATCGCTTCTCCTGACACTACAAGCTCGACGCGACGGTTCTGCTGACGTCCGACCGCTGTACTGTTGGTCGTGACAGGGGCCGTTTTACCCAATCCAAGAGCTGAAATCGTCCCACCAGAGAGTCCCTGCGCGACCAGATAATCTCGGACGGAGTATGCCCGCTGCTCGGATAGGTGTTGGTTATATTCGTCGCCTCCGACGCTGTCTGTATGGCCTTCAATTTGGAGGTTTAAGCCCGGGTGCGCAAGAATGATACCGCTTACTTTCGCCAGCTTCTCGCGCGCTCCAGGTTTCAGAGAGTATTTGCCTGTATCAAAAAGCACATCGGACATGTTAATGATCAGCCCGCGTGCTGTTTCTCGCGTCTCAAGGATAACATTCAACTGTTGCCGAAGTTGTTCGCGGAGCTGCGCCTTCTCCTGCTCGGCCTGTTCAGCTGACTGACGAGCCAGGGCCAGCTGCTCTTCCGCTTGCTGCTGCCGGGCCAGCGCCGCGGCTTTTTCCTGGGACGCTCGTTCGGCTTCAGTTTCCGCCTCTCTCTTAGTGCGCTCGGCTTCCGCTTCCGCCTGTCTTTTAGCGAGATCTGACTGGGCAGCGGCTTGCTCGGCCTCAGCTTTGGCCCGTTGGGCCCGCTCTGCGTCTGCTCTGGCTTCTGCGTCACGCTGATCGGCGGCGGCCTTCTCGTTGGCACTTTCCTCGTCTTGCATCTTTCGAATTGTGATTAGGCGAGCATCTTCGGCGTTTTGTGCGGCGTCACGCGCGTTTTGAGCAACGGTCTTATTGCCAATTTTTCCGGAGAGCTCCTCCTCCGCATTTTGGACACCTACTTCCGCTTTGTGCAGCGTGTCCGCTGCATACCTATCCGCACCCGTCCATCGCGCGATTCGCACCGCGTTTCGGGCCTCGTAGAGCTCCAAAGGTGTCTTATGATCCAGAACCATGGGCTGGAGCTCCGAAGGATTCACATTCAAAACGTATTGGCCTCGCTGCAGCAATTCATACTTGGCGTCGATGTCCTCATAGGTTCCTTGCGTATCCGAGCGGACAAAGTTCTCCATGACGACTACATCGCTCGGTTGGGTCACTGCAAAATAGGGTTCCGCGGTCACGATTAATCCGAATGTCTGAAGATCGGTCGTTACATCAAGTTTGCTGTTATTGCCGTTCAGCAATACTTCGCCGAGATTTTTCGGTCGGCCTTCAGGAGTGACAGCCCAGAGTACATAAGTAAGATATTCGGGACCATATTGGGTGGCCGGCGACAGATGCTCCATCCTGGCATTGATTTCGATTCGGCCCTGTTTACTGTTCACGATCGCTTCGCCTTTGGCATCAGGCATCAAAGACGTACCGCGAAAATCAATAGGTGTAGAGCCGCTGCGATGGCGATAATTGATGGCTTTAGTCGTGCGCTCTACGACGGTAACTCGAAAGATGGGAACCGAACCCGAGCGATCCAATTGAACGTGCCCTTGCTGAACTGGCTGTTGACCCTGCGCGGACATGCAAAAGAGAATAACTGCCGCTAGTAGTGTTGTTGATTTTCTCATAATTCACTCCTCGTCGCGTTGACTAAGTTTTGCCAACTTCTTGTCGTGCATAAGTTACGACCGGGATATTTCCCAGAGTAGTTAGCCCTAAACCTGATATCGAGTCGATCAGGTATTTTCCTTAGGTGAAGATGAAAATAGATGTATGAAGCGAATCCATAAATTGGTGGCTCGGTTTCGAAAGTGCGGTCCAGCCCAGGCGAACATCGTGCGTTATCTTGGACTTCTTTCTAGAGACAACAGTTTTCACTTCCCGAATGCGCTATCCTGGTTCGGCGCTCCTGAGCATGGCCGTAGGAAAAGCGATCGCCTCTTAAATAGGAGCATTCTTATACCTTGAGGCACATCATTTTTTTAAGCTGGGGGCTAGCCAAATATACTCCGAGGCATGGGACGATCTGAATTGTCATAGTCTGCGGCGGACTCACTAGTGGAAGCGATATCCTCCGCGCCAGTCGAATTGAGCAAACGTTTGGCTTTATTCGCCCAATTTGAACTATCGCAGTGCACGGATAGGAGGATGCCGCCTTTTTCGATCCGCCCTTGATACCGCTTGGCCTCATATTCAGGCGTTACAAGCCCCAGCAGTGCTCCCGAAAGGCCGCCCAGCGTGCCGCCGACTCCAATTCCCGCCAGTGTCGCAATAATGGGTCCGGCAACAAGGAATGGTCCCAGGCCGGGAATAGCAAGCACGCCAGTTCCTGCCAACCAACCAATCGCGCCTCCGATAAATGCTCCCGATCCTGCGCCAGCGGCTGCGCCTTCGGGCGCTTTCGTTGCCTTTTTCGTCGCCAGATCCTTTGTCCCAGGATTTTCCTGAAGCAGGACGGAAACGTCTGTGTCGCGGAACCCCTCCTCTTTCAAAACTCCGAACGCGTATTCACAGCTTGCCCGATGCGGATAAATTCCAAAGACTGCAATATTTTTCCCAGCCATCGCTACCTCCTCCCTCTCGCGCGTCTGATTTCGGTATTCACTGTCAGCAGCTTCCGCCGTTTTTAGCTCGCGAACGAAGATGAGGAGGCGGACGCCCAAGCCCGCCCCCACATGGTAGAAATTTCTAAGACCTTAACCGGGGTGATGCATTTTCCAATTCCGCAATCAAACTATTCGCGATCGAGGGCGGTTGCACCTCCGATTCCCGGACGATTTGAGCCGCGGTCACGGAGTGCCCGTAAAGGTCGCGGTTGGCCTTATTATCCGGACGTAGCGTTGAGCCTTCCAGCGAGACCCCCGCGAACACCCCTCGCGCTCGTGAGTAACTCAGAATTTCCGAGCGCATATAAGCGTCCGTGTCCGCTGCGGCATCCCGTCCCACAGGTCCAGCAGCTATGGATGCGTCAGCGCCGAGTTTGATCTTACTGGGCAACAGGCTGTTCGCTCCCCGATCGTTCATAATGAGAAAAACGAAGTCAGTTGCTTCGCCGCCAATCTGAAACCCGATGCTGCCGCCTTCCAACGCGTACATCGCCGGTGCGCCCCAAGGGCCTGAAAAGTCCTTTCCGGTACGGCAAACCATTGTTCCGCGACCGTAATCGCCTCCAAGAATGAACGCCGCCTTAAGAACTGACGGCATTACGACGACACAACGAGCCTTGTCGAGTAGGTCCCGTGGAATATTGTCCGGGACATTGAGAATCTCAGTCATAACAGCGCTCGAATTGGCTATTCGCTCCTCTTCCTTTTTCGCCTCGTCACGGTCCCGTGCGAATGTGATTGGAGCGAATACGAGAATTCCGATCATCACGACTGCATATCGCTTTAGGAGATTCATCACCATGCCCTCCTCAAATCGTTTCTTTCTTGCTGTCCATCTGAACCCGAGATACGTTATTTCTTACAGTTCAGATCTTTGGTCCTACGGTATGGAATAGAGCAATATATCCGCCAGCAAAGGAACTATTTGCTAAGTGACGACGGCTCAGTACGTATTGATATCGAGGATCATTTCAGACGAGTACTAGAACTGGTAATTTTGGCAGTATTAGCGCCTTTCTCTTCCTAAAAAAGTGGTCGCCGCAGAGGAAAAAGTGACTGAAATTGCGAAGGGAATCGAATCAGAGAATCAAGCGATTTTCGTCTGGTCAGAATCCTCACCTAGGTAAGCGAGAAAAAAATACCGTAGTTTCGAATTTATTTTTCCTACCGTAACTCATGTACACGAAATTCTCTGCGATCATTCTCAATAACTTACGCCGTTGTCAAATTGGAGAAGATCTTGCGTCCATGGCTGTGTTGAGGTGCTGTCATGGATGAGAAAAATGTGGCGTACGTACACCTGCTTCTGTTTCGGTGCAAACGATGCAAGGAACCGCTCGTTATTTCTGTGATGAGCGAGGAAGGCAACCTTGAGAGGATCGACGGAGAAACCTTCGATGTCGAATGTAACTGTGGGTGGTTTAGAAACTCATCGTTGGGAGTGGAAGCGGTAAGACACTGGGTGGCCCCGTGGGAATTCGCACAGAGCGTAGAGCATTCAAGTTCATCTAGAGCGTTTCCATAAATGATGTAGCTTTACAAAAGAGAGATTGTTTGACAGAGTGTGTGCCTATGCGAGCGATACCGTTGCCGGTGCGCCGGCGCATTCTGCAACTCTATGAACGGAGCAAAAGCACCCGCGAGATCGCAGAGTTTTCGGGTTTCTGCGTGGCGGCGGTGCGCCGGGTGCGCCAACAGTTCCGGCAGCGCGGCACGCTCCAGCCCCAGACCCATTTATGTGGACGTAGCACGCTGCTGACGCAGGAGCGGAAGGAGCGCCTGCAAAGACTGCTGTCCAAGCAGCCGGACGCAACACTGGCAGAGTTGGGTGCCCGCATGGACCGCCCCTTTAGGACTTCCACGATGGATTTGTGGCTTCGGCAACTGGGTTGGAGGTATAAAAAAAACTCTGTTCGCCGCCGAACAAAACCGACCGGACGTGGCCGAAAAAAGGGCTCGATGGCATGAGCAGTTGGCTGTGGAGCCGGCGACCCGGCTGGTGTTTGTGGATGAAAGCGGGGCCAACACCAAAATGACCCGTTTGCGCGGTCGGGCACTCGGGGGGCGAAGACTGGTGGCCCGCATCCCGCACGGACACTATCAAACCCGCACGCTCATCTCCGGCATGCGCTGGAACGGTCCGTGCGCCCCTTGGCTTTTTGAAGGCCCCATGAACGGGGAGATGTTTTTGGCATGGGTCGCACAGGGGCTGGCACCCACCCTGCAAAAGGGGGAGTTGGTGATCATGGACAACCTGGCCACGCACAAAATCCGGGGAATCGTCGAGGCTATCGAAGCAGTCGGTGCCCGTCTCCTGTACCTGCCGCCCTATTCACCAGACTTCAACCCCATCGAAAATATGTGGAGCAAGATCAAGCAAATCCTCCGCAGCAAAGCTCCCCGTACGGAGAGCGAATTGCTCGTGGCCACAAAGGCTGCTTTCCAAGCCATCTCGGCCGCCGACTGCAAGAGTTTCTTTTTTAACGCCAAATACGCTACATGATTTATGGAAGAGCTCTAGTGACCCATCTGTTGAAAACATTGGACTAGTCGATGCGCAGAAGCGATGGTGATTTAATTTGAAAGGCAAATTCCCACGCCGCATAAGGGCGTCAATCCTAGGCTCGGGCCTCTCGTTTTGGAGGTGACCAATGTTGCGCAATTTCGACATAATCGAGAAGTTCCCAGACGGATCGATGATTTGGCGAACTTGTGTGCTTGGACAATTTGAAGCTGAACGAAAGCTGCAAGAACTGGCTGAGCATTCAAAGAATGAGTTTTTGGCGGTTGACATCGAGAGCGGTGAACCACTACCTAGAATAACGCCTCAAAAGTCGCGACAAGTAATTAAGGAGGCAGCGAACGGATAACTCCGAAGCTCTGTCAAACAATAATTCCAAGACAAACTAATTCGGGCAGGTAGTGAGTCTTTGAACCTCATCGGCCAGCATGGCGAGTTGATCTGTCTTTGATAGAATCGAGGTCACCCCGGCTGCGTGAGCCAGATCCGTAGGTATTGAGTCTTTATAGAAAGTGAACAAAATGATCGGCGTGTTTGGAACAAATTGTTGAAGCATCAAGGCTGCTTGTAAACCATTCATTCGAGGCATCAAAAAATCCAGAACAATTAAGTCTGGTTTTAACGCTCGACCTTTTTCGATTCCTTCCAGGCCGTCAGTCGCTTCCCCACAAATTTCGAAGCCGGGCCGAGCTTCGATGAACTCCCGCACTAAGCCCCGAATGGGGGCGTTGTCGTCAACAACAAGAATTCGTTTACGCATAAAGAACTCCAGGTGAGGGGACCAATAGGCCGGGGAGGCACCCTCTGTAAGAGACCCTACATACACGCTCCGTGAAGGGCAATACACGGTTTTCATTAGTTTCTTGCTCTGCTCGGCCTAGATGAAACCAAGTACTTTTTGTTGCTCCTAGAGCTGGATGTGGTGGATTCCTGTCCATTGAGGTTATATATTATATACAGGGTTCTCTGTATTTTTGTCCGGACCCGTAAGAAATTACGCCAGAGGCCGACGTGAACTCTCTTCGGATATTGATTGCCGACGATCACGATTTGGTACGGAGGGGAGTTAGAGACCTGCTTCAGTCACATCCGGGCTGGAAAATTTGCGGGGAAGCCGTCACGGGTCGTGAGGCCGTCAGCAAAACGGAAGAGCTAAAACCGGATATCGTAATCCTGGATATCAGCATGCCGGATCTGAACGGCGTGGAAGCAGCGAGAAGAATACGAAAGGCATCGACCAATACTGAAGTCCTGATCTTGTCCATGCATTACTCTGATCAATTGATACGTGAAATTGTCGATGCCGGGGTCCGCGGATATATCGTGAAATCGGACTCGGATCGTGACCTCATCATCGCTGTGGAGACTCTCGCGAAACACCGACCTTTCTTTACACCTCTCGCGACGGAAGTGATTCTGAGTAATCTCAATGCGGGTGGGCCCGTTACGAAGATCCCAGAGTCGATCCGCGACCGCCTCACGTCACGCGAGCGGGAAATTGTTCAGCTGCTTGCTGAGGGCAAGAGCAGCAAAGAAATCGCTTCGTCTTTGAACCTTAGCGTTAAGACAGTCGAGACGCATCGCGCCAACATAATGCGCAAGTTGGACATGCACAACGTAAGTGAGTTGGTGCGTTATGCAGTGCGCAACCAGATCGTTGAGCCTTGAAGCGCTGGGATCTTACGAGAAGGCGTTGGCAAATCCGGTCTTTTTCACCCACCTGGGACATCCTGCTCGTCCGGTTGTGGAACAAAATGCTGGTATCAAACGAAGTAGAATTCCTTCCCCGTTGTTGTGATACCGGATAGATTCGGGCGGCAACAAGGATCAGGAATACGCCGAGCTCGACATACAGTAAATTTCCCATCGTTCTGATGAGTTGACGGTATTCTCCGGGAATTCCGCCTTTAGCATGATCGGCGCATGGAAGCAATTGCGAGTTCTACCAAAATAAGGTCCAATAACGGGCAGACTTTCAACACCCAGGCTTTTCTCGATTCGGCCTGCGTGGCGAAAACAGTTGTACAGCTTCGAAGGTCACAGCTGGCCTACGCTCAAGGTGATCCCGCAACGAGTGTGATGTACATTCAAGAGGGAAAGGTAAAGCTCTCCGTTGTCAATGAAGTCGGCAAAGAAGCAATTGTGGCAATTCTGGGACCAGCCGACTTCTTTGGTGAGGGGTGCCTGGCAGGTCAATCTGTCCGTATGGGGACGGCAACCGCGATCATACCCACAACTGTGTCCGTCATTCAAAAAAACGATATGATGCTTGCGATCCACTCTGAACGTACGTTCCCAGAGCGCTTTATGTCCAATCTACTTTCTCGAAAGCTCCGGACCGAGGAGGACTTGATTGATCATCTTTTTAACTCCAGCGAGAAACGCCTGGCTCGCGCTCTACTGCTGCTTACTGGCTACGGCAAGCAAGAACCACCCCAAAAGATGCTCCCCAAAGTATCACAGGAAATGCTATCGGAAATGGTTGGCACAACGCGATCCCGGATCAACCTTTTCATGAATAGGTTCAGGAGGTTGGGCTATATTGAGTACAAAGATGGTCTCCGCGTCAACCCTTCGCTCCTGAATGTTCTCCTGCACGAGTAGCGCCTCCATCGAGCTAGAGAGCTACCAGTGCTGGTATATCACGCACCTTGAAGGCCATCAATAAATCGTACCGATGCGTTAATCAGTTTGGAACTACGTCAAAGTAAACGGAAGGCCGTTATCGAGGAAAAGGCTAGATTAGGTACCGACGCTCCCCAATAGCCAGACCCTACTAAGCCTACAAGCCTAGAAACGTGCTTCTCATCCGTTATTTTCGAGGGCCGTACACGAGTACAGTAATTATCTCAATGAATTACAGGGTTCTTCCGGTGCTCGTAGTGCTCCGGGTTCGCTACAGTTGTTAAGGAACCTGCAGGGCTGTTCAAGAGGATTTGGGAAGCTTGATAAAGGAGTCGGTGATGCTGACACAACTCGAAAATCACAGGCAGAGATGGATTGGCGTGCTGGCCATCCTGGTTTCGTATTTCACTTTGAGTCCGATGGTAACGCCCTTGAAGGCGCAGACCACGATTCTCGGGGAATTGACATTTAAAGGCGCGTCGAAGGTGGAAAAAACATCCGGTGTGTGGATTGACGGCAAGTACGTGGGATATTTGGGTGAACTGTGGGGGCCGAAGCGAATCCTGTTGATTCCTGGTGACCACGAACTGGCCGTTCGGCAGGCAGGCTACAAGGATTTCACGGAGACGCTTACCGTGGAACCCAAGGAATTACTGCTCGTTCCCGTCAAAATGCAGAAAGAAACCAGCGACACGTGGCCAAGCGTGACCGCCCAGTTGAAAGTGGACGTTCAACCGGACCGCGCTGCCGTTTTCGTGGACGACAGGTTTTTGGGGCATGCAGGGGAATTGGGGGGGGGCGTTTCACTCCATGCTGCTCAGTCCCGGCACACACCGAATCAAGGTCGAATTGCCCGGATACGAGAGTTTCGAGACGGACGTGACCTTGGTTGCGGGGCAGAAGTCGGTGGTTAAGACAAATCTTGCGAAGGGCAGCATCCACCAGGCAGACGCCCTCATCAATGAGGCCAACAATTCAGGACGCGACAAGTAAAACGGACAGAATTGCAGTGGCACTGGCTTAACAGGGTGCCAATCGGATCGCTGCCATACGAGATCCAGCCAGGCTTCGCAATTCTGAGTAGAGACGGCCTTTTTCTTCTAAAGATTGAGCATGGCCCGACCATGTCGGACGATTCAAACGAAAGTGCTGACGGCCCTTCCGAATATCAGGGCGTTGAGCGCCGTCAAAAAGATCGCCGCCGCGACCTGCGTTTCCCGTTTACTGCTTTTGTGGACGCCGTCGAACATCAGTCCAATGGAAAGGGTAGTGGGCGAACCTCTGACATTTCTTCAGGGGGTGTAAACGCCGGAGCGAAAATAGACCGCGTCACGCCGTGAGGGTGCGTTCGACAATCCAGCTTTACACCCATTTATGCGCCCTTCTTTATGTCTTTGTCTCGTGCGATTTGAAGGGCCCTCTATGGATGGGAAGAAATACAGGAATCCCTCGCCATCGTTACAGGATGTCTCCGATAGACCCCACGGCCAACACCAGCTAGCCTAGCGCCTGCTACAGCACAGGAGGCGACGAAGCAAAGCCCAAACAGTATTTATTCCATGCAGTGAATAACGTAGGGGCAGGTAGACGACGGCCCTTACGATAATGGAGGATGATTTATGAACAGATTCAAATGTCTTGCACTAGCTGCTGTTGCTGGAATCTGATTCACGGTGACCGCTCCCAAAATAGAGGCTCAGGTCAGCGTCGGCGTCAACATTGGAGTCGCCCCTGACTGTCCCTATGGCTACTATGACACTGCTCCTTATGGCTGTGCTCCCTACGGCTACTACGGCCCGGAATGGTTTTCGGGAGGTGTTTTCATTGGCGCAGGCCCATGGTTTCATGGCTCTGACAACTTCCAAGGCCATGTAAATAACCGTTTTCATCCCGAACACGGCTATAAAGGCCCAACGCCAAAGGTTGGCGATAAACCTGAACCGTCAAAGCGTCTCGATAAGGTTGCCAACTTCAAAGGAAATGAAGTGCGTGATGGGCGCGGCCACGTAGGCGGGGGCAAACGCTAACGTTTTTCTCGCCTAATGAGCGATCAGGTCGTGAGCTTCATTTACCAGCTTGGATAGGTCCACGCTCTTGGACAGAACTAGATTTATTCCAGCCCTAGAAGCTTCTCCTTCTAAAAGGCTAGTGTCATACAACGAATAGAGAATCAGCGGAGTCTTAGAGAAGAGTTTCCGCAACTCGGCTGCTGCTTCTAGACCGTTCATGATGGGCATTGAGAGGTCCAGCGTAATCAGGTCGGGCTTGATCTGCTTGGCCAGTTTGATGCCTTCCTTGCCGTTGTCGGCCTCCTCGCATTTTTTGAAACCATCGGACAGGAAAGCATCTACAAGCAGCTTCCGTATCGCGGGATTGTCGTCCACAACTAAGACAGTCTTGCCAGTTCCCCACTTCTTGCTATCGCGTTCGCCGCGTTGCATGGGACCGTTCTTTCAGCCCTATTGGGGGTCGTCTCCAAATTAGTCTTGCTTTTGCGTACCCCAGTCGGGATACGACAACTTGTCTTTCTTCAATTCGCGCAGGATCGTCGTTGCATCGCTAAGGGCTTGCCGCTCGTCGTGATGATCGGGGTCAGATGACATTTCTTGAAGGCGCACGAACATCAAGGTTTCGACCTCTTGGATTTTCTTAGCAAACGTTTCGCGATCCAATTCGAGAATTGCTTCTTGAAGTGGGCTCTGCCAACTCGGGTATTTCAATTCGCTTTCGCTCATGGTGTCCCTTTCCTGGCCAAACTACCCGACCAGTGGGCAAACACGCCCTGCGAAGCGGGTTCTCTGTTCTAGGCGAAAGGTTATAGGGGGGTCCCGGACGAGTATGCGACCTTGCGCGTCGAACTGTTTTGCACAAGGTACCGCGCCGCCTCTACGGTTTGGCGGAAGATTGTCTAGTCACAAACTCACTATACGCTTAACCGCGCCGACAGCAAACTAATTGTTATTCATATCGTCCTCGTATCCCGCTGCGTTTTATGAACGTCTTCAATACGTCAGATATATCTCGGTTTGATATTCGAGTTGCCGCGAAGAATTATTGCCGAAGGCTATTTTGCAATACTGCCGGACACGACACGGCACACGTAGCAACGAAGCAGTCCCGTCTTCTCAATGTCGCCTTGTGGCGAACATGTACCAACAAGCCTACAAGAGCCTGCCTTCAGCAGCCTAACCGCTCAAAAGCGTCCCTGCAACCCACTCAATCTAAGGACGTTATTTTCGCGTTTTTGCCTCTCCTGTGGGGGGATAGCCAAGAACTCCATTTGGGAACGCAAATAGCCTGCAAATGATACGACCGCCCTCGTAAATGCAGCTCGCTAGAACAAGCGCGCAAATGATCGAGACCAAAAGCATGAGGTATCCCGCAACAAAAATGATAAAGGCTGAAAGTGTCTGGATCACGGTGACTGGGAAACTCATAGACCCCCCTTGTTAGGCAATTGAGCCATGCAAGCTGCGAGGGGACAATACAGCTAAGCACCTAAATATGACCGCTTCAGTCCCGATAAACCCCTGCCAGAAGCCCCCAGAACCCTACAAAACAGGCACAGGGAAGCCCGTGGCGCGATGGTGCTTCTAACCTTTGCAATGTTCTTCTGTTAAGACGTGTCCTGTGCGGTCGTGCCTCTGTCCTTCTAGTCCTGTTTTGTGTGCCGAAACTTTTCCGCAATCTCCTCGGCAATGCTCGTATCCACACTGGCGACCTTATTCCGTTTCACTTCAGCCCGCAGCGCAGCGGCACGATCCGGCGTTAGACCGCATGTCAAGAAAAGTATCTCGGCTTCGTCAAGGTCCTTGGCTTTGACCGAAGATGCGTTCTTGTCTCCGTTGCTGGGAAGGAACACCAGCCGCACCGTGCCATCCGGGAACATATCGACCATTAGTTTTCCTGGAATTCTTGCCATGCGGGCGGATTCTATCATGTGCCAGACCGCGCCAAAAAGCGTCGAATCCACGGCGAGTGGGGTAGCAGGCCAATCCTGGCCAAGGGCCAAAAAGCCACATTCCGATAAGCGGACGCAATATAAAAGGGCGCCCCTTTGATGTAGGTTTTGATCGTTCGCATCAACACCTACGGAAAGGAGCACCCTCATGTTGAATGACAAAAAGTATATCGGGATGGATGTGCACAAGGAAAGCATTTCGATTGCGGTGAGGAATGGTGCAGGAAAGATCGTGATGGAGTGCGTCATCGAGACGAAAGCCAGCGTGATTCTGCAGTTTATTAATGGGCTGCGCGGAGACTTACACGTCACGTTTGAAGAAGGAACCTCGGCCGCCTGGTTGTACGACTTGCTGAAGCCGCACGTGACGAAATTAGTGGTGTGCGATCCGCGAAAGAATGCCTCCATGAGGGAAGGCAACCAGAATGACAAGATCGACGCGCGCCGGTTGGCCGAGCTGCTGCGCCTGGATCATCTCAGCCCGGTCTATCACGGGGAACACGGGCTACGAAGCCTGAAGGAATTGGTGCGCAGTTATCTGACCATCACCAAAGATCTCGGACGGGTGATGTCACGCGTGAAGGCGATCTATCGCAGTTGGGCCATTCCCTGTACGGGCAAGCAGGTCTATGCACCGCGGCATCGCGTCGAGTGGCTCGGGAAGATCAGCGAAGCGGGTGTGCGCCGCCGGGCAGAGTTTTACTACCAGCAACTCGACGCGCTGAGGTCATTGCGTCGGGAAGTTCGGCGCGAGTTGCTGGAGGAAAGTAAGAAACACCAGGCCTGGAAACAGCTCTGCCAGATTCCTTCGATTGGTCCGATCCGGGCGGCCGTGTTGCTTGGCGTTCTGCAGACCCCGCACCGTTTCCGGACCAAGCGGCAGCTATGGACGTACAGCGGATTTGGCATCGAGACACAAAGCAGCGCCGATCACCGGAGTGTCGACGGACAGCTGCAACGAGTGAAGAAACCGAGCTCCATTCGCGGACTGAACCGCAACTGCAATCACGATCTGAAGAATCTGTTTAAGGGTGCGGCGATCGTGGCATCGAGCAAACCCGGTCCGTTTCAAGAGTTCTACACCGCTTTGCTGAGCAAAGGCATGCGGCCGGAGATGGCACGTCTAACCTTGGCCAGGAAGATTGCCACCATCGCATTGATCGTGTGGAAGAGAGGAGTAAACTTCGACGCCCAGCATCTGAAACCACAAACAGCTTGAGTGTCTCTGACCGAGTCCGCTCCATCTCTGGAGATTTCTCTGGCGGTGGCCGTCGGGTTCTCGAGACACTCTGGTTCGAGAGCGAGTCTCAGCTGGTAAGTTAGGCAGGATGTGCCTCGGGCACTTAGTCTCACAGCCGACCCTAGACCCTCTCGGATAACCAGAAAAAGCTATGGGCCACGAGTCCCAAATAGAACTATGGTCGCCAAATTTGACCACCGTTCTGCTTTGCTGGTTTCGGAACTGACAGGCTTCGTCGCGAAGAAGTGATGAAAACCGCTGATAGAGAAAATCCAAACCACGGGGCTACCTTGCCCCACCACCGAGCACATGGCGCGGTCGGTCAGAACAGATTTCGCTCGGTCAGGGGGGCTGCGAAGCAAGAAAAATTCCGGCCGACGGAGAAGTGTTTTTTCTTGACTTCTCCCTTTATAGAACTTACCAGGACTTGGCTCCGCAATTGTCTCTAACTCTCCCTAAATACGGCCAGACAGGGTTATACTCTGCCCACTCCAAACAGGCGGAGCCTATGACAATTCTCCCAGGCAGACGTCTAGGGCCATACGAAATTCTCTCCGCCATAGGCGCGGGCGGAATGGGCGAAGTGTACAAAGCCCGCGACACGCGCCTCGATCGAATCGTTGCCATCAAGGTTTTGCCGACGGATCTTGCAGACCGCGCCGAATTGCGCGAGCGCTTCGAGCGCGAAGCAAAAACCATCGCCAGTCTGAATCATCCTCATATCTGCACCCTCTACGACACCGGACATCAAGACGGCGTTGATTTTCTGGTGATGGAATATATCGAGGGCGAGACGCTCGCACAGCGATTGCAAAGAGGTGCGCTGCCGATCCAGCAGGTATTGCAATTCGCCATCGAGATTGCCGATGCGCTGGACAAGGCGCATCGCAAGGGCATCACTCATCGCGATCTGAAACCCGGCAACATTATGCTCACGAAGTCGGGGACGAAGCTGCTCGACTTCGGTTTGGCGAAGCTGGCGCAGGAAGCCGCCCCGTCAACTCCGGCTTCGCAGCTTCCGACGATGAAGAGCGCGGTGACAGCCGAAGGAACAATCCTGGGCACGTTGCAATACATGGCCCCGGAACAAGTCGAAGCTAAGGAAGTGGATGCCCGCACAGACATTTTCGCGTTCGGCGCAGTGGTCTATGAAATGGCCACCGGCAAGAAGGCATTCGAGGGCAAGAGTTCGGCGAGCGTGATGGCCAAGATCATGGAAACCGAACCGCCGTCGATGGCTTCACTCGCGCCGATGACACCGGCCGCTTTGGACCGCGTCGTCAAGAGATGCCTCGCGAAAGATCCTGACGACCGGTGGCAAACGGCGCGCGATTTGGAAGTGGAATTGAAATGGATTGCCGAGCAGGGACAGGTGCCCCAGGCGGCGATGCCGACAGCTGGTGGCACGGCCAGACGCGGATTCCGCGAGCGTCTCGGCTGGCTGGTGGCCGCGTGTGCCATTCTCGTTGCGGTCGCACTCGCCGCAGCGGTCTTTTACCTCCGCCGGCCTTCGGCGGAACTGAAGGCCGTGCATTTTACTGTCGCTCCGCCGGAAAAGCAGAACTGGCCGCCAATTGCCGGTGGACCGAACTTCTTTAGTGTCTCTCCGGATGGCAGCAAGCTGGCATTCGCAGCGGTGGACGCTACCGGCCGCTCACAGCTTTGGTTGCGCGACTTCGATTCCCCCACCGCGCAGATGCTTCCTGGGACGGATGATGCGTGGGCTCCCTTTTGGTCGCCGGATAGCCGCTTCATTTCTTTTACCGCTGGCGCTTCGCTCAAGAAGGTTCCTGCTTCCGGAGGCCCCGCCGAAACCATCACGGCTTCGCCTGCCGGAGGCATGGGAACGTGGAACCGTGATGGGGTCATCTTATTTGCGACCGGTGGCGGGAGTCCCATACTTCGCGTCCCCTCAGCGGGTGGTTCGGCGACTCCTGTCACTTCACTTGACGCATCCCAGCAGGCGCTCGGTCACGCTTGGCCATACTTTCTACCGGATGGAAAACACTTTCTCTACACAACCGTTACTTCGAATCCGGAAAATATGGGCATCTACGTGGGATCGCTTGATTCGAAAGAAACGAAGCTAATTCTGAAAGCCACTCCTTTCGCTACGTATAGCCCACCGGGTTATCTTTTGTTTAACCGCGCGGGGACCTTGTTTGCCCAGCCATTCGACGCGGATCGCCTGGAGCTAAAGGGCGACGCCATTCCGATCGCCGAAGGCATTCAGTTCTCTGCCGTGAACGGGAATGGGGCCGTCGCCGTTTCCGCTAACGGCGTGCTGACCTACCGGTTGGTACCGACAGCCGCACAGAACAAGCTAGTCTGGGTGGACCGAAAAGGGGCGGAGCTACCACTGGCCGCTCCGCCTCATGCCTATCGAAACCCACGGATCTCTCCCGATGGCCAGCGTGTGGCCGTTACGATCGACGAGTTGGGAACCCAGGAGTGGCTTCTGGACACCAAACGGGGCACATTGACTCGGCTGACCTTCGAAGGGAGCTACAACGGCGCTTTGGCGTGGACGCCTGATGGAAAGAGAGTCGCATTTGGATCGGACAGGGCGGGGCAGCGGAACTTGTTCTGGCAACTGGCAGACGGCAGCGGCGGGACGGAGCGGTTAGCAACGAGCGACCGAGGGCAAGTCGCAAGTTCCTGGTCTCCCGACGGACAGACGCTGGCCTTCGAGCAAACCAACCCCGGTGCTGGTTTCGACCTATTCGTTTACCGGCTCGGGGACAGAAAAGTGCAGCCGTTCCTGCAAACACGGTTCACCGAAATCGCCCCTCGATTTTCGCCCGATGGCCGGTGGCTGGCTTATGTCTCGGATGAGTCGGGCCGCAACGAGGTTTACGTCCAGCCTTATCCTGGGCCCGGAGGCAAGTGGCAAATTTCGACGGAAGGCGGCACGGAACCCGTTTGGGCACGCAACGGAGAACTCTTCTACCGGAACGGATATAAGATGATGGCCGTGGGGACGAACACCAAGGCAAACTTTTCCGCGGATACGCCGAAGGTGCTCTTCGAGGGGCACTACGCCACATATAACACGATGCCTGCCTATGACGTCACGCCCGACGGCCAACGATTCCTGTTGGCGAAGACCGCAGAGCAGGGTCCACAGGAAATCAGCGTCGTGCTGAACTGGTTTGAAGAATTGAGGCAGAAAGTTCCCACCGGAAAAAATTAAATTCAGTGCAGCCGCCAATAGCATCTCAGTCCTAGGCCAAGTCCCGAGAAACAGGGCGGTCTCAATGGGTCGACGCAACACTTGCTCGAAGTACACTTGCAGCGATCTCATTAGCTAAAGTCGTTCACGATCGTTAATTCAAAAGCAGAACCACCCTGTTTAGGTATGAAGGAGCACAGCCCAATAGATCGGTGCGCTAAGGGAAGTATTGCCGGATCAATCGATTAGTTGGTGTTGCATCGACCGGTTGAGCCGGCAGGGATTATCGGAATGTGGGAATCTGGAGGGCTCGGCAGGCCTCGTTTTCAGGTTCTGGAAATATTTAGAGTTGCGCAGGGCGGTTAGAACCCCGGGGGTCCCCATTCATCCATAGAAAAAACGGTGCACAGTGGCGGGCCACTGCCCTCACAATATCGGCCCGGTCTGCGAACGGACCGAAATTCCTCCTATTTTCAAGGTCTTTGTTTGATAGTCCAAAAGCGTGGATTGGAATGGGGACACAGGCAGTTTGTTTGTGGACCCTCAATTTAACGTGATAGTATTTCTAAAATGAAAAGTCGGAAACGCACATCATTCAGGAAAGATGGCCGGCGAAAACACCATCACTGGCAGGTGACTTTGTTTTACAAGGACGGCGAAACTTTTATTCGTGTCTACTCGGACCGTGAGAAGGCTGCTGGCTTTGCACAGCGGCAGAAGAAATCCCCGGTCGTGAAAATGGCTCGCGTCACTCAACTCAGCTAGTCCCGCTCCGCCTGCTTGTCGAAAAAGAGGAGCGCTGAATTCGGGGCGTTTCCATCTCTGCCTACTCACGCCTAACTACGCCTTAGTAACCAAGGACGCCGCCATGCAGCGTGGAGCCATGCGAAAATCCGATACTTATGCCTGCAATCCGGCACGCCGCAAATCCACACGATGGGGTCCGGCCACGGGTCCAGTCGCCTTGTGTATCTCACTTTGTATTTCCACGGCATCTCCGCCCTTTAGGCCATACTTTAACAATTAATTCACTGGGGCACCAGTTCCCACTTTAATGCCGCTGCGCTTCGATACTAAGCAAAAAGAAAAGAAGACAGCCGGGCCATCCTAAGTTTTAGACCCAGCAATGTCCGACGAACGCGAGGATTATTTAACCGGATGGTATGAGCCCATCTAGGCCACTTCTCCTAACGAATTTGAATGGCACACGTGCTTGGCGAATTCCTGCTCCCGTTTCTTTTTCACATGCAGGATAATTTCGTCTAGTGTCAGTCCATCAAGAATGCAGCCGGGATTATAGAACTGGCATTCGCACTCGCTGCAAAACCATTCATGGCCAATCTCAACTAGCTCACGCTTGATGATGTCTTTTCCCAATGTGTTTCGTGTGTCTTGCTCGGAGTGTTTTTGTAACATGGGTCCTCCAGTTCATTGACCAGTCGGGCGGGCATGGTCCGGTCTGATGTCCCTTTTTATTTTTGGCCCGCGGTTCTTCAGCAACCGGCAAGAGTTCGCGGAGCGTCCGACCCCGCACCATGTTTAGACGCGTGCGCAGCCGTCCAACGTCTATTCCCGCCGACGAACAGACCGACGACAAATCGGCGCTGTTTTCAAACAGATACCGCTCGGCTTCGCGCTTCGGACGCAAGGGCTTTGAGAGCCAATCCTGAATAGTCCTAGCAATCACTCCGCGCCACAGAAGGGTCTCTGTTTTTAGTTCCTGCTCGGCAGCTAATAACCTTTCGCTGGCTATCGTGGATACTTACTCGACGCACATCATCTTCGAATTACAGTACTAAGAGTGCATTGGCGGGGCCGAATGCCCGAATAAAGCCGTATTTTCCGATGGCATGTGAATGTACTGATTGCATGTGACTTAGTCGGTTGGGAAGACTCAAAAAGGTATGGGCTGTTTTGTGCGGTCACCCGGTCAAGACAATTGGGCGTAAAGCGTCCCAATTTTACGCTTCGGGACCGTCTCCGATAGGGTTATTCGTGGGTCGTTCCCGGCGTAGGTTGGCGAATGGCGCTGCGCCATCCTAGCCGAAGCGCAAGAGGCCACATTCTGAGAAGAGGACTTCCCGGGACATGGCGCGAGTTGTGACGTGGTGTGGTGGCCGTGGATTACTTACGGTTTGCCGACCAACCGGAAACTATCCGGCCAACACGCTTCCAAAAGAGAATGTTACCGGGAATTCCTTCAGCTATAGGCAGTCTAAGGTCATTTACTTGCGGGCACGCGCCGCCGCAGCTCGTCAAAGAAATTCTGCAAAAAGACTACGTGGTTCTGCGCGGTCTGTGCTTCGAGCGCATCGGCCGACATGAGCGAGACGATGCGCTTGCCATCCGGGGCGAGATCATAATTGCCGACACCAAACAAGTCGAAGTCCGCAAGCTCCTTCTCGGACTACGGCCGCGCGGCGAGGGTGTGCTCGGCGCTCCCCAACACGACCGATCCCAAAACCAGGGTGAGAACGAAGCGCTTCATGACGATGACCTCGATCGGTTATTCTGCAGGATTTTGCGCGCCCGTGGACACCAAATTCATCCGTCGCAGGATATCGTGGTAGCGCTGGTCCGAGCGCAGCGACCGGAACTCGGGCGCACGGATTAACCAGGGGAGGTTGGGGTCGCGCTCCTGGATCGCCTTGCCCGCCCACGTGAACGCCGCTTCCACGTCCCCCAGCGCTAAGACTGTCATGGCTATCATGCCCGCGGAAACGTATTGCCAGCGCCTCTTTTCCTCCAACTCAGCCAGAAATCGTTCCGCGTCGGGCCGGCGCGCAGCCCGGACATAGGCCCAGCCGAGAAAGCCCAGCGGATAGAACACTGTCGGCATCAACGCGCGAGCTTTCTCGAGTAGAGCGATTCCCTCCTCATACCGGCCCATGCGGGAGTAAGCTTCACCCAGCACGGCCAATGAGTCTCCGTAGTTAGGGTTGATATCCAGGGCGTGGCGTGCGTGCTCCACCGCTTGGTCATGCAGGCCGGCCCACAGGCAATAAGTGGCGATGACCTCGCGGAACAGGGTAGAAAGCGGATCGAGCTCCACGGCGAGGTGTGCCTCCGCTAAAGCTTCTTCCACACGCCCCAAGTCGTGCAAACAGGTACCCCGCCAGAAATGGGTCCGTCCGGAGGCTGGATTCAACCGCAGGGCGGTCTCGAATCGATGTAGGGCCTCCTGCCACCGGTATTCGCTCAGCGCTTCCACCCAGCCCAAGGCGGCGTGCGCATCTGCCAGTGTCTCGTCTGCGGCCACTGCTTTCCGTGCGGCCTCTACGGCTTTTGGCCATTCTTCGAGAGGAGAAGCCAGACCAAAAAAGCTGCGCGCAATGTGATAATCCGCCAACTGGACCCAAGCCGGGGCGTAGCCAGGCTCCAAGGCCACGGCCTTTTCGAGACACTCCCGGCCCTTCTCCATGTCTTCCGCGGTGAACCGATACAGGTGGAAATTTCCCTTCAAATACAGACTGTGCGCTTCCAGATTCTCGGTGTAGCGCTTCACCAGCGGCTTGCCCGCTTTGGTTCCCAGCTTCACCTCAAGCTTCTCGACAATCGCCTGCGCGATCTCGTCTTGAATATCGAAGACGTCGCGCATTTCCCGGTCGTACCGCTCTGACCAAAGCTGAGATTCATCGCTCACGTTGATGAGCTGCACGTTGACACGGATGCGACTGCCAGACCTGCGAACGCTTCCATGCAGCACACTTCCCACTTTTAGCTTCTCGCCGATCTCGGCAATGGTATTCTCGCGGCCTCGGAAGGCGAACGCCGAGGCGCGCGCAATCACGCGCAGCCCCGGAAGCGGCGTCAGCCCGTTCAGAATCTCCTCGGCCAGCCCGTCGCTGAAGTATTCGTTGTCCTTGTCCGCGCTCAGGTTGGCGAAGGGCAGCACCGCAATGGAAGGTTGTTGTTCCGGTTTCGCCACGGCTCCTTCCAGCGCAACTCTGACTTCCGCCGCGGTCTGAAACCGCTCGGCCGGAGCCTTCCGCAAGCAGCGCGTTACGATGGCGGAGAGTGTCAACGGCGCATCCAGCAGCGCTGGCTCGTCGCGCACGATAGCCGCCATGGTTTCAATGGCGGAGTTCTTAGAAAACGCCTGGCGGCCACTCAGCATTTCATACAGCACCACGCCGAAGGAGAAGATGTCGGAGCGCGCGTCCGTCGGCTCGCCCTTGGCTTGTTCGGGCGACATGTAAGCCGCGGTGCCCAGGACCGTGCCCACTTCCGTGAGGTCCAAGGTTAGTGCGGTGGCATCGGAATCAGGCGCGGCGGCGGTTCCCATCTTCGCCAATCCGAAATCCAACAGCTTCACGCCGTTTACGGTCACTAGAATGTTGGCGGGTTTCAAATCGCGATGCGTGATGTTTTTCTTGTGCGCGGCGTTGAGCGCATCGCAAATCTGCACGGCGTAGCGGAGCGCTCGATCGAGCGGGAGAGGACCGTGGAGCGGGGTCCCCTCGATAAATTCCATGACTAAATAATTTGGCCCGATGTCGTAAATCTGGCAGATGTTGGGATGATTCAGCGCGGCAATTGCCTTGGCTTCACGTTCGAAGCGCTCCGAAAATTGCGAGGCGGAGACCTTAATGGCCACGTCGCGATTCAAACGCGGGTCTTTGGCGCGATAGACCTCACCCATGCCGCCCGCGCCAATCGGCGCGAGGATCTGGTAAGGGCCAAGCTTATCGCCTGCGGAAAGTGGCATAGGCGTGAACCGGCTGAGTCTACCCGATCAAGGACCGGATAGGGAATGTATCACGGCCAATCCGTAAGTAATCCTCCACTTGGGCGGGATAGGGCCTGATAAATGGGGTTTCTCGGAATGTGGAAACCCGCAAGGCTCGGTGTCCCTCGTTTGCAGATTCTGGAAATATTTGTATTTGCACAGGCCGGTTAGAACGCCGGGGTGCCCTCATTGAGGAGTAGAAAAAACGGCGATGTGGGTAGTGGCCTAGGCAGACTAGACAGCGACCCAGCGTTCACGATCTTCGATACGCGGGCATTTGCGTATTGTCATTTGCAGTGCCTCATTTAGAGTCCTTGGAAGGACTGAATGTTTGACGCGAGACGATTAGTGAACTGAACCGCTTGCTGTCGCTATGCTGTAGGTTCCCGTTGAGGAAGCCTCCTGCATCAGCTTTCCATCAACAAGAATTTCTACGTGCACTTTATCCGCGAATTCATTATTCAGTTGAGCAGAGATATAGACTGGATCCCCGCTCGCTTTTGTCACCTCCATTTCATACTCCGTTTCGAACGGGTGAGAATCAGATTTGAAGCCGTTGAAATGCTCCTGCGCGGTACCGCCGGAAGAATTAATGTAAGTGAGATTTGCGTCTAGATACATTGAGTTGCTGCTGATCACATATAAAACCTTGTGACTCGGTGCGTGGTAGGACAGCAGGAAACCTACCAACAGAAGAACTCCTGCAAAAGCGCCGACAAACATGGGTAAGAATTTTCCGAAACTTGGTTTGTTTTTCATTTGTTTTCCTTTTCAGCGTACGGGACGCCTAAAGCGCCGGGGAGCCCTCATTTGTCCCGAAATAAAACGGTGCACCGACTGGAACCGCCCCTTTCACACCAATTGCTTCCCGCACTGAGTTCAGAGGGCGGCATCACCACGCGTGTACTTTCCGCAAGAGGCATGCAGAACGACAGCGAATGTCGCCTATGCCACGGGCTGGCTTGTGTTGTTCTTCGCCAAGGGCGCATTTGCTGGAATCACATCTTCGCTGCCGCAAACAGAACATCCGCGGCCCTTCGTTGTCAGCCGCCAAATGGAATAGACCAGACCCGGGAGCAGGAAGAACAACCACAACACTAGCTCTATCGCGAACGAGCCTTTCATAATTCCCTTCGTTGGCCCCACGTTCCCACACTTCTTGCAGTACATCCCCTGTCCTGCCACGAGCGTGGCCCTTTTGACCTTCCGAACGTCTTCGGCCTTCACAAGGCCGCTTCTTAACAAGCGTGCGTACTTGCCAGTGTAGGCCACAGCACGATCCAAAAGTTCCATCGGACTTACCATTTCTTTGATCTCCTGCTGTAATAGTGGGCCGCTTCGAGCATCGTTACCATTTACATCCTGCCACCAATGATACTCATAGTCCGTGGACACATAAACGCCAGGTATCCAAGATGACGCCTAACCATACATGCCTCAGGATATTCGCATCCGGTTTGGTAGAGCCTTGCGTCGTCGGCGTCAGAAGCTAGGCGTGTCTCAAGAAGCCTTTGCAGATATGAGCCAGCTCGACAGGACCTACATTGGCGGAATCGAACGAGGTGAACGGAACGTGGCGCTGGTCAACATCGAGAAGATTGCAGGGGCACTTCAAATTCCCATTGCACAGCTTTTTCGCGGCGTCTGACCGACTAGGAGGCTACCGCCGGAACTCGCGGGCAGCGTTGCTTTGCTGGCTCCCTACCTAAGGTCGTTTTGAACTCTTCCGTTTAACTCCCTTCTGTTTTTTGGATGCCATCAGCCATCCCGTGACATTTGAACCGAACTGACAACCACAATCCAAATTCTCAAAAACACAACCACTCCATTTGCCTTTATGCTCAGGGCACATTTCGGTGCGAAGGGGTTCCCGACCATAAATCAATCGGTTGAGAAGGCAGCTTTTGTGAACTGCTAACTCTATAAAACTCCAATGGTCAGCAAACTCTTTTCGCCATTGTTTCATGCCCTCATCATCAGTCGGTAATTCAGTTCGGCATGCTTCTGCCCAGGTGTCGAAAGCTTTGCAAAATTCTTCTGCTTTGAGAGTTGGCATCACAGCTCCTCGATTCTAGAAAGTTAAGTATGTGTCCAGCGCCCGGAGTTGCTTCACGTGGCCCCGGGTGGTTATCGCTACCAATGCCAGCCGCTTTGTCACAAACAATGCCTCCAGGGTGTTGGCCCCGTATGCGTACCTAACCCGTTTGTAAAACACATGATTTACAAACGCCGTTATGGCTCGAATTTGCCCTGCTAAATGAGCCACTTGGCGCACCCCGGCAACTAGGGATTTAAAACGGTGCCCCGCATGGCCGTGTAGGCCTTTGTGGCGCTTACCCCTAGCTGGGTGCCAATACGCCGCCAGGGCACGCCCTGGGCTCGTAGGGCGGCTATTTGGGTCGGGTTTACGCGCTTGCTGGGCCTACCCAGCTTGCGGCCCTTGGCTTTGGCATTACGCAACCCAGCCCGCACGCGTTCGGCTATAAGGCTGCGCTCCAGTTCCGCAACGGCACCCAGCACGGTAAAAATCATTTTGCCCGTGGGGGTACTGGTGTCGATCTGTTCGGACAGGGAGACAAACTCGATGCCGAGAGCGCGAAAGTTTTCCAACGCTCTTAGCAGGTGGGACACGGAACGGGCAAAGCGATCGAACTTCCAAACGACGATGACCTCGAATTTTCTCTTGTGTGCGTCTGCAATCAGGCGGTCCAGTTGGGGACGGCGCTCCTTGGCACCGGAGATGCCAATGTCTACGTACTCGCCGACCAGTGACCATCCACGACGCTGGCAGTATTCACGAATTTCTCTGGATTGTACTTCCGGGTCCTGGCCGTTGTTGGTGCTGACTCGCGCGTACAGCACGGCCCGCCGGTCCAGGTCTGCGCCACGGACAACTTGAGGCGATGCTGCGTGGGTGGTACTTTTCTTTGAAGCCATGGTTGCTCCTCCATTGAGCACTTTGGTCAGGGGCGCGTTTGGTGTGATGACCGGGCGCGTCCCGCTTTTTTACTTTTGCTTGTAGCCTTTCTTCCGGCCCCTCCCCTTGCAGTAAATTTCCTGCTTAAGTTTTCGGAGCCGGTCCAAATCCGCTTTGCTCCATAACCGCACGGCCCTGCCGTTCCGGATGCGGAGCTTGGGAACCTTGAGTCTTTTGGCCACAATCCAGCGGTGCAATGTCATTACGGAAATTCCCGCCGCATTGGCGGCCTGCTGCGTATTGCAAGGCTTTGCCATATATGTCATATATATACTATATTTAGGCTTACTTGTAAAGCATTTGTTTTGATCGCGAAGCCCTGGCAAACTGGGGGCGCACGCTCTATCGAGCGGCAACCAATACCGCCCATTTCTCTAATCTAGACGTTGCTTGGATTTGAGGAAATTGTCCCTGCTAACGCAAGTGCTTGTGACGAAGCGTACTTTTCTCTATCGTTCGCCGCTTGTCCCGGAACGAATGGTTGGCGACTTCTGTTTCGGACGATACGCCCACTTTCCGCCGACGCGGTCTCGCTCAAATTCGTCCGCGAGGCCATACCACCCGAGTTTGTAATGTGCACTAAACCAATCGATGTGGTTTCCAATCCGCTTGCTTCGTTCACCAGTATCAATAATGCCTGCAGCATCCAACGCTTCCGTGATCCAAGTTTGTTCTCCCAATTTTTCAGCCAGTTGATCGCGCGTCACCAAACTGTGTTGCGTATCCCAGAGTCGATGAATAGTTGACTTGATGAACTAGATCGATCTGTCAGGAGGCAAAACTACTCCATTTGAAGATTTTGGGCTCTTTTGTTTGCGGACAGCTTCTAGAGGAGCGGCTCGTTGAATCAGTGGTGGAGTTTCGCCACCAATTGGCACCCCGTGCCTCTCAGCTACGCGCTGAAACTCTCCTTCGTGGATTTCGCTGTATTCGATCCCAATCCGGTCAAGGAACTCACGGACGGAGTTGGACACTTGCGGCGCAACGAGCCACATCAGAATGTGATTTTCGCCTCGACTGCGTAACTCGTCTTTGTATTTGGCAAGTTGAGTAGCAACATCATACTTCGCCGGGACAGCTTTCAGTTCCATGAGGATCTGCGTTTTATATCGATCCTCGAACAACAGATCGAAACGCCCGACAGCTGCGAATGACTTCTGCCGTCCTCTCAGCTCAAAGCCTTTTCCTGGGAAGAAATCATCAGGATAGTCGGCGATGAGGGCCTCCATATGTTTTTCGAGCATGGACCCCACTAGCCTCTTCGCTTATTCTCTTTCACGAATCGCTTTTCAGAGAAAAGGCAATGATTAGCGACTCTATCACATGGATCGAGGCAATTCATGGGTTTCCCAGTCAGATTGGACTTGAAACCGGACTACCATTCAGCGGCACCCTCTTGCGATGGGCAAGACTGGGGAGAACGATTTCAACCGTGTCCATATGACTATCAACATGGATATGAGCATCGCGGCAATGGATGCGTTGACATGATGGAATGTCTTGTAGGGAAAGCGGTCCGGGAAACTAAACAGAGGTGAATTGTCCGGCCTTTTACGCTATGCGGTGCTGGCCAACTCTTGGCAAGTTGTGCGGCGTTTCAGAGCCTTGCGCCATAGATTACCCGCGCGGGGCAGCGGGCTTTGTTGTTGGAGGCGGTGGCGCATGTTGGTATGATCGGCGCAACGATGACGTGAGCGTCGAGGAAGTCGAGCGAATCGGGATTTTAGCAATGACTCATCAAAACAAAGTCCTAT
The DNA here is from genome assembly GCA_963842135.1 of uncultured Acidobacteriota bacterium. Classification (GTDB taxonomy): domain Bacteria; phylum Acidobacteriota; class Terriglobia; order Acidiferrales; family UBA7541; genus Palsa-360. Next base: position 2,682,031 of record CAWJFI010000002.1, on the reverse strand, counting down.
CGACACTGCTTCAGGGGGTTGACCTGGGATATTCGATTGCTGAAGAGGATACACTCCTCGAAGCTGCGAGAATCGAAACCTCCGCTTTTACGGACCTCCTGAATGACCGTGTCGACCTCGTTCCGGGAACAAAGGGCTCTGGCAAAAGTGCTCTTTTTCGAATCTTCGTCGACTTCTTGCCAAACTACCTATTAGAGCAGCGGAAGGTTGTAGTCGCTCATGGTATTCAAGCACCCGGCGATCCTGTTTTCCATGCCTTCACAGATAGTTTTACTAAACTGTCGGAAGAGGAATTTATTAGCTTCTGGTGCATCTATCTCGTTTCCCTTGCGCACGAGCATTTTATAAAGGGTTCGCGGTACCGCAAATTGCTAAGCGGTGCAGGGGCGGAGATACAGAAGTTTCAACTCGCCTGCACCAATGCAAAAATTCCAGAAATTCAGGCTAAGAAATCCTTGAGAGACATTCTTGAGTGGTCCTTGCACGTGCTCACGTCTTGGCGTCCTAGGCTTAAGTATCAGCCTCTGGGTGATGTTGGTGAAGTGGAATTAGACCTGTTCGGACAACCACGCTCAGAGAAAGCAAGCGAAGCCCCACCTGAGCATTCGCTCCCCCAATATGTCAATGATATCAAGCAGACTTTGGAAGCGATGCTAGCGACCAGTCATTTGTCACTGTGGCTTATGGTTGATCGGCTTGATGAGATTTTTCCACGGCGTACAGATGTTGAAAGGACAGCCTTACGTGGCCTTCTGCGAGCGATGCGGTATTTCGCTTCTGCCAATATCAGGGTGAAGGTGTTTCTGCGCGACGACATGTTAGAGCAAGTGGTTGGGACCAGTGATGGCTTCACGGCCCTAACTCATGTGACAGCACGTCAAGCCGACACCCTCCGTTGGACAGAAGATCAAATCCTGACAATGGTTGTAAAGCGACTTGTTGTGAACGATGCATTGGTGAAATATCTTGGATTAAATCGTGAGCAGATAGAGGCGAGCGCTTCTTATCGAACGCAGTGTTTTGACGCGGTGTTTCCACCCACCGTTTTTAAGGGCACTAATCAGAGCACCACTATTCGTTGGATTTGTAATCGTTGTGCTGACGGGCGGGGGGTTATAACTCCGCGCGATGTTCTCGATCTGTTAATTCGTGCCAAACAAAAGCAGCAGGACATCTGCGGGGCTGACCCGGAGGGTAAATCGGATTGGGTGATTGATACGGCAGCAATTCAGTATGGATTCGAAGAGCTGTCAAAGCGCAAACGCGATACCTACCTTCGAGCGGAATTCCCGCATCTTTGGATGGACATCGAGAAGTTTTCGGGTGGAAAGACCGAGTACGATGCAAGTGCGCTTCAGAGCCTACTTGGCAAAAATGGGCAAGCTACGAGTGAACATCTCTTGGCCGTCGGGTTTTTCTCCAAGAAGGAAAAAGATGGAAAGGCGGTATTTTCAATTCCCTTTCTGTACAGGCATGGAATGCAGCTCACTCAAGGGAGAGCGTGACTGCCCCTTCCTGTCGAGAGCCATAAGCACACATGCTATCGTCTCCATGCTCGAATACTGGGCCGTGCGCCGTGCCAAACCAGGGACAGAGCCGAATCTGTCCGTTACCAAGCTTAGAAATGGAGCATCGATCCCTTTCTCGCCAGAGCTAATCTTCACTGGAAGAATCAGACAATCGGACCCTTACATTCAACAGTCTTTTTTGAAGTTCCTTCTTTCTCCGCATCCTTTGGGCTGCTCGCATTTTTTCAAGGGTTTCTTCTGTGCGCACAAGTCCTCTGGCATACTGATTGCCTTCCATGGCTTCCCATCTTTCTTCGATAGCCCGCCAATTGGAAATGTCCTTGGTTTCTTTGTACGACCTATTTGTTGGCATTTTCTCCAGGGCCTTTTGGGCCCGTTTTTTCAATCTCTCTAAAGAAGAACCTCGCGCCATAATGACTCCTGATTTTATCCCCCGCCAGTCCGGTTAGGAGTTGCCAAAAACGATGATTAGATCGCTATACATAGGGCCGTTTTTGGGGTACATATAACACGTGCACGTAGGTATATACCTTGGACCCAAATTTGCCTTAGATCTGTCGTGTTCAGCTGCGCTGAACCTTCCACGAATTGCGGCCTAAATCGTACTGGGTGGCACCTCTGTCGTTCGTCCTTTCCTGCATTCATCGTCTCGACGTTTGCCGATGTTCCAAGTCTGCAGAAAATCTGCTATTCCTTTCCTGAAGATCAAATCACAGAGGACGCGCCGGTTTTGCGCGTCCTCCCCGAAGGGGATCCACTACTCCAACTTGGCAACGTGGCGGCTTTGGGCATAAACGCAAAACCACACTCCCCTTTAGGGGGGTGGTTTTAGCGTTTATGCCGCCTGGCCGGGGTACCGGTAAATATGGGCCATAGGTCTATTGAATTTTTATCCAGCGCTTCGCGTTTGAGGGGCCTGCTTCGCAGTCCCTCAAGCGCTTTGCGCTGGAGGAGGGCCTGCTCAGCAAAAACCGCTTCGCAGCCCCTCCTCTTCTGCTTACGCAGAAAGGTTCTAAAAAAAGAAAAGAAAAGAAAAAGGTTCTCCAGAATTAACTTTACTAGTGGCCAGGTGGCCATAGTGGCCATTTTTTACCCCATCACATATTTGTGTAGGTTTGTACCTTTGCTATTGCTTCCCGGGAAGCCTAGGAAACCGCTTGACCGTTCCGTCCTTTGCGGGAGTGTTCCCAAATCTGGGGAAGCGCTTTACGCCGCCGGCCGGGAATTGGCCACCATGCCCGCTATGCCCACCGGGACCCTCCACGACCCGCCATTCAGTGACGCCCGATACCTGCCCCACAGCTTCCAGTCGCAAGCCTCCGAGAACTCGGTCCTTGGTGTGCCTCAGGAACCAGCCCAAACTCTGGGAGTCAATTTCCTTGTGCCGTCCGAGAGCCACGGCCTCCATCGCCCTCCTGAGGGTTCCGGAATTGCCGCACTCCTGAAGTATCTCCTTCGTAGTAAACTCATTGTCCTCGAACTTCATACGCAAGGCGTAGAGCGCAGCTTTCCACCCCTCACGCTCGGGGTCATCCGTCAGCACAACTGAGCGTGTCTTGCAAGGATCAGCCAGTCCCAGCCAGACAAGCGGCTCACGAATCGACCCAGACCAATCGTCGAATCCACCCCAAGGCTTAACTTGCTGACGGGGACGACCGGCGACGTGATACGCCCGCAAGAGCGTCAGGGCGGCCACGACTAATTCTTTGCGATGCCTTTTTAGATGATCCACAAGCTGTGGAATCTTGAACGTCCGTGACTCCGGAGATTCCATGCAGGGGTCAATGCGAGAGAGCAGTGCACGGCTGGACAAATCTCCGCGAAACAACAGATTATTGCCGGTCACCGTCCACAACACGCTTGTCGGAAAGTGAAGCGTTCGACTCGTGCCAAGCAGACGATCCTGGTATTCAGACTGTGTGAGTGCTATCGCAAGGTCCGGTGAAGAAAGCGGATGTTCCACGTTGTCCAGATTGATGATCGGATGCCCTTCGCGGAGCACGGACAAGATCATTTTTCGAATCTCTTCCCGGTCTCCTGAGACCGCCGTCGCAGGTGCCGGTTTCCCCGTGGCGATGATCGCTACGGATTCGGCCAACAAGGACTTCCCGCTTCGCTGCGTGGGCGCGCTGTACCCGAAAATCGGGCACGCCCCGAGCAATGGGCGCTGAATCGCGGTCAGAATGCAGGCAACGTGCACGGCGCGGTCTGCGTCTGTAACAAACGGGAATTGCGCGAACGGAGCCAGAAGAGTTTTGAGCGCGGCTTCTGCGTCCGCGCGAGTAGGGTGCTCAGGGATCGGGGGCCAATTCTCATCATCGGAGACAAGCAGCAGCCCGCTTCTTTTGTCGTAACCCGGTCGCGAAAGGATCTTGCCGTCATCTCGCAACATTGGCGCCGAGATGATTCCCGCCAGGACTGGAACAGGCCAGGACCCGGTACGCGATAGAAAAGTAGCGGCAATCTTTTGCGGGCAGTCAACGGTCTGGACATGGCCATTAATTCGCTTGGTCCATTTTGCGATGCCATTGAAAACGTCCGTCAACGCCGTGCTGGTCAGCGGCTCAAGTTGTAGGGTTCCTCGCGGGCGCTTTAACTGTCTGTCGTCGTGGCGTGCGGGCAAACAGAAGGCCCGGACCAGTTCACCGCCACGCTGGAAAATCCTAAATTCCTCAGAACGGCCTCGGAGAGCACTCTCGGCCTGCTCAACCGCACGGGGCAACTTGCCGGGCTTCAAGTGGATCGTCGGACGCTCGTACTTAGGCTTTTCCCGTTCAGCGACCTGCTGATCCAATATTTTGCAAGCTTCTTTTTCCGCCACCTCACGCCAATCTTCTTTTTTGCCGTGCCGTTGATACCAAGTATTTCCACGTCGTTCCCAGGTGTAGGTTTTCCCTCTGTGCTCAGCGATCAGCTGTATGACTCCGGGGGAAATTCGTTTAATGGAAATTTTCATTTTATTCTCCTATTCCACTACAGCAGTCCCGGCGAAGCCCTGTCGGACTAGGAGCCGCTAAGAAAGCGGTGGAAGGGTTAGTTCCCAGGGCCAGCGCCGGAACTTGCTACTAGTAGTTACTTCGCGTTCCGTCGCGACTCATGGTGCAGAAGCGAAAGATCTAGTCCACTCTGAGGCGTTCAACACTGTCATTTGGCAGCACGCAAGCCGCGAGCGCAGTACCACACGAGTGACGCTCTGTCGCCCACTACCGGCAAATTGCCGTGCAGCTCCTGGGGGTCGAAAAAGAGCACATCTCCGGGCTTGAAAGCGAACGCGATCCTCCAGCGGGGAAGAACGAGTTCCCCGCCGGTGAAATTGCCTAGCGGCAGCAACGCACTCAATGCGCCGTGCAAATTCTGTCGGTCTCGGTGGTAGGCGGAACGAAGGTGCTTGACGATGTACACAGAACTATACGCGCTGTGCCCCAGTCGAAATTCTGGTGCCCCGTTCACTACAGCACGCTGGTACGCGTAGGGGGTTGGTAGGTACTTCGCGTGAAGGTGATCAACCCTCCTCCGCAAGACACGGAGTTGGTCTAGAAGTTCCGGACATTTGTCGGTGAGTTTCGAATTGTGCGGCGGTCTACCAGCCGTACCGGCCATCGCGCCAAGGAGCCCCTCGCGGGCGCCGACCCGGTCGAGGATCTTCATGACGCGGTCGGGAGTTACAGGAAAATTGCCTCGGTGACCATCCTTCTTCACACGGACCATCGCCTTCGAACCCACGGCCGGCGGCCGTTTATCGAGTAAATCGTTGACGGTCATTGCTACTTCATAAGCTTCCTCCCGAAGCTCCGGGTCGACTCGCTTCGTCAGTAGCAAGCTCGTGATCGAGCCGTCGGGCGCGACTACGACCGTGTTGCTGTCAATCGCTGGTCCGTCGAAATGCGTCGGCGATGCAAATTCTCCCTGCAGTTTTGCCGCCGCTTTCTTGTAGTCAACTTCGAGTTGGACAGGATTGATGCCTCGTACCATCTTGGGAATTTCACTCATCGGATCCCTCCGACGTGTTCCCGTCAATCCCGTACTTCGCGCAGAGCTCGAGCAAAAACTTCGTGACCGCGCTCTCGGCCAGGGCTCGATGATCGGATCGCCAGAGCGCCAAGACGCGGGCATGGTCTTCTTTCGACATGCGGATTTGGAGCCGACACGTACACATCGAACCCTCATGGTCTTTGGCGCGCTCGCCATGATCAGTCTCGGCATCCGACGACGCCGTTTCGGAACTTGAGCTCCTCGCACGAGCAACAGCCGCTTGGTGTCTTGCCGTTGCCTCCCTGGTCTCGACCGCTTGAGGATCGGTCGCTGGCGGGAAAAGCGCGGGGGCCGCGCTTTTGGCTTCGTCTGCATCGCGTGCGAGTCGCATATAATCCTGGGCGGTCCGAAAAGCAATGCCATAGTCCCGCTCGAACTTCTTCACGTAATAGCTTTCGAAATTGCCGTGGCCGACTAGGCGCTTGAGCTTGATAAAAATGCGCCCGAGCTGGATATTTGCTGCGCGGCCTCTTGCGATCAAAGTGATGCTTCTCGCAATCCATTTTCGCGCCTCTTTCTCCAGTGCGGCGATTCGCCTTACTCTATGGTGGAAGGCTACATCCTCGGCTGTTCGCCTAGCGTGGCGAACAATGCCCTTGGTGCGCTTTGGACTGTGGTGCGATTCAACTTCTTGCAGGTTCGTCGCTAACTTTTCCATATGTCTCTCCTTCGAACGTTTCGGAACTTGATCGTGTCAGAATGTTGCGGTTTCAAAACAGCATCACAGCGGTTGGATCAAGTAGCTTAGGGTCAGATCGTAGACAACGCGGGTGGGAACCGTTCGGGGGCGCTCGTGTGCCATACACGTGCCATGGTGTGGTGGATTTTGCGTTTTTGGAAGTTTCAGCGTAGGGTAAAAGAAGCGTAGCCCTTGTAGCCCAACTGAGGACAGGTTTCAGAACGGACTTTTGCCCGTAAGCAACGGTCAATAAGGCGTTTAGGTTTTCTAACCCCAAACCTTCTAAGCAGAGGGTCGGGGGTTCGAGTCCCTCCGGGCGCGCCATTTATTTTGGGGTCATACGCTGAAATCTCAAAAGTGACTTGAGGTTTTGAAGATGCGACATCGCCTCGTGGGTTCGATCGCTGCGGTACTGGCTTTCTCGCCGGTTATGCTTGCTCAGACCAGTCAGCCACCAGAAGCGGAAAAGGTTCAGGCTGTGGCGCCCGCCCTCTCGCATGATCTGTCCGGCGTTTGGATGCAATATCCCTCGGGCGCTGGGCCAGGAATCCCCGGAATGAATGGCGTCGATGAAAAGATGCGTCCTCCCCTGACGGCTTGGGGACAGGCGAAGTTCGATGCCGCAAAACCCGTAACGGGCCCCAGGGCCGTTCCAGGGGAGGAAGGCAACCCATCCTTGCGCTGCGAGCCGGATAGTCCTCCAAGACTTCTCATCCTTCCCAATCCATTTGAGATTGTTCAGATTCCCGGCAGAATGTTTATGTTCTTCGAAGAGTATCACGCTTGGCGCACCATCTGGGCGGACGGGCGAGCGCTTCCCAAGGATCCTGATCCCACTTGGCTGGGATACTCGGTTGGCAAGTGGGAGGGAGACACCTTCGTCGTCGACACGATTGGATTTAACGACAAAGTTTGGGTCGATGGCTTCGGAAATCCGCGCAGCGAACAGATGCACCTTACCGAGCGCTACCGGCGGCTCAATCACGACACCCTGGAAATGCAAATCATCATGGACGATCCCAAAGCGTACACGAAGCCCTGGGTAAGTCCTCCCAAACTTCACAAACTGGAGCCGGGCTGGGAACTCGCGGAGTGGTTCTGCGTCCAGGACGAGCACAACGCCTATGACGAAGTAGTTAGAAAACCGGCCGGCGTTTCGCCCACGCAAAAATAGTATTGTTGATTAGTTTTCACTATAGCAATTTATTTTTCCGCACCGAATGCGCCGCCGGGGATTGTCACGAGCTTCCGCGCCCTCTACAGCTTCCAGAAAGGGAGCGAATTTTGTACGGGCCGCACGCGAGGCGTAAGATGGGCCACACAAGCCATGAAGTATACGAGACGCGATTTCATCAAGAACAGCGCGAATGTTGTTGCGGCTGCCGGCATTTCCAAACTAGCGGCGTTGCCGTCGGGTGTTGCGGCTGCGGTAGAATCCCCTCGCATGGAGACCTTCACCGAATGGCTGCAAGCGAATCGCGATGCCCGGAAACGTGGATTAGAGATCTGCCTGCAGCGCATCCGGGAACTCGAGCCGTCCATTCACGCGTGGGTCCAGGTGCAGCCCGAAAGGCCCACAGCGGACGGACCGCTTTCCGAGATTCCTTTTGGAGCCAAAGACATCATCGAGACGCAGGGCATGGCGACCGAATACGGCTCGCCGCTTTACAAAGGCCGCCTCGGCGTAGCGGACGCCGCAATCATCCGGGAGATGCGCAACCGCGGGGCAATCCTGCTCGGCAAAACCGTAACCACTGCCTTCGCGTACCGGACGCCGGGGCCGACGCGGAACCCGCGGAATCTCGAGCATACGCCCGGTGGCAGCTCGAGCGGTTCCGCCGCAGCGGTCGCCGCGAGCATGGTGCCTTTCACGATCGGGGAGCAGACAAAAGGTTCGATGATTCGGCCCGCGTCTTATTGCGGCGTGACCGGATTCAAGCCCACCTATGATCTTCTGCCAACCGAGGGGATGTTGCCTCTGTCCAAGAGCCTGGACACACTTGGCCTCTTCACGCACACGCCGGCGGACATGCTGGCGCTCTGGAAAGCGCTAGGACATCCGGTAGGCAGCGAAGAACAATTTTCATTCGGGGCCCCCGAGCCAATCCCTGAATGTGAGCCGGAAATGGCGAACGCTTTCCGGCAGGCGTTGTCGTTGTTGCGCCGTGCCGGCACCAGGATCAAGGCAGTCGATATTTCAGACATGCTGAAAAAGCTTGACGAAGCAAACACCGTTCTCATGTTCTACGAGGGGGCTCGATTTCATGAGCCGCGCTTGAAGGAATTTGGAGACCGTCTCGACCTGCCGCTGGCTAACCTGATTCGTGATGGTCTGAAGATCCCCGCGGAACGGTACGACGAAGCCAAGCGATACATCGCGGACAGCAGGGTCCGATTGGCGGAGGTTTTCAAATCCACTCCTGTGATACTCACTCCTGCCGCGACAGGGCCCGCGCCCCTGGGGTTATCGGATACCGGCGATCCAAGAATGAACGCGCCGTGGACAGCTCTCGGGACGCCGGCCATGTCGATCCCCATGCCGATCGCCGGCGGACTTCCCCTCGGATTGCAGCTTACCGCCGACCTCGGCCAAGATTCGAGAGTCCTGCAAGCAGGGCTGCTCCTGCAGCAGCGCTTCAATGCCGGACCCAAGATCTTGCCCGCCTGAGGATGTTCGTCTTCCGAAGCCTACACGCCGCTGCAATCTGCTAACGCATAGTCGTCTTTAGAGATAACTACGATGTCTCGCCCGCGGGACAATGGAAGCATCTTTTTACAACATCCTTACAACGGCGTGCGGCAAACGCCTGTAGGCTGTCCGGGAGTTCGATAACGGAATACGATAATGACTGCCGCAAAACAAGAACTCCTCGACGCGAGGCAACTGTATTCGGGCCTGATCCGACTCCATATTCTCCACCACGCAGCAAAAGAGGGAATCTTCGGCTTGGGCATGATTGAAGAGCTCGCGAGGCATGGATATAAGCTCAGCCCCGGAACGCTTTACCCGGTGCTTCACGGACTCCAAGAAAATGGACTGCTCCGTTCCGAGGAGCACAACCTTGCAGGGAAAATTCGCCGCGTGTATCGCGCCACTCCAGCCGGTCAAAGGCTATTGAAAGCCGCGAAAGAGAAGGTCCGGGAACTATTCGGCGAACTTTTCGAGGAAGAGCGCGTGATAGAACTTGCCCGAACGCGACCGCGGGTTGTACCAGTCCAGGCCGCCAACTACAGAAAACGTAGCGCTGCAAACGCAACCCTATAGCCGACTGAGAACGGGCCTGATCAGCACACCGATCTGCTGGAGCGCTCCAGCCCGATCCCCTATTGCGCCGCGCTCCCAATTTGACTGGCTCCAGTTTGACTCTTCCCCATTGACAGCCCATCTGGGGTCTCCTATTATCGGCCCGCGATAACGAAAGCCGATAATCGCGGGAGCTCTCTGGAGTGTCAGTCCATCGGACAGGCCTCGCCTACATAGCCGCGTATTTGTCTTTGTTCGCACCGACCCTCCCCAAAGCGGCGCCCCAAAATCAGCAGACGCCACCGAAAACATTCACGTTGGAGCAAGCGGTGGACTACGCACTTCAAAACTACCCCGCCGTTCGAGCGTCTTTGGAGCTGGTGTCCGCTGCACGGGCTGGGGTCACTCTTGCTCGGACGCAATATCTCCCTCAGTTGAACGGTGTATACCAGGATAGCCGAGCCACTCAGAACCAGGTGCCGGGCATCTGGCTGGCGACGCCCATCACTCCCACTGTTGAGGGCCCAATTGGCCCTTCGAGTGGCCAGAGTTTCTGGGGTAGCCAGGCCGCGGCACTTTTTTCTTGGGAGCCTTTGGACTTCGGATTGCGCTCGGCGAGAGTCGGCCAAGCGCGGTCCGCCGAAGCGAAGTCACAAGCAGATCTTGCTCTGACACAGCTCCAGGTCGCAGCCGCGGTTGGAAATTATTTTCTGCTTGCCGTGGCAAACCAGCAGGCTGCGATGGCGGCGCAGGCCAATCTCGACCGCTGGCAGCAGTTCACTAAATCCATTCATGTCCTCGTGGATAACCAACTGCGAGCCGGAGCGGATGCTTCGCGCGCCGATGCGGAACTCGCGCGAGCAAAAATTCAGCTGTACCAATCTCAGCATGCAGAGCGCGCAGCCCTGGATACTCTCGCGGCCCTTATGGGATCGGCGGGCAGTGAAATCAAATTGGATTCAGGCCGATTACTTGATCTTTCACCGGGCACTTCCCTGCACGATGTTTCTGCGTCGGAACATCCTTTGGCACGCGAGCAGATGGCCGATGTGCGACAGATTCAAACAGAAGAGAAAGTCTTGCAGCGGACCGATTATCCACGCCTATACCTGCAGGGAGAGGTGTTCGGCCGCGGCAGCGAAGTTCCATCCGGCGGATCGATCCTCGGCAACTGGAATGGCCTGGCGCCGGCGCGCGGAAATTGGGTGACGGGTATAACGATCATGTTCCCGGATGTTTTTGGTTTCAAAGCATTGAGCGCCCAGAAGCAAATTTCGAAAGCCGATGAGCAGTCGCAAAAAGCCCACTATGACCAAACGATTCAAGACCTGTCGGGCCAGATTCAAGCGGCACGCGACTCGCTGAAGGCCGCTCAACTCGTCGCTCAGGAAACCCCTATCGAATTGGCGGCGGCTCGGCAATCCGAAACGCAGTCGCAGGCTCGATACCAATCGGGTCTGGCTACGCTCGTGGAAGTGGCCGAGGCGGAGAATCTTCTTGCACAAGCGGAAATGGATGATTCCATTGCCCGGCTAAATGTATGGCATGGACTTTTCGCGGTCGCAAACGCGCAGGGTAACTTGCAGGATTTCTTGCAGCTGTTGCGTGGCACGCAGCCAGGGGAGCATTAGTCATGTGGCTGATTCGGGCGGCGTTGCGCAGACCGATTACGGTGATCGTCATCGTTCTTGCTCTGGCTCTTTCTTCCGTTCTTGCGCTGCTTCGCACGCGGATCGACATTTTGCCGGACTTGAATCTGCCCGTCATTTATGTGGCCCAACCCTATGGCGGGATGAGCCCGCAGCAGATGGAAGGCTTCCTCTCCTACTATTACGAGTATCACTTCCTTTACATCAACGGAATCGAGAGCGTGGAGGCAAAATCAATTCAAGGCATCGCGTTGCTCAGGCTTACTTTCCATCCCGGGACAGACATGAGCGAGGCGCTGGCACAGACGATTTCTTACGTGAACCGCGCTCGTGCCTTTATGCCACCCGGCACAGTCTCTCCTTTTGTGTTCCGATTCGACGCGGGCACGCTGCCTGTCGGATATCTGGTTTTTTCAAGCGAATCGCGCACGCTTGGTGAGATCCAGGACCTGGCCTTGAATCGCGTCCGGCCGGTTTTTGCGACGCTGCCGGGAGTTTCCTCGCCACCCCCTTTTGGAGGCAACCAACGCACCATTGTCGTCAGCGTCGATCCGGGCAAATTACACGCGTATGGGCTCTCTCCACAGAGTGTTGTGCAAGCCCTGGTGGCGGGAAACAGCATCGAACCGGCGGGAAATGCCAACATCGGCAATTACCAGACACTGGTCACCACGGATTCAACCGTCGAGCAGATCACCGATTTGCTGGACATTCCATTGCGCACTGGCTCGGGACCCTCGGTCTACTTGCGCGACGTCGGAACGGTTTCTGATTCCTCGGACGTTCCCGCGGGCTACGCCCTACTGAACGACAAACGGACCGTGTACATTCCGGTAACCAAGCGCCCCGATGCCTCGACCATTACCGTGGTCAACGAAGTTCGCGCGAGCCTGCCGCGATTTCAGTCACTGGTTCCCGAAGATATCAAGATTGCCTACGAATTCGATCAATCCCAGTATGTTCGCGACGCGTTGCTCTCGGTCTTGCGCGAGGGCCTTCTTGGCGCGATTCTTACGGGCCTCACGCTGCTTTTCTTTTTGCGCGATTGGCGCAGTTCGCTCATCGTGGTCATCACGATCCCATTTGCTCTGCTCGTAGCGGTAGTCGCTCTGTGGGCCGCAGGACAAACCATTAACATCATGACTCTGGGCGGGCTTGCACTTGCCGTGGGCGTGTTGGTAGACGAGGGCACTGTGCTTCTAGAAAACATTCACGTGCACCTGGCCCAGGGAGAACGCAAGCCCCGCGCTGTCCTGGAAGCAAGCCGGGAGGTCGCTATCCCGCGATTGCTTGCGATGCTATGCGTGCTCGCTGTTTTTTTGCCTTCCTTTTTCATGGTCGGCCCGGCCCGATCCCTTTTTGTTCCGCTTTCGCTCGCCGTCGGGTTCTCGATGGGAGCGTCGTACCTGCTTTCCAGCTCACTCGTGCCGGTGCTTTCCAACTGGCTGCTCAAAGCTGAGAAAGTGCATGCAGACAGCTCCGCGGAAACGGGTTTCGACCGCTTCCGAGCGAGATTTTACAAGCGGCTGGATGGTCTCATGGCCCATCCTGCGCTGCTGCTGGGCATTTATTTCGTAGCGGTGATCGCCGTGCTGCTTTTGGCCGGGCCCAGGCCGTCGCAAGAAATTTTTCCTTCCGCGGCGGCAAATCAATTTCGCCTGCGCTTCGATGCCCCGGAAGGCACGCGCGTGGGGGTAACCGAGGAGATGGCGCGGCGCCTGCTCGATACGATTCATCGCGAAGCGGGACCGGGAAATGTTGTTCTGACTCTGAGTTACGTGGGCACGCAAGGGTCTTCGTATCCTATCAACGCCATATTTCTCTGGACGAGCGGGCCGCACGAAGCCGTCATGAACGTCGGGCTTCGTCCCGGCGCATCGATTTCTCTTCACGATTTGGAGGAAAAGCTCCGGGGCGCTTTGCCGCAACAATTCCCAGGCTCCCATTTCTCCTTCGACCCTGGGGACCTGATGAGTCAGACGCTGAATTTCGGCGCGCCGTCTGTCATTGAGGTGGCGACCACCGGGCCTCAATACAACGACGTGTTGAGCTACGCAGAACGAGTAAGGCAGGAGCTTGCAAAAATAGACGAGCTGAGGGATCTCGGATACGAAGAGCCGCTCCACTACCCTTCCGTGGATGTCCGCATAGACCGGGTGTTGGCGGGGCAACTGGGCGTGACTGCGGATCAAGTTGGGCAGGCAGTGGTCTCGGCCACCGCTTCAAGCCGCTTCGTGTCACCCAATTACTGGCGTGATCCGGCGTCCGGTGTCAGCTACCAAGTGCAAGTGGAGATACCGCAGGCGCAAATGACCTCCATCGAGGATATCGAGACCATACCGGTCGCGAGCGCCACCGGAGCGGACCCTCTCGTCAACCAAATAGCTTCTGTGCGAACCGGAAGCGTACCCGGTGAGCTGGACCGTCAGAACGGACTTTGGATGATTGGCCTCTCCGCCAATCTTGCCAAAAACGACTTAGCTCGTGCGGCCACTGACATCGACCAAGCCATCCTCCATGCTGGCAGCCCGCCGCGCGGGGTAACCGCGGAGGTGAGGGGCCAGGTCAGCGCCATGCGGCAAATTTTCGGCAACTTGAGCATAGGGCTCGCCCTGGCCATCCTTGTAATCCTGTTGCTTCTCGCGGCGAATTTCGAGTCCGTCCGGCTCCCGCTGATCGTATTCTCCACCGTTCCCGCCGTGCTTTCGGGCGTAGTCCTGATGCTGCTAATCACAGGGACAAGCCTGAACCTTGAGAGTTTCATGGGCGCCATCATGGCGATCGGCGTTGCCGTGGCAAACGCGATTCTGCTCGTGACCTTCGCCGAAAAGAACAGGAAGAATGGCGCGGATGCTAAGACCGCTGCACGAAATGCCGCCGGCGAGCGCCTCCGCCCCGTGCTGATGACCAGCCTCGCGATGATCACTGGAATGACTCCCATGGCGCTTGCGATAGGACGCGGAAGCGAAGAAACCGCGCCGCTCGGCCGGGCCGTCATTGGGGGGCTGGTAGCCGCGACAGCTGCGACACTGCTTGTCCTGCCGACTGTTTTCGGACTCGTGCAAAATCGCGCTTCTCTTGTTTCGCCTTCGCTTGATCCCGAAGACCCGAACGGCCCGCATGCGACGGCCTCGGAGGCTTCGCAATGAGATCGCCTCTTTTAATCTTTTTCTTCAGCCTCACGCTCATCGGCTGTAGTGGTTCCGCCGTCGAGCAATCGCAAACCAATGAGGCAGCCGGTGCGGGATCGGCTCTTCAGGTCGCTGTAGCGTCAGTTGAATCTCAGAAGCTTGATACGACCCTGAGTCTTCCCGCTCAGATCACGCCGTACGAAGCTGTCGATGTTTACCCAAAGGTAACTGGATTTATCGACGCGATCCTCGTTGACCGCGGGTCACGAGTGAAGGCTGGCGAAGTCATCGTTCGTCTCTCGGCTCCGGAACTAGTCGCGCAACGCACCCAAGCGGAGGCCGGTCTGCATAGCGCCGAGGCGCAACTCGCCTCCGCGCAGGCGAAGTTCGCATCCGACCACGGAACGTATCTACATTTGGCGGTGGCCGCACAGACGCCCGGAGTCGTCGCTGGAAATGATCTTCAAGTGGCGGAACAGACGGCTGCCGCCGACAATGCCCAGATAGACGCCGCTTCAGATAGCGTGCAGGCGGCGCGTGAAAGTTTGCGCAGCGTGACGCAGCTCGAGTCCTATTTGGAAATCCGCGCTCCGTTTGACGGCATGGTCACCCAGCGAAACCTCCATCCGGGCGCACTTGTCGGGCCCGCGTCAGGACAAGCAGGCGCGCAGCCTATCGTCCAAATCGAAAGCATAAGCCGCTTGCGTGTAGTCGTTCCCGTGCCAGAACCGTACGCGGCCGGAGTTCGAGAAGGCCAGCAGGTTAATTTCAGTGTACCCACTTATCCGGGCCGCTCATTCCACGCTCCCGTCGCGCGCATCTCGTATGACATCGATCAAAAAACACGGACCATGCAGGTCGAACTCGATTTCCGTGATGGCGATGCTCAAATCACGCCGGGGACATTTACAAGTGTGGAATGGCCCATCCGTCGTACCTACGCGACGCTGTTCGTACCCTCAACGGCAGTGGCGACGGACCTGCAACGGACTTTCGTCATTCGCGTGCGTCAAGGAAAGGCCGAATGGGTAGACGTCAAGACTGGCGTGACGGTAAATGGGAAGACCGAGGTCTTCGGTGACTTGCAGTCCGGCGATATTGTCGTGGCCAATGCCTCAGATTCAATTCGCAGTGGGGCGGCTGTATCCGCGCTGCCAAAATAACATCTCGACGCCGCCGCTGTCAGTTGCAGCAGCGATTCAACGCAACGCCCAAGATATCGCCGGCCCGAGGGCGTTTGTCTTACGAAGCGTGCGCAGCTCAAACGCACCACGCCAAAAATTGAAATGGCGGGAATTTCAGTAGGCCGTAAAGGGCCCATTCCCTGCGGGCGTGCTCTTTCCATCGATTGCCACATAAACATTTTTGCCGAAAAAGAACGGCAGTCCAAAGTCAAACATTCCAACCTGTGGCCCGGCCAGACCGTTGATTGCGGTGTCGTTGGCATTGCTTTCCAGGGTCTCTCCATTCCCCACGGTGAAAGAGACCGTGCCGCTTGCGCCGTTTGTCCCATCGTTCACTACGGAGATAGTCTGCGTAGAGGCGGGACAATACAAATATTTAAAAATTATCTCGGGGCACACAGGTAAACCCGTGGTGGTTGAACCCAGAAAATAAATCCCGTTTGAGCCGCTATCCAAAAAACTCTCATACTCGGTACTCTGGTATGTGGTATTGAAATTGCCAAACGGATCCGTTCCAAAAACCGTTGCGCCTCCCAGGCCGTTATTCGATTGCGTGCCGATACCAAAGATGAGAGAGCCGCTGACGGTGGCTTCAGCGCCGGAAACAGCCGGCAGTTCGACAATCACTCCATTGTTGTCGGTCGCGAAAGATGCCACCGGGTTTTGAACCTGTTGTGCGAGACCTTCGTTAGTCACTGAGCAACCCGAGGATGGACAGGCGTAGTACGTCTGCAAATCCGGGATAGATTGCCCTACTCCAAGCAGGCCGTTGGCGCCCAAGCTCGCCAGATCGTCTATTAGCATTTTCGGCGGGGAGCAGATGCTAGACATTGTAGAAAAATTCGGGGAACCAAGTACTTGAATCGGCAAAGAGCTTGCCTGCTCGCCGGCTATTTTCACATCGGCCGTTTGTACCGGTCCCCAGGCGAAGGTAGTCGCGAACGCAGCACATTCGGCGATGGGATTGCCGCCGGTGTCGGTCTGCTGGGGCAATGAAACCGTCAGCGCTGAGGACAAGATTCTCAAGCCAAAGGAACCCGTATCAACCAGGATTCCGTCAATCGTCTGGCAATTGGTGGCGCTGCCCGGGACGCAAATAGTCACGCTGGTGAAAGCGCCGTCAACATAGTTGAAATCAGGACCGGCATTGACGGTAATAGGCTGCACGTTTGATACGGGGTTGCCACCATTCTGAGATGGCTCTGATGCGCTGTTGCTTGCTCCACCGCATCCGAACATCCATACCGACGCCACGGCCATTCCAAATGACAGAAATACTCGCGAAGGAAATGCTCTCATCGGATCGCCTCCGCGCGAATCCCCGCAGGCAAGCCCTGGGGAATATAGGCCATTCCGCGCAATGCCCCCATGTGACCGCCCATTTGCACGACGAGCCCCGGCTGCTGAATCAGCAGTGGACCATGTCCGTGGCGCTGAGCGCGCTGGGCCTGGACAGCTTGGACGAATTGGTCGTAGTAGGCGCCCAACACCTGATGCAGATCAGGATGCGACCGCCCTTGCCAGGCCACGCCAAAGACGTTTCCCGAAGGTGAAACATATTCCCTCACGACGACTCCGCTGAGGGCTTGAATTTCATGAATGGTGTACGAGTCGTTGTTAGTCGTCTGCAAAGTGCCTTGCATTTTCATTTGGTCGTCGTGCACGGACGTCAAATCTCCGCCGAGGGAGGCGCCCGCTGGAAAGCAAGGAGCAAGCGTCAAGACCGCAACTGCTATCGCAAACAGCATTCTCATTTTCATGGAGTGGGCACCAATCTAGGCTGTGGTTTTCTAGCAAACTTCACCCAAGTAGGATGCTGAATTGCCTGTTTGCGCTGGCACACTTAAAATTAAAAAGTGCGAAATGTGCACCTCAGCCGGCACCCCGTGTGAAAACCACCACTCCCTGCGCGAAAACCACCAGTCGGCGGGCAATCAAAAATCGCCGTGTACCCCTGTATTTCTCTGTAGCCCACTGATAATACATGGCTTATAAGAATCATAAAAAGCCCGGGCGCGTTTGGCATCGGCCATGCATTATCCGCTATCGAATGGATTGAAAGTGAGAACGGAAGTGGAAAGGAGACGAAAGATGACTCGCTATTGGAAATATTCCGCGATGGTTCTTCTGGCGCTGGCGATTTTCGTGCCGGCTGCGTCGGCTCGCCCCGGCTTCATCATTGGGGGTTACTTCGGCCCTGGGTTCAACGGACCGGCGTATTACGGTTGGTATGGTCCGGCCTATTACGGCCCGTATGCTGCCGTACCGGCCCCGTACGCGGGCAAGGTCAAGTTTGACACCAAGATGAAAGACGCAGGCGTCTATGTCGACGGCGGCTACGCCGGGACTGTTCGGCAACTGGGAACGTTCCCACTGCGCCCTGGGACTCATGACATCGAGCTTCGCGACCCATCCGGTCAGACGATTCTTCAGGAAAAGGTCGATGTGCTCGCCGGCAAGACGATCAAGCTCGCTGCCTAATTGCGCGGATTGACGCTCCAGCGAAGGACGAAAGGCCGGAACCGGCGGAGCGGTCCGGCCTTCGCCCATCTCGCGAAGCCGCGGCCACTCGCCCAATTAAGCCAGCGCCATTGTTCTCACCAAATCGTCTGAACCGTTCTTGACCGACGGATCGCTCGGTCGGCGGTAAGCAAGGATAGCCCCTCGACTAGCGCAGTAGCCGCGATCATACGGTCTGCTGGATCTTTCGGATAGGTCGCCGGAAGTCCCATCGCACGCGCGCATGCCCGGCCACTGATTGGCAGAACAACAAACCGGGACTCGACTTCCTGCAGGAAGGATTCGAGGCTGATGTCGAGGTGGATCCGGCCCTTCGTCGCGAGTGTGGCCAATTCCAACAGAGTGATATCGGAGATGGCCAAGCCGTCCGCATTCTTGCGCGCGTCGTCGATTGCGGCCCTTGCCTTCCTGGAGATCTGCTCCTGATCAAACGCCAGCCAGACCACGACATGCGTATCGACGAGAATCACTTGAGTTCTCCCCACTCTTCAGGCGAAATCGCGGGTGAAACGACGTCTCCTGTGACGGCGCCCTTGCCTGCCAGGAAATTATAGATCTCGTCCGTCTCGGTGTTCACTGGGACGAGCATGGCCACGGGCTTGCCGTGCTTGGTGATGACGACCGTCTCGTGCTTGGCCTGAACCTCGTCCATGACCGCCAGACAATTGGTCTTAAAGGAACCTGCTGCCATCTTCTTCACACCCCGCCTCCAGTATGACTATAGCCATTATACCATGGTCATTTTTATCTAGAGCCGGAAAACGGCAACCCCGCCAAATCGCGGGCCATGCGTCTCCTCGAAATCGGCTCGGTAATGTTGAGATAATGTTGAGGATTGACATGGGGCCAGCAAGGTTCTTAAGATTGTACTTCGCAATGTAAATCTGCGGCTGTGGAACCATAATTGTCTCCTATGCGTCTGTCTCAAAGAGAATCCTTATGATTAGCGTAAATGGACTAACGAAAAGGTACGCACGCACGATCGCGGTCGACCAGATCTCGTTTGAAGTCAAGCAGGGCCAAATCGTCGGATTCCTCGGACCGAACGGCGCCGGAAAAACCACGACGATGCGCATGCTCACCTGCTTCCTGACACCAACGAGCGGCACGGCTACCGTGGCCGGGTTCGACATCCTCGAACAGCCACTCGAAGTGAAGAAACGCATCGGCTACCTTCCCGAGACTCCTCCGATTTATCCGGAGATGAGAATCGCCGAATACCTGTCGTTCGTCGGCCAACTCAAGGGGCTATCGGGATCGAACTTGCGCGCCCGCGTTGACTACGCCTGCGAGCGCTGCGCGGTCGCCGACGTTCGAAACAATATCATCGGGAAGCTTTCGAAAGGGTACCGGCAGCGCGTCGGCCTCGCCCAGGCGATCATCCACAATCCCGACGTTTTAATTCTCGATGAGCCGACGGCGGGCCTCGACCCCAAGCAGATCAATGAGACGCGCGACCTGATCAAGAGCCTTGCGGGCGATCACACGATCATCTTGAGCACGCACATCCTTCCGGAAGTGAGCCAGACGTGCGAGCAGGTCATCATCATCAACAAGGGCAAGATCGTGGCGACCGATTCAGTGAGCAACCTCCAGCAGCGCGCGCGCTCCGGAGAATCCGTGCTGGTCGAAGTCGCGGGCCGCAACGGCAGCCTGGACCCCGCGGCGGTCCAGCGCAAGCTCCAGCAGATCGCCGGAGTGAGCCGCGTGATCGCCAAGGCAGATGGCCAGAAGCGCGTCATTTTTGAAGTCGAGGCGACCAAGGCTGTCCGGGGCGATGTCGCCCGCGCCGTGGTCGAATCGGGTTGGGATTTGAACGAGCTTCGGCCCGCTTCGCTGAGCCTCGAAGAGATCTTCCTCCAACTGACGGGATCGGAAGCGCCAGCGGAAATGGAAGCCGTGGCAGGAGGATCGAAGCAATGAGAAACATCTGGATCATTTGCCGGAAGGAACTTCGCAGCTATTTCGTCTCTCCGGTCGCGTACATTTTGCTCGTGATGTTCGCCGTCATTTTCGGGTTCTTCTTCTGGAACTCCCTGGGCTACTTCGTGAACATGGCCATGGAAGCGACGCTCGAAGGCGAACAATTTCCGATGAACATCAACGAGCAGGTCATGCGGCCGCTCCTCGCCAACGTCAACGTGATCGGGTTGTTTTTCATCCCCTTGATCACGATGCGGCTGTTTGCGGAGGAGAAGCGCAGCGGCACGATCGAACTGCTGACCACATCGCCCATCACTGACTTACAGGTGATCATCGGAAAATGGCTTTCCGCGGTGATCATGTACGCGTTGATGTTGCTCTCGACCGTGCTGGATATCCTGTTCGTGTTCCGGTACGGCAATCCCGATTGGAAGCCGCTGGCCATCGGGTACCTGGGCCTGCTGTTGCAGGCGGGCGGCTTGATCGCCATTGGAACGTTTATTTCCACGCTGACGCGAAATCAAATCATCGCCGGCGCCGTGACTTTTGGCGTTTGCCTGATGCTGTGGGTGCTGGGCTGGGTGAGCCAATATGAAAATGCCACGTGGGCGCAGGTGCTGTCGTATATGTGCGTGATTACGCACTTTGATTCGTTTGCCAAAGGCTTGCTCGACACGAAGGACGTCATCTTTGACGTCACGGTTATTTTTCTGGGATTGTTTTTTACGGCGCGCTCGATGGAATCGATGCGGTGGAGGTCGTAAGTGAATCGCAAGTGGATGGAAGCACGACAAACGAAGTACGCAGCCTACGTGACGATGTATATCCTCGTGATTCTGTGCATCGTTTCGGTGGCCAACGTTTTGGCCAACCGATATAACAAATCCTACGACTCGACGTCGAACAAGCGTTACAGCCTCTCCGACCAGACCGCCAAGATCGTGAAGGGGTTGGCGCAACCAATATCGATTACGTATTTCGACAAGACGAGCGGTTTCCAAACCGGCAAGGACTTGCTGGACCGCTACGCGACGCTTTCGCCCAAAGTCCGTCTCGATTACGTTGATCCCGACAAGAACCCGCAGGCGGCGCGCGCCGCGGGCGTCACCAAGTACGGCACAACGGTCGTGCAAATTGGCGCGAAAAAAGAAGAGGCCAAGAGCATGACGGAAGAAGACGTCACGGGCGCGATCATACGGGACCTCAAGAGCAACACGCGCACGATTTGCTTTGTAACGGGCGGCGGCGAACGCCAGATTGACGACGCGGATCGCGCGGGCCTTTCGCATCTCAAGGATTTATTGAGCAAGGACGACTACACGTCCAAGTCCATCAGCCTGCTCGAAAAGGCGGAGATTCCCTCGGACTGCACGGTGGTTGTGGTCGGCGGGCCCAAGAGCGATTACCAGCAGCCCGAAGTCGATGCCATCAAGAAATATGTGGAAGGCGGCGGGCGCGCCATGTTCTTGCTGGACCCGCCCCTCAAGATCGGACGTCCCACCGCGGATAACGATGCGCTCGACAATGTTCTGCAGGGCTGGGGCGTCGGCGTGGAAAAAAATCTTCTGTTGGATTTGAGTCCCGTGGGCCAATTGTTTGGAGTTGGTCCGACGATCGCTCTGGTCTCGACCTACGACTCGCACCCCATCGTAAATGAAATGAAAGGCACCGCCACGGGATTTCCTCTGGCCCGGTCCTTGACGATCAAGAACACGGACAAAACGACCGTGCAGAAACTGTTTGAATCTTCGGATTCGAGTCTGGCGACAACCAAATTGGATACGCCCAACGTAAATCCCAATGACCCGACCAACAAACGCGGGCCCCTGACGATCGCCGCCGCCGGAACCTACACCACGGGAAAGGAAAATTCGGAGGGACGCTTCGTCGTCGTTGGCAGTTCTTCCTGGGTTGCGAATTCCTTCCTCTCGTTCAACGGCAATAGCGACCTGGCGTTGAACGCGATGAATTGGCTTTCCTCGGATGAAGACTTGATCTCCATTCGGCCGAAACCGCCGGAAGATCGCAAAGTCAGCATGACCGGGGCGCAATTTAACTGGGTCCGCCTCAGCAGCCAGTTCCTCTTGCCGGGAGCGCTTTTGCTGGCAGGTCTCTCCGTGTGGTGGCGGAGGAGATAGCGGCCGCTTCGATTTCAAACCATTCACCGCGAGACTAAAACATGATGAAGATGCGACAACTCATGGTGGCGACCGTTGTGCTGGCAGCGCTCGCCGCAACACTTTATTGGTCCAATCACCGCAAGCCTGCGAATGACAGTGTAAATGCCAGCCCGAGTGCAACGAACGCCAAGGTCATTTCCCTGAATCAGGATGACATTTCCAAACTGGAAGTCAAGAAAAAGGACGGTGACGACGTGGTTCTCAACCGCGTCGGCCCCTCAAATTGGAAAATTACTTCGCCCAAATCTTTGGTTGCCGATCAGGAGTCGGTCTCGACGATTCTGTACAATTTGTCTCCGATGGATGGCGCCACGCTCATTGAGGATAAGGCCGCCGATCTGAGGCAATTCGGCCTAGCGGAGCCCGAAGCCCAGATATCCGCGACCGGAAAAGATGGGAAGACCCAAACCATCCTGGTCGGCAACGAGACGCCCACGGGCGACTCCGCGTACGTCATGCTTTCCGGCGATTCAAAAGTGTATTCGGTTCCCAAGAATACGAAAACGAATTTGGACAAGGGCCTGAAAGACCTCCGCGACAAACGCCTGATGCCTGTCGATTTCGACAAGCTGGCCGGCGTGGAAATCAGCGGCGCGAAATTGCATCTTACCTTTGGTTCCGACAACGGGCAGTGGACCGTTCGGAGTCCCGCGAATTTGCGCGGAGACACTTCCAAGATGGAAACGATCATCGAAAAACTGCGCACGTCGACCATGGACCCCGGCACATCGGACGCGGACATGAAGAAGGCAGCTTCCCTCTTTGCCTCGGGCGCGCCGATCGCAACCTTGAAGGCCACCGATGCGTCCGGCTCGCAAGAGGTGCAAATTCGCAAAGCCGCGGACGGCTACTACGCGAAAACCACCGCGATGGACGGCGTGTATAAAGTGCCGAATGAGCTCGGCGATGCGGTCAACAAGGATGCCGAGGATTTTCGCGAGAAGAGAGTCTTCGATTTCGCGGACGAAGATCCGGACAAGGTGGAACTGCACGACGGATCGAAAGGTTATTTCCTGACGCGCAGCGGCGAGGACTGGTGGTCCGACGGGAAAAAGATGGATGCCGTTAGCGTTCAGGAATTCCTGCGGTCGATTCGCACGCTGACGGCTACCAAATTTGCGACGACTGGATTTTCCAGTCCCGCGTTGTCCCTGGTGGTGACCTCCAAGGACGGCAAGCGCGTTGAAAAAGTAGATATCTCGAAAAACGGCAGCGGTTACCTGGCGAAGAGAGCGGATGGACCTGCGCTCTTTGAGTTGGACGCCAAGACGGTTGCAGACATCCAAAAAGCCGCGGGCGATTTGAAACCGGCCGAGGCTCCCGCTAAAAAGTGATGTGCAGGGGGTTTGAGTACTTCATACTCAGAATCCTCATTGCCGCGTCGTGGCTTTGCGGCAACCCACCTAAGACTTCATTGCCACGCTGATTATGTTGGACTTTACTGCCTTTTCGCCTTCTCCCCGTTGTAGCTGAATTGTGTACTTTCCGGGCTGGAACTCAAAGAATCTAGCAATTTCGAGTTTGTGCTTGAGCACTTCGCCATCCTTGACATCACGGTTCGCTAGATGTGCGCTTCCAACTACGACACCCAATTGGTCAATAACATTGCGGCCAGCCCAAGTACGAGGAGGCATCTTGCCGCTTTCGTCCAGAACCATTATTTTATATTCTTCATCCCGGGCTAAACCATTATCAGGCCACCACATTGTGATTGTTCTGCCCGATCTGTTAGTCAAGCTGATCTCGACAATGATGTCAGATCCGATTTTGACAGTTTGCTGCAGCGTGCTGATGGCTATCGAAAACACCGGGTCTACATTTTGATTTTGCGATGGAGACTGCCCTGCGCTGACAGAAACAGCCATCAACACGATCAGAAAACATCTTATCAATTCCATGTATTTGCCCATCTTGTTGCTCACATTGGCCCGAGTTGACCACTACGCACGGTGTCCCAAACAAGATGGGACTGATTTGTGTCTGAGCTTCGGATTGCTCTGCAGAAAGCTCGACGTTGAAGGTTGAGGCTACAATCCTATGTTTTTCCGCAAGCCGCGAAAGCCGCAGCATTCGGACTGCTGCTGTCTCCCGACAATTGTTCGCACTAGCCGGCGCTATGCGCTGGGGTACCAATCGAGCAGGCGCACATCGATTCCCGTGCCGTCCAGCGCTTTCTTGAATACAGCCGTGTCTTGCCCTTTGTAGTGATAGGGGATGGCCACCTTGGGATGAAACGCCTTGACCGCATCGGCCGCTTCTTCCGGCGTCATGGTGTAAGGCAGATTCATACAGATGAACGCGACATCGATGTTCTTGAGAGCGCGCATTTCGGGGATGCCTTCGGTGTCGCCCGAAAAATAGAAGCGCTTGCCGCCGTAGGTGAGCACGTAGCCGTTGCCGCGCCCTTTTTCGTGAAATACCGTGCCGGGCTTGGGGCCGCGCGACGCCGTCGTGTTGTACATGGGGATGGCTTCGATCGTCCAAGCGCCCCAGGTTGTCTTCTCGCCGTTGCCGATGACCTTTGCGGCCGTCACGGTCTTGGCGACCGCTGCGGGGGCAATGATATCGGTGCCGGCTTTGCTTTCGGCCTTGATCAGATCCGGATCCAAGTGGTCGCCATGGATATCCGTAATCAAGATCAGGTCGGCTTGCGGGAGTCCTGTGAACACGGCGGGCTTGGCCGGATCGATGATGATGACCTTTCCGCCGGCTTCGATCTCCAACGACGCGTGGTACACGGGCGTAATTTTCACCGGTCCCGCGGACGTATCGAAGGTCTGAACCGGCCGTGCCTTTTGCGCATGCGCACCCGCCGCGAAGGAGAGCATGGCGGCGCACGCAAGAATATAAGCAATCGATTTCATATTTCACTCCTGTGGGGAATTCCACCCTAAGCGTGCGAAATCTTAGCATGCGCGCCGCGGCCCATACAATCCTCATCGTCCGCGGCCTCCGTCGCGTCGGCATCTTGCCGGCGGTGTTCGCGCGGGTTACAAAGGCAGAGAGCCGGAGGGACGCCGGCGCCACCTAAACCAAACCATCGACCCGTCAGAGATCTTCAGAGGATTTGGAACTGCCCGTCCTCATCTACCCCGCTCAAGAAATCGTGCAACCTTGTCCGAATCCCAGGTACAGGTCCTACCTGTACCAAAGGACAGCTAGCTCTTTCGCAATCATTTGCGCGGGCCTCCGCGCGGCATACCGTCCCTGCGTACAATAAGCGTACGGGTCCTCGGCCAAATCATCCTGGGAGCGAGACAACACAATGAGTGATACCCCTTACACAGTGGCTCGAACGACTCCCCGCTTCACGTTTATCGCCGAAGCGGAAGTCGTGGGATTGAAGGATCACGCGCGTGTATCGGAATTGAGCGCGCGCGGCTGCTACATCGATTCCATCAACCCGCTTGCCAAAGGGACTGACATCCGCCTTCGCATTCGCTATGGCTGCAGCACTTGTGAGTTTTCCGGCTCGGTCATCTACACGCATGCCGGGTTCGGCATGGGCGTGGCCTTCGGAGAGTTGACCGCCGAGCAACGCTCCACACTCGATGTGTGGCTGGACGAGCTCGCCCGAAAACTGGACTGACAAACCGTAGCCGGCTTCCGCAACAAATCCCAACACGGCAGGCGAATGGCGCCCCTTGACGTTGCCTTTTGCCTCCGATACTGTTGCGCTTTATCTCAAACAATAGCGAGAACTTCGCATCTTCCATCCCATGAGGTAATGATTCGTTATGCCTACTTCCTATCGTGCTCAACACATTGGCAGTTTGCTTCGCCCGCCGGAGTTGCTTCAAGCTCGCGCGGCGCATGCCGCAGGGAGTCTCCCTCTGGAACAGCTTCGCGCCGCGGAAGACCGCGCGATTCTTCAAGTCCTCGAAAAGCAACGCCAAATCGGACTGGACGTCGTGACCGACGGTGAAATGCGGCGAGGCTCCTGGCTCACCGACATGGCGGAAGCGGTCGATGGCTTTGTTTCCGAGCGCGTGCCCCTGGAATGGAAAGGGCCGGGGGGAGGCGTGGAAGGAAGCACGGCGCTTGCCGCCGGGGCGAAACTCCGGAAGCTTCGAAAAATGACGGGGCACGAAGTTCCCTTTTTAAAGAAGAACACACGCGGGCCGTTCAAAGTGACTTTGCCCGCGCCTTCGAATTTTATGCTGGCAAGCTACAAGACCGGCGTCACCGACAAATTCTATCCAACGCACGCCGACCTGCTGAAAGACCTCGTGGAAATTGTTCGCGACGATGTGAAGTGGCTGGTATCGGAAGGCGTCCAGTATATTCAATTCGACGCGCCGTTCTACTCGCACTACCTCGATCCGCTGCAGCGGGCAAAAATGAGGCAGGCGGGGCGGAGTCCGGACAAGGAACTTGAAAACGCGGTTGCCGGGGACAATGCCGCGTTGCGCGAAGTGCCGCGCAGCAGCGTCACGGTCGGCTTGCACGTCTGCCGGGGCAACAACAGGAGCCGCTGGTTCACAGAAGGAGGCTACGACGCCATCGCGGAAAGACTTTTTGGGCAGCTGCAAGTGGATCGGTTTCTGCTCGAATATGACACCGCGCGCTCCGGCGGGTTCGAGCCGTTGCGCCAGGTTCCGCGAGGGAAAAGCGTCGTGCTCGGCTTGATCACGACGAAAGAGCCTAAACTGGAATCACAAAATGATTTGCGGCGGCGAATCGACGAGGCTTCCAAGTTCGTGCCGCTCGAGAACCTGGCGCTCAGCCCGCAGTGCGGCTTCGCATCCACGTCTGCCGGCAATTTGCTTTCCATGGACGAGCAATGGAAAAAACTTGAGCTTGTGGTGGACACCGCCCGAAAAGTCTGGGGCGCTTCGTAACTTCCCTTGGCAATCGCACAACAGCAAAGGCTGGCATGCAGGAACCTGCGATCCCCGCATGCCAGCCTTTCCGCTCCGATCAGAGCGAGCGCAAGAACAAGACAAGGCTCTGCTTGTTCTGTGGCGATAGCTGATCGTAGTTTTGGATAACCCGGTTGGCCTCGCTTCCAGAACTTGCATGCTCCTGGATGGCTTGGACCAAATTCGAAGCGCGCCCGTCGTGCAGGAAGAAAACTCGCTGGCCGACTCCCCATAACGGAGCTGTGCGGAACTGGTCCGGGCCGGCGCCTCCCTGCGAGATTCCGTCCGCGAGGTTACTTCCCATGTGATGCAGGGCCAGATCGGAGAAGAGATTGGCTTGCACCTGCGAAAGGCCTGGCGCCGTATCGGATATGGCCGTGGTCATCGAGGGGGTGTGGCAGTTCGCGCAACCAATGGCCGTGAAAATCGCTCTTCCCGACTGAATCTGCGGCGAGCAGGCAGTTCCCGTGCATGCGGGAGCGGGCTGGTCCAGGAAGCGCATGAACTCGGCGAACGAATCCACGTCGGATGAGACACCGACCGGAGTTGTAGCCTCGAAAATTGTGCGGTCCTCGGGTGTTGGATTGAGAAGGCAACCGGCCGGAATTGGAGTTGGCGGGTACCCGCGCTCGGTGGGGAACAGCTCGTTCGTTACGCCCATCTCCACGTTGTAGGCTTCCCCCGCGAAGATGAGCAGAGATTTGTTTTGGGCCTTCCAGCCGAACCGGGTGATGGAAGCGTCGTTGCCGCTGCGATTGGGAACGCCCGCAATTCCCAACTGCCGGTTTGCCGAAGCGGCGAGGTTGGCCAGGATGGTATCTTCAGAGATGTTCTCGATCAAGCCCGCACCAAAGACCGGTGTGGGAATGCGAAAGATGAGGTTGCCGTTAGCGTTTTCAGCAGCGAAGTCGGGCTGTGCCATGCTGCAGCCCGGCGCGTCGGACCGGCCGGAAATCGTGAATACATCGTGCACGGCGCCGTCCGACTTGAAGCGCGGCTCACGTATGGGCCCGTCCGCAGTGACAAAGAAGGGGATTGCGTTGCTTCCGCCCATCAGCTGGCCCACCGTAAACTGCGGATTTTGCCCAACATTGGGAAAGGCGTTTACGTTGGGGGAAGTCCCGCCCGTCGCAGGCTGCGAGTGGCACGAACCGCAGGAGTCGTTATTGAACGTCGGCCCGAGCCCGCCATTGCCAGGCGAGGTCAGCGTGACGCCTTCCTCTTCGATGAACTGTGACAATCCATTCTGGAAGAACGAGGTCTGCTGTGACGTCAGGCCTTGAATCGGATTGCCCGGATTGTTCGGAAAGGTCGGATTGCCCGAGACTCCAAAACCCGCGCGAGGGCCCGGGTCCAGGCTTTCCAGAGTACCTCCTTGTCCCCCTTGACCTCCTTGTCCTCTTTCCCGGCCAAATTGCTGGGCCAAAGCTCCGGTTGTAGCGAGGCAGAACGAGAGAACGAAAAACATCACGAACAAGGCTCGGCCGAAATGGATCTCCTGCTTAACGACTGTCTCCCGGGTCTTGCCCGAGGGCTGCACAACGTGGACTTTTTTCATGGCTATCCCTTCCTTCGCTTGACGTGAGCTGGGAAGTTGTGAACGCCAAGCAAGGCTTCAGCTGTCTACCTCGCTTGGGCCCACCGTAAAGCCGATACCAAAATCAAAATCCCGCCGTCTGCAGGGCTTGCTTCGAGCCCGGCGTTCGACCTATCCTCTGCACGGGTCAGGACGGGCGGTTCTGCATTGAGAGAAAAGAAATTCATTTAAAGGAACGGCTGTTTTCTTTCCCCCACAGCCTTGCTCAGCTTATGGAGGCAGACGATATTCCCTATCGAATGGCGAAGTCTCCTGTCCTGAAGGACAGAATCGGAGGGGGGTAATGGCTTGTCGTGAGGTACTATCGGCAACCTGTACTTCCACTTTAATTGGCCGGTATGTACCTGCCCGGCGACAGCGAACAAAGAGTTGGGAGATCGGGAAGGCTCGACAGGATTCGCCGGCGGCATTTACACTATGGCGGACCACAGCGCAACGCAAATTAGGCCAGGGGATTTTGAATGCCCAGCGTTACTTATGTTTCGTCGACCGGAATTTCCCGGAAGATTCATGTTCCTCTGGGAATGTCGGTGATGCAGGCTGCCTTGAATCACAAGGTCGAGGGGATTCTGGGCGAATGTGGCGGGAATTGCATGTGCGCCACCTGCCATGTCTATGTGGAGGCCTCGTTTTTGAACCGGATTGCACCCGCGCAAGACAATGAGAAATTCATGCTGAGCATCGCAGCGGAGGGCCCTGAAACAAACAGCCGGCTGAGTTGCCAGGTCAAAATGACGGTGGAGCTGGACGAAATCATTGTCCGGCTCCCCGGCAAACAGAAGTGAATCGCGCGGAACAATTCCACCAGGAAGGATATGGCGCAATCATGAAACTACGCGAATTTGCGGAGCCTTTTCGGGTGGCGGACGGATCGCAATTCCGCCTGAAGGATTTCAATCCGGCGGACACGCTCGGCTTGAAGTCCAAAGAGCATGCGGAAAAAGCGCTCGAGCGCGGGATCGCCCGCCTCGCCGAACTGCAGGAAAAACTCTATGCCCAGGATCGCTGGGCCATTCACCTGATTTTGCAGGCCATGGATGCCGCGGGAAAAGACAGCACCATCAAGCATGTCATGTCCGGAGTCAATCCTCAGGGATGCCAGGTCAATGCGTTCAAGACTCCTTCCGCCGAGGAATTACAGCACGATTTTTTGTGGCGAACCTCGCGTTCGCTCCCGGAACGCGGCCAGATCGGCATTTTCAACCGGTCCTACTACGAGGAAGTCCTGGCCGTCCGCGTACATCCGGAATTGCTCGCCCGCGAGAGAATTCCCACGCAGTTGGTGTTGGATAATATTTGGCAGAAACGCTTTGAAGACATCAACTCGTTCGAACGATATCTCTCGGGAAACGGGTTCGTGGTGCTGAAGTTTTTCCTGCACCTTTCGAAAAAGGAGCAAAAGCGCCGGTTCCTCGAGCGGCTGGAAGACCCGGAGAAAAACTGGAAATTTTCGATGAGCGACGCCCTGGAGCGGCAACACTGGGACAAGTATATGCGGGCATACGAGGAAATGATCCGAAACACGAGCACGAAACATGCTCCCTGGTACGTCATTCCCGCGGATCACAAATGGTTCACGCGCCTGGTCGTGGCGGAAGCTACGATCGATGCGATGGATAGTTTGGATCTCTCGTTCCCCAAATTGGATGCGGAGAAGCGAAAAGAATTGAAGGATGCCCGCGCCGCGCTCGAGCATGAGGCTTGATTACGGCATTTGCGTAGCGGGCACAGGTTGCGAATCTGTTGACGCGACAAATAATTTACAACTAGCTATCAGGCCGCGGAACAACTTTGCCTGGCTTGCTGGCATCTAATGATTTCATTGTGAGGAAACGTAGCGAGGTCATCGTTGCCGCGATTGCGGCGCGCAGACACGGCCCACAAGCAACTGTTCGGGCTGCCCTAATATCCCCGATCGGCAAAATCCATTCCCTTCGGCGATTCTCCGTTCCATTCCTCCTCGCGGTATTCGCCGCGCTGGCCGCACTAATCCTGGCGCCCGCGTCCCGGGCCCAGGAATCCGTTGTTCAACTCGACCCCGCCCAGACGAAGATTGAATTTTCGCTCGGCGGTAACTTCCACACCGTCATTGGAAAATTCGCTCTCAAGAGCAGCACGATCCGTTTCGATCCTTCCAGCGGCAAAATCAGCGGCGCCATCGTCGTGGACGCGACCAGCGGCGACAGCGGCAACGGCGGCCGCGACAAGAAGATGCATCGCGAAATTCTCGAAAGCGCCAAATTTCCGGAAATCGTTTTTACACCGGCACAATTCACCGGAACGCTCGCCGCGGATGGAGCTTCCACCGTGGGAGTCTCAGGCCAATTTCGCCTGCACGGACAGGATCATGAGATGACGCTTCCGATCGAAGTCAAAGCGGATGGCCGGAATCTGCAGATCACGACTCACATCGAAATTCCCTATGTGCAATGGGGACTGAAGAACCCAAGCAATTTCCTTTTGCATGTCAGCGACAAGGTTGCCATCGATATCCGAACGACGGGCCGCGTGCAATCCGCCGAAGATCCTTAGGCGGAACGAATTCCCGCTGCCCGGATTGCCTGGGACATCGCGCCGATCAGCGGCGCCTCTTCGTTCAAGACCATTTGAATCGGAATTTGCGCCAAAAGAGCGGCGAACTTTTCCTTCTCGCAGAAGGACCGGAAAAATGCGCCGTCTTCCATCTTCTTTCGTATTTTCACCGCGATGCCGCCGGCAACCCAAACTCCTCCCCGCGCGAGAACCTTCAGCGCCAGATTGCCTGCCTCGGCGCCATACATGTTCACCCATAGGTCGAGGGTCCGGACGCAAACCGGGCACTGCCCCGCAAGGGCCAGGCGCGTAATTTCGGGGGCGGCGTCCGCTTCCGGCCCATCAAACGAAGGATGAATCACGGATGCGTCGAGAAACGAATGGATCGTCCGAAAACCGCGTCCTGAAAGGATCAGTTCCACACTCACAATTTCATTTTGCTTTTTCATGTAGCGCAAAAACTCAATTTCTTGTTCCGTCCGGGGCGCAAAGTCCGTGTGTCCGCCCTCGGTTGCGGCCACCACATGCTGCTTGCCATCCCAGAATAGAATCGCTTCTCCCAAGCCGGTGCCCGCGGCGAGCACAGCTTGTGTGGATTGTGGGGATAGCACTCCTCGGTTGAGAGTGGAAAGTTCCGATGGCGCCAAGTGCGCCAAACTGTAAGCGGTCGCTTCCAGATCATTCAGCAAGACAACGTGCCTGGTTCCGAGTTGCGAGGAAAGGGCGGAGGCATCCACGATCCACGGCAAATTGGTCGCTTTGACTCGATGACCGATGACTGGCCCGGCTACGCCGAAGCCTGCCGCCTCAATTGCCTGCGCGCCGGCATCTTTGCTTGCGGCCTGGGAATCAAACAAGAATTTCGAAATCATTTCATCAAAGGAGGGAAACTCGCGGCTTTCGTATCGCTGTTCGATGATTTTTCTGTGGGACTTGCCGTGGATTTCATATAGCGCCAAATTGCACTTGGTGCCCCCAATGTCCCCAGCCAGTATCACGTGCTTCTCCCCGGTCTGCCGGGTGTCGTCCCCGCCGGCTTCCCCTGAGGTGCGGCTTTGGCGGACCCGGCAGGCGCCAGCAACGCCGCTGCCGCTTTATCCACCAGAAAGAGCTTTAGCCCGAAATCCCGTGGCTGCACGAGCTGTGCGGGATAGGGAGGATCGGACTTCCCGTCCAATACGGCGCGCAGGATTTCCGCTTTTTCCGAACCCACGACCAGAAAGACAACGCGCAATGCCGCATCGAGCACGGGCAACGTCAGCGTCATTCGGCGCATATTCATTTTCGTGATCATGGGTGTGCTGACCCAGCGCGACGTTTGACGAATCACGCGCGCGCCGGGAAACAAGGATGCCGTGTGGCCGTCTTTTCCCATGCCCAGAAAGATCAAATGGAATCGCGGGAATCCGCGGTCATCGAGTTCGAGATATTTCCGGAGAACCTCTTCATATTCGTGGGCTGCGCGGCCGATACTCGGCTTTTCAGCCTCCATGCGGTGCACGTTGCCCTCGGGAATTGGAACTCGAATGAGCAATTCGCGGCGCGCCATTCCGTAGTTGCTCTCGGCATTTGCGGGAGGGACCGCGCGCTCATCACTCCAGAAGACATGCACCTTGGCCCAGTCCACCTGGCCTCGATATTCATCCGAGGCCAGAAGTCCAAACATCGCGCGGGGTGTATTTCCGCCCGAGAGCGCGACCATGAACTGGCCATCCTTGGCAATCGATTGCCAGGCATAGTCGATAAACAGGCGGGCCGCGCCGCGCGCCACCTCGGCAGGGCCAGCATACACGTGCACGCCCGGGAGAATTTCCTGCGGGATGCCTTTACGTATTCCGCCAGTGTCGGCCATCGCGCTCCAGCAATTCATCGGCTTCGTGTGGGCCCCAGGTGCCCGCCGCATAGTTGGGAAATTTGGGTTTATTCGATTGAAAATAATTCAAAATGGGATCCACCAGCGCCCATGCCGCTTCGACGCCATCGGCGCGGTCAAAAAGCGTCGCATCGCCGCGCATGCAGTCATTGATCAGCGTCGCATAGGCGGATCGCTCGCCCCCGCCAAATTCCGCCTGATAACTGAAATCCATGGTAACCGTCTTCAATTTCATTTCCTGCCCCGGAAGCTTGGCATGAAATGAAATCGAAATTCCTTCATCGGGCTGGACATTCAGCACGAGAGTATTGCTGGATAAATCCTGGCCGCGGAACACCAGGTGCGGCGCGCGGCGAAACTGGATGGCGATTTCGGTGACGCGGGAGGGAAGGCGCTTGCCGGTCCGCAGATAAAACGGGACGCCGGCCCAGCGCCAGTTGTCGATCTGCAGGCTTGCGGCGACGAACGTTTCCGTGGCCGAATTTTTTGCCACGCCGGGCTCATCCCGGTAACCGGCAAGCAAGCAGGAATTTCCGGAATCACCCCCCGGCCCGTATTGTCCTCGCACGACGTCCGTCTTGATGCTCTCCATGGTGAACGGCCGGATCGATTGCAGAACCTTGATTTTTTCATTCCGTACGGCGGTGGCATCGAAGGCGGCCGGCGGTTCCATGGCCACGAGCGAAGTCAATTGCAGGACGTGGCTCTGGATCATGTCGCGCGTTGCGCCCGCGGTTTCGTAGAACGCCGCGCGCTGCTCGACGCCCAAAGTTTCTCCCGCGGTGATTTGCACATGGTCCACGTAGTTGCGGTTCCACAACGGCTCGAAAATGCCGTTCCCGAACCGCAGCACCATGAGGTTTTGGACCGTATCCTTCCCCAGGTAATGATCGATGCGGTACACCTGCGATTCGTCGAATGCTTTGAGAACGGTTTGATTCAGCTTGCGCGCCGAGGCCAGGTCGCGGCCGTAGGGCTTCTCGACGATGATCCGCGTCCGGGATTTTCCGTTGGAATTCTTCGCGAGACCTGTGTTTTCCAGTTGTTCAATAATTATAGGATAAATGTCCGGCGGCGTGGCCAGGTAAAAGAGGCGGTTTCCGTTCAATTTATGCTCGCGGTCGAGCTCCTCGAGCCGGTTCTTCAATTTCTCGAAGGCTTCCGGATGATGATATTCGCCCGCGACATAGGCCAGGGCGTTCGCAAATTCCTTGCACTCCTCTTCCCGCAGCGTGTTGGCGTCGGCGAACTTCCTGACCGAATCGACGGCTGACTGCTGAAAGGCCACGTCGGTCATGGGCGTGCGCGCAAACCCGATGATGGCAAACCGCCGCGCCAGGCAATTCTGCGCGGCCAGGCCGTACAGCGCGGGAACCAGCTTCCGGCGTGAAAGATCGCCGGAAGCGCCGAAGATCACGATGGTGCAGGGATCGGCCGGCGAGATCGAACTCTGCCTTGCCGGCTCGGCGGTTTCGATCACTGCGCTCTTTCCTGGCGTCATGTTCGGGCCCTCACTTTTTCGCGGCCGCTTTGATGGCGTGGCCGCCAAACTGATTCCGCATCGCGGCCAGCAGCTTGTCGGAATAGGAATCGGAATCACGCGACGTCAGCCGCTGCAGCAGCGACAATGTGATGATTGGAGCCGGCACGTCGAGATCGATGGCCTCCGCCACCGTCCAGCGGCCTTCTCCCGAATCCGCAACGTAGGGTGCAATGCCCGCCATCTCGGCATTTTCCTTCAGCGCGATGCTGAGCAAATCCAGCAGCCAGGACCGCACCACGCTTCCCGTTCGCCAGATCTCCGAGATTTGGTGCATGTCGAGAGCAAATTCATTTTTCTTTTTCAGGATCGCGAAGCCTTCGGCATACGCCTGCATCATTCCGTATTCGATGCCGTTGTGGACCATTTTCACGAAGTGGCCCGCCCCGGATGGTCCGACTCGCCCCCATCCCTGGTCTTTCGCCGGCGCGAGCGTTTCCAGCAGAGGGCGTAAATACTCGACCGTGGCTTTCTCTCCGCCGACCATCATCGAGTAGCCTTCCTTCAGTCCCCAGATTCCGCCGCTTGTGCCTACGTCTACAAACTGGAATCCCTGCCCCTTCAGGCTCACTCCGCGGCGCTCCGTGTCTTTGTAATTGCTGTTGCCGCCGTCGATCAGAATATCATCTTTCGAAAGGTGC
This sequence comes from uncultured Acidobacteriota bacterium, assembly GCA_963842135.1. Classification (GTDB taxonomy): domain Bacteria; phylum Acidobacteriota; class Terriglobia; order Acidiferrales; family UBA7541; genus Palsa-360. The sequence continues at coordinate 2,646,915 of CAWJFI010000002.1, read as the reverse complement.
GGAAGGAGCGCGGCAATCGTTTCATCGACCGGCGCGCCGGACGGGACCATGATCCAAATGGCTCGCGGCTTCCCCACCAGCTTCCCGGCGAGGTTTTCAAGCGAATCGGCGCCTCCGCCACCCGCGGACGTAACGCGCGCCACGGCGCCGGCATCCCGGTCGTAGCCCACGACGCGATGTCCGCCGCGCACGAGCCGTTCGACCATATTCGCGCCCATGCGCCCCAGCCCCACCATTCCGAGTTCCATATACGCCTCCCTGACTACGTTTCCGCGATACTGACGCCACTCGCTGCCAGATCCCGCCGCAACTGCGCCGCGTCCTGGAAATGAATCGTACGCATTCGAAGTTGCCGCGCGCATTCCAGATTCAGCTCCCGGTCGTCAATGAACAAACATTCGTCGGGATTGCGCTGGGTCACTTCGAGCGCCAGCTTGTAGATCCCCTTTTCGGGCTTTCGGACCCCTAAATAGCAGGAACTGAAAAAAGCCTTGAACTCCCGCCGCAAATTGAACTGATGGATCCTGCGTTCATTTAATTCGAGCGGCTCGTTGTTGATGGTGGCCTGCAGATATTTTCCCGTTGCGGCCACATCGGACAGAACCGCGCGCGATTCCGGGAATTCAGATGACTGCGCAAAAATAAAATCCGTGAATTCTTCGCGCGTGAAACTTCGCTTGCGATAGAAGACCGTGCGCTGAAGGTAGGTATCGAGCGTGATGCGGCCCGTCTCAAACGCGGGGCTGGCGAGTTCGTGCCGGTCCTGAAATTCTTCCCAATCGATTCCGAACTTCTTGGCCGCCGCGGCGCGCGCTCCGCGGTCCCAGCCGTTCGACAGGATTACGCCGCCCACATCCCAAAACAACGCCGTGACGTCCGACATCGCGCCCCCTCAGAGCCCGCCGCGTGACTCAGATATTGTAAGCGAACCAGGCGAAAATACGCTGCCCCCTTCGAAAATCTTTTTGCGGTTCTCCGAGGGCATGCGGGCCAGGCCAATAGGCCAGTTTCCGGTAAGACGACTTCTCAGGCACGACGCCCCTTCGACTCACCAACCGCCGATTTTTGGCCGTACTTCGTGTAGTCCATTTCGAATGCACACGCTTCTTGCTATTATCTTTCGCGCTTCCGGAATCGAAAATGGAACTCGAACTCTTAGCTGCTCTGCTTGTCTCTGTCGTGGGGATTGTTGCCGGAGTCTTACTGTTCACTCCGTATGAGCCTTTCCTCGAAGGTGCTATAGCGCTCGCCATCGTCGTGGCTGCTCTGGTGGGTTTCTTGATGCATCCGCGCAGGGAAATATATTTCGTACACACTGCCGTGCGACTATTTGACGCAGATCGACGCCCGATTTTAGAGAGCGATCTCTTGGCCGTGAGAGTCGAACTTGTAAGGCTATGGCTATTGTTTGTGCCTACCTTTCTGTCTGTGACAGTTCTCGTGTTGCTCGCAGCAAGTGGCCCAGCGAAGTTTAGTTACCTCAACTCGGTTTTTTCATCGCGATATTCATTCATTGTGCTTTGGTTCTGCGTGTATCCGCCCCTGCTCGTCTTTCTGTTACTCGTGGCCTGGATTGACGAGAGAAGGGTTATGAGAAACGCCGAGTGTTGTAGGGCAACATCTTTCACCATCTATTCTCGGGCACGAGCTGGGTTAGTTGGACGAGTCGGCTACGCCTTTATGGGAGAGCACGGAGAGTATTACGGAGGGGATTGTTTGTACTTTGAGCTGCGACACGCCCCTGAACTGGCGACAATTGTTTTTTACAATGTCCGAAGACCGGAATTGAACAAAATCGTAATGGGATTTCTCTTCCACCGTTTGATCGTCATTGGGCGCGGTCTAACCGACTTAGACACGCAAACCGTCGCGGCTCAGGCTGCCTTGGTGGAGACCACGCCCGCTTCTTAATTCCCGATTGGGGGACGAGCCCAAGCCAAGTCCTGTAAAACGGGATTGGACTAAACCGCTTCGCGGTATTTGGTAGCGCCGCAACCGTGTTGCCTGAACGGATCACGCGCACTCTTATTCCGGTTTAAAGGTTTTCCTCCTTCTGTAGGTTCCTTTGCGAAAACATGAAGTCGCTGCTTGCAGCGCATTCCACTTCGCAAAGGAGCTTTCCATGACATCTCTTCGACAACGGATGATTGAGGACATGCAGATTCGGAACCTGTCTAAGTGCACCCAGGACTCTTACGTCCGGCAAGTCTCGCTATTCGCACGCCACTTCAAAAAGTCACCAGAACTGTTGGGACCTGAACAGATTCGGGCCTATCGAATCTACTTGATGAACGAAAAGAAGTTGGCCCCCATTTCGATCCTGGTTGCGATCTCGGCGCTGCGCTTCCTCTATGGGGTCACCCTGAAGAAGGACTGGTCCTTTAAAGACATTCTTCCGGTTCCGAAAAAACCTCAGACATTGCCCGTTGTTCTTAGCCCAGAGGAAGTCCTTCAGTTCCTTGCCTGTGTCACCAGCAGGAAACATCGCGCGATTCTGACCGTGTGCTACGCAGCAGGTCTGCGCATCTCCGAGGCCGTTGCTCTCACACCTGCTGCGATCGACAGCAAGCGCATGGTCTTGCGTGTCGAGCAAGGCAAAGGACAGAAAGATCGCTACGTGATGCTCTCCCCGAAGCTGTTAGAGATCCTGCGGGACTGGTGGCGAGTGGAGAGGCCTGAGCACTGGCTCTTTCCAGGCGACAAGTCGGGTGGGCATATTACGACGAATGCCGTTGCGTTGCAGTGTCGACACGTCAGACGTACCTGCAAAATCCCTAAACCGATCACACCGCATTCACTGCGTCACGCCTTTGCGGTTCACTTGCTGGAATCGGGCACCGACATTCGCACCATCCAACTGCTGCTCGGCCATCGCAGCCTGGCGACCACAGCAAAATATCTCCGCATCGCGACCAGCAAGGTGTGCTCGACATCGAGCCCACTGGATTTGCTGCCTCGCCCTGTCTCGATGGAGGTCCAGCCCACTCCACCCCAGCATTTCTAACCATCGACCCTCATGGATCGCCCGAAGCTGGAAGTGGCGGACATCTTCCGCCGCTACGGCGAAGCCTATCGTCAACAGCATGGTCCGTCGCTATCCTCTGCACAGCGGCGCGTCATGACCGCGATCCAGGTGTGCCGCACCGCAGCTCTGGGCGGTCATCTCGAGCGCTGCGACTGCTGTAATCACGAGCGGCCCTGCTACGACAGCTGCGGTGACCGCCACTGTCCAAAGTGCCAGTCGCTGGCTCGTGCCCAGTGGATTGAAAAACGAAAGTCCGAAGTTCTCCACACACACTATTTTCATGTCGTCTTCACGATTCCCGAACAGATCGCTGCCATCGCTTACCAGAACAAAGATCTGGTCTACGGCATTCTGTTCCGAGCCACTGCCGAGACCTTGTCCACGATCGCTGCCGATCCCAAACATCTGGGCGCAGAGATCGGCTTTTTCGCCGTACTTCACAGTTGGGGACAGAACCTGCTTTACCTTCCTCATCTGCATTGTGTCGTTCCAGGCGGCGGGATTTCACCGGATGGTACCCGCTGGATCTCCTGCCGCCCTCGCTTCTTCTTGCCGGTACGGGTGCTCTCCCGGCTGTTCCGCCGATTGTTCTTGAAGTACTTACAGCAAGCCTTCGACGTCGGCAAGTTGCACTTCTTCTCTTCACTCCAAGCACTGCAAGATCCCCAGGCGTTCACCCGTCATCTCGATTTGGTGCGAGACGTGGATTGGGTCGTCTACGCCAAGCCGCCCTTCGCCGGGCCACAGCAAGTGGTGGACTATGTCGGCCGTTACACGCACCGGGTCGCCATTTCCAATCATCGAATCGTTGACATCGAAGAGGGCCAAGTGAAATTTAATTGGAGAGACTACCGCGAGAACAATCAGCGGAAAACCATGACCCTCTCGGCGGACGAGTTCATCCGGCGGTTTTTACTCCACGTTCTACCGAGTGGGTTCCACCGCATTCGCTACTACGGGTTCCTTGGCAATCGACACCGGAAAAAGAAGTTGGAGCGGTGCCGCCAGCTCCTCGGTATGGCTCCTCCAAAGGAGAGTTCTTCCGAGCCCGCGACACCAGAGGACTATCGTGATCGATATGAGAGACTCACGGGTCGCTCTCTGCGGGAATGTCCCGTTTGCCATCGAGGCCGCATGATCACGGTTACGATTCTGGCCGAGGTTCGTTCTTCGCCGGCCCTCCAGGACACTTCATGATCGTTCGTGTGCCCATCCAACTCGCTCTCTCCAAAAACTCGAGGCCCTCGAGTCCAAGCAGGAGTGTTGTCCTACGGCATTCAGAACCCTTTGCGGTCAGCCAAGCACCCCGCATTTTGCCCTGTACAAGACCGCCGAAGCCCCCGCAGTACAGCGCACCATGCTCGTTCCAATCATTATCTACGGCCTGTTCTCTGGTCATCGCCTCCCACTCACCAATCAAAACCCATAGCACACGCACCTTGCAGCGGTTTAGTCCAATACATTTTTAGCTCACCGGCGCGGCTCCGATCACGTTTCCTCTCTGCTTACGCCTACTGTCGCCACGCCGCCGACCTAAAAATGCTCTGCATTGGTTGGATACAAAATCAGATAAAGCGCCAAGTCCGGAGAAGGCCTCTCTTCGGAATGTGGCTTTTTGCCCTCGGAAGGGACTTGCCACATTCCGATAATCCCCGTTTGAACGAAGCCGCTGGCGCGGCGGACGCTTCGCGTGCTATGCTCCGCACGTCATGCCCCAGCGTAACGCATCGAATTGCGGTTCTCGCGCATGCTCATTTTCTAAGTACCGCAAAACCAATAACTTACAGATGGGCGAAAAGATTGAATTCCCATAGCCATTAGCCCGCATCCGCCGCAAACGCCAGCGTCTTCCTTCAAACGGCTTTGGACTAAACCGCTTCGCGGTATTTGGTAGCGCCGCAACCGTGTTGCCTGAACGGATCACGCGCACTCTTATTCCGGTTTAAAGGTTTTCCTCCTTCTGTAGGTTCCTTTGCGAAAACATGAAGTCGCTGCTTGCAGCGCATTCCACTTCGCAAAGGAGCTTTCCATGACATCTCTTCGACAACGGATGATTGAGGACATGCAGATTCGGAACCTGTCTAAGTGCACCCAGGACTCTTACGTCCGGCAAGTCTCGCTATTCGCACGCCACTTCAAAAAGTCACCAGAACTGTTGGGACCTGAACAGATTCGGGCCTATCGAATCTACTTGATGAACGAAAAGAAGTTGGCCCCCATTTCGATCCTGGTTGCGATCTCGGCGCTGCGCTTCCTCTATGGGGTCACCCTGAAGAAGGACTGGTCCTTTAAAGACATTCTTCCGGTTCCGAAAAAACCTCAGACATTGCCCGTTGTTCTTAGCCCAGAGGAAGTCCTTCAGTTCCTTGCCTGTGTCACCAGCAGGAAACATCGCGCGATTCTGACCGTGTGCTACGCAGCAGGTCTGCGCATCTCCGAGGCCGTTGCTCTCACACCTGCTGCGATCGACAGCAAGCGCATGGTCTTGCGTGTCGAGCAAGGCAAAGGACAGAAAGATCGCTACGTGATGCTCTCCCCGAAGCTGTTAGAGATCCTGCGGGACTGGTGGCGAGTGGAGAGGCCTGAGCACTGGCTCTTTCCAGGCGACAAGTCGGGTGGGCATATTACGACGAATGCCGTTGCGTTGCAGTGTCGACACGCCAGACGTACCTGCAAAATCCCTAAACCGATCACACCGCATTCACTGCGTCACGCCTTTGCGGTTCACTTGCTGGAATCGGGCACCGACATTCGCACCATCCAACTGCTGCTCGGCCATCGCAGCCTGGCGACCACAGCAAAATATCTCCGCATCGCGACCAGCAAGGTGTGCTCGACATCGAGCCCACTGGATTTGCTGCCTCGCCCTGTCTCGATGGAGGTCCAGCCCACTCCACCCCAGCATTTCTAACCATCGACCCTCATGGATCGCCCGAAGCTGGAAGTGGCGGACATCTTCCGCCGCTACGGCGAAGCCTATCGTCAACAGCATGGTCCGTCGCTATCCTCTGCACAGCGGCGCGTCATGACCGCGATCCAGGTGTGCCGCACCGCAGCTCTGGGCGGTCATCTCGAGCGCTGCGACTGCTGTAATCACGAGCGGCCCTGCTACGACAGCTGCGGTGACCGCCACTGTCCAAAGTGCCAGTCGCTGGCTCGTGCCCAGTGGATTGAAAAACGAAAGTCCGAAGTTCTCCACACACACTATTTTCATGTCGTCTTCACGATTCCCGAACAGATCGCTGCCATCGCTTACCAGAACAAAGATCTGGTCTACGGCATTCTGTTCCGAGCCACTGCCGAGACCTTGTCCACGATCGCTGCCGATCCCAAACATCTGGGCGCAGAGATCGGCTTTTTCGCCGTACTTCACAGTTGGGGACAGAACCTGCTTTACCATCCTCATCTGCATTGTGTCGTTCCAGGCGGCGGGATTTCACCGGATGGTACCCGCTGGATCTCCTGCCGCCCTCGCTTCTTCTTGCCGGTACGGGTGCTCTCCCGGCTGTTCCGCCGATTGTTCTTGAAGTACTTACAGCAAGCCTTCGACGTCGGCAAGTTGCACTTCTTCTCTTCACTCCAAGCACTGCAAGATCCCCAGGCGTTCACCCGTCATCTCGATTTGGTGCGAGACGTGGATTGGGTCGTCTACGCCAAGCCGCCCTTCGCCGGGCCACAGCAAGTGGTGGACTATGTCGGCCGTTACACGCACCGGGTCGCCATTTCCAATCATCGAATCGTTGACATCGAAGAGGGCCAAGTGAAATTTAATTGGAGAGACTACCGCGAGAACAATCAGCGGAAAACCATGACCCTCTCGGCGGACGAGTTCATCCGGCGGTTTTTACTCCACGTTCTACCGAGTGGGTTCCACCGCATTCGCTACTACGGGTTCCTTGGCAATCGACACCGGAAAAAGAAGTTGGAGCGGTGCCGCCAGCTCCTCGGTATGGCTCCTCCAAAGGAGAGTTCTTCCGAGCCCGCGACACCAGAGGACTATCGTGATCGATATGAGAGACTCACGGGTCGCTCTCTGCGGGAATGTCCCGTTTGCCATCGAGGCCGCATGATCACGGTTACGATTCTGGCCGAGGTTCGTTCTTCGCCGGCCCTCCAGGACACTTCATGATCGTTCGTGTGCGAATCCAACTCGCTCTCTCCAAAAACTCGAGGCCCTCGAGTCCAAGCAGGAGTGTTGTCCTACGGCATTCAGAACCCTTTGCGGTCAGCCAAGCACCCCGCATTTTGCCCTGTACAAGACCGCCGAAGCCCCCGCAGTACAGCGCACCATGCTCGTTCCAATCATTATCTACGGCCTGTTCTCTGGTCATCGCCTCCCACTCACCAATCAAAACCCATAGCACACGCACCTTGCAGCGGTTTAGTCCAATACATTTTTAGCTCACCGGCGCGGCTCCGATCACGTTTCCTCTCTGCTTACGCCTACTGTCGCCACGCCGCCGACCTAAAAATGCTCTGCATTATCGTCAACTGGGAATTAGGGTTTCCCACATGACGATAAGCCGACAGGACTTGGAAACTTTGCGCTAATTCCTGTCGGCTCTACCGGATCGCCTGATGGGATTCCAAGCGACAGTTTCTGCTGGAGCTGAGTCTGTAGGTGCTCAAAGCTGAGTTAATACAGGGTTCGCAGTATTCCCGTGCGTATGTCTCCAAAATAGAATGGGTTTCTTCGGAAGGATGAAGTATGCCACTGCGTCTCTTAATTGCGGACGATCACGAGATAGTGCACATTGGGGTGCGGACCTTCCTGAGGGACAAGCACGAATGGGTGATTTGTGGGGATGCTGAGAATGGTCGAGAGACGATTGCCAAAGTTCGGAACCTTTCGCCTGACATTGTCATTCTCGACCTCTCAATGCCTGTAATGAACGGCTTTGAAGCCGCTACAGAAATACGGCGGATCGCACCATCGACCAAGATTATTTTTTATAGTATTCACGATGTCCCAACGACCGCCAGCGAGGTCGGCGCAGATGCTTTCGTCTCAAAATCCACATCCGCAGAGGAACTAATCGCAACGATAGAGCGTGTCACAGGCCAATCTCAAGGAATTCGGCCAAAAGCAAAATCCGCATAGCGTGTGTCAAACATATGGGCTTCGAATGTAAACCCAGCGGCTATCCGCGTGCCAAGTCCTGATAAACGGGATTGGACTAAACCGCTTCGCGGTATTTGGTAGCGCCGCAACCGTGTTGCCTGAACGGATCACGCGCACTCTTATTCCGGTTTAAAGGTTTTCCTCCTTCTGTAGGTTCCTTTGCGAAAACATGAAGTCGCTGCTTGCAGCGCATTCCACTTCGCAATGCAGAGCATTTTTAGGTCGGCGGCGTGGCGACAGTAGGCGTAAGCAGAGAGGAAACGTGATCGGAGCCGCGCCGGTGAGCTAAAAATGTATTGGACTAAACCGCTGCAAGGTGCGTGTGCTATGGGTTTTGATTGGTGAGTGGGAGGCGATGACCAGAGAACAGGCCGTAGATAATGATTGGAACGAGCATGGTGCGCTGTACTGCGGGGGCTTCGGCGGTCTTGTACAGGGCAAAATGCGGGGTGCTTGGCTGACCGCAAAGGGTTCTGAATGCCGTAGGACAACACCCCTGCTTGGACTCGAGGGCCTCGAGTTTTTGGAGAGAGCGAGTTGGATTCGCACACGAACGATCATGAAGTGTCATGGATGGCCGGCGAAGAACGAACCTCGGCCAGAATCGTAACCGTGATCATGCGGCCTCGATGGCAAACGGGACATTCCCGCAGAGAGCGACCCGTGAGTCTCTCATATCGATCACGATAGTCCTCTGGTGTCGCGGGCTCGGAAGAACTCTCCTTTGGAGGAGCCATACCGAGGAGCTGGCGGCACCGCTCCAACTTCTTTTTCCGGTGTCGATTGCCAAGGAACCCGTAGTAGCGAATGCGGTGGAACCCACTCGGTAGAACGTGGAGCAAAAACCGCCGGATGAACTCGTCCGCCGTGAGGGTCATGGTTTTCCGCTGATTGTTCTCGCGGTAGTCTCTCCAATTAAATTTCACTTGGCCATCTTCGATGTCGACGAGCCGATGATTGGAAATGGCGACGCGGTGCGTGTAGCGGCCGACATAGTCCACCACTTGCTGTGGCCCGGCGAAAGGTGGCTTGGCGTAGACGACCCATTCCACGTTTCGCACCAAATCAAGATGATGGGTGAAAGCCTGTCGATCTTGGAGTGCCTGAAGCGAAGAGAAGAACTGCAACTTGCCGACGTCGAAGGCTTGCTGTAAGTACGTCAAGAACAATCGGCGGAACAACCGGGAGAGCACCCGTACCGGCAAGAAAAAGTCGGGGCGGCAGCAGATCCACCGAGCACCATCCGGTGAAATCCCGCCGCCCGGGACGACACAATGCAGATGAGGATGGTAAAGCAGGTTCTGTCCCCAACTGTGAAGTACGGCGAAAAAGCCGATCTCTGCGCCCAGATGTTTGGGATCGGCAGCGATCGTGGACAAGGTCTCGGCCGTGGCTCGGAATAGAATGCCGTAGACGAGATCTTTGTTCTGGTAAGCGAGGGCAGCGATCTGTTCGGGAACGGTGAAGACGACATGAAAATACTGCGTTTTGAGAATTTCGGATGTTCGTTTTTCAATCCACTGGGCACGAGCGAGCGACTGACATTTTGGGCAATGACGGTCTCGACAGGAGTTATAGCAGGGCCGCTCGTGATTACAGCAGTCGCACTGCTCGAGATGACCGCCGAGAGCGGCAGTGCGGCACACCTGGATCGCGGTCATGACGCGCCGCTGTGCAGAGGATAGCGACGGACCATGCTGTTGACGATAGGCGTCGGCGTAGCGGCGGAAGACGTCCGCCACTTCCAGCTTCGGGCGATCCATGAGGGCCGATGGTTAGAAATGCTGGGGTGGAGTGGGTTTGACCTCCCTGGAAACAGGGCGAGGCAGCAAATCCAGTGGGCTCGATGTCGAGCACACCTTGCTGGTCGCGATGCGGAGATATTTTGCTGTGGTCGCCAGGCTGCGATGGCCGAGCAGCAGTTGGATGGTGCGAATGTCGGTGCCCGATTCCAGCAAGTGAACCGCAAAGGCGTGACGCAGTGAATGCGGTGTGATCGGTTTAGGGATTTTGCAGGTACGTCTGGCGTGTCGACACTGCAACGCAACGGCATTCGTCGTAATATGCCCACCCGACTTGTCGCCTGGAAAGAGCCAGTGCTCAGGCCTCTCCACTCGCCACCAGTCCCGCAGGATCTCTAACAGCTTCGGGGAGAGCATCACGTAGCGATCTTTCTGTCCTTTGCCTTGCTCGACACGCAAGACCATGCGCTTGCTGTCGATCGCAGCAGGTGTGAGAGCAACGGCCTCGGAGATGCGCAGACCTGCTGCGTAGCACACGGTCAGAATCGCGCGATGTTTCCTGCTGGTGACACAGGCAAGGAACTGAAGGACTTCCTCTGGGCTAAGAACAACGGGCAATGTCTGAGGTTTTTTCGGAACCGGAAGAATGTCTTTAAAGGACCAGTCCTTCTTCAGGGTGACCCCATAGAGGAAGCGCAGCGCCGAGATCGCAACCAGGATCGAAATGGGGGCCAACTTCTTTTCGTTCATCAAGTAGATTCGATAGGCCCGAATCTGTTCAGGTCCCAACAGTTCTGGTGACTTTTTGAAGTGGCGTGCGAATAGCGAGACTTGCCGGACGTAAGAGTCCTGGGTGCACTTAGACAGGTTCCGAATCTGCATGTCCTCAATCATTCGTTGTCGAAGAGATGTCATGGAAAGCTCCTTTGCGAAGTGGAATGCGCTGCAAGCAGCGACTTCATGTTTTCGCAAAGGAACCTACAGAAGGAGGAAAACCTTTAAACCGGAATAAGAGTGCGCGTGATCCGTTCAGGCAACACGGTTGCGGCGCTACCAAATACCGCGAAGCGGTTTAGTCCAAAGGAGCTTTCCATGACATCTCTTCGACAACGGATGATTGAGGACATGCAGATTCGGAACCTGTCTAAGTGCACCCAGGACTCTTACGTCCGGCAAGTCTCGCTATTCGCACGCCACTTCAAAAAGTCACCAGAACTGTTGGGACCTGAACAGATTCGGGCCTATCGAATCTACTTGATGAACGAAAAGAAGTTGGCCCCCATTTCGATCCTGGTTGCGATCTCGGCGCTGCGCTTCCTCTATGGGGTCACCCTGAAGAAGGACTGGTCCTTTAAAGACATTCTTCCGGTTCCGAAAAAACCTCAGACATTGCCCGTTGTTCTTAGCCCAGAGGAAGTCCTTCAGTTCCTTGCCTGTGTCACCAGCAGGAAACATCGCGCGATTCTGACCGTGTGCTACGCAGCAGGTCTGCGCATCTCCGAGGCCGTTGCTCTCACACCTGCTGCGATCGACAGCAAGCGCATGGTCTTGCGTGTCGAGCAAGGCAAAGGACAGAAAGATCGCTACGTGATGCTCTCCCCGAAGCTGTTAGAGATCCTGCGGGACTGGTGGCGAGTGGAGAGGCCTGAGCACTGGCTCTTTCCAGGCGACAAGTCGGGTGGGCATATTACGACGAATGCCGTTGCGTTGCAGTGTCGACACGCCAGACGTACCTGCAAAATCCCTAAACCGATCACACCGCATTCACTGCGTCACGCCTTTGCGGTTCACTTGCTGGAATCGGGCACCGACATTCGCACCATCCAACTGCTGCTCGGCCATCGCAGCCTGGCGACCACAGCAAAATATCTCCGCATCGCGACCAGCAAGGTGTGCTCGACATCGAGCCCACTGGATTTGCTGCCTCGCCCTGTTTCCAGGGAGGTCAAACCCACTCCACCCCAGCATTTCTAACCATCGGCCCTCATGGATCGCCCGAAGCTGGAAGTGGCGGACGTCTTCCGCCGCTACGCCGACGCCTATCGTCAACAGCATGGTCCGTCGCTATCCTCTGCACAGCGGCGCGTCATGACCGCGATCCAGGTGTGCCGCACTGCCGCTCTCGGCGGTCATCTCGAGCAGTGCGACTGCTGTAATCACGAGCGGCCCTGCTATAACTCCTGTCGAGACCGTCATTGCCCAAAATGTCAGTCGCTCGCTCGTGCCCAGTGGATTGAAAAACGAACATCCGAAATTCTCAAAACGCAGTATTTTCATGTCGTCTTCACCGTTCCCGAACAGATCGCTGCCCTCGCTTACCAGAACAAAGATCTCGTCTACGGCATTCTATTCCGAGCCACGGCCGAGACCTTGTCCACGATCGCTGCCGATCCCAAACATCTGGGCGCAGAGATCGGCTTTTTCGCCGTACTTCACAGTTGGGGACAGAACCTGCTTTACCATCCTCATCTGCATTGTGTCGTCCCGGGCGGCGGGATTTCACCGGATGGTGCTCGGTGGATCTGCTGCCGCCCCGACTTTTTCTTGCCGGTACGGGTGCTCTCCCGGTTGTTCCGCCGATTGTTCTTGACGTACTTACAGCAAGCCTTCGACGTCGGCAAGTTGCAGTTCTTCTCTTCGCTTCAGGCACTCCAAGATCGACAGGCTTTCACCCATCATCTTGATTTGGTGCGAAACGTGGAATGGGTCGTCTACGCCAAGCCACCTTTCGCCGGGCCACAGCAAGTGGTGGACTATGTCGGCCGCTACACGCACCGCGTCGCCATTTCCAATCATCGGCTCGTCGACATCGAAGATGGCCAAGTGAAATTTAATTGGAGAGACTACCGCGAGAACAATCAGCGGAAAACCATGACCCTCACGGCGGACGAGTTCATCCGGCGGTTTTTACTCCACGTTCTACCGAGTGGGTTCCACCGCATTCGCTACTACGGGTTCCTTGGCAATCGACACCGGAAAAAGAAGTTGGAGCGGTGCCGCCAGCTCCTCGGTATGGCTCCTCCAAAGGAGAGTTCTTCCGAGCCCGCGACACCAGAGGACTATCGTGATCGATATGAGAGACTCACGGGTCGCTCTCTGCGGGAATGTCCCGTTTGCCATCGAGGCCGCATGATCACGGTTACGATTCTGGCCGAGGTTCGTTCTTCGCCGGCCATCCATGACACTTCATGATCGTTCGTGTGCCCATCCAACTCGCTCTCTCCAAAAACTCGAGGTCCTCGAGTCCAAGCAGGGGTGTTGTCCTACGGCATTCAGAACCCTTTGCGGTCAGCCAAGCACCCCGCATTTTGCCCTGTACAAGACCGCCGAAGCCCCCGCAGTACAGCGCACCATGCTCGTTCCAATCATTATCTACGGCCTGTTCTCTGGTCATCGCCTCCCACTCACCAATCAAAACCCATAGCACACGCACCTTGCAGCGGTTTAGTCCAATACATTTTTAGCTCACCGGCGCGGCTCCGATCACGTTTCCTCTCTGCTTACGCCTACTGTCGCCACGCCGCCGACCTAAAAATGCTCTGCATTATCGGAGACTGGGATTCTTAGCTCTAACGTAAATCTGCTCACTTGGGCAATTTGAAGCTGGAGAGCATGGGCAGGAAAAACTTTTGGTAAGAGAAATCGTTGCCGCCGGTCATTCGATCCCAACTGACGAGCAGGACCCGCCCGCTGGGAAGGGTTCGATAAGCGCCGCCCGCTTCCTCGAAGAGTTTGCACGGATTGGAACCAGTGCAAACCACCTCGATCGCGCCCGTAAATCCGTTCGTATCGACGGCCACCCTTTGGACGCCGTCGCCACTGCCAATAGACGAATGAAGTTTGAGCCAATCGGGCGGCGTCGATTGCAGGAGATACCAGGGACGATTGGGCGCAATGTTCCAGTCCTCGACGGTGCCACTGGTCCCGGTAATACGGACGTCGATGATCGCTCCGTCTTCGAAATCGCCTCCTCCCTCGTGTGACTGGTCCGGGCCATCCATCTCCAAATCAAATAGGTTGCGGGTCTCCCCTGCGTAGGCGGGGCGCTGGCCAGGCGAAGGCGGTTTGCCGTAGTTGTTCTGGTAGCCGGAGTCAAATTCCCAGTCCGCCGGATAGCCAATCTCGAAACCGTATTCGGAACTGAGGTAGCGCTTCCAACTGGAGGTTTCCTTTGCTGCGGCAAAAAGGAACGCCGTCGTGAAGAGAAGAATGAAAACGCTAACTGTTATCCTGCGGGTCACGGAGCCAGAGTAGCTTAAAAAAGGCTTCGCGCCATTCTTTCACGGGCATCGTGACACTCACACGTCAATCCCCGCTGGGAGTGTTGTACGCTCCAACTCCTGAGAAACGGGATTATCGGAATGTGGCTCTAAATCGAAGATTCGCCGCCCTCTTCGAATCAGTTCGATGATCGCTGGCGAACGAAACCTAGGTGTACACCTGCATGTTTTCCACAGCCATCATATTTTTCCACAGTCTGAATGATCGATCCCCTTTGCCCCCTGTTTGGGAAGTCCTAAGATAAAAATCGCACTGTATAAAGAGGCAAGCGAAGATATAGGAGGTAAACCTACATGGCACAACCACAAGTTGCTCGACTCACTTGTAGTCTATGCAACGGTTGGTACAATTCGGAACGTGAATTGCGCGACCACATGCAGACGGTTCATCGCAGGTTTGTCTCGGAACAAAATACCTTCCAGAATAACGGTACACAGCAAGATGCCTTTAAGAATCAACTTGGTGCATCAAAGGAAGAATGGGCCAGGGTTTCTCTACAGTTGAGGAATCTAGTCCGAGCCCGCTTCACCCAGGAAGAGCTAGACGCCATTGACCGATTCATATTGATTGCCAGTCAGGGCTCAGTCTTCAATGATGTGTCCCGATAGCCGCGACTCGCAGCGTTTGTTGACCAAACACCACCGCAACAGGTGACCGTACTTGGGTAGCTGTCGAGATGGTCCTATCCGCCCGGTCAATACGGCCAAGTCCTGAGAAACGGGATTCTCGTCAACTGGGAATTTCGCAATTCCCACATTCCGAGAAGGGACTTCTCGGGACTTTCCACGCACTCCTACGACTGCCGATATCTCGACCGGTTGAAGTCTGCGGCTGACTCCACTCGCCATTTACTCTCAATCTAGCCGCTCTGAAACGTGAGCTGACACAAGCGGCATCCAGCAAAGCAAAAAGGCCGGATCGCTCCGGCCCTTTTTGCTTCTTGCTGCCTAACGGGAAGCGATCACATGGGTGTCACGTGGATCAGGGCGCCGGGATTGGCGTCTTCCAGCATCCACAGCGAGCCATCGGGGCCTTCTTCCAAATCGCGGATGCGGTGACCCACCTCCCAGCGCTCGACGGCTTTGGCGCCGCCATGGCCGTCAAAGACGATGCGGACGAGCGACATGGTCACCAGGCCGCTGACGAAGCCGTTCCCGTTCCATTGCGGGAAGGTCTGGGTGCCCGTGTAGAACATCAGATTGCCCGGCGCGATCACCGGCACCCAGTAGAGCGCCGGCAGCGCAAAGTCGGGCTGAGTGTTGGGTTTGGGAATGGGCACCCCGTCATAGTTGTCCCCAAAGGAGACCACAGGCCAGCCATAATTCTTGCCCTTCTCGATCAGGTTCAGCTTGTCTCCGCCCTTCGGGCCATGCTCGACTTCCCACAATTCGCCGGCAGGCGAAAACGCCATGCCATAGGGCGTGCGGTGGCCGCTGGTCCAGGTTTCAGCGGGTGTCAGGTTCGGGCCGGGAAAAGTATAGGTGCTTACTATCGGCGCGGTTTTGGCGGCTTCGGTGTTCTTCGGCGGATCGATCAGCGGAATGGTGGCAGCGCCGGTCTTGCCGAAATTGGGATTGCCGGGGGCGGGTTTGCCATCAAGCGTCAGGCGCAGGATCTTGCCTTCGGGCTGGTTTGGATCCTGGGCGGGAGTCATGCGCTGGCGGTCGCCAACCGTGAGGAACAGATACTGGCCATCGGGTGAGAAGGCGATCTGCGCGCCTTCTTGGCCGCCCTTGCCCTTGGGCATCTGGTGCCACAGCACCTCGAAGTTTTCCAGTTTCGCCGTGGTGGCGGTGAGGTTCAGCTTGGCGCGGGCCAGTGCCAGGCCGCCGCCGTAGTCACCCGGTTCGGCATAGGTGAGATAGATATTCTGGTCGGTGGCGTAATGGGGCGAGAGGAAGACGCCCAGCATTCCGTTCTGGCCCTGCCAATAGACTGCGGGAGTATTGGTCACCATCGCAATCTTCTGTCCCTGTGGGGACACCAGCCAAACGGGCCCGACCTTCTCGGTGATCAGCATGCGGCCATCGGGCAGGAAGGCAATCCGCCAGGGCAATTCAAAGGTGTTCACCGTGGTCATGGTGAAGGGCAAGCTGGCTTCGGGCTTCTGTTCGCCCACATTGACTTGGGCCCAGGGCGCCGCCGAGGCCAGAAAGATAAGCAACGCCGCTTCCCCCAATTTCATCGTTATTTCTCCTTGTTTATTCTTGCTTCCCAAGCGCACGACCTTAAGCGATCCAGCGCGCCGTTGCCCATCCTATACTACCTTGGGGGTCGTGCCAAATAAGTGCTCGATGAAAGGCTTCAGGTGCGCGGAGAGTCTTCAAAAAAAACGGAGCGCGTCGAGTTCAAAACAAATGCGGGCAACGTCATCTTTCTGACTAGGACCGAGGGTTGGTGCCGCCTAATGGATTGCTCGCACACTGCACTAAGATTAGGGGTCGAGCTTCAGAGTTGCCGAAGTCCCGAGAAACGGTCATAACTGGCCTACTTCCTCGTCTCTGCACAGTTTGGTTTTCCTTGGGTCTTGCAGTATCGTAGGTAGGAACAGATTGCCTAAGTTCCCTGAGGGAGGAAGCAGATGGCGGATGAATCCTGTGGCCCGACAAATCCCGTGCCTGCGAGCGTGCCTGCAAAGCCCGGCCAGCGCATAGTTCATTGCGTAAAGTTTGACAAGGATATGCCCGGCCTCGAACGCATCCCGTGGAAGGGAGAACTGGGCAAGCGCGTGTACGAGAGCGTCTCGGCGGAAGCCTGGAAGCTGTGGATCGAATACTCCAAGATGCTGGTGAACGAGTACCGGCTAAACCCACTTGACCCCGCGTCGCAGAAAATCATGGAAGAGCAGATGGAGCAATACTTCTTCGGAGAGGGCGCCAAGCTGCCCGAAGGGTACGTCCCGCCCAAGGCCAAGGGTTAACGTCCGTTCCTTACAAGTAGCACAAGCTTCAGCTTGTGGGTTTTGAGTTTGCGCAGAGGAAAAATCCACAGGCCGAAGCCTGTGCTACTGAGTGCTATGCACCTTGGACCGCTCCCGTCACGGGATGCTGCACGGGTAATCGCTCGGCAATCTCAAATTTCAATTGGCTATGCGCGTGGCGGAGCGCGGCTTCCACCTCGGCCGGCGATTTGCCGTGCGCGAAGAGGAACCCGAGATACGTCGCACCCTCGGGCCACGCCGCGATGAAATCATGCAGGCGCGCCGTGATTTGCACATCTTCGATCCCGGGCGTGGCGCGGGCTTGCTCTTCCCCTTCCACTTTTTCGAGGACGCCGGTTTTAGGCACGGGAATCATCATCACGCCGGACGCGTCGTCTTCACGATCAAGGTCAGTTCCATGCATGCCCATTGCATGCCGCACCAGAAGTTCTTCGAGGAAAATTCGTTGTGGACCGAATCGAAGCGCGCGCGAACATAGCCCGCCGATGGGCCTCGGCGCCGCTTCCAGCACCCACGGGCCTTCGTCGTTGATGCGAAACTCCGCGTGCACCGGCCCGTGCGTGAGTCCCAATGCCTGAACCGTGCGTTCGGCGCAGTCCAGAACGCGGTCGTACATCTCATCCGGCAGGCACGAGGGCGCGACATAAAGGGTCTCTTCAAAATACGGCCCTTCAAGCGGGTCCGGTTTGTCGAACACCGCGAGAATTCGCAGCTTTCCGCGAGTCAGCAATCCCTCGACGGCCACTTCCGCTCCGGGAATGTAGCGTTCTACAAGCAGGCGGTCGAGTTCCGGTTCATGCGTGACTTTTACTTCCGGGGATTCCAGCAGTTGCCTGATTCGCGCAACGGCGGCCTGAAATTCTTCCGGCTGATTCGCGCGAATTACGCCCTGGCTCGCGGCCAGGCGCAGGGGCTTGACGACGCATGGAAATTGGACACGTGGAAGAATTTTCTCCACGCGCTTGTCGAGCCGGAAGGAAAAAAATCTTGGCACCGGAAGTCCCGCATCGCGCAAGACCTCGCGCTGGCGCAATTTGCTGCGGCAATTTTCCACGGATTGCGGAGTATTGTAGGCAAATCCCAGCGCGCGCGCGGTGTACGCCGCTGTCGAAGTCGACCGGTCGCCGAGAGCGATCAATCCGTCCACGGGCCGCACGAGCGATTGCTTGACGATGCGCCTCGCCGCATCTTCGGGATCATCGAAGCGAATCGCAATCGCGCCGTCCGCCCACGGGTCCTCAAGCTGGTGGCAGCGGTCGCTCGCAAAGACGACATCCACGCCTAGCGCTTTCGCGGCTTCCGCGAAGCTGCGCGTCTGGTAACCCAATTTGCTAGCGAGTATCAGTAGTCTGCTCATAATGGTTCTGTTGCGCCAACTGCTGTAGGCCGCCTCTTCAGAGGCGGGGAATTTTCGATGTCGGGACGGAAAATCCCCGGGTCTGAAGACCCGGGCTACAGCAAATGCGGCGAGACAGCGAACGCTTGCCAAAACTAGTTGGCACGATCGTCCTCATACGAATTGATCCGCCTTGGCTACTGTCTCCTTCACCTTTCCAATGGACACGAACTGATCGTCCATCGGTTCGGCGCAGCAATACCAGGGCTCATCGAGATACGGCACCGGCGCGCTCTTCAAAACAGAATGCGCGATGCCATTCGGCGCGCGATTTCCGGCGGCGGAATGCGCCGCCCGGCGAATGTGCGAGAAAATTTCCGTCCGCGAAAGTTTGAGGCTGTCGCCGCGCTGCACGAGCTGCGATATTTCACGCGCCAATGTGTCCACGCGCGTGTCTTCGTGTTTCCAGGGAAACACAAGCGCTGAAGAATCGAATGGGCCTACCATCGCGCTCACCTCGGGCAATTCCAGCAGGCGCGAGCCCGCCGGGATCAGCAGTCGAATGGCAAGCTGGATGGGAGCCACGTTTTCGGACAAACCTTGTTCCGCAAGCACGTCCAGCAAATCCGTGTAGCCCTTTAATGTCGTCCATGGCGTGAACGGCACAAACGTGGGCAAGAGCGTCATGCCCAATTCCCGGAAACGCGCGACGGCCGCGAGAAAATCGGCGCGCGTGTGGCCCTTGTCAAATTTCTCCAGCACTCTGTCATCCACCGATTCCACAGCGCTCGTGACAAAGAGGCACCCAGTATCGCGCAGCCCCGGCAAGAGGGCGTCGTGTTTGCGCAAATGTTCGATCTTGATTGTAACGTCGTAGGTGAGTACCGGAAACTCGCGATGCACCGCCTCCACAATCGAAATCGAGTGCGCCGGACCGTTGAAGAAATCGGGATCGCCAAAAGTGATGTGCCGCGCGCCCGCCGCAACTTGCTGCCGAATATCTTCGAGGACGACGTCACGCTCCACCACGCGAAATGCGCCGTTATACACCGGCACGATCGGACAGTGCCGGCAAAGATGCTTGCAGCCGCGCGTCGCCTCGGTCGAGCCTGCCACGCGATGCTCGCCGCCGGGCATGACCACGCGCGCATATTTCGCCGGCTCCAGCATGCCCGCGCGGTCGGGCACAAAAAATTTCTGCCGCGCGAGTGAAATCACCGGCTCCGTCTGCTTCATGGAGCCGTTGCCGTTCGCCGCGGCGAATTGCAGGCGCGATGCGAGGCTCGTGAGGCCTTCCTCGAACTCGCCGCCGAGAATCGTGCCCACGCCGAGGCCGCGCAAGTATTCCTCATTCACTGGAGCGTAGAGGCCGTAAAAGCAAAGGTGCGCGCGTTTATTCATTTCACGGATTTTCGGAATGAGGCCAGCCGCAAGCCGCGTAGCCGTGTGCATCGGCACATAAAAGGAAATCAAATCCGCTGCTCGGATCGCGTCTTCGCCGAGTGCTTGGCGCGTCAAATCGAGGCAGGAAACATCGTGCCCGCGGGCGCGCAGCCACGCGGCCGGTGAAGCCAAACCAAACGGCTGCCTGCCAAGTTCATACGTGGAGATGAGAAGGATGTTCATGCGGCTATGCGCGCGCCCATGGCCATTCTAACCGAAGCGTATTGCAGAGGAACAGCTATACAGACAAACGCCTCGTCCCGACGGCTGGGCCGCCGGGGACGAGGCGGAAGGTGATAACCATTTTGGACCGTCGTGCTGCGGACAGACCGACGACCGCAAAAATGGAAAGGGCAAACCCTTACGGGCAGGTCGGTGAAATCATCTTGATGGCCGTCAGTTTCATATAGTGAGGGGCCTTTTCAACGCCCTTCATGGCCTCAGCGTCAGCAGGAGGAACCGCCGTGCCGGTGATGTCAATCTTGTGTCCAACATGTGGGGCCAGGTTGACATCCGACGACACAATTCCGACCGTCTTCGGTCCCTTTTCGAGATCGGAGAGGAAGTAGGAGCCGGGGGCCGTACCAGCCCTCAAGCATCCAGTCATGGTATGCGTTTTAGGAGCATCCTGGGCGCTGGTACACATGGAAAGGGTAAATGCACATGCAACAACCAGTACCGCTAAAATCAATTTTTTCATGAAGGTCTCCTTTTGAGAGGATCGCAGGGCATGGTATCACAGATTCTACCAGCAAAATTGAAATCTGTTTAGTTTGGGAGCGTTGCGGCACTGTCCAGCATTTCTGTTGAAAGCAGGTTGAGGGGTGCTCCGGTTCATAAAGCTCCTCATCGATGCATCGATTCTGCTGCGAGCAGGAAGCAACCGAGAACCTGCTCGCTGTGCTCGGCGTTACGACATCCGGGGAAGCGGCTCAAATAGCGGCGCAAATGTTTGAACCAGCCTTCGCCCAAGTTGGTTGTGCGCAGCCGATGGCGCCAGTGCGCTGGGAAGTTGAAAAACGCCAGCACCTCTTCCAGCTCGAATTGGAATTTCTCGACCATCTCCGGCGCGGCACACCGCCAGCGCGCGCAGAATCGCCGCGCCCAGTCCCGTGCCTGCGCTTGGTTCTCCGCGTCCCAGATCCACCAGAACTCCCGCCGGAATTTCCGCCGCTGGACCCACGCAAATCGCGGCGTCAGCGCTTCCAGGTTGCGAAACCAATGCGCCAGGCAGCGCTGATGCCGAGCTGCTGGATACACCATCTGCGCCGCACTGACGATCGCGGTCAGTCCATCACTCACGATCAATTCCACCTTCTCCAACCCGCGTTTCCATAATCGTGTCAGCAACTCTTCATAGTCCTCGGTGGTTTCCGCCGAAGCCGCCCGCCAGTCCAGTACTTCAAATGCGCCGCCTTCCCGCACCCCCACCGCCACCAGCAGCACGCCTTTGCGTCCTGGCTGCGAAACACTCCGCCGATACCGCAGGTAAATTCCGTCCACCACGATGGCTCGATAACGTCCCGGCACAATCGCTGCGCTGCGCCGCTGCTCGACTTGCTGTTGCGCTTGCTGCAGCACCGCTCCGATCGTGGCCGGCGAAAGCGTCCCGCCCAGAAACCGCCGCACCCATCCGACCACCTTGCGCTGACTCAGTCCGCCCACCGTCAGCGCGAACAGCATCTGATCCAACCCGTGCCGTTCATAGCGTTCCACCAGTCCGATCTCTTCCCGCCCGCGCAGCCGCGGAACGCGCACTTGCTCCAGGCTTCCCCACAGCGTCGTCCAACACTTCCGCACCGTGTAGCCCCAACGGTACACTTTCTCGCCCCGCTGCTTGGCCTCGCTCACGCGCCGGTCTCGCTCGGCCACCAGCAGCCCCTCGACAGCTTTCTTCAGCATCCCCCGCGCTTGCCCTTCCACCTGTTGCCAAGCTTGTTCCATCAACTCCCGCAGTGCTACCCTTCCTACAGGCGATATAGACATAGGGTGTCTCCTCTCTTCGACCCCCACTAGGGTCGTTGGTTCTGGAGACACCCTTGCTTTTTCTCCCCATACTTTCAACAGGAAATCTTACAGACACAGCGTTGCCGCTCCGCTCTCCGGACCTCCTATGAACAGCCTCCGCACCCGAATCCCGCATGCAAGAATATGTTTCGCGGGGTGACGTAATTTTGAGTGTGTAAAAAGAAAGAGGGTGTAGGTTTTGTTGTGACGAGCAACAAAATCTCCGGTAAAGGAGCCTACACCCTAATGCGGATCAAGAATAACACACAGCGGTTTGAAGCGTTTGTGCGGGACGTGCAAGAAAGCTTCTGGGGCGATTTCCAAGGACGGACGCGGGAAACGCTACAGAAGCTGCTGGAAACCGACTCCCAGCAGCAGATGGCCGAGTATCTGGGGCTGAAGTGGCATGAGCGAGCTGGGAGCGAAGCGGGGCGCATCGACTACCGGAACGGGTTTTACGAACGCGAGTATGTCACCCCGCTAGGAGCGATTCGTTTGCGCGTTTCGCGGACCCGGCTGCGTTCCTTTCTGCCGCGCGGGATGCGGGCGCTGGAGAGACGCAGCCCGGAAGTGAGTGAGATGATTCGACAAGCCTTCTTGCGAGGGATCTCGACGCGGGGAGTGGGCCGCGTGGTATCGCTTTTGACCGGAGAATCGGTGAGCGCGCAGACGGTCTCACGGCTCACGCGGGTGTTGGATGAAGAAGTGGCCAAGTTCCACCACGCGGAGATCGGCGATGATTGGTGCTATCTGCTGTTGGACGGCGTGTGGTTGAAAGTGCGGCGAGCGTTTGGACCGCAGAAAGTGCTGCTGTTAGTGGCCTACGGAGTGCGCACCGATGGTCGCCGTCAGCTGCTGGCGTTTGTGCGGGCCAAGAACGAAAGCCAGGCGGGGTGGGAAGGATTGCTCAATGACCTGTATCGCCGAGGATTGCAGGGTCGACGGTTGCAATTGGTGATCACGGACGGTTGTCCAGGCTTGGCTGCAGCGATCCCGGCGGTGTATCCGCGAGCGCGACACCAACGCTGCTGGGTGCACAAAATGCGAAATCTGTGCGAAGCGGTGCGCCGAACCGACCACAACGCCGTGAAGCAGGACGCCCAACGCATCTATCAAGCCTCGAGCCAAGGTGCCGCTCGGAGGGCGTTCGAGCGATTTCGGTTTCGTTGGCGGACCAAGTATTCCAAGTTGGTGGAGCGCCTAGAGCGGGATCTGCCCGCACTGCTGACGTTTTTTGAGTTTCCACGTCACCTGTGGCGGAAGCTACGTACCACCAATGCCATCGAGAGATGCTTTGTGGAGGTGCGGCGGAGAACTCGGCCCATGGTCGTGTTCATCAACGTCGAAAGCGTGGATCGAATCATCTATGCGATTTTCAGTCGTTTTAACGACGACTGGAAAACCCACACCCTCAAACTATTTACACAGGCAGCTTGACGTCACCTTTCGCGGACTCCCGGGCTGCGCGGAACATCAGGATGCGTTATGATTGAGTTCTGCAACATACGAGAAAGGAACAAGGTCAGTATGGCTCCCGCATCCAAAAATTCATTCGGCACGCGTGACGCGCTTCGGGTTGACGGCAAATCCTACGAAATTTTCCGTTTGAGTGCACTTGAGAAAAAGGGAATAGGGCATGTCTCCAAGCTTCCCTTTTCGCTCCTTGTGCTCCTGGAAAATCTTCTGCGCCAGGAGGACGGCCGATTCGTTCATCCCGGAGACATCGAGGCGCTGGCCGGTTGGAATCCGAACGCCGCGACACAGAAGGAAATTTCCTTCATGCCCGCGCGCGTACTTTTGCAGGATTTTACGGGCGTGCCCGCCGTTGTCGATTTCGCCGCCATGCGCGAAGCGATTCGCACGCTGGGCGGCGATCCCAAAAAAGTCAATCCCCTGCTGCCCGCGGAACTCGTGATTGACCACTCGGTGCAAGTTGACAAGTTCGGGTCCGACATGGCCTTCGCGTTCAACGCGGAACTCGAATTTCAACGCAACGTCGAACGCTACGCCTTTCTGCGCTGGGGACAAGAAGCCTTAAATAATTTCAAAGTCGTTCCCCCGGATACCGGCATTTGCCACCAGGTGAACCTCGAATACCTCGCGCGCGTCGTGTTTGACGCCACAGCGGACGGCAAGACGCAGGCGTTTCCCGATTCTCTCGTCGGCACCGACTCGCACACCACCATGGTGAACGGCCTCGGCGTCTTCGGCTGGGGCGTCGGCGGCATCGAAGCAGAAGCCGCGATGCTCGGCCAGCCTTTGTCGATGCTGATCCCCGAGGTCATCGGTTTTAAGCTGCACGGTCGTTTGCCCGAAGGCACAACCGCGACCGATCTCGTCCTGATCGTCACCGAAATGCTGCGCAAAAAGGGCGTGGTCGGAAAATTCGTCGAGTTTTACGGCACAGGGCTCTCCAGCCTGAGCCTGCCGGATCGCGCGACAATCGCCAACATGGCGCCAGAATATGGCGCGACCATGGGCTTCTTCCCCGTCGATGCCGAAACTCTTTCGTACTTGCGCTTTACGGGCCGGACCGAAACCCGCGTGCGCCTCGTCGAGGAATACACCAAGGCGCAGGGCATTTTCCGCACCGATGCCACGCCGGACCCGATCTACACCGACAAGCTTGAACTCGATCTGGCCACCGTCGAAGCCACGCTGGCCGGCCCGAAGCGCCCGCAGGACCGCGTCCCGCTGCGACAATCGAAAGCGTCGTTCGAAAAGTCGCTCGAGGGCGCTGCGCAAAAGCACATCGCCGTGCGCAACAACGGCGACAAATTCGAGCTTTCGAACGGTTCGGTGGTCATCGCCGCGATCACCAGCTGCACGAATACTTCGAACCCATCCCTGATGCTGGGAGCCGGCCTCCTGGCGAAAAAGGCCATCGAGCGCGGCCTGCACAGCAAGCCATGGGTGAAGACCAGCCTCGCGCCCGGCTCAAAAGTTGTCACCGATTACCTCAAAGCCGCGGGCCTGGGGAAATATCTCGATGAGCTGGGATTCCAGCTTGTCGGTTACGGCTGCACCACTTGCATTGGCAACAGCGGCCCGCTTGAAGAGCACATTGGCGCGGCCATCAAGGACAACAGTCTCGTCGCGGTTTCGGTCCTCAGCGGGAATCGGAACTTCGAAGGCCGCATCCATCCGCTGGTGCGCGCGAATTATTTGGCGTCGCCGCCGCTGGTGGTCGCCTACGCGCTCGCGGGCCGCATGGATTTTGACATGGCCACCGAACCGCTGGGCAACGACAAATCTGGCAAGCCCGTATTTCTGCGCGATATCTGGCCTTCGCCGCAGGAGATCGAATCCACCGTGCGCGCGAACGTCACGACCGCGATGTACCACAAGGAGTACGGCGAAGTGTTCCAGGGCGATTCCCGCTGGCAAGGACTGAAAGTGCCAAAGGGTGATATTTACGCTTGGGATCGACGATCCACTTACATCAAGAATCCGCCGTTCTTTGAAAAAATTACGAAGGCGCCGGCGCCGCTCACCGACATCCGCAGCGCGCGAGCGCTGGCGATGCTCGGCAACAGCATCACCACCGACCACATCTCGCCCGCCGGATCGATTGGCGCCGACAGCCCGGCCGGAAAGTGGCTCATCGAGCAGGGCGTCAAGCCTGTGGACTTCAACTCCTACGGCGCGCGCCGCGGCAACCACGAAGTGATGATGCGCGGCACGTTCGCCAACATTCGCCTGCGCAACCAGCTTGCGCCAGGCACCGAGGGCGGCTGGACCGTGCATCAACCCGACGGCGAGAAAATGTCGATTTACGACGCGGCAATGAAATACCAGAAAGAGGGCGTGCCGCTGATCGTGCTCGGCGGCAAGGAATACGGCTCTGGGTCTTCGCGCGACTGGGCGGCAAAAGGCACTCTGCTCCTCGGCGTGCGCGCCGTCATCGCGGAAAGCTTCGAGCGCATCCATCGCAGCAATCTGCTCGGCATGGGCGTTCTGCCGCTGCAATATCGCGCGGGCGATACGGCGCAGTCGCTCGGCCTTACCGGGTTCGAGGAGTTCACGATTGAAGGCATTTCAAAACTTGCCCCCGGCTTGACGGTTGAAGTTCGTGCTCGCGACAAACAGGGGAAGCAGACAGTGTTTCAGACCATCGCGCGCGCCGACACGCCCGAGGAAGTTAACTACTACCGTCACGGCGGCATTCTGCCCTACGTCCTGCGGCAGATGCTGTGAAATTCGGCTCAGGTCTGTAGTGGCGCAGGCTTCAGCCTGTGGGGTTTGGCTACCAGCAGGGTTGATCAAGCTTGAACCAACCCCCACAGGCTTGAAGCCTGCGCCACTGAATTTCCCAATTTCGCGGACGCAGAATACGATGAAGAGCAGCGTCGAAGCCCCAGATTGGTCAGAGATCCCAAAGCCGAATGATGATGGAGCGGCATCTCACCTGGTAGGAATGCGCGTGCCGTCCATCCCTTTGCCCGCCACGGATGGAACAACCGTTGACCTCTCTTCGCTGCCAGGCCGGGTCGTGGTCTATGCGTATCCCCGCACTGGAATTCCAGGTGTCGAAAATCCTCCAGGATGGGACCTAATCCCCGGCGCTCGAGGATGCACGCCGCAATCGTGTTCTTTCCGCGATCACTTTGCGGAATTGAAAGCTCTTGGCGTCAATCGTCTCTTCGGCCTTTCAACCCAAGACACCGCCTATCAGCGCGAGGTTGCCGACCGTTTGCAACTGCCGTTTCCGATTCTCTCCGACGAACATCTCAGACTTACTGGGGCCCTGCGCTTGCCGACCTTTCAGACCAGCGGGATGACGTTGCTGAAGCGCCTGACGCTTGTGATTCACGACGGGGAGATCGAGCACGTCTTCTACCCGGTTTTTCCCCCGGACCGGAATGCGAGCGATGTCATCGCTTGGCTGGCGTCCAGAACTCAGTAGGAGGCGGCTACATTGGACTGGGACACTACCGTCTTTCGTTGCGCCTTTCCATCCTCCCCAAACTTCTGTTAGTTTCATCTCTTTAATAGAAGAGGAGCCACCGATGCCCCCGCAAATCAAATCGGTTTGTTTTCTGACTATTGCCATCTTCTCTTTAACAATCACGGCGCCTTGGCTGTCGGCGCAATACCCGCAGCCGGGGCCGGAGCGTGTCTCCGCCATCAAGGCCGGCAAACTAGTCGACCCTGAAAAAGGCACGACAGAGACGAATCAAATCATTCTGGTGCGCGGAAAAAAGATTGAAGCCGTCGGCGCCAACATTCCGATTCCCGCGGACGCAAAAGTCATCGACCTTTCGAGATCGACGGTCCTTCCCGGCCTGTTCGACGCGCACACGCATCTCTGCATGACCCTGAAAAAAGACCGTGACGGCAACAGTTATTACATCACCACTCTGCTCGACCCGACGCCCTACCGCGCGATTGAAGGCGTGGCCAACGCGAGAGACATGCTGGCTGCGGGCTTCACGACGGTGCGCGACGTGGGCAACAACGGCAATTACGCGGACACGGCTCTGCGCGAAGCCATCGAGCGCGGCCTCGTGCCCGGCCCGACCATGATCAATGCGGGGCGCATCATCGCGCCGTACGGCGGGCAATTTCATTTGCAGCCCGAAAAGCGCGATCTCGCCACGCCGGAATACGCATTCGCCGATACGCACGACGAAATGATCAAGGCCATACGCGAAAATATTCATTACGGCGCGACCGTAATCAAGATCGTCGTCGACGATCAGAAATATATTTACAGCGCCGACGACATCCGCTTCATGGTGGAAGAAGCGCACCGCGACGGCTTGAAACTCGCCGCGCATTGCTGGACGCGCGCCGGCGCGCGCAACGCCGCCGAAGCCGGCGTCGATTCGATCGAGCACGGCGAAATGATGACCAACGAAGATTTGCAACTGGCGAAAAAGAATCACGTCGTTCTGGTCGGAACGGATTTCACCGAAAGAGCCGCGCGCGAAGACGGCTTCCCGGAAATGCACGCCGTGTTCGTGGACCGGCTGAAGCGCGCCTACCAGATTGGCGTGACGATGGCGTTCGGCACTGACGCATTTGTGTACGTGCCCGGGGAAACGCGTGGGACGCAGGCGGCGGAATATGTCGATTCCTGGGTCGAAGCGGGCGTGCCCGCGAAAGACACGCTGCGCGCAATGACGATTAATGCGGCGCGCCTGCTCGGCGTCGACGCAGAGCGCGGCGCGATCAAGCCGGGCCTCGCCGCCGACATTATCGCCACACCGGAAAATCCGCTGGACGACATACAAGCCGTGCGCAAAGTGTCCTTCGTGATGAAAGACGGAGCAGTGTTTAAGAACGAGTAAGTAGCACAAACTTCAGTCTGTGGGTTTTGATCTTGCTCGGGCCGCGGAAAAGCCTGTGCTATTCTCCCCTCGTCGCAAGTGGTGGGAAATAGGAACTAATTCGGCACGCGGACCACGGTCAGCGACTTGACCATTTCCACCCACCGCGCCGGACGCTTTTCGTGAGGAGCGACAAGGCGGAACGGCCCTAAAGCAGCGGGGATGGGCGCCCCATCCATCGTGTCCGCCACGATAATTTCCGAGTCCTGGAAACTGGAATTAAACTCCGCCAACGAAAAGATGACGCGATAGTTGTCCACCGCTTCCACCAGAACGTATGCCGCCATGGCAGGTCCGCGCAATTGTTCGCCCTGCGGCACGCCCGCCTTTTGCAGTAGATCTTCGACTAGGACGCCTTCGTATACTTCCGTTTTCTTGGAGTGCGCGTTGTCCACGCGCAGCGTCTTTCGCGGCATGCTCTTGAGGTCGGCAACCATCAGGTCGAGAGGCGTGGTCACGGCGCCGCTGATCTTGAAATCAGAGGGCCCCGTCGAAGGCTTTGGCGGCGCGGCTTGCTGCGCCCACGCAGAAAATCCAAGCAAAAGAACAATCACAGCGGCAGGTAAAATACGGCGCATGGGGATTCCCTTTCCAATGCGAATCAAATGAGTCTCGACTACAGCATCAGCCTTTTTGCAACATGACTTCGGTCGATTTGATCACGGCAGACACTCGGTCGCCGACCTTCAGCTTCATTTCGTCGGCGCTTCGCCTGGTGATGACGCTTTCAATCAGATTCTTGCCCACTTGAACCGTCACGTGAGCCATGACGCCGTCCACTTCGAGCTCTACAATTTTTCCTTCGATCTGATTTCTTGCCGAAAGTTTCGTGGCCAATGGAATACCCTCGTTTCTGCCGATCGTCCCGGGGATGCTACTCTGCCGGGCCAAGCTTCGGATTTTTCCGCCTCACTGTCAAATCGTCTGAAATCGGCTACGAATTACGCATATCCATACGACTTTCAGACGCTCGAATCGCAAGGCAATGGTGGAAGCGAAAGCGGCCAGATTTGGCCGAGCGGTTGCACGTACGATTTTTCGCTTACGGCCATACCAATCCATATAGTTTCTATTCGTATTAAGTCGATTTGACATATCGATTCTGATTGTATTAAATCAGCCATCCATTCACGCTTCCGCCGCGATCGAGCGGAACTATCCAAATGCCGCCCACGCCAGGGCGATTCAGGGGGGGGGGGACGTTTCATGAGCCGTATCGGTGGGCAACTTGTCCGCAATCCCGGAAAACATTCATCTTACTTTTCCATATCCAGGTCCCTGTTTGCACTCGCCGGAGGATGCCTGGCGGTTGTCCTGCTGTGCGCCCCGGCGGCTCGGGCGCAAGTCTCCGCCGCTATTTCGGGCAGAGTGACGGACCCTTCGGGAGCGACCGTGTCCGGCGCTGCCGTCATGGCAAAAAATGTCGAGACCGAGGAAACGCGCAACACCCTTACCGACGACGCAGGCCGCTACTGGGTGCCCTCACTCGCCGTGGGCGAATACGAAGTGCACGTCACGAAGCAGGGCTTCCAGGAACAGGTGCGCGGCGGGATTCACCTGGCCGTCGGGCAGGAGGCCAGCGTGGACATGGCGTTGAAGCTCGGACAGGTCACCGAACAATTCAAGGTCATCGCAGACGCTCCCGTCGTCAGCTTGACGGCCGCGGACATTTCGGGCCTCGTTGGCGAGCGGCAAGTGAAGGATCTTCCGCTGAATGGAAGAAGCTACGACGAGCTCATGACGCTCAATCCAGGCGTGGTTAACTTCACCTGGGAAAAGACCGGCGCGCTCGCAGGAGTCTCGAATTCAACCACCGCCAATATGTTTTCCGTCTCCGGCAACCGCCCGCAGCAAAATCTCTTTTTGCTCAACGGCATCGAGTTCACCGGCGCGGCGGAAAATAATATGACCCCCGGCGGGGCCAGCGGACAGTTGCTCGGCGTCGACGCGGTGCGCGAATTCAACATCCTGCGCGACAGCTACGGCGCGGAATACGGCAAAAGGCCGGGCGGACAGGTCATTATCGTCACGCAATCGGGAGGGAATAACTGGCACGGTTCGCTCTACGAATTTCTGCGCAACAACGCGCTCGACGCGCCCAACTATTTCGATGTGGGCTCAGCTCCTCCTTTCCGGCGCAATCAATTTGGCGCATCCCTCGGCGGACCGGTGCAAAAAGACAAGACGTTTTTCTTCGCCAACTACGAGGGATTCCGGCAGTCCCTGAATCAAACTTCGGTAGCCATCATTCCCGACTGCAATTCCTACAAGGAAGCCCCGCTGCTTTCACTCAGCGTCGGGGCGCTTGGGCTGATGAACCTGTGGCCCCAGGCTCCTTGCCCCGGCAGCCCTCAGTACGTTGCCGCAAACGATTCGATCAACGGCCCGGCGAGCAGCTCCTTTACGGATTCCAATGACGTCAAGGATGGAATCTATAACTTCTATAACACGCCTCTGCAAACCATTCGTGAGGATTTCGGCACCGCGCGCCTGGACCACGTTTTTTCCGCAAGCGACTCTGCCAGCGCGATCTACACCGCCGACGATAGCGGCAGCACCACCGCAACCCCCCTTGATCCCTACAGCACGGACGTCGTCGCCCTTCGCGAACAGGTCGTGAGCCTCCAGGAAACTCACGTCTTTTCGCCGACCCTTGTGAACACAGGCCGCTTCGGCTTCTCTCGCGCGGGATATTATTTCACCGGCGAGCCTACTCCCAATACTCCGGCCGCCGCCTTACAGCCGTTCCTGGCGGGAGTGCCTTTCGTGGGAGCAGTGGTCGTTGGAGGCAGCCAGGCCTCCAATTCCCCGACGCAACTGGGATTGGCGGGGAGCAACAACGGCAGCAACCTGCACATGGCTCGAAATATTTTTACCTACACGGATCAACTTTCGGCCGTTCACGGCCGGAATCAATGGAACGTAGGTGTCTGGTTCGAGCGATTGCAGTCCAACGAGTTGATTGGCCTCAGCCAATTTGGCCAGTTGAACTTTACCGGACTGCAGGCGCTGGTGTATGGCACGGCCAGTTTCTTATACGATCCGACACCCACGCCGGAGAGCTGGCGCACGACGATGGGCGCTGCCTTTGTGGAGGACACCATTCGCCTCAGTTCCCGGCTCACGATTTCGCTCGGGTTCCGCGACGAATTCACCAGCGGGTGGAACGAAGCGTACGGTAAAGCCGCTAACTACGTGCTCAGCAACGGCATCGCGCAGTGCACGTCGCTCACGGGAAATTTGTGCCTTCCGGTCACGGGGACGTCGTTCCTGAGCACGGTTCACTCCGGCTTCCTGCCCCAGCCCCGTCTTGGCGTGGCCTGGAGCCCGTTCGGAAGCAAGACCGTCATCCGCGCCGGCTTCGGGATGTACAACGACTTGCAGGATGAGCTCGGCTATCGTGCCGATCAAAACGCGCCCTTTAATCCTTCGTTCACCATCGCCGCCCCTACTGCCAGCAGCAAAACCTGTTGCAATATAGGCTCAACAACCTTAGCCGATAAGATTGACTTTCCGATCTCGCGAACCACGCCGACGTTCGAAGGCACGCTCGTGCCGGGCGGCGTGCAGCCAGACATGCATACTCCGATTGTCGAGTCCTGGTCGCTGCGCGTCGAACGGGAAATTTCCCCGAACACGTCGCTCAGCGTGGGCTACGTCGGTAATCACGGCTATCACGAACTGGTCGGCGTGGATGACAACGCGCCTAAGCCTGTCGGTTGTACAGCCGCGCAGTGCGATACAACTTTGTATACAATCTCATCGTCCGGCTCTGTCACGACCGTACCCATCACTCTCCCCACGGGCACACCCTTTATCGCCCCCACTGCTACCGGAGCAGCGCCGGCAAAGCCCAACACCCACCTGGCCAATACCTGGACCTGGATGTCGGAAGGAGACAGTTCCTACAATGCTCTGCAAGTCGATTTCAAGCGGCGCTTCAGCCAGGGCTTGACGCTGCGCGGAATCTACACTTGGTCCAAAGTCCTGGACGACGGTGACTCCTACAACGGCACTGCCGCGGGGAACGCGCCGGGGCTGGTCGCGAATCCTTACGACGTGAGTGCCGATTGGGGGCCCGGCACGTTCGACGTGCGGAACGTGGGAGTCGTCACGGCGACTTACGATCTTCCCATCGGACATGGGAAGCGGTGGCTCAGCGATGGGAACGGTTTTGGCGGGGCGCTGGCGAGCGGGTGGATTGCCAACAGCATTGTGACGATGCAATCCGGGTTTCCTTTCACACCGCAATTGGCTTTCAACCCTTCGAACGATGGAGACACGCGCAATCCCGTGCGGCCTTTCCTCAATCCCAACTTCAACGGCCCGGTGATCGTCGGGACTCCCGGCGAGTGGTTCAATCCGGCGGCATTCGCTGCGACGCCCAGCAATAGCGGGTTTTTCGGAAACGTTGGGAGAGACGCTTTCGTCGGCCCCGGCCTCGCCACTTGGGATTTTTCCGTTCTCAAAGACACGCGCATCGGCGAAAAGATGAATCTGCAATTCCGCGCGGAAATCTTCAACCTGCTGAATCGCGCCAATTTCAACACGCCAAACTTGATCACGTATGTCCAGGGGTTCAACACCCAGGGACTGAATGCCGGTACGGTCACTACGACGCCGGCGCCTTCAGGCCTCAACGGGTCGATCACCAGCACCTCGACTTCGTCGCGGCAGGTGCAGTTCGGACTGAAATTGTTGTGGTGAATTGGTGGCACAGGCTTCAGCCTGTGGGGGTTAGTGTTTGCAAGGACTAAAACCCACAGACTGAAGTCTGATGACATAACGAAGTCGGCCTCACGACGATCCGAGTAAACTGTGTGCTGTCCAACGCGCAGAGCTCGGGTCGAAGGAGGCCGAGATGCGAATTATAGGATGCGATTTGCACGCGCGACAACAGACGATTTCGATGGTGGACATCGAGACGGGGGAAGTGACCGAAAAGACGCTGGCGCATGAAGGCGAGGCGGTTCGGGAATTTTACGCCGCGTTGCCCAAGCCAGTGTTGGTCGGGTTGGAAGCGACGGGATCGATGTTCTGGTTTTTGCGGCTGCTGGAGGAGTTGGGGATCGAGTACCGAGTGGGACATCCGGCGGCGATTCGCAAAGCGGAGACGCGGAAGCAAAAACACGACCGGCGCGATGCGGAGTTGATTCGGCGGCTGTTGGTGGAGAAGCGGTTTCCGCAGATCTGGCTGCCGACGAGCGAGCAGAGGGATCTGCGGACGTTGCTGCAGCACCGGCACCAGTTGGTGCGGATGCGGGTGATGACGCAGAACGGGCTGCAAGGGCTGGCACTGAGCCAGGGATTGCGGCGCGGCAGCAAACTGTGGAGCCAAGCCGGCCAGCAGGAACTGAAGGGACTCGGGCTGGCTGGATTTGCGGCGACGCGGCGAGAGCAGTTGCAGGAGCTGCGTCAGGAACTGAACCAGCGCCTGCAACAGCTGGATCAAGCGGTGCGGGAGCAGGCCGAGCAGCGAGCCGGGGCACGGTTGTTGTTGAGCCACCCGGGCGTGGGACCGACCACAGCGCTGGCCACCGAGGTGTTCCTGGGAGACGCGCGGCGATTTCCCAACGCCAAAGCGGTGGCCAGTTACGTGGGGATGATTCCCAGCGAACACTCCAGCGGCGGCAAACAGCGGAACGGAAGTTTAAGCAAGCAGGGCAATCCGCTGCTGCGGTTGTTGTGGGTGGAAGCGGCGCGAGCGGCGGCACGCAAGGATGCGCGGTTGAAACAGTTTTATCGTCGCAAGTTGGTGCAGAAAGGTCTGGGCAAGGCGGTGGTGGCCACAGCGCGAAAGCTGGGCATTCGGCTGTGGATCATGATGCGCGACCAGATCGATTACACCGAGTTCTGCCGGCGGGCAGAACAACGGTGTCCCCATGCGGGAATGCCTGAGTAGCACAGTGGTCATGCTGTATTGACCGGGAGTCTGATGAGGCCACCCGCCTCCCCGAGTTGCGGGGAGATCGAATAACTCCTCATGGTCTGAAATGATCGGAGAGATGTTTGGTGGGTACACCGAATTGAGGAACGCAATGGGGCCCGAGCCTGGCTTGGACACAAAAATTCACCAGCGAAGACCACTCGGTCCCTCACGAGAATCAACCAGGGAAGCGAGATACTTGGGGTGCGCCCAATCAGGTTCATTCCCAGCGCTCGATTCCCCTTGACACGGCCGACTTTGTTAGAGATGTGCTACTCAAATCAAGTGACGATGGTCGGATAGAGTTTCGTCGCCACGGCCACCAGCACCGCAAACGCGATGAATTGCATCAGGAAATCCGTGCCCAGGCCGAAGGTAGTGCTGCTGCCCACGATCATCAAGGTTCGCAGGGCATCGACTTGATACGAGAGCGGGTTCGCCTTGGACACAACCCGCAGCCACGACGGCATCAGGGTCAGCGGGTAGATAGCGTTGCTCGCAAAAAATAGCGGCATCGTAAGCACCTGGCCGATTCCCATAAAGCGCTCGCGCGATTTCACCAGGCACGCGACGATCAGCGAGAACGTCGAGAAAATCGCCGACCCGAGCATCACCGCCAGCACAACGCCGGCCAGCGCGAAAATTCCGAATCGAAGCTGAATGTGCAGGATATAAGACAACAGATACACAAATACCATCTGGCACAGGCTGCGCACCGTCGAGGAAATTGCTCTTCCGAGGACCAGTGTGCTGCGCGGCGCGGGGCTCACCAGAAATTTCTGCACGATACCCAGGTCCCGCTCCCAGATCAGCGAGATTCCATAAAAGATCGCTCCGAACAAGACGCTCTGCGCCAGAATTCCGGGCGCCATGAAATCCAGATAGCTGATGCCGCCCGTCGGGATCGCCCGCGTGCGATTGAAGACCTGGCCGAAGATCAACAGCCAGAGGACGGGCTGCACCATGCGCGTAAAAAGTTCGACGGGATCGTGAATGAGTTTGCGCACGTCGGCTTCGGCGA
Organism: uncultured Acidobacteriota bacterium; assembly: GCA_963842135.1. GTDB lineage: Bacteria > Acidobacteriota > Terriglobia > Acidiferrales > UBA7541 > Palsa-360. The sequence continues at coordinate 2,611,739 of CAWJFI010000002.1, read as the reverse complement.
CGGCCAGAGTTTGGCGCAGGTAATTCGCGCCGGGAAACGACTCAACCCACTCGTTGAGATGTGATTCGTGTGCGAGCGACATCTTTCAGTTCGCCTCCCTCGGAAATCGTGGCTCCCGTGAAATGAATGAATACATCGTCGAGCGAAGCCTCCGCGCCGACTTGGGCTTTGAGCGCGGCCGGCGTGTCCATGGCGGCGAGCACGCCGCGGTGCATGACGGCCACCATGTCGCACAAATGGTCGGCTTCTTCCATGTCATGCGTGGTCATCAGGATGGTCGTGCCGAACTCGCGGCGCAGTTCGCGGATCCGTTCCCACACGGAGCGTTTTGCGGAAGGATCGAGACCGACGGAGGGTTCATCCATAAACAAGACGCTGGGGCGGTGCAACATGGATTGCGCGATTTCCAGGCGGCGAATCATGCCGCCGGAATATTGCCGCACGAGTTTGCCGCCGACGTTCGCGAGTTCCATGAATTCCAGGGCTTGCGCGATCCGGCGGGATCGCTCCGCTCTCGGCATCCCGTAAAGCTTCGCGGAAATCAGCAGGTTTTCGTATCCGGTCAGATCGCCGTCCGCGGACAACATTTGCGAGACGTACCCGATCTTTTTCCGCACCGACTCAGGATGCTCGACCAAATCAAAGCCGGCGATCTTCGCCGTGCCTTCCGTGACAGGCAGCAGCGTCGTCAGCATTTTGATGAGCGTGCTCTTCCCCGCTCCGTTCGGTCCGAGCAAGCCGAAGGTCGCGCCGGACGCAACAGAAAACGTCAGATGGTCGACCGCTACGAGCAGGCCGTATCGCCGTGTCAGGGATTGAACCTCAATGACATTGGTGCCGGGGGCGGTTTCCATGGACGTTAGAGTTTACCTCGGAGAAGCGATTGATGCGACATGGGGGTTCAAAGGCACGTTTTGCGACACAGGAAGAAACAATTGCTGTCGGCGGGCGTCTATTGAAAGTAGGATAGAGGCTCTGCCAGAAATATATTTAACCGGAGTGCGACATGAAGCGTTTCAGAATCCTCACTATCGCCGGGCTCGCTTTGACGCTGGGAATCGCAGGCGTCACGATCGCAGCAGCGCCGCGAAACTTGCCGGCGCGGCCCGCCGCTGCCGCCGCGGCTCAGGAAGTACAAATTCCCATCAAGCAATACACGCTGAAGAACGGTTTGCGCGTTGTGCTCTCGGAAGATCATGCGGCGCCAACGGTATCGCTTTGCGTCACCTACGACGTCGGATCGCGAAACGAGCTGCCGGGCCACACCGGATTTGCGCATCTCTTTGAACACATGATGTTCCAGGGCTCGCAGAACGTGGGCAAAGGCGAACACCTGATCCTCGTGCGCGTGAACGGCGGCGACGTGAACGGCACCACCAGCGACGACTCGACCAATTATTACGAGCGCGTGCCCGCCAATCAGCTCGATATGGCGCTCTTCCTCGAATCCGACCGCATGCGCGCGTTGCGAATCACGCAGGCGAATCTTGACAACCAGCGCAACACAGTCCAGGAAGAGCGGCGCCTGCGCATGGACAACCAGCCCTATGGAAAGACGAGCGAAATTCTCGAAGACCTGGCCTACGACAATTTTGCGTACAAGCATTCCACAATGGGTTCGATGGCCGATCTGAACGAGGCGAGCCTCGATGACGTCGCGCAATTTTTCAAAACCTATTATGCCCCCGACAACGCGGTCCTGACTCTGGTCGGCGATTTCAGCTCCGTCGAAGCCCTTGCCAAGATTAAAAAATACTTCGAGGACATTCCCTCGCAGCCCGCTCCTCCTGCCGTGGACATGGCCGAACCCGCGCAGACCGCCGAGCGCAGAACCGTGGTCGAAGATTCCTTCGCCCGCCTGCCGCGGCTCGACATCGTCTACAAAACTGTTCCCGCGAATACACCGGATTTCTACGCGCTGGATATGCTTGGCGATATTTTATTTGGCGGTCCGTCCTCGAGGCTGTATCAAAAACTGGTGAAGGAAAAAACAGTGGCTCTGCAAGTGGCCGGAGGAGTCGATTTCCGGCGCGGGCCGGCTCTCTTTCAAGCGCTTGCCATGCTCAAGCCCGGACAGGACGCGACCGAGGTCGAAAAACTGATTTATGAGGAGTTCGAGCGCGTCAAGACCGATGGCGTCACCCCCGCGGAAATGCAAAAAGTCCTCATTCAGGACCGCTTGCAGCAGGCCGAGTCCATGAGGAGCACCATGAGTCGCGCGCGAACTATGGGCCAATACGCCGTTTACTTTCACGATCCCGATCTGATCAACACCGTTCTCGCAAAATACAGCGAAATTACCCCCGCCGACATTCAGCGCGTGGCTCGGCAGTATCTGGGCGCAACCGAAAGAACCGTCGTATTGACGAATCCAAAGTCGCAAGCGCAAGCCGCGCCGACTCGATAAAGTTGACGGGGAATTCGTCCCACAAGGATGAAGAGGAAATCGATGAGACACACCATGAATATCAGGTTCTCAACGCGAGCAGTTGCAGCAGTGTTTCTGGCAGCCGCATTGTCGGCAACAGGATGGAGCCAGGGTGAAGCCGCACACGACAAGTCCATCCCAACCAGCAAGGTCGAGCGGCTGAATCGTGCGCCTGTTTCGAAAGACATCCTGAAAATAAAGCTGCCGCGTCCGATCGAGACCACCCTTCCGAACGGCATCAACCTGATGATTCTTGAGGACCACCGGTTTCCGCTGGTCACCGTGCAATTCGACATCGACGGTGCGGGTCCCATGTATGAACCCGCCGGCCAACCCGGCCTGGCTGGTGCGACAGCGCGCCTGCTGGCCGAAGGGACAAAAACGCGCACGAGCAAACAAATTGCCGAGCAAATCGATTCCCTGGGCGCGTCGCTTTCCGCATCGGCGGGATTCGGCTCCGGCTCAACCGTGGTAACCGCCTCGGGATTGTCGGACACATTCGAACAGTGGTTCGCTCTGACAGCGGATGTCCTCCTCCATCCGAGTTTTCCCGCCGATGAACTGGCGCAATACCAATCGCGCGCAAAGTCCGCCCTGTTGCAGCAGCGCTCGCAACCGGGATTTTTGGCGAATCAAACCATGAGCCGCGCATTGTACGGAGCGTATCCCGCGGCGGTCGTTTCGGCGACGCCGGAGTCTCTCGATTCCCTGACGCCGGCGATGCTTGCGGAGTGGCATGACAAGCATTACGCGCCGCAAAACACGATTCTGGCGATCTCCGGCGATGTCCACGCGGAGACGCTCATTCCAAAGCTGCGCCAATGGCTGGCGGAGTGGCAGCGTTCGAAAGTGCCCGTAAATTTTCCTCACGGTCCGCCGCCTGCGAGCAAGGAAAAGATTTTTCTCGTCGACCGTCCCGGATCGGTGCAAACCACGCTGCTGATGGGCAACCTGGCCATCGATCGGACCAATCCGGATTATCCGGCGCTGGTGGTGATGAATGAAGTCCTGGGCGCAGGATCGGCGAGCCGGTTATTTTTGAATCTGCGCGAAGAAAAAGGCTACACCTACGGCGTGTACAGCAATCTGATCGCGCGAAAATATGCCGGGCCCTGGACCGCGGGCGGCGACTTGCGCACCGAAGTGACCGACGGAGCCATGACGGAATTTCTGCGTGAACTAAACCGCATCCGCGACGAAAAGGTGCCGGACGATGAACTCGACGCGGCCCGCCGCTCGGTCGTCGCGCGCTTCGCGCTTTCCCTCGAATCGCCGCAGCAGCTCATCGGCTACGCCATCACGCGAAAGGCGTACAAATTTCCCCCCGATTATTGGGACAAATACCCCGCGCAGATCACGGCAATCAACGCGGAAGACGTCCAGCGCGTGGCCATGAAATACATCAATCCGGCGACGATGCAGGTGGTGGCCGTCGGAGACGCCGGCAAGATCAAGACGATTCTCGAGAAATACGGACCCGTTGAAATCGTGGACGCCTCCGGAAAGAATGCAGCGGACATAAGCAAATCAAAAGATGCGAGCGCGCAGTGAACTGGGAGGTCGGGACTTCAGTCCCGACGAAGAGCGTGGTTCGATCAAGGGTTTTAACCCTTGAAGCTTCAGGGGCTGAAGCCCGTAATCAAAAGCAACCCGAATGGCCGAGCTGAACCTCGGCCCTCCTAAACCCGCAGACCATCAAATTAGGACATTGCCCAAAGCTCACCTCACCCGAATCGACGGATTCAACGGAATCAATTCGACGGGGCCGCGGCGGTAAAGAAATTGATGCTCACCGTGGCTAGATCCGAAGAGGGAAATCTGCTTTGATACCGCGGGTCCGTTTGCAATCCGGCTTCGCGGGCGCATTTCAAAAACACCGGCAATTCCACGAGATACTGATCCGAAAATCCGTGCGTTCCGTCGTAGGCCACCGCGGGCGTTTTTGCCAAATTTGCCGCGGTAAGTTCCGGCGGCAGGGTATGAAGCTCGAGGATGAGCAAACCGAACCGGCCAACGTACGGCGCCCACCTGTGAAGGTGCCGAACCAAATTCTCTTCCAGTTCATCGCAGGGAATCTCTTCTCCCAGGTGGGCAAATGCGCCGCTGGATTCTCCGGTCCTCGTTCCTCGGACGTAATTCGCCGGCCGCAAGTACGGCCGGTTGTGGTCCAGGAACGAGCGGACATGGAGCAGGTTGTGCACGTCGTGTCCAAGCGCCTCAATATCTCCCGCCAATAGGGCAGGGCGGTTGATATCTCCGTGAATGACGAAATGCGTTGGAATCTCGGCCTTTCTAAATCTCTGCTTGGTAATCCGGCGGGCCACCTTATTGAAATCCGCTCCGACGATCAGCAGGGGATGCTTGTCCAGGACAGAACCTCGGGCGGTTCGGGTCTTGATCACGCAATACAGATGCTCGAGTAGCGAGCCGTCTCCACACCCCATATCGCAGATGCCTTCCGGTTGCTGCTCAAGCGGCCGGTTGAAAATCTCCACGATAATTTCGTCCACTTTTTTGAAATACGTATTATGAGCGCCGCCGCTCCCCCAAACGTTCATTCCCCGATTGACCAGCAATTCGGAGCCGGTTTCATCGACCCGGGCAATTCGCGGGTTCCCAAAAAGAAGCGTATCGAGAACATTGAATAGCGGAAGATACGAGACGGTTACACCGTACGATGTTGCGAGGTGCGCCGCGTAGAATCCACTGGGCGTGAGCCAAACACGATTCTGCTCCCGCGCCATCCATCCCTGAGCGATGAGCAAGTCAAACACCAAGCCAAGGCTCGCGTGATTGCCAGGAAGCGTATCCAACTGCAGCTGTCCTTGCGCGAGCCTCTCCAAAATTCCGCCTCGAGCCAACGACACCATGGCCGGTCCCACCAGAACGCCGTCGAAATATTGCCGAACCTGCCGGCACACCTCAGCCTCCAAGGAATCCCCTTGAGCCGTTAGACCCCAGTGGACCTTGGCCTTTTGAACGAGCGCATCGAGGGAATGCAGAATGGCCTCATCGGATTTCCCAAACAAAAAGTCCTCGAGGAAAATTGCCTTGGGGAGGAAGGAGATCACTTCTCCGCAATGACTGGAGGCGACGCTCGCGGCGATCTGGCCCTTGGCCGTCAGCGAGTAAATTACATTGCTTCCATTTCTGCCGGCCCGCTCCACCATCCATCCGCAGGAAGCCAAAAGACGGAGAGCCACACGCAAGTAACCCCGGTTGCCATGAGTCCGATTCACGATTCGATCGAGCTCCACAGGGTCCGACAAAATACCAAACAGATCGAAGACCCTGCGGTCGAGAAGGGATTTCAAAGTCGGAATGATTACGATCCCAGCCAGGTGATTGAATAAAATCGACCGAATCCCGGCCTTGTCCTCATCCGTCAGCGATAAGTTAGCCATATCCGCAGCCTCGTCCGCCCGATTGCCGGAAGCTCCGTCACAATCTTCCTTCGAACAAATCCCTTCCCTCGACGAGCGCGCGCATCTTGCGATCCGCGACGCTCCGCTGCAACATCCAGAACCCGCAATCTGGATGGACGTACCGAAGCCGGTCAGGCCCCAGCGTTTTCACGATATTCTCGATGCGCGACGCGATCAGTTCGGGGCTTTCCACCTCGTTGTCCTTGATGTCGACCAGGCCGATCCCCAGGCTGATCTTCGGATCCAGATCGGAAAAAAATGCCAGCTCGTCGTAACCGCGCCGGGCAAACTCCAGCACCAAATGGTCCACGCGCAGTGAATTCAGAAATGGGATGAGATCCCGCCAGAATCCTTTGAGCATCGGCTGTCCGCCATAGTTCCCAAAACAGATGTGGACGGCCTTTTCGTTCAGAACGCCATCCAGCGCGTGGTTGATTGCTTCGGCCGCCCAGGGGGCATCCTGGGGAAAGCCGACGATGCAAGCCTCGTCCAGTTGCACCACGTCCGCCTCGATCAGTTCGATCTGGCGGCGAAGAACCCTCGCCAAATCCATTGCCAGATCAGCCACGTCATTGTAATAACAATTCGTAAGGACTCTGGACAACATGTGCGGGCCGGTGCAGGTGAATTTGAGCGGCGACTTTGTCAGAACGCGCACGAACTCGTAATCACTCGGAAGGTTGAGCGTCCCTTCCTGGATTTTGCCAACAGCCATACCCGCCGTGAGAAGCCGGTAACCGGGCGCGCGGTCGGCTCGGAACCGGTCGAAATCCGAAAGGGTGAATTCCTTTCGAATGCCCTCCATTTGCGATGCGAAATAATCCACCATCCCGTTCGTTTCCGGATGGCTTGGGTCGAATCGCATGAGTTCCCCGTCGGTGACGAGGTCCAGCCCGGCCAGTTCTTGCGTTTTCAAGACCGCCATGACGGCGTCGCGGAGAACCAGGCGCGAGGTGTTCCCGACCATCCAGGAGGGGACAGGATAGCTGCCGACGCCCGTTGTTTTAATCCGTGGAGGCATTGGACTCTCCTCTTCCCTGGCTGGGCTTCGAGTAGGACGGGCTTCAGCCTGTCTGCTGTGTGTCCTTGAACAACGTCAAAAGCAGACAGGCTGAAGCCCGTCCTACCAGCGTCTGTAGGGACGGTATGCGAGGCGGCTTAAGCCGTCAAGCGCGGATCTTTTGAGGGAGGCGCCTTGCGGCGATAAACGAACAGGGCCACGCCCGCGAGGACCGAAACCACGCTCGCCGCCTGCGCGTTTGTGAGCCCGTAGAACGAGCGCGGATTGATCCGAATGATTTCGACAAGAAATCGCGCGATCCCGGTGAGGACAAGATACGCCGAGAAAATGATTCCATTCGGAGCATGTGTTTTCAAGCCGCGCGCGCCAAGCCGCCAGAGAATCCAGAAAATCAAAATGGCTACGAGAAATTCGTAAATCGGCGTGGGATGAACCCGCTCTGTCGTAGGCACGATGCCATTCGGGAAACTCATTCCCCAGGGCAGCGACGTGGGAATACCGTAATCGCCGTCGCCGGAAATCAGGCAGCCGATGCGCCCGATGCCGTAACCGATCGCAGCAGCAGGGGAAGCTGCGTCAAGCATCAGCAGCGGCGACATCCGGAAGCGCTTCGCCAAAATCAAGAGGGCGAAGAATCCGCCGATGATTGCGCCAACAAACGCGAAACCCATCGTGCTGAAAAGCTGCGGCCAAGGATCGGCGAAAAACTCGGCGGGGCTTTCCAGCAAATGATAGAGCCGCGAACCGGCGAGGCCGGCGAGGCCCGTAATGCCGATGATCGCCTCGGCGTCGGCGGAAACTCCGCGGCGCGCAAAATCAGCGCGCAGAATAAAAAATGCGCAAATCAGGCCAATCGCTACCATAAGGCCATACGAGCCGAGCGTCAAAGGGCCAATGTGAATGAAGGGGTACAACCCAACTCCTGTTCTTGCGCGGTTTTTTTTCGGCCTGCGAACTGCGACAGTATACCCGAATTAGTAGCACAGACTTCAGTCTATGGGGGTTGGTTCTTGCAAGGTCTAAAACCCACAGACTGAAGTCTGTGCTACCGAAATCCTAGTGAATTACGGTCTGCTCGCCCACTGCGGGCCGGTTTCTCCTCATGATGAGGAGAAAAGGAACGAGGCAAAGAATAATGACAGCCAGTATGGAAATCACTTCGACGTAGGCAATTGTCGTCGCCTGCCTGTCAATGATGTTCGAAACGAGCCCATAAGCCTGCCGCGTGGCGTCGACGCCGCCGGTTCCTTTCCCTTTGAAAGTCTGGGTCAGCCCGGCCACGAGGTTTTCGTATGCCGGCGTCCCGGGCGTCGTGTGCGCGACCATCGAAAAGCGGCGCCGCTGGGCGACGCGCGCAATCGAGGTCGAAATGAGCGCGATTCCGATGCTTCCGCCGACGTTGCGCATAAAGCTGTTCATCGAAGAAATCTGGTTATTCTTCTCCCGGGGGATGCCCACGTACGCAAGCACATTCTGAGGGACAAAGACGAACGCCAGCCCGAACATCTGTAACGTGCGCATCAAAAATGCCGCGCGGAAATCCATGGTCAGGCTGAACAAGGTCGACATGTAATACATCGCCGCGGAAATCGATAGAAAACCGAACGCCATCATCTTGCGCGGGTCGACTCGCGAGACCAGCGTCCCCACGAACGGCAACACCAAAAGCATTACAAAACCGCCGCCGGCCAGCGCCTCCCCGGCTACCACCGCCGGATATCCCAATTGCACCTGAAGGAATTGCGGGATCATGAAGGTCGTGCCATACAACACGATCCCAACGGTAAAGCTGAAAAACATCGCCGTCGCAAAATTGCGCCTCTTAAACAGGCGGATGTCCACCACGGGATTCGGATGGTGCCACTCCCAAACGATCCAGACCATGAAAGCGTAGGCCGCGACGATCACAAGCGAAGTAATCCACCGCGAGGAGAACCAGTCGGACTCTTGCCCCTTGTCGAGCGCGATCTGCAAACTGGCAATGGCGATGGTAATCAGCCCGAGACCCACATAGTCGGCGCGGATGCCCCTCCTTCTCTTCTGCTCGCGTTTCAAGAACGGCGGGTCCTCGACCAGGCGATTCGTCAAAAACAGCGACAGCAAGCCGATCGGGACGTTTATGTAGAAAATCCAGCGCCAGTTGTAGTTGTCCGTGATGTATCCGCCGAGCGTCGGGCCGATGGCCGGCGCGAGCACGACGGCCATGGCATACACGGCGAACGCCATGCCCCGCTTGGCCGGGGGAAACGTATCGGCAAGGATGGCCTGCTCGCTAGGCTGCAGTCCTCCTCCTCCAACCCCCTGCAAAATTCGAAAGAAGATCAACATCCCCAGGCTCGGCGCAAGTCCACATAGGAAACTGCTGACCGTAAACAGCGCGACGCACGACATGTAGAAGCGTTTGCGGCCGATAATTGTGGAGAGCCAGGCGCTGATGGGAAGAATGATCGCGTTCGAAACCAGGTAGCTCGTCAGGACCCAGGCGGACTCTACCTGGCTAGCGGAGAGGTTTCCTGCAATATGCGGCAAGGACACATTGGCAATGGAGGTGTCCAGCACCTCCATGAATGTGGCCAGCGTGACCGTCAGAGCGATCAGCCACGGGTTATGCCTCGGCTTCCAGGGAGCCTCAAGAGTGTCCGGCATGCCATTCTTCCTGTAGCACGGACTTCAGTCTGTGGGGGTTCGTTCGCGAGCCTGGGCCGTGCGCGCAAGCCAAGATCGAAGGGAAACCCACAGACGAAGTCTGTGCTACTTCAACCAAACTCTTGGAACGACCGACATTCCCGGCCGCAGGCGGTCAAGCCCTTGCTGCCCCGGCTTGAAACGGATGCGGACGGGCAAGCGCTGGACCACCTTTACGTAGTTGCCCGTCGCGTTCTCTGGAGGAAGCAAGCTGATGACCGAGCCTGTCGAGCCGGGCATGGCTTCGACGGTTCCATCGAAATTCTGGTCGAATGCGTCCACGGAAATCGTGACCGATTGGCCGGAATGCATTTGTTTCAACTGGCTTTCCTTGAAGTTGGCGGTCACCCACAAATCGCCCAGGTCGGCGAGAGTGACCAGGCGCTGGCCTTTGCTGACGTGTTCGCCCGCTTCGACCGTGCGCTTGGTGATGACTCCCGCCACCGGCGCGACGATCTTGCAATAGCTGAGATCGAGTTGCGCGCGGTCGAGTTGCGCCTTCATCGACTGCACTTCGGCTTGCTTGGACTGCAAATTCGCCTTGGAAATGGCAACCTGATTGGGCGCATTCACCCCGGCGGACTCCATCATGCTCTGCGCTTCTTCGAGTTGCGCCCGTCGCTGTTCCACGACCTTTTGCGCAGCTTCAGCCGATGCGCGCGCGGAATCGACGGAAGCGGCAAAGGCTTTGGCTGTCCCCACCACTTGATCGTAGTCGGAGCGCGAGACTTCGTTTTTGTCCACCAGCGACTTGTAGCGCGCGACGTCGGCCTGGGCCTTGCCGTTATTCGCTTCCACCTCCAGCACTCGAGACTGCGCGGCTAATTGGTCCCGCTCCGCGGCCGCTACCGCGGCTTCGGCATTCGCGACTTCGGACTTGGTTGTCGATACGCTGGTCTGCGAAGTGCTTTGCGTGATCGGGAGATTCGGATTTTCCGCCCGCTCGCCGGCCTGCGCCTTCAGGAGCTGCGCTTGCGCCTGTTCCACAGCGACTTCGTAATCGCGCGGGTCAAGCTCCACAAGAACCTCTCCCGCTTGCACGGACTGATTCTCTTCCACGTGGACTGCTTTCACATCGCCGTCGATCCGCGCCGTGATCCCGTTGAGATGTCCGTCTACCTGAGCGTCGTCGGTGGATTCGTATCCGCGCGAATACAGCCAGAAGGAAACAGCTCCCACAAGAATCACGCACCCGACGATGGCCGCGAACAAGAGGGTCCTGCGCCGGCCCTCGGCATTGCTGCCGGCCTCGTTCGGATCATTCGATTTCCCGGCAGGATCGGCGGGCCGGGGCGCACTGGATTGCTGCAATTGGTCAACCGCCATGGTTATTGGCTCCTCAAAAGATCGCGCATGATTTTTTCCGCCTGGCCCACCGCGCGCGCCACGCTGGCCTTGGCCAGGTTGTGGGCGTTCAAATTGGCAATGTAGTCCGACTCCGCGCTGGCCACCACCTCCTGGGCCTGCGTTACTTCGACCGTGTCCGCAACTCCGGACGAAAAGCGGTCCGTCGACTGCATCAGCTCATCGCGCGCAAGTTCACGCCGGCTTTGCGCGACGCGCACCAGTTCCGCGGCAGCGTTGAGATCCAGATAGGCGTTTCTGACATCCGCTTCCACCCGGGAGCGCACGTTTTCGTATTCTGCGCGCCGCTGCTTCAAGGTTGCGTCCGCTTCGATGATGTCGCCGTGCGTGTGCCCTCCCGCCCAGATGGGAAAAAGGAGCTGGCCGCTCACGTCGAAAGTTCCGTGAGAATTCGCAGGGTTTATGCCGATCACGCCGTAATCCGCCACAATCCCGAGCGTCGGATAATGCTCCGCCACCGCCGCCTTCCGTGCGAATTCGGCCGCGTGCAGCGACGCTTCCGCGGCTTTCAGGTCGGAACGGTTTTGCGTGGCCAAAGTGAGCGCCTGCTCAAGCGTAATATTTTCGAGCGGCGCATAGGGCAGTTTGTCCGCCAAGGTGAATGGCTGTGCGGGCGACAATCCGACGAGGCGAGCGAGCGCGATTTTCTGCTTTGCGTAATCCGCCTCTTCCGCCGTTAGCCTCTGCTGCTGCGTTTGCAACTCAACCTGGCTTCGCGTCATGTCAATTTTTGCGCTGAGGCCCGCCGTAAAGCGATCCGACGCCTGCTGGAAAATTGCCTGGGCATTTTCCACTTGCACCTTGGCCGAATCGACCCGCGCCGATTCGGCAAGCACCTGCAGATACGCCGCCGTCACCACGTAGACCACGATTTCACGCGCATCCGCCGCGGAAAGCTCGGCCGCTCGTTCCGCTTCGCGAGCGGATTGATAAGAGTGGATCGCCTGCAGATCGGCGACGCGTTGCGTCAGGTAGCCTCGCAAATCGAAATAGTTGAACGGCCCCACGATACTCGGAAAATGGATCCCCAAGCTCGGAGGAAACGAAAATTTGAAGCCAAAGGAGGCCAGATCGATTTGTTCCACGTTCTCGCGAACCCCGCCGGACAAATTCGGGAACAACACGCTCCGCGCGACGATGTTCTCCCCTATCGCGCGTTCCGAGGACTGCTCCGCGGTAATCCCGCCGAGGTTATAGCGAAGCCCCATCTTCAGGGCTTGGTCGAGGGAGAGCGAGAGCGGCTGATCGGTGGGAGGGCCCGAATTCGCGCTGCCTTGAAATGGGCCGGTCTGCGCCAGGCCGGTAAGGGCCGGGGCTACTATGCCGATCGTCATGAAGACGAAACGAAACCAGGAAGTTCGCATGGAAACCGCTCGATTCTTCAGGATTTGCCGGCCGTGCCTGCCGCACCCGGTATTCGCTGGCCAAGGGGGAGGCAAGGCGGGCCGTCCGATTTTGCAATTAAGGCTTGCGTGGCCGGGGACACCCAAGTAACATACATACACGCATGTATCCTGTCAAGGGAAGCGCTGCGCAAGCATGAGAGAACTCTTGATTCCCGCGGGCAAAAAGAGGGGCCGGGCGCGCCCTCCCCTTCCCGCGCGGTCCCGCACCCGCCAGACCGAGCGCGCCCGGGCGACCCGCCGGAAATTGCTGGACGCCGCCAAACGTATTTTCGCGCAAGAGGGCTTTGAAGCGGCTCGCCTGGAAGACATCGCCGCCGGCGCCGGCTACACCCGGGGCGCTTTTTACGCCAACTTCGAAAGCAAGGAAGACATCTTCTTTGCCCTGTTCGAGGAGTGGGTGCGGGAGCGAATCGAAACCCTCACGAGCGCCCTCCGCCGCCACTCCGATCCTGCCGAAAAACTCGTGGCCCTGCGCACGCACTACGCGGAACTCGCCACGGACCGCCGGCTGGTCCTGATCTCCATGGAATTCAAACTGTTTGCCCTGCGCCACCCCGAGGCGCATAACCGGCTGCGCAGCAGGCACCGCCGGATTCGGGCGTCGTTCAGCCAACTGTTTTCCGAAATCATGAACGCGCTCGGCAAAACCATTCCGATTGCCTATCCGGCGGCCTCGGCCTGCCTCGGTGCGGTATCGCAAGGATTGCTGCTCGAACACCTGTTGGACCTTAAGACGCTATCGGATGGCGACGTCCGCCAGGTTCTGGGCCTTTTTTTCGATTCGATTTTTTCAAGCTGCGTACGGGCAAGTTAGCCGCCAAGCGTAGTGGCAATATGGAAACGAATTTGTAACTGGAGTTTAGGCTCTCGCATCTGAAGATAGTACGGTAGACGCGCCTCGGCATTTCCCCCGAGAGACGCGGGTTGGGGAAAGAAAAACGCAGGCTATCAATAAACTTCAGAATCGCCAGCGAAGACCGGATTTCATGTGCGGGAAATCGGACTGAAAATGCAATCGCTGGTATCGCTTACAATGATTTTCGCGCTTGTGTCGGCAAAGCCTGGCGCGACTAGGCCAAGGAGTTAAGAGGCCTGTATGTGGATTGTTCGTCTAGCCCTGCGAAGGCCATACACCTTTGTGGTGATGTCCTTGCTGATTCTGATTCTCGGGACGCTGGCGGTGTACACCACGCCCATCGATATTTTCCCGAACATCGATATCCCGATCGTCGCCGTCGTTTATGGGTATGCAGGGCTTTCGGCCGAGGATGTTTCCCAGCGGCTTGTCGTCGGCTTCGAGCGCGGACTCACCGCGACGGTCAACGACGTTGAGCACATCGAATCGCAATCCCTGAACGGGCTCGGCGTCATCAAGATTTTTTTCTATCCCAGCGTGCGCATTGATATGGCCATGGCGCAAGTCACGGCGCTCGCGCAATCCGCCGTCCGGCAGGATCCCCCGGGAACGATTCCGCCTTTCATCCTTGCCTACAACGCGTCGTCCGTCCCGATTATTCAACTGGCGCTTTCCGGAAAGGGCCTTTCCGAGCAGCAGTTGAATGACCTGGCGGCGAATTTCCTGCGCTCGCAATTGGCGACCGTGCAGGGTGCCGTCTTCCCGAACCCATACGGAGGCAAGCAGCGCCAAATCCAGGTGGACCTGAATATTCCCGCGCTCCAAGCCAAAGGGCTCTCGCCGAATGACGTCGTCACGGCGATCGGAAATCAAAATCTGATTCTGCCCGCCGGCACCATAAAAATCGGCTCCACGGAAGACGATGTCGACTTGAATGCGAGCCCGCAAACCGTTGAAGAAATGAATGATTTACCCATCAAGACGGTGGGCTCGAATACGATTTATGTCCGGGATGTCGCCCACGTTCGCGACGGCAATCCTCCGCAGACGAATATCGTCCTAGTGGACGGACAAAGAGCCGCGCTCATGACCGTCATGAAGCTCGGAAACACATCGACATTGGACATCATCAACAGGATCAAAGAGCGGTTGCCCACGGTCCTCGCGGGCCTGCCGCCGGAGTTTCGGGCCCGCCCGATCGCCGACCAATCGCTGTTTGTCCGCGCCTCCATCAACGGAGTCGTTCGGGAAGCGATCATTGCCGCCTGCCTCACCGGGCTCATGATTCTGATTTTTTTGGGAAGCTGGCGCAGCACGCTGATCATCGCGATTTCGATTCCTCTTTCGATTCTCACGTCGATCATCGTCCTGAGCGCCATCGGACAGACCATCAACATCATGACGCTGGGCGGCCTGGCGCTCGCGGTCGGCATTCTGGTGGATGACGCCACGGTGGAAATCGAAAACATCAATCGCAACCTCTCCCAGGGAAAAGAAACTATTCAGGCGATCCTGGACGGCGCGCAGCAAATCGCCGTGCCCGCGTTCGTATCCACTCTTTCGATCTGCATCGTGTTCGTGCCCATGTTCTTCCTGACGGGCGTGGCGCGGTACTTGTTCGTTCCTCTGGCGGAAGCTGTTGTGTTCGCGATGCTGGCGTCCTATTTGCTCTCGCGCACGCTCGTGCCGACCATGGCCCGGTATCTGCTGAAGGCCCACGGCGAAGAATCGGCGGAAACTTCGCTTGCGAGCGGGAATCCACTGGTGCGCTTGCAGGGACACTTCGAATTGCAATTCGAACGACTACGGAACTTTTACCGGGGGATCCTGCAAACGTGCCTGGCGCACCGTGTAATCTTCCCGCTGATCTTCTTGGCGGTCTGCGTTGGTTCGTTCGCGTTGTACCCCTGGCTTGGCGAGGATTTCTTTCCGAGCGTCGATGCGGGGCAAATCAAGCTGCACGTTCGCGCGCCGACAGCCACTCGCATTGAAGATACCGCGGAACTTTGCAGCGACGTCGAGCGATCGATCCACGAGCTAATCCCGGCGAACGAGATTGAAAGCGTGATTGACAATATCGGGCTCCCCTACAGCGCGCTGAATTACACCTACAGCACTTCGGCCCCAATCGGACCGGAAGACGCCGACATCATGATTTCCTTGTCCGAGAAGCACGGCCCTACCGACAAGTACATTCATGATTTGCGCCTGAAACTCACGAGGGAATTCCCGGGCGTGATGTTTTACTTCCCTCCCGCGGATATCGTCAGCCAGATCCTGAATTTCGGCCTGCCGGCGCCGATCGATATTCAAATCATGGGGCGCGATGTCGAGGCCAATCACGAGTTTGCGAACGATCTGTTGAAGCAGTTAGGCGCCGTCACCGGAATCGCAGACTTGCGGATCCAGCAGCCCTTCAACCAGCCAAAGCTGCACATCAACGTGGATCGCACCAAGACTCTGCAAGCGGGCTTTACACAAAAGGATGTCGCCGGCAACCTGCTGGTTTCGTTGAGCGGCAGCTTTCAGACTTCGCCGTCTTTCTGGCTCGATCCCAAGTCCGGCGTCAGTTACTTCGTCGCCACTCAGGCGCCGCAGTACGATTTCCAGTCCTTGCAGGACCTCCAGAACATTCCGGTGACTGGCGGCAGCAGCAACGCGCCCTGGCAGCAGCTTGCGAACCTGGGAACCGTCTCCCGAGGCGAGGGAATGGCGACGGTTTCGCACTATGACGCCCAGACCATGATCGACATTTTTGGATCCACGCAAGGACGCGATCTCGGCGGCGTCGCCAACGATATCGACGTTATCGTCAACCGGAATCGCAGCCATTTGCCCCGCGGCTCCCAAATGTTTGTTCGAGGCCAGATTGAAACGATGCGCAGTTCGTTCGTCGGCCTGCTGGCCGGGCTGGGATTTGCGATTCTCCTGATTTATCTGCTGATCGTCGTCAATTTCCAGTCCTGGCTCGATCCGTTCATCATCATTTCCGCGTTGCCGGCGGCTCTAGCAGGAATTGTCTGGATGTTGTTCGTGACGCACACTACGATCAGTGTGCCCGCGCTGACCGGCTCGATCATGTGCATGGGCGTGGCCACGGCGAACAGCATTCTGGTGGTCAGTTTTTCAAAAGAGCGGATTCAGGAAGGACTCGACCCGATTCACGCAGCGGAAGAGGCCGGGTTTACTCGTTTCCGCCCCGTGATCATGACCGCCATGGCGATGATCATTGGCATGTTACCGATGGCGGTTGGCCTCGGCGAAGGCGGCGAGCAGAATGCGCCGCTCGGACGCGCGGTTATCGGCGGTCTGATCTTTGCGACGGTCGCGACACTCCTGTTTGTGCCGTCGGTATACAGCTTGATTCACGGATTCCGCGAAGACCCGGGCCAATCCGCCGTAATCGAAATCCCGGGCGAGTAGTCACGACTAATATTCAGGCGGGCTCCAAGTAGAGCCCGCACCCGTTTTCGGAGGATCAGATGGAGGTTGTTTCCAATCAGCGGGACCAGGCGGAAATGCCAGCCAGTGAACGGGCGAACCATGGAGGCCCGCCTTCACCGGGCAGCAAATTGACCCGCGGCGTAATGCTTCTGCTCGTGGTGATTATCGTTGCTTTGGTTGTTCTCTGGGGGATTTCAGGCCGGCGCAAGGCCAATGCGCAGCTCTCCCAGGAGACGCAAGATTTGGCGATCCCGACCGTCTCCGTCATTCACCCCAAGCTAGGCGCGCCTCAGCAAGAAATTGTCATCCCCGGAGACATGCAACCGTATACCGATGCCCCTATTTTTGCGCGGACCAACGGTTACTTGAAAAAGTGGTACGCGGATATCGGCGCAAATGTAAAAGCAGGACAACTGCTCGCCGAGATCGATTCGCCGGAAGTGGATCAACAATTGCAGCAGGCGCGCGCGGACCTGGCCACGGCCCAGGCCAACATGAATCTCGCGGAAGTCACCGCCACTCGTTACAAGGATTTGCTCAAGACGGATTCTGTTGCGCAGCAAGACGTCGACAATGCCACGGGAAATTACGATGCACGCAAGACCGCTGTCGAGTCGGCGCAGTCCAATGTGAAGCGTCTACAAGATTTGCAATCCTTTGAAAAAGTTTATGCTCCCTTCGACGGGGTGATCACGGCGCGCAATACCGACATCGGCCAACTGATCGATTCCGGCAGCAGCGGGGGCACTTCGCGCGAACTGTTTCACATTGCGGCCATGAACCCTTTGCGTGTCTATATCAATGTCCCGCAATTCGATTCACCTGAGATCAGGCCGGGGCTGCACGCGGAGCTGGCTCTCACCGAATTTCCCGGCCGGCGATTCCAAGGATCCGTTGTGCGGAGTTCCGGAGCCATTGACAACACGTCGCGGACCTTGCTCACCGAAGTCGACGTGGAAAATTCCGCCCGCCTGCTCAAACCGGGAGGCTACGTCGAAGTGCATCTCAAGCTGCCTTCCCCCGTGAACACATTCACGCTTCCCGTGAATGCGACCATTTTCAAATCCGCGGGCTTGCAAGTGGCGATTGTGAAAGACGGAAAGACGATTTCATTGATCCCGGTTACGCCGGGCCGGGATTTCGGAACGGAAATCGAAATCGTCGCGGGTCTCAAGGGCGATGAATGGGTTGTCTTGAATCCTTCCGACTCGCTCACCGAAGGTGCGCTGGTCCGTGTGGCCGAGACCCCGACTCCTGTACAGAGGAAACCGTGATGGTCGGACTGATTGGAATTCCGCGCTCATTTGAGTTTGGAAATGCCTTTCGCCGGCAAATGTTTCCAATTCTTTGCTTGGGATTTCTCTTGCTCGGCGGCTGCTCCGTTGGTCCGAAGTATGTAAAGCCCACGACGCAAATTCCGCCTGCATATAAGGAAAATGCAAATTGGAAAACGGCGCAGCCGAGCGATCAGGCGCAAAAAGGAAATTGGTGGGAGATTTTTCAGGATCCCCAGTTAAATGCTTTGGAAGAAAAAGTGAACGTCTCCAATCAATCTCTGCGGGCCGCCGTGGACCGGTTTCAGGAAGCGCGCGACGTGCTGCGGCAAACACGATCCTCCTTTTTCCCGCTTGTTACGGCCAGTGTGTCGCCGACCCAGAATCGCGAGTCCCTAAATAAGGCGCTGGCCGGCCCGACTTCTCCCGTCAATTATTCGGACTTGGTCCTCGAGGGAGATGTCTCCTACGAAGCGGACCTGTGGGGCAGCATCCGGCGATCTGTGCAATCCAGCCGCGAATTGGCGCAAGCCTCGGCCGCGGATTTGGAAACGCTTCGCCTCAGCCTGCACGCGGAGCTGGCCCTGGATTACCTGACCCTGCGCGGACTGGATGCGCAGAAGCAGCTGTTTGATACCAATGTCGACGCTTTCGATAAGGCTCTGCAACTCACACAGAGCCGTTTTCAGGGCGGCGTCGCTTCCCGGGAAGATGTGGACCTGGCGGCAACGCAGCTCGAACAAACGCGCGCCCAGGACATTGACATTACTTCATCGCGCGACCAATTTGAGCACGCCGTCGCGGTCCTTATCGGTCAGCCTGCTTCCTCGTTCAGCCTGGACCCCGCTCCGTCGCCCGCCATTCCTCCGGTGCCTCCTCCCGGTCTCCCGTCCGAGCTGCTCGAACGGCGCCCCGATATTGCGGGCGCGGAAAGAAGAATCGCCTCCGCCAACGAACAGGTGGGAATTGCCCGCGCCGCTTATTTCCCAACCATCACTTTGGGCCTCGTGGGAGGATTTGAGAGCAAGCAATTTCCAAATTGGCTGACAGGGCCGAGCGCGCTTTGGTCCATCGGCGCGTCCGCAGTGGAAACTGTTTTTGATGCCGGACGAAGACGTGCCGTTTCCGATCAGGCCATCGCCACTTACGACGAAATGGTCGCGGATTATCAGCAGACGGTGCTCACCTCTTTTCAGGAGGTGGAGGACTCTCTTTCCGATCTTCGAGTTCTCGACGACGAAGCCAAAACTCAGGACGCCGCGGTGTCGGCCGCGAATCGCGCGCTCGAGCAATCCACCAACCGCTACAAGGGCGGACTCGACACATACCTGACCGTGATTACCGCGCAAAGCGCCGCGCTGGCAAACGAGCGAACTGCCGTGAGCCTTCTGACGCGGCGTTTGACGTCCACCGTTCTCCTGGTTAAAGCTCTCGGCGGCGGCTGGGATGTTTCCAAACTTCCCGCGGTGGATTAGAATGCCGCTGCTTGCGTAATTGTTTTCAGGGCCCTGCTTCTTGATCCACAATCGAGGAAAATTGCAATGAAAGGAACTGTGACAGGAATCCTCCGGCTTGCTGCGGGATTTTCAGTCTTACTCATCACAATCGCAAGCGTCATGGCCGCCGCGGGCTCCTATCACCTGATCAAGAAAATTCCGATCCCCGGCGATGGCGGATGGGATTACGTCGCGGCCGACAGCGAAGCTCGCCGGCTCTACGTTTCGCATGATACCGAAATCGTTGTCCTGGACCTCGATACGGGAGCCATCATCGGAAAGATCGCGGGCGGACCGAGCATGCACGGGGCGGCAATCGCTTCGGAATTTGGACGCGGCTTCATCAGTGTAAGCAATCCCGGCTCCGTAGTGATTTTCGACCTCAAAACCCTCGCCAAGATCGGTGAAGTGAAAGTGGGAGATGACCCGAACGGAATCATCTACGATCGCGAAACAAAACGAATCTTTACCGCAGATCGCGGAAGCAAACGCATCACCGCTATCGATGCGAAGACCGGCACGATCGCCGGCACCATCGAGAACCTGGGCGGCAGAACCGAACATCTGGCCTCCGACGAATCCGGGCACGTCTTCCTGAACATGCAGGATCGCAACACTCTCTTGAAACTCGATGCGAAGGATTTGAAAGTGCTGGAAACATGGCCCACCGCTCCCTGCCAGGCGCCGAGCAGCATGGATATGGATCGCGCCCACGCGCGCATTTTTATCGGATGCCGTGGCGCCGGCATGATGGCAGTGGTGGACGCAACCTCCGGCAAAATCGTCGCCACCAACCCGATAGGGGGAGGCGTCGACGCGGCGGAATTCGATCCGAAAACGGGGCTGGCCTATTTTTCGACGGGCGCCGACGGCGCTCTCTCTATTTTCCGCGAGAAATCTCCGGACCAATATGAGCTCGTCGAAAACGTGAAAACGCAACCGGGAGCGCGAACGATGGCTGTCGATCGAAAAACCGGCAGGGTATATGTTGCGGCCGCGGATCTTGGTCCGCGCCCGGCCCCGACGCCTGAAAACCCGCGGCCAAGACCTCCGGTAATCCCCGGCACGTTTTCAGTGCTTGTGATTGGGCAATAGTGGGATGGGCTTCAGCCTGTCTGGTTTTAATTTTCGTTAACTACGTATGCAAACCAGACAGGCTGAAGCCCGTCCCACGATTAATCGCAACAGCCGTGGTGAAAACTCCAGGCTAATTCTTCTGATTTTTGTCGCCGCCGCCGTGCATCGCTCCGCAAACTACGCACATCGTCGGCGGCTCGGCATTATCCACAACGTGATGGACCGGCTTGACCGTCTTCAAATAGGCGAATATGGCCTTCAAGTCGTCGTCCGTCATGCCGCCGTAAATGTGCCAGGGCATGATCTGATTCAAGGGCCGCGCCTTGACGTATCCGGTTCGAATCGCCTGCAAGAACAAGACTTCGTCATAGTACGGAATGCCTGACGGATCGGGAGTCAGGTTCGCAGTGGCGACCCTCCCCCAGGGGCCTTCAAATATCTGACCGCCCGCCAGATCCATGTTCGGAATAGGCGCACCTTTATCATCGATCGGCGTGTGGCAATCTCTGCAATTGGCCATGGTCACCAGGAAGGCGCCCCGCTTCACCGGATCGGAAACGTCGGGTGCGGGCACAGGATCGGTGACCGGCTGAGGTGTACTTCGAATTAGATATTTCACCGGGAAAATGATTTCCGTTTTCGGCAGGGAATTTCGAACGGGAGGCAACGAACGCAAATACACAATGACCGACGCCAGATCCTCGTCCGGCATGTGCCGATAGCTTTCGTAGGGCATCATCGGAAATAACGTGCGGCCGTCGTGTCCGATCCCTTCGCGAATTGCCCTGGCCAGGGCGTCATCGCTCCACGTACCGGAGCCGGTCTCGGGATCAGGCGAGATATTGGGCGCCACCACATGGCCTGGCAGGCCCTTTAATATCGAAAAATCTTGGCCTGCGCCCTCCATGCCGGGCAGGATTGGAGCGTCGTGCTTGGTCCAATCGCGCGGCGAATGGCAGTCCATGCAAGGAGCTTCGCTTTCCACAATGTATTTGCCACGCGACCAGCGCTCCGGGGTTTTTTCGAACACTCGATTGGTCAGCGGGCGCGACCGCGGGCCGATGAACGGACGCCATCCAATCGTCGCCGTAATACCCACGGCAAGCACGGCAACGAGGCACAGCACAATCACGATGAATATTTTCAAAAATGTTTTCATGACCACCCCGAGCAGCGCTTGATTGTCTTATTCGATCTCGGCAATGCGGCGAACATGCCGCCCACCCGCGAACGGTGTAACGAGCCATACCTTTACAATTTCCAATGCCAGGTCCTCTGGAATCATTCTCTGGCCGAGCGAGATGACGTTGCTATCGTTGTGTTCTCGCGCGAGGCGCGCGGTTTCCAGATTCCAGCAAAGCGCGCAGCGGATGCCCCGCACTTTGTTGGCGACCATCGCTTCGCCGTTTCCCGATCCGCCGAGCACGATGCCTCGCTCGAACTCGCCGCGCGCCACCGCTTCCGCCGTGGGACGGATGAACAGCGGATAGTCGACCGGCTCAGTGCTAAATGTGCCGAAATCGCGGACTTCGTGCCCAAGCGCAGTCAAAAGTATTTTGATTTTTTCTTTGTAATCAAATCCAGCATGATCGGAACCGATTGCGACTTTCAAGGGCCTCAGCATAGGGCGTGAGAAATCGGGTTGTCAAGCGCGGAGATGGCATTCAGGAAGCCGCAATTCTCAGTCACTTCACCCGTCCCAACTGGTAATTCAAATTAGCCGTTTGGCTTTCGTAGTCGTACTGGGCGCTGACTTGCTCGACCTGAGCCTCGGTCAAATTCAATTGCGCCTGGCTGAGTTCTATGATCGAGCTCAAGCCTAGTTGGTACCGTCCGCTCGCCAGATCGAAAGCCTGCGTGGTCTGCTCCAGCAGTTGTTGCGTGAGGGAAAGGCGCTGGTAGGCGGAGATGACATTGAGCCAGGACGTGCGTACGTCCTGAGCGATGCGGTTTTGAAGGTCCCGAAGAAATTGCTCCTGCGCGTGGGAGCGCGCTGTCGCTTCAGTGTGCTCGGCGTTGAAGAGGCGTCCATTAAAAATGGGAACATTGACGTTGAAACCCGCCGCGGCGTAGCGGCTGGGCAAGGGGTCTTGCCGAATGGGGACCAGGCCGGCCACTCCGGCGGCCGAGATCGTGGGAAACCAGAGATCGCGTTCCGCTGTGGCGTAGCTTTGCGCCGACTTTACATCCAGCCCCTGGCTGATGATTTCGGGCCGGTTCTGAAACGCTTCGACGATAAGCGGTGCGACATCGGGAGGGGGAGAACCCGGCGAGGGTTCGTCGACAAGCTGGAATGTCCGCTGATCCGAATAACCCAGCGCGTCGGAAAGTTGCGCATAGGAGGACTGCAAGTCGTTCTGCGCCTGGACCAGCAGGAGTTGCGCTCTGGCCAGGTCCACGTTCGCAAAGCTTACGTCCAAGCCGGATTTGAGGCTGCTCTTGGCCAGCGCGCTGACCTGATCCACAACCAACTGGCGCGCCTTCACGGTTTCCTCGGCGACTTGAAGAACAGACTGGGCCTTCATGACGCCGAAGTAGGACACGTTGACGCGCAGCAGCACGTCGGCGCGTGTGGTGACAACGTTCTCCTGCTCGGCTTGCGCGTGGAAATGCGAACTCTTGGAGAGTTCGTGCGTCCGGCCAAAGTCCGTCACGAGCTGGGTCACGGTGATCCCGTCGGCAAACTTGTCATAGACCGCCGGGCTGTTCAGGAATCCAGCAGCAATACGGCTGTCGGTTTCCGCCTTCGTACCGGTGGCAGCACCGCTCGCCTGCGGATAATAGAGGGATTGAACTTCCTTCACCTGTGCAGCGGCGGCCGAAGCCAATTGCGCTGCCGCCTGAATCTGCGGATGGTTTTGTATGGCAATACTCTCCGCCTCCGTCAACGTCAGTCGCTGTCCAGCTTGACCCGGTGTCTGCGGCTGCGCTGGAGCCGACGTTGAGTACGGTGGCGGAGTTTGCGACTCGCTGGGGACGGCGGCGAGAAGAGCGCCGGAGACAAATATGAAGAGTAGCAATTTGCGAACACTACGCATTAGCGCGCCTCCTCTACGGCCAGAGCGCCAGCCGATGCTTCGCGACGCCGGTAGATCAACATATACGCCGCCGGCACTACAAAGATCGTGAGAATGATGGAAGAGAGCAATCCGCCAATGATCACCCGAGCGAGCGGCGCGTACGCTTCGCTGCCCGTTTCCAGGGTGAGTGCCATCGGCAAAAGTCCGACCACGGTCGCCAGTGAAGTCATGAGAATCGGACGCAATCGGATGCGGCATGCGTGCGCCACCGCCTCGCGCACGCTTTGGCCTTCGCTGCGGAGCACATTTGCAAAATCCACGATCAGGATGCTGTTCGATACGACCATCCCTTGCAGCATCACGATTCCCATCAGCGATTGGATGTTCAGCGTCGTGCCCGTCAATGCCAGCGTCACAATGACGCCGATAAGTCCCGTGGGAATGGCGAGCACAATCAGGAAGGGATCAATAAAGGAAGAAAATTGAGCCACCAGGACCAAGTAGACCAGCAGCACGGCTAGAACCAGACCCAGGCCGAAACTCTTGAAGGACGACTGCATCGTCACCACAAGACCTCTCACGTCTGCTCGTATATTGGAGGGAAATTGCGTCTGACCGATGATCTGAGAAATTTCCTTCATCGGATGTCCGATGTCTTCTCCGGTCGGGGCAACATAGATGTCGATCGTCCTCTCCAGTTGATAGTGGTCCACCTCGGTAGGGGTAAGAATCGGCTTCACATCGGCCACTTGATTCAAATACGTCGGCATTTTCAGATTGGGCGCACGAAGCGGCATTGCCTTCAAGTCCTCCAGGGATTTCACTTGATTTTCAGGATACTGAACAGTAACGAAGTAATTATTTCCATTCTTGGGATCGACCCAGTAGCTGGGAGCGATCATGACATCCGAAGTGAGAGCGGTGATGAGATTGTCGAGCACTTCTTTTGGGCTCAAGCCCAGTTGGCTTGCTCGTTCCCGATTCACGTTGACCTGAAGCGCCGGATAATCCATATCCTGCGGCACGTATACATCCGACACGTCCGGCAGGGCCTTGATCCGCCGCGCCAGGTCTTGCGCAATCTGACTGTCGTTGATTAGGTCCATGCCGCTCACCTGGACGTCGATCGGCGCCGGCGCCCCCTGATTCAGAACCGAATCCACTAACCCGCCGGATTGGAAATAGGTTCGCAATTCCGGAATCTCCTGCGAGACTCGTCGGCGCACCTGACCCATATACGCATAGCTGTTGACCTTGTGATCTTCCTTCAAACCCACTTGAATGAACGCGGTGTGCATGCCGGCATTGGGCGTGAACAAGGATGACAAATCGGACATGACCCCGATATTGGACACAATGGTGTTTAATTCGCTGGGCGGAACCACCTGCCGCACAATCCCCTCCACCTTCTGAACGTATTCTTCCGTCACTTCGATGCGCGTGCCGGTGGGAGCTTTGACGTTAATTACGAATTGGCCGGCGTCAGTCCTGGGAAAAAAGGCAACTCCAACGAGGGGATATAAGGCAAAGCTGAGCACGAAAAAACCGATAAATCCAAGAACAACTTCGCGCGGCTTTTCCAACGCTTTTCGTAAATAATGCTCATATCTGTCCAGCATTTTGTCGAACTTGGCATTAAACCTTTCATGGAACCGGACTCCCCAGGATTTGCCGGAGGCCGGCTCGCCTTCGCCGTGCCGGGAAACGGCCTTCAAATATTTCGAACAGTACAGCGGAACCACGGTTACGGCGACCACATAGGAAGCAAACAAAGCCAGCACGACGGCAAGAGCCAAGGCCGTAAACAGGTATTGGCTTACTCCGAACAGAAACGTCACGGGGAAGAAGACCACTACAGCAACCAGGGTAATCGCCAACACCGCCAGGGCCACTTCGTTTCTCCCCTTCTGTGCGGCTACTTCGGGTGTTTCGCCATGCTCAATATGACGGTAGATGTTCTCCAGCACCACAACCGAGTTGTCAATGAGTCGGGAAAACGCCAGGGCCAGGCCACTGAGCACCATGCTGTCAATGGACTTATTCCCCAAATGGAGAACGAAGAACGTGATCATAACCGACAGCGGGATGGATAGGAAAACCGCCACCGTGGCGCGGAAACTTCCCAGAAAGATCAGAATCATGGCTGCCGTGAGAAGGATTCCCGTGCCGCCTTCCCGCAGTACCGTAGAAATGGCGCCTCTCACGAAGAGCGACTGATCAAATTCCACATGCGCGTTGAGCTGTGGCGGAATGTCTCGCAGCGTTTTAATCGCTGCTTTGATGCCGTCGACCACCACGATCGTGTTGGTGTTGCCGCCCTGCTTCAGGATCGGCACGTATACGGATTTCTGACCGTTGACACGAACGATGTTGTACTGCAAAAACGAACCGTCCACCGCATGACCGACGTCTGCGACGAAAACCGATTTCTCCCCCTCCGTCTTGACGGGCAGTTCATTCAGAGCTTGCGCACTCGCGACTTGCGCATTGGTGTAGATATTGTAGTCCATCGGGCCGATTCGCACATCGCCCGCCGGCAAGATCAGGTTGGAGTCGTTTGTCGCGCGCACGACGTCCATGGGGCTCAATTGATGCGCTTGCAACTTGAGCGGGTCCACGTAGACCATAATCTGCCGGTACTTGCCTCCGTAGGGAGGCGGCACCGTGGCCCCGGGCACCCCCGCTATTTGATTCCGAATCTGAAATTGCAGGTAATCATGCAACTGCGTCTCGTTCAGCCCTTCCCCCTCCACGGTCAGCAAACACACCGGCAAGCTCGAAGCATCCACCTTCATCACCACCGGCGGCAGGGTTCCCTCCGGCAATCTCCGCAGGTCGGCCATGGCCAGATTAGAAATTTGCGTAACATCGGCGTTCGCGTCCGTGCCAGGCTGAAAATAGATCTTGATCAGGCTTACCCCCGCCATGGACCGGGATTCCATGTGGTCGATTCCGCTGCCCAATGTGAAGAAACGTTCGAAGGTGTCCGTGATATCCGCTTCGATCTGCTGGGGAGGCATGCCGTTGTAAAACGTGGCGACCAGAACGACTGGAATATTGATGGGCGGAAACATGTCCACCGGCATTTGAACGGCGCTGGTCAATCCGAGGACGCAGGCAAACAGGCAGACTACAATGGTCAGGTATGGATACTTCACCGTACACCTCCCGAATCCGGCCGGCATTTCGCTATAAAATCGTCTAAAGAAAATAAGAAAGACGCTACATGCCACTTCATCCGTTGGTCTCCTCGACTGCCATGGCCGCAGTGCCTGTCTCTTGCCGGAGGTAGATCAGCAAGTACGCGGCGGGAACGACAAAAATCGTCAAAATAATCGAACAGAGCAAACCGCCGATAATGACCCTGGCCAACGGGGCATAGGCCTCGCTGCCGGTTTCCAACTTGAAGGCCATGGGTAGCAAGCCCACGACCGTCGCGAGCGAAGTCATCAGAATGGGCCGGAGGCGAATGCGACAAGCGTGAGTCACGGCGACTCGCACCGTCCGGCCTTCGCGGCGCAAAACATTCGCAAAATCCACGATCAAGATGCTGTTGGAGACAACCATCCCCTGCAGCATAACCACGCCCATAAGTGACTGAATGTTTAATGTAGTCCCAGTTAACACCAACGTCAGGACCACTCCAATCAAGCCGGTGGGAACCGCCAAGACGATCAGAAAAGGATCGATAAAAGATGAAAACTGAGCCACCAGAATGAGATAAACCAGCAGAATCGCCAGCAGAAGTCCCAGTCCAAAGCTTCGGAATGACGATTGCATCGTAACGACCAATCCTCGCAGATCGACGCGGAGGTTGGAAGGCAGATGCGTCTGGGCAATGATCTTCCTCATCGCCGAGGTCGGTTTGCCCAAGTCCTCGCCAGACGGAGATACGTAGATATCAAAGGTCCGCTCCAATTGATAGTGGTCCACTTCGGTCGGAGTCAAGATCGGTGTCACGTCTGCCACCTGTGACAGATAGGTGGGCAGCTTCAACCCCGGAGACCGCAGGGGCATCATTTTCAGATCTTCCAGAGAACGCAGCTGGTCCCCTGCATATTTCACGGTCACGAAATAATTGTTGCCGCTCTTGGGATCAACCCAGTAGCTAGGGGCAATCATGACGTCCGAGGTGAGCGCCGTGATGAGGTTCTGGATCACTTCCTTCGGACTCAGGCCGAGCTCGCTGGCACGCGCCCGGTTGACGTTCACTTGCAGCGCGGGATAGTCCATGTCCTGCGGGATGTAAACGTCGGCCACTCCCGGCAAAGCTTTGAATTGCCGCGCCAAGTCCTGCGCCACGCCTTCATCGGCGTTCAGATCCATGCCGCTGACCTGCACGTCGATGGGGGCAGGCACGCCCTGATTCAAGACCGCGTCCACCAGCCCGCCCGATTGAAAATAGATGCGAAGCTGGGGGAATTCCTTGGAAAGCCTGTCCCGCACAACCTGCATGTACTCGAAGCTGCTCACCTTATGATCTTCGTTGAGGCCCACTTGGACAATGGCCGTGTGCATTCCCGAGTTCGGCGTGAATAGAGAGGACAGGTCCGGCATCACACCAATGTTGGATACGATGGTGTTCAGATCATCGGGCCGCACCGTTTGACGGATCACATCCTCTACCTGCTTCACGTATTTTTCAGTCAGTTCGATGCGGGTCCCTGTCGGGGCCTTGAGACTCACGACGAATTGTCCAGCGTCGGTTCGAGGAAAGAAGGAAAAACCGACGAACGGAAATAAAAGAAAACTCAAAAGGAAGATGCCCATGAAGCCGAACAGAAATTGCCGCGGGCGATCGAGAACCCAGTTCACCCATTTCTCATAGAAGTTCAGCACCCGTTCGAACCAGGCATTGAATCCGGAATGAAAGCGCGCTCCCCAGGAGCGGCCGGGGCCCTCTGCGACGACACCGTGCTGAACCGGTTTCAGAAAGTAGGCGCAGAAAAGCGGCACGACCGTAACCGCATCGAAATAAGAAGCAAACAAAGCCAAAACCACGCCCAGCGCCAGAGCGGTGAACAGGTACTGGCTCACTCCAAAAAGAAAGGTCACCGGAAAAAAAACCACCACCGCGACCAACATGATGGCCAGAACGGCAAGGGCAACTTCATTGGCGCCCTTCACCGCGGCGATCTTGGGATCTTCTCCCATCTCGATGTGCCGGTACACGTTCTCAATCACGACCACCGAATCATCGATGAGCCGCGAGAAGGCAAGAGCAAGGCCGCTTAGCACCATGCTGTCGATGGTCTTGTCCGCCGAATGAAGAATGAAAAATGTGATCATCACAGACAAGGGAATCGATAGGAACACGGCGACGGTTGCGCGCATGCTCCCCAGAAAAACCAGGATCATCACTGCGGTGAGAAACACTCCGATGCCGCCTTCACGGAGTACCGTGGAAATGGCCCCCTTTACGAACAGGGACTGATCGAACACCACGTTTGCCTTGAGCTGCTGCGGAATGTCACGCAGCGTTTTAATCGCTGCCTTGATGCCGTCGACCACCACGATCGTGTTGGTGTTGCCGCCTTGCTTCAGGATCGGCACGTACACCGACTTCTGCCCGTTCACCCGCACGATGTTGTACTGCAAAAATGAACCATCCACCGCATGGCCAATGTCAGACACGAAAACGGACTTTTCGCCTTGCGTTTTCAAGGGAATCCCGTTGAGGGCGTCCGCGCTGGAGACCTGGGCATTGGTATAAATGTTGTAGTCCATGCGGCCGATCCGCACGTCGCCCGCCGGCAAGATCAGGTTGGACTGATTGGTCGCGCGCACCACGTCCATGGGGCTGAGTTGATACGCCTGCAGTTTCAGGGGATCGACGTACACCATGATTTGCCGGTACTTGCCGCCGTACGGCGGCGGTACCGTGGCCCCCGGCACTCCCGCAATCTGATTGCGAATCTGAAATTGCAGGTAATCATGCAACTGGGTTTCGTTCAGCCCTTCTCCTTCGACCGTCATCAAACAGACTGGCAGGCTCGAAGCATCCACTTTCATTACCACCGGAGGCAGCGTCCCTTGAGGAAGCCGGCGAAGGTCCGCCATGGCAAGATTCGAAACCTGAGTGACGTCCGCGTCGGCGTCCGTGCCCGGCTGGAAGTAGATTTTGATGAGACTCACACCGGCCATCGACCTCGACTCCATGTGGTCGACCCCGCTTGCCAGCGTGAAGAAACGCTCAAATGTGTCCGTGATATCCGCTTCGATCTGCTGCGGCGGCATCCCGCTGTAGAAAGTGGCGACGAGAACCACGGGAATATTAATGGGTGGAAACATGTCCACCGGCATTCGAACCACGCTGGTCAGCCCGAGCACACATACAAACAAACACAGGACGATAATCAGATACGGATGTCGCACAGCAAATGAAGGCATCGAAGTCACCTACTCCATTTTGGCGGGCTCGACCGGCTTGGGCGAGACCAGTTCGCCCGGCTTGAACTGCCCCAGGCTCCCGAAAATAACCATTTCGTTTTCCTGCAGGCCTGAGGTGATTTCGACATCGCTTGCTGATTGCAACCCCAGAGCCACGTTGCGCCTCTCAATCTTGTTCCCCTGCCCGACAACCATGACGATTCCCTTTCCTTCTTCGGTGGCTTGGACTGCCTGGACAGGCAAGGTCAGAACATTCGCGGCCGAGTGGAGCGGAATCTTTACGGAGGCGTACATTCCGGGAACCAGTTCGTATTTAGGATTGGGAACATCCACTTCAGTATGCATGGTTCGCGTAGCCATATCGATTTGATCGGAAAAGCGGACAATCTTGCCGTCGAAAGTCCTTTTGATCCCGGAAACGTCGACGGCGACCGTTTGGCCATCGCGAATATTGGAAACCGCTCTTTCCGGAACTGGAATCACGAGGCGCAGAAGATCGTTTTGCGAGAGGCGGCAAAGCGCGGAATCGCCCTTACTGGTTGACGCTGTTCCCGCCGGGAGCAGGGCGCCCGTAAAGGCATAAATCTGCGTCACCACGCCGTCGAACGGCGCCGTCATGCGCGCGTAATCGAACATTGCCTGATCCTTGCCGAGCGTGGCCTTTGCGGCGAGCAATGCCTCCTCGGCCGCGGCAAGCGCCGCTTTCTGCGCGGACACGTCCGCATCCGCTTCCAGGTTCTTCCCCTTTGCGACGTCGATTTCCTCTTGCGAGATAAGTTCCGGACGCGACTTCTGCACGTCGGCGAGGCGCGTATAGGTGAGGTTCGCGACGGTATACGCCGATTGCGCGCGATTCAAATCCTCGCGAGTGCGCGTCAACTCCTGGTCGCTGCGGCGGATAGAGGCTTGATCCTGCTGCAATTGTTGTTGGAGTTCCGGAATTTCCAATACGGCGAGGATTTGCCCTGTCTTCACGTGGGTTCCGTAGTCGACGTAGAGTTTTTGGATGTAGCCGGAGACTTTTGCATATACGTCGACTTCCTGAAATGGCTGAAATTCCGAAGCGATCTCCAGATTGTCCGCGATGTTTCCTCGCGCCACTTTCACGACAGCGGCTACGGGAGCATTTGACACATCGTCGGCGGCCGTCTTGTGCCCCTCGCCACAGCCGATGAGAGTGGTGGAGCAAATCAGGAAGATAAAGAAGCTCAAGGTTCTATGGATGCGCCGCACTGGATAACCTCCACGATCTCGTATCGTTGCCTCAGGGTTTGAAATTCTTTCTTTTCGTTCTAAGATCGGCTACGTCCGAGCGGAGTTTTTCCAGCGTGAAGGCGCCGGACTTGCATAATTCAATGATCTCTCGCTCTTCACCGCTCATCCTTTGCACTACGGCGGGAACTTTTGGCGCGATCTCGATCGGAATTGTCTGCACTCCATGCAGATCTCCATGCAGCAGATCGCCAGGGCGCACCGCCATATGCCCGATCTGGACATTGCCGCCGAAATCGAAAACGTGGGCGAAAGCATGGGAAACCGACAGGTTACGGGCAAACATTTGAAACTTGATCGCTCGCACCGCTTCGATATTGCGGACTGCGCCATTCGTCACCAGGCCAACGCATCCGAGCACTCGCAAGATATTGGCGTGGACATCGCCAACGAAGGAACCGAGACCTGGATGGGGATCCATGTCTTCTACTACGAGGACCCGGGGAGCCGGGATGCTCAACAGGTGGTCCAGCCAGTCCAGGCGGTAGTAATAGCTATCCCCATCCATCGGCGGATCGGCTGTTCGTACTCGGACGGTGGCTGCATAGCCGACCAAGGGAGGGAAATCCTCAAAAATGCAGCGAACAGTGGAATCGGCAAATCCCGAATTGCGCAAGCGCACCCCGAATTTTTCTATGGCGTTTGCCACACTGCAGGAATCCAATTGGCGCAATTCCTCAAGCGTAGCCGGCCCTATTTGATTTGAGGTCATCAGATCTCCTGAATCGAAAATCGCCGCGCAATATCGACTAGCAACCAGAACTATATTCACGCCAGCCGGTGTTCCCCAAGCGACGCCGGCTAACTATACCGTTTCGAGGCCCGGCACGAAGAGAAGATCGGGCCCACTTTCCGGAACGATTCGGTCTGTACGAAATTTTCAACGGGAATCACCGCAGGAACCAAGCCCTGCTTGTTGTTATGCGGAAGGCGGCGCGCGCAGGGGGCGGTGAGTGAGGGAAAAATCATCCTGGCCGGAAATCGGGGCTTCCGGCAAACGAACGATCCTGGACGCAATCCTCCGCACGGTGATCCTCGATTGCACAAGGCACGGATTCAGCCCATCTCCGAACAGACATTTGAACGGAGCCGCAAATTTCGATGTATGGCCTGCTGACAGTTCCAGAACAGCCGTGCTCCCTACCGGCCCATTCTGAATTAATATAGGGAGGAAACTCCATTGGACGATGCCGAGAACCAATACGCCCGATAACAGGAGAAGGCAAACAAAATATCGGCGGCTTGGGGAGCGCTTTGAATTCATCAGTGGCCTCCGTGAACCTGTTGGAGGCTGTGCTACTGTATCGAGGCTAGCATCCTGCGAGAAAACGTGTCAAGAATTCTGCTAGAATACACGTACTCCCAGGGCACAGGGAAACTCGTCCTACCCAATGAGTTGGACGCAATGGCGGTGAGTTTGGATGCGTGGAAGCGTGTTATTTGTCGAGGATGAACAAGCGCTGCAAATGACGGTTGGCGACCGCCTGCGCAACGAAGGTTTCGCTGTCGACTACGCCGCCAATGGAGACGAGGGATTCGAGAAAG
This sequence comes from uncultured Acidobacteriota bacterium, assembly GCA_963842135.1. Classification (GTDB taxonomy): domain Bacteria; phylum Acidobacteriota; class Terriglobia; order Acidiferrales; family UBA7541; genus Palsa-360. Next base: position 2,579,035 of record CAWJFI010000002.1, on the reverse strand, counting down.
CCACGCAGCTTCCGTTTGACCTGATCATCCTCGACGTCATGCTGCCCAAACGCGACGGGTTCGACGTCTGCAAGGGCATACGCGAAGCCGGACTCATCACGCCGATCCTGATGCTCACCGCCCGCGGGCAGACCAGCGACAAGGTCAGCGGCCTGAAGATCGGCGCGGACGACTACGTCACGAAACCTTTCAACATGCTGGAACTGATGGCGCGGGTCGAGGCGCTGATGCGGCGCGCGCCCATTCGCCCAGCGGCCCAAACCGGCGGTCTGGATTTCGGGGCGATCCACGTGGACCTTGTTGGAACGGAGGCCACGCGGGACGGAAAGCCCGTGAATCTTTCCGCGCGCGAATTTCAATTGCTCCGCTATTTCATCGAGCATCGCGGCGCAACGCTTTCGCGCGACGAGCTATTGAAACAAGTGTGGGGCTATAGCGCGGACATGTATACCCGCACCGTGGATGTGCACGTCGCCAGCCTGCGCCAGAAATTGGAAGACGATCCGAAACAGCCCAAATTTATTCTGACGGTGCAGGGTTTTGGCTACAAGTTCAAGGCTTAGTCCGGCGGATTATGAAATTGCCCATCAAAGAGCGCGAATTTTCGACGGTCATCATCATTCTCGCCGTGATCGTGGTGATCGTTTTGGGAGTGCTGCAATATCGCTGGAGCAACCAGGTCAGCGAAGCCACAAGCATCCGGCTGGCCGACAGCTTGCAGATGTCCATGATCAACTGGCATCTCGATTTCTTCCGCGTCTTCTCCGACATTTGTGTGGCCCTGCGCGTCGATCCCGAGTCCAGCGCGCGGGAGGACTGGGACCAGTACGCGCGAAGATATGCAGATTGGAAAAAGACGACGACGAATCCGAATCTCGTCGCGGGGCTATACATCTTGCGGTTCAACGAGGCTCCCGCCGCACAAGTGCTTCGCCTTGCCCCGTCCGGCCAGCGTTTCGAGCCGAGCGACTGGCCCCCGAATTTCGGAGAGCTGCGCGAAGAACTCCTGCATTCTGCCTCCAAACCCGCCGACGGTGGATCCGCTGCCTCCTCCGGGGGAACGAATGCCGCGGCGGCGCTGGACGCAAATTCCGAATTCGCAAACCGCTTTTATGCGGGAGGGCCGCTGGCGGGCTGGCAGTTCGACCCGCGGATTCCTGCGCTGGTCCGCTCCGTTGCGCACAATCCTTCCGTCTCCTCCGGCCGCCAGACATCCGCACGAAATGCCGTAGATTGGATCGTGATCGCGCTGGACAGGAACGACGTGCAGAACAATATTCTTCCAGCCCTCGCGCAGCGATACTTCCGCGGCACGGAAGGACTCGACTATCAGGTTGCCGTTACCAACGACAGGGACATGGGACACCCTCTCTATTCATCGGACGCGGGCTTCGGCAGCGCGGAAATCGCCGACGCGGACGGCACGATGAATATTTTTGGACGCCCGCGCAGCGACGGACAAGGATCTCCGATTCATATTTTCCATACGCCCTCGCAGGAAAATGGGCCGGCGGCATCGGTCGCGGTCACGTGGTTTCCGCTCTTTCCGGACGCGAGCGCGGAGCAGGACTGGCGCTTGATCGTGAGACATCGCCGGGGAGGAGCCCTCGGCGCCTTCATCGCGGATTCGCGCCGCCGCGATCTGGCGATCAGCTTTGGCGTGCTCTTGCTGCTGGTGATCAGCATGGCGATCCTGATCTTTACGAGCACGCGCGCGCAGAGGCTTGCAAAACTGCAAATGGATTTCGTCACCGCGGTTTCCCACGAGCTGCGAACTCCCCTGACCGTCATCAGCTCGGCGGCCGAGAATATCGCCCACGGCGTCGTGGAAGGAAGACCGCAACTCGAACAATACGGATCGGTGATCGGCGCGCAGGCCCGGAAACTGTTCGAAATGGTCGAGCAAATCCTGCTTTTCGCCGCGATCCGCGAGGGCCAGCAGCGATATAGCCTGCGTCCGTTGCAAGTGCCGGAGATTCTTGACGCCGCGCTTTCCGGCACGGCGGGGCTCATTCGAACGGCGGGGTTCCACGTGGAACAGCAAATCGAGCCGAACTTGCCCCGGATCGTGGGCGATCTCCCGGCCCTTTCCCAATGCGTTCAGAATTTAATTACCAATGCACTTAAATACGGCAGCGAACAAAAGTGGATTGGAATTCAGGCGCGGCTCACCGAGCATGGATTGACCGGAAAAGAAGTCCAGATCGACGTTTCGGATCGCGGCATCGGAATTGCTCCCGAGGAAATACGGCATATCTTCGAGCCGTTTTATCGCAGCCCTTCGGTAACGGCCGCGCAAATTCATGGCACCGGCCTGGGTCTGCCCCTGGCGAAGAGCATCGTGGAAGCGATGAAAGGCCAGGTCACGGTGAAAAGCGCTCCGGGGCGCGGCAGCACCTTTACACTGCATTTGCCTTGCGTGGAACACTCGGTGCGGCAAGTGGAAGCTAAAACGACCGAGGCGGTTTCGTCCTGACCAGTCCTGAGTAGGACAGGCTTCAGCCTGTCTGCCTTTTCGATGCCAACCAAAAATCTAGACCAGACAGGCTGAAGCCCGTCCTACTACAGCTTTTTACAACATCCTTACAGCCGCACGTTTCAATTCCAGTGTAATTTCGAATTCGCAGAGTCGGAGTGCGCGTCCAGCAATCCCACTCACAAGTTGAGGCGCTGTTTTGCTGAAGCAATTCACAGGCATTGTCCGTACGGCAATTTTTCTGGCCGGCATTCTAGCGTTCGCCGCGGCGCCCGGGTTCAGTCAAATGAACACCGGAGAAATCGATGGAATCGTCCGTGACCCTACGGGCGCCGTCGTCCTCAACGCCACCGTCACGGCTGTCGAGGCGGGCACACAACTAAAATACGCAACCAAGACGAATGCTTCCGGCGAATACCTGCTGGCTGAACTTCCCGTCGGGCAATATAAACTGACTGTGAGTGTGGAGGGATTCAAGCAGATTGTGCAGCCAAACGTCGAGTTGCATGCCGGCGAACGTCTCCGCCAGGCATTCACCCTGGAACTCGGAGAACAGAGTGAGACCTTAACCGTGAGCGTCTTGCCGGGCTTGTTGCAGGTGGAATCGGCTGCCATTCAAGACACCATCCAGCAACAACAGGTAATCGACCTCCCGCTCAAGGGGCGCGAATTCATCGATCTGGTCGCATTAACGCCGGGAGTGACGACCCCGCCGGCTGGCACGCGAGGATCAGCGCTGCAGCAGACCGGGCAGACCTACGGAATTCTGGGCCAGCGCGGCGGGCATAACTTGTACCTCGTCGATGGCGTGTCCGTCACGGACGAGGCCTTTAACAACCTGGTTCTGAGCCCCTCGGTGGACGACGTCCAGGAAGTGAATATCAACCAGACCTCCTACGACGCGGAGTTTGGCGGAAAGTCTGGCGGCGTGATCAACGTCATCACGAAATCCGGGAGCAATAACTTCCACGGCAGCGTGTTTGAATTTGTGCGGAACGACATCTTCGACGCAAAGAACTACTTCGTCTCGCCGACATCATCCAAGCCGCCTTTCAAGCAGAACCAATTCGGCGGGTCGATCGGCGGCCCGATTCAGAAGGACAAATCGTTTTTCTTCACCGACTACGAGGGCCAGCGGATCCGCCAGTCTCAAACCCAGTTGTTCCACGTTCCGACCGCTTTGGAACGCACCGGTAATTTTACGGGATCGGGTATTACGGTCGACATGCCGGGCACGACGACCATGTTTCCAAACGATACGATCCCAACGATCGACCCTGTTGCCGCCGCCATCCTGGCAAAAATTCCAATGCCGACCCCAGGCTTGACCGGCAGCAACAATCTAAACGACACGGCCCTCTCCACGACGGACGTCAACCAGTACAACGCCCGGATCGACCATACGTTCGGCGCGAGCGATTCTGTTTTCGTCCGCGCGTCGATTTTCGACGCCAATGGATTTCTTCCCTTCGGATCGTCAGCGCTGAACGAGGCCCTGTTCCCGGCATTTGGGTACGACCTGCGAACTCATACGGACAACCTCTCTGCGACCTGGGGCCATGTCTTCAGCACGTCCTGGCTCAACGAACTGCGGTTTGGCTGGATGTGGGTGGGCGGCGGAGAAACCAGCCCAAATGCTGGGACCGATTTTGGCGGACCAACGGGGCTGCAAGGAGTGAGCGCCAACCCGCTGGACACAGGCTATCCTGATGTGACCATCACCGGTTTTTCATCCTTGGGCGAATCGACGCAGTACGTCTCACGCAAGGACAACGACTACGAGTTATATGATAATGTTATATGGCATTATGGTACTCATACGGTGAAATTTGGCGGTTACTTCTTCCGTCTGGATTTTGACCCGGTGAATGCACAAAATGCGCGAGGGACGTTCGCATTTACGGGCAAATTTACCGGCAACTCCTTGGGGGATTTCCTGCTGGGCGCTCCGAATCAAGGCACGGTGGGAGTGCAAGGGCGAGGAAATTTGCTCGGTCGCACCAACTGGGCGCACCTGTACATCGAGGACGGCTGGCAGATCACTCCCAGCCTGAAACTCGATATCGGCGTTCGCTACGAGTACAACCAGAATGTCACGGACGCGAATAACAACATGACTATCGTGAATAACCTCGTGCCGGGCGGGGAGTTTGTAATCGCCAGCAACAATCAAGGTCAAATCTCGCCTTCGGCGGCCGCTCTGCTGGCTGATATTCCGATTCCGTACGTCACTTCTGCGCAAGCCGGATGGAATAACAGCCTGCTTCAAGCGCGCCCTCTTCGCCTGGCTCCTCGCATAGGACTGGCGTGGGCGTTGCCGGACCACAAGACCGTAATCCGTTCGGGATTTGGAATCTATACGAATCAAGCCGCATACAACATCATTCAAAATGCCGCGCTGAACCTACCCTTTTATTTCGCCAAAACCGTGACGAATAGCCCGACCTGCGCTACAACCACAACCTGCAACACGGAAAACATTTTGGCTGCCCCGGCGAACGGCTCGGTCAGCGCAAATAACATCAACCATAATTTCAAGATCGAATACAACAATGTCTGGAATCTGTCCATCCAGCGGAGCCTTTCGTCTTCCACCTCATTTCAGGCGCAATATATTGGGTCGTATACCGTGCACGCGGACAACGAGACCTATCAAAATCTCTTCCCAGACAGCGAATTGGTCTCCACCACCGCCAATCCCAATTCCCTTCATGTGCGTCCCATTCCGCAGATGAGCGGTTTCCCGAGCGTTACCTGGGATGGCTGGGAAAAATACAATGCGTTGGCGCTGACTTTTACGCAGCGCGTCTGGCGGGGTCTGACTCTCAATTCCACCTACACATGGTCAAAAGCATTAGACGACGCTTCCAACCCCGGAGCGGACAATGCCGAGCCCAACATTCCTCAGGATCCCGCCAATTTAGCGGCAGAAAAAGGACTGTCAGATTTCGACCATCGGAATCGTTTTGTCACCAACTTCCTCTACCAGATCCCGTTTCTAAAGAATTCCGAAGGTTGGATCCCTATGGTGTTTAGCGGGTGGCAAGTAGGGGGGATTTGGACGCTGCAAAGCGGTGCGCCCTTTACGGTGAACCTCTCGACCGACGTCGCGAATAATGGAGAACCCTTGTCCGCACCATCGCAACGGCCGAATCTAACTTGCAATCCGAACAGCGGTCCAAAAACAACGGCGGAATGGTTCAACACGGCCTGCTTTACGATTCCCGCTGCATTCACCTATGGGGACGCAGGCCGTGACATTGTGATCGGGCCCGCGCTCGACGATTTCGATGCGACGCTTCAGAAGGAATTCGCTGTTCGCGAAAATAGGAAGCTACAGTTCCGCTTGGACATATTTGATTTCTTTAATCACCCGAACTTTAACGCGCCTGTTGGGGCCGGCAGGACGTACAGCGCTTCCTCGAGCTTCGGCTCGATCACCAGCGCGAACGATCCTCGAGATATGCAGTTTTCGCTGCGCCTCGTGTTTTAGTAGCGCGGGCTTCAGCCTGCGGGGTTTGGTCCTTGCTAAGACTAACCCCCGCAGGCTGAAGCCCGCGCTACTTAATGCTACTTACGCGGCGTCGCTGCGCGTGGCTGGCCGCACGATTCGAGGAACCATCATTCGCGTTCCGGGCGCCAGGATGTGAACGGAGCGCTGGCAGACAAATTCCAAAAAGCGCCTGGCAACGGACAGTTTTGAATGGATGGGATCCCGATCGCGAAAACCTTCCGCGCGGATCACCAGGAATCCCGGGCCATTTTCGACTTGCAGGCGGCGGATCGCCCGGTACGATTTGGTTTGGAACGCATCCGCAAGGCGCAAAATGGCAGCCAGCCGGATCAGCGACTGCCGCAGAGACAATTCGTAGACCCTCAGTTTTTCATGATCCGGATACGGCAACGCGCGACGATGGAACCGCGCGACAATCGCCGCAAGCTCAAGATCTCTCTTCGTCCAGCCCGGAGGCGGAGAAATCTTGCGGATCATTCGATAGGACTCTTTGTGGTAGGACTTGCCCTTCTTGAAACGCCCGCCCTCCTGAAGCAGCGCCGCCGCGTGCAGAATGAATCGCTCTTCGATCTGGGAATCCTTTGCGATCAGCCCGCAATTCGCGAGGCCATCGTACAATTGCAAGGACAACCGCGCCGTCCGCCGGACACGGGGAAAATCCGGCGTCACGAACGAGGCCCATTCCCCGAGCCGCGCAAGTCCCGTGGAACGCAAATCCTTCTCCGCGGGCAATCCCTCGCGCCAAATCCGGAGTAGTGAAGCCTTCCCCGCCATCTTCGCTCGATACTGCTGAAGCCGCGAGGTTCGTTCGTGCTCCACTTTCGCGCGCCACGCCGCAAAGACGGTTTCCTCGAAGAGACTTCGGCTCTTCACGATCGTTTGATCGAGAACCGTGAGGTCGTGAATTTCTCCCAGCAAGTCCTGCAGAAATTTCAGATCGGGCGCCCAACCCTGATACATCGAAGGCAGAAAATTTTCCACGGCGTAGCGAAACTTCTTCAGGCCCACGCGCAAGCGGTGATAAGCAAGCAGGCTCCGGCTGCGCTGTGCGCGGCGATTCAGGTCGCGAACACTTTCCCAGATTTCGAGAAGCAGGGATTCGCAGGCGGCCCGGTCGGACGCGACACGGCGGTAATGTTTCGCAAATTCTCTGCGCCAGGCCCGCCATTGCTTCCGGTCAAATTCCCGGATGGCCGCGCGAGCATCGATCCGTTCCTGTTCATGCTTCTTTTTCAGCGCCTCGAGGAGCATATCCGTCGAAGCCTCGCCCGGAGCGCCGAGTTTCTCGATCCATTCCGTAAGAACTTGGGTGTCGCGAAGCGTCCCGAGCCGTTGAAACGTGCGCCGCGCCGATTTCCTCATGGACTTCCAATCGCATCCCGGATCGAGGCCCTTCATTACATCTGCAATGAGGATGCATCGGCGCAAGGAGATGCGCAGGTCGTGGATTGGCTGTGCAGGCAAAGCCCCGCCGACGTTTGAGTGTTCCTCAAGGACTCGGTCCGCCCAATAGGCGAGGCCGACTTTCTCTTCGGTAGCGGTATGCGGTTGCGACAAAACGAAAACCACTGCCCTTCTGAGAGATGGCCAGGGGGAGCTATTCTAGCCGCGAGATGAGGAAAAACGCAAATTTTGCGGCCCAGGAGTAGCGCGGGCTTCAGCCTGCGGGGGTTCGTCCTTGCACGGACTAAACCCCGCAGGCTGAAGCCCGCGCTACTCCTGCACGACCGACGTCTGTTCCTTCCGAGCTGGATTTGCTGCAGGCACGCGGCCAGGAGATTTTGAATAATGCGCGTAAACACGCCAGCCCAAAAGAATCGCCATCACCGCGGCATACTCAAGAGGCAAGTGGACGTCCGATTTCACGAGCCAATAATAATGGATAACTCCCGCGACGGCCGTCAAATAAATCAAGCGGTGCAGCATCGCCCAGCGCCGTCCGCCCATCCTGCGGATCCATCCCGCCGTGGACGTGAGGGCCAGCGGGATCATCAGGACGAAGCCCGTGAATCCCACCGTGATGTAGCGCCTCTTTATCACGTCCGCCCAAATGCCGTGAAGATTGAAAACCTGGTCAAACGTCAGATAAATGCTGAAATGGCAGAATCCGTAAAAAAACGCGAAAAGACCCAACATGCGCCGGAAACGGATCAATTGAGGCTGCCGAAGAATTTTGCGCAACGGTGTAACGGACAGAGTGATGGCTACGAACCGGAGCGTCCAATCCCCCGTTGCGTGCTCGAGAAATTGCGTGGGATTCGAGCCTAATCCGCCTGTAAACGCTTCCCAGATCAGCACGCCCAGGGGGACGAGGCAAATCAGGAATACGAGTACCTTCGCCCATTTGCTGGTCAGAATGGAATTCATGGTCGATTTCCGCTCAGTAATTTTTCTTCAGGTCCATGCCGTTGTAAAGACTTGCCACCAGGTCGCCGTAGCCGTTGAACATTTGCGTAGGCGTAATCTTGAAGTAACCCGGCAAGCGGACTTCCCTGGCCTGGCTCCAGCGCGGATGGTCCACTTTCGGATTCACGTTGGAGTAGAAGCCGTATTCATGCGCGTTCGTAATATTCCAGGTGGTTGGCGGCTGATCCTTGACGAATTTAATTTTGACAATCGACTTGATGCTCTTGAATCCATATTTCCACGGAATCACCATTCGGACGGGCGCGCCGTCCTGATTCGGAAGCGTCTCGCCGTACATGCCCATGCAGAGCAGCGTCAGCGGGTGCATCGCCTCGTCGATCCTCAGCCCTTCCACGTAAGGAAGCCCTATCCCGGCGAGGCCCCACAGCGGCATCTGCTTCTTATCGAAATAGCTTTCGAACGCCACGTAGCGCGCATTCGAATTGGGCTCTACGAGCTTTGCGATCGTGCTAAACGAATAGCCAATCCACGGCACCACGATGGACCAGGCCTCCACGCACCGATGCCGGTAAATACGCTCCTCCAGCGGTGCGAGTTTCAGGATTTCGTCCATCGTGAACTTGCGCGGCTTGGCAACTTCTCCTTCGACGGAGACCGTCCAAGGGGAAGTCACGAATTTTTGCGCGTTCTTCGACGGCTGATCTTTTTCCGTGCCGAATTCGTAATAATTGTTGTAGGTCGTTACGACCTGTTCCGCCGTAATCTTCTCGGTCGTGCTGAACGGACTCCCAGACATGCCTTGAAGTTTTGTGGACGCATAGGCCCGGGTCGACGGGCTAATCAGGTCCGCCAGGCTTTTCCCCGCCAGCGCCAACCCGCCCGCTAACCCCATTCCATACAGGAATTTGCGGCGATTCAGGTAAATGTCGCGGGGAGTTACGTCCGAATACTTCAAGTCCGGGGATCGCTTGACCAGCATCTTAGCCCTCCAGGCACTCGCTGTGCCTCAAATCCATTACATCATATGACTACTATACGCCGAAATTGCTTCATCGGATGAGGGATGCTGGTGAAGAAACTTGCACGACCTAGCCGCGGCGGGTTCCCCGCTCGGCAGAACCACTTCGCGGACTCTGACGGGAGATGCAATCGATCGGTGCAATCTCTCTTACGTCGAAAGTTCTTTTACGAGGGATTGGCGCAAACGCTCTTGATGCTCGGGCGCGAGCTTTCCGGCCGCAGTAGTGAGGTAAAACACGTCGATCGCGGTCTGGCCTTCGGTGTCGATCAGCGCGATGTCGATGTTGCAATCCTGCTGGGCGAAAACGGAGCTGATGCGGTACAACAGGCCCGGCTGATCCTGCGTAATGATCTCCATCAGCGTGCTGTGCGCGGAACATTCATTGTCAAATTGAATCTGGGGCGTTCCGACGATCTTTACGGGCTGATCTTTTTCCACCTCGAGGCGTTCCCGAAGCATGCGTTTGAGGTCGCGCTTTCCGGAGAGCACCTCGTGGACCGTGGTCTTGAAGCGCTCCCATGCCGGAAGATTCATCTCCAGCGTCCGATACCGGTCCGTGAAGGAGAACGTATCCACCACCGTGCCGCCGGCGTTCGAGAAGGCGCCCGCTTTTCCGATGTTCATGCCGCAGGCGGCCAGCGTTCCGGCTACTGTCGAGAAGAGGCGCGGGCGGTCCTTGGTCACGACCGTCAGCTCGTACCAGTGGCGGGTGCGCTTCACTGCCAGTTGAACGGGGTCCTGGCCGAGGCGCCCGGCCATCTCGAAGTGGCGCAGAATTTCATCAACGGGATGCGTGCGAAGATATCGCCTCGGCAAACCTTCCAGAAACGTTTGGAGTTTCTTCCCCGCCGCGGCGGCGAGCGAGCGAAGATGATTCAGCACTTCGTCGTTCGCGTCGCCATGAACGCGTTCATCCACGCTACGGTTGAAATAATTGGCCGTGCCAATGTAAAGCTGCCAAAGATCTTCCGCTTTCCACGGCGTAAGCGCTTCCGGATTGACGGCTTTGATGTCCGCATAGGTGAACAGGCAGAGCATTTTCAGAAGTTCCGGATTGCCGATACTTTCGGCAAATTGCGCAACCGTGCGCGGGTCGAAGATATCCCTCCGCAGGCCCGCTCCCAAATCCTGATGGTGCTGAATAAGAAAGAGCACGGTTTCCCGGTCGGCTGCGGGAAGTTCCAGGCGTTCGAGGCACTTTCCGGCAATTTCCAGGCTGGCCGGAATGTGTTCCAGGAGCGTGACGGCCTTGCCGGTGTCGTGCAGCAAGATCGCGAGATTGAGCAACTCGGGCTGGTCCAGCTCGCCGAGGATGCCGGCGTAGCGTTCGTCCCATTTGAACTTGGATTGCCGCAGGCTGTGCAAATTTTCGATTGCCTGGAGCGTGTGTTCATCCACCGTGAAGCGGTGAGAAACATCGCGCACGGCAAGCGCGTCAATCCCCTGCAACTCCGGCAGGAACAAAGTCAACAGACGGAGGGAGTGCATCGCGCGCAAGGCGTCCGCTGCATGCAGTTCCGGCAAAACATCCTCGAGAAACCGCCAAAAATCGCCGCCACCCGGAAGGCCGCCGGCCAATTGCGGCCTCGCCTGCTCCAATTGTTGTTCGGCCGTCGGACTAAGTTTAAAGCCGCGCTGGGCAATCAGACGGAAGGCGCGAAAGAAAAGGCCAGGATCGGACAAATTCTCCGGCTTCTGAAAAAAAATCAATCCGTCCACGACGGAAAAATCCTCATCGGAAAAGCCCGTTCGCCAGGTTTCCAGTTGCCTGTAAAAGAGAGATTGAGCTGCGGGCATTTCTTCGAGCAGTTGTCCGGAAAGATGGTCGACCGCGCGCGCGTGGCCAAAGTAGATGCGCATCCAATCGGTGGCATTCCTGACATCCGTATTTTGAGTTCCAATTTTCCGCGCCGCTACATCGTCCTGCACATCCCAAGTCAGAAGATTGTGGTCCCGTTTATTCCGGAAGTGCAGAAAGCAACGCACGGAAGCGAAGAAAGCAAGCGCCGAATCCATCGCGGTTTGGATCGCGGGCGAAAAATACAACTGCGGACCGGGCCAGCCGCCCTGCTTTTCCATGGCGGACATGGCGGCGAGCCAGCGCGCCGTGACGTAGTCCTGAAATCCGCCGGGACCATCCTTCACATTCGGTTCGAGGTGAAAAACCGTGTTCGCAAACTTGCGGTGGCTGGTGCGCGTCAATTCCGCCAGACGCTCGGCCAGGGCTTGAGACTCCCGCACCATAATTTCGGGAATCAGCCGGTTCCGAAGGTTCGAGAAAAGTTCCTGGTCGCCTTCCAGAAACCGGAAGTCCAGCAGGGAAAGGATCGCATCTGCATGATCGGAATCGAAATGCAGGAATTCCGGGACAATGCGCGCGGTCGTGTTGGTCTTCAATCCAATCTCGCTCATACCTTGCGAGAGTCGCTGAATTATGTTCTTGAATTTTTCCGCCGCTTCGCCCGTAGCCGCGAGGAATACGATATCGACATCCGAATAAGGAAAAAGAGTTTGCCTGCCAAGGTCCCCGACGGCGGCGAAAACAATCCGGGAGGGTTCAAGACCTGCGGAAACAGCAAATTGCGCCCAAAGACGGCGCGCAATGGAATCCACCAGCGCCGATCTCTCCTGCAAATATTTCAGGCCGTCCTTGGCCGCGTAAAATTCCTCTTGTAATCGTGAGGATTCGGCGTCGAATCGTTCTTTCAATTCACTGACGAGTGTGGACTGTGTGGGCATGCAATACTTTGTGGCCGATTGTCACGGAACCATTCTTGCCGAGCTTACTCGCAAAAAAGGTGTCCGGCAAAATCCAAAGAAACGAAGCGGCACATTCCGGAAGCGGATGATTGCGGTTTTACCGATTCCGGCAGGAGACAATACCAAATCCGGAGTCGTAACACCACTCCGAACGCATTCCCCCCAGCTTACATTAACCTCTATCTCATTGTGATTGTTCACCTTAGGCAGGACTGGTATTTTGCGGCCTTATCCTCATTCGGGAAAATCTTAGCTTCTCGAAGTGCCTTTATTAGGAGAAATCCTGATAGCACCGATAGATTCTTTCGTACACTGAACTGAGAACGCTCTTGTTACAGTGGTTCCATGGCCTCATTGCCTTCAAAGATGCCTTTGCAGAGGCTATTCGGGGATTATCAGGTCGGGGCGTTTTACGACGAGATGTTTTCGGCGCCCGACGTGCCGCGTACGCACTACGCCAAGATTTTCGAGAAACTCGGCGCGATGATGCCGGCGCAGTTTGAAGAGCGCCGCCAGCACGCCGACCTTTCCTTTCTTCTTCAGGGTATAACGTTCACGGTGTATAGCGACGGGCGCGGAACGGAGCGGCTGTTTCCCTTCGATCTGATTCCCCGCATCATTCCGAATTCCGAATGGCAGCGCATCGATCGAGGCCTCGCGCAACGCGTCGTCGCGCTGAATTTATTTTTGCAGGATGTGTACGGCAAGCAGCGCATTTTTGCCGACCGCCAGATTCCCCGGTCGCTCGTCTATTCCTGCAAGCATTTTTTGCGCGAAGTGATCGGGATCGAAGTGCCGCGAGGGATTCACACGCACATCTGCGGCATCGATCTGGTGCGCGATTCCAAGACCGGCGAATACTGCGTCCTCGAAGATAACGTGCGCACACCCAGCGGGATTTCGTACGTGCTGGAAAATCGCCTGGTCATGATGCGTACATTCCCCGACGCGTTTCAGGAGTACGAGGTTCTTCCCGTCAACCACTATCCCGCGGAGCTTGCCCGGATCCTGCGCAGCCTGTCGCCACGAGGAGGCAACGACGCTCAAATCGTTCTGCTGACGCCGGGCATCTATAACAGCGCCTATTTTGAACACAGCTTCCTGGCTCAACAGATGGGCATCGAACTCGTCGAAGGCCGCGACCTGATCGTGGATGGCGGCATCGTCTACATGAAGACCATTCACGGCTTGAAGCGCGTAGACGTGATCTACCGGCGCATGGATGATGAGTTTCTGGACTCGCTCACCTTCCGCCCGGATTCCGTGCTGGGCGTCCCCGGCTTGATGGGAGCCTACCGGGCGGGAAATGTGGCTCTTGCAAACGCCGTGGGCAATGGCGTTGCCGACGACAAGGCCATTTACGCCTACGTGCCCGCTTTCATCCGGTATTACCTCGGCGAAGACCCAATTTTGCGCAGCGTGGACACGTTTCTATGCTCCAAAAAGGAAGACCTCGCGTACGTTCTGGATCACCTGCCTGAACTCGTCGTTAAAGCCGTGGGTGAGTCTGGCGGTTACGGGATGCTGATGGGTCCGACGGCGGATCGCGAGAGAATTGAGGATTTCGAACGGCGCATCAAAGCGGACCCGCGAAACTACATTGCGCAGCACGTTCTTCCCCTTTCCTGCGTGCCCTCCTACGATCCCGCGCGCGGGTCGTTTGCCGGCCGCCACGTCGATCTTCGCCCGTATTGCCTCTACGACGGGGAGAAAGTCACGATCGTGCCGGGAGGACTGACGCGCGTGGCGCTGCAGCAGGGTTCGTTGGTTGTAAACTCGTCCCAGGGTGGCGGCAGTAAGGACACCTGGGTCCTCTTCGGAGATGACTGAGATGCTGTCGCGAATCGCGGAGTCTCTGTTCTGGCTGGCTCGCTACATCGAGCGGGCGGAGTACACCGCCCGGATTCTCGACGTGAATTTCCACACCGTGCTCGAGCAATCCAAGGAAAAATACCGGTTGCACTGGGATCCGCTGATCGTCATGGCCGGCGAGGAGGAGCGCTTCCGGGCGTTGTATGGGGAAGCCGACGCGCGCGCCGTCTTCGAATTTCTCGCTTTTCGCCAGGATAATCCCAGCTCCATCGTGCAGTGCATCACCAAAGCGCGCGAAAACGCGCGAACCATCCGTGATTTCATTTCACGGGAAATGTGGGAGGACATCAACAGCTTCTACTTCACCGTGAATCGCTTCCAACCCGATGAGGAGATGGCAGTGGGGCCGCACCGCTTTTGCGATGCCATCCGCTTCGGCAGCCACCGGTTTCACGGCGTTACCGACGCGACCCTTCCGCACGACGAAGGCTGGGAATTTCTCCGCATCGGCTGGTTCATCGAGCGAGCGGAAATGACGGCGCGGCTCGTCGATGTGCAGTACCACATCCTGTATGACGCGCCGGCGGAGATCGGCGGCGGGGACAACCATCAATGGATGGCCGTGCTTAAGTCCGTGGGAGCGTACGAGGCATACCACCGGAAATACCATTCCTCGATCGAGCCGGAAAAAGTCGCGGAAATGCTGATCATGCACCCGCTTCATCCGCGGTCGATCCGATTCAGCATGACCGAAGTCCAGGCCGGCCTGCGCGCCATCAGCGGCACGGGAGCGGGGTCCTACGCGAATGAGGCCGAGCGGCTGACGGGAAAAGTTCTCGAAAGGTTGCGCTACGACCGAATCACGGAAATATTTCAGCTGGGCCTGCATTCCTATTTGAACGACATGCTGCGGATGTGCGGCGCAATTGGCGAGGACATTGCCCGAAATTACTTTTACTACGCGGTGGTCGCATGAACCGATATCATCTTGTGCACGCCACGGAATTTCGATACGACGGCCCGGTTTCGGAAAGCTACAACGAGGTCCGTCTGCGGCCGATCCACGACGAAAAGCAGAGCTGCCTGTCGTTCCGGCTTCTCACCGAACCCGTCTCGCGCGGCACTTCCTACCGCGATTCGTTTGGGAATTGGGTACATCAATTCAACATTCTTCCCGAACACAACCACCTGAAGATTGAAGCGGAGTCCGTCGTCCTGGCGCACGATGCGCCCTTGTTGCCGACCGGCGGAATGAAACTTTCCGACCTCGAAGATCACCGCGAGAAGTTGGAGGAAGAATTTCTCGACTTCATCGTCCCGACGGCATACGTCCCTCATGTTCCGCAATTGAATGAGCTCATCGACACAGCCAGCCGCGGGAGCGATGGGACTATTTCAGGATTCGTCAACGAGGCGTCCTTCCTGATTCACGAAAAGTTCAAGTATGTCAAAGGAGCGACGCACGTTAATTCGTCGATCCAGGACTCTCTCGCGGTCTGGGCGGGAGTTTGCCAGGACTTCGCACATCTGCTTCTGGGAGTGGTCCGCAAGCGAGGACTACCCGCGCGATATGTTTCCGGGTACCTGGTCCCGGAAAGCGCGGCGTCGCCGGACGCTAAATTACAGGAGGTGATCGGCGGGTCCGCGTCCCACGCCTGGGCGGAAGTTTACTTGCCGGATTCAGGCTGGATTGGTCTTGATCCGACGCTGGGGAAGCCGCTGGGCCTGCAGCATGTTCGCATTGCTTATGGACGCGACTACGGTGATGTGGCTCCAGTTCGCGGAGTATACAAGGGACATGCGGGGCAGAGGCTTTCCGTCGATGTAAGTGTGCGGCCCGCCATTGACGATGATGGGCGCGAGCAGCTATGTGAAAACAAAGTCGCGACGCCCGAGCCTCCCGTAATTCTGGAGCGGGCGCAACAACCTGCTCAACAGCAACAATAGCTTGCCTATTCGGTCTAATCGTCGCGGGACTGCGGGCTCTGCGGCGCGGCGTCAGGCCCCTACATTACTCTCTTCTTTTTGGTCTTCATCCGGGAACGCTTTGCGGCGTGCCGTCCTGCCCCGTTATGGCTAGTCCCGACCAGGGCCATAATTCGCTTTAGCTCTCGCTCCAGAGACGATTCGATCGCGTCGGATCGGCGTTCTCCACGTGCTACACGGCTCACGTAGGAGGGATCCACCTTCAGATGCCGAGCGACGCGGCCATAAAGGCCTCGGATCAGCGATGCCAGATTTGTGGGAGCAGCTTTGTATACACTTTTTGCGCGGGCCATGAGGCTCCTTGCAACTTGCAATTAAAGGTCAGGCCGAGTACTACCTGGATTAACGATTATGTTAACGGAATTAGTTTAAGTGCGCAACAGATGTATCCAACGAACGCGCTCTCGCCGTATGGCATCTTCCGTGACTCCCTGCACTTGCCCAATTTGCCCGTCCCCTTAGGGAATCAAAAGCAATTTTCCCGTCGTTTTTCTTCCTTCCAAATCCCGATGGGCCTGCTGCGCGTCCCGCAGGGGATAGAGATGCTCGATGCGCAGCTTTAATTTGCCCGTCGCGATCATGTTCAACACGTCACCGGCGCGCTGTTGAAGCTCGTCATGGCTGGCAATGTGATGACCCAGCGTGGGGCGCGTAATAAACAAAGACCCTTTCTGCGCGAGCTTGTTCAGGTCAAACGGCGGCACAGGCCCGCTGGAGGC
The DNA here is from genome assembly GCA_963842135.1 of uncultured Acidobacteriota bacterium. GTDB lineage: Bacteria > Acidobacteriota > Terriglobia > Acidiferrales > UBA7541 > Palsa-360. The sequence continues at coordinate 2,562,380 of CAWJFI010000002.1, read as the reverse complement.
GCCGAAAAGCACGAGATAGCCGCGCGGGCGAAGAACATTGAGATCTTGATCGAAGGTGGTCTTGCCAACCCCGTCGTAAATGACGTGAACTCCCTTTCCGTCGGTGAGGCGTTTGGTCTCGGCCTCAAAATCCTGCTTGGTGTAAAAAATCACGTCATCCGCGCCGGCTTCGCGCGCAAGTTTGGCTTTTTCCTCGGTGCTCACCGTGGCGATGACTCGCGCCCCGATATTTTTGGACATCTGCACGAGGAGCAGCCCGACGCCGCCCGCGGCCGCGTGGATCAGCGCGATGTCGCCCTTTTTCAGCGGATACGTGCTATGCGTCAGGTAGTGCGCCGTCATGCCTTGCAACATCGCCGCGGCGGCTTGATGGTCCGTGATCCCCGTCGGCACGCGAACGAGCCGGTCCGCCGGCACCGCTTCGTACTCCGCATACGCGCCCGTAATCCCCGTGTAGGCGACGCGCTCTCCCGGCTTGAAATCTTTCACGTCGCCACCCACTTCGCTGACCACTCCGCTGGCTTCCTGCCCAAGAATGAACGGCGGAGTCACGGGATAGCGGCCCTCGCGGAAATAGACGTCGATGAAATTAACGCCCGCCGCGGCGATCTTCACGAGCACTTCGTTGGGCTTTGGCTTCGGAGTGGGAATGTCCACAAAGCTCAGGACTTCCACTCCTCCCGTTTTCGGGACTTGAATCGCTTTCATCTACGCTCCTGTTGGAAATTTGCTCGTTACTTTCAGACGCGTCTTGAGAGCAGGTATCATATTCCATCCGGCCTGTGGAAAAATTGTGGATCGTTTTATATTTCGGTGGAAAACCGCGTCACCATAAGTGACGGGCGTTAGCAGCTGGCGACTTGTGAACCCGGACTTTCCAAATGACGAGGTTCCCAATCCGATCGAGGTGCTGCTGGCTTGCGAAAATCATTGGTAATGTCTCTGAAGTTCCGAGTTGTACCGTTTGCCAAGGACAGTGGCGTTTTGAGCGAGCCACTCGCTGAATCGCGTCTGACCGGCCGCCGGGTGCGTCGAAACGAGCAGATCCGCCATCAGCCCTTCGATTTCCTCACTCGTGAGAATCACATCGCCGACGATTGGCCCCATCAGGCGAAGCATTTGGAGGGCAGCGCGAGGACTCACATGAATGAACTTAGGGGTGGCGCCAACTGTCACCGCGATTTCCCGGACAAGGTCTTCGAGCGCAAAAATCTCTGGACCGACGGCATCAACCACCAAGTTATTTTCTTGCAGGGCGCTGTTTGTCGCCAACTCTGCGAGGTCTTCCACAAATATAGGCTGGATCTGGTATCGGCCGGAGCCGGGAATTGCGAACACGGGAAGATGGCGCGCGAACCACGCAATATTGTTGATGAGAATATCTTCGACGCCGAAGATGACTGTGGGCCGGAGGATGGCGTAGGACAGCCCTGAATCCACGATTGCTTTTTCGACCTGGGCTTTGCCTGAATAGTACGGAAGGCGCGAATCGAGCGAAGGATTAGCGATGCTGAGGTGCACGATCTTGCGGATTCCGGCTTCTCTGGCGGCTTGAATCAGCAGGCGCGAATTGGCAACCGCGTCGTCGAATGTCGCGCGTCCATGATTGAATCGCACCCAATACGTGTTGTAGAGCACCGAAGCGCCCCGCAACGATTGAACCAAACCTGCGCGATCACTAAAGTCCAAGGAAGCGATCTCAACTTGATTCCCGAAGGAGTTCGCGCGTTTGGGATGGCCGGTGATGGTCCGGACTCGCCTGCCGGCATGCAATAGCTGCTGCGTAATGTATTTGCCGGTGAAGCCGAACGCTCCTGTGACAACGTCGAGTTCTTGTGATTCACTCATAGCGAGAGAACCTCCTTCCGTGGAGTGCTCAACCGCGTTCACCGGTGTTCTCCTTTCGGGTCTCCAAGAACATCGTCCTGGCTGCTCTTCCTGGAAATGGAGCACAATCCAGACGCGCATGCCCGGTGATCGGCGAACCAGCGGTAGCAGGCGTCGAGAATGCGCGGGACGCCGGGCAGCTTGGCTGCGGCATAGAGCGGCCAGGCCCACCAGATTTGCCGAGCGAGAAACACGATGGCTTCGGCGCCACCGAAAACTTTGCCCTCGGCAGTGGCGACGCGCATTTCCCGAAGCAAATCCCCGGGCGGCAAGGCCAGAAGGGCCTGCACGCGAGAGTCCTGCAAGGCCGCGAGGCCGAAGCCGCGCGCTTCGAGGGGGCGGCGGAAGCGGCGGGCCAGCGAGGTGCAGACGCTGCAATCGCGGTCGAAGAAGACCCAGCCGCGGGGAGCATGCCTGCCTTTCGAATCAGTCATTTCTGAACTGAGAGAAATCATAAGCCACCAAAAAAAGGCGGTCGCCCGCCTTTTCCTTTTCAGCCGCGCAGCAGCTTGCGAAGCCCGCCGCGCAGCTTTACCAATCCCTTCAGGGCGCTCGGTGAAAGGCTGCGAAATTCCTCGAACAGAGCGCTGAGCAGGACGATGAATTCCAGCAACTCTTCCATGTGCTCGCGCGCGTAGGTGTCCGTCGAGCCCGACTTCTTGGCTTCCGCCACGCACTCCCGGACGACGGCAATCGTGGGATCAAATTCGCGCCGCTTGCGCTCCTCCAGGATCACGCGGAACATTTCCCAGAGGTCTTTCATGGACTCAAAATGCTGTCGCCGGTCGCCAAACACGGAAACGCCGCGCACGATGCGCCAGCCTTGCAATTCGCGCAGGCTGGTGCTCACGTTGGATCTGGCGACGGAAAGGGCCCCGGCGATTTCCTCCGCCGAAAGGGGCCGGTCGGAAAGGAACAGCAGGGCGTGGACTTGCGCGACGGTGCGATTAATGCCCCAGCGAGTGCCCATTTCGCCCCAGTGGAGAATGAACTTTTGGGCGGCGGGGGAGAGCGATTTGGAAGTATCTGTCATTTCTGTCTGTACTGAAATTACAGTATTGGGGAGTGTTTGTCAAGCCCTTTTTTTCTCCAAGGCTGGCGCGGACTCGGCAGGGCGGATGGGACTGGTGACGGGTGAATACCTCCTCGCCAGGGGGATGTAACCACATTCAAGCTTTGCGAAGGAAACAGGCTAAACACGGCTCAGCGCGGTCTACGAACCGGATTCCCGGCGATTTCGAATTTCCTTGAGGTGTTGGCGTAGCGCGCCGATAATCTCTTGCCGCCGGCCGTCCACGATATTCTTGCGAAGTTCATCGAGTGCGATATGAATCACGTCGTGGTGATGCAGCTCGAGCGGCGCGACTTCACTACTGAGTTCGAGCCAGATGCCGTGGAGCAAATCGATTTCTTTCGACGTCAGCCGAGGGGCGTGAGGACCAAGATAGAAAACTTTTTCCTGGCCATCCGGCGAGTAAATTTCGAGAGTTAAATTGGGTCTCGGTTCAGGCAACGCCTCCCAGGCCAAACCGGCTATGCGAGCCTCGTCCTCGATAGCCCTCCAGGATGACAAACCCAGCGCGATCGTGGACGACTGAAGATTTTGAGCTGCGCGCAGGATTCCTTCCCACTTTTCCGTCGCGGGCGCCACAGCCAGATGAATCGACTTGCCCCTTTTCTCCGCCAAAGACAGAGCGCGCGTAAACAACTCCTGTTCATTTACGCCGAATAAATCTTCCTGTGCGAGTTCACTGCCGCCAGAGCCTGCGCGGCTGAGAACACGAAGGTGAAGGACCACGACATCCTGCTGGTGAGGATTGATCCGGTCCAGCACCGCGCCCAGGTTATATAGTGCATTGGAGTTACGGACCATCACAAGCTCATTGCCGGGACGCACTCCTAGCGCGCCAGGAGTCAATTCCCCGTCGGACTCCAGGTTAAACATATCGAGTTCCTGGTGCTTGGCGCCATGCTTAAGAGTGATTTTCTCGGAGATTTCAAACACGGTAAAGAAGATTATGGTGAATGCCACGCCCGCAATCGTTGCCACTTGCTTGGTAAAGAGATTCACAATGCTTAGGGCAAATAGCGTCACCGTAATCATACCCAGGCCGACGGGTATCTCGACATTGCCCACCGTGAAATTCAGTGGGACACGAAAGTCCCGCTTCCCTGGCTGCTTGTATCGAAGCACCAACACCGCCAGCCCTTTCATCGAGAAGCTCCACATCACGCCAAACGCGTAGGCTTCGCCGAGGACGAAGATGTCTCCCCGGCTCAGGATGATGGTGAGAAGTTGCAGACCCACGACGAGGTTGAGCATCCGGTAGGAAGTTCCGAACCGGGGATGCGGGCGGCGAAACCAATGCGGGAGGATGCCATCCTCGGAGACGCGGTTCAGGACGCCGTTCGAGCCCACGATTGCGGTATTGACGGCTCCAGCCAGCATTAGGACGCCGACGAGCACGACAAATCCCTCAAAGGCCAGCTTCAGGTTGAATGGGCCAACGAAATTCAGCGCCAGACCGCTAATGAGATTTCCGAAATACTGCGGACGAATTGCATCCGGAATGATCATGGAGGCGAAAAATGAAACGCCAGCCGTGAAAATCAGACTGTAAACGAATATGACCAGCCCCGCCTTTTCCAGGTTGGGCAGCTTGGGATGCTCGACTTCCCGGTAGACTTGGGCCAGCGTTTCCTCGCCGCTCATGGCGAGAACGGAGTGCCCGAGTCCGATGAGGATTCCGATCAGCGCGACCGTATGCGGCAAGCTGCTGAGGCGCAGCCAGCCCAGGGCTTCCGGCGCAAACGTCAGATTGGCATGTGTGGGCAATGGCGGGAGATGAGCGCCGCGCACCCAAACGGTCAGGATGCACCAGGCAATCATGACGACCACCATCACAGTGGTCACGTACATGATCCGCAGTGCCTTTCCGCTGGACTCCGGAATCCCCTTGATATTCTCCCACCAAAAATAAACTGTGACGGCGACGGCAAAGACTGCCGAGGTGGAATTGATAGGAAGAATCAGGTTGACATGTATACGCGCGAACAGCTCGTTCAAAAATCCCGTCAAATATTGGCCCGCAGACACGCCGCTGATGGGTCCGGTCAAGATATAGTCGAACATCAATGCGGATACGGAAAATTTCGCGAGCGTGCTGCCCATGGCCTCTTTAACGACACGATAAACACCGCCCCGCACGAACATGCTGCAGCTCTCGATGTACATCGACCGTACGGCATATGCGAACAGCATGATGGCCAGAATGAACCAGGGAGCAGCCTTGCCGATGGCTTGCTCGGCGATCGCACCCGCGTAGAAGGCGGACGATCCGAGGTCATTGAGTACGATGGCGGCCGCCCGCCAGAAGGAGATGAAGGAAAGCATGGCGGTCGTCGCGATCACGACTCTCGGAAGAGCGGGTTTCTGAGCCGGATCGGACGGCTGGGGAATTTGATTTATCGACATATCTGTTTAAACTGGGAACCTCTGCAACGCTGCGAGCGCCGCGGGTACATTCTCCTTCGTTGGTATGAGCAGAACGCCCGGGCCTCGATATGGAAGAAAAGAGGCGAGGCGGGGGCTGAGCCTGAAAAAGCGGAAAGGCCCAAGCGCCTCCGCGCGCTCCCCTGTAATCACCGATCGGCTTTTTCGGAAGCTTTCCACAGGATTCACGGCATAAGTAAATACATTAAATTTCATAAGGAACACATAAAGAAAGCGAATATTTCCGGCGCCGAAAATCACCGGCCTATCCATTATTACATGCAAGCTGTTGATATAGAAAGAGTTGTTTGGCGGGCGGCGCAGGCTTTGAACTATTTGTTCGGCCCGATGGCGGAGCGGTCTTGGCGGGCTGGGACCCTTTGGAATAGTCTCTATTTACACGAAGAAGCGGAACAGCTATATATCTTGTGGAATCGTAAATAATAGAGTGTGGCTGCTTTGCGAACCGGCACTGCCAGGTTTGTTGCACACGGCTTAAGAAGCCGCGAAGGCAGAAATCATAATCGAGCCGATACCGACGGATGTATATAACTCTACAGTAAATATCACCCTAACCGGCCCCTGGGGGAAGCTGTGGATCTGACGACCATTGTGCGCGCGGCTTTCTTGCTCGTCTTCGCGATTGCCGTGGGTTACACCGCGTTGCGCCTCTGGCGGCGGAGGAATGGTCCGGATCCGATGGACAGGAGTGACGGCTTTCGGCCCCGCATCGGCTTCACTCGACTCGATGGCATGGCGTCGCTCTCGCTCCTGCTTGCAAACAGATCCAAGAAATACGTGTGGGCGGAAGAAATTGAGATTTTTCTCAGCGGTCTGAGTGCCGATGATCAGACCGCCAACCCGTCCTGCCATGAGATCCAAAAAATTCGTCAGATGGTTGGCCAGGGTGACACGCTGCCGATTAGCCTCTCCGAAGTGATCTACAAAGCGGCCGGGGATCCTCAGCGCAAGTATTCCTGCGTGTTGTCCTCGGTCCTGCGCTATCGCATCGGTGAAGAACAGTTTGAGAAGAAAATGGAAAACTACCGGCTTCGCATGATCGGACTCACGGCCTCCGGCATCCAGAGGGAACGCAAGCCTGTTCCTCCATTTCAGCCCCAAGAAAAATCCCAGGACGTTCCCGCGTTGGCGGCAAAACTAAAATAAAATCAAGACGCGGGAACTTTGCCCGGCTGGCCGATCAAAGTTGCCGGATCGGCGCCCTTCTTGGGGCGGAATTTTTGCGTTCTCCCGCCAAACGTTTCGGCCGCGTACACGTTTCCCGCGGAATCGACCGAAAACTGGTGGACTCCCCAGAACTGGCCCGGAAACGAGCCGTACGTTCCCCAGGAGTAAAGCAATTTTCCGTTCAAATCGTATTTCAGGAATTTGTTGTTGACGCCGTCGGAAACCCACAAGTACTGGTCGGCGGTCATCATGATGTCGTAAGGGGAGCGGATATTGTCCCACTCATCGAGGTACTTTCCGTTTTCGTCGAAAATCTGTATGCGGCTGTTGGAACGATCCGCGACGTACAGCCGGCGCTTCGCGTCGATGGCGATGGAATGCGGCAGGTTGAACTGGCCGGGCGCGGGCCCTTTCGTGCCCCAGGTCATCAGATATTTGCCGTCCTTGTCGAATTTCACGACGCGCGTATTCACATAGCCGTCGGTGATGAAAAACGTGCCGTCGGGAAGCCAGGCGATGTCCGTGGGGCGCGCGAAATGTTTATCGTCCGAGCCCCGAACGCCGTGCTCGCCCAGTGTCAAAACGAGCTGCTTGCCGTCGTGTGTGAATTCGAAGATTTGATCCACTTCGTCATCGACGATCCACACATGCTTCTCCGGATCGTACGGGCTGATCCGCACCTTGTGCGGCCCGCGTCCGCCCGCAAACAAATGGTCCCACTGCGTCCAGTCCTCGATCAGCGTGCCGTCCGCGTCGACGATCAAAATGCAGTTCTCCAGCCGCGGCTTGCCCTGGGTCGCGGGAGTGCCGAATGCCCCGTATCCACCCGTGTATCCCTCGGGCGCCTTCTCCGGGACCGGCAATTCTCCCCGCTGAAGCAGGATGATGCGATTGGGATTCTCGGCGAAAACGCCGCCCTGCGATCCCCAAGTCCATCCCGGGTGTCCCAGCGGTTTTGGCCAGCCCGTCACCACATCATAGGGGCCGGTCTCGTTCTCGCCGCCCTTTTCCTGCGCCCTCGCCACAGCATTCCAGCCGGCGGCCGCGATTAATAACGCACCCAGCGCAATACTTGCGCGTATTCCATATTTCATTTCATCCTCCATTTACGCTGGATCAAGGTAGACCCAAACTTCCGCGAAGATTCCCCGCGATATACTCTCATCGGTCCGAATGCTGAACCAATATCTGATGCCATGCTTTTACATTGGCAGAGCAACCATGTCCATACAAAAAAATTGTCAATAGCAAGGAACCATTCCAGCGCCATTGAAAATTGAAAAAACAGGATTGCGGCTAAGTTAGAAGCGGGAAATCGCTAGCGGCAATACTGCTTGCGCGACTTGTAGAAAGAAAAGCTATGCCCCCAAAAGCGGAAAGGGCCACCCTGACCGCAGCGGCCCTTTCCGGAGTCATTGAACAGTTACAACAGCGGTTGTCAGCTCTACTGATCGAGCTGGTCCGTCACACCGTAATGATTTGGGAACAAAAGAACACCGTGTGTTGTGTCTCGCATCCAACCGAAGACCGATCTGGTGTCGGTGACCGTGATCCTGCCATTGGCATCGATGGAGTAGGCGACAGAGTTCGTGGTGCCCAACATCAAACAGTTTCCGTTGCATTCCGCTGGGCCAAAGCTTTGCTCAGAGTTGCCGCTGAGGAAATTGGTGCCTGGGGTAAAGGTCAAGGATCCCGCTTCGTTTCGGGTGTTCGTGTCTGCCGGATAAACGTTCCCCACAACAAAGAGTCCCGACGCTGCCGAGGTTCCGAAGCCGCTTCCCGGCGCCGTCTGAGGCTCCATCAATCCGGTCATGACATTGACGCCGGGCGAGGCCTGGTTTCCCTCCAGCAGGAAGCCCGCATTCGTCCCGTACATCGCAATCGAGAATACCTCGGAGCCGATCGTCAGGGTTCCCATGCCGTTTGAAGAGACCGCAAACGTACCGCCGGTAATCGGTGTGGTGCCCGTGCTCACAGTCGTGCTGTTGGAGATCTTATCCATCAGCGTGCTGACGCTCGAGCCGGTCCCATTTCCGGTGATTTGTCCGGCGGCCAGGACCGCGTAGGAGTTTGCCACGGTATCTACTCCGGTCATCGAGAAGAAAGCCTTCCCGTTCAGCGAGCCGACAGTGAAGGTGCCCGATTGCCCGATGGCTTCCCCATTGAAGAGGGGTGCGTTGGCCGAGCTAGTGGTGGATTGAAGAACCATGTGCGTCGCATCAATGAGATAGTAGGCAAATGTGATGGTGATGGAGGCTGCATTAATTCTCGCGTCGTTGATGACCATCGTCAGAGTTCCCCGGCCTAGGGAGTCGGGCGCGGTGTAGGTACCCGTGGCTGTAACCGAGTCAAGATTCGATTGGGTGGAGGTGCTGCCGTTGACTTGCGCAAGGTTGAATGTAAAGCCCGAGAGGGTACCTGCGCCGTTGGAAGTGAACCGGCCGACCGATGCGAGGCGCTGATAGCCACCGTCGCCGCTACCCGTGCAGGCGCTAGTTTGACAATTGTCGTTATTAAAGGCAGCCAGGCCAAGTGCGAAGGGGCCAGTCACGCTGCTCAGGCCGGAAAGTCCCGAGATGGATTGCTTCTGGAAGACGCCGGCACCGCGACCGCCGGTAGCGGTCAAACTCGGGTTCACGTCATCGAACTCGATGAAATGGCCGAGAGCGCCGTCGCCGCGCACGGATATGGCGAAGACCTTCGGCGTGCCGCTAACGTTCCAGACCATAATCCCCCGATTGTCGAAGCCGAGCTGGAAGCAACTGCCCGTGCCTGAAATAGCCGCATTTACCGGAGCGGCGGGAGTTCCGTAGACGCCGCCGGAATAGTTCAAGACGGTGCCGAAATCCAGCTCGCCGTTGGTAATTCCCCCCGCGCCGTTGGCGACGAAAACGCTCGCCGCCTGGCTCGGGCCGTCTGCGTCGTTGAATCCACTCCGCAGGCCCACGTACGTGCCGCTGAGCAGGCCTTCGTTCCCCAGTTTTGTCAAGGGGCACGAGAGCGAAGTAACCGTCAGCGAGATCGTTTGCGTCGCGTTCGGGCTGATTCCGTTACTCGCCGTAATCAGGGGTGAGTAGCCTCCGGCCGACCCGGTCAATGGCGTCCCGCTCAGCGATCCGTTTCCGTTCCCGTTGTCGGTAAACGATACTCCAGAAGGTAGCGCACCCGATTCCGCGAGAGTCAGAGTTGGCGAACCCGTAGCGGTCACCGGGAAATTTTGCTGCACGCCAACGAAAAAGTTGGCAGTGCTGCTGCTTGTGATGGACGGCGCCACAGCTGCAACGACTGTGAGGGTAGCCGTGGTGCCCGTCGTGCCAATGCCGCTAGGCGAAGAAGTGATGCCGCTCGCGGCGGTGATGACAGTCTCGGCTACAGCGTCGGTCACATTGACGCTAATGCTGCACCCTCCACCGGGTGCCAGCGAGATGCCTGACACGCTCAGCGAGTTGGAACCCGATGTCGCGTTTACCGTCCCACCGCAGTTGTTGTTAGATATCCCCCCCGGAGCGATCAGCAGACTGGATCCTGCGAAGGAGTCGCTAAAGCCGATCGAGGATAGCGTGGTCGAGCCGCCATTGTTGTTGTAGATGTTGAAATTCAGAGTGGTCGTCTGACCAGCCGTGATGGAGCCGGGGGTGGGGAAATACGCGTTTACGACTGGAGCCGCCACGCCTGAAAACACAGTGAGCGTTGCAGTGCTGCTCGTGGTGCCCGTGCTGTTTCCAGTATCGGTTATGTTCGTAGCCGTATTGTTGTTGATCTCAACCGCAGTGTCGATCACGTTGACGCCGAAGTTGCACGATGCGCCGGCCGCGAGCGACCCTCCCGAGTAGTTCAATACCGTGGAAGTCGTTTCAATTACCGACCCGGAACAGGAGTTAAATTGGATCGTCCCCGTCATCGAAAGACCGCCCGTCATGTTATCGGTAAAGGCAATCCCACTCATCGCGGTCGAGCTGCTAGGGTTATTGATGTTGAAGACCAGGGTGGTAGTCCCGTTGACCGGAATACTGGAGGAGACGAAATACGGGGCAATAGTTGGCAACGGAGTCCCCGGAGTCGGGTAGGTGGTCGTGAACTGCGAAGAATTCCCGTTGTTATCCTGAACCGTAACTTGCCAGTTGTACGTCGTTCCAGGCGCAAGGCTTGAACTGGACGCTGAACCGTCTACATCAAACATGACATTGGTCGTCGTGCTCGGGATCCCATTGCCATTGTGCCCGCCCGAGTAATTCCAGTTCACTCCATTGCTGTTATTTGAATCATAGACATTCACTTGATATGTGTAGGGCGTGATTGTCGGGACCGGTGAAGGAGCGCTCCAGTTGAGCATTGGAATGGTCGCAGGAGTGCCTGAAGTGCTGTTCACAGGAGAATTCATCGCCAGGTTTTGAGCAAACGCAAGGTCCGCGGTTACCGAGGCCGGTATGGTCTGCGTACTGGTGATCCCCGTGGACGGATTGTAGAGGGTCACTTGGAATTGGTAGGTATCCCCAACGGTTGGGACTGTGCCGTTTGGAAAATTCGGATCCTGCTCACTGTTGTTGGAGTCTATGGGCATGTCCCACGGCACGGGCACGTTCGGCCCGGAGACAAGGGTCATGGCAACTGGGCGGTCGGATCCCCAGGAGACGCCCAAATTAAGACTGTAAGTATCGGCGTTCGTTTGGAACTGGCTGTGATTCGTCAAGATATACGTTGCCGAAACGTTGGTCGTGAGTGTGATGTTGTTGGTCGTAGTGCTGGTCACTGTGATCGATGGCGGGCCACCACCATTATTATTGTTGACGTTGGAAATGTCGCTCGGCTCGATCAAGCCGTTGTTGTTCATGTCGATGATGGCAAAGGCTGTGTAGGTGCCGGCCGGGACGTTTGTGATGCTGTAGGCCTGCGGGCTGGTCAGCGAAGCCGCCGGGACCACTTGGGCATAGATCTTGCCGGCGTTCTGATCGAACAAGCCTACGTACAGCGGCCCGGTAGCCTTGGGAACGCCTGCGGGGAGTGAGAACGTAACCTTACCGGAAACGGTGAATGTTCCGGTCCCCGCAGCGGTGGTCGCCGATGCGGTGGAAGAAGCCGTGCCTTCCGTGCTGCCGACTAGCGTGGATATTTTGAAATAATAAGTCGTGCCGTTAATGAGATTGGACTTGATGTAGTTGTTGTCGTGTGCGCCGTGAGCCGCAAAGGTTACGAACGTACCGCTCGTGAAGCTGGAATTCGTGTCGTAGTAGACCTTGTAGGACGTCGCGATCTCTCGCCCATTATTATCCGTCAGACCGCTGCTGTTATTGTTGTTATACATCAGCAGCACGAACGTGCTTCCTGCAGCGGCGGTCAGCCCGCTCGGTGTCACCGGAGCAGGCGGCGTCGGATCGGCAAGAGGAATATTTGGAACCGTCACATTGGCAGCATTTACAGTGATCGGAGTGGAAGTACTGCCGTTCGGGTTCGATGCATTGGGCGATCCATTATTCAATGTATCGATTTCCGCCACCACGTTGTAGGTCCCGCTTGCGTTTCCTCCGCTTCCACCGCCGACGGGCTGCAGTCCTCGTATTGTGTACGAACCGGTGTACGCACCGGGAGTTCCCGTAAGGCTGACGCTAGTTCCCGCGACGGCGGAATTGCAATTACCCTGGCAGCCGCCGGTTGTGTAAACACGGATATAAAGGAGGCCAGTCTTGGTGCCGGCGTAGCTCACTGTCCCGCTGATGGTAGAGGAAGCTATTGTCGACGTCGCAATAAAGTTCTGCACGATGTCCGAATTAATGGTGAGGATATCCGGGGTCGAAGGGCTATAGGTGTAGCCTCCAGGGGCAGTAAGCGTGTATGACCCTCCGCCTGTCAGTCCCGTAAAGCTATAGGATCCGTTCGCAGCGGTGACGGCATTCGTGAAACTGGTAGAGGGGCTGGGGCCGGTGAGGGTTAACGTCAAATCCCCGAGCGGTTGCCCGCCGACGGTCACGGTGCCAGAAAGCGTGCAATTATTCGTGCAGCTTGCCGTCACGTTAAACGAGTTGCTGGTAACGGTGGTGAATCCCGTGGCACTGGCCGTCAGGGTGTAGCCGTTCCCCGCGTTGTTGATGTTCAACGTGGAGAATGTGGCCACGCCATTCACGGCGGCGACGGTCAGTGTACCCCCGAGCGCCCCGCCCGATGGGTTCGTGCCGATGGCGACGGTGATGGAGTTAGTAGCGCCAGCCACTACGTTGCCTAGAGAGTCCTCGACGCTGACGGTAACCGAGGGAGAGATCGTGCTCCCGATCGTTATGTTGCTGGGTTGGACCGTAAACGCGAGCTTGTTCGCAGCTCCCGCCGTTACGTTAAAGGCGGCGCTGGTCGCGCCGGTCAGGGTCGAGGCATTGGCCGTTAGGGTGTAGCCGTTCCCCACGTTGTTGATGTTCAGCGTGGAGAATGTCGCCACGCCATTTACGGCAGCGACGGTCAGCGTGCCGCCGAGCGTCCCGCTCGATGGGTTCGTGCCGATGGCCATGGTGATCGAATTAGTAGCCGTGGTCACCAGGTTGCCCGCCGCGTCTTCGACGCTGACCGTAACGGATGGAGTGATGTTACTCCCGGCCGTCACGCTCGTGGGTTGGACCGTGAACGCGAGTTTGTTCGCGGTTCCAACCGTTACGTTAAATGTGGCGCTGGTAGCGGTGGTGAATCCTGTGGCGCCGGCCGTCAGGGTATAGCCTGTCCCCGCATTGTTGATTTTCAATGTGGAGAACGAAGCCACGCCATTTACGGCGGCGACGGTCAGTGTGCCGCCGAGCGTCCCGCTCGATGGGTTCGTGCCGATCGCGACGGTGATCGAGTTGTTAGCCGAGGTCACCACATTGCCCAGAGAGTCCTCGACGCTGACAGTAACCGCCGGAGTGATGGCGCTTCCCGCCGATACGTTGGTGGGCTGGACGGTGAATGCGAGCTTGTTCGCTGCTCCTGACGTGACGTTGAACCCGGTGCTGGTGGCACCGGTCAGGCTGGTCGCGCTGGCCGACAGGGTGTACCCGGTCCCCGTATTGTTGATGTTCAACGTGGAGAACGATGCCACGCCATTCACGGCGGCGACGGTCAGTGTCCCGCCGAGCGTCCCGCTCGATGGGTTCGTGCCGATGGCCATGGTGATCGAGTTCGCCGCGGTGGTCACCAGGTTGCCCAGAGAATCCTCGACGCTGACGGTGATTGAGGGAGAGAACGGATTCCCGGCCGTTACGTTGGTCGGTTGGACCGTGAACGCGAGCTTGTTCGCCGCTCCGGCCGTCACGTTAAAGGCGGTGCTGGTGGCGCCGGTCAGGGTTGCGGCATTGGCCGTCAGGGTGTAGCCGTTTCCTGCCTTGTTGATGCTGAGTGTGGAGAACGTGGCCACGCCATTTACAGCGGCGACTGACAGCGTGCCGCCGAGCGTCCCGCCCGACGGGTTCGTGCCCATGGCCATGGTGATCGTGTTCGTCGCCGTGGTCACAAGATTACCTAGAGAGTCATTTACTTTTACGGTAATTGATGGAGAGATCGCGCTCCCGGCCGCCGCGGTGGCGGGTTGAACCGAGAACACGAGCGCTTTCGCAGCTCCGGCCGTCACGTTAAAGGTGGAACTCGTGGCGCTGGTGAGCCCCGTCGCGCCGGCCGTCAGCGTGTAGCCGCTTCCCGCGTTGTTGATGTTCAGCGTCGAGAATGTGGCCACGCCGTTCACGGCGGCGACGGTCATCGTGCCCCCGAGCGTCCCGCTCGATGGGTTCGTCCCGATGGCGATGGTGATCGAGTTGGTAGCCGTGTTCACCGGGTTGCCCGCCCCGTCTTCGACGGTCACCTTAACCGATGGAGAGATCGCACTCCCCGCAGTCACATTGCTCGGTTGTATGGTGAATGCCAGCTCCGCTGGTACTCCTAGCGCGGCGTTGCTAAACGCATTGCTGGTCACGGTGGCGAATCCCGTCGCGCTGGCGGTCAACGCATAGCCGACCCCCGCGTTGTTTATGCTCAGGTTCGGGAACGTGGCTACGCCGTTCACGGCGGCGACAGTTAGCGTGCCTGCGAGTGTTCCGCTAGATGGATTCGCGCCAATGGCCATGGTGATCGAGTTGCCAGCCGTGGTCACCACGTTACCCAGGGCATCTTCGACGCTCACCGAAACTGCCGGAGTAATCGAATTCCCCGGAAGCACATTGCTGGGCTGCACAGTAAATGCAAGTTTCGCGGCAGCTCCGGCCGTCACGCTGAACGCGGAGCTGGTGGTGCCCGTCAGGGTCGCCGCGCTGGCCGACAGCGTGTAGCCGGTCCCTGCGTTGTTGACGCTCAAGCTCGGGAAGGTGGCCACGCCATTTACGGCCGCGACCGCCAAGGTGCCCCCGAGCGTTCCGCTCGACGGGTTCGTGCCGATGGCCATGGTGATCGAGTTCGTCGCCGTGGCCACCAGGTTGCCCTGGGAATCCTCAACGCTCACGGTAAGTGCGGGAGAGATCGAACTTCCCGCCGTTACGCTGGTCGGTTGAACTGTGAACACAAGCTTCGATGCAGAGCCAACCGTGACGTTGAATGGGGCGCTCGTACCGGCGAGGGCGCCGTCTGCGGCCGCCAATGTGTAGCCGGTTCCCGCGTTGTTGATCTTCAATGTGGAGAACGTGGCCACGCCATTCACGGCGGCGGCTGCCAGTGTGCCCCCGAGCGTACCGCTGGACGGGTTCGTGCCGATGGAGAGAGTGATCGTGCTGTTCGCCGAGGTCACCAGGTTGCCCAGAGCATCCTCGATGCTCACCGCTACCGCCGGAGCGATCGAACTCCCGGCAGACACGCTGCTCGGCTGGACTGTAAACACGAGCTTCGACGCGGCGCCTACCGTCACGTTGAACGCAGTGCTGGTGGCGCCCGTGAGGCCTCCCGCAGTGGCCGACAGGGTGTAGCCAGTCCCCGCGTTGTTGATGCTCAGGTTCTGGAACGTGGCCACGCCATTTACGGCCGCGACTGCCAGGGTGCCTCCCAGCGTCCCGCCCGACGGGTTCGTGCCGATGGCCGTGGTGATCGAATTCGTCGCCGTGGTCACCACGTTGCCCTGAGAGTCCTCGACGCTGACAGCAACCGACGGAGAGATCGAAATTCCCGCCGTTACGCTGGTCGGTTGGACCCTGAACACGAGTTTCGAAGCAGAACCGACCGTTACATTAAACGCGGCGCTCGTACCGTTCCAGGCGCCATCTGCGGCCGCCAAAGTGTATCCGGTTCCCGCGTTGTTGATTTTCAATGTGGAGAATGTCGCCACGCCATTTACTGCGGCGACGGCCGTGGTGCCACTAAGCGTCCCGCTTGATGGGTTCGTGCCGATGGACAGGGTGATCGTGCTGTTGGCCGAGGTCACCACGTTGCCCAGGGCATCCTCGATGCTCACCGTTACGGCCGGAGTGATCGAACTCCCGGCAGACACGTTGCTAGGCTGGACTGTGAACGCCAGTTTCGACGCGGCCGCAGCCGTGACATTGAACTTGGTGCTTGCAGCGGTGATGAATCCCGTCGCGCTGGCGGTCAAGGTGTAGCCGACGCCCGTGTTGTTTATGTTAAGAGTGGAGAACGAGGCCACGCCATTCACGGCAGCGACTGCCAGGGTGCCCCCGAGCGTCCCGCTCGAAGGGTTCGTTCCGATGGCCATGGTGATCGAGTTCGTCGCGGTGGCCACCACGTTGCCCAGAGCGTCCTCGACGCTCACTGTAACCGCTGGAGAGATGGAACTTCCGGCCGTCACGTTACTAGGTTGTCCCGTGAACACCAGATTCGCCGCCAGGCCAGCCGTGATGTTAAACGCGCTGCTGGTAGCGCCGGACAGTCCTGTGGCATTGGCCGTCAGCGTGTATCCCGTCCCCGCCTTGATAATATCCAGCGTCGAGAACGTCGCCACACCATTCGCCGCTGCGAGCGCCAGGGTGCCTCCCAGCACCCCGCCGG
This sequence comes from uncultured Acidobacteriota bacterium, assembly GCA_963842135.1. GTDB lineage: Bacteria > Acidobacteriota > Terriglobia > Acidiferrales > UBA7541 > Palsa-360. The sequence goes on along the minus strand of CAWJFI010000002.1, from coordinate 2,545,879 downwards.
ATGGGTTCGTCCCGATGGCGATGGTGATCTGGTTCGTCGCCGTAGTTACCGTGTTGCCTTGGCTGTCTTCGATCGTCGCCTGTACCCCTGGGGTTATCGCCACTCCCGCCGCCGTGTTCACTGGCTGAACCGTGAAGGCGACCTTCGCCGGGGCTCCGGTCGTCACATTAAACGCGCTGCTGGTGGCGCCTGTGAGGTTTGTCGCACTGGCCGTCAGGGTGTAGCCTGTCCCCAACTTGTTGATACTCAGATTTGAGAAAGTGGCCACACCGGCGACCGCATTCGCCTGCGCGGTTCCGCTCAACGTCCCGGCCGATGGGTTGGTCCCGATGGCGATGGTTATCTGGGTCGTCGCAGTGGGCACCACATTGCCTTGAGCGTCTTCGATGCTCACCGACACCCCTGGCGTAATCGAGCTCCCATTGACTACGGCGCTGGGCTGCACCGTGAACGCCAGCTTCGTTGGCGGGCCTACCACATTGAACGCACTACTAGTTGCGCCCGTGAGCCCCGTTGCAGTCGCCGAAAGCGTGTAAGCCGAGCCTACGTTGTTGATGCTGAGGTTGGAGAAGGTCGCGACCCCGGCGACCGCACTCGCCGACGCCGTCCCGCTTAATGTCCCGGCCGATGGGTTCGTGCCGATGGCGATGGTTATCTGGGTGGTCGCCGTGGTCACCACGTTGCCCTGTGCGTCCTCGATGCTCACGGCCACCGAAGGTGCGATCGAACTTCCCGCAGTCACGCTGCTGGGCTGCGCCGTGAACGCCAGTTTCGCCGGCGGACCAATGGTGACCTCGTTCTTCCCGGACGTAGTGCAACCGGCGACAAAAAGGATGGCGATAAGAGCTGAAATCCCAATGCCTCGAGACACAACTCCACGACTAAATCGAAAGTTGCTCAACATCGCAGCTATCCTTTTCGGGCTAACGGGGCTTCAGGAATGGAGGAAAGGAACGAAGCTGAACCCAGGCCCGCCCAATAGAAATTATTTGCCCCAACAGATCGTCTCCAGTTGTACGGGGTTCACTGTAGAGTGGAAAGTGCCTGATTAAACAATTCTTAACTTGTGTGCCTTATGTGCAAAGTACTTTAGTACTATAGAGATGCAGGGTCAAAATGCGGTCAAGCGCTCTTCCGCGCACCCTGCGCCTTGGAACACTCCGATAGAAAGCCGATGGATGGATGTCTGCGCCTCGCTAATCCAGAGGTTTGGAGCTTGCCCCGCCGGAAGGAACGGGACTCGCGGTGCGCGTTTCGCGGCATGCGAAAAATTCCATGACGCTGGCTTCGGCCCAGTAGCGGGCGTCTCCCGCGCAGCGCGAAAGGAAGGCGCAGTGGCCCCCGCGTTCGGGCGCGATCACACGGATGTTCGCGTTATTTGTAATGGCGGGATCGGAAAAACTCGCGAACGGGACGAACGGGTCATCCTGCGCGGTGACGATCAAAGTGGGCACGCGGATCTCGCCCGCGACGCGCAAGGCGCTGGAGCGCGCGTAGTAATCGTCAGCATCGCGGAAGCCGCAGTATTTCGCGGTAATTACATCGTCGAATTCGCGCACCGTTCGCACGCGCGCGAGCGGACCCAGGTCAAATTTTCCCGGAAAAAGCGCGGCCTTGCGGCGCATCCGATTCTTCAGGTTGCGAACAAAATGTTCTTCGTAAATGAAATTCCCGGGCAGAGCGATGGCATCGGCGCATTTGGCCAGGTCAATCGTTGCGCAAACCCCCGCGACTCCGCGCAACTGGGGCGGCGCCGCGCCCGCGAATTCGCCCGCCATTTTCAACACCAGATTGCCGCCCATCGAATATCCTGCAAAGAATACTCTGGCCAGAGTATCTCGTTCGATGAGTTCGCTGAGGACGGCCCGGTAGTCCCCGGAAAGCCCTGAATTATAAAGCGTTGGAGTGAGAGACTCCGTCCCCCCGCAATTCCGCTGATTCAGGCGCACGGCGTTCCACCCAGCCACAAAAGCGCGTTCGGCAAGCCCGAGCATGTATCCGGATTCGCACGAGCCCTCCAGGCCGTGCACCAGCACGAGCGTCGGCCGTTCCCGCGGCGTAGCCTGCCAGTGGCATTGGCCGCGAATTCGAGTGCCAGGCTCGGTTTCGAAATCCCGGGGCACGCTTCGCGGCAAGCGGGGAAATCGCCGCGGCAAGAACGCCGCGGCGAGGGTCTGCGCGTGCGGATTGCGCAAGAGCGGGTGCGGTTCGAACGTCTTCATTCGAACCTCCATCTTACGACAGAAATCAAAGCAGACGGAGCGCATGGGCGCGCTTGATTTCGCGCGGCGGCGCGCATAGAATCGAATTTCAAACATGAAGCTCAGGTGTCGCGCAAACTCCCGTTTAGCCCGCCCAGCGGCCTGCCGCTGGGCTGTGTTGTATTTGGGGACTGTTTTTTTATCGTTCAAGGAGAAGTGAATGGAAGGACCGATCCTCGAAGGATTGACGTTCGATGATGTGCTGCTGGTGCCGGGAAAATCCTCGGTCCTGCCCACCGAAGTCAACACGCAGACGCAGCTGACCCGCAAAATTTCCCTGAACATTCCGCTCGTTTCGGCCGCGATGGACACCGTGACCGAATCGCGGCTGGCCATCGCCATGGCGCGGCAGGGAGGACTCGGTTTCGTGCACCGGAGCATGACCATCGATCGCCAAGCCGAGGAAGTTGACCGGGTGAAACGCTCGGAAAGCGGAATGATCGTCGATCCGGTTACGATTTCGCCGGAACTGACCGTACGCGAGGCCATGGACATCATGACCAAATACCGCGTCTCGGGACTGCCGGTGACGCGAGGGGCTCGCCTGGTGGGCATTTTGACCAACCGCGACCTACGCTTTGAAAAAAATCTCGATCAGCCCGTCAGCGCCGTCATGACCAAGGACAACCTGGTGACCGTGTCGGTGGGCACCACGCTCGAAGAGGCCGAGCGCCTCCTGCAAAAGCACCGGATTGAGAAGCTGCTCGTGGTCGATTCGGATTTCCGCCTCAAGGGACTGATTACCGTCAAGGACATCCAGAAAAAACTGGAGTTTCCGAGCGCGGCCAAGGACGGCCAGGGGCGCCTGCTGGTGGGCGCAGCGATCGGCGCCACTGGAGACTTTCTGGAACGCGCCGTGGACCTCGCGCGCACGAAGGTGGATGTACTGGCGATCGATACGGCTCACGGACATTCCGCGCGCGTCATGGAAGCGATCCGCGCGGTCAAACACCGGCTGCCCGAAATACAATTGATCGCCGGGAATGTCGGAACATTTGAAGGAGCCCGCGACCTGATTGCGCTGGGGATCGACGGGATCAAGGTCGGCATCGGGCCCGGGTCCATTTGCACGACGCGCGTGGTGACGGGAGCGGGCGTTCCCCAGATCACGGCCATCCTGGAAGCCGCGCGCGCGGCCAAGGGAACGGGCGCACCGGTGATTGCGGACGGCGGCATCAAGTACTCCGGCGACATCAGCAAGGCGATCGCTGCGGGCGCAGCCATCACGATGCTCGGAGGATTATTTGCGGGGACGGAGGAATCTCCCGGCGAAACGATTCTTTATCAAGGACGCACATTTAAATCGTATCGCGGGATGGGGTCACTCGGCGCGATGCAGGCGGGATCGGCGGCGGCCGACCGGTACGCGCAGGAAGGCGCGGCGAGCGGAAAATCCGTGCCGGAGGGGGTCGAAGGGCGCGTGCCCTACAAGGGTTCGCTCAGCGCGCTGGTCGATCAGCTTGTGGGCGGACTGAAAAGCGGGATGGGCTATTGCGGCGTGGCGACGCTGGCGGAATTGCAGGAGCGCGCGCGGTTTGTGCGTATCACGGCCGCGGGGCTGCGCGAAAGCCACGTCCACGACGTGATCATTACTCGCGAAGCGCCGAATTACCAAGTTGAATAATGAAGCTTTGGACTAGAGTGAGGAATTGGCTGCCGGCCATCGCCTGGGCTTGCTTGATTTCCACTCTTTCGACGGATGTATTTTCGAGCGAGCACACTTCCGTCTTTATCCTTCCGGTGCTGCATTGGCTGTTTCCGCATGCCGGCGACGAATCGCTCGAGCTGTTGCACGCTGCCATCCGAAAGTCGGCGCACCTCACGGAGTATTTCCTCTTTAGTATATTCTTGCTGCACGGACTGCGCGGCAAAGATCGCGGGTGGAAGCTGCGCTGGGCGATCTGGGCGGTGGTCATCGCGGCGGGATACGCGGCGCTCGATGAGTTCCATCAATCGTTCGTGCCCAGCCGGACCTCGTCGCCGTGGGACGCGCTGCTCGATATGGTAGGCGCTTCGGCCGGGCAGATTGTCTTATGGCTTTGGCATTTGCCGAAGGGGAAAGTGACTGGTGACCAGTGATTGGTGACTGGTGGAACACCAGCGAGGGATTTGCAACTGTTACAAAATTTAAGTTGAATGCCAAGGGGGAACAACAACTTGGTTTCAGCGAAATTTGGGGCTGGCTTCCGTTAACTCGGAAGGGTTTGCACGAATCACGAGTCACGAATCACCAGCCACAAGTCACTCTTACTTTAACGCCTTCCCCTTCACTTCCTCTTTAATTTCCTCGGCCGTCTCGGGCGCTGGGGTTTTTTCCTTCTTTTCTTTTTTCTTGAGCTTGGAGCCGAGCAGTTCGAGGATGGCGAGCTGAGCGCCATCGCCGATGCGGAAGCCGGCGTGGATGATTCGCGTGTAGCCGCCCGCGCGGTCGGAAAAACGCGGGGCGATTTCGGCGAAAAGTTTCTTGGTGGCCCCCGGCGTCATGAGATAGGAGGCGGCCTGGCGGCGCGATTGCAGCGTGTCGCGCTTACCGAGGGTGATCATGTTCTCGACGAGCGGCTTGGCGGCTTTCGCGCGCGTGACCGTGGTGGTGATGCGTTCTTTCTCGATGACGTTGGTCACGAGGTTGCGGAGCGTGGCGCGGCGATGGGCCGGCTGGCGCCCGAGTTTCGATCCGTAGTTGCGGTGTCGCATACTTGAGTACCCCGGGCACTTACAGGCCCGCGGTTTCCTCCGGCGTCGGGGGTGCGGTCTGGCTGGGGAGCGGCGGCCAGATGATGCGGCCGTGCTCGTCGAACTTCATGCCCAGGCTCAGGCCCATCTTGTTCAGGATTTCCTTGATTTCGTTGAGCGATTTCCTGCCGAAATTCTTCGTTTTCAGCATTTCGTTTTCGCTCTTCTGCACGAGTTCGCGGATGGTCTGGATATTGGCGTTCTTCAGGCAATTGTAGGAGCGCACGGAAAGCTCGAGTTCCTCGACCGAGCGGTCCAGGTGCTCGACGCGCGGATCGTTGTAGGACTCGACCGACTCCTCGACCACTTCGGGCTGTTCCTCGAAATTGATGAAGATGCTCATGTGGTCCTTGATCAGCTTGGAGGCGAGGCCAATGGCGTCCTGCGGCGTGATCGCGCCGTTGGTCCACACTTCGAGGGAAAGCTTCTCGTAATCGGTCATCTGGCCGAGACGCGCCGCTTCCACCGAGTAGTTGACCTTGCGCACGGGGGAGTGGACCGAATCCACCGGGATGTAACCGATGGGCAAGTCTTCGTCGAAATTGCGGTCGGCGGAAACGTATCCGCGGCCGTTCTTGACGCGCATTTCGAGCTGCAGCTTGCCGCCTTCGTTCACCGTGGCGATGTAGACCGTCTTGTCGAGCACGGCGAAGTCGGCGTCTTCCTCGATCATGGCGGAAGTCACGACGCCGGGATTTTCGACGTTGACGAAGATGGTCTTGGGCTGGTCGTTGTTGAGCTTCAGCGGCACTTGTTTGAGATTCAGAATGATGTCGGTCGCGTCTTCCACCACTCCGGGGATGGAAGAGAATTCGTGGAGCACGCCCTCGATTTTGACGGCCGTGATGGCCGCGCCTTCAATCGAGCTGAGGAGCGCCCGGCGAAGGGAGTTGCCCACGGTGGTGCCCCATCCGCGCTCGAACGGCTGCGCGGAAAATTTTCCGAACTTGTCCGTCAGCGACTCGAGTTCGGTCGCCAAACGCTTTGGTTTCTGAAAACCTTTCCACATATGTTAAGTCCTTCCTCCCCGCAAGTGCGGGGCCTTCGAATTCCGGTCCGGAACCACAAAATTCAGATTTGAAATTTCAAATTTGAAATCTTTTTCGCCGCTCCTGGTCCCTACTTCGAGTACAGCTCGACGATGAGCTGCTCGGTGATGGGCGGCGTCTGCACGTTTTCGCGTTTCGGCAGCGCTGCCACACGGGCTTTGAACGTGTCGCGGTCGATTTCCAGCCAGGGCACCGCGTTCTGGCTCTGCGCCACGTTGCGCGCTTCGAGCACCATGGTGTTCTGATGCATTTTTTCCTTGAGAGCGATTTCCTCGCCGACGTCCACGAGGTAGGATGGAATGTTGACCTTCTTCCCGTTGATGAGGACGTGGCCGTGCAGAACGATCTGGCGGGCCTGGGAACGCGAGCTGGCGAACCCTGCGCGCCACACGGCGTTGTCCAGACGGCGCTCCAGCATGACGATCAGGTTTTCGCCCGTGGGGCCCTGCGCGCGCTCGGACTTTTCCACGTAGTTGCGGAATTGCCGCTCCAGCAATCCGTAGGTGCGCTTGACCTTCTGCTTTTCGCGCAATTGCAGGCCGTAACCGGCGAGTTTCTTCACGCGCCGCGACTGGCCGTGCTGTCCCGGAACGAAGTTGCGCTTTTCGATGGCGCACTTCTCCGTAAAACAACGCAGGCCTTTTAAGAACAGCTTCTGCCCTTCCCTGCGGCAGAGCCGGCAAACCGCTTCTCGATGACGCGCCAAATTCGTTTCTCCTTCTCTCTTACTTTAAGAGCGTAATTCCAAATTTCCGTTGCGCTTCGTCAGACGCGGCGGCGCTTGGGCGGACGGCAGCCGTTGTGCGGAATCGGCGTCACGTCCTTGATATGCACGATGTGCAATCCGGCCGAAGCGAGGGCGCGCACGGCGGACTCGCGTCCCGATCCCGGCCCTTTCACGCGTACCTCGATCGATTTCATGCCGTACTGGTCGCGCGCCACTCCCGCGGCGGAGATCGACGCCTGCTGGGCCGCATAGGGCGTGCCCTTGCGCGACCCCTTGAAGCCAATCGATCCTGCCGAGGACCACGACACGGTGCGGCCGTCGGGGCCGCAGATCGTGACGATCGTGTTGTTGAACGTGGCCTGGATGTGCGCCACGCCGTGCGGAACCACGCGCTTCTCCCGCTTCTTCTTGAATTCCTTTTTCTTCTTCGTTGATTTTGCCGGCGCCTGTACGCCGGCGTCCTGCTGCGGTTCTTTTGCCAAGTCAGTACCCTCGCTTGAAACTGCCGAACTTCTGTGTAGGACAGGCTTCCAGCCTGTCGCTTTTGATTCTGCTCGCCGTTACGAAAACCGACAGGCTGGAAGCCTGTCCTACTTGCGCGCGGCGACTTTTTTCTTCGCCGCGACTGCGCCCTTGCGCGGTCCTTTGCGTGTGCGCGCATTCGTGTGCGTGCGCTGGCCTCGCACGGGAAGATTGCGCCGGTGCCGCAGGCCGCGGTAGCACTGGATTTCGATCAGCCTGCGGATATTCATCTGGACCTCCTTGCGGAGATCGCCTTCGACGCGGCCCTCGGATTCAATCGCCTGCCGGAGCCGGTTGATTTCTTCCTCGGTCAGGTCCTTGACCTTCTTGGTGTCTTCCACGTTCGCCTTGGCGCACAGGGAGCGGGCCCGCGGCTGGCCGATTCCATAGATCGAGGTCAGGCCGACCCAGATGCGCTTCTGCGGCGGTAGATCTACTCCTGCAATACGTGCCATGCGTGCTCCTCAATTCTTTTAGTGCTATCCCTGGCGCTGCTTGTGCTTCGGATTGACGCAAATCACGCGCACCACACCGCGCCGGTGGATCACCTTGCACTTGTCGCAAATCTTTTTAACCGATGCCCGAACTTTCATTTCCCGCTCCTCGAAATTCTTCCGGCGGGCCCGTCGCCGCGGCGACAGCCCGCACCCGAATTATTTGTACCGGTACACGATGCGGCCGCGCGTCAGGTCGTACGGCGAAAGCTCCACCGCGACTTTATCTCCGGCCAGGATGCGGATGAAATTCTTGCGCATCTTGCCGGAAATGTGCGCGAGCACCTGATGCTTGTTTTCCAGTTCGACCCGAAACATCGCGTTGGGCAGCGGCTCGATCACGGTGGCCATCACTTCAATGGCGTCTTCCTTCGGATTGGACGCGTCGGCCTTGCGCTTTTCCGGTTCGGGTCTCTTGCCCATGTGCCCTCTCGCGCCCCCTACCAAGACGGCCCCTGCATTTCCCGGGGACGCGTCAAAACCCAGGGTCCATTCGAGGTCACCGCGACGGTGTGCTCGAAATGAGCGGACTTGGTGCCGTCGGCCGTCACGGTCGTCCATTCGTCATCGAGCACCCGGACCTCAGGCCCGCCAATATTCACCATGGGCTCGATCGCGAGGACCATTCCTTCCTGCAGGCGCGGGCCGCGGCCCGGTTCGCCATAATTGAGCACGTTCGGCTCCTCATGAATGTGCGTGCCGATGCCGTGGCCGCAAAGATCCCGGACGACTGAGTAGCCATTCTTCCGCTCGGCCCACTCCTGAACCGTGGCCGAGATGTCGGACAGCCGGTTTCCCACGCGCACTTTTTCAATCGCCAGATCCAGGGATTCCCGCGTTACTTGCAGAAGTTTCTGCAATTCGGGAGTAATCTCGCCCACCGGCACCGTCACAGCCGCATCCGCATAGTAACCCTCGCATTCGACGCCAAAGTCGAGCGAAATGATGTCGCCGGCCTGAAGAACCCGCGACTTCGAAGGGATGCCGTGCACTACTTCGGAATTGACCGAAGTGCACAGCGACGCCGGGTAGCCCCGGTAATGCTTGAACGCCGGGCGAACCTTGCGCTCCGCCGTCTTGCGTTCCGCGAATTCGTCGAGTTCCTTCGTACTCACTCCCGGCCGGGCCATCCCGCGCAAATCGTTCAGCACTTCCCAGATCACCAGGCCGGCGCGATGCATCTTTTCGAGCTCCGCCTGTGACTTGCAGACAATCATTTATGCGCTTTCGCTCCGTCCAAAATCCTGGCAATGCTGCCGGTGACTGTGTCCGCGTCGGCCATGGCATCGACGGGACTCAGAAGCCTTCGCACCGTGTAATACTCGACGAGCGGCTGCGTTTGCCGGTCATAGGCGGATAAGCGCTCGCCGATCACTCCTTCGGAATCATCCGGACGGTGAATCAATTCACTCCCGTCGAGATCGCAAACGCCTTCTCGTTTTGGCGGGCGCTCGTAAATATTATAGATGTGCCCGCCCGCCTTGCAGATTCTTCGGCCCGTCAGCCGGCGCATCAGCAAATCCGGGTTCACGACCATGTGCAATACGATGGTGCAGCCCAGATGGTGCTGCTTGCAAATCCGCTCCAGGTCGTCCGCCTGCTGGAGCGTGCGCGGAAAACCATCGAACACGAACCCTTTGGCGCAATCCGGCTGGTTGATGCGGTCCGCGACCATGCCCAGCACGATTTCGTCGGGGACCAGTTCGCCGCGCTCCATCAGGGGTTTTGCCTGGCGGCCGAGTTCGGTATCGCGCTGGATATTGTCGCGAAACATGTCCCCGGTCGACAGGTGCGGCAAGTGATACCGCTGCGCGATGCGCTGGGCTTGCGTTCCCTTGCCGGCCCCCGGCGGGCCCAGCAAGATCACCGCACGCCCCAGTCCCTGCAACCTGCCTACCGCGCCACGATCAGCCGTAACGTCGGCCACGCAGCTTTCCCTTCTTTACAAACCCCTCGTAGTTCCGCATCACTAATTGGGCCTCGATCTGCTGGACTGTATCCATCGCCACGCCGACCACGATCAATAGCGAGGTGCCGCCAAAATAGAAATTCACTTTCAACCCTTCCAGAACGAAGCGCCACATATGGTTGTCAAACCACGTTCCGACAAGAGGCAAATGCTGAAGGTGAATGCCGGCCATGAGGAACTCCGGCAAGAGACAAACTGCCGCGAGGTAGACTCCACCCACGAACGTCAATCGCCGAAGGACACGGTCAATATGTTCGGACGTGTTGCGCCCGGGACGTATGCCCGGGATGAATCCGCCGTACTTCCGCATGTTGTCGGCAAGCTCGGTCGGATTGAACACGATCCCGACATAGAAAAAAGCGAACAAGATAATCAGCGTAATGTAGACCAGAACATACGAGGGCTCGCCCCAGGCCAGGTTCGTGGCCAGCCAGTCGAACGCCTTGAATTTCCTGCCCAGGAACAAATTGATGGTGCCCGGAAAGGTGAGCAGGGAGCTGGCGAAAATCGGCGGGATGACGCCGCCCGAATTGACCCGCAACGGGAGATAAGTCATCTGGCCGCCCATCATACGGCGTCCCATTACGCGCTTGGCGTATTGCACGGGGATGCGCCGCTGCCCGCCCTCCACAAAGACGATCACGCCTACCACCGCGATCATCATGCCTACCAGCAAGAGCAGCGCAAGGCCGGTAAACGGACCCCATTGCGCCGTCCGGAACTTGTCAAACAGATCGCCGACCGCTCGCGGAAGTCCGACGACAATTCCCGCGAAAATGATGAGCGACATCCCGTTGCCGACGCCCCGCTCGGTGATTTGTTCGCCCAGCCACATGATGAATGCGGAGCCGGTCGTGAGCGTCAGGATCGTCATCAGCACGAAGGCGATGCCGGGGTTGTAAACCAGGGGCTGGTTGCTCGGGCCGCCGGTCTTTTCCAAGGTGACCGCGATGGAAAGCGATTGCACGATGCTGAGCAGGATCGTCAGGTAGCGCGTGTACTGCGTGATCTTGCGCCGGCCAAGTTCGCCTTCCTTTTGCAGTTTTTCGAGGTAGGGCCAGACCACGGTCATCAATTGCAGAATGATGGATGCCGTGATGTAGGGCATGATGCCCAAAGCGAAAATCGTCAGCCGGCGGAAATTGCCGCCGCTGAAAAGATCGATGACGCCCAGCACGGAGCCTTGGTTCTGCGCGAAGAACTGCGCCAGCACATCCGTATTGATTCCCGGCGTGGGCAGGAACGCGCCCAGACGGTACACCCCTAGCATCGCCAGCGTAAACAGCAGCCTCCGGCGCAGATCCGGAATCCGGAACATGTTGGCGAATGCTTCAAAAAACTGGTTCATGACAAAATCTCGGCCTTGCCACCGGCGCGAGTAATTTTCTCCTCGGCCGATTTGCTGAATTTGTGCGCCTGCACGGTAAGCGAATTCTTCAACTCGCCGTCACCCAAAACCTTGATCTCGGCGCGAACCTGGCGGATGAGCCCGGAACCGATCAGCAGTTCGGGAGTCACCGTAGTCCCCGCCGGAAAAATGTCGAGGGACTCAACATTCACGACAGCATATTCGATGCGCGTCGGATTATGAAATCCGCGCTTCGGAATCCGGCGGCGGAGCGGCATCTGGCCGCCCTCGAAACCGGCGCGGCGCGAATAGCCCTTGCGCGATTTTTGTCCTTTGTTGCCCTTGCCCGCCGTTTTGCCGAGCTTCGAGCCGATCCCGCGTCCCACGCGCACCTTGCGGTGCCGCGATCCGCGCGGCGGTTTCAAATTAGAAAGGTTCACAGCCATGTTGTCCTCAATGAGCGATTCCCGCGCAACGCGTCCATATTTCTTTTACTCTTCCACGACCACCAGGTGCCGGACCTTGAGTATCATCCCGCGAATCGCGGGCGTGTCGGCCCGCTCGACGACCTGGTTCATCCGGCGGAACCCGAGGCCGCGAATGGTCTGCCGCATGTCCCGCGGGCAGGCGATAAAACTTCGCACCCACTTGATTTTCAGCATTCCCGACGTTTTTTTCGCCATAGCTCGTGACCGTCCCGGCGCTCTCAGCGCGTGAGTTCCTCGACCGTCTTCGATCGCAACTCCGCGACCTTGGCGATGTCTTTCAGCCGCAGGAGCGCGTCAAACGTGGCCTTGATGACATTGTGCGGGTTCGACGTGCCGATGGATTTGGTCAGCACATTGGAAATCCCCGCAACCTCCATCACGGCGCGCACCGGACCTCCGGCAATGATCCCGGTCCCTTCGGGCGCCGGCTTCAGCATCACTTGGCCGGAGCCATAGAGGCCGAGGACCTGGTGCGGAATCGTCGTGCCCTTCAAATTCAAATGAATCAAATTCTTTTTCGCTTGCTCGATCGCCTTGCGGATGGCCATGGGCACTTCGCGCGCCTTGCCCATGCCGAAACCGGCGTTGCCATTCTGGTCACCGACCACGACGAGCGCCGAAAAACTGAGGTTCTTGCCGCCCTTGACGACCTTGGTCACGCGCTGGATGGCCACGACCTGGTCCTTCAAGCTATTGGGGTTGACCTCGATGTTTCGCCGGACCGCCAGTGTTTCCCTGAGAATGATTTTGGACATAAACTTAAAATTTCAACCCCGCTTCCCGGGCCGCTCCGGCCAGGGCTTCCACACGGCCGTGGTACATGTATCCACCGCGATCGAACACCACCTGCTCGATCCCGGCCGCGCGGGCGCGCTCGGCAATCTTTTTTCCAATCACTTTTGCCGCCGCTACGTTGTTGCCTCCCTTGAGTTCCTTGCGCGTTTCCTTGTCAATCGAACTCGCCGAGACGAGCGTGCGGCCGCTGCGGTCTTCAATTACTTGGGCATAGATGTGCCCATTCGAGCGGTACACGCTGAGGCGCGGGCGCTCGGGCGTGCCGGTCACGCGGGTGCGAACGCGCAGGTGAATCCTGCGGCGATGCGCGTCGCGAGAAAGTTTTCGGACTGGCTCTGTTGCCACGATGTTCTCCTTCTCTCTTTCAAGCGGGCCCGCCGCGGCGGGCCCGCGTCCGGTTTAAGCGCCCGTCTTGGTGGCGGCGCCCGCTTTTCCAGCCTTCTTCTTCAAGCGCTCTCCGGTAATGCGAATGCCTTTTTGCTTATACGGATCGGGCGGCCGCAAGCCTCGAATATTCGCGCAAACCTGCCCGACTTTGCCGCGGTCGGCGCCCGAGATGGTCAGGTGCGTCTGCTTTTCCACGGTAACCTGGATGCCCTCGGGAATATGGAACTCCACCGGATGCGAATAGCCGAGCGCGAAGCTGACCATTTTTCCTTTTAGCTCGGCGCGGTAGCCGACTCCGACGATGTCCATTTCCTTTTTGAACCCCGTCGTGACGCCGGTGACGGCGTTGGCGACCAGGGCGCGCGCGAGACCGTGCAGCGCGGCCTGATCGTCGTTCTGGCGGACGGCGTGCAACTCGGCGCCTTTCTGCTCGAGGGTAATTCCCCGCGGAAGGTTCACGCTCATCTTGCCCTTCGGCCCCTGCACGTCGATGGAACCCGGCGCAAGCTGGATCTTCACGCCCGCGGGCACCGCAATCGGTTTTCTTCCAATTCGCGACATAGCTCGATGACTCCCCTACCGGGCTGCTACTTAATTTTTACCAGACCTCGCACAACACTTCCCCGCCCACATGCGCTTTTCGCGCCGCGCGGCCGGTCATCACGCCCTTGGGCGTGGTCAAGATACTGATGCCCATCCCGCCGACGACGGGCCGGATTCCGGCCGAGCCGAGATAGCGCCGGCTGCCGGGCTTGGAGATGCGCTTCAGATCGGTAATCACGCTGCGCTTGTCCGGCGTATATTTCAAAAACAGTCGCAACGTTTTGCGCGTCTTGTTTTCCTCGATCAGTTTGTAGGTTGAAATGTAGCCCTCTTCCTTCAGGATGCGGGCCACTTCGACCTTCAATTTCGAGGTGGGGATGTCCACGCGCGCATGGCGGGCCTTGGCCGCGTTGCGAATCCGCGTGAGCAAATCGGAAATGGGATCGGTCTGCATAATCGTTTTTCGGCGCTCCTACCAGCTGGCCTTCACTACTCCGGGAATTTCCCCGAGCAGCGCGTGTCCGCGGAAGCAGATGCGGCACATTTGAAATTTACGCAGGTAGCCGCGCGGGCGGCCGCACAGGCGGCAGCGGTTGCGCACGCGAACCTTGAACTTCGGCTTCTTGCGCATCTTGGCAAATTGCGAATTTCGCGCCATCGTTTCTCCTCAAACCTCTTTCTACTTAACACGCTCTGAAAAATTCGCCCACCATTTTGTCATTCCGGGCGAAGCGAGGAATCCCTCTTTCTTTTCATGCGCTCAAACCGAAGAGAGATTCCTCGCTCCGCTCGGAATGACAAAATTAGCTACTTCTTCCGCGACCTATCAAGCCTGCGGGCGAAGCGGCACGCCCAAAAGCTTCAAAAGTTCGCGGCCTTCCTCGTCGTTCCTGGCCGTCGTCGTCAAAGTAATGTTCAGGCCCTTGATCTTGTCAACGCGCGTGTAATCGATCTCGGGAAACACCAGCTGGTCGCGCAGGCCCATGGTGTAATTGCCGCGCCCGTCAAACGCGTTTGGCGGCAATCCCCGGAAATCGCGCACGCGCGGCAGGACCACATTGCACAGCCGGTCCAGGAATTCGTACATCCGGTCGCCGCGCAGCGTGACGCAACAGCCGATCGGCATTCCTTTGCGAATCTTGAAATTCGCGATGGATTTCTTCGCGCGGGTAATGATGGGCTTCTGCCCGGCAATCTGGCCGAGTTCGGCGACCGCCACATCCAGCAGCTTGACGTTCTGGCTGGCCTCGCCCATGCCGATATTGACGGTCACCTTGGCGACCCTCGGCACCGACATCGGATTTTTCCGCCCAAAGCGCTTCAGCAGCGCGGGGACCACTTCCTTGCGATAGCGTTCGTGCATTCGGCTCATCATTTTCAATCTCTTTATGGTTCGGTCTCTTTGCGCCTTTTCCTGGTTACTTTTCGAGCGTGTTGCCGCACCGGCGGCAGACGCGTTCCTTGGTTCCGTCGGGCAAAACTTTGTGGCCGATCCGTGTGCCTTTATTGCACGCGGGACACAGCAGCTGCACGTTCGAGATCGGCAAGGTGCCTTCTTTTTCGACGATGCCGCCCTTCACGTTTTTGGACGGGTTGGGCCGCGTGTGCCGCTTGATCATGCCCGCGTGTTCCACCATCACCGTTCGCGTGCCTGGATTCACCGCGAGAACTCGGCCGGTTTTTCCGCGATCGCGCCCGGTCATCACGCGCACCTGATCGCCTCTCTTGATGCCCGCCGCGGTTGGATTGATTTCCACCCATTTTTTCATCGGACTCACCAGACCTCCGGCGCGAGCGAAACAATTTTCGCGAAATTCTTTTCGCGCAATTCGCGCGCCACCGGCCCGAACACGCGCGTGCCGACCGGTTCGTTCGCGTCATTGATCAGCACCGCCGCGTTGTCGTCAAACCGGATGTAGGTGCCGTCTTTCCGGCGATGCTCCTTGCGGGTGCGCACCACCACGGCCTTCACCACCGAGCCCTTTTTGACCGCGCTGTCCGGCGCGGCTTCCTTCACCGCCGCGGTAATCACGTCGCCCAGGCCCGCGCGGCTGCCGGCATCGCCGCCCAGCGGCAAAATACAAGTGATCTGGCGCGCGCCTGAATTGTCGGCCACCGTTAGCCAGCTTCGCATCTGAATCATGACAGTTGTCCTTTAACTGGCGGGCTCCAAGTAGGGCCCGCGCCCGTATCTCTCTCCAGCACGTTAGAGGGCCCGCGTGCTGCGCGTCACGACTTCGGCGAGGCGCCAGCGTTTCAGCTTGGACAGCGGGCGGGTTTCGACGATTCTCACCGTGTCGCCTTGACGCGCCTTGCGCTCTTCGTCATGCGCGTAGAACTTCTTGGATACCCGGATGACGCGATGGTAGAGCTTGTGCTGCACCATGCGCGTGACCTTCACGATAATCGTTTTCTCCATCTTCGCGCTGGTCACGACGCCGGTCACTTCCTGGCGTTCGTGGCGCGCGGCTGCGGGTGCGGCGGACGTTTCACTTGCCATTTGCTTTCCTCAATTCACGCTCGCGCAGGAGGGTCTTGACGCGGGCCAGATCCTTGCGCGCCGATCGCAGCTTCGTGACGGCCTCGGCTTGCCCCGTGGAGAGCTGGAAGCGCAGCCGGAAGACCTGCTCGGCCAGCTCGTTCTGCCTCTCGTTCAATTCCGCCGTATCCTGATCGCGCAGTTTTTCAATTCGCTTCGGCATCAGAGGGCTCCCGCGCGGCTGACGAAGCGCGTGCGAATCGGCAGCTTGTGCGCCGCCAGTTGCATCGCTTCCTGCGCGGTGGCGAGATCCACGCCGGCCATCTCAAACATCACGCGGCCGGGCTTCACCACCGCCACCCATTTTTCCGGAGCTCCCTTGCCCTTGCCCATGCGGGTTTCCGCCGGCTTCTTGGTGAACGGCTTGTCCGGAAAAATCCGGATCCAGAGTTTTCCGCCGCGCTTGATGAACCGGGTGATGGCCACGCGCGAGGCTTCGATCTGCCGGTCGGTAATCCAAGCGGGTTCGAGCGCCTTCAGCCCGTACTCGCCGAACGAGAGGTCGCTGCCGCGCCAGGCCTTGCCGGCGCGCCGCCCGCGCTGCTGTTTCCGGTACTTCACTTTCTTTGGCATTAACATCGTCGTCGTCCCTCAAGTCTTCCCAAGATAGCTATATTACTAAATAATAATACAGAATCGCTTTGGCGAATCCCCCGCCGTTCGCCGCTACACGGCCACGGCTTGCGCTTCGGGCTTATTCAGCCCGCGCTGGGGAACGTTTTCCCCCTGGTAAATCCAGCACTTCACGCCGATCACGCCGTACGTCGTGTGCGCCTCGGCGGTGCCGTAGTCAATGTCGGCGCGCAGGGTTTGCAGCGGCAGCCGGCCTTGCAAGTACCATTCCTTACGGGCGATTTCCGCGCCGTTCAAGCGTCCGGCCACGCGGATCTTGATTCCCTTGCATCCGAACCGCAGCGCGGAATCGACGGCCTTGCGCATGGCCCGGCGAAAGGCGACGCGCTTTTCGAGTTGCAGGGCAATCGACTCGGCGACTAATGTGGCATCGAGTTCCGGCCGGTGCACTTCCTGAATGTCGATATGCACTTCGCGCTTGGTGCGCTTCTGGATTTCGCCCTTGAGCTTATCGATTTCCGCGCCCTTGCGCCCGATGATGATTCCCGGGCGCGCGGTAAAGAGGCGAATCACCAGCTTGTTGGCGGCGCGTTCGATGTCGATCGAACTGATGCCGGCCGATTTCAGGCGGTCCTTCAATGTTTTCCGCAAGTTCACGTCTTCGTGCAGCAGGTCGGCGTAATCGCGGTCGGCGTACCACCGCGACTTCCAGGGCTTGTTGTAGCCGAGGCGAAATCCGTATGGATGTGTCTTCTGTCCCAAGGCTTCCTCCGCTACTTCTTCGACTTCCGGGCCGGCTTTTTCTTTCCGGCCAGCGCCTGGCGAGCCTTCTTGACGGCTCCGGCAACACCCTTCTGCGATTCGGCTTCCGCCGCGGCGGCAGCGACGCGCTGTTGGGCGGCGACGTGATGCTCGGCCACGCCGACGACGATGTGGGCCGTGCGGCGCTGGTAGCGGAAGGCGCGGCCCATGGGCGCCGGGCGCAGCCTCTTCCAGCGGGAGCCTTCGTTCACGTAACAATTGGAAACGAACAAATGGTCGACATCGAGCGATGCGCCGGCGTCTTCCGCCTTGCGCTCGGCGTTGGCAATCGCGCTGCGGAGAACCTTTTCCACATCGCGCGACGCGCGCTTCATGGTGAAGCGCAAAATCTGCAGGGCATCCTCGGCGCGCTGCCCGCGAATCAGGTCGACCACCAGCCGAATCTTTTGCGGCGACATGCGCACGTGCTTGGCCATCGCTACTGCTTCAATTGCCGGGGCGTGCAGGGTCTCGTTGGCCATGAGTTATCCCTTCGGCGCAGCCGGCGCGCCGCCTCCGGCTGGTGCCGCCGTGCCCGCCGCCGGCGCGCCCGGCGCTCCGGGCGCTCCCGCAACTCCGGCAGCGCGTTCGAGCGCCGCCTTCACCGCGTGGCCTTTGAAAGTTCGCGTGGGCGCGAATTCCCCGAGCTTGTGACCGATCATTTGCTCGGTGACGTAAACCGGGATGAATTTCCTGCCATTGTGCACGGCGATGGTGTGGCCAATCATGTCCGGAAGAATCGTCGACCGGCGCGACCACGTCTTGATCACTTTTTTTTCGTTGCGCGCGTTCATCCCTTCCACCTTGATACGAAGGTGGTCGTCGATGAACGGGCCTTTTTTGAGCGAACGTGCCATTGTTTCTCCCTACGACTGGGCTCTGATTCTTTCTCGCTTTTTATTCTTCCACCCGGCGGCACTTGACCCACTGCGCGCGCCGCAATTTCCGGAATCCGCGCACGGGGCCGGGCACGCGGTGCGATACCGGACAGAACGGGCACACAAACCGGGTGCCTTGCGCGTTCGGCGTCTTCTCGACAGTGACCGCCCATCCGGGCTTGCACAGCCGGTACAGCACTTGCACCGGAACGACGGGTGTAAAGCGGCTGACGGGCTTCACCGGCTTTGTTGCCGGACGCGATGCGCGCGCGGGTTTGCGCGTCCGCGCCACCCGCCGTGCCGCTGGTCGTGATCGTCTCGTTCGTGATGCGCTCATCATAGTTTTCTCAACTTCCCCTCGAATACCCGCCGCGCCAGGCTGAGTATTTTTACTTCTGCTCGGAAAAACTTTGCCAAAACCGTTTACGGCTTCCTGCGCTGCACAATCTGGCGGTCGGAACGCCGGTTGCGGCGCGTCTTCGCGCCCAGGGTCGAGAATCCCCACGGCGTTTGCGGATGGTTGCCCTTCACGCGCCCTTCGCCGCCGCCGTGCGGGTGGTCCACCGGATTCATCGCTACGCCGCGCACCGTCGGCCTTCGCCCATGCCAGCGCGTGCGGCCGGCCTTGCCGTACGTCACGTTTTCGTGGTCGAGGTTGCCGACCTGGCCGATCGTCGCCATGCAATCGATCGAAAATTTTCTTACTTCGCCCGACGGCAGCTTGATGAGGGCCACGTCGCCCTCTTTGCTCAGGAGTTGCGCCGAGCCGCCCGCCGCGCGCACAAGCTGCGCGCCCTTGCCGGGCTGCAATTCCAGGTTGTGCAACTGCGTTCCGGGCGGGATGGCCCGGATAGCCATCGCGTTTCCCGGTAAAATGTCCGCGCCTTCGCCGGTCGACACCGTCATCCCCACTTCGAGGCCGATGGGATGCAGGATGTAACGCTTTTCTCCGTCCGCGTAGTGCAGGAGCGCGAGCCGCGCCGAGCGGTTCGGGTCATACTCAATGGCCGCGACGCGCGCCGGGATGCCCTTCTTCTCGCGGCGAAAATCGATGGAGCGGTATTGCTTCTTGTGGCCGCCGCCGCGATGCCAGATGGTGATCTCGCCGTGCGCGTTGCGTCCGCCGGTGCGCTTTTTCGGCTCGACCAGCGCCTTCTCCGGCGTCTGCTTGGTGATTTCGCTCTTATCGAGCATCGTGATAAACCGCCGCGATGCTGTGTACGGATTGAAAGTTTTCAGTGCCATAACGTCAACTCTCTTCCTCAGGCACGCTCCGCGGGCCCCAGCCTGCGGGCCAAAAAGCGCCCGCCGCCAAAACCCCGGGCTAAACTACAGATTGTCCGCGTACTCGATCATCTTCTCGCCAACCGCCAGCTTGACGTACGCTTTCTTCCAGTCCCGCCGGTGTCCCTCGGCGCGGCCGCGGCGGCGAAATTTGCCGTGATAAATCGCCGTGCGTACGCCCGCCACCTTCACCTTGAAAATTTTCTGGACGGCTTCCTTAATCTGCGTCTTCGTCGCGCCCTTCGCCACCTCGAACACCACCGTGTGCTGGGTCTCCTTCACGCCAAGACCCTTCTCGGTGATGATCGGCCGTCGAATCACTTGAAATGCGCTGATGCTCATGGCCTCGTCCTTCGCTCGATTCCTGCGTCTACGTGCCGGGCTTACTTCTTGCCCTTGCTCTTATTTTTGGCGGCCGGCTTTTTTGCCGCCGCTTTCTTCGCCGACGCCTTCTTTTCCTTGGCCGCGGGCTTGGCGGCCTTGGGAGGCTTGGCCGCTTCGATGGTTACGACGTCGGCAGCAGGCGCCGCGCTGCGCGGCCCGAGGCCCAGCGTCTCGCCCAGCCGCACGGCCGCGTCTTTCGAGAGAAACAGGCGGTCATGCCGCAGCAAATCGTAGGGCTGCAAGGCGTGCGGAGCGACCAGCTTCACGCCCTCGAGATTCCGGCTGGCGAGTTTCAGGTTGCGGTTCGCCGCGATCTCCACCAAAAGCATTGTTTTCGTCGCGCCGTCCAGGCGGCCGAGCGCCTCGCGAAACGGTTTGGTCTTGTGCGACTCGAGCTGCCAGGCGTCCACCACGGTCAGCTTCTCATCAGCGAGCTTGGCCGAAAGCGCCGAGCGCAGCGCGCCCAAAACCATCTTGCGCGGCAATCGGTAGGCGTAGCTGCGCGGCACCGGGCCGTGAACCGTGCCGCCCTTGCGCCAGATCGAGCTGCGAATCGAGCCGACGCGCGCCCGGCCCGTGCCTTTCTGCTTCCAGAGCTTTTTTCCGGACCCCGAAACTTCGCCGCGGCCCTTGGTCTTGTGCGTTCCCGCGCGCTGCGCCGCCTGATACCAGCGCACGGTTTCGTGCAACAGGTTCGGGTTCACCTTCGCCCGGAACACGGCGTCGGGAAGATCGATCTGCCCGACGTTCTTGCCTTCCAGATTCTTAATGTCCACTACCGCCATCGTCGTCGCGTCCTTAAGCTTTCCGTGCAAACTTTCCTTACTTCGGTTTGCGCGCCTTGCGAATCAAACAATACGTTCCCACCGGACCCGGCACGGAGCCGAACACGAGAAGCAGATTTTCGTCCGTGTCCACTTTCACCACGCGCAGATTTTTCACAGTCACGCGCGAGTTCCCCATGCGCCCGGGAAAATGCTGCCCCGGCCAGACCCGCGACGGGAACGAGCTTCCGCCAATGCCGCCCGGAGCGCGGTGGTGCATGGATCCGTGCGTCGCATCGCCTCCGCGGAAGTGCCAGCGCTTGACGCCGCCGGCAAATCCCTTGCCCTTGCTGATGCCGGTCACGTCGACCAGTTCGCCGGGCGCGAAGCGGTCCACTAACACGCGGTCGCCCATCTTGGTTTCATCGGCGGAATCCTCCAGGCGCACTTCGCCGAGGCGCCGCATGGGCGCGACGTCGGCCTTCTTGAAGTGCCCCGCCATGGGCTTTCTGACGCGCTGCGGCTTGATGAATTCCACGAGTCCTAGCTGCGCAGCGTCGTAACCGTCTTTTTCCTTGGTGCGCCGCTGCACGACAACGCAGGGGCCGGCCTGCAACACCGTGCAGCCTACCGCCTGGCCGTCGTCGGTGAAGACCTGGGCCATGCCCAGCTTGATTCCGAGTATTCCGTTCACAGCCATCGAAGTCGCCCTGCCTCTTCTTTCCTTCCCTGCCTATTTGCTTCTTAGTCTTTGGTTCTTCCTGCTTCTAACCTCTAATTTCCAACCTCTAGCTCTTACTTGCCGCCGTGTTCGCGGCCGAAGGCCTTGATTTCCACGTCCACTCCGGGCGGCAGGTCGAGCTTCATGAGCGCGTCCACCGTGTCCGGCGTGGGCTCGAGAATATCGATCAGGCGCTTGTGCGTGCGCATTTCAAACTGCTCGCGCGATTTCTTGTCCACGTGCGGGGAGCGCAGCACCGTCCACCGGTTGATGGTCGTGGGCAGCGGAATCGGTCCGGCAACGTTCGCGCCGGTGCGTTTGGCGGTCTCGACAATCTCGCGCGTCGATTGGTCGAGAATTCGGTGATCGTACGCCTTCAAACGAATGCGAATTTTTTCTCCGGATGGCATAAATTATTCGATGATCTCCGAAACCGCTCCGGCGCCGACGGTGTGGCCGCCTTCGCGGATCGCGAACCGCAGCCCTTTCTCCAAAGCCACCGGCGTGATCAAGCTGATTTCCGCGCTCACATTGTCCCCCGGCATCACCATCTCCACGCCCGTCGGCAGCTTTACGTCCCCCGTGACATCCGTCGTCCGAAAGTAAAACTGCGGACGGTATCCCGTGAAGAACGGCGTGTGCCGCCCGCCTTCTTCCTTCGTCAACACGTACGCTTCCGCCTTGAACTTCGTGTGCGGCGTGATCGAGGCCGGCTTGCACAGCACTTGCCCCCGCTCCACTTCTTCCTTTTCCGTCCCGCGCAACAGCAACCCCACGTTGTCGCCCGCCATCCCTTCGTCCAGCAGCTTCCGGAACATCTCGATCCCCGTCACCACACGCTTCATCGTCGGACGGAATCCCACAATCTCCACTTCTTCGCCCACCTTCACTTTTCCCCGCTCCACCCGCCCCGTCACCACCGTCCCGCGCCCTGAAATCGAAAATATATCCTCGATCGGCATCGCGAACGGCTTGTCCACATCCCGCACCGGCTGCGGGATGTACTTGTCCACCGCCTCCATCAGCGCTTCAATCTGCTTTTCCCACTTCTCTTCCCCGTTCAAAGCTCCCAGCGCCGAGCCTCGTATCACCGGAATGTCGTCCCCAGGAAACTGATACAGCTTCAACAGTTCGCGCACTTCCAGTTCCACCAGTTCCAAAAGTTCCGGATCTTCCACCGCGTCGCACTTGTTCATGAACACCACGATCGACGGCACGCCCACTTGCCGCGCCAGCAGGATGTGTTCCCGCGTCTGCGGCATCGGTCCGTCCGTCGCCGCCACCACCAGGATCGCTCCGTCCATCTGCGCCGCGCCCGTGATCATGTTCTTCACGTAGTCCGCGTGCCCCGGGCAATCGATGTGCGCGTAGTGCCGGTTCGCCGTCTCGTACTCCACGTGCGACACCGCGATGGTGATTCCGCGCTCGCGTTCCTCGGGCGCGTTGTCAATCGAATCAAACGCCCGGAACGCCACCTTCGGGTTGTGCTTGGACAGCACCTTGGTGATCGCCGCCGTCAGCGTCGTCTTGCCGTGATCGATGTGCCCGATCGTCCCGATATTCAGGTGCGGCTTGTTTCGCTCGAATTTTTCCTTCGCCATCGCTCTGTCTGCTCCTCAGCTTGTGCGTTCGCTGGAATCCACCCGGAAATAGTTTTTTCTTTCGCTAACGAGTCGCCCTGCCGGTTGATTTCGCGATGACTTCCTCGGCCACCGACGACGGGGCTTCCGCATAATGCGAGAAATGCATGCTAAAGCTGGCGCGGCCCTGCGTGCGGCTGCGCACATCGGTGGCATAGCCGAACATCTCGGCGAGCGGAACCTCGACGCGAATTACGTTCGCGCCGCCCCGGCTCTCGGTTCCCTGAATCTGGCAGCGGCGCGAATTCAAGTCCCCGAATACCTGTGGCATGTACTCTTCCGGCGTAACCACTTCCACTTTCATGATCGGTTCGAGCAGCACCGGATGAGCCTTGCCGCAGGCTTCCTTAAACGCCATCGAGCCTGCAATCTTGAACGCCATTTCGGAGCTGTCCACATCGTGAGAGCTGCCGTCGATCAGAAGGACGGCGATATCGACCATTTCGTAGCCGGCCAGGATGCCGTTTTCCATGGCTTCGCGGATGCCCGCGTCAATTGGAGCAATGAATTCCTTGGGAATCGAGCCGCCCACCGTCTTGTCAATGAACAGCATGCGGTGCTCTTTGTCAAAGCGCCATTTGCCGCCCGAGCCGCCCACTTGTTTGGCAACGACGTCCAGCTCATCGGTCGACATTTCATGCATGTTTTCGTGCTGCGAGGAAGGCAGCGGAAGCACTTCGATTTCGCAGTGGCCGTACTGACCGCGGCCGCCCGTCTGACGAATGTACTTACCTTCGGCCCCGGCGCGCTTGCGGATCGTTTCGCGATAAGCGACTTGGGGGCGCCCGACGGTAGCCTGGACGCCGAATTCGCGCATCATGCGGTCGACAATGATTTCCAGGTGCAATTCGCCCATGCCGGAAATAATGGTCTGCCCGGTGTCCTCATCGCTGTGCACGCGGAACGTCGGGTCTTCCTGCGCGAGCCTCTGCATGGCGTTGCCGAGCTTGTCCTGATCGGCCTTGGTCTTGGGTTCAATCGCGACCGAAATCACCGGCGCGGGAAATTCAATGTTCTCGAGAACCACGGGTTTGTCTTCGTCGCACAGCGTGTCGCCGGTGGTCACACTCTTCAGGCCCACGCACGCGGCGATATCGCCCGCGTAAATGGCGTCGATTTCTTCCCGCTTGTTGGCATGCATCCGTACCAGACGCGAAATGCGCTCACGCGTCGACTTGGTGGAGTTATAGACGTAGCTGCCGGCCTTCAAAACGCCGGAATACACGCGGATGTAGGTCACGTGTCCGACGAACGGGTCGGACATAATCTTGAACGCGAGGGCCGAAAACGGCTCGTCGTCTCTGGCGCGCCGCAGCACCACTTCGTCGTTGGCGGTCGTGCCTTCGACGGGCGGAACATCGAGCGGCGATGGCAGGTAGTCCACCACCGCATCGAGCAGCGGCTGAATCCCCTTGTTCTTAAACGCCGAGCCCGCCAGCACGGGAACCAGTTTCAGCGCAATCGTCGAGCGGCGAATGGAAGCGCGGAGTTCCTCCGCTGAAATCTTTACGCCGTTCAGGAATTTTTCCACCAGGGAATCGTCGTGCTCGGCGATGTATTCGACTGACTTCTCCCGATGCTCTTTGTAATACGCCTCATCCAATGCCGAAAACTTCAGCGCGGCGGCAACGTCCGGGCGGGTCGCGAGAAACTCCGCGTCCCACAGCTTGGCGACATCGAAGACTTCAAATTTCGCGCCCAGGGTTTCCTCGAGCCAGATAATCGCCTTTTCTTCGAGGAAATCGATGACGCCGATGAAAAGATCTTCCTTGCCGATGGGGCACTGAATCGCCACGGGGTGAGCGGCCAAACGGTGGCGCATCGTTTTGATGGCGTGCTCGAAATCCGCGCCGGTGCGATCCATCTTGTTGATGAACGCGAGGCGCGGGACGTGATATTTGTCCGCCTGGCGCCAAACCGTTTCCGATTGCGGCTGCACGCCGTGGACGGCGTCAAAAATCGCGACCGCGCCGTCCAGCACGCGCAGCGAGCGCTCGACTTCCACGGTGAAATCCACGTGGCCGGGCGTGTCGATAATGTTGATTAGAAACTCCGTGCCGCTGCGCTTCCAGGAAGCGGTCGTCGCAGCCGACGTGATGGTGATGCCGCGCTCGCGCTCCTGCTCCATCCAGTCCATCGTGGCGGTGCCTTCGTCGACCGACCCGATCTTATAAGTCACACCCGTATAGAACAGGATGCGCTCGGTCGACGTGGTCTTGCCGGCGTCGATGTGCGCCATGATCCCAATATTGCGTGTTTCCGCGAGTTTTGCCTTGCGTGCCATTTCTGGATTACCGCGACTTTCTCCCCTGAGCCTGGAAAACAACCCACTACTCCGTCGTGCCTTGCCTGAAAAAATTCAATCGCCAGCCGAAGTTATCAGCGCCCAGTTGCCGCCAGCCCACTTACCAGCGATAGTGCGCGAAGGCCTTGTTGGCTTCGGCCATTCGGTGTACGTCTTCCTTCTTTTTCATCGCGCCGCCGCGGGCGTTGGCGGCATCCATCAGTTCCTCGGCCAGCTTGTCGGTCATCGTCTTGCCCGAGCGCGTGCGCGCGTAGAGCAGCAGCCAGCGAATCGCGAGCGATTGCCGGCGGAACGGATTCACTTCGACCGGAACCTGGTAGTTCGCGCCGCCCACGCGCCGCGTCTTCACTTCCAGCACCGGCTTGACGTTCTCGATCGCCTTCTTGAACGTTGCCAGCGCATCGCCGTTGGTTTTCTGGCCGATCTGCTCCATGGCGCCGTAGAAAATGCGCTGCGCCGTCGAGCGCTTGCCATCCCACATCATCGAATTGATGAACTTCTGCACCAGGTCGCTGCCGAACACGGAATCGGTAGTGACCTCGCGCCGTGGAACGAATCCTTTACGGGGCATTCGCTTCTTCTCCTCGTTTCCCGCTCATCTACTTGGCCGCGGCCTTGGGCCGCTTGGCGCCGTATTTCGAGCGCCCCTGCTTGCGGTTCTCAACGCCGGCGGCATCGAGCGTTCCGCGAATCACGTGATAGCGCACGCCGGGAAGATCCTTCACGCGGCCGCCGCGCACGAGCACGATCGAGTGCTCCTGCAGGTTGTGGCCGATCCCGGGAATGTAGGTCGTGACTTCAATGCTGTTGGTCAGGCGGGCGCGCGCGACTTTTCGCAGCGCGGAATTGGGTTTCTTCGGCGTCTGCGTGTAGACGCGAATGCAAACGCCGCGTTTTTCCGGACATCCCTGCAGCGCAGGCGATTTTGTCTTTGCCCGGATTTGATCGCGCCCGAATCGAACCAGTTGTGCAAACGTCGGCACGGCTCTCCCTCAAACGAGCTAGATTTCACTTCACTTTCCACAAGGCGGATTTCCGCCCTGCGGCGTGTCGTGGAGTTCAATTAAAGAAAGGGTACAGGTGCGATTCCGGAGCACCCGACAACAAACTCCGCACTACTCCCAGTGAGCAGATTCTACTTTCTGGTCGAAGCGGAGAGGGTTACTCGGCTTTGCGGGGCTGGCGCCCCATTCCGGCCGCTCTTCTTGTCCCGTTCCGTCGTGCTCTGTTCCGGGGCTCGAAGACTATCCCTTTCACTACAGGGCAAAACAATCCCTGACGAAGCCGTAAGTATAGGTAAAAGGGGAGCCTATGTCAAATGCAAATCCGGAGGTGCGGTGGAAAACCCCCTCGGGGCCATACTATGTGCGCGGGATCGCCGCTCCTCAGTGATTGTTCCTTTGCATTCTGGGCGTTGATTTGAGCAAATTAGGCGGCTGCGGATCGCCTTTCGCGACTACCGTTTACTTGGGGAAAGCTACATGAATTTCCAGTTGTCCTCGTAACTCTCAGCCAGGGGCATTGCCACCGGATACTCTTCGCCCTTCACTCCAATTCGAAGTATTCGCATTTCGGTGTCTTTGACCTTCTTGCCTTCTTCCTCTTTCACCCTCAGCCAGTGCTGATGCTGTTCCTTCACATATTTGGCGACAATCTTGCTCGGGAGGATAAAGAACCGGAACCCATGTTCTTTTTCTCGTTCGACTATAATCACGAAACAGTAGAAAAGAGACGGGTCATCTTCGCCCTCATGTTTCTTGTTCATCATCCAGCCATCTAGGAACTTCCCGTGGACTCGCGACTCCGCGTTTTCTTTTTTCCGGTTTTGACGTGTTGTCTTCACTTCAAGCTTGTACATCTTCCTAGCAGCGGGATCAGATACCAAAATATCTACGCTCTTAGTGTGCCCAAGCGTCATATTTGCATCGAAATTTCGCAAAGCTAGCTGTGACAGCACGGCGAACTCCCCGGCTAGGGACAAAGAATTATTGTCTTGTGTACGCATCTGCTCTCCTTACTAACGTAATCTTAAACATCGTAGGTGCTGCGGTAGAGCTTGTACAATCTTAATTCGGGGAACATGGCATGAACAGAGCCAAAATCTTCAAGTCTGGCAATTGCCAGGCGGTACGGCTGCCGAAACATTTCCGATTCCAGGTGGATGAAGAGGGGATCTTACGCCGGGGAAATGACATTATCCCGAGAGAACCGAGGCGCAACCCGGCTCAGGCGTTCGTCGCGCTTGGGGCCATGCCGAAGGATTTTATGACTGACGGCCGGCGGAATCGTGTCCCTCAGAAACGGGATGCACATTAAAGCCGCAGGATAGGTTTGGATACCAACATCCGAATCTGCAGTTCCGCTACTTCACTTCGAGGATTTCTTTTTCTTTTACGGCGCTTAGGTCTTCGATTTTTTTGGTTTCGGAGTGCGTGAGTTTTTCGAGCTCGTCGAGGGTACGTTTTTGTTCGTCCTGGCTGATCTTTTTCTCTTTTTCAAGCTTATCGACGGCTTCCTTGATGTCGCGGCGGATATTGCGCACGGCGGTCCGGTGATTTTCGAGGACTTTGTGCAGGTGCTTAACGATGTCCTTGCGGCGGTCCTCGGTCAGGGGCGGAATCGGCACGCGGATGACTTTGCCGTCGTTGGTGGGATTGAGTCCCAGGTCGGAGGTGCGAATCGCCTTGTCGATCAGCGGCACGGCGCCGGGATCCCATGGCGAGATAATAATGGACATCGGCTCAGGGACGGAAAGAGAGCCGAGCTGGTTCACCGGCATGGACGTGCCGTGATAATCGACACGAATATGGTCGAGCAGCGTGACGTTCGCGCGGCCCGTGCGCACGCTGGCAAGGTCCTTGCGGAAATCCTCGACGGCTTTTTCCATCCGCGTGCGGGCCTGCACCATCGCTTCCTTGCTATTGGAAATCGTGCTCATCGCTTCGATCCCCCGTTCATTCCGCCGTCACCGTCGAACCCACTTTTTCGCCCATTACCGCGCGGCGGATATTTCCCGGCATGTTCATATTGAAGATGATGATCGGCATGCGGTTGTCCATGCACAGTGAAATCGCAGTCGAATCCATCACGGCGAGGCCTTTTTGGATCACGTCCAGATACGTAATGCGTTCAAACATTTTCGCGCCCGTCACTTTTTCCGGGTCGGCATCGTAAATCCCGTCCACGCGGGTCGCTTTCAAAATGACGTGGGCCTTGATTTCCATGGCGCGCAACGCGGCGGCGGTGTCCGTCGAAAAATACGGATTGCCGGTGCCTGCGGCGAAAATCACGACGCGGCCTTTTTCGAGGTGGCGCATGGCCCGGCGGCGGATGAACGGTTCGGCCACCTGCGCCATGTCGATCGCGCTCAAGAGGCGGGTGACGACGCCTTGCTTTTCCAGCGCGTCCTGGAGGGCGAGGCCATTGATCACCGTGGCCAACATGCCCATGTAATCGCCGGTGGCGCGGTCGATCGAAAGTTCCTTTTGGCGCGTGCCGCGGAAGATGTTTCCGCCGCCCACGATAATCGCCATTTGAATTCCCAGATCGCTTACTTCCTTCACTTCGCGGGCAATCCTGTGAACGGTTTCGGCGTCAATACCAAAGCCTTGCGAACCCTGAAAGGATTCTCCGGAAAGTTTCAGAACAATGCGTCTGTAAATGGGCGCAGGCGGGGTGCTTTTTGGGTTGGGCGTTCGATCGTCGTTGCTCATGCTCTCGGCGGGCATTCTAACAAAAATTCATCTCCGCATTCTCATGAATTTCTCAGTGTACTCTGTCTTAGGCATTTCGGGTTCAAATCTAAAGGCTTAACACAGAGGACACTGAGAAAAGCGATGGCGCAGGGTATGCCGGGCAGACCGAGTAGAGTCCGCGCCCGTGAAGGAACCGCCTAGGTGGCGGCCACGGCGGCAGGCGGCTCTTCGGCGGGTGCGCTGGCGCTCTCGCCCACTTTGAAACGCACGTAGCGCCGGATGGAAATATTTTCGCCCAGCTTGTGGATCATCTGGCTGACCATTTCGCCCACGGTCATCGATTCATCCTTGATGAAGTGCTGTTCGTAGAGGCAGTTTTCCTCGTAGAACTTTTCCATCTTGCCGTTGACGATTTTTTCGGCCACCGCTTCAGGCTTGCCCGTCGCGCGGGCCTGCGCTTTGTAGATCTCGCGCTCGCGATCGAGAATTTCCTGCGTGACGTCTTCGCGGCGGACGAACCGCGTATCGAGCGCGGCGATGTGCATGGCCACGTCATGGCAGAGGCGCTGGAAATCCTCGGTGCGCGCGACGAAATCGGATTCGCAATTGATTTCAACCAGGACGCCGATTTTCCCGCCGGCATGAATGTAGTGCCCGACCAGGCCCTCGCTCGCCTGACGCGCCGCTTTCTTCTGCGCGGCCGCCTGCCCCTTCTTCCGGAGGACGTCGATCGCGCCTTCGATATTGCCCTTCGCTTCGACCAGCGCCGAGCGGCAATCGGCAAATCCCGCGCCGGTTCGTTCGCGAAGTTCCTTCACCAGCTGCGCGGAAATAGTGACCGGGTCGGATGGATTTGTCATGGCTCTATGGCATTCCTTTATCGGCGAATTCCATGAATTGAGAACACAGCCGTCCGCGCGGTTCCGTAAACGAAACCCGCGATTCATTCCTATTCGGCGGCTTTTACGGAATTGTTCGGCTCAGGTTCAGGCTCAGGTTCGGGCAAAGGTTCGACGAGGGGTTCCGCGCCCGGCTCGACGAAATCGCCTTCCTGCTTCTCGTAAGAGTCGTACTTGCTGGTGTCTACGTACTCGACGGTTTCCGCACCCGCGGCGGCATCGGTCGCGGCCTTCTCCTGGGCGATTTGCGATCGCTCGTACGCCTGGCGGCCTTCGATCACGGCGTCGGAAACCTTGGACGTAAACAGTTTGATCGCGCGCAGCGCGTCGTCGTTGCCCGGAATCACCCAGTCCACCTGGTCCGGATCGCAATTGGTGTCCACGATGGAGACCACGGGAACGCCCATGCGCCGCGCTTCGCGAACCGCAATCGCCTCCGCATTGGAATCGATGACGAACATGGCGTCCGGCAGGGTAGACATGTTTTCGACGCCTGACAGGTTCTGCTTCAGGTGCTTCATTTCGCGGTCCAGGCGAGCGGATTCTTTCTTGGAGAGTTGCGCCATCCGGCCGTCTTCGGTCATGGCCTTCAATGTCTTCAGGCGCTTGATGGACTTTTGCAGCGTGGACCAATTCGTCAGCGTGCCGCCCAGCCAGCGATGATTCACGTAAAACATTCCGCAGCGGTTGGCTTCCTCGGCAACCGCTTCTTGTGCCTGGCGCTTGGTTCCCAGGAAAAGAATGGTCTTGCCGTTGCCGCTCTGCTCGCTTACAAAGCGCGCGGCCTCGCGAAACAGCTTCAATGTCTTTTGCAGATCGATGATGTGGATTCCATTGCGTTCGCCGAAGATATACTCCTTCATCTTCGGATTCCAGCGGCGGGTCTGATGGCCGAAATGAACTCCAGCCTCCAGCAATTCCTTCATCGTTATTTCAACTGCCAAAGTCCCTCCTCAGGAGATAGATGTTTGCGCGCCCCGGACCGTTTCGTAACGGCAGAGGTCCGGAACCGAACATCCTATTGCCGGCTCCTTGCCGGCCGTGAATTTGTCCCGGCAAGCCGGGACAGAAAACGTCTAGCGCTTGCTGAACTGGAAGCGCTTGCGGGCGCCCTTCTGCCCATACTTCTTGCGTTCTTTCATGCGCGAATCGCGCGTCAAAAAACCGTTCTTGCGCAGGCCCGCGCGCAATTCCGGATTGAAGAGCGCCAGCGCGCGGGAAAGCCCCATGCGCACCGCGCCCGATTGTCCGCCCACGCCGCCACCATTCACGGTTGCGACAATGTCAACGGAACCCGAAGTCTCGGTGAACTTCATCGGTTCGACGGCGCGATTTCGCCAGGTCACGTTGCGAAAATATTCATCCGGTGTTCGGCCATTTATGGAAATCTGGCCCGACCCGAACGTCAAGAAGACGCGCGCAACGGATTCCTTGCGCCGGCCGGTCCCGTAAAATTTTTGTTTCGAACCTTCCAAAGGTTGTGCGTTGGAACTCAACTTTCCTCCTCACATCCAAAATCCTGATGATTACGATTGGCCGCCGCCTGGCACGCAGCGGGACCGGGCTCCTTTTTGCGTGGAACGCAGCTGGGAGTCCGCTAAAGGTTAAAGAGCAGCCGCTTGTGGTTTTTGCCCCGCGTGGCGCGCCAAACCCTTGTCATCCAGATAAATCCGCAGCTTCTTCGCACGCAGCGCCCGCAATTTATTTTTCGGGAGCATGCCGAGCACGGCTTCGCGCAGCATCCAGTCCGCCCGCGTCGGCCGCATGCGCTTGGCCGGAATTTCCTTTAGCCCGCCCGGATAGCCGCTGTGATGGCGATAGACCTTTTGCTCGAGCTTATTTCCGGTCAGGCGAATCTTGTCAGCGTTGATTACTACGACGTGGTCCCCGCAATCGAGGTATGGCGTATAATTCGCCTTATCCTTGCCGATCAGGATGCGCACAATGCGCGTCGCCACGCGGCCCAAAACTTGTCCAGCGGCGTCCACGACCAGCCACCCGCCGCCCTGTTCGATCACTTCGGTTTCCCGTCCCCGTGGGACATACGTGCGCATGTGCTCAGTCACACCTTTCCCTGATATAGTCAAACGTCAACAATATCGGGTATGCGCATTTTTGTCAATCAAGGCGTGTGGATGTTATTGCATCACTCCGATGGCTAGATAACAATCAGCCCCTTGAGGGCCCTGGCGCTGCTCCGCCCTCGGAGCTATGCTGATCCGAAAGAGTGGAGCTCGGAAGAAACCAGCATGATGCGGATCATCCAAGGCGACTTTAGTGACCCGCGCGTGGTCGATCTCCTGCATATCCATCTGACCTGTGCCCGCGCGGAAACAGCGCCGGGCAGCGCGCATGCCCTGGACCTTACTGCGCTGCAATCCCCTGACATTAGCTTTTGGACAATCTGGGAGGATGAAACGCTCTTGGGAGCGGGCGCGCTGAAGCGGCTCTCGGCCGACCATGGTGAGGTCAAGTCAATGTACACGGGTCAGTCCTTGCGCCGAAGGGGAGCGGGAAGCGCGATGCTGCGCCACATCATTGCGACTGCACGAGCGAGCGGCATGTCACGCCTCAGCCTCGAGACGGGCTCATGGGATTATTTTCTGCCTGCGCAGGCGCTCTACAGGAGCCATGGCTTCGTGGAGTGCCCGCCATTCGCTGACTATGATCTCGACCCGAACAGTGTCTTCATGTCGCTCGACCTGAGAGAATCCTGATCCGCAGGAGATCCCTCCTCGGTCGTAAGCCGAAATCCACACTGACACTACCTGAAAAATCAAATTGAAACACTACCGTGCAGATGAATTGGAAATGCGCCAGCTGCATACTGTGCGGTGCAACAAAATCTGCAAGCGGCAGCAGCGGAGACAAGACGCCAGTCGCCGCGCGGTGCGACGCGTCTAGGCGCGGCACCGCGGGCGGGCGCTGAAAGCCTGGCTTAGAGCGAAGTCTTCGTCACGGGCGCGTGCGCCGGAGTGGACGAAGTGGAACCTGTGACAGCTCGAGTGTACGCGGGCTTGTCGAGGTCGTTGTCGTTGCTCGAAGAACCGGTGCGATCGATCTCGATAGAGCCCTTGAAGTACGCGCCGTCCTCAATCATGATGCGCGCCGTGGTCAAATCTCCGACCACCGAGCCATCCTTCTTGATTTCGATGCGGTCCCGAGCCCGCAAATTTCCCTTCACGCTGCCATAAACGACGACTTCGCGCGCCACAACGTCTGCGGTCAGCTTCGCGCTGGCGCCCACGGTGAGCTTGCGGTCTTCGAGCTGAACCAGCCCTTCGACGCTGCCGTCAATGTGCAGATCTTCATTACCGGAAATTTCGCCCTTGATATGCAAGCTGGCGCCTAGCCGGGCGGTGGAACCGGACGGCGTGGAGCTCAGCGGGCGCATGGCATCAGTGCTCATGGCTATTCCCTCCGTTTTGGCCGAAGCCGGCTTCGCTACCGGTGCTGGTGGTTCCGGAGCTTTGGCGGTCTTCGGTTGCGGCGTTTCTGGTTTCTTGTCTCCCCACATTATCTTCTGGCCTCCTCGGTCAGAGACACCTACAAATATGGTGCAGGACCGGGGGTTCAAAATACTGTATCTCCCCGGTCAAAATTGGGACAAGTGAATTGCGGGCGTGGTGTTCCTTAAAGTAACACGGGCTGGGGGCCCGGCTGGGAGTACCAAACACTACAAGAATACGACTTGGAGTGCAATGGAAAACTGTTGTTTCAAATTGGGGCGAAAATTCAATACTTGCGAAGCACACCAACAACGCGGCCCTGAATCTTTACGTCAGCCGCCGGAACTATGATGGGCGGCATGTCTGAATTCGCAGGCTGCAAGCGAACTTTTCCACCCGACTCACGATAAAAGCGTTTCAAAGTGGCATCGTCATTTCCAACCAAAGCCACAACGGTTTCCCCGGGATTGGCCACTTGCGTCGGCTCGATCACCACGTAATCGCCGTTCATGATGTGGTCCTCAATCATGGAATTGCCCTTCACCTGCAGCACAAACGTTTTGTCGGAGCGCGCGAACTCGCCGAGGGAAAGTGTCTCGCGGTCTTCCACCGCTTCGAGCGGTCGACCGGCGGCGATGCGGCCCATTAACGGCAGCTCGACCGTTTGCCGGTCGTGCACTTGCTCGCGCACCGGCTTGGGAAGATGCATGACTTCGATCGACCGGCTCTGGTTATATCCGCGCCGGATAAATCCCTTGCGCTCAAGTGTCGTGACGTGCTTGTGCACGGTGGCCAGCGAAGTCAGTTTCAACGAGCGCGCCATTTCCTCGAAGCTCGGCGAGTATCCGTGCTTGTTGTGAAAGGCGACCAGAAAATCGAGCACTTCTTTTTGCCGTTTCGTCAGTGTCATGGCGCGTTCCTCCAGTGCGCCCTTATCTTAGGCGAATCAAAAGCGAAAAAGCAAGCCATAAAATTAGAGATAATGAAATCGTTTTGCGTGCAGACGCCCCATTCATCGGTTCGTTGACCATGCGTGAAAGCGATGTTCAGGCATCTTTGGCGTTGCTCCTATTTGTCCCATGTCGCATACACAACATGGAATTTTCGCCGCAGCATTACAAGGCCAGTTGCATTGTGCTATGCTTACGTATTGGAAGCCCTCTATGGAACTTCGGCATCCGCAACTGATGGTCCTTGGGGCAAACCGGGTGGTTAAAATTCATACTTTAGAATTGGAGCCTTACTAAGCCATGGCTACGATTACGGACCCAGTCGTCCGCGCACACAAGCGCGAAGTCATCGAAAAAGCCGTTCTCCGCTTTTGCGGAGACTCCGGCGACGGCATGCAGATTACGGGCAACCAGTTCACGAACACGGTGGCCCTCTACGGAAACGACTTAGCAACCTTCCCGGATTATCCCGCCGAAATTCGCGCCCCCGCGGGAACCCTCCCCGGCGTAAGCGGATTCCAGATTCAATTTTCCTCGGGCGACGTGTTCACCCCGGGCGACGCCGTGGACGTGCTGGTGGCAATGAACCCGGCCGCCCTCAGGACCAACATTAAGGACCTGAAGACGAACGGCATCCTGATCGTAAACAGCGACGCTTTTACAGACAACGATTTGCGCAAAGCGGACCTGACTACAAATCCGCTGGAAGACAACTCCCTCGATGGCTACCGGCTATTCCCCGTCGGGCTCGAACGCTTGACGCGCACCGCGCTCCAGGATCTGGGCCTCGACGCCAAGTCGATGGACCGCTGCAAGAACTTTTTCGCTCTCGGCATGTGCTACTGGCTTTACAACCGCACGTTGGACCTGACGTACAAGTGGATCGAAGACAAGTTCAAGACCAAGGCGTTGCTGGTGGAAGCGAACAAGCTGGCCATGCGCGCGGGCTACAACTACTGCGAAGCGACCGAGGCGTTTCAAGTCAGTTACGAAATTCCTCCTGCCAAGCTTACTCCCGGCACGTATCGCAACCTCAGCGGCAACCAGGCGCTGGCGATCGGTTTCGTAGCGGCGTCACAGAAGGCGGGCCTTCCCCTCTTCCTTGGCTCCTATCCGATCACGCCCGCTTCGGACATTCTGCACGAACTTTCCATGTACAAAAATTTCGGCGTCATGACGTTCCAGGCCGAAGACGAAATCGGGGCGATCACTTCCGCCATCGGCGCCGCGTATTCCGGAGCCCTGGCGCTCACCACTACTTCCGGTCCCGGCATGGCGCTCAAGACCGAAGCGATGGGTCTTGCGGTCGCGGTGGAATTGCCGCTCGTGATTTGCGACATTCAGCGCGGCGGTCCGTCCACGGGTTTGCCGACCAAAACCGAGCAGGCGGATCTTCTGCAAGCGATGTTCGGCCGCAATTCGGAAGCGCCAATTCCGATTCTCGCGCCCTCGACGCCGGGCGATTGCTTCTGGGTCGCCGTCGAAGCCTGTCGCATCGCGCTCAAGTACATGGTGCCGGTCATTATTCTGTCCGATGGTTACCTGGCCAATGGCGCCGAACCGTGGCGCATTCCCACTATCGATGAAATCCCCGGCATTAAGGTGAAATTTACAACCGATCCCAACGGATTCCATCCCTACTCCCGCGATCCGAACACACTGGCGCGTCCGTGGGCAATTCCAGGCACGCTGGGACTGGAACACCGCATCGGCGGCATCGAGAAGCAGGATGTCACGGGCAACATCAACTACGAACCTCTGAACCACGAAAAGATGGTTCGGCTCCGCGCAGCCAAGGTCGAGGCCGTGACACAGGACATTCCGGACCTGGTTCCTGCAGGCGATCCTGACGGCGACCTTTTAATCGTGGCCTGGGGCTCAACGTATGGTGCGATCACCGCGGGCATGAAGACGATGCGCGCCAAGGGGCATCGCATCGGCCACGTCCATCTGCGGCATCTGAACCCGCTGGCGCGCAATCTCGGCGAGCTTCTAGGGCGCTACCGCCAGGTTCTTGTTCCCGAGATGAACCTCGGCCAGTTGCTGATGCTTTTGCGCGCCAAGTTCCTGGTGGACGCACAGGGTTACAACAAGATTCAGGGGCAGCCCTTTAAGCAATCGGAAATCGAAGCGAAGATTGAAGAAATTCTGGGCTGAGGCCCGAAAAGAATTTGGAGAAAAGACCAA
Source organism: uncultured Acidobacteriota bacterium (assembly GCA_963842135.1). GTDB lineage: Bacteria > Acidobacteriota > Terriglobia > Acidiferrales > UBA7541 > Palsa-360. Next base: position 2,509,494 of record CAWJFI010000002.1, on the reverse strand, counting down.
TGACTACGGCATCGATTCCAGTACTTACCAAGAAGGATTTCCAGACGGACCAGGAAGTCCGCTGGTGTCCGGGTTGCGGAGATTACGCCATTCTTTCCGCCGTGCAAGCCGTGTTTCCGGAGCTGGGGATTCCCCGCGAAAAATTCGTCGTCATTTCCGGCATCGGCTGCTCGAGCCGCTTCCCGTACTACATGAATACGTTCGGCTTTCACACGATCCACGGCCGAGGGCCCGCCGTTGCGACCGGCGTCAAGATCACGCATCCCGAGCTCGAGGTCTGGTTAGCGACGGGCGACGGCGATTCGCTGGCCATCGGCGGCAACCACACGATTCACATGCTGAGACGCAACGTCGGCATCAAGGTGCTGATGTTCAACAATAAGATTTACGGGCTCACGAAAGGCCAGTACTCGCCGACTTCCGAATTCGGCAAGAAAACGAAATCGACGCCGTTCGGCACGGCGGATCGCCCGTTCAATCCGCTGGGCCTGGTGATCGGCGCGGACACTTCGTTCGTGGCGCGCTCGGTGGACGTCTTCCAGCAGCACCTGAAGGACACGCTGAAGAAGGCGGCGGCGCACAAGGGCTCGGCCTACGTTGAAATCCTGCAAAACTGCAACATTTTCAACGACGGCGCGTGGTTCGATCTTACCGAAAAGGAAGCCCGCAGCGAGCACGTGGTGCAGCTCGATCACGGCAAGCCGCTGATCTACGGCAAAAATCGCGACAAGGGCATTCGCCTCAACGGCATGGAACTCGAGGTCGTCCATCTCGGCAACGGCAACGGACTCACGGAAAAGGACGTCCTCGTCCATGACGAACACCATCCGAATCCCGCGTACGCCTTCTTGCTCGCGCAAATGGAAGAGAAACCCGGCTTCCCGACTCCCATCGGCGTGCTTCGTTCCTGGGACCGCGACCGCTACGAGGACGTGATGTCCAAACAGATTCAGGACGTCATCGCCAAGCGCGGCCCAGGCGATCTCTCGAAACTGCTGAACGCCGGCGACACGTGGGAAGTGCGGTAGTCTTTCCGCCGCTTCACCCAAATCGAATTTCAAAGCATAAGGCGGCCCGGAAGTTCGGGCCGCGTTTCTGTTTTCCGGGAAAATATCTAGCGGCGGAGGAAGGCGGCAGCACAACAATTTCAAATTTGAAATTTCAGATTTGAAACTCGAGAAGTGAAAGCTAAAATTTGAGATTTTAAATTTGGCGGCTGAGAATTGAAGGTCGAAAATTGATTGATAAGAGTTCGGAGGTGAGGTTTGAGATCTCAAATTTCAAATCTGAAATTTGAGATCTCTTATCTGACATCCGGCGGGAGGTTTGAAATCCAAGTTGCCGGCCGGACGATCCGCTACTGCCGCGTTCCGGCGGCCAATACCGACGTGCGGGGTTCGTTGTTTCGCGTCGCAAAATAATTCTCGTCATTCAGGCGGCGATACATCCGACCCGCGACTCCGGCAGCCATGGCGCCCTTGATTGCGCTGCTGTGGCCGCGCACCAGCACGACCAGGACAATCTTGGGATGCGCCTGATCGGCGTAGGAAACAAACCATCCGAGACGCGATGCCGCGTCCGAACAGGTTCCCGTCTTCCCGAGCGCTTGCGCATCATCGGAAATGTAGCTGGAGCGCGCCGTGCCGTACAGCACGGCGGCGAGCATGCCGTCCCGCACTTCCGGCAAGAGGGCTTCGATATTGAGCTGCCGCTTCACGCGCGGCGTGAAATTTGTTCGTTCCTCCGCCGTTCGCGGATATTGCAGGTAATACAGCGTGCCGCCGTTAGCAATGCTCGATACCAGAGCGCCGAGTTGCAGCGGCGTCATCTGAATGCCCTGGCCAAAGCTGGACATCCGCGCCACGCCGCCAAATGCCGGCGGCTCAGAGGGAAATCCACCCGGATGCTCTTCGGGAATCTGATATCCGGCCAGTTCGCCGAGCCCCAGGAGGCGGCCGTAGCGCGATACAGTGTCAAATCCCATGCGCCGGCCAAGCTCTTCGAAGAAAGCGTTATTCGAATGCGCCAGCGCTTCGGTGAGGTTCAAATACTTGCGAGGAGCGACGCGGATCATCGTGTCGCGTGTCACCACGCCTTCCTGCAAGGCCGCAACCGCGATCACCGGCTTGATCGTCGAGCAAGGAATGAATCCGGCGGAAAATGCGAGATTCTGATTGACGACCGTGAGGATGCGTCCGCTTGTAGGATCGATGGCGACGACAGAACCGTTGTAGCGGCCCAAGGCGTCAATGGCAGCCTGGCGCACGGTCGGGTCGTCGTATGCCGTGACGTCACCCTTCTCGGAATCCGTAAACGTAGGTACGCCGTATCGAACGGACCGCGCTGATGAGCTTCTCCTAATCGAAGCGCGCACTGCATGTGGCGCTGGAGCCGCCAGTGCGGGCGAACTCCCTGCAATCAATATGCAGAGGAAAATTGCGAGAACTCGAAAATAGCTGGGCCGACACATCATGATCGTCCGTTCCAATCTGGACCGCCTTAGCGCTCCCGAAGCGCGTTTGGACTTATCCTCTGATTCTAGGTAATTTGCCCGCCCGAACGCAATAGCTAATCTCAACCATTAGGTACTATCACGCATGGGGCCATTTCCAAGTACCTTCGTACTAGCCTGAAAATACGCTGCATAGGAGTGGAACAGAGATTCGCGTGATGTGCCCGGAGGGAACAAGTGGTTCAGGAAGAAGCGCGAAGGATGCAGCGTGGGTGCTGCGATCCAGTTTCGCGGCCCGGCCGAATGCCAGGCCGCGATTAGTAGAAGCTAATATTCTGCCGGCGAAGGAAGTTACTTCAACGGTCGCGGCTTGCCCGCAGCGGCGGAGGCAGCAGCGGCGGCAGCTTGAACAGCGGGCTTTTCCGCCTGTGCTGCCGGCGCCGGTGTGCCATTGGCTGCGCCGGGAATAGGAATGTTCATCTTCTTTCGCAGAGTGTTTTCGATTTTTCCGCGTATGTCGGCGTGTTCCTTCAAGAACACGCGCGCGTTTTCGCGTCCCTGGCCAAGCCGTTCGCCGCCAAACGAAATCCACGTGCCCGACTTTTCGAGGACGCCCTTTTCCACGCCGAGGTCGATCAAGTCGCCTTCGCGGGAAACGCCTTCGCCGTAGAGGATGTCAAACTCGGCCTCGCGGAACGGCGCGGCCACCTTGTTCTTCACCACTTTGGCGCGCGTGCGCGAGCCGATGACGCGGTCGCCTTCCTTGATGGACTGAATGCGGCGAATATCGAGCCGGATCGAAGAGTAGAATTTCAGCGCGCGCCCGCCCGTCGTGGTTTCCGGATTGCCGAACATCACGCCGATCTTCTCGCGAATCTGGTTGATGAAAATCAGGCAGGTGTGCGACTTCGACACGATGGCCGTGAGCTTCCGCAGCGCTTGCGACATCAGGCGCGCCTGCAAACCCATTTGCGGATCGCCCATGTCGCCTTCCAGTTCCGCGCGCGGCACGAGCGCCGCAACTGAGTCCACGACGATCACGTCCACGGCGCCAGACTGAATCAGCTTCTGCGCGATCTCCAGCGCCTGCTCGCCGTTGTCCGGCTGTGACACCAGCAGATTGTCCACGTCCACGCCGAGCTTTCGCGCGTAGATGGGATCGAGCGCGTGCTCGGCGTCGATGAACGCCGCCTGGCCGCCCATCTTCTGCGCTTCGGCGATGATATGCAGCGTCAGCGTCGTTTTCCCGCCCGATTCAGGGCCGTAGATTTCAATCACGCGCCCGCGCGGCACGCCGCCCACGCCCAGCGCCGCGTCGATCGAAAGCGCCCCCGTGGGGATCACGCTGACCGGCACCAGAACATCGCGGCTGCCCAGCCGCATAATGGCGCCCTTGCCGTAATCCTTTTCGATCTGCGAAATCGCATTTTCCAGCATTTTTGCTTTATCGTCTGTCATCACTCCACCTCGGAAGCTGAGTTGTCACGTATCGTGACTTCGCGGAAGCGCAGGCTCTATCGGAGTCTACTATAAACCGTCCTGTCCGGCGCAAATTCATTGCGAGAGGCAAGATACCATATGGCGAAGAAAAAGCAAACACTATTTCACTCGCCAGCCGTCGCGCCCCTCATTAAGGAAGTGGATATTTTTCGCAATTTGGATATTATTGCTGAACTTGCTCGGAGGAGGGCATATGGCAACGAAGACAAAGGCGCCAAAAGCAACGCGGTGGTCACTCAAGGGCCGCGGTTATGAATTTTGCAACTGCGACTTCGGATGCGGCTGCAATTTCGGGGGGTTCCCAAACTCGAAAGATGGAAGCTGCCGCGCGCTCGTGGGCCTGCATATTGAGAGCGGCTCGTGCAGCAAGATCAACCTTTCGGGATTGAAGTGCGCGGCGATCCTCGACTGGCCTAAAGCCATCCATGAGGGCCACGGCCGATGTGTTTTCGTCGTGGAGCCGACCGCGACGGACAAGCAGATTGAAGCGCTCGGCCAAATCTTCACAGGAAAGTTGGGAGGCATGCCCTGGGAGCTCTTGGGACCGACCTACGAGGTCACCGGCCTCGTGAAGACGAAGATCACGATTGAAGGAAAAGGGACCAAGAGCGTGTTCAGAGCCGAGGGGATCGGCGAAGGTCACGGCGACACATTGAAGAACCCCGTCACCGGTGAAGAGCATCAGGTAAATGTCGATCTTCCAGACGGATTCATCTGGAAGAAAGGACAATGCGGCCAGGGAAATTTTCATGCTCAGGCCGCCGGCGTGTCCGTAGGAGCCCAGAAATCCAACTGGATTTTCTACAACTTTAATTGGACGAACGGATAGACTCTCTTGGAAGCGATTCTTCGGCGAGAACGGCTGATCATCGGCGGCTGCCTTGCTGCTATGGTGATTCTCGCCTGGTTATATCTTTTCCATACCAAGACGGCGATGCCGGGGATGGACATGGCCGGCATGGACATGCCAGGGATGGTCATGCCAGGACTCCAGGCATGGGGGCCAAGCACGGTCCTGCTCCTCTTCGTGATGTGGACCGTGATGATGGTCGCCATGATGCTGCCCTCCGCGGCGCCGATGCTCCTTGCGTTTCTGACCGTGAACCAGCAACGGCAAGCGGCGGCACGTCCGTACGTGCCGGTGAGCATCTTCCTCCTCGGATATCTCGCTGTCTGGACCGCGTTTTCCGCGGTGGCTACGTTGACCGAGTGGGGGTTGCACCAAGGCGCCCTTCTTTCCCCTGCGATGGCGGCGACCAGTCCCACGCTGAATGGCGGTCTGCTCGTCGCGGCGGGCATTTTCCAGTGGACCCCGGTCAAGCGCGCGTGCCTGAAGGGTTGCCGGTCGCCCCTAAGCTTCCTAATGAGCGAGTGGCGCGAGGGTGCGGCAGGCGCTTTTATCATGGGATTGCGACACGGCGCGTATTGCGTGGGATGTTGTTGGGTTTTGATGGCCCTGCTATTCGTTGCCGGCGTCATGAATCTGTTTTGGGTCGCGGTCATTGCGCTTTTCGTTATGGCCGAGAAGATCCTTGCCAAAGGGGAACTCCTCGGTCACCTCGCCGGCATTGCGCTGCTGATGGCCGGAATGGCGATGATGGTCCATCTCTGGTAGGTCGCGGGACGGACGGGCGGACTTCCCAGTAGGCTCAATCTGGAATGCGTCCGCCGGCGACTCCCCGTTGCCTTGCCAGTCGAATTGGATCTAGCCCTTGTAGAAGTAAAATCCCCGCCCACTCTTTCGTCCGAGCCAGCCTGCGGCGACCATTTTCCGCAGCAGCGGGCAGGCGCGATATTTTGAGTCGCCGAAGCCCTCGTGGAGAACGTCGAGGATGTGCACGCACGTGTCCAGGCCGATGAAATCGGCGAGTTCGAGCGGGCCCATGGGATGATTCATTCCCAGTTTCATGATCGCGTCTACGGCTTCCGCGGTGGCAACGCCTTCCATGACGGCGAAGGCGGCTTCGTTGATCATCGGCAGGAGCACGCGATTGGAGACGAAGCCGGGCGCGTCGTTGACCGCGACGGGCTTTTTCTCGAGGCGCTCGCACAGCGCCATGGTGGTGTGAAAAGTTTCATCGCCCGTCTGCAGCCCGCGGATCACTTCGACGAGGACCATCACCGGCACGGGATTCATGAAGTGCATGCCGATGAAGCGATCGGGGCGTCCCGTGGCCGCGGCGAGGGTTGTTATCGAGATCGAGGAAGTGTTCGACGCGAGGATCACTTCGGGGCGAAGGAGTTTGTCCGCTTCGCGCAAGACGGAAAGTTTCAGGTCCAGGCGCTCAGGCACGGCTTCGACGGCGAAATCGGCGCGCGAAATTTGGGAAAAATCAGTGGTCGCGTAAATGCGGCCCAGGATTTTCGATTTGTCGCCCTCTGCGATCTTGCCCTTTTTCACTTCGCGGTCGAGGTTCTTCGCGATCGTGTCCTTGGCCCGAACGAGGAAACTTTCTTCCACGTCGCGCAAGATCAGGTTGTAGCCGCAGCGGGCAAACACGTGCGCGATGCCGTTGCCCATGGTTCCCGCGCCGAGCACGGCCACGGTGCGAATTGCGTCGAGGCTCATTTTTTCTCCCGAGTTTCAGGATGGTGAGGAAGTATAGGAAGTAATGGAGGGAAAGGAAAGTGGCACAGGGTTTGGTAGCACAGACTTCAGTCTGTGGGGGTTCGTTCGTACGCCGGAGCCGTGCGCGCCAGCCAAGATCACGTGGAAACCCACAGACTGAAGTCTGATGACATAACGAAGTCGGCCTCACGACGATCCGAGTAAACTGTGTGCTGTCCAACGCGCAGAGCTCGGGTCGAAGGAGGCCGAGATGCGAATTATAGGATGCGATTTGCACGCGCGACAACAGACGATTTCGATGGTGGACATCGAGACGGGGGAAGTGACCGAAAAGACGCTGGCGCATGAAGGCGAGGCGGTGCGGGAATTTTACGCCGCGTTGCCCAAGCCAGTGTTGGTCGGGTTGGAAGCGACGGGATCGATGTTCTGGTTTTTGCGGCTGCTGGAGGAGTTGGGGATCGAGTACCGAGTGGGACATCCGGCGGCGATTCGCAAAGCGGAGACGCGGAAGCAAAAACACGACCGGCGCGATGCGGAGTTGATTCGGCGGCTGTTGGTGGAGAAGCGGTTTCCGCAGATCTGGCTGCCGACGAGCGAGCAGAGGGATCTGCGGACGTTGCTGCAGCACCGGCACCAGTTGGTGCGGATGCGGGTGATGACGCAGAACGGGCTGCAAGGGCTGGCACTGAGCCAGGGATTGCGGCGCGGCAGCAAACTGTGGAGCCAAGCCGGCCAGCAGGAACTGAAGGGACTCGGGCTGGCTGGATTTGCGGCGACGCGGCGAGAGCAGTTGCAGGAGCTGCGTCAGGAACTGAACCAGCGCCTGCAACAGCTGGATCAAGCGGTGCGGGAGCAGGCCGAGCAGCGAGCCGGGGCACGGTTGTTGTTGAGCCACCCGGGCGTGGGACCGACCACAGCGCTGGCCACCGAGGTGTTCCTGGGAGACGCGCGGCGATTTCCCAACGCCAAAGCGGTGGCCAGTTACGTGGGGATGATTCCCAGCGAACACTCCAGCGGCGGCAAACAGCGGAACGGAAGTTTAAGCAAGCAGGGCAATCCGCTGCTGCGGTTGTTGTGGGTGGAAGCGGCGCGAGCGGCGGCACGCAAGGATGCGCGGTTGAAACAGTTTTATCGTCGCAAGTTGGTGCAGAAAGGTCTGGGCAAGGCGGTGGTGGCCACAGCGCGAAAGCTGGGCATTCGGCTGTGGATCATGATGCGCGACCAGATCGATTACACCGAGTTCTGCCGGCGGGCAGAACAACGGTGTCCCCATGCGGGAATGCCTGAGTAGCACAGTGGTCATGCTGTATGGACCGGGAGTCTGATGAGGCCACCCGCCTCCCCGAGTTGCGGGGAGATCGAATAACTCCTCATGGTCTGAAATGATCGGAGAGATGTTTGGTGGGTACACCGAATTGAGGAACGCAATGGGGCCCGAGCCTGGCTTGGACACAAAAATTCACCAGCGAAGACCACTCGGTCCCTCACGAGAATCAACCAGGGAAGCGAGATACTTGGGGTGCGCCCAATCAGGTTCATTCCCAGCGCTCGATTCCCCTTGACACGGCCGACTTTGTTAGAGATGTGCTACTTGTTTTCATTCCGGCGGGCTCGCTTCCACGACCTCGCGCACAATTTCTTTGGCGCGGGATTCCTGTTCCGGGCGAACGACAACTTGCCAGCGGCCCGGTTCGCTAAGTTTCCGCGACGCGATTCCAACTTCCTGAAGACACATGGCTAAATTGTCTGCGAGCACTTCGCTTTCACCCATCCAGACTGCAACCGTGGGATCGTCCTCGTGCCACTCCACCGATAAATCTTGCGGCGCGTCGCTGTCCGGCTGATCCGATTCCGGAAGCGTCAACGCCTCGATGCCCTCGGGAGTCAGCTCATCGGGATCAATACTCCCATCCTCATCAAGAATAATATTTCTGGCTGCGTCACGGTCCGCGGTTGAAACGAAAATCTCCAGATTCGAACCTAACGGAACAAATACGTCAAAGTTTTTCGAATCCCTGTCCAGAAATTCTATCCCGGCGTTTTCGAGCGCTGCCTTGACTCTTTCACATTCAGAAGGATCGTTACCCTGCCAGACCGAAACGAGTCGAACATTGTCGAGAGGATTTGCGTTCTCCGGTTCAAGCGCCTGCACAAGCGGAACGCCGCAGTCGGCGCATTGGGTCACGCCGCGAATATATTCGCACTTGCAATTGGGGCAGAACATCGGCGGTGCATTCTACCGCTGGGCTGGGCCTGAATCTATCCTTCCGTGATCTCGCGCGCAATGTCTCTCGTGCGAGTCAAATCCGCGGGACGAACGCAGAGCCGGGCGCGATGGCCCGGTTCATCCGGAATGCGGCTGGGGATGCCGTTTTCGCGGAGGGCGCTGGCCAGGTATTCGGCCATGGATTCATCTTCGCCGGACCAGACTTCCGAGGTCGCCTCTTTGGGATCCCAATCGTAAGGAAGCGGTCTCTTCAGATCGAGTCGGTCAAGTTCCTGCATCGATGAACCACTGGAAACTACGGAAGCGCTTTCCTTGCTCTCCACCCAGTCCAACGCGCCAGTCGCCCGCTCCAGATCGGAGGAATGGACTCGAATTTCAAAGCCGGGAGTTGCTTCCAGGTAATATGGGCGGGAAGAAAGGAAGCCGCCCGCGGGATCGTAGACCTGGGTCTGCCAGAAAGGGATTCTTTCGTCGCGCAGCGCCGCTTGCAGCGCGGTGAATTTGGCGGGATCGGAACCGCGCCAGAGGAGTTCGAGAGAGTCGTCAGGCATGATTGTCGTTGTGTCGCGTTCCGCGCGAGGGTCTGAATTTCAAATCATCAAAAAATGGGGCGTCGGAAGCACCAGTAGGACGGGCTTCAGAGCCTGTGTGGTAACTCGATTTCGAACACGCCAGCGGCTAAAGCCGTATTGATTCTGCATACTTTACGGCACGGCTGAAGCCGTGCCCTACAAAGATTTCACAGTTTCCACACAGGCTCTGAAGCCCGTCCTACTTGGCCTACCGCTCGACGGCAAGCGCGACGGCATTGCCGCCGCCGAGGCACAACGCGGCGATTCCGCGATGCACGTTGCGCCGCTGCATTTCGTACAAGAGCGTCGTCAGGATGCGCGCGCCGGAAGCGCCGATGGGATGCCCGATAGCCACGGCCCCGCCGTTCACATTTACCTTCGCCAGGTCGAGGTGCAGCTCGCGCGTCACGGCGAGCGCGGCTGTGGCAAACGCTTCGTTCAATTCGTACAGGTCCACGTCGCGTTCGCGGTCCCAGCCCGTCTTTTCGAGGATCTTTTCCACGGCGTACACGGGCGCCATCATGATCCATTTGGGATCGACGCCGCTCACGGCCTGCGCGACGATCCGCGCCATTGGCGTTTTGCTGAGTCGCGCCGCGTTGCGTTCGCTCGTGACCACCAGCGCCGCCGCGCCGTCATTGGTGCCCGGTGCATTGCCGGCCGTCACGGTGCCGTCCTTTTTAAACGCCGGGCGCAGTTTGCCCAGCGCTTCGAGTGAAGCATCCTCGCGCGGAGACTCGTCGTACTTGATCACTACAGGATCGCCCTTCTTCTGAGGAATTTCGACCGGCACAATCTGCGATTCAATGAAGCAAGATTTCCTGGCACGCACGGCGCGCTGATGGCTCTCCAAGGAAAATTGATCCTGCTCCTGCCGCGTGATGCCGAATTTCTCCGCCACGAGTTCGGCCGTGATGCCCATATGAAAATCGTTGTATACGTCCCACAAACCGTCGCGCACCATCGAGTCCACGACTTCGGCATTCCCGTAGCGGTAGCCAGTGCGGGCGCCCGGCAGCAAGTAAGGACAGTTCGACATCGATTCCATTCCGCCCGCGACCACAATCTCGACTTCGCCGAGCATGATGCCCTGTGCCGCGAGGCCCACGGCCTTCAATCCAGAACCGCAAACTTTATTAATCGTCATGGCCGCGACGCGCACGTCGAGCCCCGCGCCCAGGCCCGCCTGCCGCGCGGGATTCTGCCCAAGGCCCGCTTGCACGACGTTGCCCATGATAATTTCGTCCACTGTTTTCGGCTCGATGCCCGCGCGGCGCACCACTTCGGCGACGGCCTTGGCGCCGAGTTGTGTGGCGGAAAGGGGAGCAAGTCCTCCTTGAAATTTTCCGATGGGCGTACGAACGGCGCTGAGAATGACGGCTTGGTCCACGGTTGCTCTCCCGGACATAGATTTATCGGGGTGGCCACAAGAAGGGTGGCATCGCCATGGCCCAGTATAGGAGGGAGCCAGAGCCGGGTCAATTTCGCCCGGTTCAGGCCGCGCGAGTCTGCTTATTCGTGGTTACTCGCGTGAGCGGCTTGATTTTACGCTTCAGGTGAAAATAGACCCTTTCCTGCGAAGTCATTTTCCGATGCATGACTTTTTCAAAGATATGCTCAATCGGAGTTTCCGCAGGGGCCCGAGCACGGCTTCGATGAGGCATAAGGGGGACTCCTTTTGTCTCGATCTGTATTCCTGTTCTAAATCTTGGCCAGCATGTCCAACGATAATTGGACCGAACATTACCATAATCTTAATGAAATGTTACATATATTTGTGTAACTAATTGCAATTTAACATTATTGTTACCTCGTTGCTTGTTAACCCCGTAATGCAGCGTGTGTGCTACTGTTGTGGGCTGGGATGATTTAAGATGGCTGACCTATTTGAACATACCGGCGCCCCGGCGCCGGGCATTCAACTCAATCCAGAGCAACGCGCTGCGGTGCATCACGGTGAGGGTCCGCTCGTCGTGGTGGCCGGCGCGGGCACGGGCAAGACTCGTGTCATCACCGAGCGCATCCGTTATCTGCTCGATACCCAGCCGGAACTCACGGGCAAGGAAATCCTGGGGCTGACGTTTACCGACAAGGCCGCCGCGGAAATGAAACACCGCGTGGTCGCGGCGGCGCGCGATCGCGGAGAATCGGACGCGGACCGCGCCGAGGCCGTTACGCTCAGCACGTTTCACTCGTTCTGCAACACGCTGCTGCAGGAACTCGATCCGGACCTCAAGCCCATCGACAAAATCGACCATTGGATTCTGCTTCGCCGCAACTTGCCTCTGCTTCAACTGGAGCACTACCGGCGCCTGGCGGAGCCCGGACAATTTCTCGGCGACTTCGTGGATTTTTTCTCGCGCTGCCAGGATGAGCTGGTCACACCGGATGAGTACCAGCATTATGCCGCGGCACAAGCGGAAGACTTTCAGCGCGTCCGCAGCGCGATGCTTGAGGACGAACGCCGCATCCGCGACGAAGAAGTCGCCAAGGTCCAGGAAATTTCGCGAGCCTATCGCGCGAGCGACCTTCTTCTCCGCGAACGCAAGCTGCTTACGTTTGGCACGCAGATCATGGATGCTGTTCTTCATCTCCGCGCAAACGAAGCTCTGCGCGAAATGCTTCGCGCGCGTTACCGCTACATTCTCGTGGATGAATTTCAGGACACAAACATCGCGCAGCTTGAATTGCTCTGGCTGCTCGGCGGCGAGCGGCCCAACCTGGTCGTCGTAGGCGACCATCGCCAGGCCATTTACCGTTTCCGGGGCGCGTCGTTCGGCAGCTTCACGATTTTTCTGAAGCGCTTCGCCACGGGCATCGCTTCGACAGACCAGGATCTGCTGCGGCCGCTCACTCTGAACTACCGCTCCGCCGGGCGAATCCTGCGCGTGGCCGGACAGGTGATTCGCCACAACGAAAAACCAACCAACATTCCCGAGTATCCGCTGACGGCCGTCCGTGAAGACGGAGAGAAAGTGCGGATCGTCACGCACGAGTCGAGCGAAGCCGAGGCGCAGTGGGTTTCCGGCGAACTCGAGCGGCTGCATCGCGCCGGAGCCAAATGGCGCACGTTCGCCGTGCTGTATCGCAGCCACGCGCATCGCGACAAGCTGGTCGACGCGCTCAAGGCGCGCAAGACTCCGTTCGTGATTAAAAACCTTTCGATCCTTTCGCACCGTCTCGTGCGGGACCTGATCGCTTATCTGCGGCTCATCGATCAGCTCTCGGACGACGTTGCCTGCGCGCGCGTCCTGGCGATGCCGGCGTGGGGCCTCGAACCCGCGGATCTAGTGCGCCTCATCGAACGGGCCGCCAAAGGCAAGGGCGTATCCCTGTGGGACACGATGCAAGCCGCAAAAGGTGAGCCGCCCTTCTCCGGCGGCGGCCGCGATCTCGGAGCGCTCGTCGAACTCGTCACGGACCTTCGAAAGAAGGCCCGGCAATTGACGGCAACGGAATTATTCGACGAGCTCGCCGAGACCCTCGAAATCAGCTCTATCGCGGCTGCCGAAGACCGCAAATATTTCGATCGCCTCGCGCAATTCGTGCGCGAGTGGCAGCCTAAGAGTGAGACGCAGCGCCTCAAGGAATTTGTCGAGTACCTGGATTATTTCGAGCAGGCCGGCGGATCGATCAACCTCGATCAGGAATCGGGCGACGCGGTGCAGCTCATGACCGTGCACGCAGCGAAGGGGCTCGAATTCGATCACGTCTACGTCCTGCGCCTGGTGCAGCGCAGTTTTCCGGCGGGAGAAAAACCCCGCGTGCTTGAATTCCCCGCGGAATTGATGAAGGAAGAGCAGCCCCAGGGCAGCTTTCACATCCAGGAAGAACGCCGCCTGTTTTACGTTGCCGTGACGCGCGCGCGGCACCGGCTCACGCTCAACACGGTTGTGAACAAGCGCTCGAAGCCCTCGCCGTTCCTGGACGACATCCTCATGGAGGCGCAGATCAAGCGCCGTGACGTCGAGCAGCTTGCACCAACTCCGGCAAATGAGCCCTCCGCTCCCACTGAAATCGAGCCAGTCTTGTTCGACTTGCCGGAGCGGCGCGCGCGGATCGGCTCGCGAATCGGCGAATGGGCCGCGGCCTATCGCCCGCCGGTGCCGGACCCGCTACAGATCAGCCCTTCGGCGATCGGCACGCTCGAATCGTGTCCGCAAAAATATCTTTTTAACTATGCGTGGAGACTTCGCGGCGGGCCCGCCGCGGCTATGAGCTTTGGCAGCGTGATGCACAACACGATCAAATATTTCATCGGCGAACTGGCCAAGGGGGGCACGCTGCCGTTCGAGGAAGTGGAACGGAAATTCGAGCTGGAGTGGACCTCGGCCGGATTCGAGGACGATTACCAGGAGCAGGAATACAAAAGGGATGGCTTGGCGCAATTGCGGGCGTTCCACGCCAGCACGCTCGCCTCGCCCCCCAATGTCATCGCGCAGGAAAAAGTTTTCGACCTGCCATTGGAGAACAATGTCGTCCTCACCGGGCGGATGGACCAGGTGAACCGCCTCGGTCCAGGCGAAGAAGAAATCGTGGACTACAAGACAGGCAGGCCGCGCAATGAGGACAAGGCAAAAAAAGATGTGCAATTGAGCGTCTATGCGCTCGCGGCCCGCGAAGTGTTCGACTGGAACCCTGCCAGGCTCACGCTGCACTTCCTGCAGACGAATCACCCCGTGAGCGCCACGCGCGACGACAAGCAACTCAAAAAAGTGCGCGCGGAAATTCAGGAAGCCGCCGCCGACATTCGCGCGGGCGAGTTCCCCGCGAAGCCGGGCTTTGCATGCAGGTTCTGCGACTACGAATCCATCTGCCCCGCGCGAGAGCAAGGCGCGGCGGCCAGCGCTTCCGGCGAAGAGTAACGAAATCGTTCGGTCACACTCCGGGCCGCTCGCGGTTCAAAAAAATTTCCTTACAACTGGCGGGCAAAATAAAAAGGGCGGCCACTGATGTGACCGCCCTTTTCTGGAAACGTTTTTCTTAGACCTGACTCGGTGTGATGCGTTTCCCTGATGTGGCCGATTCGCGCATTCGCTCCGTGAACCGTTCTCCCCTCGGAGCAGCGAGCCAATCCTTCGCAGACTCGCTATGGTTCTTTTACGAGTGTGCGCGCCGGAAGTCAAGAAGAAATTCCAGAACTGCAAAACGAAAAAGCGATGCACTCCAGAAAAATATTTTGCCGGTGAATTTCGCAACAAAACAGGCGCGTCAAATGTGGTCAAAAACGCGCGCGGTGTTGTAGCGCCGGCGCTGCGGAAACCTGCGCCCGAGGGAGGGGCATGAGTGAAGTCGCACCAATCAGAATCGGCGTGAGAAAAAAGAGCTACGGCGTAGCGTTGAGGTAGTAGCCGTCGCGCGTGAGCAACGACAGGCCCGGGCGCTTCACGCGCACTTCAATGCTGTGATACGGCTTTGACCGGTCGGTATGCGCGCCGGAATAGGCGATGGTGTACTGATTGCGCGCCTGTTCGGAAACGCGCCCGTACAGTTCCTCTAAGTTCTCCCGGCTCATGCCGCCGTAGAAAATATCCCCGCCGGTTGCATGGGCGTATTTCGACAGAATATTGTTCCCGAGGAAAGTGATGCCGCGATTCATGTTCGCTTCGCCGACGCCGACGGCGTAGACGGAAATATCAGCGGACAGCAACAGCTTCAGGGTCTCGTCGTATTTGTGCGTGTTGTTCTTGGCATTCTGCCCGTCAGAGATCAGAAAAATAATCTTGCGCCGTTCCCGCGGCCGGTCCTGCAACTGTTCCGCGGCGGCGTAAATCGCGTCGTGGATGTGCTTGGTGTTGGGATGCCCGTTGGCTTCGGTGGGAACCTTCGCCGGCCCCGGCGGTTGCGCCGTATTGACGCGCGGGCCATTCGTCATCGTGTACGAGCCGATTCCGGGAAACGAACTGCTGAGGTCGATGTGCTTGAGTTGCGTGAGAAGCTTGTCGTTGTCGGCGATGAAATCCTCGGAGATTTGCTCGGGAACCTCATCGAAGCGCCACAAGGACACTTCGTCGGAAGCGCTAAAAGCGCCCGCCAGGGTCTCGAGGGTCTTCTGGACTTTTTCCGCCGTGCCTCGCTTCAGGTCATCGTCAATCAGAATGGCCGCGGACAAGGGAAACGCATCCGCGGAAAACAATGCAATCGGCTGCTCGACACCGTCTTCAAAGACCCGGAAGTCGTTTTGCTGGAGATCGGTCACCAGCTCACCCCCACTGTCCTTGACGGTCACGGGCACGACGACCAGGGACACCGTGGTCCGGATTCGAGCTCGGGGATCTTGCGTTTGCGGGGATGGCTCCTGACCGGCGCCCTGGCCGAACATCTCCTGCGCCCGCAAGGCCATAATGGCAGCCAAAGCCAGGCAAATCGCCAGGCTGATGGCCAGGAATTTTCGTGGACATTTCATTGGTGTCCCGTCACTATTTCCGCGTGAGCTGCCACCGGCCGCCACGCTTCTTGAGTCTTAAATGGCATCTTAATATTCCGGCGCGGCATCCAACACGCCATCGCAGCCCAGGAGATTATACAATGCGGATTCGAGCCATCCTTTCCTATCTGTGCATCGCATCCCTTGCGGGGGGGCTGGCCTTTGCCGCGCCCCCGGGCCAAATCCGAGTGCAAGTGAACCTGGTGAACCTCTTCGCCACGGTGCGCGACAAACACAAGGCGATTGTCACCGGCTTAAAACAAGATGACTTCCAGGTCTATGAGGATGGCCAGCTACAGGAGATAACCAACTTTTCCGCGGAATCCAACCTGCCCATTACCCTGGGCATACTGATCGATACAAGCGGCAGCGAGTACTACATGCTTGGCGGAGAAAAAGAAGCCGGATCGCGCTTCCTGGCAAGGGTGTTGCGCAAGGGCGACCTGGCCATGGTCATGACCTTTGATACGGACGTGGACCTCCTCGCCGATTTCACCGATGACCGTGGGTTGCTGGATCGCGCCATCAACCGCGCGCAGATCAATGTCCCTGTCGGCGGAATCATCGTGCAGGGCCCCCTTCCAACGAGCGGCACCGGCGGCACGAATTTCTACGACGCCGTCTACCTCGCCGCCCACGACAAGCTGTCCGATGAAGCGGGCAGGAAAGCCATTGTTGTCCTGACCGACGCGGAAGATACGGGAAGCAAATTGAGGCTGACGGACGCCATAGAAGCCGCGCAGCGCACCGACACGGTCGTCCATATTCTGCTGGTGGCCGCCGATGGGGGCGACCGGGACGTCGCCGGCAGGCTCACGGGGGAGACCGGCGGCCGGATGATCATCGTCCGCAGTGAAAAGAACCTGGAGCAGGCGTTCGATGAAATCTCGGAGGAACTTCGCAGCCAGTACACCATCGGCTACACCCCCACCAACAAGAAGCACGACGGCAGCTACCGCAAGATCAAAGTGGAAACGAAGGACAAGGATTATTCCGTCCTTACGCGCCGCGGATACTACGCGCCCAACAACTGAGCGAAACCTTAGTAGATTGTAGGAAAGCCTCAACCTCTGTCATTCCGAGGCACGTCCCGTGCCGAGGATTCTCTCTTTTTCTTTGGTGTCTCGCCAAGAGAGATCCCTCACCCGCAGGAGCGGGTTCGGAATGACGGCGTGAAGCATTTTTTCCGCAAGCCGTTATGGTGTGGCCGGTGACTGGACAGGCTTGGCGAGCGCGGGAATCGGAACGGAAAAGTATCCCTTGCGCGCGCGAACGATCACGTCCTTACGATCGGCTTGGATCCGAATCGTGTGGTACTTGCCGTCCGGTGAGCGGCCCGCGGGACTATAGGCCAGCGCGTATTGATGGCGCAATTCGTCTCCGATGTCGAGAAACGATTGCCCCAGATCATCGACCTGGTAGGGAAAGAAAGCGCGGCCTCCGGTTTCTCCCGCGAGTTGTTCCATGACTCGATCTCCCTCGCCTTTTTCGTACTTGCGGCTGATTCGCTTGGCAGGGTCTTTTTCGTCCTCGGCCGAAACCCATTCCGTGCTCGTGCTGATCGAGTAGATGATGACGCCCGCGCGCTGCGACATTTCCACGGACTCGCCGCGGGACCGGTTGCTGTTATTGTCATCGCCGTCGGAGATCACCACCAGCACGCGCCGCACGTCCGAATTCGGGCCGGGAGGCAGCGGCGATTTGTTCAACAAATGATCGCTGGCCGCGTACACCGCGTCGTACAGGGACGTGCCGCCGCCGGCCCGCTGCTTCAGGATGGTGTCGCGGAGATCGCCGGTATCACCCGTGAAATCCTTGATGATTTGCGCGCCGTCATCGAACGTCATCAGGAACGCCTGGTCCTTCCCGCGGCGCAAAGCGTTAAATATGAAATCGATGGCGGCGTCCTGCTCGAATTTCAAACGCTCCCGAATGCTGTTGGATGTGTCCAGCACCATGCCGATGCGAAGTGGAAGATCGGTCGGCTGGCTGAAGTCAGTGATCTCCTGCTGCGCGCCGTCATCAAACACCTTGAAATTTTCTTTGGTTAGATCCGTGACGAGTTTTTCGCGCTTGGTCACCACGCTGAAGAGCACTTCCACCAGGTTGACGTTGCGGAGGATCGCACCCTGACGGTCCACCTGCGCGGGGGTCTCCGGCGGAGACTGCGGCGGCGGCGCCGGAGGCTGCGACTGCTGCGCGCTCACAGCGGCCACACCCGCGAGGAAACCAAGGATTGCGATCCACAGCGCCCGTTTTTTCATGGTTGTCATACGTACGGCGCAAGCGCGGCCTCGATCTCCGCTTCACGCCAACCCAAAGATGCTCCCACCTGGTCGAAGTATACCCGCAAATCCCTTGGCAGCGGAGCGCGAACTTCCACCCAGGCGCCGCTCGACGGGTGCGAAAATCCGATCCGGGCCGCGTGCAGAAAGTTCCGCTCGAGAAGAGGCAAATTGCGCGTTCCGGCACGAAAACCGCGCGGCGCGCCGTAGAGCGTGTCTCCCACAACCGGATGCCCGATGGCCGCAAAGTGCGCACGGATCTGGTGCGTCCGCCCGGTATGGAGCACGGCCTCGACCAGCGTGCAGCGGTCCAGGCGCGCGATCACGCGCCAGTCGGTCCGCGCGTGGCGGCCTTTGGTTGCGCGCGCGGTCATGCGTGTGCGGCGGCGCGGATCACGGGAAATCGGCAGCGTGATCGTGCCGGAATCGCGCGGCATCTTGCCGTGCACGAGCGCCAGGTAAATCTTTCGGACGTTCCGCGAACGGAATTGTTCGGAGAGGTGTTCGTGCGCCTTGTCATTCCGCGCCACCACCATTGCGCCCGACGTTTCTCGGTCCAGGCGATGAACAATGCCAGGGCGCAGCGCTCCGCCCGCCGCGGGAAGATTTCCCAGGTGGTGCAAGAGAGCGTTCACCAGCGTGCCGCGCGAGTGGCCCGCGCCGGCGTGGACCACCATTCCGGCGGGTTTATTTACAATCACGAAATCGTCATGCACGTACAACAGATCGAGCGGAAGATCCTCCGGCAGAGCTTCAGGCGCGGGCCGGGGCAGAACTTCGATTTCGATGGTTTCACCTGCCGCGACATGGTGGGAAACCTTGGCGATGTGCCCGTCCACGCGAACGTGGCCTTCGCGGATCAGTTCCTGGATGCGCGTGCGGCTAAGCTCCGGGACACGCTGCGCGGCAAATAAATCCAGCCGCCGCCCGGAGTCTCCTGATGCGGCGGTGAGGGTCTGGTGTGTAGTAGCGCGGGCTTCAGCCTGCGGATTTTTCTTAGGTGTGTCCAATGTCGTGAAGGTTTGTCCTACGTGATTCTTGTTTCAGCATCAGCAAAAACCCGCAGGCTGAAGCCTGCGCTACTAAATTCGTCTCCGTCTGTCGGCGGTTGGAATGTGCCGATGGCGCACGCCGCCGAACAATAATTCAAAAAGCACGAGTGCCGCTCCAATCGTGATCGCGGAATCGGCGGCGTTGAACGCGGGCCAAATGTACGTCCACAGCCGGACTTCCAGGAAATCCGTCACGCCGCCGTGGATCACTCGGTCGAGCGCGTTGCCTGCCGCGCCGCCCAGAATCAATGCCAGCCCGCATTGCGCCAGCGCGCCGCCGGCGCGGCCCGTGACGATCATCCACGCAAGCAAAACCATCACGGCCGCGGAACTTAACACCAAGAGCGGCGAAAGCCAGGGCGAACTCGAATTGGAGAACACGCCGAACGCGATGCCGGGATTCTGGCTGTGAATCAAAACGACGATATCCGAAACGATGGAATGGCGGAAGAACGGGCTCGTGTAGCGCTCGATGGCAAATTTCGTGGCGCGGTCCACGGCAAGCACCGCGAGCGACAACCACAGCCAGCGCGCCCCACTCACGAGGACGCGACCCCTTGTCCTCCCGCATGGCCCGAAGCCGCCAGCGTCTCTTCAATTTCGGAGAGCGCCTTCACGCAGCGCTCGCACACCGTCGGGTAGTCGGCGTTTTCGCCC
Organism: uncultured Acidobacteriota bacterium; assembly: GCA_963842135.1. Taxonomy (GTDB): domain Bacteria; phylum Acidobacteriota; class Terriglobia; order Acidiferrales; family UBA7541; genus Palsa-360. The sequence continues at coordinate 2,489,753 of CAWJFI010000002.1, read as the reverse complement.
ACGTGCGTGGAATAGTTCCAGCAGCGCTCGCATTTTGCGCCGTCGGCGTGATGCACCACCACACTCAATCCCGAAAGCAATTCCGATTTCTGCGCATCGGCGGGCGCCGCTGGCGCAAGTTCCACCTGCGAAACAATGAACAGGGCGGGAAGCCAACTTTTGTATTGTTCCAGCATGGGAGCCAAATCTTGCGCGGTGCTCAAAACAACTTTGGCTTCGAGCGCGCCTGAAATGGTTTTCGCGTTGCGTGCGGCTTCGAGGGCGCGGAGCACTTCCGTCCGCACCGCCAGCAGTTTTTCCCAGTTCGCCGCCTTTGCGGCATCGAGTGGAGAACCGAGCGCCTCAGGCTTCGGGAATAAGGCGAGGTGCGCACTCTCGGGATCGCCCGCAACGCGAGGAAAGTGTCCCCAGATTTCCTCTGCAGTGAAAACCATGATCGGCGTCATGAGGCTCAGCAAAGCCTTCGCGATGCGGTAGACGGCGGTTTGCGCCGAGCGGCGCGCGCGGTTTCGCGCCGCGAAAGTGTAGAGGCGGTCTTTCAACACATCGAAATAAAATGCACTGAGATCTACAACGGCAAAATCGTGCAGCGCGTGAAAGACGCGATGGAATTCAAATCCTTCGTACCACTTGCTGCATTGCGCGACGAGTTCCGCCGTGCGCGAAAGCATCCAGCGGTCGAGCTCTTCCATTTCGGCGTCGGGCACCGCATCGCGCGCGGGATCGAAATCGGCGAGATTTCCCAGGGCGAAGCGGAACGTGTTGCGCAGCTTGCGGTAGGCTTCGGAAAGCTGCGTCATCACATTGTCGGACATTCTTACGTCCGCCGTGTAGTCCTGCGACGCAACCCACAGCCGCAGCAAATCCGCGCCCCACTTCTCGCACACCTCGGTGGGCAGCACGACGTTGCCGAGCGATTTCGACATGGGCTGGCCCTTCGCGTCAAGCGTCCAGCCATGCGTAAGCACGTGACGGTAAGGTGCGCCATTGCGCACAGCGACGCCAACTAGCAGAGAGCTTTGAAACCATCCGCGATACTGGTCCGGCCCTTCGAGATACATGTCCGCGGGCCAGGGAAGTTGTTGGCCGCTTGCATCGAGACGGTCCAGCACCGCCAGATGCGAGGAACCAGAATCAAACCACACATCGAGAATGTCGGTTTCCTTGCGCCAGTCGGAAGCGCCGCAACCGCAGGGTCTTCCGGCCGGAAGCAATTCCTCGATCGTGTGCGTGAACCACGCGTCAGCGCCCTCGCGCGTGAACCATTTCTGCACGAGAGCGTGCAGCGCCACATAATCGTCAAACTGTTTGCCGCACTTGTTGCAGTAGAGAATCACGAGCGGTACGCCCCAATACCTTTGCCGCGAAACGCACCAGTCCGGCCGCTCCGCGATCATGTCATGGATACGTTGCCTTCCCCATGTTGGGGTCCATGTGACAAGATCAATTTGCTCCAGAGCAGCCCGCCGGATTGGAGGTCCTTTCGGCTCTGGAGCACCTGCCCCACCACGATCAAGATTGATGAACCATTGCTCAGTCGCACGGAAAATTACGGGGTTATGGCATCTCCAACAATGTGGATAGCTGTGTGAAAGTTTACTTTCGTGAACAAGGGTTCCATGCTTCTTTAGCAGGTCGATGATGGCCAGATTTGCCTCAAAAACTGTATTCCCTTTGTATTCAGGAAGTCCCTCTGTAAATCGGCCGCTGTCATCAATCGGGGCGTAAGTTTCCAATCCATATTCTTGTCCGACTCTGAAGTCATCCGCCCCATGGCCGGGCGCTGTGTGGACGATGCCGCTCCCTTGCTCCAAGGTGACGTGACTCCCCAAAACTCCTGGAATGATCCGATCCAGGAAAGGATGCTTAAATTTCGCCAAGGTAAATGTGGAACCCGGGAACGCATCGACGGTTCCGGTGAAATGCAATCCAGTCGCACTAGACACACTTCCGAGTAAGTCTGTCGCGACGATATATGTGTCACCATTCTCTCCGGCGTGCGCGAGCGAATAACTGAGATTCGCATTGAAAGCAAGCGCCATGCTTGCTGGCAATGTCCACGGTGTCGTCGTCCAAACTAATGCATAAAATTTACCCGTCTGCGGGAGCAATGACTTCGGTAGCCCAACTACTTCGTATCTCACCCAGATCGACGGGCTGGTGTGATCTTCGTATTCGACTTCCGCTTCGGCCAGCGCCGTCGAGTCGACGATGCACCAATACACGGGCTTGAGCCCGCGATAGACGTAACCCTTTTCGAGAAACGTAACGAAGGCGTCGGCAATCGTGGCTTCGTACTGCGGGCTCATCGTCAGATACGGGTCTTCCCACTGCCCCAGCACGCCCAGCCGTTTGAAATCCCGCCGGTGCTGATCCACGTAGCGCGAAGCGAATTCGCGGCACATCCGCCGGAATTCCCCGGGCGAGACGCTTCCCTTTTTTCCGCCCAATTCCTTTTCCACCTGCGTTTCAATCGGCAGCCCGTGGCAATCCCATCCGGGAACGTAGGGCGCGCGAAAGCCCGCCATCGTTTTCGACTTCACGACCATGTCTTTCAAAATTTTATTCAGGCCGGTGCCGAGATGTATCGTGCCGGTTGGGTAAGGCGGCCCATCATGCAGGACGTAGGAGGGCGCGCCGGCGCGGGCCTGCTGAATGCGGTGATAGAGCTTCTTCTCTTCCCACTCCGCCAACTGCTTCGGCTCGTTCTGCGGCAAGTTGGCCTTCATCGGAAAGGCCGTGCGCGGCAAGTTCAATGTGCTTTTCAAGTCGACAATTTTGGGCATAAGTTAGCTTCGGGTGCGGACTGTCCTTTTCTACTGAACGCCTCACCCCTGCGGGGTAAAACTGGAGCGTGCAGCATGCCGAACGATCGGTGGGGCGAGGCAGGGACAGCGCCATCCTGTGCCGCCTTGCCAGTATCGCCTAGTCTCGTCTGGAAACCATCTTCCTTGTGTCAACGTCCCAATGTTACAATGGATTTGGCGGTGTGTCAGCCGCCTGCTCCGATGGGCATCCATTCGCGACGTGAGAGAATCTTACAGCGAGAGACAATTTTCGATAGCGTGGGGCAAAAAAATCGTTGAGTACCATTGCGCCAAAGTGGAGTAGTCCAGACACGCCGCCTCCCAAGGTGGTTCTGCCTGAGGGAAAGACTGCGCCACGCCTCGGCGGCTCGCAGAAACCGCTTTCCCGCGGATTTCTTTCCAACCTCAGGGACTTCCTTATGGAACGTCCCATCAAGGTCGCCAAGAAAGGACCGGGCGACGTCTTCACCGTCCCCGAATATGGCGGCGGGATCGCTGAGAATTTCAAGGAGTGGTTCAAGCCGACGCCGAAAGGCGTCAACTCACGCATGGTCGTGAATTGGCAGCCGCCCGGCTCAGTGCTTTGGCAGAACATTCGCGATCTCATCTCACCGCCCAAGCTGCCGCCGCTCAAGGTCACCAGCAAGCCGGTCAAGGTGAAGGACATCTGGTCCAAGGACAAAGCCTTTGGGCCTTCGCAGGCCATTGCGCTGGCCGTGCATATCGGCGTCACGTTGCTGGTCTTCTCACCTCTCTTATATACAGTGGTCACAAAAGCGACGGCCAACCCTGTCAATAACTCGCTCGTTACGCCCATTGATATTTCCGACTACGCGGCAAAGCTGCCCCCGGGCAAGGACAAAGCCGGCGGCGGAGGCGGAGGCGGCGAGAGAAATCCAATTCCCGCAACAAAGGGCAAGGCGCCGAAGTTCAGTTTCAACCAGATTGCACCTCCGATGGTGCACACAAAGCCCGATTCGACGATTCAGGCGACTCTGCTTGGACCGCCGGACCTGAAAATCCCAAGCCCGAACATGGATAATTTCGGCGACCCGCTGGCAAAAATGCTGACCGGTTCAGGTGGTCCCGGCGGCGGCAGCGGCATCGGAAGCGGGACGGGCACAGGCATTGGCAGCGGTGAGGGCGGCGGCCTGGGCCCAGGTTCCGGCGGCGGGACGGGCGGCGGGGCTTACCATCCCGGAACTGGCGGCGTCGGCTATCCTTCTTGCGTCTATTGCCCTGACCCGAAATATTCCGAAGAGGCCCGCAAGGCAAAATACCAGGGCACGGTCGTCCTTCAGGCGGTGATCACTCCGGATGGCCGGGCCACGGAAATTCAGGTCGTAAAGGGACCGGGACTTGGGCTGGAAGAAAAAGCTGTGGAGGCCGTCAAGCAATGGCGCTTCAAGCCCGCCAATGGGCCTGGCGGAAAACCAGTTCCGGTAATCGTCCCCATCGAAGTTACTTTCCGATTGCTCTAGTATTTTCCTCTCGGCGCTTTTCCGTGTTGTGATTTACCATCATTTGCCGTTTCCTCGCGCATTGATTACGATTTGAAGGCGAGGTGCCCGCCGTGAAACCAAAAACAACCCGTGCCGCGAGTTTGTTTCTCGCGAGTTCGCAACATTCGCTTGCGAAGCAGAATCTTCCCCTCATCGTGAAATGCCTTCAACAGCTTTCGGAAGAGGAGATTTGGTGGCGGCCAAATTCGGCTTCCAACAGCGCAGGCAATCTCGTCTTGCATCTGTGCGGAAATGTCCGCCAATGGATCATTTCGGGACTCGGCGGAGCAGAGGACAGGCGAGAACGCGACCGCGAGTTTGCGGAGCGGGGGCCCATTCCCCGGCAAGCGCTCGTCACCCAACTGCGCCGAACCGTCCGGGATGCGTGCCGGGTATTGGCACGGCTCTCCGATGGCTCGCTGTCGCGGAAACATAAAATTCAAGGCTATCGCGTTACGGGGCTGGATGCGACATTCCGCGTGTCCGAGCATTTCGGGCATCACACCGGTCAAATCATCTACATTACGAAACTCAAGCGGGCCCAGGATTTAAAATTCACACATCTGCCCGTGATAAAGAAGGGAGGCGGGCGGTGATCTGTAGCGCGTGAGAAATCAGGGTTGGGCGCATAACCTCTGAATGCTGACCAAGTACATGGGGGAAACACATCTTCGCCGAATCATTTCCAATGGCTTCGTGGCGAGGTACACTTCGCCATGAGAACAATGAAGACAGAATCGTGCATTCGCGCAATTGCGCTGCTCATCGGATCCCTGCTAATCCTGCTTCCCGCACACCTCGCGGCGCAGTCCACAGGACGAATCGAATTCACGGCGCGCGTGGCGCCCACCGGGGGCCAGCCCGAACCCGTTCGGCAATTGACATTTTATCTTCTGCGCAAAAGCATCGAAGACATTCGCACTGAGGCCTTGCAAACGGCGCCCGCCACCGAGCTCGACAAGTTCATTGACGGCCTCGGCGTCTCGCCTGAGTTGAAAGCGTGGATGAATAAACACCATTCCGTTCGGCTGTCCGGCGAAGAGTTCACCAAGAGCTTGACTCCCGAGGATATCGTGGACATTCCTGAGTATTTCAAAGCCTATATGACGCACAATGAGGCATATCGAGGTGCTGGCTTCCCCGAGCCGAAATTCAAGGAAAAGGACCGCAATTCCGATCCGGAAAAATACAAGGCACAGAAGGAAGAGTATAAAGCGGCCGTTCGTAAATTTATCGCTGCCGTCCCGGACACAGTAAAGGGGATGGACCTCGAACTCGTCGATGTTAACCCAACCGCCAAGTGGGAGTCGCTCGAAGGCAAACAGCGCCAGCTCCTGGAAACCCGCGCATTCAAATTGGCCGAGGAGCGCTACCTCATCGCACATACCGATTCAGATCTTGACGGGCACGGATCGTTCGCGGGCCTCGCTCCCGGTACCTATTGGATCGGCATGTTCGGCGCGGAGGCGATTTCCGGCGACGTTCACCTGCATTGGGACTTCCCCGTGACGCTCCGGCAGGGCGAAACGGCCCAAGTCGAACTCTCCAACCTCAACGCCGCAAGACCCAGCTACGAAGCGCAAAATTCCAATAACTGAGGATTCCTTCCGCAGTGACTTGCCTTGACGAGAGCGTGGCCTAGATGGGCACCTGGCCGCTCTGGATTGCCTTTAACGCCGGCGTCGCGGTCTTCCTAGCACTCGATCTGGGGATATTTCACCGGCGCGCGCACGTCATCGCGTTGCGCGAAGCCGCGATCGAGAGCGCGGCATGGATCGCCCTTTCGCTTGGTTTTGGCGCGTGGATTTTCCTTTCGTATGGCCGCGGGCCCGGGCTCGAGTTCTTCACCGGCTACGTCGTCGAAAAATCTCTCAGCCTGGACAACATTTTTGTTTTTTTGCTGGTCTTCCAGTATTTTCGCGTCGATCCCCGCTACCAGCACCGCCTGTTGTTCTGGGGCGTCGTGGGCGCTCTCATCCTGCGCGGCGCGATGGTGGGCGCGGGCGCGGCTCTGATCGCGAGGTTTGAATGGACCCTCTATATCCTGGGAGCTTTTCTGCTGTACTCGGGATTCAAGCTGTTCGGCACCGACCATGCGGTGCATCCCGAAAAAAATCCGCTAGTGCGCTGGGCGCAAAAGTTTCTGCCCATGTCGCACGCGGAGCCCACGCAGGATTTGTTGGTGCGGCAAGGCGGGCGGTGGCTCTTTACGCCGTTTTTTCTGGTGGTGATCGTGCTCGAAACCACGGATCTGGTGCTGGCGGTGGACTCGATCGCCGCCGTGTTCGGCGTGACGCGCGATCCCTTTATCGTCTACAGCTCCAACGTTTGCGCGATTCTTGGCCTGCGCGCGCTCTATTTTCTCCTGGCCGGAATCCTGCAATACTTTCAGTACCTGGATGAAGGCCTCGCGATTGCCGTCATGTTTATTGGGGCAAAAATGCTTGCCAACCCGTGGGTGCATATTTCCACCGGCCTGTCGCTCGCGATTGTGGGCGGGATCATCGCCCTGGCCCTCCTCATCTCGGTCCTCCGAGCGAAGCCGCGAGTCAAACCCGGTGAACAGCTTCAGAGGCACGGAGTGCTTAGATCCGTTCCTCCGCCCTCGCCGGAACTGATCAGCCATCTTGCGGACAGGGACCCTGCACAGCGCGCGCAAGTCGCTTGGAATCTCTTTCACCATGCATCCACCCGGACGGCTTGGGTGTTCGCCGATTGGCAGAAGGACGAGACGTTTCGCACCCTGATGGTTCCAGAACGTTTCGACGGGCTGGGAGATGGGGACGTTTTTCATCCCAGGCTCACCGTCGGCATTGCCGTCCTGCCTGAGAATTTTGAAAAGATTCGCGCTGCCAACGGTTTCCCGCCACTCGCCGATGCGCCTGCCGATCAGGACGTGATGGAATTCGAGCTTGAATTCAAGGGAGATATCGCGTCGCGAGCCCGGCTGGATATCCTCACCACGATAGCGCCGGGCGGAGACGGCGTCATCGCGCGATTTCTCGAAAAATTTGGCGAGGGGGTTCAACAGGTGGAGATGGACGTCACCGATGTCGATCGCGCCACGGAAATCCTGCGCGCGCGATTTAAGATTGAACCAATCTATCCCGCGACGCGCCTTGGAGCGAATAGCACACGCGTGAATTTTTTCCTTGTCACTGCGTGGAACAACCAAAAAGTGCTGGTAGAACTCGTCGAGCAGCCGAAAACCTCTACGTAGCAAGGATACACGAATCACAATTCACGAATCACCAGTCACCAATCACCAGCCACTAGTCACCGCTCCTCCCATACACCGGAATCGCCGCCCCATGAATCACCCGCGCTTCTTCCGAGCACAGAAACAAAATGACGCGAGCAATTTCTTCCGGCTTAGGCCATTTCGCAAAATCAGCCTTCGGCATCGCCTTCCGGTTCGCGGCCGTATCGATGATACTTGGCAAAACGGAATTCACATTGATGTTGAAAGGTTTCACTTCGGCCGCAAGCGAATCGAATAGGGCCAGGGCAGCTGCCTTCGATGCGGCGTAGAGCGCTCCTCCCGCCGCGTGATCGAAGGCTGCCTTCGACGCAATGTTCACGATCCATCCCCTATTTTGCTTGATCATTTGCGGCACAACGGCCCGCGCGAGGACAAATCCCGCCTTGAGATTCAGCTGGAGCATCTTGTCGTAGGTTCGAGGGTCCACCTCCCAGAGGTTCGTCCCGCCCGCATATCCACCCACCGTATTAACAAGGATATCGACGCGGCCGTGCTTGGCCACAATCTCAGAAATAAATTTTTCGACGGCTTGCGCGTCGGTGACGTCCACGCTCACGCCCGCCGGAGGCGCCGCTCCGATCCTCTGCGCAGCGGACACGACAGCGGCAAATTCTTCCGCCACCTGATAGGTGACCTCGATCGTCGCCCCCGCTTCAAGAAACGCCATGGTGACTTCGCGGCCCAGTCCCCCCGTGCCCCCGGTTACGAGAACGATCTTGTCGTGGAAGTTCATGATGTCCTCAGTCGAATTTTCCGCAATCGCACAGACCCTGTAGCGCCCACCTTCAGGTGGGCATTTGCTTGCAAGTACACTGCTCGCCTGAAGGCGAGCGCTACATAAAATCTACTCTCCAGTTTGTTCGAGGAGCTTCGACACCAGCCCCGTCCACCCGGTCTGATGACTCGCGCCCAATCCCGCTCCCGTATCCCCGTGAAAATATTCGTAAAACAAAATCAAATCGCGCCACATGGGATCGTTTTGAAATTTATCATTTGCGCCGTACACCGGCCTGTGGCCGCTTTCGTCGCGCAGAAAAATATGCGTCAAGGATCGAGACAGTTCCGCGCTTACGTCCCAGAGCGACATTTGCTGGCCCGAGCCGGATGGGCACTCCAGCCGAAAGTCATCGCCATAATAATGATGAAATTTCTGCAGCGATTCGATCATCAGAAAATTCGTGGGGAACCAGACCGGGCCGCGCCAGTTCGAGTTTCCTCCGAACAAGCCGCTCTGCGATTCCCCTGGTTCGTAGTCCACGCGATATTCATTGCCGTTGACAGAGAGAATATACGGGTGCGCCGCGTGATATTTCGACAATGCGCGGATGCCGTGCGGGGAAAAGAACTCTTCCTTGTTAACCATGTAGCCAACGATCCGCACGAGTTGCTTGCGGTCCACCAGCGAAAGCAGCCGGCGCACTCCGTTCGGAGAAGACTGGCTGCTGTCCACGCGCGTCGCAAAGCCCGGCATGTTGTCGAGGAACCACTGCATGCGCCGCTGAAAGCCCGGCAGGCGCGCGATCAGCTCCGGTTCGAGCGTCTCTACTGCAAAGAGCGGTATCAGGCCAACCATCGACCGCACTTTCAAGTAGTGCTGGTCGCCGTTCGGAAGGTGAATTGCATCGTAGAAAAATCCGTCTTCTTCATCCCAGAGCGCAATACCCTCGACCCCGTGGGAGTTGATTGCGTCCGCGATGTAAACGAAGTGTTCGAAAAATTTGCTGGCCACGTCCTCATAGGCCGGATCTTCGCGCGCGAGTTCGAGAGAGATCGCCAGCATGTTCAGGCAATACATCCCCATCCAGCTGGTGCCGTCCGATTGCTCGAGGTGTCCTCCAGTGGGCAACGGCTGCGAGCGGTCGAACACGCCGATGTTGTCGAGTCCCAGGAAGCCGCCTTGAAATACGTTCATTCCATCCGGATCCTTGCGATTCACCCACCAGGTGAAGTTCAGCAGGAGTTTGTGGAACACGCGTTCGAGGAAGCCGCGGTCGGCCCGCCCGCGGATGCGTTTTTCGATTTTGTACACGCGCCACGCCGCCCACGCATGCACCGGTGGATTCACGTCGCCAAAGGCCCATTCGTACGCGGGCAACTGCCCGTTCGGATGCATGTACCATTCCCGCAGCAGCAGGATGAGCTGTTCCTTTGCAAAGTCCGGATCGACAAGCGACAGCGCGACCGTGTGAAACGCCAGGTCCCACGCGGCAAACCACGGGTACTCCCATTTGTCCGGCATCGAGAGCACATCCGCGTTGTACAGGTGCGTCCAGTCGCGGTTGCGCCCCTTCTTGCGTTCCGGCGGCGGGGGCGGCTGGCCGGGATCTCCCTCCAGCCACGTCCGCACATCGTAGTGATAGCACTGCTTGGACCACAGCATGCCCGCGAGCGCCTGGCGCATGATGCTGTGCGCATCTTCCGAACGCTCCTGAGGAAAGCGGCGCGCGTAAAATTGGTCCGCTTCTGCACGGCGCAGTTCGAACGTTTTTTCGAATGCGGCGTCGAATGGGTTCGCAACGCCATCTTTGGGTTCCACGTTCGTCAACCTCAGACGAACCGTCACGGAGGCGCCCGGCGCGATCTTTGAACGATAGCGAGCGGCGCACTTTGTTCCCTTTTGCGCGGGATTGACGGCTTCCTTCACGCCCGCAATCACATACTCATGGAAGCTGTCTTTCACGTATGGAAATCCATCCGGATAGCCAAACACGCGCTGGAAATTGGTTTCGTTCTCGGTGAAGAGCATTTCGGGCGAGCCTTCTGCCATCAGCCACCGCTTGCCGTAACGGCTCTCCTCCGCTGCAACCACCGCGGCGCCCATAAAATCCGGATTGCGTGACAGCTTGGGATGCCCGTGCTTCTCTCCGAAGGACCATATATTTCGAAACCACAGCGCCGGCAGCAGATCGAGTTGCGCTTCTTCCGGCCCCCGATTCCATGCCGTGATCTTTATCAGAATGTCCTCCGGCGCGGCCTTGGCATATTCCATGAATACATCGAAGTAACGATTTTCATTGAACACGCCCGTGTCCATCAATTCGAATTCCGGTTCACGCTTCCCTCTCTTGTGATTTTCCGCGACGAGTTGGTCATATGGAAAGGCCGCCTGAGGATACTTGTACAGGTACTTCATGTAGGAATGCGTCGGCGTCGAATCGAGGTAGAAGTAATACTCTTTCACGTCCTCGCCATGATTGCCTTCATTGCCGTTCAGACCGAACAAGCGTTCCTTGAGGATGTGATCGCGCCCATTCCAAAGCGCCATCGCGAAGCAGACACGCTGATGACGGTCGCAAATCCCGCCGATGCCGTCTTCCCCCCAGCGATAGGCGCGCGACCGCGCCATGTCGTGCGGAAAATATTCCCACGCGGTCCCGCCCGGACTGTAATCCTCGCGGACCGTCCCCCACTGCCTCTCGGCAAGATACGGCCCCCAACGCTTCCAGTGCTTGGTGCGCTGGTGGGATTCCTCCAGGCGCTGTTCTTCGGCTGTCATGAAGTTCTTCCTCGCTCCGGTCCCTTGAGGGGGATACAGCCGGGAGGTCCGGGAAACGACAAGTATAGTCGGAAAAGAGTAGCACAGGCACCCTGCCTGTGCGGTTTTCGCCATTGCGGCAATTCGGTATCGTATGCGCAGTCTCAAAAAACGCACAGGCAGAGTGCCTGTGCTACAGGAACGCCCAGCCACTGGTATCCCCAAACAGGTCATGTTAATATGACCATAGTCGTGGAGAAGACACCATGAAACAAATGCGCGCCAGCACCTTCAAAGCCCAATGCCTGCAAGTGATGAACGATATCCAGGCCACCGGCGAGCCGGTGATCGTGACCAAACGCGGCAAACCCGTCGTAAAGGTCATTCCCATAAAGCCGGAGAAGGACGATATCTTCGGATTCATGGCCGACAAATTCGACATCGTTGGAGACATCGAGTCGCCAGTAGTCCCGTTAAAGGATTGGAAGATTTTTAAGACCAAGAAGATCACGAAATGATCCGCCTTCGCAACGCAGTTCGATGCTTTGGCGTGCCAGTCGACCATAGCCGGTTCACAGGCGGAGGCCGATGATCCTTCTAGACACGCACGCATTGATCTGGCTGGCGAGGGATCCCTCAAAATTGTCAATGGCAGCGACGGCGGCGATCCGAAACTCCACGCAAACCGGAGGGCTCGCCATTTCCGCGATGACCATTTGGGAATTGGCTTGGCTGGCGACTCACTCCCGCCTTAATCTTAAGGAACCTGTGGATGACTTTGTGGAGGAGTTGACTTCACGAACCGCCATCCGCCCGATTACGCCGAGAATTGCTATCATGGCAAATCAGCTCCCGGCGATCATTCCCAGCGACCCGTGCGACAGACTGATTGCAGGGACGGCACTCGCAGAAGGAATTGCATTAGTAACAAAAGACCGCTCGATCCGGAATTGCAAGCAGATCAAGACGATTTGGTAAGGCCTCTCGGGCTCGGGGTCTAGAACCAAAAGCCCCACCCTTGCAGAAACCGCAAGGATGGGGCACCCGGCTTATGACAGGCTGGCTCCTCCGAAAAGTTATCCCCGGTTGATGACTACTGAGATTCAATTTCTTTAAACACGGCTTCTTTGTAAGCTTCTTTCCCGATCTGATGGCTGTAATGGGTAAGTTTAATCAACTTAAAGTATTCAGTTTTATTCAAATTCGCGCTTAAGATTTCGTGGGTGTTTCTACCGAAGGTCAATATAACTGGTGCCGCAGCCTTGAGGTCGTGCATTTCCTCTCGGAACGTCCTTAAATTGTGTTGAATGGTCTCTGGATGTTCCTTTAAATATTTCATCACACGCTTCGAATCTACCTCTTCGAGAAACTTTATGATGTCTGTCATGTAAGCTCCGTAGTACGGCGAATCTTTGAAGGCATATCGAATCTTAAAATCATTTGCTCTTGGGTTGGGGTCATGGAAATTAATAAACGGCTCAGAAACTGCTCTAGAAATATTCAACCCAACCATAACGACATCATTTTTTAGTAAGCTCAAAACGCTTTCGTTCTTGAAGTGACTGACATCTCCCATATTTGATTTTGGCTTTTCTGACGCATCAGCCCACACTGCCCAACTGGCATAGCGACCGTGCTTTTCTTTGATATTTTCAAACTGTTGCTTGTCGATCATTGAATTGGGAGGATTAGGCGGGTGGGCCAGGCTTTGTCTTTGGTTTTTCGGGTGCCGCACTCTTGCAGCTCTTGCAAGGGTTCGGTTCGTGAACTTAACTTTCCCGCATCCCACAGGGGAAAGTTTACTACCCTTCGTTACCCTCTTTCATTTCCTTCGCGCCATTTAGCAGGGCCTCAAGCGTGCGTGGTGGATCGCCTGCATTCAGCATGGACTTGAAAACCGCGTAAGCATCGGTCCTCGAACCGGCTTTTCGCAAAGTAAATTCATCGTTAACCCAAACGTACACGATCACTCTGTCCTTGGTGGAAAAGCGAAAAAACAGGCGATAGCGCCGATGAAATTTTGCGCGCAACCAGTGCCGGTTGTCGGGTCCCAATGTATCGCCTTGTCGAAACTCGGGGGCGCTGGGATCTCGGGGAATAATTTCCGTGAGGTAGCGATGAATCGTCGCGAGAAGTTTGGTTTTGGGATGTCCCCGATAGGTATCCGGCTGGCTAATCGAAAGCTGTTCTACCGCTTCCGTCAGTTTCCTTAGCTGGCTTTCAAATAGCGGATATTGGAACAGTCGCCAGCCGTTCACTTCCATTTAAATCAGTGCCTCATCTCCCAAATTCTCCTCAGGGGAGGTATCCACATCGCTCACCAGTGCGCCAACTCGCTCCATGACCCCGGCATCGAGCGGCGTAATGTGTTCGGGAGAGCGCTGCATGTCGGCCGCCAGAAAACTCATGAACGAGGAAAGCACGGGATCTTCTTCGGCGTTGTTTTTTCTTGGTTCGGGATCGGCGACCACAAGCATGCGCCCCGGTCCAATGATGTGGGCTTCCACTTCACCGTTGAATTCGGGATGGCTATGGAACAGGGCCCGCTCGAAGCGCAAACCGAGAGAGTTTCCGGTCTTTGCTTGCTTGCCATGGTACACGCCGGCATCTCTCACCGTCGCGACAGCGTGCTCCCTTCTCTTGCGCCGCACTCCAGCCTTCGCTTTGGCCATGGCATTGCTCCTCAGGAATATATGTTAGCACACTTGTGCTAACAATGGCGAGTGTCGCACCTTTGGGTTACCGTGGGTGGCTGGACCAGCTTAACTTCACCGCCCTGGCCTCCAATCAGTGAATTCCGATAACTCGCGCCTGGCGGACGGCTGTGATCGCACGGAGTTCGCCGAGAACTTCGGGCGAAACTTTTTGGTCCACGTTGATGATACCGATGGCTTCGTCCGAATCCTGCACGCGGCCGAGAGCGAAGTTGGCGATGTTGATGGCGTGTTTTCCGAGCAGCGTGCCGACGCGGCCGATGACGCCGGGGACATCTTGATTGCGGAAGAGCAGAAGGAAACCGGTGAGTGGCGCGTCGATGTCGATGTTGTTCACGCCGAGAATGCGCAGCGCATCGTTCAGGCCGATCATGCCGAGGACGGAAACCGTTTCGCCGCCGGTGCGCAGCGCCACGCCAAGGGAATTGGTGTACTTGGCGCGGCGCGCGCTGCGCACTTCGACGACCTCGATGCCGCGCGCCTTCGCGAAATTTCCGGCGTTAATTAAATTAATCTGATCGGCCAGAATTTGGCCCAGAACGCCCTTCAGCACGGCGTTTTTCACGAGGTGCGTGTTCAGGTCGGCGAGGCCGCCGTCGTAGCTGATCGAGACTTCCGTAAACGGTTTTTCAGTCAATTGCGCGACAAAAGAGCCCAGCTTTTCTCCCAGCTGAAGATAGGGCTCGAGCTTCTTGAACTCTTCGGGCGAAATGGCCGGCATATTGACGGCGTTCTTGACGGCGCCGGTCTTCAGGTAATCGCGCAACTGTTCCGCGATGCGCGTGCCAACAACTTTCTGCGCTTCCTCGGTTGAGCCCGCGATGTGCGGCGTCGCGATCACTTTGGGATGCTGCACGAGACGCGGATCGGCGGGCGGCTCCGCCTCAAAGACATCGAGCCCCGCGCCGGCCACGTGCCCGCTTTCGAGCGCCGCGAGCAGCGCCGCTTCGTCTACCAGTTCTCCGCGCGCGCAATTGGCGATGTGCACGCCTTTTTTGGTCAGCGCGAGCGATTTGGCGTTGATCAAGTGCCGGGTTTCCGGCGTCAGCGAAGAGTGCAGGCTGATAAAATCGCTGGTCTTCAATAATTCTTCGAGCGGGACGAGGCGGATGTTCTGCTCGATGGCGAGAACAGTGGACACGTAAGGGTCGAAGGCGACGACCTTCATTTTGTGCGCTTGCGCGAGGCGCGCCACTTCCGTGCCGATCGTGCCGAGGCCGACGAGGCCCAGCGTCTTGTCGCGCAATTCGCTTCCCGTAAATTTCTTTTTGTCCCACTTGCCGGCCTTCATGGAAGCGTCGGCCTGCGTCACGGGATGCGCCATGGCCAGCAGCATGGTCATCGTGTGTTCGGCCACGCTGATGGCGTTTCCGCCGGGAGTGTTCATGACGAGGACGCCCTTGCGCGTGGCGGCGTCGAGGTCGACGTTGTCAACGCCCACGCCGGCACGCCCGATGACGCGAAGGCTTTTGGCTTTGTCCAGAAGCTCGGCCGTTACTTTTGTCGCGCTGCGGACGAGCAAGGCATCCGCGTCGCGAATTTCTTCCTCGACCTTCCCTTTCGTTTTGGGGAGATTCACGATGGTCCAGGAGGGATCCGCCTTCAGAATGCCCACCACGCTTTCGTCAACACTGTCGGCAATCAGAATTTTCATTGTGCTCTCAGAATTCTCAGTGTTCTCGCGGTTCTCCGTGTCCTCTGTGTTAAATCTTTGGCCGCCAGAACGTCAATGGCTTTTAACACAGAGAACGCAGAGAAACGAAAGTCGAATACGAATGTGGAAAAACCCTGTCACCTACAACCTGCCACCTACTACCTTTCCCTCTACGCCGAATGCCGCAAATATACGCTCTGCGCCGCGCGAACACCGCTGCCAAGCTCGACTTTGTGGCCAACCTCTTGCAGCACGATTTCGAGGCCTCCAAGCACAGCCACCAGATCGAGAAAATCGTAATAGCCCAGATGGGCGATGCGGAATATGTGGCCCCTCATCGAGCCCTGTCCATCGGTAAGAATGGCGCCGAATCGCGCGCGCATTTCCATGACCACCTTGGTGGATTCGATCCCCGCTGGCGCGTTGATGGCGGTCACGGCGTTCGCGGGAGAGCTCACCGCAAAATTGGTTAGCCCCAACGCGACAGCCGCTTCGCGCGTCGCCTCGGCCAATAGCGCGGCGTTCGCGATGAGATTTTCCCTACCAAGTTCCTTGATGTAGTTCAAAGCTCCATGCAGGCAAACAACGAGGGAGGTCGCAGGCGTGTAGCTCGATTCGCCTTTCGACAGGCTCTTGCGCTCCTTCGCATAGTCAAAATAATAGCGCGGAAGTTTCGATTTCTCCATCGTCCGCGCGGCTTTTTCGCTGATGCTGGCGAACGCGAGACCCGGCGGAATCATCGTCGCTTTCTGCGATCCGCCGATCATGATGTCGATTCCCCATTCGTCCGGGCGCAGGTCCGTCGTCCCGAGGCCGGTAATGGCGTCCACGACAAAGCAGCATTCCGGCAGCGCAGCCACAGCCTTGCCGAGCGTCTCGACATCGTTGCGCACGCCCGTCGAGCTCTCGGTCGCCTGGATGAACACGCCGCGGAACGGGCCGCCGGTTTCGAGATGCTTCTTCATTTCGCCGATGGGAACGGGGTGCCCGTAAGGCGCTTCTACGACAACCGATTCGATGCCGTAAGCTTTCGCGAGCTGGACCCAGCGCTCGCCGAATTTTCCCGCTGTCCCGATCAGAACGCGCTCGCCGGGAGAGAGCAGGTTCGACACCGCGCCTTCCATCGCGCCCGTGCCCGAACTGGCAAACACGACGACATCATTCTTCGTATGAAAGTAATAACGCAGGTTTTCAAGCGTCTCCCGCATCAGCGCCCGGAAGGCGTCCGTGCGGTGATGCAGCGTCATGGTCAGCGCGCGAAGCTGCGCTTCCAGCAAAAGAGGCGTCGGTCCGGGAGTAAACAGTCTTTCCTTGATGATTCCTGGCATATCTTTATTCTCAGTCCGTTCTTTTAGATTAGGAGAAAATTTATTCGGGGCACACGCAGTCCGAGCCAATCAAAATCAATTTCAACGGCATATCCGCCTTTGTGAGTTTGATTGCAGGCAGGAATCAGGTTAAGGGATGGCGGGAAAATGGTCAACTACTTGGGAGCCTCCGGTTGTCGCCAATATCCGAGAATGCGTTTCTCGGGAGTTGACCCAAAAAAAGATACTTTTGCCAACCACGCTGGATTCACTTCGTCCCGGTCGGCACTTTGCGCTTTAGTTCTTCAAACCAGTTCAGCACGACGTTGATTTGCGTGGTCGCCGTCTCTTGCTCGCTGGGCTTGACCATCAGGAAGCGCTGGCCGTCGGGTGAGACATCGTAGTTGGTCGTTGGAAATGGAGCCAGGTCGTACCGTCCCTCGAAGAGCATCCGGGGCGTGCCCGCGGCAAAACCAGGTTGCGTCGTGATGTCCACCGCCATCATCTTGTCGCCGCTGCGGTAGAACAGCTCCCGACCGTTCCGGTTCCACGCCGGCTCGGTGCCACCTTCGGTTGAGATTTGCCACTTCCCGCCCGGACCCGGATAAGATTGCACGTAAACCTCATGGCGGCCCGTTTCGTTCGAGATAAAGGCCAGCCAGCGCCCGTCGGGCGAAAACTGTGGCACTCCTTCGTCAAACTGTGTTCGGAGAAATGGCTGCGCCTTGCGGTCGCTCATCCGCAGCACCCAAATGTCTCGCTGCGTAGTGGGATTGACTTCAAAGAAGGCCAACAATTGCCCATCGGGGGACCAAGACATCGGGGCGTGGAGGTACTGGCTAGTCGTCAACCGCTCCAGCCCGCCGCTGCCGTCTGCCAGTTTCCAGAAAATATTCAACGGCCCTTCCTTGTTTGAGTTAAACGCTATCCGCTTGCCATCCGGCGTCCAAACCGGGCCATTGTTCGTATTTCCCTCAAACGTCAACCGGGTCCACGCCTCCCGGGCCAGATCGTACAGCCAGATATGAGACTCTTGTTCCGTGATCGTCACGGCGACACGCCGCCCGTCGGGGGAAAGACGCGGGGTTAGGTATGCGTGCGCCGGGGCGGCCAAGGGTTGCTCTACTCCATTGCGACTGACCCACACTAGTCTGCTTTGGGCAGATTGAATGCTCCCCGAAACATACACTAGCGATCCAGTCCCAGAAATACTGTACTGGGCCGCTCCGCTGAGTGGGGATTGTTGAACACCCTCTATCACGGGAACCGCCGCACCTGTCGTTGCTAGTCGTTGGGGATCGAAGGGCACTGCCATCAGGCTCCCCCCTTGCGCATAAACCAAGTGCCCCGTGGGCGCGTACCGGGGGGTCATGCCCCCTTGGAGCAGATTCCGCCGTTCGCCCGTCCCGACGGATTGGACAGCAACCTGCCCGATGGTGAAGTTAATTGCATTCGGTGCGGTAGCAAAGAGCAGTGCCTTGCCGCCGGGCAAGAAATCAGGCCAGCGGTGGCTGGCCTCCCCTTTCTCGAAACGACTCAGCGGTTGCGGGGTGCCTCCCGCGTCCAGCACTTGCTGGAGAACTCCGTTGACTGTGGTTGCGAAGACAATTATCCCCTGACTGCTCCAACTGGCCCCGCCAGAGTACGTAGCATCGGCGAGGGTCACCGCCGCTCCCCCGCCCACCGAGATCTTCTTTAAGTTTCTGCCCGCGAAAAACCCCAGCCACCGGCTGTCGGGTGAGAAGAATGGGTTGACGGCTCCTTCGGTGCCGGGTATGGGCGTGGCCTCTAGGCTATCCATCGCACGCAGATAAATCTGCTGTGTGCCGCCTTGACGGGCGACATATGCTAGATGAGTGCCGTCGGGAGAAAGGGCCAGAGCAGGGCCATATTCCAGACCTGCTAATTGTTGGCCCGCCGGTAGCGCTATCACGGTGCGGGTGACAGGCTGCGGCGCCGGTGCAGACACGGGCTTCAGATTCCAAACGGCTGCGCCCGCAATCGCAGAGCCCAAGAGGAAGATGCCCGCGCTCAGAACTATCCCCCGCCTCCCGAGCGCGCCGATGCCTTTCACTGCGGCAAAAGGTGCCAAGACAGGCTGAGAGCCGCCCTCGGCGATCCACTTCAATTCATTCGTCAGGTCATTTGGGCTCTGCCAACGCTCATCCGGCTCTTTCGCAAGGCATCTTTTGACGACGCGGTCGAGCGCCGGAGGCGTCATGGGCTGAAGCGAGGACATGGGTGGAGGATTGGAGGACATGATGGCCGAGATCTCACTTGCCTGGGTGTTTCCTTCAAACGCCCTTTTGCGCGTCGCCATTTCGTAGACGACGGCGCCGAACGCAAAAATGTCCGTGCGCGCATCTACCTCCTTGCCCTCCAACTGCTCCGGGGCCATGTATTGCAACGTGCCCATGATTGTCCCCTGCGCCGTCAACGGATCGATCGCCGTGGGAAGGTCTGAAAGCGGCACGTTAGCCGGAGCCGCCTCCTGCTTCAGCTTCGCCAAGCCGAAGTCCAGCAGCTTCGTTCCGGTTTTGGTCAGCATGATGTTGCCGGGCTTCAGATCGCGGTGCGTCACGCCCTTGCGGTTCGCCTTGTCCAGCGCATCGGCGATTTCGATGGCGTATTGCAACACTTGCTCCAGCGGCAGCGGTCCTTTCAGCAAGCGCTGCGCCAGCGTCTCGCCTTCGAGATATTCCATCACCAGATAATCAATTTCGTCTTGGTGACCGATATCGTGAAGCGTGCAGATGTGGGGATGATTCAGACTGGCAATCGTCTTTGCTTCGCGCTCGAATCGCTCGCGCCATTCAGCTCGGTCGGCGAGATGAGCAGGAAGAACTTTTATTGCGACGATTCGATCGAGGCGGGTATCGCGGGCTTTGTAGACTTCGCCCATTCCGCCCGCACCGATGGCGGTGAGAATTTCGTAGGGCCCTAGACGTCTGCCGGGGAGGATCGCCATGGGTCTCCAGCTAGCCTAGAATCGGGAGAGTATAACCCTGTCAGGTACTTACGCATCTATAAATTTCTTGCGCGCACTTACTGCCTGTGAAATCAGCTTGTCGGAATGCAGGGTCTAACACCAGACCGATCAATTGCCCGGGCCGTTGGAAATGCGCGCGAGGTCGCGTTTGCTTCACGTGTTTCCGGCTCAGACGGTGCGAGGGGGGACCGTATTCAAGAGCCCGGGATAAGACGCACTTCTTGTTGACACGAACCGCACGCTAACCTATGGTTTCACGCAAAGACAGAGTACAAGCCACGATTCTATCAATGAGTATTACTGGACCTCGCCGCTGAGTCTTGGTCCCTAAGTTCGTCGTGTAAGGAGTGCGAACGCGAATCCCCGAGGGAACGAATTCGCAAAAAGGGGCGAGGCACGCTTGGAAAATCTTCAGGGCAGTTCTAATCAAGCCATGCCGATGACCATCGCAAAAAGCGAAGATCGGGCGAGCCGCGTCCGTTGGAAAATTCTCGCCCTCATTGCGTTCACCCTGGCGGTGACGGCCCTGAACCGCTTGAATCTCAGCATCGCCGGCAAAAGTATCGAAGAAGAATTTTCCTTTGACACTATTGCGATGGGAAAAATCTTCAGCTCCTTTTTGTGGGGCTACGCCCTGTTTCAGATTCCCTGGGGAAATATTTGTGACCGGATCGGTCCTCGACGCACGCTGACCGCTTCCATCTTTCTTTTCGCCATCGGCTCGGGTTCGATGGCCCTCGCGCCCAAGCTGGCCCTGAGCAGCGGCGTCAGCATGCTGCTCGCATTTCAAATCATCCGATTCATTACGGGCATAGGCGAAGCGTCTGTTTCCTCGAATGTTACGCGCGTAATCGCTTCGTGGTTTGCGCCACGTGAGCGCGGCTTCGCGAGCGGCTTGCAAGTTGGGGGGCTCGGCTTAGGCGGCACGCTGACTCCCATTTTCATCGCCTGGACGATGGTGCATTGGGGCTGGCGCGTGGCGTTTTACATCAGTTCCGCGCTGGCGTTTCTCATTCTGTTGATCTGGCACTACTACTCCACCGATTGGCCGGAAGAACACAAGAGCGTCAACGCCGCGGAATTGGACGAGATTCACCCCGGATCGCACAAGGGCGATGTCGCAAGACGCGACGTGGCGCTGGCGAAACATGTGCCGTGGCTGAAGATACTTTCCAGCGTGTCGGTCTGGGGACTTATCCTGGGCTATCTGTGCCAGGGATACGCTTTCTACGTTTACTACAACTGGTTCTACTTCTACGCCGTGCAAGTGCGCGGACTTGGCTTGCTGGCGGCAGCCGTTTGGACATCCGCCCCATTCCTTTCCATGGCTGTCCTCGCTCCGGTTGGGGGTTGGTTTTCCGATCGGATCGCGCGGCATTCCACGCGGCGTCGCGGCCGCCTCACAGCGGTGTGGCTGGGCATGGGAGTTTCGACGATTCTCTTGCTGCTGGGCAGCCACTTGAAGATTACGGCAGTCGCGCTGCCGATGATCGCGCTTGCCGCGGGATTCAACATGTTTGCCGCCGCCAATTTCTGGGCCGCGTGCATCGACCTTGCGCCGGATTTTTCCGCTTCGCTCTCCGCGCTGATGAATACTCTGGGAAGTCTCGGAGGAGTGGCGTCTTCGGTAGTCACGGCCTACATCGCCGTGCACTACGAGTGGAGCCGCGCGCTGGACCTCGCGGCGCTAATCACGGTCTGTTCGGGATTGCTGTTTTCCTTCGTGAATGCAGGCCGTACAATTGAGGATTAAGCCGCGTTCGCGAATGAGAAGGAAATGCAGCCATGGATGAAAAAGTAAAAGTTGTCGATGTGACGGCTCGCGACGGATTGCAGAATGAACCGAAGCTCGTTTCCACGCGAGACAAGCTCACGCTGATCGAAAAGCTGGTCCAGGCGCGCGTTTCCGATATTCAGGCGACAAGTTTCGTCCATCCCAAATGGGTGCCGCAAATGGCGGACGCGGAGGATGTGGCGGCCGGACTCGGCAAATTTGCGGGTGTGACGTTTTCCGCTCTGGTTCCCAATCTGAAAGGTTACGACCGCGCTCTGGCCGCGGGGATCCGCCACATGGAGTTCGTGATCGCCGCCAGCGAAACGTTTAATCGGAAAAATCTGAATCGCAGCATGGCCGAATCCCTGCAACTCCTGGAGCAAGCCACTCGCCTGGCCGAGCGCGATGGCGTGGTCCTCCGGGTTGGTTTTTCCACCTGCTTCCACTGCCCCTTTGAAGGAAGAATCTCAAGCCAGGCTGTAGTGAACGCAGTTCGTCAAGCGCGCGGGATCGCCCCGTGGCGCATCGCCGTTTGCGACACCGATGGCATGGCCTTCCCGGATCAAGTCAAAGAAACGGTTGGCCGGCTCCTGAGCGAATTGAAAATGAACCGGGAAGTTCTCGCACTTCATTTCCACGACACGTATGGCCGAGGGCTGGCCAACACACTCGCGGGACTCGAATCAGGAGTTCGCGAATTTGACTCTTCCACCGCCGGCCTGGGCGGTTGCCCGTATTGCCCCGGCGCAAGCGGGAACCTCGCGACGGAAGATCTCGTCGACTTCCTGGAAGGCATGGGCTACGGCACGGGAATCGATCTGGAGAAATTGCTGGATGCGGCCGAATTTGCGTGCCGCTTTTCGTCCCGGCCCTATCAAGGACATCTCCTGCGTGCGCGCCGTGCAGGCGCCTGCGGCGTGACTCCACAAGTATCGGCATAAATTTCAGATCGGTTGCGCGAGGGGATCAGGCAGATGGCGCTTCCACTCCATGGTGTCCGCGTGCTGGACGTAACCAACGTCCTCGCCGGCCCGTTCTGCAGCTTTCAACTCGTTCTGCTGGGAGCCGAGGTCATCAAGATCGAGCATCCGGAAAACGGAGATCTCGCCCGGCGTCTGGGGGCGGATCCGAAAGCGGATGCGCAGTTGATGGGCGCCTCGTTCGTAGCGGTCAACGCAGGCAAGCAATCCGTAACGATCAACCTCAAATCGCCCGAAGGCAAAGAGATTTTCAAGGAACTCGCGGCGATCTCGCACGT
The DNA here is from genome assembly GCA_963842135.1 of uncultured Acidobacteriota bacterium. Lineage (GTDB taxonomy): Bacteria > Acidobacteriota > Terriglobia > Acidiferrales > UBA7541 > Palsa-360. The sequence goes on along the minus strand of CAWJFI010000002.1, from coordinate 2,467,011 downwards.
CGTGATTGAAAATTTCCGTCCCGGCGTCATGACTCGGCTGGGCCTCGATTATCCAGTGTTGGCGAAAGTGAATCCCCGCCTTGTATATTGCGCGATTTCGGGTTTTGGACAGGATGGTCCGCTTGCAATGCGGCCCGCCTACGATCAAGTGATCCAGGGAATCTCGGGCGTCATGCACGTGACCGGAGACGCGCAAAGCGCTCCGTTGCGCGTAGGCTATCCCGTTTGTGACACGGTGGGCGGCATCACGGCGGCCATGGCCATCTGCGCTGCGCTCGTCGAGTCGCAAACCACCGGCCGGGGCCGCAGGATTGACGTCTCCATGCTGGAATCCACGCTGGCCTCCATGGGCTGGGTCGTCTCAAATTATCTCAACGCGGGCGTCGAGCCGATCCCCATGGGAAATGAAAACTTCACGGCTGCGCCCTCCGGCACATTTCGCACCGCTGAGGGATTGCTCAATATCGCCGCGAATGAAGACGCTCAGTATGAAAAATTGTGCGACGTCATCGGACGCCCCGAGCTGAAAACCGACGCCCGTTTTGCGGAGCGTGAAACTCGCCGGAGGAACCGCCCGGCAATCAATCGGGAAATTGCGCCGGAACTGATGAAACGCGGCGCCGCGGAGTGGGAGCAAGCGTTGATCGAAGCAGGCGTGCCCGCGGGGCGCGTCCTAAGCGTTCCGGAGATACTCGGCCACGCGCATCTCACGGGCCGCAACTTCGTCTCCGAGTTTGAAGGATCGGCCGGAAAACAGATAGTAACTCGCGGCGGTTTTCTTTTTTCCGATGACCAAGCCTCGCCGCAAGGGCCCGCTCCGGCCCTTTCCGAGCACACAGACGCGTGGCTGGGCAAGCTTGGCTATGATCCCGAAAAGATTCGCGACCTGCGCAAGAAGCGCGTCATCTGAAAGTGACGGCCCCGGTTCACCTTCGCGGCGCCCGTTCTTAGATGGGAGCAGCTAGACGCCCCCTCAGCGCGCCTATGGACCGTTTGGGAACATTGCACCTTTCAGTGTTCTCCGATCGCGTGCGCAAGCGTGCCGACCGATGACGAGCCGGGCGGCGGTGCGAGATCGGACCGGACCCTATTTTAGTTCGCGCTCCCCGCTGAGTCACAAACCGTGCCCGCCAACGGCCCTCGCGAGTCCCACTTTTGATGCACTTACAAATTATTAAGAAAATGCTTGACTTCGATTTGCGGCGGGAATGTAATGCCTCCAAGTTCGGAGACATCTTCGAGCTATGGGTGTGTGGTCGAATTGAAATCGGACATGATGATCCACGATTGATTATCACGGAGGTGATGCATGGGTGTGTGGAAGTATAGAAAGTTTGTTACATGCCTTACAGTATTAATCACGCTGTCTTTTAGTCTACTCGGAGGCGTCGCCCTCTATGCGCAGGTTTCAGGGGCTACGCTTTCCGGCACGGTAACCGACCCATCCGGTTCAGCGGTGGCCAACGCCACAGTGGCCGTAAGAAACACGTCGACGGGGATCATCCGGGAAGTCACGACCGATTCGGCCGGCTTCTACACCGTGCCAAACCTGCCGCCGGCCGATTATGAAGTCAAGACGACGGCTGCGGGATTTTCCACGCAGACGCAAACGGGCATCACGCTAACCGTCGGTCTTCAGCAGGCCTTGAATATTACCCTTAAAGTGGGCCAAATCTCTGAAAACGTAACGGTGAGCGGCGAGGCTCCGCAGGTGGAGCTAACCTCGTCGGCGCTCACCGGTGAGGTCAACGAGACCACGGTTCGCGAACTGCCTTTGAATGGACGCGACTGGAGCTCTCTGGCGGTCCTCGAGCCGGGAGTCCTGGGAATTCGGAGTCAGTTGGGGACCACCGGATCAGTCAATCGGGGCAATCGGGGCTTCGGAAACCAGTTGGCGACTGACGGTCATCGCCCCTCGGAGAACACGTACCGGGTCAATGGGATCAACGTCAACGACTATTCGAACGGCTCGCCCGGCAGCGTCGAGGGCAAACAGCTGGGTGTCGATGGGATCCAAGAATTTTCTGTCGTGACCGCAAACTATTCGGCGGAATACGGGCGAACTTCGGGGGCAGTCATCAACGCGGTGTTGAAAGAGGGAAGCAATGGTTTCCACGGCGACGCCTACTGGTTTCTCCGTGATGAGGGCCTGGATGCGAAAAACTTCTTCGACCCGCCGGGGGCGCCTCCTCCATTTCACCGCAACCAGTTCGGAGCGTCCGCTGGAGGCCCTATTATAAAGAATAATACTTTCTTCTTCGTTGATTACGAAGGGGTCCGACAGGCAATGAGCGGGTCTGTTATAAATACCGTCCCTTCATTGGCTGCGCGTAGCGGTGAGCTTTGCTCGACGTCAGCTGCGGTTTGCGGCGGCGCACCGATCTTCATCAAGAACCTCCCGGTTAGCACAAGCGACCCGAACGGCACGAACCCAAACGGAATTGACAGCGTCGTCGCACCTTACCTCGCTCTCTATCCGATTGGATCGGGCAGCGACGTAACCGGGGACTTCGCATTCAGCTCCGCAAACCCCCTACAGGTTTACACGGAGAACTACGTGACGGGCAGGGTTGACCATAAGTTCTCGGAAAAAGACAGCCTCGACGGGTTCTTTTTCTATGACAAGTCCCCTCAAGTCACACCCGACAACTATAATTTATCCACCACTGAAACGCTGAGTTCCAGGCAGATGGTCGGCTTGGAAGAAACTCACATTTTCAGTACCTCGCTGGTGAATACTTTCCGCGCCGGCTATAACCGCTCCGTCGGACTTGTCGGCGAGCCTGGGGTTGCGCTGCAACCGATTGCGGATAATACCTCTTTGGGTGCAGGTTCGGGGCGATTTACTCCGATTATCCAGATACTTGGGGGCATCTCCTTGATGCAAGGCGGCCTGGGCTCCCAGGCGCGGTATAACCACATCCTGAATTCCTTCCAGTATAACGACGACGCGTTCCTCACCCGGGGAACCCACTCCTTAAGGTTCGGGGTCGCCGTCGAGCGCCTCCAAGGTCACGAATTTACTATTCAGAGGCCTAACGGAAGCTTTGTATTCAATGACCTGCAGGACTTCTTGACGAACCAGCCCGCCCTACTGAACAGCATCGGGAGTGCGGCTGTGGGAACGCCCTATGGACCGCGGATAACCTTTGTTGGGGGTTACGTGCAGGACGACTGGAAAATCCGGTCGAACCTGACATTGAATCTCGGCGTACGCTACGAAATCGCCACATTGCCGACCGAAGTTCACGGCGGTTTTTCGGTTGTCCCCGATATTTACGGGGGAGTTCGTGAATCGGTCATTCACCCTTGGCAGACAAATCCAACTCTCGGGAACGTCGCACCTCGAGTTGGATTCGCCTGGGATCCGTTCAGCGATGGCAAAACCTCCATACGTGCAGGCTTCGGGGAATTTGATATCCTACCCGGTACTTGGGTCGGACTGAATCAGGAGACCGGATCCTTCCCGTTTGCGCTTACACTCACCGGTTCGACGGCGCCGTACTCGTTCGCGGCTCCCGCTGCCACTGCCATCGGCGCTAACTTGCCGGCCTCTCAAATAAACGCCGCAACAATCGCCAACGCACAGGGCTGGGCTCCGGAACAAAACCCGAAGAGAAACTACGCCATGAACTGGAACCTCAGCTTCCAGCGGCAAATCACCCAGTTCCTGACCGTCACGGTCGGCTACGTGGGCATGCATACCGTGCACTCGCCCTTTACCACCGATCAAAGCAACATGGCCCTTCCGTTTCCGGGGACCAACCTTTGGCCTTGCGGACCAAACGGAACGGCGGGCGTCACCTGCGCCTCTCGCTTCCTACCGTCGGGAACAACTGCGAACCCCATAAGCGACACGGTCGTCGGCGCCCCTGGCATTACAGGTGGCGCCATCAGGCCGACGTTCTGGATGGTGAGTTCGCACTACAACGGCCTCCAGGCGCAGGTCACGGATAAATTTAGCCACGGCTTGCAAGCTTCCGCCAGCTTTACCTATGGCAAATGCTTCGATGACACTTCGAGCGGCCTCATCGGCGACCCGTTCCAGAACTCTTTCACAACCACAATGTTCTTTTTGCCGGCCAGCAGGTACGGACCTTGTGACTTCAACATCACCGACAATTTCGTCGCAAACTTGATTTACGATATCCCCGGTCCGAAATCGGGGATTTTGTCGTCCATCTTAGGCGGATGGGAGACCGGCGCGATCCTCACAGCTAGTACGGGCATACCCACTACCCCGTTTATCGGAGGAGACCCTCTCGGCATCATAAACAATGATGCCGCTGTCTATCCGGATTACATCCCTGGCTGCAATAAAGTTAACCCCAATTGGCTAAGCGAGGGTAGAAATGGCAGCTACATCAACCCCGCCTGCTACACCCCGCCCGTCGCACCGGCCTCCATCGCATTAGACCCAACGAAGTGCACACCCTACGCGAACACAACCGTCGCCGATACCTGCGCGCAGCTCTTCGGCAATGCCGGGCGGAATTCGGTGGTTGGGCCTCCGTCGTTCAACCTTGACTTCTCACTGTTCAAAAACTACGCCGTTCATCGAATTTCAGAAACCTTCAACGTTCAATTCAGGGCGGAGTTTTTCAATGTCCTGAATAACCCGAACTTCCTGCTTCCCAACTTTAATGAAGGCAACAACCAGATCATGAGCGGTAAGGCTGCAACTGTACTTGTAAATGGAAACCCAACCCCACAGCCGACTGCGAGCGCATCGCCAGTTAACGCTGTGATTGACAGCACCGGAACTTACACTCCACGCCAGATTCAACTTGGCCTGAAAGTCATCTGGTAATGCTCTAAGGCTTTGCGATGAAGAGCCGGGCCCGCCAGGGCCCGGCTCTTTGTTTCTTCACCGTTGCCGAAACCGTGCCTGTTGACAGCAGACTGCGCGTTAAGGCGAAGTTGCCTGAAAGTGAAAGACACGTTCCGTCAACGGCGCTCGACGCCGCCACTCACAATTTGGGGAGGTCTCCATGAAATTTTCACATTATGCGCGACTCACTTTGGTGTTCTCGCTTGTGCTGTCCGCGGCGTATGCTCTCGCCGGCGCGCCGGGTTCGGGCTACCACCTGCTTAAGAAAGTTTCCTATGGCGCAGCGCCGGGAATCGGAGCCACCAGGGAATACTTCGACTACGTGATTTTCGACTCCGCCGCACGCCGTGTGTACTTTACGCACGGCACGGAGGTCAACGTGGTGAATGCGGACACCGGGGACAAAGTGGGCACGGTGACCGGAGACTGGAAGCGCGTTCATGGAGTGGCCCTGGTGCCCGATCTGAACCGCGGCTTCATTACCGACGGCGATGCGGGGAACATCGTCATGTTCGACCTGAAGACGCTCAAGGTCACCAAGACGATCAAGGGGGAAGACGACGCCGACTGGATCCTGTACGACACGCCATCGAAGCGCGTCTTCGCGTTTAACGGAAGCTCCCACACCGCGACAGTCGTCGATCCCGTGAAGGGCGACGTGGTTAAGAGCATCCCCCTGGGCGGTGCGCCTGAACAGGCGATTGCCGACGGCAAGGGAATGATTTATGACACCATCCAGTCCACGAACGAGATTGTCGCAATCGACACGAATGACCTCACCGTCAAATCGCGCTTCCCTGTCGCGCCTTCCGGCGCGCCGACCTCGATCACGATGGACCGCAAGTCCCGGCGGCTGTTTGTCGGCGGGCGAAATCCCAAGATGCTCGTGATGATGGACGCCGATACCGGAAAAGTGATTGGCGAACCGTTCCCGATCGGCGACCGTGTGGACGCCAACGTGTTTGATCCTTCCACGAATACGCTGGCGGCCGCGACGCGCGAGGGCACGCTCCACATCTTCCACGAAGACTCACCCGACAAGCTTTCTGTAGTCGAAACGGTCAAGACCGAGTTTGGGGCCAAGACCATGGGTCTCGATCCGAAAACTCACAATTTGTATCTCACCACGTCGGATTTTGGCCCGGCTCCTGCCCCTACGGACAAACAGCCCAATCCACAACCAGTGGCTACTCCAGGAACATTCCGGCTGTTAATTTATGGGCGGTGATGGGACGCCGGGATTGATCTCGAAGATTGAATCGTAACGGAGGCTCTATGAAGCGAATGAGATTTGCCTTGAGCATCGCTCTCTTGATACTAACAGCGGCCGTCGTGGCCTCCGCGCAGGGGCAAGTTGTCGCGGTTCGCGCGGGCAAAATGTTTGACCCGAAGTCGGGCGCAAATTTGACGAATCAAGTGGTGCTCATCACGGGCGACAAAATTACGGACGTCGGCCCAGCCGACCGCGTGAAAATTCCGGCCGGCGCAAAAGTGATCGACCTCAGCAACGCGACGGTACTCCCTGGATTGATTGACGGCCACGTTCACTTGACCGACGCGCAAGGGAATTTGCAGCATCAGATGATGGTCGCGCTCTTCAGCGCCACCTCCAGCCTGAACGCAGGCTACACCACGCTTGTGGCGATGGGATCGCACGGCGGCGGTTTTGCTGACGTGGAGCTCAAGAAGGCCATTCAGGCCGGTCTCGTGAAGGGCCCGCGCATCATCACCGCCGGTCCCATCATCAACATCACCATGCCGGGCAATGCGCCCTTCCCGCTCATGAGCTCGCCGTTGGAACAGGACATCGAGGTAAATGGGGCCGATCAATTTCGCGGCGCGGTGCGTGAACTCGCAAAGTACGGCGTTGAGCACGTCAAAATTCACACCACTGGCCCGTTCTATTTCGATAAGGAAGGCAAGATGTTCAACCAGCCGCTTCCCACGCGGGAAGAACTCGCTGCCGTGATCGACGAAGCGCACCGGCGCGGAATGTGGGTCGCCTCGCACACCTACGGAGGCGAAGGATTGAAAATGGCAATTGATCTCGGCCTCGACAATATCCAGCATGCGACTGCCGCGACCGATGACGACATCCGCGAGATCGTGCAGAAGCACTTGCCCATCACCACGACGATTCTCGATCACCGCCAGGATGAGCCCGATGACCTGAAGCAGTGGGCGCCGTACAGCCGTTGGCGCCTCGTCGAAGTCACCTGGAAGAAAATGCTCGCCGCCGGTGTGATTCTCGGCTGGGGCAGCGGCTCCGCGCCGCCTCCAGGCCGCGTCTACAATACGGAATGCAACTGTTCGCACGGAGTGCAGGGGGAAATGTTCCCCATTTTTGTCAAATGGGGAGCGAGCCCCGTGTACACGCTTCGCATGGCCACCACTGTGAATGCAGAAATCATTCACATGTCGGATAAACTCGGCACCATCGAAAAGGGCAAATTCGCCGACATGATCGCGGTTTCCGGCGACCCCTTGCAGGATATTTCCGAGATGCAGCGAGTGAAATTTGTGATGAAGGGCGGCGCGGTCATCAAGAACGATATGGCCATGGCGCCGGCCACGATGACGTCTTCCAATTGATCCCAGGAATTCATGAATGTCGTAGCGGCAGCTGCCCGCTAGATTTCAGTTCAAACGAGTTCCGCCGCTACGATGTTTCAGGAATTGGGCGTGACGCACTTGCAATTCCGGCACAAACCGAAATGTCCTCGCGAGTTAAGGGCGGCGCCAAATTGACCGGCGGTTGAGTCGTCAATGGGTTGCTCCTTTCCTCCATCCTCCCGCTAGGGATCGGCTCGAAGGACGTGATTACCTCTTCTATCCCTGCCGGCCCGGCAATCTCCATCAGGCTTCCAATGTGAACAGCGTTTAACTTGACTTTGGCTACCTTTTACAATAGCAAGGGCAAGGAGAATTCGGCTGCCAGGCAAGCTTCTACGAACTTAAACAGGAAGATAAACGAAATGGCCCAGACAGAAGATTCCGGGGAGGCTCGTGGCCTAATGGATAACTTGACGGGCGTAGCGCGCGAAGGCGAACGTCAAGAGATTGAGGTTTGCGTGATGAGAGTTTCTTCATGACCCGCAAAAAAGGCAATGGAGAGGCTGACAATCGCCGCCAGTGGGTCAGCATCGTCCCCTTGGGAATCAACCAGCAGCATCCTCGCGCTTACCGAGGGTTGCTCCAGACCGCATGGGAAAACCGCGACAATCTTCCTTACGCCTGGCGAATTTTGCGCGACGGCTGTTGCGACGGCTGCGCTCTCGGAACCATCGGCATGCACGACTGGACCCTTGACAGCATTCATCTTTGCTACGTGCGTCTGGAGTTGCTCCGGCTGAACACCATGCCGGCAATGGATTGGCGCTTGCTCGAGGATGTCGCTTCCCTTCGCCGAATGTCCGGCAGCAAGCTGCGCAAGCTGGGGCGTCTTTCCGTGCCCATGGTCCGGCACAAGGGCGACAAAGGATTTCGCCGCATTTCCTGGGAGGAAGCGATTGACCTGACGGCGAAACGCTTGCGCGCGGTCGATCCGCATCGCCTCGGCTGGTACCTCACTTCGCGCGGGCTTACCAACGAGGCCTACTATGCCCACCAGAAAGTCGCCCGCTTCTTCGGCACCAACCACGTGGATACCAGCGCGCGCATCTGCCACGCGCCAAGCACGGCGGCGTTGAGCGCAACCGTCGGATGCGCGGCCACGACCTGCTCGTATTCCGATTGGATTGGCAGCGACCTGGTCGTCTTTGTCGGCAGCAACATTGCCAACAACCAGCCGGTCGCCACGAAATATCTTTATTACGCGAAGCAAGCAGGCACAAAAATTTTTGTAGTCAATCCCTATTTCGAGCCGGGCCTGGATCGTTATTGGGTGCCGTCGGTCGCCAAGAGCGCGCTGTTTGGGACGCGCCTGGCCGATGACTATTTCCAGATCCACATCGGCGGGGACATCGCCTTTTTCTACGGCGTGCTAAAACACCTCATCGAGAACGATTGGGTGGACCGCAAGTTTATCGCGGCCCGCACCGTCGGCTGGGAAGACGCCGAATCCAAAGCGCGCAGCTTCTCCTGGCAGGACCTGGAGCGCAGCGCGGGCCAAACCAAGGCGGAGATGTTCCGCTTCGCAGAGGCCTTCGGCAAAGCGCGCCACGCCATCATCGTCTGGAGCATGGGGATTACCCAGCACAGCTACGGAAGCGACAACGTTCGCTCGATTGTGAACCTTCAACTTTCGCGCGGAAACGTGGGCCGGCCTCATACCGGTTTGATGCCCGTACGCGGCCACAGCGGCGTCCAGGGCGGCGCGGAAATGGGTGGTTTGCCAGGCGCGTATGTGATGGGTGTACCGGTCACGGAGGAAAATGCCAAACGGTTTGCGCAACCTGAGTTCTGGGGCTTTGAGCCGCCCGCGTGGAAAGGTATCCCTGCCACGCAAATGATCCTGGCCGCTGAGCGCGGAGAGATTGACGCGCTGTGGCAGAGCGGCGGCAACTTCGTGGACACGCTTCCCGAGCCTGACCGGATACGGCGATCGGTGGCAAACATCGGTTTCCGCGTCCATCAAGACATCATGCTCAGCTCGAATATGTTCGTTGACCCCGCGGATACCGTCGTTCTGCTTCCCTCGCGAACTCGTTACGAGCAGCGAGGCGGCGGGACGGAAACCAGCACCGAGCGGCGCATCATTTATTCTCCTGAAATCCCCGGCCCGCGAATCCCCGAGACGCGCGACGAATGGGAAATCCCGGTCCAGGTCGCGCGCGCGGCCGACCCCGAGCGCGCCGCCAGAATTTTCTCCTGGAAAGATACGCAGGACATTCGCGAAGAAATCGACCGCGTCTGCCCAACGTACAAGGGGATCGGGAGCCTGCGCAAGAAGGGCGACAACTTCCAGTATGGCGGGCCTCGCCTGCTCGAGGACCGCTTCTTAACGCCGGATGGGAAAGGCCACTTCTCACCGATCGGCCTCCCGGAAGAAAAAGTGCCCGCGGACAGATTCCTGCTTTCCACTCGGCGCGGCAAGCAATTCAACAGCATGATTTACAGTGCCTCCGATCCACTTACAGGCCTCAAGCGGGAAGACATCATCATGGCGAAGGACGATGCGGAGCGGCTTGGCCTGCGGAACGAAGACCCGATCCTGCTGCGGAATGACTGCGGCGAATTCCGCGGGCGCGTGAAGATCGGTCGCATCAAGCCGGGGAGCATCCAGGGCCATTGGCCGGAAGTAAACGTCGTTGTTCCGGCCGGCCGGCTCGATCCGAGTGGCGTGCCGGACTATAACGCTGTTGTGGAGATCATTCCCTTGGACCGGCCAGAAACCGTCGCAAACTTGAAGATCGCCACGGCATAGGAGCGGCCGCATTTCGTTACCGGGTAGAGCCGCCGGGCCAGCGGAATTGAGACGCAGAGAGCAATATATTTCGGGTCCCCGGGGTTTCCAGTACGCAGACTTCTCCAACTTGAGGAGGTGCCTATGGCACCAGATCATCTTCCCAACCGGTGGGGTATTGCGGCAGCAGCAGTGGTCATGCAGATCTGCTTGGGGGCCGTGTATGGGTGGAGCGTGTTCGTTAAACCGCTCATTGGCGCCGAGCATTGGAAGCTTACTGACGTTTCCTTGAACTTCACGTTGGCGATTGTTTTTCTCGGATTCGGCACGGTGATCGGCGGCCTTTGGCAGGACCGCGTGGGCCCGCGGAAAGTGGCCACGGTGGCCGGAATCCTATACGGCATCGGATACCTGGTCGCGGGATTTGCCGCCTCGCGCCATTCTCTCTATGGCCTCTATCTGGGATACGGCGTAATCACAGGGATCGGAATGGGCATGGGTTACATTTGCCCGGTCGCCACTCTGGTTAAATGGTTTCCCGACCGGCGCGGTTTGATGACCGGCGTCGCCGTTTGCGGGTACGGCTTTGGCGCGCTGATCATGAGTCCCTTCGCGGCATGGGAAATCATCCATCACGGCATTCCGGCGACATTTTCGACGCTCGGCATCGTGTACCTGATCATCGTTGTGCTCGCCGCGCAGTTCTATGCGAATCCTCCGCAGGGCTGGCGTCCCGCTGGCTGGGAGCCGCGCACGGCAGTCGCCAAGGCAGCCAGTACCTACGATTTCTCCCTCAGTGAAGCGATGGGCACCTGGCAGTTTTATCTTCTCTTCCTTCTCCTGTTTCTAAATGTGTCGGCTGGAATAATGATTATCAGCCAGGCATCTCCGATGGCCCAGCAACTCGCCGGCATGTCGGTCCTCCAAGCCGCAGGAATGGTGGGCGTGATCTCGATCTGCAACGGACTCGGGCGGGTCTTCTGGGCCTGGGTCTCAGACTCTCTAGGCCGTGCCCGCGTGTATTTCCTGCTCTATCTCATCCAAGTGGCGATCTTTTTTGCGCTGCCCCATATCCGGAATCTGACTTTGTTTACAGCCGCGTTCGCTCTGATCGGATTGTGTTACGGCGGCGGCTTTGGCACGATGCCCTCCTTCACAGCCGATTTTTTCGGTGCAAAATCTATGGGAGGGATTTATGGCTGGATTTTGCTGGCCTGGGGAATGGCCGCGATACCTTCTCCGATTATGATCGCCCGAGTCCGGCAAAACACGGGCAGCTATGGTCCGGCGATTACGGTCATCGCCATTGTGATGCTGGTGTCGCTGGTCCTCCCACTCATTGCGCGGAGTCCGTCGAAAGAACAAACTGGGGTGCCCGCCGTGGCAGCCGGGGCCAACTGAGTGGTGCTCGCACTTGTAGAGCGGCGTTATGCCTCTGCGCCGCTCGTCGAAGCGGAAACACCGAACCGCTCCTCGCCGGCGTAAATGATGAACCGCCGGCCGCGCAAGAAACCCACGAGCGTCAGGCCCAACTCGCGCGCCAGTTGCACGGCAAGGCTCGACGGCGCCGAAACTGACGCGAGCACCGGAACGCCAGCCACGATCGCCTTCTGTACGATCTCGAATCCGCCGCGGCCGCTCACCAAAAGCACGTGATGGTCGAGAGGTACCTTGTCCTCGACCAACGCCCAGCCGATCACTTTGTCCACGGCGTTGTGTCTTCCAATGTCTTCGCGCAGGACGATCAGCTTACCGCCCGCATCAAAAAGCGCCGCCGCATGCAGCCCACCAGTGCGGCCGAAGATGGCCTGCGCGCCGCGGAGCCTTTCCGGCAATTGGCAAAGCATTTCGGGATCGAATCGCGACGCGGGATTCGGCCGTCGCAGGCCGCGCCGCCGAACTTCGGCGATCGCGGCTTTGCCGCAGACACCACAAGCGGAGCCGGCGGAAAACCTGCGCGCCGACTTCTCCTTGCCGAGGTGTGCGCCGCGGCCCAAACGCACACGCACGAGGTTTCCGCGGGCCGAAGCGTCGCCGGCAGAATCATCGCCAGCGCGCACCGACAGCAATTGTTCGCGGCGCGCAATGATGCCCTCGGTGAAAAGAAACCCAGCGACGAGTTCGGGATCGCTACCCGGTGTACGCAAAGTTACGCCGAGCGAGCGCCGGCCAACGCGCATTTCGAGCGGCTCTTCACCGGCGAGGCAATCCTCAACGCGACGCACCACGCCGTTTTCCCATTCCGTGACCTGGGTCAGATCAACACTGCGCACGCGTCGCGGCACTGGCTAGGACCTCACCGACGTAGTATAGCGACCGTTCCCTCGCACAGCCAATTGTGCGGTAGCCCGGTAAAGTTGCCCGAATGCGCTGCCGCTCAAAGTTGTCGTTTTGCGAGGGGATAGAAAGTTCGGCTGGGAGGTCTGGACTTGGCAGCAGCAAATTCAAAAAGGCAGCAAAGGGAATCATTGCTGGGGATGCTGCCAGAACCTCTCGATTTCTTCGAGGGTCCGGCCTTTCGTTTCCGGCACATACTGGAAGGAGAAAATCCATGCTGCTACAGCAAACAGCGCATATAACAAGAAGGTTCGGCTCGCCCCGATTCGTTGCACGAGTGTCAGAAATGTGAGCGTGACTACGAGGTTCGAACCCCAGTTGAATGTCGCCGCGAGCCCCTCCGTGGAACTGCGAATTTTCAATGGGTAGATTTCGGAAATCAACAGCCAAAAGATCGGCCCTAAGCTGATAGCGAAGGACGCAACGTAGGCCATCATACTGATGACGGCAATCCAGGCGAGCGCGGCGGAATGCATTGAAATGTGAAACGACAGGCTGAGTATACCCAGCGAAACGGCCATTCCTCCGATTCCTGCCAGCAACAAGGGCCGGCGGCCAATTCGGTCGATCAACCGCATCGAGACGATGGTCATCAGCACATTGACAACGCCAATACCCGCCGTCGCAAGGATCGCTCCGGAGGCGGAGGAAATTCCCGCGGTTTGTAGGATGATCGGGGCATAATAAATGACAGTGTTGATACCCGTAACCTGCTGGAAAATCGCCAGTCCGATTCCAACTACCAACGCTGGCCGAAGCGATGGAGCAAACAGATCCAAGGTGCCACCGCTTTCTTTTGTCTTTTCGATGGTGCCTTCCACCTCTTCCATTTCCGCCTCCACATCGGCTGCTCCTCGAATGCGCATGAGCACAGTGCGAGCACTTTCGCGGTTTCCCCTCATGGCCAGCCAGCGCGGGCTTTCGGGCAGGTACAGCATTCCCAAAGCGAAAATTGCGGCGGGAATCACAGCCAGGCCAAACATCCAACGCCAGCCCTCGATTCCCGCAAAGGCGTAGTCCACCACGTACGCGAGAAGAATCCCAACGGTAATGGCAAGCTGGAAGAGGGAGACCTGCCACCCTCGCGCGTTTGCAGGGGAGACTTCGGAGATGTAGACAGGAACGGTGCCGGAGGAGAGGCCGATTCCAAGACCGACTATGATCCGTCCCACAATGAGAGTGACGGCGGACATTGCTAAGGCGCAAAGGATCGCACCCACCGCAAAGATGATCGCCGTAACGATCAACAACTTCCGTCGACCGAACAGATCTGCCAGCCGCCCGCCCGCAAGCGCCCCCGCCGCCGCTCCCGCCAATACTCCGCTTACGATAACTTCGAGGGCAAATGTGGACAGAGTGAAATCATTCTTGAAGAAGAGTTCGGCGCCCGAGATCACACCGGTGTCGTATCCGAAAAGCAGGCCTCCCAGCGCGGCAAATGCCGCCGCAACATAAACAAACTTGGACCCGGGCACTTCGATAGGTCTGGCGATCGTTTGTGGAATCTTTGCCTTGCTCATGGCTTTGACTCTCTTCTGAGCGCTGGATTCGCGTTCAATGTCTCTTTGCCGTGTTCTCCAGAGTTGATTCCGATGCGCGGCTTCGAGGGATTTGCTTGTTGGTTGAGCCGGGCAGCCAACTCCGGTGGAAGCTGACTGAGAAGTTCCAGAAATACGCCGTTTGTCCATCCAAATCCGATTACGTTTTGCGTGTATCCCGCGCCGATGTGCGTTTCCGAGGATTGTGTGGTGACATCATATTTTTCGCGGATGGTCCCGTCCTGCCTGAAGTTTCGCAAGACGGTGGTTAGAAAATTGTATGCGATTCGGTCCCCTTCATGTCCATACCCGTAGCGGCGCAGCCCTTCCACGGCGAGGAGTTGAATTGGCGCCCAGCCGTAGGGATAGTCCCATTGCGCCTGGGTATCGTGACGGCTCATTGCAATCCCGCCCGGCTGTTCAAATCGAGCGAGGTTTTGTGCCACCGCATGTGCCTGCTCCCGTGAAGCCAATCCGGCCCAAAGCGGATAAAATGTCGTGGCATATTCGTACGAAGATCGCTTGCGAGCCGTGAAGTCATAATCAAAAAAGAGGCCGCGCCCGTTGTCCCACAGATATTTCATAATTAGCTGCTTTCGTTCGAGAGCTTTTTTTCTCCAATGCTGGGCCTCATCTTCCCGACCAAGAAGAGTGGCCATCTCCTCCAAGTCCTTCTCAGTCTTATAGAGCAGACTGTTGAGGCAGACGGGTGCATAGTGATGCGTCTCCGCGCCAAAAGGCCCGAATCGGAACGAAACATCGAAGCCGGACTCCCGCATGCTCCGATCGCCTTTATAAAAATCAGCCGTCAATGCCGCATGGTCAGGAGGCGCGCACCCCGGAGCTTCCAATGTATTCGGGCCTGGATCGCAAATGAATATGGGAAAGATTGTTCCAACGATACTCGGTGAAGGATTTCGCCCGTCGAGAATAATCAAATGCGAACTTTTGGGGCCCTCATGGATCAAGAAAAAGTTTGCAACACCGCGATAGTAGTGGCTTGGATCGCCCATAATTTCCGGGACCGGACCTTCGCCTTGGTCAAAATAACGCGAGAGCCCGGTTTCACCTGCAAGATGAGGCGGTTGATTCCATTGTTCATAATCCCGAACCACTAAACCATAGGCCCTCTCAAGCCAGCGGAGGTCCGATTGGGATTGCTTCGTTTGTGCATCATAGACAGCCAGGACCATGGAACTTAGGAAGGGCGGCTGAGAACGTGTCAGGTAGTACGTACGGTTGGCATTCAATACTCCCCCGTAATTTTCAATTTCGAAGAAAAAATCTTCAACCATCCCCTTCGCCAGATCGATTCGGTTTTCTCTGAGTAAGCCACGAATGATGAAATAGCTGTCCCACCCGTACATTTCATTGAATTGGCCACCGGGAACCACATAAGGGTGTTCCAGGTAGAGCAGGCCGGGGGGCTGGTTTGGATCTAAATTGTGGGCCCCAAGTCTGGCAATTTTCATCGGGAGATGCTCTAACCGGATGGAGCAGCGATCTTGCAGTTCGCGCGCGGCGGGCGGGATCGGCATATCCACGGGAAAATAAAGAATGGGTTTTCCCTCGGTCTTGACGTCCTCGAACGCATCGCAGTTGTCCAGGGAACGCGTCAAAGATCCCCAACCGGAAGAGATATACCGAAGGATATCGTCCAAGGGGGCGGAATTTTCCCCAGCGCTCGATTCTTGAACTTGACGTGCGGCGCCGAATCCGTCACCCGAAGGAATGATCATCGAAGTTTCCATCGCCAGTAGGAGGCACGTGGCGCACAATGTTTTTTTAAGGTGAGGCATAATTAGCCTCCGGGGACGCGCGCCACTCTCCCATATTAGTTGAAGCTATAACCCGGCTTGAGCTCACATCGAAAGTCTTTCGCTTGTTTTTGCTCGACTCTCACGTTGCAGTCGGCCCAGCTCAAGATCGGATCGGGCGCTAATGGGAAAATAATTTGTGATCCATCCATTTCACCTTCGAGACTAGGACCCTGTGCATCCGCAGGCAAGGTGAAATTCAAAGACCTGCCGAAAATTACCGGATAGGACACGCGGATCAGGTTGCTGACCACGGATCGGTATACCTCGGCCTGAAGCAAGAACGTAGTCGTGTCGGACCAGTCAAGAACGGAAACCGAGATGGTCCGTCCGGGCCGGGAAAATCCATCCAAAGCGATCCTCGTAAAAGGGCATGGCCCAGCAATGCAGGAAACTCTTGCGTTCTGGAAAAGGTTCCCATCTCCCGAATCAAGGGACGCGGAACCGATCGCCGCCTTCCATTTTCCATCGGGGGAACAAGGCTGCTGGGCCTTGCAAGGGATATTTCCCTGATTCGTCACCTGAAACGTCTTTACGCCGCTGCCGACGTTCTCCAAGGATGTTGAGCCGATTGAATATCGCACCAGAACGTTTGTCACGATGACTTCCTTTTCGTTGAGAGCGGCTTCTATCTCGCCATGAACCGGCGCCATTTCGACCACATACAGATTATCTCCAACCGTCGCCTGCAGCTTAACCGGTAAGTAATCAGGGTGCCGGAAGTTGAGCTCGATGGGTTGGCCCGGTTCAACTTGCGGGAGCAACGTCAACCGGAATAACCCCGAGAAATCAGATTTGGTTTCGTGAGCTGCAATTCCGTTCGCCGCGCTGATTTCAACATCCGCAATGGGAGATTCTCTTTTGGTGTCGGCATTATGTTTTATGATGGCGCCCTGGATAGTATAGGGGCGCTCCTTGATTCGACGTGAACGAACGGCAATCACCACAATGGTCAGAATGACGCAGAACGCCACGATTCCGCCGGCAATTATCGCAATTTTCCGCCTACGGTCCATGGATGATTCCCCATCAGGTTGACTGCTCTTGAGAAGGGGGGCTTGGGCGGTAGTTTCTTCCGACCGGTCGCCACTGGCACCCAGAATCTCTTCTGCAAAAATCTTCTAGTTCCAGGTTCTCTTGTTATCCGGTTAGCGATTGGCTGGGTACAACGATGTTGCAAAAAGATTATAATACATCTGATGAGTAGAAGAGAAGGCGGCAACAAAGGAATGTCGCGCCGGGCATTGCTAAAGCAATTCGCTTGGCCGATGTTCTGTGTCCCATGGCTTGGCCTGAGAAATCAATTTGTTTCGCAACCGCTCTCGATCCAGACAAACCATTCGGGCCCAACTCCGGCTCGCTCGCTTTTCTCCGCCAGCGATGACGCTTTCCTGGAAGAACTTGAGAGTGCTAATTTCCGGTATTTTTGGGAACAGGCGAATCCGGATACGGGCTTGGTACGGGATCGATGTAATGCACGCCAGCCGGGTAAGAGCGATTTGGCGAGCATCGCCGCGACTGGTTTCGGGCTGACGGCGCTGTGCATCGGTGACCAGCGCGGCTACGTGTCCCATGCCGAAGCGCGCGGGCGCGTCATCAACACTCTTCGTTTTCTGTGGGAGAAAATGCCGGACCACCGCGGATTCTTCTACCATTGGGCCAACGTGAATACAGGTGAGCGGCTGTGGGATTCGGAGGTTTCCTCTGTCGACACGGCGATCTTGCTTTGTGGGATTCTTACCTGCCGTCAGCATTTTGCCCATCACGAAATTGAACAGTTGGCATCCGAGATTTCTAATCGGGTGGACTGGAATTGGCTCTCGGAAGACACGCTCATTCTCCCGCACGGCTGGAGGCCCGAAACCGGTTTCCTGCAATATCGGTGGGACAATTACAGCGAAATGATGATGATGTATCTGCTGGGCCTGGGGTCGGCAACCCACCCACTGCCTGCAACTGCATGGGATGCCTGGAAGCGTTCGCAGTTTGAGTACGACGGCATCCGATATATCGGCTCGTTCGCGCCTTTGTTCGTACACCAGTATTCTCAGGCCTGGTTTGATTTTCGCGGCAAGCGTGACCAATATGCGGATTACTTTCGGAATTCGGTGATTGCCACGGACGTTCATCGGCGCTTTTGCCTGGACTTGCGAAAACAATTCCCTGACTACAGCGATGACCTTTGGGGTATCACGGCCTCAGATTCCGTGAAAGGCTACACCGTATGGGGCGGCCCTCCTGCGACAGGGGCGATCGACGGCTCGGTCGTACCTTGCGCCGCGGCAGGATCGATGCCCTTCCTTCCGCAAGAAACAATGCGTGTTCTTCGCACGATTAAAGATCGTTATGGAGCGCGCAGCTGGAGCGATTACGGCTTCGTGGACGCGTTCAATCCTTTGACAAATTGGTACGACTCTGACGTTGTCGGAATCGACACGGGAATCACCATGGTGATGACTGAAAACGCGCGGACTGGATTTGTCTGGCAAACCTTCATGAAAAATCCGGAGGCGCGGCGCGGCATGGAACGCGCCGGCTTGAAAACATACCAGGTCGTGGAGCCGCGGACCGGATGATCGTTGCTTCAACCTGCGCTTCCGTCACGAAAGTCGATTTATCAGCGCTCGAATTCGATGATGGCAAGCCCTTGAGGTGGAAGAGTGATTCTAATTTCCCCATGCGAAAGCGATTTCGTCTCTGCCGGCGGCAACTCCGCCGAACGTCGAAGCTCATCCAATTCTTTGGGAGCCGGGTCGGTTGGCTTCCCCATTTCTGAATAGCGAAGCAACGCCGATCCGTGGGTTGAATCAAGACGATAAATAGTTGCGTGAAGTTTTCCCGTCTGCCCCATGAGTCTGATCGTGAACTGTTTGGACTTTCCGGATTCTTCGGGCAGCCACTGGTTCCATACCGCCATCACCAGTGTTCCGTCCAACCGTTTCGTGACAAGGGCTGATTCCGAGTCGGTCGCGATTCGCTTTTCACCGAGCTTATGCAGCAACTTGAACGCATTAAAAGAAGGTTTCGGCACGCCTCCTTCCGCAATCAGGCCAAACCCTCCATAGAACGGCTGCTTCACCACTCCTTGCTCCTCGAATACATCCGAAAACGTCCAATACGAGAGCATGCCGACGAGGCCATCGCATTGGCGAATTGTGTCTGCCAGCCAGGGGCCCATAAATACGGAATCGGTGACGTCTGTTTCGTTCTTGTAACTCGCATTGTATTCGCTGAAGATAATTGGCAGATCGGGCTGGACCGATGATCTCACTTGATCATGGACTTTCCGCGCGGCTCGGCAAACCATCTGGCTGCGAGGAATAGTCTCTTTCGTGGCGAAAACATCGGTTGACGAATCGTTTCCGTAAACGTGAGTGGAAACAAAGTCGGCGGGAACGTGATTTTCAGAGACGTGGCGGATAAAGCGATCGACCCAGGCGGCTTGTGCGGTAGAGGGGCCGCCGACGCGGAGCCGCGGGCTGACGGCCTTCAAAGCTCGAGCCGTCACGTCATAGAGCTGATAATACGTTTGCTCTTTGGGATCTCCCGCCCAGAAATCCAGATTGGGTTCGTTCCAGACCTCGAAATACCACTGCGAGACTTCGTCGATTCCGTAACGATCCACCAAATGGCGTGCCATATGTGAAATGAGGTCGCCCCACTTTTCCCAAGATTTAGGTGGAGAAACAACAGGCCTGTACCAAAATGATTGGAAGATTTGGTCGGCGGCCAGTTTGCCGGGCATGAAACTTAATTCAACATACGGACGGACGCCGTTTTCAAGCAGGCCGTCATAGATCTGGTCGACGTAGGAAAAGTTGTAGATGGGATTGCCTCGCGCATCCTCGTCGTACACACCAACTTCATCGTCTAAAATTGCGTGAAAACGCACATATTTGAAATCCGTGACATGCCTCACGTCACGCAAGTCCCGGCGATAACTTTCGCGCAAACTCAGGATGGCCCGGCCGGAACCAAACATCTGTTCCCAAAAGTGCGGGAATGGATGAGCGGGCGCCAACAAGTCAACGCTGATGGTTTCAGGCAACGCATCCGATGGCAGGACGGACTGTTGGGGAGGTTGGCCGAAAGTCGGCGTCGGAACGTCACAGACAAAACAGGCGAGGGCAACGCACAGCCACAACGTGCCTGCCCGGAAACGCACCTGCCAGTTCTCGCTTCTCATAGGAGTTTTGGAACGAGATCCCGGATGCCGGGTCGCGGCATTGGCAATGCCAGCGCTGCGAGTGCAGGACTGGACTCCGAGATCATCTCCGTATCTTCCACGTAAGGCAGCACTCGCGGTAGTCTTTCGTGCAACAGACGTTCGATGGCAGCCACCCTCGGCTCGGCGTGAAAGCGCCGCTGCATCGTCGAGTCGCAGAGGACATTCACCGCAGCAATCAGACTCATCGCCTGATGGTGCGCCATCCAATTTCGCACCATTGTGTGCCCGCCCTCCTCGCTGGTCCGTCGGGGCGTAAAATCGGCAGCTTCATAAAAACCATACGCCGAAAGCCAGCCGAGTTCCTTCATTTTGCGAAGATTCTTTACAGCGCCTTCCGTGTCGAACATCATCCCGAGAAACGTGGCGTAGGGAGCCACCACGAGATCGCCTGAGCAATGGTCCCGGTGCAACGCCAGACCCGGCACGCCGAAAGCGTGATACCGATAGTGACCATCGGAATTTCTCTCGGCGCAGGAGGATTCGGAAATCCCCCACGGAATACCGTTCCCCCGAGCAAACTTTTGTTGCAATCGAATTCCTGCCCGGACGATGCGCTCGAGCAATGTGTTCGGATACGCTCGGATCCAGAGACAAGGCATCAAGTATTCAAAAGCTGTCCCGCTCCACGAGAGCAGCACGTCCTCGCCTTTGTAGGAGCGGAATGGCCGTTTCAGGTGAAACCAGCTCTCCTGCGGAGCATCGCCCTTAGCGATGGCGACGAACACCGCCGTGCGCGCCTCGGAGGCAAGCAGATCGTAATTGCACTTGCTCAGCGCGCCTTCGGCCTCTTCATAACCGATCGAAAACAGTTTCTTTTTCGCGTCGTACAGCATGCTGAAATCCATTTCGTCGGCCATGGATTGAGCGGCAGCGGCAAGGGCATTCAAGCGCCTTACCAGATCCTCCGAGTGCTGGATTGCTCTCTCCAGGGCGCCTTGGAAATGTTTTGTCGTTGCGCATGCATTCACTGCCATGTTTTCGGGGCAGACATCGAGCTTTTTGCGCAACTCTCCATACACCCGGGGGATCGATTCTAATGTGAGTTCCTTCGCGCACCGTCTGATTTCTGAATCCGACAGAGGGCAGGAACCTTCAAATTTTGCGTCCAGCCAGGGCGCGAACGTCTCCATCGTCCTGAGCAAACTTGTCACGCGTACGGACAATTCCCTTCCCCACCATGCTACCTCTTGGTTCCCGTTGCATCTCGCGATCCGATTGAAAACAATTAGCGCGTCGATTTCCAGCGCACGCAACTCCCTGATCTGAATCAAGTCTGCTGAAGCAAGCCGTTCCGTGGCCTGCTTCAGATCAAGAATGCCGGGAACAAGCTCGCTGCCTGCCGAATCTTGTGTGACCACTTCGGCCAGCAGACCGGCATGATCGCGAAGCGCTTCCCATAGTGCCGGGCGTAACACGGGTTGCTTGATCATCTCCAGGCAGCCTTGCTTCAAAGTCCACAAACTGCAAAGCAGATTGCCGTTGTCCACAGTCGAGACAAAAAGGGGCGGGAGAGGCTCGAGCGAGTCGGTCGCATACCAATTATAGAGATGGCCTTTGCGCTTGGGCATCCGGCTTACGGTCTCGAGTGTCCTTTCCGTATCTCGAATAAATTCCTGCGTGGTCAAGAAACCCAGGTCATGAGCGGCAAGCCTGGAATTCAGGAGCAACCCGAGATTCGTGGGAGAAATGCGATGCGCAATAAGTGGCGGCGCCTCCTGCACGATGTCGGGAATCAGCCAGTTCTCCTCCCGGTTGCTGAACTCGTGGAAAAATCGCCATGTGCGCAGGGACGCATTGCGAACCTCGCCGCGGTCCCTGGCTTTGATTCGGCTTGCCAGCGGGCGTTGCGGCCGATTCAGCCAATCACCAATCCAGGCCGATGCGCACCAAAGGATCAGAATTGGCATTGCGATCCATAGTGAACGAGGATGAAGAATGAAAATGATCGGGCCGATCGCGACCGTGAGCAGCAAGCTGTATTTCAGGCATGCATCAACGAGATTGTTGCCACAGCCTGTTAATTCCGCGTCGGCGGCCGTTTCCCATTCCAGAAGCCTTCGATGGGTGAATTTCATGCGAACCACCGTGCGCACAATGGCGTCCAGGTCGATCAGGCTCTGATGACAGAGAAACGCCAGCCGTACGCAAATTCGCGCCAGCGCAACGGCGCAATCGGCGCACAAGTTCCTCCAGAAGTCCGTCCTAAACCACGCTTTGCGCCCGGTGAAAGCCGTCAACAGCAATTGGAAGCAGGTCGGAAACAATATGACTGCAACGGCTGCAAGCGTCCAATGCAAGGCGTCTCGCGGCAAGAGAAACCAGCCGTACACGAACAGCAGCAACGTCGCGAACTCGGTGAGGCTGCGGCGCAGATTGTCAAAAATCTTCCAACGCGAGATGTGACGCAGGGGGTTGCGCACCACCTGCCCGAAATAGTCGCGGACGCGCGGGAGCAAGCTGAACATGATCTGCCAGTCGCCGCGCACCCAACGATGTTTTCTCCGGCTGAAGGCGCTGAAGTAGGAGGGATAATCGTCGACGACTTCCACGTCCGATACTAAACCTGTGCGTGCATACACGCCTTCAATCAGATCGTGGCTTAGTACTGCATTACACGGGAAGCGGTGCTCCAGGACTTTCTGGAAGGTTTCAACCTCGTAGATCCCTTTCCCCGTGAAGATCCCTTCGCCAAACAGATCTTGATAAACATCCGAGACCGCTCGCGTATAAATATCGAAACCAGAATCCCCCGAGAGCAGTGAGGCAAAACGTGAGCGGCTTGCCGATTTGATGCTGATTCCCACTCGAGGCTGCAGGATTCCGTAGCCTTCCACAACGGTATTTCTGGCGGGATCAATAACCGCACGATTAAGCGGATGCGCCAGAGCCCCGACGAGCTTGTGCCCCGCGCCGGGAGGCAGTTGCGTGTCGAGATCCAGCGTGATGACGTAACGTATGTTCTTGAGCAGGGACGTATCCCCCGTCTTCACGGGGAACCGGTCGTCCTGATTCAACAAAAAGCGATTGAAATCGAGAAGTTTGCCGCGTTTTCTCTCCCAGCCCATCCAAAGCTCTTCGACCGGGTTGTACATGCGGTGGCGGTGAAAATGAAACAATCTCCCTTTGTTTTCGGGCGCGTATTTCTCATCGAGCTCCCGCAGGAGCCGGGAGCATAGCTCGACCAGCGATTCTCTTTCGTCGAATTGCTGCTTCGAGTCTTGCAAATCGGTAAGCAGCGCGAAATAAAGATTCGGGTCTCGATTTGCCAGAAATCGAACCTCCAGCCCTTGGACGGCTTGCCGCACCTGCCCTTCGCTTGTCAGCAATGCAGGCACTGCCACAACACTGGCACAGGTATGTGGAATTCCCTTGGAGAAGTCGAGTTTCGGAATCATTCTTGGAGGAAAAACGCGGGTTGCTAAAAGGTTGATCGTCGCCACGGCGCATTCCAACGAAGGAAGCACAAGAAGAGCCACAGCAAATAGACCGGGCGGCTTGACGTGCAGGAGAAAAATCAGTAGCGCGATCGTTCCGAAAGTGATCAGTTCAATGCCGAGAAAATAGAAGAAATCGGGCCATTTAAGGACGATGTCTCGAACTCGCGTGGCGAGCGGCGGGCGATAACCGATTTCCTTTTTCAGGACGGCTTGCCCCGCATCCACCAAGTAGTAGCCGACGTGGCCCCGCCTCTCCTTCGCCCTCTCGCTCGAACAGGGACTCTGCTGGGAAGACTGAGCGAGCGCGATTGCTTTCCGTGCCACATCGAGTTCCGGGACATTTGAGTTCGCCGCGAAATCCGTCACGGCCGCACGGTAGGCTGCGCGGGTGTCATTATCCATGCTTTCGTACGCGCCCCGCGGGTCCGTGCGCAGACTTTTTTCCGTCAAGCACACCTCTTCAAAAAATGTTTCCCACTCAAGGCCGGAAATACGGAGCAAGCTGTACAGAAGTGACGAGAGCCGGCTCGGATTTCCGCCCGCAGCCGGTCCTTGCGGAACTTCCTGGTTCCCGTCGCGTATCGAGGTCTGGGCCGTTTCGCCGCCGATTTGCTCGAGCAGAACAAGCTCCAAGAATGGCTTCAGATTCCAAATTTCTGACATCTTGAGAGGAGTATCCTTCTGCACCGCGGCAAGGAACCGCGCAAATCCCTGCTCATCAAACTCGAATCCCGCAAATCGCAAATAGACACCTGCAAGCGCGAAGGAACGCGGGACGGGAGACGGCCACTCCTGAAATCCGACATGAGGAAGACGATGCGCCTCTTGAATTGCTGCTCGGGATTCGGCCAGGGCCTGCTTCAGGTCGGGCAGGTTGTCTGAGACTATTTTTGCGACGCCACTCAGTGCAACCCGCCTCGACGTTCGCTCCTGCGCATCTTTGACTGCGCCGCTGACTCGCTCCGCGGCGCTTTTCCAGCATGCCTCGACGTAATTGTGGGATTCTTCCGGTGTGGCGGACTGCCATCGAAGGATTTCCTGCAGCTCGCGAAGATGTGCTGAGCGCCACTGATTACGGTTCAGGCGATTCGGATCCTTCCGCCCAGTGTCTAGAATATTTCTTTCCGGGCGGGTCAACGGGAATCCAAATTCAAACGACGATTGATGTGTGGTTCCCATTCCGCTTCACCTGTTCCCGCCCTCATCGATAGCCGGCCGCCTGAAGTTCAAACATTTCGGCGTAGCGCCCGCCGTCTCTCACGAGCCGATTGTGTGGCCCCTCCTCAGCGACCTTGCCGCCTTCGAGAACGAGGATGCGATCCGCCATCCGAACTGTCGAAAATCGGTGAGAGATAAGGAGTGTCGTCCTGCCGCGCGTAAGTTCAGTGAAACGCTCGTAAACTTCCCGTTCCGATCGCGCGTCGAGCGCTGCCGTTGGCTCATCGAGAATCAACAGTTGGGCATCGCGCAAGTGCGCGCGAGCGAGAGCGATTTTCTGCCACTCGCCGCCGGATAGTTCGACTCCTCCCTCGAACCGGCATCCAAGTAGCTGGTCGTACTGTTTCGGCAATTTTCGGATGACATTCTCCGCGTAGCTCTTCTGGGCCGCAGCCTGAATGTGAATCAGATTGTTTGAGGTCTGGATGCGGCCTACAGCGATATTTTCCCCGGCGGTCATGTCGAAACGCATGAAGTCCTGAAAAATGACGCCTATTTCGTTCCACCAGTCTTCCGTGTCGTATTCACGCAAATCGACGCCATCGAGGAGAATTTGTCCATCTGTCGGGTCGTACAAGCGTGTCAAAAGTTTGGCGATCGTGGTCTTGCCCTGGCCGTTTTCACCCACAAGCGCGATTCTTTCGTGGGGCTCCAGACGGAGATTGATCCCGCGCAGAATCGGATTTCGGCTATCGGGGTAGGTAAACCAGACATTTCGGAATTCAATTCCCCTGCGGATCGGGCGAGGAGCAACCAGCGCCCCTGATTTTGTGACAATCTGCGGCTGGACCGCGAAGAAATCCAGCAGGTCCGTCATGAACAGGGCCTGGTCGGCTATGCCGGAGAATGTGGAGAAAAAAGTTTGAATGTTCGCGCTGGCGCCAGCGATCGCTCCGGCGAGAAACGTCAACTGGCCGAGCGTCAATGAGCCGGTCACGGTCTCATAAATGACATACGCATATGATCCGTAGTAACCGAGCGTCCCTAGGACCGTCAGAAGGCCGGCAAAGAGGAGTTTGCGTTTTGCCAATTTCACCGTCTGGAGATGAAGGTCATCTGAGAGCGTCTTATACCGGTTGACCAGAAAGGGCCCGAGCCGGAACAGTTTCAACTCCTTCGCACTCTCCTTGCTACCGGCAAGGACGCGAAGGTAATCCATTTGACGTCGAGCCGCTGTTTGCTCGAAATTCAGGGAGTATCCCAGGAAAGCGAAGTGTGTCTCGCCCATAAACGCCGGCACAACGCAGATGAAGAGAAGGAACAACAACCAGGGTGAGAATAAACAAATACCGGCTGCCAGGCTAACCGTGGTGATGCCCTCTTGAAGGAGCCGGCCTGTCATCTGAATCAGCATCACTCGGTCGGTGCCTTGCGCTCGTGCACGTTCCATTTTGTCGCAAAAGACCGGATCCTCGTATCGGGTCAGGTCCAACCGCGAGGCGTGCTCCATGATTCGAGTGCTGATATGGCGAGTGAACTTGTCACCGAGCACGGTATCGGAGAAATCGATCAGTCGCCCGAGGATCGTCGCCAGAGTGGCCAATCCAAACTCAAGAACAACTAGCCACCAGAAGATTCCAGGCAATGCATTGTGGTGGGACGTAAGCGCATAGATGGAGTCAATGATCACACGCGTCACAGCCAGCATGGCGACAGGGATCAGCGCGATGATCAAGCGTAGGAGAAGGCTCGACGTAACCGCCATGGGAGCAGATTCCCAAACCATTCGGAACAAGGGTGGAACATTATTCAGCGCTCGGATTCGCTCGCGCCATTTTGGGAGTGGCTGTTCGTGTTTTCGTGCAGTCGGTGAGTTCATTTCTCCTAACCCCGGTATTGAACATGTCTCCTGCATCCTCTGGCTACACTCAGCTCAATGCAGGCACAATTTGGCGTACGACTCGCGATGCTGACCAATCGTACCGAGACCGTGTCTGGGACCAGTCACCGCGACGGGGCGGAACATTCTGTAAGTCTTATGGGCCGGGAAGTTGTCAGCGAAAAGTGACGTCGCTGCCGCGAGTCAGATTTCGAACTGGCCCAGTCAGCTGAAGAACCATGAAACGAGTGGTTGCACGTAGCCTGAGCCAATGAAAGGGAGCGCGATTTGGATTATGTTTAATCCATCAATTCTCGCCGTCTTCGTCAGACCAAACAAAATCAATGCCTTACCAGACCTCGGGCTACTGCCATGCACGTCAATCTCCACACAGACAAAGCCTGCAAACTATTCGAATCATGGCACTTCGCTCTTTTCGTTCGGTCGCACGCAAGTGTACTTTTGTCTCATGCGGAAAGATTTGCGTGCACATGGTATCCCCACGATCGTGCTCCGGACCGTGAAGTTTTGGAGAATTCATGAGGCTTGTAATCTAGAAGTTCGTCTTGGAATCCTCGGATAGCGTATTCGTGTCGTGCTCAAGAAGGGGACTTCGTGCCAGCGCAGAAAGAAAGAGCAGTTTCTTGGTGTTGATCCCGAGATTAGACCCGTTGGACCGATTGAACGTGCCAGATGATCCAGGCAGGATCTGCGTATTCATCGGAGATGTATTGATACTGCCCCGCCGCCCGGAAGGGCAGATTGTCCGAAAAATCGTGCTCGTAGAACATCTGAACGACAGGAAGATTCAAGTGCTCGAAATTTCCGGGTGAGTTGTAGCGGTTGTTGATGTTGACCGCCGGAATTGCAAACGCATTATTCGGCAATGGCAAAAGAGGGATGCGGGCGTCCAGGTCAAAATAGTCGCGATTGTAGCTGACGTAGAAGCGCAGCCGGTCGCGCGGCGTGAATCGCCAGAAGAATTTCGGCGAGAGGTTCAGCTTGTCATAGCCTGCCTGGCGGAATCCGTCGCTGTGCATATAACCGATATCCAGCCGGTAGAGCAAGTCGGGCGATGAACCGAGGGGACCGGTGCTTCCGAACTCGACTCCACCCGTCGCCCACTGTCCCCCGTGAAGGACAATCTCCTGCTGCCTGGTGGCTAGCGGCTGCTTCTCGACGATATTGATCGTTCCACCGGGATCATGCGTTCCGTAGAGCATCGAGGCCGGTCCCTTGAGGACGTCCACGGATTGGACGCTGTTGATCAGCGAGTCCGATCGATTGCCGTCGATGGGCAACCCGTCGAGCAGCACCGCCGACCCCGGATCCTGGTCCATGACCATGCCGCGAAATTCAAAGTAGTTTAGGGAGCCGTATTGGGTCCAGGCGTTCGCGGCTGGAAGGTTATTGATGGCGGGAACGATGTCCGTCGAAGCTTGCTGCTGAATCAATTCCAAAGGCAACGTCTCGACCGTCACGGGCAAGTCCACCGACGAGATGTCCGTCTTTGACGCAACCGAATAGTCTTCTTGCTGAGCCACGACGGTGAGGTTGGTGGTCACTCGCTGCGGCGGCAGAACTATATCCAAGGGCACGGTCTGGCCGCCTGCCAGGACGATTCCTTCTTTCCTGGTGGTTTGAAATCCGCCGTGGCTGAATTGCACTGAGTAGGTTCCGGCCGGCACATCGCTCACTACATAGCGGCCATCGTCCTGGCCGACGACTTTCTTTATTGTTGCTTGTTGAGCATCCTAGACTTCGACCGTTGTTCCAGGTAACGGGAGCTGCTGACTGTCGGATACTCTCCCCTCGATTATTCCCACCCCGCCTTGCCCCGGCGAGACTTGACTTTGCGCGGGCCTCGGGATCGCGATAACGAGTGCCAAAACCAAAAGCACATCTAAACAAGCGCGTCGAAGCATGTCGCATTTCCCCTTTTCCCCTGCCCTACCTCCTCCAGCCACGTAAGCTGTCCAAGCCGGACAACCCCGAGAGACCGGTCTCCCCTTAACCGCGCATCGAAACAACCCTCCGTCTCTGGGAACAAGCATGAAGTCACTGTTATTTTCGCAATTCACGCCACAATCAACTGCGTATCGAGCATCGTGGCCCATTAACATTTGGCTTCGTCAGGCTACGACAGCTGAATTCACGTTGCTCAGAGCATGCACTTCCAGTAGGTTTGTAAGGCAGCTGCGCCCCTTCCTACACGGGCGGGACGCAATGGGCGGTCGAAACATGGCCGCAACATATTCGTCCGTTCGGGGACTGTCCAATTTCTCTTTTGGATGGAATCGAGCGCCCTTTTCGATTGTCATTGCCCGCCGCCGAGGACCTGGTTGCCCGGGAGTCTTGCTGCTCTCTGAAGAAATCAAACGCTGCCGTGAAGCAGGCCATCGAACTTTCGGACACGAAGTATTGAGGCATAGCGGCCACACTACGGCCGACGGCGGAGATCTTGGCAACGCACGAAATCCTCCAGGAGGAGGCGGCCCGCAGCTCGGCAGCCTCTTGAGGCGGCCGCTGGGCGCTTCAGCGATGGGGTCCCTTGCGGGATGCGCTCATCCGTTGAATGCCTTGCAAGCCGGTTCGTTCTATGTCCATCATTGGAGTGGGCGCGACTCTTGCGAGGAATTGAGATTCTTCGATGACCACTTTGTATCTCCCGGAGCATCTCTACTGCGCGGGTGGGCGGTTCCGATCCGGAGTAGGGCTCTTGGTGGGTGAGGACGGAAAAATCCTCAAGACGGCCGAAAGATCGGAGACCCCAGACTGCAAAGTGATCGATCTACCGGGCAGGGCTCTTCTTCCGGCGTTTATTAATGTTCACTCCCACTCATTCCAACGCTTGATCCGCGGGAAAGCCGAATCCCGGACAGCGGCTGGCAGGAATTTCTGGTCGTGGCGCGAAACGATGTATCACGCGGCGGCACACTTGAATCCGGAAGAGATCTACGACGTGGCGCGCATGGCATTTCTCGAAATGGCCCTGGCCGGCACCGCGACAGTAGGCGAATTTCACTATTTGCACCGGGCGCCAGATGGCTGCGCTTATGGCGATCCGAATCTCCTGGCGAAGAAGGTCATCGAGGCGGCGCGCTCCGTTGGACTCCGCATCGTTCTCCTTCGGACGGCCTACCAGCGTTCCGGTTTTGAAGTTGCCCCCAACCCGGGGCAGACTCGATTTTTCGAACCCACGCGCGAGTTCCTGGCGAACACGGCTTCGCTATTGCAAGAGTTTCCCGCGTGCTCCGATCAGATACACTTTGGCGTCGCTCCCCACAGTATTCGAGCCATACCCCTGGATGAGCTCTGCGAAATCGTCGAGTGGAGTAGAAATAGAAGGCTCCCCGTTCACATGCACGTCGCGGAGCAGCGCGAGGAAGTGGCCGCTTGCGATCGCGAGTATGGCTTGACCCCCGTCGCGTTGTTCGAACGCGAGAAATTGCTCGGACCTGATTTTACAGCCGTGCACGCCGTCCACATTTCCACTCAAGAGATGGATCAATTCGCCGCATCCGGCGGTACGATTTGCTCCTGCCCGACCACGGAGCGGAATCTGGGCGACGGCATGGTTGCCGCCGACCAACTGGCTATGCGAGGAATCAGAATTGCACTGGGATCCGATAGCCAGGCGCAGATTGATCCTCTGGAGGACGCACGGGAGCTGGACTACCATCTCCGGCTGGCGCGCGAACAGCGAGCTATCCTGGATCAAATCGGCAACCAGGAACTCGCAACGCGATTATTCGAATGCGCGACGGTCAACGGCGCAAGGTCGCTGATGATCCCCGGTGGCGACTTGGAAGCGGGAAGCCCGGCCGACTTCTTCACGGTGCATTTATCGGACCCATGCATCGCCGGCAATTCGCCCAACGATTTGCTCTCTCTGATCGTTTTCTCCTTGGATCGATCGGCCATTTGCGACGTCGCAGTGCGCGGAAGATTGATCGTGCGGGATCGTGAGCATGCGGATCAGCGAGAAATCATCTCCCGTTATGAAAAGGTATGCCGAAAAGTGTGGCCACAATAACCGTTTGAGGTTGACGGAGCCATGAACATGACCTACTCGCCGACGCATCCACCCCGAGGCTCAACCTTGTCCTGCAAGGGCTGGCAGCAGGAAGCGGCCATGCGCATGTTGATGAACAATCTGGATGAAGAGGTTGCGGAGCGGCCGCAAGACCTTGTCGTATACGGAGGAACCGGACGAGCGGCTCGGAATTGGGAGAGCTATCACGCCATTGTTCGCTCCCTGAAGTCGCTCGAAGACGACGAGACATTGCTGGTGCAGTCCGGCAAGCCCGTAGGAATCTTCCGCACACACGAATATGCGCCGCGAGTGCTGATCTGCAATTCGAACCTGGTGGGCCATTGGTCGAACTGGGAGAAATTCAACGAACTGGAAAGACTCGGCCTCACCATGTATGGCCAAATGACCGCCGGCTCGTGGATCTACATTGGCTCCCAGGGCATCGTTCAAGGAACGTTTGAGACCTTCGCAGCGGCGGCACGCCAACACTTCGGCGGAAGTCTGGAAGGAAAACTGATCGTTTCGGGCGGAATGGGAGGCATGAGCGGCGCGCAGCCCCTGGCTGCCGTGATGGCAGGGGCCTGCTATCTCGGGATTGAAGTCGATCCGGAACGCATCCAGAAGCGCGTGCGCACGGGTTATTGCGACGTCATGGCGAACTCGCTGGAGGAAGCGCTACGGATCGTGAAAAACGCTGCCTGCAAGAAGGAAACTGTGTCCGTTGGCCTGGTGGGCAATTGTGGTGACGTTATCCCGGAACTTGCCGAGCGCGGCGTCGTTCCCGACATTCTCACCGACCAGACTTCGGCGCACGATCCGCTCAACGGCTACGTACCGAGCGGCATATCGCTTCGAGATGCGCAGGAGTTACGCAGAAACGATCCAAAGGAATATGTTGAGCGGTCGCTCGACACGATGGCTCGCCACGTCGAAGGCATGCTCAAGCTGCAACGGATGGGGTCCATCACATTCGATTACGGCAACAATATTCGAACCTTCGCGTTCGAACGCGGCGTAAAGGATGCCTACAATTTCCCGGGATTCGTGCCCGCGTATATCCGTCCTCTTTTCTGTGAGGGCCGTGGGCCCTTCCGCTGGGTGGCTCTCTCCGGCGAGCCCGGCGATATCCACATAACGGATGACCTCGTTCTTCAAATGTTTCCTGAGAACGACCTTCTCAATCGCTGGATTCATCTCGCCCGCAAGCGCATCCAGTTCCAGGGGTACCCGGCGCGCATCTGCTGGCTGGGCTATGGTGAGCGCGCTGAGTTTGGACTGGCGATCAACAATTTGGTGAAACGCGGGAAAATTAAGGGTCCGATCGTAATGGGCCGCGACCATCTGGACTGCGGCTCGGTGGCTTCGCCATTCCGGGAAACCGAGGCCATGAAGGATGGCAGCGACGCCATCGCAGACTGGCCATTGCTCAATGCACTGTTGAACACAGCCAGCGGGGCCTCCTGGGTGTCAATTCACAATGGTGGGGGCGTTGGCATCGGTTATTCGCAGCATGCCGGACAGGTAACCGTCGCCGACGGCAGCAAGGGCATGGCGGAGCGCATCGAGCGAGTGTTGACCAACGATCCGGGGATCGGCGTTGCGCGGCATGTCGACGCTGGCTACGAAGAGGCGAAGAAATTCGCACTGAAGAACAACTTGAAGATCCCCATGATGTAATCCCGCCGCGCTCAGTAACTTGTGCTCTACGGCCCTAAATTTTCACCATGATTCGACTGCTCAGATCGGCGGTTACACGGTCACTCGTGGAGAGTGCGGTTTGGTGGCGCCGGCGCCACCAAACCCGCGCCATCACGGCACTATTGGAGGAGATCCGAATTCTATCCCAGGCGTATCGAATTCGGTTCCCGCTCGGAGGGTCTTTTGGGCTTTACGGGATCGAGGTCGTAATGTGTGCGGACGAATGAGTTATCGAGAACCACGCTGGAATTTGGTTCGCCATAAGCCACGAATCGAGTGACGATCGAATCGAGTTCCTCGATCGAACGCGCGAGGATTTTCATGATCAGCGCGTCGCTCCCCGTGATGTGATAGCACTCGCGAACCTCCTCGACGCTTTTTATATGTGCGAGAAAATGCTTGTACTTTTCGCCTTGGAACGTCATCCGCGTAAAGACCATGATGTTGTATCCCAGCGCCCGGGGATCGATGTCCACCCGATATCCGCGGACAATTCCTTCATCCTCCAGGCGGCGCACTCGCTCCGCGGTGGCGGATGCGGATAGCCCTACCCGCCTCCCCAGTTCCGCGAAAGGAATGCGGGCGTCCTTTTGCAGTTCGGCCAATAGTTTCCGCGAAATTTCATCAAGAAATGCGTAGATTCCACTGTCCATAAGTATCTCCGCCGTTATTGCATTTGCAATTCTGGCACTATACCACGCATCCGAGCTTACCGAAATCCACCTCGAATTGTAAAATTAAGGGTATGGTAAGTCTCGATGGAAATCGCCTCACTTTCTCTGAGGTGAAGGCCGTGGCCGTGGCCGGCGAACTGGTCCAAATGGATCCGCTGGCCCGTGACCGCATGGACCGGACTCGGCACTCAGTCCTGAATCTTGCAACCGCGGATTCCCCCCTGTACGCAGTAAATACCGGAGTCGGCTTGCTCGCAAATACCCGGCTTTCGCCTTCCGAACTGGAGCAGCTTCAGCTGAATGTAATTCGCTCGCATGCTTGCGGGTGCGGAACTCCTTTGCCGCAAGAAGTAGTCCGGGCCATGATGCTGATCCGCGCAAACGTCTTAGCCAAAGGCTTTTCGGGGGTTCGCGTTGAGGTTGCGGAAACCTTGTGCCAATTGTTGAACCATCGCGTGACGCCCGTGGTGCCGTCCCGCGGCAGCGTCGGCGCGAGCGGCGATCTGGCTCCGCTGGCGCACATCGCGCTCGTGCTCATCGGAGAAGGCAAAGCCGAGGTCGACGGCCATATCTTTAATGGAGATGAGGCGCTGCGACATGCAGGCATTCCGCCGCTCACGCTTGCGTTGAAAGAAGGGGTTTCGCTCGTCAATGGGACCCAGGCGATGCTGGCGATCGGCACGCTGCAGTTGCTTGAACTGGAAAACCTTGTGGCCAGCGCTGACATTGTCAGTGCTTTGACGGTACGGGCACTCCTCGGAAGAACGGCGGCATTCGATGAAAGAATCCATTCCGTCCGCCCGCACCCCGGCCAGCGATTCACGGCGTCCGTGCTATCCTCTTTGCTTACGGGAAGCGCGACCTTGGCCACGGATTCAAGTGGAAAGCGGGTCCAGGACGCCTATTCTCTCCGATGCATCCCTCAGGTTCACGGAGCGGTCCGTGATGCCATGAGTTACGCCAACCAAGTCTTCACAATCGAATTGAACTCCGCTACGGACAATCCTCTGGTATTCGACGATGAGATCTTGTCCGGGGGCAACTTCCACGGCGCCCCTCTCGCCTTGGCTTTGGACTTCCTCGCGATCGCCCTTTGTCAGCTAGCGGGAATTTCCGAGCGGCGCATCGAACGGCTGGTAAATCCCGCGCTGAACGAAGGGCTGCCGGCGTTTCTGGCGAGCAAGCCGGGTTTGGAGTCCGGCCTGATGATGGCGCAAGTTACTGCAGCCTCGCTCGTTGCTGAAATTCGAGTTTTGTCCAATCCGGCCTCGACCGGCTCGATCCCGACCAGCGGCAATCAAGAGGATTTCGTCAGCATGGGAATGACATCGGCGCTCAAGTTATCGGAGATCACCAAGCTGGCCAGACTGGTGCTTGCCCTTGAAGCGCTGGCGGCAGTTCGAGCGTTGCAATTCCGAGGTTTGGACCAAACAGGCGACATTCTCGATCGGGCACAGGCAACGATTCTTCAGGAGTGTGCTGTTTCCATGAAGGACCAGGAATTGACCGAATGCATCGCGAGAGCAGACGAATGTATTGCCCGCGGGACACTCGCTGCTTTACAGGCCGAAGTTGTCGCCGGGTGCGAATCCGGGCCCATCCACCAGGGTATTACCCGCGAAAACCGATGAACTCCGCGCTCGATCTCTTGCGTGAGTTGGTGGAAATTCCTTCCGTCTCTTCGCTGTCCAATTTTCCGCTGGTCGAATACGCGAGCAGGTTCTTGCATGAGTGCGGATGGTACACCCGGCCGTTTCCTTATTGCGACGCATCCGGGAATGAAAAAATCAATGTGATCGCGTTCCCGCCGGGACAAGATCCGTCGGACCGGGCCATTGACCTCGCCTTTGTATGCCATACGGACACCGTGCCGTACGACCCTGCCTGGCACGAGGCGATTCACCCTGTGCTCCGGGACGGATTCCTGCATGGATGCGGCGCCTGCGACGTAAAGGGTTTTCTCGCCTCCTTGCTTGCGGCGCTGCCGGATTTGAAGGAGGCGAATTTTCACCGCTCACTCTGCATCGTCCTGACCGCTGATGAAGAAGTCGGATGCGTGGGAGCTTCAAAACTCATCGCTGCGCACGCAATCGCCCCGAGGCACGTCGTGGTCGGTGAGCCTACTTCTCTGCGCCCGGCGCGAGCGGGGAAGGGATACTGTTTAGCTGAGATCAAGGTTTACGGTAAGGAAGCGCACAGCGCCCACCCTTCCGAAGGCGCCTCCGCAATATATCGAGCGGCGCGCCTCATTGTAAAAATCGAAGAGATCGGCTTTCTCCTTCGGAGTGAGCATCACAACTTCTTCGATCCGCCTTTTTCCACGGTCAACATAGGAACGATTCAAGGCGGCACTGCCAAGAACATCGTCCCTGGGGAATGCAGATTTTTGCTTGAATGGAGGCCCATCCCGGGGCAGGACACTCGCCAACTTGTATGCGCGCTTGAACGCGCGGTCGAGGAGATCAAGCTCAAGGATCCGGACTTCCGCTTGGAGTTAAAGACCCTTCGTGACCAGCCGGGCTTCGAAGCCGGAGCTGATTCCTACCTCGTTCAGTCGCTTGAGCGAATTGCCGGGAAACCTTCCATTGCCATCCCGTTTGGGTCGGAGGCGAATCTTTTCTCGCAGCTCGCGGAGGACATTGTAGTTTTCGGCCCCGGTGATATGAGAACGGCCCACAGCAGCCGCGAAGGTGTTTCTGCCGCCGAACTCAGCGAGTGCGCTCTATATCTCAGGGAGTTGATGATATCGCCGTCGGCGATTTAGAAGAACAGCTCAACGGTCAGCGTCTTTGCTAAGCTGCAGTGGAATTGGTCCCGCGCATTGGGATCGCTGACGGGTCACGAATTCAGTGGCCAGAACAACTAGAGGATGCTTTCCAACTCCGATCGCGAGCTCGCCGTCCTGAATTGCAGCCAACTTGTCACGCTGGCGGGCCCCCCGCGGCCGCGAGTCCGCTCGGAGATGCGGGAACTATCCATCCTTCGCGACGGTGCGATGTTCGTTCGCGGCGCGCGAATCGAGGCGGTCGGCACCCGTGCGGAAATTGAACCACTGCTCTCTTCCAGTACACAAATAATTGATGCAAGAACCCGCGTTGTGCTTCCCGGATTCGTTGATGCACACACACATCCAGTCTTTGCCGGTAATCGTGTGGATGAATTCGAGCAGCGGGCAGCGGGAAGAACGTATCAGGAAATCGCTGCCGGGGGAGGAGGAATACGTTCGACCGTGAATCTCACGCGCCAGGCTAGCGAGGAAGAACTTTTTGACGCGGGGCGCCGGTATCAAGAATGGTTTTTGCGCTGTGGGACCACAACGATCGAGGCAAAGTCCGGGTACGGCCTCTCTTTGGAAGCCGAGCAGAAACTGTTGCGCGTGATCCGCAGCCTCAACGCCTCCGGCCCTTTACGTTACGTGCCTACGTTTCTAGGGGCGCACGACGTGCCTGACGAATACCGCGGGAAGGCTCAGGAATATGTGAATCTGATCATTCATCAAATGCTGCCGGAAGTTGTGAAGAACAATTTGGCGGAGTATTGCGATGTGTTCTGCGAGCCCGGAATTTTCAACATCGCCGCCTCAGCGGAGATTCTCTGGGCAGGGCGCCGCGCGGGTTTGGGAATCCGCGTGCACGCCGACCAGCTCACGCGGTCTGGCGCGGCCGAGATGGCGGCGGAAGTCGGTGCAGTCACAGCGGATCATTTGGAACAAATCGATGAATCGGGAATCGAGGCATTAGCCCGGGGAAATGTGCAACCCGTGTTGCTCCCAGCTTCCGTGTATTCACTCGGCTCGGAACGGTTCGGCCCCGCGCGGAAAATGATTGACGCAGGACTTGGGGTTGTCTTGGCCACCGACTTCAATCCCGGTTCCTCGCCGACGCCATCGATTCCATTCGTATTATCCCTAGCCTCAACCCACATGCGGATGACGCCTGCGGAAGCGATCACGGCAACCACCGTGAACGCCGCGTACAGCCTTGGCCGCGGCGGCGAGCAGGGCACACTGGAAGCCGGGAAGCGAGCAGACTTTGTAATTCACAACTGCAGCGACTACCGGGAGATTGGTTATTTTACGGGAGTTGAACCCGCCGATTCGGTCTTTATAAACGGAGAATTGGCGTTCGCCAGAGGAAACGACAGGGGGCGCACCAGGGAAACCAAGAATGAGAAGCTTTAAAGTCAAGAAAGTCATGAATATGCTCGGAGAAGCCGCGTGGGGAAACGCTTGATCGCCATGTTTTCGTCATCCGGCTTTTAGGAATCCCGTACCGCTGAAACTTTTATTTTGGTGGTGGGCCGCTACAAAATCGCGCTGAGCGCGAGTTCGCCGGACGGAAGATTTGCGTTCGGTTACCTCTCAATAATTCACTTCACAAGGACCCTGCTGCGCATGCCTTATGCTCTTTGATTTCCGCCTGGTACTCGGCGACGGCGTCGGCGAGTTTGATTCGTTGTGGTTTGCTATCTTCGGCGATGGCGACTGCAGCGGCCTTTGCCATGAGAGCCGCATCTTTCTTCTGTGCGGCAGCAGCGGCCATCGCTGCGTCGCCCTCGATCAGTTTGAAGAGGCGACGGCCATCTTGGGTGAAGCGGAGGTAATACCGTCCTTCAACTTTCTGCTCGTTGCCGTTCACACCAGCGACATTTGGCCCAAGGCGACCATTCCTGTTCCAGACCGCAGGCAGGTATGGGTATTTCCCGTTGAGTTTCTTTCGAATCATCACAGCTACTGTGTTCACGGCTGCTTCTCCTTCCGAATAGTACTGAGCGGAAAGAAAAAGCAACCCGGCTTATTTGCAGGGAGTGGTAACAGAGGCGGTAACAATTCCCGCTTCCGTTATGGATTCGTCAGTCTTGTTGGGAAATTTGCTGCCTTTTGAAATTTGGCTGGGAGGCCTGGATTAGACCCCACGACTCGAAGAAAGCCCTTGAAAAACCGCTAAATCCTAATCCCTGCCACCACTTCTCCCGATGCCTTGCTGTAACGCAGATTCAATCCTAGACCATCTCAGACACTAATGACAGTGGTAACAGTGAGGCTCGCCCCTTCAGCCTTGCAAAACGGCGGTGGATCGTCGTCACAATGTCTGCATAGTTCTTGGCCATCCAGGGTTGGCAAGTCTCATCGGTTTCGAGTTTTCCGCCTACGAGTGAGTGCTGGTATTCGGAATGCGCGATCGAATGGCAAGAAGCTCGATCGGCCAAATGCTACCATGGACCGCGAGCGAATTCTGCAAATGAAGGCGGAAGGGCACAGCCCGCGACAGATCCCCACAGTCTTGGGGGTTGGCTGGGGGACGGTCCGCGAAAGGCTCAAGGAGGAGTGAGCGGAAAACCCTGGCGAAAAGTACCCGCGAAAACGGTTAGAAAAGGACACTTGGCAACCAGCGCTTTAGCGAGCGGAAAATATGAGTTTTCCGCTCACGTCCACCGATCAAGATTCAATCCCGAAGGCCGAAGCAAGAGGTCTTGCAACGAGCGCGGTGATTAAGAGATTCAAAGCCAGGTCCGCCGGCTTAAAGACGTTCATTGTCGAGCCAGCCGCCAAGAAAACCTGCGCGACGAAGACCCTCTGCGATATAGCGGCATTCCCGGATACTCTTCCATATAAGCTCCGACTGAAAGTTTTCAATCATCAGAATAATCGGACCTTGATTCAAGCCGAAGATCCAGGGAGACACCCAGCCGTGTTGATTTCTGCTTGTTGCAGGAAAGGTTGGATTAAAACTGGCGTCGAATCCATACGGGCTACGCCCTTTCAAATTGAGGCGCTCGATGGCATGACGGACTGTGTCGATCACAATCTCAGGTGCAAATGGGAGAGAAGCTACTACCGCCCAGGGGGAAATGGTGCCGTCATCGGGGCCGAATGGAGCGCCTCGTGCGACGTAGTCGTAAAATACTCGTCGGATGCCGTTCACCTCGAGGACGGCAGGCCCTGGTCCGTCGCTTGCTGTTAGCCCCCAACCGTATTGGTGATAGTTTGAAAATCCCTGTGGATTCTCGATTCCATATTGCCTTTGAACGTAGGTGGCCCGCCGCGTGTTTTCGAAATAATCGATCCCTGTTTTTCTGTTGAAGTCATCGCGAATTCCTCGAAAATCCAGCCATAGATGAGACATCTGATGAATGAATAGTGGTCCGGCATACAGGTATTCTATATCGTAGATTTTCTTCCATTCAAAAGTTGAGGTCCACTCTGTATAGCCCTTCCGATCAATAGGAAACGTGGGTGATCCCAGGGCCAGCACGTAAAGTAGCAGAGCTTCGCTATAGCCTGTATCCCATCGGTACGGAAGAAAACCCGATTCAGGTCTCCAACCATGGGAGATCGTAGCCCCTCCATTAAGTGCCCATTTCCAATCCACGCGCCGGTAAAGAATTTCAGCAAGTTCTCGTATCTCGCTTTCTCCTTCACTACTGCCCGTGAAATAGCTTGCCACCATCAGAACACCCGCCATGAGTATGGCTGTATCAATTGTCGACAATTCACATTGCCAGGCTCGCTGACCGGTCTGCATTTCGAGGAAATGGTAGTAGAACCCTTTGTATCCCGTGGCATCAGGTTCCGGACCCTGATGGCAGGAATGAAAGAACTTCAAAAGCGTCACTGTCCTCTTGATTGCCTCCGCCCGTGAAAGCAATCCCCGTTCCACTGCCACCGCGTAAACGCTGAGCCCCATTCCCACTGCCGCTATGCTGGAAGGTGACCCGGGCTGGGTCTTATCCGCAATCAAACCGTTTTGCGGGTTGAATTCATGACGAAAATAATTGAAAGTTTCACGCCGAAGCAGGTCAAGCATTTCTGAATCAGTCCCATGGGGATTCGCGACCGGCAACGGTTGCTTCATTATCGGCGCACTCCTGACAGCCGCTTCATGCTCATGCGAATTCAATCGTAATGGCCGCAACACTCTGCGGCGGCAACGCGACGGCCAGTTCTATATTTCCTCGGTCGAACGTCCAGGATTGCGATTCTTTCCGCAGAGTGGAAGCCATCTCGAGTTGTTCAACTTGCGATGCGCTCAAGTATTCGGGTTCGCCCATGGTTTCCCAAAGCAGGCGTGGATTGGCATGCTCTTCGTCAATTCGTTCGGTCCAAGCAGTGCGCGGCGCCGGCGCGCCAGTCAACTTCAGATTCACCAATTCAGTTTGAATCGGATGCCGGGGCATCGCAAGGTTGGTCATGAGGATTGTTGCGGCGTCGCTTTTACGGACAACCCACGCATCCACTGTCGAGTGACTACCGGCGACTTCCAATAGTTCGGTCCCCGAGCCATGCAATAACTGGAATGCGCGATACGATGGCTTTGCAATTCCATGCAAATTCAAGAGCCCGAACCCGCCGTGAAACGGAACGGATGGAAAATAGTTCTCCGCGAAAATGTCGCTAAAGGTCCAAAAACTATAACCCTGGACGAGTCCACGCGCTTCCATGATGATCCTGGTGACGAAGGCGGCGGCAAACGGCTCATCATGCATCAGATCGAACGGATTCGATGAGATGTTCCACTCCGTATAATAGAGCGGTAGGCCGCCAGCTTCATCGCGCGCTTTGCTGGCTTGGTCTTTCATGCCATTGCGGGGCGCATGTTCCAACTGAGTCATCGTATCCGCTCCCGGCTTGCCGAACGCGTCGGTCGGATAATGGTGCGTGCTGACGAAATCAATGCTAAGCGCATTCCTTTTGCAGTAATCAAGAAACTCGGGAATCCATTGGCTGTTCGCGGTTGCCGGCCCGCCTACTTTAAGCAATTCATCCACACTCTTGATGGCAGTAACAGTACAGCGGTAAAGCCTGAAGTAATCTTCCTGCGAACCCGTCCAGAATGCCTCGAGATTCGGCTCATTCCAGACCTCAAAAAACCACTTGCGCACCTCGGCCGCCCCGTAACGTCCCACCCAGTGTGCCGCCAGTTTGTGGATCAGGGCGGCCCATTGCCTGTAGTCCTTCGGTGGAGTTACGTTTGCCCGGTAACGAAAAACGGTGGTATTTCCCGACGATAGCGTTTCGGGCATGAAAGATAGTTCGACAAAAGGACGCATTCCTATCGAGAGAAGAAAGTCGATAATCCGATCGGCACTGAAGAAGGAGTAAAGGAGCTGTTCTTCCTCGCATATGAGCGTCCCCATCTCGTCGGAAAGCAGCGCATGAAAACGCACGTGCTGAAAGCCCAGCTCGTTGTGGCAACGCAACATTTGCGCTTGCCAGTCTGCGCGCAGCGCGAGTGGCGCATGCCCGCTCCCAACGGTGTGCTCCCAAAAATGCGGGAATGCTTTGGGGGACTGCAAAAAACTGCATGTAAAGTCGGGCACTTTTCCTCTCCGATGGATCTCCGCGTCGCATTTCATCCGTCAAGCAAACAGGTCTTTAGCTGGCAATCGGGTACCCATCGGACATCACACTATCCATTTCCAGAATGTTCCGGGGTCCGTTCCAAGGCAAAAGCCAGACCCTAGTCTGCAGCCTTAAATGCGGCGCTCTTCGACACAATTGAAGCGAGCATCTCGTTCCAGTCCTTCACAAATGATTCGGCGCCCTCACGCTGGAGTTCGGCGGCAAGCTTATCGTAGTCGACGCCCGCCTTTGCAAACTTTGCAATCATCTCTTCGGCGTCGCCTCCGTCAGCAGCCATGAGCTCACCCACCGAGCCATGGTCCGCGAAAGCAAGCAAAGTCTTGTCAGGAATCGTGTTGACGGTGAATGGCGCGGCGAGCGCCTCGATGTAGAGAACGTCTGAAGCGGCTGGGTCTTTTGTGCCAGTGCTAGCCCAGAGCAGTCGCTGTGGCCGGGCACCCGCATTGGCCAATCGCAACCATCGCTCCGAATCGAGAAGTTGGCGATAGGCTTTGTAGGTTCGTTGCGCAACAGCGATGCCAATCTTGTCTCGCAGGTCTCCAGGGACTTTCTCCATCGTCGCCTTGTCCCAGCGGCTGATAAAAACAGAGGCCAAAGAGCAAACGTCAGGATTCAACCCCGCTTGAATGCGTCGCTCAATGCCACGCAAGTAGGCTTCCGCCGCTGCCAGATATTGCTCGCGCGAAAAAAGCAGGGTTACATTTACTGGCACACCGGCAAAGATTGACTCCTCGATCGCGGGAATGCCTTCAGGAGTACCAGGAATCTTGACAAAGAGGTTGGGCCGCTCAGCCCGAGCGTGAAGCTTCTTTACTTCGGCGATTGTGCCCGCAGTGTCATAGGCGAGTGTCGGCGAGACTTCAAGCGAAACCCAACCGTCGATGCCATTCGTCCTGTCGTGGATCAGGCGGAACAGATCGGCGGCTTGCCTGAGGTCCTCGATCGCGAGATCGAAGAAGAGAGCCTCGCCTGACTTGCCCTGCTTCATCTTCAGGTGGATGGCGTCATCGTAGAAGTTCGAGTTCTTGATCGCTTGGTCGAAGATCGATGGGTTTGAGGTTAGCCCGCTAATCGAGAGTTCATCGATATAGCGACGGAGCGTACCGTCCGTCAGAAGCCCACGGGTAATGTTGTCGAGCCAGAGGCTTTGGCCGAGATCATGGAGCAGTTGTGTCGCCTTCATACTTGTCTCCTTCTTGCAGGTTTGAAATTTATTTCGAACTATTTCACACTATCATGCGCACAGCAGGGCCGGTGTTCGGGAGATCAAATGGGAGAATCGGCTCAGTACCCTGCAAATTCTTCTGCTCGGATGTCGTTGTCATTTATTCCTGCCTTGTTCAATGCCTCGTGCAAACCGTTCACCATGGCGGACGGCCCGGCAATGTAGTAGAGGGCGTCTTTGCGCCTTTCAAGTGCCGTACGAGCATTTCTTGATTAATCAAACCGGTTTCACCGTTCCAAGGTCGAAGCGATTTCTCCATTTCAGTCATGCTGGCAATTAACTTTAACTTCGGATTGTCTCTTGCGAGGTTCTGAAGGTCCGCGAGGAACGGCGCGTCTTCTGGCCGCTTGTTGGAATAGAAAAGGACAATTCGATTCGGCAACTTCTCATTCGCTGCCCAATGGACAATACTTCGAAACGGCGTGATGCCAATCCCGCCCGCGAGCAATACGGCCGTTCGCACAGAATCATTCTGAAGAATCAAATCACCGGATGGACCTTTGACCTTTACAGTGCTTCCCAACGGCATGGTCCTCAAAACGCGTTTGAACGCCGTGTCTCGCATCCGCGTGGCCACCATTAAGGTTTCCTCGTCAGGGGCGCTTGCGATTGAAAAACTCCGCACATTTCCTTCGGAATCCGTTTCGGAAGGATCGAGCAACGTGATATCGAGATACTGGCCAGCCTTGAATGTCCACCCTGATGGCTTTTCGAACCAGAAGGCCATGGTGCCTTCCGCAACTCCCTTGCGAGCTTTCAGTTTGCACATGAAACCTGGTGACGCCGCTGCAGTGCTCATAATTGGTCTCCTTCCGATGTGCGCCTCGATCAATTCCTGTCTTCATTTCCTTTGAGGAACTGTCAAACCTCGTGAATCAGATCCCCGCTTCCTGGCTGAAATACTGGTAATCTTCCCGCCAGCCGCCTTGACCCTGACCGATAGCCTTGTAGTCCTCGATGAACTCTACCGCGCGGATATACTTCACCATCGTGAATCCTAGCTGTGTTTCAACGCGAAGCCGGAGCGGCGCTCCGTGCACAATCGGCAGCGGCTGTCCGTTCATTTCGTAGGCAAGAATCGTCTGTGGATCTTCCGCCAACTCCAAGCGAATCGTCCCGTAGAAGTTTCCGGGCCCCTGGGCGTGTGGCTCCGATGTGGATTTATCATCGAACGCGTAGAAAACGATGTAGCGGGCGGCGGGAAGCGGATGGCAAAGTCCGACGATGTGATGCAGGGATACACCGCCCCACTCCGCAACGCCTGACCAGCCCTGGATACAACAGTGCTTGGTAATTTGAGTTTGTTTCGGCATTGCGCGGAGATCCAGCAGCGTTAGATGCAGCTGCCTTTCGACCAATCCGCCGATCTCTAGGCTATAGCTTGCAAAGTTTTCGCGTGCCATCGCCAGAAAACTTTCCTCTTTCGGCGGCCGGCCATTGACCCAGAAGTATGGCGAGATGTCCGCATGTGAGTAATGCTGCGCGGACACTTCGTGGCCGAAAAGCAGTGTACGTAACGGATCGGTGATCGACTGCGTGGCTTTCTGAACAAGGCGCGGGCGCCGGCGCGAACACACAGTTGTCACGGTATGGATGGCCACGATGCCGGTCAAGCCGGACAGCCAGACCACAAGAGCGAGCTTCAACTGCGGATCGTGCGTCTGCCCCAGAACAATGAGCGCCAGCTCTCTCCGAAAACCATGTAGAGCCACAATCGTGACGTGTCCGATGAAAAATACGATAAATGAGCAAAGAACCAGGAAATGCAAACTTCGCGCGCCCTGCCGTCCGTGAAAGATTTTGATATACGACGGGAAACGAGCGGCGACGGCTGGGGACATTGCTACTCCCGTCGCTATGCTGAACGGCGCGAGCAAGAATATGACTGCCGCGTAGGTCAACTGTTGTAGTGCGTTATATCCTCCTGGGGTTTCCACGACATGGAAGCTCAGGTAGGTAAGCATTGCGTGCCATGCGTCCGGAACAATCTGCCAGGAAGTCGGAATCAACCGCCGCCACTCGGGCGTGACAAACAACATCACGACGTAGGTCAAACCTGTCAGCAGCCACGCGAAATCCGCGAGAAAGTGCCAGTGCCGTCCCATACCCAGATTTTCGTGTCCCGGCAAGGCAATCGCGCCCGGGAATGAAGTTTCCTCGTCACTTGCCGTCCAGAGTCGGTCCTTGGGTCTTTGTTTTTTAGTGAACTTGAGCCATTCGCTACCGGGAGTGCAGTGATCGTTCCAGTAAAATCTCGGGTGTGCGCTCAAGATCTCGAGACCGCTCCGAACGAGAAGCGACA
Organism: uncultured Acidobacteriota bacterium; assembly: GCA_963842135.1. Taxonomy (GTDB): domain Bacteria; phylum Acidobacteriota; class Terriglobia; order Acidiferrales; family UBA7541; genus Palsa-360. The sequence continues at coordinate 2,422,145 of CAWJFI010000002.1, read as the reverse complement.
GGAAAAGAAAGTTGAAGAAGTGCGTCGCCCGCAGCCACAATGGATAATTAAGAACCATCATTAGTCACATTCAGAAATCCAGTTTTGTCGACTTTCTATAGTCTCTTTCAAAAGCGAATTGGGATGATTCCGAGGTTTCATTCGACAACCCAGATCGTAAAGCCTTTGCCTTGGCGGACAAGTTCCTCTGCAGGGTCTCCCTTAATGAGCCCACCTAGCCACGAGAGCGAGGCTCTTCCAATGACCACGGTGTCACACTTACGCAACCGCGCGAATCTTAGGATTTCCTCGGTCGCACGGCTCGCGTCCACTAGATTGCAATAGTGGGCTTCGATTGCCTTCGCCGCGACACCACCTCGGCGAAGGATTGCATTGGCGCGATCCAAGACGCGCTGTTCTGTCATCTCGACCACGGAAATCCATCGGCGCTTATATGCCCGGAGGCGGCCCTTCTCTGAGCCCCTGAACTCGACCAGTTCGGGAGGAGGCGACGGGAGTGCATGCGCTAGGCTGACTCGAAAGTCTCGGCGTCGGGAAACCACCTGAGCCACGTACTCTAGGACCTTTTTTGTTGCGCGCGATTCATCCACAACAACCAGCAGTTTCGTAGTCTTCATTGAGATCTCGTCTCCTCGTCAAAGTGCACTTGATCCGTTTTAACCTCCGACCTCTCGGAAGAAGTCTCGAACGGGCAGACCGCGTCCAAACTATCTACCCGACGACGCTTCTTCCGCTTTGTCGTTTGACTCGCCTGCCGCCGCGATTCCCGCCAGGGTACGTGATGCGATGACCTTGGGCACGTGCAAATGGAATAAGCGAATGAACCTGGGAACGCTTCATGCTCATACTGTCGTCAACCCGAATCCCGCGTATAGTCAGCGCATTGGCAATAAGCGAACGGTGGCAACGCCATGGAACCGCTTCCGCGTACACAATCGCGCTCCGCTTCTGCCCGACCAATTTGATCAATCGGTGTTACCCTGCCTCGAATTCGGAGGTCTGCATGTAATCAGCAAATCCACGAAATGATGCATTACGCCAGCCCATGTTCTGTAAATCGTGTCGTGAATGGCGCAAGCCCCCGAGCTTTCGCAAATCCGCGAAGCCGATCCTCGCGGCCCTCAGTTTTGTCGACAGAGTCTCCCGGTTAAACTGAGGATTGTGTCTCGATCGGGGGATACTGCGTACGTCTATGACGCGCTTGACGCGCTGTGCCCTCAGAAGCTCTAGGAAGTCTTTCCATGTGCGGTTCGAATGCCCAATGGTCAGGACAGCAGGCGTTTCCGATACTTCCATGTAAATCCAGTCCTCCGCTGGGCGTTGCTCATGAGCGGGTCACGGTCAGCAGCATCTTGAATCTAATGAGGGCCTTCAGCGAATGGGGCTGATTTGCGGGCATGAGGACCGCTTCGCCTGCCGTCGCCCGTAGTGGCTTGCCAGAAATCGTATTTTCCGCGTCACCCTCCAGCAGATGAGCCATTGCGTCGAAAGGGGTAGTATGCTCACTTTTCCGTCAGCGCGTAGAAGTGACTACCGCACTCGTCCAGCATACCCGCGCGGGTCAATTCGTCGATAGCGTCGAGCACGCCCCGCCGTTCGGTTGACTCGTTGCCTGCGGCTTCGAATAGCGCGTGGAGGTCCAACCGATCCTTCCCCATTTCTCCGAATAATTGCATCACACGCAAAGAGGGCGACTTCATTGTGAACCTCTCTGAGTTAGCTTGATCAAGTGCGCGCCCTTCTGTCGCACCACTTAAGAGTCCAGGAGAGTGCTCGCGGTGAGCGTAGGATGCGAGAAACTGCCCCTCTATTTCTGTTTATCGCGGGGAGCCTTCTTCCGGAGCGTTTTCCTTTGTTTCCGGCGGCCATGAGAGCGTCAGCAGAAAGGCGCTGTCCTCGGACGCCTCCACATCATGAGGCACGCAATGATCGAGGGCGAGCAAGTGCCCGACAGGGAGATCCACCACCCGCTCGGGTAGGTGAAGGCGGATATGACCATTCAGTGTGTGCACGGAGATTCTGCCAACCGCCGTGTGCTCGTGCATGCGCGTATTCGCCTTCATAGCGATCAGTACAATACGGAGATCCGAGTACTTTACAAGCGTCTTCGAGCTTCGCCCCGTGCGTTGTAGCCACGCTTCATCCCGGTGCAGTTCGTCGAGTTCGTTGGCTAGGCCAAATTGGAGCATTGATCCGCTTAGCGTCCCATCAATAGACTTGTGTCCGGCGGACGGCGGCTGTGATTCTTTTCTCTGCGGTTGTGCCATGGTGGTTCACCTCTGTCTCCATTCTGATTTGCTGGCTCGATTGCTCGGTCCCAGTGTCCCAAAGCTCTAAACAGACTCACCGGCGTCTTTTCCACAGCCTCGCACCGAGTTCCTGCAGTACTTGCCCGACATTGCCACGCATGAACATCTTAGACACTGGGAAAAAGCGCTTCCGTGCAAAAAGGAACACATTTCAATTTGGGGCACAGTGTGGAAACCGCAGTGTGGGCGGCAGGTGCATGTCAACGTCTCATTGGGAATCCACTATCTTTCATTTCGTTCTTCTCCTCATCGAGCAGCAGGCCAGAACCGTCTCCCACAACTTCTATCCGGCTCTTCCTAGGCTTGCGATCAATGGAGACTATTCGTATTAGGGCCGTTTGCTCTAATGCACAGTGCAGGCCGTCACTGTATGCTTGCTTCGGAGTCTTTCCGTTTCAAGATCTGCTTCTGAATTCTTTCAAATACATTCTTGACAACGCGATCGCATCTCACAGCATGAAAATTGAACGCCTCCTTCCTTTCTATTCCAGCACGTGCGTAAAGACCGGGTCGAATGGTTGAGCGGCGCGGTCGTTGACTTGGGAAAAGCAGTTGGCGTGCAAACTCCGATCAACCGAGCCGTGTGCGACATCTTGGCTCTCCACATTCGGGGGAAATAGGCATCTTGAAATGCAAATACCAAATCTAACGATCCGTTCGCTATGCAGCAGGGCGGTATCTGTTCCGATTGCGCGGCCGCTCGGTACCAGTGTGCAGACGATTCGTTCTGCTCCGCTGCTGCTCGTAGATCTCGAGACGGAGCAAGGAGTCACAGGCCGGGCCTACCTGCCCTCGGTCGCTAAAGACGACTGAGTGCCTCACCATCCGCACAGACAGTATTACATCCGAATTCCTCGTGATCCGCCAGCCAATGCGGTAGAGACGAACTTCCCACACAGGGTCTAGATGTTGCGACAGGCTGATCATTTGCTTGCAGCCATGGCTGGGGTTTGCTCGCCAATCTTGGCCGAGTAAAGAATGTATTTAAACGGGTCGGTATTCTGATATTTTTCCATCAGCTTGAGGTAGACGAGCCGTTCAGCTTTTGCGATGGACTCGGTGTGGCCGAATCTAGCCGCAGACGCTTCGAGCAAAGAAGCGGCAAGTTCATACTTGCCGTCGGCCGCCATTTTTTCTGCCGCGGTGACAAGATGTTCTTCGGACAGACCTAGGTAATCAACCAAGAGTTCCCCGCGGTCGGTATCACCGAGATGATCGAGGCCTTCGAGGTCCGCCTGCCAATATCCGACGTTCTGGTGATAGAGCCGGTCAATCACGTGTTCGCGCAGGATCAGGTAAGGCAAAAGCGCGTCGGGACGGCCGCTTAGGAGGCCGGGCGGAATGAGATTCGCCTGATGGATCGCAGCGCGCGTGTCACCACGGCGGATTGCGGTCAGCACCTGGTCGCGAAGCCAGCTGAGGTTTGTCTTCAACTGTGCCAACATGTCTGGAGAGGAGAAATTCCGCGTCAGCGGTTCATGTCCATGCAGCATATAGCGTGGATTTTTCTGCACGACAACGTCGATCGCGTCGAGGAGACCCTGCAGGTCACCCTCCACCGCAAACGGCGCACCCAGGTAAGGCATGATGAAATCGCCGACAAAGAGCACGCCCAAATCGGGCAGATGAATGAACATGGCATCGCGCGTCTCTCCGCCGTGAATGGGGATCAGTTCAATGCGCGTTCCTCCGACTTTCAGATCAGTGGTGCGGTCGATGGTTGCATCCGGCTTAAAATTCCGGACATCTTCGAGATTGAAGTGCTCGCCAAAGAAATGTTTGGCGATGGACTCGGGTGCGTTGATCTCGCCGGCTATTTCCTCCTGATAGTTACTTCGGGCATAGAAGCGGGGTTTCGGATTCAGACTGCGAAAATAGGCTTGTCCGCCGATGTGGTCCCAATGGGAATGTGTGACGAAGATTGTGGTCAGCTTTGGCAGATTGGGAGCGTAGGAGCGCAACGCTTCGTAGGCGGTCTGTGCGGAATCGGCTCGGGTTCCCGCGTCTATTCCGATCAACTCTCGCCCATCGTCGGAAACAACGAAATAGTATTCGGTGAATTCGAAACCCGAGAGCGCATACACACGGCCAGGCACAATTTCGGCGATGCGACGCGCCGCAAACGCGTGGCCGGACAACGGGTCTTCCGAAAACGGCGTAGTGAGCACAACCGGCTTGTCGAAACTCTTGTAGCCACTCTGGCGAAGATAGTCACGGGCTTTGGCCTGGTCGCCATCGGCGAGAGCCAGCTTTCCCAAATGAAAATCCACTTCCCGCAGCCAGCCGACGTCCGGCGCTTTCGAGATGTTTGCAGAGCACCAATTCAAATCGTCCTGCGCGGACTGCTTCTGATGGAGGAAACCGGGAAGCTGGGAGCGGACGACGCCGGAAATCCAGTTCACGACAAATATCTGACCGCCGGAGAGCTGTTTGGCATGGTCCAACATGGCGATTGTGTCTTCCACGTAACCGATGCGGTGGAGCAGGGAAATAGATGAAGCGTTTTGCGCCCGCAGCAAACCGATGGCGCTCAGGTAGAGGGATATTTGTGGATCGGTCAGGTGAGGCCTGAATTCGTTCAGCCGGGCGGAGAGGAAGTCGGCGCCCTCCGCCTGTTTGTTGGCGTTGGCGTATGCGCCCATCAAAAGGAACAGCAATTGCGGGTCTTTGGGGGACGCTGCACTGTTTACAGCTTTGAGGTATTCAAGCTCTGGTTGGGGAGAGCCGGACTGGGGCGGATTCGCATGCATGACGGTCCGGTCCGTTCCCAAGTAAAACAGAAAACCCACAACAGCGAGCAGAAGTGGCAGCAACAAGTAAACAAGTTTTAGCATTAGGTGAATCCTTTCTCGAAACCTAGCTTCATTCTCTATACTAGATGCATATACATCTATTATGGATGCAAAAATTACGCCTCTGCGGCTGCATTCGAGACTCGGGCGACAGTTGCGTGCATTTGCTTCCAACTTGCCGGGCCAAGGATCTTCCGCAGGCGATGTTCGGCCATCTGCCAATGTGGCTGAGCCGCCGCGATCTGCTTCTTCCCCGCGTCCGTCAAGCGAAATACCCGCTCGCGTCTGTCTTTTCCTGGCCTGACATGAATCCAACCCTGTTTGCGCAGCAGGGCCAACGTACGTGTAAGCGTCGTGCTATCCATGGCAAAGCCGGCACTCAACGTTTTCTGGTTGGCCTCGCCGACGATGGCGAGTGCGGTTAGTAGGCCGAACTGGGTGACTTCGATTCCGGCCTTGCGAAGCTCCTGGTCATAAATCCGCGTTACGATCCTGGTGAGGCGGCGCAGGTTTTGACACGCACAGGGCATGTCAAAAAGTGCGTCCGCAGGCCGCATTCCTAAGGTTTCTTCTTTCATAGTAGATGCATATACATCTTAGTATTGCCGATTGTCAAATGGGATTTTCGGCCCCTAACTACGCTTGAATTTTTCTCCGTCAGGGATACGCACTGCAGAAAAACACCGTCGACGCAACTCGCTCCATACCTTTGGCTATATCACGAATCGACGAACCGGAAGCGATCCCTTGAGAAATGTCCTCTCGCTCCGCCACTGTAAGCTTCAATAGCGAACGCCGACGGGTTGCCGGAACAATCCCACCGTGATGCGTCAACAGAAAGTGAATCGACACATGGCTTTTGCCAAAGGCGCGCCCAATCCGATGCAACGACTGCCCCCCTTCCAACGGCCCCACATGTCGGTCTTCTGCGCCGCAGAAAGCCCTACTCGTTTCCTCTGCGTCATGAACACCACCATTATAGAAAAGATTTATATCAGATGGTGTTGCATCGACCTGTTGAGCTCGCATAACCGCCGCGTGATTCTCGTCGTCGCAATTCAAGAATTTAGATTACGAGCTCAGAGAAGTGAATGCTGCAGGATTGAAGTTGTGCAGTAGAGAACAGACACATGCCCTCATTCCCTCTATCCTAATCGAATGCAGAGGTTCCCATGCCATCTGCTTCGCGGTGTCTTGCCGCAGGGTCATGCCCAATCCGAACGAATACAGCGGAGGACAGGGTCAGTATCCAAAGAAGTGAGTGACGATAGAGGGTGAATGCCCAAAGGAAATGCCAATGATGAATGCGATGAAGCCAGCACACAAGCCGCAAGTGGGCGTTCCAGCTCTGCTGTTGTTTCTGGTCCTAGTGACCCTCTACCCCGTCAAGGCTCAATCTCAGACAGATCCTATCGGCCCAACGCCCGGCCATGCAGTTCAGCAGTCTACAGACCAGTCGGCAATTCTCGTAAAGACGAAGCTTGTGAGCGCACCCCTTCCCGTGAGGGACTCCACGGGCGAAGCCGTTCCGAACCTCACGAAGGTCAATTCTCATGTCGAGGATAACGGTGCCAATCAGACAATCGAAAGCCTTGACACCGGCAATGCGCCACTTTCCGTGGCGATTGTGGTGGAGTCCAGTTCGCGCATCGAGGCATTGCTGCCGGAAGTCCGCCGCACCGGGATTCTTCTAACCCAGACCGTGTTAGGTCCAGACGGCGAGGCGGCCCTGATCGGCTATAACGATGAGGTAGATCATCTACTGGACTTCACGAGCGACGACAACGCAATCGAGAAGGCCATCGGAAATATACAGATCGGCACCTCGGGAACGCACCTAGATGATGCGTTGTCCCAGGCTGTGGTTCTGCTCCGTGCCCGCCCGTCTTCCCGCCGCCGAGTGATCGTCGTGCTGGCTGAGGCCGCCGACACAGGCAGCGACGAAAAACTCGGTCACGTGATACGCGACGCGCAGCTCGCCGACGTCACGATTTACTCCGTAGGTCTTTCTTCTACTGCGGCGGACCTCCGCGGTCCGCAGGAGCAAGCGGCTCCCCCGTCCGCCACGCCGCCTGGAATCTTCGGCCTGCCGCCCATGCCGGGCACAGCGCAGACGCCCACGAGTGAGGCTCTGCGCGCCGGGAACATAAACCTTGGGGCGCTGGTCGTGTGGGGGGCGAAGCACGCGACTACTCCCCTTCGCGATAACCCGCTTGAACACGCCGCAACGGCCACTGACGGCCTGTACCAGTCCACGTTCGGTGATAGCTCAATAGAAACGGCAATCGATAAGATCGGTGGCGAACTGCACGCACAATAGATGGGCGGCTATCGCCCGACTGGACCCGAAGCATATGGGTATCACGAGATCAGAGTGGAAGTGCTGGATCGCGAGGGACTGATAATTCGCTCGCGGCCGGGCTACTACCTCAGACCCAGCGAGGAGTGAAGCCTGTGTTGCGCCGGTTTGAGAACCGGGTTATGGCCTGATATTACACCGAGCACTGAATTGGTGACACTTTTCGACGGGCGGCATATTGGACATGGCGTTGACAAATGAACGTCGGGCCGCTAAGGCCGTCTTCGATCAGGCAAAGTTTCAATATTCACAGAGTGCGATAAGGGCTTTTCAAGAGGTATCAGATGCTCTGATTGCATCTCAGAGGCTGGGCGCTCTTGAGGAACAGCCGAAGCGCGAGGTGCCCGCCCTGACTGAATCTGTCGCGATCGCGAATAAGCGACATTTGGGGGCCTCGCCAACTACTAAGAGGTTCTGGAGGCTCAGCAGCTTCTCTATCCAGCCGAGTTTTCCCTCTCCGAGACATCGCGCGATAGGAAGCTTGCTGTTGTCCAACTTTATAAAGCGCTTGGCGGTGGCTGGAGCCTTGATAATGCACAATTTGCGAATGGCCATTGATTATTTCGATAAGGGCATCATGGCAATGATCGGACGCAATGCAGCAGTGGCTGAAATCGGCGAGCAGCGCCGCGAAGTCCGGTGCGCGATTGCATTTGCGGCGTGAATCGGCGTACACGCAGCCTTGTTATGCACGACTCGCGCGAAAATCGAAGGTTTTGTGGAATGGGCATGGGACCACTTCGGCAAAATCAAGGGCGATCAAGTGCTCGACCGCTTCAGCCAAGAAAACATTAACTGGAATGATGATGAAGATGCGAGTGGAGCACAGACACGGGGAAATCAGGAAAAGAAGGTTTGATTTGCCTATAAATGAACGGCATTTAAAATTGGGCGCTATGGCGAATCTATTGCTCCGAAGCCTAAATTGGCAGAGCTAAAATCCCAATCGAAATAGACAGAGTCATCGTGCAACGGCACCGCTATCGACCCGCCAAGTATGGGCCATCCGTCACCCGGTCGTAATCGGAATAAGTAAGAATTCTGTCCAAGTCGAGATTCTTTAAGAATAGGATTCTGGCGCTTGCTCGCACTTCGATGCGGTTCGGCACCCAGATGTCGTCGCCGACACGAGTTTCCTCCAGGAGAATATGTGTACCACGCTGCACGCGGGCCACGAACAAACCCATCGAGAAAGCTTGTGTTACCTGACCTTCGACCTTAATCCAGCCGAAGTCCTGCTTATCGACCCAAATCTTGCCTTCTACATTGGAGAACATCTTGCCGTACTTACCGTGCGCGTGATAGCCCAAGTGCGGCGTAGCCTGAAACACGTAAGCTGGCCTGCCCTCGGCTACCTCTTCGCCAACGAGGTTGAAATCGAAGGCCTCGAGAACATCCCGCAGAAAAGATCTGTTTTCCTGCATTTTGCGGAGCCGGACAGTTCGTTCCTCCGATGTTTCGTGCTTTAGTTTGTCAAGATCCTCCGCGTTCCTCCGTTGTTCCTCGGCCGACGGAGGATGCCCATTGTGTTCTATGAGCTGCTCAAACCGAGCGCCGTTGACAAGAATCATTTTGGTGACTTCGGCATCTTCCGATCTTATTTCTCCGAGCGAATCGAGGCGCCGATCCTCATCCCGCTCAATGTATGTATATTGGTCCCGCGCAAGCCAATTTCGCTCTGTGGCCGCGATTGACAGCTCCACGATCTGGTGAGCGCTCAATGTGCTTGGTTGATTCTCAGGTTTTGGTGCGGAGCTCTCAACAGATTGAGCAATGAGCGCAGTGCAGGCAGCGAGCATGACCGCGAGCACTTGAATCGTGGATTTAATGAGGATACCCACACTTGACTCGCTGGCACCCAGAGTTGAACACCTCGAACAATCAGAATTCACCTGCAGGATAATCCGTTGAGCATTGAATGTCTGTGCGAAAAGGAACAATGATCTTTGGCTTCCGCCACAAAGTCATGCGGGCCGGATAGTGTGTAGAACCATTGCCTACTGTAGTCCTTAGGTGTACCTTGCCAATCTGCTGGGAAGTCGGAACAGAAATTCTGGTTAAGACAATCAGGGAAAGATTTCGGTCGTTCCATGTACACCTGTCGCGAGTGCGACAAAGAGATCAATGAGGCGACAGAAATCTGCCCGCATTGTGGAGCCGACCTCACCGTCTTTACCGCAGAAGGACGCGCGGCGAGAAAGATGCCTCTCAGCAGGATTCTGGTCCGATGGGTTCCGCTCATGGGCGTGATGATCGGGGCTTTGTGGTTTTTCATTTGGTACATGCTGAAGCATCGAATCCCGTAAGCCAAGTAGTTGAAGCGGTCTCTCGCCGTGTTGGCCATTCCATATCAGGTTATCAAAGGCTCGTGCAGGTCCAGTTTTCGGCTATTTCCGCGCCATCCCGAAGCGCTAAGGTAACAATCGGTGCATACAAATACTTACGTGGTCAATGTAGTTGTCATCTTTTATCCCCATTCGATGACTTCCTTGATGGCATCGGGCGGATGATTGCTTACCAATTCCGCGAACTGGCTGGCGGGATAGCGATTCGTGATCAAGGCTGCGACGTGAGGGCCCCAGCGAAGCTGAGCCTGAGACAAATCATCCACGGCCATTTGAAAATGGCCGCGTGCCGCATTGACACTGCCCAGCATGACCTGATTGTCTAGAACCAACTGCCTGATCAATTCAGCGCCGGGAATTTGAACTGGCCGATCTCCCCCTGGAATGCCAGTGAGCACATAAACCCCATTGAGAGACAGTGCATCCAGCAGATTAAACTCCAGCGCCGCAATCCCTGTGGCATCCAGGATCAGATCCATCGAACCAATTTTTTTCTCGACCTGGTTCGCCGGCACCTTTCGTCCATCCACATAATTCCCTCCGATGACGTTCAACCACTTCGGGCGAGCACTCGTCGAATCGACGACGTCCAGTCCGTAAACCTCCGCGCCTCGCAGGGACAATACCATCGCAGCAAGAAGACCAACCGGCCCAAGTCCGGCGACCAAGCAACGTCGTCCGAAGATCCAATCCGGCGTCGTAGCTGCTTCAGGGCAGCGCACAACCTGCATCCGAAGTGCTTCATCAATGGCTTTCTCGACGATGGAAAGTGGTTCCATCAATACACCGACTGTTTCCAGTTCGGCCGGCACGCGCACAACGTATTGCTCCTTATCGGCTACATATTCCGTCTGGTAACCGTCCAATCCCTTGATTCCCCTTTCGTGATATTTGCCTGTACGGCACATGTCGGACCGGCCCATCAGACATGGAGGACACAGGCCGCATCCCCGCCGTACAGTAAACACGGCGTAGTCTCCCGTTTTCACGCGAGAGACCGAGGATCCCGCCCCCACCACCTGGCCAAACATTTCGTGGCCGATGACTAGCTCCTTTTTCCCGTCCGGCGCCTGCGAACGTCCACCAGATACTTCTTCCCGATCGGTGCCACAAATGCCCACGCGTATGACGCGAACCTTGACCTCATCCTGCGCGGTGATGGACGGCTCCGGCCGGTCAGCTAAGTGTGACCCCGCCGCACCCGGAACAATTGCAATGGCTTTCATGAGTGTTTCCCCCTTGAACTTGATCATCGCGATCCCGTTAAGCGGCCGTGTGGAAGCAGCAGCAAGTCATCGCGTCTCATTGTTTCAATTCAAGGAAATAATCACGACTTTCCGAAGCATTGCTCTTGGCCAGCATGCAGTGAATTGAACCGGGACTTGCTTTGCTGTGATGACCTGAATATCACGTTCTTCTAGCGGATTACGGGCGCGAGCGCGATAGAGCTAAGTCCCACGACAAAGAACAGAAACATAATCGCGAGGAGCCACTTGACTCGGGTTCCCGCGCCATGAAACTCCTTCCACACAACAATTCCCCAGATGACGGAGATCATCGTGTTGCCCTCGCCGAGAGAGAACGAAGTGGCAGGTCCAATCATCGGCACGTAGGAGGCCACGAAGTTAGCGATCGTCCCTATACCCCAAATTGCACCTCCTAATATCCCCCACGCGTGCAAATTCATTTCTCCCTTGAAATAGTCTTTCATTCGAAGCGGTTGGCCACTTACCGGCCGCCGCATCATTCCATAGTTCATTGGGAAATTAGAAACAGCCGCGCCTGCGGCAAACACGAAATACACGGTGTAGGGTCCCAGATGGTTCGGTCCGGTCAATGCCTTGGCAACGAATGGGTAGAAGAGCCCAACCGCAATGCCGCAGGCAAGACTCAACCCAATCCCTTTTGAGGTGGCCTTTGCGCCTCCAGACAGGTCCCGATACGCCATTGCATCGAGTATGATGGCGACGCAAATCAGCGCAATTCCGCCAAAAAGGAGAATTGGATTCCCTTTCGGCAAAATAATGTAGTTGATGACAGCTCCAATCACCAACGCCAGTCCTGCTCCTATGGGGAACGCCACGGCCATGCCCGCCACGGAGATCGCGGCCACGAGGAGCAAGTTTCCAAAGTTGAAGATCACACCACCGAAGAAAGCGTCGAGGAGACTCCGAGGGCTTGCGATGCTCAGATTGCGGAAAAAGCTCTCCGGCGACGCAGGGTTCTTATTTCCGAAGGTCAGTCCAAACAACAACGCACATGCAAGAAGGCCGCAGATGTAGTCCCAGTAGAACAGTTCGAACCGCCAACGTTTGTCAATCTTCTGCGTATTCGCCCAGCTGCCCCAGCAGAGCATACTGAGCAACATAAGAACGAGAGCAGCCAAGTAGGTATGCGGGATAAACAATCGTCACCTCGCCCAAAGCAGGGCGAATAAGCGGCGTCGAGAAAGGAGATTACAACAAATGCGCCGCCGTTCTTCGGTTGAGCTTCGTCCTCGAATTTGTTCTACGACCTAGATCGCAGATTCCTTGCCTTGGCGGACGAACTCTTCTGCAGGTTTGCCATCAGCAAGCGGTCCGAGCTGAAATGAATGACTACGCGAGCTCTTCGATGGTCAGCCGGTTGTATTTTTCCGCGAACTTTAGTCCTAAAGGCTTCACTATCGCTATGGCGCGTTTTGCCGCTTCATCCTTCGGGGCATGGAGAACAAGAAATCCGCAACCTTGTTTTGCAAGCACGAGATACTCGTCAACCTTGGCGACTTCCTGACCAATCTGCAACGGGCTCTCCGCTTGTTTCTCGCTTTTCTCCAGCTCTGCCATCACTTCATCCTTGTTGTAATGTGAAACGTCTTCTCGGGCGAATCCGCTCTTGACTAGCAATTGCCCCGCACTTTCGGCCTCGCCATCGGTCGCGAACGCCATCACAACATGTCCCGTTGGACTAAACACTCCAAACGATGCCGGGAATACTCTTTTCTTTTCGGGTTTCATACTTCACCTCATTCAGTAGTTTGCGATCCTTCATTTCACTAAAAGCTGCGTAACTTTGACACCGAATAGAAATCACTCTACAGGCGCCATTTTGCTTTTGAGTTTCTATTTGCTATCTCCTCGACGATTCTGCTGGCGCCTTGACGGCAGGATTGTTGGACCATGTGCCAAGCGACGGGCCGACTGCGGCTTGGCGATTGCTCCTCGAGGTGGAAATATAAATTACGTATATTGCGAGTGCTTTCAATCCGTCGTCCCGCAGGGATGGCGGTGGCATTCCACCTTGTTGCATCGAGGCGGTGGGATCCTTCAGCAATTTGGTTGGGAACGTAGATGCAAAGTTTCTGCCACTACCCACAAGCGCAGCGGCCAATGTGGTACTTCGAACGCCATGCGTCCCGTGACGGTCAGCGCAGCCATGTGTATTGGTGATCACTTTGACTCTGCTTTCGACGGGACCGCTGTCGCAACTTGCCCCGCAGCGGTTGGTGTAGGTGAAGATGAACCCACAGACGGTGGTGTCCCAGCAGAGGTGACCGATGTTTCTCCGAGGCTAGTCACATAGGAGACCAGAGCTTTCATATCGGCAGCATTCACAGTCAGCGGGACCATGCCGGCAGCTTTCATCCTGGCAGTGGGCGTTTTCAGAACGGCTGTCAATTGAGCGGGCGGGTATTGGCTGGAAGTATGCGTCAGCGCTGGCCCAGAGCCGCCACCCCCGCTCTCTCCGTGGCATCCACCGCAGCCTTGAGAATCAAAAACGCTCTTTCCGCCAGCAGCGGTTGCAGCACCCGTCGAAGTTCCAGTTGGTGCTCTCGACGGTCCGGTTGCCGTAGCTGGTTCGGCGGTGGGTGGCGCACCGTGTGGGTATGGCAAGAAAACCGAGACCCATCCAAGGATCGCTCTCCCTTTAGATTCTGGTTTCGGCGAGGTGGCTGCCACAGTTGGTCCCGGTGTGGCTGGAGCAGCTGACGACGATCCGGGTGCCAGGGGCGCCGATGCGGGGGGCGACGTTGTTCGCCCGATGCTGCTTACATAGGAAACCAAAGCCTCCATATCAGCAGAATTGACAGTGAGGGGAATCATGCCAGCAGCTTTCATCTTCGGAGTGGGCACTTTCAGGACGGCTGTTAGACCTTTCTGAACTGCCGCCATTTGAACTGGCGAATACTGACTGGAAATATGAGCCAGCGCTGGCCCAGTGCCTCCACCCCCGGTCTCTCCATGACATCCACTACAGCCTTGAGAATCAAAAATGCTCTTCCCTCGGGCAGCGGTTGCATCCACTGCCGAACTTCCAGCTGGCGCTTTCGATGGTGCAGCTGTTGCAACTGGTCCCGCAGCGGCTGGCGCAGGTGAGGACGAATCAGGAGACGGCGGTGTCGCTGCAGAGGCGGCCGATGTCCCTCCGAGACTGCTCACATAGGAGACCAGAGCTTTCATATCGGCAGCATTCACAGTCAGCGGGACCATGCCGGCAGCTTTCATCTGGGCAGAGGGCGCTTTCAAAACGGCTGTCAATTGAGCTGGCGGGTATTGGCTGGAAGTATGCGTCAGCGCTGGTCCAGAGCCGCCACCTCCGCTCTCTCCGTGGCATCCGCTGCAGTGTTGAGCATCGTAAATCTCCTTCCCCTGAGCAGTGGTTGAGTTGCTCGCCGAACTACCACCTGGCGCTTTCGATGGTGCGGCTGTCGCAGCTGGCTCCGCTTTAACCGGCGCAGGTGAAGGCGAAGCAGCACCCGGAGGTGTCGCAGCAGAGGCGGCCGTTGTTCCCCCGAAGCTGCTCACGTAGGAAACCAGAGCTTTCATATCAGCGTCATTCACGGCCAGCGGAACCATGCCGGCGGCTTTCATCCTGGCAGTGGGCGTTTTCAGAACGGCTGTCAATTGGGCGGCCGGATATTGACTGGAAGTATTGGTCAGCGCTGGCCCAGAGCCGCCACGTCCGCTCTCTCCGTGGCATCCACCGCAGCCTTGAGAATCAAAAATGGTCTTCCCCTGGGCGGTGGTCGCGTTGCCTGCCGAATTTCGGCCTGGTACTTTCGAGGGTCCGGTTGTTGCAACCGGCTCCACTTTTGCAGGCCCCGATGAGGACGGGCCGGCCGCGGGCGAAGTTGGCGCATCGCCATCCACCCACATTTTCAGGTGGGATACTTCGGAAGCGTTGTGAATCATATCGTGGCAAGAAATACAGGATATCCGGTTCGTCTTGAGCGAACCCATAATCGCCGTGTGAGTCGGATTTTCGTCAAAACTGCGCATGCCCGTGTGGCAGTGCAGGCACTGCAGATTGCTGTATTGGCCGTCTAAACGGATTGTTTTGGGCGGAGTACTCACGTACTCCATATAAAGGTACCGCAGGCCTTTGAGCTTATCCTTCAAGGGGCCGTACATAGTGTAGTCGGTGTGGCAGGTATAACAGGCTTGGTTCGGTGGCACGAGGTGGTTCTGAAAATGTTGCGCAGGGATGTATTTCGAATTCAGAACGTACAGACTTTGTCCGTGAGTTTCCATGCTGTGGCACGAAACGCAGTATGCCGTTTGTTGGGAACGTTGCATATGAAAGGACAAGCCTGTGCCGATGCACAGTGTCGGTAGGATGCATAGGCCGACAAACGCGAGGATCTTACCCGTGGCTCCTGCAGTGATTGCGGGGCGCAGGAGAAACACTCCAGCCAGCGCAATCGTCAGCACAACCAGTGTTATGAGAACGCCGATTTGTCCAAACACAACGTCTCCCAGCCACGCGATCGCAGGAATCATGGGACGGAACGCCGGCGAGCGGTTCCCCAACGCATTACCTTTTCTGGCCTAACTCGCTAAAGTAGAAGCGAGGTTCTTGGATCTGCAAGCCCTGCAAGCTCTTCGCGAAATCTGACGCTAGTTGTTCATCCCCGAGGTTCCTCCTCGGTTCTCGGTGGTGGATGAAACAGCGAAAACCAGGGAAATGAGATAGACGAAAATTCCCAGGCCTATTAAGGTCGCACCAACAAACAGAAAGAGCACAAACGAAAGTGGATGAAACCACAGGAAACTCGCAATTTCTACGAGCAGGCCCAGAACAATCATGCTGCTCGAAACTTGCAGAAACCGGCGGATTCCGATCGCATGGAGTTCCATTGATCGAGCCTCCCCGCTTTGAGGTGATCTACTTCGGCTGCGTTGTGAGCGGCATCGTGGCAAGCGCTCCCATTGCACGACGGCTGATTCGTCTCGAGCGAACTCGGAGGGCTGGAGAGCCGGCAATCCCAAACATTCTTTTCCAGCATCTGTGGCATCATTCGCATGCCGACCGAGTTTGGGGTCTTGCTCTGATAAGTAGTCCCCCAAACTCGCCAACCGTAAGCAAGTATCCCAAAGCAGCCTTCAAACTCCATTTTCATTTCGGGCTCAAACCCGGTGCGCCATGAGACAGGAGGAATAAAGACCCCCGTTGCTTCCGAGCTCACTGATTAACTTTGGCTTCATGAACATATCCGCCAATTTCGCGGAGCAGCGCTTGCGCCGATTCAGGAACAGCAACTTTGCCATCAAGAATTTCATGGCGGTCCACATCGTGGCCGTACATTGCTTTATCGCCACTCTTGTCGGCTTGCATCACGGCGCCGTCCAGGCTGACCCCAGCGAAAACGCCTTTGACTCGCGAATAAGACAGAATCTCCGCACTCAGTTTAAGATCGGTACCCGCCGCAGCGTTCCGTCCCACCGGCCCGGCCGCTACAGAGGCGTCGGCACCGAGTTTGAATTTGTCGCTGAGCAGGCTTTGCAACGCGTGATCGTTCATGAAAAGCATCACGATGTCGGTGGAAGAGCCTCCGATCTGATAGCCCACGCTCCCGCCGTCAATAGCCACAAACATCGGAGCGCTCCAGCCATGTTCGGTGCGGCAAGTTGCCAATCCCCTGCCGTAGCTGCCGCCGAATATGAAGGCGAACTTCACGTCCCCTGGAATGATGGCGATACATTTGGCCGATTCCAGCAGTTCCTGAGGAATGCCCTTATCAGGGGTATTCATGATCTCCTTGAAAACCTGTGCAGCTTTGTGGGTGCGACTGACATCTTCCTCACGGTCCGAGGCGATGGCAGTTACTGTTACAAGCAGAACTAACGATGTGACGATCAGAAGACGTTTCAACATTTATTTATCTCCCTTCAAATTTGGACTCACTGACGGAAACCTAATGCCGATTCATTGGTTCGAACACTCTATTCAGCTGGACAAGGTGTAAATTGCGAAGGTCGTGGACGAATTGGACCGTTGGTTCTTAAAGGATGGCCGCTCACCCATAGCTGAACGTACTTCCGATTAAGACGTTTTGCCCCTGCAGCCGGTATGTCCACACAAACAAACGGGGTGGCCACTTCTCGCCTGATGCAGTGTCCATTTCTTTTCTCCTAGCTTAGGATCAAGAACGAATGATCCAAGGCCAGATATTAGTCACCGGACAAAATGGTTTCTGTCCAGAAAGGAACACATTTCAAAATTGGCAGCAAAGCCGAAGCCATGGATTGCAATGCGTCGGCTTCCCTGATCTGTTCTGCCGCTTTTCCGCGAATGATCGTGACCGAATTCAAGTGGCTCAAAAAAATCTTGAAACCGTCGTTTCTGAGTGTGTAGCCAAAATGTCACGTTGGCAATGCCCGCGGTGCCCTCACGCACGCTGCAGTTCTCCCCTTGCATCAGGTCAATATGAGCAATGCAGATTTGCAGCGGACTTGTAATTACGCTCCAGCGGAATTTGCATCGGTTCTCGAATCGGGTTGTCCAAAACGAGACAGCTTCTTTGATAACGCGATGTCATGCTTTAGAAGGCCGCTGACCTTTCTACTTGAGAAGGGTGGAGTCCCATAGCCAACCCGCTTCCACAGCGGGACGACGATTGGAAGCAAGAACGAAACTCAAACAACGAAAGGACTCTGATCATGTTAAACAAAGCCAAGACACTGGCGGGTTACAAACTGGACAGCCTCGACGGTGTAATAGGGGAGGTCAAAGAATTTTACTTCGATGACCGACATTGGGCGATTCGCTATCTGGTCGCCGACACAGGAGATTGGCTTACAGGCAGGCAGGTGTTGATCTCTCCATACGCGCTCGTCGGTGTGAATAAAGAGGAACAAAACATCGCGATCGACTTAACCAAAAAACAGATTGAGGACAGCCCAACTTTGGACAGTGACAAGCCCGTCTCACGACAATTCGAGGAAGACTATTACGGGTATTATGCATTTCCGACATATTGGAGTGGCCCCTACATGTGGGGAAATTATCCCTACGTCATGCGTGACCGTGAAAAATGGGAAAGGTCTACCCACGCTGCGAAAGCCTGGGACCACCATTTACGCAGCACTCACAATGTGAGTGGCTATCACATTCAAGCTGCAGATGGCGAAATTGGCCACGTCGAGGATTTTCTCATTGATGACAAGACCTGGGCGATTCGCTATCTAATCATCGATACAAAGAACTGGTGGCCGGGAAAAACAGTCCTGGTTTCACCACAGTGGATCGAGCGCGTTAGTTGGAGAGAATCGAAAGTCTTCGTCAATCTTTCCCGTGAGAGGATCAAGGAAGCGCCAGAATACAAGGACGACTCACTGCTAACTCGGGATTACGAGACCGGACTATATCGACATTATGATCGCCAAGGGTACTGGCTCGATGAACCGGTTTCCAAGGAACATTTCACGGCGGCAAATCGGCGCTGATGCCGGCCGTCAAGCGACTACGGCACGTGGCCGGAACGATGTGGTGCACGCGGCGCAACCACTTTCGGCTCCCCCTCGGGGGAGCCGAGCACCACATTCAACAGAGTTCCGCCTCAAAAAATGTGCAACAAACTCGATGCACTACTCCGTACCCTGGGATCATTTGGAGCTGGGACCAAGACGTGTTTCAGTCCCCGCTATTGCCTGAGAGTGCCGTTCCGGTCAACCCGGCCGCCTCTAAAGAAGTGGTGACGCACCATGCTTTGGCCAAGCAGAAAAAAGACGACTGCCAAGACGACTATAAACATGAAACTTCCAATTCCGAACCGGGATGGCTCTCCCTGCGGAGCCCGTCGGATTCGAATTAGTTGTCATCTGAATTGGCCCTCCACTAGGTCAGGAATGCCAATAAACTTCTGCTAGCCAGCCATGAACCGTTTTGCGGCCGTGTATAAATTCACCGACCGTAAGAGGAACATCGAACAGGTCCACATCCAACATGATCTTCAGCGGTTGCCGCGTTACATCGTTGGATTGAGTCTTGCATGAATCTAAGTTACGCGTTCTTTCGTAACATGCGATTCTTATGCAGCTGAATGAACATTTCATTCGTTGGATTTCTTGTTTGGCCCGTCCTTCTTCTGACGTTTGCGACTTGTATTGCTCCGGACCTGATACGACGGACCCCAGGCGACCCCACGGCGTGTAGATTCGTGTGTTCCCGTATCCATGCCTTGATTTAAATCTTGTTCTTCGTTTCGCTCGGTTGTGTGGCGCTCCTCTTCCCGTTGCTCCTCTTTCGCGTTTAAGTTGCCGGATTCAGACTTTACTGTTCCTGTATCAGACATGTTGCCCTCCCTTAAAATTAATAACCGCTTTGAGATTTTCGATTCCGCAAATTCCTGCAGACTCGAAATAATCGCCATTTGCTGTGTCTACTTCTTTTCTCCTAGCTTCGGATCAACAGCGGATTATCCAAATCCACATACTAGTCACCAGACAAAAATGATTCTGTCCAGAAAGGGACACATCTCAGTTTGCGCTACAGAGTGGCTTTCGTCATGGATCCTGCTGGTCCTCTTGGAATGGCTGCGAGGGAATTCAAGCAGTTCAAGGGTTTCATGCACCGAGGTTTCTGGGTGTGTTGGTTACGTACGACAACTCACTCTCCCAACCATTCGTGGTGTGTGCTTTGTTCACACCTGTCGTTCGCTTTGCTTACAACATTCTTTGCATCCCTGAATTGCTCTTCCTCTTGGCCTCCTTCTTGATGAAATAAAGGCGCTTACGATGCCCGGGATTACATTAGGCGTGGCATCGGAATTGCTGTCGTGGGGAGAGGTTTCCGGATTGTGAGACTTCGTGTGTCGAAGTTTGATATGGGGCCGACCCGGGGAACGCTTGAGTAGTCTCGCTGGACCTGAATCTGCGAGCTACTCGATTTATAACTCCCTCAAGGCCAAGCTTCATTGGAGGGTGAGATGGCTCGAAGAATTACGGTGGTTCGTGATGATATGAAAACCAGCGGGAAGGCAAGTTTTAGAGCGTTTCCATAAATGATGTAGCTTTACAAAAGAGAGATTGTTTGACAGAGTGTGTGCCTATGCGAGCGATACCGTTGCCGGTGCGCCGGCGCATTCTGCAACTCTATGAACGGAGCAAAAGCACCCGCGAGATCGCAGAGTTTTCGGGTTTCTGCGTGGCGGCGGTGCGCCGGGTGCGCCAACAGTTCCGGCAGCGCGGCACGCTCCAGCCCCAGACCCATTTATGTGGACGTAGCACGCTGCTGACGCAGGAGCGGAAGGAGCGCCTGCAAAGACTGCTGTCCAAGCAGCCGGACGCAACACTGGCAGAGTTGGGTGCCCGCATGGACCGCCCCTTTAGGACTTCCACGATGGATTTGTGGCTTCGGCAACTGGGTTGGAGGTATAAAAAAAACTCTGTTCGCCGCCGAACAAAACCGACCGGACGTGGCCGAAAAAAGGGCTCGATGGCATGAGCAGTTGGCTGTGGAGCCGGCGACCCGGCTGGTGTTTGTGGATGAAAGCGGGGCCAACACCAAAATGACCCGTTTGCGCGGTCGGGCACTCGGGGGGCGAAGACTGGTGGCCCGCATCCCGCACGGACACTATCAAACCCGCACGCTCATCTCCGGCATGCGCTGGAACGGTCCGTGCGCCCCTTGGCTTTTTGAAGGCCCCATGAACGGGGAGATGTTTTTGGCATGGGTCGCACAGGGGCTGGCACCCACCCTGCAAAAGGGGGAGTTGGTGATCATGGACAACCTGGCCACGCACAAAATCCGGGGAATCGTCGAGGCTATCGAAGCAGTCGGTGCCCGTCTCCTGTACCTGCCGCCCTATTCACCAGACTTCAACCCCATCGAAAATATGTGGAGCAAGATCAAGCAAATCCTCCGCAGCAAAGCTCCCCGTACGGAGAGCGAATTGCTCGTGGCCACAAAGGCTGCTTTCCAAGCCATCTCGGCCGCCGACTGCAAGAGTTTCTTTTTTAACGCCAAATACGCTACATGATTTATGGAAGAGCTCTAGTGCCCAATCTTTCCTTGAGTCCGCGGGTCTGGCAAGAAACGTTGCCGAGTTTCGGATGAAGGCCAGGATCTTCTCGCAAGGCGACCGCGCGAACTGCATTATGTACATTCAAAAGGGCCGTGTGAAGCTTTCCGTAGTTAACAAGGCCGGCAAGGAAGCTGTCCTGGCAGTTCTGGAGCCGGGCGATTTCTTGGGGGAAGGGTGCCTGACAGATCAGACGCTTCGAATCGGCACGGCAACGGCGATTGCACCGAGTACTTTACTGATGATCGAAAAGAAGGAAATGATTCGCACCCTTCACGAGGATCACGAATTCTCTGACCGTTTCATCTCCTACATGCTTTCGAGGAATATCCGGTTCGAGGAAGATTTAGTCGATCAGCTCTTTAACTCCACCGAGAAACGATTGGCTAGAACTCTTCTACTGCTCGCTCGATATGGAAAGGAAAACCAACCTGAGGGAGTTGTTCCAAAAGTATCACAAGAGATCCTGGCTGGAATGATTGGTGCAACACGTTCGCGGGTCAATCTATTCATGAACAAATTCAAGAGGCTGGGATTCATCAGTTACAGCGATGGGCTTCGCGTCAAAGGGTCACTCTTGAGCGCTGTTCTTCACGATTAGGCTGTCATCGCGACGATAATGTCCCCGAGTAGCCATGGTCGGTACCTTCCATCGTTCACACTTTTCTATCCTCATCTACAAGAGAGATTTTGAGACACCGGAGCAGTAGGAAACACATAAGTTTTCCAAGCATACTGTCTAATACAAGACAGTTTCCTTGTTAGCATGCTGCCAATGTTCACGCTGGGACTCAGTCTTATGGTTTGAGCATGATGGCGAGTAACCAAGGAGATTATAAAATGTCCATACAAAATTCAGTTGTCGCGGTATATCGCACGCATACGGAAGCGGACCAAGCGGTGAAGGAACTTCAACAGGGCGGAGTCGACATGCGCAAATTGTCGATTGTTGGGAAGGGATACCACACGGATGAACATGCGGTGGGCTACTACAACACCGGCGATCGCATGAAGTATTGGGGCAAAGTTGGCGCATTCTGGGGAGGTTTTTGGGGACTCTTGTTCGGGTCTGCCTTTTTCATGATTCCGGGTCTCGGCCCAATCCTAGCGGCGGGACCTGTAGTTGCATGGATTGTCGGAGCTCTCGAAAGTGCGGTGGTGGTTGGAGGGGTGAGCGCACTGGGAGCAGGCCTCTACAGCATGGGAATTCCCAAGGACAGCGTTGTGAAGTACGAAGCAGCGCTCAAGACAGATCAGTTTCTTTTAATCGCCCACGGGACGGCTGCAGAGGTGGCGAAGGCGAAGGACATCATCGAAACAACGCATCCCGCCCAATTGTCGGTGCACTCAGGCGAAGCGAAGGCAGCGGCAGCGGTTTAGCTTTCCCTGCAGGGCAGAGTTTGATGCGAGTCGGCCGAGGAGGGTAACATGAGAGGCAAAACGCGACCTGAAAAAGCACAATCCGTACAAGTCGTCGAGGTCGACATGCTCGACAAAATGAATGAGACCAACGCTTTGATCGCTCAGCGTGCCTACGAAATCTATCAGTCTCGCGAGGGAGGGCACGGCTCTGAGCGGGACGATTGGTTCGGGGCGGAAGAAGAGGTCTTGCATCCCCTCGAGGTCGATCGTGATGTGACTGACAGCGCATTGCGGCTAACTGCACAACTGCCCGGCTTTGATGCAAAGGACTTGGAAGTGGCCATTGGGCATCGACGGGCAGTCATTTGCGGCATCCATTCAGATTCGAGTCAGCCATCAAATGCGAATCGCAAGGATACCAAGGTTATGCAGATCGTTGAGCTCCCGTTTGATGTCGACCCGCAATTAGCTAGAGCAACGCTAGAGACAGGAACGCTAGAGGTCGTATTACCTCGCTTACGGTAAGCAAACTTTTTAGACAGTACGCATGCTCTCTTCATACTGTCGCCCCGGGAGGATTGCGCTAGGTTCCCGCCTCGTGAATCCTGGATCAAAGATGGTTGAATTTAACGCCGCTTCATCGGTCGCCGAAGGAAAGTTTTGCTCGCAGAGGAGAGCACAGCCCGGATGGGACGTGATCCCGGCGAAATCTGCCGCGAACTCAGGCGCGAGTTCGGTGAGCCTATCTATGTCCGCGTTAAAGCGTCGGCCGCTCCGGATCAAAAGGAGATGTTGATGAAACTCTCGTCCCAGCTGGTCAAGTCCGCAGAGCTGGCGGGCGAAAAAATCCAGATTGTTCTGACACATGCACCGGGCAGCGGCGGGCCCATCGGCGGGTTGAAAGTAGAGCCGGAGAGCGGATCACCTGCGCCACATCCTGAAGGAAGCCCAGTCGATTGTCAGTGATGCTTTGGCGGCTGTGCCGGAGCGGGGCAAAGGAAGAGTGGCGTAACGAGGGGAACTCTAAGTAATGCACCCGAAGATCCGGTCCAGAACAAATCCGGAGTGAGGGACATGAGCAAACAAACGCGCGCCAGCCACCCCATATACAGTCTTCTTCCCACCGAAGTCGAGGGCTTCGATTCCCTAGTGGAGCTTGCTTTGGATATGGGCTGGTCGTGGAACCGCGCCACAGAGGGAGTGTGGCACGCGCTTGATCCGACGCTGTGGGAATTTACTCGAAATCCTTGGGTTGTACTGCAGACAGTCTCGCGGGGCCAACTCGAGCGCGTGCTGGCCGATCCAGCTTTTCGTAAGAATGTCGATGACCTGCTGCGATCCAAGCACCAAGCGGCGGAGATGCGCACGTGGTTTCGCGAAAAGCATCTGCAATCTCCCTTGACCTGCGTCGCATATTTCAGCATGGAATTCATGTTGAGTGAAGCGCTGCCAATTTATTCGGGAGGACTTGGCAATGTGGCGGGTGACCAACTCAAAGCTGCCAGCGATTTGGATGTGCCAGTGGTCGGAGTGGGGCTGCTCTACCAACAAGGCTATTTTCGCCAGGTGATTGACAAAGACGGAGCGCAACAGGCTCTTTACCCGTACAACGACCCCGGACAGTTGCCTATCACGCCGTTGCGCCAACCGAACGGCGAGTGGTTGCGGTTGGAGATCGCCTTACCTGGCTATTCAGTTTGGCTGCGCGCGTGGCAAGTCCAGGTCGGAAGGGTCAAGCTCTACCTGCTGGATAGCAACGACGCGGCGAACATTCCCATCCATCGAGGGATCACCAGCGAGCTGTACGGGGGCGGCCCGGAATTGCGCCTCAAGCAGGAATTGATGCTCGGGATTGGCGGCTGGCGATTGCTTAATGCGCTTGGTATTAAGCCGGAAGTGTGTCACCTGAATGAAGGGCATGCGGCATTCGCTGTGTTGGACCGAGCTCGAAGCTTCATGGAAGAAACCGGGCAGCCGTTCGAGGTCGCGCTGGCTACCACGCGAGCGGGAAATCTTTTCACGACTCATACGGCGGTAGCCGCCGGCTTTCATCGTTTCGCTCCGCGTCTCATCGAACAATACCTCGGAGGGTATGCGGAGAAGAAACTTGGCATCACACTCCGAGATTTGCTGGCCCTGGGCCGCCAGAATCCGAACGATCGGTCGGAGAGTTTCAACATGGCGTATTTGGCAATCCGCGGCAGCGGTGCGGTAAATGGCGTGAGTCGCTTGCACGGGAAAGTCAGCCGGCGGCTGTTTGAGCCTCTTTTTCCAAATTGGCCCGAGGACGAAGTGCCCGTCGCACACGTGACCAACGGAGTTCACTTTCCAAGCTGGCAATCCGCGGCCGCCACTGATCTCTGGACCGAATTCTGTGGAAAAGACCTCTGGCTAATGCAACCGGAAAAGCTGGAGCAGGACATTCGTCACCTTTCTGACGATAGGCTTTGGCAATTTCGCGCCACTGCCAGTAAGATCCTCGTTGAATATACTCGCGAGCGATTGTCCAGGTCCCTCGCTGCTTCCGGCGCCTCGCCCGATGAGATTGAGACAGCAAAACATGTATTTGATCCCAACGTGTTGACGCTGGGCTTCGCGCGGCGCTTCGCGATCTACAAGAGACCGAACCTGCTGCTACACGACCCTCAGCGCCTGCTTCGTCTACTAACTAACCTGCAGCGCCCGGTGCAACTGATCATCGCTGGAAAGGCGCATCCGGAGGACCATGCGGGCCAGGCCTTGATTCAGGAATGGATCCGTTTCATTCGGCGGCCCGAGACACGCCCCCATGTGGTGTTTCTCGCGGACTATGACATGCGTTTGACCGAGCGCCTGGTGCGAGGCGTGGACGTCTGGATCAACACGCCGCGCCGACCCTGGGAGGCTTGCGGGACGAGCGGGATGAAGGTACTCGTCAACGGAGGCATCAACCTCTCGGAGTTAGATGGCTGGTGGGCGGAAGCCTATGAGCCGGGTGTTGGCTGGGCATTGGGGGACGGCCAGGAACATGGCGACGGTCCAGCCTGGGACGCGGCCGAAGCGGAAGCCCTCTACGACTTGCTCGAACGGGAGGTGATCCCGGAGTTTTATGCCCTCGATCGGAATGGCATTCCCACAACCTGGGTGGCGCGCATGCGGGAAAGCATGGCGCGGTTAACACCGCGTTACTCAGCTCACCGCACGGTGCGCGAATACACCGAGCAATATTACGTTCCGGCTGCTACCGCCTATTCTGATCGCCATGAGAACAACGGCGCATTCGGAAGCCAAATAGTCGATTGGAAGCACAGTATGGAACAGAAATGGGCCACACTCCACTTCGGCGAATTGAAGGTTGAGAGTCGTGGCGAGCAACACATTTTTGAGGTTCCGGTCGCTCTCAATGGTCTCGCCCCCAAGGCGGTGCGCGTAGAGCTTTATGCCGACGGCGTCATGGGCAGTGCTCCCGTGCGGCTGGAGATGAAGCGCATCCCACAAACTGCCGGCGCGTCGGGCGACGACGTTTACAGTGTAGCTGCGCCTGCAGCCCGCCCACCGTCGGACTATACACCGCGAGTGATACCGCATTACGATGGCATTGCGGTGCCTCTGGAAGCCGGTCCGATCCTCTGGCAGAGGTGAACCATACCGCGAACTGGATACGAAAGCTGAAGCTGCACAGGTTCGTGGATTCTTTTATTTCCTCCAGCTTCGTCCACGTCCGCAAGCCTGACGGGGGATGTCTTTTGGCTTGCGCTTGCACTCGCTTCCGTTCGAAGCTTCACAACGAACGAAATGTCCTCGCGCCTGCAGGGAGCGGGCGTTGCGGCTCTTATCGGCCCAGTAGGGACCACATGCTGCGCAGAAAGCGGAACAACTCATGACCTCAGGCAACGCTGCCAAAGTTGCGCCACCCATTCCGCCTGCAACGCCGGTTCAGAATACCGCGCCGTGCGGACTTACGAGCGCCTTGGCATTCAGCCGTCTCCATAAAGACGGGCCAAATGCAATGCCGGATACGTCTGCTCATCCGCTCCGAAATGCGCTGACCAAGTTCTGGGCGCCTGTCCCGTGGTTGCTCGAAGCTTCTATTGTGCTTCAAGTTGCGCTGCACAAGTATTTCGAAGCTGCAGTCATTGCAGGGCTGCTGGTATTCAACGCAGCGCTGGCGTATTTCCAGGAGGGTCGCGCCCAAGCTACGCTCGCCGCTTTGAAATCGCGGCTCGCCCTGAATGCTTCCGTGCGGCGCGATGGTGCGTGGAAGACGATACTTGCGGCGGAGTTGGTGCGCGGAGATTTGGTGAAGCTGTCGCTCGGCAGAGTGGTTGCGGCCGATGTGCACTTGCTCGATGGATCTGTCTCTCTCGATCAGTCCATGCTGACAGGCGAGTCTCTGCCTCTTGAAGCTGGCCCCGGAGTAGATACCTATGCAGGGGCATTGGTGCGGCGTGGAGAGGCCACGGCAGAAGTGATCGCTACCGGCGTTCACACTAAGTTTGGCCGAACGGCGGAACTTGTCCGCACCGCGCATGCTGTAAGTTCACAACAGAAGGCGGTGCTACGGATCGTTCGTAACCTGGCAATGTTCGATGGCGCGATCATCCTTCTAATCGGTGTGTACGCCTATTTTCATGCGATGCCGTGGAGCGAGATAATTCCCCTGTTGCTCACATCGGTTCTCGCTGCGATACCGGTGGCGCTGCCCGCAACCTTTACGCTGGCGACAGCGCTTGGGGCTCGCGCTCTGGCGAAGGTGGGCGTCCTTCCCACACGGCTCTCCGCTGTCGATGAAGCCGCAACCATAAATGTCTTGTGCTCGGATAAGACTGGAACTCTGACGCTTAACGCGCTTTCGGTAGCAAGTGTCCGGCCTATGCCGGGGTTTGACGAAGCCCACACCCTAGGGATGGCAGCTCTCGCAAGTTCTGAGGGTGGGCAGGACTCTGTTGATGCCGCGATTCGCTCTGCCTCTTCTCACAAGCCCGCATCGGACTTGCCGAAGCTAACCAAGTTTGTCCCGTTCGACCCTGCGAAGAAGACGTCTGAGGCAACTGCGACAGACTCGAAGTGCGGTTTACTACGCATCGTCAAGGGAGCCTTCACTGTGGTTGTCGGGCTCACCGCCCCGTCGCCCATTGCAGCCGGGATCGCTGAAGAGCTGGAAAAACAAGGCTTCAGAGTTCTAGCCGTAGCTGCAGGGCCGCCTGCGTCCCTGCAACTCATTGGGCTGATAGCGCTCAGCGATCCACCCCGTAAGGACTCAAGGTCGCTCATCTCGGAGCTCAAGACCCTGGGCGTGCGTACCGTAATGGTGACCGGCGATGCGCCGGCCACGGCCGGAATCGTCGCGCGCGAAGTTGGGTTAGACGGAGCAATCTGCCCACCAGGGCCGCTTCCGAGCAGCCTCAAACCGGAAGACTTCGCAGTATTCGCGGGCATCCTTCCGGAAGGCAAGTTTGACCTCGTCAAGGCATTCCAGAAGGGCGGGCATACGATCGGTATGTGCGGCGATGGCGCCAACGATGCCCCAGCGCTCCGTCAGGCACAGATTGGCATCGCCGTTTCAACGGCAACCGATGTCGCCAAATCGGCGGCAGGCGTCGTACTGACCGAGGCAGGGCTTGGCGGCATTGTCGCTGCCGTCAAAGAAGGCAGGATCACGTTTCAACGCATTCTCAACTACACGTTCAATTCCGTTATCAAAAAGATCGTTCAGGTGCTCTTCCTTGCAGTCGGCTTAGTCATGACAGGACACGCGGTCTTGACCCCCATGCTCATGGTCATCGTGATGATCACGGGAGACTTCCTTTCGATGTCACTGACCACTGACAGGGTGCAGCCATCGAAGATGCCAAATTCGTGGCGAATTGGCAGGATCACCGTCGCGAGTGCGATTTTGGCATGTTTTTTCCTGGCATTCTGTATTTCGATACTAGCTGTAGGCAAGTTCGAATTGGGGCTCGGAATCGAAGCCCTGAGAACTCTTTCTGTCGTTGCGATCGTCTATGGTAGCCAAGCCACAATTTACGCGATACGAGGACGTCGCCGTTTCTGGGGACTCCGTCCGACCGTATGGCTCGAAGTGTCCAGTATCGTCGATCTTCTCGTTATCTCGATATTGGCTACACAGGGGATCGCGATGACATCGCTATCGATGCCAATTGTGGCGTGTGAATTCGCTGCGGCTATCGCTTTCTTTTTGATCCTGGCCGCGGTCAAGATTCCTGTCTTTACCCGTCTTGAGCTCTCATAAGGGAATACTTGCGGGGTCGCTCCGAAGAGATTCATTGCAGTCGCGCACAGAACTCTTGGACAAAACGAGATGTACAACGCTGAACGTTGCGCGTGTTCTGGTGTCTGGCTTAAGCTCTCAATTTGGTTAGAATTCAAGGGTGAAAATGTTAATGAATAAAATTCTTCTTCCGATTGACGTTCCAAACATCTCTCTGGGGGTAGTTCATCAGGCCGCGTTTTTGGCTCGCCATTTCCATTCAGAGATCATTCTGCTGCATGTGGTGACGCCACTGAGCTATCCCGCCGGTATGTTGGAGAGCGGGCACGAGCTTACGGCGCGGGATTTGCACGCGGAAATCGTCAAGCGGGCCCAGAAGGACCTGAACGAATCGCTGCGGCCGGAGCTCGATGGGATTGCCGTTAAACGATTGTTGCTTAGAGGCGATCCGGCGCGCGAAATCGCGCAGACGGCGCGCGACGAAAAAGTAGACCTGATCGTGATGTCCACGCATGGCTTTGGGGCGCTCTACCGATTTCTGCTGGGCTCGGTAGCAGCGAAAGTGCTGCACGACAGCGATTGTCCGGTTTGGGCCGGCGCCCACGTGGAAGAAGCGCCAGCGCACGAGTTCGCCATCCACAATGTTCTTTGCGCGGTTGATTTGAGCCATCACAGTCGCAATACCGTGTCGCAGGCCGCGCAGATGGCTGCTGAATTTGACGCGCGCCTTACGCTCGTTCATATCACCGCCAGCGTGGAGATCTATGGCCCCGGAGGGTCCCATGTTCTTCCCGAGTGGAAGGAGGCGATCGTTGGCTCCGCTGCCAAGGAGATTGCCAAGCTTCAGCAGGATGTGGGCACCAAGGCCGAAGTAATCATTGACAGCGGTGATGTGCACAAGCTGTTGAACCGAGCTGCGGAGCAAACCAAGGGTGACCTCCTGGTCATCGGGCACATGCCTTCAGGCGGTCATTTGGGTGAGAACGGCAGTGGCTATGCGATCATTCGCGGATCGCACATCCCGGTGCTGAGCGTGTTAGAACCCATGCAGAGAGGTTCATGATGTCCCCTTCGCGTGTGTCGTTCTCCCAATACCGCTGCAATATTCGACCGTTTGACTTCAGCGGAAAAGCTACCGGCGGGGCGCGAGTTCGTCCGCGAGACCGTTATCGTAGCCGCAGAAATTGCAGTAGCCTTTCCATAACATTCCCATTGCACGTGCCAAATTGAGTTTGGACGCTTGAATTTGTGTTCCGGTACCCCACACACTCCGGATCAAATACTTCAACTTACGATATTGGGTTGCAGAAAACCGTTCCTCGTCTGGACTTGATAAAAGAGCGCAGGACACCTGGCGTGACAGATGCACCAAGCGCACATGAAAGTGCACCGGCTTCGTCAATCCACCGGGACGAGAGACGAGCCATCAGAGGCGCGTCTAAATTGTCCAAAACAGGACAGTTTTTAAAGTGGGGATCGGAGCAATCTGAAGAAGCAGCATAGTTAAACCCTTGTTGGTCTTTGATCATGCGGGCGGATAGAGGCTCAATCAACGACGATACGAATAATCGTAGCACTCGCTGCCATAGTTGGCATGGCCAGTATTCCCTCAGCGGCTCGACGCAATTCAGAACACGCCGATGATATCGCATGCATCCAGAATTCGTAGCCTCTTGAACGCGTATGCTCATGCAAGTCGTTGGCGTAAGCACGAAAAACACGAGCGCAATGGTGCCGAGATAAACGATAGCAAGGAGGCGGATTTCGGTCATGAAAGCACAGCCTGCAAAAATTTCCCACTTAAAAGTAGAAAAGACGCCAAAACCCATCATCCCCAGTGAGACTGCGGAGGCCAGGAGCTTCAGAACAAAACTCATCAGCAAAGGTATTGCTTTCGGACAACCTGGCATCGAGCCGCGATGGACTCACGGCGACAAAGACGGAGTTGGGACAGCCTACGCCGCGTCAAGCCGAATCTGGTTCACCTTGTGGAACGGTGTCATCACTGAAGTCTACTATCCCACTGTGGATCACCCGCAAACCCGGGACCTCCAGTTCCTCATCACGGATGGAAAAACGTTTTTCCATGAAGAGAAGCGTGACCTCAAATCTAAATGCGAGCGCCTTTCCGGCCACGCGCTCGGATACCGCCAGACCAATACAGATCCCGGCAGCCGTTACACCATCGTCAAGGAAACCATCGCGGATCCACATTTCCCGTGCGTTCTTCAACACGTGCAACTTACTGGTAATGACGCGTTTGTCTCGAAGCTGCGCCTATATGTGTTGTGTGCGCCTCATCTTCAAGTAGGTGGATGGGAGAATAACGGCTATGTGATCGAGGTTACGGGCCGGAAAATCCTGATGGCACGAAAAAAGGGAATATGGCTGGCACTTGGCGGTACGGTCCAATTTTCTCGCGCGTCTTGCGGTTACGTTGGGCGGAGTGACGGATGGACCGATCTCGCCAGCAACTTTCAAATGGATTGGGAGTTCGATCAGGCCCCTAACGGCAACATTGCGCTAACTGGAGAACTCGACCTGGATGGCAACCGGGAGTTCACCATGGGGCTGGCGTTTGGCGACACAGAGCACTGCGCGATTTCAACTCTCTTTCAATCGCTGGGCACTCCCTTCCAAGAACATCGCAAGGTTTACACGGAGCAATGGGAACAGTCCAGCGCCCCTACACTTTCACTTGAAAATGTTTCCACGGACAACGGAAACCTTTACCGAGGAAGTTTCAGTTTGCTTCGCTCTCACGAAGACAAATCCTATCCGGGCGCGTTTATCGCTTCCCTCTCGATTCCCTGGGGAGAAGCAAAGGGGGACAAGGACCATGGCGGATATCACCTGGTCTGGACCCGCGATATGATCAGCAGCGCTTCCGCGATGCTTGCCGCCGGCGATCGTGTCACACCTCTGCGCGCATTGATTTATCTCGCGGTTTCACAGCAGCTAGACGGGGGTTTTGCCCAAAATTTCTGGGTGGATGGCGGCCCGTACTGGCGAGGAATTCAGCTTGACGAGGTCGCTTTTCCGATACTTCTCGCTTGGCAGCTCAAAAGAGAGAACGCCTTTCAAGATTTTGACCCGTATCCGATGATCCTGAAGGCAGCCGCTTACTTAATTCACCATGGACCTGTCACTCAGCAGGAGCGTTGGGAAGAAGCCAGTGGCTACTCCCCTTCCACGCTAGCGTCCAATATTGCCGCTCTGATTGGTGCGGCCTGGTTTGCGCGTGACAGAGGAGGTGAGGCCGTTGCCGCATTCTTGGAGGATTACGCCGATTTTCTGGAATGTCATATCGAAGCTTGGACCGTTACAACGCAGGGTTCACTTGTCCCGGGGATTACGCGGCACTACATACGGATTCTGCCGGAGGGCGTCGACAATGCCAATCCCTTGGAGGACCCAAACTCAAAGATTCTAGAAATCAAGAATCATCCGGCCGGTACACAAAATTTATTCCCCGCAAAAGACATCGTTGATGCGGGCTTCCTTCAACTGGTGCGCTACGGGATCAGGGGAGCCGATGATCCAGTGATCGTGGATTCTTTGAAGGTAATTGATGCGGTATTGAAAGTGGACACGCCGGTCGGGCCGGTTTGGCATCGTTACAATCACGATGGTTATGGCCAGCGAGAGGATGGAGGCCCTTACGCCGGATGGGGCAAAGGCCGGGCTTGGCCTCTTCTGACGGGAGAAAGGGCGCACTTCGAACTCGCTGCAGGACGAAATGTAAAGCCGTTCATACGAGCAATCGAAGGGTTCGCTTCTAATACGGGATTATTGCCCGAACAAGTATGGGACGAGCCCGACCGGCCGGAAGCTTATATGTTCCTTGGTCAGCCGACGGGCTCGGCCATGCCTCTCATGTGGGCTCACGCGGAATACGTCAAGCTGCTCAGGTCGGTATCCGACGGTTGCGTTTTTGATCTGATTCCTGAAGTTGCAAGCCGCTACCTCGGAGGTCGCAACGGCCGCCAATTGTTCGAGATCTGGAAGTTCAATCGACAGGCTCGCAGCGTCAAACGAGGCTACACTCTTCGTATTCAAGTTGCAGCCGCTTTTCGCCTTCACTGGTCGACCGACGAATGGCATACGGTGGAAGATAACCCCTCATCGCCTCCAGTTCTCGGGTTCCATTATGTCGATATTCCGATCCCGGACGCGCAGCAGACGCCGATTCGCTTTACCTTTTTCTGGACGGCCGCGAACCACTGGGAAGGGCGAGACTACATGGTGGCAGTTGAGTAAAACCTAAACTCGATGCCATACCATGGGTCTGAAATGCCGAAAAAACAGCTGTGTGCACAAGGGAACAGACTAGGAATGCGTTTGCGTCCAACATGGTTCATGGAGGGTTTGCGTTTTATCAAGAGCAACGCAATCGCTCCCGCGGAAGGTCTCTCATGAAGTCTCTCGACATTGAAAGCTCCCTTGGCTCGGACCGGCTCGCAACGCGGGACGAAGTCCTCTGCGCCATGTCGTCTTCGCCGCAAGATGACTCTGATCTCGTCGGCGCCTGCGACAATTTCGACGAGTTGGATTCTGACTTCAGCGATAGCGCTTCCCACGCACGCGAAGACGTCATGTGGTTGACTATCGCTACCGAGATGCTGGATTCCACAATCAACTAAATGGACTTTGAAGTGGTAATTCCCCCAGCTTTCAAACAATGGCTGAGGTGATGCCAGGCGATATACGAAAGTTCTGAAAGGGGCGCAACCATGCTACAACCAACGAAGGGTTCGATCACCTGTACTGAATGCAATGCTTCGTATGAGTCGGAAACCAAGCTGCGCGATCATCAGAGGATGTCTCATCGGGGAGGCTGCACTGAGGAGAAATCGCAGATGCCCACAGATGTCGTGAAGTCTGAAAATCCTTAGGCTTAAGTTGCACTAAATTGCTTCGAGGTTGATAGCAAAATAATTCTACGCGCGTTAAGAAATGAAGACAAGAACGCCAAAGAAGCAACGAATTCCTACACACCTAAGGGTTTAGCGAAATGGCCTCCCTACTATTGAGATATCCGCGAAAGTGTACGAAACAAGACAGCCACCACTTACGACCTCCCCTAAGATTTAGGTGAACAGTTCGTGCAGTGCGATACGTTCCTTCAGAGTCAAGAATTGGACCGGTTCTTCTCTTGACCGCGTCTTGCTCATCTTTTACCTATCGGAAGCCTCAAGCAATTAAGGCGCAGAGGGGGTTCAAGAACATGAACATTTTCGGGCGTGCCGCAGCGATTTCAAGGCCTCGTTTGGACAAGCAGATCGTGGTCTCCCTGTTGTGGTTTGCTCTGTTGTTCGCTGCCTGGCCTCAAAACCTGTCAGCCAAGCAAGACGCGCAAGCGCCGGCCCAGGCCGCGCAGACACCTCCATTCACGCAACAGACTCCCGAACAGATACAGCAGTTGGTCGCGCCGATTGCCCTGTATCCGGATTCGCTTGTGGCGCAAATCCTGGCGGCGTCCACGTTCCCTGAGCAAGTCGTCGAGGCCGACCGATGGGTGCAAGCACATCCAGATTTAAAGGGCGAGGCTTTGGGTAAAGCTGTGGACCAGCAACCCTGGGATCCGAGTGTCAAGGCGCTCACTGCATTTCCGTCCGTCCTAGGAAATATGGACAAGAACCTCTCCTGGGCCTCCTCTCTGGGCGACGCCTACTACAACCAGCAACAAGATGTGATGAATGCCGTGCAGGTGATGCGCCAGCGGGCGGAACAGGCTGGCAATCTGAAGACTACGCCACAGCAAACCGTAACGGAGCAAGGCTCGGAGACCACCATTGCTCCTGCTGACCCCGATGTCGTTTACGTCCCTGCATATGACCCGTGGTCGGTTTACGGTGGTCCCATAGGGCCGTGGCCGGGGTGGTATCCGTATCCCGGAATCTGGTACGGCGGCCCCTACCTCTCATTCGGATACGGCTTCGGAATTGGCTTCTTCGGCGGTTACGGATGGGGCTGGAATAATTGGGGATTCAACTGGCGTGGCGGTTATTCAATGTATGGCGGCGGCAGATACTACTCCCGGAGTAACACGTTTTACAACCGGAGCAATTACTATCGGGGAGGAGGGGAGCGTGGCGTAGCTTCCAACATGCGCGGCTCATCTCTCGCGCGCAGCAGCCCAGGGAACAGGGCTATGAACGGGAATACCGCGGGGCGCGGCGGAGCCTCCAACCGTTCCGGCGCAACGGCCAGGGCTTTCAATGGAAACACTCAGGCTGCTCGAGGATACGCTGCACCCCGGGGGCAGAGCGGGGTCCGCTCGGGCGCTTTCAGCGGCTACGAACATGGCGGACAGACAAGGAGTTTTTCGTCACGCGGGAGCACCAGCTTCGGCGGTGGAGGATCTCGTGGTGGTGGAGGGTTTCACGGCTGTGGCGGCGGAGGATCTCACGGCGGCGGTGGTGGCGGGCATCGATAATTGAAGTTTCGCTATGTTCCTGGCAGATCGGGGAATTTAGAAATGGAGAGAA
Organism: uncultured Acidobacteriota bacterium; assembly: GCA_963842135.1. GTDB lineage: Bacteria > Acidobacteriota > Terriglobia > Acidiferrales > UBA7541 > Palsa-360. The sequence continues at coordinate 2,386,995 of CAWJFI010000002.1, read as the reverse complement.
GCCCTATGCAAAGAATGAGACTTAGCTTCGACAGTTTTCATTGTGACAATTTTCCTAAATTAGCGGCGGTTGCCGTCCTTTTAACGGCGTGCTTCCCCACCCATTCCATGGCGCAGCAACAGGGCCAGAAGACATTTTCGTCGGCGGAAGACGCGAGTGCCGCACTCGTCATGGCAACGCAGAGCAACGACGAGAAAGCTATGCTGGACATCCTCGGAACAGACGGGAATCAGATCGTCTCGTCGGGAGACGAAACCGAGGACGCCAGTAGCCGCGCTAATTTCGTGCAGAGTTATCAGGAAATGCATCGTCTAGTGAAAGAACCGGATGGAACCACGATTTTGTATATTGGCGCGGAGAATTGGCCCACGCCCATACCGCTCATGAACAATGGCAATTCTTGGTATTTCGACACCGAGGCGGGCAAGAAGGAAATTTTGTACAGGCGAATTGGGAAGAATGAAATGTCGGCGATTGACGTTTGCCAGGAACTCGTTCAGGCGGAAAAGGGATATCACTCTACAGAGCACAAAGAGTATGCCCGGAAAATTTTCAGCGAGGAAGGGCAGCACAGTAGCCTTTATTGGAAAGCTGCCGAGGGCGAAGTGCAGAGCCCCATCGGGCCGCTGGTCGCGTGGGCGGTAGCCGAGGACCATACCATGAGTCAAGACGGCGCTTTAACTCCATACCGCGGATACTTTTTCCGCATCCTAACGCGTCAGGGCGTTCACGGACCGGGCGGCGCGAAAAATTACGTCGTAAACGGCAAAATGACCGGGGGGTTCGCCTTTGTGGCCTATCCCGCGGAATACAGGTCGTCCGGCGTAATGACATTCATCGTGAACGAGGATGGAGTCGTGTATCAGAAGGACCTCGGGAACAAAACCGAAGTTCTTGCCAAAGCCATGAAGGAATACAACCCCAATTCCAGTTGGCAAATAGCGGAAGAAAAAGATGAGGAGACTGCCGGCGAGGCGGCCCCTAAGTAGGGTAGTCGGTTGCTTCACTCACCGCAGTGGAACCATGCTCATTTGAGATTCCGTTCCATCTGCCTCTTCAGAATACCTATCGCACGCGACGACGATAGTCGTGTGAAGACTGGCGCCCTGACCGAATCCGGTGTTTTACCATTTTCGCTTTACCCCACGTCCGGCACGCAGGCCAGCGTGTCGTTATCCTGGCAAGGGTCGCATGGATGAAAAGCTCTGGACCGCTTCGCGATGGGAACGCTACACAGCAATATTTATTTCGCAAAACCGAACCCATAATCCCTATAGACCGCATGAGCCTCGGAGGTGTTGAGAAAGGCCACCCAAGCGCGTCCTGCTTCAGCATGCGGAGCATTGCGCAGAACAGCTGCCCCGTAGACTGCCGTGATGTTTTGATCTTGTGGAATGTTGATACCCGCGATCGGATTGCCGATTTTCTCCTGAAAACGAACTTCAGAACTCCAGGTGACTCCAGCTTCCGATTCACCCTTCATGATTCGCATTGCCGTTTGACGATGATGAATCTGCGTCAGGTAGGTGGAGCCGTTTTGAACTTTCAACTCGTAAACGGTGTGAAACAGCGGCTCGCCCCCCGCTTTGCGGAGGGAATCACCGATCTGTTTAGCAATGCCTTCCCATTCCGGGTTTGGCATGGAAAGCTGTACATCGGGACGAGCTAGATCCAGGAGCGAATGGATCTGCTTGGGATTGGAGGCCGAGACCATGATGGATAGGCCGTTTGTCGCATACGACACCGGTTTTTCTACCAGGTTCTGGCGTTCCATGTCCGCCAAAACACGAAAGTCCGCTTCATAAACGTCGGGCTGGACTCTCAATGTAAAATTGCCAAGTGTAATTGTGTTGTTACTCTCCATCTGTTTGAGAAGGATTCCGGGAGGCAGGGTTTCGTAGAAAATGTGCCCACGCAAATCCGCGTGTTGTTTTTCGAAAGCAAGGACCAGCTCCGGCAAAACGAAAAACTGATTGCCTCCGATAAAGAGCACGAGCTTGGCGTCTTCAGGATTTCCGTGCAGATCAGGCACATTGTCCACATCCGGAACCTGGAATACGTAGCCCTTGTCCGCGGCCGGATTGTTCCTTCCTTTGCTCCAGGGCGGAGTGGATTGCGAAAAAAGAGAAATGGCGAATGCAACCGATGTCGCAGCGGTAAGGAAAATATGCAGGATGATCCTCATGCTTTTTGAACCTGGCCGGTCATTCCGATTAGATTGTGACATAGGAATAGCGCCCTTCGCTTTGCAGTAAGGCGATGGCCGCAACCATGGCCGCTACAACAAGAACGCCGGGTGCGGTATGTGCCAGCAGGTCTTTCACGATTTCTTCCGGTTGCTGCGCAAGACCATATTGTTTGATCAGCGCTCGCGCCTGCTCCTCCGTGGCGGTATGGCAGCAGAGGAACCGCACTCCACGCGCCTGCAGGGCCTGAATACTGGCGTCCTGGAAAGAGGAGTTTTCATCGTTGGGATCTTGAGAAACGCGTTGCATTTCCGGACCGGCCTTGCTGACGAGGAACGGATTGCGTACCGCCGGCTGTCCCGTCAGGGGATCATCCACTTTCAGCCATTCTCCAATCCGATATTTTTTCCAAACGTAGTCATCGAAACTAAGCATGTTGGCGGGACCGTGCATTGCGGACACAATTTTGATCTGGTCCGCGGCAATATTAAAACCAAATTGCAACCCATTCAGCGAGTTCTTCATGTTATTCAAGAACCTTCCGCCGCCAATTTGAGTCTCGTCAAATACCTGCTTCACGCGAGCGCGGTGTTTGATCAAGCGGTCGAAGTCTGCAATATTCCAGTCTGTCGACTTATAGACTAATTGCGCATCCATTGGCGCAGTCATCGCACTAAACGTGGCAAGACCAATCGCAGCGTGACCTACAAGCGATCTTCTAGTGAGCATTGTCATAGGCTTCTCCTGTATGTCCCTGGCGCAATAACTAACAACGAAATCACGTTCATCACGGGGACGATAATGAAAAGTGGATTCCTCCCTGGCTCCCTCAATTCTTAGTCATCAACTCAACCTATGCCTTGACGCCTGCCTTGCGAAGAATGGTCATCATAGGGCACCAGTTCGTAAAGGCCGATTGGAACAGGTTCAATCCTACGAATCCTGTGAAGAGAAACCAGTAGGGACTCACCCAGTATCCCAAAGCGAGAGAACCCAGAACAAAAGCCCCTGCGATAAGTCTAATGTAGCGTTCTACAGTCATTGTATTTCCTCCTTTTCAATCGGCCGCACGCACGAGATCCTCGCCACTGGGTGGCAGAGCTTTTGTGCCACCACGTTCGCTCAGATAATAGAGAACAGGAACAGTCATACGCGAGAGGACCGTTGAAGCGACCTCGCCTGCCATCAGTGAGATGGCCAGCCCCTGGAAGATCGGATCAAACAAAATAACGCTCGCACCTACGACAACAGCCGCTGCCGTTAACAACATCGGACGAAAACGCACTGCTCCAGCATCGACCACGGCTTCTTCCAGCGACATACCGTGCGAGCGGCGTAGTTCGATGAAATCCACAAGAATGATTGAGTTTCGAACGATGATTCCAGCGCCAGCGATGAAACCGATCATCGAAGTCGCTGTGAAAAATGCGCCCATCAGCGCATGAGCCGGTAAGATGCCGACGAGCGTCAGCGGAATCGGCGCCATGATCACCAGAGGAGTCTTGAAAGACTTGAACCAGCCGACCACCAGTACATAAATCAGCACTAACACGGCAGCGAAAGCCAAACCAAGGTCACGAAATACCTCGACCGTGATGTGCCACTCACCGTCCCATTTCATAGAGAATCGGTTAGTGCTCTCCGGCAGGGTCGTGCCGGAGTATTGCTTCACGCGATAGCCGTCGGACAATTGGATTTTGTCGATCGCATCGCTCATCTTAAGGATGGCGTACACCGGACTTTCTATCTCCCCTGCTACGTCCCCCGTGACATACACCACGGGCCGCAAGTTCTTGCGGTAAACACTCTGATCAATCGCGGTCTCCCGGATGCTGGTGACCTCGCGAAGAGAAACCTGTCCGCCTGAGGGAGTAGGCAATTTCAGGTTTTCTAGATCCTCAATTCCGGAGCGATCTGGTCGCGACAAGCGCACTTCAATTGGGACATCTTCCCGAGATGCAGCATCGTGCAGGAGGCCCGCTGAGGCTCCACTCAAACCAACCTGCACCGTCCGTGTAACTTCTGCAGCTGAGACACCTTGCAGAGCGGCTTTGTCGAGGTCCACCTTCATGTCGTACTTCTTCTGTGGATCTTCCACATACCAATCCACATCCACGACACCTGGAGTTTCCTGGAAAATCTTCTTGATCTTTGCGGCGAGTTCGGTCTGACCCTTGTAGTCCGGTCCGTATACTTCTGCCACAAGAGTTTGTAGCACCGGCGGGCCCGGTGGAACCTCGGCGACCTTGATGCGCGCGCCGAAGGGAGCGGCAATCTTGTCCAGTTCCGGCCGCAATCTGCGAGCAATCTCGTGGCTCTGCGCCTTGCGGTCGTTAAGCGAGAGAAGATTTACCTGGATGTCAGCTTGGTTGGATTGGCTGCGGAGGAAGTAATGTCTCACAAGGCCGTTGAAGTTGTAGGGCCCCGAGGTGCCGGAATAGATTTGGTAATTGATCACCTCCGGTTGTGCACCGAGGTAGCTTCCCAATGCCTGCGCCACTTGGGTCGTCTGCTCCAGCGTGGTGCCGTCAGGCATGTCAATGATTACCTGGAACTCGCTCTTGTTGTCGAAAGGGAGCATTTTGACTTGCACCCACTTGAGCGGGATGAACGCAATCGCCGCGACGAGCAGCACGACTACACCGCAAAGAAAGATCCATCTCAGCGCGGGTTTCAGGATCAGCGGATTCATCAGGCGGCGATAGAACCGCGTGGTCCAGCCTTCCGCCTCATGCCCGGACTCGGGGCGATCGGAGTAGTGGTGCAGCAGCCGCAACGCAGCCCAGGGCGAAACCACGAACGCCACGAGCAGCGAAAAAACCATGGCCGAAGATGCGCCGATCGGTATGGGGCGCATGTAAGGCCCCATCAGGCCTCGCACAAATGCCATGGGAAGGATGGCTGCAATTACCGCGAATGTGGCCAGGATCGTTGGGTTGCCGACTTCGTCCACCGCTTCGACCGCAACATCGGCAAGTGGCCGTCCACGATTGTCGGGCAGCCGGAAATGGCGAACGATGTTCTCTACCACTACGATGGCATCGTCTACCAGGATACCGATGGAGAATATCAGTGCGAAAAGCGTGACACGGTTCAACGTGTACCCATAGAGATAAAAAATGGCCAGAGTCAGGGCGAGTGTCACGGGGATGGCCAACAACACAACACCCGATTCACGCCAGCCCAATGCGAGCGCTATTAGTAGCGTAACGGAAATCGTGGCAAGGAAGAGATGCTTGAGGAGTTCGTTCGATTTGTCCTTGGCCGTTTCACCATAGTTGCGCGTGACGGTAACGTTCAAATGGTTTGGTAGCGTGTTGCCCCGGAGAGTATCGACCTTGCGCTGAACATTCTCAGCAATGAGCGTGGCGTTCGCGCCCTTGCGCTTGGCGAGCGTAACGGTCACTGCCGGATAATCTGGATTTGTCGCACTCCCGGTTGTTCCCTTTGCGCTGGCGAACATGACGTAGGTGTCGGGTTCCGCTGGGCCATCCTCGATCTTTTCCACCACATCACGCAGGTAGACGGGACGTCCTGCATGAACCCCTACGACGACTTGTTGCAGTTCTTCCGGGCGCGTAAAGAAGTTGCCGGCCTCGACCTGGAACTCTTGGTTATCGCGAGCAAAGCTACCGGCTTGACTGCGCGTGTTTGCCGCGCCCAGTTGCGCGACAATGGAACCTGGTGTTAGGCCGTACGCCGCGAGCCGCTGAGTGTCGAGGACAACGCGCAACTTCCTGGGCTGCCCTCCGATGATCGCAGTCTCAGAAACGTCGTCCAATTGCTTCAGCGAGTGGTCCAGTTCAGCCGCGATACTCCGCAATTGGTAAGCATCGTAGTTCTTGCCCCAAAGCGTCAGAGCGAGAATCGGCACATCATCGATCGAGCGCACCTTGATAATGGGTTGCGAAACACCCCGTGGAATCCGGTCAAAGTTCGAATAGAGCTTGTTGTAGGTCTCGACGATCGCGTCTTCTTCCTTCATCCCAACATAGAAACGGACGATCACCATGCTGAGGCCGGGGTGGCTGATGGAGTAGACGTACTCAACTCCCGGTATCTCGCGGATTAGCTTTTCCATGGGCACCGTGGCGCGTTGCGTTACTTCTTCGGCGGATGCGCCTTGCATCTGGACGAAGACATCCAGCATGGGGACGACAATCTGCGGTTCTTCCTCGCGCGGAGTTTGTAGAATGCTAAAAGCTCCAAGCAGGAGAGCCCCCACGATTACTAGAGGCGTCAGTTTTGATTGAATAAACATATGCGCCATGCGGCCTGCAAGTCGCAGGACGTGAGTGGGCTTGCTCGGTTTGGCCGACGTGTCGCTCATTGTTCTATTGCGATTCGTTTGCCGCCCAATTCACGGTCGCTGGGTGCGGCGACAATTTTCTCCCCGGCTTGTAGTCCTGAGAGAACCTCAAACTGTTCTCCAGTGCTCCTGCCGAGGGTGACGTAACGCAAGCCCGCTATTTGGTTTGCGTCGAGCACGTAAACTCCCTGTAGTTGACCGCGCTCCACCAGGGAAGTACGTGGAATCAATAGCGCCGACCGCTCGCTGCGGACGAACTGTGCTCTGCCGAAAAGGCCAGATCGGAGACGCGCATCAACGGGCAATTCGACTTTTACGAGGAAACTGCGGCTGGCAGTGTCGGCTGCCGGGACGATTTGCACGATTTTGTCGGGAAGCTGATTATTCCCCAGCGCGTCAATCGTCACTGGGGCGCCTTGCCCAACATGGGCAAGGCGGATATCGCTTTCATCCACCGTTACTTCGAGCCGAAAACTCCGCGTGTCTTCAAGGGTGAAGATGGGCATGCCGGGTGAGGCCAGCGTGCCCACATCGGCCCTTTTTTCAGTCACTATGCCCGAAAACGGCGCGCGAATCCGCGTATAGCTGAGCGAGGTCTGAGCCTGAGTCAGCACTGCACTTGCTTGTGCCTGTCCCGCTCGCGCCATCTCGCGGCGTGCTTCCGCTGATTGGTAACGGGCCTTGATCTCGTCGAATTCCTGTGGACTAACGGATTTCTTGTCGTAAAGCTGCTGGTAGCGCTGCAGAGTTGCCTGGGCGAGTGCCAGGTCCGAATCGGCGGCAGTCGCTTCATTTTTTGCGACAGCCAAGGCGGCTTTGGCTTGTTCGGCTGCGGAGCGGGGTTGCGCGTCGTCGATTGTCGCCAGCACCTGTCCGTTCTGAACGCGGTCTCCTTCGTGCGAACGGATCTCGACGATGTTACCCATCATCTGACTGGAAACTTGGCTCGTTTGCGCCGCGCGCACGGTTCCAACGGCTTCCAGCCAGTCAGGTACTGTCGTCTTCTGCGCTACAATCACTGGGACGTTCCTTACTGGTTCCATTGCCACGGGCTCGACGCGATGTTCGTTGGAACACCCGGACAGCCCTCCACTTAAAACTGTAATTATGCTGAAGGCCACTGTGAATGCATGAAACTTGCCGCTCATGGCGTCACCACCGGAGACTGAGGATTCAATGTTCCGCTGGCCAGCTCAAGGTTCGCGTATCCGGTATGGTAGCGATAGACGGCTTCCCAATAATCCGTCTGGCTGTGTTGTGCGGCCTCTTCGGAGGCCATCAGATCGGTAATCGTCGAAAGTCCTGAGTCGTAGCGGTTCTGATTGATGCGCAGACTTTCCTGCGCCTCTGCGATCGTTGCCCGAGCCACTTCTATCTGCTGGCGGGCTGCATCCACATCATAGTAAGCGCGACGGACTTCGAGCCTGACAGCGTCGCTGGCCATTTCCTTTGCGGCCGAAATTTTCTCCTGCACCGCTCGCTCACGCGAAAGCTGGGCGCGCTTCGCTCCACCTTCGAAGAGATCGAATTGGATCTCAACTCCTGCTAACCAGTTGCTCCCGCCCCCTCCGGCGACGAATGTTGGGTTGTCAGCTTCCCAACCTGCAAAAGCGTTGACGCGTGGGCCGAAAGCCGATTTCGCGATCGACACGCTCTGTTGCTGTGCCGCCTCCTGCGAACGAACCCGTTTCATATCCGGGCGCATCTCCATCGCTTCTTTCTCCGCTTCTTCGAGTGATGCTGTCGGAAGACTTGTTTCTGCCAGGGTGTCTGTTGGATCGAATTCGGTTTCCATCGAGACGCCCAGGGTCGTGCTCAACCGCGCTCGTGCCAACGCGAGGTTGTTCTGAGCGCGAATGAGTTCCTGCTTCCGCGTAGCCAGTCGCACCTGGGCGCTCAGGTAGTCGGATTCCACGACGACGCCGCTTTCAAAACGGTCCTTGCTGCGATCGAGAATGGCCTGCGCCGTCTTCAGGCTTTGTTCAGCGACTTCCAGATGCTTCCTCGCGAGCAGCACGCTGTAGTAGGAGTCCACAACGCCGAATATGATTTCCTGGTCGGTGCGTTCTAGTTGATGGCCAGTGGCTTCCTTCACGCGCTCCGCGCGGTTCACCGCGTGCCAACTACCGAACGAATCAAATAGATTCCAGGTTCCGCCAATACGAGTCGCGAAATTGCCGTATGGCGTGGGAGTATTCAGGACATTCAGCGCGAAGTCTGCCGTCGTGAACCGCTGCTGTCGCAATTCGCTGCCAAAGACGTACACCGGGTCGTTGCCGCGAGTGGCTGTCTCAGAGAAAGTGACATGCGGCAATAGGAAGGACCGAGCTTCCTTCACCCCTGCTGAAGCGGCCTTTGTGTCGGCCATTGCTGCTTTCCGTTCCGGGTTCTTCTCCAGCGAGATGCTAACCGCCTGTTGAAGCGTAAGGGGAGAAGGTTGTTGTGCCTGCCGGGCGATGAGCAACCCCGGAGTCGCCAACGCGAGAAGCGACATCATCAAGGCGTTCCCTGCAAAACGAGACACGCCCTCTAATGGCACAAGGGTTGTTGGGGGGCTCTGACTCTTTTTACCGGCTTGTCGTCCGCGGATTCTCATTGAGTGCTTTCACCCTTGTACAGTTGCCGGAGTCGGTGCGAGCCATTGCGTTTTCTCTTCGACGATCTCATGGGTGGTGTGCAGGCTAGCTGTTTGCTTCACCATCGCGCCCACCGAGCAATACTTTTCCTCGGAGAGCCGGATTGCTTCCTCGATCGCGGCGGGATCTATTTCGAAGCCAGTAACCACATGGTGGATGCGGACAGCCGTGAATACTTGGGGCGGGCGTTCCGCCTGGTCGGCTTCCACTCGCACTTCGTAACCCGTTACTTTCTGGTGGAACTTCTGCCGCAGGATCGTAACCACGTCGAATGCCGTGCAACCGGCCAATGCTGTTGCAACCAGCTCGATGGGCTTGGGCCCGGTGCCTCCGGCGGGGTCGTCGAGCAGCATGTGGTGTTCGCTGCCGGTCGTCGCGGCGAACTGTCGCTCTGTCTTAAGTGGTTGAGTCAGCATAACGTTAGCGGTGATCATTTGCGCCTCTCACAGGCCCCGGTCGTTCGGGGCCACACAAATAAATGCAAGGAAGTGGATTCTGTTACAGGAAAATGCGGAAAGAATTGGGACGGGTTTGTGGGGGACTAACTTCGGCTAAATTCGCTTGCGTCCTGTCTGGTGATCTTGCTCATTAATCCCTGATACTCCGCCATCAATTCGCGTCTAAATCTCGCGGCGACGCGCGGGTCGGGTGCCTCATTTGGGGCCGTTCGGCACTGCTGGATCGACTTCTCCAGGCTCGATAAGAATGCCTTGCAGGGCTCACAACCGTCCATGTGCTTTTCCAGTTCTTCACAAAGGGAATCATCAAGCTCGTCATCAAGGTATTTTGAAAGTTCGGCGAACATTTCCTTGCAGCGCCGTTGGCCCGGCTGTGAGGAGAGGTGCGTTTTCTCGGAGGGTTTCGCAGTTTGACGGAGCATACGATGCTGATTCTGCTTGGCCAGTTCCTTTCGCACGAAGAGTCGCGCCCGGTGCAGCCGCACGCGGATTGTCCCTAGCCGGAGGCCTGTGATTTCGGCGACGTCCCCGTCGGACAGCTCCTCCATATCGTGCAGGACAAGTATGAGCCGATACTCCGGAGGCAGTCTCTGTACTGCTTCCCGGAGACGCTTCGCATTCTCGCGGCGCAACAAAGAAGTCTCTGGCGTTCCATCGGGATTACCCGATAGCTTTTGCAATTCACGACGGTCGGGCATCAATTCTTCGAGGGAGAGATCTTCCTTAGGAGCAAATTTGCTTTTGCGACGGCTCATTAGACAACGGTTTTTGGCGACTTTGTAAAGCCAAACCATCAGAGCTTTTGGGTTGTCGAACTTTGGAAGATTCGGAACCGACTTGAGCAGCACGTCCTGCATGGTATCTTCGGCATCCTGCCGTTGGCCGCAGACCTTCATGCTGAAAGAAAAAACTGTTTTCTGCAACAATGCCAGCGCTTCTTCCAAAGACTTAGAGTCCTTGCGCTGGATCAGTTGAACGACTTGCGCAATCTCTGGCCGCACGGGTTGACTCTAACACGGCAGACTGGAACTGGGATTTTCCTAGTCCATTTATTTGCAGGTGTTCGCTTTGTGCACGATTAACGTTCGCTTTGTTCCCAGCTTTCGATCATCTTGCGAGTCGATATTTTATCCGGCCTCGAAGGCCATGAATTTAAGATATCTACAGTCATGGCCGATTCCGCAAGGCTTGGCACTGGCCTTGCAAATACAAAACTGCCCGGCTGATCTCAATAGAGGTTCCTCCATGTGTGGCGGCGAACTTCGTCGGCGGGAAACTTTCAGACGTCGCGAGGAGTCGGTGGGCATCGGGGAAGGAAGATTCAATCAAGGGCGTAGCATCGAGGGAAGCGTTGTATGGAGTGCAAGTGGCAAGGTACAAGGAAAAACACATTATGAATTCCATAAGAATTGCCGTTGGACTATTGGTTGTGGCGGCACTCACATCCGTTTCGACTTGTGGAGCGACTCCGAATCAGGCGGAGAATCAAGTGCAATCGGCTCCGGCCAGCCAGACGGTGGCCCCTGCACAACCTGGGGCGCTTAACTATGTTGAGGGGCAGGCGTCAATTGGAGGCCAATCGATTAACTCAAAGTCGGTAGGTTTCATGACCATGTCAGCCGGGCAAACCCTCACGACAGAAGAAGGGAAGGTGGAATTGCTTTTGATTCCTGGCGTCTTTTTGAGGGTTGGTAGCCAAAGCACCGTGAAGATGGTATCGCCCGGCTTGAGCGAAACCACGATCGGAGTAGAGAAAGGGGAGGCGACAGTGGAAGTCGCGGAAATCCACAAAGAAAACGATCTTCGCGTCGACCAGAACGGGGCTAGCATTCGCCTTTTGAAAACTGGATTATACGATTTCGATGCGACTAAGAGTGTAGTCCGTGTATTCAAAGGCGAAGCCAGCGTGCATCACTCCAATGGAAAAAGGTTTACCATTAAAGGCAACCATCAGCTGGATCTCACCTCACATCCACTGAAATCTCTTGGGTTCGATGCAAAGCAATATGATACGAGCGACTTGTATCGTTGGAGCAGCCTGCGCTCGGCATACGAGGCCGAGGCCAACGTGAACGCGGCGAGCACCTACGCTGATGGCGGTTCGTTCAATGCAGGATGGATGTGGGATCCATGGTTCGATTGTTATACCTTCCTTCCCGGCGATGGAATCTTTTACAGTCCATTTGGCTGGGGTTTTTACTCACCGTGGCTTGTAGGCGAATCGCCTTTTTTTTACTACGGAGGGTTCGGCGGCTATTACGGAGGCGGAAACTACTACCGGCACTTTGATCGTGACTTCCACTCTTGGGGTCCAGGTCCGCATTACGGACCTCACCCGGTTTGGGGGGGTGGCCACGCCTATAGGGGCTTTGGGGGTGGCGGCATGCGTGGCGGCGGTTTCCATGGTGGTGGAGGATTCTCGGGAGGGGGTGGCTTCCATGGTGGAGGAGGTGGTGGAGGGCATGGCCGCTAAATCTGACTACTATCCAGAGGCGCGTAAGCAATTCGAAGCTGCTATCGTGTTGATCCTTACTCCGGCCCGCTTCAGACCGAGGATTTAGTGCAGCCCGAAGCGGGTCGGGAATCAAAAAACGGCGAGATTAATTACGCATTCATTCTTTCGTGCGGTTCCTGCATTTTCTGCAAGATCAACTGACGAGCCCGATGATGTCGAGCCTTAAGCGCTGAGCGGCTGATACCCAGTTTTTGGGCCGCTTCTTTTTCAGAGAGGCCTTCGATGTCCATGAGTTGAATTACCACCCGAGAGGTCGTTGGCAAATCTTCAAGCATCTCTGCAAGGATGCGAGAACGCTCATCGTTAATGTATTTCTGTTCCGGGTTTGGTCGGGGATCGATCAGCACGTCCGCAATGCAGGAGGTTTCTTCGCTTGAGGCCTCTTGATCGATCGAAGTTGTGGGTCTTGATCTTTGCCTGCGCAATCTCCCTAGTGAGGCGTTGATCACAATCCTGTGCAGCCATGTGGAAAACTGAGCCCGGCCTTGAAATTGATTCAAATTGCGGAAGGCCAAGAGCAATCCGTCCTGCACCGCATCTTCGAATTCGTCTGAATTGGGGGACATCCACGCGGCTGCCCTGCGGAGTTGGGGCATGTTTGAAGCGAAGAGGAGATCTACAGCTTTTCGATCTCCTCCCATAATGACGCTGATCACTTTTGCATTCTCATGACCAATTTCCGATCCGACTTCGGATGGCATGCAGTCCTCCTTGAGGTTTCCAGCTTGAAGTTTACGGGCGCGGTGACCGCCCGTGGTAAACACGCAGAACAAATCTCCTTTGCCTGGAACCGGATACTCCCAAACGATCAGCGGTTTCCAAGAGAGTTGGGCGCAGGCGAGACAGATACACTGTCATCAGTGAACTCGATCGCCTGTGATTTTCCGGAAAAATCGATTTCGGTGAGTTCGCCTTTTTTGTCAAAAACCATTGCGTCCGTTGACGCCTTTGCAATCCGCGTCAATTGATACGGGATTTCCGCTACAACCTTGTTGTGTTTCTCGAATGTTGCTATTGCTAATTTGTTGTCCACAATTAATTCATACTGGCCCGCCGGAAGAGCTGTGTTGCCCACTCGTGCCAGTGAATAGAGTTCAATAGACTTCTTTAGTGGTTTGGCCCACATAGGGAGTGCTAACGCCAGACCCACCACGATTGCAAGCTCACGGTGCAGAATTCGACTAGACATAAGAAATTCCCCCATCTACAAAAAGAATTGAAGAATGGTTACTTTGATCGCATGACTTTCTGTGTGAGCAATTTCGATTCCATTCTGTTCGTGAGGAAGGTCAGAGTGATGCGCGTGTAGATTGACGTCATAGCGTACCGGGGAATCTTGCAATAACATCCTATGGAGTGAGAGGCATGGTCAAACGCCGGAACGAGGATTTATTTTCTTACCATCCGCGCACCGTGGATTAATCACAGAGCTCTAACTGATAGGAGGCTAGATTCAGATCGAATGCGTTCGCTTCATTCCCGAATATCGTTCGCTTTGTACGCAGTTGCAAGAAGCAGATCCGGTTGCATTGTTCTTGCTGAATTGAATCTGACAGGAATGGACGAACCGCGGTCTAGCTGGCATTTATCTGGCCGTCCCTTGGTGGCGCAGGAATCAGGAATTCGGTCGAGTTGTTGATAGCGTAAAAGCCAGTCTATTCACACAATATATTGTTCCGCTGGCTTGACTATTTCCGCAGCCTGTCAGATCTGTCGCTATGGGCCAAGTGAGTTACGAGCGGGCCGAGCAGAAGGAAAGGAGGAAATCTCGGCGTTGTTCGCATTCCTCACAGTCCTTGTTCGCTTTCTGCCCGCTAATTTGAGATTTTCACAAGTATCGCGCTCTCCTCCGATCAAATCCACTGAAATTGAATGACTTAGCAATTCTAAGGCTTTGGTTCCCCTGGCATCCAGATTGCTACGCTCAAACATGAAGCAATTCTATGAATTTTAAATTAACACCAACGCGCCTTCTTTCGGAGCCGCTAGGTAGGGAGTCATGGAACACCAACCGCATTCGTCAACGACCTTTGAGCAGCTAACGCACTCTGCTATTTCACTAGCAGCAGCCAATGCAAGGTCCGTTGAAGTCGAATGTCAGCGAGAGAATCCTCTGCGCCCAGTATTTGGCCCGACTTCCATTTTGCCAAACGCCGTCGCGGCGCAGCCAAGAACCACAGGAAATGATGCTGCGATAGGGATCGGGCAGGCCTACGACGGTATACACCGCATACACGCGACCCTGGTATACGTCAAGATTATAAACATAAGCATAAACAATCCGGGGTTCAGTCCCATTTTTGACGAGGCAAAGCATACGTACGAGCAGGCACTCTCGTTCTACGAAGGAGGGGATTTTGAAGGTGCGCTCGAATTTGCATCAGCGTCAACGGAGCTCTCCCAAGTTCTCGAGATTATCATCTCAAGAGCGCTTCGATCTGACTTCTTGTATCCCAGCCTTGTACTGCTGCCACCCGAGCACCAAACCACTCTAGATGATTCAATCCGAATGCAAGAAGAGTTTTATCGAGTCGAATGTCTGCTCTCCCTCATTCATCGTATTGCGGGAAATGGAACTTCGCTCTCCGAGGATCAGGAGCAAACCTTGAACATTGCATCGTGCAGCGAGCATCTACTGAAAAAGGCCCGCCCTCTGCTCCGATTTGCTGCAATGCAAGAGGCGATTGACCTTGTTCACGCCGCGGCGGTGACAGCTCACGCAGCCGAACATGTCTGTAAAAAGTGGTACGCGATGCAGGGCATAGATCCGTTCTTGCCCCCGCAACACAGTCATGTCATATGCGATGAATCTTCCGGGCGGGACGGCGAATATGACGGGATCTCTCGCAGATTGAATTTAGAGGAGGGATTATCTATGGCGTCTGTGGACCCGGAAGGTAAAACGCGGGGGTGAACCATGGCGAATCGCCGGCTGAGACTTTCTATTCTGGCATGCGGATTTATGTGCCTGACAGTAGCCGTGGGATCATATGCCCAAAGCGATGAAGCCATTCTGTCTAGTTTTCCTGTCGTGCCGATGAACGTCCGATTTAGGTTTGTGCCGCAATATTTTGTTCAGCGGATAGATGACGATCCGAAGTATTCGCGAATCGAAGCCTTGATTGACGACGGACTCAGTAGACCGTGGTACGAGATCATTCTTGCCAACAAAACGACGGGGGATAGAATTATCTATTCCAATTCTGAAGAAACGGTGAACACCTTACGCGGTGTTGGTAAAACTGCTTATCATTCTAATATCCAGTTTGCATTTTTACCGCAAAAAGATTCCATTTCTATGTATCAAATCGGACTCCGCGACATCTCCGGGCAGCCGATCAATTGGAAGTTCGCCGTGCGACCCAAAACTTTGGGAGTTCAGTCAGGGTTTATGGTCAGGCCTAACGCATCCGGTTTTGTCTTGATGGGATTGGATCAACGCGCTGCCGCGATGCCGGGGACCACCCTGATTATTGGAAATGCACATTATTCTGTGACAAGCATGCAGGAATCAAACGGCGGCCAATTCGAAGTTGCCAATTCCGGAACCTTTTACGGGACAGGTTTAACAGTGGCTGAGATCATGCCTGGTTCAGAGTTATGGCTTGTTGATTCTTCGCCGGATGCCCTTAAAGTCGGTGAGAAGTGGATCCTGCACTCATCGGGCGGCGAGAAGCGGGTTCTAACGATCGAGAGTGTCCTCAACGATCAGGTTGTCATTGATCAGGTCGATGAGGATCGCTCTTTGCATGTTCGCCTCGATGTGCGTCGTGTACACGATGACCTGGTACTTTGTTCATTATCAGTTTTACGACAGTCGCATAACTTCCGCATTGCGTTCACGCCGGGACTGCCTTTTCCGGCTGCCGGTCTGAATGACGCAACGAAGGTGAACTTTGCCGTGTCTGAGGACAGCCAAACAGACATAGCCCACGGCAATCTGTTGGCACGCAGAAGATTTGTTGACGAGAACATTAAGTGGAACTTTGACTCCCCAGATTGGGCGAGAGCGCGTTTGATGGAGACCGGTACGAGTGTTTTGATCGAGGCGGAAATTAGTCGGGGAAAACCCGTGAAGTGACGGTGTGCAACTGAGTTATGTTCCCGGAATCATTTATTGAGCGAGATCGTAGAAATATATCGAAAGCGGATGGAGAAACGAACGCGTTTCCATCCGAGTTCGGGCAGGAAAAGAACGACAAAGGTGTTTAGGAAAATGAGAATTCCGATGCGTTGCCGAAAGTTCGATGCGCGTCTTGAGGACTACTTTGAGGGGAGCGCCGATTCCGAAGTTGACGAACACCTGGCTCATTGCTCCGATTGCCGCGCAGCACTTGATAATTCTCGGCTCGCTGGGGACCTACTCCGCCAAGCCTGGGTGCCAATCAGCGAGCCGCGCCAGGAATTTCGAGCGGGGGTATGGGCGAAAATTAGGGAGGAACAATCTCGCGCGGAATCGACGGCGGCATTCTGGGGCCTGATCGAGTTGCTGGCATCCCGATTGGCTCTGACAGCTGCCATATTGCTGGTTGCCGCGTCTGCATACCTTATAGAGATTGCGCCACGCCGGATACCACGGCCCCTGGCCAATCGATCTGAACTGAGCGCCAACGATTTTCCGCAGCCGCCCACAGACCCCGTAAGTAACGAAGAGGTGTTGCAATCCCTCGCGGATAAAAACAATGGACACTAGCCATGGCTCGAAAGGTGGTCCTGCTGGTTATTCTCTTTTTCGTGCTTGGCATCGACTGGGACGTGGCGAGCGCCCGTACGCTGACTCTAAGGGCAGGCTGTGCGTGAAGGCATCCGTCCACAGGCTGGCAAATACAGTGGAAATGTTCGCTCGGGGCCTGAATCCAAATCCCGACCAGTAGAAACAGGTCGAGGCGACCCTCTTTCAGAAGCGGACAATCAGGGTCGCAGCACCTGATATTGCGACGGGCAAAAGAAAGAAGGTTACTCCCATGAGCTATGCCCTGCATCCACTTCCACTGTTGTCCACGAGTCGTGGATAAGCCGCCGAGTCATTTGTTTTGGTATATGCTAATTGTTACGCGCAGCCTTGGTTTTGATAAATATATTGGAGATGCGGGCGAATGCACTCAAGAATTCCACTTTCGCGACTCAGTTTTGGGTGGCAGATTACGCTTTTAGGTACGCTTTCTGTCGTTCTGTTTCTCGCCGTACTGGTTGCGACATTCTCCGCCCTGCGCTACACGAAGTCGTCCGTCCTTATTGACGAGAAGAAATATTTATCCGACGCCGCGAATGCGCTGGCGCGCGAATATGAGGACAGGGCACAGCCTGTCCCCCAAAATGAAATACACGCCCCCCAAAATGTCGCTCTGGGTTCCTCGGACGGGGTCTTGGCGCTTTTGACCCGGGCCGTCCTGCGGACTACGGATGGGGTTGAGGGTGGTTTTTACTCCATGACGGATAACGCCCTAGTCGACTATTCTTTTCCGACTCGATACGGGACGCCGGACACGCAGGACAAGGCAGATATTCCGGCTGACGCACGGACGGCGATACTTCAGGCCGCCCACAACGCCGCCCTTACGCATAAGCCCTCAGAGCAAGTACTGACTGGAGTAAACGAGATTATTGTTATAGAGGCAGTGGAAGTTCGTCGTGGGGATATTTCTGTCGGGAGCTCGTGGGCCATGAAGCGGCTGACAAGCCTACCCGGATCGAACCGATTTCGAGCCTATCTCATTGCTGTTGGTTTGGGGATCTCGGCCTTATTTTGCGTCGTTCTGACATTACTGGTTGTCCGTAACCTGCAAAGTGGAGTCAGGAAAATCGAAAGCGGACTTGAAAGCCTTGAGACGGATCTCTCGTCACAAATTCCAACCAGCAGCGACCCCCGAGAAATCCAGCAAATTGCGAAGGCGATCAATCGCCTGGGCGCCTCGCTCAAGGAAAATATAGACCGGGAGAAGGAAATCGAAGACAGGTTGCGGCATGCAGAGAAGCTCGCGGCATTAGGCCGGCTGGTTGCCGGAGTCGCGCACGAAGTTCGCAATCCTCTGGCGACAATCCGATTGCGAATCCAAATGTGTGAGCGCGCAAGATCCAATTCAAGCATGCACGAGTCATGCGAGGTCGCACTTGAGGAAATCGAACGTCTCAATGGCATGGTCAGCCGACTGCTAAGTTTTTCCCGGCCAGTGCACCTTCAAAAGGAATCCATCAATCTGAGCAATCTCGCGCAACAGCGGTTGGACAGTTTTCGCGACAAGGCGCGGCGCGCGGGTGTCAAATTTGCCACTGACTTCAGCCGGGATGGCAGGCCTACTCAGGTGGACCAGAACCGCATGGCACAAGTGTTTGACAACGTGATTCAGAACGCAATCGAAGCGATGTCAGAATCCGGCGGAATCCTACGCTGCAGTGTGTCATCCGAGATGAATGCTGCAGTGACTGCGTGGCAAACATGCGTCGAGTTTCACGACTCGGGCAAAGGAATTGGCATCGATGCGCTTCACCGCATTTTTGACCCCTTTTTTACGACGAAACCGTCGGGAACCGGGCTCGGCCTATCCATCTGTCATGAACTCGTAAGGGCGCATGGCGGAGAAATTCGCGTCGAGAGCGTGCAGGGCCAAGGAACCGTTGTGCACATCAGCATTCCTTTACATATCGATGCGGTGAATACAAGTCAGTTGCAAGGATAGACGTCTCATGAGCGACATTATTCTTATTATTGACGATGAAGCTAATCTCAGAAGAACGCTCGCGCAAATTCTTCGCGAGAAGGGGTATGCGGTATTGGAGGCTGCAGATGGGGTTGAAGCCGTTGAAATCCTTCGCCACTCAATTCCGGATCTTATATTCAGCGATTGGAAGATGCCTGAAATGGGTGGAGAACAGATCCTTCGGTATCTTCGAGATGACCCGCATCTCGCTTTGATTCCCGTTATTGTGATTACAGCTTTCGGTTCCAGCGATAGTGCGATAGAAGCGGTTCGACTCGGTGCGTATGACTTCGTCACTAAACCGTTCGACTTGGATGAGATTTCACTTACGGCGGAAAGAGCCCTAGCACACTCATCGCTGAATCGCGACGTGGCTGAGTTGCGGTCAAAGGTCGGGCATAACGGGAATTCCCCAGCAGGCCGCCTCATCGGTACAAGCGGGCCAATGCTGGAGGTTTTTAAGATGATCGGAAAGGTTGCAGAAAATGATTCGACGGTCCTGATCTGTGGAGAATCCGGCACGGGCAAGGAGCTTGTAGCGGAAGCGATACACAATTACGGTCAGCGGAAGGCTAAACGCTTTGTTGTCGTCAATTGCGCCGCTCTGCCTGAACACCTGCTGGAGTCGGAATTATTCGGCCACGAACGCGGAGCATTCACGGACGCCGTTGCTCGGAAGATCGGTCGCTTCGAGTTAGCCGAAGGTGGAACTATCTTTCTTGATGAAATAGGAGAACTTTCGCCGAGCCTTCAGGCGAAGCTTTTGCGGGTTTTACAAGAGCGGACATTTGAGCGGGTAGGTGGGACTGAAACTATTGCGGGGGATTTTCGTGTTCTGGCGGCAACCAATCGCGATCTAGAAGCCACCGTGGCCGAAAAGCTCTTTCGCGAAGATTTGTTTTATCGATTGAATGTCGTACGTATCTCCGTGCCGCCGCTGCGAGAGCGCCGCTCGGATATCGTAACCCTGGCCGAACATTTCCTGCGGCGCTACAGCGAACAGCGCGGCATTCCTGCCGTCGGCTTTTCAGACGACTCAATCCTCATGCTACAGGCATATTCGTTTCCTGGAAATGTCCGCGAACTCGAAAATATGGTCGAGCGAGCAGTCGTGATGGCTAGGGGCCGTGTCGTAATGCCTAACCACTTTCCCACCCGAGTCGAGACTGGACAGAGCGGAAGTTCAAGCCAAGCGCAAATTGACCTTTTCTCTCTCCCCTTTCACAAGTCCGTTGCCGAATTGGAGAAGCGTTTGATTATAGATGCGCTCCGGGAAGCGGCGGGAAACAAAACGGAGGCCGCAAACCGCCTGCAGATTAATCGCCGCCTCCTTTACAAGAAAATGGTTGACTACGAGATTAAGGAATAAAAGATTCAGTGCATTTTATGATGAATTTCTGGTACCGGTCAGGATTTGAACGCAAGTGTCCAGGGTTTTCATTTTGACGAAAGGATCGAACTCTTGAGACCGCTTCCAATTTGTGGGCGGCTGGTTACTCTGATCGGTGAGACCCCTGCAGTGCAGACATTACTCCTTCGGAACTGCCTGAACCACCTCGCAAAGGGAGCGGTGCAAGGGCGTATCATCAAACCATGAAAAGGGGTCTAGTAATCGGTTTTGTTCTCTTGGTATGCGTCGCTCGTCCAATACCTCCTTGCAACCAATCGCCTGTTTTGTCGTTGATGATCATCGAATGGAATCCGAAGTGCTATCAGTAGCGTGGTATTCAGCACGATAGATAAACAACCCGGTGGACGAGGACCTTCGCCGATTCCCTCCAGGATGCAATCAAAGTCCCTAATGTCGCATGAAAAGGAGAGGACAACGCGTGAGACAACAATCATTAGCCGCAACTAAGATGAAGAGATCTGACTTTAATAACTTATTCGTTTCTCAGGACGAAATCGATCGCCGCATGAAAAGCGTTTTCGATCTGGTCGCCCGGCGCGCTTATGAACTCTTTGATCACCGCGGTGGCGAACACGGACACGATAGTGACGACTGGTTTCGGGCTGAATCGGAAATATTTCATCCAATAACGATTGAAATGGGAGATCCTGGCGATGCGTACACTGCTTTCGCTATCGTAACCGGCTATCGCCCGGAAGATCTGAAAATCAGTGCAGAGCCACGCCGCTTAACTATTTGCGGGTTATCCTGCGACGAAGGCACGGAATCCAGCAGACCGCAAGAGGGATCGCAGCATGCTGAGCGGTTCTATTTTTCTGTCAGCCAGCCCACGGAAATAGACACAGCTGCGGTCTCCGCCGATATCAGGCGCGATGTGCTCGAGGTGCGGCTCCCGAAAGCCCATCCGAATTCAGAACTTGGAGATTGACAGGAAAAGCCGAGGCACTTGAGAGACGGATTACGAATATGGGATTCAAACAGATTTTCAAACGGATCTGAGGAAATACAATAGTGCTGACAGTTCGGAATCGAAACGGTACCTCGAGGTCCGATTCAAAATCAGGTTAGAAGCTGAATGCGAACACCTCGAGCCTGTCCGTTGCGAATTGTCCGAGTCTGACGATGCAAATCGTCGCGATCACCGGAGGTGATTTATGAAGAGTCAATTTTCATTTTTGGCCGCGGTGGTGCTTTTTCTCGGGCTCGGCACCACCCATGCAAGCATTCAGTTAACAACTGCGCATCAACGATCCGAGCCCCGAAAAGAAACATTCATCGGTGAAGTTACAAGGAATCCCGAAATTGACTATGACAGTATGGACCAGCTATATAGACATATCATCTATGATCAAACCCGAAAGATGAACTACTTCCTGGATGACAACGGAAAAGCCGAGAAATACGATGAAAAGAAGGTCGAGATCGAAGGAACCTTGGAGCGGAAGGACACGGCGATTCACGTTGATTCCATCAAAGCATTAGACTGAGTTCCTTAGGAGCGGCACAGTCTGAACGCCGGCGCGGAAAATGACGAAACATATGAATGGCAATGCCTTGGCAGGCGCCTGACATTTCAGAAAGGCAGCCCCGATGACGACTGACTCGAATACGACCGCCCCTGCCGGACGAAAGCCACCAGAGTTCGGAGTAGGAAAGTTCCTGATTATAGTCGTCTTGGCAATTATCTTTTTTCTGCTTGCCCAAAGCATGGTGCGTCACCGCTTCCATGCAGGCGGCCGGTTCAACCGGAACGGCACCATCAGGCCATAGCGGGGGACTGAAAACCGCCTTTGTCGTGGCACCGAATGATGCCGGGCTACGAGTTCCATGGCATCAAGATCTCATGCAAAAAGCTCACTCGCAAAGCGCCATGCCGCCTGGATGTCGTTGTTACATTTTAGATTATTACACTGATTGGTTCTCATACGGCATGTCTGGTCGGTGCATTCACGGCATTGGAGAGTGGTACGGTAATCATGCCGCTTCTCGCTCCTGATTTTGTCGTGGCATTTGTTACGCCATGAGAGCGTCGCTTATATTCGTGATTGCTACGTTTTCTGGCGCCGCCGCGCCGGGCAATGCCGGGCAAATTCCAAAAATGTCCGAAAAGTGACAGATATCGATGCTCAACTGCTCTTAAAATTTGCATATGCGAGGAAATGGACTAGCAGCCGGACATCCGCCTTGCTTCGATAAGGACCAAAAGAGTTATGCAACTAAGAGCGACCGTGCCTTATCGCACCTGTGATGGAGATTAATGCTATGGATACTCCTCCGAACGCAGCACCAAACCACCCACTAAGTCCAGTATGGTACAAGCTTGGCGCGGCACTTCTTATGGTGGTGCTTGTGGTGGTTTTCTTCTTGCTTGCTTCCGCAAGCGAGCGGCGCAAATTGTTTGACGAGGTGCCTCCCGGAGGAGCGGTACCGGGTGTGTCGACTCCGGTTGCGCCCCACTGATTTTTCCGGCGATCGCGAGATGGGCGGAGGCGCGCGTACGAGAGGATTTGCTCGCGCGGGTGGATGGTAGTTTAGGGCGCTTACCCTCCGCGGTCCCTGCGGATATCGGGAATGAATTCCTTGAGGTAAGTCTGCCTAAAGGCTCTCCGCAGGCACAATCTGCAGGGTGATAAGGACCTGCAATCAAAAGCTATTGAGAGTTTTCTTCGCGTAACTTCTGCCGGGCTTCAACCTCCTCATCGGTCAGGCGTGCGTCGTAGATTGATCGAGGTTCGATGGTCCGCGCAATAAGCGTTGCGATACCAACAACCAGCAGCAGCGGCAAGATGAATGATCGGTAGCGGCCAGTCAATTCCATCATCAAGACCACTGCTGAGATTGGGCCTTGCGTGGTTGCTGCTAGAACAGCTCCAGCTCCAAGTACAGCGAACAGTCCAGGGGGAACACCGGGCCAGAGCCATGACCAAGCGTGGCCGAGAACAGCGCCCAGCAACGCGCCCACAGTGAGCGAAGGTGTAAACAACCCGCCGGGCGCTCCGCTGCGTATGCACAACACAATGGCGGCGGGCTTCAGAAGAAGCAGCGTCAACAGCAACATCGGCGCCACCTGGTTCGTGAATGCCAACTGGGAGATATCCCTGCCATTGCCCAGAATCTGCGGGAACCAGATCGAGGTCGCCCCAAGCATCCCCAGTCCTAGCACTGGCGCTGCCAGTCGCTGCCACCCCTTCGGCCTATTCCGATCGGCCCAGCTGACAATTCGAACATAGCCGACAGAAACAGCGCCTGCGATGGGACCCACCAGCATTGCCCACACGACAATTGAGGCGGAACTGGTATAAGCCGGAATGATGTAGGTAGGCGCGTCAGGCAACGCAAGCCACGACACAGCAGTGGCAATCACAGAAGCAAAAATGGCTGGCAGCACGTAGCGAAGTGCCAGCCTCCCGCGCATTACCTCCAGTGCGAAAAGTGCGCCTCCCAGCGGAACTCCGTACGCCGCGCCCATTCCAGCCCCTGCGCCACAGGCCACTAACAGTCGGCGCTGTTCATCCGACAACCGTTCTTTATCGGAGAAGAAGTTGGCGAACACTGCTCCGGCCTGTTTTGGTGCACCCTCGCGGCCAAGCGATACGCCCATTCCAACAATGAGTACCGATAGCACAGCGCTGCCCAAAGTGCGCCACGCGGGCATCCGCCCGGCATGGAACCAAATGGCAGCCGTCGTATCGATACCGTTCCCGCTTGAGAGTTGCTTAAGGATGAGCTGTCCCGCGCCAGTTACAAGTCCGGCGCTGAGCAATACAAGAATGTGCCTCCACGCACCGGCATGCTCGGCTGCGTCCAGTATGTTGGTGGCCGAGCCATTCCACGCAAGGTGTTGCACGACCTCGAGGAGACGAGTCAAAGCTGCTGCGCCCACTCCTGTACCGACGCCGGTAAGAACAACCGCTAGCCAGAAGCGCGCTGCACCTGGACGTTCGAGCGTGGAGGGTATTGCGTTGCCGGTCGGTATCGATGGCGTGTTGGGCGTAGTCAATGCTATCTCTGCTTTCATTCCCTGCTTTCATTCCCTGTCGCAATGCTCTTCCAGCGCATGAAGTTCTAAGCTCACCGAATCGCGCCGGATTTCAACGACAGCTCCGCCAATTCAAAGATTGACCTGCTGGAGTTTTTGTACCACGACGAGTGACTGAGTTTGCGCGCCGACATATCAGCCATTACTTGAGGCGCTCTGACAATAGATGGTCAGCAATTCGTATGGCATTGGCGATGATTGTTAATGATGGGTTTACAGCGCTCGCTGAAACGAAACAGGAAGCGTCGACAATGTAGAGATTGTCCAAGTCATGGGTCTTACAGTTCGGGTCGAGGACGCTCGACAACGGGTCTGTCCCCATTCGGCAAGTTCCGTTCTGGTGACCTACGCCTTCGATGGGAATGCGTTTTTTGAAATAGGCGTGGAGCGGCACGGACGTGGCGGCGTGGCCAGCTCTCTTGAGAATGTCGACCCACCGGTTTTTGAGGCGCTCAAAGCTCTCCACATTATTGGGCGTATAGGAGAGCTGAATGCGATAAGGAGCGTTGTCAGAAACGTTTTCGGACTCGTTCGTATGGCCGGTGTCTCCCGAGGGATGCGGGCCGCCCGGCCCTGGCTGGCTGTTTTGGACGGAGAGCGGCGTCGTGTTGTGCAATGTCACTCGGTTGTCCGAGTCGGGCAAATCCTCGGTGATCAGCCACCAGGGTACAGCGTAGTGCTTCATCGTTTCGAGGACGAAGCCGGGAGTAAGCAGTGGCGCATCGCCTTTCATCATTTCGTAGTGGAAACTGCCGACGGGTTGGACTTGACCCAGAGGATACGGGTAACTCGGATCGCTATCTTTGAGGTAGAAGTCATTTGTGCCCCAGGTCTTGGTGTAGGAGTCTTCATTTCGGTCAGTCGAGACAGCAAGCAGAGCATCAGCTTGGTGGTACATGAAATTTCGACCCACCTGGTCAGAGGAGTTGGCGAGGCCGTTGGGATACTTGTGATTGGCGGATGCCAAGAGAACCACTGCGGAGTTAACCGCGCCAGCACATAGGCAGAAAAGATCGGCGGAGTAGTTCACGGTCTGCCCTCCGGTAGAGGGAGGAGCAAAGTTGTCGGAGGTGACGCCATTGTAGTTCGCGCCAGAGTGAATAACCTCGACTGTGGTGACGGCTGTTCCGTTCGCATTTGTGAGCAGGCGCGTGACCCGCGAGTTTGTCATTAAGGTCACATTTGGCAGGTGCAGGATCTGACGGATGCAATTGACGTCAGCATCGGATTTGGCATGTACGAGACACGGATAACCGTCGCAAGTATCGCAGCGCACGCATTTAGATTCTAGGGGCAGGGCCTCGTCGCGCTTGAGCCCGAGTGGGATGGGAAATGTATGGATACCCAGTTTGCGCACACTGTCTTCGATGGACTGCATACGCGGCTCATTGGCGAGTGCAGGGAATGGATATTTCTTGGAGTGAAAAGGTTCGGTGGGATCAAAAGAGCTACGATAGCCGCCGTGTACGGCGGGAGCTGAGCCGAGGTCGCCGTGAACGTGAAAGAGTTCTTCGGCACGGGTATAAAACGGTTCCAGATCGGCGTAGGAGATCGGCCAACCGGGAGATATGCCACCCTGATGCTGGA
Organism: uncultured Acidobacteriota bacterium; assembly: GCA_963842135.1. GTDB lineage: Bacteria > Acidobacteriota > Terriglobia > Acidiferrales > UBA7541 > Palsa-360. The sequence goes on along the minus strand of CAWJFI010000002.1, from coordinate 2,361,156 downwards.
GCGCACCAAAGTCTTCCGCGCGCATGCGAAACATGGCAGCACCGTACACTTTGGTCTGTCCGCCCACGAAGTAAGACTGTTGCGGGTGCAGTTCATTGCCGTTCTTATCTTGCCAGACTTCTTTGGTGTGATACCGGTTGTCTAGGAAAACGGCGGAAGTGTCCCAGTTGAGCTTCTCCTGGGGCATGAAGGGCCCTCGCTCAAGGATGAGAATCTTCTTGCCGGCCTGCGCGAGGTGCAGCGCGAGAGTTCCACCCCCCGCTCCGGTGCCGATAACGATTGCGTCGTATCGCGTAGGCATGCTGATTACTTTCGCAGGTAGATTTTGTTCAAAGCTGTCGCCATTGTGAGTATAAATCGAGACGCCAGATCGTGGCGATTGCCAATTCACGCTTCTGCGCGAAGATCAGGCGAGTGACAATGCCCCGGGAAGTTGCACCAAAACGGGCACGGGTAGCGCCGATCGGGATGCAGTTCCACACAAAGTATTCGATCTGCGCTTGTCACCCTGCTTGACTAGCATCCAAAGGATAGGTTCTGCTCTGCGTGCCATTGTTTTCCCCCTGAGATTTAATACTGGCTTTGGGTGAAAACAGTGAATATCGAGGGAATATCGGTAGGAATTGCCCTAGTAAAATCTCTAAGCCGCTGATTCTAAAAGTTTGGCTGGGAGGCCTGGATTCGTCTAGAAGTAACCTAAAAACTACAGTTAAACTGTCAAAATTGCTTTTTTTCCAACCACTTATCGAGGTTTGCATGACAACCCTCTACAACCTTTCGCAACCCTCAACGGCAGGATTCTACCCTAAATGTGTGACAAATGTGTGACAGAATTCTTGGAGGACGGTGGGCGTTCAAACCCCTGCGGGCGGGACCAGCATCAAGCAGCGAATCGGTCGTAAACTATCCTGTTCTCATCCAGCAAGTCGAAATCCCGATTACATTCCATGCTCACGCACCGCACCGTTTGCTTGCGTATTACTAAGGCAGGTTTGTCGGGGACGGCGAGCAATTGGACAAGCTGTTCCTTCCCACAATTCGGGCACGTAATCTGTTTGCGCCTGACCGTTGTGGTGTCCATTTATCAATTCTATCACGCGCCGGGCTGTGCCTTCGGGCAACCATTACGCCGGGTATGGCCATGCAACCGTGGAGATGTTCCAAGACCTTTGGCGCAGGCGAGTGAAGGAAGAAACGAGGGGGTGAGCCCTCCGAAAAGGGAATGACCCTTTTTCCTACCTAAGCAAGCGAGCCTGCGCTAGGAAGTTTTCTGTGGCGCTGCGAAGTGACAAGAATTGCAGCAGGCATGATCTTGGGCATTCTTATGGGGGCGGCATGTCGTTGGCCAGTTGATGGATGTGACCGGGATCGACCAGTGACCCGCTGCTTGTAAAGCGATCAGCGATTTGCAGATCGAGTACTCGCTGTTCTCTCGCGGCATCGAGGACGCGATCCTTCCGACCGCCCGCGAGCTCGGGAGGCGAGATCTGCTAAGCTAAACAACAAATCCGGTAAGGAGGAGTGGAAATGAAGGCTGTGCGATTCGATAACTACGGCGATATTGATGTCCTGCGGGTAGCCGACGTCGCGATGCCCGAGCCAGTTCATGGAGAGGTGCTGGTAAAAGTCAAGGCAGCGTCAATCAACCCAGGGGAGGCGGGGATCCGGAAGGGACTCATGCACGCCATGTGGCCTGCCACATTTCCGTCGGGCGAGGGGAGTGACTTCGCCGGCACCGTGGCGAAGGTCGGCTCTGAGGTCGCGGAGTTCTCGCCCGGTGACGAAGTCTGCGGTTTCACCGACCGGCGCGCCAGCCACGCCGAGTACGTGGTCGCGGAGGCGCAAAACCTGACGCGAAAACCAGCGAACGTTTCCTGGGAGGTCGCCGGCTCGTTGGCTGTTGCCGGAAGCACAGCCTATGCCGCAGTGCGCGCCGTGTCCCTGAAGCCAGGTGATACAGTCGCGGTGTCGGGCGCTGCTGGCGGCGTTGGATCGATTACCGTCCAGCTTGCAAAACGAACTGCGGCGGAAGTGATCGGCATCGCGAGTCCGGCCAACCACAATTGGTTGGCCGCACACGGCATCAAGCCAGTGGCGTATGAAGAGGGATTGTTCGACCGGCTGCGTGAGGCCCGGATCAAGGCTTTCATCGACACCCACGGCGGCGGGTACGTCAAACTAGCGATCGAGTTGGGCTTGGCGCCGGACCGGATCAACACGATCATCGATTTCGCAGCCGCCAAGCAGTACGGCACGAAGTCAGAGGGCAGCCAAACCGCTAGAAACGCTGCGGTCCTCGCCGAACTTGCAGCGCTAGTCGCCTCCGGTAACCTGGAAGTACCAATTGCGGCGACGTTTCCGCTGGAGGACGTCCGCGCGGCCTTCAGGCAATTAGAGCAGGGGCACACCCGGGGCAAGATCGTCCTTATCCCATGACCGCTGTGGTTATTCCAACATCGCAATGAGAAGTCGCAGGAGCATCGTATAGCATCTGAAGGTGTATGAACGAACATAAGGAGGATCAAACGATGGAAATCAAGTGTCGCGTGTTCATTGTGACCGGCGCTTCGTCGGGGATAGGGCTATCGACGGCGATCGCTCTGTCTGATCGCGGAGCGAAAGTCGCTCTTCTCGCTCGCAGCACCGATGCGCTGAAAGAATTGGCGCAAAAGCTTCCAGGCAGCTTGCCGTTCACGGTAGACATGACGCAGATTGATCGCGTGCGGGAACCCGATGGAGCGCCCATGAGACGATTCAATTCTTGATCTGCTGCTCCATTTCGCTAGGAAGCGGAGGCAATGGCCGACGCTTTCTCGTTTGCTTTCCGGCGTTTTTCTTTGCCCAGTAGCCGGGACCCGGAAGTGGTATCCGTAGAATCCTACAAACCCTCGCGACATATACACCCGACACGCCGTACTGCTGGGCGAGAATGCGCATCGGCTCCGACCAGACCCTCTCATACAACTCGGCCCGATTGTACTGGGCAAGAAGTCTTGGAACTAGCGAGATGACTGATCGTCCACACCGTTAATGGCGAATCGGTTGCCGAACTCACTGCGTCTCCGACTTCAGGCCTTTGACTGTAGCTAGCTTGGAGGGAAGCACCTGCCTCGTGAGCAGGAGTGCTACGCCAAACATGAAAGCCAGCGGCGAGCCTAGCCGGTGGTTTCTGCGATGCGATAAGGATTACGTTTCGCGGCAGGCACATAATGGACAAAGCCGGCTGCGGGAGGCCTCCATGGGCGATGTCCATCAGGAAGCGGCCATGACAAACGAAAAGAGTGACATAAGAAGTGTAGTTGTCCGAGGTAGTGCTGCTGGATTCGCACAGGAAATTGTCGCGGGCCCGCATCGGATAACCGCCGATGAACCGGTGTCTGTAGGTGGCACGGACACGGGGCCAACGCCTTATGATTTTCTACTCGCCGCCTTGGGAGCCTGCACTTCGATCACCGTGGGGATGTACGCTCGTCGGAAAGGATGGCCACTAGAAGAGGTCACTGTCAATCTGCGACACGTAAAGATCCACGCTTCCGATTGTGCCGACTGTGAGACGAAAGAAGGAATGCTGGATCGAATTGAGCGGGACATTCACTTTGCTGGATCATTGACCGGTGAACAGCGATCTAAGCTGCTCGAGATTGCAAATAAATGCCCCATACACCGAACACTGACGTCAGAGATTATTATCAAGACGCGAGCCGTCTGAACCGACTGATTGCTGCTTCTATGGGCCTCGTCACCAGCGGCTTTCTCTCTAAAGCTCCGCCAAGGCGCGATGAACAAGGCTAATGGCGATCGATCCTTCACCCACAGCGGCGGCCACGCGCTTCACGTTACCCGACCGAACGTCCCCAACTGCAAAAACTCCAGGTAGGCTTGTTTCCAGCATTTGTGGAGGACGGGCCAGCGGCCAAACCGGGGTCTCCGTTGCAGCATCCAGATCCCGCCCTGTGAGGATGAAGCCCTTATTATCGAGGGCAAGGCAACCACTCAGCCAATTGGTCCTGGGGGAGGCTCCCGCCATTATGAACACGTGGCGGATTTCATTGGTAGAAGTCTCTCCACTAGCGTTGGAACGCCAGGTGACGCGCTCCAAATGCGTATCGCCTTCGAGATCTACGATTTCGGTTTTGAAGTGCATTTCGATTGCGGGGTTCTGTTCGATGCGCTGGATCAGGTAGCGCGACATTGTGTCTGACAACTGACCTGACCGCACCAGCATGTGTACCTTGCTTGCGGTCTGTGAGAGGAACACTGCCGCTTGTCCGGCAGAATTCCCTCCACCAACCACGACGATATCTTCTTGTTCGCACAACTGAGATTCCATGTACGTCGCGCCGTAATAGATTCCCTGCCCCTCGAACTTCTCGAGATTGGGAATTCGCGGTTTGTTGTACTGTGCCCCAGTAGATATGACAACGGAGCGTGCTGCGAGCCTGTTGCCATTGTCGAGCACCACCTTGTAGGGACGCCTGTCGCAATCGAGCCGGGCTACGCCATGCGCGAGCATCATTTTGGCTCCGAATTTCTCTGCTTGAGTAATAGCCCGTGTCGCCAGTTCGAGCCCAGAAACTCCAGTCGGAAAGCCAAGGTAATTTTCAATCTTCGAGCTTGATCCTGCCTGCCCGCCGGGAGCGGCGATCTCGATTACCAGCGTATCCAGGCCTTCCGAAGCTGCATAAACAGCCGCTGCCAAACCAGACGGTCCGGCGCCGACAATAATCAAATCGCGGAGTTGCGACTCGTCGATACCGCTGTTGAATCCGAGACCGTCCGCCAACTTCTGGATTGTGGGGTTGCGCAAGACGCCGTGCTGAGGACAAATGACCACAGGGATTTCATCGAGCTTTATCTCAAAACGGTCCAGGAGTTCCTGCGATGTCTTGTCGGTGTCGAGATCCACATACGTGTAGGGATGTCCATTCCGGCTTAGAAACTCGCGCAGCTGCAGGGTCTTGGCCGAGTGGCGCGACCCCATCAGAATGAAGTTGCCCTGCCCGCGCTTGATCAGCTCAAGCCGCCTCAGTATGAAGGCTCTCATGAAGATCTCGCTCAGTTCAGCATCCTTCGCGATGAGCGAGCGCAATCCATCGCCGGTCAGCTCCAGGAATTCGCCAGGTTCTGTCGTCCGACCGAGGACAAGGCAGCGCTGCCCGGAGATCATGGTCATCTCTCCGGTGAACTCGCCCCGGGCGTGGGTGGCAATGGGGCGCTCGCCGGTAAGATCAGGCTGCACGATCTCCATACTCCCCGAAAGCAGGACGAAAAAGGGGACATTCGTGTCACCAGGCTCAAACAGGATTTCGCCCTTCTGCAATTGTCGGACTTTGCCGAGCGGCAGAACGCGGTTGATTTGAGAGGCGGTCAACACTGGAAAGGCTTGCGTGCGGGCATCCGGCGCGCTGGGTATTAAACCGGGGCTTAAAGAAGAGGACATTGTTCCTCCTGAGCCTGTTTAGGCGTCGCAAACATTAGACCACGGATGTGACCGTTCGGCTTCACCACTTCTTTGTGAGCGCGGGGCGCCTCGGTAACATTTGTCGCTGACTTTATGTCTTTCAGTCCAAAGACGCTGCGCTAGTCCCCTATTTAGCGTTTGCCTTGGGCGCAGGAAGTCTCATAACGCGCCCCCTGAGACACAACTATGTCGGATAAAGCGCTGAAGAGAAGACTGTTCGCTCTCCAGAGGAAAGTCGATCTCATTCAGGTATTGATGGGCTTCTTGAAGAAGCATCCGATGATCGTCTCGTGCTGCACGCTGAAGCGGTTGAGCACCGGGACTGGTCTGAACTTTCAGGGAAAGTGCTTGATTCGGCCTGTATGGGAGGGCAAGCCTGCTCTCAGACTCGATCGCTACATCGCTGAGTTCGATGACGAGCCATCGAAATCCTGGGAACCCGTGTCGTCTCCATACTCCGTCGAGAATTCCCCGCAAGCGCCGCGGGTTTCTAATGCGCAGAGCGAGGCTCGGCCAGCCGGTTCCCACAGGACCAGCACTCAACTCGGTTCGCCCATCGGTGCATCTCCTCATGCAACGACGAAAGTCGTGCCGCTTTGAATTCAAAACCTAGATTTTAACTAACCTGACGAAGAGAACGTTGCCCGGGCGATTGAGTGATTCGTGACGGCGCATTCCGCAAGATTTCCGCGCTGCGCTGGAATCCCTGCCGTTCGTCCTCGGACATTTCAGGCTCCAGTATTTGGCTTACGCCTTCGCGCCCGAGCACGCTTGGAAGAGAAATGGTGACCCCGTATCGCGGATTGTACGATCCAATCGGAATGACCGCGTGTTCGTCCCGCAGGATTGCCTCGGCAATGCGCGCTGTGACCACGCCAATCCCAAGCTGGCTTGCGCCGGTTCCTTCGATAATCGTGATATTTGCGAAGCGGACATCCTGCTCGACGCTTCTGCGGAACTCGTCCAGGGACTGACCACTCTGGTCAAGCAACTCGGCTATGCGTTTGCCTCCGACGCGGGCGGAAGACCATAGGAAAACCTGGGACGTGCCGTGCTCTCCAACGACTTGTGCCTCGACATACATTGGGTTCACACTTAACCTGCGCGCGAGATGAAAACGAAAGCGCAACGTGTCGAGAAAAGTGCCGGTGCTCAGTACGCGCTCATGGCCGGCGAGTCCGCGGGCAAGGTCGGCCAGTGGATCGGGTGGGTCGGTGACAACAAGGATCAGCGCCTGCGGTGCTACCGCTACAATCTTGGCAACAATTTCTCTGTATACGGCCACATTGGTATCGAGAAGCTTCAGTCTTCCGGCTGGATCACTGCGGTCCGTGGCCCCGCCGGCCTTTTCGTTGACTCCCGCTGTGACGATCACGAGCACGGCGCCGGCAAGTTCTGCATAGTCGCCGGCGAGCAGTTCCACTGCCGGAGAGAGAGTCGCGCCGTATTGAAGATCGGCCACGACACCCTTCGCGCGCTCGTGGTTCTTGTCCAGCACAACGACCTGGCACGCAACTCCGCGCATGACAAGAGAGAGAAGACAAGCGGAGCCGACGCCGCCTGCTCCGACGATTCCCACTTTCAAGTCGAGCCTCCTTTGGCGCTTTTCCACCAACGCGCTTATTTTCCCGACATGCCGAAGGTGATGGGCCCAATGCCTGACGGCTGCGCATAATCGTATTCGGGTCGCAATTCGCCTCCGCGCGACGCCTCCTCTGAGAACAAGCCCGCATAGCCGCTTCGGGCAATTATGATCGAATGTCCTCGATTAGATGGCCGTCAGAGACTATCCACGATTTCCGACAAAAACCACGTGCGGCGCTCGGTTTGATCAATCCAGACCTCGATTAGACTCGCGGTCGCCACGTCATTGTATTTCTCGCAAGTTTCGTGTGTGGATAGAAAATAGCGCGTCAGTGCCTGATTGTCGGCGCAGAGGACTGCCAGCATTTCTTTTGGGCCGACGCTTTCGTCGTTATTGTCTTTCAGGCGTTGATGCCGTGAGACATCGCTGATCGAGCGCAACGTGGTTCCCCCGATCTTGCGCGCACGTTCGGCAATATCATCGGTCATGGCGAAGATCTGTTCAGAGTGTTCATCGAGCAGCAGGTGGTAGTCCCGAAAGTGTTGCCCCGTCATGTGCCAGTGGAAATTCTTGGTTTTCAAGTACAGTGTAAATGTATCGGCCAACAGTCGACGTAGGGCGGTTGTGATCTCGGCGACACCTTCGCGGTTAAGGTCAGTTGGTATTTCGTGTATTGCTTGTGGTTTTTCCTTGGCCTGAGTTGCGGCTTCCTTTGACATTTTGTGTTTCTCCTTTGTTTGGTTTTATTCGAGATGTTGGGATCCCGATTATCAATTGGAATTGCTACTCACCAGTTTGCCGCAGCACTCGGGCCGCTGTGGCAAGCTGGAACGATCCCACCCGCCACCAAGAGCCTGGATCAGCAAGACGGTATTCGCCATGCGGCGGCCCAAGATGTTCACCGCCGTCACCTCATCCGCAAGCGCGGCGCTTTGGGCGATGGTCACCTCCAGATAACTGGTGACTCCGCCTGTATAGCGCGTGTTTGAAAGATCCAGCGAAGTCTGTGCCGCCGTCACTGCTTCATCCTGCACTTTGGCTTCGTTCTCCAGGATTTTCAAAGCGGCCAGATTGTCTTCCACCTGCTGGAATCCGGTGAGCACACTTTCACGATAGGCAGCGACTTGAACATCGTAGGCCGCGCGCGCCTGGTCAGTCAGTGCACGGCGTCTTCCCACGTCGAAAACCGTGCCCAGAGCTGACGCTCCGATAGACCATAGCCCGCTTGGTCCGTTCAGCAGGGTCGTGATGCTGCCGCTTTCAAATCCTCCTCCAGCAGTAAGGCCTATGACCGGATAGTAGGCGGCCTTAGCAACCCCGATCTGGGCATTGGCGGCTGCCACGCGCCTCTCCGCAGCAGCGATGTCCGGACGCCGTTCCAGAAGTTCCGAAGGCATGCTGACAGGGATTGACGGAGGTGGCGCGGTGAGAGGCAACGGAGGAAGATTCAAATCCGCGGGAGGTTTCCCTATGAGAATTGCAACCGCGTGCTCGTACTGCGCCCGGAGGACACCTACGTCAATGGCCCGCGCGCGAGTGGTATCGAGTTGAGTCTTGGCCTGCTGAACTTCCACCTCCGAGGACAATCCACCTTGGAAGCGGCTTTCAGTCAATTCCAGGGCATCCTCATACTGTTTTACTGTGGAGGTTAGAAGCTGTTCCTCAGCATCCAGGCTGCGAGCCTCAAAATAATCAATTGCCAAATCGGCGTGCAAACTCAAATTGACCGTCGCCAGATCTGCGGCGCTTGCTTGCGCCTGTTCCCGGTAAGATTCCACGGTGCGCCGTACACGTCCCCACACGTCGGCTTCATAGGAGACGTCGACGGGCAGCACAAAGTCGTTGTAGGTAATGCCATCGAAAACCGAACTCGTAGGCGGTCGATTGGATGACACCCGCTCTCGAGTCCCCGAAAGGCCGGCCGTCACGGTGGGGTAGTAGTCAGCGCGATTGTAGCGAAGAGCGGCTCGGGCCTGCTGGTACTGAGCTTCGGCGGCGATCAAATTCTGATTCGAAACATTGACTTGCAGTTCCAATTTATCAAGCTCCGGATCATTAAAAATCGTCCACCAGTTGCCCCCTAGATTTTGGTCGTTCGGCTGGGCAGGTTTCCAATCAGCGGCTTCTTTATAGGCCGGAGGAGTCTCGACCGTTGGCGTATGGTAGTTCGGCCCGACCGCGCATCCGAACAAGAGGACAACGGGTGCAAGAAGGACCTTCAGCCAAGATGACTTCCCGCTGTTTCCGGTGAAAATATTGTCTAGGAGGCGGCTCATTTGGCGTCTCCCGGCAAAGTGCCATGAACGATTTGGACTTCCTGACCCGAGACTATTGAGTCCGGCGGATTGATAATGACTTGATCGTTTGACTTGAGGCCGGCCACGATCTCGATCTGATCCCCAAAATCGTGCCCAGGAGTTACAGTTTGAAGTGCTACATTTCCGTCTTTGACGATGCCCACTTGCAATCCTTCTGAACGGAATATCAGGGTATTGACCGGAAGCAGGAAAGTAGAGGCCTGAGATGGAACCTTCAGATGGACCTCTGCGTAGGATCCCGTGAGCAGCGTGCCCGCGGGATTGGCTACATCTATCTCGATCAGCAAAGTCCGCGTTGTCACATTGATGGCGTCGGCCGTCCGTACCAGCCTTCCCTGGAATCTGCGGCCGGGAAATTCGGCGAGAGCAAGATCTGCTGTCATGCCGACTTTCACGCCTTGCGAGTATTCCTCTGGCACGTTTACATAAACACGCAAGACGCCGGGTTGCGCGATGTGGAACAGATCGGTTTTCGCGCCGCCATTGCTGCCAGAATTGATCAGGTCGCCGATATCCGTGTTACGAGCGGTTACAACGCCATCGAAAGGAGCGTAGATCTTTTCAAAAGACTGCAGCGCCTGAAGCTGCTTGACGTTGGCTTGGGCGGCTTGAACAGTCGCCTGGTTCGCGTTGTAGTTGCCAACCGCATTGTCGACATCCTGCTGAGCAACGGCGTGGGATTTCAGTAATCCCTCGTAACGGTTCTTGGTAATCTCGGCGAGCGCGAGATTTGCTTTCGCGGTATTGAGGTTGCTGAGCGATTGCTCCAATTGTTGATCAACTTCTGGAGTTTCGATGACGGCAAGCAATTGCCCCTGCGTGACATGCGCTCCGATGTCGACATACCACTTTTGCAAATATCCATTCGTACGCGAATAAATCGGTGAAGTAATGAACGGTTGCACGTTTCCAGGAAGAATGATTTCCTGTGCAGGAGTTGTTCGTTCCGGCTGCACGACCGACACGGCAGTGAGAGCTACTTGCGATGTCTCGGTGCGCAGCTTCGCGTTCGCTTTAATGCGAGACCAGATCCCCGATGCCAAGAGTGCAACGGTCGCGACCAGTGCGATTGACCCGACCAGCCACGTTTTGTAAGTGCGCGTCCCTCCGCCCGCCTCATTTAATTCGGGAGAGTTCCCGCTGATTCGTATTACATCGTTGTTGGGCGACATAGTAGCTCCATCTCCTACTGCTTACTGCTCATTCCCGCTCGGGGCCGCATGCCGACGCGAACGCTGGAGAACGCTGAAAAATGCCGGGACAAAAAGAAGTGTCGAGACCGTCGCGAATATCAGTCCACCAATGACCGCCCGACCTAGTGGTGCGTTTTGTTCACCGCCGTCTCCAAGTCCCAGAGCCATTGGCACCATGCCAATAATCATCGCCAGAGCGGTCATCAACACGGGCCGAAAACGTGTAAAACCTGCCTCCAACGCAGCGCTAACGGAATCGTTTCCTGCCTCCATTTTTTCCGTAGCAAAGCTCACAACTAGAATGCTGTTTGAGGTTGCGACGCCCATACACATGACCGCTCCCATGAGGGCGGGCACGCTAAGCGTCGTATGCGTCAAGAACAAGAACCAGGCAATCCCGGCGAGTGCTGCGGGGAGAGCGGATATCATGATGAAAGGGTCCAGCCAGGACTGAAAGTTGACTACGATAAGCAGGTAAACGAGCACGATCGAGAAAACCAATCCGCCAAGAAGGCCGATGTAAGACGATTGCATGGTCTGGACTTGTCCACGAACGACGACTCGCGAGCCGCGAGGCAATTGTTGCCGCGTACTATCAATGATCTTGTTCATGTCGCCTGCCACGCCGCCCAGGTCCCGCCCAGTCACCGATCCAAAAATGTCAATCACTGGTTCGATGTTGTAATGAGAAACCACGGCCATGCCTGCACCCCGTTGCATGGAAACTAAACTGGCCATGAGTGAAGGGGGAGTCGTCGGATCTGTACCCGTGATTGGAATGTTCTCAACCGCTTGCAATGTGTCTGCACGATATTGCGGCGTTTGAGTTGCGATTTGATAGCTGACATGATTCTTGGGGTCAACCCAAAATGTGGGCGAAGTTTGGAAACTGCCGCTCAGTGAGACCAAGAGATTTTGCGCAATGTCATGGGCAGTGAAGCCGAGTTCTTCGGCTTTCGTTCGTTCGACTCGGAAGCGCAGATATGGCTCATCAAACGGCTGTTGGATTCGCAGATCAGCCGTTCCCGTAACGGATCTCAGCTTCTCGAGTAGCGCGTCCGCATAGAGCCGGTTTCCACCCAAGTCGTTCCCCACAACCTGCACGTCGAGCGGGGCAGGTAATCCAAAATTTAGAATCTGGCCGACCATGTCGGCCGGCAAGAAAGCGAATGTCGCGCCCGGAAACTCTTTCGGAAGCGTCAGACGAAGCTGATGAATGTAGTTGTCGGTGGGATGGTGATCGGCGTTTAGCGTCACGAGAATATCGGCGTCCGATGTCCCGACGGGAGCCGAATTACTGTAGGAGAGGTTGATGCCGCTGTAGGGCAGACCTATGTTGTCGATGACGTTGTGGACTTCCGCCGCTGGAATCTGCTTGCGAATCGATTGTTCCACGAGATCGCAAAGGTCGGCAGTGTCTTCAATGCGCATCCCTGTGGGGGCTCGTAAATGAAGTTTGAAACTTCCGCTGTCCACGTTCGGGAAGAAATCCCGACCCAGCCAAGGGATGAGAATCGCCAGCGAACCAAGGCAGAACGCGAAGAACGCAATCAAGAAAGCAGGCCTGTGATGGAGGGCATTCTCCAGCAATCCGCGATAGCTGCCGCGAAACCTCTCGAAGCCCCTCTCAAAACCTTTTTGAAGTCGTACCAGCGGGTTGCGGCTGGAGGGAGATCCATCGGCTTCCACTTTATCTCCGCGTAAAAGGTACTTCGCCATGGTCGGGACAATCGTCCGGGAGAGAAGATACGACGCCAACATGGCGAAAACCACTGCCTCGGCAAGCGGGACAAACAGATACCGCGCCACACCGGACAGCAAAAACATAGGCGCAAACACAATGCAGATCGAAAGCGTGGATACGAAGGCGGGTGTCGCGATTTGCGAAGCGCTATCGAGCACGACTTCGTCCATCTCTTTTCCCGGCTCTGCCTCGCGGTTTCGATTGATGTTTTCCACCTCGACCGTGGCGTCGTCCACCAGAATTCCAACGGCTAGAGCGAGTCCTCCGAGCGTCATGATATTGATCGTTTCTCCGATGGCGCTGAGCACAATGATGGAGCTGAGGATGGCGAGTGGAATGGAGGTCGCAATAATAATCGTGCTACGCCAACTGCCCAGGAAAGTGAGAATCATAAAGGCGGTCAGGCACGCGGCAATCAGCGTCTCCCGAACAACGCCGCTGATTGCGCTACGGACAAAAATCGATTGGTCCGCAAGAGGGCTTATCTGCAGCTGAGGCGGAACCGAAAGTTGAATTCGAGGGAGAATCGCCTTGATGCCTGAGATCACGCTCAGTGTCGATGCATCGCCCGCCTTTTGAATCGTCAGGAGTACCGACCGCTGGCCGTTCACGCGCACGATATTTGTCTGCGGCGGGAACCCATCCCGCACCCAGGCAACATCCTTGACGTAAATGGTAGTGCCGCCAACTGATTTGATCGGAATGCGGTTCAAGTCCTCAATCGTTTGCGGCGCCGCGTTAGGGATGGAAACATCGTATTCCCTCGACCCGATTTTCGAGGTTCCCGTGGGCAAGATTAAGTTTTGAACGCTAATAGCATTCACTACATCGAGTGCAGACAGACCCTTCGACTGTAACGCGGTGGTATTCAGATCCACCTGCACCTGGCGTTGTTTGCCACCGTAGGGATACGGAACAGACGCGCCCGGCACCGTAATGATCTGCGTCCGAATGAAATTCAGGCCATAGTCATTGAGCTGTTGTTCCGAGAGATTTTGGCCCGAGAGACCTAACTGCAGGACGGGTACGCTCGATGCGCTATAAGCGAGAATGAGTGGCGGGGTCGTTCCTGCGGGCAATTGTCTTAGCTGCGTCTGAGAAACCGCTGTGATCTGTGCGATGCCCTGCTGAATGCTCGCGTCCGGCTGCAGGAAGACTTTGACGAGAGCTACGCCGTATAGCGACTCCGACTCGATATGCTCGATGTTATCGACGGTTGTTGTGAGCGATCGTTCTGTGACACTGACGATCCGGTCCGCCATATCCTCGGGGACTAAACCGTTATAACTCCATATAATACTGACCACGGGAATGTTGATGTTCGGGAAAATATCCGTTGGAGTGCGAAAGATTGCGAGCGTACCCAGAATAATAATGAGTATGGCCATAACCACGAAGGTGTAGGGCCGCCGCAATGCAAGTCGAACGATCCACATGATTCACATCCCCGATCTTTCCGTCCGGAGCAGCCGGACTGCATCAACAAACTTTCGCGTATGATTTCCCCAGCAGTTCTTCTTACCTCACGCTGTAGACAATGCACGCCGGCTGCCACCGTGAAGAATGCGCAAGAGTTTCAGGAAGTGGTTGAAAACAGGCGCGCTCACGAGGAAGTGACGGAAATTAAGCGCGTGGGTATATGTGAGAAAGGTCCAACGAATTGAATGGTGTCAGTATTTGGACAGTGTATCTCTCAGAATGAATGCCACTATCCTGGAAAGCGGGACCACGGCGAACCGCCCATTTCTATGCTGCCTCAGACAAACGAAATCGATGCACGGTCCATGAGAGCGAAAACCACCAACATGAGGGTGGGCAGCAGCAGGGTCCAAATGGCGAAGCGAGCCGCCAATGCTGCTCCGAGAACGGCTCCTATGAAGAAGGCGGTCCATATGCCGGCCAACAGGGCGGCCCGCATCCAGTGAGTATCCCATGGGCCTTGCGCGTGATGTACGGGTGCACGTTTGATTCCCAACGCGAGGCGCTGGCCCAGATTGTTCAAGTCCCCGGTCACGAAACCCAAGCTCACAGATTGCCCGCCCACATGGGTTATGGATGTGTTCATTACGCCCATGGCCGTGCTTAGTGCAAGAATGCTGAACCATCCGGGCCACGCGAAGTAGGCGGCAGCAATTTCTATACTCAGCATCGCTGCAACCAATGCGGAAGACCGCGCCGCTCCGGGACAACGGTCGGAATACATAAGTAGCGTCCCCACGAAGATGCCAAGCACAAAAAATGGAATCGGAAGCAAACTATGCGCTGCGGCGGCGACATTGGCCTGTCCAGCATGTAGTCCGCCAGACGTGGTGTTGCCGCTCATGAACGACGCGTAAACTCCAAAGTTCAGCAGCGTATAGGAATCCACGTAGCCCGCGATCAGCGCAAGGCCAGCGGCCCCCCACGCCTGCGTCATTGCGGACTTTTGTAATGGCGCCACAGAGTTCCCTATGCGACCAACGTCTGTCATCTGCCTCATTTTGCCGTGGCCGAATGGCGATTTGCCTATCTCAGTTGCCGCTAGACATGGTGTCTGGCGAAGCACTCCTTCTCGTATCTCTGCACTTCTATGTCTCCGCCGGGGCGGTCATGTAGCCTCCCCTGCAGCAGTCCAGGATTCATCCTTCCACGCAATTTCTGGTGAGCGTGATTGAGACGCGATTTCACGGCGGAAATCGTCGTGCCTAGAATCTGAGCCGTTTCGTTGACGGAGAGTTCTCCGATGCCGTACAGCAATATCGTACTTCGAAGCTTTGGACTTAAGTGATTGATCGCCTCGGTCAGGAATTGGGTACGCTCCCGCTGCCAGCAGGATTGTTCGGGGTTCGGACTCTGGTCAGCGAAGGTTGCCGCGACGGACTTTGCATCGTCGTCAGAGCTCTCTTGCGAAACTTCGACAGTCCTTCTCCTCCGGAGGACCATAAACGCTTCATTCATGGCGATGCGGGTAAGCCATGTAGAGAATAGTGATTTTTCTTGAAAGGAGCCCAGGTGAAGGAAGGCCTTGTGAAAACACTCCTGCGCGGCATCTTCGGCGTCCTCTCGGTTGTTCACAATCCGTTGCGCCACGGCAAGGACTTTCCGTTCATAGCGAAAAACCAATTGCTCGAAAGCCTTCGTATTTCCACACTTTGTGGCGACCACCAATTCGCCATCTGAGGCTTTATTTATGCAGGTTGAACAAAGCCCTTCCATTGTTACTACCTCCTTGCTTTGGTAAAACGGTACCCGTCGGTGAAGAAAGCAATCGCCGTGCCAGAGACTCGCGCGGCGCAAACGACCCGGAAGTAACTGGAAGAATGGGGGATGCGCCAATTCACAGGCGGTTTGGCAGGTTCAGACCTCATGCAAACGTGTCGGAGTATCGGCATTCCGTCCATTTTCCTGAATGGTGCACCTGCTGCTGGTGACCTAAGGTGGGAGCCTGGAAGGTAAGCTCTGCTCTAACGAAAACTCAGGCATCTGAACTTAAACGGGAGATATTTTTCGCGACCTGGAACCAAGCGCTGCAAGAAATAACCTTCTTGCAAAATGCCCGCGCAGCAGACCAGAATCATCACTGTTTGTTCAGTTTGTTGCAGGGAGCGACTGTACGGCGGGAGTGAAAGTATGTCTAGGCCCAATCCTCTTCTGTGGCCCAAGCCAGCTGTAATCTGGAGATTCGGGATTGCGGTCTTGTCGGTCATCACAGCATTGAAACTTACGCAGTGGCCGCTGCTGCACTTGGAAGAGTCTCCGCTTGCACTGTTTGTTTTCGCCGTCCTCATTAGTGCATGGTTCGGTGGAGCTGTACCCGGATTGCTGGCGACGGCCCTCTCCACTCTGGCTTTCGATTACTATTTCCTGCCTCCGATGCATTCGTTAGCTGTGAAACCCGCGGCGATACCCAGGTTAATCGGTTTTGTGGGTTCTCTTCTGTTTGTCGGATTGCTGAGCGCCGCGCAAAGAAGCGCCATGGAATCGCTCCGGAGGGCGCGCGATGACCTGAAAGGAACTGTTCAAGACCTTCAGAAAACCAATAAGGCGTTGGAAGCAGAAAGCCGTGAGCGCAAGCATGCGGAGGCCAAGCTTCAGCAAAGCGAGGCGTATTTATCGGAAGCGCAGAAGTTGAGCCATACCGGCAGTTGGGCATCAATACCTGCCCGTGGCGAGATCAGGTACTTGTCCGAAGAATGCTGCCGCGTGCTGGGTTTTGATCCGCACGGTGGACAACCGCGATACGAATCGTTCTTTCAGAGCATCCATATGGATGATCAAGCCAAAGTTAGGGAAACGGTCGAGACAGCAGGGCGTGAGAAAGCAGAGTTCGAGCTCGATTACCGAATCGTTCATCCCACTGGCGAGATCAGAGACATCCATGCGGTAGGGCACCCCGTTGTCAGCACATCCGGCGATCCCGCCGAATTCGTGGGTACCGTGATCGACGTCACCGAGCGCAAGCGGGCGGAAGTTGAACGCGAGAGATTACGTCAGGCGCTTGCAGACCTCGCGCACATAAACCGGGTGACTACGATGGGAGAGTTGACTGCTTCGCTGGCACACGAAGTGAATCAACCGATTGGCGCCGCTGTCACTAATGCTAATACCTGCTTGCGATGGCTTACGCGCGATCTCCCCGATCTGGAGGAGGCGCGCGCGGCTGCCATGCGAATCGTGAAAGATGGAACGCGCGCGGCGGAAATCATCAGCCGGATCCGCCTGCTTTTCAAGAAAGGTACTCCGGAATGGGAATTGGTCGATGTAAATGAAGTTATTCGAGAAATGATCGTCCTCTTGCGCAGCGAGGCAACTCGACACAACGTATTAGTCGGGACGGAGTTGGCGACGGATCTTCCCCGGGTCATGGTGGATCGCGTGCAACTGCCGCAGGTGCTGATGAATCTCATCATGAACAGCATCGATGCGATGAAGGACGTGGATGGGACTCGTGAGCTCACAATCAGATCGCACCGAGCCGATGAGGAGCAACTTATGGTTTCGGTCAGTGACACCGGAGTGGGGTTGCCCCCGCAGGATGCGAGCCAGATTTTCAATGCGTTCTTTACAACCAAGCCCGACGGCACCGGTATGGGACTGTCCATAGGCCGGTCCATCATTGAATCGCATGGCGGCCGTCTATGGGCTGCAGGCAACTCAGGGAGGGGCGCAACGTTTCATTTCACACTGCCCACCAAAGTTGCAGCGCGCGAAATACCGGCATCCAGTGACCCTAATTCGCTACGTGCATAGGAACGCGAGAGGTTACGCAAACGATTGGCACAAAGACATGAAAAACTACGGTCAATCCAATCTCGCCGAAGAAGACAAGGTGCCACGGCCGGTGAGTCTGGCCGACGGTTTTGCCGTGCTTTGTGTCGCAATCGCTTTTAAGCAAAGCAATGCCTAGATGAAGCCTTGGAGGTGACGGCGATGACAAACGCGACGGCAACCGAGATGCGGAAGACGGGAATCGACGTTGTGGGCAACATGTCTTGGGGTACACACTTTTGTCTCTTTTACGATACGAAGGCGGATCTCCTCGAAACGTTGGTCTCCTATTGCAAAGCTGGATTGGAGAGCCAGGAATTCTGCCTATGGGTCGTGGCACCGCCTGTCACAGTGGAAGACGCCCGGCAAGCGTTGAAAGGAGCAGTCCCTGATTTCGATCAATATAGTGTTGATTCCAGCATTGAGATCGTCCCGGCTCGTGACTGGTATCTCCATGACGATGACTCGTTTGATCTCAAGAGAGTGATTGCCGGGTGGAATCAGAAACTCATGCACGCATCGGCCAAAGGTTACGCTGGCATGAGGGTGACCGGAGATACTGCCTGGCTTGAAAAGCAGTATTGGAAGGACTTTTGTGAATACGAAGACGCCCTCAATGAGGCCGTCGCCAATCAGCGCCTGGCGGCGCTGTGCACGTATCCGTTGGCCGCGTACGGCGCCGCGGATATTCTGGATGTGGTGCGCACACACCAGTTTGCGGTAACAAATCGACGTGGCATTTGGGACGTTATCGAGACCGTCGGGCACAAGCAAGCCAAGGCCGAAATCAAGCGGCTGATGGAGGAACTCGAACAGCGCGTCATAGAGCGCACCAGCCAACTGACGGCCGTGAACGGGGAACTAACAAGGGAAGTCCTCGAACGTCAGCGCACGGAAGAGGGCGTGCGAAAAACCGAGGCATATTTGGCGGAGGCGCAGAGGCTCAGTCACACGGGTAGTTGGGCGTCAATACCTGCGCTGGGCGTGATCAAGTACTTGTCCGGCGAATGCTACCGGGTGCTAGGTTTCGATCCGCACGATGGACAACCGACATTCGAAACGTTCTATCAGCGCATCCATCCGGATGACCTGGCCAATTTTAGGGAAGCGTATGAAACAGCAGAGCGCGAGAAAACGGAGTTCGAAGTGGATTACCGAATCATTCATCCTGGCGGAGAGGTCAGAGACATCCACGTGGTAGGCCATCCCGTTATTAGCACGTCTGGCGACCTCGTCGAATTCGTAGGCACCGTCATCGACGTGACCGAGCGCAAGCGGGGGGAGGAAGAGCGCGAGAGATTGCGCCAGGCACAAGCGGATCTTGCTCACGTGACCCGAGTGACTACGATGGGAGAGCTGACCGCCTCGCTTGCGCACGAAATCAAGCAGCCGATTTCCGCGGCATTAATGAATGCTGGAACCTGCTTGCGGTGGCTTGGTCGCGAGGAACCCGATGTAACGGAGGCCCGCGAA
Source organism: uncultured Acidobacteriota bacterium (assembly GCA_963842135.1). Taxonomy (GTDB): domain Bacteria; phylum Acidobacteriota; class Terriglobia; order Acidiferrales; family UBA7541; genus Palsa-360. The sequence goes on along the minus strand of CAWJFI010000002.1, from coordinate 2,342,135 downwards.
GCCGCGTCAAGAATCATCAAAGACGTAACCCGAGCTTCCGATATTATCAGCAGGATTGGGTTGCTATTCAAAAAGGGAGGCCCGCAACACAATTTACTTGACGTAAACGAAGTCATTCAAGAAATGATCGCCCTCCTTCGCAGTGAGGCGAGCCGGTACTCGATCTCGATTCAGGGCGACCTTGCCAACGATCTCCCAAAGGTCATGGCAGACCGAGTGCAATTGCAGCAGGTTTTCATGAATCTCATGCTCAATGGGATCGATGCGATGAAGGATAGTGGTCGCGGGAGAGAACTTAGCATCAAATCTGAAGCCGCCGATGGTCACCTGCTAATCTCGGTGAGGGATACCGGCATCGGCTTCCCACCGCAAGAAGCAGATCAGATTTTTGATGCCTTCTTTACGACGAAGCCTCACGGCACCGGCATGGGACTGCCAATCAGCCGCTCCATCATTGAGTCGCATGGCGGCCGCTTGTGGGCCGCCAAAAACTCCGTGAGAGGCGCAACTTTTCATCTCACACTGCCCACCGAGGTTGAGACACACGAATGATGGCCGCAGCCGCTGGTACGGTGTTTGTTATCGATGACGATGCCGGCGTCCGTTCGTCCATCCAAGGCCTGTTGAAATCGGTTGGCTTGCGGTCGGAATCCTTCGGGACGGGACCTGAGTTCCTGCGTAGCAAGCGGCCGGACACCCCCAGTTGCCTTGTTCTGGACGTGAGGCTTCCTGGCGTGAACGGCCTGGACTTCCAGCGCCAGTTAGCTGAGGCGGGGGTTCATATTCCCATCATCTTCATCACCGGGCATGGAGATATTCCGATGACGGTGAAGGCGATGAAATCCGGTGCCGTCGAGTTCCTGACCAAACCCTTTCGGGACCAGGATTTGCTGGATGCGATTCACCAGGCTTTGGATCGCGACCGGGAGTCGCGCCAACAGCAAAGTGATACTGCCCAGCTGCGAAAGTGCTACGACTCGTTGACCGCACGCGAACGCGAGGTCATGGGCCTGGTGGTTTCGGGCATGCTCAATAAACAAATAGCCTCCGATCTCGGGACTAGTGAAATCACGGTGAAGATCCACCGCGGGCATGTGATGCGGAAGATGCAGGCGGAGTCGCTGGCGGAGCTGGTCCGAATGGCGGCAAAACTGGAGATTCCTTCTAGGACAAGGTAGCTGACCTCGCCGCTTATAAACAATCCAAGCCCCCGGATAGCAAGTCCGCAAACTTGACTGCCGTTATTGCTATTACAGCCTCCCAAAGTTGGTGAGCGCCTGATAATTCGGGTCGGTATTAGTCCATCATACCAACGTATAATTGCGCCGCTCTTCACCACACTGTACCTTCGCAGCATGGCTACCGAAACCACAACCAAATTAGTTGCGATCGTCGATGACGATGACTCAATGCGTGACGCGCTGGACGGCCTGCTGAAAGCGGTCGGCTACCCGGCGCGAGCTTTTGCCTCGGCCGAGGAATTCCTAAAGTCCGGCCAACAGCACCAGACTTCATGTGTTATTGCGGATATCCGCATGCCAGGAATGTCCGGCTTGGAACTGCAGGCTCAATTGAACGCTGAGCGCTGCAGAATTCCGATCATCTTCATTACGGCCCACGGCGACGCAAAGATGCGTATGCAGGCATTGAGAGCAGGCGCTGTGGAGTTCCTCTCAAAACCATTCGACGAGGAAGTCCTTCTTGAAAGTGTGCGAGCAGCTCTGGAGACTTAGGCCCGGCGACGGAACGGCGCACTGAGTACGCAGGAGATCCTCAATGGCAGCTTATTCTGAGGCTTTCGGAAGATCGGGCTCCAGTGACCAGAACCAAAATCCGCGCAGATTCGAGCAGGTCGTAGGCGATAGCCCCGCTCTTGAGTCGGTATTCGCGCAGGTCGAGCTGGTGGCGCCAACCGATTCTACTGTGTTGATCCAGGGAGAAACCGGCACCGGTAAGGAGCTGATTGCGCGGGCAATTCACAATATCAGCTCTCGCTGCGGACGCCAATTCATAAGACTAAATTGTGCAGCTATCCCATTCGATCTGCTGGAAAGCGAGCTTTTTGGTCATGAGAAAGGCGCGTTCACCGGGGCCATTGCGCAGAAGGTCGGCCGTTTCGAGCTGGCCGATAAAGGAACACTTTTCTTGGACGAAGTGGGCGATATCCCGCCGGCACTTCAGCCTAAGTTGCTTCGCGTTTTGCAGGAACAAGAGTTCGAGCGCTTAGGAAGCACACGAACTCATCATGTGGACGTTCGGCTGGTGGCTGCGACCAACCGAGATTTAGCGAGCATGGTGAAGCAGAAGGAATTTCGCAGCGACCTCTATTATCGTCTAAACGTGTTCCCAGTCCTGCTGCCGCCGTTACGCACGCGCCGCGAAGATATTCCAGCCCTGGTGACTCACTTTGTTGATATTTATGGGCGGCGGATGGGTAAGCAAATCGAACGCATTCCTCCGGAAACCATGTTAGCGCTCAGTTCACACTCGTGGCCCGGGAATATCCGCGAGCTGCAAAATTTCATTGAGCGAAGTGTAATCCTAAGTGTCGGGACCGAGCTTCGTGCTCCCCTCGCGGAACTTAAGCGCTCCGTAGAAACAGAATCTATGGGAGCAATTACTTTAGAAGAAGCCGAACGAGATCATATCCTCAAGACGCTCGATTACACCAGGTGGGTCGTTGCCGGCCCCGCGGGTGCCGCAGTGCGTCTCGGAATGAAGCGATCTACCCTCTACTTCCGCATGCAAAAACTTGGAATATCACGTTCCAGCATAAATCCCCCTCCGGCGCAGCAGTAAAGCCATGATACGGGACTGGATGTTCCGTTAGATTGACATGGTGTTCTGCGGCAGAATTTCTTTTAGAGCTCCCGATCCTCTCCCATCCCAGCCATGCCGAAGTACCGCGGCCGGTTGCCCCTCCTCACCCCTTCGCGATAAATGCCGCTCAAGACGAGCCGGACGACTTGGGGCACCAAAATGGATTTTCATCAGCATCTACAGAAGTCTCGGAAATACAAACAATTTCGCAGTTAGAGATTTAATTTAGTTAGGCGCAGTGTCAGTCATTTGGACGTCGTGTTTAGCAGGTTGGAATTTCATGCTGCGTCCTCGCCTCTAGTTGGTTTCTACTTTCCGTTACTTACAAACTAAACAGGTTTGGCAGCCGTGTTGCATGTTCGGATTGTGTCGCTCAAGACAGTCAAGCATCTGGCGACAATTAATTCCCACCAGGTTCTTCGAAGAAGTAAGGAATGGTTCGATGCGAACGACTAGTCGCAAGTCAGCACAGGAGAATTTGTTATGAACAAGATGTTGCCCAAACAGGTGATGGGTGGGCTTCTGTTCTGTTTGCTTGTGCAATTCACAGCGCAGGCCCGCACTCACGGACTTAATGGTCAATCCAACGAACAAGTACCAGCTCCGGCCGTGCAACAGTCCCCACAAGAGCTTCAGCAGCTGATCGCGCCGATTGCCTTGTACCCGGACGCCTTGGTTGCGCAGGTTCTCGCGGCTTCCACCTATCCAACTGAGATCGTCGAGGCGGACCGCTGGATGCAAAGTCATTCTAACCTGAAGGGCAAAGACCTCGCCGGAGAAGTCGACAAACAACCATGGGACCCGAGCGTAAAGGCCCTCACCCAATTTCCCTCTGTTCTTGCAAACATGGACAAGAACCTCTCCTGGGCTTCCTCTCTTGGCGACGCCTACGCCAATCAGCAGCAGGATGTGATGGATGCCGTCCAAGCAATGCGTCAACAGGCTCAGAAAGCCGGTCATCTGAACAGCACCGAGCAGGAGAAAGTAACGAATCAAGGCGACACGATTGCCATCGAACCGGCCGATCCTGATGTGGTGTACGTCCCCGAGTATGATCCTTGGCTCGTTTACGGCTATCCCATAGTCGCCTACCCAGGTTGGTATCCAGTCCCCGGAATCTTTTTTGACGGCCCGGGACTTTTCTTCGGTGCTGGGTTTGGTATCGGCTTCTTCGGCGGATTTGGATGGGGCTGGAATCACTGGGGATGGGACTGGCATGGCCACAGGATGATTTACAACCACGACACGTATATCTCGCACAGCCGAACGATCGTCAATCGCAACAACTTCAACGGACGCAGCAATTTCAACCGCGGTGATGCGTTCCGCGGGAGCAATTCCGTTGACAGAAATTCAACATTCCGTGGATCGCCGCCTTCTCATGGTCAGGCGGGAATACGCTCGGGTGCGTTTAGTGGGTTTGATCACGGCGGGTCTGTCCGAGGGTTTTCTTCCCGTGGACAGTCGAGCTTTGGGGGTGGGTTTCATGGTGGTGGTTTCGGGGGCGGCGGCTTCCATGGCGGGGGTGGTGGACACAGGTGATGGCATGTATCTGTTTATGGGAATCGCAAAAAATCCAAGAATGGAGGGAACTACCATGCTGCTGAACATTTCGATTTTAGTTCGACCCGGATGGAGGAAGGTCGTTCGATTTGCTACATTTGCTCTATTGGCACTTTCTTGGGGGGCTTCCTTAATATCCACGTCCGCTCAGCAGGCGGGACAGCAGACCTTTGCCTCGGTTGACGAGGCCGGGCGGGCCTTCATTGCTGCAATGCAGGCACCCGATGACCGTTCTCTCATGCGCATCCTCGGACCGGCCGGGAATGATGTGATTTCGTCAGGTGATCCGGCGGAAGATTTGGACGTTCGCACCAACTTCACGACGAAGTACGAGGAAATGCATCGGTTTGTGAAAGAGCCAAATGGAACTGTAACACTGGTCGTCGGGGCCGAGAACTGGCCGCTGCCAATTCCCCTCGTCAACAAAAACGGAGCCTGGTATTTCGACACCCCGGCCGGCAAGGACGAAATCTTATTCCGCCGAATTGGCAAGAATGAACTGGCAGCAATTCAAGCCTGCAGTGATCTGGTAGATGCCCAGAAGCAGTACTACGACAAGGCTCCGGACGGTTTCTCCAAGCAGTACGCACGAAAGCTCGTCAGCGATGTGGGACGACACAACGGTTTGTATTGGGAGGGGACGGCCGATCAATTTGATAGCCCGATCAACCCTTTGATCGCATACGCGCGTCAAAATCGCCCGGTGGACCAAGTTGGAACGCATGATCCGTTCAATGGTTATCTTTTCCGGATCCTCACAAGCCAAGGACCCCATGCGCCTGGTGGCGCGAAGAACTACGTCGTCAACGGAAAGATGACCGCAGGATTTGGCTTTGTCGCCTACCCCGTGGAGTACCGCTCCTCGGGTGTGAAGACTTTCACTGTAAGCAAATCGGGCGCGATCTATGAAAAGGATCTCGGTCCCAATACAACACAGCTTGCGCGATCTATGACCACCTATGACCCGGATTCCACATGGCACAAGGCAGAATAAGCCCTATGCCATTGTTGCAATTCTCGTTTGTGGCGGAAGGAGCATGACAGATGAAATATAGAAAATTAGGAAATACCGGACTCATCGTGAGCGAGGTGGCCCTTGGCACGATGCAGTTTGGCGGCAGGATGAACATGGGCAATCTCGGTCAAGAGGATACAACGCGGATGGTGAAGGTAGCCGTGGACAGAGGAATCAACTTCATCGATACGGCGGATGTGTACAGCCTCGGAGAAAGCGAGACGCTGGTTGGCAACGCCTTGAAAGGCCTGAGGCAAGAGATTGTTCTGGCCACCAAAGTGCGCCTCCCGATGGGCGAGAACTTCAACCGGAGCGGCGCGACCCGCGTGAACATCCTGCGCGAAGTGGAGGGCAGCCTCCAGCGGCTGCAGACCGATTACATCGATCTTTACCAGGTGCATGGATGGGACAGCAATACTCCGCTCGAGGAAACTGTACGGACGCTCGACGATATAGTGCGCCAGGGAAAAGTCCGCTACATCGGGCTCTCAAACCTGATGTCATGGCAAGCGGCAACCGCGATTATGCTGCAGGAGCGGCTGGGACTAGAAAAATACGTGACAGCGCAGATGTACTACAGCCTCGTCGGCCGGGGCCTCGAATATGAGTTTCAGTCCTTCGCCGAGTACCACAACATCGGCATTCTAGTCTGGAGCCCGCTTGCCGGCGGCTTCCTCACAGGTAAGTACACCCGCACAAATCCTGCTCCTGCCGGCACACGATTTGCAGAGGCGGGTTCGTTCGTGCCATTCGACAAAGAGATGGGCTATCGCGTCGTGGAAACGTTGAAGGAGGTCGCTGGTCGGCACAACGTAAGCCCAGCTCGTGTAGCGCTCGCGTGGGTGCTTGGGCGACCGGCGGTCAGCAGCGTGATCATCGCGGGCCGCAAGATTGAGCAGTTGGAAGATAACATCAGTGCTGTAGATCTTCGGCTTTCGGACGAAGACGTCCGGCTCCTGGATGCGGCGTCCGATCCGGGATTCCCCTATCCCAAGTGGATGGTCCTGCAGCTTGACACCGCGGAAGACCCGCGCCCGAAGGTCCTCCATCCGGAGAGATACACGAGCGGAGGCGCGTGGAAGGACCTTCGCGCGGCCGGGAAATCCGCCTGAGATCGATGGTCCAAATGCTAGGCGCGTTTGGATTCGACACTCGATCACCGCTAAAACAGAAAACAAACAGTTTTCCTGCTAAGGCCTTGATAATCCAAAGGCCCGTCCAATGTCTCCCCCCTTGACACCTGACCAATTGCCGACACGTGCGGAGCCAACGTTTTCTTGTCGATTCTTCCCGCCGCACTGTTGTTCGGCGGCTAAAGAATTGATTTTAAGGTATCTGCTTTGCGCCTCTCGTCGGTTTCCAATTTGGACCCTGAGGTGCTTCTTCGATGTGGAACTAATCGTGCCGGTGGAGGGCCGCAGACATGCTTACGTGGATAGTCGGAACAAACGACGATTGGGTCATCACGATCGTACGGGTCGTCCTGGGAGTTGTCTTTTTTGCTCACGGAGCACAGATGGCGCTGGGTTGGTTTGGCGGGGCGGGACTTCAAAGCACGGTACGCACATTCCGAGAGACCTTGCATATCCCGGCGCCGTTGGCTCTGTTGTCCGTGGCGGCGGAGTTCCTGGGTGGTTTGGGATTAATTGTTGGACTTCTAAGCCGCGTCGCGGCTTTCGGCATCGCTGTTGTCATGAGTGTTGCTCTTATTGTGGTTCACCGGAAGTTTGGGTTCTTCATGAACTGGTTTGGGGAAAAACAAGGCCATGGAATCGAATACCACGTTCTGGTGCTTGCTCTTGCATTCACAGTGATGATCAAGGGAGCAGGTGCCCTCTCTCTGGACCAAGTTGTGTACCAGCACGTCTCAACTCAAAATGGCGTCGCCCTTACAGTGGGGACGGGAAATGGAAAATGACCATGAACTCTATCTCTCAAGATCACAGCAAACTCGGATTTATCGGCATCGGTGCCATGGGGCTTCGCATTGCCGGACGCCTGCTCAAAAACGGCTTTCGGGTGGCCGTCTTTGATCGAGACGCCGCCAAGGCGAGCGTGTTGATCGAGTCCGGAGGGACCGTCGCGCAGTCGATTGCCGAATTGGCATCCGGCGCCGATGTTGTTCTTTCGAGTCTTCCGAATGATGAGGTAGTGCGTACCGTCTACAACGGACCGCAAGGAGTGCTGGGGCATATTCGCCGTGGTTCGATGATTATCGAAATGAGTACGGTGAGCCCCGAGACTTCGCGCGAGCTGCGCAGATTGGGTTCCGCGCGTGGAGTGAGCGTGCTGGACGTCCCGGTTTCCGGCAGCACCCTGGCCGCCGAACAGGGTTTGCTGACTCTACTCTGCGGCGGCGACGAAGATTCCTACAACTCCGCGAAAGCCATTTTTGATGCGATCGGCAAACAACATTTCTATCTCGGACCCAGCGGATCGGGCGCCACGATGAAATTGGTGGTGAACACGCTACTCGGTGTCGGCATGCAAGCCATCGCGGAGGCGGTTGCCTTCGGCGAGAAAGCCGGCCTCGATCGCCGGCGTTTACTCAATGTCATGTCCAAAACCGCGGTCGTCGCACCCGCGCATCTAGGGAAGCTTACAAAAGCGATGGAACTTGATTACCGGCCGGAATTTGCAATCGGCCTCATGAATAAAGATTTTCAGCTGATCCTGGAGACTGCATTGGCCGTTCATGCACCAATGCCGGCCGCGGCGGCGTCGTTTCCGATCAATAATGCCGAATTTGCCGAACATCCGGACTACGATTTTTGCGCTGTGATCGATCGAATGGAATGTTTGGCAAGAATCAATCTCGCAAGGCAAAATTCCCAGGGAGAAACAATCCAAGACCGGAAAGCCGCCGCGCAGAGTGGCAAGGCCGCAAACGCGAGATGACGAAGGCAGCCTCTCGCGCGCGGGACGAATAAGTTGGAAAGGATGGATATCATGCGCAATAGCGTAAAAAGCAAAACTCTGATCTCTGCCCTCGTCGCGTTCCTCGCGACGCGCGTGGGTGGTACATTGACGCCAGCTAACAACCAACCCCATCCGGACGGGGAAGCCAAGGGGCCAGCATGTCCCGACGATGAGAGCGGGTTGAAGTTGCCCGCAGGTTTTTGCGCTACGGTCTTTGCTGACGGCATTGGTCACGCCCGCCAAATGGTCGTTGCATCGAACGACGTTCTTTACGTCAATACCTGGTCGGGTAGGTACTACGGCAACGACACGCCGCACGCAGGCGGTTTCCTCGTAGCCCTGCAAGACAAGAGCGGTTCGGGAAAGGCCGATGTAATTGAGCGTTTTGGCGAAACCGTCCAAAGTGGCGGAGCAGGCGGCACGGGGATCGGCATATACAAAGGATCGATCTACGCCGAAATCAACGATCGGATCGTGCGATATTCGTTGTCCGCCGGCTCCAACGTGCCAAGTAACCGTGCCGAGACCATCGTGTCAGAATTACCGCTGGGCGGCGACCATCCGATGCATCCGTTCGTCATCAATTCGGAAGGATTGATGTACATAGACGTGGCCACGGCGACGAATTCCTGTCAGTTTAAGAATCGTACACTCAAGTCACCCGGCGCGAACCCGTGCACGGAGCTTGAAACGCGCGGCGGCATCTGGGTCTACGATGCGAACAAAACCAATCAAAACTTCTCCCCGACTGAGCGCTTCGCCACGGGAATACGCAACGCCGAAGGCTTTGCGATCGACTCCAGTGGGCGAATGTTTGTGACCCAACATGGACGCGATCAGCTGCGCATGAATTGGCCGGATCTGTACACACCCGACCAGGAGGCAACGCTGCCGGCAGAGGAGTTGCTGCTTTTGAAAGCAAAGGGAGACTACGGCTGGCCGGAGTGCTACTACGACGCGTTCGCGCAAAAATTGGTTCTGGCGCCCGAATACGGTGGCGACGGCGGTAAAAAGATAGGCGTATGCGCGAACAAAATCGCTCCGATTGCGGCATATCCCGCCCATTGGGCGCCGAATGCGATGGTGCTGTACGACAAGGAGCAATTTCCAGCGCATTACCGCGGCGGAGTGTTCATTGCCTTCCACGGATCATGGGACCGCGCGCCCTATGCGCAAGCCGGCTACAACGTTGTGTTTCAATCGCTCGCCGGGGACCGCGCGTCCGGGCAGTGCGAAATATTTGCCGATGGTTTCGCGGGGGATGTGGAGTCGCCGGCCAAAGCCGAACATCGTCCCTCTGGATTGGCGGTGGGTCCGGACGGTTCGCTCTACGTGTCCGATGATATCCGTGGACGGATCTACCGGATTGTTTATCGTGGCGCCCCCGAAGGGGGTGCTGCGAAGATCACTCGGTGCCCGAGTGCAACCGCTCCAGCCGGGAATCCTGTTGAATTGTCCACGCAACCGCCCGAGGGCACGCATCCGGACGCCGGGGCGGCCGCGAACGTTCTTCCCGTTCCTACAGGCGCGACGCGAGAAATGGTTACGCTCGGTGAACGCATCTACCGCGGCCAAGTAGCAGGAGCGGCGTGCACGGGTTGCCATGGTGACAGCGGTGAGGGCACGACTTTGGCGCCCGCTCTAATGGGCAAGAACAAGAAATGGCTGTGGAGCGATGGCAGCTACGCCGGAATCGCGAAAACGATCACCGAAGGTGTGCCGCAACCGAAAGAATTTCGCAGCCCAATGCCGCCGAATGGCGGGGCGCAACTTACGCCCGACCAGGTATCAGCGGTCGCGGCGTATGTCTGGAGCCTCAGCCATCAGGCATCACCTAATCGGAATTAATCCCCAATTCCTGACAGGTGCGAACCGGCAGAAGTATCCCAGCACGACTTCATCGAAGACCGCACAGATGCGAGTCACCTGCTACGGTCGAGGATCGTGAACGAAACACAGATTGCGTCACTTGAAACCGATGCCTACAGGATCGCTCGCGCCACGCCACCCTCGACGCGAACGGCCGCGCCAGTTGTTGCGGAAGCGAGGGGACTGCATAGATAAACCATCATGCTCGCAACTTCATCGGTCGTCGCAAATCTCTTCAAAAGAGATGTGGGGCGAATCGTCTTGAAGAATTCTGCCTCGAAGGCCGCAGTGTCGCCACCGGCTCCCATGCGCGCGATGAATGTTTCGACTCCCTCCGAGCGAGTGGGTCCAGCCAGCACGCTATTGACGGTAATCCCTGTGCCCGCTACGGTCTCCGCAATCCCTCGAGCAACAGCTACTTGCGCCGTCTTAGTCATGCCGTAATGAATTATCTCGGCGGGAATTTGCACGGCTGACTCACTGGAGACAAACAGGATTCGACCCCAGTTTTTCTCCCGCATGCCAGGAATGTAATGGCGTGAAAGCCGCACTCCACTCATGACATTGGCTTCGAAAAAATGCATCCAATCTTCGTCGGTTATTTCTTGAAACGGTTTTGGCTCGAAAATCCCCATGTTGTTGATCAAAATATCGACACCGGGTACAGCCTCAACGAGCTTTGCGCACCCTGCCGCGTTCGAAATGTCGCTGGCGACGCCCGACAAATTCGCACGGGGATGTAATTTCCGAATTTCACGAATGGCCGCATCCACGCGTGGTTGTTCCCTTCCGTTAATGACCACCGACGCGGCTTCGGCCGCCAGCGCGAGCGCCGTCGCGAAGCCAATTCCGGCCGTGGAGCCCGTCACCAATACTTTTTTGCCTTCGAGTTGTAGATCCATCGGCCCTTTCTCCTTCGGCAACACGCAGGTGTCCAGCCGCGATTCAATTTCAACGACCAGCCACTCCGCTGGGCAATATAGCAACTGCCTTTGGCAGCTATCAGATCGAGGCTGCCGGGACAATCACGTCTAGTGATTCAAGTGGCTACTGATTCTTTGCCGGGAATGAAAAACGCCTCTGATTTGACGGCATCCTTTTGCCAGCCGTGGCGGATCAGAATGCCTTTTGTATTTTCAATCATCGAAGGATGGCCGCAGAGATAGGCGTACGTGTTTTCCGGAGTAAGTCCCCAGGAGTCCGCATATTTGCGGACTAATTCATCCACACGGCCTGTTTCTCCTTTCCAGGATTTGTCTTCCCACGGACGGCTCACGGTGGGGAGATAGGTAATCCAGGAAGACTCCGCAGCCAAACTGTCCATTTCCTCACGATATCCGAGCTCCCACGAGCGACTGGCGCCATCGATCAGGAATAGCTTGTGTTCGCCCTTGAACTTCCCTTCTTTCCACCGTTGCTGAAGAAACCGGGCAATGCTGACGAACGGAGCGACGCCAGTCACTGTCGCAACTAAAAGATGATTCGTGCGATTGCTACGTGTGTCGAGGATGAACCTACCCTTAGCCACTTTCCGCAATGTGAATTGGTCGCCAACCCGATCCGCGTAGAGCCGCGGCGTCACGTCGCCTTGAGGAACCAATTCAACGAAAAATTCCAGAAATTTCTCGTGTGGAGCGGAGACGATTGAATATGCGCGCTCATAATGCTTTTCGGGAGTGACCACTCCCAGCGTCGCATACTGACCCGGTTCGTAATGATATTCCCCACCAGGATCCACACGAATCACCCACAGATCGTTTGAGATATCGCGCCGTTCAACAATTCGGGCAGAGTAAAACTTGTCACCACCAGGGGACATCGCATTATCGTTAAATTTCTGCGTCGCGTTCATACTCGCCTCCTGATTTGACTAAACGAATTGCCGTTGCGGATAGGTGTATTTTTTGGGAACGGTCTCCTATTTTGCATAAATCCCACGGACTCATCTAGCAGATACTTCGCGGCATTCGGAGTACCTCCGCGCCACACCACTGCAATGTGCAAAACGGCTGCCAAACATGTAGATGGTAACTGACGGAAAATAGACGACCATAGGAAGTGTCGAAGCATTGTGGGGTGTCAACCAGTTAGACACATTGTTGGCACGGCGACGTTCAGTCAAACGGTACGGCCCCTTGATCGGGACTCGTGTGACGATCACTGACCATCGAATCGACACAGGACGCTGAAAATACGAAGACCCCTTGCCTGACAACCGATTGGAAGGTAGCGTGCATGTGGGGTGATGAGGTTGAGGACCCGAAATGAGGCCTAGCAAGTTCTTGAGAGTCTGCGGCCGCGGAGGCACGCACAGCGCTGCCTCTTCGCGAGGTGATTCGTGGGACAAGCACTGGATGTGCACCGGATACACTTTGCTTTTACGATCACGTTTCACTACATTTTTCCACAACTGACGATGGGCCTCGCGCTCCTGCTTGTCTATCTGAAGACTAAAGCGCTGCGCACGGGTGATGAGCACTACGACCGCGCGGCGCGATTTTGGGGGCGAATCTTCGGGATCAACTTTGCCGTGGGCGTGGTCACGGGCATCCCGATGGAATTTCAGTTCGGAACGAACTGGGCGGCGTTCTCGAAATCGGCAGGCGGCGTAATCGGCCAAACGCTGGCCATGGAGGGCGTGTTTTCCTTCTTTCTGGAGTCGAGCTTCCTGGGATTGTTTTTGTTCGGGGAGAAAAAACTCGGACGCATCGGCCACTGGTTTGCGGCTTTTTTGGTTTTTCTGGGTTCGTGGCTCTCGGGATATTTCATTGTCGCCACGGACGCATGGATGCAGCATCCGACGGGCTACCGGCTGGGCGCCAACGGCGCCTTCGAACTCGCCAGGTTCTGGGATCTGTTGTTGAACAAATGGGCCTTGTGGCAGTACGCCCACACGATGCTGGGCGCAGTGCAGACTGGATGCTTCGTGATGGCGGCAGTGGGAGCATTTTATTTGCTGACAAAATGCGATGAAAACTACGGCCGCACGTTTGTGAAAGCGGGCGTGCTGGTGGGCGCGATCGCGGCGCTACTGCAGCTTTTCCCCACCGGGGACATGCAGGGGGAACTGGTGGCAAATCATCAGCCTGTGACGCTGGCGGCCATGGAAGGACTGTTCGAATCGCGGGAGGGAGCGCCCCTGGCAATCCTCGGGCAGCCTGACGTGGAAAAAGGAAAGCTCGACAACCCTTTGGAAGTTCCGGAAATGCTCAGCTTCCTGACGTATAGGCAGTGGCGCGCGGACGTGAAGGGCTTGTCCGATTTTCCGCAGACGGAATGGCCGGACCAGATTCCGCTGCTGTATTACAGCTATCACGTGATGGTGGGGCTGGGCACGATCTTCATTGCCGTGATGGCGATGGCGGTGCTGCTCCTATGGCGGGGGAAATTATACGATTCGCGATGGATGCTTTGGACGCTGATGCTTTGCGTGCCGCTGCCGTACATTGCGAACACGGCGGGATGGATGACCGCGGAATTGGGGCGGCAGCCCTGGCTGATTTATGGATTGATGCGCACGGCACAGGGAATCTCGCCGCGCGTGGCGGCGGGAAATGCATGGTTTACGTTGATCGGGTTCATGGGGTTATACACGGTACTGGGGATCCTATGGCTACTCCTCTTTTACCGCGAGATTGAACTTGGGCCGGAGGGCGACGCGCATCCGCGCGGCGAAGGCGCTGCCGTCCTGGCAGCGGAGTGAGGGAACGATGGAAAATATCTGGTTTTGCGCCGTTGCGTTCATGATTGCGATGTACGTGCTGCTGGATGGTTTCGATCTGGGAGCTGGCGCGATCCATCTTTGGGTAGCGAAGACGAAAGAAGAGCGGCGCCAAGTTCTGGCCAGCATCGGCCCGGTATGGGATGGAAATGAAGTTTGGTTGATCGCGGCGGGCGGAACGATGTATTTTGCTTTCCCCGCGCTCTATGCCAGCGGCTTCAGCGGTTTCTACCTCCCGCTGATGATTGTTTTGTGGCTCCTGATTCTTCGTGGAGCGTCGATCGAATTCCGGAATCACATCAAAAGCGCAGTGTGGGAACCGCTGTGGGATTTTCTTTTCTGCGCATCGAGTCTGCTACTGGCCGTATTCTTCGGAGCTGCGCTGGGCAACGTGGTTCGCGGCGTCCCCCTGGATGCCAGCGGCTACTTTTTTGAGCCGCTATGGACCAATTTCCGCCTGGGGGAAGAAACTGGAATCTTGGACTGGTACACGATTCTCGTCGGCGTGCTCGCGTTGCTCGCGCTGGCGATGCATGGCGGCCTCTGGGTGCAAATGAAAACCAGTGGTGCCGCGAGTTCGCGCGCCGGAAAACTGGCTGGGCAGGCCTGGTGGGGCGTGATCGTTTTGACGACGCTGGTGACGGCGGTGACATTCAAGATACAACCTCAAGTGAAAGAAAACTTCACGCGCTGGCCTGCGGGATTCGTTTTCCCGCTGCTGGCAGTCTCGGGAATCGCCGGTGTCGCTTTCGAATTGCGAAGACGGCGTGAAAGGAGAGCATTCTTCGCCTCCAGCGCCTACTTGACAGGGATGCTGACGAGCGTCGTTTTCGGCGTGTATCCGATGGTGCTGCCCGCGCGGAATTCAGCATACTCGTTAACAGTGAGAACCGCGAAAGCGGGTGACTACGGCTTGAAGATCGGGCTGGTCTGGTGGATTTTGGGGATGATCCTAGCTGCGGGATACTCCACGTACGTCTACCGCTCCTTCGCAGGCAAAGTGGCGGTTGAAGGAGACTCGGCCAGATACGGCAGCTAGGAAGTTGATCGCGATGAACAGCTGCATCACCTGGACGTTTTTTCTGCTTGATGCGCAGAAGCAGTGTCCAGATGGACTCACACGGATGGCGGGGGGCTCAGCGTGTAGGAAGAAGTGAGCTGAATTGCGTTGTGGAGCGTGCGGTACAGGGGACAACGCATCGCATAGATTCCGTGCACGCGCTCAACGACCTCGCGGTTTTGTTCGGAAGCGACTAACCGCATCGCTACGTGGATTCTGCGGATTACAAGAACTCCTTCCTCGGTCTCCACTTCGCCCGTGACTTCCGCAACGAGCTTGCCATTATTGGCATCAATGTGACGCGCTTCCAGCGCGCCTCCGAATGTGCCGAGCATTCAACCGGCCGTCGCGGCGATTACGTAGTCGATCGTCGCGGCATGAGATTCTTTCAATTTGGCTGGATCGACCTTGTAGTGTTCGGCGATCCCGCCGTGGACGCTGAAATAAACTGGCTGCGATTCGCCAGGTAAATAGGCGATGCGTAGCGGGCCGACTTTCCGCTCGATACGCAGCTTGGAAACATAGACCACGTCAGACATGACTGGCTCCTTGCTGATGCCGCAGACACTCGATGCCCCGTCGATCAAGGAAAAGGTGTTTCATCCAGAATACAGCCGACGCCCGGGCGCTACTTATGGCGAATCTGCTCTGGGGCTCGCTGCCGATCGAGAGGCAGCACTTGCAACTGCCACTGAACAGGAACTGAAGTCGGCAGAAAGCAAATCTTGCTATCGCAAGCCTGATATTCGAGCTTTCCCGAAATCGTGAGGGTTTTCCCTTCCGCACCAAGCGAGTTGCTGAAGTCAGCCGCGGTGGCGACTTGCAAGTCCTGGCTGATTCGGAAGGTGCCCTCGAAGACAGGGACACGCTCCTTGATTACCGGCAGGTAAAGAATCTTGGAGCTCGGGTAAACCACCGGCTTGAGCTGCATTCCGGCCGTGGGCTCAATCACCAGATTGATCGGCTTATAGCCCTTCGTGCCGGGGGCATAAACGTGGACATCCGCCGGGAGCCGCACTTCCGCGGTCAGGGTTATATTGTTTCCTGGAAAGCCGGTGCGATCGGATTGTTCGACAGTGAGCTGAAGATGAGGAGCTTCGACGGTGTCCTGCACTTCTTGGCCTAGTTCCGGAAAGAGTCTGGCGATGACGTTGTTTCCGGAAAGCCGCTCCCTGTACTTCGCCTCAAAGAACTTTTCTCGAATCACGCCATGGGTATCGATGAAGAAATATCCGGGGCGCGCCATACCCTTGTACTGGCCCGCAGCCTCTACGTTCAGAACCTGGTAGGCGCGAAGGATCTTGGAATCGGGGTCGGCCAGCAAGGGGAATTCGATCTTACGGCGATCCGCGAAGTATTTCAAAATGGCTTCGCTGTCATAGCTAATCGCCGCGAGCTTAATTCCCTGCTTCTCGAATCTGGCTTTTGCGTTTTGCAGCTGTACCAGCTGCCCTTTGCAATAGGGTCACCAGTCCGCGGAACGAAAAAAGAGGAGAACCGTTCCTTGTGATCCCTTGAGACTTTCCAGCGTTTGTTCCTGCCCAAATTGATCGCGGGCGGAAAAGGCGGGCGCCTTCCCTCCGATTGGGAGTCCGAACGAAGTAAGTAACTTAAGCGACGAGACGCGGATAGTATTGCCATCCAGCATCCCTTCTACCATTACGCTGTTCCCCAAATTCCCCTGTGCCTGCGCTTGCGGATCCAAGTCGTAGATTTGCCGTGTGGTGTCGTCATACAACACCAGTCTTGCTTCTGGACGTTTTTCCGTGCACTTGGCGGCCTCGGCAAAGGCCTCGTCAACAGTGCACCCGCTATTGATGATGACACCAGACCACGATACGGAATTTGCCATACTTTCCTGCCCTGCCAAGGTGAGGGTAGACACGAAAAAAACTATCAGAGTGAATATCCAGACGTGTTTCGTCATGCTCCATTCGTTCCGAACCACGCGCCCCCCGAGTCGGAATTGTTTTTGCTCTTCGGATAACATATCACGCGTGAGTGCTTTTCGCTCGCCCCGCTTCTACATTACTTTCAGCTGTGGTTAAGGGAGTCAAGAGTTTGGAGTATCCTATCGGAAGGCGGTCAGGTGTATATTACCAGTCCGTCGGATTATCGAAACTAAGTTCAATGTGAGCAGCCAATGAGCCTGGAAATCGTCATCAAGTATTGCACGATTTGAAATTACGAGCCCAAAGCCGTCGGTCTGGCGGAGAAACTTCTGGCTCTGAAAGAGAATATCAAATCGCTCAGCCTGGTGCCTTCAGGCCGGGGTGCATTTGAGGTTGTCGTGAATGGGAAGACACTTCATTCCAAGCTCCGAACCGGCGATTTTCCCGACTTCGACGGAATCCTCAAAGCCGTCAAGTCGATGTGCTGAGATCCGTCCCTTTGAAATTCTATGTATGCCGTCTCGCCTTTACATCCATCCGTTTGTCCGGTGCCAGTTTGTAAGGAGAGTGATGCGTGCCTGGTGGTCGTCGCGGTCTTCAAAACCGTTGCCCCGACACTCCGTGTCGGGGGGTAGGTTCGATTCCTACCCTCTCCGCCAATTCTTCCTGAATCTAAGAGTTTCATCCATCAACTCTGCGAAGGGAGGTGATTGCGCATGTCACGCGAGCAAATTCGCAAGCTGACTGCACTTTCCTCCTGCGCCGGTTGAGCTTCCAAACTTAGCCAGCAGGCTCTGATGCAGGTTCTGCGTCAGCTACCGGTCCTGAAGAGCCGCAATCTCCTGGTTGGCGCCGCGACGGGAGATGACGCAGGGGTGTATCGCATCGACCGAAATCGCGCACTGGTGCAAACGACAGATTTTTTCACCCCAATCGTCGACAACCCGTTTGCTTACGGACAGATCGCAGCCACAAATGCCTTGTCCGACATTTATGCCATGGGCGGCCGCCCGCTGACGGCGCTTAACCTCATGGGTATACCTGTGGACTTGGTGCCACCCCGCATCATGAATCTGATCCTTCGCGGTGGCGCTGCGAAGATCAAGGAAGCAAAGTGTGTTCTAATCGGCGGCCACACAATTCGAAGCCCGGAACCTATCTACGGCCTCGCCGTCACAGGCCTGGTGTCGCCGCGGCGCATGCTGACCAACGCGAAAGCTCGCGCGGGTGACGTGCTGATCCTGACGAAACCGCTAGGCACGGGTATCATCACCACAGGGATCAAGCGTGGCCTAATCAGCCGTTTGCTGGAACGGAAAGTCATCGCCATTATGACAAAGCTAAACAGTGTCGGGGCGGAACTAGCCGAGAGAGGGCTTCTTAGAGCCGCGGTTGATGTGACTGGGTTCGGGCTGCTCGGGCATCTGGGCGTGATGTGTCGCGCAAGCGGCGTTGGAGCCGACATCGCTGCAGCGGCTGTGCCGGTGATCGACGCGCAAGTCTTCCAGCTCATTGCGGCCGGCTGCATTCCTGGCGGCAGCCGTGACAATCTTGCCTTTGCTGGCACTTTCACGAAATGGGACGGCGCTACTCCGGCTCAAAAGGCGCTGTTGACAGATGCTCAGACGAGCGGCGGTCTTTTGCTGAGCGTTCCGCACCGAAATCTGGATGCGGTAATGAAGCATCTGAAGCGCGATCACGCACTCTGCGCCGCCGTTATCGGCCAGATCGTGCCGTCCAGCAAGCCGAAGATCAGAGTGTTGGCATGATGCGTTCCGGACTGCGCGGCATCCCGTCTGTCGACAAACTCGCGCAGGCCCTGGGCGATACGGGATTGCCTCATCCTACCGTCGTAGCAACAATTCGGCGGGAACTGGCTGCACTGCGCAACCACGGAACAATACCCGCCTTCGAAGAAATCCTCTTGCACCTGCGTTCCGCCTTGGGAATCGTGCGCGCATCCCGCATCCAGCCAGTGATCAATGGCACCGGCATTCTCGTTCACACGAACTTTGGCCGTGCGCCACTAGGGCAGGCTGTTATGGACGCGATGTCCCGAATCGCGATGCAATACAACAATCTTGAGTACGGACTTGCCGAGGGAGGGCGTGGCAATCGCGCCGCGTATCTGGAACAGAATCTCGCGCTATTGTGCGGCGCGGAAGCCGCGACGGTGGTGAACAATAATGCGAGCGCCCTAGTTCTGATTCTTCGCCATTTCTGTGGAGAAGAAGCTCCTGGCGCGTCCAGGCATATGAATCACCGAAATCCGTTTCGCAGGAATCAGGTCGTGATTTCTCGAGGAGAACTGATTCAGATCGGCGGTGGATTCCGGATTCCGGAAATTCTTGAGGCCAGCGGGGCGAAACTGCGCGAGGTCGGTACGACTAACAAGACTTCCCTCAGTGATTTCGCTCGCGCGATCACGCGCGAAACTGCGCTGATCTTGAAAGTGCATCGCAGCAACTTCTTTATGGATGGCTTCGTTGACTCTCCGTCCACCGAAGCCATCTCAAAGCTGGCGCGCGGCAAGCGAGTCCCGTTCGTCGAAGACTTGGGCAGTGGCGCGATGATCCAAACTGAATCCATCCCTGGCCTGGAACACGAGCCGACGCCTGCGGAGGTGTTGCGAAGTGGAGTTGATTTGGTCTGCTTCAGTGGCGACAAGCTGTTCGGCGGACCGCAGTCGGGGATTATTGCGGGGAAAGCGAAGTTGGTCGCCGCGATCAAGCGCGAGCCGCTGTTTCGCGCGCTGCGGTGTGACAAACTGATTCTGGCTGCGCTCGAGGCGACGGTGGACATTTACTTGCGTACTTCGAGCACCCTTCCGAATACAAACAAACCTCACAATACGCCGAGCAACTATGAGATTCCCCTGCTTACAATGCTGCGTACGTCGAACGACGAACTGCAAGCACGCGCAGCGAAGATCATTGCGGCGCTCCTTGGGTTGCCGCTTACAGCGGCAATAGGCAGAGGCCGCGGTCAAATCGGAGGCGGTGCGCTACCTCGCTCGACTGTGCAATCCACTACGCTCGAGATTACTCACAACAAATTCAAGCCGCAGGAATTGGCGGCACGGCTGCGTTCGCATATACCGCCCATTGTCGGGTTCATTGAACGAGGCCAGTTCAAGCTCGACCTGCGAACTGTGTTCGCAGGTCAGGACGCAGAAATTGTCGCGGCGCTCCGGGCCGCAATATGACGAAAGCAGGGTGAGACTCGTCACGAATCGTGGGGGTACGCAAGGGCTTCCGATGGCAGCGCCTCAACATTTCATTGTCGCTACCGCTGGTCACGTGGATCACGGGAAAAGTGCGCTGGTCAAAGCACTGACTGGTACTGATCCCGACCGTCTGCCGGATGAGAAAGCGCGAGGCATCACCATCGACCTCGGCTTCGCACACTTGGAACTCCCCGCCGCCGTGCCTGGAACTTCATCCTTCCTGCTTGGAATTGTTGACGTGCCCGGCCACGAAGACTTCGTGAAGAACATGGTCGCGGGTGTCGGCTCAATTGATTTGGCGTTGTTTGTGGTGGCAGCCGACGACGGATGGATGCCGCAGACTGAGGAGCACCTGCAAATTCTCACCTACCTGGGGATCAGCCGCGCCGTGGTCGCGCTGACCAAAATCGATTTGACGCGGGACGAACATGGTGTGAGCGCCAGAATTCGGGAAAAGCTATTGCACACTCCTTTCGCTGACGCACCAATTATCCCGACCTCCGTCGTCAATGGCCGAGGGCTTGACCATTTGAAAGCCGCTCTCACAAGTGTGCTTGCCGAGACAGCGCCGCCGGCCGACATTGGGAAACCGCGTTTGCCTGTTGACCGGGTCTTTAAATTGCAAGGTATTGGCACAATCGTCACGGGCACCTTGACGGGCGGCACATTGCGGCGCGGCCAGCCTGTCGTGATCCAGCCGTCTGGGAAGAAAGCACGCGTTCGCACGATTCAGTCCCACAATCGCAACGTTGAATTCAGCAGCCCCGGCACGCGAACGGCCCTTAGTTTGCCCGACCTAAATGCGCTAGGGGACGTCCGGCGGGGCGACACGGTAACGCTGGACGCGTTTGGTGGGTCAAGCATGATCATCGATGTGCAATTGGAAATTTCCCCCAGAGCGAGGCGTCCCCTCAAAGACGGTTCTCGTGTGCGCATTCATCACGGCAGCTGCAATGTAGCTGCGCATGTGGCGTTTTACCAGTACAAGGACTTGGGCACTGGAGAGCACGCCTTCGCGCAACTGCGGTTGGAGAAGCCCTCGTTCGTATTTGCCGGAGATCGTTTCATTGTGCGCGACTGGGCCGAGCAAAACACGCTGGCAGGTGGCGTTGTCCTCGACCCGGACGCCAACCGGCAATTGTTCCGCCACGAGTCCCGGCTGCACTTCCTCGGCGCGCGTGGAAAATCCCTCGAGGACCTTTTGAACGTTGTCGCTTCACAAGTCATGCGCGACGGCGGGGGACGACGGTCACAATTGTTGTTGAAGTCGCGATTTAGCGCCGATGCCATTTCCGACGCGGTCTCGCGGGCGGCTGGAGAAGGCAGGGTCGTTATCCGCGGAGAATATGTTTTTGAACCCGCCAAATGGCAGGTGTGGCGTAGCCGCGCAGTCAATGCGATTGACAGGCAGCATCGAGCGCATCCCGAGCAGATGGGACTGTCACTCACGGATTTGCGGACTACTCTCAAAGCCGAACTGCAGGACGAGGGTCTCTTCGACACACTCGTGGAAGATTTGTACGCAAGTGATTTTGTTCGTGATGGCGCCGCGATTCGCAGGGCAACGCATCGCCCCGCTTTGCCGTCGCAGCTTCAGGTGGCCGGAGCGAAGCTACGCTCCACTCTGGCGGCCAAACCGTTCGATCCTCCCTCGCGAAAGGAACTCGCACCTGATCCCGTTTCACAGCAAGCGTTGCGGTTTTTAATTGCGACCGGCGAGGCTGTGGAGATCAACATGGAAGTGCTGATGACCACAGAGAATGTGAAGCGTGCCACAGAGTTGATCCGTCAGTTCATCAGCAATCATGGCCCAGCCTCGGTGAGCGAGTTGCGGCAAACACTGGGCAGCAGCCGGCGCGTTATCGTCCCGTTACTGGAACGGCTGGACCGCGAGGGAGTTACGCTGCGTCAGGATGACAAGCGCGCATTAAGCAAGGTGTCGAAAAGTTAAGAAAGTGGAGCAACGTGGCGGAGCCGCTTCGCCCTTCGCAGTCCTGCACCTACAAAGGAGACGCTATGAAGTTGCGTATTCACGGGAACTCCATCCGCTTCCGGATCACGCAAAGCGAAATGGCCGCGTTAGTGGACGGGGCAAGGCTGGAAGACTCTGTGCAATTTGGACCTGCTCAGACCGAAATACTCAGTTATGTGGTAGAAATATCGCCTCAATGCTCAGAAGTTCGTGCTTTGTACTCCAAAGGAGTGATCCAAGTGACGCTCCCTGCGAATTTGGCTCAGGCCTTGGAAAGCACTGACCAAGTTGGGATAGAGCACCTCCAGCCGATTGCAAAAAGTAAGGTCCTGAAAATCGTTTTAGAAAAGGACTTCCAATGTTCTCATCCCAAGCCGGGTGAAAATGAGAGCGACAATTTTCCGAACCCCGAGTCAGACCGGCAAAAGGCTAGGAGTTGAAGATCAACAGTGTAATGAAAAACGAACTCAGTGTATCTTCGCCACGTATCTCCGAGAGTAGCGCCAAGACACGAACGGGTGTAGCCTTTGGGTCGCCTGGGAGCCTGAGAGAAAGAATCCGGCCAAACGATTGCACCACAGGCGCCCGGTATTCATCTAACTCCAGTAGTTTGCATTTCGACTGATAGAAGGGAGGCGCTATGAACCGTCGTGATTTTCTTCGATCCGCAGGCCTCGTTTCCGCGGGACTGGCCATTCCGGGGACGGCGCGCTTGTTTGCAGAGGAGACACTGGCAACCGGTTGGCGGACGTTCGAAGTGACCACACACGTCGAGGTCCTGAACCCCTCCGGCGCGACGCGCATATGGCTGCCTGTACCCCTCACCAGCATGACGCCCTTCCAAAGGACGCTCGCGAATAAATTTACTGCCGAAGGAGGCGCCGCGAAGGTCGTCGAGAGCAAAGCCGATGCGCTCGGAATCATCACGGCGGAATTTCCAGCTGGCGTCAGGCCCGTGCTCACGCTGAAGAGCCGCGTCGCGACCAGAGACATTGTAGTCGATCCCTCCGCGCCCCACAGGGCGCCGAAAGCGGATCGCGCTGTGCTCGATCATTATCTACGCCCGACCAGGCTCTTGCCGACCGACGGCATCGTGAAAGACACGGCAGTCGAGATCACGAGCGGCGCAATGACCGACGTCCAGAAAGCGCGCGCAATCTACGAGTGGATTGTCGAGAACACTTTCCGCGATCCGAAGACGCGCGGCTGCGGTGTGGGCGATATCCGCTTCATGCTCGAGTCCAGAGATCTGGGCGGCAAGTGTGCCGATCTCAACGCGCTCTACGTGGGCTTGGCGCGAGCCTCGGGACTCCCGGCCCGCGATGTCTATGGCATTCGCGTCGCCAAATCAGAACTGGGATATAAGAGCCTCGGCGCCTCGTCCGAAAACATTTCCAAGGCGCAGCACTGCCGCGCGGAGGTGTACCTCAATTCCTGTGGATGGGTCCCCGTCGATCCCGCGGACGTTCGAAAGGTCGTCCTGGAAGAACCGCCAGGCAACCGATCGCTTGACGACGACATGGTGAAGAAAGCCCGAGCGCGGCTATTTGGTTCCTGGGAAATGAATTGGGTGGCCTACAGCTTCGCGCACGATGTCTCCCTGCCCGGATCAACCGGCAACCCCATAGGCTTTCTCATGTACCCGCAAGCGGAAACCGCGGACGGCCGTCTCGACAGCCTAGATCCTGACCACTTCAAATACGAAATCACTTCAAAGGAGCTTACGTCCGCAACCGGCTAACGCCATATCGGGCCGAACCTGTTGACATACTTTCTGGGAATCCGTATCATCGCGTCGAGTTTCGGCGGAAACCTCAAGGGGAGACGCTTATGTCTGAGGGCATCAAGCCTGGGTACCTTGAAGAGTATCTTTCTACGGCCCCTCGTTACACTCATCACGATTCCTCCACGGCCCTGAATTTTGCATCCACTCTAAAAATCAATGGACCCGATCTCTCGTTTTTTGCATCTCATGTTTGGCGGGGCGCGGCATGCAGAAGCGCCTTCGTCTGCCGTTCGCAGCGTTCGTGAAATGAGGCACCTGGCCTTCTACTAGAATCGCAGCTGTGGAGGTTCCAGCCATGGAAACCAATCGCAGGACATTCCTGAAGGTTGCAACCCTTGGTGGCGCGGCGGCTACTGTCTTTGGGTTTGACTTGAGGCCCGCATACGCGCAGCTTCGCGAGCTGAAGATCGCGCGTGCGAACGAAACGCGCTCGACGTGTCCTTATTGCGCGGTAGGTTGCGGCGTCATCATCTACACGCTCGGCGACAAGGCCAAGAATGTCACTCCTCAGGTGATCCACGTCGAAGGCGATCCCGATCACCCCACCAATCGCGGAACTCTTTGCCCCAAAGGCTCTTCGCTCGAACAGGACATGCTGAACCCGCGGCGGCTCACCAAACCGCAAGTCCGGCGCCCAGGCGCGACGCAGTGGGAGGACATCTCCTGGGATAACGCTCTGGACGAGATTGCGCGCTGGACCAAGAAGACACGCGACGATTCGTTCGTGGAAAAGGACGGAAGCGGACACACTGTGAACCGATGCGAAGGCATTTCGTTCATCGGCGGCTGCACCGACACAAACGAGTTCAATTATCTGGTCGTCAAGACCATGCGCAGCCTGGGGGTCTGCTACCTGGAAAACCAGGCCCGTGTTTGACATGGCCCCACGGTCTCAAGTTTGGGACCAACATTCGGACGCGGGGCGATGACCAATGGCTGGATCGACATCAAGAACACCGACATGATGTTGATCATGGGCGGAAATCCGGCCGAGAACCATCCCTGCGGATTCAAGTGGGCGATGGAGGCCAAGCGCAACCGCAACGCCAAGCTGATTTCCGTAGACCCGCGATTTACGCGCACTTCTGCCACCGCCGACCTGTTCTTACAAATTCGCGCCGGCACGGACATTGCGTTCCTTGGCGGGGTGATCCGCTACGCTATCGAAAATAACCGGATCGCGCACGATTATCTGGTGAACTACACAAATGCCGCGTTTGTCGTCAAGGAAGGGTTCAAACTGCCCGAGGACGGATTGTTCTCCGGGTTCGATTCTGCGGGCGGGACTTACGCGGATAAGTCCACTTGGAACTATCAGTCGGTCGCAGGCTCCAGCGGCAATGCACCTGAACCCACGTCCGGCAAGCCTAGCGGACCAGTGCCGCCACCATCTCTTCCTGCCAATGTCGCGTACGACCCGACGCTGCAAAATCCGCGATGCGTGTTCCAACTACTGAAACAGCAGTACTCGCGTTACACGCCGGAGATGGTCGAGCGAATTACCGGCATTCCGAAGGATCAATTTCTTCGCGCTGCAGACCTTTTCACGTCCATTCGTAAGGATGGAGACATGAAAAAGGCGGCTACGATTATTTACGCCGTCGGCTGGACGCAGCATACCTTTGGGACGCAAATTATCCGCACGGCGGCGATGTTACAGCTCCTGATGGGAAATGTCGGGCGTGCCGGCGGCGGGGTGAACGCGCTTCGTGGTCATTCGAATATTCAGGGCGCCACGGACATGGCCGGGTTATACGATAGCCTGCCCGGGTATCTGAAAGCGCCTGTTCCCGCCGACACAGATTTGGCGACGTATCTGAAGCGCGTCACACCGACAGCGTCGAAGCCTGCACCATGGGCTTCGATGAACTACTACTCGAACACCCCGAAATTCTTCGTTTCGCTCCTTAAGGCGCTGTATGGGGCTGCAGCCACGAAGCAGAACGACTTCGCCTTCAACTATCTGCCGAAGGTCGACCGCGATTACTCCTGGACGCACATCTGGGACGACATGTACAACGGCAAGGTCAAGGGCATGATTGCCTTCGGAATGAATGGCGTGATGGTCGGACCGGACACGAACAAGAACATCAATGCGCTCAAGAAGGCCGACTGGCTGGTGGTGGGCGAAATTTACCAGGATGAGACCAGCGAATTCTGGCGCGCGCCAGGCACCACCGAAGAGGAAATGAAGAACATCAAGACTACCGTGTATCGCTTGCCGTGCGCCGGCTTTGCCGAAAAAGACGGCAGCATGACGAACTCGGCGCGCTGGGTGACGTGGAAATATGCCGCAGTCCCGCCTCCGGGAGACGCGCGGCTCGATCAAGACATCCTAGCGGAGATTTTCCTGCGCGTTCGTGATCTGTACAAGAAAGAGGGCGGGAAGTTCCCCGACGCAATTCTGAATCTTACCTGGGCGTATGCTGACCCGGCTCACCCGCCACTTAGCCAACTGGCCATGGAGGTCAACGGGAAAGCGATAGCGGACCTGAAGGATGACACGTCGGGACAAGTGATCAAAGCGGGGCAGCAGTTGCCCGGATTTGCCTGGCTGAAAGACGATGGGACAACCAGCTGCGGCAACTGGATCTATTCCGGTTCCTGGACTGAGGCGGGGGCTCAGATCCAAAGGCGAGGAACAGAGGACCCCTCGGACCTGGGAGTTTTTCCGAATTTCTCGTGGTCGTGGCCGGCGAATCGGCGCGTTCTTTACAACCGTGCATCGTGCGACCCTGAAGGAAAACCCTGGGACGCAGAGCGCCCCCAGGTTTGGTGGCTCGAGGGAGCGGGAAAATGGGTTGGCAATGACGTGCCCGACTTCAAACCTGATTCGAATCCCAAAGACCACATGGGTCCCTTCATCATGAACCCGGAAGGCGTGGGACGATTGTTCGCTCCGATCGGAGTCCTGGTGGACGGACCGTTCCCGGAGCACTACGAACCGATTGAAAGCCCAATCAAGAATCCCCTGCACCCCGATCAATCGAATAATCCCCTGGTGAAGAAATTTAATTCGCCGTACGACAAGTTTGGAACGCCGGAGGAGTACAGCATCGTCTGCACCACGTACCGGCTGACGGAGCACTATCACTACTGGACGAAAAACAATCCAATGAACGTCCAGCTTATCCCGGAACCGTTCGTGGAAATTCCGGTCGAGTTGGCGGACGAAAAAGGAATTCGCGGGGCAGACAAGATCAAGGTCATTAGCGCGCGGGGAACTTACATCGCCAAGGCGTTTGTCACTCGCCGGCTGAGGCCGATGATGATCGACGGCAAGAAGGTCTATCAGATCGGGTTGCCGATTCATCAAGGCTTCCGCGGTATAGAAGAAGACGAAGGAAGAAACGCGCGGACGCCGGCGAATTTGCTGACGCCCGCTGTGACCGATCCGAACGCCCACACCCCTGAATCCAAGGGTTTCTTAGTGAAAATCGAGAAGGCGTAGGGAGCTGACGATGAGCCAGGCGTCAACAGAACTAATCCGGATTTCAGGGCATGCCGGGACCGTTCCCGGTGCGGGGTTGAACCGCGAGTTCCAGGTCTGCAAGTTGGTCGATACGTCCACGTGCATTGGCTGCAAGGCTTGCGAAGTAGCTTGTCTGGAGTGGAATGGACTCTCGTTTAGCGAGACGACGTTCAACAATTCATATCAGACGATGCCTGAAACGCAATGGAACTACTGGAACCTGATTAAGTTCAACGAGCATGAACGCGAAGATGGCAGCATGATGCTGCTCATGCGAAAAGACCAGTGCATGCACTGCGAAGATCCGGGCTGCCTGGCCGCGTGTCCGGCCGACGCAGCCATCGTGCAGTATGCCAATGGAATCGTCGATTTCCAGGAAGCAAACTGCATCGGTTGCGGCTATTGCATGACTGGTTGTCCCTTTAACATTCCAAAATTCAGTCCCACTGCCCGCAAGGTTTTCAAGTGCACGCTATGCAACGACCGCGTATCCGTGGGTCTGGAGCCGGCTTGCATTAAGGCGTGCCCGACGGGCTGTCTGCATTTTGGGACGAAGTCGGAAATGAAGGCGCTGGCGGAAACGCGGGCAGAGCAACTTCGCACTGTTTCCGGGTTTGCCGACGCGGGAGTTTACGATCCACCGGGAGTCGGTGGAACTCACGTGATATACGTCCTGCACGATGCGAAGAATCCCGAGTTGTATGGCGGGCTCCCGAAAGATCCTCACATTCCCTTGTCGGTTCGGCTCTGGAAAGGGCCGTTGAAATGGCTGGGCAATCTCGCGATGGTCGGCGGCCTAGTTGGTTTGGCGTGGCATTACATGCGATACGGACCGAAAAAAGAGGAGCCGATTCCGCCCGCTGACGGGGGGCGTCCATGAGCACCGGCGCCGTTCCGCATTCCAATACCGCAGCGGAAAGGAGCGAGGAGTTAATTCCGCGCTACAACTTAGGCGAGCGCGCGAACCACTGGCTCGGTGCTCTTGCTTACGTTTATCTGTTAGTGACCGGGCTGGCGTTCTGGTCGCCGTATCTCTATTGGTTGGCTGCGGTCGTAGGCGGTGGTCCGACGGCAAGATTCTGGCATCCCTGGCTGGGCCTGATTTTTGCGGCATCGCTCCTTTGGACGTTTAAGGAGTGGCACCGGGATTTGCAAATCGATGATAGCGATCGCGCCTGGGCGAAAGCGATGCCCGATTATATCCAGAACAGAGACGACAAACTGCCTTCCGTCGGGCGCTTCAACTTCGGACAAAAGCTGTTCTTCTGGGGAATCTTCTACAGCGTGATCCTCTTGCTGCTCTCCGGCGCGGTCTTGTGGTATACCGAAGCTCTGCCGTGGAGCCTCCGATTTGTGCGCTACGCTGCGATCCTAATCCACGCGAGCGTAGCGCTGGTTACAATTGGACTGTTCTTGATTCACGTTTACATGAGCGCGATCCTGGAAGAAGGCAGCCTAGGATCCATGATTCACGGTCACGTCACGCGCGCCTGGGCGTGGACATTCCATCGCACCTGGTATTACGAAGTCACGGGCAAATCCAGACCCAAGCAATGATTCATGCGAAGTGGGATCGCCGCATCCGTCGCGCCAACGAACTAACTTCGTCTTATCCGTTTGCCGCGGAAGGACTGCGCTTCTACGCACGCATCGCAACATTTCAAAAGAGTCTTTACGCGGAAATCCAGCAAGCATTGGCGGATTCGCCGAAGATTTCCGCCGCGCGCCCCTTGCGAGATGAATTGGATCTTTTCCTGCTCCTACCGAAATTTCCCGGATTTCTATCTTTGGTCCAGCAGATTGCACCGGTGCCGCTTGCGCAGGCTGCTGCCTGGCTGGCGCAAAAGGGGCCGGCGGGATGGCAGCAGGCGATAGAAAGTTTCTGGCACGGGGATCTCGAGTTGACCGCAGCTGTGGGAGACTCGGAAGACGTGGGACCTGGCGATTTGCACGGGGCAAGTTCCTCGGAAATGTCGCTCGCTTGGATTTATCTTCAACCGTATGCCGAGTATCTTGCGGATCACCGCGAAATTGAAATTGTGCATGGAACTCCTTCGACGTGCCCGCTTTGCGGAAGTAAGCCTATCGTCGGAGTATTGCGGAGCGAAGGCGACGGGGC
Source organism: uncultured Acidobacteriota bacterium (assembly GCA_963842135.1). Lineage (GTDB taxonomy): Bacteria > Acidobacteriota > Terriglobia > Acidiferrales > UBA7541 > Palsa-360. The sequence continues at coordinate 2,312,701 of CAWJFI010000002.1, read as the reverse complement.
GAAGAAGTCTCTCATCTGCATGTTGTGCGCGCACGAGTGGAATTTTCGAAGAATCTATTGTCCGACGTGCGGAGAAGAAAGAGAACCCCAGATGGCGTTCTATTCGGCCACGGAAATCGCGTATGTGCGCGCGGACGTTTGCGATTCCTGTCACCACTACCTCAAAACCGTCGACTTAACCAAGGACGGCCGCGCTGTGCCTGTAGTGGATGAATTGGCAACGATCCCCCTGAATCTCTGGGCTACCGAACATGGGTACTCAAAGCTTCAAAGCAATTTCCTGGGAATCTAGCGGCCAGGTAGCAAGACGATTCTCCGCGCTTAAGATCACTGCTGACAACGGCGAATACGAACAACCGCACTTCAAGTGGGTCGGCACAGCGAGAATTGTGGCCGGAGCTGGCGTTGCTTACCGGCTACTTGAAGAATCACTGGCCAGAAAATTCGAGCGGATTGTCTCTCGTCCGCATTGTGAAGCTTTTATACCGTCGGGCGCGGCAAGTCACATCTGGCAGCGGAGTACTCGACGTGACTTGCCACAACCCGTCAAATTCAGTTTGGTCCTACGCCGTCGCCGCTAAGGCCACGCACTTTGCGGCCTTCATGATGATCGTCGCGACCTGTCCCTCGCCAAAATTCTGTTCGTCTGTGATTTCAACAGGATACAGCGTTGTCATTCACAAGGGAAACAGGATAACAGCGATACATGACAGACACGATTTGGATCCTGGCCGGAGCAATGTTGCGCTTCTTCCGCGCACGTCGTAGCTTGATTCTCGAAAACCTGGTTCTTCGTCAGCAACTCGTGGCACTGAAACGAAGGCGTCCTAGGCCGAGACTCGTCGTATTCGACAAGATCTTCTGGGTGTTGGCGCGAAGGTTCTGGTCCGGCTGGAAACAGGCTCTTATCGTCGTGAGTCCCGAGACTGTTGTCCGCTGGCACAGACTGGGATTCATGCTCTATTGGCGAGTCATCTCCAAGGCCCGCCGAGTGGTTGGCAGAAAGAGAATTTCAAAGGAAGTTCGTGATCTGATCTTTCGGATGGCCGCGGAAAATCCGACGTGGGGAGCACCGCGAATTCATGGGGAACTTCTCATGCTCGGCTTCGATGTTTCTGAGCGAACGATTTCTCGCTGGATGCGGCGCGTACCAAGAAATCCCGAACCAGCCAAGCGCTGGCTCGCCTTCCTCCGTAATCACCGCGAGGCGATAACTGCGATGGACTTCTTCACCGTGCCGACGATCACCTTTGGCGTGCTATATGGCTTCTTCATCATCAGTCATGATCGTCGGCGGATCGTGCACTTCAATGTCACGAAGCATCCGACAAGCCTATGGGTCATCCAACAGCTCCGGGAAGCGTTCCCGTTTGAATCGGCTCCTCGGTTCCTGATCTTCGATCGGGATTGCAAGTACGGAGCAGAGGTGCCAGCTGCCGTTCGCTCTTTGGGGATCAAGCCTGTGCGAACCTCGTTCGAAAGTCCTTGGCAGAACGGCGTCGCAGAGCGCTGGGTCGAGAGTTGCCGGCGCGATCTGCTCGATCACGTCATCGCTGTCAATGAAAGGCACTTGAAACGACTTCTTTCTGAATATGTTCATTACTTCCACGAGGATCGTACTCACTTGGGACTGGGGAAGGAAACGCCGGGCGGCAGAATTCGTTCCAAAGCCAGCGGCCGCGTCAATGTCCAGGATCGACTCGGCGGATTGCATCATCGATACGATCGAGCCGCCTAAGCTACGAGTATCGTTTGGAGACTGCACGTCCGAATTGCGTGCTCATGTGCAAACTGGCCCGTTCACAGGGCGATGACAGAAGTTATCTTAGGATCAGCACAAAATTTCTTGGTCAAATTCGCATTTATATTCCCAAGTTCGCGCCAAGAAATCGCTCTGTTTTGGTACGGACGACATTTTGGCGAGGGACAGGTTGCTGTCTTCTGGTCGAAGGTAGTGTCCTGTAACGTGTTTCGCACGCATTCCCGCAACGATCGGTGGAAGCCATTAGCCTCTCAGGCTTTGCCAAACGAGATGACTTTCTTTCCTTCCTCGATGGCTTTTCGGGACAGCGTTCTGTAACTTGACGAGTTTCGAGGCTCAGCTGCCCTCCCCGATCTCGACTCCGGGCGCTGCCCCACTTTCAGCGCTACCGAGGGCTGGTTGGACGCAACGGGTCGAGTCAACTCTCAGTCGCCCTGAGTGCCCGTTTTGCGGTAACGAGTATCCTCTCGGTTTGCAGCGTCCCTATGCGCCCGACGCGGAAGCCCGCAAGTCGACTTCTAGTTGGATGCGGAACCGATCAACATCTTGTCGAGGTACTTCTCTATCGCTGACTCGCGTATGATCCACTTGCGGGCAACGAAGGACGCCTCTAGCTGACGGGTCCGGATAAGGTCGTACAATTTGGGCCGCGAAACTCGAAGGATCCCGCAGGCTTCGCGGGCTGTTACGGTGGACAGGTTTCCTGCCATGTCTTACTCCATTTTTCGGTCATGGCAGTTTGCCTGCTCTCTATCAGGTGACTTCCATTGACTTCTCTTGCTTTGACATAATACGAATAGCTCCCGATTTACTTCTCAATTATGTTGAGCTTCCCTTCCTCCCCGCGAGAAGGCTGCGGCGAGTAGGCGGTTCACGCGAAATTCACCAGGTCACGCCACGACTTTCAACGCGGCTTTCGCCGAGAGCACCTTGTCTGCGGCATTGATTTGCTCCCGCGTTTTGGGGTCGCTGCGCTTTGCAGCCTTGAGGTAACGCTGCGTTGTTGCAAGGCTGGAATGGCCCAAGAAATCGCGGAGCGTCTCGACATCCATTCCCGCCCGACTTCGATTCGTCGCCCACGTTTTCCGCAACGTGTGGATGATCCATTTCTTGCAAACCGGATGATGCTTGCAGGACAGTCCCTCTTTGCAGGCCGGGTGCCTGCAGGGGCGCTTCCCTTTAGTTTTGGCAACGCAATGTCCGCAATTCAGACCGGCCCGCAATGCCACGCGCTTGATGATTCGCAACAAGTGAACGTCCGGTCTCCCGTTCCGGTTCTGGAAAACCAGTATGTCGTCGGGATGGCGCCGCCGCCGATCACGCAGACGCTCCACGAGCGCGTCCGAAACGGGTACGATTCGTTTTTCCTTGTCCTTCACGCGCCAGCCATACTTCTGTTCCTTCGAGTAGATGCTCACTTCCTTCTGGTCAAAGTCGATGTCGTGCCATTCGGTATGAGCGCCTTCTCCATTGCGAAAGTTCACTCCGAAGAAGAACTCCAGAACGTCTCGCTCCTCAACATTCGCTGCGGCAAGCAGTGTGTTGAACTCGGAGTCGGAATAGACTGAAACCTCCTTCTCTTCAAACGTCGGCCAATCGCTTTCTTTCAGGCCATGGTCGACTTTGTATTCGTTCAAAAACGAGACAGCGTTGAGGAAGTGATTGAACACAGTGCGGTCGCTGATTGGGAACCCATACCGATCTTTCGATTCGCGGAGGAAAGGCTTAAATCGAAGCACGACTTTCTTGTCGATGTCCTGAATGTGTTCGACCCCTTCCGCCAAGCAGTATCTTAAGAACAAGCCCGTCGAATCGCGGTAGCAGCGGAGCGTGACCTCGCTCCATTTCTTCTCGTACGCCTTTCCGGTTGTCAGGTATTCCGTTATCGCATCCGCAATCACAGTTCTGGAATCAGACCGTTTGCCGGCCGCCTCCGGCAGCGCAACCCCGTTTTGCTGCGCATACAGACGGACATTGCGGTCTTTCAAGATCACTAGCGCCTCGTCTAGCGTGGCCGCTGGATCGAGTTTGCGCTTACCTTTGAGTGAGTAGCGAACACCGAACTGGAAAGCATCGGCATGGGGTTTCGGACTTCCGTTCTTGTGAAACTCAACCAGCACCCAAGGGAATCCTTTGCTGCGGAGTCGCTGGTAAAGTCTTGCCTTGGGGCGTGCCATGTCTTCATCCTCAGTAGGTAATACTGAGCGCTTTGGGAATTCAGCCGACTTTTCTGAGAGAAGTGGCAACAGTACTGGTAACAGTTGGTGAGTTTTAGCGATTTATCAGGGCTTTTGCTAGTTTGGCTGGGAGGCCTGGACTCGAACCAGGATAGTCAGCTCCAGAGGCTGATGTACTACCGATTGTACGACCTCCCAGCCGAGGGAGACGCAAGAAATGGGCAGTGGCGAGCCAGAAATTGTTCCCAGCCTCACGACCCAGCTTCTTTACTTTAGACAGGAAATTTCAATCCGTCAACCGAACGCGGCGTCCCTTTGCGAGCCTCGTTGCGACGCTTCCGGCCTCGGTCAGGCGCAAGCGATTCTTTGCGCCGCAGATTTGCGACCGCCATCGAAATCCATCCACAAATTCAATCGGTAGGATTCCCTAAAACTCGGTTAAGAATAGACTTTGCCCTTGAGATGGCGGGGCGCGGCCAGTACCATCATTTCGCGGCATTCCGCACAATTGCGGCGATGCAAACATTGAGGGGAGAGAATCCGAATGCCACCCGCCGTCAGCGAATGGTCGAACCTCATTCTCCGTTGGATCCACGTGCTCGCCGGCATTTTCTGGATTGGGCAAACGTATTACTTCACCAAACTGGATGGACGCATGGCCTTGGATGAGGAGGCCGCGCGAAATTCCGGCAGACTCCCCCAGGTTTGGCTGGTGCACAGCGGAAGTTTCTCCCTCGTCGAAAAGCAGGCTTCGCCAAAGTCCGTGCCGGCGAAATTTTACTGGTTCCGTTGGGAAGCGTTGATCACGTGGATTTCGGGCTTCCTGTTGCTAGGCCTGCTGTATTACTCCGGCGGTTTGCTGCTCGATGACAGCGTTTCGAATATCGGCATGGGGGCGGGAGTCGCGATTGGCCTCGGCACGCTCATTGTGGGTTTTTCCGTGTACGAGGGGATATGGATGTCGCCGCTCGGACGAACGCCGCTCCTGGCTGGGACGATTTGTTATCTCCTCGTCGTCGCGCTTGCCTACGGTCTCACCCACTTGATCAGCGGGCGCGCCGCCTACATCCACATCGGAGCTCTATTCGGCACGATCATGGCCGCCAACGTTTGGATGGGAATCCTGCCCGCGACACGCCGGATGCTTAGCTCCATTCGAGAGGGAAAGCCCCTCGACCTTAAGCTGGCGGAAAGAGCGAAAGGACGCACCATCCATAACACGTACATGACCGTCCCGCTGATTTTCCTGATGATCAGCAACCATTTCCCGACCGTCACCTACGGCGCGAGTTACAACTGGTTGATTTTGTCCGCACTGGTGCTCGCGGGCGGCCTTACAGCCAAGTTCATCTATATGGCCTGAGCATCTTCGCGCAACGGTGTCGCCCGGGACATGAATCGAGCGGTGGGGCCGGCTGGAACCAAACCGGCGCCACCACTCTATTTCCTAGTTCCTAGCTTCTATATTCGCCACTACCGAGGCGTGCGGAAACGCCGGGACTCAGTGACCGTCGCCGTCGTGGCCGTCATCGTGGTGATCGAAATCGAACAACTCAAATAAATCACTGATCGCAGGACCATTGACAGGCACATACGGGTTTCCCCATTCCGGCTTCGGGTTGGGGAAATTGTCCCGGCTTCGGCTTGTGACGGGATCCAGCTTCCAGTTCCGCTCGATGAACTTAAGGATGGAAACGTGGTCCGAGTAGTCGTGCGCAATGTGCCCGGGCCTCGTGTAAGGAGATACAACGATCAGCGGGATACGCGTCCCGTCGCCGAAGAAATCAAGCGGTTGAACGTAGCCCGAGTCGTAATAACCTCCGCCTTCATCCATGGTGATGAAGATCGCCGTGTCGTTCCACAGAGATGGATTGTCTCTTACAGCATCCACAATCTTCTTCACAAAACCCTCAAAAAGATTGATCTTCGACGAATTCGGATGGCCGTCCACGAACCCGCTGGGCTTGACGAAGGAAACGGCGGGCAGCGTTCCCCCTTGGATGTCGGAGTAGAGATTGGCTGTGTCCTGGATGTGGGCGGCGCGGATAGTCGCGTCGGCCATGATCGAAGTGTCGTACTGGAACGGATTGCAAATGTTGCAGTACTCATCGGCCGCGGTAATGGGAGCACCGAGGAAATTGTTCGAGCCCACTGGTCCGTAATTGATTTGGTACGGATCGGGCACATAGGCGTTCCACTGATCGCCGTAATACTTCCACGAAATCTTCTTGTCGATCAGTTCGTCGCCGATGCTCCGCACAGAGGAGGGAGGAATCGTGAATACGGTGTTGAACGAGCTCGTGTCCGTGAATGCGTTATTGCCGTTCCCGAAGTAACCTGGATTGTAATTGTTCAGCAAATAGTAGTGGCCCGCTTCGCAGTGGGGATCGACAGGCTTGCGGAGAGACTGAAGATATTTCACGATCTCGGAGACACCTGGCTGAGTAGGGTCCGCGCAGTTGCTATAGGATCCTCCGCCGAACGAGGGTGAGCCAAATGAACCACCGCCATAGCCATCTTCGGTATACCAGTTGTTGGTGCCGGAGGCCGGATCCGGATTCTCGACTTCGTCCACCGTGCCGGCGTTGGCGGTTCCGGGATCTACGACTACATTGTGAGGCGGAGTGAGGGCGTTCCCCGCGCCATCGCTGAACCAGATCGCATCACCGTGCCCGAGCAAGATGTGGTTCGCGCCGGTGCCCCCGTTGACGGCCTGGTGGTAGTTATCGCTCATCGCATAATGATCGGCGAGGTGTTTGAGGTAAGGAGCATCGCCCTGTTGGACATTGTAGAAACCCATGGCCGTCGATCCTTCGCCGGTCGTCGTCGTGGGACTGGGCGCATATTCCGTGCTGAAGGTTGCCGCCTGGGGCAGGCCGTTCGTGCCGGCGCCAACGGTCACTTCCACCCAAGGGAACAAACGGGCGTTGCAGCCGGAAGGATTTTCCCAGTTCGCGCGGTCCGCGCTGCAATCCAATTGCTGCCACATCTGGTAAAAGCGATGGACCGGGCTTGCTGCATAGGAGTTGTAAACAAAACTAGTTCCGTTGGTCAATTGAAACGGACCTGGCGGCAATGAATTGACATCCGTAATTCGGGTGTCGGGAATTTTAGATGCCAGGCCAGTCCCTCCGGAGACCAAGTATTGGTAGTAGTCTGCAGGCAGCCCATTTTCGGATTCTTGGGCAAATGTCAAGCTGTCTCCCGGAATGTAGGAGTCTGACGGACCGCCCGTGAGCGGCGCCGGGAGGACATTATTCGGGAACGGCACCTTGTCCGGGTTCAGCAGGAAGGCGTCGGGGGCCTGGTCCACGGCGGCGCGCTGCTCCGCTTTGCGAAAATTGGGGCCGGGAGTGCCGTCAGCGTTTATGATCCCTTCCGAAAGCAGGTTCCAAACTTTTTCCCCATCCCTCGGCTTGTAGGTGGCGAAAATGTGGTCGAACGTGCGGTTTTCACCGATGATCACGATGACGTGCTTGATGGGCGAGGTGGTTTCATGATCCCGGTGATGGTGGTCGTCTGGTGGAGCGGCGCTGACCAAAGCACCGCCGAATGTGAACTGAAACAGCGCGACGGACGTAATACCTACACGCAAATAATGAAGCGTTCTTGATAGTACCTTCCCACAGGACATTCACCCTCCTATTTTTTCTTATTTGAAATTCCTACCCGGCTGTGAGTAGTAGTCGTCCTGTGTTGCAATTGGATTGCTACTTGATAAACACGAAAACAATTCCAAGTACTAGTCCGCGGTTAAATCAGTATTAGAAGGATAGGAGCGACGATGGTCTTGGAAAGACAACTACATTTATGAATATCAAATTACAGTCGGGATGAAATTTAATATTCTGGCTGGAGCTTTAAGACAGACGTTCGCACCTTACAAAGGCGCTCCCGTTCGATTCGCAAAATCATCATGTGCAGGTTTGCCGAGCAAAGCGGTTTCAACGAATGATGATCTCAGGACACTCTTACGTGGAGTTCGACGAGGATGTGAGACAGCGCAAATTAATTCTTGCCGGAGGTATCGGAGGGCAAATGCTTTGTTCGCATGCCTGAAGGGATGGTTTTCGGCGTCTCCGCCGGTTCCACTCGAATCAGCCCCATCATCCCGCCGTCTTCATGCTCCAAAAGATGGCAATGATACAGGAACGTGCCGACGGTATTGGGATCGCGAAAATCCATCCGTAGTCTAACACTCGGATATTGAAGGGCTTTGCCAGTATTGTAAGGGACGTTCACAGTATCGCGTGGAAACGGCTCATTCACGGGTATCCCGAGATAATCGAGCAGCATAAAGTGCAATTGATGAATGTGAAAGGCGTGCAATTCATTCGATCGGTTCTCGATGATCCAATCTTCCACTGTTCCCTGCTTCGCGACGATGTTCGGCGTGTCCGAATGAGGATCGAAAGGCGCGGGCATTTGGCCGTCCACGGTGAGGTAAAAAGTGGTGGCGCTATTGGGGTTGTTCGGATCCAGTTGCTTTTCGGAGAAGTAAAGCCTCCGCGTGCGCACGGGAGTCACGTTTCCCAACCATGTCAGCCGTGGCGGAGGAAGCGGTTCGGGCGAGGCGGCAAGCTTTGATTGCGGCTCGGGCGCATCTTCGAAAGCTGAAATTGTGGCAATCGTCCGGTTGGGATCGTTTTCGCCGCCTCCGCCGGTATCCACCGTCCGCGTCACGAGGAGCCCCGTGATACCGAGAGGAGGGCCCTTCACGATGAATTCCACTCGAGCCCCAGGCGGAACTCCGAGGTGGGTCTGCCAGTCAACAAAATCTCCCGAAGTTCCGTTCTCGTTCAGGGGCACACCGTCCAGAGCTACGAGCCCAAGTTGCTGGGGCACGCGCTTAAATAGGACCGCCAAATTGAGATACGTAATGGCCGAGGCATTCAGCACGCGCCACAATTGCCGCTCTTCCGGCTTCATCTTAATTACGGCAGGCGGATAGTCTGGATAAGGGACAGGAACAAAATTGATCGAGAGATCCTTGGCCGGCTTGCCGAAGCCCGTACCATTATTTGCGACGTCTCCGTCACGATCGATCAGCATCCTCGGTACGACGGGCTCCGATTTAGAGGGCGGCGCATTCGGATTTAGTAAATCTTGATCGCGGATAATCAGCACCCGCTCCGGCAATCCGGCCACTTCCTTATTGGCACGCTCAATCCCTTCGACGATGATCGCGCCCGACGCTCCGCCCAAAACTTGGGCCTTCGTGAATCCGTGGATATGGGGATGGTACCAATACAATCCGGGCGGCTCGTCCTCTGGAATGTGAAACCGGTACTCAAACGGCGGATCGCCGGAACTGATCGATGTCTTCAATACATCGTCCTGGTGGCAAACCGGGGGAACGGTCAAACCATGGAAATGAAGATTGGTAGATGTCGACGTCATGGAACCAGACGCGCACGCGTCCTCATTATTTTCAGCATCCATGTGCGCGTGAGGATGGTTTACCAGAGAGGCTGCGGGACCAGAATCCTTCAAATCGTTCTTCAAACGCAGGATGAGAAGATCGCCCGGCTTCAATCTTAAATTGGGCGATTGGTTGCCTAGCCCATCAATGTAACAGTAGCGAGTGGAACCGTCTGGCTCGGTATAGTTTTGAATCGTCAGGTCGATATTCAGCACCCCGTTCCGGCTGCGCAAATCCTCCGGTTCAGTGACGGTGCTTCCCGCCGAGGGACGTTGGCAAATGTTGCTCGCCAAATCTTGGGCCCTGAGCCCGCCATGCCATTGCGCAAAAATTAGGCTCGCAAACGCGATCAAAACCCGCTTTTTCACCGTGGAGCCCGCTTCCAAGTCTCGCATTCATGCGCTCATTGCGCGCACTCTAGGATCGACCTGGGAGTTTTTCTCAGCCAAATCAATCCCGCATGAATACAATTTTACGTTCCTGTTAATTTGGATTCCGTTTGATCGCGACTCAACTCGGGTTTCGTCTCGTGGTTCCATTGCAAAATCGCGGTTCACACAAGATCTGACGGCTTAAGTTTTCGCCTCGCGCCGTGGCGGATGTGAAGCACCTCAACATTCTTTTGCCGTTCCAAGACGCGAAAGATCACACGGTAGACGTTAGGTTTGTGACCGTACAGAACGTGCCTGAGTTCGTCCTTCTTTCGCACCACAAGGCAGCGATTTGGATGCTCTTCGAGACTGAGAATTGTCTCTTGGAGACCTCGGTACCATTTTAAGGCAGCGCCAGAATGCTCGGCGTTGATCGCTTCGTACAGTTGGGTAAGGTCGCGCTCGGCGCGGGATGTGATCTTAACGACGTATGTCATGTTCAGCTTCGAACTCGTCGAAGAATTCCCTCGCGGGCCGTATCTTTCCTTTTTTCGCGTCCTCCAAGCCCTGACGGATACCCTCTTCCGCGTCAAGGCGGGCGGCAATGTCGAGCAAACACTGATAGGCTTCGGCGTCCTGCACGACGGCCGCCGCCTTTCCCTTCACGGTAAGCACCACAGGCCGCTTGCTCTTTCGTAGCTGCTTCATGAAATCGCCGGAACGCCGACGGAAGGTCGTAAGTGATTGAATGTCTTTGGTGATGTCCAGCATGAGCGCCCTCCTCGGATAGCACCTTTTTAGGTGCCACTATAATACCAGATCACCGTAAAGAGGAATACATGCTTCCCCAATGCCGAGGACTCGACTCCTTCAGCTGTGCCCCCTTGGCCGGCGACGCGTGCACCTGCCGCTCGGTTCTCTATCGGCGAATGAACTGCGCGGCCTCCGTCGACCCTTCCAGGGCAGTGGTCGAAGAGGTTCCGCCGGCAACGGCCTGCTGCACCGCGTCGAAGTATCCAGTGCCGACAAAACGCTGGTGTTTCACGGCGGCGTAGCCGGACTGTTCTTCGCTGGTAAACTCCTTTTCCTGCAACCGGCAATAGGCCGACATGCCGCTTTGCTTGTACCCATGAGCGAGCTCGAACATGGACATGTTCAGCGCATGGAAGCCTGCCAGCGTAACGAATTGGAACTTGTATCCCATCGCTCCCAGTTCGCGCTGAAAGCGGGCGATCGTGGAGTCGTCCAGATGCTTCTTCCAGTTGAAAGACGGTGAGCAATTGTACGCCAGCATCTTTCCCGGATACCGGGCATGGATCCCTTCGGCAAACTCTCGCGCCTCCGCAAGATCGGGTTTCGAAGTCTCGCACCAGAGCATGTCCACGTAGGGGGCGTACGCAATACCCCGCGCTATCGCGGCTTCGACCCCGCTGCGAACGCGATAGAACCCCTCCGGCGTCCGCTCGCTCGAAAGGATGAACTCCTGGTCGCGCGGATCGATGTCGCTGGTGATCAAACCGGCGCTGTCGGCATCGGTTCGGGCCATGAGCAGCGTTGGCACGCCCATCGTGTCCGCGGCCAGCCGCGCCGCAATCAACTTTTGCACCGCCTCGATGGTCGGCACCAGCACCTTGCCACCCAGGTGTCCGCATTTCTTGGCCGAGGAGAGCTGGTCCTCAAAATGAACGCCCGCTGCTCCCGCTTCGATCATCGCCTTCATTAGTTCGAATGCGTTCAGGTTTCCGCCGAAGCCCGCTTCGGCGTCCGCAAACATCGGGGCAAACCAGTGAATGCCATTCTTGCCTTCCGAGTGATGAACTTGATCGGCGCGGGTCAGCGCTTGATTGATGCGACGCACCAGATTCGGTACGCTGTTGGCCGGGTAGAGGCTCTGGTCGGGATACATGTGGCCCGAGTCATTGGCATCGGCCGCCGCTTGCCAGCCGCTGATGTAAATCGCCTGCAAGCCCGCGCTCACCTGCTGAACCGCCTGATTCCCCGTCACGGCGCCCAGAGCAGCCACGTAGTCTTCGGTCTGCAACAAGCTCCACAGGCGGTCCGCGCCTAATTTGGCCAGCGTGTGCTCGATCTGAATGGAGCCCCGCAAACGGACTACGTCCTCCGCGCTATAGGGACGTGTTATGCCTTCCCAGCGCGGGTCTGACTGCCATTCCAATTCGAGATTCGCGGCTTGTTCATTGTTCTTCATTTTTGCTCCTGTTCGAACGATTTGAGAATAAGAATGCTTCACGCCTGACGCGGCTATAGCCGCGCGCCTTGTCCTTGCACATTTTGTTAGAGGGGATGGCCGGGAGAAGGTTTTTGCGATTCGCTCCGGCCGCCGTTCCGCGTCACCGCGAGAAAGGCCAGCCGGGGAACATTACCGCACTCAAACGCTTCTTCCTTACGAGGAACCCGATCCACCCAAAAGACGCGACCCTGCGGTTTGCATCTACTCCATGAGTCACTTCGCGAAGTATCCTGCAAACGTGGTTATCAGTCAAACTGATTGTCATAATCATGCTGATAGACTTTTATTATCGAATTCGGTTACACTCTTGTTACCACGCTGGCCTCAAGGCGCCGGCTTTACCGAAAAGTACTAGGAGTTCCATGGAATTCAATCAGCTCGAAACTTTCCTGGCGGTCATTTCCTACGGCGGATTTCACCGCGCCGCCGGTGCGTTGCGCGTGAGCCAGCCGGCCGTCAGTGCGCGCATCAAGGCTCTCGAGGACTCGCTCGGCGTTCAGGTATTTGAGAGGGTGCGATCCCATCTGGAGTTGACGCCCGCCGGCAAGGCCCTGCGTCCCCACGCAGAACAATTGCTTCGGGGCGTGGCTCTCGCGCGGCAAGCCGTCCATGAACTCCAGCCGGCCGCCGGGGGCGCGCTGCGCATCGCGGGCGCCTTTTCCATTAGCACCTACTTCTTGCCGGACGTAATGAAGGAGTACCAGGCTGCGAATCCCGAAACGGTCTTTAGTCTCCGGTCGGGAAATTCTCAGGACGTGCTCAAGATGGTTTTGGACGGCGAGGCGGACATCGGTATCGTCCGATCGGTCAACCATCCTGAGGTCGAGACCCTGACGCTGCGAGACGATCCGCTGATTCTGGTCGGCCATCCCGCTCACCCGGCGGCTCGAAAGCGCCGCGTTACTCTCGAAGAAGCGGAATCGTTTCCCCTGATTTTCTATGACCGAGGTTCGAGCGACTGGACTCTAAGCCAGGGATTATTCCGCCGGGCAGGCCTGCTCCCAAGCGTGGTCCTCGAAGTGGAGGGAATCGAAGCCGCCAGGCGCATGGTGGAACGTAAGCTGGGCCTGGCATTTCTTCCGCAAATCGCGGTCATGCATGACTTGCAGCAAGGAATCCTGGTTGCCATCAGTATCACCAACGCGGAAGGCCTGCGACGCAATATCGATGTGATTCACCCGCGCCATCGGCCGTTGACCAAGGACGCACAGACCTTTCTCCTCGTGCTGAAGGCCGCGGCCGCCGCCGATACATCATTTGCGAAAAAACGGCGCAAACGTCACGCAACTACCGGGAGGAAGTGAGCCCCGTACGATCCTTCACCCGCGTCCGGCGCGCGGCGCGACGGGAATCATCCGCCCCTTTTCGAGCGTGAAGGAACTTCCCCGCCACTCGATGCGGTTCATTCCAAAGCTTGCGAGCCAAACGAAAAACGATAGCAGGTCGCGCACGGGCAACAGCCAAATCCGGCGCCGCAGGACCGGATCGTGCAATCCCCAAACGCCAACGGCCCAGGCCATCGCAAACCGCAAGACAAAATAGGCTGCAAGATAAGCCGTGCCAACGGCGGCAGAGCGTGCAACCCAGGCCGCCGCGATCGCCCAGGGAAGTCCGTGCGTGAAGAGCATGCCGAAATGCCCGCCTGGGCGAATGTTGCGGATCCCGATGGCCCAGCGCAATTCGTGCCGCAGGTACGCGCCCAACGTCTGGGAGGGAAACGTCATCCAGACCGGCTCAGGCAGCAGCTCGATCCGGTAGCCGCGAGCGGCGATGCGGCGTCCGAGTTCGTAATCGTCGGAGTGCAGGTCCACCATGGCCTCGAAGCCGCCGATTTCGGCGAGACGCTCTTTCGTGGTGGCCATCGTCGAACCCATCATGAATTTCAGACCTTCGAGTTCGCGCGCGACGAGCGCCGCACTGCAAAACGCCGCCGAGGAGCCCACGCAATCCAGGGCGGCGACGAATTGCAGATTGTCCCGTCCGCGGTAGAGCGCCGTCACCCCGCCGACGCCGGAATCGCGGAACATCGCCGCGACGCTTCGCAAATATCCCGGCTCGACTCGCACGTCGCTATCGGTGATCACCAGCAGATCGTGCCGCGCCTCGCGCACCAGGTGGCAAAGATTGGAAACCTTGGTGTTTGGGCCGAGCTGCTCCGCGACCACCATCAGGCGAATGGACCGCCCGGGAAAATCCGCGATCAGTTTTCGCACGATCGGTACGGCCGGATCTTCGGCATCGTTCACGGCAAATAGAATTTCAAATTCCGGATAGTCCTGGCGGCAAAAGCTGGCGAAATTTTCGTAGGCGCCGGGATCCAGCCCGCGGATTGGTTTCAACACGCTGATCGGGGGCGCCTCATCTTTCGCGGGCGGCGTTTGGCCCGCTCCGACACGCGCCACGCGGAAGAATCGCCAGGCGGAATAAATTGCAACGAGGTAATAAAACAGCGGGCCCAGCGCCAGGGCTAGAATCCCCCACCGGATGATCGTGATCGCGGAAAGGTGATGCAGGGACGCGGGCAAGTTATCCACCCACGCCATGGCCACGCCGAGGCAGATCAAAACAATTCCCGCCCAGCGCGTCGCACTCAGCTGCTCGCCCAAAAATATTTTCGCGCCGAACGCTCCGGCCACGTACGCGAGCGACGTGGCAGGAATTACAAAACTGACCGGAAACCACGACAGCATCGTCAGAAACGCGAAGAACGACGCCGTCATCAGCAGCACGCCAAACCAAAGCCAGCCGAGGCTCAGCGCGCGCAAAACAAACGTCGCTATCGCGCGCGGACGGAAATCGTGCACTTCGCCCAGCAGTTTCATGGCGTGCGTCAGGCAAAGTTCTCCGCCGATACCGGTCACGACCACAAAGATGAGGATGGACGCCGCGCGCATGTCAGTTTGGAGTTCCCGGCGCGGTCGTGCGATGCGGCGTGCGGTTGATCAGGACGACGCCGAGAACGATCAGAACGATTCCAATCCAGCGCGCCGTGGAAACCTGTTCGCGCAAAAACAGGTACGCAAACAGTGGGACCAGCGCGTAAGCAATCGCGGTAAACGGCATCACGAAACTGTAGTCGGCCCACGAGAGCACGAGCATGTGGCATACCATGAAACCCAGCATCATCGCGATCCCGATCCAAATCGTTCCGCTGGTCAGGACCCGCGCAGCGCCCGCCACCAGCGGCGCGATGTGCGAAATGTCCAGGTCCCCCGCGTCCTTCATCCCTTTGCTCAGAATCGTATTCCCCACCGACCCGAGCAGGACGAGCAGGAAAAGCAGCACGTACGTTTTGGTTTTGTGAGTTTGTACGGAGGTCATCGCGGGAACAAGGCTTCGTAGCGCCGGCATCTTGCCGGCAGTTGTTCGCACCGGGATAGGAAAAATTGCCGGCGAGACGCCGGCGCTACAAAATCGCCAACGCGGGAAATCGCAACCCCCGCAGCAGCCTATTCCTGCCGGCTAAATTCAGTTTAGTCCCCGGCGCTCGAAGCGGTCGCCTCGGCGGACTGGGCCATTTCGCGCGCCGTCGCTTTGCGCTCGTGCAGGAACTTGAAGAATTCGACGCCTTCGCGCAGCCGCCGCTTCATAACTTCCGGATCGCGCAACATTCCGCCGAACAGCGAGAACATCTTCCGCGGACGGAAATAGAATTTCCTGTAGAGATCTTCCACGGAATTGAAAATCACGGTCGAACTGAGCTTTGGATAATTCATGGCCGCCGTCTGGATTCCGTGCGCATCCACGAGTTCTCCGGTTTGAATTTGCAGCCAGCCCTGCTCCTGCGCCTGCCGGTACAATTCCGTGCCCGGGTAGGGCGCGGCAAGGGAAACCTGAATCGTTTCGGGGTCGATATCGCACGCAAATTTGATGGTCTGCTGGATCGTCTCCGGAGTCTCGCCCGGAAGGCCAAGAATAAATGTCCCGTGAATCTTGATTCCGAGTTCTCGAGCGTTGCGTGAAAATTCGCGCGCGATATCGATGCGGACACCCTTCTTGATGTTGATCAGAATCTGATCGTTCCCGGATTCGTATCCCACCAAAAGCAGCCGGAGGCCGTTGTCTTTCATGATTTCGAGCGTCCTGCGCGGGACGTTGGCCTTCGCGTTGCACGACCAGTTCAGCCCCAGCTTGCCCAGGCGGCGCGCGATTTCTTCCGCGCGCGGCAAATCGTCCGTGAACGTATCATCGTCAAAAAAGAATTCGCGCACCTGCGGAAAATGTTTCTTCGCCAGCGCCATTTCGGCGGCGACATTATCCGGACTGCGCACGCGGTAACGATGCCCGCCCAGCGTCTGCGGCCACAGGCAGAACGTGCACTTCGACCGGCATCCCCGCCCCGTATAGAGCGAGACGTAAGGATGCTGCAAGTACCCGATAAAATAGTTCTCAATCGTCAGATCGCGCTTGTAAACGTCCACGACGAAGGGAAGATCATCCATGTTCTCAATCGTGGGACGGGGCGGCGTGAGCGTGACGCGTCCGTTGTCGCGATACGCAATGCCGCCAACGTCCTTGAGCGGTTTTCGCGCGGCAATTTCCGCGCAAATGTAATCGAACTCGCCGAGGGAAACCCAATCCACAGCCGGCGCCGCGTTCATGGATTGCAGCGGCAGAACACCGACGTGCGCGCCGACCATCCCGATCATGATTTTAGGATTCACTTCCTTGAGGTGCGCGGCAAATTTCGCGTCGTTGGGAAACGACGGCGTGCTCGTATGCAGCACGGCCAACTCGTAGTCCTTCGCCAGCGGCGCCACCTGGTCAACCGTCAGCCCATCGGGCGGCGCGTCAATCAAGCGGCTGCCAGGGACCATGGCCGCAGGCTGCGCCAGCCATGTCGGATACCAAAAAGATTTGATCTCGCGACGCGCCTGGTAACGCGCGCCGGCCCCGCCGTCAAAGCCCTCGTAGCTCGGCGGATTCAGAAACAGCGTTTTCATCACTTCGGGCATTCTGTTCTTCCCCTGATCCGGGACATCCACGGCGATCGCAAACGTCCGGAAGGTAATATCTTACCTGAAACCCAGCCGGCCCCGGAAGAAAACTCCGAAGGCGATGTTCTGCAAATCAGAAAATTTCCCAAGTGAGTATTTTATGAGGTCCGACGCTTCTTGCCCTGGTGAAAGAAGGGTAGCCCGGACGACCAGGATTGGATGAGGGGGCTTGCGCTCGAATTCGCAAGGGAAGTCAAAAGAGGGCTTGACATGCAGCTTATAGGCTGCTTAACATATCATATATGCAGTTTATAAGCTGCTATTTAAATCTAAAAAGCAGGTTGGAGGCTACATGAAGCCCGAATATCGCGACTTGAGATTGAAACAACTGGCCGCTACTCTCGAGAAGTTTACTGACGCGAAACAGGCGGTTCGCCCCCTGCGAGGCTGGCTCCGGGCGGTTCGAGAGGCACTAGGAGTATCCCAGCAGGAAGTGGCAACCGCCGCGAAAGTAAAGCGTCAGAGTGTCATAGGGTTTGAAGAAGCCGAGGCCAGCGATCGAATCACCCTCCACAATCTTCGACGTGTAGCTGACGCAATGGGTTGCGAGTTGGTCTATGCTATCGTGCCGAAGTCTGGATCGATTCAGGAACTTGCGGAACAGCGGACGCGGAGCGAGGCGGCCAAACGTGTTCTATCTGTTGAACACACGATGGCACTGGAGGACCAAGCGTCGGGCGGAGTGAAAGAGTTGATCGACAAAGAAACCAAACGAATGAGCAAAAGGTCATGAACGATCTAGTTGTGAACTTGAATCAAGCTCCTGGGAACACGCCGCTCACCCCCGACGAATTGGCTGGGTTACGACCAAGCCTCACGACAAAGGGTGAATTGGATCAGTTTGAACGCTCGAACATTCTTGAAGCGAATCGATGGGCGTTCAATCCACGTGTGCTCAAACGGGAAGACCCGTTCATCGAGCCCTATCTCCGCGAACTCAATAGGAGGATGTTCGACCAGACCTGGAAATGGGCTGGAAGGTATCGGAAGACGAACAAGAACTTGGGCATTCCCTTCCACCAAATAATGAATGGGATTGCGGCCAATCTTGGAGACATCCACTACTGGCTGGAGAATGGGACTTTTGACATCGAAGAAATCGCAATTCGTTACCATCATCGACTGGTATTGATTCATCCATTCCCCAACGGAAACGGAAGGCACGCTCGTCTACTAGCCGATGTCATCGCCGTGAAGAACGGTCGCGAGCGGTTCTCATGGGGATTAAAAGAATTAAAAGAGGCAGGGCCGGCTCGCGCGGAATACATTCGCTGTTTGAAAGCGGCCGACGCGAACAACGACGACATCGGAGGATTGTTAAACTTCGCACGCAGTTAGCATCGCCGCGAGCATTGCGATCAGGGTTGGGGTCGCGATCGGGCTCGGGACGATAGTCAAAGGACACCTCCGTTGCGCAGGAAATCTTGTTATGGAGCGACCAAAGCTAAAGCCTGCCGGCCCGGGTACGGTATGCGAAAGGGCGCAATCTTTTTGCTACTGCAGCACCTGGGCCAACTGCCCGGTCGTGTGGAGGAGATCCAGCTGCGCCTGTTGCCGCGAATAGTTGGCATCCAAAAAGGCGAGCCACTTGTCATTTTCCTCGATGTGCGCGGCCTCCAGGTCTTTCAAGCTGCCGCGCCCTTCGTCAAACTGCGCCTGCAAAACACGCACATTCTCCTGCGTCAGCTGCAACTCAAGTCTCGCCACTTCCCCGCCCAGTTCCGCTTCCCGCACCAGCCTGGCCTTGCGGCGGACATCCAGAGAGATCTCACTGCGCTTCTTTTGCAGCGCCAGATTGGCGGCGTTGAAATCCGCCTGCGCAAAAGCGACGGCGGAGGAAGTACTCGCAGCAAAGATCGGGATTTGTACCTGGACTCCAAAGATGACGTTATTGCGCTGAAACTTATCGAAAAAAGCCGTGTAGTTATTGATCTTGCTCAGCACATTGTACTGGCCGGTCAGGGCGACCGACGGCCAACGGCCGCCCTGTTCACCTTTGAGTTTGAATTCGCGCGCGCGCAACTCGGTTTGCGCCTGTTTCAGATCCACGTTGTTGGCCATGGCTTGCGAGACAACGTCCTTCGAGGCTTCCACGGCCGCTCCGGGAATTTCCTCGGTGGACACCTCGATCGGTTCGTCTGGCGGCAGGCCCATCATGTCGCGAAGCTCGCCCGTCAGGGAATCGTCGCGGTCTTCCAGTTGCGCGATTCGCTGCTCGATTCGCGCCGTAGTCAGCTGCGCCCGGACCACCTCAATGGGAAGCTCGCGTCCGGTATCCGCGCGCTCCCGCGTCGCTTCCAGAATCCGCCCCGCGCTCGTCCGTTCGCCGTGCATGAGTTCCAGAGCGTGCCGTACTTTCGCCAGCTCGAGGTAATCCAGTGCCGCGCGCGACATCACCGTGTCGCGCACGTCATCCATCGAAAGCCGCTGCTCCTCGGCTCTCTGTTCGGCGGCGCGCTGTTCTCCTTTCAGCGGTGGATTAAAAATTTGCTGAGTATAGGAAAGCGTGAAAATGGCGGGTGCGCCTCCTCCCTCCAAGAGGGGAAAGCCGCTGGTATAGGCCACGCCCGTCCCGGTATAAAGGTTGGGAAGAAACACGGACCGCGCCACGCCAATCTGGCGCTGCATCACGCCGTACTGCAGCCGCGCCAGGGCGAGATCGCGGCTGTTTGCCACGGCCAGGTTCACGGCATCCTTCAACGTCAGCTTGCGCGCAAACTCCGCGTCCTGCGCGCGGCCCGCCCCAGCACCCGCCAAACTGCAAAATGCCAAACCGGCCCCGTAAACCACTACCGGCCAAATCCGCTGAACATTTCCCGCATAATTTCGCCTGCCCATCTTCTTGCACCTGCTTTCCATCGGCCTCACCCGCACATCCTTCGATGACCCAGGGAAGCCAACGTCACTTACCGGTTTCCGCGCGAAACGGATCATGCCGCGGTTACTCATACCGCAGTGATTCGGTGGGCTGCAATTGCGCCGCACGCTCCGCGGGCAAGTATCCGAAGAATACGCCAACCGAACAAGACACTAAAAACGCCAGGACCACCGATTCCCATGGCACTGGAGCGCTTATATACGCCGGGAGCCACGGCCGTGCGATGACTGGAATTGCAACCGCGATCAGGATTCCCAGTACCGACCCGAATCCGCTGATCAAGAACGCCTCCAGCAAAAATTGATACAAGATTTCCTGGTGCCTCGCCCCGATGGCCTTTCGGATTCCGATCTCCCGCGTGCGTTCCTGAACGGTCACCAGCATGATGTTCATGATTCCGATGCCGCTGACCAACAGCGCGATGAATCCGATGAGCAGCAGAACGATGGTGAGGGCCAGCGCGATTTTTCGCGCCGCATCCAGAATGGAGCTGAAATTACGCACCGAATAACGCGTGCGCGTGGGATGCCGGCTGGTCAACAGCGCTTCCAATTGGCGAGTCACGGGGATCACGCCCTCGGGTGTGCTGGCCTGCACGTAGAGCACCGCCAGGGATGAGTCTCCGAGGTAATATTTCATCAACGGAAAAGGAACGAGGACCGAGTAATCCTGAATTTCCGACTGCCCGAACGTTTCCACGCGCTCCCGAAAAACTCCGATGACCGTGAAGCTGAGTTCGCCGACGTGCAGACTCTGCCCGATCGGGTCCATAAACGGAAATGCGAATTTTGCGAGCTGCGTGGTGATCAGGCAGACCCGGCTTCGCGAGGACACATCCTCTGCATCCAGGAACCGGCCTTGCAAAATCAGCAAATTGCGAATCTGCTGGAACCCTTCGGTGACGCCCACCAGATTCACGTTTCGCTCGACGGATCCGACATTCACCGTGGCCGGCGTGTCGCGCGTTCCCGCCACCGTCACCACTCCCGGAATCCCCGTCTTCGCGGCGTTCATGTCCTCAATCGACAATTCGTCCTGGAGCAGGACCGGCTGGTTCGGGTCGATGTCCAGCACCGCATAGACCAGGTTGGATCCGACACCTTCGATTTGCTGGATGACGTAGCGCCGCCCGCTAAGCGCTACGGTCACGACCAGAACAATACAGGCGCTGCCGATGACAACGCCCAGCGTGGTCAAAAACGCGCGGACTTTATTGGCCCAAAGAGCGTCCAGCGCGACCATCCAGGTCTCGTTGCGTAGCATCATCAGAATTCCCCTGGACTATAACAAACCTCGTTGGAAAACCGCTCGCCCGCCGAGCCAGGCTTCCTTCACTTCCTTTACTTCCTCTAGTTCCTTTACTTCCTTTGCACCCGTTTCAATTCCTCTTCCACTCTTTTGTTGTGCGGATCCAGTGAAAGCGAGAGCCTGTATTCTTCCGCCGCTTCGGAAAATCGCCCCAGAGATTCATACAGTTTGCCCAGCCATTCCCGCGCGGCCGCGTGTGGCGGGAGATCGGAATTATCGGGGACGGTGGCCACATAGGATTTCAGCAGCGTTTCAGCTTCGATGGGGCTTTTTCCTTCCATCACCAGGAAAACCCCCTTGTAAAACTTCAACCGGCGGTCCTCGGGGTCGATGCGCCCGGCCTTTTCGACGGCCTCGCCCATTTTTTCGGCGTTCGCGCGCTCGCGGAAATAATCGCTCACCTCGAAGTAGACACCTGCCCGGTCGGCGTCCGATTCCAAAATTTTGCCGAAAACCGCATCCGCCTCGGGCATCCGTTTTTTTGTCGCGAAGAACTCCCCGCGGGCAAGCTGCCCCTGTATGGGATCGATCTTCTCGAGCGCATCGATATGTTTCAGCGCTTTATCGTCGCCGCCACCGACGACGCCGGGAGCGTTCATTTCGTATCGGATCAGATCGCGTTGCGCCTCGAAATTCTGAGGATTCAGCTCGACGGCGATTTCAAATTCCCGGTGCGCTTTTCGAGCCCAGCTCATCGCGCTCAGAAACAAGCCCTCCTCGGCCCTCCGGCCGTAAGACTTGCCGAGCCAGTCGTGATAATCGGAATCTTTAGGAGCGAGTTGGACGGCGCGCTCAAAGCTTGTCACTGCGCGCGGGAATTCGCGCAGCTGATAATAACTCTCCCCCAATAGGAGATGCAGGGACGCATCATTTGGTGATTTTGAGATCGCGCTGTTCAACGCGTCCACAGCGCGGTTGTAGCGTCCGGCGTTATAGTCGTGTTGCGCATCGCCCGGAGAAGACTGTCCCGCAAAGACAGACGCCCCGCTCAATCCACAGGAAAGAACCAGCGCCGCGCCTGCAAATAAGAAACGCCGGTTCATTCCGGGCGCACCGCAATGATGCGCAGATTTTCTTTGAGGGAGACTTCCCCAGGCAGCGCCACCACATCCCCTTCGCTCAGGCCGGAAAGAACCTCGATCTTGGTCGGATTCGCAATGCCCACTTTAATAAAACGGCGGTGCAGGCGGTTATCCTCCACTCGATACACAAATCGTTTGTCACCCTCGATGGAAACAGCGCCGCGAGGAACCACCAGGGCGGCAGGGCGCTCACTGACATGAATTCGCACGTCGACGGTCGTGTTGGGAAGCAGGTCCAGCCGGTCGTTGCTGACCGAGCAGATCAATTCCCCGACGCTGCGCGTGCCCCGCGTGACCACCTGCTTTGGCAACACTTCCGTGCGCCCATTCCAGACACGGTCGGGATGCGCGTCCCAGAGAATCTCGACGGACTGGTTGACGTCAATCTGCCCAAGCTCGGGCTCATCGATGAACGCCCTGATCCGCGTCTGGCGCAAATCCGCAACCTCGGCCAGAAGGTCGCCGGCCTTCACGAAATCGCCTTGACGAATCGGCAGCGAATACAGCGTGCCGTCGAACGGAGCCGTCCCGTGGGCCGACTCCAACCTCTCCTCGAGATCTTGAACGGTCGCGCGCGCGTGTTCTACCTGGAGAGCCACGCGTCCCTGATCGAGTTGCGCCTGCTGGTCCAGCGTTTGTTTCACCTTTTCAGAAGCTTGAACGTCGGCTTCCGCCTGAGTCAGCTGCAGCCGGTTCTGTTCCAATTCCTCGGGTGTGGCCGCTTTCTGGGCCACGAGTTTCGTCAAGGTTTCGTTGTCGCGGTGCAATTGATCGCGGCTCGCTTGCGCCTTCTGCAAATCGGCGGTAGCTTTCGCAGCCTGGCTCGCGTGGCCGCCCGCTTTGGCCACATTGAGCGCTTCTTCCTGGGTCGCCAAGTCGGCGCGAGCCTGCGCGAGGTCCGCCTGAACCTCTGTATCATCCAGGGCAAAAAGCATCTGGCCACGCTTTACCTGCTGGCCCTCGACCGCATAGACGCGTTCCACAAACGTCGGGTAACGCGCGCGAAACGAACGCGGCATCACCGGTTCAACCTTTCCATTGGTGGATACGACCGAACTCAAATTCTCGCGCACGACGTCCGCAACCGCCACGCGCGCCGTGGATCCTCTCCCGCTGAGAAACACCAGGAGGGCGGTCAGCACCAAGGCGCCGCCCACAACAATCCACAGTCTTCGGCCCAGCGCCGATGTCATCCCGTCCTCGCTCTGCCAGCCTTAGCTGGCGGGATTAAAACTTGGCATTCTAACAAAGTTTCAGGCGGCAGGCGACTGGCCGGCGGCGGCTTGGATGACTCCGACTGCGTCCGTTAAGATGCGGCTCCCTTCGTTCGGGATGCCGCTTGCCCGAAGCACATGCACAGCGGGGGTGTTGCGATGCCCGCCGGTATGCTAAAATTTGCTTATGACAACCGAACCCGCTCCACCTCAGACCCATGCCCCGAAACACGAATCTCCGACGCCTGGGCAACCTGTGCTTCATCGTGTTTGCATTCAGTGTAACAACATGTTCCGCGTTACGCCTGAGAATTATGACGCCAAGCAGTGCCCCAATTGCCATAAAGATTAGGCTCTCCAGTCTGTATCCGATTTGACACTCCGTCCTCCTGCAAATTGGTCCGCCGATCAGATACAATCTGCGCCGCATCTTCGCGAAATGAGATGGAATGATCGAAGCCCATCATCTGGTAAAACGGTTCCGGGACAAGAAACGCGGCGCCGTGTCCGCCGTTAACGGCGTGAGTTTTTCCTGCCGGCCGGGGGAAATTTACGGGCTCCTCGGAGCGAACGGCGCCGGAAAGACCACCACGCTGCGCATGCTCGCCACGATCCTGGCGCCCTCGGAAGGCACCGCCAACGTCGCTGGATATGACGTCACCAAAGACCCGCAAAAAGTCCGCTCGCACGTGGGATTTCTTTCCGCAGCCACCGCGCTCTACGGGCGGCTATCCGCGCAAGAGATGGTCGAATATTTTGGCCGCCTGCACGGGCTCGATGAACCCACCCTGCGGCGCCGCATCGATGAAATTTTCGCGCGGCTCGAAATGAACGATTTCCGCGACCGGCGCTGCGACAAGCTTTCCACCGGAATGAAACAGAAAGTTTCCATCGCACGCACGCTGGTGCACGATCCATCGGTGATGATTTTCGATGAGCCGACGGTGGGCCTGGACGTCATGGCCGCCCGCACGATCGCCGGGTTCATCCGGGAATGCCGCGACAACGGCAAGACGGTGGTCTTTTCCACGCACGTCATGAGCGAAGTGGAAAAGCTCTGCGACCATATCGGAATCATCCATGACGGCAAGCTGCTGGCCGAAGGAACTCTTCCCGAACTGCGCGCGCGATTTGGCATACACGATCTCGAAGACTTATTTGTGAAAGTTGTCGAACCATGAGCCTCCGCAATATAGGCATCGTCTATCGCAAGGAACTCATCGATTCCCTGCGCGATCGCAGGACCGTGATCTCGATGATTGTCGTTCCTTTGCTCGTCATGCCCCTGCTCACGATTGGGATGGGCGTCCTCTCCGTGACGCTCGTAGGTCTGGCCATGAGAGAAATACCCAGGGTCATGATCCTGGGCGGCGAGGATTCCCCGCACGTAAGAGCGGAACTCCAGAAGCTGAACGATGTGCGCATTGTTCCCTCGAAACCGGACTTCGCCGAGGAAATCTCAAACAAACAAATTCGCGCGGCCGTGGAAATCCCCAAAGGTTTCGAGGCGAAGCTTGCCGCCGGCGAATCGTCGACCGTGAATATTTACATGTTCGAGGGTGAGCTGAAGTCCGGCTTCGGCGCCGACCGCCTGCAACGTTTCTTCCGCGAATTGCGCGACCGGACCATTCGCGAACGTCTCGAGGCGCGGCAGCTTCCGGACAGCCTGATGCGTCCGTTCGACATCGAGCGGAAAAATGTCGCTCCACCCGAAAAAGTAGGGGGCGCGATCCTGGGAGGTATGGTCCCCTACTTCGTCATTCTGTTGTGCCTGACCGGGGCGATGTACCCGGCCATGGATCTGACCGCTGGCGAAAAAGAGCGCGGCACGATGGAAACGATTCTTTGTAGTCCGGTCTCCCGCACGCATCTCGTCCTTGGAAAATTCCTGATGGTGCTCACGGCTTCGATCGCGACAGCGGTTCTGGCGATCATCTCCATGGCGGTTTCCTTTGGCGCCGGCAAGAAGATGCTTCTCAGCGTCACGCACGGAGCGGCGGACGCGGCCTTGCAAATTACTATTACGGGGAAGGCCGTCGTTTCCATATTCATCGTCGTGATGCCGCTCGCTATATTCTTTTCCGCGGCCCTGCTGGCCCTTTCTCTTTTTGCCAAGAGCTTCAAGGAGGCGCAGAGCTATATTTCTCCGTTAATGATTGTCGTGGTCTTGCCGGCGGTTGCCGCGCTCTTGCCCGGCGTGGAGTTGAACCCGGCGCTGGCCCTTGTCCCCGTCCTGAACACCAGCCTCGTCAGCAAAGAAATCATCACTGGCACCTATCACTGGGACTTGATCGCGCTGATCTTCCTCTCCTCCAGCGTCTACGCGGGAGTGGCCCTCGCCATTGCGGTAAAATTATTTCAACGGGAAGACGTGCTGTTCAGGACCTGAAAAAAACGAGGCAGGAGGCAAAGAGGCACGAGGCAAGGAGGCAGGAACAACGTCTATTCCTTTTTTTCCTGCCTCCTTGCTTCCTGGCCTCGGTTTTCTTCAAGCGGGTCTGGCAGGCTCGTGATGCTCGTCCCAGGCATTGGAGAGGCGGCGGACGGTTTCGCGCAATCGCACGGCCAGCCCCGCGATGGTTTCCAGCCGTTCGACAGCGGCGGGCGGCAGCCCGTCGCGCCGCGCGAGCAGAAGTTCGGTATTCCCGAGAATTCCGGTCAGCGGATTGTTCACTTCATGCCGCAGGATTTCGCCGAAATCGCCCGACAATTCGTCGTTTGGAAATTGGACCATTCCCGTGGCCCGCTCGGCCATCCGCACCCGGCGGTCCAGCATGCCCGCGACCAGCGGCAAAAAATCATTCGTGCGCGATACGAAATCCACCACGCCGGAAGTTATCAGGAACGCCATGCCTGTCTGTTTCTCCGGCGCTGCCGCCACGACGACGGGCGCGGTTTCGGCAAGCACAGAGACCGCGGATTCCAGAGTCTCGCCACCACGCACGACGTCAATCGCGGATTCGTCCAGAAACACGGCTGCGGGAGCGCTCCGGCCAATCTTCTTCCGCGCCTGCGCGACTGAGCCGACAACTATGGGCCGGTAGTTTCCTCCGAATGCGGCAAGCTCCTCGAAGCATCGCTGCGCCAGGTCAAGATCGCCACTGATGATGAAAATGGTCCGGCTTGTCAAATTCATTGTTCCCTCTTCATTGTTCCCTGGCGGCGCGTGACTGTTCCGCTCCTGAGGCCATTTCTTCGCTCGCCGGGACGCCGGCAAGGGCTTGGCGTACGGCCTCTTTCAACTCGTCCACCAGAAACGGCTTTGCCAGGTACGGCAAGCCGCTTGATTTCAGAAACTCGAGGGTGCGCGGCCCCATCGTGTCTCCCGTGACAAACAGGACCCTGTGTTGCATCGGGTTATCCCGGCGCACCAGCGCGCGATATAGCCCCGGCCCGTCCACATACGGCATCTTCAAATCGCAGATCACCAGGGCATAGCTCTCCTCTTCGAGCCTGCCGAGGGCCTCCCGGCTGTCCAGCAGCATGTCGACGCGGTGCCCTTCCTCGGCCATCACGTCCGCAATCAATGCCGCCACGGTCGGCTCGTCTTCCACAATCAAAATGCGCTCAGCCGCAACTGTCCGCTGCAAGGCCGGAAGTGGAGCTACGGCGGACGCCGGCCCCATGATGGCCCTCTCTTCGCCCGCGAAATCAAATCCCGAAACCGGCAATGCGGGGAGTTCGACGGTCAGAGTGGCGCCGCGGCCCTGCAGGCTATCCACACTGACTTCCCCTCCATGCTCCTGCACAATCCCATAAACAATGGAAAGCCCGAGTCCCGTTCCGATGCCTGGCGGTTTCGTCGTAAAGAACGGATCGAATATGCGGGACACAATCTCGGGCGAGATTCCGGGGCCATCGTCAGACACTTCCATGGCCAGGCGGTCTCCCGCGAGGCGGCGCGTGCGAATGAGGATTCGCCCATTGCGGGCCTCCTCCCCCCGCGCCAACACGATGGCCTGCTCCGCGTTCACGATCAAGTTCAGCACCACCTGCTGGAGCTGTGCCGCGTCCGCCAGAGTTTGTGGCAGCGCGGGATCGAGGGCCAGTTCCACCTCGATGTTCTCGAGCTTCAGTTCGTAGGCGCGCAGGGAAAGCGTCCGCTCGATCACTTCGTTCAGATGGACCGCGCGCCGCTCGGGCTTGGTCTCTCGCGAAAACAGCAGCAGATTTTTCACGATGCGTCCGGCGCGCTCGGCTTCCTGCGAGATGCGCTGCGCGTCCGCGGCACGATCCGATGCGGATCGCCGGCTCAGCAGAAGCTGCGCGTAGCCTTGGATGCTCGTCAGTGGATTGTTGAGTTCGTGGGCGATCCCGGAGACGAGCTGGCCGAGCGCGGCCATTTTTTCCGTCTGCAGGAGCTTGGACTGGATCAGCCGCTGCCCGGTAATGTCGCGGTAAACTTCGAGCCAGCCCAGCCGCGTTCCATCGGGCTTGTAGAGTGGCCTGGCGAACCGTTCCACGATTTTTCGCGACGGGCGCACCAGCTCGAATTCATCCCAGCTCGCCTCGTCACCCTGGCGCACACGCTCGCGCCACCGCGCCGCGCCTTCCGCCGGGCGGAGGAACTGATAAGCCAGGCTGCCGATCAGCGCGTCAATGGCCACGAATTCCAGCAGGCGGCGCGATTCAAGTCCAAAGATGGCCGCCAGCCGGTCGCTCGCCATGAGAATGTGCCCGTCGGCGTCGAGCAGAAGCACACCGGATTCGATGGAGTCGAGAAGACCGGCCATCTCGGCCTTCAGGCGTTCTTCCGTTTCGCGCAGTGTCTGCTGCGCTTCTTGATCCTCAACATGAAGGAGCCACCTTGGCCCATTCCCCCCCATTCCCTTGATCTCCCCCCGGAGGCGCATGCGAATGATGCCGCCACGATCGAGCCCCGCTTCGAGCGCCGGTGCTAGAACCTCTTTCTTCTGCGCGGGCGCGGAAGCCGGCGAAGGCAGCCGGCCTCGCCAATCGGCGACCGCATCGCGCGCCACCGGGGAAAATAGTTCCTCAAGGTGCGCCCCATCCATCCGGCCCCGGGGCGCGAACATGAGCATCGCAGCGGCACGGCTGGCTTCCAGAATCCTTCCCTCTCCGTCGATCACGATAAGGCACTCACCACTGTCTTCGATGATCTTTCGCAGGGTTTCGTTTGACGCCGTTCGTTCCTCGCGCGCGGCCTCGCGATCCAACGCCGAGGCGGCCAGCAAGGCATAGGATTCCAGCCGGGGAAAATCCTCGCCGGAATCATCCGATCGTAAAAATCCCGCCATCAGAACTCCACGTGTCACGCTGCGGACTTCAATGGGGATGGCCACAACGTGGTCCAGGACCGCACGGGGAACTTCCGCCGAGGCGCCGGAAAGATTTACGAGCGCCTCTCCCGAAATTTCGGATTCCCGGCCATCCTTGAGAACATTGCGCCAAAGCTGCGAGAGACTTTCCTGATGCAGAACGGCAAGCCACCCGGCCGCGCCGTCCCATCCCTCCCCGGCAAAAGGAGGCGCGCTTCCCCGGCCCAAAGCGATGAATTCCGCCTGCACGTAATGCCGGGCTGCGCGAGCAATCTGCGAGAGGATGGAGTCAGCCGAAACACCGCACAAGATCGCCCGCGAGAGCCGCAATTGGGCGCGCAGTTCTTCGGCGGCCAGTTCGCTGCGGCGGGAATTACGGTGGTGCTGAACGGCCAGAGCAATTTCATCCACCCGGGCGCGCAGCGCGTCCAGATCCAATTGTCCCGGCGGCCGCGCGTGAGCCACCATTGCCAGCCCAAACGTCCGCCCGCGCTCACGGAGCGGTATCCAGACCGCGCTATGCATTCCAATCAGCGGGCCCAGGTGAGGAGTCGTCTCGTCGGCGGCGAATTCCACTCGCAATGGATTGGGACTTTCGAGCGCCGCCCGCAAGAAGGGCGTCGAAACATCGAGGCGTTTCCATTGCTCTGGAATTGGACCCGGTTCAGCCTCCACCACACAGCCGATCCCAGACTCTCCCCTCCGATCCCCCGAGAGCCACAGCACGGCGCGATCCGCGTCCGCCGCCGCCAACAGCACACGGGCGCCCAATTGGAGCAATTGACTGAGCGGTTCCCCTCTCGCGGCAGCAACAACCGGCGCGCTGGCCTGGTGCTCCGCGCCGCGACCGCCCCGCCATCTTCGCATCCAGCCAACCGCCGGCATCCCCCCTCCTACAGCCGCGCCCACAGAATCAAATAGCTGAACAGCAGCGCCATCCCAATGGTGACCAAAACCGTGATCGCCTCGCGGATCAAGCGATAATGCAAAAACAAGGTTCGATGGATCATGGCAGCCTCCTGTGATCTATTTGTCTTGCACCACGGTGGCCAATAGTAGCAACGGGATAACTTGCCCAGAATCAGATAGATACGGATTGCGCAAAAATCATGAGTTGCCCTGAATTCCCATCCCGAAACTCAGTGGGCGCGCGATTCCCGGATAGGAAACCAGCGCATGCGGCGCGCAAGAGCCTTTGAGCGTGAACACACCAACCAAAAACCCCGCCCTCGCTGCGGCGAGAACGGCGCACCCAGCCCGCAAACTCGGATTGTTAACTCGGCGTTGAATTACAGAAGTGGTATCATGAACTCGTGCGCGCCGTTAACTGAAATGAACTGAAAGGCCGGCTCACCCGCCGCATGCGGCCGATTACTCGCCCCGGCGAAGGAGGAATCGATGACATCGACAAAGACGAGTGGCCGCCGCAGGATCGAGGGCAAGGGGCCTTTCATTTACGACGATTTCCGAGACAACCACGTAATTTGGCCCGGCAGGGAACGTGATCTCGTTAAATTTCTTCGGCAATCCTTCAAGGGCATTAATCACAAGATGAAGAACGCGCGCAGCGCAAACAGCGAGGATGCCCTCACGTGGTCGTGCTTCGATACGCTTGCGAACGTGAGCCAGAACCGCCGCACGTTGGCGCTCGAAGAGCTGTGGGAGGTCACTTATGGTGACATGGCTGCGCCCGATGGGCTCGAAGCATCGACGATCCACATCGGAAAGAGCTATGGAGCGGGGCAGGCGACCACTGAGGTCGATTTGAGTTTTGAAGGCGACAGCTTTCTTGTTCTCGTGGAAGCCAAGCTCTACTCTCCCATGAGCCAAGCCGATCCAGACAATGACAAGCCGTACAATCAGATCGCACGCAAGCTGACAATCGGCTTAAGGGCGGCGCAGGCAATGCGCAAGGACTTTTACTTCATTCTGCTCGACATCGCACCGGCTGAGTACCTGGCACAGCTAAACCCGGGCGTGAGCCTGAAAGAAGCCGAAAGGAGGGCGTCAGGCTTCGGAGGTAAATGGCTCACCTCCTACTGGTTCTCTCGGTACAAAAACGGTCATCGGGGGAGCCTGAAGCCGCTCAGGGACCTTCTGTTGAAAGAGGGGCTGGACGCAGGCCAGGTTGCCCAAGTTGCGGCCCGAATGGGTTGGTTAACATGGGCGGACGTCTTTAAGGTTGTACTCCGAGCTGTCATAGCCGCACCGTAGGTCTAACCGCCAGTCATGATACGTGACAACTGGGAATCTTGACTTTAGTATTCACCCACGCCTCGCGGTAGTACGGACACCTGCAAGAAAACTCACGCGTGCGCGCGTCCCGATTCGTACTGTTTCAGCTTGCGGTACAGTGTGGTTTTTCCGATTCCTAGGAGGCGCGCGGCGGCCAGCTTGTCTCCGGACGTTTCCTGCAGCGCGCGGAAGATGGCGCGTCTTTCGAGAGTTTCGAGCGGCACGAGTTCGTCCATGTCCGAAAGTTTTTCCGACGAGGCGTACTGGAGATTCGACGGCAAGTCGCCCACGTGCAGAATCGGCCCCGAACCGAGCGCCACGGCGCGTTCGATGGCGTTTTCGAGTTCACGGATGTTTCCCGGCCAATCGTAGTCCATGATCCGGCGCATGGCGTCCTCGGAAATGCTGTGGATCGGGCGCTCGGCATCGGAAAATTTTTCCAGAAACGTGTTGACGAGGAGTGGAATGTCCGCCTTGCGCTCCCGAAGCGGCGGCAGCTTGATCTGCACCACGTTCAGGCGGAAATACAAGTCCTGGCGGAATCCTCCGGTGCGAATCGCCGATTCCAGATCACGATTGGTCGCGGCGATCACGCGCGCGCGGATGCCGATCCGCTCGTTGGAGCCGACCGGCTTGATCTCGCGTTCCTGGAGGGCGCGGAGCAGCTTCGCCTGCAGGTCGATGGGCAGATCGCCAATTTCATCGAGAAAAAGCGTCCCCTCTCCGGCGGCTTCGAACAGTCCTTGCTTCGTGTGCTGCGCGCCGGTGAACGCGCCCTTGACGTAACCGAACAGCTCGGATTCGATGAGCGTCGGCACCAGCGACGAACAGTCGACCGGAGCAAACGGCTTATTCTTGCGCGGTCTTGAGAAGTGAATCGAACGCGCGACCAGCTCCTTCCCCGTCCCGCTCTCTCCAAGTATTAATACCGGATAGGTATGTTGCGCCACCTTCTGAATCAGCTTGTACACCCGCTGCATCCGCGGCGACATGCCGATGAGCCCGCCAAAGCCGGGACGGCTGCGCAACTCCTCGCGCATCAGGCGATTCTCCTGGTCCACCTCGATGGAGTGAATCAGGCGATCCAGCTTGGCGCGCAATTCCTCCACATGAAACGGTTTCGTCACGTAGTCCGTTGCGCCGAGCCGCGTGGCTTCGATCGCCGTCGCGATGGTCCCGTATTGCGTCAGCACCATGACGGCGATTTCGGCGTTGTTGGCGCGGGTCCGCTTCAAGAGTTCCAGGCCGCCGAGCTGCGGCACCTGCAAATCCGTGACCACGATGTCGACCGGATACTGGTCGAGGATTTCCAGCGCCTCCTCGGTGGTCGCGGCTACGTAAACTTGCAGGCCGGCGTCGGCGGCTACATCCCGGCATAAATTTCGAGTGGTGACTTCGTCATCCACGACCAGAAGACTGAAGGTCGTACTTCGCGGGGCAAGCGTTTCCACTTTAGTTTCTTTCGTTTCAGTTTGCATGGCTGGGACCTCATTTCAAAACAGGAGCAACAAACGTGCCAAATCAGGAGAAAGTCATAAATCGGGCCATGTGTGTCACTTATCGTGACAACGTCTGGAAAGTGCGGATGATTCTATTGCCGAATCGGGAACTAATGCAAGCCCATTCCGATCACGCAGTGGATAACCCCTTTTGCATGCAAAGGAAGCAAGAATGGGAATCGTCTGGGTTTCAAAACGGAACAGTTCTCGAACCAGGATGGCCCGACCCTCATATTGGGGGACCCGTCAGTTGCCCGGGCTGGCCTCTTTAGGGGCGGTTTGCTTTTGAGTTAGGCCTGAAGGACCCGCGCTGCTCGCCGCGGAACCGGGCCATCCCACCTTGTAGAGGCCCTCGGTCGCAGATGCCGCGAAAATCACTCCGGGCTCATTTGGAGACGGAGCCACTGCCGCAAAAAAACCGTCGGCCAGCGTCCCCGGGACGCGGTCCCAGGTCCGGCCGGAGTCGGAAGAAACATACAGCCCGCCGGTGCGCATGGAGGCGACAAATACACCGCCGGTCGCGGCAAAGTCCTGAACGGGAGTGGAGGGTAGACCCGATGCCGCTTGCTGCCATGTTTTCCCCGCATCCCGCGAAATGTAGAGACCATCGTGGGCTATCGCGACGAGCGTATTTTCCTCGCCGGGCGGGGCATCTAACGTGACAGCGCCGCCGGACTTCAAAGGCAAATCATGCCAGGTCCAGGAGTTCCCGCCATCTTCGGAAAATACCAGCCCTCGCAGCGATACGACCCTGATCCGCTGGCCATTCGAGGAAACGCGCACCGATTGCACGGGCAGCGAGGACATCGGGCCAACTGGCTTCAGCGCCCAGGTCGTGCCCCGGTCGGTGGACACGAGCAAGCCATTGCTCGTCGCCGCATACCACTCGTTCGAACTGAAGGCCATGTCCGTGACAACATCCAGCAGGGGCCGTGGGCCAAGTAAGGCCTTGCCTGCGGACTTGCGGCCACTCGGTGAAACGGGCGCCTTCGCGTCCGCAGCCTCGCCAGCGACCGTTCCGGCTTTCTTCCAAGCCTTCTTCCCTGCGTCATAGCGCATGAGGCCGCCGCGGGCCAGGGAAGCCCACCAGGCGCCATCCGGCGCGGCGTAGACCCGCAGGGCCTGTTCGGCGCGGAGCCCAGGCCCGAGCGGCGACCACGATTGGCCGTCATCCTCGGTTGCCAGGATGGGTTCGGGAGCGTGTGCCAGCACGACGAGCACGCGGCCGGGCTGTTTCGCATCCAGCCCCAGCGCGAGAATTTGCCGGTGTTCGAATCCCGCGTTGGCATCCTGGAAATGCTCTCCCCCGTCGGCGCTGGCAAGAACACCCAGTTCCTCGGTGCCGATCAAGACTCGTCCCGGATTGCCTTCGGCGACGACCACGGTATTGACCACCCAGGACTCGGGGGTCGTGCGGCGCCAAGTCAGTCCCCCGTCCGCCGTCTTCCAGAGGCCCTCGGAGGTTGCCGCGTACACACTGGCCGGTCGCTTCGGATCCTGCGCAATGGCGTAGGTACGCCGCGCCGTATAGGGGATGCCCTGGATCTTCCTCCACTGGGCGGCGCTGTCGTCGCTGCGATAGATGCCCGAACAGGCGCTGGCGTAAATGAGCCGCGAGTTTCCTTCATCGATGAGCAGGCTCATGACGTCCGAATCGTCAATCATTCCCTCATGAATCGGATGCCAGGTGCGCCCGCCATCGGCCGTCTTCCAGGGGAGGTGAAATGTCCCCGCGTAAATGGTTTGCGGATCGCGCGGATCGATGGCCAGGGAATCGAGGTTGCGCAATTCCTCGTGATGTTCGGGGGAAATGCGCTCCCACGACCGGGAGGCGTCGAGCGAACGATAGACGCCGTCCAGAGTCCCGGCCACAAGCACGTCCGGATCGGAGGGCGCCATGGCCAGCGCGCGTACGGCCTGGCCCGCGAGGCCCGCGCCGCTCCAGGTGCGTCCGCCGTCGTCGCTGCGAAACACTCCACCACCTGCGGCAGTGTCTCTTGCCCAGGAGGATGCAAACAGCACGTTTCCATTTCGCGGGTCCACAACGATAGCGGTGATCACTGCATCGAGCCGCGAACTGGCGCGCCCGAGCAGCGTCCAATGCGCGCCGGAATCCTCGGAGCCGAAAATGTGGCCGTCCGCCGTGCCCAGAAAAATCCGGGGGGGCCGCGAAGGATCGGCGGCGAGGGCGCGAACATCGCCTCCCGGCGGCCCAATCGGCTTCCACACCTGAGCGCCCGCCGCCGTCGCGGCGAGCAGCAATGAAACGGCTAGGACAACCTTGCGCATGGCTGAGTGTTCTTTTTGAAATCCTTCCGCGCAACCACTTCCCATTGTACAAGCGTTTGCACCGTGCGCGGGCTTCCAGTTTCGCTTGCCGATCCGGCAATGTCGGATCGGCTCGTATTATTACAGTACGAATTTTCAGGGCAACGGACATTATTTTCCACTCGCCCCATGCAAATCGGCAACTCAAAATGAAACAAAAGTCCTGCGCATTCATACAGATGCATGTTTCAGTCTGAAATGGGAGGGGTACTACGTGTTTCATCTTGTGTATTTACCCTTGGGAATGGGTACGGGCGTACTACTGCACCGTTCCGCTTTGAAACGTAAAACAGACCTACTGCGAGCGAATCCGGCAACCTGGCTTCAGGCGCCGCGCTCCAGGAGCACCGAAGGCAAGTGATGTCTTCGACGCTCTACAAAACTTAAACTACGGAGGCGGTATGCGCTTTTCTAGTGTTCTGTCCCATAAATAAATGGCATTAGTATTGCTCTGAAAATAGGCATCTCGGATGCACAATGGAGGTGCCTATGGCGATGGGAAGGCCAAAAGCGGCGTTGGTATTGAATCCGCAGCAGCGCGAACAGCTTGCAGGACTGGCGAGTTCGCGCTCGCTTCCTGCAGGGCTGGTGACTCGGGCGCGGATTGTTCTGATGAGCGCCGCGGGGATCAACAACCAGGAGATTGCCCGGCAGTTGAGAACAACGAAGGCCACGGTGGGGAAGTGGCGACGGCGATTTCTGAAGCAGGATGTGGCCGGGCTCCATGACGAGTTGCGCCCCGGTCGCCCACGCCCGATCAGTGACGAACGTGTGGCGCAGTTGGTGCGCAAGACGCTGGAAACGAAACCGAAAGGCGGTACGCATTGGAGTATCCGGCAGATCGCCGAAGCCACGCGCGTATCGAAGTCGACGGTGCACCGCATCTGGCAGGCGTTTGGATTGCAGCCACACCGACAGAAACATTTCAAGCTCTCGACGGATCCATTTTTTGTGGAGAAAGTACGGGATATTGTAGGGCTGTACTTGCATCCGCCGGAAAACGCCGTAGTTCTGTGCGTGGATGAAAAGAGCCAGATTCAGGCGCTCGAACGCACCCAGCCGATGTTGCCGCTGGGACTCGGTTACGTCGAGGGCGTGACGCACGACTACCGACGCCATGGCACTACGACGCTGTTTGCGGCGCTGGACACGGCGAAGGGCAAAGTGATCACGCAATGCCGGCAGCGTCACCGGCATCAGGAGTATCTCGATTTTCTGCGGCAGATCGAGGAGAACGTACCAGGCCAGTTGGACGTGCATATCGTCGTGGACAACTACGCGACGCACAAACATCCCCGGGTGAAGCGCTGGCTGGCGGCGCGGCCCCGCTTCCACGTGCACTTCACGCCGACCTACGCCTCGTGGCTCAACCAAGTGGAAATCTGGTTCAACCGCATCACACAGCAGGCCATCCGCCGCGGAACCTTCCGAAGCGTGAAAGAATTGATCGCCAAAATCGACGCATTCGTGCGAAGCTCCAATGCCCACGCGACACCCTTTGTGTGGACGGCAACCGCAGACTCGATCTTCGCCAAACTACAGAGACTTTGTGAAAGTATTTCCGGGACAACACACTAGCAAGTCATTGATGGTGATCTCAGCTTTCATTTTGGTATTCGTATTCGTTCCGGCTTCGCACGCGCAAACTCTGAATTCCAACAACGCGACGGTGAATCTGAACGCAAAGCTTTCGGAGTCTCTGACCGTTGTCGCAGGTCCGGCGACTGTAAATTTCACGCCGCTGGCGCCCAACGGCCCCACGAATGGTGACAATCCGGTTGCCGTCACGACCACGTGGGTGCTGGGCGAAGCCCGCGCCAGCGTCAAGGTCTACGCATACTTTGCGGGCGCAAATGCGCTGACCGACGGGGTGGGCGATAACATCCCGGTCGCCAACGTGACTGGAAACGTCAATGGCTCCGGCGCAAATCCGTTTACGAATGTTACGGTCTTCAGCGGCGCAACCGGCATGACGGTCTTCACGCAAGCGATCGGCGCCGTGGGTACGTTCAATTCCAACCATTCCGACTCGATCGCCCTGGTGATTAACACCACCGGCTTGGCACTGCCCGCAGCGACCTATACGGGCGTGCTCAACATCCAGGCGCAGGCGATCTAACGCAGGTCACCTCACCAGGGATCGTTGGAGAGTTGTAATGCTCGGCGTTGAAGGCAGTTCGGACGCACGGCAGAGCGTCCGAACGGAGGCCGAGTGATCCCTCCGATTCAGAATCGACGTGACCCCGAACCTGGTATTCAGTCCAAGAGGAGCCTGATCGCAGTGTTCAGATTCGCCGCCAACTCGACAAGGAAATCAGCGCCGCTGGCGCTGTGGCGGCTTGCAGTCCCCGCCATCGCGTTGTTGGGGATGCTTGTGGCGGTGGCTCCGGCGCACGCACAACTCAATTCCAATATCGCCGGAGTTAACCTGGCCGCGGACCTGACCACTTCGCTGACCGTTTCCGCAGCACCTGGCCTGGTCACTTTCGCGCTCGTACCAAGTGGGACTGCCAACGGAAGCGCGGCGATTACAGTGAACACGAGCTGGACGCTAAAGCCAAGCGTCGGCGCCGTCACTGTGTATGCTTATTTCAGCAGCGCAGCCGCAGTCCTCACCGACGGCGCGGCGGACAACATTCCCTCGTCCAGCGTGACGGCCAGCGTAAACGCCGGTGCATTTACAGCGTTCACGGGCGCAAGCCCCTTCGCGGCGGCGAGCAGCATCACGCTTTCGACGTGGAGAATTCTCGGCAACAACAGGACGGGCACTCATACGGACACCATAAACATGAGGATTAGCACGGTGGGCCTGACCATTCCTGCCGGAACCTACACGGGTGTATTGAATATTCAGGCGCAGGCCTTGTAGGCTGTGGGTTTGCTTTTGAAAGGCACGAAAAAATCATCAACTGGGGGCGGGAAATGAAACGTTGTTTCGGGATTTTGCTTTTGCTGTTTGCCGCAGTGTCGCAGGCGCCAGCGCAAACGGTTTCGCCGGTGATTCAGGAATACCAGGCGAAGGCCGACGGGCGATTCCAGATTTACAACGATTTGGAGGTTCCCCTCACCGTCGTACTCGAGCCGCACAGCTTTGCCGTGGATTCCAACGGCAACGCCACTTTCCGCAAGCTCGACCCGGAAATTCACGTGCAGCTCTCCTCGACCAGTTTCCGGCTGCAACCGAAGCAAACCTATTTCATCTTTTATAAAGCGAGTTCGGAAACGCTGCCGAACTGGTTCTGCATCTATGCAACGATCACCGGATCGACCACGTCCACCGGACTCAAGCTGGCGATCCAGCTGCCGCACACCGTCTATCTTCTGGACAAGAAGTCCTTGGAGCGCGGTCAAGTCGCCTGGATCCGGGCCGAGTCTTCCCCCGCAGGCAGCAAACGCAAAATCGTCGCTGAGGTCGAGAATCGCGGCAATGAATTCAGCCGTGTTCGCGAGGTGGAGGTCACCTCGGCCAACGGCAAGCAATCCTTCGCGGGCTTCCCTCTGTTTCCCGGCCAGCGCCGCCTGATCGAGCTGGATTGGGATGGATCCACAGTGCCGGAACACATCCAATTGAACTTCGACCGCTTCAAGACGGAAGCGGATCTAAAGGTGGCTAGCGCGGCACAGTGAGAGTTATGTCCGGGCCGCGGCGCGGGACACGCGGATTGGCGCGATGGCTGATTCGATGCGCATCGGTGTGCTTCGTGAGCCTGTCCATCGGCCAGGCGGCGCACGGACAAGCCTTTGCACTCACCGGCGGCTCCTCTTCCATTTTTGATGCTAACGGCGGATCGTTCGAAATGCGCACGCTGAACTACACGGGGCGTATTGACCTGGGTTACATGAACGGACTGAGCCTCGGTTTTTCGATGTTGCATTTGTATCGCGGGGCCTTGCTCGATGCCGGCGATCAGCAGATTCCTCTCGTCTTTCCGACCGATATATTCAATCCATCCTACTATTTCTTTGGGCGGGGCCTGAGTGTTTTGCGCAAGAACAAGAACCGGAATACACGCCTGTTTGTGTTTGTCGGAGCCACATCGACTGCTTACTGGGCGCCTTTCCTGAATACCGCGCGGACCAGCTCGTTGGTGGGGGCGATTTTCTACGAACGGCAAATTTCCCCGTCGTTGCGTTGGTTCTCTCGCAACGTATTCGGGAGCCGCCAGACATCGGTCCAATCCGTGGAATGGGCCGCGAGGAAAGACATCAAGATGGCTTTTTCCGGCGGCGTGGGAAACAACGAGGCATACGAGGCTTCTAGTTTCTCGTGGAGCGAC
The DNA here is from genome assembly GCA_963842135.1 of uncultured Acidobacteriota bacterium. GTDB lineage: Bacteria > Acidobacteriota > Terriglobia > Acidiferrales > UBA7541 > Palsa-360. The sequence continues at coordinate 2,273,621 of CAWJFI010000002.1, read as the reverse complement.
CCCCGGATTTCGGTGGACGCCAGCTATACGCTGGCGGGGAACAATTTCCAGCGGGTGGAGGTTACCGCTCCGCAACTCACGGAAAGCGATCGCGAAAATATCCGCGTCGAATACGCGCCGATCAGTCAGGTTCGCATCGTCGCAAGCCGCAACAACTACCTGGCGCCCCCGGGAGAAGGTCTCGCCGCGCGGGCCGCGGTCAACGGTTTCGGAATGTGGACAGGATTCTCCGGCAATCAGTTCTACGGCTCGTTTTATCAGTCGTCAACATCCTCTTTTGGGCAATCCGAAGTTTACGCGCTGGGCGCTCATCGCGATTTCACGAGGAGGTTGGGAGTAGGAGCGGATTATTTAGGCACGCTGTCGGCCGGCCGTGGATCGCACACCATCGTAGGGAACATTCGAGAAACCTTAAGTTCCAGGCTGAGCGTGAATCAGATCATTACCCACGGCAACGGCCAAACGCAAGTCGCCTTTGGCGGAGATTTCATTTCCAATTTTGCGACGTTGAGCGTGGACTACCAGACCGTTTTTCTGCCCTTCGTGCAAGCTGGCCCGAATCAATTAAAGCAGTTCATTGTGGTGAGCCTGCACTTTCAGTTGCCGCATGGGGTTCAATTCAACGCAGAAACGAACGTAACGCCCTTTGGCAAATTGGGCTACACCGCCTACGCATCCACCTACACCTACCACGGGATGGGACCCGTTTCGCCGGGCACGTCTTTCTCCGGCGCGTTTTTTCATAACGCCGTGCGCGGCCAGGTCCTCGATGCCCAAGGAAAACCGATCGAGGGGGCGGCCCTTCGAATTGGTCCCGACCTGGCCGTCACCGATTCGGACGGAAATTTCATCGTGCGGATGAAAAAGGCCGGTGAATTGAACTTGAAAGTCGCGTTCGACGAATTCACTGTGCCCGGGAATTATGTGGTGGTTCAAGCGCCCGCAACAGTCAGGGCCGCACGCGAGGATTCGGCGGAGGCCTACACGATTGTCCTGCGCCGAGTCCGTAACACTTTGTCCACTGCGGATCCATCCGCTCAGCCGGACTCGCAAGATCACCCACCCAAATTGGACTGAAACAAACGCAAATCGGCCCTCAAAGGCCCCCATACGTCCGCAATGTTCCGCGAAATTTTCTTTCGAAATTCAGACGAACTCCGTGCCGGCCGCAAATGCGGCGTTGCGGGGAGCCCGGAGTTTTTAGGCCGAAGAGCGCGCTAGTAAGTTGCGCCCTCGGGCACCCAGATGACGTCAATGCGGCGGTTATCGGTCGCGCCGGCCTGTCCAGCGCCGGAGCGAGTGGTGACCCGCGAGGGGTCAATGCCCTTTTCGCCGAGATATTTCACCGCGTTGGTGGCGCGATCGCCGGCGATTTTATCGGGCTTGGCCTCTTTAGGATCGGAGTAGCCGATGATCACGGCGCTGCCTCGCGGTTCATTCTGTAGGCGGAGAGCGACGTCATCGAGGATGCGTTTGCAAACGTTGTCGATGCGAGTGCTGAGCGGTTTGCCGAACGCGCAATCGCTGATTTTGCTGGCTTGTGGCGGCGGAGGCACGGGCTTCACCTCGACGGTCGACGAGCAATCCGCGGCCCCGCCGTAGCCGTTGTCCACGCGCACCGTCACGGTGTAATTCCCGGGCGCCAGACCAGTCGTATCGAAGTCCACGGCAGCGCCGGTACCCACGATCTGGCCGGCACTGGCGCGCCAGATGTACGCCAGCGGGTCGCCGTCGGGAGAGATGGCATTGGTTGTGACGTGAACCTTCTCACCCGCAAAGACCGACGAGCGGTCCGCCGAGCAGGTAATTGTCGGGGGACGATGTGGCCTGGGTTCGACTCGGACTACAACGCTGGAGCTGGCGGAGCCGCCCCGGCCATCGTCCACTTTCGCGGTGATGGTGCACGAACCCAGCGGCGCCCCGGCGGAAAGCCAGCGAACTTGGGGTCCGTTGCCGTCCACTTTGCCGCAGGTCGACGACCATGTGTAGGTCAAGGGATCGTTATCGGGATCTGAGGCTGTGCAGCTAACTGTAACCACGTCGCCCGAATCCAAATACACCATGCTCTTATCCTCAGTGCACGAAATCGTGGGCGGGTGATTGACCGGCGGGGCCTTCTCGGGCCAGTAAGCGATTCCGACCTTTACGACAAATCCGGACCGGTCGTTGAGATCCCTCAGATTCAGCATGTACCGGTAGCCGATGTCGATGCCGATATTTTTCCAGGGATACATGCGCAATCCCCAAACTCCATCGACGGGATCGCGTGCGCCAAACACGTTGTCCGGCTGGAAATTGGGGGCGTTGGCAAAAATCACACCGGAGTATTCCATCATGGGCTCGAAGCGGCTCTCGGGAAACAGGAGGAACCCCACCCCGGTCCTGACCTGATCCGGCATGGCAAACAGAACTTGGCTATTGTTATCGCGCGGGGCGCGGATGAACAGATATCCGAAATTGAACGTTCCGGTAAGGTAATTGCCCCACTGCTTGCTCAACGCGAGGGACACCATGTCGCTTAACGGACTTCCTTGCGTTCCGTTGGCCAGCAGCTTGGTCACATCCGTTCTGGTTGAAATCACAAAATCATTGCGGACCGAAAAGCTGACCGGAGCGCCGTGCCGCTCCGACAGGAACGCATACTTGAGCCCCAGAGTTATGTTCCCGATGCCGCCGGTATTGTTCGCGGCAAAAGGATAATCCTCCACAAATCCGGGAGAAGTGCCGGCGACTGTGGGGAAGAATGAATTAGGGATCGAAGATCCGGTGGCTAGAGGGGCGCAGGTACTCGACAAGGGAATCGAGCGCAGGCTCAATTGGCCGGGGCATCCGATGTGCACGTGCCCGTACGGATCAAAGGCAGCATAGAGATTGAGGCTGTCCGTTATTCCATAACTAAGATTGACGCCTAATTCGAGTACGGTGACACTTCCCGGCATGCGGCCGAATTTATTTCCAAATGCGGAGAACGCAAAGCCACCCTTGGGGATGGTGTCGGCTGTTTCAAGTGTGAAAAGTCCAATGGTTCCCGTCGTTGCCAGCATGGGCGTAAATATCGGAGCGGGCTTGGAGTCATCGTTTGTGCTCGTTTTGTCGCTGGCCGCGTTTTCTGGCGGAGTAGCGGGCACGGCAGGTAAATTTGCAGCTGAAGTCGCGGCTTCATCGGTCTTTGCGGTATCGGAAGAGGCAATGGGATCGGAAGAGGTTACGGCCGTCGTGTCGTCGGTCTTCTTCAAGTCCTTGTCAGTCTTCTCTGCCGGGCTCTTAGAGAAACCTGAAGGAACGAACAAGAAAATTAAGATCAAGAGGCCTACAGCACGCATGATCAGTCGCAACATGAACGCAAACCTCCACGAGTAGCAAGTTCAAAATGAAACAGTGATAGCCCTGAGCATCGGACCATTAAGAATGATTCCATTCTCGGGCGCAAGTTCCCCTGGCACCGAGCCCCCAACTATTCCATGCCGTCGCACCGCGAGCGGTCGCCATTATATTTATATATTGGCAGTGTACGCCACAAAAGTTTTTTTCCCAGCTATTCGTCTGGCGGGAAAGGAGTTGAGAAGACCTCATTCCTTGTCCAATCCCGATCGGCAGGAATGCGCGCAGGCCACTCCTCAGGCCGCATTGCCATCTGAGTATCACAGTCTCGCAAAGGCGGGACTGCGCTGCTCAGGAAGGCGGAAGATTCGAATATGCTGAAGACTTTTCCGATATGGGCCGCCGGAATCGCGGCCACTTTACTGTTGTGCGGCAAATTCGTGTGCCCGGCGCCGGCAGTGGCAGGACAAAACAGAGGCGCGGCCTTACCTGCGGCGGCCGATTTGGTCCAGAATGGAACACACTTCCTTGTCCGCCTCGATCAGGAGATGAATACGGGCAAGGACAAGGTCAACAACAACTTTGAGGTGAAAACCATCGAGCCGCTGGAGACTTTGAGCGGGTATGTGCTTCCCGCCGGCGCGAGGATACTTGGGCATATCAGCCGGATCGAGCCGGGAGGGTTGACTGGGCACGCTCGCCTGTGGCTGACCTTTGACGATATCGACACCACCAGCGGCACGCTCCCCATTGTGGCGGAAGTTTCGAGCGTTCCCGGCGAATATAGCGTCCGGCAAGGCGAGAGCAAAGAGGGTGAAATCGAGGCGCGCACCAGCAAGGGAACGCAGGTGGTCGAAGCCACTGCCGACGGCGCGGCGATGGGCAGCGCGGCGGGAGTAGCCGCTCATAACGGCAAAGCGGCTGCGATGGGCGCTGCAGCGGGCGGCGCTGCCGCTTTTCTGGCGTCCTCGGGAATTGGGCAGGAAATCGATTTGCCGAAAGGCACGAAGCTCGAACTTGTCCTCGACCGGCCACTATATCTGAATCAGTAAAAATGTGAACGCGATCGGAAACCAAGGAACACACACCCATCGAAGATCATGAGGCGAAGGGCACCAACAGATTCAATTTCTAAGGCTCTGCCACCCGCCAGCTGATTCGCGCCCGCTATTTCCACGCTGCGTAAACTGGCTTGCCGACGAGGAGCGCTGGATTGGCGCCCTGGCGCGGGCGGAACTTCTGCGCGCGGCCGTTGCCGACTTCGGCGACGTAGAAATTTCCTTCCTGGTCGACGCTCATTCCGTGGGTGTTGAAGAGGCCTCCGGGCCAGTCGGCCAGCGTGCCCCAGGCGTAGAGCAAATGTCCGTCGAGATCGTACTCGACGATTTTCGAGTTTCTGTCATCCGCGGCCCACAGCTTACGGTCAGCGGAAATGTACAGAAAATTTATGGACGAGTATTTGTCGACGGGCCACTGGTCGACGAATTTTCCATTTTCATCGAAGACCTGGATGCGGTGATTGCTGCGATCGACTACGTACACGTGGTGCGTGACTGGGTCCGCGGCGATGCCGTGCACGACGTTGAAAAAGCCGGGACGCATTTCGGTTGGCGGGACGCCTTTTTCGCCCCAGGCCAGCAGGAATTTTCCGTTCTTATCGAACTTCGCGACGCGTGTCCCATTGTATCCATCCGAGACGAACATGGTGCTGTCGGGCAGCCAGGTGAGAAACGTGGGCCGGTTAAAATGCGAGTCGTCCGCGCCGGATTTATCGATCGTGCCGATGGTCTGCAGAAGTTTCGAGCCGTCGTGGCTGAACTTGAAGACGGCCTCTTTGTAGTCGTCGACGACCCAGATGTTTTTCTCGGGGTCGTACGGATTGATGTACACGGCGTGCGGCCGCTCGAAAAATGTGTCCCACTTCGTCCAATCCTCGGAGATATTGCCGTTCGCATCGACGACGACCAGCGCGTGTTCCCAGCGCGCGTCGACGCCTTTCTTGCCGCTCCACTTTTTGTCGGCGTCTTCGGGCAGATCGCCCGGAGCGCCTCCACCCGGCAAGCTGGCCACCGGCCCTTGCGACGCATTGCGGAACGGCACCTCGCCGGTCGGAAAGGAGAGGCTCGGCCCAAACGCGGGGATCGGCGTGTTCACGGGCCGCTTCAAGGTCGGCAATTCGCCGCGCTGCGCGATGAACACTCGATTCGGGCTTTCCGCGAAGATGCCCTCCACGGCTCCCCACGTCCAATTTTCGTGGCCGGGCAGCGAAGTCAACGGCTTCGGCCAGTCCACGACGGGTTCGTAAGGACCGGTGATGTCCTCGCCGCCTTTTTGTCCCGGAACGGCCGGGAAAGCGGAGTCGGGCCTCGCTTGCGCCTGCACGCGTTGCATTCTGCTCTCGACCGCCAATCCCCCAACGAACCCGGCCGCGGTCATCACGATGAGCGCGAGCAATACTGTTCGATTGCGCATGGTTCTTCCCCTTAGCTAACCTCAGACCGGCGGCAAGATTTTCGATTGGATGGGCCGCCTTTTGTTTCCCACATCATGGTAAGCATGTCGCGGCAGAATACTACTCACGCACGGCAGCCAGGAGTCAAAATTTTGCGTTGAGGCACCCGAACTTCACGAAATCAACTTGACAGGCTGGACACCCTTCGAGAGCTGATCGCGGCCGGCCAGCGGAGCGACGATCACCCATGCGACGCAGAAGAGATACAATCAGAGTCTCAGGAAAAATCGCAGTGTATGAATTGAGGGGCGCCATGGAACATAGCTTGCAATCCACAATATCGCTTCTCACTCGCACCCCCGCCGCTCTCGATGCGCTGCTGCGCGATCTGCCCGATGCCTGGACGATGCAAAATGAAGGGGAAAAGACAATGAGCGCGTTCGATGTCGTCGGCCTTCTGATTAATGGCGAACGCACGAATTGGATGCCGCGTGCAAGGATGATCCTGCAATTTGGAGAAACGCGGGAGTTCGAGCCCTTCGATCGCTGGAAACAAATTCAAGAAAGCAAAGGCAAGTCGCTCGGGCAACTATTGGATGAATTCGCCCGATTGCGGTCGGAAAGTCTGACCGAATTGCGGGCGTTGAAGCTGCGGCCGGAGGACCTCCAGCGGCGCGGACGCCATCCGGCCCTGGGAGTTGTTACGCTATCAGATCTGCTGGCAACCTGGGCGGCTCATGACCTGACTCATCTGCACCAAATCTCAAGGATCATGGCCCATCAATACCGCGAGGCCGTGGGTCCATGGAGTGTAAACCTTGGTGTGCTGAAGTGCGCCGGACACAGCTCTCCCTGATCCACAACCTTCCATTTTTCGAAAACCGCGAAGAGCGGGGCGCCCTCCCTTTCGAACGCGATCTGCAAGGGGACAATCTCAAAAGGATTTAACGAAGTTGGCAAAACTTTTATCGAGAAAGATTTCTTGACAGTGCCAGTTGTTTGGGGTATGGGTCATACCATTAGAGACGGATTCGCGCTTCTAAATAATATTCCGCATAAATGATCCGGACCAGGCGATGAGCCTGGCAGGGACCGCGCGTCGGGAACGTATTTCGGCCAAAGTCAAAAAAAGATAAGTGTGCGCGCGGAGGCAGCACGCGTGAATCCTGTGCTTTCAACCACATAGGTTGCGAGCAGTGGTTCGGGCGGAGGGTGTGCGAGGTCGGAGGAGTGGGCCCTACTCGGAAATTGTTGAAATTCTCAAACTTGGGAGGACCTTTCGATGAAAACAGTGCGGGTGTACTCGTGTGTAAAAAGAACTGCTCAAGTTGTGGGGGTGGGGGTGGCGCTGCTGCTGGCCAGCGTTTCGGTTTTCTCGCAAGGCTCGGCGGGCCGGATTCTGGGATCGGTTACGGATCAAAGCGGAGGCATCATTGCGGGCGCAACCGTCATCGTCACGGACGTGAACCGAAACACGACGCGCACGCTGACCACCGATCAATCGGGAGAATACAACGCTCCCAACCTGGTGCCCGGCAATTACAAAGTTCGCGCCGAGGCCAAGGGCTTTAAGGCTTTCGACCGCACCGGCATCTTTTTGGAGGTCGGCGGAGAAATCCGCGTCGACCTTGTGATGCAGCCCGGCGAAATTTCCCAGACGATCACCGTGAACGAAGAGATCCCCCAGATCGAAACCACCAACGCGGAATTGGGCGGAACGCTGAATAGCGATATCGTCAATAACCTGCCGATGAATGGCCGCAACTTTGCAAACCTGCTGCAACTGCGCCCAGGTGTGACGATTTATCCGGGCGGCTCCGGGTGGGCCCAGAGCACCAATGGCTTGCGCGCCCATGACAACGTTTACATGGTGGATGGTATTAACAGCAACGATCCCTGGATGGCCCAAGCCGTGTGGGATTCCGTCATGGCCTCGGGAGATACTGGAACGCTAATCTCCATCGACGCGATCGACGAGTTCAAGACCCAGGAAAATCCCCGGGCCGAATATGGTTGGAAGCCCGGCGGAGTTGTCAACGTGGGGATCAAGTCCGGCACCAACGCGTTTCACGGGACTGCCTACGCTTATGGCCGCGATGGCTCCTGGGATGCGCTCAACTACTTCGACGGGCCGCCGCACGCAGTTCCTTCAATAAGCTTGGAACAATACGGCGGCACCATTGGTGGGCCCATCGTGAAAGACAAACTCTTCTTCTTTGCGACCTATGAGGAGCAGCAATACGCGCTGGGATCCACTCAGATTATCAACGAAGCGGTCACGGCGCCGGGTGGTAACTTTCTGGCCGGTTGCCAGGCTGCATTAAACAAGGGCGCGATCGGATCGGGAACGGCGGGAGCTCTGACCGCCTTGAGCGCCCAATTGGCCGGCATCTCCGTGGGAGCCGCAACCCCAGGTAACCCAAACGGAACGTGCACAGCAGGCTCAAATTACCCTGGTCTCTTCCCAGTCAACCCCGGGACTGCGGCGATTGCTTCGCAGATTGGCAACGGTTTGATTAACGACAATACGATCCACTCCGGGCTAGCCAAGGTGAACTACCGCCTCAACGATCAGCATTCGATCAGTGGCTCATATTTCATCAGCCCAGGGGCGGGAATTGTGAATGACTCTCCCAACCAGACCAATCTACTATGGGAGACGAACCAATACGCGCGGTCCATGGGATTTGCGGGCAACTGGACTTGGACCCCCAGTTCCAATCTCGTGAATGAAGCCCGGGTCGGTTACGCTCACTATTATCAGAATTTTCTGAGCAATGACGCCGCCCAGAATCCCGCAAATTACAACTTTAACGGTAGCACCTACCAATACTACTCCGGCCAAACGAATCCACTCTATGGCGGTTTCCCGGCAATCAGCATTTTCGGCCTGAACGGCCCTCTGGGCGCAAGCTGGCCGAAGATCGTGGGTCCCGACGGCATTTTGCAAGTCGTGGATCACATCTCCGTGTTGCGCGGCAACCACGCCTTCAAGTTCGGCGGCGAAATTCTCAACAATCAGAGCACCTCGGACGTTACTGCGAATGCCAAGGGCCCCATTCGGTTCTCCAGCATTCAAGACTTCTTCGAGGGCTTTCCCAACGGCGTCCCAGACCCGGTCAAGGGGCCACCCGACAAGCATGGTTCCGCGACCATTCTGACGGGAGATTTATTGCGGCACTTTACCTTTCAGGGGTACGCGCTCTTCCTCCAGGATGACTGGCGCTTCAATCCTAGGCTGACCCTGAACCTCGGATTGCGCTACGAGATCAACACAGTCCCTAAGGAACTTAACAACTTGCAGGGTAACTTCGACCCGAACTCCCCCACAGGAGTTGAACAGGTGGGCTTCGGGTCCACCTCTGTCTATAACGGCGACCACCGCAATTTCATGCCACGTTTGGGTGCCGCCTGGGATGTATTTGGCAATGGCAAGACCGTAGTCCGGGCAGGAGCGGGAATCTTCTTCGAACAATTGAGTCTGGATGTGTTCAACGGCATAGGCAACTCGTTCGGGCTGCGCACAGCCCCTAGCGGTGCCACGCTTGTTTACTGTTCTGCGGCACAAGCGCCAGGCGTAGCGTGTCCTCAAGGGGATGCGATCGTCCAGGGAGGTTCCGGCACGATCGGAGTCATAAACACTGCATTTACGAACACGCCCATTATTAACGGTACCGCCGGACAAGTTAAGGGTGGGTTCACTGGTTTGGCCCCAGGCGGTATCCCATCTAACTGGATAAATAACGGACCCAGCACCCCAGTTTTCACATTCCAAGCCTTTTGTGGCGACGGCATTACCGCTGTCCCCACAGGTACCCTAGCGGGTTTCAAGCCGCAACAATGCAATGTCATGGGCGTGGATCCCAATTTGCGATCCCCCTATGTCTACGAGTACAGCTTGGGCATCCAGCGAGCCATTACGAATACCGTCTCCTTGGATATCGGTTACGTCGGCAACATGGGCAGGAAGTTCATAAGTGCGTTGGACATCAACCAGCCGCAGCTCCAGGGCGGATTCAGTCCTGGATGGGGAAACCCCTCGAACCCCTTGTCCGCTGCCGGAGTGTGCCTCGCTAGCTCTGGTGATGCGACGCCTTATGACAACTGCGCCCCTAACACTGGCTTACTTGCACCGGCCAGGCCGTTCAATGCCAAGTTCCCGTGGTTCAAGTACATCGACGAGTATGGAAACTATGACAACTCCAACTACAACAGTCTGCAAGCGACCTTGACCATGCGGAATTACCATGGATTGACTCTTACGGGTGGTTACACCTACTCACATTCCCTGGGTGTCGCTTCCGACCAGGGGACTGGTGGCGGCAACAGCATCCCCATCGATAGCACCGGGAGTATCCACACCCAGCTCTACGGGCCTTCCTCCTTCGACATCCAGCAACGCGGCACCATATCGGGGACGTACAACTTTCCCGGGAGGAGCGGATTTGGGCAGGCCTTGGAGGGCTGGTCAATCAATGCCGTGGCGCTGATTCAGAGTGGGCTGCCTTGGGGCATAGCTGACGCCAGCAACGACTTTGCCGGAACTGGTGAGTTTACTGGTAACAACGCAGCCAATGCAGGCGGACAATGGGATTTCTATGGCAACCCAGCTGACTTTGAGGCTGTTCACAATTACGCTGGCGTTACTCCTGGGCCACCCGTAAACGGGAACCCCCCAACCCCTGGGGTTCCCTACTTCCCAGGCATCGGTACACCTGGTGCCATTACCACCGGCCTTACAGCTACCAACCCGACCAACAATCCCACCTGCAACGCGAAGGCTACGGCCCTCGGTCCGCTCGCAGTGGCCTCACTCGCTAACTTGGGCTGCTATGCGCTAGGCAACTCCGTTTTGATCCCTCCCCCCTATGGAGGCTACGGTACGACGGCTCGCAACATGTTCCGCGACCACGGCTTCCGCAACCTCGATCTTTCGGTAACAAAGGCGTTTAAGTTTAAGGAATTTCTCACCGCGCAGTTCCGGGCGGAGTTTTTCAACATTCTCAATCACCCGAACTTTGTCAATCCAGCTGGCGGGCCAGGCGGAGGAGGTGCAAGTCTCGATCCTTCGGGAGCAGGTACTTCCACCGGGCTCGGCTATGTCAGCAATACTCCCGACATAGCCAGTTCCAATCCTGTGCTTGGGTCGGGAGGCCCGCGCGCGATGCAGCTTGGATTGAAACTTATCTTTTAACCATACGAACGCTACAGATTTGGTCAAACCGCGAAGGGGCCGGGCACATGCCCGGCCCCTTTGTACGTAAAAGCAAAAAAAGTTTGCGACGCAAGGTAGCGCCCACCGCGTATCTCAGCTTGGCATTACCGGGGCGGTACTGGTAGATTCGAGGGGAGGCGCCGCCCCTACGTCCCAGGGACTGCTAACAAACCGAATGGCTGAAGCGACCCGATTTGAAGCGACGAAACCTTCTCCTGACCGCGTCCTGATCGTCGAGGACGAAGAAAACGCCCGCCTTGGATACGAAGCGCTCTTACGCCGATGGGGATATGAAGTGATGGGCGTAAGCAGCGCGGAAGACGCCTTGGCAAAATTTTCCGAGTTTGCGCCCGCCGTGCTGATTGCCGACGTGGAGCTGCCCGGAATGAACGGCCTGGACCTGTTGGCGCGGCTTGGCGAAGAGTTGCAACACGTTCCGGCGATCGTCATCACCGGCAAGGGCAGCGAAGAGCGCATCGTGGCGGCCATCGAAGCAGGCGCGTTTTGGTACATCGAAAAGCCGCTCAAGGGCGCGGTCCTGCATGTGCTGCTGGACCGGGCGCTCGGGCGCGTTCGGGACCAAAAGCAAGTTGCGGCGCTCACCCGGCAACTGCGCGAATCCGGGAAGCTGGGCGATCTGGTGGGGCAGTCCAAAATGATGCAAGAGGTCATGCATCTGGTCGAGCAGGTGGCGCCATCGTCGGCATCCGTTTTGATCACGGGCGAAACCGGGTCGGGCAAGGAAATTCTGGCGCGCACGATTCACCGGCTCTCGCCTCGCACCGACCGTCCTTTCATTGCAATCAATTGTTCCGCGATCCCCGAATCCTTGATGGAGAGCGAAATTTTCGGCCACGAGCGCGGGGCTTTCACCGGCGCAGCGGAGCGGCGGCTCGGCTGCTTCGAGCTCGCCGATGGAGGCACGCTGCTGCTCGATGAAATCGGCGAGATGCCCGCGCCGACGCAAGCCAAATTGCTTCGCGTGCTCGAGGATCACAAAGTGCGGCGCCTCGGCAGCAAAGTGGAAACGCCGGTCGACGTGCGCGTGCTGGCCGCGACGAATAAGGAAGCCGAGCAGGCCGTGGCAAAGGGAGAATTGCGGCAGGACCTCTATTTCCGCTTGAACGTGTTTCATATTCAGCTGCCGCCGCTGCGCGATCACAAGGAAGACATTCCGCTCCTGGTGGAACACATTTTGCGCGAGATCAACGCCAAGCACGGGCGTCACGTTCGCGGGGTAAATCCCGAAGTGCTGGACCTGTTTGCGAGTTACTCCTGGCCGGGCAATGTGCGCGAGCTTCGCAACGTGCTGGAACGTGCCGCCATTGTTTCCGACCGCGATCTCATTGGCCGCGCGAGTTTGCCGACGGATTTCGGGCGCGCACCGGCAGCCGCCGCATCCGATCTGGCCTCGCTGCGGTTTCCGCTGGGAACCACGGTGGAAGCGGCCGAACGCGAGCTCATCTTGCAAACCCTGGCATCTACCAATAACAAAACACGCGCCGCCGAATTGCTGGGAATCAGCCTGAAAACCCTGCACAATAAGCTGAAGGAATACGAGGCTGCAAAAGCTCCCTCGCGATGAGGGGCGGGGCGACTCATGCAATTCCGCCTGAAAACGAAGATTACGCTGACCACAGCGGCGCTGGTTCTCGCCGTCGTGGGCGTGAATTCAACGCTCTACGTTATGAATATCGCCCGGCAGGTCATCCGGCAGGCGGACGATCGCGCCCAACTGGTTGCCAGACAGATTTTTTTTCAGGCCCAGATCGCCCTCGCCGATGCCGCCAAGTCGGGAGAGGCGCCGGCGTCGGAAAGCACGGAGGATTTGCGCGCCTATGTCCAGCAAGCATTCGACGATAGCGCGCCGCTGGCTTCCTCGATTGACTCTCAACTTGAGTATTCGCCGCTGATTTACGAGGTATCCATATCCGACGTCGATGGCACAGTGCTGGTCTCGAGCGATAAGACCCTGCCGGGAAATCCGGTGCCGGTCCGGGCTGGCATCGAGCAGCTCGTTTCCAACAGCTTCATGGCCCAGTTAAAGGTGCTCTACCGCCTGCTTTACGGTCCGCCGCTGCGCGCCTACGAAGTGACTTACCCATTCCAATTGGGCCGGCCCGGCCACCAGATTCCCTTCGGGTCCGTTCGTGTTGCCGTGCAGACCGGCTTGTTGCGTGCGAGTATCAGTCCGGCCTTGCGATCGGCGGCGCTGCTCGCGCTGGCCTCGGTGGGAATTTCGGTTTTGCTCGCGGCGATCGTAAGCAGCATTTCTCTGGCGCCGATCAAGAGGATCACGGACCAATTGGACCGCATTTCAAAAGGAGAATTCGACCAGAAGCCGCTGGAGCGCGGAGACGAATTCGGGCAGGTCAGCACGAAGATCAGCCAGATTGGAATGCAACTCCGCGGCGTCCGCGAAATTTTCAGCAATTTGCGCGAAAACATCGACCAGGTTCTCGGCGGGCTCGACGACGGCTTGCTGTTGTTTTCCGTCGATGGCCGGGCGGTCATGGTGAGTCCTGCGGTCGAGCGGTTTCTTTCCACGCCGTCGGATCAGCTTCTGGGGCGCCGCGCGGAAGATATTTTTCCGCCCGATCATGACGTCCGGGAAGCGATCAAGCTGCAGAATGGCGAGCTCGAACCAGTCGCTTCCGCCGAAGTGGTGCTGTCCGGCATCGATGGCCCGCCGCGGCGTGTCGGCGTCAGTGTCGAGGTCATCGGCGAAGGCGCCGCGCGAATGGGCACGCTCGTAAAATTCAAGGACCTGGAATCGAGAGAACGCATCGGCACGCAGCTGCAAGTTTCCGAGCGCCTCGCCAATCTCGGACGAATCACCGCGGGCGTGGCCCACGAAGTGAAAAATCCGCTGAACTCGATGCGCATCTGGCTGGAAAATCTGAAAGCCAGCCTGCCGGACGTCGACGGGCTGCCGCTCCAGGCGGTTCGCGTTTTGGACAACGAGATTGACCGATTGGACAGCGTCGTGAAACGCTTCCTCGATTTCACGCGTCCTCCAGAGATGCACCAGGAAGAATCCAGCCTTAAGGAAATTCTGGAGGAGGTCCTGGCCGTCGAGCGGCCCGAGTTCGAGAAGGCCAATATCAAACTCGAGGCCCGCCTGGACGCCGGCGTGGCGAATGTGTTGGTCGACAAACCGTTGCTAAAACAAGCGCTGATTAATTTATTGGTGAACGCCCTCGAAGCCATGCCCGGAGGCGGCCAGCTTTTTGTTGGGCTTCGCCGGCGCGGAGATATGGCCGAGATCGAAATTCGGGACACGGGCCGCGGCATCGCTCCCGAGCACCGGCAGCGTATCTTCCAGCTTTTCTTTACGACTCGGCCGGGAGGAAGCGGGATCGGGCTGGCGAGTACATTTAGAACTATACAATTACACAATGGATCAATAGAATTCGAGTCGGAGGTTGGGCGCGGCACGACGTTTCGGATCGACTTGCCGATGGCTCGCCAGACGGAGCCCGCGCTCTCCCGCCCGCGGGACCCAGGCGCGGCCGTCGCGAGGAGTCTCTGATGCGGAAAATCCAACTTCTCGCGCTGCTGTGTGCAGTCTCCGCCGGTCTGGCGGGGTGCGCGAGCAAGCACATCGTGCGCGCGGCGCCGCCATCGGTGAGCACGCCGCCGCCGGATGAGACTTCGCCAATGCCGTCCCCGGAAACGCCGCCGCCGGTGAGTACCGCTGAGGAACCCGCGCCGGAGGTGCCGTCCCCCGCCCCGCCGCCCGCGCCAAGCAAACGCCCCGCCGCGCCTCGGCGCCCTGCGCCGACCGAGACGGCCGACCCAACGCCGGCCAAGCCCGCGCCGCCGCAGATTTCGCCGCAGCTCTCCGCCAGGGACCTGGATGCGACGAAAAAAAACACGACCACGAACATTACAGCCGCGGAACAGAATCTGCAGCTTGCGAATGGAAAGCAGCTCAGCGCGGCGCAAAAAGACTTGGCGGAGAAAATAAAAGGATTCCTTAGCCAGTCTCACGAGGCCATCATGGCTGACGACTGGGTCCGCGCACAGAGTCTCGCCGAAAAGGCGCGCGTGCTTTCCGCGGAACTCGTGAAATCGTTTTAAGTTCCTCGGCGAATTCAGTCATACGGGCTTCAGCCTGTGCGGGTTGAATTTGCCGGCGCAGCAAAACCCCACAGGCTGAAGCCTGCGCTACTGAACCATCCTTCCCCCCTCATTGCTGATAAGATATTGGTGTGAAAACGTACGATGTGGTGATCGTTGGCGGGGGCATTATCGGCGGGTCGATTGCGTTCGATCTGGCCGAGCGGAAATTGCGCGTTGCGGTGCTGGACCGCCAGGAACTCATGCGCGAAGCTTCCTGGGCGGCGGCGGGAATGTTGTCTCCCGCTCCGGATTGTCCGGCGGCGATTCCGCTTGTTCCGCTGGGGCGCGCCAGCCTGGCGATGTATCGGAAATTTGTTGACGCCGTGGAAGAGGCGTCCGGCCTGCGCACCGGCTTTCGCACGGGTGGTGCGGTCGAAGTCATGTGCCATGGCGACGCGGAATGCGAATTGAGCACGGTGGTGGCGCTGCACCACGGGCTAGGACTCGCCTGCGAACCGATGCGCCTGGAAGATGCCAGAAATATGGAACCTGCGCTCGGACGGGATGCTCGCGCGGCGGCGTTGCTTCCCGACGAGTGTTCGATTGAGCCGCGCGCGTTGGCGTCGGCTGTGCTCGCTGCTGCGGATTCCGCCGGCGCGGCGCTGAGTCCCGGCGTTGAAGTGACATCGCTCGCGCTCGACGGGAAAAAGTGCGTCGGCGTGAAAACCTCGAGGGGCGAAATTTTTCACGCGGCGAAGGTGGTGCTTGCCGCGGGCTGCTGGTCATCGCAAATTCTTGAAGCAGCGCAGTATGCGCCGACTCTTCCGGTGCGCGGCCAGATGGCCGCTCTGCGCCATTCCGGAACGCTCATTCGACATGTGCTGCGCTCCGAGCGCGGTTATCTTGTCCCCCGCGGCGTGGAGAGCCCGCAGACAGTCGTCGTGGGCAGTACGATTGAGAACGCGGGTTATGAAAAGCGCGTCACTTCGGGCGGGATCGAAAGAATTCTCTCCGCGGCGAATGAGCTTGTGCCTGAACTGGCGAAGGCGGAAATCATCGAGACCTGGTGCGGCTTGCGGCCGGGCACGCCCGATCAACTGCCCATCCTGGGACCGGCGGAAATCGATGGGTTGGTTTTCGCGACCGGCCACTATCGCAACGGGATTCTGCTTGCCCCCGTCACGGCCAAGCTCATCGGCGAGTGGATCGCTGAGCGGCGGACGAATCTCGACTGGGAGGCGTTTAGCCCGCTTCGCTTCTTGCGAGCAAACGCGGACCGTTCCGCGACTGCATAGACAATTTTACTTATAGGTATATACATTTTATTTAATCTTGCCAATACCATTACCGCGGTGGACTTTTAGTAGAACAGGCTTCAGCCTGTCTGGTTTGCGGCTTGAATGGGATCGGAAAACCGACAGGCTGAAGCCTGTCCTACTGGACCTCAGAAAGGCGACCGGCTGCGCGTAGGCTCGCGGCTGGGCGGGCCGGGAAGCGCCGAGGCGCGGCCGGGATCGGTGAAATTGACGCGACTGGCATCGAGATAAACGGTGCGATCGAGGATGACGTCAACGGTCGTTCCGCGCGGCAGTTCCAGTTCGGGGCCGCGTGTGAGCAGCACGGCAGCGAGTCCGACCGCCGCGCCGGCGCCCGCGCCGATGCCCGCGCCCTTTGCGCTTTGCGTAGCGATCGCTCCGACGCCTGCGCCGATTCCGGTCGTTTTCACAATGGTTCCAACGTCACCCGCTTTGTCCGTATCGCCGTGTATATTTCCTTCTTTGTCGGTCGCCTCATTGCCGCCCGTCCCCGCATTGCTGGGGACAGCGTTGAAGTCCACCGCGTAGCCGTTCGGGAGAATCATCGAATTCAGCCGCAGGCGAATTTCGCCCGTGCCTTTTACTTTGCCGGGGCGCCTGGCTTCCTGAATCTCGCCTTGCACGTAGGATCCGGCAGGAATGAGAATTCGGTTGTCGATCACGACCGGGAAAAGAGTTTCGAGATAGACCGGGTCACCCGGCTTGGCATTTCGCGTGGTTACGGCGTTGTGCAGAATCAGAGGCAAGCGCGTGCCCGAAGGAACCACGTATCTTTGTGGCACCGCCTTCGGAGTGGAATCTGAGATCGAGGAAGCAGGCGGCGCTGGCGCCGCCGGAGGTTGTGATGGCGGGGTTTGCGTCGCGGGCCCTTGCTCCGGTCCCGCAGGTGCCTGCGCGGCAAGTACAGTTCCGCTTGTCCATAGCCCCGCAATTAATAAAAGAACCGGCCATCTGATTTTCATGCGGTTTCTCCGATGCCAGCTTCGATGCGGATTCGATACCCGGGGATGCCGCGATTATACGCTCTCTTGGCCTGGTTCGAGTTCCCATATACGATGCGATTCCGTTTCGTGGCGCCGGCATCCTGCCGGCGATTTTGCGCAGGCCTCCGTAAATTCAAGATCGCCGGCGGGACGCCGGCGCCACTGAGGCAAGGCTTTTCTTGACTTGGAATGGCGGGTAACTTACTGTCATGCGCAACGATTCGAAGCACGATCTATAGGGCAGAAAGCGGATTCCGCCAACTCGGCCGATACAAGGAGCATTCGAATGAAAAAACTGGTTCTGATTCTGGGTCTCGCGATGTTAATCCCCGCCCGCGCATCCTGGGCGCAAGTCGCCGCGCCGAATGACGCCGGCGTATCCATGGGCCACGTGCATTTTTTGGTGCCGGATGTGGAGGCCGCCAAAACGTTCTGGACGGCGATGGGTGGCGTCCCCGGAAAACTGGGTCCTAACGACGTATTCAAATTCCCTGGCGTCCTGATCCTGGTACGAAAAGGGGACGGCACGGCCCCGACCGTCGGATCCGTTGTGGGTCACATTGGCTTTCATGTGCCCGATACCACGGCGGCGCTGGCCCGGTGGAAGGCGGCCGGATTGAAGACGGAAGTTGGCCAGAACCCCGGCCAGGGATTCGTGTGGACGCCGGACAATCTATTGCGGGTCGAGATTCTGGAGGACAAGACACAAACCGTTCCGATTGCATTTCACCACGTGCATTTCTACGTCGCGGACAGCGCCAACTCGTCGAATGTGCTGGAGATGCAATCGTGGTACGTCAAGATGTTCGGCGCCAAGCCCGGGAAGCGAGGCCAATTCGACGCCGCGGACCTGCCCGGCGTGAACCTGACGTTTACAAAATCCGACACGCCAACCGTCCCGACCAAGGGGCGTATGCTGGATCACATCGGATTCGAGATCGTGGGCCTCGAGGCGTTTTGCAAGAAGGCAGAGGCCAACGGAGTGAAGTTCGACATGCCCTTCACGAAGAGGCCCGATCTTGGCATCTCATTGGCTTTTATGACCGATCCGTGGGGAACGTACATCGAATTGAACGAAGGATTGGACAAGTTGTGAAAGTCGCGCGGGCTTCAGCCTGCGGGGGTTGGTTGGAGCGGGGTCGCGCTTGTTGAAACCAAAACGCACAGGCTGAAGCCTGCGCTACTTGCCCTCCATTTGACGCGATACGCAAGCCAGCTTAAGCTTGCATTTTACGAGGAGATACGATGGCGAAGCTGGCGCTGGTTTACGGCATGCGGCTGTTCCCCGCGGACGAGTTGGGCGAAGTCGGTGATGCGGGCGTCACGCTGAAGGATGGACGAACGGGGCGCGTGACGATGCACTTGATTGAAGGAAGCAAGGAGCAGATCGAGGAGACGCTGCGGCAATCGGTCGAAGCGTTTTTTGAGATGTATCCGGAGATTTGAAGTAGGACAAGCCTCAGCCTGTCTGCATTTGATTTCTTGCGTCAAGAAGACGAACAAGCGGAAACCTGATTGGTCTTCCAGGAAAAATTCAAAACCAGACAGGCTTGAAGCCTGTCCTGCTTACCGGTTCCCAAAATTTTCGGGATCGAAATCCGCCGAGCCGGGCGCGACCACGTTCGAGGTAACCAGCACGACGCTCTGCCCTGTAAGTTCAAAGCGTTTTCTGCATTTGCGGCAGGCCACCAGTTCATCCACGCGAACCATGTACGAACGGGCGAGCGCGAAGCGCTTCTTGTCCTCTTCTCCAGCGCCGCGCGGCAGTTCGCTTTTTTTTGTGCGGACGATCCAGCGAATCGGATAGTTGTCTTCCTTGCGGCACGCGGGGCAAGTGAGGGGAATGGTCTTGGTTTCCTGCTTTTCCGTGTAGAACTGTCGCTCGTCCATGATGTCCCTGCTCTCTGTGTGCCCGCGCTCAGCGGCTCAAGCGCGGGGCGATCGCAACGTACCGCTCGTTTCACTTACGGACGACGAATCCATTGTAACAAATTCCATGCCTGCATCGCGCCAGCGCGGGAGCCAATGCTCGAGCGCGGCGACGACATGATGACGGTCGGCGCCGAGAGCGCGATGATCGCCGTCATGCAGCACGACGATGTCGCCGTACGGCCGGTCCAGGCGCGCGACGCGCGAGAGTCTCTCGATCAGTCGCTGCGGCGGCTGCGGTTTCCAGTCCCGGCAACTTTTCGACCACATCACGACGCCCTGCATTCCCGCGCGGCGAATTTCTCCGCGAAGCAGAGGACTGCGATAACCGTACGGCGGGCGCATCCAGCGCGGCGGTTCCGCGTGAGCCGCAGCGGCAATGGCATCCTGGCAACGCGCCAGCTCGCCGCGAATTCCGGCGCGCGTTTGAAGAAATAGATTTGCATGCGTGTCCGAATGATTTCCGATCAGATGGCCGCGCACGGAAATTTCCTTCACGAGATCCGGACAGGCGCGCGCAAATTTCCCAATCAAAAAAAATGTCGCGCGGACAGAATAGCGGTCAAACAATTCGAGAAGCCGCGGAGTGGCCGCCGGATTGGGCCCATCGTCAAACGTGAGCGCGATTTTCCGTGACGAAGCCGTGCGCCGCACCGTCGGGCCAAACAATTCCGACGACGGAGCCACCGCGCCCCAGGCGGCAATTCCCGCGGCGGCTGCCGCGCCACTGGAAACAATCGCCGGCAAGAGATTCAATTTGTCTCCAAGCCGTTATTTTCGCACGGCCTAGCCCGGCATACCAGACGCCGGGTAACCCTTTAGGAAGAGGTCCCGTCTAAGAGTGCACGGGGTGAAGTAAGCTTGAAACTGGCGTTGCTCCGGGCTGCGAATATTGGAACCGAGGGAGCGCGCAAACGGTATCTTCTAAGGGCTCGAAGGGGCGTGAAAGTTGTTGGGTAGAAGACTTGCAGTGCTGCTCGCGGGGCTGCTCGTGTTGCTGGCCGCTTTTGGTGTTCCGCTCGCCGCGCAGGATAATCCGGACGCAAATGCGCCCGCCGATTCACAACTGGCGGGAACCGTGCGCACGCCGGACGGCACGGCCGTTCCCGGTTCGACGTTGCGCGTCATTCAGACGTCCACTGGAAAGGCGTGGATAACCTGGACGGATGAAAACGGAAAATTTGAATTCCCCGCCCTTCCCGCAGGCCACTACCGCGTGGAGATCTCCCAACTCGGTTTTGCGCCCACTACCAAAGAAATGGATCTGGCTTCAGGAACGCAAGCGCCTATCGAACTGAAAATGGACGTGGGCACTCTGGCGGCGATTACTGCCCCTCCCGCAACGGAGAATGTGGCCAAGACTCCGAGCGCGCCGCCTGCAAATGAGAGTGCGCAGTCCGCGCCATCCGGCGCGCCGGCCGCGGGCAGCGCCGCACCTGCCGCATCGAATCCAAGCACGACTGCGGCGAATAACGGCGCGGTCGCAACTCCCGGCGGAAGAAATGGCGGCGGCAATGGAGGGCAGCGCGGAGGCGGCCGCAATGGACAGCAGGGTGGCGGACGTCGCGCG
The DNA here is from genome assembly GCA_963842135.1 of uncultured Acidobacteriota bacterium. GTDB lineage: Bacteria > Acidobacteriota > Terriglobia > Acidiferrales > UBA7541 > Palsa-360. The sequence continues at coordinate 2,252,770 of CAWJFI010000002.1, read as the reverse complement.
TTTCAGCAAGTGGGCCTAAATGGCCAAGACCAGAATCCCGCCGAAAACGGGACAGAGGACCAAAATATTCCGGAGTCTGGCGGGCAGCTTGGACAAGCCGCTTCCGCGGACGCGGTCCAGATGATAGGAACTGTCGCAATGGGCCAGATGCCGGCCGGTGGCTTCCCGCAACCCGGCGACGGCGGACCGGACGCGCGCGGCGGATTCGGAAACGGTGACAGCGGCATCCCGGGGCAAGCTGCTGCCGCTGGCTTCGGCGGACCTGGCGGACAAGGAGGGGGCGGACCCGGTGGCGGCCCGGGCGGTGGGTTCGGCGGTGGCGGGCGCGGCGGCGGCGGCCGCGGGCGCGGCCCTCAGGGTGGACCGCAGGGAGTTACTGCGCTGTGGGGCGCACAGCGGGTGATGCGCCAGCGCATCAATCGCACTCACTACAGCTTCTACGATACGTTTGGAGATTCCGTCCTCAACGCCAGACCGTATTCCCTTTATGAGGCCAACCCGCCCAAAATTTCCAGTTGGACGGAATCCGCCGGACTCAATATCGGCGGCCCTCTGAAAATTCCGCACGTGTACGACGGGACCGACAAAACGTTTTATTATATAAATTTCGGCGGCACGTGGTCGCGAACCCCGGTGGACGAGTTCGCGACGGTGCCGACGCAGGCGGAGAGAAACGGCGACTTCAGCGCGGACAATTTCCAACTGTATGACCCTTTGTCGAACCTGACCGGCCCAAGAAGTTTGATGACGAATGTGGGCTGTTACCAGGCCGCGCCGGCTTCCCCACTGCCTCCACCCGGGACCTGCATTCCCACCAATCGGATCAGCACGCAGGCGATGAATCTGCTCGCCTACATTCCCATGCCCAATATTCCGGTGACGAATGTGGCCGGACAGAATTTCAACTATCACCTGCAGACGAATGTCCCCGGCCTGAGCAACCGGTTGAATGTAAACGTCACGCACCAGATCTCCTCGAAACTGAGTTTGGCGGTAAACTACAACCTTAGCGATGCGACTTCGCACTCGCTGAGCAGCTTTCCGGGGATCGAGGGAAACACCTTCACGCGCGGGCAGAGCGTGATGATCGGGCTGACGCAGAACTGGACCAAGACGTTCATGCACACGTCTCAATTCTATTTTTCGCGCAACCGGTCGCTTGGTTTGAACGAATTTTCCGATCTGACGGATATCGGCTCGCAACTCGGCCTCACGGGAATTTCTACGGCTCCTCTTGATTTCGGCCTACCTTCCATCGGCTTCACCAACTTTACGGGACTGAGCGATCCGAATTTTTATCTGGCTCGCAGCCAGACGTATCGTTACGTCGACACTTTCCGCTGGATGAAGGCAAAGCACACTATCACTGCCGGCGGCGAAGTCCGGAAGATGGACATCGACCGCGACGCCGATCCCGCGCCGAACGGCCAGTTTTCGTTTACCGGATTGATGACCAGCCAACTCACCGCCACGGGCACACCGGTCAGTTCCCCCGCCAATTGCCAGTCGGCTACTCCTTCCGGGCCGTGCATCGGAAACGATCTCGCGGATTTTCTTCTCGGCTATCCTGCAAACACGAGAGTTCAATACGGCGACACCGCTACGTACTTCCACAACTGGGGCTTCATCGGCTATGCCAGCGACGACTTTCACATGTTCCCGAAATTTACGGTGACGTACGGCCTGCGCTACGAGGCATTCACTCCGCCCACGGAAATCAACGGCCACATCGCGAATCTCGCCGTAAGTTCGGACTTCACTCAGGTGCAATGCGTCACGCCGGCCGTTACGGCAAATTGCATCGCGGGCCCCACGCCGTCTCTGTTCCATGGCCATTACAACAACTGGGCGCCTCGCGTGGCCATCGCCTGGCAGGCGCCGGGAAAATGGTTCTCGGGACAACACCAGATGACGTTTCGGGCCGGCTCGAGCATGTTTTACATCGAGTCCTATATGAATACGCTGGCGGGCGAGATGGCCAACCAGCCGCCGTTCGCAACAGCAAGCACGTTGACGCAGCAAGGGGCAACAACCGTCCCGCTGAGTTTCCAGACGAATCTGTCCTCGGCGTTGCCGGGCGCGCTAACCAATACCGTGGCCGTGAATCCGAATTACCAGGTTCCCTACTTGATATTCTGGAATGCCGGCATCGAATACAATTTGACGCGAAGCACGTTCCTCGAGCTGATGTACATTGGTACCCGCGCCGTCCATCTCGACGAGCTTCTGGGTTTCAGTGCGGTGACTAACGGAACAAAGAATGCGGCCGGCTTCACGTACGACACGTCCGGCGCAATTTCTATCTATCATGGCTTGCAGGTTCGTTTGCAAAAGCGCATGTCGCACGGCCTGATGTTCATGGGGCGCTACACCTACTCGAAGTCTCTTGACGACGCCAGCACGATCGGGGGGGGCGCCCAAACGGTCATCCAGGACAACGCCGATCCGCGCGGCGATTACGGACTGTCGTCCTTCAACATGACTCATCAATTCCTCGGCCAGTTCAGTTATCAGCTCCCGTTTGGCGACCGCCAGCGCTTTGCCACAAAGGGTTGGGAGAAAAATGTGTTCGGCGCCTGGCGGGTAAACGGCTCGACCACCGTGAATTCCGGCACTCCCTTTACCGTGAGGGTTTTCTCGAAGAATCAAGCGTGCCAGAATGTTCCGGGCACAAACTCCGAGCGCGCCAATCAGTCTGGCAATCCTTCTCTTTCCAGCCCGACGCTGCTGGAATGGTTCAATACGGCTCTGTTCAGCATTCCCACCGCGTGCTTTGGCGATGCGCCGCGCAATTCCGTGATTGGCCCCGGCGCGTTCACGATCAATTCGGGAGTGACCAAGACGGTTCCATTCGGGCGCGATGGTCTGCGGCGGCTGGATTTCAGTTGGAATGCGTCGAACCTGCTGAATCGTCCGAATTTTAACGGGTTATCGACAGTGCTGGGTTCCAGGACCTTCGGCGAAATTACGAGCGTCGCGGGGATGCGAACGATGACCTTCACGACGAGGTTCAATTTCTGATGAGTTCGCAAAAAACAATCCGGCGCCGTATTCTGGCCGCGCTCGCTGCAGCGTCTTTACTCGCCTCGCCGCTCGGCGCGCAAAGTTCGCAGCCGCAGGCCGTGCCCGTCAACCCGCGACAGCGTCCAGCGGCGCCGCCCACGGCTAAGCCGGTGCCGCGCGGCAAGGCGACCATTCGCTCGACTGTCAGCCTCGTGGAAATCGATGTGCAAGTTACCAACCGCGACGGCAAGCCTGTGAAAGGGCTAAAGCAGGAGCAGTTCAGCGTCACCGAAGACGGCAAACCGCAAAAAATATCGACGTTCGAGTACAACGACATCGAGCAAGTCGAAATCGCCGGAAAAGGGGATGAGGCGCCCACCACGGTCCCGCTTGGAACCGTCACTACTCCCGAGGAAATCAAGGCCGTGGTGCGCGATCACCGCATGATCGTGCTGTTCTTCGACCTCACCTCTCTGCAAGCGGAAGATTTGCTGCGATCGACGCGCGCCGCGCAGAAGTATCTCCAGGAGCAGATGACTCCGGCGGACCTGGTGGCCGTCGTGGCCTTTGGCAACACGCTGAAGGTCGTTGCCAACTTCACAAACGATCGCGAATTGCTCAAGCAGGCAGTCGACGCCATCGTGCCCGGGCACGAAGCGGCGCTGGCGCAACTGGCCGACGCGGCGGCAGCAGCGGATGGGGAAACCCCCGTCACCGAAGACACCGGTGCAGCGTTCACCGCCGACGATACGGAATTCAACATTTTCAATACGGACCGGAAGCTCGCCGCAGTCGAGGCCCTGTGTGAAGTCCTCGAAGGAATTCCCGGCAAGAAATCGATCATTCAATTTACGAGCGGCATTACGCAAACGGGCGAGGAAAATCGCTCAGAGCTTATCGCCGCGACCAACTCCGCGAACCGGTCGAACGTTTCCATTTACAGCGTGGATTCGCGCGGGCTGCTGACGGCCACGCCGGGAGGCGACGCCAGCATGGGCGCATCGGGCGGCAATGCGATGTTCAACGGCGCGACGGTCATCTCCCAAAGCCAGTCGCGCCAGGATTCGCGCGATACGCTGGCCACGCTTGCGGGAGACACCGGCGGGCGCACCTTTTTCGACGTCGGAGACTTCGGTAAGGTTTTTCAGAGCGTGCAGAACGATACGTCGGGATATTATTTGGTGGGATATTACAGCGCGAATCCAGCAAATGACGGCGCGTGGCGGCGCGTCCACGTGAAAATCGATCCGCTTCCCGCCGGCGTGCGCGTTCGAGCACGCGAAGGCTACTACGCACCCAAGAATTTCGGCGTGTTCACGACGGAGGACCGCGAGCGGCAACTCGAACAGGCATTCCAATCGGACACTCCGGAAGTCGAGCTGCCCTTGGCCGTGGAAACGTCGGAGTTCCGGCTGAACGCGTACCAGGTGTTCGTGCCGATTTCGGCAAAACTCGCGCCCAGCGCGTTGCAATGGGCGCAAAAACGCGGCAGCCGCGAAACCGCATTTGATTTTGCGGCCGAAGTGCGCGACGCAAAATCCAACCGCGTTGTCGGCGCGCTGCGCGATACGATCACGGTAAAAATCGACACGGAACATTTCCAGGACATCCAGCAGCATTCGCTGGTCTACCAGGGCGGCATCATTCTCGCGCCAGGCGAGTACAAACTGAAATTCCTGGCGCGCGAAAACGAGTCCGGCCGGATCGGCACTTTCGAGCAGAATGTTTCGATTGCGCCGCCGCAGTTCGATCGTCTTCAGGTAAGTTCCTTGCTGCTGTCCAGCCAGGTGGAAGCGGCGCCGAACATCGCGCAGATCAAAACGCAGGCGCTCGAGAAGGACGCCAAATTGAAATCGTCGCCGCTGGACGTGGGGGGCGAGCGAATCATTCCCAGCGTGACGCGCGTTTTTTCCGGCGAGCAAACGTTGTACGTGTTCTTTCAGGCCTACGATCCGCAGAAGGCCGATGCAAGCTCCCTCCGCGCGGGCCTCGTATTTTTCCGCAACGGGCTGCGTCTCTCCGACACGCCGATGGTTGCGGCCACGGAATACGACGAAAAGAGCCGCACCGCGTCCTTCCGCCTCAGCCTCCCGCTCGCGGGATTGGCTGCGGGCCGCTACACGGTGCAGGCTGTCGTAGTCGACGCGGGAACCACATACGCCGCGTTCGCACGCAACTACTTCGCGCTTCGGTCCGCGCCTAAGCCTGCCGCTTCGGCGATAATCCCTCCTCCGCCTCCTCCACCTAACAATTGACCGTGGTTCCGTTCGGCAGTATCCTGACTATTCTGTTCTCGTCGAGCGCTTCCAGCGGCGGAAGAAGCGAGCGGTAAGCCCGTCCCCCCCATGCAACAGTACGTCAAAATGTTGCATCCCTAGAGACACGCATTGCCGCCAGAATGTTTCCGCAGACGTTCCGGGCCTGGCAGATTCCGGCGCGTTTTTGCGGCCGCCGATCGGAGATCGAGGGTTAGAATGAAACCAGTGCGCCCCTTTCCCTCAGCTGTCGTCTTAATTTTCTTGTCCGCTGGATTGATTTTCGGACAAGCGGATAGCCCGGCTGTATCGGGAACCGGCGCAGGATCGCCCGATGCGATACCACTGGAGGTGCCTGCGGGCACTCCCCTTCCCGTGGTTCTTGACAAAGAAGTGCGCATCCGAAAAGCCGGCCAGCCGATTCACGGGAAGATCGCCGAGCCCGTGTACGCGTTTGACAAGCTGGTGGTCCCCGCGGGCAGCGAAGTTATAGGCAGCGTGACTCGAATTTCCGGCGTTTCGGCAACGAAGCGGATGGTCGCTGCACTGGATGCAAATTTCTCTCCTTCCCGCGACGTTGAGATCACATTCGATCATTTGGTGTTGCCCGACGGGCGCAGCGTCCTGCTCCACACGCAAGTCTCTCCCGCTTCTCAGGGAGTATTACAGTTCGCCACCGCGACGGAAGCCAAGAACCAAACCAAAGGAAGTAAAGAGAGCGCCGCCGTGAAGCTTGCGTCCGCGAAGTCCAGCGAAACAAAACAGGAAATCAACCAGGAATGGGAAATGGCCAAGCAACAGGTAATCGCCCCGGGAAAAATGCACCGGCTAAAAAGGGTGGTGATCGCCCAATTGCCGTTCCATCCGCAGTATTTTGACGCTGGAACTCGCTTCAACGCGGAGCTCGTCGATCCGCTGAATTTTGGATCAGAGGAGTTGACGCCGGAAAAAGTGCACATGGTCGGCACTCCTCCCGCGGACGGAAGCGTCATCCACGCCCTGCTGAAAACGCCGCTGAGCTCGGCCAACGTTCAGAAAGGTGAAGCGGTCGAGGCGGTCATGACGGAGCCGCTGTTCACGGACAGTCAGCTCATTCTTCCCGAGGGGACCCTCTTGAAAGGCTCGGTCTTGCAAGTGCAGCGTGCGCGCAGATTGCATCGGAACGGGCAGTTGCGTATCGTTTTTCATGAGATTGTGCCGCCGAAGTCGGAGGAGCAGCACGTCGAAGCTAGCCTCGAGGGAGTCGAAGTGAAAGATGACCAGCACCTGAGCCTAGATTCCGAAGGTGGCGCGCAAACGACGACCCCAAAGACCAGATACCTCACCACTGGCATCTCCATAGCGCTCGCGGCTTCTTCGCTTGCGCCTGACGCCGATGCCGGCCGTAGCGCTCAAGCATCTGTTGGAGAAACTGGTAAAGGCGCGCTGAACGGAGCGTCCGGTTTTCGCGTGATCGGATTTATCACTGGGGCGCTTGTCCATTCGCGAGCTCTCGCGTCCACCTTCGGCGTCTATGGGGCCAGCATTTCCGTGTATGACCATTTCCTGTCTCGCGGACTTGATGTCGTCTATCCGAAAGACACGGCCATGGCAATCGGATTCGGGGCGCGCGTTACGGGCGCACCAAAGGCTGCGCCTCAAACCTAAATTCCACTGGGGCAATTTCCGAAACGTGCAAAATGTGTCAAGGGGCATTCCGGAATGAACCAATTCTGAATCGCTCGTTTCATTTTGGCTCATGGGGTCAGATGTAGCGATCCCTTCTGTAAACTCGTAACGCAGGGGACATTCTTATTTACTCCACTCTTACGCCCCAAACCTGCTCTTTCTCCTAAACCTGACGCGCTTAGCGAACGATATTCCAAATGAGTTCCGTAACGTCGCAGAGGGAATGGCGTTTTGTCTATCTCCGCACGCCGCCAATTTGGGAGTGATGGATGGGTTCCATTCTGAGAAGTTTTTCGCAGCTATTGAACACAGCACTCATGCTGGCCGTCATCCTCGCGGCCGTCCTGGTAGGGGTTGCTTTGCTGCTCATGTTCTTGTTGGCGCGCCGCGCTTGGCAACATTTTCGCGTCCGGCGATTTGACGCTCTCTCGTTCAAAATTCACGGGCAATGGCGCGCAATCGTCAGAGGAGAAATCCCCGCGAAAGTGTGGCGAAAAGATTCTCTGCAATGCGAAATTGTACAATCGATCGTGATTCAGGAAATCGGCGCGGCGACCGATAAGGACCGGTACGGGCTGCAGAAGTTCTTGCGCGCGAGCGGCCTGCTCGATACCTGCATCGAACGAGTGCATTGCGGCCGTGGATGGAGCCGGCGCCGCGCGATGCTGGCGCTTGGCGCGATGCGCGTGCCGGAAGCGATTGCCCCGCTGTCTGAAGCGCTGGACGACTGGCAGCTGGATACTCGCATGATTGCCGTGCAAGCCCTCGGTCGCACGGGCCTCGCGGCAGCGGCCGAACCCATTATCGAGATGTATATGGTCGGCGGACTTAAAGTCCCCGCCGGCCCGGTCGCCAATGCGCTGGTGCGTTGCTACATGGACCAACCGGAAGCGATACTGCCGTATCTGCGGCGCTCTTTGGGAGAATCGCGGGAGCTTCTTGCGCGGGTGGCCAGCGAATTGGCCACGCAAGGGATGGCGGATGAAATGATTCTTCTGGCGGAAGATCCCCTGCCCGAAGTACGAGCATGCGCCGCCAAGGCGCTGGCCATCGCGCCGCTGCCCCTGGCGATTCCGGCGCTCGGGAACCTGGTTCGCGACGACATCTGGTTCGTGCGGCTGCGCGCGGTCTCGGCGCTCCATCAAATTCTTCATCCGCGCGTGATCCCGATCCTGCTCGAAGCGGTGCGCGATTCAAACCGCCAGGTTCGAATCAGGTCGGCGGCGGCCCTGGCCAAATTCGAACATGAAACCGTGGAAATTCTGCAAACCATCGTCCATTCGCGCGACCGCTACGCGCTCCACGCCATGATCTCCGCCCTGGAACTCGGCGGCGGCTTCGATAAAGTCATGGCGCAACTTGCCGATCCAATGCTTCGCGACGAGGCGGCTGCCCGGCTCCTCGAAGCTCTCCGCGAAGGCGCCTCAGGCACGTGGACCACGCGCCCCGCCGATCCTGTGCTCGAATCCGTCTTTCCGTAAGCATTCGAGTAGCGCAGGCTTCAGCCTGCGGGGGTTCGTCCTTGCATGGACCAAAACTCGCGGGCTGAAGCCTGCGCTACTGAAACCCCCGATGAGAATACTCTCTGGAAAGATGCGTGCGTCACTCCGTCTTGCGTTCCGATTGGAGGTCGATCCCGAGTTGCTGGCACTTTTTATAGAGGTGGCTGCGCTCGAGGCCCAGGGCGCGCGCGGTGTTGGTCATGTGGTGATGGTGGCGGCGCAGCTCGGCGAGGAGCACTTCCCGCTCGAACGATTCCAGACGTTGGGTCAGAGGTCCGCTTCCCGTCGCGGGTATTGGTTCGCCGTTGCGCGGAGCCGGGAGAGCGAGGTTCACTTCCTCGGCAGTGATCGTTTCACCGCCGGAAAGCAGCAGGACGCGCTCGACGACGTTGCGCAACTCGCGCACATTGCCGGGCCAGGCGTATCGCTGCAAGATCTCGAGCGACTCCGGCGAGAAATGCTTTGGCCGCCAGCCGTTTTGCGAAGCGACCTGCGCGGCAAAATATTCGGCGAGCGCGGGAATCTCTTCGGCGCGTTCGCGCAGGGTCGGCAGAGCGATCGGAAAAACATAAACGCGGTGAAACAAGTCGGCGCGGAACGATCCTTGCCGGACCATTTCCTCGAGGTTGCGGTGCGTGGCGACAACCACGCGCGCGTCCACCGGGATCGGCTTGTCACCGCCGACGCGCTCAATTTCTCCTTCTTCGAGTACGCGCAGCAGCTTGGATTGCATCACGACCGGCATGTCGCCAATCTCATCCAGAAAAAGCGTGCCACCCGCGGCCTGCTCGAATTTTCCGACGTGACGCGTGGCCGCGCCGGTGAACGAACCTTTTTCGTGTCCGAAGAGTTCCGACTCGATCAGTTCGGCGGGCACGGCGGCGCAATTGAGCGTCACAAATGGTCCAGAATGACGCGCGCTTTTTTGGTGGATCGTTCGTGCGATAAGTTCCTTGCCCGTGCCCGTCTCTCCCTGAATCGCGACGCGGGATTCGCTGGCCGCAACGCGCTCCACCTGCGCCATCAGCCGCTCCATGACGGGGCCGGACCAGATAATTTCGCGCTTGCCGAGGCGGCGGCGCAAATCGCGATTTTCGTCCTCGAGATGGCGCAACCGCAGGACGTTTTCGACGGTGACGAGAAGCTTTTCCGTCGAAAGCGGTTTTTCCAGAAAATCAACGGCGCCGAGCCGCGTGGCCTTCACCGCCGTTTCCACGCTCGCTTGTCCCGAAATCATCACCACTGGCGTCGTCACCCCGGCCGCCTTCAAATCTTCGAGCAGCGAAATTCCATCCTTGCCGGGCATCACCACGTCCGAAAAAATCACGTCGAATCGCTCCGCGCGGATGAGTTCGAGCGCGCGAGCCGCGCTGTCGCACACGGTCGCATCATATCCCGCGAGCCGAAATGCACGGGACATCGAAGCGAGCGTGTTCGGGTCGTCGTCGATGAGCAGAAGATGTGGCTTCGGAGAGGTCATGAGTGTTTCACCGAATCAAGCCGCGGTGAAAATCGGGGGATCCGCTGAGCGTTCTTCAGCAGGACTCGTTCCCTCCAGGGAAACCTTTTGTTCCATCGGCAGCTCGATGCGAAATGTTGCGCCCGCCCCTGGCGCGGATTCCACTTCAATTCTTCCGCCGTGATCGCTGACCACGGATTGCACGATCGCCAGACCCAGGCCGGTGCCGTGCCGCTTGGTCGTGTAATACGGGGTGAAGAGGCGCGCGCATTCCTCGGGCGTCAAGCCCTGGCCGGTGTCGGTGACTTCCAGCCGCACCGCGCCAGTGCGATGCGCCGTGCGCACGGTCAGCGTGCCGCCTGCCGGCATGGCATCGAGAGAATTGAGAATGAGGTTTTCGAGCGCCCGCCGCAGCAGGATCGGGTCCGCCTGCGGACGCGGAAGATTTTCGTCGAGGTATAGCTCCGGCGTGATCGACGGACGTCCGACGGGGGCGAGCTGCGGCTCGAATAGTTTGACGACGCTGCGCACCGATTCGTTCACGTCTACGGGCTCGAATTCCGGCGGCGGCATCTTGGCAAAATCGCTGAAACGGCTGACGATGGTTTTCAGGTTCTCGAGCTCCGCGCGCAGGGTCTCCGTGGACTCGAAAAATACCTCGTCGAATTGCTCGGCAGACTGCTCGCGGGCGCGTTGCATATTCTCGACGGTCAGTTGCAACGGAAAGAGCGGATTCTTCAACTCGTGCGCGAGCCTGCGCGCCAGTTCGCGCCAGGCGGCCACGCGCTCGGTCTGTACCAGGCGCTCGCGCTGCTCGGCGAGCTGGCGCGTCATTTCATTGAAAGCATCCGCGAGCTGGCCGACTTCATCGCGCGAGTGCACCTCCACCCGCACTTCCCAATGTCCCGCGGCGACTTCGCGCGCGCCGGCGGCAAGCTCTTCGACGGGGCGCGTCACGCGCGCCGAAACCCACCAGCCGAGAACCAGGCCGAGTAGAATCACTCCGCCGCCGACGAGCATGGCCAGGGCGCGGATGAAATTGATCATCTGGATGAGACTCTGCCGTGAACTGCCGACCAGAAGAACGCCGAGCAAATCGGCATCCCGGCCGGCGAGCGGAATGGCATTGAAAGTTTCTGAATTGGCGTTGGGCGCCGCGCCCGAAGTGATTGTTCTTTGCAGTTCGTGCCGGTCTTTTTGCACTTCGGCGATCATCGGGGAAAACAACTCGGACTGGCTCACCGGGCCGCGCGGATCGGTCAGCTCGGACGGCACAAAGCCCTGCTCCAGATTTCTGTACAGCAGCGCGCGCATGCCCTCCGGAAGGACCAGCGTCGCGAGAAAATTTTGATCGAGGCGCTGTCCGCCGATCAGGAAGAGACGCTTGTCTCCAACCCGAACCGTACGAACCGCGAGCAAACCCAAATCCACCGCGTCGGGCGTGTCCACGCGGCGGAGGAAAGCCCCCTTCGAGTTCCAGTCAGGTTCCGCGCTCACCCAGTCGTTTTTGTAACCGAAGCGCGCGGGCCACTCCGAAGAAGAAATCAGAGTGCCGTCATCCGCCACGATGTCGATGAAATCGAGTTGCTGGGTTTGGGCGATGCCGCGCGCGTCGTTGTAGTACTGGGAGGCGTCGGCCTGCGGGCGATTGAGGTCCATCGCCATTCGGAGCGTGGCCTCGGCATCGGCAATGCTCTGCACGCGATGCGCGATTTCGTCTCCGCGCTGCGCGTACTCGCGGCGAAACTGCGCCACCAGCGCGTCCGTCCGCTGGTGGTCAAATTCCTCGAACGCGCGGCGGGTGTAGACCGACACGCCCCACGCCACCAGCGTCACCGCCGCGACAATGGTCGCCAAAAAGAAGGCCAGCAGCTTGGTCCGGAAGCTCATGGGGAGTTCCCTCCCGTTGCGGACGGCGGCCCGAGCCAAACGTCCTCCAGCCTCCATCCGCCCCAGCGCGGCGCCATCCAATCGCGCACCTGCGGACTTAACCCATAACTTTCGGAAACGTGAACGATAGGGATCACGCGAAACGCGTCGATCGGCGCGCGCTCGGCGGCGTAAATCTGCTCCGGAGTTTCCAGGTCCGTTGCTGTTTCGCCAAGCGAGTTCAACAACTCGGAAAGAGTTACCGCAGGATCGGGCGCGGCAATGCGTTTGCGCACCAGCCGCAGATCCGCAGCAGGGCGTTTCACTTTTCCATCCACCGGTTGTCCCAACACTTGCACCATGATTCCTACTTCTCTCAAATTAACGGCGACGCGATCCGCAACATCGTGAGTCTCAGCATCACTTGAATCATAGAACAGCACAAGTGGTGTTGGACGGGAAAATTCGCGCCCCGAAGCGGCCAGCAAATCCTTCGCGCGCGGTAAGTCGGCCATGGGTGGAAACAAGTGCGCGTAACCCGAAATCCAGTTCGGCAGCAAGCCCCCCGCCAGGATACCTTGTCGTTGCAAGATTACATCGGCGATAGAGGCGCGATCGATGGCCAATGAGATCGCTTGCCTGAAACGGGCATCCTGTAAGGCGGGTCGAGGCGCATCAATCACGAGCGAAAATAGTTCTACGGGATCGCTGGACGCGGTGCGCACGCCCCGCTGCGCGGTGCGACGCACTTGAGATGCGGGCAACTCCACGACATCGGCCTGGCCAAATGAGATTGCATTGGCCTGCTGCTGAAAGTCCATGCCCATCATCAGTTCAATCTTGTCCACAAACGGGCGCCCAGCCCAGCAGGTTTCATTCGCAACGAAGACAGCCTTCGCGGAACCTTCCGGCGATGGCCACTCGGCCACGCGAAATGGTCCCGTGCCCGTGAGGGAATTATCCTCCGCCACATGGAAGACGAAGTAGCGGCCAATTGCGAGTTCTGTAGGACAATTCGTCCAAGAGTGGTCCGCTTGAATGACAACCGAATCGGAAGTAGCGCTCACATCAAAAGAAGCGCCGAGCAATTGTTGCAGCGCAAGCGCGGTGATGGTCGGCGTGAGTGGCGCGCCATCGCTGAATTTCACGCCGTCGCGCAAACGAAATTGCCAGCGCTTCGACTGCGCATCATGCTGCCAGGAAATGGCCAGTGCTGGTTGAAGCGTTCCGTGCTCATCCAGCCTGGTGAGACGATCAAAGACGAGCGAGTCTATGCGTTCGGCCGCAGCACCATTTCCGGGAGCCGATGGCCATTGGCGCGGGTCGATCGTAGTAATACGTTCGCTGATCTGGACGCGCAAATTCCCGCCCATTTGCGGCCGCGCTGATGCCCCCGCATTCGAGGCGGTTGCAATCGCTCCTAGTGCGAGGAGAGCCGCAAATGCCACGTACAGACTATTGCCCGCATGAAAAGGACAAACGATACGCTTCATAATTTCCAGTCGTGAGGTTCCGCACGACAGCCCTGGGCGTGTCTGATACGGCGTGCAAAGCCATGATCGGCCCCGGGAAATCCAGTTCGGCGCTGACGGCAACGGCGCCGCTTGACTCCGTCTGGAACACTTGCAACGAATCCGTTTGCGTGTAATCGCGCGCGCTTGTCGCAAGAAACTGACTCGTGCCGCCACAAACAGATCCCATTACGATTTCGGTGCCTTTGCCCGGTTGCGGAGGACCCGGAGGCGAGAGGTCGATTAACACTAGCGAGCGGCCGCCGAGAGGTGCGTCAGGACCATCCGTCGGTAGGCACTCGCTCAAGCTGCGCAATTCCAAATTCACGGTGCAGACGCGCGGTGAGAGGAAGAATCCAATCGTATTCCCAATTTGTCCAAAGTTGAGATTCCCCCAGGGATCGCGGCTCGTACTTTGTGCGGAGGTGATCTCCATCGTGCTGGCCGAGCCGGTTTGCTTATCTTGAATCATTAAACCATCCGGCAGAAGCAAGACAAGCCAAGATTTCCCAGCGCCATTTGAAACCTCTCCTGCATCCAGAATGCGCTCCGTTCCCTCCCAGAATTTCTCACTGCGGATCGTCACCGGCATTGCGCCTGAGGAAGTACGATTTTCCGAAGAGCGTTCCACGACAGCCAAAACCGTCTGCGAGGTATCGCCCTGGTGAATTTCGCCCGTCCAAACAAGGTTTTTGAAGCTTTCCGAAAGCGTGACCACCACGGTGATCGCCGCGCCACTACTCGTCACGCGGACGCCTCGTTCCTGCAATTCAGCCTTGAACGCCTGTTCGATCCGGGCGACCTCATCTGGTTGCAGGGACGAGATATTCCGAATTTCGCAGGACACATTCTCCGAGGCTGGCAACACCGCTGCAATTTTCCGCGCGAGTTCCTTCGCGGAGTCCTCCAGAGTCGCTGGACGAACCCGGTTCGGAAGGCCAAACGAGACAAAAAGAAATAAAATCGCGCGGCAGGCATGAGTGAATCGATCGGCGGCCATCATAGGTGTGCTGCGCTCGGCCTCGCGAAACATGAAGAAGAACTCCACGGGATGGCCAAGACTACGAGAAATAATAGCACAGCCCCTCGGGAGCGCCGTCGATCGCCGCCGGCGCGTTGCGTAATGCGTATCGGGCATCGGGCGGGTCCATTCAACTGAATAATCCAGGGGCTTTGGTAGCACAGCCACACCCTCGGCTGTGCGGGTTTGTAAGTCGCACGCGCAAGTTGCCCGACCCAAGGACGATCGCAAAACCCGCACAGGCAAGAGCGCCTGTGCAACTAATACATCTCCGGAATCGACTTGCGCTTCTCTGTGATGAAAGGAATTGCTACGCCCAGTACGTGCGGTCGAGCGTGCGGTATTGGATGGCCTCGCCGAGATGGCGCGTCTCCAGATTCTCCGAGGCGTCTAGGTCGGCAATCGTGCGCGCGACTTTAAGGATGCGGTCGTGGGCGCGCGCGGAAAGCCCGAGGCGCCCGATCGCGTTTTCCAGCATCTTTTCGCCTTCCTCGCTGATGGCGCAGAATTTCCGGATCAGCTTCGGCGGCATCTGCGCGTTCGAGAAAACTTTCCGCTCGCCCGCATAGCGCTTGGTCTGGCGCTCGCGGGCGCGCAAGACGCGTTCGCGCACCGTGGCGGAATCCTCGGTCGAGCCGTTCCCGCGCAATTCCTTGTATTTCACGGCGGGCACTTCGATGTGAATGTCGATGCGATCGATCAGCGGTCCGGAAATTTTCGAGACGTAGCGCTGAATTTGCGGCGGCGAGCAGTGGCACTGGCGTGTCGGATCGCCAAAAAATCCGCACGGGCAGGGGTTCATCGCGGCCGCGAGCATGAACCGCGCGGGAAACGTCACCGAAGTCGCGGCGCGCGAAATCGTGACCGCGCCGTCTTCGAGCGGCTGGCGCATCACTTCGAGGACGTTGCGCTCGAACTCCGGCAATTCATCGAGAAAGAGCACGCCGTGGTGCCCCAGCGAAACCTCGCCCGGCCGCGGAATCGCGCCCCCGCCGATCAGTCCCGCGTCGCTGATAGTGTGGTGCGGCGCGCGGAACGGCCGCGTGCCGACAAGCCCGCGCGCATCGTCCAGCAATCCCGCGACGCTGTGAATGCGCGTGGTTTCGATGGCTTCCTCGAGCGACATGGGCGGCAGGATCGTCGGGATGCGCTTGGCCAGCATTGTTTTTCCCGCGCCCGGCGGCCCAATAAAAATAATGTTGTGCCCGCCGGCGCAGGCGACTTCCAGGGCGCGCTTGGCGGCTCCTTGGCCGCGGACATCGCGCATGTCGACGGCATATTGCGCGGCGTCGGCCAGCATGGTGTTCGCGTCCACGCGCACCGGGGCAAACGATTCCGGCATATTGACGAGGTCCACGGCTTGTGGCAGATTGCGCACGGCGAACACGTCGATCCCTTCGACGACCGCGGCCTCGCGCGCATTGGCTTCGGGCACGACCACGGCCTTGATCTTATGCTCGCGCGCCGCCAGCGCCGCCGAGAGAGCCCCTCGCACCGAGCGCACCTGGCCGTCGAGCGAAAGTTCGCCTAGAAAAATGTATTGATCGAGCCGCTTGCCGAAGAACGCGCCCTCACAACCGAGAATCGAAAGCGCCATCGGGAGATCGAAGGCCGATCCTTCCTTGCGAATGTCGGCGGGCGCCAGGTTGACCGTGACGCTCTGAAACGGAAAATCGTGGCCGCAATTTTTCAGCGCCGCCTTGATGCGTTCGCGGCTTTCCTTCACGGCGATGTCGGGCAGGCCGACGATATTGAAGTCGCCGGGCTTTCCCGAGCCGACGTCCACTTCCACCTCCATCAGGTAGGCGTCGATGCCGAACACCGCGGCGCTGAAGTTTTTGAAATGCATGTGTCACCGGAAGTGACAACTTCCGGTGGGCGTAAGAGTATCGCAAATGGTAGCTCTATGCCAGAGTAAGAGCGGAATATCTTGCCTGCCGCAGCGTGCGGTCAGGAAACGCAGCGACTGGCGTGACTCGTGATTCGTAACTCGTGACCCGGGGAATCCATTTCGCGCCGGGGGAACCATTTCCTTTTTTCTGAATGCGGATTATTGCGAGTTCCCGGCATTGCCATGGACAGCAAGGTAAGGCCGAAAATCATTCCAGACGCGATCGATCGACTTCTGATCCAAATCTTTTGATTCCGATTTGTCGGGCTCCTTTTCGGAAAAAATCTGGAGCGTGACTTTGCCGCAGGAGGGCGAGATCGCGTCAGGCGGATAGGAATAAATCCCCACGTAGGTTGCGTCGGTAACATTTACAAATGCGTTGTGAGCGTTGACGACGGTAGCGTCTTTGCCCGGCTGGATAGGCTCGACTTCTTTCGTGCCGCATAGAAGTCTCATTCTGTAAAAGTCGGTTTTGAATTTCCAGCGAGGACCGCCCGCGTATGATTCGATCGCAGGAGTTAGCTCGCGCCCCAAGACCGATAGGAATGTCTCGCGCAATTGCGGTTCAGCCTGGACAATAAGAATCGGCTTGTGAGCGCCGACATATTCATTCCAGTCGCGCAAATCTTCTAGTGGATCGAACGTATTCTGAACGGATTCTTTCCGTTGTTTTGTTCTCTTGTCTTTCTCCCCGGCCGCAGTAAGCTTTACTTTCTCCTGAAATTCATAGATTAGAACAGGGGTTACGAGAGCGACGTCAAAACCACCCACTGAAAGAAAGTAGGGCCTTCTATCGAACTTGGCTGACCTGATTGCTTCCTTCAAGGAACCCAGAGGGTAGGGGTCGGTCGGCTCGACCGGCAATAATCTCGCGCTGGGTGGAGAAACTTCTCGCATTTTTTTCCGGGCTCGCTCCAATGTCGGCGATGTCTGGTCGATCCGGACGATTCCCGTGAATCCAGGCCCGATTCCACCAGGCTTCGAAAATGTGGTGATTCCGATTACCTCACCGTGCGAGTTAAACAGCGGGCCACCCGAATTCCCTTGATCGATGATGCTCACGTCGGAAATAATTGCGCGCTCTTCGACTTTGCTGACTATGGCGGTGGTAATGATTTTCTTCAGGTCTAATGGGCTGCCAATCGTAAAGACTCTTTCGCCCTCCACGGCAATTTCCCGGCCTGCTTGCGGTGTGGCCATTTGCGCGGCTGTGGCACCGGGGAAGGCACTGAGATCGGCGTAGAGAACGGCTACGTCGCGTTCGGCGTCAAATGCCAGGACTTTGGCGGCGACTTTCTTTTTGGCATCAAACTGAACAGATACCCACTCCGATGGTCCAATCACATGCTGGTTGGTCATCACCAAGCCAGCGGAGTCCACGATGAAGCCGGTTCCGTGGCCGATTTCACTCCAGACGGTGACGACCGATTTCTGGTACTTCTGAAACATCACGGTCAGGTCGTCCGCCTTTCGCGCGGGTTCAACGGAAGGCGAATCGCTGATTCGAGCGTTGTCGTTGCTCAGGTCCAAGGAAGCGGATTCATCGCTCACAATGATTTCCATCTCCCAAGCGTAATGGTGGCCCTGGAAGTCCACGCCCTGGGGAGTGGTCAATCGGTATTTGCCGGGCGGTGCTTGGAACTCGGCCTGGCCCGCAAAATCGGTTTTCACTTCGGGCGATCCATAGGAATTGTTTGACTCAGAGGCAAATACGACAGCGAGATGTGGAACGGGCTTTTGATTCAAGTCCTTGTCCACCAGGATGACCCGCACCTTTACTTTCGATATCCCGACTTGCGACCGGAGGGGCGCGACAAAGAACAGAAGGGAGATTGCGGCGAAAAAAAATTCTTCTCTCATGGCCAGCACCTCGAGACACACTAGAGGTCCAGGAGAGGAGGGACTGAGTTTCTTGCTACTCTATTTTATTGTCAACCAAAATCAGCGAGCGGCCCCCTAACAGAAGAGTTGTAACGCACTTGTTATGAAACGCGTACCTTGGATTTGATCCGTGGCAGGCTGAGGGCGCATACTGCACACCGAAGATACGCAAAGCTTTACTGTACTCAAGGGCTCTCCTATAGTGATGTCCGGCGTCGGGTCGGGCCATTCCTCCGATCGCGAAAGGATTTTCCCCATGCTGATTGGCCTCATTGTCTTTGTAGTGGCTGTGGTGATGTACCTGATGTACGCCTACAACGGCCTGGTGCGGCTGAAGGTGACGTGCGATAACGCGTGGTCGGACATCGACGTGCAACTCAAGCGGCGGTACGACTTGATCCCCAACATCGTTGAGACGGTGAAGGGCTACGCCGCCCACGAAAAGGACACGCTCGAAGGGGTTGTGGCGGCGAGAAATCAGGCCATGTCGGCGCAAGGACCAGCGGCCAAGGGAGAAGCCGAGGGCTTGCTGACCGGCGCGCTGCGGCAAGTCTTCGCGCTGGCCGAGGCGTATCCCCAATTGCGCGCGGTCGAGAGCTTCACACAGTTGCAAGGCACACTCAGTCAGATTGAAGACACGCTGCAGAACGCGCGGCGCTACTACAACGCCGTGGTCCGCGATTTCAACACGATGATCGAGCAGTTCCCTTCCAACATCGTCGCCGGGATGGGAAATTTCAAGGAACGGGAATTCTTCCAGATCAGCGCTCCGGCCGAACGCGAAGTGCCCAAGGTCAACTTCGGCGCGACGGGCGCCTAGCCGCAATGGCTTCCACCGCAAGCCTGAATTGCAACTGCACGGAACTTCAGTGGCTGAAGCCGGGTTGTAGCAGCGCGATTGCGGCCGGGCTGAAGCCCGGCCCTCCAAAGAAAGGCCCTTCAAGGAAGAACCCTTCAAAGAGAAACGGCGCTTTCTGGCGCGCCTCAGTGCTGGCGCTGCTCGTGATGGCGCTGGCCGCGTCCGCTTCTGCGCGGCAGCTCAAAATCCAGAAATTTTCCGCGGAAATTTTCGTTCAGCCGGATTCCACACTGGACGTGACCGAAACCATCGAAGTGAATTTCATCGGCGTGTGGCACGGCATGTACCGCACGATCCCCGTCGAATATGTAACCCCACAGGGATTCAACTATTCGCTCTTCGTGAAATTGGATGGCGCCACCGATGCCGCGGGACAGCCGCTGAAAGTCGAATCCTCGCGCCAAGGCCACTACCTGAAATGGAAAATCTACGTCGATGATGCGACCGACGTGGACCGGACCATCCGGCTGCACTACCAGGTTCGCAACGGGCTGAAATTTTTTGAGGATCATGACGAACTGTATTGGAACGTCACCGGCGACGAGTGGGACGTCCCCGTTGGCAATGCCAGTGCGCAAGTCCTGCTGCCGCCGGGCGTGACCGGAGTTCGGACAAACGAATTCACCGGATCGTACGGGTCTCGCGCGCAGAACGCGGATGTTACGGCGTCGGAAAACACCGTGGAAGTGTCCATGCTGCAGCCGCTCTCGTTTCACGAAGGGCTGACGGTCGTCGTCGGCTGGGATAAAGGCTTCGTGAAAGAGCCGGGCACGAGCGATCTGATCAACCAATTTCTGGCCAGCAATTGGCCTATCTTCCTTCCCATACCTGTATTCCTGATCATGTTCTGGCTCTGGTACACGCGTGGGCGCGACCCGCGCGCCGGTCCGGTCGCCGTCCAGTACGCGCCCCCGAAGGGAATGAGTCCGGCGGAAGCCGGCACACTGGTGGATGAGGACGCGGCGATGCGGGACATCACGGCCACGATCGTGGATCTCGCCGTGCGCGGGTACATCGTCATTGAAGAAAAGGAAAAGTCGGGAATGATGGGGCTGCTTCACAACAAGGAATACGTCTTCCATTTGAAGAAGGCTCTCCAGGAATGGTCTGGCCTGAAGGCGCACGAATTGGTGCTGCTCGGGGGAATTTTCTCGAACGGCGCGCAAACCGACGTGGAGCTTTCCAGCCTGCAGAATGAGTTTTACAGGAATCTGCCCAACATCAAGAACGGCATTTTCGACGAGTTAATGGAGCGCGGCTATTTCCAGCACCGGCCCGATTACGTGCGCAGCGGCTATGTCACGGGAGGAATTGCCGCCGGTATTCTGCTTATTTTCGTCGGTAACTGGCTCTCGCAAAAAATGGGAATGGCGGTGGCGCCGTTTTTCGTTGCGGGGGTTCTTTCGGGTGGAATCATCGCCGGATTTGGATGGTTCATGGCGGCGCGCACCGCCGACGGGGCAAAGGCCCTCGCGGGCGTCCTGGGCTTCGAGGATTTTCTGACGCACGTCGAAGCCGATCGCATGGATCGGCTCAGCCAGACCCCAGAAACCTTCGAGAAGTTTCTTCCGTTCGCGATGGCGCTGGGCGTGGAAAAAAAATGGGTCGGCGCATTCCAAAATATTTACACGCAGCCGCCGTCGTGGTACCAGGGTGGCTACTACAACGGCGGATTTTATCCGCTCATGTTCATCAGTAGTCTGGACAATATGACCACGCGTGCGAGTTCGGTGATGGCTTCGGCTCCCCGGAGCAGCGGCGGTTCGGGTTTCGGCGGTGGCGGATCTTCGGGCGGCGGCTTCGGTGGAGGTGGCGGCGGAGGATTTTAGGCTGGGGTTTGTGGCGCGGGCTTCAGCCTGCGGGATTTAGGCCTTGCAAGGACTAACCCATGTTCGTCACTCAGCGGGTCAAAGTAGGATAAAGTCCTTTGAAATCAGTTTAGGCAATGGCCGAGTCTGCACTACATTTCAGGATCTGAATCGGCTCCAGACCTTCCGGTAACTGCAGTTGAAGCTGGTGCAGGATCTTCTGCTGCTCATTATCGAGTTTCGTGATGCGCCGCAGCCAGATCTCTCGTCCTTCGACGGTCGGCAATACGATATCGACGCTGTAGAGCTCCGCGAGTCGCTTCAGGACTTTGGCCGGGGAATAGTCCGAATCTCTCCGCTTCAGCAGATGCTTGAGGGTTACGAGCAGAGCGTAGCCGAGAAACGCCACCAGCACGTGCGCCTTCACGCGTCTTTCGAGTTGATGGAACAGCGGCCGGATCGCCAGTTCGCTTTTGAGCGTGCGGAAGGCTGCTTCCACTTCCGTCAATTGCATGTATTTCTTCCATAGAGCGGCAGCCGAGTCGGCGGTCAGATTCGTGCGTAGCAAATAGGCTCCCTCGCGCGCTTCGATCCATTGCTGTTGTTCCGCCTTCTGCCGCCAGAACAGGCGTGGCCCTTCTTTGCCATCTTTCACCGTCATCTCATACAGATCCGCTACTTGCGGGTGAGAGGCCTGGATGCGGCCGAGATTTCGCTCCATCTTGAAACGGTCCTTCAGTTGGCCTTCCGCGATGCGCTTCTCAAGTCCCGTGAGCGCTTTTTCGATCTTCACCACAAAGCGGCTGCGGATGGCTTTCTCTTTCTCCTTCCGTCCGGCCGTGCGACAGAGGATGTAGGTCTCTTCACCGCCCGGAACCTTGATCTGCTTGACCTCCACTTCGGGACGGATCCTCTCGAAGTCATCCTTCAGCAGTTCCTGTTCAAACTGCTTCAGCTTGCTCCGCGTCGTGCCCACCAGATACTGTCCCCCGCGCTTGCGGATCGCTACCAGGTTCTCCTCGCTCACCACACCGCGATCGAAGATCCATACCCGGCGGGCCTTTCCGTGCTTGCGCTCCACCGTGCGCAGGATCGCTTCGACCGTCGTGACATCGGCCCGGTTCCCATCGAATAGTTCGTAGCTGAATGGAAAACCGTCTGGGTTGACGATCAACGCCAGCACCAGCTGTTCGCAGTCGGGACGATGATCCCGCGAGTAGCCCCGCTGCATCATGGGGTTCTCTTCCGCCGCCCCCTCCACATACGTGCTGGTCAGATCGTAGAGGAGCACGTCGAACTCGGCCTCGAACAACTCGCCGAAGCGCTGCTTCAGATGCTGTTCGATCTTGGCCTTCAGCGGCAGAAGACGATCGAGGCAACGATACAACCGCGTGTCGTTGATCTTGCCTTCCGCGATGTGCAGCAGATCGTCCAGTGCGGTGGAGGGGTACCAATGCTGCTCCACGGCCAGCTCACTGCCCGGATCGCATAGCCGGTTGATCGCCAGCACGGCTGCGACACGGGACCAGGGCACATCGGCACTCTCCTCATCGAGATGCTGAGCGAAGAACACATCGAGCTTCAACTGCTTCCACAACTCCAGTCCGAGATAGCCGTCACCGAATCGTCGTGTGCGCTCGACCCGCACTTTTTTCACCAACACCCGTGCTACGTTCGGATCATCGGGCGCTTCTGCTTCGGAGGGAAACAGCTTCAGCTGGGTATGCTCGCCCTGCTCGTTGAAAGCCTCGACGGTCTTCTGCCAACGTGCATGGGCAGAACCGTTCAGCTCACCGAGATAGCAAAGCGTGCGCTGTCGCGGGCCATCGGGTGTTCGGAAGGTCTCGACGAGAGACCAATACCTGTGTTCCTTGCCGTCTTTGTTCCTCTGGTGCTGGCGAAGATACATGTTGCAGCGATGGTCTCAGGAGAGAAACTGCACTGCAAGTAGGTTGGTCTGCACTACACGAAGTTTTCGATCAGCGTGGGCTGAAAACAAATCACTTCGATAGGAAAATCAGGAGCAAAATAACTAAACGGCTGTTACCGTGACGAACTTCGGCTAACCCCCGCAGGCTGGAGCCTGCGCCACTCATTTCTACTGCCTGCTGGAAAGTTCTTCGATGCGCACGGCGACGTTGCGGCCGTTCTCTTTCCGGAAGCTCACGCGGACTTCATCCCCCAGAAACACTCCCCGCGTGGGCGCGCTCAGCGCAAACTCTTCAGTAGCGCCACTCGCATCCGAATTTAAAGTGAGGCGGATTTCATCGTTGGTCAGGGCCACAATCCTGCCAGTGGCAATTCCACTGCTCCGGCCTCCGTTCTCGGGAGTCGACGTCAGGTTTCGCAACCAGCCGTGTTCGCGGACCGATTCCTCGTGCAAATGGCCTCGCCACGAACCCATCACGTTGGCGCGATTGATATAACCCACCAGTTTGTGCGGGTCTTTGCGGTCCACCACCGGCAAACGCCCGATATTATTCTCGAGCATTTTCGTCACTGCATCGAATACGCGCTCGTCGGAATACGCGACCACCAGCGAGCGCGTGCCGGCATCGAGCACGCTCATATCGCCGGACGGATCTGCTTCCAGAGCGCGGAGCAAATCGCCTTGCGTTACGAGTCCTTGCAAACGCCCGGCGGAATCGACGATGGGCAGCGCGTGGTGCCGCGAAGATTTCAGATCTCCGTTCGCAAATAAATCCGCGGCAACGCGAACGCTCTCCTCCGGCACGACGGTTGCGACGTCGCGGGCCATGACTTCCTCAATCTTGAGCTGTTTGAGCGCGTTACTTTCGTAGTCCTGATTCGTGTGCAGCCCGCGACGCGCCAGCTTTTCCGTCATGATCGAGTTCGGCAGGTAGCGCAGAGCAATGGCGTACGCGATCACGGAAACGAGCATCAGCGGAAGCACCGCATTGTAATCGCGAACAATCTCGAACGCGAACACGATGAACGTAAACGTTGCGCGCGAAGCCGCTCCGAAGACGGCCCCCATCGCCACCAGCGCGCACGCGCCCGGGGACAAATGCGCGCCCGGGAAAATATCGTTCACGACCACCGCAAACACGCCGCCCATCGCCGCGGAAGACATGAACATCGGCGCAAGCAATCCTCCGGACGTGCCGGAGCCCAGCGAGAGCAGCAGCGCCACTGCTTTGCAAAGTGCGACGAGGATCAGGAGTTTCAGAGCTAGGCTGCTGTTCAGAATGTCCCCGAGCGTGTCGTACCCCACGCCCAGCACCCGCGGCACGAAAAATCCAATGATGCCCAGTGCAAGCGCGCCGATCGCGGGATGCCAGAGTTCGGGAACCGGAAGGTGGTCGAATCCATCCTCAATAAAATAAAGAGCCTTTGTAAAAACAATGGCGGCGCCGCCGCATAAAAATCCAAGGACAAGGTAATACGGAAGTGCGCGGGGAATCCCGAAATCCATCGGCAGCACGTGGAACATCGAACCAGTGCCCAACAAGAACTGGCGGATGCTCGTCGCCAGCGTGGTCGCAATCACCAGGGGAACGAAGGAGCGCCCGCGAAATTCAAAGAGAAGAAGCTCAATCGCGAGGATGACTCCGGCAATCGGAGTATTGAATGTCGCGGCCATGCCGGCGCCCGCGCCGCAGGCCAGTAAGACCTTGCGCTCCGCGGCAGTGGTCGAAACCAACTGGCCGACGAGCGAACCGAACGCCCCGCCGGTTTGAATGATCGGTCCCTCGGCGCCGAACGGGCCGCCGGTGCCAATCGCGATGGCCGCCGAGATGGGTTTGAGGATCGCGACTTTGGCTTCGATGCGGCTTTTGGATGTGAGAACCGCCTCCATCGCTTCCGGGATGCCGTGCCCCTTGATTTTCGGCGAACCATACTTGGCCATGAACCCGACAATGATTCCGCCGATGACCGGAATGACGATCACCCACGGGCCGAGCTGGTTATTCGCCGGACTGCGAAACTGGAAGGACCATACATGGTAGAAGGCAAGATTGGTGAAGAGTCCGATCAGGTTGTAGAGAAGAAACGCAACAATTCCGGCAATGACGCCCACGAGCCCGGCCAGCAGGGAAATGTAGCCGAGACGGAACTGAACAGGCGTCTGGCCGCGATCGGGGGCTGCACTCACCTGAGAATTGGAACTCAAAGTCTCGCCTTCCTGCATTGCGCTGTCACACCGCGCCTTTGCGCATCGAGAGAATATCCTGCGATGGATTCAATCGGCAGTCTGCGTGTTCATGACTTCGCCCGCGCATTCTTGGGCGCCCGTGTTGAGCGGATCACCGCCGTGAGTGCGCGGACCAGCATCGGCGCGGCCGTGCGAAGCTCAGAAATCCGCTGCTTGGCTAGCCTGGTGAGAATCTTTTCGCCGCGCGGTGTCAGATGCAAAATTACCTGGCGCCGGTCGGACCGCGACCGCTCCCGGCGCAGAAGCTGCCTTCGTTCGAGGCGGTCCACCAGTTCCACCACGGTGTGATGGCGCAATTGCATGCGGTCGGCAAGCTCCCGGATGCTGGGCTCGCGGCCAAGCGGAAGCCCGCGCAAGGCCAGCATGAGCATGTACTGCTGCGGCTCAAGGCCCGCGTTACGCGCCGCTTCCTCGCTGCCATTCAGATAAATCCGGATCCGGTAACGGAATTCCGCAAGGGCACGAAATTCCGCCGCGGTTATAGTGCTGGTGGACACAACCATATTATATCGCCCTCCGATATAAAGGCCAGTCCGATTTTTCCCGCCGACCCTTATCCGCAACCCCGTCCGGCTCGCCAAATCGCGCGCTCAGATCGTTTTCTCGGAATCGAGCAGAATCGTCACCGGCCCGTCGTTGACCAGCTCGACCTGCATGTGCGCCTGGAACACCCCGGTTTCCACCGGTACGCCGAGGTCCCGAATCGACCGGACTAATTCCTCGTAGAGACGGCTGGCTTCCTCGGGCGGAGCGGCCTGAATATACGAAGGCCGGCGCCCCCCTCGCGTGTCCCCATACAGTGTGAACTGCGACACCACCAGCGCGGAACCGCCAATGTCGAGCAAAGACAGATTCATCTTGCCCGCTTGGTCGGAAAAAATTCGCAGATTCGCAATTTTCTTGGCGAGGTACGCCGCCGATTCCGAATTGTCCGAACGGCCGACGCCAAGCAGGACCAGCAGACCGGCGCCGATTTCTCCGGCGACCCGGCCTTCAACGCTGACACTGGCGCGGGTAACACGCTGGATAACGGCGCGCACAATGGCCCTCCAACCGCGGGATTTTAACCTGAACCACAAACGGAACGACAGATGAACACAGATGAACGCCGATAAAAGATAAGAAGAAACCCTGGGAATGACGACCGTGTTTTTGGATTGTTTTTTCCTTCCTATTTCTTCTTGTCATTTTTTCATCTGTGTTTATCTGTGTTCATCTGTGGTTTCAAATTCTCCTTCGGGCCTCTGGGGCTGCGAGGAGCGGGCTGGCAGTGCGGGCAAAAATGGCTGCTCCTGCCCGCCACGATCACGCGCCTGATTTTTGTCTTGCAACGAAAACACGGTTTCCCGTCACGCTGGTAAACCCGGTGCCGGAACTGGAACTCGCCGCGATTACCCTCGGAATCGACATAGTCAGAAATGGAGGAGCCGCGGAAACGAATTGCGTCGGTTAGAACCTGGCGGACTGCCCTGTGAAGCCCAACGAGCTGTTTCTTCGTCAGATTTTCGGCGATACGGGCCGGATGCAGGCGCGCGCGGAACAAGCTCTCGTCCGCATAGATGTTGCCAATGCCGCGCAAAACCCTTTGATCCAGTAGCAGCGCCTTGACGCGAGCGCGCCTCGATCCAAAGTACCGGCAGAATTCCTCCGCGCTGATCTCAAGCGGCTCTTTTCCCAGATGCCCAGTGAACTCCGCCAACCCCGATTCAGGGACGACAAGCATTCGGCCAAAGCGCCGGATGTCGGTGTAGCGCAGTTCACGGCCGTCGTCGAGAACAAAAAAGCCATGCGTGTGGGGCGCGACGGATTCGGCGGAACGCATTACGGTCAGTTGGCCTGTCATTCCAAGATGAATGATGAGGGAGAACTTCGAAAGTGGAGCGGCTTGCGCAGCATCGTCCTCGAGCCCGATACATATAAATTTGCCCAGGCGCGTTACATCTAAGATCCGCATTCCGGGGAGGCGATCTGCAATCGCTATGGAATTCTCCACGAAGTCCGTCTTGCCGAAACGAACTTCGACAACGCTGCGGCCCGGCAGGGACAAGCGCAATCCGCGCACAACAGTTTCGACTTCTGGAAGCTCAGGCATCAGGGAGTCTCATGCAAAATAGCACAATTGGTTGGTGAGCATTATGGAGCCAACACTTGGCGGATTCTGCGGGAACAAACTGTCAATCCCTCTGGGGAAAGGGGTTCACGAATCACAAGTCACCAATCACCGGTTCACGGCAGCGGCAGGCCCGGCGTCGCGACAATGCCTGCCATTCGCAGGATCTCCTGATACTCGTCTTCCGTGACCGGCGAAATGATCAAGCGCACGTTTTTCAGGAACTTGACCTTGCGCACGGAAGCGTTGTTCCTGAGCTCGTCCAGGGGAATCTGGCGGGGGAGACGCTCCATGGCACGAAGGTCCGCAACCATCATTTTCGATTCCCGGTCGTGGGGGTCCGGATAGGGATCGCGCGTAACCTCGGCTATCGCGTAGAGGGCCCTCTCGGGCGCGGAGTGGTAGCAGAGCACACGGTCACCCTTGCGCACCTGTTTCAGGGCGCGATTCGCGTCTGCACGCGTCCCAGCCCCCCTCCACATCTCTTTGCCCTTCACAAATAGCGTGTCCCAATGGTATTGGTGCGGATTGACCGAAAAAATCCAATGCCCTCTCTTTGCCGGTGGGCGAATTGTCGTCAAACCGGGCAGCCTCCGAATTATTATTGTTCGCCGAGAAGTGAGTCGGTCGGACACTATACACGGGACCTCGCCCGTTGTGCAAAAATTCGTGCATTTCTGGGTCGTCCCATAATGGGAGTAACCCTTGATTCTTCAGCCCTATACAATTAGACGCATAATCCGTAAAATCGGACTCAAGAGAATTTGCGCGCTAATGCTTTGCCAACAATATAGGCTATGTGATTATTTGTGAATAACTTAGAAAGGGAAACGCCCTATTGGAATCCCCGAACTAACCCGCTTCAATCCAGAGGTCCTCGCCCCGCACCTCAAGCGTGTACGTCTTGACCCCGATCGCCTGGTTCATGACCAGCTTACCGGAGGTCACATCGTACTGCCAGCCGTGCCAGGGGCAGGTAACGGCGACCCCGTGGAGCTCACCCTGACCCAAGGGGCCTCCCCGGTGCAGACAGGTGTTATTGACCGCGTAGAACTTGTTTCCTATGTTAGCGATAGCAACAGTTAGGCCATCTACTTGAAACTCGCGGATCGACCCCGCCGGGATCTCATCTTTTCGCGCAGCACGCACAAAACCCATTCGCCAACTCCTTCATCAGATTCTCGCAATTGCCAGGCTTTGTAGCTCGCCCGCCGCGTCGGGCGATGGTTTCCTTCACTTCGCAGCAAATCCCCGGGTCTGAAGACGCGGGCTACAGCCCTATCAGCGCGGCGACGGCGTCTGCGCGACCATCACGTTGCGCTTGAATTCCTCTGCCATGCCCGGGTGCAGCCGGATTTCCGTGGGCCGCTTCGCCAGTGACATCTGGTCGATCTTGTCCTGCAGCTTCAGTAGCGCGTAGATCAGGCCTTCCGGGCGAGGCGGGCACCCAATCACATAAACATCCACGGGAACGATCCGATCGACGCCCTGGAGCACGGAATAGGCGTTAAAAGGGCCTCCCACGCTCGAGCAGGCCCCCATCGAGATGCACCACTTGGGATCGGGCATCTGGTCCCACACGCGCTTGAGCACCGGCGCCATTTTCAGGGTCACCGTGCCGGCCACGATCATCAGGTCCGATTGCCGCGGCGAAGGACGAAACACTTCGGCGCCGAACCGCGCAATGTCAAAACGCGACGTGGTCGAGGCGATCATTTCGATGGCGCAACACGCCAGGCCGAAGGTCAGCGGCCAGATGGCGGACTTCCGCGCCCAGTTGAACACGTAGTCCACCGAAGAAATCATGAAGTTTTTTTCAAACCGCTGATCGAGAACGCCCATGTGTCTCCTCTAGTCCTTTAGGAATGGGGAGTATATCTATCCCCGGCAAGGTGAGTCAAACACGATTGCCAATTTCTCCGAGTGCCTAGAATATCACTTTGGCGGGGATTCGCGTCGCTTCCGCACCACTTACCTGAGGATCTGATTCACAACTCCGTCTTTGTCCCATGAACAAGCAATGCGCCAGTCTGGCGGAAGGCGCGGAGCTGAGCAGCATCTTGAAACCAACGGCCTGTATAGGATTCGG
The DNA here is from genome assembly GCA_963842135.1 of uncultured Acidobacteriota bacterium. Lineage (GTDB taxonomy): Bacteria > Acidobacteriota > Terriglobia > Acidiferrales > UBA7541 > Palsa-360. The sequence continues at coordinate 2,223,667 of CAWJFI010000002.1, read as the reverse complement.
GCGCGGGGGTGGGATCGGGAATCCGGTGCTGCGCGATATTCGTGAAGTCCGCATCATGGAACAACGCCTCCCATTCGCCGGCGCTCAGCAAGTGCGCGGGCATGGCAAACTGCTTGGCCCACTGGTGGGAATGCGGGTTCTCGAGATAAAAGTTGGTCACAATCCACGCCGTGCCGCCTTCGCGCAGCACACGGTGAATTTCATGCAGGCCGCGCGCCGGGTCGGGCCAGTAGTAGGCTGACTCGACTGAAATTGCGTGCGTGAAGAAGTTTGCGTCCCAGGGAATCTCGTCGGCTGAGCCGACCACAAACATGGCATTTTCCACGGCGACGTATTTGCGTCGCGCCCGGCGCACCATTTCGTCGGAAATGTCCATGCCGATGACGCGGCCGTCGGGAACGCGCTCGGCGATCAGGCGCACGAGCCAGCCTGCGCCGCTGCCTACGTCGAGGACATTTTCGTCGCGAGCGAGATTCATCTGGTCCAGAACCGGCAGGACAATGGGGAGATGCTCTTCCTCCATGCCTTCGGCGAGGCCGGCTTCGGCCCAGCGGTTGAATTCTTCGCGGAGGGCTTCGTTGGATGCGGGGTCGGGCATGGTGATTTGTATGGAAGGATTTTAGTAGAACAGACTTCAGTCTGTTGGGTTGGTCGATGTTAAGGTTCGATTTTTGCCGCCGGTCGGAACCCCACAGACTGAGGTCTGTGCTACTTACTTCTCGATCTTCGCCAGCAGTTCCACGAATTTCTGCTGGCGCTCCGACTGGTCCTGGCCGCCCGCCGCTTCCGCCAGCTGCGTCACGTTCATCGAGCAGAATTTCGGGCCGCACATCGAGCAGAATTTCGCGTCCTTGTAAAAATCATCCGGCAGCGTTTCGTCGTGCATCGCCTTCGCCGTTTGCGGGTCGAGCGACAGCTCGAACTGCTTGTTCCAATCGAACAGGAAGCGCGCGTAGGAGAGCGCGTCGTCGCGGTCGCGCGCGCCTGGCCTGTGCCGCGCCACGTCTGCCGCGTGCGCCGCGATCTTGTACGCGATCACGCCCTGCTTCACGTCTTCCGCGTTCGGCAATCCCAAATGCTCCTTCGGCGTCACGTAACACAGCATCGACGCCCCGTGCCACCCGATCATCGCCGCTCCGATCGCGCTCGTGATGTGGTCGTACCCCGGCGCGATGTCGATCACCAATGGCCCCAGCGTGTAAAACGGAGCTTCGTAGCACAGCTCCATTTCCTTTTTCACTTGCATCTCGATCTGATCCATCGGAATGTGGCCCGGTCCTTCGATCATCACCTGCACGTCGTGCTCCCACGCCTTCTTCGTCAACTCGCCCAGCACTTTCAGCTCGGCAAATTGCGCGGCGTCGCTCGCATCCGCGAGACAACCCGGACGCAATCCATCGCCCAGCGAAAAACTCACGTCGTGCTTCTTGAAGATCTTGCAGATCGCATCGAAATTCTCGTATAGGAAATTTTCCTGCTTGTGCGTGTTCATCCAGTGCGCCAACAGCGCCCCGCCGCGGCTCACGATGCCCGTGATGCGGTTGCGCACCAGCGGCACAAACTCGCGCAGCACGCCCGCGTGGATCGTCATGTAATCCACGCCCTGTTCGGCCTGCTCCTCGATCACTTCCAGCATCAGCCCGATCGTCAAATCCTCCGTGCGCTTCACCCGCGACAGCGCTTCGTAAATCGGCACCGTCCCGATCGGCACGGGCGAAGCTTCGATGATCGCCTTGCGGATCGTGGGAATGTCGCCGCCGGTCGACAGGTCCATCACCGTGTCCGCGCCGTAGTGCACCGAGTGATGCAGCTTCTTCAGCTCTTCGTCAATGTGCGAGGTCGTCGCCGAGTTGCCGATGTTCGAGTTGATCTTGCACTTGAACGCGATGCCGATGCCCATCGGCTCCAGCGCTTTGTGATGGATGTTCGCGGGAATGATTGCACGGCCGCGCGCGATTTCGCTGCGCACCAGTTCCGGCGCGATCTTTTCGCGCCGCGCGACGTACTCCATCTCTTCGGTGATCGCGCCCTTGCGCGCATAGTGCATCTGCGAAACGTTGCGCGTCCCGTTCGCCGCCGCCGTTTCCGCCAACCGCTTCTCAATCCAAGCGTCTCGCACTCCCATGCTTCCCCCTGAAGAATCTCCGCTCGCGGAGCGTCTCTCTCGTGACGCCGAATTATCGCACCGCTGTGCGCACACAGCAACCGCGGTTCGAGTAGCACAGACTTCAGTCTGTGGGGTTCGTGCGCCACGGCTCAGGCTCCGCCATCGAGCGGAAAATCCACAGGCTGAAGTCTGTGCTACTTAAACCGCGCGACGCAAAGTGATGAGAGTGATTTCCGGTGGGACGCCCAGCCGGACGGGGGCGCCGATCGTGCCGAGTCCGCGATTGACGTAGATGCTGGAGGTTGGAGATGGGAGGCTGGAGGCTGGACGGAAACCTCGAATTTCGTTGTCCTCCAGATCGGACGGAGCAAAGAGCCGCCGCCGGTAAAGGCCCGCGACATAGGGCGTGAAAAACTCCGCCGGGCTCCAGCGATGATCGAGGATTTCCACGCGCACCTGGCCGCCGTGCGTGTGTCCAGCGAGCGAAAGTTCGATGCCCAACTCGGTGGCGCGCGGAAACGAATTCGGATTGTGCGACAGCAAAATATTCGGGACGTCGCGCCGGACCATCGACCCCACGCCAGCCAGCATCGTCGAGCGATTCCCCTCGGCATCCCGCTGGCGCTGGTAGTCGACACCGATCAGGTTGAATGCGCTCCCGTGCCAGCGCAACTCGGCGCGTTCCTGGCGGAGCAGCTTCATCCCAAATTTTTGAAAAAGCTGCGCGGACATCTGCTCCGCTCGCGCATAGATCTCATGGTTCCCGTTGCAGCCCCAGACGCCCAGCGGCGCGCGCAGCCGCGAAAGTTCCGTGATGCAGTCTTCCAGCGGGTCCGTCCTGCCGGTCAGAAAATCACCCGTGACGACGGCGAGATCGCCACTCAGCTCATTGGCCATGCCAACGGCACGGCGCACTTGCGCGACAGGCATGTACGATCCGATATGAATATCACTCAGTTGCGTGATGCGCAGCCCGTCAAGGGCGGCAGGAAGATTGGCGATCGGAATTTCGACTTCGCGCACGTTAAACCGGAATCGCTCCGCCGCAAAGCCGTACGCCGCGCTCACAAACGGCACCGCGCCCGCAATCACTCCCGCAGCCTGAAAAAAGTAACGCCGGGAATGATTGATGCTTTCCGCATGCGTGCCGGCCACCGCGAGCGCGGGTGGTGCAGCTGGAACTGGGGTCTTGTCTGAAAGCGTCGTTCGCAAACGCATCCACAGCCATTCCGCGCCGGTGATGATTTTGATGAACAAGTAAGAAATAATAGAGCTCGTCAGCCACAAACCGAAAAGCGCCGACCACCACGAGCCGCGAGTGATGACCCCGCGCATGTTCCTCGACACGGCCGCGAGCGCCATAAGGGCGATTACGGCAAGCGCCGCGATCAGCGCGCCGCGAATCCAGTTACGTAATGCCGGTCGATCGATCCGTCCCGCAAATCTCCACGCCCGCGCAAACCAATAGCGCTGCGAAAAAAATGCCAAGGAAAGACCAGCGATTGCGCCAAGAAGACCAAAATAAACCAGAACCCAATGAAGCATCAACCAACGTCCCTCATTATTAGAATACCGCTTATGCCGCTCTGTTGCACGGAGACGCAGGAGGTGTTTCGTGGTGCAAACGTGCGCGTGCCGAGGCAGCAACGCACGCTTGGCCCGAACCGTACGGGTTGAATCCCGGGAACGCCAATCTCCCCGCCGCGGCGGGCGGAATGCGTGACGCCATTCAGGAGATTGGCGTTCCCGGACAGGACGAATGGCGCGCAAGCATCGTGAGTTCTCTCACCGCGCCGCCGATTATTTTGCAGTTGGAGGCGGTGTAACTACCGCCGTCATTTTCCGGATCATGCCATCGGACTTGCTCAAAACGTAGACTTCGCCGTCGCCGCCCTTGACGATGCGGAGGTCCGCGCGTCCGCCGCCGTAGGCCGCGCCCTCGGGATCGGCTTTCGGCTGTTTATGGTCCGCGTCTCGCCATCCGGTAGTGGCCGCGGCCGCTCCGGGCAGCACGCGGTCCTGAGCAGGGGTTCCTCCCTTTTGCAAATAGGTTTGGGCGACAATGTCAAACATCCGTCGCTTTACAGCGGTTTGGCTGGAAGCGTCATTGGGGCTCTTATACATGACCTGCAACTCATGAATTTGCGCCTGGCGATTGCGCTGCCCGTGCGTCGCGATCATTTCGGCGAGATCGACGTAAAAAATGCGGCCGGTCGTCATGTCATTAAAAATAAATTTCCCGCGCATCCGCGGCATCAGCTTGCCTCGGTACACAAAGCCGCTGCCGATCGCATCACCCTCCCAATGGCTGTAGACCGCGGCCGGATAGATGGGAACGACCGGCTCTTCGATCCCGTCCACGTGCAGGAGATCGCGATCGGGGAACGCGACGGGCGGATTCTCCAGGCTGCCCGTTTTTCCCGCATCGTCCACAAAAAGCTGTTCGTTGCCTTCCCGCTCCGGATAACCGTAGTTGGCGCCCTTGGCGACGATGTCGACTTCTTCCCAGTAATGCAGGCCGATATCGATGACCAGAAACGTCTTGGTCGTGACATCCCAATCGAACCGGTGTGGGTGCCGCAGGCCGTACGCGTAAATTTCGCCCCGCGCGCCCGCCACATTCAAGAATGGATTCGGGTCCGGCCCGGTGGACGGAATGCGGTAACGGCCATTGGGACTGAGCATGTCCTTGGTACGCAAATTGATGTCCGGAGTGATCCGCAGGATCTTCCCGAGCAGGGTATTGAGCTGCTGCGGAAGGGTGTGTGAGGGGCCGGGTGTTTCTCCTTGAGCGCCGTCACCCACGCCAATGTAAAGATTTCCGTAATCGCTGCTGCCCGGTTTGGCGAGTGGGTCGAAAATCGTGTCGTCCATGGGGTGATTGCGATCGTATCCCACGCGCAAGAGTTCGCGTGCGGTGCCCTCGAAAGTGGCGTTGCGGATATTGGTATCCGTCCATTCCACCAGAACCGACTCGAGATGGACGGGGCCCGCCGGCGGATTCACCGCGTCGGTCATCGTGTATCCTGTGAGATTCAAACTGGGGAGCTGAGTGTTGGCCGGCGCGGCGGTACCGGGCAATTCGGGATTCTCCGTGTGCACGGTATAGAATTTTCCATTTTTTGCGTAGGCCGGATCGAAGGTGATCGAAACAATTCCCGTGGCGTTGCCCTTGTCGGAGGCGAATTTCGGAAAGACATCCGTGAACTTGATGTAGGGCGCGAATTTTTTCGTCCCCGTGTCGAGGATATAGAGCGTGCCGCTCTGATCGTTGACGAAGATCCGCGAGGAGGCGAGCGGGGCGTTTGCCGGCTCCGCTCTCATGGAGGAGACGCGGCCGAGTTGCAGCTTGTAATCGATCGCAGTGGCATTCGCGCCAGAGTGCGTCGCGTTGGAGAGCGGCGGATTCGCGTAGTCTTCGAGCAGGACCGAGGTCCCGTCCTTGCTGACCTGGGATTGCGTGGGATACTGCGCAAATGCGGCGGGCACGGCCGCGAGGAAACAGGACAGCAATCCGAATCCCAGGCAAATTCTCGCCAATCGCATGACGTCTTTTTGTTTACTCGACATTGTGAGCGGCTCCTTTTTCATTGATGCGCAGCTCGAGCGGCCCGGCCAACACCAACCAGACGCGCGATCGAGGGTGTCCTGATCCTGGCGTTCGTCCATTCGCGTACGCATCGTCTGGGTCAGGATAAAATGCCCAGTTTTGGACATTAGCATTTCAGATGCGTGGCCGCTGCGATTCAGGATCGCATTCTAACACCTGACCCTCTATCGAGCTTTCCATTTTTCTGTTCGACCCTCTGGCCGTCCGATCCTTAGCCCGGATATCTCACCAAGGATTCAAGTTTATGCGGCCACTCCGTGCAGTGAGCTTGGCGCTCGATGTATTGTAGCGCCTGAGGAACCTCGGCGTAAACTATAATTCACTTTTATTATTAATCTGAGTTAATATATGCGGCTAGTGCTGGTTAATAGGCTTGATCTGGAATGGACAACGACACCAGCAACGATTTCTCGAATGCCTGTTGGTTTGTAATCGTGAGGTTGCACAACTATGTCCCGCGTCATTGCCATAAAGCTGATTGCCGCCAGTGTAGTCCTTTTCATTCTTCCACTGTTTACACTGAAAGCGTTTGCGCAGGGTGAAACGACGAGCGCGATTGTCGGGCAGGTGAGCGATGCAAGCGGCGCGGCGGTGCCGGGCGCCACGGTGACGGTCCATAACACGGAGACCGGATTGCAGCGGATCGCCACAACCGATGACTCGGGGCGATTCAATTTTCCGCAACTGAAGCCAGGCACTTACACGGTACGCGTGGAAGGGCAAGGCTTTGACCCGCAGCAGATTGGCGCTGTAACTTCCAGCCTGGGCCAGAAGCAAACTGTCGATTTCATCCTCAAGATCGCCCAAGCCAGGGAAAGCATTGAAGTCAGCGGCGAAGCGGTGATTCTCAGCCCCGAGAATGCGAATACAGCAACGACTCTCGACGCGCCCGCGCTGGAAAACCTCCCGAATCCAGGCGGCGACTTAACCTACCCTCTTCAGTTTGCCGCGGGCGCGCTTATTAATACGGCAGGCAGCAGTAATGATTTCGTTGGTGGAACGAATGGATACGGCAACGTGGAATTCAATGGATTGCCCGCTCTCGCGAACGGCTACATCGTCGATGGATTGGAGTCAAACGACCCGCTGACCAATTTGAATAGCGGACTCTCGACCAACCTCGTTCTCGGACTCAATTCGATTTCGGAAGTGACAGTCAATACGCTTTCCTATGCGGTCGATCAGGGACGGTATGGAGCGTCCCAGGTCGACTACGTTACCAAGTCCGGCTCCAATCAGTTCCATGGAAATCTCTACGAGTTGTGGAACAGCTCGATTTTGAACGCAGCCGACTATTTCACAAACGCGTTACCGGGGAGGCAAAAGCCGGGAGCAAACGTGAATCATTTTGGGGGCAGTTTGGGTGGACCGATTGTCCATGACAAGCTCTTCTTCTTCTTTGACAGCGAATGGGTTCGGATCGCACTGCCTATCGTCACGCCAACTATAGTTCCGAGTCTGGCATTCCAGGGTTACGTTTTGGGGCAATTACAGGACGGAGAACCGGACCCCAACCATCCCGGCCAATATGTGTACCCCCCCTCGCCTCAATCGATAAATTTTTACAAACAGATGTTTGGTCTCTACGGAAATACCAACGGCGCGGCGGCCCGTGTACTCGGTTGTCCATACGATGTGGGCATGGCGGCGCCCGCAATACCTAACGACGGGAATTACTGTGCTAATTCGCAGAGCGTCTCGCATTCGAGCGACGATCATGAACAGGTCCAGACGCTGCGCATCGATTACAACATCAATGAGAAAGACACGACCTGGTATCGCCTTCAGTCCGATACGGGCGTGCAAGCTGCCTACACCGATCCGATCAACGCGGTGTTCGACTCGGTCTCTCCTCAACCGCTGTACTCCTTTGCGGCGGGATACACTCACGTCTTTTCGCAGAATCTGGTGAATTACTTCAACCCGGCATTTTCGTGGTATGGGAGCCTATTTGCGCCCGCCGATTTTCAGAAGACTCTTGCCGCTTTTCCCATCGTGCTGCAAGGCACCGGGGCGAATGCTTTTACCACCGTTGGGGGACTTGACAACACGTGGGTTCAGGGACGGCGCGCCTCCCGGTTCTTTATCAATGACAACCTCGCCTGGAGCCATGGCGCGCACGAATTTCGGTTTGGGACCAACACGCGCCTCCTCCGGCTGAATGACTATGACTTCGGAGAAGGCTCGGTGCCGACGGTGACGTACGCCAACCTGGAGCAATACATTTATGGGGTTGCAAATACGGCCACGGAAACTTTCCCCACGTCGGCAAACGAACCTTTCAATTTCCTGAATCTCGACCTGTATGCTCAGGATACGTGGAAAGTAACCAAGAAGCTGACCTGGACATTCGGCATTCGCGATACGTTCAATTCCAATCCGCTCAATCCGCACGATCAAATTGCGCGCCTCAGCGGCTCTTTCGATTCCATCTCCCATAATGTAAATCAGCCGCTCAATGCTACGATCCAGACCGGCCTGGGCAACGTGTTTTCCTCGACGCCCCTCGCGATCCTGCAACCGCGAACGGCGATTGCCTGGCAATTTGAACCCAAAACTGTGCTGCGTGCCGGCTTCGGAATTTTCAGCGACCTTTTACCCGGGAGCATCGCCGACGTGGTCGGCGTCAACCCGCCCTACGTCAAGACATTCCAAGGCGGCCTTCTCGGAACTGTCGGCAAATCCGGATCCGCGGGCTGCGACCCGGCATTCGGCTGCACAGCCATTGCTCCCGGAGTTGCGAACAGCGCGGTCGATGCAACCGTATCTGCCAATCAGACGTTCAGTTCGGGATTTCAGCCGGGCCAGCCTTCCTGCGCATCCTTACCGCCGAGTTCCGCGCAGGCGAGTTTTGCAACCTGTCTTCCTCCGGTCGCCATCACGGCGGTGCCCAGCGGAGAACTTCACGCGCCGTACTTCATGGAGTGGAGTCTCGGTTTGGAGCATGAGCTGGGAACCACGGGAAGCCTCAAGGCCCAATACGTCGGCACGCGCGCGGTCAACCAGCCGTATTTGACGGAGGTGAATGGTTATCAAACCGTGTGCCCGGGATGCTTTGCGCCATTCCCCTATGTGAACCCGGCCGATCCACAACGAACTGGTGCAATCGATCCGCGATTCGGAGCGGTGACGCAATTTTCCACGGGCGCGAACAGCCACTATGACGGGCTGCAGTTGACCGCGATGAAGCGGATCGGACACGGCCTGATGGGGCAAATCAACTATACCTGGAGCCGTTGCATGGACACGGTGTCCAACGGCGGGTTCCTGCAGTTCTCGGCGGGTGGAATTCTCTCGCCTCTTCCGGGAGAGCTGGCGCGAAACTATGGCCCTTGCGACTACGACATCCGCGGCAATCTCAACGCGCAGTATGTCTATCAATTGCCGCTGAAGGTCCAAAACCATTATCTTGGCTTGGCGCTGAACGGCTGGCAGGTATCAGGAACCATGTTTTGGCACAGCGGACTTCCCTTCTCCGTTCTGAGCACGCCGTATTCAGCCAATGGAAACGGCATTGTGAATGGCAGCGGGCCGCAATTCGCGAGCGTTGTTCCCGGCGTGCCGCTCTACGACCATAATTTCATCCCTGGCGTCACGCAACCGGGCACGGTTCAGTGGCTTAATCCCAATGCATTTGTCTCGACCGTGGACCCGAGCCAACAGCAGCTCGCCAACGGGCAGATCGTCCCCGCAGGATCCTGCAATGGGGGAGACGGCGCGCAAACCTGCCAGTTCGGAAATTTGGGTCGCAATGCATTGCGCGGTCCTCAATTCTTCTGGAGTGACTTCTACCTCACGAAATGGTTCCCCGTGACCGAGCGAGTGAAACTGCGGTTCGACGCTCAATTTTTCAACGTCTTCAACCATCCGAATTTTGCGCTTCCGAGCATGGTGCTGGCCGGCATTCCAGGAAAGCCGTCTACTTTGCCGGGGTTTGGAGCAATCACATCCACCACCTCTCCACCGACAGGATTACTCGGCGTCGGTTTGGGTGGCGATAGCACCCCGCGAATGGTCGCCTTTCAAATGCGCATGGAGTTCTGAGACTTTTGGGGCGTGGATCAGGGCCAGTTGGCGCGAACAGCGTCTGTCGGGACTTATTCTTTCTTCTGCCGCCAGTTGCCAACACTTCCATGAAATGCCACGAATGAGGTATCGTGGCCCGAAATGCGGTGCCTCAAGGGTGGCTTCTCGTCCATCGTGGTCTGTCGCGCTGTGAAGTTTGCGGCGCTGCTTTGCTTGGGCTGCGCGGTTACGGGTTTCGCCCAGGACCCTGCGCCAGCCGGGGACACCACAGATGCGCCCACGAAAACGTTTTTTATGGCTCGCACGGGCGAGAGTCTCAATGCCCCGTATATAGGCACGATCCACTATCTTGAGTTTTTCCAGATTCGCAAAAAATGGATTTATCCCGACATCGGCTATGTGGATTTTGCCCACGGGAATTATCGGGAGTTTTTCATTGGCGGCGGGCGCACGCTCTATGACAGCAAAATAGCCTCGTGGGATCAGGAGTTGGAGTACGTTCAGGCCACGGGCCCGGTCGCCGGGAGCGCACGATACCTGCAGCCCTGGTCGATGCTCCGTGTCCATTTTACTCCTAAGTTCACTAACGAAACGGTTTATTTTCTGTACCTTCCGTTGAACGATTCCGCCCGGATTCACCAGGTCATTGAGAGGGCCAAGTTCGAGTATGCTCTGACGAAGATTTGGAAAATAGGCGCGGGCTACGCCGGAGATAAATTTCCGGGTGTGCCGTGGGTGAACAAGCCGCTCATCACCACGACCATTTCAACGCGAGCGGGCGCGTTCGAGTTTTGGCTGCAAAAAATACCGGGTGGCGCGCAAGTCCAATTCCGGTACGCCTTGATTCATACATCGCATTAAATCAGCCGCCTCCTTTCTCCCTTCGCCGCAATCCACAATAGAACCGCAGCACCCACAATTTTTGGCGAAACTATCTGCGGGCTTACTAGGTCGATGCAACACCATCTAATCGGTTGATCCGACATTACTTTCCCTAGAGAATTGATCTGTCCGGCTGTACTCAATCAGAACTAAATAGAGTAGTGTTCCGTTTGAATCAACGCTCGCGAACGAATTTAGCTTTTGAGATTCCTGTAAGTAGACTTCGAGCTAGTGTTGCGTCGACCCATTGGGACCGCCTCGTTTATCTGGCGCACGTGCAAGGTCCTGAGATAAACTGGCCATATGAAACACCAAGCGCAGAGATGGCTGCTTCCCATTCTTCTGGCTCTTTCCCTCTTCCTGGGCGTTGGAGCAAGAACTGCCTCCGGACAAGATAGTGGTCCTGCTGCCCCGCCTGATTCAACACAGAATGTTCCCGTGGGACAGCAAGGCTCCGCCCAGCCGGCCCGAACTGTGTCGCTGCGTAAGCTGCCCGGCAATATTCTGGAAGACCAGAAAGAAATCTTTTTGTTTCCGAAAGAGCTGGCGAAAGGAGAGCACTGGTGGCCAACCATCGCCGTGCTGGGAGGGACCGCGGCGCTGGTGGCCTCGGATCCGTACACGGCGCCGCCGTTTCGCACGACGACCAGGTTCAATGGATTCAATCGTGGCCTCAGCGCCGTGAACACAGCGGCGTTCATTGCTGCCGTACCCGCCACGATGTACGGCGTGGGTTGGCTGCGCAAAAATTCGTATGCGAAAGAGACGGCGCTTTTGGCGGGGGAAGCGGTTGCCGATGGATTCCTGCTTGATATTCCGTTCAAGGGGATTACGGGACGAAGGCAGCCGCTAAGTTACACCGGAAATGGGCCATATTCGGACAGTTTTTTCAACGGGTCGCACAACCCAATTAGTTCCGGGGGATTTTATTCGGTGCATGCATTTGCGGCCACTTCGGTAGCGACAGTCATCGCGCAACGATACCGGAAGCATCGTTGGGTACCCTTTGTGGCATATGGATTGGCCGGAGTGATCTGCTTTTCGAGGATCTCGCGGAGCGAGCACTTCCCGAGTGATGTTTTTTTTGGCGGGGCGATGGGATTTGTGATTGCCAAATACGCAGTGCTACCCGCTCGGAATTGAAATCGATTCCCCCATATCACGTCAAGCCAACAGCAGGCTCACTTTTCCGGCGCGTAAACGGCGATGCATCCCTGTTTCTCGAGCAAACCGAAAACGACATTGCAAGCATCCGCCGGAGATGCCGTAGAGGGAATCGCGATCGGAACGAATACGTGATTGTTTCCACTGTACGCCGCGACAGAGTGAGAGCCGGGACCTGCAGACAAATTGTAAAGAAGTGTGCCGGACTCGGCATCGATGACGCTGAGGGTTGGCGTGGGGTTCTGGCCGCTCGGGGCATAGAATTGATTGTTGCCCGGGTTGTACCAGACTTCGTCCGCGCCGTGCGTGTCGGCGACCGTCGTGATTATTTTGCCCGATAGCGCATTCACGATAATGAGCGGCCTCCCGCCTCCGCAACCAACGAGAAGATGCTGGGATGGTCCAAGCGCCAGACCAGAACCGCAATTCGGCGTCGAGTAGGTTGTTTCCACCACTGGCGACTTCGGCTTACTCAAGTCGAGTACCGCAACGATGGCGCCGTCGCCTTTTCCCGGCACGGTGAGCAACATTCGGCCGCCTTTCAAACCTGCGTCCCACAAGGGCTGCTCCAATCCGCTGGCGTCGGGAAAAGGAATCTTGCTCAGGACTTCATACGGCGCGTCCGAAGAAATAATGGCCGCAAAGGGAGGATGTTCTTCCGGATTTCCAACCACGATGACGTGATCTTTCGGGTCGAACCCGAGCTCGTCGGCGCGGCACACCGCACCGGTTGATATCGTCGCGGCGGGACTTACTCCGCTAAAGGGAGGCTTGGCGCTCGACAGGTCAAACACTTTTACTGTGCCGTGCGCATCGTCCGCCCAAAGATGGTTGTCGGGCGTGACCACGACACCGTTCGGCCCCATTCCTTCGATTCGTCCGCACGGGTCGTCCGCGGCCGCCAAACCGTGGAAACCGGTAATCCTGCCGAGGTACAAATCGTTTTCCGCGTCAAAGACGTCCACAGCGGCGTTTCCGGATTCCGCCAGGTAGTACCTTGACCGCGCCTGGTCCACCCAGCTGATGTCAAAGCGAATGGGATTTCCCGGCACAAGAATCGCGCCCACAAGTTTCAGAGGCTTCTTCATGCCAACTCGTGAATGCGTCGCAGTCGAAGGTTTTTCAGCGCGATCATCCTGCTGACGAGGTAGGGCCTCTACCCTCAGGATGAAGGCAAGCGCCAGCGCAACAAGAACAACGCCAAATGCTTTAAACTTCATTTCAATCCTCCTCCAAACCTAAAGACAGATTTGAACACGGCGCAATCCTGCCAAGTCTATACCGAGACGCTCATTCGGTGGAAAGCTTGGCGGCAATTTGCGCCGGTGCCACGAGCGCAGCAGCAACAGCGACCTAGCTTCCGGCAAATATTTCCTCGAAGGAATTGACAACGCGGTGCGCGCTTGCAACGCGCTCCGTGGACTCCGTCCGGACGCAGAGCGCCGTCTGCATCCCCGCGTCGCGGGCTGCGTCCAACTCTTTCGCAACGTCGGAAATGTAGAGAATGTTCGGCGCCTTCAGCGCGAGCGTCTCGGCAATCCGCAGATAGCTTCGCGGCTCGTTCTTGGGGCCCGTGGTGGTGTCGAAGTAGGCGCGGATATAGCCGGTCAAATCTCCGGCGGCGGTACTGCCAAAGAGCAGCTTCTGCGCAAGCACGCTGCCGGAGGAAAAAATGCAGATGATCTTTCCCTGGCGCGACCAGCGAGCCAGGGCCACCGGGACATCCGGATACACTTCACCGCGCAAGTCTCCCGTCCGATAGCCTTTTTGCCAGATTTTCCCTTGAAGTGATTTCAACGCGGAGCACTTGCTGTCGCGGTCGATTAACCAGGCGCCATAAGCGGCCGCGGACTCTACCTCGGAGCCTGGCGTGTCATCCACCCACAGGGGCGGGTTGAATTGACCGGCCGCGTCTGCTCGATGCTGCGCGCGCAATGCATCAATGTCCTTGCGAATGCTGGGCTCATTTCCGTGCTCCAACAGGAATTGCTGCAATCTTTCGCGGGCGTAGGGAAAAAGAGTCCGGAAGACGAAATCGATGGGAGTGGTCGTGCCTTCAATGTCCAGCAGGATCGCTTGAATCGAGTTTCCGCCGGACGGCGTTGTCACCGCTAACTAACCGCCGGATGAGAGGGAATGTAGGTTGGTCCGAAGCAGACCGGCTCGTACCCGCGATCGGCGCCGCTCCCAGTGTAGTGCGGAGTCCAGCCGGCAGGATCCTGGAACAGGCGAATCGCGCGAATGCAGCGGTCGGAGCACAGGTCGAACCAATGATGAGTTCCCAGCGGCACTCGAATCAGGTCTCCCGCTCCCACCTCGATCGCGACCACCGGCCCTTGTTTGGGATGAATGTGAAATACGCCTCTGCCCGCAAGAATGAAACGAACTTCATCTTCATCGTGCCAATGCTCGGTGTTGAATCTTGTAAGCATCGCGTCCAGCCCGGGCGTCTTCGGATTGACGTCGATTACGTCGGCAGTGACGTATCCGCCGCGGGCCTTGAGCTCTTCGATCTTGGCCGCGTAAGCCGCAAGGGTTTCCTCGGCGCTCGCGCCGGGTGGGAGCGAAGCGCTCGGCTCCCAACGCTCGTAGTCAATGCCCATGCCCGCGAGGTAACTGGTGATCTCTCCCGCCTCGCTCAGCGAACGCTTCTCGTCTGGAATCCTAAGCAGAGCCATTGGGATGCACTCCTTGCCCGCCCTTACGCGAATGGATGCGCGGCGCCGCCCATTATACTCCGTTTCGGGACCGGCCCAGTATCTCCAGCAGAAACTCCAGGACTTCTACATGACGCTTGGCCTCGGCCAGGTCCTGTCCCCACGTGTAAAGTCCATGGCGGCGAAGCAGGAAACCGTGAACGGCGGGGTCGCGCTTTAGCAGAGCTCGGACTTGTTCAGCCAGTCGAGAGATGTCCTGGCAATTTTCGAGTATGGGAAGGATTTCCCGATGCTCGTGCGAGTGGACGTCGCGCAGGCCCTTGAGCATCTCGAATCCTTCGAGGGTCACGGCGCCATCGGCGGAGAAAACGTCGGAAAGCACTGTGCTACACAGCGAATGCGTATGCAATACCGCGCTGGCCCCACGAGTGCGCACGATGGCAAGGTGCAGACCTGTCTCAGCGGACGGCTGCCCGCTTCCGCGGACCACGCGTGCCGCCTCGTCGATTTCCAGGAATTGCTCCGGCGCGAGCGCGCCTTTATCCAGTCCCGTTGGCGTGATCGCCAGGCGCAGTGGCCGCTCGCTTACGACCGCGCTGAAATTTCCGCTCGTTCCGAACACCCATCCGCGCTGGTAGAAACTTCTTCCGATCTCCGCAAGAGCGGTAGTTAGATTTTGAAAGCGAGCGCCCGATTCTTTCCGGCGGGGGCGTCGAGACGGATTGCTCGTGGAGCGTTTTCTGGCGCCGGTCATGGTCCGGATTATCGCATGCTCGGCGCGCCAACGGAATTTAAGGCGATGGCGCGTTCGATACAACTGCGATTCCCCCTAAATTATCTTCGCACCGCGAAGCCACCTGTAGTATCAAGTGCGCCAGCACGCCAGCCATCCGCGCGGGCAGGTGGAGGAAAAAAATGACGATAGGCTATCGCTGGTTCCGGGCAGGGGACCTGAACGGCTTCTTCGCGCTAATGTTCGACAACGTCGCGAATCTCGTGATCCTTGCCAGTATTCTGACCGGCGCGTTCGGTTTTCCATTGTCGATTGTCTTGTACCGCATGGTTCCCGGCACAGCCATTGGCGTGCTTGCCGGCGATCTGTTCTACGCGTGGATGGCGGGACGCCTCGCGAAGCAGACGGGCCGCGACGATGTGACGGCGATGCCGCTCGGTCTGAACGCTCCAAGCATCTTCGGAATGTCCTTCGGTGTTTTGGGGCCCGCGTTTCTTGCGACTCACGACGCGTATCTGGCGTGGAAGATGGGCATGGCAGTGACGGTTCTTGTGGGCGTATTCAAGATTGCGCTTTCGTTTTTCGGCAATGCTGTTCGGCGGGCCCTGCCGCGAGCTGCGCTTTTAGGCTCGATTGGCGGCGCGGGCCTGGCGCTCATTGCCCTGTTGCCAATGCTGAAAATGTACGCCGACCCGATTCCGGGATTGCTGGCGTTCGGGGTCATTCTGGTCACTCTGGTGGGCAACGTGAAGATACCGGGGAAAGTGCCGGGAGCGCTTGCCTCCGCGCTGGTTGGCATTGCCGCTTTCCATCTTCTCCGCGCCGTTCACATCGTGAGTCCCATCGCGGCGCCGCCGGTTGGCGTTCCGGCGGCATTTCATTTGGCGTTCCCGTGGCCAACCGTGACGTTCCTCGGCGGCCTTTCGCTCGCATGGGTCTACCTGCCGATCATCCTGCCATTCTCTCTGTCGACCGTGGTGGGTGGCATCGACAATACCGAGAGCGCCGCAGCCGCAGGCGATGTATATGACACGCGAGCCATCCTGCTTACCGAAGGCTTCTGCACTTTGCTGGCAGGCCTTTGCGGAGGCGTCGTGGAGAGTACGCCCTACATCGGCCACCCGGCTTACAAAGCGATGGGAGCGGGCGCAGGCTACGTGATTCTGACCGCGATGTTCATAGGACTCAGCGGCATCCTCGGCTATCTTCCGTTCTTTGTGGCGTGGATACCGGCGGCAGCGATTGCGCCTATCCTGGTTTACATTGGTCTCGAAGTCATTTCCCAAGCTTTTTTGGCGACGCCGGCGCGGCACGGCTTGGCCGTTGCGGTCTCGCTCCTGCCTTCTCTCGCGTTTCTGATTGCGCTCGAAGTGACTGCGGCGCTGGGAGCCGTCGGCGCGCAGGCGACGCAGTTGACGGGCGATGTAGGCGAAACGGTCCGCACAGTGATCCTGCTTGGCAATGGTTTCATCATTTCGGCATTGATTTGGGGAGCGGCCACGGCCGAGCTTCTCGATCGCCGCTTCAGCCGCGGCGCATGGTGCCTGGCCACAGGCGCGCTGGCTTGCTTGTTTGGAGTCATCCACTCACCCGCGGCCGAGGGGACGTTCGTCCTGCCCTGGCGCGCGGGCTCGCCGCTGCCCTGGCATTTTGCGTTCGGATACCTGGGCGCGGCGTCGGTGGTGTGGGTCGCGAAGTTTTTCCCGAAGGGCGATCCAGTTCCGGAACACGAGTAGCGCAGGCTTCAGCCTGTGGGGGTTTGTACAGCCTCAGGGCACGCCTTGCCACAACCGAATCCCACAGGCTGAAGCCTGCGCTACTTAAACCGTCGGGCGAGGCTCATTCGTGGAATTCGAGGACCATCTGTACGAAGATTTTTGTTCACTCAGCTGAAAGCACGACAGGCTTTTGCGTGAGCAGCGCGACGAGCGCGCCGGGATCGGTGACTGGAGGACGGCACGTCTTGCCGACGCAGACCAGCGCTTGCGCGGTGTCGGCGCGAAGATGCGGCAGCGTTTCGGCTAATGAGGGCGCAAGAGCATCCGGCGACGCGATGCGCTCCGGCGTGACCCGAAGAACGGCCTTGCCGAACCGGTAAACGGAATTCGCGGCCGTTTCGAGCGCCGCGGCCCGCGGATCTTCGCTCGTGCCGGTGACGACAACCTCGAACGGCCGTCGGGTATGCAGCAACGCGGCTAGTCCGTAACTCGCGGCGTGAATTCCAAATTGCGGCGCGATGGCGGCAAACGCTTCGAGCGTCGCTTCCGCCGACGCACGGTAGCGCGCGTCTCCGGCGTAGCCGTGCAGGCGATCGAGCAGAATGGCCGCAGAGGAATTTGCGCCGGGAGTTGGAGAATCCTGCAACGGCTTGCGGCGCAATTCGAGACCGCCCATCGGCGGCGCGCCCGAAGCGCGATCGAAGAAGCCTCCGCCTTCGGTGTCAAAATATTCGATGATGGCGAAATCCGCCGCACGCCGGGCTGCGTCGAAATATTTCGGATCGAGAGTCGTTTCATAGGCGTCGAGCAGTGCAATCCCGGCAAAAATCTGATCGTCTAGCGATCCGTCGAGGCGCGCGCCTCCCATGCGATGCGAGAATCCGCGTGCGTCGCTCCAGGCTTCGCTCAAAATGCGATCGAGCGTCTTGAGCGCGAACGCGCGGCACGCGGCGCCCTTCTCCCCGCCGAGCACCGCCCCCGCATCAAGATACGCCGATACAAACATCGCGTTCCACGCAACATAGTGAGTCGTGTCCACAAACGGCGCGGGCCGCGCCGAGCGCGCTGCCAGCAGTTTCCCTTTCGCGTGCGCCAGCGTCGCCTGGACCGTGGCCATATCCGTGCCGCCGCCAATCGTTCTCGCCACATCGGCGATGGATCGCGCAATCCACAAAACATTTTTCGCCGGATTGTGGTGCATCTCGCCGTGCGCTTCGACGTCATATCGAAGCTCAACGACGCGCGACTCTTCGGGTGTGAGAACCGCGCGAACTTCGTCCAGCGTCCAAGTAAAATAATCGCCGTCGTCGTCGAGCGTCTGGTCGGCGTCCTGGCTCGCGTAGAAACCGCCGCGCGACTGATCCGAGAGCACCGCATTTGTCCAATCGACGATGCCTTCGGCGATCTCGCGAAACAATGGCTCATGCGCGACCTGAAAGCCGTGCAGAAAATTCTTCAGCAATTCCGAATTGTCGTACGACATTTTCTCGAAATGCGGGACGCACCAGCGGTCGTCCACTGAATAGCGATGAAATCCGCCGGCCACCTGGTCGTAGACGCCTCCGGAGCCCATTCTCTCGAGCGTAAACGCGGCAACTTCCAGCATCCGCGTGCCACCGCCCGCCTGGTGGCATTCGAGCAGCAAATCGATCGCCGCGGGATGCGGAAATTTCGGCGAGCGCCCAAATCCTCCATTGCGCGAATCGAATAAACTGACGATAGACTCGGCTTGATCCTCCGCCACGCGCGAATCGAATTCTCCTCGCCCGCCCGCAAACGTTTCCGTTTTTGCCACCGCTTCAGCAAGGCGGGACGCCGCGTCTTCCACTTCGGCGCGCCTGTCGCGAAATCCCGCGGCGACGGCTTCGAGAATGCGGCGGAAGCCGGGACGTCCCATGGCGTCTTCCGGAGGGAAATAAGTGCCGCCGAAAAACGGGCGCCCGTCGGGCAGCAGGAATCCGGTGAGCGGCCAGCCGCCTTGCCCAGACAGTGTACTGATGGCGGCCTGGTAGCGCGCGTCCACATCGGGCCGCTCGTCGCGGTCCACTTTCACGGGAATGAAAAGCTGATTGATGATCGCGGCCAGCTGCGGATTCTCATAGCTTTCGCGATCGATCACGTGGCACCAGTGGCACCAGACGGCGCCGATGTCGAGCAAGATGGGCTTGTCTTCGGCGCGCGCACGAGCAAAGGCTTCTTCGCCCCACTCGTACCAATCCACCTCCTGATGCACGGCGGAGCGGAGATAAGGGCTTGCGGCTCGAGCCAGGCGGCCTTCGGATTTTTCGTTCACGCTATTCCTTCCCGGACGCTCGAGGCGCGGCCGCGCGCGGACTATTTGTCCTTATTGGATCGGATGCTGGGGACCGGCGTCTTCGGGGTCGATTGGCTTGCGTCCGGAAAAACCTTCATCCTGGCGGTGGTAAAAACGGATGCGGTCTTCCCCCAGCCGCCAGCACAGGTAGACCTCTTCCTCTTTGATCACGGAGGGAAAATCCACAAGCCCCGAATCCAGGTCTTTCACGATACAACCCGTCGACTGGATCTGGTCGAGAGCGTCCTTGACCTTGGCGACGACTCGGTTCAGGTCGGCGCGCATCCGTGCAGCTGCGTCGTAATCGATTGTGACGCCGCCCATGATCTGGATCCTGTTGGCGATGGCGCTCAAGCTTACTTCCAGGTCCTCCATCTGCCGGCGCCCTTCCATCGCGTCGATCAGGAGCGGCTCGACCTGGCGCCGGGCATGCTCCGCCTCCGAGAGACTGAATAATTTCGGTTCGTTTTCTTCGTGGTCCATTGACTTTGTCTGTTACAAGCTGGGACAGGCGCACCGTTTGTCCCATCTCACCCTGACTACCTTGGATGCGAGGCTTACAGGTGCGGTTCCATTGTCTTTCATTGTGCGGCGCATTTCCAGTGGAGACGCCGAGGTAGCACAGGCACCCGCAGCGGCGGGTGCCTGTGCTACAAAAAGCGTGTTCCCGAAACGAATGTGGTAGAGTTTTGCCCCGATGCGCATCTTCGTTCTGGGGACCGGAGCAACCGGCTCTTATCTCGCACACCTGCTTACACGACAGGGGCACCAGGTCACCTGCGGCGACCGCGACCTCGACCGCGCTCGCCGCTTTCTCGGGAAAAAGAGCACGATTCCGGTGGTACGGGTGAACGCGCGGAACTTGTGGGGCATTGTGCGCGCTGCGAAGGGGTCGCAATTGCTCGTGAACGCGAGCGCCTCCGTTTTTAACCAGATTGCACTTCGAGCCGCTTTGCGCATTCGCTCGCATTATCTGGACCTGAGCGCGCACCTCACGCGCAATCCGTTCAAGGCCGAACAGCTTCGTTTCGATAAGCGCTTTCAGGGAAAGAATCGCTGCGCGGTGATCACTGCCGGCGCCGCGCCGGGTTTGACGAATCTGCTGGTGGCGCGGGCCGCTAGTCTGCTGGATTCCGTCGAGGCGGTTCATATTCGCCTCTACGAAAGCACGGAAAGTGATGACCCGGTTTCGCAGTGGTCGGCGGAAGTTTCTTTCGATGAGGCCATATCCCTTCCCCGCGTCGTACGCGACGGCCGATTCCGATTCGGCAAGCGCTTCGGCGAGCGGGAAAAATTTCGTTTTCCCCCTCCGATCGGCGAAGTGAATGTCGTTCTTGCGGCGCAGGATGAAGTCGGCACGGTCCCCTATTTTCTGAAATTGAAAGACATGGACGTAAAAATCGGCGGCAATGAAATTGACAGGCTGCGGCGCTGGTACCGGCAGGGAAAGTTATCAAAGTCGCGGGGACTAGTCTCTTCGCGATTCCCGAAAACGCCGACGCCGCGCCAGGTGGCGCGCTTGATCCGGCGAGGCAAACTGCAGAACGCGAGGTTTGCCGCCGCCGTCATCGTGCGCGGGACGAAGCAGGATCGACCGATGGAAGTCCGCCACGACGCGATCTTCCCTTCACTCTATCAAATCCGCCAGCGCGGACTGGCCCTCTCGCCCGTTTCCTATGCCACCGCACAAATGGCCTCGCTGTTCATCAAGCATTTTCCACGCGACTCGGCCGGCGTCTTTCCTCCCGGCGCGATCCCGCTGGAAGACCGGCAAGCGATCTTCAAGGACCTGACGTCGCGTGGCATTCGCGTGACGACGAAAATTACAAGAAAGAAAGCATCCGACGACGAAGAAGAGTTCTAGTTCGCAGCTTCGTAGGACAGGCTTCAGGCCTGTCTGGTTTAAGCTTCGCCCCGCGAAGAACCCCACAGGCTGAAGCCTGTCCTACTCTCCGCGCTCCGTAAATCAAACGGAATGGCGTTTCCGCGGCATGACAATCACTCAGGGGAGATTGCTTCCGCCTCCGCCTCGAGCGCGACGCCAGTCGGGTGTTCGTCTCCACTTTTCCTGCCTTGCGGTGGATGAATAAGAACGGGAAGGATGAGCGCAGCGGTCATCAAACCCGCAATGAGATAGAGGGCCTGAGTGTAGTTTCCGTTGATCTGACGCAGATAAGCAAAGAGCAGCGGTCCAAAGACAGCGGCGAACGCCCAGGGCAGCATCATCAAGCCGAAAATGGAGCCGACGTCTCGAGGACCAAAATAGTCAGCCGCGAATGCCGGAGTAATGCCATAAGCTCCTCCGTAACACATCACGAGGACGAATGTGACGATCGCCAGCAGCGAGAGCGAGTGGATGCTGTGGTACGTCCAGAACAAAACTACCTCGACAAGATACATCATGAAAAACGCTGCTTTCCGGGTCGTCAAGTCGGAGACCCAGGACCAAAAAATTCGCCCGGCGCCGTTGAACAGGGCCACCACGCCGACCAGGAAGGCTGCGGTGGCCACGCTTGCTTTCCCCATCTCCTGAAAAATAGGCGATGCCTGGGTAACAATTGACAAGCCCGACATCGTGTTGACCGACATCAGGAAGCAGATCGCCCACCATTGCCAGGTGCGCAGCGCCTGGCCCAGCGTATAGTCACGGTCGGAACGCTGCGAGATCTGCGAAGCAGACAGCGTCCAACCATCAGGCTTCCAACCTTCGGGCGGGTTTTGCATGAATGCGCCCGCGGCAATAGCGACGATCGCGTAGGCGACTCCGAGGTACGCAAAGGTCGGCATCAATCCCACATGCAGGATCAACCATCCCGCGGCGGGCGCGGAGAACAATGCTCCCGCACCGAACCCGGCCACCGCAATCCCCGTGATGAGTCCCCTTCGGTCAGGAAACCACTTCACCAGGACGGTAATCGGAACGATGTAGCCCATGCCCAGCCCGATTCCACCAATCACTCCGTAGGTGAGATAGAGCCACCAAAGTCTGTGAGAAGAAAAACTGGCGAGAAATACTCCTCCGCCCCACAGCAGGCCCGCCACCATCGCGACGACCCTCGGGCCTTGGCGTTTCATCCACAAGCCGCCTACAACCGTGCTGCACCCGAGAAAAAACCAGCTGATCAGGAATACCCAAGTGATTTGCGTAATGCTCCACCCGAATTCCTTGGAGAGAGGGATACGAAAGACGCTCCATGCGTAGGCCGAGCCGAGGGCCATTTGCAGGCATACGCCGGCAACGGCAATCCACCAACGGTTCAACACGGGCATGGTTCCTCCAACGGCGTCTCCGCACACAATACCATGACGCCGGTGGCACAGACTTCAGTCTGTGGGGTTTGGTCCATGCAAGGACTAACCCCCACAGACTGAAGTCTGATGACATAACGAAGTCGGCCTCACGACGATCCGAGTAAACTGTGTGCTGTCCAACGCGCAGAGCTCGGGTCGAAGGAGGCCGAGATGCGAATTATAGGATGCGATTTGCACGCGCGACAACAGACGATTTCGATGGTGGACATCGAGACGGGGGAAGTGACCGAAAAGACGCTGGCGCATGAAGGCGAGACGGTGCGGGAATTTTACGCCGCGTTGCCCAAGCCAGTGTTGGTCGGGTTGGAAGCGACGGGATCGATGTTCTGGTTTTTGCGGCTGCTGGAGGAGTTGGGGATCGAGTACCGAGTGGGACATCCGGCGGCGATTCGCAAAGCGGAGACGCGGAAGCAAAAACACGACCGGCGCGATGCGGAGTTGATTCGGCGGCTGCTGGTGGAGAAGCGGTTTCCGCAGATCTGGCTGCCGACGAGCGAGCAGAGGGATCTGCGGACGTTGCTGCAGCACCGGCACCAGTTGGTGCGGATGCGGGTGATGACGCAGAACGGGCTGCAAGGGCTGGCACTGAGCCAGGGATTGCGGCGCGGCAGCAAACTGTGGAGCCAAGCCGGCCAGCAGGAACTGAAGGGACTCGGGCTGGCTGGATTTGCGGCGACGCGGCGAGAGCAGTTGCAGGAGCTGCGTCAGGAACTGGACCAGCGTCTGCAGCAGCTGGATCGAGCGGTGAGGGAGCAGGCCGAGCAGCGAGGCGGGGCACGCCTGTTGTTGAGCCACCCGGGCGTGGGACCGACCACGGCGCTGGCCACGGAAGTCTTCTTGGGAGACGCGCGGCGATTTCCCAACGCCAAAGCGGTGGCCAGTTACGTGGGGATGATTCCCAGCGAACACTCCAGCGGCGGCAAACAGCGGAACGGAAGTTTAAGCAAGCAGGGCAATCCGCTGCTGCGGCTGTTGTGGGTGGAAGCGGCGCGGGCGGCCGCACGCAAGGATGCGCGGTTGAAACAGTTTTATCGTAAGAAGTTGGTGCAGAAAGGTCTGGGCAAGGCGGTGGTGGCCACAGCGCGAAAGCTGGGCATTCGGCTGTGGATCATGATGCGCGACCAGATCGATTACACCGAGTTCTGCCGGCGGGCAGAACAACGGTGTCCCCATGCGGGAATGCCTGAGTAGCACAGTGGTCCTGCTGCATGGACCGGGAGTCTGATGAGGCCACCCGCCTCCCCGAGTTGCGGGGAGATCGAACAATTCCTCATGGTCTGAAATGATCGGAGAGATGTTTGGTGGGTACACCGAATTGAGGAACGCAATGGGGCCCGAGCCTGGCGTGGACACAACAATTCACCAACGAAGACCACTCGGTCCCTCACCGAAATGGATCAGGGAAGCGAGACCGTAGGGGTGTGCACAGCGGCATTCACCGGAACGCTCAATTCCCCTTGACACGGCCGACTTCGTTAGAGATGTGCTACAAAAACCCAGAGTCAGCTGCTCCATTACTTCAGGGGAGAATTGCCAACCCTTGCTTGCGAACGCCAATCTTCCCACGCGCGACCCTGGGCCGCCTCTTGACTGTGGAGTTCGCCCGAACGATCGATTTCGCCGGGCGAGAGATACGTGATCGTGCCACCCATGGACATGGCCTTGATTAGCACGTCCGCGTTCAAACGCAAATAGAACGTGGTGAAAACGGCATCCTGCACCGAATTCCCTGCGATCACGCTTCCGTGACCGCGCATCAGCGCTGCCTTGCCCTTTCCGACCGTGCCGGCAAGGGAATTACCCATCTCGTTCGTCGTCACCAGCATGTTGGTGTCGCCAAAATGATCGCGGATGTCCCACACAGGGACTTCCTGGCCGATCACGGCCGCCGAGTGCAAAGCGGGACGCATCACCGTCTTCGTCACCGCCATCGGGAGCAGTTCGTGGGCGTGGTTGTGGCAGACCGCCATAACGTCGGGTCGCGATTTATAGAGGCACCCGTGGATGAACCGTTCGGAATACGGCCGCAGACCGCGCAGATCGACCGGCGTGCTGTCCAGATTGAATTCCAGGATATCTTCCTTCGTCACAAGGCCCGGCGCGCGCGCCCGCGCCATGAAAAACCGCTGAGGATTTTCCGGATTGCGCACGGTGACATGCCCGAACGAATCGACCAGCTTCAGATGCGCCACGATGTGGTTGGCAATCACCAATTCCGAAATTGCCGCGCTGGCATCCACCGAGGGACTCCTTGTAACTCAGCTTTCTAGGATGAAATAATGCAGGAAGTTTGCACGCAACCGAAAGATACTGCAAGCCTTTAAGTAGCGCCGGCTTCAGCCTGCGGGGGTAAGTTCTTGCAAGTACGAAACCCCACAGACTTGAAGTCTGTGCTACATAAAAGCAACTGCCCCCGGCGAACCGGAGGCAGTTGGAAAATTTTGAGATTGTAGAGGACTAGTCGCCGGCAACCTGCCCGGCTACTTGAGGCTTCGCGGCCGCGCCGTTCCCGTTACCATTGGCGTTGCTGATGGTTACGGGAGCGACAGACGGAGTCGCCTTCTTGATGTCGGTGAGCGAGCCGATTTGCACCACTTCCTGTGGCGTCTGTTTCAACACGAGTTCCTCGTAAATCTTGCGGACGCGGGCTTCTTCCTTGAGGAAGTCTGCGCGGCGCCGGGCGCGATTTTCCTCGGCCGCGGTGTTCGGCACTTCGTGGTCGACGTGGCGGACACGAGCGGCGTCCTCGGCGTCAATCACGAGCGAATGATCGTAGGCATCGAGGCTCACGGCCTTGCCCTTGGCGTAGATTTCGTGCTTGCCGTGTTCTTTGTACCATTGTGCAACGGTGGCATTCTTGTACATATTTTCGATGATTTTGCGCCAGCCGATGCCCGTGTTATACGCGCAGAAGGAAATTTCTCCCTGCTGCGTCGCGTACGGGATGATGCACATTTCGGTGCGGCGGAAATCGTAGTTGAAGAGGTCCTGGAACCACATCCCGGCAATCATCAGGAAATTCCAGGGATCGGTGCGGCGCTTCTTGGCGTCTTCAAACGTGCGCTCCGGACCCGCCGTGCCGTATTTCTTGCGTTGGTTCGGAGTCAGCCCCCAGGACTTGTCCATCTTCCGGAGCAAATCGATCAGGCGGAAGGTCGAAGGCGCTCCATAAGGGTTGTAATTCTTAAGCAACGCAAGAGCGAAGGTGAGATTTGAAAAGTTCTTTCCGCGAGCGGCATCCGTGACCTTTTTGATATCCTCGACGAGTTGTGGGACGTTCAGGAATTTCGGCACGGGGGCCCATTCCTTCGTGTCCTTGTTAATCAATACGCCGGTACCCACCCCACAGTTCGGATGGCAGCCGCAGCTCACCGAGCCCCACGGCGCGTCCGGCCCATGGGAGAGATCGGCGAATGCAGAGAACGTGCTGATCAGCGAAATGGGGAACCAGTCGCGAGTCGGCTCGATCTTGCCCACTTGCGCGCTGACGTCCTGGGCGAGGTGCGACAGCGTATAGCGCTGCTTCAAGCGGCGCTCGGGAGTGATTTCCTCGTCGCGGCCGGTGAACGAAACGGGCTGAAACGCCACGAACGAAATTTTATTCGGATTCTGCATGGCAAATTTGACGATGGCGCCCACCTGGTCGTTATTCAGATTGTTGACGATCGTCGTGACCAGAATGATCTCGATGCCCGCCGCATGCATATTGTCGATAGCCCGGAGTTTCACGTCGAACAGATTGCCTACCTGGCGGTGGCTGTTCGCGTCGTTGCCGATGCCGTCGAATTGCAGGTACGCATAGCGCAAGCCGGCTTCAAACGCCTCCTTGCAGTATTCCTTGCTCTTGGCGAACTCGATGCCGTTGGTCGCCGCCTGCACGCTGTTGTAGCCGATCTTGCGCGCATGGCGGATGGCATCGAAGAATCGCGGGTGCATGGTGGGTTCGCCGCCGGAAAACTGCACGGACATCTGCCGCCGCGGCTTGATCTTCAGAGCGTTGTCCAGGATCTCCTGAATCTCTTCCCAGGAAAGCTCGTGAACGTATCCCACTTGATTGGCGTCCATGAAGCAGGGATCGCACATCATGTTGCAGCGGTTGGTGAGGTCCACGGTGAGCACGGAGCCGCGCCCGTACCGGACGGTGCTGGAGCCGTGTTTGTGCAGGTCTTCGTCATTGTGCGCCGGGATGTCGCGGCCAGGGAAATTCTGCTCGATCCAGTTCAGGAATTTCGCGTCGATGGCCATCATGTCTTCGTACCGGCCATGAATCGGGCACTCCTTCACCATCCAGACTTGCCCGTCGCGCTCGATAATCTGCGCCTTGATTTCGCCGACCTTTTCGTGCATCAGGTCGCGCCAATCCTTCTTGCCTTCGAAGATGGCATTGCGGGCGTCCTTGACGCAGCCCGGGCAAAGCGAGTCAGTTTGCCGCGGCCAGCCGAGCGTGGGCTTGGACTTTTCCCACGACTTCAGCAGCGGCTTATCCGACCACTTGGGAGTGAAATTAGGGTTGGGATTGTACTTGTTAAAAATTTGGATCGTATCGAAGGTCACGCCTGCGGTCTTGCAAAGGACATAGTCCATTGCTTTCCATGCACGTTTGCCTAGAGTTTGAGGCATTTTTCACAGTCCTCCACAATCGCGATTCGAAAACGAAACATTCAAAACCGAACGGGAGCCCTCAGCTGATCAAAACGGCCCCTGATGCCTGATAAGCCTACCAAGGACGCCCTATGGGCGTCTAGGTAAACCTTTCCCACTGTGTACTTTGCATGTTAACCCTCAGAATCGTCCACACGGTTGTGCCAAAAGGGACAAAAAGGGGCCTGAACGGCGATTTGGTGCAGCCAATGGGAACGGCCCAGGATCGCTGTTTTCGCTCTCTACTGGAATGTGAACTCGACGCCAATTTACGACATCCTTCTCACCTTGATTTTCGTGCATAAATGGCCCCGTTATGAAAAGATGCCCGCTGCATGGCATGAGCATTCCCTCGTTTATTTGGAAGGAATAACCGGGCAAAACAGTTGTCTTCGGTGATGACTTCCGATGCTGGGATTTTCGCTCAAATCAGGCGATATGAACCGGAGAAGGCAGGAGAAGGACGTCTCTGATTTCGACCCTGGCCCGTCCCAGGCGCCCGCCCGGTAGTAACGACCTTGCCGATCGCCCCCGTCCACTCGATTCATCCGGTATTGAGGTTTATCAGCACACGTGTTCAACGCCGCCTCGGACGCTTACCACCCTTGAATCTATGCCCCTCGTCAAGCTGGTATAGCCATGTTGGGCAAGATCCTGTAAATACACAGGTTATTGGCTAATCGACGGCAGAGGACGGCCCCTTGAGGCCTCCTTTCGGCCAGCCGAATGGGTAGATACTTCCCCAGTACTCACGTACCCCGCAAAATGGCCCCAACCGGCTATCGCCAAAATACCCGCCCCGGTCCAGACTGTTCTCATACACCCAATTGAATCCGGTTTAGGAGGCTTAGTTATATGAAGCATTGGTGGTGCGTGGAATGTCAGGCAAATGTAGGGTTGGGCAAACACGGCCGGTGTGCAATCTGCGATTCGGAAGCCGTGGACTTGCTCCCCACTGATAGCGAGTTAAACCGTTCAGTTTCAGCCACACTAAAGCCTTCGGAGCCAGCTCCGGCCTGTGCCTGAGCTGAATTCGGAAAATTGATCGGAGTTCTGTGAGACTAAACTTACGGAAACAAAGGAGGTTAAATCCACGGCAAAGCCCGTGGGAGACACTTAAGAGAACCGGGGAAAAGGAGACAAACACATGCAGACCAAGCTACGCGTCATAGGTTTGGTAGTCGTAGCGAGCCTGCTCTGGATTACCCCAATGATTTCGGGTTCCCAAGGGGTAAAGGTGCAAGGCAACGCTAAGAAGTTAAAAACTCAATACATAGGAATAGCTTCCTGGTATGGAGAG
This sequence comes from uncultured Acidobacteriota bacterium, assembly GCA_963842135.1. Classification (GTDB taxonomy): domain Bacteria; phylum Acidobacteriota; class Terriglobia; order Acidiferrales; family UBA7541; genus Palsa-360. The sequence goes on along the minus strand of CAWJFI010000002.1, from coordinate 2,195,203 downwards.
CAACGTCAAGGGCGGAAAATGGCGAACGGCCAGCGATTTGACTGCCACAAGTTTACGGCCGCAAGTTGGTATTTTCCTCTCGGAACGAAAATCCGAGTGGTGAACGTGAAAAATGGAGAATCTGTAGTAGTGATAATTACGGACCGAGGCCCGAATCTTCGTTTATCCCGGATCCTCGATCTGTCCGAGGCTGCTGCAGAACGCCTGGGTTACGTGGGACAAGGCTTAACCCCCGTATTCATTTACCCAGTCCCATCTTTCGAGACAAAAGCCGCAAGTTTCGATTCAGGATTGATCGAGACACCCGCCAAACAAAGCCGCGGCGAGTACGTGGCAAAAGCCACCGACGGGCCAATGTGATCTTTGGCATCCGCCTAAGAGCGCCAGGCAATTCCTCGGCGTAGGCGGCGCACTCCTGAAAATATCTCCTGGCATCCTGCCAGGGTCTGCCGGCAGCGTAGTGGTTGGAGTGAACAAGGACTCCAGCCACGAGCTTCGAGACGTGCGCGAAATCTGAAGACAATTGAAATGGATTTTCTCTAGTGCCATCCGGAGGCGCGTCGCGCCGGGGCGTGCATCCAGCAGAGATCGTCGTAATCTTTTTCGCGTGTTGAAAACAGAAGGTTAAGCCATTGTTTTCAACAAACCTGATAGCCAAGAGCGGCCCAAGAGCGCCTTTTTCTTAGTCCATCTTATACCAAATACAGGCCGCCGACGCAAGCCTTGCTGCGGGTCGGTAGTGACTCATTTTGGGGGCTGAGAGGGAGCGACTAGAGCGGTCACTTGGTCACGGAGCTGCTTTTGGTTCATCGCTTTCCCCGTGACGAATACGATTACGACACCTCCAATGGCTCCAATGATAGACACTAGCCCCGCAACACTCTGGCCTGAATGAATCAGGTATACGCCGCCCGCAATAGCTGAAAGGCATACGATAAGGCCATAAATCGGTCCTCGCTGTTGCGATCTGCAATTAGACTCAATCACTCGATTTTCTAGTTCCTGCCTGTGCTTAAGCTGACTCTCAGCCATCGCCACAATTCGTTCAGCGGCGCTAGGGAGTGCGTCGTTGTATTTGATTAGGACTTCTGGCGGTGGGATTGGCCCGGTAAATTGGGTGCGGGAGGCTTGAATTTGTAGTAGCTGTTGCTTGTTAAGCTGGCGTCGTAATTTCGACTCTTCGCTCACGTTGGTTGATCTCTTCTGCTAAAGCCATCCTGTAAATTTCCATGGCTTCATTTAGCTGTTCGCCCACAGTGCGCCAATCACTGTATAATGCCCTCGCATCCGCTTCGGACGGATTTAGAGTGATGTTGTATGCATCAAAAAAACCAAAGAAGTCAAACAGGCGCGCAGCACCGCTCGCCATTGACGGTCTTGCGAAGAGAAGCGAGGCAAGAGTGTACGACATAAAGGCAGTATACACACTTCGCGCTGAAAATAAAGTACATCCCGGTGGCGTAACCAATATACTAGGGGTTGTATCCCTTTTGGGTGCCCACCTACGCCACTTGTTTAGCACAATTCGACTCCAACAAAGCCACGATTTCTTCGACGTTCCATGCGACAGTTATCATTTGCCACAGCCCTTCTCATGCCAAGATTTATTAAAGGCATTGAAGCGGTTAGCAGCACTATCTTCTTGTTTAAGCAAATCATCAGTCAAAACAGAAGAGTCGGGAGAACTCTTAACGGCTCGCATAATTGCAGTCTCAGCTTTGGCGTAGCCGTCCAGAGCTGGTAGCCATTCATTTAACGCAGCTTGTTCACAGACATCATTCGTGTCCAACTTTTCCGCCCGCTCCACTGTGGCATGTCGTTGAAATTTATCGTTCTCAGCGTTAAGATCATCCATGAAAGGTTGTCTATCCAGAAGTTCTTTACGCCGTTCAGGCCAAGTCTTTCCTTTGTAATCTGCCCCAATTGCAACCATATCTTCATTGATTTTGGTCCCGCCGTAACTCGCATCCGAGTCGGTTGTAATGTCGCCAGAATGCAAAACAGTGTTGACTTTGGGAGCGTGTTTCTCAACGAAGTCCACATATTCAGAGGCTATAGCACCACCTACAACCGAGCACACGATTGCTCCATAAATTAATTTGAACCAAATGTTGCCTTGACCTATTTTCGGAACCGGAGCTTCAAATTGGCTATCAACGGAAAGACCTGGCTCCGGCAAGCGCACCGACTTCAGGTAGTTGTAGGTGTTGGAAACCAAAATCACTGGCGTCATGATGAACGAGATAAAACCCCACCACCCCAGGAATAGAGTCGTCAATGTGAAGGAGCGATAGTACCTGCCTATGTAATGGCGGCACAGGTATTTGATGATTGAAACGTGACGACGGGCAAACAACATCCCGATATTCTGGTCAAAAGTTACCATCTTTGTGGGGAATTTACCGCAGTGTTGACACTTAATCTCGTCCATTTCATACCCCTCTTTACAGCTTTCGTCGAGTGTACCTCATATCCAACCTCATTTGCGTCTCCCCTTTCTGATGAGATAACCTACCAAATACCGAATGAACGGACTAGCGATTTTAGAAAACACAAGTGCTGTTAACCTCTTTGCCGCGGGAATGCGGTGGGACTTTTTCATCCCTTGACCAAAAGCCAAAACCAAAGAAATGAAAGGTTATACTGTGCTTGGACTTGGGAAGGACACGAAATGTTTACACTGGGCAGATTGGTGCGTAAGTTAATCGACGCCACGACATGCGTGCAGCTTGGGACCGTGATACGATGGCCGCCAAAATGACCAGCCATCCAATCCTAGTGCAAATTTTAATTGGTTTAGTCAGTTCCGCAGTTGCGGGGGCAGTCCTTCAGCCTTCGCTAAAGGCACTTTGGGAATGGTTGAACAGACCTAGACCCCTAACCCCAAGCGAGAGGCGTAGCCTAATAACATTTATTGACTTACAAGAAGAGGCGCTACTGAGTCCCGCATAATATAGGGTCATTCAGGCCACAAGGAAGCCTGTTTCCAGAAGGCGGTAATGAGGGTGGGACGGCGGCGCATGTTGCGAAGTGCGCGGCGGGCTCCGTGCTTCAACTCGGCAAAGTCCTTGGGGCAGGCGTTGGGAAGTTTGTGGTGCTTGGCGTGGCCCCAGATGTATTCGGTGGGATTCAATTCCGGAGCGTAAGCAGGCAGGTACTCGATGTAGATGCGGCCGTTCTGCGCGGCCACGAACTGCTGCACTACACGGCTGCGATGCGCGGGCAGCCGGTCCCACACCAACAGCAGCTTTCCGGGAATGTGCCGCAGCAGGTGTTTGAGAAACGCCACCACTTGCGGAGCGCGGATCGCTCCGGGATACAAGCGGAAGTAGAAATTCCACAGCGTGATGCCTGCGATGACCGAAAGCGTCTTCCAGTTAAAGTGATATTGCAGCACCGGGGTGTGGCCTCGCCGCGACCAAGTGCGGCAACGGTGCGGCCGCTGGCTCAGTCCGCTTTCGTCGAGAAAGACGACCGTTCGCCCCTCTTTTTGGGCTTTTTTTTAATGCCCGGCCAAGAGACCTTCTTCCAGTGGCGGATGGCTTGCTCGTTGCGCTCCAGCGCCCGGCCCACAGGCCGCTGGCAGCTCCAGCCCAGCGATACCAGCAGCTTCCACACGTGGCCCGGATGATAGCGCACGCCAAATTCCCGCTCGATCAGATGCGCCACGCGCTCCGAACTCCACAAGCTGGTGTCGTAGCCCAGTCGTTCGGGGCCTGCCAGGAGGCGTTGTTCGAGCTTGGCCTTCTGCAGCTCGGTTAAACGAGGTTTGCGTCCGGCGCGTCCCGCCTGGCGCAAAGCGCGCTCGCCGCTTTTGCGATCTAGCGCCGCCCAGCGCGCCACGCTCTGGCGTACTACGCGCAGCCGCCGCGCCACTTCGGATTGGTTCAGTCCTTGCCGCAACAGCCGCAAGCCCTGGAATCTTCGCCGTTCGAGAGCATCAAAATCACGTCGCACTCCAGCAGGGTTTCCCATACCAGGTTAGATGCACGATACTTCGAAAAGTGTCGCTATATTATGCGATATTCAATAATAACATTTATTGACTTACAAGAAGAGGCACTAGAACGAGTAAACCACTATAGCAAAAGTTCCAAGGATTTATTTTTATATCTTTTTCGTTTGGTAACGATGACTTTTTTATTTTTCATGGCAGCGGTTTGCGTGTATGCGTTCTGGCCAACATTCTATGCCAGCACTTTCCCGATAGTTGCTTGCCTGATTTCTCTTTCGGCTGTGATGGGCATCACGGCTTATGTGGAATCTAACCGAATGTCTGACAAGAATATCGACGCGCATAAAGAACGCATTAGGAAAACTATTGAAGAAGCTAAAACAAGATTGAAGGCAGCCTCATACACCCACGATCCCTAATCGTATGTCCGCACCGGGGATCACCCTGTAATTACTGGCATGCCCAACAAAGCGTATAAAGTGGTACAGTTTGCGAACTATCGATAAGTTCTGGCATTTGGGGTGGGTTATCGTTCAGATCGTCGTATACTGGACGGGCTAAATTTGGGGAGCACGCCATGATTCGCCACATTAAGACCGGGCAATCCGCCGAATCGAAAGCCGAGAACAGCGCGCAGGTTCGCAAGACCGTGGAATCGATCCTCGCGGATATTGCCGCCCGCGGGGAAATAGCTGTCCGCGAATATTCGGAAAAGTTCGACAAGTGGTCGCCCGCATCCTTCCGCCTCTCCGAAAGCGAAATTGCCGATTGCATACGCGCGTTGCCGCAACAAGTCGTCGACGATATTCGATTCGCGCAGGAGCAAATCCGCAACTTTGCATTGAAGCAGCGGGCCGCGCTGCAGGACGTGGAAGTGGAAACGATTCCGGGAGTCGTGCTGGGCCACAAGAACATTCCGGTGAACAGCGTCGGGTGTTACGTTCCGGGCGGGCGGTATCCGATGGTGGCTTCCGCGCACATGAGCGTGGTGACGGCCAAAGCTGCCGGTGTGAAGCGCATCATCGCGAGCGCGCCTCCCTTCGGCGGCAAGCCGCACGCGGCTACCGTCGCGGCCATGCACTTTGGCGGAGCGGATGAAATTTACACGTTCGGCGGCGTGCAGGCCGTCGCTGCCATGGCCCTCGGCACGGAAACGATCGCGCCTGTGGACATGCTCGTCGGGCCAGGCAACGCGTACGTCGCTGAGGCGAAGCGCCAGTTGTTCGGGCGCGTGGGCATTGATTTGCTCGCGGGGCCGACCGAAACCCTCATCATCGCGGACGATAGCTGCGACGCCGAAATGGCCGCCGTCGATTTGATCGGACAGGCGGAGCATGGGCCGAGCAGCCCCGCAGTTCTACTTACCAATTCCGCAAAGCTCGCCGCGGAAGTTCCGGCGTTGATTGAAAAACTCCTCTCGTGGCTGCCAACCGCGGAGATCGCGCGGCAAGCCTGGCAGAATTGCGGCGAAATCATCGTGTGCGACACGCTCGACGAAATGGTGCAGGAGGCCGATCGAATCGCCTCGGAACACGTGCAGGTGCTCACGCGCGATCCGGATTATTTCCTGAAGCGCATAACGAATTTCGGCGCGCTGTTCCTGGGACATCGCACGAACGTTGCATTCGGCGACAAGGTCATCGGCACCAATCACACCCTGCCGACGATGAAGGCGGCGCGATACACGGGCGGCCTGTGGGTCGGCAAATTCATCAAGACTTGCACGTACCAGCGCGTGCTCACCGACGAAGCCGCCGCGTTGGTTGGAGAATATTGCTCGCGCCTGTGCGCGCTCGAAGGCTTTGCAGCGCACAAGGAGCAGGCGGACCTGCGCGTGCGCCGTTACGGCATGAAAGTGGTGGCCTAGCCGATGGCGACTTCGCGAAGAAAAATCCAACCCAAACAGGTTCGTCGCGAGCGGGTCCGCGCAGGACAGGATCAGGTGGAACTGAATCATTCTAAACAGGTTAGCCATGAACGGGGCGTGGCCGTTGTAACCGGCGGCGCGGGGAGCATGGGCACCGTCATCTGCGGCGCGCTGGCGCGCGAGGGCCTGCGCGTGGTGGTCGGTTACCACCGCTCCGCCGAGCAGGCCAAAGCGCTTGCCGCGAGTTTGCCGGGCGGCGGACACGCAGCGCTCGCCTCGCCTGTGACGGATAGTGCGGCGTTGGCCGCGTTTGCCACGGAAATTAACGGCCGTTACGGCTACTGCGATGTCCTCGTGAATTGCGCGGGCGTAACGCGGTTCGTGCCGCACGACGATTTGGACGCGCTCGATGACGCGTTGATCGAAAACATACTCTCCACCAACGTGCGCGGCCCGTTCGCGACCGTGCGCGCGCTGCGGCCCCTGCTCGAAAAAAGCAAGCACCCCGGCGGCGCGGTGATCGTCAATATATCCTCGATCGCCGGTCTGACCGCGATGGGCAGCAACGTGATTTATTGCGCGTCCAAAGCGGCCGTCGACAACATGACCAAGTCGCTGGCGCGCGCGCTCGCGCCGCGGATACGCGTCGTATCGATCGCGCCAGGAGTGGTCGACAACGCCTTCATTCGCTCGATGGACCAGCGTTGGCTCGAGGAGCAAGTGGGGCGCACGCCGCTCAAACGTCTCGCCGCCCCTGACGAAGTGGCCTCCGCCGTGATTGCCGCGATCAAACACCTCACCTTCACCACCGGCGCAATCGTTTCCGTGGATGGCGGTAGGCCGCTGAGTTGAGTAGGACGGGCTTCAGAGCCTGTGTGGCAACCTCGATTTCCACAGCTTGTATTTTTTGTTGAAGCGGCTAACTTGATTCGCTTCAACGAAAGTAAAAAACGAAAAGGGATGTGGAAATCGATTTTTGGCATTTCCCACACAGGCTCTGAAGCCCGTCCTACTCAATCCCACGGCAGGCCGACGTAATTTTCCGCTAGCGTTGTCCTAGCGGCGCGCGAACTAGTTACGTAGTCGAGCTCGGCGATCTGGCGGCGCCGGTCGAAGGCGTTGTCGGTGTCGAAGCGGTGGAGCATGGAGGTCATCCACCAGGAGAAGCGCTGCGCTTTCCAGACGCGGCGCAGGCATGTTTCGGAATAGCGCTCGAGCAGATGAGTTTTTCCGGTGTTGTAAAATTCCGCGAATGCTTTGGCCATGATGCGAACGTCCGCAACGGCGAGGTTGAGGCCTTTGGCGCCGGTCGGCGGGACGATGTGCGCGGCGTCGCCGGCCAGAAACATCTTGCCGTACTGCATCGGCTCGACGACGTAGCTTCTCATGCTGGCGATGTTCTTCTGAAAGATCGGGCCTTCGCTCAGTTTCCAGTCACCGTCCGCGGCGGTTCTCAGCCGTAGTTCGCCCCAGATGCGATCGTCTGGCCAGGACTCGATGTCTTCATCGAAGGGCACCTGGAGATAGAGGCGGCTGATTTCGCGAGTGCGCATGGTCAGCAAAGCGAAGCCCCGCTCGCTGTAGGTGTAAACCAATTCGTCCGAGGAGGGCGGCGCCTGCGCCAGTATGCCCAGCCAACCGAACGGGTACTCCCGGTCAAATTCGGTGAGCACGCCGGCGGGAATGCTGGGGCGGCAGATTCCATGAAAGCCGTCGCAGCCTGCGATGTAGTCGCAGTGAAGTTCTTCAGACTTGGCCGCCGCACGAAAACGGATCGACGGCTTCGCCGAATCGACGCCGTGCACGCTGACGTCGCTCGCTTCGAAAATAATCGGGAGGCCCGCTGCGAGCCGCGCGGCGACCAAATCCTTGATCACTTCCTGCTGCGCGTAAATCGTGACAGTCTTGCCTCCGGTAAGGTCGTCAAAGTCGATGCGGTGGCCGCGCCGGTTGAATCGCAGCTCGATGCCGTGATGGGTGAGCGCTTCGCGCTGGAGACGCTCGCCGACCCCCGTTTCGATGAGCAGATCGACCGTGCCCTGTTCGAGCAGTCCCGCGCGGACACGCTCTTCGATGTATTTCCTGGTTCGCGTTTCGAGAACAACAGATTCGATCCCCTGCAGGTGGAGCAGATGGGCGAGCACCAGTCCCGCCGGACCTGCCCCGACAATGCCGATTTGCGTGCGCACCGTGTTCCCTCTCGTTGCTGGCGATGTGTTCAGGACTACGCGCAGTTTAGACACACAAGGCGCGCCTTGTCCACGGCGCGCACGCACAAAATGATACACATACGAAAAAGAATGGCGGGAAATATCAGGCGTTATTCGTTCGAGATGGGCCGGAGGACGGCGACGGCAAAGTGCGCCAAGAGCGGCGCGCCCTCATCGAGCTGCAGCCAGCGCACGCCGCAATGGTCTTTGAGATATTTTCCGACGCGCGCTTCGTTGATGCCAAGATGTTCGGCGAGTTTTTCTTTCAGGTTCGAGCCTTCGCGGCTCCCGCGCCCGCTGCGGAGCATATTTCCGATCCCGACACGCAGCGTCTGGCAGGCTTCGGCGTAATAGTAGGTGGTCAGGTCCGTGTCCGTAATGAGGAAGACGCCTGGGCCGGCGGGCGCTTCTTCGGCCTGCTCGAGCGAATGAATCGAACACGCCAATAGGCGGCGAAGTTGAGACTCGAGTTGCGCCATGCGCGAGGAAAGCGCGGGATCGCCCGAGCGAACGCGCGATGATAATGAGGAACCAGCAGGGGCAGTCTCGTAGCTGCGCGCGGGTTCCGGTTCGCGCACTCGAGATTCCGCAATCTCCGCTGGGGCCGCGGAACGAGCAGTTGGAAACGTGCGCGGCTCACTCACCCGGTCAAACATGGACGGCGGAACGGGCGGTGCAGCCGGCGGCGCTGCTGCGGGAGCAGCCGTGCGCACGCCCTTGTGACGCCCGCGCCCGCCTCGGCGCCCGCGCCGTCTGCGGCGGTGGTCCGGGCCAGTCTCGGAGGTCTGTGCCGCAGTTGCGGCGGCGGCCGGCGCCTGTTCGAAAACGGATTCCTGGTCGCCCTCGTTCATCTCTTGCCCGGTTTCGTTGGGCTGTTCTTCAGAAAATTCTGCAATGATCGGCTCCAATCGGGTCACTGGCTCTGCAGTGGTTTCGCTGACGGCTCCGCCCGTGTTTGCGGCAGGGGGGGCCGGAATCGGGGCGCCTAAACGGACTAGCCCTTCTTCAGCTTTTAGCTTCCATTGCGGGCGGCGGAAACGCTCGGCGGCGGTGGTGAACCAGCGAACGGCTTCCGAGGTAGTGCCTGCCTTTTCATAAAGCTGCGCAATCTCGAACGCCACCATGGCGTCGTGGGTGCGTTCATACAATGCAGTTAGCTGGCCGGGGGGATCCGCGCTGGTTCGTGCCTTGCGGATGCGGGCCTGGATTTGTCGCCAATCGCTCACTGAACGATATTGTAACAGCCGCACGCACGCGGAGCCATAGCTACTCGCAGAAAAGCCGCGGATGCGTTCCGTGTGCAGTTGCCGGTCACGGGAACGCGCGCTATCATCGGCTCTTGCCAATGTCGCCCGCAACGTTGAGCGAAGTCACGCGCCTCGCGGCCTACGCAATTTTTCTGTGCAGCTATGTGGTCTTCGCGCTTGGAAAATTTCCGGGAATGAAAATCGACCGTCCGGGAGCGGCCATCATCGGCGCCGTGCTGATGGTGGCGTTTCGCGCCGTGCGGCCCGCGGACGCCCTGCACTTCATCGATTTCGGCACGATTGTCCTGCTGTTTTCGATGATGCTGCTGGTCGCCTATCTCCACTTGGACGGCTTTTTCGACTGGGTGACGGATTGGATCGCCGCGCGAATCCGTCCGCGGCATTTATTGCCCGCGATCATTTTTCTGAGCGGCACGTTCTCCGCGTTTTTCGTGAACGACATCATCTGCCTGATGATGGTGCCGTTCACATTGAAAGTGTCGCGCCGCATGGGCCTGAAACCCGCGCCCTATTTGCTCGCTGTCGCGACGGCGTCCAACATCGGCAGCGTCGCCACGATCACGGGCAATCCGCAAAACATGTTGATCGGTTCTTTCTCGGGGATCCGGTATCGTACATTTCTATTTCATCTCGGGCCGGTTGCGCTGGTTGGGCTCCTTCTGGATTGGCTGGTGTTGTGGCTGATTTACACACGGCGCGAAACGCCCGCGGCGCAACCCGTTGCTCCCGCCGAGCCGGCGCTCCTCGCGCGCGGCAACTTGATGAAGGTAGGAGTGGTTATTCTGCTGGTCCTCGCAGGATTCCTTGCCGGATTACCTCCCGCACAGGTTGCGGCGGTTGGCGCGGCGATCATGCTTATGACGCGGACGCACGAGCCGCGGCTGGTCTACGACGAGGTGGATTGGGGACTGCTGGTCTTCTTCGTAGGATTGTTTCTGATCGTGGGAGGCGCTGAAAATGTAGGATTGACGGGGCGCCTCCTGGAAATTGGCCAGCGGTGGAACTTGCAGAACTCTTCTACGTTCGCGATCGTCACGGCGGCGCTGAGTAACATCGTGAGCAATGTCCCGGCGGTGATGCTGCTGAAAACGATGGTGCCGCGATTTGCGAATCCGCAGCAGGGCTGGCTGGTGTTGGCTATGTCTAGCACGCTCGCCGGCAATCTGACCATCACGGGATCGGTCGCGAACATTATCGTCGTAGAGCGTGCCAGGCCCGAAGTGCGGATCACGTTTGGCGAATACTTGCGGGCCGGAGTTCCGATTACGCTCGCGACGCTCGCGTTCGGGTGGCTGTGGCTTATGTGGGTGCGATGAATCGGAGCATTGAGTAGCACAGACTTCAGTCTGTGGGTTTCTTCATGTCCTTCCAAGAAGTCAACTCGGTAGGTAGGCAGCGGAACCCCACAGACTGAAGTCTGTGCTACTTAAGCGCTGGCGTGATTGAGAAATTCGATCGAATCGCGGTCCAGCGCGAGTTCGACGGAAGAAATTAAATCATTCAACTGCTCCAGATTCGTCGCGCTCACAATGGGCGCCGTGATGCTGGGTCGCGCCAGCAACCACGCGAGAGAAACTCTGGCAGGAGTGGCATTGTATTTTTTTGCGACTTGGTCCAGCGCGCTAACAATCTTGAAGCCGCGTTCGTTGAGATACTTTGTAACGTTGCGAGCCCGAGCCTTTCCCGCCACATCGCTTTCCATGCGGTATTTGCCGGAGAGAAAACCGCCGGCCAAAGGAAAATAATTGATGACGCCGAGTCCTCTCTTTTCACAGACCGGTTCAAGGTTGCTCTCGTATTCGGCGCGTTCGATGAGGCTGTAGTTCGGTTGAAGAGTCTGATACGCGGGCAGTCCGGATTTCCTGCTGGTTTCCAGCGCGACAGAAAGTCTCTCCGCCTTGTGATTGGAAGCCCCGATGGCCCTGACTTTGCCTTGCCGGATGAGTTCCGCATAGGCTCCCAGGGTTTCTTCCAGCGGCGTGTCCGGGTCGTCGATGTGTGACTGATACAAATCGATGTAGTCCGTCTGCAGGCGGCGCAGGGAGTCTTCCGCGGAGCGCAGGATGTGGGATTTCGACAGCCCTTTTTTCCCATCGCCCATGTCCATGCCCACTTTGGTTGCGACGATAACTTTGTCTCGATTCCCGCTTCGCTTCATCCATTCGCCGATAATTATCTCCGACTCTCCGCCCGAGTGGCCGGGGACCCACTTGGAATAAACGTCCGCCGTATCGACGGAATTGAAACCGGCGGCTCCAAATGCATCCAGCAGTTTGAATGACGCAGCTTGATCCACCGTCCAACCGAAAACGTTTCCTCCAAAAACGAGAGGAGATATCTCCAGCCCCGTCCTCCCCAGCTTGCGCTTCTCCATCTTGACCCTTTCTCCTGCGCCGCGCGCTTCTCGCCACGTCTTGGATGAGATTCCGAGACGGAACGGTACACGACTCGCGAGTAGGACAGGCTTCAGCTTGTCTTCTTTTGACTTCTGCCCGCGCCGCAAAAATCAAAACAAGACAGGCTGAAGCCTGTCCTACTAAAATCGATCCATGACCAACGCCAATTTCGCGGCGCGTGCCATTGAGCTCGCACGGGCGGCGGGATTCGATCTTTGCGGCATCGCTCCCGCCGCGGAGTTTCCCGAGCTTGCGCATCTGGAGGAGTGGCTTGAACGCGGCCACGCGGGGGAAATGCGCTACCTGCATGACGCGCGGCGACGTTCGCCTGCGCATGCGATGCAGGATACGCGCAGCGTGATCGTATGCGCGCTCAACTACAACACGGCGCTCCCCGCTTCCACCGAGGCGCGGGAACAACCGGAGGCAAACACTGGCCCGCGTGGCTGGATCTCGCGTTATGCCTGGGGCGACGACTATCACCATGTGCTCGGCGAAAAACTCGAAGCGCTGATCGAGCATTTACGCCGTGAATTCCCGGAACCCTTCGAGGCGCGCGCCTATGTGGATACCGGCCCGATTGTCGAACGCGTTGCCGCGAAATATGCGGGGCTTGGCTGGCTCGCGAAGAACACCTGCCTCATCAATGAAAAGCTGGGTTCGTGGTTATTCCTCGGCGTGATCGTGACGACGCTCGATCTCGCCGCGTCGCCGGGCGCAGCGGAAACGCCGGCGCCGGATTTGTGCGGGAACTGCAGCCTGTGCATCGACGCCTGCCCCACGGGTGCGATCGTCGAGCCGTACATTCTTGACGCGCGGCGCTGCATTTCCTATCTGACCATCGAGCTGCGCGTCGCGATTCCGCCCGAATTGCGCGAGCCCATCGGGCGGCACGTCTTCGGGTGCGACATCTGCCAGGACGTTTGCCCGTGGAATCGCCGCGCGCCGGCGACAGCGCTTCCGGATTTCCAGCCTCGCCGGCATGAAGAGCGCTCGGTTTTTTCGCCGGAACTGGAATGGCTGCTCTCTCTCACCGAGGAGGAATTCCGCGCTGTGTTTCGCGGAAGCCCTGTGAAGCGCGCGAAGTGGCGCGGCCTGGTGCGCAATGCGTGCGTCGCGATCGGGAATTCCGGCCTGCGCCCGGGCGAGCCGCGCTTTGGAGAAATCTGCGCGCGGCTTTCGGAATTGGCTGCGTCCGGCGACGCCATCCTCGCGGAGCACGCGCAATGGGCGCTTGGCCGGCTCGGATTCTCCGCCAACCTTCCACAGGCTTCTGCCGCCCGGGTTGTGCCGCCCGGTGGTCGGAGTTAGAATGCAATTGCCCAGTGACACTGAGCTATCATCCAAGTCTAGTGAGGAGGTATCCATGTCACAGCAGGCTGCAACGTCACAAAAGGAGGGTCCTTTGGCCCACGTTCTTCCACCGCTCCCCTATGCCACCGACGCGCTGGAGCCCTACATCGATAAGTTGACGATGGAAATTCATCATGACAAACACCACGGCGCGTATGTAACGAACTTGAATAAGGCCCTCGATGGACACGCTGATCTTCAGGCATTGTCGATCGATCAGCTTCTCAAGAGCCTTGACCGAGTCCCCGAAAATATCCGCACGGCCGTCCGCAACAACGGCGGCGGCCACTGGAACCACTCAATGTTTTGGAAACTGATGAAGAAGGGCGGAGGAGGCGAACCCGCGGGCGCGCTTGCCGATGCGATCAAGTCTGCCTTTGGCTCGTTTGCCGATTTCAAGACGAAATTCGCGGCGGCCGGAGTGGGCCGGTTCGGCTCGGGCTGGGCCTGGGTTGTCGTCAAGGACGGAAAGCTGGCGATCGAATCCACGCCCAACCAGGACAATCCGCTGATGGCCGGCGGAAAAGCGATCTTCGGCCTGGACGTCTGGGAACATGCCTACTACCTGAAATATCAAAACCGCCGCCCCGATTACATCGAGGCTTGGTGGAACGTCGTCAATTGGGACGAAGTCGCGAGCCATTACTCGGCAGCGAAATAGCCGTTCCGGCCGGAAATTCCGCCGGCGAATTTAGCGGTGCCTTGCGCCGGTGTGAGTTTCAAAATGTCCGGGAAAATCAGCGGCCCATCCGAAGATCGATCCGGATGGGCCGTTTACTTTTGCGCAAAATTAAATATTGATTACGTGGCAAACCGTTCGCGCGAAAACACTGGCAAGAGTCGATTGCGCGCGCGGGGAGCTTCTCGCGGCGGAGCGGCAGTCTTCTCGGGCGTACTGGGCGCAGGCGAATCTTCCGGAGTGGTTTGGTGCCCGCGGACCGGGAAGCCGAATAAACTTTCCGGGGCAATCTGTCCGGACGAAGAAAGAGCAGGCATGCGGCCGAGCGACGCTTCGCGGCTGAGGGCCACGCGATCGGTGACTCCGAACTTTGCCAGCAAGGAAGAAACGTGGAACTTCACCGTGCGTTCCGCAACGTTGAGTTTCGCGGCGATTTCCTTGTTCGAGCAGCCTTGAAGAATGCAGTCCAGGACTTCCTGTTCGCGACGGCTGACCTTGACTCCTGCTCCAAGGGCGCGCCCCGCGGCCAGAAGCTCCTGAGCGCGCTCCGCGGCGGCGTCCAACAGAGACTCCCGGGGAACGACCATCAGTTCGTAATCTTCGGGCGCCTGGCCTCGCACCAGGCAATGCACGGCCAGCAAACCTGCAATTTTTTCCACCGGCATGCTGCCATCCGGATCTGCCTCGACTCGAAAACGCACCGCGCCCGAGGAACGCTCGCACAAAACAAAACTTTGCAGCAGAAACGGTGAAGGTTGATTTTGCGGTTCAACGGACTGTTTTCGTCTGCGGATCAGTGGCAGCCTCACAGTTTTCAGTCCAAGCCGGGGAAGGGGACCAATTTTAGATTGATAAATTCAAAGCGATTCAGCTCGGGCAATCCACGAAGCATCGCCATGCCCTCCGAGCATGACCACCAGCAGACCGGGATGGAGGTCGACTCCGAGGACGAATTTGCGTCCCTGGCATCTTCTCGGAAAATGCAAGCCATGCCATTCGGCATGACCGTCAATTGAACAAGATTCGAAAGAACACGACCAGTGTGCAAGCCGCCTACCATCCGACGCTGAAAATATTTGCACACAAACGGAAGGAGTTGACCTGGATTCCACTACAGTGTTCACCTTACTCCCGGTAGAGATTTCCAGTTACCAGAAAAATTTTCACAAAGGAGCAGATGAAATCTCCGCAGGGGCGCGGCCTGGCATACAATGCCCAATCGGATCACCTCCATGAAAAAGGGGGCTTTATGGCCTATTCGATCGGATGGCCGGCATGGTCGTTCTTGATTGCGTTCTGGAAGCTGGATGTAGCGTTTGGCGCCAGCCCGGCGAGTATTGAACAGATCGCTTTGCGCTGGATGCATATTGTGGCCGGATTTCTTTGGTTGGGCTTCCTGTACTTTTTCGTCCTGGCGGTCGCCCCCACGTTGAAAGCGCTCGATCCCGCAACCCGCGCGCAAAGGTATTTCCGGAAATCGCTTCCCGGGGCCTGTGGTGGCTGCGGTGGAGCGCCCTGGTCGGTTGGCTGGCGGGATTCCGCTATTTTATGATCCTGGCCGAGACCGACGCGGTGAACGCCGGGCGGCCCCGTGCGTGGGGCGGCTGGATCGGAATTTGGCTGGCGTGCTGGCTCGCGGCGTTTGCCATCGAGATGGCACTGCTCCGGGCCGGCGTCCCGCTGGGCAAACCATACCTGGCGGGTGCGCTGGTGTTTTTTGTCATGGCGGCGGTTTCCTGGCTGGTCGTCTCGCTTTTGGCGCAGCCCGGAGCGAGCAACCGCACGCTTTGCATTTCGATCGGCGGCGGACTGGGAACGATCCTTTTCCTGAACGTGTGGGGCATTGCCTGGCGCTGTCAGAAGCGATTGATTGCGTGGACTCGCACAGCGTCGGAGCAAGGAACACCCATGCCGCCCGAAGCGGCGAATCTCGCGCGCCTGGCCACGCTCACCATGCAAATCAATTTCTGGCTGAGTTTTCCCATGATTTTTTTCATGGCCGCATCGGCGCATTTTCCGTTTCTATCAGGCCGGTAAAGGTCTCGCAGAATTCTCCGCCGCGTCAGCGGGTGAGGATGTGCGTTTGTCCGGCCGAGCGAAGCTCGTAGCGTATGCCGCGCCAGCGGATTTGCCGGCTGAACGAGGCCACCAGCGTGTTCCACAAAGCCAAAAACGGCGCGAGCGCCGCAAGGAAAGTCCAGATCCAACCGTCGGCCAGCAACTTCGTCTTCCATTCCGGAAGAACTTCCATGATCGCGGCAAGGCGGAGCACTCCGCGCCCCATGGAGAGCACCGGTGGCGCAATCGCCAGCAACAACAGCTGAATGGTAGACGCGCCCGTAACCAGATTACTGATGAATAATCCGACGCCCGCCAGAACAGCGCCGCAGTACAACGCGTGGGCGAAGCCGCCCAGGACCCACAGTCTCGATTCGTACACGCGAATGATGATGATCTGCCGGTTGGTGAATTCGAGGAGGCCGGCCGCGTCACAATCGAACATCGTGGGGACCATGCACTCCGGCGCGAACAGGATGGGAAGTCCGGATTGGCGCAGCGCCCGGGTAAGGGAAAGATCGTCGCTCACGGACCCGTTCCAGAATTCAATCACGTTGCACTGCTCGAAGCGCTCGCGGCGAATCGCCGTGCCGCCTCCCCAGCAGAAATTTCGGTGGTGCTCGCCGAGATACGTCGCGGCGGGCGCATTCCAGGCTGACGCCAGCGCGCTCCAGAATCCGCCAGTCACCGGGAAAAACCAGCGAAACGCCGTCGCCGCGCCGAGATTGGAATCCTCCAGCGGCGCCACCAGCCGCGCGAGCCAGCTCCGGCCAGGTCGCCCGTCGGAATCCGCGAAAACGTAAACGTCGAATCCTTCCGTGGCCTGCAGGATAGCCGCGCGGAGGTTGTTCACTTTTTCTCCGCACTCGTTCGGCCTGCCGGCAACCACCACGTGAATTTTGTGCTTACTGGCCGCGTTGATGCGCTCGATGATTTTGCGCGCGGGGTCGTCGCCCCTCGCCATTGTGAAGAAAATCTCGTAATCGGGATAATCAAAAGAAACGAGCGCCGAGATGTTTTGTTCCAGGCCCGGCTCGGCGCCCTTCACCGGGCAAAATAACGCCACACGCGGCTGGTAAAACCCGGAATGCGTGCCGGCACGCCGCTGCGCCAGCCGCAGCCAGCCCAGCCCGTCCCAAAGATTGTACAGGCCCTGCAAGATCTGTTCGAGGACGAGCAAGTAGAACAGTGTGAGCATCGCCTGCCCTGCAACCGGGAGGTACAGGCCGGAGCATAACAGATAAATTTCGCCGCGTGGCTAACGGATGGCCAGTTACTATCGCTATGAGGCCAATCCGTACACAAGGAGAAGCAGTCATGCCCGTACATGTGGAATCCATGATGGTGACGACGTCCCAGGAATTGCCCGGCTATCGCATCGTGCGGAATTACGGCATCGTGCGCGGCATCATTGTCCGCTCGCGGAGCCTGCTGGGTTCCATCGGGGCGGGACTCCAGACCATCCTCGGTGGAAACATCACGATCCTCACCGAACTTTGCGAGAACACCCGCGAAGAGGCGTACGAATTAATGATGCAGCACGCCGCCGAGCACGGCGCCAACGCCGTCATCGCGATGCGCTACGACGCCACGGAAATTATGCAGGGCGTCACGGAAGTGCTCGCCTACGGCACCGCCGTGCAGGTGGAGCGTATTTCGTAGTGGGTGAGAAATATTTTCTTCTCGACGCTGAGCCGGGAAATTGAGATCGCATGCGGGGTAGGGTCGAGTAGCACAGGCTTCAGTCTGTGGGTTTTCCGCTAAGGCGCCGCGGCAGAAACCCCACAGGCTGAAGCCTGCGCTACCCAAGCGTTTGCCGGAGAAATTTCCGAGCCAGCAGTCCCACGCCGCTGTGGAATTTTCGCGCCGCGCGCCGGGCCTGTTCCAGCATGGAGGGATCGAGCAACAATGCAACGCGCGCGATGAAGGGAGCCTCCTCTTCAGGCGCCTTCTCCCTCTTGCGAGTTTTCGCCGTCATCTGCTGGCGCGCGCTGAACTCCGAGTACAACGCAAGATCGCGCCGAAACTGCCTGCGATCTTCGCCATTCCAATTTTGCGCGCGCGCCAGAGCGGCCAGCAGTTCGCGAAAAAAAACGTCGATCGCTTCCGTTTCTTCGCTCTTTAGCTTGCTCTTTTGCTTTCTGCCGAAAAAAGCCGGCAACACCTCGCGCACTTCCACAATCATGGCCAGCAGGATCTCGCGGCCCATTGTTTCGGCCAGTTCCCGTTCGCGCGCGGGCCCGCCCAGAATTCCGCGGCGGTCATGCTGAGCCACATAGGCGGCCACAAAGCGATCGACCACGCGATCGCGCTCGATCGCCGAGAGCATGGTATTCGCGAGCGCGCTTCCGTAGATCGGAAACAGCTTCCGTGCGCGTGCCATAGCCGAATCTTAACAGCAGGCGGCTACGGAGTGGCATGCGACTGCCTTGGAAGTTTCGTGCACAGGCAGCGATCTTCGATCGTGCGCCTTACGCGATCGCAAAACGCGCCGGCAGAGCCAATGGCGCAGGCCTGAAAGTGCCGGTGCGATCAAGACCCGCTTCGAATCGATTTTTTCTGGGCGGTCTGCCCGGAAATAGGTATCACCCTTTGTCTGAAGTGATGGACGTCGATTCAGGCAAGACCCAATCTTCCGGCGGGAAAGAGATGTGCCAAAAATCCGGGGAGGGTGTTAGAAATTCGACGCCGATCTGAGCCTTGCCCCCGGATGTCGGACCCACGTTCGCCACCCGGCACAGTTGCACTTCCTTGCTGGCACGGTTCGTCAGACGGAGCTTTTGACCTTTTGCCACTTTGCCTGCCAGGGCGATGAGCGCCCCATGCGCGTTCACAACAAGGGTATGTGTTTCCTCTTCGAATGATTTGTCTTTTGGAACGTCTTCAGTGCGCAGTGTTACAGCCAGGCTCAGGATTACACGTTGACTGCGCCGGCGGCTCGGGTCGGGCCCACCTTGAAATGGATTGGGAGTGGGCATGTCAGGCAATGCTACGGGAACCGCCGAATTCAGACAATAGTACGCAAGGCCACCTGTTTCAATGAGTAACCAGATAAGGAGGGTACTCGAAAGCACTTGCGGGCCGCTTCAAACCAGGACGATCTTATTGCGATGCCGCGCGATCCGGCGTGTAGCATTGCGCGTATCGACCACCAGTTGCGAGGACTCGACAATCATCGGGTAATCGTAGCTGGTGTGATCGGTGGCGATGAGCACGCAGTCGTATCCAGCCAGCGATTTGCTGTCTATCGGCACGGATTTCTTCCCCTCGAAGTTGTAATGGCGCAGCTTGGGAATCTCCGGGAAGTGCGGATCGTTGTAATCCACCTTGGCGCCGCGCAGGGTCAGTTGTTCGATGATCTTCAACGATGGCGACTCGCGCATGTCGTCCACATCTTTCTTGTAGGCCACGCCCAGGACCATGACCCGCGAACCCTTTAGCGATTTTTGCCGTTCGTTCAGCGCCGAGGCAACCGAATCCACCACGTGATACGGCATCGCCGTGTTCACTTCACCGGCCAGTTCGATGAACCGAGTCGCAAAATCGTACTCTCTCGCCTTCCAGGACAAATAATACGGATCCACGGGAATACAGTGGCCGCCGAGACCCGGCCCCGGATAAAACGGCATGAACCCGAAGGGCTTCGTCGCCGCCGCGTCAATCACTTCCCAGATGTCGATCCCCATGCGCATGCCCAGCATTTTTAATTCGTTGACCAGCGCGATGTTCACGCACCGGAATATATTTTCGAGCAGCTTGGTCATCTCCGCTGCCTGGGTCGAGCTTACCGGCACCACCTTCGCCACGATCTGCGCGTACAGGGAACAGGCCGCGCGTCCCGACGGAGGATTCACCCCACCCACAACCTTAGGAATCTGCGCCAGGCCGTATTGCTTGTTGCCGGGATCTTCGCGCTCGGGCGAAAATGCCAGAAAGAAATCCGTCCCGATCTGGTCATTGTCCGGACCGTGTGCGATCGGGCACTTCATCCCGGTTTCTTCCAGCACTGGCAGCACCAGCTCCTCGGTCGTTCCAGGATAGGTCGTCGATTCGAGCACCACCAACTGGCCCCGCTGCAGGTGCGGCCGAATCGCCCGGGCCGTGTCTTCTACATACGAAAGGTCCGGCTCACGTCGTTGATCCAGAGGCGTTGGCACGCAGATGAGAATTGCGTCGACGTCCGCCAGCCGCGAAAAATCCGTGGTCGCCCCAAAATGCTTGGACTGCACGAATTGCTGAATCTTGTTCTGGGGAATATGCTGGATGTAGGTTTGCCCGCGGTTCAGCTTTTCGACTTTTACCGGGTCCGTGTCAAACCCGGTTACCCGATGCCCGGCTTCGGCAAACCGCAGACCCAGCGGCAGTCCCACGTACCCACAACCAATGATTCCAACGCGGAGTTGCGCGCCCTTGAAGTATTCCGGCCTGCGATCGGTAGGCATTGATGTCTTTTTTCGCTCCTGTCGAATCCCTATTTCCGCCGTTGACGAGCCGACTATAACAATTTTCTAATAGACGCAATACCCGCTCGCCGCGCCTGTGTGCCCAGTTGCCAATCACGATTCGGGAACCTAAGCGCGGCTGGCGCCAACCTCAAGGGGTGACACTGCGCTTTTGATAACACAGCAGGATGAGATCGGCCCGGCGGCGGACGCCAAACTTGTTCAGTAAATTGGAAACGTGAAATTTCACGGTTCGCTCGGAAATATTGAGCTTGCTTCCGATCTCTTTGTTGGCCAGATTCTCGAGCAGCGAATTCAGAACTTCCTGTTCCCGGCGGCTCAAGTCCGCCGAGGTGTCCACCTTCAGGCGGCGGCTGTGCGATCCGGCCAGAACCGAATCGACAAACCCCGAAAGCACGGATCGCGGAACCCAGAATCCGCCGTTGGCCACCAGCGGAAGCGCACGGGGCAGTTGCTCCCGCGCTTCACTGTAGCTGAGCAATCCTTTCGCGCCCATCTGCAGCAGCGTGTAGCTTTCCGCGGCGTCAAATTTTTCGGCGACCACCAGGATGCGCGCCTCACTGTGATGGTCGAGGATATTGGAAAGCAGCGCAGCGGCCGCAGGCTTGGCTACATGAGCGTCGACAACGTAAACCGCGGCTTTGGGGATTGGCAGATGGCGCAAATCCGGCCCCAGCGTCGATTCCAAATGCCTCGAAATCGTTTTGAACTCCGGACTCGACAGCACGCGCTCGAATTCGCTGAGCACCAAAGGGTGCGGCGAAAGCAGGCAAACCTGCAATGCGTTCTTCTTGGCTGGCTTTTTCACTGACTTCGAGATTATCGGAACCGCGAACACGGGGCAAGGCTCGGTCCATGGGGAGTTGCGTAGACGCACAACGGTAACTGAATGGAGACTTTAGAGCCCAGGGTTTGAACACTCACCCCTATCAACAGGCCATCGCGCGGAGGCAGGGAAAACGGGTGCCTGGAAGTCTTCCATTGGATCGGACCGTTGCCCAGCAATTTGCAAAGGAACCGGCCTCTTGCGGATCGGTTTCACTCACCGTCTATTTCGTCCTGCCAGAAAATAAATATTTCCACAGGGATAAACTCTAAATTTAACAGTAAATATGTTGACACGTAGTGTGCACCGAGCGTATTACCGCACAACCTCACAAATCGGTAAACGTGAACGAGCGCGATTCAGGCCTTCAATTACTCGGGATCAGGTTCGGACCGGGATTTCGCTTTTGGACGAAATCAAGTTCTGAGGGGGCGATATGCGTTCTGTGCGATCGGCTCTGACGCTCTGCATTCTGCTTCTCGCGATTCCATCCTGGGGCAAGGACGGGTGGCCCGGCCTTTGAATGATTTTGAACCGGTGGGTGCCCCGTCCTCGCCGCGGCGAGGGCGGGGCTTTTGACTTGATTCTCATGGACTGGATCAACTCATTGGATCGATGCGGACCAAACCGGCGTCCCTTCTCGCGTAGAACGAGAAACTGCTCCACGGCCAGTCCCTTGGGTGAGAGACCAGTTTCCGTTTGACAGGGTTCATGTGCATGTATTGGAGCTTCTCGACGAACTTCGTTTGACTCCAGACGTTGAAATCGTAGAAGCGGGGCTGCCAGAATTGCAGCAAGAAATCGTGCGCGTCTCGGAAGGGCAGTCTGAGCTGTTGGGAGGACACCGTTTTCCGTGGCTTGCTGCGTAACCGGCGCGACACGCGCTGCTTCAAGACCTGCAGGACGGTGGAAGGAGTGCCCTTGGCCGGCTCGCTGATGAGCAGGTGAATGTGGTTGGGCATGACGACGTAGCCCACTAGGGAGAACCCGTAGCGGTCGCGCACTTCGCCCAGAATCTTCACAAACAAATTCTTCGCGCGCGCCGAGGCAAACAACGGCAATCGCCGGTAACAACTGCACGTGATGAAATGCAGGTGGCCTAGTCCGTACCGGCGACGCAGTCCTTTGGGCATGGGTAGTCCAACCAAAATCCCCGCCCTTGAAAAGCTTCAAGGACGGGGCACCCCAAGTTCAGAATCTTAACTCAGAGTGGACGTACGGGAGTAGTATTAGAATGTGGGGAGGAGACAATCTTTTGGAATGCAAAAGGCCGGGCCACCCGCCAGATTGGATGATTCACGGTGCTAATTGATCTGAACCTAAGAGTGAACCTTGGAAAGATCGGTCAAGGAATCTGTTATTGCTTCGGGATTTGTAACATCGTTACAAGCGCGGCTCAGACAGAGAAATCGAAGATCGAATCACACGAAAGCGGAGTTGAAAGTTGATAGGTATGAGTAGGCCAGTTAAGGGATTACTATACATCTTAATCGGAATACCCATAACAGCAACATTTCTAGTGCCTTTTTTGGGGATGGCATGGCATTTGGCACACTGTGACTTCATAACATATCGTCAATGGAAAGTCCGCGTTCCCTCGACCTTTTTCGTCCGCTACGGTTCCGAAGGACCATTCCTTTGGAAATTAACTTTGGGTTTTCCCGTCTGGCATGGTCCTTACGCGGTCATTGGGATTTCTCAGCTAAATCATCCATTCGAATATGAAGAGGATCATCCAAGATTTATGACCGGAGCTGACATGGCGGCGCAAGACCAAGGATACAAGTTCCTTGCAGCGAGAGAAGTCCCAGTTGGCAAGGCCCTAGGGTATTGTCTCGAATACGGAATACATAATGATATTGCGAAATCATTCGTACAATGCGCAGTTGACCACACGAGTTTGCTGTTCTCCTATAGAGGACATACTAAGTATATTCCGATTCTTTTCTCCACGCTCCAATCCATATCGGATCAAAACGCCAAACCAGTGCAAGGTAGATAACAGTATGCACACAACTAAATTATTAAGACCACTGAGACGGGTGGTTGGCCCTTTATGAGGCGCGTTTGAAGTTTTGGGTGGCCGATCCCTCGCGGTTATCGAGGGGGGTCGGAAGGTTTGTTTTATTTCTTGTCTCATGATCAGGACTTATTCAATACATCGTACCCCTCGCCCTCTCTGCATCTTGGGCACAAAGGAGCCCCCTCCATGGCATTCTTCTACGAAATCCGCAGCGCCGATAACACCCTGCTGAAGCGCGACGGCGGCTTTGCTACCCAAGACGCCGCGAAGATTGCCGGACGCGAAGACGCAAAGAAAATGAAAAACTCCCGCCAGATGGGCAGGCCGGATGTTGGAACCATCATGGTGGGACAGAATGCGGAGAAGGCTGCGACGGGTGGCACGGGCTCTGAATGATTTTGAAGTGGGGGTGCCCCGTCCTCGCCGCGGCGAGGGCGGGATTCTTGATTTGATTCCCATGAGCCGGATCAATTCATGATTCATGGGCATGCAGTGCCGTTTCCCCACGACCTGCTTCTGGCAGGGTTCTTGTTAAGACACTCTTCCTCGCGGAATTCGGCTTCGGGATTACCGAATAGTTTAGCCTCTAGGAAAGCAGGTTCCCATGTCCTCCAGCAAGAAAGTTCGGAGATATCCGCGCGTGGCGTTGCCGAAAGGCGCGATCGTTGCCTGGGAACACATGGGCAAACGTAAAATATCCTCCGTCATCGTTTTGGCCCTTGGGGGCCTGTTTATCTCGACCCCGGAGCCTCCCCCTGCTGGAGATGTAATTAAGCTGGTTTTTGAAGTCCCAGGCGGCGACGTGCGCGCCCGCGCCTTGGTGTGCGACAGCCAGCCCGGCAAGGGAATGGGCATCGAGTTTACAGCCATGGGGCAGGATGCGCGCGCGCGCTTGCACCGCTTGATGAAAACTCTCACGAGGATATGAACCGGCTGCGAAGCGTTCCCCTGTTCCTCGCCCTCTATCTTTGCGGGAAGGCGAACGCTTCAAACATGTCGGCGCGGGCTTTGTGATCGGAAGCGATGACTTTGAGCAGGTCCGCGACCGAGATCATGCCCAGGAAACGCCCCGATTCTTCGGCGACCACCAAGTGAAAGACGCCGTGTTTCTCCATCAGGCGCAGGCATTCATCCAGCGGAAATTCCGGCTGCACCATCAGCAGGTCCCGCGACATGATCTCCGAAACCCGCATCCAGGCCGGGCATTTGTTCTCCGCCGCCACTTTGTCAGATATATCGCTTTGCGATACAACTCCGGCCAGCTTGCCCGCGGCATCCAGCACGCCCACGGAGCGCACTTGATGATCGCGCAGGTAGCGCGCCGCGTCATGCACCGTGGTTTCTTCTCGAATCGAATACACTTCCTGCCGGGATTGAATCAAGTCCACAACTCGCATGCGCGGACCTCCTGATCGGGCGGGCGGTTTCTTGAGCCGAATACTAGGCCCATCTCCGGACCCGCGCAACAGGAATCGCAGTCGCGCTCCCATTCTGAAACGCTCGGGAAAAGACGCCGAGATTCTGCATTCCCCAAAGGTAGGTTGAACTATGATCAGATTCGCCAACTGCCAGACCGTCGGAGGGATTCCCAATTCGGGCCAGACCCAAAGTAAGTGACTTGCCAATCGCCGAGAGCTTGCGATGAACAAGGCCCGCGCGAAAATGGTCCTTCTCGCACGGATTGTTTTCCTTGTGGTCATTCAAATTTTCCAGCCCAGACGGACCAATCCACCTGTAGTGCCCTCCAGGTCCCTGGCCGCTCATGAGCACCTCCCGGAAGACGTCTACTCTTCCTTGATCCGTTCTTGTGGAGACTGCCACTCAAGCCAGACCCATTGGCCGTGGTATAGCCACGTCGCCCCCATGTCGTGGGTAATTGCCGATGACGTCAAGGAAGGCCGCAGGTACGTGAATTTTGAAGATTGGGAAGCCCTGGAAGAGCCCAACCAGGTTAATGACCGCCTTTGTCGGCATTTGTGACGAAATCAAGAAAAAGGGCATGCCCCGCTTTTCGCATCGCTTGGTACATGAGAGATTGCGACTGAATCCAGGGGAGATAGCCTCACTTTGCGCTTGGTCTCAATCTTTTCGTATGAATACGGCTGGATCAGCCAGTCGCCCCTGAACGTGCCAATCTGAATCACTCCTCGGAAGGTATGTGTCCAGTAAGGGAAAACTTTTTCACACTAGCGGATGGCTGCATAAGTTTTTGAACTGTGAACCGAGAGTGGCCATACAAATCACATTTCGTTTAAATTGTTGAAACATAAGAACATATGGATTTAGGGAAGCTTCCATGGGAGGGCAAGATTAAAAGCTCTCGCCAAATTAGTTTGGTTCATTGTGTGCATTTGATTACTGGGGGGTAGTCTGTATCCCTCAGATTTGATCAAGAACGTCGATATGGCGAATACAGCTATCTCCAAGGCAGGGTTTGGTGACCGGACGGGAAATCTCCCGCCCACCAACCTGATTTTCGGCCGTTCAGCGATGATGCAGACGGCGAGGCAGAAAATCGATAAAGTGGCCCTATCCGGCGTTCCAATTCTCATCCAAGGCGACAATGGTACGGGGAAGGGCCTGCTGGCCAGTTTTATTCACAACCTTTCGCCCAAACCCGATGCGGCATTCGTGAAGGTAAACTGTGCAGCGATTCCCGGTGCGCTTCTGGAAAGCGAATTGTTCGGCTACGAGAAGGGCGCGTTCACGGGTGCAAACTCCGCCAAACCAGGACGGGTGGAATTGGCCAATGGCGGCACACTTTTTCTCGATGGTATCGATGAAATTGACATGTCGCTGCAGGCCAAATTACTTCAACTGCTGCAGGATGGGCAGTTCTGTAGAATTGGCGGGCAGGAAGACCGGCACGTTCAACTCCGAGTACTCTGCGCGACCCATCGGCGGCTCGAACTGGAAATCGCCAATGGGAGATTTCGACAGGACTTATACTATCGAATCAACGTGGTCAGCATTGAACTTCCACCGCTGCGGTCGCGGGCTGAAGATATACCCGATCTAGTGGCTTATTTTTTGCAGATTCACAAAGCGCGGCATAACATGCAAGCAAGACCCCTTTCCGCCGCAGCCCTCCATTTGCTCGGCAAGCATTCGTGGCCGGGCAATATCCGCGAGTTGGAGAATCTAATTGAACGATACGTAATCCTCGGTTCGGAAGACGCCATTTCCAGCGAACTCTTGAACTGGGAGCATCCTCACCCAGCTCCGGAAATTCCCCTCGAAGGCCAGATCCATCTCAAGAAAGTGACTCGCCAAGCGGTCCATGATCTTGAGCGGAAGATCATTTTGAGCGTATTGGAAGCCAATCGATGGAACCGTAAACGAACTGCCAGCGCGCTGAAAATCAGCTACCGTGCTCTTCTCTATAAGATCCGCCGGGCCGGTTTGCCCCCCAAGCGGGGAATGAGCTCACCGGCCGTCGAAATTGTTCGCCCCCCCGACACTGAGGACTAACCCATTGGGGAAAAATTCGCTGTCGCGCACGGTTAGCTTCGCCTGAAGTCAGGAAAGAAGAACATCCGAGTTGGGGTTCGATTGGGGAATTGTTGAAAAGTCAGGGAATATTGTGGAAATCAGCTTCCACCTGCCAAAATTCAACTCAAGGTCCACAGAATAAAGCGAAACCCGCCAATGCCTAAATATCTCTTTTTTTTATGTATATAGTATGGAAGACTAACTCAGAACTCCAAATCGCGATGGAAATCCATTTCCACATTGTGGCAACCTGAGACATCCCATAGCACCCAGACGTGACCCGCTGACTGCATGGCTTACTCCCTATTAACTTGAACTCATATAAGCACTTAATGGGATTCTCAACATTCTGATCCGGTAGCCCTGGGCATGGCCCGTACTTTGCTCTACATCACTATAGCCACATGTATGAGCTGTGCAGCTTCAGCCTTACTCTTTCTGAAGAGGTGGAATGGCAACTCGGCCGGACGAAAATCTTCTATCGGTAGCCGTGCCTGATTCACGGGCGCGTACCTACCAGTACTTCGTTCAGGGCGCAAGCCCAGTCATGCGTGCAGTGGAGCGAACGATTGCCGACATCGCCTTGACGGAGATCCCGATTCTCCTGGTTGGGGAAAGCGGCACAGGTAAGGAAGTCGTGGCCCTTGAAATTCACCGGCTCTCCAGGCGCCGGGATGAGCCATTTGTAAAGTGCGGATGTTCTGGATTGACAGGTGATTCTCTTTCCGCGCGCTTGCAGCGGGCGGAAAATGTTTCGGCAGCGGATGCAGCGAGCAGCGGGTCATTGTTTCTGGATGGGATCAATCACCTGGAACCAGCCGCGCAAGGACGCTTGCTTCAACTGCTTCCCGACGGCAGCGGCACGCCGCCGCAAGGCTGCCACAGCATGCGCGTCATATCGTCGACAACGCGAAACCTCGAGGAGGAGATGAAGAGCGGGCGATTCCGGGAAGAGCTCTATTACCGGATCAACGGAGTTCACTTGCGGTTGCCCCCGCTGCGGGATCGAAAAGAAGACATTCCGGCGTTGCTGGAATTTTTCTTCCAGAAATATACGTCTCTGTTTGAGCGGCCGGAGCCGAAAATCAGCGAAACCACGATGAGTTTGCTGCTGCGGCATTCTTGGCCCGGAAATATCCGCGAGCTGGAAAATGTCGCGCGAAAAATCGTGGCGCTGGGAGACGAACACCTTGCCACGCATGACCTTACGGCTGAACAGGGAGCCAAGGCGCCCGATCCTCCGCCTGACATTTCGAAAATTACCGAACCCGGCGATTCGCAGGTCCCGTCCGGTTCCCTTAAAGAGGCGGCCCGGGCAGCTTCGCGGGTGGCCGAGCGAGCCATGATTTTGAACCAGCTCGAGCGAACGCACTGGAACCGAAAGAGGGCGGCGCGAGAGCTGCAAATCAGCTACAAAGCGTTGCTCTATAAATTGAAGCAGTTGGGTCTGGACGGTTCCAACCGGCCGGAGGAGCAATGAGGAGATCTATCATGAACCGAAAAATTCTTTTTTTTGTCGCGGTGAGTTTGCTTGCAAGCACAGGGAACACGCGGGCAGCGTTGCAAGACAAGAAGACCGTCAAGCCAGTTCCGACTTTCCCCACGGCGGAGATCATTCCTTCCGCGAATGACGAAACCAAACCGGCAGCTACCCCCGCAACGACGGACCCGGCCTACGTGATCGGCCCGGAAGATGTGCTCGACATTAATGTTTGGAAAGAGCCGGACATGACCCGTATCGTGCCGGTACGGCCCGACGGGAAAATTTCATTGCCGCTCATCAACGACGTGCTGGCGGCCGGCTCGACGCCGCAGCAACTGGCCACGACCGTGACGGACCGATTGCGCAAGTTCTTGACCGAACCCCAGGTCACGGTGATTGTCACGGCGATCAACAGCCAGCGCGTGTTTGTGGTCGGCGAAGTGCTTCGAGCCGGCGCGTTTCCTTTGATTCCGGGCATGACCGTTTTGCAGGCGCTCGCGAGCTCCGGTGGATTTACGACTTTTGCCGATGTGAAAAAAATCCATGTGATGCGGCTGGTCAACGGCAAGCATACCGAGCTGCCTTTCAATTACCGGGAAGTTCTTAAGGGTGACAATCCGGACCAAAATATCAAGCTGGAGCCGGGCGACACTGTCGTCGTCCCGTAAAAGGTGAAGCCATGACGTTGTGGAAAACAAGCTGGGCCCTCGTTGCCGCTCTGGCGCTCTGCGCCACTGCGGCATACGCGCAAGATCAAAAACAGGATACCTCGCCGGTCGATCCTAATGCGCCGCTCCAACCCCTGGGCGCGAGCTCGAGCGCCATCTATGCGAATAAACCGCCAATCGGCGCGGCACGCGGTGTTGCTGGACCGTATGATCCCCAGCAATATGATCCGTCGCAGGTCACACCGGATCAGAATACGCTTGCTGGAGCCGCGCCTTTCACGCTCGGATCGCTGCAGCACACCAGCAATATTTTCGATCCTACGATTTCGGTTTCACAACTCGGGGAGACTGTGCCCACTGGGACCGGACAGACGGTCCTGACGGGCATGTCCGTGGTTGGCGGCAGCCTGAATTTCAATCGTACCTGGAGCGAGTATCACTTCTCCACACTTTACAATGGCGGTGAAACCTTCAACGAGGGCTACGGTGCGGTGCCAGGGTTTTTTGGCGTGACCTCCCCGCATTTTCAATTCCACAATCTGATTGTTACTCAGGTGGCCAATTGGGCCAGGTGGCATCTTATTCTTCAAGACAATTTTGCGGCCTCGCCCGGCGCCGAGTTTTCCGGCCAAGGCATTGGCGGTCCCGGACTGGTTGCTCAATTTTCCTCCATGTTGGGCGCTTCCCTGAATAGTCTCGGGCTGTCGTTCCAACCGGTTCAAACCATCAACACCGCCGAGGCCATGCGTTACCAGGACTCGATTCTCGGTCAGGCGGAATATTCCTTCAGCCGGAGATCGGCATTTACTATCTCCGGTTCCTATGGCGTGCTCGATTTCACCGGCCCCGGATACTTCAGCAGCACCATGTTCGACGTTCAGGGGGGCTACGATTACCTGCTCGATCCATCCGATTCCATTGCCATCCTGGCAAGCTATGGCAAGATTGATTACACCGGGACCGGGACTGCGGCGACCGGGACCAGCCTGACCGGGACCGGGAACTTCACCACAAACTATGTGGGCGCCCTGGCATTCGGAAGGAAAATCACAGGGCGTCTGGCGTTTCAGGTCGCCGCAGGGCCACAGGAAATTTATTCGACCGGCGTCGGCGGGGTCGGAAATTTGCACCTCTTGTTCGCTTCGGTAAAAAGCGCACTGACCTATGAGCGGCGTCGCAGCGGCGTTTCCTTTACTTTTATGCGCGGACTGAGCACGGGATCAGGGGTGCTCCTGGGGGCGACGAGCAATTCATTCACGGGCTCCGCGCACTATCAGCTCACGCGCTTCTGGTCGGGAACTGTCAACGGCGGGTATGCAATGAACAAGAGTCTTTCCCCCGTGGGCGTCGCGACGGTTCAATTCGACAACTGGTTTGTCGGCGCCAACCTTGGCCGGCAAATCGGCACGCACGCGCAGATCAATTTCAATTACGGCGCGCTGGAGCAGAACAATCCACCCAACTGCCCGGTGGCCATTTGCGGCGGTGTGGGGCTTCAACAAATTGTCGGAATGTCGGTAAACTGGCACCTGAGACCGATCGGAGAGGGAAGCCGTTAAATCGATGCGCATGAAAACGGGAATTTCTGCGGTCCCGGCTGGTATTCTGTCCCTGAGGTTATTGCATGTATAAGAAGTTCTTCGGACTCAAAGAGAATCCGTTTAACGTCAATCCGGACCCGCGCTATCTTTACCTGACGCCGAACACGCAGGAAGCGCTGGCATGCTTGACGTACGGGATTGAGACCCGCAAGGGCTTCATCCTGCTGACCGGCGAAGTCGGAACCGGCAAGACCACGCTGATCAACAAGCTGCTCGAATGGCTGCACAAGGAGCGCGTTTTCACCGCCTTTGTGTTCAACCCGCGTCTGAGCGTCTCGCAATTTTTCGATTTCATGATGGCCGATTTCGGTATCCCGTGCGAATCGCATCAAAAAGGCCAGATGCTGCTGAAATTAAATCAGTGGCTGCTCGATCGCTATCAGGCGGGGGAACGCGCCGTGCTTGTCGTCGATGAGGCGCAGAACCTTTCGCCGCAAATGCTCGAGGAAATCCGGCTGCTGACGAACCTCGAGACTTCCACCGAAAAGCTGCTGCAGATCGTTCTCGCGGGCCAGCCTGAACTCGAACAAAAGCTCAACCAGCCGCAGCTCCGGCAGCTCCGGCAGCGCATCACGCTCCGTGCCAAGACGCGCCAGCTTACGCTGGAAGAAACCCACGGATACATTCAGGAGCGCATGCGCATCGCGGGTGCGGAAAATCCCGATATCTTCAGCCCGGAAGCGGTGGCAACGGTCCACCGTTATGCTCGCGGAATTCCCAGGGTTACGAATCTGCTCTGCGAACACGCGCTGGTGAGCTCGTTTGCAGATCAGAAGAACCCCGTGCCCCCCGAGATCGTGGAAGAAGTTGCGCGCGACTTCGATTTGGACATCGTCGACCCGCTCGCTCAGGCGCCTGCTCCGGCGCCCGCCGTGGCGCTCCCCTCTAATGGCGAAACGAATGGCGATCAACCGCCTTTGATCGAATCACTTTTGCAGGCGTTGAACACCCTTGTCGACCGCCTCAACCAAGCCGAAGCCCACGTCGAATCCGACACCGAACAAAAGCGCTGATCGACTTTTCCGGAAGATATACCTGGATCAATTTTTCCTTCTCCGCATAGTCGATCTTATCCGCATCCATCCAATCGGCCTTCCCTTAACAGGCGCGAGAACTAGCTTGCCACAGACTTCGCAACATGCGAAGATATGCCGTGAGAGTTATAAGCCGGAAGAGGATTCGAGAGGCTTGCGCGACACATGGCGAGTGGGAAGCTTCTCTGGCGGCTTGGTATCGGATAACCAAATCTGCCAAGTGGGAACAATTTGCAGCTGTAAAACAAAGTTGGAGCAATGTTGATAGCGTTGGGACATGCGTTGTTTTTGATGTTAGTCACAACAGATGTAGGCTAATCGCCTATATCAACTATAGGGCTCAAAGAGTTTTCATCTTGCATATCTTGAGTCACGGCGAATACATGAAGGGCCGGTGGAAGAATGACTGCGACTGCGATTGAAAAATACCTATTTAACGATACTGGCGCGCCAAGAGTCATCACATCCGAAGCGCAGCACGAACTGTACGTGTCTGCCTTGCTGGAATTGGATCGGCGGAGCCAACTGACAGCCGCGGAGAAGAATTTCGCGGAGCTTCTAACTCTGCTGATTGAGGCGTACGAAGAGAAGCACCATTCCATTCGTTCCGCCTCCCCCGTGGAAGTCCTGCAGGAGTTGCTGTCGGCCAACGATCTTCGGCAAAAAGACCTGGTCCCTCAACTTGGCTCAGAAAGCATTGTTTCCGAGATTCTGAGCGGCAAAAGAGAACTCAACAAGAGTCATATTGCGAAACTCAGCAAGCGGTTTAACGTTTCTCCGGAAGTGTTTTTCTAGCGACAAAGATCTGAACTTGGACAGTGTGAGACCTAGCGCATCATAGGTATTAACCCATCCTGCTTGTGACCAACGATAGAAAACGTTCAAACTCTTGACTCATCTGTGTGTTCGGAGTAATCCGTGCGCAGACCATGTCGGAAAGGTCCGACTTCGAATGGCTCATTCCATTCCGAGTCACACTGTCCCCAGCGATTGTGATTTGGTCGCCAGCGCCATAGATCTCATCGAGAATCGAAGGTGGGTAGACGTATTCGATCCCGTTGCCTGACCATACGACAATGTTTTCTTTCAGCATCCCCATTGATTCAAGCGTCGGTTGCAGGTCCTGGCAGTGCACAGAATCAAGAATTGCGATGATTCGCTCGCGGTAAGGGCTCCGCTGTATATTAGTTAGCAAGTTCTTTGCTGTGTTAAACATTTCCTTTACGCGGTTATCGGAATTCGCGCTGATCACGCTGAACTGCTGGTTCGGAAACCTGATGGAGAGTACCCTTTGCACGAAGGCACGGTCCGATTTGCCCTCAACAACAAGTATCAAAGAAGGAAGATAGAGAGTTTCGAACCGGTTGCCAAGTAGGAAAAAATGAATTCTATTTAAATCTGCTTGAGTCGTGGCCTGAGTGACACTAATCTCATCACCCTTTTTCTCGACCATGAAATTGTTTGAAATGTTCTTTCGATCAAGGAAAATCGTGGAATGAGTAGCTGGAATTAGAGTCTTGACGTGAGCAAAATATGTGGCTCGGTGTTGCCTGTCGAATAGGAAGTCCGCCAGGATTCCCTGTGCTTCCGGGCTGATTCCAAGTTCAGGTTCATCTATCAGAAATGTGTCATACTCGTTGTCAAGGAGGCTGGTGACCAGCGTGGTTATCAGCCGAAAACCAGAACTTGAATATGAAAGATTGTGCCCGCCAGTCGATATGTACTTCTGTGATATGGAGTTATCCGGAACCGTTTGCAGGATCTCCATATCCGTTCCTAATAGAAGTTTAACGATTTCTTGCAGCGAACTTCTTCGGGCGTCCGACAACTCTGCAATCGCTTGTTGGAGATTCATTGGCGAATTGTCCATGTTCTGCTGTTGCCGCAGTAACTCAAGAACTCGTTGAACTTTTGCTGTTTGCGCGCCCGATTCGGGGTAAAGTAGCCCAACAAATTAAAATTCTGATAACGGGCCGGGCCTAGATATGAGGCATTCTGTCCGATCTCTTGCGTCAATGTCTTCAAGATGTATGTCTTGCCGCAGTTATTACGGCCGACAAGAACCGCATATTCGGCATTCTTGACCTGTTTCAGTGCGGTCGCTGACAACGGCGGGAAAATCGTATTCGGTTTTTGATCGTACAGATACAAGCGTTTCACTCCATGGCGAGTGATAGCATAATACTACTCCCAAACGTAAATCCCAAGTTAAGATATCGGGCCGCTACGCGCCCCGCCCTTAACGCTTTTCAAGGGCTGTGTTCTCCGTTTGTAGCATCGCGCCTGGAAATCTTGCTGCTTCCCGCAATTCCCGCCACAGTTTAATCAAACAAATTAAATCGGATGATGCACCACAGCGTGGAGATGCCGTCGCGCCAGGTGATTTTCTTGCCTTCCGCGTAGGTGCGGCCGGCGTAGGAAATGGAAACCTCGTAGATCCGCCAGTTGCCCTTGGAGATTTTGGCGGTGATTTCCGGTTCAAAACCGAAGCGGTTCGATTCGATTTTGATGTTCTGCAGGACCTCGCGGCGGAAAACTTTGTAGCAGGTCTCCATGTCCGTCAGTTTCAGGTTTGTGAAGACGTCGGAGAGCAGCGTCAGAAACTTGTTGCCGGCGTAATGCCAAAAATAGTGGACGCGCTGCGGGCCTCCCAGGAATCGCGAGCCGTACACCACGTCGGCCTTTTCCTCGAAAATCGGTTCGAGGAGTTTTCCATAATCCCTGGGGTCATACTCGAGATCGGCGTCCTGCACCAGGACGATATCGCCTGTGGCCGCCTCGAACCCCCGCCGCAACGCTGCTCCCTTGCCGGCGTTTTGGGGCTGAAACAGGAAGCGGATATTTTCGAGCGAGAGGCGAGCCTTGCCGTTCTGCACGACGGCTTCGCGTTGGCCTTCCGATTGCGCCTTGTCTAAATCCTCCAACAGGCCGCGCGTGCCGTCGGTGGATTTGTCGTCGATGAGGATGATCTCCTTTTCGATCGGCGATGCCTGCACACGTAGCAGCACTTCCTCGATAAAGGCGCGTTCGTTATATACCGGGATTACGACGGACACTTTCATTCGGACTCACGCTTCTCGATCAGGAATTTGAAAACCGGCCCGCTCCTCAGCGCGCGAGCGCCCTGCCATTCGAACCACATGATCGATTACGGATGCAAGGAATGCAAATGAATTGGATGCAGGGTAGCTCATCGGGTGCGGCCGTTCCATGACCTTTCATCAGGATTTGGGCGCCCGGGGATAGTATCCCCGGATCGCGTACCACCGGATCAACAGCAGATCCAGGAACATTCGGATTCCGTCCGCCACCACCTTCACTTTCGTTGCGGAGTCGTGCGACCAGCGCACGGGAATCTCCGCCACACGCAGCCCATTGCGCTTTGCCAGAAACAGGATCTCAGGGTCGAAACCGAAACGCTCAATGCGTTGCTGCTCAAAAATAATCCGCGCGCGTTCCCTGCGAAAGGCCTTGAATCCGCATTGTGTATCGGAAAATTCAATGCCCATGATCCAGCGCACCAGATAGTTGAAGAAAATTCCCGCCTGCTCGCGAATCACGGATTGGTGGACTTCGATGAGGCTCCGGTCCACCGCGCGGGAACCAATGGCGGCGTCAAATCCCTGCTCGCGCAGGGCTGCGAATAGTTTGTCGCCTTCCTCGATCGGCGTGGAAAGATCCGCATCGGTAAAGAGCGCGATTTCCCCGTGCGCTTCCAGCATGCCGTGGCGCACGCTGAATCCCTTCCCCCGGTTTGCTGTATTGGAGATCAGGCGCAGCCCGGAATATTTTTGCTGGTAGGCGATTACGACCTGGGCTGTCCCGTCGGAGGACCCATCATCCACGACGACGATTTCAGCCCGGTAGGGCCGGGTTTGCAAATAGGCCACGACGCAATCGAGCGTTTTCGGCAGGCGACCTTCCTCATTGTATGCAGGGATAACGATGGAAAGGTCCAGCGTCGGCGAATTCATTTTCGATGGCGCCGCGAGAATCGCGCGGCATGTGGAATGCCCCCTAGTCGAGGGATTATATCGTCTGAAAAAGGATTCGTCCATGAAGAGTCACGAGTGAATCGGCGGCGAACTCAAAAAACGCGCGAATTCAACCGCCCGGGACCAGCCAAATGGAGTAGCGCAGATGAAAAGGGAGGAATCGTTATTGCAGGTTCAGCGTCCAATGAGGATTTCCAGGCGGGCTCGCGGGCTCATCTGGCCACATGAATTTCAGGCGCTTTTAGCGCCCGCCATCAGGCGTGCACTCTGGATTCAAGCGCATGCTCGTCCGCCGCGGCGGACGGGCGGTGCGATTGCCTTGTGAAAATGAAACGGAAGACTTATTGAGCGGAAGGTTCGGTACGAATAATTTCGTATCGCTCAATGACCGCGGCAACGCCGACACGAGCGGAGCCATTTTCCGGCTTCTTGTCGACTCGAACCACTTTGCCCGTCGCGCGAATGAAAACTTCCGAACCTCGGGTGACTTCGGCGGGCAAAGTGAGCGTAATGTCGAGCTCCGCTCCCGCGCCCAGCTCCTGGTCAATTGTGAAGTAAACGCCGCGTGTGGAAATGTCGCGTGTCTTTCCATTGCGCGCGGTAATCTCTTTTTCAACTGGCACGCGAATAATGACCGGTAAAGACAGGTCATATCGACGCGCGGTTCGACGCTCCGTCATCTTCTTCCCCCGGACCCCTGCTTTGAACTCGCATGTCTCATCCCCGAGTAAGAAATGGGGGCAATTGAGGTTCCAAAGCGGTAGCGCATTTCAATTCACGACTTAGGTCCCACCGACGATCAAAAAACTAGCATAATTGTGAATGCCCCGATCAAAAGCCGATAAGTCCCAATGATATATATGATTGCCGCTCTTAAGCCACCGCTCCGACGATCTGGATGGGGTCACGAAAAAATCGGCCACGCCTACACTTCACTAGTTCTAATTCCGTTTTTGGAAACCAGAAGTTCCACTTTTATTCGGGGCCTATCCAAGTTTCCCACTCTGATATTACACCATGAACGTTTCGTGATTCGGGAAATACGGGAAAGTTCACCGCCATCATTGAGCAATCAATTGCACGTACTAGTCCCTCTATCCATGCTTGCCTGCTGGCGCAAGATCAGTCGGGACAGAACCGGAGCTGGGAGTTCCTCCTCCTCCCTCCGCACTACCTTTTTTGCTGCTCACGCGCGCTGGGCGCCCGGTATCAAGTCCAAACTGGCGAATTTTGTAGAGCAGCGCCTTGTAGCTGATTTCCAGCATCTTGGCCGCATCCTTGCGGCACCAGTGAGTTTTCTCGAGAGCATCCGCGATCGCTTCCATCTCGGCTTCGTCTTTCAAACTGCGCACCAGCGCTTTCAAGCCCTGTTCGCGCACAGGTGCGGCCTCTTCTCTGGGAGAAATCCGCTGGCGTGTGGCTGACATTTCCAGCAGCTCGCGGAAGCTGCCCTCATCATCTTCCAAAATGACGTAGCGCTTCACGAAATTTTCCAATTCACGAAGGTTTCCGGGCCAGGGATAACGCACGGCAGCTTCCATCAAATGCTGGGAAGGAACCATGGGCTGCTTGTTGAATTTCTCGCTGTATTTCTGGAGGAAATGGCGGAAGAGCAGCGGGATTTCCGTGGCCCTCTCGCGCAGCGGAGGGACGTTGATGGAGAGCACGTTCAGGCGATAGTACAAGTCTTCCCGGAGACGTCCCGATTTCATCGCTTCCTGAATCTCCACGTTGGTTGCGGCGAGCACGCGTACATCCACGTCAATCAATTGGCGTCCGCCCAGGCGCGAAAACTGGTGGTCCTGCAGGACATGCAGGAGTTTCGCCTGCAAATGGGGGCTCATTTCCGCGATTTCATCGAGGAAGATCGTTCCCTTGGTGGCCAGCTCAAACTTGCCGGGTTTGGAACGCACCGCGCCGGTAAATGCGCCCTGCTCAAAGCCGAATAATTCGGATTCGAGTAACTCCCCAGGGAGCGCGGCGCAATTCACTTTGATGAAGGCTTGATTGCGGCGCGTCGATCGCATATGAATCATGCGCGCTACAACTTCCTTTCCAACTCCGCTCTCCCCATAAATGAACACAGGGACGTCGACGGGAGCGATCTGCAGGATCTGCTGGCGAATCCTCACCATCTGTGGACTGGCGGCCAGGAAGCACAAGTCTTCCGTGATCTTGTCGCAGTATTCTCGCAACGCTTTGTTTTCCGCGCGCAGCTGCTGTTTTTGCCGGCACTTCAGCATGGCCACGTCGAGCTCGGCTTTTTCAAACGGTTTGGTCAGGTAATCTTGCGCGCCCAGGCGGATGGCCTCGACGACGGTGCCCACTTCGTTGGAACAGGAAAGCATGACAACGTTCAACGACCGGTCGATCTGCATGAGCTGCTTCAAGGTCTCGAGCCCATTCAATTCCGGCATGAGGATATCCAGAATGATGAAGTCCGGACGGTCACCGGCTTCGATCTTCTTAATCGCCTCCGGTCCCGAGGTCACGGTTTCAACCTGATAACCGTCCACTTCGAGCAGTGTGCCCAGATACTTTCGTATACTGGGTTCGTCGTCCACAACCAGGATTCTTTCCTTTTCAGCCATTTGCCTCACCTTCATCTTTCCAGAATTCCATCATGCGTTGTCTATCGGCAGCAGGAACGTAAAGGTACAGCCCCGCCGCGGTTCGCTCTCCACCCAAATTTTGCCGCGATGCGCCTGTACCAGCCGTTTGGCAATCGCGAGACCCAAACCCATTCCCGAGGAGGTGCGGTCCACGCGCACAAAATCCTCGAAAATCTCCTGGTGATGCTCGGATGCGATCCCAGGACCGGAATCCGATACGGATACCTTGATGCAATTGGGATGCTGGATGCGTTCGTGCCGGCGATCCTGGGTCTGTACTTCCTCGGCCGACCGGCGTTCCCAGAAGTAGAGTTCCGCGCGGAACGTGACATTCCCTCCCGCAGGCGTGTGCTTCAGCGAATTATCCAGCAGGTTGGCAACGGTCTGCTGCACTTTCTGGTAATCGAATTTGAAAATGGGGATGTCGGTATTCAGAATCGTATCG
Organism: uncultured Acidobacteriota bacterium; assembly: GCA_963842135.1. Lineage (GTDB taxonomy): Bacteria > Acidobacteriota > Terriglobia > Acidiferrales > UBA7541 > Palsa-360. The sequence continues at coordinate 2,156,775 of CAWJFI010000002.1, read as the reverse complement.
AGCCGGACGTGCTTGCGCACAAACGCCTCGTGCCAGCGCGTCGCCAACTCGCTCAGGCAATCTCGCAGGTCATTTTCACGCAGATGCAGGACCAGCTTGCCGCTCTCCAGGGCCGAATAATTGAGGAACATGGAAACCAGGCGGACCAGACGCTCGCAGCTTTCTTTCGATTCCTGCAGGATGTCCCGCTGCTTGTCGGTCAGCTTGCCAAGCGAACCCGAAAGGAGCAAATCGTAATACCCTTTGATCACGGCGAGGGGGGTCTTCAATTCGTGCGCGGCGGACGCCAGAAATACTGTCTTCTGACGGTTGACTTCCTGGAGTCGCAAGTAGGCGGCGAGCAGATTGCGATAAGTGATCTCCCGTTCCTGCAGCAGCTCTTGCACGGTATGCTGCGTGGCCGCGGCCTGGCCTTGGATCGCGCGCTTTTCCACGTCTTCTATCCGCACGAGCAGCCAGTCCGCTTCCGGCAGCCACTGGACGCGGGCGAGAGCCGCGCCGCCGCAGCAATCGAATTTCGAATCGAACTGATGTTCTCCCGCCTCGATTCGGTTCGCAATCACGTTGGGATGGATACGCAGCAGGTCCGAAAACAGATTCAAATTCGATTCAAACGGGAAACCGTGAAACGCCAGACGCTTTTTCCCTCGAGCGTTAGCCTGCAGAATCCGGCCGGACCGGTCGGAAATCAGAATTGGCTGTTCCAGCAAGTCGAGAAGACCTGCGATCACGCTCGCGGGGATCGCTTCATTGGCCGGCAATTCGGTAACAGGACCGCGTCTCAACTGGCACTCCTCGGGACACTTGTCCGCTTTGGGGAAAGCGGTGAATTCCATTTGATTCACTTCGGTTTGTATGCGGGAAACCAACCGGATACTGTCAAAACCCAGTCGCGGTGTCAATGGTAAATGGGTTCTATTTTGCACAATTGTAGTAAACTACTCACCTCATTAGGGTGGAAAGGATGTGGAAAGCGTTTTGTACAGTTTCGGAGACACGCGCAACTGATTGTATAATAAGAACTTGTGGTCTGCGTGTTTTTCGAGATTGCTGGCAATCGATGTGCTCCTCATTTCAGGGTACTAGTTCCAAAGTACTAGTCTTTTGAGGCTGGGAAATTACTTTCCCAAAAAAAATTTGATCTCGGAAAGAAAAAGCATGCGCTTAACCCCCGCTGAGCGCCGGCGTTCGCAGCGGATTCACGTGCAGATTCCAATGTTCGTCCGAGGGACGGACTCAGCCGGATTGGAATTTCTCGACCTCACCAAGACGCTTGATATCAGCGCTAACGGGGCGTATCTTGCCAGCCCTCGCGCGATGCGCATGAATCAGGTCGTAAATTTGACGATTCCAGCCCCGCCTTCTCCCTCTGCGACGCTGCCGTCAGAAACTCCTCCCATTCCGGCACGCGTGCGCCGCCATCGCTCCGCGGACGGAATTCATTTATTGGGCGTTGAATTTTTGAAGGCACTGGATTAGGGGTCGGGAAATGCTTCGAAGGGAAACAGTGGTAACACAATATCCCCAAAGAGTATGCAAACATTTGCATCTTGCCCCCAAGTGCGTCCAACCGTTATTATTTTGGACGGGCCAGGAAGTTCTTACTCTCTAAGGCTCAATGTATTACAAGGAATAGATTTATCCGGGCTGGTGCACGGCCTATGGCAGTTCCCGTGCACATGCTTCTACGTACTCGATCTCCACGCCCGTCCCGCGTTGGGGTATCCTGGAAATTTAACGGTATTCTTAATGCCGCAAACTGGTGACCCCAACCCACCACGTTGGTCCGCCGAGGAGTCTTTCCTCGAGCTCTTGACGGATACGCTCGACACCTTGGACCGGCCCAGCCGCGGGCAATTCTTGCAGCGGTTTTTCCGCTCGATCGCGCAGATTGACCTGACGGAAACGCAAAGTCTTGATTATTGGGACCAGGCACTGGCGCGCAAACGCGAACTTTCCGAAAGCATCGGCAAAAGAATCCCGTTGCAGGCAGCCCTGCTGGATGTGCTGGCGTCCGCTGGCCAGTTGCGTTTGCCGATTCTGATGGAGTACGAGGAACTGCGGAAGCTTCAAATCAATGCCACGACCGACCCCTTGACGACTCTTTATAACCGGCGTTTTTTCGAGGACTACTTTGAGAAAGAACTCAACCGGTCGATCCGCTATACCCACAAACTCGCGCTTGTCGTCTTTGACCTGCATCGATTCAAGGAAGTGAATGACCGGTTCGGGCATCCGCAAGGGGATGCGCTGCTCCAGATGGCGGCGGCCACGCTGCGTAAATCCCTGCGTACTTCAGACTATGCGTTTCGGATCGGTGGAGATGAGTTCGCGCTGTTGCTTCCTCAATCCGACACGGAACAGGCGGCCGCATTGAGCCGCCGCTTGCGCGCCGCGTACTCAATTTCCATCGAGCCTCTAAATTTAGGAATTCCCTTGGCGCTCGATTATGGTCTGGCCGCCTATCCCGAAGATGGCGAGTTGCAGGAAGTTCTGATCCGCGTCGCCGATGAGAGGCTTTATCAGCTCAAGAATGGAACGCGCTCGCCGACGCCGGCGGGCGGAACGAGCTCACGTCCGGAAGTCCCGGAACCAAAGCAAGAAGTTGCGCCTCCCGCTACGCCTTCCGTCCAACCACTTCCGATCGCGGATGTGAAAAAACCAGGTGCGGAGCAGCGGCGGTGGGAGCGTGTTTCTCTGGCGAACACGCATGCCTATGCTCTGATCGGCGAGGGAGTGGAACGCACGGCCCGCGTGCTGGATTTGGGCTATGGCGGAATCGCTCTGGAAACTTCGCGTCCGGAGGAATTCGGCGAAGCCTTTCACGCCGTGCTGCACGTGCCGATTCTGCCTCCCGTGCGCGTCAGCTTGCGCCGCGTTTATCAAAAGCTTGGAAACTCTGGCGTGACGCGCATGGGCTGTTCTTTTGTGACCTGAAGGAAGTAGAAACCTGCGCGCAAGATTTATTCCGCGCTTGGTTGTTTCAGTGCGCGAGATCGGAACAGAAGAGCCTGTTGTACGCGGGCCAGTCCCAATCCCCACCGCAACTCCGCCTGCTGCGCCGAGCTGCCTTCCGCTACCAGGCGAATGCTCAGGCAAAATCCCCGCCGGTTTTCAGCCGTGAAATCGCAAGGAGAAATCCGCAGCACCGCGCGGACAGCGTCCGCCGTGTCTTGCTCGAGAAGCTCTTTCAAACCGGAACTGAGGCCCACATAATTTTTCCGCTCCCAATTGAGAGAGGGCGCCGCAAACACGATTCTTGCCTGCGACGCAAATTCGTAAGCAGGGCCGGCGGAAACAGCAGCCGGCAAATCGGATTTTGTGGCAGCGCTTGCCGTGGTGAAAATCGACTCCTCTCCGTTTACGGAGATTAGGAAATTCCGGAGCGGCAGGTATTGCCGCGCGTCGGCTATTCGTTCGATCTCCTCGGGATTCGCGCGTAGGTCCAAATAGTTTTCCTCCGGCGGAAACACCGGAGCCGGCGCCTTGCCTTCGGCCTCCTCGACAATCTCGACACGCACTGGCGAAACCCTATCTTTTCCGTGAATAGGACACAAGCAGAATCGAGCGCTATTCGAGGCTACGGTGAAGGCGCTCGTCGTAAGGGCTTCCGAGCTTGGGATCAATTTGCTGGCGGAACTGGCGTGTGTGCGCGGCGGCTACGTGCTCGTCAAAGGCTTTCTGGTTCTGCCAGACTTCGACGATCGAGATATGATTGCCGCGCGAGATTTCCGCACTGGCTTCCACTCGCACGATGCCCGGGTCCTTGCGCGTATCCGTAACATATTGCTGGACCAATTTTGTGCCAGCGGCCGCCTCGGGCGGGATGATATCGACGTGCGTCACGACATAGATCCTATCGTGCGCACCCGTCTCCTGAGCGAGCGCCTGCCCCGCAAGGCCGCATGAAGCCAGAATTAAGACTGCCCCCATTCGAAGCAACAGCCATCTCATGGAATTCCCTTTCGATTGGATCGGCATTTTCCCCACCTCCCGGCAAGTTGGTCTTTCATCGTTGAATCGTTCGTACCCGGCTGAGCATCCAAACGAACTCCCAGCCCGCATGTATATCATGTTGGCAGGGGTTCACGAATCACGTATGATAGAAAATTGTCCGCTGACCAAGCGACGCGACTGTAGCCCCGGCGCATGACCGGGAGCCGCGCAGACCGGCCAGCCGGCGGGAGACCTTCCATGAAACCCAACATTCATCCGGACTACCACCCGGTAACCGTGCATTGCGCCTGCGGGCACACGTTCCCCACGCGTTCGACGATGAAGGGGGAGTTCCTGCGCGTCGAAATCTGCTCAAATTGCCACCCCTTTTTCACGGGCAAGCAGAAGCTGGTCGATACGGCCGGCCGCGTCGAGCGCTTCACCAAGAAATACGAGAAGGCTGCCGAAGTGCAGCAAGCCATCAAAGAAGCCAACAAGAAAAAGCGATAAGAAGATTCGCATCCACACCTGCGCGCGGCTATTCCTATTTTGCGCAGCGGTGTAGAATGTCGCGCGAGACATGGCCGCTCAACCGATGACTTCCCCGCAGCCGGATCGCGTGCCGTTTGAAGCCGCCGCGTCACGCGTCACACTGCGCAATCACTTCGCGCATCCCTATGATTCGGCCATCGCCGCGGCGCGCACCTGCTACGCGCCGCGCCTCATCGGGCCGGAAGAAATCACCGACAAGCAGCGCCTGCAAATCGGGGCATCCACGTTTTACGGCGGCCATCACACGGTCTACCAGCACGCGCACTTTGAATTTGGCCTCGAAAACGTCAGCCGGCAATTCGTCTGGTCCTTCCTGCACGCGCATCCGTTCTACAACTCCGAGCAGCAGAGCCAGCGCTACGTGCGCCTGGATCACGCGCTGGCCTATTTGCCTCCACCAATACCCGGGTTCGGCCCGGAGGAGCGCGCGATTTACGAAGACGCGATTGCGCGCGCATGGGGTCATTACCGGGAGCTGACCGCGCTCTTGCAAGGTGACGCCCGGGAAATTCTCAGCGACATTTGGCACATCGGCCCCATGTCGCACGCCAAGCGCGTGCAAAAAGTGGACCGGCAAGCCGAGAAACGCGCGATCGAAGTTGCGCGATATGTCTTGCCCGTCGCGGCGGCGACGACCATGGTGCACACGCTTTCCGGCATCGTGCTGCATCGGCTGTGGCGCATGGCCGCGGCGTCGGATACGCCTGCCGAGGCGCGCGCAGTGATTGGTGAGATGGTCGCGCGCGTGCGCGAGATCGATCCGCAGTTTTTCGACCGCTTTGATAACGCGCCGATGGAGCAAGAAGAAATGCCGGAGTGGTCGCACGCCAACTCCGCGGGCAGCTCTGCGGCGCAAGGCGTTCACCCCGAGCTTCGAGAAGAAGATTTCGCGCGGGAATTCGATGCGCGCCTCAACGGGCGCGTCTCGCTGCTGACCGATTATTCGCCGCACGCGCCTCGCGTTGTCGCGGACGCTTATCGCGCCGTGCTGGGCCTCACCGAAAGCGCGTGCTCCGATGAAGAAGCAATCGACCGGCTGCTCAACCCGGCGCGCAACTCGTATCGCCTGGAAACGCTCAATATCGGCGTGCACGCGCCCATCATGCGCGCGCTGCAACACGCGAATTTCACGTTCGCGAAAAAAATCAGCCACACCGCCGACAGCCAGGACCAGCGGCACCGCATGGTGCCCGGTTCGCGGCCGCTGCTTATGCTTACCGACACGCGCTCGCCGGACTTCGTCGTCCCAATGCTGATCGCCGGAAACGCGCGCGCGCGCGTAGTCTACGAACGCGCGATGGCCGGCGCCTGGGCGGCGAAAAACGAATTGCTCGATCGCGGCGCGCCCCGCGAAATCGCGCTCTACCTGCTGCCGAATGCGAAAGCCATTCGCCTCGTCGAAACCGGCTCGCTTCTCCACCTGCTGCACAAGTGGACGATGCGCACTTGCTTCAACGCGCAGGAGGAGATTTACCAGGCCTCGATGGAGGAGGTCGAGCAGGTCCGCGTGGCGCTTCCTTCGCTTGGACGCTACCTCGGGCCGCCGTGCTACATCCGCGCCGGGATCGCTACGCCGATTTGCACCGAAGGCTCGCACTTCTGCGGCGTGAAGGTCTGGCAAGAATTTCCGAAAATCGAGCGGCGAATTTGATCGCCGCGCGTCTGAAACCCTGATGACGCGCCGCGGCAGCCTCGTCTATTACCTCACCTCGTGGATCTGCGGCGGATTGTTTCTGACGGTCGCGATGTACTTGCAGGAGCGGGCTTCGCCCGAGGGAATGGGGATCGGTCCCTCCGGTGCGGGCGCCGCGATCATCATGATGTATTTCCTGGTCTTGATTTTTTGCGCGTTTCTTTCGGTAGTGTTTGCGTTTTTGCTGCGGCTCTCCATGCGTCGGCTGCACGGCGAACACCTCTGGCAGTGGGCCCTGGCGGGAGTCATTCTCGCTCTGCCAATGACGTGGGGAGTGCGCTGGGCGTCACGCGCAACAGACGCCGCTGGACTGCAAGGCGCGGGACGCCAAATCGCCGTTTTCCTTTTTCTCGGCGCCCGCGGGATTGCCGAACACCACGCCTTGCTCGGCTTGCCGGTGGCTGCCCTCAATGCTTCAGTTCTATTTTTAATTCACCGAGCCTTTTCGCAAAAAGCGGAATCGTAAAGCGGGGCAAAGTAGCACAGACTTCAGTCTGTGGGGTTCCATTTGATCTTGGCTGTCGCGCTCGGCCTGGGTTCGCTGACGAACCCCCACAGACTGAAGTCTGATGACATAACGAAGTCGGCCTCACGACGATCCGAGTAAACTGTGTGCTGTCCAAGGCGCAGAGGCTCGGGTCGAAGGAGGCCGAGATGCGAATTATAGGATGCGATTTGCATGCGCGACAACAGACGATTTCGATGGTGGACATCGAGACGGGGGAAGTGACCGAAAAGACGCTGGCGCATGAAGGCGAGGCGGTTCGGGAGTTTTACGCCGCGCTGCCCAAGCCGGTGCTGGTCGGGTTGGAAGCGACGGGATCGATGTTCTGGTTTCTGCGGCTGCTGGAGGAGTTGGGGATCGAGTACCGAGTGGGGCATCCGGCGGCGATTCGCAAAGCGGAGACACGGAAGCAAAAACACGACCGGCGCGATGCGGAGTTGATTCGGCGGCTGCTGGTGGAGAAGCGGTTTCCGCAGATCTGGCTGCCGACGAGCGAGCAGAGGGATCTGCGGACGTTGCTGCAGCACCGGCACCAGTTGGTGCGGATGCGGGTGATGACGCAGAACGGGCTGCAAGGGCTGGCACTGAGCCAGGGATTGCGGCGCGGCAGCAAACTGTGGAGCCAAGCCGGCCAGCAGGAACTGAAGGGACTATCGCTGGCCGGATTTGCGGCGACGCGGCGAGAGCAGTTGCAGGAGCTGCGTCAGGAACTGAACCAGCGCCTGCAACAGCTGGATCAAGCGGTGCGGGAGCAGGCCGAGCAGCGAGCCGGGGCACGGTTGTTGTTGAGCCACCCGGGCGTGGGACCGACCACAGCGCTGGCCACGGAAGTCTTCTTGGGAGACGCGCGGCGATTTCCCAACGCCAAAGCGGTGGCCAGTTACGTGGGGATGATTCCCAGCGAACACTCCAGCGGCGGCAAACAGCGGAACGGAAGTTTAAGCAAGCAGGGCAATCCGCTGCTGCGGTTGTTGTGGGTGGAAGCGGCGCGAGCGGCGGCACGCAAGGATGCGCGGTTGAAACAGTTTTATCGTCGCAAGTTGGTGCAGAAAGGTCTGGGCAAGGCGGTGGTGGCCACAGCGCGAAAGCTGGGCATTCGGCTGTGGATCATGATGCGCGACCAGATCGATTACACCGAGTTCTGCCGGCGGGCAGAACAACGGTGTCCCCATGCGGGAATGCCTGAGTAGCACAGTGGTCATGCTGTATTGACCGGGAGTCTGATGAGGCCACCCGCCTCCCCGAGTTGCGGGGAGATCGAATAACTCCTCATGGTCTGAAATGATCGGAGAGATGTTTGGTGGGTACACCGAATTGAGGAACGCAATGGGGCCCGAGCCTGGCTTGGACACAAAAATTCACCAGCGAAGACCACTCGGTCCCTCACGAGAATCAACCAGGGAAGCGAGATACTTGGGGTGCGCCCAATCAGGTTCATTCCCAGCGCTCGATTCCCCTTGACACGGCCGACTTTGTTAGAGATGTGCTACTTTAACTGCGCCACTTCAACATCACCGGCCCATCGAGCGGATGCGCCATCGGCGCGCCCGTTTGCTGCGACGCGAGATACGCCGCCTTCAACTGAAAATACCAGCGCGCCTGGCGGTCGGCGTCATCGATCAGCATCATTCGGGGTTGCACCTTCAGGCCCGCCTGCTGCCGCTCGATCACGTCTTGATCCTGCGCGATGAAGCGTTTGCCGAAGAATCGCAAGAACGGCGTCACCGGAAACCAGCGAAATAAATTCCACGCCGCGACAAAATCCAGGCGGCACAGATCGCGCCGGATCGGCGTGACCGTTGTGCGGTTCGTGAACCAGTACGCGCCGCAGCGCACTTGCTCCGTCCGCACATTCGGCAGGACAAAATCGATCTGTGTCGTGATCTCTTCGCCGTAAAAGCGCAGCAGCTTGTACGGGCCGCTATTGGCCGAAGGCGCGTGCGAGCTCATGCGGAAACCGCCCGGAATCGGCTCGAAAGTCTTCTGCTTTTCGCGGATGCTGCGCCGGCTGCGCCACCACCACGATTGGTGCACAAAGGGACCATGCGCCGGGTCCATCAGGCCGACGATGCCGGTGTCCATGCTGCAGGTGAGGTCGGCGGTGAGATGCGCGATGCGGTAGCGCTCGCTGAATTTCGGCAGTTCCGGAACGGGCGTGACCGACGTGCGATAGACGGCGCGACCCTCAGGATTTGCCAGATACACCCAGACGTAGCCGTCGCGCTCCTCGCACGGAAAACTGCCCGCATAGATGCGGTCGCACTGGAGCTTGGATTCCGCGGTGATCGAGGGAATCTCGCGGCACTGTCCTGTGTGCGCGTCAAAGCGCCAGCCGTGATACGTGCACTCGACCGTCTGCCCGTCGCACCGTCCGGCGGACAGAGGAAACGCGCGGTGCGGGCACACATCGCGCAGCGCGAACGCTTTTCCCGCGGCGTCGCGCCCAAGCACGAGTGGAATTTCGAGCCGCGTAGCGGTCTCAAGCGCACGCCCGCGAAGTTCGTCGCTGCGCAGAGCGGGATACCAGAAGCCCCACAGCAGTTCGCCGTCGATATTCGACGCAGTGACACCCGGGATGGATAGGGGTTGATTCATGCTGATGCACAATCGCACGCCTATGATATACCGAACATACTTACTCGCAATGTCGAATGGGCAGGGTCAAAAGTACGTTGGTGCGACGTACGATTAGAAATCGCACTCCAATAGGTAGAGTTGCTGGCCGTTTTGCGTCTCGCCGATCTTCCCGCGAATTGTGACAACGTCACCGGTTTTGAGGCGCAGGAGGGCCGACTCCCATTTCTTATCGAATCTGGCGTTGATCAGGTCGCTTGGCTGAGATTTGGCTACGACTGTGACTCCTGAAGCGTCGGGTATTAATTGCAACACAGACCCTTTCACCTCAATCCACTGTCCCTTATATGGTTTCATTAGACTATCGGCCTGAAGTATTGTGCTGCCCTCGTATTGGAGAAGCAATTCTCGGACGGTCTTGCTGGTGAATACTCTTACTTGTGCTTGCGGGGAAGGGGGCGTCGCCGGAATCGGAACGCCTGAAGAAGATTGCCCTGAAGACTCTCCCGCTTTCTGAGGCCTATTGGTCGTTTCAAAGACTGTATGTCCGGCGAAGTAAGCGAGTGCAAGGATCGCGATGCCGAGTGAGAATTGTTGCTGCCTATCAAGTTTCAGCGGGTTGAGCACAATCACTCCAATGAACACTCCGACGAGTACTGGGAATGCGAACTTTTCAAGGAAAACGGGCACGGGAGCCTCATACAAATCCTAAGCAATTGAGATGCTCAAATATGATATACCTTAAGTAATCTTCAAAAAGAAAGAGAAGCACATGTTCAAGACCCTGCCGTCACGCGGTCACATTTGCTTTTCGATCAATTTGAGATTATCCTGATACTCGAAACGAACATGCTCTCCGCATTTTATTAGCCGCAACCTCTACCGGATCCCGCCACGCGGGGTCGCCGCACGAATCTGTTCTCTCGAAACGAAGCTCTCATTCCGATTGGAATTCTATTTGAAAGGGGCAAGCCATGGCAGGATTAACGCTGTACGAAAAGCTCGACCAGATTGAACACCGCTACGTGGAAATGACCGCGGAGCTTTCTTCGCCGGAAATTCTGAACGATTCGGCGAATTACCAGAAGCTTGCGCGCAGGCATGCGGAGCTTTCCGAGATGGTCGAAAAATATCGCGAGTGGAAGCAGCTCGACAAAGGCCTGGCGGAAGCCAAACAAATGGCCCTCGAAGCGGACGACGCGGAAATGAAGGTGCTCGCGCAGGACGAAGAAAAGCATCTTACCGAGCGCAAGGAAGCGGTCGAGCGCGAGCTGAAATTCCTGCTGCTGCCGAAGGACCCGAACGACGAGAAAAACGTGATCGTCGAAATCCGCGCGGGGACGGGCGGCGATGAAGCCGCTCTTTTTGCCGGCGAACTGTTCCGCATGTATTCGCGCTACGCGGAAACGCAGAAGTGGAAAGTGGAAATCCTGGAGAGTTCGCCGAGCTCGCTGGGCGGCTTGAAGCAAGTGGTCGCGTCGATTCAGGGGCAAAAAGTTTACTCGAAGCTGAAGTTTGAAAGCGGCGTGCACCGCGTGCAGCGCGTGCCGGCCACCGAGCAGCAGGGGCGCATTCATACCTCGGCGGCGACGGTCGCGGTGCTGCCCGAGGCCGACGAAATCGACATCAAAATCGAAGCGAAGGACCTGCGCATCGACACGTTCTGCTCGTCCGGCCCGGGCGGGCAGTCGGTGAACACGACGTATTCGGCCGTGCGCATCACGCACATTCCGTCTGGGATGGTCGTTTCGCAGCAGGACGAAAAATCGCAGATCAAGAATCGCGCGAAAGCCATGCGCGTGTTGCGCGCGCGCCTGTACGAAATGGAGCAGGCCAAGCAGCATGAAGCCATCGCCGCCGAGCGGCTTGGACAGATCAAGACCGGCGACCGCTCCGAAAAAATTCGGACGTACAATTTTCCGCAAAATCGCGTGACCGACCATCGCATCGGCCTAACGCTGCACCAGCAAACCGAAGTGATGGACGGCAAGCTCGGCCCGTTCGTCGACGCGCTGATGACGCACTACGAGGCCGAGCGCTTGAAGCAGGAGTTGGTTGAGGCGTAAAAGTAGCGCAGGCTTCAGCCTGTGGGTTTTGGTTGCTGCAGGAACGATCGTGCTCCGACCAAACCCCACAAGCTGAAGCCTGTGCTACCGCGGCTGCCTTCGCAACGAGCCTTGGCGGGTAAGAGAAATTGCGCCAGTTTATTGAATGAATGAGAAAAATGACGCTCCACCAGTCACCCCACGTTTCCGCTCAGGGCAAGGCGACCAAAGACGTCCGCTCCGCTCTCGGTGACGCAATTGCGCACCTCGAGCGCGAACGTGTGCCCTCCGCCGCGCTGGCCGCGGAACTTCTCTTGATGCACACGCTCGGGCAGGACCGTGCATGGCTCTACGCGCATCTGGAAGGAGAACTCGACACCGCAAAGCGCGAGCAATATTTTTCTCTGATCGCACAGCGGGCAAGGGGAGTCCCGACGCAGCACCTGACCGGCCATCAGGAATTCTGGGGCGTGAATTTCGAAGTCACGCCCGACGTCCTGATTCCACGGCCCGAAACCGAGCATGTGATTGAAGTTGCGCTCGAACGCCTTGGGATCGGGCCTGAAATCGGCTCACTGCGTCGTAAGGAATCTTTCCGGATTGCAGACGTGGGCACCGGCTCCGGCTGCATCGCAATCGCGCTGGCGCACGAATTGCCCGCCGCGCAAATCATCGCCACAGACATATCCGCCCCCGCTCTCGAAGTCGCGCGACGCAACGCCGCGCGCCACGGCGTCACTTCGCGCATCGATTTCGTCGAATGCAATCTGATGGATGCGCTCCAACACCAGTCACCAATCACCAGTCACCAGTCACCGCACCTCGATCTCATCGCCAGCAATCCGCCTTACATCGCCCGCCAGGAAGCGGCGACGCTGCCGCGTGAGGTCCGCGAACATGAGCCTGCCGTCGCGCTTTTCAGCGGCGAAGCCGGCACGGAAATCTACGCGCCACTGATCGCGCAAGCGGCAACGTTGCTCAAACCCGGCGGCATACTCGTGCTGGAGCTAGGTCATAACTCCTCAGAACACGCGTCGCGTCTACTCGGCGCTCCTGAGTGGACCAGCGTCACCATCACCAACGATCTTGCGGGAATTTCACGCGTGGCATCCGCGCGGCGCCATTCCAATTGATTCCTATCAATGAAATAGCAGCGCTTATTCGCATCCTTCGCTTCCTTCACTTCCTCCGCTTCCTAAATCTTCTGCGTTAGCATGTTGCCCGAACGGAGAAAACATGGATGAGACGAAAAATCCCTGGTCTGTATTGTCGCGTGCGACGGTGTACCAAAACGATTGGATTCGCGTGGTGCACCACGAAGTATTGCGTCCATCTGGCGGGCCGGCGTGTGCGGGACGGTTCATTTCAAGAACCAAGCCGCGGGCGTCGTCCCGATCGACGAAAATGGCAATGTTATTTTGGTGGGGCAGTACCGGTTTCCGCTTCGCGCCTACGGTTGGGAAATTCCCGAGGGTGGCGGGTCGCATTCGGTCACGGCTCTCGAATCCGCGCAGCGGGGACTCCGCGAGGAATGCGGTCTTGCCTCCCGGCGCTGGGCCCAAATTCTGGGCATGGACCTTTCCAACAGCGTGTCAGACGAACGCAGCACGGCGTTCCTCGCGTGGGAACTTTCCGAAGCGCCCACGCAGCCGGATGAAACCGAAAAGCTGCAGATTGCGCGCGTGCCCTTCTGGGATGGTGTCGATCGCGTCAAGCAAGGAGAGATCCGCGAGGCGATCAGCGTCGCGGCCCTCGTTCGCGTTGCTCTCATGGCACTGCAGGGAGAATTGCCGGAACAAATTGCAAGAGCGATTGGCCGCCAAGGGCGGTATTAAACCCCGAACGCTTTTTGGCCCCAACTGGCAGGTTGCGGAAGGCTTAACCTTTTGTGAGTTCGTACCCGGAATGGAAGACTTTCTTTTTGGATGCCGCGGGCGCGTATGGTTTGGAGCCGTTTTCTCAAGCGTTCCGGATCCATTCCCGCGGAGGAGCAAACCGCCTTGAAATCTTTCTTGTCTTCAAAAAGGAATTGCTCCGCTTTGCGGCTAAAACTCAACGGCCCGCAGATCCATTCTTCCAGAGATTTTGTAATGACGGCGCGCCAAAGTCTTTCCTCCGCCGTTCCCAGATCTTGAATATGCAAGATGGAACTTTTAAACATGGCCTTGGCCCCCAGTTCAATGTTTGTGTACGGCTGAGTGCATGGAAGGGAGCAGGTCATGTGCCACAACTCCCTCCAGGCCGGAAAGAAAAGGCAACCTGCGTTACGAATTCCGGTGATTTGATCGGGATTGCTCGGAATACGCGGTTTGAGAAGACTTCGCATCTTGCCTCTTTAGTCACCAAAATCGCCTTTGACAAATTTTGGCGCAGCGGAAGGGCGCACAAATCGCGCGAAACACCGCGGAAATAGCGGGAATTTTTGCCAACGCGAGGGAGAATTTACAATAATTAGACATGGTTTCCCTGCCGGCCTGGGATTCCGCAGTGCCGGAGGAGTCAACGTATGGGGAACCGGCGATTGTGCCGCTTAAATTTCATCCGCCGGTTTTTCGAGGCCCGGAACGCCGTCAATGCTGCTGCTATTCTTTTCCCGGTGGTACTTCTCGAGCCCCGCGGGTCCCAGTTTTTGAGACCATGCGGAAAGCTGGTTGCGCTGTCCTTCGTATTGAAGAAGCGGCACGCCGAATCCGCAGGAATCGGCGATGCGCGAAATTTTTATCAAAATAACTGCTCTTGCACCCTCATGCACGGGGAAGCGGTTCGCAAGAGACTGAAATTCAGGATGCCCCAGCTCGACCACCCGGCCTCGGCCGTACAGGCGCAGAATCTTCGGCGCCCCTTGAAAATTGCAGAACATCAAGACGATCCGGCCGTTCTCTTTGAGATGAGAAACTGTTTCAATCCCGCTGCCGGTCAGGTCCAGATAGGCAATGGTCGAAGGCCCCAGGATTCGCAAAGTATCGAGTCCTTTCGGCGATACGTTCACATGACCGTCGGGATCGAGCGGCGCCGACCCCACAAAGAAAAGCGGCTGCGCTTCGATAAATTCCCTGACGAAGTCGTCAATCGTCGAATAGATTTTTCCCACGGGGAACCACTCCTCTAACCCATCCTAGCATGTGAGTTTTCGAGGCGCGAGAGTGCGAGCACTCCATCTTGGGCCGGCGGGGCCTTGAGCGGACTCGATGACTGAGTTTCCGCACAGCTTCTTCTTCGCTCTATATTCGCCTGGGTGTATAGTAGCGGCCACGAGCCATGCCGAAGCTCGCCACCTTCCGGGCCAAGCGCGATTCCGCCGCAGTGGATTCTTCGTCCTCAACTTCCTCCACCTCCTACACTTCCTCAACTTCGGTCCTGCACGTTGATATGGACGCATTTTTCGTCTCGGTCGAACTGCTGGACCGGCCCGAGCTGCGCGGCAAACCCGTCGTCGTTGGCGGCCAGCCGGATCAGCGCGGCATTGTCTCCACGGCGAGTTACGAGGCGCGAAAATATGGCATTCACTCGGCGATGCCGCTGCGCACGGCCGGACGTCTGTGCCCGCACGCGGTGTTCCTCGAGCCGCGGCACCATCTCTATTCCGAGTGGAGTGACCGAGTCGCGGCGATCCTTGGAAAATATTCCCCGGTCGTGGAAATGGCTTCGGTGGACGAAGCGTATCTCGACCTCGCTGGGACGGAGCGCCTGTACGGGCCGCCGCTTGCCGCCGCGGATGCGTTGCTGCGCGAAATTACGGCGACGACCGGACTGCCGTGTTCCGCGGGCCTCGCACGAACGCGCCTCGTCGCCAAAGTGGCGAGCGATCAGGCCAAGCCGCGCGGTTTGGTATGGGTTCCCGCCGAAAGCGAGGAAGCGTTCCTCGCGCCTCTGGACGTGCGGCGCATCCCCGGAATCGGCAAAGTCACCGAAGCGGCTCTCAAAGCGGCGGGCATCGAAAAGGTCGGACAGCTTGCCGCGACATCACGTGAAAAACTCGAACAAGATTTCGGCCGCTGGGGCACGGCGCTTTACCGCAAAGCGCGCGGCGGCGACACCTATGAATTTTTCGTGGATGCCGAGCCGAAATCCATTTCACACAACCGCACGTTTTCAGAGGACACGCAGGACCGCGCCGCCCTCTACTCGACGCTCAGCCTGCTGTGCCAGAAAGCGATGAAGCGGCTGCGCGAAGCGGCGCTGAGCGCTAGGGTGGTCACGGTCACGATCCGCTACGCGGGATTTGAAACCATCACTCGCGCCCACACGCTCCGCGAGCCCACGCATTTCGACCCCATCGTGTTTGAAACCGTGAAGAAATTATTCGAGCGCCACTGCGACCGCACTCGAAAAGTGAGACTCGTCGGCGTGGCGCTCTCTTCGTTCACGCACGGCGGCGAGCAACTGGACCTGCTCGACGCCTCGCGCCGCGAAAAACTCGAGCGCCTGGCCCAAGCCACCGACGCTTTGCGCGACCGCTTCGGATTTTCAAAAATTCAATTCGGCGGCTCGATGACAAAATCACGCGGGGGAGAGGAAGAATGATGAAAATTGTCCGATCGGAAGGCCTAACCTCCCGCACGGCTCCTTCTGGTTTCTGGAAGATCGAAGTCACCCTGTTCGCAGCAGCGGTCACTTTTCGATAAGAACGTTTCTCGGCTGTGATACGGCTGCCTCGACTCCTGTTCGTACTCCGTCGTCTTTGCCTTCACACAGACGGCGCGTTGTGCCTGATGGATGCGGCAATCGGGCATGTCCGGCAACCCAACTTTCCAGGACTAGCCCCGCCGATAACTTCTTGTTCAAAGCCGCCCGCCGCGATGTGAGGAGAGAGAGTTACTCCACGGGATTGGCTGGCTTCGGCGCACCGCCCGCCATCGAGCGGTCGTACTCTGCACGCGTGAATGCGACCAGAGTCGTCGAGCCGCGAGGCCCGGGCTCCTCGGTGATGAGGATAGCGGCTTGTGGCGCTACCCAAAGTTCACGGTGCGCGAGGTACGGCACGCCATAGGTGTCTTGGATCGGCTTAGTACTCTCGCTCGTGGGTGGCCCGTAGGCTTGTTTTACTCCCGCGAAGATATCCTCGAACGTGAGGCCGCGATAATTAAACTCCGCGCTCGGAAAGGAGTAGAGCAGCTCTACCTTCACGAGGTGACCGCCGTCGAACGTGAAGGTGTCCTTCCGCATCTCGGAAAGGTCGCCGCCACTTTGGTACTCCTCACGCTTGCCGCCCATCGCCAATTGGCGTGTGTCAGCTAGGTCGTCGCAGTCCTTCTTCGCATGACGTTTGATAGTATTTTTCAAGCTCTTGAAATCCCGCGCCGAGCACGCGCTGAGCACCTCTTTCTCTTCACCTTCGGCGAAGAACTGCTCGGCGGGTTCTCCTAGCTGATGGCCGCCCTTCACCTTCATAGGCTGGTCCTGGGCGCGTATGTCGCTAGCGAGGGCGAGGACGGCAAGGGTGAGCAATCCGATTATTTCCTTTCTCATCGTGGTTTCCCTATAGCAAGCATAGCCCGGCAGAACACGGCCGCCCCGGCCTTCATCGCTGTTGTTTTTAAGCCAAGTACAAGCATAGAAAGATTTTGGAGATTAACGTTTCCAGGGGCAAGCAGGGCGTGTCTAGAGCGCCAACTCCCCTGAAGCCCTCTTATCTGAAAGTAGCCTGCTGATGGATTCGCTGAATCCTTTGTTCATCGCTCCGACTGGCGCATAATTTAAGCATGACTCCTCGCGAATTAGCCGAACGGATCTGCGCGACCCTGCGCCATCACGGGAATCAGGCGTACCTCGTGGGCGGGTGCGTGCGCGATCTGGAGCTGGGCCGTGCGCCTGCGGATTACGACGTTTGCACGGACGCGCGCCCCGGGCGCGTTCAGGAGCTTTTTCCGCGCAGGCTCGACGTGGGCGCGAAATTCGGCGTGATTCTGGTGGTTGAGGAGGAAGCGCAAGTGGAGGTGGCAACGTTCCGCTCCGACATTGGCTACTCCGATGGCCGCCATCCCGACCACGTGATCTATTCGGATTCTCCGCAGGAAGACGTGCGCCGGCGCGATTTCACGATCAATGGATTGCTGATGGATCCTGCGACGAGTGAAGTCCTCGATTATGTCGGAGGGCGCGCCGATTTGCGCGCGGGCATCGTGCGCGCCATTGGCGATCCGCGGTTGCGTTTCGCGGAAGATAAATTGCGCATGATGCGGGCCGTGCGGTTTGCCGCGCGATTCGGTTTTCGGATTGAGCCGGAAACGATGGCGGCGGCTCGAAGTCTCGCCGCGCAAATTACGCAAGTTTCCCCGGAACGCATTCGCGACGAACTGACCAAGCTGCTGACCGAGGGCGCCGCGCGCCGCGGATTCGAGTTGCTGGACGAAACGGGACTGCTCGCCGTTGTGCTCCCGGACATTGCGCGGATGAAGGGCGTCGAGCAGCCGCCGCAGTTCCATCCCGAAGGCGACGTGTGGATTCACACGCGCATGATGCTCGAAAAACTCCAGCCGAATTGCTCCCCAACGCTGGCCTGGGGAGTGCTTCTGCACGATGTGGGCAAGCCCCCAACCTTTGCCCCAGCAACGGGGCCGGGCACGCGTATCCGCTTCGACGGCCACGTGGAGGTCGGCGCACGCATGGCCGAACACATCTGCCGCGCCCTGCGCTTCTCTAATGAGGACACCGAGCAGATCGAAACGCTGGTGGCCAATCACCTCCGCTTCAAGGACGTCCCACAGATGCGCACCGCGACGCTCAAGCGATTCGTGCGCCTGCCGCGATTTGAAGAACACCTGGAACTGCACCGCCTGGATTGCCTGGCCAGCCACGGAAGTTTCGAGGCCTATACCTTCGTCCAGCGGTTTCTTCTGGAAACTCCCCCCGAAAAAGTCTATCCCCCTAAGCTGGTCACAGGCGATGATCTCAAGGGCATGGGCCTTGTCCCGGGACCCCGATTCAGGGAAATCCTGCTGGCCGTTGAGGAGGCCCAGCTCGAAGGACGGCTCCATGACCGCGAAAGCGCCCTCCAATTTGCGCGGTCGATCTCCCAGCCCTGAATCAGACCGGGGGATTCATTACCCCGGCGGCTTTACATAGATTCAGCCTCCCGATTCCAGCGGGCTCACGAGGTTTCTGTTCTTGCCGATGTGAGCTATGCGCGAAGGAATAGGGAGCGGCGTCGATGCGGAACCTGGGTCGTGTTGTTATTAAGAGTCTTATTTTTATTGTTTTACCAAAGATTCTCATATTCACGCGACAACTTCTAACTCTTTAGTGGCACACACTAAAGATTCTTGCTAATCGTTATGTTTCTTCGTGGTATCTTTTGCGTTGGTCCTGCATCTAACTTAAGTGTCGAGCCTTAGTGACCCTATTTGCCTTAGGAATTTAAGGGGGACCCAATGAGCGAAAAGTCGATTCCAATTCCGAAAGAGCTCCCGATTCTGCCCGTTCGGGATACCGTATTGTTTCCGGGAGGCGTTCAGCCTCTGACCGTCGGGCGCGAGGGTTCGTTGGCCCTGCTGAACTCCCTGCACGGAGATGAAAAGCTGCTTGGAATTGTGGCCCAACACGATCCCCGAATCGAAGAGCCCGCCGCTGCGGACCTGCATCTAGTTGGCACGGCCGCGAAGATCCACAAGTTAGTCAGGATGCCCAACGGGAACGTGGTTGTTTTCCTGGAGGGGCTGCAACGAATTCGTGTGGTGGAGCTGGTTAGCTTCCGGCCATTTCTCACGGCTCGTGTGGAAATCCAGCCGGATCTCGTCGGCGAGCAGGACGCGGAATTGATGGCGCTGGAACGCAACGCCCGCGAACTGTTCCGCGACGTGGTGGCGCGATCCCCGCAACTCTCGGATGATTTGCAGACGGCGGCACTGAATATCGAAGACCCGGTTCGCCTCGCCGATTTCATCGCCGCGAACTTGCCGTCTCTTCCGACGTTGCTGCGCCAGGAACTGTTGGAGACGGCCGATGTGCGGCGCCGCCTCGAAACCCTGATTCGCGAACTCTCCAAGGAGCTGGAAGTCCTGGAGCTTCGCAACAAGATTCAGGAGCAAGTGCAGGAGCAGGTCAGCCAGAGCCAGCGCGAGTACTTGTTGCGCGAGCAGCTCAAGGCGATTCACAAAGAGTTGGGCGAATCCGACGACGGCCAGGCCGAGATCGACGAGCTGCGCGAAAAGCTCGAAAAATCCGGAATGTCCGCGGAGGCGCGCAAGGAGTGCGACCGCGAGTTGAAACGCCTCGCGAAGATGACTCCGGCTTCCGCCGAGTACATGGTCGCGCGCACCTATCTGGAATGGATGATCTCGCTTCCCTGGGCCAAATCCTCGGGCGTGGAGGAGATCGACATCCCCAAGGGGCAAGCCATCCTGGATGAGGACCATTACGACTTGGAAAAGGTGAAAGAACGAATCCTCGATTACCTGGCCGTGAAGAAACTCAAGCCCGGCATGAAGGGGCCGATCCTGTGCTTCCTTGGGCCGCCAGGCGTGGGGAAAACTTCGCTCGGGAAATCGATTGCGCGGGCGCTGGGCCGCAAATTCGTGCGTATCTCGATGGGCGGAATGCACGATGAAGCGGAAATCCGCGGCCACCGCCGGACGTACATCGGCGCGTTGCCCGGACAAATCATCCAGGGAATTCGCCGGGCAGAAACCAACGATCCGGTCTTCATGCTGGACGAAGTGGACAAACTCGGACGCGATTTCCGGGGCGATCCTTCGGCGGCGCTGATGGAAGTGCTCGACCCGGAACAAAACGGTACGTTCCGCGATCACTATCTGGACGTGCCATTCGATTTGTCAAAGGTGATGTTCATCGCCACGGCGAACATGATCGATCCGGTTCCGGAGCCGCTGCGCGATCGTATGGAAATTATCGAGCTCGCCGGCTATATCGAGGTCGAGAAGGTCCACATCGCCAACAAGTACCTGATTCCCAAGCAGGCAAACGAGCACGGGATCAAGATGGGCGAGCAAATCGATTTCACCGACGACGGTTTGCGCGAGATCATTCACAGCTACACGCGCGAAGCCGGCGTGCGCAATCTCGAACGCGAAATCGCCACGCTGATCCGAAAGCAGGCGCGGCGCATCGCCGAGGGCAAGACACAGAAGCTCGTGGTGACGCCCGAGGTGGTGCACCAAGCGCTTGGCGTGCCGAAGTATCGCGCCGAACGCGAAGTCGAGGAACGCGTCAAGACGCCCGGTGTTTCGGTGGGACTCGTCTGGACTCCCTCGGGCGGCGACATCGTCTTCATCGAAGCCAGCCGCATGCGAGGCGGAAAACAGTTCACCATGACCGGGCATCTGGGCGAGGTGATGCAGGAGTCGATGACGGCAGCACTGACGTGGGTACGCGCCAACGCCGAACGCTACGGAATCGATCCCGACTTTTTCCGGAAGCAGGACATCCACATCCACGTGCCGTCGGGCGCGGTGCCGAAGGATGGTCCTTCAGCCGGCGTGGCGATGGTCAACGCGCTGGTGAGTCTGCTCTCCGGCCGGGCCATCCGCCCGCGCGTGGCCATGACGGGCGAGATTTCGCTGTCCGGCATCGTTCTGCCGGTCGGAGGGATCAAGGAGAAAGTGCTCGGAGCAAAACGCGCGGGAATCCGCGAGGTGATTTTGCCCGCGGAGAACGAGCCGAACTTGAAAGAGGACCTGCAACCGCACATGCTCGAGGGAATGCAAATTCACTACGTGCACACGGTTGACGAGGCCCTCGAAATCGCGCTCTCGAAGCCCGGGCCGGTCGCGGCTGGGCTACAGAAGGGTCTGTTGCCGCCGGTCGGGCCAGCGCCCGCGGGCCCGCCTCCGGTGCACTAATCCAAACAAGAAATAGAATGAGAAAGCCCGGCTCTCGTTAGCAGAGCCGGGCTTTTTGTTTTTGTGGCGCGGGCTTCATCCTGCGGGTTTTGGTGCAAGCAATGACGAACCCCCGCTCAAGGCAAATGCGTGAGTTCGATTCGCGCGGTGCCGATTGGGATATCGGCCTCGACGAGGACAGGCGTGTGGGCTGCCTCGCGCGTAATCCACAGCCAAAACCGCGTGTCGGTCATTTCCTTGCCGTGATCGAACAAACGGATGGCGACTCGAAAAGCGGAGAAATTTCCAGCAGGAACGGTGACGGTTCCTTGCGGCGTATCAATCCGGGCCACGACGTCATAGAGACGCCGGCCATCGAATACGGGAACACGCAGCTCCGGCGTGTGCTGCCAATCCGCGGCGCGCAAATTATATAGAAAACTAATTGCGTCGCGCGTTCCAGGGGTTACACGAACCGCGGTGGCATCGCTCGGCGCCGGATCGCCATCGGTCGTCATGCGATACAAATTCGTTTGTGCCTTTCCTTGTTCGTGAAGGTACATCTCGTATTGCAGGGAAAACAAATTGAGGGCGGAGGTGTAGGAGTCGAACTGGTCGTCAATGGCAAACAGCGCGCGCGTGGTATCCATGGTGTGGGCGGTAGCGCGGAAATGCCAGGCAGGATGCCCGAAGAAATTGCGCTGCTCGACGACGGTGGTTTCGATCCTGGCGGCATTCAGCGCGTATTTTGAGAACAAGACGCGGTATGCGAGAATTTCACCCGGTTGAAATGGAACGGGAACCGCAACCGGCGCTGCGGCAGCCGCCGGAGGTTTCGCGTGTTTCTTGGAAGGCTTGGACTGTTGCGCTAATCCGATGGAAGCGAGCGCCAGCGCCACCGCCAGCAGCGGCGCAACGGAAGCGAAGCGATGCAACCTTGCGCGTGTCCTCAACAATGGGTCGGTTCGGAGCGGCGAAGCCGGGTCGCGCCCTCCCTTTCCAGCATGCAAACTTAGACGTCGTGACGCCGCCCAGGGGGCACGCTATATTCAGGGTACAGAAAAAAACGCCCGGAAACCAGTTGTGTCGGGCCTGGTGTTTAGATGCGTGCCGCGACGCGTGAGTAGGACGGGCTTCAGCCTGTCTGGGTTTGGTAATTCGGGCAAAGGCGACACGCTGAAGCCCGTCCTACTCAGAGAGGAGTGAACGGATGAGGTATTTGGTGACCGGAGGCGCGGGATTCATCGGCTCGAATACGGTGGATGAATTGCTGCGCCGTGGCCACGACGTCGTGGTGCTGGATGATCTGTCCTCCGGCAAAGCCGCAAACCTGGCCAACGTAAGAACAAAAATTAAATTAATCCAAGACAGCATCACGAATTTGGACGCCCTGCGCGAGGCGTGCCGCGGAGTGGATTGCGTGGTTCACCTGGCGGCGCAGACATCCGTGCCGCGTTCGGTGAAAGATCCGATCGAGACAAATCTCATCAACGTGAACGGCACGCTGAATGTTCTGGTGGCGGCGCGCGACGCGAAAGTAAAACGCGTGGTGTTTGCAAGCTCTTGCGCCGTCTACGGAAAAACTTCTGCCCTTCCGATTCCAGAGAGTACAGCCCTCGCGCCGATTTCGCCGTACGGCCTTTCCAAGCAAGTGGGCGAAGCCTATGGCCGCGTGTTTCAAGAACTGTACGGGCTCGAGTTTGTCTCGCTCCGTTATTTTAATGTGTTCGGACCCAGGCAAGATCCCGGCTCCGCATATTCCGGCGTCCTGTCCCTGTTTAGCGCGGCGCTCCTGGCGGGAATGCAACCCACTGTCTACGGCGACGGCGAGCAATCGCGCGACTTCGTCTACGTCCAAAACGTTGTGGAAGCAAATTTGCTCGCCGCCGAAGCAAAGGGCGCGCCCGGTCTCGCCTTCAACATCGGCACCGGAAACCGCTGCACATTGAATCAAACGCTCGCGCTGCTAGAAAAAATTGCGGGCCGTCCCGCCCTTCCAAAATACGCCGCGCCGCGCGAAGGAGACATCCGCGATTCGCAAGCGGACATTACCCTAGCGCGGCAAGCGCTCGTCTATAATCCACGATTCGGATTTGAAGAAGGATTGAAGCGCACCTGGGAGTGGTTCTGCGCCGCCCAGAATGCGCCGAGCCGCCCCTGATGGCGGGGGCAGCAACTTAACCCGCCCTCCCGCTACCGAACTGCGAAACGATGCGATAGTGTGAGATGGCTTTGCCGATCATGCGCTCATTTTCCGGGCGGGACTTTGCTGCGGTGTTCGTCGAAGAAATTGAAGATAAAGCTGACCTTTGTCACCGTGGGGGTCTGTCCTGCGCCCGGGGCCTTCAACACGGCAAAGCGTTTGCCGTCGGGATGTAGGTCAAAGCTGTAGTAGCCCGCCCCGACGTCGGTGAACTGACCGGGCGACCAGAGTTGGGGCTTGTCTGCCCGAAAGGAATCAGCGGAAGTGGCGTAAGTGACAGCCATGATCTTATTGTCCATCGTCCGGTAAAAAAGCTCCTTGCCATTGCGCGACCATTTTGGATAGCGTCCGCCGCCGGTGGAGACCTGCCACTTACCGCCAGGGCCGGGGAAAGGCCGCACGTACACCTCGACACTACCGGATTCGTTTGAGTCATAGGCAAGCCAGCGACCATCCGGCGAGAAGGCGGGCTCCTCTTCGTTGAAGGTGCTGTTCAGGAAGGGCTTTGGCTCTCCGGGTTTCCAGCCGGACTTTTCGTTGCCTTCGATGGGAAGTGTCAAGATGTCCGCGCCCGTTTCAGGGTTCACTTGGCGGAACGCCAGGACCTTGCCATCGGGCCGCCAGGAGCCCGCATATTGAGGGTTCTTGCTTTCCACGAGGCGTTGGGCATCCCCGGAACCATCCGCGCGTATCCACCAGAGGTTAAACGTCCCACCCTTTTCTACTGAGTCGTAGGCGATCCTCTGGCCGTCGGGAGTCCAGAAGGGGTAGGCGTTTGCCGCGCCGCCAAAAGTCAGACGTGTGATGGTGTCACGTTCCCACTCGTATACCCAGATGTCACTCCTTTTACCGTCAAAAATTTGCAGAGCCAAACGCTTCCCGTCGGGCGAAAACGCGGGATTGCGGTAGTCGCCGGGGGTGTCCCGAAGGGGTGTGAATTTACCCTCGTGGTCCATCCAGTAGATGGAGACAATCTGTCCTGCGCTACGGCCCGCGACATACACGAGGTTCCCGGTGTCGGAAATGGAGTACTGTGCGCTACCAAGGCCAGGATTGGCAGCCACACCTTCGAAGATCGGCGCGGGTTGGCCGGTGACCTGCAATTGCTTAAGGTCGAAGGACACGGCGAACAGCGTGCCTTCGTGTATATAAACCAAGTGTCCGCTGGGCAGATAGCGGGCGTAGAAGCCGCCGCGCAGCACCGTCTTTCGCTGTCCGGAAGCCATCGAGTACACCACGATGTCTGCGTCTTCAAAGCTTGTGCCCGCCACGCTGGTGCTGGACGTGAACAGCACGGCATTTCCCCCGGGCAGAATCTGGGACCAGCGTTGCGTAACTTCACCCGCCTGCTGATCTAGTTTAGCCAGCGGTTGGGGCGTTCCTCCCGACGAGGAAACTTTGGACAAGGTCGTGACACTCGGTGTGAACACGATTGTGCCGTCTTCGCCCCAACTTCCGCCGCGGTCACTGAGGGCATCGCATAGCGTGACGGCCGCGCCGCCCTGGACGGAAATCTTCTTCAGCTTGCCATCGGCGAAGAAGGCGATCCACTGACCATCAGGCGAAAAGAAGGGATCGCGGGCATCTTCCGTGCTGGAAAGCGCGGTGGCCTGCAACTGGTCGAGCGAGCGGATGTAGATGCGCTTCTTCTGGTCAGAACCAGCTGCAACAAGGACCAGTCGCGTGCCGTCCGGGGAAAGGATCGTGGAAGCCCCGAAGTCGGTGTACAGGCCAGCGTCCGCACCGATCTCCGCGCTCAGGCGCACCGGTTGCAGAGGCTGCGGCGGCTTCGGTGCACGCAGCACGAAACCAATGGTGGATACGACGGTAGTCAAGATGAAGACCGCCGCTGCCCCCCAAGCCACCTGCTCGCGCCAGCCTCTCGTCTCTGGAGCAGCCTGCGCTGCACCGGTATCTTTCGGCGCCGCAATCGCATCTTCAATCTCGATCCGGATCGTCGCCGCATCCGGAGTTCGCTGGCGCCGGTCTTTCCGCAGGCAGCGTTGCAACAGAACGCGAATGGATGGAGAAATATTTGCGGGCAATGCCTCGAACGCGGGTTCTTTCAATACTACCGCAGCTAGAATTTCAGTGATGTCTTCGCCATGGAATGCCGGCTTGCCCGTGAGTAGTTCATACAACACACATCCGAATGCCCAAATATCCGTTCGTTTGTCCACCGCCCTGCCACGCGCTTGCTCGGGACTCATGTACGCTGCCGTCCCGAGAATCACTCCCTGCATCGTGGCGGCTTGGCTCAACGTCGGTGAATTGCCGATGTCTTCCGTTGATGCGTCACCCGCGAATGCTTTCGCCAGACCAAAGTCCAACACTTTTACTTTTCCATCGGGAGTCACTTTCACATTGGCAGGTTTCAGGTCGCGGTGGATGATGTTTTTTTCATGCGCAGCTTCCAGAGCTTCGGCGATCTGTTTCGAGATGCTTAGCGCATCCTCGACAGGAACAGGCCCTTCTCGCTTGACGCGCTCTTGCAGCGTCTCCCCCGGCACCAATTCCATCACCAGATAGCTCGTACCGCCGGATTGTTCGAGTCCATGAATCGTGGCGATGTTCGGATGATTCAGCGCCGCCAGCATCTTCGCTTCGCGCTGAAATCGTGAGAGTCGATCCGCATCGTGGGCGAACGCTTCCGGCAAAACTTTGATGGCCACGTCGCGCGCAAGTCTTGTGTCGTGCGCGCGATACACTTCTCCCATGCCGCCCGCGCCAATCTGCGCGACGACTTCGTACGAGCCGAGACGAGTGCCAGCGGCGATGGTCATTTCTTCAAACCCTCTGTCCAGTTGACGACGACTGTGATTGGTTCGGAGGCAGTTTGCTCTGGAAGTGTGTTGATCAGAAAGCTCTGGCCATCCGCGGATACGTCGTACGGGTACTGGTAATTCGGAGATGCCGCGCGCGTCTGGAACAACGGCTTCACAGCACCAACCTCCAAGCTCGAACCTTTGCCTTTCACTTCTGCCACCATCAGTTTGTTGTCAGGATTGAGAAAAAAGAGTTCTGTGCCGTCGCGCCGCCATCGAGCAGACTTGCCGCCAGCAGTGGAGATCTGCCACTTTCCACCCGGCCCCGGAAAGGAAGCAACATAAACTTCGTATCGACCAGATTCGTTCGAATAGTACGCAACCCACCGGCCGTCGGGAGAGAAGTGACCAGCGATCTCATTGAATTGCGTGTTCAGAAACGGAATCGGCTTTCGGTCTCCGGAAAGCGGCAAGATAAATAGATCGGCCCCGGTTCGAGGACTGCTGGTGCCGGTAAAGTAGAGAATGAAGCGGCCATCCGGAGACCAGCTTGTAGGATATTTATTCCCAACATTGTCCTCAAACAACAGCTGCTCTGTGCCAACTCCGTTGGACGCCTTCTGATAAAGGTCCAAATTCTGCTTGCGCTTTACGCCAAAAACTAATGAACTACCGTCGGGTGACCAGATCACGCTTTGCTCGTCTTCCCCGTCGAATGTAAAACGCGTTCGCAGACCGCGAGCCACATCATATAGCCAGATGTCCCTCCTCCTCCCCGATTGACTTAGAACGCTAACCGAAGCGCGCTTGCCGTCGGGAGAAAGCTCCAAGTCGGCATATGCAGCCGAATCTCCCACTACGCCGATCTGCTTGCCGGTGCGGTCAAACCACACGAGTTGAGAGCCGGCTCCCCCAGTTCCCGTTTCATAGACTAATATGCCATTCTCTGAGGTTGAGAAGACACCGTACGGGTTAGAGCCTTGAGTCTGAATCTGATCGGCGATAGGAAACGCCTCACCCGTCAGTGCGAGGCGACGCGTGTCAAACGGCTGCGCCATCAGGGTCGTCTCGCGCAGGAAGAGTAAATGGCCTTGACTGTAGAGGACGTTCGTTGAATCGGCACTTAACAACAACTTCCGTTCGGCGGAATCGAGTGAGGCTAAGTAAGTGGACCCTCCCGCTGGACTTGGGTTTACGTGATACAAGAAGTGCCGACCGTCTGGTAGGAAGAAAGGCTGCCAGTGGGCGCTCTCACCTTGGCCGAGCGCAGTGGCTGCGGCGGGAACACCGCCGGAAGCAGATATTTTCTGGAGTGCCGACCTGGTTGTCGGGGCAAATATGATCACTCCATCTCGATTCCACGTCCCGCCAGCGGCAGGACCCGACGCGTCGCACAACGCGATGGGCGGGCCACCCGAGACCTCGATCTTTTTGAGCTTCCCGTCTGCGAAGAAGCCGATAAACCGGCTGTCCGGTGACCAGAAAGGATCTAAGTCGCCCTCGGTTCCTGCCAGCGCCTGCGGCGTGAGGGAGTCGAGCGTGCGAACCCACAAGAGGTATTTGCCGTCAGTGCCCTCGGCTAGGAAAACGATGCGACGACCGTCAGGCGAAACCGCCAGGGGAGCCGGCACCCCCGAGGCCGAGGCACCTGGCCCTGCCAAGCTCCACTTCTCTGGAAGAGAAATGAAGAAGCGTATCGCCTCCGGTACCTTCGGCGTGCGCAAGACATAGCCGATCGCGAACGCAATGGCGATCACCGCGATTACACCTGCTACTGCTGGCCAAGCAATTCGCCCGCGCCAACCTCGCGTCTCTGCGGCAGCGGTGGGCGTGTCTACAGCGGGCGCAGCAGTCAGCGCCTCTTCAATCTCGATCCGCACAGCACCGGCGTCTGGAAGACGCTGGCGTCGATCTTTCCGCAGGCAACGGCGCAAAAGTGTGCGGATCGTGGGCGGGATAGCTTCCGGCAATCGGTTCCAGTCGGGTTCCGCTTTCACGACCTCTGCCAGAATGTCCCCGGCATCTTCGCCTTGGAATGCGGGCTCCCCAGCCAGCAGCTCATACAGCACTGCGCCGAAGGCCCAGATGTCGGTGCGCTTGTCTACCGCTTTGCCTTTAGCCTGCTCGGGACTCATGTACGCAGCGGTGCCGAGAATCACACCCTGCATCGTCGCGGCCATGCTCAGAGTCGGAGAGTTGCCGATGTCCTCAGTTGATGCGTCACCCACAAATGCTTTCGCCAAACCGAAATCCAATACTTTGACTTTCCCCTCCGGCGTCACCTTCACATTCGCAGGTTTCAAGTCGCGATGAATGATTTGTTTCTCGTGCGCCGCTTCGAGGGCTTCCGCTATCTGCGCAGCGATCTTCAGCGCTTCTTCGATCGTCAGCGGGCCAGCCTTCACTCGTTCGGCCAGCGTCTCGCCGGGGACTAATTCCATTACGAGACAAGTCACGCCGCCGGACTGTTCCAGGCCATAGATCGTTGCAATGTTCGGGTGATTCAGCGCCGCCAGCATGCGCGCTTCGCGCTGAAAGCGGGATAGCTTTTCAGGATCATTGACGAAATTAGCGGGAAGGACTTTGATGGCCACGTCGCGCGCGAGTTTCGTGTCGTGCGCGCGATACACTTCCCCCATCCCGCCCGCGCCAATCTGCGCGACGACTTCGTACGAGCCGAGACGTGTGCCAGCGGCGAGCGCCATCACTTTTTCCCTGTGGGAACTTTCTGCTTCAACTCTTCAAACCAATTCAGCACGACGTTGATCTGCGTCGGTGCTGATTGTTCTTGCTCGACGGGCTTGAGCATCAGGAAGCGCTGGCCATCGGGCGACACGGCGTAGTTGGGGGTCGATACTGGAAGCATCAGGTACTTTCCCTCGAAGAGCGCTTTCGGTGTCCTCGCGGAAAAGCTCGGCTGCGTGGCGATCTCCACCGCCATCATCTTGTTGCCGTTGCGGTAGAACAACTCGCGCCCGTTCCGGTTCCACAAGGGTTCCCTCCCGCCATCCGTCGAGATTTGCCACTTCCCGCCCGGACCAGGATAGGGCTGCACGTAAATCTCATTGCGACCCGATTCGTCCGAGACATATGCCAGCCAGCGTCCATCGGGGGAAAACTGAGGCGCCTGTTCGTTGAATGATGTTCGGAGAAAAGGCTGCGCTTTGCGATCACTCATACGCAACACCCATATGTCATATCCCGTGGTGGAATTGACATCAGAATATGCCAGCAGTTGTCCGTCGGGGGACCAGGACCCCGGAATTTGAACGAACTCGCTGGTTGCCAGCCGCTCCAGCCCGCCACTTCCGTCGGCCAGGGCCCAGAAGATGTTCCGCTGCCCCTCCTTGTTGAATGTAAACGCGATCTGCTTGCCATCAGGCGTCCAATTCGGAACAAGGTTGTTATTCCCTTGAAACGTTAACCGCGTCAAAGTACCCCGGGAGAGATCGTACAGCCAGATCTGCCTCTCTTGTTCGATGATACCCACAGCTAGCCGCCGACCGTCGGGGGAGAGTCGCGGGTTCACGTAGTTGCGGGCGGGGGCGGCCAAGGGCTGCTCTGCCCCATTCCGATTGACCCATACAAGCTTGAGTTGCAGTGCTTGAACGGCCCCCGGGATATAAACTAGAGATCCCGTGGCCGAAAAGCTGTACTGGCCGTCTCCACTACTTATGTCCTGCATGACACCCTCGACCATTGGGACTGCCGCTCCTGCGACAGTTAGACGCTTGGGATCGAATGGCACTGCCATCAACGTTCCCCCTTGCGCATAGATAAGGTGCCCGGTGGACGCATAGTGGGGGTACATCCCCCCTTGAATCAGGTTCCGGCGCTCGCCGGAACCGATCGATTGGACTGCGATCTGTGCATTTGAAAAATCAGCTCCAGACGCCGAGGCGGCGAAGAGCAATGCCTTACCTCCGGGCAAGAACTCCGGCCATCGGTGGGCGATCTCTGCTTTCTCGAGACGAGTCAACGGCTGGGGCGTGCCTCCCGCGTCCGACACTTGCAGTATAGGTCCTGTGTAACTTCCCAATAGGATTGTGCCCTGTCTCCCCCAGCTTCCCCCTTCGGGGATCGCAACATCACAGAGGGTCACCGCCGCTCCCCCACTCACTGAGACCTTCTTCAGCTTTCCACCCGCATAAATTCCCAGCCATTGACTGTCGGGTGAGAAGAAAGGTTCACTAAAGTCGAGATTGCTGATGGGTCGTTCCGTACCTGTGATGGGTCTGGCCTCCATGCTATCCATCGCCCGCAGATAAACCTGTTGGGTGTCGCCTTGACGGGCCACGTACGCGAGATGAGTACCATCGGGAGAGAGGGCCACCGCAGGGCCGGTAGTAGGGACCGCCAACTGTTGGCCCGGCGGCAGGGTGATCGTTAAGCGCGACACAGGGAGTGGCGCAGACGGCGCGGGCTTCAGATTCCAGATTGCGATACCGGAGACGACCGCGCCGAATAGCAACGTGCCCAGGCTGAAAACGAGCGCCCGTCGCCCGAGCGAACGGAAGCCAGTCGTGGCCGCAGTCGGTGCCGAGGTGACCTGCGAGCCGCCGTCAGAAATCCATCTCAGCTCTCGGCAAAGATCCCCGGCTGTCTGCCAACGCTCATCAGGTTCCTTTGCCATGCATGTCTTCGCCACCCGGTCCAGCGCAGGAGGCGTCATCGGCGTGAGCGATGACATCGGCGGAGGGTCGAGATGCATGATGGCTCCCATCACGCTGGCTTGGCTCTTGCCGTCAAATGCCCTCTTGCCAGTCGCCATCTCGTAGACAACCGCGCCGAAGGCGAAGATGTCCGTCCGCGCATCCACTTCTTTGCCTTCCAATTGTTCTGGGGCCATGTATTGCAACGTCCCCAGGATCGTTCCTTCGGCTGTCACCGCGCTCTTCATCGTCGGAAGCTGCGAATCAGGAATGGCCGGAGCGATGTCTTGCTTCAACTTCGCCAAGCCGAAGTCGAGCAGCTTCGTGCCGGATTTGGTGAGCATGATGTTGCCGGGTTTGAGATCGCGGTGCGTGATGCCCTTCCGGTGCGCCTTGTCCAGCGCATCCGCGATCTCGATCGCATACTTCAATACCGGTTGAATCGGCAGCTGTCCTTTCCGCAAGCGCTGCGCAAGCGTTTCGCCCTCGATATACTCCATCACCAGATAATCAATATCGTCTTGGTGACCGGTGTCGAAGAGCGTGCAGATGTGGGGATGATTCAGGCTGGCGATGGTCTTTGCTTCGCGCTCGAACCGCTCGCGCAATTCCGCGCGGCCCGCGAGATGCGTGGGCAGAACTTTGATCGCCACGGTTCGATCGAGACGCGTGTCGCGGGCCTTGTACACTTCGCCCATTCCGCCCGCGCCAATCGCGGAGAGAATTTCGTAAGGCCCGAGCCGCGTACCTGTGTTGACGCTCATGGCTTTTTCTCCGTGGGGACTTTCTGTTTCAATTCTTCAAACCAGTTCAGCACGACGTTGATCTGCGTGGCTGACTCCGCCTGCTCGGCCGGCTTGAGCATCAGGAAGCGCTGGCCGTCAGGAGACACGTCGTAGTTGGGGGTCGATAGCTCAAGCAACTGGTACTGTCCCTCGAAAAGCATCTTCGGCGTGCCCGCAGCGAAACTGGGCCGCGTGGCGATGTCCGCAGACATCATTTTGTTTCCGTTACGGTAGAACAACTCCCGCCCGTTTCGGTTCCAGATCGGCTCCCTGCCGCCTTCCGTCGATATCTGCCACTTCCCGCCGGGACCCGGATAGGGCTGCACATAAATTTCATAGCGGCCGGACTCATCCGACGCATAGGCCAGCCAGCGTCCGTCGGGGGAGAACGTCGGCGCATTTTCATTGAACCGCGTTCGAAGGAACGGCTGCGCCTTGCGATCGCTTAGCCGCAGTACCCAGATGTCATATCCCGTGGTGGTGGCGGTGTTTTCAGAGAAGGCCAGCAGTTGCCCATCCGGGGACCACGAACTCGGAATATTGAGGTGCTCGCTGGTCGTCAGCCGCTCCAGCCCGCCGCTGCCGTCCGCCAGTTGCCAGAAGAGGTTCCGCGGCCCTTCCTTGTTTGACGTAAACACAATGCGCTTGCCATCGGGTGTCCAAAACGGGTCAAGGTTGTTATTCCCCTGAAACGTAAACCGCGTCAAGGTCTCGCGGGAAAGATCGTACAGCCAGACTTGCCTCTCTTGTTCCGTGATACCCACGGCGATTCGCCGGCCGTCGGGGGAGAATCGAGGGTTCACATAAGCGTGGGCAGGAGCGGCCAAGGGCTGTTCTGTCCCATTGCGGCTGACCCAAACAAGTCTTGACTGGGCCACTGCAACGCCCCCCGAGACATAGACGAGGGAGCCAGTGGCGGACAAGCTGTACTCGGCACCGCCGGTGTTTGTGGTTTGACGAACGCCGTCCACCACGGGGAGCGGCGTGCCAGTGACTGCGAGACGCTGCAGATCGAACGGCACGGCCATGAGTGTCGTTCCTTGTGCATAGACCAAATGGCCGGATGCTGCGTAGTGTGGGGCCGTCCCTTGCACCAAATTCCGCCGCTCGCCGGTCACGATGGACTCGACAGCGATCTGTGAAGTATTGTTAATCGCGTTCGAAACATAAAGGACTGCCTTACCGCCGGGCAATATCTCCGGCCAGGCATGCCCTTGGGCGGGTTCCCCCTTTTCGAGACTTGTCACCAGCGGTTGCAGGGTGCCTCCCGCGTCCGACACTTGCTGGAGAGGTCCTGCTGTGGCCCCGAGTATGATGCTGCCCTGGCTGCCCCAACTGACTCCGGAGGGGAGCTGTGCGTCACAAAGGGTGATCGCCGCTCCCCCGCTCAATGAGACCTTCTTCAGCTTTCCGCCTGCAATGAAACCGAGCCACTGGCCGTCGGGGGAGAAGAAGGGGTCGTAGGCTTCTTCGGTGCCGGGGACGGCCCTGGCCTCCGTGCTATCCATCGCCCGCAGATACAGTTGTTGCGCGCCACCCGGGCGGGCGATATACGCAAGATGAGTCCCGTCGGGAGAAATGGCCACAGAAATGCCCACTTCCCCTGCCAATTGCTGGCCCGGCAGTAGCGGGATCACCAAACGGCTGACGGGCCGTGGTGGCAGCGGTGGCATTGGCTTCAAATTCCACACGGCAACACCTGTGATCGCCACTCCCAATAGCAAGGCGCCCAAGGTGAGGACTACCCCTCGCCGCCCGAGCGAGTGAAAGCCCTTCGCCGACGCTGCGGTTGCCGGCATCGTGGTGGCCGGAGCCGCCATTGCTTCCTCGATATCGAGGCGGAGATCGCCCGCATCCCGGCTGCGCTTGTGCACATCTTTCTGCAAACAGCGGCGCAACAATGCGCGAATAGTCGACGGCACCGTCTCCGGCAGCGCCTGCCAGTCCGGCTCTCCTCGCAAGACGGCAGCGAGAATTTCCGTTGTAGTCTCGCCTTGAAACGCCTGCTGCCCCGTGAGCAGTTCGTACAACACACAGCCGAACGCCCAAATGTCGGTGCGCTTGTCGCACGTCTTTCCGCGAGCCTGCTCCGGGCTCATGTACGCGGCCGTGCCCAGGATCACGCCTTGCATCGTGGCTGCCGCGCTCAACGTCGGTGAATTGGAAGGGTCGTCGTTGGCTGCGTCGCCCGCGTAGGCTTTCGCCAAACCGAAGTCCAACACCTTCACCTTGCCTTCTGGCGTCAGCTTCACATTCGTGGGTTTGAGGTCGCGGTGGATGATGCTTTTCTCGTGCGCGGCTTCCAGGGCCTCGGCAATTTGTTTCGCAATGGCGAGAGCTTCTTCGACTGGCACCGCCCCGTCTCGCTTGACTCGATCCGCCAGCGTCTCTCCCGGCACCAACTCCATCACCAGATAGCTCATGCCGCTGGACTGCTCCAGCCCATGGATCGTGGCGATGTTGGGATGGTTCAGCGCCGCCAGCAACTTCGCTTCCCGCTGAAAACGAGAAAGCCGTTGGGGATCGCGCGCAAACGCCTCGGGCAAAACCTTGATCGCTACGTCGCGCCCGAGCTTGGTGTCGTGCGCTTGATACACTTCGCCCATGCCGCCCGCGCCAATTTGCGCGACGACTTCGTACGAACCGAGACGCGTGCCGGCGGCGAGTGCCATCACTTCTTCCCCGTAGGAACTTTCTGCTTCAACTCTTCAAACCAATTCTGCACGACGTTGATTTGTGTCGGCGCCTCTTCCGCCTGTTCCACGAGTTTGAGCATGAGGAAGCGCTGGCCATCGGCAGATACGTCATAGTTGGGGAATGTTGCCGGAGCAGGCTCGTACTTTCCCTCGAAGAGCATCCGAGGCTTCCCAGCGGAAAAGGCCGGTTGGGTGGCAACCTCCACGGCCAACATCTTGTCGCCGCTGCGGTAGAACAGCTCCCGCCCGTTAGGGTTCCACACAGGCTCCGTCCCGCCTTCCGTCGAGATCTGCCACTTCCTGCCGAGCCCCGGATAGGGCTGCACGTAGATCTCAAAGCGGCCGGATTCGTCCGAGACATAGGCCAGCCAGCGCCCGTCGGGAGAAAACCGTGGCGCACTTTCTGTGAATGGTGTTTGGGGCAACATCTGCGGTTTGGGGACCTGCCCTGAGCCCGGAGAAGTATCGCCTATCCGCAACATCCAGATGTGTCGTCCCGTGGTGGGACTGATTTCAATGAAGGCCAGCACTTGCCCATCCGGCGACCAGGACATCGGAGCTTGGGTGTACTGGCCAGTTGTCAACCGCTCCAGCCCACCGCTGCCGTCGGCCAATTGCCAGAAAAGGTTCAGCGGCCCTTCCTTGTTCGAATTAAATACTAGCCGCTTGCCATCCGGCGTCCAAACCGAGTTATAGTTCGCACTCCCCGCAAACGTCAGCCGTGTCAGTGTTTCCCGGGAGAGATCGTACAGCCAGGTTTGAGACTCCAGTTCCTCGATGGCCACGGCTACTCGGCGGCCGTCGGGGGAAAGCCGCGGTCCCCGGTAGGGGCGCACAGGGGCGGCCACGGGCTGCGCTGCCCCACTACGACTGACCCATACCATTCTGCTTTGCGCCGACTGAATGCCACCCGGAATATAGACGATCGATCCGGTGGACGAAAAGCTGTACTGGGCAACGCCGGAGACTGAGGATTGGAGAACCCGCTCGACCACGGGGACTGGCGGGCCGGTGACCGCAAGCCGCTGCAGATCGAACGGAACGGCCATCAGGCTTCCCCCTTGCGAATAGACCAAGTGCCCGGAAGGCGCATAGCGTGGGTTTGTCCCCCCTTGGATCAGGTTCCGCCGCTCGCCCGTGCCGAGGGATTGGACGGCAACCTGTGCGTTGGCCCAACTAGATGTATTCGCCGAGGCAGCAAAAAGCAATGCCTTGCCGCCGGGCAAGAACTCCGGCCAGCGCTGGCTGATGTCCCCTTTCTCAAGACGCGTGAGCGCTTGGGGTGTGCCTCCAGCGTCCGGAATTTGCAGGAGGGCTCCATTTGTCGTGGGTGCGAAGGCGATGATCCCTTGGCTGCCCCAACTGGCCCCACGAGGGAGAGTAACATTGGCTAGCGTCAGCTCAGCACCCCCGCCCACCGAGACCTTCTTCAAGTTTCCGCCTGCAAAAAACCCCAGCCATTGACCGTCAGGTGAGAAGAAGGGACTGACGGCTCCTTCCGTGCCGGGAATGGGCTTGCCCTCCTGGCTATCCATCGCTCGAAAATACAATTGCTGAACGCCACCCTGGCGCGCGACATAGGCGAGATGACTCCCGTCGGGAGAGATAGCCACAGCAGGTCCATTCTCCAAAGCTGCCAATTGCTGGCCCGGAGGGAGATTTATTACCGTGCGGGTGACTGGCTGAGGCGGCGCCGGCTTGAGGTTCCAAGTGACCAGACTCGCGATCACCGCCACGAACAGCAATGCCCCGACACCGATAAGGAGCTCGCGTCGCCCGAGTATGCGAATGCCTTTCGCAGCGGCAGCGGGTTCCGCCACCGAGGGAGTTGCCAGAGCCTCCTCGATCTCGATTCGCGCGTCCGCGGCATCATGCAGGCGGCGGCGCAATTCCTTTTGCAAACACCGTCCCAGCAGATCGCGAATCTTCGAAGGAGTCGAGACTGGGAGAGCCCGCCAATCTGGTTCCTCTTTCAGGACTGCAGCGAGAATTTCCGCTACGGTTTCCCCGCGAAACGTGTCCTTCCCGGTGAGCAGTTCGTACAACACACAGCCGAACGCCCAAATGTCGGTGCGCTTGTCGCACGTCTTTCCGCGAGCCTGCTCCGGGCTCATGTACGCGGCCGTGCCCAGGATCACGCCTTGCATCGTGGCTGCCGCGCTCAACGTCGGTGAATTGGAAGGGTCGTCGTTGGCTGCGTCGCCCGCGTAGGCTTTCGCCAAACCGAAGTCCAACACCTTCACCTTGCCTTCTGGCGTCAGCTTCACATTCGTGGGTTTGAGGTCGCGGTGGATGATGCTTTTCTCGTGCGCGGCTTCCAGGGCCTCGGCAATTTGTTTCGCAATGGCGAGAGCTTCTTCGACTGGCACCGCCCCGTCTCGCTTGACTCGATCCGCCAGCGTCTCTCCCGGCACCAACTCCATCACCAGATAGCTCATGCCGCTGGACTGCTCCAGCCCATGGATCGTGGCGATGTTGGGATGGTTCAGCGCCGCCAGCAACTTCGCTTCCCGCTGAAAACGAGAAAGCCGTTGGGGATCGTGCGCAAACGCCTCGGGCAAAACCTTGATCGCTACGTCGCGCCCGAGCTTGGTGTCGTGCGCTTGATACACTTCGCCCATGCCGCCCGCGCCAATTTGCGCGACGACTTCGTAGGAGCCGAGACGCGTGCCGGCGGCAATGCTCATTTCTTCAGCCCTGCTGTCCAGTTGAGGACCATCGTGATCGGCGGCGCTTGCGTCCCTTCGCCCCCAGCCTGGACGTTGACCAAAAATCGCTCTCCATTCACCGCAGGCAAGTACGGATCAGTCGCGGTGGGATTCGTGGCGGTGGGCTCGATCCGAAATAGCGGCTGGGGCGCCCCGGGCTCGAAGGCGCCCGGGGAGCCGCTCCCTATTTTGACGGGGACTGCGATCAGTTGTTGATCCGCCGCTACGAAATATAGCTCCTTTCCATCGCGCTTCCATCTGGGGAAATCACCACCAGCGCTTGAGATTTGCCACTTCGGTCCAGTTGCCGGAACGGTCTGCACATAAACCTCGTACCGGCCGGATTCATCCGAGACATAGGCCATCCATTTTCCATCGGGCGAAAATTGGCCGCGAAGCTCACTGAAAGGTGTCTGCAGGTAGGGCACCGGTTTGTGGTCGCCGTCGAGAGGAAGCAGCCACAAATCGTACTTCGTTTTATCCTGGTAGTCTGAATACAAGATGAATTTTCCATCCGGCGACCAGTCCCAAGTGCCCGTATTCACTGCTGTGCGCCCGAGCAGTTCGGCTTTGCCGGTGCCGGTTGCAACTCTCTGATAAATCTCATACTGCGCGCCAGCGTCGCGATGCGTAAAAACTATTCGGCTGCCGTCCCGGGACCAAACGGGAGCGTAGTTGACCCCGTCCTCGAAAGAGAACCGGGAAATCACGCCTCGTTCCAAGTCTTGCTGCCAGAGATCGGTGAGGTCGGCCGACTCATTGGAGATGCCGAATATAAGCCGTTTTTCATCCGGCGATAGCGCTGCCGATCTCACGAGGGCCGGCTTCGTGACCGTGTTGAGCCGTTTGCCTGCGCGATCCATCCAAGTGAATTCGCGATTCCCGGCTGTGTTGCCGGTTCGAAACGCGAGTTCGCCGTTTTTGGAAACGGAAAAGGCCCCCTGGCCTGTGTTAATCATTATGCCGACCTGCTCCGCCACGGGAAATATTTCGCCGGCTAGGCGCACCTGGCCGGGATCGAAGGGCTGCGCCATCAGAGAGCCCTCTCGTCGAAAGAGGAGATAGCCGAGTGTTTCCGGAGGCGAGGGCGGAACGTAAACGGCGTTGGACAGGTCGGGCAAGAGTCGGGTGGGCGGAGTTCCATCCAAGGAACCGGCGTATATGCCCATATTTTGCATTCGGTCTTCCAGATATAAAAAATGTCGGCCGTCCGGGAGAAATTCAGGGTAACGCTGCGAATCCGATGGCCCGGAGGCTGTGAATTTCGTCACTGGTTCAGGGACGCCGCCGACCGTGGAGACTTTGTAGAGCCCACCCGTAAGGTTCGCCGCGAAAATGATTACCCCTGATGTGCTCCAAGTTCCCCCGCGGCCGT
Source organism: uncultured Acidobacteriota bacterium (assembly GCA_963842135.1). Taxonomy (GTDB): domain Bacteria; phylum Acidobacteriota; class Terriglobia; order Acidiferrales; family UBA7541; genus Palsa-360. Next base: position 2,118,510 of record CAWJFI010000002.1, on the reverse strand, counting down.
TCGGAACATCGCAAAGAGTTTGCGGCGGTCCGCCGGTCACCGCGATTTTTTTCAGCTTCCCCTGCGCAAAGAATCCGATATTGGCGCTATCCGGTGATCAGAAGGGATAGCTTGCGTCATCCGTACCCTGCAAGAGCTGCCACTGAAGCGAGTTGAGGGGGCGAATCCATAACCGGTTTCGCCCTTCGGAAAGGGCGGTAACCGCGATCATTCGACCGTCGGGAGAAAGCTTGAACATCGAAATAACCGATTGCTCCGGGGGCGGCACCTGGAAACGCGTGCTCGGTTGCGGCACAGGGACTTCGCGGAAGTGAACAAATGACAATGCAGCGAGCGCAATCAGAAGCACTGCTGTGGCCGCGATCCAAGGGAAAGCAGCACGAGGCTGAGGCGAGGGCGAATCAGCCGTGGGGGGAGTAGTCAGGATCTCGTGGATCTCAATGCGCGCGTCGCCAGCGTCTCGAAGGCGCAGTGTTTTGTCTTTCTTCAAGCACCGCCGCAACAGGTCCCGCAATTTTTGTGGTGTGGCGGCGGGCAAGGCGCTCCAGTCCGGCTCGGCTCTCACTACGGCGGCCAAAATGTCCGTCACGTCCTCGCCGTGAAACGCCTGCTTCCCGGAAAGCATTTCGTACAGCACACAGCCGAAGGCCCAGATGTCGGTGCGCTTGTCGACCGATTTTCCGCGCGCCTGCTCCGGAGACATGTAGGACGCGGTGCCCAAGATCACTCCTTGCATCGTGGCCGCGCGGCTCAGGGTCGGCGAATTGGAAATGTCCTCGCTCGCACGATCGTCGGCAAACGCTTTCGCCAGACCAAAATCGAGCACCTTCACTTTGCCTTCCGGCGTGACCTTCACGTTGGCGGGTTTCAGATCGCGATGAATGATTTGTTTTTCGTGGGCGGCTTCCAGGGCTTCCGCAATCTGCCGCGCAATGTCGAGAGCTTCTTCCAGGGGGATAGCCCCGTCGCGTTTGACGCGCTCTTGCAGCGTCTCCCCCGGCACTAATTCCATCACCAGATAGCTGGTGCCGCCGGATTGTTCGAGGCCGTGAATCGTGGCGATGTTGGGATGATTCAGCGCAGCCAGCATTTTCGCTTCGCGCTGAAAACGGGAGAGGCGTTCGGCATCATGCGCGAACGCTTCCGGCAAAACTTTGATGGCCACGTCGCGGGCGAGCTTGGAGTCGTGCGCGCGATATACCTCGCCCATGCCGCCCGCGCCAATCTGCGCGACGACTTCGTACGAGCCGAGACGTGTGCCGGCCGCGAGGGTCATTTTTTCAACCCCGCGGTCCAGTTGAGGACCACCGTGATGGGTGCCGACGTCGCTTGCTCCGGGGATGTGTCGATCAGGAAGCGTTGGCCGTCAGCGGACACATCGTACTGATAACTCCCTACGAGCACACTGCGCGTCGCGAAGAGAGGCTTGACGGCGCCCACCTCAATGCCCGCGCCCTTACCATTTATGGACGCCGCCATTAGCCTGTTGTCCGGCGTCAGATAGAAGATTTCAGAGCCGTCATGACGCCATCGGGGCTGGATTCCACCAGCGTTCGAGATCTGCCACTTCCCGCCGGGCCCGGGAAAGGGGGCGACATAAATTTCGTTTCTACCTGACTCGTTTGAGCGGTAGGCGACCCACCGGCCGTCCGGAGAAATTTGGCCATCCCTCTCGCCGAATTGCGTTTGCAGGAGCGGAAAGGGCTTGCGATCTCCGGTAAGCGGCAAGACAAACAATTCGCTGCTTCTGGAAGAGCCGAGACTTTCGTAGAGAACAAATCTGCCGTCCGGAGACCAGCTGTCGGGATATTTGTCGAGATTGTCCTCCAGCAACAACTCCTCATTGCCGGCCCCGCTGGAGGGCTTCTGATACAGGTCAATGGCACCCTTCCGGCGGGAGCTGAAAACGATGCGGCTGCCATCGGGTGACCACACCGCAAAATAGTTTGCCGGACCAAACGTGAAGCGCGTTCGCAGGCCGCGCGCCACGTCGTAAAGCCAGATATCCTCACCCTTCCCGCCATCATCTAGAATGCTCACGGAGGTTCGCTTGCCGTCCGGAGAAAGCTCCACGGAGCGGTAGGCGGCTGGATCACCAAGCGCGCCGATCTGCTTGCCTACGCGGTCAAACCACAGGAGCTGGGAGTTGGCCGTTTCCGCTCCCGTTTGATACACCAGCGCCCCATTCTCAGACACGGAGAAGTATCCATACGGCTGCGTGGACGTGCTGGTTCGAATCCGTTCGGCAATGGGAAACGCATCGCCCGCCAACACGAGGCGCCGCGCGTCAAAAGGCTGCGCAATGAGAGTTGTCTCGCGCAAGAACAGAAGATAGCCCTGGGTGTAGATGGCATTGGCAGAATTGGCGTTGAACAACGCTTTCCGTCCGGCCGAGTCGAGCGATCCCAGGTAAATCGGCCCTCCCAAACCTGGACGCGGTGCGATCGTACTGTACAGAAAGTGCCGTCCGTCGGGAAGGAAGCTCGGCCGGATGTGGCCAAACTCTCCTTGGCCGAGCACAGAAGCGGGCGCGGGCACGCCCCCGGACGCAGACACTTTCTGCAGCGCCGAAGTGTTGGTCGGAGCAAAGACGATCAGTCCATCACGATTCCACGTTCCGCCGCGATTGTCCGGCGCATCGCATAACGTGATTGGAGGACCGCCTGACACGTCAATTTTTTTGAGCTTTCCGCCTGCGAAGAACCCAAGCGTCCGGCTGTCGGGCGACCAGAAAGGCGCCGAGGCGCCCTCGGTTCCTGCAAACGACTGCGCCGTGAGCGTGTCGAGCGAGCGGACCCAGAGAAGAGTTTTGCCTTCTTCGCTCACCGCAACAAATGCGATCTGCTGACCATCGGGCGAAATAATCACGGGAGCTGTCGCCCCCGTGGTCACTGCGCCTGTTCCCGCCAGGCTCCACTTTTCCGGCGGGAAAAGAGTAAAGCGGACAGCATGCGCCTGTTGCGGAGCGGGCCGGGAAAAAGCGAAATATCCGAGGGCCAGTACCGCAAGGAAAAAAACGGCCGCGAGGATCCACGCGAGGCGCGCATCGCCAAGAGGACTTTTGCGCGTGGCGGCGACAGGCGCCGGCAATCCGGTTTGCGAGCCGCTTTCCGCAATCCATTTCAGCTCGTCACAGACGTCGCTGGCCGCCTGCCATCTACTTTCCGGTTCCTTTGCCAGACATTTCTTTACCACGCGATCCAGCGCGGGAGGCGTCATTGGCTGCAGGGAAGAGATGGGTGGCGGATCGATCTCTAGAATCTTCGCGATCAGGCTGGCTTGGCTCTTTCCCTCGAAGGCCCTCTTGCCCGTGGCCATTTCGTAGACCACTGCGCCAAAGGCGAAGATGTCCGTGCGCGCATCCACTTCCTTGCCTTCCACCTGTTCCGGGGCCATGTATTGCAACGTGCCTAAGAGCGTTCCCTGCGCCGTCAGCGGGTCCTTCGCCGTTGGGAGTTCCGTGAGCTGGGCATTAGTGGGGGCTGCTTCCTGCTTCAACTTCGCCAAGCCGAAGTCCAGCAGCTTCGTCCCCGTCTTGGTGAGCATGACGTTGCCGGGCTTCAGGTCGCGGTGCGTCACGCCCTTGCGGTGCGCTTTGTCCAAGGCGTCGGCTATCTCGATCGCGTACTGCAACACCTGTTGGATCGGCAGCGCGCCTTTCACGAGGCGCTGCGCGAGCGTCTCGCCTTCCAGATATTCCATCACCAGAAAATCGATGTCGTCTTGATGGCCCGTGTCGTAGAGCGTGCATATGTGGGGATGATTGAGGCTGGCGATGGTTTTCGCTTCGCGGTCAAAGCGCTCGCGCAAAGCGGCGCGGCCGGCAAGATGAGCGGGAAGAACCTTGATGGCGACAATGCGATCGAGGCGCGTGTCGCGTGCTTTGTACACCTCGCCCATTCCGCCCGCACCGATGGCGGAGAGGATTTCATAGGGCCCGAGTTTTGCGCCAGTGGCGAGCATCATTTATTCAGTCTTGCGGCCCAGTTTAGAACGAAAGTCATTGGCTTGATCTCCGCTTCCCTCACTTCCGTGTTGATCAGGAATCGCTGGCCGTCCCTCGTCACATCATAGAAAAGCTGTTCCGAGGTTCCGACAGGTTCGCGCGAATTTGCCTGGAAGAGCGGCACGGGAGCGCCCACGTCGAAATTCGCACCTTCCGTCACCGGCGCCGACATGACCTTGCCATCGGAAGAAAGATAGAACAACTCCTTGCCGTCACCCCGCCATCGCGGCTGCTCTCCTCCTCCGCTTGATACTTGCCACTTCCCTTTGGCTGCCGGAAAGGAGGTCACGTACACCTCCCATTTCCCGGTCTCATTGGACGCATAGGCCACCCATTTCCCGTCCGGGGAATAGTGGGCATTCTTAAGGGTCGAGGGCGTATTCAGAAACGGAGCGCTCTTCATCTCGGGGAGAGTCAGAAACCACAGGGCGGGGCCACGCGTGTAGAGGATAAATTTTCCGTCCCTCGACCAGTCATTGGGATATTCGTCAGCGTCAATAGGCTGGATGGGCCTTTCTTCTTGCGCGCCATCAGCTGCTTTTAAATACAGATTAAAATTTTTCTGGCGGGCGGAGGCAAAGGCTAATTGCGAGCCATCGGGACTCCAGACCGGCATCGAGTCAATGGCGGGATCGAACGTCATCCGTTTGGCGCTGTCGTGTTGCAGGTCGTAAATCCACACATCGGTGTTCTGGTTGGCTGTGTCCGTCTTGTCGACCGCCGCCGATTTCCCGTCAGGCGCCAAGGACACGTTGGCGTACAAGTCGGGCTTGCCCACTACGCCAACCTGGTTCCCCTTTCTGTCGAACCAAATTAATTGTGAAAAGGAGACCGCGCCGCTGTTCTGCGCCACCAGCAGGCTGCTATCGATCGCTGAAAAACCAACCCGCCCGACTCGCGCTTGATACTGGACCTCGGTGAGAATCGGCGCGGGTTCTCCCTTGAGATCGAATTTGGCGGGATCAAAGCGTTGTGCGAAGAGGGTGTTGTCACGGTAATACAACAGGAAGCCGGGCGCGACATAGGCTGGGTTGGCCGTCGCCTTTGTTACGAATCGTTTTTCTTTGGAATCCAGCGAACCGACGAAGATCGCGTTGGAGTCGCTCTGGATCGCAACATCGAAAGTCATGTACAAGAAATGCTTTCCGTCAGGCAAGAACATCGGCCAGCGAAGGCTGGTCTCCCCGCGGCTTGCGTCCGGGGAACTGACTAGCGAGGGTGTTCCGCCCGAGGCCGCGACTCGATACAGGCCGGTACCCAGTTGTCCGCTGGGAGTGAACAGGATCACGCCGTCCTTGTTCCACGTTCCTCCCCGGCCCGAAGGAGCATCGCAGAGCGTCTGCACGGATCCGCCGTCCAGGTCCAGCTTCCTTAGTTTTCCTTCCGCAAAGAATCCGATAGACTTTCCGTCCGCTGACCAGAATGGAAAAGTGGCCCCCTCCGTGTCCGCAAGGGGTTTAGCATCCTGCGCGCCGAGTTCGTAAATCCAGATGACGCTCTTGCGCGCCGATTCCTTGTAGCCGGTCGCCGCGATCGTATGGCCGTTGGGCGCCACGGCCATGTCACGGGCCGAAAACGACGTCGGCCCGCGAAAATACATCGTCGGTTCGGACGGCCCGGAGTTTCGCCACCAAGCCGCCCCTAGCGCCACGAAGACAACGAAAGCACCGAGAAGGAGCCACGGCAACCCGGGTCTGGATGTAGTTCCTCTTGCCACCGCTACGGCCGCGGCTCCGCCCCTGTAGTCGCTACTTTCGGAGGCCCACTTCAACTCGCGCGTTAGATCGCGGGCTGTTTGCCATCGGTCATCGGGATCTTTTGCCAGGCAGGTCTTCACCACGCGTTCCAGCGCGGGCGGCGTCAGCGGTTGCAGCAAGGAAATCGGCGGCGGGTCGGTCTCCAGGATCTTGGCGATCAAGCTGGCCTGGCTCGCGCCTTCGAACGCCTTTCTCCCGGTCGCCATCTCATAAATCATCGCGCCGAAGGCGAAGATATCCGTGCGCGCGTCGATCTGGTCCGTCTTGCCCTCCACCTGCTCAGGGGCCATGTATTGCAATGTGCCGAGGATCATGCCTTGCGCCGTGACCGCCTCGGCGAGCGTGGGAAGCTGGGAAAGCGGAGTGGCGGGAGCGGCTTCCTGAGTCAACTTCGCTAGGCCGAAGTCCAGAAGCTTCGTCCCTGACTTGGTGATCATGATGTTCCCGGGTTTGAGATCGCGGTGAGTGATGCCCTTGCGGTGGGCCTTGTCGAGCGCGTCGGATATCTCGATGGCATACTGCAACACCTGTTGAATCGGCAGCGAACCTTTCACGAGGCGCTGCGCGAGTGTTTCGCCTTCGAGATACTCCATCACCAGAAAATCAATTTCGTCTTGATGGCCGGTGTCGTAGAGCGTGCAGATGTGGGGATGATTCAGGCTGGCGATGGTTTTTGCTTCTCGGTCGAAGCGCTCGCGCAATTCGGCGCGGTCAGCGAGATGAGCGGGAAGAACCTTGATGGCCACGATGCGATCGAGGCGCGTGTCGCGGGCTTTGTACACCTCGCCCATTCCGCCCGCACCAATAGCCGAGAGGATTTCGTATGGACCGAGTTTGGTGCCTGCGACGAGTGACATTACTTTTTCCCCGTAGGAACTTTCTGCTTTAACTCTTCAAACCAGTTCAGCACCACGTTGATTTGCGTCGGCGCCACCCGCGCTTGCTCGGTGGGCTTGAGCATCAGGAAGCGCTGGCCGTCGGGAGACACGTCGTAGTTGGGGTTCGTAAACAGGGTCGGCTCGTACGGTCCCTCAAAGAGCATCCGGGGCTTGCCCGCAGCGAATCCAGGCTGAGTGGTAATATCCACCGCCATCATCTTCTCGCCGCTGCGGTAGAACAGCTCCCTGCCGTTTGGATTCCACACAGGCTCTGTGCCGCCTTCCGTCGAGATTTGCCACTTCCCGCCGGGGCCCGGATAGGGCTGCACGTAAATCTCAAAGCGGCCGGATTCGTTCGAAATATAGGCCAGCCAGCGCCCGTCAGGGGAAAACCGGGGCACCGATTCGTTAAACGGTGTTCGGAGGAAAGGCTGCGCCTTGCGGTCGCTCATCCGTAGCACCCAGATGTCCTGTCCCGTGGCGGGATTATTTTCAATGAAGGCCAGCAGTTTACCATCCGGGGACCAGGACATTGGAATATTGGGGAACTCGCTGGTAGCCAGCCGCTCCTGCCCGCCGCTGCCGTCGGCCAGTTGCCAGAAGATGTTCGTCTGCCCTTCCTTGTTTGAGCTAATAGCTATCCGCTTGCCATCTGGAGTCCAGGTCGGATTTTGGTTCGCACTTCTCTCAAACGTAAACCGGGTCAACGTTTCCCGGGATAAATCGTACAACCAGACTTGAGGCTCCTGCTCCGCGATGTCCACGGCTACCCTCCGTCCGTCCGGGGAAAGCCGCGGGAATTGGTAGGCGTGTGCAGGGGCGGCCAAGGCATGCTCTGCCCCATTGCGGCTGACCCACACCAATCTTGATTGGGTCGACTGAAAGCCGCCCGAAACGAATACCAGCGACCCTGTGTCGGAAATGCCGTACTGCGCGGCTCCGCTGATTGCATTTTGCAAGACGTTGTCGGCAACGGGGATTGCCTTGCCGGTAACCTCCAGCCGCTGGGCATCGAAGGGCTGAGCCATCAGAGTTCCCGCTTGCGCGTAAAGCAGGTGCCCGGTGAGCGCGTAGCGTGGGTTTATCCCGCCTTCAACGAGCTTCCTCTGTTTACCAGTCGGTGACTGCACCAAAACTTGTGTGTTGTTCCCACCCACTGTGGCAGAAAAGAGCACTGCTTTCCCGTCGGGCAGGAAGTCAGGCCAGTGGTGGTTGAACTCACCTTTCGCAAGCCGAGTCAGCGGCTGCGGGGTGCCTCCCGCGTCCGACAGCTGCTCGAGAACTCTGACGTATTGGGGTGCGAAGACAATCGTGCCCTGGCTGCCCCAACTGGCCCCGCGAGGGTTCGCAGCATCGCCGAGGGTCAGAGCCGTTCCTCCGCTCACCGAAACCTTTTTTATAGTTCCGCCCTCGAAAAACCCCACCCATTGACCATCGGGCGAGAAGAAAGGTTCTATAGCTCCATCGGTACCAGGGATGGGCTCAGCGTCCAAACTATCCATCGCCCGCAGATAAAGCTGCTGGATGCCGCCCTGGCTGGCGATATAGGCGAGGTGAGTGCCGTCGGGAGAAAGGGCCACGGCGGGGCCACCATCCAAACCTGCTAATTGTTGGCCGGGCGGGAGATTTATCACCGTGCGAGTGACAGGCAGTGGCCGTGGCGCAGGCGCGGGCCTCAGATTCCAGACGGCCGTACCCGCAATCGCCGCGCCGAATAGCAACGTGCCCAAGCTGAGGAATAGCGCTCGTCGGCCCAGCGAACCGACGCCTTTTTTTGCGGCAGTCGGGGCTACCCCAACCTGTGAGCCGCCTTCGGCGATCCACTTCAATTCGTCGCACACATCGCCGGCTGCTTGCCATCTTTTTTCCGGTTCCTTTGCCAGACATTTCTTTACCACGCGATCCACCGCCGGAGGCGTCATCGGCTGGAGCGAAGACATTGGCGGCGGATCGATCTCCAGAATCTTCGCGATCAGGCTGGCCTGAGTCTTTCCCTCGAAAGCCCTCTTGCCCGTGGCCATTTCGTAGACCACGGCGCCAAAGGCGAAGATGTCCGTGCGCGCATCCACTTCCTTGCCTTCCACCTGTTCCGGGGCCATGTATTGCAACGTGCCTAAGAGCGTCCCCTGCGCCGTCAGCGGGTCCTTCGCCGTTGGGAGTTCCGTGAGCTGGGCATTAGTGGGGGCTGCTTCCTGCTTCAACTTCGCCAAGCCGAAGTCCAGCAGCTTCGTCCCCGACTTGGTGAGCATGATGTTGCCGGGTTTCAGATCGCGGTGCGTCACGCCCTTGCGATGCGCCTTGTCGAGGGCGTCGGAAATTTCGATGGCGTATTGCAACACCTGTTGGATCGGCAGCGCACCTTTCACGAGGCGCTGCGCGAGCGTCTCGCCTTCCAGATATTCCATCACCAGGAAATCGATATCGTCTTGATGGCCAGTGTCATAGAGCGTGCAGATGTGGGGATGATTCAAGCTGGCGATGGTTTTTGCTTCGCGCTCGAAGCGTTCGCGCAAATCGGCGCGATCGGCGAGATGGGCGGGAAGAACCTTGATGGCGACGATGCGGTCGAGGCGGGTGTCGCGGGCTTTGTACACCTCTCCCATTCCGCCCGCACCGATGGCGGAGAGGATTTCGTACGGTCCGAGTTTAGTGCCTGTCGCAAGCGCCATTATTTTTTCCCTACGGGAGCTTTCTGCTTCAATTCTTCAAACCAGTTCTGCACGACGTTGATTTGCGTGGTCGCCGCTTCTTGCTCACTGGATTTAATCATCAGAAAGCGCTGGCCGTCGGGTGAGACATCGTAGTTGGTGGTTGGAAATGGAGCCGATGCGTACTGTCCCTCGAAAAGCATCCGGGGCTTGCCCGCAGCGAAACCAGGCTGAGTGGCGATGTCCACGGCCATCATCTTGTCGCCGCTGCGGTAGAACAGCTCCCGCCCGTTCCGGTTCCACGCTGGCTCGGTGCCACCCTCGGTTGAGATTTGCCATTTCCCGCCAGGGCCTGGATACGGCTGCACATAAATCTCATAGCGACCAGATTCGTTCGAGATATAGGCCAGCCAGCGCCCGTCGGGGGAAAACTGTGGCACTGCTTCGTCGAACTGCGTGCGGAGAAACGGTTGCGCCTTGTGGTCGCTGATCCCCAGCACCCAGATGTCCCGCTGCGTGATGGGATTGACTTCGAAAAAGGCCAGCAGTTGCCCATCCGGGGACCAGGATATCGGAGTATGGAGGTACTGGCTGGTTGTCAACCGCTCCAGACCGCCGCTGCCGTCGGCCAGTTGCCAGAAAAGGTTAATCGCACCATCCCTGTTCGAGTTAAACGCTATCCGCTTGCCATCCGGTGTCCAAACCGGATTACCGTTCGTATTCCCCTCAAACGTAAAGCGGGTCAGCGTCTCTCTGGCGAGATCGAACAGCCAGAGATGAGACTCTTGTTCCGTGATCGCCACTGCTACACGCCGACCGTCGGGGGAAAGCCGCGGATTCAAGTAGGCGTGCGGCGCGGCAGCCCATGGCTGGTCTGCTCCATTGCGACTGACCCACACCAGCCTGCTCCGTGCGGACTGAAGACCCCCTGAAACATAGACCAGAGATCCCGTTGCAGAGAAGCTGTACTGGGCCGCTCCATCGACTGAGGACTCTAGCACGCCCTCCACCACGGGCACCGCCGCGCCCGTGGTTGCTAACTGCTGGGGGTCGAAGGGCACAGCCATCAGGCTCCCCCCTTGCGCATAAATCAGGTGCCCGGTGGGGGCATAGCGAGGGGTCATCCCCCCTTGGACCAGATTCCGCCGTTCACCCGTCACGAGCGACTGGGCCGCAATCTGCGCGTTGGTAAAATTAATTGCATTCGGCGGGGCAGCAAAGAGCACTGCCTTGCCGCCGGGCAAGAACTCTGGCCAGGCATGGGTGGTGTCCCCTTTGTCGAAACGAGTCAACGGTTGCGGAGCGCCTCCCACTTCCGACACTTGCTGGATAGGCGAGACGCCAGCGGGTGTGAAGGCGATTATCCCTTGGCTGCCCCAATTGGCCCCGCGAGGGCTCGAAGCAACGCCAAGGGTCAGCGCCGCTCCGCCGCTCACCGAGACCTTCTTGAGCGCTCCGCTTGCGAAAAAGCCCACCCATTGACCGTCGGGCGAGAAGAACGGTTCGACGGCTCCTTCAGTGCCGGGGATGGGCGTGGCCTCCAGGCCATCCATTGCCCGAAGATAAAGCTGTTGGGTACTGCCCTGGCGGGCGACGTATGCCAGATGTGTGCCGTCGGGAGAAAGGGCCACGGCTGGGCCACTCTCCAGCCCCGCCAATTGTTGGCCGGGTGGCAGCGTTATCACAGTGCGGCTGATGGGCCGGGACGTGGGCGAAGGCGTGGGTTTCAGGTTCCAAGTAACTAGGCTCGCAATCGCCGCACCCAAAAGCAAAGCGCCAAGGCTAAGGATGAGCGCCTGCCGGCCGAGTGCACGAACCCCTTTCACCGCCGCAGTCGGCGCTAAGCTAACTTGCGGACCGCCTTCGGCGATCCACTTCAATTCATTCGTCAGATCATTCGGGCTCTGCCAACGCTCATCCGGGTCTTTTGCAAGGCATCTCTTAACGACGCGGTCGAGCGCCGGAGGCGTCACCGGCTGATGCGAGGACATAGGTGCAGGATCGGAGGACATGATGGCCGAGATCACACTGGCCTGGGTGTTCCCTTCAAACGCCCTTTTGCGCGTGGCCATTTCGTACACCACCGCGCCGAACGAAAAAATGTCCGTGCGCGCATCCACTTCCTTGCCTTCCACCTGTTCCGGGGCCATGTATTGCAACGTGCCTAAGAGCGTTCCCTGCGCCGTCAGCGGATCCTTCGCCGTAGGAAGTTCCGAAAGCGGCACGTTCGCCGGAGCAACCTCCTGCTTCAGTTTTGCCAAACCGAAGTCCAGCAGCTTCGTCCCCGTCTTGGTGAGCATGATGTTGCCCGGTTTCAAATCGCGGTGGGTCACGCCTTTGCGATGCGCCTTGTCCAGCGCATCAGAAATCTCAATCGCGTATTGCAACACTTGCGCCAACGGAAGCGAACCTTTAACAAGGCGCTGCGCCAGCGTCTCGCCTTCGAGATATTCCATGACCAGAAAATCAATCTCGTCCTGATGACCGGTGTCGTAGAGCGTGCAGATGTGGGGATGGTTCAGGCTGGCGATGGTTTTTGCTTCGCGGTCGAAGCGTTCGCGCAATTCCGCGCGGTCGGCGAGATGAGCGGGAAGAACCTTGATGGCCACGATGCGGTCGAGGCGCGTGTCGCGGGCTTTGTACACCTCGCCCATTCCACCCGCACCGATGGCGGAGAGGATTTCATAGGGCCCTAGACGTCTGCCAGGGGGAATCGCCATGGGCTCCCACTTAGGTAGATTCGGCAGAGTATAACGCAAGGAATACCGATAAAAATCTATTTTGAAAGTAATTATGCCGGCTGCGAAGTGGATGGTCTGAGGCTAACGTGGCTCTCGGACTGGAGCTCCGGAAAGGTGCGGGAGCAACTCGGTAAGATTATCGACGAGCAAGTCCGGCGGATATTCCGTGAGGCGGTGGCTGCCAAATCCGTACGTCACGGCGCAGACCCAAGTGCCCGCATTTCGCGCCGTTTGCACATCGACTTCGGAATCGCCGACAACCATCGCCTGTGCGGGCGCCGCGCCGAATTCGCGCAGGATCGAATCGACGCCCATCGGGTCCGGTTTCTTGCGCTCGAAGCTGTTGCCGCCGTATACGACGCGAAAATGATCGGCCACGCCCAACTCCTGGATAATGCTGCGGCTTACGCGCACGGGCTTATTGGTGTAGACGGCCATCGGCATTCCCTGGAGTGCATCGAGCGTTTCGCGGACGCCGGGATATAAAACGGTGTGGTCGAGTTTATGCGCGGAATAATACTTGATGAAGAATTCCAGGCCGAGCTGGCAATCTTCTTCGGAGGCGTTGCCGCCGAGGGCTCGCGCGATCAGCGCTGGAGCGCCCTGCCCGACAAAGCTGAAAATCTGGTCGTGCGGGAGCGGATTTCGGCCTAGTTCCGCAAGGGTCGCGTTGACGGAGAGGGCCAGGTCGAGTTTGGAATCGATCAGCGTGCCGTCCAGATCGAAGATCAGCGCGCGGACTTCGGAGAAACGGGTGATGGGGTCCCCCAAGAATCTCAAGTCGTCGGTCATTTGCTTGCAAGCACCACTGTTTATCGAGAGCAATTGCGAGCCGGGTGGTGACCGGCCCAACTTTGCCGCTACAAAAGCAGACAGGCTGAAGCCTGTCCTACTAAAATCTTGAGCGGCCCTCCATGAAATATTAATTGTAATATAGAGAGTTGCGTTTCATTAGAGCAAAGTCTCCGAGTGAATTGAATCGGGAACGTGGCCGGCGGCGTGTTTTTTTCAATCAGGAGGAAGTGCGAATGGCAGAGATTTTTCCGTTTCGAGCATACCGGTACAACGCGGCCCTCGTGGAGCCGGCGAAAGTGCTGACGCAGCCCTATGACAAGATCACGCCGGCCATGGCGGAGAAATACGCGGCGGCAAGCCCGTACAACTTGATACCGGTCGAAAAAGGGAAATCGCGGCCCGAAGACACGCCTGCGGACAATGTGTACACGCGCGCCGGTAGAACACTCGACGAGTGGATTCGGGCGCGGGTGATCGTGCAGGATGCAGCGCCTTCGCTCTACGCGTATTTTCAGGAGTACACGGTGCCTGGGACGAGCGAGCGGCGAGTGCGCAAGGGCTTCATTGCCCTTGGACGCATCGAGGACTACTCGGCGGGCGTGGTCTTTCGGCACGAACAGACTCTGTCGGGACCAAAGGCGGACCGTCTGGAATTGTTGCGACACACACAGACGCATACGGGGCAGCTTTTCATGCTCTACAGCGACCCCGCGGCGCGCGTCGACGCCCTGCTCGACGCGGCTGCGCGGTCGAGCGCGGAGGTTGAAATTCGCGATGAGTACGACGTGGTGCATAGGTTGTGGCCCGTGACGGACGCGCAAACTCTCGATACCATTCGGCGCGAAATGGCGGACAAGAAGCTCGTGATCGCGGACGGACACCATCGCTACGAAACGGCTCTGGCCTATAGGGACGAGCGCCGCGCGCGCGCGGGCCGCGTGGATGCGAACGCGCCGTACGAAAAAGTGATGATGACGCTGTTCAATACGGCCGGCAAGGGACTGACGATTCTGCCGACACACCGCGTCGTTGCCAACGTCCCGCATTTTTCTTTCGCAGGATTCCGCGGTGCGCTGGCAAACGCGTTCGATGTGAACTCCTATCCATTTAACGGGAGCGTGGAGCGTCCGCGAGCCTACGAACAGTTTCGGCGCGATTTGCTGCGCGGCCAGGAGCAACGGGCCATCGGCACGTACGCGAGCGGCGGAGCGTTCCACATTTTTGTGCTGAAGAAGGAAATGAATCTGGAAGTTCTGCTGCAAGGGGTTTCACCAGCGCAGCGGCGGCTGGACGTTGTTCTGCTGCACCAGCTGATTCTCGAGCGCGGCCTGCAAATCACGCAGGACGCGGTCAAGGCGGAGAAAAACATCACCTACGAACGCGAAATGGATACGGCCATCTCCGAAGTGGACCCCGGCCGCGCGCAGATTTGCTTTTTGTTGAACCCGGTCAGCGTGGAAACCGTGGCGGAGATGGCCATGGGCGGCGAGGTCCTGCCGCAAAAATCCACGGATTTTTTTCCCAAGCTGATGAGCGGTATCACGATGTACCGATTGAAAGATTGAAATTGAAATCGAAGAGAGGGCAGAGGAACGGGAACAACTCGAGTCCCTGGCTGGCCTTCTCTTTTGCCTCTGCAGTTCGAGGCAAGCCCGCGGCGATACGGGACATTCCCCGCGCGAAGAATCTTCTCCCATGGCGGTCCCGGAATTTATGCTGCGTAAAACATGATTCAAACAATTTGTTTAATAATGTTGACCTAAAACACTTTAGTTTCTATTGTGGTGATGTTCCTATCTCCGTAGGGTTCGTTATCTTTTGGGCCGCGTGGCTCTTGGCAAACCCAATTCGTGTGTGGCGATTTGGGACAGGACTTCATCCTTCCCTGCTTTGCTGCATCCTTTCGTCGCTCGCATCCCATCGCGGGCTCGAACAAACTGCACCACAAGTGCGCCCATGAGGCGAATCCGAAGAGGTTAACAAGAGGGGGGAAATGAAGCCGGGAAAAAATCGAGTACGGCCCGCGGTGTTGCTACTGGCTGTACTCATTTCGGGAGTCGCATGGGCGCAGACGAGTAACGGCACACTTGTGGGATCGGTCGTTGATCCTACAGGTGCCGTGTTGCCTGAGGCGAGCGTATCCGCCGTGAGTTCACAGTACGGCCAGCCCCATGAGACGCGGACGGACTCTGTCGGAACCTACCGTCTGGAAAGTTTGCAACCCGGAGTCTATGCCGTCACCATTACCGCGCCTGGGTTTGAAACCCTTACGGTCATGGGAGTCATCATCAACGGGTCGCTGACAACAACCATAAACGGCAGGCTGACACTTGCCGCAACCCAGCAAACCATCGAGGTGCAGGCCACCGCGGGACAGGTGATTGACACGCAGTCCGGGCAGCTGGGGGAAAACATCAGCCATCAAGAAATTATGGAATTGCCGTACACAAGTTTAAATCCAGCCGAGTTGGCGATGACGCTGCCGGGAGTTCACGATACACCCCAAGGACAAGGAGCGGTAAACACGTATTTTACGAACGGGATTGCATTTTCCGTGAACGGCACTCGCCCGCGAGCCAACAATTTCCTGATCGACGGCCAGGATGACAACGATTACGCCATTTCAGGGCAGGCGTACCAGCCGATCAACGTTGGCGCAATCCAGGAAATCACGATTTTGACGAACGCCTATAGCGCCGAGTACGGCCGCGGGGGCGGATCTGTTACCAATTACATCTACAAGAGCGGCACGAACAATTTTCACGGAGACTTGTGGGAAATCAACCGGAACTCCGCGCTGGCGGCCATCCCGGCTCAAGACGCAGTCGCGAACACCGTCACCAAGAATCCTTATGACAACCAGAATGTATTTGGATTTGACGTGGGCGGCCCGGTGAAAAAAGACAAACTCTTCGTTTTCGGCGCTGCCCAATGGAACCGCGAACGCTCGGAGGCCACCGGGCCTGTGTTTAATTTGCCGACGGCGGCCGGCATCGCGACCCTGAAGTCACTGGAGCCGAACGCCAATATCTCGCTTTTTCTGAACGCGATCGGATCGCTCGAGTCTACCCAGCAAGCTGGGCAAACGGGCGTGATCGAAGAGCCGATTGGAAATGGGCGCCCCAATGTGGAGATCGGACTTTTCCAATTGCAGAACGTCAGCACTGTTACCAACTTCGTGGATTGGAACTACCGGATGGATTGGCACTTCACGGACCACGACACACTGACAGGAAGCGCCATTCGGGACACTGGTACTATGTCTCCAGAATCAGCTGCGGCGCTGCCCGCCTTCGAGACGCAATTCAGTGGACCCGCAGAAATGTTCCGCGGCCAATGGGTTCGTACTATTTCTTCAAAGCTCGTCAACGAATTACGATTGTCGTATACGAACATTGATTTTTCATTCTCCCTGACGCCGGCGACGCTTGCCGGATCTCTAGCGAATATTCCGTTCATCAGTTTCGGTAAGGACATCAATTTCCCATCCATCGGGGTCGCGAGCAACTTTCCGCAAGGGCGAGCCCACAACGCCTGGCAGGTCCAGGAGGCGCTGAGCTATGCGGCCGGGCGCCATACCATCAAGGGTGGCGTGGACATCACAGTGCTCAGCCTTAACGATACGCTCCCGCTGAATACGCGCGGCTCGATTACGTATAATTCTGGCGGAGTGTTTAGCTCTCTTGGAAATTTTATTGACGACTTTACGGGCCAAGATCCGGGTGGCCTTTCCAAGGGTTTTGGTAATCCAAACTTGAACTCCGGCGCCACGATGTTTGCGCCCTATATCGAGGACACCTGGAGAATCAGGAATAACCTCACGCTGAACGTGGGCCTGCGCTATGAATACTGGGGCGCCCTGGCAAACGGACTGGCCTTTCCGGCATTCAATATTGACGCCGGTTTTGGCCTGCCAAACGCTACGCCGGCGTATGCAACGACTCCGGCCTTGTTCGACAGTTTATTTTCTTTCAAACAGATTCCGGACAAGAGAAATTTCGCGCCGCGTCTTGGCCTGGCCTACACGCCACATTGGGGCCGCTTCCTTTTCGGGGACGGCCAGACCGTGCTGCGCGCCGGATACGGAATTTTTTATGACGGGCTGTTTACAAATATCGCGGACAATTCCGGGGAATCGCAACCGAACACTTTTGGAGGCACTATCTCCCCGCCGACCGGGCGCGGCCAGCCAAACGCATCCACATTCCCGGGGATTGCGCCCACACTCAGCCCTACGCTTTTTATCCAATCGATGGCCAGCAACCTCCACAATCCTTTGACGCAGCAGTGGAACGTGGACGTGCAGCGAGAATTGCCGCTGGGGCTGGTCCTGACGCTCGCATATGTCGGGACGCGGGGCGAGCACCTATTTGCCAATCAGGATTTCAATCCCCAGGTCTTTGACGTGCCTACAAACCCCAATTTCGGAATAATCGGCATTCTCACGAACGCGGCGGACTCCTGGTATAACTCGGGGCTGGCCGAAGTGGAGCGAAGAATTCACACTCTGGTCTTGCGCGCGGCCTACACGTATTCAAAATTTCTGGACGACGCTTCGGAAATAAACACGACGACCGGTGCGAGCGCCTATTCGCAGATCCTGACGAATCAGCGCTCGGATTGGGGGCCATCGGCGTTTGACCAGCGCCACCGATTTACCGTGGCGTACGTGTGGCAGATTCCTCACTTTCGTCGCAATGCATTCCTTCGAGGGTTGACCGACGAATGGGAGTGGTCGGGCATCGCCACGATCGAATCCGGAACGCCGAACACCATTACCACCGGCTTCGATAACATCGGCAACGGCCACCCGAATGGGCGGCCGGACCTGGTCAATACTTCAGCGCCGCTGAATTCCCTCGGAATCGCCGGGCAATTCTCATTCATCGGGGACGTTCCTGGGACGTACTATGATATTCATTGCTACTTTTTCACCCCGGGCCCGTGCAATTCCGAGCCCGAGAGTGCATTTCATTATGTGATCCCGTTCGAGCGGCCCGGGAATGTCGGCCGCAATTCGCTTTTCGGGCCGGGACAAATTTACTTTGACACAGCCATTCAGCGCGATTTCCCAATCCACTTCTGGAAGCTCGAGAATCAGACGCTTTCCTTCCGGACCGACATGTTCAACGCTTTCAATCACCCCAATCTTTTTACTCCTTCGTATGGCATGTTCGATCCGAACTTCAACAACACGACCATCTCGATTAGCGGTGGACGCCAAATAAAATTCTGGCTGAAATATTCGTTCTAGCCGGCTTCTGCAATCGGGGTTTCGCCCCGACGTTTTCCGTGCTGTTGCGTTTTCTTGTACGCTCTAATTGGCAAGACCTTACAGGAAAAATATCACCGCTGGTCCAGGACCAGCGGCGATATGGGAGATTTTATTTGCCGGTTTACTTGGAAAAGCTGGCGATGGCCGCTGCTTCCGTGGGAAAGACCTCAAACACGGTGACCAGCTTGGTCACCTGCAGGATTTCATGAAACTTCGAGCCGAGATGGCAAAGCTTCAGGAACGCGCCTTGGCCTCGCGCGCTAGTGTGCGAGGCGACCAGGGCGCCCAAGCCCGAGCTATCGATATAGGTGACCTTGTCCATATTGAGAACGATCTTTTTTTGGCCGGAGGCCAGCAGCGACTTCACCTTTTCGCGCAGCGCATTGCTCTCTTCACCAAGCACAATGCGCCCCTCCATCGCCACCACTGCTACCCCATCCACTACTCGATCCGTAATTTTCAGTGCCACGGTCTATCCTCCTGACTTAAGCTTTCTTGTGAACTTGAACTTTCAGCGCCGGGAAAAGGCGGCCTCAATAATAGTCCGAGCAAGACAGGTAATACCCGCACTTCCTGCAAACAAGCTTGCAACGCATCGGCTCCAGCCGCTCCGAACAAACCGGACAGAAACTGATGGGGTGGTCCGCAGCACGTTGCTGCTCGCCGGAATCCGCGCGAAGTGCGCCGCGATTCGCGTCTACTTGCATAGTTCGTTCCACGGCCCGAAGGTTATAGCACAACCTGGGTGACGTGGGAAGGGCGGCAACAAAGAGTCCGCGGACCGATTGCGCAGTGGATTGGGGCGGGCAGATGCGGCCTTTCAGGCGGCTGAGGGCCGAACCCATTTCCGCGGGCGCAGGCGATGAGCCGGGCAAGCCATATCGTGCGCACAAATAACTGCAACCGCGGCAACCGCAGGCGCATCTGTACTAGTAGGAACAAGGGTATGATCTCAAAGTTCCACCTTTTCATGGCGGCACTGGCAGGTGTTCTGGTTTGCTCCGTGGCCGGGGCCCAGGTGCGCGATGGTGCATCTTCTGTCCGGCCGTCGTCCGTGCATGCGAGGCCTGCCGCAAGGGCATCGGCAAGGTCGACGCGCAATTCCCAAACTGCAGCCCAATCAAGCCCGCAAGCCAATGTGATTCAAATTTCTCCGAGTGGACGGATCACCTCGGGGTTTGCTCCAACTGCAAATTTGTTTAGCTTCGACGGCAGCTCTGGCGTGCCCGGGCTGGGATTCGACTTTCCGCACCTGGCGGCGATCAGCGGGGCGCTGGGCAACAATTCTTCTTCGCGCTTCGGGCACAATGGCCTCCGCGGGCAGGGTTCTTTCGTGCCGATTTTGTTCGGCGGATATCCCTACTACTATGATGACCTGGACAACGATCAACCGGAGCAGCAAACGGTGCCGCAATCGCAGCCGCAGCCGCAAATCATCGTGATTCAACAGCCGGTTCCGGCGCAGCAGGGCGCGGACTCGGGAAGCGACACGGGAAATCTTTCCGCTTCCGTGCCGGCGCCTCAAGCAGATGCGCCAATTCCTGATGTGGGTGATTTTATTCTTGTGCGGCGAGACGGGCGCATTGTGTTCGCGTCTATCTTCTCTGTCGTTGGCGCGCAATTGCAGTACGTCACCCCGGAAGGAATTCGCCACTCGCTCGCGATGTCTGACCTCGATGCCGACGCCACGCAGCAGATGAATGAAGCCCGCGGAACTACGGTACAGATTCACAACTAGCCTGCCTGAAGCGAGTCTCAAAGATAATTTTTGCGTGGTTTGGTAGCACAGGCTTCAGCCTGTGGATTTTAATGCTTGAACGGGCTAAAACCCACAGGCTGAAGCCTGTGCTACTAAAGGCGCAGGACTATTTCGAGGTTTGCAGCGGGTGCGGCATGATGTAACCGGTTTCGTGCGGGAGGCCGGCGCGCTCGAATTGCACGGTGATGTGCGTGATGTGGAAATCCTGATCGAGCTTGGCGCAAACCGCCTGCAGGATTTTTTCGCTTTCGTCCATGTGCATGTCCGGAATGCGCACGTGGCAGGAGAGCGCCACCATGTCCGTCCCAATCGTCCAGACATGAATGTCGTGGACTTCCTGCACGCCCTTGATGCTGAGAATGGAATGCGCCACGGATTCGAGTTGAATGCCTTTGGGCAGGCCCTCGAGCAGGATGTTGCCGGCTTCTTGCAGGAGGCTCTTGGTGGACCAGAGCACCAACGCGGCGATGGCCACGCCCATCAATGGATCGAGCCACTGCGCTCCCGTCATTCGAATGGCGATGGCTCCGGCCAGAATTCCGATGTTCGAAATCGCGTCGCCGAAGTTGTGAATCAGCATGCTGCGGAGATTCAAATCGCGCCGGCTGCTCACCAGCGCGAGCGTAATCCCGCCGTTGATGGCCAGGGCCAGCATCGAGACGCCGATCATCCAGCTTTCGTGGACGGCGACGGGATGAAGGAAGCGTTCGAACGCCTCATAGAAAAGACCAAGCGACACCAGGACCAGCAAAATTGCGTTGGTAAATGCGGCCAGAACGCCGGCGCGCTGGTAGCCATAGGTGCGTTCGTGGTCGGCAGGCCGCGCGGCCCAGTGCAGAGCGATCCAGGAAATCAGCAGCGTGGGGATGTCGGACAGATTGTGGAGCGCGTCGCTGACCAGGGAGATGGAATGTCCCAGGTAGCCGCCCAGAAGCTCGGCGACAACCAGCAAGAGGGTTGCGGCCACCGCGCCGGCAAGCACCCCGCTGGTCATTTTCTGCGAAGGGTGCGAATGGCCGGCTGGGTGATCGTGGCCATGCGCATGGACATGCATCGGCCCCATTGTACTGGGAGTCGCGCCCCGAGGGACAGTTGAACGTTGGGGGGACTCTATTTAGTGACGCGTATGGTTCACGCACATGAGCGCCGGAAGATAATTGACTTACCCGCAAGCGCTCCCTAGTATTAAAAAGATCATCGATTCGAGCTTCTGTGCCATCCAACCACTCCATCGTAGCCGAGCCAGCGCCAAAGCCAGCGCGCAAGGTTGCCCAAGACCGGGTGGCCACGCTGCGTTTCTGGGGCGTGCGCGGATCGACTCCCACGGTGGACAAGGTCACGTGGCGCTACGGCGGCAACACGGCTTGCGTGGAGCTGACAACTCCCGTGGGGGCGCGCATCATTCTGGACTGCGGTACCGGACTGCGGATGCTGGGCCGCCATTTGGAGGCGTCGCAGGAACCTGAGAAGCACGAGCCGCACATTTTTGTGACGCACTATCACTGGGACCACATCCAGGGCATCCCGTTTTTTTCTCCCTTGTACGCGGAACAAAACCGCTTCCATTTTTACAGTTTCCGGTCTGAGTATCTTGGAGCGGGCAGCCTGAAGCGCGTGTTTGAAGCGCAGATGGCGTATCCGTATTTTCCGGTGGACCTCAACGCGATGTGCGCGAAGCGGGAATTTACCGAAGTGAGCGGCGGAGACCAAATCAGCGTGCCGGGCGCGCGCGTAACGGCGCGCTGGCTGCACCACCCGCAAGGGTGCCTCGGCTTCCGTTTTGAGACTTCCGCCGGAACCGTTGTGTATGCCACGGACAATGAGCCGGGCAATCCGACGCTGGACAAAAGTTTGCGAGAACTTGCCGCGGGCGCGGATATCTTTATCAACGACGCACAGTTTACTCCCGACCAGCTGGCCACAACGCGCAAGGGATGGGGCCACTCCTCATGGCTGGAAGGCGTGAAAATCGCGGAGGAAGTGGGGGTCAAAAACCTGGTGCTGTTTCACCACGATCCGGATTCCGCCGATAAAGCCGTGGACTACATTTTGCGCGATGCGCGCGGCAGATTTGCGAATGTGTGGGCAGCGGCCGAGGGCATGGTGATGACGCTCGGCCAGGACGATGTCGACGTTGTTATCCCAGAGTCGCGCGAAGGTCTGCGCCGCGACGCGCATTTCCGCGCGCGCGTTAGCGGGTATACCGATGCGGGGCACGCCTTTGAAGAAGAAACCGTGATCAGCGATTTAACCTTGCACGGCGCGCTCATCTACCTGGACCACAGCCCGAAGCTGCAATCCGAACTGCAAGTCCAGCTCGACAATCCCGGCATCGACGGCTCTTCCAACAGCCCGCTGCGCCTGCGCGGCTACGTCGTGCGCATCGAGGCGCAAGAGGATAAAGAGCGCACCGCGGTGGGGATTGTGTTTACGGAGTAGGTGAGAGGACCGGCGCGCTCTGCTGGGCCGCCTACACGCTGGACGAAAATCCGCACCCTTAAAAGTCAAAGGGTGCGGCACCCGAAAACCCCATCTCGAAGCCAGGGCCACCCGGCTTGGGTTTACACCAGTCGCTAATCACGGGTCACCAGTCACGATCTTTCCTCTGTAGTTTGAAACCGCTCCGGCGCGAGCTTGACACTCCGAATCCCCTGGCATAAGGTGGCGGTGCCGGCAAAAACTGAAGTAAATGGATAAAATCTCCTGCCGGGATCAATGGAAGCCGTGATGCGAAAATCCAAAAAAGATGCGATCGATCGCCGCAAGTTTCTGAAAGGCGCCGCGGCGGGCGCTGCCGCGCTCGCGGCGATTCCGGCGGTTGCGAACGCGCGGCAGGGCGAGGTTTCCCGCGCGGGCACCGCGCAGCCCATGCCGAAAGAACTCGAGGCCGAAACACCAGCCGTGCTGGATGTTCTGACTGAAAACCGGTCCGGGTCCGACTTCATGGTGGACGTGATCAAGTCGCTGGGCATCGAGTACGTGGCGTCCAATCCGGGATCGAGTTTCCGTGGTCTGCACGAATCGGTGATCAATTACGGTGGAAATGAGAATCCGGAGTTCATCACCTGCTGCCACGAAGAATCGGCCGTCGCCATGGCCCATGGCTATTCAAAAATCGAAGGCAAGCCGATGGCGGTGTTTCTCCACAGCGACGTGGGTTTGCAGCACGGATCGATGGCCATTTACAACGCGTTTTGCGACCGCGTGCCGGTTTACCTGATTGCCGGCAACGCTCTGGAAATCAATTCCCGGCGCCCGGGAGTGGAATGGGACCACAGCGTTCAGGATGCGGCGGCGATTGTGCGCGATTGCTTGAAGTGGGATGACGTGCCGATTTCGCTGGATCATTTCGCGGAGTCCGCCGTGCGTGCTTATAAAATCGCGATGACTCCGCCGATGGCGCCCGTGCTGCTGGTCGCGGACGGGGAGTTGCAAGAAGGCGCGATTCCCGACGACGCAAAATTCCAGATTCCGAAACTCACGCATGCCATGCCGCCGCAGGGCGATTCCGGCTCGGTGGCGGAAGCGGCGCGAATGCTCGTCGCCGCGGAGAATCCGGTCATTTTATTGGAACGCACTGCGCGCACGGCCGATGGATTGAAATACACGATCGAACTTGCTGAAACGCTGCAGGCGCCCGTCGTGGATTTAGCCGCGCGCATGAATTTCCCTTCGCAGCATCCCCTGAATCAGACCGAGCGCACGCGCGCGGTGATCGGCGGCGCGGACGTCATCCTCGGTTTGGAAGCGCTGAATTTCTGGGGCACGATTAATTCTTACCGCGACCAGTTGCACCGTACATCGGCGCCTATCACCAAGAAAGATGCGAAACTGATCAGCATCAGCGCCAGCGATCTCTACATGAAAAGCAACTATCAGGATTTCCAGCGCTACACCGAAGTGGACCTGGCCATGGCGGCCGACGCGGAGGCCACGCTGCCATCACTGATCGAGGCCGTCAAGCACGTGCTGACCGACGATCGCAAGAGAACGTTTGCGGACCGCGGCAAAAAACTCGCTGCGCAGCATGACGGTGCGCTGCGGCGCGCCCGCGACGAAGCGGCTTACGGCTGGGACGCCAGCCCCATCACGACCGCGCGCCTCTGCGCTGAAATCTGGGGCGCGATCAAAAATGAGGACTGGACCCTCGCCTGCGAAGTTTCCCCGTGGGTGAACCGCTGGCCGCTGCGCCTGTGGAATTTTGACAAGTTTCACCAGTACATTGGCTCGTCGGGCGGATTCGGCGTCGGCTACGGCGCGCCGGCCTCCCTCGGCGCCGCATTGGCCAACAAGAAGCACGGCCGGCTGACCGTCACCATTCAAAACGACGGCGACTTGATGTACGCCCCGGGAGTTCTCTGGACTTCGGCGCACCATCACATTCCTCTCCTCAGTGTCATGCACAACAATCGCGCGTATCATCAGGAAGTCATGCACGTACAGCGCATGTGTGACCGGCACAGCCGCGGGATCGATCGCGCTTCCATTGGAACCACCATCACGGATCCCAACATCAACTTCGCCATGGTCGCCAAAGGCATGGGCGTCTATTCCGAAGGGCCGATCACGGATCCGAAGGATCTCGGTCCGGCGATTCTGCGCGCGAAGGAAGTCGTCAAACGCGGCGAGCCGGCGCTGGTCGAGGCCGTGACGCAACCGCGGTAAGCATTTTCTGAATCCCCTCATATTTCTGTTCGCGTGACGCTTATATGCAGTCCAGTGTTCTACGACCGCTAGGGCCACATTCCGATTGCGCCGTTTATCAGGCACTGGCCTACATGTCCCTGACAGAGTAATTTGGTTGTCTCGACCGAGGCGAGCATGAAGAGTGGACAGATAGCTGTCGTGATTTACGTGGTGGCGATGGCAGCCGTCATTGTCGGCGTAGATTTCGCGTTCTTCAGAAACCGATTCTGGGAACGGCTAACAGTAAATATTGGCATCGTCTTGGTGTTCGCAGTTTTCTACTTGAGATTCCTCAGGCGTCCATGAACAAGGCGCGATAGTGCCCTTTCGCTGCGATTGTACAGACGCATTTTGCACTGGGAAGCGGTTGCGGCAATGCCAATGCTGCTTTTTTTTAACCCGGAACGCCCGAGAGCCACCTTCCGGTAACGCCTGCCAGCTCAACCGGTCAATGCAACACCTTCCTAATCTGTTGATCCGATAGTGTTTTTCAAAAGGACCTGATCTCTTGGGCTGTACTCGATTAAACCTAAACAGGGCAGTGTTTTCTTGAATCAACGCTCGCGAACGAATTTAGCCATTGAAATACCTGCAGATAGGACTTCGGGTGAGTGTTGCGTTGACCCATTGAGACCACCCCGTTTATCGGGACTTAATTCTTAGATTACTCCTCACAGTTTCCGATCAACGGCTTCCGGCATTGACGGGTTATCTTAGCCGTGGGGATTACGATGAAACCTTTGATCTTTGCTCTCTGTGTTGTGTTTGCGTTTGGCGGTGTGAGCGCGCAGACGACTGGCTGGCAGCCATCGCCGGGACATACGCAAGTGGCGATATGGCCGGGGGCGGTACCTGATGCGCAACCTGTCGCGGGGCCGGAGGATGCTAGGACGGTGAAGGAGCTGGTTGCCGGCAGGCCGTGGGTTGCGGTGGGCCACGTCTCGCAGCCTACGATGACGGTCTATTCGCCAACGGGAAAGAATACGGGCGCTGCGGTGGTCGTGTTTCCTGGCGGGGGCTATGAGATTCTGGCGATCGATCTCGAAGGCACGGAGGTCTGCGATTGGCTGACGTCCAAAGGGATTACGTGTGTGCTGTTGAAGTATCGCGTGCCGGGTGCGGGACTGTCTCCGGAATCAGGGGCGTATCCGAAATCACCGATGGCTCTGCAAGATGCGCAGAGGACGGTCGGATCGGTGCGCTCTCGCGCCGCGGAGTGGCAAATCGATCCGCACAAAATCGGAGTGCTTGGGTTTTCGGCAGGCGGACATCTGGTGGCCGCGATCAGCACGAATTTTGAGAAGCGCCTTTACACGGCCGTGGACGCAGCCGACAAGGAAAGCTGCCGCCCGGATTTTGCAGTGGCTCTGTATCCCGGGCACCTGCTCGAAAATACCTCGAAAGAGTTTGAGTTGAATCCGTATGTTCCTGTCACGGGCCAAACGCCTCCTACGTTTCTGCTGCAGGCTACGGATGATTCGGTTGATACTGCCCAGAACTCGCTTGTTTACTACATTGCGTTGAAGAAGGCTGGGGTTCCCGTGGAGATGCATTTGTATGCGCATGGCGGCCATGCGTTTGGGTTGAGACGGACGAAGCTTCCGATAACGGAGTGGCCGGGGATGGTGGAAAAGTGGCTTGGGACAATTGGGATGATTTCGGAGTAAGTGCGACGCGATGGTGCCGCTCTGATCCGTGATCCACTTGCCTGATAAACGCGCTTGTGTTTACGAATATCGCGTCAACCCCCGAGTGGTCGGCAACACGTAAGTAATCCTCGGACCGCACACCACGTCACAACTCGCGCCAAGTCCTTCCATGAGAAGGCCGGTGAGTGTCAAGTCGGTTTTTCTTTTTTCTCTCTATAAGAGGTTTTGCATTTCAGCCAAGCCGCCTCTGTCGCCACCCTTCCATCCGCACTCTTTGTTGAGCGATTGTCGCTCGGTGCAAGTTGGGTGTACTCGATTCAGTAGGTGCTGCTACCTGTGAATCGACCTCTGTTCCCCCCTTTCGAAGGGAACTGGTCCAGGACCTGTCGCAGTCACCTGATCTCGGCGGTCGAGCTCGGCTGTTTGGATACCCTCTCTCTTCCTACTTTTTTGCTCCTGTTTCTTTCTTCCTGCCTTTCCCAGCTTTTCACAGAGAAATTTCCAGCCAGGATCGCCCAGGAACGACGATCGCCAACTCCGTCGACCCCCAGCCTCCCCTGTTTTGTGGGGAGCTGTTCACTCTAGGCCACGGCGCGCATCGCTTTGTGGCTATTGCGCAGTGGTTCGTACACCTCTCCACCTACCCACAACCGATGCAGCAGCACCGCTAGCTTTCTCGCCACCGCAATAACGGCCCGCTTCTTTGCATTTTTCCCTCCTCGCGCCGCAAGTTTTAGTCCCCAACGCCGTAGATCACTGTCTTGTCCAAAGGGTCCCAGGATGTAGTGCGCCCCTTGCACCAGCATGGTCCTCAAATAAGGGTCTCCTTCTTTACTGATGTGCATCTGCGGCTGGCTCTCTCCGGAGTCCCTGCGCCCAGGGCGCAACCCCAGAAAACAGCCGACCTCGCGACTCTTTGGGAACCGATGCGGATCTTCCAAGGTCAGCACAAACGTCAGCGCGATCTGGGTCCCTACCCCCTTCACCTGTTTGAGCAGCTCGACTTGCGGGTAGCTCTCCCTGGCGATTTTCTCCATCCGTGCGTCGTATTGCTTGATGCGCTCGTTCAGCGATTCGACTTCTTGCAGCAACGGCTCCAGAACCTCTCGCAACTCCACGCTCAATTCCGCGGCCAGCTCCCGACTCACTTGCTGCGTGCCACACTTGCGCAGCCGTTCCCCATAAGACTTCGCCAACCCTCGCGCCGCGTTCACCAGGGCGGTTCGTGCACTCACTAGTTCCGCCCGCGCCCGAATCACCGTCAGATGAATTTGTGCTTTCGCGCTGCGATGCCGCACCGGCCCCAATAGCTCAGGATCGATTCTGGCCAGCCGTGCCAGTGTCCGAGCATCGTGTCGATCATCTTTTCGATTGCTCTTGCTGATCAATTGCACCTTTTGCGCGTGCGCCACCAGCACCTCGTGTCCCAGCTCCCTTAACAGCCGGCTTACCCAAGGGGAATGGGTTCCGGTCTCCAGGGCGATAAGACTTCGCGGTATGCTCTTAAATGTCTGCTTCATCGCTTCCGGTGTCGTCGGTAGTTTCTGTTCCAAAATGATTTGGCCCGCTTCATCCATAACACAGTAGAACGACCAGCGATCTCCGAGGTCCAAACCAATCGTGAGCTTGTGTCCTTTGAAAATCATGTTTCCGTTTACCCGAATAGGTCGCGGTAGGGACATCGGTTGCCCGATGCCCCCCGCACAGATCCGTACGGGCGCTCGTTAGCGCATACGGCTCCTATCTCGGATGGGTGGCGGCGAAGCGTGTCTCAGGGTAGGGATGGAGCACGCGCGGTTTGGGAATCCAGTATTCACTCAGCTTGCGCATTTTCGCCCAGTTGAATTGGCGTTTCTGGCTGCGACGGAGTAACGTCCAACGCCAGAATCGACTCACCTGCGTGCGGAACGCGTTGAGACTGTCGGTGTTTCCCGGTACCGCGTAGTAGTTGAAGTAACCCTGCACGACCGATTTGAGCCATGCCCCGGTTTGCGCAACGGGATCGTGCATACGCTTGCGGAGTTGCTGCTTAATCTGCTGCAGCTTTGCCCGCATGCGCTTGCGAATCGTCATGCGCCTCACGGTGAACGTCCCTTTCCGGTTCTTTCCACTGATGTGCGTAAAACCCAGAAAGTCGAACGTCTCAGGTTTTCCTTCTCCCCTTTGCTCCCGGTCTCGTTCGGCATACCGCCCGAACTCGATCCGGCGCGTCTTGTCTGGGTGGAGTTCCAACCCGAACTTTCCTAGCCGCTCCCGGAACAGCTCCAGAAAGCGGTCTGCTTCCGTTCGGTGTTGAAATCCCAATAGGATATCGTCGGCATAGCGTACGACGATCACGTCTCCTTGCGCACACTTCGTGCGCCATACTTTCACCCAGAGATCGAAAGCATAGTGCAGGTAGATGTTGGCAAGCAGTGGCGAAATCACCGCTCCTTGCGGGGTACCTGTCTTCGTTTCCGACCATATGCCGTCCTCCATCACCCCGGCGTTCAGCCATTTCTGGATCAGCCGTAGGATTCGGGGGTCGGCAACGCGATGCTCAACGAACTTGACCAGTTGGCTTGTATCGAGATTATCGAAAAAGCCTCTGATATCTGCGTCTAGTACGAAATTCACCTTCTTCTTCAGAAGCGCATACGACAGTGCATCCAGCGCTTGATGCTGGCTGCATCCTGGACGAAATCCATACGAAAAGCCGAGAAAATCTTCCTCGTAGATCTGATTGAGGATCGTAACCACGGCCTGTTGGACTGTCTTGTCCTCCACGGCCGCAATCCCCAATGGGCGTAGCCGCCCATCGGGTTTCTCTAAATACTTTCTTCTCGATGGCTGCGCTCGATACGCTCCCCGATGTACCCGACCGTGCAGATCGACGAGTCGATCCTCCAGTCCGGTCTCATACTCCTGCCACGTTACGCCGTCCACTCCGGGTGCAGCTTTTCGCTTCAGCGCATAAAAGCTTTCCCGCAGCAGATCGATCGTCAGATGGTGGAGCAAGGCGGTGAACTTCATCTCCTTGTTTCCCTTTGCTGCTTTCCGCACATTCATCAGCCCATGTGACACGTGTTTCTCGCTCTGTGTCGGGTACGTGTTAGGTTGACGAATGTTCTCCTTGATCAACGGCCTTCCCTCCTCACTCTCCGCGAACAGTTTCCCGTCTTTGTTCGAATGATTCATCGGTACCCTGCCGTTGTCCGACTCCTCGGTGACGTGCGCGCGAGTCTTGCGGCTTATCGCCTTCACCCGCCGTCCTGCTGCGGTGCTCTGCCGCAGGCACCACCGAGGTCTCCCGGTTCTCGTGTCTGAAGTTTCTAGGCGTGTCAGGGGTCTGCGGCTACGCAGGGCTGTCCAGGTCCTCACGATGTCGTCCCTGGCCATATTGCCTTCCGCTCTAGCAACAGCGTTGGCGCCCTGATTGCAAATTTTCGAAGCTCAATACCCTGCCCGCCTATCCCCTGTTTTATGCTTCGATGGTTGCCTCGCGACAACTCATCGCCAAACTCGGGGCCGAGCGGATCGTTACTCCTTACTCGTAGGGCTCTTTCATCCCCTCCTTCAGACCGGTTTATCCCGGCGCTCTGCTAGTCTTTTTCATAGCCGGTCTCCTTTTCTTTGTGCCTTGAGCACGTCGAACATTGGGAGCGTATCGCATCCCGCTGGAGACCGGCCTTCTCATCCCATCTGTGAAGTTCTATAAAAGGTAAAGTCAAGAAAAACACTTCGCCCGCCGCCGGATATTTTCCTGCTTTCCAGCCCGTGTGAATGAGCGAGGATGGTTTTGACCTTCCGCCCCAAGGACTCGGTTCAGTGCACAGCCGGGTGCGGCTGTTTGGATTTTCACTCCAAGCGGTTTTCATCGCTTCTTTGCGACGAAGCCTGTCCGTTCCGAAACCAGCAAGCAGTACGGTGGTCAGATGGCGACCATAGTTCTATTTGGGACTCGTGGCCCATAGCTTTTTCGGGTCATCCGAGAGGGCCTAGGGTCGTCTGTGAGACTGAGTGCCCGAGGCACGCAGCGCCTAACTTCTCAGCTGAGACTCGCTCTCGAACCCGAGTGTCTCGAGAACCCGACGGCCACCGCCAGAGAAGATTCCCAGGATGGAGCGGATTCGGTCAGAGACACTCAAGCTGTTTGTGGTTTCAGATGTTGGGCGTCGAAGCACACTCCTCTCTTCCACACAATCAACACGATGGTGGCAATCTTCCTGGCTAAGGTCAGACGCGCCATCTCCGGCCGGATGCCTTTGGCCAGCAAGGCCGCGTAGAACTCTTGGAACGGGCCGGGCTTGGTCGCGGCGATGATGGCTGCACCCTTGAATAAATTCTTCAGATCGTGATTGCAATTTTCGTTCAGCCCGCGAATCAGTACTGGCTTTTTGGATCGTTGCAGTTGCCCTTCGACATAGCGGTGATCGGCACTGCTATGCGTCTCAATGCCTAGACCGCCGAAGGTCCACAGCTGTCGCTTGGCGCGAAACCGATGCGGGGTCTGCAGGATGCCCAGCAATACAGCCGCTCGGATCGGACCGATTGAAGGAATCTGGCAGAGCAGTTTCCACGCCTGGTGTTTCTTGCTTTCCTCCAGCAGTTCGCGCCGAACTTCCCGACGCAATGACCTCAGCGCGTCGAGCTGCTGGTAGTAAAACTCGGCCCGGCGGCGTTCTATAAAAGGTAAAGTCAAGAAAAACACTTCGCCCGCCGCCGGATATTTTCCTGCTTTCCAGCCCGTGTGAATGAGCGAGGATGGTTTTGACCTTCCGCCCCAAGGACTCGGTTCAGTGCACAGCCGGGTGCGGCTGTTTGGATTTTCACTCCAAGCGGTTTTCATCGCTTCTTTGCGACGAAGCCTGTCCGTTCCGAAACCAGCAAGCAGTACGGTGGTCAGATGGCGACCATAGTTCTATTTGGGACTCGTGGCCCATAGCTTTTTCGGGTCATCCGAGAGGGCCTAGGGTCGTCTGTGAGACTGAGTGCCCGAGGCACGCAGCGCCTAACTTCTCAGCTGAGACTCGCTCTCGAACCCGAGTGTCTCGAGAACCCGACGGCCACCGCCAGAGAAGATTCCCAGGATGGAGCGGATTCGGTCAGAGACACTCAAGCTGTTTGTGGTTTCAGATGTTGGGCGTCGAAGCACACTCCTCTCTTCCACACAATCAACACGATGGTGGCAATCTTCCTGGCTAAGGTCAGACGCGCCATCTCCGGCCGGATGCCTTTGGCCAGCAAGGCCGCGTAGAACTCTTGGAACGGGCCGGGCTTGGTCGCGGCGATGATGGCTGCACCCTTGAATAAATTCTTCAGATCGTGATTGCAATTTTCGTTCAGCCCGCGAATCAGTACTGGCTTTTTGGATCGTTGCAGTTGCCCTTCGACATAGCGGTGATCGGCACTGCTATGCGTCTCAATGCCTAGACCGCCGAAGGTCCACAGCTGTCGCTTGGCGCGAAACCGATGCGGGGTCTGCAGGATGCCCAGCAATACAGCCGCTCGGATCGGACCGATTGAAGGAATCTGGCAGAGCAGTTTCCACGCCTGGTGTTTCTTGCTTTCCTCCAGCAGTTCGCGCCGAACTTCCCGACGCAATGACCTCAGCGCGTCGAGCTGCTGGTAGTAAAACTCGGCCCGGCGGCGTACTCCCGGCTCGGTGATTTTCGCCAGCCACTCCGCACGATGCTGCGGCGCATAGACCTGCTTGCCCGTACAGGGAATGGCCCAACTGCGATAGATCGCCTTCACCCGTGACATGACCCGTCCGAGATCTTTGGTAATGGTGAGATAACTGCGCACCAGTTCCTTCAGGGTTCGCAGGCCGTGTTCCCCGTGATAAACGGGGCTGAGATGATCGAGGCGCAGCAGCTCGGCCAACCGGCGCGCGTCGATCTTGTCACTTTTGTTGCCTTCTTTCATGGAGGCATTCTTTCGCGGATCACACACCACCAATCTCGTGACGTGTGGCTTCAACAGGTCGTACAACCAGGCGGCCCAGGTTCCTTCCTCCAAGGTGACGTGCAGGTTCCCGCTTTGCCCCTGGATAAACTGGAGAATGGTGCTGGCCTTGGTTTCGATCACACATTCCATCACGAACTTTCCTGCACCATT
Source organism: uncultured Acidobacteriota bacterium (assembly GCA_963842135.1). GTDB lineage: Bacteria > Acidobacteriota > Terriglobia > Acidiferrales > UBA7541 > Palsa-360. The sequence continues at coordinate 2,086,217 of CAWJFI010000002.1, read as the reverse complement.
CATCACCGCAATCGAAATGCTTTCCTTGTGCACATCCATACCGATATACTTTTTGCTATCCATTGAGGGCGTTCCTTTCTGTAGGGATTGAGGCAACCACCCAAACCCTACGCCAAAAGGGGCGCCCTTTTATATTGCGTCGTCTTACCGGAATGTGGGATTTTCAGCGACACTCGATTCGCGAGACTCATGCTGGCGCCGATGGCGCGGCCGCACACCAAGGATTTCCAAAAGGAAAAGCTGCCGAAAATCAGTTCGTGGCCGGCTACTATTGATTGAGCAGAGGAATGTCCTTGGAAGACGCAGGTCTTGGTCTTGATTGGAGATAGGCGTAAATGTCGGCGAGTTCCTGGTCAGAGATGACTTCCGTGGTGAAGGGTGGCATCTGGCCGGTCGGTTGGCGGACGTACTTGATGAAGGGGCGAATAAAACGTTGTGGCGGCCCGATGCGCGGGCCAGACGCTTGAGCCGCGCCCTGCCCCTCGCGGCCGTGGCATTCATAGCAGCCGTCTTTCATGAAGATCTTTTTGCCAGTTTCCACATTCCCCGCGGGCGTCGTTTCATTTTTTTCCCCATGCAGCGCGGTGTTTTGCGCCCGTGACGCCGGGGTCGCAAGCAGGAGGATTGCGCCGATCGCCGGCACAGCGATGCGCCGGATCACGCAAGGGCGGCGAAGCTCAATCGCGACGGATGGCAAGAGCATGTTCACGCATTCCCCTTCGGCGTTATTGTGCCACAGGACCGATGCCCGCTGAAATGCAATCTGCGCATTCGGCGGCTACACACTGATCTGTGCCTGGATTTCTCTCTTACTCCTTGACGTTGGATTGTATTTAGACTACATCTTTCCGGTCGGAAAATGGCCAAATCCAAAACAAAATCTAAATTCCAAACAGATTTCGTTCGGCACTGGGAACTTTCGCCCATTGGACGGCGGATTCTTCGCGAGGGGCGTCAATTCAAGACGGTTCGGCGCATTGTGGTCGCCGCGCGAAAGGTGTTCGCGCAGAGGGGGCTCGCCGGCGCGAGGATGGACGAAATCGCGCGCGTCGCGGGCGTCAATAAGGCTCTTCCCTATTACTATTTTCGCGACAAGGAAGAACTGCACCGCTTCGTGCTCGAAACGATGATCGCGCAACTTTCCGCGCAGATGGAATCTCCCGCGGTGTTCTCGATGGACCCACCCGAGCGCGTGCGCGCCCTGGTGAACCTTACGTTTGATTTCGTCATGCGCAACCCCGCGTATCCGCGGCTGATCCAGCGCGAGATGATGGCGGACCGGCGGCCGCTGCACTGGATGGTAGTGGCGCATCACCGCCCCTTGCACAAACGCGCCGTGAAAACGATCCGCGAAGGGATCGCGCGCGGCCAATTTCGCGCCGTCGATCCCGATCAGATGGTATTTACTATCTTTGGAATGATTATGTACTATTTTGCAACAGGGCAGCTGGCCAGCCAGATTTGGAATCGCGATGTCTGGAATCCCCGAAACGTCGAACAGCGCCGCCGCGCCGTCCTGGATTTTCTCGAGCACGGCCTTTTCCTCGCTCCAGCCGTGAAATCCTAGCCCGAATTTCTCACTTGCAAACACTCAGGTTTGTGGTGGCGCAGGCTTCAGCCTGCGGGGTTTGGTCCTTGCAAGGACGAACCCCCACAGTCTGAAAACCCGTTGGGTTTCAGTTTTCAGCTTCGATACGCGAACGACAGGCTTGAAGCCTGTCCTACTTAAGCAATCTGCATAATTTCGCGGCTGCCGGAAATGTACAGATCCGTGTAGCCCTTCATCTTCGCGCGGAAGGCCTCATTCGTGCCGTAATCCTTCAGCTGGGTTTCGAATTCCGTTATGTTTTCCACTTCAAATTCCAAAATCACGCGGTTAAATTCACCCGTCAAATCGGTAAGAACGCGGTGCCGGGGAAATTTTCCAGAGGCGGCCGCTTCCTTCACCTGGGCGGCGAGCTTGCTTGCGTTTCCCGGTTTTGCGATGAAACAGTTTCGAACGACGAGCATGGACGTTCCTCCTTGAGAGTTGTTCCTACTGCGAGTAGGTTCGAGTTTTTCGAGTGCCACAAATCATCTCGCTCGGAGTAATTGCAGGGAGCGTGCCATTTGTGGGTAAAAAATGTCAAGATAGATCTGACGGCGCTAACGTATCGGCGAATGCCGGACATCTTGCCAACTCTTCGGCGAATGGGATTAATCACTGCGCCAACGAGCGGTTGCCATTCCATTCAGGCGGTTCGAGGCTGGCGTTACTTTCGCATTGTTTGCGGGGGCGGCGAGGTGTAGATTGCCGTTCGGCTGGAAAAAAATCAAGATCACGTATCAACGGAGGGCGCGCCGATGAGACGCAAGGGTTCGGGGAGCAAAGATATCACGATGGGGTTGGACAGGAAAAATGAGGGGCACCTCGGGTCCGGCGCTAGTGCTTCGCGGCGGGAAGTTCTGCAATGGCTGGCGATGGCGGGAGCGAGTTCGGTGTTGCCCGCGAGCGGTCTGCTGGCGCAGGCTGGCATGCCCGCTGCGGGCGCGCTTACCGGCCGAATTGACGTGCACACTCACACCGTGCCGCCCTTCTATACAAAAGTTATGGAGAAAGAGATCCTGGCGACTGGCCACCCTCTGCCGACCTGGACCCCGGCTCTGCACATTGAAACGATGGACAAAAACGGAATCGCCACTTCGATGCTATCGCCGATGACGCGCGTGGTGCAGGATTCGCTCTCGGACAAATCGGACCGGGCGCGCAAGCTGGCGCGGCAAAACAATGACTACTCGCAACAGCTCGTCCGGGATTACCCCGGGCGCTTCGGGCATTTTGCCGCGATCCCTTTGCCGGACACCGATGGCAGCCTGCGCGAAATTGAATACGCCTTCGACACGCTCAAGGCCGACGGCATCGGCCTGTGGACGAGTTACGCCGACAAGTGGCCCGGCGATCCTGTCTTCGCGCCCGTGTACGAGGAGCTCAACCGCCGCAAGGCCATTATCTTTATTCACTCCGCGCCGCCCATCTGTTGCCGCGCGCTCCAGCCCGGCGTGATCGACAGCGTCGTGGAATACGATTTCGATATCGCCCGAGCCGTGGTCAGCTATCTGAAAAGCGACTCGTTCCGCCGCTACCCGAATATCCGGTTCATCTTTCCGCATTCCGGAGGGACGCTGCCGGTGCTCGCCAATCGCGTGAGTGAAACTCTGCCCGAAAAACGCTCCGAAAAAGAAACCGCCGAAATGATGGATGAGGTAAAGCAGCTTTACTTCGATGTCGCGCATGCGACGTATCCCGCGCCGCTATCAGCGCTGACCAAAGTGGTCCCCACATCGCAGATCCTTTTCGGCAGCGACTACCCGATCGTGCCGTACCCTGTTTCGGCTGGGCCTCTCGACCATTTCGGATTCTCGGCGAGCGATTTACAAACGATTAATCGCGGAAATGCCGAGCGGCTGTTTCCGCGATTGAAGGCATGAAAATTTCAGCGCGGCCAAGGAGGAAATTATGAATTCCCGGATCGTAAGAGCAGGACTGGCAATATTGTTTTTGGCGGCACTTGCAACGATGGCCGATCTTCGGCACGGCGCGCAAGCCGGCAGCTCAAAGGACTCGGCGATGCCGCCTTCCTCAATTCCGACGTTTTCGATGGAAAACGTCGGGCGCGAAGCTTTTTTCTACGTGGGCGGAGAGTACGCCGGGCCCCCGGGCAAAGAGGAGATGCACGGCGCGATGTATGTCGAAGTCATGGTGCCGAAGCAGATCAAGCAAAAATATCCCGTCGTGTTTTTCCACGGAAATGGGCAGACCGGAGCTGTCTGGAGGCAAACGCCCGATGGACGGCCGGGCTGGGCTTACTACTTGATTAATCAGGGCTACGTCTTCTATATGGTGGATTACCCGGCGCGCGGTCGCTCGCCTTACGTCCCCGACATGGACGGCAAATTGGGCCTGCGCACCGCGCTGGATCTGGAGCAGATCTGGACCGGGCCCGTGCCATCCGGCGGGGATTTTCCACGGATGAAGATGTACACGCAGTGGCCGAGCGACTCACCGAAAAAAGGGACGATGGGCGATCCGGTCTTCGATAATTTCATCAAGGGTCAGATGCAGTTCGTATCCGGCCAAGCCGAACTCGCCGTGCCGGCCGGCGTCGCGCTCCTCGATCAGATCGGAAGCCCGGTCATCCTGATCACTCATTCGCAGGGAGGCGGCATCGGCTTCAATGTCGCCGACCAGCGTCCCAAGCTGGTGGCGGGTATGGTGGCGATCGAGCCCGGCGGCCCGCAGATTGGAGTCGTGGATACCGCCAAGGTGAAATACACGGGCAGGATCGGAAACGCGTGGGGGATCACCAACATGCCGATGCATTACGATCCCCCGGTCAACAGCCCCGACGATTTGAAAACCTACCTCGAAGAGAAATCAGAACGGCCTGACGAAGTTCCTTGCTACCTGCAGAAGGAACCCGTGCATAAGCTGGTGAGCCTGGCGAACATGCGCATCCTGTCCATCTCCGCCGAGGGCACGTATCACCGTGTGTTCGACGTCTGCATTCCCAAGTGGCTCAATCAAGCCGGCGTGAAGGACGAATTTGTGCGTCTCGAAGACGTCGGCATCCACGGCAACATGCACGAAATGTTCCTCGACAAGAACAGCGATGTGGTCATCAAGTTCATCGATGACTGGATTCGCAAGAACGTGAAATAGGGCGGGCGATCCGTCCTCGCCGAAGCGAGGGCGAGGTTCCCGGTCGGACTATCCACGCATAAAGGGCTGCCACGCCGCCGGTGGCAAGGCCGAGGCAGAAGCGCCAATCTTGCAGCATGTGATTCCGTGAGATAGGCTTACTACAGCTGTGCCCGGGTGGCGGAATGGCATACGCGGGGGACTTAAAATCCCTTGCCCTTCGGGGCGTGCGGGTTCGACTCCCGCCCCGGGCACCAGGAATTTCCTTTTGATCTGCGATCAGGCCAGATTTTTCTGCAGCGTTCCTTTGTCTAGCTCGTGTTCCCAACGCGCCACAACGACGGTCGCAACGCCATTGCCAATCATGTTAACCACCGCGCGGAACATGCTCATGAAGCGGTCAATCCCGATGAGCAGCGCCATGCCCGCCACGGGGATTGTGGGAATAACCATCAGCGTGGCGACGAGGGCGATGAACGCCGCTCCGGTCACGCCGCTCGCTCCCTTGGAAGTGAGCACGGCCACGGCGAAAATCGTCAGTTGCTGGCCCACCGTTAAGTGGATGTTCGTCGCCTGGGCCACAAACAGCGCCGCCATGGTCATGTACAGGCTGCTGCCGTCGGTGTTGAATGTATAGCCCGTGGGCACCACCAGACCGACCAGCGATTTCGAGCAGCCCAGCTTTTCCATTTTTTCCATGAGCGTGGGCAAAGCCGGATCCGATGAACTGGTGGCAAGCACCAGGATGATCTCTTCTTTAATATACAAAAGGAATCGGACGATATTGAAACCCGAAGCCCAGGCAACCAAACCAAAAATTACCAGCACGAATAAAATGCAGGTGATGTAGAACACCGCGATCAATTTTGCGAGCGGACCTAAGGATGCGATTCCGTACCGGCCCACGGTGAATGCCATCGCGCCAAATGCGCCGATGGGGGCGAACCGCATCACAATGTTGATTACGCCGAACACTGCATGGGTCAAAGCGTCGAATAATTCCACTACAGGTTTCGACCTCTCGCCAACAATCGCCAAGGCGAAGCCGAACAAAATGGCCACGAGCAACACCTGCAGAATATTGCCCTTGGCGAAAGCGTCCACCATGGTCGTCGGTATGATGTTCATCAGGAAGTCCGTCACGCTTTGCTGCTTGGCGGCGCCGGCGTAATCCGCCACCGACTTGGCATCGAGCGTCGCAGGATTCACGTTGAAGCCGGAACCCGGATGCGTCACGTTGCCAACGAGCATCCCAGTAAAGAGCGCCAGCGTGGACACGATTTCGAAGTACAGGAGCGCCTTTCCGCCGATTCTGCCCACTTTCTTCAAATTTTCCATGCCGGCGATGCCCGTGACGACGGTGCAAAAAATGATCACCGTGATCACCATGGTGATCAGGCGGATAAAACCATCGCCGAGCGGCTTCATCTTTATCGCGGATGCCGGTTTGAAGTAGCCATACACGATCGCAATGGCGACTCCGATCAGCACTTGTCCCCATAGCGACAGGTAAAACGGCTTCTTTTTTGGCGGCGCAATAGCTTCAGCGAGTATAGGGGATGGATTTGTTGCGGGCATATCGCTCATCTTTGATTCTCCTTGAGTCGAGAGCCTTCCAGAGGCCGTACTGCGCCTCGAGCCAATTTGCTTCAGGTATTAGGTCTGCCCGGGTTCTGGGAGTCTATCACTAGAGGAGCTTTTCCGGTTCAAGAATGCCAGCGGCCAGGTCGTTCAGGAACAAGGCTGCGCGCGCGCCGTCGAAGACGCGGTGGTCGCAGGACAGCGTAATCGTCGTCATGGGACGAATTCCTGGTTTTCCGTCGACAGGCACAACACGATCGGCGATGCGCCCCACGGCGAGGATCGCGGCTTGCGGGGCGACGATGATCGCAGTAAACGCGTCCACCTGATACATGCCAAGATTGCTGATTGTGAATGTCGCGCCGGTGATGTCCGCGGGGCGCAATTTGCCGGCGCGGGCCCGCTCGGTGAGGTCGTGGCGCAGCGCGGCGATTTCGCCGAGTTTTTTCGTATTTGTACCCGGGATCGACGCCACCACCACGCCGCCCTCGACCGCCATGGCGACGCCGACGTTGACTTCCGGATGCAGGCGAATTCCATCGCCCGTCCAACTCGCATTCACGAGCGGATGCTTTTCCAGCGCCCGTGCCACCGCCGCAATCAGCAAGTCGGTGTGGCTGAGCCGCACGCCCCGCTCTTTCTCAATAACGGGTCCGACTCTTTCGCGCGCAGCGAGCAACGCGCCCGCGTCGATTTCCCGGCTCACAAAGAAATGCGGCGCACTCGTCCAGCTTTGCGTAGTGCGCTCGGCCATCAGTCGAGCCACTTGGCTCAAGGGTTGAGTAGAGTAGGCTTCAGCCTGCGGGGTTTCGGCCCCACGTGGCGCCGCTGCCCGCGAATCAGGCGACGCAACGAACGCAAGAATGTCCTCAGCCAGAATTTCTCCTTCGTTGCCAGTGCCGCGCACGCGAGAGAGGTCAACGCCATGTTCGCGCGCCAGCCGCCGCGCCTTCGGAGAAATTCTCACGTTCGATGCAGGTGCGGTGGCCGGCGCGGCGGAAACATTCGCAGCAGCCGCGGCGGTAGGAGCAGGCTTGGTGTCCATTCGCCGGCCTGAGGCAGAGGATGCTTCTTCTGCCGGAGGTTTCTCGCCCGGTTTCACGATCCAGGCAATCGTCTGGCCCACCGGTATGACGTCGCCTGCGTGCGCCTTTATGCCAGCGAGAATCCCATCGGCCGGCGATTCAATTTCCACGACGGCCTTATCGGTTTCGACGTCCAGCAGCGGCTCGCCTTTGGCGATCGTATCGCCTTCTTTTTTTCGCCAGGCCAAGAGCTTGCCTGTTTCCTGGGCCATCTCGAGCGCGGGCATAACGATGCTGTGGGCCATGATGTTTTTTTGGGATGGCGCGAGACGCCGCTACTTGGACACTTTCATCCCTTCTGTTCTGGCGCTGGCTTCGACCATGTCCAACACATGCCGGCTGGGCGGAGCATCGTGCTCGCGTGTGGTTTCGAGCGGCCCATCGACGGTCACGTAAGAAGCGCCGGCAACGAGAAGTTTTTCCGCCGGGAAACGCGTGATCTCTTCGTGCCCGGTTTGGGTGACGACGATTTCTTCCTCGATGCGCGCCGCGCTCCAGCCGTCCTTGGCAGGCCAGAACGTCTCGAGCGCGAACACCATCCCCGGCTTGATCTCATGCGAATGCTCGAGCGACACGAGGCGGCTGATCACCGGCTTTTCCCAGATCGCCAGGCCAATCCCGTGGCCGAATTGCAGCGCGAACGCAGCTTCCTCGTCCGGGAAGCCGAACTCCGTCGCCTTGGGCCACACCGCAGCGATTTCCCCCGTCGTGCGTCCGGGGCGAATCAGCGAAATCGCCGCATCGAGATAATCACGGCAGCGCTTGTAGGCGTCCACCATCCCACGCGACGCGTAACCAATCGAGAAGCAGCGGTAATAGCACGTGCGGTAGCCCATGTAGGAATGCAAAATGTCGTAGTACACCGGGTCGCCCGGGCGCAGCACGCGATCCGAGAACACGTGCGGATGCGGATTGCAGCGCTCGCCCGAAATTGCGTTCACCGCCTCGACATATTCCGATCCCAAATCGTAGAGAACTTTGTTGACCAGGCCGACCGCTTCGTTTTCGCGCATGCCCGGCTTCATCGCGCAATACAGATCGTGATACGCCGCGTCCACCATCATCGCCGACATGTTCAGCAGCGTGATTTCATCCTGCGTCTTGATGACGCGCGCGTCGGACATGATTTGCTGTCCGTCGACGACGGTGATCCCTTCGCGCTGCAACGCGAACAAAATCGGCGGCTCGATAATGTCAACACCAAGCGGCTCCTTGTGAAGGCCGCGCTTTTCTAGCTCGATGCGGATTTTTTTCGCGACGTCTTCCGCGCGGCCCATCTCGGGCGACATGGCCCCGCGCAACAGCGCAATCCCCGCCCGCGAACGCTCGCCGAGCCACGAGCAATGCAGCTGATGATGCTTCGCCGCCGAACCGAAATCCCACATGATCGGCTCGTCATTCTGCGGCAGCAGCGTGAAACGGCTGTTCTTGTCTTGCGCCCATGAACCAATGTGCGTCGAGGTGATGTAACGCACATTGTTCATGTCAAAGCACAGCAGCGCGCCCATCGAAGATTTTGCCAGGAGCGCTTTCGCGCGTGCCAGCCGCTCGCGCCGCAAGCGGTCAAAATCCACGCGCTCTTCCCAGTCCACCGCCATCGTTCCGTACGTCGGTAATGCCATCGTGCACCCCCTTGCCTTAGGTAACACAGGCTTAAGCCTGCGTGGTAACTGCCACATCTTTGTAGGGCACGGCTTCAGCCGTGCCGTAAAGTGCCCAGATCAATGCGGCTTCAGCCCCTGGCTCGTTCGGAATCAAGTTGCCACACAGGCTCTATTTGGCCTGTTGTTTTCGTTTTTTGCCAATGCAAAATACTCAACGGCGAGAGAGCCTGTGTAGCGGTTCGATCTCCAACGGGCCAGCGGCTAAAGCCGCGTTCATCCTCGCCAGGTTTCGGCACGGCTGAAGCCGTGCCCTACAAAGATTTTGCAGCAGCCGCCTGAACCGTAAGACCAGTGCCACAAAATTCACTAATTCAAATTACGACCGCTTGCACATCGCCCGGGCCACCTCAAACACGGATTTCTCCGTCGGAATCGTAGCATCCTCGAGCGGCGGAGAAAACGGAATGGGCACGTGCATCGCGCCGATGCGCTTCACCGGTGCGTCGAGATCGTAGAACGCGCCCGTCGCGATCACGGAAGCGATCTCCGCCGTCACGCCGTATCTCTCGTAGCCTTCGTCGAGCACGATCGCACGCGAAGTTTTCTTCGCCGATTCGATCAATGTTTTTTCATCCAGCGGCCAAGTCGTTCGCGGATCCACGACCTCGACGCTGATCCCGATTTCCTCGAGCAGCTTCGCGGCGCCCAGCGCCACCTGCACCATGCTGCTGGTCGCCACGATCGTGATGTCCTCGCCCTCGCGTTTGATGTCGGCCACGCCGAAGGGAATCGTGTAATCCTCGACCGGCACGGGGCCCTTGAGCCGGAACATCATTTTGTCTTCAAAAAAGATGACAGGATTATCGTCGCGAATGGCCGTCTTCAGCAATCCCTTGGCATCGTAAGGCGTCGACGGCAACACCACTTTCAGACCCGGAACGTGGCTGAGCCAGGCTTGCAGCGATTGCGAGTGTTGCGCGGCCGAGCGGCGCGATGCTCCCAGCGTCGTCCGCAGCACCATCGGCACTTTCCACGCGCCTCCGGACATATAGTGCACCTTCGCTGCCTGGTTCACCAGTTGGTCCATCACCAGCGTCAGGAAATCGCCGAACATGATGTCCACGACCGGACGCAGCCCCGTCATCGCCGCGCCCACACCGATTCCTGTGAAGCCGGGTTCCGAAATCGGAGTGTCGATGACGCGCGATTTTCCGAACTCTTCCACCATCCCGGACAGGACCTTGAACGGAGTTCCCGCTTCGGCAACATCTTCCCCCATAATGAAAACGCTCGGGTCGCGGCGCATTTCTTCGGACAGCGCCTCCCGCACCGCTTCCGCCACCGTCAATTCGCGTACGGCTACTTCAGGCATACACATCCTCTCCTACCTGATCCGTTCCCGGATACGGGGCCTGCAAAGCAAATGCAACCGCCGCGTCGATTTCCGACTTCGCCCGCGCGTGGATTTCGTCGAGCTGCGTTTGCGCCGCTATTTTCTCGCTCAGCAGCCACTTGCTCAACACCTGGATCGGATCGCGCTCGGCCCTCCATTGCTGTTCTTCCTTCTTGGCGCGGTAGTATTCGCGGCTCACGTCGCCGACGTGGTGGCCGTGATACCGATAGGTGTTGCACAAAAGGAAAGCAGGACCTTTTCCTGCGCGCGCCTGCTCGACCATGCGGCTCGCTACCGCGTGCACGGCGCGGACATCCTGTCCATCCACGCTTTCCGCGGGAATCCCAAACGCCGCCGGCCGCGCCAGGATCTCGCCCGCGGTCGTCTCCGAAAAATGCGTGTACTCGTTGTACATATTATTTTCGCAAACGTAAATCACCGGCAAATTCCAAAGGCGCGCGAGGTTCATCACTTCATACAGCAGTCCCTGGCCAAGCGCCCCTTCTCCGAAAAAACACACGGCCACTTGCTTTGTGCCGCGATGCTTGGCCGAAAACGCCGCGCCCGTCGCGATCCCCGCGCTTCCGCCCACGATTGCGTTTGCGCCCAAATTTCCGCTCGCCGGATCGGCGATGTGCATCGATCCGCCCTTGCCCCGGCAGTATCCCGCTTCTTTCCCCAGCAGCTCGGCGAACATCCGGTCCGGCGTCGCGCCCTTGGCCAGGCAATGCCCGTGCCCGCGATGCGTGCTGGTGATGTAGTCGTCGCGATGCAGTGCTTCGCAAATTCCCACCGCGACCGCTTCCTCGCCGATGTACAGATGCGCGAGGCCCGGCATCACCGCGCGCGTGTACAACTCGTTCACCTGCTCCTCGAACAGCCGTATCATTTCCATGCCACGGTACATCCGCAGCCACAGTTCGCTGCCTGCCACAACACCCGTGACACCTTGTTTGCTTTCCGTTTTCATCTGCCTATCCCCGACATTCGAGCTAGCACTTCGAATATCACCGCGAAATCCTTTTTCACCAGGCCCATGCCGCGCGCCGCCGTTAAAAACTCATTCGTCACAGCCGTCGTTGGCAGGGGAACGTTGAGATGCCGTCCCATCTCCATTGCCAGCAGCATGTCCTTCTGCATCATGTTCACGTCGAACCACGCTTCCTCCGGCATTTTTAACACAAAAGGGCCGCGGTATTGAACCATGGGCGACGCGATGGCGCTGTGCGTCAGCACGTCCACCGCGGTTTCGCGCGAAATCCCGCTTTTTTCGGCGAGCAAAACGCCTTCGCTGAATGCCAGCATCTGCACGGCAAGGCTCAAATTTGTCGCAATCTTCAGCACCAGCGCGAGGCCGTTGTCGCCAACATAGGTAACTTTGGGACCGACGTCCTGGAGCACGGGCTTTGCCCGCTCAAACGTTTCCCGGCGGCCGCCAACCATCACTGATAATTTTCCCTCTTGCAGGGTGATCACGCTGCCGGAAACGGGTGAGTCGATCATGTCGGCGCCCTTCTCTCGAACTCTGGCTGCAAGCGCGCGGCTGACAGCGGGACTCACCGTACTCATGTCGATCAGGATTTTTCCGGGGCCGAGTCCCGCCAGCATTCCTTCAGGTCCCTCTGTGATTGAGTTAATCGCTGCGGCATTGGTGACCATCGAGAACGTAAAATCCGCCGCGGCGCTGACGGCGCGCGGAGAATCCCCCCACTTCATGCCACGGTCGATCAGCCACTGCGCCTTGGAGCGCGTGCGGTTGTAGCCCGTAACCTTGTGCCCCTTATCAAGCAGCCGGGCGACCATGTTGCCGCCCATTACTCCAAGTCCTACGAAACCAAGATTCGCCATTCGCTGAAGTCTCCTGACTCAGAAATCGCCCTTAGGCGCCCGGCACCTGATCACCCGATGTGTTGCGTGAATCTTCCCTCACTTGAGAAAGGTGAGCCTGCATGGCGGCACGCGCTCCCTGCGGGTCGTGACGCTTGATTGCTTCGAGAATGCGCTTGTGATGATGCTGCCCGCGCTCCGGGCCGCCTCCGATGCGGAAAATCCGCAAGCGTTGTTCGCGCAGCAATCCAACGATGGAATCGATCAACGATAGAACAATCGGGTTCGCCGCCGCCTCGGCGAGCGCCAGGTGAAAATCAAGATCCGCTTCGATGAAAGCATCGGAATCCCGTCCTGCGTTGTCCATCACATCAAGAGTCTCGCGCATCGTCGCGAGATCCTGATCCGTGGCGCGAACCGCAGCCAATGCCGCGATCTCCGGCTCCAGAATTTCCTGCACTTCCGCCAAGTAGGCCCAGCCATCCGGTTCGCCGCTCTTGATAATTCGGTCCAAGTAACGGCGCATCGAATTGGACGTTCCATTCGTGACAAACGTTCCACGGCCCGGAAACGCGTCGACCAGCCCCTTTTCTTGAAGCGCTTTGATGGCTTCGCGGACGGCAGTTCTGCTGACGCCGAACTGCTTGGCAAGGTCACGCTCAGCAGGGAGCTGGCTGCCTTCGCTCAATTCACCCTTGAGAATCGATTCCTCAATTTGCTGAACGATTTGCTCGTAAAGACGCGACGCTTGAATGACTTTATACAAGAATTCCCCTCTCACCCACTTGACCGCCAAGACCCCGCTTCCAGCACCCGGTTCAAAGGAAGCGACTTAGAAGCAGGTCATAGGGTCAGACCACCATACCATTGGCACAAAATGAAGGTAAGAGCGATTTTTCCGGTATTTCCAACCGTCTTTCTGTCACTTCACCCAAACCGCTTTTACGTTTGTGAATTCGCGAATCCCGTACGTGCTCAGTTCGCGACCCACCCCTGAACGCTTCACCCCGCCAAACGGGACTCTGGGGTCGGAAGCCACCATTTGATTGATGAAGACCATGCCGGCTTCGAGCTCGTTGATGAACCGTTCTTGTTCGGTCTTGTCGTTTGTCCAGGCGCTGGCTCCGAGGCCGAACCGGCTGTCATTGGCGATGCGAATTGCTTCATCAATATTTTTCACGCGGAAAATAGAGGCCACCGGACCGAACAACTCTTCGCCATAGGCCGCAGAATTTTTCGGAATATCCGTCAAGACCGTGGGGAGATAGAAACTTCCGGGGCGGTCGGCCGGCTTGCCTCCGGTCAGGAGTTTCGCGCCGGCCTGGATGGAACTGCGGACGTCGGCATCGAGTGAGATTACTGCTTCGGCATTAGCCAACGGACCAACATCCGTTTTTTCATCGAGCGGATCGCCCACCTTCAGGCTTTCCATCTGGGCGACGAAGGCACGCTGAAACTTTTCGGCGATCTGGTCGGCGACGATAAAGCGTTTTGCCGCGATGCACGATTGCCCGTTATTGATCACGCGGGCCTTGATGCCGACCGTGACTGACTCTTCCAGATTTGCGCTGGGCATGACGATAAAAGGGTCGCTGCCGCCGAGTTCGAGCACCACTTTCTTGATCCTTTTGGCGGCGCCTGACCCGACCTGTATTCCGGCCCCTTCGCTGCCCGTCAGCGTTGCGGCGGCGACGCGAGGGTCGGCGAGGATTCTGTCCACACTCCCGGAGCCAATCAGAAGGGTTTGGAAAACTCCTTCGGGGACACCGGCCTTCAGCAGAATCTCTTCTATCTTCAACGCGCATTGGGGGACATTCGATGCGTGCTTCAGCAAGCCCACATTGCCCGCCATCAATCCTGGCGCAATGAAACGAAACGCCTGCCAGAACGGATAATTCCACGGCATGATTACGAGGACCACGCCCATGGGCTGGTAGCGAATGAAGCTGCGGCTCGCCGGGGTTTCGACTAGCTCATCGGCAAGAAAGCGTTCCGCATTTTCGGCATAGAAGCGGCAAACCCAGGCGCATTTGACGGCTTCGTCCACGGCGGAGCGAAGGGTCTTGCCCATTTCGAGCGTCATGAGATGGGCGAGGGAATCTTTTTCAGCTTCCAGAATCTCCGCCGTTCGCACCATCATTCGCCCGCGATCGGCGAAGGATAATTTGCGAAACTTCGGAAACGCTTCGGAAGCCCGCTGGATTTTCTGGTCAACCTGTGAATCCGTGAGCGCCTCGAAATTCTTGATGGTTTGTCCTGTTGCAGGATTAATCGTTGCTATGGCCATGATCTGATCCGCCCTGATCGAAGAAAGTAGGATACTGGTCCGGCAAGTGTGACAGCCGTTTCCACTCGGATATGTCAGATATTTTGCCTTAATGTTTTACCACGTTTCTCGCGCATTTGCCCGCCGAAGGGCGGCGGGGCCAGCGCATTGCGCGGGGAAAAACCGAGGGGATGAAATGCGCGATCGCGTACAAAGGGATCCTTGAGGCCGAGGGCTATTCCCTCGGCCTGCAAGGCGATTCCTGCGAGACTCGCAGGACGTGCGAATTAATACGTTCCGTTGCGGCTACTACTTGGAGCCGAGCTGCTGCACGATCGCCAGCGCTTTCGCCACATGCTGGTCGGGCGAAATACCGTCATCCTTGGATGAAAACGCCGCGATGATCTTGTGGTCTTTGCCGATGACAAAAGTTTGGCGTTCGATGAAGTCATGGTCGATCGCGTCACCCTTCACATCCGTCATGCCGGCTTTTGCGGGGTTCGTCGCCAGATTGTACGACGCGGCGATTTTCTTATCCGCATCGGAAGCTACCGGAAACTTTCCGGCGCAAAATTCGGGGTCTGCCGAAAACCGGTCGAGTCGCGCGATGCTGTCGGCCGAGACGCCAATAATGCTGGCCCCGGCGGCGTCGAATTTGTCTTTCTCCATTGAAAATGTGTGCGCTTCAAGATCACAACCTTTGGTATAGGCAGACGGAAAGAAATAGACGACGACTGGCCCTTTCTTCAGCGCCTCTTGCAGAGAAAAGCTAAACTCTTTTCCTGCCAGCGAACCGCGAGCCGAGAAATCAGGCGCCATCTCACCGACTTTGAGTGCGGCCAAAATGGGCAAGCTGATCAACAGGGAAACGGCAAGACACAGAAACGATTTTTTCATGGTAAAAGCCTCCTGGCCATTGAAGTGAAAACAAGCATATCACAATCCGGCCGGGCGGCCCACCTCTCCGCTGTTTTTCCCGTGACTGCAACTTCTGCACGAATGATACTGCTTGCGGCGCTGCCGGAACTACAAGAGATGGAGTCGTTTCGCCCGAAGTTTGACATTTCCCATTTGCCGGCGGCGGACTGGATTATTCCATCGCCGGCAATTCTTGCTTGTTACCAGGCCTTCTCAGGGAGCCACGATTGGTGGGAGTTGAGTGTGCCGAAGTTTGCTGCGACCAACAAGTCACGCCAGTCTGTCTTCGCAAGGTCGACAGCTTTCCTTAGCTCAACCAATTGGCCGTGACTCAGCTTCAAGGCCGCAAACCGGAAGCGTTCCATGGCGATGGCGTCTAATTCCTGTAGGAAGGGCAAGTTATTCCCACACTCCTCCAACAGGATGTTGCGCACTACTTCCTGCCGATCCGGAGGAAAGAGCAAGGCCACCCGCTTTTCTGTTTCAGGGCTCAACGGAGGCGTGCCCATCTATCTCTCCCTGAAAAGAAGGTAGTGACTCATTTTGAAAAGAGAAGCGGGGCAAGACGGTGGTAAAGGTAGACAAGAAACACTACGCCTATGCCTGAAATGATAGTCAGAGCGATATTGCCAAACGTTTTTGCGGTATGGGCGATTTTCCCTAGTTGATTCAGGTCCCTTTCATTACGTACATTTGCCTTTTCTAAAACCTCGACCGCGTGCTCCAATCGTCCGAGACTTCTGTATAAATCAACGGCTGTGAATACTGTACGCATATCGCTTGGCGTAACGGGCGATCCCGGAGCGAGAGGTGGGCCTTCGCCTTCTTGCGGTACGTTGCCAGGAGACGGTTGTGGACGAGTAGGCATTATTAGAATTTTCTTAGACGACACAGCGCGCTCCCGTGGTAGAGTTTTTCCACAGGATAACTTGCACGGGTAGCGCCAAACGTGCCCGACGGGGAATCGGGCTTCTCACTTAAGCCGCGATAGTATCACTCCTATCTAGTGTTCTGTCCCATAAATAAATGGCATTAGTATTGCTCTGAAAATAGGCATCTCGGATGCACAATGGAGGTGCCTATGGCGATGGGAAGGCCAAAAGCGGCGTTGGTATTGAATCCGCAGCAGCGCGAACAGCTTGCAGGACTGGCGAGTTCGCGCTCGCTTCCTGCAGGGCTGGTGACTCGGGCGCGGATTGTTCTGATGAGCGCCGCGGGGATCAACAACCAGGAGATTGCCCGGCAGTTGAGAACAACGAAGGCCACGGTGGGGAAGTGGCGACGGCGATTTCTGAAGCAGGATGTGGCCGGGCTCCATGACGAGTTGCGCCCCGGTCGCCCACGCCCGATCAGTGACGAACGTGTGGCGCAGTTGGTGCGCAAGACGCTGGAAACGAAACCGAAAGGCGGTACGCATTGGAGTATCCGGCAGATCGCCGAAGCCACGCGCGTATCGAAGTCGACGGTGCACCGCATCTGGCAGGCGTTTGGATTGCAGCCACACCGACAGAAACATTTCAAGCTCTCGACGGATCCATTTTTTGTGGAGAAAGTACGGGATATTGTAGGGCTGTACTTGCATCCGCCGGAAAACGCCGTAGTTCTGTGCGTGGATGAAAAGAGCCAGATTCAGGCGCTCGAACGCACCCAGCCGATGTTGCCGCTGGGACTCGGTTACGTCGAGGGCGTGACGCACGACTACCGACGCCATGGCACTACGACGCTGTTTGCGGCGCTGGACACGGCGAAGGGCAAAGTGATCACGCAATGCCGGCAGCGTCACCGGCATCAGGAGTATCTCGATTTTCTGCGGCAGATCGAGGAGAACGTACCAGGCCAGTTGGACGTGCATATCGTCGTGGACAACTACGCGACGCACAAACATCCCCGGGTGAAGCGCTGGCTGGCGGCGCGGCCCCGCTTCCACGTGCACTTCACGCCGACCTACGCCTCGTGGCTCAACCAAGTGGAAATCTGGTTCAACCGCATCACACAGCAGGCCATCCGCCGCGGAACCTTCCGAAGCGTGAAAGAATTGATCGCCAAAATCGACGCATTCGTGCGAAGCTCCAATGCCCACGCGACACCCTTTGTGTGGACGGCAACCGCAGACTCGATCTTCGCCAAACTACAGAGACTTTGTGAAAGTATTTCCGGGACAACACACTAGCAAGTCTACAATTTCTTCAATTGACCAGACATAATCCGCGATTCCAGCTTCCATAGCAGGCGTTACACGCAGACTCTTATGAATCCGGCAGAAGTTGTAGTGCATGAAGTGAAGAGAGGGTAGTGTAGAGACTTCACCCAAATCCAGTATACAATTTTGAGAAGGGGCTGTAGCTCAGATGGATAGAGCGGAGGTTTCCTAAACCTTAGGTCGGGGGTTCGACTCCCTCCAGCCCCACCAGTTCTAGAGGTTGGATGTTGGAAGTTAGAGGCTAGTTGGCAGAGCGAGCACCCCTGTGGACTTGTCCAGATGCCATCTTGCCACGAACGTGCGATACGCCTCCGACCTGTTGAGCTCGGACCGGGTTAGCCTAATGCTAAATGGTACGGACCCGTCCGATGGAAAGAGCTTGGACCTGCTGTTGGTTTTGACTGACCTTACGGTTGCCGCGTTGCTTTGCTTTCCAATCGAAAATAGTTGCCTTTAAATGCCCGCCAAAGCAGCAGGGCGGTAGTCCCGCGGCTGAGCAGATGCCGCTCCCTTCGTGTCTGTAAGATTTCCTGTTGAAAGTATGGGGAGAAAAAGCAAGGGTGTCTCCAGAACCAACGACCCTAGTGGGGGTCGAAGAGAGGAGACACCCTATGTCTATATCGCCTGTAGGAAGGGTAGCACTGCGGGAGTTGATGGAACAAGCTTGGCAACAGGTGGAAGGGCAAGCGCGGGGGATGCTGAAGAAAGCTGTCGAGGGGCTGCTGGTGGCCGAGCGAGACCGGCGCGTGAGCGAGGCCAAGCAGCGGGGCGAGAAAGTGTACCGTTGGGGCTACACGGTGCGGAAGTGTTGGACGACGCTGTGGGGAAGCCTGGAGCAAGTGCGCGTTCCGCGGCTGCGCGGGCGGGAAGAGATCGGACTGGTGGAACGCTATGAACGGCACGGGTTGGATCAGATGCTGTTCGCGCTGACGGTGGGCGGACTGAGTCAGCGCAAGGTGGTCGGATGGGTGCGGCGGTTTCTGGGCGGGACGCTTTCGCCGGCCACGATCGGAGCGGTGCTGCAGCAAGCGCAACAGCAAGTCGAGCAGCGGCGCAGCGCAGCGATTGTGCCGGGACGTTATCGAGCCATCGTGGTGGACGGAATTTACCTGCGGTATCGGCGGAGTGTTTCGCAGCCAGGACGCAAAGGCGTGCTGCTGGTGGCGGTGGGGGTGCGGGAAGGCGGCGCATTTGAAGTACTGGACTGGCGGGCGGCTTCGGCGGAAACCACCGAGGACTATGAAGAGTTGCTGACACGATTATGGAAACGCGGGTTGGAGAAGGTGGAATTGATCGTGAGTGATGGACTGACCGCGATCGTCAGTGCGGCGCAGATGGTGTATCCAGCAGCTCGGCATCAGCGCTGCCTGGCGCATTGGTTTCGCAACCTGGAAGCGCTGACGCCGCGATTTGCGTGGGTCCAGCGGCGGAAATTCCGGCGGGAGTTCTGGTGGATCTGGGACGCGGAGAACCAAGCGCAGGCACGGGACTGGGCGCGGCGATTCTGCGCGCGCTGGCGGTGTGCCGCGCCGGAGATGGTCGAGAAATTCCAATTCGAGCTGGAAGAGGTGCTGGCGTTTTTCAACTTCCCAGCGCACTGGCGCCATCGGCTGCGCACAACCAACTTGGGCGAAGGCTGGTTCAAACATTTGCGCCGCTATTTGAGCCGCTTCCCCGGATGTCGTAACGCCGAGCACAGCGAGCAGGTTCTCGGTTGCTTCCTGCTCGCAGCAGAATCGATGCATCGATGAGGAGCTTTATGAACCGGAGCACCCCTCAACCTGCTTTCAACAGAAATGCTGGACAGTGCCCTCCCTTCAGTTATCTTGACTGTCCAGCCCGAGATTCTGTACCTTGCATGTTTGACTGCCGAGCCGTGGAATGCGAGGCGTTCGGAACCAAATAGGAGACTCCGATTGACAGCGGACATAAACGAACGTTCGGGCATCAGCCCCGACGATCACCTCCCGACTCCTGTCGCGGCACGTCCCCGGCATAAGGGTCGACGGATCGTCATCTGGAGTCTGTTCCTGCTTGCCCTTCTGTTTATCGCCGTACTGATTTACCGCCATCATGAAGACGCCCTAAAAAATGCGGCCTCGGCACGACCTGCGCCGGGAATCACGGTTACCAGTGCGACGGCTCAAAAGGGTGACATTGGCGTCTACCTCGACTCGATCGGGACAGTCACCCCGGTCTATACCGACTCAATCACCAGCCAGGTGAATGGCCTAGTCGTTGCCGTGCATTTTAAGGAGGGTCAACGGGTACACAAGGGCGATCCCTTGATTGACATCGATTCGCGTCCCTACCGGGCAACGCTCTTACAAGCCCAAGGGACCCTGCAGCGAGACGACAACATCCTCGGCCAAGCACGCATGGACCTTGTACGCTACCAGGCTGCGTGGGCTCGCAACGCCATTGCCAAGCAAGTCTTGGACGACCAGGAAAAGCTCGTGCTGCAGGACGAGGGGACAGTTAAAAATGACCAGGGAACCGTGCAATTCGACCAGATTCAGGTCGACTACTGCACCATAACTTCTCCCATCGACGGCCAGGTGGGTTTGCGGCTGGTGGATCCGGGCAACGTCGTGCAATCCGCCGGAACCGTCACCCTCGCGGTCATCACGCAGCTCGAGCCCATTACCGCAATTCTCACCATACCAGAAGATAGTTTGGGCCAGGTTGTCGCTCGCCTCCGGAAGAACGCAAAGCTCCCCGTCGATGCCTTCGATCGCACCGCACAGACAAAGATTGCAAGCGGGATGCTGTTGACTCTCGACAACCAGATTGACACGACGACCGGGACGGTAAAAGGGCGAGCACTCTTTGACAACAAAAATGATGCACTCTTCCCCAACCAGTTTGTAAATACGCGACTGCTGGTAAATACGTTGCAAGGTGTGACGCTGATTCCCTCCTCTGCGATTCAACAAAATGGCCAAGCATCGTTCGTGTATGTGATTCAAAGCAATTTCGCCCATATGCGCAGCATAAAGCCGGGGGTTACAAACGGGGGCGTGACGCAGGTTGACGGCATCAACCCTGGAGACGTTGTCGCCAACAGCAGCTTCGATAAGTTGCAGGACAACGCAGCAGTAGTTATTTCAAACACGCCTGCCCCAGCAACCAAGAGCGGGAGCAACGCGCAGTGAGTCCATCTCGTCCGTTTATTTTGCGACCGGTAGCCACCGCCTTGCTGATGGCTGCAATCCTCTTGGTCGGTATTGTCAGCTACACACAACTGCCTGTTTCCGCGCTGCCGGAAGTCGATTATCCGACCATTCAGGTGCTCACGTTTTATCCAGGCGCCAGCCCGAACGTCATGGCGACGACCGTGACGGCGCCGCTGGAGCGCCAGTTCGGCGAATTGCAGGGCTTGAGCCAGATGACCTCCACCAGTTCCGGAGGCACCTCCGTCATCGTGCTGCAGTTTAATCTCTCTCTGGCAATTGATGTAGCCGAGCAAGAGGTGCAGTCAGCCATAAACGCGTCGCAGAGTCTTTTGCCGTCCATCCTGCCCGCGCCGCCGACTTACAGTAAGACGAATCCAGCCGACGCCCCTGTCCTCACACTGGCCATCACCTCCAATTCCATACCGCTTTCTCAGGTCGAGGACCTCGTGGACACGCGCCTTGCGCCTAAGATTTCGCAGCTCAGCGGAGTCGGCCTGGTGACCATCAGCGGCGGTCAAAAGCCCGCAGTGCGCATTCAAGCCAACCCTACCGCCCTGTCATCCTACGGCATCAACATGGAGGACCTGCGCACTGCTCTGACACAGGCCAGCGTAAACGCCGCCAAAGGGAACTTCGACGGGACGCGCCAGGATTACCAGATTGATGCCAACGATCAGCTGGTTACCAGCGACGATTATCGAAAAATTGTCGTTGCTTACCGTAACGGCGCACCGGTGATGCTGACCGACGTAGCAAATATCGTGAATGGCGTGGAGAACAACAATCAAGCGGCGTGGATGAATCAGACTCCCGCGGTCATCTTGAACGTGCAACGCCAGCCCGGGGCCAACACAATCAGCGTGGTCAAGAGCATCAAGAGCCTGCTGCCGCAGTTGGAGGCCAATCTACCCACGGGGATTCAGGTGACCACGCTCACCGATCTTACGACCGCCATCGAAGCGTCGGTTTCCGACGTTGAATTTGAATTGCTGTTGACGGTCGGACTGGTTGTGCTGGTCATCTTCCTCTTCTTGCGAAGTCTCTACGCCACCATTATCCCGAGCGTGGCTGTGCCGTTGTCTCTCGTAGGGACCTTCGGGGCGATGTACGTACTTGGTTACAGCCTGGACAACTTATCGCTGATGGCGCTCACGATCTCCACGGGTTTCGTTGTGGACGATGCCATCGTAATGATTGAAAACATTTCGCGGTACATCGAGGCGGGCGATCCACCCATGGAAGCAGCGCTCAAGGGCGCGGAGCAGATTGGCTTCACCATTCTCTCGCTGACCGTGTCGCTCATCGCCGTATTGATTCCGCTGCTATTCATGGGCGACGTGGTGGGGCGCCTGTTCCGCGAGTTTGCCGTGACACTTGCGGTCACGATCATCGTTTCGGCCGTAGTTTCCCTGACGCTCACGCCCATGATGAGCGCGCGAATCTTGCGGCACGAGCCAAAAGAAAAGCAGGGGCGCATTTATCAGGCCACGGAACGCGCTTTCGAGGGAATGATCGCGTTCTATGGGCGCACGCTGAAGTTTGTCCTTCGCTTCCAGACGATAACGCTGCTCGTCGCGCTGGCCACACTCCTGCTCACGATTTTCCTTTATATCATCATCCCAAAAGGGTTTTTCCCGGTGCAGGATACGGGCGTCATCCAGGGCATATCCCAGGCGCCGCAAGTGATTGGCTCCAAGGCCATGGCGGAGAAGCAACTGGAGCTTACCAAGGCGGTTTTGGATGATCCGGCGGTGGAAAGCGTCTCGTCGTTTATCGGGGCGGATGGAACGAATACAACGACGAACAGCGGCAGGATGTCGATCAATTTAAAGCCGCTCGCCCAGCGAAAGATCAGTGCGTCAGACCTGATCCGAAGACTTAACTCTAAAGTAAATCAGGTTCAGGGAATCCAGCTCTTCATGGAACCCGTGCAGAACATCACCGTGGACGATCGCGTGAGCCGCACGCAATACCAGTACACGCTCGAGGATCCCGATGCGAATGAACTGAATGACTGGACCAATCGTTTCGTCACCCAGCTGAAGAAGTTGCCGGAACTGGAAGACGTGGCCACCGATCAACAATTGGGAGGGCTGGCCGTCTCTCTGGTGATCGACCGGGGCACCGCCTCGCGACTCGGGATCGCGCCTTCGACCATCGATAACACGATGTATGACGCCTTCGGGCAGCGCCAGATTAACACGATGTATACCCAGGTGAATCAGTACCACGTTGTTCTCGAGACTCAGCCGCAGTTTCAGTTGGACCCCAACAAGTTGAACCATCTCTACATCCAGTCCAATACGTCTACAGGGGCAAACGGTACAGGAGCCTCTTCCTCATTCGCGTCCTCCGGATCATCCTCCGCGGGGTCTAATGCGCTAACAAGCTCCGCACTATTTACTCCATCGGCTAATACGCTTGCTCCCCCTGCGAACGCGCTTTCGGCGAGCACCTCCACGGCGTCGAGGTCGGGAGCAAACTCCGCAGGCGCTACCAGTTCTGCCACCAGCAACGCCGTGCCGCTGAGCGCTTTCACGCACTTTGAGAATACGACGGAGCCGCTTTCCATCAACCACCAGGGTCAATTTCCGGCGATCACCGTATCGTTCAATCTCGCGTCGAATGCCGCATTGGGCAACGCCATTACAGCGGTCAACAAAGTGCAGAAAGACATGCACATGCCTGCCAGCCTGCAGTCAAGTTTTCAAGGCACCGCTGCATCCTTCACGAATTCGCTAGCCAATGAGCCGTTGCTCATACTTGCCGCGCTGGTCACCGTGTACATCGTGCTTGGTGTTTTGTATGAGAGCTTTGTCCACCCGATTACGATTCTTTCCACGCTGCCGTCCGCCGGCGTTGGCGCATTCCTCGCGCTGATTTTGTTTCACGAGGATCTAAGCGTGGTCGCCATCATCGGCATCGTGCTGCTGATCGGAATCGTGAAAAAGAACGGCATTATGATGGTCGACTTCGCGCTGGAAGGCGAGCGGAACCACGGAAAGAACGCTACGGATGCAATTTACGACGCCTGTCTGCTCCGCTTCCGTCCCATTATGATGACCACGATGGCCGCGCTGCTGGCTGGGCTACCGCTGGCGCTCGGAACTGGCTTCGGTTCTGAGTTGCGCAGGCCGTTGGGCATCGCCATGGTCGGGGGACTGCTCCTGAGCCAGGCGCTCACGCTTTACACCACGCCCGTCATCTACATCTTTTTTGACAATCTGGGGCAGCGCTTTTCGCACAAATCGAAGAAGCTTGAAACCGGAGACGCGGAACGGGTGGAGCCGGCATGAACATCTCCGAACCCTTCATTCGCCGGCCAGTAGCTACGACGCTGCTCACGGTGGCGATTGCCCTTGCCGGGGCGGTTGCGTATGAGGTGCTGCCCGTAGCGCCGCTGCCGGAGGTCGACTTTCCGACCATTTCAGTCGGGGCAGGTTTGCCGGGAGCCAGCGCCGATATTATGGCGTCGTCCGTCGCGACGCCCCTGGAGCGGCAGTTCGGTCATATTGCCGGTGTGACGGAGATGACCTCGGCAAGCACGCTCGGAAGCACATCGATCACCATTCAGTTTGACCTTAGCCGCGACATTGATGGCGCGGCGCGTGACGTGGAGGCCGCCATCAATGCGGCGCGAACTTATCTACCCGCCAACCTGCCCGGCAATCCGACCTATCGCAAAGTCAATCCGGCCGATGCGCCGATCATGATCCTCGGCCTCACGTCGGACAAATACGGTCCGGACAAAATGTACGACGAAGCCTCCACCGTGATAGAGCAGAAGTTGTCGCAGATACAGGGCGTGGGGCAGGTCTCTGTCGGAGGTGGCGCTCTGCCGTCCGTGCGCGTGGACGCAAATCCAACGCAATTGGCCAACTATGGACTTACCGTTGCGAATTTGCAGTCCGTGCTAAGCCTGCAGAACTGTGACCTGGCCAAAGGCCAAATTACAGACGGCATTGTGACCGCGGACATCCTTGCCAACGACCAGATCTCCCACGCAGACGACTACAAGCCGCTCATCGTCGGTTATAACCACGGCGCGGCTATTCACCTGTCCGATGTAGCCCAGGTGACAGACTCCGTGCAGAACGTCCGAGCGGCTGGGTATTTGAACGGCAAGCGTTCGGTTACGGTCATCATCTTCCGACAGCCCGGCGCGAACATCATTCAAACGGTTGACCGCATACGCGAGCAACTTCCCGTGATTCAAGCAACGGTTCCACTCGGCATAGATACGACCATCGTTCTAGATCGCACCACAACCATTCGCGCCTCCGTGAGCGACGTCGAGAGGACGCTGCTCATATCCATCGGCCTCGTCATCCTCGTCGTCTTCGTCTTCCTGCGCAACGGCCGCGCCACGCTCATTCCCGGGATCGCTGTGCCGGTCTCGCTGGTTGGCACGTTCGCGGTGATGTATCTGTTCGGATATAGCATTGACAACCTTTCGCTGATGGCCATGACCATTTCAACCGGATTTGTCGTCGATGACGCCATCGTGGTGATGGAGAATATCTCGCGCCATCTGGAAAACGGCATGAATCCCTTTGCCGCGGCGCTGAAGGGCGCGGAGGAAATCGGTTTCACCGTCTTCACGATCAGCATTTCGCTCATCGCCGTATTTATCCCGCTACTTTTGATGGGCGGGATTGTTGGCCGTCTCTTCCGTGAGTTTGCGGTTACCCTCTCGACATCCATTGTCGTGTCCATGGCCGTCTCACTGACCACCACGCCAATGATGTGCGCCTACCTGTTGAAGAACGAGCGCGCGGAAAAGCATGGCCGCATCTACATGGCCAGTGAAAAGTTTTTTGATTGGGTGCTATCTTTGTATCGCAGCACGCTGCATTGGGTGCTGGACAATCCGACTCCAACCCTCATCGTCCTCTTCCTTACCATTGCCCTTAATGTGGTTCTGATCATCAAGATACCCAAGGGCTTTTTCCCACAGGAGGATACGGGATCGATCACTGGTTCAGTGCGAGGGCCGCAGGATGCATCCTTCCCAGCGATGAATGACTCCATTCAGCAGATCGGCGCGGTGATCAAGAAGGACCCCGCAGTCGCGAATGTGATCGCTTTTACCGGCGGCGGCGGGGCCACAAATACCGGAAGCCTGTACATTGCGCTCAAGCCGCTGGCGGAGCGCAATGTCAGTGCCGCTCAGATCATCAACCGCCTGCGCCCCCAATTGAACCGTCTGCCGGTGGCTTCCGCGTTTCTGCAAGCCGTGCAAGATCTGCGCATCGGCGGACGCTCCGCAAATGCGATGTATCAGTACACGATCCAGACCGACAATGTGCAGGATCTAACGAACTGGGGACCGAAAATACTTGGTGAAATGAAGCGCCTGCCCGGTCTGCAGGATGTCAGCGCGGACCAACAGGATGGCGGCCTTGATGAACTGCTGAACTACGATCGCGTGACCGCGGCGAAGCTCGGCATTACCGCACAGTCATTGGATTCGGCGCTGTACGGCGCATTCGGCCAATCGGAAGTGTCCATCATCTACACGCAGTTAAATCAGTATTATGTGGTGCTGGAAGTTGCTCCCCAGTATTGGCAAAGTCCGGAGGGGTTAAAAGACATCTACCTCCATACGGCTGAGAGCAAAAGTAGCATTCCGCTGCTCGCGGTGGCCAAGGCCCAAGCGAACACAACCCCACTGGCCATTAACCATACGGGATTATTTCCTTCGGTCACTCTTTCCTTTAACCTCGCGCCGAACGTTTCTTTGAGCCAGGCTACATTGGCCATCGACCAGATGCAAAAGCGGCTCGGCACGCCCTCCACGATGCAAGGCTTTTATGCCGGCACGCTGCTCGCCTACCAGCAATCCCTTGGCACCGAGCCCATGTTGATTCTGACAGCGCTTTTGGCGGTGTACATCGTTCTCGGTATTTTGTACGAAAGCCTGGTCCATCCGCTGACGATCATCTCCACTCTACCGTCGGCGAGCGTAGGCGCGATGCTCGCTTTGATGCTCTTCAAAGAGGATCTGAACGTCATCTCTATCATCGGTATCGTGCTGCTGATCGGAATCGTAAAAAAGAATGCCATCATGATGATTGATTTCGCTCTTCAGGAAGAGCGCCAGGAGGGAAAGAGTCCACACGACTCGATTTTTGAAGCTTGCATGCTGCGCTTTCGCCCGATCCTGATGACGACGATGGCCGCATTATTGGGCGCTCTGCCGCTAGCGCTGGGGACGGGCACCGGCTACGAGCTCCGCCGGCCCCTGGGCATCACGATTGTGGGAGGGCTGATCTTGAGTCAGATCCTCACGCTCTATACAACGCCGGTCGTCTATTTGACGTTCGACCGGCTGCGGCTGCGGATGCAGGGAAAGCAGCGAGACGTCATTGAACACGGGGCCGGGCCAGCCCCCAGCGCCGCAGATTGATTGGAGGCATCGCGGGGTGCGTAAGATTATGATTTCCTTTCATCGAAGAACCATAAGGTGTCTCGTCGTTACAACTTGCTTCCTGGCTGGATGCACGGTCGGCCCAAAGTACCACACACCCTCCGCGGACACTCCTGGCGCGTACAAGGAACTCACCCCCGCCGATTACCCAAATACGGAAGGCTGGAAAGTGGCGCAGCCGAAAGACGACGCGCTTCGCGGCAAATGGTGGGAGATTTTCAACGACCCTCAGTTGAATGCGCTGGAAGAAAAGGTCAATGTTTCAAACCAAAACATTGCAGCCGCCGCGGCAAGCTTTTTTGCAGCGCGCGCGTTGGTCAAGGAAGCCCGATCCCAGCTTTTCCCTACAGTGACGACTAACCCATCCATTACCGTGCAACGGGCGGCGTCCAACGGTGCAACGGCGGCTTCTCTAGCGTCCAAAGGTACGTATGCCGACTATACTCTTCCATTTGACGCGACCTGGCAGCCGGACCTGTTTGGCCGCGTCCGGAACACTATCAGTTCGGCTGCCTACGGAGCGCAGGCCAGCGCGGCGGATCTTGAGAATACACGCCTCACTATGCAAGCCGATGTCGCTGTGGACTACTTCCAACTTCGCGGACAGGATGCGCTAATACAATTGCTCGATTCCACAGTGGACGCTTTTAAAGAGTCTCTCGATCTGACCAAGGCTCAGTACGAAACAGGAATCGGCACGGACGAAGCCGTGGCGCAAGCCGAGACTCAACTCGAATCCACCCAAGCACAGGATGCCGCTCTCGGCATCCAACGGGCGCAGTTTGAACATGCCATCGCCATGCTGACAGGTCAGCCAGCTTCGACGTTTTCCATTCCGATCGAACCGCTCAATTCAAGTCCTCCAGCGATTCCCTTCGGCGTTCCATCCCAGCTTCTTGAGCGGCGTCCCGACATCGCCGCGGCGGAGCGCCTGGTTGCGCAGGCCAATGCGCAGATTGGCGTTGCCAGAGCCGCATACTTTCCGACGGTTACGCTCAGCGCTGCTGCAGGACTCGAAAGCAGCTCGATCGCGACCTGGTTCACATGGCCGAGCCGCTTTTTCTCGCTTGGTCCGGCGGCCTCGGAAATTCTTTTTGACGCGGGGTTACGCCGGGCCACCGTCGAGCAATTCAGAGCACAGTACGATCAGACGGTGGCCAATTACCGGCAGGCGGTGCTGACGGCTTTTCAACAGGTGGAAGATAACCTCGCGTCGCTGCGCATCCTGTCGAACGAGATTCAATATCAGGACACCGCAGTCAAATCGGCGGAAAGAAGCCTCGCGCTCGCCGACGATCGCTACAGATTAGGAATCGATCCTTACCTGAACGTGATTACCGCACAAACCTCGTTGCTGTCCAACCGGGAAACTGCGGTCAATCTTCGAATTCAGCAGATGACGGCGAGTGGAGGATTAATCGAAGCGCTTGGTGGAGGTTGGGACGCCTCGCAACTCCCATCGCCTGCGCAACTGACCAGCAAAGCGCCATAAAACTAAAAATCGAAAGCTAATGATTATGCCAGCGATTCAAAGGACGGCCCTCTAAATCAGCCCATCTTTTGATTGAGGCGGCCGACTCTTATGGCTTTAGAGGATTGCAATATACTTAAACCAAAGCAGGGATTGTCCTACGGGAAATGGTCATGGGCACTTTGACTCTGCGGCTGGTGCTGGATGCTGACAATTAAAAAGATTCTTCTGCCGGTTGATTTCCCAAATGTGTCGCTGCGGGTGATTCATCAGGCCGCCACGTTAGCCCACCATTTCCACTCAGAGATCGTGATGCTGCATGTCGTGACGCCGCTGAGTCATAACGCTGGTGGGCCGGAGGCCGGCGCCGATCTGGCTGGTTGGGATTTGCTCGCGGAGATCATCAAAATAGCCCAAGAAGGCATGGACCAGAGTCTCGGCCCGGAGCTTGATGGCCTTACCATTCGGCGGGTACTGGTGAAGGGCGACCCGGCCGGCGCAATCGTAGGAACGGCTCAGCGGGAAAAAGCTGACCTGATCATGATGTCGCCTTACGGGTTCACGTTCGACCAGTTTCTCCTGGGCTCTGTGTCGGGGACTGAGTGCCCGGTTTGGACCAGCGCCCACGTCGATGCGCTGCCCGCGCAGAAGCTTGCAATCCGCAACATCTTGTGCGCGGTCGATTTCAGACCGCATAGCCACAAGACCGCATTATGGGCCGAGCAGATGGCCACTGAATTTGGCGCTCGCCTTACTCTTGCCGACGTCACTGCCAGCGTGGAGTTTTGGGGGCCGGGCGGCAGCTATGTCAACGCTGAGTGGAAGGAGGCGCTTGTCGCGGACGCTTCTCAACATGTAGCACACCTCCAACACGACACGGGCATCAAGGCAGACGTAATTATCGGTAGTGGTGACGTGCCCAAGGTGCTGAGGCAAGCTGTGAAGGAGACGAAGGCGGACTTGCTGGTTACCGGGTGCCGTCCCTACGGCGATTACCTGCGGACCCACGGATACGCAATTATTCGCGCAGTGCCGATTCCAGTTCTAAGCGTGGGAGGACCCTGACTCATTGGGCGCAAAACTGTTTTCTGCTCGCTTGGGAGTGAAAGGCACGCCGGCATGTTCTCTTCCAACTCCTTGATTGCCTCGCGGCGAAATTCATCCATCGTTTTCACGCTCCAACCATCGATCTTGTGCCGAAGTTGAAACGGCTGCATTTTACCGCCTCGGTTAATGAGATACCGGATGAGAGGTTGGTGTTACAATTTTCGCAGTTCGGGGGACTAGAAAATTATTTCCGGCTCGGGGAGTGGCGAGGCTTATTTCTGGCCGCCAATCCCTGCGATTTGGGTGAGACAACGGACTGCCACTTGATTGCTGGCAAGCTCCGGTCATGACGCGCGAGCGGGGGCGCGCAAGGCGGAGGCGCACGCCGAACCCCGTTCGCATTCCCGAATTGTGCGGCACACGACATAAAAAGGAGCGTTTACATGAAGTTTTCCACGATTGGCCGTTTTGTAACGATTCTTTTCCTGACATTGTTCGGCGCTTGTTTTTTGTCGCGCTCCTACGCCCGGCCGAAACCAGCGGCGTCTGGCTACCATTTGCTCAAGACAGTTTCTTTGCCTCCAGCCACCGGCGGCGGCGAGTATTACGATTACATTTCAGTGGATGCAGCTGCGCGCCGCGTTTACATTTCCCACGGTACAGAGGTCGTGGTTCTCAATGCAGATGATTACTCCGTGGCGGGCAAAATTGAGGGCCTGTCGCGCTGCCACGGAATTGCCGTGGCCCAAGATCTGGGCAAAGGATTCATCACTGACGGTGATTCCCGGGAAGGCGCCACGGTGCAGGAAGTCGTTGTTTTCGATTTGAAGACCTTGAAGGTCACGGGCAGAGTGAAGACGGGGCAGCCCGACACGGATGCCATCATCTACGAGCCGGTGAGCAAGCACATCTTTACCTTTAACGGCGATAGCCACAACACGACCGTGATCGATCCGGAAAAACAGGCCGTGATCACGACGATCGACCTGATCGGGAAGGTTGAATTCCCAGCCGTCGATGGCAAGGGGATGGTCTACGATAACAATCCGGGAAAAAACGATGTGGTCGCAATCGACGCCCGCACAAATACTATCAAGGCGCGGTGGCCGACTGCTCCGGAAGGGGCCCCAACCTCGATGGCGATGGACCAAAAAAACCGGCGGCTGTTTTCCGCGGGGCGCGGCCCGCAGTTTGTGATTATGATGGATGCGGACTCGGGAAAGGTCCTCCAGTCGTATCCTATTTCGGCGGGAGTGGATGCGAACGCTTTTAACCCTGCGACAGGCATGCTATTCGTAGCAACGCGCGAAGGCATGCTGCACATTTACCACGAAGATTCACCGGAAAAGCTCAGCGAGGTGGAGGCGGTGAAAACGGAGTATGGCGCCAAAACGTTGCAGGTTGATCCAAAAACCCACAACGTTTTTTTGACCACTTCGGATTTTAATCCGCCGGCCGCTCCAACGGAAAAGCAGCCCCATCCGCTGGCCACAGCCAAGCCGGGAAATTTCAGGGTGCTCGTGTACGGGCGCTAAGCGAGAAGGCAAACCCTATCCGCGGGCATGGCGGCTCTTCTGAGGTCACAAACACACAAGGACAGTAAAGCGTTTCCGCGGGCGGGTCGCTGCGAGAAACAGCGCCCCGCCTGCGTCAGTCCGGAGTTTACGTGACGCAGGCGGAGGCGTGTGCCACCAAGCCGCGCGGAGCCGTTTTCTTATTCGTGCAGCTTGAACGTCCAGATCAAAAACAGATTCGTGTCATCGTCGACCGCCCCGAAGGTGACGTTCTTCCCCACCGTTGACACGGCCAGACCGAAAGAGCCGCCTTGGGCCGGGTCCACGGAGATTTCCTTCACGAATTCGCCCTCGACGGTGAACTCCACAATTTCGCTGGGCTGGGTGGTATCCGAGTTAATCACATCATTGTTGCTGACCAACAGGTGGCCGTTGGGCGCCATGGCCATTCCGAGCGGCCCGTGCAGGTGCTTGGAGTCCGTGTAGATAAGTGTGCCTTTGCCAGCGTCACTATGCCGATCGCCCGCGTCATAAATTGCATAGACGGCATTGTCGAGAGTTGATGCGACGTACAGAACGTCCTTGTTGGGGTCATAAGCCAGGCCCGTCGGCGCATCTACGAACGTGACTGAGTCCGCCTGTTGCGGGTAGGTGCCGATCTGCGTGATGCTTTTCACGGTGATGTGGTCGCTGTCGACGTCCAAATCGAGCCGCACAACTGCGCCGCTCAAGCCGTTGGAGACGAACAGTTTTGCCTTGCCGAACTGGTCGTACACGGTGGAGTCCCAGGGCCCATCGATCAGAGTGTCCACGATCGACATCCCGGTAGTCCCGTTCTTGTTGTGCACCGTGACCGGATTTCCGCTCTTGTCAAACACCAGGATTGACCCCGCGGTTGCAGTTCCAAGCGTGCCGTCGGTGGACGGGAAACTCCCCACCAGAACATAGCCCCGCACCAGGATGTTCAGCGCCGTGCTAAGTCCTGTCTCAGGCGCCGTGGTCAGGACAAACTGAAAGGGTGGCGGCGCGGGCGGCAGCGCGGGCGGCACATCAATGATCGTCGTGCCGGTGCCCTGGAAGTTCCCCGTGGGCGACGCCCCGACGTTGTTAAAGTTAGATATCAAAATATCGCCGGGATTGATCGTTCCGCCTGCGGGAAATCCGGGTGGCACGAAGGCGACGCCGTACGGGTTCTGATCCCCATTTGCCGGGACCGTCGATACAACCCGAACTTGAGTGGGGAGGAACGGATGATCGTCATCATCCGCCATTGCTGCGCCTGAGCAAAGAACGGAAGCTAGGACTGCCGCTGCGAACAGCTTCAACACACCGAATTTCTTTCCACTAGTTAAAAATTGTGAGCACGTGATTCGTTTTATCTGGGCGATTTCGCGATTCATGGTGGCTCCTTTTTGTGGGATCGCCGGTCATAGAGACTTCGGCGGATTGTTTTTTGGGGGGGACATTTCCCAAATATCGAACTATGCCACAAGGTTCGAGGGGGTGAGCCTACATAGGAGCCTTCTTTGGCGTGTCACGAGGCGATCTGGGAATTGTCAAAGAATTGTAAATTATGGCGGAGGGTTCGCGATTTGAGGCTCTACCGGACCTGAAGAAACTGCAAGGTGTAGGCCGTTGCGGGATCGAACGGCTTGTCGATAACCTTCAAATCGACGAGTTGTTCGTACATCGTGGTCCAGCGTTTCGGATCCATTTGGCCGAGCTGCGCGCCGCTCGGATCCTCTCCCGCGACGAAGTGGCCGTCACGCAATTGCTGCCAGGTAAACTGCATCCACTCCGGATTTAGGGCGGGATTGAGCTTGGCAATCATGGCGTGGGCCGCGGCTGGATCGTTCAGATATTCCTTCCATCCCTTCAGTGACGCGCGGACAAACTTGGCGACAATTTCGGGATGCTGGTGGAGGTAATCCCTCGTCGTATACATCACGCGGTAAGGACTGTATCCGGCATCGCTGACCAGGAGAACGCGCGTCTCAACGCCGGCCTGGTGCGCGAAAAACGGTTCCGACGTTGCAAACGCTTGCTGGATATACTGCGGATCCGCAACAAAGTTGGCAACATTCATCATTGCCGGGACAACGTGAACGTTATTCAGTTGAAAGCGCTTCACGACGAACTCAAACCATGTGGACTCGCCAACCTTGATGGCGACGGAATGGCCATTGAGATCGGCGAACGAGTGGATGGGCGAGTCTTTCCTCACCATGATGCCCTGCGGATCGTGTTGCATCGTGGCGGCCACGGCGACGAGGGTTTGCCCCTGGCCATTTGACTCGAGAACCTTGTCCGAAGATCCCATGCCAAACTGCGCGCTCCCGGCAGAGACCTGCTTCTCAACCGAGATGTACGGGCCGCCGGGAAGGATCGTTACGTCCAGACCTTCGTCCTGGTAGTAACCCTTCGCCAAAGCGGTATAGAAGCCTCCATGCTCGGGTTGAGGGTACCAGTCCGCCTGGAATACAATTTTTGTTAGTCCGGCATCGACGGCAGGGCGCCGGCATCCCAGCGCGGAGAGGCTAACGAAGATCAGAACGCACAAGATGCGGAAAATGCATTTGGCCATTTTGACAAATCCATTCAAGAGTCCGCGGCTGAGAATATCATGCGGCCTTTCGCGGAAGGCAGTCTAATCGTCCCTATGCAAAAATTGAATAAAGGCGTTCCGGGTGGCGCGGCCCGCAATGTGATAAATTGCGGCATGGCTTTGTCCGCTTCCGCAAGGTCGCGCGTCACTGCGATTGACGAAGGGCGCATGCGGGAGATTTTTGAATTCACCGCGCGTTCCCTGAACACCGCGCGCCCGGTGCCGTTCGGCGCGCTCATCGTCAACACGCGCACGGGCGAACGCCTGATGCGCGCAACCAACGCGGTTTTGCGCGAGAGCGATCCGAGCGCCCATGCCGAAACGCGCACCGTCCGCCTGGCCTGCAAAAAACTGAAACGCCCCTCCCTGGCCGGGTTTACGATGTACTCCACATGCGAGCCGTGCGCGATGTGCATGGCCGATGCTCTGTGGGCCCGGCTTGACCGCGTGGTTTTTGGAGCGACGATTGAGGATGCGAACCGCTACTGCTTGCAAATTCATATTGCCGCAAAGGAAGTAGCACGGCGTTCGGACATGCCGTGCCTCGTGGACGGTCCGGTGTTGCGCGATTTGTGCAATACGCTTTTCACGCATCCGAATATGCAGAAGGCTTTTCGGACCTGGAGCACCAGCAAGGCCAAGTCTGTCAAATCCTGAATTTCGACGCGAGCCAATTTCTATGGACCCGAAGCACTTCGCCGAACTTCACTTACTCACCGGCGATCCTTCGCGCGTGATTTTGAATCCGCAGATCGTCGAGCAGCTCTCGCGCGATTTCTACTGGTATTCGCCTGTGCTCCGCAAACAACTCGACGGCAAACTGGGCGATGTCGTGGTCCAGCCGCTCGCTGCGGCCGAAATTCAAAAACTCCTTCGCTACTGCTACGCGAACAATCTTCCCGTGACCGCGCGCGGCGCTGGCACCGGCAATTACGGCCAGGCGGTTCCGCTCGAAGGCGGCGTGGTCCTTGACCTCAGCCGCATGGATCGCATCGAGGAAATTCAACCGGAAGGCGTGGCCGTTTGCCAGCCCGGAGTGCGCCTGGGAGAACTCGAGAATGAAGGGCGCAAGGCGGGATGGGAATTGCGTTGCTATCCCTCGACGATCATCAAGGCGTCGGTCGGTGGGTTTCTTGGCGGAGGTTCCGGAGGAATTGGCACGGTCGCGCACGGGAACCTTCGCGATTTTCAGACGGTGCGCGCCATCGAAGTTGTCACGATGGAGCGCGATCCGCGGGTGGTTCTCCACGAAGGCGATGCGGTTCATGAAATTCTCCATGCGTGGGGCACCAACGGCATCATCACTCGCATTTGGCTCGCGCTGACGCCGGCAGTGGAATGGTCTCAGTGTGTCGTGGCGTTTGACACTTTCGGTGCTGCTTTTGACTTCAGCGAGAAAATTGCGACGGGCGCTCGGTGGATCAAACGCCTGGTGACTGTTTTTGAATGGCCGATTCCGTCTTTCTTCACGCCGATTCGCCAATATGCGCCGGAAAGCAAGACGCTGGTTTTTTTCATGATCGCGTCCAGCCAGCTTGCCGGATTAGAAGCCGCCGCGCGGGACGCCGGAGGAATCGTGACTCACAGCGGGGTATATCCCGGCCTCAACGCCAGGCCGCTGCTTTCCGATTACACCTGGAATCACACCACGCTCTGGGCGATGAGATCGGACGAAGCCTATACGTACTTGCAATGTGGCTTCGACCCAGATACTGCGCGGGATCAGATGCGGCAATTGCGCGAGCGGTTTGGCAAGGAAATTCTATTTCACATGGAGTTCATGAAACGCGACGATGGGCGCGTGTTCCCGGGCGCGATTCCTGTGGTGTACTACACGACCGAGGAGCGCCTCAATGAAATGATCGATTTCTGCCGCGAAATCGGTGTGTGGGTGGCGAATCCACACGTGAACAATGTGGAGGGAGGCGGCCGGTATCGCGCCGACAACGTGCAACTGCTCGCCAAGCTGCGCTACGACCCCAAAGGTTTGCTCAATCCGGGTAAGATGATCACGTTTCATTCGGAATCCGCAACGACCGGAGCAACCACGAAATGAAAACCTGGATCCCGGACGCGCGAAACTTCGCTTATTTGAATTGGAAGCAAGTCGACGCGCTTCCTCGTGAGTCCACGCTTCTGGTCCTTCCCACTGCGGCCATCGAACAGCACGGGCACCACCTGCCGCTGGCGACCGATACGCTGATCAACAATCTGCTGCTCGGACACGCGCTGCGTAAATTGCCCGCCGATTTGCCTGTCTACGCGCTGCCGCCCGTGCACTATGGCAAGAGCAACGAGCACATCGGTTTCCCGGGAACACTTTCGCTCAGCGCCACGACATTCATGGCAGTCCTTCGTGACCTCGGATCCAGCTTGTCCAAGGCCGGCTTCCGAAAGCTCGTTCTCTACAACACCCACGGCGGGAATACTTCGTTGATCGATGTCATGTCCCGCGACCTGCGCGCGGAATTCGGCTTGAGAACGTTTGCGCTGCACGGCTCCGGTGGAATTTCGTTCGAAGGCCTCGATCCTCAAGAACGCGCCTACGGATTCCACGCGGGCGAAGTGGAAACCTCTTTCCTTCTGGCGAGTGTGCCGGAGCTGGTGGATCGCTCCGCGTACACCGCCAACTACATCGCGGACATTTCGAAACCGGAGATGCTGCTGCCGGAAAATGCGCCGGCCACTTTTGCCTGGCTCACGCGCGATATCGCGTCGAGCGGGGTGATGGGCGACCCGCGTCCGGCCACTCCGGAGAAGGGCGCTCGTTGGCTGGAACAAGCAGCCACGCGGCTGGCCGCTGCGCTCGAAGAAATGGCTCGCTATCCGGACCAGCGCACGCCATGAGCCCGTCCGGATGGGTCGATTGCGGCGAAGGCGTGCGCCTCGAACGTGGCGTGCGCGCCCGCATGCGCGACGGCGTGGAACTGGTTTCGGATCACTACTATCCGCCTCAACCCACCCCGCAACCTACACTCCTGATGCGCCAGCCCTATGGACGCGACATTGCATCCACCGTCGTGTACGCCCATCCTGTTTGGTTTGCGCGCCGTGGATACAACGTCGTCATTCAAGACGTTCGCGGCCGCGGCGATTCGGAAGGCGAGTTCTACCCCTTTCGCCACGAAGGCGACGACGGCGCAGATACCATCGCGTGGCTGCGCACGCGGCCCGAGTCCAACGGCCGCGTTGGAATGTACGGTTTCTCTTATCAGGGGATGACGCAACTCCTGGCTGCGGCCGAACAACCCGAGGGCTTGCTGTGCATCTCGCCAGGGATGACGTCATGCGATCTGTATCACGGCTGGTTCTATCACGGCGGAGCGTTGCGCCTCGCGTCCACGCTGGGTTGGGGACTGCAATTGTTGAAAGTGGACGCGCGGCGCAAGAAATTACGCGAAGCAAGCGACCGGCTCGAACAAGCCTGGGCGCAACTCGCGTCGCAAACAAACGTGCTGCCGCTTCGCGCCCATCCTGCCTTGCATGGCGAAGGCCTCCCTCCGTACGTGCTCGACTGGCTCGATCATGATGCGCCCGGCGAATACTGGACCGCGCTCGACGTCAGCCAGCGCCTCGACAAGATCCGCATTCCGGCGCTGCACATCTCCGGCTGGTATGACATGTTTTTGCGGGGCAGCGTCTATGGTTTTCTCGCTCTGTGCAAATCCGCAGGCAGCGAGTTTGCGCGTGAACATCAATACCTGCTTGCCGGGCCCTGGGTGCATATTCCGTGGGGGGATCGGATTGGGACGGCGGACTTTGGTCCCGAGGCGCTCATCGATACGGACACGATTCTGTTGCGCTGGTTCGATCGCTGGTTAAAAGATTCCGGAACGTTTGTGAGAGAACCGCGCGTGCGTCACTTCGTGCTCGGGGAAAATCGCTGGCGCGAATCAGAAACTTTTCCTACAGAGGCGGAATATATTCTCTTTCTGCACAGTGATGGCAGAGCGAATTCGCGGAAAGGAAATGGAACGCTCTCCACCGTCAGCCCGGCTACGGATGAACCGCGCGACATCTTTATAAACGATCCTGATGTGCCCGCCGTCGCGCCCGGAGGGCCGTCCGCAGCGGTCGGCCAATTCGATCAAGCTGCGTTGGAACTGGGGAACAACTTGCTGGTTTATTCGACCGAGCCGCTCGAAAAACCGCTGTTGCTTCTCGGCATTCCGCGCGTCGCCCTATATTGCGCCACTTCTTTGGGGACGGCGGACTTCACCGCAAAACTTGTGCGCGCAAGGCCCAATGGCGCAGCGGAATTTATTTGCATCGGAATCGCGCGGTCCAGCCGCCTCTTTGCGGAAACGAAATACGCTGCAGACAAGATTCATCGCTGGGATTTTTCACTCGAACCTACTTCGTGCCGCTTTGAAAAAGGGGACCGCATCCGGCTCGAAATTGCCAGCAGCGCATTCCCGCTCTTTGACCGAAACCCCGGCAGCGACGTGCCCCCCTGCCGGGCGACTTCCTGGGATTGGCGGCGGTCGACACAGTTCGTCTTCCACGGACGAGAGTGCCCTTCCGCACTGTATCTGCCAGCGTCCGAGGCGCCGGAATGAACGCCAACGCGGGCGTCCCGGAAATCGAGATCGCGAGCGTCACCAAGCAGTACGGAAATGCTCGCGCGGTTTTGGAATCGATCGACCTGGTTGTCGCCAAGCAAGAATTCGTCAGCATCATCGGCCCGTCTGGTTGTGGAAAGTCAACGATTCTTAAATTGATCGCCGGCCTGGCCGTCCCGACCAGCGGAACGATACGCGTGGATGGGATGACGCCGCAGAACGCCAGGGAAACCATTTCCTTCGTCTTCCAGGACGCGACGCTGCTTCCCTGGCGCACCGTGAAACAAAATATCGGCCTGGGCCTGGAGCTCGAGCGCGCACCGAACGACCGGCGGGAAAAAGAGATTGCCGCCTTGCTCGAGCTCGTGGGGCTCAAAAATGTAGCCAGGGCCTACCCGCGCGAATTGTCAGGCGGGATGAAGATGCGCGTCTCGATCGCGCGCGCGTTGGCTACGAATCCACGGCTGATGCTTCTCGACGAACCATTTGCGGCGCTCGATGAAATGTCTCGCGATCGCCTGAACGAAGAGATCCTGCGCCTGCGCGCGGAGCAAAATTGGACGGCTGTCTTCGTGACGCACTCCGTTTCCGAAGCCGTGTTTCTTTCCGACCGGATTGTGGTGCTGGCGCCGAATCCGGGGCGCATCCACGCGGAATTTCGAGTGGAGCTGCCAGCACCGCGCACGTCCGCGGTCCGCAATTCGCAGGAGTTCGATGCGATTGTTGCGCGCGTATCGCGCACACTGCGGGAGACACTTCGGCAATGAAGCAGCGCGCCATCACGGTGCTCAACGCGCTCGCCGTCTTCGCGGCGCTCGTGGTGTTATGGCAGCTTGTCTTGTGGATTTTCCGCGTGCCACCCTTCATGCTGCCTTCGCCCTGGTCTGTGGCGCGAGCCGTGGGCGCTCGCTTTCCTTCCTTGCTGAACTCCCTGGCCATCACAGCGGAAGAATCCGCCGGCGGACTCGTGGCCAGCATCGCGGTTGGCGTGCTTGTTGCGCTGCTCTTCGCCCAATCACGCTGGGTGCGAAAAATGCTTTACCCGTACACGCTGCTCCTGCAAACCGTGCCCATCATCGCCATCGCGCCTCTAATCTTGATGTGGATGGGAGCGGGAATCCCCGCGGTGACCTTCATCGCGTTCATCATTTCGCTCGCGCCGATCATCGCGAACACCACGCAAGGCCTCATCAGCGTCGATGAAAATCTGGTGCATCTTTTTCTGATGCACAACGCCTCGCGCAGACAATTGCTCTTCAAGCTGCGCTTGCCTCACGCCGTGCCTGATCTTTTTGTCGGCATCCGCATCGCCAGCGGGATTGCGGTTATCGGCGCGATTACCGGCGAGCTCTTCGCGGGCTCGAGCCGCGTCGGAGAAGGCGGGCTGGGCTATTCGATCCTGTATGCTTCCTCCCAATTGCAGACCGACTATTTGTTCGCCCTGGTGCTCGCCGCGACCGTGCTGGGCTTCGGCTTCCTATTCCTGGTCATGTTTTTGGAATGGTATTTTCTGCACCGCTGGCACGAATCGGCTCGCGCCCCGGAAGCGGAGTGACAAAGCGGAATGACGCGATAGAATTGTGCGAGGTGAACCCACATGCTGCGGCTCGAAACCGAAACCGGTTGGTGGCTCGTAACGCATCCCGACCATGCGCGCCTGGCGGGAGCTTTTGCCGAGCGCTGGGGCAACGATCTTTTTCCGCCGCCGGAGCCGCGGGAACACGTCTTGCGCGGAATCGCCCGCCACGACGACGGTTGGGCCGCGCGCGATGCCGCTCCACAAATCACGCGGCAAGGCAAGCCCAGCGCATTCTCGACGGAACTGGTCGGCAAATATTCGGGGTTCGAGGAGATTGACCTAGTGGATTATTTGGCGGTGCGCGATCGCGCGGTCCGCCAGATCGCGGCGGAAGATCCCTATGCCGCGCTCCTCATTTCCATGCATACCTACAGCCTGCTGAACGATCACGCCGACCGGTCAACCATCGTGCCGGCGCAATTGCCTCTGCTCGATCAGTTCCTGGAAAGTCAGAAGGCGCTGCAAGATTCTTGGCGAAAGCAAATTGCGTCGAACCCGAAATTGAAGCCGGAACATAAGCGCGAGGACGCAATTTTGGATCACTTTCGTTTGCTGCAAGCCAATGACTATCTCTCGCTGCTCACCTGCGTGGATTTTCAAAAGCCGGTGAACCTGCTGCACGCGCTGCCAACGCGCGACGGCAACCACATTCCAGTCCAAGTGCGCGCGATTGGCTCCCGTCACTTTGCCTTAGATCCCTATCCGTTCGCTGAACCGGCGATAAGCTTTCAATTCCCCGCGCGGCACGTCAAAGGGAAGCTTTTTTCTTCAGCGAAAGAATTGCAGGACGCTTTCGCAGCGGCGCCGGTGGAAATGCTGTCAGTCACCGTCAGCGCGGGATTGGGTCCGTTGTAGCGCAGGCTTCAGCCTGTGGGTTTTGGTCCTCGCAAGGACGCACCCCCACAGGCTGAAGCCTGCGCTACTAAAGAACCGAAACGTGCGCGGAGGCGATTCGCCAGCCCTCGGGAAAACGCACCCAGACCTGGCTTTGCCGCCCCGAAATTATTTCCCCATTTACCGTGCGCTCGAATTCCAGCGTGATGCAGCCGAAATCGCGGCCAAACGTGACGATGTCGAGCCGCCGCACCGTGCGTGCCAGATTCGCGGGCGAGCGGCCTTTGCGGAAGGCGTCGATCTCTTCGATCCCGTATAAATTCTCTGTGACACCGAAACGCATGGCGTGCGGCGAGGCCCAGAACATTCGTGTCAGCGTTTCGGCATCGTTGGCCATGAGCGCTGCTTCGTATACCGGATAGAGCGCCTCTAACTCCGCGACGATTTCAGGATCGTTAATGAGCATGGGGTTCGTTTGAGTAGCACAGACTTCAGTCTGTGGGGTTTAGTGCTTGCAAGGACCAACCCCCACAGACTGAAGTCTGTGCTACTTTAATTCAGAAAAGTTTTCTTGCTGGAAGAATCTGCTTCGAGATCGCCGCCGAAACTGTGAACATCGGCTCGTTCACCACCTGGCTCAGCCGCAGATTCATCGCCACGCTGCACAGCAGGTAGCCGTGAACCGCGCTAAAGCCCCAGCGATCGGATAGCAAATCGATCATACGCGAAGTGGCCGCGCGAGCGGCGCCCACGGCATCGTTCGACGATTCGACGACAATCCATTCGCCGGCGCCTGCATCGGATTCCAGTTTTCGCGCCGCGGGAGTTTCGAGCATCGGCCCGGGAAGCGCGCGCTGCTTGTGCACCTGGAAGCGCAACGTCACGTCCGCAGGGCATTCGATTCCGTTGATGCTTACTTCGCCGTCGCCTTGCGCGGCGTGCGCGTCGCCCGCGGAAAAAAGCGCGCCGGGATTGAGCACCGGCAAATACAGCGTGGCGCCGGTGCACAACTGGCGCACATCCATGTTGCCGCCGAATATTCCCGGCGGGCGCGTGCGAAATTCGCCGTCTTCCGCGGGCGCCACGCCCATCACGCCACAGAACGGGCGCAAGGGCACGACGGCGGGCGCGATCGACTTGCTCAATTCTCCCTCCAGCTTCCAGATGAAGAAAAACGGCTCCGCAAAACGCTGCTTGAGAAAACCGAAGCCGTTCACCACGCTCGTCCAGCCCCAGCCTTTGTGCGCCACTTTCAGTACGTCCACCTGAAGGACGTCGCCCGGCTCGGCTCCCTCGACAAAAATCGGCCCGGTCAGCGCGTGAATGCGGTCGCGGTCAATTTTCAAATAATCGGCGAGCGTTGTGGACGGCCCGACTTGCGCGCCGCTCGAATCGACGCATTCGAGGTGCACGGTGTCTCCGGAGGCGATGCGCAGGCGCGGCTTTAGCGCGCGGTTCCATCGGGAATGCGTGGGTTCGGCACTGACAGAATATTCGGCCATTCGTTCGCTTCGACCTCCACCGTCATTTGCAATTCGACGAGCGCGTTGCGCGGCAACGCCGAAACGCCGATCGCCGTGCGCGCATGGCGTCCCGCGTCTCCAAAAATCTCGACGAAAAGATCGGACGCGCCGTTGATCACCTTGGGCGAATCCGGAAAACCGGGAACGGCATTCACGTACCCATTCACGGTCACAATGTTCTTTACCTTGTCGAGCGAGCCGAGGTGAGCCGTCAGCACCGCCAACTGAATCAGCGCGCAGGCGCGCGCCGCAGCATAACCCTCGTCAATCGTGCGTCCCGCGCCCGCAGTCCCACTAATCACCTCTCCAGCGTGAATGGAGATGACGCCAGCCAGATAGACAATTTGCCCGACCGTCCTGGCCGGAAGATAGTTTCCGCCGGGCCGAGGCAACGCGGGGAGAATGATCCCAAGCTCCTTAAGCCGTGTCTCGATCCTCGCAGCCATCGGCGCCAGCGACCTCCGTCGAGATGAATCGCGTCAGTTTAGCATATACATTCCCTAGCCAGATTTCTGCTTGCCTCACCGCAACCGTGCGCTACGATGTGCTATGCGGCGCGTCCCATCCCTGTTCTTCGCCTTCGCGGCGCTCTTTCTGGCCGCAGCAACCACGCGGTCTTTTCCCGCTTTGCACGATAAAAGGCAGCTTCCTTCGGACCTCGAAGTGGGCGGGGCGCTTGCGGGGCTGCCGCCCGGTTCGACGCGCTACATCGCCCGCGACGAGCTGCTGGCCATGCCGCAGGCGAGCTTCACCGTGACGGATGACGCGAACTTCACGGGCGCGGCCAAAATTCGCGGAGTGAAGCTCGAGGATCTGGCCCGTGCGCTTGGCGCATCGGCGGCGTCCGATACGGTCATCGCGATCTGCGATGACGGCTACCTGGCAAATTATCCGCGCGCCTATCTTGACGCGCATCATCCCGTGCTGGTGCTCGAAGTGAACGGCGAGCCGCCCGTCGGATGGCCAAAAGCCGCCGAAGATCACGCCTCCAGCATGGGCCCCTATATGATTTCAAATCCCAAGTTCACGCCCGGCTACAAGATTCTCTCGCATTCCGATGAAGCGCAAATTCCATGGGGCGTCGTGCGCATCGAATTCCGCGATGAGAAAATTGTTTTTGGCGCGATCGCTCCGCGCGGGCCGCACGCGCAGGATCGCGAAGTGCAGGACGGCTTCCGCATCGCGGAGCAGAACTGCTTCCGCTGCCACAACGCGGGGCGCGAGGGAGGACAAAAGTCGGGCCGTTCGTGGGAGTCGCTCTCCGCATTCGCGGCGGCATCGCCCAAGGATTTTGCCGGCTACATTCGCGCTCCTCTCGAGAAAAATCCGCACGCGCAGATGCCCGGCAATCCGGAATACGATGATGCGACCCTGGCGGCTCTCACCGCCTACTTCCGGACATTTTCCGGGGCGGCAAAACCATGACACTGCGCACAGTCAAGGTGCTTCTCGTATTTGGCGTGGCCATTTTTTATTCCCTGGTCGTCTTCAACAACATCACGGATTACGGTTCCGACTACGAATTCGTGCGGCACGTAATGATGATGGACACCACGTTTCCAGGGAACCGGGGCATGTGGCGCGCGATCGACGCGCCGCTGTTGCACACCGCTTTCTATTTATCGATCATCGCGTGGGAAACGATAACGATGTTTTTGTGTTGGTTGGGCGGGTTCCGCATGGCCCAGGCGTTTCGTGGACCTGCCGCGGCGTTTCATCGAGCCAAGCGCGTTTCCATCGCGGCGCTGGCGCTCAGTCTGCTGATGTGGCTGGTTGCGTTCCTGGGCGTGGGAAGCGAGTGGTTCCTGATGTGGCAATCGAAAACGTGGGACGGTCGGGAGGAAGCTTTCCGCATGTTCGCGGTCGTTGGGATTGTGCTGCTGATCGTCGCGCAACCGGACACCGACGGCCAGTCTTGATGCTGAAAGTGAGGGAGTGAAATGAAGCGGGCATATTCGTCCCGGACTGTCCTGTTTTTGGTCTTGTTGGCTGGTCCGGGCGTGTTTGCTCTGGACGATCCTGCCGCCTCGATGAAGCAAATCCTGGATCACAGGGGCGATGATTTCGCCACCCTTCGCAAGGACCCGCACGGTTCTGGAGACGAGACCGCGTATGCCTCCACTGTGACTTTGCCGGGAGCCATGCAATGCTACATCGCACAGACCGCCAAGCCGCATTTTTCAGACGAGTGCGACGTCATGGAGACCAAAAACCACGACACCCTCATTGCAAAATACAGGCTGTATGTGAAAGCGCTCCGCGACGCCTCTCCCGCCTCCTGGTCCACTTGGACG
This sequence comes from uncultured Acidobacteriota bacterium, assembly GCA_963842135.1. Classification (GTDB taxonomy): domain Bacteria; phylum Acidobacteriota; class Terriglobia; order Acidiferrales; family UBA7541; genus Palsa-360. The sequence continues at coordinate 2,041,630 of CAWJFI010000002.1, read as the reverse complement.
GAGCATTCCGGCAAGCCGGTGGGCGAAGCCACATACGACGGCCCTGACCGCTTGCACCCCGCCGCCGCCGTTCATTGGGTTCTGGAAGGGATGAATATGAACTGGTACGACCTCCGTCACGTTCTACGGAGAGGGTTACACACTCACGGAGCCAAAGTAATTCAACTAGGCTCGGGATGGAGGAATCCTGCAGCCGAGCAGTCGGTTAGAGCACAAGAAACGCACTGAGGCTCAGCCTGCTAACGAGGGCCCCGCCGCTCACGGTGTCTTCGGCCTCACCATCTTTTTCGCCATGAACAGGAGCAAGCGACGGTCCTCTTCGGCAGCGCGGCTGAGCAACTGACGGAACTTCGCCAGCGTCCGGGCATCCTTGCCGGTGTCGCCCCACGCCATGGCGCCTGCCGATCTTCGCTTTGGGAGATTGGGCAGTTTGGGCGGCTCGTCACCGTCGTAAAAAAGCTGGTAAAGAGGGACCTCAAGGGCGCGGGCGAATTTTTCCAGCGTTTCAACCGCCGGCACGGTATGGCCGTTTTCGACGCGCGAGATATAGCAACGAAGCAGGCCCGTTCGCTTTTCAATTTCACCTTGAGAAAATTTCTTCTGCTCCCGCAGAAGTCGCAATCGGTCACCGATAATCATGGTTGGTCGAACCTCCAGGGTTTGGATATTCTCTAATCAATAACAAGACGGCTAACAAACAATCAGGTCCCGGCAGCAAAAGCATACATCAGAAGATTAACTCCTCACAACAGTTTCGTGCCGGCGCCTGGGACGGGCGCGAAGTGAGGTGTCACGGTTGATGTGGCGACTGCATTCCAGTGCGCCTTGCCGCCGTTCAAGCTTTGAACGCGCTCAGCACGCGCTGCGGCGTAAATGGAACCTGGCGCATGCGCGCGCCGGTGGCGTCAAAAATGGCGTTGGCAATTGCGGCCGTGACCGGAACGATCGAAGGCTCGCCGCCGCCAAGGGGCTGCATTTCCGGGCGATTGGTGAGTACGATCTCGACGTCCGGGACCTGCTCAAAGCGGATCACCGGGTAGCTGTTCCAATCGAGGTTTTTTTGTCCAGTGGAATCGAACTTAACTTCTTCGAGCAGGGCGCGGCTCACGGCTTGCAAGACGTTTCCTTCGATCTGGTTTTTCAGACCGTCGGGATTGACGATCAAGCCGCAGTCGTGCCCCAGGGTGATTTTCTTTACGGTCACATCGCCCGTCGTTTTGTCGACTTCGATTTCCGCGACGGCGGCGGTCATGGTATTGGCCCGATTCGCCACGGCAACCCCTCTTCCCGGAACTTTCGTCCCAGTGGATGGTGTTGAGCGAGACACGTGATCGGTCCAGCCGGCTTTCTTGGCGGTGGCAACGAGAATTTCGGAGATCCGTTTGTCGCTGGTGAGGTAGCGCAACCGGAACTGCACCGGATCCATATGCAAATCCGAGGCGATTTCGTCAATCGTGGATTCGCTGGCGAAGACGCGGGCCAAGTCTCCCGGCGCGCGAAGATTGCTGGTCCGCAGCGGCCATTGGCCCTGTTGCACCCAGGGGATGTTCGCCACCAGGACTTTCTGGTTTTCGAACGTGTAGATTTGCCCCCCGCCTCCGGCGCCATTCAAAAATCCCGGACCCAAAGGCTTGAGGCCAACTTGAGTCGACGCCAGCAACGGATTGTTTTCCGATTCGGACCACGGCAAACTCCGGTCCATGAAATCCCAGGCGGTCACGTTGCCCTGGGCGTCCACTCCAGCACGGATCGTTGTGAGCTGCGCGGGGCCTTTGGGATCCCAGGCGTGTTCGTCAGCGCGCATCCATTGCACGCGGACGGGCTTGCCCACGGCGCGGGACATCAGGGCGGCGTCTTCGGCCACGTCATCGCTTTCGAGGCGGCCGTAGCTGCCCGAACCCTCCCGGTAAAGAAGGTGAACATTTTTCGGCGGAATGTTCAACATCTTGGCAATGGAATCACGCGTTCGAAATGGGCCCTGCGTTCCGGTCCAAATCGTGGCTTTGTCCCCACGGACATCGGCGAGGGCGCACGGCGGACCAATCATGCCGTGCAATTGAAATGGCCAGTAATACGTGGCTTCGTACTTCTTTTGCGCCTGGGAGAAAGCGGCGTCCGGATTGCCCCGGTTGGTTACAACGGTGTCCTTGAAGCTCTTTGTGTTCTTCAGATAGTCGAAAACTTCATCCGGGCCGGACATCATTTTCAGTGTTGGCTCGGACCAGGTTACCTTCAGCGTGCGGGCCGCCTGAATTGCCGCCCACTCCGACTCGGCCACAACGCCAACGAAGGTTCCCTCCCGCACGATTTTCACAACGCCCGGAATTTGCTGGATCGAGCTCTCATCGATGCTTGCCGGGGCGGAAAGAGATGTTGCCGGTCTCACCACGCGTCCATGAAGCATTCCCGGAACGCTGGCATCCTGCGAGTAGACGAATTCACCCGTGAACTTTCCCGGCAGGTCGACACGCGGAATCGACTTTCCGACAATCTTGTAATCTTTCGGGTTCTTGGCGGAAATTTCCGGCGCCACTTTCATGTCCCAGCCGATTCCCGCGGCGGTAATTCTTATATTGAACCTCTTGCCGCCGAGAAGATCTCCATAGGCAATTTTCTTGGAAGGGTTGCCGACCACGCTGACCACGCCGTCCGTAACGGTGAGCATGTCCACCGGCGTGTCGAGGTTTGCGGAAGCCAGCTTGAGCAACTCCTGGCGCGCCACCGCGGATGCCTGGCGCAGTTGCACGCCGCCGCGCTCGACCGTCCTTGCGGCAGCCGTGACTCCCTGGTCGACGGCAGTATCCGTGTCGCCCGAATCCATGTAGACCTTGTTGAAGGAAACATCGAGTTCCTCGGCCACAATCTGCGCGAGGGCGGTCACAACACCGGTCCCGAGCTCGACCTTGCCCGTGAAGACGGTGACGGTGCCATTCTTAGAGATGGCCAGCCAAGAATCGAGCACGGTCGGGTCCATGCCGTCCACGGACAGGCCGTCGCCTTGGGCGAGGACTTTCGCGGCGGTCCCGAAGAAGCTGAAGCCCACGATGAGGACGCCTGTGCTCTTAAGAAGATCTCTGCGGGAGATGGATTTGGTTTCCATGTTCGGCTCTCCTTCGTTAGGCTTTCACGCTTGAATTTGCCACGCGCTGGATCGCGCGGATGATCCGCAGGTGAGTCCCGCAGCGGCAGATAAACATGTTCATTGATTTCTTGATATCGGCAACCGTTGGCTGGGGATTCTGGTCGAGCAAGAACTTCGCGCCCATGACCATGCCGTTCATGCAGTAGCCGCACTGTGCGGCTTGCTCTTCCACGAAGGCCGCCTGGATCGGGTGGGGATGTGCGACGCTACCCAATCCCTCGAGAGTGGTGATGCTCCTATTTTGCACCTCCGACAGCTTATGCATACAGGACCGCATGGTGGCGCCATCCACGAGCACCGTGCACGCTCCGCATTGCCCCAGACCGCAGCCAAATCGGGGTCCATGCAGCGACAGGTTGTCGCGCAGGACGTACAAAAGCGGTGAGCTTGGGTCTGCGTCAACAACTCTCGACTTGCCATTCACTTTCAGCGAGATTCGCGCCATGGTGAAATTCCTTTCTCGGCGGGCCGGTCAAAATCTATGGGGCCCTCATTGACAATGAACGAATTCGAACATCAACATTCCCAATAGGCCTCTTAATATACACCGACTCGCATCGACATGGAAATGCCGCGCCCGTTTTAGGCAATGATTCAGGTTCGGACGAGGATTGAAATATTTCTCTGACTGTGAAAGAGGCGTTGACCTGACCGGCAATATTTGTACCAGCCAGCGTGAGAGAGAACCTCCTACGAGTCACCCGGCCGAGTTTTTGTATCACGGCTTTTCAGCCGCCACCGATTCCCAACGCGAAAGGAAGCCCCTCCGCTACGGCTCGAGCGAAGCCAAGTAGGCCGTGATGTTCAAGATGTCTTCTTCACTCAAATTCTGAACGACGGGCCGCATCAGTTGGGTCCCGGGGCCGTTGCGCGTGTAGCGCTGGATATCGTAGAGCTGGCGCGCGAGATAGCTGGGGGAACGGCCCGCCAGTGGAGGGAAATTGCCATTGCCTTTCAAACCCTCGCCATGGCATGCGGCGCACGCGACTGTCTTGCCCGCGCCGCCTCGAACGACCAGGTCCTCGCCTCTCTTGACGCTGCCCATGGGCGCGTACGCAATCCATCCAGACCTGGGGTTGCGATATTTCTCGGTAGCCTCGGGATCCACCGGCATTTCCAAGATCCGCTGACCCAAGGGCTCGGTCCCGCTTCCCTCTATGGGGACAAAAAAGCCTCCCACATTCTTGTTCTTCGGCACAGTTTCCACTTCCCTCACCTTGATCCACGGGGTCATTTTCATCGAGGCAAAGTACTCGGCGGCGGCCCTGGCCTCTTCATCGGTTATGCCCGACGCGTTCCCTGCCATCGTAGCCGTGTTTCTCTTCCCCGGATCCGCGGTTTTTCGCGCGCCATTCTTGAAGTCGGCAAGCTGCTCCAAGATGTAGCCGGCAGGCAGGCCAGCGACTCCAGCGTTCTCAGGACGGCCTTTGCCGTTCGGGTAGTGGCACAAACCGCAACTGCCGATCCACGGGTTTGCGGTTGGGGAGCGGCGGTGCGCCACGATGGTGGGCATCGGAGGATGGTCGCCCGGAAACCAGTCGACGGGGTTACCGGTATCCCGAAGCTGCTTCATGGTGAAGGACTGAGTGCTGCCTGGGATCTGTTTGACCTCTGCGTCGTCTGTTGGCGGTGGTGGAGGAGGAGCGGGCTCCTGCACGGCGTACGCCCATGCCAGCGGACGTGAGGCGGCATCTTTATTTTGCTCCTGGCCTTGCGGAGGCGGCGCTGCAATCGCCGCCGCGGAAAACAGAGCCATCACAGCAAACGAAGCGAGGACATGCGGCCGAAAACAATTTGCCATAAACGCCTCCAAAATCGCTCTGCGATCCTGCAATTAACAGTAAATTCAATCACGATTGCCGGAAAACTTCAAGCCACAGAACCGACCTAATGACTACTTCGGCGCAGGTCCTCGCGACACTGCCGCAGCGGGTTTCACGAATTTTGCCGCGGCGACGGCCGCATTCGGTTGCACATCAGTTAATTCCGTGGTCGATTGCCCGTCCACCCACGTCACCGTCCATTTAAAGGGCATCTTGACTCCGGAGACGGCGCGATAATCAGAATAATCAACGTGCAATGGGATGAGACCAACCACTGTGTCGATAAAGCGCGTCTGGCGCAACAGCAGGCCCGACTCTTTGTCAAAATATAGCTTCACGCGAGTTCCGCCGGGAGCGGTTCCCTCGACGACCTGAACGGCGTGATTGTCGATCGTAACAGGCGGGAAGCCGACGTGCCATTTGCTTAAGTCTTGTTTGAGCAGCGCGGGAAAGGAGAGATCCCCGTCCAGCTTGGCGCCGTCAAGGTCTCCACCAGTCAGCATGATCAGCGGCACCGGTCTGTCCGCCGCCGCGATCCAGGCCTCGCGGCCGTCGTAGGTCGTCGTATCGTCTCCCCCGGGCAAATGATTGCTCATGGTTCGCTGATTCGGAGCCTTGGCCAAAATTTCTGTCGGGACCTTTTGAAAATTTGTGTCGAACCCGGAGTAAGTCCCCTTCGCGGCGAAGCTGCTCAGCTTGGCCAGTTGCTGCGCCCCGCCGACGGCCTGAATAAACTTGTCGAGTATTTTCTCGGCGGCGGCAGGATCGTCGGGAGTATTCGGAAGAACTTCAACTCGATCCGGATCGTCCGGAGGCGGAGCCCCGTACTGCTCGGCCAGACTCGGCGTGACCTCGGGGCGCTGGACGCCACGATGGCAGGTGTAACAGGTCACCATCCGCGTGGCACCGAAGTCGGACCGATTGATGAGGTTCTCCATCAAAACCATCCGCCGCGCAGTCTGTTTCAGCGGAGTGTCGTCGGCATACCGATTCCAATCGCCGGCACTTTCGTTGACGTGGCAGTCCGTGCAGTTCATGCCCAAGGAAGCGGCGAAGAAACCCATCGTCCCCATGAATTCGTTCACGGGAATCCCGCGGAGCACTTGGATGTTTTTGAAGGCTTCTTCCGACATTTGCGGCTTCTGATCCGTGCCGGCCTTGGCGGACTGGCTGCGTGCCCAAGGGCTCGCCAGGAGGCACAAAATCATGGTTCCCATGGCACAACGGATCGCTCGCCTGGATTGGAACTTCATTATGCCTCCTTCTCTCGCCGTGCGCGAAGAGCGCGGAGCCGTCTGGCGATTGAAGCAGATCGGAGCGTGCGCGTTCTCGTCCTGCTTTTCATTCGGCCGCGCATATCGATTTGAAGAGTCACTCCGGTTGGTTCGGCCCGCCGACACTATACGCTTGCCCGCTTCCGCACGCAATGGAAGTGTGCCTGCGTTTTGTAGTTGAATTGTTGGTGCCCTGTCAATCGCTTTTTGAAGGGCGCGTCTTTTCACTTGGTACTCAACGCCTGCGAAACCCGATTCCTTACTTGCGTAGAGAACAAGGATTCATTTGACTGCGGTGGCTTCGATCTCGACGAGCAGATCTGGTCGCGCGAGGCGAGCCACTCCGAGGAGCGTGCTTGTATAGCGGGCTCCGGCGCCCACGAGGCGCTCCATAATCACACTACGATTCGCGAAGAAACCCTCCAGCTCGGTCGTGTAGATATTCAATCGGACCACATCCGAAAAGCCGAACCCCGCCGTGTTGAGCACCTGCTCGAGATTATCGATCGTGCGATTGAGTTGCCCGCGGAAGTCGCCGGCATGGACAGTTTTGCCGTCGGCGTCGACGGAAACCTGCCCTGCACAGTAAAGTACGCGCTGGCCACCGGTCACTTCGTGCCCTTGTACGAACCCTAGAGCATCCTGCCATTTCGATGGGTTGATGATTTTCCGCTCCAAATTTTCCTCCCCGGCCAAACAGTTGTCGCACGGTTTGCGTATTCGGCCATCGGCAAGGCAGATTCTCCATGGTGTCACGCAGAATCGCAAGGCATTCGGCCAAGGGAGGAAAGATCGCATTTACGCCCAGATCGCGGCAGGAGCGTGTTTCCAGGTGCGCCGGGGTGTTTGTGGTCCACGCCGGCAGATGTCAACAATTTGTCACGGAGTTGCTTATATACGGGGCTCCAGAAGTATACTCTCAGGTCTCGGCGCAACCCATGGAAACGGTACTGATCATTGAAGACAGCCGTCCAATGCAGCGGACACTCCAGCGTCTTTTCGAAGCCGACTCCCTGGGAGTTCGGATCGCCTCGGATGGAGTGGGAGGTCTCGAGAGTTTCCGGCACGAGCCGCCCAACGTGGTCGTCCTGGATTTGAAGCTGCCCGGCCTGTCCGGCAAGGAGCTTTGCCGGTCCTTCAAGACAGAGATGCCCTGGGTGCCCATTGTGGTCTTGAGCGCCAATGCCGACGTCGACGACAAAGTGGTGCTTCTCGAATTGGGAGCGGATGACTACGTCACGAAGCCGTTCAGCCCCAAGGAACTGCTCGCGCGCGTGCGCCGTACGATGCGGCGTAACATACCGAAGCCACAAGCCGCGGCAAATGCCCAAGCGGCCTCCCCTCACGATCTTTTGATCTTTGGCGATGTGGAAATCGACTTTACCAGCATGGAAGCGATTCGCTCCGGCAAGCCCGTCAGCATGACGGCGCAGGAATTCAAATTGTTGAGATTTCTTTCACGGTCGTCCGAGCGCGTGATTTCACGTGAGGAATTGCTCAACGAGGTCTGGGGATATCAGAACTATCCATCCACCCGCACGGTGGACAATCACATCCTCCGGCTTCGCCAGAAGCTTGAGCCCGATCCCGCGCGTCCTCGATTTTTTGTGACGGTGCACAGCGCGGGCTACAAATTCGCCCCCGGCAGTGCTGCCGGAAATAGAAAAGGTTAGGTCGCCACGCGGAGAATTCGATGTCTCGCCTGCGGTTGCAATCGCAACTTCTACTTTCCACCCTGCTGATTATCTGCGCCCTGACGGGCGCCATCCTCCTTATTATTCGGCAAACCGTTCGCACGCAAATTGCCGACCAGGTGAAGTACAGCACGGACGCGTCCTTCCAGGAATTCGGAACGGTTCAGCGGGAATTGCAGTTCCAGTTGTCTCGGACCGCGTCGTTGCTGGCCGAGATTCCCACCTTGAAAGCGCTGATGACCACGCAGGACGCGCCAACCATCCAGGATGGATCCACTCCTTTCTGGCGGCTCGCGGGAAGCGACTTGTTCCTGCTAGCGGACCCGGCAGGCCGCGTAGTTGCGCTGGACGTCACGCAGGAAGGGCTCAACCAAGAAGCGGCGGAAGGCTCCCTGAGAACCTCCTTGCGCGAAGGGCAGGACTCATCCTGGTGGTACTCGGGCGGCCGGCTCTATTGGGTCTTTCTCCGCCCGATCCTCGCGGGGACTGGAACTAATGCAAAGGTCCTCGGCCTCGTCGCCATCGGATACGAGACCAATTCGAGGATCGCCGAGCAGCTTGGGTTCGTCGCGGAAAGTAAAATCGTTCTCCTGGCGGACAATCGGATCATCGCGTCTACCTTTTCACCGGAAGAAGAGGCCGTGATCCAAGGCCGGATTCTCGCCAGGGAAGTCCTGCCCGGCGCAAGCACGACCGAGGTGACGCTGGGCAATGACACTTACCAGGTGGCCCGGGTCACGCTACAAGCCAATCCGCCATTGCCCGTAGAGTGTTATGTGTTCATTTCCCTGACGCGCCCAATGGCTTTTCTCCGCCAGCTCAACCGCACGATTCTGGTCGTGGGTCTGACGGCGATACTTCTTGCGTCTGTGCTGCTCCGCTTTGTCTCGGGAACGATCACGCATCCTCTCGACAATCTTGTAGCCGGCGTGCGGGCCCTTGCCGCCGGGGATTACACGTATTCGATCACGCCGCGCGGAAGCAGCGAAGCCGTGGAACTCGCGGAATCCTTCTCGAAAATGCGGGGAGAATTGCTGGCATTTCAAAAAAAGCAGATTGAGACGGAGCGGGTCGCCGCCGTGGGCCGGGCCGCGAACTCCATTTCGCACGATCTTCGCCACCACCTGGCCGCCCTGGTGGCGAACGCTGAATTTCTATATGAAGCGGAAAAACTCAGGCTCGATCGGAACGAAGTGTACAGGGAAATTCAGACCGCGTCGGATCAGATCACCGAATTGCTCGATTCCTTGCGCGATTTGGCCCGCGAACAGCGCAACATCTCCCCCGTGAACGCTTCCATCGATCAATGCGTGCGCCGCGCCATCGAAGCCGCGCGCGCGCGCCCCGAACTGCGCGACCGGGAAATTTCCGTCCGCGCAACGGGCGATATGGCTGGAGTCTTCGATCCTCAAAAAATGGAGCGTGCGCTGCTCAACCTGGCGGTGAACGCCTGCGAGGCCGCCCCGAACCGCCAGGGAAAAATCGCTTTCGATATCGTATCCACGCCGGAAACGTTCGAGATCCGCGTCTCGGACAACGGGCCGGGAATTCCTTTCGCGATCCGAAACAATTTGTTCGATCCTTTTGTCAGCGCGGGAAAGGCCAATGGCACGGGACTGGGACTCGCCATCGTGAGCAAAATCATTGCCGACCACGGAGGCGCCGTCTCTGTCGAAAGCACCTCGGAGAGCGGAACAACTTTCCTCGTCAAATTCCCGAGAGTGCAGCTGTTGGCGAATGAAATTCCCGAGAAAGTAACGACGTAAGGCTCCTGTGTGAAAACGAGTGTGACGGCGCCGCCCCCCGAGTTACTTGCAGCGCCAACATGTAGAGCTTTCGCCCAGACCCTGTGACGTACCTGCCAAATCTTTGTAGGGCACGGCTTCAGCCGTGCCGCAAAGTACGGAGAATAGATGCGGCTTTAAGCCGCTGGCGCGTTCAAAATCGCGTCGCCACGCAAACTCGTAAGCCCCTGATTTGTGCGGGAATTTTGAGGAAAAATGCCCGGGCGCGCCCACAGCCCCCGCCGGGAAGAGTAGAGAGACTTGGGCCGATCTCCCCCTGTGCAGTGAAGAAAACCGGGGGTCTCTGGAACTCTCTTGCGCGCCCGGACCGACCTCAGAGTACTTCGGTGGCAGACCAAAAATGTCTATGTAATGTTGAACATTTGTCAAAAAATTGTAACGAATCAATAGCTCCAGATTGTCCCCCGCCAGACTTGCGCAGAGCGAGGTCCGACCGGCAACGCCATGAAACACAACATCACCATCGGCATTGGCGGGAGCCAATTGCAACTTCGCAGTGTGAAAACCCTCGTAGCTTTTGAGTTATGATAGCGCCGTTTGTTTTGCGCGAAGCTCGCTCGAAAAGAGGTCGGCGTGATGGAAATTAAGAAAGTTGGCGTCCTCGGTTGCGGCTTGATGGGTTCCGGAATCGCTCAGGTGTGCGCCACGGCCGGATTCGATGTGACCGTCCTGGAAGTCGACGAGAAATATATTGAGAAGGGCTTTGCGGCGATCCGCAAGTCGCTCGACAAACTCGCGGCGAAAGGCGCGTTCGCCGAATCGGCGGACACGATCTTCGCCCGGCTGAAGGGCACCACGCGCAAGCAGGACCTCGCCGATTGCGATTTCATCGTCGAGGCCGTCATCGAAAATCTCGACGAAAAACGGAAGATGTTTGCGTCCATCGATCCAATCGTCAAACCTTCGGCCATTTTTGCGAGCAATACGTCCTCGATCTCGATCACCGAGATCATGACGGCGACCAAGCGTCCCGGCCGCTTCGTGGGCCTGCACTTCTTCAATCCCGTGCCGCTCATGAGGCTGGTGGAAGTCGCGCGCACCATCGTCACGACGGAGGAAGCGTTTGAAACGGCCTGTGAATTTGGGAAAAAATTGGGAAAAGTTCCGGTGCGCACGAGCGACAAGACCGGCTTCATCGTGAACCGTTTGCTCGTGCCTTACCTGATGGATGCGATTCGCGCGCTCGAAGAGGGCGTGGGTTCCGTGGCCGATATCGACGCATCCATGAAACTCGGATGCGGATACCCCATGGGCCCATTTACCTTGCTCGATTTCGTCGGCCTGGATACGACGTATTACATCACGAATGTAATGTTCGACGAATTCAAGGAGAAGCGGTTCGCATCTCCCTCCTTGCTGAAGCGAATGGTGATGGCCGGCTGGTACGGCAAGAAAAACGGCAAAGGTTTCTACGATTGGTCGAACCCGGAAAACCCAATCCCGCAGGACGCCGCGCTGCGAGGCATCGCGAAGGAATAGTATTCCGTGAGTCCGCGAACTATGAATATTAAAAGCCGGAGGTCGGAGAACACAACCAAAAACTTGATGGGAAAGCGCTCAACTCGCGAAATGTTCGTGGAAGGTCGGCGTCTCGTGAATTTTCCGGCCAGTGAGGCCGACTGCAAGGCTGGTTTTGCACTAATCAAGCAAGCCTCGCTCTCAGGAGAGATGCTGGCGCCCGAGTGGCTGGGAGCTATGTACGACTACGGATTAGGGGTCCGAAAAAGTGGACATCTCGCATTTAAACACTACCGCATTGCTGCAGAGGCTCGACAGTCGAATTCCGAATACCACGTCGGTGTTTTTTACCGGGAGGGTATAGGGGTACGTCCAAACCAGCGGCTTGCCGTAAAGTGGTTTGAGAGGGCGGCAGGGCACGGTGACGCAGCCGCACTACATGCGTTGGGGTGGTGCTACCGGTTCGGGGAAGGCGTTCCACGCAATGCAGCTAAGGGTTTTCGTTTGCACATTCGTGCTGCTCGCAAAGGGGTCGTGGAGGCTCAATTTTCGGCCGGTGTATGCCTCAGCCGAGGGGAAGGAGTAACGGCTAACGCCCGAAAAGCTTTCAAATGGTACCTCGCTGCAGCGCGGCGAGGACACCCGGATGCAGCCCACAATCTCGGATTTTTCTATAGGACAGGTCGGGGCGTTAGGAAGAGCAAGAGTAAGTCCGAGTTTTGGCAAATGCGTGCAGATTTGTTGAAGCAGTCAGAGCGCCAGGTGTGTAAACCAGTCCGGGGGAAGAAGAGGAAGGAATAGTCGGTGAAGAAATTAAAAGTTCAGCGATTCGCGGAAACGGCTAAGCAGAGAGAACGAAGAATCGTCGATCAGACTATTACGGACTACTACGACGGCCTCTCGACTCAAGCTCAGGCTGCGGAAGCTGAGTGGGGCGACTTTTCCTTGCATCAATTTTTCGAAAAAGACTGACTAGAGGATCCCAACTATTGCAATGCAAAAACACTGCTTAAACGCGCGCGCAAGCAAATGGAATCCTTCTGCTAGGATTGGAATATGCCTGTCGAAAGAGAGCGGCTGGATGCGGATGTTCTGATCGTTGGCGCTGGCCCCGCCGGTCTTGCTTGCGCGCTGCATCTTTCGCGACTGATTGCGCAATACAATGCCGCGGGCGCCAAGCCCGAACTTTCCGCTGAAAATATTTACGTCCTCGAGAAGGCGCGCGAAATCGGGGCGCATCAACTTTCCGGCGCGGTGATGGACCCGCGCGGCCTCGCGGAACTTGTGCCTGATTGGGAGAAAACCGCGCCGCTTGAGTCGCATGTAACCGATGACGCTGCGTTCGTCCTGACTTCCGCAAGCGCGTGGAAATTGCCGATTACGCCTCCGCCGCTCAGAAATCACGGCAACTACATCGTCTCCCTGAACAAGCTGGTGAAATGGCTCGGCGGCCTGGTTGAAAAATCGGGCGTGAATTTGTTCACGCAATTTGCCGGAAGGAATCTGATTTACGATGGCGGCGGAATCGCCGGGGTGATCACCGAGGACAAAGGCGTCGACAAAGAAGGCAAGCCGAAGGACAACTACACGCCGGGCTACGAACTGCGCGCCAAAGTGACTGTCCTCGCCGAAGGACCGCGCGGATCGCTCACAAAAGAATTGGTGAACCATCTGAAACTGGATGGCCTGAACCCGCAAGTTTACGGTATCGGGATCAAGGAGCTTTGGGAAGTTCCGCCGGGACGGATCAAGCCGGGGTATGTGGCGCATACGCTTGGCTGGCCGCTTGATTCCAGCATGTATGGCGGGGGATGGCTTTACGGCCTTCCGGAAAATCGCGTTTCAACCGGCATGGTGATGGGACTCGATTATCACGATCCGCGTTTTGATCCGCACGAAGCGTTTCAGAAATACAAGACGCATCCGTTCCTCAAGCGCGTTCTCGAAGGCGGCAAACTGGTGCGCTACGGCGCGAAGACCGTGCCCTACGGCGGCTGGTATTCCATGCCCCGCCAATACGTGGACGGCGGATTGATCATCGGCGATTCAGCGAGCCTGCTCAATTCGCAGCGGCTCAAGGGCATACACATCGCGATCAAAAGCGGGATGCTGGCCGCCGAAACGGTTTTTGAAGCGCTGAAAACGGGCGATGCATCGTCGAAAACTCTCTCGGCGTATCCGCGCAAGATCGAGCAAAGCTGGATCAAAAAAGAGCTGTGGGCCGTGCGAAATTTCCATCAAGGTTTTCACCATGGGCTCTACGCAGGTTTGTTTCACGCCGGAATTCAATTTGTCACGGGCGGGCGTGGGCTCATCGACCCCATGCGCGCGCGCCCCGGGCACGAGGAATATCACAAGCTGAACGGATCTGGGCCCGCGCCGGAGCGGTTCAAGGGCGATGGAGCGCTGACGTTCGATCGGTTGACGGACGTCTACCATTCCGGCACGCGGCACGAAGAGGATCAGCCCTGCCATCTCGTCGTCGCCAATTTGAATGTGTGCGCCACTAAATGCGTGACCGAGTACGGAAATCCTTGCCAGTATTTTTGCCCCGCCGCCGTCTATGAAATGGTGCAGGAAAAAGGCCAGCCGCGCCTGAAGATCAACGCGTCGAACTGCGTGCATTGCAAAACCTGCGACATCGCCGACCCCTACGAAATCATCACCTGGGTGCCCCCCGAGGGAGGCGGCGGCCCGAACTACGAGGGGATGTAAAGTGGAACACGCTTCAGCCTGTTTGGTTTCGGCGTGGAGCTAACAAAATTCAAAAGCTGACAGGCTTGAAGCCTGTCCTACTCACTCAAATCACTGCAAAAGCCCGTACACATCAAGTTCCGTCTGCGTCCCGACATACACTTTCCCATTGGCCACAGTCGGAACAGTAAACTTCACAGCCAATCCGGCGGTATCGCGCGACCCAGCGGCCATCGCGCTGTTGTAAATCTCGTTCGAAAGATTATTCGGATCAAATGCCCGCAGGATGGCCGGCGTATTGGTTGGCGCGGCCAGCGCCCCGCTCGAGTCAATCAGCCAAAGAATGGCATTATTTGTCCCGTTCGAAGAAATAACAGGCGTGGCTCCTTGCGGACCGAGTGTTTCCGGCGATTGGGAAGCGGACGGGGAGGAAGGAAGAATGCCTGCGGACATGGAAAACGACATCAGATTCCCATTCGCCGGGGCGACGTAGACGGAATTATTCCAGAACAACGGGGTGCTGAGAACCGCCCCTCCAACGGGAATCGTTTGCACGCGGGTCGGCGCATCGGGACAGGGGAAGACATATTGCCCCATGTTGTCAGGGTTCACAATATAGAGGGAGCCGCCCTTCGACCCGCCGATCAGCAAATTAGGCTGCGGAGTGGAATTTTGCACAAGAACAGGCGCGCTGGCTCCGACATCCTCTCCCACAGTTTGTAGAGCCGCCTGATCGCATGGTGTAAAATAATCGGAGACCGACGCTAGCCCTCCGGCTTCTCCGAAGCGCAGGAAACTATCGCTGTAACTGTAACTCCCTTCGGTTTGATTCGCATTGAATGGCCCGTCTCCCGTTATAACAAAAACGTTGTGGTTTAAATCCGCGGACGGGCCGCCTCCGCTCTGCCAAATTCCCCCCTGGATGGCGGGAGCCTGCGTGACGTTGAAAACTCCGGTTTGTCGCAATGTGGACGAGTCGTAGCCAAAGACCCAGCCGTGATAGTCGCCTTGCCCTCCATACGAGCCAAAAGCGATGTACACAGTTCCGTTGTCAAGGAGTAGGGCGGGCCGCTGGTTTTCCACCAACGAATCGAATACGGAGGCTTGCCCTTGCGGCGAGACGATTTCGAGTCCGGCCGGCTGAATTTCTGTCGGTACCTTCGTCAGATCCACCGCATAGAAGTAATGGCTGTAGGGTGTTGTGGTCGCGATTGGCTGCGTTGCAGCAACAACAAACAGAGTGGGTGTGCTTCCGCCGATTACGGGAGTGCCCGTAATTCCAATAAAAGAAACGGTGTAGACTCCATTGGTTCCCAAGGTGGCAGTTTCGATGGGCTGCGATCCCGCGGGAATGAGTCTTGTTTTCCAAAGCTGATTGCAAGGATTGGCATCCGCGTCAAAGGCGAATACAGAGTCCTTTTCCGTGACTACAAAGACGACGTTGTGCGTTCCGTTCCCGGGAATCGGCAAGTTGGGCACGTAGAGCGGCTGCGCGTAGGCATAGCCATCGATGGTGCAGGAAAACAGTTTTCCAAACGTGGAAGGGCTGACCGTGGCCGGAGCCAGCGCCAATTCCTTGCCATTCACGCCCGAACGCGCATTGTCATTGCGCCAGGTGAACGTGCCCGCAAAATCCGTGACCTCGACTGTCGCCGAGGCGGGAGGGCCGTTGTTCGCCGTTGCAGTAATCGTATGGGGACCCGCCGTCGGCGGGGGAATGTAATCGATGGCGTTCGGAGGAATCCCCGGCGTGGCGGTCGTGGAAAAAGTGCCCACGGTTGGATTTCCGTTCGGGATCCCATCGACCGCCCAATTCACACCCGCGCTGCTCAGTACGCCTGGAGACACGTTCAGCTGCAGCGGCTGTGACGTGGTGACGCTGGAGAACATGGGCGAAAGCGTGATGTTTTGGATCGAACTGAGCGCGAGAATGGTGACGCTTGAGGAGCCAGTCTTCGTCGAGTCAGATTGCAAAACGGCAGTGACCGTAACGGTCGGCGGGTTTGGAACCAATGGGGGAGCAGTGTAAACACCGGTCGAATCAATCATCCCCGCCGCCGGACTCCCGCCGGTGGCCCCATTCACCTGCCAGTTGACAGCCGAACTCGGCGCGTTTTCCGCCACCGCATGGAACCGCACGTTTTCGCCCTGATAGAGTTGCGCCGAATTTGGAGTGACGGTGACGGTCACCGGCGGAGGCGGATCGGACCCGACGGCGCCGCAAGAAGTGCAAATCACGCAGAGCAGGAGCGATGCGAAAAGGAGCGTGCGGGGAAATTCCCGCGATCGTCCATCGCGTGGTGTGGGGAACACGCCGCGCGGCAAGAACTCGCCAGGATGCAAATGCAACGGGCTGGGCATAGGCTCCGCCTAATTGCATGAATGCCTGGAGAGTAGGGCGGAAGGTACCACAAGACAAAAGAAGCGTCAATGAATTTGGTCACGAATAATGACAGTGCTCTAGCCGTTGCAGCCCGCGCCTGCGCAGGGACCTTGGCTCCCACTCGTAAGCCTGTGGAAAAAGGTCCTCACGCGGTCCAGAAAGCCAGGTTGCGATTCCGAGGGCCGGTCGTCAGAGGGCGCTCGTGCCACAGGAGGAGCTGGACGCTCGGCCGCTGGCGAAGGCGCGGGGTTCACGTGCCCGCGAAATACGACCGAAGGGCGCAGCCGCACTTCGCGCACGAGCAGAATGGTTTCGGGCGCAGGGTCGGGAGGAGGTTCGGGAGAATTGGCGTCAAAACTGAGCGGCGGCATGAGAACGGTGTAGACAGGTTCTCCCGCAGAAGCGGACGGGGGCGGCGAATTTTCGGTTCTCTTGCGCTGCGGTGGCAGCGGAGGGGCGAGGGTGCCAACGTCTCGAGCAGGTTGGGAATGCGGAGGTGGCACGGACTTGGGAGGCTCCATGTGGGCGCGCGGAAAATCGCACGAACAAGCGGAGGCATCGGCCTGAAGGGACTCAATTTGTCCACCGACGAGGCTCACCGTGCCTCCTTGCGGAACGATCACGCTCTGGTCGGAAAATTGAGGTTCCACGCGCATCGCACCACGCGAGGTGAGCACGCACATTTCGCCGCTTTGTTCGAGGCCCAGCGTCATGTCGCGGGGCCCTCCTGAAATCGCGATCGGCGTAGCAACGATCGTCGGCGTGTAAATCGTGAACGCGTCCGCGGATTCGAGCGATGGATGAACGCGGCCGTAATCAAGCGCCAGCGTCACCGCTCCGGAGGACTTGATCAGCTTGAAATGCGCGGGGCCGCAAATGCTGATTTCGCCGCCGGCGTTCAGCAGAAGCAGGGCATGTCCCGAACGCAGCGTGACGTCGCTGCCGCTGGCGACGACCGTTGGCGCGGCGTCCGTTTCGATTCCCGACGGGGTGGTCGTTACGACTTCAAGGTCATCGCCTTCGATTCGCCCGACGACTGCCGGAAAATCCTGCGCTGAAATGTGGGCGTCCCGAATGGAGAACGCCGCCACAATCGCCAGCAATGCGACCGCGAAAATCTTCGTCCAATTGGCCAAATGTTTCCTCTGCATCGTTAGGGAAATCAAATTTACCTGCAGCTTCCTGAAGGGCGAGGTGAGGCTATCTTAACACCAACTTCGACTTATACTATAACCGCATGCCAGAACAAGTAAAAACGCCGCCGGGACAGGAAGAAGAACGCCTGGTGGTCCACTATGACACACGGTTGCCAAAACTCACTCTTCTTCAACGCGCTCTGATCCCGATTATCGGTTGGGTTGTTTGGGCCGTGATTCGCTTGCTCGGGCCGACGATTCGATTCGAGGTTTTGGGCGGGCAGAAGGCAGGGCGCGATTACCGGCCCGACCTGCCGCCGAATATTTTCGCCTTTTGGCATCGCTGCATCATTGCGGCAGCCTGGTACTTCCGAAACCGCAACGGCGTGCTCATGAACACAACAAATTTCGATGGGCAGTGGACCCGTCGCGTGATTGAACGATTGGGGTACGGTACGGCGCAGGGAAGTTCGACGCGCGGAGGATTGCGCGGACTTGCGGTCATGGCGCGGCGGCTCGAGGAGGGAGTCGATTCCGGCTTCACCATCGACGGCCCGCGCGGTCCGCGGTATGTGGCCAAACCGGGCCCCGTGATGCTGGCTAGGCGCTCGGGCAGGCCAATCATTCTGTTTCACATCGGACTCGAACGCGCGTGGACGCTCATGAAGACCTGGGACCTGATGCAGATACCGAGGCCTTACACACGCGCCGTTCTCGTCATCGCACCGCTGCTGGAGGTGCCCAAAGACACCGATCACGCAGGACTCGAGAAAAAGCATCAGGAAATGCAGAAAATGCTCGAACGCCTGCGAGATGTAGCCGAGAGTTGGTTTTCTCTCACGGGAGAAGAGCGGGAACTTGAGCGCAATAAATGGAACACTTAAAGTTTCAAGACTCTCACGGATTCCGTGGGTAACGCGTTCTTAATTCTTCAGCGGATATTTCGATGATCTCGTCGTCGCGTAAAACATAGACGGGAAATCCCTCGCGGGCGTGCTCTTCCATTGCCCCTTCGACTGCCGCCTCGAGCGCCATCAAAGCGCGCTCGTGAATGGGCAAATCAAGAACATTTGGAGGCGGTTTTTTCATTTTCCCTTTCAATAGTCGAAAGCGGATCGATTTTCATGCAGCGAGATCTACTTACTTGCATCGTTGAGCGTTACTTCTGCTTGCGCTTTTTGCCCGCCGCGGTAGTACTCCACCTTTACCGTGTCGCCAGGGCGTTTTCGGTTTAAAGCCAGGTTGAGATCCATTTGCCCTGTAATTGGACGCCCATCGATTCCCGTCACGACGTCGCCGCCCAGCAGAATCCTGCGCAGGCCGAGAATGGCCTGGCGGTCTCCGCCTCGAAGTCCCGCATTCGCGGCCGGGCCGCCGGGCGTGACGCGTTCAATCAGCAGGCCCTCGCTCACGGGCAAATGCAGCGCTTCCGCCACAGGCGCGGTAAGCAAACGAGCCTCGACTCCCATGGAGGCGCGGCGCACGCGGCCCTCGGTAATCAAGTCCTGCGCGATTTGCCGCGCCGTGCCGATGGGGATCGCGAACCCGATGCCGGCGGTGGTGCCCGACGGCGTGTAAATCGCCGAGTTAATCCCGATGACTTCTCCGTGTGAATTCAGCAACGGGCCGCCTGAATTTCCCTGGTTGATCGCGGCGTCGGTTTGAATTGCGCCGTCGATCACCGTGGTCTGGCCGGTCTGCACCGTGCGGCCGAGCGCGCTGACCACCCCGGTAGTGAGCGTGCTTTGAAAGCCGAAAGGATTTCCGATCGCCAGAACGAGCTGGCCAACTTGCAAGCCGTCGGAATCGCCCATGGTCAGCGCCGGAAGTTTGCGGTCTTTCGGATCGATCTTGACGAGCGCGATGTCGTTGCGTTCGTCGGCGCCGATAAATTTCGCGTCGTAATGCGAGCGGTCGCCCAGCGTGACCGAAATATTCTGCGCGCCCTGCACGACATGAAAATTCGTCAGGATGTATCCGCGCGGATCGATGACGAATCCGGAGCCCGCGCCTTCCACCGGCACCGGTTCCATGAAGACGTCATATTCGAGCGTTCGCGTCACGATGTTCGCGACGGCCGGGGCAGCTTGACTGTAGATCTTGACGTAAATCGCTTCCTCGCTCAGAAGCTCTCCCGGTTTCGGTTCGGGGAAGGAGACGGGTACGGCCCCGACGCTTTGCGGCTGCCGCTGGCCCCAGCGGCTGCCCGCCCAGTACGCTCCCAGAACAAGCGCCAAGCCCAAGGCCAGCAAACGGACGACGCCCCGGCTGTCTTTTCCTTCACTCATGACGATTTCCCTCCCGCTCTTGAACTCTCGCAGTGAAAGCAAGCCAGTATGCTGATGTCACTGCCTTGAAGGGCACGGCTTTGTAGGACACGGCTTTGTAGGGCACGGCTTTGTAGGGCACGGCTTCAGCCGTGCCATTGCGCGCCTCAAAGTCGTCCGGCTTTAGCCGCTGGCGTTTCGATCGTGGCCTTTCCCACAAGACCAAGATGCTTGTAGCAGCATTCCTTCAAACGGTCAGCGGCTAAAGCCTTCTTGATTTGACGCATGAAATGGCACCGTTGAAACCGTGCCCTACAAAGATTCTCAACCTTAATGCCGAGTTGTCACCCTGGCTCTAACTCCTGACCCCCGGATTTTTGGACTTCGCACCTTCCATCCCCTTGAGCTTGGCGAAGAGAGCAATCACTTGCGCGCGCGTATGTTCCAGCGAGCTCGAGCAATCAATCACTATATCGGCCCTGTGCCGTTTTTCTTCGATGGGCATTTGAGACGCGATGCGCTGCCGGGCTTGCTCAATCGTCAGCCCGCGGCCCGTGCCGGACTGCGTCAGGCGCGCAAGCTGTTGTTCCGCCGTGCACCAGGTGACCACCAGGCATTCCAGCTTCTTATCGAATCCCGCTTCGATGAGCAGTGCGGCCTCCACCACGGCGATGGCGTACGGGTCGGCCCGTTCGATGGCGGCAAGCTGGCGGCTCTGCTCCTCGAGGACCGGCGGGTGCACGATGGCGTTCAAGCGCACGAGAAGTTTCGGGTCGGCAAACACGATTGCGCCGAGATTTTTCCGGTCCACAAGGCCGTCGGGCGTGAGGATGCCGCGGCCAAACTCGCGCACCACTTCCACGTAAGCGGCGCCGCCGGGCTCCATCATCTGGTGGGCGATCTTGTCGGCCTCGAGCACTCGGCAGCCGAGCTCGCGAAGCATCGCGACCACCGTGGTTTTCCCGGTGGCGATTCCTCCGGTCAGGCCGACGCGCAACATCAGGGTTTGGCCGCAGCGACGCCGGTCAAGTTGCCGGGCGCCGCATGTCCGCGCGCACGCCGCAGGCGCGCTGCCTTCACCGTGTTGCTCATCAGCATGGCGATCGTGAGCGGACCCACTCCGCCCGGCACGGGCGTAATCGCTCCGGCCACTTCCGCGACACCCGGATGAACATCGCCCGCGAGCACGGAACCTTTCTCGCGGAATTGCGCGAGCTTCGCGGGGAAACTCGCAAAGATGCGCTGCGCTTCAGCTGGATCGGTGATGCGATTGATGCCCACATCGATCACCGTCGCGCACGGCCGCACCCAATCCGGCTGGATCATCGCCGCGCGCCCAATCGCCGCGATCACAATGCCGGCGCGCCGCACGACGCCCGGCAAGCCGCGGGTCTTCGAGTGACAGATTGTCACCGTCGCGTTCGCATGCATCAGCAGCAGCGCCATGGGCTTTCCGACAATATCGCTGCGCCCTACGACGACGGCTTCGGCTCCCTCCAGCGCAATCCCGCTGCGCCGCAGAATTTCCATGCACCCTGCAGGCGTGCACGCCACGAGGCCCGCACGGCCCGATACGAGACGCCCCAGGTTCACCGGATGAAACCCATCCACGTCTTTCGCCGGGTCCACAGCTTCGAGCACGCGCTTCGTGTCCACTTGCGGCGGCAGAGGAAGCTGCACCAGGATTCCGTCCACGTCGTCGCGCGCGTTCAGCTCCGCAATCAGCGCAACCATTTCGTCGGTCGTTACCGTGGCGGACGGCGTAAGCTGCCAGCTCCCGAGCCCCAGTTGCTCGCACGCCGCGATCTTGCTGCGCACGTAAATCTGCGACGCGGGGTTCTCCCCCACCAGCACTGCCGCAAGTCCGGGACGAATTCCCGCGTCGCTCAAATCAGCAATTTCCCGTTTGAGCTCCGCGTAGATTTGGTCCCGGATTGCGATGCCGTTAAGAATGCGCGCCGGCACGATGGCTCCTAATGCTGCTGTTAAAGCGTTGTTCATGTTTATGGTAGCACAGCCGATGCGGCGAGTTGCCCCGTAGCGCCGGCATCTTGCCGGCGTTTTTTGACGGAGGCAAGGAGCCGGCGGGACGCCGGCGCTACTGTCCCCGCGGTGTGTCCGGACATGTGCGAGATTCAGGTACAATGAAATTCCACCGGACGAAGGGAACAAAGATGATTTTCGGCGAAAGCAGCGAACGTAAGAAACTCGAACAGCAGCGGCGCAGCGAAGGACGCTTGCCACCGGGGCAATCGCTCACGCTGAAGTGGCCGGTGCTGCACTACGGAGACGTGCCGCGCGCCGATCTGCGCACGTGGGATTTTCGCATCGATGGGCTTGTCGAAAAACCGGCGCGGCTTACTTGGGAAGAATTCAGCCGCCTGCCGCAGACGGAAATTCAGTGCGACATCCACTGCGTGACGCGCTGGAGCCGCTTCGACAATCGCTTCGAGGGCGTGCTCTTCACCGAAGTGATGAAGCTCGTCACGCCCAATCCCGCAGCGCGTTTCGCCATCGTGCGCGCCGAACACGGATTTACCGCCAATCTTCCTCTCGAAGACCTGATGAAACCCACAACAATTTTCGCCCTCCAGCACGACGGCGAGACGCTCTCCGCCGAGCATGGCTATCCGCTGCGCCTCGTCGTGCCTCACCTATATTTCTGGAAGAGCGTGAAGTGGTGCCGTGGCTTTGCGCTCACCGCCGAGGACGAACCCGGCTTCTGGGAACAAAACGGCTACCACATGTACGGCGATCCGTGGAAAGAGCAGAGGTTTGATAGTGACTAGAGGTCGGAAGTTAGAGGTTGGAGGTTAGAAAGAAAGGGCAACGGACTTCGTTGTCGATTCCTCGGTTTGTTCCTTCCAACTTCCAACATCCAATTTCTATTTTCCGGGCTTACCAGGAGCCGCGGGTTCGGCGATCAGCTTTAGATATTCGGCTTGCTCGGACGGCACGCAGAGTTCCTCTTCGAACTCCTGTTGCGGAATCCAGGTGAAACTGCTCTTGGTAATCACGAAGGGCTCGGTGTAAGTCTTCGGATCGTCAATCTTAATGGTTACTTCCAGGTGGTTATGATTCACGCGCGTGTAGCGTTCCTCGACGCGGAGATCGATGCTGTGCGGATGGCCGGCGTTATCCAGCCAGGTGCGTTCATCGCTACCTACTGTATTGACGACGAAAGTGTAGTCGCCCTCCCAGTGTCCCACCGAATATCCGTACCACCGCGGATCGGGTGCGTCGGCGGATCTCCCACCCACATCCTTGGGAAGCTCTCGACCGTCCGTCCAGATTTCGCGCCAGATTCGGTTGTACTCAGACATCTCGATCATCTTGCCGGGCATTGTGGTGAACACGATTCCTCTGGTCATGAACAGCATGTTGCGCGGAAATCCGAGCGGGTCGCAGCCTTTGATCGGATCGTTGGACTCAGCGACAGGATATTCCCCATTGGTCTTGTGCAGGCGGAACTGCTCCTGCCCCCAGGGCGTCATCGGAGGGACTGCGTTGAGCGTGGCGGCCACTTTTCCGGCCCAAAAACCGGTCAAATCGCGGCGCGGCGCGGGGCCTCCGGGACCCGTGTCTCCCAGCTTTTCATTCAAACTTCCGGGCCCGCCAAAATTTGGTTTCGGAGAATTCTGGGCGAACGCGTAGGGCGAAACAAACAGCCCTACGGCCAAACCAACGGTGCACCGCATAAGCAGATTTCGCATTTCAGCACCCCTTACTGCTCCAAAATAACTTGGTTCCACCTTTCACGCCGCCGCTGGAGAATAGACGCCGGCCTGTAAAATGGGCCAACCTTCAGTATCTGGAAATTACTCCTCGGTCCCCGCGAGGATTGTCCTTTAGCGTCGTGCCATCGGCAAGCACGATCTTGTCAACACGCCCGACATTGCTCTCGAATTTAGATGGATATAGGTGAACGGTGATTACGTCCCCAGGCTGTAATGAATTCTTCTTCCAGCCAAGAAGGCGGACGGCCGACGGACTTCCCGCTTCGCCGGCCCAATGGGAGATGTTGCCCCTGTCATCTTTCACGTCAAACAAGAGCATGGTATGAGGATTGGCCCACACGAATTTCGTCACCTTGGCTTGCTTCAAAACAACTACTTTGTCCGTTTTGTATGCCGCACTCCCGTGATGGGCATACAACGGGCCGCAAATCGTTGGAAGGCCGCCGAGCAAGGCCAAAGACATGAGGAACTTATTTTTCAATCGGATTGTCCTGAATTGGAATCGTTTGCGAGAGTGGCTCGATACTCGCTCATCGCCCGAATTTCGCTTGTTTCTTCGTTTTGGATTACGACTGCAGCGGTAACTTACTGTTCCTTTTTGTCTCCCCCGAGCTGGCTATCCCTCAGAATCTTGCCATCGGCAAACACGATTTTATTGAGGCGGCCGACAGGGTTGCCGGATTTCGCGGGGTATATGTAAACAGTGATGACGTCGCCGGGCTGCAGCGAATTCCTGTTCCAGCCAAGCAGCCCGGTCGCCGACGGACTCCCCGCTTCGCCGGCCCAATGCGTGATCTCGCCTTTATCATCTTTCACGTCGAACATGACAATGTTATGGGGATTGGACCAAACGAATTTCGTCACCGTGGCATCTTTCAAGACTACGATCTTGTCCTCGTATGCCGCAGCCCCGTGATGTGCGAGAAGCGGGCCGCAAACCGTTAATGCGCCAACCAGCAAGGCAAAACATATCAGCCGCTTACTTTTCATTCGGCACCTCGCGAACTGCCATTTGCGATTTGACGGAATTAACCCGGAGAATATGACAGCCAATCGCTCGTGTCAATCGCGTCGAAATCAGCTTTAGGATTGAACTCCATAGCTACTCAGTGAGCCGGAAATATTTTCGCCGCCTCGTAGACACCTGCCACTTCGTGTGACGAGAGATAGTCCAGGAGCGCCTTGGCGGTCTTCGGATCTTTCACGCTGGTGGACAGAAACCCCGTGATATCCACCGGAGTCGAAGCCTCGGGCGGCAGTGCCCCCACGACGTCTAGGCCCGGGTTGCGCATGTCGCTGAGGTAGGGGCCCAAGGCGATTTCAGCCTCGCCGTTGGCGACGGACTCCTGCACGATTTCACCGGTTCGGACCCACTTGATTTTCGGCTTCACTTGGTCGGTGATGCCGAGCTTGTCCAGCGCCAGGAGGGCAATCCCCCCGACACTCCCCTGAGTCGGGTCCACGGAAAGGATGGACTTCGCGTTGAGCAAGGTGCGCTTGACCGCCTCGGCAGTCGAAATGTCAGGCTTGGGCGCACCCTTTTGCACGGCGAGCGCCAGGCGGAGTGTCGCGATAACCGTTGCGCTACTGGGGACGATGTTGCCCGTTTTGAGCGCCTCGGTGAAAGGTGCAAACAGGAGCGACACGTCCAGAGCCTGGCCGCTCGCAACCGTCTTCCGTGTGCTCACGCCAGTGCCATAAGTTATCTTGACCTGTGCACCCGTCTTAGCTTCGAAGTCGCCAACTAACTTTTCAATCGTCGCCTTGATGGGGTCCGGCGACAGGAGAGTGATCTCGCTCTGGGCGCCCGCGCCGGACGGGATGCCCAGCGCAAGGGCGGCCACGACAAGTAACGAAAGTGGGGATTTCAAGGCTCGCTCCTCCTATTTGCCGGTGCTCCGGCATCGCCGCTGCGTGCCGATTTCAAGCCGTTGCCGGCAAGTCCGGCGTGTGGCCGGCCCGTTCGCGTTTTTCCAAGCTGGCCTGGATTCGTGACGGGATGATACCACTACAGTGCGTCAACGCCAGGTGAATGGTTTGGCTTTTCGGGGCGCTCGAAGGACTGGCATTGGAGCAGCTTTTCGTGTCACTCGATCAGAAAAACGCGGGCTAACCGAAGTTCGTCACGGTAACAGCCGTTTAGTTATTTTGCTCCTGATTTTCCTATCGAAGTGATTTGTTTTCAGCCCACGCTGATCGAAAACTTCGTGTAGTGCAGACCAACCTACTTGCAGTGCAGTTTCTCTCCTGAGACCATCGCTGCAACATGTATCTTCGCCAGCACCAGAGGAACAAAGACGGCAAGGAACACAGGTATTGGTCTCTCGTCGAGACCTTCCGAACACCCGATGGCCCGCGACAGCGCACGCTTTGCTATCTCGGTGAGCTGAACGGTTCTGCCCATGCACGTTGGCAGAAGACCGTCGAGGCTTTCAACGAGCAGGGCGAGCATACCCAGCTGAAGCTGTTTCCCTCCGAAGCAGAAGCGCCCGATGATCCGAACGTAGCACGGGTGTTGGTGAAAAAAGTGCGGGTCGAGCGCACACGACGATTCGGTGACGGCTATCTCGGACTGGAGTTGTGGAAGCAGTTGAAGCTCGATGAGTTCTTCGCTCAGCATCTCGATGAGGAGAGTGCCGATGTGCCCTGGTCCCGTGTCGCAGCCGTGCTGGCGATCAACCGGCTATGCGATCCGGGCAGTGAGCTGGCCGTGGAGCAGCATTGGTACCCCTCCACCGCACTGGACGATCTGCTGCACATCGCGGAAGGCAAGATCAACGACACGCGGTTGTATCGTTGCCTCGATCGTCTTCTGCCGCTGAAGGCCAAGATCGAACAGCATCTGAAGCAGCGCTTCGGCGAGTTGTTCGAGGCCGAGTTCGACGTGCTCCTCTACGATCTGACCAGCACGTATGTGGAGGGGGCGGCGGAAGAGAACCCCATGATGCAGCGGGGCTACTCGCGGGATCATCGTCCCGACTGCGAACAGCTGGTGCTGGCGTTGATCGTCAACCCAGACGGTTTTCCATTCAGCTACGAACTATTCGATGGGAACCGGGCCGATGTCACGACGGTCGAAGCGATCCTGCGCACGGTGGAGCGCAAGCACGGAAAGGCCCGCCGGGTATGGATCTTCGATCGCGGTGTGGTGAGCGAGGAGAACCTGGTAGCGATCCGCAAGCGCGGGGGACAGTATCTGGTGGGCACGACGCGGAGCAAGCTGAAGCAGTTTGAACAGGAACTGCTGAAGGATGACTTCGAGAGGATCCGCCCCGAAGTGGAGGTCAAGCAGATCAAGGTTCCGGGCGGTGAAGAGACCTACATCCTCTGTCGCACGGCCGGACGGAAGGAGAAAGAGAAAGCCATCCGCAGCCGCTTTGTGGTGAAGATCGAAAAAGCGCTCACGGGACTTGAGAAGCGCATCGCGGAAGGCCAACTGAAGGACCGTTTCAAGATGGAGCGAAATCTCGGCCGCATCCAGGCCTCTCACCCGCAAGTAGCGGATCTGTATGAGATGACGGTGAAAGATGGCAAAGAAGGGCCACGCCTGTTCTGGCGGCAGAAGGCGGAACAACAGCAATGGATCGAAGCGCGCGAGGGAGCCTATTTGCTACGCACGAATCTGACCGCCGACTCGGCTGCCGCTCTATGGAAGAAATACATGCAATTGACGGAAGTGGAAGCAGCCTTCCGCACGCTCAAAAGCGAACTGGCGATCCGGCCGCTGTTCCATCAACTCGAAAGACGCGTGAAGGCGCACGTGCTGGTGGCGTTTCTCGGCTACGCTCTGCTCGTAACCCTCAAGCATCTGCTGAAGCGGAGAGATTCGGACTATTCCCCGGCCAAAGTCCTGAAGCGACTCGCGGAGCTCTACAGCGTCGATATCGTATTGCCGACCGTCGAAGGACGAGAGATCTGGCTGCGGCGCATCACGAAACTCGATAATGAGCAGCAGAAGATCCTGCACCAGCTTCAACTGCAGTTACCGGAAGGTCTGGAGCCGATTCAGATCCTGAAATGTAGTGCAGACTCGGCCATTGCCTAAACTGATTTCAAAGGACTTTATCCTACTTTGACCCGCTGAGTGACGAACATGGGCTAATTCGCATCGACACGGTCGACAAGGAAGAACTTGAGGAGGAAAAACCAAAGCCACCCGCCCGAAAATCGGGGGTAGTGGGGTACACGGAGGTTCGAAATCGCTCAGAAGCTGGTGCAGCCGGCAATGGCAGAACAGGGATTAGCCGGTTCGAAAGGATGCGTTAGGCTTGTGCCACGGCGACCTTCGCGGCACGATCGATCTTCGCAACTACTTCATCAACTGTTAGGACTTGAGCGAAGACCTTGCCGAGGGTGGCGCAAGTTGCCCTCTGCAGTTCCGCCGGCGAGAGTTCTCCGATGCCGAACGTTGCGGTCCCGTCACTAAGGAATAAAACGCGAAAATCGCGCACGGCTGCTTCTCGCGCGGTGGTTTCACAACACACATTTGTAGCGATGCCCGTGATGATCAGGGTATCTATGCCGCGTGCGCGCAAGATCAGTTCCAGATCAGTTCCGTGAAAGGCGCCAAATCGCGGTTTGTCGAGGAGGATATCTCGCGCGTCCACGACCAGGTCCTTGTGGAGCGCGGCTGCCGCCGAGCCCTTGTTGAGAATCCCTGTCTTTACAATCGGGTCGAATTCAGGCAGAACGCCCAGGTTTGAACCGTCCGCCCGATACACGATGCTCGTGTGGACGACAAGAATCCCAGCCTTGCGGCACGCCGCAGCCACCCGATTGATGCGTTCCAGGACGGCCAGGCCATCCGGCGCGGCGATCGGAGACCCCTCGACGAAGCAATTCTGCATGTCGACATTAATCAGCGCAGTACGTTTTGGCGTCACATCGAAGTTGGCCACGGGTCACCTCCGTTGTTTCGCGCGATAGTAATCCACAAGGATTGGGCGCAGCAAGCGAGATGGCGGGTGGGCCAGGTTTTGGGGTTGGGTTGAATTTTCGGGCGCCGCACTCTCGCCGCGGCGAGAGTTCGGCAGCCAAAGTTCAAAATCGCTTAAACGCTGGCGCACCCGGCCCGCGGCCCTCGATCATTTCGGCGCTACGGTTTCCTTCTTCTCGAAGTTCAGGAAGCCGACGTTGTCCATGCAGACCTGCTCCATAATGTTCCACTTCGGCTTCAGCTCGAAATACATCGTCGAGTCGATCGGCTTTGTGAACGCCTTGGGGTCTTCGATGTGGAAATCGATCTGCAATGTGTCGTGGTCCGGCCGCCGCATGCGCTCCAGTACGTGCAGTTCGGTGCTGTGAGTATGCCCGATTCGGTCTAGCCAAGTCTTATCGTTGAACCCGATCGTGTCGACCACCAACGTATCGCCCTCCCAATGCCCGATCGAGTCGCCCATCCAGGTCGTGTCCACGTCCTTGGGATGCTCGCGCCCGTCGGTAAAAATATGGCGTACCGTGTGATCGTACTCGAACAACATCACCACTTCGGTCGGCAGTTGAATGATCTGCATGGGAAACGGGTGCAGGTACACGCGCGGCATGCCGGGAGGAAAACATTGGTAAACGGGATCGTTCGTCTGCTCCATGGTGACGCTGTGAGGGCCAAAGGAAGGTTTGGCGGACTTGTACAGGGCCTCAGCCCAGGGCGTCATCGCCGGCTCGCCCTTCCCGAAGGTAGAAAAGTAGGCGATCAGGTCCGGCAGATGTGCGTTGGCCGGCGGGCGCGCATTCCAGACACCTGATATGTCAGGCCCGGTGCCCTTCGTTTCCGCGGCAGAATGCTGAGCCTCCTGCGCGCGCATCAAATGTGCCGGCGCGAGCGCAAGCAGAAGTGCCGGAATTGAATATGCCAGACGATTCTTCACGTCGTAACTCCTCCTCGCGACCCGCGCGGGTTTCCGCGAAGTCACTATCCGCGTCGCCGCTGGATCAATTCGCCGCTGCAGGCCGCTCACAGAAAGCCCGTCAATTCCCAAGGCCCGTGTTCAGCGGAGTGCCATCCGCCAACATGACTTTCGAAATCCACATCGAAGTGGC
Source organism: uncultured Acidobacteriota bacterium (assembly GCA_963842135.1). GTDB lineage: Bacteria > Acidobacteriota > Terriglobia > Acidiferrales > UBA7541 > Palsa-360. Next base: position 2,012,178 of record CAWJFI010000002.1, on the reverse strand, counting down.
GCCCGACTTCGGCGGGTAGCCCACAATCGTGATCGTGTCTCCAACCTTGACCGAACTGCGCGTCCATCCAGCGCGCTCCAGATGGTTAGGGCTGGTCAGCTCTCCTTGCCACTTCTGCACGTTTCCCTTGTCGTCTTTCACGTCCAGGAAGACCAGCACGTGGGGATTGCTGAACTGAAACTCGGTGACTGTGCCCTTCACCGTGACGGTCTTCGACGTGTCGTACGACGCCGTGCCGTGGTGCGCCGGCGCCCCCGCCGAAATCGTCAGAACGGCTACGCTGAGTGCTGCTAAACCGAGGAATCTGTTTCTCATTGACCCTCCCAATCAGGCTTACAGGCAGCCGCTCGTCCGGCCTCCCAAGCCGCTCGATCCCCGCCTGCAACCGAAGCAACTTAACATCGTTAAATTAAGCCGTGTTCGCTACTCTACTCAGGCTATGTTTACCTGTCAACCGGAATTTGTTCGCCGCAACTTGTTCACGGCGCGTGGGCGGGTTTTGGTGGCGCAGGCTTCCAGCCTGTGTGCCACCTGCCAAATCTTTGTAGGGCACGGCTTCAAGCCGTGCCGTTAAGTATGAAGAATACATCCGGCTTTAGCCGCTGGCTTGTTCGAGATCGAGTTGCCACATTAGCCCTTCAGCCTGTGGGTTTTGGTCCTTGCAAGGGCGAGCCCCCACGGGCTGAAGCCTGCGCCCGCGCGATCGAAGCGGAACCCGAACGTGCGGAGACGCCTCGCAACTTCACGGTAGCGAAATCCCGACAGGCGCCCCATCAGGGCATCATGACAGGAACGCGGAATTCGCGGGCGGGAACATGTCCGTTGCGGAATGCGGGGGGGAACGGGTCTCCGTGCTCACGGCAAGATTCAACAATCTTTCGGGCAAGGCTCTGAGCGATTTCGATGGTCTCGGAGAGGCTGCGGCCCTCGGCTACCAGTCCGGGAACGTCAGGGCTGGTGCCCAAGTACCTTCCCCCTTTTAGGGTTTGCACTCGGACGCGGATGGCCACTTCTTCCACATTCGCCAGATGCACTTGTCGTTTCACGATGCTCTCAGCAATGCTCAACGATTATAACAAACCTTGTGCCCGCGGGTGGGCCTGGTTTTGGTAGCGTAGGCTTCAGCCTGCGGGGTTTGGTGCGACTCCGGGCGCCGCGCTCTCGCCACGGTTCACCGTGAACGCTCACCGTGAACGGCGAGGGTGCGGGTTTTTCTTCCCTGCGGATCACCCCGCGCGCGAAGAAAAGACAGATCGGAATCGGCCGGCGGGAAAGGGAGAATCGAGGATCAGAAAACCCGCACTATTGAACGGCACAAGGGTGCGGCACCCAAAGTTCAAAATCGCTCAAAGGCTGGCGCACCCGGGATCCCACTTGGGGAGAAAGTACTAGCCTAGTATTTGTCCGATAATCTGACTAATCAGGAGTTAGACGCTTCGACGCGGTGTAGACTCTGGGGTGATCGAAGAAACAGCGCGACTTGACGAGTCGTACACTCCGATTCCGCTAAAGCATTTAGCTTCTTGCCAAATTGAAGGCTCAAGATGACCGATCGACAAAAGAAGGAGCAGTATTCTGGAGTGCGAGATCAAGAGATCCGTGCGGCACTGGATCGGCATTGGGCGGCGTCAGATGCCAACGATTTTGAATCGGAGCACCGCATCTATCACGAGGACGCAGTGCTGGAATACCCGCAGTCAGGCGAGCGAACCCGCGGTCGACGCAACATACAGAACCAACGCGCTAGTCAGCCGAGCAAAAAGCGGTTCGCTGTCCGACGAATCGTTGGCGGCGGAGATCTTTGGATCACCGAATTCATCCTGACATATGACGGCAAGTCGTCCTACACCGTGAGCATCATGGAGTTCAGCGACGACAAGGTCGCGCGGGAAACACAGTACTTTGCGGATCCATTCGTGGCTCCCGCATGGCGCGCTCAATGGGTCGAACCGATGGACGCATAATCTCGAGGCGCGGGTGGGCCAGGTTTTAGGGATGGGTTGAATTTTCGGGTGCCGCACTCTCGCCGCAGCGAGGATGCGGGTTTTTCTTCCCTGCGGAACACCCCGCGCGCGAAGATAGGAGGGATCGGAATCGGCCAGCGGGAAAGTCAAAGCAGAAGATCGGAAAACCCGCACCCTTGAACGCCACAAGGGTGCGCCACTCGTAAGATCAAAATCGCTCAAGGGCTGGGCCGCCCGCCAACTAAGTGTCATTCTGAGCGAAGCGAAGAATCTCTCTGTCACGGTCCTTGCCACAGCGCGTACAATCGCGTGCGAAGGTATCTCCGGTGAAAACCTACCATGTCTATATCATGGCGAGCGCATCACGCGTTCTCTATATCGGCGTGACGGGCGATCTCCTGCGCCGCGTCATGGAACACAAAGAGATGCGCGTCCCGGGATTTACCGCTCGCTACCGTGTGACTGAACTTGTGTATTTCGAGGCCTTCGCAGACATCCGTATTGCCATTGCGCGGGAGAAGCAAATCAAGGGATGGCTACGGGTGAGGAAGATTGCGTTGATCGAGTCTTTCAATCCGCACTGGCGGGACTTGGCTGCGGAACTACAGTCGCCCACGCCCAACCGGGTGTCATCGCTATAGCACGGCTAGGTAACATCGCTAAAGCCCCAACCGGGTGTCATTCTGAGCGAAGCGAAGAATCTCTCTGTCGCGGTCCTTGGTACATGCAAAACCACAGAGAGATTCTTCGCTTCGCTCAGAATGACAGCAAGCGGGACCGGCGCCCACAGGACCCTCAATGGTCTGCCGGGTGCCGCACTCTCGCCGCGGCGAGGGTGCGGGTTTTTCTTCCCTGCAGAACACCCCGCGCGCGAAGAAAGGACAGATCGGAATCGGCCATCGGGAAACGGAGAATCGAGGATCGGAAAACCCGCACCCTTGAACACCACAAGGGCGCGGCACCAAAAGGTCAAAGTCGATCAAAGGCTCGCGCGCGCGGCCTAAAGCAGGGCCAGAAATTCCTCGACGGTCATTCCTGCATTGCGTATGAGGGCGCGAAGAGTGCCTACCGATAACTCTTTGTGCTGTGGAATCGAGAGGTTGACACGTAGCCCGGGTTTCGACATTACGAGATGGCTTCCTACCTGACCGATTGTCTGCCATCCCACCTTCTGGAAGGCTTTCGACGCTTCCTTGCCGGAAATGTTGGCAAGCCGCGCCACCTGGCTAGACCGAAACAAGAATTTCGGGTTGCTGCCGATTTGGGTCGCGGGAAACGGCCTTCTGATCCTCCGCCCAGAGCCACGCGGCGATCGCTTCCTTGATGTTGGCGAGCGCCTCTTGTTCATCCTTCCCTTGAGACACACATCCGGGCAAGGCCGGGCATTCGACAACAAACCAGCCATCCTCCGCCTTGTCGAGCTTCACGTGAAAGACCATAGGGATATTCTACCAGTAAAGTGCTGACCGGAAGAAACCAATGGCTGGACCACCCGCCGCCGAAATCAAACTGAGAACCCGCCGTAGCCTCGGCGAAGGCGGGTGCCGCACTCTTCACGGCTTTTGTGAAGATGCGGGTTTTTCTTCCATGCGGAACACGCCGCGCGCGAAGATAGGACGGATCGGAATCGGCCAGCGGGAAAGGGAGAATCGAGGATCAGAAAACCCGCACCCTTGAACGCCACGAGGGTGCGCCACTCGTAAGATCAAAATCGCTCAAGGGCTGGGCCGCCCGCCAACTAAGTGTCATTCTGAGCGAAGCGAAGAATCTCTCTGTCACGGTCCTTGCCACAGCGCGTACAATCGCGTGCGAAGGTATCTCCGGTGAAAACCTACCATGTCTATATCATGGCGAGCGCATCACGCGTTCTCTATATCGGCGTGACGGGCGATCTCCTGCGCCGCGTCATGGAACACAAAGAGATGCGCGTCCCGGGATTTACCGCTCGCTACCGTGTGACTGAACTTGTGTATTTCGAGGCCTTCGCAGACATCCGTATTGCCATTGCGCGGGAGAAGCAAATCAAGGGATGGCTACGGGTGAGGAAGATTGCGTTGATCGAGTCTTTCAATCCGCACTGGCGGGACTTGGCTGCGGAACTACAGTCGCCCACGCCCAACCGGGTGTCATTCTGAGCGAAGCGAAGAATCTCTCTGCCACGGTCATTGCCATACGCAAAACCACAGAGAGATTCTTCGCGGAGTTTAACCCAGCCCCTGCCGGGGCTCAGAATGACAGCAAGCCGGGTGGCCCGGAGGTCGCCGACGGTTTTGAAGTTTGGGTGCCCCACTCTTCCGCTTGAAGCTGTGAAAAAACCTATTTGCCAATGTTTTGGGGGTTCTTGGGGTGATACAAAATCTATACCGAGGTGCGAATAGTCCCTTGTAGGGCCTCTAATTGAGAAAAGTTTGTGAGGTCATTTCCGAGTTTTGGTTATTTCACAGCTTCCTTTTGAAGGGTGGGGATTTTGACGTGAATTGATTTCCTGGGCTGGATGCGACGGATTAAGAAAATCCGGAGCACGAGAAAAAACAGGCCGAAAAGCCCCACCCTTGAGATTCGTCAAGGATGGGCCACCTAAAATTCAATTCAAAGGCCGTGCCACCCGCCGGGTGTCATTCTGAGCGAAGCGAAGAATCTCTCTGTCGCGGTCCTTGGCATATGCAAAACCACAGAGAGATTCTTCGCTCCGCTCAGAATGACAGCAAGCCGGGTGGGCCAGGTTTTAGGGATGGGTTGAGTTTCCGGGTGCCGCACTCATCACAGTTCTTGTGAAGGGTGCGGGTTTTTCTTCCCTGCGGAACACCCCGCGCGCGAAGAAAGCACAGATCGGAATCGGACTGCGGGAAAGGGAGAATCGAGGATCAGAAAACCCGCACCCTTGAACACCACAAGGGTGCGGCGCCCTAAAATTCAAAATCGATCAAAGGCTAGGCCACCCGCCAATGACGCCGTGCGTAAACTACAAATTCAACGCAGACGTTTAGTCTCCTTGAATGTCATCGATACTGTAGAAGTTGTTGGGTTCGTTGTCGTTCACAATATCATCCAGTTTGGTCGCCACTATGGCCCGGTCTAGCATATATTGGTTGTAACCGTAGCATGCGAAGACGAAGCTCCCACCGCCACTGAAGTCCGCTAACCCGGTAGTTTGTGGCGTAGTAAACACTGCCAAGCCAGACACAGAGTATTCACTTCCGTCTTCTTTTTTGCCAATCCTGTAGTCGGTCCTATCGATCACCCGGAGGGTTTTCAATACGGCGTCCGAGGGACCCCGGGTCACCAGGAGACCCTGGAAGAACATGAGTCTGCAAGCTCCGGGCTGCGCACCTGAGTCGAAGCTCTGCACCGTGGTCTTCGCAGTCACTAGATAGGTGCCAGCAGGAACCTCGAGGACCAAACCGTATTCATTCTTGTTCGGGTTGGGGCAATGCGCTTGGTTCGTCCCAGCATAACAGCCCGGTTGGTAGAGACAAGGACCGTTAATGGGATGCTCGAAATCGGGTAGTGCGAAGTTACAGAAAGACTTATACATTGGAGACGATTGAGTCCGGTTCGCTACGAACACATTCTGCGCATAGCTAGCGGGAACCCACAGGCCCAGTGCCAATCCAATAACAATCATCATTCGTCCGACATACTTCATGACAGACCTCCGAATTGGGCTGAGTTTGATCTTTCTGTTGCGGAGCCTATGACCGAACGGGAGGACTTCCTAATGTCCAGATGCTATTACCCAGCAGGTATCTCGTCAAGGTGTTTCCAGGCGGGCGGGCCGCGTCTTGGGGATGGGTTGAATTTTCGGGTGCCGCACTCTCGCCGCGGCGAAGGTGCGGCACCCAAAGTTCAAAATCGTTCAAAGGTTGGGCAACCCGCCGTCTCGCAACTATAGGCCCGACCGCAGGTGCAAAAATTATAGCCGACTCCGACTACCTACCGTTGGGTCGGCGTACATGGCTCAATGAGCAATCTTTGTTTCGCTTTAGATGTTCAAAATGCGCCGCGGTTTTTCCGGGCATCATCGACTTCACGGGCCGACCGCATTCTGGGCAGCGAAATCCAAGCTTACCGTCCGGCACCTGCAACGCTAACGCATCAGCCATCTTTCGGATCGCGTTTGCAAGGGCAACGTCAATCACACATTCCGTAATTTTCGCCATCACTTTTCCTCCGTCCGGCGGATTCTAGCAAGTACAACGCAGCCAAGGCCGGCCACCCGTCTTTGTTGTGCATGAGCGATTGCTTTTGTTATACTCCCGCACGTAACGGTTCAAGTAACCACGCTCGCAATCTCTTCACGTGAGGAAGCATGGCAACAAAAAAGGACCCCACGATCGCCGCGGTTGAGACTGTGCACGCGGCACTGAAAGCCTTAGAACCAGCAGAAAGACAGCGTGTGCTCGCATCGGTATCTGCGCTGCTAGAAATAACTGGCACCCTGCCGAGTGCTGCCAGCCAACCTTCCACACGCACACAACCTCCGACAGGAGCTCCCGCCCGCCCAGTCGCGATCCGAGAGTTAATTCAGGAAAAAAAGCCTTCAACCCATCCTGAGTTCATAACCTTGTTCGCGTACTACCGCGAAAAGCATCAAAATTTGCCCACGTTTTCGCGTAATGCCCTAGCAGAATACTACGGTACAAGTCGTGAAAAGCCGCCAAAGAATTAGGCACTGTCCAGCATTTCTGTTGAAAGCAGGTTGAGGGGTGCTCCGGTTCATAAAGCTCCTCATCGATGCATCGATTCTGCTGCGAGCAGGAAGCAACCGAGAACCTGCTCGCTGTGCTCGGCGTTACGACATCCGGGGAAGCGGCTCAAATAGCGGCGCAAATGTTTGAACCAGCCTTCGCCCAAGTTGGTTGTGCGCAGCCGATGGCGCCAGTGCGCTGGGAAGTTGAAAAACGCCAGCACCTCTTCCAGCTCGAATTGGAATTTCTCGACCATCTCCGGCGCGGCACACCGCCAGCGCGCGCAGAATCGCCGCGCCCAGTCCCGTGCCTGCGCTTGGTTCTCCGCGTCCCAGATCCACCAGAACTCCCGCCGGAATTTCCGCCGCTGGACCCACGCAAATCGCGGCGTCAGCGCTTCCAGGTTGCGAAACCAATGCGCCAGGCAGCGCTGATGCCGAGCTGCTGGATACACCATCTGCGCCGCACTGACGATCGCGGTCAGTCCATCACTCACGATCAATTCCACCTTCTCCAACCCGCGTTTCCATAATCGTGTCAGCAACTCTTCATAGTCCTCGGTGGTTTCCGCCGAAGCCGCCCGCCAGTCCAGTACTTCAAATGCGCCGCCTTCCCGCACCCCCACCGCCACCAGCAGCACGCCTTTGCGTCCTGGCTGCGAAACACTCCGCCGATACCGCAGGTAAATTCCGTCCACCACGATGGCTCGATAACGTCCCGGCACAATCGCTGCGCTGCGCCGCTGCTCGACTTGCTGTTGCGCTTGCTGCAGCACCGCTCCGATCGTGGCCGGCGAAAGCGTCCCGCCCAGAAACCGCCGCACCCATCCGACCACCTTGCGCTGACTCAGTCCGCCCACCGTCAGCGCGAACAGCATCTGATCCAACCCGTGCCGTTCATAGCGTTCCACCAGTCCGATCTCTTCCCGCCCGCGCAGCCGCGGAACGCGCACTTGCTCCAGGCTTCCCCACAGCGTCGTCCAACACTTCCGCACCGTGTAGCCCCAACGGTACACTTTCTCGCCCCGCTGCTTGGCCTCGCTCACGCGCCGGTCTCGCTCGGCCACCAGCAGCCCCTCGACAGCTTTCTTCAGCATCCCCCGCGCTTGCCCTTCCACCTGTTGCCAAGCTTGTTCCATCAACTCCCGCAGTGCTACCCTTCCTACAGGCGATATAGACATAGGGTGTCTCCTCTCTTCGACCCCCACTAGGGTCGTTGGTTCTGGAGACACCCTTGCTTTTTCTCCCCATACTTTCAACAGGAAATCTTACAGACACAAGAATTACGACCGCGATTTCGTTCAGACTGTGAAGCGTGGGTGGATTCACGAGGACGGCGACAATTCCTACATAACGTCAAAGGGCTTAGAAGCCGTCGAGTCCAACTTCTCGGATTCACGCCAAACACCTCCCAAGAAGCCCCCACGGGCGCGGCGACCTCCAGCGAGGAAGAATGCGCGCAACCGTAGAAACTGAGTTGAGATAGAAGCGCGCGATGGCCGACCCACAACTAATCGTAGAAGCACGACGACTTCGCGATGACCTCCGCGAGTTAAAGGGCACTTTGAGAAAGACCTATAAGAAAGCCAACCATCAGGTTATTTCTGAAGAAATAAGGAACAACGCCTCCCAGTTAGCAGAAACATGGTTAGCGGGCCTTTCACAACGTCCCGAAATGAGACTTAACATTTCCAAGGAATACTTGGGAAATCTAAACGTCCATTTCCAGAGAATTCTTGTAGCGGCGGAAAAGGCGACTGTCAGGAAGAAGTACGATCTTGAAATTAAGGCAGTTCTAGAAGATTACACTTCCGATCTTCTTGTGCCACTGATGCAAGGAAACGCTCAAGTCGCTGAGCCCGCTGTGGGCGGTGCCGATGTAATTCTCGATGATGTCTTTGTCCCTTCGGCATTCGCGGGACATTCCTTTAATGAAGCAGACATTCCCTTTGTTCATGTGATTATCGAAACATTGAAAGCAATCGGAATAACAGTCGCTACTGGCGAAAAACCCAAGGCCGACAGGATTTCCGAGAAGGTGAAGAAATTGATCGATGGGCAGCACATTTTCGTAGGCATCTTTACGCGACGGGCTAAGCTCGAAGGAAAGAATGCGTGGACGACAAGCGAGTGGGTGCTCGATGAAAAGGCGTACGCTTATGGAAAGGGACGGAAGCTAATCTTATTGAAAGAAGCCGAGGTTGAGAGTATTGGTGGAATTCAAGGCGACTATGAATATCTTGAATTCACCCGCGAGAAATTCCACGAAGTGATGGTCAAGCTAGTACAGCTTTTTGTGGTTTCAGTTAAAGGTCTTCAGAAATAGATCCAATTGCCCCACGCTTTGCGTCACAAAGCGAGGGGACCATTGGGGTTGTGAGATTCCACCCTAATAAATATCGTACTGCTCCCAATGCAGTGTCGGATCCGATTGGATGATGATGGTCTTGCGCGTGGAGCGCTCGAGATCCTCGATCAGGGAGGACTCGCGCGTCTTCAGGGCCTTGGCGATTTCCGGGTTGACGCGCAGCGTGAGGTTTTGCGCGTCGAGGTCGGCGGCCATTTTTTTCGCTTCGGTTTGAATTTCGTAGCAAATCGTCGGGATGGACTTGACCATGCCCGAGCCGGTGCAGTACGGGCAGGGCTGGCACAGGACGCGTTCCAGGGCTTGCTTGGTGCGTTTGCGCGTGATGCACACCAGGCCGAATTCGTTGAACGCGAGCGCCTTGGACGGCGCGCGGTCCTCGTTCAAGGCCTGATCGAGCGAGGCCAGCACCTTTTCGCGGTTGCGGCGCTCTTCCATGTCGATGAAGTCCACGACGATGATGCCGCCGAGGTCGCGCAGGCGGATTTGCCGCACGATTTCCTTCACGGCTTCGAGGTTGGTCTTGACGATGGTGTCCTCGAGGCGCGTCGAGCCGCGGCCCACGTATTTGCCGGTGTTGACGTCGATGGCCACGAGCGCTTCGGTGTGGTTGATGACGATGTAGCCGCCGGATTTGAGCCACACTTTGGGGCGCAGCGCCTTGTCCAGCTCCTGCTGGATGCCGAATTCCTCGAAGATCGGCGCATCTTTCGTGTACAGCTTCACGCGAGGAACCATCTTCGGCTGGAAGCGGCCCACGAATTCGACCACCTTGGCGAATTCCTCTTCGTTGTCCAGCCAGATGGCGGCGTAATCATCGCTCAGATAATCGCGCAGGATGCGCTCGACGAGATTCAGATCGCGGTGGAGCAACGACGGCGCGCGGCGCTGCTCGGAAGTGGCGCGAATCGTGTCCCAGGTGCGGCCGAGGAACTCGACGTCGGTGCGAATTTCGTCGTCGCTCGCGCCCGAGGCGGCCGTGCGGACGATGAACCCGCCGGGAAACGTTCCCTTGGCTTCGTTCACCAGGCGCCGCAAGCGGGAGCGGTCTTCCGCCGAGCCGATGCGGCGCGAGACGCCGATGTGATCGACGGTCGGCATGTAGACGAGGAAGCGCCCGGGCAGCGCGACGTGGCTCGTGATGCGCGCCCCTTTTTTACCAAGTGGTTCTTTTGCAATTTGAACGATAATTTCCTCGCCGGCCTTCAGCATTTCGGAAATGAGCTGCGGCCGGCGGTGCTGTTCGTGCCTCGGGTGGCCGTGCTGCACCGGCTGATGGGGACGTCCGGGGCGGCGCCCTCCGCGCTGGGGGCGGTTTCCGCCGCGGCGCATGGGCCGCTGGAAGCGGGCGCGCGGCTGTTCGGAAATGCGCGCACTCGTGGACGGCTGACCCTCGCCCGAATGCGGCGCGTCCGCGGCCGGGTGGATTTCTTCCTGAGCTTCTCCGTCAACCTCGGCGTGTTCCCCCGCGTGTTCTCCCCCGCGCTCTTCTCCATGTCCTTCTTCGTGTTCTTCCAGGTGTTCTACCCCATGTCCTGGAGACGCCTCCGCGGCGAGTGCTTCGTCATGCATTTCGTCCGCGATGGCGTCGGCTTCTTCCGCCGCGTCCTCGTGCTCGTCCTCCTGATCGTTTTCCTGATCACCTTCGTGATCGGAGTCCAGCGCTTCCTGCAACTCCTCGAGTTCGGCGGGCTCTACAAACGATTCGGCCACGGCTTCGACCGCCTCCGCCCGTTCTTCGGCATCGGCCTGCGCTTCTTCGTGCTTGGCCTCGGCGAGCTGCTCGGCGAGAGAGGTTACGTCTTCCTCGGAGAGGCTTGCGCCATTCGGAGCATGTGTGTCTGCTATCTCCGCTGGACCTGCTTCGCTCTCAAGTTTGCCGGCGCCGCGAGCGATTTCCGTCTCGGCCGCCGGCGAAGAAGAAGCAACAGATTCCGGCGCGCCGGCAAACGGTTCGGCGCGCGCTCCCGCAACGGGAGCTTCGTGTTCTTCAGGAATTGCGGCGGACGGGCTTACATAGAGCGATCCAGGCAACCCCGCTGACAATTCTTCGTCCGTGAAAGTCCGTGGCGCAGGCTGCGCGGCGGAAGCTTCCGCGCCGAACGAAGAATGTTCGGCTGGAGGCGCCGCGGAAGCAGATGGAACACGATCTTTGAATTTTGAGAGCGACTCGCCCGGCAGAATGATGGGCTCGAAATCCGCGGTTGGCGGTTCGTACGGCTGGGACTCGCGCGGCCTGGAATCCGCCGGCGAAGCGTATTTGGACGGCGGCAAATCGCGCCCGGGCCGGCGATCGCGTCCGCCGCGTCCCTGGCCGGGGCGTCCCCAACGCCGGTCGCGCCCGCCCTGTCCACCGCGATTGCCAAAGCGGCCGCGCCCGCGGTCATTTCTCTGCTCGAAGGGAGGACGCTGGCTGCGCTGCATGGGCGCCGCAGGCTGCGCGCCGCCTTCGGAGGCAGACGGCTGGCCGGCGGCGGCAACCTGAAAGGTCTCGCCTTCCAGAGGCGTAATGGCGGGAGCGTCCTCAAAAGGCACAACGGGCTCGACCGCTGCCGCTAAGGGTTCAGGGACATGGACTACAGGCGGAGGAACCACGCCGCCATTGGTCGTGGTCGGCGGAAACACTTCGTTGCTCCTCGCCGGCTCGGCCCTGTGGAACTTGGGTTCGACGGGGGCAACGTGGTCGTAATCCTCGAGATGCTCCAGAAAATCGCTGACGTACAGGAAGGCGTCGCTATCGAGGCCGATATCCACGAAGGCCGACTGCATACCGGGAAGAACTCTGGTGACGCGGCCTTTGTAAAGACTTCCGACTAACGCAAATTCTTTTTCCCGTTCGATGTAAATTTCACAAAGCTGTCCATCTTCCATAATCGCGACCCGCGTTTCGTGCGGGGTCGCGGAGATCACTAGCTCCTTCGACATGAAAACTCCTCGGAGGGCATGGCCACACTCCGGCCTGGCGCACAGGGCGCGGGCTCCAGTTAGAGCCCGCATTAAAAAGGGTGCGCTCGGTCCCAAAACGCGGGACGGCCGGGGAAGTTAGGTTTGAGTTTGCTCTTCCGCTGGGCACTTGCCTCGCTCCAAAATTTTATTTCTTGCCGGCGGGCCGTCCACTTGATTCACAGCGCGGCGCGGGCCGGAAAGCAATTCTACCGGCTTAGTTGACGAAACGCCGGATACGGACGTTCATCACCAGCCCTAATGCTAAAAACACGAACAATGTGGCCGAACCGCCATAACTCATCAACGGCAGCGGAATTCCGGTGACCGGCATAAATCCAATCACCATGGCCACATTCACCAACACATGGAAACCTAAAACTGCCGCCACGCCCATAATCAGAAACATGCCCGCTCGATCGTGCGCGCGCTGGGCGTTCTGAACCAGTCGCAACAGCAGGAACATATACAAAAGCAGCGCGACGAAGACACCCGCAAACCCGAGCTCTTCCGCGAGCGCCGCCAGGATAAAATCCGAGTACCGCACCGGCACGAAGCCTAATTGGTTCTGGCTTCCGTTGCCAAGTCCCTTGCCCCAAAATCCGCCGGAACCCACGGCGATCTTCGATTGCAGGATCTGATACCCTGCGCCGCGAGGATCCTCTTCCGGCCGCAGGAATGTTGTAACACGTTCTCTCTGGTAGGGCTTAAGAAAATGATAGCCCACCGGCACCATGATCGCGGCCAGCGCCACAATGGCCAGGGAATGTTTCCATTGCAAGCCTGCCAGGTAGGCCCCCACTGCAGCGAGCGGCACCAGCACCAGCGCGGTCCCCAGGTCCGGCTGCAACATGATCAATGCGAGCGGCAAGCCCATCAGCGCGGCGGCCTTGATCAAATCCACCAGGCTGAGCTCCTCCGTTCGCACCTCCGAAAAGAAGCGCGCCAGTACGACTATTATAATCAACTTCACTAATTCTGACACCTGCAAAAGGCCGCCCAGGATGGGCAGCCAGCGCTTGGCCCCGAAGCGCGTGTGTCCCATCGCCAGAACCGCAATCAGCGCGATAATGGCGATCAAATACAACAGGGGAGCCTGGTCCATGATCGTGTGGTAGTCCACGCGCGACAACAGGAGCATCAGGACGAATCCCAGGCAGATCCATTCCATCTGGTGCGTGTGCATGCCCGCGAGGTGGCTCGCGTGCGTCGCGGACCAGATTTCCAGGACGCCTACGCCGCAGATGGCGAACGCCGTCGCCAGCAGCCACCAATCGTAATCGCGGATACTCGTGCCCTTCTGCATCGAATTTTACCGGCTGGGCGGATCCTGCGTCAGGGATGGATCGTCCACGGAGGTCGGCAGTACTTTGGGCTGCCCTTCTTTCGCCGTGTACTCCTGAATTTTTATCCCGCTCTTCTTGTCATAATACGCTTTGACGATATCGCGCACGACGGGTCCCGCCGTGGTTCCCCCGTGCTCGCTGCTGCCCTGGATGACCGCCGCAACCACAATCTCCGGGTTGCGGCGCGGCGCGTAGCCCACGAACCACCCGTTGGTTTCTTTCCCTTTTTGTCCCATCTTGCTTCCCGCGCCGTAGCTCATCAATTGAGCGGTGCCGGATTTGCCGGAGAACTCGATATTCTGAAGTTTCAAGGTCGATCCCGTTCCACCCTCATTGATGACGCCGTACATTCCCTGTGTGACTTGCTCGACCGTGTCTTCGGCCAGAGGATAGCGATCCATCTTCGTGGTGAGATTCTTCAGCAGGTGCGGCTGCGGCAAGTCGCCGCCGCTGGCTACCGCCCCGATCATTCGCGCGAGTTGAAGCGGAGTGACTGTAACGGATCCCTGTCCAATGGCCACGGAAATAGTTTCCCCGGCATACCATTTATGGTGGTAGACGCGCTGGACCCATTCTTCGGAAGGCATAAGACCAGGTTCCTCGCCCGGCAAGTCGATGCCGGTGCGCCGTCCCAGGCCCAAGGCGGCGCCGTATTGATGGATCACATCGATTCCAAGGCGCTGCCCAAGGGTATAGAAGAAGACGTCGCAGGATTGCACGATGGCCGTGTGGAGATTGACGGTGCCGTGTCCCGCCGGCCGCCAGCAGTGAAAAATTCGTCCGTAAAAGTCAGCGTGTCCTGGACAAAACACGGTGAAATTCTCCGGGACCCCCTTGGATTCAAGCATCGCCGTGGCCATCACTATCTTGAAGACCGACCCCGGAGCAAGCTGTCCCTGGATGGCGCGATTCAGCAAGGGAGTCCGGGGATCCGAATTGAGAGATTGCCATTCCGCATTGGGAATACGGATGGCAAAATCGTTGGGATCGAACGTGGGCCGGCTGACCATCGCCAGGATTTCCCCGGTCCGCGCGTCCATGGCGACGACGGCCCCTTCCTTGTCGGCCATGTAGGTATCCGCAACGTTTTGCAGGTCGTAGTCGATCGTAAGTTGGATCGGTTTGCCCGGAATGGCGTCCTTCTGTTCCAGGCGGCCCACTTCCTTGCCAATGCTGTTGACGATCACGCGCCGCAAACCGTCCGTACCCATCAATGTTGCATTGTATTGGCGCTCCAGGCCCGTTTTCCCGACAATGTCGCCCGGTTTCAGGCTGGAATCGGAAGCCTCGACCTGTTCCGCGCTTACTTCACCCACGTAGCCAACCGCATTGGCGAGCATATCGGCATGCGGATAGCGGCGGCGGTGGACCATCAGCATTTCGAGTACGGGAATGTCGACGCGATGGGACTCGATGAACGCGATATCGGAGGGGCTTGCTTCCGGTTTGATTACGATCGGCTGGAATTTCGGCATGGCCCGTGAAGCGTCAATCTCCTCTTTCACGTCATTGAGCGTCATGCCCAGCCCGTCGGCAATCTGCGGCAGGAGCTTCTCCACTTGTTCGGGAGCATCACGCAACAACAGGACGCTGAAGGAGGGGTAGTTGTCCACGAGGACGCGGCCCTCACGATCGAGCATCGAGCCGCGCGGGGCAATGATCGGGATCGACCGGACGCGATTGCGCTCGGCCATTTGCGCGTAGCGGTCCGAATCGATGATCTGCAGCTTCCAAAAACCAAAAAGCAGCAGCGCGATCACCCCTACGATGACATACGAAACAACCGTCAGCCGCTCCGTGGGCAGCCGTTTATCATTCATCAAAGAAATGGCCAAAGCAACTCCGTGCGGTCCTCAGCGCCGCACACCTTGTGGGTTTTCTCCACACCTAACCACCGTCCACACTAGCACTTGCACCCAAGGTGTGCAACATCTTGCACACCTTATCGGATACCCCCCAAGTAGCACATCTCTAACAAAGTCGGCCGTGTCAAGGGGAATCGAGCGCTGGGAATGAACCTGATTGGGCGCACCCCAAGTATCTCGCTTCCCTGGTTGATTCTCGTGAGGGACCGAGTGGTCTTCGCTGGTGAATTTTTGTGTCCAAGCCAGGCTCGGGCCCCATTGCGTTCCTCAATTCGGTGTACCCACCAAACATCTCTCCGATCATTTCAGACCATGAGGAGTTATTCGATCTCCCCGCAACTCGGGGAGGCGGGTGGCCTCATCAGACTCCCGGTCAATACAGCATGACCACTGTGCTACTCAGGCATTCCCGCATGGGGACACCGTTGTTCTGCCCGCCGGCAGAACTCGGTGTAATCGATCTGGTCGCGCATCATGATCCACAGCCGAATGCCCAGCTTTCGCGCTGTGGCCACCACCGCCTTGCCCAGACCTTTCTGCACCAACTTGCGACGATAAAACTGTTTCAACCGCGCATCCTTGCGTGCCGCCGCTCGCGCCGCTTCCACCCACAACAACCGCAGCAGCGGATTGCCCTGCTTGCTTAAACTTCCGTTCCGCTGTTTGCCGCCGCTGGAGTGTTCGCTGGGAATCATCCCCACGTAACTGGCCACCGCTTTGGCGTTGGGAAATCGCCGCGCGTCTCCCAAGAAGACTTCCGTGGCCAGCGCTGTGGTCGGTCCCACGCCCGGGTGGCTCAACAACAACCGTGCCCCGGCTCGCTGCTCGGCCTGCTCCCGCACCGCTTGATCCAGCTGTTGCAGGCGCTGGTTCAGTTCCTGACGCAGCTCCTGCAACTGCTCTCGCCGCGTCGCCGCAAATCCGGCCAGCGATAGTCCCTTCAGTTCCTGCTGGCCGGCTTGGCTCCACAGTTTGCTGCCGCGCCGCAATCCCTGGCTCAGTGCCAGCCCTTGCAGCCCGTTCTGCGTCATCACCCGCATCCGCACCAACTGGTGCCGGTGCTGCAGCAACGTCCGCAGATCCCTCTGCTCGCTCGTCGGCAGCCAGATCTGCGGAAACCGCTTCTCCACCAACAGCCGCCGAATCAACTCCGCATCGCGCCGGTCGTGTTTTTGCTTCCGCGTCTCCGCTTTGCGAATCGCCGCCGGATGTCCCACTCGGTACTCGATCCCCAACTCCTCCAGCAGCCGCAAAAACCAGAACATCGATCCCGTCGCTTCCAACCCGACCAACACTGGCTTGGGCAACGCGGCGTAAAATTCCCGCACCGCCTCGCCTTCATGCGCCAGCGTCTTTTCGGTCACTTCCCCCGTCTCGATGTCCACCATCGAAATCGTCTGTTGTCGCGCGTGCAAATCGCATCCTATAATTCGCATCTCGGCCTCCTTCGACCCGAACTCTGCGCGTTGGACAGCACACAGTTTACTCGGATCGTCGTGAGGCCGACTTCGTTATGTCATCAGACTTCAGTCTGTGCCACCCAACCTCAGGACGGCTTCCGGAACCGGTCCAGCAAAGGGAACAAGCCCATGGCGAT
The DNA here is from genome assembly GCA_963842135.1 of uncultured Acidobacteriota bacterium. Lineage (GTDB taxonomy): Bacteria > Acidobacteriota > Terriglobia > Acidiferrales > UBA7541 > Palsa-360. The sequence continues at coordinate 1,995,411 of CAWJFI010000002.1, read as the reverse complement.
CACGGCATTAACGAGCGAGGCGATCAGAATCGGACCCGTAATGTACGATTCATTCCGTTGGGCCAGCAGGGCTCGGGTCGTCAGTGTGAAAACGGCGTGATGGAATAAGTAAAAACCCGCCGTCAGCAGGAACCGCGCGATGGGATGTTCCACGTCGATCCGGGCCCCGAGCGAGGAGCCGAGGTAACCCACGAGTGTTTTCGCGATCCCATAAAGGCCCAGCGGCGTGCGGCTCAGACTATCCTGCAGCAGCCCCACCACCAAGCCCAGCAGCAACCCGGAAGACGGATTGCGCTTGCTGAGCGCAAAGTAAAGAGTCACCAGCAAAGGCAATTCGAGATAGTTGGCGGACCGGATGTACACGGGGAAAAATGCTTGCAGGACCAGCGCCAGCAACACGGCAACGGGTACTACGCCGCCGTAGTATTTGTGCACTTCGATGTGGGGCTCGGGCCCGATATAAATTTCTGTGCTTTCCATCGTCTCCTGCTTAATTTCCCATGGACTGGATCAATTTGCGCTTGCTGATTTTTTCGCCGGCACCGCCGGCGCCACAGAGGCCCTCGGTGCGGCTGGTGACGCCACCGGTGTGGTGTCGGCATCCGGTACTTTCTTCAAATTCAATTCTTGCCTCGTCTGCAGTACTAGAACTTCTTCGAGACGGTCCAGATGGGCGGCCGGCTTTACGCGAATCTTCATGAATGGCGTCTTGGGGTCCGATACAAAGTCCACCACCTTGCCCACCGGGAGGTCCTTTGGGAAGATGCGGTCCTGGCCGGAAGTCAGCACCGCTTCTCCCACCGTAATCTTCTCGTCGCTGCTGATGTAATCGAGTGAAAGCAGCGGCTCGCCCGTTCCTTTGACGGGCCCTTGCGTCCGCGTGTCCGCCAGCAGAGCGCCCACGCCGCTCTCTTTGTCGCCCAGCAGCAGGACCTGCGAAATGTCAGGATAGACAGCGAAAATTTTCCCGACCACGCCGTCCGGCGTGATTACGCCCATGTCGCGCCGAATGCCATCGCGCGAACCCCGGTCAATATTTATGACCAGACTTCCCGAATCCGGGCTCCCGCCGATCACATGCGCGGCGATCATGGGAGTTTCGGAATGAACGGTGCGAAAATTGAGCAGCGCGGCCAGCCGGTCCGCTTCCAGTGCGCGGCCCTCGAGCTCGGCGTTGCGCACCTTCAAACGGTCCATCTCGGCGCGCATGGCGTCGTTTTCTTTCTGCGCGCTGCGCAGGCCGATGTAGCCGCCCCAGCCGTGCTCGGCGCCATTGATCGTCCAGGAGCCAATTCGCTGCAGCGGCGAAATCAGTTCCACCGCCCACACGCGGATCAACCGCACCTGCCGCTCGCGCTTGATCTGCACGGCGAGCAGCAGCACCTGCGCGACGACGACGGTCGCAAGCAACGTCAGTGACTTGTGCCGTGAGGGAATTGCAATCATTGGAGATGGCTGTCAGCTTTCAAGATTTTTGTTGCCGGTTCGGATCGGCGCTCTGCGCCGCCCCCACTTAACTCAATCAATCGAGACCAGACGCAGCAGCCGGAAATCGCTCAGCATCTTGCCCGTCCCGAGCACCACCGAAGCCAACGGATCGTCGGCAATCGAAACCGGCAAACCGGTCTCCTCGCGGATGCGCTTGTCCAGATTCTTGAGCAGCGCGCCTCCGCCGGTGAGCACGATCCCGCGGTCGCTGATGTCGGCGGAAAGCTCGGGCGGGGTGCGTTCCAGCGCCACGCGGCAAGCGTTCAGAATCGTGGCGACGCATTCGGAAAGCGCCTCGCGAATTTCACTGTCATCAATCGTGACAGTGCGCGGCACGCCCTCGATCAGGTTGCGCCCCTTCACTTCCATGGTCAGCGGCTTTTCCAGCGGATACGCCGACCCGATTTCCATCTTGATCTGTTCCGCCGTGCGCTCGCCCACCAGCAGGTTGTACTTGCGCTTCAGGTACTGCATCACGGCTTCGTCCATTTCATTTCCCGCGACGCGCACCGAGCGCGAATACACGATGCCGCTCATGGAGATGACGGCGATGTCGGTCGTGCCCCCGCCGATGTCCACCACCATGTTTCCCGAGGGCTCTTCGATCGGCAGGCCCGCGCCAATCGCGGCGGCCATCGCCTGCTCCACCAGATACACCTCGCTCGCCCGCGCGCGATAGGCGGAGTCCTGCACGGCGCGCTTTTCCACCGGCGTGATTTCGCTCGGCACGCCGATTACGATGCGCGGATGTACCAGCATGCGCCGGTTGTGCGCCTTCTGGATGAAGTAGGTGAGCATTTTTTCGGTCACCTTGAAATCGGCGATGACGCCGTCCTTCATCGGTTTGATGGCGACTACATTGCCCGGTGTGCGCCCGAGCATCTCCTTGGCTTCCTTGCCGACCGCCACCACTTCGCCGCTGTTCTTGTTGATGGCCACGATGGAAGGCTCATTGACCACGATGCCTTTGCCCTTGGCATAGACCAGCGTGTTGGCCGTCCCCAGATCGATCGCCAGGTCGGACGAAAACAAACTAAAGACCGAGCGAAGGTTGTAACCGTTGTTGAACATGGTTCCCTCAGTGCCGGGCTGCTCGCGCGGCTGGTGGACGCCGCCTCGGGTGGGATGCCGCCCGGCTGCCCCTCCCTCAAAGTTTCCCAGCGGGCTCCAACTAGATCCCGCACCGGCCGCCCGGTTATGGAATCACAATCTCGACGCGCTTGATCGCCGTGCCGCCCCGCCGGTTCTGCCCGGTAAGAACTATGGTCTGGCTGCCCCGCGCCAAAGGCGCCGTAAAATATTTGAACACGCCGTCGCCCTGTATGTCCGCGACCTGTTCTCCGTTGATGATGAGCGCCGCTCCTGGCTCCGTGCGCCCGGTGATCTCCACCACGTTACCATGCAACGCGGTGCTTCCAACCTCCAGCAGCATCTCCTGGCCCTTGCCTTGTGTCGCGAGCGTAAACTTGAAGGTATCGCTTGGGGCGCTCACGCGCTTCTCCTTGTCCGTAGCCAGGACATCCCAGAAGTAGTCACCCTGATCAAAGCCGGTAATCTCCACGGACGTTGTCGTCAGCTTCCGGTCCTCCACAATCCGGGAAAACATGGAGGTCGTGCTGACGCGCAGCTCATAGCTGACCGCTTCCGGTACAGGTTTCCATTCGAAACGCACCGGGGCGTGCTTGGGGTCCGGGACAATCAGGGGCTGCAGGTTCAGAGGCTGTGCAAGGTCAGGTGGGGCAAGGACATTGGTCTTGACGACGGTTCCTCCGCTCGGCGGCACGGTCACGCGCTCCCATCGGCCAATCTCGACGTGCTGACGGCCATCGGTGGTCGACAGTTCGGCAGTTCCGGCTGACACGGTGATTTCCCCTTCGCTCGTCTTCGGGTCGCTGCGCACTGCCGCGCGGCTGTTCTGCTGAACCGAGGCCACTGCATTCGAGAACGAAACTTCGGCCTTTGACTTCGGAGAATCCCACGAGCCGGTGGCCAGGTCCACGGCGCCGGTGGTAATGTGCATGGCCACGCGCGTTTCGCTGTCCCGCCCGACCGAATTTTCCTCGACCGTTACCAGCGTGTCCGACTGCACGGTGTACGTCGTGCCGTCGGCGAACGTGACGCGCGCGGCGGCGTCTCCGCCGGTCTGGATCAAGTCGCCCTTGTCGAGCGCCATGCGGTAATCCGCCGTAACCCACTGCACGGAATTCACTTTCTTGACCTGCACGCGGCCGTCCAGATTCACGAACTTCGCCTGCCTCGCGGTCAGTTCCGCGGTGGGAGGCGTGGCCGCGCCAATCGCTTCTGAAATCCTGGCCATCGCCCCACTATACGACTCCGGAAAAATCAAATACAAAATGGCCAGCACGACGGCGAAAACCAGCAGCAGGTAAACGGCGACGGTGCGGTAAGTGACAGCTTTCCAATAGATCTCGACGTGCGAGGTCTTTTGACGCGGCGCGAGCGGTGGTCTCTGAACCGGCATGAAGCAATCGCTGAAATTTCACCCAACATCAAAATCTAGCACGCCGCTCCATACCCCGCAAACCACGCTACCAGAACGAGTTTCTCGCAGTGCAATACACGATTGGCTCCCTGCGGGAACGGACTGAGACCATTGAGGTTATGACCGATGAATTGGGGGGAGGCTGATGAAAATTATGAAGTAAGGAAAAGCCCCCAGCCTTGAAAACACATGGGTGCGGCACCCCAAATCTCTTCCCTCAGTTGAATGAAATAATCTCAATCTGCCACGGCGCCAAAATACGATGCCTGGCGAATCGACAGAGATTTGAAGTGTGGTTTGGCGGGTGCCGCACCCATGCGTTTTTAAGGGTGCGGGTTTTTGGCAGATCCTCGCTCAACGTCCGCCGATTCCCCACCAGGCGTCCAGCGACATGCGGTTTTGTTCCAGATGAATTAGCAAGTAATAATAAATGAAACAATAGGGCAACTGCAGCCCCGAGACGAGCCAGTCCTGCGCCAAGTTTGTGCCGATCACCAGCACCGTCAGCACCAGGGCGCCCACAATCAGCGTAAACCGCGAAAACAGCCCCAGCATCAACAGCAAGCCCAGCGTCGTTTCCACCCACGGCAACACGGCGCCAAACACAGGCAACATGCCCGGCGCAATCAAGTGCGCGTGCTCGAAATAGTGGGTCAAATAGGCGAGAAACGCCGGACGCCCGTTGAGGATGCGGCTCAAGCCGTGAAGAAGGATATTAGCCCCAAAGGACAAGCGCAAAATGGTGTACGCGATCACCGTGTCGGAAGCTTTACGGCTGGAAACACTTTCCAAGTGGCTCACCGTGCTTACGGATTGGCTCACAAAACCTCCTCAAAGTTCTCAAATCGGGCCACGTGTGCGCCGAGGAGCCACGGGTTTCTCTTGGCCTCTGGGCGCAAACACAACGATTTTGATTCGGTCGTGGGACGGAAGACGTTTTATACCACAAGGCCCTAGCTTGCAACCATTTATGGAAACGAAACTCGTCTGCATGATTCGCCAGCATAAAAGCGAATGATTTCGGGTTCAGTAGCGCAGGCTTCAGCCTGCGGGGGTTCGTCCGTGCATGGACCAAACCCCGCAGGCTGAAGCCTGCGCTACCTAAACCCATCTTCAGCTCCGCAGAAATGCTTGGAGTTCTCGAGTCAATTCCTCCGGCATCTGCTCCGGAAGGAAATGGCCAGTCGGCATGGCCTTGCCCTGGGCCTCGACGGAACGGTCTCGCCAGGTCTGCAAGACGTTGTACATGCGATGGAACGGCCCCTTTTCCGACCACAGGACGAGCAGCGGGCATTGAATCTTCTTATCCAGGTCCGCCTTATCGTGCGCCAAATCGATGGAGGCGGCCGCCCGGTAGTCCTCGCAAATCGCATGGATTGTTTCGGGGCTGCGGAAAGTCCGGAAATATTCCTGAAATATCGCGGGCCCGATCCATTCCGGCAGCGGGTCCGTAATCTTATTCCCTCCAAGCCAAAGCAAAGTGCATTTCAGGAAATATTCGGCGCTGTTGGCAACCATCGTCTCGGGAAACGGAGGGGGTTGGACCAGAAGAAACCAATGATAAAAGATGGTGGCAAATTCCTGTGTGATGTCCTGATACAGGAGATAAGTCGGCACGATATCAAGAATGACGAGCTTGGTCAGAACCTCCGGATGGTCCAGACCCAACCGGTGCGCGGCGCGGCCACCGCGATCGTGGCCTACGAGCGCGAACTTTTGAAATCCCAGGTGCTTCATCACTTCCACCTGATCCTGTGCCATGGCCCGCTTGGAATAGGCGGCGTGATCCGCGCCTCCCGGGGGCTTGCTGCTGTCTCCATAGCCGCGTAGATCCGGCATGACGAGAAAATAATCTTGCGCCAGCGCCGGCGCGATCTTGCGCCACAGCACATGCGTTTCCGGGATGCCGTGGAGAAGCAGCAAGGGCGAGCCGTTGCGGTTGCCGCCGTACACGGTATGGATGGTCGCACCCGAGGTTTTGATTTGCTCGGTCTTGAAGTCTTTGAAAAAATCTTCGCGCGGCTGCTGCGCTGGCTCAACATCGCCCAACAAGCCCGGAACGCGGATGGTGCCTTCAGCGACGGGCGAGAGCGCCACAGCCATGGAATTCTTCAAAAATTCTCGGCGGCCGGAGTTCGGCATGGGTGTCTCCAGTGGATAAATCTTTGGGTGGATAGATGCAGATCGGTAGGATAGCGCCAAAAGTGCCGGGATTCAAAAGCCGAGGTAGTGGGTCCGTTTCCGGTAATCCCGTCAAGGAGTTCTCAACACAGGTAGTGGTACAGTTTGAATTTCAGGGGGATAGATTCTAATGCCGCTCTGTGAGAAACTGCCTGCATGAAACCACGTCGGCCAGCAGTAAAAGACTCCACTGAGAATCTTCGCAGCGAAGGTGCGAAGCGTAAATCGCAATAAGTTGCCGCCAGAGCAGCAAGAAAAGCAGCCGCGAAGAAAGCTAAATTAGAAGAGGACTTCAATCAAGCGGCTTTCCGCGGCTTGACCGTATAAGCACCATCTAAATTTCCTCTTTGTGGTAATGCTATGCTTAGGGTATAAATCTCCCGTGCCCAACGAACCTCCAAAGCCGCCGGTATCTGCACCTCCTCCTGTTCCGGCACAATTTGTTGCGCTACCCGGTCTGCCAATCACCAATATTTACGCGAACGGGTTTTTACTAGGGTTTACGAATGCGGATACGCAACTCGTGCTATTGTTGTCTGGTCGTCCGGTCGCCGTTGTAAATTTCTCCTACACTCTTGCCAAGAGTATTTCAGAGAAACTTGGAAAGCTTGTGGATGAATGGGAAAAGAAAACTGGACATACTTTACAGACAACGGACTCAATTGATAAGGCGTTTGCCGTAGTTAAGCCAGAGGGACCAAAATGAGTTTCTTCTCACATAATTCGATGCTATTAACAACAAGTCCGCTTGAAGATAAGCGGCGAATTTTGACAGAAAAAGTACGCCAAATGGCAAATTTGCCCAATGGATTCAGTCACGGTGAAGGGCAACCAGTTACTGAAATTGCCATCTTGTGCGCTGAAAACTTTATCAATTTAGCGTCTCAGTTAGAGCTAGAGGCCGATGTATTTCCCAATCTGGACGGAGGGTGTGCTGTCGCTTTTTATAAAGACTCAGAGAAACTTGAAGTCTCTATCAGCCCTGAAGGTGATAAGGCTGATTTGGTTTTTGAGCACGGCATAGGATTTCAATTCGAGGATGTAATTCCTCCGATGGAGAACGTGGGAATTACTGAGATTATGGACCAAGCCCTAAAGCTGCGGGGGTTAAATGAATGGAAGTTATCCGCATCCTCAATCTCCGGCACTTTGACCGCACCGCTAGAAGGTTTCGAGACATTGTCTGCAAGAACGCCTCAAAATCAGACCCATCCGTCGTTACTCCTGACGGAAGAGGTGGGTTCTCGGTATTTGATCCTGCCTGTGCCTGCGTAAATCAAGGACAGAATCCAAACTGCATCTGTAATCACATATCCAGATTTTACGACCAAGTGGCAGGTGAGCCGTGTGCCTACTGGCGTTTTGACCACGAAATGTTCAATCCACCGATACAGAGTCCAAAAAATCCAGCACCCCAACTTGTGCGCGTTCCTAGCCACACGGGAGACGATTGCCATGCAAATCTTCATAATGTATCGGATGACCGCCTAAAAAATGCCCGTAAGCACCAGACCGAGCAAACGCTCAGGATATGCGTGGGTGGGATATCTGAACCTTTTACAGCGGATCGGGCAATTGAATTAATTAACATTCACTATCCCGATCCAACATAATTTCAAACTGTACCACTACCCCAACACAGAGTAGCTTGACTTGGGGTTCGCGCGGTTCTACTCTCTGCGCCGAAGGGTAAGGAGCGCCTTCGCACTATGAGCTCAACCACCATGAAAAAGTATTTCTGCGGACGAAGAAACGTGTGGCTGCCGCTTGGGTTGCTGTTTGCAGCGGTGCCGTTAGCGGCTGCTACGGCCCGGATCTATGTCGCGAACCGAGGCGGAACCACCATTGATGTAATCGACCCTGCGACGAACAAGGTCGTCGAGGTGATTAAAGGCATTGAATCGCCCGAGGTGATTCGATTCTCTCCCGACGGAAACCGGCTCTATATCACCAGCAGGAGCGAGGACGTCCTCGACGTTCGAGATCGAAAGAGCGGGAAGATTATCAAGAAGGTGCCTCTCAGCGGTTGGGCCAACGATGCGGGCGTCACTAGTGATGGAAAGCTGATTGTCGTCTGCATCCGCAATACCGGCACAGAGGCGGTGGATGCCGGGGCGCTCGATATCATTGACTCCAAATCCCTGGAGAAAATCAAAAGTATTCCTGTGAGGCGCGGTCTTCACGATGTGGCATTGACAGGCGATGGCAAGTTCGCGGCCGCCGGCTCGCCGGGGGGACACTTTATTACCGTCTTTGATCTACAAAAGATGGAAATCGCGTGGGAGGTTCCGTACGACCAGGGAGTACTTCCCGTAATCATTGAAAGCAACCCCGACGGCTCGGGCCACAGGATCTTCGCAAACCTCAACCAAACGAACGGATTCTCGGTGGTGGATTTTGCGACGCACAAAGAAGTGGCGAGAATCAAGAATCCCGACGAACCCTCGGGGTTCCCTCCAGGCTGCGAGGGCATCAGCCATGGCATTGGCATCGCGCCTGACAATAAGACCCTATGGACCAACAGCAGGCCGGCGAATGCTGTTTTCGTCTACTCACTCCCCGACCTCAAGCTGCTGGGACATGTCTCCTTGCCAGAAACCGAGGTTCCGGGAAAGGCCCCTAGAGGCGGTGGACCCGCCTGGGTCACCTTCACCCCCGACAGCAAGACCGTCTACGTTTCCACTTGCGGGACCAAGTCCATCACCGCGATCGATGTGCAGGCAATGAAAGAGTTGACTCGCATTCCCGTTCACGAAATGCCCGACCGGATCAGCACGTTGGTGCTGCCCTAAAGTTTTGATTCGGCCTTCCGTGGGAGACGCGGAACTGCCGGCTGTCACAAAAACTTTGAGCTAGCGAATGTGAGGTGATTATGATTTCGAGGGTTCTGCCAAAAATAATTTTTGCTGGTTTCGTGGTAGCGGCTGGCGTCCTACTGTACGTGTTTGCTCCCATTGTTACGGCGCAGAACTCCGGGGGCCCCGACGCGCAAGCACCGCAGCTTGATTATGAGTTTTTCAAAACGCGCGTCGAACCGATCTTCTTGAAAAAGCGATCGGAGGACCACGCTCGCTGCTACGTTTGCCATCAAGTAATGCGTCACGGTGGCGGACCGCTTAGCCTGGAGATGCTGCCACCCGGAGCGAGCTTTTGGACCGAGGAGCAGTCTCGCCAAAACTTCGAGATCGTCTCGAAACTGGTGGTTCCCGGCAAGCCGGAATTGAGCCTGTTTCTGCGAATGCCGCTGGCACCGGAAGCGGGCGGCCTCGCCGACACCCACCAGGGAGGGAGGCAATTTGCTTCCGAGGACGACCCGGACTGGAAGAACATGAAGGCGTGGGTTCTCGGGCAAAAAGCAGGAGGTTCCTCCGCGCCGTAGCCGGAAGGGTTCAGATAGATCCTCGTTCCCACCAAAGCCGAATATTTGCGCGGCCGCCGAAGTCAATCTCAAGGCCCGGGCCGGTCGCCTGCAGTACCATACGCGCGCGCTTTCGCTTGCGCGATCGCGGCGTCAAATCGGGGTGCGCTCGCGGACTGGAAGGCGAAATACCCGCCATTTGGTGAACCATAGAGCCAGTTGTAGCGGTAAGTCCGGAAGAGGAGTTCCATATATGGGACGAGATCCTCGACGGTGGCGGCTGAGGAGGCTCCGCAAGCCCCCTTGGCCACCCAACTCTGCTTGGCCGACCGATCGCTCCACAGCGTCATCGTTCCGGCCAACTCCAGTATGCCATTGTATTTCTGCAGGATAGGAGCGAAGGCAGCAGCACGCTTCTCGATTGCCTGGCGAAGATCGTCGAGGGAAGTATGGCAATAGCCGAGGCCGACTTCACCGCCGGTCATGACCCGGAGCGGAAGATGATGCTGCTGAATCTGGTCGAGCAGCCCTTCGACAATGTAGGTGGCCGCCAGATAGTACGGGCGGCCCTCGATCACCCTGTACTCGGGGCGGGTGAAGCCGGTGAACAAGATCCATATACTCGCTCCAGAGTACTCTGCCGAGGATATATCCGCCAGGCGCGCGCCCAGCTGCCTCAGCGCGTCCAGCGCGTCTTGCTTCGGCATCGACGTCATGCGCGCAAGTTCAGACAGATCATACGCCTTGTATTTATTGTAGAACTCCAGATCGCAAACAATCCCGGGAATCCCTGTCTCCTTGGCGATGCGCATCGCGTTCCGCCAATTTTCCAGAAAATCATTCTGCGCGCCCGCTTTGCCGTCCAGATCCAATCCCTGAAACCGCTGGAAGTAAGGGACTTTGGTGTATTGATTCCCTTCTGCGTCGTTTGCGCCGATCATGCGGTTCAGGTAGACCCACGGCCAGATCTCCTTGGTGGTGGACTTTTTCCAGCTCGCAATCTGCGCTCCCATCGGGGACACGGAAAGCACTGGGGAAGTGTCATACGCGTCCGCGAAAGAGACCGCCAAGCCGTCGTAGGGGGAGCGATCGAACTGCGCCAACTTCGGCGCATCCATTTGATTGGCCATGGCTGTGTTCACCAGCATCAGGTAATGATTTCCCAAGCGATCGGCTGTTGACGTTGGGGCAGTGGCGGCAGATTTGGCCGGATACTCCTGCGGGATGTTGCGCTCCTGCAGCGGAGGCCGCGAAGCCGCATACGCCAAACCATGCGCCTCGACCTCGACGACGCAAGTGAGAAATGCGGCCGCCAGGATTAGCAAAACCAAGTACGGCAGGGCCGACTTTGGCAGGCTGCCCGGACTCGGAATCCGCCGCTGAGGAAGGCCACGCATCCGCGGAGCATATCACTCCCTCGCGTCTACTAACAGTCACTAATCGTGACTTGTGGATACTTCCTTTTGAGAAGATGAAAGCAAATGTTATTCTGCCCAGTCATTCCGGAGGCATTGAATGTTGCTGAGTGAAAAAGTTGCGGTCATTACCGGTGGCGGGCGAGGGATTGGCCGCGCCATCGCGCTGAAGTTTGCCGGGGAAGGCGCGGCGGTGGTGGTCGCGGCGCGCACAAAATCGGAAATTGAAGCGGTGGCGCAGGAAGTTCGCAATGCGGGCGGCCGAGCGGCAGCCGTTGCCGCCGACGTCGCGGACGAAAAGCATTGCGAGCGCCTGATCCACGAAACCGCATCCCGATTCGACAGGGTCGATATCCTGGTGAACAACGCGGGAGAGTACGGTCCCGTGAAGCCAGTCGAGGAAATCAGCCCCGCGGAGTGGGATCGCGTGATCGCCGTGCACCTGCGCGGCGCTTACCTGTTGACGCGGCTGGTGCTGCCGGGAATGTACGCGCGCGGCTCAGGCGTAATTCTGAATATTTCGAGCCTGTCCGCAAAGTCGGCCTTTGGCTGGGGATCGCCCTATGCCGCGGCCAAGGCGGGTATGCTGGGACTGACGCGAGTCGCCGCCGCCGAAGCGGCCCGCAAAGGCGTGCGCGTGAACGCAATCTGCCCGGGCCCAGTCACGGAAACGAAGATGTCAAAGGATTTAGGTCAAACGCTTGCGGAACGCCTGGGGATTTCGAAAGAGGACCAGCTCAAAGGCTTTCTGAATACGATCCTTCAGGGTCGAGGCCAGACCGCCAACGAAATTGCCGCTGCCGCTCTGTTTCTCTGCTCGGACGAGGCCAGCGCGATTACTGGGCAGGCTCTGAACGTGGACGGCGGAGCTGCATTTTTCTAAGTCATGTCAGCTCGCATCAGAAACTTAATTGGATTTCTATTGGCGTATAATGATTCTAGAGCTGTTCTGCGATGAAGCAGAAGAACGAAGGGGCCTGCCGAGAATGAAAGTTTTTGTCAGCTACGCCAAATCCGATAGGGATTTCGCATTATCCCTGGCAAGCCAGCTTACTAAGCAGGGGCATAACGCGTGGATGGCCGATCGCGCGCTATTTCCCGGCGACAACTGGCCTTTGGAAATCGGCAAAGCGCTGCAAGATTGTGATGCCATGGTTGTGCTGTTGTCCCCCAATTCGGGGAAATCTGAAATCCAGCGACATGAAATCAATTATGCGCTCAGCTCAGACCGGTACTCCGGACGAGTGATACCCGTGTTTATCGGCCCCGCGAAAGACTACCCTTGGATCCTCGACGAATTCCCCAATGTTAAGGCGAATGCGAATCCTGCCGCAGCGGGCCGCAAAATCGGTGAGTTGCTGCGAAAAACAGGTTAGTGCACGCGCATGCGCGGCAAGCGAATTCGGAAACCAGCCGAGATTTTTCTTTCACACGCCAGCGCGGACCGAAAATTCGTCAATCGTCTAGTAAGAGTGCTTCGAGACCATGGGATTCGCTACTGGTACTGCAAAACCCACTTGGCCGGCGCCCAACGTTGGCACGATGAGATAGGCCGCGCACTCAACCGATGCGACTGGTTTGCAGTGGTCTTGTCCCCCGCCGCAACCAAGTCCGAATGGGTGAAGCGGGAGCTCCTCTACGTGCTGGACGCGGGCAGGTACGGGAGGAAAATAGTGCCCTTGCTGCATAAGCCGTGCAACCACGCACGGCTCTCCTGGACGCTTGGGGCATTTCAATTTGTCGATTTCACGCGCGATTTTGATGAGGGTTGCAGAGACCTGTTAAGGATTTGGCGACAAACCTACAGGCGGCGCAGCAGCAATCGCAATACAAATGCGAAGAAAGCCAAATGATCGACCGCCCGAGCACTCCAAGTCACCAGCGTTTCGGCCACGAATTGGATTACTGGGCAGGCTCTGAACGTGGACGGCGGAGCTGCTTTTTACTGATCTCCTCAGCCGCCACGAAAGCACGCTTTGCCTGGTGTCCTGCCAAGCCGAGTCCCCAGCGGCTCGCTCGATCAACAAGATACAAGGCCAGGGCGATTATCGCGCAAACGATAAAAATGCCGGTAAACAGCATAAGGGCTGCAACCATTTCCTGCACGAAGTAGATCTGCAAGGCAACGAAGGTCCCAAGAGCAATCCACAGCCATTTTCGAGCTTTCCGCTCGCTGAATGCTTTACTGACCTTCACTAGGATGGCCCCCTTCTTCACTCTACAGACTTAGATGCAATTCGCCGCCCAGAAGAGACAAGAACAGTTTAAATCGCAAGCCGCTCCTTTTCATATGGTACGCGCGTGTGGTCGACCGTAGAACTTAGGGTTTAGAACTACTAGTACAGATTTAAAGAGGAATTCTACAGGAATTGGGAGTAAATTTTTGCATTTTCCACAGGGGCCTGCTTTCAGGGGTCGCGCTTCAGGCCTGGCTCAACGGCCCTCGAATGGGTAGCGATCGCCCGCCTGAACGGCCGCAGCAACACGCTGACGCATGGCTACCGTGTCAGCGGGCTCGCGCTTCAGGAATCGCCGCAACACCGCGAGTTGCGTTCGCAGCATATCGCCCTCGAGCACCGCGGCCAGGGCTCTGCGCGCGCCGATCTCGACGCGATCGGCGGCATCGTGCAGAAACACGCGCGCCGCGTCCGCCATGACCGAGGTCGACGCCGCGCCACGCGCTGCTTCCGCCTTTTGCACGCGCCGCAGCGAAGATTCGATGGCGTAACATTCCATAACGATGTCGGAAAGCGCGGCGACAACTTCCTGCTGGTCCGCAAGGCGTTCGCGATATTTTTCGAGCGCCGCTCCGGCCACCAGCAGAAACGCTTTCTTCACTCCGGCCAGGATTCGCTCTTCCTCGGCCCACTCGCCCGCCGGAGGCTCCTCGAACGACGGGCCGGCCATGATTTCGTCGCGCAGTTTCGCGCCGGCCTGCATCAGCGGCAGAGCGCCCGAGGTCGCGCGCTTCATCAGCATCTGGATGATGAGCATGCGGTTGATTTCGTTGGTGCCCTCGAAGATGCGGTTCACGCGCGAGTCGCGGTAGGAGCGGGCGACCGGATAGTCCTCGTGAAAACCGTAGCCGCCGAAAATCTGGACGGCTTCATCGACGACAAAATCGAGCAGCTCCGAACCGTAGACTTTGCTGATCGAGCTTTCGATGGCGTATTCCTCGAACACTTTCATCGATTGCTGCGACTTGTCCGCGCCGTCGCCCGCCGCCGCGATGGCGAGGTCCATGAGGCCCGCCGAGCGGTAAATCATGGACTCCACGGCGAAGATCCGAATGGCCATCTCAGCCAGTTTTGCGCGAATCAGACCGAACTCTCCGATCGGCTTGCCGAAGGCCACTCGCTCTTTCGCGTACTTCGACGCGGTCTCCAGCGTGCCCTTGGAGCCTCCCGTGCAGTAGGCGCCCAGGCTGAATCTTCCGGCGTTCAAAATGTTGAAGGCCACGATGTGCCCGCGGCCGATATCGTGCAGCAGGTTTTCCTTGGGCACCTGGCAATTCTCGAAAAAGATGGCCGTCGTCGAACTGCCCTTCAGGCCCATCTTTTTTTCTTCCGCGCCCGCCGAGAAGCCCGGAAATCCTCGCTCGACAATGAAGCAGGAGAATTTTTCGCCGTCCACCTTTGCGAAAACGATATACACGTCGGCAAAGCCGCCGTTGGTGATCCACATTTTTTGTCCGTTCAAAATCCACGAGCGCCCATCGGGAGAGAGCACGGCGCGCGTTCGCGAATTTTGCGCGTCCGATCCCGCTTGCGGCTCCGACAGGCAGTAGGCCGCAAGCTTTTCGCCCGTGGCGAGCACGGGCAGGTATTTCTTCTTCTGCCCTTCGGTGCCGAAGAAAACAATGGGGAGCGTGCCGATGCCCGAGTGGCCGCCGTGACTCACTCCAAAGGAAGCGTACGCCGACAATCCCTCCGCTAGCCTCACGCTGGAAACTTTGTCGAGCCCTGCACCGCCGTACTCCTCGGGCACGCCTCCGCCCAGCAAGCCAATTTCGCCGGCCTTCTTCAGGAGTTGCGGCAGCAAACCAGGTTTGTGCAACTCGAGATCGGAAATGACGGGAACCACTTCGTTGCGAATGAATTCTTCCGCCGTCTGGCCAATCAGTTTTTGATCGTCGGTCAATTCGGCGGGAGAGAAAACATCTCCCGGGGTGCACGACTCCACCAGGAAACTTCCTCCGCGGGACGCGGCCCGCGGCAACGACGTAGTAGCCATGGTCACTCCTGTACGGTGTAGGAAACCTTCCGTACCGGCGGCAGCGATCAGGCCGCGCCGGCAGCGGACTTAATTTCTCCAATGTACGAAGCCGGCAGGTTGTGCTCGCCCGCACCGTCCAGCATCGCTTGCAAATAAGGAGCCGATGGACGCAATCCCTTTTCCACTTTCGACGCAATGTAGATCTGCGCCGGAACGGGTGGCCCGCCTTCGGGCGTCACCTGCACTTCGATGCGGCGGTAGTGATCCGGGACACCTTCGTAGCGATCCAGCGAACGCATCGAGCCTTCTTCGATTTTGTAGAGCACGCCGTGAACGGTATTTCCCGGCGAGGGTTGAATATTCGCCCCGGCCGTGCCGCCGCGAACTTTCTTGTTGAAGCGAACCTCGAAATTCGGCAGGGACGCATTGTGCTCTTCCAAAATCTTTCCAGCGCGGGAGAGCATCTGAGCGCGGTTCATGTTGCTGCCATACGCAAAATGCCAGACGGTTCTAGAAGCCATAGAGCCTTTCTCGATAAACGGGACGGTTTGGGCAGGTGCGGTGTGAACCTCTATTGTAACGGGGTTGCAGGGCGAGAGCAAATCCAACACGCTCGGGAATTGCATAAATTGGAACAGCAGCCCTTTCAGCCGCGTCCCAGACGCTGAAGCCCTCAACTTGGTATAGACTGGCCTTCCGGTCGGCATGATACTTCACACCACTAGACACTCGGAGGGACGATCGATGCCCATTCCGCGCTTGAAGCGAATCCGTTTGGCAAGCCTCATTTTGTGCGCAGCGCTTGTCTGTGCTCCGTCTTTCGTTGCGATGCCGCGTGCCGGGTCGCCTCCAATAAGCCTCTTGGCCGAAGTAGCCGAGTCACGCCAGCAATCGAGGATCACGGACGTGTCGATTACGGGTTCGCAACCGGCAGGAACGTTCGGCGGGGTCGCGTACAGAAGGACATGGGGGACTGTTTCTGGAATTGTTACGCCAAGGGACACCCTACTCGGCTTCGATCAACTGACGCAAGACGCCGATGGCAATTACGACTACCAGTCCGAATTTGAAATCATCGCGCCGGAAAAGCCCGGCACGAATTCGGCGATCGTCGTCGAAGCGGAAAATCGGGGCACCCCGGTTTTCCTCAATGCGCTACACGAGATCGCGATGACGGGACCGCCCTCGGCCACGACCAACGGGGGAGATCCCGGAAACGGTTTTCTTTTTGAGCATGGGACATCCTACGCGCGGGTGCAGTGGCAAACCGGGATCGCCGCGAGCGTCCCGATGCAAGCCGAGGGCGTAGGCGAAGTCATCATCCGCGACTTTGGCCGCATGCTTGCCGGCCACACGCACCTGGACACAAAACCGTCCGTAGATTTCGGAACGTACCAGACGCTCATCCTCGGCGGCATCAGCCTCAGCGGCTTTTTCATCGACACATTTTTAGCGGAGGGTTTTAATGCGGACCCCGGCGATGGCGGCGTGGTTTTCCAGGGGGCGA
Source organism: uncultured Acidobacteriota bacterium (assembly GCA_963842135.1). Taxonomy (GTDB): domain Bacteria; phylum Acidobacteriota; class Terriglobia; order Acidiferrales; family UBA7541; genus Palsa-360. The sequence continues at coordinate 1,978,744 of CAWJFI010000002.1, read as the reverse complement.
TCGCGGTCGATGGGACGGGCAATTGGCTGGCCCTGAACGAGCTCGCTTCGGCCGCGGGTTCCAAACAATTTCCTTACGTTATTCCGGACGCGAAGCCTCTCCGCGCTGCGGAGATTTTGGGCGGCCACGCGAGCGATCCCTTTTACATCGACATCGCGAATTACACGGATTTTTACCGCCTTCGGGCAAGCCTTACCGACGTGGACACGAAAAACCCGCGCATGCGCCGCTACGACTGGCCGAGCGCTCATGCCCCTGCGCCGATCGACCAGAGCGCCGGGAGCGCCCGTGGCAGCCGCTGCAACGGCGGCGTGCCTGTGGACCTCAATCCGATCCCGCACTCCGCCTACCTGCGCGCGGTGACGCTGGAGCTTGAGCGTGAACTCGATGTTCCGTCCGCTCGCAAAGCCCCGAGGTTGCCTCCCACTACGCTCTTTACGCTGGATCCCGATCCCGCGTTATCGCGAATGCCGAACTTTAATCCGCTGCCGGGTGTGCGACTCTTCGTGCCCCTGATCGATGAGAACGCGCAACCCCTGGGCGGCGTCCGCTTTCCGGATGTGGAGCACCCGGTTGGCCGGGCCGTTCCTGTTTCGGTGCCGCCCGTGGTGACGACGTCGATCGAGGCAACGTGCGGAAATCTGGGCGGGTGGCAACAGTTCCCGGCGGAAGAATTGGAGAAGCGGTATGGCAGCGAGGCGAATTACGTGAAATTGTATGCCGAATCGCTCGACAGTTTGATCGCAAAGGGATATGTGCTTGCTTCCGACCGCGAAGAAATGCTCAAGATTGCGGCGGCGCTCTATAACCGGCGTCCGGCTCAATTGCGAGCTGTGACAGGACAGCGATGATTTGGGATTTCAGATTCGCTCTCACAATGTGGCCGGTTTTAGTAGCACAGGATTCAGCTTGTGGGGTTTGGTCCTTGCAGGGACTAACCCCCACAGACTGAAGTCTGTGCTACTAAGACCTTCATGGATTAATCCGCGGTGCGCAGAACCCCAGCGAGAAACTCGACCAGACGCAGCTGATCGGTCCACACGGCATGTTTGTCGGGATCGACGTGAGAAAACGCGGGAGTGATCAACGCCGCTCGCAGGTACGGCTTCGGAATTTCCTTTTCCAGCCAGAGGGTTTCCGTGGATGGAATGATATCGTCCGTGGCGCCGTGCAGAAGGAAGACGGGCGTGCGAAGCGCGCCGAGCTTTCCCTCCGGCGAAATCGCGGACAATTGGGAATCGTCCGCCTGAATGGCATCCAATAATTTCGGGCGCAATCGGTCGATTTGGCGCGCGAGGAGAATCTCCATCGTGGCGCGGCCCGGCGGACTCAGCCGCGGGAAGAGCGCTTGCGCATCGCCGGGCCGCTCCCAAAGCCAGTCGCGCAAGGCGTCGTGCGCCACTGGCAAATCGCTTGCCGGAAAGAATTGGTCCAAGTTGGAGTACACAAACACGGCCGCGCCATAATCGTGCGCGGCGTATGGCTCCAAGCGGCCGTCCGGGAATTCCGCCCGGCTGGTCGCGAGAAATCGCACAACCCGTCCGAGGTTGTCGTAGGCGCCCATTAGGACGAGCGCGCGGATGTGCGGGGCGTACCGCGGATCGCACGCGGCGAGAAGAGAAAGTCCGCCCGCGAAACTCACTCCGACTATAGTCACCGGACCCGTGCCGAGACGCTGCTGCAACCAAGCGGTGGATTCTCCGACCGTGCCGATCGAGGCGCCATCGACGTGATAATCCGCAAGAGCCGCGATCTCCGGCGTCAGCACCGAAAATCCGTCGCTCGCTGCCGCGCGCGCAAAATTCATGAGCCGGGGCTCGTCGATCCCCAAATGATGAATCCCATGAACGAGAACCATGCCTGGCGGATGGACAACTCCGCGCGGAACGTACAGCCTCGCTCGCACAGGGCCTTGCATTGTGGAAATTGTGATCTCCTGAATATCCAGCTCATGACTTTCCAGCCGCACGAGAAGACCGGAAGCGTGGGGATCGAGAAATTGAATCAGAAAAACGTAGCTGCGCAGCTCATAGCGGAGAGAGTAGATTCCCGCAGCCAGCAGAAAAATCAGCAGCGGCACAATCCAGAGGAATTTGAAACGCATGGACGAGCGATTCGTTTCTACAGGCGCCGTTGCTCTCATAGGGGCGGGGATTGCTCGAAGATCCAATCCTGGATTGCGCCGCGGCTATTTGGTGTCCACATTCGATTTCGGCGCCGTATAGCCTTGCCGGGCGTACACCTGAAACTTGACCTTCTTCCCCTTTTGGTCAAGCACCGTCAACGGGCCCCCGTCCGGCGCAACCAGCTCCACTTTCATCTTGCGGTACTTGCCATCGAGCGCTTCGTTGGTTGGCGAATAGGCCATGCTGTACTGGTTGCGCAAGCTTTGGGCTACCTCCTGCATGATGCTGGGAATTTCGCCGTCGAAGCGCGGGAGCCACGAGCGGCCTCCCGTCATCGCCGCAAAGGTCTTGAGTTGGTTCTGCGCCTGGATATAGGTCAACTGTTGGCCAAATGCTCCAGGGGCCTGATTCATGAACATCTGCTCGCCGACGCCGACGGTGAAAATGGTGGCGTCCGTTTCCCGGATGCGTTTCAACGTCTGGTCGAGGGTCATCCGGCTGAACGTGTCGATTCCGGAGGCCAGCACGAGAACGGCCTTCTTGCCCTTGACGTCCTTGATCCGGTCCAGCACATCGGAGAGAGCGTCGAAGATATTCGATTCGTGGAATGGCGGAAAGTAAAGGGTAGACAGCCCTTGCATGACTTCGTTCCGATCGTGCGTGAAATCCACTTCGACGTTGGAGCGCATGTTGAACGTCTCCAGCGCGACCCAGTCATTGGGCTTGAGATTTCCCAGAAAGCCCGCGGCCCAATTCACGGCGTTGTAGGTAAAAAATGTATAGCCCATCTGGCTGAATTCCAGGAGCAGCACGATCGTAATCGGCGCTTCGGAGGGCGCGAAATTTGTAATCGTTTGTACCGTGCCGTCCTCGCTGATCCGGAAATTTTCCTTCTTGAGGTCCTTCAAATAATTTCCGTTGTTATCCGTGACCACGACGTCCAGGCTCACCACGGGAACGGTGACGGAGATCGAGAACCCGGGCGCTGTCTGGGTTTGCGGAGCCTGCTTGTCTTTGTCCTGCGCCCAGGCGGAGAGTTCGCCGGGAGGAACGAAGAATGTGAACAAGAGCACGCTCAGGATCAGTCTTCGGATGAAAAGCGTTGGCATGGCTTGTTGAACCTCACGGAATCGTTGCGTTCTCCCCAGGAAAGAACACCCATTGCTCAATCCCGGGCCTTGCTGAAAGAGACTCCCCTGCTATTTTGATGTTGCCACGAAGCGCCGGGATGTTCAAATGTTTAAGCCGGCTCCCCTTCTGGATTCAAGGTAATCATGAAGAGTCCCCACCCGGCATGGTTTTTCTTCGCGGCACACGCGTCCGTATGCGCGGGCTTGCATCCGTGGCGCGCATGGTACGATGAATTCGTCGCCAAAGTGGCTGAATTTTCGCTCGGAGGAACGTGCAATGTTGCATCGTGCAGGCCGGATTATCCTGACCGTCATGTGGGCCGTGGCCGCCGCCGCGGGCGCCCGGGCGCAAGCGCCCATGGCGAATCCCGATCTCAACAAGCTGGCTGATGAAGCGCAGGTGTGGCTCAGCGATCTCGTCCGCATCAATACCGTAAATCCTCCGGGCAATGAGTCCGCGACCGCAAAATATATTTCGGCCATTTTTCAAAAAGAAGGGATCTCGAACGAAGTCGTCGAAATGGCCCCGGGCCGGAGCATCGTGATCGCGCGGTTGCAGGCGGGCCCGCTCCCCGACCCGTCCAACGCCCTGCTCCTCGTGGCGCACCAGGATACGGTCGGCGTCGACACAAAAAAATGGAACGCAGATCCCTTTGCGGCGGCGATTCGTGACGGCTACATGTACGGCCGGGGCTCGATAGACGACAAAGCCATGCTTGCCGCCAACATCGCTACGATTGTCGAGCTCAGGCGCACGGGCGCGCACCTCACGCGAGACGTCCTTTTTCTCGCCAGCGATGACGAAGAACAAGGCGGCCCTGCCAGCATCAAGGTGACCATCCAGAAATATTGGGACAAGATCGCCTGCGCCTACGCGCTCAATGAGGGCGGCCGCGTGATGGTGAAGGACGGCAAGGTGCAATACGTCGGCATCCAGGCCAGCGAAAAAGTGGCCTACAACGTCACGGTGACCGCAACGGGTTCCTCGGGACACGGCTCCTTGCCCAAGCCGGACAACGCTGTCGTCCATTTGGCGGCGGCCATTGAAAAATTGGGAACCTATCAAGTGCCGTCGGAACCCAGCACGATCACGCTCCGCTATTTCGAGCAGCTTGCAAAGATCGAGGACGACGAAATCGCCAAATGGATGCGCGCGCTCGAGCAGCCCGAGCGCGCCGACCTCGCCGTCAAGCATCTTTCCGAAGAGAGCCCCATGTGGAACTCGATGCTGCGCGATACGATTGCGCCGACGATGTTGCAGGCCGGGGTACGCGTCAACGTGGTTCCCTCGGAAGCGACCGCCAATCTGAACGTGAGAATGCTTCCCGGGCATTCCATACAGGAGTTGATGGGACAGTTCGTCAAGATCGTAAACGACCCGCAAATCAAGTTCCAGCTCGCGCCCGATTCCGGAGAAAACTCCCCGCCCTCGAACCTTACGACACCGTTGTATCAGACCATCGAGCGCCTCACGACGCAGGATTTCCCCGGCGCTATCACGGTGCCCATACTAGGCACGGGGGCCACGGACTCCTCCAGCTTGCGTTTGCACAAAGTTCAGGCCTACGGACTCGAGCCCTTTCCAATGATCGAAAGTGATAGCTCACGCGTCCATGGCGACGACGAACGAATTCCGGTCGATAGCTTCCATAAGGGGGTCGTGTTCCTATATCATGTGGTGAGCGACTTCGCCTCCACGAAGTAGGCCGAAGAAATTTCATCCCCTTCCAGGCAGAATGGGTTCGGACAAAAAACCATGAATTTTCGCAGTGCTAAAATTGTATGCACTCTTGGACCCGCCAGCAACTCTTCCGAAATGATCGTACGGCTGATGCACGCCGGGATGGACGTGGCGCGCCTCAACTTCTCGCACGGCACTCTCGAAGATCACGCGCGCACGATCAAGCGGCTGCGGGAAGCTTCCGCGCGCCTGTCGAGGCCGATCGGAATTCTCGCCGATCTTCAGGGCCCGAAAATCCGCACAGGCGCGCTCCAGGACAAGCAGCCCGTGCAATTGGTCACGGGACAGCGTTTCACGATTTCGATCCAATCGATAGCCGGGACGAGCCTGGGCGTGAGCACGACCTATAAGCGCATGCCCCGCGACGTGTCGCGCGGCGACCGCATCCTGCTCGGTGACGGTCTGATCGAACTGCATGTGCTTTCGACCACCTCAACCTCCGTGCTGTGTAAAGTCGTCAACGGCGGACTCCTTGGCGAGCATAAGGGCATCAATTTGCCCGGCGTAAAATTGCGGATCCCCGCCGTCACGCCAAAAGATCGCGAGGATCTTGTGTTCGCATTGGAGCAAGGCGCGAACTTCGTTGCGGTGAGCTTCGTGCGCAGCGCGAAGGACGTGCTGCTCGCCAAGAAGGCCATCTCGCGCGCCAAGCAGGATGTCCCGGTAATTGCCAAGTTGGAAAAGCCCGAGGCGATTGACAATCTGGACGAGATTCTCAACGCGTCCGATGGGGTGATGGTGGCTCGCGGCGATCTGGGCGTGGAGATGAGTCCGGAAAAAGTGCCCGTCGTGCAAAAACAGATCATCGCCCGGGCCTGCGAAGCGCGCCGCCCGGTGATCACCGCGACGCAAATGCTCGAGTCGATGACACATAACCCGCGCCCCACGCGCGCCGAAGCTTCCGACGTCGCCAATGCCGTGTTCGATGGCAGCGACGCCCTGATGCTCTCCGCCGAGACCGCGTCGGGATCGTATCCGCTGGAAGCCGTGCAGATGATGGACCGCATCATCCGGGAAGCGGAGGCCAATAATACGCACGTCCTTCGCCCGAGCCCGGCGCAATTCAACATCGCCGAAACCGCGTCCGAGCTGATTTGCCACGCTTCCGAAGAATTGCACATGAAAGTGATTGCCGTATTTACGGAGACCGGTTTCACGGCGCGCCTGGTTTCCAAACATCGCCCGCGCCGCCCGATTATCGCGTTCTCGACGATTCAGGAAACGCGCCGCCGCCTCTCGCTCAATTGGGGCGTCGTCCCGCGCACCATTGCCAAGGTGCAGGACATTGAAGAACTGGTCCGGACCACGGAGAAGCGCTTGCTCGAAGAGCATCTCGTCCAGCGCGGGGACGTCGTCGGAATCGTGGCGGGGACGCCGCTCTTCGTGGGCGGCACAACGAACTTCATGAAATTTCACGTAATTGGAAGCGACGAAGAGAAAATCCGCAACGGCGGAAAGTAGCACAGACTTCAGTCTGTGGGGTTCCGCCATGGTGCCCGGGCCGTGCGCGCCAGCCAAGATCAGGTGGAAATCCACAGACTGAAGTCTGTGCTACCTAAAACCTAGTTCACCCAGCGGTCGTCGGAATCGTGCGGCGGCTCGTTCTTGTGGTCGCGCATGTACACTTCAAATTTGCGCCGGGCGCGGCGGCGTTTCCAGTCGAGGTAATCGTTCCGGAAACGATAGAGGAACAGCCCCCGCCGCAGATACAAATAACCCACCAGCGCGCCGCCGAGATGCGTGACGTGGCTGACGTTGTCCCCGCCAACTTCCAACGAAAGGAAGAACTCGATCGCGATCGATCCCGCCACGAGAAGCTTCATCGGAATCATAATGGGAAACGGGATGAGCCATACCTGGCGATCGGGAAACAGGATTCCCGCGGCGATCAATACGCCATAAATTGCTCCGGAAGCGCCGATCGTGGGAATTGCAAATGAAAAGCCGGTCCCGTGCGGATCGAGGATTGCTTTGACTAAGACGTTGATACAGCCGGCGCCGATGCCGGTCAAAAAGTAATATTCATAAAAGCGCCGCTTTCCCCAGGTCCTTTCCAAATCCATCCCAAAGAAATACAGAAACAGCATGTTGAATAAAAGATGCCAGATGCTGGCATGCAGGAAAAGGTAGGTCGCAAGTTGCCAAACAAACAGCCGCCGCGTGACGTACCAAGGGACCAATCCGAAATAATGATTGAATAGCGCCGTGTATTCCGGAGGAAAAATCAGCTTGGTGATCGTTTGAATGAAAAAAACGCAGGTGCAGGCGATGATGATGTTGCGAATGGCGGGCGTCAGCATCCCTCCCCAACTGGCGCGGGGACCAAAAGAGCCCGGATATCGTGAACGCGAACCCATTCTCGTGAGTGTAAGCGCGGCGAGGTCGGTAGTCAAAGCATCGGTTTCCAGGGCACTGTCCAGCATTTCTGTTGAAAGCAGGTTGAGGGGTGCTCCGGTTCATAAAGCTCCTCATCGATGCATCGATTCTGCTGCGAGCAGGAAGCAACCGAGAACCTGCTCGCTGTGCTCGGCGTTACGACATCCGGGGAAGCGGCTCAAATAGCGGCGCAAATGTTTGAACCAGCCTTCGCCCAAGTTGGTTGTGCGCAGCCGATGGCGCCAGTGCGCTGGGAAGTTGAAAAACGCCAGCACCTCTTCCAGCTCGAATTGGAATTTCTCGACCATCTCCGGCGCGGCACACCGCCAGCGCGCGCAGAATCGCCGCGCCCAGTCCCGTGCCTGCGCTTGGTTCTCCGCGTCCCAGATCCACCAGAACTCCCGCCGGAATTTCCGCCGCTGGACCCACGCAAATCGCGGCGTCAGCGCTTCCAGGTTGCGAAACCAATGCGCCAGGCAGCGCTGATGCCGAGCTGCTGGATACACCATCTGCGCCGCACTGACGATCGCGGTCAGTCCATCACTCACGATCAATTCCACCTTCTCCAACCCGCGTTTCCATAATCGTGTCAGCAACTCTTCATAGTCCTCGGTGGTTTCCGCCGAAGCCGCCCGCCAGTCCAGTACTTCAAATGCGCCGCCTTCCCGCACCCCCACCGCCACCAGCAGCACGCCTTTGCGTCCTGGCTGCGAAACACTCCGCCGATACCGCAGGTAAATTCCGTCCACCACGATGGCTCGATAACGTCCCGGCACAATCGCTGCGCTGCGCCGCTGCTCGACTTGCTGTTGCGCTTGCTGCAGCACCGCTCCGATCGTGGCCGGCGAAAGCGTCCCGCCCAGAAACCGCCGCACCCATCCGACCACCTTGCGCTGACTCAGTCCGCCCACCGTCAGCGCGAACAGCATCTGATCCAACCCGTGCCGTTCATAGCGTTCCACCAGTCCGATCTCTTCCCGCCCGCGCAGCCGCGGAACGCGCACTTGCTCCAGGCTTCCCCACAGCGTCGTCCAACACTTCCGCACCGTGTAGCCCCAACGGTACACTTTCTCGCCCCGCTGCTTGGCCTCGCTCACGCGCCGGTCTCGCTCGGCCACCAGCAGCCCCTCGACAGCTTTCTTCAGCATCCCCCGCGCTTGCCCTTCCACCTGTTGCCAAGCTTGTTCCATCAACTCCCGCAGTGCTACCCTTCCTACAGGCGATATAGACATAGGGTGTCTCCTCTCTTCGACCCCCACTAGGGTCGTTGGTTCTGGAGACACCCTTGCTTTTTCTCCCCATACTTTCAACAGGAAATCTTACAGACACGTTTCCAGCCGCTACGGAGCCGCTTGTCACCAGCCAAAGGAGATGTCCAGCGGGGCTGGAGAATTGCATACGGACGGGGCCCGGTATACATTATCCGTCGGCCGGAAAGTCAAAATGAAAATCCGGCCAAACCGGAAATTCTGGTTGAAATTATTTGCGCCATACATCGGCCGCAGCTCACGGCCAATATCAGCCCCTCAATGATGTGGATGGGAGACCTTCTTTTATTGGAGGACACGTACTATGAGAAACGCGCAGCGAAAGTCCTTGTTTTTGGCGATGACGATCTTCCTGCTCTGTCCCGCACTCTTCGCGGATCAGGTTTCCCTGAAAAATGGGGACCGCCTGACGGGCACGATCGTCAAGTCGGACGCCAAAACGCTGGTCCTCAAGACGGAGGCCGCGGGCGAGGTGACCTTCCAGTGGGCTGCGATTGACACCATCACTTCCACACAACCTCTGCACGTCGGCCTCGCGGGCGGACAAATGGTTGTGGGACCCGTCGCCACGAAGGACGGGCAATTCCAAATCACGACGCAGACCGCGGGCGTCGTGACCGCCGCGAAGGATTCGGTCCAGGTGATCCGGTCCGACTCGGAAGAAGCCGCCTTCGATGCGGCGATGGAACGATTGCAGCATCCGCACCTCGGCGACTTCTGGAGCGGGACGCTCGATACGGGCCTCAGCATCACGCGAGGCAATTCGGCCACCCTTTCCTACAATCTTGCGGGAAGGGCCGTGCGCCAGACCGATCGTGACAAAATCACGGTTTATACCAGTGCGGTGTACGGGAAAAATGACACGACCACGCCGAGTCAAGTGATCGCACACCAAATCGCAGGCGGTGTTCGCGCCGATATCAATTTTCGCCCGAGATGGTTTGCGTTTGCCGCGACGGACTTCAACTCCAACGCGCTCCAGAATTTGAACCTTCAAAATGTGATCGATGGCGGCATTGGAGCCCACGTGATCAAGACGAAGAACGCGCAGTTCGACATCTTTGGCGGGGCGGGTTACAACCAGGAATTTTTCGGGGCGTACAGTTTGCCGAACGCCACGCCTCCGCCGCCAACGACTCCCTTCCCGGCCGTCACGCAGAGAAATGCGGAAGCCACCGTGGGGGAGGCGTTCAGCGCGAAGCTCGGCAGCCGCTCGAGCTTCAACGAAACTTTCAATTACTTTCCGAACCTCAGCGGGCCCAGCGGCTACCGGTACACGTTCAATACGGTCCTGTCGACCGCGATCAGCCGATGGCTCGGATGGCAATTCAGTTTGAATGATAATTTTCTTAGTAATCCCCCGACCGGAATCAAAGGAAATGATTTGCTTCTCTCTACTGGTTTGCGGCTGACGTTTGGCACTCCGAAATAACGGTAGGACGGGCTTCAGCCTGTCTTCTTTTGACTTTTGCCAGTGCCACAGAAATCAAAACCAGACAGGCTGAAGCCCGTCCTACTCAAGGCGACACCGTGAACGGGATCGACGCTTCCGTCGTTTCCCAAACGAGCGCCAGCATTCCCTGGTTTCCGCCATCGGACCGCAAATCGATCTTGAACGTTTCGACGGGAGCGGCGAGGGTCTTCAAATTCATCTTCGTGCGGCCAAAATCGGTGGACGAATCGTAGTCCTTATGGAACTGCCCCGTCTGCTTGTTGATGATGAGCGTCCACTCGTTCGCGTTCGGAAGCGTCCAAATGCTGTAGCTTCCGGCGGGGAGTTTCAGGCCGCCCATCTGCAGATTCGCCTCGGTCGTAATCTTGGTCGCCCAATTCGCGCCGGTGCACCACACTTCGCCAAACGGGACGAGACCGCCCATAACTTTCCGTCCATGCATCGAGGGCGCGTAGTAGTCGATCGTGATCTTCTTCCCCGCGATGGTGGCCGCGACGTTCGCCGGAGGGCTGGTATATTGCGAGCGGCCGAATTGGCCGTAAGACCTCCATGCAAAAACGGCAACGAGGATGAAGACAATCCCAGAGCCGCCAAACAACAGAACTCGCTTCCGTGCGGTGATCGACATCGCGCTCCTCCTACTGGCCGCCATTCCTGGCCATGGCGCCTTGGCTGGCCAGATAGAAATATCCGACTTTGTTGTTGGAAGGCGTCGCGTACCACATGCGGCCCTGCGCATCGAGGAAATATTCCCGCGACGTAATTTCGGCATGAGGGAACGGATATTCGGTCACTTTGCCGGTCGTGGTGTTCAAGCGGCCCACTTCATCCAGATATTCCGAGGAATACCAAACGTCATGGTTCCGGTCCAGGTTCATTGCGTAGGCGCTCGCGTTCGGACCCGGCAAAGCGTAATTCTTGAATGTTTCCGTCTTGGGATCGAACCGGCCAATCTGCCCTGCGCCGGATTGGCTGAACCAGACAATTCCGTCGGAATCGATCTGAATCCTGCGTGAGTATACGGTATTGCTTCCGGGCGGATTCCAAGTCTTCACTTCCAGGGTCTTCCCATCAATCTTACCGATCTTCCCTACCGCGTTGTATTCCGAGAACCAGCAGTTGCCGTCTTTGTCGAGCTCGACGCCGTAGGTCGGTTCGCTGAAGTCCGTGAACTTCCCTGTCTTGGGATCGAGGCGGCTGATTCGCGATCCACTCGCCCAGGCAATTCCGTCCGGACCGATTCGCACCGTGTGCTTGCTGCCGCCGGCGACGAGGCCTTCCTTGCCGGGAGTATAAGCATCCGCGAATTCGGTGAGTTTTTCTGTCTTCGGATCGAACCGGCCGATCTTGTTAATTCCAAATTCTCCCAGCCACACGTTGCCGTCGGGGCCTGGATACGCGGAATGGATTCCGACGGCATTCGGATTGGGTATATCGTATTCCGATATAATTCCGGTTTCCGGGTCGAGCTTTCCAATTTTGTTCGCGCCACCGTAATAAGGCATCCAGACGTTGCCCTCTTTGTCCGGCGCCGCGCTCCACGGCATGCGGTTCGGCCCGGGCAAGTCATACTCGACGTAAACGATGTTCATCGCGTCGTCGTCAAATGTGCGCACCAGGTTCTTGTACTCCGGCAATTCCGCGGGAGATTTCGGCAACGAGGAATCGGGGCCGAACGCGTCCGCTATGAAGGACGCCACGCGATCGGCTTGCTCATCGTTGACCATTGGCCCCAGGAGGTAGTGCATTCTGGTTCGCATGTAATCCACGCGGTCCTTCGCGCCTTCCAAATCGCGCGAGACGCTAGCCATGCGCGTTTGAAATCCGTGGCAGATTTGGCAGGGCGCGTCGCGGAAGTTGGACGTGGGACCGAAGACCATCTCCTTGCCGCGGATGTTCGGTATCAACTTTTCGCCTTGATAAAGCGAAAGATCGCGCCAGCGCACCGTCCCAGGTTTCAGGGCCCAATCCATGGACGCGGATTGACTCGCAGTCAGGGTAACGCCCGTGCGCGGGTCAGCCTGATACCCAACGGCGCGAATCCGCAGGACATATTCACCGGCCGGTAAATCCTCCACACGATATCCGCCGTCCTTGTGAGACAGCACGTTGACGGTAATCTTGGTCTTCGTATTCTGCGCCTGCACGAATGCCCCCTTGTATGGCGCGCCGTCCGGCCCTTTCACCGTGCCGGTGATCGTCGCCCCGTGCGCGAAAGCGGCAAGGAAAATCATCGCGCTCATCAATGCCAGTATTTTTGATAATCGTTGCATGGCGGCTCCTTACCGGCGCACCGTCGCGGCCTAAATCATTTATAAAAAGAAATCGAAGTTCGGCCCGCGCCCTCGCAGCCTTGAATCCGTGAATCGTACTCCAGAATTGACCGTCCCGGCCAGCCTTGTTCATCGGTATTCCTATGCCGCTGCCATCCCATCGAGCCGTAGTGACCTGGTTCCAAATTGCCGAGAGTCCCGGAGGGACGCCATACCGTAGCCCACCGCGGAAGCGGTGGGAAACCATGCAGATGAGAGCAAGCGAGCCCCGGAGGGGCGGCACATCCGGCGCACCCGCAAAAAATTATCTCACTATTGCTCAAAATGTCTGCTCGCCCAATCTGAACTTGGCAAAAAGTGAGTTCAGCGCCTACCATGAGGTCGAACGATTCAGGGATTGCATGCGATTTCCCCGGGAGATAAGGACATGCACACTGAAAGTAAAACGTCCGCACGGTACAAGCAATGGTGCGTGCTTGCCTTGAAGCCCGCCCGGACATTGCTAGCCCTCGTTTTGCTACTACTCGTATTTCCGCGCGTCAGCTGGCCGCAATCGAACGGCCTGCAAAAATTATTTTCGGACTACTACGAGTTCCAGCTTCGCGAGGACCCCGGCCAGGCCACTTTCGTCGGCCGCGCTGAATATAACGACAAATGGGACGACCCCTCTCCGGAACACCGGCGGCAAGCTCTAGCCGCAGTCCAGCAATTCCTTACACGGCTCCACAGGATTCCGGAAACCGGCCTCGCCGCGCGAGACCGCCTGAGTTACGAGCTTCTAGATCGCCAACTGAACGAGAGCATCGAGCAATACGCAAAGATTTCGACCTTCTTTACGGTCAATCACCTCGTGGGAGGTCACCTCAGCATCTTCAGCACGATGGCTGTCGCGCCCGCAAATACGGTGAAGGACTACGAGAACCAGGTGGCCCGCCTGCGCGCGTTGACGAAATGGGTGGACCAAACCATTGGCGCCGCGGATTTGTCCATCGAGCAAAAAAAGATTCAGCCAAAATTGGTCGCCGAGCGCGAAGTGGACCAACTGGACGTCGAGATGGAAGCCGATGCGCTGAAAAGCCCACTGCTCGCGGCGTTCACAAAATTTCCAGACTCGATTCCAGCCGCCGAACAGGAACGCCTCCGCGCGGACGCGGTCGACGCCTACACACACGCATTTCTCCCCGCATGGCACAAGCTGCGGGACTATGTATCGAACACGTACCTGCCGGCCGCACGCGACACCGTGGGCCTTTCGCAAGCGCCCGGAGGCGCGGAGATGTATGCCTTCCTCGTCCGGCAAACGACCACGACCAACTACACGCCCGATCAGATTCATGAAATCGGCTTGCAAGAAGTCGCGCGCATTCAATCCGAGATGGCCAGGATTCGCGCGCAACTCAACTTTACCGGCAGTGCCGCGGAATTTTCCGATCAAGTGTTGAACGCGCCGCGCTTCCTGTTCCACAGCGAAGCGGAAATCCTGGCGCATGGCCGCGACATCGCCAAGCGCATCGATCCTCAACTCCCTCTTCTTTTTAAGGTTTTGCCGCGCATGACCTACGGCGTCAACCCCATACCGCCGGACCGGGCTCGCACCTCGTCGGAATATTATGAACAGCCCGCGCTCGACGGTTCGCGCGCTGGATACCTCTACTTGCGCACCGTGGATCCGGAAAAGCAGACGAGCTGCTGTATGGAAACAACCATCCTGCACGAAGCCGTGCCGGGACATCATCTGCAGATCGCGCTTTCCTATGAGATTCCCGGTATGCCGGATTTTCGCAAGATTTCGGAATTTACCGCGTACACCGAGGGCTGGGCTCTGTACGCGGAGACGCTCGGTCCCGACCTGCACATGTACGAAACCCCTTACGAAATGTACGGATTCTGGCAGGGACAAATTCTTCGCGCCGCGCGGCTGGTCGTCGATACGGGAATTCACTCCAAGGGATGGTCACGGGAGCAAGCGATCGACTACATGGTTTCCGTCGGCGCGGATGCGTCGCGCGATTTTATCACCAGCGAAGTCGAACGCTACATCGCGTGGCCCGGCCAGGCGCTGGCGTACAAAGTCGGCCAGCTGAAAATTCTGGAGCTTCGCGCGCTGGCGCAAAAAGAACTCGGGCCGAAATTCGATATCCGCGAGTTCCACGACGTGGTATTGCGAAACGGGACGATCCCCCTCGACGTTCTCGAAGGGCAAGTGCGGGATTGGATTGTCCAAACCCGCAAATCCGAACCACACAAAAAGAACTGACCGCACACAATTTTGCAACGCATGACCCGAAATCCCAAAACGATTGGCCTGATTTCCGACACGCATGGATTGTTGCGCCCGCAAGCATTGCGCGCCCTCCAAGGTTCGGACCTGATCATTCATGCCGGTGACGTGGGCGATCCGGAAATTCTCGAAGCGCTGAAAACTCTGGCCCCGATTTTTGCGGTGCGGGGAAATGTCGATACGGAACCGTGGTCGCTGGCTCTTCCCGAAACCGAAGTCCTCGAGACAAATCCCGCAATGATTTACGTCCTGCACAACGTTCACGCGCTCGATCTCGATCCTGTCGCCGCGGGATTTCATATCATCGTGAGCGGACATTCGCACAAGCCGTCCCGCACGGAACATGGCGGCGTCCTTTTCCTCAATCCGGGAAGCGCCGGCCCGCGCCGCTTCGATTTGCCGGTAACGGTCGCGCTTCTCCACTTGGATCAGGTTCCATGGAAAATCGATTTCATTGATTTATTGGGGGATCTTAAGTAGCGCAGGCTTCAGCCTGTGGGGTTTGGTCCTTGCAAGGACGAACCCCCACAGGCTGAAGCCTGCGCTACTCTTCGTGAAAAAAGCGGCGGAGACGAGGAAATCCCCCCGCAGTTCGAAAAATTCGGACCGCAGAGGGATGAAAACCAGAGTTAGTTCTCGAGTTGGACTTCCATGACTTCGCCGGGAAGGCGAACCATCCCGGAAATGGGCCCGGATGCCGAAGCTAGCGGGAAGCGATGCACAAGTTCAGATGCGGGACGCTCCTGCCTTGCAGGAAACGAGCTGCCATCGGCCTGCATTCGTTCCATCCGGATGCCGAGTGTGCGTTCAAGTTGCATCAACTCCGACCGTTGTTCCCGGCCGAAGAGTGTGGAAGCAACTCCACTCTTGCCCGCGCGCCCAGTGCGGCCAACGCGGTGAATGAAGTTTTCCGCAATTTCCGGAAGATCGTAATTGATGACGTGTGCGATGTCCTGCACGTGAATGCCGCGAGCCGCGACATCCGTCGCCACGAGGATGCGATAGCGTCCCTGCTGAAAGCCCGTGAGAGCCGCGGTTCGCTGGGATTGCGAACGGTCGCCATGAATCACGGCGGCGGCGAATCCTTCGCGAATGAGGTTGCGGGCCAGCTTGTCGGTTCCGCGCTTGGTGCGCGCGAAGACCAGGCATCGCCCAGTTTCCTTCGCAAGCAAATGCTGCAGCATTTCCTGCTTGCGGTCGCTGGAAACTTCAAATGCCTGAACACGCACATTGTCCGCGGGTTTGAGAGTGGACCCGAATGCGAGACGCACCGGGTTTCTCATGTAGTCCTTCACGAGATGCACGACGGAAGCCTCGAGCGTCGCCGAAAAACACAACGTTTGGCGCTCCTTGGGAAGCACCGCTACGATTCTGCGAATCGCCGGGAGGAATCCCATGTCGAGCATGCGGTCCGACTCATCGAGGACGAGCACATGGAGTCCGCGAAAATTGAAGAGGTTGCGGCCGAGGTAATCTTCCAGGCGTCCTGGAGTCGCGACCACGAGCCGTGCTCCCGCGCGGATCGCGGCAAGCTGTTTGGCCTCGGGCAATCCGCCCACGACCAGCGCCGCAGGGGACAATTGCTTCCCGCGCAACGCGTTGTATTGATCCACAACTTGCATGGCGAGTTCGCGCGTGGGAACGAGCACGAGCGCTTCGATCCCCCTCGCTTTCTGCGCAAGGAGCCGCTCGATGATCGGAACGAGGAACGCCAGCGTCTTGCCGGTTCCTGTCTGCGCGGTCGCGAGAATGTCCTTGCCTTCCAGCGCCTGCGGAATTGCCGCAGCCTGGACCGGAGTCGGCGTCGCAAAATTGGCGAGTGACAGCCGCTCCTTGGTGTAATTGGAAATCTGTAATTCTGAAAAATTCTGCATGTTTCTATCTTGTCTTTTCTGGTGGCGGAAGCCGTCGCGGCATACACACGGATTCCCGTGCGGGCACGCAACTGGCAACGCCAGTCCTAGTTTGAATTACGCTGAAAACTCACGGAGGAAACAAAAGGCGGGGTTATCTCAAATCGAACTCGAACCAGAGGAACCACACCAAACAACCGATGTATTAAGCGCAACCGGAGTATACCACACTTCCCGCGGAAATCACGGAGAAAAATAGCGCGGCGGGTGAACTACTTGTCACCCGCCGCGGGAAGTGAGGGATAGAAATCGATTTATGCTACTTCTTTTTGACCTCCAGAGGTTCCTCCAATTGAAAGGTGAGTTTCGTCTCGGGGGCGATGGCAATGTCCTTGTCGCCAGTAAACGCAGCGCCCGTGGTGCCTGCGCCGGCTCCCGCCCCTGCTCCGATCGCTGCGCCCTTGCCGCCTCCTGCAAGCGCCCCAATCATAGCGCCCACAGCCGCGCCACCTCCTGCGCCGACTGCTGTACGCTTCCCCCGTCCCTTGCCGGATTCGGTTACTTCCGTCGTTTTCAGCCGGTATTCTTCCCCGTGCACCGTGACGGACCTAAGGGTCACCGTAATTGCCGCGTTCCCCTTGAATTTGCCTGCTGATTTGGCCTCGGTCACAGTTCCGGTGGCCTTCGCCCCCTTGGGGATCACGACTCTGTCGCCGACCACAACGGGCTCTGCGATAGAAGCGTCGAAGCGGTCTCCCGAATTGCTGGTTTTCGAGCTGACGGTCTCGTCGGCGGTGATCACGATTTTGTTGCCCGCCTTCACGACAATCGGCTTCAAAGCGACAGCAGGCTGAGGAGCGAATTCCGGGGCTTTCTGCGCGCCGGAATCCCCTGTGGTACCCGAGTTCCCGTCAGAAGTAGCAGCATTCCCTGTGTTTCCATTAGAAGAAACACCGGGTTCAGACGAGGTGGCCGAATTGCGGCAACCAAATAGAGTAAGAACACTTGCGAGCATAAGATAGCGTGCCAAGGCTTGATGCCTCATCGTTGAACCTCCGATTCAAGTAGGGCGTTAAGAATAATGATAGCAGGGCGCCATTTCCTGAGGCACTGGATTCCGAGAACGTTGTGCCCAATTCGTGAATTCAACTCACTTACTTGCGGATTGGGAGCGGTCGTGGCACGATCATTTAAAGTTCGTCAGGCGAATGGAAGGTTTGCGTTCAGAGACACTTGATGGAAACTGAGAAGATCATCACCTTGCCCCCGGCAGAGCCCACCTTACCATTCAAGCGCCACACCCGCGCGCAAATGGCGATAGCTTTCGGCGTGGCCGCGGTTTCGGATGTCCTCTCCATCTGGCTTACGTTTGCCCCGCCCTTCCAGTGGGCCCTCGATCTGGCCACAGCTTTCTTTCTTTTTTTGATTTTCGGCCGACGATGGGCGCTCCTGCCGGGACTTGCGATGGAAGCCATTCCCGGGATGGGAGTATTTCCCTGGTGGGTGCTCGTGGTGCTTTCTATCATCCTTTACGACGGGATCAAGAAGCCGGCCAAAGCCTAACCGCCTGCGAAAAAAAGCCTGGGTTGTCATTCCGTCTCTGACGAATTGAGCTGTGTCAAGCCACACGAGTACGGCGCTGCACGCGGGGTGCAGTGGCCGGGTATTTTTATTTTTCCTATCAGAGCCTTTTGCTTTTGCCAAAACCAAGACTCGTTTCTACGAAACACTCGGTGGCCTCAGTCGCTCCACCATCCATCTCTTCGGCCTCGTACCGCGACCATGATTCGCTACTTCGAACTCCCTGACGATTCAGGGAGGCAGGGTGCCCACTCAAACGATCGGTCTCCACTTGCGACCACGGAATGACTCGGGCTGCCCTACATGCGAGCGACCGGACGCCGCGTGTACAGTTCTGTGTACGATTTATTTTCCCGCAGCATCCAGTACATCCTTACCGCCAACTTGCGTGCCACCATGACCTTGGCTGGAGCCGAATGTTTCTTCGCTTTCAGCCGGCCATAGGCGCGCCGCAACTCTTCATCGAACCGCGCAGCCGTCTGCGCCGCTTCCACCAGCAACGTGCGCATCATGGTATTTCCTTGCTTGCTGATCGGTCCGAAACTCTGACGCCCGCCCGAAGAGTGTTCCCCCGGGATCAGGCCCAAATAACTGGCCACCTTCTTGCCTCGCGCAAATCGTGTGTGCGGGCCGATGGTCAACACATACGCCAATCCCACCACCGGTCCCACGCCCGGATGCGTCATCAACAGCCGCACTTCCGGCCGCTGCTCGGCTTCCGCGCGCACCGCACCATCCAGTTCTCCCACTTGTTCCTGCAACCGGTCCAGCATCGCCAGCAGATCGCTGCGACGCCGCGCCGTCCATCCCGTGAGCGGCAGCTGCTCCAGCACGGCGCGGCCTTGCTCACTCCACAGACGCCGTTTCCTGCGCACCCCCTGGTTCAGCGCCAGGTGCTGCAACTGGTTCTTCACCTGCGTGCGGATTTCCACCAACTTCTGCCGGTGCCGCAACAACTGCCGCACATCGCGGATCGCCTGGCTCGGCACCCACAACTTGGGAAATCGCCCGTCCACCATCAGATCCAGTATGTGCTTGGCATCCCGACGGTCGGTCTTCTGTTGCCGCACCACCAACCGCCGCATCTGCGCCGCATCTCCGATCCACAACTCGTGCCCCATCTCCGCTAGCATCTGCTCGAACCACTGCGAATTGCCCACCGCTTCTATCCCCACTCGTACCACCTGTCCCTGCAGGGCTTGATAGAAGCGCCGTGCCTCTCCTTGCTCGTGTTCCAATCGACCTTCCCACAGCTCGCCCGTTTCCGTATCGACCATGGCAATCTGTTGGTAGCTCGGATGAAAATCACATCCTATAATCTTCATTGCGGCTCCTTCCTACCCGAGCCTTGGTTTTGGCAAACTCAAGTTTACTCGGAAGGCTCTCGGAGCCGCACTTCGTCATACAATCAAGCGAAGCGAGGAATCTCTCTTCGTTCGTTAAGGGCAAACAGAGAGATTCCTCGCTTCGCTCGGAATGAAAATCGCGCGAGTTTTTCCGAAGCGTGCTAAAACCCGGTTGCCCGGTGACAGTGAAACCATTATGCTTCCTCAAGTTTCTTGGAGATCCCTATGAACAACTTTTCGAATCCGTTTTCCCGGCGGAGTTTCCTTGCGGGCGCATCGTCGCTGGGAGCACTGTATGCGGCCGCGGAATTCGCGCTGCCGTTGCGTGGGCTGGCTCAGCCGCTGCTCGATGACCCGCGCATCGCCCAGCAGCCGATCGCCGACAAGGGTTTTGCCTCCATTCGAAAGATCGGCACCGGCTTGTACGCCACGATTGCGGACCGTTCGAAGGGGTTGCAAGCGCGCTGCAACGGCGGCTTCCTGATCGGCCGCGACGCGGCGCTCATGGTCGAGGGATTTCAGACCACCATCGGCTCGACATTTCAATTGGAAACGCTGCGTACGGTCACGCAGGTGCCCGTCCGCGCGACGATCAACACCCACTGGCACTTCGACCATACCCTCGGCAATTCGGTGTATGGCGGGGCTGGAATCCCCATCTGGGCGCATGCCGATGTGGCCTCTAGGATGACAGCGTACTACCCCAAATGGCAGTCCGAAGACCTCGCCACGTTCCTCGTTCCATGGGAGAAGCGCGTGCGCGACGCCAAGACAGATAGCCAGCGCGAACACGCCAAGAGCGACATCGAGGGACTAACCGGGATGTTCGTGCCGGTGAGCCAGACCGTTCTCGCGCTGCCGAACCATCCGCTCGATCCCGCGAAAATGCCGATGGAGGTCGACCTCGGCGGCCTCACCATGGTGATCGAAACTTACATCGGCCACACGGACACCGACTTGATTTTCCGCGTGCCCGATCAAAACGTCGTGTACACCGGGGACTTGCTCACCGGCGGCCAATACCCGGTCAACATCAACGGCTATCCGACAAAGTGGCGCGCCACGCTGGCCAAGTTTGCGACCTTCGATAAAAACACGCTCTTCGTCCCAGGCCACGGCCAGATTATGGGCCTCGAAGGCGTCGCGGAGATGCGCTCCTGCTTTGACGACTTGGCAGAGCATGCTGAAAAATCCTACAAGGCCGGCGTCCCCGTGGAAGAAGCCGTGGAGCAGTACGTTGTTCCCGAAAAGTACAAAAACTATCGCATGTTTTCCTGGGGATTCACCATCGGCCGCACGTACGAACAGCTTTACGCCGAGTGGTCCGGTAAGCCTGTCAACGTGCTGAATTATTCCTAGCTACTCAAGAAGTTGAGGTGCGGGCTCCTGCAAATCTTCCGCCTCTGTTCAACAAAAAAGGGGGATGAACCTGTCGGTTCATCCCCCTCAGTCGCAGTGCGTGGCGCTCGGCGGGTTTTCAGGGATTACTTCTGTGCAGTGATCACCGGCACGGCGTCAATCTGGCCTGCCTTGGCGAACATTTCGCGTTCCGTTGCGGTGAGCGGTTCGAAAACCAGGGACTTGCCAATCTCGGGCAAGTTCGCGGAACGGACCCTGCGCTCGTTTCCTTGAATGGTGACCGTCAGGTGGGCGGCGCCCTTTTCGAGATCGGCAACGATCGGCGAGTTTGTCATGACCGACCTGCCGGTGCTGGTCGATTGCACGACGGTCGGCATCCCCTTCGCGTCCACTTCGATGGAATACTCTCCGGCGGGGAGTACGGCATGGTTCCAGTGGACTTCGTACGGAAGCGTGAATTTGCCTTCGAAGCTCGGTTGCGCGTTTGCCGCGGCAGTGAACACGCAAGTGGCGAACAGAACGCCCAGAATCAGTTTCGCTGTGGTCGAATGTTGCGTCGCATTCAGGATTCTCATTGTCGTTCTCCTTTTCCTTGAGGCGATGCTCATTTGCTGGCTTATGGGAGTCCGCATCGTGCCTTCACTCTATTAAGCGAGAACCACCGGCAAACTGGCTCAGGAGAATCGAAGATTTTTTGTGTCGCGGCCCGCCCCGGCCCAAGGCGGTTCGTATCCCATCGCAGGGCAAGTTGACTTTGTCTGTCTGGGGAGCTACTTTCCGGTCAACCTATGATGCCTGCTTCTTAGATGGAGAGTACACGTGGGCGCCGATTCATCCACTCGGATCAACAAACTGCTCGCCGACTGGGGCCAGGGCAACGAGGAAGCACGCGAAGCGCTGATCCCCGTGGTTTACAATGAGCTGCGCCGGCAGGCGCGCCGGCATTTGCGCGGCGAACGTCCCGACCACACACTGGAGAGCGCCGCCCTGGTCAACGAAGCGTATCTGCGCCTGGTCCGCCAGGGAGTGCCGCAGTGGCAAAACCGCGCTCATTTTTTTGGAGTGGCCGCGCAACTGATGCGGCACATTCTGGTCGATCATGCGCGCAACCGCCTGGCTGCCAAGCGCGGCGCCGGAGCCCCGAAACTTGCTCTCGATCCGGAACTTGCCCCGGCTCAGAAGCCGGGAATTGATCTGGTCGCGCTCGATGACGCCCTTGGCAAACTCGCCGCTTTAGACTCGGAGCAGGCCCGCCTCATCGAGCTAAGATTCTTTGGAGGACCTTCCATCGAGGAGGCGGCTGTCGTCCTGGGCGTTTCGCCAGCCACGGTAAAGCGGGAATGGGGGACGGCGCGCGCCTGGCTGCGCCGCGAATTGAAGAGGTACGCTGAAACGTGAAGCCGGAACGCTGGCAGGAAGTTAAGAAAGTGCTCGCTGGCGCCCTCGAACGGGCGCCCGGTGAGAGGCATGCCTATGTTGACCGGGCCTGCGCGGGGGACGAGGCCCTGCGGCGGGAAGTGGAGTCGTTGCTCACACAGCAGAATGCTGCGGGAAGTTTCCTCGAAGCGCCAGCTTTAGAAGCGGCCACCAAGGCACAGGCGGAAGATCAACGCCAATCCTCGCTATTGGGGCAACGACTCGGTTCCTACAAAATTGTTTCTTTGCTGGGCGCAGGCGGAATGGGCGAGGTGTATCAGGCGCACGACACCAAGCTTGGGCGCGACGTAGCCATCAAAGTTCTTCCTCCGGCCATGGTACACGACGCCGAGCGATTGGTTCGGTTTCAGCGCGAAGCAAGAATGCTGGCAGCCCTGAATCACCCGAACATTGCCACGATTTATGGGCTGGAGCAGTCTGGCAGTGAGCACTATCTGGTGATGGAACTGGTTGCGGGCCATACGCTGGCCGAACGAATTAGTGGGGGCGCGTTAAAGATCAAGGAGTCGCTGAGCGTCGCCGGGCAGATTGCGGAAGCACTGGAAGCAGCGCATGAAAGAGGTGTGGTCCATCGGGACTTGAAGCCAGCCAACGTAAAGGTAACGCCTGAAGGTAGAGTGAAAGTACTGGATTTTGGCTTGGCGAAGGCGTTCAGCGGCGACGGCGAGCAGGATCTTTCCAACGCGCCGACGCTCACGGCGATGGCCACGGAAGAGGGAAGAATTCTGGGTACACCGGCGTACATGAGCCCCGAACAGGCGCGGGGGAAGGCTGTGGACAAGCGCTCTGATATCTGGGCGTTCGGTTGCGTGCTGTACGAGATGCTGACGGGAAAAGTGACGTTTCTCGGAGAGACCATATCGGACACGATTGCAGCCGTGCTGGAACGCGAACCCAACTGGCGAGCTTTGCCACCTGAGACTCCCGCGAAAATTCGAGATTTATTGCAGCGGTGCTTGCAGAAAGATTCACCGCGCCGTTTGCGCGACATCGGCGACGCCCGGATCGAAATCGAGGAAGTGCAGGCCGCGCCCTCCGTGGCAGAACCAGCCGCCGCAACGAAAAGTATCCGCGCGAGCTGGCGAGGGGCACTGCCTTGGGGCGTCGCGTTCTTGCTTCTGGCGACCGTCATCAGCATCGCCATCTGGAATCGGAAATCCTCCTCGCCAATAATTTCGGTACCGGTTTCACGCATCGCAATTACGCTGCCGTCGGACCAACCGCTGGCAGGTCTGGAGATTGGTTCTGCTGTGGCTCTCTCTCCCGATGGCACTCGTCTCGTTTATGCCGCCCGCCAAGGGGGTGTACAGCAACTTTACCTTCGCCCTCTGGGGGGCCTGGAAGCTAAGCCCATTCCGGGTACCGAAGGAGCTGTCCAGCCTTTCTTCTCTCCCGATGGTCAATGGGTGGGGTTTTTTGCGGACGGAAAACTGAAGAAGATCTCTGTGAGTGGGGGAGAGGCGGTAAGTCTTGGCGATGCCAATGACCCTCGGGGGGCCAGTTGGGGCAGCCAGGGAATGATCATATTCGTACCCACAAGGAACTCCGCTCTGCAAAAAGTGTCGGATACGGGAGGCGCCTCGCAGCCGCTGACTCGTTTCGTGAAGGAGGAGGATAGCCACCGCTGGCCGGAGTTCTTGCCTAGCGGCGAAGCAGTGCTCTTTGCTGCCTTTCGTGGTGGCAGCAATTGGAATAACGCACAAATTTTAGTCCAGTCTGTCGTGACGGGGGAACGACGGGACCTGGTACAAGGCGGCACCCACCCCCGCTACGCGCCCTCCGGGCACTTGGTCTATGCGCAAGGGGGGACACTGATGGCTGCGCCGTTCGATACACAAAGGCTCGCGGTCACGGGGGCTGCAGTTCCCGTGCAGGAAGGCGTCCTGCAATCCACGTTCAGCGGAGCCGCGCAGTACAGCTTTTCAGCCACAGGGTCGCTCGTCTATGTTCCTGTGAGCGTCCAAGCGACCCAACGCAGGCTGGTGTGGGTAAGTCGCAGCGGAGTCGAGCAGCCCGTGGCCGCCCCTGCGCGGGCCTATCGGGGACCACGCCTTTCTCCCAACGGCCAGGAAGTGGCCGTGGCCGTCGAGGGCCAGGAAACAGAAATCTGGCTCTACAATCTTTCCCGTGACACTCTGACCCGGTTAACTTTTCAGGGGAGTACGAACTATAATCCAAATTGGACACGGGACGGCAAGAGGATAGTTTTTACATCCATCGGTCAAGGCCTTCGCTGGCAACCGGCTGACGGCAGTGGCGGGTCGGAAGTGCTCAGCGAACTCGGTGGTTATCCGAATTCCTGGTCTCCAAATGGGCAACTGCTGGCCATCGATGGTGGCACCTCCTCCACGGGAGTGGATATTGTGGTGTTGCGCTTGGGTGACCACAAAGTAGAACAGTTCCTTGCAACACCGTTCAACGAAGGAGCTGCACAGTTTTCCCCTGATGGGCGATGGCTCGCGTATGTCTCGAATGAATCCGGCCGCTTTGAGATTTACGTGCAGCCCTATCCGGGTCCAGGCGGGAAGTTGCAGATATCGACAGATGGCGGGGGAGAACCGCTGTGGAATCCCAACGGGCGGGAGTTATTCTACCGCAGCGGCAACAAAATGATGGCGGTAGAAATCACCACGCAGCCGAGCTTTTCCGCAGGCAATCCAAAAGTGCTTTTCGCGGGACAGTACCAGTCAAGTCCGAGTCCGGTCCCCAACGCCAACTACGATGTCTCACCAGACGGCCAGCGCTTTTTGATGCTGAAGCCCGGCGGGCAGGACCAGGCCGCTACGCAAATCAATGTCGTTCTGAACTGGTTTGAAGAATTGAAACAGAAAGTTCCCACTGGGAAAAAGTAATGAGCGTCACGCCGGAACGCTGGCAGGAAGTCAAGAAAGTGCTCGCTGCCGCCCTCGAACGGGCGCCCGGCGAGAGGCACGCCTATCTTGACCAAGCCTGCGCCGAACCGGATCTGCGCCGAGAGGTGGAATCCCTCATCGCCGCGCACGAACAAGCTCAGACGAGCTTCCTGACCCAGCCGGCTCTTCAACCAAAAGGCCTGGCGATGGGCTCACGTCTCGGACCCTATGAAATCCTCGCGCGCATCGGTGCGGGCGGCATGGGAGAAGTCTACAAAGCCCGCGATGCGCGTCTCGATCGCATCGTCGCCATCAAGATTCTGCCCGATCATCTGACTGATCGCGTCAACCTTCGCGAGCGCTTTGACCGCGAAGCTCGCACCATCGCCAGCCTGAACCATCCCCACATCTGCACGCTCTACGACATCGGCCGCCAAGACGGCGTTGCGTATCTGGTGATGGAGTATCTGGAAGGCGAAACCCTCGCGCAGCGTCTGGCCAAAGGCCCCTTGCCGCTGGAGTGGGTATTGCAGTACGCCATCGAAATTGCCGACGCCCTCGACAAAGCGCATCACCAGGGTGTGACGCATCGTGATCTGAAGCCCGGCAACATCATGATAACCAAGACGGGCACCAAGCTCCTCGATTTCGGATTGGCCAAGCTGCGGCAAGAGGCGTCTCCTGCGACACCGCTCTCAGAGCTTCCAACCGAACCGGACGCCATCACGGCGCAAGGAGCGATCGTTGGCACGCTGCTGTACATGGCCCCGGAGCAGTTGGAAGGCAAAGAGGTGGACGCGCGCACAGACATTTTTGCTTTTGGCGCACTGGTTTACGAGATGGCGACGCGCAAGAATGCGTTTGAAGGGACGAGCCAGGCCAGTGTGATTGGGGCAATCCTGAAAGATGAGCCGCCGCCCATGTCTTCTCTTCAGCCGATGACACCTCCGGCGCTGGATCGCGCGGTCAAAAGATGCCTTGCGAAGGAACCGGAAAAGCGCTGGCAGACCGCGAGCGACTTGTGTGAAGAGTTGAAGTGGGTCGCTGAAGCGGGCTCGCAAATCACGCCGGCGCCAACTGTCGCGGCGAAAGGTATCCCCACGCTCGGGCGGCGGGCGATAATTCTGAGCATGGGCGTTTTCATCTTGGGTGCGGCGGTAGCGAGCCTAGCCATTTGGAGTCTGAAGTCCTCGCGCGCGCCGCACCCGGTGACCCGCACTGTAATAACTCTGCCGCCGGGCCAACAATTGGCAGGTCTCGATAGCGGTCCGGCAGTGGCGCTCTCTCCCGATGGCACGCACCTCGCGTATGTCGCGCGCCAGGGGGGCACCCAGCAGCTTTATCTGCGGGCGATGGATAGCTTGGAGTCCAAACCCATCTCCGGCACGGATGGAGCTGTCAATCCGTTCTTCTCACCCGACGGCCAATGGCTGGGGTTTTTCGCGAGCGGAAAGTTGAAAAAGGTTTCAGTGAGCGGGGGATCCGCACTGACGCTCGGCGATGCCAGAAACCCTCGCGGAGCCAGTTGGGGCGCTCAGGGCATCATCGCCGTCGCATCTACAGCCGCCTCAGTTCTCCAGCAAGTGTCGGACGCAGGAGGAACCCTGCAGCCGCTGACTCGCCTTGAGAAAGGAGAGAACAGCCACCGCTGGCCAGAGTTCTTGAACGGCGGCAAGGCAGTGCTCTTTGCTGCCGGAACGTCTGCCGCTAATTGGAGCAACGCGCAGGTTGTAGCCCAGTCGGTGGGGACGGGCGAACGGCGGAACTTGATCCAAGCGGGCATGTACCCGCGTTATGCACCAACCGGGCACCTGTTGTATGCGCAAGGGGGTAGCCTGATTGCCGTGCCATTCGATCCCCAGCGGCTCGCGATCACGGGCGCGGCGGTTCCCGTGGTGGAGGGCATCTTGCAATCCACTGGCAACGGAGCTGCCCAGTACAGCTTTTCCGCCACGGGATCGCTGGTCTATGTTCCGGGCGGCGTTCAGGCGACCCAGCTCAGGCTCGTGTGGATCAGTCGCAATGGGGCAGAGCAGCCCTTGACCGCCCCCGCGCGCGCCTACCAGATCCCGCGGCTTTCCCCCGACGGCCGGAGGGTCGCCGTAGACATCCAGGAACAGGAGATGCAGGTCTGGCAGTACGATCTCTCCCGGGAGGCGTTGACCCGGTTGACCTTTGAGGGGAATTCGAACCAGCCCCCAGCTTGGACACCGGATGGCAAGCGGATCGCGTTTGGATCAAACAAGGAAGGACCGGCGAACTTATTCTGGCAACTGGCCGACGGCAGTGGCGGGCTGGAGCGGCTGGCGGCTAGCGAGTACACCCAGTTTCCCCAGTCGTGGTCCCCAGATGGGCAACTGCTTACCTTCACTGAACTCGATCCCACCACGGGATGGGACATTTGGGTGTTGCGGATGGCCGACCGCAAGGCGCAGCCGTTCCTTCGAACACCGTTCAACGAAGAGTCGTCCCGTTTTTCTCCGGACGGGCGCTGGCTGGCTTATATCTCGGACGAGTCTGGCCGCTTTGAGGTTTACGTGCAGCCTTACCCGGGCCCCGGGGGCAAATGGCAAATCTCAACGGAGGGCGGGGCCGAGCCCGTGTGGAATCCTAACGGGCGCGAACTTTTTTATCGCACTGAGAACAAGATGATGGTTGTGGATATCAGCATGCGGTCCAGTTTTTCCGCCGGCAAACCCCGGGTACTTTTCTCGGAACCGTACCTCCCGACGCCGATCATTCCGGCCAACTACGACGTGTCTCCTGACGGGCAGCGCTTCCTGATGCTCAAGCCCACCGAGCAGGCGGCACCTACGCAAATCAACGTGGTGCTGAACTGGTTTGAAGAATTGAAACAGAAAGTTCCCACCGGGAAAAAGTAATGAGCGTGACGCCGGAACGCTGGCAGGAAGTCAAGAAAGTGCTCGCTGGCGCCCTGGAACGGGCGCCCGGCGAGAGGCATGCCTATCTTGACCAAGCCTGCGCCGAGCCGGATCTGCGCCGCGAGGTGGAATCCCTCATCGCCGCGCACGAACAAGCGCAAACTAGTTTCCTCGCCCAGCCTACCCTCCAACCAAAACAGCTGGCGATCGGCTCGCGGCTCGGACCCTATGAAATCCTGTCGCGCATCGGCGCGGGCGGGATGGGTGATGTCTACCGGGCAAGCGACAACAAGCTCGGCCGCAGTGTGGCCATCAAAGTTCTCCCTTCGGCATTCGTTGACGACTCCGGGCGGCTCGCCCGCTTCCAGCGCGAAGCCAGGATGCTTGCTTCGATCAACCATCCCAACATCGTCACGATCCACTCGTTCGAGGAAATCGACGGAGTGCAATTTCTCACGATGGAGTTGGTCGAGGGCCAGCCGCTCAATCAGATCATTCCGAAGGGCGGTCTCCCTGTCGATCGAATCCTGGACTTCGCTGCGGCGATCACCGAAGCGCTGAGTGCCGCCCACGAGAAAGGCATCGTCCATCGCGACTTGAAGCCCGCCAATGTGATGGTGACCGATCAGGGCCGCGTGAAGGTGCTGGACTTCGGCCTAGCGAAGGATATTCGGGAGGCCAATTCCAGCGACGCGACGCTGGTCTCGGCCGATTACACAAAGATGGGGGTGATTGTAGGAACTCCTGCACACATGTCTCCCGAACAGGTCGAAGGCCGTACGATCGACCATCGAACGGACATCTTCTCCATGGGCACCCTGTTGTACGAGATGGCGACCGGTCAGAAGCCCTTCCAAGGCCGGTCCACGGCCGAGCTAGCCTCGGCGATACTTCGCGACACGCCGCGGCCGGTCAGGGAGATGCGAGCCGAATTGCCCGAGGGCTTGGAGAGTGTGATCCAGCGTTGCCTGGAGAAGAGCCCCGGCGACCGTTTTCCGTCGGCGCGCGACCTCCGCAATGGACTGCGCGGCATGACCACTGTGGTCGAAGCCGACTCAGGCGCTGCCCGCGCCAGGGAGGGGTTTTGGGTCGCCGTGCTACCGTTCGAATACAGCGGCGCGAATCCTGAGGTCAGCGCCCTTGCGGAGGGATTGAGCGAGGACATCGTGACGGGCCTGTCTCGTTTCTCCTACCTCCGAGTTATCGCGCGCAGCTCCACCTTGCAATACGCCCAGAAGGCCGTCGACGTCCGCGCCGTCGGTAAGGAACTCGGCGCGCGCTATGTGATGGAAGGAAGCCTCCACCAGGCGGGGTCCAGGCTGCGCATCGCGGTGCAGTTGGTTGACGCCAGCTCCGGCGCCCATCTTTGGGCCGAGAACTTTGATCGTACCTTTCGCCCGGAAGAGATCTTCGCCCTGCAAGATGAGATCGTCCCGCGGATCGTTGCGACCGTCGCGGACACGTACGGGGTTCTGCCGCACTCCATGAGTGAAGCCCTTCGCAATCGGGACCCTGAACAACTGACCCCATATGAGGCAGTGCTGCGCAGCTTCGCGCACTTTCCGCGCCTTTCCGCCGAAGAGCACGCCGCAGCGAGGGCCGGCCTGGAACGGGCCGTTCAGCAGGCGCCGGGTTATGCCGATGGCTGGGCCATGCTGTCGTTGATAGTCAAGGAAGAATATACCCACGCGCTCAACGTCCGGCCTGACCCCATTGGGCGCGCGTTCGCTGCCGCGCGCCGTGCCGTTGAGGCTGCTCCCTCGAATCACCTTGCCTATCATGCGCTGGCCTCGGCCCAATTCTTTCTGAGGGAGATCCAAGCTTTCCGGAACTCCGCGGAACGCGCCATTGCGCTTAACCCCATGGACGGATTTACCACCGCGTACTTAGGCCTCCTGATCGCCTATGCCGGTGAATGGGAGCGTGGCTGCGCTTTGTCGGCACAGGCCAGGCAGATCAACCCTCACCATCCCGGATGGTACTGGTTCGCTCCCTTATTCGACGCTTATCGCAGGAGCGACTACCGCAGCGCGCTGGACATCGCTCTCAAGGTCAACATGCCGGGCTTCTGGCGTACGCATTTCGCTCTCGCAGCGGCCTATGGGCAGCTCGGTGAACACGAGGCTGCGCGCAAAGCCTTACGAGAGCTGCTGGCCATAAGGCCGGACTTCGCCGCAGTCGCCCGCGAGGAATTAGGAAAGTGGTGGGATCCGGAGCTCATCGAGCACCTGATCGATGGTCTACGCAAGGCGGGGATGCAGGTTGCGTAGCACAGGCACTCTCGCCTGTGCGGGTTTTGCAATCGAATTCGAATCGGTAGCGTATCTATGGCCTACAAAACCGCACAGCCAGGAGTGGCTGTGCTACACAATGCTGGCGCGCTTCTTGCCGAAGCCAGTCGCCTGTTCGAACGCGTGCGCCATTTGTAGGACGCTGAAGTCTTCTTTGTTGCGGCCGACGATTTGCACGCCTACGGGAAGTCCTTCCGGCGTAAAACCTCCCGGCACCGACGCGGCTGGATTGCCTGTGGCCGAGATGTACCAGCAGGACTTCATCCAATCGATGTAGTTATCGAACTTCACGCCTGCGATCTCTGCAGGGTATGGAGTGTCGACATCGAATGCCGGCAACTGCGTGGTGGGCAGGACGAAGTATTCATACTTTTCGAGGAATGCCTGAAAGCTGCGCCAGAGCTGGCCGTGGGCGGCGTCTGCGCGCGCTACATCCATGCCGGTCAGCCGGAGCCCTTCCTCGATCTCGCCCTTGAGCGTGTCCTTGAAAGCGTCCGGGTGGTCATGCAGGCGCGCGCCATAGGCATTTGCCGAAGCCAGCGCGCGCAGGATGCGGAAGGCGATCTCCGCGGGGGCGAAGTCCGGCTCGGCCTGCTCGACGATGCAGCCCAGCGATTCGAATGTTTTCCGGTGGCCGTCCACCACGGCGCGCACGCGCGGGTCGAAGGGCACTCCGCCAAGGTCCTTGAACCAGGCCACGCGCACGCCTTTGAAGCTGCGGTCCAGCGGGCGCGCGAACAGTTCTCCCGGTTCGTTGATGGAGAGCGGCGCGCGGGAATCCGGCCCAGCGATCGTGCTCAGCACGTAGGCCAGATCGGCCACCGAACGTCCCAGGCATCCCGAAGTGCTCAGCGTCGACCACGCGAATGCCGCTTTCGGATTCGGCACGCGGCCGATGGAAGGGCGGAAGCCGACTACGTTGCAGAATGCGGCGGGATTGCGCAGCGAACCACCGGTATCGGTGCCGCTGACGACGGGCGCGAGACCGCAGGCGAGTGAGACGGCGGCGCCGCCGGAAGATCCGCCGCACGTCTTGGTCAGGTCGTAGGGATTGCGTGTCGCCCCGAAAACTTTGTTGAACGTCTGCGAACCCGCGCCGAACTCAGGGACGTTGGTCTTGCCGATGATGATCGCGCCCGCGCGCCGCATCCGCTCGACAACGATATTGTCTTCGGCGGGGATGTAATCTTTAAAGAGCGGTGATCCATATGTTGTGCGGATGCCGCGTGTTTCCAGCAGGTCCTTGTGCGCGACCGGAAGACCGTGCAGCGGCCCCAAAGTCTCTTTGTGCGCCTGCATCTCATCGGCCTTCGCGGCAGCGTCGGCGGCCATTTCCGGCACCAGAGTCACGATGGCATTCACCTTCGGGTTTACGCGCTCGATTTGTTTCAGATGCGCTGCCAGTGCTTCGCGCGCCGAGATCTTCTTCGCGCGGATCAGGCGGGCCATTTCGATTGCGCTCAGAAAACAAATGGAGGAATCGGTAGTTTCGCCTTCAAGACCTCCCTTGAGGAAAAGTGCAGCAGCCGTTCCCAGCAGGACTTCGCGGCGCGTGGGTTGATTTTCATTCATGGGCGGGAGTCTATCACGCAGGGATTTTAGTAGCACAGACTTCAGTCTGTGGGGTTTGTTGGCGAGCCCGGGCCGACCGCGTCCGCCAAGATCAGCGCTCCAGCCAAGATCAAATGGAAATCCACAAACTGAAGTCTGTGCTACTCGAGCTTCCTGCGCGCGAAGACAAACAGCGATGAGGCGAGCAACAAGAACATCGCGACGCCGAGCCAATCGTTTGTCGCGAGGCTGCCGATCCATTTTGTCCCGACGTTGAATTTGTCGGGCGTGACCCAGCCGCGGATTTCCATCAGCTTGATGATGATGGCCAGGAGGCCCACGACGCCGCCGGCGGCGATCAATCCGCTGGAATAAAGCGCGCCGGGACTGACCTCGCTTTCGGATTCGGCGGTCTTGGGCTTGTTGCGCTCGACGAGCCAGCGCACGGCGCCGCCCGCGAAAATTGCCGCCGTGGTCGCAATCGAAAGGTACGAGCCTACCGCGAAGGAAAGCGAGCGCACGCCGAGCAGTTCGATCGCGACGACCAGGAAGACGCCGAGCATCACAAGTCTCCACGGCAGGCGTTGCGTCAGGATGCCATTGATGACCGTGGCCATCAGGCGCGCCTGTGGAGCGGGAGCGGCGTCGCTGCCGATTCCCTGCACCCACTGGATTTCGATCTGGTTCGTCGCGGGATCGTAGAGATATTTTCCATCCGGAATTACCTGAGAGCCCAGCGCGTTCACGAGCACGTACGTCTTTCCCGCATGCTCATAATTTTGCGTCTCTACTTGCACGCCGTCGGGAAGCTGCGCGAGGTTAATGGGAATGACGTTGGGCGTGTATTTTTCAAGGCCCTTGTTCATCCCGATTAATGTTAAACCGATAAAAAACGATGCCACCAGCACGCCGACGATCAATCCGATTTGCTGCCGCTGGGGCGTCGCGCCCACGAGGTAACCCGTCTTCAGGTCTTGCGAAGTCGCGCCGGCATTCGCCGCGGCAATCGCGACGACGCCGCCAATCGTAATCGCCAGCGCAGCGAAGGCGCCGCCCGTCCAGCCTGCTACCAGGAACATCGCGCAAGTCGCCATGAGCGTCGCGATGGTCATGCCGCTCACCGGATTGGACGAAGTGCCGATCAGTCCGCAGATGCGGCACGAGACCGTCACAAACAGGAAGCCGAAAACGATCACCAGGAGCGCCGCCATCAGATTCGAGAAGATCCCGGTGCTCGCTCCTGGAATCGGCTTGAACGTCAAGAGCGCCCACATCATCGCGATAATTACGATGGAACCGATCAGAACGAACTTGATCGGCAAATCGCGTTCGAGGCGGTCCGCCTGCGCGGCCGTGCCGGCGCGCTGGGCGCGAACGTCCTTTAATCCCGCGGTGAGCGCGCTCAAAATCGTCGGCAGCGTTCGCAGCAGCGTGATCAAACCGGCCGCGGCCACGGCGCCCGCGCCGATCGGGCGAACGTAGCTGGACCACAATTGGTCCGGCGACATTTGCGCGATGGGAATCGTCGAGGGATAAAGCGGCCCGGTCATATTCTGGCCGAAGAAACGGATCGCGGGCATCAAGACCAGCCACGAAAAAACGCCGCCCGCGAAAATCGTGCCCGCGGTCTTGGGGCCGATGATATATCCAACGCCAAGATACTCTGAAGTAATCGCCGCGCGGAAGGACGCGCCCGGCAGCCACTTCGGAAGATATTCCGGCTGGTCCGGCCACATGTGCATTGAATTCTTCAGCCAGGTGTAAACGCCGCCGATGCCGAGTCCCCAGAACACGCTGCTGGCGAACGAGCCGCCGCGCTCGCCCGCGACCAGCACATCGGCGCACGCAGTTCCCTCCGGGTAGAGCAGATTCCCGTGCTCCTTGACGATGAGCTGGCGCCGCAGCGGGATCATGAACAGCACGCCAAGCCATCCGCCGATCAGGGCGAGAAAAAAGACGCGCCAGTATTCGGTGTTCAGCGAAAAGCCCATGAAGATCAGCGCGGGCAAAGTGAAAATCACGCCCGCCGCCACCGATTCGCCAGCCGAGCCGGTGGTCTGCACGATGTTATTTTCGAGGATCGTGGATTTGCCGAACGCGCGCAGAATGGAAATCGAGAGCACGGAGATCGGAATGGACGCGGAAACCGTGAGGCCAGCGCGCAGCCCGACGTACACGGACACCGCTCCAAACAGCGCGCCGAAAATCGCGCCCAGAATCACCGCGCGCCAACTGAACTCCGTCATCGTGCTCGACGCGTCCACATAAGGACGAAACTCCGCCGGCGGCGCCGTCGAGCTCCAGGGTTTAGTGGCCAAGAAACACCTCCGCGACCGAATCCGATTTCAATTTCATCCTCGCGCGCCACAAAGGCAAACGCCCCTGCGGTTGCCCGGCATTATGGCCCAAAATGTTTTACGTTCGAGAGAATTCTGAGCGCGATGTCCTAGATGATGCACACTTCCTAATTCGAATCTCTCGCAAGTCAATTGCACCGCATTCTCCCACTTGCTGAATGCAAACCCATTGTGGTCCGGCAGGCCTAGTAGCGCAGGCTTCAGCCTGCGGGGTTGGTACTTGCAAGAACTAACCCCCGCAGGCTGAAGCCTGCGCTACCAAACCCTCGAAATCAGGGGCTTTTTGACATTGCAGCCCTGCATAGCGAGGCGTTTGGAGTATTAGTGGTGAGAAATACCGGCTAAATGCGCGGTGACGATTGACTCGCGCTTGACGGCCGCGGGCAAATGAACAGAATGCACGCTGCCCCGGGCAACACGCGCAACGCGGAACGCAACTTTCCGCTGGCCAGCCGATCCGCCGCCTCGGCGATTCGCAAAGTGTTCTCCCCGTCCAGATCAAGCCGGTAGAGGTCCGCGCGGCGTCCGTAAGAATATCTTTGGTACACCGGTTTCTCTTCGGCGGCAATTTCCAGCAGGCGTTCCCAGAAACTTTGCCCGCGAAATAAACGGCGCTTGGAAGCTGCCACTCGGTCCAGGTCCAGCAGATGCCTCGGATTCGCGACAGCATCGTCAAATACGGCGTTGGAGCACTGGTCGGGGGCAAATGGGCGGGAGGGGTCGGCATCCGGAAATTGCGCAAGCGCGGCGGCAAGTTCCGTTTCGTTCGCGTCAAATCCAGCCCAGGAATACCGGAAGAAATGATAAACGACCGTTCCGGAATGCAGGAGTTGCCGGACTCGCTTCTCGTCTTTGCCCGCGACGCTGAGGATCATGTCGAGAAGCTCGTCCAGGCGGAAGGTTTGCCGCACGAGCGGCCGCACGGTCACATATCCGGCTTCTTCCTCGGTGTAGCGAACGGGAATTGTTTCAGGCAATGGCACCTTGGGAGGATACGCGTGGAGAGGCTCAAAAGTCGATACGAGAGAGGTGAGGTTTGCTTGAAAACCGGCGTGGCCGCAGATCAGGAATTCGCTCTCAACACTGAACTGTCAACTCTCAACTTCCGCTTACGCCATCTTGGATAGCCGCTCTTTGACACGGTCGGCGAGCGTCTTGCCGTCCACCGTCTTGCCTTCGAGGCGCGCTTTTGCCGCTTTGATCACCGCGCCCATCGATTTGGGCGAGTTTGCTCCGGTTTCCACAATGGCGGCCTCGATCGCGGCGCTCATGTCGGAATCGGATGCCCCCGCGGGCAAGTAGGCTTCGAGAATGGCAATTTCCTTGGTTTCCTTGTCGGCCAGGTCCTGGCGGCCGCCCTTGGCAAATTGCTCGACCGATTCGCGCCGCTGCTTCATGAGCGTTTGCAACACTTGAAGCCCCTCGGCATCCTCCAGCGGACGGACTTTTTCAATCTCCTTGTACTTGAGCGCGGACTTGATCATGCGCAGCACGCTTGTGCGCAGTTCGTCCTTCGACATCATCGCCGCGGTCAAATCTTTCTGGATGCGTTCCATCAATGCCATCTTGGTGTGCGCGAACGAATGTTCGCGTCTCTCCCGATTTGTGGAATCAATTGCTCGATGCGGAGAATTTCTGCTTCGCGGAAATTACTATAACACAGCGGCTGCACACAGCCGCGCAGCGCCCGCCTCGAACTCGGCGCCGCACGCTTGGGTTTTGCCATGCCGCGTCGATTCATTGCGTTGGCAGCTGTGGAATGCGCCAAGGCCACGTGTCTGTAAGATTTCCTGTTGAAAGTATGGGGAGAAAAAGCAAGGGTGTCTCCAGAACCAACGACCCTAGTGGGGGTCGAAGAGAGGAGACACCCTATGTCTATATCGCCTGTAGGAAGGGTAGCACTGCGGGAGTTGATGGAACAAGCTTGGCAACAGGTGGAAGGGCAAGCGCGGGGGATGCTGAAGAAAGCTGTCGAGGGGCTGCTGGTGGCCGAGCGAGACCGGCGCGTGAGCGAGGCCAAGCAGCGGGGCGAGAAAGTGTACCGTTGGGGCTACACGGTGCGGAAGTGTTGGACGACGCTGTGGGGAAGCCTGGAGCAAGTGCGCGTTCCGCGGCTGCGCGGGCGGGAAGAGATCGGACTGGTGGAACGCTATGAACGGCACGGGTTGGATCAGATGCTGTTCGCGCTGACGGTGGGCGGACTGAGTCAGCGCAAGGTGGTCGGATGGGTGCGGCGGTTTCTGGGCGGGACGCTTTCGCCGGCCACGATCGGAGCGGTGCTGCAGCAAGCGCAACAGCAAGTCGAGCAGCGGCGCAGCGCAGCGATTGTGCCGGGACGTTATCGAGCCATCGTGGTGGACGGAATTTACCTGCGGTATCGGCGGAGTGTTTCGCAGCCAGGACGCAAAGGCGTGCTGCTGGTGGCGGTGGGGGTGCGGGAAGGCGGCGCATTTGAAGTACTGGACTGGCGGGCGGCTTCGGCGGAAACCACCGAGGACTATGAAGAGTTGCTGACACGATTATGGAAACGCGGGTTGGAGAAGGTGGAATTGATCGTGAGTGATGGACTGACCGCGATCGTCAGTGCGGCGCAGATGGTGTATCCAGCAGCTCGGCATCAGCGCTGCCTGGCGCATTGGTTTCGCAACCTGGAAGCGCTGACGCCGCGATTTGCGTGGGTCCAGCGGCGGAAATTCCGGCGGGAGTTCTGGTGGATCTGGGACGCGGAGAACCAAGCGCAGGCACGGGACTGGGCGCGGCGATTCTGCGCGCGCTGGCGGTGTGCCGCGCCGGAGA
Source organism: uncultured Acidobacteriota bacterium (assembly GCA_963842135.1). Classification (GTDB taxonomy): domain Bacteria; phylum Acidobacteriota; class Terriglobia; order Acidiferrales; family UBA7541; genus Palsa-360. Next base: position 1,941,791 of record CAWJFI010000002.1, on the reverse strand, counting down.
TGGTCGAGAAATTCCAATTCGAGCTGGAAGAGGTGCTGGCGTTTTTCAACTTCCCAGCGCACTGGCGCCATCGGCTGCGCACAACCAACTTGGGCGAAGGCTGGTTCAAACATTTGCGCCGCTATTTGAGCCGCTTCCCCGGATGTCGTAACGCCGAGCACAGCGAGCAGGTTCTCGGTTGCTTCCTGCTCGCAGCAGAATCGATGCATCGATGAGGAGCTTTATGAACCGGAGCACCCCTCAACCTGCTTTCAACAGAAATGCTGGACAGTGCCAAGGCCACCGCACTCTAGGCTCAGGCGAAGAGCTATGCTATTCTGAACATTCCATTCGGGCCGTTTTTTTGGCGCGCCCGAGTGCGTGTCGTCGGGGCGTAGCGCAGCCTGGCTAGCGCGCCTGGTTCGGGACCAGGAGGCCGGTGGTTCAAATCCACTCGCCCCGACCATTTTTTCTTCCTCGGTAAATCCATTCACGCAGATTAGGAAATCTGAGATAACGGCGGCCCTACTATTTTCATACTGTATTTCCCGAACAGGGCGACAATCTGCGTTTGCTCCCGCAGTCCAGTAGAGACGAGCCCGGAGAACTCCCATAAAAACTCCTCAAGACCGCCCGCCGGTTGGGCTATAGCCAGCATTCGACCGGGTGTTTGACCGATCTTCCGCCAAGCATGTGCGATTAATCGTGGCGTAAAGATACTGTCCCCCTTTGCCAACCGAAACCGGCCGCTTCCCACTTGGAACTCATGCTGTCCTTCGAGCATATAGAACCATTCGTTTTCGACTTCATGAATATGTAGTGGAGGCCCAGCAAGCGGAGGGGTGGGAGCCTCAAATATGGCTAAGGCTCCCGCCGTGTCCTTTCCGGAAACCTTCACTGTCATTTGACCACCCAACACTGCATTCTTGACGGTCCGGCTCTCGCCCGCAGTTACTTTGAATGGCTCGATTGGAGTGTGCATGTTGCCTCCCTTTCCACGAACTTTCTCCATCCGTAAGGAATCTTACAGTCTTTATTTGCTCCGAATAAACAGTTTCCCGAGGCCCCATTGCCGGGTTTTGGCCATCCGCTCCGGCCCGGATGTTCTTGAGGGTTAACGCTTATGGCATCACGTCCCACAAAGTCCCGGCCAGTGGTCCCGGCCCGGACTTATATTTGCATGGTTTAATGATGTCGCCACGGTGAGGGGGAAGACTACCAGGGCGACATCTGCGAATGCGGCAACCTCGTAATTGAACATCGAGGGGGACAGTTGAACGACAAGAACGGTTCGAGTGAGAAAACGCCTGAACCGGCGACGGGAAAGAAAACGTACAAGACACCATTTCTACGATTCGAGTCTGTGTTCGAGGTCTCGGCGTTGGCGTGCGGCACATTTAGTGTCAGCACCCAACGCATCTGCCACTTCAGCACGCAGGCCTCGTAGGCGGCCGCTCAAAATGCTAACGGACCGTGAGGGGGATAGTTCGATCGAGCTGGCGTGCGGACTGGCGGAGGAAGTTGTCCGCACATTCGGCGGGGTCCGCCTGCGTGTCTTTGGCACCAGCATGGTGCCTTCCATCCTTCCGGGTGATTTGATTTCAATCCATCGAGCCGGCCTAAGCGACATTTTTCCGGGAGAGGTCGTGCTGTTCTTGCAGAAGGGACGATTATTTGTCCATCGGGTTGTGGATCGAAAAGTGGCGGCCACCGCGGATAGCTCCGACGAACCGTACCTGATTACTCGCGGCGACCGCCTGCGTCACGATGACCCTCCCGTTTCTTCGCTCGAATTGCTGGGGCGCGTGGTTTCCATCGAGCGCGACAACCGGAAAGTCGAACTCTTGGCCAGGGGATCGAATCACCCGATCGTCCGCTTGCTGCAGGCTTCCGATCGCGTGACGTATCTCTATCTGCGGCTCGCCGCATGCTGGCGGACTCTCTTTCTCAGGAGGGCCAAGTGCCGGCTGTGACGGCGGTGATGCAGAGTTCCAGCGTGGTGGTCGTGATCGGCGGCCTTCCCATACGATTGCGCTGCGACGACCCGGGTTTCGTTCGTTTGATTCAAGAGCGCTATGCGGGCTACGTGAGTTCCTCCAACAACGCCAGTTTCGATTTTGAAATTGAGCTGGCCCCGCCAGGCACCGTATCCAGGGACGAAGACGTGCGCGTGACGTGGGATTCCGGGCGCTGGCTGATGGAGCGCGGAGATTTTCGCGCCGAGTGGGATCCGTCTACGGCGCACGGACGCATCCAGCAGACTCTCAACCCCTACTCGCTCGATTCCGTGCTGCGCATCGTGCATACACTCCTGCTGGCCCGGGAGGGTGGTTTCCTTCTGCACGCTTCCAGCGCCATACGAAATGGCCGTGCGTTTCTGTTTTCCGGCGTCTCCGGCGCGGGTAAGACCACAATGGCAAGGCTGGCCCCTCCGGACGCCGCGCTACTGACGGACGAGATTTCCTATGTGACCCGGCGGAAGGGCCGGTACTTTGCGGTGGGGACGCCGTTTTTCGGCGAACTTGCGCGGGTTGGAGAAAACCTGCACGCGCCCGTCGAGGCTTTGTACCTGCTGGCCAAAGGTCCGGAAAATAAAATCGAGCCGATCACCGGCGCCGACGCGGTCCGCGGTTTGCTCGAGAATATTCTGTTTTTTGCGCGGGACCCTGAGTTTGTGAAATTGGTTTTTGATACGGCGTTCGATTTCGCCGCCCACGTTCCCGTCCGGCGGCTGACGTTCGTGCCCGATACTTCGGTCTGGGAGCTGATCGTATGAAGAACTATCGCTATGTGGCTCGAAGCACGGCCATCGCTGCGCGCGCGCTGGGCGATGAAACGATGGTCATGTCCGCCACCAATTCCACGTTGTTTACGCTGAACGAAGTAGCATCGGTCATCTGGGCGGCGGCGGACGGCGTGACCCCGCTCGACCAGATCGTCGCGGATAAGATTTGCACGCAATATGATATCGCGCTGGAAGTGGCATTGAAGAATACGGAAGCGCTCGTCGAGGGTTTGGCGGAGCACGGCATTCTGCTGCTTTCCGACCGGCCGCTTGCCCAGCCGAGCAGTTCGCGCGGGGAGACTCTATGACTGGTCTAGTCGTTGAAATGGTCGCCAAGGCCCTCAAATTGAACGTTCCGTTGAGCGTGCAATTGGATTTGACCTATCGCTGCAACGAGCGATGTATCCATTGCTACCTCGACCATGACGATCACGGAGAGATGACGACCGCGGAAATCAAAGGCCTCCTCGATCAGATGGCGGATGCCGGAGTCTTCTATCTCACCATCAGTGGCGGCGAGATCATGATGCGCAGGGATTTTTTCGAGATCCTGGAGCACGCGCGCGCGCGGACGTTCTGCGTAAAACTCAAGACCAATGGAGTTTTAATTCGGAAGAAGGAAGCAGAGCGCCTTCGCGAGTTGGGCGTGGAATCGATACAGATCAGCATTTATTCGCATCGCGCCGAGGTGCACGACGCCATTACAAAGGTGCCCGGCTCGTTCCGGCAGTCGATCGAAGCGGTGCGTTTCTTGCGGATGCAGGGCTTGCACGTCACCATGGCGAATGTGCTCATGGTCCAAAACGCCACCGATTATCTGAGCGTGAAGGCGCTGGCCGCCGAGCTGGATGCAACGTTCATTATGGACCCAACGATTACCCCCATGATGGATGGGGACAGGTCCATCCTCAAGTTGAATGTGGATCAGGCCGCATTACAGGGAGTATTCCGGGACGGAGCCCTGGTCGGAAACGTGGAGGAATTTTGCGCTCCCCCGCAGGGCGTCGACGAAGAGGCCTTGGACATGCTGCCATGCAGCGCGGGCCACACGGCTTGCTATGTCTCTCCGTACGGAGATGTTTATCCCTGTGTCCAGTTTCCTCTGCCCAGCGGGAACGTACGGCGCACAAAGTTTGTGGATATTTGGCGCGATTCGCCGCAGCTCAAGGAGATTCGCTCCATCACGCTGCGAGATATGCCATCGTGTTCCCAATGCACGCATGGCGCAACTTGTACGCGTTGCCCGGGGTTGGCCTACATGGAAGGAAATATGCGCGGACCTTCTTCCCAGGACTGCGAAAAATCCTACGCGCGAACCGGGATTCCCAGCGAGAACTTCAAAGCGAGGAACGCGGCCTCGCAGCCATTCCAGTCTTTGAAATTGGTTCAGATTCAGGGTTTGCCGCCTGCCGGGCGGAGCTTTTCCGCCAAAGTGTCGGAAGGCAGTGTGGTGGGCGCCTGACTAATTTTTTACGCGCTTTTTTGCCTGTTCCTCGCCGCTCCCAGCCTGGTCATTCACTTCATAACCATTTCCGGTGGATCGGGAATTTCTGCGCCGTTGGAAACGGCCCGATCGATTTGCTCCTTTCATGCGCCTGCCCGGCATTCGCCGAAAACAGGAGGGGAACAAGTGGCCGTGCGCCCGGCAAAACCAAACCCGCTGATCGGTGTTGGCCTGCTGGAGTGGTATCATCCGGCCGTGGATTTCCGCCGACAGGAATAACGCGAAAGGACGGGCCACGCATTATAAAAGGCTTCCAAGCGCGCGGCCGAAAGCTGGCGTGATTCATCCAGGCAGCAAGGAGACAAATACTATGAGACGCTTCTTTGCACGCGCGCTCGCCGCCGGGTTGTTGTTCGGAGCAGGGTTGCTGGCGCTGTCGAGCCGTCCGCTGGGCGCTGCCGACGACACGTCCGCGTTCCGTCAGGCCGACCGCAGTTTGGCGGAGGCCCTTACAAAAGGCGATGTCAAGGCAGTTGCCGCTCTTCTGGATGATCGCTTCCAGTGGGTCGAGGCGAACGGCAGAATACACACGAAGGCGCAGGTCCTCGACGATCTGGCCCAGTTCGCCGCCGACAACGAAGGCGGGCTGGACGTGCGGACCGTGGATTTTCTCGGCCAGGTCGAGCGGCAGTTGGGGATTCACCACAACCAGCGCTTTGCGCATCTGTGGGTAAAAAATCCCGCGGGCTGGCAGGCCTTCGTCTATCTGAACATCCCCATTCCAGCGGAAAGGCCGGATTACGCGGCGCCGCCCGGTCCTCCCACGGAAGCCGACAAGGTCTGCGAAAATCCTTGCAAGACGCTGCCTTACAAACCTGAAAACGCGGTGGAAGAAGGGGCTTTAGCCACCTGGTTTCGCCTGAAGAACGACGAATGGCATCCCAACCCGGAAGATTGGGCCGCCCATGCCGACGACAATCACGAGACGCTCACGCCACGATCGGACATCCCCAAATTGCAGCATGTTGAGGAATTGGCTGAGCAACGCAAGCTCTATGGAGAGAACGGGGGCTCTGGAGGTTCCTCGGTACTGTCCATGCGCATGTTTGATTTCGGCGACGTGGTGATCATGCAGGCATTTCAGGGGCGAAATCCGTCAGCGAAACCCACCACCTGGAATTTGCGCGTGTTTCTGAATCGCGGGGACGGGTGGAAAATCGCATTGAGCGCGCAGACGAATATTACGTAATCCTGATTCGATGTGTGCCGCGCGCAACAGTTTGTGTGAGCGCTTCTCAAAGGAAAAAACGCGAAAGAATTGGCCACTCGCCTATGGAATACGACAAAGACAAAGTCGATGACATGGTATTGGCCCTGCTCAACCTTACCCTGTTCGAACAGGGATCCGCGTTGCGAGCGTGGAAAGGACATGACTGGGAAGCGCTGGACCGGCTACACGAGAAGGGGCACATCTCAGATCCGAAAAGCAAAGCAAAATCGGTGGTGATGACGGAAGAAGGCGCGAAGCGAGCTCGCGATTTGTTTGAGCGCTATTTCGTAAAAGAAGGGCGAAACAGGCGTCAACGATAGGCCTCACGGCGATGAAGGACTCGGCGAATCTCCATTGTGTCGGCGCCGGGGCAAACGAAAAAAAGCCGATAGTCGCCGATGCGAAGCCGGAGTTCTTCCCTTTGCTCAAGAGCCTGCACCTCGCCCTGGCCCGATTCCGCGAAGCGGTGCAAGGCGGAGAAAATACGCATGGCGACGGGCTTGTCCAATCGGCGGACATCGGCCTTGGCCGGTTCAGTCCAGACGATACGCTTCACGGACGGTCTTTAAATCGATCGATTTCTTCTTGCGTGATCCCGAGTTCCGCCAATACCTGTTCGTGCGGGATGCCCTGATTATGTTTCAGCCACTCGCGGGCTTGATCGAGCGCCTTTTCTTCTTCGGGTGTGATGGGTTCCTCATCGATGGGTGCGTCAGCGATGGCGCGGGAGACCGGATCCAGCATGGCTTCGAGCAGACCGACCACCGCAGAGAGCTGCGTCGGCGGAAGACGTTCAATCAGTTCGTGAGCTTGTTTTTTTTCATTCCCGATATCATGTGTCATGGAAAAATCTCCGAGCGGCAGATTCACCCAGATTTTTCGTCACGGAACCAAGGCCACGTAAACTGGTTTCTGAATTTCACTGGGACTATTGTAGATGATTTTTGCGACTTCGAAAGCGCCAAACTTCAGTTGGATTGAACGGAGTTCAACAAGTCGGGCGCAAGCCACTCAATAAGAATAACTTAGGTTTAAACGTCAAAACCAAAATTCAGCGGTGACGTGCTGGAGTGTTATCATCACCTCTGTGAAGGACGCTCACTTGGAGAATACGCGAAAAGTCGGCCACCTGCCAGGCGCCGCGGCTGCTCTCGCAGCGGGCCTTTTCCTTGCTGCGGCGGGGCTACTTCTACCTCGCTCTACATCCTTGCGGGCGCAGGAGCAACAGGTCATCTGGAGCGAACAGGAAAAACCCGTTGCGGACCATATCGGCGGTCTTCGCTCGCTGCCGGATGACGTCAGGGCGCGCACTACAAAAAATCTGGCCATTCAGATTCGACAGTTGCCTGTGACGCCGAATAAGCTGCGCCTAGCGAACGGTCTCGCAATGCTGTCCACCGAGGGAGATTTCGGCCACGAGATGTTGCAGGAGGTAGCGACAACATTAGCCGCCGCGCTGCGCGAACAGCCGCTTCCGGCAAAGAATGGCCGGCCTCCCCAGCCCTACGTCGAACTCGCCGAACTCGTGCGTTATGAACACGTGCAAGTGACACTGGACGACCCGCAATACGCCGCAGCCGTCTCCAAAATTGGAGCAGACAACGAGCTCCGCGAACAGGCGGACTTCACACTGGCGGAACTGGGCGGAAAGACATGGACATTGAAGGCGCAGCGCGGCAAGGTCGTGGTGCTGAATTTCTGGGCCACCTGGTGCCCGCCCTGCCGCAAGGAAATGCCCGACCTCGAGACGCTCTATCAGCAATTCAAGGATCAGGGCCTGGTGATCCTGGCCATCTCCGACGAAGACGCAGGCAAAGTGCGGCTCTTTATCGCGCAGCAGAAGGTCACCTACCCCATCCTGCTCGATCCGGGTCGAAAGGTGAACGAACTCTTCCAGATCGAGGGAATTCCCAAAACTTTCGTCTACGATCGCAACGGAAAACTGGTCGCGCAATCGATCGACATGCGAACGCGAAGGCAATTTCTGGAGATGTTGGCACAAGCAGGATTGAAGTAGACCCCCGCCGTTCGAGGCCAGCTTGGCAATCGTCCAAATTTCCTAATGAGTCCGCTCACCACCTCTTTCCCCCCGCTCAAGGTTGAATCGCTCAACCAGCAAGAATAGGAAAAACCCGTCATCTAAAGGACAGGTTCCGGTACAATCACAACTTGTTAGGGAATACTTCCTAGAACGGCATGTACCGATAAAACGGATCCGTCACGCGGAACGTGCACATGATCAAGCGAATCCACATCAAAGGGTATAAGTCTCTGAAGGACTTAGAGGTCCGTTTGGAGCCGCTATCCGTACTCACCGGGCCGAACGCAGCGGGCAAGAGTAATTTCCTGGATGCTCTCCAACTTCTTTCTCGAGTTACTACGAGCCGAACGTTAAAAGAAGCGTTTGAATCTCCTTATCGCGGAAAGCCACTAGAATCCTTCTCATTTCCAGAGGGAGGGATAGAAGCGCTTCTCGAACAAGATACCGCTGTTTTCTCGATCGAGGCCGATGTTGAGCTCTCGGCCACCGCGATTAAGGACGTAAATCAGCAAATCTTCCAGATGAAAAGTGGAAAGTCGGAAGATTCTGAAAACGGCACTCAGTCAGGTAGGAATTACATTCACAGAACGAATCTTAGATATAGTATCGAAATTGAGATTCTCCCTAAGTCGGGACTGCTGAGGGTCGCGAACGAGTATCTAGCTCCGCTAGGGGCACGATGGCAACCGATCGAGCAGCCAAAGCCATATCTGGAAAAAATCGGGCAGCGAATTCACTTGCGGATGGAGGGGCAGTCCCATCCCGCATATTTCGAGCGCGGTCTGGATCATTCGATCATTTCTAAACCGCATTACCCTCCCCACTTTCCTCACTTGGCGGCCCTGAAGAGAGAAATGGAAAGTTGGCTCTTCTTCTATTTCGAGCCACGTGAAAGGATGCGCGCGGTAACTGCGGTCAAAGAGGTACGCCACATTGGTCTGATGGGGGAGGAGTTGGCGGCGTACCTAAATACTCTGAAAAATCTTGCGCCTCGACAATTTGATGCGGTTGAAAAGGCACTTCGAACGATTATCCCTTCGATTAGCGGGATCAGACCTGAAGTGAATAAGATGGGAGAAGTTGAGCTTAGTCTCCTGGAACGAGGGATTGCGGTTCCAGCAAGGGTTGTCTCTGAGGGAACGCTCAGAATTTTAGGCCTACTTGCGCTCAGTGGCGTTGAACAGGCTCCAGCCCTGATTGGATTTGAAGAACCAGAAAACGGTATCCACCCACGACGAATTAGTGCTATTGCCGATCTCCTCAAAAACAGCATCGCAACTGGTGAAACTCAATTAATAGTGACCACGCATTCGCCGGTCCTCCTTGATCTCATACCCGACGCTTTCTTGTTCGTTTGCCGCAAGGAAGAGGGAGCCACAGTTATTGAGCCCTTTAAATCTTGGGGGCCGTTGGGTCGAAGATCCGACATAGACGATGCCTTAGAGGAAAACGAAATACGCCTACCAGTTTCCGACCGCGTGCTCCGCGGGGACTTTGATGCCTAATATTGTTCTCTTTGCGGAGGACACCTTTCACGAGGACTTTCTTACTGTTTTGGTGCATCGACTTTCAGAAGAATATGAAGTGCAGGTTTCACTAAGACCGTACAGCGTCCGCGGAGGAATCGCGCGGATGCACTATGAGTTCGGGGTATTCCTCCGTGATTTGGGAAATGACAAAGAGCCACTTCCTGACGCGATTCTCGCTGCCACTGACGCCAATTGTGCAGGATACGTTGATCGAAAAGCAATTTTAGAAAAGGTAGCCAGAAGATTTCCTCAATTTGAGTATTTGATGGTCTATGCCATCCCGGACCCCCACATTGAACGATGGATGATGCTGGACGCAAACGCCTTCCGAGCTGTATTTGGTAGGGGCTGCAACTTACCTGCGCTGAAATGTGAGCGGGGACATTACAAGAATCTTCTCTCCATGGAAATCGCCCGGTCAGGAATAAGACCTCTACTCGGAGGCCGAGAATTCGTAACTGACATTGTTCAACAAATGGACCTTGCGCGCGCAGGACAAAACGAAGCTTCATTCGGTCATTTACTAACAAACTTACGCGCACTATTTAACAGATGGAACCAGCCAAACTGAGGGTTCCACAGGGGTGCAGGTTTCCTTTACTTTTTTGTGAATGGTTTGGGTTTTCGTTCTCTGTTTTCAAGGCCGGCTCATTGAGATTTTATGGCCGGTTCCGCTTGGCAAGATAATGTCTCCGGTCATTTGCTTGCCATCGGCCGAAAGTTTCCCGAGAAAATTCACTTGATCGGAGGTGAGGCCTGTGACGATTCCACCGGCGGCTACCGCTACGTTTCGAAACTGAAGGTTCATGGATACGGAGGGGTCGGCCACCGTCAGCAAGCCATTGGAGGACGCGGAAAAGGAAAATGCCGCGGGCAACGAACGGCCATCCGCCAGGGTGATTGTGCCCTTCCAATCGCCCACGATGGATTGGGAGGATCCTGATTCCACCGTGGCATCGGCGGTCTTGGTCCCTTTGGCGCCTACTTTCTTTTCGAAATCATCGAACTTCACGCGGGTGTCTTCGCAGATGTACTCCATGATGTTCCAGCCGGGCTTCAAGATGTATTTTCGCTGGGTCTTCAAGATGGCCGTGTAGGCCTGCGGGTCTTCGAGGGTGATGTCGATCATCAACGTGTCGTGATCCACTCGCCGCAGGCGCTCCACAATGTGCAAAGCTTCGGAATGCGGGTGCCCTGCAACATCCAGCCAGGTTTTGTCGTTGAAGCCGGTGGAATCGACCACCAGCGTGTCTCCCTCCCATTTGCCGGTGGAGTCGCCCATCCAGGTCGGATTGGCATCTTTCGGATGTTCCCTGCCGTCCGTGAAAATCTGGCGCACGAAGTGGCCGTATTCAAAAAACATGATCGCGCGGCCCTGAACCTGAAGGACTTCCACGGGATAGGCGTGGGTGTAGATGTTCGGCACGCCGGGGGGAAGGCACTCTGAATTTGGGTCGTTGGAGGTGAGCGCCGTATATTCGCCGCCGATCGGATGGTTGCCCTTGAATTTCCCCTCGGCCCAGGGAGTGAGAGGAAGGGCGTTCAAGTGCTGGCCTTGCGCGTCGGTCCAGATGAAGTTGAACGTGTTTACCGAGGACGGATACCAAACTCCGGTCAAATCCCCGGTATGCGCCGTCTTCTGGCTCCCCGTTGGAGTTTGCGCCGGCAGGGCGGACGAGAACATGATCAGCGCCGCACATACAAGCGAAACGATCCATAGCAGGTTGCGGAAAAAGTAGTCTATTTTGTCATTCCGAGGTCGCCGCGGCGACCGAGGAATCTCTCTGTGATTTAAACCCAAGGAAAGAGAGATTCCTCGGCAAACGGCGTGCCTCGGAATGACAAAATTTCGAGTTTTTCCGCAGCTTGTTAGAATTCTCATTTGGAGGAATCCGGCGGCAATACGGTTCCCGGGAGTTCGTGGCCATCGGGGAAGACCAACTTTTTCACCTGCATCCCTTTTTCGCCGTTTTTGGCCGGAGCTCCTATGACAGTGACCTGTTCGCCGGGTTTGAGAGTGCTCCTGCTCCAGCCTCTCCTCGACAGGAGATTCGGGCTCGGGAGTTCGCCCTCCCATTCACTGGTCTTGCCGCTTTCGTCTTTCACGGTGAAGGTGAGCAACGTGTGGGGATTGACGAACTGCAGTTCCGTGACTGTCGCGCGCAGAGTTACGATCTTCGTCATGTCATATTCCGAAGCGCCGTGGTGCGCCCATAGGGGGATCGAGATCAGCAAGAAACCGATCGTCAATGCACCGCGCGTGAATTGCTCACTTTTCATGCAACCTCCGGAATGGATCTTCGCTGGACGCGCTTTCATCCAAGTATTGCAGAAATCGGCGCGGTTGATGGCTTTTTATTGCCCTCTGCCAGTTACCTGAATTGGCCATGCATACCGCGGCTAACGGCACAGTGTCAATCCTTTTTCGTCTCGCGCAGCTGACTCAATTCTAGGAATAATTATGGGCGTAGTATTATGCGGGCGTGCGACAGCAACCATCACTCTTCCTAGCGATTGAGGAGCAGAAGCATGAGCGAAAGTGCAAAACCTGCGGCGAGTCAACTACTCATTGAGATCGCAAAACTTGTGGAATTCATCACGCGAGCGCTGGCGGCCGTGGGGATTCCCCCTGAAGACGCCGGGCGGGTGGCCGCTTTGATGGCCGAGGCCGACGCGCGCGGAGGGGACGCGCACGGCGTCTTCCGTCTGCCGCAGTACGTGAAGCAGATCCAAAGCGGCGCCGTCAATCCGCGGCCCAACATTCAGGTCGTGACGAGCCAGGCTGGCACGGCTCTCGTAGACGGCGACAACGCGTTGGGCCATCTGGTCATGAAGCGCGCGGCGGAATTGGCGATCGAAAAGGCGCGCCAGTGCGGCGTCGGTTGGGTGGGAACGCGCCGCAGTAATCATGCGGGCCCGGCGCAGCTTTATCCGCGAATGATCGCGGCGCAGGACATGATCGGATTGTATTTCTGCGTGGGCAACGCCAATCTTCTGCCGCCATGGGGAGGGACCGAGGCGCTGCTCAGCACCAATCCCATCGCTATCGCCGTGCCGGCCTCGCGACATCCGGTCATCACTCTGGACATGGCCACGACGAACACCGCGTTCGGCAAAATCAGACTCAAAGCGCAGCGCGGCGAGCCGATGCCGGAAGGCTGGATGATCGACCGGCAAGGAAAACCCTTGACCGATCCGAAACGCGCGAGCGAGGGCTTCCTTGTTCCCATCGGCGGCGCGAAAGGATATGGGTTGGCGCTCATGATCGGCTTACTGGCCGGAACATTGAACGGCGCCGCGTTTGGCCGGGACGTCGTCGATTACACCGTGGACTCGAAAACGCCAAGCAACACGGGGCAGTCCATCGTGGCGGTGAATATCGCGGCTTTCGCGGACGTGCAGACCTTCAAGGAGCAAGTGGACGAAGTGTGGGACGTCATGAAGTCGTCTCCGACGCTGCCAGGCGTCGACGAAGTTCGGCTGCCGGGGGAGCGCTCGGAGCAAATTTACCGCGAGCGGATGGCGCATGGCGTTCCGCTCGGCGACGGACAGCGCAAGGTTCTGGATGAACTCGCCGAGCGCTTGGGTATTTCGCGATTGCAGTAACACCGGGCCGGATTTTTCAGGCATGTGGCGCAGGCTTCAGCCTGTGGGGTTTAAGCCTTGCAAGGACGAACCCCCGCAGGCTGAAGCCTGCGCCACAAACCCGCGAATTATGCGGCTGGCGGACGGGAAGACTCTTATTGAGCTGTGATGCGCGCAATGCCTGCGCCTGCTGCGCGCCAACGGCCGTGCTGCTTCACGAAAACGCGCATCACGCGGTACTGGCCATCGTAGTTGGTCTCACCCTGCTTGCCTCGAATCGTGGTTGTGTCCGTTAGAACTGCAACATCCGGCGATGCATACCTCACTTGAATATCACTGGACTGGATGGCGAGGTCACCGAGTTGGGTATTCGCGATCATATCGACCTGCTGCTGCTTACTTACGAGAATTCCGCCGGGGTGAATTTCCACAAAGTTGTCGGCGAAAAGCCACGCCGCGGTCTCGCCGTCGTGATTGTGCGCTGCATCGAGCCAGACGTGGTCCAGAATGGCGACCGTGCCGGCGACGTCTTCACTTGCCGCGGCCGGCTTTTTCGGCGCCTGTCCCAGGGCCACGGCGCCTGACGCGATGATAAGGAATGTAGTCGCGGCCAAGCTGTACGTGCGTGTCATTGTCTCCCTCCTGAAACAACTCGGGCCGGAATCACGTGGCGCCGGCGTCCCGCCGGCGGTTTTTCCTTGGCCCGCCAGTCCCTAAAATCGCCCGCGAGACGCCGGCGCCACGCAATGCGGGCCCGGCTCATTTCTTTGTCAGGTCCGGATTCATCACGACGCCGGTCGCCAGCCAAATACCATTCTGTTTTATAACCACACGGAAAACATTGTACTCGCCGTCCAGGCTGTTGCCCTTGCTGTCGTGGCCTTTGATCGTGGTGTGATCGGTCAGTATCGCCACGTTCCCAAAAACATGAACCTGGATATTTTCGGGATCGAGCACCAGGAGCGTGGGACGATCGGGGCCCCTCAGGATTCCGAGCCACTCCTTCTTCGTGTAGGACTGGCCGTTGGCAAGTACGAGAACGTAGCTATCGGCGAAGAATTTTTCCAGGTAATCCAGGTCGCCGGTTCTTTCGGAGTCCAGCCATTTATGATCCAGCGCTGTCCAGTCCTCGCCGCCGGCTGGAGCCGCGGCGTTTTTCGTTTGACCGAATGCCGGCGGCGCCAAGCTCAGGATCAACGCAAGCGCTGCCACCTGAATTTGCCTCATCGTCAAATCTCCTCTAAGCGCTTCAAGGCCGAATGCCGGGGATATTGACTCGAAGCCGGTAAAGTCCCGTGACGGCCGTGAAGTAAAGTGTACTCGCGTCCGCGTCTCCCCAAGCCAAGTTGGCGGGATTTTCGGGAGGCCGGATGGTCCCGAGATGCTTTCCTTCCGGCGTCAAGACCCAAATGCCACCGGGGCCCGCGCCGTAAATATTTCCTTTTTGATCGATCTTCATTCCGTCGGGCACGCCTGCTTCCTTGCTCGAGGACATATCGATCAGCAACTTTTTATTGGCGAGCGTGCCGTCGGGCTGCACATCGAAGCGCCAGTACGTTTTGGAGGCCGAGTCATCGATGTACAGATACTTTTCATCCGGCGAGAAAGCGAGGCCATTCGGCGCCTGGAAATCCTTGTTGACCACTTGCAATTTCCCTTTCGTCAAAAGATAGACGCCTGAGAAAGGCAACTCTTTCCTAGGATCGTCGGCCAATTTGCGCAGGCCATAGGGAGGATCGGTAAAATAAAGAGATCCGTCGGACTTGTAGACCAGATCATTCGGACTGTTAAGCCGCTTTCCTTCGTAACGATCCGCCAAAATGGTCCGCTTTCCATCCTTTTCCAGTCGCATGACGCCGCGATCTCCGTGTTGGCAGTAAGTGACCCGGCCCTGCTTATCCAGCGTGATCCCGTTGGAACCATACAGCGTGACGACAGCATGCCCGTTATTCAGCTGGTAGCCGGCGTCGCCGGGATCGGCGCCCGCAAATCCGCTCTTCGCCAGGAAAACCGAAACTTTGCCGTCCGCTGGATTCCACTTGTCGATCACGTTGGCAGGAATGTCGCTGAAAATCAAATAGCCCGGGCTGCTTGAATGCACCCAGACTGGTCCTTCCAAAAACCCGAAGCCATCCGCCACTTTTTCAATCTGAGCGCCAGCCGGAATCAGTGCGTCCAGCGCCGGGTCCAGCCGAATGACCTGCCCGCCATTCTGCGCGGACAGCGTGACTCCGGCGAGAAGCGCAGCGAGCGCGAAAAGCTGGACTCCTATTTTCTTCCACATGAACGAGGCACACTCCCTTTTGAATTTCATTACGCTATGATTCAAACGCTTCCCGCCAGACTATCGGTCGCGGACGATTATGACCCTCGGAGAGATTACAGACCAATTTCGCAAAAGCAAACACAAAACCGCTGGGCACCCCAACTTTTCTGATTTTCAAAGGTTAGGGGTTTAGATTTCTTGTGTGAAGGAAACTGTGAGATCAGCGAGAAGCCGTCCCGAAAATAGCCGCCAGGAAGTTCGGTGTACAATATCGCTCGGATATGACGAAGAAGACTCAGGCAGAGCTGGCCCGCCAGTTCCTCGAACTTCATCACGGCCCAAAAATTTTGGTCCTGCCGAACGCATGGGATGTCGCGAGTGCGCGGATGTTTGAAGAAGCGGGGTTTCCGGCGATTGCGACCACGAGCGCGGGTGTCGCTTTTGCTCTCGGCTACCCTGACGGCCAGACAATTCCCCGGGAAGAAATGCTCGCCGTCGTGCGGCGCATCGCGGAAGCCGTCGAGGTGCCCGTCACCGCGGATATGGAGGCGGGCTTCGGAAGCACTCCCGAAGAAGTGGCGGACACAGCGCGAGAGGTGATCGCCGCCGGAGCCGTGGGAATGAATCTCGAAGACGGAATCGAGGGGAAACCCGATTTTCTCTCGGACGTCAGTCGTCAGAACGAAATCATCCGCGCGGTGTTACAGGCTGCCGCGAGCGCCGGCGTCCCCTTTGTGCTGAATGCGCGCACGGATATTTTCCTGTACGGCATCGGCCCGGCGGAAACGAGGCTGGAGCGCGCGATCGATCGTCTGAACGCTTATCACGCCGCTGGAGCGCCGTCGCTCTTCGCCCCCGGCGTGAAGGACCAGGAAACCATCGCGCAATTGGCGCTCGGAGTTGCCGGACCGCTGAACATCCTGGCGACGGTTGGCACGCCGCCGATTGCGGAGCTGCAACAACTCGGCGTCGCGCGCGTGAGCGTAGGGTCAGGACCGATGCGGGCAACGCTTGGCTTTCTCGGGCGCATGGCCCGCCAACTCCGCGAGGAAGGTGTTTTCACCTTGATGACCGAGGGTACGCTGCCGTACCCGGACGCGAATCGGCTGGTTCAGCCAAAGCGTGCCCGCACCTGATTTTTTCCGATATGGATTGGTGGTTGTCTTGGAGAACTCATATTGACGGTTTTCCCCCGCTTGAAAACACCCCCAAATTTTCGCGCCAACGGCGCGGAGGATGCCAGCCCGGGGCAACGCCCCGGGGGTGGCGCGCAGATATTATCTTCCGCCCTGAAAGGGCGGAGGGATCCCTGCGCCCTTTCAGGGCGCACCACAATTCATCGATTCCAAAACCCAGGGCGTTGCCCTGGGCTAGTTTCCGTCCGCGCCTTCAGCGCCGGAAGACGTGAATTTGAATGAGCCCTGAAAGGTTCGCCCCATGGAGGTTTTCGTTTCTGTCATATCAGGACATATTTGAGATGGCCGTTAGAGATGCAACGCTTGCGATGCGCCGAATCGCGAAATCATCCTGCTTGACCGGGCGATTCCTTAAGTTATACAAGAAGACAAGCTTGGGATCGTTCTTCGAGGTGCGATTTTGAAGACCACGTCGTCTGTCACTCTTGGCCTAGCCTTTTTTTTACTCTCTGTGTCGGCGCCCGTTTTTGCGCACCATGGATTTTCCGTGGAGTTCGACAGGGATAATCCCCTCACGCTCACCGGAGTCGTTACCAAGATGGAGTTCATGAATCCGCACATTTATTTCTATCTGGATGTGAAAGGCAAGGACGGCAAAGTAGTGAACTGGGCTTTCGAGGGCGGCCCTCCGAACGTGATCTACCGGCAAGGCTGGAGAAAAGACACGTTGAAGCCGGGCGATGTGGTGACGGTCAAGGGCTTTCGCGCCAAAGACGGCCCGCATTTGGCGGCTTGCTCGACCGTCAAGCTTCCGGATGGACGCGAAATCGCCGCCGGGTCGGGAGGCGCCTCCCAGAATGCGTATGGCTCGGCAGCCGCGGACGGCAAGAAGTAAAGTGGGAGCGAACAAAGGGTGGAACCGAGACCGATCATGAAGAATTATTTCCGCGCCCCGATCGTTTGCGGCGCATCTATGTTTCTCGTTTTGCCTTTCGTGATTGCATGCGGCAGCCACGCAGCGTCTGGGAATCCTCAGGCGGCGGCCCCGCCGGACTTAAATGGGGTGTGGTCCGCGCCGTTCACGCCGGACATCTCGAAGACCTTGGGTCATCAACCTCCGTTCACGGCGTATGGAGCAGAGCGATTTGCGAAAGAAGATGAGTTTGACGACCCGTTGACCAAATGCCTGCCGATCGGCCCAGCGCGAGGCATTCAAGCGGGAATCATGCCCTTCCAGATCGTGCAGACCCCTTCCGTGTTCACAATCCTTTTCGAGAACCAGCACACCTTTCGCATCATTCACACGGACGGACGCAGCCACCCGAAGGATGTCGACTCGACGTGGTTTGGAGATTCCATTGGCAAATGGGACGGAGACACGTTGGTAGTAGACACCGTCGGGATCGACGACAGGACCTGGCTCGACACGGCGGGCCATGAGCACAGCGACCAGCTACATCTGGTCGAACGGTTCCAAAAGATGGACAATAACAGCATCAAATGGACCGTCACATTTGAAGATCCCAAATTTTTCACGGAGCCGTGGTCCATCACGTTGCCGATCGCGCGTCAGAATACGGAAATCATGTCGTATTCTTGCGAGGAGAACGAAAAGGACAGGGCTCATTTGCGGCGCACAAAAAAATGAGTTTTGCGGAAAGCTGGCCGTATGACATTCACTTACCAGACGAAATCGTATCGGGAGCATGAAATGAAAAGATATCGCCTGAACATTTTGGCCGCGGCTGCGGCACTTCTGCTGGTTGGCATCCCTCTCTGGGCGCACCACGGCAACGCCTCGTATGACAACGAAAATCCAATCACGATCAAGGGAGCTGTTACGGAATTTGCGTGGACCAACCCGCACGTCCAAATTTATTTGGATGTGAAGGACGACAAAGGCAGCGTCGTGCATTGGAGCGTGGAGACTTATAGCCCGGGCAAACTGGTGCGGGCCGGTTGGTCAAAAGACAGCGTGAAGGCCGGCGATCAGGTTTCCATTACCCTCATTCCGGCGAAGAGCGGAGCGCCCGTGGGCTTTCTCCGCAAGCTCGTGCTGCCCGACGGCAAAGTGTTGGGCCTGCAGGAACTGGAGAATTGAACGCGGCTACGGCAAGCGAATCGCAGGCCAAAGCGGAACGCTTGAAAACTGGAAACTGAGTTAAGGGAGAATCTTCAGGATGCGAAAACGAATCGTGACGATTACTTGGATTGCCGCGCTGGCGGCGATACCGGCTTTGCCCACGCTAATTCACGCTCAGATGCCCAGCCAACAGTCCCCTGCGGCAAAGAACAATGTTTCGGCTCCCGCAGATCCTCATGACTTGTCCGGAATGTGGGAATTTTTTGCCAACATCCCCGGCCAGGGCATCTACGCGACTCCGAGCAAAGACCACCCTCCGATGACGCCCTGGGCAAAGGCGAAATACGATGAAGCGAAGCCAGGGTACGGCCCGAAAGCGCAAGGCGGCGGGAATGATCCGATTCTGAAATGCAATCCGACCGGGATTCCACGACTCCTGTTTTTCCCGCAGCCGTTTGAAATCTTTCAGACGCCGGACCGCGTCTTCATGTTCTTCGAGCGCGACCATGCCTGGCGCCAAATCTGGACGGACGGGCGAAGCCATCCCAAGGATCTGGAACCCACCTGGATGGGAGATTCGATCGGCAAATGGGACGGAGACACCTTCGTCGTGGATACGATCGGCTTCAATGAAAAAAGTTGGCTCGATTTTTACGGCGATCCGCACAGCGAAGACATGCACTTGATCGAGCGTTACAAGCGCGTGGATCGCAACACCATGTCACTCCAGCTCGTCGTCGAGGATCCCAAAGCTTACACGGCCACTTGGGTGGGCGATATGAAAAGCTACAAGCTGCTTACGGGAAAGAAAGCCTATATGGAGGAGCTCTTCTGCATTCCGGAAGAAGAAGACGCTTTTACCAATCGGATCAGAATGCCTGCGGCGGGGCAGAGCCCTAAGTAGCACATCTCTAACAAAGTCGGCCGTGTCAAGGGGAATCGAGCGCTGGGAATGAACCTGATTGGGCGCACCCCAAGTATCTCGCTTCCCTGGTTGATTCTCGTGAGGGACCGAGTGGTCTTCGCTGGTGAATTTTTGTGTCCAAGCCAGGCTCGGGCCCCATTGCGTTCCTCAATTCGGTGTACCCACCAAACATCTCTCCGATCATTTCAGACCATGAGGAGTTATTCGATCTCCCCGCAACTCGGGGAGGCGGGTGGCCTCATCAGACTCCCGGTCAATACAGCATGACCACTGTGCTACTCAGGCATTCCCGCATGGGGACACCGTTGTTCTGCCCGCCGGCAGAACTCGGTGTAATCGATCTGGTCGCGCATCATGATCCACAGCCGAATGCCCAGCTTTCGCGCTGTGGCCACCACCGCCTTGCCCAGACCTTTCTGCACCAACTTGCGACGATAAAACTGTTTCAACCGCGCATCCTTGCGTGCCGCCGCTCGCGCCGCTTCCACCCACAACAACCGCAGCAGCGGATTGCCCTGCTTGCTTAAACTTCCGTTCCGCTGTTTGCCGCCGCTGGAGTGTTCGCTGGGAATCATCCCCACGTAACTGGCCACCGCTTTGGCGTTGGGAAATCGCCGCGCGTCTCCCAAGAAGACTTCCGTGGCCAGCGCTGTGGTCGGTCCCACGCCCGGGTGGCTCAACAACAACCGTGCCCCGGCTCGCTGCTCGGCCTGCTCCCGCACCGCTTGATCCAGCTGTTGCAGGCGCTGGTTCAGTTCCTGACGCAGCTCCTGCAACTGCTCTCGCCGCGTCGCCGCAAATCCAGCCAGCCCGAGTCCCTTCAGTTCCTGCTGGCCGGCTTGGCTCCACAGTTTGCTGCCGCGCCGCAATCCCTGGCTCAGTGCCAGCCCTTGCAGCCCGTTCTGCGTCATCACCCGCATCCGCACCAACTGGTGCCGGTGCTGCAGCAACGTCCGCAGATCCCTCTGCTCGCTCGTCGGCAGCCAGATCTGCGGAAACCGCTTCTCCACCAACAGCCGCCGAATCAACTCCGCATCGCGCCGGTCGTGTTTTTGCTTCCGCGTCTCCGCTTTGCGAATCGCCGCCGGATGTCCCACTCGGTACTCGATCCCCAACTCCTCCAGCAGCCGCAAAAACCAGAACATCGATCCCGTCGCTTCCAACCCGACCAACACTGGCTTGGGCAACGCGGCGTAAAATTCCCGCACCGCCTCGCCTTCATGCGCCAGCGTCTTTTCGGTCACTTCCCCCGTCTCGATGTCCACCATCGAAATCGTCTGTTGTCGCGCGTGCAAATCGCATCCTATAATTCGCATCTCGGCCTCCTTCGACCCGAGCTCTGCGCGTTGGACAGCACACAGTTTACTCGGATCGTCGTGAGGCCGACTTCGTTATGTCATCAGACTTCAGTCTGTGGGGGTTAGTCGGAGCGCGGCCGCCTTTCTGCAACGAAAACCCACAGGCTGAAGCCTGTGCTACTTAAACCTACTTCGCTAGATACATGTAGCCCACTGTATTGTTCCCCGGCGAAGCAAACCACATTCTTCCTTTCGGATCGTTGTTGAGTTCCCTCATTCCGTTGCCTACGGCGGGAGCAGGATATTCGGTTATTTTTCCGGTGGCAGGATCCAAACGCCCAACCGTGTCCATGATCCCCGAGGCGTACCAAACCTGGTTGGTCGTATCGATTCCGATGGGATACGGCGATGGCTGTTCACCGGGCAACTGGTATTCCTTGAAGGCGCCCGTTTCCGTGTCCAGCCGCACGATCTGTCCTCTGTCGTACTGGGCCAGCCAACCGATTCCGTTCGCATCGACTTGAAAGCGGCGACGCGAACCGGGCTGCGGCGGCGGCGTCCAGGTAGTGACTTTCCCGGTCTTATATTCCACCTTGAAAATTCGTCCTTGTCCGCCAGCCTCGTCGAACCAGATGTTGCCGGCCTTATCGAGATTCGCTCCGTACGTGGCGGGAACATCTTTCAGTTCCGTGTAAGTTCCAGTCTTGGGGTCAAAGCGGTAGGAGTAGGGCGTACCCGAAACCCACAAGATTCCGTTCGGATCTTCGCGCACCGTGTTCATCGTCCTGCCCGGCCCTTTGTACTTGGTCTGCTTGCCGGACTTGACATCGACTTTCACCAGCGTTCCGCCCTCTTCCACGACCCACGCCGAAACTCCATCGTGCGTCATCTGCACCGAGCGCGTGCCCACTCGCGGCTGCTGGCTCTCCCACAAATATTCTTGCAGCTCCCCCGTTTCCGGATTCAACCGGCCAACGCCATTCACCGTCCCGAAATACGGGCACCAGATGTTGCAGTCTTTATCCGGGTTCGCGTCCCAGGTCATTCGGCCCGGCGGCATTTCGTAGATGACGTACACAATCTTGAGCGCCTGGTCGCTGAACTGCTTCATCCAATCCACATACCCGGGAAGATCGGCCGGAGATTCCGGAAGCGCGCCCGGCCCCGTGCCGAAAATCTTGCCGGCGTAGGCCGCGACTTCATTGACGTCCTGGTCGCTCTTGATCGTGCCGTACACGACGCTGCCGCCGATTCTTGTAGACATCATGTCCTTGAGGGTTTCGCGCCATCCGTTCTCGTCCCGCCGGACGTTGATGAACTGCTCGAACCCGTGGCAACTCGAACCGCAGCGGGCAAACTTATCTTTGCCGGGCCCGTCAGGAAACAGGTCGATGCCCTGAATGATCGGAATTTCGTCCCAGTGCACCATCTGCTTTTGCAGAGTCCAATCGAAAGTGGCGTTTTGGTTCGCGGCAAGGAAAATTCCGCTCTTCGCATCGGACCGGTAACCAATGGATCGCGCCTGCACCTGATAATTGCCGGCGGGCAGATTTTCCACGCGGTACTTCCCATCGTTTCCGGAAAGCACGATGACCGTCACTCTGGTCTTCGCATTTCGAGCCTGCACGAAGGCGGCGCGAAATGGCGCGCCATCCGGCCCCGTTACCTTGCCCGTGATCGTCGCCCCGAACGCCATCGAGGAAATGAGACCAACCGCGCTCACGAAACCCAGGATCGTACGAATTCTGAGTGGCTGCATGACTCCTCCTTGCAATGGGCGATAGACGCCGCTCGATCCGCGAACAAAAACTCGCAAGATCAGGCGCGGAAACTTTGCCAACGAAAACTGGCTCCATCGGATCAACGCGCAATTATACCTTCACCAGGCTGCAATGCCGCAGAGGCTATCAAACAGACGCGCCGACTGTCTATGGAGATCCGCCTTTGCTCTATTCCTCGTGACACTACAGCAGCTTGTCCACGCGCGGCCGGCGGAAAGACTCGTAATGGAATACCCTGCCCGTAATCCGAGCAAGTTCTTATGCGCAGGATAAGACGTTTCAATTGGACTTGCGGTTCACGTCCGCCTACCTTCATCATGAATCGAGAAGCAACTACCCTTACAAAGACCGAAGTGTGAGATAGAATCCTTACTGGATTCAAAGAAAAATTCCGGCCTATTTACCTGGACTCGTCTGAGAGAGGCTGCGATGCCGGTTGCCGGTGTCGCGGAAAGGAAGGGAGTCAATTCACATGGCGAAGGCAAAGGAGTTTACAGTAACGATTGAAGACAAACCGGGCGCCCTGGGGAAGTGTTTCCTCGGCCTGGCGGAGCGTGGAGTGAACATCCTGGCTTTTCAATCCTATGTCGAGGAGCGCGAGAGCCTGGTCCGATTCCTGGTGGATGATCCGGCCAGCGCCAAGGCGATGCTGGGCAGCCTGCGCATGATCTTCGAGGAGACGGAGGTCGCCGTAGTCAGGCTGGCGAACCGTCCGGGTGAGTTGGGCCGCGCAGCCATGCGGTTGGGCGAAAAGCAGATCAACATTGACTACAGCTATTGCGGACAGGAGCCGGGCTCGACGCTGGCGCTGCTGGTCTTCGGGGTTGACAACTTAACTAAGGCGGCGGCAGCGCTGGACGAGCTGGCCGCCGAAGATGCGTAAAAAGAGAATCCGGATCCAACAGTTCTTTGTGACCGTGGATACATCTCGGGCTGCGCTGGATTCCGCTCGAGAAACGGTCTCATCGGTAAGTGGAAATCTGTTCCGAGCCAGATTCCGATGAGAGGACTCCCGGGCTACTGGGCCACCCGGGAGTTTTGAAGTTGCCTTTGCGGCGAAGCAGAATTATCAGGAACGCTTTGCGGTCCAGTCTACCGAGTTCTCGCCCTGCATGAAGGTGCCCTTCATCGTATTGCCGTCAACCGTACCCTTGTATTCCACTTTCACTTCGCCGTTGCGCCCCATTCGCGTCACGGTGAAGTCGATGCTGTTTCCACTGACAGTGCCATTTTCCAGCGGGATATCCATGCCGTTCATACCCTTCATGGTGCCCTTGAGAGTGCCGCCGTCTTGCGTAATGGTCAGTGTGTTGGTCTGGACTCCGTTGCGGCCCTGGTTGGTCATCTCCCACGTCCCAGCAACCTTGGCAGGCGTTTGGGCCTGGGCGACCATGACTACTGCGAACAGCGCTGCACAACACAGTGCGACTGCTTTATTTTTCATTTTCCAAAGCCTCCGTTGGGATGGATATCTGGCCGACCGGTGATGTGAATGTCGCCGCCGCCCTAAGCCATCTCACAACCTCATAGACGAATGGTCCGGCCAAACGGTTACCGGTTTCATGGAGCGCTATTGCCCGCTCGCTGCTCACAGCAGGTGAACTTGGCCGAGCAGGTCCATGAAATACCACTGCATCTTAAGGAACGCTCGGCGTCCGCTGACTGACCAGCCCCTTGTGGGCGCGCAGTCCGGAGCGCCGTTCGCGCTCCGGGCCACGGTGAGCTGAGGCGGGGACGAGGGCTGTCGCACCTTTCCCTCATGCGCGTCGTACCATTGGCTGCGGCTGGGGGTCAGCTCAACCAAAAAGGGAACATTGCTCCTCTACACTCCGGGGTCGGATACATACCCCGTTCGGCCCTTTTTTTTTCAAAGCCTCGGCTTACGCGAAACCAATACCGCCCGAGAAGCGAGATTGTCGGAATGTGGCCCTGTACCCACGCGGCTTGGATTGAATCGACTGGTACCTCTGGGCGCCGGAAGCGTACCAGTCAGCCGTCGCGAACCGATCTCAGGCCCGGCGCCATAGCGGCACAAAATATACTAAGTTAGCAATTAAATCTTATGACCAAACCGGCTTGGCCCCCGGGCCGATTAACATCGCTGGGTTCGCGCCCTTCCTGGGTATGTATTTTTGCGCTCGTCCGTTGTCCACCTCGGCAACGTACAAATTGCCCTCCTGGTCCACGTGCATCCCATGCACGCCCCAGAATCCTCCAGGGAAATCGCCGAAGGTGCCCCAGGAGTATAGGAAGTTGCCATCCAGGTCGTACTTGATCATTTTGTTGGTGCCGCGATCGAACAGCCAGAGGTGTCGGTCGGCCGCAGCCAGGTGGAGGCAATGCACGTCGGACGGCGGATCGCCCACTTTCCACATGTTAACGAACTTGCCGTTGGCGTCGAAGACCTGGACGCGATGGTTGTACCGGTCGTTGACGAAAACCCGCCCGCTCGGAACGTCAACGGCTACTCCGTGCACGCCGTTGAGGAAGCCTGGACGCGTCTCGTTGGGAGGCGTTCCCTTCTGACCCCAGTCGCTAATGAACTTGCCGTCCTTGTCGAACTTCGCGACTCGCGTGCCGACGTATCCGTCCGCCACGAACATCGTGCTGTCCGGCAGCCAAGCGAGGTAAGTGGGTCGAGAGAAGTGTGTGGCGTCGGCGCCCATTTGGTTGGGTGTCCCGATCGTCAGCACTAACTTCTTCAAATCGTGAGTGAACTTGAAGATGGCGTGCCGGTAGTCATCCACCAGCCACACATACTTGTCCTTGTCGTATGGGTTGATGTAAATCGCATGAGGCCGGCGCAGCATGCTGTCCCACTCCGGCCAGGTCTCTTTGATCTCCCCTTTGGCGTTCACCCCGACGATGCAGTTCTGCCAACGCCAGTCCACATTTTCCGTTCCGTGGTTTGGGCCATCCAGCGGGCCTGGCGGACTGGCCGATGTGGCGTCGCGCCACGGCAGACGGCCGATGGGGAACCCGAGGCTCGGCCCCAGTTGAGGAAGGTCAATTTCCTTCGGCCGTTTGATGTTCGGCAGTACGCCGCGCTGGAGGATGAAGACGCGGTCGGGGTTCTCGGCGAAAACACCTTCTCCCGATCCCCAGGTCCACTGTTCGTTGCCAGGCAACGCCGACAAGGGTTGCGGCCAATTCGGGTCCACATCATAGGCCCCGAAGACGTCCTGTACGCCCTTCTGCCCTGGGATGGCTGCAAATGACGTTTCAGCGTTCGCCTGCGCCTGGGCGGTGGCGGGCGAACCTAATAGCTCCGAAACTACAGGAAGCGCCGCAGAGGCGAGCCCACACTTCATCAAACCTCTCCTACTCACCTTCGATATTGAACCCATGTTTTTGCGCTCCTTTTTGAAAATAGATCCATCTAACCGGAATTTCCGATTTGGACCTCTGGCTTGCGCATCGTACGCTTCTCCTGCCCTGGACACAACAAATTTGCCGCTAGCGCTGGCCCTCAAGGGTATCACGCGGTTCCGGCGGCCAACTCCCGAGGAACGGTCTCATCGGTAACTGACTACCGCATCTTAGGTATCGCGGCAGCCGAAAATGCCGATTGGCTGTTTGGATGAATGGTTTTATAATGGGGGCATCGACATTCTTGTCGAGAAGGAGGTGATCCAGTGAGGTACGGTACAAATTGATTGAGCTGTAGGGGAGGCGCTTGTGATTCTGCCAGGTGCCTCTCTTTTTTTTCCCCGCCTGCCCTGTGAATTGACGAATTCTCCCGCAATCGTTGATTAAGAAAACTTCGGCAAAAGAACTCCGAACTCGCCGGACAAATGGGAACAATTCCTGCGGTTGAAATTACATCGTCAAACTGATTGCTTCAGGAGTGATTGCGATTTACTAAAAAGTAATAAACGGATACCCCCGGATTGGACAGATCGCCGAAGCCGGTTCGAAGGTCACCGCGATCCCGATTCCCGCAACGAAACGCGCCGGTTCGCTCGGGCGGCGGGCGCTCCTCTTCAGCTTGGGAACCTTGCTGTTAGGTGCGGCGATCAGTGGCACCGCCATCTGGAATCTCAAGCCCTCGCTGCCACGGCCCGTCTCGCGTTTCACGGTCCCGTTGCCAGAGGGCCTCGTAACCAGCGACACAGCGTCCAGGAGTGCAGCTCGCAGGACCCTTACTCGCCGATGACAGCCACGCCTTGAATTTCAATGAGAATCCCCGGCTGTGCGAAGTTAGAAACAGTAATCAACGCGCTTGCCGGGAACTTGCCGTCCGGGAACATCTCGTGGCGCAATTTCACGAACGGGTCGCCATTCCGAGGATCGTTGATAAAGACGGTCATGGTCACCAGGTTCTGGAGGCTTCCTCCGCTGCGCTTCAAGGTGCGATCCATCAATGCGAAGTCCGTCCTAGCTTGACCCAGGAAATCGCCCGCAAGTGATTTACCGTTCAAGTCCGCGGTGGTGGTTTGGCCCGCGAGCCAAATGATTCTCCCGCCTCTGGTAATGACGGCCGGAGAGTAGGCGCGCTCTTTCAGGGCCGCGCCGCCGTCCAAGTATTGCACGGAGGAGGAGGGTGTAGGTTGCTGCGGAGCAGAGACGCCATTGGCCCCGGTGAGGAGCCCGAATCCAATTCCTACGATGCCAACCAATCCAAGCACAAAGCGGCTCAATGTTGATTCTCCCTTCTTTTGGAATTGACTGCCGTATTGCATGACAGGTGCGATGATACACCTCCCTGCCGGGCAGCCAGCATGAACCCCAGGCCTGGATGGGCGGTTGGATATACCGAGTTGTCAGCCGGGAAGATCTCACGTGACGCGAAGAGCCGGACGGAAGTAGGGCCAGTTTCCGAGAAAAGGACTCCCCGGGACTTAGCCGCTGATTACGAGTCACCCACCCGCCAGGGGGATACGATATGAGTAGGCTCTCCCATCACTTCGCGCAAATTGTATGCAGAGGTCGCCGGCTGTATAATGTGCGACGCCTTAAAAAATCAACGTCGCCATCCGGGGCGAGACTTGCCGGCGAATGCTGCTGCACGCTTGCATCCTGCACAATTCTGAGCCCTGCGCTCGAACCAACTTGGGGGCATATTTATGGTGAAGATTTTCCTCAGCGCTCATCTAGGATTCCTCCTGGCATTTTCACTGGCGGCACAGACAGGCCAACAGGCCCCGCCCAAAAACCTCTCTGCCTGGCTTCGCAATTCCTACGCGATGAACCGGCAATTCCTCGCGCGCACCGCGGAAAAGATGCCCGAGGAGTCTTACGGTATGCGCCCCGGCCCGCAACCGGAGGTCCGCACCTTCGGACAGCTGATTGGACACCTGGCCAATTTTAATTTTCGCTGGTGTTCGGATGCCAAGGGCGAAAAAAATCCCATGGAAGAAACAGATTTTGAAAAACTCACCGATAAGGCCTCCCTCGTGAAGGCCCTGAACATCGCTCTAACCTACTGCGACGGCGCGTATGCCGCGCTCACGGATGCTAATTCCATGGACCTGGTGCAAGGCACAAGGGACGATGGCTCGAAAGTTCCCGTGTTGCGAGTGAGCCGGTTGATCTCGAATCTCGAGCACAACAACGAGCACTACGGCAACCTCGTCACATATATGCGAATCAAGAGCATCGTCCCGCCTTCCTCCGAGCCGCGCTGATTTCCGGCGCGGACCGCTGACAGGCGCCACGGAATCGTGCTATGTTGCGCCGCGACAATGAACGCAGTTCTTTTGAAGCTGGGAGGAAATGAGCATGGGGAATCGCGCTTCCGGAAACTTCGAGACGTCCGCGGATTTTGGCAACGCAAAAGGAAAACCTTTCGACTCCGGCGCTTCGCGCAGGAAATTCCTGAAAGCCCTGGCCATGGCCGGAGCAGGCGCAATTCTTCCTGGTGGCGGCCCATTTAGAGAATTGTTCGCGCAGGTTACTTCGCCATCCGTCCGGCCCCTGCCCGGCCGGATTGACGTGCACCACCACTTGTTTCCGCCGCTTTACCTCAAGGCCATGGAAGAGCAAATGCGTGCGGGAGGATTCAACCCCAGACCTTGGACGCCCGCGATATCCATTGAGATGATGGACAAGCACGGAATCGCCACGGCATTTGTGTCGCCCGTCCAGCGCCTGGTGATGGATTCCATGAGCGATCGCGGGGAAAAAGGACGCAGCCTGGCCAGGCAGAACAACGAATATGGCGCTCAGATGGTCAAGGATTATCCCGGCCGCTTCGGCAACTTCGCGGCGTTGCCGTTGCCGGACACGGACGGGAGCCTGAAAGAAATCGCCTACGCGTTGGACGTGCTGAAGGCGGACGGCATCGCCCTATGGACCAGCTACATGGACAAGTGGCTTGGCGATCCCTCCTTCGCGCCGGTCTACGAAGAATTGAACCGCCGCAACGCCGTTGTTTTTGTCCATCCCGCGCGCGCTTCGTGCTGCCGCAGTCTTCCAGGACAATCCGGCATCATCGAGTATGACATTGACACGGCGCGCGCCATCGACAGCCTTCTCTGGGACGGAACTTTGGCGAAAAATCCGAATATCCGCTTCATCTTTTCGCACTCCGGCGGAGCGTTTCCGGTGCTGGCCGCGCGCATCATCGACGATTTTCCCAAGAATCGCGCCGACAAAGTGCCGCACGGCGTCGATTACGAGTTCAAGAAATTATATTTCGACACGGCGCACGCAGGCCGTGCGCCCGCGCTCGACGCACTGAAAGACATCGTGCCAATATCGCAGATCATGTACGGCAGCGACGCGCCTATCCGGAATTACGAGCTGACGGACGAATGGCTCGTCCAATACGCCGGCTTCTCGGAAGACGACTGGAAGGCCATTAATCGAGGAAACGCCGAGCGCCTGTTTCCACGGCTGAAAGTTTGACGGACGCATCCGCCCTTTCCAGGCGGCATTTCCTAATGCGGGGGCGGTTCAGGCAAGAATCCGTGAGGACGACGATGAACGATGGAACTAATTTGGCAGCGCTTACCAATGAGCCCACGCGGCGGCAAGCGATCGTCGGTGTTACGATGGCATTCGGTGGTTTAGCTGTGGTCTCAACCAAGGCTTTGGCGGAGGCAGCTGAGGAGATTTCTCATACGGCAGAATCCATTCATCAAGAAGTCCTTTTCAAAGCGAGCCGGAAGCGCGTTTACGAAGCCCTCACGGACGCCAAACGGTTCGACCACGTCGTGCAGCTCAGTGACGCCAGGAAAACACGCATGCCCGCGGAAGCTCCGCCTACGCAAATCAGTCCTGAAGTGGGCGGCGCCTTCTCGACGTTCGGCGGCCTTATCGTTGGCAGGCATGTCGAGTTGGTGCCTGACATGCGAATTGTCCAAGCATGGCGTCCGGCCTACTGGAAACCGGGCGTCTACTCGATCGTGAAGTTCGAGCTCGCAGACAGCGGCTCCGAAACCAAACTCGTTCTTGACCACACAGGCTTCCCCGACGGCGATGGGAAAAGTCTCCTCGACGGGTGGAACAAAAACTATTGGGAGCCACTCGCGAAATACCTGGCTTAAGTGCTGCGCCTGCCGACCCCCCGCAGATATTAGTTCGGCGTGATCGCTCGCCGGGGCTGCCCCCTTGGCCCTGGTCGCACCGAAGTGAAACATTCTTATTACATTTATGGAGACGATGCATTCTTTCGATATACACAGGCTCTACTCGGACGTGTAACAATGGTTCATGACGGTGGCAACCAGGACCATGATGGAAAACGACGAACGCCCAAAATTGAGCCCGCACCAGAAAGCGCTGAAGATCAACCTCGATCCTCTGTTTTACGGCACTTTCGCTGAAATCGGCGCCGGGCAGGAAGTGGCGCGCTGGTTTTTCAAGGTCGGGGCCGCTGCGGGGACAATCTCCAAGTCCATCTCCGCATATGACATGGCCGTCAGCGACGCGATTTACGGTCGCTGTAAGCGCTACGTCTCGCGCGAACGCTTGCAGGGCATGCTCGATTACGAGCACGGACTCAACCTGGAACGGCTGCAGTCCGCGCGCCGGGAGAGCACGGCCTTCTTCGCCTTCGCCAACACCGTGGCGGCTCGCAACTATCAAGGCACCAACGAGTGCCATGGCTGGATGGGCGTCAAATTTCAGGCTCACCCGCGGGACGACAACAGCCAAATCATTATTCATGTCCGAATGCTCGATCGTGAAAATGATCTTCAGCAAGAGACTCTGGGCATCGTGGGCGTCAATCTTCTCTACGCCGCCTTTTTCCTGCATCACAGACCGGAGCTGATCCTCGAATCGCTGCTCGACAACCTCACCACGCAGCGAATCGAAATCGATATGATCGAATTCTCGGGCATCGAATTCCGCCACGTCGACAATCGCGTGATGAGCCTGAAGCTCGTGCAACTGGGCCTCAGCGGCGCCGCGATGTTCGGGCCCACCGGCGAGGTGCTGCAACCTTCCGAGGTCTTGCGAAAGCGGCCCATCCTGGTCGAGCGAGGAAGCTTTCGCCCCGTCACCAAAGTCAACATCGACATGATCAAAAGCGCTCATGAGCGCTTCGCCTCTGAACCGGAGGTCGAACCCGGTCAGGTAGTCGAGCTGATGGAAATCACCATGAGAAACCTCCTGGCGACGGGAAAGATCGACCTCACCGACTTTCTGGCTCGAGCGGACGTCCTGGCCGCCGCCGGCAAGACCGTTCTGATTTCGGACTATTTCGAATACTATCGCCTGGCCGCTTACCTCACGCGATATACGTCGCAGCCGATCGCGGTGACGATGGGCGTCGCGAGCCTTCAGGATCTGTTCATGGAGAAATACTACGCGGGACTCGAAGGCGGCATCCTCGAAGCCTTCGGTAAACTATTCACCAAGGACTTGCGGATTTACGTCTATCCCCTGCGGGACCTGACTACCGGCCAACTCAGCACCGTGCAGAACATAAAAATGCCCGGGGACTTGCACAGTCTGTACTGCCACCTCGTCGAGCGCGGCAGGATCAAGCAACTCGACAATTTCGATGAAACCGTGCTGCATATTTTTTCGCGCGATGTCTTGCGGCGAATCAAAGACAACGACGCTTCCTGGGAGACGATGGTCCCCCCGGAAATTGCCCAGGTGATTAAGGACCGCCATTTCTTTGGCTACCGCGAAGCCGAAACTCCGGAAGACGCCTTGCATCGGTAGCGATCCGCTTCCGTTTCGAGATGCGCGAGCCGCATTCGCACACCTGCCACTTTGACGTATAGCCCTCTAATCGGAGAAGTCGAATACTGGTGAGGCAGACGCCAATCATTGCTCAACCCGAGTGACGGCGTACTCGGGAACTGCTGCGATACCCGCTTCCGGGTAGTGGTGCTATTTGTCTTTGAAGGTTGGCGGCGGCCTCGGAAGAATGAGCCACCAATTTCCCATTCTAATACTTCCCAATTGCGTCAAAATCTAGTTCCACGATCCAATCTTTTGTAGGCTCATCGCGAGTGAAGTTTATGAAGCCCAACTGTCCGAGCCTACTCAGTTCTCTGTAAAAAGTTCGTTGCTTGACGTTTCTATACGCCCCCTTGACGTAGGGCGCTTCTGATAGTTCAGAGAAACTAATTTTCCGAGAAGGACTGGCGGAAAACGGGTCTGTTGGTTCCGTCTCACGCAGGAGGAATTCTAGCAACTGATACTCTCTTTGATTGAGAATCTTGCGGCGTTCTCCTACGCGCTTATTGAGAGCACGAACCAGCATCGCGCGATAAACAACACGATTTAGCTTGGTCTTTATGAAGTTATTGATTCCTTTAAGTTCCTCTGCGAATCCCTTTATCCCAAAGGTGATGAAATTAGTTACGTCGAAAGGCTGCCATGCGCGGCATTTTTGTAGATGCGTTTTGTACTCTTGCTCATTTCTATAGAAGTAGTTCGATAGGCCATAAAATCCATGCACGTTATATCCCTGCTGGAAGAGGACTCCAGCCTCTACTAGCCTGGACACTCTACCGTTTCCATCGCCAAATGGATGAATTGTGACTAAAAAAAAATGTGATAGGAGCGCCCGTATTACAGGATGTGCGTCATCCATCTTTCGTGAGTTCACAAATTGAACGTACTCTTCCATTAGGGAGGGAATCCTTCCATAGGGCGCTCCAACATGGACTCCACCGGCATCGGGACTGCCAACACTAACCGAGAAAGTCCTAAATTTTCCAGGGGCATTGTCTTTTGTGTCAGACTGCTGAGTGATCATGTGGTGCATCTCTAGAATATCTGCAATGCTGATAGGGGCACTCCCAGGCTGAAACCTTTTTTTGATCCATGATTGGGCAGTGTCAGAGTTTCTGATCTGCAACTGTTCCCGGGTAACCCGATCTGGACTTGCCTTCCCTCCTTGCTTATCCAGAATTTCCATTTGATGAGAGACTTCGGCCTCGGAAAGTGGGTTACCTTCCAATGCGGTAGTCCCGTAAACGGCGCGCACGCGATTGAGCTTATCCAATTGCGCTCGCCATTCAGGTGGGAGCATTAGGTTCAGGGCGGCTTCCTTGTACGCCTCGATAGAGACAACTTGAGGAATCAGGCCATGAACTTCATATTTGAAATCGAAACTGAACTTATTCCAGTCCATATCTGACTCCTTACATGGCACTATACTTGACGTATAATTATAAATGTAAGTCTTTTATAATAAATCTAATACGTATTTGAGAACAAAAACTAGCAGACTAAATGACATTATACTTGACACGCTACTTGGATTCGTATAGAGTCTTCCCAGAAACAAAAAGCCCCCGTTTCAGCGCTGGCTAAGAACTTCCGATAAGCCGGCTTACCAAGACTTCAAAATAGCAACCCCGCTTGAAGAATTCTCGGGAACGCAAGATTTCTATTTCTTACTTCTTTATGAATCCAAAGTAGGAGGAAATCAGAAATAACGTGAAGTGTAGGAAGCCTCTTAATTCCAAAAACTCCGGGGTCATCGTAAGTCCGAAGAAAGAAACGCTGATGTGATACCACGAAAGATACCAGCTCGCCCCCGACGTGACAAAAAACGCGCCGGAGAGAAACTTTAAGACATCCTTCCAATTGATTTTCATGATTCAACCGGAATTTCCGATTTGCACCAGTGGCTCGCGCATCGTACGCTTCTCCTGCCCTCGGTACAATCCATTTGCCGACAGAGCATGCGCCATCAAGATCACAGGGTTCCGCAAAGGGTACAAGGGCGCGCCTGCTCACGTTTGCCATGCACCGGGCTAACGATCTCTCGAACTCGACATTTGACTGACGAAGAACAATTTGGTTCAGTCGGAGGGGCCCTGGGTGTATAAGAGTGCCGATTCGGGATCTCAAAACAGAAATCCAAGACTTTGGTTCTTAAGTTGATTTTCTGAGAGTGAGGAAAACTTATGGCGCGAAGACTCTGTGTTCTCTTTGGACTTTTCATTCTGTTCGCGGGAACTGCCTCCGCGCAGACGGTGGATGCCCGGAAAGCTTTGGAGGCGTCCGCCAAGGCGATGGGCGTTGCCAACCTGAAGACAATTCAATACACAGCGAGCGGCTGGTTCTCCCAAATCGGCCAGACGTACGGGCTGGCCGAAGACTGGCCGCATTATGAAGTCACCGACTACACTCGCGTGATCGACTACGACGCGAAGTGGTCGCGCGAGGATTACACCCGCAGGCAGGGCAAGTACCCTCTGCTCGGCAGAACTCCGATGCCGGAGCAACACGTCACGTCCATTTTGAGCGGCAACTATGCTTGGGACATGCAAGGGGACGTGCCGGTGCCCCTCACGCGGATGTATCTGGACGGCGTGCCTTACTCCGATCTGCGGCAGCTCGAGATCGTGTTGACTCCCCACGGATTCCTGAAAGCGGCGCTGGCGGCAACGGATGCGACCGCGATCTCGTTGCCCATCGCGGGAGCGTCGGACTTTGGCCTCTCCCAATTTGGCAGGAAGGTGACGATAGTCTCTTTCACCATGGGAAAATACAAGTTCAACGGAACGATCAACGACCAGAATCTGGTCGAGCTGGTCGACACCTGGTTTCCCAACCCGGTCTACGGCGACATGGACTACGAGATGCGCTACACGAAATACAAAGATTTCGGCGGAATCATGTTTCCCGGGCTGATCCATGTGCACCAGGGCGACCCGAGGCTGAACCCCGCGCACAACTACTATGAGATCAACGTGTCCGATGTGAAGGCTAACGTGCCGGTGACCCCGATTCCGGTTCCTGAGGCGGTGCGGACGGCAACGGCTCCACCGATCAAAGTGGAAAGCCAAAAGCTCGCGGACGGCGTCTGGCTGCTTGGTGGAGGGACTCACAACAGCGTGCTCGTCGAATTCAACGACTTCGTCGCGGTCATCGAAGCGCCGCAGAACGAAGCGCGGTCGCTCGCGGTGATCGCGGAAGTGAACCGGCTTGTTCCGAACAAACCGATTCGGTACGTCGTCAATACACATCACCACATGGATCACGCCGGCGGGCTCCGCACGTATCTTTCTCAAGGCGCGACCATCGTGACCCACGAGTCCAACAAGCAGTATTACCTCGACATCATGTTCTACCCGGCTCCGAGGACGCTGCAGCCGGATCGGTTGGCGATCTTCAGTCCGATGTACATGATCAGCAGGCGGCCCGCTCCGATTGACACGGTGGGCGGCGACACACGCGGCGAAGGAAAATACGTCGTGACCGATGGCGTGCGCATGATGGAAATCATGCATGTGCAGGACCTGGCCTACGAGTTAGGGGATCCCTCATACAGCCAGGGAAATCACAGCGCCGATATGTTGATGGCCTATTTGCCGAAAGAGAAGATCCTGGTGAATGCGGATCTGTACTCGCCGCCGCAGCCGGGGGCGCAAGCACCCACGCCAACTGCCGCCATGCGAACGTTGTACCAGAACATGCTGAAGCTGAAACTCGACGTCGCGCAGCACGTCCCGATCCACGGGCGTGTTGGCACGAATGATGAGTTTTTGAAGATTGTCGGTAAGACTCAATAGCGGCGAATAATGGATCGAGCGCGGTCTGGAAAAACTGGCCTGAATCGCGCCCGAAGTGGGCCACCACCGCCGGTTGACATGACTTGCACTCCGTGTGTACCGTGTCGAGATGTCATCTAAAACAGCTGAGTTTGCCGGCGCGAATACGCCGGTCGGGGTGGCAATCGAGCGGGCCGGCGACGTTCTGAATTTCACGTTGAACAATTCCGGGCACGAAAATGAAGTGACTGGCGCGATGTTTGACGCGATGCTCGCGGAGCTTCGGCGCGAAGCTTCGCATCCTAGCGCGCGAGTCTTGCGCATTCGGGCGCGCGGCAAAGTTTTCTGCACGGGACGCGAGCGCGCGGGGCGCGACGCCGCAACCATCCATCACGAATCCGCGCGCCTCATCGAATTCAAGCGCGCTTTGCGAGTTTCGCCGTTGATCAGCGTCGCGGAGGTGCAGGGCGACGCGTTTGGTTTCGGCTTCGGCCTGGCGATCGTGTGCGACTTCGTTTTCGTCGCCGAGAGCGCGGCCCTGGGATTCCCCGAGATGAAATTCGGTCTTGCGCCGGCCGCCATCATGGCTTACCTCGGCGAGTATGCGCTGCCGCGCTTCGCGTTTCCCCTCGTCCTCTTCGGCGATCCCATCACACCGCAGCAGGCGCAGCAAATCGGCCTCGTTTCGCACGTCAGCCCGGCGAGCACTCTTGCATCCGACGTCGATGCCATCATCGAGCGCATCTTGCGCCTCGATCCGAATGCCGCGCGGAACTGCAAGGAATTTTTCCAGACGGCGCAACAGAATTCGTTTGACCAGAACTGCCGCTTGGCCACGGAAGCTTTGACGGTGGGCAGCCTGGCCGTCCTTTCGAGGCAGAAGTGAGCCGGCCGTGCCCGTAAACGCAGGAGCGCGACTCGACCGGCTGCCGATTTCCTCGTTCCATCGCCGGATCATGTGGCTGATCGGCGCGGGAATGTTCTTCGACGGCTTTGATATTTATCTTGCCGGAATCGTTCTCGGAGCAACGGTCAAGAGCGGCTTTTCCACGCTGGGCCAGAACGCGGAGTTCGTCTCGGCGACTTTTGTCGGGATGATGCTGGGGTCGTTTGTGACCGGCTTTCTCGGCGACCGGTTCGGGCGGCGCTTCACTTATCAATCGAATCTCGCCATCTTCGGATTTGCGTCCCTGGCGGCCGCCTTCGCGCCCTCCATGCAGGTTTTGATCTTGATCCAGTTCATCATCGGATTTGGACTGGGGGCCGAAAATGTGGTTGGCTATTCGACATTAACCGAATTTGTACCCCCGCAATCACGCGGCAAATGGCTGGGCTTCATGACGGTCTTCGTCGTCACCGGCTTGCCGGCGGCCGCGCTGCTGGGAAGGCTGATCATCCCGAGACTCGGCTGGCGCACCATGTTCGTCCTTGGCGGGCTCGGCGCACTCGTCGTTTGGTATTTGCGGAAAAAATTGCCGGAATCGCCGCGCTGGCTTGAATCCGTCGGTCGGACCGAAGAGGCTGAGACCTTGCTCCAGTTGATCGAAGGCGAAGTTTCGGTTCAACATTTCCCGCTGCCTGCGCCCAGGCTTTCGACGCTCGTAAAACATTCGCGGAATCTTTCTTCGCTCCTCAGCCCCGCGATTCTTCCGCGCATGATTTTGGGATCGGTCTCCCTGATCGTCATCAACAGCTTGCTCTACGGATTCGTGACGTGGCTGCCGACCTTTTTCGTTCAGCAAGGGCTCAGCATCGCAAGGTCGTTTAACTATTCTCTCGTCATGGCCCTCGGCGCGCCGATTGGCTCCGCGATTGGCGCGTTCACCGCCGACTCCTGGGGACGCAAGCCCACGATCGTCGGCGCTTCCCTGCTCACCATTCTGATTGGAAGCTTCTATCCATTTATCCAAAATCCCGCCGTTTTGATGGTGACGGGCTTCGCGCTGATCGTTCCGATTTACGTCCTCGTGGCGCTCCTGTTTGCGATCTACATCCCGGAGCTTTTTCCGACGGAAGTCCGTCTGCGGGCGTCGGGAATCTGCAACACGTTCGGGCGCGGCGCGATCATCTTTACATCCTTTCTGGTCGTCGCGCTTTTCAAATCGCACGGCGTCGGCGGCGTCCTGGTTTTCATGATCGGGCTTCTTGTCGTGGAGATTTTGGTCGTCCTCACGCTCGGCGTCGAACCAAAAAAGCGGCGCCTCGAGGAAATCGAGGCTGAGCCGTCTGTTACTCCCTTCCCTGCCGAGGTGCGAAATCCATGACCGTCCTGCCGATCACCTACGACGCGCAGCTCTTCATCAACGGTGAGTTCACCGATGCCGCGAGCGGCAAGACGCTGGACATCGTCAACCCGGCAACGGGCATCGTGATCGGACGGCTCGCCGATGCCGGCGCAGCCGACGTGGACCGCGCCGTCACCGCCGCTCAGAGCGCCTTTGACGAAGGAAAATGGAGCAGAGCGTCGATCCACGAGCGCGCCCGCGTACTCAACCGCTTCGCCGACTTGTTCGAGGCCGATCTGGAAGCGTTCTACAAGCTCGAGACGCTCAACAACGGCCGCCCGATTGTCGAGACGCGGGCGCAGATCTCGCGCCTGCCGCAGTTCTATCGCTACTTCGCGGCACTGGCCCTCACCCGCCGCAGTGACGTCATCCCGGTCGAAGGTTCGTACCTGTGTTACACAGAGCGCGTGCCGCTCGGCGTCGTCGCGCTCATGACGTCCTTCAATCATCCCCTGATGATTCTTTCGAAGAGTCTCGCCCCGGCGCTCGCGACTGGTAACAGTGTCGTCATCAAGCCTTCCGAACAGACGCCGCTCACGACCATTCGGCTCGTCGAGCTTCAGGATCGCGCCGGAATACCCAAGGGCGTCGTCAACTTGGTCAACGGCGTTGGCGCCGAATCGGGCGCCGCGCTTGCCTCGCATCCAAAAATTCGAAAAGTCACCTTTACAGGCAGCACGGAGGTTGGCCGCTCGATCAGTGTCGCGGCCGCGCGCAATTTCGCGGCGGCTACGCTGGAGCTCGGCGGCAAGGGCGCCGTCATCATTTTCGATGACATGGAGATGGAGCGCGTCGTCAACGGCGCAGCCTTCGCGGCGTTCATCGCCGCGGGACAGACGTGCGTGTGCGGGTCGCGCATCCTCGTTCAGCGCTCCATGTACGCGCCGTTCCTGGAGCGGTTTCGAACGAAAGCCGCAGCGATCCGGCTGGGCGATCCTGCCGACGCGAGGACGCAGCTTGGGCCCGTCATTTCGGATAAATCACGGCGGCGCATCCTGGCGATGCTTGACCGCGCCACAGCCGCGGGCGCGAAGCTGCTAACCGGTGGCAAGGCGGCTTCCAGCGGTTTGCCTGCTGGATTTTTCATCGAGCCGACTGTGCTCTACGATGCCGACCCTCGTTCCGAAATCGCGCAAGAGGAAGTCTTCGGGCCAGTCACCGTCGTCATGCCGTTTGAAGACGAGGCCGATGCGATTCGGATCGCCAATGACACGAGGTTCGGCCTGGCAGCGTCAGTCTGGACTGGCGACGTCGCGCGCGCTCACCGCGTGGCCAGCCGGCTGCTCTTCGGCATGGTTTGGGTGAACGACCATCACCGGCTCGACCCCGCGTCGCCGTGGGGAGGCTTCAAGGACAGCGGCATGGGCCGCGAGACAGGCGTCGAGTCGTTCGATCAGTTCACCGAGGTGCGCGCCGTGACGGTGAACACGAGCGGCGAGACCGTGGACTGGTATCAAAAGGACGGCGCACCAAAACGCCTCAACTAGATAATTTTGAGAGCTGGCGAAATGAGAATCCAGATCATAAATTCCATTCGGGCTGCGTTGCTCGCAAGCGTCGCGCTCGTCGCGGCTTCACCGGCGTGGTCCCAAAACGCCGACACCATTCTGGTGAATGGCAAGATTTTGACCGTCGACAGCCAGTTCTCGGCTCGTGAAGCCATCGCCATACGCGACGGCAAAATCACGGCGATGGGCAGCAACTCGGATATTCGAAAGCAAGCGGGACCGAAGACGCGCGTGATCGATCTGCAGGGGCGCACGGTAATTCCCGGCTTCATCGATTCCCACATCCACGCGATCCGGGCGGGGCAGACATTCACGACCGAAGTGAACTGGGTGGGCGCAACTTCTCTAGTTGAAGCCATGAGCCGGATCCACGAAGCTTCGCTGGCAATGAAGCCGGGCTCGTGGCTGATCGTCGCGGGCGGCTGGCATCCGGAGCAATTCAAAGAAAAGCGCAGGCCGACGCAGGCGGAGCTGGTGGCGGCGGCGCCGAACAATCCCGTTTACGTGCAGCAAGATTACGATTGGGAAGTAATGACGCCCTCGGGCTTCAAAGCCATGGAGATTAATAGCGAGGCCGATCTGCCGCGTCCGGGCAAATTTGAAAGAGACGCGAGCGGCAATCCAACGGGAGCAATTGAAGATGGCGGCGGCTTTACAGTGGCAATCGCGCTTTTTGACAAGCTGCCTCACCCGACGTTCGACGAACAAGTTGAAGGCACGAAGAAATTTTTTCGCGAGCTCAACCGCCTCGGCTTGACCGGAGTCGGCGATCCCGGCGGAAATAATCTCAACCCTGAAAATTATCAGCCCCTCTTCAAGGTCTGGCGGCAGGGACAAATGACGGTCAGGGTCGCTTATAGTCTGTGCGGACCGACTCCCGGCAAGGAATTTGAAGAGTTGAAAAGTTTGACGCAAATGCTGCCGCAGGGTTTTGGCGACGACATGTTGAAGTTTAACGGCATCGGGGAACG
This sequence comes from uncultured Acidobacteriota bacterium, assembly GCA_963842135.1. Classification (GTDB taxonomy): domain Bacteria; phylum Acidobacteriota; class Terriglobia; order Acidiferrales; family UBA7541; genus Palsa-360. The sequence continues at coordinate 1,901,991 of CAWJFI010000002.1, read as the reverse complement.
CGTCACCTGGGGCATGAACAATAACGACCATCCGACCGCCGAGGATAAGGAGAACTATTACCAGATCGTCCGTTGGGCGGCGCAAAAAGGAATGCCGGTCACGATGCATTGGCCGAAGGACGAAACCGCGGACACGCTGCTTTCCATTTATGAACGCGTGAATGCGGAATTTCCCATCACGGATTTGCGCTGGTCGGTCGCTCATCTGACGAATGCGTCGCCCCAGAATTTGCGGCGGATGAAAGCGATGGGCGTGGGCTGGACCATCCAGCGTCCGAATGCCGCATCGGTGGAAAACGCCAAGGAACTCCGCGTGAACATGGGAGCTGGGACCGATGCGCATCGCGTGGCCTCTTACAATCCGTTCACCACGCTCACGTGGTTGCTGGTTGACAGCAAGAACGCGGGCGGCGTGCAGCGCGGACCCGAGCAAACGCCTACGCGCGAGGACGCGCTTCGAGCCTACACGATCGGCAGCGCCTGGTTCTCTTTTGACGAAGCCAAACGAGGCTCGCTCGAGCCGGGCAAACTTGCCGACCTCGCTGTCCTGACGAAGGACTATATGACGGTGCCAGCGGACCAGATCGGCGGCATCGAATCGCTGCTCACGATGGTCGGCGGAAAGATCGTTTACGCAGCCGGCCCATATGCCCCGCTGGAAAACGACTCTGAGGGTTCCAAGCGTTAGTGATATAACGAAGCTTTTCAGGAGAATGGACAATGAAAAATTCGGACGCACCGGTACCAGGCTCCGCTCTCGGTAGACGAGACTTTTTGAAAATCGGCGCCGGCGGCGCCATGATCGCCGCGCTTCCCGCCGGCTTGGCCGCGCAGACAAAAGAGAAAGGCGTGGACTGGTGGGATGCAAAGCCAGGGAAGGCCGGCGTGGGCAAGCCTGTCGCGATTGACTGCCACGCCCACTGGTCGCCCGAGCCGTACAACAAAGCTCTGGCTGATCTTGGAAATCCCCTCGTCAATCCCTATCCCCTCAATTACGATCTCGAAAAACGGCTTCAGTGGATGGACGAGCATGGCGTCCTGATGCATTGCTTGACGCTGTCCGGCTCGATGCCGTGGCAATGGACTTCGGCGGAACAAGGCGCGCATCTCGCGCAGATCATCAACGATGTCGGAATTGAAGTGCACAAGAAGCATCCCGACCGCTTTGTTCTGGGCGCCGAGCTGCCCATGCGCGATCCGCAGTTGGCGCTGAAAGAATTGAACCGCGTCGCTGGGCAGCCCGGCGTGCGAGCCGTCCACCTGCCAGACTCGATGGAACGCCACGACTACATCATCGATCCGAACTTCGCGCCCGTGCTGGCGCGCATTGAGGAATTGGGCCTCCCGATTATTTTTCATCAGATGGACGGAATTCCCAACAATTACGGCGCCGACCGGGTTTCCGGGCCGCCCAATCTGGCGGCGGGGCTCGACGCTCCGACCGATCACACAGTGCTTGCAACTAAGTTAATGATGTCCGGAATACTGGACAAATATCCTAAGCTGGAAATGGTCTTGCCGCACGCGGGAGGCGCCTTCCCTTATCTTGCCGGAAGGATCGAGCACTTTTTCTCTCACTTCAACGATCAGCGGGTCACCCTGGCGCGCCCGTTCAGAGAATACCTGCGGCGCTTCTACTACGACTACCTGATCTACTATCCGGAGGCGTTCCGTTTCCTGGTGACCATGGTCGGAACGGACCGCATCGTGGTGGGCACGGATATTTTCGCCGCGCAGGACGTGCAGTATCCGAGCCAAGTCCTCGACCAGTTTAATTTCCCGGCGGCGGAGCGCGACCGCATCTTGAAGGGAAACGCCATCAAGCTTTTGCATCTGTAGGGTGAGTAGTGCGGGCTTTAGCCTGCGGGGGTTGATTTGTGAGGCGTATACGCCTGGGCAAAACCAAACCCCGCAGGCTGAAGCCCGCGCTACTGGGCGCTACTTAGCGCCCACCATCTTGAATTTCTGAATGCGCTTTCCCGTGCCCACCTCGGTGACATAGATGTTGCCCTTCGAGTCCACCGCCAGAAAATGCGCGTACGTAAATTCGCCAACCTGATGCCCGGGACGCCCGAAACTTGACAGGATCTTCCCGCTGGCGCGATCGAGGATATCGATCTTCTCGTCGTCCTGATTGACCACGTACATATACTTCTGCCCCGGATCGCGAGAAAAGCCGACCCACACTGCCGATCCTAACGCGCCGGGCTGGTGCTCCGGGCCAGCCGGGAGCTGGGACATCTGTTCGAATTCGACCGGAATATTCTTTTGGAAGTTGCCCATTTTATCGAACACCTGGATTCGGTGGCCCCTTCTGTCGCATACGTAGACCAAACCATTGTTGTCCAGGGTCACGCAATGCAGCACAGGCACGAACGCGTCGCCGGTCTCGGCCTCGGTGCGATGCAAGTCCCACTGGCGCAGGAACTGCCCTGCCCGGTCGAACACAGCGATGCGATGGTTGCCGCCCGGAGTTTCGCCATCGGCAACGTAAACGTCACCGGCCTTTGGATCGATCGCAATACCCGCGGGTTTGAAGAACCCCGCGTGGCTTGAATTTAGAGCTTTCCCTTTGGCCGTGCCGTCGGAAGAATCGACCACGCCCCGCTTGCCGATCTGGAGCAAGAGTTTGCTTCCGTCGTGCGTGTATTTCTGCTCGATGCCGTCGCCGGTGCCGGTCACCCACACGTTGTTCTCCGCATCCACCGCGCAGCCGTGGGGATTGTTTGGCGTCGCGTCCGGATCGCCGAAGGAATTCACCACGTTGCCCTCGGGATCGAACTCAATCACCACGGGCGCCTGATGCCCGGCGTCGAGGTCGTTGTCCGTCAAATCGCGTCGATTGAGGATGAACACATGGTCGTGGGAGTCAATGCACACGCCGCCGATTCCCCCGGTCACCCAGAGGTTCGGAAGCGGTTTGGGCCAGGAAGGATCGACTTCGAACTTGGGAGCTTTGCCCTGTGCGCGCAATGGCGCGAGACACAAGAACCCTAGAGCAATGGCCAGTCCTGCGGACGCCGCTGCCATTCGAACGAAACACGTCTTCTTTTTCATATCGTCCCTTTTCGCGAAATCAGAAGGCTGAGGCTTCTCCCGGAATTTGCAATTTTGACTTATTTTGTGAGAAAGAGCCCCGGTGAGAACATGTCCGCTGCAAATGATACCAGTATTCGAATGCGGATGTGGTGTGTCGAGCGCATGGAGGAAAAACAGGATTGAAGCATTCTCCGCGGAGGCGGTCAGGTGTATATTCCCGTTCGGCCTGGAAATGAAAATGGAAACCCCGGCTTGCGATTTGGAGGGCTTGTCATGGCCAGCAGCAATGGATGGACGAAAGTGGTTTTATTTTCGATCGGTATTTGTTTGCTTGCGCTAGGTGTTTGCCCCGCAACACAGGCGCAGGCGCCGCCGGCATACAAGGTCGACGCCTCCTGGCCAAAACAGTTGCCCAACAACTGGATCATGGGCCAGGTGGGCGGGATGGCCGTCGACCGGCAAGATCACGTCTGGGTGCTGCAGCGGCCGGGCTCGAACACAAAGGATGATCTCGGCGCGGCGCAAACTCCTCCCGCTTCCGAATGCTGTGTTTCCGCGCCTCCCGTTCTGGTGTTTGATGCCGATGGAAATCTTCTCAAGTCCTGGGGCGGGCCGGGCTCGGGTTATGACTGGCCGGGTTCAGAGCACAGCATCTTCGTCGACCATGCCGGAAACGTCTGGATCACCGGCAATGGCGCCAAAGACAGGCAGGCGATCAAGCTCACGAGCGACGGGAAATTTATTTTGGAGATTGGCCATCCTTCCGCCGCGCCCATGAATAATTCGGACACCACCATCCTCGGCCGACCGGCGGGAATGGACGTGGACGAAAGGGCTCACGAGATTTACTTTGCCGACGGGTATCTCAATCGCCGCATCATCGTGTTTGACTCCGAAACTGGCGCATTCAAACGCATGTGGGGCGCCTACGGAAAAGCGCCGAGCGAAGCCGATCTCGTTCCGTACGCTCCGGGAGATGCACCAAGCCAGCTATTCAGGAATCCGGTCCATGCGGTCCACATCTCGCAGGATGGCTTCGTGTATGTTTGCGATCGAATCAACGACAGAATTCAGGTCTTCACGAAAGAAGGAAAGTTCGTAAAGGAATTCATTTTGCGGCCGGAAACGCTGGGCAATGGATCCGCATACGATTTCGCCTTCTCGCATGACGCGGCCCAGAAATATTTGCTCGTGGCCGACGGCGAAAATAACGTGATCTGGACGCTGCTGCGAAGCGACGGTTCCATTCAGGGCACGACCGGCCACGCGGGACGCAACGCGGGCCAGTTCCACCACGTACACGCCATCGTTTCAGATTCAAAGGGCAACCTATACACGGGCGAGGTCGAAACCGGCAGAAGAATTCAGAAGTTTACCGTGGTCAGCGGGAGCGCGACGCACTGAGCGCGGTAAATTTCCGCGGGGCGACTACATGTGGTCTTTCATATTAAAAACTGTGTGCGGCTTGCTGTGGACGAACGCGGCGACGTCGTATGCCTCCTGCGGAGTGAGGCTGTCAGGGTCGGTCTGCGGCATGTTGTGTTGCACGAACGCAGCCATTTTGGCGATTTGGTCCATGCCGGCGCCGTCGCTGTACGAATCCGGACCCCAGAGCGCCGGGATCGCGGGAGGTTTTCCCGCGCCTTCCACGCCATGGCAAAGGGCGCATTGCTGAACGTAGATCTGGCTTCCCTTCGCGGCGTCACCGTTCAGTTCAGGAAGATCGACGAGCCCGCGCCCCGGAAACGGGCGTCCCGTCACTTGATCCTTGGACAGCCACTGCGTGTAGGCGACTAACCCCGTCATCTCCGGACCGTCGTTCGGGAGGCGGTGTCCAAATTCACTGCGCTGGAAGCATTGCTGGATCCGCTCTTCGAAAGTGATTACGGTTTTTTCGCGGTCCCGAAACATTGGAAACATTCCGGGCAGTCCAACCATCGGCATTCCCTTCGACACGGTGCCGCCATCGATATGGCAATGCGTGCAGCTCATCTTGTTGCCGACGTAACGCTCCGCGTACTTTGGCGTCTCGTTAAAAACGTGAAGGCCGAGGCGGATGCTGTCGCCCAACGGGCCCGCTGGGATCGTCGCAGGGTCCGGTGCTATCCAGGCCTTTGAAGAGTCAGCAGCCTGCGGAGTCGGCGGCGCGCCAAAGCTGGCCGAGCTTGTGGAGAACACCATGAGGACGGAAAAACACAAAGCGACGACCAACCCGCATCGGATGGCGATCACTCGATTCATGCGCTTCCTCCTCTGGCAGGCCTGAAGTTACAATCTCGCGGCTCTATTTTACAACGTTCGCGTCTCAGGAGTGCAGGTTGTTTGGAGTACGCGCACGCCCAGTTCGCCACTCCCTGAAAGACATCAGTGAATGAAGCGGCTGGCGCCGAGCACAAGCCCTAATGTGAGGCCAGCGATTACGATTTCTCTCACCGCGCCCACCAGGAACGGACGCAGCCCTTGCTTGCGCATCTCGCCTATGTTCGTGCGCAGGCCGACTCCCGCAAACGTCAGCAGGAAAGCCCAGCGTGAAAGATTCGCCAGGCTGGCGAGCTGCGCGCCGCTGAACACACTGGCCGTGGCCAGCGCCGAGATCATCAGAAAGCTCAGTACGAACTTGGGAAACTTCTGCCACAGGAACGCCGCCTTGTTCCCAACGCCGGCGGTGTGCTGCTTGCGCGCCCAGTGAATGGCGTAGCCCAGCAGCACGATGCCGGCCTTGAGCCAGAATTCGTAGGTCGCCAGGCCGGGGCGGAACATGGCGGGGATGCCGACAGTATTCGAGATCACCAGGCCAATCAGGATGGCCTATAGAACATACTCGATGTTCGGCAGCGTCAGATGATGCGCCTTGCCGTAACGCGCGATCGACTGCTCCATGAGCGTCTCCTCAAGCAGCCGCCCTTCATCTATCCGGAAATGTGATATGTTTTGTCCCGTCAACGGAGGGCGTCGATGAAAACTCGAGATTTGTTCAGTGCGATTGCTTTTGCCATTCTGATATTTGTATCTCCGATTTTTGCCCAAAGCGGCGGCAAAGAAACCAAAATTATGATTCGCGCGATCGCGCGCGACGCCAAAGTTATTGGAACGCATGTGGGTGGCGCGCGGATCACTGTCAAGGATGCCGCTACCGGAGAAATTCTGGCGCAAGGAATTCAGCAAGGCGGGACGGGCGATACCGACGTGATCATGAAAAAGCCGCACACGCGCGGGATGACAGTCTTCAGTGCCGGCGATGCCTCCGGCTTCCTCGCCGTGCTGCATCTGGATAAACCGACCGTCGTGGAAATATCGGCGGAAGGGCCTCTCGGCAACGCGCAGGCCACGCAGCGCTCGTCGAAGACCCTCCTCCTGGTGCCCGGCGAAGATGTGCTGGGCGAAGGGATTCTCCTCGAGATTCACGGCTTCATCGTGACCGCTCTTGCGCCGCTGCAGGATGCCAAGGTCAAGGCTGGATCGCCGTTTGAAGTCCGGGCCACCGTTACGATGGCCTGCGGGTGTCCGACGGAGCCTGACGGGCTGTGGGACGCCAACAAGATTCACGTGGTCGCGCGACTTCTGCGGGACGGCAAAGTGGAGTCGGAAATCCCGATGACGTATGCAGGGGTGCAGAACACGTTTCATGTGGACGTGCCCGTCACCGCGCCGGGGGCGCTGGAATTGCAAGTGCTCGCACTCGATCCGGGCAGCGCCAATTTCGGGATGATGAAGGAAGCTGTGGCTATTGTTCCGTAGGTTTGGACGTTTTTAGTAGCGCGGGCTTCAGCCTGCGAGGTTTGGGCCTTGCAAGGACTAACCCCCGCAGGCTGAAGCCCGCGCTACTTAGAGCTCTTCCATAAATCATGTAGCGTATTTGGCGTTAAAAAAGAAACTCTTGCAGTCGGCGGCCGAGATGGCTTGGAAAGCAGCCTTTGTGGCCACGAGCAATTCGCTCTCCGTACGGGGAGCTTTGCTGCGGAGGATTTGCTTGATCTTGCTCCACATATTTTCGATGGGGTTGAAGTCTGGTGAATAGGGCGGCAGGTACAGGAGACGGGCACCGACTGCTTCGATAGCCTCGACGATTCCCCGGATTTTGTGCGTGGCCAGGTTGTCCATGATCACCAACTCCCCCTTTTGCAGGGTGGGTGCCAGCCCCTGTGCGACCCATGCCAAAAACATCTCCCCGTTCATGGGGCCTTCAAAAAGCCAAGGGGCGCACGGACCGTTCCAGCGCATGCCGGAGATGAGCGTGCGGGTTTGATAGTGTCCGTGCGGGATGCGGGCCACCAGTCTTCGCCCCCCGAGTGCCCGACCGCGCAAACGGGTCATTTTGGTGTTGGCCCCGCTTTCATCCACAAACACCAGCCGGGTCGCCGGCTCCACAGCCAACTGCTCATGCCATCGAGCCCTTTTTTCGGCCACGTCCGGTCGGTTTTGTTCGGCGGCGAACAGAGTTTTTTTTATACCTCCAACCCAGTTGCCGAAGCCACAAATCCATCGTGGAAGTCCTAAAGGGGCGGTCCATGCGGGCACCCAACTCTGCCAGTGTTGCGTCCGGCTGCTTGGACAGCAGTCTTTGCAGGCGCTCCTTCCGCTCCTGCGTCAGCAGCGTGCTACGTCCACATAAATGGGTCTGGGGCTGGAGCGTGCCGCGCTGCCGGAACTGTTGGCGCACCCGGCGCACCGCCGCCACGCAGAAACCCGAAAACTCTGCGATCTCGCGGGTGCTTTTGCTCCGTTCATAGAGTTGCAGAATGCGCCGGCGCACCGGCAACGGTATCGCTCGCATAGGCACACACTCTGTCAAACAATCTCTCTTTTGTAAAGCTACATCATTTATGGAAACGCTCTAGTGCCGCTATCATTCCTCCGTGAAACGGTAGTATTCTGCATTCACAATCGAACTTGCATGGTGAACGTCCCTGGAGATGGCATGGAGCGCGCGCCAACCGTCAGCGAAATTATCGACCAGCGGTCCATGAGCCGCTATCAAATTTGGACCATGGCTTTGTGCGGCATGGTCATCGTACTCGACGGCTTCGACACGCAGAGCATCGGTTTCCTCGCGCCCTCCATGGCCGAGACTCTGCACATCCCGATCAAAACCTTCGGCCCCATTTTCGTCGCCGCGCTGATCGGTTTGATGATTTCTTCGATGTCGTCCGGCCCGATCGCCGACCGCTGGGGACGGAAATGGCCGATCGTCGTTTGCACGTTGATCTTCGGGATGTTCGCCATGCTCACGTCCCGTTGCACTACGTTTGACCAATTGCTTGCCTGCCGATTCCTGACTGGGCTCGGCCTCGGCGGCGCGCTTTCCAATTCCGTGGCGCTGATGTCCGAATACGCGCCAAAACGCCTGCTTGCCGTAATCGTGAGCATTATGTTCTGCGGGATGCCGACCGGAGCCGTCCTGGCAACTCGAGTGAGTGCGGTGATGCTTCCGCGCTGGGGCTGGCAATCGGTGTTCTACGCGGGAGGAGTCTTGCCGCTCACGCTGGCCCTGCTCCTGATCGCGATCCTTCCCGAATCGGTGCGCTACCTGGAAGTGTCCGGCGCGGAGCAGCGCAAAATCTCAAAAATTCTGGCGCGTATTTCGCCCGAGCTTGCGAAAGCGCCTGTGTCGCGCTCCCAGCATCAGGATCTGCGCAGAAACGCTCCGGTCATCAGTTTGTTCACGGAAGGCCGCGCGGCCGGAACGATTCTGCTTTGGATTCCCTTCTTCATGAATCTTTTGATGTTGTATTTCGTTGTGTTCTGGCTGCCCGCGCTGCTTCGCCAAACCGGCAAACCCGTTTCCGCGGGCGCTACGGCGATCATGTTATTCAGCGTAGGAGGGATTGCCGGATCCTTCATCGAGGGAAACTTAATGAACCGCTGGGGGGCGTTCACGGTCTTGCTGACGGAGTTCCTCTGCACCACTCTGCTCATCGCTTCCCTGGCATTCTCGAATTCGTTTCCGCTCATGATGACGATCACGTTCGTTTTGGGTTTCGTGGTGCAGGGCGCGCAGGGTGGCCTGTCCGCAGTCGCCGCAACGTTCTACCCGATCTCGATCCGGTCCACGGGAATCGGCTGGTGCCTCGGAGTCGGACGCATCGGTTCGATTGTGGGCCCCATGCTGGGCGGGGTGATGCTGAAGCTGGAGTGGAGTCCGCGCGAAATTTTGCTTGCCGGATCGATTCCCGCCCTGTGCGCCGCGGCAGCAACCTTCCTGAGCCTGCGGCTGCGGAGCAATTTGTCCGCGGAGCAGATGGAAGCCGGGATCGTCGAAGAATCCGCCTTATCGCATTAATCTGAATTTCTCCCCAAGGATTGAGAATCTAGCGCCATGCCAAGCAATCAGAGCGGCGCGCGCCGCCACAGCCCTCGAAACTCTTCGATTGTGCCGGGGCCGTACCCCGCATAATGATTATTAGCGAATGCGAGGATCTGAATTTTCCGCTCGTGAACTTTCTTCAACACCTCGACCCACTCGCCCAGATCCGCCGTCCGGTCCACGATGATTTTGTTCCACGTTTTTGTTTTTTCCTCGATGCCCTTGCGGTCGCCGATCCAGCGCACACACGCAAAATCCGCCGTGATCGGGTCAAAACGATCGAATAGCTGCTTGGGGCGCGGCATCCACACATGATCCACCAGCGCGAGCGCGACATGGCGTTCTCTCAGCGCTTCCACAAATGCGGGCACCAGCCAATTTTTGTTGCGGATTTCCACCGCGAAACGATAGCCCTTGGGAATTTGTTTTAGAAACGGGACGAGACGCGCGAGGAATTCATTCACGCCCGCAAACGCGTTCTTGTTGAAATATCCAAATTGCAAGAGCAACGGGCCCAGTTTTTCGCCGAGACAATCCATCGCCTTCAGAAAATCACGAAAATCTTCGTCGCAGTCCACCAGCGCTTTTTCGTGCGTGATGATTTGCGGCACTTTCGCCGCAAACAAAAATCCCGGCGGAGTTTTCGCATACCAGCCCTTCACGGTGGAAATCGCGGGCGTGCGGTAAAACGTGTTGTCCAATTCCACGGTATCGAATTTTGTGGCGTAGTAGCTCAGATAATCGGCAGGCTTCATCCCCGCCGGATAAAAGCTGCCTTCCCAGCCAGCCGCGGTGAACGCTGACGTGCCCAGGCGAATCTCGGCTTCGGAGGCCACAGAGCGCGATTCTAGCCCAGTCGCTCGGCCGCTCAAAATGCGTGTTTCCAGCTGATGGATGAAGTTTATTGCTCTTGGCAGTGGCTCGACTTCCAGACCTGATCGAAGAACGATTGCGCGCTGGGATCGACGGGCAGATCGCCGAGATAAACAGGCTGCTCGCCCTTCAAGTCCACGACGACCATCTTTCCGCCGTGGTTGTGAAAGGTGAACCGCAGCGCCGGCTCAGCGTCCGCCGGGTCCACTGGAACGAAATGCCCGCCCTGGCAGTGAAATCGGCCGCCGAATGCGTAGCTGGAAAACCCGTTGGCAGACTGGTCCAAGGGCATGTCTCCCGCAGGATTGTAGAGCAGGCTATCGCCACTCCAATCGAGAGTTCCGGATGCGCCGGAATTCAAATGGAACGTCAAGGACGCCACCACCTTGGGCGGCGAAGGCGCTTTTACTTTGTCCGGCAATTCCAGATACGGAGTGGTTGCAACAGGCGCCGGTGGCGGGACGGGCGGCGAGACCTTGGCAATTTCCGAAGGGAGCACGGGAATGTCAATGGCGCCGGTCAGACCCGAAGAGACATCGAGAACCACTAAGCGGATTCTCCGGGTATCCGCGGCCGGCATCAAGGCAACGCGGTCGGGAATGCCGTTGGACTGCCAGCTTCGGAATACATCGGCAGAAACTGTTTTCGTCAACTCCCTCTCATTGAATTTAAAAATCGTATTCTTTTGTGCAAACTCGCAATCCGCCATCCGGACATTCAAGCTGTATTTATCGCCCTCTTGAGCGGAAGCCAGTCCCGCTGCCGAAATCATGAGCATATATTGGAGGCCGCCTTGCGGATTTTCGAATTGGCCGGCAGGCATAGCTTGCACGGTCAACGGGATGGTCGTCGAGGGCAAAAGATCGGCGCAGGCCTGCCGCAGATGATCCTCCGGCGGCTGCTTCTTCGCGAGGGACGCCGCATCCAGCGCATAGTAACCGCGGCGATAGGTGAGCTTCACTCCCGGCCGCGACGTCTTCACGACAATCTTGTGAAACTTCCCGTCCCAATTGACACCCTTGGGGTAGAACGACATTTCGTAGTAAGAGGAGCTGTCTTTCAGGGCCGTCAGAACGCAGCCGGGCAGATCATTGCCGTTCTTGCACGCCTTACCCCCGGTGTCTTGGGCGAGCTCATCCATGCTCCCTTGATCTTGCAAACGTTCGGTGTCTTCGTGGTTCAGCCGGGCGGCCATTTTGGGTCCGGTCATCATTGTCTGTGGGAGGTTTATATTCTGGGACGCCGATAATGCCTGATTCGCTTGCAGCCCGAGAACATCCATGGGGTATACGGCCACTTGGGCATCCGTCAGCGCGTTTGCAACAGTTTTGACTTGTTCGGTGTATTCCCGGATGCCGGCAAACGGATTGTTCCCCGTGTCCGGGTCAGGGGCGATGGAAATTGGAAAAGATTCCGAAACCCAGATTAAATTCTTGCGGCCGGGGATCCCGCTGAGGTACTGCCCAATCTGGGCCAGTGCTCCGAGAGTCTCCTTCGCCCGGAGATCGAACGTCATGGCGTACTCTTCCTTCTCAAAATCCTGGAGCTCGCCCAGCGCGGACGCTATTCCAAGGCCTGTAGTCATGCCGCCGTTCTCCTCCAGGAAGGAGTTGGAAGCGCTGCTGGGGTCGTCGCGCGGGTCCTTCATAATCGTATTTCCTATCGCTGCCTGATCCAGCGCGGCGCGCAAAAGTGTTCCGTCACTGGTAAAACCCTGAAGAATTTTCAAGGAACTTCCCAGGAGAAAAACGGCGATCGGAGTGTCCGGCGGAAGGGTCCTCAAGAGCTGGAGCATGTGGGCCCGACCCTGCTGCTGGTTGGCCGTCTGGGTGTTCAGACTATCCACTAACAATACTGTTGGCGGTATCCTCAATTGGTCGAGCGGTAATTGATTTGATAACAGGTTCGCCCGCTTGCGAATTGCGGCAGCGGAATTGTCCGGCGTACCCGCGACTTTCAACTTTTCAAAATATTCAAAGTGCTCGATTTTTTGCTGCGCTTTGCGCTCCTCAAAAATCTGCAAATCCTCCGGCTTGAGGTCGCGAACCGGATTCCCCCGGGAATCCGTGGCGATGAGGTCGAGCGTCACGAGCCGCGTGGTGACCTTCAACACATAGCCTGACTGCGCGGATCCCGGCTGCTGCGCTCCAGCCTGCTGTGCCGCCGGCGCGGATGGAGCGGATTGAGGCGCAGCTCGATCGGCGATAAACATTGCCGAACACAGGCACAGAGCGACAATTGCAATTGACCACTTGGCGGGCATGGCACCTCCGCTTCAGCGAACTCCCTGCGATGGTACCGGAAGATCAATCTTAACCGACATGGCGTATCAAAGGCTATGACTCCCTCGCAGCGGCGCAGTTTGAAATCCATGGGGTCTAGCCAAGGACGGCAATTCGTGGCAAGCTATAAGCATGGGAAACAAAGACGCACCAAAGCGCGAAAAGAAGAAACCGAAGAAGCCAAAAACCTAATCGCGAAAACGTTAAGCAATCCGCGGCACGCATCGTCAGAGAGTCGACGAACGATGCGCGTTAAACACCGCGTGGCGGGTTACTCAGCCCTAACGTTCGAGAGGATTCGGGCGCCCCATTCTTCGCGCCTCGCGAAGGATGGGTTTTTTTGGCTTAGCACTGCTACTTCGTCACGCCAAGCGAAGTGCGGTGCAATTGCATTTCCCCCGCGGCCGCCACGCCTACTTCGCCAATGTTACGGGCAGGTCACTCGGCCGAAAGCGCCCACGTGGTGTCAATCGCACCATGTATCGTTCCGGAAAACCAATGCTTTTCTGCTGGACAACTCAACCCCAGGGAATGATCATCAAAAGGGGCATAAGGATGCGTAATTCGTTTTTGGTCTTTTCACCCCTGGCTATCGGGGGCTGGCGGGCACGGACGGACTAGGAGTAAGAAATATGATCTCCAAAATGGCAGGCAAGAAAAGCCGGGTTCAGTTGAAGTCCTTGATATTAGTAGGTTTAGGACTGGCGTTATGCGTGGGCGCCCGGCCCGCCGCCGCTCAACAGAATCAACCTGATCAACCTGGCCAAGTCCAGGCTACCGTCGGACAGCCGGATTCTCAGGCTCAGGCGCAACCGGACTCTCCTGCGCAACAACAACCGGACACACAGGCCCAAGGGCAGCCGGAACCGCAGGCCCAGGGACAACCGAACCAAGCCGTGCTCCCGGAGACGCTGACCTTGCCCGCCGGGACCGTTGTTCGGGTGCGTATCGACGAATGGGTTTCGAGCGATCGTAATTTGACCGGCGATAGTTTCGGCGCCGTCCTCGATCAGCCGATCGTTGTGGGTGGATGGGTTGTGGCACGCCGGGGCCAGGCGCAAACGGGGCGCGTCTCCATGGTAAAGAAAGGGCACGGTGGCGGAACGTCGCAATTGGGAGTTGATTTGCCCGAGTTGACCCTGGTCGACGGCCAGCAATTGCCTCTTCAGACGCAACTGTTCCAAACTTCGGCCGGCAGTTCACAAGGCCGGAACGTAGCTGTCGTCGGTACGACGACTGGTGTGGGTGCCGTGATTGGGGCCATTGCGGGTGGTGGCACCGGCGCTGCAATCGGCGCTGGAGTCGGCGCAACCGCCGGAATTATCGGCGTGATGTCCACGCAGGGTAGGCCGACCGTGATTCCGCCAGAAACAGTCCTTTCCTTCCGTTTGCAGGCGCCCGTGACGATTTCGACAGAGAAGAGCCAGTTTGCGTTTCAACCTGTGACGCAGGCAGATTACGATTCGCGCTCACCGCAAGGCCGCCCGCGAATGGAAAGGCCAGGCCCACCGCCTGCGCCTTACCCCTACTATCCCTATGCCTATCCATACGCGTATGGCTATCCGTATCCGTACGCTTATTATCCACTGCCCTTTTTCGGGCTTGGATATTATGGAGGCTTCGGCAGGTTTGGCGGCTTCCGTCGGTAGCAGGTTGCGGAAAAGTGAGGTAACACGGCCACCCGCGCGGCGGGTGGCCGTGCTACTAAATCCTGCCTTCGACCAACTCTTTTCTGCACGCTGTTTAGCCACAGACTGAACGGATTTGGAACCTTCCTGCACTATCAAACGGAATGCACGTCCTAATTACAATTCCTAGCCCGCAAATGCCCGGCGCATTGCCTCTTCCGTATTGCGCACTGCCGTGATGGCTCGCCAAGCCCGCAGAGTTTCCCCGACCGTCCAGGCTTGCGCGATGCATCCGTTCGGTGTGAACGGCGGATCGCCGTCAAAAATTTCGCTGGCAGTGCCGAGCCCGGCGGCCTGGATGTGGCCGAACATCGGTTCCAGAAAAGACATCGCCTCGCCGGGACTCCGGTACACGCGCAAGTGAGCCAGCGCAAATGGACCGAGAAGCCAACCCCACACCGTGCCCTGGTGATAGGCGCCATCGCGTTCCTCGGGGCTTCCAGCGTAGCGCCCACGGTAACCTGTTTCGTTCCGCCCGAGGCTGCGAAGGCCGAACGAAGTTAGAAGTTCGCGCGCGCACACATCCACGACGGCGCGCTGCTGTTCCGGAGTCAGAGCGGTTACGGGTAGCGAGACCGCAAGAATCTGATTGGGGCGCAGCGCGGCGTCTTTGCCATCGGGGCTCCCGGGCGCGTCGATCACATCAAAACAAAATTTCTTCTCGGAATTCCAAAATCGCGCGAAGCAAGTTCGAGTGCGGTCCGCGTGCCCTTCGTACGGCGCAGCGTTCCGGCCCAGGGCTCGCGCGAATCGCGCCATCGCCGCCGCGGCATTGAGCCACAGGGCATTGACTTCGACGGGTTTTCCGATGCGCGGAGTCACGACGCGATCGCCGACCTTCGCATCCATCCAGGTGAGTTGCACGCCCGCTTCACCGGCATAGAGCAACCCGTCCGCCGGATCGACGTGAATGTTGTAACGCGTGCCGCGCACGTGTGCGTCGATGATGCCGTCAAGCACGGGATACAGTTCGTGCAGCATTCCGATATCGCTGGTCGCCTCAAAATACTGGCGCACCGCCTCGAAGTACCACAGCGTGGCATCCACCGTGTTGTAGACAGGCGCTTCCCCTGCGCCCGGAAATCGATTGGGCAGCATGCCATCGCTCACGAAGCGGGAGAAGGTTCGCAGGATGTTGCGCGCCAGCCACGGCCGCCCGGTCGCGAGGCACAGTCCCGGCAGCGCAATCATGGTGTCGCGGCCCCAATCGCTGAACCAGGGATATCCGGCCAGGATCGTCTTTGCATCCGCCGCGCCGGGGAGCGGGCGCGCCGCGATGAACTGGTCCGCCGCGAGAACAAGTTGCTGGACTGCTGGAGAAGTTGCCCGCGCAGTTGCGTCGTTCGCCGCGAAGAACCGGTCGAGGAGCGCGCCCGTTTCGCTCTGGCGCTTGGCCAGCGCGACCTCGCCGTTGAGCGAAGGCGTCGCCGCCGTGCTGGCAACCATCGTGAGCGATCCTCCCGGTGCAATCGTGGCCCGAAGCTCTCCCGCGAAAAAGTGGTCGGTGCGGTCCGGAAGGCCGCGCGCCCGCTCGGCAGCCAGATCGAAATTGCGGTACCAATCCTTGGCAGGCAACGCCGTTGCCGCGTCACTCAGTACATAAAACGGCGTCGCGCCATCTAATGCCACCACCTGCAATCCGTGCTCGACCTGCGTGACCTCCATAGGCCGAGTCCGCCCGACCGTCACGCAGTGCTCATCGCCATAGTCCGCCAGCACTTTGATCGACAATTCAACGGGAGAACTTGCGCGCACGAGCCGGTACAGGACGTACGTGGTGTTCGCTCCGGATGGCATGAAGATCCGCTTTTCGAGCAGCGCGTCGGTCAGAGCGAATGTCCAAACGGGAGTCGTCCCCTCCAAATGGAATCGCTCGATGTTGCGGTAACCTTCGGGAGACACCGTCCCGTCCGCCCAGCGATTCGTGAAAAGCTCAAATTCCTCGGACCCGTAGCGGGCCGTTTCATCGAGCTTGGCGACGAGGAGCGTGCGGCCGAGAGGCGGTTGCAGCGCGGCGACCAGCAGGCCGTGATAGCAGCGCGTCTGGTGGCCCGCAATTGTCCCGAGCGCGTAGCCGCCGATGCCGTTGGTCACCAGCCACTCGCGCGATTCCGCGGCGGGCAAGTCGCAACAAATTTCGCGGCCGAAATCGACCAGGGAGGGAAACGTCGGCACGGAACGGTCGGTTGGGGGCTTCACATGGGAATCATGGAGCCATCGTGGGGTTTTGGGCCAGAAAAAAATTAGCGCTTCTCCGCGGGATGTCCGAGCGCGCCAAGTTACGTAGATGTTAGCTCACGGAACGGACGGCCAGACCGGCGAGGTATTCGCGTAATGCCCTGAAATCAATAGGCTTGGTAAAGCAGGTATCGCAGCCTGCTTCCCCGACGCTTTTCAACTCCTTGAAGGAACCTAACCCTGTCACAGCGGCAATCGGCATGTGCGCAAGATGCTTTTGCTTGCGTGCCCAGTGAACGAGCGTGAGGCCATTCTTTTTACCTAAGTGAATATCCAGGAGTACGATGTCCGGCAGGGGTTCCGTTGCAATTCCTACGAAACCATCTTCCAGAGTCTCCGCAAGGATTGCCTCGTGGCCCTCGGATTCGAGCCAGTGCTTGAGGAGTTCGCCATATTGGGGATCGTCCTCCACCACAAGAATCCGATGCTTCATTCAGTTTCCTCTTGCCGGCACCGAGCCGCGGGCGTGGAATCGAGCGCCCAAACCGGCACACTATTACGGTCATACTATCGTCCTAACCGAAGTTCGTCACGGTAACAGCCGTTTAGTTATTTTGCTCCTGATTTTCCTATCGAAGTGATTTGTTTTCAGCCCACGCTGATCGAAAACTTCGTGTAGTGCAGACCAACCTACTTGCAGTGCAGTTTCTCTCCTGAGACCATCGCTGCAACATGTATCTTCGCCAGCACCAGAGGAACAAAGACGGCAAGGAACACAGGTATTGGTCTCTCGTCGAGACCTTCCGAACACCCGATGGCCCGCGACAGCGCACGCTTTGCTATCTCGGTGAGCTGAACGGTTCTGCCCATGCACGTTGGCAGAAGACCGTCGAGGCTTTCAACGAGCAGGGCGAGCATACCCAGCTGAAGCTGTTTCCCTCCGAAGCAGAAGCGCCCGATGATCCGAACGTAGCACGGGTGTTGGTGAAAAAAGTGCGGGTCGAGCGCACACGACGATTCGGTGACGGCTATCTCGGACTGGAGTTGTGGAAGCAGTTGAAGCTCGATGAGTTCTTCGCTCAGCATCTCGATGAGGAGAGTGCCGATGTGCCCTGGTCCCGTGTCGCAGCCGTGCTGGCGATCAACCGGCTATGCGATCCGGGCAGTGAGCTGGCCGTGGAGCAGCATTGGTACCCCTCCACCGCACTGGACGATCTGCTGCACATCGCGGAAGGCAAGATCAACGACACGCGGTTGTATCGTTGCCTCGATCGTCTTCTGCCGCTGAAGGCCAAGATCGAACAGCATCTGAAGCAGCGCTTCGGCGAGTTGTTCGAGGCCGAGTTCGACGTGCTCCTCTACGATCTGACCAGCACGTATGTGGAGGGGGCGGCGGAAGAGAACCCCATGATGCAGCGGGGCTACTCGCGGGATCATCGTCCCGACTGCGAACAGCTGGTGCTGGCGTTGATCGTCAACCCAGACGGTTTTCCATTCAGCTACGAACTATTCGATGGGAACCGGGCCGATGTCACGACGGTCGAAGCGATCCTGCGCACGGTGGAGCGCAAGCACGGAAAGGCCCGCCGGGTATGGATCTTCGATCGCGGTGTGGTGAGCGAGGAGAACCTGGTAGCGATCCGCAAGCGCGGGGGACAGTATCTGGTGGGCACGACGCGGAGCAAGCTGAAGCAGTTTGAACAGGAACTGCTGAAGGATGACTTCGAGAGGATCCGTCCCGAAGTGGAGGTCAAGCAGATCAAGGTTCCGGGCGGTGAAGAGACCTACATCCTCTGTCGCACGGCCGGACGGAAGGAGAAAGAGAAAGCCATCCGCAGCCGCTTTGTGGTGAAGATCGAAAAAGCGCTCACGGGACTTGAGAAGCGCATCGCGGAAGGCCAACTGAAGGACCGTTTCAAGATGGAGCGAAATCTCGGCCGCATCCAGGCCTCTCACCCGCAAGTAGCGGATCTGTATGAGATGACGGTGAAAGATGGCAAAGAAGGGCCACGCCTGTTCTGGCGGCAGAAGGCGGAACAACAGCAATGGATCGAAGCGCGCGAGGGAGCCTATTTGCTACGCACGAATCTGACCGCCGACTCGGCTGCCGCTCTATGGAAGAAATACATGCAATTGACGGAAGTGGAAGCAGCCTTCCGCACGCTCAAAAGCGAACTGGCGATCCGGCCGCTGTTCCATCAACTCGAAAGACGCGTGAAGGCGCACGTGCTGGTGGCGTTTCTCGGCTACGCTCTGCTCGTAACCCTCAAGCATCTGCTGAAGCGGAGAGATTCGGACTATTCCCCGGCCAAAGTCCTGAAGCGACTCGCGGAGCTCTACAGCGTCGATATCGTATTGCCGACCGTCGAAGGACGAGAGATCTGGCTGCGGCGCATCACGAAACTCGATAATGAGCAGCAGAAGATCCTGCACCAGCTTCAACTGCAGTTACCGGAAGGTCTGGAGCCGATTCAGATCCTGAAATGTAGTGCAGACTCGGCCATTGCCTAAACTGATTTCAAAGGACTTTATCCTACTTTGACCCGCTGAGTGACGAACATGGGCTAACTGAAATAGCCTTGAATTGAACAATCCAGAACGACGCAATGAATGTCGCATTTAATGTGGAACATATCGCTGACGCTATTTCGGATTGAGTCGTGCCACGGGAATCGGTTCCACGTTCTCTGCGCCCGCTTCCAGCTTGGCGGCCCATTGCGACAGATGATCGAGCGAAGTATCGTGCGTGCGGTCGAGATGGAGAGGCGTAATGGAAGCCGCGCCATCGAAGATCGCCGCGTAATCGCTTTTCGGATCGATCCCTTCGATGTGCTCCTGCTCGTGGAGCCAGTAGAAGGTGCGTCCGCGCGGGTCGGTGCCTTCCTGCAACACGTTGCGCGTAACTTTCTTGGATTGCCGCGTGCATCGCACGCTGCCATTCCAGACCAACGGCACGTTCACGTTGAGAAGAACGCCCTGCGGCATGCCCTCGGCCAGCGCCAACTGCGCCAGATCCCGCGCGAATTTCGCGGCCTGCTCGAAGCGGAATCCTCTGCCCTTATGCGCCACCGAAATCGCGATCGCCGGGATGTGATTGATCGCGGCTTCCATCGCCGCGCCCACCGTCCCGGAATAAAAAATGTTTTCGCCCAGATTCCCGCCGCGATTGATTCCCGAAATCACAAGATCCGGCCGGTTGGGCAGCAATTTATTCAGCGCCAGGATCACCGAATCCGCCGGCGTGCCCTCGACCGCCCATTCGCGCTCCGCAACCTGCTCCCAGAAGATCGGCTGCCGCAGCGTCAGCGACTGCGCGGACGCGCTGCGCTCATGGCTCGGCGCGACCACGCTGATCGTCCCCAGCCCTTCGACCGCCTGGACCAGCGCGCGCAAGCCCTCCGCCTGAATCCCGTCATCGTTCGTAATCAGAATGTGTGCCATAGATTCTAGTAGGACAGGCTTCAGCCTGTCTGGTTTTGATTTTCGTTAGCTCGAAACGGCGGACAGGCTGAAGCCTGTCCTACTCGCTGGGTAGCCTGATTCCTTGCAGGCCCGGGATTGTTATCGGAAGCCGCTCCTTGCGTGCGAGGAAGCGTGGCCGGCAACCCAATCTGTGTTATACCGGCAAACTGAGCCTAGTCCGACCCTTCTTTAGTATTTTAACAACAATAGTAACGCCCCAACAAGGCGCCGAGAATAGGTGATTTCCTAATATGCGACGTGGGAATGGCGCGCTGAAAAAAGGAGAAGTGCAAAAAAATGGTCGGGACGACTGGATTTGAACCAGCGACCTCACGCACCCCAAGCGTGCGCGCTACCAGGCTGCGCTACGTCCCGACCGTCGCTTCAGCGTATCACTCGGATTCCAGGACCGTCAATAAGGAGCGGAGCGAGTCGCGCAGGTCGAGCAAGGTCTTGCGGTTGAGCGATGCAAGCTGCGGCGACATGGCTTGCGGCGAGGATTCTCCGCCATGGTTTTCGGCTTCCGCAGCGGCCGCGCCGCCATTCGTACCGTCCCCCCCGAGCGCCTGATCGCGCAGGTGGCGCCGCGCACCCGCGATGGTAAAACCTTCGTCGTACAAGAGGCGCTTGATCGTGAAGACGGTCTCGATATCCTCGCGGCGATACAGCCGGTGTCCCTTGGGGCTCTTGACCGGCTGGAGCATCGGGAACTCCGTCTCCCAGTACCGCAGCACGAACGGCTTCGTGGAAGTCACGCGGCTGACTTCGCCGATCCGGAACAAGCTCTTGTCCGGAATGGCCATTTCGGAATGTCCGTTGCCCCTGATATCTTCGATGCCTTCCATCGCCTTTGAACCTCGCCCGACTCAGGCCCTAATCCTAATCCGATTCTGGCAGGTGTCAACGCCCTATGTTGCCGTCCTCGTGCGGCTGGACGGGCGCGCTCCCCGCTCGCGCTTTTCCTTCAGGCGCTGCAGGAATCGAATGGGCGTGCCGCTAAAATCAAAACTTTTGCGGAGCAGATTTTCAAGAAACCGCTCGTAGCTGAAATGCAGGCGCTTGGATTGATTGGTGAATAAAATAAATGTCGGCGGCGAAGTGCCTGCCTGCGTGACGTAGTAAATCTTCACCCGGCGCGCGGCGGGCGAAGTCCCGCGGTCGAGATCGACTTCCGCGACCCAGCGGTTCAGCTCGCCTGTCGAGATGCGCCTGCGCCGCGCGTCGCCAACGCGATCGATCAAATCAAATAATTTTTCGGTGCGCTCGCCGGTCTTCGCGGAGACAAACACGATCGGCGCGTAATCGAGAAATTTAAATCGAGTGCGCACGATTTTTTCGTAGTCCTCGACCAATAGCGCGGGATCCACTCTTCCCGTCACCGCTTTCTTGCGCACCACCGAAGTGTGCTTGCGGCTGCGGGTGCGGGCTCTACTTGGAGCCTGCCGAAAGGAAGACTCCGCCACATTCGTCTTCGTTCCTTGATGTTCCAGTTCGCGCGCGGCCTTTTCCGCGGCGGCTTCGAGCGCCAGGTCCCACTTGTTCATCACGATGATCACCGAGCGGCCGGACTCCTCCGCGTAGCCCGCGATGTTGGCGTCGTTCGCCGTCACTCCCAGACTGGCATCGACAATCAGCAGCGCGACGTCGGCTTGTTCGAGATGGCGCCGCGCCATCATGACGCTCATTTTTTCGGCGACAAGATTCGTCTTGCCCTTGCGGCGAATCCCGGCCGTATCCACGAAGCGGTACGTGCGCCCTCCGTGTTGCACAACCGTGTCCACGGCATCGCGCGTCGTCCCAGGAATATCCGAAACGATGGCCCGATCCACGCCCGAGAGCCGATTGAGCATCGTCGATTTTCCGACGTTGGGCCGCCCAATGATCGCCACATTGACTTGCTTGTCTTGCTTCTCGGGGGCAGGCGCTTCCTCCTGCTCGGGCCCGGCGGGGCCTAGACGCGCTGTAATCGCTTCGAGCAACGTATCAAACCCATAGCCGTGCTCCGCCGACACCGGAAACACATCGTTCGAAAGCCCGTAAAACGGCGCCGCGAGTGATTCCTGCATCTGCGTATCAACTTTGTTCGCAAGTATCGCCAGAGGCTTGCCTGTGCGCCTCAGCAGGCGCGCCAGCTCGGAATCCAGCGGCGTCAGCCCAGCGCGCACGTCCACGACCAACAGGAGCTGCGACGCGCCCTCAATAGCCACTTGCGCCTGACGAAGAATTTCGCGCGGGATGGCGGCCTTGTCGTCCGGCACGATCCCGCCCGTGTCGACGACTTCGAACGTGCGGTCCTGCCAGGTCGCCGTGCCATAGATCCGGTCGCGCGTAATCCCCGGCTCGTTGGTGACAATCGAGCGCCGGGTGCCCGTGAGCCTGTTGAAAATCGTGGATTTGCCGACATTGGGCCGGCCAACAATCACTACCGAAGGAAGTTTTTCAGCCATTATTTTCAGTCGCTGAGGACACAACGAATCTTAAAACGGGAGGCTCGGAAGCTCTAAGTCTACCCTACCGGGCGTGGAAACAGAAGCTTTGGGCCGCTAGCAGAGGTGCACCAGTTTGAATTGCGGATGGAAAAAATCTGCCCGCCCAAAAAGCGGGCGGCCGCTACAAAAGCAACTGCACCATGTTGTTGCGGTTTTGTAGAGGCATCTCCGTCCCGTGTTCTTCAGGACGGAGAGGGCACGTTCCCTTGTAAACTGAAACACTTCTCCCCTGCCCGTTGCGAATGCACTCAATTTCGACGATCATTTGTTCATGGCTAAACCGAGGAAATTCGACCGCGAAGAGCTAGCCGCCGAAATCGGGGACGAAGACGAGAAGACCCTCGCGGCAATCGACGCGGGCATCGGTGACGCCAAAGCTGGCCGAACGATTCCTGTCGAAGCAGTCCGCAAGCGCTTGCGCAAATGGGTATCACCGAAATCCTGACGGCTAGGCACGAACCGGGTAGGACCGCCTTAGCCTGGGAAGACCCTTTATGGCCTTACCTGCTTTCTGCTGTGCGAGGCGCAGTTCGTATAGGTTCTGCAGGTTGAGCCAGAATTCCGGGGTGGTGCCAAAAAAATGGGCGAGGCGCAGCGCGGTGTCGCCCGTAATGGACCGCTCACCGTTAAGAATCTGGGTGACCCGGTTGGTGGGGACATCGATCTTGCGCGCCAGTTCGGCCGCGCTCATGTCGAGCGTTTTGAGCTCTTCGGCCAGATGTTCGCCGGGGTGAATCGCAGCTGTTGCCATTACCTTCCCCTAATGATAATCCACGATCTCGACATTCGTCGGGCCGAGTGATCCTGACGGCCACTCGAAACAAACGCGCCATTGATCATTAATGCGAATGCTGTACTGGCCTTTGCGGTCCCCTATAAGGGCCTCAAACCGGTTGCCGGGCAAGTGGGCAAGATCGGAAAGGACAGTGGCCGCTTCGAGACGATCCAGCTTCAGGCGCGCCGGGCGTTCGATGCCGGAAAACGCTTTGACGCGTTCTCCCGCCGCGAAATCCCTTGTACGTTTGTCCCGATAGCTGACAATCATGCAAACGATACCGCTGATTACGCGTTACGTCAAGCGTAACGATTTAGCTTACGGCAGATTCTCGATCTTGCGCGCGTCCCCCGTGAGCTGCAGGATGTGCATCCCGGTGTTGGCGCGATCGACGATGTAGATGTATCCGCGGTCGTCCACTTCGACGTTGTTGGTTTGGATGGCGATCTTGCATTTTTGTGCGTCGCCGGTGCCGACGCAGCGCTTGTCGGTTTTGTCGGTGATGGCGGGAATGTAGTAGGCGATTTCCTTGGGATTGTACGGATCGCGCACGTCGACGGCGCGCACGCCGGCGTTGAAGTAGGCAATGAAAACGATGCGATTGTAGAAAACCGGCGTCATGCTTTCATTGGTCGAGTGCGTGCCGAAGCGTCCGCCGCGGCCGCAGAAATTGCCGCTCGGCTCGGGCACGTAATACGTGGAAATGCCGAAGATTTTCGATTCATCGGTGATGTCGAAGATGTGCATCATTTGCTCCACGGCTTGGCACTCATTGTCCGTGG
This sequence comes from uncultured Acidobacteriota bacterium, assembly GCA_963842135.1. Classification (GTDB taxonomy): domain Bacteria; phylum Acidobacteriota; class Terriglobia; order Acidiferrales; family UBA7541; genus Palsa-360. The sequence continues at coordinate 1,878,119 of CAWJFI010000002.1, read as the reverse complement.
TCTCGCCCACGATCACGAGGAAGTTCCGTTTGCTGATGGCCGGGCCATATTTTGCCAGGTTGGGCACATCCACTCCAAGCATCGGAAAGGTTGTGTGCGCGCCCACGTCCGGCGGCAAATCGAGCCGCGCGACCATGGGAGACTGGAGGTTCGCGGCGGTCGGATCCTTGGGGCCATGGATGAGTTTGTCGCGGTCCAGAATTTCGATCACGCCGCTCCTGGTCGTGCCGTAGCCCGCGTAAATGCGATTGCCTTTCGGCCCGGTGGAGATGACGCCGTGCATGTCGGAAGGCTGCGCGCCGGTCGAGCCGGGCTCCTGGCCGGGCAGTCCGTAATCGCGAACGAATTGCGGCTCCGACGGATCGCCCAGGTCGTAGACCTGCCCCATGCGTTTGGCGCGCCAGCCGGGCGCGCCGGAAACGAGCAGCGCGATGCCGCTGTCGCACTCCCACCAGCTCTTGTGCGTGTCGCGCAACCCGGTCTCGACGACAGACAGGCGGCTCGGCTTCGAGGGATCGGAAACGTCCCAAACTTCATGGGAAGAGGTGCCGCGCGCGCGCAGCAAATACACTTTATTCTTGTCGGCGCGCGGCAGTTCGCTGCCGTCGCAAACGCGCGTCATCTGCGCTCCGCCTGATTCGCCCGGCCCCGGATTGCGCGGATCGCCGGGAATGTGCGCGAGATATTTTGGCTGCTTCGGATCGGTCACGTCCACGATGGACGTGCCATTGTCCTCCATTTGCCCCGTCAGCGGGTTCATCGCCGTGCCGCCATGGTGGCCGATATACGCAATCCAGCGATTGCCCTGCTTGTGGATCGACGGCTGGTAGGCGCTCCGCCCCTGCAAATCGTTGTAGCCGACGAGCTCCATGTTCTTGCTCTCGGGCTTATTCTGAGCGAGCGCGGCCGTGCCCGCGTATCCCGCAAGCAAAAGACCTAGCGCAAAAACGCCAGCCTTTCCATTCCGAACGCGAGTTTTACACAACATGGTTCCTCCCGTTTCGAGTCCGCAGCCTGCCGCGCACGCGCGAACAATTGCGCAGACCCAATTCAAATTTAGACGAATCTTGGTTCCCGCCAGGGTTTCCCGGGCTGAGAGTGTACACCTGAAGCCCCTTCCCACGCACAACTTCGAGTCTGATACAGTGCTCTCAGCCACCGCCGGGTGCGGGCTGTCGCCGCGGCGACGAGCCCGCCGGAATCGGGTGCGGGCTCTACTTGGAGCCCGTCGGATTAGAGTCCGACGCACGTTCGGCGCGGAGCGTTTCACACATGAAATATTTCACTCCACTCTCGCGTAGTAACTAATGGATGCGAGGAGACATCCCGAAGGGATGAGCCCCGCGGAACAGGCCGTCGCCCAAGATCGGATCGCGCAAGCCAAGGCCGGCAACGCGGAAGCCTGGGGCGAACTCTATCGCCAATACGCGCCTGCGATTTTCCGTTTCTGCCGCCGGGCGATGCCCACTCGCGAGGACGCCGAAGACGCCACCATGGATATTTTCATCAAAGTCCGGCAGAAACTTTCGCAGTACGACGCCAGCCGCCCGTTCAGCGCGTGGCTGTACACCGTGGCCGCGAATCACTGCTGGGACCTGCTGCGCCGGAGAAAACTGCGGCAGGACCTCGAGACGGGCGAAGTTGAGAACATGCCGCTCGAGCATCCCGATCCCGGCCAGCTCGAACAGCTGATCGAGCGCCGCACCGGCCAGGAAGTGCGGCGCGCGCTCGACAAGCTGCCCGCGCGAGCGCGCATGGCGCTCGTGCTGCGCTACTACTCGGACATGAGCTATGACGACATCGCCGCAACGCTCGGAGTGCGCCGGACATTTGTGGGCGTCGTGCTGTTGCGCGCGCGCCACCAGTTGCGCGAGATTCTCGAAGGGCAAGGCGGCGCGAGACTCGCCGCGGGAGGCGCCGCGTGATTCATTTTGACGAAATGGCGTGCCTGCTCTATCTCGAAGGGCAACTCGATCCGGCGCGCTCGCAGGAATTGGCCGCGCACGTCGAAGAGTGCGCCCCCTGTCGCGGCCTGCTTCACGCCCTCGAGCGCGAATCGATTTTGCTTTCGAGCGCGCTGACCGAGGACAACGAACCAATGCCCGCGCGCCTCGTCAGCGAGCGGGTGCGAAGTTTGCCGTCCTGGGTCTGGGCACTGGCGTTCGGAGTTTTTGCGGCGGGAGCGTACTGGTTTTGGACCGATGGAATCGGACCCTGGTTCGACCAATTGAGCAATGCAGGCTTCGGCGGGACGGATGTATTCAGCATGATTGTGTTCAGCGGAGCTTTCTGGGAAGGATGGAGCGACATGATTGACGCGATGCAAATTGGGGCATTGATACTGGTGGCGATCGTTGCGATCGGATGGATCCGGCGCCGCCTTCGCCGTTCCGTGGCGATTGCCGTGGTCATGTCGGCGCTGCTGTTCGCACTGGCGCTGCCTCAACAGGCCGCCGCGGCGGAAGTGCGGCGCGGGCGATCCGTTCTGATTCCCGCGGGCGATGTCGTTCACAACGACTTGATCGTCGCAGGCCCTTCGGTGAGGATTGACGGCACGGTGGAAGGAGACCTGATCGCGTTCACGCGAAACCTCACCGTGACCGGGCACGTCACGGGCGACGTCATTGCGTTTGCCGGTGAGATAGTGATCGACGGAAATGTGGACGGAAACGTGCGCGTGATTTCGCGCAGCGTGACCCTGCAAGGCATTATCGGGAAAAATGTATCGGCGATCGCGAACTCGCTCGATCTGATATCCAAAGCAAATGTGGGCGGCGGGATGATCGTCATCGCAGGCGATGCGGACCTGGACGGCAAGGTACAACGCGATCTGCTTGGAATGATCGGCAGGACAGATCTCGATGGCGTTATCGGCGGCCAGGCGTGGATACGCGGAGGGAGCCTCACGGTGACGTCCACCGCGGAAATTCGCGGGCCGGCCACGTTCGAGGGGCCCCAACAGCCCGTCGTGGAAGCGGGAGCCAAGCTGGCAAGTCCTATTCGAACGGAAATTACACAGGAGGTTCGGCGGACCAGGCGGACGGCGGCCCGGTCTGTGATTCGCGCCATTTTTGGTTACGGAGGGGCTCTGGTGGTTGGAATTTTGCTTCTGGTCGTCTTCCCCGGCTTTTTCCGCGCGACCTTGCGTGAGACAGGCAGCATCGGTCTGCCCATCGGAGTTGGGGCGCTGGCGCTGATCGCGGGCGCGTTCCTGGTGATTCTCGGAGTGCTCCTGTTAATTATCGGCGTGGGCGCAGGAGTGGCGGGCGTGCTGGCCTACGCGCCGATTCTGTACGTCGCGCAAGTGTTTGTGGGCACGTGGCTCGGCAACAAGATTATGGGCGAGCCGCCGGACGTCACCAGCGCGGTAGTCGGCCGAATGGCAGTGGGCCTGCTGATCCTCCGCGTCGCGGGACTCATTCCCTTCCTTGGAGGGCTGGTGTGGCTGGCGGTCTTCCTCTGGGGGACAGGGGCGGTCCTGCTGGGCTTCTATCGAATGTCGCGCGTAGAGAGCGCGGCGCCAAGTGCGCCCCTTCCCGCGTAAATCACTTGGTGCACTTCACGGGCCAGAATGCACGGGAGCTGCTTAGCGGTGCAATTCACTCTTGGGGACTGGGACAGGCTGTCGTGCTAAGGTTTCACGACTACTTTTGTCGCAACGAGCGTTCGACCACCGCTGACAATGAACAGCGGTCCGCGGACCGACACTATTTCGCCAACGGCTATATCTGAAGAGTTAATGGTTTTCCCGACTTCGAAATAAATTGTCGGCGGGGAGACGGAGGTTTGCGCCGTGATCTCAGCGACGCCGCCGAGCTTGGTAAATAAAGAGGGCAGATTATTTAGAAGCATGTTTGGCAGTCCGGTGTGTACGGTTGCAGTCAGGCGAGTTGAACGTAAGCGCACACGATCTGCTTTGATTAAACTTGAGGTTGAAGAAGCGCTGTTGCGCCGAATGGAAACCTGCTGGCCTATGGCCAAATCCGCGGGCATGGTGAAGACGAAGCCCGCCGTACTCATCTGCAGGTTATCCGCATGAACGAGATCAATGTCAAACGTCGTCTGGGGCGGCGTGGAATACTGCACGGTGACGTGCTGGCCAATACTCAAGCCGATATTCAATCCTGAGACCTGCGCAGACATGGCCTGGATCACGATATCGAACTGCTGCAATCCCGCATTGGTGCTGGTGATCATGCCTTCGACTTCCGTGTCGCTGCTGTCCGCGTCCTCGAACAGGATGTTGCGGGCCAGAAGCGATCCGTCCGACAGGATGCCGATATCAACGCTGAGGATTTGATTGTTTTGCAGGCACGCGAAGCTCGAAGTTAAGCACCCGCTGCCGGAAAAGAAGAATGTCGACGCGTTGTCCACCTTCAGGGAATACGTTCCTGTCGCATTCGTCAGCGTGAAGGTATTGCTCGTCGCGTTGACGTTTCCGACTTGACCCACGACGTCTTCCGCGCCGACTGGAGGCGCTCCGATCCCCGCAGGCGTGAATGGAGTAACGGTCGTCCCGGCATTGAAGTTCTCGCCCAGCGATGCAGTCAGCAAATTGTCCAGACTGACGTCAATCAGGAGCCCTGTTGTGCTGGAAGAAGCGATCGTGAACGCCGTCAGTGGAATCGTCGCCGACATTGGCGTAGCGGTCGGAATGATCGTGCAGATGGAACCCACGGCGCAACCTGCGATGGTGGTCGCCATATCGTTTTCAAACGTGAGCGACGGATTCGCGAACGTGAGAGCCACGGACGTGTAATTTCCCGCGGGAATTTTGGCGGCCGTGGAGAGGTACGCAATGTCCGTCTGAAGGCGCATCAAGTCCACTGTCGCCGATCCGGAAAACAAGGAGATGTTTCCGGGGGTCAACGTCGCTCCTGTGAGGGTTACCTCGGCGGAAAGAACGCTCACGAGCGAGGGAGGCGTATCGGTCATAGCCAAAACGACGGACGAGTTTCCGTTGTTTTGAGACTGCGAGCTAAACTGATTGTTGCCGCCACAGCCCGCGAGCGCCACGCAGAAGATCAGCGCAGAAATTGGCCCGATCGATCGAATTCGAAACATGCTACCCCGGTGACGTTGATCCACCCAACAGGCAGGCACAACCACCCCGCTGCGCTCTGCCAGGCCGGATGCTTTGTTGGCACATTTAGAGCGTTTCCATAAATGATGTAGCTTTACAAAAGAGAGATTGTTTGACAGAGTGTGTGCCTATGCGAGCGATACCGTTGCCGGTGCGCCGGCGCATTCTGCAACTCTATGAACGGAGCAAAAGCACCCGCGAGATCGCAGAGTTTTCGGGTTTCTGCGTGGCGGCGGTGCGCCGGGTGCGCCAACAGTTCCGGCAGCGCGGCACGCTCCAGCCCCAGACCCATTTATGTGGACGTAGCACGCTGCTGACGCAGGAGCGGAAGGAGCGCCTGCAAAGACTGCTGTCCAAGCAGCCGGACGCAACACTGGCAGAGTTGGGTGCCCGCATGGACCGCCCCTTTAGGACTTCCACGATGGATTTGTGGCTTCGGCAACTGGGTTGGAGGTATAAAAAAAACTCTGTTCGCCGCCGAACAAAACCGACCGGACGTGGCCGAAAAAAGGGCTCGATGGCATGAGCAGTTGGCTGTGGAGCCGGCGACCCGGCTGGTGTTTGTGGATGAAAGCGGGGCCAACACCAAAATGACCCGTTTGCGCGGTCGGGCACTCGGGGGGCGAAGACTGGTGGCCCGCATCCCGCACGGACACTATCAAACCCGCACGCTCATCTCCGGCATGCGCTGGAACGGTCCGTGCGCCCCTTGGCTTTTTGAAGGCCCCATGAACGGGGAGATGTTTTTGGCATGGGTCGCACAGGGGCTGGCACCCACCCTGCAAAAGGGGGAGTTGGTGATCATGGACAACCTGGCCACGCACAAAATCCGGGGAATCGTCGAGGCTATCGAAGCAGTCGGTGCCCGTCTCCTGTACCTGCCGCCCTATTCACCAGACTTCAACCCCATCGAAAATATGTGGAGCAAGATCAAGCAAATCCTCCGCAGCAAAGCTCCCCGTACGGAGAGCGAATTGCTCGTGGCCACAAAGGCTGCTTTCCAAGCCATCTCGGCCGCCGACTGCAAGAGTTTCTTTTTTAACGCCAAATACGCTACATGATTTATGGAAGAGCTCTAAAGCTAGCATAGAGCATGATTTACGGCTGGTAAATCCAATAGTTGAGTGAGCAAAGAGTCTCTGTCCCGAGGGCCAGTCCTCATTCGGGCCCCGGCGAGTAGCACGGGCTTAAGTAGCGCAGGCTTCAGCCTGTGGGTTTTCTGACGCTCAAAGAAAATCAACCCCCACAGGCTGAAGCCTGCGCTACTGGGGGCCGAACTAGAAGCGGCGTCCCAGGCCTTCCGGGACGCCGCTCCCACTTTGATTTGCTTGCGTGCGCGATTTACTGGGGCTGGCCGGAGGTGCGCAGCAGGAGCTGCGTGCCGCTATCCAAGTGGACGTTCTTCGCTCCGGAAACGATCATGGATCCCTGCGTCGCGCTCGAGGCCGCGGAACCGAGCGAGAGGCCTTCCAGGCCGAATACACCACTGCTGTTGGACGCCAGCCGGCCCGTCGCGGTCAGCCCGCCCACGGCGCCTGTCGAGTGCGCAACGGAATTCAGCGTCCCCCCACTAGTCGAGGAAACCGAACTGGCCGTATTCATAATCGTGCCAGTTGTTGCACCAGCCGTTGTGCCGGCTGTCGATGCTGCGCCGCCTATAAGGCCGCCTCCGCCCCGCGACGTTCCTTGCACCGCGCCCATCCCGCTACCCGATGCCATTGCATCGTCGGCGCCTGTTGCGGCCATCGTCACGGACTGCGCAGCGGCCATGGCCTGAATCGAGGCGCTAAAGGGCACTTCCTGGCCGTTTTTCAGCACGGCATGATCGAACACAATGCCTAGCTGAGATTGCGTCTGGCCGCTGGCTCGCGCCTGCGCTTGCGTCACGTGTCCGACGAGGCGCGCGCCCCGCTTCAGCACGACCTTGCCGTCCTGCTTAACGTCCTCTTCGGTGCGGACTTCCACCTCGTCGCCGGGCTTGCTCCTTTTCGCGTCGAGAGAAGTAGCCAGCGTGGCATCTATCTTCGTGCCATTGGAAATGTTCACGGAATTATTTCCCGCATTGCCGGCTGCCGGCATCGACGATGACGCTGCTGCCGAGCCGCTTGCGGAAGCCTGCGCGCCAGAATTGTTCGTCTGCACCGCAATCTGCGACTGTGCCGAGGCGCCCGCTTGAGCCGAGGCCGTCGTTTGCGCAGCTATAGTCCAGGCACCCAGCGTCACGATGGCAAGCAATGAAAGTATCTGTTTCATATAAAATCCCTCCTATTAGCCGAGTTGTCTTCCCATACCACCCTTGTCCCCCAGTTTTGGCATTTGAAAGTGCACAGTTCAAGGGTGCAATTTGCCAGCCAAGGGACAAGTCCCTATTTTTCAGGTTATTAGAAGGTAAGGACTTTCAGGCGCGGTGGGGGAACCGAGTCATTTTTGGACGATTTGGCAATTTCTACGGAGGTAAGAATCTTCCACCTTATGCCCCAAATTTTTGGACTAGAAGCGAAGAAAAAGAGAAACTATACGAGACCTAAGGAGTGTCCCACGTGCGCGATGATTTCACATGCGCTTTCCAAGTCCGCGCGCTTGTGCGTCGCCGTCACCATGGCGCGCAGCCGCGCCTTGCCTTCGGGAACCGTGGGAAATCCAACCGCGGGAATGTAGACGCCCGCATCGTACAAGCGGCGCGAGAATTCAAACGCCTTCGCTCCTTCTCCTACGTGAATGGGAGTGATGGGCGTTTGCGTCGCGCCAATGGAAAAACCGAGTTTTTTCAGACGGCGTTGGAAGAATTTCGTATTTGTCCAGAGCTTCTTAAGCAGCTTCTCGCCGTCCGGGGAATCGAGCAGCGTGAACGCAGCCTGGCACGTGGCCACCACCGAAGGCGGATGTCCCGTGGAAAAAAGAAAAGGCCGTGCGCGGTGGTACAGAAAATCGATCAATTCGCGCGAGCCGCAAACGTATCCGCCCATCGCGCCGATCGCTTTGCTGAGCGTGCCGACCTGAATGTGCACGCGGCCGTGGCAAGCGAGATGGTCTACCGTGCCGCGCCCGCCGCGGCCGAGCACGCCGGAAGAATGCGCGTCATCCACCATCATGATGCAGTTGAATTTTTCGGCGAGGCTGCACAATTCTGCGAGCGGGGCGATGTCGCCGTCCATGGAAAACACGCCATCGGTGATCAGAAGTTTGTGGCCGGGCCAGTTTTCGGTTTCCTTGCAGAGGCGCTCGCAATCGGCCGCGTCCTTGTGCTTAAACACTTTGATCGTCGCGCGAGAAAGGCGGCAGCCGTCGATGATGGAGGCGTGGTTTAACTCATCGGAAAGAATTAAATCGTCTTTGCCGAGAATCGCCGCGACGGTTCCCGCGTTTGCCGTGAAGCCGGACTGAAACACGACGCACGCTTCCGTTCCTTTGAACTTGGCGATCTGCTCCTCGAGGGCCATGTGCAGGTCCATGGTACCGGCGATGGTGCGAACCGCTCCCGCGCCGACTCCGTGCGTGCGGATCGCTTCGATGGCGGCGCGGCGCAGCGCCTTGTGCGTGGTCAGCCCGAGATAATTATTGGAGCTGAGGTTGATGACCTCTTTGCCGTCGAAATGAGCGACGGGTTTTTGCTCGCCTTCGAGCACGCGCAAGCGGAAATGCAAGCCCTTGGATTCGAGGTCGGCCAGTTGCTCGTGCAAGTAGGAAAGTGGATTTGGATTCATTGCGGTTCCATTTTTGTTTCTCACGCCAATTCTGATCGAAGGTTTTGTAGCGCCGGCGTCTCGCCGGCAGTCTTGCAATTTGCTAAAGAACGAAAACCTGCCGGCGAGACGCCGGCGCTACCAGAGCGTTCACTGGCGATCCAATGTTTTATTGTACGCGCTCGAAGGCGTAGCCCGAAGCCTCGAGCGCGGTGGTCAAGTCCGCGACGTGCTCCGGCCCGCGCGTCTCCATCGTGATGTCGATGACGGCGTCTCCCAGCACGACGCCGTAATAGGCGCGGTCATACATCGTTTCGACGATGTTGGCTTTCTGGTCGGCGATCACGCCGGCGAGCTTTTGCAGCGCGCCGGGATGATCGGGCAAATGGATTCGCAGGCGCACGAGGCGGCCGTCCTTGACGAGCCCTCGCCGGATGATCAGCGAGAGCAGGGAGACGTCGATATTTCCCGCGCTGACCAGAACGCCGAGCTTCTTTCCGTGGTTCGGAGTTTTCTTGTTCAGGAGCGCCGCAGTCGCGGCTGCGCCTGCGCCCTCCGCGAGCATTTTTTCTTTTTCGAGCAACTGAAGAATCGCGCTGGCGATTTCTTCCTCATCCACGGTCACGACTTCGTCCACATATTTTTGGACCAGGGGAAATGTCAGCGCGCCCGCCGAGCGCACCGCGATTCCGTCGGCAATGGTTTTGTTCGCGGGCAGAGTGACGATCTCTTTTTTTTCGAGCGCCGCCTTCATTGAAGCGAGCCTCGAAGATTGCACACCGATGATTTTTATTTTTGGATTGGATTCCTTAACCGCGCAGGCCACGCCCGCGATCAAGCCGCCGCCGCCCACGGGAATGACGAGAGCGTCGAGGTCGCCGTGCTGCTCGAGCATTTCGAGCCCGAGCGTTCCCTGCCCCGCGATTACAGCCTCATCGTCAAACGGATGAATGAATGTAAGACCGAACTTCTTGGAACGGCGAACGGCTTCCTCGCACGCCTCATCGTAATTCGCGCCGACCAGAATTACTTCCGCTCCGTAACCACGCGTTGCGGATACTTTCACGAGCGGCGTCGTCAGCGGCATGCAGATCTGCGCCTGGATGCCGCGCTTGGTCGCGTGATACGCCACGGCCTGCGCGTGATTTCCCGCCGAAGCCGCGATAACGCCGCGCCGCCGCTCTTCCTCCGAGAGCAGGAGAATCTTGTTCAGCGCGCCGCGCTCCTTGAACGCGCCCGTCATCTGCAGATTCTCGAGCTTCAGGAAAACGGAGTTTCCCGTCTGCTCCGAAAATTTTTCGGAATGCACAAAGGGCGTGACCACAATCGATCCGCGGATGCGTTCCCGCGCATCCTTGATCGAACGTAGCGTCACCATCGCCAAAATCCTGAATGTTGTTTAATACTCATCGAAAGCGACTCAGTCTGACTCAATGCGCTCGCCGGCTCCCCTGTTACAATCCACCCGGGCGCGAAGCGCTCTAGCATTACATAAGCGGTGGGGTTAGGCCAACCGGTTCCCTTGCGTTACGGTTCGGGACAAGGTCTCTTGTGTCTGTTAACGCGGATTAGTATTATTTTTTAGGAAACCCAAAATGTCAGGCACACGCATACCCAATGTGCTATTTGTCGCCATTGTTTTGGCGGCGATTGCGCAGTGTGTTCACGATTTTCCGCTGCTGCCGGATCGCCTGGCGTCGCACTTTGCCGCGTCCGGAATCCCGAACGGCTGGATGACGAAGCAGCAATTTTTCATTACCTATGCCGTTGTGCTTCTACCTGCTCTTCTCGTCGAATTCTGGGTGTCGCACCGGATCGCGAACAAGCCTGACGCCAAGCTTAGGCTGCCGAACAAGGAATACTGGCTCGCGCCGGAGCACCGCGCTGATACATTTGCATATTTTGAGAGTTTCTTTGCCTGGTATGGATGCGCTTTCCTGATCGTTGAGGTGTTCGCGATGGGGCTGGCCATGCGAGCAAATTTTGATACTCCGCCCCAGCTTCCGACCGTCCCCATCGTATCCGTCCTTGCCGGATTCGTTCTCTTCAACATCGTAGCGGTGATTGCGATGTTCCGCCGGTTTTCAACGCCGCGATAAAGAGGAGTGCGCGGGAAGAATTATTTTCATGCGGCAACTTCCGTCCCGCGGTAGCGGCGGACCCGGATTTTACTTTCGGATTTGAGCGCCTGAGCAAGATCGTAGTTGGACTGCATCCGCAACCAGGTCTGCGCGGAGGAACCGAAAGCCTTAGCAAGGCGAATTGCCATTTCGGGGCTAACGCCGGCGCGTTGGTTGACGAGATTGTTCAGCGCTTGCCGGGAAACGCCGAGGATTTTCGCGCCCGACGTTACGCTCAGCCCGAGGGGCTGGAGGCATTCCTCCCGGACGATGCGGCCGGGATGTGGTGGATTCTTCATAGGCATGATTTTCTTCCTTTTTAGTGATAATCAACCAACCCAACATCAAAGACGTGTCCATTTTCGAAGCGGAAAATGATCCGCCAGTTGGCGCGAACTGCGACGGCCCAGAATCCTTTGCGGTCACCTTTGAGCTGATGCAGGCGATAGCCGGGAAGGTCGAGGGCTTGGGGCGCCTCCGCGGCGTCGAGGGTGGACAGAATATTTTCGACTCGATGGATGAGGTCTGCCCCGATTTGACTGCGGTCGCTACGCTCGAAAAGCCTTTTCAGCCCCTGTGCTTAAAGCTCAGGATCATTTGAATAGAGTGTACAGTGACAAGTGTCCATTGTCAACCAAGCGGTTTGTGCGCTGGCCGAATCCACCAATCCTTATCGTTCTGGCGCGACTACCTCGCTTTCGATACAATCGCGCCGGCCCCAGTTGCTTCGCCTTGCGCGTCCGGCGGGATAGGAGTTTCGATTGAGTTTCAGCGAGCGACTGAAGGAAATCCGCGATGGGTTCGAGCCCGCCTTCTGGGTCGCGAACATCAGTGAAATTTTTGAGCGGCTTGCCTACTACGGGGCTTTTTCCTCGCTTGCCAATTATCTGCATGAATCGCTGAATATTCCCACCGAGCAAACTGGCTCGCTCGCCGGCCTGTTCGGCGGAATGGTCTGGTTTCTGGCGATTCTGGGAGGAGCGGTGGCGGACCGGCTCGGTTTCCGGCGCGCGCTCTCGTTGGCCTACCTGATCCTGGCGTGCGCCTATTTCCTGCTCGGGTCGCTGGGAGCGGCGTGGATGGCGCCGGTGCGAAGCTCGGTGCCGCTTCTGGGCCTCGTGGCATTTGTTCTGGTGTTGCCGGCGCTTGGCATCGCGATGGTGAAACCGAGCGTCGTGGGGACCACCGCGCGCGCGTCGCGCGAAAATGTGCGGTCGATCGGGTATTCGATTTACTACACGCTGGTGAATATCGGCGGAGCGGCGGGGCCGTACATTGCGTCGTGGGCGCACCGGCACCTGGGCGTCGAAAACGTATTCCGAGTCTCCGCGCTGAGCGTTCTGCTGATGTTCTTCGCTGTGCTCTTGTTTTTTAAAGAGCCGCGGCGCTCCCGCGAAATCCAGGCGGCAAGCCTCGCCGAAACGGCGCGAAATCTATTCACCGTAATGACGAATGCGCGCTTCATGATCTTCCTGCTGATTTTTTCCGGCTACTGGATCGTGTTTTGGCAGCAATACATTGTGTTGCCGATTTATATTCACGGGTACATCGATCCTCATGCCGACGTCGAGCTGATCTTGATTACCGATGCAGTAACCGTGATTTGCCTGCAGTTCGTCGTCACTTACTTGACGCAAAAAATTCCCGCCTTCCGTGCCATCACGATCGGGACGCTGATCTCCGCGCTCGGATGGCTCATCGTCGCGTCTCACCCCGTCGTGTGGGCCGTCGTGCTGTCCATTTTCGTGGTGGCGCTCGGCGAGATCGTCCTTTCGCCGCGCTATTACGAATACGTCTCGCGCTTGGCTCCCCCGGGCCAGCAAGGAACCTACATGGGCTTCGCGTTCATGCCCATCGGGATCGGATCGCTCGTTGGAGGATGGCTGGGCGGACGGCTGATGCATCATTTCGGGGAAGTCATGCAGCGCCCCGCGGAAGTGTGGTGGGCCATCACCGGAATCGGGATCGGCACGACGCTGCTGATGTGGCTGTATCACTTCGTGGTAAAGACGGATTTGCCCGGGTAGAGCATCGACTCACTCGAACATCTCGGGGAAATATATTTGTTATGAAGTAACGAAAAGACAACATTCTTCAAATAAGACGCGCGAAATCGCCGCGCTTGCACCGCATGATTGTCCTGGCATGAAGGAACGTCTCCTGGTCGGATTGCTGCTGGCTGCCGTGGCGCTGGTCTACGGCAACACGCTGGTGAACCAGTTCGCCATGGACGATGAACTCTACATCCTGCGCAATGCGCAAGTGGTTGATCCTTCGCTGCACCGGCTCTTCTCTCCCAATCCAGTCAGCGCCGTGTTTCGGCCGGTGGCCTTCGCCACGCTGGCGCTGAATTGGGCGCTCAGCGGTGCGGAACCTCTTGGTTACCATTTGGTTAATCTGATCCTGCATCCGGGCGCGACCTGGCTGCTTTACATTTTGTTGCAGGAGTTGCTCGGGTCCTCTCACGAAGGAAAAACCGTGGCCTTCGTTGCCGCGCTGTTATACGCCGTGCATCCCATTCATACCGAAGCCGTGGCCTGGGCCGTGGGGCGCGCGGAACTGCTGGCCGCCGGGTTTCTTTTTGCGGGATGGATTCTGCACTTGCGAGACCGTCCGATCGCATCGCTCGCCCGCTTTGCAATGGCGATGCTGTCGAAGGAATCAGCCGTCGCGTTTTTCCCCCTGGTCGTCCTCGGCGATTACGCGATTGGCAAGTGGAAGCCGCGCCTTCGATACGCGCTGGCCGCCGGCCTGACGATGCTCTACCTCGGGTTGCTGTGGAAAATTCAGGGAGGCCGCTTCGGTCCGGCAGAAATTTCAATCGTTGACAATCCGCTCGTCCATCTTCCGGCTGGATGGAGAATTCTGAACGCATTGCGCGTGGCGTGGAAATACGTCGCGGTTCAGATCTATCCCGCCGTGCTCTCCTGCGATTATTCGTTCAACCAAATTCCGGTTTACCGGGACTGGCGCCACACGCTGCCTGCGGCGTTAGCGGCCGCTGCAGCCGCAGGCGCGTGGATCTGGGCTTTGCGGAAGCGGCAGGCGGGATGGGCCCTCGCGGGCGGCATTTATTTCGCGGGCTTCGCGGTGACGGCGAATATCGTGGTGCCCACGGGAACGATCCTGGGCGAGCGGCTGGCTTATCTTCCGTCCGCGGGATTTTGCCTATTGTTGGCGCTCGGCTGGAACTGGCTTCGACAGAAGAAAGAGATGCTGGCATGGGGATTACTCGCCGCAATTGTTCTGGCTATGTCCGTGCGGACGGTGGTTCGGAACCGGGACTGGAAGGACTCTTTTGCTCTGTACTCCTCCGCTGTGCGGGCCGTCCCGAACGACGCCAAAATGCACGCCGATCTCGCGGGCCAGTATTTCCTTCGCAATCAGCTGGATTTGGCCGCCGCGGAATACCAAATCGCGCTGCGCATCCTTCCCGACTCCGCCGAAGCGCTGGCATCTTATTCGGCGCTCGAATTCCGGCGGGGCAATTATCAGGCGGCCGGCGAGATGATGGAAAAGGCGTTGAGCATGAGCGGAAGGAACAACATCGATTACGATTTCATGGTCGTGACTTTTGCGGCGATCCTGACGAAAACGAATCACGCCGACCGGGCTCTCGCATATTTAAACCGCGAAATCACGGAGTCGCCCTTGTACGCCCCGGCCTGGACGACGCGCGCCGAGCTTCACTACCAGCAACGCGAATTCGCGGCAGCGCGCGCCGACGCGCGGATGGCCCTGCGCCTCACTCCGGGCGATGCGCAAGCGCAGGATGTTTTGCGGCGGGTGGATGCTTCTGTTCCCTCCGCGCCTCAACACTGAAACTTTGAAAGTGCCCGCCTGAAGGCGGGCGCTACAGGAACGAAAACCGAATTACCACACAGGCTGAAGCGGGCGTTAGGTGAGGATTTCCGCGGCCAGGGACACGACCTGCTCGGCGATGGCCAGACTCGAGGTCAGGCCGGGCGACTCGATGCCGATCAGCTGAATGGCGCGAGGGACATTCATGTCGCGTGTAATAACAAAGTCTGCAATACCGCCGTGCCCGGGCGGCACGAGCTTCGCACGGATCCCCGAGTAGGCGAGCTGCAAATCGGCGGCTTCAATTTCAGGCAGCATGGATTTCGCGCGGCGAACGAATTCCTCGACGGGCAGGCGGTTTCGCTCGTAATCGTTTTTCTCCGCAATGTAATCCGCCGTGGGGCCGACGAGCACCGTGTCCCAAAGCGTGCGCGTCAAGTGAACGCCGAGGCTGAGGCCGTCGGCGTGGGGAAGCGGGTAGACCAGATTGTTGATGAGGTGCGACTTGGCGCGCACCAGCTCGCAATATTCTCCCCGCACGGGATAGATGCGATAGTCGCGGTTTCCAAGCATCGCGGCGATTTCATCCGCGTAGAGCCCCGCGCAATTGATCACGCAGCGCGCTTCGATGGTTTCCTCGGAGCGTTCCGCGCCTTCACTGGCGTCTCCCTCGACGAGTGTTACGGCAATCGAGTCGGCGCGCGCGTCGAGCCGCACGACGCGCGTGCGCGTCAGCAGGCTGGCTCCCTGATCCGTGGCCATGCGCGCGAGCGTTTTGATCAGATCCTCCGCGGAGAGGATGCCGGTCGAAGGCACTTCCAGCGCGGCGGCGGCTTCGATGTGAGGCTCGCGGGCGCGCACTGCGGCGCGGTCCACGATGTGCAAACCCACGACGCCGTTGGCGCGGCCGTTTTCGGCCAGGTGTTCGAGCTGCGCTTCTTGTTTCGTATCGTGCGCCACCACGAGCTTGCCGCAATTCCGGTGCGGCACGTGGTGCGCGGCGCAGAATTCGTACAGCATGCGGTTGCCCGCCACGCACAGCCGCGCTTTGAGTGAGCCGGGCGGATAATAGATGCCCGAATGGATCACGCCACTGTTGCGCGTGCTCGCTCCCATGCCTAGCTTGGGCATTTGCTCGACGAGAAACACGTCGGTCCAGCGCTGCGAAACCGCGCGTGCCACGGCGCAACCCACTACGCCGCCGCCGATGATGACGATGTTGGCGCGATCCACAGGGAACAGGATACTGGATGCCGGAGGGTGGAGGCTAGGGGCTGGAGGCTAGAAGTTAGGAGCTTGAGATTTAGAAGGAAATGATGTTCAAGTCACGAAACGACCGCTTCTTCCGAGATGAGTTCAGTGATGCATTTTTGATTTGAAACACGCGCGCGAGGGTGTAGATATATGCCTTGCCCGAATTCAAATCTAAACGATCGAACACTTCGGAGGATTGCGATGGCCTGGAAAACTTGGTGGAAATCCGTTCTCGCGTTCGCGGCGCCGGTTTTGCTGGCGGGAAATTTTGTTGCGCTGTCCGCGCAAACCCGGCCTGAAGCGCCGCCTTTTGACGCTTCGCGCATGACGATGCAGCCTCCGCCGCCGGAGGGAGTCGCCATTCGCGCCGGGCGCCTGTTCGATCCGCGTACGGGAACGAACCTCGCGAACCAGGTGATCGTGATTCAGGGCGACCGCATCACGGACGTGGGTCCGGCGGACCGCGTGAAGATTCCCGCGGGCGCGCGTGCGATCGACCTGACGAGCGCGACCGTGCTGCCGGGGCTCATCGACCGGCACGTGCACCTGATGCAAAATCAGGAGCCGAACGACGCACGCGCCCTCCTCGTGGGACAGCACTACGCGCTCGCGGATTTGTATGCCGGCTTTACAACGCTCCAGGATTTGAATTCGCCATTCACCTATGCCACGGTCGAATTGCGGGACGCCATCAATAAGGGAGTGATCGTCGGCCCAAGGTTGCAGGTCACCGGCCCCGGGCTCACCCCCAGAGGCGCCACCTATTATGCGGCGCCATCGGAAGTAGGCGCATTTGGGTTTGTCCCCGGGATGCCGGTCTGGCAGAACTCGCAGAATATCAATTCACCATGGCTGGCTCGCGCGGCCGTGCGCGAACATTCACATTACGGCACCGACTGGATCAAGATTTACGATACGGAAGACTATGAAGGAAGCGGATACCCGGTGCCTTCGGGCGCGGGAGCGTTCATGCCGGACGGCAAGATGATCACCGTGCCGTCGATTACGCTCGAGGAAAATCAGGCCATCGTCGATGAGGCGCACAAGAGAGGATTGAAAGTCGCCTGCCACGCGTATGGCGGGGAAGGATTGCGCAACTGCCTCGCGGCAGGCGTCGATATGCCCATTCACGTGATCGTCGGCGTTACCGGCGCACCAGGGCTCGATGACGAGACGATTCGGCTCTTCAAAGTTCCTCTACCGGACGGAACGCTCCGCCCCGTAAATCAGACCCTGTGGGACTTGGCCGGGCCTTTGGACGACGCCGATATGAAAGTGAGCGGGGGAAAAACCTCGCGCTTCCGGCTGACGGAGCTGAGTTTCAAGAGGCTCGTGGCCGCAGGCGTGACGGAAACCTTTGGGAGCGGGGCCTACACGGTCGGACACGGCGTGCAGGCCTACCAATTCGCCCTCTATGTGAAGTGGGGAATGTCCCCCGCGCAGGCGCTGCGCATGGCCACCAGCGACGCCGCCGCAACCCTCAACTACGATCTGGGCAAGCAAATCGGTTACGTTGAAAAAGGCAGGTACGCCGACCTCGTGGCCGTTTCCGGCAACCCGCTCGAGGACATCACCGAGATGGAGCGCGTGAAATTTGTGATGAAGGGCGGCGTTGTTTTCCGAAATGATTTGGCGAAGTAGCGAAGTACCGGGAAGGCGATTCGCCAAACTGTAGCTTCGGCGAACTCCTCCGTCTTGACTTCCGTGCTTTCGATGATAGGCTGAAATGGTCATGGCCAAGCGACTCTATACGATTGAACTTCCTCCCGTTATTGGAAGGCGGGTGGATCGAACCGCCAGGAAGCAGAGGCGGAGGCCGTCCGATCTGGCCGTCGAGGCGATCGAGCAATATTTTAATCGCAACGGCATCGAGGAGGAAATTCCGACCTCCTCGGAACTGCGCGCCATCAGGCGAGGAGAGGGCGCTCTCAAGCGCGGCGATTCCATTACGCTCGATGAACTCCGAAAACAAGAAGAAGTGGCGCGTCGTACTCGCCGGACCCGCGCAAAAGTCTCTTAGACGCATGCCAAGCCGCGATCAGGCTCGCATTCGCGCCGCCCTAGACGAGATGGAGACGAATCCCTTTTCAGGAGACATCAAATACCTTCAGGGACAGGGGCGGCTTCGTCGCCGCGTTGGCAATTGGCGCGTCTTCTTTCGGCTGGAACGCGCCGCGGATACCTTGTACGTCGTTGCAATCGAGCGCCGCACTTCGACTACGTACTAATTCTGCCTGGCAAAGACACCCGTCGCGCCCTCCCGACTTGCGCACGAGGACATCACGGAGATGGAGGGCTTGAAATTTGTGATGAAAGGCGGCGTGGTATTTCGGAATGAGTTGAAATAATCAGGTGCGGAATAAGTCTCGGATTTTTCACAAACCGCTTGCGCCGCGCGTTATGTCGGCACATCTGAGGCAGCAGCACTAGGAGTCTTCCCCACAGAACGAAGAATCGCTCTTATCGTCTTGGCCAGCCCCGGCAGGGACGAAATAACGTAGCCCACCCCGACCTGGTCGGGGTGGGTTGGTGCGAGGTCAGAGGCTCCAGCCCCGGAGGGGCGGCACAGAGCACCCCGCGATGTGCCGCCCCTACGGGGCTCCGAACGATGGCGCCCAATCCCCACCGTTTAAACGGTGGGCTACATTGTGGCGTCCCTCCGGGACTCCGAGCAACGCAAAATCGGGACGCCGCACATTAAGGTTGGTTAAGATTTTCTGCGGGACGGATTCCTACCCCCTCACAAATGGAAACGGGCGGGGCAGCTTTTCTTGCTGTCCCGCCCGTCTCTTTGTTTCCAACCGTCATCTCCTAGAGGAGCCGGAGACGACCTTTAGTTTTTCAAGTCAGTGGCCGGTCCGACGGAGTCGAACCGGCCGAGCCAACTAGAAGGTGATCTTCAGGCCGAGTTGCATAACCCGCTGGCTGCCCGAGCCGATGAGTGGATTGCCCGCGGCGAAGTCGTTCGTCACGCCAGAATAGCCCAAGCCGGCACCGGGAAAGGTATTGCCGGCATTGACGAAGCTGGATGAGCCAAAGGGGTTAGCAGGAATGGGATGATTGAGAACGTTGAAGACTTCCCAGCGGAACTGGAAGCCATATCGCTCCCTGAGCGTAAAGCTCTTGAAAATGGACATGTCCAAGTTGTTGAACCCCGCATCGCGCAAGACGTTCCGGCCCATGCTGCCGAAGGTCCCGAGCGCCGGAGGAGTAAGAAACGAGGCGCCGTTTGCGGAAACGTAGCAACCAGCCGAAGCCACTGTAGCTCCGCTGACTGCGTGCGCCAAGCATCCGGTGACCGCGGCACTTGTCTGTGCCGCATTCAAGGTTTGGGCTGTGCCGTATGGATTTAAGATCGTGCAGGTTACGTCGCCTGGCACCGTATCAAATGGGAGGGGCGCTCCGGCAGAGGTTTTGTTTACGCCGCAAAAGGGGATGCTGTTTACGCCAGCCGGGAAGTCGAGCGGGTTGCCAGAAATGTTCCACCGATCCGCGTTTTCGCCGGTTCCGCTGATATTGTCTGCTGGGTCCCAGACGTTCCAGGGCTGGGGAGTCGAATAACTGTAAATGCCATTGACCTGCCAGCCTTCCAGCAACTGTCCAAATCCCTTGATGCCGGGGATGTTGTAAGTAGCCGTGAAAGTGAGGCGGTGGCGGATGTCGAAGTCGCTCGACGCGTACTCGCCTGCCAGATTGGTGCTGTCCTGCGGCAGCGGCCCGAAGCGGTTGATCGAGCCATTGTCGAGGCCGTGGGCGTACGTGTAACCGGCAACGAACGACAGACCGTGAGACATCCGCTTTGTGATCGTCGTCTGCAAGCTGTTGTAATTGGCATAACCACCGTTGCTCGCGAAGTTGATGAAACCAAGATAGGGGTACTTGTTAAAGAATGGCCGGGCCTCCTGGGTCGCCTGGCCGTTACCGGCGCAGGTCGCGGTAGCTATGCAAGGAAGAGGCGTGCGTGCAGTCGCAGGCCCGGTACCACAGGCATCGGCGAGCTGTGCTGCCGTCAGTGCATTCATACAATATGCCGCGCCAAGCGGTGTTTGATTGGCGTCGCTAAAACTCAGCAGACTGTAGCCGTGATCGCCCACATAGGCGATTTGGATCGAGAGATCGTTCCCGATCTGGTGAGTGACGCTCAGGTTGTAGGTCACAACGTATGGGTTGATAAGGTTCGGGTTGACGCCCATGACGTCGCAGGGAGACGGGTCAGTGCCAACGCCGTCCCCGCACGTGGGTTTGGAAGCCACCGGGAAAACGGTCTTCTGGCCAGCCCCGCATGCTGCAGTGAACCCCGGGCCGGAAGTAGTGGCTGGATCCCAGCATAACTGCCCGTGCGAGAACGAGGCGGTGCCAAGCGTGATGCTTCCCCCGGCAGTGCCCGGGCAGGCTATGCCAATCCCAAGGCCTTGGCCCCCCGAACATACGAGGTTGGCGCCGGTGGGATCGGCAGCGAGGCTCGTCGCGCCATCATTCTGGAGGCCGAATTGGCCGTCCCAGCTCAGCAGCGGCCATTCCATCGTGTGAACGACGCCAACGCCCACCCGGATGACCGTTGTTCCTTTCCCCGACACGTCGTAGGCAAAGCCGATGCGCGGGTCAAAGGAGCGATAGTAGGGGTTCCAATCGCCGCCACCACCTAGGCCGCTGAAACCCTCCTGCGTCAGCCCGACTGCCGGATTGAAGTTGCCGAAGGCGTTGTTGGTCGCTAGCATTGGGGTGCTGAAACCCCAGCGCAATCCTGCGTTAACGATCAACTTGGAAGTGGCACGCCAATCATCCTGAAGGTACAAAGACGCCGTTGACCAGTGGGTTTGGACGGATGCGTTGCCGGTGAGGAGACTCGCGGCGGGTGAACCGCTCGGCGTCCCGGCCATAAAGTCCTCAAGGGCCGTGGAGCCGGCAAAAGCCCCGCCGCCGCTGAAGTTGATCAGGCCTCGTCCATCTATAAAGATGGCGCTATCCGCCTCGCTGTGGGTGTACTCGCCGCCAAGCTTGAAGGTGTGCTTCCCCTTCAGGATCGAGATGCTGTCCTGAAGGTCCCAATACGGGTTGCCGTCGTTGGTTTGCGGCCGGTTCGAGTTGGTGCCGAGCGTGGTACCTGGAAATGGACCCGGGAAGTGGACCGTGGGAAACCCACCGACCGGCGCCCCCGTGTTGATATAACCGTATATCCCTGTCCCATTTGCAACGTTGTTGATGTCCTGGTTAACGAAGTCGAAAGACACCTGATCGTAGGCAAAACGCAATTCATTTACGGTGCTGGAATTGGGCGTATAGACCCAGGCTGAATCGATCGTCAAGGCCGTGATTGGTGTGGTATCCGTGAAGTTTGTGTTCGTGAACCCATGGTCTTCTCCAAGCGCATTGTACTTGCTATACCAAAACGTACCCGAAATGGTGTTCTTATCGTTGGCGTGGTAGTCGAGCTTCCCGATGCCGTTGTCGCTATGGCTGACGATGGGGAAGAAGCTGAGGAAGGAGCCAGTGGTAGTGTCCGGAAACAGCCCGCCGCTCGCTCCGCCCGTTGCATTCACTTGCGGCCCAGCGCCTTTACATAGGAAACTTGGGCTCAATGGTAAGGCCATTCCAATGGCATTCGGGCAAGCCGCGTTGAGGCTGACGGTGCTAATTGGGAAACCGGCTGCATTGACACCGTTGATCGCATCCACGATGCTAGCGGCGGGGTTGCCCAAGCTCGCGGTCGCGGGAGTAGTCAGGCCGTAATCGTCGCCGATGGAATCACGGAAGCCCTCGTAACCGGCGAAGAAAAAGAGCTTGTCTTTCTTGATAGGTCCGCCGACCGTGCCGCCAAATTGCTTCACCGCTACCGCCGACTGATTGCATGACGACGGCAGTCCCGGATTCGAAACGCAAGTTCCATTAATCTCTCCGACGTTGAAGTAGTTGCGGGCATCCCAGCCTGTGGTCCGGCCGAACGCATAAGCCGTACCATGAAGGGCGTTGGTTCCCGATCTTACCCCTACGTTCACGATGGCGCCGCTCTTCCAGCCGTATTCGGCCTTGGGATTCTCGATGACGTTGAATTCCTGGATGGCGTCAATCGGCAGGATCGTCGCCGCATCCTGGAACGGGCCGGGCATGTTCATCATGGGCCGGGCATCGAAGGGGTTAAAGTTAATCACTCCGTCCACCATCCAGACAGACTCGTCCGGGCGCGTGCCGTTGGCGCTCTGCGTCCAGGGTCCGCCGCCCGGATAGAGCTGGACGCCGGGCCGTAAGCTCAAGAGGTTCTGGTAGTCGCGGCCATTCAAGGGCAGGTCGACGATGTCCGCGTTTTCGAGCGTGCCGCCCATGGTGGCGTTGGTCGTTTCCACCAGCGGGACGGATTCCGTGACCGTCACGGTCTGATTCTGTTCGCCAGGCTGAACGGTCAAGTCGATTCGAACTTCATGGCCAACCTCGATCACAACGTTCTGACGCTCAATCCTCCTGAATCCTTTGGCTTCCACGCGGATTGTGTAGTTGCCTGGAGTCAGGTTTGGAGCGTTATACGCGCCAGCGTCATCGGTCGTGATGCTTCGAGTGATGTTCCTCTGCGTATCGATGACGCTTACCGTGGCGCCTGCTACGACGCCGCCGCTTTGGTCGGAGACAGTTCCGAGAATGCGGCCGAAGCTGCCTTGTGAAAACACAGGCAGACAAAGCAGAAGCACAGCAAATATGCCACCCAGCAATTGCACGGCACTCTTGCTCCGCGCACCCCAGCATCTCTTAGATATCGCTAGTACTGAATTCATTTCTGGACCTCCTGTCCGAGATCGTCCAATGAGTCGCATCTGAATCTGGCCCCATACCCCACCCGTGATTAGGTTCCCCCATGCTCAAACGCGGGAAAAACCAAAATGAAACTTTGGCGTTTCCAGCTTGCGGCTCCATGAATTCCGACACCGCACTGTTGCGGTTGTAGCGTCCCCTGCGCCCCCGCAAAAAAACGAATACATGTTCAAGATAAAAGTGGATAGTTCCGGAAGGCAGCGCACCACACGATCCACAGCGGATCGCGAGCTGCGCTGGTCGCATTTCTCGTATACTTCAACCCCTTGCAACATTTACCACCCCTGAAACCAACTCCACCCTACTCGTAAAACAGTAACGCACCCAACAGATGGAACTCCCCACTTGATTCGTATGGCCCGGATTCTTATTCCAGATGGGCTCTGAGTCAAGCGTTATTTTTGTAAAATTCCACCCGCGAAATATAGGGAATAATTTACATTTTCAGGGCGCCAGGGAGCCGCAACCAAAACCCTACGCTAGCATCTCACCTTAACTATATATTTATGTGGCTGGTGCGGCCTGGCTGAAGCCGAGGATCCCGGGTTTGGCCGAGCCCGGGTCTACCAAGCGAGTCAAAATACATCGCGCCTGGCGAAGGATTCTCGAAATCGTATTGCTAAGGTTTTGGAGCCTGCCGGCGCCGGGGATTCCCTCTACTCGTTGGCGCCCAAAGGAAGGAAGTATTGCGTGCCCTTGACCGGCTCCTGCAGGCGGCGCAGGAGTTGCTGGAGATCGGCGTTGCGCTCGACGAAATCGATTTCCGAGGTATTGATGACGAGCAGGTCGGAGGAGGAGTAGCGGAAAAAGAAATGCTCGTAGGCGCGGACAACTTCCTCGAGGTAGGCGCGAGAGATTTGTTTTTCCGCGGGAGATTTTTTCTTGGCGATGCGGTCGCGCAGGACTTCGGGAGTAGCCTGGAGATAGATCACCAGATCGGGCGGTTTCAGGGCCGCCGCGAACATTTCAAAGTAACGCTCGTAGAGTTTCAACTCTTCGTTGTCGAGATTGATGTAGGCGAAGATCTTGTCCTTCTCAAAAAGAAAATCGGAGACCAGAGGCGCCGCGTCGCTCTGCTGCGCCTCCGCAAGGCGTTGATGCCGCTCAATCAGGAAATATAACTGCGAGCGAAAGGCGGAGCCGGGTTTTTCCTTGTAGAAGTCGGCGAGGAAGGGATTGTCTTCCGGATCGAACACACGCCGCGCATGCAGGCGATCGGCCAGGATGCGGGCGAGCGTGGATTTGCCCACGCGGATTGGCCCTTCGATCGCGATGGAGCGCGGCGGCTCGAAGGCGGGTGCAAGCTTTGGAGCGGCGGAAGAAGGTGGCGGCATGGCCGGGAATTATAGCCGAAAGTCGGACAATCTTGCTGGCGGGCTCCAAGTAGAGCCCGCACCCGCTTGCTGGCGGGCTCGTCGCCGCGGCGACAGCCCGCACCCGTGCATGCTCCCGCAATCGCCCGCGCAATAATGGGGCGGTCAGGCGAGTTTCGCGGGGTTGCTGCGAGACGGCGGGGCAACGCTGCGGGGAGAGAATGGAAAGGCGACAGGGATGGCGGGAAGCTCAATGCGGAACGTCGCGCCGCCCTCCGGCCGGTTGTAACAGGAGACTTGTCCGCCCTGATCGCGGATCAGCCCGTAACAAATGCTCAATCCAAGCCCCGTGCCCTTTCCGACCGGCTTGGTCGTATAAAACGGGTCAAAGACGAGATGGGGATCGCGAATGCCGGGGCCGGTGTCAGAGAAGAGGATGACGACTTTGTCTTTTTCAAACAGCGTCCGCACGGTAAGAGTGCCGCCGGTCTCCTGCATGGCATACACGGCGTTGTTAATGATATTGGAGAAGACCTGGAGCAATTGATTCATGTCCGCGCGAACTTCCGGGATGCCTGCGCCGGCTTGCACCTCGATGCGGATGTTTTTGTCGCGAAGATCGAAGCGGCGAAACTGTGCGGAGGTGTTGACAATCACGTTGATATCGAGCGGCGAACTCTGCTCGCTGGGCACATGGCGGGCGAAGCTGAGCAAATTGTTAACCAGCGTCTTGGTGCGTTGCGCCTGTTCGCGAATTTTTTCGGCGAGGCTTCTTGTTTTTTCGCCGACCGAGGAATCATCGGCGAGCAACTCGGAATATCCCAGAATGGCGGTGAGCGGGTTGTTGATTTCGTGCGCGGCGCCCCCCACGAGTTGCCCGATCGACGCCAGTTTCTCCGATTGCACAAACTGCATTTGCAGCCGCTTCAGATTGTCGAGGGATTCCTGCGAGGCTCGGAGCAACCGGAGACGCTCCCGGTCCACCAGTTCATGGCGCAGGAAGGCCAGAGAACCCAGTGGAAGGACAGCGGCGAGCGTGATCAAGATGCGAAACTCGCGCACCGCAATCGGCGCCTGGCTGATTCGCAGACACCAGTAGCCGATTAAAGGAAGCGAAAGGAGCGCCAGGCGCGCGAGGCGCGATGCATAGGGCGTTTCGCCCGCGGAATTGTTTTCGGCCGATCGCTCGGTCGCGGGCTGCAACGGCAAATTCGCCGCCTCTTCACGATTTTGGTAAGCGAGAACACCCGCTGTGCCCAACCAGAGAAACGAAATCAGCAGCGGGAGATCGTACAAACTGCCCCTCGAATAGGTGCCCCGTCCGGCTACCAACTGAACTGCCAGCAATCGAATTACGTAGATGGCCCTGGCAGCCGCAAGATGCGCATAGATCCGGCGCCAGTACCCCGCGGCTTGCGTGAAAAGGTAGGCAGCCCCGCCGACGAATACGACGTTCTGAAGAAGTGAGATGACACTGAAAGCGTGAACGTAATTCCTGCCGTCGACCGCAATGTATTGCCAGGGAATCACGGCGAACGCGTAGAGGTAAAGCCACCAGCAGAGGATCAACCCAAAGTCCACGTAGCCATACACCATCTTCCGGTCATCCGGGCGCTTGTGCGGCTGCACGGCGAGAGCCGCAATCATGGGAATGGCGTGTAGATAGAAAACAATATCTACGTTGAGATGATATCCATTGACCAGATAAGGGGTGTGCTGGTGCTGGTAGATCTCGAGATAGGTCCAGATCGCCTGGCCCGCCAACCAAAGCGAGGTGCCGAGAGCGAGCAGCATCCAAAAGGCTCTCTTGCGCCAATCGGGGGTGACCGTATTGATCAGCAAAGCCGCATTGACAAGGAGCGGCATCAGGCAAAGAAGGATGTCAGCCGCCGAGGTCCGGGCCGCGCCCGCGGGAACCCATTCGCAAATGGCGATGTATGCTCCCAGCAGGAGGAGCCAGGTGGCCGCAACGTACCAGTTACCTCGGGAGGTGAGTCTCATAGTCCGACTGATTCTTCATTCTATCGTAAGGACGTAAGAGGTCTCCTTCGGCGAGGTACAGGTATGACGAAAACATAACAACCGAATCGCAGATGATCCTTCGCGGCATCTTCGATCACACGTAAAGCCTTGATTTTGCGGCGAAAATGGGGTTGCGAAGCATTTCCCGCGGCCGGAGAGGCGATTGCTGGCAAGGAATATCAGGCAAAACTGGCGAAACAATAGTTCAATTCAGTTGCCTTTACCGCTCTTCGAATTTGCCGCGGACGGAAGCGTTTTCTCAATCCACCGGGACATCACCGCCGCAATTTCCATGTTGTTCTTTTCCAGCATCATCATGTGCCCATTGCCGTGAATACCAACGTCGGCAAGCTTGATGAAGGTGACATGGACTCCCGCTTGTTCGAGGTACTTTACGGTGCAGTGGTCGTACGCCGTGTGGAAAGAAGCTTCCGACGTCACGACCAGGATCGGCACTTTTTGAAGGTTTGGGAACTGGCGCGCCGGTGACTTTTGAAGCCAGCACCGGCTCAGATCCGGCGCATCCGGGTGGTCTTGGCGGACGATGGCAAGATCCG
This sequence comes from uncultured Acidobacteriota bacterium, assembly GCA_963842135.1. Taxonomy (GTDB): domain Bacteria; phylum Acidobacteriota; class Terriglobia; order Acidiferrales; family UBA7541; genus Palsa-360. Next base: position 1,851,485 of record CAWJFI010000002.1, on the reverse strand, counting down.
ACGGACTTGCGGCCGGCGGGGAGTAAGTAAGCGGACCAGCGCTAAGTCCCCAGGGGCGCTGCTGCTCTTTGGCGTCACGAAACAACTCGGGAGCAGCGACGTTGTCTACGCTGAAAAACGGCGGCCCGCTGGGCTCGACCGCGATAACAGCCTTCACACGATCGGGCCGGGCATCGGCCACGGGCCAGCCGATCGCTCCGGACTGAGAATGAGTCAGCACGATCGCCGGGCCAATCTTTTCGATGAGCGCCAGAATCGCGCCACTGCTTAACTCCGTCTGCAGAGGGAAACTCACCATGCCCGGCACCTGCGCAGCGTAAAACTGATCGAAAGTGGGATCGCCCGGCGTTCCCTTGCCCGGCCACTGAGTGTGCAGGTGCGCCTGCGGCCAAAGATTGTAATTCTCACTCGCCGTGAAGCGCTGCTGCACGAATTCGAGATTCGACGTTGTTTGCGCGCCGTAGAGTCCGTTCAGATATGCGCTGCGGCCACGGCCGGCCTGATCCACCACGTAGACGGCGTAGCCATCGCGCAAGAAAAATTGCGCCCAGCCTTCACGGCCGTCGGGCGTTCCGGTGAAATTGGTCCCGGTCTGGCCTCCACCGTGAATGAGAACGATCGGATACGGATGCCGCTGGTGGACAGGAATTTGGAATTCCGCGTAGATCTGTCCGCTCATTGCTTTCGCATCATTGACGGTCGTATATTTTCCACCCGCGAACAGGTAGCCTTCCTGCGCAATTTCCAGAGGCGAAAGTTTCGGCTCCGGGGCCACGGTCTGATTGGCCGCCTCCGATGAAGCGCGCAGAGAATTGCGAGACTGCGGGGACGCCCATCCTCCGATTGCGAATCCCAGCGTCGCAACCGAGAGGAAAACGATGGCGCGTTTCGATATGTCTAATAGATTTCTCATCGCTTCGTCCTCCATCAAGGCGCCTCCCGGGCGTCGGGAACCGCGGCGCGGTCACTTATTCAGATGCGCACTTTTTCCAACGCCCGAGAGACTACACCGGCTTTGACTTGAGAGCACAACTTTTAAAGATGGAACGTATTTGACGGCCCACGTTCGCAAAGCCGGCGTGGAAGGAATAAAATAGGTGACATGGCGGGAAGCGGCACTGAGGAGAAACTCCGGGTCGAAGAGGCGCGCGCGGATTTCATCGCGCGTTTCCCCGGCTACAAAAAGACGTCCTTGCTGGACGATCTGCGCGCAACAGAATACCGCCGCCTGGACGAGGGCGGCCAGGTCTACCTCGATTACACGGGCGGTTCTCTCTACGCGGAATCGCAGTTGCAAAAACATTTTGAGCTATTGCGCTCCGGCGTGTTAGGCAATCCGCATTCCGCCAATCCGACTTCGGCAACAATGACGGAGCACGTCGAGCGCACGCGCCGTCACATTCTGAGCTACTTCAATGCACGCGCGGAAGATTACGTCCTCGTCTTCACCCAAAATGCTTCCGCGGCGCTCAAGCTCGTGGGCGAATCTTTTCCTTTTGCGCCGGGCAGCCGTTACCTGCTGACCTTCGACAATCACAACTCCGTAAATGGAATTCGTGAATTCGCGCGCGCCAAAGGAGCCACGGTCTCCTACGCGCCGCTGGTGATGCCGGAACTGCGGCTGGACGTTGCGCGGCTAGAAACTTTGCTGGACGAGGCCGATCGGGCTCACGCCAATCTGTTTGCTTATCCGGCGCAGTCCAACTTTTCTGGCGTAAAGCATCCGCTCGAGCTCGTCGCGAAAGCGCAGAGCAAAGGATGGAGCGTGCTGCTCGATGCGGCCGCCTTTGTGCCCACCAGCCGCCTGGACCTCACGGCCGTGCAGCCGGATTTCGTGACGCTCTCTTTCTACAAAATGTTCGGCCATCCGACGGGCGTGGGCGCATTGCTCATTCGGCGATCCGCGTTGGCGAATCTGAAGCGTCCGTGGTTCGCCGGCGGAACTGTGAATTTCGCGTCGGTTCAGGGACAGTCGCACGTGCTGTCACCGAACGAAGCCGCATTCGAGGACGGCACGCTGAACTATCTCTCCATCCCCGCAGTTGAAATCGGATTGCTCCATCTGCAATCGATTGGCATCGAGACGATCGCGGAACGCGTGCGCTGCCTCACGGGATGGCTGCTGGAGGAGTTGCTCGCGTTGCGGCACACGAATGGCCGCGCGATGGTGCGCATCTACGGTCCTGCCAACACGCAGGCGCGCGGCGGAACGGTGACGCTCAATCTCTACGACCCGCAAGGACACTTGCTGGATTACCGCCGCGTCGAGGAGCTGGCGGGCGCGGAAAACATTTCCCTGCGCACCGGATGCTTCTGCAATCCCGGCGCGGGAGAAATCGCGGAAGGTTTGACCGAAGAAGACATGCGCGCCGGTTTCACACTGGGCGCCGAAATCAACTTGCTGAGTTTCCTCCGATTGATGCAGGAACGCGGCCACAAAAGCGCCGGCGCCATCCGCGCTTCAATCGGCCTCGCTACAAATTTCGCCGACGTCTGGCGCTTCCTCCGCTTCATCGCCGGGTTCCGCGACCAGACGCGCTTGACCATCGGAGACGTCACCTTCGACATCGAGTCCTGCCGCATCATCCGCGACGGAAGCTAGTCAGCTGCCCTGAGGCAAGGGCAGTGTGTCAGTTTGAATTGTAGACGCATCGAAAAGCTGCCCGCCCTAAATACGGGCGGCCTCTACAAAACCAGCCGCGTGGATGCCTTACGGTTTTGTAGAGGCCTCTCCGTCCCGTGCCCTTCGGGGAGGAGAGGGCATGTTTCTTTTCAAGCTGAGACACTACGGAAAACAATGGCGGCTCATCTTTCGGTGGAATGGCGGCCGAGGGGAAGCGACAGGCGTATATCTGGACGGCCATAGGTATTTGTGAGGTGAACCATGTTAACGACGAAGCGCAAGCCGGCCAGCGTCGGCGAAATTCTTGTTGCGGAGTTCATGGAGCCGATGGGGCTGACACAAGGCGCGCTGGCGGAAGCCATGGGCGTGCAGCGCAAGCACGTCAATGAGCTGTGCAACAACCGCCGCAACGTCACCGCCCCGACCGCGCTCATCCTTGCCCGGGTGTTCGGCAATAGCCCCGATTTCTGGCTGAACGTGCAGCGGCGCAGCGATCTTTGGAAGGCGATGCACTCGCCACGCGAACGCCAGCGGATCAAGCGCGCTCGCCCGGTATCGGCCGCCGCATGACGCACACACCCCCGGGGTTGGCGTTCGCTAGCTGTAATGAAATGGCGGAGGGGGAGGGATTCGGACTGCCGACCCGCCTTGACAGCACGTAACTTGTGCGTTTTCGCAAGTACTAGAACCAACAGAATTCATATAATCAACCAAGTTGGGCACGCACAGGGCACAGTCCTTTTGCTTTGTCCGACGTGCATTACTCGCTGGCAAAAAGAGATAAGAAGGCACTGCCTAACGTTTTCCAAAAAACAGCGGTTCGAGAGCCATTTTGCGAAACTGCCAATCCTCTATTTCCTTACCGTCTACAACTAATGTGCATTTCCCTGTGTCATTCAAAGTGACTGTAGCCTTCACTAACTCTTTCCCATCGAAAGAGATTACGATGCAATCACCCGACAGTTTAAACTCCACGGTCGGTGCATGTGCTGCGTCATTCTTGACGAAAATGCTAAAAGCCTCGCCGTTGTCTTTGAACTGAAAGACCTCTCGCTGTGCGAGGGTGTTCATAATCACAGCGTCTTGTTGTACATCCGTCTTTGCCCGCGTGTAGGCATCTCTCAGAGAACAGTTCGCGCGGTTTGTTACCCAATCAAAGGCGACCATGTTAGTACCTCCCGACAAGCGATAGTGAGCGCTCGGCTCGGTGAAAGCCGCACAATGGAATTCAAATCTCATCGGAGTGTACCTCAATCTGCCTCAAATCGTAAAAATAACGCAATAGGAAGCCCGCCATCGCACGAACGCAGACGCCGTTGACCTACAGGTCGGCGGCATTTTGCATTTTAGGCTTCAGAATCCAATCCCACTCCTTGACTGCAGCGACATCTGAAAGGAAACTCTCTGGTATCTGAACTCCCATCCTGCCGCTGAAGATTTTCCTAACGTCAGTCCGTCCTAGCGTGCCCTGTTCGTGAAGCGTATAGGCTATTTTCAGGATGGTCGCTGCGTTCTCGGCGATGAGTTGTTCGGCTAAACAGACCGCACGCTCAATCAGCGATTCATCCGTCGTGAGTTTTCGGATGTCGTGCCAGTCCTGCAAACAGCCAGCGTCACCGAGTTCAAAATGCCGTGACGCCGCAATCCCACCGCACAGAATGAATATCTCATCTTCGGGGCCGCCGCCGTAATTGTAGGTTGCGGCAGAAGCATTTCCGCACGAGACGGTCAACTCACCTATCTCCGCTTCACAGGAAATCCCTAGCACCCGTGCCGCCAGCAAGTGACCTGATTCGTGGCAGCAATAGCAGACCCGCGTTAGCCGCTCAAGTTCAGGCGTCTGCATACTACCGTTTCCACATGGTAGCGTCGTTGATATGGGCGTCGGGGTCTGTGTAGCCTATCAACGCACGAAGTTCGTTCTGGTCGGTGCACTTGGCAATCTTCTCTGCGAGTTTTGCAGCGAGTTGTTCTTTTGTCTCGGAGAACATTTCGTTTTCTTTGGCGAATTGGTAACATCGCTCCATCGCATCGAGTTTATCCGCATCGTCTACGAGATTATTTTCGGAGATGAGAGTCGCTAGGACGTTTTTATTTTCTTCGGAGTGTGGGAATTCTGGGTGTCTTTCGCCGAACCGAACGGCGGCTTGTGCCCAGTCGTCACTCAATTTCTGCCCTTGCTTTTGGTGGGTAAACTCACGCAATGCGTTAACATCGACGCCTGCCTGTGCGAGTGCATCCGTCACCGTCTTTGAGATTGCCGTGGCTGCGGGGTCTACATTCCCATCAATCACGGATTCTGCAGTCTCGTTAAGTTCGGCTCGTGTAAATCGTCCTTGCTCGTCACGGGTTTGTCCTGTGGCGGCGGGAGCGGCGGAGATGATTTCACGCATCTTTTCAAGTTCGGCTCGTTCCAAGAGTTCAGGAGTTGCCGCCGAAATCGTATAGGCGGTTCCGTTGACGTTCAGTGTTCGGGTAAACGGAGCCACGGGCTGTTCCACGGGATGCATGTCGTAGTAACTGGCTCGTCCAGCCCAGTCGGCGGGGTCTCGCTCGACTAATCGCTGTTCAATTTGGGCTTCGTGAAGCAACGCAATCAATTCGACGTTGCTGGTTGCGTTGTGTATTTTTTCTTCAAGTGCGGCGGTAATTTTCAAATTGCTATCGGACGGCCGAAACGGCATTGTCTTTCTCCTATGCCCACGTGGGGCTTTGTGTTGTTGCGACTTCAAATTTTACTGCTGATAAAATGCGCGCAGGCGAGACTCATGCGCGTCGAGTTCTTGTTCACTGACTCCCCAGATTTCCATTCTGTCGTTGCCATGCAGATACAGTACCCGCGAACAGCGTGCATCGGGATTCGCAGCGGGCACGGGAGCGACGGGTGCGGATGCCCCGTAGAGTCGGTCGGTTTCGCTCGGCGGCGGTGTGACGGCACGCAGCGATGCCTTCATCATCGCTACATTTTCAGATATGGTTTCGCTGGCTCGACTCGCCTTCAAAATGATTTCGTGAAGCGTCGGGCTCGGTGGTCGCACAAAATTCTCAGTCATTTGAGTTCTCCCCACCCGCCATTGCGGCGAGTGCATCGCTGTCACCCATCCACTCCCACTTTTGCGGCAAAGGATTTCGAGTTCTGGCGGCTAAATCGTCCTGTTGACTTTTCGTCAGTCCTAGAATCCGCCGATATTCCACGGGGTCTGTTTCCCGTAATTCTTTGCTGTGGGCGTGGCACCTGATTGCCGTTGAGCGAAATCGTGGACAATCGGGAACCGCACACAGCGGCGGCTTTCGCTTGAGTGTGGACATCGCATCATCCTTTGTCCGCTTTGTCCGCCGTGGGTATTCTGCCGACAAACTTCCCGCCGTGTTCGGCGAAGGCGTCGGGGTCAGGTTCGTCAGCGGCCGTGGGTGACGCTGGACGGACTACCTTGCCGCCAAGTTTCGTAAACGATGCGTCCAGATTCTCGGGCTCCGCAACGGGCTCCGCAGCGACGGCGGTATCGGCAGTCCGTTCGGGCTTCGCTAAGAAATCTGTCCAGTCAGTTTTCATAAAAATCTCCTCATTTGCTGTTCAAAACTTGCGTTCCAGAACGCATGGGCTTCCGCCGCATTCATGCCTTGCGATGACGGATACGCAAAAACTTTCACAGGGGCGAGTCCCAGTTCTGCGATGCGGGCGTCGAGCATCGTCTTGGCTTCGTCGAAACTCAAATCGGTATCCGTCTTGTGTTCGTGCCAGCCAGTCGAACGCTCAGACCACGAGCCTGCCATCCACCGTTCTGGTTGCACGAGACTCAGCAAGCAATTGAGTTCGCGGTGCGCGGGATGTTCGCGCGCCATCTGTTCGGCTGCTATATCGAAGTCAGTCGGCATTCTGAACGGCTCGGGCTGAATCTCGGGCAAGGGAATATCGCCTGTGCCTGCTGGCTTGCCGTCCGCTGGGACGAAATGCGTGGCTTCGGCGTAGAGTTTTTGTGCGATGACTCTTTCGCCCGCCGTCAAGCCGCGCTTGATAGTTTTCCGCAGGCTGGCGAGCCATTTCTCCCGCTCAGTTCTCACGATTGCTTCTCCTGTGCGATAAGTGCTTCCAGCGATGCAGCGACTCTCAGCCACGGGGCAAGCAACAAATCCAGATTCGCATTCTTGCGGCGTGAACGCTTGATGAGTGCGTTCACTTCGAACAGAACGGTTTTGAGTTCACTGACACCCAGAGACCGCTGAAGGATGCGGTTGACACGTTTGTTGTTCGTCAGGCGGCTCAACCATACGACGGGATTCTTCACATTGGGGTATGCAACCTTGACGGCATCGAGTCCCGTGCGGTGGTTCACAAACATTTCAGTCAGGAACATCGCTTGCTGCGGGCTGAGTGCTTTCCAGTCCGTCCCGTGCTCCGATTTGATTTTATCCAGCGTCAGAAATCGCATTGTGCTCTCCATTCCGATGTAGTCGAAGGCTGGACGATGGTTAGAGGGGATTCGCATGAGCGAGTCCGCCATCACCCAGCCTTCTATCTATGGAAGGCTGAGTCATCTTTCCAGCCTTTGCACAGGTTATCGGGCGGGCACAGGTTGTGATGGGCAACCCGTTGGGTTTATAAATCACAGGCTGGACTCTGGATGTAAGTCCCCCTTTGGGTTTTAGATTTTCAGGCACGATTCTGACAGAACGGATACTTTTTTATGGCAGCGTCAAGCACAGTCTGGCAGACGACCGCGGCGGGTTTATTTTTTTCAAAAAAACTTTTCAGAAGGGTCCCCTGTCCGTTTGCCCAGCCGCACAACTTGACGCGTAGGATTCTGCCGCCGCCCGCTGGAATCGTTTGTCCTGGCCAGGCGTGCCGCCCAGCGATGGGGTGCCCGCTAGAGCGGATTTGATGGGCGTGTCGCTGTGACGCCGATGCTCCGCAAAAACAGTACTTCAGTACTATATATAATGTCACATTACTTTGCTATCGTTGCATCCATTGGAGGCAGTCATGACACCATCAATCCTAAAGAACGTGATTCGCATCCCCAAGAAACGAACAGCCCGTGTGCGCACACGCATTAGTTACTTGGACGCTGCCCAGCAAGAGCGATTCTTGGATGCTGCAAAAGCCTATGGACAAAGGGAATATACGATGTTTCTCTTTGCACTGGCACACGGTGCCCGAGCGAGCGAGATTGCGAATCTACGCATCAATGACATCGACTTCAAGAATGAGCAGATTCACATTGCCCGCTTGAAAGGTTCTCTTGACTCGACCCAGAATCTCCTGAAGGTCAAAGGCAACGGTTTGTTCAATGAAGCCGCCGCATTCAAGGATTGGCTCGCCGTCCGCCCGCCTGACGCCGACAACTTCGTATTCAATAGCCAGAAGTCCACACAACTCGACCGCGTCAGCATCTATCGCCTGTTCAAGAAGATTGCCAAGGCAGCAGGTCTCCCCGATGCATTGCAGCACCCGCACTGCCTAAAACATTCGTGCGCCATGAATTTGGTGTCCAAAGGTGTGGATGCCTTTATGATTCGCCAGCAACTAGGTCACAAGTCCTTCGATTCGACCTTGGCATACGTCAATCCGACCGATTCACAGGCGTCCGCCGCCGCATCCAGGGCGTTCGCTCAAATCTTCGGCTGATACAAAATAGGTGTACTGTTACATTCTGGCGTTTTGGTAGGCTCCAAACCTACTGAAACGCCAGACTTATTTTTAGCCTTAGAAAATGTCACATTACTATCAGGGATAGAATCCGCCTAATCCCGCCCGCAAACAGCCCCCAGGCGCCCCAGACCCGAGCATGTAGGCTGCCAAACTTGGCTATACGGGGCGATTTCCCGCAGCGACGTGTGTCCAATGCGTCAACCCAGGCTAACTCGCCGCTCACGCCGTCCTAGGCGGTTCTGTGCCCCACAGCGGGACGTTTTGAAGCCTGCAGGTGACTTCTGCCGCCGCCAAACCGCACTGAGCCGTCCTTCAGCCGTGTTTTTGACGGCATCTTGGCGGCTTAACGTATAATAAACGTACGGCTTAACGTATAATTAGCGTATTTTGGCTTTGATTTTGTGAAATCGCAAAATTTGCAAAAATGTCCGACTACCTTGAGTCGTTCTGAGCGGCAGAGCCGTTGCCGCTATCCCGTCGTGCATCCTGACCTATGTCCGCCCTTGCCTGTGGCGTCCCTTGCCTGTGGCGTCCCTTGCCTGTGGCGTCCTTTGCCTGTGGCGTCCTTTGCCTGTGGCGTCCTTTGACTGTCAGGCAGTCTTACAGGCTTATCAGCACAGTCAGCCCTTACAAGCACCCGTGCGGTTGCGCCGTTTGTTTGACAATGAGGAATTCCAGATTACCCTTGGCTAGTCTCGACTGGAAAGCCAACCGCATTTGTCGATTCAGAAACTGAAACCTGTGCCATCTGGACCGCCGCCATTATTCCCGCCGCCAGTCTTCCTGTAGTCTTCGTCGGTGCCAAATCCCGCAGCAATTCGCTCTTCGAGTGCCATAGCGGCAACCGCCGCTTGCTGTGCGGTTGGCATTTTTTTTCTTTCTTCTTCGGCACATCGCTTCCAGTGCCCTTCCTGAATCATCTCCCGAACCGATGGCGTCGGCGGTGCTGGCAGGTCTTTCGTCAGTTCGGCTATCACGTCGGTATGCCGAGTCTGCGGGCACGGAACGAATTTGTGACTGCCCTCGAATGTCTCGTCCGCATACCCCCCGTTTAACTGCCGTGGATAATCTCGCTGCAGGTCGTGTCTCGATTTAAAGACATCGAAAACGCCGCCAGTTTCAACTCTCAAGACGCTGCATCGTTCACGCATTTTGATGTCCGCACCAGCAATCGAGTTCAGCCATTTCTGATTCGTCGTCTGTCCGTCTGCGGCGTTCAGCAAAATGTAGAAGTGTTCGGGCTGCGTGAACATCTCCAGCGATAGGTATTCGTCTCGCCACTTAGCCATTCCGATGCACGGCTGACGGGAACCCCAAGCGAGTTTGAGATGCCGATTGAATCGCACAATGAAAACTCTCGATAGGTTCACTTCGGACGGCCTGAGTTTCGGCGGAACGGGTTTCGGTGCCTTGGATGTCAAGTTGTAGCGGCGATGCTGTGCTTCCTGTGCACCTTGATGCGAGATGAAACCAGCGTTGAGTAGGCGTTGGATGGAGTCACCCGCCCCAGCGTATGAGATTCCTGTGCCGCCCGCTATTTCCGTATGGTGGACACCTAACGAAGATTGACGCAGGAAGTCCAGCACCCTTGCATCGGTCGTTTCGTTGGCGGTTAACTCAGGGGCAGGCTCTACCGTCTCGTGCAATAGCTCATAGTTGCTAAACGGCGGCGACGATGGAGAATTATCAGGTAGCGGCGTTTCAGATGGAACGGTCGGGACGGCAGCAATCACTCTGGGCGGCGGTGCCAGCACAATCGGTGGGATTGCTGGCGGCGTAATCGCTTTCGCTGGCGCGTGCTCGGCATCATACTTCAGCAACTTCGTCCGCACCGTCTCTTTATTGCTGTTGATTTTGCGAGCGATTTTTGCATAACTCCATCCTTTGGCTCGCAGTCGCAAGGCTTCATCTAAATTGAAGTCAAGCCGCGATTGGTTTGCGATAAACTCTTTGGAGTATCGCCGCCGTGGGGCAGATTTCTTCGCTGGAATTTCTGGCACGGGTTCTGGCACAGGCGGTGGTGCGGGCGTCTTCGTGGCTCGCACCCGCTCCCATAGTCGTGAAAGGATTTTCATTAGCGTGGCTTCTCAGTTGTTTGAGCCAGTTCGGCACGCCGCCTCGCCCATGCCTCACGATTTAGCAGGGTATCGTGGGACTCGTAAGGTTTGATAACGGGCTGCGGTTCGGCGGCTGTCAGCGTGTATCGGCGGTAACTCGGGGGATTTTCCGCAATTCGGTTGCTGTATACGAGCGTGCCCGCAGCAAGCAGTTCGTCTAACGCAACCTGAACATCGGCAACTGTAATGGACTCCCCATACGGCATCTGGTATGACAGCCCAGCGGAGATTTCTTTCGCAGTTACGTTCGGGCTCATTCGCACGAAGTTCAGCACATCCGAAATGTGCGAAGTTCGCACTTTTGGCTCCGCTGTCTCAGGTGCCGCTTCTTTTTTGTCACCGAACATATTTTTCTTCTCCTATGAGTGCTGCCGCTCGCCTTTGTTCCCGCCGGCGGCGGTCTTCATTTGCCTGTAAGATGAATAAATCCGCAGCCACCTTTAAAAAACTAGATATTGTTGCGCCACGGCTGCGGCTATAGTCACGAACCTGTTTGCGGTGTGCGGCGTCAAATCCTAACGCTTTGAGTGCTTGAATCTCTGACATTTTTTTTCCTCCGCTCACGATTTTTCTCCTATGAGTGCGGATTGTTCTGATTTGATGCGTGCTTTGAGTGCTTGCCGATATTCCCACGAAGTATCTCGTGCCCGTTCGCTCTTAAACAGGGATACGCCGTTGCTAAGTGGGTGGGCGTCACACCACGCACAGAGTTCAGTCCACGTGATGGATAAGTCGTCCTGTTTTGCCTGAAACTCGTTGCGGATTTTCTCGTCCTGCTCCCGCCCTAGCCGTTGGATTTCAGCATTCGCTGCGGACTGTTCCTTGAATGCCTTCTCGTAAGCCGCCTGTTGTTCCGCCGCCTCAGCATCACGCCGATGCTTCGCTGCATCGTCAGCCGCTTTCTTCGCAATCTTCTCTTGATTCGCGCGCTCTGCATCTGCGGCTCGCTTGGCTGTTTCCTCTTGGCGTTGGAGTGCACGAGCGTCCGCCGATTGCTTCTGCGCATCTTGAACCGCGAAACGGTTGCGGCGGGTATAAATAACAACTTCGGCACCGTCGCCTTCAAAGAACCGCTGAATTCCCGCACGTCTTCCTTTATCAGTCAGCGTCAGGTTGTATTCCATCATCGCAGATATAATCTCTTCAGGACGGGCGTCTACTAGCAGTGCCGTCACCGATTTCGGACTAGGCATGACGCCTGTGATTTCGTAGCACGCAGACAATATCTGCTTGACTCTCGGGTCTTCCGCCACAGGCTTGACCGCAGTTGATGGTGGACTCAGGCGGCTATCCATCACACAATAATATTCAATGACAGGCAATCTGGTGAACGGCTCGTGCGGCTCGTCGCACCACGCCGAAAAATCCTGCAGGATAGTTTGCACGGGGTAAGCCGTCACCATCAACTCAAACTTTTCTCTCCATCGTTTAGGGACGGCGCGGGTGGATTTGAGTTTAGCGGCAGATATGGTAGCCAGTCCTTTTCGCAGTTGCTCGCCGTCGTCTGGATTGTGCCTTTGACTTGGTTTTTCTCCCCCCCACGCATCGCCATCTGAAGACGGGTCACGGACGGCGGACGAAGGCTCAGGCTGCGGTAGCGGGTTGCCTGAGACTGAGGCAGACGGGAGAGACACGGCTTTAGATGGTGTATGCGGTGTCGTCAGACCATCACTAGCGCCGAAGGCGCTAGAAAGCCTGTCGGCGTCTGAGACGGTTTTCTCTTTACTACTAGCCCTTACTTCACCCTTACGTTTCGTACGCCTCTCCGTGCAAGGCGTTACGGTGCATACGTTTAGGATGCGTTCTTCACCCTTATTACCGTCAGGTGCATTTATAAGGGTACACGATGCTTTCAAAACACTCTTTTCACTCGTAAAGTAATTGCACGTGACGTAATTGCTTAGCGTAAGGTCATACGGACGGTGGTCACCTTCTTGATAGTCCCGCGTATACCATCCGTGCTTGCGTAGAAGTCGCATCGCCTCTCGGCGAACGTATTCCTCCCGCACCTTCTGCTTTCCTTGGGGGATTAACCCGCTGTCACCTAAATCAAAGACGACCTGCTCAGCAGAGAACGAACGAAATATTCCCGTCGTCCAGTCGGCGCGGCGGTGCAGCATCACAAGGATGCAAAACTGCAAGGCGGTAATTTCGTTGTTGACGAATGCATCGGTGACTTGATGGGGGACTCTCGTCTCCCGACCCATCCAAGGCTCTCGCGGGGTGCTTATGTTTTCTGTGGACATTCGGTAGCCTCTTTCGTCTCTACTCCAGATACATTGACAGCCTTCAAACCTTTGGGACCCTGCGTCAGGTCAAACTGGACGGTGTCCCCAGCCTTGAAAACTTTGCGACCTTTCACACAGGTGATGTGGAAGTATGCGGCTTCGCCGTCCGCGCTATCGGACGGGTCAATGAAGCCGAACCCCTGTGCCGAATACCAGCGGACGGTGCCTGCGGTTCGCTCGCTCATATATCTCCTAGGAGCGGCGGTATGTCAGCCGCCCAGCCTTAACCTCGTCAATCAAACTGCGGCGATTGGCAAAATACTCTTCTAGGGCGGAGGTCAGAACATCCACAATATTGCTGTCGTTCGTGACGGTCAGAGCGAATAGGTCCATCTCTATACCGCGATTTCTCCGTAAAACTTGAGCCAGTTCATTTGACATTTGATTTTCTCCTCCGCTCAACGATTTCTTCAGCCGCCTTGCGGATGAGCCAGCCTATCGGGCGTTCGTCCTGCCGACTAATCTCTTTGAGAGCCTTAATCGTCTTCGGGTCTAGCCAAATGCTGAATCGTTGTAGCACGCTCAGACAATACCACGCATCCGCAGCGGATGTCAAACAATTTCTCGCCAGTATCGTCTACCCGCCGAACGGGTATCGCTGGCAGGAGAGATTCCAGCATCGTGGAGCATCTCAATATCCTGTGACGAGAATGCAGGTTCCGCAACTGCGGGAACGGGAGCGGGTGCCACAGGGACGGGCTGGACAGGTGCCACAGGCTGGACAGGCGGCGTGAACGGCAGAACGGCTTGCACCGCTGGTGGGACGAAACTATTTATGTATTTGGCGAGCCCAGGCAGGTCAAACCTGAGCCCATCAACCTGTCTGAAAAACTTCTCCCAGCCCACCTGCGAGACGAGACTCACGTCTTGGACACCTGTGCGTTTCTGGACATACATTAAAAACTTCCGCTTGCTAGAGAGTCCTGTGCTGTTACGTAATCCTGCAGTCTCTAACTCCTTCAGGAGTGCATTGAACTTTTCTTTGACGGCTATCAGTTCCGCTTCGCTGATTTTCTGGCTCACGATTATTCTCCCAGCAAAACGGCTGAACGGCGTTTGCGGACGGGGACGGCAATCTGTGCGGCTTGCTTGCGGCGTTCACGACTTAAAAACTCCGCAATCGCCCGCCGGATGTACTGTGCTGTCCGCAGTCCCCTAGGACGAGCCAGTTTATTTAACGCCCGTATGTGTGAAATAGGCAGGAAAACACAGACTCTTTTAAGCACGCAGGCATACCTCTACTTATGTAGAGAAAAGTCTTAATTTGAAGATGCGGCGGCAGTCTGAAAGGCGGCGATTCGTTTTGCGTGATAGAATGCCGACGTGACGCGCGCTGACGCAACCGCAACGCTACGCCGCTCGAAACCGTTTTGGGATTGGCGGCTGCCGCAGGAATCCTATATCGTTTCGCCCGACCTGTTGGTCAGTGAACTACATTATTCGCCTGCGCAACTGGCAAAATTATGGGGCGTCTCTACCGAAACCATCCGCGTCATTTTTCGTATAGAACGGGGCGTCCTGAAACTCGGACGCGCAGGCACGCGATATCGGCGAGCCTACGTCACACTCAGGATTCCCAAAAGCGTTGCGGAGCGCGTCCACGAAAGGTTGTCATCCTAATGCTTGTCCTGTGGCGTCGGCACACCGACACGTGTCCGCATCGCAGCCGCCGCTATCTCAAATGCCGCTGTCCGATATGGCTGGACTGGCGTGTTGGCGGAAAGCGGCTTCGCAAACCGATGCAGACCCGCGACTGGATGGTTGCGCAGACGAAAGCGCGCGAACTGGAAATCGAAGGTGTGAATGCCGATATCGCGCCAATCACGATAATGCAGGCGGGTGAAAAGTTTCTGGCGGATGCCCGAGCACGAGGATTGCGCGAATCCAGTCTCTATAAATATCGGCTGCTGGGCAAACAGTTGGAAGCCTACTGCCAGCAACATGGGCTGACATTCTTGTCGCAACTCAATGTTGACCAAATGCGTGCCTTCCGCCAATCATGGACGAATAAGAATATGTCGGCCCGCAAGAAGTTGGAACATCTGCGGACGTTCTTCCGATTCTGTCACGACTCCGACTGGCTGCAATCAAATCCCGCTAAATCGCTCAAGGCTCCGCAAAGCGATTCGCCGCCAGTCCTGCCGTTCACGGATGCGGACATGAAAAAGATTCTCGCTGCTTGTGATACGCACAGCGAGCCGAAGCGCGCCGTTCAGTTGCGTGCATTGGTTCTCTTGATGCGGTATAGCGGTCTGCGCATCGGCGATGCTGTTACTCTTGCCCGCGACAAGATTAAGCACGGCACTCTTGAATTGCGCACAGCGAAGAGCGGAACAAAAGTTCGGATTCCGCTGAAACCCGAAGTGCTTGAGGCGTTGGTAAAGATTCCGAAGGTCAACGATTATTATTTTTGGAGCGGAGCATCAACCCGCAAGACTGTCTCCAATGACTGGCACGCAATCTTTCAATCCCTTTTCAAACGCGCAGGCATCGCAGGACATAGTCATCGGTTGCGCCACACTTTTTCGGTTAACTTGCTTCAGCGCGGAGTGTCGATGGAAAATTTGTCGGTGCTGCTGGGTCACCAGTCAATTCGCGTCACTGAGCGGCACTATGCATCGTGGGCTGCTGGTCGGCAGGCGCATCTGGAAGCGGCTGTTCGTAGAACTTGGTAGGCACGCTCAGGGCACACCAACCAAAAAGACTGCTGGAACCCGCATAAACATTGATGATTTGATGGCGGAGGGGGAGGGATTCGAACCCCCGGGACCCTTTCGGGCCCAACGGTTTTCAAGACCGCCGGTTTCAACCGCTCACCCACCCCTCCGGTCGTCCTAGTTTAACTGGCAAGGCCCAGCCTTCCAACAACGAAGACTGGGGCACCCTCAAAGGCATACGTTGGCGAATACCGTAGTTACATTATTAGCGTAATAGCTTTGTTGGTCGTGGATCGGTTCATTCTCGGTCTTAGCCGGAACGAGTGTGCGTGAGAACTCAAAATTGGCACGCTTTTGTAGCGCCCGCCTTCAGGCGGGCACTTTGGAATCAGGCAGATGCCCGCCTGAAGGCGGGCGCTACATGAACGAAAGCCGAGTTCTCAAACCGTGAATACGCAGGCTATGGTCTTTGGTCCGCCCACGGGTTGATCAGCAACACGCCGGTAGGCGCGAAGTGTTCGGTATTCCTGGTCATGACGTGAAGGCCGTGACGCCGTGCTGTAGCGGCAATCAAGCCGTCACTTGCGGGAACAATCTTACCGGCTTTCTGCGCCGCGGCTGTGAGTTCTCCACAGGTATGGCTGGTCTCGAGATCGACGGGTAGGATTCGGTCGGCGTAATACCGTTCGAGGGCCTGCAACCACGGTAAGCGTCATGTCTGAACCGTGTAGACGAAGTGTGAATAATTAAGGATGCTGCCGGTTGTGGGCACATCGCTAAGTGTCCACGAGGGATACGTGGACACATCCGAGCAGATGACCGTTGCGGCCGCCAGCCAGGTAAAAAAGAGGCAGAAAAGATCGGTCGAAGAAAAGCGACGAATCGTCGAAGAGACGTTAGCAGCCGGGGCGTCGGTAGCACGCGTGGCGCGGCGGCATGCCGTGAACGCCAATCAGGTTTTTTACTGGCGCAAGAAGTATCGCGAAGGACGGCTAAGTAAGGGCCCGTCCAGTAAGCTCCTACCTGTAACTTTGTCTTTGTCCGATAGCACGTGCGGTAAACCTGCGTCTTGGTCATCCGTGGTCGGGTCGCTGGAGATCAAGCTCAGCAAAGGGACGATTCGCGTAGCAGGGAACGTGGACGTGGTGGTGTTGCGTACGGCCATCGAGAGTTTGCTCGGATGATCGGGCTGCCCACAGGAACACGCATCTGGATCGCCGCAGGAGTGACGGATCTACGTCGCGGATTTACGGGCCTGAGCGGGATGGTGCAGACGGCGCTCCAGGAGAATCCGTTTTCAGGACAGGTGTTTGTGTTTCGTGGTCGGCGGGGAGATCTGATCAAGGTACTGTGGTTCGATGGTGACGGGTTGTGTCTGTTTGCGAAAAGACTGGAGCGCGGAAGATTCATCTGGCCGCAGGCCACGAGCGGAACGGTGGCACTCACACCGGCACAGTTATCGATGTTGCTTGAGGGCATCGACTGGAGACGTCCGATCCGCAGCTACGATCCGCAGATGGCGGTGTGAAAGAAAAGATTTTATTTTTATTTTGCTATTTTCGGGTGCATTTTAATCATGCTGTAAACAAAGTGCGGTAGAGTGGCGGCAATGGATGCCCGCACGCTTGCCGATCTCGAGCAACTGGATTCCGAAGCGCTGAAGTCCCTCATCCTGTCCCTGCAAGAACAAGTTTTTTCCCATCGGAAACAACTCAGCACGCAGCAAGAGGAAATCCTTTCGCAGCGCGAGCAACTGGCTTCGCGCGACGCGGAAATCGAGCATTTAAAGCTGTTGATTGCCAAGTTGCGGCGCATGCAGTTCGGTCGCTCTTCGGAGAAGGTCGATCGTCAGATCGAACAACTCGAGTTGCGACTGGAAGAGCTACAAACGAGCCAAGCGGAGAAACCCGCGGCCAACATTGCTGCGCGACCAGCCCTCCCTAACCAGCCAGTGCCAGCACCCGTGCGGCGGTCTTTGCCGGAGCATCTGCCGCGCGAAACGCGCAAGTACCTGCCACAGCAAAAGGCTTGTCCGGACTGCGGCGGAGCATTGCAACCACTGGGTGAAGACGTATCCGAAATCCTGGAGTACGTGCAGGTGCGCTTCAAGGTGATCCAGCAGGTTCGCCCGAAGCTGGCTTGTGCGGGTTGCGATCGCATCGTGCAAGCCGCGGCGCCAAGTCGACCGATCGAGCGCGGCATGGCTGGTCCCGGACTGTTAGCCCACGTATTGGTCTCCAAGTATAGCGATCATCTACCGCTGTATCGGCAGTCGGAGATTTATGCACGCGAAGGTGTGGAGCTGGATCGCTCGACACTGGCGGACTGGGTGGGGGGAACCAGTCGGTTGCTCGCACCGCTGGTCGAAGCGCTGCGCCGTCACGTGATGGCCGGCTACAAAATTCACGGGGATGACACGCCGGTGCCGGTGCTTGAGCCGGGCCGCGGAAAAACCAAAACTGGCCGGCTATGGACGTATGTGCGAGACGATCGGCCGGCAGGAGATAAGACGCCCCCGGCGGTGTGGTACTGCTACACACCGGATCGCAAGGGAGAACACCCGCAAGCGCACTTGCGCGACTTTACCGGCACGCTACAAGCGGATGCGTACGCGGGTTACGAGAGGGTTTACGAAAGCGGCCGCATCCTGGAAGCGGGGTGTTGGGCGCACGTCCGCAGGAAGTTCTACGACCTGCTGGTGGCTCATAACTCTCCGGTTGCTGTTGAGGCCGTGGAACGCATCGCGGGACTCTATGCCATCGAAAAGGAAATCCGGGGACGTCCAGCAGAGGAACGCCGCGAGATCCGCAACACGCGCAGTCGACCGTTGCTGGAATCGCTGAAGCAATGGTTCGAGGAGACGTTGGGGAAACTGTCGAGGAAGTCCGACACCGCGCTGGCCGTTCGCTATGCGCTGGGACGATGGGAAGCGCTGATGCGCTACTGCGACGATGGTCGCCTCGAAATCGATAATAACGCTGCAGAACGTTCCCTGCGTGCCGTGGTGTTGGGCAGGAAAAATTATTTATTTAATGGTTCGGACGCAGGGGGCGAGCGGGCCGCGGCTATTTACAGCCTCATTAGTTCCGCCAAACTCAACGATCTAAATCCCGAGGCGTATCTGCGCAACGTGCTGGAACGTATCGCCGATCATCCCATCAACCGCATCGAGGAGCTTTTGCCCTGGAACCTCGCCTCGGAACTTGCTCCAGGCTCGTTCCGCGCTGCGTAGTAAACCAAACAAATCCGTCAAGACGGTCTACAGTCAACGCTTACCAACCACGCCTGGAGGTCGCGTTTGTTCTTGCTTTCCTTGAGAAGGGCAATCCCTTTGGCGGTTTCTCCAATGGACACCACACTGACAAACAGGTTGTCGCTTTCGAGAGCCTCCACCGCGCGACGGACGCCGGGATGCCCTTTGGGACGGCGCAGTTCCGAAATCACGCAAGTATCGAGAAGGACTCTCAAAACTTCACTTCCCGCATGGGGGAGTCATCGCGGGTAAGATCCAGCTTTTCGAGACTCGGCCCTTCGCCCATGAGAAATTCCTTGAAGCCGGGACGTTTTCCTGTGAGCTTTTCGTAGTCGCGCTCCGCCACGACAACGACAGCGTCATCGTGACGGCGGACCCGTTGCGGCCCTTCGGCGAGGGCGCGGGTAACAAGTTCACTGAAGCGATTTTTTGCATCGGCCAGCCGCCACTCCATGGGTTCCTCCTCGGCTAGATTATCTAGCTATAGTAAGACTCTTGGGGAATATCCGTCAACGGCAAGATCTATGGATACAAATGGATACAAAAGGATCGTTTTAACCGTTGCGGCGTCTGGTCAAGCCTTTGAGGCGGGTTTGAGCTTACGGTGCCCTGCCCCTCGTCGTTTTCGAGGGGTGGGTGGTTCTTCATCGAGTTCTCTTCTTTAAATGGATGAGATCGATGCGGATTGGACCTTATGGTCAGAGGATAGAGAAAGCACCGAACACCGACCCTTCCAAAACCCTGAAGGTTAGGCCCCCACCGGAAATTTCACGTCTGTCCCAAGAGCACCTCCAATTTCCATACCAGCCGTTGTATAGACCATACAATCCATGCAATCGGAACGAGGCGCTTCATATATACGACGGGGCAGCCATATTCCGGTGGCCCATAACACTCAAGCGCATCCAATGTAAAGTGTGTGATGTCCTCATTGCCGCCGCACTTACTGGTCCAGGTCCCATCGGGCAATTGACGCGACATGTGGGTGGGGTCCCAATCCTGCAACTCTTGCCACTTCCGTGGCGGCACCAGAGGCCTTTTTGATTTGTGGATCGCGTACAGAACCACTTTCTCGAACGCAAACTCACGGCGAGAGCCAGCGCACACGAAATAACCAAAACATCGGAAGGTTTTTACAAAGCACCTAATCGTTGCCTCGCGGCGTTTGATACAAGGCGGCCAATATGCGTCAGGGTGAGGCCACCACCATAAGCTTTTACGCGGGTCATTCGCAGCCCATGCGATGCAGTTGTATGATCCGGGTAGGAAAGGCGGTCCTGAAGCGTTGCTGGTCTTCTCGTACCCAGCGGCTGCCAGTCTTGGGAAGTCAGCTTCTAGGTGCGGTAGGGGTTGCACCCTTCAGATAATCCCCCTTCTCTTTCCCCAATTTATCCAAGCCTCGGTCATCCTCTTGGTCTTACCAGCGTCACTCGGATCAAACGGTCGGATACCCGTAATCTCGTTCAAGGCCGTAAACCAATAACCTCGATTCTGTTGCAGATCGGCCAATAGAGATGGGACGACCTCCCACCCAAGACGGATTATCTCTCGATACTTAGGGTGTGAAGTTAAAGCCTCTAAAGAAGAAACGCTGCCGACTTCGCCCAACCACTCAGTGGCGAGCTTACGAAACTTCGCCTCAACGTCTGTGGTCAGTGCATTCGAATCAGCAAGTTGGCGGAAAGTCGCCGCGACTTCGGTCTTTGCGAACCAATCGGTGAATATGCTCTGGTGCGTATGCCAGCGAGAATGGATGGCGCTCTTTCTTGGAAATGAGCACACGTGCGCCTGTTCATTTCGGCACCTGACAATCTTGGCAGGCTTGCGCACATACAAGCTTTCTGATCGAGGTCGTAGAGACCGATCATACTCTTGAACGAGAACAGGCATTACATCTTCCTCCTCGGATATTATTACGGAGCTATAATCCTGACCTTTGCAGCAGCAAAAACCGATTCCAGAGATTTTTCTTTTACATCTGCTCGATCTAACAGTGCTCGCAGGGTTGCTACATCGCTAGAGTCCATCGTGACGTAAAATTCCCGCAATTGCGACGTATTGTCGTGATAGCTGATTCTCAGTGTGTGCGTAATCATCCCTGCAGCGGGCATCTTGGAAGGATCAACGCCGTAAATAGGTCGAGCGTCTGTCAGCATTCGTGCGCTGCAAAATCTTCTCTCATACTCCACTTTTAAGGATGCGGCCTTCGATGCGATAGTTACTGATTCTATCGATAGAAGCTTTGACAACCGCTCCACAAATGCGCGAAGTTCGACAGCGGGAAAAGGCTCTACTTCCTGTAAGGCCGCCGCAATGTCTAACACAAACTCTTGAATTTCTATATCAAGAAACTCTCTGACACGATAAAGCTCCATCACTACTTCTTGAATCGCTTCAGCATCTTCAGTAGATAACCCTCGCACGGATGGAACGGCCTCCGGGGAATGGCCAAAAGCCGTCACAAAAGCCATCAAAGCCTCTTCTGGAAGCGTGCGAATTTTGCTCAATATGGGCTGATGGTCCTTTGGAATTGTCAGGTCAGCCAAGATTCTCTCCTGATGAGTCGGTCGTACTCCATCTCTTCTAGTAATTAGTATAGCAAAACTAGCACTTAGACTTCGGTCTGTCACCTATTTGCCACGCGGTCTACTCAATTGGGTTATCGGAGACCCCAAGCTGTGGAGGATGCAAATTCTATGCAGGCTACAGAACGGGGTTTCCACTCAATAGGTGACCGACCAACCCACCACGATCATCGTCAGGACCAGCAACAGAAGTCCCACGCTGACCACGCTTAGCGCCTTCCCATGACCCAGCAGGTAATCGCGCGATTCGGCATTGATGCACAGGAGCACTACGACGACCAGCACCACGGCCCACGCCAGAAGCGCGGGCGCGCCCGGATATTTTCCAATCACCGCCAAAAATTCTCCCGGCGGCTGCCCCGCAGGAATCCACCAGGGCAGCATCGGCGCGAGGCCAGCGGCCAGCGAAAACGTGAGCAGTTTCCGGGTGAACCATCCCTTGACCCTTGGCTTTGCCTCTTTCCAGACCAAATAGTCCCACGCGAGCAACGCGAATGCGATCGGCACCCAGCCGTACAGAGCAGCCTTGTAGTCGAACCACAGCCACGCCCGGAACACGAAGCGCGAGTGCCCTCCCGCGGCGAGCCGCGGAAGTAACAGCAGCCCCACCAGCGCATTGCAAAGCACAGCGACCAGCAGCGTCACCAGGCTCATCAGCTGAAACCAGTGCCTCGTCGCGGCCACATGGCAGCGGGTGCACACAGATTGTTTGGGTAGAAAGTTGGACCCGCAGCGTTCGCAGAACACGTTTTCCCTCCCACGGTGCTGGTGTGGGCCTACTGTGCTCCAGCCTCAGACTACCCCGAACGCCTCCTCAAAAACTACTGGTCTAAGGTTCAGTGAAATGGAAGGCTAGTCAGGCCCGTCCTTCCGGCCAGTTCCCGTTTCACGAAAACGGCAATGGCTCCCGGGCTGCGACGAAAACAATTCGGTTCACTCGGGACGATTTCGGATGTATAAAGTGCTCATCTGGGCGGTCAAAACGGAAATCGTTGGAATCGCTCCTACCCTCGGACGGCCATGAAAGACCGAATGTCGTTCCGTACAAGAATACGGAGGAGTGCCATGAGAAACAAGCTTGCGGCCATTTCCCTCGCAGTCGTTTTCGTGTTGGCCATTTCCGTTCCGCTGTTCGCGCACCACGGCTACGCGGCTTACGACACGGATAAAAAGGTCACGCTCAAGGGGACCGTGACACGGTGGATCTGGTCCAACCCCCATTGCATGATTCAGCTCGACGTAACCGATGACAGCGGTCACGTTGTGAGTTGGATCACCGAGACTGAAAATCCCACCACCATGACCCGCAATGGCTGGACTGACAAATCCATAAAGGTCGGGGAGCAAGTTACCGTCATTGCGCTGCCGGTTAAGAATGGCAACCCTGCCGGCCGCATTCTCGAGGTCGTGCTCTCGAACGGCGAAAGGCTGGCGGGCCGCGTTAACCCGGCCACCCAAGTCAAGCCGGAAGAATCTCCGAAACCGTGAGGAGCGGCAAACGAACGCTCAGCCGTGGAAAGGGTTCGCACAATGCTAAAGCATCGGGAGCGGGCTTTACTTGTTCACCCTGAGTTCCGAAGGGCAGCCCGCCGAAACTTTGTCGCCCCGGGAGTTGTATTGGCAGCGTTGCTATTCTTGCCCCTCGTGCATTCTCAAACGGATAAGCCAAGGTCGCCAGCCCCTACTGCCCCGGGTCTGGACGGTTGGGGACGTCCCATAACCCCACTCGCGAAAGATCGCAAGGCAGCCCCTGCTCCACCGCATGACATTTCCGGAACTTGGGAGCAACCGGATGCGAGCGGAAACCAGGTACTCGGCGCGAAGGCCGCGCCGGAAGACGGCAAGCCGGAACATCAATTGCCCTACACTCCTGTAGGGCTGGAAGCGTTGAAGCGCACAAAGCCTGGCAATGGAATTAGAAGCGCTCTCCCCACGGAGGTAAATGATCCCGTTTACAGCTGCGACCCCCAGGGATTTCCTCGCGCGGACCTTCATGAATTAAGAACCACTCAGATCCTTCAGACGCCCCAGAACGTGACCATTCTGTACCAATACAACAGGGTCTGGCGAGTCATCTGGACCGACGGCCGGGAACTCCCCAAAGATCCCGAACCGAGGTGGTTCGGATATTCGGTGGGCAAGTGGGTGGATGATTACACGCTGGTCGTCGAGACCACCGGGACCGATGAGAGAACTTGGCTCGATCGAGCCGGCCGCCCGCATAGCGCCGATCTGCGCGTCGAGGAGAGGTTCCACCGCGCGGACCGCGATCACTTGGAGCTGACCGTGACGATTGACGATCCGAAGATGTATACCAAGCCTTGGGTAGCCCTCGACAAGTTCGTTTTGGAGCTACAGCCGGCCAGTTTCGATGTCCGGGAGATGATTTGTTCGCCATCGGAGTATGAGCAATACAACTCGTTGATCGGCCACACCGCCAGCGACAGAGACAGCCACTAGGATAACAATCGAATTGTCCACCCGCGTGCGACGCAAACAATTTGGTTCACTCGGATGGATTTCGGGTGTATAAAACTGCCAATCCGGGCGGTCAAAACAGAAATCGTTGGAATCGCTCCTGCCCTCGGACTGCCGTGCAAAACCGAATGCTGTCCCGTACAAGATTACGGAGGCGTGCTATGAGAAACAAGCTGGCGGCCATTTCCTTCGCAGTGGTTGGCCTATTGGCGGTTTCCATTCCGCTTTTCGCGCATCACGGCTACGCGGCCTACGACACGGATAAAAAGGTCACTCTCAAGGGGACCGTTACACGCTGGATATGGTCCAATCCCCATTGCTTGCTTCAGCTGGACGTAACCGATGAGAGCGGCCACGTCGTGCATTGGATCGCGGAGACTGAAAATCCGACCGCCATGAGCCACGTTGGCTGGACCGACAAGTCCTTAAAGCCCGGGGATCAAATTACCCTCACTGCGCTGCCAGTCAAGAGTGGCGCCCCTGTTGGGCGCATCATCGACGTGGTGCTCTCGAATGGCCAAAAGCTGCCGGGCCGCGTCAACCCGGCCACCGAAGTCAAGCCGGATGATTCTCCCAAACCGTGAGGAGCCGCAGAGGAGCGCGAAACTGTGGAAAGGGTACGCACAATGCTAAAGCGTTTTGTTGTTCCGGGGGTTGTGCTGGCAGCGTTGATCTTCTCGCCCCTCGTGCATTCTCAGACGGATAAGCCGAAGTCGTCGGCCCCTACTGAGCCGGGTCTCGACGGTTGGGGACGCCCCATAACCGCGCTTGCGAAAGATCAAAAGGCAGCGCCGGCCCCACGGCATGACATTTCCGGAATTTGGGACTCATACGACATGAGCGGAATCCAGCCACTCGGCGCCAAGGCAGTACCGGATGACGGCAAGCCGGAACATCAGCCGCCCTACACTCCTTTGGGGCTGGAAGCGTTGAAGCAAACGAAACCGAGCAACGGAACTAGAAGCGTTCTCCCTGGGGATACAAATGATCCCGTATTCTCGTACGGCGATCCCCAGGGATTTCCTCGCGAAGACCTTTATGAACTTAGAGCGACACAAATCCTTCAGACCCCCCAGAGCGTCGTCATCCTTTACCAATTCGGCAAGGTCTGGCGGGTCATCTGGACCGACGGCCGGGAACTCCCCAAAGATTCCGAACCGAGGTGGTTCGGATATTCGGTGGGCAAGTGGGTGGATGATTACACGCTGGTCGTCGAGACCACCGGGACCGATGAAAGAACCTGGATCGATCGAGCAGGCCGCCCGCATAGCGCCGACCTGCGCGTGGAGGAGCGGTTCCACCGCGCGGATCGCGATCACTTGGAGCTGACCGTGACCGTTGACGATCCGAAGATGTATACCAAACCTTGGGTAGCCCTCGACAGGTTCGTTTTCGAGCTGCAGCCGTCCAGTTTCGATGTCCGGGAGATGATTTGGTCGCCGTCTGAGTACGAACAATATAATAAACTGATCGGTAACACCACCAGCGACAAAGATAGCCGCTAGGTTATCAAAAGGATTGTCCGCCCGCCGGCAACGAAAACAATCTGGTTCACTCGGATGGAATTCGGGTGTATAAATTGCGCATCCGGGCGGTCAAAACGGAAATGGTTTGAATTGCTCCTGTCCTCGGACGGCCATGCTAAACTGAATGCCGTCCCGAGAAGAACTTTGGAGAAGCGCTATGATCAATAAAGTCAGAATTATTTCCTTGGTAGTCCTTGCCCTGTTGGCGGTTTCCGTTCCGCTGTTCGCCCATCACGGCAACGCGGCGTACGATGCGACGAAATGGATCACCGTGAAGGGAACCGTGACGAACTATATTTGGGCGAACCCCCACGTGTTCGTGAAACTCGACGGCAAGGACGACAGTGGCAACACCGTGCATTGGATTGTGGAAAGTCAAAATCCCGTGTCCATGAGCGCGATCGGCTGGACCAAGGATACGTTCAAGCCCGGGGATGAGGTCGAAATTGAAGCCATGCCGGCCAAAAATGGCAATCCGGTCGCGTTCCTGGGGAGTGCCAGCCCGTCCGCTCCAAGAAAACGGATCGTGATCAATGGCAAACAGTTCCAGCCATAGGAATCGCAGGATATGAATCGTGTAGCGCCCGTCCGCCGCGGCGGACGGGCACCCTAAGGATTCAGGCCGGCCAACCCAAAGGTTGGCCGCTATAAAGGCGCAGAAGGGGTTCTCACCTGCCGCGATCGCTGCTAGATTCGAAGAGTTGGGATCAAACCTGCCGGAGGCATTTCGAAAATGTCTAAACGCTTGGTGTTTTCTGTAGTTGCCCTGCTTGCAGGATTGACGCTCTCTCCTGTTCTGGGCGCTCAAACCGCTCCGTCCAAAGCGGCGGCAGATAACGCGAAGCCGGATAAATGGAATAGCGTCCCGCCGGTCAAGACCGCATACGCCGGCAAGAAGCCAGCCCCGGCGCCTCGCCGCGACCTGTCCGGAATATGGGACGCAGCCGAAGCGGATGGAGGACGCCAGCCAAGTGGCGCGTTAGAGCACCCCGCACTGATGGCACCCCGGGGACAAGGCATCGAAGGGGGGCAACCCGACGAGACGGGCATTATGCATCCCCTGCATTACACGCCTGCGGGCCTGGAAGCACTCAAGGCCAATAAGCCTTCCGGACCCGGCGTCCGGCAAGTCCCCGCCTCGCTTGCAAATGATCCCATGGACCAGTGCGACCCGATCGGTTTCCCGCGCATGGAACTTTATGAACTGAGGACCTTCCAGCTCCTCCAGAACGCCAACCAGGTGATTTACTTAAATCAATACTTTGGCAACTTCCGCGTCATCTGGATGGACGGCCGGGAGCTCCCCAAGGACCCGGAGCCGCGGTGGAACGGCTACTCCGTCGGAAAATGGGTGGACGACTACACGTTCGTGGTCGAAACGACCGGGCTGAATCCCAGAAGCTGGCTCGATCATGCGGGCCGTCCTCATAGCGACGCCTTGCGCGTCGAGGAACGCTTTCACCGCGTGGACCATGACAACATGGAACTCAGCGTGATGATTTACGATCCGAAGATGTATGCGGAACCCTGGCAGGCTCTCAACAAGATGCCACTCCACTTGCAACCACCCGACTACGATATGCCGGAGTTCCTCTGCTCGCCCATCGATTTTGCGGAATATAAGAAGCAGGTTGAGGACGAGGTCCTTCCTTCGACCGAAAAGAAGTAGCTGACGCGAATACCCATTTAGAGGTCCTGGAGCACTCCTTCGTCGGCAAGGCCCTTATCTTTTTCTCGGTCTGAGCTGGACTGAGCGAGCCACGCGCTTATGCTGTAGGCTCTACTAACCCATGAAGCTTGAACACCCTGAATTACCGCCGTTCGAAGCAATTCTCGATAAGTTGCATCGACTGGTGTTCGAGGGAGGAATAGACGCACTACAGAAGCAAGGGCTCCTCAAGGACCCGGAAGAGCTATTGACTATCATCAAGAGCAGCAAGGCAGCGAATAGGCGTTTTATCCGCGGTTGCCACTACGGATGGGATTTGGCTCAACACAGAATCGCGGAACTCGCGATCAATTACGAGAACGATCGTCGTCGCCTTCGCGAAGAGGTAAAGGTCAATCTCAGAAATCGCAGTCGACAAGAGGCTGACAGGAAACGTAGTGTAATTTCCTGCCTTGAGGCGCGGCAGATCGTACTTCGTCGCCTCGCTGACACGATTCTTTACCACATGGTGAAAATGCAGACATGGATCGTGAGGCACATCTCAACGGAATACCGCATTCGTGATATCGACCCCATCACTCTTACTAGAGCCATTGGTGTTGCCAGCGAACTTAACCGTGAAGAGCGCTTAAATTTTCACTTAGCCTCTGACTTGACCACTGTCGTGCATGTCGGTGACCTTGTTAAAGTGAATTTCGATTCGAGCCCCCACGAATGGAAGCTCGTCGAGTTAAAGGAAGGCAGAATGAACTCTCTGCTTGGCGGCATTATTGAGAAGGCAGGTGGCGAGTTGCAGGAGGAGGACATTCAACGAGTTCGAGAGGAATTCGGCGCAAAGGCGGTTTCCCAAGCAACACGAATGGTGAAACAACAGGTTCGTCAAAGAAATTTCACACAACTGATCACGACTGATGAAGGCATCGACATCATGCACAATATTCGCACTAAGTTTGCTCCCGAAGTGGTGCATGTCCGAAGTTATGATGAGACTCTTACGAATCTCTGCCTCAAAGCGCGTTCCACCGGCATAGAAGTTTCGCTCATCGACGACTGCTTTCGATTGGTTGCACTGAACAAAGAGACATACAAGCAACAAGGGCACATGGGTATCGCGCACCTTCTGTACCACCTCCAGTTTGGTGTTACCCCCTGTACGTTACGGCGAGATGACAAGGAAGAATTGGAGAAGATGGCGAAAATCTTTCCGTTCTTCAACCTAGTCGAGATGAATTTGCGGGCGATGTGGCCACCTCCAATATTCCTCTGGGACGCTCCGCAGAATTTAGTCGCCGACCTTCTCTTTGAACGTGTTCTTGTATTTGCACAACTAGATTTTGCCAAACTGTTTGAAATCGCACATGGGCAGGGGATTGACATGCGATGGGCCGCAGATCGGGAAATCGGAATCCCAAAAGTTGCTCCTGTCATTCCCGGTTCGCCCAACGCCAAGGGAGTTATCGTCAAGCTGCTTGACAAGCCTGATCTCGGCGAACAGACGCTGTTAAATGGATTCTTCGCAAGAATGTTCGTCGAGTTCATGTCACCAAGCCAATTCCTGGAACTTGTTCGAGACGGGTTTGACTTACCTAAGGTATTTGGGGAAAGCCATACTGAGGAAAGCGCGCCTGACTAGATTCTCGAGTACGCATCCTCAGGCGCAAATTGTCATTCCGTTCGAATCAGGACTCATCGGCGAATCTGGATTCTTGGTAGAGGAGCCACCGTCCATGTATTGGCGGAGCGGCCCCCGTAATCAATACGAACCGAAATCGCAACAACCATCAGGACATTCCCGCGCATCAAAGCTAATGTGGAATTGTAGTTTTACCGATGCCGCAGTCGGAGCGGGGCCCTGTAGATGATTTTGGCACTGGTCGTTGCGATCCTGGGGGTTGTGGGCGTGGCGCTGCTGCTTCGTCCGTGGCCCTTTTTTCTTACTCCTGAAGAATCTCATCCTTATCATGACCGGAACGTAGCCGTGGAATTCGTCAAGTGGGTCGAGCGGCAGGCGCTGGCGCGCGGATTGAATGTGCGCGGCGTGGCGCGGCCCGTGCCGCTCGAATGCAAGAAGTGCGGCAAGTCTTCCAACTATTTCGTTTATCCCGATGAAGTCTGCGAACGCTGCTGGCGCGCCACCCTCAAGCCGGTTTCCACTCCCGCGAAAGAACACCGGCCGTAAATCCTGTAGTGCCTGATTTGCCGGCCCGCAAATTTGGATTGTCTTTATGCCCATTTAGGCATAGTATGGAAATTGGCTGCGATGCCGGAGATCAGACCCGTTGCCTGGATCGGGAGTTCAAAGGCGGACCTTTCGGCCTTCCCGGAAGAAGTCAAGGATTCGATAGGCTTTGCGCTTTACGTGGCGCAGCAGGGAGGAAAGCACCGCGACGCGAAGCCCCTTCGAGGGTTTGACGGGGCGGGAATTCTTGAGATTGTTGATGATTTCGACGGGGATGCGTATCGGGCTGTCTATACCGTTCGATTCGCTGGCCGCGTCTACGTTTTGCACGTTTTCCAGAAAAAATCGAAGACGGGGATCAAGACGCCGAAGGCCGAGATCAACTTGATTCAATCGCGCCTCAAACGGGCCGAAGAAGAGCATAACGCATGGCTGGAGCGGCAGAAGGGGACAACACGACATGGCCAAGACAATCGACGTGGTAGAAGGCAGCGGAAACGTGTTCGCGGACATCGGGCTTCCAAATCCAGAGGAACGCCTTGCGAAGGCTGATCTCGCGATTCGCATCGCCTCGGTCATCCGCGCGCGCCGGCTGACGCAGGCTCGCGCAGCCCGTATCTTGAAGATCGATCAACCGAAGGTCTCGCGTCTCCTGCGCGGTCGGCTTTCCGGCTTCTCCACGGAACGGCTCATGCACTTCCTGACGCTGCTTGGCCGCGATATTGAAATCGTCGTCAAAGCCGCGCCGCGCTCCCGCCGGCAAGGGCGCCTTCGCGTCGTCGCCACAGCATAAGCGGGAAGGGCTCAATCTGCGAGCGCCGCAGTGAGGCGGCTCATGTCGGGGGCGTTTTCGAGTGATTTCACGAGTTCGATGACCGACGCAGCCTTTTGCGGCGGCCATTTGGCAAATTCGGCGTTGCCTCGGAACTTGTCGGCCACTTCTTCATACGTCATCGGATTTTCCGGACTTCCTTTGGCTGGTTCGGTGCGGCCCGAAAAGACTCGGCCATCCTTCCTGTAAATTTTGAGGAAGCTTTGCTCGACGAGCATGGCTTGCAGCGAAGCTCCCTGCAGTTCCAGCTTGTTGAATTCAGGGTCCACGTAGTACCTTACGCGCCGGATCATGTCCTGCACGTCCGGGCGCTGCACGACAGCGTCGGTGAACGAACTCAGAGTTGCCTTGCGCTCGAGCAGCAGGATGCTCATGGCATATTCCATGCTGAATTTTCCCTGGAGCCCGGTCGTGGGGTGGTGCTGAAAGAGCGTGTTGTAATTGCTCTTGTTCCCGCCGACCTCGACCTTTTCGACGTCCGCGGCCTTGATGTCGTTCTGCTGAATGAGGCGCAACATTTCGTCCATCACTTGCTGCTGTATCGTGCCGCAGGGAAATCGTTTGATCAAATCTCCGGGAGACGCAAACATCCACGGCTTGCCGAGGCGAACGACGATCACTTTCGGATCGAAACCACCGCCGGCCTGGAAAAATCCAAGCGGCGCTTCCAGAATATCCGGCGCGGCCGTCCAGCCGATGGCCGCAAGGTCGGCGGCGACGCTGCCGCTTTCGCCGGCGTGCCCTGCGTGAAACGGCTTAGTCATCGAGCCAAAATTGTCGCGCAGGCCGCTGGCCTCGGAGCCAGCGATGGCCAGCGCGATGGCAGTCTGCTCCGCATTCAGGCCGCGCAGTTTTGCGCATGCCGCCGCGCTGCCGAAAGTTCCGATGGTGCCTGTCGTGTGGTAGCCGTCCTGTTGGTGGCGGGGTGAGACCGCGTCCCCAATTTTATTTGCGACTTCGACGCCGACGTGAAACGCGAGCATCAGGTCCTTGCCGGTCCGGCGATTTAATTCACAGAGCGCGAAGGACGGG
The DNA here is from genome assembly GCA_963842135.1 of uncultured Acidobacteriota bacterium. GTDB lineage: Bacteria > Acidobacteriota > Terriglobia > Acidiferrales > UBA7541 > Palsa-360. The sequence goes on along the minus strand of CAWJFI010000002.1, from coordinate 1,820,596 downwards.
GGAAGAATCGGCGCCGCGACGTGCAGCGCCGAGCCGGTGTCGTCGTAATCATCGGCATGGATGGAAATGCCGTTGGCCAGCGCGGCAAAGCGGGGATGAACTTTCATTTTCGTTCCAATGACGCTGGAGTTTCCCCCGCAAGGGCCGAGCGACTCGATGTACTGCCGGATGCGTGGGCCCGCCGAGGAAGCGGAGCCGGCCAGCGCCAGTCCGAATCCGTCCAGAATTGTTTTCTTGCCGAGGACGATCACGTTGTCGGGAATGTCCTCGTACTTCGTGTTTACGATAAATTCGGAGACATACTTGGTCAGCCCCGGCGCGCTGGGCAATTCTTCGGCGGGATTTGCCAAGGCTTCCACGCGTTCGCTGCGCAGCGCCAACCCGGCGAGCGCGAGTGATGTTTTGCAGAAATCACGTCGGATCATGGGAGATCACCTGTAGGACAGGCTTCAGCCTGTCGGGTTTCATTTATGCGTTAACTACCAGTGCGACAGGCTGAAGCCCGTCCTACCAACCGCCTCATTACGAGTCTTGCAGCAAGGGCCGAAATCGGTCTCCCACTTCTTTCTGGAAGCGCCGTTGGCCATCACCTTCGGCGGAGAGTTTTAGGGAGCGTTTACTCCGGCTGAGTTTCCGTCAGAGAATTGTGAGAGTCAAGGGTGTGATGCTAGGCGGAGACGTTTCAAACGGCGAGCGGGCCGCTGGCCGAGTTTACTCTGGGCGATTGACACACCCCTGCTGTCGGTGGAGAATGCGCGGCAGGTCCATCGCAAACGCGGATTCCTAAAGGCATAAGGAGAACAACGTGACGCAGAAGTGTTTCTGGCATGGAGTCTTGATTGCCGCTCTTTGCATTGTCCTTGCCATCCCCGCTCAGGCAGCGACAGATTCACTAAAAACCCTGCAAAACAATGTGATTATCGGAATCGTGGCCGTGGCCGCCGCACTGGTAGTCATAACCGTTGTGATCGTTCACGAATCGAGGAAAAAGAGGACGGTTACGGGCTGCGTTGCCTCGGGAGCGAACGGGATGAGCGTGACGGACGAAAAAGACAAGCGGATTTATGCGCTGTCTGGCAACACGGCAGATATCAAGCCTGGTGATCGAGTCACTTTGCAGGGCAAAAAGTCGACGCCGAAGGGCGCCAGCGCACCGCTCGCCTGGGAAGTAAACAAGGAAACCAAGGACTTCGGCGCCTGCCAGCCTTAGACGCATTTTTGACTTGAAAACTGAGCCGCGCTCGCGCCGCCGAGAGCGCCTGCGCTTCGCCGCCGCGGCCTGAACGGTAAATGGCACCGAATCAAGCCGACCGTAGTTCAATTTCAACTATTTCCACCGCGAAAATACGCAATTCTCCCATTTCCGATGCTGAAACCTCCGCGCCATCATTTGCGTTTATTAGTACTGAGGCCACGTCGCCTACGGGGGGGACCGAAAGGCTGGCTCGTATCGAGAGGAGAAAAATAAAGTGCGGATCATCAAATTAGTCTTGTTGCTGGCAGTCCTAGCCGCTGTTCCCGTGTTCGCGCAGGCGCCCCCGCCAACGCGCGCGCCAGCCGATCTTGACCAGTTGGTTGCGCGCATCGCGCTTTATCCGGACCCGCTCGTGGCGCAGATTCTCGCGGGGGCAACTTATCCCGACCAGATTCCAGATGCGGCAAAATGGGCGGATCAGCATCATTACCTCATCGGAAAAGCCCTGGCCGACGCGATCCAGGGAGATCAACTCCCGTGGGATCCCAGCGTTCAGGCGCTGCTGCCGTTCCCGTCCGTGCTGGAAATGATGTCCTCCGACATGAACTGGACCACCGACCTCGGAAATGCGTTCCTGGCGCAGCAGGCGGATGTGATGGACGCGGTCCAGCGGGAGCGAAAGAAGGCCCGCGGCTTCGGGTATCTGCGAACTAACGCCCAAATTGTCGTTGGCGCCGGACCATACGTCACGATTTTGCCCGTAAACCCTGACTACGTCGTGGTGCCGTACTACGACCCGGGAATCGTTTTCTTTGCGCCGAGGCCCGGCTTCTTTGTCGGCGGCGCGATCCGTTTCGGCTTTGGCATTTCGCTCGGACTATTCTTCAGGCCGTGGGGCTGGGGCCCTGGGTTTGGCCGCTTCGATTGGGGCGGGCATGCCGTGTTCCTCAACAACTCCCGGTGGGGGCGGACCTGGTTCAACCGCGGCGCATACGTTCATCCCTACTCCGGCGTGCGGCGGTTTGGGCCAGCCGATCGCGCCGTGGAGCGGCATGATTTGCACGTACGCTCAGAGCGCGAGCGCAGTGCCGCGCGAGAAGGACGCAGAGCGCCAGAGGAGCACGGCAGGCGATAGAGATGGCGTGGCAGCTCAGGATTTCTCGCTGCTGTAGAGGCCACCTTCAGGTGGGCACTGTAGATTCAAGCAGATGCTCATCCGCCGCGGCGGATGAGCGCTACAGGGCAAATAGCGTGCGATCAAGCTGGGCGTTGCCGTTTCCGGTTCGCCCACACCAACCCGGCGATCCCCGCGAACACTAGAATCCCGCCGCGCACCGCCCAGCGAGTTTGTCCGCTCATAGGACTGCCGAGCATGACATTCATTCCCTGCAGGATCCAGATGCTGCCGAGTAACACAAGAAGTACGCCCACGATGTTCGTTGCAATTCGCATAGTTCCTCCATTCGACCGGCCAACAACCCCGCCCTCGCCACGGCGAGGGCGGGGCGCGCAAGTTGGGTATGGTAACCTCATATTCACCTACCAGGGTGGCATTTTCCGTTTATGAAGAGCAGTCAAGTGGAAACAAAGACGCGGGCTACGCGATGAGGGATGTCTTGCGGAAATCACGCCGAATCATTGGAGATCACCATTCAAGAATCGTGTAGGACGTTCCGCCGCGGCAGACTGTCGTACTTGTGGGAAGAGTGAAAACTAAAACCCGACAGGCTTGAAGCCTGTCCTACCGAACTATCCGCGCGGTTACGAGCGTTGCAGCAAAGGTCGCAGCTCGCGAATATCTTTCACGCCCTCGAGGGCGAGCAATTTCCCGATGAGGGCATCGCACTTTGTTGCGCCGAGGATGGGCACGATGAGATCGCGCGCTTTGGCGACAACCTCCTCGCGGCTCATGGGATTCTCAGGAGTGCCGCGCACGGCCTCGACGCGCTCGGTCAGTTTGGTTCCGTCGTTCAGGGTGACCTCGACGATGGCCACGCGCTTCGGGATCAGGCGCTCGAGTTCTTCATCGCCGATGAGCTGCACCTTGGCGCGCACGCGGAGGACTTCCGGGTCATGCATGCGCGGCTTATCGTGGGCCGCTTTGAAGGAAGCGGTCTTGTCGATGATCATGATCGCGACCATGTGTTGCAGGCAAATGTCCGGCATTTCGCGGTTGTTCACGGTGTAGGCGGCGCTGGTCGCGGCGCGCACGACGATTTGTTTCACCTGGTCCGGCTCGAAGGGGTGCTTCTTCATAATTATTTGCAGCGCGTCGAGCGGCGATTGGATGGGGCCTCCGGTCGTCCATCTCTTGAGCGTAGTCAGCGTCACTTCGTACCGCTCGCCAAGGCCGTCGACCATCCTTGCCGGATCGGCTTTGGGATCGTAGGACAGGACGAAATTATCGGGGCCCGACATAACGTCGGTGACGGCTGTCCAGCCCAGCTCGACCACCAGCGCCGCGTTGACGCCGTTGCGGGCTCCGCTGCCGCCGAACACAAATCCTTTCTCGATGTGGTCGGTATCGCGCCGCCACGCGGCAAAGCCGGCGCCCGCCTGCTGAGCCGCGTAATCGAGCAGCCAGCGCATCTGCTGAGCGTTCAGACTTAGCGCGCAGCCGGCGGCTGCCGACGCACCGAAGGTTCCAACCAAGATGTGAGTGTCCTTGAGGATGGGCCCCGTACCAACGGTCTGAAAAGCGCGCATCCCGATGTCGTAGCCGAGCGCCACGGCTCGCGTGAAGTGCTGGCCGCTGATGCATGCCGACTTTTTCCCCGATCGCCAGCGTGGCCGGCACGATGGCGCTGCCGGGATGCGCTCCTCCTCCGGTATAGTCATCGTCCGTTTCATCGGAATGGGCGAGTTCCCCGTTGGCGATGGCCGCTTCGATAGGTCCCAAGAGGACATCCGAGGCTACCACCGTGCAAATATTCGGACCGCCATAGGCACGGGCAAATTTTAGGGCCATGCGTCCCGGGGGAAGCTCGGAGCCCGAAATCATGGCGGCAAAAGTATCCAGGATGTGGTGCTTGGTTTCTTGCAGCACTTTTTCGGGTAACGCGGAGTTGCGGGCTTCACTCATGTAGGTGCTGACCTTGAGCATCGTCGGGCTAACATTGGGGCTGACATCTTGAGCGGCCAATTCCACGCCGCCCGGAAAAGCTGCCGCTGCGAGGAGCCACGCCGCACGCTGCACCAGATCACGCCGAGTCAGGTTTTTCTCGCCGCTGCTCACTCGCCAATTTGCATCCTGCTTGTGTTTCATATCGGGTGCGCTCGCTTACATTTTCAATTAAGTGCGTTGAAGAAATGGCCGAAGCTCCAGAATATTTTTCAAATCTTCAAGGCCAAGCACTTTATCGATGATGTTTCCCGCGTTAGCTGCGCCGAGGACCGGCGCCATCAGCTCGCGTGCCTTCCTAACGACTTCCTCGCGGGTCATCGGATTTGATGGAGTGCCGCGCACGGCCGTTACGTGTTCGCTGAGTTTCGTTCCATCGGCCAGCGTGATTTCGACGATGGCCTCGCGGCGCGGCAGGGCGCGCTGGAGTTCCTCGTCGAGGACGAGATTCACTTTTGCGCGCACGCGGAGGACTGCCGGATCCTGCATCCTCGCCTTGTCGTGCGCCGATTTGAAGGACGCGGTTTTATCGATCAACATGACCGCGACCATGTGCTGCAGGCAGATATCCGGCATCTCGCGGTTGTTCACGACGGACCCCTGCGTCGTGGCAACCCGGACGATCACCTGCTGTACATCGTCTGCTTTGAAAGGACGCCGCTTCAGCAGGATTTCCAGCGCGTCGAGCGGCGCCTGGATGGGCGCTCCCACGGTCCATTTCTTGATATCCGTTTCCGTCACCGCATAGCGCTCGCCGAGTTTTTCCACCAGGCCCGCCGGATTCGCTTGCGGCGCATAGGCCATGAAAAAATTGTCGGCTCCCGAAAAAACGTCGTCCACGCCGGTCCAGCCCGATTGAACCAGTAGGGCCGAGGTCACGCCGCCGCGCGCCGGCATGCCGGCGTAAACGAATCCCTTCTCGATATGTTGCGTATCGCGCTGCCACGCGGCGATGCCGGAGGATTGTTGCGCGGTGTAGTCGAGCACCCAGCGCATCTGTTGCGTGTTTAAACTCGCCGCGCTGCTTGCGGCTGCCGCCGCGCCGAAAATTCCGGCGAGGGTGTGGGTGCTCCTGTGTTCCTCGCTTTGAATAGATGGACCACCCATGGTCAACACAAAGCGTGTTCCAATGTCATAGCCAAGCACGATGGCCCGCAGGAACTGCGCCCCGTCAATGCCAAATTGCTCGCCAACCGCCAGCGCCGCGGGGACCACGGCGACGCCGGGATGCGCGAGCGTCGGGGCGTGTGCGTCGTCGGTCTCGTCGGAATGGCCGAGCACGCCATTGACGAGCGCCGCCTCGATCGGGCCGCAGAGGACATTCGAGCAGACGACCGTGGCGATTTTTTCGCCACCGTAGCTTTTGGCAAACTTGAGCGCCGCTTGCCCGGGCAGCAGTTCCGACCCGGAAACCATGGCGGCGAATGTGTCGAGGATGTGGTGCTTTGCTTTTTCGGTCACTTCGTCCGGCAGCGCGCGATTGCGCGCTTCACTCATGTAGGAACTGAGCCGGGCCATCGCCGGGCTGACGGAATCCGCAGCCAGCGCAGACACGCGCGAAAGTCCCGCGGCCGCGACCGCCCATCCCGCGCGTTGCAAGATGCCGCGCCGGCTCAAGTACCAGCGATTATTTGGCGCCGGGAAGCGCGTGATCCGGCCACGTTGCATACGCTGTTTCCTTCCTGTTCCCGTTGCGATTGCTAACATGATCGATGTCTCCCAACACCCTGAGCTGAGGCATTGTAACTGAATTTTCCCCAGCCGTTCCCGACCGGCCTATTTTCCTCGTTTGCCGCAATCGAGGTGTGGCATATGGTAGAAATGTGGAATCCTCAAATCGTCAAGGAGCGCCATGAGCTACGTTGAAAAGCATCTCATCGAGGGAGAAACGATTATCTACGAGACGCGGCTGCACTGGATCGTGCTCGTCGTACCGATTCTGCTCGGCTTGCTTTTCGGATTGACGGGGCTGGCAATGTTTGTACTCTCCGCGCGGACCACGGGCGGCAAAAGCGCGGCATCCGAATCCATGATAGTCGTAGGAGCGGCCTTTCTCATCGTCGCGCTCATTTTTATCGGCCGAGGCATCTTGGTGAGGAACGCAACGGAAATGACGGTGACCAACAAGCGCGTTTTTGTGAAGGTGGGACTCGCCGCGCGAAGAACGATCGAGCTGCTCCTTTCGAGAGTGGAGAGCATCGGCGTGGAAGAAAGCGTGATGGGGAGAATGCTCGGCTATGGCAGGGTGATCGTTCACGGAACCGGCGGCACGCCTGAGGTCTTCAATATGATTGCCCACCCGCTCGAATTCAGGACGCAAGTGCAGCAGCAGATTGAAAAGTCACAGGAGAAATCGCGGTAGGCGGAGCGCACACCGTCCCGAGAATCATCCTCTGACCTGATCCGGCAATGCATCCTGATGCTAATACTTTTCTTATTTTTCCGCGTTGTTCTTAAGAAACTCTTACCATTACTTATTTTGCTTGAGTTATAGCCACGTCCCTTTGCAAAAATTAATTTGCGGAAGTCTCTTTGTGGAGCGTTTTGGGATACGAGAGGCGATTCAGCTTGACGCCGTGCGCACCCAAGCACACTCTAATCGTGCAGGTAGGAAGCAAGCCCAACAACCGTTACGCACTCTCGCCCCCCTTTCCGAGATTGCCTCGCAGTTAGTATCTAGCTCCCTGTGCAAGAGGAGAAGGACTTGGTTCCGCTGTGAGCACTCCCGCGGAGTCGTCAGTAGACCAATGGTCCTTAGAACTTGCCAATGGAAATAGGGGGCACCATGAACGGCCGAAAAAGTCTCATTACCGTCCATAACTCCGATCAAGACTTCACAATTCATCCGAAAGCTTTCGTTTTCTTTGATAAGAAAACCGGTACCCAGCGCTTTGAAGTGAAAGCGAATACAAATGGGAGCTTGCCGGTCAATCACGTCGCCAGTCTGCTGGCCGTACAATGCGTGATGCGAGGGCGTAGGCCTCAGGACTTCGGCGTAGCGGTCGCGGCCGGCGAAGACCTCTTCAGCGGATTGCAAACGCTTGCAGAAAAGCTCATCCAGGATTGCCAAATGTTCCAATCACCGGTCCAACTCACCAGGCGCGAACGGGAAGTACTGCATGAAGTCCTCCAAGTTTTTACGAATAAAGAGATTGCAGAAAAGGTACACATTTCCGTCCGGACAGTGAAGTTTCACGTTTCCGCGTTGCTGGAGAAATTCGGCGTCGTCAGCCGGATGGACCTGATGCGAAAAACCGTCGACTTTTTTTCCGAGGAGATAAATTCCACCGAGGCGGCCATTCCCCCACACCAGGCGGACCCAAATCTTAGGGACAGTCAGGGGGGCGGCCATGCAGGAGATGGGCGGGTAAACCTGACTTGTTTGGAAAGAAGATCCCGCAGTTGACACTGGCCGAGAAATCGATGGCCACCGCTCAACCATCTTGCGGCGCGCGGGATAGAAATCCGATTGCGTGGGTTTCGAGTGTTTAACTTGCGTCCAATCCTGTTCCTGGCGCGTAGAGGTTTCCATGAAACCATCTGACAGACGATCGGCACTGCGTTTCCGCCTCGCCATCCCACTGTTTGTTCGCGAGTGGAAAACGATGGCGCCCGAGAAGAAAGTGGAATCGGTGAATGTCTCCGAGCGCGGCGTCTATTTTGAGACCGACACACCACCATGCGAGGGCGCAATGCTGCAGATCCGATTGGAGATGCCAATGGAAATCACAGGCGACGCGACGGTGGAGTGGCGTTGCACCGGCAAAGTGGTCCGTGTCCGTCCTACTTTTCCTCCGGGCGGTTCGCGCGGCGTCGGGGTGCGATTCGACTATTACGAAATCATACCAATCCCCGTTCCATTGCCAGAGCCGCCATTCTTAGCTTGATGCGCCGCGAGAGGAGATTCCGAGTGCGGCGGCAGGGAGCCAGATCATGAAAATCGAAATCGAAAGTGAATCGCGCAACCAGAACGGCGCGCGCGGAGGGACGCCAAGTGGAACGCCTACGCGAGCGCTCGTCGTCGGGGATGAAGAAGGCATGTGCGTGCTCATCAAGGAAACCTTGGGAGCGGCGAACTTAGAGGCGGTGACTTTGACAGCAAGCGCGGAGGCCGCCGCTCAGTTCCAGGAGAAGAAGTTTGATGTGATTCTCGTTGACCTGTGCGCGCCACCGGCGGACGCAACCAAACTGGTGCGGGGAATTCGCCTCTCAGGTTTCAACCGAAAAACACCGATCATCATGATCAGCGACGATCTGAGGCCAGCCGCTCTCTCGGAGGGCTTCAAGGCTGGAACCAGTTTCTTTGTCTACAAGCCGATCGATCGAGCGCACTTGATGAGGCTCATCCGCGTAACCCAGGGTACGATCGAGCATGAGAAGCGCAGATTCCGGCGCGTCGCTGTGCGAGCCAGGGTTCGAGTCAAATGTGGCGATAGAAGCGTGGAAGGCGAAACGATCGATATCAGCTTGAACGGCACGTTGGTTCAAGCTTCGCAAACATTTCCTGTTGGCTCCCCCGTAGAAGTCAGTTTATATCTGCTTGCTGGAAGGCCCCCTGTGGCCGGGTTGGGGTCCATCATGCGCGTAGTGGAGGGCAGCCAAATGGGGATTCAACTCGAGCGCTTGCCCGCCGCCGAGAGCGGACGATTGCAGGAGTATTTGTTGCCCCTCACTGCCGGCTAAAACCCTTCAATTCACATAGATAGCCCACTTCTCATTGAAGCCGTTTTAAGAATGGCTAGCTCGGGCGGACAGTGGCGGCCGGCGCGGGCCAATCGGTGGGAACGAAATCAACACCCCAGAAATGCGGCGCGGGCGTGAGGAATTCGAGGCCCACGCGCTGGCCTTTGTCGGTGGCCTCGCCGAGAAAGACGACGCGGGATTCCTGTTCCTCCTGCGTAAAGGGATTGGTGAGGACCAGGATGGCGTCCATGGCGAGCGGCTGGTTCACATACATCAGGCCGCCGTGGGCGTTGATCACGATGGTTTCGCAGGCTTCGCGGAAGCGGCGATTGTCGGAATTCTTTCCCGCAACCACCACGCGCACCCGCATGAAGACGCGGGAACTGCGGCGAGCCTTGTCGTAATCGCTCTCAGGCATGGTAAGTCTATGCTGCGGTACTTCCATTGCGGCGTCAACGAGACAGTCACCAATGTGTTCCCGCTCTGTAACGTGGGTTGAGTTTCACGCCGGGCTTGCGGCCGGCCGGCGTGTTTCTATGTGCCTGGGAATAGATTACGCGCTATCATCGCGCGTGATATTCAGAGTAACCGGCAGTTCCGAGGGGACCGCACATGAACTTGACCGAATACATCGATTCCAAACGCGAAGAACACCTGAACGAACTCTACGAATTTTTAAGGATTCCGAGCGTCAGCGCGCAATCCGAGCACAAGCCGGACATCGAGCGCGCCGCGAAATGGGTCGCCGAAAAGTTGCGCGCGGCGGGCCTCGACAACGTCGAAATCCTTCCCACGAAAATGCATCCGCTCGTTTATGGCGAATCGCTGCATGCGCCCGGCAAGCCGACCATCCTGTTCTACGGCCATTACGATGTGCAGCCGGCCGAGCCGCTGGACTTGTGGACCTCGCCGGCGTTTGAACCAACCATTCGCGGCGGGAATTTGTATGCCCGCGGCTCCGCCGACGACAAGGGGCAGGTTCACATCCACATTCGCGCACTCGACGCCATCATGAAAACGGCGGGCAAGCTGCCCATCAATTTGAAAGTGATGATCGAAGGGGAAGAGGAAGTCGGCAGCGTGAGCCTGTGGGAATTCGTGAGCGCGAACAAGGCGCGGCTCAAGGCGGACGCGCTGGTGGTTTCGGACACAGGGATGCTCGCCCGCGGCGTGCCTTCGATCACCTATGCGCTGCGCGGGCTGAATTACTACCAGATAGAAATTACCGGGCCGGCGCAAGACCTGCACTCGGGGATTTTCGGCGGCGCGGTGCCGAATCCAATCACCATCCTGTGCGAACTGTTCGCCAAGCTGCACGACAAGAATTTTCGCGTGGCGATTCCCGGCTTCTACGACGACGTCGCGAAACTTTCCAAGGCCGAGCGCAAGACGCTCAAATCGCTGCCGTGGAAGGCCAGCGATTTCCGCAAAACGGTGGGCGCGCCGGGACTCAGCGGCGAAAAGGGATTTTCGATCATCGAGCAACTAGGGGCGCGGCCGACGCTGGAGTTGAACGGAATCTGGGGCGGCTACACGGGCGAAGGCTCGAAGACGGTCATCCCGTCCAAGGCGTACGCGAAATTTTCGACGCGCCTGGTGCCCAATCAGGATGCGCAAAAAATCACGCGTCTCGTCGAACGGCACATCCGCAAGCTGCTGCCGAAAACGGTGAAGTTCAAGCTCGACGTCCACAGTCAGGGCAACGCATGGGCCGCACCGTACACGCATCCGTTCTTTGAGGTCGCGCACAACGCGCTGGAGAAGGGATTCGGCAAGCGCGCCGTCTTCATCCGCGAGGGCGGCTCGATTCCGTTCGTCACACAGATGCATGACACATTCAAGGTGCCGTGCATCCTGCTCGGCTTCGGTTTGCCGGACGAAAACGCGCATGCGCCGGACGAACACATCGCGCTTGAAAATTATTTCGGCGGGATCAAGGCCGTGGCGCAATTCTACGAAGGTTTAGGAAGACTGTAGGAACTCGAGTGGCGCAGGCTTCAGCCTGTGGGGGTTGGTGGGAGCACGGGTGACCACGCCTCGACCAACCCGCACAGGCTGAAGCCTGCGCCACTCAAAACCCGCCGCAATTCAGTAGAAAATAACTACACGGTGGAAAGCGAAGCCTGGCGCCCGCGCGCAAATTCTTCCAGCGTGGCGTTCGCGGTGGCGATGATTCCCAGCGCGTCGGAAACGGCTTCAAGTTTCGCACCGGGCACGACGACATACATTTCGTCCGCGCCGAGGTTGGTGTACACGCGATTCCCAATGCAGCCGAGTGTCGAAACGGTTCCGTACGCAAGCGCCGCGGGAAGCGCCATGCACGACGGCCGGCCAAGCAGCGGCAGCGTGCTGCTGGCGCCGGCGCGGATGGAGGCCTCGTTGAGCAGCATCGCCGCCGAAGTCTTGCACGCGAAGAGCACGACGCTGGGCGCGACAGGCGCATCCCCGAGCGGTGCGAAGACCACCGCCGCAGGCTCCTTAGGGAGCCGCGGGATTCCGGGAACTTCTTCCGGCCGCACGTAGCCGAGATTGAACATCATGCCCAGCATCGTCTCGGTTTCCTGAACGCGATCGGGCGGGAGCTGAACGTTGTGCGTGTAAGCCCCCACGGCGCAGTTGAAGTGATCGGCCGGAACGGTGTAGAACGTGCGGCCTGCGGCGGCCAATCGCCAGAAGCTGCAACCGGCGGGCTCGGTGCCGGAAAATTTGGGAACGCCCGAAGGCTCCGCGTCAAGAAATGTGACAGCCACAGGGCGCCGACCGAGGGCCAACGTCGCTGCGAATCGTTTTTCAAGGTCTCCCCAGTTCACCATGTACGCTCCTCGCACGAAAAATGAACAGCAAGAGTAGCACACTCGCGGCCCCGGAGGGCGCAACGCTGGAAGCCGCGTCAAATCGGGGCTTTTATATGTTTTTTCTTGCGTTGGGCGGGCTTCGCCCGTATAGTGCTCGCCGTGCGTGGCTCGCACGCTTCGACGCGTGCGGCCACATTCGCAGTCTCAATTCTGAGGAGGAGAAAGAAACTAGATGGCAAAACCACTGAGCAAGTCCAAGATTGTCTCGCACGTCGCGGAAAAAGTGGGCACATCCAAGAAGGTCGCCGCGCTGTTCTTCGAAGAACTATTCAAGCTGGCGGTCAGGGAAGCCAAGGGCGGCGCGGGCAAGTTCGTCATTCCGAATATCGGACGCGTCGTGAAGGCGCACCGCAAGGCGCGCATGGGCCGCAATCCGCAGACGGGCGAAGCGATCAAGATCAAGGCGAAAACCGTTGTTCGTCTTCGCGCCGCAAAGGCGCTCAAGGACGCGGTTCTCGGTTCGTAGGCGATTCGCGAACCAAACATTTCAAAGCAACGTGCGGGCTGGGTGTATCGCCGTGATTCCGAATCCGCTTCGGCGGTTGCCGGGACGTGGCATATTCTGTCGATTCAACCAGCAGCATCCCTAAACTTCGCAGTGTTGCGCTCACTGCTTTTCCGCCCCGGGTCCGGCCCTCCGGGGCTTTGTTTTTTGTTTGGAGTAGCGCAGGCTTCAAGCCTGTGGGGGTTCGGCCTTGCATGTACCAAAACCCGCAGGCTGAGGCCTGGGCTACGAAGGCACCGGCGCGTTAACGCTTTCGAGCGGCTCGTCTTTCATTTATCCGTACGTTTCACTCCCCAGCTGGGTTATGTTTGAGTTGTGATCTCCGAGCCTCATAATATCGTATCGCGATATGTACAACGGCGCGTGCTGCTGTTGAGCCTCATGCTTCTTGGCTTGTTGTCTGTCATCACGGCTGCGCTGGCCCGGACGTATCACGCGCGCGAGGAAGGGCTCGTTTCGGAATGGTTTCAAAAGGGAAATGCGGATCTGGCGGCTGGGAAACCCGGCCAGGCATTCGAGGATTTCCGAAATGCGCTTTCCTACGGCCCCGAGAATCCACTCGTGCAACTCCGCCTGGCCGAGGCTTTGCTGGCCGATGGCCGGCTCACCGAAGCGCGTTCGTATCTGGTGAACCTTTGGGGCGCATCTCCTGGCTCCGGCGAAGTGAATCTTGACCTGGCCCGCGTTTCCATGCAAACGGGGGATGTGGATCAAACGATTCGCTATTTTCGCGGCGCGATTTTCGGCAGTTGGGAAAAGGAACCCGTGCTCCAGAGGCGAAAAATGCGGCTGGAATTGACCGAATTTCTCCTCTCTCACCGGCGAACCGACGAGGCGGAAGCGGAAATCTCAGCACTCGCCGCGGATACTCCCGCCGAAAACGGCGTCCTGCGCGAAGAAAACGGACACCTTTTTTTGAGGGTGGGAGAGCCCGGCAAGGCTCTCGCTGAATTTGAAGCTGCGTTACAAATCAATCCGCGACAGAGCCAGTGGCTTGCCGACGCAGGCCGGGTTGCGTTTGAACACGGCGACTATTTGAAAGCGGAAACCTATTTTTCCAAATCGGAGATCGAGAATCCCTCCGATGAAATCCATGCGTCGCTTGTGCTCGTCCGGGACGTCTTGGGCAACGATCCTTTTTTGGCCGGACTGAGCGATGAAGAACAGACGCGCCGGACCTGGCGCGACTTCGAGCAGGGACTCGAACGTCTTCGCAAATGCACCGGCGCCGGCGCAAACAGTTCCTCTTCGAGACAATCGCCGTCTGATTTGCAACTGCTCAACAAGGAAGCGCAAGACTTGCAAAAGCGTGTGAATTTCAGGTCGCTTGGCGGGAATCCCGAAATGCGGAACGAAGCCATGCAACTCGCTTCCCGAATCGAAGACGCCACTTCACAGATCTGCGGACCTTCTACGGGCTTGGATCAGGCTTTGACGCTGATTGAAAAGCGGCACGAGGGAAATAATCCATGAGCGATCGGGACACGCCGGTCGAGGAAACGCAAATTCCCGCTCCAAAGCGGGAGCCTCTTTCGGCGGCTGCAAACGACTCGCGCCTGGAGTGGCTGAGTTCCCGGGCGCGTTCGTTCACTCTTTCCGAGGGCAATCTTTTCCTGCTGCTGGCGATCATTATTGGAATGTTCTCCGGAATGGCTGTGGTTTGTTTCCGCATTGCCATCGAATGGGTTCGCCTCGGTCTTCTCGGGTCCGCGCTGGCGCCGCCGCCCATTCGGGTTCTGTTGGTGCCGGCAGGGGCCGGCCTGGTCGTCGCTTTTCTTGTACAAAAATTCTTCCACGGCGCTAGCGGCAGCGGAGTGAACCAGACGAAGGCTGCCGTCTACGTATTTGATGGGTACGTGCCCTTCCGGACCGTCATTGGAAAATTTCTGACGTGTTCGCTCGCGATCGGCAGCGGCCAATCGCTTGGTCCTGAAGATCCATCCCTGCAAATGGGAGCGGGGATCGCTTCCGCGCTCGGCAGGCGCTTGAAACTTTCCAGGGACAAGCTGAGGCTGCTCGCTCCCGTAGGCGCGGCAGCGGGCCTGGCGGCTGCGTTCAACGCGCCCATTTCCGCGGTCTTGTTTGTGATCGAGGAGGTGATCGGCACGTGGAGCGCGAGCGCACTGGGGGCGATCGTGCTTGCGGCGGTTTCCAGCGCCGTCGTCATGCGGTCCTTTCTCGGCGGCGAGCCGATGTTCCGCGTCCCTGCGTACACTCTCGCCCATCCCGCCGAATTGCTTGCCTACGCCGTGCTGGGAGTCGTCAGCGGAGTTCTGTCCCTCGCCTTCACGAAAATTATTGCGTACTTCCGGCCCAAGCTCCGCGCCCTGCCCGAGTGGACGTATTACTTTCAACCCGCGGCCGCGGGGCTGCTGATCGGCTTCATCGGCCTGCGATTCCCGCAATCCATGGGGACGGGATATCCCTACATTGACCAGGCTCTGCATAGCCAGTACACGTGGGAAATTCTGGCGATCCTCGGATTCGCGAAAATATTGACGACCAGCTTGTCGTTTGTCAGCGGCACGCCGGGAGGAATGTTCGCGCCGGTGTTGTTCATCGGCGCAATGATTGGCGGAGCGATTGGCGGGCTCGAGCATCACTTCTTCCCGCAAGTCAGCGCGTCCGTGGCTCCGTTTGCGCTGGTCGGCATGGGGACCTTCTTCGCGGGCTTCCTGCGCGTTCCAATCACTTCCGTGTTCATGGTCGTGGAAACATCGGGAAGCTATTCGATTGTTCTGCCCGTCATGATCTCCAACACCATCGCCTACTTGATTTCCCGCAAGTATCAGGATGTGGCTCTCTTCGATCTTCTGGCCAAACAGGACAATTTGGAATTGCCTTCGATGGAGGAACAGCGCGAGCAGGTTGTCCTGCGCGTCGAGGATGCGATGCGGAAACCGGATTTACCGCCGTTACAGGCAAGCGACACGCTCGCTCGCGCCCTGGAGATTGCGGAAACTTCAACCGAAGAACTCTTGCTGGTGCGCTTTCCAACGGGCCGGTGGGCGGGGATCGCCAGGAAGGATTTGCGGACGATGGCTTCGGCACACCCCGGGGAGACACAATTGCGCGAGGTTCTGTCCACAGCCCGCTTGCCCATCCTGCATCCCGATCAGCGCCTGGATGACGCCTTGCGATTCATTCAGGGCCACGCGCTATTGCCCGTAGTCAGCCGCGCGGGCTCGCGCAAGCTGGAAGGAGTACTTTCGCTTCCGGATATCCTGACCGCGTACCAAAGGACCTCTTGATGTTTTCCAGTAGCACAGACTTCAGTCTGTGGCTTTTTCGCTCGAAGGCAAGGCCTGAGCCACACTGACGAACCCCCACAGACTTAAAGTCTGTGCTACTTAAATCACCGCGCCAAATCTGACGCGAACACCAGCCGGACGCCCTGCCGTTCCGCCTCGGGCAACATTTCGTTGAGCACCTCCAGCGTTTCCGGATGCGGATGGCCGATCGCCAGCGCCGAGCCTTTTTCCCGGGCATCGCGAATGGCCAGCGCAAATTGCCTTCGGATGGCCGGAACCGATTGCTCGTCGTCCAGAAACACGTTGCGTCTGGCGGCCGCGACGCCAGCGGCATGCGCCGCCGTTTCCGCTACCGTCGCCGCGGTCGTGCGGCTGTCGATAAAAAATAAATTGCGCTGATGCAGCAATGGCATCAACTCGTCCATGAGTTTTTGATCGGCAGTGCCGAGCGAGCCTTCGTGATTGTTGACTCCCGCGGCATAAGGGACAGTGTCCAGCATGGCCGCGAAGGTTTTCTCCACCTCGGCCGAAGCCATGCCGGGATGCAACTCGATCGCTTCGTCCTTGTCCCCTGCATTCGAGGCCATGGGCAGATGGAGCATCACTTGAAACCCGCGCCGGTGCGCCTCTTCTGCAATTTCGCCGGAGTTTGCTTCGTGCGGAAGCACCGAGATCGTCAGCGGATAAGCAAGGCGGAACAGTGAGTCCGCCTGCGCGCGATCGTTTCCGAGATCATCGATCACAATGGCAAGTTGCGGGCGCCCTGGCGCCGGGGACGCGGCTTGCGCATCCAGCAGCGGCGTTATGAGTTGGATGGATTGCGTATGCCGGCCATCCATAAGGTAATCGAAGCGCTCCAGGCCGGGCGCTCCGGGCCGCGTGACGCGTTGCAAGTGGTGAAACTCCGCGACGCGCGCGAGTTCGGCTTCAATGGCCTCTTGCGCGGCCCTGTCCGGCGTGCCCGCTCTGGTGAGCGGCACGGTAATGTAAATGTGATCGGCGGCGAGCGTCTGCTGTTTGCCTGGCTGGCGCGCTGCATATTCGGGCCGCATGCCCACTTCGGCGCGTCCGCCGCTCGCGTTTCGCGCGGCGAACACAAATTCACGAGTGATATTTCGGATCCCTACGTTTGACGGAGGCGTGGATTTTTTCTTGCAGCCTGCCGCAAAAAATAACGATGCTGCAAGGAAGAAAAATACGATGGAACGCAGTGGGGAAGTTTGTGTGGCGAGTGGGCCGAGCGCGTCCGGTCGGCGATTCACACTTCAGGCAGCCTTTTGGGCCTCGCCGCCTTTGAGCAGTTCGAGAGCCTTGTTGTAAACCGGGTCGTCCGCTTTGGGCAGCTGGCCGGGACCGAGCGGAGCCTCGTCTTCCGTGTCGGAGGGTTCTGCGGATGGATCGATGGCCTTCGGATGCACTTCCACGGTGGGAGCCACGCCTTCCTCCACGATGGATTTGCCGTCAGGCGTGGAATAAAACGCAACCGTGAGGATCAGCGCTCCGCCATCGTCCAGCGGGATAATTTTTTGTTCGGAAGCGGAGCCGAACGTGCGCTCGCCCACCAGATCGCCGCGCTTATTCCCCTTGATCGCCCCGGCAAGGACTTCCGCTGCGCCCGAAGTGCTCGGCGATATCAAGACGTCCACAGAGTAGTGCCACACGGCCTTGTCCGGCTCGGCATTGAAATCCTTGTGCGACACGGTTTGCCCTTCCAGCGAGGCGATCTTCCCGGAAGTCAGGAAAAGTTGAGCGGCAACAACGGCTTCGGTGGCATCTCCGCGCGTGCAATCTCGCAGGTCGAGAAGCAGCTTGTGTACACCCTGCTTGTCAAATTGCGCCAGTTTGTCATGCAGTTCCGAGACGTCCAAAGGATCGACGGCCGGTAAGCGAACGTACGCTACATCGTCGCCGACGCGATCCGCCACAATGTGTTGCGGGCCGATCACCGCGCGATTGATGCTGACTTCCTGGGGTTCCGTCTTTCCGCGACGGATCACGGACACTTTCACGGGGGTTCCGGGAGCGCCCTGCATGAGAGCGTTGGCCTGCCCGACGGACATATCGCGCGTGCCGAATCCGCCGATCGATTCCAGAATTTCGCCGCTACGCATGGCGGCCTTCCCAGCCGGGCCGTCTGGAACGACCGAGACAATCACGATGTAGCCGTACCGCTTCGATACAGTCATGCCGATTTCGCCGTGCACGGCATTCTTCGTTCGGTCGCGATAGTCGGCATACTCCCGTGGGCTCAAATAACCAGACAGGGGATCAAGCGATTCGAGCAGCCCGTGCATGGCACCGGACGTCACAACGGCCATGTTGGGCTCATCCACGTAGTCTTCCTGAATGTGCTGCACCACCTCGCCGAATACGCTCAACGAGCGGTAAGACTTGTCGTCCGTAGTCTTGCCGAGCACATACCCCAGCCCGACATATAGAAACACGACGACGGAGAGTGTGACGACGGATATTCTAGCGAGGCGGCTCATCGTTGTTATTGGCCTCATTCACGAAGGTAAAAGCCTAATTATGATAGCACGATTAACTCAGTTGACGCGCGGCGATTCTTGGGCGGTTGCTCATGAGGGCTCGCCGGTTTCGCGGCACGGGACCACCGCGCGCTTAGTAAGGTGTAATTTCCTCAATCGGCGTGAGATAGGTTTGGGAGATGCGGTCCTGCCAGCAAAGTTGGTCTTCATCCCAGAGCGCCCAAACAAATCCCAGAAAGCAGGTGCCCGCGGAGATCAAATATCCAAAGCTTCTCCAAGCCATCTGGCGCGAGGTGGGCATGCCGCCGTCAAAGCTGACGACCCGCAAGCCGCGAAGCATCATGCCCGGTGTCGAGCCGCCGAAAACCGTGAACAGGGCGAAATACTGCGCGTAAAAAAGCGCAAACGTGGCCCCTGCCACGGCCAAGTCGAGCTTGTTAAAACCGATATGTCCACCCAGAACAGTGAAGAGCGCAAGCATTCCACCGTAACTGAACAGCAGGAGGCCTGTGTCCACGATCGCCGCCCTGCGGCGCTCCGCGAGCGTAGCCACGGCATACAAGGGCGCATGCGACAAACCTGCGCCAGGCGGCGAAGTAGCCTGCCAGTGGGCGTGGCCGGCACCTGAGGCAGTTTCCAGCTTGGGAATCGATATTTCGAATCGCTCGTGGCGATGCGTGCGCGAGCCATGAGTCTGTTTGGAAGGCGCTGGTGAGGCAACTTGCGTCCTTCCGCTTGAAGATTCGATTGCGGATGGCGAAGTGGATTCAAAGGGCAACGCCGTTTGCAAATCGGCGGTCGCACCTCCGCGCCGGCGGGCGCGATAGTCCTTAAGCCTGCTGGAAACCTCTCGCCGCCATTCGGGTTCAACGGCCAGGTTACCTTCGGTAGGAGTGGCAACTTGGCGCGAAACCGACGAACGTCCGAGGCCGCCCAAAGGGGCGTCGCAGGAACAGCAAACGTCGGACAGGTCGCCGTTAACGGCGCCGCAATGCTGACAGGTTTTTATCACCGTTCCGTTTTGCGCTGCGGATGTCTCGCCGAACGGAAGTCGGGAGTCACAAACATCCTACCAGCAGAGCGCCTCCGCGAAAAGATTTGCATCGATTTGTAACGAATTGAGTACCCCAGGCAGCCCGTGCGCTCGAATCGCAATCTATAGCTAGCGAAAGCGGCCGGAACCGATTGACCATTATGGGTGCAGGCTTTATTTCTACGCGGAAGGTTTCAAGCGAATCGCGGAGCCCGCTGGAATCATTGTAAGCCTTCAGAGGGAGTGCTAGGCTAACGAGCTATTTTCAATCAAGCCCTTCCAGGCTCTTTTTCTCCTGGTGGATGGGCGGCGCCAAATCATGGGACTTTTTCATAAATTCGGTGTCGCTTGCCGGGGGCGCGTCCTACTTGCTCTAATCGCCAGTCTCTTTGCACTTCACGGAGCCACCGCGCAGGAAATCATTCCGCCATCCTCTTCTGGCCAGGCCAGCGTGCGTCTCGAAGCCGACCAGCAACGCAAGGAAGGGGACCTGTACTTCGCCGACGGCAAAGTCGAAATCCAATATAGGAACCTTCGATTGCGCGCCGACCACGTGCAGTACGACACGAAGACGTACAAGGCCACGGCCCGCGGCCACGTATTGTTCGATGTGGACACGCAGCACCTTACGGCGGATTCCGCGGATTTCAACGTGCAAAGCGGAGAAGGCCTGTTCGAGCACGTGCGCGGCGAAGTCACGGTGGAACACAAGCCGAACGCCAATATGCTGGTTTCCCCGAATCCGCTGGTGTTTGAAGCGCAAGAAGTGCGGCGGCTCGACGCGCGCACCTATTGGATCGAGCATGCCTGGTTGACCGTATGCGAACCGGACAAGCCCAGCTGGAAGTTTTTCACTTCTCATGCCACGCTCCACGTGGATCGCGCGGTCGCCATGGTCAACGCCGACTTCCGGATGTTTCGTCTCCCGCTCCTGTACTTCCCTTATGCGTCGGTACCGGCGGGGCGCAACTTGCGGAAATCCGGACTCTTGATCCCGGAATTCGCTGACACTTCGCTCAAAGGAATCGTCCTCGGTGACGGCTATTACTGGGCGCCCAGGGATTGGACCGATCTTTCTCTCGGTTTGGCTTATCTCAGCCGCCGTGGATGGCAGCAAAATGGAGAATTTCGCGCCAAGCCCTGGGAGAACGTGTCGATTTCGGGAAGATATTTCGGCGTGATCGACCGTGGATTACCCGAGCCGGTGCTGAACGCTCAGGGAATCCAGGTGGTCAATTCATCGGGCGTTCCGGAAACGGCGCTGGAGAGCCAGGGCGGCCACAGCGCGCAATTCAAACTTGACGCGCAACTGCACGATGGCTGGCGCGCGGTCGCGGATTTCGATCAGCTCAGCTCGCTGATATTTCAATTGGCGTTTGCGCCGACCTTTGGCGAAGCGGTGAATTCCGAGGTGCGCAACGCCGGATTCGTGACCAACAACTTTCGAGGGTTCAGCATCGATTTCGCCGCGACCAGTTATCAGAACTTTGTAAACGCCCAGCCGCAAGTCAGCGCGGACGTTCGCAGCGCTCCGGAGGCCCGGTTCAGCTCGGTAGACCAGTCGCCCTGGAAGAACCTGCCAATTTATTTTGGCGGGGATGCGTTCGCGGGAGCGGTGCACCGCGACGATGAAAATCTGGTGACGAACTCTACGACAGGAGTGGAAAGCGTTGTGCCTGGAATTGTAACTCCCGCGTTTGTGGAGCGCTCGGAATTGGCCCCGCGCGTCGTCGTGCCGTTGCGCTGGGGACCCTGGCTCGGGGTGACGACGAGCTTTACAGTCCGGGCGACCTCTTACAGCTCGCAATTGGTGGGGGGGGCCGTGGCAAGTGAACCACTGCTTCGGACCACGGGCGAAGTGAATATCGATCTCCGGCCGCCTACGCTCGAGCGGATCTGGCAGGCCGCGAGCGGAAAATGGAAGCACACGATCGATCCCGAGATCGAATACAACTACGTGGGAGGCGTCAGTCAATTCGACCGCTTCATACTTTTCGACGAGGATGAAACGCTCACGGACACGAATGATTTCGTATATTCCGTCACGCAGCGCCTGTTTCACCGCAGGGGAGACGGCCAGGCGAACGATCTGGTCACCTGGAAAATTGCCCAAGCCTATTACTTCGATCCGACTTTCGGCGGCGCGCTCGTTCCCGGAACGCGAAATGTTTTTCAGGCGCTCGATTCGATCACCCCGTTCGCTTTCGCGGATGAACCGCGCCGCTTTTCTCCGATCAACAGCGATCTGGTCATTTCGCCTGGCGGGAAATACGATGCCGAGGTTCGATTGGATTACGACACCGTGCGCCACAGGGTTACCACGGCGGAAACGCTTCTGAAAATTCGTCCGACTGAAAATTTCAACTTTACCGTGGCGCAGTTTTCCATCGACAATACGTCCGGCCCGCCGCCCTTCAACGCCGTGTTGCAACCGCCCGCGAATCAGATTCGGGCCCAGGTGGGATATGGCTCGTCGAACCGTCGCGGCTGGAACACTCAGGCGGGTGTCGGCTATGACGTCAAGCAGAACGTTTTGCAAAACGAATTTGTCGAAGTCAGTTATAACGGAACCTGCTGCGGAATTTCGCTCGAATACCGTCGTCTTTCGCTCGGAGAGATCCGCACGGAAAACCAATTTCGCGTCTCGCTAAACATTGCGAACATCGGAACGTTCGGAAATCTGCGGCGCGAGGAGAAGCTCTTCTAACCATGAAGAATGAAGAATCGCTCGCGTTTGCCACGATCGAGGAGCTTGCCGCGTTGCTGGCGAAACGCAAGATTTCCCCCGTCGAGCTGACTGAACTGTTTTTGCGCCGCATCGAGCGGCAAAATTCCGCCCTGAACGCGTTCCTGACGATCACCGCCGAACACGCGCTCGATGCGGCGCGCCGCGCGGAAAAACAGCTGCTCGGCCGCCGCAGTTCGCGGCGCGAAAATTTCCCGCTCCTCGGGATACCGATCACACTTAAGGACAACATTTGGACGCGCGGCATCCGTTCAACTGCGGGATCGAAAATTTTGCGCGATTTCGTGCCGTCACAGGATTCCACGGTCGCGCGAAAACTCGCTCGTGCGGGGGCCATCTTGCTTGGCAAAACAAACCTGAACGAATTCGCCTACGGAATCACCGGCGCCAACGCGCACTATGGCCCGGTACATAATCCCTGGGCGCTCCACCGCATTTCCGGGGGATCGAGTGCGGGTTCGGCAGCCGCCATTGCCGCGGGTCTTTGCGCGGCTTCTGTCGGTACCGACACGGGCGGCTCGATCCGCGTGCCCTCCTCCTTTTGCGGAACTGTCGGACTGAAGCCGACTTTCGGGCGCGTCAGCGTTTTTGGAACCATGCCGCTCTCGCCCTCGTTCGACCATGTGGGGCCGATAGCTCGCAGCGTGGCGGACGCAGCGCTGCTCCTTCCTGTGATCGCCGGGCGCGATCCGCTGGATCCGACTTCCTCGCCAAGGCCCGTGGAGGATTATCGCGGCGCGCTGCGAAAACCGATGCGCAAATTTCGACTGGGACGTCCGCGCGAACACTATTGGGAGAAGCTGGACCCCGAGGTGCGCCGCGCCGCCGAAGCCGCCGTTCGCTCGATGGAAAAGCGCGGCGCCCTCGTGAAGGAAGTTTCCCTGCCGCACGTCAAAGAATCGCGGGACGCGGCGACCGACATTTCGCTCGCCGAAGCCCTGCACGTTCACGAAGCGGCCGGATATTTCCCGCAGCGTGCCGCAGATTACAGCGAAGAAGTGCGCCAGCGTATTGAAGCAGGCGGGAAGGTACCGGCCAATCGGTATCTGGCGGGATTTGACGTGCGAAAGCGTTTGGTCGCTGAATTTGACGCGGCCTTCCAAACCGTAGACGCCATCGTTGCGCCCACGGTTCCCGTCCCCGCCCCGCCGATTGGCGCGGAATCCGTGCAGATTGATGGAGAAGACATCGACACGCGTCGCGTGGTCGTCGGGCACTCCCGACCGGCCAATTTTACAGGCCTCCCCGCGATTTCCATCCCGTGCGGATTTACGCGCGAGGGCCTGCCCGTCGGTTTGCAAATGATCGGCCGCGCCTTCGATGAAACGACGCTCTTGCGCATCGCGCTATCCTACGAGACCTCGCATGATTGGCGCGCGCGCCACCCCCGCATCGAATAGTTGGGACCCGGGAACGCCAATCTCCCGATTGGCGGTTTGCTCCACGTCATTCGGGAGAATGGCATTCCCGGGCGAAACAGGCCGCTCACCGGTCAGAATTAGCCCACCGCCAAGAAATCCCCCGAGCGGACGCTTACTTATGTGAAAATACAGAATGGGTTGAATCGTTGGCGGGCTTGCAGCCGTCTGATCCAACCAAGCATCAAATGGCTTGCAACATCCTTCGCCGGAGATAATTTCGTCTGATGCAAGTTTCGATTCTTTACGCCTTCATAGCGGGAATCATCTCGTTCCTATCGCCCTGCGTGCTGCCGCTGGTGCCGGGATACGTCTCGATGCTTTCGGGCATCGGCGTCGAGCAACTTCGCACAGGGCAGCCGACCCGCAACAGTCTATTCGCTTCGTCACTTGCGTTTGTCTCGGGATTCTCCGTAGTCTTCATCAGTTTCGGCGCATCGGCGAGCGTCGTGGGACAATTTCTGCTGCAGCATAAGGCACTGATGGGGCCTGTGGCCGGGGCGGTCATCGTTCTGTTCGGGCTGCACCTGGTCGGGTGGCTTATCAAGCTGCCCGTAAGTGCGGGACTGGTGATCGGTGGCGTGCTGGCGTTTGGCGCCGCGATTCTTTGGCGGCGTTCTGGAACCGAAACCGTGGGCCCCGGCGGAATCTTCGGCTCTGTGCAACTGCTTTCGGTCGCGCTTATTTTCCTGGCCGGGCCGTCGCTGACGCGCTGGCTCAACCGCGACGTGCGCTTCCACAATCTCGGCGGCCAAACCGAGGGAGAAGCCAAGGCTGGCGGCGCGCTTTCCGGCGTGACCAGCGGCTTCCTTCTCGGCTTCGCGTTTGCCTTTGGCTGGACGCCGTGCATCGGCCCCATTCTTGCCGCCGTCCTGGTGCTGGCTGCAAACGCGCAGACGATTTCTCGCGGCGTTTTTCTGCTGGCGGTGTATTCGGCGGGCCTTGCGGTTCCCTTCCTGCTCACCGCGATTGGAATCAACCAGTTCTTGCGTTTTTACCAGCGATTCCGGCGCCACCTGCATACCGTAGAAGTTTTGAGCGGCGTGCTGCTGCTATTCGTCGGCGGCCTGATTTTTTTGAACCGCCTGACCTGGCTATCGGGTAAACTGGGCTTTCTGAACAAGTTTGCGCTGTAACGGGTGCGGGCTCTACTTGGAGCCCGCAGGAAAGAAGTTCGCAACGTGAAAAAGGGCATCTTCATTGCCGCGGGTGTGGTTGCTTTGCTTGCCGTCATGGTCTGGGCCGACCACAAATTCCCGGCGGCCGGCGTGCCATCCGCGAGTGCACCCGCCAAACCGACCGATGCCCCAACCGTTGTCCTGAAGGACCTCAACGACAAGGATGTCACCCTCCAGCAGTACAAGGGCGAGGTAGTCCTGGTGAACTTTTGGGCGACCTGGTGCGAACCCTGCAAAGTGGAAATCCCGTGGATGATCGAATTTCAGCAAAAATACAGCCCGCGCGGCTTCACCATCCTGGGAGTTTCCATGGACGAAGACGGCAAAAAGGCAATCGAACCCTTCCTTGATAAAGAACGCTTCGACGTGAACGGCCAAAAAGAGTCGATGAGCTATCCGATCCTGCTCGGCAATGACACCATCGCGGAAAAATTCGGCGGCATCCTGGGCCTCCCTACCAGCATGCTCTTCACGCGCGATGGCAAGAAGGTCAGGACCATCGTCGGCCTGGTCAATCACGACGACATTTCCAAGGCAATCGAGAACCTGCTGTAGTCAAACCCTCTATACGCACCCCACCAACTAATAGCCTTGTCGGCGCTTGTTCCAGCGCAAGAATCAGGAGATCATAAGAGTTCTGGTAGTTTTTCTGCACTAAGGTCGGCGTCGCGCAGGATGCTTTGCAACAACTTCGGATGAAGGATCTTCGATGCATGGAATGGGACGGTGACTCGCTTGCCGGCTGCATTCTTGTAGATCATGTGGCTCCCGCTTTGCCGTGCGAGAGAAAAACCTAACTTCTCCAGGGCGGCAACGATCTGACGTGCCGTTAGGCGCGGTAGCTTTGGCATCAGACGGCGACTTCAACGGTCGAAAGGCTCACAGCCACGTGCTCTGGGATTTCTTCGCCGTCCGCGACACGATCCTCGACGTGCAAGCGGATCGCGTCTTTGATGTTTGTGACAGCTTCCTCGTACGTGTCTCCCTGGCTGTAGCACCCTTGAAGTGGTGGGCAAGAAACGTAGTAGCCATCAGAATCGGCCTCGACAATGATCGGAAATGTGAGGTGTTTCATACTTAAATTATAGGCCCATTGCTGGCTTGCTGTCAGTGACATTCCTATGGCTGAGCCGAAGATTGGCCACGATAAGCTTTTGATAGAATGAGGGACGATATAATAATGTGAAAAGGAAGATTACGATGGCACTGAACATCAAGAACGACGAAGCACAGAAGTTAGCCCACGAACTATCGGAGCTGACCGGCGAGAGCCTGGCTGCTGCTGTCACTGAAGCTATCCGCGAGCGCTTGGAACGGGTACAGAATGCGCTGAGGGCAGCACTAGCAGATCGCCTGATACTCATCGGGAAAGATTGCGCGGCGCACCTCAAAGAACCATCCCGGTCGACAGATCGCGGAGACATTCTGTATGACGAGCGGGGATTGCCGCGATGATTGTGAATAGACGAGCGATTGTGGCCAGTCTTCGCTAAGAGACTGCTTCGCGTACGAACTGGCCAAGGCGATGAGCGAACCCATCCTGTTTAAAGGCCAGGACTTCAAGCACACGGATCTCGCCTCTGTGCTTGAATAATCAAAGTACCCAACCGATGTAACTTTCTCAGGCGTTGCGCATATGAAAGAATAGAGGCGTGGCGCTGGGCGCATGAGAACTCGACTCCATAATTTGCGCGAACCCATTGGTGTAGCGCTGGAAACGCTGCGGGCGCACAAGATGCGCTCGTTTCTGATGCTGCTGGGGATCGTGCTGTCCGTTTCCACGCTGATCATGGTCGTCGCGCTGATCTCCGGTGTAAACCTGTACGTGCAGAATCGCATCGCCAACCTCGGGGCGAACGTATTCCTGGTTCTGCGCTTTCCGATCATCACGGACATGGACGAGCTGGTGAAGGCCACCCGGCGGAACAAACCGATCACCTGGGACGAGTACACATTTTTGCGCGACAATTCCAAGCTCGCCCTGCGCGTCGGCGCTCAGGCCAATCTCCTGGGCCGCACCAAGGCCAGCGGCCAGACCGTCGAAGACACGACCATCTACGGCGTGACCGCGAATATCGGCGACATGAAGACCGAGGGTCCCGCGTCGGGCCGCTATATCACGGACACCGACAATCAGCATCGGTCGCTCGTCGCGCTGATCGGCACGGACATCGCGGAAAAACTTTTTCCCGGCGTCGATCCCATCGGCAAGGAGCTCGATGTGGACGGACGCCCCTATCAAGTAGTGGGAGTCGGAAAACCGATCGGCACGGTGCTGGGCCAGACGCAGGACAATTTCGTCTACATTCCGATCGAGACGTGGATGAAGTTCTACGCCACGAGCGCGACCAGCCTGTCGATCAACGTGCAAACGCGCGGCGCCGATTGGATGTCGCGCACGCAAGAGGAATCGCAGATCCTGATGCGCGCGCACCGCCACCTGAATCCGGGCGATCTTGACAATTTCGGCGTCCTGGACGGCGGCTCGCTGGTGGATTTGTTCAAGCGAATTACCGGGGCGCTCGCGGCCTCGATGGTGGGAATTGTAGCGGTATTCCTGGTGATTGGCGGCGTAGTGATCATGAACGTAATGCTCGCGACGGTGACCGAGCGCACGCGCGAAATCGGCCTGCGCAAATCCCTGGGTGCGCGCCGCGCGGACATTCTCCTGCAATTCCTGACCGAGACGGCCGTAATGTCCACGATCGGCGGGGCGATCGGCGTCGCAGTGGCATACGCGTTTGCGCTGATTATTGCCGCCAACACGCCCGTGCCGATGCACGTGCCGATTTCAGCGGTGGTCATTTCCCTGGCCGTTTCGACCGCCGTAGGCGTTTTCTTTGGGCTCTATCCGGCGAGCAAGGCCGCGAACTTGAATCCGATCGAAGCGCTGCGGCAGGAAACCTGATCAAAGGCCTGGAGTCCATGCGAATCTCTCTCGGCGAAAACGCGAAAATGGCTCTGGACACGCTCCGGGAGAACAAGCTGCGTTCGTTTCTCACCGTGCTGGGCGTGGTCATTGGGATCACCGCGCTCATCACGGTTTCGTCCATCCTGGTGGGATTTTACGCGGATATTACTGTTTATCTCAATGACTACGGTGCGAACACAATCTGGGCGTTCAAAGTAGCGCCGGGGATCAACACGGGACGAATGACCGCCGAGCAGCGCAACCGCAAGCCTCTGACCGGTGAAGACGCGATAGCGATCCGGGAACAATGCCCGGCGGTTCAGGAAGTGTCCGTGTCGGTACTGAAGCGCATCTATGACGTGAATCGCCAGCCCGCTGTCACAGCGCGCTACAAGGACAAGGAAGTCAGCGGCCTGAATTATTCGGGATCGGATGTCTACTATCCGGATGTCTATAACACCAGACCCTACATCGGCCGCTATTTCACGGAAGCCGAAGATTTGCACCGAGCGGACGTTGCCGTCATCGGCTACGATCTCGGCAAAGCATTTTTTCCGGACGGGGATGCGCTGGATAAAATCATTTCCGTCGAAGGATTTCCCTACCGCGTCATCGGCGTATTCGAGCATCGCAAGGGCCAGCTCTTCCAGAATCCTCCCGCGGAAAAGCAGGTGCTCGTGCCCTACCACACCTACCGCAAGCATCATCCCGCCGACGACGAGCATTTCATCGGCGCCATGGCGGCTCCTGGAAAAATGGCGGAGGCAAAGGACGAGATGAGCGCGGTATTGCGACGCACGCGGCACGTTCCCTATTCGGCGCCAGAAAATTTCGGCCTGTCTTCCGCGGAGGAAATCGCCAATCAGTTCAAAGAGATCACCGGTTCGGTTGCTTTGCTGACCGCCGTGGTCAGCTCGATCGGCCTGCTTGTGGGCGGAGTCGGCGTGATGAACATCATGTTGATGTCGGTCACGCAGCGCACGCGGGAAATCGGCGTGCGAAAAGCGATTGGAGCGCGCCGCCGCGACGTCATCTGGCAATTTCTAACGGAAGCGGTTGTGCTCACGGGCGCCGGCGGAGTCATCGGCGTGCTGCTGGGAATTGGCATCAGCTTGCTCATCCATGTGTTTTTGCCCAGATTGCCTTCGACGGTGCCGCTGTGGGCGGTGCTTTTGGCCGTCATCGTTTCCATGACCGTCGGCCTATTCTTCGGCATCTATCCGGCGGTGAAGGCCGCGCGGCTCGACCCGGTGGAAGCATTGCGCTACGAGTAGGTAGCAGGTGGCAGGTTTTAGGTGGCAGGGTTCAGAGCCTCTTTTGGCGCAGGTTCTGTATTAAGCTAGCAAGCATCCGGCCGATTTCCGAGCAACCTTCCAACGCAGGAATAATCTCATCGTCTTTAACGTAGTGAAGTCTGCCGGCAATCAGGAGGTGAGTTTCCAGTTCTTTGAGGGAACCATTTGCGATCGAAAGGTGCTGGACGTATTCACCAAGAGTCTTTCTCCCATGGCCTTCCGCAATATTTGCCGGAATGGAAACCGCAGCCCTTCGGATTTGGCTGATCAATCCATACATTTCTAATTGCGGAATCTGCTTCGAGAGCTGGTAGCAAACCACCACAATATCCATCGCTCGGGCCCAAACAATCAGATCACGGTAACTGGTGATCTTTGCCTTCTCGACGCGAGGCGTGATGTTGGATTGCCTTGACATGAAACGTGTCTACCAGCATCCATGTATCATGAAGGGAAGAATTTCGCAATTCACAACCTTAGCGGGGACTTCACTCCACAAATAACCTGCCCCCTACCACCTACCCCCTGCTCCCTTCCTTGCCCGCGCCGCGCCTTCGCGGTACTCTGTCTCTGCCATGGATGAACAAGTATTTAAGAAACGATGTGACGCGGCCTTTGAATCCCTGCTTCGCCGCCTGCAAGAAGTTGGCGACGTGCGCGGATTCGAAGTCGAAGGGGGAAGCGGTAAGCTCGAAATCCTTTTCGATGACGCGGATGAAACCAGATTCGTGATCAGCCCAAACACGCCCGTGCGCCAGATTTGGATTTCCGCTTTGACCACCAGTTTCAAGTTGTCGTGGTCGGATGCGGCGGCAACTTTCGTCCTGGACAAAACGGGTGAGACGCTGATGCAGCTCATGGGCCGCATTCTCACCGAACAACTTGGCAGCCCTGTGACCGTCTAAATTTATATGAACTCGCCCCTTGAAAGCGTCTTGCGATTCTCCGGCCGGCGCGCAAATGTGCCGGTCAAAAATCTTGGCAATCGTGCGTCACGCCTGCTTGCGCGGATTGTTTTCCTGGCGTTGGCCGTCCTCGCCGTCAATGCGACCGCGCAGGACAACGCCTATCCGCCCGCTGCAAGCGTGCTTCAGCCGCAGGCCTACGTATCGTTGCAGCCCGTGCCGCGCGGCCGCTCCTTTGAAATCGCGGTGGTCGCGAAAATTTCTCCGGGCTTTCACATCAACGCGCACCAGCCTTCGGAGGACTACCTAATCCCCACAAAAGTCATGGCGGATCTCTCTCCTGGAGTGTCCCTCGTGGAAACAACGTATCCGCGCGGAGTGATGCGCGCGTTCCGATTTTCGAAGACGCCGTTGCGCGTTTACGAAGGCTCCTTCACGGTGCTGATGAAACTGCGCGCGAACGGCACCGCGCCACTCGGTCCGCAAAAGATTGGCCTCACAGTCGGCTACCAGGCCTGCAATCAGGACGCGTGCCTGCCGCCCACAAAACTTTCGGTGACGGCGGACCTGGAAATCGCCGCCGTGGACACTCCCGCGCATCCCGCACATACGGATATTTTTTCCACGGCTCCGGCTGACAAGTCCCCAGCCCAACATTAAATTCCAAGGAAATTTTCGGGAACGGAATCAGCGAGCAGCGAATGCTTCGACGGCGCGGCGCAGGCGGCTGGCCACGCGCTCCTGGCCGAGCACCAGCATCGTTTCAAACAGCGGAGGCGCCACGGCCTGCCCCACAATCGCGACGCGCGTGGCGTTGATCAGCAGACCGGCCTTTACCCCTTCGGCGGCAGCCAACTCGCGCAGAGCGTGGTCGCAGGCATCGTGATTCCAATCGGGGAGCGGCGCAAGGGCGTCCGCCAGTTTGCCGAGCATCGCGCCCAGGCGTTCGTCCTTCCAAAATTTCTCGCGGGCCTGGGGATCATACTCGAACGAATCGCTGAAAAATGCGCGGGCCCATGTCGAAAAATCTGGCAGCAAACGCGTGCGCGGGCGCAACAAGTCCACGGTCTTAGAAAACCACTCGCGCTTTTCACCCGCCCATCCCGGCTGCCACAGCTTCGAGCGCTCCAGTTCGCCTTGCACGGCGGGAAGAAGCTCATCGATCGGCAGTTTCTGCAGAAATTGCGTGTTGAACCATTCGAGCTTTGGGCGGTCGAAAACGGCGTTCGTGCGGCTCACGCCTTCGAGTGAGAATCGCTCCACGATTTCGGAGGTTCGCATGAACTCCGCGTCTCCGACCGACCACCCAAGCAGCGCCAGAAAATTCCGAAACGCCTCGGGCAGAAAACCTTCGTCGCGGTACGATCCCACGCTCGTCGCGCCATGGCGCTTGGATAGCCGCGTGCGGTCCGGCCCCAGAATCAGCGGCACGTGCGCAAAAATGGGAGGCGCGGCGCCGAGCGCGCGATACAGCAGCGCCTGCTTCGGAGTGTTGGAGATGTGATCGGAACCGCGAATCACGTGCGTGATCCGCATGTCGATGTCGTCCACGACGACGCTCAATTGATACGTTGGCCCGCCGCGCGCCTGGCCTTCCTTGGGTGAGCGCAGGAGAACGAAGTCTTCGATCTCCTCGTTCGACACTTCGCGCGGACCAAAAACGGCGTCCTCGAATTGTGTGGTCGCGCCGGGCGGGACGCGGAAACGAATCGCCGCATTTTCCGCGCTCAATCCCAGCTTGCCGTCGCGGCACGCGCAGCGAGTGATGCGGCGCGGCCCCTGCTCTTTTTTCGCGTCCTCGGTTTCCTCGACCGCGTCGCCGCCCGCATATTTCTCCGGCGGGCAATCGCAAAAGTAGGCGGCGCCCGAAGCGGCCAGCTTCAGCGCGGCTTCACGATGCAAATCCAGGCGCTGCGACTGAAAGTAGGGCCCTTCGTCCCAATCGACGCCGAGCCATCGCAGGCCATCAAGTATGCCCTCAACCAGTTCCGGGCGATTGCGTTCGATGTCCGTGTCTTCGATACGCAGAACCATCGTGCCGCCCCGGCCGCGCGCAAACAGCCAGTTGAACAGCGCCGTGCGCGCGCCTCCCACGTGCAAATAGCCCGTCGGCGAGGGCGCAAACCGCACGCGAATTTCGCCACCCGGCCTTCCCGATGCGCTTGAAGTCGTGGACATGCTCCTTGCCAGTCTCTCCTGTGAGTGAAAAACGCTTCATCTTAGCCGAACTGGCTTTGGAAGGCGAGCCACGCAGTGGGCGGTGCTGTTGTCATTTGAAAACAGGGGTTGAAAATTCTTGCGGAAGGCCATCGGAAGGGCTTCTGATTTCGTGGTGGCGCCAACTAGTTTTTCAATAGGACGGTCACCTACGGGAAAGTGCATGGCTATTGGTTTGCCCGCGATAAACCGCTGAATGAAAAGCGGGACCGCCCCGAGGTTTCAGGATGGCCCCGTTACTTCGCACGGCGATAATAATGCGCGTTCAGTTCAGGATTGTCGCATTCACGTCGCTGGTGTCAGAAATGATCCAAAGGCCATTCCCCTTATTTCGGAACCAGCCGACGGCCGGACCTCCGCCGCCGCTGGTCGGGGCAATTGTAATCCGGCCGTTCGTATCAACGCTGAAAGTTGCCGAAACCGCCTGGTTGGAAGAGAGGCAGCCGGTATTGCAGCCCTGGCCGCTGCTACGGTCGATCGCCCCGCTAAAGCTAGGGGGATTGGTTTGGGGTGCGGGCGTCGTCACCGTTCCAACTTCGAAGGTGGAGTTGGCCGATGCCTGGCGATTGGTGCCGATAGCATATGAACCCGAGAATGTTCCGTCAGCGAAGCCGCTAGCGGGAGCCGTTTGCGCTCGAAACTCTCCGATGATGACGTTGCTGCCCGGCGAGGCTGCCGTCCCCTCGAGCATGTTCCCGAAGTTCTTATCGTACATAGCGACGGAAAATTTCCGGGCGGTGCTGCCCGAACCGATGGTGAGCACACCCATGCCGTTCGGCGAAACCGTGAATGAGCCGCCGGAGATGGCGTTAGTACCCGTGGCGACGACACTACCGTTCGAAACTTCATCCAGCCTGACGCTTGCCCCGCCGAGCCCGTCGCCGGCAACCTGGCCGACACCGGCAACCGTAAAGCTATGGTTCGCGCTCAGGTCGGCACCAATCATGTAGAAGACCGCGTTTCCGCTGAGCGAGCCGGCACCGTACGGGCCGTTGAGCTGCGTGGTCACGAAGCCGTGCTCAAGAGAGTGCCCATTATTGTCTGGCGTATCGGTGGATGTCATCACCAGGTCGTTTGAATCATTTAAGTAATATGCATAATTGAGAGTTAGCGGGCCCGCGTTGTTGAAGTTGGAGTAGGTAAACATTGCTGTGCCGCGGCCCAGGCTGTCGGGAGCCGTGAATTGGCCGGTAAAGCCCTGATTGTCAAGGTTCGTCTGCGTGCCGGTGCCGGTTGCGAACCCGGCATCCGTGGCGCCGTTCGTGACGACCCCCAACGTACTGTCATCGAAGCGGCCGATCTTCCTCTCGCGCAGGTAGTCGGTGTTGCTGCCCTTTGGGGAGTACCCCTTTGCTTCGAAGCCGAAGGGTCCGCTGAAGCTTGCCAGAGTGAATGGACCGCCGACTTCAATGTTGAAGTCCCCAGAGGCGCGCATGCCAGGACTCGTTCCCGGGTTTTGATCGTCGAACTCCATGATGTCGCCAAACGAGCCATCGGAGCTGAGAACGAACGCGAAGCTCTCCGCCCCGCCGCTATTGAGATTCCAAATCATCAGGCCATGAAAGTCCGGCCCGACTTGGAAGCAGCCGCTAATCGTTTCCAGCTTTGGGGCCGACTGGATGGCGCCAACTACGACTTTACCGCTGTCCAGTTCGCCGTTTGTGACTCCACCTGTGCCATTGGCGAGGAGGGCCCCTATCGCCTGGCTGGAGCCCACGCCGTCTTCCCAACCATTAAGAGCGACAACATACGTGCCATTGAGCAGGCTTTCGTTGCCCAAGGCGGGCAGCGGGCATGTGGGCGCAGTGACGGCGACGATGGGCGTGGGGTTTACATTCACGGTCGTTGCGCCACCACCCGAAAGGGTCAGCGGGATGGTTACAGGCGTTCCGTTAGGCGACGTTACATTTCCTGTCACCACGATCGATGCAAAACTCTGCCCTGCCGCCAAAGAGTTGCTGTTCGTGCAAATCGTCGTCGCGAGCGTACACGTCCACGTCGCCCCACCACTGATCGCGGTCGCCGTGAAGCCGGTCGGAGGGTCGGCCATTGTCACCGTCCCGCTGGTTGCGGCCGTGCCTGTGTTTGACACCGTGATCGTGTAGGTCGCGCCCTGCTGGCCCGACCTGAAGGTTCCCGCGCCCGCGACAGTGGCAGCAAGGCTCGGTGTGCCGCCGCCTCCTCCGCCACCGCCATAGCCTGTGCCGCTCGAGCAGCCGACCGCGATAGAGACAGCAATCAGAACGGATATTCCTAGAATCTGGGAGACACCAGTACGGCGGTACAGAGATTGGCTCAACACGGCGGCAATCCTCCTTAAACCCAAAGGCGGCTAGTGAGACTGGAAGTATAAGCAATGGCGCAAGTGCTGAGCCTGGGCTCGTATTCCAGGACAGTTGATCCCGACGGCTCGTAGGACTTTACTCGAATGCAATCCTATGTCAATAGATTATATATATAGTACACCGCCTCCTATCGATCCAGGCCTCTCCCCCCGCTCCGAAAGGCGATAACAATAAATCAATAGTGGCCAATCGGCGGTCTGCCCTAGCGAGGCCGTCAACAGCTTCCAAGAGCAAATAACACCAGCGCCAAGCGGGCAATCCCCACGGCTCCGAAAAAAGTTAGAGGTCAATTCTTAGTTAAGAAATCGTGTGTCCGATCTCTCACGTGCCTTGTTCCCGACTGGTACCCCCGTACCCTTGACCGCCTGGAAAGGCGTCCCTTATAGTCGCGAAAGTGGGAAAATTTCTGGGGAGAGGTGTGGTGTCTCTGTCGCCAGTGAGCGCATTCGCATCATTTTATAGGCGGCGTAGATTCCTTGATCGGAATTTGAACTCTTCACCATACGTTGCCGACAATTGCACTTTAATCGAGGGAAAGCGCGAATTGCGGCCCTGGCGGCGCGTTTGATTTGATGACTCCGGAAAGCATTATTGCGATCACTCTGCTGGCAGCGTCGGCATTGACGTCGGGTTTCTTTGCCTACATGCACAGCTTGCGGCGCCAGGCCTACCTCATGCTCTGGAGCGCCGGATGGTGCCTGCTCGCTCTGCACTACCTCAGCCCCGCCCTCGAGCCCTGGACGGCCGTCGCTCCGTGGCAAGCAGCGGTCAACGAATGGCTGCTGGCCGCGGCAGCGCTGCTGTTTTTCAGCACAGCCCAGGTGTACACGAATGCCGAGCCATGGGTCCGTCCGCAGATCGCCGCGGGCGGGGTGTTTGCAGTGTGGTCGGCCGCCTACTACCTGCATGCGGTCAAAATTTCGCCGCAACTCGGAGTCGCCGTAGTGCTTGCAGCCATCGCCTGGGTCTTCTACCAGGAGAGCCGGCGTCACGAAACTTTTGCGGATTTGCTCCTGGCCGCGTCGTTCCTCAGTTGGAGCGCGATCCTGATCGGGGGAGTGTTGCTCAGTTCCCGCATCGTCAATTCGCTGCGCGCACTGGAGCTTGTGCCCCAGCTGTTTGCGGCGGTTTTGATGGTGATGGGGCTTTACGAAGAGGAAAAGCGCCGCGTCGAGCAAAACATGCTGGCGCT
Source organism: uncultured Acidobacteriota bacterium (assembly GCA_963842135.1). Classification (GTDB taxonomy): domain Bacteria; phylum Acidobacteriota; class Terriglobia; order Acidiferrales; family UBA7541; genus Palsa-360. The sequence goes on along the minus strand of CAWJFI010000002.1, from coordinate 1,785,257 downwards.
TTCCAATGTGAACCTGGCCACTTCCAGTTTTGTCGGCCCGGAAATTCAACAGATGCTCGCGCAGGCTCTGGAGCGCGTACTGAGCGTCGTGCGCATGCCCGCCGGCGTGCTTTTCCTGCATCACGGACATCCGAAGGGACCAACTTCCATCGTCGCCGTAGGCTTGTCGGAAAATTTCTGCGCTATCGCCCAGGAAGAAGGTCTGGACGATCATCTCGTGGATATGGTTTCGCGGCTGGGCGGGCTTGTCGTTTTCCGCGATCTTGGGCGCGACGCTTCCTGGACGGCTCTGGAAGGCGAGGAAGCTTTCCGGCGTTTCCGGCAGCTTGCGCTGAGCCAGAATCTGCGCACCGTCGTGGGGATTAGCCTGCAAGCCAAGGAACAAGCGTTCGGTGTATTGTTCCTCGGCACCCCTGATAGCCGGCGGTTTACGTCGGCCGAGCTCCGCCTCCTGCTTGCGCTGGGCCATCAAATCGGAATGGCCGTCGAAAATAGCTACCTTGTCCAGCAGTCCACGCGCCGCACGCAAGAGCTCCATATGTTGAACGAAATCGGCCGCGCGCTGAGCTCCACCCTGGATCCGGACACGCTCTTCGAGACGATTCTGACCGAAATCAAACGCCTGTTTGACGTGACCCATTTCTGTGTCGCCCTCCACGAAACGGGCCGCAATGAAATTAAATTTGAAGTCGAAGTGCGCGACGGCGAAGTTCTGCCCAAAAGGTCCCGGCCATTTGGCGGAAACATGGTGATCGAACACCTGATGCGCACGCGCCAGCCCATTTTGATCCGGGAAAATTACACCGAAGAAATGCGCAAGCTCGGTCTCGAACCGGAGGATTCGCACGGAGGAAGTTTTTGCGGTGTGCCACTGCTGCTGTATGAGCGGCCCATCGGAGCCATGGTCCTGCAGAGTCCCCAGGAACGTTCTCTCGATTTTGGGCATCTGGAAATGATGCGCGTGCTGGCGAGCGAAGCGGTCATTGCCCTGGAAAATGCGCGTTTGTTTCGTGAAGAGCGGGCGAAATCGCGCCGCTTGACCCTGTTCAACAACGTTTCCCGCAATATCATTACGACGCTCAATCCGGATGAAATGCTCGCCAAAATCGCGGAAGAATTGGAACAGGTGCTCGACTACTCTCACATGGGAATCGGGCTGCTCGATTATTCGGCCAAGGAAATCGTGATCCACGCCGAAGCGGGACCGCGCAAAGGCGCCCTGGGACGCCGGCTGGGCCTGGACGGCAACATCGTAGGGCATGTCGCGCGAACTGGGCAGATGGAGGTCGTGACCTACGGCGCACAGCACCCCACAGTCGAGCCGGTGCTCGAAGGTTCTGCTTCCGCGATCGCGTTGCCGATCGTCTACGCTGACCAGTTGCATGGAATTTTGTACATGGAGACAGACAAGGCCTCCGACTTCCCCCACGAGGAGGTCCTGTTCCTGGGCACGCTGGCCGACCTGATTTCCGGCGCGCTCCATAGCGCGCTTTCGTTCCAGAAAGCGCAGGAACAGGCCATTACCGACGGGATGACCGGGTTGAAGACCCATCGCTTCTTCATGGAAGCGCTGTCGGCGGAATGGAAGCGCTCGACGCGCGCGGGACGTTCTTTCTCGCTGGTGCTGATGGATCTGGACCGTTTCAAATTCGTCAACGATTTTTATGGACATTTGGACGGCGACCTTGTCCTGCAGCGCCTGGCCCATATCCTCGAGTTGAATTGCCGGCGATCGGACGTAATAGCGCGCTATGGAGGCGATGAGTTCGTCATCCTGATGCCCGAAACAGACTCAACGCAAAGCCACCAGCTTGCCGCGAAACTGCGCTCGTGGATTTGCTCCGATCCCGTTCTGCGCGAAAAAAACGTGACTTCCAGTTTTGGCGTCGCGACGTTTCCCCTGAATGGATCCACTCCCGAGGAACTGATTCAGGTCGCCGATGCCTCGATGTATCTTTCCAAGCATCAGGGCGGCAACGCCGTTTCCACCGCCGATCAATTCAATCCGGATGATTCCCGGCAATGGAAACGCGACGTCCTCGACGCCTACCTCGGTGTAACACTCAAGCGACTGTTCGCCACCGGCCCTGACTCGTTTGTAGAAATCCACAGCCGGATCGAACAGTTCGCGAGGTCGCTCGCCGAAACGGAATCCGCATCAAATCGCCCGGGCACAAATGAAGTGTCAGGATCCTCCGGCGAGATGCCCTACGAGCCGCTCCCTACCATCGTTATGGATACGCTCACATCGCTTGCGCTCGCCGTCGATGCAAAGGATCAATTCACCCAGGGCCACTCTCAAAAGGTTTCCAGCTACGCTGTCTTGATCGCCGAAGCCATCGGCCTGGAAGCGACCGAAATCGAGGAAGTGCGGCTGGGCGGCATGCTGCATGACGTTGGAAAAGTCGGAATTGTGGAATCGATATTGAACAAGAACGGCCCGCTCAATCCCGATGAATGGGAAGCGATGAAGCGCCACGTGGAATACGGAGCCAAGTTGCTCGAACCACTTCGGGGAACCGAGCGAATCCGCGAAATGGTCGCCCATCATCACGAATTCTTCGACGGCTCGGGCTACCCGGAGGGACTTGCCGGCGGCCAGATTCCCATGGGCGCGCGAATCATCGCGATTGCCGACGCCTACGATACGATCACCTCCGAGCGGACGTACAAGAAAGCGCGCACACCGGAAGAAGCGTTTCAGGAACTCGAACGCTGTGGCAATGCGCAATTTGACCCCGAGTTAGTGCGGATATTTATCTCCCGTCTGCGTGAGTTGCCGAACCCCCTGATCCAGAATCCTGTCCTGGACCAGGAGCCGGAAGTCCTCCATTAGTTCGAGTAGATTTGAAAAGAACGGTTCCTGCCCCACAAGCTCTCTGCTCCCCTCAATTTTGATGAATCATAATGTAGGAGGGGCATCAGCCTGTCTGGTTTTCGTGTGCGGTTCCATTAAACGGCGCCAGGCGGAAGCCTGTCCTACCCGAGCGATCCCAACGCCACGCGGCAGCCACAGCGGGCTTGTTTCGCCGCCTTTGATTGCGTAGAATCGCGGTTCTTCTTGCCGGGGACCAACAAGCCTCACGGAGACAGAATGTCCAGACGCATTGCAGCGAAGATTACCGGTGTGAGCGGGTACGTCCCGCCCCGGGTGATGTCCAATGCCGATTTGGAGAAGCTGGTAGAAACCGACGATGCCTGGATTCGGCAGCGCACTGGCATCCGCGAACGCCACGTCGCCGATAAGGGCGTTGGCGCGTCCGATCTGGCCACAGCTGCCGCGCGCCAACTCCTCGCCTCCAGGAATGTGCCCGCTTCAGAGATCGACCTGATCGTGGTTGCCAGCGTCACCCCGGACATGATGTTCCCCGCAACCGCCTGTTTGGTTCAGAACAATCTGGGCGCCACGCGCGCTTGGGGATTCGATCTTTCGGCGGCGTGTTCAGGATTTGTCTATGCCCTCACGGTCGGCGCCCAATTTGTGGGCGCCGGCACTCAAAAAAAAGCGCTGGTCATCGGCAGCGACGTGATGACTTCCATTCTGGATTATAAGGATCGCGCAACCTGCGTGTTGTTTGGGGATGGCGCGGGCGCCGTCCTGCTGGAACCCACGAACCGGGATGACGAAGGCATTCTCGACTTCGTACATGATGTCGATGGCTCCGGGGGGAAATTTCTTTTCATGCCCGGCGGCGGATCGCTTCACCCAGCTTCACACGAAACCGTGGATCAGAAGATGCACTACGTCCATCAGGAGGGCGCTCAGGTCTTCAAATATGCGGTGCGCCGCATGGCGGATCTGGCCTGTGAAATGCTCGAACGAAATGGATTCACGAGCAAGGACCTGGCGCTGGTTGTGCCCCATCAAGCCAGCTTGCGGATCATTCGCGCCATGCAGGAGCGGCTCGGTGTGGACGACGCAAAAGTTATGGTGAACATCGATCGCTACGGGAATACTACGGCGGGAACCATACCCCTGGGGCTGCGCGATGCCGTCGACGAGGGCCGTCTTAAAAAAGGGGATCTCGTCTTACTGGTCGCGGTCGGTGCGGGATATACGTCAGGTGGAATTCTTCTTCGCTGGGCTTACTAGCTAGAGGCCCCGATCTTCCACGCACGCAAAGGGCTTCTTACTTACATACCGCGGACTTGGGCGGCGCAAACTATATTGCGCTCCAGGTGCCGGTCCATCAGAACCGCAGCGTAGCGCGAGCAGGTAGCCATTTCGGCATCGGCCCAGCCGGCCATTGCAGGGATGATGCTGCCAAGTGTCTCGAGCACAGCATAGTACGCACGAATGGCCTTGAAACTCCCGTTCGGGCCGCGCAGGTCGGGAGACAAGTCTTTTAGAATTATAATGTTATGGAAGTCCTGGGCGCCAATCCCTTCCTGGGTGATCCCTGCAGCCACACGGATCCGGTCCGAGATTGCCTGCGACGCAATTCCGGATATGGTCGCCCGCCAGTAGTAGAGCCCAAGCTGTGCGAAGGCAACCACCGAAACCGTGATTATGATAGCCGCAATCATTCAGGATGATCCTCAGGGTTACAGTTTCATTTACCTCCCTGTTCCGAGCAATGGCTGCCTCGTACTAACTTTATATGCCTCAAGTACCAGTGGTGACGGCAAACTGTGCGATTCATTGGGTAAAAACTACCCAACCCGAGGCCCCAGAAGTGGGGCGCCAGAGGCAATCGAAGCGATTCCTGGCTTTAATGGCAGTAATACCGAGAACGACATTAGCTGGCATTTGAATTCTCCTTCCAATAATCAGTTTGGGACTGAAGAACGTCGTCGACAATGGGCCTGACGTACCGGACGTTTTTGCCGGGATTTACATCCTCATCAAAGAAATGTATATCCTGCCAGTTCCCTTCTTCTTATTGAAATCAGCGCGGAGGGATACGGTAGATCTGCTTTGAATTCGACGAGTCGCAATCGTATTCACGAATTTCGATTCTCCATTGCGGCTCACCCAACTGAGGGAAAAATCGTTGCTTCCACGCGTAGCCTTCATCACGCATCCTGAGACGGGACGATATGGAACCGCAGGACTCATCCAGTTGTCGCGCCGCATCATCGATAGGTTGGTTTCCTCCTGGGTCGCGCCCGCCTCGAATCAGGACCATTTTCCCACTCGTCGGATGCCCCGCCGCAAGCCAGTCCAACGGGGAATATACCTGAGGATGCCTGACTGATTCGGGAAGTAAACCCTCGAATCTCCATGGCCCATTCTGACTGGGTACACGGAGAATATAAGTGAGATAAAACAGAAACGAAGGATGGTTGGCGATTACCGTCGCGCCGCCGCGAATCTTTGCGGCCGCATCCTCCGCAACCTCCTGCCAGGGTTCGATGAATCGGGGCGCGGAATAATACCGCCGCGAATAGATCCCGTACCACCCGGCCGCGCCGATGGTCAAAAGCGCTGCCGCCAGGCCGAAGGTTGCCCAGCGGGGTTTCAACGTCTCAATCGCGACGCCGACCGGCAACAAAACCCAGGGAGAGAGGAGGAGCAGATACTTCGTTTGGAGGATTCCTAGCAAAGCCATCACAAACATCAACGATGCGCTGTAGAACAAAAATCGCCGCGCGGGGCGCGGAAGCCACCACACGACCAACGCCACGCAGAACAGGACCGCGAGTCCCGCAGGAACGCTCAACCTCCAATACCATGGGGCAACCGATTCGCTGACGAAAAGCGAAAATACGTTGAACGCCGCGTTCGCCAGAATCGTAAGGGCGCGCTGATGCAAATTCAATCCATGCGGAAGCTCTGCGCGGAACGCTGTAAAAAGAGGAAGGAAAGACGCGCATAGCAGTGCCGCAGTCACTAATAGAGCTTTGGAAGTTGCCACAGGTTCTTTGGTTCGCGAACGGAGAACCTGATCCATCGCGAGGCACCCGAGAATGGCCCAGCCGAAATAGTTTGTCCAAACCAAACTGGCGCTGAAGAGAAATAGTACCGCCCAGCGGCCAAAAGTCTGGTCTTCCAGATACTTGAAATAGGAGAGCGTCAAACCAGCGACCAAGAAGAACGAAAACGAGTACCAGGTCGCCAGACGGCCGAAATGAAAGCCGAAGGGCCATAGGACCCCTACCCAGATGACGGCAATGCCGCCAGACGACCCCGTGAAATGGCGGCTGGCACGGGCCAGCAGAAAAAGTCCCGCGAGAAAAAAAAAGATGGATGGAATCCGAAGATAGTCGAAGTTTCCTCCCGTCCAGCGCAGCCAGAAATGAAGAAGGATGTCATAGAGTGGGGGGTGCTCGTGTTTGCCGGCGCCGGAAAAGAACAGGGCGAGCGTCGTTCGTAGCGGATTCGACGCCACGTCCAGGATGATGGACTCATCATCAATGAACGTCACGGAGTTGTTGGTGGTAACCAAACCGATCCCCAGCAGGAGCAGCGGGACCACTTGCTGAGCGATTTCGTTTGGTTTGCGTTGGCGGACCGGCATGATCAATTCTGGCTCGGCCGCAACGGGAACCCTGCCCAGGCGTTGATGAGGCCCAGGGTCTCACGGACCACATCCAGTCCGTCCCGGGTATGGCGCCACCAATGTGCGCCGTCATAGGCGTCATCCTGGGCATACCGCACAATCTCGCGCGGTTCGGAGCCTACAAGTTTCCGCCAGATCGTGCGCACTCGGCGCGTATGGGGTTTTGAAGTCACAATAATCGCGGAGCGGAGATCCATGTTGCGGAGATCCACTTCGACTTGGCGGACCTCCGCCTCCGTGTTCGCATCCGCGTGCTCCAAAATACGAATGGCGTCCGGAGGAACCCCCTTCGCGATCAAGACCTTCTCGTTATAAAAATCTTCACCCAGATAGGAAATGTGCATGGCCTTCAAATCATCCACGGGAGAAACCGGCGGAGAGATCCAAACCTGGTCCGCGTAACCGGCGTGGTAGATTCGAGCGGCCTCGACGGCGCGTTCCGGAAGGCGCCCGCTCAAGATCACGATCACGTCCGCATGAACGAGCGGATCCTCGACGACGAGCCAATTCCCGATGGTCAAAAACAGCGTCGCCGCCGCGACCGCGAACACGATGCAAATTCCACCGGGAATCAGCCAGCGGCGCATTCTCGATTCTGATTCAGTCACAATTCCGCCTCATCCCGCGCCGCGCCCCAGAGAACGAATCGCGCATTCCTCAAGTACGCCGGCGAGCTCCTTCCTCGGGTTCGTGGAGCGCCCTGGTAAAAAATAAATTATAGTGTCGCTTGGTGCAGTCCTCGCAGCGAAATGGCCGCAGTAAAACAAACGGAAGAATGAGCAATTCGAAAAATCCGCGCCGGTGCGAACGGCGAACGTCAAAGCTTTTGCAGGATGGACAGCACCGTAGCAAATAAAATCGGTCGTGGGACATGGTCATAGGGCGGACTTGGCATCCTAACCCGGTGGCCATTCGAGGTCAATCGCGGCCCGCTGATTCCCTTCGCCTTCCCAGCGGCCGCGGGGGACAGTTGCAAATAGGCGATTGGTGCGCCGAACCAGGCTTTGTGCCGAACGCCGCCGAAGCTAAAATGAAATTCAGCGTGTCCACGAGTTTCGACCGTGTGAGAGAATACGGCGGCATGAAAAAACGCAATCATCCGGAAAGCGACGCCATGGAGAGGCCATCCCATTGCGCGCGGTAGTCACGGGAGGCGCGGGATTTCTCGGGTCGCACCTTTGCGACTGTCTCATCGATCGCGGCTGGGAAGTTCTCTCGATCGACAACCTTGCCACCGGCACTGCCGCCAACGTGCGCCATCTCGCGGGACAACCTCGATTCCGCATGGTGCAACACGATGTCACAAAGTTTATCGATGTCCCGGGTCCGGTCGATTACGTCCTTCATTTCGCTTCGCCGGCAAGCCCGGTCGACTATCTCAAGCTCCCGATCCAAACTCTGAAAGTGGGCTCGCTCGGAACGCACAATACCCTGGGCCTGGCCCTGGCGAAGAACGCCAAGTATTTCCTCGCGTCTACTTCTGAGTGTTACGGCGATCCGCTTGTCAGTCCGCAGCCGGAAACCTATTGGGGCAATGTGAACACGGTCGGCCCGCGCGGCGTTTACGATGAAGCCAAGCGTTTCGCGGAAGCCATGGTGATGGCCTATCACCGGGCGAAAGGCCTGGACACGCACATCATCCGCATCTTCAACACCTACGGGCCGCGCATGCGCCTCAATGACGGCCGCGCCCTGCCAAATTTCGTTCATCAGGCGCTGACCGGGCTGCCCATCACCGTTTACGGCACGGGAAAACAGACGCGCAGTTTCTGCTACGTTTCCGATTTAATCGACGGCATCTACCGTCTGATGATGTCCGACGAACACGAACCAACCAACATCGGAAATCCTCATGAAATAACGATCCTTGAATTCGCCGAACGGATTCGCACCTTGCTCGAAGTGTCCACTCCCATAGTCTTCGAACCCTTGCCGCAGGATGACCCCAAGCAGCGCTGCCCGGACATTTCCAAGGCGCGGCGTCTGTTAGGCTGGGAACCAAAAGTTGATTTGGAAGAAGGGCTGCGGCGGACGCTGGAGTCGTTCAAGAAGCAGTTTGCGGAGACGAAAGCAAGTTAGACGGCACAACGCGCATCCCGCGATTTACAGTAGGACGGGCTTCAGCCTGTCGCCCGTGATGAAACTGCATCCGAAAACCGACAGGCTGAAGCCTGCGCTACTGGCCAGCCGTGACGGCGACCGGATCGGGCCGCCCGAAGCTAATATATTCGAATCCCAGACCTTTCATCTCCGCCGGGCGCAGCATGTTCCGCCCGTCGATCACCAGCGGGCGCGCCATTTCCTTGCGAACGCGTTTCCAGTCCAGGCGCCGGAACTGCTCCCACTCGGTAAGCACCAGCAGCGCGTCGGCTCCTCGCGCCACTTCGTAGGGATCCGCGGTGAAGCTCAAATTTGGAAACACTGCCCGCGCTCGCTCCATGGCCTCCGGATCGGTCGCGCGGACTTCCGCCCCTTCCTCCAGGAGACGCCGGATCACTTCGATGGCGGGCGCCAGGCGAATGTCATCCGTGTTCGGCTTGAACGCGATTCCCAGGACGCCAATCTGCTTCCCCTTCATCACCCACAGCGCCTTCTTCACTTTCTCCAGGAGACGGTCCACCCGCTGCTTGTTCACCCGCTCGGCTTCCTTTAACAATCCGAAATCCACGCCGGCGCGGTCGGCCAGCTTGATGAACGCTTGTATATCTTTCGGTAAACAGTATCCTCCGAATCCCAGCCCCGCCTTCAAAAACTGCCCGCCGATTCGCGGATCGAGACCCACGGCGCGCGTCACTTCCTCCACGTTCCCGCCCAGCCGCTCGCACAAATCCGCCAGCACGTTCGCGTACGAAATCTTCAGTCCCAAAAACGAATTGGACGCGTGCTTGATGAGTTCCGCGCTGGCAATCGTCGTCACCACAAAATCCGGCGTCGCCGCCGGCGGGCAATGCGGCTGGTGCACGGGGCAGCGGTACCGCCCCTCGAGAATCGGCCGGTAAAGCTCGCGCAACTGCTCCTCGCTTTCCTTTTCCTCGACGCCGATCACGATCCGGTCCGGATGAAAGAAATCCTCCACCGCCGTCCCTTCGCGCAAAAACTCCGGATTCGAGGCCACGCGAAACTTCGCTTCTGGATTCGTCGCATACACCTCAAGCGCCCGCTTGAGCTGCTCGCCTGTCTGCGCCGGCACGGTGCTCTTCTCGATCACCAGTTTCGACGTGCGCGATTCCTTCGCGATCATCCGCGCCACGTTGTCAATCGCCGATAGGTCCGCTTCCCCTGTTTCCGTTGGCGGCGTTCCCACGCAAATGAAAACAACATCCGCCCCGCGCACGGCTTCCCCGGCATCCGCCGTGAACCGCAATCTCCCTTCGCGCACCACGCTGTCCAGCACCTTATCCAGATGCGGCTCGTAAATCGGAATTTTCCCCGCCTGCAGCACCGCGATCCTCGCGCTATCGTTGTCCGTCGCGAGCACTTCGTGCCCCGCCTCGGCCAGACAACTCCCCGACACCAAACCTACGTACCCGCAGCCAATCACTGCCAGTTTCACGCTTGCTCTCCCTCTTGAATCATGTCCCCTTCTGCTTCACTCCTGCGCGAACCGATTCTCGCCGATTCCTTCACCCAACAAAAGCCATTTCCCTTCCTCGTTGCCATGCAAACACTTCTCTACGTCTTCGCGAGCGAAAAACTCCCGATCACCAGCGCATCGACCCCGGAACAAAAATAGCTGCGCACCGCATCACGAGGTGAAATCACCAACGGCTCGCCAAACAAATTGAAGGAGGTATTCACCAGCATGGGCGCGGAAGCAAACTGGCCAAATCGTTCGAGCAGCCGCCAAAGAAGCGGGTTCGCGGCGCGTTCCACCACGTGCAAACGGACGCGCCCTCCGGGGAGAAGAAATCCCTCAAGCAGGCGTGCCGCTTCCGGCTTGGCGATGCCAAGCGTGGCCATAAATCGCGCGGAGGGCGAATAGTCGAAATATTCCGCGGCGCGCTCGGCCAAAACGGAAATGGCAAACGGCCGGAACCCTTCGCGGTGCTTCACAAATTCATTCAGGTTTTCCTTGACGTAAGCGGCCCACGGAGAAGCAAGCAGGCTGCGATTGCCGAGAGCGCGAGGGCCGAATTCCGCTGCGCCGTGGAACCATCCCACGATTTTTCCGGCGGCGAGCAACTGGATGGTTTCTTCCAGCCGTTGTTCGTCCCCCACATGAAACCGGTAGCGCGCTTTACAATTGTCGAGGACTTGCTAGATGTCCTGGCTTGAATAACTCGGCCCCCAGTCGAGTTTTTCGATGGCGGCCTGCCGCGGTTTTCGTTGAATTTGGTGGCGCACGTACCACGCCGCCCCGAGAGCGGTGCCTTCATTTCCCGCCGCGGGCTGAACGAAAACGCGGTCGAAGCCCGTGTTCCGTTCCACGTGCGCGACCACAACCGGATTCAGGAACAATCCGCCCGCCAGGCACAAGGACTTCGCGCCAGTTTGCTTCCGATACCGCTCGGCCAGTTCCGCGGCGATCGTTCCACACGCCTGCTGTACGCTCGCGGCAAGCTGCTTGCGCATCGGCTCCGGAATCGGCGGGCGCGGCGAGCCCGTCTCAGTGGCTTTTCCGATGCCGGGGTCTATTCCAACAGCTCGATAGAATTTGGGAGATAACGCGATGTGCCCTGCAAGACCCGCGTTGAAGTAGCGCGTAGCCAGACGCGGCAATTTTCCCGGCGCGCGGCGCAGCATCTCCAGAAACAGCGACTCGAACACGGGCTCGCCTTCGAGGCCCAGCCATTGCGTCTTGTGTTCATCCGCGTGGGGCGTGAAGCCAATCAAGTCCGTGATCTGCGAAAAAATCCATGCCGGCGAATGCGGGAAAGGAATCGATTCGAGAACGCGCAGGCGGTTGCCTTCGCCGAGCGCAATCGAGCCGGAGCGCCCGTCCCCCTGCTCGTCGAGCGTGAGCACCAAAGCGCGGTCGGCATCGGACGCGTAGAAAGCGCTTGCGGCATGGCAGAGATGATGTTCGAGGTGCAGGACTTTAAGGTGCGGCGATTCGCCCAGCATTTCGAGTAAACGCCCGTTGTTGAGTTCGCGTCCCAACTCGCCGAGCGCCTTTGTCTGATAGTAGCCGCTGGGAACCGGCGCAAAGGGCGTCAGCTTTGCTCGCATCCACGCCTGGCGGACCCAAGTGCGCACGGGCCGGCTGGCGACAGCCACGCATTCAACGCCGCCCCACCCGGTCCCCGCGCGCTCCAGGCAAAAGCGAATCGCCTCTCGCGGAATTCCGGCGGCCGTGCGTCTGCGCACGAGCTTGCTTTCCTCCATGGCGGCGAGAATCCCGTCATCGGAAAGGAGAGCAGCGGCGGAATCATGTGCCAGCCCTGAGAGGCCGAGGATGTTCACAGGCTTCCTTTTTTCCAGATCGTTGAAATGCTGGCATCGCGGAGTTTACGTGAGGAAGTCGCGTCCGTCCATGATTCTAGAAGCCTGGAATAAACCCGGTTTTAATTCGCCCGTTAGAAGAGCTGGATTCTCCAATCTTACCGTTGGTAGTCGCGCACTCGGAAAAAACTCCTCGAAACTGGGCCGCAAGTCGTTGATGCTTTGGGACAGCGGCTCGCAAACCGGATTTACATTTTTGCGGCTGTTCGTTACCCTAGTTTTGCCCACCCGTTTTTCCTCCAGCCGCGTCATCCATGTCACGTCTCACAAGGAGCTCATGATGCCCACGAAGCCTCACCGGAAGAAATCACCGGACACGCACAAACATCCGATCCGTATTGTTCCATTACATCGCCCCGAAGCCCCGACGGCTGGTGTCGCGGCTGTGCCGCATCTCACTTACCGCAACGGCCCGCTCCTCACCGCTGTCCAAGTTTTTACTGTCTTCTGGGGCTCCGCCTGGAAGCAAGCCCCAAACAGTGATCTCCTCACTCAAATCAATCAGTTCTTCGACTACATCTTGACCAGCCAGCTCATCGACCAGCTAGGGGAATACAGTGTCCCAGGGCAGGCCATCGGCCATGGCTCGCGCATCGGCACGACCGTTCTTACTTCACTGGATCCCACCGCGTCGCTTCAGGACAGCGCCATCCAGCAAATGTTTCAGCGGGAAATCGACGCGGGCACGCTGCCCGCCACCAACCCCAATACTCTGTATTTCGGCTTTCTGCCTGAGGGTGTACAGGTCGTCCAAGGAAACAGCGCGTCGTGCCAGTCCTTCTGCGGTTACCACGACTCGTTCGGTAAGAATGTCTACTACGCCGTGATGCCCTATCCTGGCTGCTCCGGTTGCACTGGTGGCTTGGCTGTCTTCGATGCTCTCACGTCGACATCCTCGCACGAACTATGCGAATCGATCACCGACCCGATTCCCGGGCAAGGTTGGTACGACGACCAGAATGGTGAAATCGGTGACATCTGTGCCTGGAAAACCCGCACTCTTGGCAACTACACAATCCAGCTCGAATGGTCCAACCAAGCTGGCTCCTGCAAGTAGAGGTGCCGGAAGGATGGTCGACCACTCGAAAGGTAAGGTCCAAAGCATCACGCGGCGCTCGCGGAAGGTGTCTCAATACGCGCCTGGGGCCACCTTGACCCAATACTGAAAGTTTCAGCCGCGATTTTTGGGAAGGATCGAACCGCCCGAAAGCAGGCCGCGAAGCGCGAGGAGCAGGAGGCGCGGCTGGCTCAGTGCAATGTTCCAGAGAACGCGCGAGGCTTCGTCGCGGGTGTATTGGCTGAGTGAGCGTCGCGTCGAGTCGTTCATGAGATCGACCAAACGGCTGTAATCCGCCTGCTTGAATTGATGAATCGTCTTGCGAATGAGCAGGTGGAGATCGAGCTCGCGGCGCAGCGAACGCAGCTCGCGGCTTTCCCCGCCATTCATGATCGATTCGCTTACACCGATGGCGCCGCGAAATCCGGTGACGATCCCGCCGACCGTCGAAACTTTCACTTGTCCGGCGGCATCGCCGACCAAAAACACGCGCCCCGCTCCCACACGGCGCTCGACCGGAGTCCACCGGTCGTACACCGGGATTCGCGCGCCCTGGTATCCGAGCGGCGTGAACCCGCGTTTCTCCATGAAGCGCTCGAGGCAGCGGCGGGTTTCCTGGCCGTCTTCGCCGATTAAACCTAAAACCGCCCGCTCGCTCGATTCCGGGATCAGCCAGTAGAAATAGGGCGTGTCGTCCGGGATGAACCAAACGCGCACCGTGTTGGGGGACATGTCCGCAGGCACGCGAACGATAGCCTGCACGAGAGGGACGGTGGGCTGGCGGGGCCATCCGGCGCTCTGCGCGACACGCGAGAGCGCGCCATCGGCGCCGACCACCACATCGGCGTGCAGTTCCTCGATGTGGGCGTCCTGGGCGCGTTCGACGCTTACGCGCAACCCATTTCCATTGCTTTGCAGGTCGACGAACCGATTGCCGAAGGAAACTTTTGCGCCGTGGCTCTGCGCGTCCTCAGCAAGGTTACGGATCAGACTAGCCCGCTCAATGATCAGATCCGGACGAAACAAGGGAACCTGAGCGGTGCGGCCGTCGGTGAATAATTCAAATTTGCGGATTTCGTTGACGACTGATGTCTCGCCCACCCGGCCCAGCAGGGTGCGCATGTGGCTCGTCACAATGAGCGTCCGGGGAGTAGGGTCGAGCTGGTCGGACCGTTCGAGCACTTCCACCGCGCATCCGGCCCGCGCAAGAAGAGATGCTGTGAAAAAACCAGAAGCGGAACCGCCGATCACGGTGACCTGTGGTCCGGATTTAGCGCCTTGCTCCTTTTTGATCCCTTGCTGCAGTGTGACCTTCCCGCGCTTCAAAGTCCTACGGCGCGCCGATAACGCATCGACGTGGAAGCGCTTCCATTCTCGAAGCTGCGGACGAAACACGAGGGCCGGCGTCCAAGGACGGCCGCCAATCTTCCCTCGCAGCGCGACGAGAATATCCCAAAACCAGAATCCGCGGAAATCCCTTCACCTACCCGAATCAGCGCGAGAGCAGTATAGCCAAACCGGGACATTAGGCAAAGCGGAAGGCGACATTCACCGAAAGAAAATTGTTGGATACAAGTTGGACTGGCGGGGTGAAGACGAATATGATTTAAAATTGAGTCTTCGCGGGCCGCGAGCTCTTCCGCGCCGCGCTCCAGAAAGGCCGGTAGTGAGCCCGACGCTGATTTCCGTACAGGTAGGAGTCCCGCGCAACGTCACTCGGGATGGCCAGGAAGTCTTGACGGGCTTCTTCAAAGCGCCCGTCGAAAAGCGCGTGCGGATGCGGGCGCTGAATCTCGACGGGGGACAAGCAGGCCGATTTGTCCGCCCATGGCGGACCGAATAAGGCCGTGTACGTCTATCCCTCCGAGCATTACCCCTTCTGGAAGAAGGAACTCCCGGGCGTGGAACTTCCGTGGGGCGCTTTCGGAGAAAACCTCACGACGTCGGGCCTGCTCGAGAGCGCCGTGTGTATCGGAGACCGTTTCACGATCGGCACGGCGGAAGTGGTTGTGACGCAGCCGCGCCTTCCATGCTTCAAGCTGAATCTGAAATTCGATCGCGACGACATGATCAAGCGTTTCCTCGCGAGCCGTCGCACCGGATTTTATCTCCGCGTGCTTCGCGAAGGAGAAGTCGGCGCAGGCGACGAAATTATTCCGGTCCATCAGGACGAGAATCGAGTTTCTGTATTGGACGCCTTACGCCTGCATCTCCATGAATCGGATTCGAGGGAATTGCGCAACCGCGCCCTCCAGGTGGAATACCTCTCGCCATCCTGGCGCAAGGAATTCAGCGAGCAGGTTTAGATGTAGCGCGGGCTTCAGCCTGCGGGTTTTAGTCCTCGCAAGTACGAAACCCCGCAGGCTGAAGAGCCCGTGTGGCAACTGCCAAATCTTTGTAGGGCACGGCTTCAGCCGTGCCGTAAAGTGTTTAGGTTCCACCCGGCTTTAGCCGCCGGCTTGTTCGAAATCGAGTTGTCACACAGACTCTGAAGCCCGCGCTACTCGGGCGGCAAAAATAGCAAGGGGGAAAAGATGAAGGTGAATGTGGGCCTGATTGGGCTTGGCCGCCTCGGGGCCGTTTACGCGCGTGACCTGGCATCGCGTGTCGCCGGCGTGCGCCTCGCGGCTTTGGCGGACACGAATGCCACGCTCGCCGAGGAAACAGCGCGCGAGCTGGGCGTGCCGCGATGGTACATGGATCCCATCGCAATGCTCGACGATCCAGAGGTCGACGCGGTCATTATCGTGAGCCCCACCGACACGCATTGCGATCTCGTCGTCAGCACGCTTGAGCGCGGCAAGCCCGTGTTTTGCGAGAAGCCTCCGGCATTGTCGCTCAGCCAAACTCAAAAAATGAAAGACGCCGTCGCGCGCACGCATGGCTTCCTGCAAATGGGCTTCATGCGCCGCTTCGACGCAGGCTACGCCGCCGCCAAGAAAAAGGTCGACGAAGGCGTCATTGGAACGCCTATCGTGTTCAAGTCTTCCTCGCGCGATCCCTACCGCCCTTCTTTGGAGTACGCAAACCCCAAGAGCAGCGGCGGCATGATCGTCGATATGGGGATTCACGATTTCGACTTGGCGCGCTGGTACATGGGCGAGGTTGCGACGGTCACCGCCGTCGGCGGAACCCTCGCGTACCCGGAGCTCAATGAAGTCGGCGATATCGACAACGCTATCGTCTCGCTTACGTTCGCGAGCGGCCGCATCGGCGTCGTCGATCTCAGCCGCAGCGGCATCTACGGCTACGACATCTTTGGGGAGATTCTCGGCACAACGGGCACTCTGCGAATCGGCTACCTCCGCGAGACGCCGCTGTTCGTGATGACCAAGAATCAGGTCGCGCACGACACCGTGCCATTTTTCATGGAGCGATTCCGCGACGCCTACCCTGCGCAACTTCAGAACTTCGTGGACAACTTGCGCAACGATCGCCAGCCGCCCATCACTATTGACGACGCCATGGGATCGTTGCGCATCGCCCTGGCCGCCACGCGGGCGCAAGCTACGGGGAAAAAAGTGTCTTTAGATGATGCCAGCCTATAACCACCTAACCGGTGCGCTTTCAAAGTCCTCAGAACCTGCCGCACCCGGAATAGGCAATCCTTAAAGAAGCATTCTGAAATGAAAAAGTCACGGTTTTTTCGAAACAAGTACGACTGGAACGGGCAGATAGGTGCGTAGAAATGCTACTGCATCAGCTTTGTCGCGAAAACTCCCCCGGATTGAATCATCGTTATTGTGACAAACCTGAATTTCGTACCTTTCGATGGGCTGTGCGATAGCATTTTCCTTGTATGATTCGATGAATTTGATCGCTTCATCTATTGTCGTCAATTCCGCGAATTTGCCGTGCAGTGGTAGGACTATTATTCTTTCAATCTGACGTGATACAACCCTTTCAAGAGCGGACATGAATTCCGCTACATCCCTCTTCTGGGTAGCCAAGAGGACCTTGGGGAGACTTGCGCGCCGGGAATTCGAGAGCCCCTCATAGGCAGTCACTTTTCTTGAAAATGTGGAGTCTGGGGTGTTTTCTTCAGAAGTAGCGTCGATTCCGAACTCTTTGAATGCTGCAACTACAGATTCGTATGAAAAATAAAGAACCGAAAATCCGAGTGAGCGGAGTTGGGTTAGCGCTGGGTCAGTAAAGACACCCGCCAAGATTACGCCCACAAACGGGCGAGCGTTCTTATACGTCTCAGCCAGGGGACCAATGGCGCCTTGAATTTCCTGGGCTTTATTCTTCGAATGCTTTGTGTATCTTCGCCATGCTGTTTCAATGAACGCAGCGGGCACACCGAGATGTTCGGGCGTCCCCCCACGTTCAAGAACAAAGTCCAAGTCATGTTTGTTCTTGTTCAAGTCAAGCCATGTGCATCTTTTACCCGCTCGGCATGGCCTGTCACCCTGCTTGTCAAAATAAAGACCATGTTTCTCAGCGAACGCAGAGAGTAAAGGCACAACCGCTGCTTCGAGGACTTCCCCGATTATTTGTCCAAATCGATGTGCTGGAGATTCTGCCACTATTTAGCCCTCAACCCAAAGGTGACCTTCTTGTAAGGGCACGCGGTGCTTTCGATTCTTCCACTTCACATTGCGGTCTCTGGTCTTCTCAAATTTGTAAGACTTGAAACCTGCCGACAACGCAAGTTCACCTAGCCACGGAATGACGGGAACGTAAACGCCGTAGGGGGCGGAATCGCCTATTACAAAACAGATTCGCGATGGCGTCGCACAAACGGAACGCAGAGCTTTCCACACAAGTGCCAAGTCACGAAAATAACAGGCAATCATTAGATGATAGGTCTTGCGACCGCCCTTAGATTCTCGCACCTCCTCTAGTTCATGGCAAACACGCGCTATCTCGGGCTGGATTGGAAGAAGTTCGGGCGTTTCCAAAACTGTTTGCAACAGGACTGATTTCTCCGGTACGTGTTGGGAACAAGAACGTATGAGATATTGCCGCACCGCATCCTGTAAATCGCCCCAGCCAGTAATTTCACGCATGAACGACATTTCTAATCTGGTCGCGTCCGCGTAGTCATAGTTGTTCGGGTAGGGCGGCGATGTGATAACAAGATTTGCAAATCGCTGCGGCACGCCTTCGCAGGTACGAGCATCACCAAGTATCAGATTTGCCCTGGGACCGGTAGTTGATTCACCTTCCCGCATATCCTCATAAATTACGCGCGTGCACTTTTCAAATGCAGACGGAACACCAGCAGGGGCACGCTTCTGCTTTTTAGGCAGAACGTATTGCCACTGCGCCGTGCCAGCGGTTGAAACTTTACGAAGAATTGAAATTAGTGTGAACCAAGCCAGTTCAGACTCCGGAGAATCATCACGTACTTCTTCGTAAGCTTGACGCAGCGTATCTAGTTGTTTCAGTGCGTCATCCCCATAGCACTTGCGAACCAGTGCGGGGTATCCTGCTATTTCCGGCTTAACAGATGCTGCAGCACGATTAAGTTCGTCCATCTTCCGCAGGTATGCAGACGCATCAGTACGCCAACTCAGTTTTGCGCGCGCAATCCGGTAAACAAATGGGTGCGCTTCTAAGCCCCAGCTTTCGGCCCCACAAGCCTCTGCCGCAAGCAGCGTCGTGGCCGAGCCAGCAAATGGATCAAACACACGCACCGGTCCGCACATGGACCTTATAACTGTTTCTGCCCATGCAGCGGAAAAACCAGCACTATATCGGAACCAACGATGTACCGGCAGTCCCATGTTGGGAATGAAAGTAGAAGAAGCCGAAACGGAAACTTGAGGCTTGATATCAAAGGGAAACAGTACGCATTGTATTTCGCGGGTCGCCATAGGTGCAAGTATATAGCATGTATAGTGCCATTCAACCCTCCTTCCTGCACATTCCAGACCGTGTAGCCCATCCTTATTCGATTCTTCAATAGGTGGGAGTCTAGATTTCACACCGCCAGGATCAAAAAATGGAGGTGGAAATTAGTGGTTTAGTTTGGCGCGGGTCAGGCGTTCGTAGGGCGCGCGTTCGAGCAAACCAATTGCGCCGAGCACTGCCACGCCGGCGAGCGCGGCGACCGCATAAGCCGGCCGCGCAGGCAGATGGCTGATCGCCAAGGCCAGCAGGCCGAAAAAAGCGCCAAGGGCGTACATCAGCAAGACGGCGGTGCGCTGGCTCTTGAAAAGATTCGAGAGGCGGTGCGCGGCGTGGTCTTTGCCCGGTGTTGTAAACGGTATAAAGCCGCGGCGGGAACGGGAAATCGAAATCAGCGTGGTGTCAAAGATCCCAGACGGGTGGCATATCCAAAGCGGCGCCGCTTGTTATACAAATCCTAAATGTGTATATTCGTTCTGGAGCTGAACGGAGGCGCTCATACGATGTATTTCCGCATCAATATCACCTTGCCGGAAGAAACGATTCGACTCATCGACCGGGTCTGCCAAAAGGGCAATCGAAGCCGCCTGATCGACAAGGCGGTGAAGCGTTATGTGACCGACGCGCGCCGCGCGAACCTGAGGAAACTCCTGAAGGAAGGAGCGTTGCGCCGGGCGGAACGTGATCTTCATTTGGCCGAAGAGTCGTTTTTCCTGGAAGAAGAGGCATGGCACACAAACGGGCGGTGAATTACCCCAGGCGCGGTGAAGTGTACCTCGTGAATTTTGATCCCGTGATCGGCGCTGAAATCAGAAAGACACGGCCAGCTCTGATCCTGCAGAATGATATCGCGAATCGCCATAGTCCTTTGACCATCGTCGCCGCCATTACGTCTCAATTCGAGGAACCGCTCTATCCCACAGAGGTTCTTTTGACGGCGGGCGAAGGCGGGACTACGAGAGATTCGGTGATCCTCCTTAACCAAATCCGCTCGGTGGATAAGAGGCGCCTCGCCCGACGACTGGGGACGATCCGTTCCGAGTCGATGCGCCGCGTGGATCGATCCCTTCAGATCAGCCTCGGGTTGATATCGATTTAGAATTCGACACTGAGGCACTATGCGGCAAGCTTGTTTTTCGGCGTTTGTCGCTCGTAGGGCGCGCGCTCGAGCAAAACAACTGCGCCGAGCGCGGCCACGGCGGCGAGCGCGGCCACGGCGTAAGCAGGCCCCGCGGGCAGATGGCTGATCGCCAAGGCCAGCAAGCCGAAAAAAGCGCCGAGGGCGTACATCAGCAAAACGGCGGTGCGCTGGCTCTTGAAAAGATTCGAGAGGCGGTGCGCGGTGTGGTCTTTTCCCGGAGTCGTGAAGGGGAGGAAACCGCGGCGGGAACGGGAAATGGAAATCAGCGTGGTGTCAAAGATCGTCGAGCCGAGAATGAAAATAGGGATCAGCCACGCAGCGTTATGACCGGCGGTAACGACCGGCCGCAACTTCAAGGACAGGGTCGCCATCAGGAAACCGAGAAACATCGCGCCGCCGTCCCCCATGAAAATTTTCGCGGGCTTGAAATTCCAGCGCAGGAATCCGGCGGCGGCTCCCAGGACCGCTGCCGCCATGGTGCTGACCAGAAGCTGGCCGCTCTCGAGCGCGAAGATCGCAAAGAAGAGCGAAGCCATGGCGGCGACGCCCGCGCAAAGGCCATCCATATGGTCCAAAATGCTGAAGGACGCGGTGATTCCCACGACCCAGACCAGAGTCAACGCCGTATCTGCCCACACGCCCGGCCTCCCCGGCCAAATGCTCGAGAAAACCTGAGCGCGGATGCCCGAAGCAAGCAGGATGACAGCCGCGGCGGGCATGGCTCCGAACAACTTGATTTGATGATGGAGCAGGCCGCGGTCATCTAGTATGCCGACGACGGCAACGAGCGTCGCGCCCGCGTAAATGCCGATCACCTGCGTCAGCGCGGGGCCGTCCATCGACACCAGCAGCGCGATCAGCACGCCCAAATAAATCGCCAGGCCGCCGAGCAGCGGCATCGGCTGGACGTGCACCTTGCGCGGGCCCGGATGATCCACCATCCCAAAGCGGAGAGCGAGCTGCCGCACCGGAACGGTGAGTCCCATGGAGGCAATCAAACCAACGGCAAATGCAATCAGGCTCGTATTCATGAAAGCACCGGGTTCAGCGCCCGGTCAGCATCCTCTTTAAGATCGCCTCGACGTGCGCACGGCCCCTATCTTTGTAATACTATTCGATAGCACGTTTCAAGTCTTCGCGGAACGGGAGTGACTCATTTCGACATCGTGTCAGTTTCCTGTTGCTCGCCAGTACAACGAAGGAAAGTGGCCGGTTGGCTTATTTCTGCAGCACACCAATGCCGTAGAGTCCTTCAGGGTGCGCCATGTATTCCTTGTGGGCATAGCTTGTTTTGATTGTGTCCCAGAATGCCTTCACCTGAGTTTCTCCGTAATTCCCGGCCACGTCATGAAAAACAATGAGGCCGCCTGAACGGACAAGCGGCGAATACATTTCCCAATCCTTTTTGACCCCCTCATACGCATGATCGCCATCGATGAACAAGAGATCGATCTGGTGTCCGGCAAGCAGCCGTTTGGTTTTCTCGAGTGTCGATTCACCGTGAGAGTTGGCCCTCATCAAGTGTAACTTCTGACGCTGCTGCGCGAATCGCCGATAAATGGGAGCGCGAAAAGGCGAATAACCGCCTCCAAACTTGCCGCCAGGCAAATCTATGCTGACGAGAATTGCATCGGGCCGGGCCAGACGAGCCCAGAGGTATAAGGTCCCACCCCTGTGAGTGCCAATTTCAAGTACCGTTTGCGGATTCAGTCTTCTCACGTCTTCCAACAGCCGCACAAATTCCTCTGGAACCTGGAACGGAAAGAGGAAGGCATCGCAGTATTTGGCTGTCTCCGCCAACATTTCCTCGGGCCGGTCAATTAGCGAAGCGGTCCGCCGATTTAGCCCGCCAATTCCCATGTATGCTTTGACATATCGTGCTGTGCGGGCGAGTGGACCCATCTATGCTGAAGACCTCCGGCTGCAAATTGGCTCGATCCCTCCGGTCGCCAGGATTGTCTTTCTCATCCACATCATTTGGGCCAGCGTCATTCGCGAACTAACTCCTCGAGCGTCTCGCTAAAAATTTTCAGCTGTTTCACTCTATCATAGGAAAAAGCAATCTCCCGTGCACGGCGCGCCATCGTTTGCAACTTTTCCGAGTCGTGCAGCACGCTTCGGATCGCTTCCGCAACGCTTGTCGGATCGTCCGGATTTGCGGCAATGCCGCAACCGGCCCGCCGAATAATACGCACCACGTCGCTTTCTTCCGGAGCGACTCCCAGTACAGGCCTTCCCGCGGCAAGCGTGGGATACAACTTGCTCGGCACGACAACGCCTTCGAGCCCTCTCTTGACCGTAACGACGTGCATGTCACCGGAAGAGAGCACCAGCGGTACTTCGCTTGCCGGGCGAAACGGCAGGAAGCGAACCGCGCGGCATCCCTCCGCCATGGCCTCGACCTGGGGCTTCATCGCTCCCTCACCTATAAATACGAGTCCCACGCCTTCCTTCTCTAATATTCGGACCGCCGATATAAGAGTTTGCCAGGCTCCATAGAAGCCTACATTCCCCGCATGAACCAACGCGAAATGGAAATCGCCACGAATCTCGCGCGCCACAGAATTTTCCGGCGACGGCAAAGTCTCCGGAATGATTATTCCATCGCGGGAGATTACAACGCGAAGTGGATCGACTCCTTTCGCGACGATGCGGTCGCGCATGTCCTCGCCAAGAACAATGACGCGCGCCGCGTGGCGCAGCGCCCAACGATGCATCGCCTCCCATCGCGACGTGAAACTGCCGGGGCGGACGATCGAGCCGCCCACGGCCATGTCCGGATACATGTCGCGAATGTTGTACACGAACGGACGGCCTGACAGGCGGGCCACGAGAGCGCCTGCGATTCCTTCGATGGGCGGGTCGGTCATGGCCAGCACGATGTCGGAAGGGATGGAGAGGGCCCTCGGGATCGCCAGCGAAAGATACGTTAGATAATTCGAGACGCGGCGGCGCATCTGAAAGCGCGGAAAGGCGGTCGAGCCCACGCGCTCGATAACCAGATTGCCGCGGACTTCGCGCCTCAAAAAGTAATGCGGATGACGCTCAGCAGGATCGTAGCTCGGCCGGCCCGCCAGCACGGTCACGCGGTGATTCACCGAGAGGGCTTCCGCGACCAGCGCGGCGAACTTGGCCGTGGCGCTGGTGTCCGGCGGAAAATATTCGTTTAGAAGAAGAATATGCACAGGCTCATCCGGTAAGGAAAAGAAACAAGCGCAGGAGCAAAACCGCAATGATGCAAGATCGCTACTCGCCGGTCCTGCGCGGCGCCTCGGGGGACTTTGGTTTGCGGACGAGGGTGTCGCCCAGGACAAGCACATCCATTTTGGTGCGCAGAAAACATTCGATGGCTTCCTCGGGGCGGCACACGATAGGTTCGTTGTCGTTGAACGAGGTATTCAGGACCACGGGCACGCCGGTAAGATTGGCAAACTCCCGGATCAGCCCCCAATACCGAGGGTTCGCTGCCTGCGTCACGGTCTGGAGGCGGCCTGTGCCGTCCACATGAGTGGGCGCGGGGATCGCTTCTCGTTTCTCGGGCCGCACGGAATAGGCTTGTGTCATGAAGGGACACGGATAGGAGTTCTCAAAGTACTCTCCCGTGGCTTCCGCAAGGACCGACGGGGCAAACGGCCGGAACATTTCCCGGTGCTTGATCCTGGCGTTCAAAATGTTTTTCATGTCCGGCCGGCGCGGATCGGCGACGATGCTGCGATTTCCCAGCGCGCGCGGTCCCCACTCGGCCCGCCCTTGAAACCAACCGAGAATCTGTCCATCGGCGATTTCCTTCGCCGCTTCCTTGGCGATCGCTTTCTCGTCCAGCTCTGAAATCTCCAAGCCTTGGCTTTGCAAGCGGCTGGCAGCGACGGCCGAGCGCGTCTGTTCCTGCGAGTAGCCTGGCCCCCAGTAGGCATCTTCCATGACGAAACAACGAGGCTGCCCGAGGATCTGATGATGAACGAAATAAGCAGCCCCGATCGCGAGTCCCGCATCTCCCGCGGCGGGCTGCACAAAAATTTGTTCGAACGGCGTCTTATCGAAAATTTTCCCATTGGCAACGCAATTGAACGCCACCCCGCCGGCCAGGCAAACGGCCTTTTGCTTGGTTCGGGCGTGCAGCGCGCGAAGCATTTCGAACAAGACCTCTTCCAAGCGCGCTTGCAGCGTGGCCGCGCCGTCACGGTGCACCTTTTCGACCGGAGCCGCGGGATCGCGCGCAGGTCCAAGGCGTTCGGCCATATAGTCGGAATACATCGCACCCAACTCGGGAGTCTTATCGGCATCGCGCCAAGTCATTTCCGGGCCGGTGCGATGGTGTTTGAAGTAGTCGAGTCCCAGGCGGAAGCCGACGCCTCCGTTGCTGCGGACAATGTGGCGGAACTCGTCCAGGTAGGCAGGCTCACCGTACGCGGCCAGGCCCATGACTTTGTATTCGTCGCCGAACTTGCGAAATCCCAGGTATTGAGAAACGGCCGTGTAATACATGCCCAGAGAATGGGGAAACGCAATCGCCCCCTCGATGTGCATGCGATTGCCACGGCCGGTTCCCCACATCGTACTGGCGAAATCGCCGAGCCCATCCGCGGACAGCAGCGCGGCCTGGTCGAACGGAGAAACGAAAAACGCGCTCGCCAGGTGCGCCTGGTGATGTTCGACGCGGTGATACCTGGCTCGAATCTCGCCCGGCGGGACATCAAACGCCCGCGCGAGCGCTTCTGGAATTCCCGCGAACCGGCCCATCACTTTTATCCTTTCAGCGGCAAAACTCGGCATCCTCAGAGCGTAAAGGAGTTTTGTCCCTAGGCGCGCCCAGGGATTGCGTGGGATCGCGATGTGGTCGACTTCACGGAGCGTAACGCCAGCCGAGTCAAGGCAGTAGCGGATAGCAGCCGACGGGAACCCCGCCGCGTACTTCACTCGATTAAAGCGCTCTTCTTCAACGGCGGCGATCAGGCGGCCGTCTGCAATGATCGCCGCGGAGGAATTGCCGTGGTAGGCATTGATTCCCAGGGTGTACATCCGGAGTGATTTTCCTTTCCCTCAAGACCGCGGGTTCGAGGCTGCCGCTGAAGCTGCGGCGGTGTGAACGGCATCTGTGGTCGAGACTGGATGGTTCGCCGCATCCGCCACGTGATGGCGAACCCATTCATTGAGCACATACAGGCTCCAGGGACGCGACCAGTTGGTCTGGCCGATGACGAAGTTCTGCCAGGCGCCCCGTACGGCGCGCGGATTCAGGTACTGCCGCAACGGCGGCGTGAGGTTCGCCAAATCCTGCGATAGACGCACTCCAAGGGAACCTCTGAGCCAGACATCCCACGGCAAAGTGAATGTTCGCTTGGATTGGCCGACGACTTCATCGGGCAGCAAGTCGGACAGCGCCTCGACCAATAAGGATTTCGGAACATCGACCGTGTATTTCGCGCTCCTCGGCAGCCGGCCGACAAACTCCACGAGGCGGTGGTCGAGGAAAGGCACGCGGACCTCGAGAGAATTGGCCATGCTGGCGGCGTCAGTGTCGCGCAGAAGCGTATTCACCATGTACGACTGCAATTCGAAACAGGAAACCGAAGTAAAGGAATCAAGCTGTCCGGCCTGCCGCGCCGTTTCCCGCATCCGCTCCCGCCAGGGATTTTCATGACTGCCGGAATACCGATCGGATTCGAAGTAGGGGGCGAGCAGGCGCCGTACACGAGAAGGAGTGAACAAGAGGCGCGTGAAATAATACGCATGCGGGAAGTCCCTGGGGGAACGCCAGGCTGCGGCAGCCTTGCGCACCGCATCGCCGGCGGCAATCCGGACGGCCGCGCCGGCGGTCAGGCGGCGGAAAGGGGCTGGGATCCATCGCCCGAGGCTGGCCACAAACGCAGCCCGGGGAGTCGATACAAATGTGGAGTACCCTCCGAAAATCTCATCGCTGCCAAGGCCCGATAGAGCCACTTTCAAACCGCTCTGGTGAGCGGCTCGCGACACAAAATAGGAATTCAGTCCATCCATGGTGGGCTGGTCCAGTGACTTGACTGCATCCTCCAACTGGGCCACCAAGGTTTCCGGGGCCAGGAGAATTTCCTGATGTCGAGTTTTGTAGCGTTTGGCGGTTTGGCGCGAAACCTTGGATTCGCTGAACCTCTGCTCGGGAAATACAACGGTAAATGTGTGCAAATCGCTCTGGAAGCAGCTGCCAAGCGCAACCAGGCTGGTAGAGTCCAGTCCGCTGGAAAGGAACACTCCCAAAGGAACGTCCGCGATCAGGTGGTCGCGGACGGTTTCTTCGAGCAGTGGGCGTAATAGTTTTGCGGCTTCCTGCAAATTTTTCGGCTTCGGCCCTTCCTGTTGAAGCACGGCGTCGGAATAAACCCAGTACGGGTTTGGCGACGGCTTTGCTGGTGGAGCGTCGGCGGAAAAGGCCAGGCAATGCCCTGGAGGAACAGAGAAAACACCTTCGACCAGCGTGCACGGCTCGACTACGGAACCGAACGTAAGGTAAGCCTCCAGAGAATCCGGCGACAGGCGCGGCTGGAGCCGGCCGCTGGCCAGCAGCGAACGCACTTCAGAGGAAAAAAGGAGAGCGCCATCCGCGACCGCGTAATACAGAGGCTTGATTCCCAGCCGATCACGCGCAAGAAAAATGCGCGCGCGACGCGCCGCTTCTCCCGACGTGCCGGAGGAACGCGCATCCCAGATGGCGATGGCAAACATCCCGCGGAGCTCGCGCAAACAATGTTCGCCCCACTCCTCATAGGCGTGGACAATGACCTCCGTATCCGAATGAGTCCGGAACGCATGGCCGCGCCCTTCCAGCGTCTTGCGCAACTGCGGGAAGTTATAAATTTCACCGTTGAAAACAACCGCGACGTCGCCTGTTTCGTTGAATACGGGTTGGTGCCCACCGGGCAGGTCAATAATGCTGAGGCGGCGCATCCCGAGCGCGGCCGACGGAGCCACCAGGAGTCCCTCTTCATCCGGGCCGCGATGCTCTAGCGCCCCCATCATCCGGCGCGTAATTTCTTCGGCCAGTTCGGACCGCTGAATTCCAATGACACCACAGATTCCGCACATTCCGCGCTACTTTACCGTGAACCTGCCCGCAGTTCCACCCTTACCTGAAAAATATTGTGGGCACTGCTGCAAATACTTGAGTCGTTTCCCGTCTGCCGCAAATGTTCGGAGCCGCGCGGACTAGTAGTGGAAGGAGTGGCCGCGCCTATGGAGCGGAAGGATTCGCTATGGAATTACGGTGCTAACCGTCGGACGCGTGCCCTGCCAAACGCCTATGCCTACGGCAACCGCGCTGCCGGTCAAGATAACCACGAGAGGAGCAATCGGACGCGTCGCGGCGACGACGGGAGCCTGGTTAGCCTTTCCTAGAATATCGGTGAGGTCCTTGGCGATCTGCGCTTCCTGAGGTGTTGCGGGGGTCGGCCCTTCGAACGCTCCCGCCCTCGAAATGCGAAGCTTGTTGCCTGCGGTCACGGTGACGGACTGCCCGTTCAAAGTAGTGAAGCTTACCGCGCCTTCGAATACCACCATCTCCACATAGTCGTCCGTGACCAGAAGTGATAAGTCCGTACCCACCAGTCCCGCGACTCCCACAGGCGTGTGGATTTCGAGTTTCGGTCCCGGGCGCGCCAATTTAGTGATTTTCCCGCGCATGCGCCCGAGAAGCAGGTCGAGCGAAGTCTGTTGCGCCTGGGCGTCATGCTGCAGGATGCGCAGGGAGGAATCCGACCCCAAGTTCAGTTGCGATCCATCCTTCAGCGTGATGTGCGCCCGCCCGGTGGGGCCGCTGCGCAGGCCGTCATTCCAGTAGACGCGATCGGAAACCGCAGCCACGAGGTGTTGCGACGCGCGGTCGATCTGCACTTGCGGGACGAGGCGGGAAACTTGGCCCGCCTCTGTGCTGGCGGCGCCTTGGCCGGGAGAAGCGTCTGCACCGGCAGCATCCAGAGTAGCCGTCTCGCCGGCGTGCACCCTGTAAGGCGCTGCACTCCCTGCGGCCGTCAGATCGGCAGCGCCTGCGACGGCGGAAATTTGCGCACGCATGCCGCCCAGACGAATCTCCGCGAGCTCGGTACGCCTCCGGACGCAGCGATGCTCACATGGAAAAACGGACCGGAAATGGAGAAGAGCTCTTCCCCGCTTGCCCGCACCTGAAGGCGCCCATTGCGCAAGCTCACGCCCTGGGATTCGACCACCAACTCAGTGAGCGGAGCCGCAAGCACCAAACCGTCTCCAAATCGCAGCGCCGCCGTGGAGTCCTCGCCAAGCCGAATGACGTCACCGGGGAAAAGCGTCGCGCCGGCGAGCATCGGCGTGCCATTCAGTTTCGCATCTTTCCCGATAATGCTGGCGGCGGAAGCGGCTGGACCGCTCGCCGGCGTCGCTCCAAAAGCCGGCGAATCCGAAGCTGCCACCCAGACAAAAATCCCAGCGAGAAAAAGCAGGCAGGAAAAATAGGAACGGCGGAGCAGCATGCCGCGGCTGCTTGAAATCCCGATGTAATCACTCGCCAGCGCCCGTGAAAGCGTTTTCATAGTGTTCACCTTAGATGAAGTCCAGGTATGCAGCTGCTACATTCAATGCCGGGCAGCGGCACTATAGTCGATAATAGGATCAAATCTCAATTGAGATGGGGGGTTGCCGGGAACTGCACACTCGGCGCGCTCTCCGGCGCACAAAATCACCACCAGCGTATAATTTCTATCGAGGAAAGAATTCTATGAAGGGACTCGCCAGCCTGCTGGTCCTTGCCGCGATCGGCCTCGGCATTTACATGTACACTTTGAAGCAGGACGCGCCGGGCCCGGGCATGGTGGTGACGCAAAACATCAGCCTGGTGGGCGTGAAAAACGACCTGGTGGCCATCGCGCAGGCCGAGCGGATGTATTACACGCAGAACGGTTCTTACGCCGACCTGCCAACGCTCGCTTCCACCGGCACGATGAACATCGCGCGCACCACCCGCGACGGCTACACGTACTCCGTTTTACCTTCGGGCAATACCTTTACCGTTACCGCAACCTACACCCCGCCGCCTGTGGAAAACCCCGCGGGCGTTACGCCGCCGCACTTCCCGACGTTCACGATCGATCAGACTATGGAAGTCCACCAGGGCGATTGAGGGGCCGGGTGACGCGTGAATGGTGACTGGTGACTGGTGAAAATCAATCTTCACAAAACTTCAGCAGTGCCCCGAAAGTTCCGGTTTTCACAAATCTCAAAGTTCAAATCTTATTTTCCAAATCACGCTTTTAATCGCCAGCGCAGCGACACCGCCAAATTTCCAACTCACCGGCGAGCAATTTTTGTCCGGGGATAACTTTCGAGTGGCCGACGACTCACTAAGTGATGGCCGCTTCCGCAGCTCAGAGGGCAAACGCGATCCATCACTCGTCATCATCCGCGTTTGAGCCGAGCCCCTTGGATGCGCCATTGCCCTCAGGCACGATGATCGGCGTGGGGGGAGGCACAATGATAGGCGTGGGAGGAGGGGTCAAGACCTTGGGCCCCGCCACACCATCTGTGGTGGGGGATCCCGTCCCAGTGGTCAGCAATCTATTCAGAATCGGGATATTCACGCGTTGCGATTCCACGAAGTCCACGCCCTCCGCCGTCAGCGTGAAATCTGAGTTGTCCGCTCGGGTGATGTAACCTTTGTTTCGAAGATACCAACTCGTGAATTCCAAATAATCGCGGGGAAAACCCATGCGCCTTTCAACCTCGAGAAGAGAAACTTCCGGGGCATAAGGGTTTGTGCGGCGCTGAATATATAGCAGCGCCAGCACCCCCAATCGCCGGTTCAACTCGCCCTCCATGCTATCCATAAAATCAATCGAAGTGGATAGGGGAACCGGCTGGGGCGACTCCTTTTTGTAAGCCGCATCGTATTCGGCGCGGCGCACTGGATTGGATAATACGTCATAGACTTGCTTCAACACGAAGAACTTTTCAGCATCGCCGGTCTCCGGGTTGTCCGGGTGAAGGCGGACCGCTAGAAACCGATAAACGCGGTGGATCGTGTCGGGCTCGGCATTGGGGCTGATTTGGAGGAATTCGTAGTAATCCGGAATATCCATAATTGTCTCCCCGAAGATACGCTCCTCTCGTAATTGATTAAGATAGCGCGGAGTCCTTCAGACGTAAACGCAATCGTGCCGTCAGGGGTCTTAATGTTAACGGACGGATGGCCTTCCTCCCTTCTGAACGTCCTGATCAAGTTCATCTGATGGGTAATTACTTCGCAACTCTCATATCGGAAGGCAATTCAGCGTCCACAAGGTTTGCTACCCTAGTAAGGCTACGGATATTAAAGGCGTAGATTATGCCCTCTCAATCTGACCCATTGCTCTTTTGCGCCAAATTCAGGCGCTTCCACAATTCCGCTTTGGTCTGCCTCGCGCTCCTCGGCGTGCTCGGTCTGGGCGCCGCAAACGCGCACGGACAAGCATCGCCGAGCAACGGCTCAGCCGTATCCCGCACGGCTAAGGCGGTCACTTACCGGCGCGGCGGTATCGTGAAAGCTTCCCTCCGGGGTACAAACTTGATGCCCGGGGGCAGCGGCGATGCCCAGATTGAGAACAAAGGGAATCGCGTGGAAATCGACGTGAAGTTCGAGGCTATGGAACCGGCAACCAAGTTTGGCTTCGAGTACCTGACGTACGTCCTCTGGGCAGTTTCTCCGCAAGGCCGCGCCGTAAACCTCGGCGAAGTACAGGTCAAGAGCGGCAGTGCGGAGGTCAAGGCCATTACGGACATGCAGACCTTCGGAATGGTGGTGACCGCCGAACCGTATTTCGCCGTTTCCCAGCCGGGAGATGAAGTGGTCCTAGAAAACGCGGGTGACACGGGCGGCGAGAGCATCGGCGCCACGTACGAGTTGGTCCCGCACGGCGTGTACTCTTCCTCGAACACGAAGATTGAGAACGTGATCTTCGGGATCGATCGCAAGACTCCGATTGAACTTTTCGAGGCGCGCAATGCGGTCCGCATTGCGAAAAATGCCAATGCCGGAAAATACGCGGCCTCCACGATCGCGAAAGCCGATCATCAGTTGCAAGAGGCAGAGGATGCCTACGGGCGCAAGAGCGATAAGAAGACCGTAATCTCCATGGCGCGTGACGCTGTGCAGACCGCGGAGGAGGCGCGCGTAATCTCCGTGAAGCAGAAGGCGGAAGAAGACGCCCAGGCTCAAGCCGACGCGGACAGGCGAGCAGCCGAGGAGCGCACCGCAAAAGCCCGCGCCGACGCGGAGGAGCAAGCGAATCGCCGGCAGGAAGCCGACCAGGCCCGCCTGCAGGCCGAAGCCGCCAAGGCGGACGCGGAACGCATGAAGGAAGAGGCCATGAAGGCTGCTGCGGATGCGGGCAAGGCCAAGGAAGATGCGGACCGGGCACGCCAGGCCGCGGTTGCCGATCAACAGGCGGCGCTCGCCCAAAAGCAGGCGGCGGAAAGCGAAGCGGAAAAAGCCCGGCAGGCCGCTGCAAAAGCGGAGGCGGAAAAAACCGACATGCGCGCGCAACTCCTGGCGCAGTTGAACTCCATCCTGCAGACCAATGATTCCGCGCGCGGCCTGATTGTAAACATGTCCGACGTGTTGTTTGACACCGGCAGTTTCACTTTGAAACCCGGCGCAAGGGAAAAACTGGCCAAGGTCTCAGGAATTTTGCTGGCGCATCCGGGACTGACCATGCAGATCGAAGGGCACACCGACTGCGTGGGCGGCGACGCATTCAACGTGAAGCTTTCGGAACAGCGCGCTGATTCCGTTAAGGATTTTCTAGGGGAACAGGGCGTTTCGCCGTCCTCGATCACTGCCCAGGGATTCGGCAAAGCGGAGCCCGTGGCAACGAACGACACTCCGGAAGGGCGGCAGCGCAATCGCCGCGTTGAAATTGTGGTCAACGGCGATTCTATCGGGACCTCTGCCACCGCGACCGCTCGTCCTACAAACCAAAACTCGTCTCCGGACAGTTCGACAAACCTTCCTCGTGAAGGGGAATCGCAGCCGGAAAAATAAAGGAAACGTGCCCTCTCCGTCCCGAGGAGCGCGGGACGGAGAGGCCTCTACAAAACCGCAACGCATTGACGCAGCCGGTTTTGTAGAGGCCGCCCGTTTTTTGGGCGGGCAGGTTCTCGCCGCGTCCACAAATCAAACGAACTCACTGCCCATGCAGAAACGCGTTCCCTGCCCCGCGCAGCGGCTGTGCTAAAATGCTGTGTCGATGCACCCCCACCTAAAATCACTCATTGCATTGCAAGCCGTTGATTTGCGCTTGATCGGAATTCGCGAGCAAGTGGCCCGGTTCCCGAAGCGCCTGGCAGAAGTGGAGGCGCGCGTCACGTCTGCACGGCAGCAAGTCACCGCGGCCAAGGAAGCGCATACCACCGGCCTTAAGGAGCGCAAGACGTACGAGATGGACGTCGAGCAGTGGAAAGAGCGCGCGAAGAAATACCGGAATCAGAGCGCGGAGGTCAAGACCAACGAGGCATATAAAGCACTCCTGCACGAAATCCAGAACGCCGAGAGCGAAGTGGCCAAGGCGGAGGACCGCCTGCTTGAACGCATGGTTTCCGGCGAGGAGTACGACCGGCAAGTGAAATCCGCCGAGGCGGCGGTGAAAGAAATCGACGCGGCCACGAGCAAAGAACGCCAGACGATTCAAGCCGAGTACAACGCCACACAAAAGGAATTGGCCGCCGCGGAGGCGGTGCGCGCCGCCGCGATTGCCGCTGTGCCGGAAGATTTGGTCGACCATTACGAGCGCATCGCCAAGCGCCACGGGGGCATTGCCCTGGCGGAAATCCGCGGCGAAGGCTGCGGCCAATGCGGCGTCCACATCCGGCCGCACGTGATCCAGCAATTGCAGCGCGACAGCAATGATGGATTCTTCCACTGCGAGACGTGCACGCGGATTCTGTATTACGCGGATCACTCGGCCGCGCCCGGCCCCCCGGCCACTTCCGCGTCCGCGGCAGCCTCCGCCGGCGATCCGCCAGGTACTCCCGCCCGTGAAAACTAATCGCGCCGTATCGATTCGATGATTAAATCCACTCACAAAGCATCCGGAAAGTTGTTCGCCGAGCCTGAAACGCCGTCGGCGCGGCTCGAAGGCGCGTACACGGCCAATATCGACGGCGCGGCGCGCGGGAATCCCGGCCCGGCGGCTTACGGCGTGGTGATACGGCGTCCCGACGGCGCGACGCACGAGTCCCTCGGAAAATATATTGGCCGCCACACCAACAATGTCGCCGAATATTACGCGCTGATCGCGGCGCTCGATTACGCGGCGGCCAGCGGAATCCGCCGGCTGCGCGTGTACAGCGACTCGCAATTGATCGTGAATCAGATCAAGGGCTTGTACAAAGTGAAGCATCCGGATTTGCGCCCGCTGCACGAGCGCGCGAAGAAACAAGCGGCAAGCCTGGAAGCCTTCTCGATTCAGTATGTGCCGCGCGAGCAAAACCGCGATGCGGACGACCTGGCCAACGCCGCGCTCGACAGCACGAAGGGCGTCAAGCCCGCTTACGCTTCCGCCAAGGCCGAGCCTGCTCCGGCGCCGCCCGCAAGAAAATCGAACCCCGCCGCCAAGGCTTTTTACCTCGAGGAACTGAACGTGGGCCAGCGATTCTCCGCCGGCACCTACCGGATGACGGAAGAGCGGATCAAATCCTTTGCCGCGGAGTTTGATCCGCAGCCGTTTCATCTGGACGAAGCGGCGGCGCGGCAAAGCGTGTTTCGCGGGCTCGCGGCAAGCGGTTGGCACACTTCGGCGGCTACGATGCGCCTCATGGTTGACGCTTTGCATTTGGCCGGCGGAGCGGTCGGCCTCGGCGGCGAAATTTCCTGGCCCCGGCCGACGCGTCCGGGGGACACGCTCCGAGTAGAACTGGTAGTCCTGGCGATCGAACCGTCGCTCTCGAAGCCCGACCGGGGCGTGGTGACCGTGCGCTGCTTCACCTTCAATCAGCACGACGAACCGGTGCAGATCATGACCACAAAAATTCTCGCCTTCAAAAGGCAAGCGAACCCAACAGCCACGAATTGATTCCTCAAGCTAGCGCAGTTTCAACTGTGGTCGCACGCGGCTTCAGCACATACGAGCGGTAGAGCGTGTCGCGCTGGGCGGGCATGTAGCCTGCATCTTGAATGATGCGGCGCAGTTCGGCTTCGTTCGTGCGGTTGCGGACGCCGGCGGCGAAGACTACGTTTTCCTCGATCAGGATGCTGCCCACATCGTCGGCGCCGAATTGCAGTCCCACCTGGCAGACCTTGATTCCCGGCGTGAGCCAGCTGGACTGGATGTGATCGATGTTGTCGAGATAGAGGCGGCTGATGGCCAGCGTCTTCAGGTAGTCGACGGCGGTGGCTTGCGGGATTTTCTTTCCGAGCGGAGTATTGTCCGGCGCGAACATCCAGGGGATGAACGCGGTGAAGCCGCCGGTATCTTCTTGAATGCGGCGCAAGCGCTCGAAATGATTGACGCGATGGCGGTACTCCTCGCCGCAGCCGAACATCATGGTGGCGGTGGTGCGCATGCCGAGCGAGTGGGCTACGCGGTGCATGTCTTCCCATTCGTCGGAGGTGCACTTGAGGCGCGAGATGCGCGCGCGAATTTCGTCATCGAGAATTTCCGCGCCGCCGCCGGGGATGGAGTCGAGCCCCGCGGCCATGAGGCGTGAGATCGTCTCCCGGACGCTCAAGCCGGAAACTTCGGCGATGCAGCCGATTTCCGGCGCGGAGAAACAGTGCAGATGGACTTGCGGGAAACGCTCTTTGAGCGAGCGCAGGAGATTTTCGTAATACTCGACGCGCAGGTCGGGGTGCAGTCCGCCCTGTAGCAGGATGCCGGTGCCGCCGAGTTCCAGCATTTCCTCGATCTTTTCGTAGATCGACTCGAAAGAGAGCAGGTAGCCTTCCTTTGACCCCAGCGGACGGTAGAAGGCGCAGAACGAACAGTATTCGGTGCAGAAATTGGTGTAGTTGATGTTGCGGTCGATCTGATACGTGGCCACGCGCGGGTCGGTTTTCTTGCGGCGCACTTCCATCGCCGCCATGCCGATCCCCACCAGGTCATCGGAGCGAAACAGGTCGAGCGCTTCTTGTTGTGTCAGTCCCATGGATGAAATTCCTTCTTTGTTTGCGATCCATTTGTAGCGCCCGCCTTCAGGCGGGCATGTGCTTGGATCCAAAGTGCCCGCCTGAAGGCGGGCGCTACAAAAATTGCCATGAAGAGCCTACCGCGCGACGCTCACGCCGTCGACAAATTCCACCTCGCGCGCTCGCGGAATCAATCCGGCCCGCGCGCACTCCTCATAATACCGCCGGAGGCCCGCCAGATTCTCCTCGTCCAGCGAAAAATCAATGTTCTCGGTCAGGTAGCGTTCAAGCTCGCGCGGCGGAAGTTCGAGCTTCAAGGCAGCGCCCTCGGCAATTTCGCCGATGCGCGCCAGGCCATATTCGCGCGACGCCTGAAAATCCGCGGCGATTTCGGGCGTGATCGCGCCGCGCCGCGCCACCCAGATCGCCAGCACGGAGGGCAGCCCGGTCATTTCGCGCCACTGCTGCGCAATGTCATACACAAACAAAGTTTCGATGCCCTTGATCGGCTGTTCATCCTCGCCGCCGCAGCAACCGCAGCCGTCCGCTCCCGGAACTTTCGCTTGCAGCGCATCCACGCTGAGCCGCAAGCGCAGCGCGGGGTCGCCGATCACCAGCGCCGCGTCGGCGCGGGCCAGCATTTTTTCCGGATCGGGCGGCATGTCGATGAATTCAGGATCGATATTCCAGTGGCGCCGGCTGAGAATCCGCGCGAGACCCACCGAACTGCGCGAATTCGTGTCCAGCGCAAAACTTTTCGCCATCTCGATCGGCACTTTGGAAACGACCAGGAGGCTGCGGACTTCGTTCTTCGAGGCGATTGCCATTCCCGGCAGCGCGACGACATCGTCCATGCGCTGGTACTCGATGGACGGGATGATGCCTACATCGGCGCGACCGGCGCGCAAGTCCTCCGCGCACTGGGAAGGCACCGCAAACAGAAGTTCATATTTGCCCGCCAGAGGCCCGTCCGTGAAGCCCCAGACCAGCGGCGCGGTATTCAGGAATTCCACAATGGAGATGCGCAGTTTGCCCATATTCGCAGACGCCAGGGGACAATTGACTATAGCATAGCCCGGGCGGCGTCCCGTACGCTCGCAAAGAGACTTCGGCAAGCCTATCGTTTTGCGCGGAAATAGAGTTGCAATTGATATTTTCTGATCATCTTTTTTCTGCGGCGGGCAATCTCCCCGCGTTTCAGAGAGTGGAACGCGTTACTGGGTAAGGCTGCCAAAGGGTGTCTCATATTGCGCAAAATGCTGCATTCCGCCGGTACCGGGATGTGCGGATATTATGTGTTTGGACCGTGATTCAAGAAGTCGGAAATGGAATCCAACATGCTACCGAATCAAGCTTCGCAGGTTGGGGGTTGCGTTGCGGGGACGGCGGCCTGAAGAAATCGGGTTCGTGGGCGCGCTCCTAACCTGCCTCAAAAATCCAAGTGCACGCATTTTCAATGAGTCCCCCCACGTGCCAACGCCGTGTGAATATCGATTGACGCTCTGCACGCTGACTCTCCTGCAAGAAACTCAAATGATCCCTTTCTCGAAAGGTTTGCCGATTCTTCCTTCCAGCGCATGTCTGTCATGAATCTCCAGCCTGAATTTTGGAATTGAGCAGGGTTAAGGCCCCGTGGAGTTGGATCCTCGGAAAATGACGCATCGCCCATCAATCAATTATCCTGACATGAAGCAATGCCAGGTCGGATCGCGCTGCTGTCGGTGCCGAAGGATAGCGGAAGTTGGTCCGGTTCGCATCGGATTGAACGTACAGCGGCTTCATTTGAGGGATGGTGAGGTGTTGCAAAAGCGGGACAGAACATCGGCCAATTTGCGCTGCCTTGGGCGGATCACGGAGCGGTGTGAGCGCTCCAGATAAACGTTCCACAACGTCGCGAGCAGGCGAAGTGGGTGTACAATCGTTGCCGTTTCGACCCCAAAAAGGAAATCCGGCTAAATCGGAAATTCCGGCTCGATCGTGCCGGCGGCGTCATTCCGTATATCGCCGGGGGAAGGAACTTCATGGACTCGAAGATTATGATGATGTTTGGAACGACGTTTTTGCTGTTCTTTGCAGTGTTCTACGTCTACGTGTCTCTGGCGCTCATGACCATCGCCACGAAGACGAATACCCCGAACGGCTGGCTCGCCTGGATTCCAATCGTCAACGTCTTCCTGATGCTCAATATCGCCCAGAAGCCCGCGTGGTGGTTCATCCTGTGCCTGATCCCGCTGGTCAACATCGTGATCGTAATCCTCGTCTGGATGGCCATCGCTGAGGCGCGGCACAAACCGAACTGGTGGGGCATCTTGATGATCGTGCCGTTGGTCAACCTCATCGTCCCCGGCTATCTCGCCTGGTCCGATTGAGTGATCGCGCCATCCTGAGGGGAGTCCACGCATTTCCACACACGGACTTCCCCTCTGCATCCCGCATGCATTTTTCTGACGCGGGAATCTCCCGAAGACTGACCCGTTACCGTTGATTGCAGCTTCTTGACTTCCACCTCGCCAGGGGGTTTACTTACGGCAATTCAATCAGCTAGTGATGTAGGCTGAAAAATATTTTTTCGATGCTCCCCGGATGCGGAGGAATAACGCGCCGCCCGTATGCCGGGGATGATGGAATGGAGCGAAGCATGCGAGATCGCAGGGATTTCTTGAAAACCATCGCGGGCGCGACGACCGGAATGTTATTGACGGGACGCGCGTTCGCCGAATCCGCCCTCCAGGGAGGTCCGGCCGCGCCCGCAGCTCCCGTAAAGCGCCGGGAAGTGTTTGTGGCGGGCCGCCGCGTGAAAGTCGTTGACGTGCATGCTCACTGCGTTATTCCGGAAGTGTGGGACGTCGTCAAGGACACAAATCTCGCCCCGAATGCCGGCCCTCGTGCGCGCGGACCGAACCTCATGGGGCCGGATCGCATCCGCGCCATCGACCAACTGGGAATCGACGTTCAAGTGCTGAGCATCAACGGCTTCTGGTTCTATGGGGCAACGGACCGTGACCTCGCAGCCAAAATCGTCAAGCTTCAAGATGAAAAACTCGCGGAGTGGTGCGCCGCTCATGCGGACCGCTATGTTGCGCTTAGCTCGGTCGCGTTGCAGTTCCCCGACCTGGCAGCGGAACAGCTCGAGTACGCCGTCAAGAAACTGGGCGCTCGCGGCGCGGCCATTGGCGGGCACGTCCAAGGGGAAGACATTTCATTGCCCAAATACGACCCCTTCTGGGCCAAGGCGCAGGAACTTGGCGTAATGGTTTTCATGCATCCTCAGGGCGCCGAGAATGTCCTCCAGAAAGATGCGCTCAAGGGAAGAGGCGATCTGGGCAATATCATTGGAAACCCCCTGGAAACCACGATTTTCCTCACGCGCATGATTGTCAACGGAGCGTTCGACCGCTTCCCCGGCTTGAAAATCTGCGCGGCGCACGCAGGCGGTTACCTGCCGTCCTATCTCGGGCGGACCGAAGTCGCCTGTGAAGTGCGGCCCAATGCCGATTGCGCGAACAAGAAGCTGCCGAGCGACTACCTGAAGAGCCAGGTTCTGGTCGACACGATCATTATTTCCGAAGAGGGTTTGCGCCATCTCGCGGCGGAGGTCGGCACCAGCCAGGTCGTCTTTGGAACCGATATGCCGTTCAATTGGCATTCCAATGTGGACCTGATCCTGAACGCGCCGTTCCTCAGCGACGCCGAAAAGGAAGCTGTCCTTGGCGGCACGCTGGTCAAGTTGCTGCGACTTTGAACGAACCGGGCCTTATGCAAGCCATTGTCTACTTCTTCAAACTCCCGTAACGTAAGGATGCGGAACGCGAGTTTTTCGTGAACCTTGCCGATCCCGCTGGGACAGGTTTCTATGGCACAATCCGCTTGAAGCGCAAGCCAAAGATTTGAAGCCATGGCAAAGATTTGCCAAACCTACGCCCGCAGCAAGACTTCGGAGAATTCATCCAGTCAACCGCCTGATCGCATGCATAGTGGGCCATTTCAATTTCGGTACGGTGCGGTGGCGCTGGCATTATTCTTGCTTTCCGGCCTGA
Source organism: uncultured Acidobacteriota bacterium (assembly GCA_963842135.1). Taxonomy (GTDB): domain Bacteria; phylum Acidobacteriota; class Terriglobia; order Acidiferrales; family UBA7541; genus Palsa-360. Next base: position 1,746,124 of record CAWJFI010000002.1, on the reverse strand, counting down.
CGTCAGGCGTCTGCCAAGCCCAAGGCCATGATGTGGTCTGCCGTGGAGGCGTAGGCTACTTCGAAGAGGAGTTCCCCACAGGCGTTAAAGTGCATGTCGGAGCGTCCAGGCTCGGGGAACTCGAGACGCGAGTCTGTGAGGCAGCGCTCAATTGGGGCGATCAAAATTTAGTGGTCTCGGAGGCGGCTTCGGAACTGGATATCGATATATTTGGCGTGGATCTGGGCGTGGGCGTGCCCGTTGTCGCAGCTCAAGTGAAAAGATCGAGGGCCGAATGCTGCATGGAATACAGAATTTATTCCCTTCGAGAACCGCCCGCGCTGCTGCGCAGTATCACTGGCGGAGAGTACTTCAGCGCTGCGGACACCGATCTGGATGGCCGGATCGAAATCTGGACGGACGATGCCGCTTCGGTGGAGGGCTTCGAGAATTTTCCCTTGCGCGATCTGGACTTTGCGCCGCCGATCGTCCTCCGCTTCGTGCGCGGCCGATTGCTGGACGTAAGTTCCGAGTTCCAATCCTATTTTGACCAGAAAATCGCTGACGAGCGGGCCAAGCTCAATCCGCAGGATCTTGGCGATTTCAAAAGCAGCGATGGCAAACTGGAGTTCCCGGCTGCCTCAAAGCCCGGTCGGCTAACGCGTCTGCAAAGCGTGAAAGTGAAGGTGCTGGAAATCGTGTGGTCCTACCTTTACAGCGGCCGTGAACAGGAAGCCTGGCGATCGCTGGCCGAGATGTGGCCCGCTGCGGATTATGACCGGATTCGATCCGCACTCCTGAACGTGCGCGCGCGCGGGATCCGCTCACAAGTGGATGGCGTGTCAACCGCGGTTTCAACCGGCCATGAAATACATGTGAAGATTTTCGATGGGACAACCAGCGTTGTGGCGACTCCAGGAGTGGGGCCGAAAGGTGTTAAACCCAAACTAGAAATAACCCCGCCCAAGGCCATTTTGATGGAGCGGCCAGCTCCCGCAACTCCAATGGAGATGGAGTTGGCGCAATCGGAGTCGACGCTGGAGCTGGTGATTGATTCGGCGGGTAAAGTTCGGTCCGTCGAAGTGCTGGGAAACGTTCAATCGATTGACGAGGTACTCATCAAGTCAACTTCGAACTGGAAGTTCATTCCCGCGTTCAGCGAGGGGCAGCCCGTTGCTAGCCGGATTTTCCTGGGCGTTTCCCTGAAACGGTGAGTTTCCGGATGGCGGGCCATCGCAAGCCGGATTGAAATTGCGTGAGCCTTCTTGCGACGAAAGAAGAGACACGGTAGACTTTTCCGCTTGAAGAAGGGAAGCCGGTCAACGCGCGGGGTTATAGGCCCCGCTGCCCGACAGTCAATCAACTGCAATGCGATGAACTATTCCTACTAGGAGAGCCCCATGGCCAAAGGATATTGGATTTGTTTCTACCGATCGATCTCGAACCCCGATGCGGTTGTCGAATACGCGAAGTTGGCGGGACCCGCCATCAAAAGCGGCGGCGGCCGCTTCCTTGGCCGAGGGCTACCCACAAAGACCTACGAAGCGGGAAAGAACATGCGAACCGTTGTCATAGAGTTCGAGAGCGTCCAGAAAGCGACGACCACCTTTGAGAGCCCCGCCTACCAGGCAGCATGCCGCGTGATTGATGGCGCCGCCGAGCGCGACATCCGAATCATTGAGGGGCTTGCTTAGCCCGGATTTACCACAAGCCACCTAGACCACATCCATGTACTCGCTGAATGCAATTCCAATGTGTGGCGGCAGGACCAGTGGCGCAGGCTTCAGAGCCTGTGTGGAAACTGTGAAATCTTTGTAGGGCACGGCTTCAGCCGTGCCGTAAAGTATGCAGAATCAACACGGCTTTAGCCGCTGGCGTGTTCGAAATCGAGTTACCACACAGGCTCTTCAGCCTGCGCCACCAAGTTCCGCCAGTAACAACTTGACACGAATAGTGACAAAAGAGTAGCGTCACTGCTGCCGTGGAGCTGGATGCTTCCCTCGATTGGCTGTCACTATCGCTGACGCCGGGCCTTGGCTCGCGTCTCACGGGGAAATTGCTGCGCCAATTCGGGTCGCCCGGAGAAGTTTTTCGCGCCTCCCTCACTGCACTCGAGGCGTGCCATCTCCCCACCGCGCCCGCGCAGGCCATCCAATCCAAGCGCGCGCACAAGGATGCCGAAGAAGAACTCGCGCAGGTCCGCAAGCTAGGCTGCCGCTTGCTGAATTGGGACGAGCCGGAATATCCGCAGCGGCTGCTCGAGATATACGATCCGCCTCCGCTGCTCTACGTCCGTGGAGACGCCAGCGTGCTCAACCGGCATTCGATTTCGATGGTGGGCACGCGCCGCCCGACCCCTTATGGCAATCAAGTGGCGGAACGGCTGGGGCATGACCTGGCCGAGCGAGGCCTGACGATCGTCAGCGGCATGGCGCGAGGCATAGACAGCCTGGCGCATCAAGGCGCTTGCCGGGCTTCTCACGGGGCGCCGATCGGAGTGCTCGGCACGGGAGTGGACGTCATCTACCCGAAGGAGAATAAGAAATTATTCGCGGAAGTGGAAAAGCGCGGCGTCCTGATCAGCGAATTCCCGCTGGGCACGCATCCGGCCCCCGAGAATTTCCCGGTGCGCAATCGCGTTGTCGCGGGGATATCGCTTGGCGTGGTGGTGGTGCAGGGCGCGCAGTATTCCGGTTCGCTCATCACCGCGCGGCTGGCGATGGAGTTTGGCCGCGAAGTTTACGGCGTGCCAGGGAACGTCACAGTGGACGTGAGCTTTGCCCCGAACCAGATGATCAAGCAGGGCGCCAAGCTGGTGACGTCCTGGGAAGACGTCATCGAGGAATTGCCGACGGAAATCCGCGCCGAACTGTTCCCCGTCGAGGCGACCACCAGCGCGGAACGCGCATCCCTCTTTGAGAACGCTCTGTCTCCCGTGGAGAAGAAAATCTTCAGCCTGCTGGGGACGGATGAGTCGATTCATGTGGATGAACTGGTGGAGAAGGCGGAATTGAACTCCTCGGAAGTTCTGGCGGCGCTGTGCGAAATGGAAATGAAGGGGATCGTCAGGCAGATGCCGGGAAAGCAATTCATCAAAATCCTATTGTAGCGGCGTCTCTCCCGTGGAGCCGGCGCGAAATACCAAACGCAGAGATTGCCTGCCAACCTGCTGAAAATACAAGCCTCTACGCAATTATGCCGCAGCGCATAGAATCGTTAAGGACACAACGCGCATCTATCAAGCGTTGACAAACAGTGTGAACGAGGGCCACGCTAGAAGAACGGAAAGGGAAAAGCGCTCGCCACGGCGAGCGTTCAGGACTACAAAAAAGTCATGGGAAGATCGCTGGTCATCGTCGAATCGCCCGCAAAAGCGAAGACGATTAACAAATACCTGGGTCGCAATTACACCGTCAAGGCCTCCTACGGGCACATCATGGACCTGCCCAAAAAGGTGCTGGGCATTGATATCGCGCACGGGTTTGAGCCGACGTATGAAGTCAATCCGGACAAAACGAGCGTCGTAACGCAACTTCAGAAAGCCGCCGCCACCGCCGATGCCGTCTATCTGGCGGGCGATCCGGACCGCGAAGGCGAGGCTATTTGCTCCCACTTGGCCGAAGTGTTGAGCGGACCCAAGCTCGAATTCCCCACGGAAGCAGAAAAGGCGATCGAAGAAGCGAACGGGAACGGCAAGAAGGGTAAGAAGAAGGCCAAGAAGCCCGTCAGGAAGGTCGTCGCCAAGGGCAAGCCGGTCATTGCTCGAAAAAACATTTTCCGCGTGATGTTCAACGAAATCACGTCCAAAGCCATCAAGGCGGCATTCGAACATCCCGGCGAGATCAACGAAAACCTGGTGGACGCGCAGCAGGCGCGCCGCGTGCTGGACCGCCTGGTCGGCTACAAAATTTCTCCTCTGTTGTGGGACAAGGTGCGCCGGGGACTTTCCGCCGGACGCGTGCAGACAGTGGCGCTGCGCCTGATCGTGGATCGAGAGGTTGAAATCCGCGCGTTCGTCCCGGTGGAGTATTGGACGATCCATGCCATTTTGGCTGCGGGCGAGCCGCCCGCGTTCGAAGCAAAGCTTAGTAAATATAAGGGCGAGGACATCGAGGTCCGCACGCAGGCCGAGGCGGATGCCATTGTGGCCGCGGCAGGAAAAACCCAATGGAAAGTGGCTGGCGTCACGCAGAAGGAAAAGCGCCGCTTCTCGCCGCCTCCGTTTACGACCTCAAAGCTCCAGCAAGCCGCCTATAATCGCTTGCGGTACACCGCAAAGCGCACTATGGGGCTCGCGCAGCGGCTCTACGAAGGCGTGGAGCTCGGCCAGGAAGGCTCGGTCGCGCTGATCACCTACATGCGTACGGACTCGGTGCGCGTTTCAAATGACGCGCTGGACCAGGTGCGGGGCCTGATTGGCTCCAGATACGGACAGCCGTACCTGCCCGAGAAGCCGAATTTCTTCAAGTCCAAGAAGGATGCGCAGGACGCGCACGAAGCCATTCGCCCGACCGATGCCGCTCGCACGCCTGAGGATGTAAGGCCTTTCCTGAGCGACGACATGTTTAGGCTCTACCAGCTGATCTGGCAGCGGTTTGTGGCCTCCCAAATGGTGCCGGCGGTGTTCGATCAGACGACGGTCGATGTGACGGCTGGCGATTACACGTTTCGCGCGACAGGTTCAGTGCAGAAATTCGATGGGTACCTGGCCGTGTACCAGGTGTCGGCCGAGGATGACGAAGAGGGCGAGGCGGACGCGAACAAGGCTCTGTTGCCGCCGGTCACGGAGGGCGATACCCTGCGTCTCGAAACGTTGCGCCCCGACCAGCATTTTACAGAACCGCCCCCGCGCTACACCGAAGCAACGCTGGTGAAGGAGCTGGAAGAAAAAGGCATCGGGCGTCCGTCGACCTACGCGTCCATCATTTCGACGATCGTCGAGCGGGAATACGTCACCAAGGACCAGGGACGGTTTGCTCCGACGATGCTCGGCGAAAAAGTGAGCGTCCTGCTGGTGAAGAGCTTCGAGGATATTTTCGACGTGGGCTTCACGGCGCGCATGGAAGAGGAACTCGACGAAATCGAAGAGGGAAAACTTCCCTGGAAGAGGGCCGTCAAGGAATTCTATGGCCGCTTCGCGGCGGACCTCGAGCAAGCCAAGGGCGAGATGGAATCCTACAAAGCGGGGATTCCCACGGGACAAAAGTGCGAGAAGTGCGGGCAAGGCGAACTGCTCGAACGCATCAGCCGCCACGGTTTTTTCCTGGGCTGCTCGCGCTATCCGGATTGCGATTTCATTCGCGATCTCTCGCCGGAATTGCCTCCCGAGGGCGAGGATGGCGCGGTGAAAATCGAAGCCTGCGACAACTGCGGGCGCGAGATGATCATCAAGCGCGGGCGCTGGGGAATGTTTTTGGCTTGCACCGGGTATCCGGATTGCAAGACGACGCGCCGCCTAAAGGCCGGCACGCGGCGCGCCCTCCAGCCGGACGAACTGCTCGATGAAAAATGTCCCGAGTGCGATTCGCAGCTGGTCAAGAAGCACGGCCAGTACGGTGAATTCACCGGCTGTACCGGCTATCCGAAGTGCAAGTTCATCCGCGCAAAGACTTTGGGCATCAAGTGCCCGAAGTGTGAGGTGGGCGAACTGTTGGAGAGAGTCGCCAGGAAGGGACGCAGGCGCGTCTTCTACGGCTGCAACAAATATCCCGCATGCGATTTCACGACGCCGCACCTGCCGATCCCCGAGGCATGCCCGAAATGCGGCGCGGCATTCATTGTCGAAAAACGCGGCAAGCTGGGCGCGGTGAGAACCTGCATCAAAGATGGTTGCGATTGGGAGGGGGCGATTCCGGAAATCCCCGCCGCAGCCGTTCCCGAGCCTGTGGGCACGGCCCACTCATGAACAGGTTCCAAGTTCGGCCACTCTGACCGGGGCGGAGCAGCACCGCGAAATCGCCGCGTCTTCGTTTCTTTGGAATGACCGCGGTCTTTCCAGGTTGCGAGCGCGAAGCCGCAAACCTAGCGGTCCGGCAGGGGGAAATGGATTCCGCAGTAAAACAATTTTTGATTTATTTGCACGCGGTTCGCAATGCTTCCCCGCACACGATCCGCAGCTACGACAATGACCTCGGGCAGTTCCTCAAGTTCATGACGCCGCCCGGCACGGTGATGCCATCTCCCCAGGAAGTCACGCACCTGATGATCCGCGAATTCGTGGCGCACCTGCACGATCTCAAATTGGAAAAATCCTCGATTGCCCGGAAGCTCGCGGCGATTCGATCTTTTTTTAAATTCGCGGTGCGGGAAGGCAAGGTCGCGCGGAACCCGGCGCGGATGGTGGCGACTCCCAATCTGCCGAAGCGCATCCCCGCGGTTCTGAGCGCCGAGGATCTGAATGCGTTTCTCGATAGCGTGGTGGCTGGACCGGTGCGCGGCTCCCGGCGCGGCAAGCAGGCGTCCGCGGGCGACGACAGCCGCCTGATGGTCAAGCGCGACCGCGCGATTCTCGAGATGCTGTATGCGTCCGGGCTGCGGGTCAGCGAACTCACCGGACTAAATCTTGGCGACGTGGACCGGAAGGAACTCATGCTGCGCGTGCGCGGCAAAGGGAACAAGGAACGCATCGTCCCGTACGGCGGCAAAGCCGAACAAGCGCTCGAAGCCTATCAGCCCTTGCGCGAGGAGATGCTGCGTAAGGCCGGGGGACGCGGCGACCGGCAGGCCGTGTTTCTCAACCATCTGGGGACGAGGCTGACGCAGCGGTCGGTGGCGCGCATCGTCAAAAAATACGCGCGGCTGGCCAACGTGAATTGGGACTTGCATCCGCATTCCCTGCGGCACGCCTTCGCCACGCACTTGCTTGCCGATGGCGCGGACCTTCGCGCGATTCAGGAATTGCTGGGACACTCTTCGCTTTCGACCACGCAGCGGTACACACATGCCACGATTCGCCAATTGCTTGAGGTCTACGACAAGGCGCACCCGCGCGCTTGAATTTGCAGCCGGTAAAAAATTACTCTTCGGCGGGCTCGGCGGCGTCAGGGCTCGCTACTTTCAACCGCCGCCGAAAGAAAAAAGTCAGATGCCTGGCGCTACATTGGCGGCAGCGGAACGGCCTCAGGAGCAGGAGAAGCAGGATGGTCCACTCCAGGACACCGCGCCGGTGAGAGCGCAAAATATCTTCGCTTCCGCACAGCGGACATTGCCGTGTGCCCAACGAAAGCGAGATTGCGTGCGTCCTGGCCATAAATTCAAATATATCGTGAAACGATAATACTCCAGCACGTTGCGATCTGAAAAGGACAATTGCCGTAATGGGCGGGCTGAGTTATTCTCGGCACGTTTCGCCAGGGGTGAAGTTCGAGGCGGTGATGCCCCGCCGCTACGGCGGTGGGAGAATGACGGATCGAAATTGCGCCACCGCATAATGACGGGCATCGCTCAACCATTGCCGGCCGGTCCGGAATTATACTAAATGATGGACACTGAGCCTACCGGGAGAACATGGGCAAAATGAAATTCCTTCAAAGAAATATTTACTTCGTGTTGGGATGGATCGCTTTCGCTTTGTTCGCCGCCCCTGCGGTGACTTTTGCGCAGACCGACGAGATCCAAGTTTATGACGCTGAAATTGAAGACCAGGGCAAGTTCAATCTCATGATTCACAGCAATTTTACGCCCGCCGGGCGGACGACTCCCGCTTTCCCCGGCGGGATCATCGCCAACCACTCGTTCAACGGCACGGCCGAGTGGGCCTACGGGGTCGCCGACTGGTTCGAGCAGGGACTTTATATGCCGGTGTACACTATTTACTCCCCAGGGCGCGGCGGGACGATTAACGGCTTCAAGGTCCGCGAATTGTTCGTGCGGCCGCACGCCCACGATCACACATTTTTCTACGGCGTCAATTTCGAGTTCAGCGTAAATTACTCGTATTGGGAGTCCCGGCATATCACCTCCGAGGTCCGGCCCATCGTGGGATTGCACCTGCATCCGTGGGATATCGTTTTCAACCCGATCGTGGATACCGACTACACCGGCGGATTTGGAAACCTCGAATTCGTTCCGGCAACGCGCGTCGCTTATAACTTCAATGACAAATGGGCCGCTGCCCTCGAGGAGTATTCCGATGACGGGCCCCTGCGAAAATTCCTCCCGTTACATGACGAGTTCCACGAAGTCTGGGCCGTTATGGATCGCAACAACAAGTGGCTGAATGTTGAAACCGGCATCGGATTTGGCGTGACCCATGGAGCCGACAAAGTGACTTTGAAGCTGATGCTTTCGCGCGATTTGAATTGAATACTCACTGCCCGCCGTCGATTTTCAACACGAGAAGGCTCACGCATCTCCACACGTTTGAAAAGGAGGCGTTATGGCTACGCAACGCCTGATTGAATATGAGAGCGCAGGTCCAGAAGTCCGTGCTGTGTACGACGATATCCTCGCGACGCGCAAGACGGATTACATCAACAATTTCTGGAAGGCGCTGGCAAATGATCCCGCAACCCTCAAGCGCACCTGGGAATCCATCAAGCAAATTATGGGGCCCGGCGCTCTCGACGCGCTGACCAAGGAGCTGATCTACATCGCCGTCAGCGTCACCAACCAGTGTCCCTACTGCATTGCTTCGCACACCGCTTCCGCCGAGAGCAAAGGCATGACCGGCGAAATGTTCCACGAACTCATGGCCGTCGTGGGCATGGCCAATGAAACGAACCGCCTTGCTGCCGGCTACCAGGTGGAGATCGACGAGCGATTCAAGGCGACGTAATTGCGATCATTCCCAGGTAGGACAGGCTTTACAAGCTGCGGAAAAAGGGCCCCACCCCTTTTGTCATTCCGAGCGAAGCGAGGAATCTCTCTTTCTTTTCATGGGGTTAAATCGAAGAGAGATTCCTCGCTTCGCTCGGAATGACAAAATAAACTACTTTTCCCGCAGCCTATTTAGCCTGTCGGTTTTCGGCCATTGCACACAGCGCAAGAACGAAGCTTGTCGCCTACCTGCCAAGGATTAAACCCCGCAGGCTGAAGCCTGCGCTACTTTTGATATAATTCCACTTTATAGAACTCACAACTATTATAAATTTGATCTGCTTGCCGTTCCCGTGTGAAATGGGTGGTGTGGGAGAGTGCCATGGAGATCGTACGCATTTTTGACACGACGCTGAGAGATGGGGAGCAGTCCCCGGGATTTTCCATGTCCGTGCCGGAGAAGGTCCGCATGGCTCACCAGCTGGAATCGCTCGGCGTGGACATCATCGAGAGCGGCTTCCCCATCGCTTCGCAAGGAGACCTCGAAGGCGTGCGTGCGGTTTGCCGCGAAATTCGCGGCTGCACGGTGGCGGCACTGGCGCGCGCACGGCGCGATGACATTGACGCGGCGCTCGAAGGCCTCGCCGGAGCGGCGCATCCCCGGCTGCATACGTTTCTCGCGACGTCGGATCTGCACCTGCATTACAAGCTGCGCCTGACGCGCGAAGAGGCTCTCGAAGCCATCTCGAGCAACGTGCACTACGCGCGCGAGCGCTGCGCGGAGGTCGAATTTTCCGCCGAGGACGCGAGCCGCACCGATATCGGTTTCCTTTGTGAGGCGGTCGGCCGGGCCGTCCGGGCCGGCGCGACGATCATCAATCTTCCTGATACGGTCGGCTACGCGGTGCCCGAGGAATACGGGGCCATGTTCCGACGCGTGATCGAGTATCTGGACGGCGCGAATGGCATTACCCTGAGCGGGCACGGCCACGATGACCTCGGCATGGGCGTTGCGAATTCCCTGGCCGCGGTTCAGGCGGGAGCGCGCCAGCTCGAGCTGACCATCAACGGCATCGGCGAGCGCGCCGGAAATGCCGCTCTGGAAGAAGTCGTAGTGCTGCTGAACGTGCGGCAGGCCACGCTCGGCGTGAGCACCAATATCCGTCTCGACCAGCTCTTTGCCACCAGCCGCTTGCTGGTTGAAATTACGGGTGCGCCTCTGGCGCCCAACAAGGCGATCGTAGGCGCGAACGCATTCGCCCACGAAGCCGGCATCCACCAGGACGGCATCCTCAAGAATCCTCTCACCTACGAAATCATTTCCCCTGAAGCGGTCGGCGTTCCCAAGCGGCAACTGGTGCTCGGCAAACATTCCGGGCGCAACGCGCTGCGCGCGACGCTCGTCGATCTGGGCTACCAGCCGACGCGCGAGGAGCTCGACGAATGTTATAAGCGCGTGGTGACGCTGGCCGATGCATCGAAAAACGTGAGCAATCGCGATCTGCTCGCTATCGCGCACCTGGTGATGCGGAAGCGCGGCAGTGAAACGCCGGTCGCGGCTGAGTAAATCATTTGTGGAATTTTAGTAGCACGGACTTCCGTCTGTGGTTTTACGTTTGATCCTGGCTGGCGCGTGCGGGGCGGGCTCGCGAACGAAACCCCACAGACTGAAGTCTGTGCTACTTTCCCCGGGACAATTGTCCGAGAATCACCTTCCATAGCTGCCATCTCAAAGATCCGAGGTGAATTTCCATGCGATTGAGGATGTCCCTCCTTGTGGCGGCTCTGCTTGTTCCCTGCTCCCTTATCCGCGCGCAGCAAGCGGCGCAGAAAAAGCCGTTGGATATTTATTTCCTGGATACGGAAGGCGGGCAGGCCACGCTGTTCGTTTCTCCGTCGGGACAATCGATGCTGGTGGACACGGGATTTCCGGGCAATCAAGGCGCGCCGCCCGCGGAAGCGAACACCCCGGGCATCACGCGCGACGCGGACCGCATCATGGCGGTCTTGAAGCTGGCGAATGTCGGCGTGCTTGACTACGTGGTGATCACGCACTTTCACGGGGATCACGCCGGAAACGCGGCGGAACTCGCCCATCGCATTCCCATCCGGCATTTTGTGGACCACGGCCCTTACACGGTCGAGATGCAAGCGGGGCGTGACGCTCCCTTAGTGTCGTACCTGCCCATTCGCGAACATGCGCACGCGATCACGGCGAAGCCCGGTGACCGGATTCCCGTCGAGGGCCTTGATGTGCAGGTCGTTTCCTCAGCGGGCGAGGTGATCAAGGAGCCGATGGCGGGAGCGCCTGGAGCCGGAGCGCCCAATCCGCTGTGCCGCGACGCCAAGCTGAAAGAACAGGACGCCACGCCGGAAAATTTTGAATCGGTGGGAATCGTCGTGCGGTACGGCAGCTTCCGGCTTGTCGATCTTGGCGACCTGACCTGGAATCAGGAGCACGCGCTCGCTTGCCCGAATAATCTGGTCGGCACGATGACCGTGTTTCACACCACGCGCCACGGAGATCCGCATTCCGGCGCGCCGCAATTTGTGGACGCTATCCGCGCGCGCGTCGCCGTGATGAACAACGGCGAGAGAAAAGGCGGTTCGCCCGAATACTGGCAAACCGTTCATGATGCGCCGGGGCTCGAGGATTTCTGGCAGATCCACCGCTCGGCGGCAGGCGGCGCGGACCACAATTCACCAGAACAGTTTCTCGCGAACATCAATGAAACCGATCACGGCCATTACATCAAGATGTCAGTGCGAGCGGATGGCAGCTTCACGATGACCAATGAGCGCACCGGATTTACGAAGGAATATCCGGTACGCGGCAAACCTCAACCCTGATTCCCAAACCGTTCGGGCCGAATTCTAGTAGGACAGCCACCCGCCACGGCGGGGCTGTCCCCCCCACGATCTCAGCGGGCCCAAAGCGGACAGCCAGGAGTGGCTGTTCTACAGCAAATCGAATTGCCAAACAAATCACGCGAACGGGTTTTCGTCCGCGCTGGGGCCATAGATCGATGGCACGGGCACGTCCAGCAGCCTCAGATAGACGGAAAGTTGTCCGCGATGGTGGTAGAAGTGGTTCATCACGACAGCGCGAATAAAACCAATCCGCGGCGTGGACATGAGTACTTTCCCGTTTCTGGTTGCCGTCCAGGTGGACATGATTCGGGTATCGTCCAGCTTGGCCAGGGTCTGCTTGGCGTGCGCGGTGCCCCGAGTGAACGCGTCCAGGATTTCCTTTTTATTCTGTGGTTCCGGCTGCGACATGTTGCCGATTTCAAACGAATCTTTGCTGACCGCATCCGCGAGGAAACCTTGGCCCCGCGCGATGTGCAGCCCTAATTGGCCGAGCGAGTAAGACTTGGCGTGTGGCTTCCAGGCGAGTTTGTCCTCTGGAATGCGATCGAGAACGCGCTGCGTAGTTTTCGCTTCCTGTTCAATCTCCATCAGAATTGAATCGACGATTGCCATAGTTGCTCCTTTGTTGTTCTTGAGATTTAAAATCTTCGCGAACCTCAATGTCCACTATCTGTTTGCAGAAAAAGTGAAATCCTTGTCATTCCGAGGCACGCTGCGTGCCGAGGAATCTCTCTTTTCTTGCGTCTAAACCAAAGAGAGATTCCTCGCTTCGCTCGGAATGACAACACAAGGTACTTTTTCCACAAGCTCCAAGGCTTACATGTTCAAATAATTTGCGAGCGAATCGATGCAACCCTGCCAGCCGTGCTCGTGTTTATCGCGTTGTTCCACATTCGGCAAATGCTCGTGCGTGAGCAGGATTTCGGTCGACGGCCCCAGGTCGCGAAATTCGATTGTGACCAGTGACTCGTCCGTACTCGGATCGTGCTCCCAGAGCCAGGTGAACACAATTTTTTCGGGCGGCTTGATCTCTCGATACGTTCCGGAGACGCGGTGGACATTGCCGTCCTTGTGGTGCATCTCCACGCAATATTTTCCGCCCACCTTCAATTCCAGCACAGGGACGAGCGCGGAATATTCTTCGGAAGGGGCAAACCAGCGCCCCAACTCCAGCGGATCGGTCCAGGCGCGAAAGACTCTCTTGCGCGGCGCCTGGAAAGTTCGTCTCAGCTTCAGCGTTGTTTCCGGGGATAATTGTTCTTTGGCCATTCCGAGACCTCCGTCGGCTGTTGAGCCAGGTATCGATCCAGGGCGTCGAACTGTGTTTCCCAGAACGCGCGGTACTGGGAAATCCAGGCTTCCGCTTTTTTCAAGGGCCGGGCGGCGAGCCGGCAGCGGCGCGTGCGTCCGTACTTTCTTTGCGTGATGAGGCCAGCATTCTCAAGAACTCCTAGATGCTTCATCACCGCCGGCAGACTCATGCGGTGGGGCCCGGCCAGCTGCGTGACGGAGGCCTGGCCGCGTGCAAGGGCCGCCACAATTGCGCGCCGAGTTGGGTCAGCGAGCGCTTGAAAGGTGGCGTCGAGTCCTCGATTATACTTAACCATTCGGTTTAGTAATATACGGCCTCGCTCTCCGTGTCAAGCGCGAATTTCGCGCCGCCCGGCGGAAGGAAAGCGCACCTAGAACAACGCGAATCACGGCCGCCTCACCCTGACAGGAGGAACGATCCGGACTATACTATTTGGCCTTGGGCTGGCGCGAACTCACTTCGTGCGGGGTGGGAATTGCACGGAGAACGATCTGGTATCGGCCCGCGACAAAACGATGACCATTCAAAATAAAAAAATCGTCCTCCTGCCGGGCGACGGCATCGGCCCTGAAATCATGCGGGCCGCCGTGCGCGTGTTGAAGGTATGCGCCGCGGAATTCGGCCACGAGTTTCACTTCGCCGAGTTCCCTTTCGGCGGCTGCGCGATCGACGCGACAGGCGAACCGCTGCCCGCCGAAACGCTCGCCGCTTGCCGGGCCGCCGACGCCATTCTTCTCGGAGCGATTGGCGGACCCAAGTGGGATGCGGTGCCGCTCGCCAAGCGACCCGAAACCGGTTTGCTGGCGTTGCGCAAAGCGCTGGGACTGTACATCAATCTCCGCCCGATTGATTTGCACGCTCCGCTCCGGGGCCTTTCGCCGCTGCGGGCCGAACGCGCCAGCGACGTGCATATCGATTTTGTCCGTGAACTCGCCGGCGACGTTTATTTCGGCGAGCACCGGCTGGAGGGCGATCCGAGCGGAGAACGCGCCACCGACGCAGGCGCATATACCACGGGAGAAATCGAGCGCGTCGCGCGGTATGCGTTCGCGCGCGCGGAAACCAGGAAAGGCCGAGTCGCTTCCGTGGACAAGTCCAATGTGCTGGCCATGTCGCAGCTCTGGCGCAAGACGGTCACGCGCCTCGCCGCGGATCACCCCAAAGTAAAGCTCGAACATCTGTACGTGGACAACGCCGCCATGCAACTCGTGCTCGCGCCCGCGCAGTTTGACGTGATCCTCACCTCAAACATGTTCGGCGACATTCTCACCGACCTCGGCGCGGCGCTGGCCGGCTCGATCGGCCTAATCCCTTCGATGAGCCTGGGGCAGGGGCCGGCGCTCTACGAGCCGATTCATGGCTCGGCTCCGACCCTGGCAGGGAAAGACGTCGCAAACCCCGTAGGCATGATCCTTTCCGCCACTATGATGCTGCGCGAAAGCTTCGGCATGAAGCACGAGGCCGAATGGATCGAATCCGCGGTGGACCGCTTGTTCGCCAGCGGAATTCGGACTCCCGACACCGTTGAGCCGGGCACGACCAAAGTTGGCTGCGTCGAATTCGGCGAGCGTCTGTTAGCGGAGATGGCCGCGTCCAAACGGAAAAGCAGCTCCGCGTAATTTCTCAGAACAGCCTCCGGTCGCCCCCTGCCTTCGAGCGCAAGGCGCGCTCCAAATGAAACGGGAGCGCCTTCTGTTCGAAGAAGCTCCCGGAAACGTATCAACGTCAATTCAGCTTACTTGTTTTTAGTGACCGTCGCCGAAATCGAGGCCCGGAAGAACGGCCGTGCCTTCAATATGGGTGGTCTCCAGGGCGCTGGGGTCGAGTCCGAGCGCGGCCAGAACCGTCGGGGCCACCTGCATGGTCTCGACAGGGCCGGTTACGGTCTTCGGCTCAAACGACGGATTGGATAGGAGCATAATCACATTGGTGTCGTCGCGCGAGAAACCTCCATGCTCGGCGAGCTTCTTGGTGCTGCCCGAGTAGGTCACGCCGATATCCGGAGTCGTGACGATGTCCGGAGTGCGCGGGTCGCCATCCGGCGGGAGGCCGGGCTTGTTGAAGTACGTCGTGAGCAGCCGGTCGAAGAAGATTTCGCCGATTCCGGCCTGGTTATTGGTGGTGGGAGACTGCGTGCGCAGCAGGGCAACCGCGCCGTCCGTGGTGCAAGCGCTGTTGAGCCAAACCAGGGAGATATCGTCCTCGGTCGGGCCGATGCCGGTCGGGTTGGACGGCGACTCGGTGGAAGGGATGCAGCCGGCGTTATCTAGAATGGTGGCCGGGGAGGTCTGGATGGGGTCACCCGTGAACGTCGCGATGCCGAGATAGCGCGCGGAATCGATCGGGCTCTGCCCGTGCTTGGCGGTGATGATGATCAGAGTGTCGTGGTAAATGCCATTGGCCTTCAGGGCCGAAACCATCTGGCCGATTGCCGTATCTGCGAATTGGATCTCGCTCAGCAGCGCAGCGGTCGGAGTGCCGATAGAATCCTGATAGCCGCCCGTCACCGTAGGCATGAGGGACTTCTCGATCAGTTTCTGGCCGACGCTTACCACCTGGAAGTTCATCCCCATAAGGTTCGGCCGTGGGCGGGGGAACTTCCCGCTGTGGTCGAGACCGGCGATTTCGTGGAGGATGGAGTTGACCTTCACCTGGTCATAGCACTGGATGTTCTGGAAGCTATCGGTCCAAGCATTGGAGGAGGACGCCGCGGTCTGGTCCGGAAGAGTACTGCAGTCCACGCCTTCAGCGTTAATGCCCGGCAAACCAACGGGAATCGAGTTGATCTCCGGGGCGAAGTAATCGTCAACGGCCTGGCCATGGCTGCCGTGTCCGGAAACGGAAGAATACGAGGGGTGCTTGTCGGTCCAGGCCGTGTATCCGCCCGCATCGTGAATGACGGTGAAAATGGTGTTGGTGCGAACGAATTCCCAGGGGTAAACCGGGGCGCAGTTGCGGGCCGGGTCGCGGTCGAGCTTGGTCGGATCGATGGAAGCGATTCCGCCGCCGTAGATCGGATCGGCGCCGGGCGCTCCAGCATTAAACGCAAGCTTGTTGAGGTCGATTCCCTCGTCGAATTCCGTGGTGTATCCAGTCGGAGCCGTGCCAGGTACGCAGCCGCCGGCGCCGATACCGGCAACGCCGTTACCAGTGGTGTTGATCGGCCCATCATACGAGCGATCGTAAGCGACATCGTAAAAAACGCCTTCCGAGCGCGGGCCCCCGCCGGACATGAGCGCCGTAAGGCCCGGAAACGAATCGGACGGTTTCGAAGTTGATGTATCGCGATAATTGACTCCCGTCTCTGCAAGCTCCGCAAGATTAGGGCAATACGGGGCGCCGCCGTTAACACCAGACAACCCGTTCTTGCAATTTAGCAAATCTACGGCGTGCATTCCGTCGATGCTTATCAACAACACGTGACGAATTCGGCTGTGACCGTCGTTGTCCCAGTCGCCCCTATCTTTCGGTCCAGCATAGATGTTCGACATGGGGGATAACATAACCCATGTTCGTCACTCAGCGGGTCAAAGTAGGATAAAGTCCTTTGAAATCAGTTTAGGCAATGGCCGAGTCTGCACTACATTTCAGGATCTGAATCGGCTCCAGACCTTCCGGTAACTGCAGTTGAAGCTGGTGCAGGATCTTCTGCTGCTCATTATCGAGTTTCGTGATGCGCCGCAGCCAGATCTCTCGTCCTTCGACGGTCGGCAATACGATATCGACGCTGTAGAGCTCCGCGAGTCGCTTCAGGACTTTGGCCGGGGAATAGTCCGAATCTCTCCGCTTCAGCAGATGCTTGAGGGTTACGAGCAGAGCGTAGCCGAGAAACGCCACCAGCACGTGCGCCTTCACGCGTCTTTCGAGTTGATGGAACAGCGGCCGGATCGCCAGTTCGCTTTTGAGCGTGCGGAAGGCTGCTTCCACTTCCGTCAATTGCATGTATTTCTTCCATAGAGCGGCAGCCGAGTCGGCGGTCAGATTCGTGCGTAGCAAATAGGCTCCCTCGCGCGCTTCGATCCATTGCTGTTGTTCCGCCTTCTGCCGCCAGAACAGGCGTGGCCCTTCTTTGCCATCTTTCACCGTCATCTCATACAGATCCGCTACTTGCGGGTGAGAGGCCTGGATGCGGCCGAGATTTCGCTCCATCTTGAAACGGTCCTTCAGTTGGCCTTCCGCGATGCGCTTCTCAAGTCCCGTGAGCGCTTTTTCGATCTTCACCACAAAGCGGCTGCGGATGGCTTTCTCTTTCTCCTTCCGTCCGGCCGTGCGACAGAGGATGTAGGTCTCTTCACCGCCCGGAACCTTGATCTGCTTGACCTCCACTTCGGGGCGGATCCTCTCGAAGTCATCCTTCAGCAGTTCCTGTTCAAACTGCTTCAGCTTGCTCCGCGTCGTGCCCACCAGATACTGTCCCCCGCGCTTGCGGATCGCTACCAGGTTCTCCTCGCTCACCACACCGCGATCGAAGATCCATACCCGGCGGGCCTTTCCGTGCTTGCGCTCCACCGTGCGCAGGATCGCTTCGACCGTCGTGACATCGGCCCGGTTCCCATCGAATAGTTCGTAGCTGAATGGAAAACCGTCTGGGTTGACGATCAACGCCAGCACCAGCTGTTCGCAGTCGGGACGATGATCCCGCGAGTAGCCCCGCTGCATCATGGGGTTCTCTTCCGCCGCCCCCTCCACATACGTGCTGGTCAGATCGTAGAGGAGCACGTCGAACTCGGCCTCGAACAACTCGCCGAAGCGCTGCTTCAGATGCTGTTCGATCTTGGCCTTCAGCGGCAGAAGACGATCGAGGCAACGATACAACCGCGTGTCGTTGATCTTGCCTTCCGCGATGTGCAGCAGATCGTCCAGTGCGGTGGAGGGGTACCAATGCTGCTCCACGGCCAGCTCACTGCCCGGATCGCATAGCCGGTTGATCGCCAGCACGGCTGCGACACGGGACCAGGGCACATCGGCACTCTCCTCATCGAGATGCTGAGCGAAGAACTCATCGAGCTTCAACTGCTTCCACAACTCCAGTCCGAGATAGCCGTCACCGAATCGTCGTGTGCGCTCGACCCGCACTTTTTTCACCAACACCCGTGCTACGTTCGGATCATCGGGCGCTTCTGCTTCGGAGGGAAACAGCTTCAGCTGGGTATGCTCGCCCTGCTCGTTGAAAGCCTCGACGGTCTTCTGCCAACGTGCATGGGCAGAACCGTTCAGCTCACCGAGATAGCAAAGCGTGCGCTGTCGCGGGCCATCGGGTGTTCGGAAGGTCTCGACGAGAGACCAATACCTGTGTTCCTTGCCGTCTTTGTTCCTCTGGTGCTGGCGAAGATACATGTTGCAGCGATGGTCTCAGGAGAGAAACTGCACTGCAAGTAGGTTGGTCTGCACTACACGAAGTTTTCGATCAGCGTGGGCTGAAAACAAATCACTTCGATAGGAAAATCAGGAGCAAAATAACTAAACGGCTGTTACCGTGACGAACTTCGGATAAGTGCGGCAGTTAAGATGCCGGCCTTCCACTTACTAGCCATTCTGATCCTCCTTAGGATATTTCGTTCTTCGTACTTGGCCTCGCGGGGGAGTGAACTTTACTTATCGGACCTTGAAAGTTGCGTGAAACGAATATGAATCCTTTGTAAAAAATAAAAAGAAGAACCATGTCTCTTCCCTTTTCACAGTCGGGGGAACGCGCACCCCAGCTGAGGCAGAAATTTATTCCCCTCTGCGAGTAATCGGCTATTTGCAGCTTAATGAAGTGCGGCGCGACCCGGCTTGGAGGTCGCGCCGACACCAAGCAGATACGAATCGTTCTCCGCTGCTTTAGGTTAGTGGGAATCCCAGTCGCGATCGTGGCACTGATCGCGATCTCTATCCCGGTGATCGTCCCGGTCGTGTTTCGAGGTGTCGACGAACATCATGCCGCCCGGACCATTCAAGCCAGTTACAATCGGGGTGATCACGCCAGTCGTAAAATCGAGAGTTCCGACAAACGGCCCTCCGTCCGCGGCCGTGAACGCTGTGCCGGGCGAGAAAGCGTTTTTGCTAATTTTGTAAACGGTGTTCAGACCCTTATCCGCGAAGAGAATAAACCCTTCCGTTGAAGTTACGAAAGCGGTGTCATCGGTTTCCACGGACATGGGCCCGGCGGGAGTCGAATAGCTCAACGGCAAATGCAGCACACGCTGGTCGTGGGACTCAGGATTACTCACGATTATTAGTTCCTGATCGCCCTGGCTGTCCAGGACGATGTTGCCCAGCGGGTCGAGCGTCATCGAGTCGGGGTCTTGGAGGTTAAGTTGAATGGTCGCGTCGGTGGGAATGTCGATGGCGCTGGCTTCGCCGGCAAGCACAGGCTCGACGGCAACGAGGTTTCCTTCCAGGCGGGCGCTTACTATGCCCGGGCCAGTATTCGGGTTATTCGCGGGGTTCGAGGCGCTGATGTAGACCTTGCAGCCACGGAAAACCATGTCATCGTAGCCGCCGCCGTGGAGCGCCGGACCGAAAGTATAAAATCGCTGAAAGTGAGTTTCGGTATCGATAATCACGAGGTTGGCGTTGGCATCTTCGTTCTGGAGCGCCCAGAGCTTGTGCGTCACCGGATCGACCTTCAGTCCGTCGTTGTGACCGACCACCGTGTACGTGTACACGACGCTCCCGTCCATCTTGTATTCAACGATTTGGCTGCTTAGTCCGTCGGAGCCGTCCGGCAGGTGGCCATCGCCGAATCCCACGAAGACGTGGCCGTCAAGCACGGCAATGGAATCTGGAGCACTCAACCCTGTAGGGGCATTGGCAAATACAGTCAACTTGTAGGGAGCCGCGGCTGTCTGCCCGAAAGCGGGCCCGGCGATCATGCCGGATATCGCCAGAACCGCCAGCGCAAAGACAAGCGTTGTTACCTTTTTCATAAATTTCCGTCTCCATTTCTTGGGGGGGTGAGAAAACGTTATCAGACTAAGTCCTGAAGAAAACAGGTCTGTGAACAAGCGATGAACTTTTGACGACAGCTTGCAGTTTCGTAATTGCGGGACGGATCTTCCCGCCCGAAAGAGGATCAAGTTGCCCTAGTTGGCGCAGCCTTCATCCTGCCTGGGCCAAAAACTCCGGCAAATGGCGACCACGGTTGAACTTTTCCGCAACCTGCTTCCCATTTTGTACAATATACCCCTCCAGCCCTTGCGATTCAGAGGCCGGGAGTGATAGTTTCAATCTGGCCAGACTGGGTGATTCTTCTTTACATCATTGGAGCGGAACTCACCGTTGAGTAATCAGAGCGCCCAAAATAGTTTTAACAACGGCCACCGCGTTCCCGGGAGCATTCCCCCATCTCCCTCGCGGCTGGATCTTCATGCCCTTACGTTCTGGCGCGTGGAAGGGAGCCTGGTTGCGCTGGGCGCTGTCCGGCCTGTGGCCTACTTCACCTGGAATTCCCACACGTTCGCCGGGCGTTGGGCCCGCCGGGGAGGAGCGCTGGCACTGGCGTTGGTGCGGCCCTTCCTATATGCGAGTCACAGGGTGTTTGCCACGCGTGTCCTGCACACGCTCTTGTCCGGGGTAACGCGCGACCGCCTGGATTCCCTGGGCGAGGAATATTTCGAATACATCCTGAAAAAGCAACTGAGGACAGAAGGGGTTGCGCGCCTGCGGGCCTGCGTGGCGGAAAAAGGCGTGGAGAATGTGGTGCTGGTCAGCCAGGGCCTCGACCATGTGATGCGGCCGCTGGCGCAATATCTCGGCGTTTCTCGCCTCGTTTCGAACCGGCTCGAATTCCGCAATGGAATCGCCACAGGACGCCTGCTCGATCCCGTAATCCGGCCGCGAAGTCCGATAGCTCGGGCCTTCGAACGCAGCGCTGACGGCCGTGTACCGGCCGTGCGACTATTGAGGAATCTCGGGTTGACAGCCCATCCGGAGCGGCTGGAAAAGGCAATTCTGCCGGCCGGGCGTCCCAAGGCGCCGAACGACCCTGCCCTGGTCGTTTTCAGCGGGAAAAGACAAACCGAGCCCCTTTCTGTCCGGCGCACCCTCACGGGGAAAAACATTCTTCTGATCGGGGTGACGGGCTTTATCGGCAAGGTATGGCTGGCGCAGCTTTTGAACGAAGTGCCGCAGATTGGCAAGATCTACCTGCTGATCCGCCGCCAGCGCACGACGACCGCGCAGCGGCGCTTTGAGAAAATATTCGAAGAATCGCCTGTATTTGATCCACTGCAGGAGAAGCTTGGCGAGCGGTTCGCGGGGTTTGTCTCCGAGCGCGTCGAAGTCATCGAGGGCGATGTGAGCCAGCCGGGACTTGGGATTGCCCCGGAGATGCGAGCGCAACTCGCGCGCAATGTGGACCTCGTCGTCAATAGTTCCGGCCTTACGGATTTCAATCCGGACCTTCGCGAAGCCCTGGCGAGCAATGTGGCGCCGGTCCTTCATCTGATTGAATTTCTGCGCGAATCAGATCACGCCGCACTGATGCACCTTTCGACTTGCTATGTGGTGGGAGGAAAGGACGGCCGAGTGGTCGAGGAAGTGCAGCCAAATTACACGCCGCTCGGCGTTGCAGATTTCGACGTCGAGCACGAGTGGCACGCCTTGCAGGAAGTGGTCGCGCATGCCGAAACGCGCGCCGAAAGTCCGGAAATTACGGCGGCGCTTCGGCGGCAGGCGCTGGGAAAACATCGCGGGAGTGAAGAACCGGCGGGGCCGGAGCTGGAAAATCTCATCCGCAAAAATCGCATGCGCTGGCTGCGCAATCGCCTCACGCGCGCGGGAACTCGGCGCGCCCGGCACCTTGGCTGGCCCAATACCTACACGCTTTCCAAATCGCTCGCCGAATCCATGATCGTGCGTCACGGAGCCGAGCTGCCGATCGCGATTGTGCGCCCCTCGATTGTCGAAACCTCCACCGACCAGCCGTTTCGCGGCTGGAATGAGGGAATTAATACTTCGGCGCCGCTTTCCTATCTGCTCGGCACTTATTTTCGCCAGTTGCCGACCAACGAGCGAAAATGCCTGGACGTAATTCCCGTGGACATGGTGTGCCGCGGAATGACTCTGATCGCCGCCGCGATCATCGCGCGGCGTCACGAGCCGATCTATCAGCTGGCCACGTCCGCGAGCAATCCGTGTGACATGGGACGCTCCATCGAATTGACCGGGCTCGCGCATCGCAAACACTACCGCTCGCAGCAGAGTCTGGAGAACTGGATGCGCATGCAATTCGACACGATTCCCGTCTCCAAGTCGCGGTATGAAAAATTTTCCGTTCCCGCGCAAATGGCTGTGATCAAGGGCATCAATCGCGCCGCTTCGGCGTTGCAGATGAAGAAACCGCCGCTGGCCCGGCAGGAGCGCGACCTCGCTCGCGTCGAAAAACTTATCGAGCTCTACGAGCCCTTCATTTTGTACAACGAGCAGGTCTTCGAAGCTCAAAATGTGCAGTTGCTTTCCGCGGCGCTTCCCCTGGAAGAGCAAGCGGCCTTTGGTTACGATCCTTCCGCCGTTGACTGGTGGGACTATTGGATTAACATTCATATCCCGGCCCTGCGCCGGTGGGTCTATCCGCTCATCGAAGGGCGCCCAATGGAAGAACGTCCGCACCGCGCTTTCTCCTTGCAGCACGCCGGCAATGGAGCGGAACGCCCGGAAGATCTGCCCCATGCGGGGGCGGCGTCAGGAGCGGGGACCCAAAACTAATCCATGGCCATCTTTCTGACCGGTTCAACCGGCTACATTGGCGCCCACGTCGCTTCCATCTTGCTGGAGCGCCACACGGACCGACTAAATCTGCTGGTGCGGGCGAAGACAGAGCAGGAGGCGAACGAGCGCCTCTGGCACGCGCTGCAATTGCATCTGGACTTTCCTCAGTTCCGCGATGCACTCGAGACGCGCATTTCCGTATTTCTTGGAGATCTTACAGAGCCGCATTTTGGGCTGGACACGGCAGAATATGCGCGCGTGATCGGCACGACCGAGTCGGTGATTCATTGCGCTGCTTCGCTCAATCGCAAATCCGAAAAAAGCTGCCTCAACGTGAATTTGCGCGGCACGCTCGAAGTCGCGCAGCTGGCTCGCCGCGCGCAGGACGCGCACGGCCTGCGCCGCTTCAGCCAGGTTTCCACGGTTGCCGTGGCGGGTCACCGCAGCCACGAAGTGGTTGGCGAAGACGCTTCCATCGATTGGAACCGTTCCGATTATGACCCGTACGCGCGCACGAAAAAATTCTGCGAGCACATGGTGCGGGAACTGCTCCCCGATGTTTCTCGAACCGTGTTTCGTCCGAGCATTGTGCTCGGCGACAGCCGCCGCCCCGAAACGACGCAATTCGATATGGTCCGCGCATTCGTGTTTCTCGCGAGTTTGCCGGTTTTGCCTTTTCGCTCGGTCGACCGGATCGATATCGTCCCGGTGGACTACGTCGCCGAGTCCGTCGTCGCGTTGCATCAAAAACCGAATCCGGCCCATGAGATCTACCACTTGTCTTCTGGTACGCGTTCCGAAACTTTTGGCCAGCTCACGCATGCACTCGCCGAATCCGCGGGAAAAATGAAGCCTCTGTTTTGGCCGGGGCTCGAGCGGAATTTCTCTTCCGTTGTAAACTGGCTGTCGAATTCTCGCGGCACGGCTGGCCGCAGTGCATCTTTGCTGAAAGTGTTTATGCCGTATCTCGTCTGGGACACGGTGTTTGAGAATTCGCGCGTCGTCGCGGAAATGGGGCGCGCACCGCAACCATTTTCCAAATATTGTTACCCGCTGCTGCGCTTCAGCCGCGATCATCATTTCACCTATCCCTACGAGGCGTGGCCCGGGTCCGCCGGTTTGGTCCGCGAAGATGCCGCAGCGGCCGGCGTGGGATCCGCGCGAGGGTCGCACCCATGATGGACTTCATTCTGGAAGCGTGGACCAGCGCGTACATCGAACTCTCCAGCGCGCTTTGGAAGTTTGGCGCGGGACGTCCCTGGCAGCCCGGCGAGAAACTGAAACTCCTCTTTGCTGGCTACAACGGCACGCGCAACACGGGCTCGGACGTTCGCGTCGAGGAAATGCTGCGGCAAGTTCGGCGCGTCCTGGGAGAGGAAAACCTCGCGCTCAGCGTGATGTCCCAGAATCTGGACTGGAGCCGCGGCTATTTTGGCGATGCGCGCCAGGTATTTCTTCCGGACATCTATCCACCGTTTCTGTTCCGAGAAGTGAGGCCGCAACACGGCGTGATCGCTTGCGAAGGGTCGATGTTCAAAAGCAAATTCGCGGATGCTCTCACCACGATGTTCATCGGCGCGCTGGGAATTGCTTCGGCCGAAAACAAATTGTCGGTTGGTTATGGCGCCGAAGCGGGCTACATGAACCCGATGCTCGAGAAAATGTGCGCCCGTTATTGCCGCCGCTCGTTGATCATCACGCGCAACGAGGAATCGCAGACGGTGCTCAGCAAATTGGGCGTGGCGAGCGAAGCCGGAACGGACACGGCTTGGACATTCGAGCCGCACCCGCCTGAATACGGCAGAAAAGCACTGATCGATGCGGGCTGGGACGGGCAGACACCGGTGCTGACGGTCTGCCCGATCAACCCGTTCTGGTGGCCGGTGACGCCATCCACGCCGAAGTTTTTGGCGCACGCTTGCTTCGGCGCATACAAGGAAAGCCACTATCGCACGATTTATTTTCACAAATCGGGCTCCGCGGTGGACGCCGCGTTCAAAAAGTATCTGGCCGCGCTGGCGCAAGGCGTGAAAGCGTTTCGCAGCAAGCATCGCGTTTTTTTGGTTCTTGTCGCGATGGAAAGACTGGATACGAGAGCGTGTGACGAGCTCGCTCCACAACTGGGCGGCGCGCCCGTCTTCAGCTCCGATGATTTCGACATGTACCAGATCGTGAGCATTCTGCGCTGCTCCAGCCTGATGGTTTCCTCGCGCTACCACGCGATCGTCACTTCGATGCCTTCCCTGGTGCCCTCAGCGGGAGTCACGATGGATGAGCGTATTCGCAACCTGCTTCGGGAACGCGGTCACGATCATTTGCTGCTCACAGTGGAAGACCCGGATCTTGGGGAAAGGCTCGCCGGCGTCATGGATCGCCTTGCGGCGGAAGCCGATACCGTGCGCGATGGCATCGCTCACTCCGTGGTTCGCAATTTGAAAACCATGGCCCGTATGGGGGTCTTCCTGGAGCGCGCGGTTCATCAACAATACCCGGAATTCCCGGTGCGCTTTGGCGTGCGCGGCTGGGAAGAATACCTGCCGCCGCTCAGTCCAAATCTCGTGAGGCTGCTCGACACTTACGAAGGCGCAGCGGCCGCAGCGGCTGGGGATTAGCCTGACAGTTCCGGTGAGAATTTAGTAGCGCAGGCTTCAGCCTGTGGGTTTTGCCGCACGAAAACCAACCCCCACAGGCTGAAGCCTGCGCTACTTAAAAACATGAACTTCCTCGAAAATATTTTTTTAAAATTGCAGGAGGCCTCCAACCGCGTGGTTTTGGCCGAAGCACGCGCGGGCGGCGATCGAACCGCGACAGGTTCGGATTTGCTCGGCCAAATCGCCGCCGCGCGCACCTTCTTGCGCGCTTCAGGGCTTGCAAAGGGAGACCGCTGCGCGCTGGTCGCTCCAAACAGCATCCGGTGGGCCGCACTCGATCTCGCCATTATCTCCGAGGGGCTCATCGCCGTTCCGATGAACGCTCGCCAGGGTGCGGGCGAAATCGCCGCGATGCTCCGCGATGCCGGACCTGGCCTCGTTTGCTGCGGCGACGGCGCGCTTCGCGATGCGATTTCGGCGGCGTGGCCGGATGCGCCGCGATTTGTCTTGTTTGACGAGATTTTCAGCGCCAATCCAGCGCCCGCAATTAGCGCGCCCCCCTCGATCGTTGCCCTTTCGCCGCAGGATACGGTCGCCATTCTGTATACGTCCGGGACTTCCGGCGAAGCCAAAGGCGTGATGCTGACGGCAGGAAATCTCGATCACATGCTTTCCTGCACCAAGGCGCGCCTCGATCAATTGATGGGGCCGCGCGATGTTCCGGACCGCGTGTTTCATTACCCACCGCTATGCTTCGCTGCCTCGTGGATTCTGTTGCTATCAAGTCTATCTCGGTCGAGCGTCCTTACCTTTTCGATGGACCTCACCAAGCTCGCTGACGAAATCCGCTCCGCTGCTCCGAATTACTTCCTCAACGTTCCATTGCTGCTGGAGCGGATGCGTTCAGCGATCAAAGACAATCTTCGCAAGCGTGGCGGAACAATCGCGAAGGTTTTCGAGCGTGCGCAGGAAGCCTGGTTTCGGCTGGATGCCAAGGCGCCGCAGGCCTGGGATTTTTTCTGGCTGGGGCTTGCGGGCCTGCTGATTTTCCCCTCCATCCGCAAACGGCTGGGACCGAATCTGCGCGCGATGATTTGTGGCTCCGCGCCTCTCGCTCGCGAAACGCAACTTTTTTTCATGATGCTCGGGATCCCGGTGCTGCAGGGGTACGGCCTCACCGAAACCACGGGCATTTGCACCTTGGACGACCCGCGGCACGTCGAGCCAGGACGCGTGGGTCCCGCGATTCCGGGCATCGAGATGAAACTTGGCGAGGACAGCGAAATTATTGTCCGGGGCCCGAATATTTTTCCAGGCTACTGGCGCCGTCCGGAACAAACGGCAGCGGTGTTGCGCGATGGATGGTTTCACGCCGGCGATCAGGGCGACGTGGATGGAAATGGAAATTGGCGCATCACCGGACGGCTGAAAAATCTGATCATCCTCAATTCAGGACACAACATTGCGCCCGAACCGATCGAGGAAGAATTATTCCGCGCCGTCCCCGGCGCGCAGCACGTCATGCTGGTCGGGAACGGTCGCAGTTTTCTGGCAGCCATCATCACGGGCACGGCGGCGGACGCGAAAATCGATTCGCAATTGGAACGGGTGAATGCTCCGCTGCCGCACTACCGCAAGATTCGCAGGTATCACGTGGCGCAGGAATTGTTTACGATCGAAAATGGTATGCTCACGGCCAACGGAAAATTGCGGCGCGACACGATCGCAGCGCGCTTTGCAGCAGAAATTGAACGGATGTACGCAAAGGAATAGCGCGTGAGGGGTTTGGCAGCGCCGGCGTCTCGCCGGGTCCAGGCCGGTTTATCAAGCCCGAAAACTGCCGGCAAGGTGCCGGCGCTACCGAGAGATTCTAATTGGCGAAGGCTGAACGCATGGACGAATACAAAGGAAAAACGCTCTCATGGCGGCTGTCCGACGGCGTCGTCGAACTTGCGCTTAATCGCCCTCCAGCCAACGAAATCGGCCTCGCCATGCTCGAGGATCTGGAACGCTTCGTCTCCTCGCTTCCCGCTCTTGAATCGAAGGCCAGCGCGCTCATTCTCTACAGCGAGCAGAAAGCGGGTTTCTCTGCAGGCGCGGACCTGCGTGAACTGTATGAGCAAGCGCAAAAGATGGACGCGTCATCGGCCGCGAAGGGAGTCCGCGCATTCCTCGAACGAATTCACGTCGTGCTCAACCGCCTGGACACTTCGCCGCTCACGACCATTGCAGCCGTTCACGGCGTGTGTTTCGGCGGCGGGTTCGAGCTGGCGCTCGCGTGCGATCTCATCATCGCTGACAAGATGGCGCGTTTCTGCTTTCCGGAATTGCGGCTTGGACTCATCCCCGGCTTCGGCGGAATTCCGCGCCTGAAACGCGATATCGGCAACGCCGTGGTGCGCGATCTTCTTCTCACCGGGCGCAGCATCAATGCCACGAAGGGGCTTTCGGTGGGCCTCGTGAGCCAGTTAGCCGCAGAAGGCGAAGCCTTGCGCCTCGCGCGCTCGACTGCCGCGCAGACAACAAAATTCGATCGCGCGACTGCCGCCGCAGCGAAGCGCTTCATCAAGCCGCTGCCCGCGGAAGAACTGCGCCGCGAAATCGATATTTTCTGCGACCTCTTCGCGCGGCCCGCCGTAATGGAAGGCCTGCGCAAATTCGTCGAAAACGCCGGACCACATCCGTATCTGCCTTAGGACCGTGTCCATAGCCAGCGGACTTCATCTTCCTGTAAAATGAAAGCAATTATGAAGACCATCGAACAGACAACCGATGAAATCTTGAATCTTGCAGCCGCGCATTTTAAATTCCCGCGCGCCGAGCTCCGGCCGAGCGATGATTTCTACAAGAAGCTTGAGATCGACAGCCTGCAGGCGCTCGAACTCCTCACGCGCCTGGAAAATCACTTCGGCGTGGAACTCCCCGACTACGAGGTTCAGGGAGTTAGCGACTTCCAGACCTTAGCGACCCGCATCCAAGCAAGACTCTGAACACGGCGCGGAATAAAGCGATTCTCCCGATGAATTCCTCATATAATCTTACTCTTGCTTCTCTCTTTGTCTCCGAGCTACTGCGGCAAATCTGATGCTTGATTTGGCGAAATACGATTCGCTGGGAGCGGCGCTGCGCGATGCGCTCGGACACTGGCCCGAGGAAGTCTGTCTGATCGAAGCGGACCGCGACCACGAGCGTTCGCGTCTCACCTACCGGCAATTTGGCGAGGCGGCAGAGCCCGTAGCGGCAGCCCTGGAAGAATCAGGTTTTGCGGCGGGAGACCGCGCCGCGATCATCATGACCAATCAGCCCAAGTGGCTGATTTCAGCTTACGCCATGTTTTTCGCGGGCGGCGTTCTAGTTCCGCTCGACTACAAACTCTCCGCCGCAGAGCATCTTCAACTCCTCGGGCACTCAAAAGCGCAAGTTCTTTTTGTCGAGTACCCGCTGTGGCGTGCCATCACGCAAGCGCCCACGTTCCGAGAGCATAAACTGGTGACGGTCGTCGTGACGGAAGCGCCGCCAAACGCCGATCTCGCGGGCGGCGTGCGCTGGGAGGGATTTCGCGGGGCGCGCGCGCCCGAATTCCGGCCGCGCAGGCAAACGGACACGGCCTGCATCGTATATTCGTCCGGCACCGGAGGCCACCCCAGGGGATGCGTGCTGACGCACGACAACTATCTGGAACAGTGCGCCGCGGTGACGCCGGTTTTTCCGTTCTCGCCTGGCATGCGATATTTGAGCATCATCCCAACAAATCATGCGATCGATTTCATGTGCGGCTTCCTCATGCCCTTCACCGGCGGAGGAACAGTGATTCATCTACGCACGCTGCGCCCGGAATTTATCCGCGAAGCTTTCACAAAATACAAAATCGCCTGCATGGCCGTGGTGCCACTGATTTTGAAAAACCTGCAGCGCGGATTGAGAGAGAAATTCGCGGCGCTTCCGCCGGCTAAGCGGAAGATGCTGGACGCGCTGATCGGCGTGAATCGCGCGCTCACGCGCGGGAAGCCCCGCCCCGGCCTGAGCCGTATGCTGTTGAAGGAAGTCCATAAGGCTTTCGGAGGCGGACTGCGAGCGCTGCTCGTCGGCGGCGCTTTCACCGAGCCCGCCACGATCGAGTTTTTCCACGATATTGGCATTGCCATTTACAACGGCTACGGTTGTACGGAGGCTTGTACCGCCATCACACTGAACGTCCAGCAGCCCTTCCGGCCCGACACCGTCGGCAAACCCGTGCGCGGGATGGAAATTCGCATCGTGGAACCGGACGCTGACGGAATCGGCGAAGTGGCCGCGCGCAGCAAGACAGTGATGTCCCAGTACCTGGATGATCCCGAAATGACCGCGGAAACCATCGTGAATGGCTGGCTCATGACCGGCGACCTTGGCCGCGTCGACCGGGCGGGCCATTTGCAACTTTTTGGCCGCAAGAAAAACATGATCGTCACCGCTGAAGGAAAGAACATCTATCCGGAAGACATCGAAAACAATTTCGAGGGTATTGCGATGAAAGAGTTCTGCGTCTTCGCGGCAAACTATATCTGGCCGCAGCACTCCATGACCGGCGAGCAACTCGTGCTGGTGCTTCATCTTGAACCGGGACACACTGTGAACGACACAATGCGCAAGGAACTTTCGCGGCGCAACGCGCAGCTTTTGAACTACAAGCGCATCTCCGGCTACGTTGTCTGGGATCATGATTTTCCCCGCAACGCCGCGATGAAAGTCAGGCGCGTCATCCTTGCCGGGCAGATCGGTAAGCAACTCGATCGCAGCGCGATGGTCCCCCTGTGAGCGAAGCCTATTTCACGATCGTGAATCCGGCAGCCGGCGGCGGGCGCTGCGGAAAGCTGGCCGCGCGCGCGCTCGACCGGCTCCGCGCGGCAGGTTTGCTCCTCGAGGTGCGCGAAACGCGCGCTCCCGGAGAAGCCACCGTGCTCGCGTCTGGCGCGTACGCTGACGGTTTGCGCAAGTTCATCGCCGTAGGTGGCGACGGCACAAGCTTCGAGATCGTCAACGGACTTTTTCCGAACGCCGCCACCGAAGGCCGCGCCTCCCTGGGATTTCTTCCACTCGGAACCGGCAATTCGTTTCTTCGAGACTTCGTTGAAAACGGGACGGCCCTCGCGGAATTTGGAATCAAGGCAATCCTCGAACACCGCGCGCGTCCCTGCGACGTCATCCGTCTGGACCACTCAGGCGGCTCCATTTATTACATCAACACGCTGAATATGGGATTCGCCGCGGACGTCGCGACATTGACGAATCGCCGCCTAAAATTTCTGGGCGAGCCCGGCTATTTGGCCGGAGTGCTTGTTTCCCTGGCACGGCTACGCCGCCGCCCGTTTCCGCTTCGCGCGGACGGCGAGCGCGACGACCGGCGCTGCCTGTTTGTTGCCTTTAGCAATAGTAAGTATACCGGCGGTAAAATGATGATCGCCCCGCAAGCCGCGATCGACAGCGGCACGATTGAATATGTTCACTGGGGACCGATCGGCCGTTTGGGCCTGGTGCGGAATCTGCCGACTCTGTTTACCGGCTCGCATATCCGGCATCCAATGGCTTCGAGGCGCACGGCGGCGCGGATCGAATTCGAGTTGAAGAATCCCGTC
This sequence comes from uncultured Acidobacteriota bacterium, assembly GCA_963842135.1. GTDB lineage: Bacteria > Acidobacteriota > Terriglobia > Acidiferrales > UBA7541 > Palsa-360. The sequence goes on along the minus strand of CAWJFI010000002.1, from coordinate 1,715,309 downwards.
GACGTGGTCGTCGATGGAGAAGTGCTCACACTCGAAGCCGAATCACTGGAAGTGCTGCCCGGCGCGCTCGATGTGATGGTATGAACGTAGAAAGGGAACAACCGATTCCAGCGCCTGTCACGACAGAGGCGCCCGGCGAGCAGGGTCTTCGCCGCGCGTGGGCGATTGCGCGGAGCACCTATCATTGGCTGCTCTCCGCCGCGTATTTCTTTCCCGTGTGCAGCTTTCTCGTCGTGCTGGGCATCTTCATCGATCCCCGCAGGAATGACGGTGCACAGCGAATGCTTTGCCGCGTGGTCATGAGACTCGCGGGCGCAAAGCTGGTCGTGCGGCGCGCGCCCGGCTTCGACCCCGCGCGCACCTGCTTTCTTCTCACCAATCACGTCAACCTGTTCGATCCGTTCGTCCTGTATGCGACGGTACCGCAATTTTTCCGGGGCTTGGAACTCGAATCTCATTTTCGGATTCCCGTGTACGGCTGGATGATGAAACGCTTCGGCAATGTTCCCGTGCCGGATGTTAACCGGCCTTCCGACTTGAAACGCATGTGGCGGCTGACTCGCGCGGCGCTCGATTCCGGAGTGAGCCTCGCCGTGTTCCCCGAAGGGCAGCGAACGCTGGATGGACGAGTCGGGGCATTCAAGGGCGGGGTGTTCCGTATGGCGCTGCAATTCGGCACGCCCATTATTCCCGTCAGCATCGTCGGTTCGTTTGGATTTAACAAGAAGACAAGCTGGCTGATCCGGCCGGGCACGGTAACCGTCTATTTGCATGATGTGATTGAAACGAAGGACCTGCGGAGGGAAGATTTCGCCGCGCTGCGCGACCGCGTCCACGCGATTATCGCCGGGCCGATTGAGGAGGCCCACGCCTCTACGGAAAAGAACCAAACCGTGGCATAACGTGGGCGCTCAGGGTTGATTAGCAAGATTGGTCACAGTCTTCGAGGATCAATCTCTTGAAGCGGGCTTAACTTTGGAAACACCGGCCTTCACTTCTTCAGGTGCGGGCGGTTTAAGCCACGCGACTGTTTTTCCACGATTGGTGATAACAATCGTTTCGCCCCTACGGACGAATTTAAGATACCGTCCAAGACGGGTTCTCAGTTCACTGCTGCTGATAGTCCTCATCTAGCTTCCTTATATCGACTTTAGCTACTTTGCCGAATGGGAGTCAATTCTTGCAGGAAGGATTGATCCGGGATAAACACGGCCTTTGCTTCTGCCTATAGCGAGAGGCGGATTCCGGGCAGCGTGCGGCCGGCCTTGGTTTCCTGCCAGGTGTGCAGAATCCGGTGGATGACGGTAAGCGTCGCGACGATCGCGATTACCCAGAGCGCGGGGGCCATGCGGTTGAACAATCCGCCGATGATCAGCAGGACCATCCGCTCGGGGCGCTCCATGAAGCCTACTTTGCAAAGAGGAATCAAGGATTCGGCGCGCGCGCGCGAATAGCTGACCATCACCGATCCAGCCGTCGCCACCGCCGAGAGAACGACGTAGGAAGTCCGCTCGGCCACGGCGTAATACACCAGCAAGCCCATGTAGAGCGCCATGTCCGAGTAGCGATCCAGCGTCGAATCGAAAAACGCGCCAAACGCCGTCACGCGTTTCTCGCGCCGCGCCACTTGTCCGTCAAGCATGTCCAGAAACGCGGCGAAAAAAATCACCAGGGCCGCGGAACGGAATTTCCCGATCGCAAAAAGGAAGGCCGCCCAGCAGTTCACCAAAAGGCCGAAAAACGTCAGCAGGTTGGGATTGATCCCAGTTGACGCGACAACATCGACAATTTTTTCGAGCAGCCAGCGGCCGCCTTCGCCAATCTTGCGTGTGATCATGACTTTCGCGCGGTCATCCCCTGCCGACGCGAAGGAATGATACGCCACCGGGCTGCTGTCCCTCAAGCCCAGGAGGCCCTGGTGGTGACTCATTTTGATTTAATTGGGATCCAGATCTAAGCAGCACTCTGCTGATTGGTATTATTCTCTAACTCCAATTCAGCCAGATCATCTGTAAAATCAAAGTACCCTTGAATTGGCCTTCCTGACTTGTTCCAATTCTCATTGTAGCTGTCGATGGCTGATTTTAGGTGGTAGCAGTTCCCGACAATCTGCTGTCTCTGGTGTGCGAAAGATGTCTCCATGTGCTCATGTTTCGCGGTTCGCATGTCATCCCATCTGAAAGCAAGCTTTCCCTGTAGATCATAAGGAGCCGCATGTTTGACTCGAACTCTTCGCCCTTGTGGATCATCAATGTATTCCTCGCGCATCGCTTCAGCGATTTGCTCTGCACATTGCCGAACTACCTTTGAAGGATGAATATCCCAAAGCCTTCTTGCGATTGCCCAGCGTGCAATCTCCACCGCCGTGGCGGGCCACGTCTCACCAGATTTGCGGTATTTTGTAATGATCTTTTGATTCTGCTCTATTAGACTCATCGCAGCTCCTCACATATCAGAGGGAATAGTGTGACCCCAGCCATCAGTTAGCGCCGACGAGATTAGGATATCTCGAACTCTCACCAGCATTTCTCGGCTGTGTAACAAATTGACTTCTTTGCGATGCTGGAGTTGACCTAGAACAATGGCCGGGTGTACTCCGATTCGCGCTGAGAAATTCTTAATTCTTTGCTTTGAATATAAGGGCCTAAATCTGGCGATGAAATGTTCCATTTCTTGTTTTTCCACAAGAAAGACTTCGGCGAAAAGGTCGGCTCGCCTCTCGATTTCCGTTTTGTCAGCAGAAGGGATGGGATTTTCTCCGACAAGATCAACATCTAAGATTGGCTTTCCCCCTAATTCATCGAGGTTAGCGATGTGACCGAGTTCATGGAGAAGGACGAACCAGAAATGGTCTATCCTGTCGTATCTCATAGACAGGACAATCACTGGAGAGAACTCATCCAACCAAAATGTCGCGCCATCGATCCTTCCCTTGCTCAAACCCTCGATCAATACCAATCGAATCCCGCCTTCGGCCAAGACTTTCGGGACAAAGCGAATATCCTCCGGGTTTCCTCGAAGCTGACGAAGTTTTGCTAGCGTATCCGCAAGTGATTTCTTGGAGAATCTGCCTGCGTGAAGGCCCTTAGCAATTTTCCTGGCGCGGCAAACCCAAGCAACCTGTGAAGGATTTGCAATCGCAGTAGATTTCTTGGCCGCATAGACCAGTGTCGATTCTTCATCCAAGGAACTTCTTTCGAGGAACTTAAGAATCCGTTCCTCTAATATGTTTAAGTCTTTGGTTGGCTCAACCCATCCACGTTTGGTCATCTCTTTGATTGGAGCTAGCGCAAATAGACGCGCCTTTCTCGAAATGGCTACATCGGCCCGACTTTCTGTAAACAATTGGTAGGAAGTTTCAAGATTCATCCAAAATTGTGCAGTTGTCCCAAAGGCAGCCGCGAGACTTGAAGCAACATCAGGAGAGATCACGCGCTTGGTGTTGATGATATTGCTGATCACTGGAGAAGACAGTCCAGTAATTTCAGCAAGGTCTTCCTGCGTCCATCCTCGCGCATCAAGTTCGTCCTTGATGAACTCCCCTGGAGGGAACGCCTGAGCTACGTCTCTAATGTCTAGCATTGTCATGTCCCTCCTTTCAGTGATAGTCGGCTATCTCAACAATCGTGACCCTCTTTTTCGGAGCCTTCCCCTCGATTTCCAAGATCAATCTCCATTGGTCATTCAGCCGCATCGAATACTGGCCTTCTCTGTCACCGACTAACTTCTCGAAGTGCGCCGATTTCAACTCCCGCAGGTCACGTTCGTCTACTGCGTTACGAATAGTCCACATTCGCTTGCGAAAGGCCTTAACGATTGCCGAGTCATATCCGGCAGTGTAACTGGCGTCGCGTTCAAGCTTTTCGAGGGAAGCCTCTCTATGTGAAACCTCGAATGCCATGGCTGAAAAGGAGTTTAGACCCAATTGGACCCTATGTCAACAATGATTTTTCGTAATTATATAAAATGCTAAAACATAACTTTTCATGACATCGCCACCTCGAATACAATGAGGTCTCTATCGCCGCGCAGGCAGAATGTGATTCACTCCGAGCCGCAGCTCGTATGTCAGACGCGGTGTCAATACAGCGCTCAAATCGGAACCAAAGCGAGTCGCTTTTCAGGCTCGGCCGAACTTGACTCCTGAAGGTAGCCCGGCGTAATCTCCTCCCTACTGTTTTCATTTCCAATCAGATTGTACGGAAATCTATTTGAGGAGGACGCTCGATGAAGCGACGTATAGGGGTATTTGCGGCTCTCGTAATTGTGCTTGCCGCCGGAAGCGTGTTGCTGGCTCAAAGTAATCCCTTTGTGGGCACCTGGAAATTGAATCTTGAGAAATCAAAATACAATCCGGGGCCACCCCCTCAAAGCCAGATGCGCACGTGGGACGCATCGGGAGTGGTTTCGGTCACAGGAGTCGGCGTCACAGGAAAGCCCTTCTCCTATGGGTATACGGTCAAGGGTGACGACAAGCCGTCTCCGACGACCGGCGCGATTCCTAACAAGGCGGACATGATTGCCACCAAAAGAATCGACGCGAACACCTACCAAGCTAAATTTACGACGGCCGGCAAACAAGTCGAGACCACCACGTTCAAGGTTTCCAACGGCGGCAAGACCCTGACCATTGACGCCAAGGGCAGCGCCGATGCGGGCTTTGTCGAGAACGTTCAGGTATTGGACAAGCAGTAGAAGGCTTCCGCCCGCACTTTTATTTGGATGACCTCAACGAGCAGGGCCAACGGCGCCGGTTAGCGGCCTTGGGGAATCAGAAAGCTCCCGGGAATTTTCGCATCGAGTGTCGCCAGTTGAGCGCCGTTGGCCATTGCCAGTTCCACCAGATGGCCGTCCGTCGTCTGCTTTGGACTCTTGACCCACTTTGGAAGGTGCGAGATATCGTGCCCGTCCGGAATGAATGTGCAGCGAATGGATTCGCTGGCCTTCAGCTGAAGCAATAATTCGCGCGCCTGAACGACCGAGAACCTGTATTGCTGTGCCTGGCTCAGCACGCGCACAAATCCCAGTTCTGTGATCGAGCATGTCGCCAAGTCCGGTATCCCCTTTTTGGCCAGACGGGCAACCCAGGCCGCCACACGCGAGTGGAATTCGTGATGAAGCACACCCAGCGCAAGCAGTGAATTCACATCCAGCAGATAGGTCATGGAAAATCGGCCAGGATTTCGCGCACCTGCTCACTCGTGAGCTTGGCCGCATCCGCCCCGGCGGTCAGAACAGGCAAACCGGTGACAGGATCCTTGATGATCCGCGCGCTTCCGCGCCGCGCTCTCCGCGGAATTAAAATAATCCGTTCGCCTTCGAGTTCAGCATCGAGGGAGTCGCCCGGCTGAAGGCCGAGCCTGCGCCGTATCCGGCTGGGTAAGACCACTTGCCCCTTGGTGGAAACCTTGGTCCGCATGGTAAGACAATCTTACCTCGTATGAGGCATTTCGACCAACCGAAAAGAAGCGTCACTGCATTTCTCTCTGCTTAGTGCGTGCGTTCGTCCATCCACTCGTACATTCGCCGTACGCCCCTCACCTCGGCGCCGGGTCCTTTGATTTGCGGGAAATCCGCACTGTGGGATGTCAGGTCGACTTTTTGGGCGGCCTCCTCGGCGGAGAGCCCCTGCTTGCGAAGTTCGGCCACCTGGGCCATCAAATCCTTCAAGTAGCTTTGGTAAGCGGTGATCAGGGATTTATCGTGGAACGGCACGCCATGGCCGGGAAGGTCCGTGGCGAAATCCAGCTCTTTGAGCGCATCGAGTGTCTTAATCCACTCGTCGAAAATCGCGTCGCCCATGTGCGCAGGCTGAGTTTCCATCAAGTCCCCGCTGCAAACGATTCGCTCTTTCGGCAGATAGACGATCGTGTCGCCCTGCGTATGCCCCCGCCCAAGGAACAGCAGCTGAATTTCACGCTGGCCCTGATACAGCGTCATTTTAGAGGTATACGTCATATTGGGTGGAGTGGGCTTAAGCATCTTGAATTCTTCCCAGTCCGCTTGTTTCGCTGCGAGCTGCTTCTCTAGTCCGGCCCGTTTAGCAGGATCCTTTTCGTCGCCAATTTGTTTTTTGAGCGCATCGACTTGAATCGGCATGTTCGCCAGAGCCGATTTGAAGGGCTCGCGATGGAGCACATCGAGGTCCGCGATGGCATGGCGGACGTATTCGTGGCCGATGATTTCAACCTCGGGCCCGAAGATGGAGTTGCCGTCGGTGTGATCAAAATGAAAGTGCGTGTTGACCACCCATCGGACGGGCTTGTCCGTAATCAGTTTTAGATCCTCGAGGAGCGCTCGCGCGGCGGCAGGAGTTGTCCCGGCGTCTACGAGGAACACATCGTGATCCCCAACAAAGATTGGATGATTGCCGCCGGTAGCCATCGGGCTGCTGGAGGTTGCATAGTACACGCCGTCGGCGATCTTTTCAAACATATAAATCTTGCCGGTAATTACGGCCCCGCTCGACCGCGTCCCGCCTCCACCCTGCCTCCCTGCTCGCGCTTCAAACGAAAATACTGCAAGGAACGTGATTGCCAGAATGATTGCAACCGCGCGCATTCTTACTTTCATGCATCGCCTCCCGAAGATACGGCATGGGCCAGTGACTGCCTTAATTTCCCGTTTGGACTTTCGGCTGCCCGGCAATATACACCTTGCGGCTCCCGGTCAGATTGTGAAAATCAGCCGCGATCCGCGACAGGTTGGCGCGTCGTGCAACGAGCTTTTGTCTTTCCACGCTAGCCGCTCTCTACTTGACCCATTCCGCGCCTGCCCGCTATCATGCTAGTCACTGCTTAACGGTTGTCTTCCATTGGGCCTGTAGCTCAGGTGGCTAGAGCGCGCCCCTGATAAGGGCGAGGTCGGTAGTTCAAGTCTACCCAGGCCCACCAGTTCTAGAAGTTGGAGGTTGGAAGCTAGAGGTTGGAAATTAGAAGATAGAGATTGGAAATTAGAAGATAGCCCGCATTTTTCACAAAAATTGCAAGAAGCCAGTTCGTGCGTCCCCTTGCACTCTCCCAAACCGTCGCTGCAGCGCGGTTTAGTAGCACAGGCTTCAGCCTGTGGAAGTTGACCTTCGGCGACAAAATGCCGCAGGCTGAAGGCCTGCGCTACTTCACCATCCTCTGTCCAGTCGTGAGAAATCCCGCTTAGTGCCCGACCGTTCCGTGCGGCTGGCTCTGTTCAATCTCGTAACGAATTAGGGCGAGAGTCCGATAAACGGCATGCACGAATTTCCCGTAGGGCGCGGAGACGAACAAAGCCGCGACGCACGCCAAGTGCAGCACCAGAATGCTTCCCATCGCCGCTGTGCCGCGGAGCAGGAGCGTAAGCATGCCCGTCAGCGCTGCGAGGCCGAGCGTAACTAGAAAAACGTAATCCATCCCGGTAGCCGCTGCAGCCGCGGGCTCGCGATCACTCCGCAATTTGAAATAAATCAGGCCGCCTGTTCCGAGGATCAGCGCCACGCCGCCGACGCTGCCAAAAATCACGGGCGCACTGGTGAGCGAGTAAGGCGGAAGGATGTGAAAAAAATCCTGGTAGACAAATGCCAGCGTCGTGGAAACAAAATCGCTCGTGAGTCCCCAGAACGTAAGCGAGTGGTAGAGGCGTCGGACCGAGGAAGGCCGCTCGTCCGGATAGAAGCATCCGGGCCCGCCACCCTTCAAATATCGCAATCCGAGCGCCGCTCCCACGGCCGTGGCCAGCGATTCCCAATCGCCGCGTTCGTTCACCGCGCTGCGGGTATCCGACCAGAAACGCGCGCCGCCGCTCAGCCACACGGCGATTCCATACAAAAACAAAATCAGCGCCCCCGCCACCATTGCGCCATACGGAACAACATCGTAGAACGCGCCGGGGCCGACATGAACGCCGAACAAATTATTGGATGCAATGAAAAGCAGCGCGAGAATAGCGACAGCCGCCGCGAAACCAGTGGCCAAAAAAACGGTCACGCTGCGATTTTTGAATGCGCGCCCGAGGAAAGCGGGCCAGCTCCAGCGGCGGTACGTCTCGATCCGCGACTCCGCCAAAATTTGCGGAATGTTGATCGCGAATTCGTGCGGCGGCGTGTACATGCACGCGTAATAACACGCGCGGCAGTCGTGGCAAAGGTTGGAAAGATAGAAAACGTCGCCCTGCTTGAATTCGCGGCGTATTTCAATCGCGCGGAATACAGGGCAGTATCCCTCGCAGTAACGGCACGCGTTACAGATAGTCAGTTGGCGGCCGGCTTCCTGAATGACGTCAAGCCCTGGCATTGGCCGCCGCCTCCCTGCCCGCAAGTCTGCCGAACACGGACCCGATCGTCAGGCCGAAACCTCCGAGGTAGCCCTTCGTAAGAATGTTCCCGGACATAATTTCTCCCGCCGCGAAAACATTCTGGAATGCCCGCCCGCTTTGATCGACGACGCGTGCGCATTCGTCCACCGTGACGCCCATGTACGTGAACGTGATCCCCGGCCGCAGCGGCAGGCCGTAAAACGGAGGACGATCGATCGGAATCGCCCAGTTGCTCTTCGGGAGCGTGAGGTCTCGCGTGCAGTTGCCATCTAGGCAGTCCATGCGCAGCTCCGTGTTTCCGGCCGCCGCGCGATTGTATTCCATGACGGTCGCCACGAATATGCTGGGATCGAGGCCAAGCAGGGGAGCGAGCGCCTCCAGCGAGTTCGCTTCGTACGGTTTGAACATGGGCGGGAGGAACCGGTCAATCGTCTTTGCGTCCACGATGCAAAACGCGATCTGTCCCGGCTGCGCGGCGATCAGCGTCCCCCAGATCGCGTACCGCTTGGGCCAGATGTCCTCTCCTTCGTCGTAAAAGCGGAGTGCGTCCCGGTTCACGACAATTCCGAAGGGAGTCGCATCGAGCCGCGTCACGATTCCGCCGTCAAATTTCGGCGCGCGCGCATCGACCCCAATTGCATGAAAACCTTTCGGATCGCCGATGGCCTTCGCCCCATGCTTCAGCAGCGCGGCCAGCAAAGTGCCGTCATTGTAAGGCGTGCCGCGAATAATAAAATTGTCGGCAGCGTCGCCCCAATGCCGCTTGAGCCATTCGATATTCGCTTCGTAACCGCCGGCGGCGACGACCACCGCGCGCCCGCGGATCAGTTCTCCCCCATTTTCGTTTTTAAGCCGCACTGCTTCAAACCGATTGTTCTCGATGACCAGGTCGTCCACCAGCGCGTTGTATCGCACGTCAATTCCCATGCGGGCCGCTGTCCGGTAGTATGTGTTCAGCAGCGCCTTGCCGCCCCCGAGAAACCAACGATTCGTCCTCCCCAAATGCAGCGTGCCTGCGAGTGGCTGTTGCCAGTGCACCCCGTGCGCGCTCATCCATCCGGGAAGCGTGCTCGATTCGCGCACGGCCATCTTGGCGAGATCGAGATTCGCGGGACCGCCCGTCACGCCAATCAAATCCTGCAGATGCTCCTCTTCGGAGTAAGGCCCGGAAAAAAATTGGTCGGCTGCAACGTGCGAGCAACGGATATTGCGCGTGTGCCGCGTGTTCCCCCCGCGCACATGCTCCGGCGAGCGTTCGAGCACGAGCACGCGGCACCCCGCCTCACGCGCCGCAAGCGCCGCGCACAGCGCGGCGTTCCCGCCTCCCACCACGATTACGTCGTAATTCTCCGACACGTTTCTCAGCTTGCGGAAAAGCTAAAAGTTTTGTCATTCCGAGCACCGACCCGGTCGGGGCGAGGAAATCTCTCTTTTCCTGCATTTAAACCAAAGAGAGATTCCTCAGTCGCCGCGGCGACTTCGGAATGACAAAACAAATTGCTACTTCCGCAGCCGATTCTCCCTGGAAATAATTTCCTACGATTGAATTAGCTGTGCGCGACTAGGAACAGGCTGCGGAAAAACCCAAAACTCTGTCATTCTGAGCGAAGCGAAGAATCTCTCCTTGTTTCTTTTCCTATACTTAAGTCGAAGAGAGATTCTTCGCTTCGCTCAGAATGACAGACCAAGGCCTTTTTTCCGCAGCCTGTAGGAAGTATACCCCAGCCCAGTGCTCGCCCCTTTGAGGTGGAGGCGCATTGAGGTGATATCATCCCGCCATGAGCGTTCAGCCACAGGAGAGCGTGGCAGGGCGGCCCACCCGCCAGGAAGAGCTCAACAAATCTCTCATCGAGCGGGCGTTTCAAGACGTGTTCGCCTCCGACGCGTTCGATGAAGACGCGATCGCCCGTTAATTTAGCCCCCGGTACGTGCAGTAGACCGACGGGCGCACGCTCGATTTTGCGGGATTCGTCGCTCACGTCCGCGAACTCAAGTGCACGCTCAAGAACGTCAAGATCACGTTCGAGCACGCCGTCGCGGAGGGCGCGAGCGTCGTCAGCATCCACCGCGCCGAAGTCGAAAAGATCGCGGGCGGCAGGATCGCCGTCCGCGTATTCGCCCTGTTCGTGATCGACGAGGGCAAGATCGTCCTCTGCGACGAGCTGACACGCCTCGAGCAGGGCGCCGCCGAGGATCGCGATTTGGCCTCCCGCCAGCCGTAAAAACCAAACCAGTCACTCGGATTTGACTTGCCAGAGTGGTATCATGCCGAAATGGGGCGACCTCAAGCCAAAATGAAAAGCCGGGCAGCCCACCAATGAAGTGCCCTCACTGCCTCGTGGAATTCCACGAGGATCAGACGTGGTGGTCAGTCGGTCTTGCTGCCGATTCCGAAGGGGTTTGGTCCCTAACTCGGCGGACCTGTCCAGCGTGCAAGAAGTTTGTCATTTATCTGGAAAATGGCACGCCGATCCCTGGGCTCCCGTTTGGGCAGGGCCAGCCGGGTGTACGGATGCAAGTTTTGGCTAAAGTGATGATGGTTTGGCCGAAAGGTGTGTCGCGCGCTCCCGTTCCTCCAGAAGTGCCCCCGGATATCGCGGAGGATTATAAAGAAGCATGTCTGGTTCTTGGCGACAGCCCCAAGGCGTCTGCTGCTCTCAGCCGAAGATGCCTCCAAAACCTTCTTCGGGGGGCAGGAGGAGTTAAGCCCGGCGACTTGAGTGTCGAAATTCAACAGGTTCTCGACAGCGGGAGATTACCGACCCAAATTGCGGACAACATAGATGCGATTCGGCACATCGGGAATTTTGCTGCACACCCGAACAAGAGCAGGAGCACAGGAGAAGTCTTGCCTGTTGAGCTTGGCGAAGCGGAGTGGAATCTTGATGTTTTAGAATCTCTCTTCGACTTCTATTTTGTCCAACCGGCCCGAGCAAAAGCTAAGAGAGATGCTCTAAATAAGAAGTTGGCGGATGCGGGGAAGCCGCCCTTGAAATAGGCGCGATCCCTACCGGATGGGGGGTGGCCCACTCGCCGAGCCACTGACAATGGTTTCACTGCTTAGGACTCAATGACGCTAAAAACTTTCTAACTGTTGTGTCTCTTCTTAACTTCTTGAGTTCTTCTGGATTTAAACCACATATGATCCTGTATGAGCTATCTCGTTCAGTTTTAAACTTTTGCAATTTATCAATGAAATCTTGTTCCGTAGGTAGCCTCCCATATTTTTCATACCATCTACGGGCGAATAGCACGATCGGTGCAATTTCACCGCTTTTGATTTCATTGCACCCTCGCGGACCCGTAGCCCGTGGCTGCTTTGAACAACACGGCAATACAGCATCCCAGGTATAATCTCCATTTTCCTCACGATCCAATCCGCCTGCAGCCTGTGGTAGCGGCCTGCCACAATAAAAACATTCGTCAGAAGCCACTATTGCGGCATACTGTTGAAAATTTAAATCCCATTTGTGTCCGTTATACCGAGCTTGGGCACTCCCTAAATTGTATTTTCCACCTAACGTTCGACTTCGTTTTTTGGCGTGTTCGTTTTCACACAATCGGCAGCGACCATAACCACCTCTGAGTACAGAGGGTGAGGAATTTTCTAATGTCAGTCGTTTTTTACACCGACTGCATCTGCCCTTCATCATTTCAATTCGGCCACTGTAGTTTCAACTGTCCTGTGGTTGGAGTGTGGGCGCGCCTTTGATTCGGGGTTGACCCTATCCTTCCCACGCATTAGGCGCCAGCGCCTCGATATCGCTCATCACTTCGACCACCGCCGGGCGGCCGCTCGAAATGGCGCGGTCCAGAGCGGAGCGCAACTCGGCGGGTTTCGTGACGCGAATTCCCAGCGCGCCCATACTCTCCGCAATCGTGGCGAAGTTGATTTTCGAGAAGTGCCACATTTCGCCCTGTTTCTTCGACGGTTTTCCTCCGTAGGCGTGGCGGAAAATCGTGGTTTCCTGATTCAGGGAATTGTTGTTGTTGACGACCGTCACCGTGGGAATCCCGCAGCGCACCGCGGTTTCCAGCTCCTGCAGGTGATACCAAAAACCGCCGTCGCCTGTGAAGCAGACCACCGGTTTTTTCGGCATCGCGACTTTCGCGCCCAGGGACGCAGGGAAAGCCCATCCGAGTGATCCGGCCGCGCGTATAAAATCCCACGGCCTCGAAACCCAAAGTTGCTGCGCCGACCACATGCCCGCGTGGCCCGTGTCGCAGACAACGATGGTGTCGCGCGGCAGCCAGTCTCCTACTTCCTTCAGAATCCGTTCGGGGCGCATCGGCTCGACGTCGGAATCTCGCAGCGGCTTTACTTCCGCCCGCCATTCCTTCACCGCCGCGCTCGTTTCCTCGATCCACTTTGCGTTGCGCGGAGTTTTTCCCGCGCCGCCAACCGCCTCGTTCAGGGCTTTTAATGCCGTCTTCGCGTCACCAAGCAATGAAACAGCATTCGGATAATTCCTGCCCAAATCGGCGGGATCAATTCCAATCTGAATGACCGGTGTTCCCGTCGCAGGAATTTTCCAGAAGTGTGTAACTTGCCCGGCGGTCTGGCTCCCGATGTAGAGGACAAGATCGGCGCGCATCAAAATTTTATTTGCGCAGGAGCGCGAGTACGTTCCGGGGACGCCGATATAAAGCGGATTGTATTCCGAAACGAGCGCCATGGCGTTCAGCGAAGTCGCCACAGGAATCGAAAGAGTTTTCGCAAGTTTCAAAACTTCCGGCCCGGCGCCCGACAATCGCGCGCCGCCGCCCACGACAATCACAGGACGCTTCGCCCTTTTCAGAATTCGCGCGGCTTCGGCAACGCGCGCCGCCTCCGGCGCGGGCCGGTAAGCAGGAACGTGCGCGGACGTTTCTTCCGCGATCATCTTCAGGTCGGCCACATCGTGTTCGATGTCGCCTTCTTTTCCCGCGAACAAGAGATTCACCGGCGCGGGCGTGCCGGATGTGGCCTCACGAAACGCCTGCCGCAACAGGTCGGGCAACCGGCCCACGCTGTCCACCTGAAAATTCGCTTTCGTGACCTGAGAAAAAATCGGGAAATCATCCATTTCCTGGTAATTGATTTTGTGTTTCTGGTGGCCCCATCGGCCGCCCGTGAGCGCGATCACCGGGCTGTGCCCCATGTAGGCGTCGCGCAGACCCGCCGCCAGATTCGCCGCGCCCACGGCCTGGGCGGCGCAAATGCCGGGACGCCCGGAAGCGCGCGCGTAGCCGTCCGCCATGTAAGCGGCCGCTTTCTCACCGTGCGTCAGGACGCGCTTGATGGGCATGTTATCCATTTCGGCGAGGGCACGACTGAGCATTGTGGGGACGAAAAAGAAAGCCGTCACGCCCTGGGCATTCAAAAATTCCGCGATAAATCGGCCGCCGGTGATCTTCGCCAAGGTCTGCTCCCTCTGAAACGTGAAATAGGCAAGATGGATATACAGGCCACGGAAACAGCAGTTTATTTTGTCATTCCGAGCGGAGCGAGGAATCTCTCTTCGATTTAACGGCAAGAAAAGAAAGAGAGATTCCTCGCTCCGCTCGGAATGACAAAAAAAATGCGACACTTTTTCCGCAACCTGTTCAAGCAACGAGCGGCGCCGGCGGTGAGACTCGAACCCGCCGTCAACCATGAATCGCTCGAGTTATTGATAGCATAAAAAACTTAAACCGCCAAAACCCATGAAATCGTGCATTGTAGTGGGTAGCCAGTTTCAATGGGGGCGTGCAGGATATCGAAACCCAGTCCGGGGAGAAGCGGTTTTGGAGGACGCAAACTGTAGTTTACAGCCAGAGTTAGAAAAGCAAGAATACCGGGTCCAGCGGCTCTTTGTCGGAGCTGTGGCGACCTTTTTGCTGCTTTCGATCGCCTTGTACAACGGTTATCCGACCGTCTTCTCGGATACCGGCGGTTATCTCTTGACCGGCAAGTTTTTTGTCGCGCTTGCTCCGTTTCGCGCGCCGGGTTACGCCATTTTCACAAGACTCACGAGCTTGGGCATCAGCGCCTGGTTCACGATCGTAACGCAGGCAATCATGGTCGTCTACGTCTTGCACGAAACCTGCGATTACCTGCTCGATGGCGACCGCAAATTTGCCGATCTCTACTTCCTTGCCAGCGTCTCGGTCATGGCAGCCCTGACCAGCCTGCCCTGGCTGGTTTCGCTGCTCATGCCTGACGTTTTTGCAGGGGTGTTATTTCTGTCGGCGTTCTTGCTGGCCTTCGCCGATGAGTTGCGCCGGGTACAACGAATCGCCCTGGCCGCGATTTTCACGATCTCTATTGCCGCCCACACTTCGCTGTTCCCAATCGCGGCGCTCTTTGTCGTGGCCGTGATCATCCTGAGGCATGTCAGCCGCACGCCGCACGCGATTTTTTCGACAAACTCCGTGCTGGTTTGGTTGCTCGTCCCGATCATCGCAGCGGGAATCGGCACCGCGGCCCTGCATCGGCACCTGGGCCTCGGGTTTCAACTTTCACCGTCGAGAAATTCATTCCTGCTGGCAAGGCTTTTTGGCGATGGCCTGGCGGCGGATTTCCTCCATGAAAATTGTCCCAAGCGGCGCTTCATTTCCTGCCGCTACCTCTCGCATCTGCCCCGGACGCAGGAAGAGTTCCTGTTCCAGCACCCTTTGTACCTCGAACTCAAAGGACACGAGGATGAGATGGAAGAAATTGTGCGTGGAACTCTTCTCGCTTACCCGGTCAGGTTCGTGACAAGTAGCGCCAAGGAGACCTTGCTCCAGCTTTCCGCCCTGCGCACCGGGGACGAAATTCGCTCTTTCGGAGCCAGAAAGTGGAATAGCGAGGTTATCCCGCGAGTGTTTCCCGGCGATTTGCAGGCATTTTTGAACGCCAGGCAATATCATGACCGCCTGATCCCCCTGGCGGACGCCTCCGGCGTGGTCGACACAACCGTATTCTGGCTAAGCATTGCGATTTGCCTGTTTTTTGCGGGGACAGGCCGTTTCGGCCGGATAAACATGTTTTTCTATTCGGCGATCGCATATCTCCTGATCAACGCGTCGATTTGCGCCACCTTCGCCGGAGTGTACGATCGGTACCAAAGCCGAGTAGCATGGATTCTACCCTTATGCCTGACTGCATATATCTCTTGTATGGCTAGGGACTGGAAGCGCTTGGGGTCTATGGAGGAAATAGAGGAGTTGGAAGCACCTGTAAATTGAGTGGTGCCGGCGGTGAGACTCGAACTCACGACCTAGGGATTATGAGACCCTCGCTCTACCCCTGAGCTACGCCGGCAAAATAAAGCGCTCCATGTTAAGGGAGCCTTCCAAGCACTGTCAAGCACGGAAAGGGTGCCTGAAACAAACAGTGCCTGTCCAAGCCGGCCCAAACTGGGACAAATGATGAGCGGCCCCCAGCCGCTTTGTCGTCGTGTCAGGCGATGTCATTGAAAGAAAAGGACTTTATTGCCAAGTCCTAGTAGGGCCGAATTACCGTTGACCCCACAAGCCCTGGATTCTAATCTAATCGTGGACAATGCGGATAGACCCGCTCCGTTCTGGCCGGCAAGGGCCGCCAAAAGGGACTCGGCGCATCTTGACCTAGTTGTTACCGTCCTTACTTGTGGCGGGATCTCCGCCGCGGCGGACCCGCACCCGGCGAAGGAATTCGCCGCAACGGTTTCTTCGGATGAACAAAGACCTCCATAGACGAGTCCTCGACACCCTCGGCCGGCACGCCATGATTCGGCCGGGCGACCGCATTGGCCTGGGCGTTTCGGGAGGTGCGGATTCGGTGGCGATGCTCCGGATTTTCGCCGAGTTGCGGACACATCTTGGGATCGCGGTTCTTGTTTTACATTTCCACCACCAGCTTCGTGGAACGGAAGCGGACGAAGACGAACGCTTCGTAAAAGCGCTTGCGGAGGAATTCCATTTGGATTTTGAATCCGGCCGCGCCGATGTTGCCGGGGAAGCGCGGCTTCACGGCTGGAATGTGGAAGACGCGGCGCGGCGGTTGCGCTATCAATTTTTCGCCTCCGTAGCTGAAGCGCGCGATCTGAATCGGGTCGCTGTGGCTCATACGGCGAACGATCAGGCCGAAACCGTTTTATCGCATCTGCTGCGGGGCACTGGCCTGACGGGCCTGGCGGGAATCTATCCAGCCGCCGGCCTGATCATTCGTCCGTTGCTTGAATTGGGGCGCGGGGAATTGCGCGAGTTTCTTTCCGATTTAAAACAACCCTGGCGGGAAGATGCCACCAATCAAGACACTTCCCGCATGCGCGCGCGGATTCGCCACCAGCTGATTCCCCTTCTCCTCCGCGATTTTGACCCCGCTGCCGTAACGCGCTTGGCGCGCCTGGCGAAGCACGCACGCGAAGACGAAACATTCTGGCGGTCGCTCGAAGACGAGCGATTCAATGCCTTGGCCACGCGCGAATCCGCGGCTGCGATTTCTCTGAGCGTCACCGGTCTTTTGTCGCCATTGCCTCCGCTGATTCCTGCGGACCGCGGCGCGAGCGGCAACCTCGCATCGCTTTCGGCCCCAACCATGGCTCTATCTCGCCGGCTGGTCCGGCGGATTTTTGCCGAACTCCGTGGCAGCCGCGAGCAATTGACTTCGCGGCATGTCGACTCCGTAATGGATCTGGCCATTCAATCTCAAAGCGGAGCGAGGATTGACCTCCCGGGGGTTTGTGTCGAACGAATTTTTGACAGGCTTTCTTTCACGATTGTTTTCGCTGCGCTGGATACCGCGCAAGATGGTGAAACGACGCGCCGAAATTGCGATTTTGCATACACGGTTTTGCGGCCAGGGCGCCTGGAAACCGCCTCCATTGTTGTTACGGAAATTCACCGCCGGTTCAATTTGAAAATGGTTGACTGGCCTCCGGCCCCGCGCGACACTGTACTGGGTAGGGGTGCCCTCGACTTCGACCGTGTCCAATGGCCACTGGTCCTTCGAAATTGGCGTCCGGGTGATTCCTATCGCCCTCAGGGGAGTCGGCGCGTTCGAAAACTAAAACGCTTGCTCCTGAAGTCCCGAGTTCCCCGAAGCGCCCGCGGAAGCTGGCCTGTTTTGACCAGCGAGGGAAAAGTGATTTGGGCATCCGGCTATGCGGTCGCCGCGGAACTTGCGCCGCATCCGGGAACTCAAACTGGCTTGATGATTGGCGAGGAAGAACTTTAAGGAAGGCAGGATTACTTTGGCCCTCGGCATGCATCTAATGCGTAAGGGCGATTGGGATTCGGAGGAGCGTGCCCGTCGAAGTGCAGCAATTGTATCTTGATGCGCGGGCGATTCCAGGATGCCGCGCGCCGGAAGATCCGGCAGGTGAGGTAAAGCCGTGAACCCGAGTTCGACGTTAAAGACCATAATGTTCTGGCTGTTCATCGTCATGCTGGCCGTGTTGTTGTGGACGCTCGTCTCCAAGAGCGGCCAGACGGCCCGCGAGGAAGAACCCAGCTACAGCGAGTTCATGGCGCAGGTGGACCGCGGCAATGTTAAAGAAGTTACGTTATATCTTTCGCCAACAAGCTACGAAATCGAAGGGGAATGGCGCGAGCCCTCCAAGAAATTCCGCACCACCATTTTCAAGGAATCCGCGCCGGATTTGACCAAGACGCTGCGCGATAAGCAAGTCCTGATCAACGTCAAGGAAGTGAATCGCGCGGACTGGGTTACGTTCCTGTTGAATGCGGCGCCGCTCTTTTTGCTGGTCGCCTTCTGGATCTTCATGATGCGGCAGATGCAGGCGGGCGGAAACAAGGCGCTGAGCTTCGGCAAATCGCGGGCGCGCCTTCTGACGGCGCAGCAGAAAAAAGCGACGTTCAAGGACGTGGCCGGCACCGATGAAGCCAAGGAGGAACTCCAAGAAATTATCGAATTTTTGAAGGACCCGCAGAAATTCCAGAAGCTCGGCGGACGCATCCCGAAAGGCGTGTTGCTCGTCGGCCCTCCAGGCACTGGAAAAACCTTGCTGGCGAGAGCGATTGCGGGCGAGGCGAACGTTCCCTTCTTTTCGATTTCCGGCTCCGACTTCGTGGAGATGTTTGTCGGCGTCGGCGCCAGCCGCGTGCGCGACTTGTTTGAACAGGGCAAGAAGAACGCGCCCTGCATTATTTTCATCGATGAAATTGACGCGGTGGGACGCCATCGCGGCGCCGGCCTCGGCGGCGGCCACGACGAACGCGAGCAAACGCTCAACGCCCTGCTGGTCGAAATGGACGGCTTTGAGTCCAACGAAGGCGTGATCTTGATCGCCGCGACCAACCGTCCCGACGTGCTCGATCCCGCGCTGCTCCGCCCCGGCCGCTTTGATCGCCGCGTGGTCGTCGCGCGCCCGGACGTCAAGGGCCGCGAGGAAATTCTCCGCGTGCACACGCGCAAAGTTCCCTTGAACGACGATGTGGACCTGTCCGTGATTGCCCGCGGCACGCCCGGTTTTTCCGGCGCGGATCTCGCCAACCTGGTGAACGAAGCCGCTCTGTGGGCGGCGCGTCAGGGACGCAAGACGGTTTTCATGATTGATTTCGAGATGTCCAAGGACAAAGTCCTCATGGGCGTCGAACGCAAGTCCATGATTCTGTCCGAGGAAGAGAAGCGCAACACCGCGTATCACGAAGCGGGGCACGCGCTCGTCGCGGCGATCACTCCCGGCACCGACCCGCTGCACAAGGTCACGATTATTCCTCGCGGCATGGCGCTGGGCCTGACCATGCAGCTTCCCATCGACGACAAGCACACCTACACGAAGACCTATCTCGAAGGGACGCTCACCGTGCTGATGGGCGGCCGCTGCGCCGAGGAAATTTTTCTCGGCCACATCACCACCGGCGCGGGCAACGATATCGAGCGCGCCACGGATATCGCGCGCAAGATGGTTTGCGACTGGGGCATGAGCTCGCTCGGGCCGCTGGCCTATGGCAAGAAGGAAGAAGCGATTTTCCTCGGCCGCGAAATCGCGCAGCACCGCGACTACTCGGAAGACACGGCGATCCGGATCGATCAGGAAGTGCATCGCATCGTGAGCGCCGCCTATGACAACGCGCACGCCGTTCTCGAGAACAACCGCGACACGCTCGAGCGGATCGCCCTTGCGCTGCTCGACCGGGAAGTCCTCGACGCAATCGAGTTGAAACTGCTCATGGAAAACAAGCCGCTGCCGGAGAAGGTGCGCCCCGCGCCGCCTTCGCCCCCGCAGCCTCTCCCCGGCGCCGAGCCCAAGCAAGCGCCGCGTCCGGAGTTGCGTCCCGCCCCTGGCTTCAGCAAGGGCTAACACTTAATTCTTCGATCCATGCCTTCGGCAATCGCCGATTTCATATTTTCACGATTCTCAAGAAGGGGTGTGTTCAGGAGCCCGTGTGGCATTGCATTGTGCCGGGAGACCCGCTTCCGCCACGACGCCATGTGGGATTTAATTAACGAGCACAGTCAACCGCCGCGCGGGGCGGCTATGCTACTTAAACCCGTTCAGGCTGCGAATTCAGCGGTTTGCGAAGCGGCACGGTAACGGATGAAAAGAAGGGTGATGTCGTCAGCCTGGCTGGCCCCGCGCGCAAAATTATCGACGGAATCGACGACTCTCTTTTGGAGTTGATCGAGCGGCGAGTTGTGCTGGCCGGCAAGAGCTTCGCTGAGGCGAGGAACACCGAACAACTGATCTTCGGGATCCGCGGCTTCGGTAACGCCGTCGCTGAAGAGAACCAGTGTGTCGCCGGGCTCGAGCGTCACCCGAACCGCGGCGTATTTGGCTTCCGGGATCAGCCCCACCGGGAAAGAGCCCTCCGTGAAAATTTCAGTGACCTCTCCACGACGAAGAAGCAACGGCGAGGGATGGCCGGCGTTGAGATAGTCGAGATTGCCATTGCGGTCGAGTGTCCCGAAAAACATAGTGGCGTACCGGCCGACCTCGGCGTGCTGGCAAAGGAAGTCATTAATGTGGTTGAAGACGCGCGCGGGATCGGTGCCCAGGGTCATCCCCGTGAGGGCGCCCTGGAGCATGGTGGTGAGCAGCGCGGCGCCAATCCCCTTCCCGGCAACGTCGGCAATAACAAAGGCGGTGCGGTCATCCGTCATGGGGAACACATCAAAGTAATCGCCGCCAACGGCGTGGCATGGAGTATTGACGCCGGAGATGGCCAGGTGAGGGAAATCCCGGAAGCCGCGAGGCAGGAGCGCTTGTTGAATTTCCCGCGCGATGCTCAGTTCCTGCTCCATGCGCTGGCGTTGGCGTTCGCGCTCCACCAGACGCGCATTGTCCATGATGCTGGCGGCTTCGACGGCAAGGGCGTCAAGGATCTGGCGATCGAGCTTGGAAAAGGCAGCGGTGCGACGCGAATCCAGGTAGAGAATGCCAAGAAATTGCCCGCGCTGGATGTTAACGATCGATTCCGTCGTAGTCGCGCGCGGCATCGCATAGAGAGGAATCGCCACCACGGAGCGAAGTCGTTGCGCGATGATGCTCTGCGCACCCTGTAGCGCGAGATCGGCCTGCTGAAGGTCTCCCGTGATAACGCCGGTTTGACTTTCGACCGCCATGCGCAATGCGGTCTGAGTGGGAGAGAAGCCTCCCGTTGGCATGCCTGCTCCTCCGGCCCGGCGGGCTAGGCGATGATGAAGCCCTCCGGAAGGGGTGGCCTCGAGCAAAAGGCCGCGTTCGGCGTCGGTGACGGTGATGGCGCGATCCAGCATGGCTTCGAGTACGGCGTCTAGGGGAAGCTGCGAATGCAGCAGCATGGTCGCTTCGAGAAGCAAATTGAGTTTGCCGAGGCCGATGGGAGAAGATTCGCTGGTGGAAATGCGTCCCATGCGGGTGAGGAGGTTCTCAACCGTGATCTCCGGAGCGGAGGCGTGGAATACGAGCTGATAGGAATTCTCGAGACCGAACGTGACGACGTCACCTTCTTGTAAGGCGCGCTTGGAGATTCGTTCCCCGTTGACAAAAACGCCGAGCTGGTTCCCGCGATCTTCCAGAAAGTGCTGGCTGTCCTGCAAGAGAACCGCGGCACAATTGCGAGAGATGCGGCGGTCGGGAATCGCGAGCTGGTTTCCCACTTCGCCGCGTCCAATCAAAAAGGGCGACTCGGTAAGGGACACAGAGCGGCGCGTGTTTTCGGGTGAAATGAGCTCGAGAACGGCTTCGTCGGGGGCTGAGGCGTCTATCATAGGATAATCCGGAACTGCGATTGTATCACTATCCTCCTCGCCGCTTGCAGCGCGGTGCGAAAAAGGCTTGACGCTACATGGCGTACCTGTAGTAAAAGCTTACTCTCCCGGAGTTCCCGGCCTCTGGGTCAATGGATCTAGACCATGGACGTTTGTATCCCTGCGAAGGGATTTTCGTACTTCTGCTGATCAAGCTGTTGGCGCCGTCTCCTGGCGGTCGCAATTGTCTGTCCTTCCTTGGTCCCGATCATTTCATTTTGCAGCCCAGCCATGAGCACACGACAACTCTCCATTCTTGTGCCGCATCTACCCATCAGCTTTGAAGAGAATCGCGGGCATGTTGAAATTTATCGGGCGTAAAAAGCGAGAACAAGATGAACTTGCCAATTAGAGCACGTCCAAATCTGCGAAGAATTTTCCAGATGAGTATGCTTTTGGGAATCGCTGGGATGGGGCTCTTAGGGTGCTATGGAAATTATGTTGGCCTTATTCCCATCGATTGGACCATCGCGGACCCGCCAGAGGCGCGGGTGCACACGACAATCTCGGCTACGCCGGATCGGACCGGGGTTGCACCGCAACCTCTCGCTAATGCAAGCAGCCCAGCGCCGGCAGAGCTTGCTCCGTTTCTTGGGAATCTTGCTGTCCTCTCCGTCCCGTCCGGGCTTGTCGGCGGATTGCAGCGGCAGACTGACTGTTCCCTCACCTATTTTGATTTTTCCTACGCCTCCAGCTCGACCACGGTGACCGTAACGCCCAACTCGCAGATTCCGCATTATGAAAAAACGCTTCACAACAATGCGTTTCTGAGCACGACACCCGATCAGTTTCCTGCGGGGTGCGTGGACCCCGACCAGGGAATCACTTCCCGGCCGTTCCTTTTCCTGGGGACGGGAAAGAACGGACGGGAACTCGTCGCCGTGCCGGGCACATCCGGCATAGTTACCAGCGGACTGAAGAGCGATGGAACGTTCACGCAACCGGTTACCCAAGCGACGCCGATCACTTCCATCTCTCTCCTTAGCGGAGACTTGAACAAGGATGGAAACGCGGATCTAGTTTCCATTAACTCGAACGCATTCCAATCATCCGTGACGCTGTTTCTGGGGAGGGACGACGGCACCTATCAACCGGGAGTTGAATATGCGCTGCCCTGTGCAAACGCCCAATACGGCGTGCTCGACGATTTGAATGGCGACGGGATTTTGGATCTGCTGGCGAGTTCGGATTCCCCCACGTTTTCATTTTCCATTTTTATCGGCAACGGCGATGGAACGTTCCAGCCGCCACAAACCTTCACGCCAACAAACGCCAACCTCCACTACAACAACGCTTTTATCACTGCGGACGTGAATGGAGATGGGGCCAAGGATATCGTGACCGTTCAAGGACAGGTATTTCTTGGAACAGGGGACGGAGTTACGTACACGCCGATGCCGCAGGCGGCTTTCCCACCTATCAACACGGCTACGAACGACTTTGCTCCGTCGATCGTGGCGGCTGATTTCAACAAAGACGGAAAGGTGGACCTCGCAACGGACGACGGGTTGACGATTCGTACGTACCAGGGAAATGGGGACGGAACGTTCATGGAGGGCCCGGCCTATTCCACAATTCCGAACTACGGCTTTCTGGTGGCGACGGATCTCGATGGAGACGGAAATATCGACCTGTGGACTGGATATGGCGGCAATGGGGTGTATGGCGGAGATGCTTATCTGCCCAATCTTGCCTACGCGCTGATGGGGAACGGCGACGGAACGTTCCAGGGAACACCCGGCTTGCCGGTAGGTGATTCCAACTCCACCACCAGCAATTCGCCCGCAGCGACGCGGCGTGTGAGCGAGGCTACGCAAAGCTTAGCCTTAAGCGCACCGTCGCCGAGCAAGCTGTCAGTGGTGGCCGGGCAAAACTCCGCTCCCTTTGCAGTTGTCGTTAGTTCGCCAAACGGCACACCGCAGACCGTGACGTTTTCCTGCTCCGGATTGCCGCCACAGGCGACCTGCATGTTCCAGCCGGGGTCGGTCACGCTCACTGCAAACGTAACTGCCGCACCGGTGAATGTCACGATTGACACGACAGCGAGCTCGCTTGTAACTCCTGCGCGTCGCTTACTGCCACCTTCGGATTGGACGAGTCTACAGAGGTTCTTCGTCTTTGTGCTGCTGGCATTGTCAATCCGCCTGTTCCGCGCGCGCCGCCGAAAGGTAGTATGGGTTGCGAGCGCATGCCTATTGCTGGTGGTGCTGACGTCGCTCGCCGGCTGCAAAGGTAGTAATTCCTTTTCCTATGCAGTGACGGTCACAGGCCTTGGCACCGGGGGCACCGCGAGCACACCGAGCGCCCTCACCCTGACCGTGACGCCACCATAGGAATGCGGAGATGAGCGCGACCGTGACAAATTGTGGCCTCAAGGAAGCAAAACGCGGAGGAGTGTCGCCCTCGCGCTGCGATCCTATTTTTTTCCCTAGCTCGCGGCGAGCTAATTTCGTGACTTCGTGACGTGAGGCGTTTTGACGGGAGCTCCATACGGTCGCATCCGTTCGTGCAGGCAAGACGACTTTGCACACAAAATTCCTCGGCCATGCGTTACCATTTTGGCGTCGCACGTGACGGCCCGCCGAAGGCCCGGAGCCACGTT
The DNA here is from genome assembly GCA_963842135.1 of uncultured Acidobacteriota bacterium. GTDB lineage: Bacteria > Acidobacteriota > Terriglobia > Acidiferrales > UBA7541 > Palsa-360. The sequence goes on along the minus strand of CAWJFI010000002.1, from coordinate 1,691,241 downwards.
TGAGGAGATAACTAATGAGTAATCAGAAATCCGACGCCCTGGTCTTCTTCGGAGCCACCGGCGACCTGGCCTACAAGAAGATCTTCCCCGCGCTGCAGGCGATGGTGAAGCGCGGAAATCTGAATGTGCCCGTGGTGGGCGTAGCCAAGGCCGGATGGAATCTGGATCAGCTCCGCGCGCGAGCCAAGGACAGCCTGGAAAAACACTGCGGCGTCGATGCCGCGGCTTTTGAAAAGTTGAGCGCCCTGATGCGTTACGTGGACGGCGACTACCAGGACCCGGCGACCTTCGAGGCCTTGCGCGGGCAGCTGAAGGACGCCCATCGACCCTCGTACTACCTTGCTATTCCGCCTGTCCTGTTTGAAACCGTGGTCGAAAATATCGCGAAATCGCACGGCGCCGGCGATGCGCGGGTCATTGTCGAAAAACCCTTTGGGCACGATCTGGCCTCGGCCCTGGAGTTGAACAAAATTCTGCTCTCCATCTTCGACGAATCCTGTATTTTCCGCATCGATCATTTCCTCGGCAAGCGGCCCGTGGACAACATGCTGGTCTTTCGCTTCGCGAACGCGTTCGCGGAAGCATTTTGGAATCGCCACTATATCGAGAGCGTGCAGATCACCATGGCCGAGGACTTCGGAGTCCAGGGCCGCGGCGCTTTTTACGACGGGACCGGAGCGATCCGCGATGTGGTTCAGAACCACCTGTTTCAGGTGCTATCCAACCTGGCGATGGAGCCTCCGGTCAGGGCCGACGGCGAGTCCCTGCGCGACGAAAAAGTGAAAGTACTGAAAGCGATTCCGCCCATCGAGGAAAAAAATCTGCTGCGCGGCCAGTTCCAGGGCTACCGCAATGAGAATGGAGTCGCCAAAGAATCGCAGACCGAAACTTTCGCCGCGTTGCAATTGGAGATCAACTCCTGGCGCTGGAAGGGCGTTCCTTTCTACATTCGAGCCGGCAAGTGCCTGCCTGTGACCTGCACGGAAATACTCGCCAAGTTTCGCAAGCCGCCGACGCTCATACCCGACAGTATTTTGACGGAGAACCATCTCCGGCTCCGCCTCAGTCCCGACGTGGTCATTGCCATGGGACTGATGTCGCTGGCGCCGGGCGAGGGAATGGGACTCCAGGCCGGCGAAATGGTCGCCACCAGCTCACCGGGCGCAGGCGACATGGATGCTTACGAACGCTTGCTCAGCGCGGCGATGGCCGGCGACAATTCGCTATTCGCGCGAGAAGACTACGTGGAAGAAGCGTGGCGCATTGTCGATCCCGTGTTGAAAAAAGGCACGCCGGTCTTTCCCTATGCGACGAATACGTGGGGTCCTGCCGAAGTTGCGCGCGTGACCCCGCCCGGAGGCTGGGATGTCCCAGCCCGCGGTCCGGACAATCTTTCGGCGGACAGCCAGTAGCGCGGGCTTCAGCCTGCGGGGGTTGGTCCTTGCAAGGTCCAAACCCCACAGGCTGAAGCCTGCGCTACAAACCCGCTACAAGAAATCGTCCCCCGCATGTGCCGTTGTAATAGAATGCACGAATCGTCCTATCCAAGGAGGAAGCATGAATTATTCAGTCAGGAATTTAGTCGCTGCGGGGATCGCCTGCGTTGGTCTGATGGCCACACTGGCCAGCGTGCCGGCGGCCGCTGCCGATGATGCCGTCGTAACCGCGGACAAAGCCGTCACCGCGGCGCTCGCGAAAGGCGATAAAGTCGCCGCCAACAAGTGGCTCGACCCGGATTTCAGTTGGATCGACTCAGAAGGAATCATGTGGGCCAAGGAAGATGCTTTTCGGGCCGAATTGAAGCCTCTCGTTGTGGCCGGAGACGACGTCAAGATCGCCGAGCACAAATACGGCAAGAGCGTTGTGTGGATTCAATGGAATCAGGGCAATAAATATTCCGCGAGATTCTGGGTGAAGCGCCCGGCCGGTTGGAAACTCCTGCACACGACCGAAATTGCGTCGATGCCCAAGCGTGATTTCCAGACCGTCGCGCCGACCTACGAGATCCCCTGCAACAATCCCTGCAAGGCCGTGCCGTACAAACCTCTGTCCCCTGGCGAAAAGGCTTCCCTTGACGAATGGCAAACGCAAGAATCCAGCCAGGCAAATTGGGAAATACACGTCGCCGATAATTTCGATCAGCGAGTGGTCAGCACGTACGGCGGGGCGTCCCCTTCCAAGGCCGACCGCATCATTGGAATGAACAAACGCAAAGCGGCAAATGCCAACGCTCCCGAGGTTGGAGCGGCTCCGGCATTGTGGATTCGCACGTGGGATTTCGGAGATGCGGTCGTGATGGTCTCGGTCCAACCGACTTATGGCGACAAAGCCTATTGGTCCAGCCGCGTGCTCGCCCCGAACGAGTCCGGCCTATGGCAAATGATGGAGAGCTATCACAATTATATTCTGGCTTCGCCAGTCATGACGGCCACGCCAAATCAACCTGATCTGAAGTAGTTGGAGCGGGAATCAGTAGCGCGGGCTTCAGCCTGCGGGGGTTCGGCTTTGCAAGGACCAAAACCCGCAGGCTGAAGCCCGCGCTACTAAAAATTCAGCGTGCAGCGAGCGGCTGCAGGGGAGGCGTCTTGCCGCCCGGAGTAGGGTCCTCGGCCGTATTGCTCAACATAGCTAAGGTTATGTAGACGCCGCTAACCGTGATGAGATCGACGATTTGCTGATCGCTGAATACCTCGCGCGCCTTTTTGAATGACGCATCGCTCACCACATGATTAGTCGCAAGGTCCATCGAGAGATCGTACACCGCCGCTTCGTCCGGTTGCATCGACGCCGGCCGCTTCCCTACCTTGAGATCATTCGCGACAGCTTCCGGCAGCCCCGCTTTGATCGCCAAGGGATAGTGAGCGGTCCACTCCACTTGCGAGGTCCACAGCCGCGCCTGGATCAGGATCGCAAACTCATTCAGCCGACGCGGAACGGAAGTGTTGAAGCGCAAGTAATCGAGCATCGCAAACAATCGCTCGCCCATGACCGGGCTGCGCAGCATCATGTTGTACGGCCCCGAAATCCCGATGCTCGAGACCTTCAGAATCTCATCCGCAAATGGCCGCTGCTGATCGTTCAACTGCTCCACTTTGAGTTGCGGGAATCGCTGTTCCTTATCCGAGGAATGCACCTGCACCTCCGGAATCATGAGCGCCAAACCAATTCCAATCGCCGCGCACAACGCTAACACGATCCGTCGCTTCATGTCTTTCTCCTCCGCGCCTGAAATATCCGTCCGGCTCTCTTGGACGAACGGCAACATATATCCGGCTGCTTCGAAATGCAACTTCCCGGCGCATTTCGATCTTCGGAGTTCTTTTAGACGGCGATCCATCCGCTTCCGGAGGCGAAAAGAGGCTGAGATTGTTGCGCCGTGCGTGAAGCGATTGATCGATGGGCGCCGTTTGTCTCAACGTGAGACGCCAAAGGAAGAGGGGCTCCCCCGTGAGACAGCTACGCTCGATCCGCAGTGTTTAATTCTATAAGTCACCCGGCCGCAAGTTACACATCGCTGGACACTTATCCCTACTTGGAACTTCAAGACCCCCTCGGGCCGTAATAACCCGGAGGCTGGTACTAGCCGTGCATCAATTATGTTGGGATAGTCCCTTTGGGCGAAGGCAGTAACGCGGATTAGCGCGATTCGGGAAGAATCCGCGAGAAATCTAAGAGGCAACCGCGAATGAGCATCGCTCGGAAGTTATACCGCAGCTTTGGAAGCATCCTTGGCATCCTCCTCCTGCTAATCCTGGTGAGCTACCTGGCCATCGACCGCGAGCACAGCGCCCGGGGCACGGCAGCGGTCTCCCTCCAGGAAATTCAGATGATTGAGGCGATGCGCTTCCAAATGATGCAGAACCGCCTGAGCCTGCGCAACTTCCTATTAAGTGGAAACCAGCGCGATGAGACCACCGAGTTAAATGGCATTTCCCAACTGAGCGACATGTTGAAAGATGCCCAGAGCAAAACCGCCTACGACCAATTGCGATCGACCTACGCCAGCATTGAAGCAACAGAACATAGTTGGGTCGAGGAGTTCGCCAAGCCCCTCATCGATAAGAGACACCAGATGGATGCGGGTCAGGCCACCCTGTCGGATCTCCATGCCACCTACCTGCAACGTTCCCCGGGAAACTGGGTGACCTCAGAAGTTAAGGAGCTGGATGAAGCCGAGCGCGTCATCCGCAAGGAGCTCGATGCGTCGGACGCAGCTGCGAATACCGCGGCGAAGGTCTCGGCCATTCTCCTCACCGTGGGTACGATCTTCGCTGCACTATTAGGAGTATTCATCGCCTATCGCACGTCGCTTTCTATCACCCAGCCCCTAACGCAACTGATCGACAAAACCCGCCAACTGGCGGAGACCGGCGATCTGGACCAGAAGATCGAAATTCTCAGGGACGACGAGTTTGGCGCTCTCGCCGAGCATTATCGCAACATGATGGCGCACGTGAAGGAGATGGCCGGCATATCCTCCTCCATCGCCAGCGGTCAACTCAACGTCGTCGTTCAACCCCGCTCGTCGCGGGACACCATGGCCAATGCCTTACTTCAGATGCTTCACGGCCTCAGGGACTTGGTCAGAAAGGTGCGAGAAAGTGCTTCGCAAGTCGCCAGCGGAGCCACTCAGATGGCCGCGGCTTCCAGTGAGACCGCCAAGGTCAGCATCGACGCCGCTTCGGCCATCGACGAAGTCACCAGCACCATGCACGAAATGAGCATCAACACGCAAAACGTAGTGAAGAGCACCCAGATGCAGTCCTCGAGCGTCGCGGAAACCTCCGCTTCCGTCGACCAGATGGTCGCTTCTATCAACCGTGTCGCGGACACCGCCCGAACGCTGCTGGAAATCTGCCAGCGCAGCCGCGAGGAAGTACACACCGGCATTCAAACCATGGAGAAGGCCACGCGAGGTCTGACCCGGACGAGTTCCGCGATCCAGACTTCGGCCCAGATTATCGACGTCCTCGGCCATCGCGCCGACGAGATCGGCAAGATCATCGAAGTCATCGACGATCTTGCCGAGCAGACCAACCTCCTCGCGCTCAATGCCGCAATCGAGGCCGCTCGCGCAGGCGAGCACGGCCTTGGATTTGCCGTTGTTGCCGAGGAAGTTCGCAAGCTGGCGGAGAAATCCACTCAATCCACCAAGGAAATTTCCGATCTGATTCAGGGCATCCAGAAGGAAGCGCGCGAGGCCGTCGAGAACATGGAAAAGAGTACCTCTATGGTCCAGGAAGGGCTCGACCTCGGCGGCGAACTCAGTATGGCCCTCGGGAAAATTTCTGACGTGGTCACCGAAGTCTTCAAGTTCGCCCAGCAGATCGGCGCCGCAACCAGCGAGCAGTCCGCCGGCTCGACACAAATCGCCAAAGCCACGACGCGTCTCACCGAAATCACCCAAGAGATCAACTCCACCATCGAGGAGCAGGCCACGGGGGCGCAATCGGTTGTACGCGCCATGGAAAAAATGCGGGATTTGGTTCAGCAATCCACATCCAGCTCTACCCAACTGGCGGCCACCGCCGAAAATATGTCCAAATTGTCCGCAGGCCTGCTTGACACGATGGACCAATTCGTCACTGAAGAGACTGTGAAGGCGCGGTCGGGTCCCCGTGCCGCCTCCCGAAGCCCTCTCGGTCAGAAGCGCGCCTCCTCTGCCGCGCGGCCCGAGTTCGCCAGGCTCTGAATCTTCGAGCGCAACCATGGAAAAAGGTCGATAAATCGTCGGCCTTCGCGCCGGCCGCGAGACTCTCGGCTTGCCCATCTCGCTGGTCCGGGAGATCGTTCGCGTGCCCGATATTACGCGCGTACCGAAGGCTCCCGCGTACATCCTGGACGTTACCAACCCACGGGGCCGGACGATCCGCCAAATCCTCTCTTTATTATCAAGAACCGCCGATCGCATTGAATCTGAGCCCATCGTCTAGCAGTCCGTTGAAAAGTGTGCTTTTGAAAATGGCGATAACAATTAGAGCCGAGAAGTCAGCCGGCCGCTGGGTTACCAAAGTGTGCTTGGATTCTTGTTCGGCCTTTGCGCTTTAGTCGCGATCATCAAGACTGACCTGCTCCCCGAAAATTAGTCCATCCATAAGTTATCTCCTGCGGCTATGGAACAACCGGAGGAGAAACGCCCTTGAAGAGCGGTCGTCTCAGTGAAGAGCAGATTGCAGGAACGTTGAAGAAGGCGGAAGGCAGCCCTTCCCCCGGATTCCGCGGCACTCACCTTCGTGCGCATGTCATCGAATTGAGTTGCAATCGACGCCTAGATATCAGGTGGTGTAAGCGTCAGGTACGGGAGCAACTGTAGGTTGGTAATGACGATTTCCGCATCGTTGATCTGAATTGATTCCATGGGCAGGCGGACGGTGACCGCGGGCAGATGCAGTTCGGGCGGCAATTGTTTCATCGGCACCAAGGTAACCACGAGGTCGCCCGCGGGAAGGTCCCGCAGCACAAACCGGCCCTCGGAATCCGTAGTGACTGTGGCGTGATCCGCACTGATCTGCACCCCCGCCAGCGGTATCAGTTTTGGCAGCGCACCGGAAGCACCGATGCTCGGCGCTTTGACGCTGCTGCCGTTGCCTGTCTGGCCTGCGGCGTTGTCCAGTTTCAAATACACGCCGTCGGCAATGGACCGCAGTGCGCGTACTGGCATGTCAACTACAACGGTAGCCGTGGGCTTCACCTTAAGGAAGGCCTGATCGCCAAGCAGGATTACGACGCTCGTAAGGCTGCCTACGATAGCGCGGTGGCGGCTTTGGCATCCGCACAAGCCCACTCTGAACAAGCTCGCGCTCGACTCGCACAAGCGCGTTTTGGATTATTGCAAAATCAAGCGATGCGGAACTGCGGGGCTGCTTTCGTGGCGTCGTCGGTCGGCGGGAAGCCGATAACCGTTACGCAGGCGATGCCCAATTCGATTTGGGGCGCGGATTTCCCCGGCCAATCGACGCCATCTCTCACCCCAGCCCAACTTGAAACAATAACTTTCACGACTGACGAGCAGCACGCTAGCAACGGGGCGGTTCTCGAATCATCTACAGCGTGCCAATAACTGGAACTGTACTATTCACCCTCAGTAATTCGTGGAAGCGTTCCAGCTTTCCGTTCGTCTGCGGATGATACGGATAGACAACCTGCCGGCCGTAGGGCGGCGGTTCCTGGTCAAAGACAAATTCAATTCGCAATTCCGAGGTTTAACTCAACGTATCGAGTCCAATGAACCAGAATGGGATTGATCGGCTGAAGGGAGCCGGCATCCACCACGATCGGTTGGAGGCTGAGTTTGTCTAATTGGCAGCGATATAGCCGTGTTGGAGGTCTTTGCAGCGGATAGCATGATACGGTTACGTCACAAAGAACGTCACACCAATCGGAGAGAATTAGTTGAATGGATTGCCAGTGGCGCTGCATTCTTTTGCTGTCAGAAAAACGGAATTTTTTGGCAAGCTATAGCTGGAGGTTCATACGGCGGAGAATATCGGCGTAACGCAGGTCCGAGCACAGCGATGAGTTCACTCGCATCAAGCGCTGCATCAGGGTAGCGAGACAATCCCCATCCAGAACAAGTTGCGGCTGCCTACATCAAGATCGTATTTACGTGCGAAATCCAGTTTCCCATTACTGCGCACACGGAAGACGGCTAAGCTGGCCGGAACGGTGCTCACGCCTGCCTCGTCGCGCACTGCGAGCTGCATCATGTTGCCCGCAACGAGAATCCTGCCGCTCGGGTCGAGGGCGAACGTGCGCACATGAATTCCCCGCGTCTCAACATTCTGGATCAGTGTCGGCTCGCCAGTGTCCTGGTTGATCGCGAACACGGCGATGTTGTTCTCTCCGCCCACGAAGACGGGCTTTCCCTCGAAATCTACCGTGCCACTTGCCCGGTTGGCCAAATACACGAATCTGCCGTTCGGATGCATGTGGATCGTCCCCAAGGCCTGCCCGGGCCGAACGTTTCCGGGTTCAGCCAAAGTATCCTTGGAAAAAATAGGATTACTGCTCAGTGTCCCGTCTGGCCGTTTCTCGAAAACGTCCAGCTTATTTTGCCGTTCCAGCGAAACATAAACCCATGGCCGGGAAGGGTGAAAATCCAGATGCCGGACTTGAAAATTGAAGCCTCCTCCCGGAGCGATCGAAATCCGATTCGCCAGCAATCCATCCTTGTAGCTGAATAGTTTCAGCGCGCCTGGGTCTTCCGGCTTGCTGGAAGTCGGCCCGTTACCCCGAGTCACGAGAATCACCATTTCGTTCGAAGGATCCACACGCACCTGATGCCCGTAGATTCCCACGTCCAGCGCCAGTGGCTGTTTTACTTGCGAACCAATGGTCCCGTCCGGCTCGATCCGATGAACCGTCACGCCGCTAGGATCGTTATACGCGGCGAGCACATGCGTGCCGGGGATGTCCATGGTGACATGAATCGGGCGTGAGGGCAGCGACGCAGCCTGACCGTGGGGAAGCAAGGCCCCGGCGGCTGGATCGATACGGAATGCACTCAGACCGTGCTGGCTGCCGCCGGGCGCAGGAGTGCCTTGAGGGAGATTGCTGGGCCCGCCATTGCTCCAGGCTACATAAAGGTATCGCCTCGAAGGATGAGGCGCAGCTTCCTGCACATTTGTCGGAAGAGTTAGAGAGCCTCGCTTGGTCAGGGTGGCAGCATCAATATCCACGTCATATTGCGTAAGTTCAGCTCCCACAGCGGCGTAGAGCACCACTTTACCTGATCCCGATGTTTTGCTGGCTGAGTTGCTATCAAGATTTGTTTGGGCTTGTCCAATTGCGGCCACAATCAAACTGAAAGCCGCGACTTTGAGAAGGGGCAGCCAGAAGCTCCGGAGCGTGGATGGAATGTTCCTCATCAATCCTCCCGCCAATCTGAAAATTTTAGCTACGGCGCCTGGCACACAAAGTTCGCCGAATCGTCTATGCTCCCGGCGCCTTTGTAGACGGCGGCCTTCGGGTACGCGCACACGGGGCGCGTGCGGTCTATGGCACCGTTGGCGCGATGAGACGCCAACACCTGCTCCGGCGCTTGCCCCTTCTCAACCCACTGCACGAGCGCGCTCATAGCGTCAAAGCTGTTGGGACCATCTCCACCGCCGCAATGTCCCATGCCTGGAAACAGGAACAGACGGACCGAATCCTCCGCCGTACCGTCCATCGTTTTCAGAACGCTTTGGTAATAGTGGAGCGTGTTGAGAGGCGAGACATTCGGGTCGCTCCATCCGTGGTACATCAGCAGTTTTCCGCCGCGGCCCAGGAAATCTTTCAGATTCGGGTCCATGGCGCTGGTGATGCCGTCGTCCACGTTGTCGGCCAGTGCGACGTCTTTATCCAGATTGAAAGTGCGATAGTCCCACGCCGCGTTCTTGAACGTAACGTACTTGAAACCGTCCGTGGCGTACGAGAGTGGTTCCGGCCCGGCATGAATGGCCCAGCCCATTTCGCTTCCAGGCTCCAATCCCGGATAGATTTCCTGCCCCGTGCGCGGATTATTTACTGACGAGTAAATCTTCCGTGCGGTCTCCACCTGTGCCGCAGTCAGGCACGAAGGGCCGTCATCGCCCTTGCACGCCAGCACCTTCGGATCGAAATGACAACGCGTGGGATCGCCGATCAATCCGTCCTTCAACCCGTCGAGCGCGTCGCAGGCGTCCAGCGCAGCTTTGTGGATCATCGCGTACTTGCTCGGCGGAATGTAATTCGCTTGGTCCTTGTGAACAGTTTGCGCCAGCGAAATGGACCACGCATAGAGGTGGGTCCGATTATTCGCAGGCGCGCCGGCGATGATGCCGTTGAAGTCCGAAGGATATCGCTGCGCTTCCGCGAGCGCCTGGCGGCCGCCCGTCGAGCATCCATTCCAGTAGGAGAGCTGAGGGCTACGCCCGTAAAAGTCCGCGACGATGGCTTTGGCTGCGACAGTCATCTCATGCTCCGAGCGGTACGCAAAGTCGATCATCTTTTCGGGATGCCCGAAGGCGAAGCTTCCGGTGTTGCCCGTGTGCCCGGTGTCCGTGCTGACCGTGGCGTAGCCGCCCGCCACTGCAAGCGCCAACGCGTTGTAACTGATGACCCCAGCCCAGCCGCCATTGCCGACCGCCTGGAACTTGCCGTTCCACCCAGACGCTGGCAGCCACACTTCGATCTTGATATCGGAGTCGCTCGATGGCGTCAGAGTCGCCGCCACGCGGCAGAACGCCGGCAATCGGCCGAACACAGCACCGGCGGGCGCGCCGCCCGCGTCAATTCCTCCCGCACCCGGCGGCGTGAAGGTCCCGGGAGAAACGTTCTCCGCCAACGTGATCTTCACATGCGGCAGCGAAAGAGAAGACAAGCTCTCGCAAGGGGCGGCGATTGCCACTGACCCGCTGCATGCAAACATTGCAACTAAAGCGGCGAAAAATGCGAGACCTGCCGAACTTCCCAACCTGTTCTTAATAAGCACGACGCCACCTCCTCGAATGCAATTCCTCAGACACGGCCTCAGCACAAATCAAAACGTGCCCCACATCGATCGGCGTTCCTCATTTTCTTCCCGCGGGAACTTTCTGCTTCAACTCTTCAAACCAGTTCAGCACGACGTTGATTTGCGCGGGCGCCGTCTGCGTTTGTTCAGAGGGCTTGACCATCAGGAACCGCTGGCCATCGGGCGATACATCGTAATCGGGCTGCGCGACGGTGGTAGGCAAGTAGTGCCCCTCAAATAGCATTTTCTGCTTGCCCGCGGAAAAGCCCGGCTGCGACGATATGTCCACTGCCATCATCTTTTCGCCGTTTCGATAAAACAGTTCACGCCCGTTCGGATTCCAAACCGGCTCCGTGCCGCCATTGGTGGAGATCTGCCACTTACCGCCAGGTCCGGGATAGGGTTGCACGTATACCTCAAAGTGGCCCGATTCGTTCGAAACATAGGCCAGCCAGCGCCCGTCTGGGGAAAAACGGGGTGCACTTTCGTCAGCCGGCGTTCGAACGAACGGCTCAGCCTTGCGATCTTTTAGCCGTAGCACCCAAATGTCCCGCTGAGTCGTGGGATTGACTTCATGGTATGCCAGTAGTTGTCCGTCGGGGGACCAGGAATTGGGATTTTGGAAGTAGTCGCTGGTTGTCAGCCGCTCCGGGCCTCCACTGCCATCGGCCAGTTGCCAGTAGAGGTTGACTGGTCCTTCCATGTTTGAGTAATACGCGATCCGCTTGCCATCCGGCGTCCAGGTCGGGTCAGCATTCAACTTTTTCTGAAACGTCAACCGGGACAATGCCTCCCGGGAGATATCGTACAGCCAGATTTGAGTCTCCTGGCCCTGGATCGACATAGCAATCCGTTTCCCATCCGGAGACACCCTTGGGGCTTCGTAGGAATTCCCGGGGATAGCCAAGGGTGCCTCTGTCCCGGTTCGATTGACCCAAACGAGTCTGCGCTGATCCCCCTGGGTTCCTCCCGGAATATAGACCAGTGATCCCGTTGCCGAGATGCTGTATTGGGCCACTCCGTTGACTGCGGATTGCAGGACGCCCTCCAGCACGGGAACCGCCGTGCCGGTAGCGGTTAGCCGTTGGGCATTGAACGGCACGGCCATAAGCGTTCCTGCTTGGGTGTATATCAAGTGCCCGGATTGCGCGTATTGAGGGAATCCCCCGGTGGCCAAGTTACGTCTTTCGCCCGTTTCCATCGACTGCACAGCGATCTGGCCGCCGTCAATCCCGGTGGCAAACAGCACTGCCTTGCCGCCGGGCAGGAAATCCGGCCAGCGGTGGCTGCCTTCCCCTTTTTCGAAACGAGTCAGCGGCTGCGGGGCGCCTCCTGCGTCCGGCACCTGCTGGATAGCGGAAGCTCCTGTTGGTGCAAAAGCTATTTTGTCGCCACCACCCCAACTGGCGCCGCGAGGCTGCACGGCATCGCCTATCGTAAGCGCCGCGCCTCCGGTTACTGAGATTTTCTTCAGCCTTCCGCCGGCAAAATAGCCCAGCCATTGGCCGTCGGGCGAGAAAAAGGGGTCGATTGCGCCTTCTGTGCCAGCCATTGGTTTGGCCTCCAGGCTATCCATCGCTCGAAGGTAAAGCTGCTGCACGCCGCCCTGCGTGGCGATGTATGCGAGAAGACCGCCGTCGGGAGAGATGGCCAACGCAGAACCGTTTTCGAAAACTGCCAATTGCTGGCCCGGAAGCAGATTGATTACCGTGCGGGTGACACGCTGCGGCGGAGACGGCTTCAAATTCCAAACGGCCAGGCTCGCAATAGCTGCGCCAATCAGCAAGGCGCCCAGACTGAAGATGAACGCCCGCCGCCCCAGAGCCCGGATGCCTTTCGCTGGCTTAACCGCTTCTGGGGTAGCTGGAGCCGCCAGGGATTCTTCCACCTCAATCCGGACATCGCCAGCATCCCGAGCGCGTCGGTTCACGTCCTTCTGCAAACAGCGGCGCAGCAGATCGCGAATCTTCACGGGAGTCGCAGCGGGCAGTGCTTGCCAGTCCGGCTCAACTCTGACCACGGCTGCCAAGATGTCGGTTACGTCCTCACCGTGGAATGTCTGCTTGCCCGTGAGCAGTTCATACATCACACATCCGAACGCCCAAATGTCCGTGCGTTTGTCGACTGATTTTCCACGCGCCTGCTCCGGTGACATGTACGCCGCCGTGCCCAGAATTACTCCCTGCATCGTAGCCGCGTGGCTGAGAGTGGGTGAATTGCCCATGTCTTGGTTCGTCGTGTCGCCCTCGAACGCTTTCGCCAAACCGAAGTCCAGCACCTTCACCTTGCCTTCCGGTGTCACCTTCACGTTGGCGGGTTTCAGGTCGCGGTGAATGATTTGTTTCTCGTGCGCCGCTTCCAGCGCCTCGGCAATCTGCTTTGCAATCGTAAGAGCTTCCTCGACCGGCACGGCTCCGCCGCGCTTCACGCGCTCTTGCAGCGTTTCACCGGGAACCAGCTCCATGACGAGATAATGCGTGGCGCCGGATTGTTCCAGTCCGAAGATCGTGGCGATGTTGGGATGATTCAGCGCCGCCAGCATTTTCGCTTCGCGCTGAAAACGAGCAAGCCGTTCGGCATCATGCGCAACTGCCTCGGGCAATACTTTGATCGCCACGTCGCGCCCGAGCTTGGTGTCGTGCGCTTGATACACCTCGCCCATGCCGCCCGCACCGATTTGCGCAGCGACTTCGTAGGAGCCGAGACGTGTGCCAGAAGCGAGTGCCATCACTTGTTCCCCGTGGGAACTTTCTGCTTCAACTCTTCAAACCAATTCTGCACCACGACGATTTGCGCCGGCGCGGCCTGCGATTGCTCAGCCGGTTTGAGCATCAGGAATCGCTGGCCGTCCGCCGACACATCGTAGTAGCTGAAGTTCGGCACGGGCGGCACGTACGGCCCCCCAAAAAGCATCTTGGGTTTACCCGCCGAAAATGCGGGCTGCGTGGTGATGTCCACCGCCATCATCTTGTCCCCGTTACGGTACGTAAGCTCTCGTCCATTGGCGGTCCACCGCACATCCATGCCGCCGTCCGTCGAAATCTGCCACTTCCCGCCCGGACCCGGGTAAGGCTGCGCATAGACCTCGTAGCGGCCCGATTCGTTCGAGACGTAAGCCATCCAGTGGCCGTCCGGGGAAAACCAACCAGCCTCATTAAACGGTGTCCGCAGAAATGGCACCGCCTTGCGGTCTTTCATGTCCAACACCCAGATGTCAAATCCGGTGGTGGGATTGATTTCAACGAAGGACAGGAGTTGGCCGTCCGCCGACCAGGACAATGGGCCGCGGGCGTACTCGCTGCTGGTCAGTTTCTCCAGGCCGCCACTGCCGTCAGCCTTCTGCCAGAAAACGCTCCGTGGACCGTCCTTGTCCGAGGAGAAGGCTATCCTGCTGCCATCGGGCGTCCACACGGGAATGAGGTTCGCGGAACCCTCGAAGGTAAACCGAGTCATCGTATCCCGGGCCAGTTCGTACACCCAGACTTGGTTGCCCTGGTCAACGGCTACCTTGCGGCCGTCGGGCGAAATGCGCGGCCAGCTGTAGACGTGGGGCGGGGCGGCCAAAGGCTGCTCCTTGCCATCGCGACTGACCCATACCAGCTTGCTCTGGTTTGCCTGACTCTCACCGGAAACATAGACCAGCGTGCCCATGGCGGAGATGCTGTATTGCGCTGCTGCCGTGTTGGGACTTACCGGCACATTCTCCACGACCGGGACGGCCTCGCCGGTGAGCGCCTGCCGTCGTACGTCAAACGGGGCGGCCATCAGGGTGCTGCCTTGCACATAAAGCAGGTGCCCTGAAGCTGCATAGCGCGGCTGTGTGGACCCTGGGACCGGAACTAGAATGCGTTGTTCGCCAGTCCCGGTCACTCGGACTGCAATTCGCATCGACGTGGCCGCAGTTCCTGAAGCGAAAAGCACAGCTTTGCCGTCCGGCAACAATTCTGGCCACAAGGGATACTCGCCTTTATCAATGTGCGTGAGCGGACGCGGCATGCCCCCTGCCTCTGGCAATTCCTGCACGGGCGCGGCGAAGGAGGGTATGAAAACGATGGCACCCTGGCTGCCCCAACTAGCTCCGCGACCAGACGGAGCACCGCCGAGCGTGGTCGCCCCTCCACCATTCACGGAAACCTTCATCAGCTTGCCTCCGGCGAAGAAACCGAGCGTCTGGCTATCGGGCGAAAAGAAGGGATTGACTGCGCCATCGGTACCAGGAATCGCTCTGGCTTCCAGACTATCCATGGCCCGCAAGTAAAGCTGTTGAACGCTGCCCTGGATGGCGGCATAGGCCAGCAGCCTGCCATCGGGCGAAATCGCCACCGCCGGATTTTCTTCCACCGCCAGCCGTTGGTCTGCCGGCAGCGTAATCACGGTTCGCGTGACAGGCTTCGGCGCAGGCGCTGGTCTGAGGCTCCAGAAAACCAAACCGGTAATGATGCTCCCCGCGAGCAAGCACCCCCCAGCTAACAGGAGCGCCCGTCGCCCGAGCACGCCGGTGCCTGTCGCCGCGGCGGACGGTTCTGCCGTTGCCGGTGCCGCAATTGCATCTTCAATCTCGATCCGGAGAATCGCCGCATCTGGCGTGCGCTGTCGCCGATCTTTCCGCAGGCAGCGTTGCAGCAGAACGCGAATGGACGGAGAAATGTTCGCAGGCAGCGCGGTCCAATCGGGTTCGGACTTCACAACGGAAGCCAGGATTTCGGTGATGTCTTCTCCATGAAACGCTTGCTTGCCCGTGAGCAATTCGTAGAGCACGCAACCAAAGGCCCAGATGTCGCTGCGTTTGTCGACCGCCCTGCCGCGCGCCTGCTCAGGGCTCATGTAGGCTGCGGTGCCGAGAATCACGCCTTGCATGGTGGCGGCTTGACTCAACGTGGGCGAATTGCCGATGTCCACGCTCGACGGGTCGCCCTCAAACGCTTTTGCCAAACCGAAATCCAACACTTTTACTTTGCCTTCGGGCGTCACTTTTATGTTGGCGGGTTTCAGATCGCGGTGAATGATTCCTTTTTCGTGAGCAGCTTCCAAGGCTTCGGCGATCTGCTTCGCAATGGTGAGAGCTTCTTCGATGGGAATTGCGCCCTCGCGCTTTACGCGTTCTTGCAGCGTCTCGCCCGGGACCAACTCCATGACGAGATAACTGGTGCCGCCAGATTGTTCCAGTCCGTGAATGGTGGCGATGTTGGGATGATTCAGAGAAGCCAGCATCTTCGCTTCTCGTTGGAAGCGGGAGAGCCGTTCGGGATCATCTGCAAAGGCTTCGGGCAGGACCTTGATGGCCACGTCGCGCCCAAGCTTGGTGTCGTGCGCTTGATACACCTCGCCCATCCCGCCCGCACCGATGGCGGAGAGGATTTCGTAAGGCCCTAGACGTCTGCCAGGTAGAATCGCCATGGGCCTCCGCCGACTAGGAATCGGCAGAGTATAACTCTTTGGCTATCCGCAAACCGATGTATTTCAGCAGGGCTCCTTATCCGAAGTGTTCCGTAATCGCGTGATTCTTGAAAGCAGGGAAACTCAACTTGCGCGCGCACAGATTCAGCCAGTTGCAGCCGCTCCTTTGATGTGGATTATTGAAAGGTAACCAAACTCAAGCCCTCCGTTCGGCGGGAACTTCGCCGTCAGTTCTTGATCGCCGGCGAGAACAAGGGCGCTGGCTTGTGGGCATTGGTACTCAAATTGGTACCAAAATGGCTCTAAAAAATTGGTACTCGCAGGCAGTTCGCAAAGTACTCAATCTAACCCTTTTTTGAACCTACCCCTTTCGCGCTGACTCCCCTAGTCTGCCATTGATTTGAACCGGCCCGAAGACGGAGCGAAACACATGATCCAACCCATTCGTGTTGTCGTGGCGAATCGACCGCGGTTGATGCGTGAGTTGGTACTGGAAACCATTAGCGAGCAGCCCGACATCGAAGTCGTCGCGGAGATTGAGAACGAAGATGAAATTGTCGGCGCAGTGGAGGGGACGCTTCCGGATTTTCTGATCATCTCGCCGGATGAATTTAACCAACGCCCTCGCCTTTGCGACACCTTGCTACGCCGCTATCCCGAAATGAAGATCTTGGCTCTCGCGCCGGAACGGAATAGCAGCATTTACTACTGGGGTTCGTTCGATATTCACGAAAACCCGGAGGAAGCTTCCGAGGCCGGAATTCTGATCGCTTTGCGCCGCAAGGGCGAGTCTGTAGGAGGTTAAGAGTGCGTCTGAGAACCCATCCGTTTTTCGATCGCCAGCGGACAACGAAGAGGCGAAGCTTACTTGCGATCGCTGGACTCTTGCTCCTGATCGTGCGGCACGCACCTGCGGCGCGCGCGCAACAGCAGAATAGCAACACGACGAACCTCTCGGATTTGGCGTTGCAGAACCTGAGCCGGGTGGCGGCCTCCGCGGCGGAAATCCAGGCGGTTTTAGTCCAGGACGCGGGCCTGATGGTCGAGCTGAAACATTGGGTTGCAAGGGATGCGACCGACCACGGACAGGTCGTCAGCGATTCGGACCTGACCAACAACGCCATCATCGCGCGATTGGAAACGGACATTCAATTTCGGTCCATTGCCACTGCGCTGCTGCAACGATATGGGTATCTGCTTCCGAAACTGAATCCTGACTCGGACCCCGGAAAAGAGCACGAGTTATTGCTCCAGGAACGCACGAAACGGCTCGCGCAGCGTCAAGAAGAGGAACGAACTGAGACGCGTCAGAGAGGAACGCGGAATCCGCAGGATGTGGGCTCCTGCGACCCACAAATTGACAAAGATTGCAGCGTCTTGCAAACCAGGCCCTTGCCCGTGGGAGGCTCTAAACAAGGACCACAGCAGGGAGAGCCTCCCTCCCGAACTGCTCCAGAAGAGCCTACCTCTCCCAATCTCCCGAGCGGAGACGGAGACGCGATGCTGCGCGCGCAGCTAACGCAAACGGCTGAAGATCCTGGCGGAATGTCATCGCAACTTCCATTGCCTGGTTCCTACGAGTCCGCCCGGTCTTTCAATAACCTCAGTGTGAGTGCTTCGGAGCCTCTTGGTTCGCAAACCGTGGGAGCGGGCCGTTCGTCCGGAGCTGCCTTTGCAGGTGGAAATTCTAATGCCGGGAGCGCCGACGATGGATTGCTCGCGGCGTATGGATTGGGAACGAACCCCGCAAATGGGAATTTGCCGTACCTGAGCGGAACGAGCGGCGCGGGAATCAGTCCATCGGCCTCTCTAAGTGGACCGGCGGTCGTCGCGATGCAGCCACGATCTTCATCCATTCCGTTTCCCGAGCCGCCGGGAATGATTCGCAAGCAGAGTCCCTATGAAAGCATTCCCTCGCTCTATGACATGTACGTGCAGGCGGTCACCCGGCCTGACACTCCGAGACGGTTTGGTGCGGACGTGTTTGGGAACGGGACGCGGGATTCGCAGTTGATTCCGATGGACCTTCCGGTCGGACCGGACTATGTGGTTGGACCGGGCGACGGGTTGTCGGTCGATCTCTGGGGCGGCGTGTCGCAACGTCTCTATCGCGTGGTGGATCGCGAGGGCCGCGTCAGCCTGCCGGAGGTAGGTCCGATCCTGGTCAGCGGAAAGAGCCTGGCGGCGGTGCAACAGAGCTTGCAGCAGGTCTTGAGGACTCAATTCCGAGATGTTTCTGCGGATGTTTCCTTGGCTCGTCTTCGGACGATCCGGGTTTATGAAGTCGGCGATGTTGCAAACCCCGGCGCTTATGACATCAGCTCCCTTTCCACGCCACTCAATGCCCTGTTCGCTGCGGGCGGCCCAACGACCCGCGGGTCGATGCGGATATTGAAACATTTCCGTGGGACGCAACTGGTGGAGACCGTGGATCTGTATGACCTTCTACTGCATGGAGTAAAGACGGATTTGCAGCGGCTGGAAAACGGCGACACTGTGCAAATTCCGCCGATCGGCCCGGAAGTGACCGTGGAAGGAATGGTTCGCCGCCCGGCGATCTACGAGTTGCGGGATGAGAAGACTCTGGCGAGCGTGCTCGAACTTGCCGGTGGCCTTCTTCCAGCCGCCGCGCTGCGCCACATCGAAGTGCAGCGCATGGTGGCCCATGATAAGCAAACCATGCTGAGCGTGGATATCCCGGAGATCGAAAACGCTTCGGAAGTGACGAAGAAACTCGAGTCTTTTGAAATCCACGATGGCGATCGAATTCGAATCTACCCGATTGCGCCTTATAACCAGGACGCAATTTTTATCGAAGGCCACGTCGCGCGGCCCGGCCGCTACTCCTACCGTGCCGGGATGCGGGTCACCGACGTGCTTTCTTCTTACCAGGACCTGCTTCCAGAACCAGCCGCCCAATACGCCGAAATCATCCGGCTGAATGCCCCGGACTTCCATCCGAGTGTGCAAGGCTTCGATTTGGCCGAGGCTCTGGCCGATCCTTCCGTATCTCCCGTTCTTCAGGCCATGGATACGGTTCGGATCTTCAGCCGGTTCGACTTCGAAAATCCGCCGACGGTTTCCGTCGGGGGCGGCGTGCGTGCTCCTGGAACCTATCAAACGTCCGGCCAGATCCGCCTGGCCGACGCCATCCATTTGGCTGGAGGACTCACCCCGGACGCGCAGACGGCCGATGCTCAGCTGTTCCGGTATTTGCCGGACGGGAAGTTCGAGATCTTGAACGTCAGCCTGAGCCAAGCCCTCGGGGGAGATCCGGTCGAAAACATCTTTCTGCAGCCACGCGATCGCCTCCTGATTCATCGGAACCCGGACGCGGTCGAGCCAGCCACGGTGTACGTCCAGGGAGAAGTGGTAAAACCAGGACGTTACCCACTCGCCCAAGGCATGCGCGTCAGCGATCTGATCCGTCTGGGCGGCGGATTCAAGATCAGCGCCGATCTCGGGATGGCCGACCTCACCGAATACCTGCTGCAGAACAAGGCGGCGGACAATGGGGCGCATCACGAGGTGCATATCTCCGCGGCCCTTGCTAATTCTCCCGCCGATAACTTGGCTTTGCACAATGGAGACACGCTAACCGAAGTTCGTCACGGTAACAGCCGTTTAGTTATTTTGCTCCTGATTTTCCTATCGAAGTGATTTGTTTTCAGCCCACGCTGATCGAAAACTTCGTGTAGTGCAGACCAACCTACTTGCAGTGCAGTTTCTCTCCTGAGACCATCGCTGCAACATGTATCTTCGCCAGCACCAGAGGAACAAAGACGGCAAGGAACACAGGTATTGGTCTCTCGTCGAGACCTTCCGAACACCCGATGGCCCGCGACAGCGCACGCTTTGCTATCTCGGTGAGCTGAACGGTTCTGCCCATGCACGTTGGCAGAAGACCGTCGAGGCTTTCAACGAGCAGGGCGAGCATACCCAGCTGAAGCTGTTTCCCTCCGAAGCAGAAGCGCCCGATGATCCGAACGTAGCACGGGTGTTGGTGAAAAAAGTGCGGGTCGAGCGCACACGACGATTCGGTGACGGCTATCTCGGACTGGAGTTGTGGAAGCAGTTGAAGCTCGATGAGTTCTTCGCTCAGCATCTCGATGAGGAGAGTGCCGATGTGCCCTGGTCCCGTGTCGCAGCCGTGCTGGCGATCAACCGGCTATGCGATCCGGGCAGTGAGCTGGCCGTGGAGCAGCATTGGTACCCCTCCACCGCACTGGACGATCTGCTGCACATCGCGGAAGGCAAGATCAACGACACGCGGTTGTATCGTTGCCTCGATCGTCTTCTGCCGCTGAAGGCCAAGATCGAACAGCATCTGAAGCAGCGCTTCGGCGAGTTGTTCGAGGCCGAGTTCGACGTGCTCCTCTACGATCTGACCAGCACGTATGTGGAGGGGGCGGCGGAAGAGAACCCCATGATGCAGCGGGGCTACTCGCGGGATCATCGTCCCGACTGCGAACAGCTGGTGCTGGCGTTGATCGTCAACCCAGACGGTTTTCCATTCAGCTACGAACTATTCGATGGGAACCGGGCCGATGTCACGACGGTCGAAGCGATCCTGCGCACGGTGGAGCGCAAGCACGGAAAGGCCCGCCGGGTATGGATCTTCGATCGCGGTGTGGTGAGCGAGGAGAACCTGGTAGCGATCCGCAAGCGCGGGGGACAGTATCTGGTGGGCACGACGCGGAGCAAGCTGAAGCAGTTTGAACAGGAACTGCTGAAGGATGACTTCGAGAGGATCCGCCCCGAAGTGGAGGTCAAGCAGATCAAGGTTCCGGGCGGTGAAGAGACCTACATCCTCTGTCGCACGGCCGGACGGAAGGAGAAAGAGAAAGCCATCCGCAGCCGCTTTGTGGTGAAGATCGAAAAAGCGCTCACGGGACTTGAGAAGCGCATCGCGGAAGGCCAACTGAAGGACCGTTTCAAGATGGAGCGAAATCTCGGCCGCATCCAGGCCTCTCACCCGCAAGTAGCGGATCTGTATGAGATGACGGTGAAAGATGGCAAAGAAGGGCCACGCCTGTTCTGGCGGCAGAAGGCGGAACAACAGCAATGGATCGAAGCGCGCGAGGGAGCCTATTTGCTACGCACGAATCTGACCGCCGACTCGGCTGCCGCTCTATGGAAGAAATACATGCAATTGACGGAAGTGGAAGCAGCCTTCCGCACGCTCAAAAGCGAACTGGCGATCCGGCCGCTGTTCCATCAACTCGAAAGACGCGTGAAGGCGCACGTGCTGGTGGCGTTTCTCGGCTACGCTCTGCTCGTAACCCTCAAGCATCTGCTGAAGCGGAGAGATTCGGACTATTCCCCGGCCAAAGTCCTGAAGCGACTCGCGGAGCTCTACAGCGTCGATATCGTATTGCCGACCGTCGAAGGACGAGAGATCTGGCTGCGGCGCATCACGAAACTCGATAATGAGCAGCAGAAGATCCTGCACCAGCTTCAACTGCAGTTACCGGAAGGTCTGGAGCCGATTCAGATCCTGAAATGTAGTGCAGACTCGGCCATTGCCTAAACTGATTTCAAAGGACTTTATCCTACTTTGACCCGCTGAGTGACGAACATGGGCTAACCATTCGCCAAATCTCCGGTTGGAACGACTTGGGCGCCTCTGTCACCGTCCGCGGAGAAGTGGCGCACCCCGGCAACTACGGAATCCGTCCGGGCGAGCGGTTAAGTTCCGTGTTAGTGCGAGCCGGGGGGTTGCTGCCGACCGCCTTTCCGCAGGGAATCGTTTATGAGCGGGAAGACGTGCGCCAGCTGGAGCAGAAAGGCAGAGAAGAGTTGATCCAACGCATCCGGATGGAGTCGGCCACGTTCAAGACATCCATCCAGGAAACGGCCCAAGATCAGTCGGCGCTCACTCAACAGTCCATCGCGCAACGCAACGCCGAAATCGCAGCGCTCGAGCAGGCACCAGTAGCCGGACGGCTCGTGGTGCGACTGCCGAGCAATCTCGCGCGCTTTCCAGAGTCTCTGGATGATATCGAGGTGCGCCGCGGTGACTCTCTGTTTATTCCCAAGCGGCCGGAGTTCGTCATTGTCAGCGGCCAGGTTTACAACTCCAATGCCATTACGTATCGGCCGCGCCGCATCGCGAGCTGGTATCTGCGCCAGGCGGGCGGCCCAACCGACCAGGGGAACGTCAAGATGGCATTCATCATTCGCGCAGACGGCGCGGTCATAAGCCGTCAGGGAGGCGCGTTGTGGAATGGTGGCGTCCTTTCCACAGTGATTGAACCGGGCGACACCATTGTGGTTCCGGAAAAGGCCGTCGGTGGTTCGAATGGCTGGAAAAACCTGATCGCCATCGCGCAGTTGGCGGAGGCGGCCGCGACGACGGCTTTCATTGCGACGCATTGAGGAGTCGCCCTTCGCTTTGCAGGCGGCCCTTCCGGACGTGAATTCGAGATGAACACAACCACGGCAAAAAGTCCGGCGCTTTGCAGCGGTTTGCTCCTGGCGATGGTATCGCTCGGCATGACGTGCTTTGCGCAATCTCCGGGACCGGAGCAGCAGCCAACGGGCATGACACAGGTACCGGCGAGTGAAGCAAGGTCTGATGCGGCGCCATCAGAGGAATCGAATGCGGTCTTAAGTCCCGCTGGTTCACAAGGGGAAGCCGATGAATTCACGGAATCGAGGCTCGGTTTAGCCTTGCTGAAGAACATCGCACTGGACCAGAAAGCCATCTGGACGAGCCCGGCGCACCTTCGTTGGGCGGACGGGAGTTGGCTCTTCCCGCTCGCGGCGGTAACCGCAGGCTTCTTCGCAACAGACCGGGCAGTTCCTCCTGCTCTCTCGACGGATCCGAATCAGTTGAACCGATATTCAAAGCTTTCGGACTATGGAGTGTATTCCCTGATGGGAGCCGGCGGCGGACTTTATGTGTGGAGCAAGCTGTCACACGACGATCACGAGCGGGAAACGGGCATTCTTGCGGGAGAAGCTGCACTCGACAGTTTTGCAGCCGATTCGGCATTGAAGTATGCGTTTGGAAGAGAACGCCCGAACCAGGGCCAGGGACTTGGCAACTTTTTTCAGGATGGCGTTTCGTTTCCTTCCGACCATTCGGCCGTAGCCTGGTCCATCGCCAGCGTCATCGCGCACGAATATCCCGGACCGCTTACGGAGGTGGCGGTTTACGGACTGGCCACGGCTGTGAGCGCCTCCAGAGTCCTGGGAAAGCAGCATTTTCCCTCGGATGTCGCCGTGGGCGGAGCAATTGGATGGCTGATCGGACGGCAAGTGTACCGCGCGCATCACGATCTGGAACTTGGAGCAGGAGGCGGGGACAGCCTGTCAGATAAGGAAGATGGTGAAGATCGCCGCGAGACTCGCAACATGGGGTCCACTTTCGTTCCGCTGGATAGCTGGGTCTATGCGGCGTTCGAAAGGCTCGCGGCACTGAGAGATATCAACACGGGAATGATGGGTTTGAAGCCGTGGACTCGCATCGAATGCGCGCGCCTCACGCAAGAAGCTGCGGAGGCTTTACCTCAACAGGAAACATTAAGTGAAGAAGCCGCGCGGCTGCAAAGCCGGCTATCGCAAGAATTCGCTTACGAAATCAATCTGCTCGACGGAGGGCGCAATTTCACGGCGAATCTGGAATCTGTCTGCGCCAGAACCGTCTCGATCAGTGGTCCGCCGCTGACCGATGGCTATCACTTCGGACAAACCGTCGCATACGATTTTGGCCGGCCCTTTGAACGGGGAACAAACGGCCAGGCCGGCGGGTCATTCAGCGCGGCAGCAGGACCGGTTGCGCTGTACGTCCGCGCGGAGTACCAGCACGCGCCTTCCGCTCCCGCGCCCACCGACGCGGTTCGAAACGTCATCGCCCGGGTGGATTTTGTAAGTCTCTCGCAGGTTCGCTCTGGTCCGCTGGCGGCAATCAACACGCCGCAGCTCCTGGACGCCTATGCCACGGTGAATATGGACAACTGGCAGCTTGTGCTGGGCAGGCAAAGCCTCTCGTGGGCTCCTGGACCCGATTCGATGACCTGGAGCGACAACATCGAGCCTGTCGACATGGTCCGGCTGGTGAATCCTGCACCGTTCCGCCTGCCGGGTTTTCTGAGGCATTTGGGACCCGTTCGAATTGACCAGTTCTTCGGACGGCTGGAAGGACATCCTTACGTTCCGCGACCGTTCGTTTACGGGCAAAAGATCAGTGTCAAATTATTTCCGTTCCTGGAACTGGGATTCGGACGCCGATCGATGATCGGCGGCACGGGAGGCGACGCTCTGACGGCCGGCAATTTGTTGCGCAGCCTCCTGGGGCTAACCAGCGCCTCGCTCAATTCCGTGCCCGGCGACAACGAGTCTGAAATGGACTGGGTTTTTTATGTGCCCAAGGTCCGCAACTACATCGTTCTTTACGGGGACGCGTATGCGGAGGACGACATCCTGCCCATCGAGAACCCGGCGAGAAATCCCTGGCACCCGGGGATTTACATCACGCGAATTCCGGGAATACCCAAACTTGATTTTCATATGGAAGGGGTGTCGACCGAGTCGCCTTGCGCGCTCCTCGGCGCGGGGAATCAAGCGTGCGGGGGAAATCATGGGCTGTATAATTATTTTAACGATAGCTATCATGACGGTAATACAAACGGCGGGAACTTGATCGGAAACACGGTCGGCCGGGAGGGCCGGGCCATCCAATGCTGGCTTCGATACTGGATTTCGCCGCGAAATACCGTGCAATTCAAATACCAGCACAACACGGTCAGCCCGGATTTCATTCCGCAAGGCGGGGCCTGGCAGGACTACGCGTGGAGCGATGAGATCTATCTCCAGAATGGCTTTTATGTGAAATGCGATTTGCAATACGAAAATATTTCCCGCTATCCAATCCTATTCAGCGGACCGCAAAAGAATTTTACGGCCGTGCTGGAAATGGGTTTCACTCCGAGGAGAAAGAAAAGCAATGACCCATAGAAATCCGACCTTCCGCCTCCCCAATGAAACTGAGCCGGTCCGAGACCCGCAGGGGATGCCCAAGCGGAGGGAAATAGAGACGTGATGCAGACAGCCACAAAGCCGCAGCCGGTTGCCGGGGAGCTTTCGCGAGCCGAATCGCCACTCGAGGATTCTCGCGAATGGCAAGCGGAACGGCTGCGTCTATTTTGGGAATGCCGCCGGTTCTTTCTTCGAACGGCGGCCATGGGCCTGGTCGTCTCCACCCTCGTCGCGTTTTTGATTCCGAAGTCCTACACCTCGACCGCGCAACTCATGCCGCCGGATCCACAATCCACCTCGGGTATGGCGATGATGGCCGCGATGGCGGGGAAGGCCGGAGGAGGCTTGGGGGCCGTGGCTGGAGATTTGCTCGGGCTGAAGAGTTCGGGTGCGCTGTTTATCGGCGTCTTGAGGAGCCAAACCTCCGAGGACCGCCTCATCCAGCAGTTTGACTTGAGAAAAGTTTATGGCCAGGGCCTGGTCGTGGATGCGCGGGCGAAACTCGATGAAAACACCACGATTTCAGAAGATAGGAAGAGCGGGATCATCAGCATCAGCGTGACGGATCACAGTCCGCAGCGAGCCGCGGCCCTGGCCGGCGCCTATATTGACCAGTTGAACTCGCTCGTTTCCGAGCTCTCGACTTCTTCCGCTCACCGCGAACGCGTGTTTCTCGAGGAGCGTCTCAAGGTCGCGAAGGCAGATCTGGACGATGCCTCCAACCAACTGGCGCAGTTCTCCAGCAAGAACAGCACGCTCGATATTCAGCAGGAAGGCAAAGCCATGTTGGACGCCGCCGGCACCATCGCGGGCGAGATGATTACGGCACAATCGCAGCTCGAGGGGCTCCGCCAGATCTATGCCGACAACAACTCGCGCGTCCGCTCCCTGAATGCTCGGGTTGCGGAACTTCGCAAACAACTGGAAGAGCTCGATGGCACGAAAACAGGAAGTGCGAGCGGTGTCGCCGCGTCCTCGGGCAAATCCGCGAATCCAGAGGCCGTTCAGGACAGCGGGCTGCCTTTCCCCACGATCCGGAGTTTGCCGCTGCTCGGAGCGAAATACGCCGACTATTACCGGCGCGCGAAAATCCAGGAAACCGTCTATGAGCTGCTGACCGAACAGTATGAGCTCGCCAAAGTGCAAGAGGCGAAAGAGACGCCGAGCGTGAAAATCCTGGACCCCGCGGCGGTCCCTGAAAAGAAGTCGTTTCCCCCGCGCTTGGAGTTCATGTTTCTCGGCACTTCTCTGGTCGCCGCGTTGTCCGTGGTTTGGGTGCTGGGATCGACGCGCTGGGAAGCGGTTGATCCCGCAGACCCGCGCAAGATTTTCGCCCAGGAAGTTGTCGGCACGCTTAGGGCACAAGCGCCTTGGGCCTCACAAAATGGACACGGTCCCGGCTCGACCACGCAGAGGATTTGGAATCGGCTCGGTCGCCGCCCGCCCACACGCGTGTCGGCGGATCAGTAGGACCGACTGTAAACGACGGAAGAATAAAGGGTTAGGTCACAAATCGCCCTGCAAGTGACGGGGCGAAGCTGTCTGGATCCTATCCTCGGAGGATGGCTTGTGGAGAGGTTCAGAGTGAGGGCCGAGCGTGCACCAAGCTCGGTAGTGCCAGACCTGGCGATGGTTGAGCCCCGCTGGTATGCCATCTACACCTGCGCAAACCATGAAAAACGCGTGGCTGCGGAACTCAACGCCAGGGCCGTAGAGCACTTCCTGCCGCTTTACAGCTCGGTGCGCCGCTGGAAACAGCGCCGGGTACGGCTCGATCTGCCTCTGTTTCCCGGGTACGTCTTCGTGCGCTTGGCGCTTGTCGAGCGGTTGCGCGTGCTGCAGATTCCGAGCGTCGTTCGCCTGGTCGGCTTTCATGGCCTTCCGACCGCGCTCCCGGAGACAGAGATGGAGATCTTACGCTCGGGCCTTTCCCAGCGTTTGCGTGCCGCGCCGCATCCATTTTTAACCGTTGGCCGGCGCGTCCGAATTACGGGCGGCCCTTTCGCGGGGCTCGACGGCGTAATGAAGCGGGGGAAAAACAGCCTGCGGGTCGTGGTCTCGCTCGATATCGTTCAACGCTCGATGGCCGTCGAGGTGGACGCAGCAGAAATAGAATTGCGGCTGGAAAGAGAACCCCACCGTTGATTGACATACGCTTCGCGTCTAGGAATCTGCCTAAGACAGGACTGACTTAATTAATGTCTCGAACAGTAAAGTTTCCCGGTCGCGTAGCTCTTATTACAGGGATCACCGGCCAGGATGGGTCCTACCTCGCCGAGCTGTTGCTGGGGAAAGGATACCGGGTCTGCGGCCTCATCCGTCGGCACGCGGTTCCCTTCTTCCCGAACATAAGTCATATTTTGGACAAAATTGTCCTATTTGACGCCGACATGGCGGATTTCTCTTCCCTGATGTCGGCCATCAAGGCGTGCCAGCCGGATGAAATCTATCACCTCGCGGCGCAGTCCTACGTTGGCGTTTCTTTCACACAGCCCACCTATACCGGCGATATAACCGGCCTCGGCGTGACGCGGCTGCTCGAGTCCGTGCGGATCGTGCTGCCGTCCGCGCGGATTTACAACGCTTCGTCGTCGGAGCTATTTGGAGGATGTTTAACCGAGCCATTGAATGAAGAAACGGCTCCGGAGCCGGTAAGTCCCTACGCGGTTGCAAAATTGTATGGACACCGCATGGCTCAAGTCTATCGGAATGCCTATGGGATGTTTGTGGCCAACGGCATTCTGTTTAATCATGAATCGCCGCGGCGAGGGCCTGAATTTGTGACCCGCAAGATTTCTCTGGGAGTTGCAAAAATAGCCGTGGGAATGGAAGAAAAGATTCGCCTCGGCAACCTGGACGCCTTCCGAGACTGGGGATATGCGCCGGAATACGTTGAAGCGATGTGGAGGATGCTTCAGGCCAAGGAGGCGGACGACTACGTGATCGCCACGCGAACGAAACATTCCGTCCGCGAATTCCTGGAGCTTGCGTTCAGGCACGTTGGGATTCTCGATTTTTCAAAGTTCGTCGAGATTGATCCGGGCTTGCAGCGGCCCTCCGACGTTCCGTCCCTGATCGGTGATCCCAGCAAAGCCAGGGCGAAACTGGGCTGGAAACCAGCCATGCAATTTGAAGATTTGGTTCGGTGCATGGTTGAGGCGGATCTCAAGTCAGTCTCTGAATCCGAACTAATGACTTCTCAAATCTACGCACGGTGAAAAATACAAATTATCGCTACCGGTTAGCGGATCCCGAACTCGGTTCTTCCGAGTTGGATCTTCTATCGCAGTGCATCACGGAGGGAATGATCTCTTCGCAGGGGCGCTTCGTGGAACAATTTGAAGCGGAGTTTTCCGCGGCATGCGGCGCGCGGTACGGAGTCGCAGCCGCAAATGGTACTTGCGCCTTGCATCTGGCTCTGGAAGCTTTGGGAGTCGGCCCGGGAGATGAAGTCATAGTTCCGAGCCTTACTTTCATAGCCACGGCAAATACGGTTACGTATGCAGGCGCCACGCCAGTTTTCGCTGACGTCGATCCCGGCACCCTGTGCCTGTCCGTGAAAACGATTGAACCCCAGGTCACTGCGAAGTCCAAAGCTATTATTCCCGTTCACCTCATGGGCCAACCGTGTGACATGCCTGAGATTTGCCGCCTGGCAAGGCGGCACTCCCTGTATGTGATTGAAGACGCCGCGGAAGCACATGGGGCCGAGATTCAAGGCCAGAGGGTGGGCTCCTTCGGGGACATCAATTGTTTTTCATTTTATGCCAACAAGATCATCACGACAGGCGAAGGGGGAATGTGCACCACAAACGACGCGGCCCTGGCCGATCGGATGCGCATGCTCCGCGGCCACGGCATGGACCCGAATCGCAGGTATTGGCATAACGTGATTGGCTATAACTACCGCATGACCAATCTGCAAGCGGCGCTCGGCGTGGCGCAATTGCCGCATCTTGACGAATGGGTAGAGAAAAGACGCTGGATTTTCAGCCGCTACCGTGAACTGCTGGCGACCCTCAACAGCGCTATTTACTTCTTGGAGGAAGCCCGAGGGACCCGATCTGCCTGCTGGATGTCCTTCGCCATGCTTAGGGATCGTGATGGTCGCGACCCGCTGATTGAGGATTTGTGCGAGCAGGGGATTGAAGCCCGGCCGCTGTTTTGGCCCGTTCACCACATGCCTCCGTATAGGGCTGGTACGACCGTTCCCCTACCCATTACCGAAGACTTATCGCGGCGGGGCGTCATGTTGCCTTCTCATACAAAACTAACGGAGGCGGATTTGGCAGTGATTTGCGACTCGATTGCTACCGGGCTTGCGGAGGAGGGGGTTTCGAGGCGGAGTTATGCCAATCCATGAGAGCGCTTCTCATTACCTATCATTTTCCGCCGATGCTGGGTTGCTGTTCGCTCCGCACGGGCGCAGTAGCGCGTGCGCTGGTTGCGAAGGGGTGGGAATGTCACATCCTCACGGCTGCCATTCCACCTGACCATCCGGTTTATACGGTGGACGCCCAGACGCAGCCCTGCGAGCCGCTCTGGCATCTTTATCCTATCTCCGAGGGGCGATTGGGGCGATTGGTACAGCATTTTCGTCAAACCAGGCCTCGTACGAAGCCACCTTCCGCTGTTTCGACCGAACGTAGGCTTTTGCCACAACCCTCGCGGGTGGCCAATCTGCTTAGGGCCCTGGCATTCCCGGACTCCAAAGTGAACTGGATTCCCCGCGCGTATTGGACAGTCAAGTCCCTTTTAAAGCAGCACCGGTTTGATCTGATCTATTCCTTTGGCTATCCATGGAGCTGTCACGTCGTCGGTTACGCGGCGCAGCGCCGTTCCGGGGCGCCTTGGGTTGCTGATTACGCTGACCCATGGACGCTTAATCCTGAGGTTCGCGCATTTCCGGATTGGCGAAAGCGTTTGGACTTCCGTGTTGAATCACGCCTGTTACGCCGAGCGAGTGCGGTGGTGGTTGCCACACCTGAGTCACAAGCATTTCTTGCCGAGCTTTTTGGCCCGGAAGTGGAGAAACGCTGTCACGTTGCACGCGTGGCGCAGTTTCCCTCCCACGAGTACCATTCGCCTCCAGGACCTCTGCCCGAGCACTTCCAGATTGCCTTCACGGGCCTGTTTCATCCGGCGCGACAGCCCTATTCCTTTTACGAGGCAGTGCAGGACTTAAGCAGCCGGCCCGAAATCCGCATCTGCCTGGCAGGACTGATTGACGAGCATTTCAAGGAGTACGCCCGCAGGCTTGGCCTGGGGCTTCTGATCCATCACCTGGGTCGGCTGGGACGCCAGCAGACGATCGAGTTGCAGCAGACGAGCCATATTCTGCTGAGCTTCGGCTGGCCCGGAGGACTCCAGGTGCCGTGCAAGATTTACGAGTACTTCGCGGCGCGGCGGCCGCTTCTGCACATCGCGGGTGATACGCAAGACCCTGCCGCGGCTCTCGTACGGAAGTACCGCCGCGGACTGGTTGTTGCAAATAATGCGCAAGCCATTCGCGACGGGCTGCGAACACTCTATGAGCATTGGACTGCAGGAAAACTCGACGGGCAATTTGACCTTTCGCCCCTCGATGAATTCTGTTTGCCACGAAGCCTGGATGGGCTGGAACAAGCCTTCTACGAGGTCATGCCACACATACAGCAGGCGGCCGCACTCCCTGGTTCGAACCCAATCGCAGCCGGATTTCAATCACAGACATGAAGGAACGTAACCCATCAGGACGTTCCAGCCTGCGCACCGAAGTGGGCTTCTATTTCCTGGCCAACATCTTACCTCTCGGTGCCTCTGTTGTAGGGCTGGCGTGGGTGCTGCGCCTCGTGCCGACGGCGGAGTTCGGAGTTTTTAATCTGGTGGCCGCTACCGCGTCCATTCTGGCCACTGCGGGAGGGCACTGGCTGTGCCAATGGGTCATTCGTTACGGCGGCCAGTTTGTTGCGGCGGCAACGCGTGCCGCCTACTGGAGCGTCTTGTGGCGGGGAGCGGCGGCATCCCTGAGCTTGATTATTGGCGCTGCGCTAGCCCTGGCCCTATTCCGTCCAAGTTGGGCTGTCGCAGTCGGGGCAACGGGGTTGCTTTGCGTAACGTTGGCAGTGCAGGCCATTTTCATTACGATGCTGCAGGGCACGGGCCGTGCGCGCCAGTATGCCAGCACGTTTGCTGCTTCGACTTTGCTTCGATGGATCTGCACCATTCTGTTTTGCTATCTCTGGAAGGGCACGTCTTCGGTCTGGTGGGCTTTGCTGTGGGGCCAGCTCGCAGGGCAAGTCGTAGCGACATTTCTGGCAGCCAGGGCATTGCAAGGCTGCATTTCCTTTCGCTTCTTCGTGGGGAATCAGCGTGAATTGGAATTGCAAGCACTGTCTTATGGAGCGCCCTTTCTCGTGTGGGCTGTCTCCATGCAATTGCTTAACGTCGCCGACCGTTATGTGATCCAGGGGTTTGCTGGCCTCCAGCAAGTCGGCATCTATTCGGCCATCTACAATCTATCGAATGCCGGCGTGATGGCTCTGACCAACCCAGTGTTGCTGGCTTTCGCTCCGCGGATTTTCCAGCGGGCGGGCGCGGCCAGTTCCCTCGCCTCGAATGTGGAAGTGCGTCAGTTAACCGAAAGTTCTCTGCAACTCTTGTTGATCATTGGCAGCCCCTTGCTGGTTTGGTCCGCATTGCTGCATAGGGAGTTTGTGACCTTGGTACTCGGAGCGCGGTATGCCGAAACAACACTCGTTTTTCCTCTGGTTGTTGGGGGGATTCTCGTCTGGCAATTCGCGCAAATTCTGCAGAAGGGCTTCGAAACGGCAGGGCAAACCAGAGCTCTGGGCAGTTCCATCGTCTCAGCGGTCGGAGTGAACCTGCTTTTGAATTTCATTTTGGTTCCACGGCTGGGAATTATCGGAGCCGCTCTCGCGACCGTCGGCGCCTACACCTGGTATGCAGGCTTGATCGCCGTTCGTGTGGTCAAGTATGGCCGTCCGCGGATTGCTCTGCGCTCGGCAATGAATGTCCTGTTCGCCACTGCTTTTTCTTCCTCCCTTCTGGTGATATCGAACCGTATGGGGGGGGAGTTATGGATGCGCGCGGCCAGTTGCATCCTGTGCCTTGGCCTTTACGCCGGTGTCCTGTTGCTCCTTAAAGAAAACATTCTGACCACCCAACTCAGGAGCGTTCAACGTGTTCTCGGGACAAGGTAAGCAGCCGGCGAGGCGCGATGGATCCGAGGGATGTACCAAGAATGCCGAAACTCATGCGTAGAATTCTGCTGCTTTACGACTCTCTGGTAGCTGCCGGCGGAGCGGAGCGTCTGTTTCTGGAAGAGGAACGCTATTTTCAGGCGCGCGGGTATGACGTAACAACCGCTGTATTCGAGTTGAGCGCCGAGGCTCTGTTTGATTATCGTCCCGAAAAACTCGTCTGTCTTCCTGCCAAGGGACACTTCATGAGACTGGCCCGCCTGGTGAAACTCGTCTGGCGCTTACGCCCGGATTTGGTCGTTGCCCCTTCGAACAGTGAGGCGATTTATCTCTTTTTGGCGAGCTGGCTGGCGCCCGTCCGATACGCGGTGCATGTCCATGGAAGCCATTTCTGGTTTGAGACGGACAAATTGAAATACGCATGGCTTCATCGAAGAGTGTTCGAGCGAATCCGGAAATCGCTCTACGGTCACCGCGAATTCATTTCCGCTGAAGTACGGATGAGCTGGAGAGGCCGCCTCATGAATGAGTGCATTGCTCTCCTGGACTATTGGGCGATTCGCCGGGCTTGCGCTCTGATTGCGCTGACCAACCAAGTGGCCTGGGAAATTGAATTGCTCTACGGAAAGAAGGCGGGCGTCTGTCGGGGATGCCTCTCCGAGGAATGGCTTGCACTCGGATCTCGATCTGCCGAGGGGAAGCCGAAACGAAATGGGTCTCCTCGCTTGATTTTCAGCGTGGGCCGGCTGGATCCGCGAAAGCGCATCGATGTTCTCTTGCGCGCCTTCGCCATGGCCGCCCAGGCGAAACCTGACTTGCGTCTGATCGTTGGCGGCGCGGGCCCGGAAGCGGAAAACCTTCGCGCACTCGCCCGTCAGTTGGGGATTCAAGATAAGGTCGAGTTCCACGGATTCATTTCGGATGGGGACCTGCCCGCTCAATATCTCCGGGCAGAGGTGTTTGCCTTTCCGAGTTGGACCACCTCGGGGATCACTCCTTACGAGGCGCTGGCGTTCGGCTGTAAGGTGGTCTGGACTTCCGAAGCCGAAGAGCCGGTGCTGGATTTGCCGGGCGTTCATATTGCCGATCCTATGCCGGAAGACTTCGCGCGCGGCTTGCTTTGCGCGCTAAACGACTCGTCACGGCCGCCGCTGGAAAAGTTGGAGAACTGTTCCTGGAGACACTACTTCGAGGGCGTCGAGCAAATTCTGGTTCAGGCAATCGGCCGTGGATCAGGCCAGCCGGCACGGGAGACGCGCCCCAAGGCTCCGACGATTCCCGCAAATCAGGAGTGACCTGTCGTGCGGCTTTTCAAGCTTCTTCTCTTTGAACTTGCCTGGGTTTTCCTGTTCCCGGTGCAATACGTTCCGGGAGCGGCCGGCGACCGGATGCGCCGACTGGTTTGGCGCTTCTTTTTTGGCGGGATGGGAAAGCGGGTGCACATTGACGTTGGCGTTCAAATCGTCAACCCTCGATTTATCTTCATCGGCGATGATACGTGGATTGACAAGTACGTTGTTCTGATCGCTGGACCACCGTATGAAGGCAAGCGCGTCATTTGCCGCAAGCCGAATCCTGAGTTTCCCGCCAAAGAAGGGGAACTGCACATTGGCGTAAGGTGTCATATCGCCCCCCAAAGTTTGATCCAAGCGCACGGGGGGGTCTGGATCGGAAATGAGCTGACCGTCGCGTCGGGCTCGCGCATTTATTCCATGTCCCATCACTATCGTCCCTTGGATCAACCGCAAAGAAAGTTCTATCGCTTCTCCACCTATGCAAAGGAGGACGACCAGTCCCTGATCGTTTCGCCAGTGGTCATTCAGAGTGGCGCCGCGGTCGGACTGAACTGCGTTGTGATGCCTGGCTCGACCATTGGTGAGAACAGTTGGGTAGGAACCAACTCGCTCGTGCAGGGGGTGATCCCGCCGAACTCCATCGCCCGCGGGGTGCCTGCCAAGGTCGTGCACGAGATGGTCCTGGAACCAGCCGATCCTGGAGACACGCTGTGAATTCCGTGATGGAAAAAACGATCCGAGCAGATCGCAAGAGCGCCTATCGGTTGCTGCTTGCGGCTGTCGTCTTGATGATCCTGACGCCGTATCTGGCTCCGAGGCTAAACCCAGAAACCGCGCTGGGCGCGGCTGCGCTCGCCTGTCTGCCGGCCATCGCGCACATCCGGCGTGGAGGGCCGCGCTTTGATTGGTTCCATCCGCTTGCCATGTTCGTTGCCAACTTTTTCCTTCTGTTCGTCGCAAATGGATTTATTATATTGTTAGATATCTCATCTATAATCACCAGGGTTTTCGGGCCCGCGCCGGACGCAGTCTATGAGCTCATGAACAGGGCGACGCTGTACGCGTCCGGTTTTTTGCTGACCGTCTATGCGGGGTACCTGTTTCGGCGGCAGCGTGCCGGCAGGCAAACCCAATCCGCTGGCCCGTCCGGGGAGCAATTTGCGTCCCTGGACGCCCTGCAATTTCGCCGGCTCCGAATCGCGGCGTGGCTGGCGCTGGGGTGTTCGTATCTCGGCTGCGCCATCCTGGCTGTGATTTTTGGCGGGATCGGAAACTTCATCGCTGATCCAATGGCCGTGATTGAATCGCGCGGCGCGTTCTGGCCGATCGTGCTCATTTGGGCAAGCCTGTGGTCGTTCGGAGTCTTTTACATCAGCTACGTTCGGGAACGGAAACGAATGTATCTAGCCGCGCTTTCGCTCACGCTGCCAACCATGCTGTTCGAGTTTATTGCTGGCGGCACGAAGATGGCCATAATCGTTCCCCTAGTATGCTATCTGATTCTGCGCAACTACTTGGTCCGCCGGCTCGATTGGAAGTTCATCCCCTGGCTTGCTGCCTTCACCTTGGTGGTCTTCCTTGTGGGTTACTCCTACCGTGGGGCAAGAGGCACAGGTGATTTTGCGGCAGGACTTGCTGAGTACAACGACCAGAAAGGCTCGCTCTTCGCAACTTTTTTTGGGCGTTTCTACGGCACCGACAGTTTCATGGTGGTGCTCGACGCGACCGACCAGGGTTACCCGCTGCAGCACGGCAAGACGTTAGCGGATCTGCTGTACTTCTACGTGCCGCGGGCCATCTGGCCCGGCAAACCCGAGAGCTATTCGATGGCCTTCGGCCGCGAGTTTCTGGCCGCGACATCCGACGCGGGAGAGTCTTTTTTTACTCCCTCGCTGCCCGCGGAACTGTATCTGAACTTCGGCGTCGTTGGCCTGCTCCTGGGCGGGTTACTGACCGGGCGGCTCTTGTGGGACGTCTACTTCCATCTGGTCCTCCGGCCGGATCGCGGTGTGGAGCGCTTGCTGGTCTACGCCATCGTCATGCCCTATGTGGCTCTTCTAATGGCCGGACCGATCTCGACCGTCGCAGAATACATCTTCATGCGATGCGCCTGCTTCGCAGTATTCTATTGGTCTGCTGGAATTGTGCTCCGGTCCCGAATGAAAAAAAGGTTTTATCCGGTGGTCCTTGGTCCACGAGAATCCATTTAGTTTCGAGATAAGTCCGGCCGTCAAGAGTCATCCGCTTCCAGGATTGGCCGACCTCGCGTAAAAGTATGCCCACTGTATCTTTCGTCGTGCCGGTGAGGAATGAGGAAGAGCGCATCCGTGCGTGCCTGCAATCACTCATCGAGCAGAGCTACCCAGCCAGTGACTACGAGATCATCGTGGTGGACGGGCGGTCATCCGATCGAACGCGGGAAATCATCGAAGAGATTCATCGCCAGCACCCACACGTCCGTTGCTTGGAGAATCCGGCGGGCATCGTCCCCACGGCCATGAACATCGGCATCCGGGCCGCGCGTGGAGAGGTGATCATCCGAGCCGATGGCCACAACGTCTACCCACGAGATTACGCGGCAAACTGCGTGAAGTGCCTGGAACGGACCGGCGCCGACAATGTAGGCGGACCGTGCGTGACGATCCCGGCAGATGAAAGTTTCAGTGCAAAGATTGTCGCCGCCGTTTTGAGCAGTCCCTTTGGCGTGGGTAATTCCAAGTTTCGCACGAGCCGTGAGGAAGGATTTGTTGACACCGTTCCTTTCGGAGCTTTCCGAAGGGAGATTTTCGACCGGGTGGGCATGTACAACGAAAAGCTGGTTCGCAATCAAGACAACGAGCTGAATGCGCGGATCAGAAAGGCTGGCGGTAAAATCTATCTCACACGCGCGCTGACGACTCTCTATCATCCTGTGAAGAGTTTCCCGGGATTATTGAAATGCGCTTTCAAGACGAGCCGGTGGCACATCTTTACTCTTCGCGAGAATAAAGAATCGATGAGCCTTCGCCACTTGGCGCCGGCTGTGTTTCTGATCATTCTTTTACTCTTGTCGCCAGCTTCCTTTATAAGCGCCCTCGCGCGGTCGTTGTTGATTGGCATGATGTGCATCTATCTTCCGGCAGGTTTCTATTTTTCGTTGCGTTCTAAAAACAAACGTCATCTTTCCGTGGCTCTCGTCCAGCCATTCGCGTCTTTCTGCTTTCATCTTGCATACGGCGCCGGGACGATCATCGGTCTTATCTACTTGTTCCGGGAACCTTCCACAAAACCTATACGGCCCGGCCTTCCAGTGAAGGAATAAGCGAAGTGAGGGTGCGTTCCGCTCACGAAGTGAAAGGCTGTGCCATTTCAATAGGTCAGTTTGATGAGAGAGGGAGAAGGAGCGGGCACCACCCCCTATATGCCCTCAACTGTCCAGAACGCGGATGAATCCAAAGCGCTTGAAGAGGCCCGCATTCGCGAAGCGTACGCTCGGCGACTGCAAGGTCCGCAGGGCTCTTGTTCGTTTTTGAATCCGTCGTATGCGCTAATGATACAAGAACGAGAGATCGAATTATTGTCCATGCTCTCCCGTGTTGGTGTGGACTCATTGGAAGGAAAGAGAGTTCTTGAGATCGGCTGTGGGACAGGCTACTTGCTTCGTGCATTTCTGCAGTGGGGTGCACTACCGGAGAATCTTTTTGGGATTGATCTTTTGCCTGGAAGGGTGGAACGGGCGCGGAAGATGTGTCCTTTGGGTGTTCACCTGGAATGCGGAAACGCCGCGACTTTGACATTCCCGGACACATCGTTCGACCTCGTCCTGCAGTCCACGGTGTTCAGTTCGATTCTCGATCCGGTGATGAAACAATGCGTCGCGGCGGAGATGCTTCGCGTCCTTATCCCAGGCGGCTTTGCCCTCTGGTACGACTTTTTTGTCGATAATCCGCGCAATCCGGATGTTCGCGGAGTCCGCAAGAACGAGATTCGCCAACTCTTTCGCGGCTGTGAGATTCATATTCGGCGAATAACACTGGCCCCTCCGATTGGACGGTTCGTCGGCCGTTACTCACCACTGCTGTATACGCTGCTCTCCAGAACCAGGATCCTATGCACACACTACCTTTGCCTGATCAGAAAAAAGTAAAAGACGGTTTCGCCGGGTTGAAGGTTCCGTTCCATCACGCCGCGGTCGGAGAAGAGGAAGCGCAGGCCGCGAGTGAAGTTATCCACTCGGGGTGGCTGACGATGGGGCCGAAGACCTTCGAATTTGAGACGGAGTTTGCGAAATACGTCGGCGCGCAACAGGCCATAGCGGTTTCGACCGGAACTGCGGCGCTGCATCTGTCGCTCGAAGCTGCGGGAGTTCAGCCTGGCGATGAAGTCCTGCTTCCGACCACCACATTCACGGCGACCGCGGAAGCAGTCACCTACCTCCGTGCCCGGCCCATGCTCGTCGACATTGATCCTGTCACCATGAATATGGATCCCGAAGATGCCGCGCGGCGAATCACGCCGAAGACGAAAGCGATCATCCCCGTACATCTCGGCGGGCAGCCGTGCGACATGGAGGAAATCGGAAGGCTCGCGCAAGCGCATAACCTTCGGATCATCGAGGATGCCGCTCACGCGCTCCCTTCCGAATATCGGGGCAAACGCATTGGACAAATTAGCGAGTTCACCTGTTTCAGTTTTTATGCCACCAAAACGCTGACCACTGGCGAAGGGGGAATGATCACTACCGATAACCTGGAGGCTGCCGAGCGCATGCGCCTCATGCGCCTGCATGGGATTGAACGTGACGCCTGGAAACGGTATCGGGGGGATGGATCCTGGTCTTATGAAGTGCTGGAAGCAGGATTCAAGTACAACCTGACGGATTTGCAATCCGCTATCGGCTTGGTGCAACTGGCCAGGTGCGACGCTTTGAAGCAAGCGCGTGAAAGGATTGCAAAGCGTTATTCGGATGCCTTTTCTTCTTGCGAAGAGCTGGTCATCCCGACAATCCGCCAGGATCGCGGCACGTCCTGGCATCTCTATGTCCTGCGGCTTCGCCTGGACAATTTGAATATAGATCGCAATGATTTCATCGAGGCGCTGCATCGCCGCGGCGTCGCGTGCAGCGTTCACTTCATTCCCTTGCACCTGCAGCCTTACTATCGGCGCGCCTATGGTTATCAGCCCGGGGATTTTCCGCGAGCCGAAAGGGAATTTCATTCGTGCTTGTCGCTGCCCATCTATCCGGGCATGGCGGAAATGGAGATCCATCACGTCATCCGCGCGGTGCTGAATACGACGGCAGAGTCGCGAAGTATTCGCGCGGTTGCGGTCCATGGCAATCCAAATGCTTGATCGAAAGAAGAGCCAGGGCGGGCCCGCGCGCGACACAGAGCAACCCGCGGTGTTCGCTAAAGATTTTTATGCAAATTACGGCAAACGCGCTTTAGACATTTTGTCAGCGACGGCGGGGCTGATTCTGTTGTCGCCCGTGTTCGGTCTGGTGGCTTGCTGCATCAAGTTGACCTCGCGCGGACCTGTCTTCTACCGCCAAGTTCGGCTTGGCAAGGACGGTCGCCAGTTTCAAATTCTGAAATTTCGTTCCATGGCAGAGGATGGATCGATGACAGGTTCGAGTATTACCGTAGCCGGAGATGCGAGAGTGACGGCTGTTGGAAGATTCCTTCGACGCCACAAAGTCGACGAGATTCCCCAGCTTTGGAATGTCGTCCGCGGGGATATGAGTCTAGTGGGTCCAAGGCCCGAGTTGCCAGCCTACGTTGCGGAATATACGCCGGAACAGCGTGTGGTGCTGTCCCTACAACCAGGAATCACCGACCCCGCAAGTCTCGCCTATCGCCATGAAGAAGAGATCCTGGCTGACCATGAGGATCCAGAGCAGTTTTATCGAACGCACATTCTACCCGATAAGCTTGCGCGAAACATCGCTTATCTCCAGAAGATTACGTTTCGAAGCGATCTTCGCATCATTTCCAATACTATTTCATCCTTGTTTCTGTCTTCAGGAAATAGATAAGCACCACGCAGGCATCCAAAGACCCTCATAGACCGAAGAAGAAGTCCCCTATCCATAAGATTTCAACCGGTGGGCATGGGGTATCGGCTGGGTGAATTGCTAAACGTCCCTAAGGCAGATGGACGGATGTCCATGATACACGAGCTTCTAATTCGATTCTCTCAGGTCACGTTCAATCGACGACTGTTTTTTATCTACATTTTTCAGGCGATGCTCGTGTCCAGCTCCTTGATCCTGGCATGGTTGCTGCGTTTTGATTTCTCGCTTCCGTATCGCCGTGTCCTGCTAACGTATGGTCTGCTGCTGGTTGTCACACGGCTGGTAACCCTGAGCTTTTTTAAGCTGAATCATGGCTGGTGGCACTTCGCCAGTGCGAGTGACGCCCTGAATATTCTGAAGGCAGTTATTTCGGGCTCGCTTGGATTCTTTATATTTAGCGACTATCTACTCGGGCTTTCCGCATTCCCTCGATCTGTTTACTTTCTTGAGGCCATCCTCACGGCGAGTCTGCTCGCTGGCAGCCGTCTGACATCACGAGTTTTGGTGGAGTCGGTCCGGCGCGATTCCTTGCATTCGAAACGCGTCATGCTGGTGGGAGCGGGATTCGGGGCGCAGATGGTGATTCGCGAACTCACACGGCCTGGAAGCGGCTATCTGGTCGTAGGGTGTGTCGATGATGACGCATCCAAGCTCGGCATGCGCATCTACGATGTTCCCGTGCTCGGGCCACTGGAAAAGCTCGAAGCCGTCGTGCAGGCAAATTTCGTTGACGAAATCCTGATCGCCATCCCCTCCGCTTCGGGGATACAGATGCAGCGCGTTACGCAGGCGTGCCAGAAAACAAAGCTGCCGTTCAAGACGGTGCCAACGCTGAGGGACATTATTCGCGGAGAAGCAATCATTAGCCAGGTTCGCGAAGTCCTATTGGAAGACCTGCTCGGGCGGGAGCCTGCTCAGATTGACCTCGATGGTGTCCGAAGAGAGATTGCAGGGCGAACTGTTCTTGTAACAGGGGCAGCCGGCTCGATCGGATCGGAATTGTGTCGCCAAATACTCAGCTACAGCCCTTCGCAGCTTGTCTGTTTAGATCAGAGCGAGACTGGACTCTTCCTTCTCCAGTTGGAACTAATGGCACACAAAAATGGTACTCAGTTGAGCTTCTGTGTTGCCGACATAAATGATGTCGAGCGCCTTTGGCACCTGCTGTCGCGGTTCAGCCCGGAGATCATCTTTCATGCCGCAGCCTACAAGCATGTGCCGATGATGGAATTTAACGTTCAAGAGGCGGTTAAGAACAATGTGTTGGCCCTCGTAGGCTTGCTGGATTTGGCCGACCAGGCAGGCTGCAAGAGCTTCGTCATGATTTCCTCCGACAAAGCGGTGAACCCGACAAGCGTGATGGGCGCAACCAAACGAATCTGCGAATTGATTCTTTCCTCTCACCCGTCAAGCGGCATGCGCTGTGTTTCCGTGCGGTTCGGAAATGTGTTGGGCTCCAGCGGCAGCGTGATCCCGGTGCTGAAGCAACAGCTTCGAAATCACCAGCCGTTGACGGTCACTCACCCCGAAATCAGGCGTTTCTTCATGATTACGTGTGAAGCAGTCGCGTTGGTCTTGCAAGCCTTCGCCATCGGGAGCCATGGGGACATTCTTGTTTTGGACATGGGCGCGCCGATACGGATACTGGATTTGGCTCGCAATCTCATTCGTCTCTCCGGCAAGTCCGAGCAGGATGTGGAAATTCAGTTCACGGGCTTGCGCGAGGGGGAAAAGCTCGAAGAAGAGCTTTTTTACTACCATGAGAAGGTGGTCCCCACATCGTGTGACAAGATCAAGCAGACCCACGGTTCATTGAAAAATTGGTCGGTGTTATGCCGCCAGTTGGATGAACTTCGCGCATCAATGAGTGTTGATGGCTCAGCCCCGATTCGAGCCAAAATGAAGGAAATTGTCCCCGAATATTCTTATGAACAGTCTTCCCGGTCCGCGCCTCGTTCTGACGCTGAAGGGATCAAGCCTCTTGAGAAAGCTGCCGGCCAAAAGGTCTGAGTGGCGAGTCTGGTATGGGGTATCAGTTCCGTCGAGTGGCAAGTGATAATGTTCGCGACAGCTGGGTGTCAATATTATTGGAGCGCCCCCGAATAGCGTGTCAGGTCAATCACCTGCATGCGATCATCGGCCCCAACGCGCCGCATGATTCCGTGGATGTGATTCTTTACAGTTTGCTCGGAAAGGTTCAGGCGTGTTGCGATCTCCTTATTCGTAAGCCCTTGAGCGATTAAGGGCACAAGCTGCTGTTGTCGCCGAGTCAGCCCGAACTCGAGTTTGATTCGAGCGCTTGGAATAGCCGTCCATTCCCGAGAAAAAGCTCGGAATAGATGCGCGAAGAGCTGGGGAGGGCACACAGCTTGCCCTTGGCTTACTGCTTGTACCCCGGACACGACCTCCGCCGCGGAAGCATCCTTGAGTATGTAACCCATGGCTCCAGCTCGTACGCATTCCAGAAAAATATCCCGATCGTCAGCCATATCAATCAGGACCACCTTTACGTTTGGAGCTTGGTTAACAATTTCAGAAATAAAGGTGCAGTCTGACAATCGCGCAGAAACTGAATCCAGAATCAATACGTCGGCGCCTGATGCGCCAACGGAGCAACAAGCACTATCGGGGACATCGGGGGAGACTCCGCAAACATTGAAGTCTCCTCTTCTGTTAAACAGTCTGGCTAGCACTTCGCGCAACAGCCGGTTTCCAGCCACTAGGAAGGCAGAGGGTTTACGGACAGCCATTTTTCCCCCAAGGGAATATCCGGAT
This sequence comes from uncultured Acidobacteriota bacterium, assembly GCA_963842135.1. Taxonomy (GTDB): domain Bacteria; phylum Acidobacteriota; class Terriglobia; order Acidiferrales; family UBA7541; genus Palsa-360. Next base: position 1,649,064 of record CAWJFI010000002.1, on the reverse strand, counting down.
TAAGCATCATAATTTTACTTATGTTGAATATATATTATAAAGATACATGGTTATACATGGGCTATGAAAATATTCGGGAACGAAACAATCTCGTTCTGCCCGACCTCACTGCGAGTTGCGGGTGTTAGCCGTACTTGCAGATACATCAGGCCGAACTACATCCGCGAAGACAGCCGACCATCCTTGCCAAGTTTTAGCATTTAAGACCCAAGACATAAGATACTTGATTAGCATTCTCGACCTGCTTTGAACGCGGAATGAGGACCGACAATCACACGGCGGAGATAATATAGCTATTCTTCATCAATTGTGGGCCATCCTCTCCGTGACATTCCCTTGCCGCAAGAACCCCTGCAACCTGCGACCCACTCCCGCCATTTATATAATCGTTAGATAAATGGGCTGATGCAATCAGTCAGCGCAAATCGGAACGAGTTTTGGTACTGAAACGGTACTACTCCAGCCCATTCTAGGAATGACTATAGAACTTTGAGTAGTATCGACATAGGTTTCAGTGTCGGTGCCGCATCGGCGATCCGCCCAAGGATTCTCTCCTTCAGAAAGAGGTGAGAGAATGTCCATCTTTGCGGCGGCAACCCCATCCCCAGCGGAACTCTTTCTGAGGTTCATGGTTTCCTCCACGCTGTGAAGTAGTTCCGCCATCATCTGACCGTCTGTGGGAAAAGTGGCCACTCCCATCTTCAGGCCCAACCCATATAACCCGCCCTCGCGCGCCGAGGTTGCCTCTGGACAATTTGTTCTTGGCTCCAGCCCGTTACCGCAATCCCCATTAGTAGCCATCTGGCTCTGTTGACATCCTCGCAACTCCATTAACATTCGAGCGGGCGAGAGGCTGCGTTTCGCAGTTTTACTCGTGGCCGCTTTACTTTTTCGCGCGAAGGTTTCAGCGGTACGGAGAGCGGTACGGGATGACTAAAAACAGGGTGGCGAAAACGTGGTTAAGTCCGTGGCAATGAAGTGGTAGGCCCGTGGGGACTCGAACCGCAGACCTCTACCGTGTCCAAGGGGCGCAAACACGAACTTCCTCAAACTTAAATAGCGTCGGGGACTGCCTAAGTACGCGATGTTACGTCCCGAACCGGATTCTTACAGGTGAAGTTACAGGTGAGAAATATTTACGCGGATGCCTAATAGAGTCCGTTAATACGCCGAAGTCTGCTTGGCTAGGTTGACTTCAAGTCGTCGTGTTTTCCTGATCGGCAACGGGTGCCAATCGTATGAGCAATCTGCGCGGAAAGGGTAAACGGAGGCAATGCGAGTAGCACGCCCATTGGACAGAGTGCTTTATATTGCAGCGAAAGGCCCATGTACACCACAATCCCCGCACCGAGAATGACGCGAGCGGCATCGCCGGAGCGCCAGGACTTATCGGAATAGGCCAACACACCAAAGGGCAGTGCCGAGATAAGGCACGTCCCGACCAGCGGCTTCATGACATCGCCGAATCCAAATCCGCCCGGTATCGTTGACTCCGTTGAGAGGAACTTGACTTAGCTCGAAAGGCAGAGCGAGTAAATGACCACCAGAAAGCAAAACAGACCGAGATACTGGCGTACCTTGTGCCAGGTGATCCCAAGCTCTTCCCAGCGCTCGGAGATTACTTCATCGTTTGCAATGGCTTCGAACAAACGGTTCATTTTTATTTCGCCCCAACAATTTCCTCGTAACGACTGCTTCCCACCGACAAAATTAGCCTGAAAGAGCCTAGCAGGCAGCCCTTCAACGCAGAATAGTCCTTTGGTACTGGTGGCGAGAATCTGTCAATGGCAACAGGAATATATTCAACGGTTAGGTGAGCGTCGCGATTGGACGTAAAGACGATTCAGGGGCTGCTGCGCCACGCCAAGGTGACCACAACGCTGGACCTGTATTCCCAATCCATTGACGCCGCCAAGCTCGAAGCGCAAGAAGACATCGCCCTGGCGATCACAAGCACCGCAGCAGCGGATTAGCTCAGAGAGCGGCGATGCACAGTACGACAAGCTCTGGCAATCGTTAAACACCGACCGTACAGGCCTGATTTAATCTAGATTCGCGGCCGCACGCTAGACCGCCGAATTGCAACCGTCTCGTGAGCACCGCTATGACAAGCTTTCAGTCCAACGAAGAGTTTTTTGCCGCTTTGCGGCAACAGATAGAGCGTTGGTGCGACCAGCGACGGCTCCGCGAGCTTGCTCTGTTGTTGCCAGGATACACATCCTTCTTTGGCTTAACCGACGATTGGGCAAGACTCTTTGAGGCCTTAAAAGCCACACGGGCCATCGGGCGTGAGAAATTTAGCGCCGCTGAATGGGAATTGTTGAATGATCTGATCTCAGCTGCGGAACGGGCTGTTTTTCGCCGTCAAATTTAAACGCGGCACTAATAGCCTCTTCCAAGGTTAAGGAGTCATGGACGCATTGCTCGCTCTCGTTTCCGTCGGCGGCTTCATCTGCCTTTTATTGATCCTTGTATTGTGCTCATATCAACTGCGGAGACGAAAGTACAGACGGATTGCAAATGAGCTGGGAGCGCAGTACCAATCGCAAGGTTTGTTCAACTCAGGGAAAATCGCCGGGGCCATCAATCAAAGAACATACACAGTTGAGACCGAAGACCGAGGACGGGCGGGTACCTGGACCACGGTAAGGATGCATTGCGTGAATAAGGGAATCCCTCTCCACATTCACGGGCGCTTTTTCAAGAACTTTCCCAACTGGAAATATGCTTTCACGTTGGGCGATAGAACGGAGCGTTTATTTTTCACGCATTTGACGCTGCAAAATGTGGGAGTCCCCTTGGAAGAAAAATATCGGGTAGAGGTGCAAAGTTTATTTCAGGAATTTGCGCTTCTCAATTACGGTTTTTTGAGAAAGGGACGTTTGGGAATTGACCAAGATTCGGTGGTTTTCACGATAAGAGGCGCTCTCAGGAAATTGGATGTCGTCCAGCAAATTCTCTCCGTATTGGCAGGAGTCGCTGATCGCATTGAAGCCGCACCCGTCCTTTAGTAACCCGGTCCCTGCCGCAGCCGATTATCCCCAAGGGCACACACCATTCAGAGAACATCCGTGTGTGTGACTTGCTCATGTAAACTTTGAAAGAGCTGTTTGGGCTATCCCTTATGCAAACAAGTTCAACCAGTGGGATAGAACTCCAACTCAATGGTCCATCCGAACACGGGGGCGTCGCCGCTCCGGCTCTACGCGGAAAGTTGGTAGTCCGCATTCTTCTCCTAGTGCCGGGAGTTTTGCTCAGCCTCATTCCGCTTTCCACTTATCCCCCATTGGATACTCGCGTTGTGATGGGAATCACGATTTGCGTCTACCTTTTACCTCTTACGGCTGTTCTGTTGAGCAATGTGCGCAAGCGGGCAGTCAATGCCGGACGCTTCCAGCGGGGCGTGTTCACCTATTCGAGCGTTGCTCTGATGCTTCTCGGAGCCTTCCTTTTAATCAATGGGGCGTTGGATAAATTCCCTCGGACCGAGTTGAGAACTGAGGTTTTCAAAAAAGTTGTACTCAACGGAAGGTATGGGAGGCAATACCGTCTCTTTGTCTATTCTTGGCGGCCAGGCAGGAGCGTGGAAGACCTCAATGTTGTCCAGCAGGTATTCGACAGGGCAACGGTCGGGAAGACCCTCATCGTGGAAGTGCATCACGGCTTTTTTGGACTGCCCTGGTACGGCAAAATTTCGCCTGAATGAACAACAGTGGCCCCCAAAAGCGCTCGCGGCACCGTTACGCTCTCAGTACTACGAATTGCGCGAAGAATTTGTGCAGGCGGATTTTGGACTACCATGGCTTATAATTCGAAGAGTAGCGCTCGCCCTTTCCGTTCCTGTCGTTATCATCGCGCTCCTTGCCGCTCGTGTAGAAATACTCCGGCGTCGGCAGCCTATAACGCATGTAACTCAGGCGACCAGTCAGCCTCCATTGACGTCGTTAAGCGCAACACAAGCTCCTGAGGACGGTGGCTCGTCGCGACCAAGCGAGCCACTGGATGTGGCTTCCAAAGCCGATCCTGCATCGGTCCCGGCGCAAAGTGACTCGTCGTGGAAGAGCTATACCAGTTCCGAGTACGGCTTCGAAATCAAATATCCGGCGGACTGGGAATTTAGTGCCAGCTACGAGAATAACTACGGCAAACCGCCCTCGGGCCACGGTCCTCCAGCCTATGCGGGGGAAACCTGCACTCTCTTCGACCTGGAACTGGATGGCCCGGACCAGCCGCAAGATGGAGGTGGCGATTTCGAAGACGGAGCGATCATCGAGGTCCAAATCACGGGCACCAGCGGAGTCGTTGAGAATTGGAACATTACTCGAGATCGACCTGTGCACCAGTACGTCGAGACTACGACCCCGGCGGATTGGGTTAAGCTTCACACCTCTGTATTTTCCGGTGACGTCGAAAACATTGCTGTCGACACAAACGGTTTCAAGGGTGCAATCCAGGTCGCATGCAACGGCACCGATACTTGCAAGGTCTTTGGGGAGGAAGGTGGGGCCTATCGGCTTCTGCCTAGCGGGCGGCTACTGCTTATCAGTTGGGAGAGGGGGTGACTGGCAGCAATGATTTCTCCTACCACAAGCACTTCTTGCCCATACTTTCTACTCTCCATTTGCTCAATTAACACAATCCGATCTTTCCGAAACGAGCGGACCGTGCCGACGATACGGCGCATCTTCAATTGAGACCAACAATGCGGAACGGAAGTCCGTACCCCCCCGAAGCACCACCGCAGCGGATTACCCACTTTACAGGTGAAGAGTTACAGGTGAAGTTTCTGGCGGATTCCGAAGAAATCTCTCTAAAGTATTGAAAAGAATGGTAGGCCCGTGCGGACTCGAACCGCAGACCTCTACCGTGTCAACGCGGGGATTTCAAGTACTCACAACAACTTACAAGGCTGTTGGGGACTGCCAAGTACTTGATAATACCCAGTAATCGGACACATCTCGGGTTGGCCTTCGGGTTGAAAAGTTGCAGTTTTGACGCGGTAGCGCTCAAAGGTGAACCGTGAAGAACTTGGGCTTAAATCGACCCGAGCAATCAACCGCGCCCGTATCCGTCGCCGGGACTATCTAAATACGCGGAAGTCGCATAAGGCACTGTTGTGTCGGATTATGGGCTAGAAATTGTCTCGGTAGTGGCACATGTATATTTCTCTTTTACTTCAAAAATCTGTTCACGGCCTCGGCTAATTACGAACCTCGCCAAAGTTTACTTACATAACCGTGCCGGCCGACCGAACGTTTCGATCTGCCCCAGCGCGCAGGCATAAGCTCCTCTCCGGTGGGACAGTCGCCGGAGGAGGGAGAATGCGCGTCCGTTATCAGGGAGGATGTCTGCGGCTTGGCCAAAGGAAGAAGGGACCTGATCGTTGGGAGTTCCTCTGGTGGGACAGCGAACCCACCGGGGTGCGCGTCCGGCGCAAAGCTATCATTGGCACAGTCCAGGAATATCCGAATTTGGAAAATGCTTGGCACGCAAGTAACGGCCTGCGCGTGTCCATCAATGAGACTCGCAATCGCCAGCGGGAACAACCTGTAACAGTCGCCGACCTTATCGATCACTACAGCACGACCGAGATGGCCAGTGCTCAAGTTGATGGAGGAAAGTCGTACGCCACAAAGACGATCTATACCGATTTCCTCGCGAGGTGGATAAAGCCTGCATGGGGGAATCTGAACATCCGTGACGTACGCACAATCGCCGTCGAAAAGTGGCTTCGTAAACTGCTGCGTATAAACGGAAGCCCATTGGCGCCTTCGACGAAAGCAAAGATCCGTAACCTAATGAGCGTGCTTTTTAATCACGCCATCCGTCACGAGTGGTTGGAACAAGGAAGAAACCCCATCCTTCTCGTTCGCCAGAGTGCCAAGCGACAAAGAATACCCGTGTGGCTGGAACCTGAAGAACTAAGCGCACTTCTTTCACAGCTTGATCGGTGTTTTCGCGTGATGGTCTTCCTGGACGCCGCCACCGGACTGAGGCGCAGTGAGCTCCTTGGCCTGAAGTGGGGAGACATCGAGTTCGAGAACCTGCAAATCAACGTTCAGCGCTCGATTTATAGGAACGTTGTTGGCGATTGCAAAACAGAAGCCTCGAAGAAACCTGTGCCCATGGATCCAATTCTCGCCGCCGAACTTTGGGCCTGGAAACAACGCAGCTCTTACAATCAACCCTACGATTGGGTGTTCGCGAGCCCTCGTACCAAGGGCAAGAACCCTTACTGGCCGGATATCATTCTATCCCGCATCGTACGGCCCGCCGCAACGCGAGCCGGAATTCAAAAGCATGTCGGCTGGCACACGTTCCGGCACAGCTTTTCCACGATATTGATCGGAAACGGAGAAAACGTGAAGGTGGTGCAAGAACTTATGCGGCACTCGAACTGTCGGTGCACACTGGAAATCTATTCTCAGGCTCGAATTCAAGCAAAGAGGGAGGCTCAACATCGGGTAATTCAGATGATTGTCCCTTGGAAGGGGGCGACCGAATTGCAAAAGCCGTGATGCTGACGAAAGACACGGCTGAAGAGCCGAACGGCTGATATCACAAAATGCCACATCTGGCCATTGACTGGCACCTTGATTCAGACAGGTCAATGCGTCTAATCCAATATCGGGGATTCGCTGCTTCACTTAGACTGCGTCAGTCCGAACCGATATTTAACCGAAGTGATTTCGCGCATTTCAGCGAGCAAAATCACTAATTGCTCGTGCGCCCATAGTTTTGGCCCAAATCAGGATGCGGCCATCCCATATCAGCTCTTGTCATCCAGCCGTGCAGCCGCCCACAATCCGACCTTCTTGAGCAGACGGACCAGTTCCGCTCTTTCGTTGGTTTTGAGCACGGCCATAGTTTCCTCCATGTCGTTCGCGTGCTTTTGAAAGCCACGCTCAATCAAGCGTCGGCCCGCCTCCGTGAGCTCGACGATCCTGCTGCGCTTGTCCTTGGAAGTGGTAACCCTTCGAAGCAGTTTTTTCGCTTCCAGACGATCGATAGCGGCGGTTATCGAACTGCTGGTCAGCAGAATCTGCTTGCCTACGGTGTTTACTGGCAACGGTCCCTTGTGGAGGAGCACTTCCAACACGGCGAAATCCGAAAGCCCCAGGCCGAGCGCGGATATACTTCGCATCGCGTTCTTTTCGATCGCGTGGGCTGCCTTCCACAGAATGAGCCAGACTCGTACTGCGGGTTCGCGGCTCCCCTGTGCGGCGGTTAGGTCAAAGTTGTTCATTGCTCTGCGGTTTCCCCGTCTCAATAATATTCGATGTCGAGCGGTGTAAGCCACTAAATCTCTCATGAAAATGCCTGAATCCTTCTGATGAGCTCCAGCATCTATCTCGATGTCGAGATACTTGGCTTGGGGACCCGCACCGAGAACAACTATGGTCCCCCCTAAGTCTTGGAGGCACGACATGATTCGACGACTTTACGCTACGGACGACAGTCTTGCGACCGCGATTCTAAGGCTCACGTTGGGCGCTGTCTTCTTCGCTCATGGCGCGCAGAAGATGCTGGGCTGGTTTGGAGGATTCGGATTTGCAGGTACGATGGGCTTCTTCACTGGCATGGCGCATATTCCAGCTCCGTTGGCTTTTTTGGCAATCGTGGCCGAATTCTTTGGCGGGATAGGGCTCATTCTCGGATTCCTCACTCGCATTGCAGCTCTCGGAATTGGAGTGAATATGGTCGTCGCGATTCTGACGGTGCATCGCGCGTTTGGGTTCTTCATGAACTGGACCGGCACTCAAAAGGGTGAGGGTTTCGAATTTCACGTCCTCGTGCTGGCCATCGTAAGTTATCTGATGATCCGAGGGGCGGGAGCTTTCTCCGTAGATCGACTCCTCACAGTCGCAGGGGTCTGTCGTCGAACTGTGTCGCAGCTAGCGCACTGATGAGACCAAGTATCAATAGGGGGTCACGAACATGGAAATCGGTATTGATAGCTTTGGAGCAGTCATCTCTGATCCTGCAACCGGACTCAGTCTTAGCCCTGTTCAACGGATGCAGAATCTTCTGGAAGAGATCGAACTCGCCGACCAAGTGGGGCTGGATGTTTTTGGCATTGGCGAACATCACCGGGCCGAGTTCCTCGATTCAGCGCCCGCGGTAATTCTGAGCGCGGCTGCCTCGCGAACGAAAAACATCCGGCTTTCGAGCGCCGTAACCGTTCTGAGCGCAGCCGATCCGGTACGAGTCTTTCAGGAGTTCGCGACTCTTGATTTGATCTCCGAGGGCCGCGCGGAGATCATCGCGGGCCGCGGTTCCTTCGTGGACTCATTTCCGCTTTTCGGTTTGCGGCTGGAAGATTATGACGAGCTCTTCGCAGAGAAGCTCGAGCTGCTCTTGAAAATTCGCGAAAATACACACGTGCGCTGGTCAGGTGAATTCCGCGCCCCGCTCACTGGCCAGGCGGTCTATCCCCGCCCGCTGCAAAACCCGCTGCCGATCTGGGTCGGTGTCGGTGGCACGCCGGCCTCTTTTGTCCGAGCAGGTGAGTTCAGTCTCCCGCTGGCGGTCGCCATCATCGGTGGAGAACCGAGACGCTTTCGCCCTCTGATCGATCTGTACCGTGAGACGGGCCGTCGCGCCGGTCACGGCCCTGAGAAACTGATGGTGGGTTTGCACGCCATCGGTTTTGTGGGCGATACGACCCAGCAGGCCGCGGACGATTTCTATCCGGGCTATGCGCACAGCTTCACGGAAATCGGAAAGGAACGCGGCTGGCCCCCAACGACGCGTGCGCAATTCGACGCGGTGCGCGGCCCCACGGGTGCGTTGATCATCGGCGATCCGGAGAGGGTCGCGGAGAAAATACTTTATGTGAACGAAGCCCTTGGAGGCCTCACTCGCATTACGTTTCAAATGGGCGTGGCAGCGCTCCCGCATCAGAAGATGTTGCGGTCTATTGAACTCCTGGGGACTCGAGTAGCCCCGATCATCAAGAAGGAGTTCGCTGCTGAGGCGGCGCGTGCGTAACAATGATCGACGGTCCGGAATGATAATTAGAGGCGCAACCGCCTGGAGGTGGAATCATGCAACTGGAAGATCGCAGCGGACTGCAAGTGTGGTCTTGTTTTGCCGTTTTCATTGGAATTTTGTGTCTGCTGTCCGATTTTGCACCGGTGCGGTCTCAAGCGCCGAATCAGCCTGATGCCTCCGACCTAGGTGCGACAGCGCGGCAGGCAACGATCGCGATTTTTCGAGATCGAGACTCCACTGCCATTGATCGCTTCTTTTCCGAGCCGTTCGTGCAACACGATCCGAACATTGGGGACGGATTGCCCGGGTTGAGGGCCTTTGTTACCGGGCTAGCAAATTCCCCGACAACGAACGTTACGATTTACCGCACGGTTGTGGATGGCGACATCGTCATGCTGCATTCGAAATACGAAGGCTGGCCCGGCTTTTCGGGGCCGGTCATCGCGTTTGACCTATTTCGCTTCAAGGACGGCAAGATCGTCGAACATTGGGGTGGACAAACTCCCGAGACCGGTCCGAATCCGTCCGGGCACACGCAGGTGGATGGTCCGACCGCTATTGTCGATCGCGAACAGACAGAGGCGAATCGGATTCTCGTTCGCAACTTCAAGCAAGTCGTAACTGTTGAATTGCGTTTTGATCGTGTCGGCGAATTCATCGGCGGTGATCATTACATTCAACATGCGTCCAAAGTTGGTGATGGGACCGCACGGATGAAAGCGCGGGTCTCCCAGGTGGAAAAGCCTGGGGACACACCTGTGCTGATACCGCGTCGCTACATTGCGGACGGCAATTTTGTGCTCTGCCTGGTCGAGTCACGCACCGACCCGCTCACTGCAAACTACGATCTTTTTCGAGTTGAAAACGGCAGAATTGCGGAGCATTGGGACGTGCTCACTGTTATTCCGCCGCAGAATCGCTGGAAGAACACCAACGGCCCCTTCTGAGAATCATATGGGAAAGGCAATCAGGAGTCAGTGATTCGTGGCCGAAGGGCAATTATCGCTGCTAATCGATACCATCACTTGGGAAAGCAAGCGCGCATAGAGCTTTCCTGGCAGATGAGGCTAATCTCGCCTGCCCTTCCCCACACCATCGGCTGCGAAAGGAGAGGAGAACGAATGGTTGCGAATGATCAAGAGAACATCAAGATCGCTCGCGAATACTTCACGAGAGCTGACTAGGGGCGACCGGACGTTCTTGAACTATTCCATGAAGATGCCGAAATTTATTTCCCTAAATTCGGATTGGGATTTGGACGGAATTCGTTTCTTGAAATGGTTAAAGGATGCGAAGGCGTCTTGGAATACATTCAGCGCGACAATGACCGTTTGAATTTCATTCCTTCAGCCGACTATCTCATCGTTGAAGGCACGTCACAGGGCAGAATGTCTGGTAAGTCGTGGGCCGGTGGCAAAACCCCTGGCGGGCGTTTCTGCAACGTGTTCAAGTTTCGAGATGGTCGAATATCGAGCCTGCACATCTATCTCGATCCCGATTACACCGGAGAGGATGAGGCGTACTATCGATGGGGCAAGAACCGTAAGTGGTGAGGTTGATAACCATCCGTGAGACGATTTTTCGTGGTTTTCTTAACGATTGAGGAGACGAGCCATGTCCTACAGCATATCGAACTTACTGATCCGAAATCTTCGCGACGTGTTCGGTGAAAACGATCCCGCGCGTCGGCGCGCGGCCATCGACGAGCTCTGGGCCGAAGATGGCGTGTTCTACGATCCCAGCAAGGGCGCCGTCCGTGGCCGCGACGCGATCGATCACATCGCGGGCGCAGTCAAGGCAACTCACCCCGACTTTCGATATCAAGTGACTGCCGCTCCTCAGGAATATTGCGATGCAGGGATGGTTCCATGGATATCGGGACGCCCTGGTGAAGTGCCGGCTTACTCCGGGAGGGACTTCCTCATCGCGCGGGACGGCCGGATCGTAGCGCTTTATATGTTTTTCGACAAGCTGCCCTGACCTGGAGTTATCGGACGGAGATCATCGTGTGGTGGTGAGGCTCAGCGCCATGGCGCGGATATCGCGATTCTCGAAGACCGAGCCCCGGCGCTCTCCTGATCCTACGACGACGGCAATCGCAACGAAGCTGGAGCCTATTGGGGATAGATGTTTGAGTACCTGCTTACCAGGCAAGCGTCCATGAACGGTACGCTCGTGCACACTTCGATTGTGGCCAGACTTTGGCGGATTTCTGCAAAGGTTGCACTATCAAACTGTCTCACTCTAGGGGTTCACTCCACACGTCTGCTCTTGCTTAGACTGCGGTTCTCGCGGCTCTTTACGCGGATTTCGCTTTCTGAGCGACAGGTTCACTCTTTGCTCGCATCGATTTCACGAGATCGGCCGACGACGCTCCTTCGAGCGACAGTCCGTAGCCAACTTCTCGAACGATGCGCTCCTTCAAGGGTTGGATAAAATGCACGCGAGTGTTGCGGCGCGTCACTTCCGGGGCCTTCAGGTACAGCTCGGCCAATTCCCGCGCCCGGCTCAGTGCCTTGCCGTTCGGGACAACTTCGGCAACCACTCCCCATTCGTGTGCAGTACGGGCTCGTAGCGGCTGTGGGTTCAGCAGGAACGCCTCCGCTCGTCCCGCTCCAGCGCGATAACTCCAAGTGGTAAAGATTCCGTCACCGGGTGCAACGCCCGCGGAGTAGTGGGCCACATCCTGGAAGGTCGCACCCTCCGCCGCCACGATTACACTCGCAAGCAGCGCGTAGTCTGAATGTACATGGGCACGTCCCTCGATAGCCGCGATGACCGGCACGCGTATGTTGGCTATATTTTCCAAAACCTGAACGCCTTCATCGTGAACTTGGCTCCAAACGCCGGGATCGGCGACTTCGCCAAAAGATGACCAAGCGACGTCGGTAATGAAGTCCCCACCGGCGCCCGTAAGGATTACGATCTTGTTCGCTCGATCTTGCGCAATCCGGTAGAAGGCCTCGACAAATTCGGTGTGAGATTGCGCGGTCATGATGAACGGCCCACCGTTGGTGTGGAATTCAGCAATCAGCACGCCTTTGTCATCTCGTGTCAGCTTTAAGTTGTGATAAGCATTGAAGTAGTCACTTTGAAGTTGCATCGTATTCTCCTCTCCTTTTCATAATCCCAACATGCAGGCAGAAACGCTCCCTGCTGGAAGAGTCTAGGCCGGCTGTTACATGGCTTTTGCAAGTACGCCCGCCAGTAAATAGACTAATCCCTTCGGCGGAAGAGTGGCAAGAGCCCTCAATCTGCCGACCAAAGCATGGGCGGCTGAGTATGGTCCGAGCGTCGTCCGTTAGTTTGATTTGCTCGCAGTAATCGTCGCCATGAACCTAGTGCGATATTGGTGTAGATTCAGTCCGCGATGCCCGAGTCCATCCAACTCGACCCGCCTCCTCCGGTAAGCCCGTGGCACCCACTTCGCATCGGGATTTTCCGCAATCTCCTGATTGCAGATCTGGTATCGGACATCGGGGCGTTCATGCAGACCGTGGGCGCAGCTTGGCTGATGACGACGTTGACCAACAGCTCGTTCTATATCGCGTTGATTCAGACTGCTTCGGCGCTGCCATTCTTCCTGTTGGCACTGCCCGCCGGTTCGATCGGAGACATTTTCGACCGGCGCAAATTGATCCTGGGTACAGAGATATGGATGCTGGTTATCGCCACCGTTCTTACCATTGTCACTTTCACTGGAACGATGACGCCATGGCTCTTGCTCCTGCTCACGTTGGCTCTCTCGCTCGGTGATGCCATCGAATCTCCGACGTGGCGCGCGATATTCCCTGAGTTGGTCAAAAAGGATGATCTCACGGCTGCTCTCGCGCTTAACGGAATCGAGTTCAACCTGGCTCGAGCCGTAGGCCCGGGACTTGCAGGCCTGACTATCGCGGCTGTCGGTGTAGCGACAACTTTCCTATTCAATGCGCTTTCGTTTTTGGGAGTGATCCTCGTCATTTTTACTTGGAAACGCCCCACTCGAAAAAGCAAATTGCCAGCGGAAACCCTCGCTGGAGCCAGCGCTGCGGGAATTCGCTACGTCCGTTACTCACCTGGCATTCGGACACTACTGCTGCGATCGGGAATTGTCATCTTTTTTGCAAGTTCCTTTTGGGCTCTTCTGCCAGCGGTCGCAAAGGAACTGAGCAAGAGCGCACTCGGATACGGTTTTCTGCTGGGCTTCTTTGGAGTCGGCGCAGTGCTTGGAGCTGTTGTTCTGCAACGTGTCAGCTCAAAACATTCGACAGAAACTATCGTTTCGATTGCCACGGCGATGTTCGGTGCAATTCTCCTCAGCACAGCAGCCCTGCATAATCTCGCGCTTCTATGTGCCCTGATGCTTCTCGGAGGTGCTTGCTGGACGGTATTTATGTCCCTTTTCAATACGATGATTCAGAATCTGGCGCCGAACTGGGTTTGCGCACGCGTGCTTGCAGCTTATCTTTTTGTATTTCAGGGCAGCGTAGCAATTGGCAGCACCGTTTGGGGCCTCGCGGCAGAACACACGAATGCTCGCATGGCCCTCTTTATTTCCGGGATCGGAATCGGCGCGTCCTTGCTCTTGCAATTCACCTTTCGGCTTCCGAGCACGGAGATTGATCTAAGTACCTGGAATCATTGGGCTAAACCAAGCATGTTTGAGGAGCATGCCGCCGACCTTGGGCCAGTTCTGGTTACAGTCAAATATGTCATCGATCCAGCGAAGGCCCCGGCTTTCCTGAACGACATTTATCAGTATCAACGAATTCGCCGCCGCGATGGAGCTACACGCTGGGGTATCTACTTTGACATGGAATCCCCGCATGCTTATCTGGAGACGTTTCTAGTGGATTCCTGGCTCGAACATGAACGGCAACATGACCGCTTCACTGCTTCTGACCATGAACTCGAAAAGTGCGTGCTCAGTTACACGATGGAAAAGGTGGTAGTGAAGCATTTCATCCACGCTAAGCGAATAAGGAATTCGTGACCAGGCTTTATGCGCAATCGATCGCACCTGGAGGACGCAGATCCGCCGTGGAGTGGCGAGCTATAGATCGAATCTGATTTTTGCGGGCCATTAGGAATCACTAGATAACTGTTTGCGTGATCCTAATATCAGTCAAGCACGAACCTCTGATAGGCACTTCATCGCGGCGTCGGTTGTATTCGTTGAGTTCTTCCTTGGAGGATCCAGCATGTACGCCTGTATTCCCGCCGGTGAAGCGCTATGCTGTCTGTTCAGCCGCGAAATAGTGCGCCCGGTCGAGATCAGTAATGAGTCCGGGTCCGGCTGGGCGCCATCCCAGCATTCGCTGGGTTTGCACGCTCGAACCTATAAGATCGCGACCAACAAACATCCCTAACCAGCCGAAATGGGTTGCTGCCTCCACGGGGGATTTGGACACAACCGGCACCTTCATGCCGCGGCCGATCGCCTCAGCGATGTCCCGAACTGGCACTCCCTCCTCGGCGACCGCGTGATACCTGGCCCCTGCTTCCTGCTTCTCGAGCGCCAACCTGTAGAGGCGGGCAGCGTCGATGACGTGCACGGCCGCCCAGCGGTTGAGTCCGTCGCCCACATACGCTGACACACGCTTCTCGCGAGCCACCGCGATTGCATAGGTAACGAGACCCTGCTTGGTTGTGTTGTGAACCTGGGGAAGGCGCACCACCGACGCGCGCACGCCACGCTTCAGCAACGTCTCAGCCGTCGCTTCCGAGGCGCGAGGATATCCGGGAGAAGGAGGGAGAGGAGCATCTTCCTCTGTAGGCGTCCGCCCCCCTGCCACCGTCGCCAGCCCGGAGGTGACAAGCAGTGGCCGACCGGAGCCTTCGAGAGCCGAGAGCCTCGATGGCGCGCTTGTCGATCTCGCAATTTTCTGCGAATTTCGAGAAGTCGTGGATAAAGCCTGTGTGAATTACGCCGTCGGACGTCGCTGCTCCATCGCGCAGGCTTTCGAGGTCTTTAAGATCGCCACGGTGCACCTGGGCGCCGGCCGATAAAAGAGCCTTGGCGCCCGTGTCCGACCGGGAAAGACCGAGCACCTGATGCCCTGCGTCGATGAGTTCTCGAACGACAGCAGAACCAATAAAACCCGTTGCTCCTGTAACAAAGATCTTCATAAATCTCTCCTTTGCGTCAAGTTATCGGAGTACGAAATTATTGCGTGGACTGACTTGCTGCCCGTACAGTTTCGGCAATCGCGTTGAGCGTAGCGATCGCATCCGGCGGCAGTTCGAGTGCTGCAGCGCCGAGGTTGTCTCGGAGATGGTTTAGAGAAGAGGTGCCGGGGATCGTCAGAATGTTAGGAGACCGCTGAAGAAGCCAGGCAAGCGCGACCTGCATCGAAGTTGCTTCGAGGGACGCCGCTACCCGATCTAGTTCCGACGATTGTAATGGAGTGAATCCACCCAACGGGAAGAACGGAACATAAGCTATGCCTTGCTTCGCGAGAGCATCTACGAAGGCATCGTCATCGCGATGTGCCAGATTGTAGAAGTTTTGGACGCAAACGATCTTTGTGATTCTCTGACCTTCCTGCAGTTGCCGGGGAGTGACGTTGCTGAGGCCGATATGACGAACCAGCCCCTGACGCTTCAACTCGGCGAGCACGGTCAAGGGTTCCTCGATGGATCCTTCCGATGGTGCCATCATTCCGCCCACTCGAAGGTTAACAACTTCGAGCGCATCGACGCCGAGATTCCGAAGATTGTCGTGAGCGCCGTCAATCAACTCTTGACGCGAAAGCGCATGTAGCCATGACTTGTCTTCGCCTCGTCGGGCTCCCAGCTTAGTGACAATCACTAAGTCAGCTGGATAAGGATGAAGTGCCTTCTTGATGATCTGATTGGTCACATGCGGGCCGTAATAGTCGCTGGTATCGATATGGTTGACGCCCGATGCGATGGCCTCTCGCAGGACAGCAATCGCAGCGTCCACGTCTCGTGGTGGCCCCCATATTTCAGGGCCAGCAAGCTGCATCGCGCCGTAACCCATACGGACCAGCTTGATTGGGGTGCCGGGAAGTGTAAAGCTACCGCCAAGTTTCATCTGTTTTGTCATTGTGTTTGTCTCTTCTCTCGACCCGCATTATTGAATTTTCTAGCGTGCGCCATACGAACGACTAAAAGATTCTCCAATCATTTCTTCGCATTTCTTCCAAAGCGCCTCAGCGGCGTTGGGATCAAGTGCGTAAGCACGGACTCCTTCGCTTGTGGGGCTAATCGCTATATCTTCAGGGACCACTTGACCTACGTGGCAGTTCTCACAGTATTTCCCGCCAATTTCCTTGGCCGGAGCAACCACCGCTGCCCAGACGGAAGTCGCTGCTCCCTGAGGAATTGTCTTCCACGGGAAAGACCTCTTACCCTCTTCTGCAAGCTGTTTTTCCAATTGGTCCATCATCGCCTTTAACATAGCCGGATCCATATGGCGGCCCAACTCCGTCTGTATTACCCCAGGATGGACAGCAGCGGCACGAATGTCGCGTGAGCGATAGCGCAGGTCAAAGGCAACTGCGAAAAGGATGTTTGCGGTCTTCGATCTGCCGTACGCCAAAAAGGGATCATACGGAGTTCTCTCAAAATTGGGATCGTCAAGGTTCACATTCGAGAAGCGGTGGCCTGCAGAGGCCAAGTTCACGAGCCGCCCACCTGCACGAAGAAGCTTTGCAATCCGGTTTACCAGGACGAAGTGGCCCAGGTGATTGGTGCCGAACTGCATCTCGAAATGGTCGGTCGTACAGCTAAACGGCGTGGCCATCACGCCTGCGTTGGCGATGATCACATCGAACGGTTCGTCCTTTCGAAGCAGTTGATCGGCGCAGTTTCGGACGCTCGCGAGACGGGCCAGATCGAGTTCGACGACCTCGAAGCTTCCACCGTTGGCGGCCGCGTCGTTCCGTATTTGAGCTGTCGCCCCTTCGGCCTTCACCAAGTCGCGCGCGGTGCCCACCACGTGAGCGCCGTGCGCGGCGAGTGACCGCGCTGTCTCTACGCCGATCCCGGCTGAAACACCTGTGACCAGTATTCGCTTGCCGCGTAGATCGATACCGGACAAAACATCTTCTGTCGTTGTTGTAGCTCCGAATGTTTCCACCATGTTTTTCTCCTCCTGCCAGCTGCTTGAGCAGGTGCCTATTGACAAGCGGCCCCGGCTCGCCTAAAACGGAGAGTGTCTCCGCACTACATAAGATAACCGGAGATGCTCTCCGGTTGCAAGTTATTTTGACTTTTTTGATATGCCCACGAAACGGTCACAACCTGCCCAGCGAAAGCCCCGCGCCGACGCGCAGCGGAATCGCGAACGCATTTTGGAAGTCGCCAAGGAGGCGTTCACGCGGTCGGGCGCAAATGCCAGCTTGGACGACATCGCCAAACAGACAGGTGTTGGGCCGGGGACTTTGTATCGCCACTTTCCGACGCGCGAGGAACTCTTACAGGCGGTTTATCGGTCTGAGCTGGAAAAGTTAGCCGCAGCGGAGCGGAAGTTCGCCCAAACCATGACGCCGATCGAAGCGTTGCGAGCCTGGCTGCTGCTCTTTGTTGATGCCATCGCGGCAAAACAGCTCATCGCCCCTGCGCTCAATTCGCTGGTAGGCGATCACAAGAAAGTGTTCGCAGCTTCCTATGCTCAGATGCAGGAAGCGATTCGCTCCCTGGTGAAACGCGCGATCAAGAGCGGCGACATACGGAAGGACCTTGATGCTACGGATCTGCTTCGCGCTCTAGTGGGCGTCGCCAACGTGACGACCAGCCCTGACTGGCAGCAAAGCGCCAGGAGACTTGTCGATATCCTCGTTACCGGTTCAAGGCCCATCAGATAGGCGCGGGATATCCAAGGTGTTTGCGGTGACCATCTCACAATGAGGGTTCACTCCAGGACGCGCCTGCTCTGCGAAGCCCTGGGGTGAACCCCTTAGTGAGACAGTTTTATTGACACACCGGACACTCCAGTGAATTCGGTCACTGTCGGCCTCCTACAAAGGTCAGTGTCGGGGCCGCCCAACTCGCCTCGTGAAACAGAGGGCTAGCGTTCGCGTGTCTCTGATTTCCGTGTGCAGCCTTCGTCCGACCACGACTGGCAGCAAAGCGGAGGTGGATATACTCATTGCCGAGATGTCAGTTTTTCAAGGTTGTGGAGAGCTTCAGCGCGTCTTCCCATTTTCTTTCCCAAAAATGTTTGGCCAAATCGAAATTTTCAGCCCAAAATGTGGATCGGATGCCCCCAAATGGAATCTGAGCCCCAATGGAGCAGGCATGAGTTCACCAGGTTCTAGCCACATAACAGATCACACGGGTGCTAAAGCGGAGGTCGTGCCCGAAGTTTGCGCCGGCACGTCTGGGGAAAGTGAAGTCACCGATGTTGCAAAACGATATCAAAGCCGAAAAGACTTAGAGAAAGCGCTCCTTGAGTCGAGGGAATCGGAGGCTCAGCTCCGAAGGATCATCGACACGATACCCACACTCGCCTGGTGCAACCTGCCGGATGGTTCAAACGAATTCCTGAACCAACGATGGCATGACTACACGGGACTCTCCCCGGAAGAGGCGCACGGCTGGGGATGGAAGGCCGCGATTCATCCCGAGGACCTCCCCATGCTGATACAAAAATGGAAGGCACTCCGCGACGCTGATAAGCCGGAGGAGTGCGAAGTGCGGTTACGGCGCTTCGACGGCGCGTTTCGTTCGTTCCTGTGCCGCGTCGAGCCGTTCCGCTACGAAGGCCGAGAAGCTGTGAGATGGTACGGGACGGCGACCGACATCGAAGATCACAAGCGCGGGGAGGACCTGGCGGCTGGCGAGAAGCTGCTCCTCGAAATGGTGACGAGCGGCCACTCGATGCCGGGAATACTCGATGCGCTCTGCCAGTTTGTCGAAAGCGCGACCAGTGGGTGTCACTGCAGCGTTGTGTTGGTTGATCCGACCGGAACGCGTCTTGAGCACGGAGCGGCGCCGAGCCTTCCGTCCAGCTTCATCACCTCCATTATTGGCCGACCCGTAAACGCCGAGTCGGGTCCATGCGCGATGGCCGCATATCTGAACGAGCAAGTCATTGCTGGTGACCTCACCACGGAGAAACGGTGGGCGGAGTATGAGTGGTGCCCGATGGCGTTGGAGCACGGGATGCGAGCGTGTTGGTCAACGCCGATCCGGTCCGCGGCGGGCGAGGTCTTAGGGGCATTCGCGATCTATTACGCGGAACCCAGAACGCCCACGCGGCAGGACCAGGCCCTTATCGACCAATTCACGCACATCGCGAGTATCACGGTCGAACGCGAACGATCTCAGAGCGCGCTCACGCGTGCTCTCAGTAAGCTGCGTCAAGATGAGGGCGAACTGCGCCGCATGACCGATGCGATCCCGCAGACGATCGTGGTCCTGGACCCGTCGGGCGCGCCAATCTACGCCAACCAGGCAACGCTCGATTACACCGGCCTCGCGATTGAAGACGTGCTTGCTCCCGGCTTTCGAGAACGAATCTTCCATCCAGACGACCTGGAGAAATTGCGAAACGAGCGAGAGTCCGCTTTGGCGTGCGGGCTGCCGTTCGAGGCCGAGCAACGAGCGCTTAGGGAAGACGGCCAGTATCGCTGGTTCCTGATTCGTTACAACCCGTTCCGAACCGAGCAGGGGCAAGTGATCCGCTGGTACGCGACGGGGACCGACATTGATGACCGCGTCCGCGCCGAGGAGAGGATACGCAATGAAAATCTCGCGCTGCGAGAGCAAATTGACCGTGACTCGATGTTTGAGGACATCGTCGGTTCTTCGGAATCGTTGCGCAAAGTATTGCGTCAGGTCACCAAGGTTGCGCGTTCTGATTCGACAGTTTTGATCTTGGGCGAGACCGGTACGGGAAAAGAATTGATCGCGCGGGCCATCCACAAACGATCCGCACGGGTGGAGCGAGCGTTCATCGCGGTGAATTGCGCGGCAATCCCACCATCGCTGATTGCCTCCGAGCTTTTCGGTCATGAGAAGGGCGCGTTCACCGGCGCCACGCAACGGCGCCTGGGCCGTTTCGAAGCCGCAAATGGCGGGACTGTTTTTCTAGACGAAGTCGGTGACCTGCCGCCGGATGTTCAAATTGCGCTGTTGCGAGTCCTACAGGAACGTGAAATCGAACGCGTTGGAAGCAACGGGCCGATTCCCGTCGACGTTAGAGTGCTGGCAGCCACCCATCGCGATCTAAACGCTCTCGTGGCGGAAGGCGAATTTCGCGAGGATCTCTTGTACCGGCTCACTGTTGTACCTGTCGAGATACCGCCGTTGAGAGAACGACTCGCTGACATTCCTTTGCTGGTCGAATACTTCATCGATCGCTTTGGAAAAAAGGCTGGAAAGAAGTTCACGACCATCGACAAGAAATCTCTAAAACTGTTCGAGGGATACAACTGGCCGGGAAACGTTCGTGAGTTACAAAACGTAATTGAGCGAGTGGTGATCCTGTGCGAGGGTGAAACGTTCTCCGTGGAAGAAAGCTGGCTAAAGAGAGAGGCACCCCCAAGGTTCGCCCGCCCGGAGCCGCTCAATGGCGTGCTCGTGAAGCAGGAAAAGCAAATTATTGAAGCTGCGCTGGCAGAAAGCAATGGCCGAATCTCAGGAACGGCGGGGGCAGCGGCGAAACTGGGGCTGCCATCGCGCACGCTCGATTCAAAAATCAAGCGCTTGAAAATAAACAAATATAAATTCAAAGTTCCCACCTGAAATTTTCTCTTGATTTATCGAACCCGCCCGCATTTTCCTCATTGCAAAGACATTCCTGAATAATAAGGATTGCCGCACAACCTAAGTTACGTATTTACAAGCAATTGCGAATGGCAGAATTATTGCACATTCGGAAACGCGGCTCCGGCGATGGTCCATGACACTGAAGATCGAACGGATTTTTGGTGCTCGAGAAACGCGGATTCGCCTTAGCGGCCAGCTGCGATCCTTGCACCTCAGGGAAGTGAGGTCCGAGGTCGAAGGTGCTGAACAACCGGTGGTATTGGATTTAGAGGAGGTTGATCTCGTGGATGTCGATGGCGTTCGTTTTCTAAATGAGTGTGAGTCCACCGGCATCTCGATACTGCGCTGTTCGCCTTACATCAGGGAGTGGATGCTGCGAGAGCGCGGAAGGGACAACACGAAGTAAGAGGCGACGTACTGATTACGAGAGCGGCCAATAATTCAGACTTAAATCAGAGGAGGCAAGATGGAATCGAAGCATAACGGCGTCATCAAGAACGTGGTTCTGGTGCACGGTGCATTCGCTGACGGCTCCGGTTGGGAAGCCGTCGCTAACATCCTCAAGAATGATGGGTACAAGGTGTCGGTACCGCAGCCCCCCGAGACATCCTACGCCGAGGACCAAAAGTACACGAAGGCCGCAATCGACGCCATGGGTGGGCCGGTCGTTCTCGTGGGCCACAGTTATGGCGGGTCCATCATCACCGAGGCCGGCAATCATCCGAATGTTGCGGCGCTTGTCTATATTGCCGCATTTGCGCTGGATGAAGGTGAGAGCTGTGCGTCGATCGAACAGGCCCTGCCGCAAGCCTCCAAGGCGTTCAAGCCGGACAGCAACAACAACTGGTGGATAGAACAGGAGCGTTTCGCGGCTGACTTCGCAGCGGACATTCCGGAGGATAAGGCGTGGTTCATGGCTATATCCCAGGTGCCGATTTCCACCGACTCGTTTACCCACAAGGTTACGAATCCCGCCTGGAAGCACAAGCCCACGTGGTACATGGTGGCTACCGAAGACCGATCGA
The DNA here is from genome assembly GCA_963842135.1 of uncultured Acidobacteriota bacterium. Lineage (GTDB taxonomy): Bacteria > Acidobacteriota > Terriglobia > Acidiferrales > UBA7541 > Palsa-360. The sequence goes on along the minus strand of CAWJFI010000002.1, from coordinate 1,627,324 downwards.
TCAATCCGGACCAGGAGCGCATGATGGCGAAGCGCGCCAAGGCCAAGACGGTCGAAGTGAAGTCGAGCCATGTGGCCTACATGTCTCACCCGAAGGAAGCAGCCAAACTCATCGAAGAGGCTGCCACCTCCACCGTTTCACAAGTAGCTCGCGGTGCCGATTAAACAGCTTCATCAGCCAACGGTGGTCGCCATGTTGAAACCGGCTCGCCAAGAGCAGAGTCTCCGCCGATTCTGACGACATCGGCGGAGGCCCGGATGAACGTCGTCTGAGGAGGACACAATGCCTGAGCAGAGCACAATGTTGAAGGATCGCATCACGATAGAAGGCCGGGACGGCGCGTTTGGTGCCTATATCGCACGACCGAAGACCTTGCCGGCTCCCGCAGTCGTCGTTTTGCAGGAACTGTTCGGGGTGAACGCCGACATCCGCAAGACCTGCGACGAACTTGCGGAACAAGGCTTCCTTGCGGTCGCGCCCGACCTATTCTGGCGTCAGGAGCCGGGCGTCGACCTTAGTAATGTCACCTCCGAGGCCGACTGGCAACACGGCCTTCGTCTCTATCAGGCCTATGACCGAGACGCCGGCGCCAAAGACGTTAAGGATACCGCCAGCGCTGTGGCCAAGCTGCCGGAGTGCATTGGTAAGGTTGCCGTCCTCGGCTATTGCCTTGGTGGGCTGATGACCTTCCTGACAGCCGTGCGTGACGGCGTCGACGCTGCGGTCGCTTATCACGGCGGCGATACCGAGAAATATCTGGGAGAGATAGACGGGCTTAATGCGCCCATGCTGATGCACCTGGCGGAGGAAGACGAGTTCATTTCCAAGCCCGCGCAAGCTGCAATCAAGACGGCACTTGCTAAGAAACCAAGTGCGACAGTCTACAGCTATCCGGGTCAGAGTCATGCCTTCTCTCGGCATGGTGGGGCACATTACAACGCTGAGGCTTCAGCACTCGCTCACAAGCGGACATACGAATTCCTGCGTCAACAACTGCAGTGATCTTCGATGCCGCCGATTGAGGCTAATGCCGCAAAGACTGGAAACATCCAGATGAATCCAACACCTGCAGCTCCCCTACGCTGGGATGTGTTCGTAACGCCGGGCATACCCATTGTCACCATTGACCTGCCTCCCGGCATAGCGCAGGGATATTTTCAGGCGATGGCTTCAACCCTCATTTATGGCGAGCGGGACGCGGTGCTTGTGGATGCCTTTATGACGGTCAAACAAGCCAATGCTCTGGCAGATTGGGTTGCGGCCAGAGGTAAGAACCTAACAACCATCTACATCACACATGGCCATGGAGACCATTGGTTTGGAGTCGGCACTCTTCTGGAGCGATTTCCAAATGCTACAGCCATTGCGACTCCCGAGGTCGTAAAGGTTATGCGCCAGAATGCCTCTCCGGAGAGGCTATCTAAGGGCTGGAAGGCGGCATTCCCAGGACAGATTCCCGACAAGCTGGTGATCGCGGAGGAACTCAAGGGGAATGTACTTGATCTGGAAGGGAAGGAATTGGTCGCTGTGGAACTCGGCCATACCGACACGGATCAAACGACCTGTTTGAGTGTCCCTTCGGTCGGGCTCGTGGTTGCAGGCGATGCCGCCTACAACGATGTACACCTTTACCTCGCCGAGTCGAATGCGCAGACGCGACGGGAGTGGATCTCTGCGCTCGACAAAATCGAGTCGCTCAATCCGCGCGCAGTGGTCGCTTCGCATAAGAGACCCGAAAACGACGACAAACCCAGGATCATTGAAGAGACTCGGCAATACATCCGCGATTTCGACCGGCTAGCGGAAAAGACGAGAACCGCTCAAGAGCTCTACGACAAGATGCTGGAACTCTATCCGAACCGGGTTAATCCGGGATGGGCGCTCTGGAGTTCAGCACGCGCAGTCAAGCCGTTGAGTCAGACCGCGGAGAACGCAAAATGACCGAGGCAGAGGTGCTCAGGACGCACGTAGACATTTTCAACGGCACCTTAAAGAGCCGGGATTGGGATCAGCTTGTAGCGATATATTCCGATGACTACATGCTCGTTCGTCCGGACGGTTCCGTGTTGTCCAAGGAGGAGGTCCTAGAGGACCTGCGAATCGGAGGACTGGCTTTCAAAGCGATCGAGATCGCAGATGTGAAAGTTCGCATCCACGGAGACACCGCAATTCTGACGGCTGCAAGCCGCACGGTGGCGTCGAGACAAGGCAAGGAAGCCAAATCTCACATCCGGCTTGTCGCTGTTTACGTGACCGATCAGAGCCGGCCGCGACTTGTTCATTTTCAGAGCGTCTTGCTGCCCGACTGAGTGAATGGTATTGGGCCGCCGAAATCTGAACCATATGGAGCCTGAGATCTTCGAAAGCCAACAATGACGCGATTGAAACACAGTTCGGCGCAGACGCGACGGTGCTCCTGGGTGAATGCGGACGATGTGTTGCTGGTCGAATATCATGACCATGAGTGGGGCATCCCCGCGCACAGCGACCACAAACATTTCGAGGTCCTCATTCTTTCAGGCGTCCAGGCCGGATTGAACTGGTCGCTCGTGCTGAAAAAACGCGATGGTTACCGCCGCGCTTTCAACAAATTCGACCCCGAGAAAGTCGCGCGGTACTCTGAGATGCAAATTCGTAAACTTCTATCTGATCCTGAAATCATCCGCAACAGGATGAAGATCGAAGCTGCCGTACGCAACGCCCGCGCATTTCTTAAGGTCCAGGAAGAATTTGGGAAGTACGACTCCTATTGCTGGCGGTTTGTTGACGGGCGGCCCAAGCTCAACCGCTGGAAAACCGCTAAGTAGATTCCAGCGCGTTCGCCCGAATCCGAGAGGCTAAGCAAGGACCTCAAGCAGCGAGGATTCAACTTTGTCGGCCCGACCGTGACGTATGCCTACATGCAGGCGATCGGAATGGTGAACGATCACACCGTGGGTTGCTTCCGCTATCGGGAAATCGCTCGGGAGTTTGCCGATGCAAATTGAACGCACATCAGCGGGGAAGCTTCGCCGCGGTCAAAATCGGAAATTCGCCAACAGAACCTGCCTACACCAGGGCGACCTTTTTCAACTTCAACAGTAGGAGGAACCCGATGAATACCGATGTGTTGGCAACAAAAGTGATCGAGGGAATTGCGGTCATCACTCTGGGCAGCGCGAAGCGAATGTATTTCGACTCCGAAATGGGCGACGCGCTAACACAGAGCCTGCAGGAATTTGCGGGTGATCCCAACATCCGCGTCGTGATCGTGACCGGCGGCACGCCGGGATATTTCAACCGTCATTTCAGCATTCCCGCCCTTATCGAATTCGCGGAGGCCGTGCGCGCCTCGGGGCGCCAATGGCCGGACAACGCAGCCTACCATGGCGGATTCTTCGACAAGGCAATGGCGCTGTGCGAGACCATGCCCAAGCCGGTCATCGCCGCGATTTCCGGGACCGCTCTTGCAGGGGCCTTCGAGTTCACGCTTGCGTGCGACATTCGTATCGCTGAGGACGGCGACTATCTGATCGGTCTGCCCGAGACCGAACTCGGCCTGCTGCCCGGAGCCAGCGGCACCCAGAGGCTGCCCCGCACGATCGGACCGGCGGCGGCCCTCATGCACATCCTAATGGGGCGGCCGCTCAATCCGCGTGACGCCGAAAAGAAGGGTCTTGTTCACGAAACCGTTAGCGGCAAGGCCATCGATCGCGCGATGGAGATCGCAAAACGCCTCTGCTCGCATACGCCGGAATCCCTCGGCTACATCAAACGTCTCGTGCGGAGTGCGATCGACACCCCTCTTGCTGAAGGGCTGGCGCTTGAACGGAATCTCTTCATGAGATTGTGCGTCTCCGACCAGGCGCTCGCGCGCATGCGCTCTTACGAAGCAAAGAAGATCACGGACCCGTCTCGCTCGCTTGAAGCTTAAAGGAGGAAGAATCGTGGCAAAACCGAATGCGGGACCAATGCAGGTGATCGAGGAAACGCCAGGGTACTGGAGAGCCATATTCGATTATCCGCCCTTCAATGTCGTCGACGGAGATGTCTTCCAGGCCCTCCAGGACCTTCTTGTCCGCATGGAAACGACGCAGACTCTGCGTGTGGTTGTTTTCGAAAGCGCGCTTCCGGACTTCTACCTGTCGCACTTCGATTTGACGGGCAGGCTCGGAAACGTCATGAGCGCCATCGGCCCCACGGGCTTGCCTATTCTGATGGACACGTTCGTGCGCCTAACGAGGGCGCCGGTCGTCAGCCTTGCAAGAATCCGGGGCTGCGTGCGCGGTGTAAGCAGCGAGTTCGTCCTTGCCTGCGACATGCGCTTCGCCTCGCGCGAGAACACGAAACTGGGTCACCCCGAACTCGGGGTCGGGCTGCATCCCGGCGGCGGAGGTACAGAGCGCCTTCCTCATCTGGTGGGACGCGGGCGGGCGCTCGAAATCGTTCTGAGCGCCAACGATTTCAATGGCGATACAGCGGAACGATACGGTTACGTTAACCGTTCACTTCCAGACTCCGAACTGGACGGCTTCGTCGACGCCCTCGCGCGACGGATCGCGTCGTTTGATCGGCGTGCTCTCATAGCGGCGAAGAATCTGGTCAACCAAGTCTCGTTACCACCATCCGATCGGCTCCTCGACGCCTTCACTTCGTTTGGTACAGCACTAACGTGGCCCGAAGCCCAGCGCCGCATTGGAGCCGTGCTGGAACGCGGGCTGCAACGTGACGCCGCCTTCGAAAACAATTGGCCCGAGGTTCTCGGCACGCTCGTCGATACGGAAAAGAAAGGCGGGTCGCGATGATAGCCACAGTTGAAGTCGAGCGTTTCAGCCTGACCTCATCCCGACCATTCGACAAAATATTAGCCGCGATTGAAGCAGCTGTCGGCCATCCGGACATGGTTGAGTTTGCGAAAACAACGGCAGCCGCACGGACGTTTCCCGAGTTTGAAAGCACGGTTCGGGAAGGGCTGGGCAAGACGGGCTTGATGCTCTTCATGGAACTCGACCACGGCTCGGTCATAAGGAAAGCGACGGGTCGCGACAAGCCCCGAATGGTCCGGCTCATCATGGGTAATCCGCTCGTCATGCAACAAATGGCAAGGCACGTTCCGGACGCCGGGACCTATGCTCCCGTCACGGTACTCGTCGACGAACGCTCTGACGGCGTCCACGTCTCCTACGACCGGATGGCCAGTCTGCTGGCTCCCTATCGGAATTCCGAAGCACTCGAAGTCGCGCGGGACCTCGACAAGAAAGTAGAAACTCTTTTGTCGGAAGCGGCAGGTTGAGCCAACATCGCAGTGCCTCCAATGCAAAGCCGGGAAATTGAGGAGGAGTGATGACCAATCGATTGCAGTGGGAAGTTTTTGTCAGCGCCCAGATTCCGGTGGTCATTAGCGACCTTCCGCCCGGCGCAAGCGAAATGAAATGGTCGCCAATTTCTTCAACGCTTATCTCGGGCAAGCGCGATGCCGTGCTGGTGGATACCGCGATCACGATCGATCAAAACCAGAAGCTTGTCGACTGGATCGCCGCCGCCGGTAAAAATCTGACGACGATCTACGCTACCCATGGCCATGGCGACCATTTCTTCGGCGTAAACACAATTCAGAATAAATTTCCGAAGGCGCGGTTCGTCGCGACGCGAGAGGTCATCGCCGTCATGCGAAAGCAGGCGTCGGTTCACGTGGTTGACTCATATTGGAAACCACGATTCCCCGGACAAATCGATTCGACGCTCGTGGTCGCCGATGAACTCAAGGGCGGTGCAATCGAACTGGAAGGGGAACAACTCGTGAGTGTTCCCCTCGGGCATACCGATACGGATAGCACGACTTGTCTCCACGTCCCCTCGATCGGGCTAGCTGTTTGTGGCGACGCTGTCTACAACGATGTTCATCTTCATCTGGGCGAATCGAACGCCGAAGGCCGGAAGGAGTGGATCGCTGCGCTCGATACGGTCGAGTCGCTCAAACCTGTGGCCGTCATTGCGGGACACAAGAGGGCCGGCGCGCCCGACACGCCGAATAATATCGAGGAAACACGAAAATATATTCGCGACTTTGAGAGGATCACTGCCAATACCGGCACCGCGTTAGAGTTATACAAAGAGATGCTCGCGATTTATCCCGAGCGTGTAAACCCGCCCGTCTTGTGGTATTCGGCACAGGCAGCCAAGCCGTATTCAACTCAGGAGAAAGCATATGGGCAAGCTTGAAGGGAAAATCGCACTCGTTACTGGAGGCACTAGCGGCATTGGCCTTGCGACGGCGAAAAGTTTCATGACAGAAGGCGCGTATGTATTCATAACGGGGCGTCGCGCCCCGGAGTTGGCTGCCGCAGTAAAGGAAATCGGAAGCAACGTTACCGGCATACAAGGAGACGTATCGAACCTTGGCGACCTTAATCGCCTCTTCGAACAAATTAAGCGGGAGAAGGGCAAGCTCGATATTGTGTTCGCGAACGCAGGCACCGCGAAATACGCCCCTCTCGGACAGATTACAGAGGAACTCTACGATTCAACCTTCGACACCAATGTGAAAGGCCTCCTGTTCACGGTCCAGAAGGCGCTTCCGCTGATTCCGGACGGCTCTTCGATCATCCTGAATGCATCGATCGTCGCCAGCAAAGGTTTGTCATCGAATAGTGTTTATAGCGCCACAAAAGCCGCCGTGCGTTCGTTCGCGCGGACTTGGACAACGGACTTGAAGGTTCGTCGCATTCGCGTGAATGCAGTCAGCCCAGGATCTATTGACACCCCCGGACTGAATGAGTTGCTTGGTTCCTCAGAAGTTGGCCAGCAACGCTTGAAAATGATTTCCAATGCTGTCCCTCTCGGGAGGCTAGGCAAACCAGAAGAGATCGCGAAGGCCGTAACGTTTCTTGCGTCCGACGACAGTAGCTACATCACGGGAGCGGAATTGTTTGTCGATGGTGGTTTTGCCCAGGTCTAGCGGTTCGAGACCGAAGCGGAGTGTTGTGTCCTTCACGATCGTGGTACGGTAAAAGGGTTCCTCCGGGAAAGCTGCCATGGCCGAATCGAGAGAATCAATTCCGCTGACCGTCGCCCGTGCCGAGCGAATCTTTCCGACCATGACCGAGGCTCAGATGCAGCGCCTTGCTTCCCACGGGGCGGCTCGCTCAGTGCGCTCCGGCGAAGTATTGGTAGAACTCGGAGATAAGGAAATACCCGTTTTCCTGGTTATTTCTGGTGAACTCGAAATTGTGCGGCCTTCAGTTACTTCTGAGGAGACTTTGATCCGCGTCGTTGGGCCGAGACAATTCACGGGCGAAATCAACACACTTTCGGGCCGTCGCGCGTTCGCGCGTATTCGTGCACGCGAGAATTCGGAGGTCATTCAAATCGCGCGCCCGAGCCTTGTAGCGTTGGTACAGACCGATGCAGAGTTAAGCGACATCGTGATGGGGGCGTTCATTTCGCGCCGCGTTGAATTGCTGGCGCAGGGCATGGGGGATGCCACGCTGGTAGGCTCAAGTCATTCGGCCGACACGCTGCGGATCAAAGAATTCCTGACACGCAATGGACACCCGTACACGTACATCGACTTGGAACACGATTCCGACGTCGATGCTGTTCTTGCTCAATTCCGTGTCTCCGCCTCTGACACTCCAGTGCTTATCTGTCGTGGCAATACGGTTCTGCGTAATCCCACAAATCGAGAGATTGCGAATTGTCTTGGATTTAACGAAGACGTGGATGAGACCCAAGTACGCGACCTGGTTATCGTCGGCGCGGGCCCGGCGGGTCTGGCGGCAGCCGTGTATGGCGCGTCCGAAGGTCTTGATGTCTTGCTGCTTGAAACCTACTCGCCCGGCGGTCAGGCCGGCGCCAGTTCAAGGATCGAAAACTACCTCGGTTTTCCAACCGGGATTTCGGGGAACGACCTCGCTGGCCGGGCATATACGCAGGCACAGAAATTCGGTGCACAGATGCTACTGACGACCGGTACCCGCCTCACCTGTGATCGTCGACCTTATGCCGTCGAGTTAGAAGGCGGCACAAGCATTTCGGCGCGAGCGGTTGTGATCGCTACGGGAGCCAAGTACCGCAAGCTGCCGATCAAGAATCTGTCCCGCTTTGAAGGTGCTGGCATCTATTACGGCGCAACGTTTATTGAGGCACAGCTATGCAGCGGCGAGGACATAATCGTGGTCGGCGGCGGAAATTCCGCTGGACAAGCGGCTGTATTTCTCGCCCAGAGCACAAACCATGTTTACATCCTCGTCAGAGGCTCGGGGCTGGCAGAAACGATGTCGAAATACTTAATCCGTCGTATCGAACAAACCCCCAACATCACTCTTCTCGCACATGCAGAGCTTGTTGATCTCGAAGGCGACAACCACCTGGAACGAGTCACCTGGAAAAACAATCAGACCGATAAAACCGAAAATAAGAGCATTGCTCACGTGTTTGTCATGACCGGAGCCGACCCGAATACGGACTGGCTGGGCGGCTGCGTGGTGCTCGACGGCAAAGGCTTCATCAAGACCGGTCCCGATTTAACGGCGGAGGAACTGCATGACGCGCACTGGCCCCTCGGCCGCCGGCCATACCTGCTGGAAACAACATTGCCTGGCGTTTTTGCTGTCGGAGATGTGCGCGGCGGCAATGTAAAGCGTGTTGCCTCGGCTGTTGGCGAAGGATCGATCGCGATTTCGTTCGTGCATCAAGTGCTAAAGGAATAGCCAGCTAGCCGGCTCATCACGGAAAAAACTCCAAGGCTTGCCCATTTAATCGCGGCAACCGTGCGATAGCCCCCAGGCATTCTCCACTCGCGAAATCGAAGCCCACAACTTCGTCGCGGGCGACGCAATAGAGCACTCCATTCTGAGCAAAGCGCAAGCCTCGCGGTTTACGGAACTCAGCCTTCCCTTTTGGAGAGAAGACTCGGACCAGGTCACCATCCTTCGGATCGTATTCCCGAACGCTCGTCACCGCGTCTACCGCGCCGAATGGATGCTCGCTAGAGACAACGATGTTGCCGTTAGGTGCAATGGCCAAATCCAGCGGACTCAGTTCGGGATCCGCAACCAAAGGAGAGAACTGCGAGGGCATGCCTCGGCTGAAAGCCACTATGGCGTTATCGCCCTGGCCGTCGGGGCCGATTCCCGAGGCCAGGAAAAGCCGGCCATCATGGCCGAAAGCAAACCCTCGAGGAAAAGGTACGACTTTGGGTGGTAACACATGCTCCAGGACAGCATCGAGGCTGGTCGAAAAGGCAACGATTGTGCGTTCGCCGCGCAGGCCCACGAAATAACGGCCATCCCGGCCCAAAATCCCACCGCCGGGATTCAGCCCTTCAATCCGGCCGGTATCGCGGACGACCCGTCCATCCGAGGAAATCGCTAACACGCGATCGGCCCCACTGTTTAGAAAGAGCAAATTTTCGATCGGATGGACTGCAAGGCCTCGGGGGTCGCCAATGCGATCATCCTCAATGAATGGCCCGCGGAACGTTCCGTCCAATTCAAAGGCGAGCAGTGCGCCAAATCCATTCCCGTTGGCACCCGATGCGCTTGTGACGAGAAGGGGCATTGCGACAATCCTCAGACATCCCCTTTGTGGAATCGCTGCGATATTTCAAATGGCGGTGCGGCCGCCGTCGACGGCAATTTTTGCCCCATAGATAAAACTGGAACGGTCCGTGGCGAGAAACACAATGGCTTCGGCAATCTCGTCGGCTGTCGCTGGACGGCCCGCGGGTGCCTGAGCAGCGAGTTGCTCGAGACCTTCACCCATTGCATCCGTGCCTTCCGTGCGTGTAGGTCCGGGACTGACCGCATTGACGCGAACGCCGCGCGGACCAAATTCAGCCGCCCACGCCTTAGTCAGCAAATTAATCGCGGCCTTGCTCGACCCATAGAGGCTCATGCCGGACACCCCATAGTCGGCAACCATCGTCGAAACATTAACGATGGCACCTTTTCCCCTCTTTGCCATCAGCGGAGCAAGTTCCGCGACAAGAAAGTACGGCACCTTCACATTGAGCGAGTACACTCGGTCAAATTCTTCTTCCTTGGTTTGTTCCGTAGGGCCAAACGGGAAGATCCCGGCATTGTTGACCAAGATATCGACGTGGCCGCTTCCGAGTTCTAACGCCCTTTTCGCCACTTCGCGCGCGCTCGACGCGTTTCCGAGATCAGACGAGATAAAATCCGCTTTTCCTCCTGACGCACGGATTTCAGCGAGCGTCTCGTCGCCGCGCTTCGCGTTGCGGCCTACGACTAAAACGTGAATGCCAAGCTTCGCCAGTCCTTTGGCTGTCGCTCGGCCAATGCCACTCGTTCCTCCTGTAATAAGAGCTGTCAACGAATTAGTAGCCATTTGCGAATCCCCTTTTTGAAGCGCGTCTTGCTTCGCGAATGTATTTCGTGGGTTCCCTCGCTCGCTTCGGTGGATATCGAAACAACACGTCAGTAAGTACCCCGAGGGCCCCAGGATGGGTGACATTCTTCGCCACCGCAGCACGAACTCGAAATATTCATTTAGACCGGGCCCTAGGAGGATGTCAACATGAACGAAACATCAATGGCCGCGCGGGCCGTGGACCAGTCTCAATCTTTCTAACGAACAGAAGAGAGTCTCTTCATCAACAGCAATCTCCCGCGCCCTGGCACTCTTGCTCACGAGGCAGGGCGTCCTTCTCAACTGTCCTCGCCAACAAACGTGAAGACCCTTGGGAGTCGCGGACTTCCTCCTTAATGGAGCCAATTGGAGCCTTGCCAAGACAGGGATGATTGAATAGGACTCCTATTGGGACAAGTTGTTCCTGATCCAAACTTCTACCTCATCAGGTTCCGAATACGGTGTCAGCCTGCAATTCGGGTGGGTGATGCCCGTGATTAGGAGAGATATTTTGGTTTCGACGTCTCGCCGATAGAATAAGACTACCTTCTTCTTGGTTGCCCCCAGAAGGTAGCCAGTCTCGAAGCCCAAGCCAAACGAGGAACCGGACACCTCGGCAATGAACATGTCGCATTGTTCAAGCCACTTCATGTCCCGCAGGAACACTTCTCTGGCCGTCATCCGGCGGTCCACCTCCCACGCGTTGTCCTCGACCAAATGTCGAGTTAGCACTTCATGGTGCATTTCCACAAGGATGTCCACGATTTTCCGAGCTACGTTCACTGTTGAGCGGTCACCCGCTACGGTGAAGCCAAGATAGATTTTCATGCCCGTGAAATTATCCTCTCTAAATTACTAGCAATCCTTCCTCCGCCAGAGCGTCTGCCGCAATTTACTTGGCGCGAAGTTTGCGAATGTCACCGTTTCGCTGCGTAACGCCGTCTCGGTCGAGTTGCTCAAGCAGCGGCACAATGACCCGTCGACTACAGCCGAGTTCTTGCCGAAGCTGACTAACCGTGGCAGCTCCGTTGTTCCGAATGAATTGGCTTATCAAGTTGGTCATGCGCTTTAAACTGTCCGAGGCCAACACAACTTCCGCGTTGATCTCTACCACCTCGCCGGTCTCAATCAAGAACCGCAGGGCCTGGAGTGAAGCGGAATCAGGCTCGAGCTGCTTCCGCGAAGGCGGATCAAACGGTTTGGCAGCCAGCGTGGTGCGTAGCTTCGCGGCTGCGGCCATAAGCGGTGGCGGCAACGCTCGCTGATGTGTCACTCGGCGAATTGTGTTTCCAACTTTGACGAATTCACTCCTGCATAAGTCGCTGACGAGGAATTCAAAGAGTTCGGAGAATGGAAGACCAGCTTCGAGATTCGTTCGCAGGTCCGAGAGGGACAAGCCTGAGTGTTCGGGGTGAGTGCGATGGTACGCGTCGATGGCATCTGCTGCACGCTGGCGCGACATCTTCCAGCTGCCCGCGTCAACAGCGAAATCCGCCACGAGCACAAGAATCCTTCCTTCGGCTATCCGCGAAATAGCATTGGAAATGTCGGCAGCGCTGAAATTCGACTTCAACAACAATTGCGACCGCCTGACTGCCTGGTCGCGCGCGATTTGGGAGGCGACAAACGACGTCACCTCGCTGGGTGATTCGGCGCGGCGGCGGAGAAAACTGAGCCGCGCTTCGCTCCGGAACAACTTTCGCCCCGCGTCGGGGTCGAGCACTACACCTCCAGCCAACGTGCTCTGTCCGGCTGAATCGCGGAGCACAAAACGGTCCCCGGCAAAACCGAACACGTTCGCGTCAAACCTAAGTTGAGCGAGTGCGTGTTCTCCAGGACCTAACTCCTTGCGCGGAGAAAAAACTACTTTGGCGCGTGCATTGGCGCTGCCGTGGTGAACATGCACTTGCGCACCGTCTCTGAGTGGACGATTCGCTCTCTGTGAGACTTCCAGCGCAATGTCAAGTACGTCGCTGGCCGCGCCAAACTCGGCCAGCGTGACCACGTCGCCTCGACGAACGTCGTCAGAGGCCGCGATATCGGTCAGATTGAGCGCGGTGCGTGTACCCGGCACACCAAACTCGACATCATGGTTGTGAGACTGGATGTTTCGGATCCGGGCGACTTTGCCGGATGGTTGGATCGCAACACTTTGGCCGCGTCGCAGAGTTCCGCCGGTCAGAGTTCCCGTGACCACCGTGCCGATGCCCCGCAGCGTGAAGACCCGGTCAACAGGCAGCCGCGGTTTGCCAATATCGCGCGGCGAGGGCATGCCCGCTAGAACCTGTGCGAGGGCCGCTTTCAAATGGTCGAGGCCTCGTTCGGTAACCACCGATGTGGGAACAATCGGCGCATCGGTGAAGGGCGTGTCGCGTAACTTGTCGTGAATTGCGGCGATCACGCGATGGTCGTCCTGTATTAGATCGATCTTGGTCAAGGCGATCACGGCGCGATTGACGCCGAGATAGGCGAGAATTTGCAGATGCTCCTCAGTCTGAGGCATCCAGCCATCGTCGGCCGCAACAACAAACAGTGCCAGGTCAATTGAGCCGACCCCCGCGACCATGTTCTTCACGAAGTCTTCGTGGCCGGGCACGTCAACGATCCCAAGCTGGAAGGACCGAGCCCCTGGCGCGGAGGCAACAATATCTAAACGCGCGAAGCCGAGGTCGATGGTGATGCCTCTCGCTTTCTCTTCTGGCAAGCGGTCGGGATCAGTTCCGGTCAGCGCTTTGACCAGCGCGCTCTTCCCGTGATCCACGTGTCCAGCGGTAGCGACAATAAAATGTTGAGGATCCGCCATTGGAACTTTTCTATCTGCTGCCCCTAAATGTGATGAAACCTGCTCCACTTGAATCAGGTCGCGGCGCGGAGCGCTGCGACGATTTCAGCGTCCTGATCCGGAAATACGGTTCGCAGATCGAGTTTGAGCTTGCCACGTTCAATGAATCCGACGATTGGCGGCACATGAGAACGCAACCGCGCCGCCAATTCCTGCGGCTTGAGTCCGTTGTGACTTATATCGAGCGTCGTGGACTGCACAAGCGAGCGTGGCAGGGCGCCGCCTCCGATTTGGGAGCGGCCTTTGCCTATTTCCGCTTTAATCGGCAAGCCGCTGAGCGCGGTAAGGATTTTCCCAGCGCGCAATTGCAACGCGTCGTTCGATGTGTGCAACATCGCGAGGAGGGGAATGTCCTGGCGACTCATCGTGTCATTTGCATTCGGATGGTCAGTCGAGTTACGCAAGTAAATCTCCACCGTCGCCTCAAGCGCTGCCAGAATTAGTTTGTCGCAACGTAGCGCACGGAACAACGGCTCGCGCTTGAGCGCGGCGACCAACTTCGCTTTCCCCGCAATAATTCCGGACTGTGGGCCGCCGAACAGTTTGTCTCCACTAAAGCAGACGAGATCCACTCAATTCCGCAAAACCTCCGCAGGAGTGGGCTCATGTTCCAGGCCGGAGACAGTTTCGGTTTGAATCATTGCGCCGCTACCCAAGTCTTCGACGAACGGGACTCGTTTGCCGCGCGCCAGCTTCGCGATGGACTCGGTTGACGGAGAGTCAACAAAGCCGTCCATAAAGAAATTGCTGCGATGCACTTTCAACACTAGCGCCGATTCGCGCGTGATCGCGCGGGCGAAATCACTCAGAGAAGTCTTGTTGGTTGTTCCAACTTCACACAACCGCGCGCCACTCGCCTCGAGGATTTCCGGTATCCGGAACCCGCCGCCAATCTGAACCAGCTCGCCGCGAGAAATCACAACTTGATTCTTAGGCGGCGGATCTCGGTGAAGCGTACTTCTGCGTTCGCCTTTAGTGACACGCGTCTCTTCCTTGCAGAAATGTCGAAGAATCAGAACAAGAGCACTCGCGTTGTTATTCACCACTGTCGCAGCTTCCGAGCCGCACAGTAGCGCAAGATTGTGTTCGAGGTACGCAGCGCGACCGCCGCGCTCTCCCTGGGCGATTTCGTACTCGAGATTGTTGTATTGCGATCCAATCTGGGACACCGCTTCCATAACGGCATGTCCCAGTGGTGCACGACCGAAATTCGTATGAACAAGAATGCCGGTGCCATTGATCACAGGCTGGAGGCGGGACGCGCGCAGAGCTCCCAACGCGGAACGCAGTTGCGAGAGGACCTCCTCGAAGCCAGGGATTGTTCCATGTTTTCGCAGCGCCGCGAGTTCTCGCCGAATGGTTGCTACGACGATAGGATGAGGTAATCCTGTATCACCCAGCGCAACGGCAAGTTTGTCGACAGATGGGATGGCGCGCAGTCCGGAATGTTTCATGCCGCCACTCGGATACGAGGCTTGCTCGAGCGTACAATCTGTCCGATGACGGCAGCGCAAAGTGTGTGGTGGGTCTTCAGACGCTTCAATACCGCATCCAGATTTCGCCGCGGCACGCTCAGCAAGAGACCGCCGCTCGTCTGCGCATCTGTCAACAATATTTTTTGAGCCGGAGTAGCGCTGTCCCATTCCGTGAATTTGTTTGCAAAGTCAAGATTGTCGCGGCTGCCGGCAGGGATGCAACCGTTCGCGATGAGTTGGAAGACTTCCGAGCTGATCACTGGCACAGCGTCAGCAGCAATCTCGGCGCCAACACCGCTGGCGCGACACATCGCGCCCAGATGCCCGAGCAACCCAAACCCGGTAACGTCAACCGCGGCTTTTAGAAGTCCTCTCTCCGCTAGTTCCGGTCCTACACTGTTGAGCTTTGTCATAACGGCGATAACTCTCCGTTCCAGCAAACGGTTGGTCAGGCCACGCTTAATCCCCGTGGTGATGATACCTGTGCCGAGCGGTTTCGTCAGGACCAGCACGTCGCCGGCACGAGCCTTCGCGTTGGTCAGCATGCGGCGCGGCGACACCAGTCCTGTCACGGCGAGCCCGTAGATTGGCTCCGGGTTTCGAATTGTATGGCCACCGATCAGAACACACTTCGCTTCTTTGATCTTCGCAGCGCCTCCGCGAAGGATCAGATTTATGATGCGGGGCGGCACCGAGTCTGCCGGTATTCCCAGGATGTTAAGCGCCGTCAGGGGACGGCCGCCCATGGCGTAAACGTCTGACAAAGCATTTGCCGCTGCGATCTGTCCGTAGGCGAACGGTTCGTCGACGATTGGCGTGAAGAAATCGGTCGTTTGCACCAGCGCGCGATTTCGGTCGATACGATACACCCCTGCGTCGTCTCCTGTGGCGGCGCCAACCAGGAGATTGCGGCTATTCAGAATCGGTAGCTGACGCAGAACCTGCGTCAGAGCCTGCTGGCTGAGTTTGGAAGCTCAACCGGCGCAGGACGACAATGCAGTTAACTTGAAGATCTGCTCGCGCGACATGGGCGATCACCTCCTTTCGACGATGATTTCGAATGCTAAAAGGTGGCGGAGAGGGTAGGAATCGAACCTACCCCCCGGCACAAAGTGTCGGGGCAGCGGTTTTGAAGACCGCGACGACCACCAGGCACGCATCACTCTCCCTAAAAATGGAGACCAACAAGAGGCAGAACCGCAAAGACGGGAGTGTAGCAGTTACTCCATCAATGAGCCCAGGGATTAGCGATTGTCGCCTGCCACCCACGCGAAGAGTTTGGTTCAAAGTTGACTGTCGAGAGTTTTGGAAAGATCGTCGTGGTCGATCAAACCGACGATGGTCTTGACCTTTTTGCCCTCGCGCGAATAGAGCATGCTTGTCGGCATGCCCAGTATGCCGCCGAATTTTTCAGCAATTTTGGAGTTGCCCAGCAGGATTGGATAATTCATCGGCTCTGGATGACCGTTCACATCGAAGCGCCGGTCCCGCACGTAGGGCTGGACGACTTGGTTCCCCTCATCGTCCATAGCGACGCCGAGGATCACCAAACCCTTGGGCCCATACTTCTCGTTAAACTCGATCAGCCAGGGTATCTCGATGCGGCACGGCGCGCACCAAGTGGCCCAGAAGTTCACGAGCACCACTTTTCCCTTGTACTGGTCGAGCGAGGTATTGGTGCCCTCCATCGTAGGGATCTGCAAGCTGGCCTCGGCGGCCGCGCTACCGGTTTCATTCGTGCCCTGATTCTGCATTCCCTTCCCGCAACCAATCAGAGTGAGCGCCGCCACAACACAAGCCATTGCCGATAGTTTTTGAAATTTGCTAGACACTTGCCGACGCTCCTTACTTCACGAATCCATTCAGAAAACTCAGTTTGCCCGACAGCAAAGTCAGCCGGTCGACAAAAATCAGGCAGCCTACGGCGAGCAGAAGTACGCCGCTGCCAATCTCGACGGCGTGCAAGTGGCGGCGGAAACGCTGATAGAAACCCAGGAATTGATTGATGCCCACGGCCGTTAGCAGAAACGGGATGGCTAACCCGGCCGAGTAGACGGCCAGCATGAAGACGCCGCGCGAAATTGTCTCGCTCGTCGCGGCCATCGCTAACACGCCAGCCAGAATTGGGCCGATGCAAGGGGTCCAACCAAATGCGAACGCGAAGCCAAGCAGGAAACCGCTCAGGACACCTGCGAATGGCCCAGCGTCGGTGTCCTGTTTAGTTTGGCCCCCAAGGTTGCGGAAGTGCATGTCGCGATTGAGCCAGCGAGTCAGCATCGGCCCAGCCAGAAAAATGAGCGAAACGGAAATTAACTGCGCAGGCCCGAAGAATCGGGGTGCGTCATCACCCATGCGCATCCAGATTAACAATCCGGCCAATGCAAGCAGCGCCCCCACAACCATCCCCGCCCGCACCGGGATCTTCCCAAGCACGCCGATCAAATGGAGACCGAAGAGGACGATGATGGCCCCGGCAAATGGGGCCAGAAGACTTTTGTTCTGCAGAAGAAATTGCCCGACAGCGCTGGCCGATGCGCCGAAGGCGACGAACACCACCGAGAAACCCATCACAAACGCGAACGAGGATGCAATCAGACTTCCTCGGGGCTTTTCCCCTCGCCGCAACTGCTCGACCCCGATTCCCGAAAGCATCGAGATGTACCCTGGCACCAGGGGCAGCACGCACGGCGAGAGAAACGAAATCAGTCCGGCAACAAACGCCGCAAGAATTGAAACTTGCAAGGTTAGCTCCTACTCTGAGATCCGAGAAATCTGGTGCAGCTACTCGGCAAACGGCGACGTTTATTTCCAAGCCCCGGACAAAAATCCACGCCCAGTCTGATTCGAAAACTATCGCTTTTTCGAACGATCACTTTATTCGACAAAATGTTCAATCAATGCTGCTGAGTCAAGCCCCTGGCTTTTCCAGCGTGAAAGACGATGTTAGCTGGATCGTCTTGTGCAAAGTGCGATATAGCGGACAGCGCATCGCGTAGATCCCGTGCACGCGCTCCACGGTTTCAAGCGCTTGTTCGGGCGCCACCAGCCGCATCGCCACGTGGATGCGCCGAATGATGAGCACGCCTTCCTCCGTTTCAACCTCGCCAGTCACTTCCCCCACGAGCTTCCCGTTGCTCGCATCGATGTGACGCGCATCCAGCGCGCCTCCGAAGGTGCCGAGCATTCAACCGGCGGTCGCGGCGATCACGTAGTCAATCGTCGAGGCGTGAGATTCCGTAAGCTTGGCGGGGTCGACTTTGTAGTGCTCGGCTATAGCCCCGTGGACGCTAAAAATCACTGGTTGTGGTTCACCGGGTAACCAGGCGATTCGCACGGGGCCAACCTTTCGCTCAATGCGAGCTTTGGAAACATACGCGACTTCGGACATGGCTGCCTCCTGTAATGTTTTGGTCAAAACAAATCTTAGCGTTCTACTTGTGCCGAATGTCGTCCGGAGCTCGTTGCCGATCGAGCGGTAGAACTTGCAATTGCCAGTGCACGGGAACCGAGGTTGGAAGATAACAAATCTTTTTGTCGCAAGCCTGGTAGTCCAGCTTTCCGTTGATCGTCAACGTTTTTCCGTCCGTACCAAGTGAACTGCTGAACTCCGCCGCGGAGCTTATTTTCAGATCCTGAGTCAGGCGGAATTTGCCCTCGAATACCGGCACGCGTTCCTTGATCGCCGGCAGATAGAGAACCTCTGCGTGTGGATAGTTCACCGGGGTAAGAACAATTCCCGGCGTGGGATCCATCACGAGCGCGATGGGTTTATAGCCCTGAGTCCCGGGGGCGTAGACATGCACGTCGGGCGGGAGTTGAACTTCGGCAGTCAATACAATACGGCCGCCTGGAAACCCTGTTCGGTCCGATTGTTCAACGGCGAGGCTCAAGTGCGGCGACTGGACAGTGTCTGTCACTTCGTCGCCAAGATTCGGGAAAAGTTTGCCAACAACATTGTTTCCGGAAAATCGTTGCCGGTATTTCACCTCGAAGAATTTTTCCCGAATTGTGCCTTTGGTATCGATGAAGAAATACCCCGGCCGCGCCATGCCTTTATATTGCCCTGTCGCCTCGGAGTTCAGAACTTCGTAGGCGCGAATAGTTTTCGAATCAGTGTCGGCGAGCATGGGAAATTCAATTTTTTTCCGGTCAGCGAAAGACTTCAATATTTCCACGCTGTCGTAGCTGATGGCCGCCATTTTGATTCCCTGTTTTTCAAATCGTGCTTTTGCGTTTTGCAGCTCGACCAGCTGCGCTTTGCAGTACGGTCACCAATCGGCGGAACGGAAAAAAAGAAGAACCGTCCCCTTTGGCCCTTTCAATGTCTCCAGGGTTTGCTCCTCGCCAAATTGGTCGCGAGCGGAAAACGCAGGGGCCTTCTGACCGACTTCCAGGCCAATCGAAGTGTGCATCTTCAAAGACGCCACGTGGACGGTATTGCCCTCAAGTGTCCCGGTGAGGGTCATGCTGTCTCCCAGATGCCCAATGGCCTCATCCTGAGGGTCGAGCAAGTACATCTGCCTGGTTGTATCGTCATATAAAACAAGTTTTGCGCCGGGCACATCGTTCTCGGTGCACTTGGGAGCCTCGGCAAAGGCTTCGTCCGCAGTGCAATTATTGTTTATGATGACGCCGGACCACGATCCGGAGTTCGGACTATCCGTTTGACTTGCAATGGCCACTCCGCCAGCGAAAAAAAACGCCACCATACAAATTACGGGGAAGCTCATTCTCATCATGTCCCCTCCTGAATGTTCCACCTTAACTCTGTCCGGTATTTCGACAACTATCTAACACGCTAGCATGAAGCGGACACGCCGTACCAGCCGAACGAGTCAAGAAATTAGAACTATCAAACTTCCTTCGACGTAATTTCATATTTGAAATTGTCGGGATCGAGGCAGTCCAGCCGGCCCTCAGCCGTTTCCGCTTGCGGATACATCAGAAAGCCGATGGGAGCACCGCTGGAGCCCGGCAGCGTTACATCCTGTGCGAAGTTGTAGGCGATCCAGTTCATCTCCCACGAGCCAAAGAGGCGTGCTCGCGCCTTCTTTACCATTTCGTCATCCAGCACACGATTTCCGGGCGGCTCCTCGAGCACGACCTTTCGCACGTCCGCGGGATCGACCGGAATCCATCCGTAGGCGGTGAGGTAGACTTCCGCGCGGCAGTGCTGGGCTTTCGTCACGTTTGCTGACGGTGTGCCGAGGCTCTTGTATCCGAGCTCCGATTTTCCGACGCGGATGCCGTAAACATCGCGCGCGGGAAGCCCTGAAGCGCGCGCGAGGCCGACGAAGAGCGCGTTGAGATCGGCGCACTTCCCGCCCAAGTCTTTCGACTCCAGCATGAAGCGGATGTCGCCGATGCCGCAGCCGCGTGTCTTCGGCTCCCGGAAGGTATTGTCGACGATCCAATCGTAAATCGCGCGGGCCTTTTCGATATCGGTATGGGCGCCGCTGGTAATTTCGTCCGCAGTTGTCTTCACAATGCCATTCGTTGGCAGCAGCGTTGTCGGCCGCAGACAATAGCGCAATTCCGTTGGGGCCACTCTCTGAGCCTTGGCGGGCGCGGCGAGATCAACGGCGTAGGTCGTGGTGGCGATCCGGCTGGTTAGCGTGAGGACCGGCTTCACCCCGGCTGGAAATTCTGCGGCGACGATTCCCAAAGCGTCGGTCTTGCTTTCGATTATCTTCGCTACGCCGCCCTCGGCGTGGAAGCGATTTGCGAGCGTCCGCTGAAAGGGAGTTTCCCCAATGAGGGCTGCCGGCAGCCAGACCCGCGTAGCCGCGGAAGAAGCCAGGACTTCAACGCGCGTGGTTACTTCAAACGTCCGCCAATGGCCCGGCACGGCACTCTCGGCAAACAAGCGTCTCGTCCCTGGGAGCGCGAGGCTTGCGGATGCGATGCCAGCGGAACGCAGGAAATCGCGGCGGTTCATACGCGCGTCCTTTCTATTTGCTGCTGCGTGATCTTCACGACTTGTCTCCTGAGACGCCAGTTAACTACGAATGCCTTTCACGAATGCCGCGAGCGCTGTCCCTATCTCAGCTGGAGAATCTTCCTGTAAATAATGAACGCCTTTCACGGTCACCACCTGTTGGTTTGGCCATGATCGGGCAAACTCCCGACCCCGCCCGGCCACTAAGATTCTGCCGGGCTCGCCGATACAGAAAAGCTTCGGGATGGTGGATTGGGACATCCATTTCCCATATTTCTCAACGATCGCGACAACATCGGCCGGCTCGCCATCAATGGGAATCTCGCGTGGCCAAACCAGCGTTGGCAACCGTGACTCGCGATCCCGATAAGGGGCCCGGTAAACTGCCATTTCTTCGTCGCTAAGTCTACGCAAAATC
The DNA here is from genome assembly GCA_963842135.1 of uncultured Acidobacteriota bacterium. Taxonomy (GTDB): domain Bacteria; phylum Acidobacteriota; class Terriglobia; order Acidiferrales; family UBA7541; genus Palsa-360. The sequence goes on along the minus strand of CAWJFI010000002.1, from coordinate 1,606,301 downwards.
CCGCTCGGGAGCATAACCTCGACGAAGAAATTCTCGTCTAGCACCATGTGCTCTCCCTTGTCCGAGCGCAGCGCGTGGAACGGGGAATTGGGACCTAACTCTTCCCACCGCCGAGATTGGAGAATCGCCTCCATATAGGCGATCCCCTGCACTTGACTCGGGTAGCGAAATGTCCGGTTGAAACCCAGGGCCGAGCCCCAATCGTGTACGACAAAAATCACATTTTTTGTGAGTCCCAAGGCGTCGAACCACGCATCGAGATAGTGCTCATGATCGACAAACCGATAAGATTTCGTGGGCGACTTTCCCGATTGACCCATTCCGACCATATCAGGGGCCAGGCATCTCCCGAGTTTGCTGACATACGGGATGATGTTGCGCCAAAGATAAGAGGAGGTCGGATTGCCATGGAGAAATACGATGGGATCGCCTCTCCCTGTGTCGACATAGCTGATCTCGGTGTCGAGCACAGAGACGCGTTTTCTCGGGTAAGGATCAGCAGCGTTGATTTTGCCTTCCTCGACTGGCATGAGGCTAGTAGAAAACTTTGATCCGAGAGCGAAGGCTGGCAAGCCGATCAGCAGCTTATTGGCGTCCCGTCGCGAGAACCTTAATGGCATGGACGGCTCCTCCTCAATCGGCCTCAACTTGGTTTTGCCGTTCTATCGCTTCCCTTGCATGGATCGACATTGCTCCCGCCGGAATCGCAGAGACTTCGGCGTGCGGCTCAATGCTCCAGCTTTTGGCCATGCGGTTACCACCGGCCGTCAGACTAAAAAATGCAGACAACTCGATAATTTCGGCGTTGCTGTAATATTTCTTTAGCTCTTCATATACCTCCGTGTCTCGACCATCATCGAGTGTCAGCGTCCTGGCGTAGTGGAGAGCCGCGCGCGTCTTGGGGTCCGGATGCTCCCAGTTCGGTAGCGCGCAGCTTGTTTTCTCTTCCTCAGTGATCGATGCAGCGAGCGGAGACGTCTGCCGCGCACAGAACTCGCAGCCGATCATCTGTGCGATCTGGATACGCGCAAGCTCCTTGATCTCGTGAGGCACTGAGCCGCCGCGGTGGAGCATGTCCCAGTAGTTTGCAAAGGCTTTCGCCACTCCGGGATTGTTACCCATGGTTCGATACCAGGCCTGTGGAGGACTCTTCGTTAAGGCAGCCCTCTCAATAACCTGGCTCAACTCGGGGTCATCGACGTCCGTGTCAGAAATTTGGGGAACATTTGGCACGTGCGTTAATACGGTCATATGTGACCTCTCACTACTTGACACAAGTAATCGGAGCTTGACTTCCTGGAATGTGAATGCACGAGACGGGCCAAATCAAAGATTGCTCCAAAAAAGTCACTTCATTTACATTAAAGGATTTCGACTAAGCCAGGCGAAAGTAATCTTGGCAACACGGTCACGACATTCCGGGTATCGATACGAAATTTCGTGACGACTCGATGCGAATTACGAAATATCGTGGCGCTTTCGGCCAATGCCCAACTTACTCATTCTGCTGCGAAGGGTGTTCGCATGGAGATTTAGAATTCTTGCCGCGCCGTTCGGTCCGTCAATCACTCCAGCGGATCGATTCAGAGCAGCGAGGATATGATCGCGTTCCATTTGGTCAAGACTTGGGAACGAAGGCTCCGCCGACGTTGCATCGTTCTCCGTAACTTGGGAGTCAGAACTTGGCGGCACGGCAAGGGCTGTTTTCGGCAACTCCGCCGCGGCGGAGGTTCGTGGGAGAAAAGCGGGATCGACGGTGAGAACAGGGCCAGCCGAAAGCACGACTGCCCGCTCGATGATATTCTGAAGCTCGCGAATGTTTCCTGGCCACGCATAGTCCATCAACAAATCCATCGTTGCCTTATGGACGGCGTCAATTTCCCGGCCAAATTTATTCGCGAATCGTTGCAAAAAAAAATTCACCAGCAGCGGAATATCGGAAGGCCGATCGCGAAGCGATGGAAGCTCAACGGGGAAAACATTCAGGCGATAGAAGAGATCGGATCGAAAGCGGCCGGCCGCCACGCATTCCTCGAGTTTGCGGTTGGTCGCTGCAATGATTCGCACGTTTACCTGAATCGTCTTGTTACTTCCTACGGGCTCAAACTCCCCCTCTTGCAATACCCGCAGGAGTTTAACCTGAGTCTCCAGCGGCAGCTCGCTGACCTCGTCGAGAAATAAAGTTCCACCGTTGGCCAGCTCGAACCGGCCGATATGCCTTTCAAAAGCGCCGGTGAAGGCGCCTCGCATGTGGCCGAACAGTTCACTTTCGACCAGGCCGGCTGAGATGGCACTGCAATTCAATTTCACGAGCGTCTGGTTCTTACGGTTGCTTCGGTCATGAATAGCACGCGCTATGAGTTCCTTGCCGGTTCCGGTCTCCCCATAGATCAGAACTGTAGAATCCAGAGGGGCGACTCGCGCTGCCTTTTCGAGCACCTCCAGAAGTGGAGCGCTGTTGCCAATGATTTCTCGGAAGTTGTATTCCGAGCGGATTTCTTCCTTCAGGTAGACGTTCTCCTTTTCCAGCTTGGCGTGGAGAGCGCTGATTTCTTCATACGCTTTCATGTTCTCCACCGCGAGCGCAACCTGATTGGCTACTTCCTGCAACAGCTCTCCATCCCCATCCGAATACTCGTCGGCTCTATCGCTCGCAAGATTTAGAGTTCCGATACTTTTGCCTGCAACGATAAGGGGAGCGACACAAATCGAACGAACACCTTGCTCCGCTAACAAGCGTTCGGTAGACGATTCTTTCTCTTTGTCCAAATTGCGACGGATTAACGGTTGTTGATGATCAAACGCCCAACCGGCATGGCTGTCGCGCCGGTCGAGTTCTCTCCCGACCGAGAAGAACTCCGAAGCATGATCGTCATTCTGGGCGAAGATGCGAAGAGTATCCCGTTCCGGAATGTAGAGAGTGATCGCCGAACGATTGAATGGCAGGACGCCTTGTAAAGCCGCGCAAACGGCAAGCAACAACTCACCCTGACTCAATTTAGTAATGATCGAGTTGTTGACTTGAAGGAGAATCCGGAGGCGCTGCTCCGCCGACTGTGCGGAACTCGGATCGCGGGAAACGGCGGGCGATCTCCCGGCCTTCTTCGCTTTTCCGTTTTTCGGTGTCATCACATAAATGCCAATTACGTCGAGAATGGAATTCTACATGCATGTGTCAGCGCGAATCCAGAGGTCGCGACACAATTCGAGGCTACAACATCGATATGGACCTTCAGGCGTCGCATCGCAATACAGCGGCGAAGTCGGGAGCAGCTGACGATCCTCAAATATTTTCTTCAAATCGGCTTTTCGTGAAACTTTCCGGCCATTGGGGAATCAGACGGTCGACGCCCTCGCCGGTTCTAGGATTCAATATTGCTTTCACACCGCTAGCGAGGTGGCAGCGACAAGGAGATTCTTTAAGGTTTAAGAATGCCTGATAGCGCAAGATCGGCAAAGTCCAAGACAATGAATCGGCGGGAGTTGCTGAAGCTCTCGCCCATGCTTTTCGTTGGGGCCTTTGCGATTCCGAAAATTCGCGCCCCCCTACTGAAAGGGGGCGTGGACTTCAACGATTGGGCGTCCGCAAAATGGTTTCGCCGCAGTCATTTGGCGCCCATATTTGCTGACCGTGAGCTGACGCCCCTCAACCAGTTCTACGTCAACACGTACGACGTGGATGACCCCGGAGTGGACCTCGAAAAGTGGGCGCTCACGGTAAGCGGCGATGTCAAACGGCCCGGCGAGTACTCGCTCGCGCAAATCCAGTCTTTGCCAAAACAGACTCAGAACACGCGGCACATTTGCGTCGAGGGTTGGGACGTGATCGGAAGATTTGGAGGGACGCGCATCTCTGACTTTCTCGAGAGCGTTGGAGCGAACCGGGACGCAAAATTCCTCTACGTGGAATGCGCCGACGATTACTACGAGTCACTCGATATGGCATCCGCTCTCCACTCGCAATCATTGCTGTGTTACGAGATGTACGACCAGCCGCTTACGCGCGAGCACGGTGCGCCTCTCCGGCTGCGCGTTCCTACTAAAATCGGGTACAAGCAGGCTAAATATTTGACGAGCCTGCGCGTTACGGACATTGTTCCGAAAACCGGCTACTGGGAGGACCAGGGCTATCCCGCTTACTACGGGCTCTAGGCTTGGCACATTTCAATGGCAGAATCAAACTCCTTCCCGATTCCACTCGCAGCTGTCGAAGTCGGGGAAAGCCAGGTCCAAACCGCCTACGAGCATCCCTGGGTGGTGCGCTTCTGCCACTGGCTGAATACCATTTCGCTTTTTGTGATGGCTGGAAGTGGCCTACAAATCTTCCGGGCCTTCCCCAGCTTTGGCCAAAAGGTTCCTCAGCATGACTTGCTCAACGTTCCGAAGTCCCTTGCTCTAGGCGGATGGCTCGGCGGCGCGCTGCAATGGCACTTGACGTTTGCATGGATCTACGTTGCGACAGGTGTTTTCTACGTTGCATACCAGATCTTCTCCGGTAACTACCGCCAGCCTTTGATCGTGCGTAAAGATCTTTCCGGGGTGTGGCCCATGATCCGGCATTACTTCTTCTTCGGGCGTAAGCCGGTGCAGACGGAAGTGTACAACCCGCTCCAGAAGATGGCCTATACGTCGGCGATCGTCCTCGGGCTGTTATCCATCCTTACAGGAATTGTCCTCTACAATCCTGTGCAATTTTCCTTCCTCGCTTCGCTGATGGGCGGATTCCATTTGGCCCGGCTTTGGCATTTTTGCGTGTTGTGCGCATTGCTCTTGTTCGTCTTGGGGCACCTGATCATGGTGATCCTCCATGGATGGAACAATTTCACGTCCATGCTGACGGGTTGGAAGCGCAACCCGGAATACTTGCCCTGACGATTGTTCACCCTTGACAGAAGCAATGCAAAATCGGGACCAGTCCGAAACCGATTTGACTCTTGCGCCTCGACCTGACCCCGGCCACGAACACGAAGCCGCCCTGATCGGGCGCATCCGGAGCGGCGAATCGGAGTTGTTTTATCAACTGATTCGGCCGTATGAGAGGCGCGTCTTCGTCATCGCGTTCACAATTTTGCGAAACGAGGCGGACGCGGAAGATGCGGCGCAGGACGCCTTCCTTAAAGCGTTCAAGTACCTCGGGCAATTCCGATCGGAAGCGCGGTTCAGCACCTGGCTGATCCAGGTGGCTATCAACGAAGCGCGGCTGCGGCTGCGGAAGAGTCATCTCGAAATTATGCGACCCATCGTGGATCAGGAAAACGACGACGGCACGTATACGCCGCGGGACTTCACCGACTGGCGCGAAATTCCGTCGGAAGCGCTGGAGCGGAAGGAAATCCGCGAGAAGCTTGTCGAGGCTCTTGGCTCGCTCGCACAAAAATATCGGGAGGTGTTTGTCCTTCGGGACGTCGAGCACATGAGTATTGAGGACACGGCGCTGGCGCTGGGGATATCGGCGGGCGCGGTCAAAACGCGGTTGTTGCGCGCGCGTCTAATGCTACGCGATCTTCTCTCGCCAGGATTGGAGGGAATCTGGACGAGTCATTCGCAGATTCCGAAGGGGGTAAAACCATGGTCGTAACATGCGAGGATGTTTGGCGCGAGATTTCAAATTATCTTGAGGAAGACGTCGATCCCGCCTTGAAGCTCGCGATGGAGGAGCATTTTGCACATTGCGGCCATTGCAGCTCCGTGAGGGATGGCATGCGCAATGTCATTGGGCTTTACGGCGACAAAGCAATGTTCCCCTTGCCTGTGGGCTTCTACCCGCGACTGCACGACCGGCTCGCCGATCAAGTCGAAGGGAAAAGAATATCGCGGCGGGCCTGGCTCGTGAGTGTCGGGGTCACCGGCGCGCTTGCTGCCTCAGCCATCTGCGCAGCGGCGCTCGATCGCTTTGTACCGCGCCCTCTCTCCGAAATGAGTCAGCCCGCGCGGCGATTCCCGGAGCGTCTTGTGGCAATCGTTGACGGCGGCAAGATGTTTCATGCGCCGGGCTGCCCTTTCATGCACGGAAAGTATCATATGGTGACAGCCCAGGAGGCTGCCCGCGAAGGTTACGCGCCTTGTACGCGTTGCATGCGTGACGCACTTCGGAGTGCCGGGAATGTAACGCCTGACTTCGAGGGGGAAGAAAGCGCGAGCGGTGCGACGGTGGAAGAATGATGGGGCCCGAGCGGCTGAGCGAAATGCACGGGGTTTCTGAGCCGCCCGGGGGTTGACAATCGGGCCAGGCCTAGTTCTTCGGCGCGTCCTTCGACATGCTGTCCTTGCTCATGTCGTCGTGCTTCATGCCATCGCCTTTCTTCATGCTGTCTTTCTTCATTTTCTTCTTGGACTTGCTGTCTTTCGACATGCTGTCCTTGCTCATGTTGTCCTTGCTCATTGCGTCGGGCTTCATGCCGTCGTCTTTTTTCATCTGATCTTGCTGGGTCTGATCCTGTCGCGGTGCGGCAAAGCTGGGCACTGCCAGTCCCATGACACAAAGCGTGAACCCCGTAATGAGTAGCTTTTTCATTTCTTCTCCTTATCGAACCGGAATAGTTTGTGGACCGTGCGTGCGATCTCGGTCTCCCGTCTGATACGCAAAGTAGATGAAAGTTACAGGGCGCAAGATAATTGGCTCACCAGTTGACTAATGCCAGGATTTCGGTTTGAAACCTTTTTTTAAATTGGCAATCCAACGAGCATTAGAAAGCGAGCCAAAACCCTTTTGGCGCCGCTTGCGGCCGCGATTGCCATCTTCACCGAAACAGTTTGATGGCAATCGCAATGACCGCGCGGGATTAGCGGACTTAAGCGCCGGCAATCTGGCTGAATGTGAACGTCTCGCTCTCAGCGATCAGTATGGTTGGAGTTCCACCGGTTGAGATCTTGACAGCGTGCGCCAAAGTCTCCTGTGCGCCCATCGTCGCAGCGCACGCTTCCAAGGCTGCTTTTGAAGGGAAATAGACCTCTACGATTCTGTAGAAAGGTGGTACTCCTTGAGGAGAACCTGTAATCTTCGTGGCCACGATCTTTGTCTTGCCATTCAGTTTCTCAACGGCCATGGGAACGTGTTCCGTCAAGTAGATCTTTTCGAAAGACTCAATATCCTTTGGACGAGGATAGATTACGACAAGCTTCGCTTCAGACATTTGTTCCTCCTGTTTTGGGTGTCTACTTCACATTCGAAATTTAGCGCACGTAGCTGACGGTCGATCCTGAAGCATGTTGGCGACTCGAGTTGGCTGGCATGCGTTCCTGCATGAAAAAGTAATGCGAGTTGCGGCGGCAGGCCACAACTCGCACGCCCTGCACATAGCTAGTTTGCCGCGATTCCATTGAATCCGCCAGCGGCAGCAAGGCCGTCGGCCGATCCAAGACTGGTGAGAGTCCCATCATTGTGAATTGCAAAGATGCCGATCGTGCCATTTCCGGCATTCAAGGTGTAGAGGAATTTGCTGTTCGAACTAATTGTGACGTCGATATTCGTTGCCCCGGAAGGGTTCGCCCCTTGGACCGTACCAGGGAGTGGAGTCAAGCTCCCATTGGCGCCGATCGAAAATCCGGAGACTGTAGCCGTGCCGGCGTTCGATGTGTAGACAAAGCGGCCGTTTGGAGTGGCCACCTGCCAGCAGGTTGCCGCTCCGAGGGTGGGAACGCTAGTGGTGATCGGAGAGAGTGATCCGCTGGCAAGAAGCGCGTAGGAAGAGAGCGCCGACGCGTCAACTCCGCCGGCGGGGCCGGTTTCGGAAACCATCGCTGCCCCGTTGGGGGCGAAACTAATCGCGAATTCGCCTGGACCCGCACTTGGAGTCACGACCGCGGGCGACAATGTGCCATCCGCCTGGACTCTGAACACGTCGAGCTTGCTGGTCTGCTTTTCGGTGACAGCGACGAACTTCCCGTCGGGACTAAATGCGATCGAACCCGGGACCGAGTTACTCGTGCTGAGGAAACGCGTCGAATTCGGAATCTCTGTAAGTTGCCCGTACTGCCAGTGGAAGCCAACGACATTGCTGTTGCCGCCGGCGTTGACCACGTAAACGAGGTCCGCGTGCTGAGTCACTGCCACGGGCTCGCTACCGCCGGAAATCACTTTGGCATCGAGCGAAAGAAGGTCCCCTTGAACACGAAACACAGAAAGTTCACCGCTCCCTGCATTTAGCGCGAACAAGTGCGAGCGATCCTGGCTGAGGACTAGAGATCCCTGGGAACCGAGTGGATCTACATTTCCACCGCTTCCTCTGCCATTGGTCTCAAATGTGCGAGTCTGTTGCAAGGTACCATCGTCATTTCGTCTGAATGCGATAATTTCATTCTTGTCGACGCCGTTGGTCATTACGAACACAGCGCCTGCGGTATCGGCTCCATCAGTATCTTTGGCAAAACTGCGTGGCGGTACAACAATGGAAATCCCCAAAGCAAAAAGCAACCACAGACGAATCACCCCATTCGTATATTTCATTTTAGCTCCCAATTTGATGTCGCGTGTCGCTCGAACCATTCGATAAGTGCAGTGACGAAAAGTTCGCCGCGTGATTCGACGGCCGCGCAATAGTGAGAGCTACGAGTTCGGGAAAAGTTCCAAACAAAACCACAACGCCTATTCATGACCGCTACTTAGTTGCGGTAAACTTCCAACGATTGCCTTTCCAATTCGATTAGCCGCAGCAACAATCGAACAAACGCCGCCAAGGATAAGTCTTGTTTCCGTAGCCCACTTTCCGTGGCTACCCATTAATCTTAAGAATTAAGATATCCTTGTCACGGGAGACGCCAAAGACCTAGAGACGCGAAACTAATTCGAAACCCGGCCCGATCCCACTCCAAGGACCCTACCGACACCCCTTTCCTGCACGATCGCTATGATCCTCAAATCCCGCTGATCTATATTTTTAGTACTCACTATTACATCTTTCGAGAACATGCCGGCATTGTCGATGGTTCCTACCAGAGTCAGGTTTCGCACAACTGCCACGTGTTTGAGTGTTCTTCCGGAGTTCTCTCCTCCCCTGACACTCGATTGAACGCTGTTGTCAGCTAAAGCGATCAAGACTTGCGCTGGCGCGCGTCTTACCGAGGAGTCTGACGGACCAACTTCAATGTGAACAGCAAGCGTCTTGTCGTCTTCACGATGAATCGAAGATAGGGCTACCGGAAGTTTAGCGGTTTTGATCGTATTCTTAATTACCTGGATAGCCCGCCGCTCATCACTTCCGACCAATTCCATGTCTCCGTCTACGACCATCTGTGGCGTATAAGGACCTTCGAGACGAAAACGAATTGCGTAATCGCCTTGACGAACACTGAATTGGTGCGATGAATACGGATCTCTCCATCCGATATCATTCCAGTAGTCAACGTGTTCGCTAAGAACGACCAGGTCTGCGTTGCCTACCGGCTGAGATTCGTCCAGCTTTTCCAATAGTGCATCCGCAGGAGGGCAACTGGAACATCCTTCGGATGTGAATAATTCCACCAGCACAGGAGTACGGCGAGTGCCATCGCTAGCTGGCCCTGCTTCTGTGGTCGCGGCGCGAAGGTGTCGAACCGTGAGTATCGCTAAAAAGGACAGTGCGACCAATGCGATGATTGGAAACCTGGAACTCATCATGGTGGCCACCTTTGCCGATTGAATATCGAAATGGAACTCTTCGAGCCATTCGTTTGATTAATGGTTAGGGATAAAGTTTCAATGTTTCCGGAACTGAGAGCCGTGCAGATTGAAGTGCCCGGGGACGCCCTTGAAATGCACGAAGGGAGCGGCGAAGCTCCTGCTCACGAGGCAGGCGCGTCCTTCTCATCTGTCTGCGCCCACAGAAGTGAAGACTCATGGGGACTCACTTCGGAGAACGTTCCCCGCTCGCAAGCTCGGTTTGGTGTGCGACGGAGCCGCCACGTCCTGCGAATCGGACCGAATATTTTCAGATCCTGGACGGCCGACTCCTAGTTCTCCGGACGTCCCTGGTTAATATGGGCGTAAGGAGGACCCGTGTCCTCGCGGAGGACAATTGGGAAGTGACCTCGGCAGTTGCGGACTGCCTCCTTAATGGAGCCAATTGGAGCCTGATCGAGAAAGGTTGTGGGCGCTAAGTCACTGAAAAATATGGTAGGCCCGTGCGGACTCGAACCGCAGACCTCTACCGTGTCAAAATTAGGTTTTACAACAACTTACACGACCGCGGGGACTGCCAAAATACGCGGAAGTCGTGCAGGACACCATGCTCTGTGGGTTGGAATGTGGGTTGGAAATAATTCAATTGTGTTGTGTGCTTGACCCGCAGCGTCTCTTAGCCCAAGTGCTGCCGCTTGCGGTGCGAATGGTCGAGAGCTCCTGCGTACTACTCAATTATGAGCATCTGCTTTGCGAGCAAATCAAGAAACGCTATGTGGTTGTTTCGTCTAGCCTTTACCTATGTCTTGTAGGAGGGGTTTTGATGGTGTGCGGCAGTAATTGTTCCCATTTTGTCCCCGCGTTTTTGGAGCGCCGATCTCCCGTCTAAAGTAAGGAGTCGGCACTCTTGCCGCTTTTATCAGCACTGGACATGGACTGTCAATGGTCGGCATCAGAGACATGGCTTCGTTCAGGTCACACCTTCAGCAATATACCTCGGGCTCCTCCGCACTTCATTTCGCGGGAGGCGCATATTTTTTGAACTCCTGCTGTGCCGACGCCGGTAAGACGTGCATGCGGCTGAAGAACGCGACGATTTGCCAGACCTGCGTGTCGCTGAGAACGCCTTCCTGTCCGGGCATTCCAGTCCAGCGGATGCCGTGCTTAACAATGTAAAACGTTTGGTTGTCCTCCATCATGTCCATGTGCACCTCATGAAAGAATTGCGGCGCCGGCGGGTAGAATCTGCTGCCTAGCGTTGCCTCCGGATTTGCCGGGTCGCCGTGGCAACCCGAGCAATTATCACGATAGAGCGCAGCGCCCGCGCGCACCGCTTCTTCCGTCGGTTCGAGGGGATTCTTCGCTTCCGGCGCATGGCGATCCGTCGAAGCGTCCACAGCCGACATTGCGAACTTCGATTCCGCCTCGGAGGGCTGGATGTCGGCGCGAAAATTGACGAAGCCCAGTTCTGCGACAGCGACTATGCCCGCGGCGATCACCGCCAGCGTGGCAAGCACTCCCCATAAGAACTTACGCATTCATGTCTCCCCGATCAGTCGATAGCTTCTTCGACGAATCCGTGAACTTCGTGCTGCTGCCTCCCAAATTTGAGGGTTTGGTTCTTTGTCGTCAGCCACACCGAAACAGAGCCTTGAAGCCATAATCCATCTGCTGCTGGATGTGGCAGTGGAGCAGAGATAGCCCGGGCTGATCGGCGGCTACATCGACGGATACCCTTCCATAGCGCGGCACGACGACCGTATCCTTCATGATTCCGGCTGTCGGCCGACCATTGATATCGACGATTTCAAAAAGATGCCGATGCAAATGGATCGGTTGGGCGTAATCGCTGCGGTTGCGCAGGACGAAACGGTATCGGGCGCCCTCTCGAAGCGCAATCTCCTGTGGGTATTCGCGACGGTTCACGCGCCAGCTATCGAACCCAAGCGGTCCTCCCGGCATGCTTTCGAACGATAGATTTATCGTTTCGTCCGGTGCAAGACGCGGTTTTGTCCGTCCAAACATCGCATAGCTCCAATGCACGTTGGGCGGTGCGATCCACTGGGGAAAACCAATCTGCCCAGCATATTCGACCACGACACCCATGCCATTGTTGCGATCTTTATCATCGGTGCAGCCAAAAATCCAAATGCCGGGGTGATTCATCTCCACGATAGCGTCAACGCGCTCGCCGGGGCCGAGTCGAAGAACATCTACGGCTTGCGGCTGAGGCACGGCGTTGCCGTCGAGCGCCACGACTTGAAAACGGTGGCCTGGCAGCCCCATTGTGCGGTGTTCCGTAGCGCTGGCGTTCAGCATATGAAAGAGCACAAGCTGGCCTTGACGGACGCGGAGGGGTTCGCCATACCCTAGCGCCTTGTCGTTGATTGAACAGAACGAATAGCTCACTTTCAGGCCGTCCTGGATCCCTTGGGGAGTCTTCTTTGGGCGCGTATAGAATGGTTCCCATTCGTGCAGAGCGAGGAAGAATTCCTGGTCGTAGCGGCCAGGCTCGTCCTTAGGTTCTACATAGACAAAGCCAAACTGGCCCGTGTAGAGGCCGCGATACAAGTCGATTCCGGCCGAGACCTGGGTGTGATACCAGCGGGTGCCCGCCGGCCACGGAACGAAACTGTAGCGGCGCGTGCTGTGAGGCGCGACAAAAGGAGTCCCCTCGTCTTGTGTCCCGTCCACTTCAGGAGGCACGATCAGGCCGTGCCAATGCACCATCTCGGGCGCGTCGGTGTCGTTTCTCACGTCGACAGTCACTGGCGTGCCCTCGCGCATTCGGAGCAGCGGGCCCGGAGATATTCCGTTGTATCCGTGGGTGCTAACGGCGTACTTCCGCGCAAGTTGAACCACGACAGGGGCGATTTGCAACCTGAATCGACCATCCTTGTTTGTTTCCATCGCGACCGGCTGTTGACCATGCATCGGCGTTCCAGGGTCTTTGCCGGAACCGATCGCGCACTCCGGCTGGGCTAAATCTTGCAGCGGCGGCGGCGAGTCGCCTGCGAACCTGCCGACGCCAACTGTTCCCAGCCCTGCGGCGATTCCGGTCACGATGAACTTGCGTCGATCCATATTGGCTCCTCTCTTCGGCGGTGAACCAGCCGGCCAGCACCCGCGCCCATCCACGAAGCGTCGTCCTAGCGCGTGTGCATATATTGGACTAAGGCATTCACATCATCGTCGCTCAACGTCCCTTCGAACGGCGGCATGATGCCCCGACCGTGCAGGATCACGTTCCGCAACTCATCATCCCTAGCCAGCGCACCGCTGGGAAAGGCCAGCTTGCGGAATAGGCCGTCCAGGCGGGGCGGATCCTTGACCAAATGCAGATCCGTGGCATCGTGGCACGCCGCGCAGAAGGTTTGATAAACCTGCTGGCCTCGGAAGCTAGCCTGGTTGGCCTGGACGGCCTCGCGGCCATTGCTGACCCCGGAGCAAGCGGCCAGGCACAAAACGGGAAGTGACGTAAGGCACCAGAACAATAGCCTTCGCCCGTCTCCCCCATTGTCGTTTTTGCTTGGCAGGCTAGTCCCCTTGCCCTGGGTTACATGGCGAAACGGGCAAAGTTCGGCCACGCAGACAATTCTTCTTGTCGCGCCCCGTCGTGAACTTTTCTGCCAAGCATCAGGAACAACTGTCCGCGAGCTTTTTGACCTTGCTGATCTTCATGTAGTGCTCCGCCTTCGGCACGCCTTTCATCGCCTCGGCTTCCTTCATCGGAACCTCGACGCCGGTGATTTGGATCTTCTGACCGACATGGGAGGCCAAGTCGGGGGTGGAAGACACGACCCCGATCGTCTTTGGGCCCTTGGGGTCGGCATTCATGATGAGATAGGCATTGGTATCGGTCTTCGTCAGGCATCCCATCATGTTATGCATTTTCATTGCGGGCTTTTCCGGTTGTTGCGCCGACGCGGCGACCGCGAACGCCAGCAGGCATGAGATGACGGCAACAGCGAGGATCGAGTGTTTCATAACATGTTCTCCTTTTCGTCTCAGATTGGAATTGCAATGCTACGCACGAAAATCGTCATAATTCTCCTCGTTCTAAGATGTCGCATTTTTCAAAGCTGCAAGAACTTCAGACGTCTTCCATTCATTGCCGGGCCAGGTTTTCGCGACGGTTCCGTCGGGCGCGAGCAAGACCGTGCTCATGCTGTGGGAGATCTGGTTATTCTGCTCGAAGTATTGCAGGCCGAAGGCGGATGCCAGCTTTTGCAAATCCGCCGGTGTCGTCGAAACAAAGTCCCAATGGGCGAAGCCGGAAGCATCATCCCGCAGATAGGCAAGGCCGTACTTGCGAAGTACCGGAGGCGTGTCGTAGGCGGGATCGAGACTGATGCTCATCAGATGAGTGCGGCCATAGTCCGCCGGCCTCTTGGCGAGGTCGCTCTGGATTGCTGCGAACTCGCTGCTGATCAACGGGCAGAAGGTCGGGAGAGGGCATCGCGTGTAGATGAAGGTGAGGAGAACGGCCTTGCCTTTGAACTGGCTGAGATGAAGTGTCTTCCCGTCCTGGTTGATCAGCGGGACATCCGGCACGGCTTCACCTGGCAAGAGTTCGTGTGGCGGCGAGGCGGAAACCGATCCGCGCTCGCTCTTGTCGGTGATCGTGATACGTTCCAGCCAGTACTCATCATTATTCCTGACGACCACATTCGCAGTGATCCGGTCTCCAGGCTCCACGTCTGCAAGCCCCTGTGTGTCCTTCACCGGATACGGCATGGTCATCGCTGGCATGAATCCGGGGATGTCTTCGCCATCCACGCTGAGTTGCCCGGCACTGAGGCTTTTAGCGACAATGCGGCCTGTGAGCGTGTAGTGCTTCTCTTGAGTCTGGCAGCCGCCGAGTAGAGTTAGCGCAGCGATCATTAGAATCAGAGCAGTGCGGCCGTGCAATTGCTGGTCCATGGCAATTCCTCGTCAGTAATGAAACCGGTAACGAAACTCGGCATAAATTTGGCGCGGATCGCTCCAGTGGAATCCGCCAAACGTCAGACTGTTGTCCAGTAGCACGCGGCTATTCGCTATGTTGAGCGCGGTTACGGAAACCGTGTATTTTTCAAGGAAACTTTTCCCGACCGAAATATCAACCATGGTATGCCCTGGGAGATAGATGTCATTGTTATAAGGTGCGTTTGAATCCTGCTGATACAGCCCATTGTGGAACCCTGAGCCGTAGGACACATTGGTCGAGGCGAACGTCTGCCAGGGAAGAGTGGCGTTAAACCCCACGTTCAATGTGTTTCTCTGATCATGGTCTACTGGCCCATAACCCGGCTGCGGATAACTCGAGCACGTTGGCGTAGGGGGAGGGCAAATAAGTCCTCCAGTAATCGGAGAAGTCGCCTGAGCGAATTGATTTGCGTAGGCCAGATGAAGTTGGCCGAAATGCCAGAGGCGTGGAGAGCGCAGTGTAAGCTCCCAACCCTGAATCAGTGCCTCATACCACGTGATCGGCCAAAAGATGTTCGATTCGCCGATGTTGTTATGATCCAGCCAGTTCATCGCGCGCGTTTTGAAAGTGTCGGCGTCCAAATCCCAGCCGCGGTAGGGGATGGTGACGCCGAATTGGTGTTCTTCGTCGCGTTCGCCCTTCAAGGGAGCGAAACCGAAATTCTGGCCGCTGGCGAAAGCATTCAACGCGTCGGTAGCCGTTTCGAGAGGCGGTGCCTGATAGTAGTCGCCGTAGAAGGCGCGGAAGACCCAGTTCAGACGCGGAATTTTCACGGCTACCCCCACGCGGGGATCTATCGCGTTTTCGACGAAATTCGCCGTGAAATGCGTCTGGCGCAGCCCTCCGATTAAAGTCAGCCAGGACGTGACCGCAAATTTGTCGTTGATGAATGCGTTCTCGAGTCCTCCCGTGATCGGCGTTGTCTGGGGTGGGAGCGGAACGCACGTCGCCGAGTTGGGAGGTTGGCAGATGTTCTCGTAATAGTTGTTCTGATGTTGACCAAAACCGTACACGCCCGCCTGAAGGTCATTTTTCCAAACCGTCGCGTGCAGGGACGCTTGCAATCCCCCATAGTTCGATGCCAAGTCCGCATTCGTGAGCGCGGGAGTGTCGTTTGGTGAGCCTTGGTACTGGGCCTTAGTGTAGTGGTAAAAAGGCGAAACGGTGAGCAGAAGCTTGGAATTGAACGTGTGCACCCAGGTGAAGGCGAGATAGCCATCGGATTCATGCTCGCCGTCGGACAAGCCGTAACTAGGTGACCCTCCATATACAGATAACACCAGCTGATTTCCGATCGAGTTCGGGTCGGGGTCAATAGGGATCTGGTAATAATCCTGGCGCAAGGAGGTGACAAGCCGAAACTGGTTCTTGGCGTCAGGATTGAAAATTAGCGAGGCGAATCCTCCATAGCCGTTCTGCGCATCGTGAACCACCTGGGGGATTGGAGTTTGCAGCCCGTAATCGCTGCGATTTCCGTTCCCGCTAACATAGTACGCGAAGCGCTGCGTGTGCCCACCGCAACTGATCTGGTCGTTGGTTTGATAGAAATTCCCAAGGCTCATAACGAGATCGCATTGATTATCGCGTTCAAATCCGGTTCGCGGAACGATGTTGAAAATTCCGTAGGTGCGGTCTCCGTAAGTAGCATCGTAGCTGCCTCTTTGCACTTCGAGATAATCGATGTCCTTCGGATCAATCGTCGGGGCCAGATTGGCGGCGATATTTGTGTTGGGTATGGGGATGCCGTCGATGAGCCATTCCACCTGGTGGCCTCCTCGCATATGCAACATGTCGTGGGTCACGTAGGCAGCAGGAGTGTAATCGGTGATCATGGCCAGGCTAATGGTGCGGTCGGCTCCAGGAGTCTCCTGAATATCCTCGCGGCTCAGAAGCGCCGTGGGAGTGACCGAGTCCATCGTTGCAGTAATCTGTTCTCCGGTCACAACTGTTTTCTCCGTGACGCTAGCCAACTCCAGCTGAAAATGCAGCACAGGGCTTGTGCCAGACCCGACAACGACATTCTGCTGCGTCTGTTGGAAGTTGGTCACAGTAACAGTGACCGTGTATTCGCCCAGAGGCACGACGCTGAAGTCGAATTCTCCGTCGCCATTCGTTTTTTGGTGCTGTACCCAATCGGAGTGTTGCGCCTTCAGATCGACTGCTGCGTCCTGAATGGGCCGGTGCTGCGGATCATGGACGATGCCGTGCACGGTCCCGAAAATATCCGCGTGTGCCGGCGCAGAACCGAAGATCACTGCGCAAACAATGAGAACAATAATCCATGCTCTATAACTAAGACATCCACCGAAATTCATTTCCCCCCTCGCTTGAAATTAGATCCGAGCCCGCGCTGGGGGCTCCGCTCGGAGCCTCCAGCACCGATACTTCCGCCGCATCGTCTCCGCAGGAATCGTAGAATTCGCATCACAAAGGACTCCATGAACCAACGACCTCATATGTGTTTGCGCGTGTAAATTGAATGCCGACGAAGAACTCTCATCGACACTATTTTTGTCAAAAGAATTGCCAGGGATTTTTATTCGCCAACTAAGGCCAGGCTACAAGCGAGGAGGTTGCTCTGGGGGCGAGACGAAACGTATCAGTGCGGGTTTAGGATTGAATAGATGCACTTCCTGCGTTACGACAGGCAAAAACAACAGGCTGTGAACATTTACAGTCGCTTTAGGAGCAAACGGCGGAATAACGGCCTGAGTTTGCTGGTTGGGGGCGCACATGCAGGTTGGTTGCGACTGGTCCGTGTCGTGGCAGGGCATTTTCTCTGGCTGAGATTTCTGGTTGCGATGCATCGGGCACATTGCACCGCCACAACAACAGCACTCTGAGACCGGAAACGCAAGAGCCGCAATTGCTCCGGCCGGGGTCGTGAACAGCGCTCCCAGCAATAGTAGTGCGCGCAGTCGCTGCATGATGCGCACGATAGCACAACAACCCTGATATTGGAAGTCAACGCGAGGCCTCTTCCCGCGCAAGCCTTCCTAATTCTCTGCCCGTCCGCAATTGAGTCGCAAACAGATCGGCAGTAGATTTTCACGGGAGCGGACACGTTTGGTAGGAACAACTGTGCCGCTTGTGTGACATCAAGAATCAGGGTAGATGCGCAGAAACCCATTTCTGAACGTACCGCTTGCAAATGCAGGTTTTTTTCCGGCCCTCTCCCGACGACCGCCTGCGGGCTTCGCAGTGGATCGGCGTGAACGGCGCTTTTGATAAGTCGCTGAAATTGCGCGGGATCTCACAAGATGTGGCGCGCCCGGCAGGGCTCGAACCTGCGACATTCTGCTTAGAAGGTGTGACAGACCAGTAGATGATGCGTGGCCTGCTTTGTTCTTCTGCAACTTACGTGCATGGTGTTAGACGGTGTTCGGCACATTTTCGTGCCGTTTTGCTCTCAAACTTGCTCCGACACTGATCCCTTAAGTGCCTGTCAGAATCTTAGGGGGGCAGTGACCGGGAGGACTCGGATCAAAAACTGCCCCATCTGCCCTCGCAGACTTGTCAATGCATGAGGGTTTCACGCAGTTATTCAGCTTGCAGATGCGCAGATTCCGCTTCCAATTCTTTGAGGGAAACTGCGACTACTTTTCCTTCACGCCAGTTATAGATTGGCAAGCCTTGGCGTCCATGTTCGACAATGACTTTCTCAACGGCAGCTTGGAGCGCCATCTCTGTCCGTCGTTCCAACGGCAATTCGAGAACGTTTCCGGGTGGGTTTTGTCATGGTCTTCCCGAATGCCTCACCTTGAAAGTCGTCTACAGCAACCCTGGTTCGCCTCACTTATGGCTGGACGCCCCGCTTGGTGGCAGTCATGGTTGCAAGGAACAGCGCGGGGTACCTCAACCAAAAGTACGACCAAAAGGCCACTTCATAAACTCTGGTCGATCCCCTCCGCCGCATTCGATCCCAGCAGCCATCGACTGCGAACATGCCGATTGAAAATAGGATCAGAACTGAAAACGCCCAGAACATGCGGATAGGCGAAACAATAGTGTCATTGTCTTGCCGCTCGTAAGTGAGCACATCTATTGTGTTTAAGTAAGTCAACAGAATGGCCGCCAGATATCGAATCCAGGAATATGCCTCGTATTCAGCGCGTTCAGATCGCATTCCGAGTCTACCCGGCCGAGCCTGTACGTCCAGACCTCGTTGCTTCTTCTTCTCCCAATCGTAGTCGGCCAGTATGAAGAAGATCCAAAACAAGGTCAGAGTGGCAGCTTCGTGTATTAGCAAGCCACGTGAAATCGCGTTACCCCTCTTCAAAAATTCAGTATCACTGGTCGCGCCGATCCGGCGTGTTCCGCATCTAGGGCTTTACTGACGACCTCCATACGTCAGTTCTTAGATATATCCGCGCGGTTCCACCATCCGCCGCCAAGAGCCAGAAACAATGCGGCCGTGTCGGCATAACGATTGGCTTGGGCTTGAGCGAGGTTAAGCACGGCTTGCTGATAGGTTTGTTCCGCGCTTAGGAGAGCCAGGTAGTTGACGTAGCCGGACTGGAACTGTTTTCTGGCCAGATCGAGGGTCACGCTGGCGGCATCCTCGGCGGCAGCCGCAGCCTTCAGGCCGTCGGCATCCTGTTGAAGCGCATTCAGTGTGTCAGCCACATTCTGAAATGCTGTCAATACAGTGCTGCGATATTGTTCAGAGGCTTGAGTATAGGCAGCTTTCGCGGCGCGCTCCCGGTGAAGGAGAGTACCGCCATCAAAGATGGGCTGCGTGACGCCCGCGCCCAAATCCCAAAAGCCATTGCCTGCCGCAAATATCCGGCCGAAGGCCACCGCCATGCTGCCAGCATCCGCAGTCAGCGCAAAGTTTGGGAGCCGATTCGCAACAGCAATTCCGATTTGGGCGCTGGCTGAATGCAGGTTCTCCTCGGCTTGGCGCACATCGGGACGTTGTTCCACGAGTTGTGAAGGAAGGCTCACCGGCAGTTCCTGCGGCAGTTGCAGATTCGAAAGCTCAAACGTTTCAGGAAGATCTTGGTTGGGAAACCCGCCCGACAGCGCAGCCAGGAGGTCACGCTGTTGAGCCAACTGCTTAAGCAACGGCGGCAAGGTCGCGGCGACTTGCGCAAGCTGCGATTCCTGCGCCGCCACGTCGAGCATGCTTGCATATCCTTGCGCATACTGGTTGCGCAAAATCTGCACCATGTTGGTGTTGATGGTGATGAGTTCACGCGTCGCGGCAATCTGCGCTCGCAATGAGGCCTCTTGTATGGCTCCTGCGGCGACGTTTGAACTCAAGCCGATATGCGTCGCGGCCAATGCAAAACGCGTCTGCTGTTCCTGCGCCTGCAGCGACTCCACCGTTCGCCGGTTTAGACCGAAAACGTCCGGCACATACGAGACGCTGACCTGCGGCGTGTAGAGGCTGTAATTCAAGGCACTGGAGTTGGTTACAGGAGATATGTCATTCGATGTCTTCGCCCGGATTGCCGAAAAACCTGCCCCCACACTGGGATAGTAAGCACCTCTTTGAGCCAGCACATTCTCTCTTGCAACCAACAATGCCGCTTGTGCCGCCTTGATGTCGGGATTGGCTTTGAGCGAGCGCTCGATCAAATCGCTGAGCGGCTTCGACTGAAACAGTGTCCACCACTCTCCGGAAATGTCGCTCCCATCCACAAATTGTTGCGCCTCTCCACCAGCGACGTTGGCCGTGCTGTTAGTAGCGGGAAGCGGGATGGCAGTATAACCACCACCTGCCGGAGGACCAGGCCTCTGGAACTTAGGCCCAACCGCGCAACCGCCTGTGAGCAGTAAGACAGAAATTGCAATAAAAGGAGTAAGACGAAATTTGCGTGTCAATGTCATTCGAATCCATTCCTCAAGGTCTGCGGATCATACGGGTTCCGTTGATCGCCGCAGTATTCCTGCTATTTGAATTCACCGATCCTCCGACAACCGCCGGGTTAGCGCCGTGATGGCGCACATTGTTGGTCAATGGCACGGTGGGTCGGAGGACATTTGTTGGACGAACGCGCAGGGCGGTGTTGACTGTTCCCTGCTGGATTAATCCGCCTCTTGCAGCACCAACGGATTTGTATAAAACCGGCTGATGAAGCTTCATGGCATTCCCGGGTGTGAAACGTTCCTGGGCATTCGGAAGCGGCTTAGGACGATTTGCCTGCTTCAAGCTCACACGGCTGCGTGCGATCTTCGCATCAGAAACATTGCGGTGCTCTCGTTGTTCGTCAGAAGGTTTTCCATTTTTCTGATGTATCCCGTCGTTGGCCGGAGCGTCATGCGTGGCGTCGCGCGAGTCGTCGCTGACTGTCTTCGCGGCACTTTCGGGAGAAGTCTGTTGCGATGCGGGACTAAATGGGTCCGCGGAAGCCGCCCCATACATCAACGCAGCGCAGCTAAGCGTCAGAAAAAGGAGAAAGGTGATCTTCACCTTGATTCTCCCAAGGGTGCTCCTGATGGTGGGTTATTGTCGCGGCCCAGGAATATCATTCTCAGTGCGGGCACAGCGAGAAGCAGCATAATGGGACCAACCAGCATGCCGCCCACGATCACAGTGGCGAGCGGACGCTGCACCTGGCTGCCGATACCTGTGGAAATTGCCGCGGGAAGGAGACCAATGCACGCCGAAAGCGCGGTCATCAGCAAAGGACGCATGCGGGTCGATGCGGCGCGGAACATGGCATCCTCTGGCTGGAAGCCGTGAATCCTTTCCTGGTTGTAAAATGTAATCATCAGGATGCCATCCATAATGGATATGCCAAATAGCGAAACGAAGCCGATCGCGGCCGAGATGCTGAAATTTTGACCCGTGAGAAAGAGCGCGAGTATTCCGCCGACCACCGCGTCGGGGATGCCCGCGAGCGCCAGAAGGCAGTCGCGCAAATTATTGAATAGGCTGTAGAGCAACCCGATAATCAGCACGAGACTGATGGGCACAATGACTTCCAAGCGTTTTTTCGCTTCCTGAAGGTCTCCGAACTCGCCAGCCCAGACCAGCCGGTATCCGGACGGAAGTTTCACGTTCTGAGCGATTCGTTGCTGAGCCTCCTCGACAGTGCCGCCAAGGTCGCGACCACGGACGCTAAACTTGACCGGGATGAACCGCTGCACGCTCTCGTGATAGATCCAGGCCGCTCCCGTATCCACAGAGATGTTCGCCAATTCGCTCAAGGGAATATAGGTGTTGGCGCCCGTGCTGGTTTGATAGCCTACTTTGATGTTTCGGATTTTCTCGATGTCGTCGCGCGCCTCCGGTACATAACGGACCACGAGATCGAACTGCCGGTCGCCTTCTAAGACCGACGTCGCTACCGCTCCGCCCATTGACGCTTGAACGATGGTATTGACATCGCCGGAATTCAGTCCGTAGCGCGCGGCCTTGGCACGATCCACCTTGATGTTCAGGTTGGGTTGCCCGAGGACCGGGAAGATGCCAAGGTCGGTAACGCCGCGAACCTGGCCCATTTGATCCCGGACTTGCGCAGCCAGCTTCGTTAATGTTTCGAGGTTGGGGCCGACGATCTTGACCGAATTGACGCCTTTGACGCCCGAGATCCCTTCCTCGATGTTGTCTTCAATGTATTGGGAGAAATTAAAAACCACGCCTGGTAACTCGTTGTTAAACTCCGTCTGAATCTGCGAAGTTAACTGGTCCTTGGTCACGCCCTTTGGCCATTCGTCAAAAGGCTTTAGCGGTGCGAATAACTCGACGTTGGAGAATGGCGAGGCATCGCTGCCATCATCGGGCCGGCCATGCTGGGACACCACGGTGATGACTTCGGGATGCCGCAAGAGAATCTCGCGCATTTTCCTCGCGGCCCCTTCGCCGTCTTCGAGCGAGAGCGTAGTCGGCATGGAAGCACGAATCCAGAAATTGCCTTCCTCCAGATGCGGAAGAAACTCGCTGCCGAGCCGCGGCGCTATCAGTAACAAAGTTCCAACAGAAAAAGCAAGTTCCAGTCCAACCACGAGAACGCGGTGAGACAGCGAAAAACGCAGCGCCGGGCTGTAAAGACGGTGCAGCGCACGGACGACGATAGTTTCGGTTTCCTTGACGTGCTCAGGAACCAGCATGGAAGCGAGCACGGGCGTGACGGTGAACGTTGACAGCAAAGCTCCCGCCAGAGCATAGGCATAAGTGCGCGCCATGGGTCCGAAGATCTGACCCTCGACTCCCTGCATGGTGAAGAGCGGCACGAAACCGGCCACTAGGATCAGCGCCGAAAATAGAATCGCCTTGTCCACCTGCAGCGCGCTGATCAGAATCAGCCGCAAACGATCCGTCCATTTGTAAGTTGAAGCTAGTTCTCCTTCTGCGGCTTTGGTCGGGTCGGGCCCCCAAGAACCTCCCGCCAGACGCTGGAGCAGACCCTGTCGTTCTTCCGGGGATCGCTGATAATTCTTAAAGATATTCTCCACTAGGATCACGGCCGAATCCACAATGATGCCGAAATCCACCGCGCCCACCGAAAGCAGGTTTGCGCTTTCTCCCCGAATCACTAGGAGAATGGTGGCGAAAAACAGCGCGAACGGGATGTTCAATCCAACGATGGTCGCGCTGCGGAGGTTGCCGAGGAAAAGCCATTGAATAAAGAAGACCAGCAGACATCCGAAGATCAAATTGTGCAGAACGGTGTGCGTGGTCAGGGAGATGAGCGATGAGCGGTCATAAAAAGGGACAACCCTAACTCCCGGCGGAAGACTCCCGTCGTGATTCAGTGTTTGAATTGCCGCCTCGACTTTGGGGATCATGTCGGCGGTCTGCTCGGTGCGCCGCATCACCACGATCGATCCAACAACGTCATCCTGATAGTCGCGGCCCAAAATGCCGAGCCTGGGCCTGTAGCTGACCGAGACCTTCCCAATATCCTTCACCAATATCGGAACGCCATTGACTTGGGCCAGAACCACATTCTCGATATCATCGACCCTGTAACCCTGAGCCAACTCATCGTTGCCACCATCATCAATCAGACCGACACCCCGAATATTGATGGATTGCTGGCCGACATTGATTTCACGTCCGCCGACGTTGATGTTCGCATTGCCTAGCGCCGTCAAGATTTGGGGCACCGTGACGCCGTAGGCTTCGAGCTTGTGAGGATCTGCCTCGACCAGAAATGTTTTCGTGGGGCCACCCCAACTGTTGATGGCTGCGATGCCGGGGATGGTCAGCAGGCGGCGCGCGACAATCCAGTCCTGAACCGTGCGCAGATTCGTAATTCCGAAATGCTCTGGTCCGACGACCTGATAGCGATAAATTTCGCCCGTCGAGCTGTTTGCCTGGATGCTGGGAACCTGACCGCCTGGCAGGTTGACATTTTGTTGCAGTGCGACCGCAGCCTGGGAGACGGCGAAGTTATAGTCCACACCATATTTGAAGGAGACGCGAACAAAGGACAGTCCATAGAATGAAGTGGAGCGGATGATGTCGATGCCCGGCGTCTCGTAGAGTCCAATCTCCATTGGAAGGGTGTAGTAGCGTTCCATATCCTCGGCGGAGAGGCCCGCAGCCTGTGCGGTAATTTCCAGGATAACGGGCGTTGGGTTCGGATACGCCTCAATGTTGAGCATCTTAAAAGCAACAAATCCAGCGCCGACAAACAACAGCAGACCCACTGCCACAATTGCACGGCGGCTCAGACAAAACGCGATCAGAGATTTGAACATGGCTTCTCGTCGTTAATGGAATGACTGGGCATTCGATCTACTCAGTTGGCGGCGCTTCCAGCATATTGCTGAGGAATACCGCGCCGTCGGTAACGACCAGCTCTCCTCGCTGCAAGCCGTTGAGAATCTGGACCTGGTTGTCGCTCCGCAGGCCCGTCCGGACGACTCTTTGCACAAAATGATGGCGATCAGTTGTCACCCAAGCCGTCATGGTGCCGTCGGCTTCACGGACCACGCCATTGGCTGGTAGCGCTGTGGCTATAACTGGACGCTGGACCTCAATTGAGAAGTTAGCGAGCATTCCGGGACGCAGCTCATCTTTGGGGTCCGCGATCTCGGAACGGATCGTTGCTCGATGGGTGTCCGGGTCAACCGCCGCGTAGATTTTGGAAATCTTGCCGTGAAACACACGATCCGGGTAGGCCGTCACCTTGACCTGAACCGACTGTCCTACGTGAAAAAGCGGAATGTCGCTTTCGACGACGTTCGCCAGCATCCATTTGATTGAGACGTTGGCGACCGTGTAAGGCGCTGGTGGATTCCCCGGCTGCACCATAAGCCCCGGCGGCCCGTTGAATGATGTGATCTGGCCGGATATGGGGCTGGGCACGACCAGCGCAGGGTCAATCCTGCGCGAGGTGATGACCTGATCTATTTCGGTTTCCGACTTGCCGAACACGCGGACCGCATCGCGTGCGGCTTTAAGAGCGCCCTCCGCAGTTTGTTGATCGGAAGTAGCCTGCTCCAGCTCCCTTTGGGGGACACTAGCATCAGATGTGTAAAGATCATTGGCGCGCGCCAGTTCTTTGGTAGTCAGGTCGTAGGTTGCAGCAGCGCCAATCAAGGTTGACTCGGCTTGGATGAGATCGGGACTATCAATCGTGTAGAGCGGCTGTCCCTTTTGAACTTCGTCGCCCAGTTCCGCTAGGCTCTTAATGATCTTTCCTTGATATGACGGAAAGACCTGAACCGACAGGTCGTCGACGAAACTGATGTTGCCAACTGCCTCCTTCTCAACGGGGAACTGGTAGCTTCCCACCGGTGCGATCTTGATTGTGTTCAATTGGCTCGGTGACAGGTCCAAGGCCGCTTCGGAAGGAGACGTGTTGGAGTTTGCACCTGACTCCCGAGGTGTATTCGCGTTTGCAGCCTGACCATGACTGCGGCTCGATTTCAGAAGTCCCGTTATGACAACAATCGCCGCCGTCGTCACAAAAATCACGGCAACTCTCTTGCTGATGTGAACCGGATATTTCATAGTTTTCCTTCGACCTTCGAGCCTTTCAAGGCTTGCCCTGTACGGAGCGAAATTGTCCCAACTTGCTTACAATCCTAGATCCCCACGGATGCTTTGGTGATCGCAGCATTGGCTATTCTGAAAGCCATCTACGGGAAAGAGAACCCTATCTTTGAGGCAATCGAGCTATCTTTTGACCGACATGACTATCTTTCGGCCATTCTCGGCACACTGGGGTAGTCAGCCGAGACGAGTTGCGGCAATATGCAGGCTGTCAGGTATGGAACTCTCCTCCATTTATTCACGCAAGAACCGAACACCTTTCCTTATCGCTGCGGCGATTCTGATCGTACTGATTGCAACGATCGATTGGCTCACAAAACCGTATATCTCCATTGGGTTTTTGTATCTCTTCCCCATCATGTTAATCGCAGGATTCCTTCCACGTTGGCAGATCACAGTGGTTGCACTGGTCTGCTCCGTTCTGCAGGAGGTATTCAGCAACCTGCCCTCGAACGAGGCCATCACGCGACTCCTGATGGCTTCTGCCGGTTTTGTGGGAACGGGCCTCTTTGTTTCCGAGATAATTCGCAATCGACAGATGGCACTGGAGCACTTAGAGGAGGTCGAGACTCATACGAAATTGCGGCAGGAGGCCGAGGAACACGTCCAAATCCTTGTGGACAGCAGCCCTGCGGCGATCGTGACCATCGATTCCTCGGGTCGAATCGTGCTGGCCAACAATGCCGCCCAGAATCTCTTAGCCCCCGAAGACACTCCCATTGTCGGTCAATCGATCGCGCAATTCCTTCCGGCTCTCCAGAGTGCCCTACAAACACACCGATCTACTCACTTCCGCACTGAGCTTCGATGTCGCGGAAGACGCAAGAATGGAGAGGACTTTCTCGGGGCTGTTTGGTTTTCTACTTACGTCACGAGTCAGGGAGCCAGGTTGGCTGCGATTATCGTTGATCTTTCTGAAGACCTCCGGGATCGGGAGGATTTGAGTCTCGATCACTTGCTGAAGAGCACGAAGATTCTGATGGGGGCGGTCGCGCACGAAATTCGAAATTTATGCGGCGCAGTTCTGGCCGTTCACAAGAACCTCTCCCGCCTTCCTGGCTTGCAGGACAACGAGGACTTTCGTGCGCTCGGATTCTTGATCGACGGTATGGAAAAGCTCTCCGAGATGGAACTCCTGCCGCCGTTGGATCAAACCCTGCCTTCGGTTGAACTCACTACATTGCTCGACGAATTGCGCGTTCTTATCGAGCCGATCTATCAGGAGGCGGGGCTTAAAATTCTCTGGCGTTTGCAAGACAATATTCCATTGGTCATCGGGGATCGTTATGGATTGCAACAGGTCTTCCTCAATCTTGCTCGCAACAGCCAGCGCGCAATGGAACTAACAGAACAGAAGCAACTCACGATTAGCAGCGAGATCGAATCCAGGACAGTTGTAATTCGTTTCGGGGACACAGGCGTAGGAATCCCGGCACCCGACCAGCTATTCAAACCCTTCCAGCAGGGAGCGAATGCGACGGGTCTGGGTCTCTACGTTTCTCGCGCGATTCTCCGGAGCTTCGGAGGGGATTTAAGGTTTGAGCCACGTGCGGAGGGCTGTTGCTTTGCGGTCAGTTTAGCTAGGGTATCAGGCAGGAAAGAGTCTCCCGATGGGTAAGATTGCAGCGAAGAGTATCCGGCTTCTCTTGCTTGATGACCATGCATTATTTCGTGAGAGTGTCGCGCGACTGCTCCAGGCTGAAACCGGATTCGACGTGGTTGCGGATTGCAGTTCCGGCACCGAAGCATTACGAATCATAAAATCACGGGAAATCGACATCGTGCTGCTGGACCTCGACCTTGGCGAGGAAAGTGGAGCCGATTTCCTCGAATGCCTCCACGCCGAACACTTCAAAGGAAAAGTTCTAGTCGTAACTGCAGGCGTGAACGAGCGTGATCTCCCTGGCTTGATTCGAAAGGGAGTCTCTGGGGTGTTTATGAAGCACGGCTATCCGGCTGAATTAATTCAGGGAATCCGCGAGGCAATGGCGGGGAAGGCGCTGTTCAGGCAGGATTTGCTCAGGAAGGCACTAGAGAGTGCAGAGGAGCTTAGTACACAGCAAAATACCGTTAGGTTCACGGAAAGAGAGCGACGAGTGCTTTCGTTTGTCTTTGAAGGTCTGGCGAACAAGCAGATTGGAGATCGCTTGCAGATTTCAGAGAGCGCAGTTAAAGCGTGTTTGCAACAGCTCTTCGCCAAGACCGGTGTGAGGACGCGAAGTCAATTGGTGCGCATCGCGTTGGAGCAGTATCGAGACCAGATCTAGCCCAACCTGCACTCCGGTACAATCGCACACGGAAACCTTAAGTTTGGAGCGTCCTCACGGAGTACACAGTATCAAGCCAGGGATAACCTGAAAAGCCACTTCAAGCACCAATGCTCAGCTACGCCCAGCGCCGCAAAAGCGACGACCAAGCCCCGAAGGTTTTGATTCAGGTTGATATTGAATTTGCCTTCGACCGCCATCCGCTCGCCTCCAGCCACGATTTGGCTGCCGGGCCAAATTAAGGTTTGAATGACCTCTGTTCTTTTACATGCTTTGCCGATCTTACGAGAACAAATCTTGGGTGGTCACAGCCCTTACACGGTGGGAAAGTCTTGCCCTCAATGCAGGTAACTTCATGCGTGGCAGCGTGTTTCGGGTCATGGTCACTTTGTATATTCCAGATTCGGGGACCATATCTCCGGGCTTGTATGGCATATTCCCTCAACGGCGCGAAATCTAGCATGCGCCAAGCTAATCAGTCTGACGGATTCCTCTTGATGAAATTCTTTACCATGTTTAAAAGATACTGCTTTGGCTCAGGCATTGGGTGGCCCTTGCCTTTCGTATTCTGACGCTCGTGCGCCTGATATCTGCGATTGATCTTGCTCCAATCTTCGGGATACAACTCTTGGAACTTTGCTACGAAATCTTCGGGCGACGACCCCGGAGGCAGAGCTGCGCCGACTGCTTTCAGCTTCTCCGCCTTCTTCAAAACGATTTGGCCTTTCGGCGAATGCTTTCTTCCCACAGGCCACCTCCGCTGGCGCAGAGTCTATCACGCGCCGGGTTTTGCCATTTTGCTGGCCGCTGGGCCGTATGTCCCGATCAATGCCTCAGCTTCCATGCAATCCGCAGCGTGCCCCTGCACAGCGAGGAATTTTGCAACCAATAGCAACGTGCAAGTTGTTGCGGTGGTTGTAGCTGCAAAGATTTCCTCGTCGGTGTAGGCCGGTTTTGCGGTCGCGCCGGTAAATCGACGGCCGAGTTGAAGCATTCCGGTATGAGTGTAACTGCACAGCGCAGTCCAACTTCTAGAGTAAAGGTCTTCAAAAAAATCTTGCGACTGATACTTTGCGTCGATGGCCTTCGCCATTTCTTTCACGTTCAAAGGCATGCGATCTTTTTGTTCGAAATCCTGTATTTCCGCATCGGTGGCACAATAATTTATCCACATCCCGCGATAAACACCCTCAACAATGCACCGGACCAACGCGAACGCTGAGCCCATTTTGTCGTTGCGAATTGAAAGCAGCACCGCCTCGTGGTGTTCAATAATTTGGGTCAGAGTGCCCATGACAACGACGCTTCGCAAATCGTCGGGATAAGAATGCCGCCCAAGAATCGCTTTCGCCTTAACAATTACGCCTTCAACGGTGTTGAGGTGCTGCGTTGTTTCGGGTGTCATGCGACCTCCAAGCGCCGGATTCTCTCACGTAGTATTTAGCGAGTGTGTCACTCACCCATGCCATATAAGCGCAGGGAGGCCCATGCCTCTATAGGTGGACCGCTCCAGAAGCGAAGCCGCAGTCAGGGGCGACCATCGGGAGCCGCGCCAGCGGGCCAGCCCCTTGACGACGGTGAGAGCGGAGGGAATCTTAAGCATGTAGGTATGGATTTCTGCGCGACGGCTTGCGCGACGGCTACCAGCCAACTGGTTTTGAAAAGGACCCTTTTGCATCTTGCAGGATTGTAGGGAACTGGCTGGCAAGCAGATGCCCCTGCCGAATTCTCTTTACGAACGTGGCATACCGCTGTAGTTCCTTGCTGTGATGTTGGTGGGGGTTAAGAATTCCAACTGGCATGTGCAGTTCTTGACCAACGATCTGTACTGGCTCTGCGAGGTCGGAATCGTTTGTTATGAGGACCGCAACCTCGAATTGCATGCGGAAAGCGTCGCGAACGAGATGCGACGCAAGGTTGACATCTGATCCCTTCTCTTCGGTTTTTTCAACCCAGACTCTTTGAGGGGGAGTGACTGTCGCCAGATACATCGGGACGGTGTGTGTTAGGAAATGACCGTACTTGATCGTGAGATTCGGAAGTGTACGGAGCGCTCGAATGTACAAACCTTGATCGTGAGCGGAAGTCGGCTTGCTTGGCCTGGCGCTCACTCTTGCCGTGAAATACTTGATTTCTTGAATGGTGTCGGAGGGAAGGAGAATTTGGCAAAGGCGAGCCAAATTGAGCCATTTGTACGGCGTCCCCTTTAACGCGCCGTAGTAGAGATTGAACCCATCGATGTAAACGTTGACCTTAGCCACGAATTCTCCTGGTTGAAAAATTGCCGAGAGGGTCTCATTGACGCTAAGCAGCAAGCGAGTATAATACCTTGTGTATCCCCCCTGCCCCTTAGTGGGCAGGAAGCGAAGCCGGCCTTTGGGTCGGCTTCAGTGTTTTAGCCCTTGTGAAAACCCCTTAGCGGCCACTAGCGCCCAATGTTGAGTCCCTGCACGATGGTTTGCTCTGCCCCTTGTCGCAAAGTCGAGGATGGTTCGATCTTCCGAGTGGCGAATTCCGGCGTGCGAGTTTGCTCCATCGCGGATCGGTGCGACACGTCGCGCGAGAGTTGCTCAGTAAGATGGCTCCTGTCATTCGTATAGATTTGCGCATCATAGCGTCCGCGCGACACCGCCACATATGCCAACCGGCGATTCACGAGTTTTTCGCCTGCCTGTTCGGAGTCCACGTGGATAAGCACGCGGTCAGCGGTTTGTCCCTGGCTGCTGTGGCTGGTTATGGCGTATCCGTAGTCGAGATGCGGATTCTCTTTGATGTTGAACGCGACTGCGCGGCCTGAGTCGAGGCGTAGTTGCAGGTTGCCGCTATCGTCGATCTTTTCGATGGTGCCTAGCTCGCGGTTCGCGATGTGTCGCTCCCGATTTGGTGCGGTGAACTGCACGCGCTCGCCTCGACTGAATGCGCGTTCGGTCTCGCGGTAGAGCGTAACGCCATGCAACCGGCGCGGGTCGTAACTCACTTGCTCGCCGTTCTCGCGTTTCACCGTCACTAGATTTTCTTTCTCGTTCGCGTGCTCGACGCGGGCATACTCTCCCGCCTCGATGCCGTGCGTCTTGCTGCCTCTTGTGTAGCGCACAACGTCACCCGGTTGGTATTGGGCGGCCCACTGCCGGTCCGCCCCGGTAACCTCTTGCCGAGCCACAAGCACTCGCTGCTTGTGTTCTTTTAATTCAACCTGGCCCTTGCTCTGCATCGTTCGGTGGATCGCCGTGTTTATTTCGTGGCGGGATTGATTGTCGGGGGAGACCACTAGCGTGCCTTCGGGTTTAGTCGCATAGTCGTTTGCGATTTCCTTTAGCCGCTCGTCGCGGTCGGGGATTTCATGCACGCGGCCCTGCGTATCCAGTCGTTCGATTGCTTCTCGCACATTGCCACGCGAGAGTTGCTCCACCACTTCTTTGAGTGCCGGGTCTTTCTGCCGTACGATCTCATCAAGCCGTGCCGTCTCGATCCCCGCTTCTTGGAGCTGCTGATACGGTCGGCCCGCTTCGACCGCTTCATGCTGGCGTGTGTCCCCTACCAGCAGCACGCGGTCGTTTTCCGTTAGCCGATGGAGGAACTCATTCATCTGCTTCGTGCCCGCGAGACTCGATTCGTCGAGAACGTAGAGGCGTTTTTGTCCGTCGTGCGGCTCTTCGCTCCGTGTCAGATGCCGCTGCAATGTGCTCGATTCGATTCCCGCTTCTCCGAGTTTTTGCGCTGCGCGCGATGTCGGCGCGAAGCCTTCCACCTTATAGCCCTCTCGCTCGGCGGCTTCGCGGATCGCAACTAAAGAAGTAGTTTTCCCCGCGCCGGCGACGCCTTCAAGCGCCGTCACCTGATCGCGGCTCGAAAGGATTTGCTCGACCGCCGCGCGCTGGCTCTCGCTCAAATGCGAGTGGTCTTGCACGATGTCTCGGCGTCTCTCGAACCTCGCGATGGGTTCGTGTTGGTTCTGCCCCGCGCGCATCGCGTGGATGGTGTTGCGTTCGTGGTCGATCATCTCACTTGTGGTGAACGCGCGGCCCGGCGCGCGATTGCTCGTCTCGATGAACTCGCCCGCTTGCACGCGTTTCTCGAACTCCGCTTTAACCTCCGCAACCGTGGCGTCACCCATTGAGCGTTTCAGTGCATCCCTCAGCAGCTCGCGCTCCTCGGCCACTGCTTCACGCTCCAGATTTTTCTCTCTTGAGTAGGCAACGGCCTGGCTGATGGCTTTCTCTTCGGGTGCTTGCTGTAATCGCTCTCCGTGCTCCCGTGCCGCTTTGACAACCCGCTCTGGTTGATTGCCGAAGTGCGCGGCCATTGCTTTGTGCCTGTCTTGCATCTCTTCGTGTGAGAGTTCGAGCTTTCCTTCTCGTGTCTGGTGCGCGGCGACCTGTGCCGCGCCTGCTCCTCGCCGGTTCTCCTTTGCGAGATGTTCCTCGATCTGTTGGCGGCGGGGACTCGATGCCTCCAGATACTCTTTGCCGTAGCCTTTGATTTCCGGCTGGTTGCTCGCGCCGCGCTCGATTTCGTAGCCAAGTTCTTTTAACCGATGGGCCAGTTCCGAGCGATACACTGCCGTCGCATACTGCTGCGTCTTGTACAGTTCCCGTGGCTGTAGCGCGTGTGCGTCCCCGTCGTCGGTCTCGGTAAGATTGAAGAAAACGGCGTGCGTATGCAATTGCGGTGCGGCATAGCCGTTCACGGGCCTTGCGCTGTCGTGCTCGAACTTCGCCGCTACCCATTTGCCGGTCGTCTCTGCCGGAAGATTCCCGCCGATGCGGGCCTGGACATATCGCTCTAGCTCGTCGAGTGCGACGCCAACGCTTTCTCGATGCGCTTCTCGGACACGTTCATCTCCGCCCACCAGGGCGGTCAACGAGACGCTCTTCGGGGCTGAAAACGTCGCGTCCCATCCTGCGCGGTGTTCCATCGCGCTTACCTTTTCGCCGCGCCTGTTCATATATTCTCTGGCCGCTTGGCGGCGGATTAGTTGCTCCCCAGTGATCGGGTGTTGTCCTTCGGAGAGCCGCTGGAAATGCTCTTCGCGAACCTCGCCGTGTAGTCCCCACCGTTCGGCGAGCCTTCCGTGCCACTCCCCGCGAATCTGCTCCCCTTCGGTGTAATAGTTCTCGCGGGCGTTACCAAACTCTTCCGCGTGATACGACTGTGCCTGACCTGCGCTCAGAGGTTTGGAGATGGTCAGCATGTGTTGGCCTACTCGAAGAAGTCCCTTTGCTGGCGTACTGGCTCTCGTTGGATTTTCTGTTCCGCACTTTGTTGCTGTTCATTGGGCACGAGTGTCTGTCCCGAAGCTCCGTTCCCCGACGGCTTGCCTGCTCCTGCCGCGGTCGCCGCAACCTTCGGCGGTTCCTCCGGTGGCTGCTGTGCCGGGCGCTCGATGTATTGCGGCTCTTTGCTTTCAAGCTCGATGTACTGGAGACTCAACCGCACCACGAGATTTCCGCACTTGAGATAACCGTGCATCTTTTCAAGGCCGCTGATCTCGCTTGCCATCACCAGCGGCCTGATCTCGCGTTCGAGGTTATAGCCCTTGGATTTGCGCGATTGTGGGAACTGCTCATTTGTGCGGCTCTCTCGTATCCTCTCGATTTCCTGTTCTCCTATCGTGTCGCTGATCCATTTCGCTGCGTGCGGCTCGCTCGTGCACAGGAAGACTTTCGTCGACGGCTGCGACATCATCGCCTCCGCTTCGTGCCCGTAACGGACTTCCAACTGGCTGCGTCCCTGAAAACCCAGCACCACCGGATTGTTGGACTTGCGGTTTTCCGTGATCGCCGTGTGTAGCTGCGGCAGTCGCTGCAAGGTCGCCAACTCGTCAAGGATGAACCAAACCGGACGCGGACTCATGCGGCCTTGATTCATCAAGCGCAGCACGAGCATGTCCAGCCACAAACTGATGAGCGGGGCGAGGCGCTTCCGGGTGTCCGGTGTGCTCGTCAGGAAGAGCCAGCCCCTCCGCTCCTTCGACCATTCGAGCGTGCTCCAACGCTGCGCCGTTTCCGCTTCACTAGGCAGCAGCTTCATGGCGTCAGCCACCATGCTCAGCGAACCAAGCACGCCGTTGCGCTGTGGCGGCGAATCACGGTCGATCATCGCCGCGTACTCTGTCCCTTTCACTCTCCGGTCGATCTCTTCCGGGTGGGACATCCACCACACCAACTCTTGCGGCGTCGGATGGAAGCTGAGCAAGTGCGCAAAGATTTTTCGCGGGGCCTCTACAAAAAAAGAATTCTCGTTGTGCCGGTCGGGAAACAGCGACGCGGCCAATGTGAGAGCGTCGGCCCCCTGCCGCAGCTCGTCTCCCGGAGTCCAGTAAGGCATCCGCTGGTCCAGGGGATTAAGAATCAAATCACCGCGCGACGGAGTAAGAAAGTAGGGCACGTAGTCGGCGGGCGTCGCCGGATCGTACACGATGGCCGTCTCACCACGCTCCTCGATCTGCAACAAGATTTGGCGAATCAGTGCGCTCTTGCCTTTGCCCGAATCACCCATAACTAGAATGTGGCTCGGTTCAATCTCGCGCGGCAGTCGTAGCCAAGCTTTGCTGCGGAGTATTTTTTGCGTGAAGCTCTGCTGCTGCAAGAAGCCGATACCGTCTGAACGGTTGCGGCGATTGAAGGCACGCACTATCACAAGCTCCGGTCCTTTCAGCCGACGTCCATGTTTGCGTATTCTCTTGCGTGCCGAGTCCATCGGGGTCGCCACGAAAAGACCTGCCAGCAACACACCCAAGCCGCCCCACAGCGCTGGTTTCGCTAGATCGGTGAGCGTCTGGTCCTCGTAAATCCAGTGGCCCAGGAACTCATGCAACTTCGCATTGTCATAGCGTGCGCGCTGCCATTCGAGTTTCAAGTCCCCTGTCTTCATCGCTGCTTCGGTCAGCGTGAACGTACTCTCACCCTTCTCCGTCACGAACGGCTCTACTTCCGCTTCGAGCGCCATTCGCGTACCCTTGCGCGTCATCACCATCAACAGCGTGTACCAACCGTCTGTGCGGAAGGCTCCTGCTACCGGCGTGCCTACGTAGGCCGTCAGATAGTGCTGTTGGAGCGGAGTCCACACCCGCATGTAGCGGTAACCAGCGATAGCGAACACACTGAGCAGAGCAACGCAGAACGCTCCGATAGTCCATACCGCCTTGTCACTCGGAAACTCGCCTGCATCATCCTCTCGGCCCCACCTCTGTTTCATGGCACACCCCCTGTTGCTGCTTCCGCGAGGCGCTTTCGCGCCTTGCTCAACTTGTTCTGGTCCGCTCGCTCGATGAGCTGTTTCATCTCCTCTACGGGCAGCGTTTGCCCTTGGGATATGGCGAAGTGGATGTTTAGTAGGATCGTCCGCAACGCCAAAACTTCGGCCAGGACAGTTTGCTCGCCTGCATTCGGCTTGGTCGCCTTGAGCAGAACGTCACGCGCCCACTCGCTGATGGTTTGCTCGCCCGCTAGGGCTTCCAACTGCGCATATTCCTCGTCAGTGACTTTGGTGCTGACGGATTTGGTTCGAAGTGCAGGCACGGAATTCACCCAATAAAATCAACAAGTTCCCGTATGGGAACCAAAGTTACTGTGCGGCGCTCTGTGTGAAGTGGCTTGCTGTAAGCCGCTAGATTTTCAACAAGTTCCCATATAGCAACCTTGGTTGCTATGCGGCACCCGTTTGGGGGTGACGTGTCATGCGTCACACCCGGTGCCGAAGGCACCGTGCCTTTCGGCCCCTGCGCGGTCTCAACCCTGTTCGCCATATTCCTGTCGAAGCTCCTGTAACCATCGCTGAAGGTCGGGACTCTCCCACGCCTGCCGGAAGAGGTCGCGGAGGGCGTTCCACTCGCTCTCCGAGAAGTCGATGCCCACCTCATTTTGCTTGAGCCAAAGCTTGCACTTCGTCGGCCCCTTTTCCTTGGACACTTCCGCGAAGAAATGCCTCCCGTTCCAAGGCCGCTTCGGCGGCAATCCTTCGAGCATCGCGCGGAACTCGGCTAGCTCGGGATATCGGGTAATTAGGTAGCTGAACCTGCGCGCCGGCCCGAAGTCGATCTGCGTTGCGAATTCGGTGCCCCCCGAGGGCACAAACGACACTTTCAGTTCGCCAGCTTTGATAGCACCCGGTAGGCTAATCCGACGCCGAAAATCATCCTCGTTCGGGCCAGCCTTCCGCACTGGCTGTCGGTCGTGCCGTATCCAGTGGCCGCGTGCTGCCAGCCCCCAAAGTGTGGACCAATACGGGGCAAGGATTTGATCGAGCCTCGTGCTCTCGACGCCCTCATCTCGAATCGCGGTAAGCAAGCACCTGCCAATGTTGCCGGGCCGCTCCCACTTCTCTTCGGGTCGGAGGAATTCCTTTCTATGTGCGATCTGTTTGAGAACCGCTTGGTGCCTTTGTTCGGAATCATTGTCGGAAAGCTTCACCTTCGTGGAATAGCCGTCGAGACCGCCGAAATAATCCCAAGTATGTTTGGAGGCGTGCTCCTTCCGGTTCTGATAAACCGCCTCGAAAGCGTCAAGCAGTGCTAGATACGACTCCCGCGAGGGCACAGCGGGCCGAAGTAGTGGCGGCTCCTGCGACTCTTCCTCGGTTCCGATCAGCATGTACTCTGCGAGGACATCCCATTGGGGGGAAGAAAGACTGTGTTGTGACTCCCATCTCTTCCGAGTGTGGTAGAGAGATTCGGTTGGAGTCTTGAGCATTTCATGTCGCGACGCCTCGCGGTCCATTCCGACGACGCGCTCTTCGATGACCAGGAATGCCGCTTCCGCCAGGGAAACGGGTCGGCCTAATTGGTCGGTGAGCAACTTCTGGTAGCGCTCCAGCAGTTTGAGACGGTCTTCGTTCAGACGAACTGAAATGACCTCATGGCGCGGCTTCTTGCTGAGGATGGACATTAGAGTTGACACAACCTCCTACCGTAGGTGTAACATCTAAGTCAGATGGTAGCTCATCCTGGAAGGGTTGCCAAGGGAATTCTTCAGACGACAATCCGCTAGGAATCCAAAGGGACACGGAACCGGAAAACTAAATGAAACACCGCAGTACCCAATTCGGCGTGCGCAAGAACCCAGACTCGGCGAGAGTGCATGGCTTGCGCTTGGAAATGAACTCGCCGTCAACGTCTGATACGCAGACTCGAGATTCTCAAGTGGGCGGGTCATCCTCGGCGGTTCCCTCCACAAGCGAGGAGTTGTATCTCCCCCCGGAAGATTCGACGAACCGAACCATAGTGAGAGAAGTACGAGATCAAGGACAACTGCACATTCGATTGGAACGTCGTCCCGGCCAGCGTTTCGTTTCAGAAGCCCTGGAAATCCACGGCTACGACTCAGACAGAGATGAATACAAACACGGCAAGATTTTCGGTCGCCATACAGAGGCTCTATGAAAACCCCAATGTCTTCTCTGAGTGATTCTTTCGCATCTGGACCCTCAACACCGGAGCCGTTTGTTTCGGCCCAGGAGGCGGCGCAGTTCCTCAGCGTCAAGCGCCGCTATCTATTGGAGCTTGCCCGCAGGGGCATTGCAGGAGCCTATCCAATTGGCACGGGAAGCAAACGGAAAGTCTGGGTCTTTCGCCTATCGGAACTCGCCGCCGCTATTGAGCGCGATGAGAACCCGACCCTAAATTCGCGGAAACCGTGTACGATTGAATCTGGCAGTCCCCGCTGAAAAGAGGAATATGGCTTATCAGCGAGGATCACTCAAGAAAGTACGCCGCAAGGAAGGAGAAACCTGGGTGCTCAGATATCGGGTTCCGAGTGCGGACGGGAGGCGGGTCGAACACAACACGCCCATTGGACTTGTCCAGAAATTTCTAAAGGATGAGGACGCATGGCGTGAGGTGGACCGGCTCGGAATCCTAATCCGAATCAACGATGCCCCTTCTTCGAGCCGCATCAGGTTCAACTCCCTGGCGGAGCATTACCTCAAGGCCGATTTCGGTTCGGATGCTGTTCGCCCGAAGTCGGAAAATTCGACGAGCATCATGGAACATATCGTGCGCGACTATCTCATTGCCCGCTGGGGCAATGAAATCGCGGAGGACATCAAACCGCTAGAGATTCAGCGTTGGCTTAAATCGCTGAATACCGAATCAAAACTTGCATGGACGACGATTGCAAAGATGCGGGGGATCATGAGCCGCATCTACAAGGTCGGCATACTGCACGAGCGGGTCACGAAAAATCCTGTGCTCCCTGTCGAAACACGTTGCAAAACTAACTACCGGGCTATCGTCATCACCCCTACCCAGACGTTTAACATTCTGAAATCCCTGACAAATAATCTTCATCACACACTGGTGCTCACCTGTGCGGCGACCGCACTCCGTTCATCGGAGATTTTGGCGCTACGCTGGGCGGACATCTTGTGGCTCGAAGAACGGATCAGGGTTTCGAAACGATGGGTGAAGGGAATGGATGGTGAAACCAAGACGGAAGCATCCGACGGCTATGTTCCCTTGCATCCGGTCTTGGCGGATCATCTACGGCGATGGCGCAGCCAGACGCCCAACAAGAAGGATCAGGATTTTGTCTTTCCTTCTTTCAAGGCGCATGGTCGCGTACCTCTGTCCTCTTCTGTATTTGTTGCTGACCATCTCCGGCCGGCTGCGAAAGCGGCAGGAGTGCTGATTCGGGATGGCCAAAGGTTCGGACTTCACAACCTCCGTCACTCGCTCAGCAACTGGCTTGTGAACAAGGCAAAAGTCGAACCTAAGACAGTGCAGGGAATCCTGCGTCATTCAAGAATTCAGACGACGCTCGATCTCTACACTCAGGAAGACAACGACGAAGCCCGGGGAGCGCAAGGCAAATTCCTGAGAGCAGTCGGAGTATCGGGAATGGTGCAGTAAATGTTGTTGTGGGTTGAATTGTGGGTTGGAGATTTTTCGGGTTTTGTCTCTAACCCATTGAAAGATATGGTAGGCCCGTGGGGACTCGAACCCCAGACCTCTACCGTGTCAAGGTAGCGCTCTAACCAACTGAGCTACGGGCCTATTCAATTTATTTGCCGCCGTCATTTTAACATCTGCGAGCAGCTACGCCTAGCGCGCAACCATCGTCATTTTGGAATGCGGCTGGCAGGGACAGGCGGGGCACCCGGCCTGCTGAACAGTGCGGATGGGCCTCCCCGGCCTCGCGTCTTTCTGCTTGACAAAATCAAACAGTTGTTTTAAACATGTGTTTGATATGGCTCACCATGCTCTAACGCGAATTCCTTCTCCGGTCCGCCCGCGCGCCAAACACAAGGCCCTGGATTTGACGCGCGACAAACTGATCGAGGCGGCCGGCACTGTGTTTGCCGAGCGCGGATTCCGCGCGGCCACGATCCGCGAAATCTGCCGCCGCGCGGGCGCGAACGTCGCGGCAGTGAATTACACCTTCGGCGACAAAATGGGTCTGTACACGGAAGTGTTGCGGCATTCCATGCGCGCGGCAGGCCAGACGGCGGCAATGAACGCCGCTCTCGATTCCAGCCTTTCTCCCGAAGGCACCATTCGCGGCGTGATCCGGGCGCGGCTGATGAGCCTGTGTCAAGGGCCGCGGCCTGACTGGCACATTCGCCTGGTGATGCACGAATTCTCGCATCCCACGCCGGCGATGGGACGCGTGGTGGACGAAGGGATGCGGCCAATCTATGACCGAGTGCGCAAAGCGGTCGGCGCGATCATTGGGTTGCCTCTGGACCATGAAACCACCCGGCTCTCTGTGAACAGCATCGTCGGACAAATACTTTTCTACACGTTCTCCCAGCCAGTGCTGGCACGTTTACAGCCGGAGCTAAAGCTTACGCCGGATCAATTGGACCGCATCGCGGACCACATCGCGGATTTTTCGCTCGCGTATTTGAAGAAAGTGGGGCACGGCAAACGCCATGGATGAATTGAAAACGAACACGATGACTCAAGCGCCGCCAGGCGCGGAGCAGCGCACTACGCCGCCTCCCGCATTCGGCGCACCGCCGCCGGCGGAAAACAAAGCGCCGCGTTCGCGCGTCGTAAGGATTCTCCTCATCGCGGGAGTCGTAATTGCCGCGCTCGTGATCTGGAAGATATTTTTCGCCACGCCGAGTCTTCCGGCCAGCATCATCGCGCTCAGCGGACGGATTGAAGGCGACGATTCCGCGGTGGCGCCAAAAACGAGCGGGAAAATTCTCGAGGTCACCGTTCGTGAAGGCGACACCGTAACGGCCGGGCAGGTGATCGCGCGGCTCGACGATGCCCAAGTACGGGCGCGAGAAGATCAGGCGCGGGCCGCGCTCGCCGACGCGCAGGCGAAAATGCAAGGCGCGCACGACCAAATCGCCGTGCTGCAGGACCAGTTGCGCCAGAATCAAGTGCAAACGGGCCAATCGACGATGGATGCGGAAGGGCGCATTCGGCAGGCGCAAGCGGATCTGACGGCCGCGGAAGCGGACCTGGTGCAGCAACAAGCCGCGTTGCGGCTCGCGGAATTCAATCGCGATGCTTACACGCGGCTCGCCAAGACAGGCGCTGCTTCCCTACAGCAAGGACTCCAGGCCGAGGTGCAAGCGGACCAGCAAGCCGCGGTGGTGGCCGCCTCACAGCGCAAAGTGGAATCTTCTCGCGGCGCGCTTACCACGGCGCAGGCAAACCTGGACAATCCGAAAATTCGCGTGGCGCAGACTTCCGGCACCGAAGCTCAGATTGCCCAGCAGTTATCGTCGATCGCCGCGACGAAGGCGGAGACCGCCCAGGCGCAAGCGCAACTGGCACAGGCGGAGGATGATCGGGCCGATTTGACGGTGCTGGCTCCATTTTCCGGCACCGTGCTCACCCGCGCCGCCGAACCCGGCGAAGTGGTGCAGGCGGGAACGGCGATTGTGACGCTGCTCGATCTCTCCAAAGTGTATCTGCGCGGCTTTATTCCGGAAGGCGAAATCGGCAAGGTTAAAATTGGCCAGCCCGCGCACGTTTTTCTCGACTCCAATTCCAATCAAGCGCTGGACGGATCCGTTCTGCGAATCGACCCGCAAGCGACGTTCACTCCCGAAAACACTTACTTCCGCGACGATCGCGTAAAACAAGTGGTGGGCGTCAAGGTGCAATTGACGCAGGGGATCGGCTTCGCAAAGCCGGGCATGCCCGCGGACGGCGAAATCCTGACGAACGGCAACACGTGGCCGCCGCACAAACGAGCAGCGCAATGAACACTGCCGCAACGGACCGGGAAGATCTTCTCGCGCGAACTGCCGCCACTACAGGAGCTGCCATAGATGTTCGCGGCATCAGAAAGCGCTACGGCGCTCTCGAAGCCGTGCGCGGAATTTCGTTCGAGGTGCAACGCGGGGAAATCTTCGGCCTGATCGGCGCCGACGGCGCGGGCAAAACCACCACGTTTCAAATTCTCGCCGGAGTGATGGAAGCCACGGGCGGCACGGCGGAGATTTTCGGAAAGGCGGCGCGCGACGCGCGTTCGCGGACCGGATATCTCACCCAAACCTTCAGCCTCTATCCCGATCTGAGTGCGTTGGAAAACATTCGCTATATCGGCGAATTGCGGCGTGTTCCTCCCGCGGAAATCGACGAGCGCGGCAGCCGCTATTTGAAAATGTTTGACATGGACCGCTTCTCCAAGCGGCTGGCGTCCCAGTTGAGCGGCGGCATGAAACAGAAACTGGCGCTGGTGTGCGCGCTCGTTTCCGAGCCGGATATTCTGCTCCTGGATGAACCGACGACTGGCGTGGATCCCGTGTCGCGACGGGAGTTTTGGGACACACTCGCTCACCTCGCGGGCCAGGGCCTCACCGTGCTGATTGCCACTCCGTATCTCGATGAAGCCGAGCGGTGCCATCGGATCGCATTGTTCCACCTCGGCGAGATCCTGCAAATCGGAACGCCGGACGAATTTCGCGAAAGTTTGCACGCCAAGCGCATCGAGTTGCGCTCGCCCGATCTCCGCAAAGCCCTCCCCGCCGTGCGAAAGGCAATTTCCCACCACGCTGACATTTTTGATGTTCAGCGATTCGGAGATCGCCTCGATTTGCTCACGCATTCGCCCGAAGAGGCACAAGAAAAGATCGAGGAATCCATGCGTGCGGAGGGAATTCCAATCGACGGCGTGCGAGTGGATGAACCCACGCTGGAAAATACGTTTGTCGCGACGCTCCGTTCGCTGAGCGAGGAAATGCATGACACGTCGTTCCCTTCCCGCCGCGATCACAGGGACAAGCGCGGACAGGTCGCGATCGGCGCGGAACTTCTCACGAAAAAATTCGGCTCCTTCACCGCGGTGCATGACGTTAGCCTGCAAGTGCGCTACGGCGAAATCTACGGATTGCTCGGCGCTAACGGCGCGGGAAAAACAACTACGATCAAGATGCTGTGTGGCTTGCTGGAAGCCTCCACGGGAAACATGCAGCTTGCAGGCGAGCGAGGCGCATTTCGCTCGACCGAAATCCGGCAGCAGATCGGCTACATGTCGCAAAAGTTTTCGCTTTACGACGACCTTTCGATCGCGGAGAATCTGGATTTTTTCGGCGGCGTCTACGGTGTCCCGCCGGAACAGCTCAAAGAGAAGGAACGCTGGGTGCTCGATTTCTCCGGACTCGAGGGCAAGGAACAACAAATCACCAGGAGTTTGCCTGGCGGCTGGAAGCAGCGCGTCGCGTTCGGCAGCGCCATCCTGCACGAGCCCGGCATTGTGTTTCTAGACGAGCCGACATCGGGCGTCGATCCGCTGGCCCGGCGAGCGTTCTGGATGATGATCAATCGTCTCGCCGATGCGGGCACCGCCGTCCTGGTGACCACGCACTATCTCGAAGAAGCGGAACAATGCAACCGGCTGGGCTTTATGGTGGCGGGTGAATTGCTCGTGGAGGGAACGCCGAGCGAAATCAAAGCCCAGCAGAAAGGTCACCTGCTTGAATTTCGCGTGGACCAGCCGCAGCGCGCGGCCGATCTGTTGAAGTCGGAAACGCAGCACTGGCGGGTTGCGCTGTTCGGCAAACGCCTTCACATCATCACGGACGCCGCGGTGGATGCGGGTATTCGCGAGAACACACAAAGGCTTGAAGCAGGAGGAGTGCACGTCCTGGGGGCGCGCGAAGGACGCTTCTCGCTGGAAGATGTGTTCATCAGCGTTGTCGAGCAGGCGCGCGAGCGCGGCAAGATCAGCGCGGAAGAGTAGGGGAGAAAATCATGCGGCGAATTTTCGCGCAAGCCCGGAAAGAATTGACGCAGCTTCTTCGCGACCGCCTCGCGGTGATGCTGGCGCTCCTGCTTCCGGTGATTTTATTGCTGTTGCAGACCACAGCCATCTCGCTGTCCGTGAAGGATCTCCCCATCATCGTGCAGGACTCCGATCAGTCGCAGGCGTCCCAGAAATTGGTTGACGCGTTTCGCCAGTCGCTGAGCTTCCACGTCGTCTCGTGGCCCACGGACAAACAGCCTGAGGAGGCCTTCGCTTCCAACAAAGCGCGCGGCGCGCTGATTATCCCGGAAGAATATGGCCGCAAGATCGCGCGCGACGAGGACGCCACGGTGCAGATTATGGTCGACGCGTCGGACGGGAATACCGCGCAAATCATCTCGGGCGATGCGGCGCAAATCGTTCGCGCGTATAACGTAGAAAATGCGGGAGCGACGCGACCCGAGCCCGTCACGGCCGCGATCCGGTTGTGGTACAACCCGAGCCGCTCGTCGCAAAAATTTTATGGTCCCGGAATCTACGTGCTGGCCATGTCCCTTTTCCCA
The DNA here is from genome assembly GCA_963842135.1 of uncultured Acidobacteriota bacterium. Classification (GTDB taxonomy): domain Bacteria; phylum Acidobacteriota; class Terriglobia; order Acidiferrales; family UBA7541; genus Palsa-360. Next base: position 1,562,804 of record CAWJFI010000002.1, on the reverse strand, counting down.
CCGCTGCTGGCGACGCTGGCCATGTCCAAGGAAGGCGAACAGAAAACGATTCTCCAGGTTTACGTCTCGAACATTTCCGCGCATGAATTCCTGCTCGGAAAGATCGCCGCGTTCATGATCGTGGCCACGGCGGAAGGAATCATCCTGATGATGATTTTATTCATGGGATTCGGGCTGCGCTTTGCCGGTGATCCGACGCCGTTTCTTGTCGCCACGATTCTGTACATGTTCACCGTCACGGCTTTCGGAAACATGATCGGCGCGGCAATCCCCAGTCAGGTGGCCGCGATGCAAGCGGTTGCCACCGCCGGATTCCTGCTCGTGTACATGCTGTCCGGCTTGCTCTTCCCTATCGCAAACATTCCCGCAGGCATTCGCTGGATTTCCAATTTTGTCTGGGGCCGCTACTACATCGAAATCGTGCGTGATGCTCTCCTGGCGGGCGGAGGATGGCCATCGGTGTGGCTGAAAGTGCTGGCGATCGCGGCCATCGGCACTTTTTTTTACACGATGGCGTGGCGCACCATGCGGCGCATGCAATTGAAGGATTAAGCCATGAATATATTTCGCAAATTGATCGGTTACCGCATGAGGGCATTGATCCGCAAAGAGTTTCGCCAGATTTTGCGTGATCGCCGCCTCGCCATTTCCCTGATCCTGCCGCCCACGCTGCAATTGCTCCTTTTCGGATTCGCTCTGAACGCGACCGTCACCAATCTGCGGCTCGGCGTCGTGGACGACAGCCGGACTCCCGAAAGCCGCGAGCTTGTCGCGACTATGACCGAAAGCAGGGCCTTCCGTGGCGCCGGGACTTATTTCAACGTGAATGAAATGGGCAAGAAAATCGCGGACGGCGATCTGGATGCCGGACTTGTGATCCCTTACGAGTTTGCGCGCGATCTGCAACGCGGCCGGCCCGCCACCGTGCAGGTCCTGCTGAACGCCATGAATTCCAACACCGCTACGATCGGCGAAGGATTTGCGCAAGGCGTGATTGCGTCCTACAACCAGACACTCGCGGGCGAAGGAATTCACGCGCGGTTTCAGGAGATTGCGGCGCCGAACGTGAGCCGCCTCGGCCTGGTGCTAATCCATCCCGCATATCTCTACAATCCGGGCCTCGAGCCCACCTGGTTTATCGTTACCGGCATTCTCGGCGTGCTCCTGATCTTGAACGGCTCGCTGATCTCCGCCGCGGCGATTGTGAAGGAACGCGAGGCCGGAACGCTCGAGCAGTTGCTGATGTCCCCTGCTTCGACGACGCAGATCATTGTCGCGAAACTTTTTCCGCTCTTCGTACTGCTGTGCATGATGGGGACTTTCGCGGTGCTGATCATGCGTGTGGTGTTTGGAATCCCCTTTCGGGGAAATATATTTTTGGTGGTTTCCGCCGCAGCGCTTTGCTTATTGTGCGGGATCAGTATCGGAACATTCATCGCCACGTTCACGAGGTCGGCGCGCCAGGCGCAGCTCACGCTGTTTTTCGTGAATCCTCCGCTGACTTCGCTCTCCGGTGCATTCACGCCGGTGGAAGCGATGCCGAAATGGCTCCAGCCTGTCGCGCAGTTCAATCCCATTCAGCACTTCGGCCAGATTTCGCGAGGCGCGATGTTGAAGGGAAGCGGAATCGAGACGTTATGGCCAAATTTCCTCGCGCTTTTGGCTTTCACCGTGGTCCTCGTTTCGTTCAGCATTTGGCGATTCAGAAAACAACTCAGCTAGGCCCGGCTTAAGGGAGTCTTATGCGCAGAAAAACAGAAGGCCGATTTTTCTCAAACCTTTTCCCGAAAGTGGGCGGCAAGCGTTTGGCCGGCCGGTTGCCGCTCGTCGCGGCGGCGCTGATGCTTGCCGCGCCCGCCTTCGCGCAATTCGGCCCGCCGTCCGGGCAATCGCAGGGCACGCAGGCCGCGCAACTTCCGCTTTCCGGGCGGACGGCTCAATCGAGCGGCAGCGTGAAAACTTCCGAGGCGCCTGCGCCGAGCACCACGGCCACCGTGAACACGCTGAGTCCCAGCGTGCAGGTGCAGGGCGCCTATGCGGGAAGCACGCCAGGTGTCGCGAACATGCCGTTCAACGGGAAGCTTGGCCTGCGGGAAGCGATTCAGCGCGGGCTTGCGTATAACCTCGGCCAAACGGGCGCGACCCAGGCTCTGCGGCAGGCGGAGGGACAGAGCAAAGTCGCCCTCAGCGGCCTGCTGCCGAACCTCAACGGCACAATAAATGAAAATGTCCAAACCACCGACCTGCGCGCGGAAGGTTTTCGATTCAGTTTTCCGAGCTTCTCGATTCCCGCGGTGATCGGCCCCTTTAACTATATTGATTTTCGCGCGCATCTTTCACAGACCGTTTTCGATTACGCGGCAATCAACAACTACCGCGCGGCAAGCGATGTCGCCAAGGCGAATCGCTATTCGGCGCAGGACGCGCGCGAACTGATCGTGCTGGCCGTCGGCGGCGCCTATCTGCAAACGATCGCGGCGAGGGCGCGAATGGCTTCGGAAGATGCGCAACTGCAGAGCGCGAATGCCGTGTTCGACCAGAGCAAGCAGCAATTCGGGCAGGGTCTCATCGCGAAAGTGGATGCCGACCGGAACGAAGTGCAGGCGCTGACGCACCAGCAGCGTCTGCTGTCCCTCAAGAACGATCTGGCCAAGCAAAAAATAAATCTCGCGCGCATGATCGGCCTGCCGGCAAACGATCAATACGATCTCTCCGACGAAGTGCCCTTCTCGCCCGCGGCGCCATTGACCATGGAAGCAGCGCTCGCGCAAGCCTTCCAGCAGCGATCTGATTTGAAGGCCGCCGACGCCCAGGTGCGCGCCGCCGAGCGTGCGCACGCGGCGGCCCGCGCCGAACGTTACCCTTCGCTCGGAGTCACGGCCGACTACGGCGGCATCGGCGTAAACCCCAGCCAATTGGAAACGACATACACCGCCGCGGCCAGCTTGAAAATTCCGATTTGGCAAGGCGGGCGAGCCGAGGGAGACATCCAACAATCCGACGCCGCGCTCGCCCAGCACCGCGCCGAGTACGAAGATTTGAAGGGCCAGATCGAGAGCGACGTCCGCAGCTCTTATTTGGATTTGCAAGCGGCCGCGAGCCAGGTGGAAGTCGCGCAGCGAAATGTCGAGGTCAACAAAGAAGCCCTCGAGCTGACACGGCAAAAAGTGGAAGTGGGAGTGATCGACAACGTCACGTATGTGCAAGCGCAGGAGGAAGTCACGAACGCCGAGTTCGATTTCATCAACGGCGTGTTCGCTTTCAACGTTGCGAAGCTAAGCCTCGCGCGCGCGATGGGCCGCGCGGCGGATGCTTTGCCGGAAATATTTAAAACTCCGTGATCTATCAGCCGCCTTCCCGGCAAGGGACAAGAAAACATGGAAGACCGCTTGCAGCCTAGAGTCCGGCAAGCGGCCCGTCCATGCCTGTACGCTTCTGAACCTAGCTCGCCCGGTGAAGTTTCAGCACATGTAACGTGATTTCCACGGGCCTGAGCGCCTCCAACTCCATCTCGACGTATTTCCCTTCGGTCACCTGCCTTAGGCTATAGATCGCCGGTTCCGTTTCAATACTCTCGTGCCCCACCAGCGGCTTCAGAAATTCGCGCGCGTCGTCGATGGAGGGCTGTTCGCTGGTGCTCGGCCGCGCCAGCGCCTCAATCACATAGCTGCGCAGAAGCTTGGGCCAGTAGCTTTCAAATAGCTTCGGTGATGCGAAAATATCGCTCCAGGCTACCTCGCCGCCGTACGCCACGACCACGCCCACGACATACTCGCCTTTCAGTTTTGCAGTGGCGCGGTCGAAGCGCCTTTGAACTTCTTCCGTGAATGCGTCTGTTGGAACTCCCACCTGGGGAGACTTATACATCCGCGCATATGATTGGGTCGGTGCTTCCGTCGCGATCACTCCAGCCATCGTTCCGGGCGAAACGGTTACGGTTTGCGAGGTTTGGCCAACTCCTCCTCCAGTCTGCGCGGGACCAGGAAGACCTGTGGCACTGGCGGTACTGCCGTTCCGTACTGCCTCCCAAACTTTAGCTTGCTCTTGAACTACGACTGCTTGTTCGCGCACGCTTGGATGCACCATCAGCTGGCCTGCGGAAAATTGTGCGCCCGATGACCAGCGGCCAGCTTCCACGCAAAAGACATCGAGTGGCAGAGGCGCGGCTCCAGGCGGGACGATGCGATCCTTGGCAATGATCCGGTCCTACTTTCCGCCGCTCACCAGTTCCCCACCCAACAAAAGCAATGGTTTGGAGCCGCGATTGACCAGCACGAGCTGATTGACAGATGCTCCATGCTGTTCTGGAATCGCGACGGGATGCCCGTCGCGCGACCGCCGCATGTTTTCGGCTCCGCCCTCCGTTATGATCACCTGGCCTGCCGACAGGCTCTCGTCAAGTGTGGCAAAGCCTGCGGTGTCAGCAGACTGCCGGCTGACGACTGGGAACACACTTAGATTTTCGTACCGGATCGGCTCGGCCAGGCGCCACTGGTTTGAACTGATCCGTCCATCTTTTTGGCCATCCTTTTGGGCTTGGTTGGCCCACACGGCAAGCAAGCACAGGATCGCCAAGGCAAACCCCTTCGATCCCCAGGAAAACCAATTCTCTCTGTACATGGCACCCTCCTTGAACGCACTCGTATTGTTGGACACCGCATCGCATCGCGGGTTCCACAACCATTGAACGGTCGAGGTGGTTTTTCTTGCGGACTACCCGGCTCCAGGGCAGAAACGGGGCAAAGAAACGAAGTACTCGTTAAACTCTAAGATGCCGGTCAACTTTACTTCGTTGCCCGAGCAAATCTATTCGAAACATTTCAGTGATCCGGTGGGACAAAACCTTTGAATGGTGAAGCTTTTCTTTCGAACGACCAAACTCGGCTGTCCACTCGAATCTTCCCGTCAATCTTCCAAATCTTCGCGAAACACAGGCTGGGATGGATCGAGGACGCCGTCCATGACATCGACGATGAGGCGCTCGTACATGGTCGTCGCCTCTGGCAGCGACGTGTAGCCGCGTTCATATACCACGACTCCTGTGGCCGAATAAATGAGAGTGAAAAATCGTCCGGAGGAATATTGAAGTTCGAGCAGCTTGCTGGGCATCTCGGGATCGCCTTCCTGTCCCAGGATGTCCATCAGCGCCACAGACCATTGCCTCCCTTTCGGGTCGGTTACGGCCTGGCGCTCGACGTACCGCCAGTTGTCCATGCTCCAGGAAGCCATAGCGATCTCTCTCCGTGTTGCGGTGGCGCGGGCTTCAGCCTGCGGGTTTTGGAACTTGCACGGGCTAAAACCCACAGGCTGAAGCCTGCGCCACTAAGGACCGAGCAGCTCGGTAAGCGCCCTTGCAACCTGCGCGCCGGTGAATGGTTTTGGAATCAGCATGACTTTCTTCGCGTCCCTGGAACGCAGACTTTCGTCCGCTTCCTCCGGAGTGTCACTAATGATGACAACGGGAAACTCGGCGTGATTCGGATCGTTGCGAACGGTGTCGAAGAGCGACTCGCTCATGTTGTAGACGGAACAGTCCAGTACCAGCGCATCGGCGCGCTGCTCCGCGGCCAGCTCGTTCACAGAGGTGGTAAAGCCGGAGGCGAAGACTTCGAAGCCGCGATCGCGCAAAGCAAACGACAAGAGGTCGGCGATCTCCGGCGTATCGTCGATGAGCAGGATGCGCCGCAACCGAAGGCTACTTTTTGCCGCCGGTCCCGGTGCCGGGCAACCTCGGCTTTTTGCCCGCGGACGGCTCCAAGTCCAAAACCCATACCCGGCCGCCCGCCGTGTAATAGGCGCGGTGTTCGTTCTGGACGACCGCGCCCCAGGCTTCGAGCGTGCGCATCGCGAAGGTGTAGCCTTCGAAATTATTCCGCGCGTGGCTGAATACTTCGTTGGTGTGCCAGTTGTCGTTGAGGATCGCGTCGCCGGCGTGCACGCGCGTGACGGTATAGAATTTGTCAAAGGCGGCCTCGGGCCGAACCTCGCGCGTCGCCCCGTGCTTCTTGCCTTCGCTTACGGCATACAGCTCCTGCACTTCTCCTACAGCAGGGGGATTCGGAGTGTTGGCGCTCATACGGTCTCCGCCACGGTGGCCGCCGCTTCCGCAGCCCCCATGTTCACCAGGTTTTTCACATCGGTGGCCTTGATCAAGGCATCCGGCAGTTGTACGCCCATCATTTGCCACTGCATATTGGCGAACTTTTGCAGCGTGGCGATGTGCTCGGCGTGCAAGTGGCCGAAGCGGCCTTGCAGTTTCAAGTATTCCGATACCGGCCGCATGCTTTGCGGGCGGAAGCTGTAATCATACGCGCGCTTATTGTTGTCCCACTCCCAGATCGGGTAAAGCCCGCATTCGACGACCAGCCGGCCGAGATCGATCGAGCGCGGCGTCTCGTAGACGAAGCCCTTCTGGCATGGAGTGTAGATCATCAGGAAGGACGCGCCCTTGAAATTGAGGCCTTTGCGCACCTTGTTCATGAGGTCGATCGGGTAACCCACGCTCGCGGTCGCCACATAGCAGTGGGGATGGCCGGCCGCCATCATGCGCGCGAGATCCTTGGGGAACAGAGTCTTCGCTTCGGGAACCTTCGGGCCTGGAGGAGAGAACGTCGTCATGCCGCCGTAAGGCGTGCGCGATGAGGCCTGGATGCCCGTGTTCGCATATTGCTCGTTGTCGTAGCAGATAATCAAGCAGTCGTGGTTCCGATAGAGTGCGCCTGAAATTGAGCCGATCGCGATGTCGGACGAACTGCCATCGCCGGCCTCGCAAATGATGTTTGGAAAGGTGCCTTTGTATTTGCCTTTTCGGATCATCGCTTCGTAGGCGGCGGCGATACCGGCTGTAAAACTGCCGGAGCTGCCGATCTGCGTGTGCGCCCAGGGCACATTGTAGGGCGTGCACAAATACGAGCTGTTGGCGACGTACATGCACCCGGTCGGTCCGACCAGGATCGTGTTGTCGCCCGCCGCTTTGCTCGTCATGCGGTACTGGATGGACGGCCCGCAACCGGCGCACGTACGATGGCCCGGGACGAAGGGCTCGGTCGAAGGCAATTCAGGATTGTAGAAGCGCGCCCCCTGGTTTGGGCTGCCTAGCAGCGGCAGTACCTGTCGCTCGATTTCAATGACTGGCATTTTAGATCCTCCGGATGGCGGCCCCAAAGCCTTGCACCACAACAATCATAGTGCAAACCTTCAAGTCCGTCGCATCAATATTGACTACCCCTAGAAAATGATTACTCCTCGAACCCGACCCAATGCGTACGCTTTTCGATGCTCCCGCGTTTTTGCGCTTCGAGCATCTTCGAAGTCATCCAGTAGAATTCCTTCAGCACGATGGCCTCGCCGCCCATTCCAGCCATAAACGAGACGACAAGCGGGCGCTGTTTGCTCTCGTAGAGCGCTCCGCAGACCTCGGCATAGAGCGAACCGCCGCTGCTCACGCTGCCCAGCCCCATGTTGGTCTCGATCACGCCGACCACTTTGAACTTGCTGAGGACCTCCTGAACACGATCGGTCGGGTAAGGCCGGATCGTCCGCAGCCGCACCATGCCAACCTTCACGCCCCGGTCGCGCAAATGCCGAATGGCATACCGAGCAGTCACCCCATGGGCGCCCTGTAAGAAAAAGACAACGTCGGCGTCATCGGTCATGAATTCTTCAATCCAAGGGTCATACCGGCGTCCGAAAATTTTTGCGAACTCGTCGTGAGCCTGCTCGATGACCGCCATCGATCCTTCCATGGCGCGCGCACGCTCGAGCTGAAGCGGGGGACCCTGCTCGGGCATAATCTGCGGGCCATGCGACACCGGATGCCGCGGATCGAGCGGGTACGGATGCTTGTAGGGCGGCAGATATTCCTTTACTTGCCCCGGATCGGGCAGTTCGACATCACACACGATATGAGAGACGAAGAATCCGTCCTGGCAAACCATCTGCGGCAGCAGGACGCGCGGATCCTCGCCGATCCGATAGGCGATCAAGTGATTGTCGAACGCTTCCTGGGCGTCGCAGGACCAGCCCATGAGCCAGCCCATATCGCGCGTCGAAAGCGCGTCCGTGTGCTCGGAACCGAAATCGCCCGGCGGATCGAGCGTGCGGTCGGCGATCATCATCTGCACCGGCATGCGGCTGCCAGAAATCGGGGAATAGAGTTCGTAGCCGTACTGCACGCCGACTCCCGAGCTGCCGGTGAACACGCGCGCGCCGCTCGAAGAAGCGCCGTGCGCGATACTCAATTGCGAGTGCTCGCTGTCGGCCACGATGTACTCGGCGTCGATCTCTCCATTGGCCACCATTTGCGCCAGCGCCATCATTGTTGCCGTATAAGGCCGGATCGGGTAGGCCGTGATCACATCGACGTCGGCGTATTTGGCTGCCTGCGCCGAAGCGACGCAGCCGTTGATCCGAACCGTCTTCTTTCTACTTTCGACAAGCGTTGCCATGTCTCGCTCCGCGCAGTCCACCTATTGGCGGACGCTGTGATTGCTGGTTACGCGGACACCAGAAAATATTCGTAACTGGTATCCACCTTCCTGACCTGACGCCAACCCTAGATATTCTTCGCCGGACGGTCCCCCAGATTCATGAGCTCTTCGGCCTGCCGTCCGTGCAGTCCCGGCGAGATCGCGAATGCCGTGTCCATTCGAATCACGCCCGTATCGAAGTCGAGTTCGGGCACGCCTTCGAGGCACCCTGTCGGACACTCTTCGATGCATACGCGGCAGCCCTTGCAGTAATCCACCAGAATCTTATAGAGCCCGTTCGAACGCACCGAACGCACGATACATGGCTCCGGGCAGACCAGGTAACAGTTATCGCAAGCGTTGCAGGTGCCGCAGCTGAAACACCGGCTCGCCTCTTCGCTCGCCTGCTCTTCCGAATACGCCAGGATGACTTCCTGCTGCGTGCTGCGCCGCGCCATGGGCGTGAGCATGGCCTGCTTGACGCGCGGGAAGTGCGGGAAGTACGTCATGTTCATACGGTTCAGGTCGACGATCACATCGATGGGAACCGTTCGTGGCTCGAGTGGGATCTTGCGAAGCACCTTGTCCAGATTGAATGCCACGCGCTTGCCGTCGCCGACGGCGTTCACGACCATCAGCGGCTGGCCCGAACCCAGCTGGACCACATCGCCTGCCGCGAAAAAGTTCGTGTTGCCGATGCGTCCGAACTCGTCGATCTTGATCGTGCCGCGTTCGGTCTTGAATTCGGCCGGCATCCAGTCGAGCTTTGCTTTCTGTCCCACAGCGATGATCACGTTATCGACGGCGAAACGCTCGGCGGGAGCCTCTCGATCGATGGCGATTGGCGATGCGTTGATTTTGCCGGTGAAGCGCGCCGGATGCAGTTGTAAGGCTTCGACTTTTCCGGTGCCGAGGACGGCAGTCATGGCCCGCCCGTGCATCAACTCCACGCCTTCCTCCATCATGTCATGCAGGTCTTCCGGAGAAGCCGGCATCTCCTGGCGGTTGCCTTCGACCGTGATCATGGTCACTTCGACGGCGCCCTGACGGAGCGCTTCGCGCGCGCAGTCGATCGCGGTGTTTCCGCCGCCGATGACGGCGACGCGAGGACCGAGCTTCACTTTGGAGGTGCCCATGCCGATGTCGCGAAGGAACGGAAGTCCGAAAACCACGCCGGGTTTGTCCTCGCCCTCGGCTCGCGCGCTGTTGGACTCGGTAAGGCCCACGGCGAAAACGGTGGCGTCATAGTTCTTTTTCAAATCGTCCAGGGTAACGTCTTTCCCGACCTCGACGTTTGTCTTGATTTCAATGCCGAGCTGGACGAGTCGTTCGATCTCGCGATCGAGCACCGCTTGCGGCAGAACCCAGTCCGGAATGCCGCCGCGATTCAATCCGCCTGCTTTGGGCGACTTCTCCAGGATGGTCACCTTGTACCCGAGGCGCGCCAGTTGGTACGCGGCGCTGTGGCCGGCAGGTCCTGAACCGATCACGGCGACCTTCTTCCCGTTGGGCGGTCCGGCCTTGACCACGTCGCGCGGCAACGCCTGTCCGAGGTCGCCGAGAAACCGCTCGACCGCGCGGATCGAGATGGCTTCATCGTACTGTCCCCGATTGCAGGCCTGTTCGCACGGGTGATAGCACACACGGCCCGTGACCGACGGGAACGGCATGTCTTCCTTGATGAGAGCGTAGGCGTCGAGATACTTTCCGCGCTTCACCAGGTCGAGATAGCCCTGGATTTTTTCGTTGGTGCCGCAGGCGTTGTTGCAGGGCGGCAGCTTGTCCCGGTAGACAGGCCGAATCGACCGCCAGTTGCCGGTCGGGAAAAGATCCTGGCCCTTGTCCTGTGACGGAGCCGGAGTGATCCCGGCAAACGGCACGTTGAGCCAATCGGGGATGCGTGTTCCTTTAGTCGACATTTTTAACCCTCATTCTGGCGGGCTCGTCGCCGCGGCGACAGCCCGCACCCGCAAAAAAATTAATCTACGCAGCAACCGGCTTCAGCGGCATGATGTGCAATTCCTTGAGCGCCGCATGGAACGCCGCTTTATTCGCAATCATTGGCTCGATCGTTTCCATTTTGCAGATGCCTGTCGTCTTGACCACCGCCGCGATGAGGGGAGCGGCAATGTCCGGCGCAACCGCTTTGCTTCGCTCGGCAGCACCTTCCGTCGAGAGGCGGTCGAGGCCGAGCTCGCCTAGGCGGTAATAGAGCCACTTGTGGTCGGCCAGTTTGGCGGCATCGACGCAGACCAGTTGCGACAACCGCTCGGCGCCGGGCACAAAGCGGATCATGTATTCGGGGGTATAGTGCGTGTTGATGATGAGCGTTCCGCCCGGAGGCATCCCGCGCATATAGTCCCAACCCTTGACCATCGTTCCTTCGACCAGGACGACGATGTTGGGATTCTCGTTCTCGTACGTCAGCGCGTTTTCGATCTCGCTGTCGCTCACGCGTAAATACTTGCGCGTCGGGGCGTTGGTGCGATCGGGATTGTCGACGTAATTTTCCATCGCCTGGGAAAACTTGCCCTCGTTCCGGGCCGAAGCGGCGATGGAATTGACAATGTCGCGGCCCTCTTTGTCCATGATGATGCCGCGCGTCCACACGGTGAGTTCTGTATAGCTCATGATCTATCCTCTTTGTATTCTAGATGGATATGTGTCGCTACAGTAAAATCATCGGTATTGCCAGGCCGAGCCGCCGGGTCTCTCAACGGCAAAGGGCTACCGCGATGGGAATCCAGAACGGATTGAAAATCGCTTCGGCGAACGACGAAGGGAGTTATTTGCGCGCCTTCCTGATACTTCGCAATCGCCAGCAACGTCGCCTTCTTGCACAGGCTTTCCAGATCGGCGCCGGTCGACCCTTCCGTTTGGGATGCGAACTCGTCGATGTCCACGTCGGGTGCGAGCGGGACGCGCCGGCAACAGAGCCGCAGGATCGAAGCCCTGTCCGCAGCGCCCGGTTTGGCAAATGGGAGGATGTAGTCAAATCTCCCGCTGCGCAAGAGCGCAGGTTCGACGCGCTCCGGGCGATTCGTGGCGGCCAGAAGGAGCACGCCTTTAACGTCACGCAGGTTGTCGATTTCGCGCAAGAGCTGGCTGAGAATCCTCTGATAAATGTCGGAGCCCAGATGATCGGCGCCGAATTTTGGAGCGAGCGCATCGATGGTGTCAAAGAACAGGATGCAGGGCGCGGCGCGTCTCGCCTTTTTGAAGACCTCGCGCAATGCCCGCTCGGATTCGCCGAGCCACTTCGAGTAGAGCTGCGGGCCATCAATGGCGATCAGCGGAATCTGCTTCTCGCCCGAGAGCGCTCGTGCCATGGCGGTCTTGCCCGTACCCGACGGTCCGGCGAACAGAATGCCGCGCGGCGGCGCCAGACCCACTTGATCGTAGATATCGTTGTGTACATGAGAATGCTCGACGACGGCGTCGAGCAACCGTTTCAAATCGGTGTGACCCCCGAGGGACGCGAAAGTCGAAGTGCTCTTCTCGATAAAAAATTCGCGAGTCGCGCTGGGCTCGACTTCCTTCAAGCCGGCGAGAAAATCGTCGCGCGTAACTTGCAGCCCGCTCAGATCGGCAGGAGGAGCGCCGTCCGTTTCTAGCGGCGCGGCGGCGAGGAATCCGCGCAAGGCGATCATACCCACTTCCTGGCACAGCGCTTCGAGGTCGGCGCCCACGAATCCGTGGGAGTGCTCGGCAATTTCCTGAAGATTGACGTCATGCGCGAGCGGCATGGCACGCGTGTGGATCTTTAGAATTTGGAGCCGCGCCTGCGTGTTGGGCACGCCGATTTCGATTTCGCGATCGAACCGCCCGGGACGCCGCAGCGCCGGATCAAGAACCTCGGGAATGTTGGTGGCGCCAATGACGATTACCTGGCCGCGCGATACAAAACCATCCATCAAGCTCAGCAGTTGCGCCACCACGCGCTTTTCGACTTCGCCGGAAACTTCGGCGCGCTTGGGAGCCACGGCGTCGATCTCGTCGATGAAGAGGATCGAGGGAGCGCGGCGCGCCGCTTCTTCAAAAACCTCGCGCAGCTTGGCCTCGCTCTCGCCGTAAAACTTGCGCATGATTTCCGGGCCGTTCAGGGAAATGAAGTGCACGCGGCTTTCGGCTGCGACGGCGCGCGCCAGCAAAGTTTTGCCCGTGCCTGGAGGACCGTACAACAACACTCCCTTGGGCGCGAAGATTCCCAATCGCTCGAAGATGCGCGAGTGCTTCAGAGGCAGCTCAACCATTTCGCGGACGCGCGCCACTTCGCGTTCCAGACCGCCAATGTCTTCGTAGGACACCGCGGGAGCGCGGACCGCCGTCTGCTCACCTTCCACAATCCGGATGTCGGTTCGCGGTCCGATCACGACCGGCCCCGAGGGAATCGTGCGCACGACCTGGAAGTTCACCGCCTTGGCGAACGTCGGTACGCGCACCACGCAGCCCTGGGTGACAGGAACGCCCGTCAGATCCTCGACGATTCGTTCGGGCGCGATGATTGCCGGCGCGGCGCCCACCCACATTGGCGAGAGCCGGACGGCCACGGCCTGCGAATGCTCGATGACCGCTATCGTCACTTGTTCTTGCAGCCCCACGCCGCAGTTGCTGCGGGCCGTGCCGTCGATCTGGACGACGCCTTCATGTTGTTCGTCTGAAAGTTCCGCGCGTGCAACGGAGGACGTGCCGCCCGTGATTTTCACTACGTCGCCGGCCCGAGCGCCAACGCGCTGCATGTCGGCTAGCGCCAGCCGCGCAATGGCGCGTCCCACATCTTCCACGCGCGCTTCCGCAACACGCAACGCGAGCGTGGCCGCGAGGGAGGACGGAGCGAGTTCCGTCATTGTGCCACCTGGAGTCGAGATTGGATTTGGCTGCTGAATCGGTCGAAGAGCTTGGCAAGCTTCTGATGTTCCACGTGACCCTGAAGGTCTGCAAGGACTTCCACGCGGGTGGTTTCATTTCCCATGTCGGTTAAACGGATCGTTCCCAAGTTTGTGTGCTCCAGGGCCCAACCCTCGCCCTGGGTAGAAGCGACCGCCATGCACAACGTGGTACGATCACTCTCCCACGGCACGACAATCGCGGTCAGGCTGCCCTGGCCGGTTGCCAATTGCTCAATCGCGCCGGAGACGGCGCGGGGGGAGCCGGTAGTCACGAACTCAAAAAGCTTTTCGCTCATGTCAATCTGTGGTACAGTGGACCAGTGATTGAACCACTTTCAGACCAAACTTTAGCACCCATGCAAAACGCTGTCAAGCGCTACGTGCAGCCTTCCGGCGAAGAGTCTCGCCTCATCACGCCGATCAAAAAAACTCGCATAGCCGAAGAAGTTGCCGACCGGATCCGGGTGTTAATGCTGGACGGCACGTTTCCGCCGGGCGAGCCGCTGCCTTCGGAACGCCATCTAGCGGAACGGTTCGGCGTGAGCCGCGGGTCGATCCGCGATGCGCTGCGCACGCTGGAGACGATTGGATTGCTCGAGACGCGGCACGGGCAAGGCACATTTCCACACGAGCTTTCGGTGGAACGCCTGGTTGCTCCACTGGCCTCGGTGATGGCTTACCGGTCCGATTTGCAGGATGAGCTTCTGGATGTGCGCCGGATGTTCGAGCCCGCCGTCGCACGCGTCGCGGCCCTGCGCGCTACGGATGAAGATTTGGCCGATCTGCAGCGCATCCTGGAAACGCAACGGCAAAAGCTGAAGACCGGTCAATCGGCCATCGTCGAGGACACGGCGTTTCATGCGATTCTGGCACGGTCCACGCGCAATCGCGTGGTCATGAGCATCATGGCAACGCTCAATGATTTGCTCGTGGAATCGCGCACGCAATCGTTAAAGCAGAAGGGTCGTCCCGCGCGATCCATGGACGGACACGAGGCTGTGGTCGCTGCTCTGCGCCGGCGGGATGTTGAGGGCGCTTCGCAAGCGATGTACAACCACATCGATCAGATCGCCAATCTGCATGGGCATGCTCAGAAGAATCCCAATCCGTCCGCCAAGTAACCGGAGACGCAACCAATGGACGAAAGCCTGCGAGCGCAGATCGACTCAAATCTTTCGCATCTTGATAGTTTGATCCGCCGCGGACGCCAACTTCGCGAAACTTTAGCAGCCGATCCTTCGAGCAAATCCGCGCTGGTGGCCAATCGCGCCTGGCAGCAGGATTGCGGTGTCGCGATCAATCAATTGTCCGGAGGCAGCAAGGCCCATTGGCTGGCGCGCTCGTTCAGCGAAGCGTTTTTGTTGCGCACGGTGTCCGGCCAGGTCATCGAAGCGGTAGCGCCAGCCGAGATCGTCGAGCGCCTTGTCGGCGTCTTGGATCAAGCGGTTATTTCATTGTCACGAATGGGCGATGGAGAAGCCGCATCTACTTCGCCTGTCGCCGCGCCCCTTCCACACCGGTTTGATTTCGTTCACAACGTCGAGCTCCGGCCTGTTCTCGAGCAGACGTATACCGACAGCCGCGACGCGCTGGAGCAACGCAGATATGGCGTAGCGCTGATCAACTCCTGCGGAATACTAGAAGCGATCGTGACGGATGCGCTGGAACACAAGGGGCTCGACACGATGGCTTCCGCCGGAGTCCCTGCAGGAAAGATTTCCGATTGGTCGTTCGACGACCGCCTGGCCGTCGCAGAGAGGGCCGGAGTCATTCGCGGCGGATGCGCCCGGCTGCCGGAAATCGCGCGGAGGTATCGAGAGATCGCCGACGCCGACGGCAATCCGCAGTTAACTATTTCCGAGCGCGATGCGCGGCGCACGACGCAAGTGCTTCACGTTGTGATGAGAGATCTGGATCCAGGGAGGTAGGTTTTAGTAGAACAGGCTTCAGCCTGTTGGGTTTCTGCATGAAAGAGAAAGATCAAAACCCACAGACTGAAGTCTGTGCTACTTACTTCTCGATCTTCGCCAGCAGTTCCACGAATTTCTGCTGGCGCTCCGACTGGTCCTGGCCGCCCGCCGCTTCCGCCAGCTGCGTCACGTTCATCGAACAGAATTTCGGGCCGCACATCGAGCAGAATTTCGCGTCCTTGTAAAAATCATCCGGCAGCGTTTCGTCGTGCATCGCCTTCGCTGTTTGCGGGTCGAGCGACAACTCGAACTGCTTGTTCCAATCGAACAGGAAGCGCGCATAAGAAAGCGCGTCGTCGCGGTCGCGCGCGCCTGGCCTGTGCCGCGCCACGTCCGCTGCATGCGCCGCTATCTTGTACGCGATCACGCCCTGCTTCACGTCCTCCGCGTTCGGCAATCCCAGATGCTCCTTCGGCGTCACGTAGCACAGCATCGACGCCCCGTGCCACCCGATCATCGCCGCTCCGATCGCGCTCGTGATGTGGTCGTACCCCGGCGCGATGTCGATCACCAATGGCCCCAGCGTGTAGAACGGAGCTTCGTAGCACAGCTCCATTTCCTTTTTCACTTGCAGCTCGATCTGATCCATCGGAATGTGGCCCGGTCCTTCGATCATCACCTGCACGTCGTGCTCCCACGCTTTCTTCGTCAACTCGCCCAGCACTTTCAGCTCGGCAAATTGCGCGGCGTCGCTCGCATCCGCGAGACAACCCGGACGCAATCCATCGCCCAGCGAAAAACTCACGTCGTGCTTCTTGAAGATCTTGCAGATCGCATCGAAATTCTCGTATAGGAAATTTTCTTGCTTGTGCGTGTTCATCCAGTGCGCCAACAGCGCCCCGCCGCGGCTCACGATGCCCGTGATGCGGTTGCGCACCAGCGGCACAAACTCGCGCAGCACGCCCGCGTGGATCGTCATGTAATCCACGCCCTGCTCGGCCTGCTCCTCGATCACTTCCAGCATCAGCCCGATCGTCAAATCCTCGGTGCGCTTCACGCGCGACAGCGCTTCGTAAATCGGCACCGTCCCGATCGGCACGGGCGAAGCTTCGATGATCGCCTTGCGGATCGTGGGAATGTCGCCGCCCGTCGACAGGTCCATCACCGTGTCCGCGCCGTAGTGCACCGAGTGATGCAGCTTCTTCAGCTCTTCGTCAATGTGCGAGGTCGTCGCCGAGTTGCCGATGTTCGAGTTGATCTTGCACTTGAACGCGATGCCGATGCCCATCGGCTCCAGCGCTTTGTGATGGATGTTCGCGGGAATGATTGCACGGCCGCGCGCGATTTCGCTGCACACCAGTTCCGGCGCGATCTTTTCGCGCCGCGCGACGTACTCCATCTCTTCGGTGATCGCGCCCTTGCGCGCATAGTGCATCTGCGAAACGTTGCGCGTGCCGTTCGCCGCCGCCGTTTCCGCCAACCGCTTCTCGATCCAAGCGTCTCGCACTCCCATGCTTCCCCCTGAAGAATCTCCGCTCGCGGAGCGTCTCTCTCGTGACGCCGAATTATCGCACCGCAATGCGCACTCGGCAACCAAATCAGTAGCACAGACTTCAGTCTGTGGATTTTCCGCTCGATGGCGAGGTCTGAGCCGTGGCGCACGAACCCCACAGACTGAAGTCTGATGACATAACGAAGTCGGCCTCACGACGATCCGAGTAAACTGTGTGCTGTCCAACGCGCAGAGCTCGGGTCGAAGGAGGCCGAGATGCGAATTATAGGATGCGATTTGCACGCGCGACAACAGACGATTTCGATGGTGGACATCGAGACGGGGGAAGTGACCGAAAAGACGCTGGCGCATGAAGGCGAGGCGGTGCGGGAATTTTACGCCGCGTTGCCCAAGCCAGTGTTGGTCGGGTTGGAAGCGACGGGATCGATGTTCTGGTTTTTGCGGCTGCTGGAGGAGTTGGGGATCGAGTACCGAGTGGGACATCCGGCGGCGATTCGCAAAGCGGAGACGCGGAAGCAAAAACACGACCGGCGCGATGCGGAGTTGATTCGGCGGCTGTTGGTGGAGAAGCGGTTTCCGCAGATCTGGCTGCCGACGAGCGAGCAGAGGGATCTGCGGACGTTGCTGCAGCACCGGCACCAGTTGGTGCGGATGCGGGTGATGACGCAGAACGGGCTGCAAGGGCTGGCACTGAGCCAGGGATTGCGGCGCGGCAGCAAACTGTGGAGCCAAGCCGGCCAGCAGGAACTGAAGGGACTCGGGCTGGCTGGATTTGCGGCGACGCGGCGAGAGCAGTTGCAGGAGCTGCGTCAGGAACTGAACCAGCGCCTGCAACAGCTGGATCAAGCGGTGCGGGAGCAGGCCGAGCAGCGAGCCGGGGCACGGTTGTTGTTGAGCCACCCGGGCGTGGGACCGACCACAGCGCTGGCCACCGAGGTGTTCCTGGGAGACGCGCGGCGATTTCCCAACGCCAAAGCGGTGGCCAGTTACGTGGGGATGATTCCCAGCGAACACTCCAGCGGCGGCAAACAGCGGAACGGAAGTTTAAGCAAGCAGGGCAATCCGCTGCTGCGGTTGTTGTGGGTGGAAGCGGCGCGAGCGGCGGCACGCAAGGATGCGCGGTTGAAACAGTTTTATCGTCGCAAGTTGGTGCAGAAAGGTCTGGGCAAGGCGGTGGTGGCCACAGCGCGAAAGCTGGGCATTCGGCTGTGGATCATGATGCGCGACCAGATCGATTACACCGAGTTCTGCCGGCGGGCAGAACAACGGTGTCCCCATGCGGGAATGCCTGAGTAGCACAGTGGTCATGCTGTATGGACCGGGAGTCTGATGAGGCCACCCGCCTCCCCGAGTTGCGGGGAGATCGAATAACTCCTCATGGTCTGAAATGATCGGAGAGATGTTTGGTGGGTACACCGAATTGAGGAACGCAATGGGGCCCGAGCCTGGCTTGGACACAAAAATTCACCAGCGAAGACCACTCGGTCCCTCACGAGAATCAACCAGGGAAGCGAGATACTTGGGGTGCGCCCAATCAGGTTCATTCCCAGCGCTCGATTCCCCTTGACACGGCCGACTTTGTTAGAGATGTGCTACTTAAACCCCGTCGGTTTGTACTTTATTCCCAGATTGCGAAGGCGATGCCTGTGCCGGTCCCCGCGGGCGAGCGATAGCACGCAACGTAGTCGGACCAATTCAAATTCAGGGGTTCCATTGCGCCGGCGAGAGCGATCCAATTGCGGATTTCGCCGCTGCCGGATTTCAGCTTCGCCGGAGGCACCGAGGCAATCACTTTCTGGTCTTTTTGCTGCAGGGCGGCGATCAGGTTGCGGTCGAACTCTTCGTCGAGACAAAAATGGCTGAGGCCACCGGTGGCGATGAATGCGACGCGCGCGCTCTTCGGCCAGGATTTCACGGCGCGCGCCAGGGCCTTTCCGAAATCGTAGCAGCGGAGGGACGAAGGCTGGTTCGGCGGATAGTAGGCGTTAATGCAAACGGGAACGACCGGGACGGATTTGTTGGGCATGAGCACTTCGCGCGGAAAAGCGAATGCGTGGCCTTCTCCTTCGCCGACGTGTTCCGGCTGGCGCGTGGATTGGGCGACGTCGAAATTCGCGTCCATCAATGCGCCCACCAGATATTCGCCCAGATCGGATGCCACGGGGAAGGCCTTGGCCACCGGTTCGTAATAACGTCGCCGCGCCTCGGTGTACCAATCCCAGATTTCGGTCTTCGTGGTCGGCCGGTTGTAGATTTCCTTGCCCCAATAAACCAGGAAGGCGGGGAGATTGTCTTCGAGAAGCATCTCCTTCTGGTCGTCGCCGATGATGACGATAATGTCCGGCGCGATGCGGCCAACCGCGTTGCGTAATTTCGAGAGACCAGTCTGGCATCGCTCATATCGCGCGCGAATCGCCTCCGGGAGCAGGATTTGATCCAGTCCTTTGGGCGCCATCGCCAGCAGCGCTTCGTAATTGGTGGGGTTGCCGGCTTTGTCGAAATAATATTTCGCTCGTTCTTTATCGACTTGAGCGAAGTGCGGCCAGTCCTCGAGCTTAGCCATCAACATGATGGAATGCGACGCGCCAATCCCCGCGACGATGGAAGCCATTCGTTCTCCCAAAAAGCAGCAACGGAATACTGATCTTTTGCTAAAATACGATGTGAGGGAAAACCGCGAATCCGGAGTCTTCATGGAGCTCGAACATTTCGGAATCGTCTGAGGGCTCGCAAAAAATTTCAATTCTGTCATTCCGATCCCGCAGGGCGGGATCGGAATGACAGTCGGTCGTGTGTTTTCGCAGCGCGCGGATCAACAAATCCCTCACGCGCTCACTGAGCAGCACCCGCGGCGCCAGCGGCCGGATACACCGGCAGCGTAACGTGCTCGCCGAATGTGGCCCTCAGCCCCTCGATGGCGCAATTCTCATCACCGCCGCCCGCTCCGCCGCCGACGCCGACCGCGCCGATCATCTGCCCGTCGACAACGATCGGGATGCCGCCCGAGTTCGTGAACAAATTAAAATAGGCAGTAGAACGGGGAATGCCGGCCGGATTGTTCTTGAGTTGCGCCGCATTGATGGAGGTGGGCTGGCGCGTCTTCAGCGACGTCTGGGCCTTCAACATGGCGGTGTGCATGTTAAGGTAGATTTGGCCGTCCATGCGCTCCACATGCACGAATTCGCCGGCGTTATCGATAACGTAAAGCGACATCGTGCCGCCCTTCGATGTGGCCCAGTCTCGACAGACGCGGCCGATCTTCTTGGCTGCCGCGAGCGAAATCTGATTCCCGTCAAACACGTTGCTTGCGCCCTTGCCGCCGACCACGAAATCCGGGGACAAAGTCGACTTGGGCGGGGCGGCCGCAGCAAATTTTGGAACCGGGGCATTACCCGGATTGGGGTTCTGGCGAGGCGGAAGGTCTTGCACCAGGGGCGCGACAGTTGGCCCGATCACTTCTACCAGCGCCTTGTGCCCGCAAATCTCATCGCTCCACACTGGGGGGTGTGGCGCGGAACCGCCGACGCCGACGGCGCCGATCATCTGCTTGTTGACAACAATAGGAAGCCCTCCGGAATTTGCGAAGAGGCCGAGCTGAATGAGTTGTAATTCCGCGGTCGGATCCTCGATCACGCGATTCATGCGGTTCTTGCTGGGGTCGCGTCCCAGGAGCGCGGTGCGCGCCTTCATTTCGGCCGTAATGATATTGAGATAGCCCTGACCGTCCATGCGATCCATATAGACATGGTTGCCGAAATTATCGAGCACCATGACACTGATCTGCACGCCCTGGTCGGTGGCAGCCTTCTCGCACACATTGGCGATGCGCTCCGCAGTGGCCAGATTGATGGTTGTGAAATCCTGAATCTTTTCGGCGGCTTTGCCGCTGACGACGAATTGTTCCGGTACGCTTTGAGCAAACGCCATGCCGCCAAACGCCAACGCGCCAGCGATTGCCAATCCCCCTAGAAATACGATGATACGAATTTTCATTTTGTCCTCCCCTGACTCGTGTCGCGCAAATTCTCCTCGTCTTTGGCGGGCATGTCAATCGGGACTGGCGCCATTTGGCGAGCCTGAAGGATGCGGAACAAGGAGCGCGGTTGCATAGGCTCAATCTTTGACATCATAATAGCGCGCTCGTCTCCAACGATCCGAATTTCAAAGACGCTAACTTCCGCGGACCGGTTTGGCCGACGACTGAATTCGTGCGCTGGGGGATTGCGCCCTATGAGCAAAAGGAAATCGTTTGACGTCGAGGGATTGGGCCACGCCAATCCGATTCCCGCGGTTTCGCGCATCGGAAATATTGTGGCGACGGGCGGCGTATCCGGGACGGACAGGAGCACGGGCAAAATTCCGGAGGGCGTTGCGGAGCAGTGCGCCCGCATGTTCGGGAATTTGCGCGCGATTCTTGCGGCCGCGGGAGCGGCGCCCGAAGACGTGATCCGCGTGACCGTGTGGATCAAGCGTCCCGAGATTCGCGCGGAGGTAAACAAGGAGTGGGTCGCGATGTTTCCCGACCCACATTCGCGCCCGGCGCGGCATACGATGTTTTATGACCACTTCGCGGACACGATGGTCGTACAGTGTGAAGCGTGGGCCGTCATAGGCGGGTCTCATTAGCGCAGGCATCCGCCGCGGCGGATGACTGTGCTACCCAACCTTTTAAACAGGTTGAAAAGAGACATTCACTCATGAAACTTCGACTCAGCATCGGAATGGCATCGAATCCGCGAACGTGGCCCGTTCTCGATGGCCAGGTGAGCGCCGACGGAATCGATTTGATTCCCAGCATCGTCCATCCGTCCGAACTTTTCTGGAGGCAGTTGCGCTTCGCGGATTTTGACGTTTCCGAGATGTCGTTTTCCTCCCTGATGATGGCGAGGGCTAATGGCGATGAGCGCTGGGTGGGTCTTCCCGTTTTTACGACCAGGCGATTTTTTCACACGGAAATTCTGGTGCGGCGCGACTCGGGCATCGAAAAACCAGCGGACCTGAAGGGCCACCGCGTGGGCGTTCCCGAATACCAGCAGACGGCCGCTCTTTGG
This sequence comes from uncultured Acidobacteriota bacterium, assembly GCA_963842135.1. Taxonomy (GTDB): domain Bacteria; phylum Acidobacteriota; class Terriglobia; order Acidiferrales; family UBA7541; genus Palsa-360. The sequence continues at coordinate 1,540,973 of CAWJFI010000002.1, read as the reverse complement.
ACCAGGGGAATTCTGCAGCACGAATTCGGCGTCGCGCCGAAGGACATGGAATTCTGGATGGAGCGCCTGCCCTCCCACAGCCATCGCGGCGCGTTGGGATTCACTTCGCCGCCGGGCGTGACGATTCACCAGATTCCGCCGGAAAAAAATATCGGGACGATGATGCTCTCGGGCGAACTCGCAGCGACGCTTTTCTATCTTGTGAATCCCAATATGATTGACCGCAGCACCGCCGATCTCTGGCATCATCCGGACATCAAGCCTTTGTTTCCTGACGCGCTGGCCGAGGGAATCCGCTTCTTCCGGAAGACGGGCATTTATCCGATCAACCACGGAATGGTGGTCAAACGGGAAATTGTGGAAGAGCATCCGTGGACGATTTTGAACCTTTTCAAGGCGTTCAAGCTCGCGAACGAACTTGCAAACGAGCAGCGGCTCGAGCACGCGAGCTATCATTTCGGGGCGGGCCTGATCTCCAGGGAAGCCAATGAGGCGCTTGCGAAACCGGTCGTCACCCACGGGATCAAAGCGAACCGCCACGTGCTCGAGACGGCCGCCCAATATTCCTTCGAGCAAGGACTGACGCCGCGGCTCACTAAACTCGAGGAAGTGTTCGCCGCGAACGCAATGGACGAGTAGCGGCGCGTGGCAGGGGACGTGGGAGCATTCGGTAATGACCCTTCGACGGCTAAATCTATTGTTACTCAGTGCAGCCCTTGCACTGCTTTCCGCGTCGGGCATTCGCGCTCAGGCAGACAAGCTCATCGTGACGCACTATGCCGGCGCGCTGAATGGATTGCCTTACACGATCGCGCTCGAAAAGGGCTACTTCAAAGACGCGGGCGTGAATATCACAGGCATCATCGGAGGCGCGGGCGGGGGCAGCGGCGTGCGCAGCCTTTTGGCGGGGGGCTCGCTCTACGCGGAAGTCGCGCTTCCGGCCGCGATCACGGCGGCGCGGCAAGGGCTCGACATCAAGATCATCAATTCGTGCGGCGAGGGATGGGACCAAATTTGGGTGACGCGGCCGGACGCTCCACTCAACTCGGCGCAGGATCTTCGCGGAAAAAAAATCGCATACTCGCGGCCGAGATCGGTCAGCGAAATGTTCATTTTGCTGCTGCTCGAAAAGCTGGGCATGAAAAAGTCCGACGTCACGATGCTGGATGTGGGAGCCGACAGCGCGGGGATCACGGCCGTGGAAACCGGGGCCGCGGACCTCACCGTCACCACGGAGCCGTTTTATGCGATGCAGGTTCACCAGGGCGGAAAGTACAAAATAGTTTTCTACGGCAAGGACGTTTTGCCGCCCATGACCCAGACGGTGGGCATCACGACGGGTGAATTTGCGAAATCGCGCGGCAAGGAATTGCGGGCCATCATCGAGGCGCGGCGTAAAGGTGTCGAATTCATTTACGCTCATCCGGACGAGTCCGCGGCGATTCTTGCGAGCGCCTACCATTTACCGCCTTCGGTGGCCACGGACGCGCTGCAAACCAATTTGCAGAAATTCGGCAAATGGTGGAGCGCGGGCAATTTCGACATGTCCGGCATGAACGAAGTGCTGCACGCCATGAACATGACGGGCGAACTCGCCGGTACGGTGGACTGGAATTCCATGATCAGCCAGGATTTCTTGCCGGCCGATTTGCACCGCAAAATTCCATAGCGCGAGATCGAAAATTTGCCCGACGCAACTAGAACCGTGCATGCGCGCGTCGAAGGCCTGACGCGCGTCTATCCGGGCCACGGCGGCCAGCCGCCCGTGAACGCTCTCGGACCGATCGATCTCGATTTGTACAAAGGCGAATTCCTCAGCATCGTTGGACCTTCCGGTTGCGGAAAATCCACATTCCTCGAATTGCTTGCCGGTTTGGCCGAGCCCACCGCGGGAACCATTGAGTTTGAAGGGCGCGCGGTTTGCGGCCAGGTTCCGGAAGGCGTCGGCGTCGTCTTTCAGGAGGACTCCAGTTTTCCCTGGCTGACGGTTCGGGACAACGTGGCCTTCGGCCTTGAAAATGAAGGTGTCGATCCCGCTGAAATCAAGCGGCGCGCGGATTTTGCGGTTGGTTTCATGGGCCTCTTGGATTTTGCGCAGTCCTATCCCGCGCAGCTATCGGGGGGCATGCGCCAGCGCGTCTGCATCGCCCGCACACTGGTGCTGCAACCGCGCCTGATTTTACTCGATGAGCCGTTTGCCGCGCTCGATCAACAAACGCGGCTCTTGATGGGCGACGAATTGCTTCGCTTATGGCGCGAGACGGGCGCCACCATTCTGCTGATCACTCACGCGCTCGATGAAGCGGCGATGCTGTCCGATCGAGTCGCGGCGATGTCGGCACGGCCCGGGCGATTGCTTGAAATTATTCCGACCGGCTGGCCGGCCGAGCGCGATTCGCGCATTGTCGAGGACGTGAGGTTCGGGGCGATCACCGCGCGCCTTTGGACGATCTTGCGGGACGAATCGATGAAGGCCATTGGCCGCACAGAATCGAAGGGACTGGCATGACGCGATACGGCTGGATGCGGCTCGGGATCGTCGCCGGCGCGGGACTCCTTCTGGAAATTCTGTGTCGCGCGAGTGTCATCCCCCGTCTGATCATGATTCCTCCGAGCGAGATGCTGGCGTCGGCGTGGCAAATTCTCGAGTCCGGGGAAATCAAGGGAGATCTTTATTTTTCGCTCGTCAATATCGCGTTCGCGATTGGACTATCCGTCGCCGGCGGATTTCTGACCGGCCTTGCGATTTATAGCGTGCCTCTGTTGCGAGGGACCCTCGAACCGTTTCTCACCTCTTACTCCGCCGTGCCGCCCATTGTTTTCTATCCCATGCTGATTGTGATTTTCGGATTGAACCGCGTCCCGCAAATCATCATCGCGGTAATGTTCGGCCTGGTGCCGATGGCGATGAACACGATCAACGGCCTTTACCGGATTCGCCCTGTCTTTTTGAAGGTGGGACGCGCGCATCGCGTTTCGGCGCTCGCTTCCGTTTTTCGAATCAAACTTCCGGCGGCGGCGCCTTATCTTTTTGTCGGGGCGACGCTGGCGGTTTCTTACAGCGTTATCGGAGTGATCAGCACCGAATTCATTTTGTCCGCGTCGGGAATCGGACACCAGATTTCTTTCGCGTACGACAACTATGACAATCGCACGATGTACGGCCTGGTTCTCCTGTTGCTGGTCATCGCAACGCTGCTGAACTCGACGCTGCGCTACTACTCGCAACGCATGTTGCAAAGGTGGTCCCGATGAAGGCGCGCCAGGTTTTCTACACGACGGGTTTCATCGCGGCGCTTTTAATTTTATGGCAGGCGCTCTTCCTGGCGTATGGACCGAGAGTGCTTACCCCGCCTTGGACCACGTTCGTCAACGCCTGGAACATGCTCAAGATGCCGGACTATTGGCCGGACATCGGGGAATCGATTCGCGCGTTTCTAATTGCGCTGTTGATTGCTTTTGGGCTGGGAACAATTGGAGGGCTTCTCATTGGCACTTGGCGGGCGTGCTCGGAGGTTCTCGAACCGTTGCTCGTAAATATAAATACCGTTCCGAAAGTCGCGCTCTATCCGGTGATTCTGCTCATTTTTGGATTGGGTATTTGGTCCAAGGTGGTCTTCGGCGCGCTGCACGGCGTAATCCCCATCATGATTTCGTCGATCGGCGCGGTCAGGAACACCAATCCAATCTACGTGCGGTGCGGCCGGACGATGCATCTGACGCGCCGGCAAATGCTGCGCCGCATCTGGGTTCCCGCGAGCGTTCCGGAAATTTTCTCGGGCCTGCGGCTTGGATTTTCGTTGACTCTTTTAGGCACGATCTTCGGAGAATTTTTCGCTTCTCAGAAGGGCGTCGGTTTTCTCCTGATGAACGCGATCGACTTGCGCAACATACCCACGATCATGTCGCTCATCCTGATCCTGGTCATATTCGCGGTGCTGTCCAATTCCGCTCTTTTGGCTGTCGACCGGAGACTGCACCGCCAGGGGTGAGCAATGTGGCGCAGGCTTCAGCCTGTGGGTTTTGGGCCTGAGCAAATTCAAAATCCACAGGCTGAAGCCTGCGCTACTAAAACCGCGCGTGCATAAATTCACAAGGAATTGCCGGCCCTGAGCCACGCCACGTAATCCGCCACGCCGGTCTCCACCGTAAATTCGGGCTTGTACCCCGTGTCCGCGATGATGCGGCCAAGGTCGAGATATGCATTCGAAGGGTACCCCGCGCTTTTTCCCTCCTCCAAAACGATTCGAACGCCGGGCACGGCCTTCAAAACGGCCTCCCGCAACTTCGCATTCGAAGTCGCTTTGCCCGAGCCGATATTGTAAATGCGATGGTTCAGCCTAGCCGCCACGTGCACCATCTGGATGGCTTTCGCGCAATCCTTCACGTAGCACAAATCAGTTTCATCTTCTTCGCAAGATGGGCCTCCCGGCACTCCCGCGGCTTGCCTCAAGTCGACCGTGCCGCCCTTCAGCGTGCCGTGAACCATGCGGCTCGGCATGTTGAACATCGAATGATACAGCGGTCCCCAGATCACTCCGATCCGCAGAGCGATCACGTCCAGCTTCGTCCGGCCGCGGTAATGCAGCGCGAGAATTTCAAATGCCTTCTTATACGCTCCCGTCGCGCTCGCCGATTCGACTTTGAGGGGCTGATCCTCCTGGAATGGCCCGGTAAGGCCGCCGTAGACGGTCACCGAACTCCCGATGCTGAACCGCCGCACGCCTGCAACTCGCGCGGCCTCGAGCAGATTGACGAGGCCCAGCATGTTCACCCGAAAATCCTCGGCGGGCGAGAGCGCGGAAAGGCCCGGCATCGCCAGATGAACGATGCTGTCCACGTTGTGCTTCCGGACGATCGACAGACAATCAAATGGGCTCGTCGCGTCCAGACTCTCCACGATCACCCGCTTGCCAAATTCCTCCTTCAAAAAGCTCGGCTCGCGCCACGTCCGGAACCGCGTGACGATGACGTTCTCCCCCGCGTCCAGAAATTTCCTGGCTGTATGAAGGCCGATAAATCCCAGGCCACCGGTAATCAGAACCGTCTGCCGCTCATTGATGCGTTCGATCAGTGAGTAGAGCGCGCCAGCGCGCAACCCGGTCGAGCGATCCTAAGCCAGGAGCAAACCTTTAGAAAGCGGACATTTCAAGTGCTAACGGCACCGGATTTCTCACTGATGCCGCGGCGCGCGCACCCGTGTTATCCTCGCCTCAGGAAACCGGCGATGCGAATTGTGAAGGCTTGGTGGCTGCTCGGCTGCGCGTTCGTTCTGGTGGGCGTGGCCTATGCCTACCAGGGGCCGTTTCGCGAATATCCTTCTGTCGAGTACGGCATCCAACCGCTCCCTCCCGACTATCAGGAAAAAACGGAATTTGCGTTTGCGCGGCTGATGTATCCGCCCGGATGGAATGACGGCTATCGCGGACGCTTCGACGGTGACTGGCGGTTGGGGCTTTCCCTCTGGACGCAAGACTATCCGCCGGCAGACCGGGCAATCTCCCAAGCAATTCGACGCTTGACGCGCATCCACACGCGGTCGGTCGAGCAGTGCGTGAATCTCGACGATGGCGACGAAGTCTACAACTGGCCGTTTCTTTATGCAGTGCAGGTCGGCGAATGGGGCCCGACCGATCGCCAGATGCTGAAGCTGCGCGATTATCTGCTGCGCGGCGGATTTTTCATGGCCGACGATTTCCACGGGACAACCGAGTGGCAGGTGTTTGAAGAACGCATAAAGAAGGCTTTTCCGGACCGTCCCATCGTGGACATTCCAAACAACGATCCGATTTTTCACACCATGTTCGACCTGGATGACCGTTACCGGATTACGGGCGCCGAACACCTGCGTTTGGGCTATAAGAATGGCGGCATCGACGCGCACTGGATGGGGATTTACGACGACCATGGCCGCGTCATGGTGGCGATTTCTTTCAATTCCGATATCGGCGATTCGTGGGAATGGTCGAACGTGCCGGAATATCCGCAAAAATTTTCGGACCTGGGGATGCGCATCGGCGTGAATTATGTGGTTTACGCGATGACGCACTGAGCCGCGCGGTTTTAGTAGCACAGGCTTCAGCCTGTGGGGGTTCGTCTTTGCATGGGCCAAAACCCACAGGCTGAAGCCCGCGCCACTAAAACCACAAAAACTTTCTTCCCACTGCACAGTGATATTGACCGTGGCCGTGCTGCTGCCAAGAGCGTTTGTTGCGTAAAGCGTGTATGCGGTGGATTGGCTCGGCGAGACCGTCACGCGGGCGCCGCGCGCTGCGCCAATGTGCGGTGAGCGGTTCCTTCATTCGCCCGCCGCTACGTTCAGCGGGCCGAGCCCGGGATCGCCGGGCTTGGCTCCACAGCGATAATCTACTTACCAACGACGAGGACGACGAACGTATCGGGCAAAACCATGTTGTGGGTCGAGCCGTGGCCGTGCCTGGCCGTGACGACAAGCACATTGTGCGTTTTCGAGTCCACCGTCATCGTCCGAGCGCCAGATTCCGTATCAAGTTCTTCCAGCACCTTGAAGCTGTCGGGGGAATCTTCGTGAATGATGGTAAGAGTTCCCGAACCGCCGGCCGAAGCGAACGCATTCCCCGTCTCCGGATCGAAGCCGGCGCCGTCGGTGCCTGCTCCCGTGCGCAGCGCGGCGATCACTTTACCGGTGTCCGCGTTCATGATCACCATTCTCTGGTTATCGCACGCGGAAAACAGCCGGCGGTTCTTGCGGTCCATCGCCAGCCCCGAAGGTCCTGTGCCCTGCACGAGCGGCCAGCGATGGGTCACCTTCATTGTTTCCGCGTCGACTTCAACGATCTGATCCTTGTCCGTGACGTTGACATAGACGTTGCCCTTGCCGTCGGAGACGGCGGCCTCCGGCTGACCTCCGAGCACTACTGTTCCGGCGAGAGTGCCATCCTTGGCGTTGATCGCCGTGGCATTGGCGCTCGAGCTGTTCATGACGAAAACGCGCTTGGTGACCGGCTCATAGGTAAAGGAATCAGGATCCTTGCCCGCCTTGACGCTCCCGATTTTCGCCAATGTCTTGAGGTCAACGATGACCACCATGCCGGCGTCGCCGCTCATCGCGTAGCCTCGCCCGAATTCGGGGACAGGAAGCAGGCCGGAAGTCCCTTCCAGACCGGTCACTTTGCCGACGACCGTGCCGGAATCAACGTTGACCACGTCGACATGATTTTCCCGCCCGATGTAGGCAAGGCGCGCATCGCTGTCCATCGTAATGTAGTCCCAACCTTCCGTGCCGCCCGTCGTGATCTTTTTCACGATGTGATAGCCGGAGGAATCAGGACTTGCAGGTAAGGCCCGCGCGAATCCGGCCAGCAAAAGAATCACTGCGAGGCTCAAAGTCGCGCCCGTGATAACTGCCATGTTTTTGTGACGCATGGTGATCCATCCTCCCTTGTCTATCTGACTCAAGCCAAGATCATTCAGCCACCCAATTTTTTTAAATGACTTTTTCCGCAAACCTTACAGATTGGCTGATGATCTTCAATCCTGCATAGTATAGATCCTTACCTCGGCGTTCGTGTTGGCGCCGGCGGAAACCGCCAGGTAAAAACGGTCGAAGCCTTTTCCCTGCCTTCCAAAGTATCCGGCCGTGCCCGCACCCACAACGGTGGGAATCTTGGAAATTATATTGTAGTGATCGGGGTCGGTCTGCTGATAGACCCAAATGGAACCGGCGCGTCCCGGCACATATACGCGCTTGCGCTCGGCGCTGTAATACAGATCGTCCGTGTCCTGAACGGTCGGGACGGACGCGACCATTTTGCCCGTGCCCGTGTCAAACACGGAGAGTGTCGCCGGTTCCCGCGTCCCCACGATTACCCGGTGATCGGCTTCGTCCAGAGCCATGGGAAAGTTCTGGGCTACGGTCACGGGCCAGCGCGTGAGTTCCTTCGTGGTGCGGTTGATCGCGACAATCTGTTTCAAATCCGGAACATTCACATAGATGTTGGGGCCGTTCTTTTCCAGTTGGAACGATTCCGGCTCGCCTCCGAGTTTATAGACTTCATCGAGACGCTTGTTGGTCATCGCGTCCACCGCGGCGATCGCGGAGTTCTTTTCGTCGTCGCCACAGCCGACGTAGACGCGCTTGGCCGCCGCGTCGTAGCGCATGTTATCCGCGCCACCGTCAAAATCGAGTGTGGTGATGAGCTTGTACGAGTCGCCGTCGTAGATGTAGACCTTCCCCTTCTCGCTAGCTACGAACAGTTTGTTGGCCTCCGGGGAAAAGGCCACGCCCTGCGGGTTCGGCACCCCGGTGATTTCGTGGGAGCGGATTCCTTGAAAAAGATCGATGACCTCTACGGAATTGTTGCCCAGCCCCGAAACAAACACTTTGCCTTTGCCGGATGCAAAATGATCGAAACGCCCCTTCACGCCCTCGAGTGGAACTGTAGCGGTCAAGATCAGCGGAGGCGCAGCCTCAGCCGCAGGCGGCGCGTTCGCGGGAGTGGCCGTTTGGTTGACCTGACATGCCGTTAACGTGATGACCAGTGTCAGCAAAAAACCAATACTGCAATATTTCCTCATGCTCTCCTCCCGCGCACGTCAAATCCAACCAAGGGTTGGCCCATCAAGAATTGCAAACAATCAAAAGAAAATGGACACCCACTGCGTCTTGGGTTGCTTATGTAACTCCGCTTCGCCCTAAACGCAAGACTTTGTTGACGAGACACAAACACGGATGGCTAGAGTTCGGCGATGCCTGTAGGATACAGCCCTCGTCGCATCGTTGATGGGGCAGCCTTTGCCGGGATTCCTTTCAATTCACAGAAGTCACTGCATCGGGAGTGTAAAGCACGAGGGAACAACCTGTCAGGGAAGAACAGGATAGGATTCCGCGTCGCACGACATGCGCCTTACTCCCATCGGGATACGAAATCGGGAAAATGGCCGCTCGAAGAAACTTTCCGGCGCCTTCGAGCTTGTCCGACCCCTTAATAAATTTCACGTCTTCCAGTTTCGCTCCAGGGCCAAAGAGCAAAAAGAAATCCGCGTTCGCCGAGCCTTGGAAAAACCGGCTCAGTTTTACATTCCGCATTTGGCTCAGTTCATCGCCTGTGGGGTCTCCTCGATGCAAATCGAATCCCGTGGAAAGATTAGCCCCGGGCACCAAATGGGACAAATGAGCCTGGATCTGTGCCAGGTCTCCACTCGGACCGTTCGCGCTGTTAGCCCGGATCGCGAGCCGATACATGTGAATGGCATCCGTGCGTCGCTGTCTCAGCTCGTACAATTGCCCGAGATGGTCTGCGGCTATGCCTTGCTGAGTCAGCATCCAAGAGGCACGAAGATATTTTTCCGCTTCGTCCAGATGACCGAGGCGGAAATGAACCCAGCCGAGTGTGTCCCAGAACGAACCGATCCTCTGCGTCGAATGTAGATTCTCGTCGGTAAGGCTGGAGAGACGTGTCTCATCCGAAGCCTCCTCTTCCGTGCGCACGGCCTGTTCCGCGTAGTCAAGCGCCTCAGAGAGTTTTATGTTCGCCTCGGCAAGATCGTACGCGGTATTGTTAAGAGACGTGGGGCCGGAGTCGATTCTTAGAACCAGTTGCAGGGTCGTGTAGCCTTTGTCCACTTCGCCAGATTTCAAATAGGCGATGCCGAGTCGTGACAGTGGCCCGACGGCCGAAGGATTGAGTTTGACCTCGAGCTCCAAAATTTTCGCGGCCTCAGCATACCGTTTGTCCACGTAGAATAGCTCGCCCAGATTTCTGATTGCATTGCGATCTTCCGGGGCTACTTTGAGCAGAGCCTGCCACACCTGGATCGCATCGTCTACCTTGCGTTGGGACATAAGCGCAGTGGCTAACATCTGATAGGAAACTGGCTGGTTGGGATCAGAATCAATCGCTTTGTGGAACGCGTCGAGCCCGTCGTCAGTCTTTGACAAGGCCATGTATAACGAGCCCAGAGTGACCCAGCCACGGGTAAATTTTGGGTCGGCCGCGACGGCCCGCTTTAGAGCGTCCACGGCTGCCGGCTGATCGGGTCCCATCGAGTTCAAGGCTTCTTTTTCAAGCTTCTGGGCTTCGGCGTTGCTGCTGTCAGGAAGGGTGCGGAGCGCGGCGCTAAGACTTGCGTTGGCCGGGTCTTGCACCGTGGGCGCTCGAGGCGCCGAGGACGAAGTGAGAACCACGTAGCGATTGACATCTTCTCCAAGGTTCTTCGTGAACTTCTTGTAGTCTTCTCTCTCGGCATCCGGCACCTGGTTCACCTTAATTTGCAATTCGCGGTGCGAGATCAGAACGCCGCGGTCTTGCCGGTACGTGGCGCGATATTCCGCGTAGTCGCGCACCAGGACCACATCGTTCGGAAGCTCAGGCGCATAGCCTTTCGGTAACTCCACTTTTGCTTCGGAGACCAAGTCCAAAACCGGACCGAGCCAGATGGGATCCTTGGCGTGGGCTTCCTCCTCGCTTACTTGGGGCAGCGAAAACGGCAGTCCGGGGACAGTAATTTGATGCGTGCTCCAATCCGGGTAATCCTTGCGATTGTAGGTGTAGGAAAAATGAAACGGCATAGCGGTGCTTTCGGGCGGACTGGCGGTCGCTTCACTAACAGTCCCCGCAAAACCCATGCCGTAGGATACTTGCTGAACCAGGTCCTTCCACTGGGGTTGCGGAACCTGACGGAATGCGGTCTGAAGCAGGATTTCCGAATCGCCACGGGACGTGTAGTCCATCTTTGACTCCAGCGTGCCGTCTCCGTTGAGCTTGCCGTCGATGGTAAACGTGTTGATGCTTGGGAACGGCAAATTCGCGGGAGTAGTGACCAACATTGCTGGCTTATCGCCGGGTATGATGAGAGCTTGTTTGTCGCGAAGCTGGGGTAAAAGATACCCGAACGGTCCGACTTCCGCGGTAGTGTCTAACCACAGAAAGCTCTGTCCCTGAGGGACCACGCTAATCACGTGATCGAATTGCGCTGGCGAAGGCACGTCCGCGTCGAGTTTGCGGCTTGAGCTGATGAGTGCCGGATAGGCGGTAACGCCTGCCGCTTGTAGCAGGGACGCGAAAAGAGTGTGCTTGTCCTTGCAATCGCCATACTGATTGCCGAGCACATCGTCCGCGGAATGGGGCTGGTAACGCCCGATCCCGAAGGCAACACCTATGTAGCGGAATTTGGTACTGACGAAATCGTAGACATTGTGCAGGGCTGCGGCAGGGTCCGTCGCGCCCTTCGTGAGATCAGCGGCTTTGGCTCGTACGTCCGGTGAGGGCTGGACTCGTTCCTGCTGCAAACCCCAGTACCACTTGCCCACTTCCTCCCAGCTTTGAAAACTGCTGATCTGCACGTCGGGCTGAGGCGATCGGCCAAGGTTCGCATCGATCGTCTTGCTGGCCTCGTTTTCCTTGGAATGGTTTTCCAGGTTAGAAGTTTTCCACCAGTAGATACGCCGGCCCTCTGCTTCGGTGACGGCGGGTTTGACCGACGAGTTCTTCATTCTGATGGGCCGGTCCCGGGGCACGCTGACTTGCAATTGTTCATCCAGCGCGACGGCCTCATGCTCAAAATTGTAGTCGTACCAGAATTGCCCTGGCGCCAGTGGCTTGGTAGTGTGCCAGCGAACCTGGTATTCCAGCGTGTCACCAGCACTAAGTCCCTTCACGGCTGCATGTTTTTCCCTCAGGTCACTATAAAATGGGGCTTCCCGCGTGATGCCGGCATCCAGATCTTGAATGTTGTCCGGCGGGGTCACGACGACCGACCCGTCCGGTTTGCGCACTCGCAAATACACCACTTCGATCGTTTGGGTCGCGCCTTGGTATGTGAACGTCAGCAAGCCATAGCGCTTTACTCCCGCATCGGACTGGATGCGCGCTCTAAGCGTAAGCTCCTGGGTAGACGTGCCATCGTTTTCAAAGTTGGCCTTGACGGAAATGAGTTCCCCTACGGCTGCTTCCTTGGAATAGTCGCCAACCGGCGGGGCGGCGCCAGACGGAGCTTGGCTCGGGGCCGATAATCCCCATAGGGTACCGATCATCAGGAGTACAAACGAACACAGGCGTTGTGCCATGACTAGCCTATGTAACGCCTGAGCGAAAAGAATGCAAGATAATTTACTCCTCCTTTAATGCCGTCAATGAAAAAGGCGAGCGGATAGAAAACTCCTGCGTGCGATCTACGCTATCGAAATCCAGGCCGAGATAAATCAGCGTTCCTCCGTTGACTTCGGTTTGGCGATGCTTGTAGGATGCGTTCCTCATCGCATCGTCGATGCTTGGAGGCAACTTCAATGTCCCACATTCGTTTTCCAGTATTGGCTGTTGCTGCGTTCGTGCTCGCCGGCGCGTTCTCGATGGCCGCGCTCTCGCAGGATCTGCTCACGCAAAAAGTGATCTCGGTGGAAATGGCGCAAACCATGGCGCAGGCGACAATTGCGCAATGCCGGGCCAATGGTTACCGCGTCAGCGTGACAATTATCGACAATGGCGGCCTGCTCAAGGCCTTTCTCCGTGACGACGGTTCCGGCGCGGGCACGCCCGATCTCAGCCGGAAGAAGGCATACACGGCGCTGTTTTTCCGAAGAACTTCGGCGGAAACCGCCAAGGCCTTTGGGGCTATGACGCCTCCGCCGAACGTCGAAGGTACGGTCTTGATGGCCGGCGGCGTTCCGATCAAAGCGGGGACAGAAACCATTGGCGCGATCGGCGTCAGCGGCGCACCCGGCGGCGATAAGGATGAAGCGTGCGCGGACGCCGGCATCGCGAAAGTTGCCGAGAAACTGAAGTAGAACGGCTTGCACCCAGATCAGTGGAAAGACAGCTACTGGCCGGCCTCAGCGGCGAGCGGTTCCCGCAGCGCAGGGAACCGTTTCTCCGCCAGGGCCATGCCGCCGAACAGGACCGCGACATAGAACGCATCACCCGCCAGCGTGTTCCAGAATAATGGCAGGCCCGCGATATAACACTCGGCCAGGCCGCCCAAATTCTTCGCATAGCTTCCGATCGATGACGCCCACACCGCGAAATTGGTGACCAGAAAAAATTGAATTGCGCCGGCCACTGTGGCTCCGCCAATGCGGGATGCGGACTTCTTTCGTCGCAGCCAGAATCCAATGGCAACGCTCACAAGAAAACTTGCGTACACGTAAGGAACTAGCCGGTGAAAGCCGATGAAAATGTCGCCCGCGACAAGCGAGAGAAGCGGGACGGCAACTGCTGCGCGCTTGCTTGAGAAATAGGCCCCGCCAAACAACGCCAGAGCGCCGATCGGCGCGAAATTCATTGGATGTGGAACGATGCGGAGCGCGGCCGCGGCAAGAACAATGCCCGTGATCAACGCCGCGCGGGGATGGATCGAGTTTTCATTTTCCATGTTCGATTGCAAAATTGTCCCCTCTCATTCCGGCATCAGATCGCAGAAGCAAAACCCGTCGCGCAAAACTTTTTCGCCAACGCGAATCGCGATCGGCGTCTTAAAAACGGGGCCATCGAAGACGAACGTGTGGAATTCGCCGTTCTCGCCGCAGGGGTCCACGCCGGGCGGCAAATCGGCGAAGAAGGATGCTTCCAGCTCGCGCCCCGCGAAGGACGCATCGAGAACGCGCGGATCGACGCAGACGGTGATCGCCCGGAAACCCAGGCGCACAAATTCCCGGGCAAGTTCGCGTGTGTCGCGCTTCCAGATGGGAAACAGCGCCTGCATACCAATCTGCGCAAGATTTTTCTCGCGGTAAACGCGCAGGTCTTCGAGGAAAATGTCGCCGAAGGCCACACGCCGCACGCCACGCGCGAAATGCATTGCGAGCGCTTCCTTCATGCGCTCTTCGTAGATTGCATTGATGCATTGCGGAGGAATCAGGACGGGGTGAAGCGGCAGGCCGAGCGATTCGGCCTGCCGTTCGAGCAGCGCGCGGCGCACGCCGTGCATACTGATGCGGTCGTACTCCTCGGTAATGGTCGTGAGCAGCGCGGCGATGCGGCAGTCGCCCGCCGCCCGCAACGCGTGCAACGCCATCGCGCTGTCTTTTCCTCCGCTCCAGCAGAAGAGCACGTCTTCCGGCACGCGAGCGTCACTCATGGCGCGTCGTGTATTTCACGCCGATGCGAAACTCGCGCCCGAGCGCTGGAAAGCCGTACGCCTCTTGATATTGCTTGTTGGCGAGATTGGCAATGCGGCCGTAGACGCTGAAGCCGCGCGCGACGTTGTAAGTCGCCGCGAGATTGATGAGCGCGTAGCCTGGGTCGATGGCCTGCCCTGGATAATTGTAGTCCAAGCGCCTGCCGGTGAAATATCCGGAGGCGTTCCAGTTCATCCGCCAATAGTTCGCGTTGAGCGTGATATTCCCGGAATTTACCGGCCGGCGCAGCAGGCGGCTGCCGATCAGATAGTTGGGATCAATATTAAGGAGGTCGGTAGGCGCGGTGAGCGTGCGCGTGGCGTCGTACGTGTAGTTTGCGCTTGCGCTGAGCCAACGCGTAATGCGTGCTTCGCCGGAAAAGTTTCCGCCGCGCGCGACCGCCAAGTCCGTGTTGAAAAAAGTGCCCGCGACATAAGGATTGCCAAGGGGATTGCCAATGATGCCTAAACACCCGGCCGAAGGCGCGCCGTAGAGGAAGCCGATGATGTTGTGAAAGCGGCTGTCAAAATAGTCGGCGGTGAAGCGCACGCGATCCGAAGCCATCTTTTGTTCGAAGCCGGCGTGTACCGTTCGGCTTTGCTCAGGAAGCAGATTGGGATTGCCGGGAAAACAGGGATCGTTGCCGTAGGACTGATCGAACCTGGGTTCCACGATTCCCTGTCCATAGGATGCACGCAGGCGCGTGTCACCCAGCGCGCCCTGAGCGATTCGCAGAGCGTAGGACGCGCCCGCGCGCGGCATAACCCGCGTGCCGAAATAAGCGTTGTCTTCGGCGCGCGCGCCGGCGCTCAGCGTTAGTCTCACAATGGGCTGCCAGCGGGCATCCAGGAAACCTGCTTGATTATTCCGGCGCGCGTGAGTCTTCGCCAAACTAAGCCCTTCCTGCGCAGTGGTGCTGACAAATCCGTTTTCTATTTCATATTCGTATCCGGCCGTGACTCCGAATCCTTTGAGCAGATACGTGGACTGTCCCGTGAAGCCGGCGCGGTCATATTGATAGAATGTTGAAAAAGGGGGATCGTAATTGAATTCGCGGGAATATAGTTCGGTGCCGCTCAACTGGTGATGCCAGTGCGAGCCCGTTGCAAAGTCCGCGTGCAGGCCCGCGCTGAAATTTTGCAGAGCGATGCTGTTCGTGGGGTTTGCTGTCTGCCCTTGGGCCGTTGGGCCGGGCGTGCCTGCCTCGCTGTCGTTATCGCGCAGGCCGAGGCTTATGCGCGCGGTATCGGAAATGCGCCATCCAAAATTTCCGGAAAGTGTTCGATTGCGGAATGCGTCGTTCAGGCCCTGGCCATCCGTTTCGAGATCGGAAACACCGGCGGAATAATCGAATCGTCCAAGCAGGCCGGAAAGGTTCGCGCCGCCGTGGCCCGTGGCGAAGTTGCCGCCGTCCGCGAACGCGGTGAATTCCGGAATGCGCGTCGTGCCGCGATGCGTGAAGATTTGGATTACTCCATCCATCGCGTCCGATCCATAGAGCGCGCTTTCGGCGCCGTGGACCACTTCAATTTTGTCGATGTTGTCGAGCGTGAAGTTGGAGAAATCGATGAGGCCGCCCGGTGAATTGGCTGGCGCCCCGTCCACCAGCACTTTTGTGTAATTTGAATTGCCGCCATCGAAGAACAGCGATGCCGACCCGCCCTCCGCTCCCGTGCGTCCGAGGCTGAAACCCGGCTGCGTCGCCAGCAAATCGGGCAGTGAAGTCGCGACGCGCTGATCGATCTGTTCGCGCGTGATGATGGTGAGCGGCGCAGGCGAAGACTCCGCATCCAGCGGCAGCGCCTGCGCAGTGACGTCCACTTTCGACGAGAGCGGCTCGAGCGCCAGGCGAACTTGCAGCTCGCGCGTTTCTCCCGCTGCGATCGTAATTTCCTGCGCGACCGTCGCGAACGAATCGCGCGCAATCGTGACGCGATAGCGCCCCGGCGGGAGTGTCAAAATAAATCGGCCATCGCTAGCGGAAACGCCGTGCGCCGGTGGACCTGCCGGAGGAATGGATTCGGCGCTGATTTGAGCTTCCTCAATCACTGATCCTTGCGGGTCGGTGACGATGCCGGAAATTCTGGCGGTTTGCGTTTGTGCTACGGAGCGGGGAGCAACAGACGTGAGGACCAAGAAAACGGAGATACAAAAAAACAATGCACGGACGGAAAAACGCATGAGGAGCCTCCTCTCCCGGCTCGCGCGGGAGGCAAAGGTTGTCCGCGTGTCCGGGATCGTTTCCGGCTTTCGCGGTTGCGGACTCCGTCGGTCTCCTGGCTTGGCGGAACTTCGCCGCGCGGCCTTCCCGCCCTGCAAAATTCAGGACAGTGGCTCGCGCGGAATTTTTCCCGCCTTACAGTCGCGCGTCGGCGACGGTTTTGCACCGTCTTCCCGGCACGGAGTCTGCGGTCAGTGTGGTGGAGTGTTGCGCGTCCCGGCTTGGCCGGTTCATCGCATTGCTCCGGGTGAACGGTAGCACAGGCTGAAGCCTGTGCTACCTGTTTCTGCAACACCGCATTGCAAAAAGTCTTTGCAGTCCGGCATTTCGTGCGCTAGGTAATGTCCTCGCCGCGGCGAGCGCGCAAATTCACGCGCGGCCTTCCCGCGGGACCGAGTTCCACATCCAGCGGCGCGTCAAACACTTGCTCCAGTAATTCCTTTTGATACACGGCGGCGGGCGAGCCGACGCGCAGGCAGCGCCCAAGCTGCAGCAACACCACCTGGTCGGCGAATTCAGCGGCGAGCCCGAGCTCGTGGGTCACGACCACAACCGTGTAGCGGTTCTCCTGCGCGAGTTGGCGCAAGCGTTCGAGCAATTCCACCTGCGCGCCGATGTCCAGATGCAGAGTGGGCTCGTCCAGCAGGATCAGCCGAGGCTGTTGCGCCAGAGCCCGCGCCAAAATCACGCGCTGTTTTTCGCCGCCGGAAAGTTCCCCAATCGTGCGTTTCGACAGGTGTTCCGCGCCCACCTGCGCGAGAGCGTTGCGGGCGATTTCGATGTCCTCGGGATTCGCAAATCGCAGCGCGCGCCCGTACGGAAAGCGGCCTTGCAGCACAAAATCTCCCGCCAGGGCGGGATAGACGATCGGGCTTTCCTGGTGCACGACCGCGATCCGCTGCGCGCGCGTTCTCACATCGAGCCTGCTGGTTTCCTCGCCGTCCAGTTCTACACGCCCGGAAAGCGGCGCGATCGTTCCCGTGATCAGCCGCAACAGCGTCGATTTACCGCTGGCGTTGGGGCCGAGGATGGCGACGATTTCGCGCTCGCGCGCCTGGAAACTGGTCGCGGCCAACGTGAACGTCGGAGCGGATTGTTCGCTCGCCGAGTAGGCGTAGCTCGCTTGCTCGACGTTGAGCCGCACCGCTTGTTCGCGGTGTGGCCGCTCCTCGCGCCCGCCGGCCGTTTGCGCGAAAGTGTCAGGCGCGCTCATCGCAGTCCTCGACGCAACAGATAGATGAACACCGGCGCTCCGGCCATGGCCGTCATCGCGCCAACCGGCAATTCCGTCGGCGGCACGATGGTGCGCGCGAGCGTATCGGCCAGAACGATGGCTATCGCGCCGCACAGAGCCGAAGCCGGAATCAGCAGCCGGTAATCCGATCCGAAGATAAGCCTCACCGCGTGCGGGACGAGCAAGCCGACGTAGCCGATCGCGCCGCTGGCGGATACGGCCAGCGCCGTCAAGAGCGACGCGGATACGTACACGACGAGTTTGACGCGCGTCACATCCACGCCCAGATGCGTGGCCTCGCGCTCGCCCGTGAGCAGCAAATTCAAATCCGCGGACGTGCTGTAAATCGCGCCAATGCCCGCGACGAGTCCCACCATGAAAATCCACTGCATCGTGGAGGACACCGGCGTGGATAAATCTCCCATCAGCCAGAAGACCATGCCGCGCAGGTCGCGCCCGGTGAGCGTCGTCATCAGAAACATGATGATCGCGGAAAAAAATGACGCGGAGATGATGCCGCCGAGCAAGAGCGTCGTGCTGTCAAGCTGGCCCTCGCGACGGCCCAGAAAATAAACCCCCGCAATCGTCGCGATGGCCCCAATAAAAGCGCCCAGCGGCGTGACCAGCGCAAACCCCGGCGCGATGATGAGCGCGAGGATCGAGCCCAGCGCCGCGCCGCTCGAAACACCCAGCACATAAGGATCGGCCAGCGGGTTGCGCAGCAATGCCTGGAAACTCGCGCCCGCAACCGAAAGCGCCGCGCCCACCAAAATCCCGAGCAAAATGCGCGGCAGGCGCAAATCAAAAACAATCAGGCGGTACTCGGTCGGCAATTCGTTGGCCCGGCCGATGGCAATCCGTCCGAGATCCAAGACGAGGTCGGTAACGGAGATGGGCACGGCGCCCAGCTTCAGAGCGAGAACCACACTAGCCAGCAGCAACACCGAGAGGCCGCCGCAGGTCCACAGCAATCGCTTGATGGTCAGCGGGCGCATGCGCAAGCCTCTTCGATCGTTGGAGCGGGGATGATCGGATTGGAATCCGTGGAGGGCAGTGGCGCAGTCCGCCGCGGCGGACTGTGGGGTTTGGTCCTTGCAGACACGAACCCCCACAGTCCGCCGCGGCGGACTGCGCCACCATCCGCGGGCGGCACGGCGCGCGAAGTAAATGCTTCCGGATGAAGCGCGCGCGCGAGGCGCTCGATGGTGTCCACCATTCGCGGCGCGGGTCGATTGATGGCGTCGCTGACGACTACGATGTTGCCATGCCGCATCGCGTCAAGATTTCTCCAGCCGGGAAGTGTGCGCAGCGCGTCGATGTCGCGCTGCGTGTCTCCGGCGTGCGCGCTTGCAAAAACCAGAACTTCCGGCTGAAGCCGGACAATTTCTTCAAGGCTGACATGCGGCCACTCGGTTTTCGTTACCACGACGGAACGGCCGCCCGCGCGACGCAAGGCGTCCGCAATAAACGTGTCGCGCCCAACCGAAATCAATGGATCGGTCCACACAACAAAAAGCACGCGGCGCGGCGCGGCGCCGGCGAGCCGGCGGTCAAGATCGGAGAGGCGCCCGCGCAGATCCTCGGCCAGCATGGCGGCCGATTTTTCCGCGCCCAGCGCGTTGCCAAGGTGTTCCACGGAGGCGATCATCTCCTCAACGGAATGAGGGTCCGTCACGTACACCGGCAAGCCAATGCGATCCAGGGCGTTCACCGTTTCGCGCCGGTTGATCGACTTCGTGGCGAGGACCAGGTCCGGCATGAGTGCAACGATCTCTTCCAGATTTGGATTCACAGGCCCGCCCACATGCGGCTTCTGCAAAGCCTCCGCCGGGTAATCGCAAAAATCAGTGTCGCCGGCCAAATGATTCCCGTCCCCCAACGCAAAAACAATTTCCGTGAGGTTCGGCGCAAGCGAGACGACGCGATCCACTTCCTGCGGAATTTGCACGCGCCTGCCAACTTCGTCCGTATAGGTACGCGATGCGCGAATGCTTTTCTGAGGCGTGAGCTGATCCATTGGCGTTTGCGCTGCTCGCATATCGGCACAGAGAAGCAGGAAAACGAAATAGGCAATACACGCATTCTTTAGGCTCCGCAAAATGCAATTTTTTTTGTCATTCCGAGGTCGCCGCGGCGACCGAGGAATCTCTCTTTCTTTTCTTGGGGTTAACTCGAAGAGAAATTCCTCGGTCGCCGCGGCGACCTCGGAATGACAAAAGTGGGGAGAGACTTTTTCCGCAAGCTCGCTCTTGCCTATGCGCTTTTTTCCCGCAGCTGACATGACCCGCACAGGCAAGAGTGCCTGTGCTACCAGACCGATCTCACGCATTGACCAGGTACACAGTTCGGCGGCGCGGCCCTTCCGGGAATTCGCGGCCATTTCGTTCACTGCACCCGGGTTTGATTTGAATTTCATCGATCCGATTTTCCGCAATAAAAAAAGCCTCGCGAGAAACACGAGGCCCATCATGCCGCACCCTTTCTCGCGAAGAGCGCCGGCTGCAACGGCCTGGGAGGGTGTCCTGACTTTCGGTGTTTCGCCGATCACAGTGGCGGGACCGTGGCCGATTCTCACGGCCTTCCCCGCTTCCCAAACCTGCTAAATGTCGAATGGCAGTCTATGTTGCGCGATGGCGGGTGTCAACATAGCCCTTCAAGAGCCAGACGGACTTTCTCCACGAACACCGCACTGCGTTCTGGACTCGACTTCCGTAAGTACGACGACCCGCCCGGAATTTCGTCCGTGAATCTCACGAGCCGTTTTCGGGAACCGGAATCACTTGTCCGGTAATCCAACTACAGCGCCGCGTGACCGCGACTTTGAGCAGATAAGCCTACCCGCTTGATATAGATCCTCGAGTTGTCGGTACAATCCCTGGTCGAATTTTGTTTGAAATAGTAAACTCCTGCAAGCCGAGCGAACCTGGAGGTGCGCATGCGCAAGGTTCTATTCCTTCTGCTTCTTGTTCTTGGGACTCCGCTGGCGCGAGACTCTCGTGGACAGAGTGCGCAGGGGCGGACACGTCCCGTCAACTCTGTTGTCTCCGGACGATGGTCGGTCAGCGCGGACTTTTACGGCACATCAGTTAACTTTTCTCTGAAGCTGAATCAGGACGGAGACAAGCTCACTGGTACATTTCGGGGAAACCCATTGGAGGGGACTCTCCAGGGCAATGCCATCAGTTTTGTGGTCAAAGGCGAGCAGGGTGGCACGGTGGAATGTAGAGGGGCGATCCAAGACAACGCCATTTCTGGAACGTTGGTATTTGCCAACACGAACGACCCGGGGCCAGCTAGGACTCTCCCGTTTAATGCCACGCTCGTTCCGCAGCGCCGACCTGGGGCTCCGCAAAGGCATGAATTTATCCCAACAGCTTTTTATCGGGAATTTTCGGCAGCAAACAAACCGGCGCTAACGGTCTCTCCAGGGGACACCATCCACACCACTACCGTTGACGCGGGAGGAATGGACGAAAACGGCGTCGCGCGTGTGCTGGGTGGCAATCCGGAGACGGGACCTTTTTACGTTGAGACAGCGGAGCCCGGCGACACCCTGGTGGTGCGCCTCACGCGGCTGCGTCTGAATCGCAATTGGGCCGTCAGTGACGACCTAGTGGTCAGTCGTGGCTTGGACAATGATCTCGCCGTGAAGATGAAGGACGGAGGAAAGCCAGTGCGCTGGCATCTGGACGCTCAACGAGGCGTGGCCACTCTGGAGAAGCCCGGCGAGCATCTGGCGAGATACTCCGTTCCACTACGGCCCATGCTGGGCTGCGTTGCGGTCGCCGCGCCGAACCCTGTGGCGGCCCCGGCAACGGGAGACTCCGGCGTCTGGGGCGGAAACATGGACTTCAACGAGATCGTAGAGGGAGCAACAGTGTTTTTACCAGTGTATGTCCCCGGGGCTCTCCTCTATGTCGGCGATGGCCACGCGGCTCAGGGCGACGGCGAGCTCAACGGCAATGCGCTCGAAACCTCAATGGATGTGGAGTTCACAGTGGACGTGA
Organism: uncultured Acidobacteriota bacterium; assembly: GCA_963842135.1. Classification (GTDB taxonomy): domain Bacteria; phylum Acidobacteriota; class Terriglobia; order Acidiferrales; family UBA7541; genus Palsa-360. The sequence goes on along the minus strand of CAWJFI010000002.1, from coordinate 1,519,419 downwards.
TTCCGGAGAAGCGCCTGATGGGGCCGAGGGTGGAGTCGGCCACCGAGATCATAGCAATGGGGCTGGGCGGCTCGCTGGACGACGCTCTCCGCATGGCCACAACGGGCATGGCGCAGTGGCTCACTGAGGACTACAAGTTGACGCCTTCTGAGGTGGCAGAGGTGCTGGGCACGTCGGCCGAATATAAGGTGAGCGAAGTTGCCGACCGCAATGCTGGCATCGTGCTTAAGATAAACAAGGATCGAATGCAATCATTAGCGCCGAGCGTGAAGTGATGCCCTTGATCGTATAACGCCGTAACAGGACAACAACTGCAATGTTCGTGATGACGCGGGGCAACTGTTGTTGGAAATCGTACGCTCCGTTAGCGGTTACTGCTGATTGCGGGCGGGTGACGGTGTACTCGACACTAGCACCACGAGGAGCCGAAAGTGCCTCGGAGAATCGGGCGCAGCAAACTAGACCGGAATTTCAAATTCACACCACCGCCCATCAGGGGGACTAAGAAATCCGGCGCGTCGAGAGCTTAGGTGCGCGAGAAGTCGCGCTCGTCCGCCTCTTGCGTCCAGTGAACATCGTCGATCCACCAGCGGCCATCCGTGCGGATCAGCGTGAAGCGCGCGCGGTAATCTTTGTCGTCGGCGCCATGGAGATAGATTTCCAGCGTGACGCCCGGACCGTCGTACGCCGGGGTTTCCGCGCGCACCACGTCCGCATGAAACATCCGCCAGTGCTTCACGAACAGCTCGTGCCAGGTGTCAAAAGAAACTTGTCCGCGGTAGCGGGCCGAAAACATGTCGTAGGCCGGGCGCAGTTCGCCGCGATCGAGCGCGCGGAGCTGTGCGCGAACGATTTCCTGAGGGCCGGTGGAGAAGATGCCGAATGGCGCGTCGACGCGAACCAGGATCCACGACGTCAAAATAAACGCGGCCAGCGCGAGCGAAAGCAGCAAAAATAAGTTGTGGCGGAAACTGCGCCTTCGTGACGCCGCATCCTCCTGCGCCACAATTGCTGTCCGTCCATCCCCGGCCGGCACGCTCTGCGGGACCATCGCGGCAGTCAGTTCAGCCGGCGGTATAGGCTCAGGCACGGCGCGGGGATCGACGGACTCTTCGGGGGGATTTGGTTCAGGGATGTTTTGCGGATCGTCCATACGGATCTCCCGCGCGGCGGGGAGACGCGTTCAGCGTACCTAACGATTCTTCCACTGTGGCTGGCGTTTTTCAAGCAGCGCGCGCAATCCTTCCTGGGAATCCTCGAGGCGGTAAAGTTCGTTCAGGAAAATGTTCATCGAATTATGCAACGAGTCGCGCAGGGACATTCCCATCCCGCCGAGGACCGCTTTCTTGGCCATGCCCAACACCGCACCGGATTGCGCCGTGATCTTTCCGATGAGTTCGTTCACCGCGGCTTGCAATTGCGCTTCCGGGACCAGGCGATTCACAAGGCCGAGGTCGCGCGCGCGTTCGGCGGAGATGGCTTCGCCCGTCAGCACGAGTTCGAGCGCCCGCTTTGGGCCGACGATGTGCGGAAACATTGTCGAAGCCAGCGGAGGGAACATTCCAATGGTGATTTCCGGCAGGGCAAACCGCGCGCGCGGCGTGGCCACCACCAAATCCCCGTAGGCCACTAATTCCGCGCCGCCGCCGATAGCCGCGCCGTCCACGATCACGAGCACCGGCTGCCGGGCTTCCCCCATGGCGATGCATGCGGCGTGAAACGCGTCCAGCATCGAAAACGCGCGCTCCCCGGTGTACTCGCCAATGTCCACGCCCGCGGAAAAAACTTTTCCAGCTGCGTCCAGAACGATCAGCTTCACCGCGCCATTTTCAGCGACCATCCCAATGCCGTCCGCGAGTTCGCGGAGCATCTGCTCATTCAATAAATTGTGTTCGGGGTGTTGCAGCGTGAGGCGCGCTACCGGGCCCTCGACGTGATGGCGGATAAATTCAAAGTCCCCTGGCGCTCGTCGCGCAGGCTTGGCGAATGCTTCCTCAGTCTGGATTTGGTCCGGCATTTTCGGCTCCGGTTTATGCTAGCACGTCAAAGGTTGGCCAAAAGCGAAGCCGTGAGAGGCGCGAAGTTAAGAGTTAACAGTTCCGAGTTGAGAGTTTCCGGACGGCCTAGTCCCGCCATGTGCCTTCAGATCTTCAACTCTCAACTGCTGACTCTCCTCCACGATTTACGAATCACGAGTCACGAATCACCTCTCTTCATGTATTCTATCCCGCATGCACGACCTTGGATATTTTCGCGAACACCTCGGAGAATTTGAACAGATGGCGGCCAACCGCGGCGTCGCCATCGATTTCGCCGCCTTTCGCGCGATCGATCAGGAGCGCCGCGAACGAATTACCGCCGCGGAGCGATTGAAAGCCCAGCGCAACAAGGCCAGCGAGGAAATCCCGCGCCGAAAAAAGGCCGGTGAAGACGTCTCCGCATTGCTGGCGGAAATGAAGCAAGTGTCGGAGGAAATCAAGCTGGCCGACGAGCGCATCGCTGAATTAGACGCGCGGCTCGCCGACTTCATGCTGGCCGTTCCGAATCGCCCGCACAGCTCAGTCCCGGTCGGGCACGACGCCGCGGCGAATGTCGAGGTACGCCGCTGGGGCGCTCCGCCGAAATTTGGTTTCAAGCCGCGTCCGCATTGGGAAATCGCCGAGAGCGCCGGGATCCTCGATTTCCAGCGCGCGGTGAAAATGGCCGGCGCGCGTTTTGCGGTCTATCGCGGCCTCGGCGCGCGCCTCGAGCGCGCCCTGGCCGCGTTCTTTCTCGATACGCATGCGGCAAACGGATACACCGAAATTCTCCCGCCGTTCCTCGTAAACACGGCGGCCCTCACCGGCGTGGGCCAGTTGCCGAAATTCGCAGCCGACATGTTTCATCTCGAAGGCACGGACCTGTGGCTGACGCCGACAGCCGAAGTCGAGCTCACCAGCTTCTATCGCGACGAAACGCTCGATGCCGAGCTGCTGCCCATCAAGCTTTGCGCGTGGACAGCGTGCTTCCGCTCCGAAGCCGGCGCGGCCGGCAAGGACACGCGCGGCCTCAAACGCCAGCACCAATTCCAAAAAGTGGAAATGTTTAAATTCACTCGCCCGGACCAGAGTTACGAAGAGCTCGAATCGCTCGTCGCCAACGCCGAACAGGTTCTTCAAAAACTCGGCCTGCACTACCGCGTCGTGGGACTCTGCACCGGCGACATGGGTTTCGCTTCTTCAAAAACTTACGACATCGAAGTGTGGCTCCCCTCCGCAAACGAGTTCATGGAAATTTCCTCCTGCTCCAACACCGAATCGTTTCAGGCGCGCCGCTCCGGCATCCGCTTCAAGCCCAAGGGCGGCAAGAGCGAATTCGTCCACACACTAAATGGCTCAGGCCTAGCCGTGGGACGCACCTGGCTTGCGATCATGGAAAATTATCAGCAAGCCGACGGTTCCGTGCTGATCCCGGAATCGCTACATTCCTATTTGGGAACCGACCGTATCCCCGCAAAGCTTTGAATTTGCTGTCTACTTCCCTGAAAGGCTGCGGACCCGCTTCGGCTGGCACATTCTCGCGTCTTAGAGGGATTTGAGGCCTCCTCGGCAGTCGTGGCACAAACTTTCTTTTCCCTGGTCGCTTCGCACCATTCCCACGTTAAGTGTCCTAATATGAGTGACTTACTTGGATTTCCCTTATCAATTACCTTAAGAGGCGTGTTTCCAGAGCATCTGCGCCCAAAATATCCCGGTTCTTTGGTTGACACCGCTTTTCCGGGTTGACTACACTCGGGTTATCGCGCGATCAACATTCGCGCTTTAAACAGGAGCAGTTAACCATTCAAGGGGCTTCGGCCCGCCTGGTTCTTCGGAATGCAATCGGAGTGGGTGACCGGAGAACACGCGCGGCAGGCTGGGCCACGACGAGCCGCTGGGAAGCGTCGAGCGGGTGAATTTACAAGAGCGAATTGATCGGTGGGTGAGTCGAAGGCTGGCGTGGCTGATGCGTAAGCTGCTCGCGCGGGCCCTGGGAAATTCAGGACCGGCGTCCGTGCCTCACCCGCAAGACACGCGCTCCGCGATTCCCTTGCATCGCGATCCCTGGTGCGGCACGTACGTCTCACCTGAGATTTCATTTCCCTTGGAGCAAGCGGGCCAGGTGTTGCACTTCTGTTCTGCCGAGTGTCGCGCGCGGTATCAGCGCTCTTCGCAGCGCGCGGCCAGTGCGTAGTCGCGATACTCAAGGAGAGAAACGTCCATGGCCACGGTTTTGAAAGCGGTCCCTCAACCCATCCTTCCGCGGATGGCTCCGCGCGAAGACCTGAACCCGTTTCGCATCGCGCAAATCCAGTTTGACATGGCGGCGGAATACTTGAAGCTCGATCCGGGGCTGCGCCAGATCCTGCGCACGCCGAAGCGCATCATGGAAGTTTCTGTCCCGGTGAAAATGGACAATGGGCAAACCAAAGTGTTCACGGGATTCCGCGTGCAGCACAATGTCTCGCGCGGGCCGGCCAAGGGTGGACTGCGCTATCACCCGAACGTCACCCTCGATGAAGTGAAGGCCCTGGCCGCCTGGATGACCTGGAAAACCGCGACGGTAAATCTCCCGTACGGCGGCGCCAAGGGCGGCATCGTTTGCGATCCCAAGCGTATGTCCAAGGGCGAACTCGAGCGTATGACGCGCCGCTACGCCGCGGAAATTCAGCCGATCATCGGACCGGAAGTCGATATCCCCGCGCCGGATGTTTACACCGACGCGCAGACCATGGCGTGGATTATGGACACCTACGCCATGACGGTCGGCCATGCGGCTCCGGGCGTCGTGACCGGCAAACCGGTTTCGATTGGCGGATCCGAAGGACGCGCGGACGCGACCGGCCGCGGCGTCCTGTACGTCGTCGAGGAAGCCTGCAAGGTGAAGAAAATATCTTTGCGTGGCGCGACGGTTGCCATTCAAGGCTTTGGCAATGTCGGCTCGGCAGTGGCGCGGCTCTTTGCGGAGAAGAAAGCGAAAATTATCGCGATCAGCGATTCCCGCGGCGGGGTGCACAATCCGCGCGGTATCGATCCGCTGCGCGCCTTGCGGTATAAGGAGCGTTCGGGCACGGTCGTCGGCATGCCCGGCGCGTCCCGCATCTCCAACGACGAACTTCTGGCGCTGAAGTGCGACATCCTGGTTCCCGCGGCCCTCGAAAATGTCATCACCTTGCACAACGCCGACCAGATCAAGGCGAAAATCGTCGCCGAAGCCGGCAACGGACCCACCACGCCGCACGCGGACGAAATTCTTTCGCGCAAGGGCGTGTTTGTCGTGCCCGACATTCTTGCGAATGCTGGCGGCGTTACGGTCAGCTATTTCGAGTGGGCGCAGGATTTGCAGGGATTTTTCTGGCAGGTGCAGGAAGTGAATTCCAAGCTGGAATTCGTGATGCGACGCGCGTTTAACGACGTGCACGAAACGATGCGCAAGTGTCATGTTTACCCGCGCGCAGCCGCATACATTCTCGCCGTAGGCCGCGTCGCCGACGCCACTTTAGTCCGCGGCTTATTTCCCTGAACGCAACCCGCGATATTCCGCAGCGGACTGCCCCGCATTTTCTAAAACTCACGATCTGTGGGATGCCTTGGCCTTTGATCGGAGCGAGAAGATGGCAGAACCCTGTTTTCTGACGACGTATCATCCGCTGGTCAAGACGCGCGCTGGCCAAGAGGCCATCCGACAACATCATCTCTTACCGTTCATTGACGGGTCTTGTCGTCGCGAGCCTGACTTTGAATCCCGATTTCCATCGATCACTGCAATTTGCCGAGCCGGGAAATTCGCGCCGCACAGGAAGGTCGGCGATCGAATCGCATACCTGACGGTTAAGCGAAAGTATCCGGGTGATCGCGAATCCGGCCGGCGCTTGGTTGCGGTTCTTCGTGTCATTCAGCGCTTCAACTCTCATAAGGATGCCGCTGCTTGGTACGAGAAACAGTATGAGCCCCTCCCCAGCAACTGCTTTGTTGATGGGAATCCGCCGAATTCATTTGAATTCACTGACGGTGACGCCCCGAAGAAAATTAAGGACCGGATAGGGGTAGACATCGACTTCAAGGATGCCGTTCGATTGTGGGATGCATTCTACCGCCCTCGAGTGGGTAGATGGTCAGTTTTCCTCGCTACCGAGGCTGAGTTCGTCAATCTGAAAGACCCGCGCCAGTTGAGCGATGCTCAGATAAAAAGCACTTTCGACGAGAAGATTCCGGCAACTCGCGCTGGGAAGAGAATTACCTGTCGACAGATGGACCGCTTGGTGCAACTCGCCACGGGTGGCCCAGTTTAACGGCGCGAAGCTTGCGCATAATCGAGATCCAGGGAGGCGACCAAGGTTTCGTCGTCGGTGGGGATCGGTTCCTTGTGCTTTTTTAGACTCTCGATGTAGCCACAAATCGCGTCCTTCGCCATTTTCTTGGCTTCGTTTAACGTGCGGCCGTAAGTGACGCAGCCAGGCAGCGCGGGCACAATTGCCGTGAAGCCACCTTCGGGTTCCGGGCGCAAAAAAATATTGAAGCGGAAGTGAGTCTTTTTCATAGCAAGTAGAATGATGCTATACGAGGAACCAAAGATGAGTCAATCATCCCTCGTGCCTGTTTCAAATGAGCCCTCCATCGGCTTCGATTGCCGGCGCGAATTTCTCGAATCAGTCACGCGCGGGAAAAAAGATGTTGCGCGTGGGCGACCACGCGCGTACATTTCGACTTGCCGGCTCGCGCGACGTTCTTGCGCGGCCGGTCCACTTGTCTGTGGGCGATTTTTGTTGCGGAGGGACTCGAAGATTTGTCCAATCATGTAAATGCGGCTCCCCCGATCGTCCTGACGATCGCGGGATTCGACCCATCCGCCGGCGCGGGCATTGCGGCTGACCTCAAAACCATCGCCGCTCATAACTGCTATGGCGTCGCGGCCATCACGGCGATGACCGTGCAATCCACGCAGGGCGTGAAATCCGTGCATGACACTCCCGCCTCGGAATTGCGCGCCCAATTGGATTCGCTCCTGGAAGACATCAAGATATCCGCCATTAAAATCGGGATGCTGGGCCATCGCGGGAACGCCGTTGTGGTCGCCGAGTTTTTGGATCGCGCCGCGGTCGCGAACGTCGTTCTGGATCCGGTGATGAAATCCACTTCCGGCGAAACCGATTTGATCGATGCGGGCGGAATTAAATACATGTGTGAAGAATTGCTGAAACGCGCAACGGTGGTGACGCCGAATATCGCCGAAGCCGAGGTTCTGTCCGGCATTCCGATCAAGGATCACGCCGCGATGGAAGCCGCGGCGCGCAAAATCGTCGAGCGCGGCGCGCGCGCCGTGGTCGTCAAGGGCGGCCACATGGAGAAAGCGATCGACGTTCTCTTTGATGGGACGGAAGTGCTCCGGTTCGGCGGCGATCACCTCAAAAGTGAAAACACGCACGGGTCGGGATGCACGTTCGCGTCGGCCATTGCCACGCAGCTTGCCTGCGGGCGCCCGCTGCGAGAGGCTGTGTTACTCGCAAAAGCCTACGTGACGATAGCCATCGAAAAAGGTTACGCCATCGGCAAGGGCCCCGGCCCGCTCGATCATTTTTACCGCGTGCACCAGGAACCTCCCACGCGCGGCGTCCACGAAGTCCCGCAACACGGCATGCACCCCGCCGCCGAACCCGGCGCCCACTAGAAAATCAAAAAGTAAGAATCCACAGATGAACACAGATAAACACTGTTAAAGAAAAAGAATGATGTGCGATTAAATTGAAGCGAATAGATAAGTCGCAAGAGCTAGCCCTCTGATTTTCTGGTTTTTTGCTTTTATCAGTGTTTATCTGTGTTCATCTGTGGATTCCTTATCGTTGGTAGGCGATGCGGCCTGCGACAATTGTCGCCATGGGGGCGCCGCGGAAATTGCGCCCGTCGAACGGAGAATTGCGCGACTTGCTGGCGGACTCTTCCGCGCGGAATGTCCATTTGTGTTCGGTGGAAAAAATCGTCAGATCGGCTGGCTCATTTTCCGCGATGCGGCGCTCGATCCCCAGGACGCGCGCCGGCCCGGACGTGAATAATTCCACCATGCGCATCAGCGAAAGTTTTCCCGCGTGCACCAACTCAAGCCCGAGGCCGATCGCCGTCTCGAAACCGGTCACGCCAAATGGCGCGCGGTCAAATTCCACGTCTTTTAGCGCGGCCTCGTGCGGCGCGTGGTCGGTGGCAATGGCGTCCACGCTGCCGTCGGCGAGCCCGGCGATGAGCGCGTCGCGGTCTTCGCGGGAAGCGAGCGGCGGATTCATTTTGTAGCGCGTGTCGTATTGGACGTCTTCATCGGTGAGCGTGAAGTGGTGCGGCGTCACTTCGCAGGTGACGGGCAAACCCTTCGCCTTGGCGGCGCGCACGAGTTCAAGTGAGGAGCGCGCCGAAAGATGCGCGATGTGCAGGCGGCAACTGGTCAGCTCGCCCACTTGCACGTCTCGCGCGACGGCGAGTGATTCCGTGGCGGCGGGCATTCCGCGCAAGCCCAGCCTGGTGGATTGTATTCCCTCGCGCATCACGGCGCCGGCAAATAGGGAGCTATCTTCGCAATGATCGATCACCGGCAAATCGAGCGCGCGGCAATATTCCATCACCTGCCGTAAAAGTTTCGCCGTGGCGATGGGCCGCCCGTCGTCGGAAACCGCGACGATTCCAGCCTGCTTCATTGCGGCGATTTCCGCAAGCGCTTCGCCTTTGCTGCCGAGCGAAGCCGCGCCAATGGGCCACACGCGCACGCTCGCGATCGCGGCGGCGCGTTCCAGGATCGAGCGCGTCACGGATGCGTTGTCGTTCACGGGACGCGTGTTCGGCATCGGGCACACGGCCGTGAATCCGCCGCGCGCCGCAGACCGCGTGCCGCTTTCGATCGTCTCCGAAGATTCGCCGCCCGGCTCGCGCAGATGGCAGTGCAAATCGATAAAGCCCGGCGCGACGATCAGATTTTTGGCATCAAAAATCTCCGCGCCCTTGGCGCGCGCCGCAAGTTGTCCGTGAGGCGCGACGGCGGCAATGCGATCTCCATCGAGCAGGATGTCGCGCGGCGCATCGGTCCCGCTGGCAGGATCGAGAACGCGTCCATTGCTAATCAGCAGCATGTGAGGATTCCCTTTCCGAAGATGTGTCGCCGCCGATCATCAGAAATAGCAGGGCCATGCGCACAGCCAGCCCGTTGGTGACTTGCTCGAGCACGCAGGATTGCGGCCCGTCGGCCACGGCGGGATCGATTTCCAGGCCGCGAACCATCGGCCCCGGATGCATCACCAGCGCATCCGGCTTGGCGATGCGCAGCCGCTCCGGAGTGAGCTGGTACTGGAGGATATATTCATCGAGAGCCAGGGCCGGTTCGTGGAGCCGCTCTTGCTGAACGCGCAAAGTCATGACGACATCCGCGTCTTCGAGGGCTTCCGCAATGCGCGTGACACGCCGGATCGCGGTGCCTGCGGGAACGAGACACTCGAGTTCCCGCGGCAGCCACATGGCCGGCCCGCACAGCGTGATGCGGCAGCCGAATTTCGAGAGCAGGTGAATGTTCGACCGCGCCACGCGGCTGTGCAGGATGTCGCCGAGAATCGTGACGTTCAGCCCTTCGAGCGTGCCGCGCCGGTCGCGAATCGTCAGCGCATCGAGCAGCGCCTGCGTGGGGTGCTCGTGCGTGCCGTCGCCGGCATTGATCACCGGCAGGGACAGATTCCGCGCCACAAAATCCGGCGCGCCCGAGGAACTATGTCGCATTACGATACAATCCGGCTTCATCGCGTCGAGAGTGCGGACGGTGTCGAGCAGCGATTCCCCTTTTTTTAGGCTCGACGATTCCGCCTGCAGGTTCATCTGGTCCGCGCCGAGGCGCGCCGCCGCCGTGGCGAAACTGATGCGCGTGCGCGTGGACGGCTCGAAAAACGCCAGCGCCACCGTTTTCCCGCGCAGCGTCGCCAATTTTTTCAATGGATGCCGCTGGATTTCCTGGAAGGGTTTCGATTGGTCCAGCAGAAATAAAATTTCTTCGGCGCTGAGCGGTTCAATCCCTAGCATGTGGCCGAAGCGAAATGGCACAACCATCCTCGAAATCTAGGCCGGGCGCGTCACAGCGGCGGCCGGCGTCAGGGAACGCGCTCGACTAGCATGACGCGCTCTTCCTGATCAATCTCATTCAGGCGAACTTCGATGATCTCGGCGTCGCTGGTTTGCACGCTGCGCCCGACAAAGGACGCCTCGATAGGCAATTCGCGATGCCCGCGTTCGATCAGCACACACAAGCGCACGCGCTTCGGACGTCCCAGATCAAAAAGCCCATTCATGGCCGCGCGAATGGTGCGCCCCGTGTACAGCACATCGTCCACGACGACCAGGTCCTTGTCGTCTACCGCAAACGGAATGTCGCTTGACTGCAAGACGGGCTGCGCAGCGACTTTGGAAAGATCATCGCGATACAGCGTGATGTCCAGAATTCCCACCGGCACGTCCACTCCATCGATGCCGCGCATCGCCTGCGCGATCCGCTTGGCCAGGGGAACGCCGCGCCGGCGAATCCCGATCAACGCCAAGTTGGAAGTGCCTCCGCTTTTTTCCACGATTTCGTGGGCCAGGCGCTGGACGGTGCGATCGATTTCCGTCGCCGTCATCAACTGCGTCTTTTCGACGATGCGCATTGGGCGAACATCCTAGCATAGTGCCAGCCGGTCTCGAAGCGCGCGTTATGGAAGGCCGCCCGATTTCCGCGGTTTTTCCACAAGCCTTCCACACCGGCGCGAGAGTCTGCATGTTAGAATTTCGGGAGTGACTGTGCCAGCCGCAGTAGACCTCTCCGTAAACGTCGGCGCATTGCGCCTTTCCAATCCCATTTTGGCCGCCAGCGGCACCTTTGGCTACGGTGTCGAATTTGCCCACCTCGTGGATCTGAATCGCCTGGGCGGAGTCGTTGTAAAGGGGCTTTCCCTCGAACCGATTGCTGGGGCCCCGGCGCCTCGCCTGTGCGAGACGCCCTCCGGGATGCTCAATGCCGTCGGCCTGCAAAATGTGGGGGTGCGCACCTTTGTAGCAGAAAAACTGCCAGCGTTGCGCCAATACCGCACTGCTGTCATTGCAAACGTGTTTGGCTACACAGTCGATGAGTACGTGGGCGTGATCCGGATCCTCGAGGATGCGGAAGGGCTCGCGGCCTACGAACTCAACATCTCCTGCCCCAACACGGCGCACGGCGGTATCCAGTTCGGGAGCGACCCCCAGATGGTCTCGGAAGTTGTATCCGCCGCCCGCCTGGCCGCCCGCCGCCCACTATGGGTCAAGCTCTCGCCCAATGTCACAGATATCGGAGTGATCGCCAGGGCGGCCGAAGAAGCTGGAGCGGATGCCCTGACGGTGGCAAATACCTACCAGGCCATGAGCATTGACGTCCAGACCCGCAAATCGAGATTGGGCCGGCCCACAGGTGGATTATCAGGCCCGGCGATTAAGCCTATTACCATCCGGCTCGTCTACGAAGCGAGGCGTGCGGTCAAGATACCCATCGTCGGCTTAGGGGGGATCGAGAGCGCTGATGACGTCTTGGAATACGTCGTCGCCGGTGCCTCTGCGGTACAGGTAGGAACGGCGAACTTTTCTCAACCGAGGGCGTGTGTGGATATCCTAAATCAGCTGGAAAAATCCTGTAGGAACAATAACATCCATAGTATCAACAGTTTAATAGGATCATTTCAGGCCGATTGTTCTTGAATCGACTGTCACCAAGTGTTAGCATTCCGCCGTGCCGATGACTCTGGGGGAAAACAATGCGTAGGCGACTTTTCATAGTTTGGGCCGCCCTCCGCTGGTTGCCACTGATGTTCCTAATGGCCCAGGGCCTGGAAGCCCCCTTGGTGGCGCACGTTAGCCAACCTCTTAAGCCTATTCGAGCTTGGACTGCGAGGACCAGCTGGTACGGGGGCAAGTTTCAGGGCCGCAGGACCGCCAGCGGCGAAAAATATGACATGTATTCTGCGACAGGAGCCAGTCCAGACCTTCCGTTCGGCTCCTTAGTGCGCGTTTCCAACCCCAAGACTCACGTCGCCCAACTGATTCGAATTAATGACCGAGGTCCTTTTATCGATGATCGTGAGCTGGACGTCTCCTACGTGGTTGCTTGCCGCTTGGGGATTCTAGAAAACGGCATTTCACGCTTACGAGTCGAACTCCTGGAGGTGCCAAAACGTCCGTGAACGAGCGTGCTCGTCAGAAAGTGATCCTCGCGCTTGATTTTCCATCCCTTGAACCTGCCTTAAAGCTAGCCCAGTCCCTTTCCTCGGTAGTCGGCATATTTAAGATAAATATACACTTATTCACTGCCGAAGGCCCTTCCGCAGTGGAGAAATTGAACAAGCTTGGACCAGGCATATTCCTGGACCTGAAATTTCACGACATCCCAAATACAGTCAAAGGGGCCGTCACAAGCGCCATTGGCTTGCCGGGGGTGCAGCTTTTGGACCTCCAAGCCCTCGGGGGCTTGGAAATGATGCGCGCGGCTGCAATGGCCCGGGATGAAGCCAAAGGCTCTAAATCCGTGCCTCCGAAGCTGCTGGCAATCACGATCCTAACGAGTATGAATAATGCCGCAATGCGAGGGGTTGGGATCGCTGGCCCAGCTTCTAGACGCGTGGTTCAGCTGGCTCGCCTTTCGCAGAAGGCAGGCATGGACGGCGTTGTGGCGTCCCCCCACGAAGTCCGGGCGATTCGGCGCGCCTGCGGGAAGGACTTCCTGATTGTGGTTCCCGGTATCCGCCCAGTAGTCGGAGGAGCCCCGGGTGACGGGCGGAAGGGCAAGACTGACGATCAAGCGCGGGTCGCAACTCCTGCGGAAGCGATTCGTGCCGGGGCGGATTACCTGGTAATCGGCAGGCCCATTACTGGCGCTCCCGACCCAGAAGCGGCGGCGCGCGCGATTCTCGAAGAAATCAGCTCAGCGCTACCGCGAAATTGAGCCTCGAGTTCCCTCGCCGACAAATTCCGCCGGATCAAACCACTCCAAGGGTATTGAATTCTGACTTGCGGAAACCGGGCCGTGAACGTGCTATAATTCGCGCATTGAGTCTTGCGCTGTACCCGTCCTTGTGACGGAAAGCGACTCAAAAGGCAGGTACATTATGGGAGAGTTCAGCCCATTTCATTGGCTGGTAGTGCTGGCCATCGTGGTGCTTTTGTTTGGCGGCAAGAAGATTCCGGAAGTGATGCGCGGCCTGGGCGAAGGGATCCGGAGTTTTAAGGAAGGCATGCACGGAGGAGGGCAAGGGCCCACAGCACCGCCTCCTGCTGCACCTACGGCAACTGCGACACCGGCAACTGAGGAAAAGAAGTAATTCCTTAAGCGTTTGTTCGATTCGGGATTTGTGTGAAAGGGCGGTCCACGAGACCGCCCTTTTTTGTTTGCCGATTACTCTTCTTCTCGCCAACCCAGTTCGAGCAGCAGCGCATAAAGTCTCGCCAGCGGCAGCCCCACGACGTTGAAATAACAGCCCTCAATTCTGGGAATGTAGCGTCCTGCGAGCCCTTGAATCGCGTAGGCTCCCGCTTTGCCCAGGGGCTCGTCGGTCGCTGCGTAGGCGTCGATTTCCCTTTCGCTGAGCGGAGAAAATGCCACGGCTGAATTTTCAACCGCCGCGCGTATGGCCCCGCCGGGGAATCGCAGAAGGAAGAGTCCCGTAAGGACATGGTGAGTGCGCCCGCTGAGCTTAGCGAGCATTGCGCGCGCGTCCGCGGAATCGAGAGGCTTTCCGAGGATTTCGCCATCCAGCTCGACGGTGGTGTCCGCGCCCACGATAATGCACTCGCGCATGCCGGCGTCCATTTGCGCCGCCGCCGCGCGCGCTTTTGCTTCCGCGAGACGCGCAACCATTGCCTGGGCTGTCTCGCCCGGTAGGGCCGTCTCGTCGATTTGAGTAGCGCGAATTTCAAACGCAATTCCCGCGTCGCGCAAGATTTTCGCGCGGCGCGGCGAGGAGGACGCCAGTATGATCTTCATATTCGTAGCCGCTCGAGCTGGAGAGCTGGAATATTCAGAAGCAAGTCATCCTTTTAGAAGGCGCGTGGCGCACGCTTCCCTGTGGGGGTTGGTTCGAGCGCGATCACCCGTGCTTGGCACCAAAACCCGCAGACTGAAGCCTGCGCCACAAAATCACAAAACCACGGATTCCGTGTACTCGCCGAAAACGCGGCGCAATGCATCGGAGATTTCGCCGACGGTGGAGTACGCCTCGACGGCGGCTGCGATCGCGGGCATTACATTTTCTCCGGAGCGCGCGCGGCGCTCGACTTCGGCGACGGTCGCGTTTGCAAATGAGGAATCGCGCCGGGCGCGCACTGCGCGGACGCGCTCGATCTGCGCGCGCTCCAGATCCGGATCGACGCGCATGGTCGGAATGGGCGTTTCTTTCTCCGCGACGAACTGGTTCACGCCGACGATGATTTGTTCGCCGCGCTCGATGGCGCGCTGATAATCGTACGCGGCTCTCTGGATTTCGCCCTGCACATATCCGGTTTCGATGCCGCGCAGCACCCCGCCAAGCGCGTCAATCCTCGCAATGTACGCCTTGGCGCGCGATTCGATTTCGTCGGTCAACTTTTCAATGGCGTAGGAACCGCCAACAGGGTCCGCTGTGTTCGCAACACCCGTTTCGTGCGCGATGATCTGCTGCGTTCGCAAAGCGAGAAGCGCCGCATCTTCGGTAGGAAGCGCGAGCGCTTCGTCCATCGCGTTCGTGTGCAGGGACTGGCAGCCGCCGAGCACGGCGGCGAGCGCCTGAATCGCGACGCGCACGATGTTGTTCTCCGGCTGCTGCGCGGTGAGCGAACTTCCGGCCGTCTGCACGTGAAAGCGAAGCATCATCGAATCGGGATTCTTTGCGCCAAAGCGGTCCCGCATCAAATGCGCCCAGAGCCTGCGCGCGGCGCGGTACTTGGCAATCTCCTCGAGAAGATCATTGTGCGCGTTGAAGAAAAACGAAAGCCGCGGCGCGAATTCATCCACGGCCAATCCCGCGGCGACCGCTGCATCGACATAGGCAATCGCGTCGGCCAGCGCGAACGCAACTTCCTGCGCCGCCGTCGAACCCGCTTCCCGAATGTGATAACCGGAAATGGAAATCATGTTCCAGGCGGGGAGCTCGGTGCGGCACCACGCGAAGAGATCCGTAACGATGCGCATCGACGGGCGGGGCGGATAGATGTACGTGCCGCGCGCGATGAACTCCTTCAAGATATCGTTTTGAACCGTTCCGGAAATTTTCCGCAAATCCGCGCCCTGTCTTTTCGCGACGGCGGCGTACAGCACCAGCAGAATCGCCGCAGTCGCGTTGATCGTCATGGACGTCGTTACGCGGTCAAGGGGAATGCGGTCGAAGAGCGCTTCCATGTCTTCGAGCGAATCGATGGCGACGCCGACTTTTCCCACCTCGCCTGCGGCGCGCGGATGATCCGAATCGTGGCCGATCTGCGTCGGCAAATCAAACGCAACAGACAATCCCGTTTGTCCTTTCCCGAGCAAATAGCGGAAGCGTTCGTTCGATTGAGCCGCTGTGCCAAATCCGGCGTATTGCCGCATGGTCCACAGACGCCCGCGGTACATCGTGGGGTAAATGCCGCGCGTGTAGGGAAATTCTCCGGGGACGCCGATCGTGGCTTCGACGTTTTGGCCGGCAAGGTCTTCCTGCGTATAGACCGTTTTCAGCGGAATGCCGCCGAGCGTCGTGAAACGCTCCTTGCGTTCCTTCGTTGCGGCCGCTTTCTCGGCAGTCCGATCGGGAGGTGGATTCATCGGACACGCCGCGAGTCGCGGAACGACAGCACGCCAAAAAAAATCATCAGGAGCGCGTACCCGGCGCTCATGCCCACGAGCCACCGGCCCGCTCCGTTGTGCCAGGCGCGCCAAGCGCCCTGAAGCGCGGCCAAAGCAAGTATAAAAAACGCGGCGCCGGTGACTTCGTGAAACAGCTCGCGCGCGGCGCGCCAGAGAATGCGGAGAGAATGCCGCACCGTCGCAAACAGTCCCATGGGTTGCGCAGCCACGATTGAATTCTAGTACAAAATGGGTCCATCCACAGCGGAGACAGCGGGCATAGGCGGATTGAACACGCGACGCCTTGCCCGGGGACTTGTTTCCCGCGTCACTCGGTCCTACAATTAAGCAGAGGGAAGTTTTCCAGAGGGAGGCGTCGTGCAACTGGATGATCATCTGAAACAACTGCTGCGCGAGTTGGGACATGCAATCAACGATACTGTGTCGGAATCCGGGCGCATCTCCGAGGCCATTTCCGATGTGCGTTCCGCGGGATTCGACATTGTGCTGAAGCTGGATGCGACGATCGGCCTGGCGCGACGCGACGCCGACGACACTAAAATTACAACGAACGACCGCCGCTTCCTCGAATCCCTGCACATTCAGGTCGAGCAGGAAATTCTGAACGAGGATCGCGAGGCGCCCAAGTTTGAAATGACGCCGCAGGACATGCGCTTTCTGAAGTCGCTGAAAATTACGCTTGATGACGCGCAATAAAACTCTCGCGCTCTCGCTCGCCGCGGCGCTCGTTCTCGGAGGCGCGTTCTTGGCGAGTTTCGCGCCGGAAGCCGGCGCGCGGAGCGCCCCGGCGCCCGCGCCTCAATCGCAGAAAATCATCAAGACGCATTTTGTGGTCGAGCACACGTTGTACCAGTCGCTTCAGGTGCGCAGCGTCGTCGACATGCGCGAACTCCATACCTTTAGTTATTCCCCTCAGATCCGCGACGAAATGCAGAAAGTTCTTAACGCGGGCGGCTACCAGTACGGAGACAAAGTGACCGTTTGGTACCGGAGCGGCACCGATGTCGCTTTGAAGATCAAGGGCAAGCCATCCAAAAAGAAATGAGCCCCAAGGGCTCGCCATGATTCGTCTTCCTGCTGTCGCCGGCCGATTTTATCCAGATGATCCGGGGCGGCTGTGCGCTGCCGTCGATTCTTTTCTTGCGAGCGGCGGCGAGGAAAAGAAAATCCGCGCGCGCGCATGCCTTGTTCCCCACGCTGGATACGTGTATTCGGGCCACGTTGCCGGGGAAGTTTACCGGCGCATGGAAATTCCCGGGCGCGTGATTCTGCTCGGCCCGCGGCATTTTCCGCGCGGCGCTGCTTTTGCGATTCTTTCCGACGGCGCCTGGCAGACGCCGTTGGGAATGGCTCCCCTCGATCGCCCGTTGGCGGAAAAAATTGTTCGAGCGTTTCCGCTGCTGCGCGAGGATGCCGTGGCGCACAGCGCGGAGCACTCCCTCGAAGTCCAGCTTCCTTTTCTGCAGCGTCTCGCTCCCTCGTTCGCGTTTGTGCCGATCGTGATTGGCCCCGCGCAATGGGAGCCGCTCGAAGCGCTGGGCCAGGCGCTCGCGGGCGTGATTGCCGGGGAGCGCGAGCCGGTTCTCCTCATTGCCAGCTCGGACATGAATCACTACGAAAGCGATGCCATAACGCGGGTGAAGGACCGCAAGGCCATCGATCAAATCCTCGCTCTCGACGCGCGCAAACTTTTCGACACGGTGCGCGATGAAAAGATTTCCATGTGCGGATATGCCGCCGCGGTGGCCGCGATGATTGCCGCGCGCGAATTGGGCGCCACGCAGGCTGAGTTGGTGCGCTACGCGAATTCGGGAGAGGTGAACGGCGACATGCGGGAAGTTGTGGGGTACGCGGGAATTGTCATCTGGTGAGGCCAAACTTCCATCGAGAAATTCTGTTTCGGATCTCCAGGCGTCTTGTTTAGCGCAACGCGTGAGTAGCGCAGGCTTCAGCCTGTGGGTTTTTGTTCGCGCGAAATCAAACCCCACAGGCTGAAGCCTGCGCTACTAAAACCGCATCCCACTGCGAGCAGTTTCAATGGTCGCGAGAGTTTCGGATACGCTCCGCAAGCGCGCGAGCGCGCGAACGGGCGATTTCCAAGAAGTGCGAATCCGCGGCGATTTGATCGAGCACTGGCAAAAGGCGTTCGGGTTCGGGCAGGAGGCGATGGTCCATGTCCGATTCGAATCGCATCAGGGCGTCATTGACTCCGAGGCGATCATACTTGGCCTGGCGCTGCAGCAAAACGAGGTCTTCCTGCTGTCTGGCCAGCCCTTCGAAGATTTCCATGAGCTGGGAGGCCGAGGGATTGAGAGTGTAATTAAACGAGGTCTCGTGCACCTCCGCGCCATTCTCATATTGGAAAGTTTTCTGGCCGAGATTTGCAATTTTCTTTTGGATGTCGATGTTGGCGATTGCAAAGTTATTGAGCGCGCCGGCCAGAGCAAAGATTCTTTTCACCACGGGGGGCCCCACTTCGAGCGGCTCGGGATCCGCATCTTCGTCAAGCTGGCGGATGTCGTAAGTGGATTTCCCCTGGTCGTTGATTTTGACTTCAATGAATTCGGGAGTGCTGCCTTTGAAAACTCGGCGGTACGTGACCGTCGCGCCGTCCGGACTCGCGCGGACCGCCGGGACAAGAAGCCACGCGCCCACAAGAAGAAGCAATAATTTCAATAGAAAACGGTTTCGAGTCATCGTGACTATGAGATGCGCGAAGTCGCACCGCGGCTGCGCGGATTGCGAACGGAAGGCATGCACTCCTGCTCCGACGTGGGGTGCATGGACCCGGCGCCCAGCCGGGCGCGAAACTGCTCGGCCTGCACGTGGCAGAGCGCGACGGCGAGCGCGTCGGCGGCGTCCGCGGGCTCGGGTGTTTCGCTCATGCCCAGCAGCGCGCGAACCATCAATTGCATTTGCTCCTTGGCCGCGTTCCCGTAGCCGGCCACGGAAGCTTTTATTTCGCGCGGCGAGTAACTGCACACGGGGATGCCCCGTTGCGCCGCGGCCAGCAAAACCACGCCGCGAACTTCCGCGAGCCTCAACGCCGTTTTCATATTGAGAGCGGTGAATACCGATTCGACGGCGACGCCGTGCGGTTGAAATTCCTCGATCAATGCGGCAAGCAGGGTGTGAATTTCGCGAAGGCGTTCGGGAAAATGTTCGGGGCCCTTGCGCGTGGCGGGCAGCGCGCCGAAGCGCAGCATGCGGCAGCGGCGGCCGTCGCTTTCAATCACGCCGTATCCGGTGGCGCCGGCCGCGGCGGGATCGACGCCGAGCACGCGGAAGAAATCGCCATTCGCTTTTGGAGGAGGCACTGCAAAGAGTGTACGGCGCGGCGTCCCGCCCGGCCACATTTTTTTCGGCGAGATGTAGCACAGACTTCAGTCTGTGGGGTTCCACAGGATCTTGCACAGCATGCGCGGCCCGGGTTAGCTGACGAACCCCCACAGACTGAAGTCTGTGCTACTCGGAGCTACTGCGCGGCCATGACCGCTTGCATTTCTTTTTCGTCGATGTCGAAGTTGGCGGAAACTTTTTGAACGTCGTCGTGCTCTTCGAGCGTTTCAATGAGCCGCAGCATCTGCGCCGCCTGCGTCCCGGTTAGCTTCACGTAATTTTGCGGCACCCAGCCGATCTCGGCGGAATCCGGAGTGATGCCGTCCTTGACCAGCGCTTCGCGAACCGGCTCGAAACTTTCCGGAGGAGTCAGCACTTCCCAGGCCTCGCCGTCATCGCGCAAATCATCGGCGCCAGCATCGAGAACGACGGAGAGCATCTTGTCTTCGTTGGCTTTTTCCTTGGATACGACGATGTCGCCCTTGCGCTGAAACATCCAGCCCACGGCGCCGTTTTCGGCCATGTTGCCGCCGTGCTTGCTCATCATGTGGCGAATCTCGCTGACTACGCGATTGCGGTTGGTGGTGACCACTTCAATGATCATGCCCACGCCGCCCGGGCCGTACCCCTCAAAATTCACCTCATCGTATTGCTCGCCTTCGAGCGTCCCGGTGCCGCGCGCCAGCGCGCGCTCGATGTTGTCGTTGGGCATGTTTTCATTTTTGGCGGCGAGGATTGCGGTGCGCAGGCGCGGATTGGAATCCGGATCGCCGCCGCCCACCCGCGCGGCAATGGTGATTTCGCGAATCAGTTTGGTGAAAATGCGGCCGCGCTTGGCGTCAGTAGCCGCTTTTTTATGCTTTATGGTGGCCCATTTCGAGTGCCCAGACATGATAACCGCCTCTTGGGAAACAAGTTGGGGGACGAATCCCTGCTTATTGCCACGACAGTTTAGCATAGGCTTTACGGAATCGGAACAGAAGGAGGAAAGCTCAGCGGTGACTCAGTTTCCGAGAAGACGTCTATCTGGCACTGGGTAATTAGGTGGTGATAAAACTTAGGATCAATACGCATCCGAATGGCATTCCGCTCCGCCCGTGCGCGGCTGGTGCGCTGCGGATGGCCTGTCCCTTCGCGTGTCGCGGAAAGATCTGATTCTGAAACATCATGTCGCGCTGGGTTCTGCATCCGGGATTATCGAATCGGATCAACTCCGTTTTTTCTATCTGTGAGAACGAGGCTGGATCACACTATAATCAGTCCAATTCGATTTTCAGGCGGAAGGAAAAAACCACATGTCACTCGAAGATCGGCGCCGCTCGGAGCGTTTTAATTTCGGGGTGCCGCTTACTGTTCAATGGACGAACGGTTCTGAACGGCGCCAAGCCCACGCTGTCACCCAAGATGTGAGTTCAGGCGGCGTGTACTTCTATTTGCCGGAGGCGATCCCCGATGGCACCGCTGTTGAAATCGAGATGACGCTGCCTACGCAGATCACTCTCGGGACGCCAGTGAGAGTACGCTGCCAGGGCCGCATCCAGCGTTGCGTCCTGAAATCAGGCGAATCCACGGGCATGGCTACGATGATTGAAAAGTACGAGTTCTTATCCGACAGCGAGGATGTTGCGTAGAACATGGTTCTACCAGTCCAGGCCCAAGCCCCGAAAGCTCTCTTCTCGGAATGTGGCCCAGGCCCACGATCATCTGTTTCTGCGCAGCCCTTCCCACAGCGAGATGGGTCCGAGGAATGAAGCAGTTGTAAAAGGGATTCCAGCCAGGATTCTGGGCAGTGTCTACCTTCGGTCGCCGAGACATCAGAACAAGTGACTCCTGCCTTTGAATCTCGCATCCAGCTATTGCCTTAGCCGCTCAAACGCGTGGTACTCTCTCCTCATTCTCGAGCCAGATGATTTCGAAGGAGGCCTCTATGCGCCGAGTGAAGAGGACGTCATCTTGTCTGCTCGTCGTGGCGAGTCTGTTCTTGGCAGTGGCTTGGTCCTGGCGGGTAGAAGGCCAGACCCGGACGACGGGAGTGACGGTGTTCGAAGGAGCTCGGCTCATCACGGGCGACGGCAGCGCGCCCATTGAAAACTCCGCATTCCTGGTCGAGAACAACCTGTTCACTCGGGTCGGCCGGCGAGGTGAGCTGCAGGTTCCGGCCGGGGCAGTGCACGTCGATCTGACGGGCAAGACGGTCATGCCTGCGATGATCGATCTCCACGGCCACATTGGATTCCAGCACGTCGCGGAAGGAACCATGTCGAAGGAGTTCTACACGCGCGAGAATCTCATCGACCACCTGGAGCGTCTCGCCTACCACGGGGTCGGCGCGATCGTCAGCATTGGCGATCTGGAAGATCGTTCCGATCTGCATGGCGGCAGGACGAATTGGGGCGACGTGCCGTTGCAGGTGCGGGAAGAGATCGTCCCCAACGCGGCGCTGTTTCGCACGGCGGGCACGGGGATAGCTTGGCCCGGGTCAGGGGCCCAGGGCGACCCCTCCAGAGTGGACGTGTCGTATCCGGTCAGCACGGTAGAGGAGGCTCGAGCGGCCGTTCAGGACTATGTGCTCATGCATCCGGAATTCATCAAGATCTGGGTGGACAACAGAGGCGGAACCAAGCAGACGCTGACGCCTGTTCTCTATCGAGCGATTATCGAGGAGGCGCACAAGTACAATGTCCCCGTCGGGGTCCATAACGTCACTCTGGTGGATGCCAAGGAACTGATGCGAGCGGGCGTCGAGGGATGGCTTCACGTTCCGGTTCGCGGCGGTGAAGCAGTCGACGACGAATTGATTGCCATCGTCAAGCAGCGGATAGCCAAGAACGATCGGCCGAACATCTGGATGACGCCCGCGCTGATCACAGCCTGGATGGACACCCAAGGTGGCGGACGGCCGGTGTGGCTCGACGATCCGCTCTTGCGGGATACCTATTCTCCCAAACACATTGAAGAGTACTGGGGCGACCCGCTGAAGAAGATGACCCCAGAATCGGTCGAACGCGCCCGCAAGGATTTCGAGTTGCAGGGACGCAATGCTATGAGGCTTAGAGCAGCGGGAATGCGGGTCGTCACGGGAACCGACACGGGGCAAAACCGGTTCTTGATCGGCTATTTCAACCAATTGGATTTGGAAAGTATGGTTGCGATCGGCATGACGCCGATGGAGGCGATTGTCGCGGCAACACGCGACGCGGCCAAAACCGCGCTAGTTAATTCCGGGACAGTAGCGGCGGGCAAGAGCGCCGATTTCATCGTCCTCGACGCAAATCCCCTGGCGAAAATTGCCAATACGCGAAAGATCAACAAAGTCTACCTGCGGGGACAGGAAGTCGACCGCGCCGCGTTGAGAGCCAAGTGGCAGGCGGAATGGAGCCACCAGACGAAATAGATCGCGTCGCCGAACTCCGGACTCAGTGTCAGTGTGTTCCGGTCGGGACTTTTTGCGCCGCTTGCACCACATCGGCATAAGGTCCAGTCGAGCCGTGTCCGCCGGCGATGCGCTCCGGCTTGATCCCCCATTTGTCGACGCCTTTCACGAGAGCCGCCACCATGGCATTGGAGGGGACAGGCGCGCCTGGGACATACAGATCGCTCAAGATACCGAGCTTGGCATCAGGGACGTACACGAAGTCGTAACCCGCCGCGTGGGGATTTTCGATGGCATAAGCGTCCACCTCGCGGCCGCCGTCGTTGACGCTCCACTTGCCATCGACTTCGATCACCTTGGGAGTGAACGCCTTCTTGGGCGCGAAGCGATTCAGTGTTTCCGGCCGCGCCAGCAGCTTACGAAAATAGTCGCCATCCCCTTTGCCCACCACGACGGTGGCGCCCTCGGCGGCGTAGGTTCGCATGCCGCTTACATGATCGACATGGTGATGGGTGAGAATCAGGTAGCGGATCGGTTTCCCGGGGTATTTCTTCTTTGCCATGTCGATGGACTGAATCGCCTGGCCATCGTCGTTGGGCGCTTCCACCGCGATCAGATAGCTGTTCGTCGCGATGAAAATCGTATTGTGCGTGCCGCCTTGCGTCTGACTGATATTCGGGCCGACGTCCTCAAGCCTCAGGCTGTCGCCATCGTCCGTGTACATCGCATCGGAATCGAAATAGAAACCCAGGAACTGGCGCCGGATGATCCATTGAAACGGCGTCACATCCGCTGGCGCCGGCTTGGCCGCGCTGGCAAGCATAGCTTGCGGAATCTCGAACGTGGCGGGCGCCAGGGCTGGATTCACCAACGCGCTGGAAAGTTTCAGGTCCGCGATCTTCATTCCATTCAGCGTATACAGGGCGTGAAAGGCAATCTTCGCGCCGTCCACGTCACGCCAATCCGAATACTCCGCGTCGAAGACAGAATCGCCCTCCAATCCGTCCCAATCGAGAGTGCGAACGCGCGCTGGAAGATTTGTTTCTGGATCGAACATTACGATGAAGGTGCCATAGCCACCGCGATACTGCAGGGCGGGATAAGTCTTGCCCGCAACTTTCTGATCGACGATTGGGGACACCCGGTCGGGATGCTGCTTCATCTCGAAGACGATCACCGGCCGCTCCAGTTCGCGCAAGTTCATGGTGAGGCGCCGGCCTGACATGGTGTGCTCGGGCGGTATTGCCTTGGTCGTGCGTTTGGGAAGGCGGCCGGCCGCCGCGTCATTCCCGATCACGTAGCCGGCAGACGGCGTAATGATTTCCGTATAGGTCCGCTTGGCTTCGCCGCCCGGGAGGGGGCGAATCCATTCGTTGCGCGCGAACCCACGCACGAAATCGCGGCTCTCAACCAGGTCCGACACACCGTCGTCCGGTTTGGTAGGGTCTGTGACGGAATACGATTCGCCTGGATCGAATTGTTCCAAGCTGGCTTTCAGACTAATTGTTTTCAACTTGTCGCCACCCATCGCCGCATAGGCGGCATTGACCCGATCTTGAGGCCCCGCGGCGGGCTCGGCCCAGGCAATTAGTAGACTCATCATTACGCTGATGCCGACAGCGCAGCACAATGACGCCGTCAAATACAGGCTACGGTTTCCTCTACTCATCGATGTTCCTCCTTTTAGCTCAAACGACGGGACGATTATTCCGTTACAGCTACTTTGCACTGGCGCACGCGAAGTTCGCGGCATCATCCACGCTGCCCGAACCCTTGTAGGTCGCTGCCTGCGGATACGGACACACTGGACGCGTGCGCGCCACGCCTTGCCTCGGATCATCGTCCTTGAACTTTGTGGCGATGAGCTTTGCGGGGGCGATGCCCTGGTCCACCCAGCGGTCGAGCGCGCCGATGATGTCGTTTTCAGGGTCGTTCTTCTTGTATCCCTTCTGGCCGAGGCCGCCGAACATATTCGGTCCGGGTCCGCCGTTGCAGTGATACAGGCCCGGCATCATGAACAACCGCACAAATTCGCCGGTGGCCTCGCCGTTCTTCTGCCGGACATCGTTGTAATACTGCACGGTTCGGAGCGGAGGCGTCGAATGATCCGCCCAGCCGTTGTACAGAATCAGTTTCCCGCCATGGGCCTTGAATCCGGATAAATCAGTGCTGTCGGCGTCCTGATCTTTTTCAAACGGGATCAACGACTCGGGATTCTTGTCGTAGTCGAAGTCCCTGACCGAATCGAATTTCGGGCCAAAGACGATCCAGCGCATGAAACTGTCCATATACATGAAATTGCTGGAGGGATACCCGTGCATCGTTCCGACTCCGGTAATGTAATACGGGTAGTCGTCTTCATGCCCCGGCGAGTATCCGACGTACAATCGCTTTCCAGCGGAATTTACAGGCCCGTTGAGAATCTTTTGCCACGCCGTCACTTGTTTTGTCGTCAGGCAATTGGGGCCGTCCGCGCCCTGGCAGGTCAAAACCTTCGGATCGAACTCGCACTTGTCGGGGCGGTCAATCAGGCCGTCCACCAGGCCATCCTTGGCGTCGCACGCGGCCAGGGTTGCCTTTTCCATCGCGGGAATTTTGCTCGGAGGGATCTCGGAACCGAGGAGAGCTCGCTGCGTCCAGTCAAACATCACCATGTTCTTGGTCCGGTCGACCACGGGGCCTCCGGCGACAACGCCTTCGAAGTCGTCCGGATACCGCTCGACCTCCATGAGCGCCATCTTACCGCCGTTCGAACATCCGCAAAAATAGGAATGCCGCGCCGGCACACCGTAATAGGCCTTGACCACTTCCTTCGCCAGCAGCGCCACCAGGTGCGTGGCGCGATGCGCGTAGTTCACTTGCGATTGGGGATTGCCGTACATGGCCGACGCATCCCAGTGGAAGCCGCGATGTCCGGTGTCCGACCCGGCTGCGGCGTATCCCCTGGCGAGTGCGTCGGTGAGTTCCGGCACCGATCCGTTATACCCGCCTCCGCCAACGTAGAAGAATTTGTCGTTCCAGGCCTTGGTGGGAAGCGCCACTTCGAACAGAATCACGGTCTCGAGCCCGCCCTGCACGCGGCAGTATTCCGGCACCTCACCTTTCGATGCGATGACGGTCGCCTCGGTGATGACGGTGTCCTTCAGTTTCAGCCCGAGCAAGTTCGAACAGTCCGCCGCGCCTGCCGGAGCCGCTCCAAACCCAAGGAGTACGAATAACCCTGCGGCGAGGCACGCCAGCAACACGCCTGGTTTCTTGAAGGAACCGATACATCCCGGCAAACAGCCAAACGTGTACTGCCGTGGGTCACGACTCATCATGATCTCCCTCCCCAAAGCAATGCCATTTCCGTAGCCCATTTCCTTGCACTCCGTAATCCGAGAGGATTTTACGTCCAGTGTTCGCAAATACGTGGCAAATTTTTGCTGGAAAGTGCGCACGCGCGCAATCTCACAATTGCCAACTGCGGTGGATTCAATTTTTCCCGGTGGGAACTTTTTGCTTCAATTCTTCAAACCAGTTCAGTACGACATTGATTTGCGTCGCCGAGGAAGCCTGTTCGGTCGGCTTGACCATCAGAAACCGCTGGCCATTCGGTGACACGTCATAAGCCGTGCCAATCAGCGGCCAGTCGCTCCTAAAGTATTGCCCCTCGAAGAGCATATGGGGCTTGCCTGGGGAAAAGCTGGGCTGCGTGGCAACGTCCAGGGCCATCATCTTGTTGCCGCTGCGGTAAAACAGTTCCCGCCCATTGTGGTTCCATGCCGGCTCCGTGCCGCCCTCGGTCGAGATTTGCCACTTTCCGCCTGGACCCGGAAAGGGCTGCACGTAGACTTCGGGGCGCCCGGATTCATTCGAAACGTAGGCCATCCAGCGACCATCTGGAGAAAACGTCGGGCCCCCTTCATTAAATGGTGTAACGAGAAAGGGCAGCGACTTGCGGTCGCTCATCCGCAGTACCCAAATGTCCTTCTGCGTCTTGGGATTATTCTCATGGAAGGCCAGAAATTGCCCATCCGGAGACCACGACCTTGGAACTTGGGCATATTGGTCCGTGCTCAACCGCTCCAGCCCGCCACTCCCGTCCGCCAGTTGCCGATAGAGATTCACTGTCCCACCTTCTTTGTTTGACTTAAACGCGATCCGCTTCCCGTCAGGAGTCCACTCCGGGCTGGTGTTGCTACTTCCTTCAAACGTAAACCGGGTCAAAGTGTCCCGGGCGAGATCGTAAAGCCAGATTTGATTCTCGAGTTCTACCGCGGCACGCCGACCGTCCGGGGAAAGTGAAACATATTCGTAGCCCTGTGGCGGGGCCGGCAAAGGCTGCTCCGCGCCGTTGCGGCTCACCCACACCATTCTCCGTAGATTTGCTTGAGATCCTCCCGAAACATAAACCAACGAGCCGACGTCAGAGATACTGTACTGGCTGGATGAGTAGCTCACCGAATATGCCACGCCCTCGACCACAGGAACCGGTGTGCCCTTCATTTCCAGCCGCTGCGGATCAAAAGGCACAGCCATCAGGGTGCCCCCTTGCGTATAAAGCAAGTGCCCGGAGGCCGCGTAGCGGGGCTGCGTCCCACCAGGTAAGTTGAGCCGCTTACCCGTTGCGATCGCCTGAACGGCAACGTGCGCGTCCGCGGGGCTATTTCCGGCAACAAAAACCACGGCCTGACCGCCGGGCAAGAACTGAGGCCACAGCTGGGAAGCTTCCCCTTTCCCGAGTGGGATCAACGGCTGCGGAGCACCTCCCGCGTCCGACAATTGCTGGAGGGGGAGGCTTAATAAGGGCGCGTAGACGATTATCCCTTGGCTGCTCCAACTGGCTCCGAGAGGATTCCCTGCATTGCCGAGGGTCACTGCCGCACCCCCGCTCACCGAGATCTTCTTCAGCTTTCCGCCTGCGAAGAAACCGATCCATTGGCCGTCGGGAGAGAAGAAAGGTTCGCTGGCTCCATCCGTGCCGGAGATCGGCCTGGCTTCCTGGCTATCCATGGAACGCAAATAAAGCTGGCTGCTGATGCCTCTGATGGCGGCATAGGCAAGTTGTTTCCCATCGGGAGAAAGGGCTAGAGCCGGTTGGTCAGGCCCCACAAGGCGGTCGCCGGGCGGGAGCGTGATGACCGTGCGAGTGACCGGCTTCGGCGGAGTGGGCTTCAGATTCCAAACCGCAAAACCGGCAATCGTTGCAATCAGCACGCAAGCCAGACCTGCAGCCAATGCCCAACGGCGTAATGTGTGGGCGCGCTCGGAAGTTGCGACCGCCGGCACTGCGGAGGACGCGCCGCTCTCAGCAATCCACTTGAGCTCGCGGCACAGATCGCCAGCTGTTTGCCATCGTTCGTCCGGGTCCTTTGCCAAACACGTCTTGATTACGCGGTCGAGCGCCGGCGGCGTCATCGGTTGAAGCGAAGCCATTGACGGCGGTTCGGCCTCCATGATCTTGGCCATTACGCTCGCCGAACTCTTGCCCTCAAATGCTTTCTTGCCCGTGGCCATTTCGTAGACCACCGCGCCGAACGCGAAAATGTCCGTGCGGGCATCCACTTCCTTGGCTTCCACTTGCTCCGGCGCCATGTATTGCAGCGTGCCCAGGATTGTTCCTTCGCTCGTGATTGCGCTGTTCACCGTCGGAAGTTGCGAATCTGGAATTACCGGAGCGGCTTCCTGTTTCAGCTTCGCCAAACCGAAGTCGAGCAACTTCGTCCCCGTCTTGGTGAGCATGATGTTGCCGGGTTTCAAATCGCGATGCGTGATCCCCTTGCGATGCGCCTTGTCGAGCGCGTCGGCAATTTCGATGGCGTACTGCAAAACCTGTTGGATCGGCAGCGAGCCTTTCTGCAAGCGCTGCGCGAGCGTCTCGCCCTCGATATATTCCATCACCAGAAAATCAATATCGTCTTGATGACCCGTGTCGTAGAGCGTGCAGATGTGGGGATGATTCAGGCTGGCGATGGTCTTTGCTTCGCGCTCGAATCGCTCGCGCAATTCCGCACGTTCGGCGAGATGAGTGGGTAGAATTTTTATCGCGACGGTTCGATCAAGGCGGGTATCGCGGGCTTTGTAGACTTCGCCCATCCCACCCGCACCGATCGCGGAGAGGATTTCGTAAGGCCCTAGACGCCGACCCGGAAGGATCGCCATGGGCTCCACCTAATTTGGAGTGGCCAGAGTATACCCCGTCAGGCGATTGCCCACCTGCAAATTCTTGCTCGCTCCCACATCCCGATAGGTTCAACAGCGCCCCCGGCCAACCCTTGTCCTAGATCACTCCCATGGCACGCGACAGTTGCTCCGCCTCTTCGATCAAGGCTCCCAGGCTTACCGTGATGCCGTCCTTCCAGAAGGCCTCGTTGCGTGCGTCCAGGCCGAACGGCGCGAGCAGTTCCACGACGTCTTTCGTGGCGCCGGAACGCAGCAGGTCCAGATAAAGCGGTTCGAACTTCGCTCCCAGGCGCTGGCGCTGCGCATAGAGGCTTTGCGTCAGGAGTTCACCGAAGGCGTAGCCGTAGACGTAAAACGGGCTGTGGAAGTGCGGGATGTACGCCCACAAGTGTTCGGAGTTTTCGTAAGTGAAAATTTCGCCTTCCTGGCCGTAGAGTTCCTGCGCCGTCTTCAGCCAGATGGCGTCCAACTCCTCGACCGAATATTTCTTCGGCTCCGTCCAGGACGTGTAGGACTCGTCCATGCCGTGGAGGCGGCGCTCGAAGTTTGAGAAGCCGATCTGGCGGACGACGGTGTTGATGGTGCTGTCGATCTTGGCCGTGATCAGCGCCAGGAGCGAGTTTTTGTCTCCCGAGCGAATGAGGCGGTCCTTCAGGAAAGTAAACGTCGTCATTTCGCCAAACACGGATGCTGTTTCGCAATATGCGATCGGGGCATGGAACATCAGCGGGCCCTGCGCTTCTCCAGCGAGGATGCCGTGCACGCCGTGTCCGAGTTCGTGCGCGAGCGTCATCACGTCCCGGTTGGATCCGAGATAATTCATGAGCGTGTAGGAGACAGGTTTTCCACCCGGTAGAACGTGCGAGGAATTAAATGCGCCGCTCCGTTTTTCTTTTACCACGGGCACGTCGATGCGCCGGTCGGCAAAGAAACTCTTCACGACCGTGGTAAGCGTCGGGCTGAAGCTTTCGTAGGAACTCGTGACAATCCCCGCGGCCTCGTCGAAGGGAATCATGGTGGTATCGGCAAACGGCATCGGAGCGTTGCGATCGCTCCAGCGCATCACGGCTAGTCCCAAATGGCGCGCCTTCAGCTTGTAATAGCGCCGCGTCAAAGTGCCGCCCAGTGTTGTGACGGCATTGTGGAGAACATTTACGACGGAGTCTGGAATTCGGTTGGCCTTGTTGCGAAGGTCCATGGGGTGCGCGTAGCCGCGTTCCTTATCCTCAACCGCTTTCAAGCCGGCAACCATGTAGAGCGTTTGCGCGGCATATTTCGCGAACGGGCCGGCCAGGCCGTCATTGACACATTGCAAGGCTTCGGCTCGCTCGGCGGCATCCTTGGATTCAGCGATCAGGTGCATCATCTCGGTGAGATTTTTCGTGCCGCCGCGAAATTCAAAATTAAGATCGGCTTCCACTTCGTCAAAAAAATCGCTCCAGGAACTGGAGTCAAATGGCGAACGCTTCACCAGGGCGGACTCGACGGGCTCGGTCAAGAAGTGCGGCTTGAATGTGCGTATATGCTCGATCCAGGGGCGGTGCTTGGAAACGACTTGATCGCGCTCATAAAATGTCTTGAGGGTGTCGTCGCTGAGCTGGACAAGTTCCAATTCAAAGAAGGTAAGGTGCTCCCCACGGATCGCGCTCAGTTCGCGCTGAAATGCGGCATGCTTGGCCTTGATCGCCGCGTTGGTCAGGTCCGTGCTCTCGCGCAAAAACAGGTACGAGGTGATTTTGCCGCTGAGCATCTCGATTTCCGAAAAGTCCCTGATGGCCGCGCCCAGCAGTTCCGCCAGCTTGCCCTTGTACGTAAGTGAGAAATGCTTGGCCATGGCCGTGAGGTCGCTTAAGTCGGAATCCAGCCGCGGATCGGCGATATCCGCATACAGAGCGCTGAGGTCCCAGCGGATTTGATCGGTGCTTTCGATTGTGTTTTCCATCGTGAGCCTAGGTCTCCTGACTTCGGTTGCGAATTAGACGTAGTCGAACAATGACATAAATCCGTAGTCCATGTGCAGTTGCTGGTGACAATGGAACAGTGTCAATCCCGGGTTGTCCGCAACCAAGTCAACTTCCGCTTCCTGGTACCCTCCCAACATCAGCACATCTTTCAAGATTCCGGCGGTTGGCTTTCCGGCCACGCTCGTTAGCTCAAAACTATGGCGGTGAAGATGGATTGGGTGGATGTCATCGCTGGCGTTGCGCATACGAATGCGATAGCGCTTCCCTTCCTTCAGGTGATGGGAAGCCGGAGCCATCGCTGCGTTTGAAAAAGACACACCGTTAATAGTCCACTGATTAAAGCCTTCCGCTGCGGCGTTTTTCTTCTCAAAGATCATCTCTAATGTTTCATCGGGCGCCTGGGCCATCGCCCCAGGTTTCCCAAAGCGGGCATAGCTCCAGCGGAAGGGGGGCGGGGCAATCCATTGCGGCTTGCCGGCGCGGCCCGCGTACTCGACGACGATGCCCATGCCATGCTGTCGATCGTCATCGGCGAGATCGCCCATCGTCCAGACACCCGGATGGTTCATTTCGACGATGGCGGAAATGCGCTCGGCAGTGCCCAGCCAGAGCACCGGCACTGTCAACGGATTCGGCACCGGATTTCCGTCCAACGCAACCACACGGAACGAGTGACCCGGCAGCGCAAGGCTGCGGATCTCCGTGGCGCTGCAATTCAAGGCATGAAAGAGAACTCGTTCGCCCTGCTTTACGCGTATGGGATCGGCGTGACCTCGCATCCGCCCATTGATCGTGAAGGAGCCGTATCCCACCTCAAATCCATGCGGCATGCCCTTGGCGAGCGAAGACTTCATCGCGGACTCGCCTTGGTTTTCGAGTGTCTTCACCCGTGTGGGAGGAAACAGGAAATTCATGTCCATGTCGCCGCCGCGGCTGAATGTCGGTTCGAATTCCTTCAGGACCAGAAAAATTTCGCGGTCGTATCTTCCCGGCTCGTGCTTCGGCTCGATGTACACCGGTCCCACTTGCCCGCTATACATTCCCGCGGACAGATTTGCACCGGCACGGACGTGCGTGTGGTAAAAGCGCAAGCCGGCAGGTTTGGGCGTAAACGCGATGCGCTGCTTCCCCTGAGCGGGAATGAAGGGCGTGCCCTCTTCGGATGCTCCGTCCACAGCGGAGGGTACAGTTTGACCATGCCAATGCAGTTGCTCGGGCGTATCCGTCTCGTTGGCGATTTCGATCATGACCGGCTGCCCTTCCTTGAAACGAAGCAATGGTCCGGGGAACTGTCCATTGTATGTGGTGAGTGAGACGATTCGATCCGGCGCAAGCTCGACGGGAGAGGTACCGATCCGCAGCGTGTAATCCGCTGAGCCAGATTCGGCAGGGATGAGGATAGATTCGGTGCGCTGACCCGGCATGGCGTTTTGCCCAAAGCTGCCTGGTGGCGACAGAAGCGCCGCTCCGGCCGCCAAGCCTGCGGACTTTAGAAACTGGCGCCTCGACTCCGCAAATTTATTCATGAATCCCTCGCAAACATTCCTCTTGGCATGATTATTGCAACCAACAGGTCCGCAATCAACCTCGAGGTACCTGCAAATGGATGCTTTGTGCGCATGAGGATTGGCAAGTAGGCCAAATCCGCAGCAGGTGTCCAAATTCCAGCCAGACTGGGTGTTTTGGCCGTTCGGTCCGGCTGACGGCTGGACGGCACGTTTCAGGCGCTTCGTACAGGCCCATTCCATTGGCCGGGGGTACAGATGGCTGATTCGGCGCACGTTCTACGGACTAAGTGGATTTTTGGCACTCGGGTTGCCTACAATCATAAAGTCGGGGAATACCCGCAGCCATGCCTACGCTCACCGCATGCAGCGAAAAAGGTTGCAAGGGACAGGTGCCGGCGTCGCTCGAACCGGCCCACCTGTGCGTGCTTCATTTCACGCTAAAAGTTGAGCAGGATTGCGCCCAGATGCGCCGGGAAACCGTCTACGGAAAGACCCCCCACGCGCGCCAGGTCGAAATCATAGATTTCATCTCCGAGCATGGCGAGATGCTGGCCCGCGCTTCGACCAGCGGCCTGCACCTGGCCGACGAAATGAAGGCGCGCATCCTGAACACTTTCCTCACCTTAATGAACCTGCGCGAAAACCTGGACCGCGCCGCCCTCCGGCAACCCATCGGCCGGAGCGGGTAGGCCGCCGCTCTCCCTAAGGACAACTTGGGAATTCCGTCCCTGTGTTAAACTGGCTTGCACGAGCATGCCGCCGCAAATGGAAAACAATGTTACTGCGAGCCCTCGCGTCTTTACGATCGGACATTCCAACCATACCGTGGAGCACTTTCTAGGCTTAGTGAAGTCGCATGGAGTTCAGGTTGTCGTGGACACGCGTTCACAGCCGTACTCCAAATATGCCACGCAGTTTGATCACGACGCGTTGAAGCTTGCCCTTCAGGACGCGGGAATTCGTTATCTCTATCTCGGGAAGGAACTGGGCGGACGCCCCGAAGGAGATGAGTTTTACGATGACGAAGGGCATGTCCTGTATGACCGCGTCGCGGCAACTTGCTTGTTTCAAGAAGGTTTATCACGGCTGGAGCGGGGAATCCGCGAATACAATGTCGCCATGCTTTGTGCCGAGGAAAACCCGGCCGAGTGCCACCGGCGGTTGCTGGTAGGCCGTGTGTTGCTCGACCACGGGATTCAAGTGGAGCACATTCGCGGGGACGGACGGATACAAACGGAAGAGGAAGTCGCCGCGCAGACTGATCCAGATCGGGACCAATTGTCCCTTTTTGAGAAAGTCGAGGCGGAGCCGTGGAAGTCTATTCCATCGGTTTTACGAAAAAAACGGCCGAACAGTTCTTCGGCATATTAGGAAAAGCCGGGATTCGCCGCCTGCTCGACGTGCGCTTGAAGAACGCCTCTCAACTGGCCGGCTTCACCAAGCGCGAAGACCTCGAATATTTTCTCCGCGAAATTTGCGCCGCGGAATACAGGCACGAACCTCAACTGGCGCCAACAAAAGAGATGTTGGACGACTACAAAAAGCGCAAAGGAAGCTGGGAGGAATACGAGCGCAGGTTTCTTGCCTTGATGGCGGACCGGAAAGTCGAAGAGAAACTGGATAGCGGGATTTTCGCCGTTCCAACGGTCTTGCTGTGCAGCGAGCCAATGCCGGATCATTGTCATCGCCGGCTCGTCCTAGAGTACCTTCAACAGAAATCGTCTAACTTGACAATCCACCACCTTTAGGATTTATATAGGTGCGTGCCACAAGTCCAGTTCATCTGCCTCGCCCATTCCAAGAAGTATTCCGAGCGATGTGTCGCCGGAGTGCGAGTCGATACGGCTGAATGGGTCCGGCCGATCAGCCTAGAGAAACACGGCGAGCTGACTCCGGCGCAACTGAAATTGGCGGACGGCGGGGAACCTCACAATTTCGACGTCATTTCCGCCTGGCTAGGCGAGCACGTCCCAGTCAAGAATCAGCCGGAAAATTGGAGAATTCAAAATTCGCCCTGGAGATTGGTGTGCCGTCCTGCGCCGGTCGAGCACGCCGCCATCCTGAAGAAGGCGCTCTTTCGCGGGCCGGTTTTGTTTGGGAATACGGTGGACAGGGTTCAGTACCGTGCATTTGAAACCGTCCCGGCCAAGGAATCTCTCGTGCTTGCAAAACCTGTCCACCCGCGATGGACCGTGAAACGAACGCTGACCTGGAAGAAGCAATTGCGCGTCAATTTTGGCCTCGGCTCGGTGACCTATGACCTGGCGGTGACGGATATTCCTTACGATGACAAAGTGAAGGAATTGGAATTGGGAGAATATTCTTCCGAACAGCTTGGAATCCAGAATGAAAATGCCATCTACTTCACCATCAGCCTGGGCGAGCCGCTCGACAATGGTTACTGCTTCAAGCTCGTCGCGGCAGTTCTGCAATTGCCGAATGGCTGGCCTTCGCTGGAGTAATCGCTGCATACTGTGAATTGCTGGTTTAACCCATGAAACGGCATCCGAGTTTGCACCCGCTTAGCCAGCACCACCATTTCGCGCTGATTCAGGCGCTGGAGATGCGGCGCGCGGCGGAGGCGCCGGCGGAGAAACGCGCGGCAGCGGTCAAGCGTCAGGCGGAGAAGTTTGTCCGCTTCTGGCACAAGTCAGGGCACGTGCATTTTCGCGAGGAGGAGGAAGTGCTGCTGCCTGCGTATGCGCGGCACACACGACTCGACCGGGACGCCGAAGTTATGCGAGTCCTCGCCGATCACGCGGAGATTCGCGCTGCTGTGCGGGATTTCGAGAAGTGGCTTGCGGCGAAGACTCCGATTGAAGCGGAAGAAATGGGCCGCCTGGGGAAACTCCTTAACGATCATGTGCGGCTGGAGGAAAACGAAGTGTTTCCACGGATCGAAAAAGCGCTTGGCGAAGAGCAGCTGAACGCGATGGGGCGCAGGCTCACGCGGCTGCATTCCAAGCATGATGTTTGCGAAATTTGAAGCGCAAGTAGCGCGGGCTTCAGCCTGCGGGTTTTGCATGGACCAAATTCAAAACCCGCAGGCTGAAGCCCGCGCTACTAAACTCCGATGTAGCGGGCGTAGAGGGACCGCGCGACGCTCGTGTCGCGCGTACCTTTGATGATGGCGCGGCCATCGGCGAAGACCGTCATCTCGTAGGGCGGGACGCGGAAGCGCAGAAGGAAACCGTTCTCGCGCACCTCGGCGACCGTTGGCGCGATGCGTTTGCCCAGCGCGGTGAGATCGAGCTCCCTGCGGCGCTCGTGGATCTGCACGGAGTCGCGGCCGCACATCGTCAAGTGGGGTTGCGCTTCGCCTTCGAGGTAGCGGAAATCGTGGCGTACACAGGCGCGGCATTCCGGATTGCGCGCCACGCCGACGGATTGAAACCTCCCGGACCAGACGTCGAAGGAAATCAGGCGGCCTCCCGCCGCTTCGGATTTGCCGGCGAGCAGCTTGATGGCTTCCGCGGCTTCGATCGATGCAATCACGCCGGCGGCGGCGCCGAGGACTCCGACAGTGTCACAGGTGTCTTCCGTGCCCGTGGTCTGCGAACCGTTCCCGCTTTCGGATTCGAGGGCGCACGCTAGGCACGCCGTTTCGCCGGGACGCACGGTCAGTGTTACGCCGTAGCTGGCGACCACGGCGGCGTAAATCCAGGGAACGTTCAATTGGATGGCAACATCATTCAGAAGGAAGCGCGTTTCGAAGTTGTCCGTTCCATCGAGAATGAGCGGGAACCCGCGCAACAATTCCCCGGCATTTTTCGGGCTGACGTCGGCGACGATTCCTTCGACCGATACTCCGGAATTAATGGCGCGCAGGCGGCGCTCCGCGGCGACAGCTTTTGGCAGAGCTTCTTGCGCGTCGGATTCCTCGAACAGAGTCTGCCTCTGAAGGTTGGAAGGCTCGACGAAATCGCGGTCCACGATGCGCAGCTTGCCGACGCCCGCGCGCACCAGCAGATTTGCGAGGGCGGTCCCAAGCGCTCCGCAACCCACCATCACCGCCGAGGATTCGAGCAGGCGCTCTTGGCCCGCCTCGCCGATTTCGCTGAAAAGAATCTGCCTTGAGTAGCGTTCGTAGGATTTTGGATCCATAGGGCCGAGCAATTTCCTGATCGTTTAAGTAGGACAGGCTTCGGCGTGTCGGGGTTACGCCTGCGCGGATGGCAACTCTAAACCCGACAGGCTGAAGCCTGTCCTACCTTCCATCATAGCGCCGCAGGAGCTGTGCGGGGAAATCAAGTGGCGTTTTCCGCGAGCCGGGGAGAATTCGCGCCGGGCAGGCAACCCCGGCTATGTTACCCTAGCTCTGTTGTGAAGAGTGATGCCGATCGTTCATCGTCCCTTCGTTCGGTTCGCCGCATGGCTGCCGGCGTTCTGGTTACTCTGTGCTGGCCCACTTGCCGCGCAGAGCGGTTTTCCCGGTGAGCCTCCGCAGGTCGCCGCAGTGCGCGTGGTCGCCGAATCTGGCGCCGTGCTGGAACAAAATCCTCCTAAGCTGACGATCCAGCCCGGCCAGCCTTTTTCCATGGAAGCGGAAAGCGCGAGCCTGCGGGAGCTGTTTCGCTCGGGCCGCTATGCGAATTTGCGCGCCGAACTGGCCGACGTTCCTGGAGGAGTGCGCCTGGATTTCGTCGTGCGTCAAAACTTCTACATCAACCGGGTGCAGATCGAAGGATTGCATGAGCCGCCGGGCGAGGCCCTGGCGCTTTCCGCGCTTCGGCTCAACGTCGGAGAACCATTCCGTGAAAGCGACATGAAGGAGGCACTCGACCGTCTCCGCCAAACCCTGGAGGATGATGGACAGTATCAAGCCAAGCTCGATTATGTTGCCACGCCGCATCTCGACACGCTCCAGATGGACATTCTGGTGCGCATCGCCGCCGGTCCGCGGGCCCGAATTGGCGCCATCACCATCCAAAATCAGACACAATTCGCGAACGCGGAGCTTCGAAGCCGGGTGAAACTCAAGGAGGGCGCCGAAGTGACCTCGGACCGCTTGAATCGCGTAGCCGACCGGGCGCGAAAATGGCTGGCGGGGAAGAATTATCTCGGAGCGCGAGTCACCATTCATCGTGGCGCGTATGATGCGCAGTCCAATCGCGTGCCGGTCGATTTCACAATGTATGCGGGGCTGGAAGTGCGCGTGGCAGTGGAAGGCGCGAAGGTTCCGGCGGGAACTTTGCGCAAGCTGGTTCCCATCTACCAGGA
Organism: uncultured Acidobacteriota bacterium; assembly: GCA_963842135.1. Taxonomy (GTDB): domain Bacteria; phylum Acidobacteriota; class Terriglobia; order Acidiferrales; family UBA7541; genus Palsa-360. The sequence goes on along the minus strand of CAWJFI010000002.1, from coordinate 1,481,998 downwards.
AGGCGCAGTGGATGAGGACTTGCTGCAGGAAGGGCGCCGTTCTTTGCGCGATTGGTTTGAACGCGACGGATACTTTGACGCGCAAGTCAGCTACGCCGCATCGGATGCTCCCGCGGATGAATCGGGTGGCGTAGTGCGGCGAGCCGCCAGAGTGGTCACTTATCAAGTCCACCGTGGCGACCACCACCGATTGGTAGATGTGGAATTCACCGGCGACAAATACTTCGGCGCGGATCTTCTCCGGGGCCGCGTAAAGATTCAGCCCGCCGCCTATGCGTCGCCGGGACGATATTCGAGCGAGCTGCTGCAAGATGACGTCACTTCCATTCGCACTCTCTATGATGCCAACGGGTTTCAAGAATGCAATGTGCAGAGCCAACTCGTCGATGATTACAAGGGCCACCGCGGGGACCTGTCCGTGAGGTTTGTCATCCAGGAGGGACAGCAAACCCGCGTGGCGAGTCTGGACATGGAAGGCAACCAGCAACTCAGCCGGGATGAACTCCTTGGCGTGGTTGGCTCCTCGAAGGGACAGCCCTATTCCGAATTCAATGTTTCATCCGACCGTGACAACATTCTTGCTACCTACTACGACCAGGGATTCTCGGAAGCACAATTTTCAGCCGACGAAGAGAAATTGCCGCCGGCGGGGCCGAATGGCGGTCCAACGGTGCGGCTGACGTATCACATCACCGAAGGACGCCAGGTCCGAGTCGCGCGCGTCCTGCTGAGCGGCTATGAGCACACGCGCCCCGGCGTGATCTCGCGCGAGGTGGGAATTAAGGCGGGCGAGCCGCTTAGCGAAGGCACCGTCGTCGAGACGCAGCGGAAGCTCTACAACCTGGGGATTTTCAGCCGCGTTTCGATCGCGCCGCAAAATCCCGATGGCGAGGACGAGCAAAAGACGATTGTGGTGATGGTGGACGAGGCCAGGCGTTACACCATAGCGTACGGTCTCGGATTTGAGGCGCAACGTCTGGGCAGCTCCACCAGTCCGACTGCCGAATCCCTCAGCTTCGCGCCCCGCGGCACGCTGGAACTTACGAAGGCGAATTTGACGGGACGCGCGGACTCGCTTTCCTTCAAGGTGCGAGCCAGCACGATTCAGGGCCGCGCGCTGCTTACCTACATTGCGCCCAATTATTTCGCATCTCCCAATTTCAGCTTGCAGCTTTCCACCTTTTACGAAACTTCGCGGGATGTGCAAACGTTTGATTCCCGGCGGGCGGAAGCGTCCGTGGGGCTCGCCCAGAAGCTCTCTTCCAGCAGCTCGATCCTGTATCGGTACGTCTACCGTCATGTGGTCGCCAGCAACCTCAAAATTGCGGTCGAGGAAATTCCGCTGTTCAGCCAGAATACGGAAGTTTCTGAATTCGACGTGAACTGGGTTCGAGACCGCCGCAACAGCGTCTCTGATCCCAGCCGCGGGGATTTTGAAAATGTGGACGTGAGCCTGGCTATGAGAGCGATTGGCTCGTCCGCGAACTTCATCCGCGTGTACTTGCAGAATTCAACGTACTCTCCCATCGGCCGGCGTCTGGTCTTCGCGCGTTCCACACGGTTCGGGATTCAGACGGTCTACGGCAATTCGCTCTCGACTGATATTCCGCTCCCTGAACGCTTCTTCGCCGGCGGCGGCACGTCCTTGCGCGGATTTGCCCTCAACGAGGCGGGGCCGCGCGATCCCGTCACGGGGTTCCCTATCGGCGGACAAGCGGAGCTCATCTTTAACCAGGACTTGCGCTTTCCGATGCATTTGCCGCTGATCGGCGACCGCCTGGGCGGGGCCGTGTTTTATGATGCCGGCAATGTGTTCCCAAGCATCCGGAAAATCTCGCTTCGCACCGCGCCGCCGGCGCCCACATTCGATCCGAGCAATCCCAATGTGTGTTTGACGAATTGCACGAACGACCAGAGATACTTCTCGCACACGGTCGGATTTGAGTTTCGCTACGGCACGCCGATCGGACCCGTGGCGCTCGATCTCGGTTACCAATTGAACCCCGCGCAATACCTGATTCAGAGCGGCGGCACGTGCCCGGCCACCACAACAGCGGCCTGCCTGACAACGCTTTCGAGGCTCCCCGGATTCCAATTTTTCATCAACTTGGGGACGACGTTCTGATGCGTTACGCGATTTTCATTTTCGTCTTGGTTTTGGCTGCGGGGCGCGGGCCGCAAGCGCTCGGCGGAACCGCGCCGCCTCAGTCGGCGCGCGTAGTGGACCGCATCGTGGCTCACATCGAAGATGACATTATTCTGCAGAGCCAGGTGCGCGAACTCGGCGCATTCCAGCAGCTCATCGAAGGACATGCGGAAAGCGACGATAAGCTGCTCGAAGAATTGATCGAACAGTGGGTGGTTGAGACGGAGGCTACGGCGTCGCATTTCCCGCAGCCCGCGCAATCCGAGGTCGACCGTGAACTGACGCGGCTTCAGGAACATTTTGCGAGTCCGGAGAATTATGCGTCTCGTTTGAACGAGCTCGGCCTATCCGCCGCCCAGGTGCGGCAATTGCTGAGCCGGCAGATTTACGTCGAGCGCTACGTCGATTATAAATTCCGGCCCTCGGTGCAGATCGAACCCGCGGATATTGACGCGTATTACAAGAAGGAGCTGCTGCCGGAGCTTGCAAAAAAAAATCAGCCTGCTCCGGACCCGGGCGCGGTCGAAGAGCAGATCCGCGAAGTGCTCATCCAGCGCGGGATCAGCGAACTGACGGTGAAGTGGCTGGACGATACAAAATCGCGGTTGAAGATTGAAATCGAAACTGCCGGCGCCAAGCCGTGACGCGCAGCCGGAACCGGGAACGATGAACGGAACGAAGCGAAAATTCGGGCTGAAACACGGGCTGGGCATCGTCGTCGCCTTAGCGCTCGTCGCGGGACTGGCCATCGCCTATGTGATTGCCAGCGGGCTGTCGGATCGCTGGGCCCGCCGGACGATCGTGGAGCAACTGGAGAAGACCACCGGCGCGCGCGTCGAGCTGGGAAATTTTCATTTTGGCTGGCGGGTACTCACCGCTCGGTTCGACGGATTGACCTTGCACGGCCGCGAGCCGGTTGGAAGCCCTCCGTTATTTCACGCGGACACATTGCAGTTTGGCATCCACATCGATTCGTTCTGGGGGAGGAAGATTTCGCTGGGAAATGTGGAGATGTCTCACTTCTCGGCGCACGTTCAAGTCGAAAAAGACGGTTCGACGAACATTCCGGGGCCAAAGATTCCCCTGAGTACCGGCGCGCCGGATATGCAGAGCCTGTTCGATTTGAAAGTTGTGCAGTTGCGTCTCGAAAAGGGCGAGATCCTATGGAATGACAAGCGAATTCCACTCGAGGCCAAGGGCGGCAATTTTGAATTCGCAATGAACTATGCCGACGAAGCCGGACACCCCGTGTACCTGGGCCAGGTAAGCTGGCAACAATTTGAAATCGCGTCGCTGCGTAATTTGCCCTTTGCGTCAAATTTCTCCGCGCGATTCACAATCCGGCAGGATTCGTTTTCCGTGACGCAATTGCAATGGAAGACGGCCGGAAGCGAAATCGATGCGCAGGCAAGTCTTGCCAGTTTCGCAAAGCCAGGCTGGACATTTCGGTACCGAGGGCAGGTACGCCTCGAGGATCTTTGGACGATACTGCGCAAGCGGGATGCGCCTGGCGGGCATATTGAGTTTGCCGGAGACGGAGGCTACTCCGCCGAACAGGTGAATTTCAGCGGACGTTATACCGCCGACCGCATCACCATGAAATACCAATGGTTTCATCCCGGGAACATTTCCGCGCACGGCAGCTACCACGCCGACAATCACAAGGTGGATTTGCCCGATATGGAAGCTCTGATACTTGGCGGAAACGCGACCAGCCACGTGCGTGTAAATCTCCCGAAGCTGGATTTCCGCGCCGAAACGAAAGTGCGCGGACTGGACCTGCGCCAGGCGATTACCGCGGAAGACAACCCGAGTCTGCCCATCAATCCCCTGCATTTAGGCAGCCTCATGGATGCGGACGCGACAACGACATGGGTCGCTGATTTCAAGCACGTCGATTCCCGTGGGCTTTCGGTGTGGACGCCTCCGGCCACGATTGCGCCGGGACAGATTCCCACGGCGGCGCACTTCGAGTTTCACTACGACATGGATCACAAGCAATTCGAACTCTCCCCGGGCGAGATTACAACTCCCTCGAGCCACATACAGTTTCGCGGCGCCCTCAGCACGGTTAATACTTCGGTTGACCTGGCGGTTGACACCGATGACCTCAGGTTGTGGGACGACTTCATCAACCGCCTGCGCGGGCCGAGCGCGGAGCCGCAACTGATCGGCGGCCATTTCCATTGGGAAGGAAGGTTGACAGGGCCCCTTGGTGGTCCCACATTCGCCGGACACTTCAAGGGAACCGAAGCGCAATATGGCTCGTTGTATTGGGATGATCTCGAGGGGGAGCTCACCTACTCGCCCGACGAGCTGCATCTTGCCCGAGGCCGCGCGCGCAGAGGCCGGTCTTCCGCGGAACTGGAACTCGCGCTGGATCTCGACAACTGGGGTTTTTCTCCCGAAAGCGAATGGACGTTTGACGCCAACCTGGTGGGGGCCGATACGGACGATCTGCAAAAAATGCTGGGGACATCCTATGCGGCGCGCGGGGTGCTGACCGGACAATTCCATGGAAAGGGCACGCGCGCGCAGCCCGAATTTTCGGGTTTATTTGACATGTCAAACGCAACGGCAGGATCCTGGCGCTTCGAGAGAGCGCGCGGACAATTGTCCATTCACCCGGACGAAGTTCGAATTGCCAACGCCGAGTTGCGCCTGGCGGCGCACGCGCCGGGCGCGCCCGCGGGTCTCGTGACTGGCAATCTGGACTATCACACCGCCGCGGATGAAGTGTCTTTTGACTTCACGGGCGCGGCGATTCCGCTGGAGGTGATCGAAAAAATCCAAATGGCCCGCCTCCCCGTGGGAGGCCGCCTGAATTTGCAAGCCCACGGTCAGGGGCCGCTACGCGCCCCCGAATTGCACGCAACGCTGCGGTTGGTTGACTTGAAACTTGGCAATGACGTGGTGGGAAGTTTTGACGGGAAAGTGGATTCGGATGGGCGCCACCTGAGTGCAACGATTGATTCGGCGATGACGTCGGGGCGGCTTGCGGGGAAAATGGACGTTGGGCTCGAGGGCGATTATCCGGTGACAGCGCAAGTCACGGCCGAACGAATAGATTTCAACCCTTTTCTAGTCTCTGCCCTGCATCTTTCCCTGATGAACGGCCACAGTTTGGTGGACGGCCAATTTGACGTCGCCGGCTTTGGCGCGCGCCCTGAAACCGTTGCCGTGGAAGCAAATCTGTCCCGCTTGACGTTTGATATTCAAAACGTGAAGCTGGAAAATGTCGGCCCGGTGCGGCTGACCTACCGTCGAGACGAGGTGCGCGTCGAGCAGGCAAGTCTCCGCGGGACCGACACGGACTTTCGTGTGACCGGTTCAGCCCGTTTCGCCGGGGACCAAGCCCTCAATCTACGCACGGATGGAGCGATCAGCCTACAGTTGCTCGCCGGGTTCTTGCCGCAGTTGGAAGCGACTGGCCGGGCGCAGGTCAATGCCTCGGTAGGCGGGACCCTGGCCACGCCGCGCTTCAACGGCAAAGTTCACATTGAGGGCGCTTCGCTGCGGTACGGCGATTTTCCGGCGGGGCTGAGCAACGTCGCCGGAGATTTCAACTTTGACGCGACCCGGATGGTGTTCGATAACGTCGTCGCGGAAAGCGGAGGCGGACGCCTCACCATTGGCGGCACGGTGGCATACGGAGAAGGGCCATTGAACTACGTGCTTAACGCGCGTTCCGATCAGGTTCGCATTCGCTATCCCGTCGGCATGAGCTGGCTCATGGGCGGGACCTTGCGTCTTTCCGGAAACGCCCAAGCAGCGACGCTTTCCGGACGCATCGTTGTGGATCGCTTGCTGATGGCCGAAGGGTTCGATCTCGGAAGTTTCATGGTTTCATCGAAGGAGCCAGCGACCGGACCGAGCACCACTTCCTCGTTTCTCCAAAATTTGGCGTTCGACATCCAAGTGGAATCCAGTCCCGATTCACGGATGGAGTGGACCGGAGCGCGTCTGCTGACGGACGCGAGCCTGCGCTTGCGGGGAACGTGGGAGCATCCCATTCTCCTCGGCCACATCCACTTGCTGAGCGGGGCAATGAGATTTCGGGGAAACCAGTACAACATCGCGCGTGGTGACATCAATTTCGCCAATCCGTTCCGCTTGGATCCGGTGTTGAACGTCGAGGCCACCACTACGATCCGCCAGTATGAAGTCACTCTCGATTTCACCGGTCCCGCGAGCCGACTCACCCTGGCGTACCGGTCCGACCCGCCGTTGCCCTCGAGCGACATCATCGAGCTGCTGGCCCTGGGCCAAACCGGCGAAGAAAGCGCGGCGCGAAGCGCCACCGGGCAAAACGCGGGTGTGGGCGCCTCGGCGCTGCTCTCGGAAGCGATTTCCAGCCAGTTGGGCGGGCGCATTCAGCGCCTGTTTGGGGTCAGCCACTTCAGCGTCGGGCCATCGGTCGCGACATTGAACACGCAGCAAAACTCAATTGCCAGCGTCACGATCGAGCAGCAAGTCACCCCCGCCCTCGTGGTCACGTACATCACGGACGTCACGACGACGCAGTACCAAGTGATTCAAATGGAATACACGATTAACCGCGAATTCTCCGTGGTTGCCTTGCGCGATGAAAACGGGACTTTCGGCCTCGATGTGGTGCGGAAGACGCGCTTCAAGTGACGGATTTCCGCTCCCGGAACGCGTGCACTGGCACGACACTCCCCCCGCCGATTCCCGGCTGGCGCGAAGGAGTTCGTGCTATCTTCACCGGCGAGGAACAAACATGAGACAAGTCGCGGTGAATTATGCAAGAGGCTTCCGGATCTGGGTCATCCTGGCGGTCGCCTTGATGGCCGTGGCTATTCCGGCAGGCGCGCAAAAAAAGGATAAGAATAAAAACACGCCGCCCTCCGATCCCGGGGAGGACTTTAAATCCGCGATGCGCACTCCGGATGCGCAGGCCATCGATCAGTCCATCGGCGAAGCCCTGGGCTACTGGCAAATCGGCGACGCGGAATCCATGCATAAATACTACGCGGAGGATGTGGTCTTGGTGAGCGGCGCGTGGGAACCGCCCGTCATCGGCTGGGACAATTTCCTGAAGGCCTATCAGACCCAGCGCGCTCAAGTCAGCGGCGCGCGAATGGACCGGTCCAATACTCTCATTAAGGTGAATGGCAACTCGGCCTGGGCCACCTATCAATTCATCTATGCCGCACAAATGGAGGGCAAAGTGGTGCAATTCCGCGGGCACACTACCCTTTTCCTGGTGAAGCAGGCGGACCGGTGGGTGATAACACTGAACCACTCCTCGGTCGTGGACTCCTCGCTTCCCGAGCCCGCCACCCCGGTAGGTTCGGCCCAGCCCGCCAATCGCTAGAAGCTTTTGAAGCCCTGATAAATCCAAACCGCCACGCTGGCCAGCAATAACGCTCCAGACACGACTGAGAGAGCGATAATCGGCCTGGTCAGACGTGAGATCCGGGCGATGATCACCAGTTGCTCCTGGTAATGATGCTGTTCAGCGGCATCAATAAAGATCTGATCATCTTCCTTCGACGACAGCGTTACCCGGTAAACGACCAGCACCACCAAAACAACCGTGATGACACTCCAGGAAATCATGAGCAGATCGAGAATCAGTGATCGCGATGCTTCCAAGGTTTCCTCCCTGCAAGTACGGCGCTGGATGAAATGGAGCAAGGAGCCGCGCCGTTCTGCAATGGCAAAAACTTGGGAAAATTATAGCATCAATCCAAACGTGTCAACGGCCTGTGTTATCTAATGGTGACTAGTCTTTGGCGGGAAACGCACCCCCCAGAAGTCATCCAGCGGGAGCACCGATTCGACGCCGCTTTCCCAGAGTTCGCCGTCCCGCTGGTCCTTTACCCACGCGACGCGAAACTTGGCGGTCTGCTGCGAAAAGCGGTTGGTGAGTTCCACTTCTGTCCCGATTTGCAACATCCGGGATGTCCAGATCATTGCCCCCAGCACGCCGACTACGCCGGTATGCGTGGATTCCTTCAGTGGATTTCCATCCACCGCCGTGCCACGTACTTCCACGGGAACCCGCATCACGACTCGCGAACCTTGCCGCCGTCTTTCAATCTGTGGTTTGTCTATCAAACGAATCTACCAAATTTGCTCCGACCGAAATTAGTCATAGATTATGACTTGCTAGCCTTTTCTGTGAACGCCTAACTAACTGGACAGTAAATGAATGTTCATTTTGCTCAGTCACTTCGGCCGGACTGTGGAAACTTTTAGTGTACCGAATGGGAACATGTGCCGCAGCAGGCGTCGCGTTGACAAACGCCGCCATGCGCGGGCACAATCAATTTGCCTCGCAACACCCGCAGATGTGCCCGAATGGCGGAATTGGCAGACGCGCTAGCTTCAGGAGCTAGTTCTCGCAAGGGAGTGGAGGTTCGAGTCCTCTTTCGGGCACCAAAAATCCAGTGAATGGTGATTGGTGACTAGTGGCTGGTGATTCGTACTCCCCCTTTGATTGAATGCGGTGGGTAGACCTCTCGACCTTTCTTGCGTTTGCGATTGATGCTACTTTCTACGCGGCAGCCGATTCGCCCGTGGGAAATCCATGCCTGAGCAATTTGTCTTTCGCGATCTGCGCGACTTGCTGGCCAAGGCCAACGAGGAAAAATCCGGCGATCAATTGGCAGGTCTCGCCGCGCGCTCGGAGCGCGAGCGCGTGGCCGCGAAACGTAAGCTCGCGGACCTCTCCCTTGGGGAAATCGTACGGCAGCCTCTGATCGATCCCTCGCACGACGAAGTCAGCCGCCTGCTCCTGGAATCGTACGACGCGAAGAGGTTTCAACGAATCCACGGCATGACCGTGGGTGAATTCCGGGAATTTATTCTCGACGACGCTACGAGCGAAGAACAATTGAAGGAGCTCCAGTGGGCGATCGTTCCGGAAATCGCCGCGGCCGTTGCCAAGATCATGAGCAATAAGGATCTCATTCTCGCCGCGGCGAAAATCAGGAATGTGACGCGTTGCCGAAACACCATGGGAGAGCGCGGAGTGCTGGGAATTCGCACTCAGCCCAATCATCCCGTGGATGACATTGGCGGCATCTTGCTCGCTGCGTTCGAGGGGCTCCTCTTCGGATGCGGCGACGCGGTGATTGGAGTGAACCCGGCTTCGGATTCCGTGGAATCGGCCGGCGCAATTCTGCGCGCGCTCGCCCGGCTTATCGATGCCTGTGGCGTGCCGACGCAATCGTGCTGCCTCGCGCATATCACCACGCAATTGGAAGCGATGAGGCACGGCGCGCCAGTGGATTTACTATTCCAGTCCATTGCCGGAACGGAGGCGGCCAACCGTAGTTTTGGCGTCACGCTGCAGATGCTGCGCGAAGGGCGCCAGCAGGTCCTCGAACATCATGCGCAACGCGACGTACCCTGGAAGGGCGCGGACGTGATGTATTTCGAGACCGGTCAGGGAAGCGCGTTGTCGGCCGATGCGCATCACGGGGTCGATCAGCTCACGCTTGAAGCGCGCGCCTACGGCGTCGCCCGCGTGTTCCATCCTTTCCTGGTGAACAGCGTCGTGGGCTTCATCGGCCCGGAATATCTTTACGACGAGCGGCAGATCATTCGCGCCGGCCTCGAAGATCATTTCATGGGCAAGTTGCTGGGACTTCCGATGGGCTGCGATGTTTGTTACACAAATCATGCGGCTGCCGATCAAAATTCCGCGGACAATCTTCTGGTGCTTCTTGCCGCCGCGGGCTGCAATTATTTCATGGGAGTTCCGTGCTCGGACGATGTGATGTTGAATTATCAATCCACCAGCTACCATGACGCGCTCGCCGCGAGAAAACTTTTTCAATTGCGTCCCGCGCCCGAATTTTTGAGCTGGCTTCAAACGAAAGGAATTTTTCGGGACGCGGAGCCCGCGCTGCTGGATGCCTCCGCGCGTCGTGAGCTGATGCAAGGACTCGAATCTTCCCTGGGAGAAATCGTCTAAATGCCGCGGGACGCCGATTCCTTTCTCGCCGCCGATTTTCCCGAGGTCTTGCGCAAGATTCGGGAACGCACGCCCGCGCGCATTTTAGTTGGCCGCGCTGGGGCCGCGTATCGCACCTCCACGCAATTGGAATTGCGCGAAGCCCACGCAGCCGCGCGGGACGCCGTCCGCGCGGAGCTGGATCTCGAATCTGTCTTCGACGCAGCCTTCCTCAAGCAGTGGAATCTTTTCGAGGTCTGCACCGAGGCGCGTTCCAAGGAAGAATACCTCCTGCAGCCGGACCTGGGGCGCCGCTTGAATGACGCGTCCCGGCAAGTATTGACGAGGCGTTGTTCGCAAGAAAACGATATTCAAATTGCGATCGGCGACGGTCTCTCCGTCACGGCAGTCGCGGCGCAAGTTCCTTCGCTTATGCCGTTGCTGCATGAAGGAGCCCGGGCGCGCGGCTGGACCGTTGGCAATCCGTTTGTGATTCGCCACTGCCGGGTCGGCGTCCTCAACGAAATCGGCGAATTGCTCGCGCCAAAAGTAGCTGTCCTGCTGATAGGCGAACGCCCGGGCCTTGCCACCGCGGAGAGCTTATCCGCTTACATGGCGTACCAGCCTGGCAAGACGCACACCGATGCGAATCGAAATCTCATCTCGAACATCCACTCGCGCGGGCTCAACCCGCAGGCCGCAGCCGACCGAATCCTGAACCTCGCGGCGCAGATGATAGCATCGCGGATCAGCGGGTTTAGCAACAGAGAGCAATTGCCGCCGCCAGCGAGGGGACCGGCCATTAAGGCATAGCACTTTCAGAGGATAAGAATATCAGCCCTGCGAGATTGAATCGCGCGATCAAAGGTAACCAACTGCAAGCCAGCAACAATTGCGAAGGAAAGCAGATACGCATCGGCCCAGACCTTCGGGGATCTGCTGGTCAAGCGCGTGTGAGCGCGCAACTCTGTTTCGAGGTTTTCGGGTTCCGGCAGGAACGCAATCCTCGGATCTGCCCAGACTTTGTCCCACAGCTCCCAGGCCTCCGACATATTCCGAGCATCTTTCCCCATTATGCCTTCGGTAGTGAGAAGCCGAAGAACAGCCAATTGGGTGAAACGGCAGAAGAAAAATTGCTCTTCATCGGACCTGTCGAACCATTCCTTCGCTCTTTCCGAATGCACATGCCGGCTCCAGAGCAAAGCCAGCCAAACGTTGGCATCAAGGAAATTCAATGCGTTCATAGATTTGTTCGTTGGTAAGATCGACTTTGGGACCTTTGGAAACGATCAGAGGAAAGCGCACTCGCTTCGTTCGCGGGCGTTTTCCTTCCAACAATGTGGTTTTGACTCCCGCCAGAATGAGTTCCCGGACCGACCGCCCTTGTGCCGCAGCTTGTTCCTTTAGTCTCCGGTAGAGGGAAATGGGGATATCGACGGTAGTTCGGACAGCTTCCGATTTCATGTTTATATAATCTCACAAATGCCATAAATATGGAAGACGCTTCCTCGTTGCCTGCAACAGCCCACTCTACCCGCCGGAGGACGGTGTGTATTACAATCTCCGATTGTGAGGTGCTCATGAGCGCTGCCTCTTTGAAAGTAAATGGCCGGGTACACCGGGTGGACGTGGACCCGAAATGTCCCCTCCTGTACGCCCTTCGGGACAATCTGGAATTAAATAATCCACGCTTCGGCTGCGGCGTCGGGCAGTGTGGCGCGTGTACCGTGCTGGTGGACAATCGTGCGGTGCGGTCGTGCCAATTGACCGTGGCGAGCGTGGCCGGCAAAGAGATCGTCACGCTCGAAGGCCTGGAGACCTCGGGGAAACCGCATCCCGTGCAGGCGGCGTTCATTGCGGAACAGACATTCCAGTGCGGCTATTGTCTGAACGGCTGGGTGATGACAACCAAAGCGCTCCTTGACAAGAATCCCTCCCCGAGCGATGCCGAAATGCGGAACGCATTTGAAAGTTTAGTGTGCCGGTGCGGAAGCCACGTCGGCATTTTCGCCGCGGTCCGCCGGGCGTCGCAATCCGCGAAAAGGAGCGCATAAAACCATGGCTCCCAAAATCACAGTATCGCGAAGAGAATTTGTGAAGGACGCCGGAGGCCTGCTCATCGGTTTCAGCCTGGCGGATTCCGCTGTGCTCCCGCGCGTTTTGGCCGCGGCATCGCCCGAGACGATCGCCGCTCCTTCTCCCAGCCGCCTGGATTCCTGGTTGCGCATCGACAAGGAAGGCCTCGTTCACGTGTTCACCGGCAAGCCGGAAATTGGAATGGGAGTCGGCACCGCATACGCGCAAATCGTGGCTGAGGAACTGGACGTTCCCTTGGATCACGTTCAACTGGTCATGGGCGACACCGCTTCGACCGCCAATCAGGGCGGCGTCGGAGGAAGCACGTCTATCATGCTCGGCTCAAAACCGTTGCGCAACGCCGCGGCAAACGCGCGCTACCTGCTCACGCAATTGGCTTCGCAGCGTCTCGGCGTTCCCGCCGATGATCTCGAGGTGAAAGAGGGCGTGTTTCGCGTGAAGGGCGACGCATCGAAGAGCGTCTCCTACGCGGATCTCGCCAGCGGTGGCGACCTGAACGACGCGCTGAAAGTTTCGGGCGACGGATTCGGGCTCAATGTCGAAGGCCCGGGCAAACTGAAAGATCCCTCTACGTACACGATTGTCGGAAAGCCAGCGCCGCGCGTGGATCTTCCGCCGAAGATTCTTGGCCATTTCAAATACGTTACCGACGTCCGTGTCCCCGGGATGCTGCATGGGCGCGTCGTCCGCCCCTCGGGGGTTGGCGCGACGTTTGTGAGCGTGGACGAAAGTTCCGCAAAGGCCATACCCGGATTCGTAAAAACAGTGGTGAAAGCGAATTTCGTCGGCGTTGTCGCGGAAAATGAGTGGGCGGCCATCCAGGCCGCCAAAGCCCTCAAGGTCACCTGGACCGGACCCAAGCAGGCGTTCCCGGAACAAAAAGATTTGTATGCCTACATGCGCTCGGCGCCACTGAAGGCCAGCAAGGAAACCCTCAAGCGCGGAGATGTCTCCGCCGCGCTTTCAAATGCCGCAAAAAAAGTGGAAGCGAGCTATGAGTTTCCGTTCCAGTCGCACGCCACCATGGGGCCGGGTTGCGCCGTCGCAGACGTTCACACGGACGGCATCACGACCGTGTGGTCCGGCGGGCAGAAACCGCATGAATTGCAGAAGGGCTTCGCGGAGTTGCTGCGCGTTCCGATCGATACGGTGCGCGTCATCTGGGAGGAAGATGCCGGCTCGTACGGCCGTCCCGGCTTCGAAGACGCGGCCGCCGATGCCGTGCTGCTTTCCGAAGCCGTCCGCAAACCCGTGCGCGTCCAGTGGATGCGCGAAGACATGACGGCGTGGGGCACGAAAGGCCCTGCGGTCCTTTGCGATCTGTCCGCGGCGCTTGACGCGCAAGGCGAGGCCACGTCAGTGCAATTTACTTCACGAGCGTTTTCCGGCGGCGAGACGCATTTTCGCCCCGGCGACGCGGGAAATTATCTGGGAGCCCAACTGACCGGAATCCCCAATACCTCGGGCGTCGATGAATTCGCGCAATGGGGCGTCGAATCGCCGCCATACGCGTTTCAAAATATTCATGCGATGGCGCACGTCATTCCCGCGTTTTATGACAGCGCGTCGCCGATGCGCACCACTCATTTGCGCGACCCGGAAGGGCCGGCCACTTCGTTTGCTGTCGAATCTTTCATCGACGAAATCGCCGCGGCGGCAGGCGCCGATCCGATTGAATTCCGCCTCAAGCATCTCGAAGACCCACGCGCCAAAGCGGTCTTGACGGCCGCGGCCCAAAAGGCCGGCTGGGATACTCGCCCGTCTCCGAAGAAAGGCGCGGCTGGTGGTGACATTGCCATAGGCCGTGGAGTCGGCCTAAGCACGCGCAACGGCACGTATGTCGGGACGGTGGCGGAAGTGGAAGTGAATCGCAAGACCGGCGCAGTTCGCGTGACGCGCTTTGTCTGCGCTCACGATTGCGGCTTGATCATCAATCCCGAAGCGCTTCGGACCACGATCGAAGCCAACCTGATCCAATCGCTCGGCCGCGGCCTAAAAGAAGAAGTGACCTTCGACCGCAGCAATGTGACCAGCGTGGATTGGGTCACGTATCCCGTCGCCCGGGCATCCGACGTTCCCGATCGAGTCGAGATCGTTCTGATCAACCACCCGGAACTTCCGTCGAGCGGCGCCGGCGAACCCTCCAGCCGTGCAACCGCAGCCGCAATCGCCAACGCAATCTTCGACGCAACTGGAGCGCGAGTCCGTCAAGCGCCGCTCACACCTGCGCGCGTAAAAACCGCGCTGGACGCAGGTCGATCCGTATAGCGAGCCAGTAGCACACGCTTCAGCCTGTGGGTTTCCGTAAATGGCTCCGCCAAATGGAACACAGGCTGAAAAACATGTTTGGCAGCTCGAATTCCAAAATTCCAAATGGAACGTTGAATCGAAAAAAGGAGTCAGCGATGAAAGCAATCCCGGGCCTTATCGCACTTCTGCTCGCGCTTTTTGCGGCAGCCCCCAACGCGGCCGCACCCCAAAATGCTGCTTCGCCCGCGAACTCTCTTCCCGCCACCTATGTCAGCGCGGCGGAAATCCAGGCCAATCTGAGCGCAGCGCCCAATTCAGCGACGAATCCGCTGCCGAACATTCGTGTGGTGGATGCCGGAGGATACAATGTTGCCGTCGGCGTAATTCACCGGCAACAGACGCCGCCCGGCGTCGCCGCCGTGCACTTTAAGGTGACGGAAATTTATCATGTGACGGATGGCGCGGGCACGCTGGTGACTGGAGGCGCCATGGTCAATGCGAAACCGAGACCTGCTGACGCCATATCCGTCCGGCTGGAAGATGGCCCCGGCGCAAGCGGCACCGCAATCCAGGGCGGCGTGACCCGCAAGTTAAAAGCTGGCGACGTGGTGGTGATTCCCGCAGGCGTGCCGCACTGGTTCAGCGAAATCGACGGATCGATTACGTACGTGGTCGTGCGGGTTGACCCTGGCCGGATACTGGCCCTCAAGTAAATCGCGATTCAGTAGGACGGGCTTCAGCCTGTCTGGTTTTCGTGTGCCGATGCATCACAAACCCCACAGGCTGAAGCCCGCGCTACTAAATCCGCGGGAAATTGTCGCGATTCCGAAATATTCCAGGATTGCACGACTGCGGCGCCCTATCCTCTGTCTTGCCTGCTCCTTCTAAGCCATGACCGTGCTGGCAAGCGGTTTCGGCACACTATTGACCGTCTTCAGAATGCGCGAAACGATCTGGTAGGGATCCCCTTCCGAATTCGGGCGGCGATCTTCCAGATAGCCCTTGTAACCGTTCTTGATGAAGTTAATAGGCATCCGGATCGAAGCGCCACGATCGGAGAGACCATAGCTGAACTTGTCAATGGCTTGGGTTTCGTGCAGACCGGTCAAACGCAGATGGTTGTCCGGCCCGTACACGGCAATGTGCTCGGGAATATAGTTTTGGAACGCCTTCATCAGGGCTTCGAAATATTCCTTGCCGCCTACTTCACGCATGTATTTCGTCGAGAAGTTGCAATGCATGCCCGATCCATTCCAGTCGCCCTTGATGGGTTTGCAATGCAATACAAAATCCACTTCGTATTTCTCGCAGAGACGCATCATCAGATAGCGGGCGGTCCAGGTGTCATCCGCAGCTTTGGCGGAGCCTTTGGCAAAGATCTGGAATTCCCACTGGCCTTTCGCGACTTCCGCGTTGATGCCTTCATGATTGATACCGGCGGCATGACAGAGGTCCAGGTGTTCATCGACGATCTTACGGGCCACGCTGCCCATGTATTTGTAGCCGACGCCGCAATAGTATGGGCCTTGCGGGGTACTTGGGTAGCCGTTTTCCGGGAAGCCGAGAGGACGCCCATCCTGATAGAGGAAGTATTCCTGCTCAAAACCAATCCACAAGTCCGGGTCGTTCTCGATCGTAGCGCGCATGTTCGTTGAATGAGGGGATCCATCCGCGTGATAAACCTCGCTCATAACGATATAGGCGTCCTTGCGGCTGGCATCAGGATACAGAGCCACTGGTTTTAGAACGCAGTCAGAGCTTTTGCCCTCGGCTTGCATGGTGGAACTGCCGTCAAAACCCCATTTGGGCAGATCAGCCAGCGTGGGTGGATGGTCAAATGGCTTGATTAGAGTTTTGCCGCGCAGTTCAGGGACGGGCTTTTTGCCGTCAAGCCAGATGTATTCGAGTTTGTATTTTGCCATGGTATCTGGTGGATCTCCCTAAAAAGAGCTAAAGGATTAAATTCCTGGGACAGCGCTAAACGGACCGGTTGCGGGTCAGCGAACAACCAGCGTACCGTGTGGGAGCACGCTCGTCCAATCGAAGAAATCTCTCGGTAGGTTCTCTTTTTGTGATGAGATGTGGGAAAAGTGGCGCGGGCTTCAGCCTGCGGGGGTTCGTCCTTGCGAGGCCCAGAACCCGCAGGCTGAAGCCCGCGCCGCGTGACCTGTGGATTGGTTAGTTTATAAGTGCCCCCATTTAGTGTAAGCTTTTTTGCTCCATCACCGAGGCCATGATGAACCGGGTAACAGCCATCCTGCCCGCCGCAGGGCTAGGCACCCGAATGGGTGCCGACACGCCGAAGCAATTTCTGTCGCTTGACGGCGTGCCCGTGCTTCTCTTCACGCTGCGGCGCCTTGCGGCCTGCCCCTCGATCACCGATTTCGTCATCGCGACGCGAGCCGAGGAAGTCGATTCCGTGGCGGCCAGCGTCGCATCGGAAAATATTGGCCGGCCCATTCGCGTGGTTCGCGGCGGCGATGCGCGCCAGGATTCCGTCGCCAACGCTTTGGTGGAAGTCCCGTCCGACGCCGACTTGATTCTGGTGCACGACGCGGTCCGGCCCCTCGTGACCCTCAGCCAGATCGAACGCGTGATTTCGGAGGCGGACGCCTGCGACGCGGCGATCCTTGGGATTCCGGCAATGGACACGGTGAAGGAAGTGAAGCGCGCGAGCCTGCCGAACGACGTCGCACTCGTCACGGCCACGATTCCACGCGAACGAGTGGTCCTGGCGCAGACTCCGCAGGTGTTCCGCGCCTCCGTGCTCCTCGAAGCCTTCGCGTGCGCGCGCCAGGACGGCGTGACGGCTTCCGACGAAGCGGGCCTTGTCGAACGCATGGGACACGACGTCCATGTCGTCGTCGGATCCGAACGCAATTTGAAGATCACTCGCCCGGGCGACATGGAGCTTGCAGAATTCTATCTCCGCCAGGAGCGCGCGGGCCGATGACCCGTGCGGGGATCGGATACGACCTCCATCGCCTTGCCGAAGGGCGCAAGCTGATCCTCGGCGGCATTGAAGTCCCGTTTCCCAAGGGGCCGGTCGGCCACTCCGATGGTGACGCGCTGGCGCACGCCCTCTGCGACGCCCTCCTCGGCGCTGCGGGACTGGGCGACATTGGCGCGCATTTTCCCGACACCGATCCGAAGTGGAAGGACGCCTCAAGCCTGCGATTTCTGGAGCACATCCGCGATCTGCTCGCCGAACACAAGTTTCGCATCGTGCACATCGACGCGACCGTCATTGCGGAGAAGCCGAAACTGGGTCCGCACTTTCCAGCCATGCGGGAGGCGCTGTCTAAGTCGCTGGGAATCGCTCCATCCATGATCAATTTGAAAGCGAAGACCAACGAATCCGTCGGCGCGATCGGCCGCGGTGAAGCAATTGCCGCGCAGGCCATCGCCACGCTCGATCGCTGAGTCCGCGGCACATTAATATGGACCGCCTTACCGGAATCCACGCGGTTCGCGAAGCGCTGGAAGCAAACCGTCCGCTCGATTCGCTGCTGGTGGCCAAGGGCACACATGGCAACCGAATCGAAGAACTGGTGCGCCTCGCGCGAAAGCAGGACGTGCCCGTGCGCTTTGAGGAGCGCATTCAGGTCGACCGCGCTGCAGGAACTCGCGAACATCAGGGCGTGGTTGCGTTCGTTTCTTCCTCGCCGGCCGCGAGTTTTTACGACTTGTTGAAACCGCGCCCTGCGACAAGCGTTCCCGGATTGCTGGTCTTGCTGGACGGCGTCGAAGATCCGCAAAACCTTGGCGCCATCGTTCGCACCTCGCTCGCGGCCGGCGCGCAAGGCGTTGTCATTCCCGAGCGGCGCGCCGCCGGGCTTACCGAAACCGTGGTGCGCGCATCCGCAGGTGCGCTCGCGCATTTGCCCGTGGCGCGTGTCACGAATCTTTCTCGCGCCATGGAGGAAATGAAGGAAGCGGGCTACTGGCTCGTCGGACTCGATGAGCGCGCCGAGCAGCGCCACACGGAAGTGGATTTCAAAGTTCCGGTGGGAATTGTTCTGGGCGGCGAAGGCAAGGGATTGCACGCGTTGGTGCGCGAGCGCTGCGATTTTCTGATTTCGATTCCAACCACCGGCCCCGTGCGCGCGCTCAACGTATCCGTCGCCGCAGGAGTGGTCCTCTTCGAGGTGGTCCGCCAGCGCGGCCAAGCGCGGAAAGCAACCACAGATGAACACTGATAAACACTGATAAAGAAAAGATTTCTTTTTGCGGAATTGGAGGAGTCGCGGCACGACATCGCCATCAGGCGCTTGCTTTTCCTTCATTTCCCTTGTTTTGTTTTTATCTGTGTTTATCTGTGTTCCCGCCGCGGCGGGTGCTTCCAACGGTTTTCTTCTACTTGTCGTACTGGATCATCGTGAAGACGTCGATTCCCGGGAGCTTCGCCCGGCCATTCAGAAATGTAAGCTCCACGGCAAAGGATGCGCCGACCACTTTTCCACCCAGCTTGCGCACGAGTTCCACGGTAGCCGCGGCAGTGCCGCCGGTGGCCAGCAAGTCATCGCTGATGAGCACGCTCTGGCCGGGCTTGATCGCGTCCTCGTGGATTTCGAGCGTATCCGTGCCGTATTCGAGCTGATAAGTTACAGAGACGGCTTTCGACGGCAGCTTTTTGGGTTTCCGGACGGGAACAAAACCCGCTTCGAGCCGGTACGCCAGCGCCGGCGCCAAAATAAATCCTCGCGCTTCGATGCCAACGACCGCGTCCACTTTTTGGCCCGCGTAATGCCCGCACAGCTCATCGACAAGGCCGTGGAATGCGCCGGGGTTCTGCAGCAACGTCGTGAGATCGTAGAAGAGGATTCCCGGCTTCGGATAATCGGGAACCTCTCGAATGAATTCCTTCAGATGGTTCATGCCGCTTGACCCGCCTTTCCAAATGAATTGCTATTTCTAAATAGGTCGCGTTTGATGCATATCGTGCTTCCGCCTGATCTCACTCGTCGCGTTCGATGGAGAACACGTTTGCATATTCCCGCAGGATCTCCGCGTCGTGTTCGTCCACCAGATCCACGCCGGCCATGCGCGGGCCGCGCCGCAATGCGTTTTTCAGCGCATCCATTTGCTCCGCACTGCCGATGGCATAGACTTCCACGCGTCCGTCGTACAGATTTCTCACATATCCGCCGACACCTAAGCTGGCTGCTGTTCGCTCGGCGAAAAAGCGGAACCCCACCCCCTGCACCCTGCCGGACACGAAAAATCGCTTGGCCTGCGTTTCCACGGCAACACTTCACGCTCAGACTTGTTTTTGCAGCCGCGCGATTGTAGCAAAGGTCCGGTGCCCGCGGGATGGAAACTGCGCGCACAGTAGCACAGGCTTCAGCCTGTGGATTTAGAATTTTGAGAACTTCAAAAACCCACATGCTGAAGCCTATGCTGCAAGAACCCGCCGCGATACACTATTGCTGGGACCCGGAAGCAGCGCGAGGGATTATTCACGAATCCGTGCTGCACAATGCCGGCGGATTGCATCCAACGGATGGAAGCAGATTTCATGATTCAAAGATCAAACATCCTGGCCGCGTGTTGCGCGCTCGCCCTGATTCTTGCCGCCGCGCCTCGTTCGCTGCGCGCGCAGGCTGCCGGGCCGATGCAGCCGCCTGAGTCGATGAAGTTCCCTGCGCCTCCGCCCCCCAGCAAGCCCGAGCCGCCGACGCTGCCGCCCGATGAAATCATTCGCCGATTCGCGGCCAAGGAAGACGAAATGGTTCGCGCAATCAAGGGCTATACCTTTCAGAAAGACATGCGCATTCAGGAGATCGGCCCCGATAGCAAGGCCGCCGGCCAGCTCGAAATCGTCACGCAGTTGCGGATTACCCCGGACGGCAAGCTGAATGAAAAGCCCGTTAGCCGGCAGCCATCGACGCTTCACTATCTGGATCTACAGAGAGGGGATTCCGATCTTCTCGCCCCAACGCCAATGTTTCCGCTCACGACTGCAATGCTTCCGAAGTACGAAATTACTTACGGAGGGAAGCAGCCGCTCGATGAGTTGAGCGCCTACTATTTCACCGTGAAACCCCGCGCCGTGGAACGCGCCCACGCGTATTTTTCCGGAGTGGTGTGGGTGGATGTGCAGGACCTGGTCATCGTAAAGACCATGGGCAAGTGGGTCACCGAGACCGGAGATGTCACGGCTTCCGACCTCCCGTTTACGGTCTTCGAGACGTACCGCCAGCAGGTCGGCAAGAATTTGTGGTTCCCCGCATACTCGCGCTCGGACGAAACCATCCAGTCCGGCGATGCCAGCGTGCCGATCCGCGTGATCGTCAAGTGGAGCGATTTCACTCCGCTGACGAGCGCGCCGGCAACGGATTCACCGGCGATGGCGAAGCCTTCCGACAACACAGGAACGCCTTAGTTCCAACGGCGCGAACTACCGCCGATCAATTTTCAGACTTGTGGCGGAGCGTGGGCTTTTCGGGTTCCTCCGGCGTCTTTTCGCTTGGCGTTTCGCTGGGCGGTGGAGCGGGAGCTTTCGGCGGCTCCAGGATCCACTGGAATCCTCCATCGTAATCAACCTTCGCCATCGTAAGCTTTGTCTCCGGCGGAGTGATCGCCGGGAGGGCCGCCTTCATGAAATTGACGAGGCTGGCGGCGTCGGTTTTCTGGCTCTGCCCTTCCACGGCGAGCGTCACGGACTTCGCCTCAATCTCATTCGCCGCGCGGATTTTCGTCAGGCGCGAATCATTCTGCTGGAGCAGGTCGAGAAGTTCGGGCTCACCGGTTGCGCGATTCTCCGGCGGATAGCGGACCTCCATGAACGTTTTTGGCTGGCCCTTCTCGGGAGGATAAAGCTGATTGTAGCTCGGGCGCAGGACGCGCGTCCGCCAAATATCGTTCCCGAGGTCGTCCTGCTGGATGTGGTAGTCGATCGTCCAGGCCTCGGGACCATAATCCCGCAAGTAGCCGGCGATGACGATGCGGATCAGCGGTTCGTCTTCGCCCAGATTGATTTTATGGTGCAACAGCCCGGCCAGGACGCGAACACGCTCCAGCACAGCGATGCCGGTGGACTCGATGTCGCTCGCACGTAAGCCATCGTCTTTCCGGCCGCCGTTATTCAGAGCCGCGGCGATGAGGCTCTTGAATTCGTCATCCAGCCGGACGGGCTTGTCCTTGGAATCGGGCTGCACCCACTCGACCGCGCCGAGCATCACGCCCATGCGCTCCACGGAAAGTATCGTGATGGCGGGAGGCAACGAACCAGCCTCGCCGTGCGCGTCCATCGCCGCCAAAATGATTGCATCCTTCGCCGCGCAAATCACAACCCGCCCCTCGGCCAGATTCACCGCGACTTCCTGATCGCTCGCCTCCTGCGCGAATGCGGACGAAGAGAGAATCCACAGATGAACACAGATCAACACAGATAAAAACAAAAGAAATGAAGGGAAGGAAAGCCAACGATTGCGTTGTCGTGTCACCATGGTTCCAATTCCGCAAACAGAAATCTCTATCTTAGTTTTCAATCAGTCTTTATCAGTGTTTATCTGTGTTCATCTGTGGTTCCAAAGCCTTTTCTTTCCGCGCAATGGCTTGCAGCGCCGTGAAGGCCACGACGTTCGCGACATCCTCTGCCGAACAGCCGCGCGAAAGATCGTTCGCCGGCCGGTCCAGCCCTTGCAGAATCGGGCCAAGCGCCTGCGCGCCGCCCAGCCTCTCGACAAGCTTGTACGCGATGTTGCCGGAATCGAGGTCCGGGAAGATCAGCACATTCGCATGTCCGGCGACAGTCGAGCCCGGGGCCTTTGCATTTGCCACGCGCGGCACCAGCGCCGCGTCGGCCTGAAGTTCGCCGTCCGCCGCAAGTTCCGGTGCGCGCGCCTTCAAGATGCGCAGCGCCTCTCTGACTTTTTCGACGCGCGCGTGGCTCGCCGAAGCTTTGGTGGAATAGGACAGAAATGCGACGCGCGGCTCCGCATCGAGTATCGCGCGCGCATTTTCCGCCGTGGCGCGCGCGATTTCGGCAAGCTCCTCCGGATTTGGGTCCGGCACGACTGCGCAATCGGCAAAGAGCAGCGCGCCGGCAGGTCCCAGGTCCAACCCCGGGCGCGCCGGAATAATCATGACGAAGAAACTGGAAACCAACTTCGCCTCCGGCGCAAGGCCGATCGCATGCAGCGCCGCGCGCACGGTTTCACCAGTCGTGTTCGCCGCGCCTCCCACCGTCCCGTCCGCATCTCCGGCGGCCACGCTCAAAGCCGCGAAGTACAACGGGCGCCGCGCGATCTCTCTCGCTTCGTCGGGCGAGACGCCGCGCGCGCGACGCCGGTCGTAATAAATCTGGGCGTATGCCTCAGCGCGCGGCGCCGCCGCGGGATCTTCGATCGCGGCGTCCCCCAGCGCCACATGCAAATCCGCCGCCGCCGAGCCGATGATTTGTTTCCGCCCGAGCAGAGTGATTTTCGCGAAGCCTTCCCGCGTGATTGCTGCCGCAGCGGAGACAATCCGCGGGTCCTCGCCCTCCGGCAATACGATGCGCTGAAGGCGCACACGCGCGCGGGCCTTGAGTTTCTCTACCAGTGTCATCACACGCTCAAGTTATCACAGGTTTGCGCTGGAGCGGCGCCAAGTCATTCCCAATCGTTTTTCAAAAGCAATTCCTCAATCCGGTAAGCATGGAACATGTCATGCATCGCCAGGTGGCGAAACATGATGAAAACGGAATAGTGCGTGTATTCACCGTGCTCGGCGGTGCGCTCCCAATCCGCTGGTGAAAGCGTCTTCAATCGCTCGACTAGCTTATGCCGGTCGCGCGAGAAGCGCTGCATTTCTTCGTCCAAATTCAGCTTCAGCGACGTTCCTTCCTCTTCTTCCGGACTGGGGAAATACGGCACGATGTGCGCCCTGGGGTCGCTGAGCATCAAATTCAGGCGCGCGAACATTACCGGATGGATTGTCGCAAGGTGGCAAGCATGTTCGTGGGCGGACCACTTTCCGGGTCTCGGACGGCGCTTGACGATAGCTTCCGGGACCTCGCGGACAAGAGGGAGAATTATTTCTGGAGCGCGCTCCAATGCGCCGACGACGATGTTGAATTTATCCATGCGGCCTCACTCGCAAACCTTCGCTTTCGGTTTGCTCATCTCCGGCTTTCCAGTAGAATAGCAGAGCAAACCACCAATTTTGCAGCGTAAGCAAAAGCCGTTCGCCCACATGGCCAGCAGCTTGAACGGTTCGAGAACGGGAATGAGATTAGCGGAATTACTGAAGGGCAACGCAACAGGGCCGAGGAAGGCGGAGACCATTCGACACAAAGGCAAGAAGCTGAAGGATATTCTGGACGCGCACGAGAAATTCCATAAGGGGCATCCAGGCGGGGAACGCGCCGATCTTTCCGGCGCCGATCTTTCCGGCGCGGATTTGAAGAAACGCGATCTGACCGGGGCCAACCTCGCGGGCAGCAACCTGCGGAAAGCCGACTTGCGGGGAGCCAAACTCAGCCACGCCGATTTGAGCCGGGCGGACATGCGCCATGCAGATTTGCGAAATTGCGATTTTACGGAAACAAGACTCGAAGGCGCGGATTTGAGCGAGGCCGATTTGAGCGGCACGGAACTGTTTCGCGGAGATTTGCGCTCCGCGAAATTGCACAAAACGATTTTGCGGGGGACCGTCCTGCGACAGGCAAATCTTCGCGGCGCGGATTTTTCCGGCTCGGACTTGGCGCTCGCCAGCTTCCGTGAAATCGATCTGACCGATGTCAAGCTGGACGGCGTAGACCTGAAGGACGCCGTGGTCAGGGACAATCGAAAAAGCTAAGTGCGATGAGGCTTGAGTAGCGCATGCTTCAGCCTGCGGGTTTTAGGCCTCGCAAGGACGAACCCCCGCAGGCTGAAGCCCGCGCTACTAAGGAGCCGTTCTATTTCCCTGTAGCGGAGGCGGAGGATTCGGCCGCTCCGGCGCGGGTAAGCCCGCGGCGGCGCACGTCAATGCCGAGCCGTTTGATCTTCTGATTCAACGTGGAAAGCGGAATCTGAAAGTTTTCCGCCGCTTCGGTTTGATTCCATTCCGTGCGTTCGAGCATGTCGCTGATCACGCGCCGCTCGATCTCATCCATGATTTGAAACAAGGAAGCTTTTGAGCCGTCGGCGCCGGCGCGCAAGCCGTGTTCGCCCGGCAGCGGCGGCATGAATTCGGAGAGTTGCAGCCGAATGCCCCCCAGGAGTTCCTTGGTCCGCACGCTTTCCGGCAAGAGATCGACGTCCAGCAATTCCTGGGAAGACAGAACCACCGCTCGCTCGACGACATTTTCGAGTTCCCGCACGTTCCCCGGCCAATCGTAATCCACCAGCAGCCGCAGCGCTGCCGGAGTAAAGCGCCCCAACGGGCGGTTATTCTCTTCGGAAAATATGCGCAGGAAATGGTCGAGCAGGAGGGGAACATCTTCCCTCCGCTCGCGAAGAGCAGGCAGGGGAACCGCAATCACGTTCAAACGATGATAGAGATCTTCGCGGAAACGGCCCTCGCGAACGAGATTGAGCAACTGCACGTTGCAGGCGGCGATGATGCGAACGTCAACCTTGATCGTTTCCGTACCGCCGAGGCGCATGAATTCGCGCTCCTGAATCACGCGCAGGAGCTTTGCCTGCGTCTCCGGTCCAATCGTGGAAATTTCATCGAAAAAAATCGTGCCCTGATCGGCAACTTCAAAGAGCCCCTTCTTGGACGCCACAGCGCTCGTAAACGCGCCCTTCACGTGGCCGAACAATTGCGATTCGAGCAGGTCCACGGGAATGGAACCCGTATTGATCGGGACAAACGGCTTGTCCGCGCGCGCCGATGCCGAATGAATCGCCTTGGCGATCAGCTCCTTGCCCGTTCCACTCTCGCCGTGAATGAGCACCGTCGAGCGGGATGGGGCCACCTGGCCGACCAAGTCGAGCAGAGCGAGCATTTTTTCGCTTTTCCCGATGATATTCGGAAAGTTGTACCGCTGCTTCAACGCGCGCTTGAGCTGGACGTTCTCTTCGCGCAAGCGGCGGCCTTCGACGGCCTGCGCCACCTGGACGAGCAATTCGTCGTTGGACCACGGCTTGGTGATGTAATCCTGCGCGCCGCTCTTGAACGCGGCCCGCGCCATATCGATGGAGCCGTAGGCAGTGATCAGGACAACGGAAAGATTCGGATCGCGGCGGCGAATTTCGCGCAGCAAGTCGAGTCCGTTGCGGTCGGGAAGACTGACGTCGAGGAGGACAAGATCGAACGGTTTTTCCTCGAGCATCGTGAGGCCCGCTTCGCCCGATTCGGCGCTCGATGTCGAGTAGCCTTCCGTATTGAGCAGAAGTTCCAGGCCCTCTCGAATTTCGGATTCGTCGTCGACGACCAGAATGGCGCCCTTAGACATGAACGGCTTTCCGCGCCACCGGGAATTCCAGCCGGAACGATGTGCCCTTGCCTGGCGTGGAGCGCACATCCACTTTCCCGGCGTGCTCCTTGACGATCCCGTAGCTCACGGAAAGTCCCAGGCCGGTACCGCGTCCCGAGGATTTCGTGGTGAAAAAAGGATCGAAGATGCGGTTCAGATTTTCGCGGGAGATGCCTGCGCCGGAATCGATGATTTCCACTTCCACCGATCCGTTGTGCGCGGCCGTACGGATCTCGACGACCCCACCGGACGGCATGGCATCGCGAGCGTTCAGGAAGAGGTTCAGGAAAACCTGCTGCAGTTTGTTGGTCGAGCCTAGCACCGCGGGCAATTCCTGCTGGAGATTTCTCGTCACATGCACTTGCGCTGTCCGGAACGGGTGCGCGACGAGGGTCAGCACTTCTTCCACCACGGCGTTCAAATTCACCTCTGTAAATTCCGCCGCGCCCGTCCGCGAAAAATTGAGCAGGTTGTTCACAATCTCGCTCGCGCGGAAAGTCTGCTTGACCACTTTCTCGATCAACTGGTGGCGCGGGTCGCCGCTGGGAAGCTGCTTGGCCAGCATTTGAATGTAATTCGAGATCACGGCGAGCGGCGTGTTGACCTCGTGGGCGACGCCTGCGGCAAGCAAACCGAGAGAGGTGAGCTTCTCGTTCTGGAATACCTGCTCCTCGAGGCGCATCCGCGCCGTGACGTCATCGAACAGGATGAGGCGGCCGATCCGGTCTCCCGATTTCCCAACCAGCGGGGCAATCGATACGTTGACCACCAGGTTCCGCCCGTCCCGGTTCTGCATATGGAATTTGTAGAGGCTGGAGACGCGCTCGTCGCCAGAGCGCGCCGTAATTTCCGCCATCAGATCGGAAGGAAGTACGTCCTCGAGCTTTCGGCCGACGGCTTCCTCGCGCGGAACACCGATCAGCCCCTCGAGTTGCGTGTTCCAGGATTCCACCGCTCCGCCGAAATCCACGGCCAGGACGCCCACATTCAACGATTCGACGATATTTTCCGAGAAATCCTTGAGCCGCTCGATTTGCGCCGCTTTCTGTTCGAGGGAACTGTAGAGCTGGGCATTATCGAGCGCGATGGCCAGATACCCGGCGATGGTATGCAGCAGCTCGACGTCCTCGCTTGACAAGAAGTCGCCATCGACCGTTTTCCCCAGGCCCAGTACGGCGATCGCGTGATCGCGAATTTGGCAGGGAATAAAGTAGTTCAAATCCAACTGCTCGAGCGTCTGCCGCACGGACGCAGAAGATTCCCGCGCGGCACGCGCCGATTCGTAAAACAGAACGCCATGTGCAAACGGTTTTATCTCGCCGTCCAGAAAACTCAGATCGAGCGCGCCTGTGTAATGCACGCCGACCGACCGCGCCATTCGATACGTGCCGGGATGGCTTTCGTCTTCGATGAAAATCGCCAGGCGGTCCACGAGCAACGCCTGCGAGATTCGATCCATCACCGACGCGAGCATCGGGTCGAGGCGCACCTCCGAGGTGAGCGTGCGGCCAAACTCAATCAGCGTGCGGCGATAGTCTAGGCGGTCCCTGTAAAAAAAGCGATCCAGGCGCGCTTGAATCCAGTCGCGAAACGGCTGGAACAAGAATGCCGCCACGACAATCGCGATCACTCCGCCCATCATCCCGGAGGGCCAAGCGGTGTGGAACAGCGCTCCGATCACAGCCACGATCGCAATATAGACGGCCACAACGCCGCCGCTCGCGGCCGTGTAGGCGAGACCTCGCTTGAAGATGATGTCCACATCCATCAAGCGGTAACGGATGATGGCGTAGCCGAAACTCAGCGGGATGAGCACCAGGGATATCGTGGACAAGTTCATCCACGGCCGGGGCACAACTCCCAGGAAAAAGGGCGCGATGTAAAACAGCAGAAATGGAACAATTCCGGCAAGCGCTCCTCCGGTCACCCACTTCAACTGCTGCCGCAGAATTCCGGACGATGCACGGCGATAACTGATCACAAAAACTAGCGCGGCAAGGAGAAAGTAAATCCCCAGACAGGCCAGGTCGAGCCGGTCGAGAGTATTTCGCGCTTCGATCGACGGCATGAAACCCAATTCGCGAAGTCCGACTAGAACTCGTACCAGCAATAGAATTCCCGGCACGCCGTAAATGGCGCCCAGGATCGCGCCGTGCCCTTTGGAAACAGGGCGTCGCTCCGGAAATACCAGCGCAAAATGCAACAGCAACGCCGGTTGCAAAAGCCTGGCCACGATCGCAGACCAATAGATTTCCCAATCGAAAGGGGTCAGCTTGCCCGTGTACTGGAAGGAGTACAGGACGAAGGACACCAGGCAAAAGATGTAGAAATGTACGGCGCGCGTCGCGTTCCACCGGCGGGCAAAAATGAAGAGGCCGATGAAGAGATACAGCACGCCCACAACGCTCAGATAATTTTCAATAGAGGTGGGCCGCGCTGCCGGCTGGATTACGAGTTGAGCTTCAAACTGTTTGCCGCCCCGCTCGATGCGGTAATGGGCGATGGACCACAGCCCGATTCGCCACAGGCGCTTCGTGACATCGATCGGGCTATGGATCGGCGCGTCATTAATTGCAAGAACGCGGTCGTCAGTGCGCAGCCCGGCGTTCGCGGCTGGAGAGTTTGGCGTGACTTGCCAGGCAACGACTCCGGGCTGCCCTTCGATCCACGACACCCCATCATCAGGCGCCGTGAACATGGACCGTTGCTGGAAATTGATGATGCCAAAGACAATGGCCGCAAGAGTTGCCAGAGCCAGGACGGCTGCTCCCAACCGGACCCGAAGATTGTCGTTGATTGGAGCGCTCACCGATTTTCCCTACAAAGTCCTAATGGAAACAGTCTATTGCAACCCCGCTTCCAAATTATATAAGTTATCTCAAATCAATAACCACATGAAAGTCAATCGATTGCATGCGGATCGAACGAGGGAAGGGGGGCGGAACTTCCCACCCTCCAATTTATGGAAGGCGCTTTCCTGTTTTTAATAGGTCCTGCCTAACTAAAACTGGAAGCTCACCCCGCCCCGGAACGATCGCAAATTCGGACAAAGCATCATTCGTGAATCCTGCCCGTTCACCGTCACGTATCCTTGCGCCAAAAGATTACTGAAATCGGCCAACGCTTCCCAGCGCCCATTCAATCCGGGCAGCGGCTGGCGAATCGAAAGATGCAGGTTTGGATCCATCTGGTAGGCCGCCTCGCCGAATTGATCCATGCGCGAAAGCGTCGTGCCGGAAACCCATTTATAGCTTGCGGAGTACTGTGTCCCAGATCGCGGAATTTTTCCGGAAATGCGGGCCGCCACGCTGTGATGGTTGCTGGTCATAAAACTATCGCGTAGATCGGACGACGTCGTGCTCAACTCGCCTCCGGGTGTAAGAGCGCCCGCCCAAGCATAGATAGCGGCAACTTCCAGGTCCTCCGAGATCTTCTGGCGGTACGCCGCTCGAGCGCCCCAGGAGCTGGAATTGCCGCCGTCGTAAAGAAACGCGGCGGAGAATGCGTCCTGGACGAATTCAGGACTCGCTGCGGGGCCGGTCCCGAAAACGGCCTGATCTCGTGCCGAGTCATGGAACGCGGCAACCTCAAAGGTGGATTGGTTCCCCATCTTTCGTTTGACCGAAAGTTCTTGATGCCAGCCGCCTTCCAGGACCGGGCTGCCATTATGAAACAGAACCGGCGGGAGGCTATCGAGTTCGTCGATTGCAGATTCAAGAGCGCCCGTCCGCCCCCACTGTTCGGAAGGAGGATTCGCCGCAACGATCAACGAAGCCGTCAGGCTTGGCGCAAGTCTGGCATTCAATTGCGCGTGGGGACGCAGCGAAGAAACCGAAGAAATGATGCCGGCACGAAGATATTCCGCGCCTGCCAGCAATACGATTCGGTCGCCCAGCGCAAGGTGCTCCGTGTGATCGATTCGCATGCCCTGGAACTCCATACCCTCGGCGCCAAATCTGGATTGGCGCCAAATAAATATGGTTTCAGGGCCATTCCCCGCAATGCCGGAAGGGAGCCAAACGCCGGCAAACGAGCCCGACGCTCCTCTGTCGTAACTCATCTGGCCGGCAACCAACACGCGGCCCAAGCTGCCAAGCTGTTGATCGTAAGAAAAGGCGGTCGCGGGCGCATTCGGAAGGTTCGAGGCGGATCCGGGCCGCAACGCCCCATTCGTTAGCTCGACCATGGCGCGAGGGCGCTGCGCGCTGGGGAGATCCGCACCCAGCGTATTGGAAGCGATCTCGTTGCCGGTGTCATCCCACTGCAGGATCGTGCGAGTCGCCGTCGAGGAACGCAGCACCCACTTCCAATCGTCCTGCTCGGCGGGAGCATCAGATTTCCGGCGCAGCGTATCCAGTGAAGAAAACAGGGTTTCCACTTGCACGCGCAGCAGAGTCGTCAGATTCGACATCACGGCGACGTGGCGCTCCATCGTGGGCAAGAATCCCGCCACGGAAACGCGCACGGCATATTTACCCGGTTTGAGGTGATCCGTGAGGAACGCGCCATGCTGATTGGAAAGGACTTGCGCGACAGTCCGGCCACCGGCGTCTTCGGAGATCAGCCAGACGCTGGCGCCCATCTGCGGCGTTCCAGATGGGTCCAGAACAACACCCGAGATCGTCCCATAGCCCTGCTTCGCTGCTGCCGAAGCGGCTAACGCCAGCACAAGAACCACGACCCAGCCCAGAGTTCGACAAGTCGACTTCATAGGGACTGGTTACCTCCCTGTGGGTCCATTCACTGCCACTTTCTGAATCACGGCCGGAGGAGTAACGGTGAAATCCGCAGTGCGCGAGACCGTCTGGTTGGCCACCAGGTCGGTGGCTTGAACTTCCAGTTTGTATTTGCCAGGAGGCAGTGTTTTGGGTTGAATCACCTGCTCGATCGTAATCTGCTCGCCATTCTGTTTGAGCTCGTCGCCCGTCTTGACCTCGTGGGAAACGGTTTGGTCTCCCTGAGTCACCTTGAAATCCAGGGACACGTTGTTTTTGTGCGTTTTGTCATCGACCTTCAAATTGTAAAACTGAAGATAGACGTCGAGCGGCTGGTCGGTATGGAATTCGGCGTCGAGCTTGGGGCGAACCTTGGTTGAGCCCAGTACGAATTGCCCAACGCCCACGTCCTTGGAGGAAACAGGCTCCATCTGGTCGGCAAGGATCAGCGAGCTGGCTTCCAGTTTATCGTCCGGAATGGGAGAAACCGCCAGCCGTGTATTCACGACGCCGACGTTCCCGCTGTTTACGTCCTTGATCACCAGATCGAGCTTGTACAAACCGGGGCGGAGGGGAACAGCTTTTTGGTAAATGGAAAAGCCCTTCAGCGAAGGCTCCAGCAGGGAATCCGGGAAATCGCGCTGGATGACGTCTTCGAACGTTTGGATCACTCGCCCTGTCATCGAGCTGATTCGCCCGAACAAATTGAGCGAAGCGGATTGTACGCCGTCATGATCGCGGAAGGTCATTTGCTTGTTCTGAATCTGCACCGTCACAGGGACAAGAATCGTGTCGCCGGTAATCCGCATGAAATCGAACCGGTAATCGAACGAAATCTGGTTGCGAAGGATGCGAGAGCTGACCACCTCTTCGAGGTCTTTGAACTTGACCGGTGGCGGGGCCTGCACCTTCACGAATTGCTCGAGCCGGGTGAACTCCTCCTGGCTGTCCATATTATTCATTCCGGCGGGTCCCAGTGGAGCAGTAGAACCGTCCGATCGGGTGAAGCGCGCGGCCTGGGAGGATAATCCCATCGATTCCAGCATGCTTGGCCCGCCCCCTGGAACATGGGCCATGGCGTCCTTCTCACCGGGGTCCAGGGTGATGTGATATTCGCCCGTGCCTGTGGGATCCACAAACTCGATGGTGATGTTTTGTCCGATTCCCTCCATGTAATGGTAATTCCAATCGTCGAAGCCATAGACGGTCGTTTGTCCGCCGCCTTCCGTCATTGGGCGGTTATAAGTGCTGCCTGCCGAATGGGTTTCGATCGAATCCGGGGGACCCCACATGATGTAAATCCGGCCGCGATCTGTCCTCCACCCGGGTATGCCCGAGGAGAACCGCTCATTGGCGTAGGCGATCCGGCGGTAATGCTCTTCCTTGAATTCGTTCTCGACGGTGTCCGGCGTGGGATCGCGCCTTTGCCAAAACGCCTCGATGAACTGCTCGCGCTCTTCGTTGGTCTGCAATCTCAGGAACGCCGAGCGCTCTTCATCGGTAATGATGTACGGGACTTCCTCATTCAGCCATTTTTTATAGGGAGTATCGAGCTCTTTTTCCAGCTTCCTCAGGTTTTTCTTGCCTTTGTCGTCGGCCTTTTTCTTTCGAGAGTCCTGTTGCTTGTCGGGGGGTGTGCTGTTCTGATCTTTATCTTGATCCTGAGCGTAGGAACGCGCGCAAAAAGGCAGCAGGAATGCTCCGCCCATCAGTAACATAAGTGAAATGCGTCCCAAGCGGTTCATAATCGTACCTCGCCCTTGATTCGGAAGTTCGATTCTAATCCCGGCTTTTGCACCCGTCAATCAATGAATCTCTACAACTGGTCCTGGCGTCGTAGGGGCTCTTTTCCCTCTCGGATGCAACGCCTGGGATGGACCGATGACTACTAAGAACTACGCGGGTGCTGCGGGGTTGCCCGCCAATTTCTCCGGTTACCCGCCTTATGCATTCCGCCATTTCGATGGATTCGAATGAAACGCCCAAAGGCGCGCGTCCGGCGCTTTTACCGGGCCGGGAATCAGATGGACGTGACGGGTACCTGAACCGATATGGGACGCAAGGCAAATTACTTTCTTCCGCACCGAAATAACTGTAAAATTACCTGTTGAGTGGGGCCCGGTGCGGGTGCCTACCCGAGCTAGCGGAATTCCGGCCTCACACGCAAACACTTCGAAACATGCTTGCTCGCTGGGCCCGCCGGTTGACTTGCCCCCTTGTGGTGTGCGCCGCCGGGAAACTTTTGGAGTTTCCTCTGCGTAAAAGTTAGGGATGCCGGCTGGAGGAAGTTACTCGGAACAGAGAACCAGAGCTGCAAGCCCATGAACACATGGCAAAAAATCGGGATTGGCGCAGGTGTCGCCGCTGTTTTGGCCGGTGGCACGTGGCTCGCCAAATGGGAGATCAATAAGGGCGTCGTCGCCGTCCAGACCGCCCCGGCGCTCCGCCAGGACCTGACTTCCGTCGTCACGGCCTCGGGTGAAGTCAAACCGCTTACGTACACGAATGTCCTTGGGGAGGGAATCGGCAAAATCACCGGCATTGTGGTGAAGGAAGGCGACCACGTCAAGAAAGGCGACGTCCTGCTGCGCCTGGAAAGCGTGCAGCCCGCGGCCGATGTGAATGCGCAGCGCGCCGGCATTGCCGCCGCCGATGCGGGAGTGAAGTCCGCCGATGCCAATGATGTATCGGCGCAGGCAGACATCAAGTCGCGCGCGGCAGACTTGGAGCATGCGAAACTCGACTGGGAACGCGGCCAAATCCTGTTCAAGGAAGGCCTGATTTCCAAACAGGATTACGATACTTTAAAGGCCACGTACGACGGCGCCGTGGCGGCCCTGGCGTCCGCGCAGGCCCGCTCGGAGCAGGCCCGCGCACAACTCGGTCAGGCGCGTTCCTCGTTAACGCAGAATCAAGCGATGCTGGGCCGCCTGAGCGACATCTTGAACAAGACGACGTACACCGCGCCGATCAATGGAGTGGTGACGTATATCGCCGTTCGCGTCGGCGAAAACGTCGTTCCCGGCATCCAAAACGCCACGGGGAGTTACCTCATGACGATTTCCGACATGTCCGTGGTGACGTCGGAAGTCATGGTGGATGAAACCGACATTGTGAGCGTGAAACTTGGCGAGGACGCGGAAGTCACCATCGACGCGATTCCGGGAAAATTCTTTAAAGGAAAAGTGACCGAAGTCGGAACGCAAGCGGTACTCCGAAGTTCTGGCCTGGCTTCGACACAATCCACAACGGGCAATCAGGAAGCGAAAGATTTCAAGGTCGTCATCACGCTGCAAAATCCGCCGGATGGCCTGCGCCCCGGGCTTTCCTCGACGGCCAAGATCACCACGGCGCAAAAGAAAAACGTAATGACGGTTCCGATTCAAGCGCTCGCGGAACGAACGAAAAAAGATCTGGACGAGGCGGCCAAGGAAAACGGGCAGAATTCCGTCACACTGGCGGCCGGCCGCCCCGCTCCGGGTGCCGCATCGGACAGTGCTGCCTCCTCCGCCCTCGAAAAAAATCCGGAAATCCAGGGCGTCTTTGTGGTTCGCAACAAACGCGCTCAATTCGTGCCTGTCACGACGGGAATTACCGGCGTCACCGACATTGAGGTTCTGAACGGTTTGCAGGAAGGCGATCAGATCATCACCGGAAGCTACAAGGCCCTGCGCACGCTCAAACCTGACGCGCGCGTTAAGGTAGACAATTCCACGCCGAAAGCGGCGGACGACAATTAAATGCGGATCCGTGCAGGATTGAGGAACTGAGGAATGCCCGAGCGAGTTCTCTCACCCGATACATTCCGCCAGGACCTCGTCGATCAAGGTGTAGCCATCCTGACGGAAGGGCTCTGGAAGACGTACGAGATGGGCGGCGAAAAGCTGAACGCCCTGTGCGGAATTGATCTCACGATTCACCGTGGCGAGTATGTCGCCGTCATGGGGCCGTCGGGATCGGGCAAATCCACGCTCATGAACCTGATCGGGTGTCTGGATACTCCGACTTCGGGAAAATATTGGCTGGCCGGGCGACTCGTAAGCGAACTCGACGATGATGAGCTTGCCGCCATTCGGAACAAGGAAATCGGATTTGTGTTTCAAACGTTCAATTTGTTGCCCCGCGCCACGGCATTGCACAACGTAGAGCTCCCCATGATTTACAACGGCACTCCCTCGGAAGAGCGCCTGGCCCGGGCTAAACGCGCGCTCGGTGCGGTGGATCTCGGCGATAGGATGTTTCACAAGCCCAATGAACTCTCCGGCGGACAGCGGCAGCGCGTGGCGGTCGCGCGCGCCCTAGTGAATTCACCCTCCATCGTGCTTGCCGACGAGCCTACCGGAAACCTGGATACGAAAACCGGCGATGAAATCATGGCCTTGTTCGCGCGGCTGCATGGCGAGGGCAACACCATCATCTTGGTCACGCACGAAAACGACGTTGCGCGGCGGGCCAACCGCATCATCCACGTTCGCGACGGCAAAGTCGAAACCGACGAGCCAATCGTTCACTAGCCGCCCCAGTAGCACAGGCTTCAGCCTGCGGGTTTTGGTCTTGCAAGGACTAAACCCCGCAGGCTGAAGCCTGCGCTACTGGGACCCCTTCCGAAAATTCATGATTCCTATTTGTATCGTTGCCCACGGAAGCGCATCTAATCCTTGTGACGGAATCCGATACTCCCGAACTCAGCGCCGCCACGCAATCGCCTGCACGCTCGTCCCCCGGCGTGCGCGCCAGAATTCCGATCGCGGTCTCCATCATTCAGGCGTTCCTTTTTCTCGTGCACATCGCCATATACGCGACCTGGACATTTTTCTGGGCCGCGCCGGATGTTTCGCGCGCGGTGGAGCTGCGAATCGCCCTGGCCATTTTGTCCGTCACCTTTGTCGCGGCGTCCCTGCTGGCGCACCAGTATTTCAACCCTCTGGTCCGGGCCGCTTACACCATCGCTTCGGTTTGGCTCGGCCTCGTGAGTTTCTTCTTTCTTGCCGCATGCGCATGCTGGATTGTCTATGGCGTGCCGCTCCTGTTTGGCGTGCGCCTTGAAAAGGACGCGCTCGCAGCCGTGTGCTTTGGCCTCGGTCTTCTCGCGGGAATTTACGCCATCGTGAATGCCGCGTGGACCCGCGTCGTGCGGGTCACCGTCAAGCTGCCCAACCTTCCAGCCGCCTGGCGAGGCCGCACGGCCGCGCTGGTGAGCGACTTGCATCTCGGCCACGTGCGAAACAGCGGGTTTCTCCGCCGTATCGTCCGAAAACTTTCGCAATTGCATCCGGACGTTTTATTCATCCCGGGCGACCTGTTTGACGGGACAGCCACCGACCTCCCACGGCTGGCCAAACCCTGGGCTGAATTTTCCGCTCCTCTGGGCGCTTACTTCATCACGGGCAATCACGAGCAATTCACCAGCCCCGCGAAATATCTCGATGCCGTGAGGCAGTCCGGAATACGCGTGCTCGAGAACGAAAAAATTATTCTCGACGGATTGCAAATCGTGGGCGTCCACTATCGCGATTCGACGAATGTGGAGAGGTTTCGATCGATCCTGCGGCAAGTGGCCCTGGACCGGAATGTGGCCAGCATCCTGCTCGTTCACAATCCGAACCGCTTGCCGGTCGCTGAGGAGGCCGGCATTTCCTTGCAACTGTCCGGTCATACGCATCGCGGACAGTTTTTCCCGTTCACGGCAATCGTTTCCCGCATTTATGGAAAATATGCTTACGGTTTGAATCGCTTCGGCGACCTTGCGGTCTACACTTCCTGTGGCGCCGGCACCTGGGGCCCTCCCATGCGCCTGGGATCGAATCCTGAAATCGTCATGATCCGCTTCGAATGAATGTTTGCATCGCGCACCGATTGGCGGCTGGAAACGAACCGCTTGACGCGGGCTCTCGAGGAGCACCGGCGCAGCGGGAAGGAACTCCTCGACCTGACCGCGTCGAATCCCACCACGTGTGGATTTGCTTATCCGGAGCGTGAAATTCTCATGGCGCTTACCGATCCGCGCGCGCTTGTCTATCGCCCGGAAAGCAAAGGCTTGCTTGAAGCGCGGGAAGCAGCGGCCGAATATTACTCCGGGCGCGCGGGATTTTCCGGATCGGCCGGGCGGATCAATCCGGAGCGCATCTTGCTCACCTCGGGAACGAGCGAAGCCTACACCCACATTTTCCGTTTGCTGTGTGAAGCCGGAGACGAAATTCTGGTTCCCGCGCCCAGCTATCCGCTCTTTGAATTCCTGGCGGACCTCGCCGACATTCGTCTCGTTCCGTACCCGCTGCTCTACGATCACGGCTGGCAAATCGATTTCGCATCGCTGCGCGCGGCGCTCACGCAGCGTTCGCGCGCCGTGCTGGCCGTGCATCCCAACAATCCCACCGGCTCGTTCATCAAACCGCGGGAAGCGGCCGAACTCGCGGAGATTTGCGCCGCGCGGGAAATGGCCATCGTGGCCGATGAAGTGTTTCTCGATTACACGCTCGGCGTGACGCCGGCGCACACCTTTGCGCTTTCCGATGCGGCGCTCACGTTCACGCTCAGCGGGCTCTCTAAAGTCTCCCTGCTCCCGCAAATGAAACTTGCGTGGACGATCGTGAGCGGGCCGGAATCCGCAGTACAAGCCGCCGTCGACCGCCTCGAAATCATCGCGGACACATATCTTTCTCCCAGTACGCCCGTTCAGCTCGCCCTGCCGAAGTTTCTTTCTCTGCGGCACGCGCTACAGGCCCAATTGCAGCAGCGGATTTCCGCGAACCTTTCCGTCCTGGACGGCATGTTGCGCGAATCGAAATCCATCACGCGTCTCGATCGCGAAGGCGGCTGGTACGCCATCCTGCGCGTGCCCGTCACGGGAACGGATGACGATCTCACCGTTGCGCTCCTCGAACGCTGCTCCGTGCTGGTCCACCCCGGCCACTTCTTCAATTTTTCGCGGGAAGGTTTTCTGGTGCTCAGCCTGATTACACCCCAAGATCAATTCAAAGAAGGTGGACTACGACTGCTGAGGTTCTTTGACCGGTGAGGAACTGGATCCTTGGACAATTAGCGATAAATTTCCCTGCGGTGTCCTACTCGAAGAAGCGTACAACGATGCGCTCATCGTCGATTGTGCAAATGAGCCGGATGTCCCCTACTCGGTATCCCCAGAAATCCCCCAGAACGGATCCCTGCATTGCTTTCCCGATACTGCGTGGATCGTCCAGCTTGGCTACGCGTTCGAAGAGAAATTTGAGGATGCGCCTGGAGTGCTGTGTGTCGAGCTTGGCCAGTTCGCGGTCAGCGAAGGGAGAAACTTCAATCTTCCACGCCATGTCGCTTCATGACTTCCTCAAGCGGTATGGGCTTGTCTTCGCCACTGCGTATGCGTTCGAGCGCACGCTCGGCGAGATACAAGTCTTCCAGTTCATCCAGATGCTGGAGGATGGCCTGGCGTGCGTAAAAGCTCTTGGTGCGCCCCGTACGGCGGGCGAGTTTCTCAAGCCGCTTTTCGATGGCTTGGGGAAGTCGAATGGCAAGCATAGGCGCCTCGCTATACAAGTATAGCACGAAGAGCGGCGCGACCTGGCAACCGCTCGTAGATAATTACTCGGATGGCTGCAGGTTAATGATTGTGGCCATTGCGGCTCCGTCTTCCGCAAGGGAGAATTGTACGACCCGCCCGACTCATTTGTTCGTTTTTGCACAGGGGGCGCACGGCTCAACCTGTTAGAATCCGAAAGGTTGCGGAGCATTCCTAAACGCGTATCCGGACCGTTGTCCACGGATCTTAGCGGGACCAAAAATCTTCGTGAAGGAGCCCTTCCTTGAAAGAAACGAAAGGAAAATCACAAGTACCTTCGAGTGGTGCGATCACTCGCGACGAGCTGGTGAAATTGTTGAATGAGGATTTGTCTCGTGAATATCAGGCCATCATCTCCTACGTCGTCTATTCCCAAGTCCTGAAGGGCGCGGAGTTCATGAACATTGCCGGCGAGCTGGAGAAGCATGCGGGCGAGGAACTCAGTCACGCGCTCATCGTGTCGAACCAGATTGATTATCTCGGGGGCATGCCGGTCGTCCAAGCCAAGCCCGTCCGTACCTCCGAGAAAGCCAGGGAGATGCTGCGGTTTGACCTGGAGAACGAGACGGAAACCATACGCAACTACCGCGAACGAATTCATCAATGTGAAGAACTGGGCGAGTACGCCATCGCCGAACACATTCGCGAGATCTTGATGGACGAACAGGATCACCTGATCGCGCTGGCCACCGCTCTGGGCGAAGACGTTCCTCAGATAAAGTGACTCGCGGAAACGTCACGCAAGCCGGCCGCTAGGCAGCGAGAAAATGGGTGGAACCTGCAGAAGGGGATGGCAAACAAATGCTGATGTTCATTCTCATGATATTCGTAATCATTGCGATGGTGGGTAGTCTTCCCATATGGCCACACAGCAAGAATTGGAGCTTTTACCCGATTGGCGGTGTGAGCCTGATCCTTGTGATTATCCTAATTCTGCTATTCGTTCGCCGCTAGCGAAGGGAGCGCGGAGTCCTTTGAATGATTCGCGGAACGGATGATTCCGCCAAAGAAACTTAGCCAAGTGGGACTTCAGCCGAGTTGGAGGCTGCAACAAAAAAGACAGACGAATGGTAGACTGCAAATATGACACCTAAAAAGAAAAAGAATAGGAAGAAAAACAAGGCCAAGCCAAAGAAAGTATTAAGAAAGAAAGCGGGACCTAAGAAAGTGGCGCGCCCGAAGAAGTCCGCACCGAGGAAAAAGGCGGCACAGAAGAAGCGAAGGTCACGAGGAAAGAGCCAGAGCGTGGCAACGATAACGTTCGAGCCGAAAGAAATGGGAGCGAACTCAGGCGGGCAATCGGGTGATTTGCAGGGTTTGTCTAACTCCGCGGGTGCGGATTCAGAGAGCGTGGACGAATTGCTGGAGGAAGGGAACGCGTTCGAAGCTGAAGTAGTAGAGGGTGTGCAAAACGTTCCCGATGCCGATCAAGGCGAAATCAGGACACACGAGGTCCAGGAGGACGACGTCCCGGACGAATACTTAGATAAAGATAAGTAGTGCGGCTAAACTTTTTCGATTCGCCGCCAAGCGACTCGTTCATGCTTCGGCTTCAAGAACGACGACGGGCTGGTAGGTGCGGGGCACGACAGCTTCGGCGATGGCGATCAATCGTTCCTGCTGGCTGAAGACGCGGAGGCGCGCGGGCTTCCACTCGCCGGAATTGAGTTCGGTGGTGGCGCCTTGCGCGGCACTCGCGCGGCCGGGCTGAATTTGCGCGATCTGCACGCTGAATTTCGAGCCGTGGCGCACGCGCCTTTCGAGGAGGGGCAGAATCGTCACGCTCGGCAATTCGAGGAGCAGGCGTTCGAGGGGAATGATGTAACGCGCCAGGTCTCCCTCCTTCGAGGCGCGCTCGAGGTCTTCGAGTTTTGCGGCCTGATCCAGAGTGAATTCACCCACGGCGGTGCGGACAATTTCGGCGAGGTGCGCGCCGCAACCCAGGACCGCGCCCATGTCGTGCGCGAGCGAACGGATGTAGGTGCCGGCGGCGCACTCGATCGAAACTTTTGCCAGCGAGCCGGAAACTTCGTGGACGTGAAAATCGTAGACTTCGATCTCCACCGCTTTCAGCTCGACCGGTTTATTCTTGCGTGCGAGTTCGTGCGCTGGACGGCCGTGAATTTTTTTCGCCGAGTACGGCGGTGGCACTTGCGGAAAGCGGCCGACGCGCTCCGCGGCAACGCGCTCGATTTCGGAGCGGTCGATCTGCGGAGCCGTGTCCGGGCCCAGCGGCCCGCCATCGGCGTCGTAGGTGTCCGTGGCGAAGCCGAACCGGAACGTGGAGTCGTAGCGCTTGCGGCGTCCAACATAAAACTGCGCGAGGCGTGTGGCGCGCCCGAGCAGCAGCACCAGAACGCCCGTCGCCAGCGGGTCAAGCGTGCCAAGATGGCCGATCTGTCGGAAGCCGACGATGCGGCGTACGGCTTCGACGACATCGTGCGACGTCCTGCCGCGCGGTTTGTCGATGACCAAGGCGCCGTCCAGCGGCGCGGGTTGCGGTTTTCGTTGCATGGATCGCGTAGGACAGACTTCAGCCTGTCTGCCCTTCCGAGCTAATGAAATCAAAACCAGACAGGCTGAAGCCTGTCCTACTCGCGGGGCGGGTTTTTTGCTTGCCGCAAAAGGTCTTCGATTCGCTGGCCGTATTCCTCGGAGTGATCGAGAATGAAATGAATTTCGGGCGCGCGGCGCAACTGGATCCGTTCGGTGAGTTCGTGGCGAATGTATCCGACCGCCGCAAAGAGGCCCCGGATCGTGCTCTTCTGTTCGGCTTCGCTGCCCATCACGCTGACGAATACACGCGCGTGCTTGAGATCGGGCGTCACGCGAACCTCGGTGATCGTGACCAGCGCCTCGATGCGCGGGTCTTTTAACTCGCCGGCAACCATGATGCCCAATTCGTGGAGAATTTCTTCCGCGACACGTTCGTGCCGATGGCCTGCAACCGTCATTGTCGTCTCACCGGATATTAAAATATGAAAGTTCCCTTGCCTTAGAATCCAAAACTTCGTTACAGGACTTCCATCTCGTGGCCGACTAGATCGCGTCCCAGGTGCCGTTCGGATTCCTCGAGCACAGTGCGCAAGGATTGCTCCAGAAATCCGGCGTTGTTGGCGAGGCTCACGACGCCCACCACCGAGCGCTGCCAGGAGTCCTGCCCTTCCAGTTCCGCCACGGCCACATTGAATTTCCCCCGCAGCCTGTCCTTCAAGCTGCGGAGCACCTGCCGCTTATCTTTGAGCGAGTGCGCCTCGGGGATATAAATTTCCAGGGTGAGCAGACCGATCGGCATCTTCATCCCTGCGAACACGTAGAAAACATGCCCCGTTCACGGAGCCGGGCGAAAATCAGGCTGTCGCTTCCGCCAGAATGAGCTTCTGCATGTGGAAACACTCGAGAACATCCGCAACCTTGATGTCATTGAAGTTGGAGACGCTGGCCCCGCACTCAAACCCGGAGCGCACTTCGTTCACGTCGTCCTTGAAACGGCGGAGCGAACTGATCTTTCCGGTATAGATCACGACGCCCTCACGCAACACGCGGACGTCGGCATCGCGCTTGAGAATGCCGTCCACCACGTAGCAGCCCGCGATCATTCCCACGCCCTTGACGCGGAACGTATCGCGCACTTCGGCGCGGCCCAGGTGAGTTTCCTTGAAGACGGGTTCGAGCAGTCCCGTCATGGCCTTCTTGATTTCATCGGACACTTCGTAAATCACCGAGTGCGGCCGAATCTCAACGCCTTCGCGCTGCGCGAGATCGGAAGCTTTTCGGTCGGGGCGAACGTTGAACGCCACGACGATCGCGCCCGAAGCGGACGCGAGAAGAACATCGTTTTCCGTGACCGCGCCGATGCTCGCGTGAATGATCTTCAGCTTCACACGGTCGTCGGAAAGTTTCGGCAGCATCTCGCTCAACACTTCGACCGAGCCTTGCACGTCCGCCTTGATCACCAGCGGAAGTTCCTTGACCTCTCCCACCCTGAGCTGTTCGTGCAACTGGTCAAGAGTGATGCGGGCTCCCGCGGACCGCGCGAGACTTGCTTCGCGAAGTTTTCCTTGGCGGAATTCGACGATGTGCCGCGCGCGCGCTTCGTCGGCCACTTGAAATTGGTCGCCGGCTTCGGGCGCGCCTTGCAGGCCGAGAACCTCGACGGGCGTCGAGGGCCCCGCGCTTTTCACCGGGCGTCCGTGATCGTCAAACATCGCGCGAACCTTGCCATAGACCGCGCCGCAAATGAAAACGTCTCCGGCATTCAGCGTCCCCGTCTGCACCAGGACCGTCGCCACAGGGCCGCGGCCCCTGTCCACCCGGGATTCCAGCACGGTTCCCGCGCCGGGAGATTTCGGATTGGCCTTCAATTCGCGCAAGTCGGCAACGAGCAAAAGCATTTCAAGCAGCTTTGCCAAATTCTTTTTCTGTTTCGCGGAGACTTCCACCATGACGGTGTCTCCGCCCCATTCCTCCGGCATCAGCCCGCGTTCGGAAAGCTGGCGTTTGACGCGTTCGGGGTCCGCGCCCGGCTTGTCGATTTTATTGATGGCCACGACGATGGGCACGCCCGCGGCTTTGGCGTGGTCGATGGCTTCCTGCGTCTGCGGCATCACGCCGTCATCGGCCGCGACCACCAGCACCACGATGTCCGTGACTTTTGCGCCGCGCGCGCGCATCCGCGTGAACGCTTCATGGCCCGGCGTGTCGATGAACACGACCTTGCGCCCGTCGATGTGAACTTCCGACGCGCCGATGTGCTGCGTGATTCCGCCAGCCTCTCCCGCGGCCACTTCCGTTTCGCGGATTGCGTCGAGCAAGCTGGTTTTCCCGTGATCGACGTGGCCCATCACGGTCACCACCGGCGGACGCGGCACGAGATTTTCCGGCTTCTCTTCCAGGGCGACTTCCCGGACGACGTCTTCCTCGAACGTAATGACGTTGACGATCCCGTTGAACGCTTCCGCAAGACTCGTGGCGGTCGGCGTGTCGAGCGCCTGGTTGATGCTCGCAAAAATTCCGCGATCCAGCAAAATTTTCAGGACGTCCTTGGCGCGCACATCGAGTTTTTCCGCCAGATCGCGGACCGTGACTCCCTCGGTGATCGTAATTTGCCGTGGTTCGCGCGGCGGAGGCGCAGGGGCGCGCTCAATCTGCGCACTGCGGCGCTGCTCGCCGACACCCATGCGGGCGCGGACCGGATGCAGCTTGCGCTCGCCCTCTTCAAAGCGCTTCTCCATCGTGGGGCGCGCCCGGGCGGCAGGTTTGCGTTCGTAAATCGGCTTGCCGGGCTCGGCCTTTGGCGGCGCCTTGTCCGGAGGCAGGAGCGTTCCAGAGCGGCCACCGGGGCGCGGCGCTCCCGTGCGTTCATGCAATGGCTGGCCGCTGCGCGCAGGCACAGGCTGCCCCGGACGGCCCTGTCCCGGGCGCGCCGGAAATCTGGATGGTTGGCTGGCCGGCCTCGCAGCGGCCGCAGGTCTTGGCGCTGCCGGTGGATTCACTCGCGCACCGGGAGGCAGCGGATTCCAGTTCGGTTTGGGGCCCGCAGGCGCCGGCTTTGCGCCAGCGGGCGGACGCGCCACAGCGGCCGGTCTCGCAGAGGCAGGCGCTGGAGAAGTTGCATGTCGAGCGGGCGCGGCAGCGGGCGGCTTCGCCGCGGCAGGAGGAGCTTGCGGTGGCGCCGGAGCAATAGATGGACGCGCCGACGGTTTGGGCGGCTTGGCAACAGCTGGGCTTGGCGCAGCAGAAATCTTTGCGGGCTCCGCAGGTGGAACGACCGCCGGCTTCGGAATTGCCGGTGGCGGAGCTGCCGCCGCGGGCTTTGCTTCGACGGCGCCGGCCACGTGCACGGCAGGGCGGCTCGGCTCGGGAACAACGGGAGCGGGGGGCGCCGGAATCACGGGAGGAGGCGGCAGAGGAGCTGCCGCTGCGGGCTTCATGCGAGCCACTCTGGCGGCTGCATCTTTCGCCACCTTATCCGCTGCCGCCTTCTGTTCGGCCTCTGCTTCCGCTTCGGCAAGTGCGCGAAAATGATCGCGCACCTTTACCGCGGCTTCCACCTCAATCGAGCTGGAATGCGTTTTTTTCTCGGTAACGCCGGCCTCGGGCAAATAGTCGATGATGGCCTTTGCCTTGACCTCGAGCTCGCGAGCCAGTTCGTTGATTCGGATTTGATTCGAATCGGTCATTGCCCTCCGGGGCGGCTACTTGTTTCCGTGCTCGTCCGAAATTTCGGTTGACGCGTCCGGCTCCGCGCTGCCGGGTTGGGCCTGCGCTGCCGCGGCATCCGCGATTTCTTCCGCTTCCGTCGGAGCCTCGATGTCTTCCGCCGCAACATCGGCGGCTTCGGCCGTTTCCTCGGTGGCGTCCGCCTGCTCCGCGACGTCCGCCGCGGTTTCCTGCTCGGCCAGCGTCTCGACCGATTCGGCTTCCGGCTGCGGATTTTCAAGCGATTGGAAATAAGCGGACACAGACAACTGAATTTTTTCGACCATTTTTTCGCCGATGCCCGGAATTTCGGTGAGCTGTTCCGGCGTCATGTCGGCGAGTTTTTCGATGGAGCTGACTCCGTGCGATTCAATTCGTTCGATGGTTTTCGGTC
Source organism: uncultured Acidobacteriota bacterium (assembly GCA_963842135.1). Lineage (GTDB taxonomy): Bacteria > Acidobacteriota > Terriglobia > Acidiferrales > UBA7541 > Palsa-360. Next base: position 1,437,321 of record CAWJFI010000002.1, on the reverse strand, counting down.
CGACGCCCTTGAGCTCGGAGAGCGGCGTCCCCGGAGCCGTCAGCGCGGTCATTTGCGCCTCGATTTCCTGGCGCTTTTCTTCCTCGCTCTTGATGTCCACGTTCCAGCCGATCAGCTTGCTCGCCAGGCGCACGTTCTGCCCTTTCTTGCCGATCGCGAGCGAAAGCTGGGTGTCTTCGACGATCACTTCCAGATGGCGCGTTTCGGGATCGATGATCTGAACGCGCGTCACCTTGGCGGGAGAGAGCGCCTTCTGCGCAAACTGCACGGTGTCTTCCGAATAAGGGATGATGTCGATTTTTTCTCCGCGCAATTCGCGGATGATGGATTGCACGCGCATGCCCTTCATGCCCACGCACGCGCCCACTGGATCGACGTCCTTGTCGCGGCTCTGCACCGCGATCTTGGTGCGCTCGCCGGCTTCGCGCGCGGCGGCGCGAATCTGCACGGTGCCGTCGTAAATTTCCGGGACTTCCATCTCGAAGAGGCGCTGCACCAGAATGGGATCGGCGCGGGATACGATCACCTGCGGTCCCTTCGCCGAGCGGTCCACCGCGCGAATGACGACGCGCAAGCGGTCGCCGATGTTGTAGGTCTCCAGGCGCGACTGCTCGCGCTTGGGCATGCGCGCTTCGGCGCGTCCGAGATCGACGATCACGTCCGGGCCTTCGGTACGTTTGACGACACAATTTACTAATTCGCCAACACGGCCGTTGTACTCGTTGAAGATGGTGTCGCGCTCGGCCTCGCGCACCTTCTGCATGATCACTTGTTTCGCGGTTTGCGCGGCGATGCGGCCCAGCACGTCGGTCGGCTTCGGAATGATAACCTCGCCGCCTATTTCAGCGTTGGGGTCGATTCGCTTGGCTTCCGCCAGCGTGAATTCCTTTTTCGGGTCGGTGACTTCCTCGACGACCGGGCGCACGGCAAACACGTCGACCTGCCCGGAATCTGGATTGAACTTGGCGCGGAGATCTTCTTCGGTCTTGTAAAACTTGCGCGCGGCGACGATCATCGCGTCTTCAATCGCCGCGACGATCACCTCCGGTTCAATGTGCTTTTCCCGGCTGATCTGCTCAATGGTCTGGTACAGCAGATTGGCCATCTGTCCCTCATCTCAAAATTCAACCACCAGGTTCGCTTTGCGAATTCCTTCCATCGGCAAAGCAATCACCCGGCCTTTCACTTCAATCTGCACCTTGCCGTCGGCGACGCCCGCCAGACGGCCCTCGAAAAATTTCTGGTTCTCTACCGGCTCGTTCGTGGAAATTTTCGCCAGCCGCCCGGCGAACCGCTCGAATTCAGCCGGCTTCGTGAGTTTCCGGTCCAGGCCCGGAGAACTCACCTCCAGAATATAGTGCGGCCCCGGCACCAAATCCTCGACGTCGAGGATTACGCTCAACTGGTTGCTGACGGTCTCGCAATCCCTGTGGCTGATGCCTTCCGGCTTATCGATATAGACGCGCAGGAAGCGTTGCTTGCCAACCTTCCATTCCACGTCCACCACGTCTATGCCCACCGACCGCGCTACGCGCTCGGCCGCTTCGCGGATGCGCTCCAGTTCCATCGCCCGCTTCCCGTCGCCCCCCGAACCCGGAGCAATGACCCCTCAAAGCCGGCAATTTGCGTTCCGGCCTCGTACCAATAAAAAAGTGGGCTCTCGCCCACTGAGGATTGCGTCCGGCTTAGGCATTGCCAGTATAGTCAGTCATTCCTTCAAAAGCAAGCTACAGAAGGCGGGGGTAGTGGGTCAGTTTGGTTTTTCCTTGAAGGCCGGGCCGCCCGCCCAAAGGACGGGGAACCCTCAAATTCCAAATCAAAGGCCTGGCCAACTGCCGTACCGTATTTGGTTTGTCCACGGCATTTTCACTCCCCCAAGTGAAAGGCAGGTTAGTGAGAAGTATAGATGGTATACGTGTGCGAAAAAATATCTTCCAAAGGAAGGCATGGTAGCATGAGCCTGTCCTTGCGGAGGTATTTATCGTGGCGGGCCATTTTTGGCTATTTCTTTCTTCTGTTTGGGTTCATTGGGCACCACTACTAACAGGCGGTTTATTTTCCATCCTTATGTTGATAGTGAACAAACCAATTCGGCGTCGTTATGTGATATGGGTTATGGCCACTGCCCTGTTTATTTCTTGTTTTTTGGCATGGAGAGATCAATACGCAAGTGCGGAATGGCGAGGGCGCGAAAATTATAGGTTGAGCGCAATAATCGCGGAGAGGGATAAACAGCCACCTGTTACGCCGCCAGCGAAAGAGCATACCAGGCTAAACTTTTTGGTACCTAGTGAGGTAATAACAAATCCATTCCTTCCGCTGCACAAAGACGAAATAGCCGCCTTCAATACGGCTTATACAAATGGCGGGGATTTTCCAGTTTTGGATGCGACTTCAGATGGACGGGTTGTTATCGTATCGCTGGATCAATTAAATAATGGAGCCATATTTAGCAATTACCGCAATCATCTTAATCCGCTTCACATTACAGGTGGAACTTTGAACCCACATACGGGAGGACAGGCATTTCATTCATTTTACAGTCCTTCCCTAACTGAAAAGGATACAAGTGGCCTCATTGGTGGGAACATGGCTATTTGTGTTCTCGGCGTCGCATGGTGGCATGACGATACTGGACGATACGAAACGGACTCTGGATATTGTTTTCTTGCCGAAGGAAACGGTTACACTTGGCACGTGCTCCCAGAAAATAATCGTGAAATGGTGCGACCATAAGCGGTTGAAGTATAGATGTGATGCGGGTGGGGGTTTAGATTCCGTTACGGTCGGGAGAGTGAGAGTGGAGGGCCCAAAAATCCCCACCCCTGCAAAACCTGCAAGGATTGGGCACCCGGCGTCTTCGCCGGATCTCTTCAACGTCTTCGGCGAAGTCCGCGTCGAGCACCGGAGCCTTGCCGGTTTCTTCTTCGTGTGTTTTAGCGAGAGCGATGCAGTCGGAGATGGTGCGGCGCACCGGCTCGGCGGCGTGAAGAACCGCTACAGGCCGGGTGCCGTTTTCGATGACCACTTCCGCGCCAGCGCGGACGTGGGCCAGGAGCGTCGCGACGCTGGTCGCGGATGCTTCCTTTTCCGAGAAATGAATTACATGCTTGGCCATATTTTAATTATACATCGCGGGGGACTCGCCCTTTGGCGTTTTTTCTGTGGGCGAACGCGCATGGTTGGATGATGCCACTCCATTACGTCAACGCCGGGTGCCTCACCCTTTGTGATTTTCAAAGCGTGGGGTTTAGATTCCGCTACGATCGGGAATGTGAGGGCGGACGGTCCGAAAATCCCCACCCTTACAAAGAGCTCAAGGATGGCAGCCGGGAAATCGTGTTAAATTACCCCTTGTACCGGAAGGCCGCGCAAGCTTCGTTGACATCGACCGGGAGAAGGTTTGGAGGGACACTGTGAGAAATATGCTTGTGTCAATTCTGTTCGTGCTTGTTGGCCTCTTCGCGGTTTCCGTCCCGGTGTCTGCGCACCACGGAAACGCGTCGTACGACTACGAGAAAACGGTTACTTTGAAGGGTACCGTGACGCAATGGCTGTGGTCTAATCCCCATTGCCTGCTGAAGTTCGACGTGAAAGACGACAAAGGTGAAGTGCAGCATTGGGTTACAGAAGCCAGCGGTCCGGTGGACATGCTCCGCATTGGTTGGAGCAGCAACGCATTGAAGGCCGGGGATGAAATCACGATTGACGTGATGCCAAGCAAGAACGGCGCCACCGTCGGGCGCATCCGGCAAGTCACGCTGAGCGATGGCACGGTATTGAAAGCGACTACTAGATACGGCATTTAGGCGAAAGACCCAAAGGGAGAAGCGCAAACAGCTCGACAGGTTTGCTCCGGAATGTATGGCAGCGCAGTGTGTGTGTCCGTGGCTGGCTCCAGCTAAAATCTGTGGGGGATTTCCAAAATGCCAAAACAACCGGTGGTCTGGACCATTCCGCTTGCAATAGCTTTGATCATTTTGATGTTCCCGCGCATTCCGCGAGCTCAAAACGATCCTCCGAAGCAGTCAACCGACGCCCAGAAGCAAGACTGGTGGTTGCACCACGATAAGTGGGATACGCCCCTGCCGGACGATAAGTCCGTATACGCCGGCAGAAAGTCAGAACCCGCGCCGCGCCGTGACATGTCCGGCACATGGGATGGAGTTACGGAGGGAGGGACCCAGGCGAAGGGCGCGAAGTCATTCCCGGATGACTCCCGGCATTTGCCGGATGTGCCTTACACGCCTCTGGGGAAGGCAGCGCGCATGGCCAATAAGGCGGGAGAGGGAGAAGAACAAGTTGCGATTGGGCTGGTGAACGACCCGGTGCACTCCTGCAACCCGGTCGGGTTCCCGCGCTCGGATTTATTTAATTTAAAAACGATGGCGATGGTTCAGACACCGCACTACGTGCTCTGGTTGAATCAATTTTACACCGTGTTCCGCACCATCTGGACGGATGGGCGGGAACTCCCCAAGGATCCCTTCCCCAGGTACTACGGGTATTCGGTTGGCCACTGGGAGGACGATTATACGTTTGTGGTCGACACCGTTGGGCTGAATGACAAAACCTGGCTGGATAATGCGGGCCGTCCGCACAGCGACCAGTTGCGCGTGGAGGAACGGTTTCACCGGCCGAGCCGCGAGATCCTGGAGCTCACGGTAACGATTGACGACCCGAAGTTCTACACCAAACCCTGGGTGGCCGCGGACAAGTTGATTTTTCACCTGCTGCCGGCCGATTTCGATATGGGGGAAATACTCTGTTCACCGCAGGAGATGGAGGAATACAAGAAGCAGGTTGCCAATCCAGTTACTGACGGGGGCAAATAGCCCTCCAACAGCGCAAACGCTATGACGAAAATCGTAAACAAGAGTCTCTCGGATAGCCGCCTTATGGCTGGACGCAAGCGCCGCCTGGAAAAGCTCTCCCGGCGGCCTGACGACGAGATCGATACTTCCGATATCCCGGAATTGACCGAGAAGTTCTGGCAATCCGCGGTCCGCAATCCTTTCTATCGGCCCGTGAAGCAGCAACTGACTCTTCGCCTTGACGCCGATATAATCGCTTGGCTACGGCGACAAGGCAGAGGTTACCAGACCCGGGCAAACGCCCTGTTGCGGGATGCCATGCTGGGAGATCTAAACCCGAAGAGAAGAAACAGACGCGATCGGCTTCGCCTTAATAATCCGCGTCATGGCGGTATTGCTAAATCGCAGCGGGCCAGTTAAGGCATCAAGCTTTCCGCTTCGACCCGACGGTTTGGTCCCATGGCTGAGAATCAAGTCAAAAACCCCGCCCTTCCAACAGAAGCTGTGAAATAACCAAAACTCGGAAATGACCTCACAAACTTTTCTCAATTAGAGGCCCTACAAGGGACTATTCGCACCTCGGTATAGATTTTGTATCACCCCAAGAACCCCCAAAAACATTGGCAAATAGGTTTTTTCACAGCTTCACAACAAAGGACGGGGCAGCCAAAGATCTAAATCACTCACAGCCCGGATCACCCGACCGCAGGAGGCATCCCGTTACGGAGTCGGCTTCTTCGCCGGTGCGGGAGCAGGAGCGGGGCTTGCCGGCTTCGGCGCCGCCGATGACCCGGCCTTTATCGGGTAGGCCTGGTCGTAGAGCCGCACGATCTCCTGCGTGATATCGGACTGTGACGATCCGTACACGACGGGGCTGCCCTGTGCGGAAGTGTCCAGGACAGCGGTATAGCCGTTCTCCCGGGAGTAGCGATCCAGCACCTCGAGCATCTTGCGGCCGATGCCGTCGACGATTTCGCCTTGCGCGGCGTTCAACTCCTCGTTCAAGTCATCATTGCCCCGCTGCAGGCGTCGCGACAGCAACTCGCCCTCGCGTTGCATTTTTGCCTTCTCGTCATCGCTCAGCGTGCGCGCCCCTTCGGTCATGCGGCGCTGAAGATCTTCAATCTGTTTTTGAAGGGCTTGCAATTCGTTTTGTTTCGGTGCGAATTGCGATTGCAATTGCGCTTGCGCCAGCTTCCCTTCCGCCGTGGCCACGATGGCATTGCGGATGTTGATGACGGCGATTTTCGACGGCGCCGCCGCGGCGGCTGCGGCGCCTTGCGCACGGATGCCGCGAACCGGAGCCAGACAAAACATGGCCAGCGCGGCCAAAGTGCCTAGGTAACGTGAATTGACGATCATGCTCACACCTTCTCTTTCCTCTGGAAAATCACAAATCGCGGATTATAGCGGTCCTGATTCACGGGCGTCAATCGGAATTGCTCTCATCCTTCGGATTGAGCCCGCAACAATGCAAACCCTTTCCTGGTACTCGTTGCGATGCTCCCGGTCGCTCCCCGAGTTGGCCGCGCTCGTACTAGCGAGGCAAGGGCACAAACAAGACCCGCCCGTTGGCCGTGTCCGCGATGACGGCGACATTCGTAAACGGATGAATGTCCAAGGCGTACTGCAGCGCTCCTTCAAAGGCCAAACTGAGCGCAAGATTGGAATTAGCCGAAGTCGTCGGCGGCAAGCTCAGGACCGCCCGGATCTTTTGGCCAAGGAAATCGGCTACCGTTACCGTGTGGCTGGCCGTATTGGTGCTGACCAGCGTGCTGGTCAGAAAGTTGTAGGCAATCGCGGTGGGGTTGATGCCGATGCGGAACGTCGTTTGAATGGAACTGACCGGGTCGATGACGTTCACCGAGTTGCCCGTGCTTGAATTTGCGATAAAACATCCGGTCGTATTGGTCGTGGTGCCGTTGCTGTTCGAACCGCAATCCGTCGTGACAGGATCGTAAATCACGGAAGTCGGTGAGGTGACGCTGAAGCTTTGGCTCTGGCTGCCCGCCGCACCATCGGAGATTCCCACGCTGTTACCGCTGGACGCGGCCACGGCCACTTGATGATTGACGTAGTTGAAGGCCACCGCGACGGGCCGCTGGCCCGTCGAAATGCTGTTGGTCCCTCCGGTGACAGCGTTCACCACCGTAACGGTATTGGCCACGCTGTTGGCGATCGCGACCTCCCCAGTGGCCTCGTCGGCGGCCGCGCCTATCGGCCCTGAGCCCGTCGAAACGGTCTGCGTCACGGCAAGCTGCGATTCATTGACGATCGAAGCGGTTCCCGCTCCGCCGTTATTGGCCACTACGGCAAGGTGCAGCCGTGGGATCACGGCAACACCGATCGGGTTCGTGCCCACACCTACGAGGGCGCCGGTACCGGTCGCCAGATTGATGAGCGCCAAATCATTGCAGCCAAACAAGGTCACCGCAGCGAAGTTTAGCTGCGGATCAATGGACACGCCCGAGGGCTGCGGGGTGGGGCAAGCGGCGCTGCTGACATCCACGCTTTGCTCGACGGTGAAGTCCTCGGCATTCGTGACGTTGCCGCTGCCATCCTCGACGTCAAGCGCGAACCGCCGCGCAGACATAAGCAGACTGGACGGCACAGTGGCAGTCAATTCACGATCGCCATTGCCAACGCACGAGATGTTTTGCAGCGGGATGCCGTCGAGGCGAACGATCAGATTCGTCGTGCCACCCACGCAAGTGAGGCCCTTGCCGATGACGGTCAGCTGTTGCGGGGACGGGCTCGGGCTGCTGCCGAGGAGCGACGAGGTTGTTACAATTGTTTTAGGGGACGTCTCCGTGATCGAGAACCGCTGAATCGCGCCCAGGTTCAAGACGCTGACGCTGTTGTCCGACTGGTTGGCAACCACCGCGAGGTTCGTTCCGGGATCGATCGCCACGGCGACCGCGCAGTTCTTGCCGGGACACTGAGTGTTAAGAGTATAGAGATTTCCGTCATTCAAACGCCGGGGCGCTGTCGGATCGATCACCGAGACCGTGTTGGTGAAGGAGTTGACCGCGATCACGGTGTTGGTCAACGGATTGTACGCCGCTGCGGTGGTGCCCGACTCGAGAGCCTTATTCGTTTCGAGATTTAGCGTAGAGACGGATTGATCGATCAAACTGAAAAAGGAAACGACCCCGCCCGTCGAGGGATCCACTAAAACTGCCTGCTGCGTCTCCGGGTTGATTCCAATCCCCTGCACCGAAATCGGCAGGCCGACGGTCGCTACCGGCTGGGCATAGTTTACCGATCCCGTGGCGGCCTGCGGAGTCGACTGGGCAGCCACATCCGTTTGGGTCGCGCCGGTCTGCGCATAGCTGAACTGGTTGGATGCCGGCCCAACGGACGTGACCTCGTAGAACCCATTAAATGTGGGAGCGAGCGCAGCGACCGCGGCGGATGCGCCGGGAAATTGTACATTCTGAATTTGGACGGCGTCGTTCACCTGCACTGAGAGAGGCGGGGACGACGCGGTGGATTGCACCGTGACCGTGACCGTGTTCATAGTCCGGGAGATGGCGGTAATCGTGTTGGTCGACTGCTGGTTCAAATCCACAATCCCTACCGAGCCAAGGTTCCCGGGCGTAGCCACTGCCCAGTTGAGATGTGGTTCAACGGCAACGCGCGTATTCGGACCCGTACTGATGGAAACGATGCCTACGTAAGCGGGCGGATTCAGCGTCAAATCTATCAAAATTCCATAATTGGCGCCTTCGCCTTGAATTGTCTTTTGCATGGCTACCAGGGCGCGGCCTGTGACCGGGTTGATCCCCACTGCCCCTGGAATGTCTTGGAGCACAGGAAGTACGAAGGTGACCGCCTTCGCATTGAGGTCCACGACGGCAATTGTTTGCGATATTGAGTTCACGACCAAAGCGATATTTCGAACGTAGTCGACAGAAACGCTTGAGGGCCCGGAAGACGGGCACGGGGGAGCGGCGCCAACGGCGGCCGTGCAAATGTTAGCGATAAAGGTGGGCGTGGTGGTGGTGAGATCGATCAAACTAATGTCGTTCGAACCCATATTTGCCACGACGGCCATGCCCGTCGCGGGGTTGACGGCGACATCGTTCGGCGCCGAGGATGCCGGCACCGAGCCGACCGGGATTCGGGTTGCGGTAGGAGGAGCGTAAGTCGGCTGGACCGCGAGATTGGTGACCGCGAATTTTGTGGGGTCCGTGGCGCTTTTTACGGCCACGGGATACAAGCCGGGCACGGTGAAATCGCTGGAGTTGGATCCGCCTCCAATGGTTACGGACAATTGCCGCGTGCTGCCGATCGTTTGGCTGGCCGGGAGTTGTATCCCCCGAAGTTGGCCGTTGAAGGTTGCGCTCACGGCCGGCGATGGGGGATTGCCTCCCGTTCCAAAGAATCCCCCATCCACATTGAAAGACAGGACGCCCGCCGTGCCTTGCGGGATGCTGTCGGGTGAAGGCCCGACAACCCCGGGGCGCACTCCCACCACTGTAATCTGGCATGGCGTCAGATCCACCGTGCCATCCGTCTCCGTGCAACCTTGAGCCGCCCCGGACTGCTCGGAAACGCTGATCTGAAGGACGCTTGAAGGAGGTGGCGGCGGCACGGCCAGGATGTAGTCCGGAATGCGCGCTCGGATCACCGAGCTGGATACATCCGTGACGAAGCTGGGGGCCAACTGCACGGTGTTGACATAAACATTTTCCGTCGAAATGAAATTTGTCCCGGTGATGTAGATATCCTGGAAGAGCCCGCCTAATGCCGTCGTGTTAGGGCTCACCGAGGTTACGGTGGGAGTCGTCGCGGTCACCACGGTGACCGTCGCGGTTGCCGTGACCGAGGTGTCCGCCACCGACGTGGCCGTGATGATGACAGTGCTGCCGCCTTCCGTGGAAGTGGGAACCGTCGCGGGGGCTGTGTACACGCCGGTAGAAGCGCCGATCGTGCCAATTCCGGTAAGCGTGGTGGAAAGCGACCAGGTGACATTGTCGCAAGTGGGATTGGATGTGAGGTTGCACCCTGGATTGTTGACGGTTGCAGCGAACAGGAAAAACTCTCCCGTGCCCACGGTAGCGGTAGTTGGCGTAATGGTGATGCTGATTCCGGTGATGATGGTCAGGGTGGCTGCGGCAGCTTTGGTGGTATCGGCCTGCGAGGTGGCCGTAACCGTCACCGTGGGGGAGATTGTCGTCGTGCCGTTGGACGTGACCGTTGGGATCGTGGCCGGGGCGGTGTAGAGTCCGGTTGCGTCGATGGTGCCGCAGGTGTTTGCAGCCACATTGGTGGCGCAAGCCAGGGTCCAGGTAACCGCCGTATTGCTGGATCCGGTCACCGGGCCGCTGAATTGCTGAGTCCTATTGGTGATCACACTGGCGGTGGTCGGCGTAACCGTAATGGCAACGCCGGAGGAACTGCTACTTCCGCAACCCAGGGCTCCCAGCGCAGCCGCGAGAGTGAGTATTGTAGAAAACTTCCACCACCTCATCCCAGTCCTCCCAAAATTTCTCAACATTCGCCCTCGTAGCGCAAACCGTGACCTATCGTGTTTGTCAGGACTTTCCATCTTCGAATCGCACATATTAAATTCCGCGCGGCAAAATCCGCAATTAAAACGTCCGGCTCACCGTGAACCGGAATGTGCGCACCGGATCGAAGAAATTCGTCCGCTGCGGGTTGTTGAACAAGCTCAAAATCTGCGGCGCTACCTGGCCATTCCACAAATCCGTAAAAGGCACCTGGGCCTTGTAAATGTTCCACGGGCACTGATTGGGATCGGTGCCCGTCTGGACGCAAGGAGTCGTCAAAGCCGAAACCGGTCCTGGGAATTGCGTCACGGGCGCCGTGATCACCTCCGACATCCGATTAAAGTTGTAGGCCCAATAAATCCGGAACGGCGCCTGGACAATGGGGAGTTGCACAACCAGTTCAAGACCCGCCGAGGTACGCGGCTTGAAATTCGTGCCGGGCTGAAACTGAAGCGTGCGGCTAATCGTCGTGCCGGGGAACTGTTGAACGAGTGTCGTGTAATCCAGTGTGTTGAGCTGCAGTTGGTCACTACGCACAGCTCCGGTCGCGCCCGCATCGCCAAAAATCGACATGGCCACATGTGGTGCGATGGGTATGCGATACTCGAAATTCGCGACCAACTCGGTATCCCCGCCGGGAAACGAAGTTTGATAACTCAGCGTTGGGATATTGACGGTGCCGACAGTGGGATTCCCGCTGCCATCGAGTACTCTCGGATTCGAATACGAAACAGAGGTCGTAGTGAGCGTAGGCACAAACACAATCGGCGATACCGTGCGGATATCAAATCCGCGCAAGTCCTGCTCGCCTCCCAGATAGAACCTGCTGAAGGGAGGAATTACTTTGCCGCCGTATCCTGTTTCAAAGGCCCCTAGGAAGCGGACTGCGATTACGTTGCGTTTGTGATAATTCGGGCGAAAGTATTTTGCCTCGACGACTTCTGAAACTGTATTCACGTTGCCCCCGATGGGGCCGCCCTCGAAGGAACTGGAAAGAAAGAGGCTCCTCCCGCTTGTGGGGTTTACCGGATTGTTCACCGTGTTATAGCTCAAGGTCGGAGTCACCTTGCTCTCATGGATGCCGGAAAGCGAAGACGGCCCCTCGAGCTGTTGAAATTGCAAAACGTTGAATAACGCCGTGGATGCCGTGCTTAATCCCGTGATGCTCGTGTCGGTATATCCGTACGTCAAGCCCAGGCGTGTGAAGCTCAGCTTTTTCATCGGATAGCTGGCAAAAACGGTGAAGCCGTCGCTGTTCTGAATGTAATTTTGCACGGTATTGGGGTTGAGCTGCACCTGGTAGCCCAGCGCCAGCGAATATTGCTGCGCCTGATTGAAGTTGTAGCGGCTCCCGAAAACGGTGAACCCCGTGCTGATCGGCCGGTCGAACAGATACGGCTCGGTGAAGCCGAAGGAAACATTGCGTTGTAGAGTTCCGACGTTTCCGGAAAGGGTGAGTGTTTCGCCGAGCCCCAGGAAATTGTTCGTCTGATAGGTCAAGCCGATGTAAGTGCCGGCGAAGCCGCTGACGCCTCCCGTCAAGCTGATGGACTGTTTCCCCTTCTCTTTGAGCTTCAGAAGAATGTCCACGGTGCCCTGCTTGACGTTGCGCTTGATCTCGGCGGCATCGGGCTTCACCGCCTCGAAATAATCCAGTTGATTCAGGCGCAGAAGGCTCAGCTCCCACAAGTTGTTGCGGAACATGTCGCCTTCATTGAGCAGCAGTTCGCGGCGGATGACTTTGTCGCGCGTGCCGGTGTTGCCGGTGAAATCGATGCGCCGCACGAAGAATTGTTTTTGCTGGTCGAAGGAGAACGTCAGATCGATCGTCTTGGTTTCGGGGTGCACTTGCGTGTCCGGCACGGCGGTAAAATCGATGAACCCGAAATTTCCGTACAGCTTCGTGTAGTCCTCGATCGCCTTGCGGACTTTGGCCACGCTGAAGATCTCGCCCTTCTTGATGGGGAAAGCGGATTCCAGATACGCGGTCTTGAAAAAGAGGCCTTCATCGGGATTCGCGTTGCGCACATGGAGCGTGCCCATGCGGTACCGCTCGCCCTCCTCAATGGGAATCGTGATGTTGGTGGCCCGGCCCTGGTGGACTCCAACCAGGGGAACGCCTTTCGGAAGATAACCTTCTTTCACTGTTACGTTCTGAATAATCGGATCTTTCACCACCACATTGAAATAGCCGTTGTCCTGATAGATCCCGCGGATTCCAATTTCCATGTCCTCATCCAGCTTGGGGCGGTCGAACGTCTTGGCCATGACCGGGAAATAACCCAAAGGACCGAGCGGAACGGCGATGGGACGGGAGTTGCGCATGGTGCGTATGATTTTGCGGCCGGAGAATGCGGTGTTTCCCGTAATGAGAATTTTGCCGACCTTCACCTTGGGTCCTTCGTCGATGTTGAAGGTGAGCTTTACGGCGTTCGTGCCGGGGAGCCGTTCAAAGGTGGGTTTGACGGTGGCGTACTGGCGGCCGTGCTCTGCGAGCAACTCTTTGATTACGACTTCTGCTTTCTTGATGCGCGTGGGATCGAATTGGCTCTCGATCGAGAGGCCGACCTTGCGGTCCTTGAACCGGTCGAGAATATCGGATTCGGATACCGATTTGTTGCCCTTATATTCAATGCGGCGGACGATGGGGCGCTCGGTCACATAGAAAACGATGATTTTCTGGTTCGGCTTGTCCGCGCTGTCCTCAACTTCGAGCCGGATGTCCTCGAAATATTGCGTGTTCCACAGGGCGTGAAAATCGCGCCGCAGGGCATCCTCGTTCACCGCGTCGCCGGGCCGTGAAAAAATACGCGCTCGAAGCGTCTCGCTGCGGATCCTTCGATTGCCCTGGAATTCGATGCGCTCGATGGTGGGTGTTCCCTCCGGTGTTGCGGCAGGCGCTTGCTGCGCTGCTTGCCCGGAAAGGGAGTGAGAGGAGGCGCCGGGGACCAGACACACTACAGCGGCGGCAAGCAGACACAGCATGCTTGCGCGCAGCCCCATGACAAAACACGAATAGTTTCTCGCGGCCAGGGAAATACTCAAGGCCGCTTCCCCCGAAACAATATTGTACGCTCCCCCCAACCGGCTCAAGAGCTTGAGCACGGCCTGCGCGCGTAGGATTCGCTAGTGGGATACCGGGGTTGCTTCGACCACCGGTCGGAATCCAAGCCCGTCATTTGTAACGTAGACTTCCAGCGTTGCCGGGCGCTGCAGGCCCCCCTGTATCAGCGTTTCCGACAACGGATCTTCGACGTACTTTTGCAATGCCCGCCGCAAAGGCCGCGCGCCATAACTGCGATCCCCGCACGTTTTCTCGAGGAGCCACTGGCGAGCTTCCGGCGTCAGCACGATCTGTACCTGACGGTGGATCAAAGTGTCGTTGGTCTGGCCGACCAACAAATCGATGATGCGGAGCAGTTCTTCATCGCCCAACGGGTTGAACAGAATGATTTCATCCAGACGATTCAGGAACTCTGGATTGAACACGCGCTTTACTTCACTGAGCACGAGATCGTCCAGGCTCTTTGCGGTGCCCTCTTCCGCGGACGATTGGAATCCCATCGTGGCCCGCTTCTGAAGGTGCCGCGCGCCGAGATTCGAAGTCATGATCAGAATCGTGTTGCGGAAATCGACCGTATTTCCCAGCCCGTCGGTCAATTGCCCATCTTCGAAAACCTGGAGCAGGATATTGTACACATCCGGGTGCGCTTTTTCGACTTCATCCAGCAAGATCACCGAATAAGGAGTGCGCCGCACTCGTTCGGTCAGTTGGCCGCCCTCTTCGTATCCCACGTAACCTGGAGGCGCGCCAATCAGTTTGGAAACGGAATGCTTCTCCATGTATTCGGACATGTCAAAGCGGATCAGCGATTTTTCGCTGCCGAACAGGAATTCCGCGAGGCGCCGAGCGACTTCGGTCTTGCCGACGCCGGTAGGCCCAAGGAACAGGAAGCATCCGACGGGGCGCCCCGGGGCTTTCAGTCCGGCGCGGCTGCGGCGAATGGCGCGCGCCAGGGCGGTAATCGACTTGTCCTGGCTGATGACGCGTTTGTGCAGTTCGATCTCGATGCGCAGCAGTTTTTGCTGTTCGTCTTCTTTGATCGAGGTGACGGCAATTCCGGTCCAGCGCGCCACAACGTCCTCGATGTCTTCGCGCGTGACGATGCCGGTGTTGGTGTCATCCATCTTCAGCCGCTCGCGGACGGCGCGAAGATTTTCTTTTTCCTTCCGCTCTTCCTCGGAGTAAAAGCGCGCCTTCTCGAATTCGTGATTGGCGATCGCGGTTTCCATCCGGTGGGTGATGAACTTCACGCGCTTCTGCACTTCGGCCACTTCATCGGGCAAGGTGGCCTGGCGCAGCTTGACGCGCGCGCCCGCTTCGTCGATCAGATCGATGGCCTTGTCCGGCAGGAAGCGGTCCGGAATGTAACGGCTCGAAAGATAGACGGAGTAGCGGATGGCTTCGTCGGTGTAGCTGACCGCGTGAAATTTTTCGTAGCGTTCGCGCACTCCCTCGAGGACCTGAATCGCTTCGTCCTCGGATGGCGCGCCCACTTTCACGGCCTGGAAACGCCGCTCCAAGGAGCGGTCTTTTTCAACGGATTTGCGGTATTCGCCCGGCGTGGTCGCACCGATGCACTGGATTTCTCCGCGTGACAATGCCGGTTTCAGAATATTGGCGGCATCCAGCGAACCTTCCGCCGATCCGGCGCCCACCAGCGTGTGGAGTTCATCGATGAAGACGATCGAGTTCTGGCTCTCCATCAATTCCTTCATGATGGTCTTGAGGCGCTCCTCGAATTGGCCGCGATATTTTGTGCCGGCGACGATCAAAGAGAGATCCAGCGAAAGGATGCGCTTCTCGGCCAGAAACGGCGGCACGTCGCTATCGGAAATGCGCTGCGCCAAGCCTTCGACGATGGCCGTCTTGCCGACTCCCGGTTCGCCGATCAGCACGGGATTGTTTTTCGTGCGGCGGCAGAGAATCTGGATCACGCGTTCGAGTTCGCGCTCGCGGCCCACCAGTGGATCGAGCTGGCCTTCCAGCGCGGCTTGCGTGAGGTCGCGGCTGAACTCCGCGAGCAGAGAGGTTTCTTTCGGACGAGTGGCGGGCGCTTTTTCGCCGGCGCTGCGGGCCAGTTCTTCGCGCAGCGTCGAGAGACGCAGCCCGCGTTCCTGCAGGATTTCCGCGCCAAAGCACTTTTCTTCGCGCAGGATTCCGAGGAGCAGATGCTCGGTGCCGACGTGCCGGTGCCCGAGGCGCTCGGCTTCTTCCGTGGCGAAATTCAGGATGCGTTTGGATTCCTGGCTGAGCGGCACTTCCACCGACGTGGAGATGCGCTCCCGAATCGTGATGCGCTGTTCGATCTCTTTGCGGATCGACTCGATCGAGCCGTGAGAACGCAGGAAACGATTGGCCAGCGCCTTGTCCTCGCGCATCAGGCCGAGCAGCAGATGCTCGGTCTCGATGTACGGCGAGCCGTACTGGCTGGCTTCGTAGCGCGCAAAAAATATGACGCGTCGTGCCTTCTCTGTGTAGCGTTCAAACACGGGTCAACTCATTTCTCCCTCAGTACAAAACCCAGGGCTTTGGTCTACGTCCCAACCGGCCGGAGCATTCCGTGCTCGAGTTGCAGCACGCGATCCGCGCGCCCCGCCAGAACTGTGTTGTGCGTCGCCAAAATAGAGGTGAGCCGGTGCTCGCGATGCAACCGCTGCATCAGCTCAAAAACAGCCATTGCGTTTCGCTCGTCCAGATCTCCGGTGGGTTCATCGGCCAGCAACAAGGCTGGTTGTTGCACCAGCGCGCGGGCGATTGCCACGCGCTGCTGCTCCCCCCCGGACAACTCCCCCGCACGCTGTTTTAATCGTTCTCCAAGTCCGACTTCCCTGAGCCAGCGTTCGGAGGTTTCGAGCGCCTCTTCGTACTTTGCGCCGCGCATAAGCAGCGGCATCGCCACGTTTTCGGCTGCCGTAAAGTCAGCCAAAAGGTGGTGCCTCTGCCATACAAAACCGATGGATCGGTTGCGATAATTCGCAAGCTCGCTCTCTCGAAACGAATCTATCGCTTTCCCTTCGAAGTATACTGTACCGCTTGTTGGCGTGTCTAGCGCAGCCAGCAAATGCAGAAAAGTACTTTTTCCCGCTCCCGAAGGGCCTACCACTGCAATCAATTTCCCTGGTTCGACACTCACATTGACGCCGGAGAGGACAGTGATTTCGGCTCCGCCCGCGCCATAAGTCTTGCGCAAATCTCGCGTCTCTATCAGCGCGCCTGCCTGTGCTGCGCCGCTTGTTGGAGTGCTCGCCGAAGTTGTCATCTCTGCCGGCATATTCGCTTAGAATTTCTGCTGGGATCATCCTAATCCGGTCCCGCAACACGTCCAAACCACATCCCCATCTGATCTGTTTAGATGCCCTTTTTCCTCGCGCCGTTCGTTGGCCGGCCTGCCATTCTGAGGGCACTCGCTCCCGAGGACAAACGATTTCACATAAGTGCCCTGTGAGTGCCTGTGGAAAATGTGTCCCATTTTTGGCACTTACTGCCCGGCTTTCTAACTCATTGATACGGCGGCGATTGTAGCATGAGCCGGATGACCCCCTGCGGCCTGTGGACGCAGTTTTCACGCCGGCAAAGCGTACCCCGTTTATAAGTGCAACCAGGCCGCCAAATTACCTGAAGTCGCATCGAAACTTCCTCGCCTATGTATTTCGATAAATAGGGGTTCGCGCGGGAGGCAAAGCCGTCGTTCGATCGATGTCGGGCTGGGATGCGGCCATCTGACGCAGGTTTCGCGAATCGACTATCGATATGCGATATCATGCGTGCGGTGCGCATCGGAAGTCCATTCCGGCAACGACGTAATTTTCGGGGTCTGCGCCGTTGTACGTGCTTTGCCCTGTTCTTTGCGTTTCTTGCGGCGATGATCGCCGCTCGGCCCGCGGCCGGTCAATCTCAGCAACCCACCCCGCAACCCGCCACACAGCCGGACGCGCAACAAGGCGCGCAAGCGGACGAGCCCGAAGCAAATCCCGCCCGCCCCACCGTGAGCAATCCCGCCACGCTCACGCCCGTCGGCTATCTGCAATTTGAAACCGGCACGCTGGGCGCCATTGACTCGCCCGAATTTTCCACCCGCGTCGAATTCAACGAAGTCATAAAACTCGCCGTCACGCGCCGCCTCGAATTCATCGAGGCTTCCGAGCCAGCCGTCCACTACACGGTAAACGGCCTATCAGCCAATGGCATCGCGGAGGTTTTTCTAGGCGCGCAAGTCGTGCTCCTGCCCGGAGAAGGCGCCAAGCCCACGCTGGCGGCCAGCTATTCCCGCCGCATCTACGACGGCGGCGCCCCTGAGCTCGATTTCGGCAGCCCGCGAAACTCCCTGGTGTTCTACGCCAGCGCCGACGTGAAGGGTTTTCATTACGACGCCAACGCCATCTTCAACGAGCAGCTCGAAGGCCCCGTGCACAGGCTCCAGTTTGGCCAGACGCTCTCGATTTCCCACCCGCTCGGGAAAGGTTTCGGCCTCTCCGGCGAGATCTGGCGCTTCTCCCAACCCTTCCTGCAAGGCAACGCCATCGGCAATCTCTGGGCCGTCACCTACGCCGCCCGGAAAACCCTGGTCTTCGACGCCGGCTTCGACAAAGGTTTAACCGGCACGTCCACGCACTGGGAAGCCTTCGCCGGCCTCACCTATTTGCTCCCCCGCCGGCTGTGGGGCAGATAGCCCATGGCGAGAGCAGCTGGATGCCCGCCCTAAGAACGGGCGGCCTCTACATAACCCACCACCAATATGGCGGGACGATTTTGTAGCGGCCGTTCCGTCCCGTGTTTTCCGGGACGGAACGGGCATGTTCATGGTCAGCCTGGGTCACCACCCGCATATCTACATTGTTGACGGATGCTATTCCGACCAGAGTGCGGTAGATTCAACGTGTATACATTGGAGGAAAACGGTGAGAGCAACGGTAAAAAAGTGGGGTAACAGCGCTGCGGTGCGGATTCCAGCCTCCGTGATGCGCGCCGCGCGCCTTGATCCGGGTGAGGTGGTGGACGTGCGCGAGGAGGCGGGACGGATCATCATTAAACCGGTCCGCCAAAAAACATACGACCTGCGAAGACTGCTCGACAGAATTACGTCAAAGAATCAGCATGAACGCTTCGATACTGGCCCGGTGGCAGGCAAAGAGGCCTGGTGATGCCGCGGTATCCGCGGAAGAACTAGCCGAGGTGCGAGCGAAAATTGTGGCGCTCATAGGCTGATCTGTTCAGCCGTTGCCACGTGCGGGAACCGCCGCACCTTTGGCACTTTCTTCCGGGCGTGCCAGAGGTCGTACTGCACCTGCATCTTTAGCCAGAACTCAGGCGACGTCCCCAACCCCGCCGATAGCCGCAGCGACATTCCCGCAGTGATCCCGGCATGTCCGTTCAGAATGCGAGACAACGTTGCTCTCGTCACGCGCAGGCGTGCCGCCGCCTCTTTGACAGTCATGCCGCCGAGGTAGTCCTTCAATACTTCTCCAGGATGCGCAGGATTAAAAATCATTTTCGTTCACCTCAATGGTAGTCCTGATAGTCCACGCGGATCGCGTCCTCGCCTTCAAACGCAAACGTAAGCCGCCAATTTCCGCTTACTCTCACAGCCCAATAACCCTCCAAGCTGCCATGCAATGGATGCAAGCCGTACCCGGGAGCGTTCAGATCCGCAGGTCTGTTCGCCGCGTCCAGGACGGTGAGCAGAATCCTGAGTTTCTTTGCATGAGCAGGCTGAATTCCCGCCTTCGAGCCGGTTTCGGCAAACAATTGCAATCCCTTGTGCCGGTAGCTCTGGATCATACGTATAGTGTATAGCTACGCTATACGGACGTCAAGAAGTAAGCTCCTACTCGTAGCGCAGAATATCGACCGGTAAGATGCGCGAGGCGGCGCGCGCGGGGATCAGCGTGGCGGCGACGCTGATGGCGAGGGCGGCGGCGGCGATCCACATGCCGTCGAGAGCGCTGGATTGAAAGGGGACGTAGGGGACGGAGTACACCTGCGGATCGAGCGGGATAAGGTGATAGGTGCCGGCGGCCCAGGAGATGGTGTAACCGGCGACGAGGCCGGACACCGTGCCGACCACTCCGACGGTGAGCCCTTGCAGCATGAAAATATTGCGAATTTGCGGGCGATACGCGCCGAGCGACATAAGTACGGCAATGTCGCGCGCGCGATCGGTGACGCTCATCGACAACACGACTAAAATGTTCAGCCCGGCGACGAACGTGATCAGACCGATGAACAGAGCGGTGACGAGTTTCTCGAGATGCAGCGCGCGGAACAGCGCGCGATTTTCATCTTCCCACGTCGTGGTCGTGTAGCCGCTGCCGGCAGCCGCGCCGATCAAGCGAGCCGCGTCCACCGCGCGGTCCACATCGTTCACTCGGAATTCGAGGACGCTCACCACGTCGCCGACGCCGGCCAGGTTTTGGGCCGCGGCCAGCTTGGCGAAGACCCAATTGGCATCGTAATCGTAGAAGCCGGAATTGAACACGCCGGCGACGCGAAAGCGACGCGAGCGCGGCACCATTCCGTAGGGCGTGAGCCGGCCCTCCGGGCTGGTCAGCGTGACGTAATCCCCCGTGCGGATGTTGAGCTCGTCAGCCATGAGGTGCCCGACGACGATGGAATCGAAGCCGTCGGCGTCCGGCGCAAAATCGGCCGCGCCGGAAACGATGCGGCGTAAAGCATCATCGAAGCGGCGCTCGCGTTCGGGATCGATTCCCTTGATGACCACGCCGCGCGCGTGGCCGCCTCCGGAAAGCAGCACGGTCAGATAAATCGCGGGCGCCACGCTGCGCACTCCCTCGACGTGACTCAGACGTTCAGCGAGCGCGCCATAATCCTCGATGCCTTCCGCGCCGGGCCGCGTCAGGTTGACGTGGGCGGAAACGCCGAGCAAGCGGTCCTGAATGGTGCGGCGAAAGCCCGTGTTCATCGACAGCGCAATCACCAGCGTCGCCACTCCGGCGCCGATTCCGATCACGGAGAAAAGCGTCACGAGCCGCAACACCGCCGGCTTGTAAGGCGACCGCAAGTAGCGCCGCGCAACCAGCCACGCAAATCTCATTTCTTTTCGCCTGAACCCTGTTCCGTGGAATCGAATGCACCCGCGGCAGCGGCTTGGCTCGAAGCTTCAGGCCGCAGCAGTGGAAATAGGATAACTTCTCGGATAGAGTGTGAATCGGTAAACAGCATAGTGAGGCGGTCGATCCCGATGCCTTCGCCCGCGGCGGGAGGCATGCCGTGCGCCAGCGCGCGAATGTAATCCATATCCACTTCGCGCGGCGCTTCCTCGCCTCCGCTTTCGACCTGTTCGCGAAAACGGCGTTCCTGCTCGATGGGATCATTCAGCTCGGAGAAAGCATTGCCGAGTTCCATCCCAGCTACATAGATCTCGAAGCGCTCGACGAGCGAAGGATCGTCCTTGCGGCATTTGGACAGCGGCGAAATCTCCGTGGGGTAATCGTACAGAATTGTAGGTTGAATCAATTGAGCCTCGGCGAAAGTTTCAAAAAGCAGCCCGGTGATTTCGCCGTCCTTCATGCTCGCGAGTCCCAGCAAAGGCTCGCGGCCCGCGGACTGCGCCCAGGAGTTGTAGCGCTGCGCGGCCGCTTGCGGCCCTGCGGGCGCCGCGAGTTCCGCGACGGTTGGCGGCGCGGCGCCGGCAGGCCAATACCGGCAAACGGCTTCGCGCATCGAGAGCCGCTGAAACTTTGAGAAATCGATTTCGTGCTCGCCATATTTCACAAAATTGGAGCCGGTCACTTCCGTTGCGAGAGAAGCGAAGAGTTCCTCGCTCAATTTCATCAGGTCGTGGTAATCGCTATAGGCCTCGTAAAATTCGAGCATCGTGAATTCGGGATTGTGCGAAGTGGAAATGCCCTCATTCCGGAAATTGCGGTTGATCTCGTACACGCGGTTCAGCCCGCCAACAACCAGGCGCTTCAAATAGAGTTCGGGCGCGATGCGCAGGTAGAGGTCCAGATCGAGCGCGTTGTGGTGCGTGACGAACGGCCGGGCCGCTGCTCCGCCCGCGATGGGCTGCATCATCGGTGTTTCGACTTCAATGTAGCCGCGCGCGTTGAAAAACCGCCTCAGTTCGCGGACGATTTGCGCGCGCCGGATGAAAATTCCGCGCACTCGTTCATTGGAGATCAAATCGAGATACCGTTGCCGGTAGCGTATTTCAACGTCCGAAAGCCCATGCCATTTTTCCGGCAAGGGCAAGAGCGCTTTGCTGAGGAGGGTTACTTCCGTGACCCAGACCGTAAGTTCGCCCGTCTTGGTCCTGAACAAATGACCCGCGACGCCGATCAAATCCCCAAGATCGAGCAATTGGAATAGTTCGTACGACTTTTTACCCACATTATCCAGCTTCACATAAATTTGCAGCCGCTGTCCTGATCCAAAAATGTGGGCGAAACCCGCTTTTCCATGGAGGCGGAGAGTGAGAATGCGGCCGGCTACGCGGACGGCCGGCTTGGCGGCCTCGAGCGTGGCTGCGTCGGCCGTCCCGTATTTCTCGAATAGTTCTTCAGGGGTTGCCGTCCAATCGAATTTGTGCGGATAGGCTTCATGCCCGCGCGCCTCGATCTCGGCAAGCTTTTTCTGGCGCTGAAGAAACTGGTCGACTGGATCAAAAGGTAACAGTGGACTCTCCCATCGATAGGCGATGCGCAGTATAACGGCTGGTTATGCCACTGGCAAGGAAGCCTGAATCTTGCATCGTATGATATACTTTGAGACTAAGAGCCTTTGTTGAGGATTCCGTTTTTGATGTAGCGTCCGTCCGCCGCCGCGGCGGACGGGCAACTGGATGCTTTTAGGAATGCCAACCTGAAGGTTGGCGCTACAAAAGCATGGCAAAATAGAGTTCTCGCACAGACTTTGAGTGGGGTGGGCCTTGGGAGCGACGCGCGCCAAACGCGCAGGCCAACGGACACGTACCGTGAGCGAGGATTGGTCCGCTTGGATCCCCAATGAGATGGACCAGCTTTTCGACACCACCCGCCAGGAGCTCGAATCTTCAAACTTCATCTTGAGCATTAGCCTGAACGAGGCGCTATCCTTTTGCAAAGTGGGTCAATTCGACTCCGCAAAGGAAAGGGCGATTGTAATTGCCGGTCTGTTCGATCGCCTGGCTGTTCGCGTCGGCCACGTGATTCGCACGATCAAGGACCACGGCGTCCATTTTGGGACCCTACCGAACGTAAAGCCTCTGTCCCCCTCCAATTTTCGAGGCGCGACCGCTCAGAGGATTTCCTTCATGAACAGCTTGCTTGCCAAGGTCCTTTTCCGGGAAAGGACGCGCTTCTTTCATAAGCTACAATCCCTCGCCGAAATCATCGAAGATTCGCAAAAAGAAGCGCGCGCGATCCTTGTTGGCATTTCCGAGGGAGCTTCCCAGCTCCCGGATCGAGCTTGGCAGCTCTTGGAAGTCCTTGGTTATGATCTAAATACGTGCATGGGGGAAACGACTATCATCCTGAAGTCTTTTTTCTGCGCCTTGCCCCCCGAGGAGCTCGAAACATTCGGGGAGAAGCTCGTAAACCTGGCACCCTCCCTTTTTACGGTTGATCCCGGACAGGTACAGTCTTTCGATAGCGACGAATAGAGCCTTGCGATTCAGCTCATCAGTTAGGCCCGAACGTCTTCCGTAACATGAAACCGAAATGAATCCAGCACAGTCGAAAATAGACGCGTGCAACTTAAGGAGCAAGGGTCGCATCCCAAACTGTGGATGCGTCCCGAACGGGTACGGTGACCCGCACGAGACGCACGGAAACCAGCGAAATGACTGAGGCTGAGGCCATACGCCTCGCCCAACAGGGCGACGCTGGCGCCTTTGAGCGAATCTATCGGCTTCACAGCCGGCGGGTCTATGCGTTGTGTCTTCGCATGGTCGGAAATACGGCCGAAGCGGAGGACCTGACCCAGGACGCCTTCTTGCAGCTGTTTCGCAAGATTGGGACGTTTCGGGGAGAGTCGGCGTTTTCCACGTGGCTGCATCGTCTGGCTGTGAACGTAGTTTTGATGAAGCTGCGGAAGAAAACGCTGTCGGAAACGTCGCTCGAGGAATCGACCGATTTGGAAGACGAGTCGAGCGGGCCGCGCAGAGAAATTGGCGCACCCGACCTGTTGCTTACCGGTTCCATCGACCGAGTCCATTTGGAGCGGGCCATTGAACAGTTGCCGCCAGGTTACAGGCAGGTGTTCGTGCTCCATGATGTGCAGGGATTTGAGCACAATGAAATTGCCAGTCTGATGGAATGCTCGATCGGAAATTCCAAATCGCAGTTGCACAAAGCACGGATGAGATTGCGAGAACTCTTGCAGGAAACATTGCGGGACCTGGCTCGGCAGGAACGCCAGGCGGCGAAGAGTTCTGGAAGTTAGAAGTTGGAGGCTAGAGGCCGGAGAAAGACTAGGAACAAGAACTGAAGCAACGAGGGAATGCAGAACGGAATGAAGGGCAGAAAGAAGAACGAACATGAACATGCAGTGCGAACAATTTGAACAGCTGTTGGAACAGCAGGACGAAGGCGCGTTGCCGAAGCCGGCGCTCGCTCACCTGGAAGCCTGCGAGGCGTGTCGCGCCCTCTCAGCGGATTTCGGCGCCATCCACGACATGGCTTTGGAGTTGGGAGCGGAGGACATCGCTCCTCCCGAGCGCGTGTGGATTTCGTTGCGCAACCAGCTCGAAGCGGAGCGCCTGATTCACGGCCCGCGGGAGGCCCCGCAGGGCGCGAGCCAGGCGGGCCCTGGCTGGTGGGCCGTTTTTCAGCGCCCCGCCGTTGCCGGCGCTTTTCTCGGGCTCGTGCTTGCCGCGGCCTCGGCGGTCAGCTACATGTCGAATGCGCCACAGACGGCAGTCCAATCCCAATTGACGCCTCAGCAAGAAACTTCTCCCAGCCCCTCCGCCGATAGCGTTTTCAAGGAAGAAGTCCTGACCGTGGCGAGCGACTCGATTCCGGGGCTGCAAAGACAGGACACTGCCGTAACCGATTCCATCCGGCGAAACCTCCAGATTGTTGACAACTTTATCGCGATATGTGAAAAGAGCGTACGCGAACAACCTGACAATCAGATGGCGAGGGAATACTTGTACGGAGCTTATCAGCAGAAGGCGGAGCTGTTGGCCACGGCCATGAACCGCAGCGTGACGGGAGGACTGCAGTGAACTCATATTGCAACTCTGTACGTGTAGGCGCCCTGGGCGCGGCGATGGCGGGATTTATTCTCGCCGCTTCTCCCGCGCATGCCGACCGCATCGAAAAACATTTTCCGGTGCAGAGCAAGCCGAAGATCACCGTGCGGAATTCGAGCGGGCGCATCCAGGTGAAGGCCTGGACCAAGAAGGAAGTGCTGGTCGCCTGGACGAATGTGGGCGGAAAGTCGGTAGTGGAAACCGAGCAGGCCGGAAATCGAGTCGAAGTGGCAACGCAAGTGAACGAGGACGGTGTTTCGGCGGACGTTAGCAAAACGGATTTCGAGATCACTGTACCCATCGAGAGCGAACTCAACGTGCGGACCGACTCCGGGAACGTGACCGTCGACAGCGTCCATGGGGACATGACCTTCGACACCGTCGGCGCGAATCTCCAGGTCTCCGACGTGAACGGCTATATGGTTGTCAAGACGATCGACGGCTCGCTGGTCTGCACCCGCTGTTCGGGCAAGCTGGAAGCCAACTCGATCAGCGGCAATGTGCAAATGATTGAGCCGGCGCTTGACAGCGTGCGCGTGCAAACCTCTTCCGGGAATATATTCTTCGATGGAAGCTTCCTGAGCCGCGGCATTTACATCATGAAGAATTTCAGCGGCACGATCGAAGTGCATTTTTCTTCCAGCGATTCCTTCGATGTGAATGCGTCCTCCCTCAAGGGCGACGTCATCAACCAGGCTACCTTCAAGCCCGACACGCACGGCAGTCCTCATCCCGCCTCCAAATGGGGGCACAGCCTGTTTGGCACGATGAACGAGGGGCACGCCAAGGTCGAGCTCTCTTCCTTTAGTGGTACAATCAAGATTCTGAAGCGTGACTAACGCTCGCGGAATCGCTTGCAGGATTCATCCCCATCAAACGTGCCCGTACCAGGGCCTGTGCCGGAATATCGCGTGGTCTGCCTGACCGGATTCATGGGTTCGGGCAAGAGCACGGTCGGCCGCATGCTCGCCGCCCAGCTCGCCTGGCACTTCGCCGATCTTGACGCCGAAATCGAACGCGAATCCGGCCTGTCCATTTCACAAATCTTCGCGCAGAAGGGCGAGACAGTGTTCCGCGAGATCGAACACGAATGCCTGGCGCGCGTTCTGGGATCGGCGTCGGCGCGGAATACGCGGCTTGTACTGGCGCTCGGCGGCGGCACGTTCGCGCAGCCGCGCAACGCCGCGCTCATTCGCGAACTCAGCGCGGCGCAACGCGACGCCGGGGCCGTGGTCATCTGGCTGGATTGCTCGGAGGAAGACCTCCTGCAGCGGTGTGTACTCATGGGTGACCGACCGCTCTTCCGCGATGAAGCAAGTTTTCGTAAACTCTACGAGGAGCGTTTGCCGCATTACCGGCAGGCCGACTATCGCGTCGAGAGCGGCGGAGAACCCATGCGCGTCGTCGAGCAAATTCTAGCCCTCGGAATTTTTGGACGTTCCGCCCAGCCCCACGCGGGCGGCAACCTCCCCGGAGCCCCGCTGTCATGATTCGTGACAAATATTTACGGATGCGCCTCACAGGAGCCGCGCTAGCATTGTCCCTAGCCGCCGGAGTCTTCGCCGCGTCGCCCGCCGCCAGTAGCGCAGGCTTCAGCCTGTGGCTTTTGGTTCCTTCCTCGCCGCACCTGTCCCCCGCGAGCGCAGCGAAGCCCGCGGGCGCCCCCTCCGTCTTCTCCCCCGACAAAGGAAAGCTCCGCATCACGATCAATGGCCAGGCGGTAGGCAGCGAAGATTTTGAAATTTCCCCAGCGGGCGATGCCTGGATCGAGCGCAGCTCGATGAGCGCGCACGCCCCAGGCGGTCCGGAGATTAAAGCCGCAGGCCAGCTCAAACTCTCCGCCGACGGCGCCCCCATTCATTACGATTGGTCCGCCGAAGCCCAAAAAAAAGCGACAGGCTCGGTGGATTTCGCAAGCGGCACGGCAAAATGCTCGGCCGACCTGGGCGGCGCTTCGCCGCTCCGGAAAGATTTCGTGTTCACATCGCCGCTCGTCGCCGTGCTCGACAATAATCTCTATTACCAGTTCGGCGTGCTCGCGCGGGTCTATGACTGGAAGGCCGGAGGCAAGCAGACGTTTCCCGTGCTCATCCCGCAGGACATGGTTCCGGGAAGCATTTCGGTGGAATCGCTCGGACCGCAGCAGGCCGGAAACGGGAAATACGAAGCCCTGCGCGTCAGTTCCACGGACCTTGAAATTATGGTGTACTTGGACGCCAGCCATCGCATGATGCGACTCGAAGTGGCTTCCTCGAACGTCGCCATCGAACGCGAATAAACCGCGCCTTTTCAATTCGTTAGGCGATCCGCTGACTCCCGAGCCCCGCGCCGGTAGCGAAGCCTTCAAAGAAATTTGGGTTAATAAATGTAGCTCTTGATATACCTCCCCACGTAGACTTATATCCCACCAGTAGGACTCCCAGAAGCCTGTCCTACGCGTGCGTTCCCCACCCGGCAACGGATCGATATCTATGCGCTGGTGAGAAATGCCGGCTAGCTCTGCTTGGCGGCGGTCCCGGGAACGCCATTCTCCTGAATGGCGTGGTGCAAACCGCCCGCCGCAGCGGGGAGATTGGGGCACGCGAATTTCAACCCCAAGTTCCTACATCGACTTCAGAATTCATGTTTAGTTCAAATCCGCGGACGCCGCGGACGAATCCCGTTGAACGCGCCGCGTGTTTGCTTTATCGTGTTCGCTCCAAATTTGGAAGGGAACAAATCGCCGCCCCGGACGCCGGCGAGAAAGATTGTTCGAGAAAGCGCGCCGCGAGCGCGACGGAGCCTCCTTGAAAAAGAAAATTCGCGCGGTGCAATACGGCGTCGGTCCCATCGGCGCAGCCATCGTGCGGCTGATGAGGGAAAAGCGTTCGATCGAAATCATCGGGGCGATCGATTCGGATCCGGCCAAAGCGGGGCGCGATTTGGGCGACGTGGTGGACGGAACCGATGCGCCCTGGGGCGTGCCGATCACTGCTGACGCCGCGGCCATGCTCGGCGAATGCCCGGACGTGGTCATCCATTCGACTTCTTCCTACTTGCCCAGCGTGATGGATCAATTGCTGGCGTGCCTGGCCGCGGAATCGTGCGTGGTCTCGACATGCGAAGAGTTGGCGTATCCGTTCCGCAAATATCCGGAGCTTGCGGCGCAGCTCGATGCCGAAGCCAAGACGTGGGGCGTCGCGCTGATCGGCACGGGTATCAATCCCGGCTACGTGATGGACAAGCTGCTGATCACGCTCAGCGCCGCGTCGCAGGAAATCGAATCCGCGCGCGCGGTGCGCATCGTCGATGCGTCCAAGCGCCGCCTGCCGCTGCAGAAAAAAGTGGGCGCGGGAATGAGCGTCGAGGAATTTCGCGCGCAGGTCGCGGCGGGCGCGATCAAGCATCACGGCCTGCCGGAATCGGTGGCGATGGTTTCGGACGCGCTAGGTCTCAACGTGGATGATATTTCGGAAACGATCGAGCCCATCGTCGCGCGCGAACGCGTGAAGACTCCGTTCCTGGAAGTCGTGGCGGGCCAGGTTGCCGGCGTGCACCAGATCGCGCGCGGATTCGCCGGCAGCAAGGAAAAAATCTACATGGAATTGCAAATGTTTGTCGGCGCGACCGATCCCGGCGACACGCTAGAAATCACCGGCAATCCCAACTTGACTCTCACCATTCCCGGAGGCACGCACGGCGACATTGCCACCGCCTCGGTCGTCGTGAATTGCATTCCCCCAATCCTGGACGCCTCCGCAGGCCTTCGCACTTCGCGCGATCTCCCCATGTGCTTCCTCCCGCCCAACGCGAAGCCTTAGAATTGTTTGCGATTTTCTAAAGAAATTGAATTTTGATTTCGGAATGAACCATCTCGAAATCGCGGTCTCCCGTGACTAATTGCGCGTTCCAATCCTTGGACAAGGCTGCGGCGAAACAATCGGCATAGGGGAGATTGTATTTCGCGTGCAACGCGGCCGCGGATTTTGTTAGCTCGAAGTCCGCATCCATAAGCTGTATGGGGAATTGGGAAATTTCCGCCGCGAGGCGTCGCGCTCCATCCTCACCCCCCGCTCGCCAAGCGGAATAGTAGACCTCGCCCCAGTTTACAATACTCATGAAAAGTTCGGTCTTGCCGTCGATGCATCCAACCATAAGTTCTTCAACCACATCGCCACCGGGACGATTTTCGAAATAGGACATTAAGGCGCTCGCATCAAGAACCATTCGTTTCATAAAGTACGTTCCTGCATTCGGCCTTCTTTCAGAAATTGGAGCATCGATTTCTCGCCTTTGAATGAGCCGCGCAGGCTGTGGATATACGCTCGTGTGAGGGGCTGCAAAACGATGCGGTTTTCTTCCTCAATCATCGCCACACGAGTTCCCTTGCGAATCCCATACTTCCTGCGCAGCTTCGAGGGAATGACGAGTTGGCCTTTGGTCGTAACGGTGGAAACGGCGGTTTTCATAAATCCCCCAAAGGAACGCGCGAAATGGCGGGTGCCCACTCCGTAAGAAGTAGGTGAGCCCTGAGTATGGCTTACATTATAGAATAGGTAGGACGAAAAGAAAATAGCCCTACCGAGGATGTTTCCAAAAGGTAGCCAGCGCGGAAAAATCCACGTCCTCGGTCATGGCGCCCTTCACGGCGTTCAATACTTCGCGCGAGGCCGCGGCGGCGGGCAGCGGCACTCCCAGTTGGTTGGCGAGATCGAGCGCCAGGCCCAGGTCCTTGTGCATCAGCCGCAGAGGAAAGCTGGGCTTGTATTCGCCTTTCAGCATCATCGCTCCCTTCAAATCGATCACGGCAGAGCGGCCCATGCTCGACTGCATCACCTCGAGAAGGCTTTGTCCCGGCACACCCGCGCGCGTTACCAGCGCGAGCGCCTCGGCGAACGCCTCGACTTCCAGCTCGAGCAGCAAGTTCATAGCGAGCTTCACCGTTTGCCCCGCCCCGACGGGCCCGAGGTGAAACCAGCGCTTGCCCATCGCGCCCAGCACCGGCTCGACGCGCTTCAGCGTGCTCGCTTCGCCGCCCACCATGAAGACCAGCTCGCCCTTTTCCGCGCCCCACGTCCCGCCGGTTACGGGAGCTTCCAGAAATTCCGCGCCCAGATCGGCCGCGGCTGCGGCGGCGCGTTTTTCCAGGCCCGGACTGACGGTGCTTGATTCGATCATCACACTGCCGCGGCGCAATCCTGAAAACACCCCGCTCTCTCCCCACAGCACCGATTCGACCGCCGGGGGATCGCT
Source organism: uncultured Acidobacteriota bacterium (assembly GCA_963842135.1). Classification (GTDB taxonomy): domain Bacteria; phylum Acidobacteriota; class Terriglobia; order Acidiferrales; family UBA7541; genus Palsa-360. The sequence continues at coordinate 1,407,504 of CAWJFI010000002.1, read as the reverse complement.
GACAATCGTGACGATCACTTCGGATGCCGCGGCGACCTCGCGCGGCGTCGCGGCTCGCTTCGCGCCTTGCGCCACCAGATCATCGCCCCGCGAAGCCGTGCGGTTCCACACCGTGAGTTCATGGCCGGCCTTTAACAAGTTGGCTCCCATCGGGTGGCCCATCAATCCCAATCCAATCAATCCAACCGGCGGCTTCATGGCGAGAATCCTCCTGAGCGAATGAAATTTTGGAAAGCCGTAAGAGGGAAAAGTCTACAGGAGATCGTTCGAAAACCGGATGAAAATCGGCAGCGGAGGGAGACGGAAGACTAGGCGAGACGGTTCTTGAGTTCGAGGGTGTTGGGCTGCCGCGCAGACTCGGCGGAGCCTTCCCGGGGTTCGTTCAAGGACGCGGACGGTCTGGGAATTTCCGCACACTCATGCAACTCAACTATGGACGGATAGGGAATTTCCCAACGGAAGGTCTTTACCTTGCCCTGTTGCCGGTAGCTCTCCTCAAGGAAGATGGACTTCCCCGAGTCGGCGGCCAGATCGCCGGTTGCGGGTAGAACTATCTCTCCGGCGCGGTAAGTTACGACAATGCGACGGCCCAAAATAGCTGAATACCGTGACATAGAAGGCAGTATGGTGGGGGGAGTCCCAGGTGGGCAATAGTACGATAGTGTCAACTAAATTAGTACTGACGGCTCTTATCGATTGCAAACAGGGGAGATACGCACTTCCAGCGCAAGTGAGTGAGATCGGGTTTTGAGGCAGGGACGTGGCCATATCCAAGAAATGCATGGGCTCAGGAAGCCTTGGTTGGTCGTCGGGGTGAAACGGCTTGGCAGTCCTCCCAACCGGGATATGGCCGGCCAAAGAACAATTCGCTTCACTCTGAAGCGGCTCGGGTGTATAAGTCGCCTGAATGGCTGGGCAAAACAGAAATCCGAGACAGGCCCACAAAAGTCCGCTCAACTCAATTCGCCGACAACAACCAGACGTTCGAATAGTGACTCGGCGCACTAGAGCCGATGCACACGCGCGAGAAGGAGGATTGCATGGCGGACGGAATCTCTCCAGTAGCTCATAGACTCATCAAATCGCCCTTCGTCCGGCCCGTCTCCTGGCTGCGCCCGAAGTACCTTCTCTTTGGCTTCATCGGGTTGATGTTGGCATACGTCCTCGTGCACGATGAGAGTTTCCTCGTAAACCCGAAGGACTCCGAATGGCATCACATCCAGTCATTCCGCTGGTGGTTGTTGCCGCATGGCTTGGCTGGCGCCTGTGCGCTCCTGCTGGGGCCGATGCAGTTTTCCGACCGGCTCCGCCAGCGTTACGTTAAGCTCCACCGCATCGTCGGACGCATTTATATCGCTTGCGTCTTCATCGCCGCTCCGCTTGGCCCCTACATCCAGCACGCTGATGAGCGCTTGGGAGACGCGCGCTCCTTCACGATTGAAACCATGTTTCAAGGCGGCATATGGATGCTCACCACCGCCATCGCCTTGGCGTTCATCCTTAAGGGAAAGGTTCAGCAGCACCGTCAATGGATGACTCGCAGCTTTGGGACAGGACCCTTGATCTTCCTCGAGGTTCGGGTAATCGGTGGCCTTACTGGTTGGGAAAACCTCGGCCCTCACGTGAACGAAATCATAGTGTGGGCCTGCACAGCTTCCTCCCTACTGATCGCAGACCTTGTCCTGCAAGCGGGGGAGCTTTACCGCACTCGGTCGATTCGTGCAAAGGCCCAAAGCAATGCGAGACTTGGCGAGGGGAATATGGAAGTTTCTACCTGAGCGCGCTTCACGAGTCCTGACTCTGATCGACGTCCCCTCCGCAATCGCATCCTTTTGTCGGCGCTAAGTCGGTATTCTGTCTTAGTGATGCCCGGCGTCGCGGCCGTCAGCGCCATGCCCCGCCGGACTTGGAGCATGGGCAGCCTCGGGAACCGGACCCGCGGGGGTATTGCGCAGATTGGCCGTGAATATCAGCACCAGCGGCGAAACGATGCCGAACGCGAGAAATGCGTACAGCGTCGGCAGGACGCCGCCCAGGTCGCTCGTCGAACCACTCGAAAACCGCCAGGCGATGGCGCCGGCCGCAAGCCCGCACAGAGTAGAAATCGTGCGCGACCCGGGAGCGACCTCGAGCCGTGTCCCGCACTTCGGACACTCAATGTCGTTCGAGTGCGCCGCCGCTTCCGGCGAGGAAATTTCCGTCTTGCAATGAGGACACATGCGAACAGCCACGGCTCACCTCCCAATGCGAACGCCTACGATAATCGAAATCGCGCCCCGATGAAAAGAAGATAAGAGGAAAAAGCGCATCGCTCGCGTTCGCGTCGAATTGGGGCGCTCTTGAATTGGCGCTACAAATTAATCCGCTTGGGAGCGCCGTGGGGCCGTTATTTACGTTTGCGACAAAGCCTCGCTTCCGAGCAATCCGCATGACGCGTGGGGAGATAGAATGATACCCTCTCGGTGCATTTCGGGAGCCCGCGAGAAAATCTTGAACGTCATGGAGAGAACAATGAAACTGAAAATCCTGACTCTTTCGTCCCTGGTGATTTTTGCTCTGGCTCTGTGTTTGTCGGTGACATCAACTCCAGCATCGCCCAAGACGCCTGCTGCCGCCGCAGTTCCGGCAGCAACCCCGCAGCCGGCGGCCGCGCCCGCAGCCTTGCCTGAACCTCACCCCGAAATCCGGGAAGCGATCGGATCGCTACGACGGGCCAAGGACCACCTGGAGCACGCCGCCCATGATTTTGGCGGGCACCGCGTGGAAGCGATCAAGGCAATCGATGAATCGCTCCGCCAGCTCAATGAATGTTTGAAATACGACAGAGACTAATCATTGCACCAACGGCGGCCCGCCATAAAAGCGAGCGGGTCATCAATCGCAAAGAATCGAGAACATGAACCCGTCCACCTCGTAGCCGAGGTGGACGGGTTTTTATCCATCCTCGTCCATGGCCAAGAACGACGAGGGAGATTCATAACCGGCGCCCTTCGGCGGCCATTTCTCTTACGCTCATTTTCCCGGGCTTAACCCGCTTGCGCAACGCACGCATTTCTTCCACGATTTCCCTATGTGTGAGTTTGGATTCTTTCCGTGCAACAGGAATTAGCAATGCCACCGCAGCGCCGTACCTGGTAATCGTGGTTTTTTCACCTCGCGCGACGCGATTGAGAAGATTTGAAAAACGTGTCCTCGCTTCATGAGCCTTAACTGTTCGCATCACACCCTCCCCGACAAAACAATTTTACGACTTTTCTGAGTAAATTATTTCGGCACTGCTCGGAGTCTCCTCTCAGGCGCAAGACCTGAGAGGGTCGAGTAGCACAAGCTTCAGCTTGTGGGTTTTGAATTGAAATGACGAAAAGGCCACAGGCTGAAGCCTGCGCCACTTGCGGGCTCAAGGCAACGGGGAAAACTCGACGCGGCGGCGGATGGGGTCGATGCGTTCGGCGCGGACGCGGATGCGGTCGCCGAGTTTCCAGACGTGGCCGGCGTGCGTGCTTCCCCGGCCGGACTTTTTCTTCTTCCCCGGCTCGTGTGTCGCGGGCCGCTGAGCTTGTCCGCTCCCGGAAACAATCGCGTGGTCCTGCTCGCGATAGAAAACGTGTTCCCCGGTAAGTTCCTCGATGCGGTCGATGGGGACCATGCCTTCGACAAAAATTTCCATCAGCTCGACGAAGAAACCGAATTTCTGCACGGAGATAATCAGCGCGTCGTACTCCTCACCGAGATGCTGCTCCATGAACTGCGCGGTCTTCCAGGCCATCAATTCGCGCTCGGCGGTCTCGGCGCGGCGCTCGGTCTCGGACGTTTCCGCGGCGACGGCTTCGAGCTCGCCACGGCGGTACGGGCCGAACGTGGATTCTTCCTTACTTGGAAACGCGCGGGCCGCGGGCTTCGTCTCGGGATGATCGAGCGCCCACTTCAAGACGCGATGCACGACGAGGTCGGGATAGCGGCGGATCGGCGAAGTGAAATGCGTGTACTGGTCGAAGGCCAGCGCGAAATGTCCGAGCGGGTCGGCGGCATAGCGCGCTTGCTTGAGCGATCGCAGCATCAGGTAGGAGACGATGCGCTCCTCGGGCTTGCCTGCGAGTTTTTCGGCGAGGCGCTGGTAATGCGAGGGGCGAATGGCGATGTCCATCACGCCCGGCAGTGAGACCGTCATCGGCTTTTCGCGGCCCCCGCCGCGACGGCCGTGCCGCGCGCCACGATCGAATCGCTGTTGCGGGCGGGAACTACCGTGCTTCACTTCGATACGCCGCTCCGCAAGATTTTCAACGCCCAGCGAATATCCAAATGTTTGCGCCAGCGCCTCGAATTCCAGAATTTTCTTGGGGTCGGGTTTTTCGTGGACGCGATGCAGCGATCCGATGCCGCGCGATTCGAGATAGCGCGCGACGGCCTGATTCGCGGCCAGCATGAATTCCTCGATCAGGCGGTGCGCGATGTTGCGCTCGCTGCGGACGATGCCGGTCATCTGTCCGGCGTCGTCAAATTCAATCACTTGCTCGGGCAAATCGAAATCGATGGAGCCGAGCCGCGCGCGCCGGGCGTTGAGAATCAGGGCGAGGTCGCGCATGGCGCGGAAATTTTCGGCGAGGTGCTCGTATTGCGCGGTGGCAGTCGCGTCATTCTGAAGCACGGCGTTCACGTTGGTGTACGTCATGCGTTCGGCCGAGCGGATCACGCCGCGCGCGAATTCCGACGCGACAATCTCACCGTTCGCGTCGAGCTCCAGGATCGCGCTCATCACCAGGCGGTCTTCCTTGGGATTGAGCGAGCAGATGCCGTTCGAGAGTTCTTCCGGCAGCATGGGCACGGCGCGATTCGGAAAATAAACCGAAGTGCCGCGCAGCCGCGCCTCGCGGTCCAGCGCCGATCCGCGCCGCACGTAATGCGAAACATCGGCGATGTGCACCTGCAATTGCCAGATGCCGTTTTCGAGGCGCTTCGCGTACACGGCGTCGTCGAAATCGCGCGCCGTTTCGCCGTCGATCGTGACGATCGGCAAATCGCGGAAGTCGCGCCGCCCGGCGCGCTCGACATCGCCCACGGGATGCGCCACGGCGGCAGCTTCCGCCAGCACTTCCGCCGAAAACTCGTGCGGCAGATGATGCTTCCGGATCAGGATCTCGACGTCCACGCCAAAATCGCCGGGGCGTCCCATAATCTCGATCACGCGTCCGGCCGGGGCCACGCCTCCGCGCGGAAATCGCGTCATCTCCACATTGACGACGGCGCCATCGAGCTCCGGCAAACGCACGCCGCGCTTCGGCAGATGCTGACCTAGCTTCCCCTGAAGCTCGGGCGTTAGTTCATCGCCCGGCGGGATGATGATTTCCTGCAGCAGGCGCGATTCGTACGGTGCGACCGTATTTCCGCGCGATCCGTACCGGAACAGCCCCACGACCGTCGCGTGCGCGCGGCCGATCACGCGCAGAATGCGTCCTTCGGCGCGGCCTGGGCCTGCCCCGTCGCCAAAGCGCTTGCGGTGCTCGATGCTCGCGAGCACATGATCGCCATGCATCGCGTCGCCGATCGCGTCACGCCCGATGAAAAGATCGCCGTCCAAATCCTTTCGCGGCGTATCCGGCACGACGAAACCGTAACCGTCGCGATGCGCGACGAGACGTCCCGTCAATTGATTCGCTTCCGGCCTCACCGGCGGGCTCGATTCCGCGCGGGGTTGCGGGCGCTGCTCCGAGCCATGCGGGCGCGGCGCGCTTTTTTGTGGCGGCTGCGCATATTGTGCGCCCTGTTTTTCCTTGAGCAAGCCAACGCGCCCGTTCGGGTATTCGTGAATCTCCCCGTGCTTTTTCATTTTTCGCGCGAGCTTCACCAGCGCGCGGCGTCCCGAGTGGCGCAAGTCGAGCGCCGCCGCGATTTCGCGAAGACTTTGCGGCCTGCGGGACCGCGCGAGATGCGCGACGACCTCGGCTTCGGTGACAGGTGCGCGCGGCTCATCGTGGCTTGGCATGGAAACGGCCATTGTATGCGCTCTTCAGGCAAAACGCGAAGGGCGAGGCAAACCGTATCGGTTGAAATCCGGGAACGCCAATCTCCCCGCCGCGGCGGGCGGGCCGCAAAACGCCATTCAGGAGAATGGCGTTCCCGGGGGATTTCGCCAGAAGATTCTCGGCCCATCGTGATCGGATGCGCTCACACCGACAGCGTCCTGGCCTTTCGCTTCCGCCATCGAATCTCGTGAGAAGTGCAATTCAAAGTCTGTCCCGCAGAAAATTTGGACCACTGTTCAAGTGAGGTGTCCTGCCTTTGCGCTGCTCGAAGTCCCACAGGGACGGCACAACGTAGCCCACCGTTTAAACGGTGGGGTTCGGAGCCACGATCATTGGCAGCCCCGGAGGGGCGACACATTTGGGTCGCCCTGTGCCGCCCCTCCGGGCCTTGGCCCTGTCCCCTCCCACAGACCCACCGCTGGCGCGGTGGGCTACGTTTTTTCGTCCCTGACGGGACTGGCCAAGATGATAAAAGCGATTCTTCGTTCCGCGGGGCAGACTCCTAAGGTCTTTTCCCCGCTAGGAAATGAGCCAAACCCTGTATATCGTTCCTATTTTCAGCACCCCCCGCAACTTTCTCGCGAAACCAGTGTTGAACTTAATACATCAAGGCTGTAAGGCTCGGCTTTCCTCCGACAGGCCGGGCATAAAGTGAGGGGGCGGATCTACCTGGAACGCCCCCTTCTCACCTCAATCATCCAACACTAGAAATAGACTTCCAATCGATGGGAAGGCATGGAACACCTCTGGACCGTGGAAATTTCGATCCGCGAGCCGTCCATTTCCACGAATTGCTCGATTCGGAAACTTCCGGGTACAACCGCCCAATCTGCCGTAGAATCGGAATGTAGACAACGCGGAGGACCAGGTCAAACTTAGCAGTGCCAAGGGAAAGCATGGTTCATACACGACATATTATGGCACTGGGGGTTTGTCTGATCGTCCTGGCGCCGTGGCTCGGCACTCCAAGCGCACGGGCGCTGCCCAGCGGCCAGGGCGCCATCATTACAGGAAATCCCGCGCCCAGTCCCGAGCAGATTCACTCGCTGATCATGCGAGCCATCGAAAATCAGCATCGGGACGACCGCGCGCTGGAGGAGTTCGAACGCATCGAGCACGCGATCACGCGCAAGGGCGAGAACGCGGAGATCGTCACCAACCTTACCGAACGCATCGTGCCTTCCGGAACCGGCAATATAAAGTTGAAGATGGAGGAAAACGGAGTTCCAGTTTCCGCGGAGCTCTATCGTAACGAACTGGAGTTTGCCGTCACCGCACTCGAGCTGGCCATGCACCCGAACGAGCGCTACAAGGAGGATCTGGCGAAATTCGAAAGGCGGCGGCGCGAACACAACGAACTCGTGGACACGGCAACGAAAGCGTTTCGCGCGACCTGGGCCGGCCGGGAGACGCGCAACGATTCGGCCGGGCCGCGCACTCTGATGAAATTTCTGCTGGAACCGGACCCAAGCTACAAGCCCATCAACCGCTTCGCGGCCAGCTTTCAGCACGTTCATGCGACGCTCTGGGTGGACGAAACTCAGGCGCAATTCGCGCGCCTCGAAGCCGACATCGCCACGGACATTCCGTTTGCCGGAGGGGTTGCCGGAAAGGTTTATCACGGTGGCCACGTCGTGATGGTGCAAGAGGAAGTGGCGCCGGGCATCTGGCTGCCGACGCTGTACAGCTACGAAGTGGACGGCCGCAAATTTCTGTTCGCATTCGGCGTCCACGAACGCACGGAAATCACCCGCTACCGCCGCGTCGGTCCGCCGCCGCAGGCCGTCGAAATTATGCGTAATGAATTGAACAATCTATCGGCTGTAACTCCTGCCCGGTAACGCCACCAAGTTAAAATAGCAGGAATCGAGGTTTTGCCATGAGATTCCGGACTATTTTTCTTCTTGCCGGCCTGGTGTCCTTGCTCGCGGTGGCGCCAGGATCGGGTTATGCCCAGTCACAATCGCCGGCGGCATCCCAGCAACATGCCGCCACAAGCGCCCCGCAACCGCCTCCGCAAGGGCAGGCTGCGCCCATAGCAAATGCAAAACCTGCCAAGGTCTGGACCAACGACGAGATCGATACCTTGCGCAACAATCACAACGTCTCCGTGGTTGGAGGGAATCGCACGCCTCAGAAAGTGAGCTTGACGTCGAAGGCATATTCGCAAGAGAAAGATCCGGCGTGGTATCGCAAGCAATTGGCGCCCCTGCGCGCGGAAATCGATAAACTCGACCCCCAAATCGCAAAACTCAAGGCATTTCTCAGCGGCGAGAACGTGAGCGACCCGCCCACGATGCATCGCCAGCTCGTACCCACCCCTCAGGATCAATTGAAGCAATTGGAAGCCAAGCGCCAGGCGGATGCGGCAAAAGTGGATGAATTGCTCGACCGCGCCCGCCACAACGGCATCGAGCCCGGCGCCGTGCAATAGAAGCAGAAGTAATTCCGAAAAAACTTACAGCGCCAATCCCGCCGCTGAGTGCGGGACCGGCGCTGTCCAATCAAAGGTTTTCACGAATCACAAATCACGATTCACGAATCACCCTTCGTCCGCCACAGCCAGCGTGTAAAGCGAAATGTACCGTGGCATGAATTCTCCTCGCGCAAATATTTTCCGCTAGATCAAACCATAGTTGGTGATGCAGGCGGAAGTCTTCTTATTTTCAATATTAGCGTGTCTTACGTGGTTCAGCAGAGTCGGATACACAGCACTAGTAAATCGCCAATTGCAGATGAATCTGGCCGATTAACTTGTTTTCTAGTCCTAAAAGCCACATCCTGATAGGATCACTAGCGATGAAAGCAAGATTGAGCGCCGATCCGATGAGAATTGAACCTCTGCACCGTAAAGACCAATTGAAAGAAGACGTATTAGATATATATTTCTCTGCAGATGTCGAAACCGACGGACCAATCCCTGGCCCCTACTCTATTCTCTCATTTGCCTTAGTTTATGCCGGGTCTTTTGATGGACGGGAGTTCGAGCGTCCCACAGACTACAGGCGCTCGTTTTATCGGGAATTGCGTCCGATATCAGAAACGTTCCAACTTGAGGCGCTTCGTGTCAACGGACTCGACAGAAGTAGACTTTGTTTAGAAGGAGAGAGTCCCGAGAAAGCCATGACAGATGCTGCCCAATGGGTCAGCGAGATTGCCGGTTCAGCACGACCGGTGCTTGTGGCATACCCGCTCAGTTTCGACTGGACATGGCTGTATTGGTACTTCATCCGTTTCTCGACGAAGGGATCGCCATTCAATCATTCGCGGTGTTTTGATATCAAGACCGCCATTGCAGTTAAGGCTCATATTCCCGTTTCAGAGGCGGGGCGGCCAAAGCTTTTTTCATTTCTTCGGTCCGACCGAATACATACCCATAACGCACTCGACGACGCTGCTGAACAGGCGGAGATATTTGCAAATGTCTTTGAGTGGGAGGGTGTTCGTGGGCGCACTCCTTAGTCGGCGTCGGACGGAAACCGAGGCCCGCGTAGAGAAATTGCGCGGAGAACTCGGGCAAGCCGAGAAGCTCACTGCTCGCAATGCTTGCGTATACGCGACAGGTTCTTTTGGGCGATGTGAGGCGAGTCCCTATAGCGATCTCGATCTCTTCATTGCTGGCCGCGACGACAAGGATGGCCAGAGACTCCTTCGGCGTCTCGATGAAATACGCATCAAAGCAGATCTGATCGAGGCCACGCAGAAACTAGGAATCCCTGATTTCTCGGGCGACGGAGAGTATCTGAACCACTACACCGTGGGTGAGTTGGTGGGTACGCTCGGAAAGCCTGAAGATGACGTTAGCAATACCTTTACTGCACGCCTCCTGCTGCTTCTCGAAAGCCGCCCACTTCTCGGAGAATCCGTGTACCACGACATCATTGAAGATGTTATCGGGGCGTATTGGCGAGACTACGAAGACCACAAGAACGAGTTCATGCCTGCGTTTCTCGCGAACGACATTCTCCGCTTGTGGAGAACTTTTTGCGTGAATTATGAGGCGCGGACATCTACAGATCCGCCGGAGAAGAAAGCAAAACGCAAACTAAAGAACTATAAACTCAAGCACAGTCGCCTCTTAACCTGTTATTCGGCCCTTATCTATCTTTTAGCGGTCTTTACAGAGCGAAAGACGGTTAGCCCAACCGACGCCGTCGACATGATCAAGCTAACCCCAACCGCCCGCCTGGAATGGACGCTCTCGCAGCAGCACTTTCATAGCGCGCACTCAACAGTTGGGGACGTCCTCGAATGCTATGAAAGCTTCCTGGCAGATAGGGATGCCGCAGAGGAAGTGCTCATTGCCCGATTTCTAGACAAGAGAAAGGCCAAGAATACTTTCGGACCGCAAACGATCTCGGTGATTTAGTGTTTAAGGTTCTAGACAGCATTGGACAAAAGAATCGGTTTCATCGGCTTCTTTTGGTTTGAGTTGAGACGGGTGGCGAATACTCAGTGGCAATGTGGAATTTGGCGCGCCCCAGCAGATGGTCTAAGCTAGCCTAGGCCTGAACACCGCCTCTAGCTCTGCCGCAAGAGATGCAAAAGCTGCCTAAGTGAAGTCCCGGCGGTTTTGCAATTGGTCCGAGCGACTCGCGAAAGTACTCCGTCCCCTTATCAATAGCCGCACCACACGTCTCACAGGCCCTCGGGGACCGCGCCTTAGTCAGTTTAAGTGTCTTGGCGCTTTCGTATTTGTTCATAAGGGCTTCGCGCATCCCGCTAAGCCTCTTCGATTTCACAAGACTCGGAAAGCTCTTCCAAAAACTCAGGTTTTAAATACCTGATGAATGGACCGGCTTCCTTAAGGCGAGCACGCAGGTCTGAGAATGATATGAAACGGCAAACTTCAAAGAGGGGCGGCGAGAGTCGTCGGAAGGTTGGGCGATTGACCTCGTCGATTACTTTCTGTCTCCCTTCGTCAGGAGCAACGAGGTAAAGCGAAATATTGAGGTTGGGTTGCATGGCTATGAGGTCGGACATGCGCAGAAGACCTGAATAGATCGAAGTCGTGCTCTCGATTTCAAACGCCGCCACAATGGCGTTGCCTCTTAGCCACAACACGTCGATCAATTCGATAGTTCGATTTGTGGCCTCATCGAACTGCAGCGGGAGTTCGGTTTTCAATTTTGGCAGGTCGGCAAACCGTTGACCTTTCAACTGGCGTCCTCGATCGTTCCGGGCGACCCACACATCGAACCCCATATCGCTGCCAAGCTTGAGAAGAAGCCACTGAACCTCCATGTGGTCGCTCGGTTCCTTTATGACCTCGGGCTCCTCTGTGGGCATTTCTTCACTCTCAGGAACAGTTACGGAGCCCATCCGAGCTTTTAGGGCCTTCGGTCGCCTAGCAAGTTTTGCTGCATCGACAGGCCGAGCAGTTGGGTTCTTCTTGGCCTCCAATAAAGCTTCCAGGACCGCATCACCATCCGGAATCTTCCATTTTGTCAAGGATCCACGGAAGTTTCCCGTCCAAGCGAGCGCGCTTTTCATTTCGCGGAAAATAGTTAGCCGGTCTCGTAACTCCAAAACTGGGACGGTAGTTTCTGGCGTCAGTACGACGACCGGCTTCACCTTGAAACGACACGGGAAATCTTCATCTTTCCAAATAGGACTTGCGTCTCTAAAAGGTGCCGACGTTACTTCAAGTACCCCGATGAAACGAGACACACCTGTGAGGTAGCAAAGCAAATGGTCGCCGGGCTTGATCTTTTGCAATGCAGACCACCGGCTCTCTCGAAAACCAGATACGTCCGCCCCTGCGGAGAGGAACTCTTTCCAGGTGACGCCAGTAAAGAGGTCCAGCCAATAGTTGCGGTTGCTCATAACAGCGTCCCACTCCTACAAGTCGGTCCGGTGCGCGGAATTATAGCAGGGAGTAAACAAACTGGTCTCTTAACCTCACATCAAGGGAAGCATTTGCACCCCCGTATCATTCGCGCCTCGTCCCGCGGAACAGGCAGCCCCGACTTGAATTCCTCGATGTAAAATTGGGGAAGGTCACTACCCGGGAGGCGGACAGCATTGCGGCGCGCGCGTTTAAATATTGTGTTTCTCATATGCGCTGCTGCATTTGTGTCCGCGGGCGCACGGGCGCAGTCCATTAAGGTCGCCAAGAAGAAGCCGGGCGGATTGGGCGGCGAGGTGGTCAACGCGAAAGGCGCGCCGGTGGCCGGGGCGCAGATTCTGTGGCAGGCTGCCGACGGCGAAACGCCGCACGTGTTGCACAGTGACGCGCAAGGGCGCTTCCACGTCGGGCCGCTGCGCACGGGCTCCTACGATTTGCGCGCCAATGCGAACGGAACGTGGTCCGAGTGGGAGCATAACGTTCTGGTGCGTCCCGGCGACGATACCATTGTGACGCTGCGATTGACGTTCAAGGCGCCGCCTCCTCCGCCGGGCGTTGAATTGAAGGGCACGATGAGCGTGTGGGACGCGCCGGTGCCGGGATCGGTGCCGCACGATTCAGCCGTCGATCCGAAGGGCGACATCTGGTTCACGCTGCAAGAGACGGGACACATCGCGCGGTTCAATCCCGATACGCACGAGTGGAAACTATTCAAGGTGCCGACGGAGGATTCCGGCCCGCATGGCCTGGTTTCCGACGCGTTCGGCGACATTTGGTTCACGGAAAATTATGCCGGAAAAATCGGCCGGTTGGATCCGCAGTCCGGGGCGATCGTGGAATTCACTCCTCCCACCGCGAAAGACCCGCACACGCCGGTGTTCGGATCGGACGGCGCGCTGTGGTTCACGGCGCAGGATTCCAACCTGATCGGCCGGTTGGACATCGAAACCAAAAAAATCACCGAGTACGGCTTGCCGACGCAGAATGCCCATCCCTACGGCATCGCTTCGGCGGACGATGGAGCGCTCTGGTTCTGCGAATTGTCAGGTGGAAAGCTGGGACGCATTGATCCTCTCAGCGGAGCGATGACTGAATACGCTCCCTCGGAGCGAGACGTAGAGCCCCGGCGGCTGGTCGCCGTCAAAGGCGCGATTTATTTCACCGATTCCAAAGGCGGGCGCCTGGGCCGCCTCACGCTGGTCGACAAGAAATTCAAATTTTGGGAAAGTCCGTCGGGAAACCATTCCGAGCCCTATGGGATTGCGGCGGATACCTCCGGCAAGATCTGGTATGAGGAGAGCGGGAGTGACGCCAACAATTTGATCCGCTTTGATCCTGCCGTCGAGGTGTTTAGGACCTATCCGATGCCAGCCCCCAATTCCTCCGTCCGCAACATGGCGCGTGACGCCAAGGGCCGCCTGTGGCTGCCTCTTTCACTGGCCAACAAGATCGCCGTCGTCGAATAGATTTGTTCTTGTAAGTCATTCCTGTATAGCAACTTAGATATATGCGAGGCCCCCTTAAGCAGGGCTTCGTTCTACGCCTCCTCTCCTTGCGTTCCTTGACCTAGTACTACAACCCGAGTCCCAAAAATTTTGACTCGAATAGCCCATTGAGCCAGCCAGTTCGCACTGTCAACATTCCTTTCACTGTGGGTTGGGAGTTGCGCTGCGGGGACGACGGCCCCGAGAGATCGGGTTCGTAAGCGTACTTCCCAACCCGCCAAAATCCTTCACGAATTGCAAACCGAATAGCTTTAACACAGAGGACACAGAGAAAAGCGGAGGAATCCGCCGGGCACTCACGTCCGCGATTGGCGGGTCGGTAATCTCTGAGGATTCTTGCTTTGTAGGGCCGGGCTCCAGCCCGGCCGTAACGATCCGCACTACAATCGGCTTTCGCCGCTGAAGCTGAGTTTGATTGCGGCTCCGCCGCGCTGTGTTAAAGGTTTTTCCTTGCTGGAGGGCCGGTTACTTCAGGTAGGTGCGCACAATCTCGATGAGATCGTCGGCGGCTTCCTCCGCCGATTTTGTTTTCCGGGGCATGTGATTGCGGATGTGGTCCTCCATCAATTCGCCCATGAGGCTGTTGATGGCGCCGCGGGCGGCGGAGAGGCGTTGCAGCACCTCGGTGCAGGGCTCGTCCTGATCCAGGGCGCGCCCGACGGCTTCGAGCTGCCCTACAATTTTCTTGGTGCGGGTAACCAGATCCAGTTTTTCTCTCGATAAATGTGACATTTTCGCTTGACTACCCTATGGGGGTATGGTATCAGAGTTCCAGGCCGCGTTACAAAGGCCTGAAAGGAATTTAAAACATATGGAACTTCCAGTGCAAGAACCGGAACCTCCGGGTAGTTCCAGCCTCCCGGACCTCCGCCCCGAGCGAGCATAGCACACGCTGCCGTGAATCGAATTTCCGCTTGCTCTCGTGGAGGAAAAACCGAGCGAGCGGGAATCCGCGATGCCGCGGCAAAAATCCCCTCCTGAAAAATAGTTTTACCGGACGAGGCGCCGGAGCACGGCCATGGCACGTGTGGTTTCAAAGGAGGGAATCATGTTTGATTTCATCATCAACAGCAAAAATACCGTGCCGCGCCCGAGCCTGTACTGCGTGTGGATTCGCGCGCACGAAGGCGAGAACGCCCCACTCATCCGGGTGTGGATCGATCCGTCGATGTCGATGTTTGACTCACAGGCCAAAGTGCATGAGCCTGATCTTGCGGCGGCACGCGCCGAAGCGGAGGCCGCTCTTACCCATGAGGGCAATTCAGAAACCGCGCAGGGAAGGGTGGATGACCATCCCTCTTGTTTTTACCTACTGTTCATCTCGATATTGGATAAGGCCATGATTTAATGGATTGAATGGAATGCCGACCTAACCGGGGGAATATGCGCCATCGCGCGGCCCAATTCGCGCTGTCGTTTCTGTTCATGCTAGGTCTGTGCCTGGCGGCGCCTTTGTCCGTGCGCGGACAGGATGTGCCTTCAGATCAAACGCCTGCGCAATCCGCTCCAGTTCCCGCGGACGATTCGTCTTCCGATGGACCACCCACCTTATTCCCGCATTTTGAGTCAGATCGCATCTGGCTTTCCGGGCAGGCAAATATTATTACGCAGTGGCACCCCGCGTTTCATTCTCCCTACCAGGGACCGAACAGTCTTTCGCCCGAAGCGCAGGACGCTTCTTCCCGAGTGTTGACTCTGCTTACAGGACTGCGCATCAACGGCAGCACGGAATTTCTCTTCGATGTTCAGGAAACCGGCGGGCACGGGATCGGAGAAGCGCTCGGCCTTGCAGGGTTCACGAATCTGGACGTCGTCCGGAATCCCTTGCTCAGCAAGGCTCCTTATGTTGCTCGTCTGATGTGGCATCAAATCATTCCGCTGAGCAGCGAGAAAACGTCCGCTGAGAGAACTCCGCTATCCCTCTTCACGCGGTTGCCGGTGCGGCGCCTGGAAATTCGCTTTGGCAAATTCAGCCTGGTGGATTTTTTCGATCTGAACACGTACGGCTCGGACAGCAATCTCCAATTCATGAATTGGACGCTCGACAACAACGGCGCCTACGACTACGCCGCGGACACGCGCGGCTACACGTTTGCCGCGATGGCGGAGTACGACGACCGCCACTGGGCCGTGCGATTCGCGGAAGCGTTGATGCCCAAGGTGGCGAACGGCATCAACTTGGATGCGGACCTCGGCCGCGCCCACTCGGAGAACGTCGAATTTGAGTTGCGTCATTCGTTCCTGCCGCACCGCGAGGCAGTCCTTCGCCTGCTCGGTTATGCGAACCACGCCAACATGGGAGTCTACAGCGTGGCCATCGACGATTTTCTTGCGGGTGAGACGCCATGCGCCACCGGCACTGTGTGCAGGCCCGAGATCACGGCGCATCCTCTGCAGACGACCACGAAGTACGGGTTCGGCGTCAACATCGAGCAGCCGCTGACGGATTGGCTCGGCCTCTTCGCGCGATGGGGATGGAACGAAGGGCAGCACGAATCCTACGCCTACACCGAAGTGGACGAAACGGAGCAAGTCGGCGCCGGCGCGCAAGGGACCAAGTGGAAAAGAAAGCTGGATCGCGCAGGCCTCGCGTTCATTTCCAACGGAATTTCGCGGGAACATCAGGAATATCTGGCCCTGGGCGGCGTCGGCTTCCTGCTCGGCGACGGCAACCTGAACTATGGACGCGAGAACATAGTCGAAACTTACTACACACTGCACGTGTGGCGCGGAATCTTCACCTCGCTCGACGCGCAATACATCGACAACCCCGGCTACAACCGCGACCGCGGCCCGGTGTTTGCCTCCGCGCTCCGCCTTCATGTCGAGTTTTGAGGGGTTAGTGGCACATGCGGCTTGTGAGAAATTCGGATTAGAAGAGGGAAGTGCCCGCCTGAAGGCGGGCGCTACACAGAGCAAGCCAGTAATGCCGCATGGAACATTCAGCCTGCTTTTGGCGAAGGCTGCACCGAGGCCGTGCCCGCCGCAGTCGAAGCGAACGCAGGAGCCTTCGGAATGATGATCCATGCGAAGAAATAGGCCAATGCGCCGCCGACAAAGCCGCCTGGTACCACGGACAACGCCACCCAGATCAGCCGCACGATCGTGGGATCGACGTCCAAATACTCGGCGATGCCTCCGCACACGCCCGCCATCTTCTTGTCCGTGGCGGAAAGCGTTAGTTGTTTGTGTGAAGTCCTCTGGCGCTGCTTGCCGCCGCAAGAGGAACAAAAATTGGAAGAGTCGGCGATTTCTCCCCCACAATGCATGCAAAACACGATGTCACCTCCTGAAGACGGCCATTCGAACGGTGTCCCCCATTTCGAACCGCCGGTCTCTGCAGTCCCATTTTAACGCCACTTTTTATGCTAAGGCCATGGTTGCCAAATTTTCCGTGAATTCGACCACTCAAAGCCCCTTCATTTTAAGCGAGCGGTATCCCAGGCGATCTTGTAGTAGCGCTGCTTGGACTTGATGCGCTCGGAAGCGGTCACCAGCGAAAATAGCGAATAGAATGACCATTTACGGAGGATGCGCGCGCGATCCATGAAATAGATGGCGTCGGCGTGAAGCGGTCCGTAGAACTTTTTCAGGTAAAGATATTTGTTGTCATGGAAGTGCGAATGGAAATCCGCCGATCTCGATTTGCCGCCGATATGGATGATGGTTGCGCCAGGAATGATAAAGCACGGTACGGCGCGATTTTTTAAGGCGTGGGCAAGCGCCGTATCCTCGTAAAAAAAGAAAAAATCCTCGTCAAAGAGCGCCGGCGGCGGTATGACGGATCGCCGGATCAGGAAAAAAGCGCCCGTCACGCCATCGACCCGCAGCGGCGCGGTGGCTTTCGCTATTTTCAGCTTCGAATAACTTCCCAGAGTCTTCGCAAACCAGTCGGAATAATGCGAAAAAAGAGAAGATTTGAACACCATTCCCTGGTCCCGTCCATCCTCATAAGTGATCCGCGGGGCGCAGACTCCGGCATCGTGCCGTTCTTCGAGGAAGCGCCAAAGCTCGATCAACGCCTTACGGTTGAGGATGACATCCGTATTTGTGACGCACACGTATTTGCTGGCCGTCGCAGCCACCCCCCGGTTGATGGCGCGCCCGTAACCGATATTTCCTCCGGTTTGGAGGTAGTTAATTTCCGGGTGAGATTGCAGGAATTCCTGGGATCCATCCCTGGAGTCATTGTCCACAACGGTGAAGGAAAACGTAAACGGCGCATCCAGGCTTTTGAAGTAGCTGGCCAACTGACTTACGTACTCCAGGGTGTTGTAGTTGACCGTTATGAAGGCAATATCGACCGGCACGATGGAACTCTCCCCATTGGTATGGCCGATGCGGCAACGATCCTTAAACACAAAGTATACCTCTACCGGAAAACGGCCTGGCAGAAAGAAGAGGATCAACTGGACCGGAATTTATTTTTATGACCTCAAAAATTCCACCCGTGTATACGCAGGCCTCCCCTCACCCACACTTACAACGCCGGACCACCGAACTGAATACTCCTGGACGAACTATCACAATGGCATCCTCCTCTACAGATTCATCTGAACTTGAGATTTGCTCGCGTCGAGATTGAGTGGCGATAGTGGCGCGTCCGGCGAAGTGTGATGCACCCGTTGGAAAATCGATGGTAATGCAAGTTTTCGATTCTAGATCCAACCTTCGTGACTCAGTCGGTTCAACGCTACCTTAATATGTTCTGGACGGAACGTCGCACGCTTGCGGTCGTTCCAGGAATGGACTAATTCGACTGTCCGTTCCAGGGTGTGCTTTGCGGATTGGTCTTCAACCGTGGCAACCCAGTGCACGCTTGCCAAGAGTTCCATCCCGTATGGCGTCTCAAACCCGTCGATTAGAGAGGCCACACGCTCGAATCGTTTTTGAGTTTCTTGAGCCGTCCCAAGAAAGTCTTCTGCTTCCTTCACTGCATGTGGTTCTAATGCGATGGAAACCCCTTGGCTACGGTCTCCATATCCGGATACAAAGTGACCCTCCAGTCGTTGCAGGACGTGATGTAAGGTCTCGGTGTATGGGCCATACTTCTGCTTCTCAAACTTCAACCCTAACGGCTCTCCGGTTGCTTGGAGCAGGTAAGCCAGCTTCTGGATCTCCAAGAGAGTGAGTCGATAACCGGGTTGAGCATATCTAGTCATTAGTATGAGCAGAGCTGCCCTAAAACGAGTCATGCGTGGCCGCTCAGTGCCAATTTTCATTTCCTCGGGAGGGGGTGCATGATCCGGGGGAAATACAAGGACAAGTACTCCGGACATCATTTCGAAAGTAGCGAAAATCCGCTTCCGGACATCTTCCCATCGTAATTTGCCGCTCCCGCAACCTAGCGGGGGAAGTGCAATAGTCCGTATACCCTCATCCTTAACTACTTGCGCGAGATCGCGAAGACCTTCTTCGATATCTTCCAGGCGCGATTTACCGCGCCAGTTTCTTTTCGTAGGGAAATTTATGATGAATCTGGGATTTTTATACGTGCGGAGCGTATCCCTTCGAAATACAAACATCTTGCCGGGTAGAACCTCGCGGCGTCTGCAAGCCGCTTCATACGCGCGAAAGTTGTCTGGAAACGCTTGTTTGAATTGAAGAGCGATACCCCGACCCATGACGCCAACGGTGTTCACAGTATTGACGAGTGCTTCAACGTCAGCATCGAGGAGATTTCCGCTAACTTCTCTGATCATGTTCAGCCACCTAGTAATACCAAGATCGTTCGATCACAACTTGAGGCTTATGGGCTGCTGTTTCTAGAATTTCGTGAACATGCGCCGCCATTATGTCATTACATACGCCGATACTGTCCACCAATTCCCATGGGAAAAAATCGTGAACCAAGAATTCTGCTTGCCGACGGCGCATTCTATCTGGATCGTCGTCGGTATCAAACCAGTAATGCGACTGCATTAGCCCCCAATCTAATTTCTTCAAATCGGCCAGATCGTCATAAAAGTCGGTAAGCGGAGCCATCTCCGCGTGGCCGTCAGTAAAAACCCATTCGAGACCAGCCACTTCTGCCCTTTCGATCGTTGAAACAAGATGGACAACTTCAGTTTGCCCACCGAAATATCCAGGGACGGACCCCTTATGAATGACAAAGAGCATGGGGGACCGTGGAGCAAAATAGAACGGAACGTAATCTCCTACAAAATTGCAAGGACCTAACGGAACGGGGCGCGTGAGACGCCGGTCTTTTATGTGCTGGTAACCTATTCGCGTTGAGGGTTGCGCCTTGCGATCGTAGGATAGCCCTTCGCTGGAAATCATGCCACCAAGATTGCTGAAATGCGTTATGTGGTAGATGTGAGTCACGAAGAAGCGATTCTACCCCTACCGAGAATGTTTGAAATGCCTCTTTGACCGCTCAAGTTGCTGCTAGCAAATCGGTTCGCTCCAGACAAGTTGAAGTCTATTATAATAGATGGCGAATACAAAGCGAAATCTGTCCAATGAGTTGCAAACCTCAAGCCAAAGCCTTTACTTTGTTTAGGATGAACAAACCCATGTGGGCTTGACATCCTCTTCCTATGTCCAATTTTCATTGCAACGTGCGCGCAAACGCGGCGATGGCGTTGGCCATGGCTTCGGGCTGCTCTGGCACCAAGGCGTGGCCGGCGTTGGGGATTACGACGACTGTGACGCGATCGCCGAGCGCGGCTTTCAGAACGCCGGCGAATTTGCGCGGGGCGACCGCGTCGTTTTCGGCTTGCAGATCGAGGATGCGCGCGGTGCCGCAGGCGAACCACTCATCAGCGGGCGTGGCGCTTGAGGCGGCGTTTTCCGCCTTCTCTGTTTCGGGATGCCAGCCGCCAAGCCAGACGTGCGGATCGTGGCCCGGCGCGAAGAATGCGAACTGCAGATAGCGCAGGCGGTCGGCCTCCGGGAGGGACAGGTCTCCGCTTTTCTCAATCGCTTCGCGCACTTCGGGCGCGACGGACGGCTCGTGAACACCGGGCGGGACTTTGCCCGCCGACGCCGCGGCCAGCACGACGCCACGCACGAGATCCGGCCGGTCGGTCGCCAGCGTGCCCGCGACGAAGTGGCCGTAGGCATGGCCTACTACCACCGCCGGGCCTTTGCGTTCGTGTTCGATCACGGCGGCGATGTCGGCGGCGAAGTCGTGCAGCGTCAGGCCCGTCATCGGTCCAGTGCTCGCACCGATGCCGCGCGGCTCGGGGCGCAGGACGCGGGAGCCATCCCGGGCGAGCAGCGTCGACACGACGTTGTAGTCTTCGGCGCCGCGGCCGAGCGACGGCAGAATCACGATGACCGGGCCCAGTCCCTGCGCGATCACCTCGATGTGCACATCGCCGCGGTCCACCATGAAGCGGGTTTCCATGGTGCGATTTACTCGGATTTGCGAGGAAGGTCTAGACGTGGATTGCGCGCCGGGAGTTTGCGCCCGGGAAACGGGGCAAACAATCGTGGCGAGTGAAAAAATTAGCGGAAGAGCGCTTTTCATGCAGCCGGTCCCCAATGAGCGTATTCGCATTCTACATCTGGTCTGCTGCGCGCCTGGGAGATTTCCCGCAGAAAGTGGCGAAGGGCGCATGAGGTTGGCGATGGACGAACTCCCATTGAATCAATAAGTTGCGGAAGATAACCAGGGGAGGCATGGCCCGTCCTCATATTTCCACAGCTCTCGTTTTTATGCGACTGGACCTGGCTGGACCCTTTAGAGTAGGATTAGGTGACCCCTAAGACCTGAATCCTAGTCTGTTCTGTGCGAGGATCGAAAATGACGATTGAAGCCGAACGCCAAACTTTCCGCGGAGTGGTTTGCCTGCATTGCAAGGCGCCCATTCCCGTTCCCGCCATCGTAGGCAGCTTGCAGGCGGCCGAGGGTGAGGGAGCAGAATCGTCCCAGCGAAAATCCCAGGTCTTCAATATTCGGTGCCCCCAGTGCCACAAGGAAAAACCGTACCGGACCAGAGAAATTGTCGACTTTGAGGGAACAACCGAAACGGCAATGGCTCCAGAGCACCGGGCCCCTGTGCGCTGGTATCCCCAAGATGGAATGACAAGAGCGGCTAAGGTCTAGTCCTGAACCGGTCGTTCTTCCAATTCACGTATTCGCTCGTGGTGTGGCATCCGCTCATTTGATTTTCCTGAATTTCTCAGTGTCCTCTGTGTTGAAAGCCTTGCCTAAAGTTGGGGAAATCTTTAACACAAAGGACACGGAGAAATACCTAGATGACGCGACGCTTGATCTTTGAAAGCGTGGTTGTCCGCACGGTTCGACATGCTGGAGATCGCGAATAAAAATCCACTGAGGAAACCGCCTGTAACCCGCGGTGATGTAAACTCAGACTCCCTTTTCAGTGCGTAGTGGCGCGACATCGTCGAACATTCGAGCGGGCGCGAATCGGATATTCCACGCGCGCCACGACAGCGATCCAGAGTGAAAGGACAAGAAACATGCCCACCGCGAAACGTTTGCGGATTCCGCTGATCGTTCCTGTCGGCACCACGCTCTTCCTGCTCTTGCCGGTGCATGTCTCTGCTCAGACCGCAGCCAAAGAACCCGCCGCGGCTGCGGGAACGACCGAACAGCGCGCGGCCCGTGCTTACGAAGCCGCGCGCGCAAATCCGCTCGATCTCGAAGCGTTTCTCTGGCGCATGCCCAAGGGCGCGGACCTGCACTATCACCAGGACGGCGGCATCTACCCGGAATCCTACATTCGCGTTGCCGCGGAAGACGGTCTTTGCGTGGATCTGGCGACGCATGCGATTGTCCCGCCGCAACCCTCGTGCGGTGCGGGCCAGGCAGCAGCCGCGCAGGCGTTCTCCAACCAGAATCTGTACAACGCGCTTATGAGCGCCTTCTCGATGCGCGGCTTCGTGCCAACTTTCGGCACGACCGGCCGCGATCACTTTTTTGATACGTTCGGCAAATTTTCGGAGATGAGCAGGCGCCACGAGGGCGAGTGGCTCGACGAGATTGCCACGCGCGCGGCCGCGCAAAACGAGCAATACCTGGAAATCACGGTCGCGCCGGATTTCAGCCACAACATACACATCGCAAATCAAATCGGCTGGCGGGACGATCTCGCACAGCTTCGCGACGCATTGATCGCCCAGGGCTTGCGCGATGACGTTGCCGCAGCCCGCGCCGTCCGCGACGAAGCCGAAGCCTCCCGCCGCGCGCTCGAGCATTGCGGCACGCCCGAGGAAGCGCCCGCCTGCAAGGTCACGATCCGCTACATCTACTACGTCCTGCGCGATTCCCCGAAAGAGCAGGTCTTCGCGCAGACGCTCCTCGGATTTGAGGTCGCCTCCGCCGATCCGCGTTTTGTCGGCCTCACTTATGTGATGCCCGAGGACAACGCAAGATCCATGGCCGATTACGCGCTGCACATGAAAATCGTCGGCTACCTGCATGGTCTATACCCCAAGGTTCACATCAGCCTGCACGCGGGCGAACTTGCGCCCGGTTTTGTGCCTCCCGAGGGACTTTGCTGCCACATTCGCCTGGCGGTGGAGATGGCGCACTCCGAGAGGATCGGGCACGGCGTCGACGTGATGTATGAGGATCGTCCTTACGATTTATTGAAAGAGATGGCGGCGAAACACGTGATGGTGGAAATCAATCTGACCAGCAATGACGTCGTTCTTGGCGTTAGTGGAAAAGATCACCCGTTTCCCATTTATCGCAAATTTCACGTTCCGGTGGCGCTTTCCACCGATGACGAAGGGGTCTCACGCATCAACCTGACGCATGAATACGTGCGAGCCGTCGAAACTTACGCGCTCAGCTACGCGGACTTGAAGCAGATGGTCCGCACCGGCCTCGAACATGATTTTTTGCCCGGCGCGAGCCTGTGGCGCGAGCCGGATGCCTTCACACGCACTGTCGCCGCCTGCGCGCCAGACGCGGCTGGAGTTGCCAAGCCATCCGCATCCTGCGCCGCCTTCCTCAAATCCAGCGAAAAGGCGCAGCAGCAATGGGAGCTGGAGCGGCGCTTCCGCGAATTTGAAGCCGGCTTTTGAGGCGCTTAGGGTGATCTGACATTTCGCCTAGGAACGCCGTTCTCCCCGGCGCGGCGGGCGCCTGGCGATCCGCCAATCGGGAAATTGGCGTTCCCGGGTTTTTGGCCAGCGCAGG
Source organism: uncultured Acidobacteriota bacterium (assembly GCA_963842135.1). GTDB lineage: Bacteria > Acidobacteriota > Terriglobia > Acidiferrales > UBA7541 > Palsa-360. The sequence goes on along the minus strand of CAWJFI010000002.1, from coordinate 1,384,011 downwards.
TATTCCGCCGCTTCGGCTTTCTTTATTAATATTTTGTTAAAGATCGGATAGAGCTTTCCGTGATAGAATCCGCGCCCTCTGGAGGAATCGCCCATGCCTGAACCATTGCCGGAGCACCAAAAAACACAGTTGATTGTCCGTTCTCCCCTGTCCACCGAGGGATTCGTCTCGATTTATTTTTCGAGTCCGGACGGAAGGTTGATGAGCGAAGAGGAGTGGTGGAATCTGAGGCAGCTCATCGAACTGACCAATAAGGTCTGTGTGAAACAGCAGGCGAATGCCCAGTCTGCTTAGGCGTGGATTGCTGCGCTGAATCGCGCGCCCCTAGAGCCTGTGCGACAACCTAGATTTCAAACGGTCTTGTAGAGCCCCCCGCAGGCGGGCGCTGTAGATTCAAGCAGATGCTCGTCCGTCGCAGCGGACGAGAGCAATAGCGCCCGGGCCAATGTTGCCATGTCTTGATGGGAGAGCCTTGGGAACATCGGCCGACTTTAAGTGAAATGTTTTGCCCACGAAGCAGCAATTTCCTCTAAATTCTGCCTGAAAATATTCATTCCAAAAGACTTACATTTTATGTTCAGCTGGCATGGAAATTGCCAGATTGGTATTCATCTGAAGCGTGGCCCCCAGGAGGTAGACCCGGTATGGCTGACCTTGGACCGAACACGACTGTAGATGAGCACGGTGCAGCCGTTCTGCTGGGCATTACACCTCCGGAGGTGCGATGGTTTTCACGGGTGCTTGGGCTGGGCCGCAATCAAGAAGGCGGGGACGCCTCACAGATCCTCTTTACGTACGAAGAATTGAAGCGATTGTCAACCGCAGCCGCCGCTTCGGCTAAGTAGCTCCGCCATCGAAGTCCGGGCTCCCCTCTCCAGCCGCTCTCTCTCGCCCCAATTTCAGCCAACTTTTCAAATTTTCACAATTTTCGGTTTTCGCGAAACTCCTTGTAACGCTTTCGTTTAGCCGGACGTTCAAGAAACGGGCTGAATAATTTCATGCCACCAATCAGGGCCTGACACATCTGATTCAGGGTATCGTATTATATAGAGTCCTGAATCCATTCACATGGGAAGCGATGGGAGATAGATGCTCCGCGGGAACAAGACATTTCATCTGGCCTGCGTTTTGGGTCTCCTGCTGACGGGCTGCGCCAAGAAAGATCCGCCGGCGTTTGAGCGCCCGCCTTCCCCCGTGACGGTTGCGACGGCTGTGTCGCAGGACGTGCCGCTCTACCTGGATGAGGTGGGTCACACCGTCGCCAGGGAAGTTGTGTCCGTGCAACCCCAGGTGTCCGGGAAGATTACGGAAATACATTTCGCGGACGGCGCCGATTTGAAGAAGGGCGATCCGCTGTTTACGATCGATCCGCGGCCCTTCGAGGCACAGCTCAATGCGGCGCAAGCCAACCTGGCGCAATCGAAGGCGGCGCTGGATTTTGCGCGGATTGAATTTGCCCGCGTGCAGGACCTCGTCGAGTCGAGAGCGATTGCGCGGCAGGATTACGACACGCGGAAAAACGCGGTCGACGTGGGCGAAGCGCAGGTCAAGCAAAACGAAGCGGCGTTGGAGTCGGCGCGGCTGAGTCTGGAGTACACCTCGATTCTCTCGCCGATCGATGGCCGCGCGGGGCATAGGCTCGTCGATAACGGGAACGTGGTGACGGCAAATACGACCACGCTGCTGACCATCGAGCGCATGGATCCGATCTACGCCGACTTTACGGCGACGGAGAGCGATTTTTCCGAGGTGCAACGCAACTCAGCAAAGCGCGAGCTGAAAGTGGAAGTGCGCCTGCCGGATGAGACGAAACCCGAGGTTGGGCAGCTCACCTTTCTCGACAATTCCGTGCAGAGCAGCAGCGGGACGGTCATGCTCCGCGCCACCGTGCCGAACAACGCCCGCCACCTCTGGCCGGGCCAGTTCGTGAATGTCCGGCTGGTGCTGGCGACTCTGCCGAAGGCTGTGCTCGTGCCCGCGGCCGCGCCGCAAGATTCAGCGAAAGGTCCCTTTGTGTACGTTGTCAAAGAGGACTCGACTGCGGAACTGAGGCTCGTGAAACTCGGGCAGAGGCAAGGGGAATCGGTGGTGGTCGAACAGGGGCTTCAGCCCGGCGAACGCGTCGTCATGAATGGCCAGATCGGCGTATTGCCGGGTGGCAAGGTGCGCGTCGTTACGGATACGGCCCCGGCGACGCCTGCGGGGCAATTATGAATCTTTCAGAACCATTTATTCGCCGCCCGGTCATGACGGCGGTCCTGACGGTTTCCGTCATTGTCTTCGGCGTGCTGAGTTACCTGCGTCTCCCCGTTAACGACCTGCCGGTGGTGGACTACCCAGTGATTTCGGTGCAAGCGAATTATCCCGGAGCGAGTCCCGACACCGTCGCCAACAATATCGCCACGCCGCTCGAACGCCAATTCATGCAGATCAACGGGCTCGAACTGGTGACCTCGCAGAGCACGCAGGGCCACGTGAGCTTCACGCTGCAGTTCGCGCTGGACAAGAGCATCGACGCGGCCGCGACGGATGTGCAGACCGCTATTTCGCAGGCCACCGGCAGCCTGCCCACGGATTTGCCGTCGCCGCCGACTTACTCGAAAACCAATCCGAACGACCAGCCGATTCTGTACATCGCTCTGACCAGCGACTCGGTCACGGGCGGGCAGCTCTACGATTACGGGAGCACGCAGGTGGGGCAGCGGATCAGCATCCTGCCCGGCGTGAGCAGCGTAAACGTTTTTGGCACCAAATCAGCCGTGCGCATCAAGGTCGATCCTTCGAAAATGTGGGCGCGCGGAATTTCGATAGACGACCTCACCAACGCTGTGAAGAACGGGACAAGCTACACCGGAGCGGGGCAGTTTGACAGCTCGTCCGGCACGGCTCTGCTGAAACCCAACGGGCAGCTGGAAAACGCCGAAGGGTACGGGAATCTGATCGTCAGCAGCACCAGCGCCGGCCCAATTTATTTGCACGATGTCGCCGACGTCCAAGACACCTTGCAAGATGAACGTATCCGCATGAAGTTCTGGGTGCGCGGGTACGGTGAGCCGGCGGCGACCGTGGTCGTGGCCGTGAACCGCCAGGCCGGGTCGAATGTTGTGCAGGTGGCCAAGAGCGTGCGCGACCTGCTGCCGATTATCAGCGCCGAGTTGCCCGCGTCCGTGCGCGTGACGCCGATCTACGACCGTTCGCAGACGATCGTTAATTCCGTGGCCGACGTGGAGGCGACGCTGATATTCGCGTTTGTGCTCGTCGTCGCCGTGATTTTCATGTTTCTTGGCAGGGCCACCGATACGCTCATCCCCGCCGTGGCGCTTCCGTTGTCGCTGCTGCTGACGTTTATGGCCATGCGCCAGTTCGGGTACAGCCTGGACAATTTGTCGCTGATGGCGCTGACGCTGGCCATCGGGTTTCTGGTGGATGACGCCATCGTGTTTTTGGAAAATACGGTGCGGCTGATGGAAAAAGGCATGAAACCGCTCGAGGCGTCTCTGGAAAGCGCCCGGGAAATCAGCTTCACGATTCTTTCCATGACGGTCTCTCTTGCGGCGGTATTTTTCCCGCTGGTATTCATGTCGGGGCTGGTGGGGCGCATCTTCCGGGAATTTGCGATCACCATCGTGGTTTCGATTTTTGCGTCGGGCCTGGTCTCGCTGACGCTCACGCCGCTGATGTGCGCGAGGCTGCTGAAACCGAGGGGACACGGCATCAAGCAAAACTGGGTGGAGCGGACCATACAAGCAATCGAACGCCGCGTGCTGAATGTGTACGGGAAATCGCTATGGTGGTTCCTGCGTCATCGATGGATCTCGGCGCTGACGTGGATCGCCTGCATGGCCGGCACGATTTTTCTCTTTTCCGCCGTGCCGAAGGCATTCTTGCCGATCGGTGACAGCAGCTTTATTTGGGGCGTAATGATCGGAAAGGAAGGCTCGTCCCCCGCTCAGATGCACGCTTTGCAGGATCAGGCAGGGGTGCTCATGCGAGAGGATCCCGGCGTTGGGGCCACGTTCACAATGAGCGGGAACGGTCAATTCCTGGCTTCCAATCAGGGACTTCTGCTGGCGTTTTTGTATCCGCCGCAGGCTCGTGCGCCGATTCAGGCCATCGCGGGTGGCTTAATGGGCCGGCTGGCCACCATTCCCGGCATTTTTCCTTTTCTAAGGCCATTTCCTGTGTTGGAGATCAGCACGGGGGCGACCAATACGAATCAGGGGCAGTACGCATACTCGGTTTCGGGAGTGAATGCGGACCAGGTTTACGACGTCGCGCAGAAGCTAATGGGCAAGATGATGCAATACCCGGGTTTTGCGACCGTCACCAGCGATTATTTCAATAACACCCCGAATCTGGAAATCAATATTCGCCGCGACCAGACCCGCACTTATGGAGTCTCGGAAGCGCGCATCCTGAATCTACTGCGGAATGCCTATTCGCAAAATTATCTGTATCTGATCAAGAAGCCGGAGGACCAGTATCAGGTGATCCTGGAGGTGAAGGATTCCGAACGCGCGCACGCCAGCGATCTGTCGCTGCTTTACATCCGGTCGGATGACGGGAAGAATCTAGTGCCCCTCAGCGCCCTGGTGGATTGGAAAACCACTCTGGGTCCGCAGAACGTGAATCACCTCAACCAGTTCACCGCCGTGACGATTTATTTCAATTTGAAGCCGGGCGTGGCGATCGGCGACGCTACAGACTATATTTCAAAGGCCTCGTCGGAAGTCGTGCCCCTGACGATTCGCGCAAGCCTGCAGGGCGAGGCGCTGACGTTTCGCGACACCGTTCGCGATTTAACCATCCTGATGGCGCTCGCCGTGTTCGTCATGTACGTAATCCTGGCGATTTTGTACGAGAGCTACGTCCATCCGCTGACGGTGCTATCGACGCTGCCGACCGCGCTCGTGGGCGGGTTGCTGACGTTGTACATTTTTGGCGAGCAGGCGTCGCTGTATGCGTTCGTGGGGATGTTCATGCTGATGGGCATCGTGAAGAAGAACGGAATCATGATCGTCGATTTCGCTCGGCAGCGCGTGGACGCGGGGGAGAGCGCGGAAAAAGCCATCCATGACGCGAGCATCGACCGCTTCCGCCCGATCCTGATGACCACGCTCGCGGCAGTCATCGGCGCGGTGCCCATCGCCGCCGGGTACGGAGCCGACGGGGCTTCGCGCCGCCCGCTGGGCATGGTGATCGTCGGCGGACTGGTGGTCTCGCAATTCATCACGCTGTATGTGACGCCGGTGATTTATTTGTACCTCGAACAGTTCCAGGAAAAGGTGTTGAACCGCACGTCGTTCTTCCATTCGGGACACTCACAGATTCCGTCCACGGGCGGCCAAATCACCGCCCAGGATGGGGCGGCGGATTGAGATTCCAGTAGCGCAAATTATGAAAAAGTTTCTCGTCCATTGGAGCGCGGAATTTGTTTCGCCAATCGCAGTGTGCGCGCTCCTCATTTTTCTCGCCGGGTGCACGGTTGGCCCTAATTACAAAAGGCCGAACACGGACGCGCCCACTGCCTTCAGAGGACTGACGCCGGAGGAAGCGGCCAGCCCATCCACGCAATCGCTCGGCGATCAAAAATGGTGGGAAGTTTTCCAGGACGAGGAGTTGCAAAAGCTGATTCGCACGGCGCTGCAGCAGAATTATGACGTGCGGATCGCGGCGACGCACGTCCTAGAGGCGCAAGAGCAGGTCGTGCAGGCGCGCGCGAATCAGTTGCCCAGTGTGAACGTCACCGGCACCGGCACCGGCCTGCACAACCCCGCTACGGGACCCATCCCGTCGTACAGTTTCAACTATGGCCGCATAACAGCAAACGCGGCGTGGGATGCTGACTTCTGGGGCAAGTACCGGCGGGGCACCGAGGCGGCGCGCGCCAATTTGGTGGCGACGGACTGGGCACGCCAGGAAGTGAACGCCACGCTCGTGGCCAACGTCGCGGCTGGGTATTTTCAGCTTCGCGAACTCGATCTGGAGCTGGATATTTCACAGAAGGCGCTGGCATCCCGAAAAGAATCGCTGGAGTTGACCAAGACGCTCGAGGAACACGGCATCAATTCGATTCTGGATGTGCGGCAGGCGGAACAGCTGGTCTACACGGCCGCCGCGGACATCGCCGATGTGCAGCGGCGCATCGGCCAGCAGGAAGATTTGCTAAGCGTATTGCTTGGAAATAATCCGGGCCCGATCACGCCGCGCGGAAAAGAATTGATCGATCAGCCGCATGCGCCGATGGTTCCCGCAGGGCTTCCCTCGTCGTTGCTCGAGCGGCGCGCGGACATCCGCCAGGCGGAAGAGCTGCTGGTCGCTGCGAACGCGCGGATCGGCGTGGCCAGGGCCGCCTACTTTCCGGACATTTCGCTGACGGCGCAGCCCGGATTCCTGAGCTCGTCGCTCTCCGGGCTCTTCAGCGGTTCTGCCGGGCTGTGGACGTTCGCCGGAACGATTGCGCAGCCGATTTTTGAGGGCGGAGCGCTGCGGTCAGGCGTTCGTTTGGCGGAAGCGCAGCAGCAGGAAGCGGTGCTGACGTATCAGCAGACGATTCAAGGCGCGTTTCGCGACGTCTCCGACGCGCTGATCGCGTACCAACAGAACCAGGAATTCCGCGCGCAGGAGGAGCTGCTGGCGAACGCCGCGCAAGACGCCGCGCAGCTTTCCGGCAAGCGCTACGAAGCCGGCACCACAAATTACCTGGAGGTCCTCACGAACGATACCAATTACTTGACCGCCGAAATCGGCCTGGCGCAGGCACGCCTTAACGAACTCCTCGCCCTCGTGCAAATCTACAAGGCGCTCGGCGGCGGCTGGCAACAGTAGCGGGCTCGCGTAAGTGGAGTCTCGGGGGCAGCGATGACGGGATCCCGCTCTTGCACCCACCGAATTTGGCTACGAACAATAACCTTTAGATATCAATCGTAGGAAAACAATTCCCTTGACAGATAAAGTACAGAGATAGTACATCTCCACTCGATTTACCGGCCTAATTTAATCGGACTCGGATTGCTGACCTGAAGCAGCAACCCTGCAAGCCCATCCACAATAGTAAGTGCACATGAAGGAAGTGGAAACTGAGCGAACGTAAGCCAACTAAGGTTGCCGTGATTGCGGTTCACGGCGTCGCTTACCATGCGCCCGGGGCTTCGGCAGATGCCGTCTCCGGGCTGGTTCTGGGCCTTTCTGAGGGGGACATTGGCGCGAAATACGGGCCTTTAGAAGAGGAGACCGTCCATATACCTTTGAAACCCCTCAGTGTCATTCACCTTACACAGCCGCCAATAGGAGGTCCTCTTAGCCGATTCCTCGACCGTTTCCGGGAAAGGACCGTCTACCTGACGCGCTCCTGGAGGAACGCAGAAAAGATAAACCAAGCGGCGGATAAAAACGCCGACGAGAAGGCCGCGAAGGAAGAATCCTTGGATCCAGCCAGCGGAGGACAATCCAGCCAGTCGTCCGAGGGAGGACTTCCCGGCCCTTTCCGGAAAGTAACTAACTTCCTGGCGCGCTCGCGGACGAGCGCACAAGTCAAACGTAAACCGCGTGGCAGAAATCCGGACGACAAAGTTGCGAACGATTTCATGTGCCTTCTCCTTCAGAACTATCGCGGCAGCGAGGGGAAGGACAATCAGCCCAAGGACGAGCGTGATGCCACGGCTTACGTGACCACCCGCTTGCAGGGGAAACGGACCTGGAAAGACAATACCGGCGCCGACCAGGCGATTGACGTCCATTTTTATGAAATGTATTGGGCCGACCTCTCCCGGCCAAACCAAACCGTGCTTAGTTTCTTCCAGGCCCTGTATCAATTGCTGTTCCATCTGGCGAGTCTCAGCCGCCTGGTTATCAGCACCGCTTACGAAAACCGGAACGACTGGCTGTGGAGGGCGCTCGATTGGACCCAAGGATGGGCCGTGCGCATGCTCGGTCTTCCCATTCCAATTCTAAATGTGCTGCTTCTCATCTCAATATTGGGCGCTCTGCCCCATTTGATTCCGCTGGAGACGCCGGATTCCACTGCTCGCCAGGCCGCGATTTGGGGGGCAGCTTTCTTAGGCCTGCTGATCTATGCGGTGCTCGAACGAAAGCTGCCCGCAACAAAATGGCCCTGGACTTGGATTCTGTTTCCTTTGGTATTTGTGCTTCCGCTGGCAGTAATTGCTGCCCTCTTCGCCGGTGATGCACACGAGTTAGCGAGAAAACTCCTGGCATTTGAAGGATTGCTTCTTGGTTCGGTCGCACTTTATCTTTCGGTGGATTCCTACGATGAAGTCCGGGACGGGGCTTGGGAGACCGCCCTGGGATTGTGGGTCCCCTGGATTCTTCTCATCCTAGGTTTGTTTTGGGGATATCCGGACAAACCCGTTGACCAAATAACCGTGTGGGTCATGCAAATCGTTCTTGCCGCTCTGCGTATCACGTGGGCTCTACTGTTTTGTTTCGCGTTTGTGGCTTTCGTTCTCGGAGGATGGTCCTGGCGGAAGATCAGGCGGGAAGAGAAGAAAAACGGGGACCCGAATCGATACGCGCGAGCCAGGGCCGCCGTGCGGACCAGCCGCCTGGCGCTGGCATTGCCAACCATGGGGGTTCTGATCGTCACTCTGGCCCTCTTCAGTATCCTTTTTGTCCAAGCGGTGGGGAAGGCCGAGACCTCCTTTTCGATTGCCAAGAAACTATTCGGCAACGAAATCAGTGAGCCGCTTTCTCCCTATGGGCATTGGCTAAGTGGACGTTATCTAAGCCTGATTATTCTGGGCCAGAGTGACGCTCGTCCATTTGTCAACGAGCAGATGCGCCAGCGCTCCATGTCACCCAACCAATATTTCAAAGGCGTCCTTGTGTGGAGCGCGAGCCCGGCCTTTCCAATTATTTTGGCGCTTCTTCTTTACGGGTTGCTGTTAATGGCATTGTGGTTGATCCCATCTATTTATTCCGAAATGCAACCTCCGCGGTGTTCCGACAACCGATCGTCCGAACGCATGGGAAATTGGCTGTCGCGGGGTCTCGATGCCTCGAAAATCAACACTTTGATTATGTGGGCCGCAGCGTTCGCGGCGCCTCCCGTTCTTGTTGCGCTGGGCTGGCTGGCAACGAGAAGCGGGCCAAGAGAGTTGGCCAAACGGATCATTCACGGGGTCTCTTCGCAGACGCCTCATCTATTGCTCGCAGCGATCTTGTTGCGGCTGAACGGATTGACAGCGACGATCTTGCTGTCGATGGGTGCAGTGGCGGGCTCTCTCACCATCCTGGCGTCTTTGGCGAAATCCGGTTCTTCCGCGCTGGGAATCATTCTGGACGTGGACAACTATTTGCGCGCTGCGCCAAAGGACGCGACGCCGCGCGCCCGTATCATGGAGCGGTACGTGTCGCTGCTTCATTATCTGTGGGAATACAGGGATCCGCGGGACGGCGCGGGCTATGATCATGTAGTTGTCGTTGCCCACAGTCTCGGTGCGCTGATCTCCGTGGATCTGCTGCACTTCCTCAAAGTTCAAGATGAGCCGCCAAAAATTCCACTGCGGCTATTCACTATGGGAAATCCTTTGCGGCAATTGTTGAACCGGTTTTTTCCGTACTTGTATGAATGGGTTCATCCACTTCCGGACAACAGTGTTACACCGCTCGAAAATACAGGCCAAACCAAGCCTGAAATTGATGGCCATGAGCTTCCGGATCCGTTTGCTCTTGGAGTTAACCGCTGGATGAACGCGTATCGGAGCGGCGACTACGTAGGCCGCTCCGTGTGGCTCAATGAGTGGTACGACCGGGAAGTTCCCGCCAGAGTGGATCCCAACAAGCGTGGCCCTGTCTACGTCGCCACAGAGAACTCTCCCGGCCCTCGCGAGGAAATGTGCATCGGCGCCGGCGCGCACCAGCACTACTGGGACGAGTCCGCCCCCGATATTGCCAAGAAACTCGACGAACTGATTTGGAAGTAAGTGGGGCGCTCACGAATCTTTTTTGTCACTTTGGCGGAAGCCGAACCTCGCGTAATCGCCGCTCGAGGAATCGGCGCTCGCTATCGTTGGTGACGAGGGCGAGGGCCCGCACATAACTTTTCGCTGCATCGTCAAGCAAACCAAGGCGGCGTTGCAGATCGGCGCGCGCGGCGTGCAGCAGATGATAGTCGTTGAGATCGTTCGTGGCGGCCAGGCCATCCATCACTGCAAGCCCCGCCCCGGGGCCGTCCGCCATGGCGACTGCTACCGCGCGGTTCAGGGACACGATCGGGGAAGGCTGCGCGCGCTCCAGTTGGCCGTAGAGCCGGACGATTTCGGCCCAGTCCGTGGCTGAAGGGTGAGCAGCCTTGCAATGCACCGCGGCAATCGCAGCCTGGAGAGCGAATGGGCCAGGCATGTTGCGCGAGACGTCCTTTACGAGAAGCATAGCCTCGGCGATCTGCTTGTGGTTCCAGCGGCCGCGGTCCTGTTCCTCCAGAACGACGAGTTCACCGGCCTCATCGAGACGCGCATCGCGCCGCGCGTCGTGCAGGAGCATGAGCGCGACAAGCGCCTTCGCTTCCGCGGGGGGTTGCGGCTCCATCAAGGTGATGACCAGGCGGCCCAGGCGAATGGCTTCGGCGCAGAGATCGGTTCTGACGAGCGAAGCACCTCGAGTAGCCAGGTAGCCTTCATTGAAAACCAGGTAAATCACGGTCAGAACAGCCTCGAGCCGCGCGGCTATGTCATCCGTTCCGGGGACGATGTACGGGATGCCCGCGTCACGAATCTTGTGCTTGGCGCGCACCAGCCGCTGCGCCATGGTCGTTGGAGAAACAAGAAACGCCCGCGCTATCTCGTCCGTTTCCAGGCCACACAAGGTGCGGAGGGTGAGCGGCACCTGCACTTCCAGAGCGAGTGCGGGGTGGCAACAGGTAAAGATCAGCCGAAGCCGATCGTCGGGAATTTCGCCCTTGTCGTAATCCGGTTCCTCGGCGGCGCGAACCGATCCGGAAGCGGCGTACGATTCCAGCTTTTCCGCATATCGCCCCTTACGGCGAATGCGGTCAATGGCCTTGTGCCGAGCCGTCTGTATGATCCACGCGCGCGGGATATCGGGGACGCCGGAATCCCACCACTGATCCACGGCGGCTGCAAAGGCTTCCTGAGCGCACTCCTCCGCCAGGTCGAAGTCGCCGAAGAGTCGAATCAAGGTGGCGACGATCCTGCCCCAATCGGTGCGATAAACTTCTTCAACGGCAGAGGCGGCGTTTACGTGTGCAGGCATGCCCGATTGTATGTATTTTTTGGCACAGATGTCGATCTGCAGGGCCGCCGTTCGACCCATGGATAGGGAGGCAGAAATGAAATACATGTTGCTGATTTACTTGGATGAGAATGGACTGAGCGAGACGGAGCGCGCGCAATGTTACGGGGAATCCGCGCAGTTTGCGGTCCAGCTCAGCAAGAGCGGGCAGTATTGGGGCGCTGGGCCGCTCCACCCGACCTCGACGGCGACCAGCGTGCGCGTTCGCGACAACAAGCGGGTGGTGACCGACGGCCCGTTCGCGGAGACGCGCGAACAGCTGGGCGGATACTTCCTGATCGACGCCAAGGACCTCGATGAAGCCATCGGTATCGCCGGGCGGATCCCGGCAGGGCGTTGGGGAACCGTCGAAATCCGGCCCGTCATGGAAATTCCGGGCTTGCCGGCGGATTAGTTGGATCGGCGTGTCGATTACACGCGTCGTGGCTCGATTTAATAATCGAGAGTAAGTTCAGCTGATTGAAAAACTCTCTGTAAGCCCAGCCGTGAGCAAAGACGAAAGGGAGATGGGTAAATGCAAAAAATCACGCCGTTCTTGTGGTTCGATGATAAGGCTGAAGAGGCGGCCAATTTTTATGCCTCCATTTTCAAGAACTCGAGGATTGGAACGATCAATCGTTACGGAGAACGTGGGCCGGGACCGAAGGGAACAGTGATGATCGCGACGTTCCAGCTGGACGGGCAGGAATTCATCGCGTTAAACGGCGGCCCGCAATTCACGTTCTCTCCGGCCATTTCGTTCGTCGTGAATTGCGAGACGCAAAAAGAAGTCGATGACCTTTGGGAGAAGCTCTCCCAGGGCGGAGCAAAACGTCAGTGCGGATGGCTGCAGGACAAGTTTGGCGTCTCGTGGCAAATCGTTCCGACGGCGCTCGCCAAGTTGATGAGCGACCCCGATCGCGAAAAAACCGGTCGAGTCATGCAAGCACTGATGCAGATGGACAAAATTGATATTCAACGCCTGCAACAGGCTTATCAGCAGCCGTGAAGCGCGTTGCGCAGGCTGGAAGCCTGTCCTACCAGGATCGGCGCGCGCGCGCTTGCTCAGGCTGTGCCGGGGGCGGATAATGCCCGGGGATACGAGCGGGACAGTAATACGCTCCAGACGAGTGGGGAGGCTTCCATGGCAGCGACAAAACTTTCAGAAAAGGAAATTGCGGCGGAGCTGCGAAAACTCAGCGGCTGGAGAGTGGTGAACGGGAACCTGCGCCGCGTGTTCGAGTTCAAAGATTTCTCGGCGGCCTTTGGATTCATGACGCGGGTCGCAATCGCCGCCGAAAAGATGGATCATCACCCGGACTGGTCCAATTCCTGGAACAAAGTCACGGTGGACTTGTGTACGCACAGCGCCGGCGGCCTGACGAAAAATGATTTCGATCTCGCGGGGAAAATGCAGCAGATTCATGGGGGATAGTGACCGTGCTTTTTTCCGTGGTGAGCTGATTTCGTGACGATGAGCCCCGTATGTCGTCCCTGACGGGACTTATTCGTCATGGTCCATGAGTTTTCCCGCCCCGGCCGGGTCGGGGTGGGTTACGGTTCGCCGTCCCTCCGAGACGTTCAGCAAGAAGCAATTAGCCCACCGCCTGATTTCGGCCGGATAGGCCTCCCTTCACGCATGTTTGATAGAATGTATCTTCCGAGCTCGTTTGCGGAATCGTCGGGCGCGTTCTTTTGCGCGAAACTGGGGAAACCACAGAGATGCCGGAAGCGATCATGCAGAAAAGTGCCGAGGTCGAGCGCGTATTTGAGGGATACCGGCGCTGGGGATATCTTGCGGCGAATCTAGATCCGCTCGGCTTTCTGACGCCGATCGTACATCCTGAACTGATCGTCAATGGTGAAGCCGCGGGGGCCGCGCGAAGATTCTACTGCGGGACGATTGGCGCCGAATTTGTGCACATCGATGATACCGAACGCCGCCGCTGGATTGCCGAGCGGCTGGAGTGCGACGCGCCGCAGCCCGACCGCGGCTTTATCCTCGAACGGCTGATCCGCGCCGAGCTTTTCGAGCAAGTGCTTCAGGCGCGCTATCTGGGGAGCAAGAGATTTTCGCTCGAAGGCGTGACCGCGGTCATTCCTCTTCTTGACCGGGTGCTCTCGGCGGCTTCGGCGGCGGGCGCGGAACAAGTGGTGCTCGGGATGAGCCATCGCGGGCGGCTGAACGTGATGGCGCACATAGCGGGACAGCGCGCGGCGGATATTTTCGCGGGCTTCGAGGATGTGGACCCGCGCAGCGTGCTGGGCAGCGGCGACGTCAAGTATCACGTCGGCGCAACGGGGGAATATCGCACGCGCGAAGGGCGCAAACTCAGCGTTCACCTGGCGTCCAATCCGAGCCACCTCGAGGCGGTCGATCCGGTGGTCGTGGGCCGCGCGCGCGCCAAGCAAACGCGCGCCGGCACTCCCGGCGGAGTAAAGAAAATTCTTCCGATCCTTCTGCACGGGGACGCTGCTTTCGCCGGGCAGGGCGTTTGGGCCGAGACGCTGAATTTTTCCGACATCGAGGCGTATTCGGTCGGCGGGACGATCCACGTGATCGTAAATAATTTGCTGGGGTTCACCACCGAGCCGCGGGAATTTCAATCCTCGCGCTTTGCCTCTTCCCTGGCCAAGAGTCAGGCCGTGCCCATTTTTCACGTGAACGGGGAGGATCCGGACGCGGTCGTGCGCGTGGGACAAATCGCGCTCGAATATCGTTCCGCGTTTGGCAGCGACGTGGTGATCGACTTAATCGGATACCGGCGCCACGGCCACAGCGAAGTGGATGATCCCACCATCACGCAACCGCTCCTGTACGCGGAAATCAAGGATCACCCGCAGCTCTGGCAGATTTACGCGAAGGAGATTGGAGCGGATCCGTCGGCGACGGTCACCGCCTTGCGCAACGAGCTCGAGAGCGCGCACCAGGCCGCGAGCGAAATGCAGAAAAAACCGCGCCTGCGCAAGCTGCCTGGGTATTGGTCGCCCTACAAGCGAGGCCGCTACGACAGCGCCTATGAAGTGGACACGGGAGTTGCGCCCGCGGACCTCGGAAAGATTACGGATTTACTGACCAGTTATCCATCGGATTTCGCGATCCATCCGAAAGTGAAAAAGTTGCTCGAGCAGCGCGCCGAAATGGGGCACGGCAAGCGCCCGGTGGACTACGGGATGGCGGAAGCGCTCGCTTTTGGAACGCTGCTGCTCGCTGGCACGCCGGTACGGTTCACGGGACAGGACACCCGGCGCGGCACGTTCAACCAGAGGCACGCGGCCCTCGTCGATACGTGCAATGAAGCGCAGTATGTGCCGCTCGAACATCTTGCGACCGAACAGGCGCGCTGCGAAATCTATAATTCGACGCTGTCCGAAGCCGCGGTGCTGGGTTTTGAATACGGCTACAGCCGCGATTATCCGGAAGCCCTGGTGTTGTGGGAAGCGCAATTCGGCGATTTCGCGAACGGCGCGCAAATCATCATCGACCAGTTCATCAGCGCAGCGGAGGACAAGTGGGACTTGCCATCGGGCGTGGGGCTGCTTCTGCCGCACGGGTATGAAGGGCAAGGGCCCGAACATTCCAGCGCGAGGATCGAGCGCTATCTTCAGCTCGCGGCCGAGGACAACATCCAAGTGTGCCAGCCATCGAACGCCGCGCAATATTTTCAATTGTTGCGGCGCCAGGCGCTGCGGCGCTGGCGCAAGCCCATGATCGTGTTCACGCCGAAGAGCATGCTGCGGCATCCTGACGCGTCATCGCCGATCGAGGATTTCGAGCACCCGCGGTTTGAATGGGTGGTGCCTGACCGCGAAGTCACGTCCGCCGAGCGCGTCCTCGTTTGCAGCGGAAAAATCGGCCACGAATTGCGGGTGGAACGCAAACGCCGCGGCGATACCGATACGGCCATCCTGTTTCTCGACCAGCTCTACCCGTTTCCGAAAAACGAGCTGCGCGCGGAAATGGCCCGCCACCCGAACGCGCGCGAAATCGTCTGGGTGCAGGAAGAGCCGGCGAACATGGGTGCGCTATCGTATGTCTTGCCGCGCATCCGTCACTATTTTCCGGATATTCAGGCGCGTTCGGTGAAGCGCTCGGCCAGCGCGAGTCCCGCGACGGGTTCGGCCAAAGCGCACGAACTAGAACAGAAAACCTTGCTGACGCTCGCGTTTACCACGGGCCCGAGCTGATCTGCGACGCAAGTAGCACAGACTTCAGTCTGTGGGGGTTAGTCCTTGCAAGCGCCAACCCCCACAGACTGAAGTCTGTGCTACTTTCCAGGCCAAGCGTGCACGACCGTTGTCAGACTTTGTCGTTATCGAGCAAGGCCAAGAGTTTTGAGGAGGGAATGAAGATGCGATCAGGAATCTGGAAGGCGGTTATGTGGGTGGCGGCATTGTGTTCCGCGGCGGCTTGCGTTTCGGCGCAGCAGAATGCGCCGCTGACGGCTGTGCCGCCCAAGGAAGGCGATTTCATTACGCACGATTTCAAATTCTTCGACGGGCAATCGCTTTCGGAAGTGCGGCTGCACTACACGACGCTCGGCACGCCGCGGCGCGACGCAAGCGGCAGCGTCACCAACGCCGTTTTGATTCTGCACGGCACCAATCGCGCCGGCCGCGTGTGGCTTGTTCCTTCATTTGCAGGAGTGCTCTTCGGCCCCGGCCAGCTGCTCGATGCCTCAAAATATTATCTGATTCTTCCCGATCAACTCGGCGCTGGCCTCGGAAAATCGACTAAACCGAGCGATGGCCTGCGTGCGAAATTTCCCCACTACGATTATTCGGACATGGTGCGCGCATCGCAGATTCTTCTCGCGCAGGGATTGCAGGTGGACCATCTGCATCTGCTCGTCGGCGCGTCCATGGGTTGCATGGAGGGATTCATGTGGGCCGAATCGAACCCCGGCGACATGGATGCCATGCTTCTGCTTTCCTGCCTGCCGGTGGAGATCGCCAGCCGCAACCGGATGGTGCGCAAGATGATGGTGGACGACATTCGCCTCGACCCCGGATGGAACAACGGCAACTACACCGAGCAGCCTTACGGTTTGCGGGCCGCGCTCGGGCATTTGCTTGTCGTGGGAAGCGTGCCGACGCGCTGGCAGAAGGAATATCCGACCGCCGCGGCCGCCGACAAATATGTGGATCAAACCATCGAACAGAACATGAAGACGACGGACGCGAATGATTTTATGTATCAGTACGATGCGTCGCGAAATTTCGATGCGTCGAAGCAGCTGGATAAAATCAGCGCAAAAGTGCTGCTCATTAATCCGCGGGAAGATTTCTGGAACCCCGCGGAACTGGGAATTGCGGAAGAGGAAATCAAGAAAGTGAAGAATGGGAAATTTGTGTTGTTGTCGTTTCCGGAATCGTACGGGCACTATACGTTTTTCCAGGCGGCTGCCTGGCAGAATTACTTCGCTGAATTTATGCGGGATGTGAAGTAGCGCAGGCTTCAGCCTGTGGGGTTCCATTTGATCTTGACTAGCGTGCGCGGCCAGGGTGCATTTACAAAACCCCACAGACTTGAAGTCTGTGCTACTCAAATTGTTTGCGAAACGCAGCGAATTGCTGTTTCAAGTCCGCAATTTCCGACTGAAGGTTTTCAACCTGAGCTTCAAGGTGCGCGATCCGCTCGATGCTGCTGGCGCTGCTTGTTACTGCAACTCCCGCCGCTGCTGAGTCCTGCGGCGGCAATTCCACGTCGCCACTCAGCAGGTGCGCGTAGCGCGCTTCCTTCGTGCCCGGCTGCCGGGGGAGCACCTTGACGAGCGGCGGCTCGCGCTTCATCAAGCGCTGCAGCGTGGATTGCACGATGCCCAGGTCATCGAATTTGTGCATGCGGTCAGCGCGGCTGCGCAATTCGCCCGGCGTTTGCGGGCCCCGCAGCAGCAACTCGGACAGGATGGCGATTTCATGGCGCGTGAAATTGTAGGCTTCCTGCAAGCGATGCTCGTATTTGCTCACGCGGCTGACCATGTTGTCGGCGGCGCCAGCCAGGCCCTTTTTATCCAGGGTATGCAAAGCCTCGCGCACGGCTTCTTCGTCCAAACTCATGACGGGATCGCGATTGGATTTCTGGTTGCACGCGTTGACGAGCGCGTTGAGGGAAAGCGGATAGTATTCGGGGGTGGTGAGTTCCTTTTCGACGAGCGAGCCGAGCACGCGTGTTTCCACGTCACTTAAATGAATGTCCATTGGGCAAAATCATATCGTAACGCGAACCGGTTCCCAAATTTCATGGGCCTCAATAACCGGCTGCAGACGCGTAAAAAATTCAGACCGCGCACGGCGCCCGGCCGGGGCCGAAAGTTGCCCAGTCCGCTATTTCGTTCAGGGTGAATAGATTACGAGACACAAATACAATAAGACTTTGGAGACGAGCGTGCTTCTGAAAGTACTATAGTCCGTTATGAAACAGAGATTAGACGCGTGATAGAGGAGCGACCGATGCTGACAAAACTTGCAAAACTTAAACCCAGTTGGATTGGCGTTCTGGCCCTCCTGGTTTCGTATTTCATTGTCCTTCCGATGTTCGCGCCCCTGTTTGCGCAAACTACAATTCTTGGGGAATTGGAATTTAAAGGCGCGTCGAAGGTGGAAAAAACATCTGGCGTGTGGATTGACGGCCAGTACGTGGGATATCTGGACGAACTGAAGGGCCCAAAGAGGGTCCTGTTGCTGCCTGGCGACCACGAACTGGCCGTTCGGCAGGCGGGCTATCAGGACTTCACGGAGAAACTTACCGTGGAACCCAAGGAATTACTGCTCGTTCCCGTCAGAATGCAGAAAGCAACCAGCGACACGTGGCCAAGCGTGACCGCTCAGCTGAAAGTTGACGTCCAACCCGACCGCGCTGCCGTTTTCGTGGATGACAGATTTTTGGGACATGCAGGGGAGCTGGGCGGCGCCTTTCACTCCATGCTGCTCAGCCCAGGAAAACACCGAATCAAGGTCGAATTGCCCGGATACCAGACGTTCGAGTCGGACGTGACCTTGGTTGCAGGCCAGAGGTCGGTGGTGAAGACGAATCTTGAAAAGGGCAGCATCCACCAAGCCGATTCGCTCATCGATCAGGCCAACAATCCCGGCCGCGACAAGTAACCGCATCGGTTGAAATCCGGGAACACCAATCTCCCACTTGGCGTAGTGAAAACCGCCCGCCGCGGCGGGGAGATTGGTGTTCCCGGGCGATATCACCAGGCGATTCTTCACTCATCCTGTTCGGGTGGACAAGCACAGGCGCTCGCGCTACGGTATTATCTTTCGATTATGGCGCTTCAAACCGTCAAGCGCCGCTCGCGCGGCTTCATCTGTGTGAACGCCCATCCTGAAGGATGCCGGCGCAACGTCGAGCGGTGGGTTGCCGGGGTGCAAGGGAAAATTTCCGGCGGACAACACGCGCCGAAAAACGTGCTCGTCATCGGCGCGTCCACCGGCTACGGGCTGGCGTCGCGCATCGCGGCGGCCTGGGGCTATGCAGCGAAGACGCTGGGCGTGTTTTTCGAGCGGCCGCCGGAAGGCGACAAGACCGCGACGGCGGGCCACTACAACACCGTCGCTCTTCATTCGATGGCCAAACGCGATGGACTGTTCGCCGCGAGCATCAACGGCGACGCGTTTTCTGACGAAATCAAACGCGCCGCCGCGGAAACCATTCGCAAGGAAATGGCTCCGGTCGACCTGGTGATTTACTCGCTCGCGTCGCCGAAGCGCACCGATCCCCGCACGGGCAAAGTGCATAGTTCGGTCCTGAAACCGGTCGGGCAGCCTTATACCAATCGCACGATCGAGCTCGATTCGGAAAAAGTGGTGAGCGTCACTCTGCAACCCGCAACGGAAATCGAAATTGCGGACACCGTCGCGGTGATGGGCGGCGATGACTGGCGGCGCTGGATGGACATGCTGCTCGAGGAAAAACTGCTGGCGCCGGGCGCACGCACGCTGGCGTATTCCTACATCGGCCCGGAGATTACGTGGCCAATTTATCGCGACGGCACGATTGGACAAGCGAAGAAAGACCTCGAACGCGCCGCAAAAGATCTGGATGCAGCGCTCGCGAATCAATTGGGAGGCAACGCCTGGGTTTCCGTCAACAAAGCGGTGGTGACGCAGGCCTCCGCGGCGATTCCTGTCGTGCCGCTCTACTTGAGTTTGCTTCCCCTGGCGATGAAAAAGAAAAATCTGGACGAAGGGCCGCTCGAACAGATGCGGCGCTTGTTCACGGATTTTCTTTGCGCGGGCCATGCGCCCAAGCTCGACGAGGCGCGGCGCTTGCGACTGGACGATCGCGAAATGCGCAGCGATGTGCAAGCGGAAGTTGCGGCGCTGTGGCCGCGGGTCACGACGGAAAACCTTCGCGAAGTCAGCGCATTCGCCGGATTTCAACGCGAGTTTCGCGGCTTGTTCGGCTTTGAAGTGGAAGGCGTGGACTACGAACAGCCCACGGAAACGGATTTGCAGTGGTAGTGGTGGCGCGGGCTTCAGCCTGCGGGGGTTCGGCCTTGCAAGCACCAAACCCCGCAGGCTGAAGCCTGCGCTACTGGCAAGGTCTAAACCCGCTTTCGAAGAAATTCAACAACTACGTATCCGATCAGTCCAGAAATGAGGGCAATCACAAAGTTGTTGATCGTGAAAATATCTTTAAGTGCGAAAACTAAGCTCTTGCCTTGGGCGTTGGTATGGGTAAACTCCCCCATTAGAAGGTTTGAATAAAACAGGAAAATTATGAAACCGACCTCGACCATCGCCCGCCAAATCGGGGCCAATTTCCCTGTCCTAGTATCACTCGAAGGCATGTCGTAACTATAGCAAGAAACCATTTGTATGGCGGGTACCCTCAAAAAACACCGATGCAGAAACTTCTAGCCGTTTCGTAAAGTGTCTTCCGGTATGTACACGTCCAGGTCTCGCCGCTGGCGCCGGCCGTTGCGTTGCGCGAACAATTCTCTGGAGGCATCAGTATGCGAGTCATCCTCGATGCCGTTGAAGAGAACCCTGAGCCACGGCGGTGTAGCGCGTTCGCCTTTCTTTTTCTTCGCGCTCTCGCGCTGCTTCGCGTGAACGCCCCGTACTTTGGGGCGCGCGGAGTGCCGGCGCTTGCGCTGTCTGCGCTTCTTCATTTTCATTGCCCGCCAAAACAGCGGATTCGGAATCGCGCCTTCAGGCGCCACAAATATTTGAAACAGGAATCAGCCGGTCAGAGTGCCGCGGCGTCCGCATTAAAAAACAGGCGGCCTTGTCTCACCTCTATAATCTTCACGAATTTTTTATGACTCTTGAGGCCCGAAAACGCAAACTCAAAAAACGAATTCGTTGGATTGGAGGAGCTTATTTTCCTTGCCGGGAGGCAAACTGCGGGAATGGATTGGGAACTCGAACGATCGTTTCAACGAGGGAGAAACTCGTCCGTGTGCGTCACAAATTCCGGATATGCACCGGCGCCCAACTCATGAAGGTCCATGCCCTGGCGCTCTCCCTCGACCGAAACGCGGAAAGGATAGAAGCGGTTGAGGAGCCGATTCACGCCGTAGGTCAACGGCAATACGAAGCCAAGCAGTGTGGCCACGCCTATCATTTGAGCCAGCCACTGGCCGGAAGCGATTCCATTCATCGCTCCGGGCAGAGAATCTCCCGCAACATTCAGCACGGGCCGCTGGAATTGGCCGAACACGCCCAGCGCGAGGAGGCCCCAAATCCCCCCCACGGCATGCACGGAAATAGAGCCCCCCGGGTCGTCGACCTCCATGTGCAGCTCAAGCCATTCGATCGAAAAGGTGATCGCTGCGCCCGCGATCGAACCGATCACCACGGCTTCGGCGGGACTCACGAACGCGCACGACGCGCTGCTGGCGACGAGTCCACCGACCCAGCCGTTGGCGGTGAGCGAAGCATCGGGTTTGCCGAAGCGAACTTTCGTGATGAACGCCGCGGTGAGCGCCGAGGCCGAAGCGGCGAGCATGGTATTGATGGCGATCAACGCCGCCCCGGAAGGTTCACCTCCTGTGAAGAGGATCGCGCCCGCGGAATTGAGTCCAATCCAACCGACCAGGGCCAGCAAGCAACCAAACAGCACGAGAACCCCATTGTGGCCGGGGATCGCGGGCGCCATGCCGTCCGCGGAATATTTCCCGCGCCGCGGACCTAAGATCCACGTGACCGCCAGGGCCGTGAGGCCGCCCAAGACCTGAATCGTGCCGGCTCCCCCAACATCAAGGAATCCGCGGCCGATTCCATAATTGATGCCGAGTTGCGCAAGCCACCCGCCGCCCCACACCCAATGCGCGAAGAGCGGATAGGTCACAGCGGCAAGCAATCCCGTCGAAAGGCAACTGGCCCGAAGACGCCACCGGTCCGCGCCACTCCCCAACGGGATCAAAGCAGCGAGGCCAACGCAGAACATTTGGAACAATGCAGTGAGAGAAGCAGCGGAGCCGTCGAAGGAGAGTTTGCGAAAAAAGAAAGGCTCCGCGGCAATCCAATTCCAACTTTTTCCAGACACAGTGAGGACATGCCCAGGACTGCCGATGAACCCCTGCCACGCAAATCCGCAAACGAAGTAGGCCAGGCCGGCGACAGCAAGGGCGGAAAGCGAGGCCATCATCATGTGACCGGCGCTGCGCGACCTTCCCAGTCCGACGTTCATGAGCGCAAGCCCGGCCCCTGCGAGGGGAACAAGAAAGATGAAAAAGAGGCAGGCGACCGTCGTTACTTCCGTGAGTCTCGGGGCGGGCATGGGAATTATCCTTTTCCCTCTCGCGGAATCAGATGCGATCGGAAAGCGAGGATCAACCCCAGCGCCTCGACGGCAATCCCGGCCAGGACAAACGCGGTTCGCAATGGCGGCGACGCGAAAAGCACTATCGCTGCCAGCACGAGGAACCATCCTGCCAGCAACATCAGGAAACCCACGGCCTTCATTCCGAAATCCCCCGGTTCAAGGCAAAAAGACTGGCACTGACATTTGCGACGCCCGTTAAAATATCACAATCGCACCGGAACCCAACGCGCCGCTGCAACAAAAATGAATAGGGCCTGCGCAGTCCATCGTGCGAGGCTGGTTGGTCCGTCAGACCGAAAGTTGAACGAAATCCGCCAGGGTACCCACGTATTTCTTATGCGAGGAATAAAAGAAGTGGATAGGTCAACAAGCTTATCGCTGCGCGCAAGGTCCGTCAAAACGTGCCTGGAATCTAAGCGATGAGCCACCGTAAGCCTGCAAACCCATGGAAATGAACAAATTATAAAGATTGTTTTCCTGGCCAACAACCCTACCAGTTCGCCTCTTTCGCGCCGGAACGCTTTCGAGCCGCCCCTCGCAGCCATGGATTACAGCCATATGAATCCGTAATTTGGGCCATCGAAACGTTGCATTTTACTACTCCTGCGGGCCCAACTAGTATCTCGTTCCTCGGTACACCTTAGTCTGTGCAGTTGATTTAAGACATGTGGGTTCAGCGGCGAGATAAAGAATCTATAAGGAGAATACATGGCGGAGAATACCGGCGAAGTCAAAATGACACCAACCTTAGGATTAACCGGGTTGACGATGAACGCCATGGCGCTCATCGCTCCCGGAGCATTCCTTTGGCTCACCTTTGCACCGCAAGCGACGGAGGGGTCCACGGCGCCCTCGATGTGGATCGGCATCCTGTTCGCACTATTGTTGTGTCTAGCGACTGCGGTGTGTTATGCGGAAATGGCGAAGCTGTATCCAGGCACGGGCAGTTCGTACTATTTCGCGGAGCAGTCGTTCCTGAATCACGACAAGGCATGGAAATACGCCCGCCTAATGAAGTTCATCGTTGGCTGGGGATCGCATCTTTACTACTGGATTTACCCCGGCGTGATGGTCGCCGTCACCGGAGTTTTCTGCGGTTACATCGCAGGTACCCTGTGGCCGAACTTCATGAGCGCGTCGAACCCCGGTCCGATGTTCATGATGCTTGTCGCGACCTTGTTTTCTTTCGCCGTTGCTTATATCGCGCACCGAGGGGTTACGGGGTCCACGGCGGTCAGTGTCGCCATCAACGTCATTCAAATCTCCGCACTGATCGTTTTCGCCGTAATGGCTATTAGCTACCGGGTGAGCCACCCCCCGGGAAGCGAAGCGTGGCAGTTTGATTCGGTTTCTGGTAACGGCTATAACTACGAATTCGCGACCACGAGCCAAACGGTGGCCGGAACAGCAACCGATGTCATCACCCGTGATGCCAACATGGTGCCGCAGCCCAAGCTCGACGCGAGCGGGAAACCAGTTCCTTACCACGTCAGTTACGATATGTATGACACCAGCAATCCGCCGGTGTTTCAGGCCCATCCGAATGCCAAATCCGTAATCGCAATACACAATTTCAACTGGATGTTCGTTCAAGCCACGGTCGCCATCTTGATCTTGGTCGGATTCGAATCGGTGACTGCGCTGGGCGGCGAGGCGAAAAACGCCAAGCGCGACGTCCCGATAGCGGTCATCACCTCACTGCTGGTTCAGGGGGCCTTCTGTTATCTGTTCGAGTATTTCGCCGCAAACTACTTTTTAAGTAGCGGTTACCCGATGTCAACTGCGACCGGCTCGGCGGCGCCGATCGGCGACATGATGATCATGGTCGGAGATGCCCTATTCGCCGGCCATGGGCGAGCCTTCATGCTGATCGAAGCCGTAACCGTTTTCCTGGCGCTGATTGGTACCACACTCTCCTGCATCAACACCGGGGCGCGGGTCACCTATGCCATGGGCAAAGACGCCGAGGTGCCGGAACACTTCGGCATACTGCATGAGAAGAACCTGAGCCCTCACCGCGCGATCTGGGCCTTGGCCGTGATTTCAGTGGTTTTCGGTTGCCTGGCACTGCTGATGCTGTTTGGCGATGCCGGCGCCATCCCGGACGCCACGATCAAGGCCCTGCCTCAAGGGTTCTGGTCCAGCTTCGGGTACGTGTCTCATGACACCATGGCGAAGATGCCCAACAGTCTGCTCACAATTACCCTGGCTTCCAACTTCGGGACGTTCCTGCTCTACATGCTAAGCTGCGTAACCTGCATCTTTTGCTACCAGGGGCACCCGAACTACAGCTTCCTCAGACACATGCTCATCCCGATTTTCGGGATAGGCGCGAACCTGATTTGCATGGGAGCTTACATCGTCCTGCCGTTCATGGGGTACGGCACGAAGATGGAACCGTTCCTGGCCTTAGGGATTGCGGCAGTCTGGGCGATCTATGGAGGAATTTACTTCCTGCGGTCCAGCAAAGCCACAGGGCGCACAACGCTGGTCACCAGTCGCACGTAATGGTGTAGTATGAGCCTAGCTCAGTTAGCCAGGAAATTCGGACAGGTAATTTTGCCTGTCCGAATTTCCGTTTCAGATGTGAGTGAGATTCTTGGAGAACCCGGGAGAAGCGCTCTCCAGAACATTTCGTCCTGGGTCGCCTCCGCGAGAAGTTCCGCCTCCGGCCATATGCTTGACCTCGAATTCGTGGAACGCACCGATGTCGGGCGAGTCCGCGACCACAACGAAGATTACTTGGGTTACGCGGCGCCGGCGACTCCCGCGCAGATCCGTACGCACGGGTGGATGTTTGTGCTGGCGGACGGAGTGGGCGGACAGGAAAAAGGGGAAGTCGCCTCCAAAACCGCGGTCGAAAGCATGGTCGCCGGCTTCCACAGCGCCAAGGACGGGGAATCGCACTCCTCGGTGCTGCAGCGGCTGGTTCAGCAGGCGAATACGCGCGTTTTTGAGGCCGCCGTGACGGGCGGGCGGGCTTCGGCGGGCATGGCGACCACAATCGTGGCTTGCGCTTTGCGCTATGACCGCGTTTCCGTCGCGCATGTGGGCGATTCGCGTTGCTACTTGATCCGGAACGGCAAGGCGGCCCAGATCACGCGCGACCACACATTTGCCAATGAGCAAGTGCGCCTCGGGTTGGTCACCGCGCAAGAAGCAGCCGAGGGAGAAACGAGCCATATCCTCAGCCGCTCGCTTGGAGCCGAATTGGTTGCCAATGTGGACACCAACGACCACCAGATCTTCGCTGGCGATGTTCTACTGCTATGCTCGGACGGGCTGCACGGGGCGGTGGATGCCTCGGAAATGGCTGCGATTTGCGGCCACGACGTGGATCTCCATCTCGCAGCGGAAAAGCTTGTTGCTCTTGCCAATGATCGGGGCGGCGGCGATAATATCAGCGTTCAGTTAATCCGAATCCGGGGCGTCGAGCGAATGGGAATGTATCGCGGACGGCCCTACAAACTGTACTGATACAGGTTCGCTGCCGTCTTCGCGTTTGCCGCTGACCTGCCCTCTCAATGAGCGAATTCCATCCCGGCGATCAGCTCGATCATTACCGCATCGATGGCCTGGTCGCCAGAAGCGGCATGGCCTCCATTTTCCGTGGCACGGATGTGCGCGACGGCCGGGCGGTCGCGATCAAGGTTCCTCACGCGGAAATGGAAGCCGACCCGGTTCTATTCGACAGGTTCAAGCGCGAAGAAGATATCGGCAGGAAGCTCGATCACCCCGGCGTCGTTCGCGTATATAACGACGAGGAGCGCAGCCGGCGCTACATGGTTCTGGAATGGGTGGACGGCCGCCTGTTGCGCCAGGTCTTGAACGAACAGAAAAGGCTTCCGCAGGATCGCGCTATCCGGATCACTCTCGCCTTGTGCGAGGCCCTCGATTACATCCATAGCCAGGGGGTCGTCCATCGCGACCTGAAACCCGAAAACATCATGGTCGGCCCGGACGATCGAGTGAAGCTTATCGATTTCGGCATCGCCGCAAACGCCGGATCGCGCCGCCTGACCTTTGCCAAGCTGACCGAGGCCATGGGCACGCCGGATTATATTTCTCCCGAGCAAGTGAAGGGAAAGCGGGGCGATGCCAGGAGCGACATCTATTCCCTCGGCATTATGTTTTACGAGATGCTGACCGGCACGGTGCCGTTCACCGGACCCAATCCGTTCGTGATTATGAACGAACGTCTGTTGAACAATCCGATCCCGCCGCGCGAGGTCAATCCCGAAATTTCACCGGAGTTGCAAGAAATCATTTACCGGGCCCTGGAGCGCGATCCGAGCAAGCGTTATCCAAACGCCCGCGAATTTGCCCTGGATCTGGAGCACCCGGAAAAAGTGGGAGTGGCCGACCGGGCCGAAATGAAAAATTGGAAAGAGAGACGCTCGCCGGTACTGCGGCGAATCTTATTCTATATTATGCTGGCCTTAATTCCCGTGGTCGTCTTCGGTCTGATGCTGTTAATCGCGCACCAGAAATAGCGGGTTTCCCACGTTGGTTCGATGCTGATGTTTCTTCCCCGTTCGCTGAAGGAATATTCAGTGGTTGAACGCGATGGTTTGTAGGGCACGGCTGAAGCCGCGCCCTACAAGGATCCGGATGTTCTCACGCGGGTTGTAAGGCTAAGTCCTTCAAACATTCCATGAGGCGAATGCCAACTGGAACGGCGAACCTGTATACTGAAAAGTTCATTTCGGCGGAATGTTCGCGAAAGTTTTTCTAAACCATGCGAATCGACGAATTCCAACAGAGGCTGCGCGGCTCCGTGCTGATCGCGGACGGAGCCATGGGCTCATTGCTTTACGAGACCCTGGGGCCGCAGCGCTGCGTGGATGAACTCAACGCCACGCGCGCCGAAGAAGTGTTTCGCATTCACATGGCCTATCTCGAAGCCGGCGCGCACATCATCGAAACGAACACCTTCGGGGCGAACCGGAATAAGTTGACCGCGTTTGGGTTGGAAGACCGCGTCAGCGAATTCAATCATCGCGGCGTCAAGATCGCACGCGAGGCGCGAGAGGCCGCCCGGCACGAAGTCTTGATCGCCGGATCGATCGGGCCGCTCGGCGTCTTCCGGGATGAACGCGAGGCGACGCCTGAACATTTCCGGGAAATCTTTCGCGAGCAGGCCGAGGCGCTTGAAGAGCGCGGCGTGGATTTTTTCGTTCTGGAGACTTTCGGAAATCCCGCCGAACTCCTGGCGGCGATCGAAGCGGTTCGTTCGTTTTCGCAGCTCCCCATCGTCGCGGAGATGACGTACTCCGAAGAGGGCAGCACCTTCAGCGGCTTCCGGCCGAAAGATGCCTGGGCTCTTTTGCATGAGCGGGGCGTGCAGGTCATCGGCGCGAACTGCTCCGTGGGCCCGCAGGACCATTTGCGGATTCTACAGGACCTTGCCGCGGCGGCGGGATCGTTTCCGACGAGCGCGATGCCGAATGTGGGATTTCCGCAGCGCGCCGGCGATCGCGTCATCTATCCGAAATCCTCGCCGGAATATTTCGATCTGTTCGCGCGCGAAGCCGTCAAGCTGGGCGCGCGAATTCTAGGCGGGTGCTGCGGCACTGCGCCGGAACATATTCGCGCGATGGTCCACGCGGTGGAAGGAATGCATCCGGCGGTGGGCGGCCGCGCTGTGACCGCGGTTGAAACAGCGCCTGAGGCGCGTCCCACGGCGGCGCGAGAGCCCGAAAGCGCTTTGTGGCGAAAAATTCAGGCGCAGCAATTCGTGATTTCGGTCGAAATCGATCCACCGAAAGGAACGTCGATCGATCGCGTTCTCGAGCAGGTGCAGAACGTGATGGCGTCGAAAAAAGTGGACGCCATCGACGTCAACAGCGGACCGCTCGCGCGCGTGGGCATGGACGCGCTATCGCTTTCCGGCGCTCTCGAAGCGCGCGGCATCGAAACGATCCCGCATCTCACGACGCGCGACGCAAATTTGATCGGCTTGCAGGCCATGCTCCTCGGCGCGTGGACCATCGGCGGAGTCCGCAACGTCCTGGCCGTCACCGGCGATCCGCCCTCGCTCGGCAGCTATCCGGAATCGTTGGGAGTATACGAAGTCGATGCCATCGGCCTCGTGAAGGTGATGGCCAAGCTGAATCAAGGACAGGATTGGGGCGGAAAAAATCTCGGCGGCGCGACGAATTTCACCATCGGAGTCGCCGTGAATCCTCTCGCCGAGGATCTGGACGAGGAGCTGCGCCGTTTTCACGCCAAGGTTGAAGCCGGCGCGCACTTCGCCATGACGCAGCCGATTTTCGATCCCGAGCACTGGGAGCAATTTCTAAAACGCATGGGCGGAAAATCGCCGATTCCCATTCTGGTTGGCCTGTGGCCGCTGAGCAGCTACAAGCAGGCCCTGCGCCTGCATAACGAGGTGCCCGGCATTGTGATTCCAGAGCCGCTGCTGAAGCAGCTCGAGGCCGCGGGCGGCTCCGCGCGCGATCATGGTTTCGCACTCGCGCGCAAATTGCTGGATTGGGCGAGAGGAGCGCGTCATCTGGGTATTGCCGGCGCCTACCTGATCCCCCCATTCAAGCGCTACGAAGAAATCCTCGATTTATTTTAGTGATGCTCCGGCTGCTTGTTGAGAGCCGGAGATTCGGGTTGGAACTGAAACATTCCCTCGTGATCCAACGGCCGCTGGACTGCATCTTCGAGATCGCCAAGGGCTCGTTGAGCGCGCCCCAGGGCATCCAGCCGCGCTCGTGCCAAGACCGAGAGTTGAATTTGCACGGCGTCGAGGCTCAGCCGATTGCCGGCGCCGGCGCGGATGCTCTGCTGAACGACCTGCAATTGGTTTTCTTGCAGCTGATAAAGGGATTGAGCCTCGCCCACTTCCTTCAGCGCTGCTGTGTATACGGCAAGCGCGCGTTCGCTCCTTGCAATCACTTGCGCCTGGGTTTGCACAAACGCCGCCGCAACTTCCTTGCGGCGGCCCTCGGCCTCCGCGATGGGTCCCTGATTTCGATTGAAGACAGGCAGCGAAGTCGAGAAGCCCACGGTAAAGAAACTGTTTCGCTCTTCATACGTATATCCCGGGCCGATATTGAAATTTGGGTATTGTTTGGCAATTTCCGAGTGCACGGCGGCTTCAGCGGCCGCATATTGCGCAAGCGAGCGCCGAATATCCAAGCGATTGAGCACGGCGTCCCGCTGGACCTGATCCGCCGAAAGCGATTCTAGCGGTGGCGGCGTGTCCATGTTGGGCCACGAGAACTCCGCTCCATCGAGTCCCGCCACGGGAATGCCAATGGCGGCCGCCAGAGCGGCCCTGGCGTCGGCCGTCTGGCCCTCAGCCGTGCGGATAGCCACTTGTGTCTTGGAAGCCTCCATCCGCGCGAAGTCCACATCCAGCCTTGTTATTTCTCCGGCCGACAAAACTTGTTCCAAGATAGCGACTTGATCTCCTCGATCCCTCTCCTCCGACCGAAGAACTTCCAGATTTCGAGAGGTAGCGACATAATTCAGCAGTGCCAAACGAACGCCCATGACGACAGTCCAAGCGGAATCGGCAAGGTCCAATTGAGCCGCTTGATCAAGGTTCTGGGCGATTTGAACGCGGCGTCCTCGCTTGCCCGCAGTCTCAATCAGAAAGAGAAAATCTTGGGTCAGCAA
Source organism: uncultured Acidobacteriota bacterium (assembly GCA_963842135.1). Lineage (GTDB taxonomy): Bacteria > Acidobacteriota > Terriglobia > Acidiferrales > UBA7541 > Palsa-360. The sequence goes on along the minus strand of CAWJFI010000002.1, from coordinate 1,354,346 downwards.
ATAGGGAGCCGGGACGCCCGGCACCAAGTCAAAGGTAGGATTGGGCCGGGCCTTGGCCGTCACTATGGCTCCCTCTGCGGTAGCGAGCCGCGCCCGAGCCAGGTCTAGAGCAGGATTGAAATATAAAGCAGCCAGCGAAAGTGTTTGCAGGTCCCAACTCTTGGGCGGCCAAGGAGACACGGGGTAACCGAGATTACTTTCCTCAAAAAATCGCAGACCTGCATCCGCAAGACTCCGCGATTCAAACTGGGAGGCTGTTGTACCGGCATCAAGAGGAGCCGGCGTGTATCGCTGCACAGCACACCCGGCCAACAAACAAATTGTGGCCAGAGGAACGATTCGTTTCCAGGTTGCGTTCATTGAGCGTTTCTCCCTGTAAATTCCTCTGGTGCCGACCAGCTAACGTCCTGCGAATACCATGCCGGGCTCAAGCTTCAGCACTGGGCGGGCGCTGATGGCCGCGGCCACGACGCTTACGAGTACGACCATCAGGCACCCAAATACCGGCGTGAACCACATCATGCGGAACGGATAGTCGAACTCCACGATGGCGATCTGGCCAACGATGGCGCACAACCCGAGGCCGAGGCCCGTGCCCAGAAGCGCACACAGACCGGACTGCGCAAAAATCATGGCGAGCAGCAATCTCGAATTCGCGCCCATGGCCTTGAGCACCGCGTATTGCTTCAGGCTGTCTGTAGTGAACATGTACAGCATGACTCCGGTGACGCCAAATCCCACCAACATGGCGATCGAAACCATCGAGGCCATGTCGCCAACATCTTCGGAGTTGATCAACAACCAATTGACGGTATCCACTTTGAAGTCATCCGAGGAGCGCGCTTTCAGGCCCGTCTGCGCCTCGATTCGTGCGGCCAGTTCCCGCGGCGACACGCTTGGGGCAGCCTGCGCCAACACAAAAGTCAGCAAGTGCCGCTCCGGAGGCAGCAGGCGCGAGGCATTCGAGAGCGTGGTGTACATCAGAACCTGCGGGGGGTATCGGGGCAGTGCCTTGGCACGGCCCCTGACGACAACGCGGTGATCGTTTACGAGCAGCTGATCACCTGAAGCCAGTTCACGCGTCGGTGCGTCAAGATGCGGCTGTCCGAATGTCCATTGATCTGCCGCCGAAATAGGGGTTTCAAGCTTTCCGTCCGTTCCACCTGGATCGACCACGACCGCGTCGGGAGTGCGCAGGACCGCAGGTGAAACTCCATCTCGCAGCGGGGGAAGCCCAAAGAGAGAGGAGTCATCGACGCCGATGAGTTGAAATGATTGAAATCGCGCGTTAGGAAACCGCGCGTCCACTGTCGCCACCGCGAGCGGAACAGCCGACGCTACGCCTCCAACGCTGCGGACGCGGGAGAGCGCCGAATCGGGGATGTTCGTCATTAATTCCGTGGATTCCACCGCCGGATCCATCACCCACACGTCTGCACTCGGGTTCTCGGCGACAAGAGCGAATCCGCGCGTCAGAAAACCGCAGAGGTATGAGACGGCGAACGTGACCAGGAACGAAGTAAACGTGATGCCGAAGAGCAAACCCACGTACTTCGCGCGGTCTCCCAGGAGCATTTTCATGGCGACGCGCAGCATTTTAGGGTTTCCTCCTGTCAGTGGCCTCGGGCTTGCGATTCTCGCCTGACGGATCGCCGCACGGCCGTGCCGGATGTTGCGGGCCCGATGTCGCTCCGCCCGTCGGAGCGGCTTCGATGAACACGTCCATCAGCTGGCCCACATAGAGAGGCAGCGAGGCAGGGTCGAAGCTGTAGATTACTTGCAGGACTCGAGTGTCCGTGCGTTGCGTGGTATCGCCAGTAAGCGTCACTTTGGGGATGACATCGGGATCGGTTCGCACGTACTGCAGCGGCGTCTTGATCTCCGGGTTGCCGCGCACCGAAGCCATTGCCGATGCGCAGGGCTGGAATCTCCAGGCATCGTTCTCATCAATGTCCACGCGCACGTGCAATCTGGTGTCATCCCCAAGCAACATCAAGGGCGTGCTAAGAACGCCGCTCTGCGCGTACTCGCCCAGGCGCGTTTTCATCTGGAGGATACGTCCGGAAATAGGGGCACGAATTGTGCGCAATCCGATCTCGCGTTCGATCTGCTCGACCTGGGCTTTGGCTGATGCGACCTGAGCGTTGATTTGCTCAACTTGCGCTTCGGCCGAGGCAACAATCGCCTCATTAATCCCGACATCCAACCGTCTGTTGGCCATTTCCTCGCCACTGATGGACACTCCAAGTTCCAAGCCCTCTCCGACCTTCAGCCGATTCTCTGCCTTTGCCAAAGTTGCCTCCGCCTCCTTGACCTTGGCGGCTGCCGGCAATAACTGGGCTTCCACCTCCTTGACTTTGGCGTTCGCGGGAAGGATTTGGGCTTCCAGATCGCGCGTGTCGACTTTAAACAGGGGCGCTCCGATCTTTACACGATCTCCCCACTTCACATAAACGGCCGTCACGATGCCGGAGACCGGTGTGCCGATGGCAATGTTTTCCGTGCTGGCTTCGACAATGCCTGGACCGAAAACATAGGAGGAAAACGGCGTGCTGGCAGGGTGGACGACAGGCGGGGCGGCAGGCGCAGTCTGGTTGCCTCTAAGGACCATGGCGATGGCGACGCCAAAGCCGATGACCGCCAGGAGGGGAAGCACGAGTTTGCGAATCATTGTAGGCGCTCCTTATTTCTACTATCGACGATCTCGATTATCTTTCCGTCGTCCATGTGGGCGATGCGGTCGGCAAATTCGAAGATGCGCGGATCGTGAGTCACCACGATGAGCGCCCTGTCCGGGCTTTTGGCAACGTTTCGCAGGAGCTCCATCATGCTCCGGCCGGTCACGTGATCGAGGTTGCTGGTGGGCTCGTCGCAAACGATCAGCTTCGGTTCATGCACCAGCGCGCGCGCGATCGCCACGCGCTGCTGCTGTCCACCGCTGAGCTTCTCCGGAAGCGCATCCAAGCGCGTGCCGAGACGAACCGTTTTCAGTACTTCTTCCGAACGGGCTTCCGCTTTCTTGCGAGCCATGCCGTTAATCAGCAGGGGTACGGCCACGTTCTCGATTGCGTTTAGCGCAGGCAGTAAGTTGAAAAGCTGGAATACAAAGCCGATCGACATGCCGCGAAACTGCGCGCGCTCCCTCTGATGCATGTCCTTTAAATCGTGGCCGAATACTTCGCATTGGCCGGAATCCTGGTCCAGGATTCCCGCAATGACAGAGATGAGCGTGGTTTTTCCGCAACCGGAAGGTCCAACGACCATGAGCAGTTCGCCGCGACGCACGTCAAGGTCAATGCCGCGCAGCGCCATCACACTGGCTTCACCCGCTCCGTACGTTTTGGTCACCCCGCGGCACCGAACCGCAATATCGTGGTTCGCCGCCGCCGTATCGATTGCGTATTCCATAGCCTTGTCCTCGGTAACATAGAAAAACGGACATTCATCAAGCGTCTGCCATAGCCTTATCGTTCGTTTGCGAACGGACGACGGCCAGACCGCTAAGGTGTGTTTGTGACGGAATTTTGGGCGCAGCTCTAGATACGGAGGCTAAGCGGGGGACTCGCTGAAGCCAGGGACGATGCCGTGGGACGAATTATAAAAGGCAATGAATTCAAGGCGAATTGAAGCGCGTAACGGATGCTGGACAATGGGAGGTTCGGGGTGAGCGTAACAAGCAGCCGCCCCAGCACAAATGCGGCTCCCACGCACAGGGCCAGGATCACCAGCGGGTATTCGGTATCATTTCCAGTTTGCAGAGCGTGATCCCATTGATCGAACAGATCGACGAGGGGACAGACGACGCAGATCGCCAAGGCAATCCCGCCAGCGATAAATGAGGCCCTTGTTCTCATATACTGAAAGTGTACTCCCGGCGCTTGCCAGAGGTCAATGGGAAGAACGCGGTTTGCTGGCATGAAATCAGGATGCGAGAATGTCCGTAGGCCATGAAGCTCTCTCCGGTAAACTACATGAGAGACATTTGTAGCACTCTTTTGAAGAGTGCGGCCCGCAATAACTCTACCGGCCCAATTCCTTGGCCACTTTGCATTTGGGAGACGCACGTTGGATCGGACAGAAACACGAATCGCCGCGCTGAAGAATCTCCTGAAGGAGAGGATCGTCATTTTGGACGGCGCCATGGGCACGATGATCCAGGCGCAGCAGCTGGAGGAAGCGGCGTTTCGCGGCGCGCAATTTCTGAAGCACCCGCGCGACCTGCGCGGGAACTTCGACGTGCTCAACCTCACGCAGCCGGGCATCGTGCAGGCCGTTCAGCGTCAGTACCTCGAAGCCGGCGCCGACATCATCAAGACCAACACGTTCAACGCGAATGGAATTTCCGCGCTCGATTACGGCCTCGAAAAACACACTCACGAACTCAACGTCGCGGGCGCGAAAATCGCGCGGGCGGTGGCCGACGAATACGAAGCCGCGCATCCCGGCCAATACCGTCTCGTCGCGGGATCGATGGGACCGACCAACCGCACCGCCTCGATGTCGCAGGATGTGAACAGCCCCGCCTCGCGCGGCGTCACCTTCGACAAATTGCGCGAAGTCTATTACGAACAGGCGCGCGGCCTAATCGAAGGCGGCGCCGATCTTCTGCTGCTCGAAACAATTTTCGACACGCTGAACGCCAAGGCCGCGCTTTTCGCCATCAGCCAATACAACGACGAATGTTTCGCAGCCTCCGGGCGGCGCGTACCGGTCATGGTGTCCGTCACCATCACCGACCAGAGCGGGCGCACGCTTTCCGGACAGACGGTCGAAGCGTTCTGGATTTCGGTTTCGCACATGGATCTCCTGAGCGTGGGCATCAACTGCGCCCTCGGCGCGAAGCAAATGCGCCCGTACATCGAGGAGCTTTCGCATCTCGCGCCCGTCCACATCAGTTGCCATCCGAACGCGGGGCTTCCCAATGCGTTCGGCGGATTTGACGAGACGCCGGAATCGATGTCCGCCGATCTGCGCGATTTCGCATCCAACGGCTGGCTGAACATCGCCGGCGGCTGCTGCGGATCTACGCCCGCGCACATCCGCGCGATTGCCGAGGCGGTGCGCGGAATCCCGCCGCACGTTCTCTCCAAGCCGGAGCGCTACACTCGGTTCAGCGGGCTCGAGCCGCTGGTGCTGCGGCCGGATTCGCGCTTCGTCAACATCGGCGAGCGCACCAACGTCACCGGCTCTCCCAGATTTTCCAAGCTGATTCTCGCCGGCGAACTCGAAGCGGCGCTCTCCGTGGCGCGGCAGCAAGTCGAAAACGGCGCACAGATCATCGACATCAACATGGACGAAGCCATGCTCGATTCCGAGCAGGCCATGACCACATTTCTTCACCACATCGCCGCGGAACCGGACATCGCCCGCGTGCCGATCATGATTGACAGCTCCAATTGGAAAATCATCGAGGCCGGCCTGAAATGCATTCAGGGCCGTGGCATCGTGAATTCCATCAGCCTGAAGGAAGGCGAAGAGGCCTTCCGGCAGCGCGCGCGTCTCGTCCGGCGCTACGGCGCGGCCATGGTCGTGATGGCGTTCGATGAAAAGGGCCAGGCGGATTCGCTCGCGCGCAAGATGGAAGTGTGTGGGAGAGCCTACCGGATTCTCACGGAAGAGGCCGGCGTCGCTCCGGAAGATATTATTTTCGATCCGAATATTCTGACCGTGGCGACGGGCATCGAGGAGCATAACAATTACGCCGTCGATTTCATCGAGGCCGCGCGGCAGATCAAGGCCAAGCTCCCCTATGCGAGGGTGAGCGGCGGCGTCAGCAACATTTCGTTTTCTTTTCGCGGCCAGAACGTGGTGCGCGAAGCGATGCACTCCGCGTTTCTGTACCGCGCGATTCAGGCCGGCCTCGATATGGCCATCGTGAATGCGGGCCAGCTCGCGGTCTACGCAGAGATTCCGAAGGACCTGCTGATTCTCGTCGAGGACGTATTGCTCAACCGGCGTCCCGACGCGACCGAACGTTTGCTGGCGTTCACGGAAACCGTAAAAGCAAAAGAAAAAGGAGTGGTGGAGGAAGACTCCTGGCGGAAGGGCACGCTCGAGGAACGCCTCACCCATGCGCTCGTGAAGGGCGTCACCGATTACATTGAGGAAGACACCGAAGAGGCGCGGCAAAAATTCGGCAAGCCGCTCGCGGTGATCGAAGGCCCGCTGATGAATGCGATGAACGTGGTCGGCGATCTCTTTGGATCGGGGCGCATGTTTCTGCCGCAGGTGGTGAAGAGCGCGCGCGTGATGAAAAAAGCGGTCGCGTATCTGCAGCCTTACCTCGAAGCGGAAAAGCAGGCGGGCGGCGTGTCCGTCAAGGGCCGCATCGTCATGGCCACCGTGAAGGGCGACGTCCACGACATCGGCAAAAATATCGTGGGCGTGGTGCTGGGCTGCAACAATTACGAAGTGATCGACCTCGGCGTAATGGTGCCGGCCGACAAGATCCTGAAGACCGCGCGCGAAACGGGCGCGCATCTGATCGGACTGAGCGGCCTCATCACGCCTTCGCTCGAGGAAATGACGCACGTGGCGAAGGAAATGGAGCGCGAAGGATTCACTGTTCCGCTGCTGATCGGCGGCGCGACGACCAGCCGCACGCACACGGCCGTGAAAATCGCGCCATCGTACCGCCAGCCGGTCATCCATGTGCAAGACGCATCGCGCGCCGTCGGCGTCGTGGGGAGTTTGCTCAGCGCCGAGATGAAAAATAATTTCACGGAAGAGAACAGCAAGGAACAGGAGCGCGCGCGGGAAAAACATTCCTCGCGGAAGGCGCAGCCTCTTTTGCCGTTCGCGGAGGCGCGGAATAAGAAGCCCGTTTACGATTGGTCCGCGTACGAGCCGCCGCGGCCTTCTTTCCTCGGAACGCGTGTGTACAATCCGGTGCCGCTCGATGAAATCGTTCCCTACATCGACTGGACGCCGTTTTTCCACGCCTGGGAGCTGCGCGGGATTTATCCGAAAATTTTCGAGCAGGAAGGCGTGGGCCCGAAAGCGAAGGAGCTGTTCGACGACGGCCAAAAGCTGCTTGCTTGCATCGTGCGCGAAAAATTGCTCGAAGCGCGAGCCGTGATCGGATTTTTCCCCGCGAACAGCATTCAGGATGACATCGAAGTCTACGCGGACGAATCGCGCCATTTGCTCACGACGTTCCACACGTTACGGCAGCAGCTGGTGAAAGGCAACCAGGACCCCAGCTACGCCGTGGCGGATTTCGTCGCGCCGCGCGAGAGCGGCCGCATGGATTATCTTGGCCTGTTCGCGGTCACCGCGGGATTGCGCATCGAACCGCTGGTCGCGAAATTTGAAAAAGACAATGACGATTACAACGCGCTGATGGCCAAGGCTCTCGCCGACCGCCTCGCCGAGGGCCTCGCCGAACTCACGCACAAACGCGCGCGCAAGGAATGGGGTTACGGCAAGGATGAGAATCTGAGCCATGACGACCTTCTCCGCGAACGGTACCGCGGCATTCGTCCCGCGCCCGGATATCCCGCGCTGCCCGATCACACCGAAAAACGCCCGCTCTTCGATCTGCTCTGCGCGGAAAAAAACACGGGCATCACGCTGACGGAAAATTTCGCTATGTATCCGGCGGCCTCGGTAAGCGGCTTCTACTTTTCGCATCCCGAATCGAAATATTTCGCCGTCGGAAAAATCGGCCGCGACCAGGTCGAGGATTACAGCCGCCGCAAAGGCCTCGATTTGCGCATCGTCGAGCGCTGGCTCGCTCCAAATTTGAATTACGATCCCGACGCCGAGTAGGACAGGCTTCCAGCCTGTCGCCTTTCCGCTGCAGCTCCCAACGAAACCCGACAGGCTGGAAGCCTGTCCTACTAAAAACAAAACTCCAGAGCGAGGCCGGAATTCCGGCGCCCGCCCTGGAGTTGTTCGTTTCCCTTGATGCTTGTTCGGCCAGCCCTACGGGAGGTCGTAGCGCAGGTCGACGTACACCATGCCGGTGTGAGCGGTTGCCGGAGAGCCGGCAGTGACAAGCCACGGTGTCCGCGAGACGTAAGAGTATTGTGTGATTACCTTGAGGTCGCCATAGCTCGGATTCCTCCAAAATGTTTGGACAAAACCGATCGTCGGTTCGTATAGATATCTGTCGGTGGAGTTATTGGAACCACCAGGTGTACCAGGGCAGACAGCCGTGCCGGTGGCGACCGAAGTACCCGGATAGAAACCGTATCCGGAATTGGTAGTCACGGTGCATGTGCCTGCAGCTGCACCGTTAGTGGGCGTGGGCGTAGTCACAACCTGGCCAACGTTCCTTCCGAAATATGCCCCGCTGTAGTACCCGTACAGCAGAAACTTCGGAGTGATTTGATATTCGAACCCGCCAATTCCTGATCCGGAGTGAATCCCCGACAAGTTGCCGTCGGGCCGAACAATCAGATCCGGGCCGGCAGTGCTGGCGATGTACCGGCCACCGGCGTCGCTATAGAACGACGTGGCGATGAGCCGCAAGTTCTTGATCAACTCGATGTTTAAAGTGGCAGCGATGCCTCCGCCATGGATCGTAGTGTAGTTGGTGTTCGCTGGCGTCAGTCCGCTGGACGGTGAGGAGACCAGGTTTACGGCCCTGAATGTGCGCAGCAGCCCTGCCACATCGAAATGGATGTGGTGACCACCGGGGTCGGCGTCGAACGCCGTCTTTACGATGAGGTCGGGGGCGAGGTTGGGAATACTCGTGTTGTTGACGCCCGTTGCGCTGCTGGTGTTGCCGCTGATGGAGTCAAACTGCCCGCCGTAGCCGTTCAATTGGGCTGCTGCTGGCACGGTCGAGGGAAAGACCACAGTACTTGGAAGGAGCTGCTGAGGGTTTTCAGCAGAAACGCCGATCGCCCAATTGTTGGTCGGGTGGAGAATGACCCGAATGCCCGTTTGACGAGCCCAAGTCAAGCCCAGAAGGTAGTTCGTGTCCATTTCCTGACCGTAGAAGAGGTCCCCAGGCAGCGCGGAAAGCCCGACGCGGTTAGGAGTCAGCAAACTCCACGATTGCCCGCCGAGAACTTCAATCTTGTGATACCTGTAGTCCACCCAGTAAAGGCGCATGCGGAGGGAATCGCTGTTACTCGTAACGTTGCCACTGGGAGCCAGGTAACCCAAAAAGTCCGCCTCGAGATATCCAGTTACGTGTCCCCCGCCGGCATCGGACTCGACCCTCAAACCAATTCGCGAGTTTTGTGTCGAGAACTTCTCTTCAGAATCGCGGCCCAGGATCGTGTTGTTGAACGGAATCGACCCGAAGCTGGTTCCGATACTGCCACCACCCTGAGTCGTCATGTTCGTGGAACGGAATATGCTCGTGGCGTCCAGGAAACCGAGCGGGATAAACTCAGCGGATCCAATCTTGAAAAACAGCGGCGAGGGTTTTTCGCCGTTGTCTTGCGCTGACATTGCGGCCGTCGCGGTCGCCGCTACAGTTCCCGGCGTTACGGCGGCAGATGACGCAGGCGTCGAAGCGGTGATCGCCGTGGCCGGGGTGACTGGGCTGCTAGCTGGTTCTGACGGCGCTGCGCCCAGTTTTTCCTCTAAAGCGTCCATCTTGAGCTGCTGTGCCTTCAGCGCGGCGCGCTGCGAATCAAGTTCCGCCCTTTGTTCCTCCACAAGGCTGCGAAGATCCTGCATCTCGCTCTCGATGGCCGAAGCTTCCGGCTTCACTGCCGTGGGCTTATCTGGCAAGGCTGAAGTGCTACTCACCGCCGCGGGCGTGTCTTCCTTTCCTGTCTCGCCGGCATTGCGTGCCAAAAGAGGCATTGCCGCGACACTCATGCTCAGCAACACTGCTGCGAATACTCGCATTTCATTTCCTCCTGAAAATGAAGTCCTCGGACTGGTTTTCATCCATAAATCTGAATTGGGATTGCCTGGTGCTTCCAATATTCCCCCCGAGCAATTGCGCGAGATCACTTGTTTGATTGAGATGACCCCATCCCCCACCGGGGAACGGCCCACTTTGACTACGCCTCGGCGGAATGTTCGGTTGCGCGACCTCTTCTCAGAAAGGTTAATTTCCTTTCTTCGAGTCGGGGCGCTCCTCAGACACTCCCGGGCACTGCGGACACTATCGGCAAGGGCTTAATGGCCTGTGAGAGGAATGTTAATTCTGTGTTACATGCTCAAATTAGGAGGCGGCCAGGCAGATAAATAGAAAGCCTGGCATCTCTGTATATATTTGTTGTAGAAGGACTTACGCGGTGAGTTGACTGGACATCCGATCCGACATAGATTGATAGCCCAAGATGAGAAAACCTATGAAAACTAACGCTGCTTGGCTGGCCGCGATGTGTCTCCTGCCGGTGCCGCTTTTTGCCCAAGTTCCTGACGTCATTACGATGGACCAGGAGCCTCACCACCATCTGGCCCTTCACAATGACTATGTGAAGGTGTTCGACGTGCGCGTTTCTCCGGGAGACTCGATCATTTTGCACCGCCACGACCAGGATACGATCGCTATCGCCATTGGCGATCAGCTCGTTACCGTCGGCGTACCCGGCAAGCCGGACGTGCACTCAAAGAATCTTGACGCCCAGGTCCGCTTGCAGCGGTCCGGTTACGTCCACTCAACCCACGTCGACGGGGACACGCCGTACCACACGGTTGCCGTTGAGCTCATGCGGCCCCAGACAGGCTTCCATAATGTCTGCGCAGCCATTCTCCCTGGCCAGCCGTTGAATTGCCCGGATACTCTCGCAAAGGCTTCCCCCGCGTACACCAGCCAGCCGCTACTCGAGTCCGGCGAGACTCGCGTGCATCTCGTGCGCGTGCTTCCGCACCAATCGATGAACTTGGCGGAGTCTCCCGCGGCCCACGACAACTCCCAAGTGATTGTCGTGCTGGACGCCGCCTCGATCTCTTCGGGATCCGCGAAGGAGTCGGAGAAGTCTTTGCAGCCGGGCGACTTCGTTTGGATCGACGCTGGAACCGGTCACGAGCGCATCTACCAGAACCGCCGCGATAAAGAGGCACGCTTCATCGACATCATATTTCCGCGCGCCCAATGACGAAATAAAGATCGGAGTGGGCGAACATGTGATTCGCGAAGATCGTGTTTTTCGTCGCGGGTATTTACGGTTTGCCGATCCTCACGCCGATCTATTTCATGGAGGACAAAATCGGGCGGGAAACGCCGCCGGCGATTACGCACGCGGAATATTTCTACGGATTTCTAGGAGCGGGCCTGGCCTGGCAAGTGTTGTTTCTGGTGCTGTCGACGGGTCCCGTGCGGTACCGCGCGATGATCCTGCCGTCCATTCTTGAAAAAGCCAGCTACGGGATTGCGCTGGTCGTTCTTTTCTCCGGGCGCCGCCTCCCGCTTTCCGTCCTCACGATCGGCTCCGTGGACTGGATTTTTGCTTTTCTATTTCTCGCCGCTTACTTCACGACAAAATCAGGTCGCGCCGCCGTTTGATCCGCCTATCTTGAATCCTTGATTTGATTTATAGTGCATAAGTGTTCTATAAACTCTAATTATAGGAATATTGAAGCTGAATCGGGCACCAGTAGCACAGACTTCAGTCTGTGGGTTTTTAGTCCTTGCAAGGACCAACCCCCACAGACTGAAGTCTGTGCTACTTGAAGCTACTCGAAAGGACCCATGGACCTATCCCAACTGCACGTATTTTTGACCGTAGCGAAAGAGCAGAGTTTTTCCCGCGCGGCGGAAAGACTCTACCGCACGCAGCCCGCGGTGAGCATCGTCATCCGCAAGCTCGAAGAATCGGTAGGCCAGCCGCTGCTCGTCCGCGGCGCGCGCCAGGTCAAACTCACCGACGCCGGCGAACTCCTGCGCGACTACGCCGAGCGCCTGCTCAACCTGCGCGACGAAATCCAGAGCGGAATGGAAGACCTCAAAAGCCTGGGCCGCGGCGAACTTCGCTTGGGAGTGAACGAAAGCTCGATCCACGCGCTTCTCCCGGCCCTCGCGCGCTACCGAAAACTCTACCCCGGCGTGAAGCTGATCATGCACCGCACGCTTTCGCGCGACATCCCGCAGGAGGTGTTGAATTATCGCCTGGACCTCGGCACAGTCTCGTACGTCCCGCAGGATGCAAAGCTCGCGGCCGTAGAAATCCTGCAAGACGAACTGACGTTCGTAGTCCCGCCAAAGCACAAGCTGGCGCGCCGACGCTCGGTGGACATCAAGGAACTCGGCGAGGAAACCTTCATCGCGCACAACGTGGAGTCGCCCTACCGCTCGCGAGTCATTCAACTCTTCGAGAAGCACCGCGTTCCGCTGCACCGCGACATCGAAATGCCCACGATCGAAAGCATCAAGCGCTTCGTGCAAATGGGCATGGGCGTGGCCATCGTCCCGCGCATGTGCGTCCGCTGGGAAGTGGAAAGAAAGCTCCTGGCCGAAGTCCGCATCCGCCAGCTGAAGATGCCGCGCTCGCTCTACTTGGTGTCGCGCCGCGGCGCAAAGCTATCGCACGCCGCCACAGGCCTGATGCGCCTGCTGCGCGCGTGAGCCGCTCCCCCGCCATTCCTATAGTGTGATAATTGATCTCAACGGGTACCGTCACCTTGCCCGTGCTCGTCATCCTAGCTTCCTCGATCACAATTTGCTCACATCGTCCCTTACATTGCACCGCCAGGAACGCAGGGTGGATTTAAGGCAGAGGCAGCGGTTAATACGATGAATAAAGCCTAGGGTGACGTGCGATCAGGCAAGGATTCGATTCGATCAGTCCTGCTCTTGCTTATGCCGCCGCTCGACTCTGAAGACGGCCCTGCTCAGGGCCAATGCAGCGGCAATCCGGAGAAATGTTTCGCAAAAAGGATGTTCGCTTAGAAGCACGAAGATGATTGCACCGCCAAAGACCGCATTGCTAACCAATTCGCTGAGGGCGCGCAAGCCATCTGGCGTTCCGAGGCTCTGCACCAAGTAGTCTTGGTAGTTGCGACACGTCCGAGGCGATTCTCGTCCGCGATTCCGTTTGGAACTCATCGACATCAATCCCCTCGCGGATGGCTTTGGCTGCAGTTCATGTTCCAGACGCGAACATATCGCGCTAGGAAGGAGTTCCAAATTGGGAGCAAAATAAGTGGTTTCCTTGCAATCGATGATCAGATCTCGCTTCTCCTTTTTTCGCCGGACCTTCGCTTTTCTTTGCAGTTGTGAAAGTTAGCTGGAGTTCCTTTTTGAAACAGTTCTTCCCAAAATGAAATCCCCGCAGACGAAACCGCCGCAGTTCGCCGGATCAGATCTCCCGGTGGTTTGTTTCACTCCCATAAAAGGCGCAAGGATGGGGCAGCCGCAATTTCAAAGGCTGGCGCACCCGGCAACTGCTAAAAGCGGAGTGGCGGGGATTTGGTCGGATACCTACAAGTCCTTTACGGTCAAAATCGTAAGACGCGGGAATGCCGCGCGATAGAGGCGGTTATCGAGCGAGAGAAGAGGGATTCCATGTCGGACGGCGTGGGCGCCAATCAGGAAGTCCGCAAGAATGCGTCGCGGTCCGGGATCGGCATGCGACCGCCGGCGAGCCGAATATGCTTGAAAGGCGCGCCCTGCAGTTCGCCAGATCATTTCATCCATGCTCCAATCCACCACGATGCCTGATTCCCGAAAGAAATCGTCGAGAAATTCTTCGTTTCTCGAAGGAAAGCCAAGCAGTTCGGCATACACCGGGGCCGAAGCGATTAGGCCTCCGCGCCCCAACGCCGCATCCAGCGCGGACCGCACGGGAAGATTCAGGTCGTCTTCCCGGTCCCAAAGCACAACAAAGATATTGGTATCAACCGCAGTCGTCATGGCCGCGCATTTCGCGAATATATTTGAGAATGGCCTTCTTGCCGCGGGGAATTCCGGGATTGCCGATTCCCCGATATTTCTCAAACGGGCTCTCGGTTCGCACGGGACGGACGTGGCAGTCCGTCCCGTTTGTCTCAAATTCCAGCTTGTCGCCAGGCCGCACGCTCAAGGCGCGGCAAATCTCAAATGGCACGGTGATCTGCCTCTTACTCGTGATTCGAGCTTGCTTTTTCACGAAGGTTCTCCCTCCTCCTTACTATAACACCCTCCTCCTTACTTTGCGGAAATGAAGTTTCTGCAACGATAACAGGGGATCCAATTGCCTGACCGGGGTCGATAAACCCTATTGCCCGTTTAACACGGGCTTGCTGTCATTCCGAGGGCCCGTTCTTGGCCCGAGGAATCTCTCTGTGCTTTTCTCCAAAGAAGGAGAGATTCCTCGGGCCAAGAACAGGCCCTCGGAATGACAAGTCGGCACAAAGTGTTTGATTTAGAATGTATCCATGAAAAACAGGAATAAGAGGAAGCGCGAATACACCGCATTTTTCGAAACGAACGAACACGGCGGCTACACTGTGACGGTCCCCCGCCCTCCCTGGACTTGTGACGGAGGGCAAGGGCTTGGAGCACGCGCGAGACACGGCCAAGGACGCCATCCACTGTGACATCGAAGGCTTGAAGAAAGCGAAAGATCCCATCCCACTTGAACGCGAGTCAGCACAAGTCAAGATTTCAATCATCGTGTAGGCGGACCTCAAAACCCCACCCTTGCAAAAGGCGCAAGGATGGGGCACCCGCAAATTCAATGGCTGGCGCATCCGGCGCGAGGATCGGGCAATTTTCAATGTGCCCAAATGGAACGCTCCGGGGTAGAATCCGCTGCACAGAGGCTCCTGCCTATGCTTCTTCAAACAACCTCCACACCCACATCCGCGCCACTTCCTTTGCCCTTTATTGCCCTGGTTCTTGCGATTTTGGGCGCGATATCAGATTGGCGATACCGGCGCAATGGTGGAAAGAGATCCAGCAAGAAGGATACGCTTCTTTTTCTGACCGCGCTTGGCCTAGTGGTCGCTTTCTTTATCGTCTTGGGATTGATTGGGGTTGGGGACGTGGCCGGGATGATCGGTGCAGCAAGCGTTGATTTCGCAATCGTTCTTTTCGCTACTTGGGAACTAGGCCGATGGCGAGTGCGCCGGAAAAATCCACTTGAAAAGAGAACTATTGGCCCCGCCGAACCGCTGTGTCCGGGTTGTGGTCGTGGTATTGGCCCACAAGCGAAGTTCTGTTCCCACTGTGGCCGAGCCATTTGATGCGGACTTTATTTGCAAGGAGGTTTCGATAATGAAACTGAAGGTCGGAAAACCAATAGCATTCTCCCTGCCAGCGCCGCGAAACGGGCACCCTGCACCGATAACTGATGGGTACCACCCGGGTTGAAGAAGGGCGGGAAATGAGTTGACGACCCCGAGCCAATCGATAGGATAGAGATTGCTGGGAGAAGTGTATCCGCGAAGAACCGAACCCCCCCTAGTTTAAGCTTTGAAAGAAAGTTGCGACAACACAGCGCCACGTAGTTTGGGCGCTTTTTTTATTTGGGAACATTGAAATTCTAACAAGATTTTGAGCCGCCTGGCTTAATGCCGGGCGGCTTTTGCTCTTTAAGGAGGCCCCAATGGGGTTATTAGAATCCGCCGAGCGGTTTCGCTTGAAACTCTACTTTGTCGTTTGTTTAATTCTGGATCTGCGCATTACGCTTATAAAAAGGAAGTGGAGAAGGTTTCGGCGAAACTTCTCGCGCAAGCGGTAGGAAGTAGACCGCGAACTGCAGCTTCTTACGAAGCTGTTATGTGATGTGTGTCCCGAAACGGCGCTCCTCCTACGAATAGCTCCTCACTGCACACTTTACATTACACGGTCACCACCCGCGCATCTCTCGATACCAACGGATGGTCGCTTTCCTGCCGCGCGGAATTCCGGGAATCCCGATGCCTCAAAATTTCTCAAACGGACTCTCGCTTTTCTTGTCCGGAGTATCTACATCGTCAGCGCGATATTTGGAAGCTTCTTTTTTCGTTTGCGCATCCTTGTTTTGCCTTCCAGTACAAATGAAAAAGCCCGCCAAAATGGCGGGCTTTCGCACTTAGGTAAGCTCTTTGAAAAACTGGGTCGATGAGATCTGACAGAACCCGCTCGAAGGTCGAATCGTTCGAGCGATTACCTCGGATCCCCGTGAGAGGCTCCGAAGCTTGGGCAACATCACCTGCACACCTGCACAGGATCGTTTGCCGCTATGTTTAGAAAGGAGGTGATCCAGCCGCAGGTTCTCCTACGGCTACCTTGTTACGACTTCACCCCAATCATGGGCCATACCTTGGGCGCGTGCTTCCTTGCGGTTAGCTGCGCGACTTCTAGTACAGCTCACTTTCGTGATGTGACGGGCGGTGTGTACAAGGCCCGGGAACGTATTCACGGCGTCGATCTGATACGCCATTACTAGCGATTCCAGCTTCATGCAGCCGAGTTGCAGACTGCAATCCGAACTGAGCACGGTTTTATCCGATTAGCTCCCCCTCGCGGGTTCGCAACAGTCTGTACCGTGCATTGTAACACGTGTGTAGCCCTGGACATAAAGGCCGTGCTGACTTGACGTCATCCCCACCTTCCTCTCCGTTATCCGGAGCAGTCCTCGTAGAGTTCTCCCTTGCGGGTAGCAACTACGAGTAAGGGTTGCGCTCGTTGCGGGACTTAACCCAACACCTCACGGCACGAGCTGACGACAGCCATGCAGCACCTCTACTACTGTCCCTTGCGGGAAGACGATATTTCTACCGTTGGTCAGTAGCGGTTCAAGCCCAGGTAAGGTTCTTCGCGTTGCGTCGAATTGAACCACATGTTCCACCGCTTGTGCGGGCCCCCGTCAATTCCTTTGAGTTTCAGTCTTGCGACCGTACTCCCCAGGCGCGGAACTTAACGCGTTAGCTACGGGACGACCCGCCTACGCGGGCCACCCCAAGTTCCGATGGTTTAGGGCTAGGACTACCAGGGTATCTAATCCTGTTTGCTCCCCTAGCTTTCGTTCCTCAGTGTCAGTTGCGATCCAGCCAGCCGCCTTCGCCACGGGTGTTCCTGCAGATATCTACGCATTTCACCGCTACACCTGCAATTCCACTGGCCTCTCTCGCACTCGAGCACGGCAGT
The DNA here is from genome assembly GCA_963842135.1 of uncultured Acidobacteriota bacterium. Taxonomy (GTDB): domain Bacteria; phylum Acidobacteriota; class Terriglobia; order Acidiferrales; family UBA7541; genus Palsa-360. The sequence continues at coordinate 1,337,377 of CAWJFI010000002.1, read as the reverse complement.
TTTGAAAGCAGCCTCTGGGTTAAGCCCAGAGATTTCACTTCCAACTTGCCGCACCACCTACGAACCCTTTACGCCCAGTAATTCCGAGCAACGCTGGCCCCCTACGTATTACCGCGGCTGCTGGCACGTAGTTAGCCGGGGCTTCTTATACCCGTACCGTCAAACCCTTGCGGGTCATTCGTCCGGGTCGAAAGGGGTTTACACTCCGAGAAGCTTCATCCCCCACGCGGCGTCGCTGCGTCAGGCTTTCGCCCATTGCGCAATATTCCCCACTGCTGCCTCCCGTAGGAGTCTGGACCGTGTCTCAGTTCCAGTGTGGCCGGCCATCCTCTCAGACCGGCTACCGATCAAAGCCTTGGTGAGCCGTTACCTCACCAACTAGCTAATCGGGCGCGGGCTCCTCCTCAGACGGCCTTGCGGCCTTTGAGTCCAAAGACCGGAGTCTTCGGAATGTCATGCGGTATTAGCTCGCCTTTCGACGAGTTATCCCCCATCCGAGGGCAGATTGCCCACGTGTTACGCACCCGTGCGCCGTGCGCCCATCCCCTCCGCCTTGCGGCGGAGAGAACTGCGCACTCGACTTGCATGTGTTAAGCACGCCGCCAGCGTTCGCTCTGAGCCAGGATCAAACTCTCATGTGAAACTGGCTGCTTCGAAAACAAAAAAGCCCGACCGCCATTTCTGGATGTCGGACCTCAAGTTTTCCAAGCGAACTTTTTATCGCTCGATTCACTCAATTCCCTGGCACTTGCATGCCAAGGTCAATCGAACGGGTTCTGGCACATCTCATCTTACCCAGTTTGTCAAAGAGCTAAGGCCTCCTGTCCAGCAGGCAGGCTACCGTACAACCCTGCAACTATAGCATCGGTTTCTTGAATGTCAAGGATAAGTCTGGCCGCTTCTTGATAGTGCTGTGAAAAAGCCGTGATCGGTCTTCAGCCTGTCCGCGATCGTTCGTAGATCATTCCCGTTCCGCCGCGCCAACGGCGCGGAGGTGACTAGCCCAGGGCAACGCCCTGGGTATCTGTTCCCGCCCGAATTTTCCGCCCTGAAGGGGCGGAGGATTTCCTCTCGGCGACGGTGCCCAGTAGGACAGGCTTCCAGCTTGTCGCCTTTCCACAACGACCGGCAGTAGGAAACCCGACAGGCTGGAAGCCTGTCCTACCCGAAGCGAATTATTGGTTGCTCATAAATCTTTCGCGTGGTGAAATCGTTCGTGTAGTTAGTTTGGGATTGGGGAGACACCTGTGGGAATCAACGACAAAGTTCTGATTGCTGGCGCGGGCGGATTTATTGGCGGCGCGCTGATTGCGCTGCTGCGCAAACAGGGGTACCGGGATCTTCGAGGTGTGGATGCCAAACCTTTCGACGAATGGTATCAGCGCTTCGACGATATAGAGAATCTGTCCCTGGATTTGAACCTCAAGGAAAACTGCGAGACGGCTGCCAAAGGCGCAGTTGAGATTTATAACCTGGCAGCGAACATGGGCGGGATGGGCTTCATCGAGAGCAACAAAGCGCTCTGCATGCTGTCCGTGCTGATCAATACGCACATGTTGCAAGCGGCGCGCAAGCATGGCACGACCAAGCGCTTCTTTTACGCCTCCTCCGCGTGCGTCTACAACGGGGACAAGCAGAAAACGTTTGAAGCTCCGTCCCTAAAAGAAGAAGATGCCTACCCTGCGCTTGCGGAAGACGGCTATGGATGGGAGAAACTATTTTCGGAAAGAATGTGCCGGCACTTCATGGAGGATTTCGGTCTCACGACGCGCGTGGCGCGCTTTCACAATGTCTATGGCCCGTGGGGGACGTGGTTCGGCGGGCGCGAAAAAGCGCCGGCGGCCATCTGCCGAAAAGTGATCGAAGCCAAGGTGGCCTGCAAGCACGAAATTGAAATTTGGGGCAGCGGAGTCCAGACGCGCAGCTTCATGTTCATCGACGACTGCACCGACGGCATTCAAAGGATTACGAACTCCGAAATCCTCGAACCGATCAACCTGGGCTCAAGCGAAGCCGTCACGATCAACCAATTGGTGGACATCGCCGAGGACATCGCGGGAATCAAGCTCAAACGCAATTACGATCTGAGCGCGCCGAAGGGCGTGAACGGGCGGAACAGCGACAATACACTTATTCAAAAGTATCTCCATTGGGAGCCAAGCACGCCGCTTCGAGCGGGACTCGAAAAAACGTATCGATGGATCTACGATCAATACATGGCGAGGGAGAGAGGCGAAGCGGGAGTGGTTCGGGAAGCTGGCGCCTCCAGCTAGAGACTGTCTCGCAAACGATTTTTGTGGGTCGTGGATGCAGCCTGTGGGGTTCGGCCTAGCACGGACTAAACCCCACAGGCTGAAGCCTGCGCTACTAATTACTTCGCCGGATGCAGGATGAGTTTCTGCATGCGCCAGTTCAGCAATTCCCCCACGTAGATTTCATTTTCCGACGGGCAGGCGATTTCGTGAACCCAGCCGAATTCCTTGAGCTGTCTGCCAGTCCCGCCAAGCTTGCCCAGAACTTTGCCGTCCAGGCTGATCTTGTAGACCCGCCCGGGGAAGGCGTCCGAAGCGTAGAGCACTTGATTCGGCCCAGGCGTGATGCAGACCGTCCAGGGCGCGCCATTCCCCATGGTTCCCACCAAATCCACGGGCGGCTTGTTGCCGAGGATCGGGACTGTGTTCGCATAATCAAACGGTTCGCTGATTTTGATCTGGCGCAGGTATTTGCCGTCGCCGTCAAACACTTCGATCCGGGAATTGCCGCGGTTCGCGACGTACACATTCCCTTGCGCATCAATGGCGATGCTGTGGGGCGTGTTGAGCTGTCCCGGCCCGTTGCCGGGCTCGCCGAACGACTTCATCCATTTGCCGTTCTTGTCGTATTTGGCGACGCGCGAGTTGATGTACCCGTCGCTGATAAACGTTTCGCCGGCCGCATCCCAGGCCATGTCGGTGACCTGCCGGAACAATCCATCGACCGGGGGCAGCGGAGGTTTGGGATGCTTGAGCGGCTCGGTGCTTTCGTCGGAGGCTTCCTGCTTGCGCCCGAACACCATGAGGACCTGGCCCTGCGGATTGAACTTGATCACCATGTCGGAGCCTTTGTCCGCGGCCCAAATGTTGTCGTCCTTGTCGACCCGCACGGTGTGCGCGAACGACCAGGCGTAGAGGTTGTGGCCGATCTCGCCAATGAATTTGCCGTCCTTATCGAATTCCAGAAGCTGCGCCGCGCTGGCCGCGTAGGCCGGCCCGGTTGTGTTTCCGCGCGAGAAAATGAAGATGTGTCCCTTGGAATTCACGGCCACGCCGGAAACTTCGCCGAGATACATACCGGCCGGAAGCTTCAGTGCGTTGGGCACGGAATCAAATGGAATTTCCGGAGCCCCCTGCTGGGCGAAGAGCGCCAGCGGCCCACACAGGAAAAATGCTAGAACGAGCGCGAGCTTTTTCATCCTAACCTCCCCATTTCTTTTGTCGTGGGCTCACCTTTTGCGTGCAACGCAGGAAATGAAGCGCTGAGCCCCAAATTTCGATCCTATGATTTTGCAGTGATGCGAACTTCCGGAGAATATATCGTTTTGTCCGATGAACGCCAATGGAAAAGCGTTTTGATTCATGTAGCGCCCGCCTTTAGGCGGGCATGTGCTTGCGATTGCAAAGTGCCAACCTAAAGGTTGGCGCTACAATAGATCGCCAGAATACTAGAATAGAGGTGAATTTCATGTCCCAGGATTATCTGCTCAAAACGGAGCCCTCGGAATATTCCTTCGCCGACCTGCTGCGGGACGCCGCGACCGACTGGGAAGGCGTGTCAAACCCAACCGCGGTGAAGAACCTGCGCGAAATGAGCCCCGGCGCGAGGCTGATCGTCTACGAGACCGGATCGCGCAAGAGCGCGGTCGGGACCGCAACGGTCGTTTCCGTGAACACTTCCGATCCCAAAAATCCCAAGGTCAAAATCAAAGTGGGCAAATCTCTCGCAAGACCAGTGTCACTCGAAGAAATCAAGGCGAACAAGACGTTCAAGGATTCCCCGCTCGTTCGCATGGGACGGCTCTCCGTCGTGCCTCTTACGAAAGAGCAGTACAAGGCTCTGGCGGACACTTAGTATATCGGGACTATACAGGCGTTGCGATTGCAACCGACTCCGCTAGCCGACGCAGCGAATCCGTGTACGGCGCGCGGGCTACGCCGCGTTCGCAAATGATGGCGGAGATGAAGCGCGCAGGCGTGACGTCAAACGCCGGGTTCGCCGCGGCCACGTCCGGGGCGATGCGCACTCCGCGCAGGTGCGTCACTTCCTCGGCGGGACGCTCTTCGATGGGAATCTGTTCTCCGGACGAAATCGCGAGATCGAAAGTAGAAACTGGCGCTGCGATGTAGAACGGCACGCCATGTTCGTGCGCCAGGACGGCAATCTGATAGGTGCCGATTTTGTTTGCCGTGTCGCCATTGGCAGCGATGCGGTCCGCGCCCACGACGACCGCGCTGACGCTTCCGGCCTTCATGAAATGTCCCACCATGTTGTCGGTGATCAGCGTGAGCGGCACGCCGCCCTCGTGCAACTCCCACGCGGTGAGCCGCGCCCCTTGCAAGTAGGGCCGCGTCTCCGGCACAAGCACGCTCAACTTGTGGCCCTGCTCGATCGCCACGCGAATCACGCCCAGCGCCGAGCCGATCCCCGCCGTGGCGAGGGCTCCGGCATTGCAATGCGTCATGACCTGTCCCGCGGCAGGCATCAACTCCGCGCCGAAGTGGCCCATCGCTTCGTCGATGGCGCGCTTTTCGGCATGGATCGCGCGCGCTTCTTCCACCATCGCGCGCCTCGTGGCCTCCAGCGGCGAGTTCGCCGCCGAGAGTTGCTCAAACCGGCGCGTCATGCGTTCGATGCCCCAGAACAGGTCAACGGCCGTCGGCCGCGTTAACTTGATCGTCTGGCAAATGCCCGGAAACTCCGCCCGAAGTTCGTCCAGCGTGCGGGCGCTCGAACGCTCGACGCCGATCGCCACGCCCATCGCCGCAGCCACGCCAATCGCCGGCGCGCCGCGAATCACCATGTCCTTAATCGCCGCCGCGACATCGCGATAGTCCGTGTAGGTGTGGCGGATCACTTCTCCCGGCAAGCGGCGCTGGTCGAGCATGACCACACCCTTGCCGGTCCATTCAATGGGCTGTGCGACATTCATAGAGTTTAGAAATTGCCTCCGGATACTCCAGACTCCGTTTGACCACACCGGGCCATGTAGCGCCCGCCTTCAGGCGGGCACTCTCGCTTCAAGCATGTGCTCGCCTGAAGGCGAGCGCTACAAGTGCCCCTGAAATTTAGGTTTCTGCAAAGCGTCTTCAGTGATGCAACCCGCCGATGACATAGATCAGGTAGCCGACAAGTTGCAAGCCATTGTAGCCGAGGTGCACGAAATAACTGGCCGCCACGGTCCCGGTGCGCGCGCGCACCCACGTCAGCACGACGCCCACCAGAATCAGCAGCGCAATCTGTCCCCATCCGCCCCACAACTGCGCCGCGTGCATCAATCCGAATAGCGTCCCTGTGATCGCAATCCCGGCCGCGATGCCCAACCGGCGCGCAATCACCGGATAAAGAAAGCCGCGAAAAATGGTTTCTTCCACCAGCGGCGCAATCAGCACTCCCAATACGCCGAACAGCAATATGCTGACGCGCGCCTTCAGCAGCCCTTCGATCGGCAGCGTTTCTTTCGAATTGAGAAACCCGCCCGCGAAAGTAACCACCACAGCCAGCACCGCGCCGCCCGCCAGGAATCGAAGCGCTGAGTCGCGAATTTTTCCCAAGCCGGGCAGCATCTCGCGCCACCCGATCGACTGCCAGAAGGGCGCTTCCGTGCGCGCAAGCAGCATCAGGTAAAGGTACAGGACTGCGAAGCCGTCGAGCGCCGCCTGGCTGATGAGGACCACGACCGACTTCGCAGTGCTCATCGTCGCCCCAAACACTTCGTTCGAATTCACCCCGAAAAACCGCACCGCAACCTCGGCCGCCCCCCAGGTGACCACGACGCTGCCAATCACGCCCAGAATCACGAACAGCGCCACCTCCGGCCAGCCCCAAGGCACAAGCAAGTCATCGGAGATTCCAGCACGGAACTGCGGCGCGGACGGCGGGAGTGAAATGTCGTGCGAGCTCTGCGGCCCAGGCTCCAGGGGTTCCATGGCGGATGGTGGAACCTCTTCGGGGGCGCTGTCCATAGGTTCATTCGAACGAGCCCTGACGGGCGCTGCACCGGACGGACTGTAATCGTCGTACGCCATTTCAGAGTGGCAAGGCGCTGTCGGGGGGTACAGGCGCGCAAGGACACTACAATCACTGTAGCGGCAGTTTTCGCTGCGCGCAAGTGCGGGGAAATAGCTTCCCGGTTCGGGCATCGATGGTGCCGCCGAATAGCTCCATTGTATTTCGCAAGGCCGCCTCTTACGCCGATTCATACTCCTCCAACACAAAGATAATGGGACAAGGCCGTGGGCAGCGATGACGAGGTGTAACTTTCGCCATACCCGTACTTTCGGCCTATGGCTCATCCCATTAACAAAGTTGATACTTATTAGCGGTCCATCGAATCCACTTGAGGGTCGCAAGAGGCTCTAAAATGTTCCGCGCGTTGACATCGGGTATTGAAGTTCAGGTCAGGCCTCGCCCCGCCGGCAGTGATGGATCTCTTCCACCCGGTGGGCAGTCAGACAAATCGCTGAATCCGTATTCCTTGCTGCTGGCGCCCGGTCTGTTGGGTGGCATCTTCGCGTACATCGTTTATACTCCCCTGGATGCCGGTCCGCTGGTAGCGTTCGGCTTGTGTATCCTCTTACTGCCCTTTGTGCTGAAACTGTCCATCATAGTGAGAAATCAGCAGGGCGAGGATGCGGACCGCATGCGGAGGGCATACGTCTGCGCAAGTCTCGCTCTCCTGCTGCTCTCCACCCTGGTCCTCGTGAATGGGTGGAAGGACAAGGCTCCTCGGAGTGCAATGAGAGCCACGGTCATCCAGAAAATCGCTTCGCGGGGTAGGGGCGGGACCTCTTATACCGTGATCGTCTCTTCGTGGCGGCCTGGCAGGACCGTGGAGGAACTCAGGGTCGGGGCTCGGACGTACAACAACACTGTCGTCGGCAAACCGGTTATGGTCAGTGTGCATAAAGGGGCGTTCGGTCTGCCCTGGTACGAATACGTATCGTCAAGATAACAATCATCAGTTTGTCGTGTAAGACAGCCACTCTTGGCTGTCCCTGAGCGCCCAGGTGAAACTGCGGGGACAGCCAAGAGTGGCTGTCCTACTAAAATCCTCCCTTGCGAACGATCTGACCCGCTACCGGCTGCCGGAATGGGCTTTTGATTCAACCATAGGCATGGCAGGATAAGACGATGAGAGTCACCGTGGACATCCCGGACCCGGTTTACCGTCGGCTAAGAACACGCGCGGCGAGCGAAGGCACAACCGCGAAGGAATTGATCCTGCGAGGCGTGGGGCAGGTCTTGCAGGAATCCCGGCGGACGCCTCGCCGGAGGGTGAAACTCCCGCTTGTACCGTCAAAGAAGCCCGGCACGCTCCAGCTCGACAAGGCCAAAATCTACGAAGCGATTTCTTTTCCCTGATATTAAAAAGCGCCTTGCGGAAGGTCTCGACGACATCCGGCAGGGCCGTGTGCATGGGCCATTTCGATTCGTGCCTGCGCTGCTTCACTCACTTCGGCGGACCAAGAAGGCCAAGAGTTCCTAGTGCGGGCGGGTGTGAGCGGATTCTTGGCTTGATTTCTCCTGCCCAGGCGAGCGTAACCCGGACAAAAACCCGCCCTTCCAACAGAAGCTGTGAAATAACCAAAACTTGGAAATGACCTCACAAACTTTTCTCAATTAGAGGCCCTGAAAGGGACTATTCGCACCTCGGTATAGATTTTGTATCACCCCAAGAACCTCCAAAAACATTGGCAAATAGGTTTTTTCACAGCTTCACAGCGAAGGACGGGGCATCCACAAATTCAAAATCCCGCAAAGTCCGGGCCACCCGTCCTGCAATAGACAGGGCCCGTGGCTGGAAATCACTCTACGGATGACTCTAGCCAATTGAAAATAAGCACTTTGCCAGCCCCTGCTGGCAATGCGAAAAATTTCACATTGACAACACGAAAATATTCGTCTACCCTATTTGAGGAACGTGAGGATCCCCTTTATGTCTGAAGTGATTGTTTGTGCAGAACCCGAGACCAAGGATGAAGCTGCCGATTTCGTTTTGAGGTTGGGCGGTCGTCCACACGCTCGTTCGATGCGTTCTTCCTCGAAGTTCTTGCGCAATGCCCAGCGGCTGTTGGTGTACTTGAAGGGAACCGAAGCCTCCAGCTCGCTAAGGGCCTGCATTAGACAGATTTCGAGGGACAAGACCCTTAACGTCGTGATTTATTCGCTTCCAACGAACGGTCAGCGAGCGGCCGAGCTTGGAAAGATCGTCGGCCAGTTCAGACCCAAGCGCACTCATATCTGTTTTGACTCCGAGAAGGTGGGACAAATCTTCCGATTGAAGTCAGGTTCGGGCAAGACTCGTGCTCTAGTAGGCGCGGCCCTGGCGGTTAAAACCTCTCCGGAGGCGGTCGTAAAACTTCGGAAGGAATTGAATCTTACGCAGGTCGAATTTGCGAGCTCGTTAGGGATTACGCCTCGAACGGTCCAGAACTGGGAGGTCCGCACACACGCTCCAACTCGGCAATTGAGAGATCTTAGGGAACTCCGTGATTTGTTAACGAACTACATCGAGAGCAACCAGCTTTCTGCCTGGATCGATGCGCCGAATGAGGCGTTCCACAATCAGACCCCTCGCCAACTGATTCGCGAAGGAAAGACCCGCGACCTCATCCTGGAATTTCGCCGGATGCAACGCGGTGAACCTTTGTGAGCCTGTCTGCCGCCAGGCGCGCGGCCCTCGACGAATTGATCAGCAATGCCAAATTGTTTAAGGACCAATGTTTTCGTTCGGTCGAGGTCGCTTACGGACTTCCGGACGAGGTGATCAGCGGGGAAGGAACCCGTTTGCACGGCGGAAGATTTGCTCCACCGGGCGTTCGCTCTGTATTTGCCTCACTCGACGAAGTGACGGCAACATGCGAAGTGACTGCTCGCAAGGCGCGCCTTGGCGGTCGCGCTCAAATTTCCATCAAGTCTTATCCAAGATTCACGTATGTCATTGCAGTCGAGATCGACAGATGTGTGGATTTTCGATCTGTCAATCCTTCTTCGGATTTGGGCCGGGCATTGGCGGCTGCGCTCGATCCGTCCGATCTCCAAGTTTCGCAGGAGATTGCGCGATACTTAATAAACAAGGGCACGCAAGGTGCGGTCGTCCCGTCGGTCGTGGCGCCGGGCGCCAATGTCATCGTTTTCCTGGATGCCAATCCAGCGCCCAAAATCGAGATCGCCAACCGGAAGGAAATTCTTCAGGCGATTGAGGATTTGGCTCGACGGATTCAGAAGTAGTATCCAAGAGCCGGGCGAACTTGCTGTATGAAATTGTTGCGCGCGGAACTGAAGCAAAATCAAAACCCCGCCCTTGCAACAGAAGCTGTGAAAAAACCTATTTGCCAATGTTTTTGGGGGTTCTTGGGGTGATACAAAATCTATACCGAGGTGCGAATAGTCCCTTGTAGGGCCTCTAATTGAGAAAAGTTTGTGAGGTCATTTCCGAGTTTTGGTTATTTCACAGCTTCAACCCGAAGGACGGGGCACCCACAAATTCAAAATCCAGCGAAGCCCGGGCCAGCCGCCCACTGCTATGAGACAAGCGGGCCGTCCCCGTAGAGCGCAGCGGCTATTGCTTGAATCCTATAATCTTCTTGGGAATCTCAGGTAAAGGTTCGGCGGCTAGTGCCGGGTCTATAATCAGCACGCCGAGTAAGAGAAGTATCTCGTGCTGCATACCGAGCTGCTCTAAGGCAGCTACTGCTAACAATTCTTCAGTGGTCGTCTTACCTTGTCGGTGTGCCAGAATCTTTTCGTTTATCGTATTCACAGATGCCGATACCCTGCTAAAGACGTTCACCAGATATATCTTATCCTTCACCTGCATATCATCTCCTTATACCCCCACTGAGTTCACATCCCATTACGAAGCAGCAGAAACTGCCTGATGCTTCATGGGCCTCAATTCACCTCGGTTCGGATTTTCAAACCAGAACTCCCAACTCGCATCAACCCCGACGCCCCGCAAACGCACCCGCACCTTGAGCTGGTTGCACGAAATTTCCTGTTTCGGATACCTCCAATCCGCAGTCCCATAAGTTTCATTAGACATCGCAAAACACTCTCGCTCGTCCGGATACTTGAATGCGATGTCTAATTCTCGTTCTTGTCCGATTTCAAAATTGACGGTCGCCAGTGCGTCTGCCGTTGTCTGATGTGGCAGAAGGCGAGGAGGTTCCGGTGTATCTCCCCATCTTCCCCGAACGCTGCAAATCAAAGACTCGGACACCGCATCATAAAAAGCCATTTCGGCAAGTATATTTCGTGCAATGGAATTCACGGTGGAACGCTTAGGATCATTCTTGAACTTAACATGTAAACAAGAAAGCTCGGCCATTCCTACCTGCTTTCCGAAAGACGCATCATTTATCAACTTTTGCAACAGTCGCACATCGTTGTAAAAGCCTCCATCCACAACGTGCAGACGCGGAACATCAGTTACCTGTTCTTGTAGTCTCCTCACATCATTATCTCGCTTCGTCTGTTCAGCTACGGCACGGTGATAGCCGCCCACAACGACAACGGTGATGAACCCGGCCATGAATATCGTCAGCGCCCACGGGACAGGTAATCTCGGAACGCCAGAAAGGGACGACGTATCAACATTGACGAGTGGAAGGATGTTTTGGATGAATCCAAAGGCTGCGATTGCCAATGAAATGTAGGCGATCACTCTTGAGTTCTGCGCGTGGTCGGAGCACTCCTTGAGGTATTGTCTCAGGCCAAGCATTCCGACAATATACCACACGTTTATAGTTACCTTTTATACTAAAAGGATCGGTGATTTGGTGGCAGGAAACCACTTCCGTACTAAATCAACAAATAAACTTCCTATCAGGGTGGTGCCCAAAATGCGCCGAATAACAACATTTGCCCTACTGTCTGACCTGCCCCCCTTTTTGGTCCGGTCATAAGTTAGCGCCCTTCAGATGCGTAGGGACGTGCTGCTGCCGAAACGTCCGTGATTCCCTTAACTGTAGAACCTACCCGTGATTCCCGTTCGCCCCATTCAAAACCCGCGCTAGCACTTGCCCCGTATACGATTTTTTCACTTTAGCAACTTGCTCGGGCGTGCCTTGCGCGACGATGCGGCCGCCGCCTTCGCCGCCTTCGGGGCCGAGGTCGATGATCCAGTCGGCTTGCTTGATTACGTCGAGGTGGTGCTCGATTACGAGGACGGTGTTGCCGAGGTCGGCGAGGCGGTTCAGGACGTCGAGGAGTTTTTTTACGTCGTCGAAGTGCAGGCCGGTGGTGGGCTCGTCCAGGATGTAGAGGGTGCGGCCGGTCTGGCGTTTGGAAAGCTCTTTAGCGAGTTTGATGCGCTGGGCTTCGCCGCCGGAAAGCGTGGTGGAGGACTGGCCCAGCTGGATGTAGCCGAGGCCGACGTCGACCAGCGTTTCGAGCTTCACGCGAATTTGCGGGATATTTTCGAGAATTTTCAGCGCGTCGGCGATCTGCATGTCCAGCAGGCCGGAAATCGAGTGGCCCTTGTAGCGCACGGAAAGCGTTTCCGCGTTGTAGCGGCGGCCTCGGCAGACTTCGCAGGTGACGTACACGTCGGGCAGGAAATTCATTTCGATGCGGCGCAAGCCGTCGCCCTGGCAGGCTTCGCAGCGGCCGCCCTTCACGTTGAAGCTGAAGCGGCCGGGACGGTAGCCGCGCTCGCGCGATTCGGGGAGCATGGAGAAGAGTTCGCGAATCGGCGCGAAGACGCCGGTGTAGGTCGCGGGGTTCGAGCGCGGCGTGCGGCCGATGGGCGCCTGATCGATCTCGATCACTTTGTCGATCTGCGCTGCGCCTTCGATCGAGCGGAATGCGCCGGGGCGTTCCATCGAGCGGTAGAGCGACTGCGCGAGCGCGCGATAGAGAATGTCGTTCACCAAAGTGGATTTCCCCGAGCCGGAAACGCCCGTCACAACGGTGAGCAGGCCGAGCGGCAGTTCGAGATCCACATCTTTCAAATTGTTAGCTTCGCAGCCGAGCAGGCGAATCACTTTGCCGTTGGGCGCGCGGCGCTGGGGCGGCACGGCAATCTTCAGTTCGCGGCGGAGGTAACGCCCCGTCAGCGAGTCGGCGCTCTGCTCGATTTCTTCCGGGCGGCCTCTGGCGACCAGATAGCCGCCCGCATTGCCCGCGCCGGGGCCGAGGTCCACCACGTAGTTGGCGCGGCGAATGGTTTCTTCATCGTGTTCGACGACGAGGACCGTGTTGCCCAGGTCGCGCAATTTTTCGAGCGACGTGATCAGGCGATCGTTGTCGCGCGCGTGCAGGCCGATGGACGGCTCGTCCAGCACGTAGAGCACGCCGCGCAACTGCGAGCCGATCTGCGTCGCCAGGCGAATGCGCTGCGCCTCGCCGCCGGAAAGAGTCGCGGCGGAGCGATCCAGGCTGAGGTAGCCGAGTCCGACGGCGAGAAGGAAATCCAGGCGCGCGGCGATTTCGGCGAGGGCGCGGCCGGCGATGTCCATCTGCCGCTCGGTCAAGCCCTTGCGAATCTTGTCCACGGCGGGGCGCGCGTCGGACATCGCCAGTCCGGTAAATTCGGCGATGGAACGGCCGCCCACTTTTACGGCCAGGCTTTCCGGCCGCAATCGTTGTTCGCCGCACACCGCGCACGGCACGGGCGACATATACTGCGTGATCCACTCGCGGTACGTGTCCGACTCCGATTCCTCGAAATTGCTTTCGAGAAAACCGACGACGCCCTGGAAATGCAGTCCGGGCAGCGTTTTCGCGGCCTTTGCGGCGGCTGCCCGCGACATGCCGCTGCCATTGCTCTTGGCGTTCGAGGGCGGATTGCCGTAGAGGATCAAGTTCTGCACTTCGCGCGGGAATTTGTCGAATGGAGTTGCGAGGTCGAACCCGTGCGCCATCGCGCCCAGCTCGAGGTTGCGCCTCAAAAACACGGAGCCCGAGCCGGGACCGAGTCCCCCTTCGAAAAGGGGACGCGTCCAGTCGGCAATCACCTTCGATGGATCGAAATCGTATTTCGAGCCGAGGCCGTTGCACGCCGGGCACGCTCCATAGGGCGAATTGAAACTGAAGGAGCGCGGCTCAAGCTGCGGCACGGAAATGCCGCACTCGCTGCAGGCCATTTTTTCGGAGAAGACCTGCTCGGTCCCGCCGACCACCACGACGGTGACCAGCCCCTTCGCCAGCTTGAGCGCCGTGGCGATGGATTGCTCGAGCCGCCCCGCGATGCCGGGTTTTACCAGCAGGCGGTCGATCAGGACTTCGATGGTGTGGTTCTTGCGCTTGTCGAGGCGCGGCGGATCGTCGAGCGGGCAAAGGTCGCCGTCGATTCGCGCGCGCACGAAGCCGTCGCGCGCAAGTTTCTCAAGCTCCTGGCGGTACTCGCCTTTTCTTCCGCGCACGATGGGCGCGAGGATCATGACGCGGTCGCCGCTCTTGGCCAATTCGCCTTGCAGGATGGAGCGCACGATCTGGTCAGTGGACTGGCGCGAGATCGGCTTGCCGCACTTCGGGCAATGCGGCGTGCCAATCGAGCTGTAAACCACGCGCAGGTAGTCGTAGATTTCAGTGATCGTGCCCACCGTGGAGCGCGGGGACCGCGTGGTCGTTTTCTGCTCGATGGCGATCGAAGGGGAGAGGCCCTCGATGGAATCCACTTCCGGCCGCTCCATCTGGTCGAGGAATTGCCGCGCATACGCGGAAAGCGATTCCACGTACCGGCGCTGGCCCTCGGCGTAAATCGTGTCAAATGCAAGCGACGATTTGCCGGAGCCGGAAAGCCCGGTGATGACGGTCAGCGTGTTGCGCGGAATTTCGAGGCTGATGTTTTTCAGGTTGTGCTGGCGCGCGCCCCGGATGACTATTTTCGTCTGACCCATATTGCGAAGACCGCCCCCACTGCCGGCCCAGCACTCTGCGGGTAAAATACGCCCATCGTAAACCTAAAACGTAGCAGGCCGCGGCGGGGGAGTCAATCTTGCCAGCAAGGTTCCAGCCCTTTTTCGCTCGAAACCTCACGGTTTTCGAGGTTCTCTGCCGATAGGAAACGATTCTCTCGTTCGGGACCGGCCGCCTAAGCGCAATCCTGCCTATTTTGCCCGATTCGTAAAATTCCCCCGGAAAAATTTCCCGTGACATGGCTTTTTTACCGGGGTACGCGAATGAAAACACTGTGTTTTCAGCGCCTTGTGTTTGGCCTGCCGCGTGCAAACAGTATGGACCGTAGGAGGGAAGACGAGCCGAGGATCCCTTTAGGGGATTGAGGGCTGGGCCGGCACGATCTTCCCTCCGACCTGCTTCCGCCGCCTACCCCAAAACCACACCCAATGGACCATACCTATCGGCGGAAGTACGTCTGCGCCCTCGCGGCAAAATTACAAAATCTTCTAACACGGAGGGCGCGGAGACTGTTGGCGCCCGCTGATTTCGTTAAACCCTTAAATAGTTTGGAACGATCTGGCGGGAGGCAGGCCGTCCGTCAGCGAAGGATTTGGCTGGGGCGGTTGGACTCGAACCAACACCGTCCTCATTAACAGTGAGGTGCCCTACCGATTGGACCACGCCCCAGCGGTTTCAAAACGTTCTATCGAATCCTTAAAAGATAATCGTTGGATGCAAAACGCGCAAGCCCGCGGATAAAAATTGTTATTCCGTCTTTTCGGTAGGGAAGCCCGCCTCGGTCCAGGAGCGCCAGCCGCCATCCATGGAAATGCAATTCGTGTAGCCCATCTTTTGCAGGTTATCCGCGGCGAGGGCGGACCGGAAACCTCCGCCGCAATAGAGGACCAGCGTCGCGGACTTGTCGGGAACCGCCAATTCGACGTCGCGCTCGATCACGCCCTTGCCAAGGTGAATGGCCCCGGGCAGGTGGCCGCGCGCCCATTCGTTGTCTTCGCGAACGTCCACGAGCGTGAAATTCTCGCCGGCGTCGAGCCGCTCTTTCACCTCGCGAAAATTCAATTCCTTCACGCGAGTTTTCGCATCATTGACGATTGCCAGAAATCCCGGCGCGTGCTTCATAAAAGACCTCCCGGATGGCCACAGAAACGCAAGAAGAAAGAGTAACACATGAAAAACCGAGACATCTTTGTGGAAAATCAGGTAGGTGACGAATGGTATTTCCATGTGTGTGCCGCGGGGTGGAGTGTGGGCTCTGCCTCCGGGCGTATCACGGGTGTAATTCTTTTCTTTTAGCGCAACCCGTGGCGTACGATTGGAATCAGAGCAACTAGATTACAGGTGGCCGCGGGCCACGGCGCCAGCCCAAGGGTCTGCGTAATTGAGCGGAGGGATTGAAATGAGGAAGCCTGCCTTCTCGAAAGCCCTATTCGCGTTTGTCTCAGCCCTTGCCCTTATCTGTGGGCCGATGCCTGCGTCGGCTCGGCACACTGGAGGGTCTAAGGGGGGCGGAGGCTCCCATGGAGGAAGCTCTCATGGAGGAGGCACCTCCCACGGCGGTGGGCACTTCAGCTCTAAGGGGGCCAGCTTCAAAGGGAGCGGACATTCTTACGGCGGCTCTCGCGGCGGCGGTCGCGTTTCGTCCGCTCGCATGGAGGGTGGACGCAAGAACAGCGGACGAATGAGCGCTGCCTCTTACGCAAGGTCCGGAGGATTTTCTTCTCGTCCGTCTGACAGTTTCGCGCGCAATTCTAACCTGGGAGGCGGAAGCTTGGGCTCGTCAGTAGCTTCTCGCAATTTCGGCCGCTTCGGAGCTTCGCAACCGGCGGTGCAGGGGTCTCGTAGCACCATGGGCAAGTGGCAATCGTTTGGAAACTCGACGGGCCGGTCCATGCTCGCGTCGGCGCGCATTTCGGGGAATGAGATGGGCGGCGGGTGGCGTTCCTTCGGGAACTTGAACCGTGGTGGCGTGGCGGAAACGTCTCGCGGCTATGGGAACTCTCTGCGCAATGACAGCCAGTGGCGTTCCTTCGGAAATTCAGGAAATATTTCTTTTGGCCGGAATCGTTCGGGATTTTCGTCTTTCGGAGCGAGCCGCGCGACAACTTCGAACCCACGCGCGTCCGGCCTTGGGGTCAGCTCAAATCGCTTTTCGCCAAATCTGTCGGCATCGTCGCGGTTCTCATCGTTCTCGTCATTTTCTTCCGGGAGCTCCATGACAAATTTCGGCGGCTCCCGCTTTGGAGTCGCAGGCTTCGGCTTTTCAAATTTCGGAAACTCGTCCTTCGGGGGTTCGGGCTTCTCCAATTCGGGCTTTGGGTCGGGTGTGTCGTTGATTCCGAATTTACTCGGTGGCCTTCTTAACTTGGGTACATCGGTCTTCGGCGGACACGGCCTCCTCGTGGCGGACGCACTTTCGTTGGCCGTGCGGTTATTTGTTTCCGGACTAGGCTCAAGCGTATCCGGTCAAAGCGGCTTCGCCGGTGGCGACGCCGGCTTTGGGCAAAGCGGATTTGCCGGAAATTTCGGTTTGGGAGCGGCTCCGGTTTGGCCGGCTTGCGGTCCTGGCGCGCCCCTCTGGGCGCCCGGTCCGGCGTCGGGCGGCTATTGCGGACCTTACGCGTATCAGCTGTTCGGCTGGAGTTCCATCGGTTACTTGAGCGGTCCTAGAATCGGCTTCAATTATAGATAATAGCTCGGACAAACCGGCCCGCTACCAGCTGAAACCTGCGACCTAACCCCTACTTCATGTCGCGCCAGTTTGGCCCGGCTTTCAAGTCCACGACCAGGGGCACGGCAAGTTCGTGCACTCGTTCCATTGCATTGCGCACCAGCGGGCGCAGGCGATCCATTTCGTCGTGCGGGGCTTCAAACAGCAGTTCGTCGTGCACCTGCAAGATCATCTTTGCTTGAAACTTTTGTTCCGCGAGCTGGCGCGCGATGGCGATCATGGCGAGCTTGATCAGGTCGGCGGCGGTGCCTTGCAGCGGAGTGTTGAGGGCCGTGCGTTCCGCGAAATTCCGCAGAGTGACTTGCGGAGACGTTATTTCGGGGACGGGGCGAGTGCGTCCGGACAGCGTGCGCGTTACGCCAGACTTGCGCGCTTCAGCAAGAGACCGCTCGAGATATTCCTTCACGCCTCGATAGCGCGCGAAATAGGCGGCGATGAATTGCGCGGCTTCTTTTTGGTCAATACCCAGCTGTGCCGCGAGGCCGAACGGAGTTTGCCCATAGATAATACCGAAATTGATGGCCTTGGCCGCGCGGCGGTGCTCGGCATTTTGCGCCATCGGCCCGACGCGAAATACTTCCTCGGCGGTGCGCGCGTGAATGTCCTGCCCGTTGCGGAACGCCTCGACCAGCACGGGGTCCTTTGAGAAATGCGCCAGGATGCGCAGCTCGATCTGCGAATAATCGGCGGAAAGGAGCGCGTTGCCTGGCCTCGCCACGAACGCGGCGCGAATCTGGCGGCCCAGGTCCGACCGCACGGGAATATTTTGCAGGTTCGGGTCCGAGGAGCTGAGGCGGCCCGTAGCCGCGGTGGTCTGGCTGAAACTCGTGTGCAGTCGGCCGGTTTCGGCATGAATCAGTTTCGGCAGCGCATCGACGTAAGTGGATTTGAGCTTGGTGAGTTCGCGATATTCGAGAACTTTGCGCGGCAGTTCGTGCAGGAGCGCCAGCTCTTCGAGCACATCCGCGGCGGTCGAGCGGGGTTTTCCTCGGCGCCTTCCGCCGAGCGTCAAACCCATTTTGTCGAATAAAATTTCGGCGAGTTGCTGCGGCGAATTGATGTTGAATTCCGACCTGGCCAGTTTCCAGATCGCTTTTTCGAGCGAGCGGATTTCGCGCTCCATCGTTTTGGACATGGCGTCGAGCGCTTTGGGGTCGACGCGCACGCCGTCGCGCTCCATCGAGGCGAGGACCGGCGCGAGAGGCAGGTCGATGGTCTCGTAGAGTTCCGCGAGGCCTTGCGCCTCGACTTCCTTCCGCAAGAGCGGCGCGAGGCGCTGCAAATGTTCCGCGTGTTCTCCGGGAGCGCCGGAGAGCGTGACGCTTTCCTGCCGCAACACGGCGTCCGCCAGGCCGTGTTTCGCCGTCGTGGGGCGCAACAGGTAGGAGTAGAGCATCGTTGCGTGGCGGATCCCGCCGACAGGACCGGCCAGCAGCTCGACGAGCTTTGGGTCATGCACGATTTTTGAGCGAGCGGGATCGCGGAGAAATTCAGCAAGCGCGGCGTGCATTTCTCCCTTGGCGTCGAGCTCCGCAGTCCGCGAAACGCCGGGCTTCGGCGAAATCTCAACTGCGGCGACCTTCGAGCCGAAGCCCTCTTCTTCGCGCTCGCCCTCGGCGAGCGTCTGCCAAACGGCGGTTTCGGCGTCGCGCGGAATAGCGCTCAGATATTTTTTGAGCGCAGCGGGAGATTCCAGCGCCGCGGAATCGCTCGGCGCGGCGGGTCCGGCAGACGTCGCAGCGGGCAGATCGCGAAGCAGCGACGTGAACCCTAACTCCGCGTAGAGCGCGCGCAAGCGTTCCACGTCCGGGTCGCTCGCCCGGAGATCGTCGAGCACCAGCTTCACCGGCGCGGCCGTGTCGATGACGGCGAGCTGTTTCGACATCTTCACCGCTTCCGCGCTGTTTTCGAGCGCCTCGCGGTAGCGTTTTCCTTCGACTTCCTTCGCGCGCTCGAGCGCCGCCTCCGCCGATCCAAACCGGCGAATCAGTTCTTTCGCGCCTTTTTCGCCGATGCCTTTCGCGCCGGGAATGTTGTCGATCGAATCGCCCATCAAAGCCATCACGTCGGCGACTTTTCCCGGCGGCACGCCCATCAGCTCTTCTACTTTTGCGGCGTCGACGACAAGATCGGTTTTGTCCGGCCCCGCGCCGGGACGCAGCACGCGCACGTTCCCGCCAACCAGCTGCATCATGTCCTTGTCGCTCGTCACGATGGAAACGTCGAGCCCCTTTTTCGCGGCTTGCTTGGAGAGCGCGCCGATCACGTCGTCGGCCTCGAAACCGGGGAATTCGAGGATCGGCAGCCGCATGGCCTCGCACATCCGCCGCACGTAGGGCAGTTGCACGGAGAGATCCTCGGGCATCGGAGGCCGCTGCGCCTTGTACTTGTCAAAAAGTTTGTCGCGAAACGTAGGCTCCTTCGTATCAAACACCACGGCGAGATAATCCGGCGCGTGTTCTTTCTGAAGTTTCCTAAGCATGTTCGAGAACAGGTAAGGCACCTTCGTAGGAACGCCCTGCGGGCTGTTCAACCGCGCCATCGGCGCGAAGTAGGCGCGAAAGATGAACCCCATCGCGTCCACAAGGAAGATTTTTTTCGCAGCGGCCGTTTTTGCCATCGCCGCGAGTATAGCAAAGCGGCGAGGCACATCGCTGGCGTGCACCGCCAAACTTAGCTTAACCGGATTTCTCTGTAAAAACTGGATTGCAACCTATGCGAGCGCTGGCCAGATAGGTTGTGGGGCCATAGAGATCGCTTCTTGGATAACGCTTTTCGAGATTCGGAAGCCCAGGTCGCGTCCCAGCTTCCGAACTAATGATTCCAAGTCCGGCGCCAACCCCTCGAAATTCAAACGCGCAAGGATACGCGCTGTACCCGCGTGCATCTGGCCCATTCTGCGTGCGATTTCCCGAGCCCTTTTCTCATCGGCTATAAAGAAAGCTGGCGCCTTTTCCTGAGCCTGTGTAAGAGCCTCGGATTCGCCTTCGCCCAGAGGCAAGGTTTTTAGCAATTCGATATTCGCCCAATCGGCCGCTACACATTTGGCAAAAAGACCGCTCCTGTAAAATCTGTTGAGGCGGTCTCCGAACCTATGCTTCTTCCTCACCTCCCGCTGGACTGCACTCGGCACGCACACTACATCGAAGAATTGGGTCATTTTCATCGCGAGGTCCAAATGGGAGAGATTAATCAGAGGGGAACTGTCGATGACGGCGATCCGAACTATTTTTCACTGAGTGAGGAGAGTAGGAGCAGCCCGACTCCCACCGCAACCAGGGCTCCAATCGCCTGTCGGCTTTCCTTACTCTGGTGTTGTTGCTTGAGGAATTTAAGTATCTCGCCTTCCACCTTCCCCGGGTTGCCCTGTGGGGAGAAAACAAAGACATGCGGGAAGGGAGCGAGAAGAGGGCTATCGGCAACTTCCTCATGCACGATCGGAATTACAAGCCTGCCAGCGTCCAAAGCGTACTTCAACTCTTTCTGAACGGTCAGATTTGCTTCGGCGGTGATAATGGCCAAAACGCAGTCCGACCTGTCTATCGCATTCAGGATTGTGGCGGTAGGACCCGCTTGGGCTGGAACCGACGACGCC
Source organism: uncultured Acidobacteriota bacterium (assembly GCA_963842135.1). Taxonomy (GTDB): domain Bacteria; phylum Acidobacteriota; class Terriglobia; order Acidiferrales; family UBA7541; genus Palsa-360. The sequence goes on along the minus strand of CAWJFI010000002.1, from coordinate 1,316,933 downwards.
CGAGGTGGCACATACATCTCAACTCCGTGTGCCGCCGCCAGGGTTTGCAAGCGCCAAGCCAAAGCTTGTTCAGCGGGATCAAGGCTATAGCTAAGAAAGACTCGGAGGGCCATCGCATTTCCCATTCTACGCGCTCATTGCCCTATGTTCAAACAAGCTCGCGCCGCCGGGGTGTGCTATTTTATCGGTTCGCGGTTTTTCGAGAATAATCACTCGCACCCGCTCCTAATGAAGAAACGCGCCAAAGAAAACGCGCAAGCCGTGGCCGCAGCATCGGTGCAACTGGAACGAACACCCGCCCGTTCGGACACGCCTGATTTGAAAAAGCCAACGATTGCGGAAATTTTCGGGCCGGGCGGCGCGATCGAAAAATACATGCCGGAGGGCTACGAGCACCGGCCATCTCAGCTCGAGATGGCGGAACTGGTGGAAGCTGCGTTCAAGGAGAAGCGCCATCTGATTGTCGAGGCCGGAACCGGCACGGGGAAAACGCTGGCGTACTTGATTCCCGCGATTCGCAGCGGGCGGCGCGTGGTGATTTCTACGGCGACGAAATCCCTGCAGGAGCAGCTTTTCGAGAAGGACATTCCGTTTCTACAGAAATATTTCGCGCCCGAATTAAAAGTAGCGGTGATGAAGGGCCGCGGCAATTTCCTGTGCCGCGAAAAAGTTTACCGAATGGGCGACCAGCCAGGGCTAAAGGGTCTCGACGAGTTGGACTGGTTTCAGCAAATCCGCGACTGGGAAAAGGTCACGGCGACGGGCGACCGCGCGGAACTCAATTTTCTGCCCGACGATTCGGACTTGTGGCAGCGCCTCGACGCACGCCGGGACGCCTGCACCGGTTCAAAATGCCCGGAGTTCAACAGGTGTTTCCTCACGGCGATGCACCAGCGCGCCGCCGAGGCGGACCTGATCATTGTGAATCACCATCTTTTTTTCGCCGACCTCGCGCTCAAGCAGGACGACTTCGGCAGCGTGCTCCCCGAATACGGCGCCGTGGTGTTCGACGAGGCGCACGAGATCGAGGATATCGCCAGCGATTTCTTCGGCAGGCAGGTTTCCAATTATCGTTTCGATGAGCTGGCGCGCGACGCCGAAATTGCCGCGCGCGTCACAAAGGCCGGCGGCGCGGGGCTGCAAAAGCAGATCGCCCGGATGCGCGAGCGCTCCCGCAGTTTTTTCGAGGCATTCCCATCCCGCGAGGGCCGTTTTCCGTTCGACAAGACGCAGCGCGCCGGCTTCCTCGAGCAAAACCGCGAGGCCTACGACGCCCTGGTGAATGCGCTGAAAAGCCTCGAAGCGGAAATCGCCTCGCTCCCCGCCAAGCCCGAGGAGCTGCTGAACATCGCCCGCCGCGGAATGGAACTGCGCGGCGAATTGAAATTCCTGTTCGAATCGAGCGAAGGGAACTACGTCTACTGGTTCGAACGCCGCAACAAGGGCGTGTTCGTTGCGGCGACGCCGATCGACGTGAGCGCCTTGCTGCGCGAGCGCCTGTTCGAGCCGTTCGAAACGATCATCCTCACTTCGGCGACGCTGGCGGTCGAGGGACGCTTCAATTTTCTGAAGCAGCGCCTCGGCATCGACCTGGCCAGCGAGCGCGTCCTGCCCTCGGAATTCGACTTTGGCGAGCAGGCGCTGTTTTACATTCCCGCGACGCTGCCCGATGTGCGCGACGCCGCGTTCCCGGAACGCGCGGCGCAGGAAATTATCCGGCTGCTTGAGATTTCGCGCGGGCGGGCGTTCTGCCTCTTCACCAGCTACAGCCAGCTGAACGATTTGTACGAGCGCGTGCGCACGCGCGTGCGTTTCCCGCTGCTGATCCAGGGCTCGGCGCCGCGCACGGCGCTGCTCGAAAAATTCCGGACCACGCCCGGCGCGGTGCTCTTCGCCACCTCGAGCTTCTGGCAGGGCGTCGACGTTCGAGGCGAGCAGCTCTCCTGCGTGATTGTGGACCGACTGCCGTTCGCCGTGCCCTCGGACCCCATCGTCGCGGCGCGCGTCAAGGCGCTGCAGGAGGACGGCCGCAACGCCTTTGCGGAATATCAGGTGCCCGAGGCGGTTCTGGCGCTAAAGCAGGGCTTCGGGCGGCTGATCCGTTCGCGCACCGATCGCGGCGTGTTGGCAATTCTCGACAACCGCATCCAGCGCATGCAGTATGGTAAAATCTTTATGGAATCGCTTCCGGCGTACGCGACCACCAGGGACATCGCCGCAGTCGAACGGTTCATGCAGAAATAGTAGCGCCGGCGTCTCGCCGGCGATTTTTCCGGGCTCGACACAGCACAAAAAAGCCGGCGAGAAGCCGGCGCTACGGAAACCTGCATTCCTTCGTGAACTAGATGCAACAATTTAAAGGGAAAATCGATGTTTCAAGTCAGCGTTGACGAAAGTTTTTCCGCGGGGCATGCCTTGCGCGGCTATAAGGGGAAATGCGAGAATCCGCACGGACACAATTACAAAGTGCGAATCATTCTCGAAGGACCCGGCCTCGATTCCATCGGCCTGCTGTATGATTTCACGCATTTGAAGCGCGTGATCCGCGAAATCGTCGAGGGGGTGGACCACAAGTTCCTGAACGATCAGGCGCCCTTCGACGTGATTAATCCCTCGGCGGAAAATCTCGCCAAGTTTTTTTATGACGAGACCTCGCGCCAGATGAACGCGATGCCCGAGGGAGCGCGGATCGAGCGCGTCACGGTCTGGGAAACCGACACGACTTCGGCGTCTTACTGGATTTGATTACAGGATATTTTCCGCTATGAACCGCTCTTTCCTCATCATCCTTCTGCCGGCCATTGCCGTGGGGCTGGGCTACCTCTTTGTGTTTCATTGGCTTGGGTTTGCCCTGGAGCCATTTCGTTTTGTAGGAGCGGCGGTTGTGTTAGTTGCAGCCGTGATTCTGGTTCAGAGGCGCCAGCGCCGAAAACTCTCGCGCGGGGGCCGTTAGCGGCATCATGACGATCACGGAAATTTTCCGTTCGATCCAGGGCGAAGGCACCCGGGCGGGCCTGCCCTGCATTTTCGTCCGGCTGACTGGATGCAACCTGCGCTGCACCTGGTGCGACACAGCGTACGCGTTCCACGGCGGCACCAAAATGAGCGTCGAAGAAGTCCTGGCGCGTGTGGATGAGTTGTCCAACACTCCGGCGCAGACGCAACCCGGTGTCGCAGGGATTTCGGAGAAACTTTCGCTCGTCGAACTGACCGGAGGCGAGCCGCTGCTTCAGCCGGAGGTGATCCCGCTGTCGCGGAAACTTTTGGACGGCGGCTATCGCGTCATGGTGGAAACCAGCGGCGAGCGGCCCGTGGCTATGCTACCGCGCGACGCGATCAAGATTGTGGACGTCAAATGCCCGGATTCAGGGGAGCCGGACACGTTTCAAATGGAAAATTTGGAAGCGCTCGACGGCAAGGACGAAATCAAGTTTGTGATTTCGAGCCGCCGAGACTATGAATTTGCGCGAGATTTTACGCTGCAACACCGCCTGGCGCGGCGCGTCCATCAAGTGATATTTTCCCCAGTGCATGCCGATCCCGAGGGCGAATGGCCGGGCATGACTGCACGGGATCTTGCGGAGTGGATTTTGGCGGACGGTTTGCCGGTACGGCTAGGATTGCAAATTCATAAATTCATCTGGCATCCGGCCACTCGCGGCGTATAGACTCCGAGGTTCAGGATTGCATCCAAAAATAAAGGGGCAGCGTTAGTTCAGGCCATGAGTCGGAGACCCAAGGCGGTGGTCTTGCTGAGCGGAGGGATGGACTCCTGCGTCACGGCATCGATCGCGCGCGAGACGCACGACCTGGCCCTGGTGCATGCGAGTTATGGCCAGCGCACCGAGCGGCGAGAGCGGCAGGCATTTGACGAGATCGCGGATTTTTATGACGTGCACGAGCGCCTGGTGGTCCAACTGGACCACTTCGCGCAAATCGGCGGCTCGGCCCTGACCGACTCCCGCATCGCCGTGCCGGAGGGGCAATCGGGGACCCCTATTGGCGGGAACGGAATTCCCTCCACGTACGTCCCATTTCGTAACGCGCATTTCCTTGCGGTTGCGGTAAGCTGGGCGGAGGTCATTGGGGCTACAGCGGTCTTTATTGGCGCCGTCGCGGAAGACAGTTCCGGCTATCCGGACTGCCGGCCGGAATATTACCGCGTCTTTCAACAATTAGTGCGCGCGGGAACGCGCCCCGAGACGCATATTGAAATTGTGACTCCGGTCATCGGTATGCGAAAATGGGAGATAGTAAAGCGCGGCATGGAATTAGGCGCGCCGCTGGATCGAACGTGGTCCTGCTACCAGTTTGAAGATGCGGCATGCGGTGCGTGCGATAGTTGCCGGCTGCGGCTCAGTGCATTTGCCGAAGCAGGGATCGGCGATCCTATCGCCTATCGGGTCCGAGTTGAGAGATAATAACGAACCGCGGGGGTAACTCCCTCCGCGGATCTGTGTTGCTAGGAGGCAGTGAAGATCATGAATCGAATGAAAGCAATCAGGATGGCAGCCTTGCTCGCGCTGATCGCCGGGCCGCTGGCGGCGTGGCTGGCCCCAGCCGCCTATGCGCAGGGTGGCGCGCTGTCGGGGACGGTGTACGACATGATGGGAAAACCCTACCCCGACGTTACACTTTCGATCAAAAACATCGAAACCAATAAAGAAATCGAAGTCAAAACCGATGACAAGGGGCACTACACGGCGCCCGGCATGGCGGCTGGAACCTACAACGTCGACGTAAAGGGCAAAGACAAAGACCAGAAAGACATGCTCCTTTACCAGACTGGGATAAAGCTTGCGGCTGGCACTATTCCCACTTTCGACATCAATTTGAAAGAGCTCCAGGAACAAGGCAAGCTCGCCGCCGTCGAGGCCGAAAGGAAGCGACAGGAGGCGGAAGTGCAGTTTCAGGCGTTGAAGACGCATTATGATGCCGGCATAGCGGCAATCGAACAAATGAAGGCCGCCCAGACGAAACTGGCGCAAATTCCGAAAGACCAGAAAGACCAACAGGATACCGTTAAGGGCCAGATTACTCAGGCGGGGGGCACCGCTGTTACGGAGCTCTCCGCCGCCCTGGACCTGGAGAAGCCGGAAGATCCGAACCGCCCCATTGTTTTGTCCCGGTTGGGTGAAGCCTACGAGAGCATGGGCAAATGGCAGGAGGCTGCGGATACCTACCAGAAGGCCATCGCATTGAAGCCGGACACCGCCGCCAATTACAACAACCTCGGGAACGATCTGGCGAAGCTCGGAAAAGTTGATGAGGCCCGGGCAGCCTATCAAAAGTATGTCGACCTGAATCCGACCGATGCCGCGCTGGCGTGGCGCAATTTCGGAACCGTGCTCTACAACTCAAACCGCATGAAGGAATCCATCGAGCCGCTGCAAAAGGCCACCACACTCGATCCGAAAAACGCGACGGCTTGGCTGCTTCTTGGAATCGCTCTCGTCAACACTATGGAATTCAAGACCGAGGGCGACAAAATCACTCCCGTGATGCAGCCCGGCACGATTGAAGCCTATCAACACGCGATTGACCTCGATCCGAACGGGCCCATCGGCGCGCAAGCCAAGGATGGGCTGGCTTCCCTGCAGGCCATGGGCGTCGGCATCACCACGAAACTCGGAGAGGCGCCTCCCAAGTCGAAGAAGAAGAATCAATAACTCCCTTTCCTTGACTGCCCGATGGGGCCGGCAAGACCGGTCCCATCGGGCATGTTCCTTCTCCGCGAAGAAAACTTCAGAGCGAACGCCGGCGCTAAACTGAAAATCGTCAACTCTCAACTGTAAACTCTTAGCTCACTTTCAGCAGCGGGCGAGCCGGGCCGCGTTCAGAAATGGGTGAGCGTGCCTGTAATCTTCGTTCGCCGCAAGGCCCATGAAAAAATCGCGAAAGAGATCGGCAGAAGAAGGGCCGCGAACAATAGTAATCCCGCGATTGACGGCAACAACTCGCGCGTCGAAGCATGTCCCAATATCGCGGCCCGCATTCCTTCCAGGGAATAGGTGACCGGAATGAGCCGCGCCACGTGCTGCAACCACACCGGCAGGACGGAAATCGGATACAACATCCCCCCCACCACGGAGGAAAGGCCGAGGATGGCCCAATTCACCGGATTGCCCCGTTTGAAGATCAGCAGATAGCTCGCGCTCAGGATGCCCAGTCCCGAAAACGCCAGAACGGACGCCCCCAACACCAGCAAAGCGCCCAGCCAGTTGGCTCCCTGCAAGGGAAAACCGAACAAGACCGCGCCCCACCCGATGTAGATCGCCGTGCGCAGCGACATCAACGCGAACGGATACAGGCTCGATCCGGCCAGGATCACGGGGAGGGAAGTTTGCGTCACCAGCAGATGTTCGAGCGTGCCGTTTTGCCGCGCTTCCTGCAGGCTTCCGTCAAAGGAGCTGAGCGCGACACTCAAGTAGTCGAAGAATGCGATTCCCACCAGGGCAAAAGAAAAATAGTTCGTGCCGGGCGGGAGCGACCTCTCGAGCTTCGGGCTTTCGACAAACCGGGAGAGAAAGTAAAAGCCGGCGGACCCAAAAAGCGCCTGAAAAATTTCGATCAAGAACGCGGCGCGATAGCTGCGCGCGACCGCAAAATCCCGGCGAAACAAGAGCGCCAGTTTTCGGAGCGTCAAAGAAAATTGTGGTGAATCCTTCATTGTGTTTCCCGTGACGCCCGTCGAGTCAGGATTTCCAGCGATTCCTCCAGCGTGTTGGCGCCGGCCGTGGCCTTGAGGCCCGCCAGAGTGTCACAGGCGAGCAAGCGCCCGCCGTCCAGCACGGCAATCTTGCCGGCGAGTTGTTCGACTTCGGCCAGCGTATGCGATGCGAAAATCATTGTCGTCCCGTGCACACCAACAATATCCTGGAGCAGAAATCTCCGGAATTCGGCGGCTGCAAGGGGATCCAGGCTGCGCGTGGGTTCATCGAGAAGCAACACCGAAGGCCGATGAAGCATGGCGCGCGCCAAGCCCAGCCGGTGAACGTTCCCCGTCGAAAGCGTGCGCACCTGGCGATCGAGTAGCTCGCCGAGGCCGAACGGGCCAGTGAGTTCCGCGATCCGCCGCGAGGCCGCAGCTTCGGAAAGATTATTGAGGCCGGCAAACAGCACAAGATTTTCCCTCGCGCTGAGGCGCGAATAGAAGCAAGCGTCCCCCCCGGTGTGATAGCCAATCTGGAGGCGGACCTTCGCCGGCTCACGGGCGACATCGAAACCGCAGACCTGGGCGCGGCCCCGCGTGGGAATCAAGAGCGTTGTGAGGATTCGCAGGAGCGTGGATTTTCCCGCTCCGTTGGCCCCGACCACTGCCAGGACCTCGCCCGGCTTGACTTCGAATGAAATGCCGCGCAACGCGGGGACCGTCAGCCGGGAGATGGGATGCAGGAGCGCCCGCCATCCGGAAGCTGCAGGAGGAAAGTACTTTTCGACATTTTCGAGGCTGAGTGCGAAGTTTTTCACGAGCCGCCGTTATATCCTTTCGAACGGTGTGAAACAAGGCCCACCGGCATCGCTACGGCACGAGGACGCCGAATCGCATTGCCGTTGCACGCCGGAACCGCTACAATCCCGGGAATTGGCCGGAGCCGCCCGAATCGGGGCCGGCGTCCTGCTTGCGGGATTCGAACGCATCCCGGCGCGCGAGATCCCCTCAACAATCGGCCTGTGGCTTCAAGAGGAAAGGGAGAATGCGTATGAACACAACAATTTCCGATCGTTCGGTAGTCGTGGCTGCAAAGGACCAGGTTTCCTGCGACCTTGCCGGGGAAGCCGCGATCCTGAACATCAAGAACGGCGTCTACTACGGTCTCGATCCGGTCGGGGCGCGAATTTGGAACCTGATGCAGGAGCCGCGCGCGGTCGCCGAGATCCAAAACGCGATCACCGACGAATATGACGTCGAGCCGGAACGCTGCGCTCGCGACCTGGTTGGGCTTCTCGAGAAACTTCTCGCCGAAGGGTTGATCGAAGTAAGGGGTGATACAGCCACGTAATTCGTCTTCTCCGTTTGTGAGACAGGTGCCCGATTTAAAATGAACCAATTGTTTTTGGGAACCGCGGAAGGCAAATCGCTGAATCGATCTTTGAGCCGAATTTTCCGCATTGAGAACCACGACGAAGCGCTGTTGATTTGGCGTAATTCCGGTTGTGCCGAGCGCATCCTGATTCATGTGGACGCGCATCACGACATGTGGTGGGTTCCCCCCGGCCAGACCGTTACGATCGCTGACTTCATCAGCCCCGCACTCCGTGATTGCTTGCTTCGTGAAATATATTGGGTAATCCCGGACCGGTCGTGGGAGTCCGCGGGAAACCGCCGCCAAATTCTTCATCATCTATCCCGGATACAAAAAGATTTCCCCGGCCGTTCTGAGCCCATTGAGATTCGGCGCGAGCGCATTTCTACCACGCTGCTCGGCAAACCACTGCACATCTGTTCGGTCGATGGGCTTCCGAAATTCCGCGAAGAAGTCCTGCTCGACCTCGATGTGGACTATTTGATTTTCCCCCGTGTGACGTACGGCGACGGTGATCCTCACCCGACTCTTCCGTGGATCTGGCCGGAAGATTTGCTTTCGCGTCTGCATGCGCGAGAGGTGCAATCGGACCTGGTCACAATCGCTTACTCGGTTTATGGCGGATACACGCCTCTTCGCTGGAAATACTTCGGGGACGAACTCGAGGCGCGCCTGGGTGGGGCCGACCCCGGCGTTTTGCGCGGGATGGGATTGATGCGGGAGGGAGCCGAAGCGGCTGCGAGCGGCGACTTCAGCGCCGCCGAACAAAAGTACTCTGACGCAGCGGAATGCCTGCCGAGCCTTGCCGCTCCCCTGTGGCGCCTCGCATATTTGTATTTGGATGCCGGGCGCATGAGCGAAGCCCAGCGGATGTACCAACGCTGCAAGGACCTTGATCCCAGTTATCGCCCTCCCTTCAATAACGATGCGCTGTGGCACTTCTGGGAACGCCGTTGGGCGGCTGCGGAACGCGAATACCGCCGCACGCTGGAGCTTGATCCAGACGACGCCTTCGCTCACTTGGGACAGGGATGGATAGCCCTGGAGCGTTCAAATTGGAGCGCGGCGGAATCGGAATTCCGCCGCGCCTTGGAGATCCAGCCCGACTTGCTCGATGCACAGCGGGCGCTGGGGAGAGTCTTTCAAAAACTGGGGCGACGCAGTGAAGCCATCGCCGCCTATGAAAAATCGTTGAAGCTCGCGCTCGCCGGCCAAGAATCGCTGCACGAGTCCCCCGGGATTGCCGCGGAACGCCTCCGGCTGAATGACCGGCGTCACTTTGACGTGTTTTTAAGACTCGGAGTCCTGTACCACGCTCTGGGTGAGCTCGATCGCGCTGGCCAGCTCCTGCGTATGGCCGCCGCAGGAGGATTGGATGGGATGGTTCTGCGATTGCGGTTGGCCTCCGTGGCCTTTCGACAAAAGCGCTGGAAAACGGTAGGGTTGGAACTGGCGCAGGCAGGGAAGCAATTGGCAGTGCAGACGCATCGAAGCTCGTGGAACCTCTGGCGCGGTGCGCGCCGCCCATTCCGGCGCGCGTATGAACTATGGCGGGTGCGATGACGAACGCGCGGGAGTCGGTCTGGGCGAAGTGGCGCCGGTTCCGGAAGCTCCCGCCTTTGGACCGTGAATTTGTATTCCGCGCGATGGCGTTCTTGACTTTGACTGAGGTCGGACTCCGCGTGATGGGCTTCCGGCGGTGGAAGCAACTGATCGAACATTTTTCTAGTCCTGTTCCGCGACAGCGAATCCCGGAACAGGCAGCTCAGCTCGGGATGGCGGAAAGAATCACCCGCGCGACGCGTTCGGCCGAACGGCATGGGCCGGGGACGCCCAACTGCCTGGAACGCTCTCTCACGCTGTGGTGGCTGCTGCGGCGCGAGGGCATCGAGGGGGAGTTGCATATCGGTGCGCGCAAGAGCGAGTCGCGATTTGAGGCACACGCATGGGTCGAACTAAGAGGGGTGGTCCTGAACGACAGCCCGAACGTTCACAAACACTACGCCCGGTTTGACGCTCCCATCGCTGCTGAATTGGAGGGTTCGCGTTGAGCGGCTTTGTGGGGATCTTGAATCTTGACGGCGCGCCGGTGGACCAACCGCTGCTCGAGCGCATGACGCAGTCGCTGGCTTTTCGAGGCCCGGACGCACGGGGCATCTGGAGTCACGGAGAGATTGGCCTGGGCCACACGCTACTGCGCACCACGCCTGAAGCGGCGCACGAGCGCCAGCCCGCGGCACTCGACGCCCGACTCTGGATCGCCGCAGACGGGCGCGTGGACGCTCGTGCTGAACTGATCGCCAAGCTCAACTCCCGTCTTGCCGATCGCCACGAGGTGTCCCTGTCGACGCCGGATGCCGAGTTAATCCTCCACGCCTATGACCTGTGGGGAGAATCTTGCCTCGATCATCTGCTTGGTGATTTCTCCTTCGCCATTTGGGACGCTGCGAACCGGAAACTGTTCTGCGCCCGCGACCAAATCGGCATCAAGCCCTTCTATTACGCGCGGATCGCGAACACGCTGATCGTCAGCAATACGCTACAGGTCGTGCGCCTCCATCCCGGTGTTTCTTCAAAACTCTCCGATCTCGCAATTGGCGACTTTCTCCTTTTCGGCGTGAACTACCGTACCGACGTTTCGGCGTTTATAGACATCAAGAAGCTCCCCCCGGCACATCTCTTGACAGCTGCCGGACAGCAGCTTCGCGTTAGCCGCTACTGGTCCTTTCCGATCGAGGAACCGCTGCGTCACCGCCGCGCCGGCGACTGCATCCAGGAATTTCGCACCCTGCTTAGCGCCGCGGTCGGAGACCGCCTTCGGACAGACCGGGCCAGCATCAGCCTGAGCGGCGGATTGGACTCACCAACGGTGGCAGCAATGGCGGCAGCTCAATTGACAGAAAAAGGGGCGTTGCAAGGCATCACGATTGTCTACGACCAAGTGATTCCGGACCAGGAGCGCAAATACGCCGGGATTGTGGCGAGTCACCTTGGAATTCCGGTCCACTTTATTGCCGGAGAAGATTACAAGCTGTTTGAGCGCTGCGAATCTCCAGGGTTCCGCTTCCCCGAGCCGAACGGACTCGAGTCAGCGGCTATACATGAAGATCTGTATCGGTTGGCGGCCGCTCACAGCTCGGTCATGCTGACGGGTGAAGGCGGGGACCCCGGTCTTGTTCCGTCATTGTGTTTCTATAAAGGCAAGCGGTTCCCCAGCTTGCTTTGGGATATGGCGGGGTATTTTCTATCCCACGGGCGGCATCCTAGATTGGGTTTTCATCTGGCTTGGTTGCGGTTGCGCGGGCTGCCGACTGCGGAGCCAGGTCCTTACCCCAACTGGCTGGAGCCGAACTTCGAATCTCGCGCAAAACTGCGTGAACGGTGGCGGGAAATGATGGGCGAACCGCCTCCGGCGCATCCAGATCGTCCCGCAGCCTATGAAAGCGTGTCCCAGACAGAATGGGCTGGTTTTTTTGAGCCCAATGATGCGGGGTGCACCCGGATCCTGCTGGAAGTTCGGCATCCGCTGATGGATCTTCGCGTCCTGAGATTCATGTTGCGGCTCGCGACACTTCCGTGGTGTGCGGATAAGGAGCTGCTGCGTGTGGCGATGCGCGGGGATCTGCCGGAGAAAATTCTCCGCCGTCCCAAATCCCCCCTCGCCGGGGATCCGTTAGCCGGTCTGCTGCGAAGGGAGGGGTCCAACCGGCTGACGAACTTCGCGCCCGCTCCCGAGTTGGACAACTTCATCCTGCGAGATCAAATTCCGCCACTGGTTGGAGAGGACATCCCACCCGAACCCACGTTACATTTGCGCCCCCTCAGCCTGAATTTGTGGTTGCAGTCGCGATAGCCCTTCAGGTATAAAGGCTATGCGTGGGAGGGTTACACATGATTCCATATGAAGAAAACTGTGCACAAGCACCCAGGAAGGCCTATCAAAGCCCTGAGCTCACCGTTTACGGGCCCATTGTGGGTCTGACGCAGAATAATAAGCAACGCGGCCGCTTCGACAACGGCGGTCGCACCAGACAGTCGTAAGTACGATACGGCTAACCAAGTAGCGATGGGGTATGTCTATTCTGTTTTTGGTTTGCGCCTCCTTTGCAACTTGAATCTTCCGGGTTTTGTTCCTCTTCCTGTTGAGCCTCCCTACGATGTAATTGTTTCGCTGGGCAATTGGCCGGAATGGTTGAGCCGTCCCGTCCCTCCGGATCGGGAAGCCTTGTATATTAGCCGTGACATTGGAGAAAACGGCCAGCCGAGTTCTCGCGTCTGGAGCGCGGGAGGCGGGGATTATTTTCGAATCCTTTACGACGACGGGACGGATTGCGTCGTGGATCGCAGGGGAACTCGAATCTGGGTCTGGTGGCCCGCGCCGTTTACTCTGGCGGATGTCGTGCCGTACCTTCAAGGCCAGCTGCTTGGCTTGGTGCAGCGGCTGCGCGGCGTGACGTGTTTGCATGCCAGCGCCATTCTCATTGGCGACCATGCCATCGCCGTCGCTGGGTTTCCAGGCGCGGGGAAGTCTTCGACTGCGGCTGCATTCCTGCAAATGGGGTTTCCCGTGCTTGCCGACGACGTCGTTCCGGTTTTCGAGGATGCGGGAAAATTCATGGTGCAGCCGGCGCACCCGCGGATTTGGCTCCGCCCCGACATGGTGGAAACGCTCTTTGGTTCGAGCGACGCGTTGCCCCTTCTTGCGCCATCCTGGGAAAAACGCTACCTGGATTTAAATATTGCGGGTCCCGGGTTACCCCTCGAGCCCAAACCATTAGCGGCAATCTATATTCTCTCCGAACGCGCAAACGAACCGGAGCGTCCCGTGGTGACGGAAGCAGCGCCGCGTGATATTTTGCTGCGATTGCTTTGCAATACTTATATGAATCATTTGCTTGACCCGCGGATGCGCTCTCAGGAATTTGAGACTCTAAGCCGGCTCCAACGAAGCGTGCCGGTGCGGATGGTGCACCCGCACGAGGATGTTTCACGAATTTCCCAGCTCTGCCGGGCGATTTGCGCGGATCTCGGGAAGGGGTAGTCCTCTTCCCGGATGTTGTATCTTATACCGCACTAACCCCGGCAGACCTTGAGAGAATGAGGGCCATGCCGCGCGCGATCGAAGGTGAAGTGAAAAATAAGATGCGTCCAGAACTTGAGATAGTCCTCTGCTCCGTCCGTACCAAAAGCCCAAAGAGTGAAGAGCGATTGAAGGCCTTGTTCGGCGCGGGAGTGAATTGGTCCGAGATGCTGGCTTGCGCGATTGAGCACAAACTGGCGCCGTCCTTGTATGAGCGTATCCGCGCGCTGGACGCAGCCTTGCTTGCGCAAGATCAGCGAGAGACATTGGCCGAACTTGCCCGCAGCACGGGGAGAAACAACCTGGCATACTTGAGCGAGATGCTTCGCCTGCATGGCTTATTCGAAGCCGCACAGATTCCGGCGATACCGTTCAAGGGGCCTGCGCTGGCTTGGCTGGCCTATCCGAATTTCACCCACCGGACCTGCGTGGATCTCGATTTTGTTGTCCCGCAGCGTTACATCCCGGAAGCGATGTCGTTGCTCCAAGCCCACGGGTATACCCCACAATTTAGTCCCGTCGAGGCGCAAGCGGGCCAGCACGGCCCGGCCCCGGGCGAGTACGCCTTTGCGCCGACCGGCAAACGCAGTTTTGTGGAACTTCATACCGAGAGAACTCTTCGCTATTTTTCACGCCCGCTCAATTTGGAGGAGATGAATTCGAGGCTGGTTCATCTGGAGATCGGCGGGCAAAATCTCCGCACGTTTTCCGTCGAGGACCTGCTGGTGATGCTGTGCGTGCATGGCGCAAAACACTTCTGGGAGCGGCTTGCCTGGATTGTCGATATCGCGCAATTGATCACGGTCTGTGATGTGGATTGGACATTGCTTTCAGAGATCGCGGCAAAAATGGAGTCCACCCGGTTATTGCTGTTGGGAGTTTATCTTGCCCACGAAGTGGTCGGTGCATCGCTGCCGCAATCCGTCCTGGAACGTGCCCGCGGGGACGCACAAGTCCAGTGGTTGGCCGGCAAGGTGCTCGAGCAATACGAGGAGAATTCGGACCCGAGCGTTGGCGTGTTGCCCCGCGCGGTATTTCGGCTCCGGTCGTGCGATGGGTACTGGCAAGGGTTGCGCCAACTATTTCGCCTGAGTCTGAGCCCGACCGAAAGCGACCGCCAGACGATGCAATTGCCTGGTTTCCTCTCTCCCCTCTATACGCTGGTGCGGCCATTTAGACTGCTGCGAGAGTATGGTTTGGGTTTGAATCGCCGGGTGAAGCCGGATCTTGCCATCTACCAACCGACACCCCAGGAAATTGTCGACCAAATGCTACGTCTTGCGGATATATCTCCGGGGGATGTTCTGTACGATCTGGGATGTGGCGACGGAAGGATCGTGGTGACCGCGGCGGAAAAATACGGAATTCGTGCGGTGGGAGTGGACATCAATCCCACGCGAATCGCGCAAGCCCGGGCGAATGGGCGGCGGCATCGAGTTGAGAAGCGCGTGCAATTCATTCTCGGCGACGCCAAGAAGGCGGATTTTAGGGAAGCAACGGTAATCACGATGTTCTTGGGCGCTGACGGAAACCTTCGGCTGGCGGATCGCCTGCGCGCGAATCTGCGCTCCGGGGCGCGAATTGTTTCGCGGGATTTTCTAATTTATGGCTGGGCGCCCGAGCGTATTGAAAATCGCATCATGTCGAATGGGGTTCCGACCTCGCTTTATCTTTGGACGATCAAGAAAGCCGAAAAGGAAACGCCGGCAGAGGAGGATGCCGTGCCGGAATTGCGGCAAACTCACAAAGCCGAGGGTTGAAGGCGAAGTTGGAACCGTTGGATATGTGGCGTGAATTTTCATGATGCCTTGCGCAAGGCGTCTCGAGTTTCACCAGCGAAGCAAGCGATCAGGGAAACGGAATCGGCCGCCTCCGCTGCGCGGCGTGACTAGCACGCGCTGGCCGCTTCGTTACTCCGCCCATATCTGTTGTCTCATGCGCCATTACTCCTTCCTTTCCTCGGTTTTTAGTTGCGCATGGCCGGCCTTTCGTAGCAGATTATCCGCGCATGCCTGAAGGATCTGCCAATCCTGCCCGGCGGTGGACCGCCGCTGTCATTGCGATTGTGGCCGCAGTGTGGTTCTGCTATGCCGGCGGTAAGCATGCGCTGGCAAGCCACTACGCAGCATCGTCAAACTTTAAAAGTTGGGAACGCGCCGCTCGTATCGAGCCGGAGAACGCGGAAGCCTGGTACCGATTGGCGCGTTTCCGCCAGCTCGATTTCGATAACGCGGACATTCCCCTGGCCATTTCCTATTACCGGCGCGCGATCCAGCTCAATCCGCGATCCCCTTATTACAAGCTCGATCTCGCGGGCGCGCTCGAAATGGCGGGGAATATTGGCGAAGCGGACAGTAATTTCCGAGCCGCTCAGGCTGCCTACCCGATTTCCGCCGAAGTGTCATGGAAATATGGCAATTTTCTTCTTCGCCAGGACCGTTTGCCCGAAGCCTACGCGGAAATTCACCGCGCGTTGATGGTGGACCCAAGTCTGATTCCCTTTGCGGTTTCTCGTGTTTGGCATAGCGAACCGGACGTCCACCTTCTGCTCGATCAAGTTTTGCCCGACACGGCTGAGGCCTACTCGCAGGCGCTCGCCTTTCTGGCCGATGCACAGGATCCCACGGCGGCGCTCGAGGTCTGGCACCGTCTGATCGCAAAAGATCCCCACACGGACTGGAAATGGACTTATATGCTCACCGATATGCTGGTGGCCAAGGAAAGGTTCGAGGAAGCCCGAGCAGTTTGGCGCCAAGCCGTCGGTATGAACCCAGGCTCCGCGCCCGCCTATGCAGGGGATTCCCTCGTCTACGATGGCGGATTCGAGAAGGACATCTCTGGAGGCGGCTTCGGCTGGCGGCAAAGGGACCTCGCGGGCGCAGACTTCGATTTCGACATGGATGAAAAGCATTCCGGCAGCCGGTCAGCACGGCTGATTTTTGACGGCACTAAGAATCTATTGTACGAAGATTTATTTCAATTCGTCCTGGTTTCACCCGCTACCCACTATCGTTTTCAGGGATTTCTGCGCACCGATCAGATTTCGACCGAAAGCGGGATGCGATTTGAGATCCTGGATCCCAAAGACCAGCAGCATTTGGATGTGCTGACCCCGAATGAGACGGGAACCCTGCCGTGGACCCTCGAACAAATTGATTTCACAACGGGGCCACAAACGCACCTTATTCTTATTCGACTCGTGCGCAGGCCGAGCCAGCGTCTGGACAATAAGCTCCGCGGCACGGTATGGATCGACGACGTAACGATTGTGCCGGCCGGCGCCAGTAACGAGGGGCCTGGGCCGGGAAATCATTAGACAAGATCGCGCAATGCGAACCGGCAGGCCGGCAATATCGGGACGGAGGGAATCGCTTCCAAATGCAAGATGAGCGTCCCGGACGGAGAGTTTCGATGATGGCGGTCCTCACCGAACCATGAACATGAGCTCCATACGCACCGGCATATGCGTTTTGGTTGCCTTCGCTGTGCTCGCTCACGGAGCGGTCGAACCATGGTCGGAGGCCGTCCTGGAGATTGGAGCCGCCGTTTTGCTGCTGGTCTGGGTCGGGAAAGCATTGACGGCCGGCGAATTGAAATTGGTTTGGAATCCGCTGCTGTGGCCGCTTCTGGGTTTTTGGCTGGTAGCGGCGCTTCAATTGATTCTTGGCATCACTGCAGTTCCATTCTTGACGCGTATCGAGCTGCTGAAATACTCGGCGCTGTTGGCGTTATTTTTTCTTTGTGTGCAGTCTTACAGAACTCGGGCCCAATGGCGCAACTTCGTCTGGTTTTTGTTGAGCCTCGGGTTTGCGGTTTCCTTGTTTGCCATCCTGCAGCATTTTACATTCAACGGAAAATTGTATTGGGTGCGGGAACTGCAGTACGGGGGCATCCCTTTTGGCCCCTATGTCAACCGGAATCATTTTGCCGGCCTGATGGAGCTGCTCATCCCGCCGGGGCTGGCCATTCAAATCCTGGGCGCGGAACGGCGCGACCAGTTGCCGTTAGTGACCCTTTTCACCCTGCTGCCGATCGGAGCCTTGTTTCTGTCCGCTTCCCGGGGCGGAATCATAAGTTTTGTGGCGGAAGTAGGCTTTCTCGCAATTTTGATTGTTGTGCGCCGGAGAGAAAAAAAGGTGTTGGTCGCTGCCGCGTTGATTGTAACGCTAGGGGCTATTTTGGTTTCGTGGCTGGGAATCGGCCGGGCACTGGACCGATTCGCCAGCTATAAGAAGCTGGAAACCAGCGAGGGGCGCCGGGCGGAAATACTGCGCGATAGTTTACGTATCTTTCAGGATCACCGGATCTGGGGAACGGGCCTGGGCACCCTGCAGGAAGTTTTTCCACTTTACGAAACGGCCTATGATGGTCTCGTCGTAAATCACAGCCACAATGATTACGCAGAGGCTCTGGCCGAAACGGGCATTATCGGCGGCCTTTGCGGGCTTGTCTTTCTGGTCTTCCTTTTTTGGATGTCATGGAAGATTCTCAACGTAGAAGGCGATCCGCGAAGCTTTGCCTATCATGCGGGCGCCTTGGTTGCCTGCCTGGGGCTTCTCGTGCATGCTGGAGTGGATTTCAATTTTCATATTCCTTCGAACGCGCTCATCTTCCTGCTGCAGTCTGCCCTGGCCACGACCGTCTTCCCGGCTTTGCCTTTGCCGCGCCCGCATTGAACCTTTTTGTCTCCTGCCGATCTTTAGAGTGGGATCATGCCGGGAACCTCTTAAAATTAAAAAGCTCGAATGCTGAGTTATCATTTCCAAGCGAATACAAGCGGCGCTGCCTCGGGTCACGAACGAAATGGCGCGTGGGTTCAGGTGGGTGTACCGTTCCGGAACATTCTTTTTTTCCATTAACAAATAGCCTTGACTCAAGGAAAGAGTCTGTATAATGGCAGTCGCGTGGGGGAGAACCTATTTTGAGCAATCAAAGATGGCAGGGCACGTTGCGCCCAGCGTTCTACTTTTCTAGCCGGACGGCGCTTTTCCTCGTTCTGGCTGTTCCATCCGTTTTCTCTCAACAACAAAAATCGCCGCCAGTGTCGCAGCCGGTGTCCAATCCGAAGGCTGTGGCCTTGTCTGAAACCAATGATCGTATCGCGCAGCTTGCGCTTGCCTCGGATGTGAAGCAGGGCGATTACATGATCGGGAGCGGCGATTTATTGGGCATCGAAGTATTTGATGTTCCCGAGCTTTCGCGCGACGTTCGCGTAAACGAAACGGGTTATATTTCCTTGCCGCTCATGCCTTCCAAGATTCGGGCCGGAGGGCTCACGACTTTTCAACTGCAGGACAAGCTTGCTGAGCTATTGCAGACAAATGGATTGGTATCAACGCCCCAGGTTAGCGTGAGCGTGAAGGAACAGCACAGCCAGCCCATTACGGTGATTGGAGCAGTCAAAGCTCCGATGGTCATCCAGGCTCTGCGCAAGACAACACTCCTCCAGGCACTGTCGCAGGCCGGTGGAATTGGGGATGACGCGGGCGGCACCGTGATCGTTACACGCCCTGCCCCGGACGGTTCCGATTCGGCAAACCCGGTTGATGCTTCGGCGCCATCCGCTCCTCAGACTTTTACGATCAATTTGGCCGACGTTCTGGAATCCGCCGATTCGCGTTTCAACATTCCGCTCATCGGGGGAGATGTTGTCTCCGTTCCCCGCGCCGGCATTATTTACGTCGTTGGCGCCGTAACTCACCCGGGCGGTTTCCTGCTGCAAAACGACCTGGACCGCATGACCATGCTGAAGATGCTATCGCTGGCGGGGGGAACGACGAACACGGCAAAGATTAAGAGTACGGTCATCCTTCGAAAAAATCTTGCTACCGGAAAGCGGGATCAGGTTCCGGTGGACTTGAATAAAATCATGCATCTGAAGACGCAAGACGTCCAAATGGAACCCAATGACATCCTATTTGTGCCCGATAGTAGTGGTTTGAAGGCCTTGCATCGCGCCGGCGACGTGGCCGTGTCCCTCACCGAAGGGATCGGGATTGTCGCTGCGGGTCGAATGTAGTTAAGCAACGGCCATATGGAATCGATTTGAATCCTGGGAGCTTGTGAAGTTTTTATGGATGAGACGAACAATCTAACTCCACGAGAGCGCTCCAGCACGAATTCCATGGAATCCATCCAGCATCGTTCCCCTTTCCTTGCGCTGGACCTGATGCCGCGGGAACCGCACCTGCTCGACTACCTGCTGATTTTGCGGAAGCACCAATGGCTGATCACTTTTTTCCTGCTCGCCGTCGTATCGATTGTGACCATTGCCACCTTCCGCATGCAACCCATTTACGAAGCGACGGCAAGAGTTGAGGTTGACCGCGACACTCCCAACGCGTTTCGCTTTAACGAATCGGATCAGGCCGGCGAGTTCGAGGATACGGAGGATTACATCATCACGCAATCCAAGATCCTTCAGAGCGAAACCTTGGCGATGCAAACGGTCAAATCCATGGGCCTCGATCATCTGTCACAATTTGGGGGTTACCCCGGGAAACCGGAAAAAGCCGAGCCCGCGGGCAGCGATGCCAGCCTGATGCGGCCGCCTGCCCTGGGCGCTTTTCTTGGCGGCTTGAGCATCAAGCGGGTGCCGAACTCCCGTTTGCTCGACGTGACGTTTGAGACCACCAATCCCGTCCTTGCCGCCCGCGTGGTGAATGCCCATTTGAACAACTTCATCGAGCAGAATTTTCGCAGCCGCTTTGACGCGGCCACGCAGGCTTCCAACTGGATGGCCGGGCAATTGAACGAGATGAAGATCAAGGTCGAGAACGCCGAAGACGCGCGCCTGGAATATGAGCGCGATAACCAGATCTGGACCATCGACGAAAAAAGCGATATCAGCTCGCAGAAGTTGGGTGAACTTGAAAAGGAACTGACGGATGCGCAGGCCGATCGGATCAACAAGGAAGCCGTTTACCAGCTTGCGCAATCGGGGAATTACGACGCCATCGCCGCCGTGCGTGACAGTGTGGTCATTCAAGATATTCTAAAACAGCAGACCACCTTGAGCGCGGCCTATACCGACGCGGTGACCCAGTATGGGCCTAAGTTCCCGAAGGTTTTACGAATCCAGGCGCAGCTCAAGGACCTCGATCAATTGATCACGCGCGAGAAGTTGAATATCGGCAATCAAGTGGAGGCCGACTATCGCGGCTCGCGCCAGCGCGAGCTTCTCTTGAAGGATGCCCTCGACGAACAGAAAGCCGAAGTGAACCAGACCGCCGAGAAGCTCGTTCAATACAACATTTTGAAACGAGAAGCCGACACCAATAAACAGCTCTACGACGGCATGCTCCAGAAATTGAAGGAAGCGGGCATCACGGCGGGGCTGCGGTCCTCCAATATTCGAATTGTGGACCCCGCCCTGATTCCGGACGGGCCTTCCCGTCCCAATAAACCGCGAAACATTTTGTTGAGTATTCTGGTCGGATTTCTGGGGGGAATCGGCTTGGCGCTTCTGCGCGAGTATCTCGATAACACCGTAAAGACTCCGGACGACGTCGAGACGCTGGCACGCCTCCCTTCGCTTGCCGTCGTTCCCGCGCTAACCAACTCCAGCGGGAAGCGCCGCGGCCGTTTTTCAAAACTCTTAAAGACCTCGGTGGTGACCTCCAAGGAAGGCCGTGCGGAGCTGATTTCGCACAACATGCCGCAGTCGCAAATGTCAGAGGCATTTCGCGCGCTGCGCACGTCTTTGCTTTTGTCTCAGGCGGATCATCCTCCCCAGGTCATCTTGATGACCAGCGCATTGCCCCGCGAGGGCAAAACGACGGCCGCGGTCAACCTGGCCGTGACTCTCGCTCAGCTTGGCGATAAGACCTTGCTGGTGGACGCCGATTTGCGCAAACCCGGAATCAATCGAGCCTTGAGTTTGGTGGACGGGAAACACGCTGGATTGAGCTCTTATCTCGCTGGCGTTTCCTCCCTGGATTTGATCACCGTGCCGCACCCGGCGATTACGAATCTCGAGGCGATTCCGACCGGGCCGATTCCTCCCAATCCGGCCGACTTGCTTTCCTCGCGCCGGTTGACGGAACTCATTGCCGAACTCCGTACCCGATATAAATTTGTGGTGATCGATTCTCCTCCCATCATGGCTGCCACGGACGCCGTTATTCTTTCGGTACTGGTGGATGGAGTGCTGATGGTGGTGCGCAGCGGAGAGACTCCGAAAGAAGCCTTCACCCGCACGCGGGATCTGCTGGTCGGCGTGAAATGCCATATGCTGGGCGTGGTGTTAAACGCCGTGGATGCCAGCTCGCCCGACTATTACTACTCGTATCGGTACTACCCCTATTCGTACGGCGGCTATGGCCGGGATGAAGACACCAGGAAATCGCGAAAAGCCCGCCGAGCCGAGGAATCGGAATCGCAATTGGGCCAGGACTAATCGCTCAGGAGGACTTGCTTGGTTTATCTCATCACAGGTGGCGCGGGTTTTATCGGATCTCACCTCGCGGAGCGTCTGCTCGAACGCGGCGACCAGGTCCTGCTGATGGATAATCTTTCCACCGGGAGTATGGAAAATATCCGGCACCTCAAGAAGTATGACCGGATGCATTATTTTCTCGAACCCTTGGAAAATCGCCAACTCCTGGCGGAACTTGTCGATGAGGCCGACATCATCTTTCATCTGGCCGCGGCGGTGGGCGTTAAACTGATCGTGGAAAGTCCGGTGAGAACGATTGAAACGAATGTGAACGGCACGCAAATGGTGCTGGAAGCGGCTTGCAGAAAACGAAAACTGGTATTCACCGCTTCTACTTCCGAGGTGTACGGAAAAAATACCAACGTTCCCTTTCATGAAGACGCCGACCTGGTGCTTGGGCCGACAACCAAGGGCCGCTGGAGTTACGCCGCATCGAAGGCGCTCGATGAGTTCCTCGCGCTTTCGTATTGGAAAGAGAAGCGGCTGCCCGTGGTCATTGCGCGGCTCTTCAACACCGTCGGGCCCAGGCAAACCGGGCGCTACGGTATGGTTCTGCCCAATTTTGTGCGGCAGGCCCTCGAGGGCGCGCCGATCACGGTCTATGGAACGGGGCAGCAGTCGCGCTGCTTTTGCGACGTGCGGGATGCCGTGGAATCGCTCTTGCGCCTGGCCGCGACGGACAAGGCGGTCGGTGAAGTCGTCAACGTGGGCAACGACCATGAGGTCACCATCGAGGGTCTCGCGCTCCTGGTGAAAGAGCGAACGCGCAGTTCCTCGCCGATCGAGTTCATTCCCTATGACCAGGCCTATGAGCCCGGTTTCGAGGACATGTTTCGGCGCGTTCCTTGTCTCGAAAAGTTGGGACAACTGACGGGCTTTCGTCCAACCACGGAATTGCCCGAGGTCATTGACCGGGTGGCGGCGTATCAGAGCAGAAAAAAGGAATTTGTTGGCGCGCCGAGAGAAGCCGCGAACACAACAGCTGCCTGAAATTTTATTCCGGTCCTGCCAATGCCGCCGGCAGGCCGCGCGGTTACGGGAAAGGATTTGCCGGCGGATCCATCAGGAGTCTTCGACGGAACCCATGAGCGAGTGGAAGCATGAGCGGATTGCCGACCGATGAGGCGCTTCGTGGCGATCGAATCGCCGTGGTTGCTCCTCTCTCGCGGGTAGCGGTGTCGGGTTCCAGGATCCTCGTGGCAAATGCGAAATTGCTCTTCTTTTTGTTTCTTTTCACTCTTCCCTTAGTGAATCCCTGGGTGCGCGGCGATGGCGTCGGTTACTACGCTTATCTTCGCTCCGCTCTGATCGACCACGACTTGCGGTTTGAAAACGATTATCTTGCTGCGAATGAATCGTTCGTCATTTCCCGCGTCGATGCGCAAGGGCGCCTTCTTCCCCGCATGTACACGAAAACGGGATATGTCGAAAATCACTTCTCGGTAGGCCCTGCGATTTTGTGGGCGCCAGTCATGCTGGCGGTCCATGGGAGCGTTCTCTTGGCCGATCGCTTTGGGGCGCACGTCGCCGCCGATGGATACTCGCATCCGTATTTACTGGCGTTGGCGCTCACGACTGCCTGCTATGGTTTCTTGTCATTGTTTTTGGCTTTTCGAGTCGCCCAAAAATATTTCGAAGAACAATGGACGTTCCTCGCGACCGTCGGGATTTGGATGGCAAGTTCCCTGCCGATTTATATGTATTTCAATCCCTCGTGGTCGCATGCCCTTTCCGCGTTTGCCGTCGCGCTGTTCCTTTGGTATTGGGAACGAACCAGATTGCAACGAACGGCCGGGCAATGGGCCATTTTGGGCTTGATGGCCGGCTTAATGGGAAATGTTTACTATCCGAATACCATTCTGTTGATCTTTCCCGCGCTGGAAGCCGGTCATCTTTTACTCCCGAAACAACGAGATTCCGGCCGGCTCGTTTTCCCAATACAAAAATTGGCGCTGGGATGCGGCATATTTCTCGCGGCTTTTTTCGCTTCGCTTTCCCCCACGTTTATTACGCGCCAGATCATCTACGGAAACCCGTTTGAAACGGGCTATCCGGCAATTTGGACGTGGAATTGGACTTCTCCCGCGCTGCTCAAGGTTTTGTTTTCTTCCGATCACGGGATGTTTAGCTGGACCCCGATCCTGTTTCTCGCGGCCGTGGGGCTTCCTTTTCTCATCCGCCGCGATGTCTTGTTGGGGGCGGGATCTCTCCTTACGTTTCTGGCCTTCTATTACTTTATTGCCAGCTACCCGGATTGGGACGGCCTTTCCGGCTTCGGAAATCGTTTTTTTGTTTCTCTGACGCCCATTTTCATTCTTGGCCTCGCCGCCCTGCTAAGTTCGTTTTCGGGCTGGCTGGGCAAGACGACGCGCGCGCTGGCCGTCGCGAGTCCGGTTCTGATGTTGCTCATTGCGTGGAACGTCGGATTTATTTTTCAATGGGGCACTCACATGGTTCCGGCGCGTGGAGGGATTTCCTGGAGCACGATGGTTCACAATCAACTCGTCGAAGTTCCCCGGCGAATGACGCGGAGCCTGGAAACCTACTTCCTGCACCGCGGCGAAATGATGCAGCATATCGAGCAGGAAGACATCGAGCAGCAAAAACTTGGAAGCGCGCCGGGAGAGTAGCGAATTTCATGGGAGTGACCCAAACCCAGGTGCCGGTGGCCGCGAAGCGTCCCGAATATCCCGTCGTGCGGATTGAAGCGCACCGCGGGTGGCTGGCGCTCGATCTCGGCGAATTGTGGGCTTACCGCGACCTGGTCTATTTTTTCATCTGGCGCGACATCAAGGTCCGCTACAAGCAGACCGTGATTGGCGCGGCTTGGGCGATTCTCCAGCCGGTGCTGACCATGCTGGTCTTCAGTTTATTCTTCGGTAAACTCGCGAAGATCCCTTCCCAGGGATTGCCGTATCCCATCTTTTACTACTGCGCGCTCCTGCCCTGGATGTATTTCGCCACCGCCATGCAAAGCGCGACCAACGTCGTCGTGGAACAGCAACGAATCATCACCAAAATCTATTTTCCACGTGTGGCGCTGCCCATCGCTTCGGTCCTGGCGGGCCTCCTGGATTTTGCCATCTCGTTTGCCGTGCTGCTGGTCTTGATGGCCTACTATCGCATCGCGCCTACCAGCGCCGTCATCTGGCTGCCGCTCTTCACGCTGCTGGCGGTGCTGACGGCTCTTGGCGTGGGCTTGTGGCTCTCCGCCCTCAACGCGCTGTACCGCGATGTTCGCTACGTCGTGCCCTTTCTGGTCCAGTTTTGGATGTTTGCCTCTCCGGTGGCTTACCCGAGCTCATTGGTCCCCGCCAAGTGGCGCTGGCTTTACGGGTTGAATCCCATGGCGGGCGTCATTGAAGGATTTCGCTGGGCCCTGACCGGGCACGGCCAGGCACCCGGCATTTTGCTGGCGGCCTCTTCGGCCGCCGTGGTCCTGCTGGTTTTGAGCGGATTGGTCTATTACCACGCCATGGAGGGTACGATCGCAGATGTGGTCTGAGCCATGCCCGGGCTATGCCCTAACTTATGACTGATATCGCCATTTCCGCCGGTGGATTGGGGAAACGCTACCGAATTGGCGCGCTGGCCCGCCAGACGACCATGGGCGAGCGGCTCACTCATGCCATGAAGGCGCCGGTTCGCTGGCTGAGTCCGAACCGCAGCGGATCCTCCAGTGGCCAACGGGATTTTTGGGCACTGCACGACGTGTCGTTCGAATTGCGCAAGGGCGAAGTGGTGGGCCTGATCGGCCGGAATGGGGCTGGAAAATCCACCTTGTTGAAGATTCTCTCCCGGGTCACGCAGCCCACGGTTGGATGGGCCGAAATCCATGGCCGGGTGGGAAGTCTCCTCGAAGTGGGCACCGGTTTTCACCCGGAGCTGACGGGCCGCGAAAACACCTATCTGAACGGGGCGATTCTCGGCATGGGCAGGAAGGAAATCGATCGCAAATTCGATGAGATCGTAGACTTTGCCGAGGTCGGCGATTTTATCGATACGCCGCTGAAACATTACAGCACGGGGATGCAAATGCGCCTGGCATTTGCCGTTGCCGCCCACCTGGAGCCGGAAACGCTGCTCGTGGATGAAGTCCTGGCGGTCGGCGATATGGCGTTTCAAAAAAAATGCCTGGGAAAGATGAGTGAAGTGGCAAGCGGCGGCCGCACCATCATCTTTGTCAGCCATCAGCTCAACCAGATTCGCCGGCTTTGCGAGAAAGTGATCTGGCTCGATCAGGGCAAGATCTTCCAGGTTGGTCCCACACCTTATGTTGTGGGCGCATACGAAATATCCATGACGCGCCGGCCGGAAGGATCAAAAGATAACGATGGTACGCCCAAGGTCCACAATGGTTTCGTGAGCTGGGAGATTGTCGAGCCGTGCGCTGAGAATCCGAACATGCTGACCACGCACGGCCCGGTTCACTTGAAGTTTGTGCTCCGGCTTAATAAGCCCGTGACCGACGGCCACCACGGCATCGCTCTTTACAACCACGAACGGCAATTGATGTGGGGCTGGGCTACGAAAAATCTCCAATTGGCTGAAGGGATTCATGAATTCCATTATTCCTTTCCGGCGTTGCCATTGAGACCCGGACTCTATAACTGGCTCGTAAGCCTTTACGATCAGGGCCGTCAAATGGACGTCTGGCCGTGCGTTCCGGAAATGGCAATCGCTACGGAGATACATCAAGACCTGCGCGACGAGTGGAATGGGATTCTGAACGTGCCTTGCGTGTTCGGGATCCAGAGTTCGGAAAATGCAACGATGGCTGAGACAGCAGAGCGCGCTTCAGGGGAATCGGCCTAGATGTTGGTTCCTTTCGATCGGTCGATCCGGCGAATCGGTAGGCTTTTGAGCATGTTTAAGCAGCCGAGAGATATAAGAATAGAGGTGCGCGGACATTTGGGTGAAGCGGCCTCTGATTACAGTCTGGCCCGACGTGGGAATGGAAACGATGGCTGTCGTTAAAGACCAATACGCGGTGCCGGACCCTCTCCTTTCCCCAGGGGTCAAGAACTTCCTGGAGGGATTCGCATTGGGCCGTTGGGGAATTCGCGCAGGCCGCAAAATCATCGGAATCTTCCGGAAGTTGTGGGATCCGGTTCATCGCAAACTTTGGATCGGCCGGTTCGGTCTGCCATTGCGTAATGCTATTTTTCTGAATCGGCGGATTATGGTTTCCATTGACGGAATTCCCGTCTTTCTATTTCCGCAGGGAGCAACCGCTGGCGATATCTGGGCTGGGCTCCGCTGCGAAAGGCACGAGGTCTCGTACATCTTGGGCGCCCTCAAGCCGGGAATGATTTTTTTCGATGTTGGGGCCAATGCGGGATTGTTTGCAATCAGCGCGGCTAAGAAGATTGGCGGGAAGGGGGTTTTCGCTTTCGAACCGTGTTCTTCGACTTGTGAGCTGCTGAAGCGAAACCTGCAATTAAACCGCCTCGCCGATGTCAATATTGTACAGAACGCCCTGGGGGACTCGGTTTGTGGGGGGGTGTTGCAAATAAATGCCCGCGGGAGAGACGGTCTAAACACTTTGGGTAAAGCGACCCATCCTGAGAGTAAAGTAGTCGGCCAAGAAAACGTTCGGATTACCACGCTGGACGTTTTTATGAAGGAACACAATGTTCCACGCGTCGATGTCATGAAAGTGGATATAGAGGGCGCGGAACTGATGATGTTTCGTGGAGCGCGAGATTTGCTAGAGAGTCCGGATGCGCCCCTGATCCTGTACGAAGGATTCGGATTTCTTACCCGGGGATTTGGCTATCATCCGGTCGAAATACTTTGGTTTCTCGAGTCTTGCGGCTACTCCCTGTTTTTGCTGAGCAGTGAAACAGGCGCGGTCTCGGAATTGAAGCCGGATTACCAGTACGATTCGATGGTAATAGCGGTCAAGCCGGGGCACGCCGCTTTCGAGGATTTGCGCGCGAGATTGCAGTGAGAGTTGCCTTCATCAAACAAGTCCTCGACGTGCACGGGCCGTGGTCGACCGTGCTCTGGGAGAACACCACGCCGCGGCGCTTGCTGGACGTGTGGCCGGGCAAGGCCACCTTCTGGGAGATGACGTGCTGCCTCCAGGCGGATTGGTACGTCATCCCGCAGCAACTGTCCAGCGATTACACGCAAGAGGTGAGGAAGTATCTAGGCGGCGCGGAAATGGTTATGCGGCACACGCGCAACGTTGTTGCACCCGAGAAGATCCCCGTCGAGCAGTACGATCTGGTGATCACGTTCGATCCGATCTGGGCCGTGCCCGCGAATTCGTCCACGCTGTTCGCCTACTTCGTGGTCGAGCACTGGGACCGCCTCTACAAGGAGGCGCTGCTCCAGCCGCGCGGCCAATACGATTTGTTCCTCGCACATATGCTGGACGCGCCCAAAACAATTGCCTCGCTGCCGCAGGCCCTGGCGTTTCCCTACCTGCGCGATCCCGACACCGTCCAGGCGGTCTTCCCGGCGGAAAAAGAGGAGGCGGTATGGGCGGACTTTCGCACGCTCACCACGCTGGGGATGGCCGAGAACTACGGCATGTGGGTTGCCTCCGGAGACGCGGCGGCGAAGCGCCTGGAAGAAACTCTGCGCATGGCCGTTCGCTACAAAGGCAGTTTTAACGAAAACGCCTACGGCATTTCCGATCCGCCCGCCTGGGGCGATACGGTGCAATACTTCGACGCGATGGCGCGCTGCCGGTACTACGTTGGAGTGGGAACCATTGCCGGAGCGGGCCAGGCCATCTGTGACGCAGCGTCGCTGGGGTGCCTTTGCATAGGCCAGCAGGAGAAGGCGTTCCATCGGTTGATTTGCCATCCCGCTGCGCTGTGTACCGGCATGATTGAGCTGCCGCGCCGGCTCAAGGCGATTGCCGGCTCGAGGGATTTGCAGGCAGAGGTTCGCGCGTGGCAGGATGCCGCACTTCGAGATTTCTTCCAGCAGGGCCCTCTGGCACTGCTGGAGGAGGCAGTTTCCATAAAGAGCAGGAGCCGGGCCAGCCAGGGGGCTGCCCGGGCTTAGCAAGCGCGAAGCCGCGAGTCCGCACGGTTCGGAAGGCGATGGCATGACAGGAGAAGTTGCGCAGTGAAGCTTTGGAACATTCTGGTCACCGGAAGCAACGGTCTGATCGGCTCGGAAGCCGTCGAGTACTTCGACCGCCAGGGTCACAAGGTCGTCGGCGTGGACAACAATATGCGCCGTGTTTTCTTTGGTCCTCCGGGGGACACGTTATGGAATCTCGAGCGGCTCAAGAAAGCCACGAGACAATTCACTCCCGTGCCGCTCGACATTCGAGACCGCGATGGGGTCATGACGCTGTTCCGCGAAAATCGCTTCGACCTGGTCCTCCATTGTGCGGCGCAGCCTTCGCATGACAAGGCGGCGGACATCGCGCTGCTGGATTTTGAAGTGAACGCCCTGGGTACCGTGAATCTGCTCGAAGCCGCCCGCCAGCACTGCCGCGATGCCGCGTTCATTTTCATGAGCACCAACAAAGTGTACGGCGACGCGCCCAACGAGAAGCCGTTGTGCGAGACTCCGACGCGCTACGACTACTCCGATCCCGCCGATTATGAAGGAATTGACGAAACCTGCCGCATCGACCGCACCATGCACTCACTGTTCGGCGCTTCCAAAGTTGCCGCGGACATCTACGCGCAGGAATACGGGCGTTATTTCGGAATGGGCGTGGGGATTTTCCGCGGCGGCTGCCTCACGGGCCCGTCGCATTCGGGCGTCGAACTCCACGGGTTTCTTTCGTATCTTCTCAAGGTGGCGCTATCGGGAAAACCGTATATAGTCTTTGGGTACAAAGGGAAGCAGGTTCGCGACAATATCCACAGTTTCGATGTGGTGCGCGCGTTCGAGGAATTCGCGCGCAATCCGCGGCCTGGCGAGGTGTACAACCTCGGCGGCGGCCGCGCCAATAGCGTCTCCATGCTGGAAGCCATCTCGCGAATCGAAGCGTTGACCGGGCGCAAGATCAATTGGACCTACTCGGAGCAGGCGCGAAAAGGCGACCACATCTGTTACATTTCCAATTTGTGCAAGCTCAGGTCGCACTACCCGGCTTGGGGAGTCACGCGCGACCTCACGGGGATTCTGGATGAGATGATCGCCGCAGAGAGGCGGCACGGTCCAGGCTTGGGAGTCATCTGATCGGATATACCGAACCTTAGCTCCTTCGCATCGCCGAATCCGTTCCTGGGCTACCTCGGAAAGTTTCGGCGCAGAGAGCGGCAGGAACTGCCAAGTAGGCTGACCTTATGAAACGAGCATTGATTACCGGCATCACCGGGCAAGACGGCTCCTATCTGGCGGAATTGCTGTTGGCACATGGATATGAAGTACATGGCGTGATTCGACGCGCAAGCACATTCAACACCCAGCGAATCGATCACATCTATCAGGACCCGAACGAGGAAAATGCGCGGCTTCGTCTGCACTATGGAGATTTGGCCAGCACGGAGTGGATCCTCGATCTGGTCTACCATCTGGCGCCGGAAGAAATCTACAATCTCGCCGCGCAAAGCCATGTCAAGGTGAGTTTCGAGATTCCTGATTACACCGGCGACGTCACCGGGCTTGGCACCACGAAGATTCTGGAGGCCATTCGCCGCAGTGGAATCAAAACGAAGTTTTACCAAGCCTCCAGTTCGGAAATGTTCGGCTCGGCACCGGCCCCGCAGGATGAGGCCACGCCATTCCAACCGCGCAGCCCCTATGCGGCAGCCAAAGTGTACGGTTATTGGATGACACGAACCTACCGGGAGGGCTATGGGATATTTGCCGCCAACGGCATTCTGTTCAACCATGAGAGTCCGCGCCGCGGTGAGACGTTCGTCACCCGCAAGATTACCAGAGGCATCGCCAGCATCGTAGCGGGCCGGGAGCAGTTCCTGTACCTCGGAAATCTGGAGACGCAAAGGGATTGGGGTTACGCCCCTGAATATATGGAGGGAGCCTGGCAGATCCTGCAGCAGGAGAGGCCCGATGATTTTGTAATCGGGACCGGTGAGGCTCATTCGGTGCGCGAATTTGTCGAAGAAGCCTTCTCGTATGCGGGGCTGGACTGGAGAGAGCACGTCAGGGTCTCGGAACGTTATCTCCGGCCCCTCGAAGTCCAGCGGCTCGTGGCGAATACGTCGAAAGCGCAGAAGGAGTTGCAGTGGCGGCCCCGGATTCTCTTCGCCGACCTGGTGGCCATCATGGTGGACGCAGACATGGAAGCTCTGGGCTTGCAGGCGCCCGGCAAGGGGAAGACCATCCTGCAAGAGAAATTAGGGCACTGGCACCAGTGGCACAACTCGGTCAGCAAAGTGATCCGTGCGCCGGCTGGGCGGGCTGCGGAGTGATTTGGATATGACCTTCTGGGACAGCAAGCGTGTCGTAGTGACCGGCGGAAACGGATTTCTCGGTTCGTTTGTGGCGGAGAAACTTCGCCAGCGCGGTTGTCAGCAACTCTTCCTGCCGCGCATTGCGAACTATGACTTGCGTGTAGCGCGCGACGTTGCGCGTCTCTTTGGGGACACGCGCCCCGATATCTTTATTCATCTCGCGGCTGTGGTGGGCGGGATCGGCGCAAACCGCGAACACCCCGGCCGTTTTTTCTATGATAACGCCATCATGGGGATCCACACGATCGAGCAGGCGCGCCTCTCCGGGATCGAAAAGTTTGTCTGTGTGGGAACGGTCTGCTCCTATCCCAAGTTCACGCCTGTGCCCTTTTGTGAAGAATCCCTTTGGGACGGTTATCCGGAAGAAACGAATGCTCCCTATGGCGTCGCAAAAAAAATGCTGCTGGTGCAGTTGCAGTCCTATCGTCAGGAGTACGGCACGAACGGCATTTACCTCATCCCGGTCAATCTCTACGGGCCGCGTGATAATTTTGATCTGGACAGTTCACACGTGATTCCGGCGCTGATCCGCAAGTGCATCGAGGCCCGGCAGTCCGGCGCGCCGCGCATCTTGGTGTGGGGAACGGGGGCGCCCACGAGAGAGTTTCTGTATGTCGAGGATGCCGCTGAGGCGATCGTACTTGCCGCGGAGCGGTACAACGGTCCGGATCCGGTCAACCTTGGTTCGGGCGAAGAGATCAGCATCCGCGAACTCGTGGGTCAAATCACGGAGCTGGTGGGATACAGCGGCGCGGTCGAGTGGGATTCTTCGATGCCGGATGGCCAGCCGCGGCGTTGCCTGGACACTTCGCGCGCCCTGCGGGAATTTGGCTGGCAAGCTCAAGTTCCATTTCGCGCCGGGCTGGAACGCACGATCGCATGGTTTCTTGAAAGCCAGGAACGAAAGACGGGCTTGGGAGTGGCCTGACCGAAACGACCATGCTGACCTTTCTCACCTCGCCCAAGCCGTTTCGAGGGCACATCGGCATCATCCAACGGAACGCGATCCAGAGTTGGAAACTCGTGCATCCCGGCGCGGAAGTAATTATCTTCGGCGACGAGGAGGGCGCGGAGGAAGCCGCTCGCGGACTCGGCGTTCGCCATATGCCGCGGGTGAAGCGCAACGCGCTTGGCACGCCGTACCTTGCATCGATCCTCGATGGGGCGCGGGAGCTGACCGGCAGCGCCCTGCTCTGCTACGTCAATTGCGACATTATTTTGCTTTCGGATTTTCGCGCCGCTCTGGAACGGCTCGAGGTTCTGAATTCGAGCTTCTTAATGGCGGGACAACGTTGGGATACAGAGGTCACGGAACCGCTGGATTTTTCCCGCTCGGATTGGCAGGACGTCCTGCGGCAACGCGCTTTCACCGCCAATCGCCGACGCGCGCCACGGTGGATTGATTACTTCGTGTTCTCGCGGGATTTGTACGCTCAAAAAATACCCCCATTGGTGATCGGACGGGCCGGATTTGACAATTGGATGATGTGGTATGCCCGTTCCGCGGGCGCGCACGTGATTGATGCATCGCAGGTCGTGGCCGCCATTCACCAGAACCACGACTATTCCCATCATCCCGAGGGGGAAAAGGGCATCTATGAAGGCGAAGAAGTGCGTCAGAACGTTGCGTACATGCAGGGCGGGCGTTACGCCACGCTGGAAAATGCGACGCATCGGCTTACTCCCCGCGAGCTCCGGCCGAATTACTATCATTGGGTGGTGCAGGCGAGACGCAAGACGCTGGCGCTCGGCAGCGCCGCATGGTTTGTGCTGCTGGGCCTGACGCGTCCGTTGCGCCACAAACTTGGCCTTCGGCAAGGCTGCGTTCCGAAAATTCAGTCCGAAAAAAAATAGAACGCATTTCGGGCGGGACAACGCTGCCGGTCGGGTCTTCGGTTGGATCGCTGGAAAAAAGGTAAGTTCATGTCCAAGCTGCATGTAAGCGTCCGAATCGGCACGAGCAACCATGGGCCCTTCCATGAGAAGGATATTGCCAACGTATCCGGACACATCGGCGTCATCCCGCCTAATGCGATCGTGCCTCTGGAGCGTGTTCATCCCCCGGCTGAAGTTATTCTATTCCGTGATGAACCAGAAGCCGCCGATGGATAATCACCCGACTATTTCTCCCCGCTTGCAGACGAGCGCAACATCCAATGAAGCGCCCCAAAGCAACGCCGAGCCGCAGAGGAATGCGCGTCGCATCCCTGCATTGGATGGGCTGCGCGGGGTCGCGATATTCCTTGTTGTGTGCCAGCACTACCTGGGGGATAGCGGAGGAGGCGAGTTTGGGAGTTTGCTCTACCGCTTTAGACAGCTTTTCAGGCTGGGATGGACCGGGGTGGACCTGTTTTTTGTTTTGTCCGGTTTTCTGATTGGAGGAATCCTGCTGCAGGCGCGCGATTCAGAAAACTATTACCGTGTTTTTTACCTGCGGCGAGTGCATCGCATCCTTCCAATCTATTACCTCTGGATTTTGCTTGCCGTCCTGATTGGAACTGCGGTTCCGCATTGGATTCCGAACACTATACCCTCCGCCGCGGTTGGAATCCGAAGTATTCCCATTTACTTTCTGTTTCTGCAAAATTTCCCTTTCTACCACTCCAATTCATTCTATTGGTACTGGCTCGGTGTAACGTGGTCGCTCGCCGTCGAGGAGCAATTCTACTTGATCGCTCCACTTCTCATCCGCTCTCTCTCCAGAGTGTCCCTGATCGTTACGCTGGGAGCGACCGTGGTTCTCGCGCCGGTTCTACGCGAATTTGTCTACCGATTCCTCCCTCAAAGCTTGTACTGGTATACCGTCATGCCCTGCCGTGCTGATTCTCTTGCCGTTGGCATGCTTGCCGCACTCGCGTGGAAAGGGGACGGGATTCGAGCTTTTCTGCTTGCCAGAACGAAATCCGTGTATCGAGTTCTGATCTTTTTCGCCTGCGGTATCCCGATCTTGCTGAAGTACTTCCCCGGGCCCTGGGTTCACTTCACCGCCGTTTTCGGGTTTTCATGGCTTGCATTTTTTTACGTGACCGTCCTTTTTGCCGTCTTGATCGATCCCAATGGAACATTGGCCCGGATCATGCGCTGGAGATGGCTCATGAAGTTGGGCGGGGTTTCCTATTGCGTGTATTTAATTCATCTTCCAATCAACGGCATGTTGCATGGCTTCTTGTTGCGGTCCACCCCGAGCATTGCCAGCCTTCCGGGCATCGGCGTGACACTTCTGGCAGCCGTTCTTACTTTCGGGCTCGCGGCTTTATCCTGGGAGTACTTCGAGGGGCCGATGGTCCGCCTGGGACACCGGTATCAGTATAGTCTGAGGACTAGGATTTCTCCGGCACCCGTCACAATTCCTGGCGTGGGCCAGGCGGGAATCGGCGGCAGCGTGAAGCAGGGATGATGGAAATTTCAGTTCTCATCGACACTTACAACCACGAGCGCTTCATCGAGCGCGCCATCACCAGCGTCCTCGAACAGGACATGTCGATGGACGGCGTCGAAATCCTCGTCGTGGACGATGGTTCGAGCGACCGCACGCCGGAAATTGTCCGCAAGTTTGAGCCCCGCGTGCGGCTTCTGCGCAAGCCCAACGGAGGCCAGGCCTCCGCGTTCAACCTTGCTCTCCCTCAAACGCAGGGAGAAACGATCGCCATGTTGGACGGCGACGACTGGTGGGCCAAACAGAAGCTTCGCAGGGCCCTCGAAACCCTGAAGGAATACCCCGCGGTCGGAATTGTCGGGCACGGCTACTACGAGGTTTATTCGGATGGCAGGCCAGACGGCATGGCCATTCCCGGAGATACTTACCAGGTAGATCTTTCGACTCGGGAACGCGCGGAGTTGTTCAGGCATCTGGCCGGGTTTTTTGGAACGAGCAAGATGACCATCCGCCGCTCGGTGTTGAACAAGATTCTGCCAATTCCAGAAGAACTCAACATCGAGGCCGACGAGTACATCTTCACTCTTGCGCCCGCCATCGCACCGGCGATGGTGATCAACGAGCCGCTTTTCTATTATGGCTTTCATGCTGGAAACCTGTTTCAGTTTCAGCGGTACGAGCCCGCCAAAGCGCGCCGCAAGATGGGGGTTCTCGAAGTTCTCGTACGTGATTTGCCTCCCAGGCTGCAGGGATTCGGCGTTGCGCAGGATGTGATCGACCAGGTTTTTCGCGGAACCCGCGTGGAAATCGAACGCACGCGTTTGGGCCTTGACGGCGGGAGTTCTCTGCGGACCTTCGCGGTCGAGCGGACGGCTTACGAAATTGCCTACAGCGAAGTGACGTGGCGTCACAGACTCTTTCAGGCTTTCGTGCTCGCGCTGACCCTTTTGCTTCCGCCGCGGCTGTTCTACCGGCTCCGGCGGTGGTACACGGAAAAGGGGTTATCTCGTTTCCGGAGCTGGACCGGCGAACCGACACCCGTCGTGCAAATGGTCGAGCGGCGGCCTGGATGAGGCAGAGGGACGGAAAGCGGGCATCCAAAGCGATGCCCGAAGGACGCAATCGAAGCTCACAGCGATGGAGCGCTCATGATCGTGGGATAACATGGCTCACCCAGGGGAGGCCCGGCGAACGTGGACACAACTGATCTGATGCGGCAGGATTGGGACGAGAGGGCGCGCAAAGATGCGTTCCATTACATTGCATCTTGGCGTAAGGATTGGACTCCCGAATCGTTTTTCCAGTCCGGCGAAGAAGATTACGAGCGGTTCGTGGCGCCAGTTTTCGATCGCTGGCGATGGGAACCGCAAGGCAAGGCTATGCTGGAACTGGGTTGCGGGGCAGGGCGCATGACGCGGAGTTTCGCGCAACGGTTTTCACGCGTGTACGCATTCGATATCTCGACGGAAATGCTGGGCCATGCCAAAGCCCTTTTCCCGGAAGCTTCCAATGTCGATTGGATTTTGGGGAATGGATTTGACCTGTCCGGCCTTGTTGACGAAACAGTGGATTTTACATTCAGTTATATCGTGCTCCAACACATGCCCGAGCCGTTGTTTGCCGTTCGCTACATTCGCGAAATGCTTCGCGTATTGAAGCCCGGCGGGATGTTTCTGTTTCAATTCAATTCTCTTCCCAAAATGACGATGAACTGGAAAGGCCAGCTGGCCTGGAGAATCGTGGATTTCCCCTGGGCACTTGGATTTCGCCAGGCAAGCCGCGGCGTCGCTTCCTTATTGGGGCTTCCCCCTGACATTGCGGGGAAAAGCTGGCGTGGCGCCTCGCTCGACGTCAAGATGGTGCGCGAAACCGTTGAAACCGCGGGCGCAACCGTTAAAGAGATGGCCGGGGAAAAAACGCCGATGACCTGGTGTTGCGGACTGAAATCGAGAGCAAAAGCTCAGTGATTACCCTCGGATTTAATTATTCGCAGTTGCATGATTCTTCCGCTTGCATCGCTCGGGATGGCGAACTCCTTTTTGCCGTGGCGGAGGAGCGCATCAGCCGGATCAAGCACGATGCCGGCTTTCCGCACAACGCCATTCGCGCTTGCCTCGATTTTGCCGGCGTGCGGCCCGATCAACTCGACGCCATCTGCGCGGGCTGGCCGGCGCCCCGCCGATTGCTCTGGAGCGACTTGAAATGTTTTGCCACACGTCAATTCCCGCTCACCTATGACAATGCTCTGAATTCGGCGCGCTGGTTTGCCAGCATGTCGCACCAAAATGGCGGATTCAAGCGGTTCACTTATCATTTCGGTCCGACCAAGGCGCAATTGCGTTTTGTGGATCACCATTTGGCCCACGCCATCAGCGCCTATTCGTACTCCGGGTTCGACAACGCCGCCGTCGTCGTGATGGACGGCCGCGGGGCCTGGGAGGCGAGTTCCATTTGGTACGGCCACGACGGCAAGCTCAATCCTGTGCTCACGATTCCGTGGCCGAATTCGCTGGGGCTGTTTTACGCGCAGTTCACGCAATACCTCGGATTCGTTCCCAATAGCGATGAATGGAAGGTCATGGGCCTGGCGCCCTACGGAAGCCCCGGCGTAAATCTCGGCGAATTCATCTCGTTAAATCACGAAACGTATCGCGTCAACGCGCCGCTTTTGTTCGAACGCAACAACGGCACTTCGGCCATCGCCAAGCGGCTTGGCCCCGAGCGGACTCCCGAAAGCGAAATCGACGACAGTTTCAAGAACGTTGCCTTCGCCGTGCAAGACGCCTGCGAGGCCGGCATGCTGGCTTTGGTGAAGCTGGCGACGCGGAAAACCGGCTGCCGCAACGTGTGTCTCGCCGGAGGCGTGGCGCTCAACTCCAAAGCAAACGGAAAGATTCAAGCGTCGGGCATGGTCGACCATATTTTTATTCAGCCCGCGGCTTCGGACGACGGCGTGGCGCTCGGCGCAGTGTTTGCGCCTTACCTGGACGGCGGCGGCCGGTTGCCCATGAAGCCGCTTCGCCACGCCTATCTCGGCCCGGAATTTTCCGACGCGGAAATTGAAAAGGCGCTGCGGACGTACAAGCTCCGCGCGACGAAGCTGAATGATATAGCCGCAACCACCGCCGAACTTATCGCCAATGGAAAAATCATCGGATGGTTTCAGGGACGAATGGAGTTTGGCCCGCGCGCGCTGGGACATCGCTCGATCCTGGCCGATCCGCGCGACCCGGAAATGAACGCCAAAGTGAATAACGCGGTCAAATTCCGCGAATGGTGGCGCCCGTTTGCGCCTTCCCTGCTGAAAGAAGCGGCGGCGGAATACCTCGAATATCCTTGCGATTCCCCGTTCATGATTCTCACGAACCCGGTGCGCCCCGAAAAGCGCGATATCATTCCGTCGGTCACGCACGTCGATGGAAGCGCGCGCCCGCAAACGGTGGATAAAGAGATCAGCCCGCTGTATTGGAATCTGATCGACGAATTTGGCAAGCGCACGGGCGTGCCCGTCCTCATGAACACTTCGTTCAATTTGCGGGGCGAAGCGATCGTGAACACGCCCACCGACGCCATTCGCACTTTCTTCAGTTCCGGCATGGATGCGCTCGTCATCGGTTCCTATTTGGTGGAAAAGTGAGCGCCGAGAAATTGATCTTGCTGCTCGGCCGCCGGGACGAGCCCACCGACGGCGTCTTGGATTATTGCGAAAATCTGCGCGATGCGGGCCTTCCGCGCGGACTTTCCTTCGAACTCGCTCAAGTTTTCTGGGCGGAAAAGGGATGGCGCAAGGCCCTTGTGGAGTTGCGCGAAGCTGCCTCCGCTTGGCCCAATTGCTGGGTTCTCCTGCAGTACACGACGCTGGCCTGGTCACGCCGCGGGTTTCCCCTGCGTACGCCTCGCGTCCTCGATGTTCTCCGGCAATGCGGCGCTCGGCCCGGCGTCGTTTTCCACGACTTCGCGCCCTTCCCCGGTACGGGAATCGTTGGTAACGCCCGCGAGTATTGTCATCTGCGGGTGTTGCGCCAGCTTTATGCGCGTTCGGAGATGGCCATCTTCACGGTTCTGCTCGACAAAATATCGTGGCTGCCCCAGCGCCGTGAAAAGTCGGCCTTCATACCGGTTGGGGCAAACTGTCCGGAGGCGGCTTCCGCAGCCCGAGATGATTCTCCCAAAGCCAAATCCGTTGCGGTATACGGAGTATCCGGGGGGCGGCGCCTGTTGGCTGAAGTTGCCGATATCGGAGCCGCGTTGAGACAAGCCAGTCAATCCGCCGGCCCGATCCGTCTGCTTCTGTTTGGACGGGGGAGTCAGGAAGCTGAGTCGGCGCTCCGATCCGAGTTGGCAGGTGCGGAGGTGGAGATCGAGTCCCTCGGACTTCTTTCGCCGGAACAAGTCAGTCAAACGCTGGCCAGAGCCGACGTGCTGCTCTCCATTCGCGGGCAGGTTTCGACCAGGCGCGGCAACGCGATCGCCGGGATCGCTTGCGGATTACCCGTAGCCTGCTATTCGGGACCGGATACGGCATGGCCAATCACGGAGGCGGGAATTCTCACAGTCCCTCTTGACGACCGTCAAGCGCTCGCGGGAGCGTTAGAGAGCCTGCTTTCGGACGAGTCGTTTCGCGGAAAGCTTGCCGAGCGAAGCCGCCAGGCCTACGAAAAGTACTTTTCGTGGGCCGCGATCGTCGAACGGTTTGCGGCGGAATTACATTTGAGGAATGAAGCGTCGGTTGTACGCAAGGCGGTTGAAAACAAAGCCGTTGCGGGAATTTGAGCAAGGGGGCCGCGCCACGAAATGAATCTGAGATCCGCCGAATGGTTCCGGTGCATGGAGTGTGCTGCGCCACTCCGCGTGGAATCCGGCTCGCCGGCCCAAACTATTGGGTCCATCGCCGAGGGGCGGTTGATCTGTACCTCATGCGGACGCGCATTTCCGATCGTGCGCTCCATTCCGAGGTTTGTTCCCAGCGAGGACTACGCCCACAGTTTTGGATACCAGTGGAATTACTTTGACAAAACTCAGCTCGACAGCCACATGGGCAATGACCTGAGCCGCGAGCGTTTTTTTGCCACGACGCAATGGCCGGCAAAAATGGAGGGGCAGCTAATTCTTGAGGCCGGCTGCGGTATGGGCCGTTTCACCCAGATCGCGCTCGAAACAGGCGCTGAAGTCTTTGCCTTTGACTTAAGCAATGCCGTGGAAGCGAATCTCCGAAATAACGGCGATTCCGGCCGTGTCCACATCCTGCAGGCCAGCATTTACGAAATTCCCTTGCGAAAGGAATCGTTCGACAAAGTGTTTTGTGTGGGAGTCCTTCAGCACTGTCCCGACGTGCGCGCGGCATTTATGAGCCTGGTGCCCTTTTTGCGGCCCGGCGGCGAGATCGTGATCGACGTGTATCGAAAGCACACGGGGCTGTTCCCTCCACTGAAATACTGGGCGCGCCCCTTTCTTTCCTGGATGGGACCCGAAGGCGTTCACAAATTTCTCAGGTTTGCGATTCCCCCGGCGTTTGCGTTGAAAAAAGCGCTGTACCAAGTGCCGCTGGTGGGAAAACCAATCGGCAATCTCATTCCCATCGGCCCGGTATCGCACGCGCCGCGTCTCAATTTCACCGACGAAGAGCTGATTCAAGTCAAAATCTTGAGCGCGCTCGATATGTACTCCCCCGTGCACGACCATCCGCAAACGCTCGAAGCCGTGCGCGCGTGGTTTTCCGACGCCGGGCTTGTGGATGTTTATGTGGGGACAGGGTTCAACGGCATCAACGCCAGGGGAAGAAAACCATGAATGTGCCGGAAGACCTCGATGCCGAAAGGCGCGCGCGTTTTTCCAGGCTGAGTTCCGGCGCCATGGCGAGGGAATCCTCCGAAGCTGCTGACCCTTATCTCCTGCCACAATCCTGATGGGTGAGAAATAAGGGTTAAGTTGTTTTAGAGCGGGACACTCAAACCTTCACGGTCATTGGATGTGAGCACATTGTGCATCCATCTGAGTTTGCCCGTTGCAGTCCGCGAATCGCGCAAGCATAATCTCCGGGGGGAGTTGATCTCCGCAGATAGAATATGCAACTAACGACCGCAGGATCGCTTAGCGGCAATCGGCAGGTCAAGGCTTTGGTCATGGGCCTGGTCGCCCTGGCCACCATATGGGAATTGGCAGCCTGGATTGTCGCTGGCTCCGACAAGAATTTGATCATGTTCGGGTTGAGCCTGGTTGTGGTTGCGCTCGTCGTTCATATTCTGAATGATTGGCGCAGTGGCGTTCTTCTTTTCCTGCTCTGGCTCTTGTTTGAGGACCTCGCCCGCAAGTATCTTGGCAACAGTATGACGGTCTATTTCGCCAAGGACTTTCTGGTCGGCATCGCCTACTTTTCGTTCTATTTCGCAAA
This sequence comes from uncultured Acidobacteriota bacterium, assembly GCA_963842135.1. Lineage (GTDB taxonomy): Bacteria > Acidobacteriota > Terriglobia > Acidiferrales > UBA7541 > Palsa-360. The sequence goes on along the minus strand of CAWJFI010000002.1, from coordinate 1,276,224 downwards.
ACGCAGGCGGGAAGTGGACGTATTCAAGGCTCCTTTCCTGGTTCCGCTCGTGATTTTTTTTGCCCTTGCCTTCGTCCAGGTCTTCAATACATTCTCCCCGAACATCATGTACGGATTGTTGGGGCTGAAACTCTATTTCTACTACGTCCCGCTGATGTTTCTCGGTTACGCCATGCTGAATCGCCCGCAGGATTTGGATCGTCTTCTCAAGGTGAGCTTGATTGCGGGGATCGTGATCTCCGGTCTGGGAATCATCCAGTCCGTGCTGGGAGTGAGCTTCCTTACGCCGGAAGACACGCAAGCGGATATCTATGAATTATCTCACCTGGTAAGATACTCCCCAATAACTCACCAGGAGGTATTCGCGCCCAGTTCCGTGTTCGTCAGCGCGGGCCGCTTCTCCTTCTACTTGATCCTGCTTTGGATTTTAGCGATGGGCGCCCAAGGATACTTTCTGCTCGGCAGGAAGCCGGGCGCCAAGTATGGCTTTGTGGGGATAGGAATCGTTACGGTAGCCGTCATGATCACGGGGACTCGCACCCCATTCGTATTCGTGGTTGGCAGCGCCTTTGTGATGACCTCCGCGTTTCTCTGGGGCGCCCCCTGGCGGTGGGGGCAGGGACATCACCTGGTGAAGGCGCTTCGCCGGGCCTTCCTTATCGGCGGACTCGGCCTGATTCTCATGGTCGATGTATTTCCCACGGTTATTGGCGGGAATTGGTCTTTCTTTACCGAGACGCTCGCGTTGGGCGGCGAAGGTTCCGAGCTCGTGGACCGAAGCTGGGATTACCCCGTGCGAAATATCATGCTCGCCATCGGAGAAGGGGATTTGCTCACCGGACACGGCACCGGCATGTCTTCCCTGGGGATGCAGTATGTTTCCCGTTTCTTGAACCAGCCGGTGCCGTTGTATAACGTGGAAAGCGGTTACGGCGCCATCCTCGTGGAGATGGGCGTTTTTGGTTTAATTTTATGGTTTGTGTGGGTTTCGGTGTTGCTCTGGCAGGGGTGGAAAGTCGTTCGAAAACTTCGCGAAACCGTATATTTTCCATTGGGCTTTGCAATTTGGTGGTATGCGGTGGTGGATCTCCTCCTGCTCATGTATTTCGGCATGCAGTTCTACCAGAACTTTGTGAATAATGCCTACTTGTGGCTACTCGTTGGGGTATTGTACCGCCTACCCAAACTTGCACTAATGCCACAGCCCGTCCCCATTCCCAGACACCTGCGCGGAGTGCCCCGCTGGCGGCTCGCGCTGATTGGAAAATAGACGGCGTGTGCGGCATTGCAGGGATTGCGACGACCCACCCTGACGATTCGTTGCGCCCGGCCGCGGATCGCATGGCCGGCTCCATGAAACACCGCGGCCCTGACAGCCAGGGTGTCCAGGAATTCGCCGCGTGTATCCTGGTCAACGCGCGCCTCTCCATCATCGATTTGAGCGATCGCGGGCGAATGCCCATGTCCAGCCCGGATGGCAAAATCTGGATCACCTACAACGGTGAAAGCTATAACGCCGGCGAATTGCGCGCCGATCTCGAGCAGCGAGGCCATTCCTTCCGCACTACCTCGGACACGGAGGTTGTCCTCCATCTCTACCAGGAATATGGCGAGCGTTTCGTCGAAAAACTCCGCGGCATGTTTGCCTTCGCAATCTGGGATGACCGCGAGCGCAAACTGGTTCTCGGACGCGACCGTCTGGGCATCAAGCCTCTTTACTTGCACGAGTCGGGCGGCCGGCTGCTATTTGCTTCCGAACTCAAAACGCTCCTTGCTTCCGGCTTGGTGACCCGCCGGCTTGACCCCGCGGGACTCCGGGCGTTTCTTCAGCTTGGGCATATTCCTCCGCCGTGGTCTGCCATTCGCGGCGTAACACCGCTGGCGCCCGGCCACATTGGAGTTTGGAAGGACGGGCAATGGCGAACGGAGCCGTACTGGTCGCTTTCCCCCCATTCTTCGCCGCCGTCCTCGAACGATCATGTCGCCGCGGAGCTTTCCGAAGTTCTGCTCGACGCGATGCGAAACCACCTCGTTTCGGACGTTCCCGTGCTGATTTTTTTGAGTGGCGGCACGGATTCGGCTTGCCTTGGCGCCCTGGCTCGGGCCGCCGGAGCGCAGAATCTCTCGGCGATGACGGTGGGTTTCGGCGAAGCCGAATTCGACGAAAGCAAGCTGACCCGCCGCACGGCGGAAGCGCTTGGCATCCCGCTCGAGGTCGTGACGCTCGAGGCGCGCCGCGTGGAAGCGGACCTCGATCACGCCGTCTGGGCTCTGGACGAGCCATCCGTGGACGGATTGAACTCCTACTGGATTTCGAAACTTGGAGCGGAAGCCGGATTTAAAGTCGCGCTATCGGGCCAAGGGGGAGATGAGTTATTCGGCGGGTACGAATCGCTCGCCTGGTTCGAACGGTTCAACACGGTTGCGCGCTGGGCCAGGCCGCTGCCCGCAGTCCCATTCGGCCGCCTGCTCGACCAGGACGCTTTCCCGTTTCGCTGGAGGAAACTTTCCTACTTGATTGGGGCCGATGATCCATTCGTGGCCGCACAGCTTGCCGTGAAGGTGCTTTTCCTGGACCGGGATGTCGGTGAGTTAATGTCCCCCTCATTTCCCCGCAATGGCCATCACGCGGAAGCGCGGGACCATTTGACGTACTGGTCCAAGCAGGTCGAGAAGGAAGATCTCCGCGAGCGCCTCGCCTTCATGGACATTCACACGCACCTGGAGCCGCGCCTGTTGCGCGACCTGGATGCCATGAGCATGGCTCACAGCATCGAAGTCCGGCCGGTATTTCTCGATCATCGCGTGGTCGAGTTTCTGCTTCCTGTTCCGTCGAAAATCCGCATGCAGCAGAAACGGCTTCTGCTGGATGCCGCAAAGGCTTTCTTGCCTCCCGCTCTTCTGGCGGATTTGTCGGTCCGGCGGAAACGCACATTCACATTTCCATTTCAGCGCTGGCTATCGCATGACTTGCGTAAAGTGTTGAAGGAAGCGTTTGCGCCGGACCGGCTTCGCCGGACCGGGATCCTTGAGCCTGCAGCCGTGAATCGCCTGTGGGATCGCTATGAGCGGTCGGAAGGCGCCGTGGGCTGGTCGCGCATCTGGAATCTTTTTGTTCTCGAGCGCTGGTGCGAACTCATGCAGGTCAGCCCGTAGGGAGCGCTCTAAACGAATGCCAGCCGTCCGGATCGCCATTGTTTCTCCTTTCATCGATAAACGCCACGGAACCGAGCGGCGAATCGCCGAATGGATCACCCGCCTGCCCCAGGAATACGACATTCATATTTACAGCCAGCGCGTCGAAGACGTGGACCTCACCCGCATGCGATGGCATCGGATTCCCCGGATCCCCGGGCCACACCTTTTGAATTTTCTTTGGTGGCTCGCCGCCAATCACCTGTGGCGCTGGTGGGACGCGCACGTACGCGGGCTTCGGCCCGATCTGGTTTACACAGCGGGAACGAATTGCTGGGATGCGGATCTGATCTCCATTCACATTGTGTTCGCCGAATTTGTGCGCATGGCGGAGCCGGAATTGCGGTTCCGGGGCAATCCTCTTCGTTTCTGGCCCCGGCTGATTCATCGGTGGCTTTACTACCGGCTAGTTATTTTTCTCGAACGCCGCATGTATACGAATCCTAAGACCGGTTTGATTCTGATCGCGAAAAAGACAGCGGATGATTTGAAGCGTCATTACGGCATCGCTGGCCCTTTGCCGATCGTCTACATCGGTCTCGACCACAAGATTTTCAACCGGGAACTAAGGCTTCGCAACCGGCCCGAGGTCCGCAGGCAACTCGGCTTTGGAGAGGACAAATTTGTTCTTGTGCTTGTCGGCAACGATTGGAAGAAGAAAGGCCTCGTAACATTGATTGAGGCGCTCGCGCAAGTGAAGGAATTGCCGGTGGTCCTCGTCGTCGCGGGCAAGGACGATTCGGCCCCCTACCAAAGCCGCATTCGAGCACTGGGACTGGAAGAGAAAGTGATGTTCTGCGCGCCTCGGGCGGACGTGCAATGGTATTACGCCGCCGCTGATGTGTACGTTGGCCCGTCTCTGGAGGACACGTTTGCTCAGCCTCCCGCCGAAGCGATGGCTTGCGGCTTGCCGGTGATCACCACCGCGACCAACGGAACAGCCGAAATCATGACCGACGGCGCGGATGGTTTGATTCTGCAGGATCCGAACGACGCTGCGGGCCTCGCCGAACGGATTCGATGGCTCTACGAGCATCCCGAACAGAGGGAGAGCATCGCCGCGCAGGCCGCAGTGACCGCCGGGGAATATACGTGGGACCGCAATGGTGTCGAGATGCGCGCCCTCTTTGCTGACGCGATTCAACGCAAGAGGAAACAATCGCCCGATGTGCCCGCGGCCCGCGTTTCATCCGGCAGGCCGGCAGGCAAATAGGAAATCTGGAGATCGGCCAAAACTGCAATTCGAAAAGATAAGGGGGCGTTGTAGAATCCCGAAGCTGTTGTAAAGTAAAAAACGCGCTGAGCAAAATGCGGGAGAATTTTAATTGCTTCGAAGCGAGGTTTGAGGATGAGTTTACTGCCGGTGCGCGACCGGATTCGGCTTTGGGGTAAGAGGCTGCTATTCCCGGGTTTAGACCTGCAAACTCGCAGCCGGTATCGCTTCCTTACGAGATATTTTAGAGACGGCCCCATCGACACTTTGGATGCTGGGTGTGGCAATGGGGCGCTGTCCTACGCCGCTTATCGGCGCGGGAATCGAGTCCTGGGCGTGACCATGGAATCCCGGCAGGTGGAGAAAGCCATTGAGTATTATTCTTTCCTGGGAACCGATCCCAATCGGCTAAAGTTTAAGGTCTGTAATCTTTACGATTTGCCTCAGATCAAGGAGAAATTCGATCAAATCATTTGCTCGGAAACTTTGGAACACATTACAAGGGACAAACTAGTGGTTCAGCATTTTTACGACGCGCTTCGCGAAGACGGGGTGTTGCACCTCTGTTGCCCGTACTCGGATCATCCCGGCAACAAAGGGAGAGTGTGTACCGACGAGACGCTGGGGTGGCATGTCCGCGATGGGTACACGATGGAGAGTTACCGGGCGCTTCTTGAACCGGTGGGATTCGAGATCGTCAAGAGCGCCGGGTTTGGTTCGCCCTTTTTGGTGAAGTTGACGAATGTTATTCAGCCCGTGTTGAGCCGAATGGGCGTCGCTTTCGCGCTTCCCTTGTTTCTTCTCACTTGGCCCTTGCAACTTTTGGATTACCAAAATCCCAGTGTTCCGTGGTCGCTCTACGTTCAGAGCGTGAAGAAGCCTCGAAATGCTAAATGACCTGGGCCGCCTTGCTCACAAGCGGTGGACGCGCACCCTAAATCGGAAGCGTGGCTGCTCATGAAGCTGCCGGTCTGTGGATCGGCTGTAGGGGCACGACATGTCGCGCCCCTACTCTTACCGCCGGCGACTTGGCGGATTCCTCAGGGAGCATTTTGAATGAAGACCGAGGCAGGTGCGGCTCTGCAAGGAGGACCGGTTACCTCACGACAGCGAATCTACTTGCGGATTGCACTCGCGGGCCTTGTGGCGTTGGCCTATGCCGCGCTGTGGACCATCAACGCGAGGCCTTTGGACGTCCGGCAGCATTTTTATCAGACCTACTTTTCTTTTCCCGCATCGTCGCCGCAAGCGTTTGGGGACCTGGGGTACTACCTGGTGTGGTTAGATTGCGTCCGCGCCGGTGCGCCCACTGACAAGCCATGCTCCCTGGGCTCGCCTATTCCCTGGGCCTACCCTACCGCTTGGCTCTTGCTTGCCCGCACCGGTCTGTCGGTACGTCACACGATCCCAATGGCGGCGCTTCTTTACATCGGACTCGTGGCAATGGCTTCGTACTTGTGCGCTCCGAGATGCGTCTCGGAAGTTTGCTACGACGCCTTGTTCCTCATCTCTCCACCCTTCGTCCTCGCCCTCGAACGATGCAATATGGATGTGTTGATCTTCCTTCTGCTCGGGTTGGCAGTGGCCCTTGCAAGCCGTCGAGCTGTCCTGGGCGCTTTCGGACTCGTGTGGGTTGCCGCGCTCTTGAAGATTTATCCGGGAGTGTCCCTGCTCGCATTTATTCGCAAAAAAGTTGATGTGATTGCCGCAGGACTGTGCGCCGCGACGATCCTGGTTTATCTTGAGGCGATTCGGCCGCAGCTCAGAATCACCTACAGGATTGTGCAGCAAACCGAATGGGAGTCCTTCGGCAGCCCGGAACTATTCCTAATTCTGGCGCAGAAATTAGAGGCAATGGGCCACCCGGTGCGTTTACCGCACTCCGTGATCCCGCTTTTTGCGGTAGCGGTGTTTACGATTTCGGTCGCACTTCTCGCGTTCGCATTCGTACGCCGGAGAATCGATATGGATTTGGAACCTTTAGATGATATTTCTCAGCATGCTTTCACGGTTGGCGGGCTCGTGTATTGCGCATGCTGGTCCCTGGGCATGAACTTCAATTATCGCTATATTTTTCTGGCCATGACTTTGCCACAGGCATGGACATGGGGGTCCGCGAGATTCCGATGGCGATGGCCCTATGGTGCATACCTGGCGGCCGCGCTGGCGATGGCCTGGCTAGCCCTGTTCCAATACGAGCATCCGTGGATCGAGATCGGACACGCTATCCTCGGTTGGTTTCTCTACGGGGTGCTGCTTTTTACGCTGATCCTGTTGTACGGGCGCACTGTCGTCACGGCGCTGGGCAAAGGAACCGCTTCTCTCACCCTTCAACGGGGACGCAGGCATTGAGCATGGCGGATGCGGATTCGGCCAAGCGGACAGATTCAATGAGCGCGGTTTCGTCGGCGCCGGCGGTCTTTCCCTGCTCGACGCATTCCAGAAAATAGCGCAGTTGGCGTGCGAGCGGCCTTGGGCTGGTTGCCCAGTCCGCATCCGCCGTTATGGTTTCCGCGCCGATTGTGATGGTGCCAGGCTCATCGGAAAAATCCAGCATTGCAGGCGCGGAGAGTTGAATCATGCGGCGCCGCCGGTCGCTATCGCGTTCGAGCGTGACGCTGCCTTTCATGCTGCCCGCGGCGAGGGTGAAGGTGGCCGATTTTCCGCCGCGCGCCGCTCTACAGGATGTCATCGCGAAGACGGCTTGAGGGAACAGCACGGAAAGAATCGTCCAGATATGCGGCATCACGTCATCGGCGACGTTGATGCTCGCATCATAAGTTTTTTGCTCACCATAGCGAATTTCGCCTGCCGGGTCGGACCAGTGCAGGTCGAAGCCGGTAAGGGGGTGCAGCGGCACGGCGCGCCGGTCAAAATGGTGAAGGTAGGAACAGAAGCGATAGCTCAGACCCGGGAGCAGAATGGTATCGGCCGCATGGGCCAGCGCTAAGAGATTCCGCGCCTCTGGCAGGGTGAGCACTACGGGTTTCTCAATCAGTAAATGGGCGCCCTGCGCGATCAGATTGCGTGCGGTCTCGCCGTGGGAGCGGGCCGCATTGGCGATAATCGCAGCGGAAGGGCTATCCGAAAGTGCGGATACAATCCGGATGGGATGCCTGGAAGCAAGCCGCGATATGACGTTTTGCGCAAGCGCGACATTATGCGTGGTCACCATCGTGATGCGGTCCAGCGGCAGATCGGACGTTGCGAGGACGGAGAGGATTACCCGCCCCCATCTTCCGCCGCCTATGATGGCCACATCGTGCCGCATGGCTAGCCGCTTGCCAGGCGCAGGTACTGTACAAGCTGGTGCAGCGAGACCTCGCGCATATCCTTCTTGTCCCGGCATGCTTTGTACCAGTCGAGCGTCCAGCCGATGGCATCGTCCACGCCAAGCAACGACTCCCAGCCCAGCGTATCGCGCGCGAGGGACGGATTGATTGCCAGATAGCCGCTTTCCTTGAGATGGGGATCGGCGCTGCCCGCCCGCCAACCCTCCGAGCCCATGATGCGCTTGAATTGTTCCGCCACCTCGCGCACCGTGCATACCGCGGCTTCGGGGGGACCGAAATTCATGGCCAGCGGGGCGTCATGTCCATGCCGCATGAGGTGCTCGATATAAAGCAAGTAGCCGAATACGGGGTCGAGCACGTGCTGCCACGGCCTGACCGCTTCGGGATAGCGCAGGTTCACCTGTTCGCGGGAGACGTAGGCGCGCCAAAGGTCGGGAATCAGGCGGTCTGCCGCCCAATCGCCACCGCCAATGACATTGCCCGCGCGCGCACAAACCACGGGAATGTTGCGACAGGCAAAGAAACTATGGCCGTAGCTGCGCGTGAGAATTTCTGCCGCGGCTTTGGAGGCGGAATAGGGGTCGCGGCTGCCGAGCGGCGCATTCTCGGCGAAAGCGATTCCGAGTTCGTGGTTTTCGTAAACCTTGTCGCTGGTTACGACGAGCGCGACTTTGAGCGCAGGCACGCCGCGCAGGGCTTCGAGCAGATACACGGTGCCCATCACGTTGGTTTCGAACGTAAACACGGGTTCCGCATACGACCGTCGCACCAGCGGCTGCGCGGCCATGTGAATGACAATTTCGGGTTGCGCAGCGGTGATGACTTCGCCGAAGGACGCCGCGTTGCGGATGTCGCCCGTATGCGACGCGAGCGCAGGCCAGGGCGATAACATTTCGAACAGGCTGGGATTGGTATCGGGCGGCAGGGCAAAGCCGGTGACGCGCGCCCCGAGATGCTCGAGCAGCAATGCCATCCAGCTGCCTTTGAAACCGGTATGGCCGGTGAGCAAAACGCGCCTGCCGGACCAGAAACTGCGGTCAAGCATGCGCGCCATCAATCCCACCATTTCCACGGTGCTTTGCCGCTGGCCCACAAATCTTCCAGCGCACGCCGGTCGCGCAGCGTATCCATCGGCCGCCAGAACCCATTATGGGTGAAGGCGCCGAGTGTGCCCCTTTTCGCAAGCGTTTCGAGCGGGCCGCGTTCCCAGATTGTGGCGTCGCCTTCGACCAGATCAATTGCCGAAGGATTCACGACGAAGAAGCCGCCGTTGATATAGCCTTCGCCGACGCTGGGTTTTTCAGAAAAATGCGTGACGCGATTATTCTTGATGATGGCCGCGCCGAAACGCGGGGGCGGTTTGACCGCCGTAAGCGTGGCGTCGAATTTATGTTGTTCATGGAAGGCGACGAGTGCGCCGATATCGACATCGGCGATGCCGTCGCCGTAGGTGAGGCAGAACGGTTCGCGCGGGTCGAGATGATCGCGCACGCGTTTGATGCGACCGCCGGTTTCCGTGCCTTCGCCCGTGTCGATGATCGTGATTTTCCAGGGTTCGGCGGCTGCGCTCAGGCAGGTCACCTTGTTGACGGCGAGGTCAATGGTGACGTTACTGTGATGCTCGCGGTAGTTCGCAAAAAACTCGACGATGGTGTGCGCCTTGTATCCCGCGCAGATCACGAAATCGGTGATGCCATATTTCGAGTAGACCTTCATGATATGCCACAGGATCGGCCAGTTGCCGATAGTGACCATGGGTTTAGGTATGCGGTCGGTTTCTTCCGATAAACGCGTGCCGAGGCCGCCTGCGAGGATGACTGCTTTCATACCGTTACGTCCGCGCGAAAACGGTCTTTCGCGGTATTGAAATCGACAAGCTGCTTCTCACTGTTCATCAATGTTCAGAGCCTGTTCGATGATCACGGTAGGACGTTTGCGCGCCTGGATATAGATGCGCCCGACATATTCGCCGATGACCCCGAGGAAAATTGCATTCAGACTGATACCGGACAGGATCAGCACCGTGGTGGTGGCAAAGCCCGAGGGCCATGCATGTTGGGTGACTAGCCGCGCAATCACATAAACGCAGCTCATTACGGCCGTGACCAGAGAGACGAAAATGCCGAGATAGGTAGCCAGCCGCAACGGTTCGATCGAATAGGAAAGAATGCCGCTTATGGCCAGGCGCACGAGCTGGGGCAGGGGAAATTTGCTCTTGTCAAATTCGCGCTTTTGGCGGGGGAAGACAACGCCGGTCTGGTTGCGGGCGAGTTCCGAGATCAGGCCGCGCACGTATGGCTGTGCGTCGTCGATGGTTTTAAGCTGGTCGAGAATGCCGCGGTCCACCAGCCGGAAATCACCGGCGTCGACCGCGTGGGGAACCTCCGAGATGCTGCCGAGCAGGCGGTAAAAGGCGCGGCGAACGGCGACCATCCGCTTGGATTCCTTGCGGTCGGAGCGCACTCCCGCCACCACATCGTGGCCTTCGCGCCAGAGTCTCAGAAACTCCGGAAACAGGGAAGGCGGATCTTCGAGGTCGCAGTCGATCTGAATCGCGGCGGCCCCATGGGCATGGCGATAGCCCGTGAGAATGGAACGGTGGAACCCGAAATTACGGGCGAAACGCAGCACGCGAACCTCGGGATCAGAAGCGGCAAGCGCCTTCAGTTTGCCGAAAGTTCCGTCGGTGCTGTGATTGTCGGTGAAGATGATTTCGTAACTGTAATCCGGCAGCTTGGCGAATTCCTCGACAATCGCGGAATAGGCGCGCTCCACATTATGCTCCTCGTTATAGACGGGTACGACGATCGAGATGGGCGTGCGCTTGGGAGACGCGTCCAGAATCCTGCATTCCGGCAGCGGCACGATCAGTTTGGATTTCAACCCACGCTTGCGCAAGTCCGCGGCAATCGGCTCGGCGTAGTGCCAGGCGAGCAGCACGACGTAATCCGGCTGTTCGGTAAACAGGATGCTGTTATCGACGATCGGAATATGTTTGCCGGGCGAGTAGAGGCCCTTCTTCAAGGAAGCCGGCTGCTCGGCGATATAGGGCATGAGGTTGGCGCCGATGCCGCAATAATGGAGCAGCGTATTGGCGCGGCCCGGGCAGGAATTGCCGACAAAACTCTGGCCTCTGGTTTTTGCCGTAACGGCAAATTCCACCAGCTTATCGCGCGTCATTTCCGCGTTCCTGCGGAATTTTTCATAGACCGCCGCTTGGTCGAGCCCCATCTCGGCTTCCATCTTCAGGATCTCGCCGACGGAGGCTTCCACCTGGCGGCTTCCCCCATGGCAGACATGGGCGCGGATATTGCCGCCGTACCGTGAAACACGCTCGGCGTGGAACACTTCCATCCCGTAGAACCCGAACAGCGTGACCAGCGATTTGAGGCTGTAGGTGCGGATATGCTCGTGGTAAATCGTATCGTATTGCGCCTTGTTGAGCACATCGACGAGGTAGTGGTTCTCCAGCACGAACACGCCGTCGTTGCCGATCAGCGCCTGAATGCCACGCACCACGTCGCCCAGCGGCGCCATATGCGCGAACACGTTGGAGGCCGTCACCAGCGAGGCGTTACCATATTCCCTGACGATGTCGCGGGCGACGGCCTCGTTGAAGAATTCATTTACCGTGTCGATGCCCTCGGCAATGGCGATGCTGGCTATTTGCGTAGGTTCGACACCCAAGACGCGGATACCTTGTCGCTTAAATCCGTTTAGTAACGTTCCATCGTTCGAGCCTATGTCGCAGACAATCGACGTGCCGTTAAGCCTGTACCTCGCGGCAAGATCTTTCGCCATCAGCTCCTGATAGGCCGCAAGCTCCCGCGTCACGCCCGTGCGGTACGGATAATTCTGGTGATAAACGGTGGAACCATCGACCACATAATCGAGCTGGTTAAGCGTGCATCGGGTGCAACGCAGCTGGCGCAGGGGGTAATAGGGTTCGGGCTCGTTGAGTTGTGCCGCGGTAAGCAACGAATCGCATAGCGGCTGATGACCGCAATCCAGCACGAGTTCAAGATCACTCGACCCGCAAACCTGACAATGGTTGAGTGGCCCGGGCTTTACGTTGTGGTCGATCATTCCGATTGCTGAAGCGGACATTTCCATTTTGACTTTCCGACCCGGCCAATAACGTACATCCAACACCGTCAATATGCAATCGTCGAGCCAGGGTATCGGTGACGTCAAGCTGTCTTTTGCGATGGGAAGCGCTGCGACGTTGAATCTTATTCGACAGGCGATAACTTCCCGGTCAAAGTCGCGTTTGCGGTCTCTTTCTCCCGAATCTCGTAATGTGCGCGATGGCCGACCTGGACGAGCGGTTTTTCAAAAAAGGTCCACGAGAGCCAACAGATGAGAAGAGTCACAACTAATGAAACAAGAGAAATCAATGACTGGGACGGGGACCAGTGGCCAGGATCACCCGAAAATGCGACGCTCAAGAGCGTGTATCGAATAAAGTCATGGAACAGGTAAACGCCGTACGCGATGGAGCCGAGCCACCGGAGCCAACCCCAGCGCATACACCCACCGAACCAACTCTCCGGGTAAAGAAGGGCGCAAAAAATGATGCTCAGATAAAAGAGTGCAAACCAAGTGTAGCCGACACTGAGCATGACCACGCCATAGGACTCAGAGAAACGAAGCCCCAAGACAGCGACGCCTAGACCAAGTGGCACGAGCAGATAGGGGAAAATTCGGCGGTGTCGGGCGAGACGTTCCTTCCAGACGTGATCGCGGAGCAAGACTGCGCCGGCCACTCCAAGCAAAAGGGCATCCGCGCGGCAAGGCATCAGTACGTAGACCGACACGAAGTGAGAAGGTGCGAACGCGTGCAGCGCGATGCGTGAGATCGGCGCGAACAGGATTCCAGCGGCGAGAGCGAATCCGAGGTTTCTCAGGGAAAGGAACCTGACTAGAGGCGGAAGGGTCAAGTAAAACTGCTCTTCGACAGCAAGGGACCATGTAACGCCGGGACCGTGTGCACCAAAGTTATTGAGAAGCGCCATCCAGAAGTTCTGAAGAAATAGAAATTGGGGAAGCCATGGCAAACGCATAGCAAACATCCACGAGAAGTTACTGGTGAGCCCGAAAGTTCCCAATGCGCCCAGAGCGAGCACGAGCAGGAGGAAGGCGTAGTAGATCGGAATAATGCGGAAAAAACGGCGGGTATAGAAAACCCGGAAATAGTTAGCAGATTGGCGAGCGTCGAGAAGAATTCCTCCTATCAGAAAACCTGACAGCACGAAAAAGAGATCGACGCCACTCCAGCCGAGGCGGCCTACGGCTTGGAAGTAGGAAAGGAATGATCCCAGAGGCGCCTCGATGGGCGCGAAAAAATAATGATACAGCAGAACCATCCCGATGGCGACGCCGCGAAGGCCGTCCAGCTCGGGAATCCTCCCTTTGAGATTCATCCTAATTTTATCCCCTACCGTGGCCTTGAACCGGAATTTCTATTTTGGTTTCTGCCTCGGGCATCGTACGCTTCTTCCTGCGCACGGCACAAGGAATTTGCCGCCAGAGCGTGCTCCAACGAGTGTCGCGAGATTCCGGCGGCTAACTCCCGATGAACGCTAGACCTTTATTGGATTGTATCGTCGGCGAACAAGCGAGCTTTCGGCTACAGTCCAGTTGACCGTCTGTATTTACAGCCGATTATCTGCTTATAATTGGCCAGAGAAACGGGCGCACGCGGCACGATGGCGCTATAGAATGTTCCCAAGGTTCCGGCGTGGGTTCGATTGCCATCCCGTGCTCGAGGAATACAGTTGGTTCGGTTCCGGGAGAATTCATAATGAGTTTGACGACGGACTTAATTCACTTTGCCGGCCGGGGATTGCGCAAGGCAAGCCGCCAGTTGATGGATTATCGAGCCCTCAGAGGGGTTTGGCTGGATGTAGGCGCATGCCAAGGTGCGCACTGCTATGGATTTGCGCTCTCCAATCCTTCCCTTCGTGTTTTCCTGTTTGAGCCCAACATGCGGTTAGCGGCTAAACTTTTCGGCCTGCTGCCAAACTTTTTTGTTGTCCCGTTGGCGGTCACCGAAAGGGATGGTTCCTCGGAGTTTAATATCAATTCCTATGCCGACGCGAGCTCGCTCTTGCCTCTCGATGACCAAGGTGTCCGCAACTGGGTCGGAGCACAGGACCTGCGAACCGTTGAGAAGGTAACCGTAGGCACAATTCGGCTTGATACCTTCCTCAATCTGACGGGAATTCAGAGCGTGGACTATCTCAAGATTGATGCACAAGGAATGGACCTGGAAGTTGTAAAGTCCGCCGGGAATCGCTTGAAGGACATTCATCGAATCTGCCTCGAGTGCGACGTGACCGCTCATCCTCTCTACCGCGGCGCCTCGACCAAGAGCGAAACTCTCGAATTTCTGGAGAGTCGTGGGTTCGCGCTCATAGATGTGCTACCGCAGAGCGACGGACAAGAAGAGAACCTGACTTTCGAAAACAAAGCGGCACGTGGCATATCGGAGGAATGGAACAGGCTTCCCGAGATGGCGGGCTTCGGATGCCGCCCCAACTGAAGAATTACTCTGCCCAACCCATCCCAGTTCGTGAACCTCACGCCGGGCACCGCAAACCGGCTTATCGTGGAGCAAAACCGATGAGAAAAGCCCTCGCTTTCGTTCTTCTCCTGCTGTTGGCGCTGGCGGCTCCCGCAGTGTGGGGGCAGGGCGCGACGCCGAAGGTTCGTTCCGCCGCCTCGCTTCAGGCGTCTCAGGCTGGTTTGACCACTCCATCGGGCGGAACCAATTGTTCCAAGGGTTCTAGTCCGTTTGCGGATGTGACCTGTTGGGGAGCGCGTCCGATTCAATTCTCCGGCGCAGCGCCACAAACAACGGCAAGCTGCAACGGAACGAATAGGGTGGCGTTCGAATCCGCGGCAGGCTTTCGAGTTGGCGATGGCATCACGATCTACCGGTGCGGCCCGACGAACACGATGGGTACTCCATCCGCGCCGGTGGTGACGCCTAGCGAGGCTGCGGGGGAGACAGGCACGGGATGGGTGGTCAACAGCCCTGCCGGTAGCTCCATCTATTCCTACGTCATCGTTGCCCGCGACAAGTATGGCGCGGTAACAGCGCCCAGCTCGACCACGATGATCAAGACGGGCCAGGCTACGCTCGGCTTGCAGAGAGCTTCCATCCGTTCTTTGACGCGATCGAACGATAAAGTGACGGTAGTAACCAGCGCCGCAAACAAACTTGTATACGATGCCGCAACTCAGATCGAATCCACCCTCAGCCGTGGATTCAACGGTTGGTTCAGCATCGCGAAGATCGACAGTGGAACTCAGTTCGAGCTTTTCGGCACGCCCGTCGACACGAGGGCTCAGGGATGGCAGACCAAAGACGTGGCGAGCGTCGGCGCGGGCGGAACGCTGTCGTATTATCTCGGAAATCACCTATCGTGGGCCGCCCTTCCTGGCGCATGGGAATATTATGTCTGTGCCAAAAGGCCCGCCGATGGCAATTTTCATCTGATCGGCGTCACCAAACCCCAAGGTCTTACGAACGGCTACCAGGACGTGCAGTTCGATGACTGGGGATCGCCGTACATGGATGGGCAGACGTATCCCCCTTATGTGGAAGTTCTTATGGGTACAAACCCTGACGTAGCTAACTCGCATGACGCGATCTGCACAGGCTCGGCCACAAACGATCCGCTGACGACGACCATCACGAACATCAGTGGGACTGCCATCACGACGGCCGACGCCGCGACTCAGACCACCGCCAAGACGGTAGCCATCTTCGATGACGGTCCAGCCTTTCACAATGCCATGAACAGCATCGCATTTCATCACAGTGGTTCGGGCGGCGATTCGACTCTCGGCGGGGCGGTGTACATTCCACCGGGGACGGCTTATCCGAACACGACTTATCCGATCAATTCGTTTCTTCAAGTTCCAGCCGGCTTGACGATCTGGCAATCGGGCCATCTTATGTTGAACGAGACCGTGGCGATCGCCAACAGCGTCAACTGGTTCGGTGACTGGGGAAACATCGGCGCACCGCAATTCGGATACAACAGCGGCGCTCCCGTCGATGTGAAATATGCGTCGCCGGGCATCGATGTTTACGGGCCCGGCAATTCTTTCCGATCGCTCAACCTCAATGACGTAGATCTGAACGGCGGCGTGCTTGTGGTGGGTGAAAATCTCAACGGAACCAATTTCGATCGCGTGAATTTCGTCACTGGAAATGGGGGCGCTTCAACAGATTACCTGAGCACGGCAATCGTTTTGCGAGACACGTCGGGAACCATCGACGACGTTCATTTCGACAAAGTTTTGTTCTACAGCGGCCCCGATCAAGTGTCCGGTAAAAGCTGGACGCCTCTGTTTTGGATTGCGCCGAGTCAGAATGGCAAGGGCGGCGCACAAGGAATGTTTTTCGACATCACGATGGACAATTCGTCATGGAATCGCCGGGGCATCGCCATGTCGGATCAGGGTGGGGGCGGAAATTTTGTCTTTAGCCGCTTTTACCGCCAGGGCGGAATTACTCCGGTTTTTTCATTTCAGCTTCAAGCGTTCTGCGGCAGTTGTGCAAATTTCATTTTCAGCGACGAAGCGCAAGATACCGAAGGGGAGCCTGTCATCGCCGCTTTGTATGCCGCTGCTAATGTTGACACCGCGATCGGGTACAGCGTCATTTTCAATTCCGTCGGCGGCTCCGGGGGAAACGGTCCGTTAATTAGCGGCATGCGTCCATCGGTGTTCAAACTCGATCCCTACATGTACTTTAACGATATAGGCACCCCGAATCGCGACGCGATCGTGGACGGAACCGGCTTTCAGTTCACCTACGCTCCTTATGCAACAGGCGCCGACGCACCCATCAACGGCGGTCTGTATTCCATCATGGAGGCGGCGCACATTCCGTCCGGACATAGTTTTTTCTTCGATCTTCTGCCGCCCACTCGCGTGACGGCGACAACGACGAACGGTGGGAGCGTTCCAGCCGGAACGTGGTATTACGCGGTGAATTCCACAGGGGCGGACGGTGGAGAAACCATCCTTTCGACGCCATCGCCCGGCGCGGCCACGTCGAGCGGAACTCAGACGGTCAACGTGGCGTGGACGGGAGCGACTGGCGCATACAGCTACAACGTTTATCGCTGCCAGACCGCCTGCACGACCAGCGATGGAGCGCCAAATCCAGAAGCTACTTATTGGTATCGCGTTTGCCAACATGTCGTGGGATTAGCTTGTTCGGACACGTCCGCATCGCCAGCACAGACTCCGGTGCCGCAAGTTGGGGGCACTGGCGCAACGATTGCGAACAAGAATGGGGTGTATGCTCCGGTCGCGCAGGCAGGAACAATTTCAACGGGAGGGGCGGCACAAGTCTTTGGGTCCGCTCAGAACGGCACGACAGCCGCTTGTGAAACGAACTACGGCATCACGACGCTCGCCACGGGGGCCACGACGACGAACACAGCCCTGAACTGCCTTCCTGCGAACGCCATCATCGATGCCGTCGTCTATCGAATCACGACGACGATCAGCACGGCGGCCAACTTCACGATTGGAGACGCCGGCACGGCGAACCGTTTCTGCACGACGCAATCCAAGCTGACGGCGGGAACTACGGGAATCTGCATCGCGCAATCGGGATCGAGCGCTGCAATTCAAAACGCGGCTGCTGCGGTGCGCGTGACGACGAACACCAATCCGGGCGCCGGGGCGATACGCCTGATCGTGTACTACCACACATGGACCGCGCCAGCGAGCTGATCGCTCGCATTCGATTCCAGGCCTCGGTATTCAAACTGTCAGTTTCAGGCGCGCAGGCCCGGATCGGTGGCGCGGTACCACGCGACAAATTTTTTGAGGCCTTCCTCCAGCGTTGTTTGCGGGCGGTAGCCGAGCAGCTTCCCGGCTCTTGAAATGTCGGCCCACGTCAGCGGTACATCGCCCTGTTGCGTGGCTTCCCGTTGGACAATCGCTTTCTTTCCGGTCGCGCGTTCGAGCATGCGAACCAATTCCGAAAGCTTTACGGGTTGCGAGTTGCCGAGATTGCAGATTTCGAAGGGCGCTCCGCTCGTGGAAGAGAAATTATATTCGAGCGCGCCGAGGACACCTGCAACGATGTCATCCACATATGTGTAATCCCGCCCCGTTTCTCCGTCGCCGAAAATGGGGAGCGGTTTCCCGGCCTCGATGCGAGCGACGAACTTGTGAATGGCGAGATCGGGGCGCTGCCGTGGTCCGTACACGGTGAAGAATCGGAGAGCCATTACCGGCAGTTTGTAAAGATGCGCGTACGTGTAGCAAAACAATTCCGCCGCGAGTTTGGTGGCAGCGTACGGCGAAATCGGGCGCAGGCCGGATTGCTCTTCCGAAAACGGCGCGCGGCTGTCGGCGCCGTACACGGAACTCGAAGAGCCGAAGATCAGCCGCGAGACGTGGAATTCCCTGCAGAGCTCGAGCAAATTCACCGTGCCGGCCACGTTCACCTGCTCGTAGAGCCGTGGCTGTTCAATCGAGGGGCGAACGCCGGCCCGGGCTGCAAGATGAATGATCGCATCCGGGCGGACGCCGGCGACGGTTTCCCGCAGGCCGTCCATCGCGCAAATGTCTTGATCGAAAAAATCGAATGGCGCGATTTTGCGTATCGATTCGAGATTGGCCTTTTTCCACGCGGGGGAATAGAACTCATCGAGATTGTCCACGATGCTCAAGGCGACATGGTCGCGGAGCAAAGCCTCCGCCACATGCGAGCCGATGAACCCAGCTCCGCCCGTCAGCAAAATGCGCTTCGGATTTCCGGCCACGCGATGATCCCCCCTCGGCTTGAAAAATGAACGGCCAGCGTAACAGCAAATTACATTGCTGCATAGGGAGCCATGTTCTCGGCACTGGGTCCGTTTCCGAGTACGCGACTAACTAGGAGCAGTCCCGCCAACCCTCTAAGAGTGAGAGTGTCAGTAAATATTCAGCCACTATGGGCGAGTGACGTTGTTTTCCCCGCGGGCACGCGCCGCCGCAGGGCAAATCGGACGGAATGTTGTTGATTGTAGTGGCAACCGGCGACCATGGGGTTCCATCGGACGTGCGGTTAAAGACCTGCGCCACGGCTCTGCAGCCCAAAAAACTGCTGCTGCCCGTTATACACTTCGAACCTTATCTGGGCGAAACCTTCCGCCGCAATAGCGCCGAACAAGTCACGTCGTTTGCTGCACACTTGAGTCCGTGACCTTCACTCGCGAATCATTTGCTGGAGCGGGCCCGCCAGTTGAGCACCACCGTGAGCTGTGGAGAGGCGCCTTCGTTCGAGGGGACAATCATCAGAAAACGCTGGCCGTCGGCGGTGGGCTGGTATTTGAAGGTCTCCGGAATGGTTTCCGGCGCGCCCTCAAACAGCGCCTTGGGCGTTCCGGCCTCGATGCTCACGTTGGACAATTGGATGGGAGCAGCCATCATTTTTTCGTCTGCGGAAACGTAGAACAGTTCCTTGCCGTCGCCGCGCCAACGTGGCTGCGATCCACCCGCCGTGCTTACCTGCACTCTTGTACCATTCTGCGGCACGGCCTGGATGTAGACCTGGGCTTGGCCGGACTCATCGGATGCGTAGGCCATCCATCGCGAGTCAGGCGAGAACTGCGGGAAATCTTCGTCGGCTGGTGTGTTCAGATACGGAACCGGTTTGCGGTCGCCCTCCAGTGGCAACAGCCAAATATCTCTTTTGGTCTTACTGCCGCTCTCCGCGTACACAATGAATTTCCCGTCGTGGGACCAGGCATACGGACCCATGTCTCCCCCCGTGCCGTGCGCCAGCAGTTCCGGCTGGCCGATTCCGTTGGCGGCCTGCCAGTACAGATTGCGCTGCACTGCATCGGGGAGGCGAATCGAAAACGCGATGCGCTTCCCGTCCGGAGACCAAACTGGAAAACCAGCGATGCTTCCCGCACCTACCACAGAAGTGAAGCGGGAGATTGTGTTTCGCGCCACGTCTGCCAGCCAGATATCGGTTGTTCCGGTTTGAGAGTCATTGATGGAAACCGCCACCATGCGGTCATCGGGCGAAATCGCGGCGCTGCGAAAGGAGCCTTTCTTAGCCAGAGCGCTCAGGCGCTTACCGGTCCGGTCGAACCAAGCTAATTCCTGTTGTTGGACAGCAGTGCCAGATAGATAGACCAAGGTCCCATTCGCCGAGACCGAGAACCCGGCGTGCGCAGCGTTGCCCGCGATGTTGACCTGCTGTGCAAGAGGAAACATTTCGCCGGTGGCTTGGAGACGTTCCAAATTGAACGGCAGCGCCATCAAGGTGGTTCCGTGCCGGAAAAAAACAAAGCCGTCGCGCGCCAGACCGCTCGCGGGTACATAGGCGGCGCTGGACTGGTCAGGCAGCAGCCGCACCGGAGGTGCCCCGTCAAGCGATCCCACATAAATTCCAGATGTCTCGGTCTTTTCGCTGACAAGCAAGTAGAGAAAGCGCCGGCCGTCCGGCAGAAACTCCGGATACTTATGATTATCTCCCTCGACAGCAACTTTTGTCACAGGGGTAGGAACGCCTCCGGCTGCGGAAACTCGACCCAAAACGCCCGGTAAACTCGTGGCACCGCTCAACGGGAAGACGATGGTCCCGTTCGGGCCCCAGCTTCCCCCCGCGGACCCGGCGGCATCGCAAAGGATCTGGGCCTCGCCACCGGCCAAGGCGATCTTCTTGAGCTTTCCATCAGCGAAGAACCCGATGTAGGAGCTATCCGGCGACCAGAAGGGGTAGAACCCGCCTTCGGTTCCCGGCAGATCGCGAGCTTCGAGCGAATCGATGGGCCGGACCCACAGCCGGCTGCGGCCGCCGCCGCTCATGGCCAGATAACGTCCATCGGGCGAAAGCGCGAAGGGGCCCACGCGGGTGGTAGGCGACGGCACCTCGAATTGGGCCGCGCGCTGTTCCGGCGGCGGCGTTTCGCGGAAGTGGACGAAGGATAGTGCGGCCAGCAAGAGCAGGAGGACGGCGGCCATCGCAGTAGGAATCCAGCCGAATTGCTGCCGGCCCGGCGTGGCGGGGATTGCGTCGGCTGATGCGGCACCGGTGAGAACGTCGTCAATCACTATGCGCACGGCCGCTGCGTCGGGCATACGTTGGCGCTTATCTTTCCGCAGGCAGTGCCGCAGCAAGGTTTTGATTGTTGATGGAGTTAGTTCCGGGAGTCGGCTCCAATCCGGCTCGGACTTCACCACTGCTGCAAGAATTTCCGTTACGTCTTCGCCACTGAATGCCTGCTTGCCAGTCAGCAATTCATACAGCACCGCACCGAAGGCCCAAATATCTGTGCGCTTGTCCGTTGTCTTGCCGCGCGCTTGCTCGGGCGACATGTACTCAGCCGTGCCGAGAATTACTCCCTGCATTGTGGCGGCCTGACTAAGAGTGGGCGAATTGCCGAAATCTTCATTTGCTGCGTCGCCCGCAAACGCTTTCGCCAACCCGAAGTCCAGGACTTTGACTTTGCCTTCAGGCGTCAACTTCACATTCGCAGGTTTCAGGTCACGATGGATGATCCCTTTTTCGTGAGCGGCTTCCAGTGCCTCGGCAATCTGCCTGGCGATGGCCAGAGATTCTTCAACTGGAACCGCGCCGTCTCGTTTGATGCGATCTGTCAGCGTTTCGCCGGGAACAAGTTCCATGACGAGGTAGCTTGTGCCGTTTGAATCTTCGAGACCGTGAATCGTTGCGATGTTCGGGTGATTCAGTGATGCGAGCAGTTTGGCCTCCCGCTGAAAACGGGAGAGCCTCTCGGAATCATGCGCAAACGCTTCAGGTAACACCTTGATGGCCACGTCGCGTCCGAGCTTGATATCACGCGCCTGATAAACTTCTCCCATGCCGCCAGCGCCAATCGGCGCGAGGACCTAGTAAGGGCCAAGCTTATCGCCTACAGAAAGTCGCATGTGAGCAAGTCGGCTAAGTCTACCCGATCAGGGACCGGATAGGGAATGAGTCACGACGCATCCGGAAACTGACCCACTGCCATGTTGTCGTTTAGGCAGAAACGGCGCCTGCGATAACAACCCACAGGGTGAACATGCGCTCAAGCAGGCGATACGGTGCTGTCTATCACCACATCCAATGTCACAGTTCCCCGGCGTGATGTAGACTCTCCCGATGTTCTCGAATGGGGAGCGCGGCGCCCAATGAGCCCGGACGCGTTACACGAATGACCTCCATCGTGGGATTATTCACGGATGTGCTCCCGGCCGGCGGCGTTCAGCGCGCCAGCCGCCACGTTGCCGCAGTGACCGCGAAGCTGGCTTCCGACCGCGGCATGGCAGCCCGTTTCCTGAGCCTCAACGACCCGCAGGGATTGCACACCGTGCGCGTTGGTTCGCTGGAATTTTCCGCTTCTGGCTATGCGGGGAGCAAGACTCAATTCGCGTTGGCAGCGATGCGGGCGGCGGGGCGCAAACCGGCCTTGGTGATTGCGCTTCACCCGCATTTAGCTCCCATCGTATGGGCCATGAGAGAGCGCGGCCGGAAATTTCGGTCGATCGTCTTCACTCACGGCGTCGAGGTGTGGCAACCTCTCGGCTGGCCGCGCGGCGCCGCGCTCCGCCGCGCGGATTTGGTCATCGGGCCGAGCGCGAACACCGTGCAGCATCTGATTTCCGAGCAACGAATTCTTCCCGGCAAAGTCCAAAGGCTCCCCTGGGGACTCGACCCCGAATTTGAGGCGCGCGTTGCCGTGGCCGCTCCGCTTTCGCCTCCGCCGGGCTTTCCCCGGACCGGCCGAATCATCTTGACCGTCGGCAGGTGGGATACCGCCGAACGGTATAAGGGTGCGGACACATTAATTTCTGCGCTGCCGCGTGTCCTGAAAGCGGCGCCAGACGCTTCCCTCGTGCTTGTCGGCGACGGAGACGACCGGCCAAGACTGGAACAGCTCGCTCGCGATCTCGGTGTCTCGGAACACGCGCACTTTCTCTACGGTCTCACGCCTGAGCAACTCTTCGCCTGCTACGCAAACTGTGATGTTTTCGCCCTGCCCAGCCGGGGGGAGGGGTTTGGCCTTGTGTTTCTGGAGGCCATGGCCCTTGCCAAGCCGTTGATTGGCGGGGCGCACGGGGGAATTCCTGACATCGTGGAGGACGGCGTGACGGGCTTGCTCGTGCCGCACGGGGACGTCGAGAGCCTCGCGCAAGCACTCGAGTCTCTATTCAACAATCCGAGCCGGGCCAGGGAAATGGGCGCACGTGGAAGGGATCGCCTTGCCAAAACATTTTCATTCGCGCAATTTCAAACGCACCTGACAGAGATCCTAATCAATGTTCTTGCCCCACAACAATGAATTCATAAGCTTCCCGTGCGATGGCAGCTCGGGGGAGTATAATTCCCGGCAGGGGAAAACTTTTTGAGTGTTTTCCCTGGCTACAGCGGGCCCGGTTTTGTGTGCCTATGCGCCTCTTGCATGTGACCCAATCCTACTATCCCTTTCTTGCCATGGGTGGTCCTACGGTTAAAGTAAGGGCGCTCGCCCGCGGTATGGCATCCTGCGGCCATGCCGTGACGGTCCTATCCGTCGATCTGGGATTCGACCAAGCTAAGCGGGAAATTGCAGGCGCGGTTCCGGGGCGCTGGGGATTCGAAGCCAGGGAAAACGGCGTGGAAGCGATTTATCTTCGAACGCGCGCCCGGTATCGATCCTTGACGTGGAATCCGGGCGTCACCGCGTTCTGCCGCGAACGGCTTGGCGGTTATGACCTCACGCACATCTATGGCCTCTACGATTTAGTCGGACCGCGCGTCGCCAGCGCGTGCCGCCGGATTGGCCGCCCCTATGTTGTGGAACCAATGGGCATGTTCCTGCCAATAGTACGCAGTATCTGGATGAAGCGGCTCTACCACGACGCGCTCGGCGGCCGCCTGCTCCGAGGAGCAAGCCGCGTGATCGCGACGTCGGAGCAGGAGCGCCAGGAGTTCCTGGAAGGTGGGATCGCAGATTCCAAAATTGTGGTCCGCCGAAATGGGATCGACATCCCCGGGCAGTTTCCGCCTTCCGGGTGGTTCCGTAACCAATGGGAAATAGCAGGAGACGCCAAGCTTGTATTGTTCCTGGGGCGCCTTGTATCTAAGAAGAGTCCCGATTTGATGTTGGAAGCATTTTCTCACTGGAACCAGCGCGGAAATGGATCTCGAGGGTCGGTGCTGGTGATGGCGGGGCCGGACGAAGGGGATGGTTTCCGCAAGCATCTGGAGGCAATGGCCGCGCAAATGGGGCTGAACGGCAGGGTTTTATTCACAGGCCCTTTGTATGGGGTTGCCAAGTGGGCGGCCTACCGGGACGCGGATGTGTTTGTTTTGCCTTCCCAAAACGAGAATTTCGGCAACACGGCCGCGGAAGCGGTCGCTTGTGGAACTCCAGTTCTGGTCACGGATCGCTGTGGAATCGCGCCATTGGTGGACCAGCGCGCGGGTCTCGTGGTGCCCCATGATTGCGCCGCGCTTGAGGCAGGACTGGCCCAGATTTTGGATGATCCCGCCCTCGCCGCGCGTTTGCGCGGAGGGTGCCAGGGGGTAGCGAACTCGCTCAGCTGGGCCGAGCCGCTGGCCCAAATGGAAACCCTGTACCGGGAACTAATCCCGGAGCGGCGCGATCCATGAAGAATCACCCGATCATTCGGGCGTGCTGGTTTGCTGCAAACATGCTCCTGGCGGTTTCCCTGGTGGCCGTCCTTTACAGCGTGGGGTGGGAATTTTCGACGCGCAGTTATTTGAAGGGCTTTTCCGACGCCATCATCCCCGCTTCCGACGACCCGGAGCAAAAAGTCGAGGCGATATTGCAGTGGATGGCTCATGGTCCGGCGCGGCGTACCGCGACGGACCCGAGTGGCCTGGCCGCGCGCAATCCGGAAGATACGCTCAACATTCAACATCTTCTGGAAGTGTGCGGCACGGCGACAAACGCGTTCGTGAACCTTGCGCAGAGCAGCGGCCTGCACGCGCGGCGTCTTCTCTTACTGGATCCAGACGGGCTCAGCAAACACGTTGTCGTGGAAGTCTTGTTTGGCGATCGATGGGTCGTTGTCGACCCTTCGTACCATTTCATCCCGCGTCTTCCGGACGGACATTTTGCAACCCGCACGGAGCTGAAAGACCCCGCCAATTTTCGCGCCGCGACGCAATCGATTGCCAACTATCCGGCGATCTACACATACGAGAGCACCGTGCACGTGCGTCTCGCGCGAATTCCGTGGATCGGGCGGTACCTGCGCGGAATTTTTAATGTTATCTGGCCGCCCTGGGAAGAAACAATCAATTGGACGTTGCTCGTCGAGCGGGAATCGTTCGCCATGCTGGTCGCCTCTATTTCCCTCCTCTGTTTTGCGCTGGCCGCGCGGCTACTCCTGGGCTGGTATTGCAGGAGCAAGCTGGGCATCGCCCGCGAACGCCTGCGCGATCAAATCCTGCGTGCGGGACATGCTGTGGCCGGAAGTTCTCAATAACAATCTGTTTGCTTAGCGGGTTTTGCGGCAGAGGACCTGATATTGCGTGCCCAGGGGGGCGCGATACACCCAATCTTCGATCTTGCGGAATGCCCGCAACGCTCGCGGAAAGATGAACCGAAAATCGGTGCGCACGATCTCAAAACCGCCTTCGCGCAACAGCGCTCTCGCTTCGGGCGGAGAAAGCAGGATGGCGTCGCGATCGAACGCGCAACGCGACATCACGTAGCGCGTCGCGAGACTCCACGGATTATTTTCCCAAAAGGAAAAAAAGCCTTCCCCGCGCAAGGCTCGATGGACCATCGCCAGCGCCGCCGCGCGCTGCGCCGGCAGGATGTGGTGGAATACCCCGTTGCAATACGCCAGATCCATTTGCCCGGACGATTGAAATTCGCCGATGGACTCATAACGGATTCGCTCGGTGGCGTGGCGCTTTCGCGCGATCTCGAGAGACTTGGCGGACACATCCACGCCGACAGCCGATTTCGCATTCAGCGCCTGGAGGAGCAAGGGGGTCGTCGCGCCGTCGCCGCAACCAAAGTCCAAGAGCGAGTTGGCCGGCTGCTTCCTTTCCTCCAGGCAGTGCTTGAGCCAGGCCACCCGGCCCTCCGCAAAATACTCGCGGCTTTCCCCGGAGGGCGCAATGGCATTTGACAACGCCAGCTCGTACGCGGCGGCGTACTGGTCGAAGAGATCCTCTGCATCATTCATCGGCGAGACATCCCGAGAACGCTGAGAAAGAAACTGGAGAGAACGACCTGGAACCCCAGCGTGAAGCACACTACGCCCGGGATCACGATGCGCAGCGTTTTTTCCGGATCGAGCGCGCCGAACTGGCGGATGCGCCAGTATTCCAGACCCAGCACCCACGCGCCGGCTCCGGCAAGGATCAGCAGGGCTCCCGCAACGAGGCCCACCTCGAGCGTGATGTACCGGAACATCCGCGTGAGGCGAGCGTCTTCCGGCAGCAGGCCCTCGGAGATCGCAAAGATCTTCGTGAACGTCGCGAACACGACGGACTGAAACCCAATCAGAATGGCCATCGCCGCAAACAGCAGCGTGTGAACGTCAAACACGACGCTCCCGATGCTTCTCGGCCCCGGCAGCAGCGCCGCGCTCAGCGTTACCCCCAGTGCGAACAGGGCAATCCCCGGATAGAGGAACAGCCAGCGCGGACTGTACAACAAAAGAAAGCGAAGGTGCCGCCATCCGTCGCGCCACGTGCGGAGATGCGGCGCGTGATCCCTGCGGTCGGGAGATAGCGTCGTAGGAATTTCCGTGACGCGCAAACCGAAGGCCGTGGCCTTCACCACCATTTCGCTCGCGAATTCCATTCCCAGTGTCCGCAGCCCAAGCTGCTCGATCGCATCCTTGCGAAACGCGCGAAGTCCGCAATGAAAATCCCCCACGGGACTTTTGAAGAACAGCCGTCCGAGTCCCGTCAGAACGGGATTCCCGAGATAGCGGTGCAGAGCCGGCATTGCGCCCGGAAGGATTTTTCCCCGGAAACGGTTGCCCATCACCAGGTCATAGCCTTCGCGCAGTTTCGCGACAAATTCGCCGAGTTGCGAGAAATCGTACGTGTCATCGGCATCGCCCATCAGGACAAACTGCCCGCGCGCCGCTGCGAACCCGCTTTGCAGTGCGCTGCCATAGCCGCGCCTCTCCACCGGCACGACGCGCGCGCCAAAGTCCCGGGCAATTTGTTGCGATCCGTCGGTGCTGCCGTTGTCGGCGACGATTACTTCGCCGCGGATGCCGTGCCATTCCAGGGTATCGATCGCTTTTTTGACGCAGATGCCGACGGTTGCGGCTTCATTCAAGCAGGGCATAACGACGGAGAGTTCCACGCCGTCGCTATTTTCCGCGATCCGCGAATCCACATGTGTTTCCGCGATCGAACTCATGGAATCGAAAGCCGGCCCCCTTCTTTGTTGTTTGGGGAACGGCGCGGGCTCTGCCTGGAATCCGCCCTGGAAAACCCGAGAAGCGTCACGCCAGCAGATCGCGCGTGGCCCGAAAGCCATTCAAGCTGCCGAGCACGGTGAGCGTGATGCGGTCCGGCTCGAAGAAATCGTGCGCGATGGCGTGCACTTCCTCGCGCGTCACCGCTTCGATCGACGCCAGCATTTCGTCGAGCGAAATGAACCGGTGGAGATACATGGCCTGGCGCGCGAGGTTGGACATGCGCGCGCTCGTGGATTCGAGCGAGAGCATCATCGAACCTTTGAGATGATCTTTCGCGCGGCGCAACTCTTCGATGCTGACTCCGTCCGCCCGGACATGGCGAAATTCGTCGCACACCGAACGAATCAGTTGCGCCGCGGATTCCCGCGAAGTTCCGGCGTACACCGAAAGGACGCCCGAATCGGTGTAAGGCGAGAGGTCGCTCTCAATCGCGTAGGCCAGCCCCTGCCGCTCGCGAATGTTCTGAAAAAGACGCGAGGACATTCCGCCGCCGAGAATCACGTTCAAGAGCGACGCCCCGTAGCGCCGTTCGTGGGCCAATGGATACGACGGCACGCCCAGCACGATGTGAACCTGCTCGAGTTCCTTTTTGTCGCGCTGCTCGACGCAAGCGTGCGTATCGGGAGGCGTGGGCTTTGCCGCGATTGCCGAGCGCGCCGCACCGCCGAATTCTTGCGCGACCAGATCCACAAGGCGCGCATGCTCCAAATTGCCAGCCGCGGTGATCACCACGCGGTTTGGGGCATACCACTCCTCGAAACATTCGGACACCGCGCCCTGTGAAAATTGTGACACCGTCTCCGGCGTGCCCAGGATCGGCATTCCCAGCGGATGTCCGCGCCAGAAATTCTGCGTGAACAATTCGTGGATCAGATACTCGGGGTTGTCCTCCTCCATCTTGATTTCCTCGAGGACCACCTGCTTTTCCTTGGTGATGTCTTCCGCGTCAAAGCGCGGGTGCAGGACGAGATCGGAAAGGACGTCCACGGCGACGGGGAGGTGCTGGTCGAGCACTTTCGCGTTGAAGCAAGTCATCTCCTTGGCCGTGAACGCGTCGAGCATTCCGCCGACGGAGTCCACCGACTGCGCGATTTGCTCGGCCGTGCGCTTGCGCGTGCCCTTGAACACCATGTGCTCGATGAAATGGGCGATCCCGTTCCGCTCGGAGGATTCGGCGCGCGATCCTGTGCCAAGCCAAATCCCCACCGAAACTGACCGCACGTGCGGCATCTTCTCCGTCACAATCACCACGCCGTTCGGCAGTTCCGCTTGTTGGATATCTCGCACCGGCTGATTCATGCTTCTATTGTGGCATACGTGCGGCTGCGAACGCGACTCGATGGAGGGTTTGTTTCATCTCAACGGGTAACGGACTCATGGGAAAAGGAAAAAGGCCATTTGCGCAGGCCAGAATTGCGCGGCGATTTTTACCGTCTCGTCGGCACCGGGCGCTTTCGTTCGGCGGGATCCCAGTCTTCGGGCGGAAACCCGAGTCCCCAGAAGCGCGGCGAGGGCTGCGCGAAGCGAAGACCCACCAGGGCCTTTCCATTCACAGTATTCCCGAGGGTCACCACATGGCAGGCCATTTCTTCATTGGTCTTCATGTTCGTCAGGAGAACCTGCTGTTTTTTGACGACGGGCGTGGCCAGCTCAAGGAGGCAGCCATTGGCATTGACCTCCACGGTCTGGGTGATTTCTTTGAAGGGCTTCTCTGACTCTTTATTCCCGTAAATGAACACCGGAATAGCGAGGTGTACTCTCGTGGTTCTCGGTTTCATCGCTTTGATGTCCGCCATGGCCCGCCCCATGCCAGCGCCTTCCACGCGCGCTGCGCTCTTCACTTGTATCGTCCTACGATATGTAGCGCACTGCCGGATGCAATTTCCCGCTCGTTTATTATGAATTATCAGGCAAATACTGTACAGCCTTCAACCGCAGCGCCGGGGCGGAGGCCGGGCTGCGCGCGGAAGGAACTATCAAGGGTACTGCCGGCTGAACGGAGGGGGTTCGATCGCTCGCGCGAGCACCATGTTACCATGAATTGACAGCTTTGGGGAGGCTTGCGTGCCTGTCGAATTGCTTGGAAAATCAGCGGAGGAATTGCGCGAGTTCGCCGCGTCGCTCGGCGAGCGGCCCTTTCGCGGCGCGCAGCTTTATCACGCCCTCTACGCCGAACGGCGTTTTGAATTTTCCGTGATTACGAACCTGCCGGCCGCCCTCCGCGAGCGTCTCGCATCCGCCGAAGGCGGACGCATTACGCCCCCGCGCATCGCGCGGCGGTTTCCTTCCGTGGATGGCTCGATCCGGTATCTCTTCTCGATTGGCGGCCCGATTAGTGACGAAGGCGCAAAGCCAGCGCAGATCGAGGCCGTCTTCATGCCGCGCGAAGGCCGCCAGACGATTTGCATTTCGACGCAGGCCGGATGCGCGGTCGATTGCCATTTTTGCCTCACCGCGCAGTTGGGACTGATCCGCAATCTCACGGCGGGCGAAATCGTGGGGCAGGTACTCGTCGCGCTCGAGGAAAATCGCGAGCGCCTCGCGCCGCAGACGAACGTCGTGCTGATGGGCCAGGGCGAGCCGCTGCTCAACTATGACGCGACGATGGCCGCCGTGCGCATTCTCCTCGATCCCAAGGGCGTCGCACTCGCGCCGCGCCACGTCACGCTCTCGACCAGCGGCATCGTTCCCGGCATCGAGCGGCTCGGGCAGGAAAAAATCCGCCCCAGCCTGGCCATTTCGCTCAACGCTTCGAGCGACGAGCAGCGCAACGCGCTCATGCCCATCAATCGCAAGTATCCACTGGATGTGCTGCTCGAGGCCTGCCGGCGGTATCCGTTGCGGCCGCGAGAATATTTCACGTTTGAATACGTGCTGCTCGGCGGCGTGAATGATACGCCCGAGGATGCGCGCCGCGTGGTGCGCCTCATCGCGCACATCCGCGCCAAGGTAAACCTGATCCCCTGGAATCCCGGGAATTTGCCGTATCGCGCGCCGACCGCGGAGAGCATCGAGGAGTTTCAACGCATCCTCGTCGAAAAGGGCGTGCCTACATTCGTGCGCTACTCGCGCGGGCAGGATGTCTTCGCCGCCTGCGGCCAGCTCGCGCTGATGGAAACGCCGACCCCTTTTGTTGCGTTGCAGTCGTAGAACAGGCTTCAAGCCTGTTGCTTTTGAATTTGAGTTTCCTTGCAGGAAAGTTAAAACCAACAGGCTGAAGCCTGTTCTACTTAACCCCAATCACCGCCATCAGGCGGCCTGTCTTCGCTCCTTCGCGGCGATAGCTGAACAGCAGATCCGTTCGGCACGCGGTGCACAGGTCGCTCACATCGATTTGTTTTCCCGGGACGCCGGCATCGATCAATTGCCAGCGATTTGAGGCGCGCAGATCTAGCTGCACGCGCGGCGGGGGAGGCACGTGGCCCGGCGGCATCATCGTCAGCCAGGGCAGCCAGAGCGGCTCTTCGCCATGCGCCAATTGTTCGAACGGCCCCTCAAACCAGTCCGAGGCGAGCGGAAATTGCGCCGCGAAAGCCTGCGCGACTTCGGGGCCGACTTCGTAGCAGCAGCGGCCAATCGCCGGCCCGAGCGCGGCGACCACATCGCGCGGCCGGGTCCCGAATTCCATGCGCATTTGCCCAAGAGTTTTCACCGCGATGCGCGCGAGTGTGCCGCGCCAGCCTGCGTGAATTGCCGCCACAACGCGCCGGCGCGTGTCCGCAAAAAGGATTGGCACGCAATCGGCGGTCTGCACGCCCAATAGTAAACCTGGCGTGCCTGTAATGAGCGCGTCCGCTTTCGGAGCCTCGGCAGCAGGCGCGTCTGCAACGTAAATCACGTCAGAGTGGAATTGGCGCAGCGTGATCAGCGGCATCTCGCGAGCGTCAAGCGCAGCCACGAATTTTTCTCGATTTGCCGCGACGCGTTCGCGTTCATCCCAATCCGTGAAGCCCAGATTCAGCGCAGGCTTTCCTTCGAGCATGCTGGCGCCGCCGGGCCGCGTGCTGAACCCGTGCGCGAGCCAGCCGAGCTTTCCGAGCGCGCGTGACTCCGCCACCTGCACGCCGCGCACCCGGCGAATCGTCCACGCGGGGCTGCCCATGCGCGGCGCTGAGCGACCTCCGCGTGTGACAGGACCGCGTCGTGAAGATCGAGTTTTAATCGCTCGCGCCATTCTTGCCGTGTGTCCTACTCACCACTTTAGCGTAACGCGTCAGCTTCTGTCTGCCTCATGCGGACGCGGTATAATTTAGACAGAGCGCCGCGTGCTAGCCGCTATTTCTCACGAGCCATGCCGCCGGCGCGTTGCTTTGCAGGGCTGCAATGTCGAGTCAGCCGCGGAATTCGGGGGCTAGTGGCCCTGCCGCGCAGGGAGTGCAAGTGATCGTTGGCTTAGGCGTGGACATTACCGAAGTCGATCGCTTCGAAGCGGCCATCGCCCGGCGCGGCCGTGCATTACTCGAGCGCCTGTTCACGCCCTCGGAAATCAGCTACTGCGAAAAGCACCGCAACCGCGCCGAGCGGTTCGCCGGCCGTTTCGCCGCGAAGGAAGCCGCGATGAAAGCCCTCGGAACCGGCTGGGCGCGCGGCGTGCGCTGGCTCGATATCGAAGTGGTCCGCGAACCGAGCGGCAAGCCCACGCTGAAATTGTCAGGCGCGACGCGCGCGATCGCCGACAGCCTCGGCGTGAAGAACATCGCCCTCACCATCACGCATGACGGCAACACCGCCCTCGCGCAAGTCATCTTCGAATCGTAAGTCGCCACAGAGGCACGGAGTCATAGTGGCGCAGGCCTCAGCCTGTGGGTTTGGTCCTTGCAAGGACGAACCCCCACAGGCTGAAGCCTGCGCTACTGGACCTGCCGGGACAAATTGGTATTGCATATAAGGAATCTATGGAGGTGGCGCAAGCGTCTGGCGACAAATCTGGATTTATTCTACGCAGTGCTGCCTGTGAGATGGCCGTCTGTTACGCCAGTGATGCGCACGTCCAGAAATTGGTTCGCCGGCCATTCGCCGAATACACGCGCGTCGAGATAATTGCTTGAGAGAGCGCGGGTCCACGGCCCGGAGGCATCCTTGCCGCTGCGGTTCAGCGTGAGGACGCGCATCGTGCGTCCCGTTTGCGCCGCTTGAAATGCGGCTTTCTTTTTTTCGCCGAGCGCGCGCAGTTCGCGTGCGCGGCGCGCGATCTCCTGCTCCGGAACTTGACTTCGCAACCCCGCCGCCGCGGTTCCCGGGCGCGAAGAAAACGAAAATACGTGCAGGTACGTGAGCGGCAGCCGCTCGACGAGCGAGAGCGTTGCTTGATGGTCTTCTTGCGTCTCGCCCGGAAATCCGGCGATCACGTCCGCGCCGATGGCCGCGTCGGGAAGCCACTCGTGCGCGAGTTCCGCGCGGCGCGCATAATGCTCGGCGCGGTACCAGCGATGCATCGCAGCAAGGATGCGGTCAGAGCCGGATTGCAACGGCATGTGGAAGTGCCGCGCCATCCGCTCGTTCGCCACGAAAATTGAGATCAGATCCTCTGTGATGTCCATTGGCTCGACGGAACTGACCCGCAGACGCTCGACGGAAGTTTCATCCAGGATGCGCGGCAACAATTCTCCGAGCGCGGCGTGCGACGCGAGGTCGCGCCCGTAGTTGCCCAGATCGATTCCGCT
This sequence comes from uncultured Acidobacteriota bacterium, assembly GCA_963842135.1. Lineage (GTDB taxonomy): Bacteria > Acidobacteriota > Terriglobia > Acidiferrales > UBA7541 > Palsa-360. The sequence goes on along the minus strand of CAWJFI010000002.1, from coordinate 1,243,420 downwards.
GAGCACCACTTCCCGCGCGCCGCCGTCGCACAGCTTGCGTATTTCCCCGATCACGCTGCGCGGCGCAAGACTACGGCTGCGCCCGCGCACCTGCGGGATCACGCAGTACGAGCAACGTTTGTTGCATCCGTCCTGAATTTTCAGCACCGGGCGCGTGTGACCCGCCTCGCCGCCTCCGACCGGCGCGACGAGCAGTTCGCGCTGCTCCTGAATGTCGCCGGTCAAAATGTTAGCTGGGCCGCGTCCGAGCGAGTGCGCTTCGTTTGCGATCATCGAAAGGGGCACGAATCCTTGGCGCGCGGTGGCGGACGAAACGTGCGTCATTTCCTGCCTCATTTCCTGAATGAGGCGCGGAATTTCCGGCTTGTGCGAATTTCCGACGACCCAGGAAACGCCTTCGAGCGCGGCAAGTTCTTCCGGAGCGCGTTGCGCGTAGCAACCCGTCACAATGACGCGCGCCGCCGGATTTTCCCGGTGAATCGCGCGAATGGACTGGCGCGCCTGCAGGTCCGCCGCGGCCGTAACCGTACACGTATTGATCACGATGACGTCCGCGGAATTCGCTTCCGCGGAAGCCGCGTAGCCGCGCTCGACGAGTTGCCGCTCGATCGCCGCCGCATCGGCCTGCGTGGCGCGACACCCGAATTGTTCGATGAAAAAAGTTGCCATCCGCGTTCTGGTTCCGTTCTCTAGACTGCTTTTCTGACGGAAGTAGCACAGGCTTCAGCCTGTGGATTTTGATTCTTGCTCATCCAAGAAACCCCACAGGCTGAAGCCTGCGCTACTTAAGCTTCCCACGCCAGCGCAGCGAGGATTATAGCAGGTGAAGATTTCGCAAGTGGCCCCAACCCTTCACGATAGAGGGCGTTTCACCAGTCACTACTCACTGGTCACCAGTCACCACGCCAGGGGTTGTCCGCGCTTCCCCGTTCAGGTATCTTCACTGGAAGCAGAGTGGATATGGTCGACATTCATTGTCACATTCTTCCCGGTCTGGACGACGGCGCGGACACGCTCGAAACGTCCATTCAGATGGCGGAAATGGCCATTGCGGACGGAATTACCCACGTGGTCGGGACGCCGCACGCGAATTCGCATTTCAAATTTGACCCGGAAATCATCCGCCAGCGCCGTGACGAACTTCAGGCAGCCGTCGGCGACCGCCTGAAACTGGCGACGGGATGCGATTTTCATTTAAGCTTCGAGAACTTGCAGGATCTCGAGAAAAACCCGCAGAAGTACACCATCAACCAGAAGACCTACCTGCTCGTGGAATTCGCGGATTTTTCCATTCCGCCTTCCATGGACGACACCATGCACCACCTGCATCTCATCGGATTGTCGCCCATCATCACGCATCCCGAGCGGAACGCGATGTTGCGCACCAAGCCCGAGCGGATGTATCGCTGGCTGCACCAGGGCAGCTACGTGCAGATCACCGCGCAATCCATCCTCGGGCGCTTCGGAAGCGCCGCGCAACAACGCGCGGAGCAATGGCTGGACGAGGATCGCGTCCACTTCATCGCCAGCGACGCGCACAACGTGAAAGGCCGCCCGCTCCTGCTTCGCGCCGCATTCGACACCGTCGCCGAACGCCGCGGCGAACAGGTCGCGCAGGCGCTGTTCCGCGACAATCCCCTCGCCGCATTTGAAGGCCGCAGCCTGCCCTACGAGCCAGAGCCGGCCGACCCGAACGCCAAGCCGTTCCAATACCGCAAGCGCAAGCGCTTCATTTTTTTCTGAGATGTTCGGTAGCGCAGGCTTCAGCCTGTGGGGTTTAAGTTTCCCGGGCGCAAAATTCACACAGGCAGTGGTGTTTGGGAAACGGGGCAAAACTAAAACCCGCAGGCTGAAGCCTGCGCTACTCGTGCGATTCCCTTGCAGCAAGCTCGGGGCGCCGTTCCAGCAGCCATTCGGCGATCGTGTGGTCCAACTCGGGAAGATGTCCCGTGAAGAAATGATCCCCGCCGGCAACGATCGCCACCCTCGAGTTTTCCTGGACGTGCGGAGGAAACTGCTCGACCATCGCGCGCAGCTTATTCGGCGGACCGAACCGATCGAATTCGCCGCACACCAAAAGCTTCGGCTTATCGCAGCCATCGAGATAAGAGAAGCTGCGGCTGTCCAGATCGCCGACCGGGAGGCCGAGACCCATGAGCTCCGTCACGCGCGGATCGCTGCACCCGGCGCGCAAACCGACCCAGGAACCAAAACTGAAACCCGCGAGGAGCAGCGGCACGCCGGGATATTCCGCCGCGAGAAAATCAATCACAGCCAGAACGTCGCGCTCCTCGCCGACCCCTTTATCGTGCGCGCCCTCGCTCAAGCCCACTCCGCGAAAGTTGAACCGCACGACGGGCAGCCCAAATCGATGAATCGTTTTCGCGGCCTGGTAAACCACTTTGTTGTGCATCGTCCCGCCAAACAGTGGATGCGGGTGGCAGACGACAGCGGCCAGCGGCGGCCGCGCGCCTTCGCCCTTCTCCGCCGTGGACCAGAGGATCGCTTCGAGGCGGCCCGCGGGGCCGGAAAGAAGCAAGGAACGATGCAGTTGCGTGGGCATGCGGGAATCCATGTAATCACAGAGCGGGGCCGGAGAACAAATCGCGCCCGGCGCCTGGCGGAGGAAAAACATTTCAGGCGCGCCCTGCGTTTCCGGTTGCGATTTTCATTGAGCGATGCTACGTTGTCCTGAACCTGGAGCGCCCTCTTCCGGGGGAGTCATGCAACAATCGACAGAACGCCGGGCATCGCGGCGATTTACGATGACGCTGCCGTTAACGGTTCGTTCCCCCGAGCCGGGCGGCGGCGAGCGGCAAGGACAAACGCGGGACGTCAGTTTCCGCGGCCTCTATTTTTTGATTGAAGCGGACTTCGCGCCGGGATCGCCCATCGAATTCATTCTCACCTTACCCCGTGAAATCACCATGGCCGGCGACGTGCACATTCGATGCTTTGCGGAAATTGTGCGCGTCGAAGCGCACAACGGCAGCCGCGGCGTTGCCGCACGCATCGACCGCTACGAGTTTTTGCCCACGGCCGCTTGATTTTCCGGGAATCCCGCCAGACGAATTCCGCCGCCGCTTTTCCCTTTTGGCATGAAGCGTATCGGTTGAAATCCGGGAACGCCAACCTCCCCGCCGCGGCGGGGAGAATGGCGTTCCCGGGAGAGGCTTTTTTTCGTTTAGCGCGGGTTTCGCAGTAGAATTGTTCGTGAAGAATACGACCAGGAGGAACGATGGAACCCTATGACGTCAAATCGGCGCTCGACGAACTAAAGGAAGATGCGGTGCTCCCTCACCCCGTGCGCCTGCGCGACATGATCCTGAGAACGCCGCTCGATGCCGGCGAGGCGATCGAGATGAACCGGGAATTTCAGAGCTACCTTACCCACTACGGTGAAACTCAAAAGGTTGCGCTCGAAATCCTGGAAAGGCTTGCGGCAAGCGAGGCCAAGAAAGCGTAGACCGTAAAATCGCGCCCGGTGTGAAATCACGCCGCGCGGAGGAACCGCGCCGGTGCGAACGCGGAGTCGTTCAATCTCGCCTGAAATCATGCCCCGAGAGACCCTTCTGATCGATGCCGACGACACGCTCTGGGAGAACAATGTTTACTTCGAGCAGACTATCGAGGAATTTCTGACCCTGCTCGAACCTTTCGGCTATCCGCGCGAATATGCCCGCCACATCCTGAACGAAACCGAGCGCCGCAACATTCGGCAGCATGGCTACGGCGTCCGCAGCTTCGGGCGGTCGCTCGAGGAAACGTATATGAAGCTTGCGGGACACCAGGCCGAGCGCTCGACCCTGGAGAATATCCATCACCGCGTCGAAGAGCTTGAGCGCACGCCCCCGAACGTGCTGGACGGCGTCCTCGAAACGCTCGACTATCTTGCCGGGCGGCACCGGCTGATTCTGTTTACGAAGGGCGAGGCGGCCGAGCAAGCGGCCAAAGTCGAGCGCTCGGGATTGCAGATTCATTTCGACGCGATCGAAATCGTCCCCGAAAAAGATACGGCAACGTACCGCGCGCTGGTGAACCGTCACCACGTCGTGAAATCGCACGGATGGATGGTGGGAAACAGTCCCCGCAGCGATATCAATCCCGCGCTCGAGGCGGGGCTGAACGCCGTGTTCATTCCTCATCCCGCAACGTGGGCGCTCGAGCACGAAGAAGTGCGCAGCGGGGCGGGCCGCCTCCTCATCCTGACGAGCTTCCGCGCCTTGCGCGAGCATTTTTAGGTGGCACCAGTAGAACAGAATTCAGTCTGTTGGTTTTCCGCTCCGCGCGGGAACCGTGCCAATGAATCTCGGCGCGGAATTGCGGATTGCGCTCCACGCCTGTGTGTCTCGATTTGCACTTTCGGGAATGGCGAATGAAACCCATGTGCGCAGATCGGGGGTGCTTGAGATTTTCGGAAACCCACAGGCTGAAGCCTGTGCTACCAAAATCCTCAAAACGCGGGGCCGCGCGAACGAAACGGGATGTGCACCACGGCTTCGAGATCGACCGGCTCGCCGTGTTTCTCCGCGGGGCGGAATTTCCACTGCGCGAGCGCTTCCATGGCGCTCGCATCCAGGCGCGGATCGACGCTGTGAACCAGCTGAATGCTGTCCACGCTGCCGTCCTTGCGGATGATGGCGTAGAGGACCACTTCTCCGTCCACGTGCAAGGTGCGAAGTTCCGGCGGATATTTCGGATCCACTTTTTCCAAGGGCGCGGGTCCTGCGAGATCCGGCGCATCGGGTCCCACGTAGCCGCCGGTGTTCGCCTCATTCAATTCCGCAAAATTCAGGACCCAGCTGCCCGACGCGCTCGTCAGGTTCGGCATATTCATGTACAACGTGTAAACGCGTTTTGAACCCAACACTTTCTGGGGAGACAATCCCAATTTCGGAGCGGACTGAGCGGCCCCTTGCGCATCCGCGGATAACGATTTCGAGCCCTCGGGCGCGATCCGCGCGCGCGGAACCGGAGGCGAGGGCAACGCATTGCCCGCTCCCCGCGACGCCGGGCCGATGACCAGTCCTGAAATCGGACTGGTGTTTGCGCTGTTCCCGCCACTGATGAAGATGCCTTCCGGACCACGGCCTCCTCCGCCAACTGCGTTGTCTCCCCTGGCGTCGTTGCCGGAAGCGGTACCTCCGGGAGTCCCGGGCTTGGGTCCGTCCGGTGAAATCGAAACTCGCGCCGAAAGATTTCCGGCGGGGATTGCGGGAGGAGGAGCCACGGGGGCAGGCGTCGCCGAAAGGGCGATGAGTGTTTCGTTTTCGCCGGCCCGTCCGCCGATGTCTGGAGCTGCCGCGTTCGTTTCCGTTTTTTGCGAGGCCGCGTGCGGCGCGGACATAGGATTCACCGGCAGCAGCGGCTTTGGCGGGGCCTGCGAGGATGAAGCAATGTTGATCGCGCCAGCCTGCTTTTCCAGCGCTGAGATTTCGGGCGCGGCGACATTCGAGGCCTGGAGAGACTCGGGGGTCTTCGGCCGCAGGGACATGAGTTCCTTTGCGGTGAGCTGCAGCTTCGGCCGCTCCGGCTGGAGACTGGCGAGTTGCACGATGTTGGGAAGCGCGGGCAAAATTTTGGGCGGTTCCTGCGGCGCTCTTGGCTGGACGAGCGTCTGCCGGGGATGCGTCGGATGCAACGGCTCGGAAAGAATGATTTGCCGCGGATGGAACGCATCGGCGCCACGATGGGGCAACGGCTTCGATGCATCCTTTCGAGCAGCGGCTCTGGGCACGCGCATTGCCGGGAGGATCGCCGGAAAATCCTTCGCCGGACCGTACCAAGCGATCTCCGTCTGGGGCGCCGCGGAAACTGTGCGCGCCGCGTGAATATTCCAGATCGGAGGAGGAAACAGGATCAGGAGCGCCTGCAACACGATCGCGGCCACGAAGGCATACTTCGGGAATCTCTGATCGATCCAGCAATCCCGAAAGAAGGGGTCGCCGAGGAATTCCTTCGGCGGCGCCGGCCCCCGAACCAGCGCGATCAGGCTGGAGGAGAATCCCCCGAGCGTTCCCGTCTTTTCCAACACGAACCGCGGAGCAGGCAGCTCTGGCGAAGAGTCGAGCGAAATAACTAAATGCGCCCTCTCGTGCAGATGAGCGATCTCAAGCAAACGGAATGGCCCCCCAGGGAATTATACGCCTTCGGCGGCCAGTAGCACGGGCTTCAGCCTGTGAGTTTTAGTTGTGGCATGGCGCGACGTCCTCGCAACCAAATTCGACAGACTGAAGTCTGTCCTACTAATGGCTTGCCGTTCGCCACACGATTTGCCACGATAGGGCCCTCGACGACCACCCGGACTCAAATGCCGTTATTCGCATCCCGGAGAATGTGAGCTGCCATGGCTACCGCTTCTTCCCCAGATACAAAATCCAGCCGATTTCCTCTTTGGGCGAAAATTCTCCTCGGCCTTTTTGTGGCTTTGCTCCTCGTCGTGTTGGCCGTGCCGTATTTCCTGAATGTCGATCGCTATCGCGACACGATCGCCGACGCCATCGCGAAACAGACCGGACGGAAAGTTACAGTCGGCGCGATTCATGCGCGACTCTTCCCCGGGGCCGGCGTGACGGTCGCGGAACTGCATATCGGCAACCCTTCCGGATTTCCCACCGGCGATCTGGTGGGAGCCGACGAAATCCGAGTGAACGTGGCGCTCGCGCCGCTTCTGCATGGAACCATCCACGTCAACTCGGTGGATTTGGTTCGCCCGAAGCTGATTCTTCTCACCGACAACAGCGGGAAAAATAACTACACTTTTGCGGCCCCCGATTCATCGGCGGCGCCGGCAAAACCCGGCGATTCCTCCTCCAGCATGACGCTGGACCAAATCGACAGCATCAATCTAACCGGCGCCGAAATTGTGGTGGGTAGCGTCATAAAAGGCGCCGCCGCTCCGCTTGCCGATACAAAGGGCATCAACATCACGCTGCACAATTTCGCCGTGAGCCCGATGCGCATGCATGACTGGCAGGCGGAATCGAATCTCTCCAGCGTGACGCTCGCTCTGAGCGGCTGGAAGGACCCCATCGCGTTTCACACCGGCCAATTCACTTTGTCAGGAGGAAAACTCGACGCGCAATTTGTCGCGGACCTCGCCACAGCCGCCGACATCAAAGGGACCGTGAACGTGCCCGATTTCGAGCACCCCCAGGTGAATTTTGAAATGAGTTCCTCGCAGCTCGATATCGACAAATTAATTGCTGTTGCTGGCAGCGGACCGAGTGATTCCTCCTCCATGCCATCGAAGCCGGCGGTTCCCCCCGCCGGGAAAAGCGAACTCGTCGCGCGAGGACACATCAACATCGAAAAGATCACGTCGAAGCCGTACACCGTGGGCCCCGCGAACGTCGAGATTCGCGTGTACACCGATCGCGCGGAGTTGTGGCCGATTTCCATCGGGATGTATGGAGGGACGCTGCAATTGTCGTCTCGCGTCGATCGCGTGACCGACCCGGCGCGGTTCACCGCGAACGTGCAGATGCGCAATCTGGACGTCGCCAAGGTGCTCGAGGTTTCTCCCTCGGCGCGAGGGAAAATGGGCGGCACGGGCGAGCTCGACCTGCAACTTCTCGGCGCCCTGAGCGATGCCTGGAAAAAAACGCTCACGGGCACGGGCAAGTTTGCCGTTCGCAACGGGCATTTGCCGGGAGTGAATCTGGCGGGCGCGGTCCAATCCGTCGCGAAAATGGCTGGCGTCGGCGGCGACACGCCGTTTACCGTCCTCGAAGGAGACCTCACCATAGCCGACCAGCGTGTCGCCAGCAAGCAGATTCATCTGGATTCTTCCGCCGGCATCGTGGACCTGCGCGGCAGCTTGGGGCTCGACAGCACGCTCGACTATCAAGGCTCGGTCACGGTGAACCCCGCGTCGGCCGTGGGCTCGGGCGCGATGGGCAGCATCGTGGGCGGACTGATTGGCAGCCGCGTTGGGAAAATAACGGTGCCGTTCGCACTCGCAGGAACGATCGAAAGCCCGAAAGTGCAGCCCGGCAAGGGCGTCCCGAGTTTCGGCGCGCCGTCCACGGCATCGGGTTCCTCGCCCTCTGCCGCGCCGCAAGGCGACGTGAACACGCTGAAAAATTTGTTCAAGAAACACTGACGCAGCCCGGGAACGCCAATCTCCCGATTGGCGTGGCGCAAACTGCCAATCGGGAGATTGGCGTTCCCGGGGGCTTCAACCGATTGGCTGAAGGATCCGTGGAACAACGCTAGCAAGGTGCTTTAGCACCTGCCTTCAGGCGGGCATGATCTTGAATCTACAGGGCCCGCCTGAAGGCGGGCGCTACAAACCGTTTGAAATCGTGGCTACGCAGCCAGCGCAAGCCTGTAAAAGCTGAGCGCCGCGTCCCCCTGTTCGACGACGCGCGTAAGCTCCAGCTCTCCGGCTCGCTCGGCGAGTTCGCGCTTCCTCAAGTGCTCCACGATCACGCGTCCCTCCGGCGCGACCAGCGGCGATTCTCCCAGCGCCTCGAGCGCGCCTTCGTATTCGAGATCGGCGGCGTACGGCGGGTCGAGAAAAATGAATTGCGCATGAACGCGGCGCGCCCCCAGGCGTTCGATCCCGCGCACGGCATCCACGCCGAGAATTTCCGCTCCTGCGCCGATTCCCAGCGACTCCAGATTGCGGCGGATCAAGGCCACCGCGGGCGCATGCTGCTCGACAAAAATCACTTGGTGCGCGCCCCGGCTGAGCGCTTCGATGCCCACCGCTCCCGTGCCCGCGTACAGATCCACAAACGTGGCGCCGCCCACCGCCGGCCCCAAAATGTTGAACAGCGTCTCCCGCAGCCGATCGCTCGTCGGCCGCAGCATCCGCCCCTTCAAGCTGCGCAGCGTCCTGCTCCGGTATTTTCCGGCGATTACGCGCATGAGGAAAACCCTTGGAACCACAGATGAACACAAATAAACACAGATGAAGAAAAAGCAAGAAAGGTTGAAACCACGTGGTAGTCGTGGTCCGCATTTGCGTCCTTAAGTCCCAATTCATCCCGCGCAATCCTTATCTTCTTCAAAATCTTTTCTCTTTCTTTATCAGTGTTTATCTGTGTTCCCGCCGCGGCGGGTGGTTTCAACGCGTTTATCCCACTGATGCTAGCTGATAGCGGCGCTGCCATTCCACCGGGAGCTGCGCCAGGAGGCGCTGGCGCGCGGGCTCGGCTTCGGGAGGTTCGACGAGAGCGAGCGCTTCCCGGCGCGCGAGCTCCAGCAATTCAAAATCGCGAATCGGGTTGGCGATGTGGAAGCCGAGTTCACCATGCTGGCGCGTTCCGAAAAATTCGCCGGGGCCGCGCAATTTCAAATCGGTTTCGGCGATCTCGAAACCGTTGGTCGTGCGCACCATCGTTTCGAGGCGCACGCGCGCATCGTCTCCCGGATTCTTCGGAGCGATCAGGATGCAGGTGCCCTTTTCTCCGCCGCGCCCGATGCGGCCGCGGAGCTGGTGCAGTTGCGAGAGGCCGAAGCGGTTGGCGTGCTCGATGACCATCACGGTCGCGTTCGGAACGTCCACGCCCACTTCGATCACCGTCGTCGCGACCAGGATATCGATTTCGTGCCGGCGAAATCGCTCCATCACGTCTTCCTTTTCGTCGCTCTTCATGCGGCCGTGCAGCAGGCCCACGTGCCGGTTCGGAAAGATCACGCTTCGCAGCCTCTCAAATTCCACGATGGCCGCCTTCAGCGAGCGCTCCGATTCGGCGGACTTCGATTGCTCGATCACCGGATACACGACGTAGGCTTGCCGCCCGGCCGCCATTTCGCGCCGCAGAAAATCCCACACGCCCGGCAAGTTCCCCTCCGAAGAAACACGCGTGGCGATCGGCACGCGCCCCGGCGGCATTTGATCGATCACCGAGATGTCGAGATCGCCGTAGAGCGTGAGAGAAAGCGTGCGCGGGATCGGCGTCGCCGTCATCACGAGCACATCCGGCGCCGTCCCTTTTTCCATCAGCTCTTTGCGTTGCAGCACGCCGAAGCGGTGCTGCTCGTCCACGATCACTAGGCCCAGCCGCATGAATTCGACTTGCGGCTCGAGCAGCGCGTGCGTCCCGATAACGAGTTGCGCCTCACCGTTTCGCACGCGTTCGAGCGCCGCTTTTTTCTCCGATGCTTTCATCCCGCTGATCAGCAACTCCACGCGATAGCCGACCCGCGCGAATATTTTTCCTGCGGCAAGAAAATGCTGCACGGCGAGAATTTCCGTCGGCGCCATCAGCGCGGCCTGGTAACCGTTCTCAATCACGATGGTCGCCGCTTCGAGCGCGACAATGGTCTTGCCGCTGCCGACGTCGCCTTGCAGCAGGCGATTCATAGGCGCGCCGCGCTCCAAGTCCGCCGCGATTTCCGCGAGCGCCCGCTTTTGCGCATCGGTGGGCTTGAACGGCAACACGCGTTTGATCGCTTCGCGGATGGCCGGCTCGCGCACGCGAAACGCAATCCCAGCCTGCTGCTGCGCCGACTTCTTCCGCATGGCGACGCTCAACTGGTAAAAGAAAAATTCCTCGAAAATCAGGCGCAGGTGGGCCTGCGAACGAAACGAATTCAGCGCCTCCACCGATTCCGTCGCGGGCGGAAAATGCACGAACTGGATTGCCTCGCGACGCGAAGGGAATTTGTATCGCGCCAGAATATCCGCGGGCAGCGGGTCGGGCAGCGCGCCGGAAAATTTTTCGAGCGCCAGATAAACGATCCGCCGCATGGTGCGCGAGCTGATGCCGCCAATGGCTTCGTAAATGGGAACGATGCGGCCGACTTCGGTTGAGTCCGCGTCTCCGTCGCCCAGCAATTCGTATGCGGGATTGATCATCTCGATCCGGCCGGGCCGCATCGCATCCAGCTCCGCTTTCCCGTGAAGAACAAGCCCTTGGCCGGCCTTAAATGTTTTTTCGAGATAATGCCCGTGAAAAAATTTGCAGGGCAGCGAGCCTGTCTCGTCGCGAACGAGCAGGTGATACATGCCGCCGCGGGCTCGCGTATACCGGACGAGGCTGCCGCTCAGGACCTGCGCGCGAATTGTGTAAACGTGTCCCGGGGCGATGTCGCGAATTTTGGCGAACCGGATGCGATCTTCGTAACGGAAGGGCAAATACCCAAGAAGATCTTCAAATGTCCTGAGTCCGCGCTTCGCGAGAATTTCCGCGCGGCGCGGTCCTACGCCCTTGAGATACATCAGCTCGGTTGTGGGCGCCACAGCCATTTCTTGTTTATATCACGCACCAGTAGCACAGACTTCAGTCTGTGGGGGTCCGCTGGGTAGCCCGAGCCGTGGGCGCCAGCCAAGATCCCGCGGAAATCCACAGACTGAAGTCTGTGCCACTTAAACCTGCCCTACCGGGCGGCGCCGAATGCCTTGCAATCGCCCGCGGCATGGGAAAAGATGGATTGTCTGTGCGTGCGCCACAGGAGGCGTGCTTGCCGCTGGAACGGCTTGACAGGAATGACGCAAAAGTTCTCCTGATCTGGATTCTTGCTGGCATTCTCGGCGCGGGCGTGGCGTACACGTATTTCTTCAGGGCCTTTCCCGAAGCCTCCGTCGAGTTCAAGGTGTCCCGCGCGGACGCCCTTGGCGTCGCAAAGCAATTCGCGGCCGCGCAAGGCGCGCAGCTCGGCGGGTACGATTCGAGCATCGTTTTTGATGTGGACGATACCGCGAAAACGTACCTCGAGCGAGAGGTAGGGCTCCAGCAAGCCGATCAGATGATGGCGAACGATGTCCACATCTGGTATTGGCAGACGCGATTTTTCCGTCCCCTGCAAAAAGAAGAATTCGACGTGCGTGTCGATCCCGCCGGCGGCATCGTCGGCTACGCCCATCAACTTGAGGAAGCTGCGCCGGGTGCCCGCCTCGAACGTGCCGCGGCGCAGGCCACGGCGGAAGCATTCCTGCGCGACACGCTGCACATGGACCTCTCCCTCGACGATTTTCGCGAGGAGGAAGCGAACCTCACCGAACGTCCTGCGCGCCGCGATTGGAGTTTCGCCTGGGAGCGGCGCGGATTCCGCGCCAAGGACGCGCCGTACCGCCTGAGCGTCACGCTGGCCGGCGACCACGTCAGCGGCTACAACGAATTCCTGAAAGTCCCCGAGGCGTGGACGCTCGATTACGAGCGCCTGCGGTCGTCGAACAATCTCTTCGAGTACATCGCCCTCATTCCGTACGCGTTCCTGATCGGCGGCTGCTTCTACGTGATCGTTTCGCTGGGACGCCGCGGCCTGCTCGAATGGCGCACCGGCATCGCGCTCGGCGCATTCCTCACCGTTCTGTATTTCATCATGTCCATGAATCAGTGGCCGCTGGACCGGGCGGGGTACGATACGAACACGCCCTACTCCAGCTTTTTCCTCAGCCAGGTGGGACAGGCCGCGCTGGTCAGCGTGGTCAGCGCGTTGCTCGTCGTGCTCGCCATCGCGCCGGGAGAGCCGCTGTATCGCATCTTTCTGCCCGATAAACTCAGGCTGGACGTCGGATTCCGTCTGCCCGGGATTCGCACCAAGGAATTTTTTCGCGCCAACGTGATCGGCATTTGCCTCGCCGCCGCGCATATCGGCTACATCACCGTCTTCTACATCATCAGCCGCAGATTGGGCGCGTGGGCGCCGCAAGACCTCAATTACGAAAACGTGGTCAGCACCTATGTGCCCTGGGTCTACCCGCTGACGATCGGCATCTACGCCGCGACGAGCGAGGAATTTCTCTTCCGGCTGTTCGCGATTCCGTTTTTGTTGCGCGCGACGAAGTCGCGCTTCCTGGCCGTCGTCCTGCCCGCCTTCTTCTGGGGTTTCCTACATAGTAATTATCCGCAGGAACCCGCGTACATTCGCGGCCTCGAGGTCGGCCTGATCGGCATCGTCGCCGGACTCGTACTGCTGCGCTGGGGAATTTGGGCCACGCTGATCTGGCACTACACGGTGGACGCATTTCTCATCAGCACTTCCTTGCTGCGCTCGCACGGCGCGTATCTGCGTGTCTCCGGAGCGGTCGTGGGCGGCGCCGCGCTGATTCCTCTCGCCATCGCCGCCTTTTCCTATATCTCGCGCGGCGGATTCGCAGCCAATGCGTCTCTCTTGAACAGCGCCCGGCCCATTGGCGGGCCGCCGATGGACGCGGCGATTTCAGAGACCGAACCAGCAGCGCCCGAAATCAGTCCGCCCGCCGCCGCTCCCGATATTCCGGCAAGCCACGCCGCAATGACTTCCCGCGCGCTGGCGGTCTTAATTGCGTGCGGCGTGCTGGGCATTGCTTTGCTCGCCGGAGTCAAGCGGGAGACGATCGGCGATTTTGTCCGCTTCCAAACCAATGCGCAGGAAGCCACCGAACGCGGCAACGAGGATTTACGCCAGATCAAAATCGATCCGGCAACCTATCACCACGCCACGACGCTCACCTATACGTTCGACGACTATACAAATGAATATCTGCGCCGCGCCATCGGCATCGCCGCCGCCAACCTAATTTATCGCGACCAGGTTCCTTCCGCCTTCTGGACCATCCGGTATTTCCGCGCATCGCAAAATGAAGAGTACATGGTCGTTTTGAAGCCGGACGGTTCGCTTCATTCCGTGCATCACACGATCGATGAAAAAGCCCCCGGCGAGAACCTCTCGAAAGAAGAGGCTCAGGCGCGCGCGGAAGCATTTTTGCGCGACCGTAAAGGCGTGAATCTCATGGATTGGAATCTGGTCGAGACGCATACCGATAAGAAGCCCGCGAGGACCGACCACTTCTTTGAGTGGGAACAAAAGACCGCGCTGGATGCGGCGGCGGGCGCGCACATCCGCATGCAGTTGCAAGTGCAAGGCGATGAAGTTTCCGGCTATCGCATCTTCATCAAGATTCCCGAAACCTGGCGCGACGCGGAGAGCCGCACGACCCCCGCGCAACTCGCGCAGTCTTTTGGCAGGTCCGGAGGCATCGGCGTCGTGCTCATCGCCGTGCTGGTGATCTTCTTGCGCAGCCTGAAAAGTCCGGACGTGGCCCGCATTCCTTGGCGCCCGCTCGGGAAGTTGTCGATTCTGATGCTTCTGGCGGCAATCGTGCTCTACGCCAGCCGGATTCCGCAGCTTCTCCTGAATTACACGACGGCCTGGCCGCTCGCAACCTTTTACATCATTCTCGTTATCTCCATGATCTTTATAACGGCAATCTACATGGCTGGGGCCGTCCTGCTGCTGGGGCTCTCCTGGTTTTTTCTAGAGCGGGCGCTTGGCCCCGGAAGTATTCCGCCTTGGTGCGGAAGGAACGCCGCCTATTTCCGCGACGCGTTTTGCGTGGCGTTATTTGGTTCCGCGGCGGTGATGGGCCTGAATCGCCTGCCCGCGCTGTTTGCCCGTTGGCCGCTGTGGCGCCACTCACTGGGCGCGAGCGTGCCGGATAAACTGGACCTGCTGAACCCCGCGGTGGGAGCACTCGCCTCCTCCATTACAGCCGCCTTTTTTACGGTGGGCCTCCTCGGCCTGGCGGCAGGCCTCATCGCCGCGTACATTCGCCCGGCGTGGATGCGCGCCGGCCTTATGATCCTCTACGCCGCGCTGATGGCCACGAATGTGGCGACGCCCGGCGCTTTTTTTCGCGAAGCGGCGTTCCATCTGGTGGCCGTCGCCGCGCTTTGGTATGGAGTTACGCACATCGCGCGGTTCAACGTGCTGGGTTACTTTCTGCTCGCCGCCATGATTGCGCTGGTTCCAGGCGCCATCGAATTGCTCGAGCAGCCCAATCGCTACCTGCATGCCAATGGCTACGCCATTCTAGCGATTGCGGTCGCGATCCTTGCGTGGCCGCTGATGCGCTGGCAGCGCGCCAGTAGCGCATAAGTAGCGCAGGCTTCAGCCCGCAGGTTCTAATTTTTGCACGCACGAAACCCCGCAGGCTGAAGCCTGCGCTACTGGCGGTTCCCCATTAGGTACTCTTTTTATTGCTGAAAAATCGACTGAGAAAGTACAGCGCCACGCCCGCGGCGATCACTGCGATGCCGATCACCAGTTCATTTGTCGATCCGATAAGCTCCGTGTGATTGCGCGCGAAGGCCGCGATCATCAACGCCAGCGGTGGAACGCCGACGGCCACCACTCCTGCCATTCCGCCGGGAACGCGGAACGGGCGCGCGAGTTCCGGTTCGCGAACGCGCAGCGCCACAAGCGCCCAAAACTCCAGCAGGATGCTCAAGCCCGTCAGCATCACGTCCAGGAGCAAGCTCTTCTCGAATCCGAGGGGAAAGCAAATGGCCCACAAGATCGCGCACGCCAGAATGGCGACCCACGGCGCGCCCGTGCGCGCATCGCGCCGGGTGAAAATGCGCGGCAGATAGCCGTCTTCCGCCATCACCAGCGGCAGCCGTGTGAAGGAAAGCATCAGCGCGCCGAACGATCCGATGGCTCCAATCACGCCTGCAAGCGCAATGGCGATGGCCAGCGTTTCGCCGCCGACGATTTGCCCGATATCGACCCAGCCGCCCGTCGTCCAGCGATTCGGATCGATCCCGGTGCGGGCAATCGCGCCCACAGGAATCAAATAGCTGACGACGACCAGCAACACCGCGCCAAACATCGCCCGCGAATACGTGCGCTGCGGCGTCTCGACCTCGCCCGCAATCGTCGAAAGATTGTCCCAGCCCATGTAATTCCACATGGCGATGAGCACGCCGCCAAGCAGGTCGGCGTGACGCAGCGGAATCGCAGCCGCGCCCGCATGCTTTCCGCTTCCGAGCGCCAGAATCGTCAGCGCGACGAAGGGCGCCAGCAGCGCGACGTTCAGCCATACGGAACCTTCGCCGACCGAGCGCACTCCCAAAACATTCCACGCCGTGCAGATCGCGATCATCGCGAATCCGAGAATCAACCCGCGATGACCTGCCACGAGCCCCGGCGCGAACTGGCCGATGTAGTCGATGCACAGATTTGGGTACAGCGCCATTTCAAACACGCTGCCCGCCAGCGTCAGCCAGGTTTCCTGAAATCCCCAGAAGCGGCCCATCCCTCGACGCACCCAGATGTAGAAGCCGCCCTCTTCCGGGATCGCCGTCGCCAGTTCGCTCACCATCATGGCGGTGGGCAGGCTCCATAGCAATGGAGTTATTACCAAGATGATTAACGTAGCGGCGTAGCCCGTCTTTTGGACGATGTCCTCGAGACCGTAGGGGCCGCCGGCAACCATGAAGTATGTTGCCGCGATCATGGGCACCACGGAAATTTTTGCGGCGCTTTTCATGCCGCCGTTCTTGCTGATGTGCTTTGGAATATTCATGTGTGATTGCGGCGGTGCTGGCTTCAGAGTAGCGCAGGATTCAGCCTGCGGGGGTTAGCCCTTGCAAGGACCAAAACCCGCAGGCCGAAGCCTGCGCTACCAACCCGTTGCCGAATCGGCGGTAGTCTAATATATTGGGAATGAAACAGTTAGAGCATTCTGCATTCGAGAATCATGCGGAAATGGCTGCTCACCTTTTTGCGCGCTTGCGCGTCTAATAGTGTGTAGCGGTTCGAGCATCCCATGCGAGTACGTCACGATGGCTGCAGACGAAATGACGATGGCCTGGTCTGTTAACGCCTCCGGAGATTCCGCCGAAGGTTCCACTCCCTTGGGAGTCACTCGGCGCAGCCTGGCTCCGTCCGATGAACGCGCCTTGATCGAGCGCGCGCAAGGCGGCGACCGCGAAGCGTTTGAAGAGCTGGTGCACTGTTACGACCGCGATGTCCTGCGAATTGCCCTGAACATTCTGCACAAGACTGAGGATGCCCGCGACGTCTACCAGGAATCGTTCCTGAAAATTTACAAAAATCTGCCGCGCTTCCGCTTCGAGTGCAGCTTTTATACCTGGACGTACCGCATCGTCACCAACGTCTGCCTCGATCATCTGCGCCGCCGAAGCAGCCGGCCGGAAGACCAAGCGCCCGAGCTTGCGTCTAACCGGAATGGCGAGAAGATGGCAGGCGATTTCTTCGACCGGCAACAGGATCATGGACCGCTGTCCGATCCCGAGCGCCGCATGAGGGGACTCGAAATCGGCCGCCAAATTTCCACCGCTCTCGATCTGCTGACGCCTCGCGAGCGCATGGTCTTTGAGATGAAGCATTATCAGGGCCTGAAACTCCGCGCCATCGGAGACGCTCTCGGCACGACGGAAGAAACCGTGAAGAATTCACTTTTTCGCGCGACGCGCAAGCTGCGAACGCAATTGGAAGGACTGCTGTGAGCGAGACGCCACAAGGCACGCCAAAAAACGACCGGGGCATTCGCTGCGAAGAGATCGAGTCTCTCGCAGTTCTGTATGCCTGCGATGAACTGGACGCCGGCGCGCGCGCGCAGCTCGATGCGCATCTCGCGCAATGTCCCGCCTGCGCCGCCGCCGTTTTGCGCGCAGGCCAGCTCCAAAACGCGATTGCATCGCTCGACCAGCCGGCCGATTCGCTGGACCGCTCCGGCCTGCTGCTCGCGCAATGCCGCAGCGAGCTGGCGGAATCGCTCGACGACAGGGAAGCACGCGCGAACCGCTCCGCGTGGCCCTCGATTTTTTCGCCCGTGGCGTGGTGGGGCGCGCTGCGCCATACGCTGATCTACCATCCGGCGATGAGCATGACTATCCTGGTCGTAGCCGGATTTCTGGCCGGCGTCGCGGGACAGAGGCTGCGCGTGGTTCCGCCGCAGACGGCTTCGACGCGCCCGGCTGCGACGATTGCTTCGTCTACGCTTAATCCATCCAACCCGCCCAGGCTGACCGACGAGCAACTGCGGAGCGCGGGAAGCGCCCACGTGGCCTGGGTGACGCCGTCCGGCTCGCAAACTCCCACCGTGCAGGTCGAGCTGATGTCTCCCACGCCGCTGAATATCGTCGGCGCACCCGATGACGCGGACGTGCAGCGCGCGCTCACCTTTTTGCTTGAGAACGGCCAGCGATTCGATCCGGACGTGCGGCTCGATTCGCTCGACGTGCTGCGCAGGAACGCCGCGGACCCTGACGTGCGCCGCACGCTCTGCGCCGCGGCCCGACTGGACCGCAATCCTGGCGTGCGTAAGGAGGCGCTCGATGCGCTGCAGGGATTCGAGCAGGACCCTGCGGTCCGCGACACGCTTCTCGACGCGCTCGAAAGCGACGCCAATTCCGGAGTGCGGGTCGAGGCCATCCATCTTCTTCTGACCGCGCTGCGATCCGAGGGCGGGTCTGGAGCATCGGGCGCGCAAGACCCGCAAATCGCGGACGTGCTGCGCGACCGCCTGCACAATGACCCCAGCCCCATCGTTCGCCAGCAAAGCGCCGCAGCCCTGCGCGAGCTTGGCGAGCAGTAGGTTTAGGTAGCACAGACTTCAGTCTGTGGCTTTTGCGAATCGCAGGAAATTCAGCCCCCACTCTGAAGCCGGTGTTACTTGCCTCCTGGCGCACGCCGCCGCCGAAGCCGTCCAACAATGCCAGCATCAATCCCCACGATGAATGGCCGCCTCGCGAGCGTCGTAACCAACCTTGTCGTCTCCCTCCGCCTGCACAAGGGCGGAACAAAGAGTTCCCCATTCTTCTCCATTGCCACACAAATTCAGTCGTAGTAGTAGTGAACCCATTCCGATAAGAGGGATTTGGTCCTGAGCGTCCTCAAAGCGGATCCGCGCCGCTTTGAGGGTATGACCAATAATGACACTGATGCGAGGAGGGCAGAGGTTTGCGGTCATTTATGAGACAGTGGTATTAGGGGACCGGCACCTCTATATAGCGGAACGGTGTTTCCACGTTCTTATACCAATGGATAGTGTCCGGAGGAACGATATAAACATCCCCTTTGCTGATACGATGTGACTCGCCGCCCTGGATGGATTGGCCGCCAAACTTGTCAGGGGCCGTAGTTTTGGCCGTGCCACCGATGACCAAGGTCGCAGCCCCGCTCACCACATAAACGACGGCAGTAAAACCCGTGTGGCTACACCCCTCAGGTTTGCATGCAGCCTTCACAGATTCCCGACTGTGCGTATCCACATTGTAGGTCCCTTTGCTGGACGTGCGGCTCCATAGAAGGTTGCTGCCTCCATTGGAGACTGCTTTGGCAAAAGATGCGTCCAGTTTCTCGTGATCGAAGACGGTAACAACTCCGGAAGATGAATTTTCCTGAGCGATTGTTTTGGCATGCCAGATCGCGCAGATCGCAATGACTGCCAAACCTGTCAGGACGGTCTTTCGAATGTTGAACATAGTTTTGATACCTCCATTTGTAATCTGTGCAGAAATTCGGCCCCGTCGTCCCCGGATTGGACTTCGATCGGTGGCCGAATGTCAACTGACCCAGTTTGTCCAACAGGCGATTCAAGGCCGCCGATTTCAACGACAATATAAGAACTGGATTTGCCACGTTCCGATGAGAGGACTTCACGGGCACTGGCGCGGGGGTAGCTCGATCGCGGATTTACTTGCCAGCCTTCAATTCCGAATACACCATCCCTACAAACCGGTCTGCGCTCGTCCCCGCACCAGCCGGCAAGAGTCCACCAGGAACTTTTGCATCATAGGGGGCCGTCACTTTCGCGGCCAGCACTTCCCGCGGGTCATGCCCTGCGCAATCATCTGCTGCACTTTTGCCTGCACGGCGAGGATCATGTCGCGGTAGGGGATGAGGTCCGTCCGGTGGATGATGGTGCCGTGGCCCGGAATGAGCTTCGTGTCCGGGCCGGCCAGCTCCATGGTGGCGTCGAGCGCTTCCAGCGCGCCCTTCAACGAGCCGCCATTGTTGGTGTCGATGTAGGGATAACCGTAATTCCGGTAAAAATCGCCGATCATGATCGCGTTCGCATTCTCAAACCGGATCATCGTATCGCCACCGATATGGGCTGCCCGAACTGGAATCAAGTCGACGATTTCGCCGTTCATGTGAAACTTCACCGGCCCGCCCAGCCCATAGGTCACTACGGGGAGTGAGGCCGGCTCCCTCGCCGGAGCCGGATTGCCATTGGCCAACGCCGGCGGATGTGCCAGTTCTTCGCGGAGCTCTTCACGGGCAAAGATCGTGACGCCCATCTTGGCGAAGTTCGCGTTGCCACCTGTGTGGTCGATGTGCACGTGGGTATTGACCAAAAACCGAATCGGCGCGGCGCTGATTTGTCTGATCGCCGCCACGACCTTGTCCGTGAGCTGTGCGTATTGGGCGTCGACCATGAAGATGCCGTCCGGGCCGGCCAGCACGCCGATCCTTCCGCCGGCAGCGTCTTGATGGCCCGGATCGAGACCCGCCGAACCGGAAAGCATATAGAGGTTCGGTGCAATTTTCTCTGCCGCGATGTCAATCTTGCTGAAGTCCGTTCCCGGCCCCTGCGCCCAGGCGGTCGCGGAAAGGGCCGCTGCAGCGAATGCCACCACGGGAAATTGCCTCGCTAATTTCATTGGCCTAGCTCCTTTATTGAGTTCATTCGAAGAGACTTTTTCCAAGGCATTATGCTTAGCCGGAATTTCCTATTTTGACCTCAGTTTCGCGCATCGTACTCTTCCTCTTCCCTCGACACAATGAATTGCATCCAGTTCAGATCCCAGTCGGGATTGCAAAGTTCTGTGGGCCAAGTCCCGATGAACGCGGTGGTCTCAATGGGTCAGTGCAACACTTGCTTGCAGTCTATCTGCCGGAGTCTCAAAACCCAAAGTCTTTCGTGGTCGTTGATTTAATCGCAGTGCCACCTCGTCGAGCTCTGTTTGAGAATACCCTGACAAGTCTGTTCTTTTAGGGAAGTACTGACGCAACAGGCCATTTGTGTTTTCGTTTGTGCCGCGCTGCCACGGGCTCTGCGGATCACAGAAGTAGACCTTGACTTTCGTGTCTACCGTGAAGCTTTTATGTTGGGCCATCTCCAGTCCGCGATCCCAGGTCAACGAGCGCCGCAACGATGCGGGCAGCTTGCGAACGTGCCGGCTCAGGGCGGCGACCACTGTAGCCGTATCTTTGCTGGACACTTTGACCAGCATGGTAAATCGCGAATGACGTTCCACCAGCGTCGCGATGTGACTGTTCTTGGTGCCACCAATGAGATCGCCCTCCCAATGACCGGGAATGGCGCGGTCCTCGATTTCCGCAGGCCTTTCCCGGATGGAGATGGCATCGACGATTTGACCACTGCGGTGTCCGCTAACACGGGATTGCCGCGAGCGGCGTATGCGCCGCTTGGACCGAAGGTGCTGAATCAGCTCTTTCTTCAGCACTCCTCGCGCTTGGATGAACAGGCTGCGGTAAATGGTTTCGTGGGACACGCGCATGCTCTCGTCGTCGGGATACTGAATCTTCAGCCATCCGGAAATCTGTTCCGGCGACCAGTCCAGGATCAGTTTACTCGCAACGATCTCCTGCAACTTCACGTGAATGGCCAGAAGGCACGCCTTGGGCCGTAAGGCCGACTCCCAAGCCTGGTGATCCGCTTCGTTGGCTCGATACAGAGGTCGCCCGCCATGGCGGGCGACCTCTCGGCTCACTGTCGACACAGCCCGCTGCAACCCTTTGGCTATCTCACGAATCGACGAGCCGCAAGCAATTCCTCGAGAAATGTTTTCCCGCTCTCCCAGCGTTAGTGTCAGCGGCGAGCGCCGCCGCGAGGCCGGAGCAATCCCGCCGTGCTGCGACAACATAAAGTGAATGGACACA
Source organism: uncultured Acidobacteriota bacterium (assembly GCA_963842135.1). Classification (GTDB taxonomy): domain Bacteria; phylum Acidobacteriota; class Terriglobia; order Acidiferrales; family UBA7541; genus Palsa-360. Next base: position 1,221,826 of record CAWJFI010000002.1, on the reverse strand, counting down.
TGGTCCTTGCCGAAGGCCCGCCCAATCTCATGCAACGACTGTCCCGCCTTCCAACGGCTCCACAGGTCGGTCCTCTGCGTCGCGGAAAGCTTCACCCGTCTCCCTTGAGTCATAAACACCACCTTTAGAGAAAAGGTTTATATCAGATGGTGTTGCATTGACCGGTTGAGCCGGCACCGTTCATCGGGCGGAATCCACCGCCTGCGGCGGAAATGCTCGTTGTGGATACTTAGCGGGAAGTACAGGTAGGACGAAGAGTAAGTGAATTACCGGCCTGACCAAGGATTTTTGTACCACGTAGAATGAAAGAGGATTCATCTGGGGAGGAATAACGGTCATGCCGCTCAGAGATACAAGCCGGACCAGATCGAGGCTCAGCGGGCGGTCATCGCACACTTGAATGGTCACCTGCTCGTGGTAGCAGTCCCGGGATCGGGCAAGGCCTATAGCCAGCTAAATACAATTAACGGAAGACCTATTCTGTTCTGCGGCCGTGACGGTCCCTATCGGCGGTGTGGCGTTTGTACGCCGCGAACTGAGCAGCAACAACGGCGGGGAGTGAGTCGCAGGGCGCGGCCGCACGCGACGAAACCGACTTTGTGGCCGCCTGCATCAAAGATAAAAGGCCGGGAGAAGATGGCTTCTCCCGGCCTACGAGTGTTCTACTTTGTTTCACTTGGTCCAGGCCGCACGAACCGGCTGGCCCACCAGCAACGCCGGGTCGGCGCCTTTCCGGGGGATGAACTTCTGCGGACGGCCGCCCCACACCTCTGCCGTGTACAGGTTGCCGTCCTGGTCCACGCCGAACTGGTGCGTTCCCCACAGTCCACCCGACTCAGGGGTCATCGTGCCCCAGGAATACAGCAGCTTCCCGTTAAGGTCGTACTTGTAGAACTTGAAGTTGCCGTGACCGTCCGACATCCAGAGGTGCTGGTCCGCGGCCATGAAGATGTGATACGTCGCAGTGGGTCCGTCGCCGAGGTACCACTGATTGAGGAACTTGCCGTTCTCATCGAAGATCTGAATGCGCCGGTTGCTGCGGTCGTTGATGTAGAGGCGGCGCTGGTTGTCGATGGCGATTCCGTGCACGGTATTGAAGTAGCCTGGCCGCTTCTCCTTGCCGCCGGCATCGCCCCTCTCGCCCCAGGCCATCAGGAACTTGCCGTCCTTGTCGAATTTCACGACGCGCGTTTCCTCGTAGCCGTCGGTGACGAAGAAGGTGCCGTCCGGCAGCCAAGCGATGTCGGTCTGACGGCCGAAGGTTTCGCTTGGCGGACCGGTCTTTTGGATATACGACGGGCGCGCGGTATTGCCGGTCATCTTGGCATTCCTTTCGGTCGTCGTGTTCAACGTGCCGATCGTCTGGAGCAGTTTCTTGCCGTCGTTGCTGAATATACGGATGACCTCGTGGCCGTCGTCTATGGCCCACACGCGCTTTTCCGGGTCATAAGGACTGATCAGAATCTTGTGAACGCGCCCCTGGGATAACACATTCGGGTTGTCCGGTTTGAACAGCGAATCCCACTGGGTCCAGGCCTCTCTCACATTCCCCTCGCTGTCGTATACCGTAATGATGTGTTTCCATCGGTAGTCCTTGCCATCGACGCCCATGTAGTCGTCGGAAGCCTCGCCCGGGCTGGCGTAGGGGCCCACGGACGCGTTCCGGCCGTACATCCCGCGCCCAGGGACCTCCAGGTGTGCCGTCAATCCGAAAGCAGTCTCGAGCTCGACGTATTTTTTCTTGGCGTTTGTTAAATCGGGCAGCTCGCCTCGCATGGCCACGAAGATGCGCTCCGGGTTCTGGGCGAATATGCCCTGGACCGCGCCCCACGTCCAACCCTTCTCCTCCGGAAACAATGTGGCCATAGGTTTGGGCCAGTTCGGGTCGACTCGATACGGGCCATCCACCAGTTCGTCACTCGGGTTTGCTGGATCGACCCACTGACCCGCCTTTGCCTGTTGCTGTGCCGCGCTCACCTTCTCTGTCCTCGAGAAGCTTATCAACGTCATGACACCGATTACGGCGCAGACCATCGCTCCGACAACAATCGCTCGACCTGCCACTTTCATTGGGGTTCCTCCTCTGTTTTGCCTCTCAGGCTGTTTATCCTAGTTTCGCGAGATTAGCCGAAACGGGTCCAATGCCCTTTTACTATTGAAATGACAGGTACAGATCGGAAATGGCCATTTTGACTTCCCGCCCCGCCGATAATGTACACCTAAGTAGGCAATGGTCGATCTAGGTTTTTGGGCGCAGAGCTTTTCCGAACCGAAATGTGGTCAGGTCTCCTGCTCGCCCATCTTACTGGTAATGGGATCGCTAATATCCTTCGCACCATACCCCAAACCGGCGCCGCGCGAGGCCCCTTCAATCTGAAGTCGGCCGCGGGCTCTTATCGGATTGTGGGAGCCACGTTCCGATAAGCGCTGCCGGCTCAACCGGTCAATGCAACACCATCTGATATAAACCTTTTCTCTAAAGGTGGTGTTTATGACTCAAGGGAGACGGGTGAAGCTTTCCGCGACGCAGAGGACCGACCTGTGGAGCCGTTGGAAGGCGGGACAGTCGTTGCATGAGATTGGGCGGGCCTTCGGCAAGGACCATGTGTCCATTCACTTTATGTTGTCGCAGCACGGCGGGATTGCTCCGGCCTCGCGGCGGCGCTCGCCGCTGACACTAACGCTGGGAGAGCGGGAAAACATTTCTCGAGGAATTGCTTGCGGCTCGTCGATTCGTGAGATAGCCAAAGGGTTGCAGCGGGCTGTGTCGACAGTGAGCCGAGAGGTCGCCCGCCATGGCGGGCGACCTCTGTATCGAGCCAACGAAGCGGATCACCAGGCTTGGGAGTCGGCCTTACGGCCCAAGGCGTGCCTTCTGGCCATTCACGTGAAGTTGCAGGAGATCGTTGCGAGTAAACTGATCCTGGACTGGTCGCCGGAACAGATTTCCGGATGGCTGAAGATTCAGTATCCCGACGACGAGAGCATGCGCGTGTCCCACGAAACCATTTACCGCAGCCTGTTCATCCAAGCGCGAGGAGTGCTGAAGAAAGAGCTGATTCAGCACCTTCGGTCCAAGCGGCGCATACGCCGCTCGCGGCAATCCCGTGTTAGCGGACACCGCAGTGGTCAAATCGTCGATGCCATCTCCATCCGGGAAAGGCCTGCGGAAATCGAGGACCGCGCCATTCCCGGTCATTGGGAGGGCGATCTCATTGGTGGCACCAAGAACAGTCACATCGCGACGCTGGTGGAACGTCATTCGCGATTTACCATGCTGGTCAAAGTGTCCAGCAAAGATACGGCTACAGTGGTCGCCGCCCTGAGCCGGCACGTTCGCAAGCTGCCCGCATCGTTGCGGCGCTCGTTGACCTGGGATCGCGGACTGGAGATGGCCCAACATAAAAGCTTCACGGTAGACACGAAAGTCAAGGTCTACTTCTGTGATCCGCAGAGCCCGTGGCAGCGCGGCACAAACGAAAACACAAATGGCCTGTTGCGTCAGTACTTCCCTAAAAGAACAGACTTGTCAGGGTATTCTCAAACAGAGCTCGACGAGGTGGCACTGCGATTAAATCAACGACCACGAAAGACTTTGGGTTTTGAGACTCCGGCAGATAGACTGCAAGCAAGTGTTGCACTGACCCATTGAGACCACCGGTTTTATCGGAATGTGGTTCCCACAACCCGAGAAAGCGATCATCCGGAACAAGACTGCAGATTTGGAGCTTCGGAGAGGATCAGTCACTGGTACCGGCGCACGGCTTCTTTGAAGCGGGAGTTCGCGAGGATGGGAAGCAGCAATGTCGTCAGCAACAGAGCAAAGAATGTGCCATCGTAGGCGGACATCACTAACGTAAACAGAGGAAACAGTAGTGTGCCGAAAACAAAAAACCGCCAGGCATCCGGCTGAGTAAGCCCGCCTCCGCAAAAACTCGAACTGAAGGTCAGCATGGAGGGGCCGGTAATCCATATTCCCAGAACGGCGAACAGCGCCGGCGACAGCCGGCTCTCCTGCTTGAGCGAGGGCCACAAAAATGTGCGAAAAAACAGGATGGTCGTCGCAGGCAACAGGACCGTAAGACCTATCACGACGAACCCTGAAAACCGGTACGCGATGATCCAGTGAACCAGAACGTTGGGAGTCCAAAACACTAACCCTCCCAGCAGAGCGTAAGTCAACGCTTTGGTAGTACGCTCTAGTTCCGATCTCATGGCCACAGTCATCCTGGATGATGATTCCTCAACGGTCGGTTCGCTACCCGTCCACGTTTTTGCGGCAACCGCGCGAAGAATGTCAGCCCGGGCAACGCCCCGGGATCGCGGCCACGCGTCATGGTCCGCCCTGAAAGGGCGGAGGATCCTGCGCCCTTTCAGGACGCACCGCAATCGACGGATTCCGAAACCCAGGGCGTTGCCCTGGGCTGGCATGCGCCTGCGCTTTCAGGGCCGCAAGATGCCGAGGTATTTAGTCAGACTTTGGAGGGCTCACCCTGTAAATCGTTCCGACTCCGATCCACTCGTATATTTATTTATGAGATATATTCTTCCTTAGTAATAGCGCGGGCGCGCCTCAAGCTCCTGGCCGTTCGGCAAGATTACTTTCTCAAAACGCATGGTTGGGGAGCCATCCTTGTTGCGATTGCCGACGATCGTTACCTGATCGCCCGGTTTGAGCGTGTCCTTCGTCCAGCCGTGGCTAGCCAGGCGGTTCGGGCCGGGACCTTCGGCCCACCATTTCTCGATTTTGCCGTGTTCGTCGGCGACGGTGAAAGAGATTGTCGAGTGTGGATTGACCCAATCGAACTGCGTGATGGTGGCCTTGAACGTGGTGTCGTGGCCGCGGTCATACATCGACATCGAATGGTGGCCAAACGCCGGCCCGGAAATCATCAGGGAAACGGTAAGCACCGCGAGGAGCGAAACGATCCTGGCTTTCACCGTAACACCTCTCGGCATTCAAATCTTGACCGCGCGTCGCGCGCAGCGCACCCGCACAAATTAGACGCTCTCACGCCGCGCGTCGTTCCAACAAACTCCAAGCCGGGGACGCCCCTCACGAGGGTACTATGTGTGTTACCCGCCTTCAAAGGACTCTTGCGGCTGGATTCCACCTGATTAACGGCCGTACCGGAATGTGGCTCCACTTTGTATCCGGCGGAAAATCTCACATTCCGAAGGGAGGACTTATCCGGACTTGGCCTCCATCCAGGCGGTTCGGTTATGGAACGAAATTCGGAAGTTAGCCCCCTTGGTGCGTTCTATAAGTCCTGTGAGTGCTACGTCAAGAATGTTACTTGACGCAAATATTGAATAGAAGGAACATCCCCGCCATTAACACCCCCGTGTCTTCCAGGCCGTCGGAAACTGAGGCATCGTCCCCTGATCGCAAGGAGTTGTTCAGGCTGCGGAACTTAAAGTAGTTCAGACAGGTGGACGATTATGAATCGAGCCACTAAGTTGTCGCTATTGGTGTTGCTGGTTACCGTACCATCGAGCGCACAGACGTTACCAGCCCTGGCGCGAGCGAATGATTTGCCGGATCACATCCAGCCTGCCCGAAATGTTTTTGCGAAACCATTCCTGGACACACGAGACGCCTTCCTGTTCAAAGACAAGGCTGAATCAATTCTCGCTTTCACGCAGGGATTCTTCCTGGCTTCCGATGGAATCGTTACTCGCACGAATGCGCTGCGCGGCAACAACCCAGAACTCGACCCGGCATCCAGATTTCTTTTGGGACCTTATCCGACCTGGAATCGGATGGCGCCGCTGGGAGCCCTTCAAGAAATTGTTGGAATCTATTCGGGGACCGAGATGAAGCGAAGCCGTAACCGTTATCTCCGGAAAGTCTGGTGGATTCCGCAGACCGCGGGAATCGGAGGAAACCTATTTGGAACGGCGTACGGAATACTTACGAGGTAAGCTTCCAAGTGAGGATGAGATTCTTCTTGCTCCGTAGTAGAACACGGCTCCCACGCGTGACTCCGCCGGGGAGAGCCTAAATAGTGATACGCATCTCGCACCTTGGTTGTTCAGTTCTACCCTCGTGCACAGTCTAGATCAACGATCCGCCACTTCCTGATAAATGGGTCGCCCAACTCCCGCCGGTCTTATCGGGAAGTGCCCCGAATCGCAACCGATGGAAACCCCATCTTCCGGTAAGTGGACTACCCGGACATAGCCAGCCTGAGATGCCCGTGGTTCACGGCTGATTCGGGGATTTCCCAACCTACGTTCAACTCGCGGGCGATTCAATCTCATCGGAGGTTATTTTTGGAGCAGGCGACGATGCGGCCGAAATTGGGTGTATATTCGGTCGCAGCTTCGAGTCCGAAATGGACATTCCCGCTCAATCAAGGAGATATCTCATGAGACGTTTTTGCTTACCAGTTGTGCTTACAGTAGGGATCGCGATGTTGGCGTCCCTGGGATTGGCCCAACAGACGCCATCCGCAGGCCCCTATAAGGTGCTGAAGACAGCCAAAGTTGGCGGCGATGGCGGCTTTGATTATGTTTACGCGGACACTGCCGGCCGCCGGTTGTACGTTCCGCGCAGCGGCCCCACGGCCCGAATCACCGTCTTCGATCTGGATACTTTGGAGCCGGCCGGCGAAGTCCCCAGTGTCAACGGACATGGAGCAGTTGTCGACCCCAAGAACAATCACGGCTTCGTAACCAGCAATCCCGTCGTGATGTTCGATTCAAAAACTCTTGCGGTCATCAAGACCATCACCGTGCAGGGCAACCCGGACGGCATTCTGTTCGACCTGTTTAACGAGCGGGTTTACGATCTCAGCCACTCCGCGCCGAACGCCACGGTGATCGATGCAAAAGATGGTTCTATCGTTGGCACGATCGATCTGGGCGGAGCTCCGGAACAGGCCGTCACCGACGGCAAGGGCCACCTGTACGTCGATGTCGAAGATAAAGGCAACGTCGCGGTGGTCGATGCCAAGACACTTGCCGTGACTGCCCATTATGATGTTTCCGGTAAAGGCGGCACGTGCGCCGGGCTGGCAATCGATGCCAAAAATCGCGTTCTCTTTGTCGCCTGCCGCGATCCGCATGTGATGGTGATTCTCAACGCCGACGACGGCAACATCATCACCACCCTGCCACTCGCCGGCGTCACCGATGGCGCCGTGTTCAACCCCGCTACGATGGAAGCATTCAGCTCGCACGCCGAAGGCACGCTGACCGTGATTAAGGAAAACAGCCCCACCAGCTTCGAGGTGGAACAGAACTTGACCACGATGCCGAGCGCCAAGACGCTCACGCTCGACAGCAAGACGAACCGCATCTTGCTGATCGCCGCAATGTTTGATCCGCCTCCCGCTGGGACTCCGCCACTCTCCAACGGGCGCGTTGCTCGCGGCCCCATGGTGACGGGTTCGTTCTCCATACTGATGGTGGCCAAGTAGGCGGGCTGCCGGAAAATTCATCATCGGCAGTGACAGCAGCGCTCTCCAGCACTCGCGGGGACGCTCTGTCACTGCCGATTGTTACAACATGAGCCGCTACCTCGGATACAGAAAGCCAGATTCCGATAAGAGGACGGGAATTAGCCGGAATGGGCCCAACGGCCACATTGCGAGAAGAGAACTTGTCGGGACTTTCCGGCTAATTCGATTCGATCGTTACGTTCTTGAGGGCGTGAACGACGGCGTCCCTGGCGACGACCTCATTGCGGCTGTGGTCGGTGATGGTGTCGTAAAGCAGTTGCGTCGGTTCGGGGTTTAGTTCCTTGTTGTATTCTTCGGTGATTTCATTGGCCATTTGTTGCAGCAACTTATTGGACTCGGCATCCAGATTCGTGCCCGTGATCTCGACCTGTTTGCCCATATAGGGCGCGGCGATTCGCTCGGCGACCTTGTCGGCGGTCTGGTAATAGAATTCCGAGATCTGGCGATGGCCTTCCTCATGTTCGATCACGTGTTGGGCTACACCGGCCGGCGCCCAGATGGTGATGTTCAGCTGCAGCGTCATCTTGATCTGCGTAATGGTGACGGTCCCATGCGTGGCATCCGTTTGCCGGGTCTCTCCGCCTACACTCGCTTTGGACAGGAAATCGGAATCGCACTCCGCGTTTTCCCCTGAAGTCAGGGGCGGCATATCGGCCGGCGGCACGGCCGGATCAAACGTGCGGTTCGTGAAATTAACCGGCTGCTTGTGGATTGCCGGCCCGGCCGTTTCCCCAGGCTGCTGGCGCGAGGAAGCGTCCCGCCACATGAGCCAGCCGAAAATAAGGGCTCCCAGCAAGACGCAAAGCACAATGGACCGGCGCACGGGCAATACTGCCTCCGCTTTCCATTCTCCGAACAAGGCAGCAGCGTAACCATGAGTTTGTGGCGACGCATGACGCGAAAGGTACTCTCACCGAGCCGCCGGAACAAATCCACAGACATGGGCTTGTGGGTAGCTGGCCAGCTGGTACGAAGGGCCAAAGGCCACATTCCGATAGGTGGTGGAGGGAAGGGCCGATCGTGCCAGGACCAAAGCCCCAATGCTTCACAACCCGAGTGGCAACCGCCAAATCTTTATGAAGTCTGATGACATAACAAAGTCGGCCTCACGACGATCCGAGTAAACTGTGTGCTGTCCAACGCGCAGAGCTCGGGTCGAAGGAGGCCGAGATGCGAATTATAGGATGCGATTTGCATGCGCGACAACAGACGATTTCGATGGTGGACATCGAGACGGGGGAAGTGACCGAAAAGACGCTGGCGCATGAAGGCGAGGCGGTTCGGGAGTTTTACGCCGCGCTGCCCAAGCCGGTGCTGGTCGGGTTGGAAGCGACGGGATCGATGTTCTGGTTTCTGCGGCTGCTGGAGGAGTTGGGGATCGAGTACCGAGTGGGGCATCCGGCGGCGATTCGCAAAGCGGAGACACGGAAGCAAAAACACGACCGGCGCGATGCGGAGTTGATTCGGCGGCTGCTGGTGGAGAAGCGGTTTCCGCAGATCTGGCTGCCGACGAGCGAGCAGAGGGATCTGCGGACGTTGCTGCAGCACCGGCACCAGTTGGTGCGGATGCGGGTGATGACGCAGAACGGGCTGCAAGGGCTGGCACTGAGCCAGGGGTTGCGGCGCGGCAGCAAACTGTGGAGCCAAGCCGGCCAGCAGGAACTGAAGGGACTCGGGCTGGCTGGATTTGCGGCGACGCGGCGAGAGCAGTTGCAGGAGCTGCGTCAGGAACTGAACCAGCGCCTGCAACAGCTAGATCAAGCGGTGAGGGAGCAGGCCGAGCAGCGAGCCGGGGCGCGGTTGTTGTTGAGCCACCCGGGCGTGGGACCGACCACAGCGCTGGCCACCGAGGTGTTCCTGGGAGACGCGCGGCGATTTCCCAACGCCAAAGCGGTGGCCAGTTACGTGGGGATGATTCCCAGCGAACACTCCAGCGGCGGCAAACAGCGGAACGGAAGTTTAAGCAAGCAGGGCAATCCGCTGCTGCGGTTGTTGTGGGTGGAAGCGGCGCGAGCGGCGGCACGCAAGGATGCGCGGTTGAAACAGTTTTATCGTCGCAAGTTGGTGCAGAAAGGTCTGGGCAAGGCGGTGGTGGCCACAGCGCGAAAGCTGGGCATTCGGCTGTGGATCATGATGCGCGACCAGATCGATTACACCGAGTTCTGCCGGCGGGCAGAACAACGGTGTCCCCATGCGGGAATGCCTGAGTAGCACAGTGGTCATGCTGTATGGACCGGGAGTCTGATGAGGCCACCCGCCTCCCCGAGTTGCGGGGAGATCGAATAACTCCTCATGGTCTGAAATGATCGGAGAGATGTTTGGTGGGTACACCGAATTGAGGAACGCAATGGGGCCCGAGCCTGGCTTGGACACAAAAATTCACCAGCGAAGACCACTCGGTCCCTCACGAGAATCAACCAGGGAAGCGAGATACTTGGGGTGCGCCCAATCAGGTTCATTCCCAGCGCTCGATTCCCCTTGACACGGCCGACTTTGTTAGAGATGTGCTACTTGTGACTTAATGGTATTGGGCGGGTTTCCGATGCCCGCCCTTAAAATTTAAAAGCCAGGAGACATGACCATGCGATTCATGATGATCGTCAAAGCCAGCAAGGACTCCGAAGCGGGCAAGATGCCGAGCGAGGAGCTGCTTACCGCAATGGGAAAGTATAACGAAGAGCTCATGAAAGCCGATGTGCTGGTCGATCTCTCGGGGCTGCAACCGAGCTCGAAAGGCGCGCGCATCAAGTTCTCGGGAGGAAAGCGCACGGTGATCGACGGGCCCTTCGCCGAGACGAAGGAGCTGATCGCGGGCTACTGGATCATCAAGGTGAAATCGAAGGAAGAGGCCATCGAATGGGCCAAGCGCGTCCCCGCTCCCCACGGCGAAGGCCAGGAAGGCGAGATTGAACTTCGCCAGTTTTTCGAGATGGAGGATTTCGCTCCCGGCGAGGCGGTCGATCGCGCGGTGGAACTGGGGAAAGAGCTCGCGAAAACGAAAAAACAAGCGCAATGAGGCTGTCGATTTTGAAGTTCGCCGTTCGACTATCCAATGAAGGAGCAAGAGGCTCAATCTCAAATTACGTCGAGGAGATTACGTTGCACCTGAATGCGTATCTATTGTTCAACGGCAATTGCGAGGAAGCGTTCAAGTTCTATGAGAAATGTCTTGGCGGCAAGATCGAAGTCATGATGCCCCACGCGGGGACGCCAGCGGAACAACAAGTGCCGGCGGAATGGCGCAATAAGATTCTTCATGCCCGCTTGACTGTGGGGGACCAGATATTGATGGCCTCTGACTGCCCGCCTGACAGGTACCACCAACCGAAAGGATTCTCCGTGTCGCTGATCATCAATGACCCGGAGGAGGCCGAACGACTATTTCATGGGTTGGAGGAAGGCGGAAAAGTAGAGATGCCGATTCAGAAGACGTTCTGGGCCACGCGTTTCGGCATGCTGGTCGATCGATTCGACATACCGTGGATGATCAACTGCGTGCAAGCTGGGGAGCATGCTGCGTAAGGTGATGTCAGCCGGGAACGCCATTCTTCTGTTTGGCGTCGTGCAAGCCGCCCGCCGCGGCGGGGAGATTGGCGCTTCCAGGTTTCAAACAATAAGGTTCGCGCTAAAGGAGAAATATGATTTATGCAAGTAGCCACGCAAGCCGGGTCCCTCTCGAATAAGTCTCTCTGGGCCGGGCGGATCATCAGCGGTCTTGTCACGGCATTCATGGTTTTCGACGGCGTCATTCACTTGCTGAAGCCGGCGCCGGTGGTGGAGGGATTTGCGAAGCTCGGTTTTCCCATACGCCTCGCTGTTCCACTCGGTATCATCGAGCTCGTGTGCGTTCTGTTTTACGTGGTTCCGCGCACGTCGATCCTTGGCGCGATCCTGCTAACGGACTATCTGGGTGGCGCAGTAGCGATCCAACTGCCCACCGGAAATCCGTTCTTCGGCGAAGTATTGTTTCCGGTTTATATCGGCGTGATCGTCTGGGGAGGGATTTACTTGCGCGACGAACGGCTGCGCACACTCATTCCTTTGCGGAGCTAGCCTGGGCCACAATAAAAGCATGTTGTGCGGTGCCGGAGGACGAATTTGATCCATAATGGCGGGAACTTCAAGAAGGAGCGAGACAGATGAGCAAAGTGCGTGTACTCGTTGGCACACGGAAGGGTGCATTTATTCTTTCTGCGGACGGCAAGCGGGAAAAATGGGATGTCAGCGGGCCCCACTTTGCCGGCTGGGAGCTCTACCACGTTAAGGGCTCACCCGCTAATCCGGATCGGCTCTATGCGTCGCAATGCTCCGGCTGGTTCGGGCAGATCATTCAACGTTCCGACGACGGCGGCAAGACGTGGCATCAGCCGGGGGCGGCTGCGGACCAGCCGCCCGCTCCCGGTGCAGGACCGGTGGGCGTGAGCAACAAGTTCGTTTATGACGCATCGGACGAGACCGGCAAGCCGTTAACCACTCACCAGTGGTATGACGGCACGCAACATCCCTGGGAGTTCAAGAGAGTTTGGCATCTCGAACCGTCGCTGACCGAACCGGACACGGTTTACGCCGGGATTGAGGATGCTGCGTTGTTCCGCTCAACTGACGGCGGGCAAACATGGAAGGAATTGCCCGGGCTTCGCGGCAGTGACACCGGACCTCGCTGGCAGCCTGGGGCCGGCGGGATGTGCCTGCATACAATTCTTCTGGATCCGAGCAATCCGAAACGAATATTCATCGCCATCTCGGCCGCAGGCGCGTTTCGCACCGACGACGGTGGAAAAACCTGGAAGCCGATCAATCGAGGGCTAAGATCTGAACACATTCCGGACCCGACAGCCGAGGTGGGACACTGCGTTCACCGTATCGCGCAGCACCGGTCGCGCCCGAATACGCTGTTTATGCAGAAGCATTGGGACGTCATGCGCAGCGACGACGCGGGCGATAACTGGCGCGAGATCAGCGGGAATTTGCCGACCGACTTCGGTTTCGTGATTGACGTGCACGCGCACGAACCGGAGACCGTTTACGTCGTCCCGATCAAGAGCGACTCGGAGCATTTTCCACTGGACGGGAAATTGCGCGTGTATCGCAGCCGCACGGGCGGAAACGAGTGGGAGCCGCTGGCCAAAGGCTTGCCGCAAAGCGATTGCTACGTGAACGTGTTGCGCGACGCGATGGCCGTCGACTCGCTCGACTCCTGCGGCGTGTACTTTGGAACGACCGGCGGGCAGGTGTATGCTTCGGCCGATGCCGGAAACAACTGGGCGCCGATCGTACGGGATCTTCCGGCTGTGCTTTCCGTCGAGGTGCAGACGCTGCCATGATCCGAGTGGTGTTACCGCAGCACCTGCGAACGCTTGCGCGCGTAGGCGGCGAGGTGACGGTTGAAGTCATTGGCCAGGCCACGCAACGCTCGGTCCTTGACGCACTCGAAAACTGCTATCCAGTGCTGCGCGGCACGATTCGCGACCATGTCACGCAAGAGCGCCGGCCGTTTTTGCGTTTCTTCGTCTGCGCGGAGGATTGGTCCCTTGAAGCGCCGGACACCCCTTTGCCCAAAGAAGTTACTTCGGGCGCGGAACCTTTCCTAATCATAGGTGCCATTGCCGGGGGCTGAGGGCCGGAGCGATATTGCCGATTTTTTATAATAGCGTACGCATGCGCCCGCGGGCCTTGTGCAACTGCGACTTGGAATTGCCCGCCGAGCATTTCACAAGCAAAGCGATCTCGTTGTGTTCGTACCCGAGCACATCGTGAAGAACTAACATCCGCTTGTATCCATCAGGCATCTGGCGTAGCGCACGCTTCAGATTTTCCCGGTCGAACAAACCAAGGAGCGATGGGTCCGGGCCACCCGGTATCTGACGCGGCACGCCAGGTTCTTCCTCATAGTGGCCGTCATCGCCCAAGGGGATTTCCACCCGCTTCTTTTTGCGCAGGCTCATCAGCACGGTATTCACGGACACCCGATGGAGCCACGTGGAGAAGGCGGATTTTCCCTGGAACGTGTGAATCTTGCGGAAGACTCGTAAGAACGCGTCCTGGGTCAGGTCTTCGGCTTCGGCCTCGTTTTTCACCATGCGGAGGCATAGGTGGTAGACGCGCTTGCTGTATCGCCGGTAGAGTTGCTCGAAGGCTCCAGCGTTGCCCTCCTGGGCCTGTCGAATGATTTCACCTTCAGGAATGGCGCTATGTTTGTCTTCTTCTTTGACGTTCAACCGCATGCCAATCTCCCCTTTCAAGTTTTCCCTTTGGATCGTTCGATCCCCTGAAGTACGCAAGTACAATGATTCGATGGTCTACAACGGACCGTTCACCCCGCTGACGAATCCACCGACGTGCCCGGTCAGGAGGGTTAGAGCAACGGCCACGACTTCAACGGTTAAACGGAACCTTGGCGAACTGGCCTGTGGTTTGCGTTGTTCCTGGATGTGCAGCCAACAAACCAGCCAGATCAGTACGCTCGAAAATAACGCCAGGAACATATGCAGCTTGAGATTTCCCCGTGGGGCTTTGCCTTCGAATTGCAGTTGCCACGCCAGGATGCCGGTTGCGACGGTTGGCACGGCTGCGATTGCCGCCGCAACCACCGTGTAATAAGCGGCTCGAAGCAGAGCGAGATTCTGCTTCCGCAGCGATAGCAGATCGAATGCGACGCTGACAAAAATCAGCGCAATTGGAAAGTGGACCAGCGCCACGTGCTGCGCATGTTTGGCAAGGAGCACCGACTTCAGGTCAAACGGATTCATTCTGCTCTCCTCGCATCACTGCACTACGATTTTGGCGGTCATCTTCGGATGGATTGCACAGTAGTAGTTGTACGTACCCGGTTTTGTGAAGGTAAAAGAGAAATGGTCATCCGTATCGAGTGCCTTCGATTTGAACATCTTGTTGTCATCGCTGGAGACGACATGCGGAACATCGTCGTTGTTCGTCCATGTGACCGTGCTGCCGGCAGGAATGGTGATGGTTGCCGGGCCAAAGCTGAAGTTGTCGATCTTGACGGTGGCGCTGCTAGCTGGTTTGTCATCAGAGCTCATAGCCGAGCTCGGCCTGGTTCCAGTGGTTAAAGCAAGCGCCATCGCCAGGATTGCCGCCGATCCAAAAATCAATTTGATTCTTTTCATTTTTTTCTCCTTTGAAATATTTATTGAAACTTCAGAATTCCGCCGGATTATGAGAGCGGAGAATCGACAATCGCGAGCGAGTGAGTGCCTTGAACGTAGTTCACGTGGGAAATGCCCAGCACGCTGCGCAATTGATCCGCGGGGACTTTCATGGGGCCCGGCGACGGTGCGGTGCCTGGGGCCGGTTGAGGGAATGCAGTTGACAGCGCCGTATGAAACGTGACGTTGCCTTCCACCTTTTGCATGATCTGATGGATATGCCCGTTCAGGACGGAGACCGAGCCGAAGCGCTTCAAGTATCCGAGCGCCTGCTCGCTGTCGTCGGTGCCCCAGCCCCACTCCGGATAAACCGCCCAGAGCGGAATGTGCGCGAATACGATCACCGGCGTGCTGCTTTTCAAGTCCCGCACGTCATCCTGGAGCCATTTGAGTTGGTCGGAGCCGAGCGATCCGAGGCCGCCTGCTTTGAGGTCCACTACATTGACGAGGCCAATGAAGTGCGCGCCCTTGTGATCAAAGCTGTACCAACCCTTTCCTTTCGTATCCTTGCCGAAGCGATCCAGGTATTGCTGGCCGTCGTCGGTGAGCACGTCGTGCTCGCCTGGGACGTAAAAAATCCGTCCCGCTTTGGCGCCCTTGAGGACTTGCTCGGCCGTGTCAAACTCGGACGGTTTGGACAACTGCGAAATATCGCCCGTGTGCAACAGGAAGTCCGGGGGCGCCGCTGCGCTGTTGATGCGATCGACGGCGATTTGCAGCGTCGCGGTGACATCGGGATTGGCTTCCTTGCTGAATCCGATGTGGGAGTCGCTGATCTGGATGAAGCTGAAATCCGCGCCCTTCATTTTCGCCATGTCCATCCCGCTCATGGCGCCCTGCATTAAGGGCAACGATTTCAGAATGCCGCCGTGAACTGTGTAGAGCACTCCTGTGCCGGCCCAGGCCATGCATTGCAGAAAACCCCGGCGGTCAATGCCATCCTTGTTGATGTTGTCGCGAATAAAGTCAGCCATGATGTTGTTTCTCCTTCGGCGGGCGTGGGCTGTAGAATGCTTGCCGCACGCGGCCTTCGGGATGTAAGACTTGTGCGGGCGGCGCTTATTCCCCGCGAATGGCTGAATTCATGGTCGGGAATAAAAAAGCCTTGGCCGCAGTCTTACTAGTGCCAGATTAGAAAAGGGATTAGAGAACGGCGAGAAGCACTACAGTGCCAGGCGCAGCAACACGCGAACGCTTCGAGCAAGCCGTCCTGCCTCATCTGGACGCGGCGTACAACCTCGCTCGCTGGCTGACGCGGAACGAGCAGGACGCGCAGGACGTGACGCAGGAAGCATTTTTGCGCGCGTTTCGATTTTTCGATGGCTACCAGGGCGGAAATATGCGGGCGTGGCTGCTCACGATCGTGCGGAATACGTGCTACACGTGGCTGCACCAGAATCGGCCGCCCGACTCCGCCGTGGAATTCGACGAGGAAATTCACAGCAGCGAATCGTCTGGCGGCGACCCTGAACTTCAGGTGCTGGCAAGCGCCGACAAGGAAACCTTGCATCGCGCGCTCGAGGAGTTGCCGGGGATCTTCCGTGAAGTTCTGGTGCTGCGCGAGATGGAAGGAATGTCCTACAAGGAGATTGCCGATGTCGCGTCGGTTTCCATTGGCACGGTGATGTCGCGTCTGGCGCGGGCGCGGACGCGTTTGCGGGAGTCCTTAGGCGCCGCGCTTGGCAGGGAGTCATGATCGTCAAGGAGTTTTGAAGTGAGTTGCAAGCTGACACAGCGCTTTGTTCCCGGCTACCTGGATGGCGAACTCGATCTGTCGCGCACCATCGAGATGGAAACGCACTTGCAGGTTTGCGCAGAATGCGCTCGGGAACTCGAGAGGCAGCAGGCGTTGCGTGCCGCGCTCCAGCGCGGTTCGCTCGCGTATTCTGCGCCGGAAGGGGCGCGGGAGCGCATTCAATCTTCACTGCGTGCTTCCACTCCAGCAGAGGCCCCCGAACGCGCGAGCGGCTGGCATTCGTTTCAATTCTTGCGATGGGCCGGCGCGTTTGCCGTACTGGCCTTGTGCGCCGTCACGGCCTGGCAATTGGTGCCCATCGTGCGCGGACCCGCGAGTGACCAGCGAGTTGCGGCGGAAGTTCTCACCAGTCACGTGCGATCACTCGAAGCGAACCACCTGATGGATGTGGTCTCCACAGACCAACACACCGTGAAACCCTGGTTCGATGGCAAGCTCGATTTCTCGCCACCAGTCGAAGATTTGGCGAGCGACGGCTTTCCGCTGGTTGGCGGACGTCTCGACTATCTCGAAGGTCACCAAGTCGCCGCGCTGGTCTACCAGCGGCGAAAACATTTCATCAATGTGTTCGTGTGGCCCGACGCGGCTGGATCCAGCTCCGCTCAGACCATCGAGCCGCGCCAGGGTTACAACATGATGCGTTGGTCGCGCGGCGGTTTCCAGTTCTGGGCCGTGTCGGATGTAAGCGCGCAGGACCTCTCAGAATTTGTCCGCCTACTGCAAGCTGGCACTGCCTCCGAATCGAGGTGACACTCGGGAACTCACCTCTTGCGTGCGTGGGGTTGTTCATTCAGAAACTGACCAACTGCCAGGCTTACCCACCTTGCGTGCATGCTCCCATTGGCTGTAGCATGCCTGAATCGGGCTGTTGGACCTAGCTGCCGGTGAAACTGCGGCGGCTAACGGGCCGTCTATTTAGGAGCTACCTTTATGAGGCTCCGCGCACCTATTTCGGCGCTACTGCTTCTCGCGGGCGTGAGCACGGGACTGCTGGCCTTCCAACGCGGCGGGTACAGCGGGGATGAGTATGGCGGCGCTCGAGAAGCGTTTTCTTCCACCGGGGATCTCGGTTCCGGGAAATATGAATACTCGTGGTCGCGGCTGCGCTATTCGATGGCGGGCGCGAGCAGTGGAGGCTACGGGTACGGGCGCTGGGCCAGCTGGTCGCGCGACTACCCGAAGGCCGACCGACAATTCCTGATTGCGATGAAACGCCTGACGCGCATCGATGCGCGGCCCGTCGAGCAGGTGGTGGACCTTGACAGCGAAGGTCCTCAGGCCATCGAGAATTTTCCGTGGGTGTATGCCGTGCAGGTGCAGACGTGGACGTTTACCGAGCCGGAGGCCAAGCGGCTGCGCGATTATCTGCTCAAGGGCGGCTTCCTGATGGTGGACGATTTCCACGGCGCGACCGACTGGGAACACTTCATGAACGGGATGCTCATGGTCTTCCCGGACCGGCCCATCGAAGACCTGACCGACAAAGACGAAATTTTTCATGTGCTGTACGATTTGACCGAGCGTTTCCAGGTGCCGGGCGAGCAGTACGTCGGCACGGGCAGAACGTACGAGAAGGACGGCTACATCCCGGAATGGCGCGCGATCAAGGATGACCGGGGCCGCGTGATGGTCGCGATCTGCCACAACATGCACCTGGGGGACGCCTGGGAATGGGCCGATGATCCTCGCTATCCGGAGAAGTTCGCGTCGCTGGCGTTTCGTCTGGGGATCAATTACGCGATGTACGGAATGACGCACTAACGGCGAACTTCGGGCCGCGAATCTAGCATCCTAACAATGTGAAATTGTGCGCTGCACGTTATAGGGAGGAGTCCGCTGCGCCTGGTGGTACTCGTAGCACAGACTTCAGTCTGTGGATTTTCGGCAGATAGGCCGAGGCGCTGAACTCGTTATTGGGACATCGTTCGTGCACGGGGCGCGCTCTGAGAGCTTGAGCGGAAAACCCACAGACTGAAGTCTGTGCTACTTAAAGACATGTTCGAGTTTCTATTCAAATATCCGCGCGCGGTTTTTTCGAAGGGGACCCTGGTGCTGCTGGGCCCCTGGCCGTGGTGGGTCTTCGTACTTTTCCTGTTGGCGGCGGGCGCGGGGCTAGCCTGGCTGATTCGTTCGAAACTGCCTGACGCATCCACACAAGTCAAAAACTGGAGGGCGGGCGTCATCTGGCTGCTGCAATTTGCTCTGGCTGCGCTCGTTCTGCTTTTGCTGTGGCAGCCGGCCGTCCTGGTGGCCGAGCTCAGGCCGCAGCAAAATATTATCGCGGTGCTGGTGGACGATTCGCGGAGCATGTCCATCGCGGACACCGGCGCGACGCGGGAAGCGCAGGCCATCAAGGCGCTCGAGGGCGGCGTGCTCGACCAGCTGCAAAAGAAATTTCAGATTCGCATCTACCGGCTCGACCGGCAAATCTCGCGCGTTCCGAAGCTCGACGACCTGAAAACGTCGCCGCCCGCTTCCGCGACGCGCATCGGCGACGGCCTCAAGCAACTGGCCGGTGAAGCGGCCGATCTCCCGATCGGCGCAGTGGTGCTCCTTAGCGACGGCGCGGACAATTCCGGCGGGATCGATCTCGAAACGATTTCCACGTTTCGCAGCCGGAGGATTCCGGTGCACACGGTCGGCTTTGGCCTCGAACAAACAGCGCACGACGTGGAGATCAACGACGCCGTGGTCGCGCCGCGCGCGCTCGCCGATTCGCGCCTCGCCGCCAAGGTGACGCTGCACCAGCGCGGGTACGCGGGGCAGAAGGCGATGCTGACGGTGCGCGACGGCGGCAAGGTTCTCGCCGGGCGGCAAATCACTCTCGCCGGCGACGGCGTAACGCAGAATGAAACTCTCTTGTTTAATCCGGGCGACGCGGGAGCGAAGACGCTCCAGTTTTCCATCGATCCGCTGCCGGGCGAGGAAAATCGCGATAACAATTCCGTCGCGCGGCTCGTCAATGTCGAATCCGCCAAGCGCCGCATCCTGTACGTCGAAGGCGAGCCGCGCTGGGAATATAAATTCATCCGCCGCGCGGAGCAGGACGACCGGCTGCTAACCATCGTTTCGATGCTACGCACAAGCGAAAATAAAATCTATCGTCAGGGGATCGACGATCCGAAGGAACTTGCCGACGGTTTCCCGTCGCGTGCCGAGGACTTATTCCCATACCAGGCGATCATCATCGGATCGGTGGAAGCGAGCTACTTCACGGCGGCGCAGAAAGAATTGATCCAGCAATTCGTCGATCGCCGCGGAGGAGGATTGCTTTTTCTCGGAGGCCGCGCATCGCTCGGCGATGGAGGCTGGACGGGATCCAGCCTCGCCGATCTTCTGCCGGTTACTCTGCCCAACAAAAAGGGCACGTTCCATCGCGATCCTGCAACGGTCTCGCTGACATCGGCCGGCGCGGACAACATCATCACGCGGCTCGTCGAAGACCCCGCGGCCAATGTGGAACGCTGGAAAAAGCTTCCCTATTTGATGGACTATCAGGAAGCGGGCACGCCAAAACCGGGCGCAGTGGTGCTGGCGGAAATGACCGCGGCGGGACGCAAGATGCCGCTGCTGATCACGGAAAACTATGGCCGCGGGCGCACCGCCGTGATGGCCACGGGAGGCAGTTGGCGCTGGCAGATGAGCCAGCCGCTCGGGGACACGACGCATGCGGAATTCTGGCAGCAGTTGCTGCGCTGGCTGGTGATGGACACGCCGGGCCGCGTCGTGGCCGCGGTTCCAAGCCAAATGCTGCTGGACGACGGCCGCGTGCAATTCTCCGCCGACGTGCGCGACAAAAATTATTTGCCCGCGGCGGATGCTCACGTCGAAGCGCACATCCTCGGGCCGGGAGGCTCGGCGGCGCAAATCGAGATGACGCCGGACCCGAACACGCCCGGCACGTTTCACGCGGAGTGGACCGCGGACCAGCCGGGATCGTATCTCACCGAGGTGGTTGCCACGCGCGATAAAGAGGAACTTGGCCGCGACGTTCTGACGTTTGCGCGCATGGACGGCGTCGCTGAAAATTTCCATACCGAGCAGAATCGCGGCTTGCTCGAAAAACTTTCCGCCGAGACGGGCGGGCGCTATTGGACGCCACAAGATTTTTCCAAGCTGCCCGGCGAAATTTCGTACTCGGAAGCGGGCATCACTGTGCGCGACACGAAAGAGCTGTGGAACATGCCCATCGTTTTTCTGCTCCTGCTGCTGTTGCCATCGACGGAATGGCTGCTGCGGCGGAAGTGGGGAGTGGTATGAGGGATTTTTGTAGCACAGACTTCAGTCTGTGGGGGTTGATTCGAGCACGATCGACCGTGCATGTCACCAAAACCCACAGACTGAAGTCTGTGCTACCTGTTTTGCCGCATCGGGGATTGCAAATCCACGGGCGGTTGTTGTAACGGGGACGGAGTATGCAGGCTAGAGCCAGATCATGGGGAAGAGCCGCAGTGCTTGCGGTGATTTGCGCCGCGTGCGCTGGATTCGGCGCGCGCGCGACGCTGGCTGCGCCGTATTACGTCACCGTTTCAGGTCTCGGGGGCGAGCCTGATTACGAGCAGCGCTTCACCGCGCTCGCCAAAGACCTCGACAAACTTTTTAAGGCCGCGGCGAGTGATGCACATGTCTACACATTCACGGGAAGCGACGCGACCAAGGCGCGCCTGACCGATACGCTCGGGCAGATTGCGCGCGAGGCCAAGCCCGAAGATGAATTTACGCTGATCCTGATCGGACACGGCTCCTACGACGGCGAAGAGTACAAATTCAATCTGCCCGGACCGGATATTTCCGGCGAAGATCTGGCCCTTTTGTGCGACCGCATTCCCGCCAAGCGCCAATTGATTGTGAACACCACGAGCGCGAGCGGCGGCTCGATTGGCGCGCTGCAGAAAGCAGGGCGCATCGTCATCGCCGCGACGAAGACCGGCACGGAGAAAAACGCGACCGTGTTTGCGCGCTACTGGGTGGACGCGTTGCGCGACGGCTCCGCCGACACGGACAAGAACGAAGCCATCAGCGCGCTCGAAGCGTTTCAGTACGCCGATCGCAAGACGGTTGCGTTCTACGAATCGCAAAAGCGCCTGGCGACCGAACACGCCGTCATCGAAGATACCGGGAAGAAGGAAGCCGTTCGCGCTGCCTCGGCGGAAAACGGAGAAGGGTTGCTGGCCGCGAATTTCGTCCTGCTTCGCCTTGGCGCTGCGCAAAAGGCTGCGAACGATCCGGCCAAGCGCGCGCTGCTCGACAAAAAGGAAGAACTGGAACGCAAGATCGACTTGTTGAAGTATCAGAAAGCCGCCATGTCCGCGGAAGATTATAAGAGCCAGCTCTCCGCTGCGCTGCTGGAACTCGCGCGCGTGCAGGGGGATTTGGACAAATGAACCGGCAAGCCACGCATCGCGCCGCCCGGATTTTTTCGCGCGCCGCCGTGTGTTTGGCATGTCTTGCCGGCGCGAGCCTCGCGTGGGGAGCGACGCCGGATGATTGCCACGCGTTGCGCAAGCACGGCCATCGCGCCGAAGCGCAAAAGTGCTACGAATCGCTGACCACCGCGCGCGATCCTTATCTTCGCGCCGAAGGCTTCTGGGGCACGGAAATGTATCAGGACGCGAACAACCAGTTTCGCATCGCGGTGGACGGGTCGCCCGCGAACGCGATGATTCGTGTGCGCTGGGGCCGCTTGATGCACGAACGGTTCAACAACACCGAAGCCGACGATCTTTTTGGCGAGGCGTTGCAGCGGGACCCGAAGAACGCGCAGGCTTATTATGGCCTCGCGCTGGTCAGCGCGGACGGTTTTGACAGCAAGGCGATCGAATACACGAGCAAAGCGATTGAGCTCGATCCGAAAATGTACGAAGCGCACGAACTGATGGCCAACCTGCTGCTCGAGGATTCCGACGAAGCGAAGGCGTTCGACGAAGCGGATGCGGCGCTGAAACTTTCTCCCGAGGCGCTGGATGCGATGGCGATTCACGCGGCTATCGAAGCGCTCGCCGACCGCTCGCCCGATGCGTGGCTCGACAAAATTCGCCAGGTCAATCCCGCTTACGGCGAAGGCTACGCGCTCGTGGCCTATCACCTGGTTCTGAATCGCCGCTACGAAGACGGCATCGCGTATTACCGCAAGGCGATTGAAGCGGACCCGCGGCTCTGGTCCGCCCGCTCGCAGCTCGGCATCAACCTGATGCGCCTCGGGCAGGAGGACGAACCGCGCAAGCAGCTCGAATTGTGCTACGAAAACGGGTACCGCAACGAAGAGACCGTCAACAGCCTGCGCCTGCTCGACAGCTACAAAAATTTTGTCACCTTCAAGGACGGCGATACGATCCTCAGGCTCAACAAAAAGGAAGCGGAGCTGCTGCACCCTTACTTTGAAGCCGAGATGAAGCGCATCATCGCCACCTACGACAAAAAATACAAAATGAAGCTGCCTGGCCCGGTCCAGGTGGAAGTTTATCCGGACCACGAAGATTTCGCCGTGCGCACCATGGGCATGCCGGGCCTCGGCGCGCTGGGCGTTACGTTCGGCGAAGTCATCG
Organism: uncultured Acidobacteriota bacterium; assembly: GCA_963842135.1. Classification (GTDB taxonomy): domain Bacteria; phylum Acidobacteriota; class Terriglobia; order Acidiferrales; family UBA7541; genus Palsa-360. The sequence goes on along the minus strand of CAWJFI010000002.1, from coordinate 1,198,893 downwards.
CCATGGACAGTCCATCGGGACGGCCGCCGGGGGAGTTCCATTGGGCGAGCACGCTGTGGCATGAGATGAGCCACGTGTATATTCTCACCGCGACAAATTTCCGCGTGCCGCGCTGGTTTACCGAAGGACTCGCGGTCCACGAAGAAACGGAAGTTTCGCCCGAGTGGGGCGACCGCATCACGCCCGACGTACTCGTCGCCATCCGCGAAAACAAACTTCTGCCCGTCGCGGAGCTGGACCGCGGATTTATTCGCCCCGAATATCCAAATCAGGTGATCGTGTCCTATTATCAGGCGGGCCGCATCTGCGATTACATCAAGGACCGCTGGGGCGCGGACAAGCTGCTGGACATGGTTCACTCATACGCTGATCACAAGACCACGCCGGACGTGATCCGCGAGGACTTGGGGATGGCGCCCGAGGAATTCGACAAGCAATTTCTCGATTGGCTGGACAAGGATGTGGGCAAGACGGTGGCGAATTTCGACCTGTGGCGCGCGAAGTTGAAGGATCTTGCGGGGCAAGCCAAGAACAAGAACTACGACGAGGTTCTCAAGGAAGGCGAGGAAGTGCGGCGCTTGTACCCGGACTACATTTATCCCGCGAACCCGTATGAATTCATGGCGGAAGCCGACCTCGCGAAAAATGACAAGCCGGCCGCCGTCGCGATTCTTACGGCGTACGAAAAAATCGGCGGGCACAATCCTCCGGCTTTGAAACAACTCGCCTCTCTTGAGGAAGAGCTCGGCAAGCCGGCCGATGCGGCCGCGACGCTCGACCGCCTCAACTATGTCTATCCTATGGACGAAGAGCTGCACCGCCATCTCGGCGATTTGTGGTTCGCGCAAAATAATTTCCCCGGGGCAATTCGCGAATACAATGCCGTGATCGCCTTGAGCCCGCTCGACAAGGCGTCGGCGCAATTCAACGTGGCCCGCGCTTATTTCGCCGCGGGACAGAAGGACAAGGCCGAGGATCACGTCCTCGCATCGCTCGAAGTCGCGCCCGACTACCGCCCGGCGCAGAAGTTGCTCTTGCAGCTGAAGGATTCCAACGAAGGGAAATAAAAATGGCCTCTATTGCACAGCTCGATCCGGATTCCGCGGAACTGAAAAAGCGCATTGAACGCTTTCAGACCGTGCGCGACAACATTCTCGGCCAGGTCCGCCAGGTGATCGTCGGGCAAGAAGAAGTGCTGGACCAGATCCTCATCTCGCTCTTCGTCGGCGGCCATTGCCTGATCACCGGCTTGCCGGGCACGGCGAAGACGCTGATGGTCCGCACCATTGCGCAGACGCTGGGTCTGGCCTTCAAACGCATCCAGTTCACGCCCGATTTGATGCCCTCGGACATCACCGGGACGGACATCATCGAGGAAGACCCCACGACGGGGCACCGGCGGTGGACCTTTGTGCCCGGACCGATCTTCGCCAATATCGTGCTGGCCGACGAAATCAACCGCACGCCGCCGAAAACGCAATCGGCAATGCTCGAAGCCATGCAGGAACTTTCCTGCACGGTGCGCGGCAATCACTACACATTGCCCTCTCCGTTCTTCGTGCTGGCGACGCAAAATCCGATCGAGCTCGAAGGCACGTATCCGCTGCCCGAAGCGCAACTCGACCGCTTCCTCTTCAACACCATTCTCGATTATTTGAGCGCGGCTGACGAAATCAAAGTGGTGGACTTGACAACCACGACGCACGTGGCGCAAGTGGAGGCTGTCACTTCCGCCGAGGAGATTCTCGATTTCCAGCAGCTCGTGCGCATGGTGCCGATTGGAGAGTCTCTCGCCCAATACGTCGTCAATCTGGTTCGCGCGACGCGGCACAACAGCGGCTCCGCGCCGGACTTCATCAAGAAGTACGTCAACTATGGGGGCAGCGTGCGCGCCGCGCAGTTCATCGTTCTGGCCTCCAAGGCGCGGGCGCTGGCGCATCGCCGCTATCACGTCGCGTACGAAGACATTCTCGCGCTGGCAATCCCTGTGCTGCGCCACCGCATCCTACTGAACTTCCATGCCGAATCGGACCGCATCGATTCGGATGAAATTTTGCGGCAATTGCTGCAATACATGCCGCCACCGTCGAAGGCGTAGGTAGCACAGACTTCAGTCTGTGGGTTTCCGTTGAGTATTTCGGGCCGAACGCGCTAGCCAAGAACAAGTAGACCCCCACAGACGAAGTCTGTGCTACTTGAACGCCGGCGCGCTCGGCATGGCAAAACGCCGAACTTGAATGAGGAGATCGCCGGTAAATGCTGCAACGTTTCCTTGATCCCGCGGTGCTCGCCGGAATTTCCGGTTTGGATTTGGTGGCGAAGACTGTCGTCGATGGTTTCGTCAACGGCCTTCACCGCTCGCCGGATTTCGGCTTCAGCCAGGAATTCGCCGAGTATCGCGCATACTCGCCGGGCGACGACCTGCGCCACGTGGATTGGAACGTCTTCGCCCGCACCGAGCGCGCTTACCTCAAGCGCTACCGCGGCGAAACCAACAGCATCCTCACTGTGCTGCTTGACGCGAGTAACTCGATGAAATTTTCTTCTCATGCCGTGAGCAAGATGGACTACGCGCGCTTCACGGCAGCGTCGCTGTTCTATCTCGCGATTCAGAACCAGCGCGACGCGGCGGGTCTGATCGTCTTTGACGATGAAATTCGCTCCTACATCCGGCCGTCCACGCGGCAGGGTCAGCTGCATCGCTTGCTGAGCGGCCTAGAACAGGCGGAGCCACACGCGCGCACCGATTTCGCCAAGCCGCTCCATCATTTTCAGCAGTTCCTGCGCCGCCGCGGCATCGTTGTCTTCATTTCCGATTTTTACGATTCGCCGGAACACATCGTCCGGACCATCGAGCCGCTGCGCTTCCACGGGAACGAAGTCGTGCTCTTTCACGTTCTCGATCCCAAGGAAATCCGGCTGGAAATCGGCGAGCCGTCGACGCTGATCGATCTCGAAACGCAGGACCGGATCGAAATCACGCCCGAATACGTGCGCGATGAATACCGCAAGAAATTTGACGCGCACGTCGAAGCCCTGCGGGACAAAGCGCGCGGCGCGGGGATGGATTACCACTTGCTCGTGACCGACCGGCCGCTCGACGACGCCCTCCGCGAATATCTCTCGATTCGCAAGGAGAGAAACTAGATGGGTCTCCTTGCTCCCTGGTTTCTGGCGGGCATTGCGGCGCTGGCTTTGCCGTTCTACGTCCATTTGCTGCGGCGTCACACAACCATCCCGCGTCCGTTCAGCTCGCTGATGTTCTTCGAGCGCCGCACGCAAAGTTCGATCAAGCACCGCCGTCTGCGCTATTTACTTCTGCTCTCGCTTCGCACGCTGCTGTTTCTGCTGCTAGTGCTGGCGTTCGCGAATCCGTTCATCAACCGTACGGCCGCGAACATGAATAGCGAAAAACTCCAGCTGCTGGTCATCGACAATTCGTTCAGCATGCGCGCCGGAACGCGCTTGGCCGACGCGAAGCGCGAGGCGCTCTCCGTGCTCTCTTCGCGAAAACCGGCGGACCGCGCGCAAGTCATGGCGCTCGGCTCGCAGATACAAGTTCTGACGCAGCCGTCCCTCGATGCGGGCGCGCTGCGCGCCGCCGTCGACAATGTGCAGCCGGGAGATTCACGCGCCAGCTACGGCGAACTCGCACGCGCGGTACGCTCGCTTGCGGACTCTGTGCACACGCCCATCGAGCTGCACTTTTTCAGCGACATGCAAAAATCCGCGATGCCCGGAAGTTTTTCGGAACTGGCGCTGCCTGCCAACGTCTCTCTCGTGCTGCACCCGGTGGCCAAGGAATTCGTGCCGAACTGGACGGTGGAAAGCGTCAACGCGCCGGGACAAGCCTGGGATCCGAAAAAAGCACGCGTGCAGGCCGTCATCGCGGGATTCGGAACTCCGGCAGCCACGCGCACGGTTTCACTCGTCGTGAACGGCAAGACCGTCGCCACCAAAACTGTCGACGTGCCCGCGAATGGCCGCGCCACCGTCGAATTCCAGTCGCTCGACGTGCCCTACGGTTTTACGCGCTGCGAAGTGCGCATCGATTCGGCGGACACTTTCCCGGCTGATGATGTGAGCCTCTTTGCCGTCGAGCGATCCGACCCTCGCCGCGCTCTCTTCGTTTCCGACGCGGGTGACTCGCGTTCTCCGCTCTATTTTCGCTCGGCCCTCGGCTCAGCCGCGGAATCCGCCTTCACGCTTGACATGGTCAGCGCCGGCGAGGCGGCGAATCAGCAGCTCTCGAAGTACGCGTTCGTCGTCCTTTCAGATTTGATTTCGGTTCCTGCGCCCTTTGAAAGCGCGCTCTTGCGATACGTGCAGGGCGGCGGCAGCGTGTGGATCGCGGAAGGAACTTCGGCGGCGCACACGACGCGCGTTCCCGTCTTTGGCGGCAACGTTCTGGACTCTCACGATTATTCCCGGACGAGCGATCGCTACTTGAATGTGGCGGATGCCGATCCCTCGCACCCCTCCGTGGAAAAGGCCGATCACTGGTCCGGCGTGAAATTTTATTTTGCGGTCCGCGTCGATCCAGGCGACGCACGCGTGATCGCTCATCTGACCGACGGGACGCCCTTGCTGCTTGAAAAGAAAATCGGCGAGGGCAATGTTTTGCTCTTCACCTCCGGCCTCGACAATCTCACTAACGATTTTCCGCTTCATCCGATCTTCGTGCCCTTTGTCGAGCAAACCGCGCTGTATTTGTCCGGCATCCAGCGCCGCAGCGGCTCCCGCGTGGTGGACTCCTTCCTCGAGCTTCGCAGCTCGAAGGAGCAATCCGTGGGCGTCCAGGTGATCGATCCCCAGGGCCGCCGGCCCCTCTCGCTGAAAGATTCGACATCCGCCCAGACTTACCAATTGGCGTCCTCCGGATTTTACGAGTTGCAGCTCGCAAACGGCCGCCACGACGTGGTCGGCGTCAATCCCGACCGCCGGGAATCGAATCTCGAAGTTATTCCGGACGATGTTTTGGCGCTCTGGCGGGGAAATTCGGGCACGGGTGCCGCACAGGCCGGGGCCGGAGGTTCCGCTCAGGAACAGACCCAGCCCTACCGCTTATGGTGGTATATTATGCTCCTAGTATTCGCCGCGGCCATCGCCGAATCCCTACTTGCGGACCGATACCTAGGGGCCCAGCAGCAGGAGGACTTATGAGCTTTCGAGATCAGCTCAACTCCTATATCCATCAATTGGAGAGACGCCTGCGCCTGGGCGCGATGTTTCGCGGAGCTGCGATCCTCACCTCGGTCGCCCTGGCCGCCACTGTAGTCCTCGTTCTAATCACCAACGCCTTAGCGTTCTCGCGGTGGAGCATCACCAGCGCGCGGGTGGCGCTGCTGTTTGCGCTGGTTCTGGCCGTAACCTTCGGAATTGCTCTGCCTCTCGTTGCGCTCAACCGGCGCCGCGCAGCCCGCCAGGCCGAGGAGATGTTCCCCGAGTTCAAGCAGCGCCTGGTGACATTTGCAGAGCGCGACGTCGAAAAGCGCGAGCCTTTTCTGGATTTGCTGGCGCTCGATACGCTCAACGTTGCGCGCGCCGCCGAACCCAAGTCCCTGGTTCCTGACCGGAAGCTGGCGACGTTTCTCAGCGTCGGCGCGGTTTCGCTGTGCGTGCTCGTGTGGCTGATCCTGGCGGGGCCAGGATACCTGGGCCACGGCGCGGCATTGCTATGGGCGGCGACGTCGCACGGCGGGTCGGCGCCCTTTTATGACATTCAAGTTGTCCCCGGCGATATTTCCGTCCGGCGCAATTCCGATCTGATGGTGACGGCGCAGCTCATCGGCCTGCAAACGCAGAGCGTGCGCTTGTATGCGCGCTATCAGAGCGCTTCCAAATGGGATCAGGTGCCCATGCGTCCGCAGGCCGGGGGCTCGGGCTTTCAATTTATTTTCGCGGGCCTGCCGGAAAGCGTCGAGTATTACGTCGAAGCGGGGCCGCTCGACTCGAAACACTTCAACATCCGCGTGCTCGATCTGCCGAACGTGAAAAACGTCCGCGTGACGTACCGCTACCCTTCGTGGACACACCTGCAAAATGTGACCGAGGAGCACGGCGGCGATCTCCGTGCCGTCGAAGGCACCGAAGCGGATCTCGAAGTGCAAACCGACAAGCCCATGCGCGACGGCCTCCTGGTGCTCGACGACGAGCAGCAGATTCGGCTTACAGCCGGCGAAGGAAACGTGTACAAGGGCACGGTCCACATGGAAAAGGACGGCGTGTACCACGTTGCCGCTCTCGATCAGGGCCAGCCCGTGCGCCTCTCGAATGATTTCTTCATCGAGGCGCGCAAGGCGGAGCCGCCGAACGTGATCATCGCGCGTCCGGGCCACGACTACCGCGCGAGCCCCATCGAGGAAGTCACCGTCGCGGTGAAGGCCGACGACGAATTCGGCGTCTCCGAAATGACGCTGCACTATTCGGTGAATGGCGGGCCCGAACAGACGGTCGACTTGCTCAAACAGAAAGGCGCGAAGCAGGCCGACGGTTCCACCATTCTTTCCCTGGAAGATTTTAAAGCGGTACCGGGCGACGTCGTCAGCCTCTATGCGGTGGCAAAGGACGCGCACTCCGAATCGCGCACTGACATTTCTTTCATCCAGGCCGATCCTTTCGAGCGCGAATACTCGCAATCCCAGGCGGCGGGCGGCGGAGGGGGTGGCGGGGGCGGCGGCATGGGCGATCAGAATGACATCTCCCAGCGCGAAAAAGAAATCATTGCCGAAACCTGGAAGCATCAGGGAGACAAGAAAGCAACGCAGCAGGAAGCGGCCGACGCCGCCAAATTCCTCTCCGGCGTACAGGCCAAGCTGGGCGAGCAGGCAAGATCCCTCGCCGGGCGCATGCAGAGCCGCGAACTGTCGCAGGAAAACGAGGAATTCAATAGTTTTGTGAATGACATGAACGCGGCCGCTGAAGCCATGGGTCCGGCTGCCCAGCAATTGCAGCAGCAAAAATGGCGCGAAGCCATGCCCAGCGAACAGAAAGCGCTCCAGAACTTGCTGCGCGCCGAGGCCACGTTCCGCCAGATTCAAGTCGCGTTTGGCAGTTCTGGCGGAGGAGGCGGAGCGGGCGGCGGCGCAGGGCGGGACCTCGCGAGCCTCTTCGACCTGGAACTCGACACCGAAAAGAATCAGTACGAGACCGCGCAGACCGCAGGCGGCTCGGCCAGCCAACAGGAAAAAGAAATCGATGAAGCGCTGCAGAAACTAGACCAGCTTGCGCGCCGCCAAGAAGAACTGGCCCAGCAACAAGGCAAAAACGCGCAAAGCTCCGAGCAGCGATGGCAGCAGGAAATGCTGCGCCGCCAGGCGGAAGAGCTGCAACGCCAGATGGAGCAGATGGCCCGCAACAACGGCCAGAGCGGATCAGGCTCGCAATCGAGTTCGCAGCAGGGCGGCGCGCAGGGCAATTCGTCCTCCAGCGCCTCTGGGCAATCCGGCTCGTCCGGACAATCCGGCGCGGGGGGAAAATCGGGCGACCCGCGCGTCCAGCAGGCTCTTGACCAGCTGCGGCAGGCGACCGACGACATGCGCCGCGCAACTTCTCCGCAGCAAAGTGAAGCCGAAGCGCGCCGCGCCGCCGATCGTTTGAAAGAGGCCACCGACCTGCTCGGCAGCATGCGCCAGCAGCAATCGGCGAACAAGGTCGACTCGCTCGCCGACGAGGCCAGCCGCCTCGCTCAGGAAGAGCGCGACCAGGCCGGTCGCATTCAGCAGGCCTTTGGCCAGGGCATGGGTGCGCAGGCCGGAACGCAGGAACGCAGGAAGCTCGCCGACGACCGCGAGAAACTGGCCAACGACCTCGGCGGCCTGGAAAAAAATCTGCAGGACACCGCGCGCGGACTCGCCACCGACAATCAAAACGCCGCCTCGACCAAGCTGCGCGAAGCTCTCGGCGACATGCAGCAGTCCGATCTGCGCGCGCGCATTCAGCGCGGCGCGGACTGGATGCGCCGCGGCATCGATCCCAACGCGAATGGCATGGAGCCGGAAATCGCCGCCGGAATGCAGCGACTGGAAAAAGGTGTACGCGACGCGCAGCAGGCCATGGGCGCGGCCCCGCAGCAAGGGAACGATTCACAGCAGGGGATTGAAACCGCGCTGAATCGAGTCGAGCGGCTGCGCAACCAGCTCGGCGGCCTATCGCGCGACGCCCAGGGGCGCCAGCAAGGGCAAGGGCAGGGACAAGGGCAGCAGGGCGGGCAAGGTCAGAACGGCGGTCAGCAGTATGGCCGCGGCAATCAGGGTGCCTGGAGCCCCAACGGCGGCCCGGGCGCGAGAATCGGCGGCGGCGACAACGGCGGAGCCTACGGCAACACGTACGGCGGCGGGGCCAATGGCACGGTGAACGGCAATCTGGACACCGGAAACAACACGCCCCGCGGAGGCCCGCCAGTTCAGCCTGACAATTCCCCGGTTCCGCCGCAGCGCGCTTACGACGACAGCCTGCGCGATTTGAACCAGCTTCGCCAGGCCGTACGCGAAGATCCGGAGATGGCCAAGCAAGTCCAGGAACTCATTCAAGAAATGGAACGCCTCGACCCGAGCCGCTTCCCCGGCAACCCGGCGCTCGTCGAGCAACTGCATTCCCAGGTGCTCGCCGACGTGGACAAGCTGGAACTGCAGTTGCGCCGCCAGCTCGACGACAAGGATTCCGGCCAGGTGCGCAGCGGCGATACGAAAACGGTGCCGCAAGGCTACGAGGAATCCGTCGCCGAGTATTACCGCCGCCTGAGCAAGAACAACAATAAGTAGGATTTAAGTAGCACAGAATTCAGTCTGTGGGGGTCCGTTCGGGACCCCAGGCCGCATGCTGAAGCCCAGATCGATGCGCCAGACCGACGTTCCAGCCAAGATCAGGTGGAAACCCACAGACTGAAGTCTGTGCCACAAAAACTTACCGTTTCGTCAAAGGTTTTCGCGGAAGAAGCTGTTCCGCGTTCGCCGTCATGTAAGCGAACGTAGCGACGATCACGGCCATCTGCTTCAGGTCCGCGACCTGGATTCGCTCGTACACATCCATGTTCGTGTGGTGCGTCCGGGTATCGTATTCGATCGGATCCTGAATGAATTGGAAGCCGGGCAGGCCGGCCTCGTCGAAGGAAACGTGATCGGTGCCGCCGGTCCCTCGAGCCGAAAGCGTGGTCATCCCTTCGGCCTTGAACGGCTCCATCCACTTTTCAAAAATGGGCCGCGCGGCTTCGTCGCCCTGCAAATAAATTCCGCGAATTTTTCCCGTGCCGTTATCCACATTGAAATAAGCTGAAAGCTTTGCATGGTCGGCCTTGAGGTCCCCCGATTTTCGATCGACGAAATGTTCGTTAACGTAGGCGCGCGACCCGAGCAATCCCTCTTCCTCGCCGGTCCACAGCGCGAGACGCACGGTGCGCCGCATTTTCACGTTGCACGTTTTCAGGATGCGCATCGCCTCCATCATCACGGCGGACCCCGCGGCGTTGTCGGTCGCGCCCGTGCCGCTCGCCCAGGAATCGAAATGCGCGCCGACTATGACCACCTCATCGGGTTTGTCCGTGCCTGGGATTTCCGCAACGATGTTGAACGAATCTAAATTCTCATCGTAAAACTTGTTCGTGATATTGATCTGCAGCGTCACGGGAATATTTTTCTCGAGAGTGCGGAAAATGCGCCCGTAGTGCTCGATGTCCACGGCCAAGCGTGGGAGCACCGGCGCGTCCTTCGGATCGCGCGAGCCTCCGCTCATCACGGTCATTGTGCCGCCGTCGTGCGGCGCGGGTTCCAGCCACGCCGCGGCGCCTTCGTCCGTCAGAAATTTGACCAGCTTGTTATTAAATTCCTGCTGCTTGCGTTGCCGTTCGAGCGCGGCTTTGTCGGGAGGAGGCTGAGGCGGGCGCGGCTGCGCCAGATCCGCCAGCTCCTGATCGGTGAGGCGATGCGCCGGCGCCTCGAACTGCGCTTCGACCACGCGCATCGGCGCAGTCAGCACAAACATGCCCCTGAGCCTTCCGCGATAAAAGACGAAATCTTCTTCTTTTTCGATTCTTGCGTAGATCGCATCGGCCCTGATTGGCCCGCTAGTGCCCGGCGTCCACGCTTTGGGATACGCGATCAATGGAAAATGCCGCGGCGCAATTTCGCTCGCTTCAAAAAGTTCGTTGGACCAGCCGCGCCCAAATGGCCCCCACGCTTCTTCGTGCACATTCGCGAGACCCCACCCGCTGAGGGTTTTGACAGCATACGCGCCGGCCTCCCGGATATTCGGCGAATTGGTCAGCCGCGGTCCGTACACGTCCGTGAGATAGCCCATCACCTCCATGATGTGCGAATGCTGCGAGCCCTCGTCTTCGAACTTGCTGATCACCGAAGGGTCAGGCGCGAGCCAGTCCGTCTGCGCTGCGGCGCCCCACGCGAGCGCAAAAGCCAGAGCAAGCAATGCCGCCAGCTTCACCGGTCTGCGAATGTGCCGTGCCGTCCTCATGTCTCGAAGGATTCTACCCGAAGATTCCCCAAACAGGATGGTCGGACGCCAGCCCAGGTTGCACGAGCCCCACAACACCAGTCAAAGTGAAGGATTTAGGCATCTGCAAGGAAGGTTTCCGAACAACAGGGCCGAATGCTGTGGTAATCTTGATACTTCGGATGCACTTGTAATTCCTCTCGGAATCGAACGTGGGGGCTGCAAGTTCGCACTTGCAGCCTTTTTTGTTTTCATCGCTGCGCCGAAACGACAATCGAATAGAAGGCTAGGATTCCATGCCGCAGATTCGCAATATCGCCATCATCGCTCACGTGGACCACGGGAAAACCACGCTGGTGGACGCCATGCTCCATCAAAGCGGCGTGTTCCGCGACAATCAGGTGGTCATGAAGCGCGTGATGGACTCGAACGATCTCGAGCGTGAGCGCGGCATCACCATCCTGGCGAAAAACACGGCGCTGTTCTATCACGACACGAAAATCAACATCGTGGACACTCCCGGCCACAGCGATTTCGGCGGGGAAGTCGAGCGCGCGCTGAAAATGGTGGACGGCGTCCTTCTCCTGGTGGACGCGAGCGAAGGCCCTCTGCCCCAGACCCGCTACGTCCTGCAGAAGGCGCTCCACGCAAAGCTCCTCCCCATCATCGTGCTCAACAAAATCGACCGCAGCGATGCGCGCACCGCGGTCGTGCTCGACGAAATCTACGACCTCTTCATCGACCTCGAAGCCACCGAAGACCAGCTGGATTTTCCGGTGCTCTACACCAACGCGAAGACGGGAGTTGCGCACCGAAAGCTGGACGATGGTTCGACAAATCTTCAGCCGCTCTTTGAAACCATTGTTTCCGCAATTCCCGAACCGAAGGGCGACCCGAACGGCGTTCTGCAAGCGCAGGTCATGAATCTGGACTACAGCGATTTTCTCGGGCGCATCGCCATCGGGCGCGTGTTCAACGGCACGCTGCGCCGCGGCGCCGATGTAGGCATCGCCAAGCGCTCGGGCGAGATCGTCTCCACGCGCCTCACCAAGCTCTACACGTTCTTCGGCCTCGACCGCATTGAGACGGAGGAAGTTCCCTGCGGCGACCTCGTCGCGGTCGCCGGCGTCGAGGGAATTCAAATCGGAGAGAGCCTGACGGATCTCGAAAACCCCGCGCCGCTCGAACCCCTGGTCGTGGACGAACCAACGCTGGCGATGAATTTCACGGTGAATACCGGGCCGCTCGCCGGGCGCGAAGGCCAGTGGGTCACCTCGCGCGATCTGCGCGAGCGCTTGCAGAAAGAACTGCTCACCAACGTTTCGCTGCGCATCACCGATTCGGAAACCACCGACGTGTTTCGCGTCTTTGCGCGCGGCGAATTGCAGCTGGCCATCCTGATCGAAACGATGCGCCGCGAAGGCTACGAGCTGATGGTCGGCAAGCCGGAAATCGTCGTGCGCGAGGAAAACGGCAAGAAACTCGAGCCGCTCGAGCGGTTGGTGGTCGATTGCCCGGAATCGTTCGTCGGCGTAGTGATGGAATCGCTCGGACGGCGGCGCGGCGAGCTTGGAAAAATGGTGAATCACGGCTCAGGCTGGGTGCGCATGGAGTTCACGATCCCCTCGCGCGGGCTGATCGGCCTGCGCGGCCAGTTGCTTACGGACACGCGCGGCACCGCGCAACTTCACACGCTGTTTGAGGGCTGGACCGAATACGGCGGCGAAATGGCTTCGCGTCCGACCGGCGCGCTCGCGGCTGACCGCGCGGGTCACACCACCGCCTTCGCGTTGTGGAACCTGCAGGAGCGCGGCGAACTGTTCGTCGGCCCCGGCGAGGAAGTCTACGAGGGCATGGTCGTCGGCGAAAACTCGCGCGACGCCGACATGGACGTCAATGTCACCAAGGAAAAGAAGCAGACCAACATGCGCGCTTCGAGCGCCGATGAGGCCATCCGCCTGATCCCGCACCGCCAGTTAAGCCTCGAACAAGCCATCGAGTTCATCTCCGACGACGAGCTCGTCGAAATCACGCCGAAATCCATCCGCCTGCGCAAGAAAATTCTCGACACCAAAAAGCGCCCCAAGCGCTGGCAGCTTATTCGCGCCAACGCCGAGGCTTCGCAGTAACGCCACAAGTAGCACAGACTTCAGTCTGTGGGGTTTAGTCCTTGCGTGGACGAAAATCCACAAACTGAAGTCTGTGCTACCAAAACCGCCGTCGTGCACGCCTTCCGCGCGTCAAAAGCTCAAACAGAACTGATCTACTCGCCTGCCGCATGGGCCTTCGCAATTTGTTTCTGCTCCCCGTCCTGCCCCAATTCCGCGACGCACTGCTCGAGGACTCGCGCGATCTCCTGCGCGTCCGACCCCGCTGGAAATTCCATGGGTTTGCCGATGTGGACGCGGATGCGGCCGGGGCGGTTGAACACGGTGTGCGCTTCGCGGATTTCGTACGCGCCGTCGACCCGCATCGGCACGACGGGAAGCTTCAGATTGCTCGCGAGCAGGCCGATGCCGGCGCGGAACGCCTGCAATTTTCCGTCCGGCGTCAGATCGCCTTCGGGAAATACAAGAATATTCCAGCCGCGATCGGCCAAATCTCCGGCAAAGCGGAAACTTTCGCGGAAGCCGGATTTTTTCGGCAACGGGAACACGTTGAACAGCGAGACAACCAAAAAATATTTCATGCGCTGCAGCCAGCGACGTAGAAAAAACAATTCGCGCGGCGGCCGGAGCATTTCCCCAAGACGCTCTCCGCCCATCGCCACGGCAAGGCGATGGCGCAACCGCACCGGCAGCGCCGCCAGCACAAACCCCACGTCCAGGTAGATCACGTGATTGGAAATCACCAGTACGGGGCCCTTCACCCCGCGGAGGTTTTCGCGCCCGTAGACGCGCGGATGCGCCATCAAGTGCGTCGCGGGCCAGGTCAGCAGGTAATAAAAGAATGTGCGAACCCACGTCACCGGCCAGCGCTGCGCCCAGCGGGGAAACACAAATTCGGATCGGACGGGCGACGACCCGCGCACCAGGCCCTCGAGTTCTCCGACGGTTCTGGCCGAGGCGAAGCGCGTTTCATTCATGTCCACCTGGTAGCGGTCTTCGAGCGCGCTCAATAGCTCGACGCGATCGAGCGAACTCAAGTGCAGATCGCTCTCGAGATTTGCGTTCGGATCGACTTCGCCGCCTCCGCCTTGCATCCGCGCGATCAGCTCCCCGATTCCACCGGTGGTGGCCGGCCAGTGTGCGGAGCCATCTCCGTTGCCCCATTGCGCTTCGACCGCCGCGCGAATCTCGGCGAGCTTCGGTTTGCCGGTTGACGTGCGCGGAAAATCCGCCTCAGGCCATAGAAACCACGAGCGCATCCTCTGATATTCCGCCAGGGATTCGTTCACGCGCGCGACAATCCCCGCGGCGTGGCGCGGCTGCTTCACCCTCTTTTCATCGCGCAAGAGCAAAACGCCGCAGGGTTCGGCGTTCCCCCCGCGTTCGAGTCCGACCACGACGCAATCCTTCACTTCCGGTTCGCGCCGCAATAAACCTTCCAGGTCTTCGGGATAAACGTTCATTCCCGCTGCCGTGACGATCACGTTTTTCTTGCGCCCCTTGAAATACAAATTCCCTTCGGCGTCGAGCGCACCGAGGTCGCCGGTGCGAAACCACCCCGCGTCCGCGCCATTCTTCGCGACCGCGAAAATCTGGTTATCTTCCCAGTATCCCGCCGCGATATTTTCTCCGCGCACCATGATTTCGCCGTTGGCATCCAATTTCACTTCGCGGCCTTGGAGCACTTTCCCAATCGAGCCGCGCCCGATGCGAAACGGGTGATTCACGCTGACCAGCGAAGTCGTTTCCGTCAGTCCGTAGCCCTGAATCGCGGCGAATCCGGTGCGGCCCCAGAATCGCTCCGTTTCCGGATCGAGCGTCGCGCCGCCGGAAATAACAGACCAGAATTTCCAGCCGAACCGGCGATGAATTTTCCGGAAGCGCCACATGCGGCGCAGAGGGTTTTCATTCTCGGCAGCGTCAAAATCTTTGCGAAACGTTTCCAGCGCCCCGTCCGCCTCGAGATCGCGCTCGATCTTGCCCTGCAGCGCTTCCAGCACACGCGGCACCGCAATTAAAACGGACACGCGCTCGTGCCGGATCGTCGCAACGATTTCCGACGGGTTGAGCGAATCCTGAAAGTAGACGCTCGCTCCGAGCAGCGGGGGAATCCATACGTCCATGAATTGCCCGAAGACGTGGCTCACGGGAACGAGATCGAGAAACCGCAGCGGGTGGACGAAGCGTTCCCACTTGAGGTAAGGCTGCATGCCCGCTTCGAGCGGCTCGAGGGTGGAGAGAATGTTGCCGTGCGAAATGACGACCCCTTTCGGTTCGGCAGTGGCCCCCGAAGTAAAGATGATCTGCGCGATCGAGGTGCGGTGAAGAGGAGGAGAAGCGTAAGGTTCGCTGGAGTGCCGGGCCACGGTTTCCCGTAGGGATTCGAGCAGGATCACGGGGCGTTGTTGATCAATAAATATATTTTCACGATCAGTTAATAGGAGCCTAGCGTCCACCTGCTGCGCCACGCGGCGCGCGAAGTCCGCCGTGGCTCCTTGATCCATCGGCACAGCGACCGCCCCGCGCAGGATGCATCCGAAAAACGCGGCGACCCATTCCGCGGAGTTGCGTCCCCACAGCAGAATCCGGTCCCCCGGCGCAATTCCAAGCCGCTCAAATTCCCGGGCGCATTGCGCCGCGAGGCCCGCGACTTCGCGATAGGATGCGCGCGACGTCCGGTAGCCGCGGCGCTGCACAAATGCCGCACTGCGGCCGTGTCTCGGGTATTCACGAAGGTAATCGATCAGCGACTGGCGAGGCATGGCTGGGGTCCTGCTCCTCCCAGGTTGGCGGCGTCTCCAATGAAGAGTAACCCCAATTCACCTCCTTTGGTGAGGCGCTCGCAAAATCAGCAGGCGGACCGGTAAACAGGGAGCATATCTCGAGCGCCACGCGCAAATGTTAAAGTAAGCTGAAAATCTCGTAATATATTGAAAAGAATATAGCTTAGCCAGGTGGACCCTCTGGGAAAGGCCTTTATTTTCTTGATACGATCCATCTAGACAACAAATGCGCGTTTTTGGTAAAATTGATTTGCGTTTGTAGCTCTTGTGATTCCTTTTGACTCGTTCATCCGGGCTGCAAGCTTAAAACCTTGCAGCCGTTTGTTTGTACGGGCTAGAGGCAGTCAAGGCCCCGCTCCCCGCCCTGCGAGGCGCGCCGGTCGGTACGAGAAGCACAAATAGCTTAAAGCGAGGTAGTAGAAGTGAAAGAACAAGGAACAGTAAAGTGGTTCAATGCCAGCAAAGGCTACGGGTTCATCCAGCGCCAGTCCGGCGAGGATGTGTTCGTCCATTTTTCCGCAATTCAAATGGACGGATACAAATCTCTAAACGAAGGGCAAGCGGTTGAATTCGAGGTCCGCAAGGGCCCTAAGGGCCTGCAGGCGGAGAACGTTACCGGCCTCTAGTCTGACAAACGTGGGTCCGTCCCTTCCGCCTCGGCGGGCGGGACGGACTCGCTCCCTCGCAGCAAGTGCTCCGCAGGTGCCAGAACCAAACAAGGAGGCAGTTGTGCAGGTTCTTTCCGAAGGGCAGTGCATCAAGCACGAGCAATATGGATACGGAATCGTGGCGGAGTCCGACGCCGAGCGAACGACGATTGATTTCGACAGCGTCGGCCTGAAGAAGTTCGTCACCGGCCTCATGGCCATGGAGCTTGTGGGCGAAGCGCCCGAACGGCCCACGAAGCCCCGTCGGCGCAGCAAGAAAGCCGGCGCCACAGCCGCCGCAAAAGTTGCAGCGGCCAGCAAGTAGATCAGGGTCGCGCGAAATTTCCCAGCCCAGCGGGGTAAGCAGAACGCCAACGGGGGACAAGTGCGCGCCCGCTGGCACGAATTAAAAATCGCCACATCCGAGGTTGAAAGCGGAAGCTAAGTCCCGGGCTACGCCCCGGCGGCTTTTCCGCGGTAGGCGGGAGCAAACACTTCGGCGACAAACGTCTCCAGCGTCGTAGCCGTGGTGTTCCGCGCCGAGCGAGGTTCCTGCGACGTCATGTGGCCCGTGTTCAGTGCATCGGACATTTCCAGCATCAAATCCACCATGCTGGAAGACATTCCCATCTTCATCATGGCCGGCTTCAGAACGGAAGCCGGAACTTGCCGATAGGCCAAATCGGGTTTCCCGATCGCGGCGCCGATGATTTTTGCCGCTTCCGTGTAGGTCACATGCCGCGCGCCCAGCAGCTCACGCGTTTGCATTCCAACAAAATCCAGCTTCGTGAGCGATTCGGCCGCCGCCGCGCCGATATCGCTCGTAGCGATCATCGGCAACGGCACGTCCGCGCGGACTGGACCCGCCAAGAACCCGAGCGATTGAATGATGCCGGTCTGGGGGAGCAAGTTCTCCATGAAGTAGCCGCAGCGGAGAGACAGTACGTTGAGTCCGTTTATCCGTTCGAGCTTTTTCTCGAGGCTATGCACGCCCATGACGGGCCCGGTTCCGTACGTCTTGTCCGCTCCGGTGCTGCTGAGGGCGACCGCGTAGGCGATCCCAGTGTTTTTGATGGCTGCGGCCAGAGAGTCGGTCACACGTTCCTGGTACGCGCGAACATCCTCCGCGGAAATGTTCGGCGGCATGACGGCGTAGACGGCACGCGCGCCGGACAACGCTTTTTCCAGGGCCGCCGCGTCCGTCAGGTCGGCAACCACGGCTTCCGCGCCTTTCTGCGAGAATCGTTCCAGTCGCTTGGCGTCCCGGCCTATGACGCGCACTTTCGCTCCGGAAGCAAGCAGCTTCTCCGCTGCTACGCTTCCCGTGTGTCCTGTGGCCGCTGTAATGACGTACATCGCTCCTCCTCACATTCGCGGGCCTTGGCTGAGATTGTGGCCCAATCAGTTAGAGTACTGCCGTTCCCGGCGGTTTCAAACTACGTTCTTTTTTGCCGAGGAAGACCACGCATGGATGCCGCTAGCGCGGCCAGCCCCACCGGTAGCGGTAGTTTCCGCGCGACGCTCGGTGCTATACTTTGCTGTGACACGCGCAGTCCCCGCACTGCATTTTCGGCCAATGATTCCGCGGAGAGGTGCTGGAGTGGCCGAACAGGGCTGACTGCTAATCAGTTTCACCCCAAAAGGGTGACGGGGGTTCGAATCCCCCCCTCTCCGCCATTCTAGCCTTTCCTAAAAGAACAAACGTTTCCCGCGTTTCTCGCATTTTTGTCATTTTGCATCCCGGCACGATCTGAGGTGAGAATGATGGAACGTATTTCTCCAGGCGCCGGCGCAAAGTTCACCTCGAAATCCAGATGGGACAAAGAGTTCGAATTGTTCAACCTCGTTCCTACAGGCTCGGTGGCGGCCCCGTTGGAGCTAACTAGCACGTGGAGGCGCAACGGAAAGACGCCTGCCGCAGGGTCGGAAGAGTAGAAGCTACGCCGAGTTGAAATCCCGCGGTTATCCTGATCGAGGTTTCGCGTATCGCTGAACGTTCGAGATGAATCATAGTACACCTTCGGTTTATTTTTTTACGGAAGACGGGTCACCTGATCCATCCGCCGCCGGCACGCGTTTCGCAAGACAATACAGCCAACGCCAAATGTCACTCTGGCTTTGATCAGTTGACGTTGATATTGATCGTTGTCGTCTTCGAATCTCCTCCAGACGTTGCAGTCACGGTGACCGTCGCCGCCCCCTTTGGAGTGGGCACGACAACGTGTGTAGTCGTACATCCCGCAAGTGCTGCCATACTGATCGTCAACAGGGCCAGCGCAAGATAGGCCGGACGAACACGCCACGCCAAAAGTTTCTGCTGCGAAGCAAAGTACATGGCCATCAGTCCCGCGAGTGCTGCCGCCGTTAGCCACAGCAAATAGAGCGCCCAGGGATCCTGGCGCCTCGGAGCGGGAGGGAGGCTGGCCGTTGTTGTGATCATGAGCGTGCTGTTTGCAGCGGCGCTGCCTCCCAGCGTGCCAGTCGGTGTTTTTGTCGGATTTATCGCGCAGGTCGTCCCAGAGAGCGACGCAGGAACCGCGCAAGTGTAATTCACATCGTCTGGTAGAGCGGCGCCGGCAGGGGTTGTCGTCAAGTTCAGTGCCACATTGGAAGGAGTTCCCGCAGTGACTTGGACGGTGCCGGAAGTCACCTGAGCCAGGGTAAAGTCCACGATGGTGAATTGGATATTTGCGGAGGTGCCGCCTCCGCCTGGCGGATTGGTTACCGAGATGTTCACCGGACCGGCAGTCTCGAGTTGCGCGGCCGGAATAGTGATCGTTAGCGTCTTTCCATCCGCCGAAGCAGTGACAGCGCCGGTGATGGGCGTGCCGTTTAGAGAGACCTTCGTTGAAGAGTTGAAGCCGCTCCCGGTGATCGTGATGGTGGCCGGTTGGCCCAAGACCGCGCCGGTCGGTGAAACACTTTGGGCTACGGGCAGGGCGTTGTTTACCGTCGCCGTATCCGCGGCGGAAGTTTTGTCCGCCCCTGTCGGGTTGCCATCGTTCGGGTCAGCAACGCTGGCCGTGTTCGGCACGGAGGGATACGCACCCGGGGCTACCATGACGACGAGCGGGAAGCTGCTGTTCGCGGCAGCAGCAATCGGGCCGGCACTGGTGCACGTGACCACCTGTCCGGTCACCGTACAGACCCAAACGCCACCGCCGCTGCCGGCAGGTACAAAGGTCAGGTTCGCGTTCAGCGTATCGGTGACGGTGATCGTGCCAGTGGTTGGCCCGGTGCCATTATTAGTAACCTTGATCGTGTAGGTTCCGCTCTGACCGACCGTGAAGTTGCCCGCGTGCGACTTTGCGACGGTCAAGTCAGGAGCGACAACCTTCAGTGTCGCTGCGGTGGTGGTTGCTGTTCCCACCGAATTCGTGAAGACCGCCTGGTACTTATTTCCGTTCTGTGAAAAAGTGGTTGTGAACGTCAGCGTGGTGGAAGTCGCGTTGGCCACGTTGCTAAATGCGCCGCCGCCGACGCTCACCTGCCACTGCACCGTCGGGACGGGACTTCCGCTGGCCGCCGCCGTAAAACTGGCACTGGCACCATTGTTAACTGTTTGATTTATTAGATTTGTAGTAATCACAGGCAGGGCGTTGACCGTCAGCGTCGTCGATCCCATCACGCTCCCGCTGGTCGCACTGATCGTCGAGGTGCCCGCCTTCAGCGCCGTGGCCAGGCCGCCGGCGGTGATCGTCGCCACCGTCGTCGTACCGGAAGCCCACACCGCGCTGCTCGTCAGGTCCTGTGTCGAGCTGTCACTGAACGTCCCTGTCGCCGTGAATTGCTGCGTGTTCGCTAGAAGGATGGAGGGGTTCGCCGGCGTCACCGCAATCGACACCAGCACCGCCGCCGTCACCGTCAGCGTCGTCGTCCCCACCACGCTCCCGCTCGTCGCGCTGATCGTCGAACTCCCCGCCTTCAGCGTCGTCGCCAGTCCGCCGGCGGCGATCGTCGCCACCGTCGTTGTCCCTGATGCCCACGTCACGCTGCTCGTCAAGTTCTGCGTCGTGCTGTCGCTGAACGTTCCGGTCGCTGTAAACTGCTGTTTATTTCCTGCGGCCACCGACGGGTTTGCAGGCGTCACCGCAATCGACACCAGCACCGCCGCTATCACCGTCAGCGTCGTCGTTCCCACTACGCTCCCGCTCGTCGCGCTGATCGTTGAACTCCCCGCATTCACCGCTGTCGCCAGTCCGCCGGCGCTGATTGTCGCAACCGTCGTCGTCCCTGATGCCCACGTCACGCTGCCCGTCAAGTTCTGCGTCGTGCTGTCGCTGAACGTCCCGGTCGCTGTGAACTGCTGCTTATTTCCTGCGGCCACCGACGGGTTCGCCGGCGTTACCGCAATCGACACCAGCGCCGCCGCCGTCACCGTCAGAGTCGTCGTGCCCACCACACTTCCGCTCGTCGCGCTGATCGTCGAACTCCCCACCTTCAGCGTAGTAGCCAGTCCGCCGGCGGCGATCGTCGCCACCGTCGTCGTCCCTGATGCCCACACCACGCTGCTCGTCAAATTCTGCGTCGTGCTGTCGCTGAACGTCCCCGTCGCCGTGAATTGCTGCGTCTTCCCTGCGGCCACCGACGGGTTTGCAGGCGTCACCGCAATCGACACCAGCACCGCCGCCGTCACCGTCAGCGTCGTCGTGCCCACCACGCTCCCGCTCGTCGCGCTGATCGTCGAACTCCCCACCTTCAGCGTAGTAGCCAGTCCGCCGCCGCTGATCGTCGCCACCGTCGTCGTCCCTGATGCCCACACCACGCTGCTCGTCAAGTTCTGCGTCGTGCTGTCGCTGAACGTTCCCGTCGCCGTGAATTGCTGCGTCTTCCCTGCGGCCACCGACGGGTTTGCAGGCGTCACCGCAATCGACACCAGCACCGCCGCCGTCACCGTCAGCGTCGTCGTGCCCACCACGCTCCCGCTCGTCGCGCTGATCGTCGAACTCCCCGCCTTCAGCGTCGTCGCCAGTCCGCCGCCGCTGATCGTCGCCACCGTCGTCGTCCCTGATGCCCACACCACGCTGCTCGTCAAGTTCTGCGTCGTGCTGTCGCTGAACGTCCCGGTCGCTGTGAACTGCTGCTTATTTCCTGCGGCCACCGACGGGTTCGCCGGCGTTACCGCAATCGACACCAGCACCGCCGCCGTCACCGTCAGCGTCGTCGTGCCCACCACGCTCCCGCTCGTCGCGCTGATCGTCGAACTCCCCGCCTTCAGCGTCGTCGCCAGTCCGCCGGCGCTGATCGTCGCCACCGTCGTCGTCCCTGATGCCCACACCACGCTGCTCGTCAAGTTCTGCGTCGTGCTGTCGCTGAACGTCCCCGTCGCCGTGAATTGCTGCGTCTTCCCTGCGGCCACCGACGGATTTGCCGGCGTTACCGCAATCGACACCAGCACCGCCGCCGTTACCGTCAGCACCGCCGTGTTCGACTTCACCCCTCCCTGCGCCGCCGTGATGTTCGTCGTCCCGACTCCCACGCCCGTCGCCAGTCCCGTACTCGTCCCTATCGTCCCTACCGTCCCCGTCCCCGACGCCCACGTCGCCGTCGTCGTCACGTCTTGCGTCGTCCCATCGGAATAGTGTCCCGTGGCCGTGAATTGCTGCGTCTGCCCCTTAGCTATCGACGGGGCTGTCGGCGTCACCGCAATCGAGGTCAGCACTGCCGCCGTTACCGTCAGCACCGCCGTGTTTGACGTCACCCCTCCCTGCACTGCCGTGATGTTCGTCGTCCCGACTCCCACTCCTGTCGCCAATCCCGTTGTTACCCCTATCGTCCCTACCGTCCCTGTCCCCGACGCCCACGTCGCCGTCGTCGTCACGTCTTGCGTCGTCCCATCGGAATAGTGCCCCGTGGCCGTGAACTGCTGCGTCTGCCCCTTGGCTATCGACGGGGCTGTCGGCGTCACTGCTATCGAGGTCAGCGTCGCCGCCGACACGACCTGGAAGTTCACAGCAGTCGAGGTGCCGCCTCCCGGCGGCGGGTTCATCACCGTTACCGGGAATGTCCCGACTGTTGCAATATCCGTTGCCAGGATCGCCGCCGTCACCTGCGTCGCGCTGACGAACGTGGTGGTCCGTGCGTTACCGTTGAAATTCACCACCGAAGTCGTCACGAAGTTCGTGCCGTTCACCGTCAGCGTGAACGCCGCACCGCCCGCCGTGGCGCTCAATGGCGAGAGCGTCGTGATCGTCGGCACCAGGTTGTTCACCGTGAAGTTCACTGCGGTCGAGGTGCCGCCTCCCGGCGGCGGGTTGGTCACCGTTACCGGGAACGTTCCGCCCGTCGCGATATCCGCCACGTTGATCATTGCCAGCACCCGCGTCGAGCTCACGAATGAGGTGGATTCCGCAATGCCGTTGAAGTTCACCACCGAAGTCGGCACGAAGTTCGTGCCGTTCACCGTCAGCGTGAACGCCGCGCCGCCCGCCGTGGCGCTCGACGGCGAGAGCGTCGTGATCGCCGGCATCGGGTTGTTCACCACTTGTAGTACCGCCGTGGACGTGCTGGAGCTGAAGATCGTATCGCCGCTATATTGCGCCGTGACTGAATGGGTGCCGAGAAATTGCAAGGGCGTACTAAGGGGGGGCGCGTTGCCGCCACTTAGCGTGACCGTTCCCAGCACAGTGTTGCCATCCAAGGAAGAGTTGGCATCCAAGAACGTCACCGTGCCGGTCGGCGTCCCGCCCCCTGCCGTGGGGGTCACCGTTGCCGTGAACGTGACCGATTTGTTTATCAACGAAGGATTGAGCGACGAGACCAGCCCCGTCGTGTTCGCCTTGCCGTTGACCACTTGCGTGACCGCCGTGGAAGTGGTGGAACCGAAAGTCGCATCACCGCTATATTGCGCCGTAATCGTATGGGAGCCAATGGCCAGCGAGGACGTAGCGAAGGTCGTCACGCCGCTTCCGTTCAGCGTACCCGAACCCAGCGTAGTGGCCAGCGAAGTGGCGCCGTCGTAGAACGTCACCATGCCCGTTGGCGTCCCGCCCGAACCGCTTACCGTCGCCGTGAACGTCACCAATTGGCCAGACGTGGAAGGATTTTGCGACGACACCAGGGCCGTGTTACCCGGTTTGAGCACGTTGATGGGCACCGACGTCGAAGGGATTCCATTCGTAACTATCACCAGAGTGCTGGCGCCCAACTCAATGCCGGCCGGCACATCGAACAGAGTGGACACGGTGGCGGAGCCCGTCGCAACGGCCATGCTGCTGTGCCCGTGAGTCCGAGCGTAGAATACGTCTCCTGTTCCGAGATTGGTAATTCGCACGAGGGGATAATTCGTGGCGTCTTGAAAGTCATCTCCGTAGGCGCCGGCCTGCGAAAGGCCGTTGAACTGTGTGCCCGTGATTTTGAAGTTCGTTCCGCCGGCGCCCACTTCGGCCGGGGAACTGGTGATAGTCGGCGCCCATGCGGCATTGGGGCCTCCGCTGCTTTCCGTGTAGATTTGGGGAAAGCCCGAACTGTCGGTGAAGAGAATCTGGCCGGTCGGCAGCGTGAGCATTTTGCCGTAGTAGGAAGCGTCGGAAGAGGCGAAAAATGAGCCCGCCACCTGGGTCAGATTGGTTCCATCGAACTCGAAAAACTCAGTCCCGAGAAGGTAGCCGCAGTTGGCGTCAACTGGGCTGGCGTCAATGAGGACGTTCCCATTTGGAAGCAGGGCGGCCGGGGCGTCGGCAAGGGCAAATTGCTCCATTAAGGTGCCATAATTCACGCCGTTGCAGCTCACGTTTTCCATGATGGTCGGTAAAGTCGGACCGGCGGTCCAGGCACTCGTATTGGTATTGTAGATGGCGGTCGGGCCGGTAGCCCCGGTGGCAAAGACAGTGCCATCGGGCCGCAGTACGGCTGGCCCGATCTCAAAGTATTGGGTGTTTCCCGAACTAATCAGTACAAGCGCATTGGGAGCCGCCCCGACGCTGGTCCAGCTCAACGTGGATGGAGAAAACTCATCGGCGGGCGTTATCGTCGTATCCGCCGAATTCCAAATCTCCAGGGTCAGGACATCTCCATTCGGCAGCAGCGTCCAACCCTCTTCATTGTTATATCCACCATTATCATTGGGTCTCCCAGGTGGAGTGAACGCCGTCCAGGATGGCGGGTTCGTTGCGAGGTTCAATGTGGCGTCTGCAAAGCCGACACCGTCGGCCAATAGAAACGTGCCGTTCGGTAGGACGGACGACGAAGAGTCGCCTACTTTGTTCCAACCGCTTGGAGCCGATAAACACGTCCATGTGTTGGCCACAGGGTCGTAGATTTCGCCGAGGTTCGTCTCAAGTTGCGCGGTCTGCGAGATTGCGAAATTATATTCTCCACCAATGATGACGACACGCCCGTCAGGGAGCACGGCGGAAGCGAAATAGATGGGGGCATAAGTTTCGGTGCTTTGAGTAAGGGTATCAAAACATTGCTGTGGCGTGGACCCCAAAGCGCTCCAGGTCCCATTGATATAACTGCCGGTGTTATCCGGGGTCAGCGTGTACCAATCGGTGCCGCCATAGTCCTGAACCAGGACTCTGCCATCGGTGAGCAATAACATGGTGAATGCATTAAAGCCGGGAAGATTTGTGAGATCGCTCCAATTATTAGCAAGCGCCGGGGGTGCGATGAGCGCGCCGGAGGCCACTACGGGCGTAGCTGTGCCGAGCTTTGGCGGATGAGGGGCAGCGCCGAACGGCCGTGGAGGGAGAGCCGCGACCGGCGGGGAAGTCTGGGCGTGAGCAAGCCCGGGACAGGCAAATGACGCGCAAAGAGACACTCCAAGGATTACCATCGGTGGGATTACACTGGAGGCAAATCGAGATATTCGAGTCACGTCATCTCCTCGCTAGCGCAGAGTCTTCCTGTTGTTCCCGGCTTCATTTCCTCAAACTCATTCGCGTCTTTTCCAAGCGAAACTACGCAAAGACCCTTCCAATAGGACTTCGTCTTTCCATTTGACTTGAAGCTACTGGGCTCCGTTGACATCCTCGTAACCAATAAGAAAATTCGCGGTAGCCGACGGGTTGAGTTAGTTCTTTGCTGCACAGGCAGGAGGTGCGCTGGCCGAAGCCGGTCTCCTGCCGTTCGCTCGCATCGCCCTGCAAGTCTCCCGGGCAGTGCTCCCGCGTTACTGAAGCCGTTTCAGCAAACACCAATTCACACAGCGGCAGTTGATGGCCATTCTCTGCCTGATGCGGTACGAGACCTGGACCTTTCGCGAAGCGGAGGTACGGCTGGGCGAGACGGTGCGCCGGTTGCGAGGCGGGCGTTGGCGCAGCCGCAGGCGGAGTCGCACGCTTTCGCACTGCAGTGATCCGGCCAAGCGTGACCGTCAGGGTCACGCCAAAGAGAATCAGAATGCGCCACTTCTGCAAAGGGCTGGTCGTCCGCATCGGAGCCTCCAATCAATCCGTGAATTCGATGGCTGGTTCTCTAGTGCTCCTGCTTTAAATCTCGAAACGATTGGATCGTGGGTTTTTGAGTCCCGTGTCACAAAATCTCTCGATCCTTCAGAACGCGCACAAAGACCTGGCCGTTCGCCCCGTCTGCACAACACGCAGGGTTCCGACGAACAAACACCGTTTTCAATTGCCTAGCCAGTGCCTCAAAAGAGATGAACGGGGATAAGGGTCGAGAAAAAGGCGCGGAAACTTTGCGCTGGCAAAGTGAGGCGTGCTTGAAAAATTCGAAGCAGCTGCGGGACTCCATGTACAGTTCCACGAGCACGCGCTTCCTCGGGACCAGCATTTCCATTGTCGCTAGCTTGTCTTGTGGCAGAGCAGGGACGCCCCGCCAGCTTGGATGATGGGGGGCATTTTTATATTGGCATGTCGAAACTGTCAAGATATATTCTGAATTACTCTGCAAAATGGCTTGGTGTGGGAAGGTCGCGTACCTCAGCTCGTGGCCGCACAAACCAACCTTGCGGGTGAGGTTACTTTGGATAATGCCTTCCGCCGATTCACGCGTGGCCGAGGCGGCGATGGCTTCCTCAGGCTAAGAAAAGCCGTGTGTTTCCGTGTACACTTCGGTGTACATTGCCCCCGCCAATTCGTAGTATCATGCGCTGGGGGAGTGCAGGGAATTGAAATAGTTGCGTGTTCTCAATACGCCCGGTGGGTTCGAATCCACCCCCTCTCCGCCACATCCAGCATCGGGTACGTAACTCCCAGATATGCCGCGAATTGAGACATTCGAAGCTGTCTCATCGGCAGGGAGCGCCGCAAAACTCTGATTGCAGAAAATGAGCCATGATGGACGCACTGGCAAATGTCAAAAAGAAGTTGCAGGACGAAATTACGGCACTCGAACATGAGATGAGCGTCGAGCTGCCGAAAGAACTCATGAAGGCCCGCGCGCACGGAGATCTCTCCGAAAACGCCGAGTTCAAGTACGCCAAGGAGCGCCAGGGCTACGTTTCGGCTCGCCTCGGCCAATTGAAGAAGCGCCTGGGCGACATCGGCATGCTGAACCTGAATAACATTCCCGCCGATCGCGCCGGGTACGGCTCACGCGTCTGGGTGTTGGACATCAAGAAATCCATCGAGATCGAATACAAGCTGGTCAGCACCGAGGAAGCGGACGTCGCGCAGGGGTTGATCTCCACCACCTCCCCGATCGGAAAAGCGCTTCTTGGACGAAACGTCGGCGATGAAGTCAAAGTGCAAACGCCCGCGGGGATCAAGGAATTCGAAATCGTTCGTTTGAAGACCATCCACGAAGGCGAATAGCGGCCTGGGTCTTTGTGTTTCCGCATTCCCGTTAGGAGCGCCCGATATCGATGCCCAACATAGGTATGCTCGGCGCCATTGGAGAGAGCGTGGCCCTTCTGGGCCTTGGTCTGCTTTGGACGTACCGCGCGGAGGCGATGGATTGGCTGCGTGAGCTTTTGGAAATTTGGCGCGGAGAGGTTTCAGGCCGCGATCCGCATCTTTCCGATCCGGCCTACCGAAGGGTGAAGCCCCGCCGGCCGCGCGGCGCACTTGCGCTCGTCAGCGCCGTGGCGTTGCTTTTCATCGGACAAATTCTCTTCTTGATCGATCTCACGTTTTAGTGTTTAGCTAGCCCGTATTTCCCACATTCCAATTTGCGCGCGTTTTCGCAGGGTTTCCGGTAGGACAGGGTTCAAGTCTGTCAGGTTTTGGTTCGTTCGGAGATGGCGACAGGCTTGAAGCCTGTCCTACTCAAGGAAGGTCGCGGGACCCGCTCCTGAGGAGCCGGCCCCGCACGGTGAGTGAGGTGCCACGCCGTCAGTTCACGGGCCTCTGTTGCCCCCGAGATGTCGTCGCGGAAATTGAGGAGGTAGTCGAGGAGATGAACGAGGGTGAAATAGAAGATGGCGTAGAACCCGACCATGAAATCGAATCGGTGGGCGCGGACGCGCGGCGATTCCGCTGCGTCCCGGATGGCTCGATTCTCGGATTCTTTTCCATGGCGGCTCCACAATTCTCCGCGGCGGCTTTCACAAACCGCGGAGCTAAAATTGCGCGCGGGCCAGTCGAGGAAAATAAATGAATGGGACTGGCCCGCTCGTCCCCCACGCACGGGAGAAAATAAGCTTCTCTCTGTTCAGCCTCTGCAAGATGCACGAATGCTTCCATTCGCGCATCGAATGGCAGCCGTTCGTTAAACCTGCTTGGTTCAGAGAGTTACTGCGAGGGGCTGAATAATCGGGTCGGGGTTTTCCTGTAGTACTAGTCCTGAAATTCTTGCTCGCTCCCGGCACGTTTTGTCGGAGGAGCCGCGTAGAACAGGCCGCGACCGAGTCGGGGTCTTCGACTTCAGCCTGTTGGGTTTTGCCATGCTGTCGGAAAACCCACAGGCTGAAGCCTGCGCTACTTAAAACCCGAATTCGCGGCAATGTGCGGGCGAAAATGAGCGACCGAAAGCTTGCACGAAGTACGAATCACGAGTCACGCTCATCCTTGCGCATTCGTGATGACCTGGGCGGCGCGGAAGACTGCGGCCAGGAGTTCCACGACGATGCGGCAGTACACAATCCACAGAAGCATCGCCGGAACGCCTAGAACGAGCGCCAGCAGGCCATTGGACGTGGACGTCTGGAAGCCGGTGAACACGAACCAGACGGCGGCGATCAATCCGATCAGCAAATGGACGCTATAAAGCAGTTTCAATATGCGCGGCGTCACCAGCCGCTGAAACGAAAAATCCATCAGGTTTTCTATCAGGCCGTTTTCCCGGGGGATTGCTTGCCCTTCGATGTAGGAAGGTGCGGTAGCCATGGCGTGGTTCCTCCAATCAAGAATATTCGAGCAGGGAAATCCATGGTACACAAAAGTGGTTCGCACGGCTCCTAGCCCGAAGGACGGGACTGCCTAAAGAAGTAGCTGGCCAATCGTACAGGTCGAGCGCAACTTGCCGTGCGGCGCATCAAGGCGCGAGTGAGTCATTCCCCCGAGAAAGCTTTCCGGGCAGATGCACGGGTTTACACCAGTCACCAATCACGCCTTTTCCCTTGTTGACCGCCGCTCCGGCCCGCGCTATAAGTCCGCAGCAGTTTGAACCTGCAGCCGCCGCGGCTGCCCCGAGTGAGGCCGATCATGTTCTGCTCACGCTGTGGTGTGCGAGTGGAGGAGGGCAACCGGTTTTGCCAGGCCTGCGGGCAGGAGGCCGGCGCCGCCGTAACCGTCGCGCCCGCGGCCGCTGGCGTGCAACCTCCGCCCATTGCGATGAGCGCACAGGTTTCCGCGCCGCAGCCGTATGCCGGATTCTGGCAGCGCTTCGCCGCCTATCTGATTGACGGGCTGATCCTCGGCATTCCGTTCTGGATCGTCGTGGTTGCTCTTATTTTCATGTTTGGCGGATTAGGAATGATCCTCCATCGAATTCCGGTGGATTCGCATCCGGCGGATCCGCGCGAGGTCATGGCCCTTCTAGCGCCGTTCTTCATGGCGTTCTTTCTCGGGTGGTTCGTCTTCCTAATTTTGATATGGCTGTACTTCGCGGGGATGGAAAGCTCGGCGCGGCAAGCGACGTTCGGCAAGTCGGTGATGTCCCTGCGCGTGACCGACTATGAGGGCCAGCGCATTTCGTTCGGCCACGCCACCGGCCGCTTCTTCGCGAAAATTGTCACCGGAATGGTCCCGTTCGCCATCGGTTACATCATGGCCGCATTCACGGAAAGGAAGCAGGCTCTACACGATTTCATCGCAGGAACGCTGGTACTCAGGAAGTAGTAGGACGGGCTTCAGCCTGTCGCCTTTGGGCAAGGGCTAAGAAAACCGAAACCCGACAGGCTGAAGCCCGTACTACTGGACTACGGCAGCAGGCCGAAGACGGCCACGCTATTCGCCGTTGCGGCGAAGACCTTGCCGTCGGCGATCATCGGCGTGATGTATTTGTTGCCGCTGCCGAATTGGTCGCGGCCGCCTGATGCCTGGTTGCTGTTGTAGAGCTCTTGCGACAGGTCATTCGCGGCGAAGGCGTGCAGGACGACGGCGCCCGTGTTTTCAATCGCCCAGACGATCCCGTTGGAGGTTCCGTTTGCCGAAACGCTGGGCAGCACGCCGGGATAGTTGAACGACGCGGCCGTTTGGACAGGCGTGGTGGAAAGTTTTCCGTTGGCGATGGAGAAAGATTTCAGAGTGGCGTTGACGTCGCAGTAATAGACCGTGCTATTGAAATACGCCGGCACGCCCCACACCCCGTTTGGCACTGCGCCGGGCAATTCCTGATACACGTTGTTCGAGTTCGCGTTCCATTTGCCCATATTGTTGCGGTTCACGACGTAGAGGTTTCCGTCTTTCCCCGCACCCACCGCCAGATTGAGTGTCCCCGCCGTGCCGTAGCTCAGGTCGGGCAAGACCATGGCTCCGCCGGAGCCGAGGTCCACGTCACCGCCCGACTCATTCACCGTGTTTGACATATTGAAATAGTCGGCGACTTTGAGACTGCCGCCCGCGGTGGAAACTTTGACGAAACCGTTGCCGTAATCCTGCTGGCTCGGGAAACCGTTCGCGTCGAGCGTGGTGTCAAAGGTGCCGTTGGCGATGAGGGCGTAGATGTTTCCCTGGGCGTCAGCCGCGATGCCTCCGCCGCTCTGCCAGATCGAGCCTTCGTTGCCGTTGGGAGTGAGATCGAGCACGCTCGTTTGCGCCAGGCTCGTCTGGTTATAGCCCATGATCCATGCGGTGTACGGGGCGTCGTCGCAATGCGAAGCCCAGCTGGTATAAACGATGCCGTTCAGAAGTAGGAGCGCGGCTCGTTCCTTGTATTGCTTGGGATCGAAGACGACTTGTCCTCCGGAGCTGTTGTCGCCGGTTCCGGGATACGTCGCCTGAACCGTGACGGGCCCGCCTTCCAGTTCAGCGCCCGTAGTGATGTCAAGTGCGTGCAGGCGCTGGAAATATGTCGAACCGTTTTTGGACATGGCCACGGCGTACAGGATCCCGTGCGCGCCGGCCGTGCGGTCGATCACCGGCGTCGAGGTGATGCCGATTTCCGGCGTGACTTGCCCACAGCCGCGATCGTCGCTCGTGGTTTCGCCCGAACCGAGCAGCGAAACTTTCCAGAGCTGCGCGCCAGTGTCGGAATCAAAAGCGTAGGCCGAGTCGTGCTCGGTCACGATGAACACGACGTTGTGCATGACTCCCGCCACGGAAAGTTGCGACAGATACAGCGGCTCCGCGTCCACCAA
The DNA here is from genome assembly GCA_963842135.1 of uncultured Acidobacteriota bacterium. GTDB lineage: Bacteria > Acidobacteriota > Terriglobia > Acidiferrales > UBA7541 > Palsa-360. The sequence continues at coordinate 1,168,271 of CAWJFI010000002.1, read as the reverse complement.
GCCATCGACGGCGAGGTTGCGGAGCAGGCCGAACGTTGTCGAATTCACATTGGCCTGCGTCAAGATCGTTTCCGTGTTGTTCTGGCCGGTGCGGGCAATATCGTTGTGATACGTCGTAACATCGGTTCCGGCGAAGGCAACGACCGGGTTGACGGTAAGAGTTGCTGGATTGCTCATAATGCTGGTCACAGGGTTGGTGACCATCACGCGGAATGTCGCGCTGTTGTCGCCGGAAACCGTTGGCGGCGTCGTGTAGCTTGCCGAGTTCGCGCCGAAAATGTTCGCATTATTTTTCTGCCACTGATAGGTGAGTGGCGCGGTTCCCGCGGCAACTACGAAAAATGTCGCGGTCTGCCCCACGGTCACCGTCTGGTTTGCCGGCTGCGTCGAAATGCTTGGCCCCACGGGAGCGGAAGTTACGGTCAAAGTAGCCGAACCGCTCGTTGCACTGCCGCCCGAGTTGGTGACGATCACGCGAAACGTCGCGCCATTGTCGCCGGAAACCGTCGCGGGTGTCGTGTAGCTTGAGGATGTCGCGCCGCTGATGTTTGCATTGTTTTTCTGCCACTGGTAGGTGAACGGCCCGGTTCCTGTCACCGTCACGGAGAAGATGGCTGGTTGTCCCGCGGTGACGGTCTGGCTAGCCGGCTGGATGGCGAACCCGGGGATGGCCGCTTTCGTCGATGACAATGGATGAATTGTGCCGACGCAACCCCACAGTACCAGCGCAAGCGCGAGAAAGATTGCGCCTCCAGCGAATAGTTGTTTGCGTCCAGTGAGCATAGAGAAATCTCAATTCCATACAAGTCTGATTCTCAAAGGGAGCAAAGACCCCACGTTCCGTGACGCGATAGGCTGGCAGTTCTAAGTTTAAGCCGGAAGGTTCGTTGGAACACCTGTTCGCAAGTCCGGAATTGGTCTACTGTTCACTAGGGGCATATTTGGACATGGCCTGGGGCAATGCGCGGCTTCTACTTGCTTATCCTGATGCGGGAAGAGGAGCCCGCCGGGATTGGATGCGTCGCGTGGTTATGCTAACGTCTTTTCCTTATGTCACATCGCATTGGCGTGCTGCTGTCCGGGCGTGGATCGAATTTCGAGGCGCTGGCCGATAGTATTGCGGCCGGACGAATCCCCGGCGCGGAAATTGCCCTGGTGATCAGCAACCGCGAAGGCGCGCCCGGCCTTGCGCTCGCAGCGGCGCGCGGAATCGCGTCGAAGACGATTCCGTCGAAGGGCCTGGCGCGCGAGGACTACGACCGGCTGGTCGTGGAGGAATTGCGGAAGGCGGGGGTCGAGATGGTGTGCCTCGCGGGATTCATGCGCCTGCTGTCGCCCTATTTTGTGGCCGCATTTCCGCAGCGTATCCTCAATATTCATCCGTCGCTCTTGCCGTCATTTCCGGGCCTCGAAGCGCAGCGGCAGGCGCTGGAATACGGCGTGAAATTCAGCGGGTGCACCGTGCATCTCGTGGACGAAAATCTGGATGCCGGGCCGATCCTGGCGCAGGCCATCGTGCCGTTGCGCGATGACGACACGGACGAAACGCTGTCGGCGCGCATTCTCGCCGAGGAGCACCGCATTTACACCGAAGCCGTGCGCCTGATCCTTTCAGGAAAATATCGCATCGAGGGGCGCCGCGTGATTGCGCTCGCGAACCCGTCATGACAACGAAACCTCAATTCGACCCTGTCGACAAGCAGCTCGCCTATCTGCGCAAAGGCGCGGCGGAAATTATTCGCGAGGAGGATTTGCGCGCGAAGCTCGAAGCTTCCCTGAAGACCGGAAAACCGCTGCGCGTCAAGCTGGGTGTGGACCCGACGGCGCCCGACCTGCACCTCGGCCACACCGTGGTGCTGCGCAAGCTGAAACATTTTCAGGATATGGGGCACACCGCGATTTTTCTGGTCGGCGATTTCACGGCGATGGTGGGCGATCCTACCGGGCAGTCCGAGACGCGCCCGCCGCTGACGCGCGAGCAAGTGGACGCGAACGCCAAGACGTATCTCGAACAGGTCTACAAAATTTTGAGCAGGGAAAATACCGAGGTCCGCTACAACAGCGAGTGGCTCGGAAAACTATCGGGACACGATATGATTCGCCTGTGTGCGCACTATCGCCTCGCGCGCATGCTCGAACGGGAGGATTTTCGCTCGCGCTTGCAGGGAAATCTGCCGATCTCCATTCACGAGCTGCTCTACCCGCTCTTGCAGGCGTACGACTCGGTCGCGCTCCAGGCCGACGTCGAGCTGGGCGCCACGGAGCAGAAATTCAACTTGCTCGTCGGCCGCGAAATTCAGCGCGAGTACGGCCAGGCGTCGCAGGTGGCGCTGACCATGCCGATCCTCGTCGGCCTGGACGGCCAGCGCAAGATGTCGAAATCACTGGGCAATTACGTGGGCATCACGGAAGCGCCCTCGGACATGTTCGGCAAGCTGATGTCTCTCTCGGACGCGATGATGTGGCCCTACTTTGATCTGGTGACCGACCGCACGCCGGAGGAAATCGCCGCGCTCGCGGCCGAGGTGAAATCGGGCGCGAAGCATCCGATGGACATGAAGATGTCGCTGGCGAAGGAAATCATTGCCGGATTTCACGGCGAGGCCGCGGCGGAAAAAGCCGCAGCGGAATTTCAGCGCGTCTTCCGCGATCATGAAGCTCCGGACGAAGCTCCCGAACGAAAAGTTCCGCGCGGACCGGCAAAGCGTCTCACGGCGTTTCTGGTCGAGCTGGGTCTCGCGCCTTCGCGCAGCGAAGCGGATCGCCTGGTGAAACATGGCGGCGTGGAACTCGACGGCGCACGCGTATCGGACGTGAAGCACGAAGTGGATCTGAGAACGCCGCGCGAGTTTCTTCTTCGTGCCGGCAAAAAGAAATTCCTCCGCATTGTCATCGAATGAATCGTCGCGGGCCGATTTGGTAGCACAGACTTCAGTCTGTGGGGTTCTACATGATCTTGGCTGGCGCTCACGGTCCGGGCTAGGGAACGGACCCCCACAGACTGAAGTCTGTGCTACTCGATGCTTGCCATGCGCGGCGGAACAGAACAAAATAGGCGCGTCCAGCAGGGAGCGTATGGAATGTCGAATCGCGTGAAAGTGGAAATTTACGGGCAGAGCTACACTTTGGGTGGAGATCTGGACGAAGCCTACGTCCAGAAACTGGCGCGCTACGTGGACGAAAAAATGATTGCCGTTGCCGAAGCGACTCAAACGGTGGACTCCGTCCGAGTCGCCGTGCTCGCGGCCATGGCGATTGCCGACGAACTCCATTCGCGCCAGCAGGATACCGGCCACCGCGACGACGCTCTCCGCGAGCGCGCCCAGCAGTGCTTGACCATACTGGAGCGAGCCTTGAAGCAGACTGCGTAGGACGGGCTTCAGCCTGTCGCACTTCCAGTAGACTGGCAAACCAAAACCAGACAGGCTGAAGCCCGTCCTACTTGTGGTTACTTTTCGGGCCAGCGCAACGGGCAACGCTTTACGTACGTCTCACATCAAGTTAGTATTCAAGAGGTCCGTCTCCTGGCTTAGATCGACCAAACGCACCGTGCAAAAGACGATTCGAATACTCGGGGTTTCGCTAACGCTCATCGTCCTGCTGGTTTTCGCCACGGGTGTCGTTAGCGATTGGAATCACCAAGGCCCGAGCGACGACGCGCATTGCCCGTACTGCCACTTGGGTCACCAGACCCCGGCGCAGTTAGTGGTCGCGCCGTCCGTGTCCATGCTGAAGCCGGTGGCTTCCTTGCCGCTGCCGCAGGACGCGGTTCTAGCCACGGGCCCTGTTTTTTCGCAGACTTCGCCGCGCGCGCCTCCCTCTGCCTAATCCGCTCGCCCAGGCGCTTTTTGTTACAGGCGCTATTCGCATTTAAATTCAACTAAATCGGGACTCTTGAGTTCTTTCGGCGCTTCAATTTACCGGAATGCCGAATCGAGAGCTTCGACCGTTCCTTGCAGGAGAGAAACAATGGACACGAAGTCTAGGGCCCGGACATGGTGCCCCCTGATCGCCCTGGGAGTCTTGGGGTTGCTCGCTCCCGCGCACGCCGCGGGACAGGCCGGAGCGCAAGCCGCGTCGCAGAATCTGCCGGCTCGGGTCACGCTCGACGATGCGATCGACCTGGCGCTCAAGCACAATCATTCGCTGCAGGCGGCGCGCACCACGATCCTGGAGAATCAGGCGCTGGAGATTACCGCCAACCTGCGGCCCAACCCCACGCTCCTTGGCGACGCGCAGTTTCTGCCCTTTTTCCAGCCGAGCCAATTCAGTGGCACGTATCTGGACAACAGCGCGCAATTCGACGTCGGTGCGGGCTATCTGTTCGAGCGGGGCAAGAAGCGGCAGCACCGCCTGCAAGCGGCCAAGGACCAGACGGCCGTGACTTCGGCGACGGTGGACGACAACGCGCGCACGCTGACGTTCAACGTCGCATCGCAATTCATTTCGGCGCTGCTCGCGCAGTCCGAGCTGGACTTGGCGGAGAGAGACCTGACGAGTTTCCAGCAGACGGTGGACATCAGTCAGGCGTCCTACACCGCCGGGTCAATGAGCGGGGCCGACTTCCTCAAAATCAAAATCCAATTATTGCAGTTCCAGATGGACGTCTCCGCTGCCAAGCTGGCGCGCGTTCAGGCGCTCGCCAGCCTCCGGCAGTTGCTCGGCTACGAATCGGTGCCTGAATCCTATGAAGTCGTCGGGGACCTCGAATACAAGCCCGTGAAACTTGGCGAGGACGACCTGAAAGCGATGGCTCTCCGGCAGCGGCCGGATGTGCGCGCGGCGCAGTTGGGAATAACGGCGGCGCAGAGCCAGTTTGCCCTGGCAAAGGCGGACGGCAAGGTGGATGTAACCGGGCAGGCCAACTACACGCACGTCGCCGACGTAAATACCGTTTCGCTTTTTGCCAGCGTTCCACTTCCGTTTTTCAATCGCAATCAAGGCGAGATCGCCCGGACGGGATACGCCATCACGCAGTCGCAGGAGCTTTCGAGCGAACAGGCCTCGATCGCGCTTACCGACGTCACAAATTCGTTTGAAGGCCTGCGGACCGCCGATGAAGTCGTGGTGCTGTATCAATCCGGCTATCTGAAAGAGGCCGAGGATTCGCGGGACATCAGCCAGTACGCCTATCAGCGCGGCGCCGCCAGCTTGCTCGATTTCCTGGACGCCGAGCGGAGCTATCGCGCGACCGAGTTTGCCTACCGGCAAGCGCTCGCAAATTACATGACCTCACTCGAACTATTGCGCCAGGCGGTGGGAACCAGGAGTTTGCCATGACGATGAAATGCAAGGATGTGAACCCAATCCGGCCGCTCGCCGCGGCGAGTGCGCGGCGTTTCGCCATTTTTTGCACGGCGCTCGCTGCGGCGTTTGCGCTCGCCGGTTGCGGCGGCGCGGGCGAAAACGCAAACAAAATGACTTCGTTCTCAACCACTGAAAGCGCGGAGAGCAAGGCGGAATTGTTCTCGCTGCCGGCCGATCAAATGTCGCACATCCAGATCTACACGGTCGTGCAGGCGCCGCTTGAGCGCATCCTGCGACTTTCGGGAGCGGTGGCGTACAACGGCTACTTGACGACGCCGGTGATCACGCAAGTGGGCGGGCCTGTGAGCCGCATCGTGGTCACGCCCGGAGAGCACGTGACCGCGGGCCAGCCGCTGCTGTACGTTGCCAGCCCCGACTACTCGCTGTTGCGCTCCACCTACATCAAGGCGCGCGATGCCTCCCAACTCGCGGACCGGTTTTACAAACGCGCGCAAGACCTCTTCGCGCACCAGGCCATCGCGCAGGCCGATCTCGAGCAGGCCGAATCGAACCGCACGCAAGCCGATGCGGACCTGCAATCCAGCGAACAGGCCATTCGCGTTCTGGGGATCACGAACCCGGAAAGCGTCGTGACCGCTCCTTCGTCCGCGGAATTGCCGCTCTTGGCGCCGCTGGCGGGAGAAGTGGTGGAACGCCTGTGCTCGCCGGGGGAACTGCTGCAGGCCGGCGGAACGCAGTGCTTCACGCTTTCGGATATGAACAGCGTGTGGGTGCTCGTCAATATTTACCAGAACGATATTGCCTATGTCCATGTTGGCGAAGATGTGACGATCGACAATGAAACTTATCCCGGCATCGTGCGCGGCAAGATTCAGTATGTCGCGCCCGCCCTCGATCCGACCACGCGGACCCTGCAGGCGCGCATCGAAGCCTCCAATCCCGGCGAGCGCCTGAAAAGAGACATGTATGTAACGGCGGAAGTACACGCCGGGGTGATTCCAAACGCAGTGTTTGTTCCCGATGCCGCCGTGCTGCGGGACACCGAAAACATGCCGTACGTATACATCCAGACCGGCGCGAGCCAGTTTGCGCGGCGCATGGTGACGCTCGGCGAAAGCCAGAGCGGAAAAACACAAATTTTGACCGGGCTGCAGGCCGGCGACAAAGTCGTCGGTGACGGCAGCCTGTTCCTGCAATTTCAGAACTCGTTGCAGCACTGAGCCAAGGGCACACAATCATGATTCATCATTTCGTTCAATTCGCTCTCCGCCAGCGCTTTCTGGTCCTGGTGCTGGTTTTCCTGGTCGTCGTGGCGGGCGCTCTTTCCTTCCAGCGCATGCCGGTGGACGCCTATCCGGATCTTTCGCCTCCGATGGTGGAGGTCATCACGCAGTGGCCCGGGCATGCGGCCGAGGAAATCGAGCGATTGGTGACGCTGCCGATCGAAGTCGAAATGAATGGTGTGCCGCACATGCAGTACCTGCGGTCGATTTCGCTCTATGGGCTTTCCGACGTGATCATGACGTTCCAGGAAAGCACCGACGATTACTTCGCGCGCCAGGTCGTGTTTCAAAGGTTGACGGACGCCCAACTTCCCTCGGGCGTAACGCCGGGGCTGTCACCTCTGTTCAGCCCGTCGGGCCTCGTGTATCGCTACATCCTGGAAAGCCCGGATCGCAGCCCGCAACAGCTGAAAACGTTTGAGGATTGGGTCGTCGAGCGGGCCTATAAATCGGTGCCCGGGGTAGCGGACGATTCCGGGTTCGGCGGCACGGTGATGCAGTATCAGGTGCTGCTCGATCCTGCGAAGATTTACAACTATCACATCCCCATGCCCCAGGTGCTGTCCGCGCTCGCTGCGAATAACGCGAACGCGGGTGGTGGGTTTTACTCACAGGGTTCGCAGTTTTTCTACGTGCGCGGATTGGGCCTGGTGACCAAGACCGAGGACATTGGAAACATCGTCGTTGGCAGCAACAACGGCGTCCCCGTGCGAATTCGCGATGTCGGCGAAGTGACCATCGGAAACGCGCCGCGCCTCGGAGAATTCGGCTTCCAGAAAAATGACGATTCGGTCGAGGGCGTGATCCTCATGCTGCGCGGCGAGCAAACGCAAAACGTGCTCGAGGGCGTGGAGAAAAAGACAGAGGAGCTGAACCACGGGATCTTGCCGCCCGACGTGAAAGTGCGGCCGTTCTACGACCGCAGCGACCTGGTGCGGCTCACGATTGACACAGTCGAGCACAACATGCTCGTGGGGATGACGCTCGTTCTGATCGTGCTGATCTTTTTCCTGGTGAGTTTTCGGGCGGCAATTATCGTTGCGCTGACGATTCCGCTCAGCCTGCTATTCGCCTTTATTCTTTTGCACGGTCGCGGCGTGCCCGCGAACCTGCTCTCGATCGGCGCGATCGATTTCGGGATCATCATCGACGGCACCGTGGTGATGATGGAAAACATCTACCGCGAACTGGCCGAGCGCGCGGGACAGGATTACAAACTGCACGAAGTCATAGCGGCGGCAGCGCGCGACGTGGACCGCCCTATTTTTTATTCCGTCGCCGTCATTCTCGCCGGATACCTTCCCATCTACGCCCTCACCGGCCCCTCAGGGAAACTGTTCGTTCCGATGGCGGAAACGATGTCGTACGCGCTCCTGGGATCGCTCATTTTCACCCTTACTCTTGTGCCTGTACTCGCCTCGTACTGGTTTAAAAGCGGAGTAAAAGAGATCGTGAACCGGCCGTACGAATGGGTGAAGGGAGTCTACGCAGGAGAGCTCGACTGGTGTTTGGACCATCCGAAAACGACGATGATTGTCGCGACGCTTATTTTCGCGGCCACGCTTCTTTTGGTTCCATATATCGGCGGCGAGTTCATGCCTCATCTGGACGAAGGAGCGTTGTGGGTGCGCGCCACGATGCCGTACACGATTTCTTTTGAGGAGGCGGCGAAGTTCGCGCCGCAAATCCGCAACATCCTGATGTCTTACCCGCAGGTGACGGAAGTTGGATCGGAATTGGCGCGCCCTGACGACGGCACCGATCCCACCGGGTTCTTCAATTGTGAATTTTACGTCGGCTTAAGACAGTACAAGGACCCGGTGTGGCGGCAAGGAACGATTCGCAACAAGGCGGAACTCACCGAAGACCTCAATCGGAAACTTCTCGCGTATCCCGGCGTGATTTTCAACTTCACGCAGCCAGCCGAGGATGCCGTCGACGAGGCGCTGACGGGGCTCAAGAGCGCGCTCGCGGTGAAGATATACGGGCAAGACCTGCAGGTGCTCGAAGACAAGGCGGTCGAGATCAAGCGCATCATCTCCCAGGTGCCGGGCTTCAAGGAGTTGACCGTCGTGCGCGAGTTGGGCCAGCCCAGCGTGCAGATCGATGTGGATCGCGAAAAAATCGCCCGCTATGGCATTAACGTGTCCGACGTCGAGGGTGTCATCCAAGCCGGCGTGGGCGGCCAGGCGGCGACGCAGGTCATTCAAGGGGAGCGTTTGTTCGACCTGGTTGTGCGCATGAAGCCGCAATACCGGTCCAGCACGCGAGCGATCGGCAATTTGCTCGTGCCTACGCCGTCCGGGCAGCAAGTGCCGATTTCGGAGCTCGCCAACATCCATCAGGGAAACGGCGCCTCGTTCATTTATCGCGAGAACAATTCACGGTACATCGGCGTGCAGTTCAGTATCGAGGGGCGTGACTTGGCGCGCGCGGTGAACGAGGCCCAGAACGCGGTGCGCCAGTCGGTAGTGCTGCCGCAAGGTTACACGCTCGACTGGGGCGGCGAGTACAGCGAATACGTCGCGGCGCGGGAGCAGTTCGCCATTATCGGGCCGCTCGCTATTTTGCTGATCTTCATGATTCTTTTCGCGCTCTACGGCAACTTAAAGTTCCCGGTGACGGTGATGATCGGTGTGGTGATGACGGAGCCGGTGGGAGCGTTGATCGCCCTGAAACTCACGCACACGCCGTTCAGCGTCAGCTCCGCGCTGGGTCTGCTCGCGTTGATGGGCGTGTCCGTGGAAACGGCCGTGATCCTGGTGTCCTACATCAACAAACTGCGCCTTGAAAATCATGACATCCGCACGGCGACGCGCGAGGCGGCGCTGCTGCGGCTGCGGCCCATCATGATGACCGCGCTTGTCGCATGCTTGGGGCTCTTGCCGGCGGCACTCTCGACCGGCATCGGTTCGGACACGCAGAAGCCATTCGCGATCGTCATTGTCGCGGGGCTGATCTCGCGGCTGTTCCTCGGATTTTTCGTCAACCCGGTGCTGTACGAAATGGTCGCGAAGCCAGGAGACGTGCTGCAAGTGTAGAGGTTCAGACCAATGCCTGAGCCCTGCGGTTACTTTTCGGGGCTGCGTGCCAGACAACACTTTACTCGGACTTAACATCAGGTTACTATTACCGGGGTTTTAGTGCCCTAGCTCAGATCGACCAGAATGACCGTGCGAAAGACAATTCGCTTTCTCGGGATTTCGCTAACACTCGTGGTGCTGCTGGTTTTCGCCACGGGCGTTGTCAGCGATTGGAATCACCAAGGCCCGAGCGACGACGCGCATTGTCCGTATTGCCACTTGGGCCATCAGACCCCGGTGCAGTTAGAAGTCGCGCCGTCGGTCTCATTGCTGAAGCCGATCGCCTCTTTACCGCTGCCGGAAGACGTTATTCCAGCTACGGGCCCCGTCTTTTCGCAGACTTCCCCCCGCGCACCACCCACCGCATAAGCTATAGCCAAGGACGAAATCATCCAGATTCCGCGTGCCGCGGCCCCTTTTGCGGGTAGCAGCATTCCATTTTGGCCATTCCTTAGCGCCTAGGCGCGATCCGAGGAGGATTGGGATGCGATTCATACGAAATATTAGAGCTCTAGCAGTGTTTGCGTTTTGCGTGATTGCCAGTCCGTTGATTCATGCGCAGGGAGTCGGGAATTCGGCTTCGATCACCGGCACGGTTTTGGACCCCGTCGGCGCCTTGGTTCCGAAAGCGACCGTGGAGATTCATAACGTCGTCAGCGGCCTGGACCGGTCCACGACGACGGACACGTCGGGAAATTTCAGCTTTGTGAACGTCCCCTACAATCCTTATCACCTGACCGTAAACTTGGCCGGGTTCACTCCCTACTCTCAGGACGTCGAGGTTCGTTCCTCGGTCACAGTGAGTCTAAAGATTAACCTGACCCTCGCGGGACAGGTCAGCAACGTGACCGTGGAGGCGTCGGGGGGTGATTTGATCGAAACCGAATCCACGGCGCACACCGACGTGGACCGCGATCTGTTTGACACGCTTCCGCTGGAAAGCGCGTCATCCTCCTTGAGCTCGCTTGTCACGCTCTCCGCACCTGGAGTGGCGGCGGATTCGAATGGGCTTTTTCACGGGCTGGGCGATCACGCGGAGAATTCATTTTCTATCGACGGCCAGCCCATCACCGACCAGCAGAGCAAAGTTTTCTCCAACCAGGTTCCGGTGGATGCAATCGAGTCCATGACGGTCATTCAGGGCGCGCCGCCGGCCGAGTACGGCGGTAAAACGAGCCTGGTGATTGACGTAACCACACGCTCAGGCCAAGGCGTTACGACTCCCCACGGCAGCGTCACGTCGTCCTACGGCACGTTCGGCACGGCCACCACAGGTTTCAATCTCGCTTACGGCGGGGCCAAGTGGGGAAACTTCATCTCTGCTACCGGCTTGAACACCGGGCGCTTTCTCGATCCTCCGGAATTCGTCGTGATGCACGACAAGGGCAATGAAGAAAACTTGTTCGATCGTGTGGACTTCCAAGCGTCCGGCGCGGATTCCATCCACCTGAATTTTCAATATACGCGGTCGTGGTTTCAAAATCCCAATTCGTACGACCAGCAATATCATCCCTGCGCCGTAGGGGTGACCAATTGTGATCCGACGGGCAGCGTGATCGTCAATCCAGTGACCGGCACACCCCTGGGCCCGACGGACCAGCGCTCGCAAATCGGGACAATTAACATCGCGCCGACCTGGACGCACCTATTTGGCTCAGCCGCCGTTTTGACGTTGGGCGGCTTCGTACGGCGCGACCACTACAACTACTATCCAAGTGGAAATCCCTTTGCGGACTTTAGTCCGGACCTGCAGAGCTCGACCATCGCGCAGGACCGAACACTCCTGAATGCCGGCGCTCGCGCGAGCATCTCCTACGTAAAAGGCATCCACAATTTCAAGGCGGGCGTCACCTTTGAGCACACGTTCCTGACCGAAGACGACCATCTTGGAGTCGTGGATCCGGGATACGTTGCGACGATCGGCGCCGCGTGCGCTGCTGTGAATGACCCGGGATGCAGCGACGCCTTGCAGTTTGATCTGACAAACCCGTCCACCGACCCGACAGGCCAGCAATACCATTTTCACGGCCACACGGACATTAAGGAAATCGGGCTGTTCGCCGAGGACACGATTTCCAAAGGTAGTTGGTCCTTCAACCTCGGCCTTCGGGGGGATATTTACAGAGGGATCAGCCGAGCCACACAGGCAGAACCTCGGCTGGGCATTGCCTATAACATAAAGCCGACCAGCACGGTTCTTCGTGTTTCCTACGCGCGAACGCTGGAGAGCCCGTTCAACGAGAACCTGATTATTGCCAGCGAGGGATGCAGTTTCACTGGCTCGACCGCAAATTATCCGGTCATTGCTGAACTTGTGCCGCTGCCCAGTACCACATGCTCACAAGGAAACGCTGGACCGATTACTCCCGGCTTCCGCAATGAATTCCACGCCGGCTTCCAACAGGCGTTCGGAAAGCACCTGGTCATAGACGCCGAGTACATTTGGAAATACACCCACAACTCCTACGATTTCGGAATCGTTGCCGCAACTCCCATCACCTTCCCGATCATGTGGGACAGGTCCAAGATACCCGGATTTACAGTTAGGGCAAACGTGCCGACCTGGCGCGGCTTTACGGCGGACGTGGTGATGTCCAGCGTCGCCGCACGCTTCTTCCTGCCGCAAGTCGCCGGGGTGCCCGTCATTGGCCCGGCGACCGGCGTCTTCCGCATTGACCACGACGAGAAGTATAACGAAACGACGCACCTGCAATATCAACCGTGGAAAACGGGGCCCTGGTTCGGCTTCAACTGGCGATACGACAGCGGACTGGTGGCCGGCGCAACACCGTGTCTTGCGGCAACTGCAACGTGCGCGGCATCTTCCCTGCCGGGTGACTTAATCGGCTTGACCAACACCATCACGGCATTGCCTCTAACCGCCGATCAAGTGTTCCAGGGCGGATTCACTTGCAACGGTCAACTGATTGCTCCAAACCCGCTGGCAACAGCGACCCAAAACCCACTTGCCCCATGCGCCGCAAGTGCATTCGGATCCATCTACATCAAAGTACCGGCGCCGGGGACTGAGCAGGACGACAAGAATCCGCAGCGGATCCAGCCGCGCAGCCTGTTTGACATCGCCGTGGGTGAGGACAACCTTTTCCATGGCGACCGATACAAATGGAGCGCGCGGATCACGGTGATCAACTTGACGAACAAAGAAGCGCTGTACAACTTCCTGTCCACGTTCAGCGGGACGCACTACGTCACGCCGCGAGCCGTAACGGGAGAGTTGGGGTTCCACTTCTAAGTTGGAACCTGGTTGCCCCGGGCGGTCAGTTTTTTCCCATGATCGCCCGGGCACCAGCATTTCAGAGCGTCGGGCTCTCTGGATCTAGGGGGCAGACGAACTGAACCTTCCTCTTTAAAGCGATGGAGGAAGACACGTTCCTACCGGGAGGGAGTGGAACATGCCAAGGCAATTGGGCTATGCCAAGCGCGACGCAAAAAAGTTGGAGGCGCGCCGGTTTGCGGCTGTGGCCCGCTTGAAGCGCGGCGAATCGACGGCAGAGGTCGCCCGCTCCCTGGGCGTCTGTAGACAATCGGTCCAGCGATGGGCCGCCTGGCATCGTTTGCGTGGAGAGGAAGGACTGCGTCGCCGCCCAAAGACCGGAGGGCCCCGCCCGAAGCTGGCGCGTGAAAAACTGGCGCGACTCCCTAGCCTGTTGGCGCAGGGACCGGCAGCTCATGGTTTCGACACGCCCGTTTGGACCACCGAACGCATCGCCGGCCTCATCTGGCGCCGCTTCCGAGTGCGCTATTCGCGCGATTATGTGAAGCACCGATTGATGCCGCGTCTTGGATGGAGGTGGCATAAGCACACCTGGCTGCCCGCGGGGCCCGGTCTTAGCGCGCGCACATGACAGCTTCCCAGCCGTTGTAATCGGAAGAGGCAATGTTTGTGCGAAATGACCAATTCCAGAGTGGATCCGGGAATCAGGCTGGTATACCCTATCCCAGTATGGTATAAAGGAGTTCGCAGCACACCCTTCACGTCCATCGACATCGTCCGCCGCCGCGAGAGGAGTTGGCGTCATGTCACAACCCGCCGTCAAAGATGCCCGCACGGAATCACGGCCGCTTGCGCCTCCGCATGCCGTTGCCGGAAAGCCGGAAGCGGATCACACCGAGGAGCATGAGGAGTCCCACGCGCTGAACTGGCGCGACCTCAGCCGCGTCCTATTCGTCGCTATAGCCGCCATCGTGATTTGGTTCGCGCGCGGGTTGTCAATTCCTTACATCAGCGTCATCGGCGCGATTTGCACGCTCGCCGGCGGCTATCCCATTTTCCACGAGGCGTACGAAAATATTGCGCAACGCCGCATGACGATGGAGCTGTCGATGGCCATCGCCATCGTGGCCGCGCTGGCCATACGGGAAACCTTCACGGCGCTGGTGATTACCCTCTTCGTCCTGGCCGCGGAAATTCTCGAAGGGCTCACCGTGGGGCGCGGGCGAAACGCCATTCAGCGCCTCCTCGATCTGCTGCCCAACACGGCGACGGTGCGGCGCGGGACCGAGTGGAAGGATTGCGGCATCGAGCTGGTCCGCCCGGGCGATGCGGTCCTGGTGCGTCCGGGCGGGCGCATTCCAGTGGACGGCGTGGTCGTGTCGGGCAATTCGTTCGTGGACCAGGCAGCCATTACCGGAGAATCGCTTGCGGTGGAAAAACTTCCAGGCGCCGGAGTTTATGCCGGGACGATCAACCAATCCGGCGCACTCGAAATCCGCGTCGAAAAATTGGGGCGCGACACAACCTTCGGAAAGATCATCGAAGAAGTCGAACGCGCGGAGAAATCTCGCGCGCCGATTCAAAAGACCGCCGACCGTCTGGCGGGATATCTCGTGTATTTCGCCCTCGGCGCCGCCGCGCTGACATTCCTGATCACGCACAATATCCGCTCCACGATTTCGGTCGTGATCGTGGCCGGCGCCTGCGGGATCGCGGCGGGCACGCCGCTCGCGGTCCTCGGGGCCATCGGACAAGCGGCGCAGAAAGGCGCCATCATCAAGGGCGGTCTGTATTTGGAAATACTTTCGCGAGTGGATACCGTGGTCCTCGACAAGACCGGCACGCTGAGTTACGGAAGCGTGGCCGTTCTCGAAGTTCGGCCTGTCTTTGGGGTGAGTGAAGAAAAACTGCTCGTCTCAGCCGCGATTGCCGAATCTCGTTCCGAGCATCCTGTAGGAAAGGCGATTCTGAATAAAGCCAGGGAACTGAACTATGCGTGGGGCGACCCGGATCAATTCGAATACATTCCGGGGAAAGGTGTAATTGCGCACGACAATGGAAGCGAAATCGTTGTTGGGACGCGGCTGCTTTTGCTGGAGCGGGGGATCGGCATATCGGCATGGACACCCGATCCCTCGGGATCTGAAATCGGCGTTGGGAGTAGCGGGCAATTCCTGGGAGCGATTCGGATCGGAGATACGTTGCGTCCGGAAGCCATTGACGCCATTTCCGCGCTCAAGTCCCTGGGGCTAAAAACGGTTCTGCTGACCGGCGATGTTCGAGCTGTTGCGGAATCCGTGGCAAAGGTTCTCGGTGTCGACGAACTCGGCGCGGAAATGCTTCCGTCCCAAAAGGTGGATCGCGTCACGGAATTGATCCAGGAGGGCCACACCGTGGTGATGGTCGGCGATGGAATCAACGACGCGCCGGCGCTCGTGCAGGCGAATGTCGGCGTGGCGATGGGGTCCGGCACGGACGTGGCGCGAGAGAGCGCGAATGTGGTGCTGATCGGGAACGATCTGTCAAAATTTGTGGACACGATTCGAATCGCCCGTCAGTGCCGCCGGATTATTCTGCAAAATTTTACCGGCACACTGGTTGTGGATGGCATCGGGATAGGATTGGCGGGTTTCGGCCTGCTTAACCCCTTGCTGGCTGCATTCATCCACGTCACCTCGGAGCTTGCATTCATCCTGAATTCCACTCGGCTGATTCCCTCTCATCGCAGTGGACGCGCTGTACTCGCCCACAGTCCCGTCTAACCGGCAGGCCGCATCCGTCGGCTTCTCGCAACGCCGCGGGTCTGCGCGGACAACTTGGGGTTCCACTTCCCGACGCCCGTGGAAACGATTCGGTGCGCGGCCTCTCGTCCCAGGAGCGGATTTGCTAGAATGAAATTTGGAGTTGGCCTGCAACGCAGGTGCTGGACGCGACGATCTTTTGAACCATACTGAACCTCCGGGTGCCCGTGTCAGACGGCCGGTGTGCATGGCCCGGCGCGGATTTCGGTCCGCGGCGGGAAAGCCTAAAGGCCGGCGCAGGGCGCCCACTTTATTAAAGGTGGTTCAGGATCGGGCTCCACACGGCGAAGTGGACCGCTCCATTTTTTATGGAACCGCGCGTTCCGCGGTAGCGTATCTTTCACAAGGCACAGGCCGCGGACAGGCGCCGGGCCCGGCAAAGAGAGCAAATGAAAATTCTGTTCATTGGCGACATCGTGGGATCGCCGGGCCGGGAAATTGTGGCCGACCGGCTGGCCGACATTGTGGAATCGCGCCAAATCGACCTGGTGATCGCCAACGGCGAGAACTCCGCATCCGGCTTTGGCATTACGCCCCGGATTGCCGAACAGTTGTTCGCGGCGGGCATCGAAGTTTTGACGGGCGGAAACCACATTTGGGACCGGAAAGAAATTCTCGAATACATCCCGCAGCATCCCCGCCTGGTGAGGCCGGCGAACTTCCCGGAGGGCAATCCCGGCTCGGGCTTGTACCTGGGCACGGCGCGCAATGGAGTACCTTATGCCGTGCTGGACCTCCAGGGCCGCGTCTTTATGGCGGCAAATGATTGTCCGTTCCGGGCAGCCGATCGGGAGCTTGCCCGCATCCCAGCAGAGGTCCTCGTGATCTTCGTGGACATTCACGCAGAAACGACAAGCGAAAAGGAAGCCATGGGGTGGTATCTGGACGGGCGCGTGTCAGCGGTGATCGGTACGCATACGCACGTGGCCACGGCCGACGAGCACGTGCTGCCCAACGGAACCGCGTTCCAGACCGACGTGGGAATGACTGGCCCTCACAACGGCGTCATTGGAATGGATAAGGCCGCGATTTTGCGCCGCTTCCTGGACGGCCAGCCGGCGCGGTTCGAAGTGGCCTCCGGCGATATCCAGATGAATACCGTCTTGATTGACGTGGACGAGACCACCGGCCGCGCCCGAGGAATCGAACGATTGCGCTTCCGGACCGACTGAGGCGAACTGATCATGTACCGTCTGCATTCCGTGTGCGCTGCGGCCGTGCTGGCCACGGTGCCGGCTTTGTTTCTTTCTCTTCCTGCATGCGCGCAGGAACAATACCAATACGAAAGTGACTTGGTGGCGAAGCGGCAGCTTTATCGCGACGTGGCCGCCGGTTTTCGCGAGATTCACCGCGGACCGAATGGAAATTATTATGTCCTCACCGCACCCGCTCCGGCCGTGCTGATTTACGATCCGTCCGGGAAGCGCATCGGGCAAGTCCCCAGCCAATCCGGAGCGGCGGCCAAAGGGGCTGCGCTTGTGTACGGCGAATCCTTCGCTGTGGACCATGACGGCCACGTCGTCGTGTGCGATCGCGGCGCGAATGCCGTCAAGATTTATTCGCCGAGCGGAGCTCTTGCCGCCGCGATCCCCATGCCGGCGCCGGTTTCCGTCGTGTTTCTACCGGGGGATGAATTTGCCGTAGCCAGTCCGGATGCGGATCATTTGGTTACCGCTTACGACCTCGGCGGAAGAGTGGTCCGCGATTACGGCGACCGCGAAGTGATCGCCGATCGCGCCGACGTAAACACGCAAGTGAATTTCGGCCACCTCGTTGCCGACGATATGGGTAATAACTATTTCTCTTTTGATTATCTGCCCGAACCGACGGTCCGAAAATTCGACCGTGTGGGCTATGTCGCCATGGAGATTTCGCTCAAGACCCTGGACTTTGAGCCCGCCGCACAGGCGGCCCGCAAGGCCATTGCACGCATGGAAGACTCGGAAAGAAGCATCCCTTCTCTGCACCGCATTATCAGCGCCGTTGGCGTGGATCCCCAAACGCAGGAGCTTTGGATTGCCATCGGCACGCTCCTGATGCGCTTCGATAAGGACGGACAGCGGCTATCGAGTTTCCGGACGTA
Source organism: uncultured Acidobacteriota bacterium (assembly GCA_963842135.1). Lineage (GTDB taxonomy): Bacteria > Acidobacteriota > Terriglobia > Acidiferrales > UBA7541 > Palsa-360. The sequence continues at coordinate 1,150,518 of CAWJFI010000002.1, read as the reverse complement.
TTTGCCCTACGGGGGACGCTTGGAACCATCCCAAATCCTGGTGGAGCCCGGCCGGTTGCTGATCGGAGCCGACCCTCAGGGAATCTACGAATTTCCAAAACCGGAAAAACTTCCGCAATAAATTTTACTGGTCCGTAATCATCGATTATTCCGCGGTTCATTTTTTCAGATAACCCTTAGAGGGTGGCGGGTGGCACCGTACGTGTCTTGTTCACGGAAATCCACCAACAAATCTGCTTTTTCCGCCCAAGTGTTTTATTTTGTGAGGGATATATTGCTGTGGAAAAGCTGTGAATCTTCTGTGGGAGGACAGCAGGGGCTCCCGAAATTTTCACTTGCCGCGCAGCGTGCGTTCAGCGAGAATCCACCCTCGTCTTAGGAAACCCAGTATCGCAACTGGCACACCTGTGGACGCCGTGACGCGAACAAGAAGTGAGCGTACCGAGTGGCAGGCCCATCTTGGGCCTATCGGACGAAGGGGAGAAGGTCACGGGGTCAACCCAGAAACTGATTGCAGCCGCATGAGGCTCTTGTGGTTGTGTTTTTCCACAGTTTTTCCACAGTTGTGGAAATAGCTGGCGGGGGCTTTTTTCGCTTTCTTCGGGTGCGGGCTGTACTTGCAGCCCGCTTACAATGAGGACTTTTACGGAATGAATTCCTGGGAAAAAATTCTGCAGCACATGGAACGGCGGGTCAACCCGCACAGTTTCGCCACGTGGTTTCGTCCCACCCGTCAGGAAGGAACTGAAAACGGCAGGCTCGTGGTTCGCGTGCCTTCCCGGATTTTCCGGAAACGCCTGACGGAAACTTATGGCGAGTTGTTGCAGGCCGTTCTGGCCGAAGTGGGCATGAGAGATACGCACCTTGAGTTTATGTGCACGGAAAATGAACCTGCGCCGGCGGGAAATCCCTTGAAGCAAACGCGCCTGGACTTTGATTCCGTCGATCATCAACTGAATCCCCGCTACCAATTTGAGTCCTTTGTCGTGGGCGCGTCGAATCAATTCGCGCACGCGGCGGCCCAGGCGGTCGCCGAACAGCCTTCCAAGGCTTACAACCCTCTGTTCTTATACGGCGGCGTGGGGATGGGCAAGACGCACTTGATGCAGGCGGTCGGCCACCTGATTAAGAAGCGCAATCCGGCAGCGCGGCTCACGTATATCAGCGCGGAAAAATTCACCAACGAAGTCATCAATTCGCTGCGCTTTGACCGCATGATCGGCTTTCGCGACCGGTTCCGCTCGGTCGATGTTCTTCTCGTGGATGATATCCAGTTCATCGCCGGCAAGGAGCGCACGCAGGAAGAGTTCTTTCACACCTTCAACGCGCTGTACGACCTCCAGCGGCAGATCGTGATCAGTTCCGATTGCCCGCCGAAGGAGATTTCCGCCATCGAGGAGCGCTTGCGCTCGCGGTTCGAGTGGGGCCTGATCGCCGACATCCAGCCGCCCGACCTCGAAACCAAAATCGCCATCCTGCACAAGAAAGCGGAAAACGAACGCGTGGTGATTCCCGATGACGTCGCCGAATACATCGCCCGCGCGATCAAGTCCAACGTGCGGGAGTTGGAAGGGGCGCTGACGCGGCTGATTGCCTACGCCTCGCTGACCGGCTCCATCTTGAATCTTGTGACGGCGCAGCAGGTACTCCGGAACATCATCGCCACGCAGGAGAAGCGCATCACCATCGACCTGATCCAAAAAAAGGTCGGCGAACAGTTTGGCCTGCGCGAGCAAGACCTGAAAATCCGCTCGAACACCAAAGCGATTGCGTTCCCGCGGCAGGTCGCGATGTACCTGGTGAAGCAGCTCACCTCGGCGTCGCTTCCGGAAATCGGCCGCCAATTCGGCGGCAAACACCACACGACGGTTCTCCACTCGATCAACAAAATCGACGCGCTGCGCCGCTGCGACAAGGACCTGAACCGGACGATCAACAAGCTGATGGATTCGTTCGGCTGATCAAAACAATTTTTCGTTCTCCGATTTTCTCCAAACGCCCCGATTTTCTTCGGGGCATTTTCCGTTGCCCGCAACTCGCAAGTAGGACGGGCTTCAGCCTATCTGGGTTTTCGGATGTGCACCCACCAGAAAATCAAAAGCGACAGGCTGAAGCCCGTCCTACTTGCTGTGTTGAAATCCTGCGCATAATGCTGTGCTCATCCTGTGCAACGCTCGCGGACGCTGAGGAAAAATTTCGGCGCGTCATGGCCTCCCGGTCGATTCGCGATGATTTATCCTCCCAATCCTCAATTTACTTTTTCGTGGATGCACAGGGCAAATGCATCTCTGCCTCTCGATGTGCGCGTTATCCTCATTTCCACAGCGACGGCTACTACTACGGTCTTTATACCTACTATAAAACAGGGTACAGTAGCCCTTTGCAGTAGCAGTTGCGTTTGCGTCTTCCGGCGGAGGAAATCCAGCGATGGAATTCAGTGTGAAGAAGTTTGACCTGCTCCAGGAGCTCAGCCTGACGCAGGGAGTCGTCGAGCGGAAAACCACGATTCCGATTCTCGGCAATATCCTGTGCGAAGCCTCGGGCAATCACATCACGCTGACGGCGACCGACCTCGAGCTTTCCATCCGCACCTCGTGCGAAGCCAAAGTGAAAAAAGAAGGGGCGGGAACCATCCCCGCAAAAAAACTCCTGGAGCTCGTGCGCCTCTTGCCCGAAGGAGAAATCCGCTTCAAGCTGCTCGAGAATCTTTGGGTGCAAATTCTCGCCGATCGCAAGACCTACAAAATGGTCGGAATGGCCAAGGATAATTTTCCGGCGATCCCCGCGTTCCCGCATCCGATCGCAAAAATTCCCGCGAAAATATTGTCGTCGCTGATCGCCAGGACAGCCTTCGCGATCTCGAACGAAGAGTCTCGCTACACGCTGAACGGCGCGCTCTTGCTGCTGAAGCCGGAGATGGTTACCATGGTCGCCACCGACGGCCACCGCTTGGCCGTGGCCGAGATCGATCACAAATTCGAGGGCTTGACCCGGGAAGTTCGCCCGCTCGTCCCCAAAAAAGCCCTGACGGAAGTGCAGCGGCTTGCAAGCGAGGCGGGCGAAGACGCCGAAATCGAATTCGCGCTCGACGAAAGCCATCTTTTCTTTCGCGCTGGAGAACGCCTCTTGATTTCGCGAATGCTCACCGGACAATTCCCGAATTACGAAGCCGTCTTGCCGCGGGATAACAACAGAAAAGTGGTGATCGAGCGCGGAGAATTGAACGATGCGGTCAAGCGCGTCGCGCAGCTTGCCGACACGCGCTCGCACGCCGTGAAACTTTCCGTCTCCAAAGAAGGCATCGAAATTTCCGCGTCCAGCCCCGAATACGGCGAAGCAAAAGAAACGATCGAAAAGGAATTCACGGGAGAGCCGCTCTCCATCGGCTTCAACGCCCAGTACATGATCGATTTTCTAGCCGCAGCCCCCGAAGGCCCGATCAGCCTCGAACTAAAAGACGAACAATCCGCCGGACAAATGCGCCCTCTTGCCGATGAGGCTTACCGCTATCGCTATGTGATCATGCCGATGCGAATTTGATCAAAATTCTCCGTTATGGGAATACAGCTAGTCTTGCCGACTGGACACTTCGTTAACTACAAGAGTCTGTCGCAGCGCGCCCGGGTAGCGACCGAGACTTGGGGCTCAGATAACCTTTATTGTCCGAACTGCGCGGAAAATCGTCTTGACTGCACACCGCCGAACACACCCACTGTTGACTACATGTGCTGCAAGTGTAAGTCCGCATTTCAACTTAAGAGTCAAGGTAGTCCACTTTCATTTCGAATTGTTGACGCAGCCTACGGCTCCATGCGTGACGCGATCAGATCAAATAGAACTCCTAACCTTTTCATAGTGCACTACGATAGGAAAACGTGGTCGGTTTCCAACGTGATCCTTATACCCAATTTTGCGTTCTCCATGTCTGCAATTGAAAAGAGAAAGGCTCTGGGCCCTGAGGCGCGACGGGCTGGATGGGTAGGATGCAACATCCTTCTAGGTCGAATTCCAGACGATGCGAAAATTCCAATAGTTACCGAAGGACGCGCAATTAGCAGCTCGGAGGTTCGCAAACAATATGCTCGCTTGCGCCCGCTTGAAAAGCTCACAAGCGAGAATCGTGGATGGACCCTTGACGTATTGAACGCAGTCCGTGGACTTGCCATGAGCGACTTTGCACTGTCTGACGTCTACACCCTTGAGTCCTCCCTGGGTCAACTCCATCCTCACAACCGCCATGTCCGAGACAAGATCAGACAACAACTCCAAGTTCTTCGCGATCTCGGTTTGCTTGTATTCTTAGGGCGCGGACACTACCGATTGGCTGGAACAATTTATAACAATTGAGCAAAGGAGAAAATATGGCCGTGGATTACGGAGAAGCAGTCTTGAATTTCTACAAGCACGAAGAATGCGGAACACACTGGGCAGACCTCTGGAGTTGCGGCTGCAACGACGAATGTCCCAAGTGCGGAGGAGAGATTGAGCCGTACGTCAGTCTGGCTGTTTCTGATATCGAGGTTAGGATGGCGAACTTCCGTAGCTGAAACTTTCCGTCCCCAAGAAAGACGGCTCATTTCACCGACACCTGGGCCTAAAGTTAGTAAAGGAATGTAGGCAAATTTCTGCGTGAACTACCACCTACCTCTAACCTTTTACATGATCAATTGAACCCCATCATATTATTGAAACTAAAGGTGATAAATAGCTTCTTTAGGCTGGTTTCGGCTTGAGAAAAAGCCTAGTTCAGGGTAGAATATATGCGGTCAGACGGTTCTTCGGTTTCCTCCAGTACGGCACGTCGGCCAGGCTGGCAGCGCCCCTGAATTGCATGCCCGCGCCAGAGTATGCCCTTCCCCGCAACTCGCGGGTCAGGATAAGCGGGACGCTCGAATGCCTGGAGGAAAGCAGTCTTCGCCACGTCCGCTTCCGCTCGATCGGAATCCGGACGGGATGGAGCAAGAAAACCCTTCGAGCTCCGGCAGCTAGAAATGGCCGAGGGCCACAGGGTAAGGCGACGGTCGATTCGATCGTTGCGGGCGTCACGTGAAGCGAAGCCCGCCAGCAAAAATGACAGCGCCTTTCCCCGGGTGCGGGCTATCGCCGCGGCGACGAGCCCGCCGTCAAGCAGACTCCGCAGGAGCACGCACAACATGGCAGAAAAAGCAGCAACAGTTGGGAATGAATCCGAACACCGCTATGACGCGGCATCGATCAAGGTGCTGGGCGGCATTGAGGCCGTGCGAAAGCGCCCGGCGATGTACATCGGGTCGACTGGCGAGATGGGGTTGCATCACCTCGTCTGGGAAGTCGTCGACAATTCGGTCGACGAAGCCCTGGCGGGATATTGCGACGAAATCAACGTCGTGGTGCACGAGGACAACAGTGTCACGGTGACGGACAACGGCCGCGGCATTCCCGTGGACATGCACGCCACGGAAAAACGGGCCGCCGCGGAAGTCGTCATGACCGTGCTGCACGCGGGCGGAAAATTCGATAGTGATACCTACAAAGTCTCGGGCGGCCTGCACGGCGTCGGCGTTTCGGTGGTGAACGCGCTTTCCGACTGGCTCGATCTGGAAATCTGGCGCGACGGCGAAGTGTGGGAGCAGTCCTACAATGCAGGAAAACCCAAGGCAAAGCTGAAGGCCACCGGGAAAACGCGCAAGACCGGCACGAAGATTACGTTCCATCCCGATCTCACGATCTTCGCCGAACATAAATACAGCTACGACATTCTGGCGCAGCGGCTGCGCGAGCTCGCCTTCCTGAACAAAGGCCTGAAAATCACGCTGACCGACGAGCGCAGCGACAAATCCGCCGAGTTTCGTTTCACCGGGGGCATCGCCGAATTCGTCAAGCACTTGAACAAGGGCAAGCAGGTGCTTCACGATTCTCCCGTCTACATGGAAGGCAAGAAAGATACGGTGGAAATCGAAATCGCCCTGCAATACAACGACAGCTACACGGAAAATGTTTTTGCGTTCGCCAACACGATCAACACCGTGGACGGCGGGACGCACCTTTCCGGCTTCCGCTCGGCGCTGACGCGCACAATCAACAATTTCGCGTCGTCCTCGAACATGCTCAAGGAGCAGAAGGACGAAGTCTCCATCACCGGCGATGACGTGCGCGAAGGGCTCGTCGCGGTTGTTTCCGTGAAATTGCCGCAGCCTCAGTTCGAGGGACAGACCAAGGGAAAACTAAACAGCGACATCAAGGGTCCGGTCGAGCAACTGATCAACGAGCGCCTGGGCGAGTATTTCGACAAGCACACGACCGTGGCCCGCCGCATCGTCGGCAAGTGCATTGACGCGGCGCGCGCCCGCGAAGCCGCCCGCAAGGCGCGCGAACTGACGCGGCGCAAGTCCGCCATGGATTCGGGCGGCCTGCCGGGAAAACTCGCCGATTGCCAGGAGCGCGATCCCGCGCGGTGCGAGTTGTTCATCGTCGAGGGAGAGTCGGCGGGAGGGTCGGCCAAGGGCGGGCGCGACCGCAAGTACCAGGCCATCTTGCCGCTCAAGGGAAAAATTCTGAACGTTGAAAAAGCGCGTTACGACAAGATGCTGGGACACGAGGAAATCCGCGCCATCATCACGGCGCTCGGCGCGGGCATCGGCAAGGACGACTTCGACATCGCCAAGCTGCGCTATCACAAAATTATTCTGATGACCGACGCGGATGTGGACGGCAGCCACATTCGCACGCTGCTGCTCACGTTCTTCTTCCGCCACATGACCGAGCTGATCAAGCGGGAGCACATCTACATCGCGCAGCCGCCGCTGTACCGCGTCAAGCGCGGAAAGATGGACCGCTACATCCGCGACGAAGATGAATTCAACCACGAGCTGATGTCGCGCGCGACCGAAGACCACGTCGTGAAGCCCAAGGAGGGCGGAGCGATTCATGGCGCGGCGCTGACGAAATTTCTCCTGAACGTGCAGGAATACGTTTCGGCGTCGGCCAAGATGGCGCGCAAGCTGCGCGAGCCGTTACTGGTGGATCTCCTGGCCGTGTGCGACTTCGAGAAGAAAACCGATTTCGAGGACAAGAAAGCGCTCGAAAAACTGGCCAAGGCCATCGGCAAAGCGAAGCTCGACATCGACCCGAAAATCGTCTACGACGAAGAACACAGCCTCTATGACCTGCTGATCCCGGGCAATGCGGCGCGCCCCGGAGACAAAAAAATTAACTGGGCCTTCGCCTCGACGCCGGAGTACAAACGCCTGCGCACGTCGGCGAACGCGATCAGCGAATTCGATCATCCTCCCTTCACCGTGACGCGCAACGGGACCAAGGAAGTGAAGGAAAAGGCGTCGGACGTTCTCGCATACGTTCTCGAAGACGCGAAAAAAGATTTCACCATCACGCGGTTCAAAGGCCTCGGCGAAATGAATCCCGACCAGCTTTGGGAAACCACGATGAACGCCGAAACGCGCACGCTGCTGAAGGTGCGCCTCGACGACGCCACAGCCGCCGAGGAAATTTTCTCGACCCTGATGGGCGAAAACGTCGAAAGCCGCCGCAAATTCATCGAGGAAAATGCACTAGAAGTCGTGAATTTGGATATTTAGAAAGCGTCGCTTTGTCTTCGTGTGTGGGTTTGGCTCGAAGGTTTGTAGGGCACGGCTTCAGCCGTGCCGACAGGCGTTTCATCGTGAGGGCTTTAGCCCCTGGCGGTGCGAGAGTGGCGAAAATTGCGCGTCGCGTCCGGCAAGCTGGTGTCTATTTCGTGACGACGGATACCTGGGAGCGACATGCGCTTTTCATCAACACGGTCTTGGCCGGCATCGTAGTTGACCAGATCGTTTCGTGCCGCGATCGTGGATTTTATAAATTGCACGCGTTCGCGCTGATGCCTGAGCATCTGCATGTACTCCTTACGCCAGGAGACGAGACAACGATTGAAAAAGCGATGCAGATGATTAAAGGTGGGTCGGCGCACCGGATCGGCATCGAGAGGCCACAGGCCTTCCCCATCTGGCATCGTAGCTTCCATGATCGGTGGATCAGGGACGCGGAGCAGTTTTGGCAGGCGAAATCGTACATTGAGCAAAATCCGGTAAAGGCAAGGCTGGTTGGAACGGCGGAACAATATCCGTGGTCCTCGGCGAATGGGAAAGTAATTCTGGACTTTAGCCGCTACGAAAGCGCCAGCGGCTAAAGCCTTAGGAAACGGTCTCTGTACGGCACGGCTGAAGCCGTGCCCTACAAAGCTTACTCCAGTCTTCAAATTGCCGCGGTTTGATGGGGGAAATGCTCTACCAATTAAGTTGGACGACATTGCCGGGGCTGCGCGGATTGGCATGCTCGGAATTTCGCGCGAGGCCGACTGTGGTGCCGGACAATGAGGGCGGCGTAGCTGTCGAATGCGCGAGCGAGGCCGAGCGCGACGCATTGCTGGCAGAGCTCGAAACGCATTTCGGGCCGCAGAGGTTTCTGAACACGGCTGCAGCGTTTGATGGGGTGAAGGACTTCGTTGTGATTTGGGCCGCGCGGCAATAGGTAAAGGAACTAGATTTCGAAGCTGTAGGGGCACGGCATGCCGTGCCCCTACACGACGAAGGACGGATCGATGGCGGACGAACCTAAACAGGGGCACATGATCCCGGTCGAAATTGAGGCCGAGATGAAGAAGTCGTACCTCGATTACGCCATGAGCGTAATCGTGGCGCGCGCGATTCCCGACGTGCGCGACGGCTTGAAGCCGGTGCAGCGGCGCATCCTGGTCGCCATGAACGACCTGGGCCTGGCCTCGAATCGCGGCTACCGCAAGTGCGCGAAAATTTGCGGCGACACCTCGGGCAATTACCACCCGCACGGCGAAGCCGTCATTTATCCGACGCTCGTGCGGCTGGCGCAATCCTTCAACATGCGCTACCCGCTCATCGACGGGCAGGGGAACTACGGCTCCGTTGACGGCGACCCGCCCGCGGCGATGCGGTACACCGAAGCGCGCCTCGCAAAAATCACCGAGGAAATTCTCGCCGATCTCGAAAAGGAGACGGTGGACTTTATCCCGAACTTCGATCAGACGCGCGAAGAACCCGTCGTGCTGCCGTCGAAGATTCCGAATTTGCTCGTAAACGGCGCGAGCGGCATCGCCGTCGGCATGGCGACGAACATCCCGCCGCACAACCTGGGCGAAATCATCGACGCCACGGTAATGCTGATTGACAAGCCAGACACGCCGCTCAAGGAAGTCATGAAGCTGGTGCCTGGGCCGGACTTCCCCACCGGCGGATACATTTCCGGCGCCGAAGGAATTCTCTCGGCCTACAAGACTGGACGCGGCAGCTTCACCATGCGCGCCAAGGCAGCGATCGAAAGCGTTGGCAAGGACCGCGAAAACATCGTCATCACCGAAATTCCCTACCAGGTGAACAAGGGCCGCTTGATCGCGCACATTGCCGAACTCGCGAATGCAAAGAAGATCGAAGGCATCTCCGAGGTGCGCGACGAATCCGATCGCGACGGCATGCGCATCGTGATCGAGATCAAGCGCGGCGAAGAGCCGAAGCTGATTCTCAACCACCTCTACAAGCACACGCAGATGCAAGAATCGTTCGGAATGATCCTGCTGTCGATTGTCGGCGGGCAGCCGCGCGAGCTGGGCCTCCTGCCGCTGCTCAAGCTGTTCATCGACCACCGCGTGGAAGTGGTGCGGCGGCGCACGCAATTCGAGCTGCGCAAGGCCGAGGAGCGCGAGCACATCCTGCTCGGTTTCAAGAAAGCCCTCGAACATCTCGATGACATCATCAAGCTGATTCGCCGCAGCAAATCGCCGAAGGAAGCGCGCGAAGGCTTGATGGAAACGTGGACGTTCACCGAACGCCAGGCGCAGGCCATCCTCGATCTGCAATTACACCGCCTGACGCAGATGGAGCGCGAAAAGATCATCGAGGAACTGAAGCAGATTCAGGCGCTGGTTGCCGAGCTGAAGGAAATTCTGGCGAGCGAAAAAAAGCTGAAGGCCGTGATCGTGAAGGAGCTGCGCGAGGTGCAGAAGGATTACGCGGACGCGCGCCGGACCGAGATCGTCGAGAACGTCGAGGAAATTAAACTGGAAGACCTGATCGCCGACGTGGAAATGGCCATCACAGTCAGCCACGCGGGCTACATCAAGCGCACGCCGGTGGACGTGTATCGCCACCAGTCGCGCGGCGGCAAGGGCCGCATCGGGGCGAAGACGCGCGACGAAGATTTCGTCGAGTACTTGTTCGTCGCTTCGGCCCACAGTTACATCCTGCTCTTCAGCTCCAAGGGGCGCGTGTACTGGCTCAAGGTGTATGAGATTCCCGAAGCCGCGGCGGCCACGCGCGGCAAGGCGATTTCCAACCTCGTGAAATTTCAGGAGGACGAGCACCTCACCGCCGTAATCGAGGCGCGAAATCTGGAGGAAGAAGGCACGTTCATCTTCTTCGCAACGCGCAACGCCACGGTGAAGAAAACCGCGCTCAACGAATTCTCAAATCCGCGCTCGAGCGGAATCATTGCCATCAACCTTGAAAAAGACGACGAGCTGATCGGCGCGCACCTCACCGACGGCAAGAAGATGATTTTCCTCGCCAGCCGCGACGGCCAGGCCATCCTGTTCCGCGAAACCGAAGTGCGCTCGATGGGCCGCAACGCCGGAGGCGTAAATGGAATGGACCTTGCCAAGGGCGACTACCTCGTGGGCATGGAACCGGTGCAGCCTGACTTTGAAATCATCAGGAAGGAAGCGAAGTCAGAGTCGCAGAATCTCGACGAAATCGAGAACGAGGCGATCAAGGATTCCCTCACCTCCCTGATGCTTACGGTTTCCGAGAAAGGTTTCGGAAAGCGCACGCCGCTCGCCGAGTACCGCATCACCTCGCGTGGCGGCAAGGGCGTCATCAACCTGAAGTCCACCGACCGCAACGGTCCGGTAGTCGCGGCGTTGCAGGTGGCCGAGGAATCCGACGTCATGATCATCACCGAATACGGAAAAGTGATCCGCGTCCACGCGAACGAAATCCGCGAAGCGGGCCGCTCGACACAGGGCGTGCGCCTCCTGCGCCTCGAAGAAGACGACAAAATCGCCGCCGCCGCGTCGATCCTCGAAGACCCTGAGGTCGCGGAAGAAAAGAAGTAAGGAACCCGACGGTAACAAAATAAAATAGCGAGCATGAGTGGCGCGCACGAACCGTTGCAACCGATTTTCACTGCGCACCTTTTTCCGAAGCTGGAAGCGAAGCTGATCGATCTGCTGCGCGGGCTGGCGCCGGAAGATTGGGAGACGCAAACCCTCGCTCCAAAATGGAAAGTGAAGGATGTGGCGGCGCATCTGCTCGACACGCAAATCCGCAAACTGGCCGCGGCCCGGCACGGCTACAAGCCTGAAAATTCGAAGAAGCTTTCTCCCGCGAAGCTCGTAACGCTGATCAACTCCCTCAACGCCGAAGGCGTCCGCAAGTACAGCCGATTGCAGCCCGACCAGTTGATTTCGAGAATGGAAGCGGCATCGCGAGAAAGCGCGGAGTATCATCAGGCGCTCGATCCTTTCGACCCCGCCATGTTTCCCGTGAGCTGGGCCGGCGAGGAGCAATCTCCGAACTGGTTTGACACCGCTCGCGAATTCACCGAACGCTGGCACCATCAACAGCAGATTCGCCTTGCCGTCAATAAGCCCGGCATCATGACGCGCCAGTTCTACTTTCCGGTTCTTGACTGCTTCCTGCGCGCGCTGCCGCACGCTTACCGAAGTGTTGCCGCCAAGCCCGGATCCCTCGCGCAATCCAATATCTCCGGAGACTGCGGTGGAAGCTGGCATCTGTTCCGTGACGGCGGCGCGTGGACTTTGATTGCCTCATCGGCCGGAGAAAAAATTTCAGAGGTGACAATCCCGCAGAAAATTGCGTGGCGCATCTTCACAAAAGGGATTGCACCCGAGCAAGCCAGAACTCAAGTGCAAGTCACGGGAGACGAACAAGTGGGTCTCCACATCCTAAAAATGATTTCGATTGTGGCGTAAGTAGCACAGACTTCAGTCTGTGGGGTTTCGTACTTGCAAGGACTAACCCCCACAGACTGAAGTCTGTGCTACTCGAGATTATTTCGCTTCGAGGTAGTACCCCGGCCGCGTGCGGACCTTCACTCCCGGGCGATTCACGGTCACTTTGATCTGGTGATAGCCCGGGGAATCCGCTCCGGTGGGGCGATAACTCAGCATGTACTGCGAGTTTAGTTCGGCGCCGATGGCGTCGACCGCATTTTCGATCTTGCTGTCCCGGAACACGGATTGATACGTCCCGCCGGTGGCCGTGGCGGCGACCTCGAGCGGACGGTCTTTCACCACTGCTGTGGCATTTCGAACAGCCCATTCCGCAAGGCCTAGGAGATCGATGTTGCCGCCGTATTGCTGCTGGCTCGTAGGTGTCTGCGCCGTGCCCGGAAACGACGGACCGCCGAACGTGCCGGGAGGCGTGGCCGGGGCCGGGCCGGCTTGCGACGGCGGCGCGCGCAGACCCGCCGAAGTGGTTGAAAGCCCCACGCTATAAATCACAATGTTCGAAAGCTGCGCCTCCCGCAAGACGCGGCCGAGTCTTTCCTCGCTCCCGCTGTCACTGGCTTCTCCCACGACGACGATCGCGCGGCGCTGCCCGACCGGACGATCGCGCAGCAGTGCAACCGCGGAGGCCAGCGCGTCGTAGAGGCGTGCGCCGCTGTTCCCGGGCGTCAAATTGGCGATGGCCTTTTCAATTTTATCGTTGTCGGTGCTGAAGGGCAGCAAAGTGCTGACGCTGTTGTCGTAGCTGAGGACCGCGGCCTCTCCCGAAGGGCCGACCACGGTTTGCGTGAAGACGATCGCGGATTTCTGGACGGCGGGCAATAGCGGCGCGATGCGCGAGCTGGTCTCAAAAACGAGCACGGCCGAAAGCTTCTCCCCGCCCAGGTCGAACGATTCGATCGTCTGGGCTGCGCCTTCATCGAGGACCTGGAAGTCCTTCTGTTGAAGGTCGAGGACGGGCTCTCCCTTGGCGCCGACCACGACCACCGGCGCGCTGACCAAAGCGACTCGGACGCGGATGGTGCCTTCCGGCGGTTGTTGCACGGTCGTGCCTGGCTTGGGCGCTATGGGCCCCTGCGATTGCTGGGCTCGGGCGGGCGGGGCCGCAAACACTATCCCTGCAGCGAGTGTGGCCAGGCAAACAGCTAGCAGTCGTCTCAAAGTCATCTGCCCACCAGTCTACTACGTTGGAAGCGAAAACGCGCTCACGCGTTGGCCGTGCCCGCGGGTGCGGGCTCCAAGTAGAGCCCGCCGGAAGAATGTATCTAGACGGAACACGCTGCGGCCGTGTCTCTGGCGTTTCCTTATGGCGGTTGCGTAGAATGTCAAATTGCAGTCACTTGCAGTGGAGGGTTCATGAGCCGCAGGCGCCGCCAACAGGAAATCGAGCCGCCCTATCGCGATCCGATCTTCATGGAAAGCTTGCCGGCGCGCCCCGTGCGCATCACGGCTGAATATATCGATCCGCTCGAGCGGCTTCGGCGCGAGAAGGTGGGCGACACGATCGTCATGTTCGGCTCGGCCCGGATCCTTTCGCGCGAGCAAGCGATGGCGCACTTGCATAAGCTGCGAAAGGCAAAAAACAAGCGCCTCGACGCAATACAATACCGTGTCGCTCTTCGCGACGCGAAGTCGGCCGTCGAGATGTCCCGCTACTACGAAGAGGCGCGCGAGCTGGCGCGGAGGATCACCTCCTGGGCCATGTCTCTCGGCGATCATCCGCGGCGCTTCGTGATTTGCTCCGGCGGAGGCCCTGGCATCATGGAGGCGGCCAACCGGGGCGCGGCCGAGGCGGGCGGAAAGTCAATCGGCCTGAGCATTGAACTTCCGCACGAACAGCGCCCCAATGACTACATCAGTCCCGAACTGAGTTTCATGTTTCATTATTTTTTCATGCGCAAACTTTGGTTCGCGCAACTCGCCAAGGCGCTGATCGTGTTTCCCGGAGGTTTCGGCACCATGGACGAACTCTGGGAAATGCTCACGCTGATGCAAACCGGAAAATTGCAGCGGCGCAACTTGATTTTGATTTATGGCCGCAAGTATTGGGACCGCGTGCTCGACTGGAAACACATGCTGCGCTGCGGAACCATCAACAAGCACGAATACGGTCTGCTGGAGTTTGCCGATACCGTGGACCAGGCCTTCGACCGCGTGCGCGACGGCCTTGAGAAACATCACCTCGAGCCGGACACGCTGCTGCAATAGCGGGCTGATCCGGCACAACTACCCGAAGCGAGCAGACACAAAAATGGGCCGCCCCGAATCCATCGGAGCGGCCCGTTTTTGCAGTTGGAGGAGCGAACCAGAAAACTTAATTCTTGCTTGCCACCAGGTCGTCCGAAAATACGCCTTCAAACCGGCGCTTTTCGTCCTGGTCGTGCAGCAGGACCACGGGAACAATCCGCAACGAATGCCGGCACGAGTGGCATGCCGCCATTTCCCCTTGCAAGTCCTGCAGGAAACCATCCGTGAAATGATATTGGTCGGGAGTGCGTCGCGCCGCTTTTACGCCATGCTCTCCGCAATAAGGACAAGTGTACTCCAAAGTATCCTCTTGCGGATCACGCCCCAGCGCGGCCCAGCCCGTATAACGGATCCCAACAGCCTCTTTCGAAGGAAGACGCATGATTTTGTACCTCGCCTTCGAGCCCAAAAAATGGAAACTGCCTATGAGATGCGGAAAGCTCCGCAAAAGTTACAAGAACATAAACATCCGAGAGTAGTGCGCAAAAGGCAAGTGCTCGTAATATACTGATAATAAATATCTTATCCGCAACCTCAAAATGAAATCTAAATTCCGAAGTTGGTATGGGGACTTGGGGTCGAAATCCGGTAGGCCAATCTCCCGATTGGCGGTTTGCATGACGCCCGCCGCGGCGGGGAGAATGGCGTTCCCGGGATCGCCGCCTACCAAAGCTAAAAAGGGCCGAAGATATCGGTGCTTCGGCCCTTGCAATTCCCGGCGCGGCTCCTCCCGCAGCGGCGCCGGGGCGCAAAATCGATAAGAGAAATTAGAAACGCAAGACAACGCCCGCGGAATAGCGGAAGTTGTTCCAGTTCACCTGGTTGGTCGACGTTGGGATGCGCGTCAGCAGGTAGTCCAACTGGCCGAGACGAATTCCAAAGTGGCGCGTCGCGTTCCAATCGAGCCCGACTCCGGGGCTCATGGCGAAGGTGTTGTGACTGAGCGTGGTTTGGTTGAAGCCGGGGTTCGTATTCGTAAATCCAAAAAGGGCCTGGGCGAAGGGAGAGAGTTTGGAACGGTGAAAGAGTGTAATTTTGGGACCGGCCATGTAGGTCAACGCGGTCGCGTCCACGTCCGTCCCGTTAATCACGCTGGCGTGAATGCCGCCCACTTCGACGACCAGGCTGCCCCAGTTGGTGAAATTCAATGCCACGGACCCGACGCCGCCATTGGCGTTAAACGAAGAAAGCGCAATGCCGGGGCTGGTATGAACGTACGTATATCCGGCAAACAAATCGACCTTAGGGACATCTTGCGCGGCCGCGCTTAGGCTGACAAGGAACACCAATCCCAATAGACACACGACTTTACGCATTTAGTTTTTCCCCTGTTTATGATTTTGGATCCTGCGAATTCCCGCAGATCCGTGATAACTCGACGGTGAGCCCCACCCTGAGGGATCCCAAGCCGTCCGAAACAAACAACCGTTCGAACGTCAAATGGGATGCACTGTTTTTGTGCAGCGGTTGCCCGCTCAAAAAGAATTTATAGGAGAGATTCGTGCGCGAAACGGGCAATGATTTCCCGGGCCGTGTCGCGCACGCGCACGATTTGTTGCCAATCTTCCGCCGAGGAGGGAGGAGCGATCGGCGGGCAGATCGTGATGGTGATGCGCCCTGGGCGCGGCAGCCAGGTGCCGTCCCGAAGCACGCGGCGCGTCCCATCGAGCGCGATGGGCACGATCTCCCGCTGCGCCGCGATGGCCGCTTTGAACGCGCCGAGATGAAATGGACGCACGCCGGATTGCGCGGTGAAGGTTCCCTCCGGAAAAACAAAAACGGATTCGCCGCGCCGCAGGGCCTCCTCAATTTTTTCCGCTTGTTGCAATCGCGCGTGCGGGTCTTCGCGGCGAAACGAAAAATGGCCGAGCTTGCGAAGAAATGTTCCAAAAAACGGCATGGACATCACTTCGGCTTTGGCAACGAAATGGTAATCCGTGCCGAGCATCGCCATGAGCACGACAATATCGGCGTAGCTCGTATGGTTTGCGACGAGCATGCGCGGCGCGTTTTCCCGCAGATGTTCGCGGCCGTCGACGCGCACGCGCCATCCTGCAACTTTCAAATACGCGCGCAGCGCCGCCGTCGTGACGCGCGCCGCGCTTTTTCGCGATGGTGAAATCAACACGAACAACCACGCGGGAAACAGCAACAGGGCAAACATCGCGATGGCGTAGGATCCGTATGTCACCTCGGCGATTCGCCGGAGCGCGGCGCGAATTCGTCCGGCGCTCGATGCCGCCGCGAGACGCGCGAGCTGCAGCCAAACGGGCGGCGCATCGGAATCCAGGTCGCCGGAAAGGAACCGCTGCTTGGTGGCGTCGCGGCGCAGCTTTCCGCTCGACGTTTTTGGAATCACATTCGGCGGAACGACTTCGACCACGTTGGGAGGCAGCCCCAGCGTTTCGGTGACCTGCGCCGTGATGGCCTGCGCGAGCCGTGCCCGCGCGTCCCGGTTGCTCTCGCGCGATTCGGCAACGATCACCAACCGCTCGGTGCCCGCAACCGGATCGGCCGCGCCGAACGCCACCACGCAGCCCTTGCGCACGCCCGGCACTCGCGCCACGGCGTCCTCGATCTCGTGAGGATAAAGATTGTGCCCCGCATGAATGATGATGTCCTTCACGCGGCCGGTGATATAGATTTCGCCGCCCGCGCGATACGCGCGGTCGCCGGAGTTGACCCATCCAGCCGCCGCGCCCTCGGGAAGCAGCGCCGTCGTCGCGGCCTCGTTTCGATAGTAGCCCTGCGTGGTGGAAGGTCCGTGAAACCAGAGCTGTCCCTCGACGCGCTCTCCCGCATCTTCTCCGCGTTCATTCACGATTCGCACTTCGTGCCGCGGAACGGGCGGGCCCACGGAGACAAACGAAATCACATTCGGATCTTCGGAGGACACGCCCGGTGGCGCCGGCACCGCTCGGCCTTCTTGCGCAAACGCGGCGCGCTCGAGGTGGTCCACAAGCGGCCCGCGGCCCACGGGCGGAATCGTCACGGCGAGCGAGGCTTCCGCCAGGCCATAGACGGGTAACAGAGTTTCGCGATGGAATCCGCATTTTGCGAAACGTGTTGCAAATCGTTCGAGAGTAGCGGGAAGAACAGGCTCCGCGCCGTTGAGCGCCGCGCGCCACGCGCTCAAGTCGAGGCCCTGGATTTCGTCGTCCGAAATTTTGGCGGCGGCCAACTCGTACGCAAAATTTGGAGCCGCGCCCATCGTGCCGCGGTACCGATGGAAGGCGCCGAGCCATCGCGCCGGCCGCGAAAGAAACGCCAGCGGCGACAGCACCACCACCGGTATGCCGAAATACAGCGGCATAAGCCACGCGCCGATCAGGCCCATGTCGTGATAGAGCGGCAGCCAGGTCACGCCGACGTCGTCGCTGCGCAGGCCCAGCGCCTCTCCAATCGCACGGACGTTGGCCAGCAGATTGGCGTGCGTCAGCATCACGCCCTTGGGATTGCCCGTGGAGCCGGAAGTGTATTGCAGCAGGGCGAGGTCGTCGGCGCGCGAGTGCAGTTGCGGTCCGAGAGGAGCCGCGGCGCGCGAGTGGGCCAGCGCCTCGGCCGTCGCGACGTCTTCAAGCGAAGGTACGAGCGGCTTCAGCAATTTGGCCACGCTGGCCGCTTCGCGGAACGTCACCAGCAGCCGCGCGCCCGCGTTCGACAGGATCGCCGATTGGCGTTCCGCATATTCTGCAATCCGGTCGGCGCGAAACGGCGGATAGATCGGCACAGGAGTTGCTCCTGCGAGCAGCGTCCCGGCGAACGCGAGAAAAAAATCGCGCGAAGTCGGCAACATCAGCGCGACAGAATCGCCGCGGCCGATGCCGCGCTGCGCGAGATCGGCCGCAACGCGCTCGGCTCCTTCAAAAAGTTGGCCAAACGTAAGCGAAGCGCTTTCCCCTTCGTCCTCGTAAAAAATCAGATGCGTGCGAGAGGCGTCCGCGCGCCCGCGATGTCGCAACACTTCCTGAAACGTTTCCGCGGAGGGAACTCCTTCCGCTTGGCCAGGGAAGGAAATTTCCGTCGTGCGCATGGCGGTTTCCGTGTGCACACCAACGGCGGTACGCGCACCATTCGCGGCGCTCAGCGCAGTGATCAGGTCCTGCACCGTCTCGGCTCCGGCCAGCACTTCTTCATCGAGCCGCGTGCCAAACGATTTTTCCATGCGCAGCAGCAATTCGACGCGTTCCAGGCTGCCGAGCCCCAAATCGCGATCGAGATGGGACGCCGCGCTGGCCGAACGAAGAGCCGACTCGTGCCCCAGCTCGGCGACAAGCTCGCGCACGACTTCGAGCACGCGTTCTTCATCGGCTACCGCGTTAAATTGCCGTGCGGGAGACACCATCAGAAGTTCCCCAGGTACATCGAGCGGACCGGAAGGGCTTTGCTGAGATTAGGCTAACACGCACTGAAAAGGCGTTCAATAGTTCGACGCTCCGAGTAGCGCAGGCTTCACCCTGCGGGTTTTGGTCCTTGCAAGCACGAACCCCCCGCAGGCTAAAGCCCGCGCTACTTACCCCGTTTCCGATTCTTCAGCGCCTTGATAGAATTGCCCAGGAACATCGAGCTCTTCAGTAGAGAGCAAGAAAGGAGATCGAACATGCCAGTTGTGAATCCGCTGACGAAAGAGCAAGCCTCGCCGGAGTTGCAGGACACATTTGAGAAGCTCGCCGCGCGAGCGGGGAAAGTGCCGAACATCTTCGCGGCCATGGCGCACCGGCCCGAAGTGCTGAACACGTTTCTCCCTTTGTATAAGGCCGTCATCAACGAGGGCACCATCGAAGACAAGTATAAGGAGCTGGCATATCTTCGCGCGTCGATGGTGAACGGCTGCGAATATTGCACGCGCGCGCATATCGCTTCCTCGAAGCGCGCCGGCGTCACCGCGGAACAAGTTGCCGCGCTGCCGTTTTATTCGCGCAGCCCCCTCTTCGATGAAAAGGAAAAGGCCACGATCCTCTACGCCGACCGCGTGACGCGCGGCGCCGCAGGCATCCGCGCCCCCGAGCTTCAGGAATTGCGCAAATTTTACGACGAAGGTCAAATCGTCGAGCTGACCCTGGCCATCTGCATGGCCAATTTCACCAACCGCTTCAACGACGCCCTTGAAAATATCCCCGACCTCGGAGTGTGAAGACCAGAAGTACCGTACAAGAGTACCGATGCGAATGTAACCCTCGGTCCATTGGCGCGGGCGGGGCCTGCAGGCAGAATGATCGCGTGGTTGGAGCTGTTCATCGTAATTGCGGGCTTCAAGTAAAGCCCGCGCCCGACGACCGAGGACGCCGATGATTGCCGTAGCCTGCATCCCGGTGTTCGCTGTCCTGGTGTTCCTGTGTTTGATCGGTTCCGCGGACAAACCGCGGTCCCGATTGCTCCGGCTCAACTGCATCCTTCTTGAATTTGCCCATGCCCCACGAGCGGCCGGACCTCCACCGGCCGCTCTCCCCATTTCAGATGTCGATTCGGAGCAGGTTTTAGTAGCGCAGGCTTCAGCCTGTGGGTTTTGGTCCATGCAAGCGCGAACCCCACAGGCTGAAGCCAGCGCTACTCGAGTTCCTGACTGCCGATTTTTGAAGATGAGGGTTGCGGGGACGGCTCGTCCCGGAGTGACCGGGACGAGCGGCCCTGAGGATCGCCCGAGGCGACTACCGCTGTCTTCCCGGCGAGCGGCCCGGTGGACGGTAACTACCCAGCGAGCGGGGACGCATCCGCAAGCGTGGGCCTAGCGGTGGCGGAACATTGTGGAGCGGAGCGCTGCAATTGCTGCAGAGTTCTCCTCCAGAGTCGACCGCTCGCAGCCAGTGGCCGCGAGCAGCACACTCCGGATTAATGCATTGAACGGTCCAACCCGGCAAATACTGCACGTTTTCCCCCCTCTGGAATGACGCGCCATTTTTTCCGTTCACGGGAAACTCCTCCGGTCCCCCTGGACCAGAAGCCCACGGAAAAAGTTGCGGGGAGTTTGCGCCGCCGCTCTTGTGGTGTCAAGAGAAAAGATACAATCCCTAGTGGTAGGGTTGCCAATCGACCAACGCGCCGCCGGACGCTCCGGCCGGTTAGCGTAGAAATTCCCGGCGAAATCTTCTTTCCTCCTTTACAACCCTTCGGGGCTTGCCCACAATCTGTGCTTCCAATGCGTGAAATGAAAGGATAGGACGGCTTCGTATGCGGAAAAGGTTGCGGTGCGCGGTAGCCGGTGCATTTTTCCTGCTCGCGGCCGTGTCTGCGGTCCAGGCGCAGCAGCAGCCGGCCGAAAACAGGGATCCAAACGCGCCTTCTGCGCCACAACCGGCTGCCAGCGCCACTTCCGCGGACCAAAAGAAAACGGCCGGGGCAGCCAAGGCCGCAAATCCGCCTGCGCCTGTTGAACACAGTTTTTGGGACCGCGAGAACGATTGGTTGTTCGCGGGCGTAGCCGCGGGGCGCGCGCTGGACTACGCTTCGACCCTCAATCTCCGCCGCCGAGGCATTAATGAAGTCTTCCTGACGAACTCCATTGTGGACAATCATCCGCTGTTTGCAGGGATCGAGGTGTCGGCTACGGCGGCTTCCGTCGGCGTCTCCTACCTGTTTCATCGCACCGGGCATCACCGCCTGGAGCGCTGGACCTCCGCCGTTCATGCCGGAATCGCAGTAGGGGGCGCGATTCGCAACTACGCGCTGAAAACACCGCATCCCAATTGAAGGACTGCACCGACTCGCATCGCGCTACGAAAATCACCGCTTCGCCGCATCTCGGAAGATGAGCTGCATTCCGCGCGAGTCGCTGCGCTTGCGCCCGCGGGGCAGGTTGCATCATACTCCGCGCGCTGCGCCCGCGTTCCTTCTACGGCGCGGCATCGTCAGGGGAAGACAAGTGAATCGCCGAAGCGATCGAGCTGCAGCATTTTTCTCCGCACTTTTCCTACTCCTTGCAGCCGGCTTGTTCTTTGCCCCGCGATGCAGCGCGCAGCAGCCACAGGCCCCTGCGCCCGCGCAATCGCCTGCCGCCGCCCAATCCTCCACCGGACAAGTGCAAGGCTACACGCTTACGCCCGGCCAGGAAGCGCAAGCCATCGCCTATGCCCATGCCCGGCACGAACTTTATTTCCTCGACGTTGCCTATGGACTCCTCCTGCTCGTGCTCATGCTGCAGCTTCGCGTGGCTCCCGCCTACCGCGATTGGGCCACAAAATGGACCGACAGCAGCTTTGGGCAGATCGTTGTTTTTGCGCCGTTGCTGCTGATGACGATCGATGTCCTGAGCTTGCCCACCGCGATTTGGGAACATCGTCTGGCATTGCAATATCAGCAGTCGATTCAGGGATGGGGATCGTGGCTCGCGGATTGGGCCAAGGGCGAGGGTGTGGAGATGGCGATCGCCATTCTGCTGGTGTGGGTTTTGTTCGCGGTCATTCGCAAGAGCCCTGGGAAATGGTGGTTTTACTTTTGGCTGGCCGCCGTGCCGCTCATCGTTCTGGGCGCGGTGATCGAGCCGCTGGTCGTCGAGCCGCTGTTTTTCAAGTTCACGCCGCTCGCCAGTTCCGAGCCGCGTCTTGCCGGCAACATCGAGCAGATGACCATCCGCGCCGGGGCCCCGATTCCGCAGAGCCGCATTTTCGAGATGAACGCCAGCGCAAAACTCAAAGAGCTGAACGCTTACGTGACCGGCCTCGGCGCGAGCAAGCGCGTCGTGGTTTGGGACACGACCATCCGGCGCATGGGGGAGGACGAAGTCTTGTTCGTGACGGGCCACGAAATGGGCCAC
The DNA here is from genome assembly GCA_963842135.1 of uncultured Acidobacteriota bacterium. GTDB lineage: Bacteria > Acidobacteriota > Terriglobia > Acidiferrales > UBA7541 > Palsa-360. Next base: position 1,128,490 of record CAWJFI010000002.1, on the reverse strand, counting down.
TACGTTTTGGGCCATGTGCGCAACGGCATCTTGTTTGCCAACGCCGTGCTCCTGTTTTTTCTCTACCTCGCCTATCGCTTCCTCCACTGGATGCTTGCGCGCTGGGGAGAAACGTGGGCGATTCGCGGCCCCGACGATCTCGCATCGCTGCCCGTCCTGATCCTTCTGCTGACGGTGTTTGGGTTCCTGTTCACGCCGGTTTCAAACGTCTACAGCCGGCACCTCGAGCATCAGGCCGATCAGTACGGGCTCGAAGTGATCCACGGTTTGGTTCCGGACGCGCCCGTGGTGGCGGCACACGCGTTTCAAATCCTGGGCGAAGTCGATCTTGAGGAGCCGAACCCCTCGCCCGCCGTGAAATTCTGGTTCTACAATCATCCGCCGCTCGATGAGCGCATGCGCTTCGCGCAGACGTACGACCCGTGGTCCCAGGGCCGCGCGCCCGAATTTGTGACGGGCGGGGGCTCTACTGGGAGCCCGCCGAAATAAAGGTACGGGCCAAACCCTCGCCGAAAGAAAAAGGAGAACCGCGTTGAAAAATCGAATTCGTGAAATGGTGTTGTTGTCCGCGCTTGTGCTGTTTGCCGGGCTTCCAGCGCTGGCCCAGGACGCGACCGCTACCGTGGCCACGCCCGCCGCTGCTGCGGCCGCCGCCGATCCCGCGCCGAAGCCGCCTTCCTGGGGCGTGCCCGAGGGGCGCATATTTTTCCCGCACGACTGGGTCCGCGGCTACGTGGACTTCTCCGTCGCCCCGCCGCACAATGAGCCCGACCTCGGCCGCTGCACGCAGTCGCAGACGATCATCATTGCCGCCGGCGGAGCCAACTCGCCATGCAATGCCTACGCGCGCTACCTGCTGGGCGGCTACCTTGAAGTGCAGCCATTCGGGAAAACCCTGGCGCGCCACTTGTTCCTGTTCTTCACGCCCACTTTTTCCTTCGGGAATAACGTGCCGCAATTCAAATACACCGCATCGATGGCCGGGATTGCGTTCGAACGCGCAGTCGGGTTCGGCTTCGAATTGCCGAAAAATTTCGAGATCCGCGTGACGCAGCACCAGGTGGACTGGCTCGGCAAGTACAAAAATCCCATCGGGGTGGGGACTCCTGGCCTGGACCTCGGCACCTCCGGACCTTACGGCCTTTACGCCACGATCGGCGGGCGCTGGTACTTCGGCGGCTACGGCCGCGTGCGCGAGGGGCGCTAGAGTTTGGGCGGCAATCTGGATTCGTCCGGATTTTGTAGCGCCCGCTCATCCGAAGGGCATCTTATTTCGTACTAGAATATGAAGTGGTGAAGTGTGGTTGATGTCCGAGAGAGAAATTTGATGACCCTTCGACGAACTGCGATTACCGTTCTGGTGGTGGTCTTGTTTCTTGCGCTCGCGGCGCGGGGGACGGGCATAACAGGCTCAGCTGTGGCGAAAATGAATACTGCCTCTGCTGCGGCGAACGCGCCAGATCCGGCGTCCGCGCCCGTCCTCGTCGAGCTGTTTACCTCGGAGGGCTGCTCGAGCTGCCCGCCGGCGGATGCCCTGCTTTCGCGCCTCGGCCGGACGCAGCCGGTTCGCGGCGCCGACATCATAGTCCTCGAGGAGCATGTGGACTATTGGGACCGCCTCGGCTGGAAGGATCCTTTTTCTTCCGAAGCCGCGACGGCGCGCCAGACCGAATACGGCGAGGCCTTCGGCGGGGGCCAAGTGTACACGCCGCAAATGATCGTGGACGGCCGCGCGGAATTTGTCGGCAGCTCGGACACGGACGCGCTGCGAGCGATTCGCGCCGCGAGCCAAGCGACAAAACCCGCTATTCAGCTCTCCTGGGAAACGGGCGACACTCTGGCAATCCACATCGAACCTCTGAACAACGCGGGGCAGCGAGACGGCCAACAGTTGTTTCTTGTCGTCGCCGAAAACATGCTGCACTCCGACGTGAAGCGCGGAGAGAATGCAGGCCGCGCCCTCGAACACAACGGCGTCGTACGGCAGCTCCTGCCGCTCGGAAAAATAGACGCCGCGCCCGCGGGATTCTCCTCGACGGTTGCCGTGCACCCCGCTCACGAATGGAACCTTGCGAACCTACGCGCCGTAGTTTTCGTTCAGGAACGCCGCAGCCGCCACGTCCTTGCCGCCGCAGCCATTTCCTTTCCCAAAGTTTAGGTGGTTTTAGTAGCGTAGGCTTCAGAGCCTGTGTGGCAACCTCGATTTCCACAGCTTGTATTTTTTGTTGAAGCGGCTAACTTGATTCGCTTCAACAAAAGTAAAAAACGAAAAGGGATGTGGAAATCGATTTTTGGCATTTCCCACACAGGCTCTTCAGCCTGCGGGGGTTCGGCCTTGCAAGCACTAAAACCCGCAGGCTGAAGCCCGCGCTACTGGCCTCATCATTCCAGGAAATCAGATCACGCGCGCAGGCAGCTTCGGGTCGAGCACTCTTCGAGCGCTCTCCGCGCCGCTGACGGGCAGGCCTTTCGGATTGAGCAGGCCAAGCTGCACGAGCACACTCGCCTGATCCCAGTAGATATGTTCATGGGCGATCTTGCCACCCTCAACTTTGACGATGACAGCAATCGCCACTTCCACGCGCTTTCCGGTCGGCTGCAGTCCGGGCAGCATCCAGTCCATGACCATGGTGTGTGTAAACCGCGCGACCAGCTCGTCGACAATTTGCTCTTCTCCGATGGTGCGCGACACTTCCAGCATCTCGACATCCGGCGGGAAAAATTTGCCGACCAGGTGGTTAGTGTAAAAATACCTGACTTGTTCCCTCCCCACTCCGCCGGTCATCACTGGCACATGGTTGAGATGGGGGTGCCCGGTCATTGTTGCCATCGTCGTTTCGAGATCGCCGTCGAGTTCAGCCTTCACGTGTTTCTGAAAAACGTCCAACATTGCTTGTTGCGGTCGAGTCAAATCACTCATCATTCGCTCCGTAATCGAAACATTCCAGATTTTTCATCGTGGCGGGCAGTGGTGAGCATGCTATCTGTATGCTCCACGCCGTGGCAAGTGCTTCGACACGGTCTACCGAGCCGTGTTTCCTTGCCCAATCCTCGCTCGTGATAAAGTAGCGCCCGTTCCATGGCGCGGATTGAAACATCGGTGCAGATTGCGGCTCCCGCCGAAGTGGTGTTTGCGTTTTTCGTGCCACAGCGTATGCCTTACTGGTATGGTGCGGACATGCAAGCGTGTTTTGAATTGCAGGACGGCGCGGCGGACTTTGCCATTGCACAGAAGGTGCGTATCACGGGAAGTTTGGGCAAGCGCGAAGTCTCGCACACGGCTGTCGTGACGGCGCTGCAGCAGGCGCGCCTGTTCGAGTGGCGATTCAGTGACCGCTACGGCGTCAAGGGTCTGGAACGCTGGGAGCTGGAGCGACTCGACTCACCAACACCTTCGCACCCGCCGAAAACGGTTGTGCGGATGCGCAGCGACTACACAATGCCTGGCCTCGCCGGCAAGGCCATGGACTGGCTCGTGACGCGCCATGCTGTGGCGCGACGAAATCAAGACTATCTCGCGCGCCTCCAACGATACGCCGAGCACGAGCCGGAATGAATTCATGACGTCAGAACAAGATCCCGAAAGCACGGCGACGCGACTCGCGATCGGGCCGCCCGCAGGCCCCATCAGTGGCGCGAAAGCCATTTTTTGGAATGAACGCGAGTTCCGGGCCGGATGGCGCCTCCTGATTTACCTCCTGTTCTTTTTTCTATTTGCCTTGGGTGAAACCTTCCTGACGATGGCTCTGCATCTTCCGCAGATGGCTCGCACGGGCATGACGGCAACTTCCATGGCCGTTCAGGAGTGCGTTTTGTTGGTCGCGGCGCTCGCGGCCGCGGCGATTATGGGAATGCTCGAAGACCGGCCATTTGGCGGCTACGGCCTGCCGCGCGCCGCTGCGGTCGGCGCGCGTTTCCGGCAGGGCGTGGCGTGGGGAATCGCGATGATCACGGGGACCATCGTCTTGATTCGCGCCTTCCGCGGATTTTCCTTCGGCAGCATGGCGTTGCGAGGTCCGGCGCTCTGGGGCTACGCGGTGCTTTGGGGCGTCGTGTTTATTTTTGTCGGCCTCTTCGAGGAATTTTTATTTCGCGGTTACGCGCAATTCACGCTCGCCACGGGCATCGGTTTTTGGCCTGCGGCCACGGCGCTTTCCGCCACGTTCGGCGCGCTTCATCTATACAACGGCGGAGAAGACAAAGTCGGCGCGCTCAGCGTGTTTGTAATCGGAATGTTCTTCTCCCTGACGTTGCGCCGCACGGGCAACTTGTGGTTCGCGGTGGGGCTGCACTCCGCATTCGATTGGGGCGAGACGTTTCTGTTTTCGGTGCCGAACAGCGGCCTCGTCGCGCCCGGCCACCTGCTGAATTCCTCGTTTCACGGCCCCGTGTGGCTCACCGGCGGCACTGTGGGTCCCGAGGGCAGCGTCATGGCGTTTGCCGTTATCGCGCTCGCCTCGGTTCTCTTTGTGATCGCATATCCGGCGAAGAAATAAGTAGGACGGGCTTCAGCCTGTCTGCTTTTGATTTCATACAATCCAAGGTGACTAACAGGATCGCGTTATTTTGGCCGGCGGCCGGAAAAAGCAGACAGGCTGAAGCCCGTCCTACTTGAACGACCATGGCTACGCGCGCAGGGTTGCGCCGAGTTTTTGTTCGAGCGTGGCGAGAATCCGCGAAGAAAAATCCGTCAGCTGCGCTTCCGTGAGCGTGGCCTGCCGGCTTTCAAACCTCACGCGAACGAGCAGCGCAAATTTTCCCTCCGGCATATTCTTGCCGCGAAATAAATCGACGGCGTCAATCGAGGAAACTTCGGCGATGCCAAGAGCGCGAATCGCCTCCTCGATGCCGGCAAACGTAGTTCCATCCGCAAGCACGAGAGAGAAGTCGCGTTCGACCGCCGGAAAACGGGAGAGCGGTTTGTAGCGCAACGCCGCGCGCGCGGATTTGTAACCCGCGCACAGCGGCTCGAGTTCCAGTTCCGCGATGTACGCGTCCTGCCGCAACTTGAAACGTTCGGAAACGCGCCGCGAGAGTTGCCCGGCATGTCCGATCGGCAGCGCCGTCGCGCCATTGGGTCGCAGCGAAATCGTTCCCGAATGAGCGCCATGAAGCCACTCCGGGCCGCCCGCTTTCCACGCGAGGCCGCCCGCGAGATGCCCGACCTGATCGAGGTCGCCCTTCAAGTCCGCAAAGGCGTACGCGCGTTCGGTTTCGGCGACGCCCTTTTCCCGCGCGAGACCCGTTGCTCCGAGCGTCACAACGCGCGTTTCAACCGGTTGCGTTCCATCCCAACGATAAGTCTTGCCGAATTCAAACAGACGCACGTTGCGCTGACCGTGATTCAGATTCCATTCCAGGGTTCGCGCCATGGTGACCGCTCCGGTCGAGCGCATCACGGATGCGTCTTCGGCGAGAGGATTCGCGATGCGCGCGGGCGCGGCGCCTTCGGGGCGGAACATCGCGTCGCTCGGCTCGTCCACGATCGGAATCGTGATGATCTCCTGATAGCCGAGGCCGATCAGAATTTCGCGCAGGCGGTCGTCGGCTTCGGCGTATTCGAGGCGCGCGGCGGGAAGTTTTGCCGCGGGCAGGCGCGCGGGAAATTTATCCACACCATAAATTCGGGCGACTTCTTCGACAAGGTCCACTTCGCGCGCCACGTCGCCCCGCCAGGACGGTCGGCGGCACTTCCACGCGGCCGCGGGCGATCCCGCGCTGCCTCGCGCCGCATCCGAACGCGCGGGCGCGAAACCTAACCCTGCGAGAATCGCTTCGATCTCCGCGTCGGGCACGTCCGCGCCCATCACGCGCAGGAATTCCTTGCGCGTCAACTCGACGAGCGGCGCCTCGGCACGCCCCGGATAAACGTCCACCGCGCCCGCGAGCACTTCGCCGCCGCCCACTTGCTGAATGAGTTCGGCGCAGCGGCGCGAAGCGGTCTCCGCCATTTCCATGTCTGCGCCGCGCTCGAAACGCATCGAGGCTTCCGTGCGCAGCCCGAGCGCACTCGATGTGCGGCGAATCGAAATCGGATCGAACCACGCGGATTCGAGCAAAATGTTGCGGCTCGCCGCACGAATTTCGGAGTCGCCTCCGCCCATCACTCCGGCAATGGCCACGGCGCGCGTCGCGTCGGCAATGACGCACATTTCGCTCGTGAGCGCGCGCTCGATGCCGTCGAGCGTGCGCATTTTTTCACCGGCGCGGGCGCGCCGCACAACGATTCGCTTGTCGGCCAGCAAATCCATGTCAAACGCGTGCAAGGGATGTCCGAGCTCGAGCATCACGTAGTTGGTCGCATCCACCACATTGTTGATCGAGGCCTGCCCGAGAGCATCGAGGCGCTGGCGCAGCCAGTCAGGCGACGGTCCCACCTTCACTCCGCGCAGAACGCGCGCCGTGTAGCGGCCGCACAATTCGGGCGAGTCAATCTGAACGCGCGTCGCGGGCGCAACCTGCTCGGAGGATTCGCGCGGGCGCGGATCGACGGGCTTGAGCGGCAAGCCGTACAGCACCGCCGCCTCGCGCGCGATGCCGTAGTGCCCCAGGCAATCCGCGCGGTTTGAAGTCAGCTCCGCATCGAGCAACGGACCAGCCGCGGTCTGCTCCAGCGCTTCGACCGCCGTGCCGGAAAGCGACAGGCGCGTGCGCAGTTCCTCCGGCGCCGCCGTCAGCTCGACAAATTCTTTCAGCCAGTTGTAGAGAACTTTCATTTCCTGTTAATTTTCTTCCTGTCATTCCGAGCGAAGCGAGGAATCTCTCTTTCTTCGTGGCCAAGAGTATGGAGAGATTCCTCGCTTCGCTCGGAATGACAAAAAGAGAGGTCTTTGAAGCTCCTTAATCTTTGCGATCTCAAGCGAACTGACGCAGGAACCGCACATCATTCTGGAAATACAGCTGCAAATCGTTGATGTTGTATTTGAGCTGCGTCAGCCGCTCGACGCCCATGCCGAAGGCGAAGCCCGAAAACTTCTTCGCGTCGTAGTTCACAAAGCCGTAGACCGCGGGATCAACGATGCCTGCGCCAAACAGCTCGATCCAGCCGGACTGCTTGCACACGTTGCAGCCCTTGCCGCCGCAGAACACGCACGTCGCGTCAACTTCCACCGACGGCTCGGTGAACGGAAAATAACTCGGTCGCAGGCGCGTCTTCACTTTCGGCCCGAGAAATTCGTGCACGAAATATTCGACCGTGCCCTTGAAATCGCAGAACGTGATGCCCGTATCGACGGCGAGCCCTTCGATCTGGTGGAACATGAAGCCGTGCGTCGCGTCGGGATTGTCTCGGCGATAGACTTTTCCAGGCACGATGATGCGCACGGGCGGTTGCTGTTTTTCCATCGTGCGCACTTGCATCGGCGAAGTGTGCGTGCGCAATAAGAGAGGCGCGGCGCCGGGTGGCGCATCCATGTAAAACGTGTCCATGTTGTCGCGCGCCGGATGGTGCTCGGGAATATTGAGCGCCTCGAAGTTGTAGTACGGCGTTTCCATCTCCGGCCCGGCAACCACGGAGTAACCGAGCGAAAGAAAAATTCGCTCGATTTCCTCGAACGTCTGCCGTAGCGGGTGCCGCGAGCCGAGCGGCCGGACAACGCCGGGAAGCGATAGGTCTTGGCGTTCGCGCGCGAGCGCCGTCTGTTCGGACGAGGCTTCGATCCCCGCGCGCCGCGATTCGATCGCCGCTTCGACATGCGCCTTCAGCTCATTGAGCGCCTGGCCGACCGCGCGCTTCAGCTCCGGCTTGGAAGGCTTGAGCCACGTCTCGGTGACTTGCGTGAGCAGGCCGGACTTACGGCCAAGCCACGCATCGCGCAGCGATTTCCAGCCGTTTTCGTCCGTTGCGCCCGCGGCGTCCCGATCAAAGCGCGTGCGCAACTCGCCGAAGCGCGCCGCTACCTGCTCGGGTGTCGCGGCGTCGAGCGGCGGAAGAATTTTTCCGGTCGAAATTGGATTCGCGTCCATTGCGTGATGGAGGCTCCCGTAGCGCCGGCATCTTGCCGGCAATTTTCGTATGCGAAAATGCCGCCGGGACGGCGGCGCTACAAACACCGTCCCGGCTAAGAATCATTTTGCACGAGACGAGTTTCCGCTAATCCCTGGCTTTTGCTCCGAGCGAAGCTTTCGCCTGCTCGACAAGCTGCGTGAATCCCGCGGCATCCTTCACGGCGATATCGGACAGCATCTTGCGGTCGATCTCGACGCCCGCGGCTTTCAGCCCGTGCATCAGCTGGCTGTAGGAAATTCCCGCGTTGCGGGCCGCCGCGCCGATGCGCTGAATCCACAGCCTGCGGAACTGGCGCTTGCGGGCGCGGCGATCGCGGTAGGAATAACGCTCCGCGCGATTCACCGCTTCCTGAGCGGATTGGTAGAGCTTGGATTTTGTGAGAAAGAATCCCTTGGTGCGCTTCAAATACTTCTTGCGGCGCGCGCGGCGTTTGGTTCCTCGTTTTACTCGAGCCATTTTATTTTCTCCAGTGCGGAGGCGCAGCGCATTCCGGAGCATCGAGGCAGTCCCCGCGCACGGGAACCCGCACACAATCGGAAAGCGAGAGCGTCTCCACGGCGTGTTTAGAAGCTCAACGAAATTTTCTCTTTTCGAGAAATTTCCGCGAGCATTGGGCCGGCCCTCATTTCTGTTTGGACCGGACCGCTGGCCGGCAGGCCCACCGTGGCGGGTTGCGCTCTGCCTGGCACAGCAAAAAGCAAAAACTGAATTGCGTTTCTTGCAGCTTACTTACTTCTTCGGCCTTTCATTTTGCCGAAAAACTAATCGTTCTGTCATTCCGAGCGAAGCGAGGAATCTCTCTTTTCTTGGCCCTAAACCAAAGAGAGATTCCTCGCTTCGCTCGGAATGACAAAAAAGGAACTCTTCCGCAAAACCGCTTAGCCATACGGCAACATCTTATGGACGTTGCCTGCGTCCGCCGGCGAAACCAGTTTCATTTTTTTCAGGCGGCGCATCCGGTTGGCCTTTTTGGTGCCCAGCAGGTGCCGCTTGCCGGAATGCATGCGCATCACTTTTCCCGTCGCCGTGATTTTAAACCGCTTGGCGGCGCCGCGATGCGTCTTGAGCTTGAGCTTCTTTGGCTTTTTTCCCACGAACGCTTCCTCTCTGAAATTCTTTCAAGTAGGACGGGCTTTAGCCTGTCTGGTTTTCGTCTGCGCCTACTCAAAAACCAGACAGGCTGAAGCCCGTCCTACTCAGGTTTCAGGCCTGCCCGCCGGCAGGAGCGCCAGCTGGTTTCGGCGGCGGCGCGCCGCCGCCGCGCTTCGGCGCCAGCAGCGCCATCAAAACATTTGCTTCCATGCGCGGGCCGATCTCGACCAGCGCGTGTTCGGCGATTTCCCCCAAGAGCCGGTGCATTTTCGCGCGGCCCACTTCCTGATGGGCCATTTCGCGGCCGCGATGAAAAATCATCGCCTTGACCTTGTGGCCTTCCCCGAGAAACCGGATGATCTGGTTCTTGCGGACCTGGTAATCGTGTTCCGCCGTCGCGGGACGGAACTTGACTTCCTTGAGCACCGAGCCCTTCTGATGCTTGCGCTGCTCGTGCGCTTTTTTGTTGGTTTGGTAAAGATATTTTCCGTAGTCGGTGATCTTGCAAACCGGCGGGTCGGCGGTCGGCGAAATTTCCACCAGATCGAGCCCCCGCTCACGGGCAAGCTTAATCGCCTCGAACGGCGGCATCACCCCCAACTGCCCGCCATCCTCATCCACCACGCGAATTTCACGCGCCCGTATCCGATCGTTTATTCGAATTCGGTCTGCTTGCCGAAAACTCCGTTCCGCGATAAACCCACCTCCGAGAATCGCGCAAAACCAGCCCCAAAATTCCTGGCCCCGCGCCGGCTTCTTCCGTCCAACCCTGCCTCCACACAACATTCCGACCGGGGGAGGGGATGGGTCACAAAGTATAGCACGGCAGGAAGGCCCGGCAATACCGTGAGATACGTAGAAAGATAATCTATTTTCGAAGCCCGCGGCCCTTCCCATCGCGAAGCTTTTCCGGCGCCCGGTTCAAACTATTCGACGGCCACATTCACGACGGCCGAGATCGTCGTTGTGCCCGATGTGCCGGTGACGGTGAATGCGGCGGGCCTGCGGGTGTCCCGGGCGGGGCGCTCGAACTAGATCTGGACGTGCCAAACCCACCTAGCCGAAGTTCGTCACGGTAACAGCCGTTTAGTTATTTTGCTCCTGATTTTCCTATCGAAGTGATTTGTTTTCAGCCCACGCTGATCGAAAACTTCGTGTAGTGCAGACCAACCTACTTGCAGTGCAGTTTCTCTCCTGAGACCATCGCTGCAACATGTATCTTCGCCAGCACCAGAGGAACAAAGACGGCAAGGAACACAGGTATTGGTCTCTCGTCGAGACCTTCCGAACACCCGATGGCCCGCGACAGCGCACGCTTTGCTATCTCGGTGAGCTGAACGGTTCTGCCCATGCACGTTGGCAGAAGACCGTCGAGGCTTTCAACGAGCAGGGCGAGCATACCCAGCTGAAGCTGTTTCCCTCCGAAGCAGAAGCGCCCGATGATCCGAACGTAGCACGGGTGTTGGTGAAAAAAGTGCGGGTCGAGCGCACACGACGATTCGGTGACGGCTATCTCGGACTGGAGTTGTGGAAGCAGTTGAAGCTCGATGAGTTCTTCGCTCAGCATCTCGATGAGGAGAGTGCCGATGTGCCCTGGTCCCGTGTCGCAGCCGTGCTGGCGATCAACCGGCTATGCGATCCGGGCAGTGAGCTGGCCGTGGAGCAGCATTGGTACCCCTCCACCGCACTGGACGATCTGCTGCACATCGCGGAAGGCAAGATCAACGACACGCGGTTGTATCGTTGCCTCGATCGTCTTCTGCCGCTGAAGGCCAAGATCGAACAGCATCTGAAGCAGCGCTTCGGCGAGTTGTTCGAGGCCGAGTTCGACGTGCTCCTCTACGATCTGACCAGCACGTATGTGGAGGGGGCGGCGGAAGAGAACCCCATGATGCAGCGGGGCTACTCGCGGGATCATCGTCCCGACTGCGAACAGCTGGTGCTGGCGTTGATCGTCAACCCAGACGGTTTTCCATTCAGCTACGAACTATTCGATGGGAACCGGGCCGATGTCACGACGGTCGAAGCGATCCTGCGCACGGTGGAGCGCAAGCACGGAAAGGCCCGCCGGGTATGGATCTTCGATCGCGGTGTGGTGAGCGAGGAGAACCTGGTAGCGATCCGCAAGCGCGGGGGACAGTATCTGGTGGGCACGACGCGGAGCAAGCTGAAGCAGTTTGAACAGGAACTGCTGAAGGATGACTTCGAGAGGATCCGTCCCGAAGTGGAGGTCAAGCAGATCAAGGTTCCGGGCGGTGAAGAGACCTACATCCTCTGTCGCACGGCCGGACGGAAGGAGAAAGAGAAAGCCATCCGCAGCCGCTTTGTGGTGAAGATCGAAAAAGCGCTCACGGGACTTGAGAAGCGCATCGCGGAAGGCCAACTGAAGGACCGTTTCAAGATGGAGCGAAATCTCGGCCGCATCCAGGCCTCTCACCCGCAAGTAGCGGATCTGTATGAGATGACGGTGAAAGATGGCAAAGAAGGGCCACGCCTGTTCTGGCGGCAGAAGGCGGAACAACAGCAATGGATCGAAGCGCGCGAGGGAGCCTATTTGCTACGCACGAATCTGACCGCCGACTCGGCTGCCGCTCTATGGAAGAAATACATGCAATTGACGGAAGTGGAAGCAGCCTTCCGCACGCTCAAAAGCGAACTGGCGATCCGGCCGCTGTTCCATCAACTCGAAAGACGCGTGAAGGCGCACGTGCTGGTGGCGTTTCTCGGCTACGCTCTGCTCGTAACCCTCAAGCATCTGCTGAAGCGGAGAGATTCGGACTATTCCCCGGCCAAAGTCCTGAAGCGACTCGCGGAGCTCTACAGCGTCGATATCGTATTGCCGACCGTCGAAGGACGAGAGATCTGGCTGCGGCGCATCACGAAACTCGATAATGAGCAGCAGAAGATCCTGCACCAGCTTCAACTGCAGTTACCGGAAGGTCTGGAGCCGATTCAGATCCTGAAATGTAGTGCAGACTCGGCCATTGCCTAAACTGATTTCAAAGGACTTTATCCTACTTTGACCCGCTGAGTGACGAACATGGGCTAGCAAGGAGCTTTGCGGAGATTGCAGGTACCAGTTTGCGGAGTGGGGACATGACGGCCTCCTTCCAAGCATTGCGCCGATGGCTGTATCAAGAATCTTGTTGCACTACAGCAAAAAGGGCGAACCGAAGTCCGCCCCTCTTCTTCGTTTCAAGTATGCGGATTGCCTAAAAGATCAGCTTCAAGCCCAACTGCGCGGCGCGGCTGCCGCCGGAGCCGAGTACGGGATTGCTGGCTGCGGTGTCCGGGGTTTCGCAAGTGCAGCCAAAATTGCTGCCGCCGAGGCTGTTGTATCCGGCTCCGTTTACGCCGGGGGTGACGAAATTGGGGTGATTGAGAAAGTTGAAGAATTCGGCGCGGAACTCGGCTTTGTACCTTTCTCGCCAGGACCAGGCTTTGGTGACCGATAGGTCCCAGTTCTTGATGCCGCGGCCGCGGAAGATGTTGCGGCCGGAGGTGCCGAATGTGTTCGGAGGTGGCGGTAGCAAAAAGGAACTGCCCGACATGTAACAGCCGAGACCTAGATAGGTCGGGTTGCTCATCGACGGCGGATCGATGCTGGGCTTGGATGACGGGGCCGCCGTGTCGCATGGTGCAGCACTCGCGCCCGTGAGCAACGTGAACCCGTTGAGATTAGCATTAAAATCGGAGGCCTTGCCGATTAGATCCCAGCGGTCCACGTTTTCAGCGGTTCCGCTGACGCCGCTGCTGCTGTCCACCGCGGTCCAAGGCTGAGCGGTTTGTGCGGTCACAATCGAATTGAGCTGCCAGCCTTCCAGCATTTGCGCAAAGCCCTTAATGCCTGGGATGGAGTAGGTGGTGGTGAACGTGAAGCGATGGCGAATATCGAAATTACTGTTTCCATATTCCAGTTGAGGCGCGTTGCTGTTCTGCGGGATGCCACCGCCAAAATTGGCCGAAGCGTCGTCGACCGCGTGAGCGTAGGTATATCCCGCGGTGAACGAAAGCCCATGGGAAGCACGCTTCGTGAGAGTCGCCTGAAGGCTATGGTAGTTGGATTGGTCCTGATTCGATATTTGATAGATGAAGGCCAGATAGGAATACTGGTTGAATGGGCGTAATCCCGTCGCGGGATTCAACTGGTTGATGTCGCGGAAGCCGATCAGCTTGCTGCCGTGGTCTCCCACATAGCCCACCTCCAGTGAGAGGTCGTTGGTAATGGAGCGCTGAATCTCAGCAGTCCAGGTGGTGACATAGGGGCTGCGCAAATTGGGGTCCACTGCGACTGTACTACATGGACTACCCTTGATTGCCGGAGTACCCTGAGCGGTAGTTGTGCAATTCACGGCTCCGGTCGGAAAGATGGTTGCACCTCCGACAGAAGATCCATTCCAGTTTACAGCAGAGGCGGGAAACGTGAATGCGGCGACCGCAATGTTGCCGGGCCCAAACTGTGGACTGCCCGTGATGCCGCCAATAATCGCTCCAGTGGGAACGGTTCCCAGCCCCAGCGTATTGCTGTAGGCCAGGAAGACGTTATACGAGAGTTGCTCGTAGACCAGCGCTGTCCCGGCTCGGAAAACAGTCTTGCCGTTGCCGAAAATGTCCCACGCCAGGCCAATGCGCGGGGCGAAATTATTGTGGTCGCCGTTATAGGGAGCGTTGATTCCCTTGCCCACCTGCACCAGGCCGGTGGCCGGAAGGAAATTACCCAACTGGTTATTTGAATCCTTAATAACCGTGTTGAGCTCGTAGCGAACTCCAAGGTTCAGGATCAGTCGCGGCTCGATGCGCCAGTCGTCTTGAACAAAGAGCGCGTATCCCTGGTTGGAGATGTGCCGTTGGGCGTTGCCGAGCAGCAGCTTCCCCTGGTTGGGATCCCCCACCAGGAAATCCTCCAGCGGGGTGGCGCCTTTGAATGCGCCGGTTGTAGCTGTGCCGACGCCGAATCGCATAGATCCACGAGAAGTATTCAATGCGCCACCAGTGAAGTTATCGTCGATAAACTCGCCTCCAAACTTAAAGGCGTGCTTTCCCAGCAAATAAGAAACATGATCCTGAAAGATGTAGTCGGTTTCGGGTCCTTGAATCTTCGGCCAGCCACCGCCTCCGAGAGTGGTAAACGTAGTTCCGTCGCCGGTGATGGCGATCTGCGGCATACCGAAATACAGCGGATTGGTGATGCCCGTATTCAGCCCGTAGGTCGTCGGGTTGACTGTGTGATCGCCGACGAAGGAAGGCTTGAGAAGGTACTGAACTCCGAATTGCGCTTCATTGACCCAGCGCGAGTTGGGGGTCCATGTCCAGTTCACTTTGCCCACTTCCGGGCGCTGCGTTTGCTGCGTGAGGAACGCCGCCGAGACGTAGGCTGAGTCTTCATCAAGGACGATGCTATTGGCAATGAAATACATGACATTCAGTGAGTTCTTGTCGCTCAGGTGAAAGTCAAATTTAGCCAACCAATTGTCGGACTTGAAGTTGCTAGGAAAATTGGCGGAAACGCTTCCAGGTGACGTTAGGCTGGTGTTGGTGCTGGTTGGCCAAATGGTGTTCAGGAGATGCAGGCTGAGTGCGCTGAGGTTTGCTGCTCCGTTATTAAGTCCAACCGACGTGCAATAAGGCACAACAGTCCCCGTCGCGAACGATGAGCATTTTGCATTCAGGGCAGTCTCAGCATCTGGAATGCTGTTTATGGCGTTGCCAGTGCCTCCGAACGTGACGCTCACCGGTTCGATGGCTGCAAAGGGGCTGCCTACCGTGTATCGCTGGCCCTCGTAGCCACCGAAGAAGAAAATCTTGTCCTTCACGATCGGGCCGCCGGCCGTGGCGCCATACTGTTCGAGTGCCACTGATGTCTTGGCACAGGTAGGCTGACACCCCAGCTCGCCGGGCTCGCTAAAAAAGTTGCGCGCATCGAACCCTGTGTCGCGGCCGAAGGCGTACGCAGTGCCGTGCAGCGAATTCGTGCCCGCCTTGATCCCCACGTTGACCACCGCGCCGGGCTTCCAGCCGTATTCAGCGCGCGGATTTTCCTCGGTGTTGAATTCCTGGATGGCGTCGATAGGCAAGATCGAAGCTGCGTCTCCCGCGAGCGCCGGGGCGTTCAAGATGCTGAGGGCCGAGAAGGCACCGACGTTGTACATCCCGTCGACCAGGTAAACGTTGTCCTCAGGTCGCACCCCGTTGGTGCTCTGCGTCCAGCTGCCGCCTCCGGGCTCGGCCAGCACGCCGGGCCGCATGGAAAGAAGATTCTGATAGTTGCGCCCGTTGAGGGGCAGGTCGTTGATGGACTGGTTGCTGAGTGTACCGCCGAGGGTGGCGTTGGTGGTTTCCACCATGGGCATTTCCTCGGTGACGACGATCTTTTGGCTCTGCTCTCCGGGCTGAAGTGTCAGGTCCACGAGAAGATCCTTGCCGGTTTCAAGCAAGATTCCCGCGCGTTCGGCGGTCTTGAAGCCCTTGGCTTCGGCGTTGACCGTATAGGTGCCCGGAGTCAGGTTCGGAGCAACATACGCCCCGGCATCGTCGGTGGTCAGCGTGCGCGAGACTCCTCTTTCCACGTCTAGGACGGTCACTGTCGCGCCCGCCATGGTACCGCCGGTCTGGTCGGTGATGGTGCCCGAGATACGGCCCAGATTGGCCTGGGCGTATACGAGAGAAACACAGGCGAGAAGCACGACGCACACCGCAACCGCCAGCCGCACAATTCCGGCCAGATAGACCCCAGCGCTAAATTTGCGACTCATGAAAAAGCAATTCATCTCAGCACCCCCTTGAAAATAAATTGTCAGTGAGAGAAGCGAATAACCCTAACCCGCCTCGAATACCCAAAGGGCCCGTAATATATTCAGTTATAGTTATTCCCGAACGAACGGAACGCACCCATGCGCTATACCAACCGCTCGGGCCACTCTCTCCGTATCAGGACGTGGAGCCGGAACCTAGTCCGCAAGCCCGTGCGGTCAGCTACTTACCTATGGCTGCGCTTCTACTCCGCAATGGGAACCCTGTCAAGCTCTTTGTAGGTGTGGTGGATGAATGTCGTGCGATCGACTCTGACCGGGACACGGGCCCTCAGCGAAGGGCCTCCGTTCGCCTTTCAATCACACATTTCAAACCTGCCAGGGGGATACGATGTGAGTAGGCTCTCCCAATGGATGCGTGTCTGTAAGATTTCCTGTTGAAAGTATGGGGAGAAAAAGCAAGGGTGTCTCCAGAACCAACGACCCTAGTGGGGGTCGAAGAGAGGAGACACCCTATGTCTATATCGCCTGTAGGAAGGGTAGCACTGCGGGAGTTGATGGAACAAGCTTGGCAACAGGTGGAAGGGCAAGCGCGGGGGATGCTGAAGAAAGCTGTCGAGGGGCTGCTGGTGGCCGAGCGAGACCGGCGCGTGAGCGAGGCCAAGCAGCGGGGCGAGAAAGTGTACCGTTGGGGCTACACGGTGCGGAAGTGTTGGACGACGCTGTGGGGAAGCCTGGAGCAAGTGCGCGTTCCGCGGCTGCGCGGGCGGGAAGAGATCGGACTGGTGGAACGCTATGAACGGCACGGGTTGGATCAGATGCTGTTCGCGCTGACGGTGGGCGGACTGAGTCAGCGCAAGGTGGTCGGATGGGTGCGGCGGTTTCTGGGCGGGACGCTTTCGCCGGCCACGATCGGAGCGGTGCTGCAGCAAGCGCAACAGCAAGTCGAGCAGCGGCGCAGCGCAGCGATTGTGCCGGGACGTTATCGAGCCATCGTGGTGGACGGAATTTACCTGCGGTATCGGCGGAGTGTTTCGCAGCCAGGACGCAAAGGCGTGCTGCTGGTGGCGGTGGGGGTGCGGGAAGGCGGCGCATTTGAAGTACTGGACTGGCGGGCGGCTTCGGCGGAAACCACCGAGGACTATGAAGAGTTGCTGACACGATTATGGAAACGCGGGTTGGAGAAGGTGGAATTGATCGTGAGTGATGGACTGACCGCGATCGTCAGTGCGGCGCAGATGGTGTATCCAGCAGCTCGGCATCAGCGCTGCCTGGCGCATTGGTTTCGCAACCTGGAAGCGCTGACGCCGCGATTTGCGTGGGTCCAGCGGCGGAAATTCCGGCGGGAGTTCTGGTGGATCTGGGACGCGGAGAACCAAGCGCAGGCACGGGACTGGGCGCGGCGATTCTGCGCGCGCTGGCGGTGTGCCGCGCCGGAGATGGTCGAGAAATTCCAATTCGAGCTGGAAGAGGTGCTGGCGTTTTTCAACTTCCCAGCGCACTGGCGCCATCGGCTGCGCACAACCAACTTGGGCGAAGGCTGGTTCAAACATTTGCGCCGCTATTTGAGCCGCTTCCCCGGATGTCGTAACGCCGAGCACAGCGAGCAGGTTCTCGGTTGCTTCCTGCTCGCAGCAGAATCGATGCATCGATGAGGAGCTTTATGAACCGGAGCACCCCTCAACCTGCTTTCAACAGAAATGCTGGACAGTGCCATGGATGCCCCTTCCTTGACAGTTGTGAAGAGCGGGCCTACAATCACCCGTTTGTAATTGCGGCTATTGGGTGGATGGTGGGCCCCCGACTATGGATAAGAAGCGTCTGGAGTATTACAAGAAAAAATTGCAGGCACGGCGCGAGGAATTGATCAAGACCATTGCCCGGACCGAGGAAGAAGGCCGGACCGCGGATGACGATCCGACGGTGGATCTTGCCGACAAGGCTGCGAACTCTTACACCAAGGAATTCTTGTTCGGGCAGACCAATATCGACCGGTCCATGCTGGCGTTGATTGACGAAGCGCTGGGGCGTATCAAAGCCAATACGTACGGCAGCTGCGTCGAGTGCGAAGAGGAGCTTCAGCAAAAGCGTTTGGAAGCCGTCCCCTGGGCGCGATACTGTGTGACCTGCGCGGAAAAACACGAGCAAGGCCTCCTCTAAAAAGGAAATCCGCCTCTGCGCGAGCCGATTTTCCGGCTTGTATTTCTCACAAACTCTGGTAGCGCAGGCTTCAGCCTGCGGGTTTTCCGCCCGAGTTGCCCTGAACCCCGCAGGCTGAAGCCTGCGCTACTAAATTGTTTTGGCACGAATCGTGACAGATTTCACTTCCCCTAAAGCGCCTTCCGGCGTAGGCTTGGCGCACTGTGGCCGGGGTCGCCAATTCCGTTCGCTCCCATTTCCGCGGAATGTGCGAGGCGCTTGCCTCGCTCGTACTTCCCGCGCCGTGCCGGATCTGCGCCCAGATCCTCGATACCGGCAGCCTTATACCGTTTTGCCACGCCTGTTTGGAGGCTCTCACGCAAACGCTCCCGGAGCCACTTTGCGCCCAATGCGGCAGGCCCATCGTTTCAGCCGCCGTCGCCGATGGGATTTCGCCGCCTCTGTGCCACCTTTGCCGAAACGGGGTGTATGCCTTTGACTTTGCGCGCAGCTTCGGCGCGTACACACCCCGCATGTCACACGCAATTCTGCTGCTCAAATACGGAAACGTGGCTCCACTGGGGGCGTGGTTCGCCCGGCGCCTGGCTGGCCTGGTCGGACGTCAACCGCAGGGTTTTGCCGCGGATGCCGTATTTCCGGTACCTCTCGATCGGGGACGATTGCGGGAACGGGGTTATAACCAGGCAGAGCTCATCGCCAAGCCGCTCGCGCGCCTGCTCGGTATCCCTTTTCGATCCTATCTGTTAGTGCGCATACGGCCGCGGCCGAGCCACCTTCGCCTGACCCATCGGGAGCGCTGGGAAACCGTCCGTGGCGCTTATGCTACGCATAAAATGGCTCAGGTTGACAAGTTGCGGGTTTTACTGGTAGATGATGTATTTACCACTGGGGCGACATTGGACGCCTGCTCCCAGGCCCTCAAAGGGGCTGGGGCTGCACGGGTGGTCGGTCTGACCGTAGCAAGAGCGTTGCCTCTATCGTCGACTCTGGAAGCTCGATTGCAAGATCAGGACTTTGGAGAATGAAACCACCGGGCCAAATCGGTAGGCCGCCCCGGCTGAAGTTCTTGCCGGAAGTCCGAGGTGAGGCGCGCCCGCCGGGCGCCGTTCCCCCAGTTGTTCGAAAGCCGGCGATTATGCAGGAGCCGGTCCTAGTCCTGAACGCAACCTTCGAACCGATCAACGTCACCGCCGTCCGCCGCGCAATGGTCCTGATGCTCAAGGGTGTGGCCCAGGCGGAAGAAATCAATCACACGCTTGTACACTCGGCCTCTCGGGCGCTTGCCGTGCCTTCGGTGATCCGGCTGCTGGCCTACCGGCACATCCCGCAGCAGACTCGCGCACTCTCGCGGAAGAATATCCTCCTGAGGGACCGCAATACGTGCCAGTTCTGCAAGCGCATACTCCCCGCCTCGGAGCTGACCCTTGACCATGTGGTGCCCCGATCCCGCGGTGGCAGGTCCTCGTGGGAGAATCTGGTGGCCTGCTGCTACCAGTGCAACAACAGGAAGGGTGACCGAACCCCCGAAGAAGCCGGGTTGGCCCTGGCGCGGCGGCCCCGGCCCTTTACGTTGCACACCTCCCGGCAGTTGATGCGCCTGATCGGCAACAAAGACGAAAAGTGGCGCAAGTATTTATTTTACTAAGGTTTGAATCCCCACAGGGATTTCCCCATCTGTCGCACGAAATAAGAAAATCGTTGTTCACATAAAATTTTTCTAATCTGTGCAACCTTTTGATATTCTCAGCGTCTAATTAGACAAACCACTTCAAGGACACACCCCGGGAAGCAGCGTTGGCTCTGCCAAGGCTGCTTCTCTTTTTCTACCCACTTTTTGCAGGGAATTCGAGGGGTTTTGCCGTGCGGGCGTCCTTATTGCCGGAAGACGACGCGCAAGCCCCGGCGCCAGTTTTCCGCGAGCGCGATCCGGGCGATTTCGATTTCCGGGGATAAGTATCGTAATACGATATCTATAGAGGGATGGAACCGGAATCCGGGAGCCACCAGGTACAGAAGGGGGGGCTTTGCGTTCAACGGCACCTCCGGGAAATATCCATACCTGCGAAAGTCGTCCTGATCGTGATGAAAGCGCACGCGCAGCCAGTAGTCGACCGCCTGCATCACCAGATGAATGTCTTCGGAAGCTTTCAGTTCGAGAACGGCCAACCGGCCGTCCCGCGTGACTCCGAGCAAATCGATGATTCCGCGATCTCCGGACGAAAACGCGGGAACCTGCGTATAGCTATGCCGCGGATCGAGCCGCGCATCGATTCGCGCCGGGTCGGCGGCGACCATGGTTTCCAGCCATCGTTCCGGCTGCGCCCGGTAGAGACGGTGCCTGGTGTCCGAAGCCAGCGGATGGCGGTGCGTTTCGAGCTGCCGGACAAGCGCTTCGAGAGCGGGCCATTTTTCGGGCGTCAATACGTCCTGGCGGTCGCCAAGGCCATACCACATCGCGCCCAGCCGCCAGCGCGCGATCTCCAGGCCGCGAAAGCGCAACGTCACTTCTTGTGTTGCGGGAGCCACGCCCACGCGGATGGCTTCAGTGGAGAGGCGCCGGATGCGCTCCGCCAGCGGCATCGCGGCAGCAATGGCTTGCTCGATTTCGCGGCGCGGCACGATCCGGGTGGCTAAATTGCCCGCGCCCGATCGGGCGATTCGCCGGACGCGCCAGTACCGCGGATCATATTCGTACAACTCGACTTCCTGAGGAGAAGCGAGGGCAGCCATGCGATGCGCAGTGACAGAGGAACTGCCGCGCGGCAAGAACAGCCGCAACCCGTGAACCGAATACCGCCGCGCGCGATCCCGTGCGAGCTGAAGCCAGATCAGGCCGAACGTCAGGATGCCGTCGATCGTTGCGCCATCTTCTTTGGGTGACGCCGCAAGCACGGCATATGCTTGTGAACCGCGGCGGACGAGGCCTCGCGTGTACGAGCCCGAAATGGAATGGTGCAGGTCCGCGGAGGTCGCCAGCGACTCAACGGTTTCATCTGGGAAATGATCCGTCAAGATCCTGCCCAGGCGGCTGGAAAATTGTTCGCGCTCGACGCGGCGCGTTTCGCGAGAGACGCCGCCCGCAACGAACTCAAGCTGCGCGTGCCTTGAGTAGCCAAAACGGCTGACTTCGAGCACAACGCGATCGCGCGATTCTTCTGCGACTCGGAGCACACGGCGAACCAGGGATTGCTGGGCGCTCCACAAATGCAAGAGCGCCGCTTCGCCCTGCGCGCTCACCTCGTATTGCACTCCTTCGAGCCCCGCCAGCCATTCTCCATTTTCCCGCACTTCGGGCGATCCGATGGCGCACAGTCCATCGAGGGCCCGACGCAATTCGGCGGCCAGCTCCATCGGCGCGAATTATCGAATAAGAGAGCGAAAAGAGGAAGTCATTTTTCGTGACAAGTAGCACAGACTTCAGTCTGTGGGGTTTCCGAAGGCCAGGCAGGACCAAACCCCACAGACTGAAGTCTGTGCTACTTAGAAGCCCGCGCATCAGCCTGCGCGATTGCGAGGATTCGAGGAGCGTTCCATTGAGAAGCGCGGACCGGTTATTTGAATGCGAGTCCGCTCACGACGATCGAAGGGAAGACATTATTCCACTGCGCGGGAATGTGTTCGTAGGGGATCTGGACGTCCCTTTGCTGGCCGGGAAGAAAGGGCGGCGCGGTCGGAAGAAACAGACGCTGCTTGTCGCGCAAAATCACCTGGTTGAAAGGGTCGTGGAATTCAATCGTGATTTCAATTTGCTGGATCTTGCGTTCGCCGCTGTTTTCGACCGTGCAAAACACGTAGGTCACTTCCTGATTCAGGAAATTCGCCGCCCGGCTCATCTTGGGCTCGAGAAAATGGATTTGCGACGCGTAGGCCTGCTCGGCCGGCCCCACCGGCAATGGCTTCTCGACTTCCGAACCTGCCGGAGTCGAGTACCGGCTGACCAGCACAGCTACGCCAACCAGCAACGATACGATGACTATTCCGACCAGAAATGCGACCGGCAGCTGGCTGCGTTCTTCGGTGGGGATCAAGTCGGAAATCCTCCTCTTTCGCCTCCGTGGCGTAGCCTTCCGAGCCTAGTTGGCAGCTCGTTTCGATTCTGTAGCGCCCGCCTTCAGGCGGGCATGTGCTTAAATCCACGATGCCCGCCTGAAGGCGGGCGCTACAAAATGCCGGCTAGCGGCCCGCTCCGAGCCGCTCGATCAGCGGAAAGGGCAGGCCGGCCTTCTCCATGCGTTTTTGAACCGCGGCAATATCATACGGCACACGCCAAAATTCAATGACGTGGTGATCCAGATCGGCGATGGCGAACGCAGCTCGCGGATCCCCATCCCTCGGCTGGCCGATCGAGCCCGGGTTTAGCAAATAGCGCGTCCCCGGTTCCATTCGCAGGGCCGCGAACTTCGGCCCATGATCCGGGTGGAGTTGAATCATGCCAATTTGCCCGGCGCGGTAGGAAAAGCCGCCTTGATGATGCGTGTGCCCGAAAAATGTCACGTCCGTGGGTGATTCGAGAAGGCCGCCCATGGCCTGCCCGGGGACGAAGACATACTCGTCCTCATCCTCGAAGGCTCCATGTACCAGGGTAATGCCGTCCACCGAAATCGGTCCGGCAGGCAATCGCTTGATATATTCCAGATTCTCGGGCCGCATTTGCTGGCGCGTCCATTCCGCCGCAAGTTGCGCCATGGGATTGAAATCCTCAAGGTCGGTCAGCCCCGCGACAGCTTTATCGTGATTGCCACGAATGATGACGGGCGAAAGCGCCTTCACGCGCTCGGCCACTTCGTCCGGGTCGGGTCCGTAGTCGACGATGTCGCCTAGGCAGAAGACGCGTTCCCAACGCCCCTTCACCGCGTCGAGGCAGGCATCGAGCGCAGTGACATTCGCATGAATATCGCTCAACAGGAGAAATCGCATCGTTAATGACGAACCCGAATGACGTACCCGAGCTACACCCTCGACCCGCTCAGATTATAGACGATATCAGGGACGGCGCATGCTTGGCTTGGGAAATCACTCGCGGTCTAGTTTTCGATGAGTGGCCGCCGCTTATCGCAATGCTCTCATCTCGGCCAGGCGCCTACCCTTGCCTACTTGATTTCGCTTCAGCTTGTCCCATGGCCAGAATGAAAAAAAACTGTGTGCGGCGAAGCTACCGTTATTAAAATCCTCTGGTAGGGCTTCTAGAGAAATGACCTGGTCCGTTCGCCGATTCCCTGCCGCTACTCGGGACTGAACGCCAGCAGCACGTTTCCGGGAACGCCTCCATTGCGCGGATACCCGGAGCTGATGAACACCATGCCGTTGACTACCACCGCTCCTGGACCGTCGATCGAGCCCCCGCGGCCCTTCACGCCGTTCACCGTAACGAAATCGCGCATGGTGTTGAAATCCCACAGCAACTCGCCATCTTCGGCGGAGTGCGCGCGAATGTGCCCATCGGTCGAGGTCGCAAATACCACGCCCGGAATCTCCGTCACCGCGCCCGGCTGGGAGGGACTGCAGCCCACGGGCGCGCCTTCCGGACAGGGCGTTGCTGCAACATGCCACTCCTGGCTGCCGTCGGCAACGCGCAGGGCCGTGAGGCCACCACCCACGTTCGGATCCAGAAGATTCCGGCGCGTGTCGGTCTGACTGGTCTGCCGCGAACGCTTGACGTCGGATACTGTCGCGAAGACATGCAGCCCATCCGTGGCCATACCCCATTGCACGCCGCCGTTGGTGCCGCCCTTACCGACGCGCGCCTGCCACACAACCTCGCCCTTCTTCACGGGATCGAGCGCCCAGACAATCCCCGACTTTTGTCCGGCTAGCAGCAGTTCGCGGCCATCCGGCGCATGAGTCAGAATCGGCGAAGAGCCGAAATCGAAATCCGGGCCGCAGGTCTTGGGGTCACCTGCGCAAATCCCGTTAAAGACATCCTGTGCGGTCAACTGTCGGGACCAGACCATGCGTCCCGTCGCCAGATCGAGCGCGATCACCGCATCGCTTGTGTCTGTCGCGGGCGCCGAATAATTGTCTCCGGTACCCACATAGAGAAGGTTGCGCTTTGCGTCCACCGTAGGCGCGGACCAGACCCCGACTCCAGAAGGTCCAAAATTTATCGTGCCGCGTGAACTCTTGCCACTCTCCACAGGAACGCCGGTCATCCAGGTCTTCCACAGCTGCCTGCCGTCACGAATGCGAAGCGCTACCACGCTGCCACGGAAGGTGCAGCACGCGTAATCCGCATCGGCGGAGCGCGTTTCCTCCCACGACGCCACCGGCACGTAAACGGTTCCATCATGGACAGCAGGCCCGCCGGAGAGCCGCGTGGAATCGTGCGTTTCTACCTGGACTTTCCAAAGCAGTTTGCCCGTTTCCGCCTTAACCGCGTAGAACCAGCCCGTCATATCCCCGAAAAGCAGCGCGTGTTGGCCGCCGAGCGGCACCGCCAGAATGGAGGACCGCACCGGCCCGTTCGCCTGAAACACCCATTGCAGGCAGCCCGTCTCGGCGCGCATGGCGTGGACCAGTCCGCCGGCGCTTCCAACGAATACCTGGCCATCGATGACCGTGGGCGGCGCGAACGCCGTCACGTCTCCATCGAAGCCAAAAGCCCATTTCAGCTTAAGCCGGCGCACTTGATCGGTACTCAACCGGGCCGAATCGCCCGGCTGAAACCGCGCATTGGTCAGGCCGGGACTCCATCCGTTCCATGAAGTCTTTGGCGTGGCGGCTAGCTTCACTTTGCGGTCGGCGCAGAACGCCGCAGCGGGTGGCCCAGCCACGGGCGCGTTTGTCCCTAAATAGGAAGCCACGGCCATGCGGTCTTCCCTGCTGATAGTGAATGCGATGGCCATCATCGGCCCTGCATCGAGCGCTCGGAGGATTCGCGCCGAGGGCATCTTCTGCAGCGCCTCGCGAGGAGGGATGCGGTCGTTGATCTGATCGTGACACACCGCGCAACGCTTCTGATAAACGGCCTCTCCGGAGGAAGCCGCCAACAAAGGACTCGCCCACATGGCCAACAGGAGCAGGAGCGCGAAGCGTTTCACGGACGGGACCATATCATAGCGGCCAAATTTGTGTCCAGGACAGCGCCCGCCTCGTTACGAGGTTTCCGGGCCGGAGCCAGTCACTGGATTCCGCATGGGAAGCGGTCTTATCGAAATATGGTCCACCCCTGAGGAATCTACGTAATCCACATGCAATCGCCATAACTGTAAAAGCGGTAGCGGGCGTCGACGGCGTGCCGGTACGCACGCAGGATGAGTTCGCGCCCTGCGAAAGCGCTGACCAGGATGAGCAGTGTGGATTCGGGCAAATGGAAATTCGTCAGCAGTTGATTGACCACGCGAAACGCGTGGCCCGGCTTAATGAAAATGCCCGCTTCCGCGGGGCCGGGCTCGACAAGAGATTTCGCCGCGTCCCACTTTTCGCCATGCCGTACGGCGGACTTCTCCGCGGCATCCTCGAGCGCGCGCACCACGGTTGTCCCCACCGCAAGGATTGGCCGGCCGTCGCGGCGCGCCTTGCAAATCGCGGCTGCCGCGGCTTCGGGAATTTCGTAGCGCTCGGAATGAATTTGATGCCGCTCGATCTCCTCTTCGTGGATGGGCTGGAATGTGCCGAGGCCGACGTCCAGAGTGATGGCGGCCATTTCGATGCCGCGCTGTCGCAGCCTTTCGAGAATCGCGGGGGAAAAGTGCAGGCCGGCTGTCGGCGCGGCTACGGCTCCCGGATGATCGGCAAAGATCGTCTGGTAACGCTCGCGGTCCGCCGGTTCGTCCTCGCGCGAAATGTAGGGCGGCAGCGGAACGTGGCCGAGGCGTTCGATCGCTTGGGTAACGTCACCCTTCGCCGTCAGACGGATTCGGCGCAGGCCATACTCGCCGCGGCTCACCACTTCGGCGGAAAGTTCTCCGTCTCCGAATTCGACGCGCTCTCCTACACGGATCTTCCGTCCGGGGCGGACCAAAGCTTCCCACTCCTCGGGAGCGACCTGCCTCGTTAGAAGAATTTCAATTTGAGAGGACAAAAATTCTCGTGCGGCGCGGCGATTGTGTCCAGGCTTTTCGGAGCGAACGCCTTCCCGGCGGCCAAATAGACGCGCCGGAATGACGCGCGCGTTGTTCACCACGATCAGTTCATCGCCGCGGAGCAAGTCAGGCAGCGAGCGAAATGTCGAATCCTTCCAGCCGAGCCTCTCGCGATCTAGGACCAGCATTCGTGAGGCATCTCGCTGAGGGAGCGGTCGCTGGGCGATGAGGTTCTGAGGAAGGTCGAATTGGAAGTCAGAAAGACGCATGGATGAGCATGCTGACTATAAGGCAATGGCCACGAGTAGCGCAATCTGTGTTTTCCAATAATTCGATTAAGCCGTTATTTTACATCAACATACGAAATATAACTCCTCTCTGTAGGAAGATCAGAACATACTTGACAAAAACATGCTCATATTTTATTATGTGTTCGTAGTTATATCGCCAGGATGAACTGGAGGGTGTTTCCCGTAACCAACCTTCACATACTTTGCTTGCTCGTCTCGAGACCTTTCGACATGCGAGGTAAGAACCAATGATCCGCTTTGATAAATTTACATTGAAAGCCCAGGAAGCCGTTCAATCGGCGCAGGACATTGCCGGGCGTCACGACCATCAGCAGATCGAGCCGCTGCATCTTCTGGGCGCGCTCGTCGCACAGCACGACGGCATCGTCCCGCCTCTGCTCGCGCGGCTGGGCGTGCGTCCGGATACTTTCGCGAGTGAGATTGAAGCTCGGCTCGGCCGCATCCCGAAAGTTACGGGAGCGGTGCAGCAGCAAATGAGCCCGGCAGCGAACAAAGCCCTCGAGGGCGCGTTCGTCGAAGCGGAGCAATTCAAGGATGAATACGTTTCCACCGAGCACATTCTGCTGGCGATCGCGACGATTCGCAAGGATGAGGCCGCGGAACTTCTGGCCAAGTATGGCGCCTCCCGCGAAGCGATCCTGCAGGCGTTGACCTCGGTGCGCGGCAGCCATCGCGTGACGTCGCAAAATCCGGAATCGACGTTTCGCGCGCTCGAACAATATGGGCGCGACCTGATCGAACTCGCGCGGCGGGGCAAACTCGATCCGGTGATCGGCCGCGACGATGAAATCCGCCGCGTCATGCAAATTCTCGCGCGCCGCACGAAAAATAATCCAGTGCTGATTGGCGAGCCTGGCGTTGGAAAGACCGCCGTGGTGGAGGGCCTCGCGCAGCGAATCGTGGCGGGCGATGTGCCCGAAGTGTTGCGTCCCAAGCGCGTCGTGGCTTTGGATCTTGCCGCGCTCGTTGCCGGCGCGAAATATCGTGGCGAATTCGAGGACCGCTTGAAAGCGGTGCTGAAGGAAATCACGGAATCCGAAGGACAGATCATACTGTTCATCGACGAGTTGCACACGCTGGTAGGCGCGGGCGCGGCCGAAGGCGCGATGGACGCTTCCAACATGTTGAAGCCCGCCCTCGCGCGCGGCGAATTGCGCGCGATCGGCGCGACCACGCTCAACGAATATCGAAAATACATCGAGAAAGATCCGGCGCTCGAGCGGCGCTTCCAGCCCGTACTGATCGCCGAGCCTTCCGTCGAAGACACGATTGCGATTCTGCGCGGGTTGAAAGAACGCTACGAACTGCACCACGGCGTGCGCATCAAGGACGCCGCGATCCTGGCCGCGGCCACGCTGTCGCACCGTTACATCACCGACCGTTTTCTTCCGGACAAGGCCATCGATTTGATCGACGAATCCGGCGCGAGCCTGCGCATGCAGCTCGATTCGCTGCCCGTGGAGATCGACGAAATCGAACGGCGTATCATGCAGCTGGAAATCGAGCGGCAGGCGTTGCTCCGCGAATCCGACGCGCATTCCAAGGAGCGGCTGAAACAACTGGATTCGCAGCTTGCGGGACTTCGCGAGGAGTCCAACGCGCGCAAGGCGCAGTGGCAGGTGGAAAAAACCGCCATCGCCAAGATTCGCCGCGTCAAGGAACAGATCGAACAACTCAAGGCGGAGGAGCAGCGCCTCGAGCGGAGCGGAGATCTGGCGAAGGTCGCGGAGATTCGCTACGGCAAACTCGCGACGGCCGAAAGGGAAATCGCCGCCGCGCAGAAAAATCTCGAAGAGGTGCAGAAGAACGGCGGCATGCTGAAGGAAGAAGTCGATGAAGAGGACATCGCCAAGCTGGTGAGCAAGTGGACGGGAATTCCCGTAGGACGATTGCTCGAAGGCGAAGCGCAGAAACTCGTCACGATGGAAACACGCCTGCGCCAGCGCGTCATCGGGCAGGATTCGGCGCTGGAACGCGTCGCGAATTCCATCCGGCGAAATCGCGCGGGTCTTTCCGATCCCAACCGGCCGATCGGTTCGTTCATTTTTCTCGGCCCCACGGGCGTCGGGAAAACGGAACTCGCGCGCGCGCTTGCCGAGTTTTTATTTGACGACGAGAAATCCATGATCCGTCTCGACATGTCCGAATACATGGAAAAGCATTCGGTCTCGCGCATGATTGGCGCGCCTCCTGGGTACGTCGGCTATGAAGAAGGCGGGCAGCTCACGGAGCAAGTGCGCCGCCATCCGTATTCGGTAATTCTTTTCGACGAAATCGAAAAGGCGCACCCCGACGTGTTCAACATTTTGCTGCAGATTCTGGAGGACGGCCGCCTGACCGACGGCAAGGGCCGCACCGTCGATTTCCGCAACGCCGTGCTGGTGATGACGTCGAACGTGGGATCGAGCGCCCTCTTCGATCTGGCGGGAAGCGATCCCGAACGCGCTCGCAAGGAAGCGATGGAAGCCTTGCGGCAGGCGTTCCGTCCGGAGTTCATCAACCGCATCGACGACATTGTGCTGTTCAACCCGCTTGGTCAGGAACAGCTCAACAAGATCATCGACCTTGAACTGGCCAAGGTTATGCGCCTGCTTGCGGAACGCAAAGTTCGCATTGAACTGACGCCCGCGGCGCGCGACAGGCTCGTCCGCGACGGTTACGATCCTGCCTACGGAGCGCGTCCCCTCCGCCGCACGGTCCAGCGCCTCGTGCAGGATCCGCTCGCGATGCGCATCCTCGACGGCAGCGTTTTGCCGGGAAATCTGGTGCGCGTCGATATCGACCCGAACACGGATTCCATGCGATTCGAGCGCGTGGAACAGAAAGACGCGCAAGAGCCTGTGGCAAAACCGGAGGCAGCCAAAACCGCCGTCTCCACGGCAAAATCCGGACGGCGGCGGTAAGTTATATTTTGCGGGCGCGCCTCAAGTTGACGCGCCCGGCGGAAGCTTCTAGACTGAATTGGCGGCTTAATTTAGGTGAAATCATGAGAGCGATAAAGACTCTATTCTTACTGACGGCCCTGACGATGCTATTGGTTCTGGGCGGCGATGCGATTGCCGGCCAGCAAGGGATGACCTTCGGCCTGATCATCGCCGTGGTGATGAACGGCGTGGCCTACTTTTTCTCCGACAAAATCGCGCTGAGGTCGAGCGGAGCGCAACCGGTAACACGCGAACAGCTTCCACGCTTGTACGAAGTAATGGAGAGGCTGGTGGGCAAGGCGAATCTGCCGATGCCGAAGTTGTACGTCATTCCGCAGCCTGCGCCGAACGCGTTCGCCACCGGCCGCAATCCCTCGCACGCTTCGGTCGCGGTCACCGCGGGCTTGATGGAACTGATGACGGATGACGAACTCGAAGGCGTCATCGCGCACGAGCTTTCTCATGTGCGCAACTACGATATTCTCATCACGTCCATTGCCGCCACATTGGCTGGCGCAATCACATGGATCGCATCGATGGGGCGCTGGGCCATGATCTTTGGCGGCTTCGGCGGCTCGCGTGATAATAACCGGAGCGGCGGAGGTCTGGCGGCGCTTTTGATGCTGATCGTCGCGCCAATCGCCGCCATGGTGATCCAACTCGGAATTTCCCGGCAGCGCGAGTTTGCCGCCGATGCGTCCGGCGCTAGGATGGTCGGGCACCCTTACGGTCTGATCAGTGCGCTCGAAAAACTGGGCGCCTACAACAAGCGAATTCCCAT
The DNA here is from genome assembly GCA_963842135.1 of uncultured Acidobacteriota bacterium. Classification (GTDB taxonomy): domain Bacteria; phylum Acidobacteriota; class Terriglobia; order Acidiferrales; family UBA7541; genus Palsa-360. The sequence continues at coordinate 1,098,444 of CAWJFI010000002.1, read as the reverse complement.
GGATGTTCCCCCGGCGACAGCTTCTCTGTTCATCGTTGCGCCCTTGAGCGCGGGTCAGGTGCTATCGGGTCTATTCAGCACGCATCCACCGCTCTCAGAGCGGATCGCGGTCCTGCGCAACATGACGGTTACCCGGTAAACTACCTTCCTGCATCGTGGTAGGAGGGGTCGGGGGTCACCGATAGCCCCGGGGTTGAGGAAGCTCTGCGCGGCGGTAAGAATGATTCCCGATAAGAAAAAACTCTCTCTTTTGGCCTGATTCGTAGGTTCCCCCTACTCCTCTGATGTTTGCTTAAACACTTCATAACACTTGGTTTATAAATATTGACGGCCGGTAAACGATTTGGCTTATGGCGTGCATGTTTAGAGGTTGCTAGATACCGGGGGAACGCCGTGGGCATGACCTGTAAGGCTACGATCCGTCTGATCTGCGAATACTTGGAAGGCCGGCTGGCACCCGAAGTCGCGGGCGAAGTCCAACGCCACCTGAGTTATTGCCAGAATTGCCGAACTGTTTTTGATGCTGCAGCCCTCACCCTCGAAGTTTATTTTGACCGCGAAGTGGAAGCCACCCCTGCTGACCGTACACGCGTTGCTTAATCAGCTACTATTGTGAGACTTAGCGGGAGTTCACTCCTGTATAATTTCCAGATAAAGTGTGTCATGTATCAAAATCAATGAATTCAGATCTTTATCGGCTATACACCCGAATTCGCCGGTAAAACTTACACGTTAATCCCGCCGACTCCCGAGAAATAATTGATCCCAAAATAATGATAAGTTCATTGTTTAGTGCAAGATAACCTAGTATTTGCCGCCGAATTCGCGTTTGGTTCTACGCATGCACTTCTACCTAGCGCGAGGGAAATCGCAAAGGAGATTATCTTTATGGATGAACAGGCGAACTACCAAGAGACAACGGGAGGTTCACCGCGTTGGATGGGAATGGCCGTGGTTGGGCTGGCGATTCTCTCCCTCGTGGGTGTGGGCTTGGCATGGAATGCCGGAGGCCACGCACGGGATGCGGAGCAAGCGCTGGCGGCACAGACCAAGACTTTCCAGGCGAGCCAGGATGGAATCACACAGCGGATGGCACAAGCGGAGCGCACCAACGCCGAGCTGCAGGCCGAAGTAAATCTGGTCGGCGACAAGCTGAAACTCACGGAGGGTCAACTGGCAACGGCCCGCAGCCAGGTGAAGCAGAGCCGCGCCGATTATACGAAGAAGCTGAACGACGTGCAAAGCACACTGGCGACAAAGGCCAGCGCGGATGACGTGAAGGCGCTCGGCACCGACGTCAACGGCGTGAAGACCGATCTCGACTCGACCAAGGGAAACTTGGAACAGTTGCGGGGCGAGCACGGCGAGTTGATCGCGCGTAACCACGAAGAACTCGAGCAGCTCAAGCGTATGGGCGAGCGCGACTACTATGAATTCACGCTGACTGCCAAGGGGCAGAAGGAACACGTTGGCCAGACGATGATTGAATTCCGCAGCGCCAGCGCAAAGAAACACCAGTACACCATCGCGATGTACGTTGACGACACGCGCCTTGAGAAGAAGAACCGATCCGTCAACGAACCCATCTACTTCTACGCGGGCGGATCTCGCCAGCCGATGGAGCTGGTGGTTAACACTGTCACCGACAAGAAAATCTCGGGCTACTTGAGCGCGCCAAAGGCCGTTGCAGCCTCGGCGAAAGTGAACTAGTCCGTTTCGAGCCATCGCAAATTGTGAACAAAGAGAGGGCCGCTTCGGCGGCCCTTTTTTTGTAGGATGGGCTTCAGCCTGTCCCATTTGGGACCAGGGTTAGAGACCGAAAAGCGACAGGCTGAAGCCCGTCCTACCTAAGAGCAAATTCAAGCGCTGCAGCTCCGAATTGTCAGGGAACATGCGCAGACCGAAGCGCACGGCTTTGGCTGCGGCCGATGGATCGCCTAGCGCCTGGTCGGCCTGATGAAGGAGCGGATAGATTGCTGAATCCTGGTCGGGGAAATACCGCATCACGAATTCGAGGTGCCGGCGCGCTTCCGCCCATTTTTTTTGCTTGGCCAGCAATTCGCCCAGGTTGAGCTGGGTTTGATAGTTGTACGGATCCTGCGCGAGACAATCCATCATCGTTTGATAGGCTTCGTCCTGCTTGTCCTCGCGCATCAGAATTTCAGCAAGTCGCGCGAGTGCCGCTGCGCCTGAATGCGGATCGGAGGCGAGGATGCGCCGCTGAAGATCTTCCGCTTCCGGCCAGCGCGAAAAATCCATATCGAGTTTCACGAGCGATTCGAGGGTTGCTAAATTCCCGGGATCGCGCACGAGAATCCGCTGGAATGCCTGGCGTGCTTTTTCGTTGTTGCCGAAATGCCGGTCGGTTTCGGCCAGGCCCCATGCGGCGTCTATAGACTTGGGATCGATTGCCAATGCGGCGTTGAAGGCGCGGAAAGCCGTCTGAAAATTGGGATGGGCAAGCGCGGCACGCCCGCGGATCGTGGCGATGCGAGCGGTGGCTGGAGGATTGTCGAGGGCGCGCAAGAAACGCTCGGCGCCGTCCGCGTCCTCTTGATTGACCGATGTCGCGGCGGAGGCAGCGAGCGTCGCGTCGCGCGCGTCCGGCGGAAAATCCTCGGGCAGAGTATTTTTCTGCTCCAGCAGAATCGCATCGCGGTTCTTGTCCTCCAGGCCGCGGACGAGCAGGGATCGCGGGGCGTGATATTCGAGCAGCGTTCGATCGTCCGTATTGAATTGCGCGCCGGAAGAAAACTTCCGCAAACCGTCGTCATCGAGCAGGTAAAAACCGAAAAGTCCAGATGCTTCTTCCATGCCGAGTTGCGCGAAATCGTCACGCAGGCGCGGCAGTTCATAGAGAGCCCGCGCGCGCTGGAGTATTTCTCCTGACGGAGGGCTGGGCGCCATCAGGATCAGGTCCGGCGCGTCACCGTGCCAGAGCGTTGCGCCATGAAATTCAGAGAGGAATGTCGCGAAGAGCATGCGCAAATCCTCGGGATACAGGGAATAGGCCTGCATCCATTGCACGAATACGCCGTCCGGAGCGAGCCGGCCGCGAACGGCCGCATAAAACTCACGCGTGAAAAGCGTGGCGACTCCGGCGATCCAGGGATTCGATGGCTCGGAAATAATCAGGTCGTATTTCCGGCGCGTGGTGAAGAGAAAATTGCGGGCATCGTCGAACGTGACGTGCACGCGCGGGTCGAGGAGCACGTTGCGATTCAATCGCGCGAGCAGCGGCGCGGCGCCCACGACGGCGGGCTCGATTTCCACGATGTCCAGGCGTTCCAGCTCCGGATAGCCGACGAGCGCGGACGCCGTCATGCCACTGCCGAATCCGACGAGGAGCACGCGCCGCGGTGGATGCGCGAGCGCCGCGAGATGCCCGAGGAGAAGCTGCGTCGTCGCGTCACGATTCGAGGCGTCCACTTTTCCGTTGGTGCGAAGACCTATGTAATCATCCGTCCTAGCGACGGAAATGTTGGCATTCAAGCCGTCGCGGAAATAGACGATGTCCAAAACGTGCGCGTTCTCCCGCAGCGTCAGCGGGCGGTCGTAAAGATTCCAATACATCATGGTGTTGAACGAAGCGACCGCGGGGTCGTAAAAATAATTTGAGAAACCGATGAATGCAGCGGCAATGAGCAAGAGAAGATTTCCCGCGACAGCCAGGATTTTCCAGGGCCGCCGCCGCGTGGATGCAAAGGAAATCGCGGCGGCCAGAGCGAGGTTCACGGCCGCCGTCGCCGCAAGCAAATGAAAACTTCCCAGGCGCGGCATCAGCCAGAAGCCGGCGGCAATCGCGCCCACGATCGCGCCGAGCGTATTCCACGCATAGGCGCGGCCAACCGCGGCGCCCGCGCCAGTTCCACTGGCCGAACGCGGGCCGGCAATCAGCACTACAACCGCCGGGAAATTAAATCCGAAGACCACTGCCGTGGGCAGCATCGCCAGCGCGCTGGTGACAAATTGGGCGAGCACGAGGCCGCGAAACGATTCGTGCGTCGCGCGCAGAATCGGCGGGAGCACTTCGATCAGGCGCGTGAAAAAAACCAGGAATGCCAGCGCGGCGAGCGCGGTAAGAGTCTGCGTGACGGCGAAGGTCATCGAGCCAGGCTCGCGGCGGCGGCTCCATCGTTCGAACAGAGCGCTCCCCAGAACGATTCCCGTGAGGAACGTGCCCAGCATCAGCGTGAACGCGTACGTGGAGCTGCCCAGCTGCGTCGAGAGCAGGCGCGTCCAGCCGATTTCGTAGGACATGGCCGTGGCGCCGACGATTCCAAAACAAATCAGGAAAAATCTCGATGGCACGGAAGAAGGCGGGCCTTCCCCTTTTTCCGGCAAGCTCAAATCATCCGATGATGACGAGGCTGGCTCTTCGCGCGCAAGAACCAGCGCCAGCGCTCCCGCAGCTAGATTCAGCGCCACAGCGATCCCAAGCGTTCGCCGCAGACCGAGCGAAGGCAGAAAGAGAAATCCCGCCGCGAATGTCCCGGCAACCGCGCCTGCCGTGTTGATCCAGTAAAGGCGTGACAGGCGCGCTCCCAGCTCCGCCGCATTTCGCGTGAGCCCGCGCACCAGCACGGGCAGCGTGCCACCCATTAGAAATGTCGGCAGGAACAACACCAGCGCCGAGCCCGCAAACCGCAGCGCCAGCAAAGCGCTAGCGTTTCCTCCGGCGTAGGGATACGCCGCCACATAGACCGCGCGGACGCCGGCAAGTCCCGCGAGAGAAATTGCGGCAGTTGCGGCGACGCCGAGTTCCAACCACCCGTAGAGCGCAATCGGCCGTTCCCAGAGGTCGCCACGCCGTCCGATCCATGCGCTCCCCGAAGCAAGCCCCGCCATGAATACGGCGAGGACTGTGGCGACCGCGTACGCCGTGTGGCCGAAAATCAGTCCGAGCGCTTTGCTCCACACCACCTGATCGATCAATCCGGCTGCGCCCGAAAAGAAAAAGCAAACGAGCAAAGCGGGAAACAAATAGCGGCGCGGAGCGGGTGCGGGCTTTACTTGGAGCCCGCCGGAAAATTGTCCTGGCATGGCGGGCCGCATCGTAGTCTGGGCGATTCACCGCGTCAATTCCGCGGAAGGTATACTATCCGGTGGCTTGAAATCCATTCGGGACCAGTAAAGCGGAAACAAATTGGCCAAACGCGGCGATGACTTAACGGAGAACGAAATGAAAAAACTTAGCGAACTTTTGTTGCGGCCCGCGCTTGCCGCCGTGCTTCTCGCGCCCGTGGCGCTGGCTCAAGATTCCAGTCCGCAACCGCCCGTAGCAAAAAAGGTGGCGCACGTCACCCAGGTCAATGGCACAACCCTGAAAGACAATTATTTCTGGCTTCGCGACAAAAAAGATCCCGACGTGATGAAGTACCTCGAAGCGGAGAATGCCTACACCGAAGAAGTCATGAAGCCGACCAAGGATTTTCAGGAGTCGCTATACAAAGAGATGCTCAGCCACATGAAACAAACCGATCTGAGCGTGCCGGTGCGGCAGGGCCCGTATTTTTACTATTCCCGGACCGAGGAGGGAAAACAGTATCCGTACCAGTGCCGCACGATGGGCAGCAAGGATGCGCCCGAGGAAATCCTGCTCGATCTGAACAAACTGGCGGAGGGGCACAGCTTCCTGGGTCTCGGCGAATTCAAGGTGAGCGACGACGGCAACTTGCTCGCGTATACCGTTGATTCGACCGGCTACCGGCAGTACACGCTGTATGTGAAGGATCTGCGCACCGGCCAGACGCTCGGCGAGCATATCGAACGCGTGGACTCCGTCGTGTGGGCGAGCGATAACAAGACGATCTTCTACACCACCGAAAACGCCGTGTCGAAGCGTGTCGATCGGTTTTGGAGGCACGCGGTGGGCGCCGCGAGCAGCGATTTACCGTATGAGGAGAAGGACGGACTCTTTGACCTCGATGTCAAGCGCTCACTCGACAAGAAAATGATTCTCGTCGAATCGGAGGCCAAGACTTCGCGAGAGTTTCGATACCTCGCGGCCGACAATCCCACGGGCCGGCTGAAGATCGTCGTGCCCCGGGAAAAGGGCCACGAATACGATGTGAACTATTACCAGGGCGAGTTCTACATCACCACAAATAAGAACGCCAAAAACTTTCGCGTCGTCACCGCGCCCGTCAGCGATCCCTCCGAAAAAAACTGGAAATCGTTCATCGGCCATAACCCCAAGATAAAAATCGACGGCCTGGAAACGTTTGCCGGGCACCTGGTGGTGTCCGAACGCGAAGGCGGACTGGAATACTTGCGCATCATCGATATGAAGACGAAGCAGTCGCATCGCATCGCCACGGATGAATCCGATTACGATCTCTCTCTCGGCGACAACCGCGAATTCGACACCTCCGTCGTGCGCTTCAATTATCAATCGATGGTGACGCCGCTTTCCGTGTACGACTACGACATGAGCACGCGCCAGCGAAAACTTCTGAAGCAGCAGGAAGTGCCGGGCGGCTTCGACGCCAGCCGTTACGAAGACAAACGAATCTGGGCCGTGGCCCGCGACGGCACGAAAGTGCCGATTTCCATCGTGTACAAAAAGGGAGTGCGATTCGACGGCACTGCCCCGATGCTGCTCTACGGATACGGCTCCTATGGCCTCTCCCTGGCACCCACATTTTCATCGAACCGGTTGGCGTTGCTCGATCGAGGAGTGATCTACGCAGTGGCCTACATCCGCGGCGGCGGCGAGCTCGGCGAGGATTGGCGCGACGCGGGCCGGATGATGACCAAGCTGAACACTTTTTACGACTTCATTGATTGCGCGGAATACCTGGTCAAGAACAAGTACACGTCATCCGATCGTCTCGTCATTCAAGGACGCAGCGCGGGCGGCATGCTGATGGGCGCGGTTACGAATATGCGCCCGGACTTGTTCAAAGCGGTGATCGCGCAGGTGCCGTTCGTGGATGTGATCGATACCATGCTGGACGCGTCCTTGCCGCTCACCACCAGCGAATACATCGAGTGGGGAAATCCGAACGAGAAGCCCGCCTTTGACTACATGATTCGCTACTCTCCGTACGACAACGTCGCGGCGAGAAATTATCCGGCGATGCTGGTCGAGGTATCGCTGAACGACAGCCAGGTCCCGTACTGGGAGGGCGCCAAGCTCGCCGCGAAGTTGCGCGCCACGAAGGCGGATAAGAACCTCCTGCTGCTGAAGGCCAACCTGGGCGCGGGCCACGGCGGCTCGTCGGGACGTTATGACGCTTTACATGAGGCGGCCTTCGACTATGCATACGCCTTGTGGCAAATGGGAATCACGAAGTAGCATTTCCCGCCTTAGCGGAAGGGCCGCGGCCGCGAGTGCGCCGTGTGGCCGAAAATTGGTCCGAGCGCCTTGCTCCACACCACCTGATCCATCAATCCGGCCGCGCCCGAAACGAAGAAACAGACAAGCAAAAGGGGAAACAAATAGCGGCCCGGAGCGGGTGCGGGCTCTACTTGGAGCCCGCCGGAAAATTGTGCTGGAATGGCGGGCCGAATGGTAGTCGGGTCACTGAAAGGCGTCAATTATCGTCTGGATTTGACGGGGCCGGATTCCGAAAATCTCTTTTCTCGGGAACTTTGGGGCCGGAACCTCGCAATTCCTGTTGGGGCCTGCTTTGGCGCCAAGGCCGCTGTGTCGAGCCCGGGAGATGCGTTCGTTGCACGAGTCAGAGGTCAAAATCGGAAGTTTCATTTGACAGAATTTTGACTTTCATGCATCTCCAGGTTGGAGTACCATCCGCCTTCCGAGACCCTCGGTTATCCGGCTTGGTCATTAGGGTCCAAATCTCGCTGCGCCAGGAGAGAACATGAGACGCACCCTGCTTGTTTCCATCACGTTGATCGCTGTCGGTTTGATGGCAGGGTGCGGCGGCTCTGGCAGCAGCCTCGGTAGCATGCCCCCGCAACCCAACGCCCTGAACGGCCAGTACGCTTTCGTGCTCGATGGCTTCGACTCGACTGGCAACCCGATGGGTATGGCCGGCAGCTTCAAAGCGGATGGTCTGGGCCATATCTCGGCCGGCGAGGTGGACGAAAATGACAGCGGAACGCAAAGTTCGAGCACTTCGCTGGCCGGCACTTACTCCTTTGACGCCAACCAACTAGGTGCGCTAGTCACGGTCTCGTTAACCAACTCGGTGGGAACACTCTCCCACCCATTGGCATTCGGCATCGCCCTGCAGTCCAGCGGCGCGTTCGGCAACATCATGAGCGAGGACGCCAACAACTTCATCGCAGCGGGAACGATCCAGTTGCAAAACTCCTCAGTTTTCTCGCTTGCCAGTTTGGCGGGAGACTATATCGTTACACTCAACGGAAGAAATGCGGCTGTTCCGACCTCCGCACTCGGTCGCTTTACGCTCGGAGCGGGCGGCGCCAGCACCAATGTCCTCTTTGATCGCAGCATCGCCGGGGTCAACACGGCCGCTGCCACCTCGGCTGCGGTCGCCCTCGGTTCCTCTGGGCCAGACTCAAGCGGACGTGGGACGTTGACCTTGACCATCAATGACGCCTTGGTGCCTGCCTCCGGCACGCAGAATTTCGCTTATTACGCCATCACGGCAAATCGGTTTGTGGCTGTAGAAAACGACACCACCGGGACTATGATCGCCGACGCGTCCAGGCAGACGACTCTTTCTTCCTTCACCGCGACTACCGTCAACACTGCGGGCAGCGTATTTGGGGTCGCTGGAGTCGACGCAAGCAGCAACGAGATTTCAGCTGTCGGGCAATTGCAAATCACCGGCCCGAATGCGGGAACCCTGAGCATAGACTCCAATGACGACGGTACCATCGTCAGTGTGCCCGCACTCCCGATCCAGACGGTCGTGTTTGATCCGACCACTGGTCGCGGTACCATCGCCGAGACAGGCGGTTTTTCAGACGGCATCTTCGATTCCGCCGTCTTCTATCTCACCGCCTCCGGCACGGGATTCATCCTCGACGCTGAACCCGGGACCAGCAACCGCGCCATGGCCGGAACGCTCTCGGCACAGTCAGGCTCGCCTTTTGCACTTTCGGCGATTTCGGGCCAGATGATCTTACGCGCGAGGGGCTCAACGGTGAACGACGCGGAAACCCTGGTTGGCACGTTCGCTCCTACTATCACCTCCGGCATCTACGATTTCGCTTTCGACGAGCGCTTTCCGCCCGCTTCCACTAACACATTTCTGGACCAGGACCTTGCAGCAGGCGTCGCGGCGCAGATTTTGGTCCCCGCTACCGGCAGGGGTACATTGTCGATACCGGCCACGACACCGGCCGGAGCTCCTACTACGGCAACTGAAGTTTTTTACGTGATTGGCGCGAACCAGATGGTCTTCATCGACGCGAGTCCGGTAAGCAGCGGCATTAATGGCCCCAATCCTCTGTATTTCGTAAACCCGTACTAAATGGAGCCGCCAATCCACCCGCGCCAGTTTCGCGATTGAGGACAACTTCCTCGAGCGACCGCCTCAGCTTGCCGCCGCTGATCAAGCGCCGGTGATATTCCGAATCTATTTTCTAATGAGCCACCCCCATTCGCATCAGGGTTGACAGTCGCGGGACCTCCGACTATCGTGAGCCTACTGTGAAAATCCTGGTGGTCGGAAGCGGCGGACGCGAGCACGCGATGGTCTGGCGGCTGCGTCAGTCGCCGGAAGTCGAGAAAATCTGGTGCGCGCCGGGCAATGGAGGGATTGAGGACGTCGCCGAATGTGTGCCCGTGGACGCCGGCGACGTGAGCGCGGTGGTGTCCCTGGCCGAGCGGCTCAGGCCGGACCTCACCGTAGTGGGACCGGAAGCGCCGCTGGTCGCGGGGATCCGGAACAAATTCGAATGCCGCGGGATGCGGCTGGTGGGGCCTTCGCAACGGGACGCGCGGCTGGAAGGAAGCAAGATTTACGCGAAGCAGTTCATGGACCGGTACGGCATCCCCACGCCTACGCTCTATGGCGATTTTGAATCCCCGATGGAAGCGATTCGCGCGCTTGACGCTGTGGATTGGCCGGTTGTGATGAAGGCCGACGGGTTGTGCGGAGGGAAAGGCGTCCTCGTGACGGAAGAGCGCGCGGAGGCGGAGACGTTCATCCGCCGGCTCATGCAGAAACACGAACTCGGCGCGGGCGGCTCGCGCGTGCTGCTCGAACATGCGCTCAAAGGCGACGAGCTTTCCTTCATCGTCCTGACGGATGGGCGATCCTTCGTGCCCATGGCTCCGACGCGCGACCATAAGCGAGTCTTCGATGGCGACCGCGGTCCCAACACGGGCGGGATGGGCGCGTACACGATGGACGGTATGATTACGCCGAAATACGAATCGGTAATCATCAAGGACATCGTGTGCCCGACGATTGCGGGACTTTCCGAGGAGGGAATTCCATACACCGGCTTTTTGTATTTCGGCCTGATGCTTACGGCCAACGGGCCCATGGTTCTCGAATATAATTGCAGGCTGGGCGACCCGGAAACGCAGCCCATCATGATGCGGATGGATTTCGATCTCGCGGTGGCATTTGAAGCGGTGGCTTCGCGCACGCTGGACAAGATCAGGCCCGCGTGGAAGCCCGGCGCGAGCGTTTGCGTTGTTATGGCGTCGAGCGGATATCCGGGTTCGTTCGAGACGGGGAAAAAGATCACTGGATTAGCGGAAGCAGCAGCGCTACGGGACGTCGCCGTGTTTCACGCGGGAACGAAGCGCGAAGGCGATTCCGTCGTGACGAGCGGAGGGCGCGTGCTCGGCGTAACGGCCGCGGCTGAAACTCTCCCGAAGGCGATTCAAAAGGCCTACGAAGCCGCGTGTAAAATTCAATTTGACGGCGCGCAGTGCCGCACCGATATCGGGGCCAAAGGGAACCTGCAAACGCGCGCCGCGGCGGAGGCGCCGCGTGGCTGAAGTCCTGCACTTATTTAAATGCCTGGCGCACCGCGAACCCATGCGCGAATTCGACGAAGTGTTTGCCGTTGAAAATAAGGGCTTCAAGGACTGCATTCACGCACGGAGCGGGAGCACTCGCCAGGTTTTAGTGATGGATCTGGAGACGCTTGAGGAATTCGGCCTCGCGCCGGGGCGCGCCAGGGAAAACATCACGACGCGCGGGATCGCGCTCGGGACAATGCCCCGCGGACAGCGGCTGCGCGCCGGCGAGGTTCTGCTCGAAGTCACGGAGCCGTGCGGGCCGTGCCACCAGATGGACGAAATCCGCCAGGGTCTTCAGGAAGAGATTCGAGGGCGGCGCGGCCTGTTGTGCCGAGTCGTCCAGTCCGGCCGCATCCGCCGGGGCGACCGGGTTGAAATGGAAGACAGAGCGGGCGCGCCGCATCCTAGCGGTGATGATTCCATCTCCGGCGCGCTTTGAACGGACCGACAAACCAACCAGGAAAGCAGGGAGCATTCATGGCCAGTGAAACGAAGAACAGCCGCAAGCCGCTCGTGGGAATCATCATGGGTTCGGACACAGATTTGCCGGTGATGAGCGAAACGGCGAAGATGCTGGAAAAATTTGAAGTGCCCTACGAAATTGAAGTGACTTCCGCGCACCGGTCTCCGGCTCGCACGCACGAGTACGCTTCGACGGCCGTTTCGCGCGGGCTGAAAGTGGTGATCGTCGCGGCGGGAGGGGCGGCGCACCTGGCGGGCGTGGTCGCGGCGGTCACGACGCTGCCTGTGGTCGCGGTGCCGATGGCAACCACGGTGCTCTCCGGCATCGACTCGCTGCTGTCTAGCGTTCAAATGCCCGCAGGAGTGCCCGTGGCGGCGATGGCCATCGACAAGCCCGGCGCCGTCAACGCGGCAATTTTCGCGGCGGAAATTCTGGCCACGTCCGATCCGGAAATCGCCAGGCGCCTCACCACCTACAAGGAAGAACTCGCCAAATCGGTGGCCGAAAAAAGCGCGCGCGTGAAATTGCAGTATGCCGGGAAAACCAGCTAGTCCCTATTTTTCACAACATAAAATTCTAAATATGCGTGGAGCTTTAGTAGCACAGACTTCAGTCCGTGGATTTTGGCCATTGCAAGGACGAACCCCCACAGGCTGAAGCCTGTGCTACTTGGCCCTATTATTTTCTCGCGGCGTTCGTGGCGAACCGCTCCTGCATCCGGCGCGTGAGATGAGGAGTGATGCCAAGGATGCGCTCGATCAGCATCAACTGTCCCCGGTGATGCATTTCGTGCTCTTTCACGGAGAGGATCATATCGAAGCGCGTGCGCGTGGGGGGCGTTCCTCCCGGGGGCATGGTCAGAACCTCGCCCAGGAATTTGTCGTCGAGCCCTTCCATCCACTTGGCCCACGCCTCGCCATCCGTGGCGAGGAGTTCAATCATTTGGGCCTTGGTGCGCGGCGCTTTCTCTTCCGCAGACAGGCGTTTCATCAAGGAAGGAAAATCGAATCCCGCCAGGGTCGTCAAGCGTTGCTCGGCATGGATCGCCTTTTGAAAGCCGTTGCTCAGCGCGATGTGCGCCAAAAGCTCGCGAACGCTGCGCGTCTCCGGCATGGGCCGAAAATCGTACTTGTCTTCAGGAATGTCCTCCGCAATCGCCAGCGTGTTCTTGCGGACCGTGCGAAAACTTGCAGCTAATTCTTTGCCACCATAATAGTTCACCAGATTCTCCTTCGCTTAAACTAAGTTTGATTTTCCATGAAAAGGAAAGGGAAGCGAGTCTAACACGCCGGGGCGCAAAATTTAAGACGAGCTCATACGAGGAATCTGCCTTAATCCCGGTCTCTCTCCCGCAATCGAATTTGGGTTTGCTCTTCAGGAGGTCCGACCTTCAGGTCGGACGAACAGCGGCAGACGAATGGGGCCTTCAGGCCCTGAAGCTTCAGGGGCTAAAGCCCACTAAGGCGCAAACGTGAACGTCGGGGCTGAAGCCCCGACCTCCTAAATGTCAGAATTATCGCGACGATTTTCAAATCAGGACACTACCAAGTGGAGCGACTTTCGCGAATTTAGACCAAGTCCTGCAATCCGGATCGGTTGGCGACGAGCGCCGTTACTGCTTTCCCGCGGGAGCTTTCTGCTTCAACTCTTCCGTCCAGTTCAGCACGACGCTGATTTCCTGCGGGCCTTGCATTGCAGTCTTCGCTAACAGGAATCGTTGGCCGTCGGGCGTGACGTCATAGGCAGGCATTGTATTATAAGTGGCGTAGTGCCCCTCGAAGAGCACCTTCGGCGTATCCGCGGAAAAGTTCGCCTTGGTGGTCGTCCCCACGGCCATCATCTTGTCTCCGTTCCGGTAGAAGAGTTCTCCGTCGCGCGCCCAAACGGGTTCCGTACCGCCTTCCGTCGAAATTTGCCATTTGCCTCCGGGCCCCGGATAAGGCTGGACGTAAACCTCGTTGCGGCCCGACTCATCCGAGGCATAAGCCAGCCACCGGCCGTCGGGCGAAAATTTAGGAGCGACTTCGTTGAACCGTGTTTGCAGGAACGTCTCCACTTTTCGGTCCCCGAGCCGGTAAACCAATAGGTCGTAACCAGTACCGGGGTTGATTTGCTCGAAGGCCAGCGTCTGTCCGTCGGGAGACCAGGAGCTTGCGATTTGCGATCGGTCGCTCGTTGCTAACCGCTCCGTCCCGCCGCTGCCGTCTGCCAGTTGCCAAAACAGGTTCCGCTGCCCCGCCCTGTCCGATCCAAATGCGACTCTCTTTCCATCAGGCGTCCAGGCCAAAGCGCCGTTGTAGCTCCCTTCGAAGGTCAGCCGAGTCAATGTGCCCCGCCCGATATCCAGAAGCCACTCCTGGCTCCCCAACTCGTCAATCGTAACGGCCACGCGCTGGCCATCGGGGGAGAGCCGTGGGTTTCGATAGGCGTGGGGCGGCGCGGTCAATGTTAGCTCCGACCCTTTCCGGTCCACCCAGACTAGCTTGTTCTGTGCGGCTGTCGGTACCAATCGGTAAGCCAGCACGCCGTTCGAGGAGACGGTGACCGCCGCCCGGCCGGTCGCAGCATTGAACTGGACGCCTTCGGCGATGGGGATGGCATCACCCTTCAGCTCCAGGCGATCCGCGTCGAAGGGTTGAGCAAACAAGGTTCCCGCCCGGTTAAACAAAAGATAACCCGGGGGAGCATAAAGTGCGGAAGAATAGGCCTTCAGAATCAGCTTCGTGTCTTTCGAATCAAGCGATCCCACGTATATCCCACTATTTTGCGAATTCGAAGCAATGATTGTGTAGAGAAAGTGTTTTCCATCCGGTAGAAGGTATGGCCAATCGTGACTGAGCGCCGGCTGGGATGCGTCCAATGAGGTGACAGGAGTCGCCGAACCACCTGCTGAAGGGACGCGAAGAATCGAACTCCCTGGACCGGTCGAAAATAAGATGACCCCATCGCGATTCCAGGTTCCCCCAGAGTCGGCCGACGAAGCCGTGATGGTTTCGGCGGGCCCTCCGGTAACCGGGACCTTCTTGAGCGAACCAGCATCGAAAGCAATGAAGCGGCTATCCGGCGACCAAAAGGGAGCCCATGCATCCTCGGTCCCAGGAAGCGGCTGCGCGGTTGGGGAATCGAAGTCGCGAAGCCAAAGCTGGGAATGGCCACCGGCGTCCACCGCTACAAATGCCACCTTACTGCCGTCTGGAGACACACTAAAGAAGTTCGGGCCGAGGGCATTCAACGGCAAGTTTTGCTTTTCCGGCGAAGCAACAGTAAAGTGTACGACCTTCAGTTCCGCCGAAGGCCGGCGGAAGTAGAAGACCGCTGCGGCGAGCACGACCGCAACGAGGATGGCACACGCGGCCACCATCCAGCCGAGACGCTCGCGGACGCCACGCTTTGCTGTGCTGGGTGCCAGCATCGCGGCTTGCGACCCCTGTCCCTGCTCCGCAATCCATTTCAGTTCGTCGCATACATCGCTGGCCGCCTGCCATCTTTTTTCCGGTTCCTTGGCCAGACATTTTTTCACCAGGCGATCGAGCGCGGGCGGCGTCACCGGCTGGAGGGATGAGATAGGCGGCGGATCGGTCTCCAGAATCTTGGCGATCAAGCTGGCCTGGCTCCGGCCTTCGAAGGCTTTCTTGCCAGTGGCCATTTCGTAGACCACCGCGCCGAAAGCGAAGATGTCGGTGCGGGCATCCACCGGCCTGGCCTCCACTTGCTCGGGCGCCATGTATTGCAACGTCCCCAGGATCGTTCCCTCGGCGGTCTCACCGCCCTGGATCGTCGGAAGCTCCGAGAATGGAGTAGCGGGCTTTGCTTCTTGCTGCAATTTGGCCAAGCCAAAGTCCAGCAGCTTCGTGCCCGATTTCGTGAGCATGATGTTGCCCGGCTTCAGGTCCCGGTGCGTTATGCCGTTGCGGTGGGCCTTGTCCAGCGCGTCCGAAATCTCAATCGCGTACTGCAGCACCTGCTCCATCGGCAGCGGGCCCTTTTTCAGACGGTCCGCCAGTGTTTCTCCCTCCAGGTACTCCATTACCAAATAGTTAATTCCGTCCTGGTGGCCGATGTCGAAGAGCGTGCAGATGTGCGGATGATTCAGACCGGCAATGGTTCGCGCTTCGCGATCGAAACGCTCGCGCAGGTCCGCGCGATCGGCCAGATGCGCGGACAGAACTTTGATCGCGACGGTGCGGTCGAGCCGCGTGTCGCGGGCTTTATAGACTTCGCCCATGCCTCCGGCGCCGATCGCGGAGAGGATCTGGTAGGGGCCTATCGTTTTCCCGGGGAGAATGGCCATGCTCGGCTCCGCCAAGTTGAAGTGCGGGGGGAGTATACCGCCGTTACCCGATCAGGAAGCACTTTTTTAGGGGCGTCCGAATGGAATAAATCCTCGCGGGCGAACGAGAGTTCCTGGGTTTTAACCCGCTTGTGGAAAAAGTCGAATCGCACAGCCATTCTTGGCTGTGCGATTTTGTAAGTCGCACGCTCAGACTACCCGTCCCAACGATGATTGCAAAACCCGCACAGGCCCGCCGCGGCGGGTGCCTGTGCTGCTAGAACCTACTCGCTACTTCTCGGTCCGCGCCAGCCGGGCGGCGGTGACAAGTTCGCGGAATAATGCTTGCGCCAGAGCATCCGCCGTCATTCTTTCCGGATGCCATTGCACGCCCACGACCCAATTCGAATTGTCCGTCCACTCGACTGCCTCGACCACGCCGTCCGGCGCGCGCGCCGTGATGCGCAGACCGCGCCCCGGTTCCAGCACCGACTGGTGATGCGAAGAGTTCACCTCCGCCTGAGCCGCGCCCGAGAGCGTGAACACGCGCCCGGGATCGACACTTGCCGCGTGCATGGCATCCGGCGCTTCGCCTCCCCCGGGAAGATCATCCTCTTCGGGACTGTGGCACACTTTCGTGCCAAGCTCGGTGGGAATGTCCTGGACAAGGCTGCCGCCGAGAAAAACGTTCAGCGACTGAATCCCGTAGCAGATGGCGAGGACGGGTTTGCCCGCGGCCAGCGCGTGTTCGAGCAAAGCGAAATCGGTTCGCTCGCGGGCGGCGTCCGCATCGGCAGTGGCTGCGTGGCGCTTCGCGCCATAGTGTGCAGGATCGACATCTGCCGGGCTCCCGGTGAGCAGGAACGCGTCCAAATTTTCCGCCTCGCGCTTCACGTTTTCGGCCCCGGAGGCGAGAGAGAGCAGCACAGCTTCGCCGCCAGCACTTCCCACGGCACGCAGGTATTTGTCGATTTTGGCGCGGCGCTTCGCAGTTTCCTCCGCGGCGGTTCGCCACGGTACGCCGATGCGCGGGCGGGATAGAACTTGCTGGGTCATGGAAGCAGCCATCCTAGCATCGGGCAGCACGGCCAGCAATACGCGCACGAGTAGAACAGGCTTCAAGCCTGTTGGGTTTCGGTCTTTGCAAGGACGAACCGCCGCAGGCAGAAGAGCCTGTGTGGAAACTGTGAAATCTTTGTAGGGCACGGCTTCAGCCGTGCCGTAAAGTATGCAGAATCAACACGGCTTTAGCCGCTGGCGTGTTCGAAATCGAGTTACCACACAGGCTCAGAAGCCTGCGCCACCAAACCCCAAGATTTCATCGTTCCATTCGGGATTGTAGTTCCGCATAGAGAGGCGCCCGCGGCATTATTGGTGAGAAACTCCGGATTACGTTGCAGAAGCCGCGGCGGGCCCGGCTTGGGCCGGCTGGGGGATATTTTTCCGCCGAAGCAGCTCGACAATGTCGTGATAGAGTTTCGCCCTCTGCTGGTGGCGCTCGTTCGCGCGAGTCACGTAGCGCACCGCAATTTCAAATCCAAGATTGGCCGGGCGAACGCTGATCGCGGGGCCGGCTGAAAACGGGCGAACTCCGCGCGCGCTTCCCATCTGTCCCCATTCCTGTTCCGCAAGACGCGCGTTCGCTTCGGTTTCCTTCGTCACGATCTTCTGAATCTCTTCCGCGATGGGATACGGGTCCTGCTCCACCGGGAGGGCGAGCTGCAATTCGTCCCAGAGCCATTGGCCGGATGTGGAAAAATTGAAGTAGTGTCCCTCGATGGCGTAGCTGTTGACGAACGTCACGCGGCGACCAGTGGGATGCCCGGCATCGTTCCAGTTGCCGGTTTCGAGGACCACGGTATGGAACAGTCCGATTTCGACGACTTCGCCACTCACGCCGTTGATTTCCACCCAATCGCCGTGACGAATTCCATTTTTCCCCATCAACACAAACCAGCCGAAAAAGCCGACGATAAAATCCTTCATCGCGACCGTAAGCCCGGCGCCGGCGAGGGCCAGAACCGTAGCCATCTGGCTGGGCATGCCGAAAATGATCAGCAGAATCAGAATGGCGCCCACCGCGCGCGTGACAATGTGCGCGATCGAGCGCAGAGTCAGGAGTTTTTGCTGATCGGGCTCCACGCGGGCGAACATTCGCTCCAGAAAGTAAGTCGTCAGCAGGACCGCCAGACCGATGGCCAGCATCAAGGCAATGGAAATGAGCAGGCTGTGCAGCAGATCGCGGCGGCGCGAAGCCACCAGCGCGCTCCACTGCCCGTAGACTCCCGCGAGGTCTTGCTGATTGCGGATGCGGCTGTCCAGGCCGGACATTCTTTTCTGCAACGCGGTCAGCGACTTGTAGGAAGAAATGGCGTCGCTGGTTTGACTGGATGGGGAGGACGGACTGTTAGCTGAATTCACCCCGGAGGCGTTTCCGGCGGGCGCGTCAGCCAATTTTTTCTTCTGTTGCGATTGCGCCTGTTCCAGTTGTTGTTCGAGCTTGTCGTGCGTTCCGGAAAATGTGGCTACCGACGCGGCCGCCTCGCGTTCCTCCTGGCTGATGCGTCCGGCAACCAATTGCAGCGCATACCATGCCCGCGCACGCGAGAGAAATGAATTGGAAACCGGCAGCGTCGAACTCGCCTGCCTTCCGACGATGCTGAGATCCAGTTGGCCGCCGCTGCTTTGCTCCGAGGCGTTGTATTCATCGACCATGCGCTGGATTCGGTTCTGTGGATCGCCGCCGGCCCGCTCCAGGTCCGAGTGCCCGTCGGCGATTTCGTCTTCGATTAATTCCTGGCGAGCCTTGGCGAGGTCGAGTTGCTGCGTGAGAGATTCTTTCTGAGTGTCCTTTGCGCTGGCCAGGAGTTTGGTAAGGCGCGCAACATCCGCACTCACCTCGTTATCTTCCTGTTCGCCTTTTGAGATTCGTTCGAGAATGCCCTTGATTTCGGGCGTGGAGGGAACGGGTTGGGATGAGGCTGTGTAGAGCGCTGAAGCGAAAGCAAAATCAACTTCATGGTCGGCCTTGCGGAGCGCGTCGCGCGCCAGGTCCTGCTCTTCCGGAGTGGCGGCAAGCTGGGAGAGTGCTTGCGCGGTATGAAATTGCCGCAGGTCCACCGGTGATTGCGCGATGTTCGATGGGGAGGAAACCGGCGAAACCGTGCGAGCGCCCCACTCAGTGGTCACGACAAGGCCGGCTCCCGTGAGCACCAGGAGCAAGATCAAAACAATAAGAATCGCGCGCTGGTTAGATTCCATATTGCGTACCGATTTCCCCCGCTTCGTCAACTCCATCCGTGGCCCGGGGGTTTAGCCACGATTCACCCGTTCTATGCGCCGAGCCAGCGGCCCAACGGTTCCCAGCCCTCGGAATGATCGCAAATAACCTTGACGGTCGCCGTGATAGGGATTGCCAGGATCAGTCCTATCGCGCCCCAGAGCCATCCCCAGAATAGCAACGCCGCAGTGACCGCGAGTGCATTCAAGTGGACGCGGCGCCCCACAATCGCGGGCATCAGGACATTCAACCCGACAATATGAAGAAACGTCAGCGCTGCCGCAACCCCGAAATATGGGCCGATCGTGTTCCACTGCGCCAGTCCGATCAAAAATGGCGGAATCCAGGCCAGCACCGCGCCGAGGTACGGTACGAGATTCAGAAGTCCCGAGGCGCAACCCAACAGAAAGGGATAGTTCAAATGAATCATCAGGAAAAAACCCCAGCTCAAGAGCATCAGGATGATGGCAATGAGGGCATTGCCCGCCACAAAACTCCGGAGCATGGAACTGACTTCGTCGAGCGCGCCCCGGACGCGCTCCTGATGCTCGTCCGGAAATAAATGAAGCGTCGCTTTCCAGATGCGGGGTTTCGCGGCGAGCATGAAGAAAACCAGAAAAGGCACGAACGTCGCCACGACTAGAATGGAGTACAACGATCCCGCTCCTCGTAGCAGCCACTCGCGCACGGGGGGCGGCTCAACAGTGCGCAGCGGTGTCCGCCCTCTATCCCCCGCCGGCTCGATCGCGTCGACCCCTTTTTCCACAGTGGTCATCTGACGGTCGAACGCCGTGGTCACGTGGCGCAAGACGGCGCTGTAGCGCGGCCAGTCGGTGAGAAATTGATCCGCTCGAACCACGACGAGATAGCCCAAACCGGCAAATATCGCGGTGACGGCAAGCAGCACGACCAGCGCGCCCAGCGCGCGCGGAATATGGATTCGCTCAAAGACGCCGACGACCGGATCGAGAAAATAGGCAATCAAGACAGCGAGCAGCAACGTGACGACCACATCCGAGGCAAAGTACAAAAAGGCGAAGACGATCGCCGCCGCGATGATGCGTTGAGAAGGGTTCGAGCGCGATGTGACTTTGACGTCGTCAATCTGCATAGTCCACCAACTTCAAAATAGCATACCCCTGCAAGCGGACAAACCGCGGCAAAGTGCGGCTTGCCCCGGACAGCAAGGCTGGGATACCGTAGATGGCACTACCATGCTCGCCGCCGCTCTTCCTGTGACCCCGCTGTCCCGCTTGGATTTCCGGGCTGTTCTGGACATTCTGATCATTGCGGCGTTGATCTATTATTTGTTGAAGCTTTTGCGCGGGACCCGCGCGGTGCAAATGCTGGTGGCCGTGGCGTTGCTTTTCGTTTTTTACCGCGGCGCGCAATGGGCGCGTCTGGAAATGGTCGAATGGCTGCTCACGACGATGCTGCCGTACGTGGCCATTGCTCTCATCATCCTCTTTCAGCCGGAAATCCGCAGGGCGCTTTCGCGGGTTGGCCGGAACCTTTCCCTGATGAGACTCGCGTCGCATAATCCGAAGAGCATGTACGATGACATCGTCATGGCCGCGGAATATTTTTCTCAGAATCGCATCGGCGCGCTCATCGTCGTCGAACGGCAGGCCGGGCTGCGCACCTATATTGAGAGCGGCATACCGCTCGACGCCAAGCTTTCCTATGACTTGCTGGTGTCCATTTTCCGGCCCGGCTCTCCCCTGCATGATGGCGCCGCCATTGTTGAGGGATCGCGCGTCGCAGCGGCCGGATGTTTCCTGCCGCTCTCTCTAAATCCGATGATCTCGAAACAACTAGGCACCCGGCATCGCGCCGCGATAGGAATCACCGAGGACAGCGATTGCCTGGTGGTGCTGACTTCCGAAGAGACGGGCTGGATTTCGGTAGCTTCCGCCGGAGCGATCGAGACCAATCTTTCCCCGGAAGACTTGAGCGACCGCTTGCGCGAAATGGTTTCGCGCCGACGGTCGACCATGGTCCTGCCTGCCGCCGTTTCTCAGGCGCGAACTCCGGTGCGGAGATAGATGTTGGGGTTCCTGCGCAAGTATATTTTCGCCAACGCGGGCTTGAAGCTTCTGGCGCTCGCAATTTCATTCCTCGTGTGGGCCACATACACCGCCGAGCCATACGCGGAGGTCGGTTTTCAGGTGCCGCTGGAGTTCACCACCATGCCGCCCCTGCTGGAGATTTCCGGGGATGTGCCCACCGTGGTGCATATCCGCGTGCGCGGCCGCTCGGCTCTGCTGCGCCGCATGATTCCGGCCGATCTGAACCTGCGCCTGGATTTGAAGGACGGGAAGCAAGGAACCACAACCCTGCAAATCACGCCCGAAATGGTGGGCGCTCCGTTTGGCGCGACCGTGGTACAGGTGGCCCCCTCGGAAATCCACGTTACTCTTGTGCCACGCCACGGCCCCGCTCTTCCCGCCGGATGAACGGCCGCGTGCTAGACTCGGAATTCCGAGGGCGAAGGGAACGCCCCGGCCAATCCTGATTCCGGCGGACTCCACGCTCGCCGCGGTGAGCGTTCAGCGTAAAAGTGGGGCCCGCACCCGTATCCACGATGACCAAGGAACTGTTCGGCACGGACGGCATTCGCGGCATTCCCGGCGCTTACCCGCTGGATGACGCCACCCTTTATGGCGTTGCGCGCGCGCTGGGCAAGTATCTGCTTGAAACCGGCCCAAATCCGCGCGTCCTGATCGGCATGGATACGCGCGAATCCGGTCCTCACATCGCCACGCAGCTTGCCGCCGGGCTGGCCGATGACGGTGTGGCCTTCCTTTCGGCGGGCGTCATCACCACCCCCGGTGTCGCTTGCCTGGTTCGACAGAATAAATTCTCGGCGGGAATGGTGATTTCCGCTTCGCATAACCCTTTTCATGACAATGGAGTCAAGCTATTCGCCGGGACGGGGATGAAATTCCCGGATGACGTTGAGGAGCACCTCGAAACCGAAATTCACAAACACAAAGGCCGTGAAACCGCTCCCCATGGAGTTCCTGTCCCGGCCGATCTCTCGCTCGACGAAGAGTATTTGGCGTATCTGCGCGGACGCGCCATCCCTGGAGCGAATCTCAAAGGATTGAAGTTGGTGCTGGATTGCGCCAATGGCGCTGCCAGCCAGCTCGGTCCTGCCCTGTTCCGCTCCCTCGGCGCGGAAGTCATCGCCATTCACAACCAGCCGAACGGGCGCAATATCAACGACGGCTGCGGCTCGCTGCATCCGGAGAAGCTGCGTGAGAAAGTCCTCGAAACTCGGGCAGCGCTCGGCGTGGCGTTTGACGGCGATGCCGACCGCGCCATGTTCGTGAGCGCCAGCGGGCGCCACGTGGATGGCGACGGAGTTTTGCTGGCCACAGCCCGATATTTCAAGTCCGTGGGGCAGCTGCGCGGCGGCCGCGTGATTGGCACGACGATGGCGAATCTGGGCCTCGAGCGCGTCCTCCTTGCGGAGGGCCTGAGCCTCGCGCGGGTCCCCGTCGGCGACCGTTACGTACTGGAAGAAATGGTGCGTAGCGGCGCGAACCTTGGCGGCGAGCAATCCGGCCACATCATCTTTCTCGACGACGCCACCACCGGCGACGGCCTTCTCACGGCGCTCAAGATCTCTTGCCTCGTCGCGCTGCGCGGCCCGCTCGACGAACTCGTACACGGTCTGAAGGTGTTTCCGCAGACGATCGTGAACGTGCAAGTAAAGTCCAAGCCTCCCCTGGAATCCCTGCCCGTCGTTTCCGCCGCGATCGAAAGGGCAACCAAGGCTCTGGGCGCGGCCGGACGAGTGGTCGTGCGCTATTCGGGCACCGAACCTAAAGCGCGCGTCATGGTCGAAGCCGAGCACGCCGAAGATGTTACGCTGTGGGCGGAAACCCTCGCCTCCGCTATCCGCGCCGCTATCGGTGTTTGAATTCTCCCAAAGACAGTAGTCATAGGAGTGAAATTATGTGAAAAACTGTAGAAAATTGAACGTAGAAAGGCGCGTGATCGCGACTGGACTCTCATATCTCTTTCAGTTTCTGTAGGTTGGGAGATTTTAAAGAGATATTCAGAATGTGGCAATTGGTTTGCACTTACTGTTGCCAAGTGGTTTTGATTTTTCCCGGGGTGGTTAATGCGTTCCGGCTTGTTCCGGGACGGGGTGAATGGGGTTTAGCTGGAAAGGGGCTCGGAGACGAGCCCCTTTCGTTTTTTGGGCCTACAGAGTTAGCCTGCCAATACCTCTCACTTTGCCTGCGTCGTCGTATTATCAACAAGCGCTCAAGGTAACATGGAAGGGTGGCAAGGATTTTGCGTGGAATCGGTAGAGGCGCGCGATCGTTCGCTTGTTTCTTCCGCGAATGCCCAAGGAGCATTACCTGTTCCGCACTACGCTGCAGTGTGCGCGTTGACGGTGCTATCTTAAACTACTTAGCATAATGGTGATGTGGCCCACACTCAATGGCTAGAACAATCGAGGAAGATCTCGGACAGCTTGAGAAAGACATCCGCCAGCTGAAGATCGAGTACGAACAATACTTCGGCGGCGGGAAACTACGTCCGCCCGCGGACCTCGAGTGGCGCATCGATTCGTTGCTAAAGCGTTATAGCGACCGGGGCGCGCAAATGAACTATGGCCAGCGCTTCCGCTACGGCAATCTGACTCAGATGTACTCGAAGTATCGCGAAATGTTCCGCAAACGGATGAAGCAAAAGGAAGAGGGCACCGTGCAGCGCCACTTCGGCGCCGCGGCGCGCGAGATTGAGGCGGAGAGGGCTCGCAAGCGCGCCGCTGCGGAAAAGTCGGAAGCCGTGCATTTGCCCTTTGCGGTCTCCTGGAAAGATCCCGACCACGAGAAGAAAAAAGTCGAGCAACTCTTCGCGGCGTTTCGCGATGCGAAAGCACAGGCGGGAGAAGATACCGAGCCCCTGACCATGGACGCCTTCCAGAAATTTGTCCGGCAAAAAACCGATCAGCTCAAAAAACAAAAGGACGCGCACGAAGTCGAGTACATCGTCACGGTCGAAGGCAAGCACGCCCGGCTCAAGGCGCGCGTAAAATCCTGAAGATTAAAATTCCCCGTTTGTGATTCCCAACGAAAAGCGTCAGGCCTTGATGTACCACGGCACATTGATCAGCACGATGTTGCGGCTGCCCCTGACCAGTAGCAGCGCCTTCAGCAATTCCGCGCGCTGGTTGTGAAGCGGGTAGTGATACCAGTGCCGCTCGACCAGCTCCGGCACGATCACCGCGATTTGCCGCCCCGGGTTGTTCGTTTCCATTTCCAACACGTAATCCAGGATAGGTTTGATGACCAGCCGGTACGGCGATGTTAGAGTCACCAGATTCGGCGGCGTGCCTCCGGCTTGCCTGACGGGGTCTTCGACCAGCTGTTTCCAATTGTCCTGCAGGGCGCTCGTCTCGTCTTCCGTGCCCACATGCAGCGCGTGTATTTCCGGGGAAAGCGTCAACGCAAATTCCATCGCCCGTTGAGAAATTAACGACCAGGACTGAATCGGTACGATGACGATGGGCGGCCCGAGATGTTCGATTTGCAGCGGGCTCGGGCAGCGAACTTCCTCGGCGACCTCATCGTAATGCCGGTGCACCCACATCATCGTCGACATCATCCCGGCAATCAGCAGCACGCTGACCCACGCTCCCGAAGTAAACTTTGCAACGAGCACCACCACAAGAGTTACGCCCGTAGCCATGGCCCCCAGCCCGTTGATGAGCATGCTGCGTCCCGCGCCGCGGCCCGGATTCCGGCGCCAATGGCCTACCATTCCCGCTTGCGACAGCGTGAATGCCAGAAACGCGCCAATCGCGAACAGCGGGATCAGCCGGTCGGTTACGCCGCGAAATATAGTCAGCAAAATCCCCGAGAGCACGGCCAGCACGTAAATTCCCTCAGAATAGACGAGACGCCGCCCGCGATAGCCGAGCGAGTGCGGCAGGAATCCGTCGTGCGCGACGGCCTTGCATAGGCGCGGAAAATCGGCAAACGCGGTGTTCGCCGAAAGCGACAGAATTACCAGCACGGAACCAATCGTGAAGTAATAAAACAGGCCCCGGCCCGCCACCGCCGCGACGAGCATCGAAATCACGCTTTGATAACCTGGCAGGCCGGGATCGGTCGCCTGAATGCCGTACGCGCGAACCAGGTACGCAATGCCCGCGAGAAGAACAGCCAGCAAGCCGATGATCACGGTCAGCGTCCGTTGTGCGTTGCGGACGGTCGGCTCGCGGAACGCGCGGACTCCGTTGCTGACAGCTTCGACGCCGGTCATCGCCGTGCACCCGTTGGAGAACACTTGCAGGAGCAGCCACAGGCTCACCGCGACGGACACGGGCCCCGCAACGCTCACCGGCGGCGCGACGACGGGAGCAGGATGCCCCGCCGCGAATACCGTTTTCGTGACGCCGATCAGGATGGCGCACAGCATCGAGCCAAGAAACGCGTACGTCGGGATCATAAAAAAAACGCCCGCTTCCCGAACGCCCCGCAGATTCACGATCGTGACGATCACCAGGATGCCCAAACAAAGAGCAAGCGTGTGCGGCTGAAGTTCCGGCACGGCGGAAACCAGCGCGCCCACCCCAGCGGATATTCCCACGGCCGCGGTCAGCACGTAATCAAGCATCAGCGCCGCCGCAGCGAGGAGGCCGGGAAACGTGCCCAAATTTTCCGACGCCACGGTATATGAGCCGCCACCGCCGGGATAGGCCGCGATCGTTTGCCGGTAAGAGAAATACACGATCGCCAGCAACACAATAATGCTGGCGCTCACCGGCACGATGTATGCGACGCCTGCCGCGCCCAGCGGAATGAGCAACGTCAGAGCCGCCTCGGGCCCGTACGCCGCCGAACTCAGCGCATCGAGGCCGAAGATCGGTATTCCCGCGACGGCTCCGATCTGCTCGGCCCGCTCGTCGGAAGTCGCCAGCGGCTTTCCAAGAAGTATGTCCACAAAAGACATGGGCCCTCCAAAGGATGGACGATGAGTGTAACGGGAGGCGGCTGCAAATGAAATGGACAAGCTGCAGGGCGTGGCCAGCGGTTCTAACTGGGCGTATAATAACGTCATGACGCAACAAGCTCTGGAGTTGCTGCAAAAGGCGCTTACCCTTCCGGAGGAGGAGCGGACAGCGCTAGTTCGCTCTCTTATAGAAAGCTTGGAAGAAGTCGCCGACCAAGGGACCGAGCGCGCTTGGGACGAGGAAATCGCGCGGCGAATCGAGGAACTCGATTCTGGCAGGGCAAAAACCGTTTCATGGGAAGAAGTTCGGCGGCGGATTTCGGCAAGACTTGCCCATGAAATGTGAAGTCAGGTATCACGCGGGACAGAGCGTGAGAACATATTCAGGTAGTTCTAGTTACTTTGAACTCGTCGGGCATTTCTCGTGCGGGCCTTCCGGATTCGGAATCCTGAGAAACATTTGGGGGACGAACTCTAGGACGGGCGGAGTCAGTTCGGTCGGCAGTCCCTGCATTTCGCGCCATTTTGACAGATACTTTTCGAGATCATCCAATTTGTAAAGGGCCCCGCAACACTCGTGGAGTAATTCTTGAAGGTGTTCGAAATGATATTCGGTCATGCCGGAAGCCCCATTTGCGGACGCTTTTTTTACCAGTAACGCCCACTGAATCAATGGATTGGCGCTGTTGAAAATGTCCGAATTGAGCGTTGAATCTGATATTGGATGAATGCGAAATCCGACGGGGAATGAAGAAGTCATTGCGACGAGCCGAGATGGATTGTAACGTGGCCCTCCAAAGACACTTTCCTCATTCCCTTTTTTCCAGTACATCGCAAAATGTTCGCTCGAGAGCCAGTGTGCGCCTTCAAGGGCTCTTCTTTGAAATAAGGCCATCCTGTGCGCCCCAGAGAACGCAGTCAATTCGTTGACGAACATGGCTGGAATATTTCCCTCCCACTTTGGTTGAGGCATAGTTTCTCGATCTTGCGGTAACCACCTCAGTTCGACTTTTTGCGGACCCATTACCGTTGCAATCACCGGAAGTTCGACGGCCTCCTCAAGGGAGATGAGGCGGGTCTCGCGTTCCACATGAACCGGAATTGTCCCAGGCAAGGCCGCCCAGAATCGCGCCGTTGGAAAACCATCCACAAGCGACTGCTTGTACCGCCACCCATCTGGTGATTTGGCACGTTCGGAAGCGTCTAGGTGGGAATTTATGATCTCCGCCCAACGAGTTGTGACGCGATCATCGGGCGTGTCCGACGTTCCCCGAGCAGCGAAGCGAAGATGCTCCCTGGACAGGGACGGTATCGGGATTCTACCCCCTCGAAAATCGAGGCGCTCGCTGCAGGGACCCGAGAGATGGCCAGATTCAGATCCTATTCCGTGAATGCAATATAGAGATCTGGGGAAGTCGGGCTTGGACGCTCGAGGGTCGACCCTAGGGTATCTATGATAGGCGTCCGACCATGCGTCCCAAGATTCACCCTGACTCTCAACCCGCGCAAACACATATAGCTCGCCCTCAATTCCATGCCTCTGAATATCAAAGGCGCGGACTGCAAATTTTGCTCCTTCACGCATGACATCGGGAATCTCGTAAAGGAACTCCTCTTTTCGCTCTGCCGTTACTGTAGCTTGGGTCCCAAATTCACTAACAAGGATTGGAAATTCGACGCGGCGGCACCAAAGACGAACTTGGTCCGTTAAGTGGGATTTCTCAAGAGACTCGCGCAGTAAAATCTCAATACGTGTTCCGCTTCTTCGACGCTCGCTCTTTTCCAAAAGCACATAGTTTCTGGGTCCTGTCAGAACGACTCTGAGCGCGCCGTCTCCGGACTTCGAGCTGGGCTTGAAAGTTTCTATGGAAACATGATCACTAGCCCCGAATACTGACAGGAAACCGACTCCGTATCTGCTAGTCGGGACAAATTTGAAATTTCGCTGAAAATCATGGGTCGTGTAATAAGACCGCCCGACTTGTAGCAAATAACCCTGAATAATATTTCTGTCCATTCCGATTCCCAAATCCTCAACCACCAACACTTGGCGCTGCTCTAGCTCGCCGGAAAGTGCATTCTTGAGTTCGATTGTCTCTAGGTTGATCGACACCGGGTACCGCTGCCTTCGACTCTCAGGCACCTGCGTCGGGAGGTCGGGTGTTACAAATGACTCGTTTTGCATGTCGAGATACATTTGACAGCGGGTGGCGTCGAGAGCATTTTGAATCAACTCGCGGACGAATGAATACGGTTCAGTGTAGAGATCATCGATCAGTCTGCGAAAAACTAGCTCGTGGTCAAGTTCGAAACGCCAGTCCGACGGGATGTACTTTGCTCCGGGCGACGGTTCGATCCTAATTGTCGCATCGGGACAATCAATGGTTGTCTTCGGGGCCTGCCAGTCCCCGTGCCGGGGGGAGTGAGCCATCGCGACTGCTGCATTCCGTACTTCTTTCACGAGCCATTGGCACCAGTCCTTAAGATAGCTATGCTCTGCTTGATCCTCACATTGGGCAATCACCTCTATGCGCTCAGGAGAGGTCAATCTTTGGCTTATTCGTTTGTATTGCGTCCAATGGGCCAGACTCTCGGCAGGCAAAGGTGAGGCCGCGTTCAGAAGTAATGGGCACGCTCTGTTAGTGGATAGGTCGAGCAGGTCTCCCAGTCGAAGGAGTATGGCGAGGAAGCGCACATTGACACGCTGGTCGAGAATATCGCTTCTCTCCGGATATTGGTCCGGGTCTTCCAATTCATCATGTCCCAAACCGTGAGACACGCAAACAGCTGCAATCGTCCGTAGGAGCACGGGGTCGCCCAGGGAGAATCTTCCCAGTTGTTCTTCGTTTTGGGTCATAAAATCCCGAGCGCGGAGATGGTGTGTACGCCGTACAAACTCGGCGATAAGAAAACGGGCCTGGACGTCCGCGAGAAAATTTCTCACATGAGGGTCTGTCGGAGTTGAGCCGTTTCTGAATGTGTCAATTTCCTTCCACCTCTTGGTACCAGAGCCGTCAGCCGTCCAGGCCTCCCACGCGGGAGATTCGAGAATTTCCTTTTTCTGGTGATCAGATGTGACCATTCCGGCGTCATGAAGGTACGCAGCTGCCGCAATTATGTATGCCTCCATCGCGGATAATTTGACCACAGTTTGTGCGGGATCCTCATCCCGAAACAGAAGTTTCGAAAGCTGAACAATGATCGCGTCACTATGCAAGACTGTATGTCGCGTGTAGTGGGGGAAAGTTTGAGGGATATAGGTTAGCCAATCTTCGATTACTCCTCGTAGCTCGACGATTTTCGCCCACCAAACCGGCTCGTTGGCATGCAGGAAGACCATCAAGTGCGTCTTACGGAAGTCTGTACTCATATTGAACACTCCACCCTTCGCGCCCAGAATACGCGACGTTTGGGGTCGAGATTGAAACTACCTGACAAGTACTTCCATTCTCAGTTACCAGCGCGTCGCAAAGCAAGTGCAAACGACCTACCCCACCCCGCAGCGATGCAGAACGAGAACCGAGTCTTGCGTCGGATAACTCGACGCTGGCCAGTTCCCGCTTTTCGATTCCCGCGCCGGCGCATACAATAGGCGTTTTCCTTTCATCCTTTGGAGGATTCTTTGCCTGTGGAACGCGCGCTGGTAAGTGTCTATGACAAGGGCGGCCTGACGGAATTTGTGCGGCAACTGGCCGCGCGCGGGATCGAGATTGTTTCCACCGGCGGCACGGCCAAGCTGCTGCGCGAAGCGGGAATCACCGTCCGCGACGTCTCCGACTTGACTAGGTGGCCGGAGATGCTGGGCGGGCGGGTTAAAACCCTGCACCCGAAAGTGCATGGCGGCATTCTGTTCCGGCGCGGAGAGGCGGGCGACCGCGCGCAGACTGCCGAACACAAGATTGCGCCCATCGACCTTGTCGTCGTGAATCTTTATCCTTTTGAGGCGACCGCCGCGAAGCCGGACCTGACTCCCGAAGAGTTGATCGAGAACATCGACATCGGCGGGCCGACCATGGTTCGCTCGGCCGCAAAAAATTTCGAGAGCGTCGCCGTGGTCACAGATCCCGCCGATTACGCCGCCGTCGCGGCCGAAATCGCGGCGCACGGAGAAGTGAGCCTCGCGACGCGGCTTGAGCTGGCGCGCAAGGCGTTCGCACTCACCGCGCGTTACGACGGCAAAATCGCGACGGAACTCGAGCGCCTGTCGGCGAGCAGCGGTTCGATCGAGCTGGGCCAGCGCCCGCTCTTGCCCGAGCGGCTGCACTTTGCCTACGCGCGGCGGCAGGAGCTGCGCTACGGCGAAAATCCGCATCAGCGCGCGGCGCTTTATGTTCCCGCGGGATCCGCCCCCAGAGGGCTTGCCGCAGCGCGCCAGATCCAGGGCAAAGAGCTTTCCTACAACAATCTTGTCGATCTCGAAGCGGCCCTCGATCTCGCCATGGAATTCCGGCGGCCCGCGGCCGTCATCGTGAAGCACAACAATCCATGCGGCACGGCGGAGCAGGAGACGCTGGCGGAAGCCTATGCGAAAGCCCTGGCCTGCGATCCGGTATCCGCGTATGGCGGCGTGATGGCGTTCAATCGCCCGCTCGACAGCGCAACCGCCGAGGAAGTAGCAAAACTTTTTGTCGAATGCATCGTCGCTCCGGGTTACGATCCGGCGGCGCTCGAAAAATTTGCCACCAAAAAAAATCTGCGCCTGCTGCATCTTCCTGCATGGGAAAGCGTCGCGCGAGAATTCGATCTCGAGTTGAAACGCGTTTCGGGCGGTATCCTCGTGCAAGAACAGGATCGCCACGAACTCGCCGAGAGCGATCTGAAAGTCGTCACCCGGCGCGCTCCCACGCGCGAGGAAATCGAGGCCATGCTTTTTGGTTGGAAAGTCTGCAAGCATGTGAAATCCAACGCCATCGTCTTCGCGCGTGCGGGACAGACCGTGGGCATCGGCGCGGGCCAAATGAGCCGCGTCGACTCGGTGAAAATCGCCGTCATGAAGGCGCAATTGCCGCTGGCGGGAAGCGTCGTGGCCTCGGACGCCTTTTTTCCTTTCCCCGATGGCTTGGAGGAAGCGGGAAAGGCCGGCGCCACCGCCGTGATTCAACCCGGCGGCTCGGTTCGCGATGCGGACGTCATCGCGGCGGCGGACCGGCTGGGCATGGCCATGGTGTTCTGCGGCGTGCGGCATTTTAGGCACTGAGGGAATTGATCGCCGGGAACCCTGGGAGCGTGCCGCGCATCGAAGAAGTGGGTAGGATGGTACGGCGTAATTGTCTCTCGTTCCCCTAGCCACCCTGCGGCAGCGAGCGCGGTTCCGGAGAGGAAACTCAATTCAGGATGCGTTTTGACGGACGGCTCGGCGTGGCGGATAATCCCTTTTGCGGTGAACCGATGAAAACTGGCTGGCATCTCGCCGTACTTTCGCTTTTCTTGCTGCTGGGCGGACTTTCCGCGCGCGCGCGGCAAGCCAAGAATATTCCGAATACCCAGGCCCCTTCCGGGGCATCCACTTCACAGGATGAAATAGCAACGCAGTCCGAAGCCTATTATGATTTTGTGATGGGCCATTATTTCTCGCAAGAATATCAAATCAGCAGCCATTCGGAAGACGCAAACAAGGCCATCGATTTCCTAAAGAAAGCCTTCACGCTCGATCCTTCCAGCCGGCAAATCGGCGACGAGCTTGCCGAAATCTACTACCAGTCCCAGAGGATTCGCGACGCGGTGACCGAGGCGAATTCGATTCTGGCCAGGGATCCGGACAATCTGCCGGCGCGGCGCCTGCTCGCGCGAATCTACGTGCGCACGCTCGGCGATTTGAGCAACACCTCGGGGCAGCGCGACACGCTGGCGCACGCCTCCGACCAATACCGCGAAATCCTTCGTCTCGATCCCACCGACACCGATGCCGCGCTCTGGCTCGCGCGCCTGTACCGCCTGCAAAACGAGCAGGACAAGGCGGAAGGCGTGCTGCGAGACCTGCTCGCGCGCGAACCGGCAAATGAGAATGGCGTCGAGCAACTGACTCAGCTTTTGCTGGATAAAGGGAAATCGCAAGAGGCGGTCTCCTCGCTGCAAGCCATCCTGCAACGCGCGCCTACTCCCCGGCTGTGGGAGTTGCTGGGCGATGCCTACAACCAGATCCACGATCTGCCGAACGCCGAGCAGGCCTATCGCAATGCCGCGGATGCTCAGCCCGACGACATCAACCACCACAAAGAGCTCGCGCAAACGCTCCTCACCGAGGAAAAATTTCCCGAAGCCCTCGAACAATATCAGCGCCTGGCGCAGATGGATGCGGACGATCCGGACAATTATCTCCGCCTCGCCGAAATTTACCGCCAGTTAAAGCAACTCGATCAGGCCGAGCAAAACGTTCTGCTTGCCAAGCAGCGCGCACCCAACAGTCTGGAAGTGACCTATTACGAAGCCTCGATTTACGAAGATGAGGGCCGCCTCGACGATTCCATTCGCGTGCTTTCCGATGCCGTGACGGCCGTGAAGACAGAGTCCGAATTCACCCCGGCGCGCCGGCGCACCCTGGCCATCTTGTACCAGCAGCTCGGACAGTTGTATCGCGAAACCAGCAATTACACGGCGGCCGTGAACACCTTTGAAGAAATGCTGCGCCTGGGAGCCGAGGAAGACCGCCGGGCGCGCGTCATGATTATTGACACGTACCGTGAGGCACGCGATATTTCCAAAGCGCTCGACGCCGCGCGCAAGGCGGCGGACGCTTACCCAAAGGACCGTCCCATCCTGATTTCACAGGCGCTTCTGTTTGGTGAAAACGCGCAGGCCGATCTGGCCGTTTCGCACCTTCACGCCCTGCTGGACGGTTCGGCCGCTGATTTTGAGATCCAGCTCGATATCGCGCAGGTCTACGAAGAGAGCAAGCGCTGGGCCGAGGCGGAACAGGCCATCCACGCCGCGGAAAAAATCCAGCCGGACTCCTCCGGGAAGGAAATGACCGGCTTCCTGCTGGGCGCGATTTTTGAGCGCCAGAAAAAATTCGACCAGGCCGAAGAGGAATTCCGGAAAGTGCTGGCCGCGAACCCGCGCAATGCCTCGACGCTCAACTATTACGGCTACATGCTGGCGGATCGCGGAATCCGTCTGGAAGAAGCCACCGACCTGATCAAACGCGCCCTCGCGGATGACCCGAATAACGCGGCCTATCAGGATAGCCTCGGCTGGGCTTACTTCAAACTGAACAAGCTCGACGAAGCGGAAGGATTACTGCGCCAAGCGGTCACGCGAGAGGGCCACGACCCCACGATCTTGAGCCACTTGGGTGACGTGTACGCCAAGATGGGGAAAGACAGTCTTGCCGAGGCGCAATGGCAGAAATCGCTCGACGAATGGCACCGCGTCCTGCCCGCGGATTTCGAGCCGGCAAAAATGGCGGAAGTCGAACAGAAGATTTCCGCGCTGAAACGCCGGCTCGCGCAGCAGAAAGCACCCGCCGACCCAAAGCCGTAGTAGCATATCCCCCCTATGAAATCGGTCCGCGTTTCCGCGTATGCCAAGGTCAATCTGCGCCTTGACGTCCCTGGGCGTCGCGCGGATGGCTATCACGAACTGCGGACGATCTTTCAGGCCATCTCCCTGCATGACACTCTGGTGCTGGAAACCAAGCGAGAACCCGGAATCGATCTGCGCATTGCCGGAAACTCTCAACTCGCTGGTGAGCCGGGCCAGGACAACCTCGTCTATCGCGCCATTCATGAACTTGGCCGCGAGATTGGAATTCGGCAGGGAGTGCGCGCCGTGCTGACCAAGCGCATTCCCGTGGGTCGCGGCCTGGGCGGCGGATCGAGCGATGCTGCCGCGGCGCTCCTGGGTCTTTTGCGCCTGACGGGAAAACGCATCGCAGCCGCACGCCTCCAGGAAATCGCGTCCGGCCTTGGCGCGGACGTCCCATTTTTCCTGCACGGAGGCCGCGC
This sequence comes from uncultured Acidobacteriota bacterium, assembly GCA_963842135.1. GTDB lineage: Bacteria > Acidobacteriota > Terriglobia > Acidiferrales > UBA7541 > Palsa-360. Next base: position 1,064,592 of record CAWJFI010000002.1, on the reverse strand, counting down.
GCTCGGAATTGGCCGCGGAGATGAGATTTACCCGTTGCCCGATGTGGCGCGCCGCCACGTGCTGCTGATTTCGCCTCGCGAAATTGCCGTACCGACGAAGGACGCCTACCAGTGGCTGTCGCAGGAATTGACAATTGGGGAAGACCCCACTAAACTAATGCGGTTCTGTGCTCTGTGCTGGAGCCCTCAGGGGGGCGCCCTCTCAAACGATTTTGAGGCTGCTGTCTTTCCCCGGTATCCCCGATTGGCTGCGATCAAGAGGGAGTTGCTTCAGCAAGGAGCCGCAGAGGCCTCGCTGGCGGGTAGCGGTTCGGCGGTGTTTGGAGTCTATCAACACCCAGCGAAGGCGCGCCGGGCTGCCCGAGCGTTTCCGAAAGATCAGGTTTTTCTCTGCTCGACTCTTTCGAGGGCAGAGTACCGCCGAAAAATGGGTGGGCGCGATCTTGTCTGAACGGTTCGAGCACTCGTAAGGATCATCAAACTTGACCGACGATAAGTTCAAAATATTCTGCGGCAGCGCGAACCCGCGTTTGGCGGAGGATATTTGTCGTCACCTGAACGTGAAGTTGGGCGAGGCCAAACTCGGCAAATTCAGCGACGGCGAAGTGTATTTTCAGATTTTGGAAAATGTGCGCGGCGCGGACGTCTTCGTCGTGCAGCCGTGCTCGAACCCCGCGGATTTTCACCTGATGGAATTGCTGATGATGATGGACGCGTTCAAGCGCGCCTCGGCCTGGCGGATCACCGCGGTCGTGCCGTACTACTGTTACGCGCGCCAGGACCGCAAGGACAAGCCGCGCGTGCCGATTTCCGCGAAGCTGGTCGCCGATTTGATGGAGACCGCCGGCGCGAATCGCGCGTTGACGCTCGATTTGCATGCGCCGCAAATCCAGGGCTACTTCAACGTGCCGGTGGACCACTTGTACGCTATGCCGGTGCTGGTCGAGTACTTCGCGAAGAAAAAAATCAGGAACCTCACTGTCGTATCGCCCGATGCGGGAGGCGTTGAGCGGGCGCGCGCCTTCGCCAAGAAACTCGATTCGCCGCTGGCCATCGTGGACAAGCGCCGCGTGGATATTGACGTCAGCGAAGTGATGCACCTGATCGGAGACGTGCGCGGGCGCGCCACGCTGATTGTCGACGACATCATCGATACGGCGGGCACGCTGGTGAAAACCGCCGAGGCCCTGCTGAAGGAAGGCGCGACGAAAGTATACGCGGCCTGCACGCACGCGGTGCTTTCCGGGCCGTCCGTGGACCGCATTTGCGCGTCGCAAATTGAGGAAGTCATTGTCACCGATTCGGTGCCGCTGACCGAGGCTGCCAAAAAAGTTTCAAGGATCAAGGTGCTGAGCGTTGCCGGGCTGCTCGCCCGCGGCATTCATTCGATCCACGAGGAGACCTCGATCAGCGAGCTGTTTTTCTGACGATTCAGTAGCACAGACTGAAGTCTGTGGGTTTTCGTCCTTGCAAGGCCTGAACCCCACAGACTGAAGTCTGTGCCACAAACAGGCCCGAAGCTCGCAAGACTTGTTCTTGGTATTTGTAAACGAAATTCGTTTTAGAAATGGGGAAGGATTTATGGAACAGATCATTGTGGAAGCAGCGCCCCGGGAAACCAGGGGCAAAAACGCGGCGCGGCGCCTCCGCGTCAGCGGGGTAGTTCCCGCCGTCCTCTATGGCGGCAAGGGCGGACCGCAGGCGCTCCAGGTGAATACGAAGCATGTGTCTGCGATCCTGCGCTCGGCCACGGGACACAACACCATTCTCACGGTGAAAACACAGGACGGCGAGCATTCCGCCATCGTGAAGGAATATCAAGTCGACCCGGTCAAGGGCACGCTTCTCCACGTGGACCTCTTGCGCGTTGCCATGGACGTGGTCATGCGTGTGAAGGTTCCCGTGCACGTGTTTGGCGAGGCACAGGGCGTCAAGCTCCAGGGCGGCATCTTTGAAATGGTGACTCGCGAAGTCGAGATCGAATGCTTGCCGGCCGATATTCCAACCGAATTCCGGATGGACATTTCACATTTGATGATGGGGATGCAGCTTCGCGCCTCGGACATTCAACTCGATCCGCAAAAAATGAAGCTGATGACGGATCCGCAGCGCGTGCTCGCGCACGTCGTGGCCCTGCGCGTCGAGGAAGAGAAGCCCGTCGAAGCCGTTGCCGCGGATGCCGCAGCAGTTCCGGCCGAGCCCGAAGTCATCAAGAAGGGCAAGAAGGAAACCGAAGAGGGCGAGGAAGGCGAAGAGGCCGCGCCCGTCGAGAAGGAAAAGAAGAAGTAGAGTGGGCAGGCCTTCAGGACTTGCGCGGAAGCGTGAGAAGGTTTGTAGGGCACGGTTTCAACCGTGCCGTAACGCGGCGGAAATGAGAGAGGCTTTAGCCACTGGCTGTTCGGAGCGCACTTTGCGGTGGGCCGCATGCGCCTGATCGTGGGCTTGGGCAATCCCGGCATCGAATATGCCTGGACGCCGCACAACCTGGGCTTTCTGGTGGTGGACGCGCTGGCCCAAGATTCCGGCATTCGCGTCACGCGGCCGGAAGCGAAATCGTTTGTGGGTCTGGGCCAGGTCGCAGGGCGGGAAGTCGTGCTCGCCAAGCCGCAGACGATGATGAATCTGAGCGGCCTGGCGGTGCGGGAACTGGTAAGCCGCGCCGAGTGCGAGCCGTCCGATCTGATCGTCGTTTGCGACGACGTTGCGCTGCCGTGGGGCATGATTCGTGTCCGCGAGCGCGGCACGGCGGGCGGCCATAACGGACTCAAATCCGTGATCGGCGCCCTCGGGACTACGGAATTTGTCCGCGTGCGACTGGGCGTGAAGCCCGAGGAAATGCGTGGCGACCTGAAGGAGTACGTGACTCGCCAGATCCGGCGCGACGAAGAGGATCTGGTCGCCGAGGAAATCGAGCAGGGCGCCGAAGCCGTGAAAATGATTTTGGCGGAGGGAACGCAAAGCGCGATGAACCGCTTCAATCGCCGCGTTTCGCCGCAGGACGAGGAAGAAACGGAAGAGTAGAACGAATCTGGTCATCTGGAAAGTTTGAGAAACGGAGTTAAAAAACATGGACGAACGCGTATACGACCTGATCTTCATCTGCCGGCCAGCCACACCGGAGGAAGAGGTCAACAAGATTGTGGCCACGCTCGAGCATTCCACCGGCGAGCACGGCGGCAAGATCGAGAAAACCGAGAAATGGGGCACGCGGCGCCTCGCCTACCGTGTGGCGAAACACCGCGAAGGCTTTTTCGTGTACATGGTCGTGAAGAGCACGCAGGGCGACCTGATCAAGGAACTCGAGCGGCGGCTGAAGGTTTCCGACGCCGTCATTAAGTATCAGACCATCCGCCTCGACGAAGAACTGAAGCGCCAGCAAAAACTCGGGAAACATCGCGAGCGCCGCGCCGGCCGCCGTCCGCGCAAGCAAGCGCCCGCGGCGCCGCCGCAACCGCAGCAGCAAGTTCCCGCAGCCGCCGCTGAATAAGCAGCGGCCAGCGAAGCGATTTCTACAGGGAAAGGAAACACGATGTCCGATCAACCGGCACCACCAGCGCCACCAGAAACACCGAACCCTGGTCCCGCCCCCTCCCCTCGCGCAGAGGGAGGACACACGGGCGGGCCTCCTCGCCGCTCCGAAGGCCATGGCGGAGGCGGAGGAGGACAGCGCCGCGAAGGCGGCGGCCCGGGCGGACCCGGTGGCCCAGGCGGCGGTCCCGGCGGCCCACGCCGCGGCGGAAAGCGACAGTATTTTCGCAAGAAGAAAGTGTGCCGTTTTTGCGTCGAGCACGTGGACTTCATCGACTACAAGAAAGTCGAGATGCTCCAGCCGTTCGTGCAGGAGCGCGGCAAGATTCTGCCTCGCCGCATGACCGGCACATGCTCGCGCCACCAGCGCTGGCTCGGCGAAGCCATCAAGCGCGCGCGCAACATCGCGCTCTTGCCCTTCGCGACGGAACTGTAGGGTGGATTTTTTGTAGTTCGTCCGCCGCGGCGGACGAGGATTTTCTTTGCGCAACATTAAAAGCCCCGCGTCTGAAGACGCGGGCTACAGCAGGGCCTGAAGGACCCTGGATTGAAACGAGAAGAAGAGGACCGCCATGCAAATTATTCTGCAGGAAGACGTCGAGAAACTCGGCACGCGCGGTGAAGTCGTGGAAGTCGCCGCCGGCTACGCGCGCAACTATTTGCTGCCGCAAAAGCTGGCGCTCGAAGCCTCGCCCGCCAACATCAAGCGCCTGGAAAAAATCCGCATCACGCTCTCCAAGCGCACTGCCACCGAAAAAGATGCGGCCCAGCAGCAGGCCGCCCTGCTCAACCAGGTGACCGTAAAGTTCACGCGCAAGGCCGGCGAGAACGAGCAGCTGTTCGGTTCCGTGACGTCCGCCGATCTGGCGGATGCTCTGAAGGCCCAGGGCTTCGAGATTGACAAGCGCCGCATCCAGCTCGACGAGGCAATCAAGATCGTCGGCGAAAGAACTGTTACCGTGAAGCTGGTTCACGGAGTCACCGCGGAATTCAAAGTGCTCGTCGAAAAAGAAGCGTAGGACAGGCTTCAGCCTGTCGCCTTTGCGGTAGGCCTTCTGACCAAAACCAGACAGGCTGAAGCCCGGCCTACCTTTTCCAGGCAGGTTATTCACACCTTTTCCACAGTAGAAGTTGTCAAGGATTTTCGAAAAGTTATTCACAGGTTCACACGAATTCCACAGGGCGGAGATATCCTTTTCGAGCTAAACTTTCCCCTGTCGGCGACACCCGGTCCCGGCTCCGCCCCAAGACGCGCAGCGCCACGGGTTCGGGCTCTACTTGGAGCCCGACTCGAAAGGTGACCAGTAGTTGAGCCAGGAAATCCTCAACCCCAGCGGAGGATGACATGACAACCGATTTGAACAGTCCGGTGGCTATTCTCGACAAAGAAATTGCGAAATATCCGACCTATACGATCGAAACGTTCGAGCTGTGCGATTGCTGCGGCGCACGATTCGGCATTGGCTACCACCAGGCGTGCAAGCACCACGCTGATGCCGCCAGCCAGCCGGACGAACTCCCGAAGAAGCTGCGGGAAATGCTCGCAGCGGACCACGGGCACGACCGCAAGCACAAACACTTCACCGAAATCTGGATCCGTTCCGATTGGGGCGCCTCCGCCTGATAAGTTTGGCATGCCAGGCGGGGAAAGACGCCGATTAGCCTGGATCTCTCACGAATCCGCTGAACGTCGCATTTGAATTCAACAAATGTCGGTGTAGTTTGGCGTTGTGGCAGTCGGGGCATCCGCTGCGGCGGATCGTGCCCCTACTGGCTGGGTTTCCACCGATCTCTCTCGCCTCCGATCTTTGGCCTGACTTTCGAATGTTTTTCCTCTAAATCCACAAGATATTTTTTTTCAACAGATCGCAACACGGCTTTTTGGTTGTGCAATTTGCCTTAGAGCGGCGATCATCCTCCCGGCAATTCACCGCACTTTGAAAAGAGTTTCACGGGCTGCACGTTTTGCACAGAATGGTTGACACCAACACACGCACGAAGCGAAACTAAGGCGAACCAAGAATGGCCACCGCAAGCACATCGCTGGAACGTCCCATGCCCCAGAACGTCGAGGCGGAGCGCAGCATCCTCGGCGCGATCCTGCTCGACAACAACGCCATCAACGCCGCCATCGAGAAGCTCAAGCCGGAAGATTTCTTCCACGATCATCACCGGCGCATTTATCAGCAAATGATCGCGCTCGGGGAAACGCAGCAGGCCATCGACCTGGTGACGCTGACCGAGCAGTTGCAGCGCAGCGGCGAACTGGAATCCGTCGGCGGCGCGGCGTACGTCTCGCAGTTGATGGACGGCGTGCCGCACATCACGAACATCGAGCACTACGCCCGCATCGTGAAAGAGAAGGCGCTGCTGCGCGGCCTGATCCACGCGACGAGCGCGATTCAGCAACAGGCCCTCGAAGCCGAGGAGGACGCCGATACGATCCTCGACCGCGCCGAGTCCTCGATCTTTCAACTTGCCGAGGATCGCGTGCGCCTGGGTCTCGTGGGATTGCACGACGTCGTCACCGAAAGCCACGACCGCATCTCCAGGATCTATGAGGGAGGCCACCGCATCACGGGCCTCGCGACCGGTTACGACCTGCTCGACAACCTGACCTCGGGCCTGCAGCCTTCCGAACTGATTATCCTGGCGGCGCGGCCGTCGATGGGCAAAACGGCCTTCGCGCTGAACCTCGCCGAAAACATTGGCGTGCGGGGAAACAAGCCCGTCGCCATCTTCAGCCTGGAAATGTCCAAGGAATCTCTCCTGCTCAGGTTGCTGTCCGCCGACGCCAAGATTGACTCGCACAAGTTCCGGACCGGCCACCTGAACCAGGAAGATAAAGGCAGGATTCCCCGATCGCTCAGCCGTTTGTCCGAAGCGCCGCTGTGGATTGACGACGCGGGCTCCGCTACGGTTGTGGAAATGGGCGCGAAGCTGCGGCGATTGAAGCGCGACAAGGGCCTTGCTCTAGTGGTCGTGGACTATTTGCAATTGGTGTCCGCGCGCGGGAAATTCGGCAACCGCAACGAAGAAATCTCCAGCATCACGCGCGGCCTCAAGGCCATGGCAAAGGAGCTCAAGGTTCCTCTGCTGGTGCTCTCGCAGCTCACGCGCGCTCCGGAACGGGAAGACCGCGAGCCGCGGCTTGCGGACCTGCGTGAATCGGGCGCGATCGAACAGGACGCCGACGTCGTGATGTTCATCCACCGGCCCAACTTCTTCAAAAAAGCCAGCGAAGTCAGCATGGAGGAACGCGGCGAAACCGACCTGATCATCGCCAAGCAAAGAAACGGCCCGACCGATACGATCCGGTTTGTGTTTCAAGGTTCCTTCACGCGTTTTGAACAAAGAGCGCCCGACGCCTGGACCGAACCCGAGTAGTCATTCTCTGACGCCCACGGATGTGTTGCTCTGGCAGCAGTGCCGGCAGCGTTCGATTTCATGATCCATAACGAATTGCGGCTTCACTTCCGTACTCGCACGCTGGCACAATGGGCATTCAGTAGCACAGACTTCAGTCTGTGGATTTTGGTCCTTGCAAGGACGAACCCCCACAGACTGAAGTCTGTGCTACTCAAACCCATGACCACGCGCAACGAAAAAGCGGCGATTCTCATCGTCGAAGACGAAGCCAAGATGCGGCGGCTGCTCGAGCTGCAGCTGGGCGAGGAAGGTTTCCTCGTGCATTCCGCGGCGGACGCGGAAACGGGGCTGCAACTCCTGGTGCGCGAAAAACCGGACCTCGTCGTGACCGATTTGCGCCTGCCGGGAATGAGCGGCCTGGAATTTCTGCAGGCCGTGAAGCGCGCGAACGCCACGCTCCCCGTCGTGGTGATGACGGCGTACGGCACGGTCGAATCGGCCGTCGAAGCGATGAAAGTCGGCGCGAGCAATTACGTGACGAAGCCGTTTTCGTTCGACGAGCTCGTGCTGGTGATCCGCAAGGAACTCGATTCGCACCGCCTGCGCGAAGAAAACCGCTCACTGCGCGAAGCGCTCGGGCGCCGCTACGCCTACACCAACATCGTCGCGCAGAGCGACGCGATGCAGGCCGTGCTCGCGATGGTCGAGCGCGTCGCGCCGACGAATTCGACGGTGCTGCTCGGCGGCGAAAGCGGCGTCGGAAAAGACCTGATCGCGCGCGCCATTCACGAACATTCGCAGCGCGCCTCCGGCCCCTTCATCAAAATCAACAGCACCGCGATTCCGGAAAATCTTCTCGAAAGCGAACTCTTCGGATACGACAAGGGCGCATTTTCCGGAGCGACAGGAAGCAAGCCTGGAAAATTCGAGCTGGCCGACAAGGGCACGCTCTTTCTCGACGAAATCGGCGACGTGCCCGGCGCCATTCAGGTGAAACTCCTTCGTGTCCTGCAGGACCGCGAATTCGAGCGCCTGGGCGGAACGAAAACGCTCAAAGTGGATGTGCGCCTCGTCGCCGCCACGAATCGTGACCTCCGCGCCGCGCTCGAAGAGGGCACGTTTCGCGAGGACCTCTACTACCGCCTAAACGTCGTGGCCATCGACATTCCTCCGCTGCGCGATCACAAGGAAGACGTTCCCGCGCTCGCAAATTATTTCCTCGAGCGCTACGCCAAGGAATCCGGAAAAAACATCACCGGAATTACGCCCGAAGCGATGAAGCGCCTGATGGACTATCACTGGCCGGGAAACGTCCGCGAACTGCAGAACATCATCGAGCGTGGCGTCGCGCTCTCCACCGCCGCGACGCTCGACGCCGCCGATATTTATCTCGACGATCCCGCCAAGCGCTCCCCGGCGCCGGGCAGTTCAGCATACATCTTGCCGTCCGGAGTCACGCTCGAACAATGGGAAGAGGAAGCCATCCGCGAGGCTCTTCGCCGCGCGAACGGTAACAAGAGCCAAGCCGCCCGCGCCCTCGGCCTCTCCCGCAACGCACTCCGCTACCGCCTCTCGAAATTGGGCGTGCCGGACCCTCCCGAAGACTGAGGATTATCTGCTCTGAGCGGTGGCTGAAAACCACCACCCCCTGCGTGAGATGCACCGGATTTCTTGTAAGGCGGCTCCGGGCCGTGGGCGCGCGTATCCTGTATCACACTGATAATAAGTAGTTTACCTTAAGTTTATGACACGCCCCTGTTTGGCATCCGCCCTGCAATCATCTAACACGAGTGAGAGTAACAGTGGGCTTGAGGAATTGTGAGAGGTCGGCCATGAAAAGCCATCTTGGGAGGCTGGGGACAGTTCTACTGAGCGGGACGCTCTTTCTGGGAATGGGCGCAGTGGCGGGCGCGCAGCAAGCGCCGCCGGCCTCGCAGCAGCCTATGGAGATTCCCGCGCCGTATCCGCCGCAGCGACCTGGAGGGCCACAGCCGCAGGGAGGACCGCAGCAGGCGCCGCAAGGCGATCCCGGCGCGGCGCGCATCAGCTTCATTCACGGCGACGTCTCGACGCAGCACAATGGATCGAATGACTGGGCCGCGGCGACGATAAACACGCCCGTGGTGAGTGGCGACCATATTTCCACGGGGCAGAACGCGCGCGCCGAAATTCAACTGGATCACGCGAATATCCTGCGCCTGTCGGACCAATCCACGGCCAATGTTGTGAACCTATCGCGCACCCAGTTGCAACTCCAGATCGGGCAGGGCCTGGCGAATTACGAAGTCTTCAAAAACAACGAAGTGAATATTGAAATCGATACGCCCAACGTCGCCATTCACCCGGAAATGGGCGAAGGCAGCTACCGCATTCTGGTCAACTCCGATGGCGAAACGATCGTCGACGTGCGCAAGGGCTCCGCGGAACTTTCCACTCTGCAAGGGAGCACCCGCGTGGAGCGCGACCAGCGCATCACCATTCAGGGCACCGCGGACAGCGCGCAGTATCAAGTTTCCGGAGCGCCCGGACGGGACGACTGGGACAAGTGGAACGGCGACCGCGATCGCACCATCGAAGGCGCACAAAGCTGGCAACACACGAATCCCTACTACACGGGCACGCAAGATCTGGACGCAAACGGTCAATGGACGAATGTCCCCGACTACGGCAGCGTGTGGTTTCCCGCTGAAGGCCCCGGTTGGGCGCCGTACCGCGATGGCCGCTGGGTGTATGAGCCCTACTACGGCTGGACCTGGGTTTCCTATGAGCCCTGGGGCTGGGCGCCGTATCACTACGGCCGCTGGTTCGTTTATGGCGGGAATTGGGGCTGGTGGCCGGGGCCGGTCTATGGTGGATATTATCCGCTGTGGGCGCCGGCGTACGTCTCCTTCCTCGGGTTTCGTGGAGGAGGATGGGGAGTCAGCGTCGGGTTTGGCTTCGGCTTTGGTTTCGGCACGGTGGGCTGGCTGCCGATCGGACCGGGCGACCGCTTCTTTCCCTGGTACGGGCGAGGCGTAGGCGGCGTGAACGTGGCTAACGTCTACAACGTTCATAACAACTTTGGCGGCGTCGGTCCACTCAGGGCAGGCCCTAACGCGTTCTCCAATGTCGACCGGGCGTTCTCCGACGAACGCGTGCGTGGCGGCGTCAGCTCGATGCAAGCCGACCAGTTTGGGCGTGGGCGCGTTCCGGCACAGCAAGCGAGAGTCGACGAGGGCTCGTTCCGTCAGGCCAGCATGCTGACCGGCAGAAATCCCGTGTCGCCTTCGCGTGAGAGTTTCCAATCGACAAACCGGCAGGTGAACCCAAGCTCGATTCCGAGCAGATCGAGCAGCAGCCAGCATTTCTTCAGCAACACGGCTCGCCAGAACACATCGGTTCAATCAGGGCGCGGTGCGAGCAACTTCAATCAGGGCGGAAACCAGGCCGGCAATGTGAGCCGTGCACAATCGTCGAATCAGTCATCGAGGTCCGGCTGGAGCACGTTTGGTTCGCGATCGGGCCAAATTCAATCGACAGGCGGCAGGACGTTTGAAGGACAGGGCGCAGCCCAGCCGCGATCGAACTACCCGCAATCGTCGGCGTCGCCGCGGCAATATCAAGACAACTCTCGCGGAAGCTACAACGGCAGCGGATCGAGCCGGCCAACGCTCAATATGCGTCAGCCTGTGGTGACGCCGCGCGGCGGAGGGTCTTATTCAGGCCGTGCGCCCAGCAGCGGCGGATACCGAGGCGCGCCGTCGGGCGGCGGATCTCATGGAGGCTCTTCTGGTGGCGGACACAGCCACCGCTAAAAAATTTCTACCCCGTTCCACCCCACTCCTCACTCACCGTCAGGAGGCTCCGAAAGGGGCCTCCTGTCCTCCCCAAACATTCGCGAATCCTTGCAGGGCACGGCTTCGGAAGCCCATGAACTATTCCGGCGAGAAATTTTTTCGAGATTTTTGCGGCGCGCCTTCGTTATTGTTTTGCGGGTGGAGGTGTCGCGGGATGAGCGTCACTTGCAGCGGGCCGCTTGGCTTGGTCCGCTTTTTTGACGACCACGATATTCTCCAGGTAAACGTCGTTTCCGTTCACCACCACATCCGCCGTAATCTTATCTTCCGGTGACAGCGGAGTGAGCAGGTTTGGATTTTTCACCGAGTATCCCATGGTCATCGCCGCCATGAATCCAGGGATATCCCCGGCATCGACTACCACCTGTTGCTTCGCCGTCTCCACGGAAACGACGCGTCCGTCGAGATGATACCGCTGCGGCCCTTCCGCTGGTTGTTGCGCTGGTTTCGAAGAGCCGCAGCCGGCCAGTCCCGCGGAAAAAGAAATTCCCGCCGCGACGATAATATTTAGAAAAAATCTGCGTGCCTGGAACGTCGTACGATCCCGCATGTGGGCCGTCCTTTCCGTTGCTCTGTTTGCTCCGGTCGAATCCGGATCACCCTGAACCCGCCAGGCTAGGATACAGAAAAAATCCCGGAACCTGTACTCCAAACAAATAGTGGTTATCACCCAAACCGCTTTTTGGCAGTTTCCAACGCTTGAAAACTTGGCCACGTTATCGCGCCAACGGCGCGGAGCATTGCACGGCCGGGGCAACGCCCCGGGTATCGCGCTCCAGGCATCATCGTCCGCCCCGAAAGGGCGGAGGGGGATTCCTGCGCCCTTTCGGCGCCGGAAGATTCGGACGGGGAAAGAGGGAAACATGGAAATGGCCAAGGATATTGGCGAAGCCGCCGTTCAGCGTAGTAGAATCAAAATTACTTTGTCCTGTTCCCCGGTAGCTCAACGGTAGAGCATTCGGCTGTTAACCGAAGGGTTGCAAGTTCGAATCTTGCCCGGGGAGCCAAATTTTTCAACTAGTTAGGAAGTTGCGGTAAATTTGGCTTTTGAGATTGTGCCCACTTTTGTGCCCCATCATCCTGAAAACCGGCCAGATTTAGCGCGTTGACAGCTTGCCGCTGCGCCGCCTGCCCGATGTGTCCGTAGCGTCTCGACATGCGCACCGTGGTAGACGGACTCCATCCCATAATCGTCGCCACGACGGAAAACGGCACGCCCGATTCAAGCATCCGCGTGCAGCCAGTGTGCCTCAAGTCATGGAATCGGCACGAAACGCCAGCGCGAATTTTTGCGGATTCCCATGCTTCTTTCCAGCGGCCAATCGGTTTCGTCGGGTCGCTGTCATATATCACGGTTGAACCATCGCCAGACGCTCCGTAACGTTCTGAAGGGAAAACAAAGTGGTTTGGCTCGCGGACGGGAAAGAGGCTCGCCCAAAAGCCCAGTATCGCTACGGCGCGGTCATTCAAAGGGAGCGTCCGCCCTGTCCCTGATTCAGTCTTGCTTAGGCCAACAATCAGCGTGCAGGATTTAAGGTCTATTTGCCCCCAGCGAAGTAGGCGAATCTCGGAGTACCGCATACACGTATTGAGCGCGAGCAAGACCGCAGGATAGAGCGAACGGGAGCGACTTGCGCGACACGCCTCAAGCAATGCCGCTTCCTCATTATGGCTGATAGCTCGGCCAACATCCTCACGCACCCTGAGCATCTTCACGTCGGGCTGAATCGAAAACCATAAACGGTTCTTTCGCAACACAGCCCGAATTGTCCCAACTTCCAGATTCACCGTCTTGGGTGCCGCGCCAGCCTCTTGACGTGCGGCTTGATACCGCGAAATGTCCGCGCCCCGAACATCGGATAACAACATCTTTCCGAAGAACGGGTTTAGATGTTTCAGGTTCGCTCGTTCAATGATGACGCTCCGAGGGGCAAGGTGAGCCTTCTTTGCCGTAAGCCAATCTTCAGCGGCCACAGAGAATAAGAGTGCCGTGCGGTGCCTCTCGATTCGATTGAAGCCCTGCTCTAGCTCACGCCTCCGGGCGCGCTCCGCATCACGTGCGACAGTTTTGCTATTGCTCTTCGATGATTCGCGGATCGCCTGTCCGCCAAACCGGAATTTGAACCACCACATGTCGCCGCGTTTGTAGACACTCATGGTTTGCTCTCTTTCCTAGGCGGTCTTCCGCCTTTCTTCCCATTCTCACGCGCAATTTCTCGGATGCGCTCAATTCCGAGCCTTTTCACGCGAGCCGCGTAACTTCGCTTTCCAAGCCAGCTAGTGAACCTCTGAATTTCGTTGCCTCTCATATTTAATAACCTAAACTGTTTCGGTTTATTTGTCAAGCCTATTGGTGATAGAATTATTCTGCGCGGCTAGGTGGACGCACCGAAACACGGCAGCATCCCGAGCCGTTCGCCGCGCTCACTTCACAACCGGGATGCCACGCGGGAGGTGGTTATGGCCAAACGCGGTCGGTTTCAGCCCGAGAGCCAAAAGGGACACGCGGCTGGACAAAGTATCATCCTTGAACCCATTTTGCGTCTCTGCCGGTACATCAATAACATCAACACGCGAATTGTGAAAAATCATGTCGCAACGCTTGAGGACTGTGCGGGGTTAAAAGAGGCTATGCGATTGATTGGGCAACTGAGAACTTTCGCTGTGCCGCCGGGTCCTGACCTCCCGCGTCAGGAGCTTAAGGCTGGTGTAGAGTTTCTCCGTGAATTCGCCAAACCCGAGGAGGCTGAAAAAGCGTACTACGACGCTGGTTCGTACCCGAGGGGCAGGCCTGTGATTCGTCGCCACGTTGCTGCTGCTGCTCTGGAAGCTAAGAGGGCCGATCCGGGTCTAAAGCGCCGCGAGATAGTTGATAAATTATGTCCATGTGGTGGTGAACACGATAGGAAGTGCGCCGAACGTCTGCGTCGTGACATGCTACGCTTAGCCAACCTGAGTAAGGAAATCCTCGCCAAATATCCCTCCTAAATCACTACTCAGGGGGGCGCACAAATCTTTCATCCTTCCGCGCTCACCATCAAAATCGCAAGCTGTAGTGCGATTTCACATGACGAGGTATTTCAATGACTGAAGGTCGTTTATTGACAGTGCGAGAAGCAGCGAAACTCACGGGTTTTACCGAAGCCTGTTGGCGGTCTTGGATTCTAAGACGGAAGGTTCCGTTTTATCGCATTAATCGGAGTGTTCGCATCGCGGAAAGAGACCTGGAAGATCTGATTGAGCAATCGCTTGTTCCTGCGCGAGAAGAGCGGCGATAGATCGTGTGCAAAAAACCACAGACCGAAGATCGTCCTCTGCCGCACGACACCGACGCTGAGGGTTCAGTCCTCGGCGCGATAATAAGAGACCAGCGGAATCTTCGTATGGCGTCTCGGTTTTTGGTCGCTGAGGACTTTTTCGCTCAGGAACACCGCGTAATCTTTCAGGCCGTTGCCCATTTGAGCGGTAAATCGAAGCCGACCGATGACGCAAGCCTGATTTCGTATCTATCGGATTCCGACCTGCTCCCGAAGGCAGGTGGGACGGCTTATGTTGCGAAACTGGCGGATGGACTGTACGACAAGTTTGACGTAACGATTCCCGCGAGGCGTGTGCATGAACTTTTTGTGCTCCGCCAAATCGCTGCGCGATCGAATCTGATAATCGAAGCCGCAATAAAGCCGGGAGCCGATCCGCGAGACCTGGTTACGTGTGGTGTTGCAAGCCTACGCGAACTCTTGCCGCGCATAAGCGCGAATGGCTCCACTCAACCGGGGAACGGCGCGGAGATTCTTGAACAAGTGGAACGGTTCATCCGTCGATTCGTTTTTCTGACTGCGGATCAGGCTGCAATTCTTTCACTCTGGGCGGCGCAAACGCACGCTTTTGCTTGTGCGACTGCTACTCCATACCTACATATTTCCAGTGCGGAAAAACAATCTGGTAAAACGACGTTGCTCGAAGTGTTTGACCTCCTGACCGCGAAGCCTTGGTATACCGGCAGAACATCGGCGGCGGCGCTCGTCCGGAAGATTGCCAGCGAATCTCCGACGCTACTCCTCGACGAATCAGACGCGGCCTTTGGCGGCGAAAAAGAATATGCCGAAACGCTTCGAGGGATTCTCAATTCTGGCCATCGGATCGGCGGTAAGGCGTCTCTTTGTGTCAGAGAGAGAGAAAATTTCGTTGTGCGAGACTTCCCCGTCTTTTGCCCGAAAGCCATCGCCGGGCTTGGCAAACTTCCCGATACCGTTGCTGACCGCTCGATTCCGATTAACCTAAAGCGAGCTGCGATCGGCGAGATTCCACAGAGATTCCGGCGGCGCAAGGTCGAGGCGGAAGCATCCCAACTCCGGGATAGTCTTGCCCAGTGGACAGAAAGTATTTTCGACGCTCTGGACAAGGCCGAGCCATACCTTCCCGAATCTCTTACAGCCCGCCAGCAAGACGGAGCGGAGCCACTGCTCGCCATCGCGGACGCGGCGGGGGGTAATTGGGCCTACAAAGCGCGGAATGCCTTTGTTTCGATCCTTGGTGGCAGCGATCACGCGGAGTCGAGCGGGACGCGGTTGCTTGCCGACATTCACGCCATCTTCTACGACCAGACCGCTGACAAGATGTCTTCGCAAGACCTTGCGAGTGCGCTGAACGCAATAGAGACCTCCCCGTGGGGCGACTGGGGCCACGGCAAGGGACTGAATCCTTCACGCCTCTCCCGATTGCTTAAGCCGTTCGGGATCAGCTCGCATAACATCAAGGTAAAAAGCGGAGACGGCAAAGATCACGTTCCGAAAGGGTACGAGCGGGCCGACTTTGCGGATGCTTGGAGCCGATATAGGTCCTCTCTCCCCGTTGGAAACGCTACTCCGCTACCAACAGCCAAAAATGAGACTTTTGTGCAGTTTTCGACCGCTACTGAGCACGATGTGGTAGCGGATATAAATGAGCAAAACCCGCGTAGAGTGAGCCTCGTAGCGGAGTAGCGGCTCGTGACCGGCCTAAAGAAAAGCGATAGGTGCTAGAGGGGCTTGGAGTCAGCTTGTGATTGGGCGCGCCGGGCGGCGAATGCAATTGCGCCGATTCACGCGGCTTACGAACGCCTTCTCGAAGAAATTAGATAATTTGAAAGCGGCCTGTCCTCTCCACTTTGCTTGGTGCAATTCTTGCCGAATCCATTCATCGCTTCGTGTAACTCCAGCGATGGAAGCCGCGATTACCCTCTTCGGAAGTGATCCTACATGCAAAGAGAAACGATTTGTTTACCACCGACCAGATCAATCTGATAATTCAACTTTCTCTCGCCCAGAACAAAGCCCAACGGGAATCTTTAGCCTCTCAGTCGGCCGATAGTTTTAAAGCCTGATCTACTACTGGCCCATGTCAGAGGTAACTTGTTATTGGAATGAACAATTCGGGCGGAAGCGCCGGTGGCCAATTGCCCGGCGATACAGTAATGTCGGTGCGCCAGTTACGTTAAGGGCCCGATTCCTCATCGGGCTGCGCAGCGTCCACACTGGAAAAGTCTGTTAATTATTGGAGTGTGACCGATGCAAACTGTCTCCCCGCCCAAGCGCTCAGTATCATCGACATTGAGAATCCGTGCCGAGGAGCTACAGCGTTGGATTAAAGAGAACGCGGCTGAGTGCTTTACCGAACAAAAACACCTCGATGAAGGAAGCGCGGAGAGAGCTTATTGGCATCACGGCTACCTCTCCGCGCTCCGAGATATGCTAAAGCTTATGTCATCGGCAGAGAATTAGTCAAAAATCCCACAGCGAGGACATTCCCATATCCAGCCTGACGGTCTTGCGGGATGAACACTGTTATCTGGCGGTTTGAGATCGTGATAGAGATTACATTCCGCCTCAAACGCAGCCTTTGGTGATAAGCAGTACGCGGCCCTAAAATACTGGTATTTACCGACCCAATTTTGCAGCCGCTTATTTAAGTCGGCGTCCGATCTGCCTACATATGAAGCTGTGAACGGACCCGTACCGGTTGCGTCGAGAACATAGACTCCCGGCGAAGTTTTTGTGATTACCTGGTTGATCCTGACATCGGTAAGTGCGATTGTGTCTGATAAAGTTGGTGATGGCATTTCTGGACTTTCTCCTCATGCCCGATGGGCGTAGATTTTTGTGCTTGACACAAGGAGAGGGTGTGATAAGAATGGCCTTGGCATTTTAGAAGTCCACACATACCAAACCCTCACTCCGAGGGAAAAAAGCTTTAAGCGGCGACCGCTCGTAACGGTCGCCGTTCTTTTTTCCGGGCGCAATGTAATCAAGAGAGAAAATTCTGTCAAGGGGGAAATGCACTCGAAAGCACAAAATCTTGTTGCTGCGTGCTCCAATTGTCTATCCCTAGTGGTATCGTTTCAGACGGACACAATCTCATACTAGGGATTTGGTCGCACTACTGCCCGTTATTGAGAGCAAACCGCGTGGGCCGTACAAAAAGAATAATCGAGAAATAAAATAACGGTTGAGTTTTCCTCAATGGCGAACAAATTTCGAATATTTCTATTGACACGATCCGCTCGCTTGCTGTTTCATAAGCATGCGAATGTTTGCTAATCTGGAGGCAAAGTTGAAAGAAACGTATGTTCAATGTAAGGTCCTGCCGGGATTGTTTGATACTGAGTTGTATGTGCTCATCAACGGATCATCATCCGCGTATGTAACGCGGAGCATTGTAAGAACTAAAGGGGCTCCAAAAAACGGAGTAGAAATAGATGGGCAAGTTCTGGTCTATATAGTCAGTCAAGAGAAAGATCGAAGCCTAATTGAGGTTTCTGGAGAACCCGTTGTAGGCGGTCTTCGAACATGGGTGCCCAATCAAATGCTTGCTTCCGCGTAATGGAGCCGCATGGTCCTTAGTGACGAAGGTATTAAGAAGGCCATAGCATCTGGCGATCTTGCAATTGACCCAATTCCCTCCGAAGAGCAATATCAATCCTCCGCTGTAAACATTTATCTGGGTGATTCATTCCGTGTTTGGGACGCAGCTCGACTTACCTTGCCGGGAGCAGAAGTTAGGCTGGACCTTGCCCAGCAATCGTTTCAGTCTATTGCAAACGCCTATGCGATTGATGCACCTCGCGAGCCGGATAAGTCCGTTGTGCTCCCTCCGTTCTTTGTACAGCCAACCGTGCTTCTTTGCCTTACTCGTGAAGCTATACATCTAAAAAAGGACGCGGCTCTTTGCGCCCGCGTGGAAGGACGGAGTTCTCTGGCACGATATGGCTTGGTAGTGCATCTCACTGCACCAACTATCCACGCTGGTTTTGGTGGACAAATTACACTCGAAATCATCAATCACGGTCCCTTCTATATTAAGCTTGTTCCAAACAAGACCATGATCTGCCAGTTCATCATAGAGAGGCTTGATGCACCCGCAAAAGGCAAAGCAAGCTCTACTTTCCAAGAACAGAAAACGCCTATCGGCTAAGACCTTTCAAGACTTTCAAACTGACCCACTACCCTATTTTGCAGTGCGTCTGACTCGGCTCACAAACGCACTCAGTCGTCGAATCGAAAACCTAGAGGCAGCTTTGTGAATTTACTTCGCGCGCTATAATTTCGTGAAGATTCATACTAGCTTGCGCGTCACGCCCGCGATGGCCACAAACGCGACAGATCACTTATGGACTATTGAGGAATTGCTTAACGCGGAAATCTAAGCTACTCTTTGCGGTGCCCGACGCCAATCGGGTATCGCACCGCTCGCCAGAGTGGATTAAATCTACTCTAGGAGTGTGTGAAAATGCAAGCACCAGCTGCCGCAAAAGTCAGTTTGCAATTTGAAGTAGTGAACTCTCTTCGCTTTCCAGGAAACTTTGCTTGCGAGGCAATCAACCACGCTGGAGAGGGCGAAATAACGATAGTCGAATTCCTCTCTCACGATTCCAAACTTTTAGCTGAAGAATATGCCGCTTGGAAAAACTCGTTGAAATAGATTTACTCCCAGTCGGCAACTTCGAGGTCAATCTTGGCAACGCAAACCTGAGAGCGAGTGTGTCGAGAGATTGAATACCACTTACCTTCTCTAGCTTGAACGTTCGATAGTTTTGCAATCTTTAAGCAACGCCAATTTTGGAAGGCGTTAGGATCAGTGAGGGCGAATATTCCTCGACTGCTCTGTCCTGCGAACTGGTAAAAAAGGCATTGCTGATCGCCTTCTTTGTTAGTTCCTATTACATGTGGGCACATCTCACGCGGGAGACCATCGTAGATTGCTGTTATCTGTTTCTTCTCGGCAATCGCTTGGCGGATCACGTCATAGGCAGTAGGCATGGGTAACCCCCTTTTCACGTATTCTACCAACAAATGAGGGTTTCAAGCTAAAACGACCCATGACTGGAATTGATGCACTTTGGGCAATGCGACCCTCCAATGCTAGGTTCGAGTGTCGCCCGGACAAATCAGAAGGCCCCGCTGCGAATCGGGCTTTCTGTTTTCAGTTAGAACATACGAGTGTGTGCCCATAACGAGCAAGCAGTGTTCAACTCCAATCTGGTTCCAAGGGGGAGCGTGTTGCAGTATCATCGGGAGTATTACCGGATGGGACTGAGGGTTACCCTAATCCGGAGGACCGTGCCGTGAGAAACGTCAGCGCCTTGTTGATCTCCATCGTTCTCATTTCTACGCCGTTGCCTGCCGCGCAACAGAGCGGCCCCGTGGTAAATCCACCAGAAATCGTCTATGTGAAATGTGGAATCGGTGGAAACTTTGGCGTTCATGAGGCCCCCTCCAAGGCGGCTGCTGTAATAGCGAAAGTCGATTGTGGTGATGTGCTTATATCTTTCGGCGAAGAACAGGGATTCTACAAAGTGCGGACAGAACAAGGTCCCACAGGCTACATTCCAAGCGAATTCGTTTCGAAGGCGAAACAGGACGTACCAGTATCGTCATCACCAGCTCCGCCAGCATCTCTGCCATCTCCGCCCACCTCCGCGAATAAGAAGGAAAAGCCGCGTATCATTGTTGAAGTCGTTGAAACGCAAACGAGCCAACACCAATTCACGACGACCATACCCGGAACTGCCGGAACGTCTGACACAACGTGCAATACAAACGGAAATGGCTCCGTCTACGGCACCAGCAACGGAGGCACGGTTAATGGCACCGTCAACACAAACAGTACGACTAACTGTACAACGACATCCCAACCCGGCACCCCGCCGGCGACTCTGAACGAGTCCATTACGCAAGAATACGTGCGGGTGATTTGGCCGGGCGGGACTCACGTGACGCTGTGGTGCCAGGCGGGTTTCCGCAAGTGCTTCACGCTGGCACCGGGCAGGTATCAGGCTGAACCTAAAGGCAACGTGGTCTGGATATACGCAAACGACCTGTCGGGCAAGGAGCACAAGCTCAACTACAAGGCAGTAGGTCAGGGTTGGTAATCACGAATCCCCAAATGGCTTCTATCTTAAGACCGCACTTCAGTATCCCGAAACCTAGACTCAAGCGGTGGAAAAAGCGATCTCCTTCGCAGACGCGATTCAACCTGATTCTCCGTTTATTGACTGGCAATCGTGGAACATTGCGAGGTCTTGCCCAACGCACCGGGCTACATGAATCGAACTTAAACAACGCTCTGGCGGGAAAACTAGCGCGGATGACGGCAGTGACGGCGCGGAAGATAGCGAGAGGTTTAGGCGTGAGCACGGACACATTTTTGGACGTGTTGGAAGCATATACGGGATGGCCGAACCTGCAAGGCAAACCGAAGTCCGACCAGCCTACAGTTGGAAATGATTGAAGATAAACGATGTCCCTACTAACCAACTTCGTTCAAGGGTTATCCCAGGATATTTGCGGGTGCCGTCAGTTCGAGCAAGACACCTATCCCGCCTGGCCCAGGCCCGGCTCGATGTTTTCCGTTTGGGGCCCCGTTTGAGGCTCCAAAAAACTGTGCCCTATTTTGTGCCCCATCTCGTTCAATAAGCGTCGCATATGGCCGTAAACTACCAAGGATGCAAGTCAGGTCCGGCAAAGCGGAGCGAGCCTGCGAATCGCCGCTACTGGCGCGGGAAATCAACACTGTCGCAAACCATATCCGAGCATCGTAGACTAAAAAGCAGCGCAGCGCAGATTCAAGCGCCGCAACTGTTAACCGAAGGGTTGCAAGTTCGAATCTTGCCCGGGGAGCCAAATTTTTGAATTGGTCAGCGAATTGTTGCAATTATGGTCTGTGAGAGTATGCCCAGATTTTCCCGAGCACATCGAATACCCACCCGAAGGCGGGCGGCATTTGAAGTCAGCCCGGCGGCTTGCCGCAAAATAGTTCACGGGGTACACTTTCCAATCAAAGGATACTCAACCGGAAAATTTTGGTTGCTCGGCATTTCGTCTTTCACGGGATTGAGCGTAAGACCTGGCGGCTGGGAAGCATGGGAACCTTATTCGCGCGTCCCGAAACCAAAGCAAAAAATTGCGAGGGAAATAGTATGGGACATCATCGAGACGCCAACCTTTCATCGGCGACCGGAGGCGCAGGCCTGAACCGGCGCAGCTTGCTTCAGCGCGCAGGGTGGACCGTCGCGGCCGCAGCATTTCCCAGCGGACTTTTTGCCGCCGAGAGCGTCAGCCCCGTCATGGCCAAGCTCAGCGCGTATATGAGCGAAGCTGGTGGCCGCGCTTTGCCGGATGAAGTAGTCGAGAAGGCCAAGCACCACATCCTCGATACGTTTGCCGCCATGATCTCCGGGTCTGACCTGCCTCCGGCTCGCGCGGCGTTTACGTACGCCCGCGACTTCACGACCGACAAAACGGCGACGATCGTGGCCTCGAAAATGACTTCCAGCCCGCCGGAGGCGGCGTTCATCAACGGCATGCTGGCGCATTCCGATGAAACCGACGACTCCAACGAGTTCTCGCAATCGCATCCCGGGTGCGCGGTCGTGCCCGCCACTCTGGCGGCCGGGGAAAAGTTTGGCATCGACGGCATGCGCTTTTTGCGAGCCGTGACCCTCGGTTACGACGTCGGGCCGCGCATGACCATCAGCTTTGGCGCGCTCGATTTTCGGAACAACAGCCATAAAAGCACGCACGCCATCTCCAGCGTTTTCGGAGCGGCGGCCGCGGCGGGCTGCGCCGCGAACTTGAGCGCGCAGCAGATGCGCTGGCTGCTCGATTACACGGCCCAGCAATCCTCGGGCATCGGCGCATGGAATCGCGATACCGAGCACATCGAGAAAGCCTTCGTCTTCGCGGGCATGAACGCGCGCAACGGGGTCACCTCGGCCTTGGTGGTTCACGCGGGATTTGACGGCATCGACGACATCTTTTCGGGCGTCGACAATTATTTCCAGGCGTACGCGCCAAACGCCAATCAGGAGGAGCTCGTATCGCAGCTCGGCCAGCGTTACGAGATCGCCCGAACCAACATCAAGAAATGGACCGTGGGATCACCGATCCAGGCGCCGCTCGATGCCATGTATGACATTCTGAAAAAGCGCCCCGTCAATCCCGACGACGTGAAGTCGATCGTCGTGCGCCTTGCCAACACCGAGGCGCGCGTGGTCGACAATCGCGAGATGCCGGACATCTGCCTGCAGCACATGGTCGCCGTGATGCTCATCGATAAAACCGCTTCGTTCCAGGCCGCGCATGACAAGGCCCGCATGAAAGATCCGGCTGTGCTTCGCGTTCGCGCCAAGGTGCAACTCGTTCCGAGCGAAGAGCTCGAGAAGCTGGAACCGGCGCGGCAGGCCATCGTGGAGATCACGCTGAGTGACGGAACGGTCCTGTCCGACCGGGTCACGGACGTGCGCGGCACCGTGGATAATCCGATGACCCGTGAAGAAGTGGCGCAGAAATGCCGCGACCTCGTCGAGCCCGTCCTCGGCAAGGCAAATTGCGCGGCCCTGATTGATAAAATCTTCGGGCTGGAAAACGTAAAGGACATCCGCGAACTACGCAGCGTCCTGCAAAAGTCCTGATTGGCCAGAAAGTAGAACAGACTTCAGTCTGTCGGTTTCTGTCAGAGCAGCGACGCGCAGCCCGTGGGGCAAAACCCCAACAGGCTGAAGACCCTGTCCAGCGAAGCGAAAATCCTTGTAGGGCACGGTTTCAACCGTGCCATAAGCCGCTTGCTATTGAACAGGCTTTAGCCGCTGGCCGTCCACAGTGAACGTAACTACACGGGCGGAAGTCAGTTCCACTCAACTGCCCGTAAGAAATGCGAGTTCTTCCCAAAAATCCTTGCAATTCAATTACTGACGCTACGGAGTATCTTTTCCGGCGCGGCGTGGTTCGATAACTTCGCCGTGTAGCGTATACTCTCGCCGGGAACGGACCGGGAGAAAAAAAGTCCACGATCAAATATCCACGGAACAAGGGAACGCCGCGTCCAAACAGGCAGGCTCGCGGTCTGCTGCCATCGGCATGTATGGCGTGTTGCTCCTGGCCTACAGCGTGAATGCCGCGGACCGGCAGCTCTTTCCTCTTCTGGCTCACGACGTCCGCGTGCAGTACGGCTTTTCGCTCTCCGACACCGGACTTCTCACCACGATTTTTACGCTGGGCCTGGCGGTCGCGGGATTGCCGACCGGCTATCTCCTCGCGCGTTTTTCCCGCAAGACGGTGCTGCTCCTAGGAATTGGAATTTTTTCCACGGGGACGGCGCTCACGGTTCTAGCGCGCGGATTTCCGGACATGCTCGTTTATCTCGCCGCGACGGGCATCGGCGAGGCGATGCAACTGACGGTGATGATCGCCATCGCCGCAAACTATTTTGTCGGCTACCGCGCCGCCGCCATCGGATCGATGAATGTTTTTTTCGGCCTGGGCGCGTTCACGGGCCCCATCCTGGGCGGCCTCCTGCTCACATCGTATCGAAACTGGCACGCCCCGATGATTGCCTTCGGCCTTTTCGGTTTTCTCATGATCGCGGTGATCGCCCTGACCGTGCGCCCGTGGTTCAGCGAAACACATCGCGCCGCCAACGCGCGCACGGATCTCTTCGGCGCGCCCACTCTTCTGAACAGAAACACGGTGATCCTGACAGTCCTCAGCGTGATCGGCGGCCTCGTCCTTTTCGGCTTCACGGGAATGTATCCGACCTATTTGCGGGAAGCGCTCCACTACACGCCTAAGGCGGCTGGAGTTGTCGCCAGTTTCTATGGCTTGGGAGCGCTGCTCTCCATCTTCGGCGGATTGCTCGGCGACCGATTCTCGCCGCGGGTCGTGTTGAGCGCCTCGTTCTTTTGCATGGCCGCGCTCGGATACCTGTGCTTTCACGGATCGGAAGCGATTGTCCCCCGCGCTATCCTGACGTGCGCCTACGGCGCGATCGGCAGCGGCACGATTTACGTCAACCTGGCCGCCTACCACGTAAAAGCCGTGCGAAGCAGCCTGTCCAGCCGCGCCTCCGGCATGTTCGTGACCAGCCTTTACGCCGCCGCCGCCGCGGCCGGCTACTTGATGGGCGGAATCGCCAGCCACGCCGGATGGGCCCTCGCGGGAGAGATTCAGATTTCAATGCTGTCCGCTATCGCCGGGAGCCTTGCCTTGACACTGAGGCCGGATCAAATGTCCCTGTAAATTGCTCACGGTCGGGTGGCCAAACGTGTTCATTCCCTCGTCTGGAAATCCATTTGGCCCAATCGCCATGATGAATTCAATCCGCCGGCACGGCGCGCGACTTCGCCCATTCCCTTATGGCTTGAATCTCTTCCGCGCGAGTCACGCTGAGCGGCTGCGTGCCGCGGATCTCCTCCAGCAAGATTGCCGTCGTGAGCTGTTGTTTCCGGTCGAACGCCGTGTACAAGCCCGCGACGATGGCCTGCTCGATCTCGGCTCCGGAAAATCCTCCGCTTGCCGCCGCGAGCGCCGCCACATCGAACTGCGCCGCGTCCCTTCCGCGTTTCTTCAGATGCAGGGTAAAGAGCGCCGCGCGCACTTCGGCACTGGGCAGGTCGACGAAAAAAATCTCGTCGAAGCGTCCTTTGCGCGTCATTTCCGGCGGCAATATCGTAATGTTGTTGGAAGTGGCCGCCAGAAATACATCGCCCTCTCGATCCTGCATCCACGTCAGAAAAGTAGCCAAAAGCCGTTGCGACAAACCGGCATCGGCGTCGCCACTGGCGCTCGCCGAAGCAAACGCCTTCTCGATTTCATCGATCCACAGGACGATTGGCGCGAGCTTTTCCGCCAGTTCGAGCGCCTTGTGCAGACGCTTCTCGCTCTCTCCGACATACTTGTCGTAGAGCGCGCCCACGTCCAGCCGCGCCAGCTCGACGCCCCATTCCCCCGCGACGGCGCGCGCCGCAAGACTTTTTCCGCAGCCCTGGACTCCGCTGATCAGCACGCCTTTCGGCGCAACAAGCCCGAATCGCCGCCCCTCCGGCGTCAATGCGCTTCGCCTTTTCGCGACCCATTCCCGCAGCCGCTTCAGGCCCGCCACATCCGTGAACGAGGTATCGCGGCGCACGGATTCAAGGGGTCCCTCCAAATGCAGGGCCTCACGCTTCGCATCCAGCACGGCATCGAGCAGTCCGCTGTCCGCGTTGCCGCGCTTCAGCACACACTTGCGGAGAGTTCGCATGGCCTCTTCTTCCGGCAAACCTACAAGGTTCCGCGCAAGCTGCGTAAAGGAAGCGGCATCGAGCGCGACATGAATCCCTTCTTCCCGATTCGCGTCCGACAATACCTTACGCACCCCGGGCAGCAAATCGTCCGCGTCCGGCAATCCAAATTGAAACGGCGCCGACTCGCTTTCTAGTTCGGCAGGGAGCTTCATCGAAGCCGCGGTAAGCACCAGGGAGCGCCGGACCACGCGAAACGTGCCGGCCAAATCGCGCACGCGGCGGCTGATCCGGTCGTTATCGCAATAGCGCGCAAAATCCTTGAGCAGAAAAATCGCGTCCCCGCCGATCTGCGCGATGTTCGCCAGCGCCTGTTCCGGCTGGTCAGTGCCATAGATAGGCGCACCATTGAATTTCGCAAGGCCTGCGATCGCGCTCCACGTGAAGAGTGGCACGCCCAGTTCCGTCGCGATCATCAGCAACAGGTCTTTGAGCCGGTCCTCTTCCGTGGTTTCGACGGTGATGATGGGATTTCGCGAATTGATCAGCAGCCGCAACTCATCGTGCTTGCTATCCGGCCGCTGCGCTGCGGTCGACAGCGAATTGGCGGTCGATCCGGTCGCTATTTTCTGGTTCGACGCCGGCGTTTTTCGCGTGAGGTCGTTCGGCAAGGCGGTGAACCTCGGTTTGAAACAATAGATCGAGCAAAGGCATGGAAGGGCGACGGACGGCCCCAGCTGAGATTACCAAAATTGGGAACATGAAATGGAATCTGCGCTGAAAATTGTAAGTAGATGTGCCATCCCGAAAGTTATTTAGCCCTTGGTAGGACGGGCTTCAGCCTGTCTGCCGTTCCGAGCCCCACGAAAATCAAAACCAGACAGGCTGAAGCCCGTCCTACTCGAATCGCCCAGTTTTCATTTCGCGAGGTCGCGATTGATCAATCCGTAAGGCGTTTCGCCCTTGAGGCAAGCGAGGACCTGCTCGATGGCGCGGAATTGAAGGGTCGCGCGAGCTTGCTCGCTGAGCCAGGCTGTGTGAGGCGTGACGATCATTTTGGGATGGCGAACGAGCGCGCTGCGAACCGGCGTCACGGCGGTTTCCGATTCCAACACATCGAGAGCCGCGCCGGAAATTTTTCCCGTATCGAGCGCGGCGAGAAGCGCGGCCTCATCGATCAGGCCGCCGCGCGCGGTGTTGACGATCGACGCGGTTTTTTTCATCTTGGCGAAGGCCGTTTCGCCGAGAAGATGATGCGTGGTGTTGTTGAGCGGCGCGTGCAACGAAATAAAATCCGCACGCGCGAGCAAGGCGTCGAGCGAGACGAGCTCCGCGCCTATTTCGCGCGCGCGGGGCTCGTTCAAATAGGGATCGTGGATGATCACGCTCATTCCCAGCTGCGCTACTTTGACGGCCAGGAGCGAGCCGATCCTCCCACAGCCGACGAGGCCGCACGTCTGGCCGCGCAACCGCTGCAGCGGAGGCATTTTCGCAACGGCCCAGGTGTCTTCCCGGGCCAGCGCAATCGCGGGAATCATCTGCCGGCTGAGCATCAGCAGAAGCGTGAGCGCGTGGTCGGAAACTTCGTCGAGGCAGTAGTCCGGAACGTTCGCCACAAGAATGCCGCGCTCGGTCGCCGCCGCAATGTCGACCGTGTCCACGCCAATCCCATAGCGCACGATGATGCGGCAGCGCTGCATGGATGCAATCGCGCGCCTGGTGATCGGCGCCCGCACCGTCAGCACTCCATCCGCGTCCCCGCACAGCTCCGCAACTTGCTCTTCGTTCACCGCTTGCCCCGTGACCAGCGTGCCGCCCGCGGCTTCCACCGCGCGCCGCTCCTGCTCGACGTCCGGGAAACGGTGATCGGTGATGACGATCTTCAAATTCTCCTCCACTGCATTTTTCGGCATGCCTTCAGTAGCGCAGGCTTCAGCCTGTGGGTTTTTCTTGAGGGCAAATCAAAACCCACAGACTGAAGTCTGTGCTACTCAAGGCCCACAAATTTGACACGCTCCGGTTAATAATGCTAATGGAAGCGTGCATTTATTTTGAGGAGGAACCCGCTGTGTCTGATATTGGAATGATTCCAGTCGATTGGGAAGTGCGATTGGATCCGCAACGAATGGTGCGCGAACGTTTGCAGCGCGCCAAGGACGCGCTCAACAATTCCGATCTGGATGCGCTGTTTGTGTTTCGCACCGAGGATGCCCGTTACCTGACAGGTTATCGCCATCATCTCGGCCCGGCTTTCATTATGGGGAATGCGGTCACAGTGTTGTCGCGCAAGCACGACCCGATTCTGTGGACGATGGACTTCGAGCATTGCAAGCTGCGCATGCCCTGGCTTACGCCGGATCAGATACGTCCGCGCGCGAATTTCCGCGAAAAAATCGGGATGAAACGCTGGGCGGAGCAAGTCGAAGGCCTGGTCGGTTCCCTCTCAGGAAAACGAGTCGGCGTCGACATCTGGGATCTGAACATGGAAGCGGCGATCCGCGACGTTTTCCCCAAGACCGAATTCGCCGACGGCTATCAAAGCGTGCTTATGCGCGCAAAGGAAATCAAGACGCAGGACGAGATCATCTGCCTCAAAATCGCCAATGCAATCACCGAGGCCGCGCTCCATCG
Organism: uncultured Acidobacteriota bacterium; assembly: GCA_963842135.1. GTDB lineage: Bacteria > Acidobacteriota > Terriglobia > Acidiferrales > UBA7541 > Palsa-360. The sequence continues at coordinate 1,036,695 of CAWJFI010000002.1, read as the reverse complement.
CGGGTTGCAAGCGTTGCGCCCCGGGATCAAGGAATGCGAAATTCTAGCGATCATTTGGGAGACCATGACGGCGATGGGCAGCGAATGGACGCAATGTTCCAACATCATCTGTTCGGGCCCGTACACCGCTCCCTACCGCCGTTTCACCTCCGACAGAATTATTCGCAACGGCGATCTCGTCATTCTGGACGTCGGCGCAGGTTATAACGGCTACTGGGGCGATCTGACTCGCACGTGGGTTTGCGGAAACGTGAAGCCCACGCCCGAGATGCGCGACCTTCATCAGAAATGCTACAACGCGCTGTTCAATGCCGGAAGCAAAGTGCGTCCCGGAGCGACCAACGCTGAAGTTTTCGCGGCGGCCGATCCATACGTGCTCGACAGCCTGGGCCACGGGTCGGGCGTGAACCCGTGGGAGGCACCCTACTTCAGCCCCGCGTCGAAAGATTCGCCCGTGGTGCTCAAGGAAGGGATGGCTTTCAATCTCGAGCCGTACGCGGGAAAGCCCGGCATCGGCGGCATTCGCCTCGAGAACGATCACATCGTCACCCACGACGGCGTCGACATCTACACGACGTATCCCTTCGACGAGCGGCTCGTAAACGACGTGCATCCTTTGGACACGACGACGGGACGCACGAGGTAAGTTTCAGTAACCAAGCCGCTCATTTCCCCGAACCCATGTGAGGGGCGGCAGCGCGGGTTGTTTCAATCGTAGTTTTATGTACGTAGCGGGAGAATCTTTGTGGGTCACGGCTTCAGCCGTGACATCAGCGGCCCCAATAGCCCCGGCTTTAGCCGCTGACGTTTTGGATGACCCGGGCCATTCAGCTAATGTGGACAGCAACTAGCCAGCGGCTAAAGCCTTTTTGACCAGTTGAATTACGGCACGGTTAAAACCGTGCCCTACAAAGATTTTGGCGTTGCCACGCAGTCACTTTTGCCCTGAAACTCAGCCGATCGGACCGATGCCGACGAACGAGATGAATTCGAGTAAGCCGAAACCGGACAAACTTCCTTCCTTTCGCCTCGATGGGCGCCTGGCCGTCATCACAGGCGCCAGCGAAGGCATAGGTCGCGCGTTCGTTCTCGCCTATTCGCGCTCGGGTGCCGAAGTTGTTTTAGTGAGCCGAACGCGCGAAAAATTATTGGAGGTACAGCGCTCGGTCGAGTCTGCGGGAGGCCGGGCCCACGTCATCCGCGCCGACGTTAGCAAGATCGAAGACATTCGGTCGATCGAGCAAGAGGTGTCCGCGCTCATCAAGAGCAGGGATCTTGCCCTGGTGCTTGTCAATTGCGCCGGCTTCGGATTCACCAAGCCCGCGCTCGATATCACGGAAGAAGACTGGGACCGAATTCTGGATGTCCATGCGAGAGGCACATTTTTTTGCTGCCAGAGTATGGGACGCTTGATGATCGACCGAGGCTACGGCAAGATCATCAATCTCAGCTCGACTTGGTCGGTGAGCACCGACATGGGCAAGAGCGTTTATGGCGTTGCCAAGGCTGGCGTGTCTTATCTCACTGCCGCACTCTCCACCGAATGGGCTCCCCTGGGAGTGCGCGTCAACGCGATTGCGCCGACCTCGACGCTCACGGAAAGCACCAGCCGCTCGTTCCGTGAAAACGAAGCGCGCGCGCAGAGATTGCTCAGCCGGATCAAGCTTGGCAGATTTGAGGAGCCTTCCGATCTGGTCGGCGCCGCTGTGTTCCTGGCAAGTCCGGCCTCGGACTTTGTTACCGGACACACGCTGTTTGTCGACGGCGGCTGGCACGCGGGCAGTTGACGCAAAGTCTAAACCAGCTACTTCACCAATTTGAATTTATCCACGCGCCGCCCGATATCCGTTTCGGCGATGTAGATGTTCCCCTTCGAGTCGATGTCCAGCGTGTGGCAATGCGTGAATTCGCCGAGTTGATGGCCGGGGCGGCCGAATTTCGTGATTTCGCTCCCCTCATGATCCAGAATATGGACGAGCTCGTTGCGGCCGTCGGCAACAATCATGTATTTCTGCGCGGGATCGCGGGAAAAGCGCAGCCACCACGCGGTGCCCCACGAGTCGGGCGTTTCTTCGTGCCCCGACTTGATCCAGATGTTCTTCTTGAAATTTCCCATCTTGTCAAACACCTGAATCCGGTTGCCCTGGCGGTCGCACACATACACCAGGCCGTTGTTGTCCATCACCACGCAATGCACCACGCCCATGAACTTGCCGCCGTCGCCCGCAGCGGATTCTTCCTTGGTGGCCTGCTCGCCAAACTGGCGCAGGAATTTTCCATCCTTGTCAAACACGGCGATGCGATGATCGCCGTAGCCATCGGCAATGTAGATGTCTCCATTGGTTGGATCGACCGCGATATCCGCCGGCTTGTTCAGGAGCGACTTGCTCCGGTTCATGGCGATCCCGGTAATCAGGCCGGTGGAGCTGTCGAAGAGGCCCTTGGTGCCGATCTGCAGCAGCATCTTGCTCCCGTCGTGCGTGTATTTCTGCACCACGGCGTCATCATTGCCGGCCACGTAGATGTTGTTCTCCTTGTCCACGATGCAGCCGTGGATGGAACTCGGCGCGGTCTTAAAATCCCCGAACGTATTAACCAGATTGCCGTCGGAGTCATACTCAAGAACGGGAGGCGCGGGAGTACCGACGAGTTTTTCTTTGTCCTGCAAGTCGCCGCGGTTCACTTCGAAAATATGGTCCTGCGCATCCACGCATATCCCGCCGGCGCGCCCGGTGACCATGAGGCCCGGCAAGGGCTTGGGCCACGTCGGATCTACCTCATACTTCGGGACTTGCGCCTGGACCGGATGGCGTCCCGCCAGAACCATGGCCAGGCCGACCAAAAGCAAAAGCTTGCCTTGAAAGGTCTTCACCTTTTCCATTTTCGCCTCCCTGATATACTCTGCGCAGAGTATTGCCAACACCGAATCCTGGAAATCAGGCTGCCACCTTCTGAAGTTTTCCCCCAAGCAAGCTTTGTGGGTCGCGGCTTCAGCCGCGACATTCAAAGGCCGGAAAGACCTGGGCTTTAGCCCCCGTAGGCCCGTCAACCTTGCTTGATTGCCGGTTTATGAGATGACTTCTTATCACACCCTAGTGGTTCTTCATACCGAGTTGCAATGCTTCAGCCAGATGAATCGCCCGCCGCCCCGTGGATTGCAAAATTTGTTCGCGGCAACTAAAGCCGTCGGAAACGATGAGCGTGCTTTCGGGCGAATTCCGTACAGCCGGCAACAGCACGCGTTCGCCGACCGCTTGCGACACGCCGTATTTTTTCTTCTCGAAACCAAAGGGGCCTGCCATTCCGCAGCAACCGGAATCGATGGATTGCAGGTCCGCTCCCATTTTCCGGAACAAGGACTCTTCATCACCGAGCCCCATGAGCGACTTGTGATGGCAGTGCCCGTGCAAAAGCACTTTCCCGGAAAGTTGCGGCGGCTTGTATCCGGGAGCATGGTGCTCGAGGAATTCGCTGAGAAGAAACGTCTGGCTTCGCAGCTTTGTGGCGCGCGCATCCAGTGGAAACAGATTGCGGAGTTCGTCGCGGAATACGGAAGCGCAACTCGGTTCCAGGACGACCAGCGGGACGCCTGCGGTAATTTGCGCAGTCAAGACGCTCAAAATTCGTTCGAGATACTGCTTGGCTTTGTCGAGGAAGCCGAAATCGTACAGAGGTCTTCCGCAACACAGATGAATTTGCGGAACGACCACGTTGAATCCTGCGCCTTTTAAAACTTCCAGCGCTGCCTTGCTGGTCTCCGGATGAAAATAATTGTTGAACGTGTCCGCCCACAAAATGACGTTAGTTTTCCCGGACGCTGTTGCAGATCCGGTTGCTCCTCCGAGGGTGGGAACTCGATTCTTCTTGGCCCAACTTTGGAAAGTGGAACGGGCAAGCTGGGGCATGCTCCGCTGCGGGGCCAGATGCAAAACGCTTTGCAGGAGATGGCGGAAACCTGGCGCACTGCTAAAGAAGTTTGCAAGCCAGGGAGCATTCGACCCAAGCTCCGCCCAGCGGTCGATCATGCCGAAGGCATAAGCATGCAGCGGACGCCTCTTGCCTTCGTAATAGTGGGCCAGGAATTCCGCCTTGTATGTGGCCACATCCACGTTCGTCGGGCATTCCGACTTGCACGCTTTGCACGCCAGGCACAGGTCGAGCGCTTTCTTGACATGCTCGTCCCTCCATCCGTCGCGCACCACTTCGCCCTGCAACACTTCGAAGAGCATGTGCGCGCGCCCGCGCGTGCTGTGCTCTTCCTCAAGCGTCACCATGTAGCTGGGGCACATTGAACCGCTATCGTGTTTGCGGCACTCGCCGAGGCCGATGCATCGTAACGTGGCCTTGGCAAAAGATCCGTCATCGTCCGGAAATTGAAAATAAGTTTTGGGATCGAGCGGTCTATAGTCCGCGCCCAAACGCAGGTTCTCCGTGGGCAGATATGCGTTCACCACCTTGTTCGGATTCATCTTATTGTCCGGGTCCCACGCGGACTTGAATTCGCCGAAGGCCTTGATCAGCTCGGGACCGAACATCTTGGGAAGCAATGCGGCGCGCGATTGACCGTCGCCGTGTTCACCGGAAAGCGAGCCGCCATAACTCACCACCAGATCGGCGGCGCGCTCGACGAATTCCATATAATTGCGAATTCCGTTTTCGCTTTGTAAATCGAAACTCACGCGCATGTGAATGCAGCCGTGCCCGAAATGCCCGTAGAACGAGGTGTGATAATTGTACTCGTCGAGCAGCTTCCGGATATCGCGAAGGTAGTTGCCCAATTTTTCTGGTGGGACAGCCGCGTCGTCCCATCCTTCCCATTCAGGTGGGGAGCCGGGCGCCGCAGCGGCCGCACGCGGCCCGGCCTCGCGCAACTTCCAGACGTGGCGGGCTTCGGCCTTCGTATAGAGCCGCATGTTGGGGGGATCGGCCGACTGTTTCAACTGGTCGATCAGCTGGCGAGCGGCCTCGTCGGCCTCGTTCGGGTCATTCGAACCGAATTCCACAAGCAAGAAGCCGCGCCCCTCAGGAATCAATTCCAGGTGAGGAGCTTTTTTCTTTCTGAGGCCGTCGACGATGCTTCCTTCAAAACCTTCAAGCCCAATGGGCTTGAGCGGCAAAATCTCCGGCACGTGGTCGGCCGCGGAAAACGTATCGCGGTAGCCCAGACAAACGAGCGATCGGTGCTGCGGACTTTGGATCAGTCGCAGTTTGGCTTCGAGCGCGATCATGCACGTGCCCTCTGTCCCGACCAGCGATTTCGCCACGTTAAATCCGCTTTCCGGCAGCAATTGATCGAGGTTATAGCCGGAGACGCGCCGGGGAATCTTCGGATACTTCGCGCGGATCAGGCCGGCGTACTGGTCGCGGATGTCCCGCAGCCTTGAATAAATTGCGCCGCGGCGCCCTCCCTGCGCAATGATGGAATCGAGGCCGGCCTCGCCAGCAATGGCTCCCACCGTCATCTGCGTGCCGTCGTAAAGCAAAATGCGCAGCTCGATGACGTTATCGACGGTTTTTCCAGCCAGCAAGGAATGCGTGCCGCAGGAATTATTTCCAATCATTCCGCCGAGCGTGCAACGGCTGTGCGTGGACGGATCGGGGCCGAACGTCAGCTGATGTTTTTCCGCGCGATTGCGCAGCGTATCCAGAACGACGCCGGGCTGGACTCGAGCGAATCGACCTTCAGGGTCGATTTCCAGAATCTTGTTCATATACTTCGTGAAGTCCAGGATCACGGCGACATTGCAGGTTTGCCCGGCGAGGCTCGTGCCGGCGCCGCGCGGCAGAACCGGCGCGCCGAATTTCCTGCATGCGGCCACCGTCGCGATCACATCGTCGTCATCGCGAGGAACCACGAGGCCAATCGGAATCTGGCGGTAATTCGAGCCGTCCGACGAATACAGCGCGCGGCTTCCACGGTCAAAGCGCACCTCGCCCTTCACCACGCGTTTCAGTTCGTTCTCGAGTTCGCCGGCCCGCGCGAAAGAATCAACGGGTTTCCCATGTGAACTGAGAGGCAGCAGCGACGAAATTTGCACTGTTTCCATAGTCAGGGTTGGCGCCGATATTCTGACGCGCCGGCCCTCGCATGGCAAGTGGTGGTCACCGAAAAAAGATTGCTGCCATTGAGGGCACGGTGTATATGTGAACGACTGCAATCAAAGAGAATCGTTCGGGTTTGATTTTCCGCGGGGTGATGGAGGAATGGAAATGGAGAAGCTGGACGCGTCCGGGCGAAGCCATGTGCGTTGGGTAGTGCTGCTTCTCCTGTGCTTGATGTACCTCATTACGTATCTGGATCGCGTCAGCCTCGCCAATACCGCGCCATACATCATCAAAGAATACGGATTCAGCAAAGTCACGATGGGCGTTATTTTCAGCGCCTTTATCTGGGCCTACGCGCTCTTCCAGGTACCTGGAGGATGGCTCGGTGACCGGTTTGGTCCACGAAGAGTTTTATCTTCCATCATGGCGTATCGCACCGTAATCGCCGTCCTCACAACGATGGCTACCGGCTTTTATTCCTTGTGGGGCATTCGCTTCGCACTCGGCGTGGGTGAGGCGGGCGCGTTTCCCACCGCGACGCGGGCCATGCAGATGTGGTACCCGCGGGACGAACGCGGCTTCGTGCAGGGAATCAGCCACGCCGCCAGCCGGTTTGGCGCGGCGATTGGCCCGCCCATCGCCGTGGGGATTATGATTCACTACGGCTGGCGATCGGTCTTCTACGTGATCGGCGCCCTGAGTTTGATGTGGTCGCTTCTCTACATGCTGGTGTACCGCAACATGCCGGAGGAAAACCGCAATGTGAGTCGCGCCGAGCTCGCTCGCATCCGCGGCCTAGACGAAAAAGGCGAGATCAAACAGGCGAACGTCGCCAAGCGGCCGAAGGTTCCGTGGAGCATCCTGCTCAAGCATGGAAATATGTGGGCCGTGATGTGCGCCTACGCCGCCTACATCTATTCTCTGTGGTTTTTTCTCTCGTGGCTACCGTCCTACCTTGTCGAATTCCGCAAATTCACACTGATCAAGACGGGCCTCTTTGCTTCCATGCCTCTTATGGCCGGCGTCGTGGGAGACGCCTTCGGCGGCTGGCTGACCGACAAATTGCTGGTGAAGACGAATAACCTCAAGTTTTCCCGCCGCTCGGTGGCCATCGTGGCCATGCTCGGTTGCGGGACATTCACATTATTCGCCGCGTTGGCAGCAAATCCGTTTACCGCGGTCTATTGCCTGACGGCCGCAATGTTCTTCCTCGAAATGACCATCGGCCCCGCGTGGGCGGTCCCCATGGACATCGGCGGCGAATTTTCCGGCACCGTGTCCGGCATGATGAACATGGGCGGCCAATTCGTCGGCGCTCTTTCCCCAACTGTGTTTGGGTATCTCGTGTCCAGAGGCTCGTGGGTCGCTCCGTTCGGCGTGTCCGCGGGCCTCCTCTTCATCGGAGCAGCCATCTGGGCATTCTGGATCGACCCCGAACAGTCCGTCATCGACAAAGGCGAAGGAATGACCCGCCCGCCAGTCGGGGCCCTCGCCACGCCTGTGGCTTCGGTCAATCGATAAGGCGAATGGGTTGACAATGTATCCCAGAACTGGGATAATCCATGAGTAGGCCGGAGCGGGCTCGTGGAGAGAAACCGCTGTTTTGGGTAGCCTCCAGCTTGAATGACCTGCTGGCCTTCCCCGAAAAAGTTCAGAAGAAAATCGGAGCCGCCTTGAGCGTCGCGCAGTTTGGAGGGAAACATCCGAGTGCGAAGCCGTGGAAAGCCGCCGGATCCGTTATATTCGAGATTGTGGAGGATTATCGTAGCGACGCATATCGCGCGATTTATACGGTAAAGTTTGCTGATGCCGTCTACGTGCTCCACACCTTTCAGAAAAAATCACCGAGCGGAATCAGAACTCCAAGGAAAGACGTGAAATTGGTAGCTCGTCGGCTCAAACAAGCTCAGCAAGAATATGAGGCGCGCCATGACCAATAGGAAAAACGGGAAGAGGATCGTCGTGCGCAGTTCGGGCAATGTTTTTGCCGATCTGGGGCTGCCCAATGCCGAGGAAGAAAAAACGAAAGTGCGTTTAGCCTTTGAAATAAACCAGATCATTGAAAACCGAAGGCTGTCCCAGATTGCGGCTGCACGCCGGCTGAAAATCAATCAGCCAAAAATATCGGCTCTCTCAAATTACCGGCTTGATGGATTTTCCGTGGAACGGCTGATGAATTTCCTGACCGCGCTGGATCGAGACGTGCACATCGTCATCCGCCGCAAGCCGAAGTCCGGAAAAACGGGCCGCATTTCGGTAATAGCCGCGTAGGGCGACGTGAGAATCTCACACTATCAAGAAAGCGCATGAGAAAGATCCCATCATGAAGAAAAAGAGCTTACATATTGGGTCGTCGCTCGATGACTTTCTGAAAGAGGAAGGCATCCTTGAGGAAACTCGCGCCGGCGCCATCAAAGAAGCGCTCGCTTGGCAGGTCCAGAAATCAATCAACGAGATCAAACGTGATTGATTGTCTTTTCCAATTTCACGAGGTCGTCACCTTGCCATCGTGGCGGGCTCGGATTTCTTTTGCGGCATAGCGAGTGAACTGAGCGCTGCCATGACGCCACCTTCTTTGTGCGGAACGCCGGCCAATCGCAGGCCCATCTCCACGCCGCACAGTGTTCCTGCGAGCATCAAATCGTTGAAGCTGCCGAGGTGTCCGATGCGGAAAACTTTTCCGGCAAATTTGGAAAGGCCCGCTCCGAGGGACATATCGAAATGTTCCAGGATCACGGCGCGCAGCTTGTCCGCGTCGTGGCCTTCCGGCATGAAAACCGCCGTCAGCGAACTGGAATATTCGCGAGGTTCCTCGCAAACGATTTCGAGGCCCCACGCACGCACGGCTGCGCGAGTCGCTTCGGCGTGGCGGTCATGCCGCCGGAACACATTGGCGAGGCCCTCTTCGCGCAGCATCAGTAACGCTTCCCGCAAGCCGTAGAGAAGATTGGTCGGCGGCGTATACGGAAAAAATCCGCTGCGATTCGGCTTCAACATTTCCTGCCAGTCCCAATAGGAACGCGGCAAGCGGGCATTCTCGCTTGCGCGCAGCGCCTTCTCCGAAAGCGCATTGAAACTCATGCCCGGAGGAAGCATCAGCCCTTTCTGCGACCCGGCAATGGTGACGTCGACTCCCCATTCGTCGTGGCGATAGTCGGTCGAAGCTAGCGAAGAAATCGTATCCACCAGGAGCAGCGCAGGATGGTGCGTCGAATCGAGCGCGCGGCGAAGCTCCGGGATGCGGCTCGTCACTCCGGTCGAGGTCTCGTTGTGCACCACCAGCACCGCTTTAATCGCATGGCCACGATCCGCAGCCAGGCGCGATTCCAATTCCGCGGCGCTCGCCCCTCTGCGCCAGTTGCCGGGCACGTAATCGACCTGGATGCCGAATTTCTCGGCGACTCCGCGCCAGAGGTATGAAAAATGTCCCGTCTCGAAGAGCAGAACGCGATCGCCCGGAGAAAGAGTATTTACAATCGCCGCTTCCCATGCTCCCGTCCCGGAAGCCGGATACATGACCACCGGGCCAGAGGTTTGAAATATCCCGCGCATGCCTTCGAGAACTTCCTTGCCCAGACTCGCGAATTCCGCGCTTCGATGGTCGATCACCGGGGCATCCATCGCGCGCAAGATGCGATCCGGCACATTCGTGGGACCTGGAATTTGGAGAAAGTGGCGCCCTGTATGGATCATGGCAACTCCGTGCGATCTTGAAGTAGAATTCTACATTCCCGCTGCGGCGGAGCGCAACCGGGACAGCGCGTTCCAGTTCACGCGATGGTAGTTCGTGTTGTACGACATGCGCGAGATTCCAATGCAGGAGGATCTTTTTTTAAAGGTATATTCACGAACAAGGAGAACCAGTGCGCAACAAAATGTGTTTGACGGCATCGGACGCCGAGAAAATCGTGGCCGGATGCAAAGCCGAGGCGGCGAAAAATAAATGGAATGTCAGCATTGCCGTCGTGGACGATGGCGGATTTCTGGTTCACCTGGAACGTCTGGACGGCGCCGTGGGACAGAGCGCCGCGATCGCCACGGCCAAGGCGCAAACGGCCGCCGCAACGCGAACTCCGACAAAAGTTCTCGAAGAGATTGTCAAAGAGAGGCCCGCAACGGTGGCGTTCCCTGGCAGAGTGGCAGTTCAGGGCGGATTGCCGATCATGCACCAGGGCGAATGCGTAGGTGCCGTGGGTGTTTCCGGCGTCAAATCGCACGAGGATGAGCAAGTCGCCGGCGCCGGCCTGCGTGCCCTCGAACAGGGAGGCTAATTCTTTTTACGGTTTTTCTGAGATGTTTGTTTCAAAGTGCGCCACGCACAGCCAGCGCCCGTCTTTCTTGACGAAAACATTCAGGAATCTTCTATTGCTGCTGGAGACCGTCCCTTGATACTCCACGACGGACTTACTAATGCCGGTCAGGACGCCGGTATCGCCATGGACGGTCACCTGAACGTCTTCGTGCTTGAAGGAACGAAAATTGAGAGCCCTGCCCTTGAGTTCAGCCAGGTGCTGCGCTTTGGTCAGAAGCGCGCCGGTTGAATTCGCATATACCAAATCGTCTGAATAAATGCGATCGAGCGTTGCGATGTCGCCCTTTTGCAACGCCTGATTCCTCTCGTCATCGACCTTCAGAATTTCGTCCGTCATGTTCTCCGGAGGCGCCGCGCTTCTGGCCGTGCGCCACGCAATTGCGAAAAATGCAAGGATTGATAGGGCTACCGCAACCATTCGTCGCCGCGTCATCGTGTTTCTCCCGTCCTCTGAAGTGGATCGTACTTCCTTGAAGAAGTTCCGCAACCCTGCTCAATCGTGATAGCACGCGCGCGCGGGAGCGTCAAGCGAGAGCGCCAAGAAATATGGTTCCAATTGTTTGCTGGTGAATTTTAGGATGCGAGCATGTCCGCTTCAAGTGATTGGAGCAATTCGATATGCTCTTCTGTCGGCAACGGAGCAGTAGAGAAGTATTTGTTTTCAGAGTACGGAGTTTCCGCTCGTCGTTCAACAGAAAACTGAGACGCGCCATTCTTGATGCCCATTGGATCGTACATAATCGTAAATGCAGCAGGTCTATATTCCAGTTGATGTCCGAAGTACTGCGGCACTCGGGTACTAAGCTTCTGGGCCACTTTCAAAAGCGCGGGATGTAATTTTGGAAGGATACTGTCACTATAGAACGTCAATTGGCTTACGTGCGCTTTACGCTTGATCATTCCTGGCCGATACAAAAGGCCAAATGTCTTTGATGTCCACACAAGGGCATCTTCAAGTATCTTTTCAGAATCACTTGTAGAGGACGCGGTTTCTACTACGAGCAGGTTTGTGAAGACCTGAACGCGGTGAATAGTCACGTTGTTGAATCTTCCGCCTTCGAAGAGGACCCCTTTCGTTTCGTCGAACTCTTCGAGCTTCTGAGGGAACTTGGAGAATCCGTAGCGGTCTACTAATGGGGGAACAACTTCTGGAAAGTACACATGGCCGCGAGGGTTCAGGTCAACTGCCTCGATAAACGCAACAAATCTAGCGAGAACGATCGCCGAAATCTGCATGGATTAGCCCGCCGCCATTGACGCAGTCTTTGAACTTGGTACCCACTGTTGAGGCACTACCTCTGGTTCTTCTGCCTGCTTATTTCCATTCAGCAATGCGAACAAGTTATCCTGACTTATGTTCGAATATCTTGGCTGTTCAGTCTCGCGAGGTGGCGCTGCGGTCGGAATGAGTTCTTTGTCCTTGGCGTAGCTAGACACAGCAAAAGAGTCCTCGGCAAGAGAACTAGAACGGTTCAATATTTCCGAGAAAGGAACAAAATCCACATGGAGGGCGACATCGAATGCAGATGCAATCTTTAAGAGCGTAGAGAGCGTCAATCGCCCGTAATTAGGATCTTCAAGCTTCGAAACCCATGGCTGGGCGATTCCTGCAATTTCTCCCAATTGATGTTGGCTGATATGTCTTTCATCACGCATCGCCCGAATCTTTAACGGGATGCGTGAATAGATGTATTCCTGTACAAAATTATCGCGATATTCCTTGTCGCCAAATTTCTTAAGAAGTTGATTGCGCAAATTCATGTTCACAGGTAGGCCATCCTCTTAGGATTCGCGACCTTCTTTCAATCGCTGAATTTCCGTCACCCTTTGGAATTTTCCCACCCTTCTCAATGGTCCCGATGACGATGGTGAATACCTTGCGGCCCGGTCCGTAAAACCCCAATGGCCGATATTGAACCCCGCCGCTGCCAGCTCGTATTTCCCAAATGTCTTGGTATCCGCAGTCGCTGACATACTGCGGAGGCCAAACGCCTGGATAGCTCTGCAATACGGTAATCAAAGTATCTATTTTAGCCTGCGCCTTTTTTGGTAGAGCTAACGTCCAATTCATTATCTCATTCACCAAACTTGCGTCCGGTCCATCCTTGCTTGGCCGTTGATAGTCCCGAAATGTCCACTGGCTCATATAATATACGAAAAAACTTATTTGTCAATCATTTTCCTCTTGACAGTTTATAATAATTTTCTTATTATCCGCATTGCGATGAAAATAAAGGGCCAGCGAGGCAACCGGGGCACGATTGAACCGCTGGCCTATGGATCTGTGGGCCGGTTCTGGCCGAACTCCTGCGCTGTCTGGAGGCGCAAGGCAGAGGGTCCAATTCCCTCCGGCTCCGCTCAATATTCTTTCCCGCAAGCAGTTGCAATCGCTTATGGGAAATGTCGCCGGCATTTTGGCTCTCTGGTCCGAAGAAAGCAAGGGGCAAAATGCCTTGTTCGTTTCTTTACATCAGTAGTAAACGCACTGGCAGCGACAGCAGCGGCTACCAACGTTTTTTTGCCCAAAATGCAGGCAGACTATGGCATGATTTTAACTGAACCGGGGCTTTCGCCTGCCTCGGGGAATTCAGGGACCGCTCCCTCGACCACGGATAGCTCAGGGTTGATCAGGAACGTCCAGATCAGCGCGCCGCTGAGCAGCACCCCGGCCGTCACGATGAATGGGGTAATCCAGAATCCCCTCTGCGCGAAAAAGCCGAAGACGACGGGCGACACGGACGCCGCCAACGCTCCCGCTGTGTTCATCACGCTGCTCACCGTGCCGCTGAATTCCCCGCCCACATCCATCGGCACCGCCCATGCCGGGCCAATCACCAATTCCAGGAAGAAAAATGAAATGGCCAGACACGTGACCGCCGTCCACGCGTTGTGAGTTAAGGCCGTCGGGATCAGCATGGCGCCGGAAACAAGCAAGCCGGGCACGGCCACGACGCGGCGAGCGAGCTTCAGTCTGCCTGTTCTCCGGTATACCAGGTCGCTCACCGATCCACCGACCAGGTCTCCTACCATTCCGGCGAAGAGAGGGAGCGAAGCAACAAAGCCCAGGGACTTCAGCGAGAAGTGCCGGTATTCCTGCAGATATGTGGGATACCAGGTGAGGAAGAAATAAGTTCCATAGAAGAAACAGCCATAGGCCGCAGCGATGTACCACATATTTGGCGAGCGGAGAATAAATTTCCAGGACACATTCCGCCGCTTTCCCGCCTCGAGCTGTTTGATCGAGCCATCCGGGTTGAGGCCGCGGATGTGGGCAAGCTCAGCGCGGTTGACGCCCTTGTGGTCCTCGGGGCGATTCAGGTAGATCACGCCGAAGACTGCGGCCCAAATCGCGCCCAGCGATCCGAAAATGTAAAAAATAGCTCGCCATCCGAATGCGCTCATGATGGCCACGGCGACAAACGGAGTGACCGCCACCGCAAACCGGCTGAAACAATGCGTGATGCCCTGGATCCGGCCGCGCTCCACCTTTGGGAACCACAACTGCATCCCGCGTGTGGCCACAGGGAATGCGCCCGCCTCGCCGAGCCCCAGCAGAAATCGCGCGCTCAGCAGAGTAAACAACCCGGCGGCGGCGCCAGTGGAGACCGCCGCAATCGCCCACCAGAACATGATGACGGTGAGCACTTTCCGTGGGCCAATGCGGTCCCCTAACCATCCGCCCGGAAACTGCCCCAGCGCATAGGCCAGGGCAAACGCGCTGAAGACCCACCCCATCGCGGTCTTGCTCAGTCCGAACTCCTTGGCGATCGCGGGCGCGGCGACCGAAATGTTGCTGCGATCCATGTACGTGATCAGGTACATGAAGCTGATCAGAACGAGAACCAGCCAGCGGGTCTTTGTTGGTTTGGATACGACGTTCTCTAATGTGGCGGCGTTCGCTGAAGCGGACGTGCGATTCATGTCCGGCATTCTTGCCCCTGTCGTTGCTTGGAACAATTGGAAAAAGGAATACCAGTGGCGCGGGCTTCAGCCTGCAGGGTTTTGTCCTCGCAAGTACCAAACCCCGCAGGCTGAAGCCCGCGCCACCCAGCTCGGAAGTTTTTTGCGCCAGCGCTATTGCTGCGTTCGCGCGGGCGCCGTCGTGCGTGCTCCAACGAAATCGCTCTCCCCGGCGCGGCGGCGGTCCGGCGCGGGCCAGACGATATCGATGGGACGATTTTCCTCGGCCGATTGGTCCGCGGCCTGATAGACCTGCATCACCATGCAGGCGTGCTCGGGAGTAACGAGCGGCTGCTTTCCGTGCGCCACGCAATCCAGAAAGTGAATGGTTTCGGCCTCCATCGGCCCCGCATAAACATGTTCCACTTTTTCGCCAGGCATCGTCGAGAGCGGGAATTCGATGCCGCGCTTCATCGTGTTGATGCTGACGTCCCGGTGCGAGTCATCCACCATGATCGCGCCTTCGCTGCCCACCATCTCGATCCACGTGGAGGAAAAATTCGGATACGCCGGAGGAAGCACCCAACCCGCGCCAATCGTGAAAACGCTGCCGTCGTCCAGCGTCACGATGATCCAAACGCAATCCGGCACGCCGTGCGTGGGCTGCATGATCTTGTTGACGAGCTGCGCGTAGACGCGCACCGGTTTCCGCGGCTCAAAGCACCAGAGCACGAAGTCGATATCGTGCGTCGCTTCCATGGCGGCCGGCGATAGCTTGATGCGCCCGCCAATTTTGTTGCCGAGGTTGCGGGTGATGTGGCGGCTCACGAGCGCGCTCACCGGCTGGCCGATCGTGCCGTCGGCGATCGATCGCTTCACGTATGCGAATTTCGGGTTGAAGCGCTGAGAATATCCGATCGTGAAGAGCAGGGACTTGGACCGCGCGAGATCGATCAATTCATCCGCTTCGGCCAGCGTGAGCGAGATCGGCTTTTCGAGCAGGAGGTGCTTTCCCGCGAGCAGCGTCTCCTTGGCCATCGGGTAATGCACGGTTTCCGGCGTGGCCGAGACGATGATGGAATTGATCTTGTCGTTTTTCAGAAGAGCGCGGTAATCCGTGGTCGCCGTGACAGGCTTGGTCTTCTCCGCAACTTCCTTTAAGCGCGCCTCTTTGATTTCGGCGATGTGCAGTTCGCTCACATAAGGGCTCGCGGCGCACGTTTCCGCGCGAATGCCCCCGCACCATCCCGTTCCGATGATTCCAATATTGACCTTCTGCATGTTTCCTCCGCTCAGGAATCCCGCGATTCAGGGAATCGACGGTCCTTGCGTGGGCGCGTCTCAATGGCCCAGTCCGGCATATATGTTAGCCGATTTTGGTTTCCGGGCGCGCCCTATTACAACTGGCCACAGCAGGTCGCAATGCAGAGGGGTTCGTAGCGCCGGCGTCCCGCCGGCACTTTGGATTTCTCCGCACCTCGAACATTGCCGGCAAGATGCCGGCGCTACCCAATTCCTCCGCGATTCCGCCCAGGATGTTCAGGAGGAAATTCATACCAGATCGAATCCGTCTCTTTTATTTTTCGTGAGCATCAACGGGAAAATACTTGATGGAACATGGAGCGCCGTCATAAACCACCGCAGCCACGTAGCCTTCGGCTGGATGATAATCAGCCATGTGCCAGCGGGACTCGACGCCACCGAGAAACTGCACGGGCTGTCCGGGTAACAGACTTACGGAAAAACTGTCCAGAGAGATTTGCAATCCCATTCCGGTAGCTTTCAAATAAGCTTCCTTACGCGTCCAGCAATTGAAAAATCCCTCGACTCTTGCTTCCGGCGGCAACGTTCGCAGATCGCTCACCTCGCGTGCTGAAAAATAACGCTGTGCAATATCCTCGCCCGCGGATTCCGGCCGGGCGTGCTCCACGTCAATCCCAAGATTTCGTTCTCTTGCGATCGCATATACGACAAGGCCTGAAGAGTGCGACAGATTAAAACAAAGTCCGCTCGAAGCGCTCTCTCCAGAGAGAGAAGGCTTTCCATGTTTTCCGTAGGAAAACTCCAGGCCGGCCGGAGCTTGATGAAGATACCTGCCGAGCAATTCACGAAGCAGGCCGCGCGCCACGACGAATCGATTTCTGTCGTTCGCGAAATGGAATCGATCCGCCCGGGCTTTCTCCTCCAGCGAAAGCGTCGACTCCAGTTGGCCAAGAACCTTTTCTTCGCGGTCCAGCGCCGCGTGCCACACGTGGATTTCGTCCCCGATTTGTTGCCATCCCGTTGAGGAAAATTGCTGCACCGCTCCCCTTTGCCTGCGAGCTGCCGGCCCGCCCACCGAGCATCCTAGACGAGCAAGGACAGGACTGGTATCGCATCCTACCGGACCCCTGCCCGAAACGAAACATGGGTGTTCGATTCAATGGTAGAGCGCTGGCGAACTCATTTTTGATGGGATAACACTCTAGCTTCCCATGTCTAACTACGAATCGCCCCGGATGAATGACGAACTGCGATGGGGCAATTGCGCTACGAGCGCCTGATGATCGGCGCGGGCGCGTTCGCAACCGTGGAGCGCGCCGTGGCCCTCGCCGTCAAGTACGCGAAAGAGCGGAAAGCGTTTGGCCAGACGCTCATTGAATTTCAGAATACGCGCTTCAAACTGGCGCGGTGCAAGACGGAATCGCATATCGGCCGCGTGTTCATCGACAATTGCATCACTAGATTTATCGCCGGCCAGGTGGACCCTGTGACCGCGGCCATGGCGAAGTATTGGCTGACGGAATACCAGTGCCGCATCGTCGACGAGTGCGTTCAATTGCACGGCGGGTACGGCTATATGGCGGAATATCCGATCGCGCGCATGTAAATGGATAGCCGCGTGCAACGCTTCTATGCGGGAACCAATGAAATTCTGGAGGAGCTGATCGGCTGGTCGCTCTGAAGTTTCCTTCGCCGTCCATTACAAATGTCTTCGTGACGGCCAGGAGCTTCGCGCTCAAACTATCTTGGGTGCGAAGACTGGCTGGAAGTCCGTGGCTCTTCATTCCCGTGGATTGACATCGCGCCGGTCGGAATCGCCTGCACCTCGCCATGCGCTTCGATGCTCCAACTCTTGGCCATGCGGTTGCCGCCGGCGGTGAGACAGAAGAACGCCGATAACTCGATGATTTCCGCGTTGCTGTAGAATTTCTTGAGCTCCGCGTATACTTCCTTGTCCCGGCCGTCGTCGAGCGTGAGCGTGCGCGCGTAGTGCAGAGCGGCGCGAGTCTTAGGGTCGGGATGCTCCCAGTTCGGCAGCGCGCAGTTCATCTTCTCTTCTTCGGTAATGGACGAGGCAAGCGGAGAAGTCTGCCGCGCGCAGAATTCGCAACCGACGATTTGCGCGATCTGGATGCGCGCAAGCTCCTTGATCTCGTGAGGCACGGTGCCGCCGCGGTGCAGCATGTCCCAGTAGCCCGCAAACGCCTTGGCCACCTCCGGGTTCTGCCCCATCGTCCGGTACCACGCCGGAGGCGGGCTCTTGGTTACCTTGGCACGCTCGATCACATCGCGTAATCCCGGATCGGTTGCATCGTCTGTGATCTGAGGAACATTCGGCACATGCGTCAAAGTTGACATCCTGGACCTCCGCATACATTAGATGGCTGAGAGCCGCGCATTGTTACAGCTGAATCTCAAACCATTAGAAGGTGTCTCGTAAGCAATCTTTGTGGGTCGCGGCTTCAGGGTGGCGCTACAATGACTTGGCAACCTTTATGGCCGGTAATGTCTTCCATGTAAAGGGAGGTTCCATCCTGTGCGGCTGATATTCCGGGCGATGGCATGCATGATCTTGGTGCTGGATTTGGCGTGGGCCTGCGGAAGGCCCGCGGCCGCCGGCCCGGCGCAGGAATTGCTCCCCGAGCAGGGCGCCGTGAAGGCGAAGCAATTGTTGCAGCAGGTCATCACCGCCCTCGGCGGGCAGGCGTATCTGAATGTGCGCGATACCCAATGCGACGGGCGAGCCGCGCAGTTTGGGACAGCCGGAACTCTGATGGGCTTTACGCTGTTCCGCGATCTTTGGCTGCTGCCGGACAAGAACCGCGTGGAATATTTCACCAAGGGCGAGCACACGATTCTCGGCTTCCTGATGGGTTCGGACGACCTGTTGATCACGCACGGCGGCGCGATGATGACCGTGTACAACGGTCAAGAGGGCTGGACGCTCGACAAGAGCGGCGTGTCGGATGAGCCGGAGGACCTTATCAAGATTTTCAATGAGCAAGTGAGGTTCGGGATGAACAACATGCTGCGCAGGCGCATGACCGAACCCGGCGTGGAAGTGCAGTATGGGGGCACGGACTTGATCGATTTGAAGGAAGCGGAATGGATCGAGTTTACCGACAGCGATCACCGCGAGATGCGGCTGGGGATCGATAAGTTTACGCACCTGCCGCTGCGCTGGATCGTGACGACACGCGATCCGGAGACGCGAGTGAATACAGAGGTCATCACAAGTTACACGCAATACATGGCGCTCGACGGCGTCAAGACTCCTCTGAGCATCGAGATGTCCCGCAACGACCGCAAGATGACGCAGACTTTTTTGACCGCGTGCAAATATAATTCCGACCTCGCCCCGCCACTCTTCACCCGCGCCGCGCTGGAACAGCGCGCCGCGGAAGTCACCAAAAAGGGTTACAAGGATTCCAAGAGCACGAAGTAAAGCAACCTCCCAGTATTCTGCGCTTAATGGCTCGTCCCGATCTAAGAGGCGATAAGCCGCTACCAGCTTGCCGTTAAGCTGGGCCTATGAGATAACGTGCGATTATGGGGCCCAAATCTCGGTTTGATTCCCAATTGGAGCTGGACGATGAGACAAGCAGCAATCGCAATTACGGGAGTTTTAGTTCTCTTTTCCTGCTTTACTGCGGCCGCGCGGGCTGATGATGTTACTGATGTGAAGTCTGCCGAAATGGCCTTCAATGCCGCTGAGAACGCTGGAGATACCAATGGAATGTTCAAGTATCTCTTGCCCGACCGCACCGTATTCGGATCGTCAGGTGGTCGTCTAGCTGAGGGATGGACCGAGGAAAGCAAGAAACGTCGACAGGCCGATTTTGATGCGGGCCGGAAAATTGACCTCAAGATCGAAGAGCTAAAAGTCCGCATTTATGGGGACACTGCGGTCAGCACTTTCTATAGGATTGGTACGATGAAAGGGCTCGATGGCAATACCAGACAAGTGCATCTTCGAATTTCCGGGGTGTGGGTGCGTCAAAATGGTGAATGGAAGCTCGCTCACCGCCATGAATCGCCCTTTTAACTCTAAATAGCGTGTGGTCCGGTTTTTCGTTCTCACATGGCGACGCGCCAGCGCGGGCCCTGCTGAGCGGGGCCGAATCTGCAATTCTGAGCGGAGGAATTGATGCGCCATCATTTGCGCCGAAATATTGTACTGGCATGTGCGGCAATCTCGATCCTGGCGATTACGGGGTGCGCGCGCAAGCAGGTAGTTGTCGATGACGCAGCGCTTCGCGCGGCGGATGCGGATTCCGCGAATTGGATCACCTATGGCCGCACGTATTCGGAGCAGCGTTTCAGCCCCTTGAAGCTGATCGACGAACAGAGCATCGGCAAGCTCGGCCTGGCGTGGTCTTACGACCTGGAAACATTGCGCGGGGTTGAGGCGACCCCGCTCGTCAAGGATGGCGTGCTCTATACGACGAGCGCGTGGAGCCTGGTGTATGCATTCGACGCGCGAACGGGAAAGCTGCTGTGGGAATACGATCCGAAAGTTCCGAAAGATCATGCGAAGTATGTGTGCTGCGACGTGGTAAATCGGGGCGTCGCGCTCTACAAGGGACGCGTCTATGTAGGGACGCTCGACGGCCGGCTCATCGCGCTGGACGCCAAGACGGGCGCGCCGGTCTGGGATGTCCAAACGACGCCCAAGGACGGAAGCTATGCCATCACCGGCGCGCCACGGATCGCAAAAGGGCGCGTGCTCATCGGAAACGCAGGCTCGGAGTATCCGGTGCGCGGCTACGTCTCCGCGTACGACGCGGAGACCGGCAATCTCGCCTGGCGGACGTACACCGTGCCGGGCGACCCGTCAATGCCATTCGAGTCCGACGCGATGAAGCGCGCGGCAGCCACCTGGTCGGGGCAGTGGTGGAAAGCGGGAGGCGGCGGGACCGCTTGGGACGCGATTGTGTACGATCCGGAACTCGACTTGGTGTACTTCGGCACGGGGAACGGCTCGCCCTGGTACGACCAAATTCGCAGCAAGGGCGACAATCTCTACATCGCTTCCATCGTCGCGGTGCGCGCCGATACCGGGGAGCAAGTGTGGCACTACCAGACGACGCCTGGCGACAGTTGGGATTACGACGCGACGCAGCCTTTGATGCTGGCCACGCTCACGATCGGCGGGGCTCAGCGCCGCGTGGTGATGCAGGCGAACAAGAACGGCTTTTTCTACGTGCTTGACAGGGAGAATGGGAAATTCATTTCGGCGGGCGCGTATGCCCCGGTCAATTGGGCCAGCGGCATCGACCCGAGCGGTCGTCCCATGGAGAACGCCGCGGCCCGGAAGTTTAAGGATGCGACACTCGTTTGGCCATCGGCCGAGGGCGCGCACAACTGGCACCCCATGTCGTTCAGCCCCACCACGGGGTTCATCTACCTTCCGGTCCTCAGCGATACTTCTATGCACGCAGTGATACCTAACTTTGAGATTAATATGCACGACCAGACCACCGGCTACGATCGCGCCTACCACGGGCCGGTGCGCGACCAATACCTCAAGCTGAAATCCACCGGGCGGCTCGTGGCCTGGGACCCCGTCGCGCAAAAGGAAGCGTGGCACGTGGACATGCCCGATCCGAAAAGCGGAGGGACGCTGGCCACCGCCGGGAATCTCGTATTTCACGGGCGCTCGGACGGAAAACTTGTTGCCTATCGCGCCACCGATGGCAAATCGCTCTGGGAGTTTAACGCCGGAGTGGGGATCTCGGCGCCGCCCATGACGTACTCGGTGGACGGCGTGCAATATGTTGCGGTCGAGAGCGGATGGGGCGGGCCTCAGGTCCTCGGCAATCGGCCCGCCGGCAAAGGACATGTGGGGCCCGGGAAACTTTTGGTGTTCCAGCTCGGAGGGACGGCGACGCTGCCTCCTTATCAACACGTGGATCGGCCGGTTCCGATGCCCACTTTCAAGCTCGCCGCTTCACCCGCCGAAATTGAACAGGGCCGCGTGGTGTTTGCCAATTTCTGCTCGCGATGTCACGGCGGCGACGCGGTGAGCGGAGGTTCGGTGCCGGACTTGCGCTATGCCGCGGAGCCAACGCACGAGATGTTCGAGGAGATTGTGCTGGGCGGCGCGCGGCGAGAATTCGGCATGCCGTCGTTCACCGGTGACATTACATCGGCGCAGGTTCGATTGATCCACGCTTACATTCTGAAACGCGCGCGCGAGTCGGCCAAGTAGAACAGACTTCAGTCTGTTGCACTTTTGCGAGCACTGGAAGGCTGAAACCCAACAGGCTGAAGCCTGTTCTACTGGACGAATAGACACGCGAAATAAATTATGTGACGATACCGGCCTAGATAGCAGGCGAATCACGCCACGACTCACACGGGAGGATTTCCATGGAACGTCGAAAATTTTTGGCTTCTTCGCTCGCGGCATCGGCGCTTGCAATCACCGCGCCCGGCAGCGCTTTGAAGGCTGCACAAGGAAACATGACGGCGAAAGGCCGGGAGTTCTACCAGCTGCGGCGGTATCACATCAATGCCGGCCCGCAGAGAAAGCTGTGCGATGATTTTTTCCGCGACGCGCTGATTCCCGCGCTGAATCGCATGTCGATTTCTCCCGTCGGCGTATTCGATCTTACGATTGGGCCGGATACGCCGTCGATCTACTTGCTGATGCCGGGCACATCCGCGGAGAAGCTGGCGACGGTCGAGAATCTCCTCGCGAAGGATGACGAGTACACGAAGGCAGGCGCGGCTTTTTTGAACGCGCCCGCCAAGGAGCCCGCCTTCGACCGCATGGATAGCACGTTCTTACAGGCATTTGAGAAATGGCCGAATCTTATTCTGCCCAAAGCGGCCGCCTCGAAGGGCGCGCGCGTTTTCGAGTTGCGCATTTATGAAGGCGCGACCGATCAGGACCACCGGCGAAAAGTGGAAATGATGCAGTCGGGCGAAGCAGATATTTTCGCCAAAAACGGCTTCGAGCAGATTTTCTACAGCGAGACGCTCATCGGCCCGCGCCTGCCGAACCTGACCTACATGCTGTGCTTCGACAGCCTGGCCACGCGCGACAAACAGTGGGCCGCGTTCCGCGCTTCCGACGATTGGAAATCGTACTCGACGCAGCCCAAATACGCGTTTGAGCCGATCGTCTCCAACATCACAAACCTGATCTTGACACCCACACCATATTCGCAGGTTTAGCGACGTCAGGCATATACTGGAGCGTGGTTCCGGAGATAGTTGCGACTCTCGCATCAGGCATTTTTGCCGGTGCTGCCGTGTACGTCAACTTTGTTGAGCAGCCCGCGAGACTCTCCTGCGGTGTCGAGCTGGCGGTAACGGAGTGGAGGCCCAGCTACAAGCGAGGCGCCGTGATGCAAGCGCCGCTCGCTGCGATAGGCTCTCTTGCGGCTCTCTTATCGTGGTGGTTCGACCGGAGTTTGGCCTGGCTTATCGGCGGACTCCTTCTCCTGCTCATCATCCCGTTTACGCTCGTCGTAATCTTGCCGACCAACAAACGGTTAGAGAACCAAGAACTCGACCTGAGATCGGAAGAGGCGGGCAGCCTCTTGCGACGCTGGGGCCGGCTTCATGCGGTTCGTAGCATCCTCAGTGTAATGGCTTTTGTCATATTCCTCTTTTTGCTCCTGGGCACGCGCTGAAACAGCTGAAGTTGTAGAGTTACCCACACCCGCCACTGGCTAACCAAACGTATGGAGTAAGCATCGATTTACGCAGGCAAACCGGAAAACCGCGACCCTCACTTGTTATTTATGTAGAAGCGCGATGACGAGGACCTCATGAGTGGCGATGCCGCACCCCTAGCGCTGCCGCTCTCGCGCTTATCGACCGGCGCGTGTGAGGCTACGACCCTGTATCGCGAACTGCGCAAACCATTGCTTCGATACCTGGTATGCCTCGGGCTATCGAGCGACGAAGCGCAAGATGTGGTGCAAGATGCTTTTCTGATCCTGCACCGGCACTTGGCCTCGGGCGGTTCGCAGGAAAATATTCGAGGCTGGTTGTTTCGCGTCGCGCACAACCAGGCTAGAAACCGCCAGAATCGTTACGACCGAAATTTCAACGCGGCGAGCGATGCTGAAATGGATGCGGTCTCGCACGAGGCGACGCCGGAACGCGCCGTGCTGGAGCAGGAGAAATTCCAGCAGTTGGGAAAGGCGATCCGCCTGTTGACTCGGTCCGAACGAGAGTGCCTGCTTCTACGCGCTAGTGGATTGCGTTATCGCGAAATTGGCGAAGTCTTGGGGATTGCGACATCAACTGTGGGTGACACGGTGGATCGCGCCATCAAAAAATTAGCGGAGAAATGCAATGTGTGACTTTTCTGGGAAATTAATCGCATGGCTGGACCACGAGCTTCCGGCGGAGGAAGCCGCGGAAGTGGAGCGGCACCTGGAGGGTTGTTCCGAATGCCGGAGCGGCGTCGACGCGTACAAACGAGTGACCGGCGAATTTGACGCATATTGCGATGCAGCAATTGCGTCGACCGTGCGCCGCGGAGCTCCTCGCTGGGCGCCAGTGGCATCTGCCGCAGGTGCGGTGGCTGCTCTTGCGGCGCTGTTCCTGGCGATGCCACGAACACGCCTCGAACCCCCGGCGTTCCACCCTCCACAAACTGAGGTAGCGGTTTCCCCGGCCGTCGTTGCCCCAGCAGTTCCAGCTTCCGTGAGTTCGATCCAGAGAGTTCATCGGCGGCAGGCCGCGACACCCGCATCCATTCGGGATGCAAACTCAGCGCCCGTGCAAAACCAAAATGCCTACTTTCTGCCAGACGAGCCCATGATCCAAATCGCCATCCCCGCCGATGAAATGTTTCCACCGGGCGCTGTTCCTGAAGGCATTCATTTTGTCGCGGACCTCACGATTGCAGCGGATGGATCGGCCGAGCGCCTCCGTCTGCGGCCGCGGCTTGCAGGATTTGAAAGGAGAACGACACAGCCATGAAACGCGCACTCATTCTGGCAATGATTTTGACGGCCTCATCCTGCGTGTTCGCGCAGGAGGGCGGAAACGCGGTCTTCTTTCAAAGCCAAACTCCTGGACCTGTTACTACAGTTGGCGTAGGCATGGTCGGAAAAGCGCCCGGCGCATCGGTCCAGGGCGCGCCTTATTCCGCCACGATTACCAACGAAAATATTCAGACCCTGGAAGACGGAACCCACATCACTCAAACCAGCACCGGAAACATTGCGCGCGATTCGCAAGGCCGCACGCGCCAGGATGCGTCCTTGCCGGCCATCGGCAATCTATCCGCCGCCGATGCGCCGCACCTCGTCTTCCTCCAGGACCCCGTGGCGCAGACAGCTTACACGCTGAATTTGACGGACAAGACGGCGATGAAAATGCCCTCGCTTCCCCTGAATATAAACACTTCCGGCCCAGCGGGTGGCCCCGGCAAGGTCCTGATGCAAATGGGAAGCAGCATATCGGCGGTTGGACCGCCACCGCCGGGAATGGCAATGACGCTTTCCATGCAAAAAACTCTTATTACGAGTGACCAGGGTCAAGTCAACACGGAGGATCTCGGCTCGCAAACCATGGAAGGCGTCCTGGTAAATGGAGTGCGAACGACGCGCACGGTTCCCACGGGAGAAATTGGGAATGACAGGCCCATCAACATTGTCACGGAAGTTTGGACGTCACCCGATCTGAAGACGATTGTCTACAGTAAGCGGACCGACCCGCGAATGGGCGAGCAGACTTTCAAGCTTACGGACGTCGTCCGGTCGGAGCCTGATGCTTCGCTGTTCACAGTCCCCGCGGATTTCAAAATCGTGGAAGGGCCTCAGGACGTGATCTACCGGTCAAACCAATAGCGCGCTACAAAAACCGGCGAAACTTGTTGTGGAACGAGTGGAAGAAAAATTATCCCTGCGGCTGCATTTTCGTTGTGCCGTGCGGCCAGTGAGGTTTGAATTCGGAATCCGGGATGCGCACGTTTCGATTGATGTTCCGATAGCGGATGATGAAGTAATCGCCCGACCCCGTCTCAAAAAATTGCTGCTGCACCGGAAGCCACGTGGATTCATCCAGCCATAATTGAATTTTAGAAAGCTGCTTGCGCACTTCATCCGTCTTCGGCAAGAGCTCCAGCAGAAGAACTTTGCGGTTGTCGAGCGTTTCTTCGCCCTGCAGCGTAATCGTGTAACTCTCTTTCAACGAACTTCCGGAAGTCCCGAAGCCAAGAAGCAGGAATTGATCGACGACGGATTTTTTCTTTCCGAGATTGTATTCTTCGACGCGGTGAATTTTCGGGTTGTAGATGTAAAAATTGTCGCCGTCGCGCAGGATCGTCCGCGCATCGGGTTGCGTCACCTCGATTCGCATTTTGTCGTCCCGCCGCACGGAAATCTGTCCGGATTCCGTGGACTTGTCGTTCACCACGACGGTCACCTTGGTCCGCTCCAAATCCGCTGTAAGGCTCTGAAAGCTCGCCGCTTGCGTGTCGAGCTGTTTGAGGACGTTTTCCAGCGTCCAATTGGTCTGCGGGGATCTGGAAGCTCGGATCGTTGAAAAAAGCGAGGCCGCGGTCGCCACCGCGCACAACAATACAACAATCCTGCGAGCGGTCCCTGACACATTCATTAAACCGGCTTCCCCCTGATCCGCTTTCGTCCGTCGATTGCTACGCGCTTTTGCCGGAAGAGCGACTCCGAATGGTGAAGCAATCGTACCACACAGGCTAAGATGCCAAGCCGTCTTCCGGGGTTTCGCCTTCCGGGAAGGAACTCCGCGAGGCGCAAACGAGTCGGGCCCCAACAGCTTTGAAACTTTTTGTATGATGGTTCCCCTATGTTTCACCGCAAACGATTTCGGCTGCACCTTCGTTCGCGCACGCTGATCCTCGGTGAGCGCACACTGGTCATGGGCGTTTTGAACATCACTCCGGACAGCTTTTCTGATGGCGGGGCGTATCTCGATTCAGAAGCAGCCATCGCGCGCGCATTGCAAATCGAGCACGACGGCGCGGACATCCTCGATATCGGCGGCGAATCGACGCGCCCCGGCGCCTCTTCGATCACCATCGAGGAAGAGCTTCGGCGCATACTGCCCGTGATCGAGGTGTTGCGCGGCAAGCTGCGCATTCCCATGTCGGTGGACACGCGGAGAGCCGATGTCGCAAAAGCGGCCCTGTCTGCCGGCGCCGAAATCCTCAACGACGTTTCAGGTTTGCGGATGGACCCGCGCCTTGGCGAAGTCGCGCAGCGCTTGCGCGCTCCATTGATCCTCATGCATATGCGGGGAACGCCGCAGACGATGCAGCGAGGCCCATTCGCGCGCGACGTCATTCGAGACGTCATGGCCGGCCTGCGCGATGCCGTAGCGCGCGCAAGACGCGCGGGCCTCGCGAAATCGCAACTCATGCTCGATCCGGGAATCGGATTTGGAAAAAAGCACGAACAAAATTTCGAGATTCTCGCGCGCCTTCCCGAGTTCGCTCGCCTAGGCTGCCCGATCGTGATCGGCACATCGCGGAAAGCATTCCTTGGCAAAGCCCTCGGTGGATCCGGTGGCCCGAGTGCTCCTCCTGGCGAACGTCTCCCCGGCACCGCCGCGACCGTGACTGCTTCGATCCTCGGCGGCGCGCACATCGTCCGCGTTCACGACGTGGCCGAGATGGTCCGCGTCGCGCGCGTCGCGGATGCGATCCTAAAATCCGTGTAGCGATCGTAAACCGGCTGCCGTAATTGGGCTATAATTCCGCTGACCTCTTTGCAACCCTTGATTGAGGACCAATCGCGATGGCAACGGCTAAATTTTCAGTAGGCCTATGTGTAGCACTTCTTTTTGCGAGCGCGCTTCCCGCCCTGGCGCAATTCTCTCCTGCGGAGCCCGATCCGCTCGCGCGCATTCGCGATGCGGCAAAATCAAATGTTCTGGCATGCTCCGCAACAGGCGAGACGCTGTGTGAGCAAGTCGCGCCGAAAATCATTGCCAACGCGCAGGGCGATTCACCCCTTACCGAAAATCTTCGCCGCCTGGCCCAAGAAATCCATGAGGGCAGGATCGGATCTCCCGCCGAGGGCGTCAACTGGGCCGTGGCAGCGTTCCGAGACGTGGGTGTAGAGGCTCACGGCGAAGAAAATATAGTTCCTCTGCCTGGACAGAAGATCACTTTCCAAGTGCTGCGAACGGTAGTCGCAGAAATCCGTGGCCGTGAAAAACCGGATGAATGGGTTCTGCTTGGGGCGCGACTTGACCCGCAAAGTCCCGACACGGTCAATATAGCTGCAAATGCCGCCATGGTGATCGAAGCGGCTCGCGATATCCAACTCACGGGCATCCGTCCGCGCCGCTCGATTCGCTTTGTGCTTTTTATCGGCTCAGACAACAACTCGATTGGCTCGTGGGCTTATGTTCGCACGCATCGCAATGAGCTTGATCACGCACGCGCCGCCGTCTTCTTCCTCGGAGGCGCGCACCGGATGACCGGTTACATGCTCAGCGGCAGGCGCGATATAGAAGCTGGTCTGCGGGAATCCCTGAAACCCATCGAGACTTGGGGAACCGGCCTCAGCGTGGTCGATACACCGATCTCTGCGGAAAATTTCGATTTCCTCCTCGAGGGCGTTCCGACAGCTCTCGCCGATCAGGAGGGGATGAATTTGCCAAGGCGAGTTCCCGAGGCGCTCGACGCCGTGGACATCCAGGAGGTCAAGCGCAATTCAGCGATCGCAGCAGTGACTGCTTTCGACATCGCCGAACGCGCCGAGCCGTTAGGTCCGCGGCAATCCCGCGCCGAGATCGAATCCTTGTTAAAAACTTCGGGTCTGGAACAGCAGATGAAAACCATCGGTTTATGGCCGCTCTGGGAATCAGGCGAGCGCGGGCGTTTGCCGTGAGCCGGCTGGCGGCGCTGAAAGCGCCGCTGCTTACTAGCCCAGGGCAACGCCCTGGGTTTCGGAATCACTCGATTGTTGCGCGCCCTGAAAGGGCGCAGGAATCCCCTTCCGCCCTTTCAGAGCGATGCATTATACGTGGGCACGATACCCGGGGCGTTGCCCCGGGCTGGTAATCTCCGCGCCGTTGGCGCGAAAACGTGGCTTTGTATTCAACGGAGAAAACCGCCACAGCGCGATTTGGGAGAAGCCCTAGCGTCTTGTGGCTTAACCCGTTTACCCTGGCCTCAGCAAAGTCTTCCTTTCGAGTTATAATATTGCCGTGGCGATTCCGCTCCGCGCTTCGTCCTTATCGGCAGCTCCCGCGACTACGGGTGTGATTCTGGCGATCGATTACGGGAAGAAGAGACTGGGTCTGGCGCTTTCCGACGAGTTTTGTGTGACCTCCCGACCCTACGCCACTTGGACCCGGATCAACCGCCGCCGCGATCTCGCCCGCCTGCGCGAACTGGTCCGCCTGCAAGGAGTTCGCCTCATTGTCGTTGGGCTCCCATTGCGCCTGGACGGCTCGCCGAGCGAGATGTCGGAAGAAGCGAAGAGTTTTGCGGCGCGCGTCGAGAAAGCTCTTGGCCTTCCGGTGGATATGATGGACGAGCGGCTGAGTTCATGGGAAGCCCACGAGACGATCGCCGCCGCGAGTACCAGTAATCGCGCGCGGGGCGGTTCCTCCGGGCGCTCCGAGAAGAGAAAGCAGACGCCGCTCGACGACATCGCCGCCGCCATCATCCTGCGAGATTATCTGGACCGGACCCGCACGCGGTCCGGATCGCGAGCCTGATATGCGCCGGGCCTTCCTCTTCCTCATGATCCTGCTGATCCTGGCGGCAGGATATCTATACCTTGCTCTGTACCAGCCGTATCAGGGGTTCGCGAGCGACGGGGTGTACGTGGACATCCCGCACGGCGCGTCGCAGCGCACGATCTCGCGCCTGCTCGCCGAAAACGGCGTCGTGCGCAGCCGGATCGCGTTTGAACTTTTGTGCCGGCAGCGAGGGCGCCGCACCCTGCAGGCCGGCGAGTACTTCTTCGACCGCCCTGTGACTGCATTCGCCGTGTATGACGCAATCGCCAACGGCCGCGTGTTCGTAAAAGAATTCGTAATTCCCGAGGGATTTACGATGTTCGACATCGCGGACCTTGCCGCTAGCCAAGGGTTCCTCACTCGCGACGAATTTCTCGTCGCCGCGCGCGACCCTTCGCCGATCCGCGACATTGCTCCCGGCGCGCCCAGCCTCGAAGGATTTCTTTTCCCCGCGACCTATGAGTTCCCGCGCCACATGACGGGAAAAGACATGACCGCCGCAATGGTAAAAAAATTCCGGCAGGAGTGGCTGACTTTGCCGACCGAGGGCGCTACCCCGCACCAAAGCGTTCAGAATATTGTTACCCTCGCTTCGCTTGTGGAACGCGAGACTCCGCGTCCCGAAGAGCGGCCCCACGTTGCCGGAGTGTTTGAAAACCGGCTGCGCATCGGGCAGCCGCTGCAATGCGATCCCACGGTCGCGTACGCGCTGGCCCTGGTGGGAGCGTACACGGGCAAACTCGGCAGCGGCGATCTGCACTTCTCTTCTCCGTACAACACGTATCGGAACAGGGGCCTGCCGCCCGGGCCGATCGCCAATCCGGGCGAAGCCGCTCTCCGTGCGGCTCTCGATCCTCCGCCCACCGAGGATCTCTATTTTGTCGCGAATACCGAAGGAGGACATTTCTTTAGTAAGACCCTTGAGGAGCATAATCGTAACGTCGCGCGTTACCGGCGCCTGCTTGAGGAGTCGCAGAATCCATCGTCCGGCGGTGTGCCCGCTGCCCCTGCTCCGGCAACGAATAAATCCAGGCCTGTGAGGACGTCGCCATGACACATGCGGACCATCCAACCAAGAAGGAGCTGATCTTGGAGATCGCGCGCGAACTTTCCGTGCCGCGGTTCACTCCAGCCGAAGTCGAGCAAATCCGGCGGCAACTCGTGGCGCGTCTCGGCGCGGCAGGAAAGACTTCGGCCGATTACATCGCGGGCGTGCTCGAAACCGCGGGCATGCGCATCGTGTGGTCCACAAAGGCGGACACCGAAGGCCAATACGAGGAGGAATTCCAGGACCTGCTCCATTTTGCGAATCTCGAGGACGCGGAGATGTGCATCGTGCGCCTAGACGAGCTGTACCGCAAATTCAAAGAGGAAGAGGAACGCGCCGCCGTGGAGCGCGTGCTGGAAGTGGCGCGCATGGGCCGCCGGCGCGCGGAAATGATCTCGCGAAATCACAAAGTGGAACCGGAAAAGCGCGCCGAGAAGGAAGAAATCATGATGTGGTTCAAAGTGTGGCTCGATACGCCTGACGCGTTTTTCGACTGGCTCGAGGCGCGCAAAGCATCGCCGGATTTCCAGAGGCGCTTCGCCAAGAGCGCTTCGGCGGACGCGTGAGCGCGAGATGGCGGACCTGCAATACGTATTGGAAGTCGAGCCGCTCGATCTCGGGGCGGACGTCAAGGCGGTCGGACTCGACCTCGTGGAGATCGAGAGCCGCGAACCGGCGCGCGGGGCGGATGCGGCGCGCCTGTGGGCCGCTACTCTTGGCGCGCTGCCCGGAACAGAGCCTTGGGCGCTCGACTTTTTCTCCCACCTTGATCGCGTACGCGATTATTGCCGTATGCGCGGTGTATTGTTTGAGGAAAAAGCCTCGGGCCACTCCATCGTGGTTCCCGCGCCGTCCGGCGAGGCGCTCGTCGGACTCGTGGAACGATTCGCGGGAGAAACTTTTGGCGCTCGCGCGGGAGCGTTGCTGGCAGCGGGCGATCCCGCCGTCGAAAGCGAATTGGCAGAGCGCGGCGTGGACGCCTATCACGCCGCATTCCGAAATTATCTGTTCTGCGCGGTCTGCGATTTCGATAATGGCTTCCTCACGCTGCTCACCGAAAAATTGTGGACGAGCGAAGTCCTGCGGCGAATCAAGCCCGCCACCGCAACCCTGCCGGTAGAAGTCGCCCGCCCGCAGTAACAGCGAAGGAATTGGCAATCCGGCCCCGTGGCTCACAGAGGCGCAGGCTTCCGAGCTTGCGGATTCAGTCGTTTCCGTCCGCAGGACTGCCGCGGGAGGCGCGGAGCGCAGGGTAGCAACGGCGCTCCCGCAGTCGCCTGCTGACGATGCCAGCAGCCTCAATCCGCCGTGATGCGGTCGGCAGAAACAGTGCCTTTTAGTTCGAACAGAAGCTGCGTTCCCGAAGGATCGTATTGGTCGATTGTAACAATACCATCGTAGTGGTTCCCGGTATGATCTACAGTGACCTCCTCTCGGATATTCGTGGGACCCTCAAAACAGCCAGTCGCATCCGGCTGCGGAGGCGGACTACAACTTTTCCCCGTGGCGTCCCAACTCAAAGCGAAATGATTCAGCTTATACGAGGATCGTCCAGTGCTCTTCCAAACGCCCAGGCAGAAACTGCCGCTGGCCGGATCGCGCCCGGAATTCATGATTTCCGTTCCGTCACTGTGCCACTGGACATATCCCGCATCGAGCGTCGCTCCATCGGGCGGGTTGAAGGGAGCTGGGTTGCCTGAATTGCCCTTCGCCGTGAACGCAAATTTCCAGAGCCCAACAATTGAGGCATCGCGATCCCGGTCGTGGTCGTCATCCCGAGCGGCGACCGCCAGTGTTGCCAGCCTATACGCGACCGGTTTCAGAAGCAGTCGTTGCGTCGAAGCGGACATCGGCTTCCGGCCCGGACTTGTGTAAGACCCGCAATCGGCGCGGGCCGTTTGTATGAGAACGGTCGCGCACACCATGAGTCCCAGTGTGGCGGCCGCCGCCTTCAAGATTTTTCTTGCCAAGTCTTTCCTTGTCGTATTTAGAATCTTCATCTCAGTTCTCCTTTGGTCGATCTGTGAAAGATCGAAAAATGAAAGTCCCCATCCCGATTTGCTCGTTGCACTTCTTCCTGAGCTTTCGGGATGCGCGGCACCTTCGCACTGGAGGCACTGACGAGTCAATGCGCGGCGCCTCTCGACAATCTCAACTTTCTCTCTCTTGATAACTCATTCTCGTTACGTGGCTTACCTGGACACTTCTCGAGTCAATTGCCCAATTGTGATGCCATTGCCTTTAGGGTATACTCCGCCCACGTCCCACGATTGAGGTAGCCGAATGCAGGAACCCAGTCCAAGCCTCTCGGGTTACCGGTTTGGTGTCTTCGAGGTGGACCTCCGCGCGGGCGAGATCCGGAAGAACGGCCTGAAGATCAAGCTGCAGGAGCAGCCGTTTCAGGTCCTGACCCTCCTACTGCAGAATTCTCCAAACTTGGTTGCCCGGGAGGACCTCCGCAATCGTCTCTGGGATGCAGATACGTTCGTCGAGTTCGATCACGGCTTGAGCAACGCCATCGGCCGCATCCGCGAGGCGCTGGGGGATTCAGCCGACAATGCCCGCTTCATCGAGACCCTGCCGAAACGCGGCTATCGGTTTATCGTTCCAGTCCAAGAGGTACTTGCTGCTCGGGTGTCGTCGGCCCCGGTCAACGGGGCCAAGAGCAATGGAGCGCATTCCGCGGATCGGCCGCGCGAGGTAGATCACACACAAGCAAGCGGCGATCACGCCAAAGCTACCGCCCCCTGGCGCCGCATCTGGCCGCGGATCGTCATTTATGCCGGGGGCGTCATCGTGCTGGCCGCTATGTTCGGTGCGCGCGCTCGCAGGAGCGTGGCTCCAAAGCCCGTGAACTACACGCAAGTCACCAATTTCAGCGATGTGGTATTTTCTCCCGCTATTTCGCCGGACGGCCGCATGATCGCATTCATCCGCGGAAGTGACACATCGTTTCCGACCTTGGGAGAGATTTACACCAAGATGCTTCCAAATGGAGAACCTGTGCAGCTCACGCACGACTCGTTGCCTAAATACGGCGTTTCCTTTTCGCCCGACGGGTCGCAGATCACCTACACGCTTAGCGATCTGGCCCATGGCTGGAGCGTAGTTACAATATCCGCGCTGGGCGGCGAGCCGCGCCTCCTACTTTCTAACGCCGCGGGATTGACATGGCTGGACGCGCATCATGTCTTGTTTTCCGAAATCAAGACCGGCCTTCATATGGGTCTGGTGACGTCCACCGACGACCGCTCGGAATTGCGGGACATCTATCTGCCTGCACACGAGCGCGGCATGGTGCACTATTCTTACGCTTCGCCCGATCGTAAGTGGGTTCTGATCGTGGAGATGGGCCCGACCGGCGGTTGGCAGCGGTGCCGATTGCTTCCCCTAGATGGAAGATCGGCAGGGTCACCGGTCGGACCGCCGGGGCCGTGCACGTCCGCGGCCTGGTCTCCGGACGGCAGTTGGATGTACTTCAGCGCGTATGCCAAAGGCTCCAGCCACCTGTGGCGCCAGCCATTCCCCAATGGCGAAGCCGAGCAGATTACCTCCGGTCCCGCCGACGAAGCTGGCATAGCCGTGAGCCGGGATGGCCGCTCCGTCATCTCTTCGGTTGGTATGAACGACAGCGGTGTCTGGCTGCACGATTCCCGCGGCGATCGCCTGATCTCCTCCGAGGGTTACGCCTCGCTTCCCTCGTTCTCGCGGGACGGCCGGAGTGTCTATTACCTGTTACGGCGGGAATCGCCGGAGTCGCCTCAGGAGCTCTGGGTGACCGAGATCGCTTCGGGCAAAAGCGAGCCGGTCGTACAAGGATTCTCTGTCAGGCGCTATGACGTCTCCTCCGACGGAAAGGAAGTCGTCCTCGAGACGAATCCACCCGATCGCCAAACTCAACTTTGGCTGGCCTCTCTCGACCGCCTGTTCCCGCCTCGGATGCTGGCCTTCTCGGGGGAAGATTCGCCCTTTTTTGGTCCGGACGGCGAAGTAATCTTCCGCATGTCGGAAGGCAAGCAGAATTATCTCTTCCGGATGAAAAGAGATGGTTCCGGGCGCACCAAAGTGATGTCCGGCCCGATTATCAACTTAGGCGGTACGTCACCGGATGGACGGTGGGCGGTGGCCACGCTGCCAGTGGATGAGGTACCCAGCACAGCAGTGTTCGCTGTGCCGGTTCAGGGCGGCTCACTGAGGCGGATCTGTCCCGCTGCATGCATGGCTAAATGGTCCTCGGATGGAACGCGATTTTACGTGCAACAGTTTCTGCAAGGCGCGCACGGCGACAATGCCGTCGTTCTCCCTGTGCCAAGAGGAAAGTCTCTCCCAGATCTGCCCGCTCAGGGGATCCGCTCTGAAGAGGATTCCGCTGCCCTGCCGGGAAGTAGAATAATTGACATGTCTCGATTTAATCCGAGTCGCTTCGGCAATAATGTCGCTCCAGGCCCGGCTATTGACACGTTCGCCTATGCACGGGCGATCATGCATCGAAACCTTTTCCAAATCCCACTACCCTGATCAGAAGCTTCCCCACGGTAACGAACGATTCAAATACCCCACTTGAATTTTGCGAGATCGCGGAGGGATTCGGGAGCGCAGGCTTCAGCCTGTGCCGCTAGAACTGTCGAACAGGTCGGCGCGAGAGATAGAACTCAGTAATACGCCCTGTATTGGGGAATCAAGGCAAGTAAAAGCGGGGAACGCGCTTGCCCAGCGCGCACAGCAGATCCGCGCTGGCGGTGTTGGCAATTTTTGCAACATCGGGCACGGACTGCGTCGTCCCTCCGTCGGTGCCGTAGATCGTGGCGATGTCGCCCACGCGGGCGGAAGCGATTCCCGTGACGTCGGCGGTGGTGAGGTCCATCGAAACCGTGCCGACGATGGGAGCGATCTCTCCGCGAACGATGACGCGGCCCTTATTGGAAAGCACGCGCACCAGGCCGTCCGCGTATCCCGCGGCGAGCACGGCGACGCGAGACGGGGCCGAGGCTGTCCACCGCGCGTTGTATCCGACGCGCGATCCCGGCGGCAGATCTTTGATCGAAACAATCCGCGCGCGGAACGAAAGCACCGGCCGCACGGGAAGTTTCGCTTCCATTTCCGGATTCAGCTCGGACGGCTCGAAAAACTGATGATAGCCGTAGAGAATCGCGCCGGGGCGCACCATGTCCCGCCAGGTTGTGGGCCGGCTGACGATCGCAGCGCTGTTGGCCATGTGCACGATGCCGGGATCGAGCCCCAACGAGCGCATGCAGGCCAGCGCCGCATCGAATGTTTTTTCCTGCTCGATAGTTTGTTCTGTGGTAAATACTTCCGATGATGCTATGTGAGTAAACGTGCCCGCCAGGCGCAGGTGCGTGCAATCCCCGAGCGCGCGCGCGAACGCCGGAAGTTCCGCCGGCGGAATGCCCAGGCGGTTCATCCCGGTGTCGATCTTGAGATGAAAATCGAAGGGTCGCTTGCGCGGCTTGCGTTGCTGCGCGGCCGCCTTTTCCAAGAGGCGCATCTGGTCGGCGCTCATGATCGCCGGCGTGAGGTGGTTGTCGAGAATCCGCTTTTCCTCGCCGGCCCAGAAGCCGGTGAGTATCAGGACGGGTTCGCGGATGCCGCTCTCGCGCAGTTCCGTCCCTTCCGCGGAGCAAGTCACGCCGAACCAGTCGGCGCGCGCCTTCGAGAGGGCCCGCGCGACGGGAACGATCCCGTGGCCGTAGGCATTGCTTTTGATGACCGCGAGAACTTTCCGCCGCGGCCCGCGCGCGCCCGCAGGCCCGTCTGCCAGACGGGCAGGATCGACGTGCGCGCGGATCGCGCGCAGATTGTGTGTCAGCGCTCCCAGGCTTACTTCCGCCCAGATGGGACGTCCATCAAATTTTACGGCGCGTGTCATTGGAATCTTTAAGAATAACCGATCTGGAACCGGAAAAAAAATTGCTCCCGGACCATCGCGGACGGCTTAGTAACCCCCTCCGATCCTGTTGAACCGCGTCTTCCCAGGCGACATCGCTGCGTAGCGAACAAAGGAGGGCACAGCGGATGCCAAACGGTCCGCATTGGCATCATGAGGGTTATCACATCCTATTAGTAATTGAAGGCAATATTTTTGGACACTCGTATGGGCATTTTGACACACAATTCGCAGTCGAATGGGTCAACCCCACCACTCCTTGACCGCCCTCAATGCCTCGACTACACTAGACGTTTTGATTCGGTCCAATTGCCGGGACTGAGGGGGAGAGTTCTTTGCCGAAACGCACGTTTCAACCGAAAGTGCGCCGTCGCCACAAGACACATGGGTTTCGCACGCGCATGAAGACTGCAGGGGGCCGCAAAGTTTTAGCGGCCCGCCGCAAAAAGGGACGCCATCGTCTTACGCCCATCTAGAAATTCGGACGAGCCGCGGCAGGGTTTTCCCCGTGCCATGCGCTTGCTGAAGCGCGTGGAATACGAAGCCGTATACGGCGCGGGTCAGCGCCGCTCGAGCCCTCAGTTTTCCGTTTTCTTCCGCGCGCAGACAGCGCTTCCGAATGAGGCCTTCGGGCGGGAACCTCCGCGCGAAGGTTCCTCCGCAAAAACGCTCGCGGCGAGCAGTACCAGCCGCTTCGGGATCAGCGTTAAGAAAGCACTTGGCG
Organism: uncultured Acidobacteriota bacterium; assembly: GCA_963842135.1. GTDB lineage: Bacteria > Acidobacteriota > Terriglobia > Acidiferrales > UBA7541 > Palsa-360. Next base: position 999,794 of record CAWJFI010000002.1, on the reverse strand, counting down.
GCGCGGTGGTTCGGAACCGCATTCGGCGCCGAATTCGTGAAATTTTGCGGCGCAACAGAACGGAGATTCCTACGGGATGGGACATCGTGATTCATCCGCGAAGCACAGTGGCGCAGGCGGCGTTCGCGCCCCTGGAAGCGGAACTGCTGCGCCTGCTGCGCGGCATCCGCAGCGCGGGCCCGAAAACGTGAGCCGCGCGGCGCGCGCCCTGCTCTTTGCCGTGCGTGTGTATCAGGCTTTTTTTTCGGCGCTGATGCCGAGCGCCTGCAAGTTTTATCCTTCCTGCTCGCACTACGCCGCCGAGGCTGTGCGAATCCACGGCGCGCGGCGCGGTTCCTGGCTCGCGTTGCGCCGCGTTTCGCGCTGCCATCCCTTCACGCCGGGCGGCGTGGATCTCGTGCCCCCTGTTGACGATTTTTTGCGCGATGCGAAAAGTAGCGCAGGCATTAGCCTGTGGGGGTTCGGTTCGAGCAGCAACAAAACCCCACAGACTGAAGTCTGTGCTACCAAAGAGGTCCGTTCGTGACCGAGCGCAAGGAATTGTCGACGGAAATGCGTTCCCTGCTGGCGGCTGTGCTTTGCCTGTTTGTGATCGCCGGATGGGCGCTCGTCAATAAGCCGCCGCAGCAGCCTCCGGCCAACCCTGCCGCTGTGGCCACAAATCCTGTTTCGCCGCCGGCTCAGGGAACTGCTCCCACTTCCGTGCCCGCTGCGAAAAAGGCCGCGGCCCCTGTCGCTCTTGTCACCATGCGCGCCGCAAGCGCCGAAAGTTCCGTCGTCATCGAAAGCGACCTGTATCGCGTGGAAATTTCCAACCGCGGCGGCGTGGTGCGAAGCTGGCAACTCAAGCAATTTACAGACGATCACAAACCGCCGCGCACGCTCGATCTGATCCATCCCGAAGCCGCACAGCAGGCCGGGAGCTGGCCGTTTTCCCTTGCGCTCGACGACCCGCAGCAGGAAGTCGCTGCAAACACCGCGCTGTTTGAAATCACTTCGGCAGGGAAAGCTCCTGATCCTGGGACCGTCTTGCACGCTCCCGCGGAAATTACGTTGTCCTGGAGCGACGGCCACCTCGAAGTCTCCAAGCGCCTGAAATTCAACACCTCCTATATTGTAGATGTGCAGACCTCAGTGACCCTGGATGGAACGCCGCTGCGAACCAGCCTCGCGTGGGCCGGCGGCTTCGGCGATATCACCGCGTATCGGGCGGCCGCGCAGACGCAGGTGTTCACCAGCGCCGCCGGGAAACTCAACACGCTGGCGGTAAAAAATCTCGGCAAGCCCGGCCAGACGACGACACGCGCGCCCGTCGCAGGGACGTTCGATTTCGCCGGCATTGAGGACCTCTACTTCGCCGCCGCGTTTCTGCCGCCCTTCAACGCGCGCGGCGATCTCGCTGAAATTCCGATGGCGGTGACGGGCTGGACCTATTCGCACGAAACCACCACGGATGGCAAAACCGAAACGGAAATCGTTCCTCAAATGGCCGCGGGCCTGGCCACACCGGGGATGCTGGACCTGCGCGTGTACGCCGGTCCCAAAAGTATTGACGGTTTGAAGGTCGTGCGCCCGCCGCTGAACAGCCTGGTGCAATTCGGCTGGTGGGGCTTCATTGCGGAGCCTATGTTTTACTCCCTGCAATGGCTGCACCAGTATGTAAGCAACTACGGCTGGGCGATCGTTCTAATCACCATCGCAATCAACATGGTGATGTTTCCGCTGAAAGTGAAGAGCATGCGCGCGATGCAGAAGATGCAGAAGGTCGCGCCGGAAGTCAAATCGATTCAGGAAAAATACAAGAAATATTCGATGCGCGATCCCCGCAAGGCCGAAATGAACAAGGAAGTCATGGCCGTGTACTCGCGCGAAGGCATCAACCCGTTGGGCAGTTGCTGGCCCACGCTCATCCAGATGCCGATCTGGTTCGGCCTTTACCGCATGCTGGCCAATATGATCGAGCTTCGCCACACGCCCTGGTTTGGCTGGATCCATGATCTTTCCGCGCGCGATCCGTACTTCATTTTGCCGATTGTCATGGCCATTTCCATGTATTTCATGCAGAAGATGACGCCCACGCCGGGAATGGACCCCGCCCAGGCCAAGATGATGGCCGTGACGCCGCTGATCTTTGGCGGAATGTTTGCGCTTTATCCGAGCGGCCTGTCGGTGTATATCCTGACTAGCAATATGGTCGGAATCGGGCAGCAGTGGTATCTCTATCGAACGGCGCCGCCCCCGCCGAAACCTTCGCGGGGCCCCGGCAAGAAAAAATAGTGTTTGCAGCAAGGTAGTCTGAAGGGAGTCATCTTGACGCCTGCATCGCGCCCGAACCTGATCGCGGATGGGAAGCTGGATCATGCGGCCATCACGGCGGAATTGCGCCGCTGCATCGACACACTGCTTCAAAAAAGCCGCTTCCAGCTCACGTATGAAATTCGAGCCATGGGGCCTGCTACCTCGAAGGAACTCGAAAATCCCGAAATTCTCGTCGAATTCAAGGGCCGCGATCAGGATTTGCTGCTGGAGCACAATGCGGAACTGCTTCTGGCGCTCGAACATATTGCCTTGCGCTGGCTTTGGCTCGATCCTCAATTCTATGGCCGCGTTCGATTCGACGCCGCCGGCTACCGCGGCATACGGATCGAAGAATTGAAGCTTTCCGCTCGCGTTGCCGCTGATCGCGTCCGCGAAACGCACTCGCCTTTCCGCTTCAACGCCATGTCCTCGCGCGAACGGCGCATCCTGCATTTGGTTTTGAAAGAGGAGGCCGGCGTGCGCAGCGAGAGCGAAGGCGCGGGCGAAGACCGGCAGGTTATCGTTTACCCCGCGAGTTAGAAACAAACACGACATTCAGGCCGTGATCCTATTCCGGATCCTTAAAGCCGTGCGAGAGGACGTGTTTTTGGGCGTCGAAAACAACTTCAAAGGTGAATCCCGTTCGCCTGGACCTCGTGCCGGCGAAACTTCTCGATCCTTGCGGATCGGCGACCGCAATAGGATCCCCTTCGCGGAAGAACCGCACGTCGGAGATCTCGATTGCGGTCTCATTCCCTTCCAGGTGCTCAAGGCGCCACACCGGAAATCGCGCGAACCAAAGATAAATCTGGACATCGCGCAGTTTCATCGCTTCTGCGACGAGCGGGAGAGATCCTGCCTCGATGTAAAGCTGCGTGTTCTCGACAGCGCCGCCCGGTTCGTGAAACGTGGTGCGCCACATTCCCTCCGGCGTGCTGACTAACCCCACCCAATGCGTCAGCGTCGGCGGCAGAGGAAGCGCCGCCAGGCTCTTCACTTGCAGGTGTTGCGCGGCCGCGAATTGTTCCACGTCCGCCAAAGCTTTGTGGTGCGCTGCGGCCGCCAAACCCATATAGGCGCACAAGACCACCAGGCCCGCACGGCACCAACTTGCCCGCGTCCACCGAAAACCGGCGCCCTGGGCGGCCGGCAAGAAAATTATGATTGCGAAGACCGCGCTTGCCACGCCTGCAACCGCGATCGGGAACCCGTATCCCGCGGCGCTCGCGAAGAAATAGGCTCCGAATGCTCCGAGGGTGAGCACGGCCCAAACGGAAATCGAGCGGCGCCAAAATTGTCCCGGTTCCCGGTAGCACCACGCGGCAAACTGCGGCACGAGTGCAATCGAGGTCAGCGTCAGATCGAGAATGAAGACCCAGTCCCAAGCCAGACGGGAATATCTCAGCGGGCTCCAAACCATGGTTCCAAAATTGGTGGCCAGATCGAGAAAAATGTGCGTCGCGATCCCCACCGCGTAGATTGCGAAAAGGTATAAAAACGGCGGTGTTTTCCACTTCAGCAAACGAGCGAGGGGTATGGATATAGCTGTCAATAGCAGCGCCCAGAACGGCAGCATGACGGCGGAATGCGTGATGTTGCGGTGCCACTCCATAATCGCCAGCGGATTGCGCGCCAGCGGCCCGGCAAATATGTCGATGTCCGGGAACATTGCGCCGAGAGTGCAAGCAACGATTGCGGCACGCGCTGTGGGAGAGCTCAGCGCACGGGCCACGCCCCCATCGGCAACTCCGGCAGGGACATCACGGCCGGCGAAAAGGGCTTTTCCGGCGAGTGCACCCACAATTCCGTGTGTGATCGTATCCATGTGGCAAGTTGCCTTGCGGTTTCGTAAACAGAACTTAGATGCGTGCCGTAGCGCGGCGTTTCGCTACTTACCTGCTCGAATCGGTATCGTCAGCGGCTTGGTGGACTCCGATGCAGCCAGCATATGGCACTGCCCGTCGAAAATTCCGCCCGGATCGATCACCAGGCACGGGGAATGAATTTCGCCCGTCACGACGCCCTTAGCCTGGATTTCCACCCGGCCCTTGGCAAAGATGACGCCATCGAATTTCCCGGCAATCACTACGTGATTGCCTTCGATCTGCCCTTCCACTCGCGCCCCTTCACCCAGGATCAAGCTGTGACTGGAAATCACGTTTCCCTTCACCTGAGCGTCAATGCGAAACACGCCGGAGGCCTCGAGCGTTCCCTCAAACCGTACGCCCTTGTCGAGGAAGCCTGTAAATTCATGCTGCTGCGTGTCTTTGCTATGACCTTTTGATCGCCATTGCATGGTATGCCCCCAGACGAAAGCTATATTTTGCGGGAACACGATTTTACCGGAGTACGGAAAGTTTGCATCGAAAAATCATGACTTGGTGCCGTAGTAGGCACTTCCGATCGGCATAACATACTCCATTCAACGGGCTATCTACTACATATGTAATATTAATTCATCAGGCGCTCGTACAATCCGTTCAGTTGTTCCTCGTCATAGAACTCGAGAATCAGCTGCCCTGCGTGCCCTTTCGTTGGCATGTGCAGCGTGACGCGAGTGCCGATGTGTTTCTGCAATTCGTCCAGCGCGGCCTGGCGATTCGGATCATACGTTTCCACCAGCGCATGTTGTCCGTGTCCACGAGATCGCCGCGTTGCCATCCTTTCAAGCTGCCTGACGGTAAGCTTGCCGCGAGAGGCTTTTTGGGCCAAGTCGTTCCGCAGCTTCCGATCTTCGACCGCGAGGAGCGCGCGCCCGTGGCCTGCCGTGATTTTGCCTTCTTCGATCCATTCGAGCAGTGGCTCTTCAAGAGAAAGCAGGCGCACAGAATTTGCGACGGTGGCTCGGTCCTTCCCTGTCCTGGAAGCCACTTCGTCCTGCGTGAGGTGAAATTCTTCCATCAGGCGGTCGAATGCGCGCGCCTGTTCGATGGGATTTAGATCCTCTCGCTGAATGTTTTCTACAAGTGTGAGCTCGAGCGCTTGCTCATCGCTTACCTCTCGTAGAACAACCGGCACGCGCAGAAGTTGCGCGCGCTGCGAAGCGCGCCATCTCCGCTCTCCCGCAATGAGCTGGTATCTTGAGCCGATCTTTCGCACAAGCAGCGGCTGGATGATTCCGCTCGTGCGAATGGATTGTGCCAATTCTTCGAGTGCCGCCTCTGCAATTCGCGTCCGAGGCTGGTACGGACTCGGATCAATCAGGTCGATGTCGATCTGCAGCGGCCCCCCGGCAATACTTTCCGCTGGGGCGACTGCCGTCGCGGCTCCTGTGGATGTATTTGGCGGGATGACCTGAGGAACCACCTCCGGTTCACGAATCAGTGCCCCCAGCCCCCTTCCCAATGCGTTTCTGGCCATTCGAGATGACCTCCTTTGCAAGGTTGATATAGGCTTCCGCTCCTCTACTATGAATGTCGTAGAAGTGGATCGGCTTTCCATGGCTTGGCGCTTCAGCCAGGCGAACATTGCGCGGTATGACGGATTCAAAAATTTGGCTGCCGAAGAAGCTTCGAAGGTCCGAGGCCACCTGTTTCGATAAGGTGGTGCGTTCGTCATACATCGTAAGGACGATACCTTCGATGGCAAGATTCGGGTTTAATGTCCTCCGGATCCTCATCAGAGTATCTAAAAGTTCGGAAACCCCTTCGAGAGCTAGATATTCACATTGGATTGGAACCAGGACCGAGTCAGCTGCAGTTAGAGCATTGAGAGTGAGGAGGCCGAGCGCAGGAGGGCAATCCATTAGGATATAAGCGTAATTGTCCCTCACCTGCTGGAGCAATCTTTTGAGCTGATACTCTCGATTCTCGGCTGCAACCAGCTCGACCTCTGCCCCAACAAGATTTTTATCTGCTGGGATTAGATCCAGCCCTTCGATTTGCGTTTTGAGGATGATTCTCGCGAGGGGCTCGTCGAGCATCAGTGCGTTATAAAGCGTACGCCTGGCGGGATCTTTAGGAAAGCCAATGCCAGCGGTAGTGTTACCCTGGGGATCGCAATCTACCAGAAGCGTTCGCTGTTCAGAGAGAGCGAGGGAGGCAGCCAAGTTGATGGCAGTCGTCGTCTTGCCGACCCCGCCTTTTTGGTTCGCAACTGCGATAACACGGCCCAATTTAGCTCCCCCAGGCCGCGAAATCTATCACATCAAACGCAAGATATGCAAATTGTTTCACGTGGAACAAAATCGTCGCACAGCTTTTTGCGGTCAATTTTAGGCCATGCTCGTAATTTCTGCGTTATACTAAGGAGTTCTAGATCAGGCCGCCCCCGACGGATTCGGACCGAAATGTTCCACGTGGAACAAAACTGAAATCCACTTCATTGGCGTGTGGAAGCTTCATCGATCGGCCGGCCGACGAGGATAAATCGGCGCTGAGAATCTGGTAGGCGCATTGCCGGCTGCCACGTCCAACCGGGATTACATGCTATTCTCGTCGAGTCTTCTGCTCCAACCCAAAGCATAAGATGTCCCCGGTGAACGAGAGCATTCGTAGACCATCGAAGGATCTGTTTAAATTCTCCAATAGCACGGGAAGTGACGATATTTGCTCGAACCGATTCCGGACGTATTTGCTCAAATCTCTCGGAGCGAATCTCCACGCCGTTAAATCCTAGGGATCTTACAACCTCCGATAGGAATGCACATTTCTTCTTATTGGACTCAATCAAGGTCAGGTGAACGCCGGGACATGCGATTTTAAGCGCGAGACCTGGAAAGCCGGCCCCAGTTCCAACGTCGGCCAGCCGACAGTTTTCCACAGGCAGCAATTTTGACGCATACATGGATTCACCAAAGTGGCGCTCTACAATCTCAACCGGATCTGTAATCGAGGTCAGGCTTATGGATCGATTCCACCTCAGCAAAAGACCCGTATAGGCGCGAATCTTAGCGATCTGATCCTCAGTTGGCAAAATGGCAAAGGGAGCCAGCGCCTCGCAAACCTGGCGATTGCTGATTTCGATGGGGATAGGGGCTGGCATCTTGTCAGCCCTTCCGGAGAAACCTAGATGTGCAAATGCCCACGACCAAATCGATACCAACATGGGCAGCAATGGCGGGAAGCAGGCTCCCGGTCCATATGCGCACAAGGACGAAGATCATTCCTACTACAAATGTAGTTATAATCCCTCGCTGCCCTTGATATAAATGTGCCAACGAAAACCAGGCCGACGATAGAATCGCCGCAAACGCGTTCGGCGGCCCGAAATTCACGATCATCCTTACGAATGCCATGAACACAAACCCCCGGTACAAAAACTCTTCCGATACCCCGGCCGTGCAGGCGAGCGCAGCATAGACTAAAGTTTCCGTCGGGGTCCGGGGCATGATCCTTTCCGTTATTGCGAACAGGCGACCCCGCTTGCCCTCCGGCACTTTGGTGATTCTGCGCAAGCCGACCACCTGGTTTACACAAAGAAATCCCGTCAAAGCGATGCTGGTCCACGCGACCCTCCAAGGATCGACGGCCGCAATACCCAATTCTTCAGGGCTTACTCCTCGTATCAGGGATCGCGCGGCGACGATCACCACGATAAGCCACTGAAAGAGGATCGTGGATCCATAGAGGGATAAGCGATCGGCGGCGGTCAGTTCCGGTTTGCTCATCAGCCGCCTCATTCGAGCGGCGCCGCGCCAGGGAATGATAACGCCGAGAAACAAGAGAACCAGAACAAAGTCCCAAGGAATAAAAAAGGAATTCACAGCGGGGAATGGAAGCACGTTTTCGCCTCGCAGCGCAAGAAGCGAATGAACACCCGGCCCATCAGAACGTGGAAATGCAAACTGCAAGTGCTGGAGACGCAGGCGAACGAAACTCAACTTGCTGAGTGTGTCTCGATTCCTTCATGATCGGCAAGTCAGGCAGCGGTGCGGGATGCGCGGTGTGGCGGAGGATTTTGCGCGAGCGCGAGTCGCAGGATGCGTTCCGTTTCAATCGGGTCAGGAGGGCAGGCAATATAGTCAAACGCGCCGGCGCTGAGAGCTCTCATGTAAGCGTCCCATTCGGCCAGATGAGAAAGCACAATCACCGGGGCGCCCCCGGTTGAGGACGTCAAAACGCGCACCGCAGTGCGGAGATTACAATCCGGCAAATCGTCGCTGCATAGCACAAATTGAAACGTTTGCTCCTCGATGCGGGCGCGCGCGTCCGTCAGGGAAGCGCAACTGAAAGATTGCATCCCCAGTCGGCGAACGATTTCCTCGGTCTTTTCACACTGAAGGGGATCGGAAGATACAATCAGCACCTGGCAGGAGTTGAACACTTCTCACCTCCCAGCGATAGAATTTCCTCGGCCCATGAGAGGCAGCCATTCACAGTTGAGATTATACTCTCCGCCGGGCCCGTGGCAACGAGTTCCCGCTGGTGTTCGCCGGGAAATACATGGAACGCGGACCATAGCATACGCTTGAATTCCAGAGTGCTTGCCGGAGGGGACGGAGAATGGAGCGAGTTACCGAGTCACGGCAAGTGGGACTGGCAAGGGCGCTATCGAAATTAGGGTATTGTTCTCGCTCGCAAGCGGCAAAGCTGATTCGTGCGGGCCGCGTCCGGCTGAACGGAGCGACGCGCCGCGATCCCGAGACGCCCGTGCGTTTGCAGCGCGATCGAATTGAAGTGAAAGGGAATGCCGTCAAGGCCGAATCGAGAATTTATCTGGTGCTGAACAAACCGCGCGGAGTGCTCACCACGGCGTCCGACGAAAAAGGGCGCCAGACCGTTTATTCGCTCCTGGGCGAAGGATTGCCGTGGGTCGGACCGGTAGGCCGGCTGGACAAATCGAGCGAGGGACTTCTCCTGCTCACGAATGATTCGGAATGGGCGGCGCGCATTGCCGATCCCGGTTCGCATCTGGACAAGACCTACCATGTCCAGGTGGGCGCACTGGTCGGCGAAACGCTAACAGATAAACTCGTCCAGGGTGTGTTCGCCGGTGGGGAACTGCTGCGAGCCAAGCATGCTCGCGTGTTGCGCAGGGGTGAGAAAAACACGTGGCTGGAAATCGTGCTCGACGAAGGCAAGAACCGCCAAATCCGCCGCATGTTTGAAACTTTGGCGATCGAAGTCCTGCGGCTAATTCGGGTGGCGATTGGTCCGCTCGTTCTGGGGCAACTCGCCAAGGGCAACTCCCGCCCTCTCGCTGCGGCAGAAAAATTTGCCCTGGATCACGCCGTAAAAATCTCCCGCGAAAAGTCACGCATTGTTGAAAGTGGATAAACGCGAAAGCCGGACGAGCAAAGCTACGACAATGACCTCTCCCGCCCGCCAATCACACGACTCCCTAGAGTCGCAATGAGCAGAAACAGCGCCAGCGCCAACCGGTCGCTGGAGCTCCTTATCATCAGGCTGCCAAACGGAGGAAAGAACCAAAACACCAAAATCAGCGCCGCAATGGCGGTGGCAATGAGCCCGCTCAGCAAGCCTTCCAGTTTGGAGACGGCCAGAACTGTCAGCAAAAGAAGGAGCGTCGATGCATCCTTGCCGATGTTCAGTCGATGGCAAAATGCCGCAATGCAGAGCAGGACGATTGCGGAAAGAAAAGTTCCGGGGAGGGATCGGACGCGAAACACACGCGCCCGGTCCACTGAAAACGCCGCGCCAAGAGAAAGCAACAGGAAAGTTCCACAAACACCGAGAAGACAACCTGCGACCAACCCGGTTGTAAACCCTCCCATCACATCCCCCTTGCAACGAAAATTACGCCCTCGCATCCAGCATGTCAATCGACAAGCGAGTCAGGAAGCCGGAGACGCGAAATCAGGAGCGTCGGCAAAAACGTCCCTTCAAAAATGTCGCTTCTCTCCGATGGCGGCCACGAACTTCACGCAGCGGGAAGGCTTCTCTCCGGTTTCCCAACGGCAGGTGTGGAAAACAACGCAACGCCGCCGTGCCTTAATTGCTCCCAGGGACTCATCGGGACGATGGAAAATTTCTTCCCATACCAAAAAATCAATCGTCGCAGACCAATGGCAAGACATAGCAGCACAATGCCCATGACCAGCGTGGCGTAGGATTGCCGCTCGACGAGCACCGTCCAATTGATTCGTTCCTGCCAGGACATGAGAACAGAGTTCAGTTTCGTTTGAAGAAAACCTCCCACCAGCGGCAGGCGCGCAAGATGAATAAATGCGGTGTGTTCGTAATTGTAAGACGGATCGTAACCGGCGAGGTTCCGTGTCGCATCCTGAAAAACAACGGGGTGAGCTAGTTCTTCTTTTGTTAAAAAGTGGCCAGCGCTGTCCTTCAAAATCGTATGGAACGATGGATCGACGATCACCCAGCGTCCATCCAAATGAACTTCGGCGACGACGTGGCTAGTGTCCCTGCCCTGCGCGTCCAGCAAGAGCAAACGCCGCGCTTCGATTCCGCTGGCAGAAGCAAGATTCACGAAAGCGTTGGTCCCGGTTCCGCACACGCTGAGCAATTCCTTGTAATTCAAGGTGTCGACGGGATCGCGGTCCTCCGCGTCGTCGCTGTAGAAGTCGGTCTCGCGGGCCGGTCCATGCTCCATCCACGCAAGAATGGCGGCAATTTTGTTCTCGGGTGAGGAAGAATAGGGAAGCACCGCGTTCGAGAATCCAGACAGATACCAGCGCGTGGAATACTCCCACCCCAAGCCAAACAATGTCAGCAAGACAGAGGTAATCAAAAGGATATTGACGGATAAGTTTACTGCTTGGAAGATGGATTCCTTCTTCATGGCCGATGAACCGACTATTCCATCCTGCCGGAAAGCCACGTCCAAAAAAATAAAGTTCTCACCACCAAAATGGCTGCTTCAACAGGCGCGCGTTCCGGGATCCGCGGTCCGCGAGAACCGGAGCCGCAACGCCATTAAATAACACGCCAGCACGGTGAAAAACAAGATGATCTGTTTACTTTTCTGTCGTAATGGAAATCTGGGGGGCCGGGAAAGCCGGTCAATCTTGAACTTGGATCTGGGCCATGTCCAACGCTTGCCGCACCAGCCGGATAAGCCGTTCGTGGCTAAATGGTTTCTGGATCGATTCCGCGCCGGAGCGCAATGCTTCACGAAAGGAGGCTTCTTGCTCCGCATGGCCGGTCATGAACACAATGTGGATTCCCGGCCGCAATTGAGACATGGAACGGGCCAACGCGAGTCCCCCCATTCTGGGCATCATGATATCGGTCAATAGGAGATGTATCGATTCATGGTACGAACGCGCAATCTCAAGCGCATGGATCCCGTCGCGGGCCGGCAGGACGGTGTACCCGCATTCCGTCAATCGTTCCGCCGTAAGGTTCAGAAGAGCTTCCTCATCCTCCACCAAGAGGATCGTGCCTGTCCCTTTCGATCCCTTTGCAGCGTTTTCATCCGCGGCGGGCGCCACAGCGGATTCCTGCGTTTGCGGAAGAAAGATTTTGAATGTGGCCCCTTTTCCCGGTTCGGAATCGACAATCACGCCGCCGCCGCTCTGTTTCACCACGCCGTAGACCGTCGCGAGCCCCAAGCCGGTTCCCTTTCCAGGCTCCTTGGTGGTGAAGAATGGCTCGAAAATGTGCCGTTGTGTGTCGGCGTCCATTCCGGTGCCCGTGTCCGTCACCGCGAGGAGCACGTACGGCCCGGGTTGGAGAAAGGGGAAGCTGCTCGCCAGGTTTTCGTCCATGTCCAAATTCGAAGTTTGAATCAGCAGCTTGCCGCCCTCCGGCATTGCATCTCGGGCATTGACCACCAGGTTTAAGATCACCTGTTCAATTTGACTTTGCTCCGCCTTGACGTGTCCCAATTCCACTGCCAGTTCGGTGGTGAGCTCGATATGCATGCCGATCAGCCGCCTCAGCATCTTTCCCATGTCGGTGACCAGCGCATTGAGATCGATAATCTGGGGTTGCAAGACTTGCTGACGGCTGAAAGCAAGCAACTGATGGGTTAAGGAGGCGGCGCGCTCGCCGGCTTTTCGGATTTCTATGGCGCTCTTGCGGAGCGGGTCATCGGCGCCCGATCGGAGTTCAATCGACTCGCTGTAGCCGATGATGACGCCCAGCAAATTATTGAAATCGTGAGCGATCCCTCCGGATAGACGCCCTACAGCCTCCATTTTTTGCGACTGGCGGAGCTGTTCGTCGCGCCGCCGCAAGAGTTCTTCCGCCTGCTTGCGCTCCGTGATATCGCGGCTGACGATCACGACCTGTTCGATCTCGCCGCGATGGTTTCGCACCGGGCTGCGCGTGGATTCCAGGATGCGCCACTCCCCGTCCTTTCGACGGAAGCGATATTCCACCCGCGGACCCACGCCCGTCTCAAATGTTTCCGTCCTCGCCGCAATAAGCGCCTCGCGATCGTCGGGATGGATTTGTGTCGGGACGGCAGATCCCCCGAGCTCCTCGCGGGTATATCCGAGTTTGTTATACCCAGGGCTGTCGTATTGGCGTTTGCCTTCGCGATCCACGACAGTGATCAGGTCCTCGGCATTTTCCGTAATCAAGCGGAACACTTGTTCCTGATCGCTCAGTTGCCTGCGGATGCGATGGATTTGGAGCTGCTGGTAGATCGTGTACAAGTTGAATAGAAAGACCAATCCAACCAAGCCGCGAATCGATCCCCGGACGGTAAGCGAAAAATTGGGATCGGTTTGTTCGAATAGGTAGGAGAAAGAGGCCATTCCCGCCGTTAACAGAAGTGTGATAATAATTGCCGAGGCCCAAAGCCACCACTGCCGCCTTTCGACGTTCCGGACGCGCGTCCAGAAAGACGCTTCGTAAGGCGTCGGCAAGTTTCCCGCTACACTTATCGGTGTCACATAGTCATGAGAACAAGTAGCTCCCCTTTATGGCAATAGTACTGCCGCGATGTGTGTCTAATTGAGACTTACGGAATTTATGTACACTTCCCGTTTGCCGGATACGCGGCCCCGATCCCCGCGCGTGAAACGCCCCGGAGGGTGTGTTTAATAAGTCGTGGAATCAGAATAAGATGCAGCGATTCTTTCTCTGTCCACGGACCACATAACATCGAGTCGGAGGGAGCCTTCCCAATCATCCATTCCACGGACTCGGGAAGGGAACACCGAACGGCAGGGCTCGGTGCATGGCCTCCGGCTCCGTTCTTTCTCATGACCGGCTCAGCGCCGATCACAGCCAACCCATACCGCGTAATCCGCTGGTGGGGCGCTGCCCATTCAATCGCAGACGCAACATGCTTCTGAAGTTCGGATAAAGATAGATGTATAACGGGTACGCGTCACCGGATTCGGTTCGCAGCGTTCCGAAACCCCACCACGACGCCGGAGTCCACCGTCCGCCGATAGGATAGGCCCAGGGAGCCAGAACAGTGGTCACAAGAAGGAGTAACACGAAGGCGGGCACGAGGAAGCCGAAACAACCCAATCGTCGCTATGGTCGAAAAGCCATGCGGAATTATAAATCGAAAAGCGCAAGAACACTGACCAATCGGTACTGACTCAGTTTGACCATGAAGATGCCCGTTCCGTCCCGGAATGCACGGGACGGAACGGCCGCTACAAAACCGTCGCGCCTTGTGGTTAGTGGTTTTTGTAGAGGCCGCCCGTTTTTGGGGCGGGCAGCCTTTTGTTCCATCCAGAACCAAACTGAGTCACTACTGCCCATTCGCGCAGCCTAGGGGCTCACAATTTCCCGCCTGCGCCGATTCGCCTAATTACCGCACTAGGAAGTTCGTTTGTCGGCGTCGTATCGGCGGTACTCGCTGCAAGAGGAGGGGAAATTGGTCTGCCGAAAATTCCGACTCAAAGGCCGGGCCACCCGCACAAGAGGCCGGCCAGCGGTAAGCTCAAAACCCGTCAAAGCCTGGGCCGCCTACCGGGACCCGCTTTGCAATAAGTACGACTCTGTAGTAGTATTACAGCGTGCTAGAGTTTATAGAACTTGTGCCGTTTACGAGGCGCCTGGAATCTCTTGCGAAAGAGCGTGCAGACGATGTGCTATTGCAAATACAGAGTGATTTGTTGGCGAATCCCAAGCGCGGGAAAGTCGTGGAAGGCGCGGCGGGCGTTCGTAAAGCCAGAGTCGCCAATCCGGCAAGAGGCAAGGGAAAGAGTGGTGGCTTCAGACACTTGTATTTCTATATTGAGCAAGAAGGGCAGATTTTCCTGCTTATGATTTTCAGTAAAGGTGAGCAAGACGGCTTGACTAGCGAACAGAAAAAGAAGCTGGCTAAAGCCATTCAGGAGTTGAAGGAGACAACATGAACGCGAATTTGTTTGATGAAATTCTGTCCGGCTTTGTGGAAGCAAAGAAGTACCGGGCTGGACAGAGGACAAAACTACGTGTCTCTCGTATGGCTTTTCAACCTGTTGCAATGAGACCCGCGCAAATTCGCCGCGTCAGAAACCGTCTGAGACTGAGCCAGCCGGAATTCGCCGAGTTTCTCTGTACCAGTATCGGCACGGTTCGGAGTTGGGAGCAAGGTTCTCGTAGTCCGCACAGCTCCGCGTTGCGATTGCTCGCGATTGCGAAAGAAAAGCCCGCGTTACTTCTTAGAATGGCTGAAGAACCTCTGCGACAAAGGAAAAAGAAACCGCGCCAACAAAAGCCCCGCCCTTCATAAAACGAAGGACAGGGCACCCACAAATTCCAAATCAAAGGTCGGGCCACCCGCGCGAGGCATTTTGTAGAAGTCGCGCATTCATGATCCTACTAACGAGTGATTGAGCGGATATCGTCGTTGTCACATCGTCAGAACGACGCGGAACTGTGCGTCGCCGCTCATCATTCTCGCGTAAGCCTCGGCCGCCTTTTCGAGCGGATAGGTTTCAATCATGGGACGCACGCCGCTTAGTTCGGCGAAGCGCAGTGTGTCCTCGGAATCGGCTGGTGTTCCCGCGGCCCAGCCTTGAATGGTTCGACTTCCGGAAATGAGCTGTATCGGTGTGACCTCAATGGGATCAAACGTCGCACCGATTACCATGAGCTTGCCGTTCGGCCCCAGACCGTCGATCAGCTCGGACATCGCTTTCGAGCTTGGGGCTGTCGCCAGAATTACCTGTGCGCCGCCCAGTTTTTGCAATGCCTGTGCGGCGTTCGTCGCTTTGCTATCGATGTACACGCTCGCTCCGAGTTTCCTTGCGAGCGCCGCGTTTTCCGACCCGCGCCCTATCGCCGCGACCTTATAGCCGAACTTGTTCGCGAATTGAATTCCGAGGTGTCCCAGACCGCCGATGCCCTGCACGGCAACAAGGTCGCCGGGGAACGCACCGCTGTGCCGCAGCGCGTTGTAGGTGGTAATTCCGGCGCAGAGCAGCGGTGCTGCTTCCACGTCACTTAGACTTTCCGGGATCGCCGCCAATGCCTCCACCGGAGCCACCATGTATTGCTGGTACCCGCCGTCATAGGTGATGCCCGGAATTTTCAGATTGCGGCAATTGCGAAAATCTCCGCGACGGCACGAGATGCACGTGTTGTCCTGGCCGCCGTGCCAGCCGACGCCGACGCGCTGCCCCTTTTTCCACGCGGAAACACCGGCACCCAATTCATCGATAATGCCAGCGACTTCGTGTCCTGGAACGCGCGGATACTGAATTCCGGGCCACGCGCCCTCTTTCGTAAGCACGTCACTGTGGCAAACACCGCAGGCCTGCACCTTGATGAGCACGTGTCCTGCGCCCGGTTTAGGAATCTCGCGCTCGACGATCTCGAAATCTGCTCCCGCCTTGGGAATCTGCGCCGCCTTCATTGGTGCTATTGCGAATTTTGTAGTTGCCATGATGCCTCCTTTGAATTTTCAACCATCGTGCAGGAAAACACTTACTGGCGGGGCGACCGACCATGCCTGCCGCGCCAGTTCATTGTTTCGCGGGTGGCCCAGTCTTTCGCGCTTTTTCCGTTGACGAACGCGCACAATTGGATGATACCACTCCAGAACGTCAACGTTGAGGGGCTGGTTTTGCCTTTCCAGGTGGCCGACCCTTTTGAGTGAAGCTGTGAAAAAATCTATATGCCAATGTTTTTGGGGGTTCTTGGGGTGATACAAAATCTATAGCGAGGTGCGAATAGTCCCTTGTAGGGCCTCTAATTGAGAAAAGTTTGTGAGGTCATTTCCGAGTTTTGGTTATTTCACAGCTTCCACCACAAGGGTGCGGCGCCCTAAGTTCAACATTGCTCAAAGGCCGGCGCACACGGCCTCCAACTCACTCTTGCCTTAATGACTTAAACAGTATATCTTATACATCATGGCGTGGACGGTTGACTTTTACGAGGACGCGCATGGCCATGCGCCTGTCGAAGGATTTCTGAACGGTCTGACAAAGAAGCATCGCGCCAAGCTCCTGGGACTGATTGCCAAACTGAAAGAGCACGGGCCGACTCTGCCGTTCCCGTATTCCTCCCAAGTGGATGGCAGGTTGCGAGAACTTCGGACGCGATTTGGGAAGACCCGGCTTCGCATCCTGTATTTCGGAGACGCCAATCAGGAATTCGTCTTATTGCACGGCGTGGTCAAGGGCACGGATAAGCTCGAGAAATCGGACATGGAGACGGCAAAGAACAATATGGCCGACCACAATCAAAGGCTAGTCAAGAAAGTGAAATCAGGAAAATCAGACCCAAAAGCAAAAGGTGAATAAAATGGCTACCCGCCTGGATCGTTACTACAAACAGCAAATGCGAGACCCGGAGATTCGGGACTTGGTCGAGAAGGAACTTGTAGATCTTGAGTTGGGCATTAAGATTGCCCGGCTGCGGGAACAGGAAAATTTGAATCAAACGCAGCTTGCGGCGCGGGCTGGGATGAACGCCTCTAAAATATCGCTCATCGAGACTTCCACAAGAAATGTCACACTCAGTACGCTCGCCCGAGTCGCCTATGCCCTCAACACCAGAATCAAGATTGAATTCGTTCCGGTAAAGACAAAGAAACGCTGACGAGAAAACCAAAGCCTCCGCCCCTTTCCGCCGCGGCGGACGAAGGAGCGGCCACCCGGAAGATCAAAATCGTCTCAAAAGGCGGGCCACCCGCCGCGAGGGTGCGGGTTTTTCTTCCCTGCGGAACACCCCGCGCGCGAAGAAAGCCCCCAGTAGCACAGACTTCAGTCTGTGGGTTTTCGTTCCAGCTACATGGCCCGAACAAGCCAAGATCAATCGGAAAACCACAGACTGAATTCTATGTTAGCGGCCAGCGGGAAAGGAAGAATCGAGGATCAGAAAACGCGCACCCTTGAACACCACAAGGTTGCGGCACCCGAAAGTTCAAAATCGCTCAACGGCTGGGCCACCCGGAAGATCAAAATCGTCTCAAACAATGGGCCATCTTACGCGCATGGTGTTAGACAGTGTTCGGCGCGTTTTCCCATTGTATTGCTCCCAAAATTGTTCCCACGATTGGAGGGCGTTTCCTCGAACCCCGTTTCTGGATAGTTTCCGAGTGGCCGGCAACTCATCCAGAATCGTCGGCTGACGCTAACGCCGCCTTCCGTCGTAGGATAGGGCGACACCTTGACTCGAAGAAGCGAATACGATGGCGTTGTAATCGGTTCTGGGCCGAATGGTTTGGCTGCCGCAATCGTTCTTGCTCGCGCCGGGCGATCCGTACTCGTGCTAGAGGCGGAAGAACGAATCGGTGGTGGCACACGCTCGGGTGAATTGACGCTACCCGGTTTCACGCACGATGTATGTTCTGCCGTGCATCCTATGGCGGTCGCGTCTCCATTCCTGCGCACGCTGCCTCTACACCAGCACGGTCTCGAGTGGATCTATCCGCCCTACCCGCTCGCCCATCCTTTTGACAACGGCACCGCGGCAATTTTGGACCAGTCCATCGAGAATACGTACCAAACACTTGGCGTGGATGGAAAAGACTATCGAAGGCTCGTCGGTCCACTCGCGGCGCAATGGAGTCTTCTGGAAGAATACATTTTGGGGCCGATTGGTATTCCGAGGCATCCGCTCGTTATGGCCGGGTTTGGGATCCATGCAATACAGCCTGCGAGCCGCTTGGCCAGATCCAATTTCAAATCGGAATCGGCCAGGGCCCTTTTCGCGGGGCTGGCCGCGCATTCCGTTCTGCCGCTTGAGTCTTGGGGAACGTCCGCAATCGGCCTCGTCTTAGCCGCGGTAGCGCATGCGAAAGGCTGGCCGATTCCGAAAGGGGGCTCGCAACGAATTGCAGACGCAATGGCCTCTTATCTGCGTTCCTTAGGAGGAGAAATTCTCACGGGGGTACGTGTTCGCTCCCTGAAGGATCTGCCGCCTTCTGGGATCGTTCTCTGCGACCTCTCGCCGCGCGGACTCCTGCAAATTGCAGGTGAGAGTCTTCCGGCGAGCTACTGTCGCGCTCTTACAAGATACCAGTACGGTCCTGGTGCGTTCAAAGTGGACTGGGCGCTTCGAGGTCCCATTCCTTGGATAGCGCCGCATTGCGACCAGGCGGGGACAGTTCATCTTGGCGGCACGATGTCCGAGATTGCCCGCTCCGAGCGAGAATCCTGGAGAAATGAGATTTCCGAACGGCCGTTTGTACTTCTCGCGCAATCCAGTCTTTTCGATCCGTCGCGCGCGCCGGCGGGTTGCCATACGGCATGGGCCTACTGTCACGTTCCGAGCGGCAGTGAATTCGACATGACGGATCGCATCGAAGCGCAAGTGGAGCGCTTCGCACCAGGCTTCCGGGAGTTAATTCTTGCTCGCTCGACAAGATCACCCGCTGTACTGGAGCGCGACAACTCCAATTTGGTCGGGGGAAGTATTACCGGGGGAGCAAACACCTTGCGTCAACTCCTTCTGCGACCTACCCGCCGGCTCTACGCAACACCGGTGAGAGGGCTGTTTCTCTGCTCGGCATCCACGCCTCCCGGCGGGGGCGTGCATGGAATGTGTGGCTACCACGCGGCAATGCGGGCCTTGGCGAGTGCCTCTACTTCTACTTCCGCTTGATCCTGATGATGCTCCCCGCCGATTGCGGATGGATTACGGCGCACTCGGAAGCCACCTCCTTCCCTACTTGAACCGGTCGCTAACACTACCAACAAAAGTACCAACGACGACGATCCGCGTTTTTGCTTCTACCTGTAGACTCTCATAAAACCCGCATTTTTATTGGTATTTGTGGTGGACGTGACAGGGTTCGAACCTGCGACCCCCTGCTTGCAAAGCAGGTGCTCTCCCAGCTGAGCTACACGCCCACCGTGGCTGCTGGTATTAATTCTAAAGCATCTGCCGCCGTTCGAGAACATCGAAACACTACTACTTGTCCATTTGGACTGGACCCCGGGATTGAGGCGTGTTCAGCGAGCGTGCGTTTCCGCGATGAAATTGAGTCGAGCGCTCATTACGGCAGAGCACTCACTGCGGGAGAGGGAGAATGGGCCGAACTAAAAGCCACCCGAACCAGCGGCGTACGATCGGAGATCCTGAAAGGGTGTAACATCGCGGACTTCGTTCGTCACGACGCTGAATTTGGTTAACTCGGCCATGCCGAAGGAAGTTGTCATGGCCACATCGGCGGCGTCGCGCCCCGTGGCCATTAAGATCCGGCCCACGCGGGGCTCGTTGTGGCGGGCGTCAAATGTCCACCACCTTCCGTCCAAATACACTTCAAACCACGCGCTGAAATCCATGGGCGCGGGCGACGCCGGGACGCCGATATCCCCCAGATAACCTGTGGCATAGCGGGCGGGGATATGCATGCAGCGGCAGAAGGTAATGGCCAGATGCTGAAAGTCGCGGCAGACGCCGACGCGCTCCGTGTAAACATCCAGGGCGGTTCTGGTCGCGCGAGCATGCTGATATCCGAATTGCACCCTGCCGTGAATCCAATTCACGATCGACTGCACGCGTCCCCATCCCGGCGCGGTATTGCCAAACAGTTCGGTGGCAATATTCGACAGCCGGTCCACTTCGCAGTAGCGGCTATTCATCAAGTACGTGAGGTGGTCGACGGGCAACTCTTCCACGGGGTGCTGCCGCGCTTGATAATTTACCTGGTCTTTTTCGGCGGAATCCTGGACGAGCGTGGAGTTCCAGAGGCGGAGCTTGCCTTGGGAAGCCAGAAACCGGGTACATCTATTACCCAATCTATTAATATACCGTTCAGTTCTCACCGCCGGCTCGATGTGCAATTCGTCCGGCTCGCGCAGGTCCGGCTCGCGGGAGGGATGCACGTTCAGAAGCGCCACAACCGCGACGGGCTGGGGGATGTTGAATTCCATGTCGTACCCTAGGCGTATCAGCATGGTTTGGCGGGGCGGCCCTCATTGCGGATTCAGCCGGATCGCAATGACTCCAGCCGTCAGCATATCACCGTACTCGCCAGTCCTCGGCGTTAAAGCCGAAGTCGGCTGTGGCGGCGTCGGGATGGCGTTCAAGATAGAACAGGACCTCGTCGAAAAGCGCCCGAGGTCCTGCCTCATCTTTACGTCCTGGAAAACGCGCAACGTCCATCGTGACTATTGGTTGGACGCCTTTTGTGATTCGTTGTGTGGCGCGTTCTTCTGCAACACGCGGACGAGGTGCTGTCCGGATTCTGGAATCGAGGTTTTGCCGCCCATCACGATTTCCCTGGCTGTGATCTTGCGGCCATAGACATCGGCGCTGGCGTCATTATCCGGGCGCAGCGTGGAACCTTCGAGAGAGATGCCGGCAAACAGACCGCGGGCGCGAGAGTAGCTCAGGATTTCCGCACGCATGTAGGCATCGGTATCCGCGGAAGCGTCGCGGCCCTTGGGGCCGGCCGCGGCGGAAGCATCGGCGCCGAGTTTAACTTTGCTGTCCAGAATGGAAGACGCGCCCCTCTCGTTCATGACGAGGAGAACGAGGTCTGTGGCCTCGCCGCCGAGTTGAAATCCAATGCTGCCGCCTTCGAGTGCATACATCGCCGGAGAACCCCAGGGACCATTGAAATGTTCCCCGGTCCGGCAAACCATGGCCCCGCGGCCGTAGCTTCCGCCGAGAACGAATGCAGCCTTCAGAACGGATGGGAAAACAATGATGCAATCCGCTTTTTCCAACAGGTCTTGCGGGATGTTGTCGGGTACATCCATCACTTCCTGCATGACGGTTCCGGAATTTTCCAAACGTTCTTGTTCCTTGTTGGCAGCGAACGCAGAACTCGCAACAAACATTATGCAGACACCAAGAGTCAATTTACGAAACATCGCGAACCTCCACTATCGTCTTTCTAGTTGATGAACTTCGATTTGTACTAAATTTTTCCTGAAGCGGTTTCGATCATGGTTTCGGCCGGGCAACAGGCACTCCAGAATCTTTTCTCAAGCATCTTCGGCCGACTGTGTTACGCCTTTTGTTTCGCGCCGATGACGAGCAAAGCAGCCGCGCCCAATAAAGCCAATCCCCCGACGATCGGCGGAAGCGGGACGCGCTCGGTATCGTCTCTTGTGGCGTGAATCGGGCCCACATCGAAAACTTTTTCCTGGCGGGTATAGCTGAATCCCTGGTAGACCAGGGCAAGAACCCCCAGAACCGCAAGCAGAATTCCCAGCACAGTGATGGATTTCATCTGTTCGTCTCCGCAATCAAGAAATCGTTCTTCGGCCCTGAATGACCTGGATCAGGAGAGCAACAATCGCCAGGACCAGCAAGATGTGGATGAACCCGCCCAGCGTGTAGGAGGTGACGAGCCCGAGGAACCACAACACAAGCAAAACCGCGAAAATTGTCCAGAGCATTTTAGTTTTCCTTCCCAAGCGCATTGAATTCCATTCGCTTGAGTCTCGCTGCGATACTTTTGGTGCAAGGGTTCTGGCGGATGGCTGGTTTGATTCCCGCGGCCTTGGTTCCCATTTGCCTTTTCTAGACAACGATCCTAGACGCTGCGAACTCCCCCGTCTGTTCACTTGTGCACAGTCGCACATCCTGTTGGGAGATGTCTTCGCGGCTCAAGGTCTGGCGTAAGCTGCGATCAGACGGCGGGAAAACGCGGTCATGCTCCGCGACACGGGCCTGCCCCAGTTTGCCACCTGCATGCTGGCGCACCAGACAAGCAGCGCACCAAGCCCCAGCAAAGCCAGAAAGAAGAAATCTGCACTAAATAAGGTCAATGCGGCCAGAAGTTCGCGGACGTAGTAGGAGTACAAACCAAGCCCCACGATCGTAACCATCAGTCCAAACGTGTAGCCTCTAATTTTAATTTCAAGCAATGGATCCCCTTGTCTTGTTCGAGTTGTGTCTGAGGCGTTGCTCAAACGTGCGGAGCGCCCAATCCCAGACCCCGTCCGCAGCGTTCCGGACGGGGCCTCATCCTCCATCATGCTGCATTCCGCGCCGGTGGAATGCCTTGTCTAGTCGTGGTCCGGATGAGAATGGCGCCAATTCCAGTAATTGGCCTGCTCTCTCTTGCTGGACTTCGCGAATTCGTGAGATTTCTTGTGATTGCTGCTCAGGTATATTCCCCAAGACCTGTTCTCGTTATCATCCCAGTTGTGGTAGCCCTTGTGGCCGGAATCGTAGACTCGGACCGAAACGCCGGCGTCTTTTGGTCCGGGGGCGGCCATAATTGCCACCGGTGCCGCAAGGGCAGCAGCCAGGAAAAGCGAACTAATGTAGCGATGTGTAAAGCGCATGTAATGATCCTCCAAGAGAACTCTGCGATTTCAATGTTGGAACGGTGAGAAGTGAAGGTGAACTTCTGAATCCTGCCTTCAGGAATGGTGCCTAGTCTTCCCTATCTATCCGTTTGTAAGAGCATCATCAAGGTAAGGGACGCGGGTGTCTGTGCTCTTTTGCACGTATTCCAAATATTGTGGTATTCCGCGCGCCAGTGAGGGAAACGAAGGATGGAGTCAATTTCGCGCAGTATCAGCCTCGCGAAGAAACCCCTTGGTCATTAAGAATGACGGAACCGCATTTGCATGCTACCCTTTGCATGCATGGGAAGAGGACGGATGCGTCTCGTCCGTCCCGGACAAAAGTGATATGAATACAAACAACTTAAATAGAACCAAGAAAAACGGCGTTTTCAACGCCCAAGCTTTTCTCGATTCCGCCGGTGTAGCAAGGACCATTGTGGAATTCCAAAGCAAGGACACCATCTTCTCCCAGGGTGATATCTGCAAGAACGTGATGTACATTCAAAAAGGCTCGGTCAAGCTCTCGGTCGTGTCAAAGACCGGCAAGGAAGCCGTCGTGGCCATGCTGAAGCCGGGCGATTTCGTCGGCGAAGGCGGCCTGGCGGGGCAGCCGGTGCGCATCGCAACGGCTACGGCAACAACACCTGCTACGCTGCTCGTAATCAGCCTCAAAGAGATGACCCGTGTGCTCCATGCGGAGCACGCGCTCTCAGATCATTTCATCACCTACATGTTGGAACGCAATATCCGGATTGAAGAAGATTTAGTCGATCAGCTTTTCAATTCCAGTGAAAAACGCCTGGCGCGAACCCTCTTGTTACTTGCCCGTTACGGGAGAAAGGACAAGCCCCAATGGGTCCTTCCCAAAATATCACAGGAGACGCTGGCGGAAATGATCGGCACCACGCGCTCGCGCGTCAATTTTTTCATGAAGAAATTTGAGAAGTTAGGATTCATCGGTTACGAGGGTGGGCTCCAAGTAAAGGACTCTTTACTTAGTGTTGTCCTTCATGACTGAATAGCTCTAGGCGCAGGACAGAATCGGCCCTGTTTTCCAGGTGTTGCATTTCATAGAGTGTGCGAGTCCCCGCGGTGTCTCCCGACAAGGAATCCATAAATATGGTCATTGTTCCGCTCCTGCTGCCGTGGGCAAGTCTGACCGGATCAGAGCCTCCGCTTGTTTCCACACATTTGGATCACATTCGATTTGGGTGTGAGTCTTCACAAAGATACGGTCGTACCATGGATATGCGTTGCAGGTATAAGGGCTCGCTTTGTAGTCGAATCGAAAATTCCCGATGATCTTCGTGCGTGCCGGATCGGCGGCGCGAATTGCCGATTGGCCGTGGACAAATCCCTCCGGCTGGTAGAAATTGGCGGCTTGGGCCACGTTTGCGGGGATGACCGCATCATTTTGGTGCATCTTGGAAACGCTATCCACCTGGATGGTAAGGAGCACAGGGATGCCGTCCTTTCCGAGTTCACGCGCAACGGCGATGGCTTCCGAAGCGCCCCAGCTATGCCCGTAAAGGATGATGCGCGCATTCTGTTTTTCGCCGGCAGTCAGAGTTCCATCATGATCCGTGTCCTGCAGGCTCAGGATTTTCTTTCGGGCACTTTCCCCGCGATTACTCTCAAAAGTCTCCACGTCCACGCCCGAGGGGTAAGCCTTGCGCAGGCGCGCTGCTAGCTGCACCTCGCTATGGACGGGATCATCGTGCCTGATGAACCCGCCGACGAAGCCGATGACGATGAAGGGCGGCCTCATGCCGGCCGTTGCGGCAGTGACAGAATTGCCGCGGGCTCCGAGCGGAGGCCGCTCTCCTTGCGCCTCAACTGTCTGGCCAAGGGAAATAATGGCCACGAGCGAAAAGATGGAAGCGCGAATGGAAGGACTCCATCGACGAAATGGAACCGCATTCCTCATGAGAGATGAATATTCACGGAAAGCATTGTCACTGCTCCAGTATCTCACTCGGCCGCCGGAATGGCCTAGCGGACGGCATTTTCGGCGGATGCCAATGTCGACGGCATAGCCGCATTCTCAGGGGCACGCCTGCGCGCCCAAGCGGTTCTCCCTCCAGGCAAACAGATTCTCGGAAAGATAGAAGTAAGCTAAGATCAAAACGAGGTCGCCATGGGCAAAATGGGACTCCGCAAAGGATTTTCTGTGAAAGCTTTCGCCATGATCGTGGCGCTTGCTTTGTCTTTGGGCTGGCCGAGCGAAGCCGAGGGCTACGCCGTCCTTGCCCATGAAGCGATTATTGACAGCGCGTGGGACACTAACATGCGCCCGCTACTGTTAAAGCGGTTTCCCGATGCGACGAGAGAACAACTTAAAGAAGCGCATGGCTACGCCTACGGCGGGGCCATTATCCAGGACATGGGTTATTACCCGCACGGAAGTTTTTTCTTCAGCGACTTGACGCATTACGTGCGCAGTGGAGATTTTGTCCTGGCTCTACTCCGCGATTCCAAAGACCTTGACGGCTACGCGTTTGCCCTCGGAGCGCTCGCTCACTACGCCGCGGACAATGATGGCCACCCCATCGGCACGAATCGCGCCGTCCCGCTGCTGTATCCCAAGTTGAAAAAGAAATACGGCGACACGGTCACGTATGAAGAAGACAAGCTGGCGCATGTAAAGACGGAATTTGGATTTGACGTTCTGGAAGTGGCGCAGGGGCGTTACGCCCCGGACAACTACCACGACTTCATCGGCTTTGAAGTTTCGGTTCCTTTGCTGGAGCAAGCCTTTCAGGAAACCTACGGCTTGAGTCTGAAAAGCGTGCTCTCCAACGAAGACAAGGTGCTCGGTTCGTACCGCTATGATGTCAGCCGGCTTCTTCCCGAAGCGACGCGTATTGCCTGGAGCCTGAAGAAGGACGACATCATGAAGGATCAGCCCGGCATAACCAGAAGGAAATTTCTCTACAATCTTTCTCGCGCGAGCTACCAAAAAAATTGGGGTAAGCAATATCAACCGCCCACCTTTGGCGACAGATTTCTGGCCTTTCTGGTTCGGATTCTCCCGAAGATTGGTCCGCTGAAAGTGCTGGAACTCAAAACACCCACGCCTGCTGCCGAAAAGCTATTCGAAGCGAGCTTCAACGCCACTCTGGACCGCTACCGGCAACTGTTGAGCCAGGCAGGCGCCGGCCAGCCGGACTTGCCCAACGACAATTTCGACACCGGTGAAATCACTGGGCCGGGGAAATATCAGCTGGCCGATGAGACGCAAGCAAAATTGCTCGACGCGCTGGCCAAGCAGAAATTCAATGGCGCTTCACCGGAAATTCGGGCCGAACTTCTGGAATTCTTCGGGCATCCGGATGCTCCCTATGCGACGAAGCGGAAGCCAAAAGACTGGGCGAAAGTTCAGGCCGAACTCGAGGAATTGAAGAACGCTGCTCCTCCGGCGGCGACGAGTGCGAATGATCAATTCTTATCGGTACCCTCAGCCGAGTGAGACGCTTTTGTAGCGCCCGTCCGCCGCGGCGGACGAGCATGTCGATCGAATTGACCCTGCCCGCCTGGAGGCGGGCGCTACAAAACCAGGGCTATGGCTGTCACACAGATTCTGAAACGCCGGCTATTAGAAAGACGGAGGAATGACGCGCTTTCTCTCCCGCTTGTGGGACGATCCCGAATGCGGCGGATTTAACAAAGATACCGAACGCCTCTTCGCCTACCATCAGGCCACGAAGCATACCTATCATTCCGTCCGCGCAAATGCGCGCTATCTCGATTGGCACAATCAGCCTGATCCATTCCGCGGCTTTGAAGGCGCTCCCAGTATTAATCTTCCGCCTGAGCCTGGCTTCTCGAACACAGGAACATTCGCCGCGATGGCAGCGCTCGCGGAGAAATCAAAATGGCCCGCCGAAGATGCGTCTGAGCGCCGCGAAAGAATTCAACCGGACATGGCGTGGCTCAGCCGTTTGCTGTGGCACTCGATGGCGGTCAGCGCCTGGAAGAAAGTTCTAGGCACTGGCGCTCGCTACAGCCTGCGCGTGAATCCCTCCTCCGGCAATCTCCACCCGACGGAAACATACATTGCGCTGCGCGCATTTACAGGATTGGAGGACGGCTTATATCACTATCGCGCGGACCGGCACGCGCTCGAGCTACGAAGCCGCGGCGCGTGGACGCAGCAACTTGCGCGAGCTCTCGAGATTCCCTGGGCGTCGGACTCGCCACTTATCGTCGGCCTGACTTCCATCTTTTGGCGCGAAGCCTGGAAGTACGGCAATCGCGCCTATCGCTACTGTTGCCACGATTTGGGCCACGCAATCATGAGCCTACTTCTGGCAGCTCGCTCATTGGGACTGCCGGGCGGCGCGGTGGCCCACTTCAGCGATCTACGCCTCGCTCGTGTACTCGGACTGGCCGAAAGCGACGAAGCTCCCATGGCATTTCTCGTCTTCCCTGCGCAGCACAGTTCCATTGGATTTTCAGCTGCACCGGAACAACGGGTCGCAGGAATTCCCAACGAGCTATCCGCGGAAGAAGTTCGTTATGAGCTGCTTCTCGGGATTCACGCCTCGACGATTCTGCCCGATCCTGCGGGACCGTTGCCGCGCGTTTCCACGGCCAATCAAGGCCTTGCCGACGGCCATGCGTCTTTGCCCGACTCGTCGCGCGATGCTCCACTCGGATCGACCGTGCGGCGGCGGCGCTCCGCGCTTGATTTTGACGCTCTAACGTCGCCCATGGAACGCCACGAGCTGGAACAGCTCCTGGACTCCGCGACGGGGGATTGGCGTGCGGACTGGCGTGGAAATTTTGGCGGCGAGTCAACGCCCGTCGAAAGAGGTTCCGATTTCGTGACGCTATATCTCTACGTTCATCGCGTGCGTGACTGCGAGCCCGGCGTCTATCGTTGGGATCAGGTAACCAGAAAGCTCGAACAATTACATCGCAACAATGTGCAGCGCGTCGCGGCCTATCTCAGCCTCGAACAATCCCTCGCGGGAAACTCATGTTTCACAATTTCCATGATTGCGGATCTGGGCGAGGCGGCGCGCGTTTTCGGCAACCGCGGTTACCGCTACGTATATTTTGAAGCAGGCGCAATCGGTCAACGGTTTTACGTAGGAGCGGAAGCGCTGGGTTGGAACGCCACCGGCATCGGCGCATTCTACGACGACGATGTTCACCGCTATTTAGGCTTCCTCGAAGAGGGAGCGGATTCCGTAGGCGCATCGGTCCGCGAAGCGGAACGAGCGGCGCTGGTCATGCTGGGTTCGCCGGCTTCCCGCGCGGCCGCGCACGGTCAAAACCCGCGCGAGTTCGCTCCCGTGATTTCCGAGTCCGGCGAAGAGCATCCCGCAAACGCGGAACAAATCGGAGAGAACAAGAACGATGCGCTGCCTCAGAAGGATCCGCGCAACCTCCCGCGCCAAGTGATCTATCACTTCGCAGTCGGCCGCGCGGTTCCCGATCCGCGGCTCGAGGCCTGAAACAGCATGATCGGCATCCTCGTGTGCGGCGACAATCACTTCATCGTGAGCGGACCGTTGCCTGATCGAGCGGCCGCACTGGCGCTGGCCCGGCATTGGTCCATCATACAAATTGGGCAAACGGCGCCTCCCTCCTTGCGAAGTTGGACCATTGTCACGCGCGCTTTCCGGGAAGACCTCGCCTGGGCGGTGGTCGTGCCGGGCGATGGCGAGGTCACACCCGCCGTGGCGCAGTTGCTCAAAGAATTGTCGGCAAGAGGGATCAAGATCCGCAACGAATAAACCGATAGCTGATCGTTGGCCGAAGCGGTCCGCTTGCCGGTAGAGTTGTCACGGCGCGTCTCTATTTGATTTTTACGTACTTCCTCAACTTGTGCGGACCGACGTCCGCCGCGTAGATGGTCCCTTTGTCATCCGCCACGATTCCCGACGCCCCGGAAATACGGTTCACGTCCGCTTGCGCCAGGTCAGGGTCGGGGATGAAAGCCGCGAGCGAGCCGTCCTTGGCGCTTCCGACGGTAATGCCCCGCAAGAAGCCCGGGTTGACCGTCGAATTCGATTGCGAGTCGCTCACATAAAGAGTGTCGTCTTTCGAAATATACACGGCGCTCGGCCGCCCAAATTGTTTCCACGCAACAATAAATTTTCCATCCTGGTCGAAGACCTGGACGCGGCTGTTGCTGCGGTCGGCAACGTACACGTAGCCCCGGGAACCGCCGATGGAGATGTCGTGGGGCTGGTCGAACTCGCCCGGCCCTGATCCGTGATGTCCCCAGGCCTTGATGAACTTGCCGTCCTTCGAAAACTTCACCACGCGGTCATTCACGCCGTGGCCGTCGGTCACAAAAATATCGCCATCGGGCGCGATGGCAATGCCGGACGGCTGATCGAACGTATCCGGACCGTCTCCCTTAACACCTTCCTTGCCAATGGTCATGAGCACCTTGCCGGCGGGACTCATCTTGAAGACCTGGTGGCCCCTCACGATGCCGTTGGGGCCCTTCGCCGACAGGCCGAGCACCGTCTCGCTTGCATTCGCGTCGCTCGCCCAAATGTTACCCTGAGCATCAATCGTAAACCCGTGCGGAAACGCGAACATCCCGCTGCCAAAACTGGTCAGAAGTTTTCCCGACGGATCAAACTCCAGGATCGGAGGGTCCGCGCGGCCTACGCACGTGGCGGCGCCGGCGGGTTCCGTGTTGAAGCACCGATGAAAGACCCAAATGTTCCCCTTGGGATCGATGTCTGCCCTGATCAATTCGCCCCAGTGGCCTCCATTCATGCTCGCAGGAAGCGTCGGCCAGCCTTCCACCAGGCGATACGGATTGGGAAGGTCGCTCTGCTTGGGGTACTGAGTTTTTTGGGCGTGTGCCACCTGCCCAAATGCTCCAATCGCGGCAAACGCCGTGATTAGCGCGAATCTCCTTCGAACTGTCAGTGTCATCGCAACACTCCTCGGCCTTTCAAAAGTCAATGCGCAAAAGTCGGATGAACAGGATGGACTCCCTTATACACTAAGGCCAATTTCCCGTGAACCTTTCAAATGGACGGCTGCCCCCTCCCGAAATGTTGTTCGAAAACACCAGTCCGTGCCACCTGAGCATTGACGAGGAGGCTAACCATCCGTATAATCAGAGTTTCCGATTTGTGTCTGGAGGGGCGATGTACGCCGTGATTCGAAGTGGTGGGAAACAGTACCGGGTTGCGCCCGGGGATACGGTCAAGGTGGAAACCTTGCCCGGCAAAGTGGGCGGTAAGATCACGTTTGGAGACGTGGTTGCCGTGGCGACCGACGAAAAGAAATTTCTGACCGGAGCCGACGCCGCCAAGGCCAAAGTCACGGGCAAGATCGTGTCGCAAGGACGCCATCCGAAACTCACAGTCTTTAAATACCGCTGCATCAAGCAGTACAAGATTGTCCGCGGCCACCGGCAGAATTACACAGCCGTCGAGGTCAGCGGCATTGAGCTCTAAGAGCTCCAAAGGAAATTGAGATGGCACATAAGAAAGGTGGCGGCTCCTCCGTAAATGGCCGCAACTCGCAGGGGCAAAGGCTGGGCGTCAAACGCTTCGGCGGCCAGTTGGTCCATGCGGGAACAATTTTGATCCGCCAGCGCGGCACCAAGCACAAGCCCGGCGTGAACGTCGCGCGTGGCAAGGACGATACGCTATTCGCCCTGATTGACGGCGTCGTGCTTTTCCAGGACAAGGGCCAGGACGGCCGCTATATCAGCGTCCTGCCGCCGGAGCAGGCAGCCTCAGCAACGCCTGCCGCTGCGCCAGCAAACTAACTGGATCTCGAATTCGAGAAGGCGGCTCCGCGGATGCGGGGCCGCCTTTTGTTTTAGTAGCGCAGGCTTCAGCCTGTGGGGTTTGGTTCTTGCAAGGACGAACCGCCGCAGGCAGAAGAGCCTGTGTGGAAACTGTGAAATCTTTGTAGGGCACGGCTTCAGCCGTGCCGTAAAGTATGCAGAATCAACACGGCTTTAGCCGCTGGCGTGTTCGAAATCGAGTTACCACACAGGCTCTGAAGCCTGCGCTACCAAGAGTGCAATTCAATCTCGCACTGTCGTATTCTGAAGGGCGGAAGTGACCCATGGTGTTCGTCGACGAAGCCAAAATCTATGTGAAGGCCGGCAACGGCGGAAACGGCTGCATCGCGTTCCGCCGCGAAAAATTCGTGCCGCGCGGCGGGCCTTCGGGCGGCGACGGCGGCCATGGCGGAAGCATCTACCTCGAAGCGAATCCGCACGACAACACGCTGTTGCGCTACCGGTACAATCGCGAATTCAAAGCCGATCGCGGCCGGCACGGCGAAGGCTCGAATTGTTCCGGCCATTCCGGCGCGGACATGATTCTGGCCGTGCCCGTCGGCACCGTGGTCTCCGATCAGGACACGGGCGAACAGATTGCCGATTTGACGAAGCCGGGCGAGCGCATCCTGATTGCGCAAGGAGGGCGCGGCGGGCGCGGCAATCAACACTTCGCCAAGCCTTGGCATCAGGCGCCGCGCGAATCGGAAGATGGCCAGCCCGGCGTGGAACGAAATTTGCATTTGGAATTGAAGCTGCTCGCGGACATTGGCCTGGTGGGATTTCCGAACGCAGGAAAATCCACGCTCATCTCGCGAATTTCCGCGGCGCATCCGAAAATTGCGGATTATCCGTTTACGACGCTTCAGCCTGGCCTCGGAGTCGTCTCCGCTGACGGCGCTCCGGGAAAGCCGTCGGAAAAGGGCGGCGGACGCACGTTCGTGGTGGCGGACTTGCCCGGCTTGATCGAAGGCGCGCATACCGGCGCGGGACTGGGCATCCGATTTCTGAAGCACATCGAGCGCACGCGCCTCATCGCGCATTTGATCGACACCAGCGACGCTTCCGACCGCGATCCCGTGCACGACTTTGAGATCATTGCAGGGGAACTCGCCGCGTTCAGCGAAAAGCTTTCCGAGAAGCCCGTGATCGTGGTCGCAACAAAGCTGGACGCGACGACGGACCGCACGCGTCTTGAAAAACTGCGCGAGTTTTGCGCCGCGCGCAGACTCGAGTTCCACGCAATCTCATCCGCCTCGGGCGAAGGCATCCCGCAACTGGTGCGGGCCATGGCCGACGCGCTTGACCGCCTGGCGCCTCGCGAGCCGCTGCAGGAAAACGCGGACGATGCGGCGGATTTACAGGAACCGCACAAAAACGAATCCTCCGCACCGGCGCATCCGGAGGACCGTTGAGCATCGCGCCGCCGGAACCCCACGGCGTCTCCCGGGAGCAGGCGCGCGAGCGGCGCATCGCGCTCTTCGGCGGCACATTCGATCCTATTCACATCGGTCACCTCGCCGTGGCGCGCGCTGCCGAGCGCCGCTTTCATCTAGACGAAATTCATTTCATTCCCACAGGGCGCCCGCCGCACAAGCATCGCCCCGGGATGGCTTCCTACGCCGACAGATACGCGATGACCTCGATCGCCTGCGCCGATCATCCGAGGTTCGTCCCTTCGCTCGCGGAAGCCGGCGCGGGCCAATCCGGGCGCGAGACTTTTTATTCGGTGGATACAGTGAGGAACTACAAACAGAGACTGCACGGCACGGGCGCGCATTTTTATTTTTTGCTGGGCGCGGATTCGTTTCTGGATATTCCGACCTGGAAGGATTACGAGACGCTGCTGGGCCTGTGCGATTTCATCGTGGCCAGCCGTCCCGGTTTTAATGTGGCCGCGCTGCGCCTCGTGATTCCGCCGGAACTTTTTGCCCGCCGTGGCGCCCCGCACGCGCCGCTCGATCCACGCGCGATCACCTTGCGGCGCACCGTCGTGTACGTGCTCGACGCGGTGTCCAGCCACGTTTCGGCGACCGATGTCCGGCATCGGCTGGATCGAAACCATTCGATTCACGGGCTTGTGCCGCCGCGCGTCGAGGAATACATTAGCAAGAAGGCCCTTTACCGGTGACGGCAAGAAAAAATTCTATCCCGCCTCACGTTCGCGCGGCCATCAGCGCCGCGCAGGAAAAGCAGGCGGCGGATGTCATCCTCCTCGATCTCGAAGGCCTTGGCGCGTTCACGGATTATTTTGTGGTGTGCACCGGATTCAGCTCGCGTCAGATCGACGCTATCTGCGACGAAATTGAAGAGCGACTGGAGCGAAAGGGCGCCCGCTTGCTGCACCGGGAAGGCAAAGCAGGCAGCGATTGGATGCTGCTCGATTTCGGCGGTCTGATCGTGCATGTGTTCACGGAACGGGCGCGCCATTTTTACGATCTCGAGCGTCTCTGGCGCGCCGCCCGGCGCATCGAATTTAAAGAGCCGCGCGAGGGGAGTTCCTTGAGCAGCGCCGCGGAGGCCGAAGGATGAATGAGCCGCGCATGGCCTGGATCGCGGAAGACCCCGCCTCGAAGGCGGTCCTCGACCTCGCGCGCAAAGTCGCGGAAACTTCCACAACGCTTCTCATCACCGGGGAGAGCGGCACCGGCAAAGATCATCTCGCGCGCCTTATCCACGAACTCGGCGCCCGGCGTGATGCGCCCTTCCTGAAAATCGATTGCGCCAGCCTGCCGCAGGAACTCGTCGAATCGGAATTGTTTGGACACGAACGCGGCGCCTTCACCGGAGCGGTCGAGCGCAAGCTCGGTCGACTGGAGATGGCGGACGCGGGAACCATCGTGCTGGATGAAGTCGCCGCGCTTTCACCGGCCACGCAGTCCAAGCTCTTGCGCGTGCTCGAGGAGCGCCAGTTCGAGCGCCTGGGAGGCACGGAAACCATCACGATCGAAGCGCGCTTGGTTGCCTTGACCAATTCCGATCTGGCGCGCCTGGTTTCCGACGGACAGTTCCGCGAGGATTTGTTTTTCCGCTTGAGCGTCCTGACGATTCCTGTCCCTGCGTTGCGCGCGCGTCCCGCGGACATTCTGCCGCTTGCCGATGCGCTGCTCGAACGCGGAGCGCGCGTGCACGGCCGCAAGGGCGTGACTTTTTCCGAGCCCGTGAAAAAAATGCTGGCCATGTATTCCTGGCCGGGCAACGTGCGCGAGCTCAAAAATGCGATCGAGCGCGCGCTGGTGTTTTCCAGCGGGGCTTCGCTCATTCCGGAAGATTTTCCGGAATCGGTGCGCGCGGCGGACGCGGCGTTTGGGGGCGCGCTCCGTTCGCTCGATGACCTGGAACGCGACGCCATTCACGCGACGCTCGAAGCGACGCGCTACAAAATCGGCAAGAGCGCCCAGATTCTCGGCATCAGCAGGAAAACCCTCCTCGACAAGCGCAAGAAGTTCGGATTGAACTGAATCGCGCTCCGGCGAAATCACCGATGAAGATTCACCTGGTCATGCTTGGAAAAACGCGCCGTCCGGAAATCCGGGCGTTGCTGGACGACTACCTGGCGCGCATGCGGCGATTTGCCGATGTGCGGCTCACGGAATTGCGCGAAGATTCCCCCGCGTCGCTGCGCAAGCTGGCGCTCGATTCCGCCGCAACCGTCGTCTTGCTCGACGACGCTGGAAAACCTCAAACGTCGGCGCAATTCGCCAACTGGCTGGGAGAAACTCGCGACCGCGGTGCGCGCGAAATCGTGTTCTTATGCGGCGGCGCGGAAGGCTTTCCCGAGTCGCTGCGCCGCCGCGCCACGCAAAAGCTTTCGCTTTCTTCGCTGACGTTCTCGCATGAACTCGCCCGCGCCATGCTCGCCGAGCAGCTCTACCGCGCCTTCGCCATCCTTGCCGGGCATCCATATCCGAAGTAACACGCTCCAAATGGCGCGGAGCGCGGTCCGCAAAAGCGGGCGTCGCAGCACGGCTAGACAGGATGTAACCTGGCTGTAACAAACCTGTCTTACGTTGTTTGAATTCATTCGATGCTGGCCACCTTTCTATGATTGGAACTTTCCGCCACCCGATGAAATTTCTCGGAGAAATCGCGACCAAGGAGAACGCTTCATGACGAAACCGGCACGCAAGGCCGCACCGCGAGCGAAGAGACCCAGGAAGACCGTCAAGTTCCTGGCAAAACCGACATGCGCGACGTGCCGCAAGGCGCGCCGCTTCATGGAAAAACGCGGATACCACTTGAACTATCGGGATCTCGTAAAGGATCGTTTGAGTGCTTCGGAACTCGAGAAATTGATTGGGAAACACGATCACGAGGATTTCTTGAACCCGCGCAGCGAAGTCTTCCGCAAAAAGAAAATGAAGGACAACCCGCCTTCGCGCCGGGAGGCGATCGGCTTGATGGTCAGGAATCCGAACTTGATCCGCCGCCCGGTCATTGTTGTCGGCGGGCGCGTGGTGATCGGATACGACGAAAATGGAATGATCCTGTTCTAGGCCGGTTCCACGCGGGTTGGGTCGGCGGACCCCGGTTCCCGGGGCAATGGCAATTTAAATAGGCGCAACCAAACTCCGAGGCGTAGAATCTAAGTAGTGTAAGGCAAAAAACGAGTTCCCTCGTAAACTCGTCGGCAGGTCTTACGCGCCGTTGCGGAGGGCCTTAAAATGACAAAGCCATTCTCCCTGAAGTTCACCTCAGTCATTACTATCTTGTTTGCTTGCAGTGCGATCCCCGCGTTCGCGAATCATGGAGGCGGTGGCGGTGGTTTTCATGGTGGGGGTGGAGGAGGCTTCCACGGTGGCGGTGGCGGCGGCTTCCATGCAAGCGGAGGTGGCTACCGAGGGGGATCCGCGCCGGCCGCAGGCTATGCAGGTCCACGTGCTTCGGCCCCGCGCTCCAGTGGGGGGTACGCAGCTCGGCCAGGCAACAATTACTCTCGGCCCGGCGGCAATTCCGCAGGCGGAAATCAGCGGTTCGGGAATTCCCCTTCGGCGCCCCCGGCCGTCGCCGACGGGCAGTGGCATTCCTTTGGCGGCCCAGCTGGAGGCCGCGGGCCTTCAGGCGGCCAACCGGGAGCCGGACCTTCGAGTAACGGCGGCGGCGTCCACGTCTTTAGCGGGAACCGCGGAACGGGATCTGCCGGCACGGCGCGAAGTTTTTCGGGGCAGGGGAAGGAAATCTATAAGAACACTCCCGCCGCGCAAAATGTAGTCCCCAGGTCTCAATCGCTTTCTACGCTTCACAACTCGTTCAGCGGTTCACTCGCCGCGAGTTCTGGATTCCGGTCGAACTCGGCGCTCTCTGCTTCTACCCGATTTGCCGGTGGTTCAACTCTTCTTGGTAATCGAGGTTTTGCGGGATCAGGCGGCTTTGCGGGCCGTGGCCAGTTCGGCAATGGTTTCGGATTTGGCTTTGGTAACCGATTCCGCGGAGGATGCTGGAACTGCGGCTTCGGTTTTGGATTTGGCGGCTGGGGTTTTGGTTGGCCGTGGCTCGGTTTCGGCTTCGGGTTCGGCGATCCCTTCTGGTATGACCCGTGGTGGGGGGTTGGGCCCGCTTACGGATACGGCTCTTACGGGTATCCCAACAGCAACGTATTCGGTTACCCTGATTCGGGATACTACGCCCCGGACGATAATTCAGCGCCGCCTCCACAGCAGGACGATCAATACGATCAGAACGATCAGGGCAGTCCAAATGGCAATTGGGTGACGCCCAACGGACCGAGCCCGTCGCTTGCGCCAAATTCCTCGAACTTTGCTGTGCCGGTTCTCATCTACATGAAGAACGGTTCCGTGTTAACGGTCCGCGATTACTGGATGATCGATGGGGAACTGCATTACATTCTGATGAGTGGCGTGCAGAGAACCGTCAATCTTGAGCGGGTCGATCTGCCGCGCACCAACACGGAAAATGCCAAGAGCGGCGTGAGATTCATCTTCAAATCGGAGCCGAGCGTTCCTCCTCCCGCTGACCCCAACGCGGAGCCCGGGAGCCCGAATGCTCCGGCGACCGCTCCCACGCAGCAACTCAATGCAGTGCCGCAACCCGAAGGACGGACGTGATCCTGAGTAGCACGGACTTCAGTCTGTGGACTTCCACTAAAGCTCCCAGGCCGCGCCGCATGCGCTAACAATGTCCGCCAATGGATTTGACGCCTTGATCGCTCCACGGAAACCCACAGACTGAAGTCTGTGCTACTTGTTCTCTCTCCTCACCGGGTCGGCGCAGGGAACTGGACTTTCGGCGCTTCGCGCGACGATTCCGACGCCGTGAAGTAAGCGTTGTTGCGCTGGAATCCCCCCCAACCTGCAAAGATATTGTTGGGAAAAAGGCCGATGAACGTATTGTAGTCCTGCACCGCGTCGTTGTACCGCTTGCGCTCGACGGCGATCCGATTTTCCGTGCCGGCGAGTTCGTCCTGTAGCCTCAGAAAATTTTCATTCGATTTCAATTGCGGATAATTTTCGACAATCAGAAGCAGGCGGCCCAGCGCCCCGTCCAGCTGGCCGTTGGCGGCAATTTTATCCGTGGGGGTTTGCGCGCCCAGCAGCGCGGAACGAGCGGCAGCGATGTCGTGAAAGACGGTCTGCTCCTGTGCGGCGAAACCTTTCACGGTTTCGACGAGATTCGGGATCAAGTCGGCCCGCCGCTGCAGCACGACATCCACTTGCGCCCAGGTGGACTTCACCGTCTCGTTTTTCGTCACCATCTGGTTGCGGCTGCTCACGTAC
This sequence comes from uncultured Acidobacteriota bacterium, assembly GCA_963842135.1. Lineage (GTDB taxonomy): Bacteria > Acidobacteriota > Terriglobia > Acidiferrales > UBA7541 > Palsa-360. Next base: position 962,473 of record CAWJFI010000002.1, on the reverse strand, counting down.
GCTCCGCCAACGAGCAGCGCGATGACTGCCACAACCACCAGCACGATCGTTCCTGTTTTCATGCCCGTCCTCCCGGATGAATTCGCTGCTTATTTTTTCGCTTCGAGCTGCCGGTCAAATTTATCCGTGACCGCTTCGACAAACGCAAAATACTGGTTGAGAGTTTTCTCGGTGTCGATGTCTCGTTCTTTTAGTTTTCCTTCTCGCAGGCTGAGAATCGTTTGAAATCCCGCGGGATCGGCGGCTGCAAATTGCGCGATCCTCTCAATGGCCTCGCGTTTGGTCTCCGCGGGCGCTTCGCCGAGCGCGATGAGCGCGTGGCGAAACAACGCCGCAAACGCCGAAAACGAGGAGACCATGAGTTGCAGATGCACTTTTGATTTTCGGGGCGCGGCCAGAATCGCCTGGCGAAGGCGCAGCCAGTCGGTCCGCAGCTCGCGCTCGACCTGGATCGAGTGGTAATGAAGCGGCACGGATATCTCCGCCAGCACATTCTCCCCATACAAGACGCGGTGACGGGACTTCATGTCCAGCAGTTCAATCGTGAAAATATCAGCGGACCGCTGCAGCTCCTCCAGGGTGAAAACAAGGGGCGGGCGCTGCTCGCGGCGGATCCACCATTCCACAGCGCCGTGGAGTGCTTCAAGATGCGCCGCGTCGGCCTGATCGACCAGGCAGAGGATATTGAGATCCGAATGTTTGGCATGAAACTCTTCCGTCGCCGCCGAGCCGTACAGAAACACCGCTTTCAAATTGTCCGCCGCCGCGGCCTTGAGCCTTTGCACGAATTCGTCGAGCTTAGTGTCGATCAACCATTGCTCCTTCCGACGCGTCTCTCACCAGCTCCCGCTCGCGCCGCCTCCGCCAAACGATCCTCCGCCGAAGCCGCCAAATCCGCCTCCACCCCCGCCGCCCCAGGAGCCTCCGCCACCCATCGAGCCTCCGCCGTACCAAGGACCGCCCATCCACATTCCGCCCCCGCGCCGTGAACGTGTCGATCCGCCGAAACCGAAAAAGAGACGCAGGAGAAAACCGATCAGCGGGAAAAAAATGAAAACCGCAAAGATCAGAACCTCGACAAGATTCCCGAAGGGAGCTGGAGAGTTATTGGGTTCCGATTCCGATTCCGGTGGCGAAACTCCGGAGAGATTGTCCAGCGTGACCTTCTGGTCTTCGGCTATGACGGCTGCAACGCGTTGCGTTATAAGGAGTACGGCGCCGCTGTAGTCGTTTTGCCGCAGCAATGGCACTATTTCGCGCTCGTAGCCGCCCACTTTCCCGTCGGGCAGGATCGGCTCGAGACCGTAGCCAACCTCAATGCGATCTCTGCGGTCATTGGGCGCGAACAGAATCAGAACGCCGCGGTCCAGCTGTTTCGGCCCGATGCGCCACGCGGTCGCTAAATCAATCGAGAATTGCTCAATCGGCTGGCCCTCGAGCGAGGAAATCGTAACGATAGCAATCTGCGCTTTGGTTTTTTCCTGAACTTCCGCACACAGTGCCGTCAGCTTGTCTTTGGCCTGCGCGCTGAGCACGCTCGCGAAATCGTTCACATAGCCTTGCGGCTTGAGGTTTTTGACTTGCTCAGCCCTGGCAGCGGGAACGCAGAGCAGCAGAAGAAGCAACAGCGGGCGGGCAACGGATTTGGCAAGTCGGAATGGAGAGGGCATCCAGCGTCAGCTTTCGTGGAATGTCCATCTTAGGCTGCCGGTCAGCCAGCGTCAACGATGGGTAGCGGGACAACGGTAAATCAGGGCCCGATTACGCCCGCTTGCAATCCGGTACCTAGTGGAGCATATTCCAGGAAGTCGTAGTTCCATTACGAGATTGATATATGCTGCAATTCTTAAGAACACTCGTCCTGGTTGGCGTCTTAGCTGTCCTGATACCTTCAACCTTGACAGCCCAAACAACCACTCCTACCCAAATTGTCAGGGGCTGTTCTGCGAATGCTTCTGCTGTTGATTATGTTGGCGTCGCAATCGGTAACCCATTTAGTGCCCAGCGCGTAACGAGTTCCGTCAGGACTTCCTCTGATGGAACCAGGAAAACGATGGAATTGGTTGAGGATGTTGCGCGGGACAGCGCCGGACGGATTCGCTTCGAGAAACACATGCAGCTCCCCGATGACTCGGAACAGGTGACCTTGACGACTCGCGACGGTGGAAGATTGACGCCGACCAAGGAAATGCTCAAATCCTCGATCACGATTTTTGATTGCCCTAACGGGAAGACCATCTCGATTCAACCGGGTCTGCAAATCGCGCGTGTCTGGCAGCGCGGCTCTGCGTCCACGTCTCCGCAACGGAGCCGCCCTTACTCATCTCCGTCCAGCACTCTTCTCGGCAGGAAACTTCCTCCTGAAATTTCCGTCGAAGATCTTGGATACAAAGAAGTCGAAGGAATCCAGGCCCATGGAATCAAAGTCACCCATCAGGGAACTGAGAAGGACGGCGAATGGAACGGGAAGCCCGTATCCATCTATGAGACTTGGGCGTCGGAAGACCTTGCGGCGACCATATTAGAAATCCGAATAACCCCAAAAGACGGCAGCGAAAGCAGAAGTACCCTCACAAATATCAGCAGAAAAGAACCTGAGCCGTCCCTCTTCGAAATTCCGCCAGGATACAAGATGAATCCCACAGCACCGGAAATGCCATATCAAGAGCTGGATTCGGCACCGCCTCGCTATCGTTAATGTGAATTTGAATTGGATGCCCAGCCTTCACTAAATGGGCGGCTTGGCGTATGATCGCCGCCAAATCCGAAATTCGAGGTCAAATCGAACTAGGATACAGGAGGAGCTATGGCCAAGCGATTGTGGATTGCGTGCGCTCTATTTTTCTTGTGCGCGGGAGCCGCTTCCGCGCAGGACGCGAAAACTGTTTTGCAGGCCGCCCAGAAAGCGATGGGCGACGTGAACTCGATTCAGTATTCGGGCACAGGCCAATTGAATGCCTACGGTCAAGCCTACATGACCGGAGGGGCCTGGCCGGTCACCAACCTTACCAGCTACACCAAAACGATCGACTTCACCACGAAGTCGGCAAAGGAAGAACTCAGCCACTCGGAGCCGGTTCCCATGGTCAAGGGCGGAGGACGGCCGTTCGGCGGCGAAGAAAAGCTGGTTCACTATGTGAGCGGGCAATACGCATGGGACATGCCTGGCAGCGCGCCTGTCCCGAATCTCGGAGCAGCCAATGAGTGGCAGCTGCAGATCTGGCTCACTCCACAAGGATTCGTGAAAGGCGCATTGGAGAACAACGCCACCGCAAAGAAGGGCGCGTCGGGAACGACCGTGACGTTCATGACCGGCAAATACAAAGTGGTGGGCACGATTGATGCCCAGAATATGGTGACCAAGACGGAAACGTGGGTGGCCGATCCTGACGTCGGCGACAAGGCCATTGAGACCTCGTTTTCCGGCTACAAGGATTTTGGCGGCGTGAAATTCCCGACAACGATCGTGCAGAAGCAGGAAGGGTTTCCCACGCTGGAGTTGACCGTGACCAGTGTGAAAGCTAACCCGGGCCTGAGTGTGCCCGTGCCCGATTCCGTCAAGACCGCGTCCATGCCGCCGGTAAGGGTGGTGGATCAAAAATTGGGCGATGGCATCTGGTTCCTCGGCGGCGGCTCGCATAACAGCCTGGTCGTCGAATTCCCAACCTACTTGGCGGTCATCGAAGGCCCGCTGGGCGACGCCCGGTCGGATGCCGTCATGGCCGAAGCCAAGAAGCTGGTTCCCAACAAGCCGATCAAGTATCTGATCAACTCGCACCACCACTTCGACCATCTTGGAGGCGTCCGGGCCTATGTTGCGGCAGGCGCCACGATCATCACCAATGAAGCGAATGTGGCCTACTATCAAAAGCTATTCAACGCTCCACACACCCTGGACCCGGACGACCTTGCCAAGAACCCGAAGGAGGCAACCATCATCCCGGTGAAAGAAAAGTACGTTCTGACTGAGGGAGGCCAATCGCTCGAGATCTATCACGTCGACGGCGACAGTCACGCGGCGGACCTCACGATGGTTTATATCCCGAAGGCGAAGATCCTCGTGGAGGCGGACGATTTCACTCCGTCCACTCCGCAAGCGCCTGCACCGACCGGAGCTCGCCCCGCTGTTTTCTCGGCCAATTTGATGAAGAATGTCCAGAGGCTTAAGCTGGATGTGACCACGATTGCGCCGCTGCATGGGGTCGTGGTTCCGTTCTCCGATTTCCAAAAAGAGGTCGACAGCGGACAAAAAGTGGCCAGCGGAAAGGGATAAACCGGGTTCGAGAAACATCCGCGGAAGGGCAGGCGGTGGAAATCATTCCACCGTCTGCCCACACCAGATGGCCAAGGTCTGCGAATCGGACTGAATTCGCTCGGAAGACTGGTGTTTCCGCCAAGAGTTTAGGTAGAGTATGGGGACGCGCTCGTAGCTCAGCTGGATAGAGTCCGCCGCGGCGGACCTTCGAAGCAGAGGGTCGGGGCTTGCGGGGTTGCATGTTCAGCGTTTACGTTTTGCGCAGCAAGTCGACGGGCCGGTTCTACACAGGCTCCACGTCGAACCTATCCGCCCGGATCGAGCAGCACAACACGAATGCAAGCCAATCCACGAAAAATCACGGACCTTGGGAACTGATTCATCAAGAAGATTTCCGATCGCGCTCAGGAGCCGTGCGGCGCGAGCGCGAGCTGAAAACGGGAAAAGGGAGAGATGAATTGGATCGGCTGCTATCACGCGACACCCGCCTGCCGTAAACCCATAGCTCGACCATTTCAAGCTCTGGCCTTTTCATCGCGGAGTTAGGTAGAGTAAGGGGACGCGCCCGTAGCTCAGCTGGATAGAGCATCTGCCTTCGAAGCAGAGGGTCGGGAGTTCGAATCTCTCCGGGCGCGCCACTTATCTCCCTTGAATCACGCACTTGCAGCCATTTCTTGAACGGACTGAAATTCGATTTTCGGTCCATTCGGTCCAACAACGCGGTTTTTGCCAGGAAGTTCAAAGCCCAAATCGATTTTGTTCGCAACTGCCTGCCGGAATTCCACGTCCTGTTTCAGCTTTGAGTAGCGGTCCCCGATCTCTTCATCCTCATGGCCCATCCAGAAGCGTTCCAGGTCCTTCGGAACGTCATTCTTGCGGAGCCATGTGAGGCGGAAGCGGCGGAAAGCATGTGCGCCACACTTCGGCTGATTGAGTTTGGCCAGGACAGGATGCAATGATCGCCGCAGGATGTTCGACTGTGAAAGCGGCTTGCCTGTCTTGGAACGGAACAGGAGCCCTTCTTTCCTATCGCCGATGAAGTCCTTCAGCATCGCCGCAACCTTGGGGTGCAAATCTACTTCTCGCCCCCCATTGTCCGTTTTCAGGTAATCGTGGAGCTCGTTCCGCCACGCCTTCTGGCAGATTTTGATGGTTCCGCCGTCCGGGGAAATGTTCTTGATGTCGATCCCCAGCGCCTCACCGAATCGCAATCCGCTAGCAGCGCAGAGTGTATACAGTACGCGGTGATATTTCTTTGCGGGTGCGGCGACAATGCCGGTCACTGCATCCCCGGCGAAGATGGGTTGCTTCTGGTCCTTGACCACGGGCAGATCAATGAAGTCGTGATTCCACTTGCGGGGGTACAACGCCTCCCCCTCCTCATTGACTGCCGAGGCTACCACCATTTTCACCACTTGAATGTAGGCCCGGATCGCTGACGCTCCCAGCCCGCCCTGCACCATCGTGACGCCGAGATTCTTGAGCGCCAAGTTCTTGATGTTGTCGAGGGGCATATCACCGATGTTGGGATTGAGCCAGTTCTCCAAGCAGCTTTCCCAGGTTGCGAGAGTTGACGGAGCCACAGGCTTGCGCTTGCGGTTCTGAACCTGGTCGAGCCACGTCTTGGCCTGCTCGCGGAACGTGGTGCCATGAAGTGACTGAACAACCTTTTCGAAATGCTCCACGGTATCCGCTCCGCTGGCCGCGATTACTTCCTTGGCCTTGCGTTCCCGTTCGGATGCTGAGAGTTTGCCGGGACCGGAAATAGGGCAGATTCGTTCTCGAACTCGCTGCCTCTTTTCTTGGCCTGCGACATCTTTCCAGAACCGAACGACGTACCAGTTGCCGTCCTCCTGAATACAACCATTCTGACCAGATCGACGTGACATGGATTTTCTCCCTGTCCGCTTTTCTGGTGTCGCTTCGGCGACTGTATCAACGATGCCGCCTGACAGCAACTGTGTTTCTGTTTCCATTGGGTATTCCGAATCAGTGTTTAACGTCGATTCTCACGGCCGTCTCGGGCTTCACGTCGTCACTACCCTTTTCTAGCTGCGCTTGGGCTTTGATGACGGTGAGATGGGCGTAGTAAATGGGATCGTGCTTCTCGTCACCTCGATAGTCCGCAATTCGACGAATCACTTCTTCGGGGTCATCACCCCTTGCGAGGGCACGCTTGGCAAATGCCCAATCGCGTTCTGATTGGCTGAGATCGCCATGAGGATTGCCGCGTCCTCCTTCATGTGGGTCTTGCCGGTCTCGATGATCGTCGTGGGCATCCGTCCTTAATTTGAAATTCTCGACGCGGTAAATCTGTGTGGCCTCGGCTCGCGCTTTTACAAGGTGCGGCGTTTCATACTTTCGATTCACGAAATTGGGTACACGCAGGACGCGAGTGGAATCGGTCGCGGCGGGATCGCCGCCAAATTCCCTCACCATCGCTCTCTGAATTTCTTCAGCTTGTTCTTGAGCAATCCCCTCCACTTTCCAAACCACCTGATACTTTTCGGGAGAAGTCTCAAGGACATAATTGGGCCGTGGCACGAGGCCGGAATTCTCCATCGCTTCCAGGGCCATCGGCCCGTTGCGGTCAATGTCGAGGTAGAGGTGGCGTATCGTCTCGATATCCTCCTTGGTACGACTGTGCGCGTCGCGCTTTAGCGCGTTCATTCCTATGTAGACATCCGAGGTAACGTTCTTGTGTTGCAGCCATGCCTGGAAGTCCGGGCTTGCCGCATTCTTCGCGGTTGTAATCCGTTGAATCGTTTCGCCTGCCCTGCGGTCCCGCACGAGCACTGCAATCCGGTCGGTCGGCTCGAAGTTCTGGAGTATGTATTCAGAAGCCGATAGAGAATCTGGTTTCGATTCCAAGAATGAATTCATGGCTGTGCCCGCTCGGTTGAAAAGATCACGCCGAAGTCGTACTCGTCGCGGTCGGGATCGTAGCCGTTTATTTCGACAACCTCAGAGACATACCGCCTGCCGGGCCGCCGTTCGAGTTGAACAACGACGTTCAGCGAGTGGCCGATGTTGGTCTTGATGGCGCGATACGGCAGTTCCACACCACTCTGGAGCACACAACTCGTGAATCGCGCCAGAGCTTGTTTGGCCGAATTCGCATGGACGGTTGAAAGACTGCCGGAATGTCCGGTGTTTAGAAGTTGTAAGAGGTCGAATGCCTCTCCCCCACGTATCTCGCCGAGGATGATTCTGTCGGGCCGATGGCGAAGCGCTGCTTTCAGAAGATCCCGGATCGTTACCGCTGGCAACCCGTTTTGCGGCTGCCGGGCCTCGAATCGAACCAGATTTTGATGTCCCATCTGAATCTCGGCGGTGTCCTCGATCAGCAGGATTCGTTCGTCCTCCGGGATGAACTTTCCAACGATGTTCAGGAGCGTGGTCTTACCACTCCCGGTTCCTCCAGCAATGAGGATGTTCTTGTGCGCCAACACATAATCCTCAAGCCGATTGGCAAGGCATCGTTCTAGAGTCCCGGCCTCCACGAGGTCGTCGATGCCGAAATGCCGCGAGTTGAACTTTCGAATGGTCAAGGTGACGCCGTTCAAGCTGCACGGCGGGATGACGGCGGCAACGCGGCTCCCATCCGGCAGTCGGGAGTCGAGAATGGGCTTCGCCTCGGAGATATCGTCACCGAGGCGGCGGGCGATGTTCTTCACCGCGATCATCAATGATTTTTCCCCCAGAGAAAGCCCACGGATTTCCTGAATAAACCCATCCTTCTCGATGAACACATGACTTGAACCATTCACCATGACCTCGCTGATCGTGTCGTCGAGGATGAGGTGCTCGATGGGCTTGAGGAACGGCAGGATCATTTCGAATCCGTTCATCGTTTTTTCCCCATTCCATTCGTCATAGCTCCCCTTCGGCAACCTGCACAAAATAGGATTTGTTTGGGTCGTTATAGTAAGGCTTCAGGTAGCAGAACATCGGCGGTCTGGGACTCGATCCGTCGTAGGCGAGAGTCACGGCCTGTGCATTTCGCAGTTCCATAAATGTCTTCATGTCGAAGCGAAAATCCGTTTGTGTGCTGTAGCTTTTTGACGCCGTGATATTTGCCCGGTGCGAGAGGGCCTTGCCGGTGAGCAGGCTCACTCGGGCGTCATGTCCGCTCTCGGAGAGGTTGTAGCTGACTTTGAACTTGTCCTCCCTCCCGCAGAGATCGCTCGCGGTGCGAGCGGAGAAGTCGTCCGAGAGCGCCAGAAATATTTTTGTCCTGAAGGTTTGGAGAAGAGTGCGCCAGGTATCGCCCGGCAGCGCGGACTTAAGCGAGCTGATACTCTGCGTCGCGATGATCGGAATACATTTGGGCTGCCGTGAAAGGCTAAAGAACTTTTCGTCACCAGTCGGCTCACTCTCCCCCACCGTTGCGAAATGGTGGTATTCGTCGCACAGGAAAAGCACTTGTCGGAAATACCGCTCCGGGTGAGCCTCAATCTGAGGGATGCGATTGAGCACGGCCCGCTCGAAGTCGAGCTTCATCATTACCCCCAGAGCCTTTGCCAGCCCGGCGTTCATGACTGCTGGAAAATTGAGGGCGCATACCTTGCCGTTTTCGATAAGCCAAGAAAAGGACGGCAAGGGCTTGCCGAATTTGTGATCGTGGTTGGCTACGGGGTCGTAGCACTCCGCAGGCGGACAGAAGGTGCGCTTCACGACCGGGTTATCGTCGAAGAGGGACAGGAAGACTGAAATTCCCTCGACGATGGACGTTCGCAACTTTGGTTCGATGCGCTGCCAGTCGTTGTAGAACCACCGCTTGACGGCTTCCAGTTGTTCCCGCTTGTCCTGGGGAATTTCTTTCCCGGCAGACTCATTCAAGACCTCGAACGAAATGTTCTTCTCTTTGAGTACAGCTAGAGCTCTTCCATAAATCATGTAGCGTATTTGGCGTTAAAAAAGAAACTCTTGCAGTCGGCGGCCGAGATGGCTTGGAAAGCAGCCTTTGTGGCCACGAGCAATTCGCTCTCCGTACGGGGAGCTTTGCTGCGGAGGATTTGCTTGATCTTGCTCCACATATTTTCGATGGGGTTGAAGTCTGGTGAATAGGGCGGCAGGTACAGGAGACGGGCACCGACTGCTTCGATAGCCTCGACGATTCCCCGGATTTTGTGCGTGGCCAGGTTGTCCATGATCACCAACTCCCCCTTTTGCAGGGTGGGTGCCAGCCCCTGTGCGACCCATGCCAAAAACATCTCCCCGTTCATGGGGCCTTCAAAAAGCCAAGGGGCGCACGGACCGTTCCAGCGCATGCCGGAGATGAGCGTGCGGGTTTGATAGTGTCCGTGCGGGATGCGGGCCACCAGTCTTCGCCCCCCGAGTGCCCGACCGCGCAAACGGGTCATTTTGGTGTTGGCCCCGCTTTCATCCACAAACACCAGCCGGGTCGCCGGCTCCACAGCCAACTGCTCATGCCATCGAGCCCTTTTTTCGGCCACGTCCGGTCGGTTTTGTTCGGCGGCGAACAGAGTTTTTTTTATACCTCCAACCCAGTTGCCGAAGCCACAAATCCATCGTGGAAGTCCTAAAGGGGCGGTCCATGCGGGCACCCAACTCTGCCAGTGTTGCGTCCGGCTGCTTGGACAGCAGTCTTTGCAGGCGCTCCTTCCGCTCCTGCGTCAGCAGCGTGCTACGTCCACATAAATGGGTCTGGGGCTGGAGCGTGCCGCGCTGCCGGAACTGTTGGCGCACCCGGCGCACCGCCGCCACGCAGAAACCCGAAAACTCTGCGATCTCGCGGGTGCTTTTGCTCCGTTCATAGAGTTGCAGAATGCGCCGGCGCACCGGCAACGGTATCGCTCGCATAGGCACACACTCTGTCAAACAATCTCTCTTTTGTAAAGCTACATCATTTATGGAAACGCTCTAAGAGTCCAGCGGAACTCTTGGCCTTGTACAGGCCGAGTTCGGTGTTGAGCCGAAATTCGAAGGGTTCGAGGTCACGGGGATGCTTGAGGTAGGCTTCCTCTGAAACCAGGACGGAATCCGACTCGCCTAACCGGCGCTCTGCTTCTTTCAATTTCTTTTCGAGGACAGAGGGCGAAATCGCGCACTCGTAAACGTCGAACAAGGTCACGTAGCCATATGCAACCTTGTGGAGAAGGATGATGAATTTAACGAGGTTTGTGTACGCCTGCTGCCAGAAGGGTTCCTTGCCCCTGCCGAAGAGGTTGTTCAGGAGCGACGCAATGTTGTAGGCCAATGCGTAAGCGTCGAGGTCATTATTCAGGGGATTGTAGCGGTACTCGGAGCCGAGGCCGATTTCGACATAGTCCTCGGCCCTATGATGACGTTCCAGAATATCTTTTACTTTGTGGCAAAAGTCTCCCTTCACTTCCAGAAACAGGCCGCCAATCCTCTTTTCTTTGTCGCTCGCACGGTATGCGAGAATCTGCTCCGCGAACGGGTACATGCAACAGCTCGTCTTGCCGGTACCTATTGCGCCGACGATGGCGGTGCCCGTGAAGAGGCCGCGCTCGGGGATCGTGAGCCAATGCGGGGTTTCCGAAGGCCCTGGCTTACGTTTGTTGTGGACTTCGCCCACAACAACGAAAAGCTCCTCGCGTTTTCGTGGGTCGGGATAGAGAGGCAATTTCCCTGCACGAATCTTCTTGTGCAAGGTGAGGCCGAACACATACAGGCCGGACAGCACAATCGAGTAGACGATGTAGGGTGTCGTGAACAAGAAGAGGTTGTAGGAGTAGAAAAGCCCTTCGTGCACCAGGGGTGCTCGCAAGGCCATGACTTGCAGAAAGACATTCTCTGCGGGGAATGGCAGCTTGAAATAGAGCCCCATTCCCGTAGCCGCTGCCAGGAGACAGGCGACGAAGTTCTTGGAGCTTAGTATTCTCTGGATCATGCCTTCGCCCCTTGCTGCGTGGTGGTTTTCGCAGCCGCCTTCCCCGTGGTTCCCTGTTGCTGTTTCTCCCAGCGCTTGAATTCGGCATCCCGGAAGAGGACTTTCGTGAGGGCCGAATTTACGACGTAGTCCGGCGTGCTCTGAATGAACGCGGCGTATCTCTCGACGATGAGTGCGACGGGTTCCTCGATTGCGTATTCGCGTTTCACGATTGCGGGTTGCTTATTGATGATTGGCATTTGATTCCTCCCATTCGGTTACTGCCTTCTCTTCTCTTGGCGCGGGCAAAACACGCTGTTGGCGGACTCTTCTTCCAACACTGGGCTGGAGCGACCCCACGAAGTCTTTGGGCGGCTGAAAGCCGCCAAAGGTGGGGTCGCTCCAGCCCAATCCGATTTTTGCCCGCGCCCAAAACTGAATGTCGCGCCATACGCATCCTCTTGGCTCCTCAAGACTTCCGTTCACCGAAGAGGTGAACGGGGCGTCCAGCAAAAAGTGATCTGTGTCTTTCATGCCACGTTCACCATGCCTTGTTCGTTTTCCGGGAGATGCGAACGATGCTGAGCCACGAGGTACGTCTCGAAAGACACTGTTCTATGAGGCTCCATCTGGCAGAACTCGTGTCTTAGGTCGTGTTCGCTGAGTGTTCCTAGAATCCACGCACTGTAGAGGCGTTCAAATCTGTCCCCGTGAAACCGGCTCTTCGCTTCGTTCAGGAATTCGAAGTCTTCAGTGACGGGCACAAGGTACTGGCGTTTTTCGAAGCGCTGACGGACCTGGAAATACCGAAGGATTTCACTCGACATATCGGACTCAAGCGGTTGCTTCACGACGGATCGGAAGCGCTCCGTTGCCCTCGCAAATTGCGCGTCCGTCGGGGAGATATAAAGGAAGCGAAAAGCCTGAAGCTGGCGAAAGAGAGGCCGGTAGGCTGCGAGATGCGTCAGAAAGCTTGCGATGGTTCCGAGGCCGGAATCGACGAAGGACAAGGTGACCACAGGGGGAGCACCGAGGAGAGGTGGCTTAATAAAGAGGGGGAACTTATCCACGAAATAGCGAAGGGTAGGACTGCTTCCTGGCCCGCCTTCGTAAAGCCTGCCTGGAAGGAACTCCTTTGCGACACGAAGTCTTTCGCAGAAGAAAGTGACCTTGTCCTGCTCGGTTTCGAGATACTCGGCTTCAGGATTGGCGAGAATGAAATCAAGCAAGACCAGACGGGTACGAATGTATTCAAACGAATGCTTGCGACGATTGCGGAGATTGCCTTTCTCGATTTGGCCGTAGAGAGTCCTGGAAAAAAGGTGATAGATGGAGCCGTACCCCAAATAGTCGCGGACTGAGCTGTGTCCGTTGTTGAGGACTTTGCGAGCAAATAGATTGGATCGTTTTCCTCTTCGCGCGCCAGTGAAGTTCAGAAATTGACGGAGAATGAAATAGCCCGAGTGTGTTGCCACGACATAGAGAAATCGGGCTTCCGACTCGGTATAACCCAGCTCCATGAGCAATGCGACCTGATTCTCGGGGATGTTCATAGGCTCAAAATCTCCGCAGTGAGTTCGTTCTGGTCCAGGACGCGTCGCAGATTGGAGGCGTCCTGAGCGCGGGCGTAAATGGAGAAGCCTGCGCGAACCTTCTGGGCGATGTTTTTAAAGCGGTAGTGTTCTGTTGCGAGTTCCAGGTCGACACGAGCGTGTTCCTGATCTGGGGTTTCGTACTCGATGCGAAGATCGGGCACCGGAATCTTGCCGCGCACGACTCGGAGGCCATGACGCTCGGCGATTTCCGATTTGGTGTCGCCGGAACTGCCCTTCTGTTCGGACTGTGCCAGATCGCGGTAGAGATTCTTCTTCAGCTCTGAGTCGAGGATGACCCGGATGTTTGTGCCTCCCTCGCGGGCAATCTTTTCGAGTCCTCTCTGGTACAGCCGATAGAGGTCTGCGTCGTGATGGGCTTCGCGGGGCTTAGTGAAGCCGTGATAAAGGGCCTGGTCCTTCGGAGTATTTTTCGTAGCTACCAGCAAACGATGGCCCTGCTTCGTCAATGCCACAAGCTGACGCGGAGCGGTTTCCCGGTGTGGGATTTCCCATCCAGCAATGAGGCCCTGCCTGCGGAGGTTGGTGAGGTCTGCCTCCAAATGCTTGCTGTCCCCGCTGTATGCAAACTCTCTTAAATCCTTGGCGTCAACGGCGCGAAACTTTGCAATATCCGTCATAGTCTGAATTTCAGAGCTTCGGAGGGCGTAAGTGCGGTTACGGTATTCGTAGGGCTTCCGAGGCTCGACGGCACGAGCCTCTGGTTTGCGAACCTCCTGCGGCGTGTTAGGGCGAGGCTGGTTTTCTGCACCACCATTTCGACTTTGGCTTTGGCCTTCCTCGTCACGAGGCAGGTCGCGGTCGTTTTCCGTCGGTCTTCGTGATGGGTCGCGTGGTGCAGCCATTTCATCAGGTGAATATGAGCGTGACATTTCAGCTAAGCCCCTCGTCAACGGAATCGATCGAAGGTGCGGGCAGTTCTCCCTGACCGACTTGCAACTGCTTGTCGAGGTGAGAGAGTTTCCTGCCCGTGTCCTTGAGAAAGAATCTGCGGTTGACGGCAAAGACGACTGCAAACACATTCAAAAAGAGCACACCGACGAAGGCGAGAAGCGCGGTTCCGTATTGGTGGAGCAGAACGGCTTTATAGGGGATGAAGAACTTTAGTTCGCCCATTAGCCAGAAGCCGAGAGCGAGCAGAATGGCGATGGTCAAGATGAGAGCGTTGGCTATCATTTTGAATCTCCCAAATCACATGAGTGATCCTGTGCCCTTCCTGGCAGTGCTTCCGGTCGGCCTTCCTGTCGGAGGACCCGGAGGGTTGCCGGGAAACGGCCTTGAGCCGAATTGCGTTTTGCCAAATTGTTCTCATGTTTCGTTATCTCCTCTGCTCACATTCTTGAACCGCCGTTAGGCGGGAGAGTTCTCGCGCGCTTCCTGGTTGTCAGTGGCACACCCGGCCCGAAGGAGAAGAAACCGCTGTCCTGGTTTGCTGTGCCATGCATGGTGTCAAGGCACACTTGGAGCACGCGCTCCTAGCAGAGGGTTTCAACCTTCGCGTCCGGCTCGTCGTCTGTCAGCCGTATGCGTCGCCGAGCGGGTCACGTTTGTGGCTCGCGTCCGCCCGGCTCGCGGGGGAAATTCCAGCGAGAACTCCCCTCACTATAGAGAGGCAAAAAAATCGCCAAATGTCAGGGATGAGATTGAAGAAAATTTCGATTCCAAAATCAGAATAGTCGAGGCGAGCTTAGCGGGTTCTACTTCCCGGTAGTGGCTTATTTTGGGTTGCTGCCGTACTCTTTAGTTACCGAGACGCCCGTTTCTAGCCGCAATTGGCACTTGTCCGGTAACGCGACTAACGGTCCACTGGCATTGAGTTTGGAAAAGCTTCGATCCAAACTCCAACATAGTCGGCCCCACCGCTCCTCCGTTAACTGATATCTTTTTTGTCACCAGGATTACGGTAACCTGATGCGCGACCGACCAGGATCATGAATAATTGTGAAACTAGTCCAAAGCTCCCAATCTTTCTATGTACTACGTTCTAGATACAAATATTTGGCTTGACCTGACACGCGGGAAGGTCTCGTGTACCGACCTGTCCAGTAAGGCACACATACAGATCGTCGTTGCGCCTTTCGTGATCATGGAACTCATGAAAGAGACCGTGAAGCACAAGGGCAAATATTTCGACAACGATAAGCGTGTGTTCCAATGTATGGCTAAATCTCGCGCCCTTGAACTAACAAAGGTTTTTATTCATCAACGAATATGGAGTTCTGGGGAAGAGGCATCTGCCCGAGTGGGTCCGGAAAACTATAAGAAACTGCTGCAAATGATAGTGGACTCCGGCTCCTATGATGAGTTCATTGAGAAAACGAAGATTGCCGGAAGCGAGTGGTTCCAAGCCGAGACCTGGGATGCGACTCATGAAGGCGTGCTCGACAAAGAATTGCGAGCAGTCGATCAGTTGGCCAAAGTGGACCCTAAATACATCGCGACTGGCCTGGCGAAGTTGTATCCATTTAAGGGTTCGTTTCCGAAGGAGGATTCTATTGAGAAAGAGTTTTCTGCGGCCTTGGAATATTTGCGCTCGGCGATCGTTAAGGTCAGAAACGGTGCGAATATTGCCAAGAATGATCGAGGAATGTACGTTGATTTTCAGATTTTGTTCTACTTGGCCGATCCCAATGCGACTATCGTCTCGAATGAAGGCTTTTCTAGTGAGATATCGAAGTCTCCGCAGAAGGACCGGATCATCACTCTAGCGCAATTCCTTAGCGTCGATGTAATCCATGAACGGCAACGGAACGGTCTTGCGGATCTCGCGAGCAGGGAGGACTTCGCGAACTGGGTCCACGAACTTTAGTGTGATCGATTCTTTCACGCAGCATTCGTGTTTACGAACCTGGGAATGTGTCAGCCTGACATAAAGAGAGCAAAAGGGATGTGATACCTTTCTTCACGCGCTGACATGGCAGTATCACAATATCGAGGCGACTCGAAATTGTTGGGAACACAAGCTTCGGCAGGGTGAAAGTCTGACGGGAGCACAGGCGGAAACGAAGAAAGCGAATTCCTCTGAGGAATCGATGAGTGAGCAGCAGCGAATGGTAAAGAGAGAGCATGTGGCATTGACATCTGGTGATGTGTCTGAGCGCTAGGTCGCGAGGCTCAGCTTGTACACCAAGTACAGAGGTATACTCACGAGGAGCCAAGATGGAAACCGGTTTCCCGGGTGCAAAGACTGCTGTCGCCTTCTTTGAATGGTTCGGCGACTTAGGAATGTTCTGCGGCCGGCTGATAGCACCATTTTTCGTTCCCCCTTACGAAGTCCGGGAGTTCGTCCGCCAATTCGACGAATTGGGATCGAAATCGCTGCCGTTGGCAGCGCTTGCTGGGGCGGCCACGGGAGTAGTGCTCTCTCTGTCGACCCGAGACAGCCTGATCCGTTTCGGCGCCAAATCTCTTCTTCCAGAAGCTATCGTATTTTCCATTCTAAAGGAGAGCGGCCCGATTATCACAGCCTTGGTCGTAAGTGGCCGCGCGGCAGCGGGCATCGGTGCTGAATTGGGCGCCATGAAGGTGACCGAACAGATTGACGCCATCGAAGTCTCGGCCGTCAATCCGTACAAGTTTCTGGTGGCGACTCGAGTCCTGGCCTGCATCCTGATGCTCCCGCTACTGACATTGGTCGCGGATTTCTGCGGTATCTTCATGGGATGGGCGACCAACACGCTCGCGGAGCCGATCTCACTCCGTCTCTTTCTGACCAACGGTTTCCAGAACGTGACCTTCAGTGACTTTCTGCCATCCACCGTGAAGACGATGGTGTTTGGTTTGATCATTGGGCTGGTGGCCTGTTTCCAGGGAATGCGTGCGCAGGGAGGCACCGAAGGCGTGGAACACGCTGCGACGACCTCGGTGGTCGTGTCTTCGCTGTTGATCATCCTGGCCGACGTTTTGCTAGTTCGTTTAATTCTTGTGTTTTTTCCGTGAGGCGACGATGGAAGAGATGCACACAGCAAACGAAAACGATTCGCTTCCCATTCAGGTGAAAACCCTGCACAAATCTTTCGGCGAGCAGGCGGTGCTGAACGGAATCAGTCTCCAGGTCAGGCCAGGAGAGACTCTGTCCATCATGGGACAGAGCGGCACGGGCAAGAGCGTCTTGCTGAAATTGATTGTCGGTTTGCAAGTGCCGGACTCCGGTTCGATCTGCATCCACGGAAAGGAGATCGCTGGTCTTCCCTTGGACCAACTCAATGAAATTCGCAAGAAGATCGGCTTCTTGTTTCAAAACTCCGCGCTATACGACTCGCTTACGGTGGAAGAAAACGTCGCCTTTCCGTTGCGAAGGCACATTAAGATGTCCGATGGGAAGCGCAAAAAGCGGGTGCAGGAACTGCTCTCCAGCGTAGGTATGGAGCAGGCTTCGCAAAAAATGCCCGGACAGATCTCCGGAGGAATGCAGAAACGCGTGGGCTTGGCGCGCGCCCTGGCACTGGGACCCGACATCCTGCTCTTCGATGAGCCAACGGCCGGCCTCGATCCAATTACCGCCGCAGAAATCGGGGAACTGATTCTCAAGCTGCAAAAAGAACGCAACATGGCCTCGATCGTGGTCACGCATGACGTTCACGGCGCCCAGACGGTCTCAGACCGCGTGGCCTTGCTGCGTGACGGTCAAATCTTGATCGAGGGAACTTTTGAAGATTTGCAGAAAAGCAGCGACGCATTTGTTGTCCAATTCTTGAATGAAGGCTCATTAGGTGGCCACCATGTCTAAATCTTTTCGTATAGGGGTTTTTGTCGTTCTGGCGCTCTCGTGTCTGTCTGCCGGAATCTTCCTGATCGGCAATAAGGAATTTCTATTTAGTCCGACCTACCGTCTGAAGACCGATTTCCAAAGTGTTGGCGGCCTCAATAATGGAGCGGAGGTACGGGTTGGCGGAATTCACGAAGGAACGATTAGCCGCATCGACCTGCCCACAGAGCCGGGCGGGAAGGTGACGGTGGTGATGAAGCTACACAGTTCGACGCAAAACATCATCCGCAAGGATTCCATCGCCTCGATCAAGACGGAAGGTCTATTGGGCAATAAGTATCTGGAGATCTCCTCGGGAACCGTGAAAGCGCAGGCTGTCCAAAACGATGATGTCATCGCCGGCGAAGTTCCGGTGGACATCGCCGAGCAGGCAAAGGACTTGGCGGCCTCAGCCAAGACCGGTGTCGAGGCGTTTAGCGACAACATGACAGCACTGCAGCACAATTTCCTGTTGAGCGGCTTCTTCAAAAAGCGCGGGTATAACGACCCGAGTGAATTAACAAGAAACTCTATTTCCAAGGTGCCCGCGGGGACTCGTACCAAGGAGTTCGATTATGATGCCGCGAAGATTTTCGATAAGCCGGACAACGCCGAACTCAAAAACAAAAAGACCATCGACGAGGCGGGGAGTTTCCTGAAGGAGAACAAGTTCGCTCTGGCCGTGGTGGCCTCCTCAGTGGCCACCGGTGATACCGCGAAAGACCGGCTGCTCACCGAAGCCCGCGCCAAAGTGATCCGCGATTATCTCGTTCAAAACTTCAAGGTAGACGACACCCGGATAAAGATCATCGGACTGGGAAAGTCCAAACAGGCCGGCGACACCGGGACAGTTCAGATCCTCGTCTATGCCGCAAAGCCGGCCGCGCCGCAGCGCCCGAATTGAATTGCCGTTGGCCCCTAGCGCGGGCCTTCTCGATATTTGCTTGGCCATATTCTGCCTGAGAAACGCCTCAAGAGGCAGTGGCGAGATTATGCGACCCTTTACTTGAACTCCAAGATACATATCGTGAGGTGGTCGCTCTGGGTGGTGATCGATGTCTATGACACCAACGAGACCGACATCGATCCTGCCGGGACTGAGGTTTATTCAAAGCTTGGCCAACGCAGAATGCGTCCCGAATATGTTTGGCGTCCCAAGTCCTGATTAGTCCACTTCTAAGAAAGTGGCCCTAATTTATTCATTCTTCAGGAAGCCGCAGGGCCACTTTCTTCCGTCCCTGTCAGGGCGCAGCCCAGCCAATTGCTTATCGGAATGTGGCTTTTGTGCGTTCTAAGGTTGAGTCCGGACTTCCAGCGCATTATTACAACCAGCACCTGCCTCGACGCGTGGGCAATTGATTTCTTCATCGATAGTCCTGAGTTAATTATTTTGGCAATTGCCTTTGATTGGTCTATAGCCTTTCTTACTCCACTTGTTTTGGCACATTCGGGACGGGCTTAGCCACACCTCTATGACTATTCGGCGCACTTGAGAAAAGATGGATCACAGTAAATGTAAACATAAGCGCGGCGATTACTCCGATGATACGCACATTCCAGACGTACCCCCTGCTCTGCAAGTTCTGAAGCGGTTTATCTCTTATATCAGCGTTTCGATACACGGGTCTTAGAGCATGTTCATAGAACTTATCAGGCCACAAGAGGCATGCGATTGCCGCCACGAGAAAAAATATTCCCACTAGGATTTCGATTGTGATTTGAAAAGTTGTTAACATCTGGATTTCCAAAATAGCTTCAACGATAGGCGACGCCGATCCGATTCTCCTTCGGACGGCACCTACATATTCATCTTTACACCCTCAAGTCAGCCAGGTCCTCTTTTCGGAATGTGGCTTTTTGCGTCGCAACAGGATTTGGGCCACATCCCGATAATCCCTGCCGGCTCAACCGGTCGACGCAACACCTTCTAATCGATTGATCTGATGATACTTTTGCTTGGAAATCGATCCGTACGGCAGTACTCAATCAAAACCTAAACAGGGCTTTTGTTTTGTTTGAATTGACGCCCGCGAATGAAATCAGCCTCCTAGGCCCCTACGAGAGGACTTTGGGCAAGTGTTGCATCGACCCATTGAGACCACCCCGTTTATCGGGACTCAAGATTGCGGTGGCGCCCAGTCGATCGATCCGCAGGGAAATTCCTCGACGTCCCCCCGCCACGGCGGAATCATCGGAGAAGCACGTTCCGAGTTTTCCACACATTGTCAAGACGCGATGCGTGCCCGTATGTCGTTTGGCTCGCTGATCAGCTCCTCGAAGACCGATCGGTAGTGAATTGTGGCCTGGCGCAGTTCCTCCGTGCTGGCCCTACCACGTGAGTGCTGAACCGCAATGTTGTGAGCCGTACGGTAGTTCTCTACTACCATTGGGTGGTCCACGGAGATGTCTGCTGCCCGCTGGTCAAAATCAGCAATGGCGGCTGGATAACCACGCGTTGACATGACGTCCGCTAAGAGTCGATCAGCTTCTGCTATAGCAGCGCCTGGATTGTCAACGAATTGCGCCTGAACCATGCGCCAGGACTCTATAAAGCGCGCACGGTCCCTGGGCGTGAGCGGCCGAATATGCAAATGCTCGACGCGTTTCCAGCGGTCATCGAGTTTCCCTTCCATGCGGCGCCGGTCACGCGTTCTCTCTAGTTCGCGTGCATATTCAGGGCCGAATTGGGCGCGCAATCGTTCTGTTCGGCGCCTCTGAATAACCATCCAAGCCACGACCGCCAAAATCGCAATCGTGACAAGAACAGCGACTACGATCCACATCGATCCGCTCATCGTATTCATGAATCTACCTCCGAGTTTTAGAATAGGAGTTGCTGGGCGAGTCGGGCCGAGGTGAACTCAGGACGATAACGTTCAACATCAACTTAAGAAACAGAGCAATATTCCTGCCAAGTAAGCAACCAATCGCTAAGAATCAGCACGAATTGAGGTTATGGGTCGCTCTAACGATTCGCTGAACAAAAGACAAGCGGTGTAATATTGACCTGACCAGGGATTTTTGTACCAAATGAAATGAAAGAGAATTCACGCCCACCAGGACGACCGTTCTAGTACCGCGCCCAAAGTGTTAGTGCCCATTTGCACGCCGTAGGGAGTTGTCCTTTACATCGATATGCGGTCTATTTTAGGTGAATTGTTGTATTTCATGAATCGCTAATTCGTGGCGTACTCGAGCTTGCAGGGGGGTGTTTGATGGATTTTCCAGACGCTCTACTTCAAGCGGTTTCGGCCTTTTTGATTTTCGCTGCTGCGTACCTTGCTCTCCTGCTCTCCGCGGTCATCTGCTTTGTTATAGCGATCTGCCTTTGCAGAGTTGGCAGTTTGGCTTTGGCCTATACTGTAAGATCTACTTCACTGGATCGTGGTGTGATTCCTCAGATCGAATGCCACCCAGACTCGGGCACGCGACTTCGCAGCGTTCAGAGGTGAAAGCTATCGCTCGTGCAGTTGAGGTCAGGCCAGATTTCATGATAGTTCGAGGGTTTCAGGTCATGAGCGAAAAAATATCAATTCGTTGCCTTGTCTGCGAAACGCCATTGAAAAATGAGCGAGAAATGCATATTCACATCTGCTTTGAGTGCCGACGATATGGACTGCTTAACGGTTGCTGGCCCGATGCGAATGAGATTCCCAAGTCTTCGGAGTCTGTCACCACCACCCACGAAGCAATCCACATTGATTAGGAACATCCGTGTAGCTACGCGCCGACCAGTCTCTGAGAATTCCAGTCAGTGGCCTGCGAGCCGGATTGGTCAAATTCCCACATTCCGGTAACGCCCCGTTTTATCAGGAGTTGGCCGCGCGAGGCTGGGCTCCGATGAGTTTGGAAAGCTTGCTGAGTACGAAACTGTCCGATACGTTTCGACCGTTTGTCGGAAAGAGGAAATCGACGCATCGAATCAGCCCCCCAGGCTTTAAAGGAAATGAAGATCTCAGCGAACAAAGTCTCCGCATCAAACCCGAATTGTCAATTTTGATTCCAAAAATAAAACCACCAAAATGGAATTGTTCGCCTACAGCATTTCCGACCCCAAAATCAGCGGTTCGCTCTAGAGCGAGACAGCTATAATCTCGGGCAACATGATTTCGAGGAGGCACCACATGCGACCCCTATCCAGACTTTTGACTTCAATAATCCTAAGTGCGGCTTTTTTCTCACCCGCGGTCATCACCGGATGTGCGGCGCGCGTAAGCACTGGCTACACTATTCACGACGGCTATTACAATGACGATCACGTGTGGGATGGCACTGAAGTAGGTTTCTACAGCCGTTGGGAAGGTGAAACCCATCGAAATCATGTGGATTTCCGCAAACGCCATGCAGATGAACAGAAAGAATATTTTACTTGGCGCCACGGCCAGCACTAACCACTGACCTGAGATTTCCATTTTGACTTCTTATCGGAATGTGACATTGAGCGTTAGGGGCAATTTCCCATACTCCGATGATCCCGTATATCAGATGGGATGAGAAGGCCGGTCTCCTACGGGATGCGATACGCTCCCAATGATCGACGCGCTCAAGGCGCAATAGCAAGGAGACCGGCTTATGAAAAAGAATACCACTGCGAAGGGGTAGGCACCGTGGCGTAGAATTGGGTACGAAGAGCCGTGCTCAACCGCCGATTTCAGGTGACTGCGCCCAAGTCCTGGCCTAACTCTCGTCGAAGAGACGGGAGCCGAGGTCGATTATCAGGTAGCAGCGCCTGCTGAACGGAGGACGCCCAACTTGCACCGAGCGAACAATCGCTCCATAAAAGAGTGCGGATGGAAGGATGGCGACAGAGGCGGCTCGGCTCAAACGCAAAAACCCCCTGGTAAGAAAAAGAAAAACCGACTTGACACTAACCGGCCTTCTTATGGAAGGACCTATCCGGGTTTTGCAGGGTATCGGGTCATTCCGGCGATTTGAACCGAATAGGCCAAAGCAGTCGCTGGTGCGATCAGGCGATCTTGTTCCTCCAAACGCCCCTCAGTTCTGAGAATGAATTCCGAGCGATCTTGCAGCTGGTGCCGGCTGTACTTCGAGCCCATGGTGACCCCTCGCCAATGCTGCACCTCTCTCATAATTGCGAGTAGGTCGCCCCAGTTCCGCAATTTCAGGCGCTTTTGAACTCCCTTCCGCGCACACAGCTTCCCGTGTTTTCTGAAGTGTTGCAACCATCGAATTGCGGGGCAGGTGTTGGAGAATTGGTTTTACCAACCATTGAATCTCGAACGGAATGTTTCGACTCAAAGCGATAGCTTCAAGTTCGGCATAGACTCCGCCATCTCTCTCTTCAAACCTCTCGATCGAGTAGAGACGCCAGATATAACCAGCCCCTTTGTCGGGAGGCAGTTCGTGTTCTCCGGCTTGCCCATAGTTATCGATTTGCTGTATCCGCGTGCTGTACGTAACGGTATACCAGTGCTTCGTGTCTAACTGAATTGTCTGCGAGGTATAGTCGCTTGCAATCGCAGCATTAACAAACGGCGCTTTTTCAGCGAGCACCAACGAAAACCTCCTTGTTGCCCCCGAGATGTCCAGCAGCTTCGCATTGCTCACCGCTGGGTTGTAAAATCGATCGTAGCGGCCATAGTCGTTAAGCATTGCAAAGACAGAGTTGATCGTAGCGTTTGGAATGAAGACAGCCCCGAGCCAATCGTGAATGAGCCCCTGCGGCACCATTTCCGGGCTGTTTTGATTGGCCGGTTCCACCAAGATCTCTCCCTGGTGGACTCGCTCACGCCTTCCAAGCGATTCGTCAATCCAAAGGAAGCTGGTAGTCCCAGTTAAGCGCTGGTTCATTCGTGATTCCGTTCCCTGAATATACTCATCCCATGCCCTTAGCGTTTGCTGGTTTAGATCTGTTGCCGACAAGCTCGGTGGCAGAGAAAACAGAATTGCAATCAACAGCGCATATCCGGACCTCATGTGAACACTTCCATTGATGCCGTTTGCTGATCTGTACTTCGTCGCATCGAGGGTCCCTCACTCATCTCTGTGCGGGCCAGAGAGACTGAACCCAAGCATGAACTTGGCAGCATGGACGGTCCATCCAGTGAAAGATGTAGATCTTGACGGGACTTCCTTCTATGCCACGTATCGTCCCGAATTCTGATAGTCGACGCGATGTACTGTCTTGCGAATGAGAGTCCACAGACTCGGACGATACCCGACTAGACTGGACGATGCCGATGAAGGTGCGTTCCAAAACGGGGGTCTACGAGAATCGGATTCCATGGAAGAATCAAACAAATCCAGAATACGACATAAGGAATATTAGAAATCCCCGACCATTTGAGTGAGGATTTTCACCTGTGATGCACTTATTTTCCTGGCAGGGCGCGTAATTTCGCAACGACTTGCTGGAACAGGGCGTTCAGCGCGACATCGAGTGAATGGAATTTCCGCGGTTGTTCCGGTGAGGAAGAATTGTCCGCTGCGATCTTGGCCAGATGAGATCCGTAGTCCAACGCAGTGGTTTGGGTGAGTAACAGGTGCAATTCGAATTTCTCGCCGGAAGAGAAAAGAAGTTCGTGTTCCCTCGTTTTGGACATTGCAGCACGAGTTGCCATCTCTCCAGGCGGAAGTTGAAGCGTGTGCAGATTCAGAGTTTTATCATTCTTCGCTAACATTTCCAATTGTTCCGCTCCGTCACCGGCAGTCTTTGAAATCGCTTTAATCAGCCGTGCAAGTTCCGCGGAATTGCGCTTAATGATTAAGATTTTGCTGACACTCTTCTCGTCGCCGAGGAGATCGGCAAGCAGACTGGCGGCATTGTTGCGAACTTCGATTTTGCTCTTGTCAGGGGCGGCATTGGGCGGAGCAGATTTCTGAGGGTTCGCGTGATCGCAAAATAGACCGGCACCAAGGCAGAACATGAAGAGGCGCTTCACGAGAGGCCTGTATAGTGGATATGACTTCATGCCGTCACGCTATCAACATAGGAGATCAGCAATCAAGGAAATGGTGTATTCGTTCAGATATTCAGATCGAAAGCTAGAACGATACGAACTAATCTTCCCACCATCTCCGTCGATGATATTCGCCGCCGCTTAGGCCGCCAAGGTCAATCACAACCGCGACAAGCAGAATCAGCAAATTAATACCGGCTATGGGTTGACGTGTATTCGTCATCCATGCGTATGCCAACGTTGTTAGAGGTAAGAACAAGAACCCGAGCAGAGGCAGCAATATGCCGTGGTACGCTCGCTGCAAGTAATTCGAAAAGAGAAACAACAATGCAAGTGCGATTCGAGGGAACGCGAGAAAGACAATCAGCAAAAGACAAGGCACGAAGGTCCTCCCACATCGTACTTGACCAGGAGTTTCCGATCGAGACTTCCAGTTCGTGGATTGTAGTCTTCTATTGCCCCGGACTCAACCAATTTGCCAGCAAAGAAGGCGCCGTATTAATTACTCCATTAACACAAAGTCCCCGCCTACTACCGCGGCTTCAATCGCCTTGACCAGAGCCGTCCCTACTTCAGTTTTTGCGACGTAAGCCCGAGCACCAATCTTTTTGGCTTCTTCGATGAAACGCTGATCGACGTGCGAAGATAGTATTACGATTGCTGTTTCTGGAAGGGCCGCCTTGATTTCGCGAGCCGCTTGAAATCCGTCTAAGATCGGCATACTGACGTTCAAAACGACTACATCTGGTAATAATCTATGCGCTTCCTCTATCGCTTTTGCGCCGTCTTCCACCTCGGCGCATACTTCAAAGCGCGGATGTCCTTCCAAAGTGGACCGCACTATCTTTCTTATAACTGGCTGGTCGTCCGCAATAAGAATTCGGACTGTTCGGTCCAACGCTTTGACTGTCATGCCAGGCGGGCGGGACATGGCTGAAGCTACGCACAATACAGATAGAATGCCATACAGTAGACTACGTATTTTGCAACCCGTCCTAGACGACCCTACTCGACATTTCAACCAAAAGTGCGACAGATTTAGGCCTTAAGATTATGATATAAAGCGAACCTCAATGACGATAAGCATCCTTTTGGCCGATGATAGTGAAATCATGCGGAAGGCGATTGCGCATCTGCTCAAAGGCGATCCAGAAATCCAGGTGTTGGCAGAAGCTGCCAGTTTTAGCCAAACAATGCAGCTTACAGAAAAGCTCCATCCTCAAATTGTAGTCATGGACTGACATATGACCGATGAAAATGACGTGACGCCGTCACAGATTAAATCGTCCCTGGCTGGTTCGCGATTGCTGGCAATTTCGTTATGGAATGACGAAGAAACAAAAGCTCTTGCTGACAGTTATGGCGCTATCGCTTTGCTCGATAAAACGAAACTCGCCCAGAAGTTAATTCCAGCCATAAAGCGATACGCGAAAGAGTAAGGAGCCGGAGAGTTCGGGAAAGCAAGCCAACGCTTCAAATGGTGCGGGCTTTTGCTTAGAGTTCCCCGCGAACTCCCCAAGGCCCGAGTCCTACTATTACCCAGTGAACGTCCGGGCGCTGCTCTACTGCCTCGGCTAGTATTCGAAGAGCTTCGGCATGACTTCCAATGGGATGTTGAAAAACTGTTATTTCCTTAGCCGGGATTTCTTTGATTTGCAATCCCCGATCTTCGTACGCTTCCAGCATTAGACGATTTACCCGTCACCTTCGTGAAGCCCCCGGCCAAGAGTGGTCATTGGCCGGAGGCTTCGCTTGATTGTCGCTTGCTCAAAAAGTAGCAGTTCAAGCTGTTGCGTGTTTCCGCAAGCTTGGCACGACATTTGCTGAGGGCCTATCTGCATCCTGTCTTTCCGATGGTTCAGTTAGTTCTTTCTCAGCCGCGAGCCAATCGGATAACTCATTGCCGGGGTGAAAGCCGTGCTCCAAATAAATTTGGTAAGCTCTTCGCGTTATTTGCTCGTGAGTTGGCACTTCCTTGTTTTCGGTATGCATGTTAGATCTCTCCTTGAGAACATCATCTAGACGATCTCCTCAATGGTTTCGACGTGAATCAAATTACTGGCCAATTCGATTGTGCCAGTGACTTTTACCGTCATCCCCTCGTAGGGACTCGCCTTTTTCGGGTTGTCGAGCGTATACCTAGATTTAGTGGCTGGATCACTCAGCACAAAGTTCTTGCCATTTTTCAGAATTGTGCCGAAGAACGTCTCGGCCTCGGGCCGCCCTTGCATTTGAAGTTTGGGTGCAGAGAGTAGCATGGATTGAACAGGAGCGGCCATTAGGGTGAACAGCGTTACGAATCCGGCCAGTGAGAGGAAAATCCGTTTCATACATCACCTCCGGCGAGGGCTGTGCTTATTTGGAGGGCAATCACCATGCCATGTCCATCCCCATTTAAACTTCATGCTATCAATAGATTGCAGTGAATAGCTTTCGTGGCTCGCCGGAATTTGCACGGCAGCCGGAAGAATTGTCGCACCGGCTCGGCACATATTCCTGCTCGATCGAACAATTTACCCTGCATTTGCCAGGTGCGGGTCGAAGTCGGGATATAAATGCTTTAATTGCGTGACCTCCGATAATTTCCGGTCTGGCACGCAGGTTGCCATGTCCACCATAGAAGGCACTAGATGGGAGCAGTCTTGAGGTTGAGTAATGGACAGAAATAAACAGAGAGCAATCAGCATTTTATTCGTCTTGGGCAGCATCCTGGTGCTGATGGCTACCTGGGATCTTCCCGAGGAGGGGTCGCCAAATGTGAAATGACGAGCCGAGGAGATTATTATCTCCGGCGCGGGCGTCCCTCATCTGTAGTAGCGGAAGTCCGGGTGGGAGCGTGCGCCTGCGTTTCGAACCCCTGAATCGCGGTCGCGGCGGCTCTGACGGCTCTCGCCGTAATCACAATTGAACAGACGGACTTCGCAGCAGGTACCAGCCAAGGCGTGCGTCTCTCGGCGTTCGATGGATAACTTGGAGGACGGTCATGAGTCTAATGGCGACGGATAAATATCTAGCCGATATGGTTTTCGATTTGTCCGATGCGTTCAGAACGTTTTCAACTGAAGCGGCAAAGTTGGGCGCTCTTTTAGAGCGGTCGGAAGACCCTGTTTCGCCGGAATGTTACGATGAGTTACGGAGACAGAGCATTGCCGAAGTCCAGGCTTTTGAGGAATACCTGAACCGAAAAGAAGCAATATTTGAGTACCTCAACGTGGAATCACGATAGGCGTAATCGCACTCTGCATAGCAATATCACCCAATCACGACTATTTTAATCGTCTCATCGCCCGTCTTTGTGGGTCCGGTACCAACGATACGGTAATTATCTCAATGAATTACAGGATTTTTCCGATGCTCGCAGTGCTCCGGCTTAGCTAAACTTATTAATGAGCCTACAGGGCTACTCAATAGGAAATTCGGTAGCTTGATAAAGGAGTCTCCGATGCTGACACAACACATAAGACATAAGCATAGATGGATTGGCCTTCTGGCCATCCTGGTTTCGTATTTCACAGTCAATCCGATGGTCGCGCCCTTAATGGCGCAGACTACAGTTCTTGGGGAATTGACATTTAAAGGCGCGTCGAAGGTGGAAAAAACCTCTGGCGTTTGGATTGACGGCAAGTACGTGGGATATTTGGGCGAACTGTGGGGCCCAAAGCGAATCCTGTTGATTCCTGGTGACCACTACCTGGCCGTTCGGCAGGCGGGTTATAAAGACTTCACGGAAACACTTACCGTGGAACCCAAGGAATTACTGCTTGTGCCGGTCAAAATGCAGAAAGCAGCCAACGATACGTGGCCGAGCGTGACCGCTCAACTGAAAGTTGAGGTCAACCCGGACCGCGCGGCCGTTTTCGTGGACGACAGATTCTTGGGACATGCAGGGGAATTGGGCGGAGCATTTCACTCCATGCTGCTCAGTCCCGGGACGCATCGAATCAAGGTTGAATTGCCCGGATACCAGAGTTTCGAGACGGACGTGACCTTGGCTGCGGGGCAGAAGTCGGTGGTCAAGACAAATCTTGCGAAGGGCAGCATCCACCAGGCTGACGCCCTCATCAATGAGGCGAACATTTCAAGCCGCAAAAAATAACCGCGCGCTACTTTCGCATTAGAACGGTACCCGGCGATATAGGGGGCCATTCTATATGCGAACCCTACCTGTATCTCGGTAATCCACCGAGTGCGGTGCCACCGCGCTAATCTGCCTTCAAACGCTACCTGAAACAGACCAGATTTTGGTTCACTTGTTTGAGCCATTTGCTGGTTCCTGCAATTGCAGTTCCCACATGCTGATAAGCCCTCCTATCGGACTGGTGCAAAACCATTACCTTTCTTCACACCTACGGGTTGCTCGCCGATAAAAGGTCCGATCCCAAACTAGGCTTAGCAAGGCTCAGAATTCTCATCTGGTTTCCGCCAGCCTGTTTTGCGGCGAGCAGCGCCTTGGGCGCTTCTCTCACCAGGCTGGAAAAGGTGGGTGCCTCTGTGCCTTCAAACCCGATCGCCCCAAAGCTTGCTGTGGCCCTCACGATCTTCCATTTGGGGTCGTCTCCAAATTAGTCTTGCTTTTGTGTGCCCCAGTCGGGATACGACAACTTGGCTTTCTTCAATCTGCGCAGGATAGTCGTTGCATCGCTAAGGGCTTGCCGCTCGGCGTGATGATCGGATTCAGATGAGATTTCTTGAAGGCGCTCGAACATCAAGGTTTCGACCTCTTGGATTTTTTCAGCCAACGTTTCGGGGTCGAATTCGAGGATTGCTTCTTGAAGTGGACTCTGCCAACTCGGGTATTTCAATTCGCTTTCGCTCATGGCGTCCCTTTCCCGGCCAAACTACCCGACCAGTGGGCAAACACGCTCTGCGAAGCGGGTTCTCAGTTCTAAGCGAAAGGTTATAGGGTGGTCCCGGACGAGGATGCGACCTTGCGCGTCGAACTGTTTTGCACAAGGTGCCGCGCCGCCTCTACGGTTTGGCAGAAAATTGTGTAGTCACGAACTCAGTATGTGCTTGACCGTGCCGATGGCAAGCTAATTGCGTATCCGGTACGAGGCACGTCTGATTGCCAAGTTCTGCCGCGCCTTCAGCCGCAGAAGCAGGAGCGAACTGCAATTGCTCTTTTTCATGGTCCAGAAAATGGCTAAATGACTGGTCCCGTTGGTATTTTGTTGATGACCGTCCAGAGACCGAGACTCCTCAGCGCAGTAGGAGAGTCGGTAGGCGAGCCGACATGTCGTTATCAGATGTGTTAACATTTACGATTAATGAATATAAGCGTGCTTTTGGCCGATGACAGTGAAATCATGCGGAAGGCGATTGCGCATCTGCTCAAAGGCGATCCAGAAATCCAGGTGTTGGCAGAAGCTGCCAGTTTTAGCCAAACAATGCAGCTTACAGAAAAGCTCCATCCTCAAATTCTAGTCATGGACTTACATATGGCCGATGAAAATGACGTGACGCCGTCACAGATTAAATCGTCCCTGGCAGGTTCGCCATTGCTGGCAATTTCGTTATGGAATGACGAAGAAACAAAAGCTCTTGCTGACAGTTATGGCGCTATCGCTTTGCTCGATAAAACGAAACTCGCCCAGAAGTTAATTCCAGCCATAAAGCGATACGCGAAAGAGTAAGGAGCCATGCCGTCCGGCAAAGCAACGCGAAGTGTTCAAGTGAGTTTCAGAATGTTACGCCGGAAACAGACCGCGAATGATCCTATCTGGGAGAGTTACATTAACCTGATTGCCGCACTTGAGACATGAAATTCTCTGGTCGCCCACCTGTGCGCTGCCAATACTGGTTGAAATATGAACCTTTTGCTTGGTTTTACAGCGCGGACATACCACGGTCGTCACAACATAGTGCTCGTTGTCCACCGCTGGCTCTCCGTGCGCCATTTCGCCATGACAGGACACATCTCCCGGAAGCCGATTTCACTGCGTGGGCCGCTGGAGAGGGCGTCTGTGGGTTCAGTGGGTTCAAGGGGTTCAGGGGTTTCTGGCGGTTTGTGGTGTTCTACGGGAGGTTTGGGCTACATCCTACGGGGATTACAGCGTAGGAAGGAACGGTAGCCATTTGTCCGGACCGTTCTGTATCACGTTGTAATCGGCACCGAGAAGCTGCTCATTAGGCGGGTTCAGAGCAAGAATTCTGACGTTTGGATAATTCGCCTTGAGCCAATCAACCATTTCTGTTCTCGTCTGTTCGGATGCTGCATGGCCTACGATAAAGAGCGCAAGGCCGGCATGCTGAATCGCGCTCAGAAGAACTTTGGCCGACTCGTTGCCGATCACTGAGATTACGCCATAACCAAGGCGCGTTAGCAGTTCAGCCCTCTCACTGCGCAGTTGCTCTGTATAAGCGATTTGGAATATCCGCTTGGTCGCACGCACTTGCAGCCACCTCAGTTGCATCTATACGAAAAACGATTTCCGAGTAGGAACGTACATAGCAAAATGATCGTTTCCAGAGCTCACCAGTTTTTTAATTTTTACTCTTGTGCTCAGCGAGCCTTGGACCTTCGCTCGCCACATCATGGAGCCATTCCGCCGGCACTCGAATAGGTGGTATTCCTGATCCATCGTCGTGGATTCTACATCCATTTCCACGGCCGCACCATGAACACGGATAATATCAAAGCAGGGAGAAGTCAAGCAGATTCCACGAAATGGCGGATTTCCGAGTTCTCGTTGAATGAAAAATTGGCAGTTGCGGTGGCAGCGCTTAACATTCAACGTAAATCACCGATAGCTTCGAATATGTCAGCGCATTGATAGAATCAGGACTCCAAGTCTCTGCCAAACAATGACTCCAACGCTCAACTAATTCGGGAGGGCAGTAAGTCTTTGAACCTCATCAACCAGTGTAGCGAGTTGATCTGGCTTAGATAAAATCGAGGCCACCCCAGCGGCGTGAGCCAGGTCCTCGAATATTGCATCTTTGTAGAAAGTGAATAATATGATCGGCGTGTTTGGCACAATTTGATGAAGCATCACGGCTGCTTGTAAACCATTGATTCCAGGCATCAAAAAATCCATAACAATTAAGTCTGGTTTTAACTCTCGACCTTTTTCGATTCCTTCCAGGCCGTCAGTCGCTTCCCCACAAATTTCGAAGCCGGGCCGGGATTCGATGAACTCCCGCACCAAGTCTCGAATGGGGGCGTTGTCGTCAACAACAAGAATCCGTTTACTCATAAAGAACTCCAGGTGAGGAGACCAATGAGCCGGGAGAGGCACCTCAATGTGGCAAACCTACGCCCGCACATCCAGAAGAGCAATACACACTTTCCTTTAGTCGCTTCCATAACTATTCGTATCGCACCGCGCCCGCACGGAAGAAAGTGACCGGGAACTATTGATGTTCATGGCACATAAGATGGCCGCCCGTCCGTAGCTGGTGCTCACTCAATCGTTGATAATTGGTCCAAGACGGGGAGTGGAATGGTGTCGTGTGTAAGAGCCAGATTATGATTTCCAATTCGTTGACTCGATTACAACCCGACACGCAAATCCAGATTTGTGTTAGCGCACCACGGCATCTGGACCACAACAACATGGGGCTTTTTCGCGACGAAGGCTATGTACCCGTGTTTTAACCAACTCCAACTCGCAGGACGCTGCCGAGTTTCAACGAAAAAACTAAGGCTGTATGTCGACCGGCGCAGCCAGATTATTGACGACTCTTCGAATGCCTTCCACGGATTGGGCTATTTTTTCCGCCAGCAACCGTTCGGCCCGGGAACGGGCATCCCCGTTGAGAGTCGCGGTGCCATTATTGACATTTATTTGCATATTCTTCAGGGAAACCGCCCTTGTCGAATACAATTCAAACTCAACCCGCCGGGCAAGTTTCTCATCAGCAGTTTCAGGAGCTATCGGGGCGCTGGTGACACTGATATTGTTCATTACTCCCAGTGCACCGCTAGCCTGCCACGCAATTTGCTCGGCGTCGTATTTCTGAGCCGCCGTCTCTAAGGCTCCGCCCAAAGTCACGATTCGGTTTTTCACCTGCACGTCGATGTGTTTGTCTTTCAGTTCCACATTTTTGGAAAGAGCATCGTTGATATCTGTCTTGACCTCTAAATCGGCTACTCGTTCGGCCAGACGCTGGCTTTCGGGATTACGCTCAGCCGTTGGGTTAATCCCCAGATTATTGTGCACCTGCTTCACCCCGGCTGTATCCTGGGCGATAGCCCCGGCCACTGTCTTGACTTCGTCCGAGGGCACCTGGCCTGCCAAAGTGACTTCCCCTTGGATTGTTTCCACTTTGATGTCGAAGGGCGATACGCGCTTTGACAGAAGCAAGGCGGTGCGCACCTTGGATGTTATAGTCGAATCTTGTGTTGATTCTTTCACGGAGTGGAATGCTCCCCGCAAGGATGCACTCTGTGTGTAAGCATAGTACATGCCCCCTACGAGGACTAACGTTAGGATCAGCATAAGAATCGTTTTGCTGGCACCTTTTTCGCTCTTTGTGGAAGATTTCATGTCGTCCTCCTTCAACCGCGCACTCGAGTCCGGCAATTGCCTTTAACTCGCGAACCCCCCTTGACCGTGATCCATCTATCCTATCGCGACGCCTGTCCGACTGCAGCTCCAATCGTTTCTCCTGACACCACAAGCTCGACGCGCCGATTTTGCTGACGGCCAGCTGCAGTGTTGTTGTCGGTGACGGGACTGCTCTTGCCAAGCCCGAGTGCCGTGATCGCATCAGGAGAGACTCCCTGTGAGACTAGGTAACCGCGAACCGAGTTCGCTCGTTGCTCGGAGAGCCGTTGATTATATTCGTCGCTCCCGATGCTATCTGTATGTCCTTCGACTGCTAGTTTCAGGCCCGGGTGTGCCAGGATGATACCGCCAATTTTCGCCAGCTTCTCACGGGCTCCAGGTTTCAGGGAGTATTTGCCGGTTTCAAAAAGCACATCGGACATGTTCACAATCAATCCACGTGCTGTTTCTCGCGTCTCCAGGATCACGTTCAATTGCTGCCGAAGCTGTTCGCGCAGCTGCATCTTCTCCTCTTCGGCTTGCGCAGCCGTCTGACGAGCCTGTTCTAGTTGCGCCCGAGTCGCCTCCGCCTGGGCCAGCGCCGCGGCGCGCGCCGCTTCTGCGTCATTCCTATCCCTGGAAGCGCGTTCGGCCTCAGCTTGCGCTTCGATCTTTGCGCGTTCGGCCTCGGCCTTGGCTCGATTCGCCTCATTCTTAGCGCGCTCTGCGGATGCGCGTTCCGATTCCGCCTGGGCTGCCTGGGCGTTGGCCTCCGATTCCCGTTGATCGGCCGCCGCCTTCGCGCTCGCGGTCTCTTCTTCTTCCATCTTGCGGATGGTGATCAAGCGAGCGTCCTCGGCGTTCTGCGCGGCATCGCGTGAATTTTGAGCCACGGTCTTTTTCCCGATCTTGCCCGTCAACTCTTCTTCCGCATTTTGGAGACTGACTTCAGCTTTCTGCAAGGTATCCGCGGCGTATCGATCGGCGCCTGTCCATCGCGCGATTCGTACTGCGTTGCGCGCCTCATAGAGTTCCAAGGGGGTCCTACGATCCAGTGGAATAGGACGGAGTTCCGATGGATTCACGTTCAACACATATTGCCCGCGCTGCAGGAGCTCGTATTTGGCGTCAATCTCCTCAAAGGTTCCTTCCGTATCGTTTCGGACGAAATTCTCCATGACGACGACATCACTCGGCTGTGTCACCGCAAAATAAGGTTCAGCCGTCACGATCAATCCAAATGTTTGGAGGTCGGTCGTCACTTCCATTTTGCTGTTGGTCCCATTCAGCAGGACTTCGCCCAGATTTTTTGGTCGGCCTTCCGGAGTCACGGCCCAGAGTACGTAGGTCAAATATTCGGGTCCGTATTGAGTGGCTGGAGATAGATGCTCCATTCTGGTATTGATCTCGATTCGGCCCTGCTTGCTATTCACGACCGCTTCGCCCTTGGCTTCTGGCATTAAGGGCGTGCCACGAAAATCAATTTTTGTAGAGCCGCTGCGGTGGCGGTAATTGATAGCTTTGGTCGTGCGCGCTACCACGGTAACTCGGAATATGGGAACCGAACCTGAGCGATCAATTTGAACATGCCCTTGCTGAACTGGCTGCTGGGCCCACCCGGACACGCAAAATAGAATAACTAGCGCTAGAAGCGTGATTGGTCTTCTCATAACTCACTCCTCACCATTTTGGCTAGGTCTTGTTGATGCCGTACAACGTCTTTTTTCATGCATCGGCTGTGCCTACGCTGCAACCTGGCCTAGCAGGCCCTAGAATGGAAACGACGTCCATCAGGTAATCCAATTACATAAGTATGAAAATACCTGTTCGAAGCGAATCCATGGATTGCTGTTTCGTTCTGGAATGGGTGGTGCAGCCCACTTGGCCCGGGCGTGTTTCCTTGCACTCCGGACGGGCACCATCATCAAATGAAACACATCTCACACCGTATGCCCAAATCAAGCTACCGCGATCGGAAATCAATTCTCCTATGACGAGACATACGATTATGCAAAGAACCAGTGCAAGATAACCAGCAACGAAGGTCGAGAACGCCGCAATGCCTTGGAGCATAGCGTTGAAGGCAGTCGGGAAAGTCATCTGTGGCCTCCTTAGCAAGAGCATTCTTCGCGTGAGATGCGTCACAATTTATGTTGTGAGTCCCATATATTGAGCCGCAAGCCATTGCAGTCCGATCGCCGCCGCTAGACACGCACCTTTTCATTTGACGCCAGGGCTAGCCAAACGCACTCCGGCGCACAGGCCGGTCTGTACTGTCATAGTCCGCGGCGATCTCACCCGTGGAAGAGATATCCTCCGCGCCGGTCGAACTGAGCGAGTGCTTGGCCCTGTTCACCCATTCCCAGTTATCGCAGTGCACAGACAATAGGATGCCGCCCTTCTCGTTCCGCCCTCGAAACCGCTTGGCTTCGTACTCAGGTACTCCCAGTCCTAGCAGTGCTCCCGTGAGCCCACCCAATGTGCCGCCGACTCCAATTCCCGCCAGGGTCGCAACAATGGGACCGGCGACGAGGAATGGCCCGAGGCCGGGAATAGCGAGTGCGCCAGTCCCTGCCAGCCAACCTAATGCGCCTCCGACCACTGCTCCCGAACCTGCGCCCGCAGCCGCCCCTTCTGGAGCCTTCGTTGCCTTCTGCGTGACAAGATCCTTTGTTCCCGGATTTTCCTGAAGCAGGACCGAAACGTCCGTGTCGCGGAACCCCTCCTGCTTCAAAGCCCCGAGGGCGTATTCAAAGCTTGCGCGATGCGGATATATTCCAAAGACTGCAGTATTTTTCCCAGCCATTGTTTCCTCCTCACTATCTCTGATCTCATTTCGCCATCCGCCATTGCATCCTCCCAACGCGCGGCACGCGAACGAAGATGAGGGGCGGACCTGGGAGTCCGCCTCTTCGTGGTGAGAATTTTTAAGACCTTAACCGAGGTGATGCATTTTCCAAGTGCGCGATTAAATCACTCGCGATTGATGGAGCCTGCACCTCCGATTCCTTGATGATCTGCGCCGCAGTCACGGAACGTCCGTAAAGGTCGCGGTTGGCCTTATTATCTGGACGTAATGTTGAGCCCTCGAGCGAGACGCCCGCGAACACCCCTCGCGCTCGTGAGTAACTGAGAATCTCGGAGCGCAAGTAAGCGTCCGTATCCGCAGCCGTGGTCCGTCCCACCGGCCCAGCGGCTATGGATGCATCGGCGCCAAGTTTGACTTTGCTGTGCAAGAGGCTGTTCGCACCACGATCGTTCATGATGAGAAAGACGAAGTCAGTAGCTTCGCCGCCAATCTGAAAACCGATGCTGCCGCCTTCTAACGCGTACATCGCCGGAGCGCCCCAAGGGCCTGAAAAGTCCTTTCCGGTACGGCAGACCATTGTTCCGCGTCCGTAACCACCTCCAACGATAAACGCCGCTTTAAGGACCGACGGCATTACGACTACGCAGCGCGCCTTGTCGAGTAGGTCCCGTGGAATATTGTCGGGGACATTAAGAATCTCCCCCATAACCGCGCTCGAATTTGCAATCCGATTCTCTTCCTTCTTCGCTCCGTCATGGTCTCTTGCGAATGTAACCGGAGCGAATACGAGAATCCCGATCATCACCACTGCAAATCGCTTTAGGAGAATCATGACTAAGCCCTCCTCAAGTCGCTTTGATTTTCGCCTTCCTGTTCTTCCTAAACTGGAGATGCCCACTTTCTCCGAGTTCAATTCTTACGCTGTGAAACGGAGCAATGCGTCTGCCAGCAGAGAAACTAATTGCTAAGTGGCAGCGGCTCAGATGGGTATGTACTGAGTTCGACGTCTTCTTAGAGGGGTACTAGCACCGGTAATTTTGTCGGCCGTTAGCGCTTTTGTTCATAGCCGTCTGCATTTGATCCGAACCGATACACGCCTATGTCCCAGTTCAACAGGGAGTGAATGAGGTCCTGACAGGTCTGCTGGCGAAAATACGGAGCTGGCACGAGGATCGATCCCGCACTAAGGGACGAGGGCGGGTGGATATCCATCGTGCCTAGGAGTCGTTGATTCCGCCAAAGGCCGAATGCATTGGCGCAGACCAACTGCCATTCTTTGTATTTCGCTTGCAACTCTGCAGCGGACCATCCATTCCGATAAGATGATTTTCCAGCGATTGTTCGGAAGCATCCGTGGGATAACGAATGGTGGGCGAATCAGGCTGCCCACTTCACAATGGAAACGGCCTAAGCGCGCGACAGTTCATCGAACCCATTACATTCACACTCCCAACCAAATACAGCTTTTGCCTTATTGAGAGGACATTAGACTCTGAGTATTTTGAGAAGGATTGTCGAACACATCGCGAGGAGTACAGATGTGCAAAGCCGTTTGGACGAATTCATCGAGACGTTTGGGGGGCAACCTCTGGACTCCGTTTTATTAGCACGATAAGAGGAGATTGAACAACATGAAAATGAAGATTTTCATTTCGACGATATTGCTTTCCGCAATGCTACTGGTCGGCGCGCCCTTGCTTTGCGCTCAGGTCTCCTTTGGAATCAGAATTGGTCCGCCACCGCCGCCTCGTGTGGTTCGCGTTCAGCCTCCCAGTCCGGGCCCTGAGTTCGTATGGGTAGACGGTTATTGGTATCCAGTCGGAAGGCACTACAAGTGGCATGAAGGTTATTGGACTCGGCCGCCATATCCGGGCGCTCGATGGGTATCACCTCGCCACGATGGAGACCAGTTCTTTGTGGGTTACTGGGAAGGAGATCACGGCCGATTTGAACATGACCACCACTGGGATCGGGACCGAGACAGAGATCATGATCGGTACCGCGACGACCATCACTAGCGACGCCCGATCGTCGGACGCGCCTCCGTCGGCTTGCCCTCCGCTCGAATGGAGGCGTACTTAAACTGAATCATAGGAAGCCGGCTCTTGGTCTCATACTGGGCGTTCTCCCGCATTCAGATAAGTGCTTATAATGAACGACGCAAGCTTGGTCCGTCCGACTAGCCGTTTCTTTGTTTGCCTGCGGGAGAGCGCCTTCTTCCTGAACGTGAACTGAATTGGCTACCTGGCTATGAGGGATCAAAGCCATTGCGAATCGGCAACTTGATCTGTATGGAGAACTCGCCGGCGCACTGCATCAAGCTCGCGCCGGGCGCCTACCCAGGAAGCCTTGAATCAATTCAAATGACACCACTACCTCTTCACACGGTCTGGACAGGTTTAGTTTCGAACCTTGTTTTCCAGAATAATAGTGAGCACACTCGGCCGATCGAGACAGGTCTGCGGCACTTCAACTTCCAGTACAGCCGGAATCGTTGACGATACTAGGCGATCACAGT
Source organism: uncultured Acidobacteriota bacterium (assembly GCA_963842135.1). Taxonomy (GTDB): domain Bacteria; phylum Acidobacteriota; class Terriglobia; order Acidiferrales; family UBA7541; genus Palsa-360. The sequence goes on along the minus strand of CAWJFI010000002.1, from coordinate 924,263 downwards.
CTCGGGCTGATAATCGATGCGGACCGCCAGTCCGCCCACAACCTGGATAGCCAAACCCACAACAGGCGGCCAGTAGCGTGCAAAAGAACGCGACGGCCCTAGTAAAAGGGCTGCAGGATCAAGAGCTGATGACTCAGAGCAAGGATTTCAGCTTGCAGAGCTGCCCGAGTTCAGGGGCAGGCTGGTACTAAGAAAAGCAGTGAAACGAAAAGGTTAACAACGGCTCTGGCAGCGTGCGCGCCGCGGCTTTGCAAATTCAACCGCTTCAATAAGAACGGACTATTTGGAAGGGGCAACGCGCTTCCAAGCTGTTGTTGCACTTGCTTCCCAAATTCCCTCCGAAATTCCCGAAGATACCTAATCTTCTTAAAGGGTTCCGGCGTGGGGCCAGTCCTAGGCACGATCATCGTCTCGAATCCGAACATTAGCCAAGGTAACTCCGCTTCCTCCACGTCTACCGTCTACTGCGCCGATGATACTCGCCTCCACCTAGTCCGCCTACATCGATCACAATACCGACAACCAAAATCAGCAGATTAATGCCCTCGATAGACTGCCTAGTATTCACCATCCAGGCATACACCAACGTTGTTAGAGGTAAGAACAGGAACCCGAGCAGAGGCAATAAGAGGCCGTGGTAGGCTCGCTGGAAGTAGTTCGAGAAGAAGAACAACAACACGAGTGCGATCCGAGGGAACGCGAGAATGAGGATCAGCAAGAGGCAAGGCACGAAGGTCCTCCGACACCGGACTTTACCCGGGATTTCCGATTTAGATCTCTAGCTTATGCTTCGTACGTTTCTCCTGCACCGCACTCACCGAATTTGCCGGCAGAGCAGGCCCCACCGAACGAAACTTATCGAGAACTTGAAGTCTTCCAAGACTCCTCGCGCTTTTTCCTCGAAATCGTTAAACGCTTTGACAAGCCCCTTCAGCACTACTGCTATGCTTCCAAACAGAGCCTGCGCCTTTGGGTCGGAGACTTTGAACACATCCTCCCGTGCGTGCGCGGCCACGTCGTTGAGCATTTACTTCAGTTTCAGAGAGTGATAGCGCGAATCTTTCTCGTCATATGCATTCGGTCGGTCATGTTGGACTCCCTCCTTGTGCGAGTGAATGCGACCGGTAGCGGAGTAGATGGCTTCGTTCACACAGTATGGTTATGCCAAAGCCGACTAGCCGCGCAATACAGAAAAATACCGATGTCAAATCATCAGATTGCAACCCACTTGATTTCTCACAGCCTAACTGGGCTGCGTCGATTCGGTAGCGAGCAGCAAAGAGGTCACTAGCAACTTCATAATCTTCAGCCAGACCGCATTCGAGAAGGTTCCATGCTTTCGCTTTGCGACAATCCAGTCGAAATTCTCTTCGTAAGGAAATCTGAATGAATAAAACACTATCAATCACGAGGGCGCCGTTTAAGATCGATTTTTTCAGTAACCTAAGCCATGAATTATTATCCCGCCCAATTTAAGGCTTTTAGCGTATTTGCATTGAAGCGAATGCCTGCTGTAATCGAGAGATAGGGGAGTGTTTCGGCGACAGCTCCCCGATCAAGCTCAGCCAAAGCACTTTATGGAGGAACATAATGAAGATCGTTCGAATCATGGCAGTTTTGCTTGGAATCGCCCTGCTCACTGCAGGCACAGGCTATTTCGGTGTTCGTGCAAACGAGTGGGATAAAATCACGAAGGTGACTTTTACAGAGACAGTTCAAGTGCCGGGTACGGTTCTCCCTGCCGGAACCTATATCTTCAGGTTGTACGATAGCCCTTCCAATCGGCACGTCGTACGCATATTCAAGGAAGACCAGACTACACTAGTTGCTACAATTCTTGCGATTCCGAATTCTCGGTTGCAACCGACTGACAAGACGATCATAACCTATTCGGAACGCCCCATAAATCAACCTCAAGCCCTCAACGCCTGGTTTTATCCAGGGGATAGCTCTGGACAGCAGTTTGTATACCCGAAATCAGAGGCAGCAGTACTATCGCGCTTGAACCACGTGGAAGTGCCTTCGACCGGATCCGAGGAAGCCAATGCGGGTAGATCCGAACTAACTGCTACGCCCGTCGCGGCCCAGAAAACAGAGGTAGCAGAAAACAGAGGAATAGAACCGCAAAGTTCCCCGGCCGTCGAAAGTCCTCAACCTGCGACTCCCGCGCAGAGTCTGGCTTATCAGTCGACACCAGATTCCAACGCCACTCAAGCTGCGCCTCGCGAACAACAGCCGGAGCGACTGCCCCACACGGCAAGCTCCCTTCCACTCATCGCATTAGCCGGCTTCGTCCTATTGGGAGCTGCGCTCGCATTTCGGTTCGCATTTCGAGCGTAAATTTCTATAGTCAGAGGAGGCGGTACGCGTCGACAGCGGGATCAACTAAGGCGGCGAGAGCTTCGCGCTGCGTACTACATATTTCTGGCGGCCGGAATCATGGCGCTTGGCTATGTGGGTTTCGGTTTGTTAGACCGTTACTGGTATCAGGGTGTCGAGACATTCAAGTTTGAGTCGACCGGCGCGCCTGCCCCGCCGCGCCGTATTGGGGAGGCCTCCATCGCGGACGGCGGCGTCATCGGCGAGATTGAGGTACCGCGTCTTGGATTGAAAGCAATTGTCGTACAAGGCGATTCTGCGAATTTGTTGGAGCTTGCCGTGGGGCATATCCCGGAAACCGCGCTGCCGGGCGAAGTGGGAAACGTCGCCTTGGCGGGTCATCGTGACGGCCTTTTCCGGCCGTTGCGTGGCGTCCGACGGGGAGATTCGGTCATTTTGAGGACGACGGATCGCGAATTTCAATATCAGGTCGAATGGACAGCAGTCGTGCCTCCGACCGCGGTGCGAGTGATCCAGCCCACGAGCGAGCCGGCACTAACGTTGGTTACGTGCTTTCCGTTTTACTACTTTGGAGCCGCGCCGGAGCGATTCATCGTTCGCGCACGTAAAATCGTGGTTGCACCGAGGGCGCCGAGCACGCGCCCTGAATTAGTAGAGGAAACGGGAAGACCTAGAAAATAAATAATAAGTAAACCGTGAAGCTTGTCCAAGGCTGCTACGCCAGGCTTGGACCAAAACTTTTTCACGTGTTTTTCCAGAAAATGGCCGTCTTAGCTTTCGAGCCATACTCCGAACTCGAGGAACATAGCGATTTCGAAAATTAGCGGCAAGTAGTTGTACAAGACTCCCTTGAGGGCCGTCATGGGCGTTCCGTAAGTTCCCGAAACACTCCCCGCGAAAGCTCCCCTTCAGCCTTGAGAAAAGCATTCCAATTGCGGGAGACGTGCCTATCCTCGTGGGGCTTGGAATGGTAATAAAAGATACCTCGTTGGTAGGCTTCGGGATCGTGCGAGGCGATAACTTCATAACATCCGCTGCAGATGTGCTCTTTTGCGTCTGCGATCATGAAATCCTCCTCTATTCGTCCTACCTGCGCATTTTTAACATACCCTCCAAGTGGTTGAATCCACCTGAAAATGTATTTCCATAATGAAATGCCTGTATAGGGCTTCTTCTGGGGGCCGCAGTTTTGGAGAATTATGCGAATTCTCCGACAGGACTTGGCCTGCTCTGGTTTTGTCAATTGGGTCTGCTCTGGTGGCAAATTCGTTGTGTCCGGGGCAGGAAGACCACACGATGCGCAAGACAGCGGGCCAAATCAGAAATCCCCATTCATACAGGATTCTCCACCTGAAACTGCAGATATTCCTTAATGGACAGAAATGCCTCTCCTAGCTATCTAGGAAAGTACTCGGACCAGACGTTCTCAATCCAAGGGGAACAGATACAAGATGACAACCACAGAAACCGAAAAATGTGCGCACCCAATTTGTTCGTGTATGACAACATCGGGCAAATATTGCAGTAGCGAGTGCGCGGCGATGGAAAAGACGCAAGATCACGATTGCCTCTGCAACCATAATGGCTGCAAGGGCAAGATGTCCTAACGAATAATTCGTTAGGCGGCCCTGGACCTGCCAACGTATTGATACGACCGTAGGACTGCAAAGGGCTTGAAGAGGATCGGAATGAAAATTGCGCGTGCCGGGTGCTGCAACAAAGTGCGCCAAAGCAACAGGCAGCAAACGGAATATCGAAAACAGCGTGGAAAGCAGGGAAACGCATAATCCCATGAATGCCCATATTGGGGAGGACAAGCATGAACAAACTAACAAAAGAGAAATTCCCAACGTCGCTTGGTGTGTTTAGCCCAACGGGACATATAGTCATGGCCTTCGCAACCGACATCGACGCTAAGAGAGCACAAAAAGCTCTGCTCGATGGCGGATTCAAGGAAGCGGACGTGACGCATTACAACAAGGTTGAGGTTCTATCGGAGTTCGAGGAGAGCGAGGAGCAAGCCATAAGCCCCTTTCAAATTGGACAGGACGTGGCAAAGGTCGAAGAATTCCTTGCACTTGCGAAAGAAGGATGCGGATTTCTCGTCGTCCATGCACCTAAGGGAGTGCGATCGAAGCTCGCCATTACGATCGTGCGCCCTATGGCTTGAAGTTCGCCGAGAAATACAACTGGTTGACGATCGAAGAATTGGCCTAGGGATTTTCGCCTGACGAATGGATTGCACGCTTCGACGTATCGGTTCGTTTCTAAAAGGAGATAAAAACATGTTGAAACGCCTTCTGTTTCTTTCAGCACTAACATTATCTGTAAAACTAACTGCCGTTGCCTCGGATCGTGAGGAAGATGTAAAGCGGTCCCACAAAGCCGCTGAAGTCTTCCAAGCGATCATGAGCGCGCCGGATAAGGGAATTCCTCAAGACCTCCTGAATTCGGCGAAATGCATTGCCATCATTCCAGGGGAAATAAAATTCGCTTTCGTATTCGGTGGCAACTATGGCAGGGGACTAGCAATCTGCCGTACGCGTCACGGTTGGAGCGCTCCGATGTTTGTGGCCGTCGACGGTGGGAGCGTGGGGTATCAGATCGGTGGTTCTTCAACTGACCTGGTGATGCTCTTCATGAACGATCACGCGTTACAGAGCCTCCTCGGCGACAAATTCAAGCTCGGCGCAGATGCTTCGGTAGCAGCCGGACCGGTTGGGCGCAATGCCACCGCTGCCACCGACGTTAGACTTAATGCGGAGATTCTGTCCTATTCTCGCACCAAGGGTATTTTCGCTGGGGTCAGCCTGGACGGCGCCATGGTGCAAGCCGACAAGAGTGGGGACAAAGCCATGTATGGCGAGCATGTGGATCGCCACGAAATACTGAGCGGCAAGGTTGCAGTTCCTCCATCGGCGCGGACTCTCGTGCGTGAAGTCGATCAAGATTCCAGAAGCGCCAGAAACAACAACTAGCGAGGACGAGTCGGCCCAATTGTAAAGCGCTTGTGTCGCACCCGCACGACCAGGTCCCCACCGTGTAGGCCGCCGGGCCTATCCAGGGAGGCCAGAAGATGCACGGTGTGGCCGTCTGGACCGTCCAATACCACTGTGCCTGCAAAAACCCCCAGGATTCTTGGGGGATCTAAGCAGAACCCGTATGTTGACTTTCCGATAGCCGATATTTACCGAAAATAGTTTTCTGAGTATAGGAGCTTGTGCCGTAAACCCGAGACTGGAGCGCGGAGTTTGCGAACTGCTCGCTTTCAGCGGCGCCCGCTCGGCAGCTCGGTTCGCGAACGTGCAGATCCGGAGCTTGGTCGAACGGACCACTGACGGTGAGGGCGTCAGGCCGAGTGGGTGTACCGTTTCTCCACGGCCGCATGAATCGCGGCACGGGTCGCCTGCGCGTCGAGGTGCGTGTCGCGTTCGACGCGACTGGTCTCAGCCGCGAGATCCTCGTCTCGTATCACGTCGCGGAACCATCGCGAGTAATCCCCGCGCCGAAGGTGATGAAGCCACGTCGCATCGTCGACGCCGTCTCCGAGCTGGAGGAAGAGGTTAAGATTTTGGGCGCGCAGGTTCAACTTGTCCTCGGGACCCCGAAAGTAGAAGCTGTGGTACTCCGGAATTTCTCCCTCGGCGTACTTGCGCTGATGTCTGCGGCGGTCGCCACGGGGTGAGGCGATCTGAAACCGAAAGGGCGAATCCTCACCGCGCCTCCACACGAGCGCCTCGCCGGGCTCTAACGTCGTCGGTTCGAGGCCGGCAGGCTGAAAACCGAGAATGGCACCCCACGTACGAATGCGATTCTCGGGCGACCTACCGACTGCGATCACAAGATCGATGGCCGAGAGCGCTGGAGCCGCCATGTGTTCCGGACGTACCGTGACGAGGAAAATGCCATCGAGCTCGCGCGGGAGGGTAAGCGCGGCTGCATCCGAGGAGGTCGGCAGCATGTGGTGGGCTTCGTCGACAACGATCCAGTGCGGCCGACCGGTGCGAATCCGCAGCTGCTGGAGCTGCGGCAAGAGGGCGTGGAAGAACGCTGGCCGGCGCTCGAGCGCGATACCGAGCAGGTTGACGACCACGCTCTGCGTGGGCTTTGCGAGCACGTCAAACACGTCGGCGACACTGGGCTCGCGCTGGGAATCTCCAAGAACAATGGCCCCTGCGATCTCGCGATAATCGCCTTCTGGGTCAACGACGCAAAATTGGTACTCGCAGTCCGCGAGGCGTTCGAGCACGCCCGCAACCAGCGTCGATTTGCCGCTGCCCGACGAGCCAACGAGTAGAACACTCGTGCCATAGGGCCGTAGCAATACCTCCGTGCGATCGGCGCGGATGCCAAGCAGGATGTCGTGACGCTCAAGCGATGGCTCGAGATCGCGCAAATCAGCATCGATCAATCTGTCGATCAGCTCTCGCACACCTGCGCCATGGTCGTGTCGGGTCACCAAGTCGGCGGCGTCCTTCAGCATCGGCAATGCGTTGGCCACCGCAATCCGGCACTCACAGAGGCGCAAGAAGGCGTGATCGTTCTCGGCGTCGCCGATGCCGACCACATTGTGGGCCGACAAACCGAGCTCGCGAAGCGCCTCAGAGAGGCCGGTCGCCTTGCTCAGGCCCGCCGGCAGCACCATCACGGCGTCTTTGTTGAATGTCACATGCAGCTCGAGCCCGAGATCACGAATGACTTCAAGGACGGTGGTCTCGTGGGGCTTCCAGGTCGCAACGATCACCTGGCCGACCGCAATCGGGGAAACCCCGCGCTCCCGCAGCGCGCGGACGAACGGTTCGGGCGGCGGCTCGCCAAGGAGCTTTTGCTCGCGCTTTGCAGGCCAGTAGACAACAGCGCCGTTCTCAGCGACGACCCGGTCGAACAGCTCGAGGTGCGGATATACCGCGAGCAAATCCTTTAGCTCGCGACCGGTCACGAGGATGAGTCGACGCCCCGTGTCACGTAATCGGCTGAGCGCCGCAACCGTCGCGTCGTCGATCCGTCCGTGATGCGCGATGGTGCCGTCGTAGTCGCATGCAAGCGCGTGGTACCGCATGCCGCCATGGTACTACGCCTCACGGTGAGGCCCAACTGAGTCGTGTCGGATTCAATTGCGACCGAAGCCGGTGTGAACTCGCGCCCACGGCATGAACGGATAAATGTCCAGAGGCGTTCCCCACTTCTACTCAATGACTTCCGCGATCAACGGTTTTACACAGCTCGAAATACTCGCGCAGCGGGACAAGCGGCGCGCCGTCGCCGAGCAGAGCGAGTCGGATTTGCAGCACCCGCTCGCGCATCCACCCGAACTCCTTCATTAGTTCACTGGTCGGTTGATTGTCGAACGAAGGATTGGAAACCTAGTACTCTCAATTGCCGAAAGACACGGGTCTGGTGAACGGATCGGCGAACAGGTACGCCTTGTCGGCAAAGTCTTATCGATAGCAATTATGCGATCTGGAAGGCGTTTCACTATCAATACTGGCCTGCCCACTACTTCATCGACTCGAACGGAGCGATCCGCTATCACCATTTCGGAGAGGGAGAGTTCGACAAGTCCGAGCAAGTTCTTCAGAAGTTCCTGAAGGAAAAGGACACGAACTTAAAGGCGAGCGGCATCATTCAAGTGAGCGCATCTGGTCCACAGGCTGCGGCGGACGTCAATGACATCCAGTCATCGGAAACGTATATCGGGTATTCCCGGCAGCATAAATACGCCTCTCCGGAGAAGATTAAACAAGACGTACCGGGCATGTACACGGCACCCGAGCGTCTCGATGTGAATGATTGGGGTTTGGCAGGCAGGTGGGACGTGGGTGGCGAACGAGCCATGCTTTTGGCGGTGTCGGGGAGGATCGTTTTTCGATTCCATGCACGGGATTAACATCTCGTGCTAGGGCCCGGGAAGGACGGCAGACCCATCCGCTTCCGTGTGCTACTCGATGGCAGGGCACCGCTCTATGAGCATAGAGCGGATGTGGACAGCCAGGGAAACGGGACAGTGAAGGAGTATCGTCTCTACCGATTGATGCGGCAAGAAGACAAGGTTGAAGATCGTACGTTTCAGATTGAGTTCTTACATCCCGATCTGCCGGCATTCGCTTTTACGTTCGGCTGATCTCGTATGGAGGAGGTCGAATTGGTCGCCAACAGCCCAACTTCTGACAAACGTGGTGATTCGAGGAACGAGATATGCAGCCTCGTCCACCATAGGCAGGACGAATTCGGTGAACTTCTCGAAGAATTGCTGTGGCTAGCGGCTGCGAAGCAGGATTATTTACGGCCTGCCGAACATTTTGTCCACAAGATCGGCCGCGATGGGCAAACGGAACCGCTCTCCCTGGTATGCCTTAATCATAAGCAGAATCCAGAGAACGATCGCTACTAGATCTACGATCCGATAAAGTGCGTAGCCTCTGGAAAAACCAGCAAAACCTCCGGCCATAAAGCTAAAACCGAAAACGATGCTCAGTAGAGAGGCGAGAATATTCAGGCCGCCAAAGACCACGATTGACTGTGCAGCATGAAAGCGCACGTACGGACGCTTGTCGATCAAGAAAAAGATCAAACCCGTGAGCCATCCCAGCAAATAGCAAAGGAGCCCGGCGACATTTTCAGGCATTTGCGGGTTTACATCTGGCATTAGACTATTCTCCTCACCGCTGAATGATTCGTCTTATCCGCGCCCTCGAGACCGACGAGTCTGAGCTGCCTTTCTTGCCGCGCGACGTAGCCCCTTCCGCCCTTTCGTCTGAACCGCAGCCAGAGCAGACCTATGGCGCGCTTGCGGTCCGCGGCGACGCGCACTAGCCTTTGCATGTCGAGAAAGCTGATTGCGCGACGCAGAAGTGCGGCTCTCACGCCGGAGGGCTCGGAGCACTGCTTGAGAGCGGGTGCGCGACGGTCGCGTGTGTTTGCGCCGGGCTCCCTTTCGCGAGTCGCGTTCCGCCTGCCGGCGAATCTTTGCGGAGACGGTACCCCTTTTAGGCGGCGGTAATTTCACGCCAGCGCGTCTGGCTTTGGAGAGGCCAATAGCGATGGCTTGTTTGAGGTTACGCGCGCCGTGGACTCCTTCTCGGACGTGTTCGATTTCCTCGCGAACAAACTCACCGGCTTGCGTAGAGGGTGCGTTGCCTTTTTTCGCATCCTCTCGGGCTCGACGGACTACGTCTGATTCTGCCATCGCGACACCTCGGTTGGAATTTCCATTTTGATTCCCCCGGGCCAAGCGGCAATATACACTTCGACCGCGTCTACGTACAACACTCCGGCTCACTTTATTCAGGACAGAGTATTTCGGGCGGCCGGGGAGAATCTCAAACCCGAAACCTACGTCACTGCAATAAATCCGATCACGTAGCTACTCACGAGCAAAAGGGGCGGAGACCGGGTCTTCGCCCCTTTTCTCTATCAATTTCCTCATCAGATCTGAGTAAGTACCAGCACGATGTTTACGCGGGTCGAGTCAACCGAGGATAGCTCCAAGGCTACCCTCTGTTTCGCTTGAAAAACTCCACTTGCCGGAGACGCTTTCGAGCCTCGGCCTTGGTCTTATAGGGGCCGCCGAGGTTCTTCCCTTTTTTGGAAACCACCTCGTAGCCGCCACTAACTTTCTTGATCATGTCTTTCTCCGCGCGCTGCGTTGCCTTGCCCGCAAGAAAGGCTAACACGCGGGGGAGCTTCCTGGCCAATATCTAGTGATCAGGCGAAAGATAGCTTCCCGGTAGACGTGAAGCACTAGAGGGTGTCCGGATCTCCAGCGACGCTCGCCACGATGAGTTCCTGATACGTGAGGCGATTAGGTTTCTGACAAGCGCGCCGAGATTTGGCCGCCTTTGGGACCGGTCCGCAATCCCATGCAACTAAACTGCTTGGTGTGGCACGGACGGCTCTTTACGAATAATCGCCAAAGATGCGCACTTGTTCCTGGGATAGTAGTGATGGTGTCGGCCACTACTCTAGCCGCTGTGTCCGTCGATGATATTCGCCGCCTAGCCCACCCATGTCGATCACAACCGCGATAATCAGAATCGGCAAACTAATACCGGCTATCGGTTGCCGTGTATTCGTCATCCATGCATACGCCAACGTTGTTAGGGGTAAGAACAAGAACCCGAGCAAAGGCAAAAAAGGCCGTGGTACGCTCACTGCAAGTAATTCGAAAAGAGGAACAACAATACGAGTGGAATTCGAGAGATCGGCAGCAATACAGTCGATGTGCTGGCCAACCGCCACTAACCATAAAATGTGTCGTACAATTACCATCAATGACAATAAGCGTGCTCTTAACCGATGACAGTAAAATCATGCGGAAGGCGATTGCGGATCTGCCGCAAGGTGATCCAGAAATCCAGGTGTTGGCGGAAGCTGCCAGTCTCAGTCAAGCAAAGCAGCTTATAGGCAAGCTCCGCTCACAAATCGTCGTCATCGACCTCCATATGGGCGATGACAGAGACGTGACATCATCACAGGTCAAATCGTGCTTGGTTGGTTTGTCATTGCCGCCAATTTCGTTATGGAATTACGATGAAACAAAGGCTCTTGCTGACAGTTATGGCGCTGCTGTGTTGCTCGATAAAACGAAACTCGCCTATGAGTTAATTCCAGCCATCGAGCAGTACGCGAAGAAGTAAGGAGCCGCGCCGTGCGGCAAAGCAACGCAAAGTGTTCAAACTAAGTGGATTCGAAATAAATGAAACGATCAGAAATTGTATCCAAACTTTTATGCCCTCGGTGTGAATCGACAAACCTTTATAGGTCCAAGCGCAGAGGTATTCTAGAGCGTTTCCTTCTGTATCCTCTGAGTTTTCGGGCTTATCGATGTCAGAATTGCGATAATCGCTTCTTCTCTAGATCCAAACAGCACATTGCTCCCGCAGAATAGTGAACCTCACGAGCGTATGAATTACCATTAGTGTTGAAAGTCGGGGCCGTGCGCTGACAAGTTAGGACCACAAACGCATCGCGACTCTGGTGCTAGCCAACCCGCTAGGGCTTGTCAGGATAAGTTTGATGTATACGTACAAATGAAATTTCATTAGTCTTCAATTCCGAGTCAGCGATTACAAAGCTGCGCTCACAAACCGGACATTCGAGATACCAATTTCGCGTCAATTCCAAAAACATTTTCCTACTGTCCGGCTCGAACGCTGGTATCACGAGCCCCATGCAATCCGGAACTGGGCATATGGCATACCGGCAAACAGGCATGATTGATTGTACAGTGGTGGTCGTTACTCGGGAAAAGACAATGTCCGCCAAATCATTGGTCCTATATCGCATCGAATCGTAGCGGGCCGGTCCTCCCAAGGAGCATCGAATCCCGGTGGCGCGGTAGGACCGGGAACCAAAATATCGCACCAATTAGCATGTGGCAAGAATCAAGAAGAAGCAGCCACACGACGTCGCCGTGTCAGTGAGACCAACGCAAAGGAGGCAGCTGAACGGGGTTCCTGCCTCCTGTGCCGTTGGCTATGGCGTCAGTTCAGGGGTTGCCTTTTGGAGTGTCGCAACCAACGTATGTGCTTCTGGCGGAGCCTGCATCTTATTTTCGGTGATGATCGTGGCCGCGTCGGCTGACTTACCATAGAGGTCCCGATTTCCATCATCATCCGGCCGAAGTGTTGACCCTTCCAGCGAAACACCGGCGAACGCGCCGCGCGCGGGAATACGTCAGAATCTCCGAGCGCAAGTATGTGTCGGTATCCGCGGCGGCAGTGCGTCCCTTCGGTCCAGCGGCGGCTGACGCATCGGCACCAAGCTTGACTTTGCTGTGCAACAGGCTCTTTACGCCTCGATTATTGATTATAAGAAAGACAAAGTCGGTTGATTCACCACCGATTTGGAAACCAACACTGCCGCCTTCGAGCGCGTACATCGCGGGCGAGCCCCATGGACCAGTGAAGTCTTTGCCGGTGCGGCAAACCATCGTTCCCCGGCCATAGCTGCCGCCAACAATGAAGGCCGCCTTCACAACGGAGGGCATCACGATAGCGCACCGCGCCTTGTCGAGCAGGTCCTGGGGGATATGATCAGGAATGTTTAGAATTTCCTGCATCACCTGGCCGGCGTTTTGAAGCCGGTCCTTTTGGTCTTTTGTCTTATCCGCGGGACTTTTTGCGGACGAAGACGAAACCAATACAAGTATTCCTGCAACTGCGAGTAGTGATCGTTTCAAATCAGGTGCCTCCTCAGGCTGCCGCAAGTCTTAAGCGGCTTGCCCGCAAATCCCATACCCGATATGCCCTATCCTTGGTTGTAATATCATGTAAGCTTGGCGGACTTTTCAATGAGTCCTTCCCACTAAGTGTTTCCGGTATGGGAAACCGCTTACGCTTTCGATTTGGATAATTCTGGGGCTCTCAGCGATCTCTCGTTTGGAGAGAGGAGCGCAGATCATTTGTAATGCGCAAATCGGCCATCATCGCAGTTTCACTCTTGCTGATCCTCACCTGTGTTTACGGACTCGGCTCGAGGCTTCATGGCGTCATCCGCGAACGCACAATGAAGATCCTGCAAACTCACTTCGAGAGCAAGGTCGAGTTTTCCGATTTCAAAGTTTCTCTGTTTCCTCGCGTCCTCGTGACGATCACCGGGCTTGTGATGCGCCATAAGGGAAGAACCGACATTCCGCCTCTGATCCAGATCCAGCAAGTTTCAATGTACGGCAATATATTAAGTCTCGCACGAACGCAGCCTCGAATCGCATTCGTGCAACTTGATGGATTGCAAATTAATGCGCCCCCCCGGGAGGCCGGCGGTGACCCGTTAATTCAACGAACAGATCAGGACCTCGCAAAGAAATATCCAGCCCTGATTCAGGAGCTCCGTGCCGATGATGCCGTCATCACCGTTCTGCGAGCACAGTCTGAAAAACCACCTCGAACATTTCCGATACATCATCTACTGCTCCGCGAACTCAGTTTCGACCGCCCTGCCAGGTTCCATGCGACATTGACAAACGCGGTACCCAGAGGCGAAATTGATGCCTCTGGCGAGTTTGGGCCTTGGTTGCCAGAGGTTCCGCGGCAAACGCCTGCCGGTGGACAATACACATTTGAGAATGCTGACCTCGGGACTTTGAAGGGGATCAAGGGGATTCTGTCGTCCAAAGGCAGCTTTAGCGGCCCGCTCGATTATCTAAAAGTAGAAGGAGTGACGGATACTCCGGATTTCGCCCTGCGAACGACGGACCACCCAATAGCTCTGCACACGGAATTTTCGTCCATTGTGGATGGCACCAATGGCGATACCTTACTCAATAGTGTGACGGCGCGTTTCCTACATACGACACTGGCGGTTAGCGGAAAAGTCGTGGATGTCGATCGAAATGTGAAGGGCCGGACAATTGCGTTGGACGCCGTTTCACAAGATGCCCGGGTGGAAGACTTGATTCGTCTTGCCGCCAAGGGAAAAGAGCCGGCAATGACCGGTTCCGTTATACTCAGAACGAAAATCAATATTCCAGAGGGGCCTGGCGACCTGATTGATCTCTTGAAACTGACGGGACAATTCGGCATCGGAGATGCTCAATTCACAAGCCCTGTGGTGCAAGGGAAGGTCGACACCCTTAGCCGCAAAGGTCAGGGACAACCGAAGGATATGGATATAAACGGTGTGGTTTCCGAAGTGAGAGCAAACTTCCGGGTGAGCGCGGCTGTCGTGCATTTTTCCAATCTGAGCTTTGGTGTGACCGGCGCATCCATAAACCTGGCCGGAACCTACTACCTCGAAGGTGGAGGGCTGGATTTTCACGGGAAATTGACGCTGCAAGCGAAGCCGTCCCAAACCACGACGGGTGCGAAATCCTTCTTTCTAAAAGCACTGGACCCATTTTTCAAAGGGAAGAACGCCGGCACGGTCCTGGCAATCAAGATTACGGGAACGAAAGACAATCCCAGGTTCGGACTCGATCGTGGCCGCCCCTCGGATTAAAATGAGCCGTCGCTCCCTAGCTTGCACTTGCGTTGGTGCCAGCCACGGTACTCCTTTTCAAAATAGATAGGCGAAACGCCCGGCCGAGTCAAGGCGCTTCGCCCGAAATATTGAGAGGCCCTGGATCTATCGTTGGCCCGCTCGTCGCGCTTTTTCTTGTTCCCTGCCTTCTTCCCGGCCTTCTTTTTTGGCCTCTTCTCTATCTTCCGCCTGCAAAGCCTTCACGAACTCGTCCGCCTGCTTCTCCGCGGCGTCTTTCGCGAGCCCGTAGTGATGCTGAATCTTTCCAACGAGTTGTTGGCGCTTGCCGTCGATGACGTCGATATCGTCATCGGTGAGCTTGCCCCACTTTTCCTTGACTTTGCCTTTGTACTGTTTCCATTTGCCCTCAACTTGATCCCAGTTCATGACCTTCCTCCTTGGACGTTTGCAGCTGCCTCCGGCTAATTCACGCCGAAAACTCCGGCAGTGAAGAATTCATCGCCGGGCGTTGCACGCCTTTAGCTGTCTAGGAGATCACTTTTGCAAGTGTATTCGGAATACGGCATAACATTGACTACAGTGAGGAGAACCCAGTAGAGGCCCGTGCCCAGGCGAGTTACGAGGTGAGATACAAGGTCGTCCTTTACAAAACTACCAAGTTGGCCCGATTCATTGTTGGCACACAACTTTTTAGTATCGCGGTGGTCTTCGTTTGCGGTAAGAATTAATGCAGTCGCTAACACAACGGAGAACGGGAACGCGGGGGCGCCATTGGCGATCCGCGGAAAGGAGAAGGCCAATGCCTGGGAAAAAACATTTGCGCGGAGTGGGTACCAAGGAACAAAGGCAGTACGAACATATTAAGGAGAGCGCCGAAGGATCAGGTCGCTACGGCAAGCGAGCTGCAGAAGTGGCAGCACGCACGGTGTTGAAACAGCATAAAGAGAAAGGGCACAGCAAAGGGCATTGATCTGCCAAATCAACAACACGAGATCTCTTGGACTGGAATCGCTTTGACCCAAGAGGTCCCCGGCGGCGTGCGATTGGTTGCGGCAAACCGTTGTTGTCTTCGATTTGCGAATCCCTATTTCGATGAATGGGTCTTGCTGTGACGAAGAAGGGCGAAGCAAAGGGCGCCGGCGGTACACCGAATAAAATTAAGGCATCTCGAGCCCGAGCCATTCTCTGGAAGCTGGGACCGGGATTGATTACCGGAGCTGCGGACGACGATCCGAGCGGAATTGCGACATATTCTCAGGTTGGAGCGCAATTCGGATACGGCATGCTCTGGACGATGTTCTTTTCGTACCCGCTAATGGCGGCGATCCAGGAGATCAGCGCGCGTATTGGGCGCGTGAGTGGAATGGGAATCGCAGGCAATATTCGCCGCCATTTTCCCAAACCTCTTCTGTACGTTATCGTTTCCCTGCTTTTGATCGCGAATATATTCAACCTCGGAGCGGATATAGGTGCGATGGGCGCCGCCGCGAAGCTGTTGCTACCTGGTGCTTCGACCCTTTACGTTGTCATACTTGGCTGTGTCTGTGTGGGTTTGCAGATTCTGGTCCCATACACAAGCTATGTGAAATATCTCAAGTGGCTGACCGTGGCGCTCTTCGCCTATGTTTTGACGGCCATCCTCCTGCATGAGCCCAGATGGGGAGCGATTCGTGCGACATTCTTGCCTTCTCTCTCGCTTCGCGGTGACTCCCTCACGGCGCTCATCGCGATTCTCGGAACGACGATTAGTCCTTACTTGTTTTTCTGGCAGGCATCCCAGGAAGTCGAAGATGTCACCCTCAATGCGGATGAGAAACCTCTCAAGAAAGCTCCCCAGCAGGCACCTGTGCAATTTCAGCGAATCAGGTTCGACACGTATCTCGGAATGTTCTTCTCCAACGCCGTGGCGTTTTTCATTATTCTGACCACGGCCGCAACTCTCCACGCCCACGGCATCACCGAAATTCAGACCGCCGACCAAGCCGCTCGTGCCCTGGAGCCTCTTGCCGGCCGATTCACATTTTTGCTATTCGTCTTGGGAATCCTGGGAACCGGTCTGCTTGCCGTTCCCGTCCTTGCAGGTTCGGCAGCCTACGGAGTGAGCGAAACGTTTCAGTGGGCCGCAAGTTTGGAGAAAAAACCAAAGCGCGCGATCCGCTTCTACGCGACAATCGGCATCGCAACCCTTGTTGGTCTTCTTCTGAATTTCTTGCATTTGAATCCGATCAAGGCGCTCTTCTGGTCGGCGGTAGTCAATGGCGTTGTGGCGGGCCCAGTAATGGTGTTTATGATGCTTCTGTCCCAAAACTCTAAAGTGATGGGAAAATTTACGCTGCCTCCCTACCTTCTGTTTGCTGGATGGTTGACTACCGCTGTGATGTTGCTCGCCTCAATTGGAATGATCGCAACCATGCGCCCATGAATGCGTTTCGGACGTGAAATTATCACGAAAAATCTCCCCCATAGTTTCTTAAGTTAGCCGCGCGGAGGAGCATCACGCCTGCCAAGTGAGCTTTAAGCTACGGAACTACAAACAGTTAGGGTCTACTGTCAATTCCGTCGATGCATACCAGAATGAGCGTATTGTGAGATTCCTCCAGGGGGCCGCAAAATGGCACATGCAGGAAAGCATCTTGGGACGAATGGCATCGAGGAGGGATCATGTTGCGATGGGCCGTTATCTTCTTCGTTATCGCGCTGATCGCCGCGGCCTTCGGTTTTTTGGGAATTGCGGCCGCAGCAGTGAGCATCGCGAGATTGCTGTTCTATATTTTCCTAATCCTGTTCTTGGTTTCGCTTGCTGGCGGATTGCTCCGGCGGAACTCGTGAACGGGCGACGAGGTTTGCCTGGACGACCGGACTTCGAAACAAGCCTGACGAAAATTGAGGGGGTGTCGTGAAAAGCTCATCAATCGTTGGGATCCTATTAATCGTCCTTGGCGTCGTTGCTCTCACATACCAGGGAATTACGTACACTACCCACAAGAAGGTGCTGGATATTGGTCCAATTCAAGCCACAAAGGAAGAGCATAAGACCATTCCGTTGCCTCCCATTCTGGGTGGATTAGCCTTGGTTGGCGGCGTAGCGCTGCTCATATCAGGAAACAAGACCGCATAACCACAACGCATAAAGTACTCCGCTGGTTATGGGCCGGGCAAGCCGGGCCTTAAAAATGTCGCGCGCGGCGAAAACGAACGGTGCTTTATTCTTGGCGGCTCGCAACAACCGGCGCTCCACCCCGGCTAGGCAGCCCCACGTGCCTGCAAATCCTGGCCAATTATAGACGCCTGTTGGCGCATCTATCGCGTACGTGCTCCGTTGCCGACCGAAGCATATTCTTCCTGGCTCGGCGCCCTTCAACGAAATCCTATCGAGGGAAAATGCCTGAAGGAGTTCTGTCAACCTACTGCGAAGGCGTGCGCCCCGGTATGCCAATTTCAGGCGTATGCACTATTTTGGGTGAACGAATGGAGGAATGGCTTGAGTTCCTGCGGTCCCAGCGTGCTTCCTTATTGTGAACATATTCACTGGATCCAAGGGTTGGCAAACAGAAACTGCGAGCACAGGATTGCCGAGTATGGTCGATATGACGCCGTGTAAAACTTGGCGCTTACTCGTGCAGGAGAACATTCAGGAGCGAAGAATTAATGTGGAGACTGCCTTCGTATCGAACATAGCCCAACCTCCTGAATTTATTCATGAAGAGGTTGATCCGGGAGCGCGTTGTGCCAACCATTTCTGCTAGCATTTCCTGTGATACTTTGGGAAGCATCTTTTGTGGTAGTTCTTGCTTGCCGTAGCCAGTAAGCAGCAGCAGTGCGCGAGCCAGGCGTTTCTCGCTGGAGTTAAAAAGGTGATCTATCAAGTCCTCCTCGGTGCGGAGCTTTCGAGAAAGTAGATAAGACATAAAGCGGTCTGGGAACGTACGTTCAGAGTGGATCGCACGCATCATATCGTTTTTTTGAATAATGGACACAGTCGTGGGCATGAGCGCGGTCGCCGTCCCCATCCGAACAGATTGACCTGCCAAGCACCCCTCACCAAAGAAGTCGGCCGGTCCCAAAATTGCCACAATTGCTTCTTTGCCGACTTCATTGACAACGGAGAGCTTTACTTTGCCTTCTTGAATGTACATCACACTCGTAGCGGGATCACCTTGAGCGTAGGCCTGCTGTGACTTTCGAAGCTGCACAACTGTTCTCGCCACGCAGGCCGAATCGAGGAGAGCCTGGGTATTGAAAGTCTGCCCGTTATTGGATTTTATTTTGGTAGAACTCGCGATTGCTTCCATGCACCGATCATGCTAAAGGCGGAATTCCCGGAGAATACTGTGAACTCATCAGAACGATGGGAAATTTACTGTATGTTGAGCTCGGCGTATTTCTAGTATTCCTAGTACTCGTTGCCGCCCGAATCTATCCGGTATCACAACGACGGGGAGGGAATTCCATCTCGTTTTATACCAGCAATTTGTTCCACAACCGGACAAGCAGAATGTCCCACGTGGGTACAAAAGACCGGATTCAGCAACGCCTTCTCGAAAAATAAGAGCCCTTCAAGGCTCAATGATCTGGTTGCGTACCGCATAACGCACCAAATCACTCACGCTATGCATGTCCAGCTTGCGCATGATATTGGCGCGATGCGTCTCGACTGTCTTAACGCTGAGGTTCAAAGACGAAGCGATTTCCTTGCTGCTCTTGCCCTCAGCCAGCAGCTGAACTATTTCCCGCTCGCGTGACGTGAGGCGGTCGCGGACCGATTCCGGGACCTTCGTAACGGGCCCACCCGTGTTGAAATTGCTCAGAATCACTTCCGTCGCGAGAGGTGTAAAGAAAGGTTGGTGCTTGGCGAGAGTTTCGACAGCGATGATGAGGTCACGGTCCGAGTCCGATTTCACGATATATCCGCGGACCCCGGCATCGATAATTTCACGTATCAATTGATCGGAGTAATGCATGGACAAAATCAGGACTTCAGTATTGGTCGATGCCTTTCGAATCCTTCTCGCCGCTTCCAGGCCGTTCAGATCCGGCATGCTGATATCCAGGATTACGATATCCGGTTTTAGCTCTTCCGTTTTGCTGACGGCCTCACGACCCGTGACAGCTTCCCCGCAAATTTGCCAACCCGCGTGTGACTGAAGCAGCGCCTTAACTCCACGCCGCACCAAATCATGATCGTCGGCAATCAGTATGCGAAGTGGCTTCACGATGGTCCCCATTGAGCCGGAGGTTATTGCCTCCAGCCGCGACTACAAAAAAGTCTGTAGACAACGCAAATGGCCGCAAGCAACTCCTTAAAAAGGGGGCGATATCTCTGAGAGCTAGCTATATGCGATATATGTAAGCGCCATCGGAGTTAAGTCAAAGAATCTGCCCGCCTCCGCTAACGCATTTTGATTCTCTAAAAGATTCACCCTGTATTGATCCCGCCCAATTTACATAGAAACCCCGATTGTCCGGATCGGACGCAATCGCTATCCTTCATGCGCTTAATATGAGCGACCATGCAAAACCGTTGCGGGGAATACTAGCACAGGATTGTCCTCGATTACGCCCGGCAGCGACCGCGGGAGTAAATACTGGTGAACACTGTCGCAGGGGCCAGCGATGACGGCAAAGCGCGACTATGGCTGTGAAATCATGGCACTTGTCGTTCTAACGGCCCTTAGTGCATTGAGTCATTTCTGGTACATCATGATCGCCATCTGCGTCGTAGCAGCCCTCATCGGAGCGGGTTTCCTGCTTTCTAGGGTCTTTATTCTTGCAAATAGGGAGTTGCTGGCGCGCCTCCTCATCCTGGCAAGTTGCAAGAATGCAATTCCGGTGGGAAAAGTGTCGGTTGTTGGCATTGCTCGGGGGGCCAGCCAGTCCTTCGATGGTGCGTAGATCTCAATTGTTCGCGATCAGGCACGGAGGAAAATCATGAAACGACTCTGCTATACCTGGGGACTACTTTCCCTCTAGCTATAGTATTCTTCGAGGCAGGATTCAAATAAGGAAGGCACGATTAGGCAGATGTAGTTTTTGCTTCTCGGTAAGCCTGCCCACCTGCCTCAGCGGCTTCTTTTACGTGTTGTTTCGTATCTTCAAAGGTCTTTTCTGTGCCATGAGCCAACTTATTCGCCTGAGCGACCACCACATTCACACCTTGCCTCACGCCTCAGTGATCACCCAAAACCGGCCAATGAAGGTCACCTGAAAACCGGCCAACGGTAAAGCCCGGGACATTGACTCTGGCGAGAGGGCCTGTAGCCTCCGTCAGCATGAGCAATGTCTTGAGCGAAGAGAAAAAACAACAAGTCGTTGCACTGGGGAAGCTCGGATGGCCTCTACGTCGCATCGAGCAAGCCACCGGTGTGCGTCGAGAAACAGCAGGCGCTTACCTGAAGGCGGCCGGGATCGCGGTACGACCGCCCGGTGCCTGGGGACGGCGAGCGCCGGCAAAACCGGCCAATGAGGTGACCACCGACGCGGCTGATTCAAAACCGGCCAACGAGGTGACCACCAACTTAGGCCCTCCGATTTCACCTCCAACGGGCAACCAGGATCGGGTGACCACCGCCTGCGAGCCCTACCGCGAACTCATTCAGCAGGGGCTGAGTCGCGGCCGGAATGCTATGGCCATTTGGCAGGACTTGGTTTCCGATCACGGCTTTCCAGGTGGCTACCAAAGCGTGAAGCGTTTTGTTCACAAGCTTCACGGATCCGAGCTGCCACAAGCCGTTGGGATCATCCAGACCGCCGCCGGAGAAGAGGCCCAGGTCGATTACGGATCGGGCCCGATGGTGCGCGACCCGCAAAGCGGAAAATACCGACGAACGCGACTGTTCGTGCTGACCCTGGGCTACAGCCGTAAGTCCGTACGCTTGCTGTTATTCCGTTCGAGTTCCCGTGTCTGGGCCGAGCTACATGAGAAAGCCTTCCCTCGACTCGGTGGGTGTCCTCGCATCGTGGTGCTCGATAATCTGCGCGAGGGAGTCATCGTACCGGACATCTACGATCCTACTCTCAATCCACTCTTTCGGGATGTGCTCGCACACTACGGCGTCGCGGCCATGCCTTGCCGGATTAAAGATCCCGATCGAAAAGGAAAAGTGGAAGCGGGTGTCGGACACGCACAGAAAACTCCTCTCAAAGGTCTGCGCTTCGAGAGTTTGGAAGAAGCGCAGGCTTATCTGGATCGCTGGGAAGAACGCTGGGCAGATACGCGTATTCATGGCACCACGAAACGGCAAGTGGCAGCCATGTTCACCGAGGAAAAACCCTCCCTACTTCCTCTTCCGCTGGAACCCTTCCGCTACTACCAGTATGGAGAACGCGTCGTACATCTGGATGGCTGCGTGGAGGTCGAAGCAGCCTATTACGGCCTGCCTCCGGGGTGGATCGGACGAAGCGTCAAAGTGCAATGGGATGCGCTGCACGTGCGCATCCTGCATCCCAGCACGAATCAACTTCTCCGTGAGCATATCCGCCAGAAACGCGGCTGGTATCGCATCCAGAGCGAAGACTACCCAAAGAAAATGCCGTTCAGTACCGCTCAGCTGTTGCGCCGAGCGGGCCATGCTGGAACCCAGGTCGGCGTACTGTGTGTGGCCATCTATCAGCGCCAAGGTGAGGTGGGGATTCGCCGCATCCTGGGGATCCTCTCCTTAGCCAAGAAATACGGTACGGCGGCTCTGGAAGATGCCTGTGCTGCGGCCATCGAGATCGGTGTGCCGAAGTATCGCTTCGTGCGCCGTTATCTCGAGCGCCGCCCACAACTGACTCTCCGGCAGGTCGATCCGCAGATCCGTGAACTCACCGAGTATCGCGACTTCATCAATCTCAAACTCAAGGAGCAACCAGAATGAATCTGATCGAATTAAACAGTGCATTACGACAACTGCGCCTCGGAGGCATCGCTGCCGTACTCGAGACGCGTCTGCACCAGGCCCAGGCGGAACCGATGGCGCCCATCGACTTCCTCTCCTGTCTGGTATCGGACGAACTCACACGCCGAACCGACCGGCTGCTGGAGCGACGAAGAAAACAAGCGCAGTTTCGCGATCCGCAGAAAACCCTCGACAACTTCGATTTCAACTTCAACAAAAAGATGAATCGAAGTCTGGTTTTCGATCTGGCGACAGCTGCGTTCGTCTCTCGCCACGAAGACTCACTTTTTCTAGGTTCACCCGGCACTGGCAAGAGTCACTTGGCCCAGGCCATCGGACAAGCGGCGATCGGACAGGGCTATCGCGTGCTCTACCGCGAGGCCCACACTCTGCTCGAGGAAATCGCTGAATCCACCATCGACGGAACCCGCAAGGAGCATATGGAACTCCTGGCCACCGTGCCGCTGCTCATCATCGATGATCTGGGTATGCGCAAGTTAGCGTCCACAGCGGCAGAAGAACTCCTGGAGATCGTCATGCGTCGTCACGAGCGTGCCAGCACGCTACTGACTTCCAACCGCCCTGTGGAAGACTGGGGCAAACTGCTCGGAGACAGCGCGGCCGTCACCGCCATGCTCGACCGCCTGCTACACCACGGTCACATCCTGAAATGCGGACCAAGGAGTTGGAGAACGAAAACGGACTTGCCTGATCAAGAGAGGATGGGATAGAAGAACCATGTCCCGGGCCACATCCGTTGGCCGGTTTTGACCTGACCACCGTTGGCCGCTTTTGACCCGACCACTGAGGCAACATGGACCGCACCATTTTTCTTATGACTGGCTGGTCGTCGGCAATCAGGATTCGGACCCTTCGATCAATTGCTTTCATTTCAACACCAGCCCTGATAGCCATCTCTAAAGCTAAGCGGAATAATCAGGGGTATACATACAGCACAACACGTATTTTTTGTCGCCCGACCACGGTACTCGAAACCGGAACTTGAGGCGTTACGGCATGGTTGCATGTTCGCCTACCTCTATCAGAGGAGGCTACCGATGTCCCGTGAGCTTGGGCCAGTAAGAGGAAACCAGGCGGAAAGCAACGCACGTCGTCTCAAAGGTGGCCGTGGTCCTCAAGTTTCTTAACTGGCGGTTGCAATTCGATGAGGAGACGCGCTGCTTGCAGCCCGTTCAGACCTGGCATGCTTATATCCAGAAGAATGAGATCAGGCAGGAGCTCAAGCGCTTTTTGGATTGCCTCGGCCCCATTCTTCGCTTCTCCGCAAACCATCCAATTTGTTACCGATGACAGAAGTCCTTTTATGCCCTGTCGGACCAGTTCACTGTCGTCGGCGATAAGAATTCGCATGGGTACACAGAGTATGCATCTTCATCGAAACCTGCCCACTACCATTTTATTCGGTATCAGGGACCTAAACTATTTGGGTTATACTCTCTCGTTTTGAATGCCCGGTGTTGGGGGACTGGAAACCTGAATGAGACTATAGTGCCGCCGTTCGACTCCACATTCATATTGCCGTACAATCGACGGACGCGCTCACGCATGCCCCTTATTCCTAACCCTGAACCTTCCGATTGAATCTCGCGAAGCCGTTGGGGCGATATGCCGTTGCCTTCATCTTTAACCTCCAAGGAAACGCTCTCGGTTTCGCGGGTAATACGAAGCGTTGCTTTCTTACTTCCGGAGTGGCGATGGACGTTCGTCAAGCACTCCTGCACGAGGCGAAATATTACCAGTTCCATTTCGTCGGAGAGTCTTCCAAAGTCGTCGGCAATGGTCAGCGTGATATCTAGGCGGCTGCGTTCTTTCAGGCCCTGAATGTACCAACGAAGCGCTTCGGGCAGTCCCATTTCGTCTAAAAGCGGTGGATGCAATAGGTAAGATGTCGTGCGTATTTCTTGGCTTAATTGTTGAACCAATTGCTGGCTTTCTTCCGCCTCCTTGGCGAGGTCGGGAGCATTTCGTTTGGCGTGTTCGACTACCCGTGCAAGATTCATGCCCAGCGCCGTTAACACTTGCCCCGCGCTGTCGTGCAGTTCGCGCGCAATATGCCGCCTTTCCTGGTCTTGTGTTTGTATCAACCTGTGCGAGAGTTCTCGAAGCTGCTCCGACTGCCTCAGCACTTCTGTATTTCGCTGTTCGAGTTCTTTTGTCCGAACTCGGACTTGGGTTTCCAGCGTGTCTGCTAGCGTGCGGAGCCGCGCCTCGTTTTCGTGGAGCGTTTCTTCAGTGCGCTTCTGGTCGTCGATGTCGGTGTTCGAGCCGATCCACAGGAGAACGTTGCCCTCGGCGTCGCGCATCGCTTGAGCACGGCTCAAGTGCCAGCGGTAGATGCCGTCCTTGCGCCGGAAACGATATTCCAATTGGAAATTGTCGCCGGTGTCGACGCAATGCTTCCAGCGGCGAATATTTTCCTCCACGTCATCGGGATGAATAAATTGCGTCCAGGCCCAATCCTTGATCTGTTCGAATGAAAGACCAGTAAACTCCATCCATTGCCGATTGAAGTAATCGACAGCGCCGTCCGGCTTGGCAGTGAAGATTTTTTGCGGCATCGTTTCAGCCATGAAACGCAGCCGCTGCTCATTTTCGTTGATCACGTCCTGCGCTCGACGCTCACGATCTCTTAGGTCCACCATCCCCCAATAGGCCCCCAGCTGAGAGGCGACGGTGGAAAGCAGTTGGACATGCTGGAGATCATAAGTGTCATTTCGTTCCACTTGCAGCACGCCGATGATTCGGTCTGCTCCGATGACCGGCAGCACGAGATGGCCTGAACCGGTGCCGGAAGGTTCGATATCGCGATTTCCCTCCATCACGTGCAGCATGTCCGAGAGCGACGATTGAAGAGCCGCGCGCGTTGTTGCGGCCGGGTCGGGAATCGTGAAAAGATGCGCGTTCTTCGAGGGGCCCACCAGCAACGCGCAACATTCATAGGGAACGAGGCGGTCGAGCAACTCGAGCACGCGACGAACCCTCGCATCCCTGCTTTCTTCCGACTCCAACAAACGGGCGATCTCCGCCAAGCCACTCACGATCTGAGCGGAATCTATTGGGTTCCGAACAGAAGTGTTCATCGCCATAAATTCCAAACAGTTCCTGATATTCCCGTTTCAAGTAAGTTCGCGAACTGCTGTGCAACCAAGGGCAGACTGAACCAGTATCCTTGCCCCTCATCGCAGCCATGGTTCTGAAGAAATGCCAACTGCTCTGGTGTTTCTACACCCTCAGCGATCACTCTATGCTTGAGACTTTTACCCATGCTGATGACAGCAGCGGCAATGATAGCATCATCTGAACTGTCAATAATATTGTGGATCAACGACCAGTCGAGCTTCAGGGCGTCAATGGGAAATCGAGTCAGATAGCTTAAACTGAAATAGCCGGTGCCAAAGTCATCCACGGCCAGTCGCACACCCATGGCTTTGAGTTGTCCAAGCGCGAATGCGGTGGACTCAGCATGTTGCATGAGAACGGTTTCGGTTAATTCGAGCTCGAAATATCTCGAATCCAGGCAGGTATTCTTCAGAGCAACTTGAACGCCTTCGAGAAACTGCTCGCTCCGAAATTCCAGCGACGAAACGTTGACTGCCACCGGGACGGCTGGCAGGCCTGCATCAAGCCATTCCCGCGTTTGCCTGCATGCCTCGCATAGGACCCATTGGCCGATTGCAATGATCATACCCGTGTCTTCGGCGATGGTCAGGAATTGTGCAGGAAGAAGCAGCCCATACTCTGGATGTTGCCAACGTACGAGCGCCTCGACACTAGTGATGTCTCCTGTTTTAAGATTTATCTTCGGCTGGTAATGCAACAACAACTCCTGGCGTTCAAGAGCATATCGCAGCTGGCCTTCCAGGGATTGGCGCGCGACGGCCTGCAGACTCATATCTGGGCTAAAGAACTTGTAATTGTCGCACCCACATTCCTTGGCGTGATACATCGCCGTGTCGGCATTCTTGATCAGCGTCTCCGCATCTTCGCCGTTGTCGGGGTAGGTGCTTACGCCGATGCTCACGGTAATGCGAAGACTGTGGTCGTCGATGCTGTGCGTTTTCTTAAGCTCGGTGAGGATCTTTGCAGCACTAACAGCTGCATCTCCTGCGTGTGTGACTTCTGAAAGCAGTATCACAAATTCATCGCCACCCTGGCGGCTTACCGTGTCAGATTTGCGGACACAGGCCGACAAGCATGCTGCTACGGATTGGAGGAGTTTGTCGCCAATGGAGTGTCCGAGGGAGTCATTGATGTGCTTGAAACCATCCAAATCCAAGAACAACACTGCCAGCTGTTTGTGATTGCGACGGGCTAGTGAAATTGCGTGGGTTAGCCGGTCCTTCAGCAACAAGCGGTTGGGCAACTTGGTGAGACCATCATGCTCGGACATCACGCGCAGACGTGACTCACTTTCGCGGAGCACTTCTTGCGCTCGGCGCTCACGATCCTTTAGCTCCACCATGGCTAAATAGCCCCCTAGCTGGGAGGCCACGGTGGAAAGCAGTTGGACATGGTGGAGGTCATAGGTGTCATGGCGTTCCACCTGCAGCACACCGATGATTCGGTCTGCTCCGATGACCGGCAGCACGAGATGGCCTGAACCGGTGCCGGATGGTTCGATATCGCGATTTCCCTCCATCACGTGCAGCATGTCCGAGAGCGACGATTGAAGAGCCGCGCGCGTTGTTGCGGCCGGGTCGGGAATCGTGAAAAGATGCGCGTTCTTCGAGGGGCCCACCAGCAACGCGCAACATTCATAGGGAACGAGGCGGTCGAGCAACTCGAGCACGCGACGAACCCTCGCATCCGTGATTTCTTCCGGCCCTAGCAAACGGGCGATCTCCGCCAAGCCACTCACGATCTGAGCGGAATCTATTCGGGCGCGAACAGAAGACTTCATCGCTTCGATCTCACTTTGGCCGGTGCTCTTCTCCCGGTTAAGAGACCGCGTCGGCCGCTCAAGTCAGCATCGGTAAGTGTCACGCCGCCATGCCCAATCCTGAGCAGTCGAACCTGGGTTTGGTGCTTTATCCCTCGTGCTTTCAAGATCGAGATGCCCCGCTCAAGCCTCCCGTCAACCTCAATGTATTGGAGTCGTAACAGGTTATCCGCAATAAACGAGATACCGTGCCCGGATAGTTCCTCGGTGCCAAGAAGTTGAGGTGACTCGAGGGTCATCAAGAGCGTTACATCGGCAGCGTGCATGTGCTTGCTGAGCGAATACACCAGTTCCTTGAAGCGGCGCTCGGATGGCACGCCAAGCTGCATCGAGGTCAGACTGTCGAAGACGGCGCGCCGTGCTTTACTTGTGAGCAGCCGTTCCCGAGCGGTCTGGAGGTAACGATCGGTCGAGAGCTCTACAGGTGAGATATAGCTGATCAGCAGCAGACCCTTTCGCTCCATCTCCGACAAGTCCAAACTGAGGCTGGCCGCTATCGTCCGGATCTGGTCCGGCGTCTCTTCTAAGGTGAAGAGAATGCCCTTCTCTCCTTGACGGGCTCCCGCCAACAGGAACTGAAGGCTGAGTATCGTTTTCCCAGTGCCCGACGCGCCCGTAAGCAGCGTGCTGCCGTTACTCGGGATTCCGCCACCGAACAGTTCGTCGAGTCCGTCGATTCCGGTCGACACTCTCGCGAGCTTCTGAACGCGGGGAACGTCCGCTTGTTTAGGCGCACGGACACGCGGGAACACGAAGACACCTTTGTCGCTGATCTCAAGAAAGTGGATGCCCGACACGTAGTCCATGCCCCTGAGCTTCAATACCTCTATTTCGCGAACCGATGTCAGTTCCTGTTTTTCTGCGCCCAATCGCAGGATCCCATCGGCGATCGCAAATTCAGCGTACTTCGAGAATTCATCTGGAACGTACTCGCCAATGAGGAAAGTCGTAACACCCCAGCTCGCCGTCTGCGTGGCGAGATCGTAGACGAACGACCGCGCGACGTGTCCGGTATCAATATGGTCAGCAATCGCACGGAAGCTGTCGATAGCTACGAATGCCGGTTGATGCTTCTCGATCATTGCCGAAAGTTCGGTTAGGGTGCTATCGGCGCCCTTCCTCACGGCGGCACTGAGGTCGGCGATCACGAGCTGCTTGTCGACTAGCGCGGCATCGAAGAAATCGAAGAGCTGCATGTACCGGATGACTTTGATCGCAGGCTCTGACAGGGTCGTAAAGTACAGACATTTTTTCCCTTCACGAGCCGCGCGAAACAGGATCTGGAGCGTTAGCACCGTCTTGCCAGAACCCGGCTCACCGGCGATAACAACAACCGACTGTGAGGGAATTCCGCCGCCGAGAATCGCATCAAACGATTCATCGCCAGTGCTCTCGAGTTGCAGCGTGGGTTTCTGTCTGGTCTTCATTTGTCCTCCGAAAGAGACAGACCCCACTTCGCCAGTTGTGGCAACGCCTCCAACCGGCGCAAGACAACCGGTCCGGTCAGCTCGAATAGCAAGGAGTAGAGATCTTGTACGAGGGCTTGAAGCGCGGCGTTTGACCGTTCGTTTGCGTGCTTCCAATCTGCCGGAACGGCATAGGCATATTCAAATCCTTTTCGCGTGATGGCAAGCTCTCCAAGTTCCGGGAAATCTCCCAGCCGCCTCTTTGCGCTCCTCCGCAACAGAGTCGCTGTCGCGGGCGAACCTAGGATTTCAATGAGCGCCGTCCAAAGAACGTCGAATATCTCCGAAGGCGGGCTGGAAGTCTTGTCGTCGGTAGATTTTTGGAATTGATCGAAATCTTGGTTCTGTACTTTCATTCCTGCCTCTTCGACTCAGGTTCCGCCCCCTCAGGGGCAAATTGATTGTAGCGCGTGATAGCCACAAGAACCGCGCTGACGATCTGCTCGCTGCGTTTCGAACGCTAGTTCCGGCGTGACGTGGCAATCGCGTGAACGCCTTCAGCCGCCAGCCGGGCTGGGCCTCCGACAATTCCAAAAACTCAGTTTCGCCACTCGCACTCGTACTGCTTTACATATCAGCGACTACTGGGAGGGGCTGGAGAGTGTCGCGCATTCCTCTCTTGAGTCGCGCCTGGCGTGACTCTTTGGCGGTTCAGTTGAGGGGCAGATACACAATTCTTATAACACACAGTGACAAATTAATGTTCTCTATCCTACGTTATGTTGGCCGTTGGAACTCTCGTCGGCATTAGTCTCATGTGCGCGGTGTACTCGATGGCAGCTCTCAAGAGCATGAAGGCGATGGCTTGATGGGAGCAAACGATCACGGGTTCGCAATTGCACGAAGACTGGGCTACTGTCGCAGTCGTGGCCCTGGCCATACAACTTGAACCGCGAGAGTTCAGTCTTTAAAGCGTCATCTCAGATGCTTTATCTTGTTTTGCCGAGAACCCCAACGCTGAATAGATTTCGTCCTTCGTGCAATAGCTTCGTAAACGCTTCCGCTGGCACGGGACGGCTAAACAGGTAGCCCTGTATCTCGTCACATCGACGGGAACATAGGAACTCCAGTTGCTCCTCCGTTTCCACCCCCTCGGCAATCACCTTCAATTCAAGGGTATGAGCCATCGTAATCATGGCTGCGGTTATCGCCGCGTCGCTAATATCGCTCGTCAGGTCCCTCACAAAAGTCTGATCGATTTTTAAGATATCGATTGGAAATCGCTTCAAGTATCTCAAGCAGGAGGAACCTGTCCCGAAATCATCAATCGAGATGTGAATGCCATCGGTGCTTAACTCCGTCAAGATTTCCCCGCTGAAGTCGACATCCTTCATGGCGATGCTCTCCGTAATCTCCAGTTCGAGAGCCGAGGCAGCCAGACCAGTTTCTTTGAGCACCGCTCTAATCAGTTCTGCAAGATTGGGGTGCTCAAACTGACGTGCTGAAAAATTGACCGTCACTCGCAGGTCCGAATGTCCGGCAGCATGCCAGGCACGGGCTTGAGCACAGGCCGTTCGCAGGACCCATTCGCCGATGGGTACGATAAGCCCTGTCTCCTCGGCCTGCGGAATGAATTCCGCAGGGGAAATAAGGCCACGTTCTGGGTGCTCCCAGCGCAGCAGAGCTTCTGCACCGGTGATGGCGCCGTCCTTGAGCGACGCAATCGGCTGGAAATAAAGTCGAAACTCTTCCCGCTCGGCGGCCCGTCGCAAGTTGGACTCCAACTGCAAGCGCGCCACTGCGCTGGCACGCATGCCAACATCAAACCTTTCATAACACGCCTTGCCCCGCGCCTTGGCACGATACATCGCCATATCCGCATTGTGCAGGACGTCCTCGGGTCGCTCACCCGCTGCCCCTTCCAGGGCGATTCCAATGCTGGCGGTAAGAAACACCTCCTGCCCACTAAGGTTGAACGGCGCCGCCAGTATCTTTTGGATCCGCTCGGCTACTCGTGTCGCATCGGTGACATCTTGGACATCGTCCAGGAGAATCGCGAACTCGTCTCCTCCAAAACGCGCGATCGTGGCTCCCGAGCGCAGGCCCGTCTTTAGTCTTCGAGCGATCGCGATAAGCAGTTCATCCCCGGTCAGATGCCCTAGGCTATCGTTAATGATCTTGAAGCGATCAATATCCAGGAAGAGCACCGCAAACGAGTAGTCCCCCGGGTGTTTTGTGCGCACGATTGAGAGCCCCAAACGGTCAATGAGCGAGACTCGGTTGGGTAGACCCGTTAGCTCATCATGAAACGCATCGTGCTGCCATCGTTGCTCGGTCGCCCTGCGATCAGTGATGTCTATCTGGGATCCGGCCATGCGAGCGGCCTTACCGTCCACATTGCGAATGGCAATCCCTCGGCTCAGCACCCAACGATAGGTCCCGTCCTTGTGGAACATGCGATGTTCGCTTTCAAAGTGGGGGGTAAGCCCTTCAAGGTGTGAGGTGATCTGCGCCTTTACACGCGCGATGTCCTCAGGGTGCACCCGGTTAAACCACTCCTCCGGGCTGTCTGCGACCTCGCTGTCCGCTAACCCAAGCATAGATTTCCAGTAGATCGAAAAATAGATTTTGTTGGTTTCTAGATTCCAGTCCCATAGCCAGTCGTTAGTGCCGCGCGCAACAAGCGCATAGCGTTCCTCGCTCGCGCGTAGCGCTTCTTCCGCGCGTTTGCGCTTTTCGCGTTGGGTTAATTTGGACGGATTTGGGTCGCGGTTTGGACGCGCCTTTGACACGGGGTTCTCACCTAGATTTGCGTTTTCTCCGGCCCACACCTCAGGTCGGACCAGGTGTTCGTTTGCATCCGGCGAAGTTCGCTCAGGGCAGACAGGGTCTGGAGGCGTATCTCGCTTCGGCTTGGGCGGAGCTGCGGGCTTCTGGCCGGCTTCGTCTTTTATGGTGCCACCCGACCGAGAGAATTCTAATCCCGATCTCCTGCAGTCGAGAGGGCCGCGCAGTCTCGTAGTGTCCAAAGGCAAACATGTCCGCCGCGGGTCGAACCAACACACGCTTAGGACCGGTTGTTTTTGCCATGGTGTGCCGGCGGCGCTAGGGCGGGGCCAAAAGAGTCCTCTTAGAAAAATTTAGGTCTGCCCGCAAATCACAGTCCCGCACAAGAACTTGGGAACAATAACCGCCGAATACCCCCATAAACCGTGATATAAGATGCGCGAAAGACATAGACGAGACAACCACATAGCTATTTAGCGTTTGCCTT
Source organism: uncultured Acidobacteriota bacterium (assembly GCA_963842135.1). GTDB lineage: Bacteria > Acidobacteriota > Terriglobia > Acidiferrales > UBA7541 > Palsa-360. The sequence continues at coordinate 892,487 of CAWJFI010000002.1, read as the reverse complement.
GGGCGCAGGTGTTCCGGCATCCGAATGGCCGCACCACATGGATCGCCTTCTGAGCTTGGATCGCCCCTGATTTCGAGTGCCGTGGGAACATTAATTCAAGCGAATCGTCGAGAAGCGACATCACTACATCATCCGTTCTCCGACAGGGCGCGACCGTAGATACGGCTTGCAAATCGGGTTTTCAACCGTGCGCCAGCCCCAGGATCGCCCCGATAGCTGTGGCCGCCCCCCTTCTTGCCCCTCTCGAATTTCTCCAATCTAAAGAATCAGGAAGATGGTCGAAAGGATGGCTCGACATCGACTTTGCAACCTTTCAACGATAGGCATTCCTGTGACTTAGCGGCCCTGCCATCTTTCAACGTCCGCTTGTCATGGTGTACATCTGATGTGTCTTAAGTCATAACAGAGTGTCTCAAAAGGGACAGTTTTGCGTGCGGGAATAGTCGAACCTTTTGGGGAATGAAGATAAAACAACTGACACGCAAACAATTATCGTCCGTCCGCTGTCCTACGTGCGGCGTCGCTGCCGGTAAGCGGTGCGTTCTGGTTGCGGGCGGCCTGCGAAACGAACCGCACGGAAACCGGAAGCTCTTGGCTGCCGAGCCTCTGGAAAAGGAACGAACTAAGAAGCGATAAACCAAAAGGACCTGCGTCAGTATAGAACGTGGCCAATAAAACAGAATCTGACGCGGCATTATTGGCAACGCTCAAACGCGAGCTTTCGAAGCCTAGCCTTACGAAGTCAGTAAGGCAAAAGGCAACGAAGAAACAGATTGCATCATGGAATGCTAAATAAATTGAGATTTGTCCAAACGACTTCTAGGGATGCATTTACGGGCCGGACTGGATACGTATCTCGCGGTCCTGTGATGGCCCAGACAGCATGGCCCTATTAGCCAGACAGTTGGTTGCGTGGACGAAGACTACGATCTTTTCGAAATATTTCCTGACCGTACCGTAACGTGGCGGGTTAGGGTTCACGGAACCCAACTCGCGCTCGCTGTGTTACAAGCAATAGGCAAGCAGACCGCCAGTGAATGCTTCGCAACGAATATCGGTACTCGAGAAATTATAGGTCGAATCAATCAATTAGGATAACGGACGGCTGTAACAATCCTTGACGACGACCGTTCATTGCTACTTCCAACACTTCTGGCAGGACAGACCCACGAGATTTGCAAGGCACTCCACGAACAACAACGGAGGGCTCAACGCGTGAGTCGCCGCAGCAGAGTCAAAGCGTTAGGCGATGTTGGTCGCGCAAAGCAGATGTTTCGAACTGTGCACGAATAGAGTGTTTTCAAGGCATTGGGGATACCTTTGAGCGAAAAGCAGATTCCCCGATTTGTTGGAAACGTTAGCAGTTAGAAGTAATAAAAGGAGCCGTTGGAGTCGCGTTTGGTGCGCCCAAGGCAGGCGCGCTCCTGCCGTCGTAATAACGTAATACTACTTGTGACAAATCGAGGCAAAACGGCTGCTTAAAGGTGATAAAGGAGGAGCAAGTAGCTGATCAGCATTTGTCACAACTTGCTGATCGTCCTCTGCTTGCGCTCGCTACGGCAAGTTTTGATTAAATGGTCACGCGACTTCTAAGCAGACGGTCTGGCGTTCCGAGAAATCCGAGCACTTCAACACGCATTTTGCGAAGGGCCGCGATGATATTTCCTCGTCGGTGATGAAGTCTTAGATTCTGCGTGGATCAAACATCAAGAAATCGACGAGGAAATTGATGTGTATGATGGTATCGGGTGGTTTGCCCATGTTACCTCGTTCTTCTACAGAAGCATTTCACCATAACCAGGAATTCGCCTACGGGGTCCGTTTTCGGCTCGAAAGATATCGGGCGACGTTTTCGGACTTCCACAATAGGGATGGGTGGCGGCGGATTCGGTCCACAATTTCGGGATGGCTGGGAAACAAGAGTTCCGGCTGATATTGCCCTGTGGCCATCGCTTCGAGAAAGGCCGCCTCGCGGCCATGGTCCAGAACAGCTTCAAGAATAGGCCCGGCGACTGCGAACATCTCGGCCCCCGTTGGACGGTCTCCGGCTTTTAACAGGGGATACAACAGACGCGTGATTTCGGCGTCGTCGATTTGATCAAATCGCCCCAGTCCGTAGGTTCGCAGGTCGCGTTCCATAGTGCTGGCAAACAGCACCGCGAGTTTGCGCATCAACTCGGGATCATGGGCTTGATGGGTTCGACCAAAACGAAATAGGTCGTACAGATCACGTGGGTGATGACGATCGATCATCGCCTTGATTTTTCCCGCAAACAATTCCTCGATCGCCAAGACTGCGAACTTGCAAGGCTTCTCATCGCCGATGGAAACGGCTGTCAACACTTTGCTCGGGAGCGCACAAGCGCGCATCAGGAAGTTGATTTCAACTTCGATCCGGTCGGAAGCATTCATGTGATTGCTATACCCGAGATACCACCCCATCAGTGCATGATCGTCTGGGCCGTGCTGGAGTCTGTACCCGAGTCCCGTCACTATTTGGTCGACGGCCTTTGCGATTTCGGAGCGCTCCAGCAACATCGATTCACGTTCGATTTGCCCGATGTAATTGAGATCGATGTCGACCGAGAGTCGGGCGAGATCGAAATAGAACAGGTTGATGGCCGTCCCGCCTTTGAGGACGAGTCTTCCCTGGAGGAAGGGATGTTTGTGAAACTCGATAAGTAGCTGTCTTAGGCGGATTACTTTCTCGAGATTCGATGCGTCAAGACCGTCCGATTCAGCGATCCGATTGATATAGGAGGCGTCGAGTTTCACGTGCGTATCAATCCATCGGTCGAATGGGCGAGTGCTTCGGGTACCATCAAATTCCAGGTGGGCACCCAGCGATTGCCGGGCCGCTTTTGTCCGAGGTAGGCAACTCCCTTCGGCAGTTTTCGGAGAAAGAGATCGCGCGGTTTGCCGCGGAAGAAAAGCTTTTCGGCATTCCGGTCCAGTAGGAATCCCAATCGAGCATACAGCCAAGGCATGCGGAGAAGTTTGAGATATTCGAGAGCTGCTTCAAAATCAAATGAGGGAAACATCGCGAGGGATCTATCCAGTTCGTCCGCTCCTCCGCTGTATTCAAGAAACATGAGGGAGTCGACTATAGACCGCTCCCGACCTGTCACGCGGACGTCGTCGCGGCTCGATTCCACTTGCAAGTCCAACGCGCGCGCGCGCGCCAGTTGCCGTGGCGGGGTCACGCAATGGTAAGTCACGCCGTTAAAGACCACATCCTTCCGCGCGCGGGTCGAGAAGTAGTAGACAGTTTGAAACATTTGGTTGGCCACGCCTAGGAATTCCAGGGCGGAATGACATGCGACAACCGAATCTTTTCGAAGCTTGCAAGGCACGGTGTATCGATTTACCGAGGCAGCAGTCATTGCTCCCGCATAGACTTCCTTCGTCAATTGCCGCACACGGCCCTGGCGCTTTAGCCGGTAGAGCATGTTGCGAACGGAACGGTCTTGGCTTTTCTTGCCGTATTGTTCGCGAAGCTCATCAAGCGTAAAGAGCGGCGAAGATTGCACATATTGAGTCAATGAAACTTTGGGCTTCACGACGTTCTCATTCATAGTAGCTAAGACTCATTGTTTAGATGTCTATCTCTATGTATGTGAAAGTTCGATCTACAAAAATTCTCATACAATGAATATGAATACCACTTTTAGTGTGCTTATGTCAATGTATATGAGAATAATATGACTAACGGGCGATACGGCCAGCTAGGCTCCATGCGTTCGCCTCTTGTTTGCTATGGGGGAAATTCAGGGGACTCCATGCATGCGGAGCCACATGCTCGTACATCGTGCCACTACATAATTCTTTGGGTAAACTCTGTGTTTTCAGAGGTAAGATTGGAAGGGAAGGACTTCCAAGAGGTAGCGCGCCTGCCTTGGGCGCAGTAGGGCAAGATGCCCAGGGATTTTTCGAAAGCTTTCGATATATCATCCTCTTGAAACGACCCAGCAGACGATGCGAGAAAGTCAGTCCAACTTCGGTCCAGTTCAAGGGCGAGATAAGTGACGCGCTTCCTCGTAAGCGACACCAGAAGCGGCACTTAGAGTTTTGTAATATGTATCTTCGAAGCAGAGGGTCGGGAGTTCGAATCTCTCCGGGCGCGCCATTCTAAAACCTATCACCATATTGGTTTACGCTACTTTCTCGGAATCAATCGGCGCAACATTTTGTAGCCCAATGTAGCCCAACTGAAAGCCCAAGCCCGCACGCTCGCACCACTCGGATCGGTATGCAACGTCTTCTCTCAACTGTGTGGCATACCTGTCTGTAAGGCTTCGAGCGTGCCCGAGCCACAATCCAATCAGGTCTTCGGGTACCTGGGCTTTGCGCAGCACAGCCGCCCGATACCGTCTGAATGAATGGAACCCGCACGTCGCACTGGCGGCGTATAAGCCTCGATGCACATTCCTCGATGACAGAGGAGTGCCGTTTCGCGTGGAAAATAAGTAACCCTTCTTCCCAACGACGTACACGCGTATGACTTGTGCGAGTTGTTCCGGGACGTCGATCACACGAACAGCATTCTCTGTCTTCGGAGCTTGCTCGCGACCATGCCAAATGCTTCGCCGAACATGTAACATCCTGCACTCCAGGGTTAGGTCGTCCGTCTTCAAGCCCAAAGCCTCTCCAATCCGAAGGCCTGTGCCTGCGAGCAAATCCACAAGGACCGCGTACCGCGGTTTGATGGCGGCACGGATCTCTTGAAGCTTCGCTTGGGTTACAGCCGGACGATGTTGCTTCGTCGGGTCCACAATTGGCATACCGACGAAGTTGTGATTCCATTTGCGCGGGTGAATTTCTTCCCCCCTCGGCGTTGACAGCACTGGCTACCACCATTTTTACAACCTTTGAGTGCGTCACGATAGTTTGTGGAGAAAGCCCAGCGCAAGACATCTTGTCAATCAGCCCTTTTAGCGCGGCATTACCCACGTCTGCGAGAAGTAGGTCGCCAAGATTTGGCAAAACCCATTTATCCAATGAGTGTTGCCATCCCGAAATCGTGGCGGGTTTGACCGGCTTGCGACGCCGCGTGGAAAGTGAGGCAATCCACTTTTCCGCTTGAAGGCGCAACGTTGTCGCCGGTGCTGTGGTTGAGGTAAAGGTCTGCTTATTGTTGACCCCCGTGGTTTCGATGTACTCGCGGAGCTTCTGTTTGGCAACGCTTGGTGTGCGGCAAACTCCAAGCGCAATGGTTCTGCGCTGGCGTCTGCAGCCTGGCACGTCAACCCAGAAGCGCCCGTACGTTTTCCCCGCAGGGGCCCATTTCTGTGAATGTTGAAACACACTGCCCTTCTGACCGATTCGGCGGGACAAAGATGGTCCTCTCCGCCTTATCGCCGTTGCGTCGAGAAGGGTAGCGGCAATCGCTTTAGACTGCAATTCTTCGGTTAATGCGTTGGAGGGTATGGTGCGGTTGCGATTCCCGCGGGGGTACCGTGCGAGGTTGAAGGAAGAACGTCGTGGGAGCCTTGAACAGCCGTCACCAGCCAACGAGACGGATTCACCGCGGCCAGGCGTTGAAGAGTCATCCGTAACGGTTTGCGAAGCTCCTGTATCTGAGATCGGCCCTGAAGGAGCAGAGACGCAACACTCAGCCTGTTACGGCTCATCGGTGGAAGGTCATGACATTTCAGAAAGCGCGCCTCTTCCGGTTACGCCTTTGGCCTGTAGTGTGAGGGAGGAGTTGCGGGTAGTCGAGGAATAGACGTGTCAACTCCGGCTGAAAATTCCCCGTTGTACCGGTTGAAAATTCCCCACCCCTGAACCTCATGATTGGGCTTCCTTGGCCTCGGACGGAGTGGAGCCCAGCGCCGTTTTTTGGCGCGTTTTGGGCGCAACGGAGTCCGAGGCCAAGGAACGAGCCGCGACCTCCGCCCCTTCCTGTCCTCGCGGCGGCACCAGTCCGGCTTTGCGGCGATCCTTCAGCCGGTAACTTTCACCCCGAATGTTGATGGTCGTCGAGTGATGCAGCAACCGGTCCAGAATCGCCGTGGCGATGATCGAATCTCCGAAGATCGATCCCCAGTCCCCGTAACTCTTGTTCGAGGTCAGGATGATGCTCCCGCGTTCGTACCGTGCGCTCACCAACTGGAAGAATATCGTCGCTCCCAGGTCGTCCAGTGGCAGATACCCCACTTCGTCGATCACCAGAACTTTCGGTGCCAGGTACACGCGCATCCGGCGATCCAGCCGTCCTTCGCGATACGCGCGCCCCAAGTCCGCTGCCAGATCGTGCGCGGTGATGAAATACGCCCCCAATCCCGAGCGGATCGCTTCCTCCGCCAGCGCCACGCTCAAATGCGTTTTTCCCACCCCTGGCGGTCCCAGCAAAATCACGTTGCTGGCTTCGTGGATAAACCGCAACGAACGCAACTCCCGAATCTGCCGCTCATCGAGCGAGGGCTGAAAAGCGAAATCGAACTGCTCGAAGGTTTTTACGAAGGGAAAATGCGCTAGCTGCAGCCTAGCCCGCAGATAACGAGTCCTTCGTGCTTCCACCTCGCAGCTCAGCAACTCATCGAGAAAGTCCGCGTAGCTGGTTTCTTTCTTCGACGCTTGTTCCAGCAAGTTCTCTAGTCGTGCTTGCACTGCTTTCAATCCCAGCGTCTCCAGCGCTGTCTGCAACCGCTCGATCGGCGTGTTCATCGCTCACCTCCGTTGGCCACGTGCTCATACGCTGCCAGAGAACGCTTCTCCACCTCCGGCGCGCTCTGCCGCAGATGAATCAGAATCTTGCTTTCCGCCCTTCGCACCCCCAGCGGGATCCCCTGATGATGCGGCGCAAACGTCAACACGCTGTGTTTCCGTTGCGCTTTGCCGTGCATCGCAATCCGCTCGCGGCCCGTGCGGATATCCACTTCCCCCGCAATTTCCTGCACCCACACGTCCTGGCCCGCATACTGCCAAGGCACCGAATACCGACTGCCTTGCCAGTCCACGTAGGCATCCCGCGCCACCTTGCGCAACTCGCCATCCACGTACGGATACGGCGGCTGCCCCGCCAGCGACTGTAAACTGAACTGCTCGACATCCCAGCGCACCGCCACTTGCTCATGCGTGGTTCCGTGCACGCGCTGGTTCGCCACACCGCAAATCCACTCGCGCAACTGCGCATTCAGATCGCTCAGGCTGCTGGGTTCGCGCCCTTGCAACCCACACAGAAAGTTTCGCCGCACGTACTTCACGCCTGCTTCCACTTTCCCTTTCGTCTGTGCGCGGTACGGCCGGCACAGCCGCGGCGTGAAGCCCCAGTAGCGCGCGAAGTCCTGAAACACCGGGTGCCAGACAATCTCGCCGCGCTCGTCGGTTCCCAGCCAAACCGTCTTCATGCGGTCGTAGAGAATCTCTTCCGGTACGCCGCCGAGCTGCTGGAACGCGGCTTCATGCAGCCGCAGTAGCGTGCCCAGCTTTTGGTCCAACGCCACTTCCGCCACCATTCTCCGGCTGTAACCCAGCGTGAAGGTAAAACCGTGCAGCTTCTGTTCCTGCCCGGCCATCTCCAGCGTGCCCAGATGTCCCCAGTCCACTTGCGCCTGCTGGCCCGGAGCGGTCTCGAAGCGCCGCACGGCCACCACTCGTGCCGCGCTGCGTTGCGGCCGCAACCAGTCCGTCAGGATCGTGTAGCCGCCTGCATAGTTCCGCTCGCGCAGTTCGCGCAGCAACACCCGAGCGTTCCACACCCCGGCGTGCAACCGCTCTTCCAAATACGGCTTAAACGCATCGAGCTTGCTCGGTTGTGCCAAGCGTGGACCATACTCCGGTACCAACCCCGCCGCCTGCACATACTTCCGAATCGTCTTGCGATCCCAGCCGGTCAACTTGCTGATCGCCTGGATGCTCATTCCTTGCCATTGCAGTTCTTTGAGTTCTTGCACGTCTCTCCCCCTTAACAAGTTTCGGAACCTCCTCCATTTGGAGTGCGTCCCGGTTTACCACATCAAGGGGTGGGGAATATTCAAACGGCACTATGGGGATTTTTGCATCGGCGCTGACAGACGTAACAAAGTTCTGAAGCCGAAAATACCAGGTCACTCTCTCCACGATGGTCGCTCGGAACCCGACGTGAGGGGGTCCATTGCGGTGGACGAGCAATTGCGCTCGTGCAAGTCTATTAGGTAGGCTGTGGGCCATGACCGAACGCAATATTCTGATCAATCGCGCTCCCGTCCTGACGCTGTGGGCAACTACCGTTGCCGAGAGACTGGGATTTGATCAGGACGAGGCACTGTCACTCGGCAAGGCGGTGGCAGGTCTGAATGCCCAATCCAAGGGTCAGCGACTGGGCATATTCAAACCTGTGCCGCAAGAGGTCAAAAAGGCGCGCGCACGAAAACGAGGAGAGGAATTCTTGATTGAGATTTGCGGGCGGCAGGTGCCAGCAATCAATACGCCGATCGGAGTGCGGGCGGTGATCAAGAACCAACCCATCGAACCGAAGAGCGTGGAACGATACCTGGAGAGCAAGTTCGGCGAGTCGCTTGGCACTGCACGCGCTGCAATGCGTGGCCTCGCGAAAGCCTTCCGACCGGAGCAGCTCTTGACGAATGCATTCACGCTCTATGAGCAGTTCCGGCCAGCCGTTCCAGAAGGGGTAAGAGGATGGGGCGCCAAAGGGAACTTGGATATTGATCGTATCCGGTCTTTGGCGTTGGAGAAATGACGGCTGGAATGGTGGGTAGGCTCGCCTGATTCCCAACGTTCATATCGATTTGCAGTCGACGACCCACGAGCTAGAAGAAGGGCTGTAATCGTCAGTTATCTTGGTTGATGGTCCGGATCTGCACTCCCTCATTGAGGGCGTCAAAATCCTCTTTGTGGTGCCAGCGTACATCCGAGATGAGTTCAGAAGATGAAAGCACCGAATGGATAAGCAATAGAGCATCTTTCTGAACCGCTTTGTTCTGCACACCGAATAACCATTCCAGAATGGTCCGCCTTCGTTCCAGCCAGCCAACCCAATCAGGGTTTCTGAACCCAACGATGAAGTCGTACTTGGCTCTGCCGAACCTGAACCGTACATACCAGCCGAAATCTTCTTGCCCGATACTTGGGTCTAACGACGCATCGCGCCGCGTCAGTTCATTCATCAGCCAGTTTGCGACGTCATCGCCAAAGCAACGAGGGTTAATGAAATACTTCTTTGGTTCAGAAGTGTTAAAGGCCGTGCTCAGGAAAGTGACAAGTGTGGGCGGCAACGAAGAGACGGCAGGCCTCATGAACGCAATTCTACATGGGGCCCGTGCTGATCACTGAAGCAATACGGAATGCGTCCAAATATCTGGAGAGTGTAATCTAGCTGTCCTGATTCAGCAGTCACCACAAGACGGGTATGGTCCACTTCGCTAAACGCACGCCGGTATCGCGGCTTCAGCCCCCGTCCAGGAGCTGAACATCCACACATTACGCCTGATAAACGGGAATCTCGGTGACTGGCCATCTCGTGCGAAGGGCAAAAAGCCACATTCCGATAAGCAACTGACTGGGCTCCGCCCAGACAGGGGCGGAAGGAACTTGGTTTGAGCGTTGATTGGGGGAGCGTGAGGATGCGGCAAGCTACGGCCCGAAGTCGTCAATGGTGCTCTGTGAAGCCCGTCGATAAGCATGGGTCCGAGGCAGCGGACAGGTCAATGATGACGTCTGTTGGCAACAACAGCGATCTCGATTAGAAGAGTGCAAGGTTTCGCGCCTCGGGCCGCGTTCTCCGCACAAGGAGAAAACGATGGCGAAGAAACGAGAGAAGCGAGAGTGCAGGGCTGTTGTACTAGAACCGGATGCTGCCGGGATCGACATTGGAGCGGAAGAAATCTACGTGGCGGTTCCCCCGGATCGCGATGAAGAATCCGTACGCATGTTCAGCAGCTTCACCTGCGATCTGCATGCTCTTGCAGATTGGCTGCAGCAATGCCGGATTCGCACGGTGGCGATGGAGTCCACTGGGGTGTACTGGATTCCGCTGTTTCAGATCCTGGAAGCAAGAGGTTTGGAAGTCTACCTAGTCAACGCGCATTACTTGAAGAGTGTTCCTGGCCGCAAGAGCGATGTCTCCGATTGCCAGTGGATTCAGTATTTGCACTCGGTTGGATTGCTGAGAGCTAGAGCATTTCTAATTTAAGTATTTACAGTTTCATGCGACAATCCTCCTGCTGGTAGAGAGGAGGCTTGAATGCAGGCGTATTCGCAGGATTTGCGAGAGCGAGTGTTGCGGGCGCTGGCTCGCGGGGATCGTCCGACGGAGATTGCGCGGCGATTCGAGGTCAGCCGCGTCTGGGTCTATCAGGTGCGGGACCGGCAGCAAGAAACGGGCGTACGCAGCAGTTTTCAGATCGGCGGCCATCGACGGTCACGGTTGGCGGAGAGCGAACAGGTGCTGCGCGCCTGGATCGTAGCCGAGCCCGATCTGACGCTGGCCGAGTTGCAGCAACGGTTGGCGCAGCAGGGCGTGGCGACCAAGATCGCGACGCTGTGGCACCAGCTGAACAAATGGAAGCTCACCTTCAAAAAAAACCGTGCACGCCAGCGAGCAAGAGCGCGCCGACGTGCAATCGTCGCGGCGAGCATGGAGTGAAACGCAGTCCGGGATGGACATCGAGAAGCTGGTCTTTATCGATGAAACCTGGATATCGACCAGCATGACGCGGCACTATGGACGTGCCCCTCGTGGGCAGCGCTGTATCGCTTCGGCCCCGCACGGCCACTGGAATACCACCACCTTTGTCGCCGGCCTGCGCCACCAGCAATTGACGGCGCCGCTGGTCGCCGACGGCCCGATGGATGGCGAGTTGTTTCTTGCCTATGTACGCCAATTTCTGTGCCCGACTCTGCGGGCCGGAGATGTCGTCATTCTCGACAATCTCAGCAGTCACAAGGTGTCCGGGGTCAAACAGGCCATCGCTGCCGCGGGCGCTACCCTGCTCTATCTGCCGCCCTATTCGCCCGACCTGAACCCCATCGAAAAGCTCTTCGCCAAACTCAAGGCGCTACTCCGCAAGGCCGCCAAGCGATCGGTTGAAGCCCTATGGAATGAGATCGGCGAACTGCTCGATAGCCTCTCTTCAACCGAATGCGCAAACTACTTCACTTCCTCTGGATATGTATGCACTTAAATTAGAAACGCTCTAGCTTCCGCCCAACCATGGACATCTGTGCGGTGCGTTCCCTTTGGAGGCATCGAGGAAGTCTGCTGCAGATGGCCTCCGAGCACATCCTGCATATGCAGAAGTCGCTCAGCCAGATGAATCTGCAGATTCACCACGTACTGAGCGACCTCACCGGAGCCAGTGGGCAAGCGATTTTGGATGCGATCCTCGCTGGCGAGCGTAATCCTGTGCTGCTCGCACAACTCTGCAACTGTCGTGTGAAGAGTCCCCGCGAAGAAGTGGCGAAGGCTCTGGAAGGCGACTACCGGCCTGAACACGTGTTCACGCTGAAGCAGTCACTGGATGGCTACCGCTATTACCAGAAGCTGATCGCCGAATTGGATCGTGAAATCCAGCGCCTCATGCAGACCCTGCCCAGCGCCGTAGAGACCGGACAGGAAATTCCACGGCGTACCAAGCACTCTGCTTTTCAGCGTCAAGGCAACGACCCCGGCTTCGACCTTCGAGCTCAGCTATATCGCATCGCTGGCGTCGATCTTACCGATATTCCCGGAGTCAGCGCGGTTACGGCGCAAGTCATCCTGACCGAGGTCGGTCCCGATCTTCATCGGTTCCGCCACGCCTCTGCTTTCGCATCCTGGCTCGGTCTCTGTCCGGAGAATCGCGTCAGCGGCGGCAAGATTTTGTCCTGTAAAACACGCAGAGTGAAAAGCCGAGCTGCTCTTGCTCTTCGGCTTGGCGCTAACTCTCTGTGTCGTGCCAAGGGCTACTTCGGAGAATTCTTCCGGCGCATGCGTGCCAAGCTCGGAACCGCTCAAGCCATCACCGCGACAGCACACAAGATCGCTCGTGTCCTGTACCACGTCTTGCTCACCAAAGAACCTTACGCGGAAACCGTTTTCCACAAGTGCGACGAGTACGCTCGGCGACGAGCAGAGATGAGACTTCGCAAACATGCAGCTTTGCTTGGCTTCCAAATCATCCCAGTAAATCCGGCAACTTAGCCTATGAGTTCCTCAGGAGAAGCCGACTTGTGCTTATCCGTTTAGCTCCACTCGGTACTACTGCTTGTAGGTCGTGGGTTGCTGCTGGCTACCCAGTCCGAGAAGTATCTGGAGGCGGCCATCGCTGTCCTACGTGGAGGCGCCAGGTTCTTGATAAGGCGATCGTTGTGGGCGCCGACAGGAGGTCTCGTCACTGAATAGCTTTCTAAACTCGTGCAATGACCGAGGATACTCCGGGCGCATCGCGCCCGACACCATCCCTTGGGGCCTGTGGAGTCAACCGGATAAGCACAAGCCGACTTATCAGGAAGTGGGATGTTCCCAAACTCGGAGACGGTGTGGTACATAATGGGTGCGTTTTATGCCTCCAAGATTGGCTAGATGCATTTTGGTACGTCACCATTGGACTACTGATGGTGTTGGTGATCCTACTATGGATTCAAACCTAATTAAGACAATCTAATCAGGGGGAGAAGATGCCAATTCGAGTGTGCAGGTTTATGGTTCTTTGTGGAACAGTTTTGTGTCTGTGGTTAACTGCGGCGATACCTTCCTTAGCGGGTCCGTGCACCGAACAGAGTGAAGCACCCGGGATTTTTGTGCCCGTTCGGGGTTGCTTTGAGCTTGGGATTGGCTATCAGTATCAACATTTTAATGTTCTTGGCACTACATTCCATAACAACGACTACAATATGGATTTTGGTATGCATTTATTCGATTTGGTAACGGGTGCTGCCGGACGCATAACCGTTGGGGTCGAGGGGGCAGTTACGGCAGGATTTGGTGGCAATACCGGCGGAAACCCTTCTCTGGACGTGAAATCATTTTTCCTCGGCGCTGGCCCGCACATAGCCATTGAAAACAAGTCACGGTTCGAGCCCTGGATTCACGGGTTGGCGGGTTGGGAGCGTCTCAGATTTACGCAAACCGCAACTCTAGGCGCTAACTCAGCTCTAGGTTACATGGTTGGCGGAGGAGTGGATATCAGATTGACCCCACAAATCTATTGGCGCTTTCAGGCCGATTACCTGGGAACACATTTTCAATCTTCTTTACAATCAAATTACTCGACTGGGTCGGGTATTATTCTCTACTTCTAAGTCCTGGCTGGAGTTTGCGTCTTGCCTCAGCTGGAACTGGAGAGAGCGTTCTTCCGTTAAGATAACGGAGAGGACGCATGAGAAAAGAGCGAAAGCATTACACCGGAGAAGAGAAGATTGCCATCCTGAGCCCGGACTTGTTGGATTTGTTTCCTGTCCAACAGTGATCTAGATCCGACATTCTTTTCTAAGCTAAGAAAGCTGTGTACTACTCATGCGTCTCTTCCGCACCTAACCTGGATGTGTCCTGATAAGCGGCGTTGGACTAAACCGCTTCGCGGTATTTGGTAGCGCCGCAACCGTGTTGCCTGAACGGATCACGCGCACTCTTATTCCGGTTTAAAGGTTTTCCTCCTTCTGTAGGTTCCTTTGCGAAAACATGAAGTCGCTGCTTGCAGCGCATTCCACTTCGCAAAGGAGCTTTCCATGACATCTCTTCGACAACGAATGATTGAGGACATGCAGATTCGGAACCTGTCTAAGTGCACCCAGGACTCTTACGTCCGGCAAGTCTCGCTATTCGCACGCCACTTCAAAAAGTCACCAGAACTGTTGGGACCTGAACAGATTCGGGCCTATCGAATCTACTTGATGAACGAAAAGAAGTTGGCCCCCATTTCGATCCTGGTTGCGATCTCGGCGCTGCGCTTCCTCTATGGGGTCACCCTGAAGAAGGACTGGTCCTTTAAAGACATTCTTCCGGTTCCGAAAAAACCTCAGACATTGCCCGTTGTTCTTAGCCCAGAGGAAGTCCTTCAGTTCCTTGCCTGTGTCACCAGCAGGAAACATCGCGCGATTCTGACCGTGTGCTACGCAGCAGGTCTGCGCATCTCCGAGGCCGTTGCTCTCACACCTGCTGCGATCGACAGCAAGCGCATGGTCTTGCGTGTCGAGCAAGGCAAAGGACAGAAAGATCGCTACGTGATGCTCTCCCCGAAGCTGTTAGAGATCCTGCGGGACTGGTGGCGAGTGGAGAGGCCTGAGCACTGGCTCTTTCCAGGCGACAAGTCGGGTGGGCATATTACGACGAATGCCGTTGCGTTGCAGTGTCGACACGCCAGACGTACCTGCAAAATCCCTAAACCGATCACACCGCATTCACTGCGTCACGCCTTTGCGGTTCACTTGCTGGAATCGGGCACCGACATTCGCACCATCCAACTGCTGCTCGGCCATCGCAGCCTGGCGACCACAGCAAAATATCTCCGCATCGCGACCAGCAAGGTGTGCTCGACATCGAGCCCACTGGATTTGCTGCCTCGCCCTGTTTCCAGGGAGGTCAAACCCACTCCACCCCAGCATTTCTAACCATCGGCCCTCATGGATCGCCCGAAGCTGGAAGTGGCGGACGTCTTCCGCCGCTACGCCGACGCCTATCGTCAACAGCATGGTCCGTCGCTATCCTCTGCACAGCGGCGCGTCATGACCGCGATCCAGGTGTGCCGCACTGCCGCTCTCGGCGGTCATCTCGAGCAGTGCGACTGCTGTAATCACGAGCGGCCCTGCTATAACTCCTGTCGAGACCGTCATTGCCCAAAATGTCAGTCGCTCGCTCGTGCCCAGTGGATTGAAAAACGAACATCCGAAATTCTCAAAACGCAGTATTTTCATGTCGTCTTCACCGTTCCCGAACAGATCGCTGCCCTCGCTTACCAGAACAAAGATCTCGTCTACGGCATTCTATTCCGAGCCACGGCCGAGACCTTGTCCACGATCGCTGCCGATCCCAAACATCTGGGCGCAGAGATCGGCTTTTTCGCCGTACTTCACAGTTGGGGACAGAACCTGCTTTACCTTCCTCATCTGCATTGTGTCGTCCCGGGCGGCGGGATTTCACCGGATGGTGCTCGGTGGATCTGCTGCCGCCCCGACTTTTTCTTGCCGGTACGGGTGCTCTCCCGGTTGTTCCGCCGATTGTTCTTGACGTACTTACAGCAAGCCTTCGACGTCGGCAAGTTGCAGTTCTTCTCTTCGCTTCAGGCACTCCAAGATCGACAGGCTTTCACCCATCATCTTGATTTGGTGCGAAACGTGGAATGGGTCGTCTACGCCAAGCCACCTTTCGCCGGGCCACAGCAAGTGGTGGACTATGTCGGCCGCTACACGCACCGCGTCGCCATTTCCAATCATCGGCTCGTCGACATCGAAGATGGCCAAGTGAAATTTAATTGGAGAGACTACCGCGAGAACAATCAGCGGAAAACCATGACCCTCTCGGCGGACGAGTTCATCCGGCGGTTTTTGCTCCACGTTCTACCGAGTGGGTTCCACCGCATTCGCTACTACGGGTTCCTTGGCAATCGACACCGGAAAAAGAAGTTGGAGCGGTGCCGCCAGCTCCTCGGTATGGCTCCTCCAAAGGAGAGTTCTTCCGAGCCCGCGACACCAGAGGACTATCGTGATCGATATGAGAGACTCACGGGTCGCTCTCTGCGGGAATGTCCCGTTTGCCATCGAGGCCGCATGATCACGGTTACGATTCTGGCCGAGGTTCGTTCTTCGCCGGCCATCCATGACACTTCATGATCGTTCGTGTGCGAATCCAACTCGCTCTCTCCAAAAACTCGAGGCCCTCGAGTCCAAGCAGGGGTGTTGTCCTACGGCATTCAGAACCCTTTGCGGTCAGCCAAGCACCCCGCATTTTGCCCTGTACAAGACCGCCGAAGCCCCCGCAGTACAGCGCACCATGCTCGTTCCAATCATTATCTACGGCCTGTTCTCTGGTCATCGCCTCCCACTCACCAATCAAAACCCATAGCACACGCACCTTGCAGCGGTTTAGTCCAATACATTTTTAGCTCACCGGCGCGGCTCCGATCACGTTTCCTCTCTGCTTACGCCTACTGTCGCCACGCCGCCGACCTAAAAATGCTCTGCATTATCGGAATGTGGCCCGAACGAGCGTAATGCAGAAAGCCACTCTCCGAGGTGATGACTTACAGGGACTAGTTTGAATTACTGGAAGGTGCTTAACACTCCTAATTTATCCTTACGCTATGGGATTTCCAGATCCCAACGCCAAGACAAAATGAGTATCCGCTTTTTTCGACAGCCTGTTAGACTTCTGCCGGGTGATTACCGTGATTCCTGCGCTTCTTGTTGCACACGTTTTAGGCCTAGTGTTTTGGGTGAGCGGCTTGCTGGTGACCTCCATGACGCTCACTCGCCACACCCAGGAGGCCTCGGCGGAAGCCCGGCAAGCTTTGGCTCGCCTTGAGCGCATCTTCCTGCGAGGGCTGGCCGATCCCGGAGCACTGCTGACCATCCTGGCCGGCGCTAGCCTGATCACGACAAATTCTCACTACTATCTTCACGCGCCGTGGCTGCATATCAAACTGACATTTGTCCTGCTCTTGATCGGCCTCCACGGAATGGTGGCCGTAAGAACCAAAAGATTCGCCAGCGGACGAATCGAGATGCAGCGGAGCGAAGCGCGAATGCTGGTCTTAGCCACGCTGTTCTTATTTCTGTCCATCCTCATAGCAACCCTGGTAGGTCAGGTTTATCTGACCTGAAAAATTACTTTGGTAGGAGCAACGGGGCCGCGTGGAGAATTCGGTCCTGACTCCCTTCGCGCGTGAATCTCACAAACGGGCCACATTCCGATAAGCGGACGCAATATAAAAGAGCGCCCCTTTGAAGTAGGTTTTGATCGTTCGTATCAACGCCTACGGAAAGGAGCACCCTCATGTTGAACGACAAAAAGTATATTGGGATGGATGTACACAAGGAAAGCATTTCGATTGCGGTGAGGAATGATGCGGGAAAGATCGTGATGGAATGCGTGATCGAGACAAAAGCCAGCATGATTCTGCAATTTATCGATGGGCTGCGCGGAGACTTGCAGGTGACGTTTGAAGAAGGAACCTGGGCCGCCTGGTTGTACGACTTGCTGAAGCCGCACGTGACGGAATTGGTGGTGTGCGATCCGCGAAAGAATGCCTCCATGAGGGAAGGCAACCAGAGTGACAAGATCGACGCGCGGCGGTTGGCCGAGCTGCTGCGCCTGAATCATCTCCACCCCGTCTATCACGGCGAACACGGGCTACGAAGCCTGAAGGAACTGGTGCGCAGTTATCTCACCATTACCAAAGATCTCGGACGGGTCATGTCGCGGGTGAAGGCGATCTATCGCAGTTGGGGCATTCCCTGTACCGGCAAGCAGGTCTATGCGCCGCGGCATCGTGCGGAGTGGCTGGCGAAAATCACCGAGCCAGGAGTGCGCCGGCGGGCCGAGTTTTACTACCAACAATTGGATGCACTGAGAGCATTGCGTCAGCAAGTGCGGCGGGAT
This sequence comes from uncultured Acidobacteriota bacterium, assembly GCA_963842135.1. GTDB lineage: Bacteria > Acidobacteriota > Terriglobia > Acidiferrales > UBA7541 > Palsa-360. Next base: position 874,972 of record CAWJFI010000002.1, on the reverse strand, counting down.
CTGCTCGCCGAGAGTAAGAAACACCCGGCCTGGAAACGGCTCTGCCAGATCCCGTCGATTGGCCCGATCCGGGCGGCCGTGTTGCTGGGCATTCTGCAGACCCCGCACCGTTTCCGCGGCAAGCGGCAGCTAGGGGCGTTCAGCGGATTTGGCATCGAGACACAAAGCAGCGCCGATCACCGAAGTGTCGACGGACAGCTGCAACGAGTGAAGAAACCGAGCTCCATTCGCGGACTGAACCGTAACTGCAATCACGATCTGAAGAATCTGTTTAAGGGTGCGGCGATCGTGGCATCGAGCAAACCCGGTCCGTTTCAAGAGTTCTACACCGCTTTGCTGACCAAGGGCATCCGGCCGGAGATGGCGCGTCTGACCTTGGCCAGGAAGATTGCCACCATCGTGTTTATCGTGTGGAAGAGAGGAGCGAGCTTCGACGCCCAACATCTGAAACCACAAACAGCTTGAGTGTCTCTGACCGAATCCGCTCCATCTCTGGGAATTTCTCTGGCGGTGGCCGTCGGGTTCTCGAGACACTCGGGTTCGAGAGCGAGTCTCAGCTGAGAAGCTAGGCGCTGCGTGCTTCGGGCACTCAGTCTCCTAGTGTGTTGTCCCGGAAATACTTTCACAAAGTCTCTGTAGTTTGGCGAAGATCGAGTCTGCGGTTGCCGTCCACACAAAGGGTGTCGCGTGGGCATTGGAGCTTCGCACGAATGCGTCGATTTTGGCGATCAATTCTTTCACGCTTCGGAAGGTTCCGCGGCGGATGGCCTGCTGTGTGATGCGGTTGAACCAGATTTCCACTTGGTTGAGCCACGAGGCGTAGGTCGGCGTGAAGTGCACGTGGAAGCGGGGCCGCGCCGCCAGCCAGCGCTTCACCCGGGGATGTTTGTGCGTCGCGTAGTTGTCCACGACGATATGCACGTCCAACTGGCCTGGTACGTTCTCCTCGATCTGCCGCAGAAAATCGAGATACTCCTGATGCCGGTGACGCTGCCGGCATTGCGTGATCACTTTGCCCTTCGCCGTGTCCAGCGCCGCAAACAGCGTCGTAGTGCCATGGCGTCGGTAGTCGTGCGTCACGCCCTCGACGTAACCGAGTCCCAGCGGCAACATCGGCTGGGTGCGTTCGAGCGCCTGAATCTGGCTCTTTTCATCCACGCACAGAACTACGGCGTTTTCCGGCGGATGCAAGTACAGCCCTACAATATCCCGTACTTTCTCCACAAAAAATGGATCCGTCGAGAGCTTGAAATGTTTCTGTCGGTGTGGCTGCAATCCAAACGCCTGCCAGATGCGGTGCACCGTCGACTTCGATACGCGCGTGGCTTCGGCGATCTGCCGGATACTCCAATGCGTACCGCCTTTCGGTTTCGTTTCCAGCGTCTTGCGCACCAACTGCGCCACACGTTCGTCACTGATCGGGCGTGGGCGACCGGGGCGCAACTCGTCATGGAGCCCGGCCACATCCTGCTTCAGAAATCGCCGTCGCCACTTCCCCACCGTGGCCTTCGTTGTTCTCAACTGCCGGGCAATCTCCTGGTTGTTGATCCCCGCGGCGCTCATCAGAACAATCCGCGCCCGAGTCACCAGCCCTGCAGGAAGCGAGCGCGAACTCGCCAGTCCTGCAAGCTGTTCGCGCTGCTGCGGATTCAATACCAACGCCGCTTTTGGCCTTCCCATCGCCATAGGCACCTCCATTGTGCATCCGAGATGCCTATTTTCAGAGCAATACTAATGCCATTTATTTATGGGACAGAACACTAGATGACCCTAGGCCCTCTCGGATAACCAGAAAAAGCTGTGGGCCAACGAGTCCCCAATAGAACTATGGTTGCCAAATTTGACCACCGTTCTGCTTTGCTGGTTTCGGAACTGACAGGCTTCGTCGCGAAGAAGCGATGAAAACCGCTGGTAGAGAAAATCCAAACCACGGGGCTACCTTGCCCCACAACCGAGCACATGGCGCGGTCGGTCAGAACAGATTAGGCTCGATCAGGGGAGCTGCGAAGCAAGAAAAATTCCAGCCGAAGGAGGTGTGTTTTTTCTTGACTTCTCCCTTTATAGCCAGGCTGGATACCCCCGTCGCGATCAAGGCCATGGCCGCCAAGCTAGCCCGTTTGGTCTATCGCATGCTTCGTTACGGAACCAAATACGTCAACTGGGGAGCACAGTTCTACGAAGTTCAACAGCGTACCCGACAGATCAGGCCTCTCAAGCAGAAAGCCGCCAAGCTTGGATTCCAACTGGTCCAGGCTCCCGCCGCCTAAAGCACCAGCTCAGGGAGTTTCTGGAGAGAACTTCACAGGACTTGGGAATTCTCAACCACAGCTAGTGCACATTTTCGCAACTTGATAGACGCTTTTCACAAAGGCATAGGAACCCACTGTTAAAATTGGCCAATGAGAGTTGGCTCGGTGTTCTTTTAGCAATGCGATCCACTGACACCAAACGAGTAAGCTACGATTGCAGTCGCAATGCTTTTTTCGCATTGGCCGTCATGGGGGCGATTTGCGCTTGTGTCACTTTTATACTGCTTGCAGCCAATGCTGCTCAAATAGACCTTCCTCGTAATGCTCTTTGGAGAGTTGTGCATGATTTATGTATTCCAGGACAATCCCAACATCATGATCCTATGCCCTGCCTTCAAGTCGATCTGTACGGGGGAATTGAAAGTGGATTCGCGATCCTAAGGGACCCAAGAAGAGGCATTCAATTCTTGTTAATTCCTACTACTCAGATCTCCGGGATAGAGAGTCCAATCGTTCGCGGGCCAAACGCGACGAACTATTTCGCCAGTGCCTGGGAAGCTCGAACCCATATCGATGAGGCGCTGCACCAAAGGCTTCCGCGAGATGACATCGGTTTGGCAATCAACTCGGCTGTGAGCCGCTCTCAAGATCAGCTGCACATTCACTTTTCATGCATCCGCGCCGATGTCAAAGAGACGCTGCACGAACATGACGGGAATATTGGGGGCCAATGGACTCCTTTCAATGCCTCATTGGTCGGGCACCGCTACACTGCAATGTGGGTGCCGGGCGATCATCTTAGCCCCCATAATCCAATCAGACTTTTGGCGGAAGGTTTGCCAGATGCGATGCGAGATATGGGCAATCGCACACTCGTGGTTATCGGGTTGACTCGGTCAAATGGAACTAAGGGATTTGTCATTCTCGAAGACAAGGTCAACATAGAACGCAGTGATCTGGGAATTGGGGAAGAATTACTGGACAATTCCTGCAGCGTTGCAGAAGAGAAAACCCACAGTGGTCTGATAAAACCTGGAACCGAATAAATTTGAATACCCCGGAAAAGATGCCGGGTGGCAATCCCTGGGCGACATTCCGATTCTCGGAAACTGGGAACCTGGCAAATCCCACATTCCGAGAAGCGGACTTCTCGGGACTTGGCACGAGCTATCGTAACTCTCTGCCCAGCAGTAGTTCGAAACCGAAAATAGCCTCTTGATGTCGCCACAATGGCGATGAGACGCCGCGTGTTACGAGGGGCCGGGTCCCGTGGCATCCGTGCTAGAATGCGTTGGTCCCCCCACAACCCAAGCACGTTGAGGCCTGCTGAAATGAGGCGCGACACAGAAACCATAACCATTTTCATTGGAGTCGCTTACCTGTGTCTTGGGCTCGCGGGTTGCATATCCCCAGTATTTTTACTATTGACCACGCCCATGAGCGCAATTGCTGCTCCTCACTCTTTGATCTTTTGGGCCACGCAAATCCTGATTCTTGGTCCGTTTTTCCTCATCGCGTATGCATGGATACGCAGAAGAGCGTGGGGACGGTATCTACTGTTTGCCTATAATGGGCTGTGGTTTGCGTACATGACCTACGCCTTTGTCGCTAGGATGATTAATTACTCGGAATCTCATTTAGTGTTGGTAGTAGCCGGGTTTCTCATCCCTTTGATCATTCTCGGAGGTCTAATTGTTTTCGCCTTTCAAGAAGATGTGAAGGCGGTGATGAGCCGTTAACCTTAGGATTAAACGCTGTCATCCTCACACCGGAGCCGTGAAGTGAGTTGGAGGCGGGAATCGGCCCAAAAAGCCACATTCCGATAAGCCGTTTCTCAGGACTTGGCAACCAAAAACGCACGATCTCGCAGTGGAACCAGCTCCAGTGGCAAATTCGTTGTGTCCAGGGCATGAGAAGCGTACGATGCTGCAAGCTAGAGGTCTGAATCGGGAATGCCGATCAATTGTCCTCCAGCTCAAAAACAACCTACATGCGAGGTGCTTCGATGGCTACTCCTTCGCAGCAGCCGATAGACGAATCCAAGCTCAACGCCTTCCTTGGCCAGGCAATCACGGAAATGGGTGCCGCGATGAACGCCGCGCTCATCATTCTCGGCGACAAACTCGGCCTCTATAAAGCCATGGCCGGTGCCGGCCCTCTCACTTCCGCGCAAGTCGCACTGAAGACCAAGCTCAATGAGCGGTATGTCCGTGAATGGCTGTCGGCCCAAGCGGCAGGCGGCTTCCTCACTTACGATGCCACCGCGCAAACCTTTACGCTTCCTCCAGAGCAGGCTTTCGCTCTCGCCATGGAAGACAGCCCGGTTTATCTTCCGGGATTTTTCTTCATCGTCTCGTCGGTAATGAAGGATGTGCCGAAAATCGAAGAAGGTTTCCGCACCGGCAGGGGAGTTGGCTGGCACGAGCACGATCACGAACTCTTTCATGGCACTGAAAAGTTCTTCCGTCCGAATTATCGTGCGCATCTGGTCAGCGAGTGGATTCCTGCGCTTGACGGCGTCGAGGAGAAATTAAAGGCGGGAGCGAAAGTGGCAGATGTCGGCTGCGGCCTTGGTACTTCGGCGATTCTAATGGCTCAGGCTTATCCGAAATCAACTTTCGTTGGTTTCGATTATCACGATAAGTCCATCGAACTCGCGTGTGAAGCCGCGAAGCGCGCCGGCGTTAGCGACCGCGTTAAGTTCGAAGTTGCCGCCGCGAAGAATTATCCTGGTAGCGGCTATGATTTCATTGCCTTCTTCGATTGCCTACACGACATGGGCGATCCTGAAGGCGCTGCTCGCCACGCCCGGAAATCGCTCGATCGCGACGGCACATGGATGATTGTTGAGCCGTTCGCGAACGATCGTCTCGAAGACAATCTCAATCCAATAGGCCGCATCTTCTATTCCGCGTCCACCACGCTCTGCACGCCGGCGTCGCTATCGCAAGAAGTGGGGCTAGCGCTCGGCGCGCAGGCTGGCGAAGCGCGCCTCACGAAGGTCTTGAACGACGCCGGCTTCACCCGCGTCCGCCGCGCCACGCAAACGCCATTCAATATCATCCTCGAAGCCCGACCGTAGCGCTTCACGCATTTGGAGCGTGAGGGCATTCAGGCTGAAACTTGTTCCAGGCAAATTGATCGGTTCCACATCCTGATAAGTCGGGTGATCTCAATGGGTCAACGCAACACTTGCTCGAAGTCTTCTTATAGGAGTCTGCGAGAGTGATTTCGTTCGCGAGCGTTGATTAACCGAAGTTCGTCACGGTAACAGCCGTTTAGTTATTTTGCTCCTGATTTTCCTATCGAAGTGATTTGTTTTCAGCCCACGCTGATCGAAAACTTCGTGTAGTGCAGACCAACCTACTTGCAGTGCAGTTTCTCTCCTGAGACCATCGCTGCAACATGTATCTTCGCCAGCACCAGAGGAACAAAGACGGCAAGGAACACAGGTATTGGTCTCTCGTCGAGACCTTCCGAACACCCGATGGCCCGCGACAGCGCACGCTTTGCTATCTCGGTGAGCTGAACGGTTCTGCCCATGCACGTTGGCAGAAGACCGTCGAGGCTTTCAACGAGCAGGGCGAGCATACCCAGCTGAAGCTGTTTCCCTCCGAAGCAGAAGCGCCCGATGATCCGAACGTAGCACGGGTGTTGGTGAAAAAAGTGCGGGTCGAGCGCACACGACGATTCGGTGACGGCTATCTCGGACTGGAGTTGTGGAAGCAGTTGAAGCTCGATGAGTTCTTCGCTCAGCATCTCGATGAGGAGAGTGCCGATGTGCCCTGGTCCCGTGTCGCAGCCGTGCTGGCGATCAACCGGCTATGCGATCCGGGCAGTGAGCTGGCCGTGGAGCAGCATTGGTACCCCTCCACCGCACTGGACGATCTGCTGCACATCGCGGAAGGCAAGATCAACGACACGCGGTTGTATCGTTGCCTCGATCGTCTTCTGCCGCTGAAGGCCAAGATCGAACAGCATCTGAAGCAGCGCTTCGGCGAGTTGTTCGAGGCCGAGTTCGACGTGCTCCTCTACGATCTGACCAGCACGTATGTGGAGGGGGCGGCGGAAGAGAACCCCATGATGCAGCGGGGCTACTCGCGGGATCATCGTCCCGACTGCGAACAGCTGGTGCTGGCGTTGATCGTCAACCCAGACGGTTTTCCATTCAGCTACGAACTATTCGATGGGAACCGGGCCGATGTCACGACGGTCGAAGCGATCCTGCGCACGGTGGAGCGCAAGCACGGAAAGGCCCGCCGGGTATGGATCTTCGATCGCGGTGTGGTGAGCGAGGAGAACCTGGTAGCGATCCGCAAGCGCGGGGGACAGTATCTGGTGGGCACGACGCGGAGCAAGCTGAAGCAGTTTGAACAGGAACTGCTGAAGGATGACTTCGAGAGGATCCGCCCCGAAGTGGAGGTCAAGCAGATCAAGGTTCCGGGCGGTGAAGAGACCTACATCCTCTGTCGCACGGCCGGACGGAAGGAGAAAGAGAAAGCCATCCGCAGCCGCTTTGTGGTGAAGATCGAAAAAGCGCTCACGGGACTTGAGAAGCGCATCGCGGAAGGCCAACTGAAGGACCGTTTCAAGATGGAGCGAAATCTCGGCCGCATCCAGGCCTCTCACCCGCAAGTAGCGGATCTGTATGAGATGACGGTGAAAGATGGCAAAGAAGGGCCACGCCTGTTCTGGCGGCAGAAGGCGGAACAACAGCAATGGATCGAAGCGCGCGAGGGAGCCTATTTGCTACGCACGAATCTGACCGCCGACTCGGCTGCCGCTCTATGGAAGAAATACATGCAATTGACGGAAGTGGAAGCAGCCTTCCGCACGCTCAAAAGCGAACTGGCGATCCGGCCGCTGTTCCATCAACTCGAAAGACGCGTGAAGGCGCACGTGCTGGTGGCGTTTCTCGGCTACGCTCTGCTCGTAACCCTCAAGCATCTGCTGAAGCGGAGAGATTCGGACTATTCCCCGGCCAAAGTCCTGAAGCGACTCGCGGAGCTCTACAGCGTCGATATCGTATTGCCGACCGTCGAAGGACGAGAGATCTGGCTGCGGCGCATCACGAAACTCGATAATGAGCAGCAGAAGATCCTGCACCAGCTTCAACTGCAGTTACCGGAAGGTCTGGAGCCGATTCAGATCCTGAAATGTAGTGCAGACTCGGCCATTGCCTAAACTGATTTCAAAGGACTTTATCCTACTTTGACCCGCTGAGTGACGAACATGGGTTAAAGCAGAACACTGCACTGTTTAGGTTCTGATTGAGTATTGCCATACAGATCGATCCTCGAATCGATTCTCGAGAGGAAGTATTTTCAGATCAACTGACTAGAAGGGGTTGCATCGACCCATTGAGCTGGCAGGACTTATCGGGATGTGGCCTATCTGCTATGCGATGTTTCACGATGGTGCGGCATTCACTTAATAAATTTCCGACCCACCGGCGAGAACGTCTTTTCCGAGGACAACTCCCGAGCACGGGACCAAGATCGCAGTGTGTTCCTTTCTGCACAGAAGTATGTTCCCCCGACGACTAATATCAAGGCCTGGATCATCCCCTCGTGATCTGAAGCCAGGAGGAAACAAATGGATTCAATGAAAACCGACAAATGTGCACACCCAATTTGCTCGTGCGTGACAACGTCGGGCAAGTATTGCAGCGCCCAGTGCGAGGCCATGGAAAAGACGCCGGACGTCGATTGCCGGTGCGAGCACAAAGGCTGTAAAGGCCACACGCACTAGACATCGCATCATTACGGCTCGAAATTCCGCCTCGAATGCATTAAAGGAGAAACATGAAAAAGATACGATTGCCGTTAGCTATGCTCTCGCTGCTCGCCGTAGGAACCCTGGCCAGCTGCTCTGGAATGCCCGCGAAGTCATCTGATGTATCCGACAGCATTCGCAAGTCGCTCGACGAGGCAGGCCTGAAAGACGTCACCGTCAGTCAGGATCGAGACAAGGGCGTTGTGACCCTGGGCGGACAAGTGGCAAATGACAGCGACAAAACGCAAGCCGAGACACTTGCAAAGTCTCTTGCAGGAACGCAGGTCGTCGCCGATCAGATTGCCATGCTTCCTCCAGGCCTTGAAAAAGAAACAAAAGCCGTCAATTCGGATCTGGACGAAGGCATTGAAAAAAACCTGGACGCTGCGCTGATTCAGAGCAACTTGCTTAAGAGCGTGAAATACGAAGTGAAGAACGGCGTGGTTACACTAACGGGAGAAGTGAACTCGCAGAACAAGCGTGCACGCGCCGAAAAGGTGGCAACAAGTGTTCCAAACGTTCAGCAAGTCGTGAACAATTTACAGATTAAAGACCAGAAAGCCAGTTCATCGCAGTAGGAGTTACGGAGTCGATCCACGTATTGGCGTTGCTCCAAGCTTCACTGGAAGCCCTTCGCCTGAGGGGCTCAGAGTAAACATTCAGAATAAGAGTAGAGTTCGCACTCATACCAGAGCAGGGTGATCAGGCGCGTTCCGGGCTTCTCTCTTGCAAGCGAGCTGAGTTCCCTAGCTGTTCGCACCGAGGGCAATATGAGACGACTTGCACTAAACCTGGGGACCGCGTTGCTCCTTGCTACAGCCGCCATGCAGGCAGGTTCTAGATCCGGCCAACAGCAGAATAATACGCCCCTGTCATATACGGGCGAAATAATGGACAGTAAATGTGCTGGGCAGGGCTCTCACAATCAGGTGATGGCCAAGGAAGGCGTAAAAACCGCGAAAGATTGCACTCTCCTGTGCATAAAGGATGAGGGCAAATTCGTCCTATACAGCGCGGATGCAAAGACGTCCTTCAACCTCGACGACCAGGACAAGCCACGAGAATATGCCGGAGAGAAGGTCACGATCGTAGGCACCTACGATGGTCAAACCAAGACCATACATATCCAATCAATTATAGCCGCCCCATGATTCGATCCGATGACTGCGGCAACTATCCCGTGCTGTCGTCGTGTATCGAAATATCCGTTAAGACCTGCTAGAGGGTGCAACATTGCAATTCGTACGGAACTTGATCTCGCCGTTCAACATATCCATACCGCTTTTGATATGCCGGACTCTGTGCGTTCTCCTTTGCGCTGCGGCTCCGAACATCGTCATCAGCCAAAATTCTCCGACCAACGTTAAACAGGAGGATATGGTCCAGACGCAGATGAGAAACGTCACGTTTCATCTTTCGGAAACTGTGGCAGTAGAAATAAAATCATTGAACGGTGTGCTCGTGCCTCTCGGCAAAAATGAATTCCCCGTCTTCGACGATAAAAACTCGTTCGACCTGCGCATAAGCAAGGCTGAGATCGCCATTGATTCGTCGAACTTGGCGAACGTTCTCAATTCTTATGTTTTCGCGGGTCCGCATTCGCCCTTAACAGGGCTATCCATCATCGTTGAGAAGGGGCACCTGAAAGTGAAGGGAAAGCTCCATGACAAGGGGGACATCCCGTTCGAGACGGCGGGGATTCTCATTCCCACCCCTGACGGAAAACTTCGCCTGCACAATGAGAAAATCAAGGCCATGGATGTCCCCGTAAAAGGTTTGATGGATCTCTTCGGTATCGATTTAGGCGGGTTGATAAAGGAGGGCAAAGTTCCGGGTGTGCGGGCTCAAGAGGACGATCTGATCCTTGATCTTGAACAGATCTTGCCGCCTCCTCATATTGAGGGCAAGGTGGTCTCCGTACGAATTGAAGGTGACAAAATTATTCAGATTTTTGGCAGTTCGGATGCTAATCCGGTGAAAAATATCCGCGCCGGGAATTACATGGCCTACAAGAATAATCGCCTCCGCTTCGGCAAGCTGGTCATGAACGATGCGGATTTGATCCTCATCGACATGGATCCAAATGATCCACTCGATTTCTTCCTGGATCATTACAAAGAACAGCTTTCGGCAGGCTATGCAAAAATTCTGCCGGACTCTGGCTTGCGCATGTTCATAAAAGACTATAACAAGCTTCATCCCGCAAAAGCGTCTGCCGGCAACGACAAAACGAAGTGAAGTTGAACTGCGGAACCTCTCGGCTCTTCGATTAACCGGGATCGAGCGACACCAAATAACAAGGATCTTCTTTCACAGTTTTGCATCACCTGCAAGGCACATATCTGCTGAATGGGCGCCCATTCCGGATAGGGCCCGAGAAACGCATTATCGGAATGTGGCCCAAGACCGCCGGTGGAACACTACAATCTGCCTGAACCCTTCAGACTACGCCAGCCTAGCCCGCTGCCAGGCTGGCACGCGTTGCAATAGGCTTCAGTGAGATTGTGTGCTGTCCCGTGTGCCTTCGTGGAAACGCTTCCGAGTGGCACAGACACGCCGTCAGCCGGTGCGGTCCGGCGAGAGGTGAACTCTGGCGCGTCCGGGCGCGACGCATTCCGCCACGCCCAATGAATTGAATTCCCGCGCCGAGCAACTGTTTCTGACCTGGTTTGTTATTTATGATCTGGTGGATTGCCCTGGTGACCTGCCTGATAGCCAGTCTCGTAATCTTTCTTGTCTTCGTCCTTTTTGAAGTTCCTTTTCTTGGAGTGGTCACGGTTATGCGCGATGTCATCGCGCCCGTCGCGCATACCTAGCTGGTAGTTCTTGTTTTTTGAATAATCCTGGTCGTGCTGGTCCTGTGGTGACGGAGACGCCGCGACCCGTACTGTGCCTCCGGTGATACCCATACCCAGAGTCATCGCTACAATCCACACACAATGCTTCAAATTCATTCGCATAGGGCCCTCCATTCCTCTCATCGTTTATACCTTTTGGCATTTCACCCATTTGTTCCGTAAACAACCCCCACTCTATGGGCATCTGAGTATCGGCATCTGTCCCTTTTCGGACATATTTGGATTTTGTCCGGAATTCACGATTTGGACATCGGGCTCACGCAACGTACGCTTTTTCGCGCGTTCTTGGCGACCAAGTCCCGATAAACGCATTATCGGAATGTGGGAATTCGAACGGCTGTGCAGACCTTGTTTTCAGGTTCTAGAAATGTTTCTATTTACGCAGGCCGGTCAGAGCGCCGGGGGGTCCCATTGATCCTTAGAAAAAACGGTGCACCTTGGCGGCCCACTGCCTCCACAACATCGGCCCATTCCGCGGACGGAGCGATTTTCCCCCTATTTCCAGGTCTTTAATCCCCCAAGATCGTCTATTCCGAGCAGAGCCAATTTCACGGATGCATCAGACTCACGGGGGCCTGATCGTGAACTCCGTGTCTGTGACCAAATCGCCTTCCAAAATCGCCTAATAGGCAGCGTGGTTCGGTCCGCAGAATCCCACATTCCGATAGGAGGACTTCGCAGGACTTGGCCGCGCGGGGCGGTCAGCACTGCCGCGTTACATTCCTTTCAGGTTCTACTTCTTGCCGACCAGCCTCAGAAAGGCAAAGTTCTCTCGTGCGCAGAATTTCCAGATTTGGATAATTTTGACCCCTCCGGGCAGTCCCTCTACTTGTGCTTTGAACCCCATCTCATTGATCCAAAAAGAGTTAAGGTTCGGTTTGACAATTGCAATATTGTGCCTCGCACATCCCGGCGGAAAAACACGGAGACCCAATTGGGCTTTAATGAGTGACACAACTACAGGAGGCACCATCTTATGAAACGGTTTTTCCCAATCCTCGTTGTTGGAATGCTAGGTCCATGGACTGCTGCCGCGCAAAGTTCCGCGTCGGTGCAAGGCGGCACATCAGCACAATCACAGACTTCGGTACAAACCAGCAAGTCCGGCGCGCAAGCCTCAGGTAGCGGATCGGCGGCCACCTCAGCGTCCGCCAATGGGGGCAAGAATTCCGCGGATATTTCCAGTGGGACGAAGATCGACGCGACGCTGGCCACTTCGCTCGATGCGAAAAAGAACAAGCCCGGTGACCGCGTGGAAGCGCGCACCACGCAAGACGTAAAGCAGGACGGCAAAGTCGCACTGAAAAAGGGCACGCACTTGGTCGGACATGTCACACAAGCACAGGCGCGCGCGAACGGGCAGTCACAATCACAACTCGGAATCGTGTTTGACCACGCTGTGTTGAAAAACGGCGAGGAGGTTCCGTTTAACGCCACGATTCAGGCGCTGGCGGTTGCTCAATCCTCGACAACTGCCGCTGCGGGTGCAGACGACGTGATGGCTTCCGGAGGCGGAATGGGCGCAGCATCGGGAACCGTGCGAGGCGGAGGCGGACTGGTGGGGGGTGTAGCCTCTACGGCGGGAGCTACGGCAGGTAGCGTGATGAATACCGGTAGTTCGGTGCCAGTAAATGCCGGAGGAACTCTGAACACTGCTACACGCTCCACCGGGGCCATTGGCGGGTTGACTTCCGAGGGGCGTCTTGCTTCGAACAGCAGTGGCGTCTTTGGCCTGCACGGACTCTCGATCGACTCGGCGGCTTCGAGCGCGACGCAGGGGTCGATGATCATTTCTTCTGCGAAAAACGTGCACCTGGACAGCGGCACGCAGATGCTGCTAAGTGCAAGCGGACAGGCAAAGTAAAGCTCGGATAAATAAACGGTGAGGGCGGCGTCGCGGCGGGACCGGGACGCTGCTCTTAGCAGAAGATCAATCCATTACGTCAAATTCGATTTATCGACGGGAGCGCCAACCATGAAGAATGTTCTTGTGATTGCTGCTCTACTGGCAGTCGTACTTCCAGTGCAAGCGAAGGAAAAATCGTACGAGAAGGGTGTGCTGTTGCAAATGGAATCCGCGCCCTGCGGGTCTGCAGAGAAGGGCAGCAAAACTTTCGTGGGCGAAATCCTGGGTACGGATGGCGAGCACAAGAGTACACAGCAATTGCTTTGCCAAGAGTACATATTGCAGGCGGATCGAGTCATTTACAGGATCAGGTCGAGAGACGACAAGCATCCAGCTCTATTGCCAATTGGCGAGACGGCTGAATTTAGGATTGAGAAAGATAAGCTGATTCTTCGTGTCCCCGAAACCAATGACAAGGAGCGCGAGTATTCGGTGGTCTCGATGACCCCGCGCGCGGATTCGGCGGATTCAAGGTCGGCGAAAGACAATTCAAGCCGATAGTCATCCGTGACTATCAATGGCCGTCGAGAGTTGGAATTGCTCGAAACGCAGTTTTCGAATTTCCAACGCCCGACGCTGCACTCTGGTCCTTCCATGAGAAGGCCGGTTAGTGTCAAGTCGGTTTTGCAGTTGCCTTTGGTCGTTGAGTGGTCTTCCTTAGAACCGGGCCGCCTCTGTCGCCATCCTTCCATCCGCACTCTTTGGTGAGCGATCTTCGCTCGGTGCTAGGTGGGTGTTCTCGTTTCAGTGGTGCTGCTACCTGAGAATCGACCCCTGCTCCCACCGATTCGGTGAGAGTTGGGCCCCAGGACTTAGTCGCAGTCACCTGGACTCGGCGGTTGAACTCGGCTCCTCGGATCGCAACTCTCTAGGCCACTTCCCGCATCGCTTTCTGACTATTGCGCAGTGGTTCGTACACCTCTCCCCCTACCCACAACCGATGCAGCAGTACCGCCAGCTTCCTCGCCACCGCAACCACCGCTCGCTTCTTGGCATTTTTCCCTCCTCGCTCCGCAAGCCTGCGTCCCCATCGCCGCAGATCGCTGTCTTCTCCAAAAGGTCCCAGAATGTAGTGCGCTCCCTGCACCATCATCGTGCGCAAATACCGGTCTCCTTCTTTGCTGATGCCCTTCTGTGGTTCGCTCTGGCCAGAGTTCCTGCGCCCAGGTCGTAACCCCAGAAAACAGCCTACCTGGCGACTCTTCGCAAACCGATACGGGTCCTCGATCGTCAGGACATACGTCAGAGCGATCTGTGTTCCCACGCCCTTCACTTGCTTCAGCAAGGACACTTCCGGGTACACTTCCTTGGCGATGTTCTCCATCCGCTCGTCGTACTCCTTGACGCGCTCGTTCAGCGATTCGATTCCTTTAAACAGCGGTACCAGAACCTCGCGCAACTCCGCGCTCAATCCCTCGGCTAGCTTCTCGCTCACCTGATACGTGCCGCACTTGGGCAGTCGTTGGCCATAAGACTTCACCAACCCCCGTGCGGCATTCACCAAGGCTGTTCGAGCACTCACCAGTTCCGCTCGCGCCCGGATCACCGTCAGGTGGAGTTGCGCTTGCACACTGCGATGCCGCACCGGTCCCAATAGCGCGGGATCGATTCGCGCCAGCCGTGCCAGGGTCCGAGCATCGTGCCGATCATCTTTTCGATTGCTCTTGGTGATCCATTGCACTTTTTGTGCATGCGCCACGATCTCTTCGTGTCCCAACTCACTGAGCAGTCGGCTTACCCAGGGGGAATGTGTTCCGGTCTCCAGTGCCATGAGACTCCGCGGTATTTTTCCAAAAGTCTGCTTCATCGCCTCCGGTGTCGTCGGTAGTTTTTGTTCCAAAATGATTTGGCCTGCTTCATCCAAAACACAGTAGAACGACCGGCGATCTCCCAGATCCAGCCCGATCGTCAGCTTGGGTTGTTTGAAAATCTCGTTCCTGTTTTTCGCCACGGTGTTATTCTCTTTCATAAGCCGGTCTCCTTTGTATTGCGCCTTGAGCGCGTCAATCCTTGGGAGCGTATCGCATCCCGTCGGAGACCGGCCTTCTCATCCAATCTGAGAAAGGGGATTATCGGAATGTGGGAACCTCAAAGGCCCGGCAGCCTTGATTCTAGGATTCAGAACAGTTCCCAAACACGAAGGGCGGCTTGAAGGCCGGGGTGTCCTCATCGATCCTTAGAAAAAACGGTGCACTCCAGATGGTTTGCGGACTTGAGTGCCAAACACTATCGCTCAAAAAAACTCCCAAGTTTTGGCTGTCCCCACAGCCCCCGCCGACGTCTGAGTGGTTCGCAAAATCGGGCGATTTCTCCCTGATTTTCTGATCCTAGAGTGCTGAGCGATGTACGGCGGGACCCAGACAACCGAATCGGTTTCCTGTTTCAGCGGGTTTTGTCATAATCCGTGTCATCCACTACGCATCACTTTTCAGGTTGGTCGATCATATCTGTTGGCACGGAGGGCATTTAGGCTGAGACCATTATCACTCAGCAGCGGCTGAACAGAAGTGGCGCGCCGAGTTTGGAAGTGTAATTGGGTCGGTAGCGATTCACATTGTAGAGCATTGCCACATCGACTTTGCGCGGGCCAAGAGAAGAGGCCGGCAGGACGGTGTGCGCATAGCACCCGTTTTGTACTGCGACCATTCGGCCTGTGACGCCGTCGTGAATCAGATCCAAGGCAATGTTTGCAAAAGTTATCGCGACCAGCTGATCGATTGAGTCAGGTTCACCGCTGCGCAAGTCATACGTCAAGTCGCTGACCATGGTTTCCTCACCTGTTCGCCGCCGAACTTCTTCCGCCAAAGCATGACCGATGTCAACCTTCTTCCGATGACCGTACGCATCCACCTCACCGAACTCGCCGACTTCTTGCTGCTCCCACACCGCTCCCTCCGATACGACCACGAGCGAGTAATTGCTCGGATTATTTCGTTTGTCTTCGGACAGAAGTCTGGCGATCCGGTCCAGTTCAAACAGGTGTTCGGGGATTAGGCATCGGGCCGACGTTACGTAGGCGGTATAGAGAGCCGTGAAGCCGGAGTCGCGGCCAAAGATTCGGAAGATGCCGATGCGTTCGTGCGAGCCGAGAGTTGTCCGTTGTCTTGTTATCAATTCCTTAGCACGAGTGATGGCCGTAGAAAACCCAATGCAGTATTCCGTGCCCTGGACGTCGTTGTCCATCGTCTTGGGCACTCCAATCAACGGCACTCCCTCGGCGGAGAGCACAGACGCGAAACTAAGGGTATCGTCGCCACCGATTACGATCAGGCAGCCTATTCCTAACCGTCCCAAGTTTTCGATGACGATGGATGTTAGGTCGTAGCATTTTCCATCAAAGGGAAGCCTACTTAATTGGGCCTCCGAGAGATGATCGGGCAACTTAGCTTCGGGGACGCGCCTTGGATTGGCGCGTGAGGTGTGGAGGATCGTGCCCCCGCTGCGATCTATCGTTCGCGTGTTCTCACGCGTCAGCGGACGGATGTACATTGAGTCGGTTTCGTTGGTGGCATTCATGTGCGTCAGACCTTCCCATCCCTTGCGAATACCAATCACGTCCCGGCCCATTTCGCTTGCGCGGTACACCACGGACTTAATGACCGGATTCAAGCCTGGAACGTCACCTCCGCCTGTCAAGATGCCGATCTTTCCCCCCGCGGGCATAGGTTTTTCCCTCCCTCTGCGGTGTCAAGGTTGCGATTACAGTTTTACAGCAATCGGCTTACGTCTACAATGCTCCTGTCGGAAAGGAATTCGCTCGCCTCTAAATTTTGGCAGGAAAACTGGTGGGCCTCAGTGGACGATTCTAGAGTTCTGCCGATAGATCACCCTCCGAAGCTGCTGCTGGCGGGGGCGAATACGGCAAAGGCAAGAAGGCCCCAACCGTGAAGCATACGGCATATTGGCAGGAATAGCTGACACCCTTCTGTTGCGCCTTCCGGCTGGCCCGAAATGGGCTGTCATGGCCCCTTCGGCCACTTTCCGACAATGCAGAGCATTTTTAGGTCGGCGGCGTGGCGACAGTAGGCGTAAGCAGAGAGGAAACGTGATCGGAGCCGCGCCGGTGAGCTAAAAATGTATTGGACTAAACCGCTGCAAGGTGCGTGTGCTATGGGTTTTGATTGGTGAGTGGGAGGCGATGACCAGAGAACAGGCCGTAGATAATGATTGGAACGAGCATGGTGCGCTGTACTGCGGGGGCTTCGGCGGTCTTGTACAGGGCAAAATGCGGGGTGCTTGGCTGACCGCAAAGGGTTCTGAATGCCGTAGGACAACACTCCTGCTTGGACTCGAGGGCCTCGAGTTTTTGGAGAGAGCGAGTTGGATGGGCACACGAACGATCATGAAGTGTCCTGGAGGGCCGGCGAAGAACGAACCTCGGCCAGAATCGTAACCGTGATCATGCGGCCTCGATGGCAAACGGGACATTCCCGCAGAGAGCGACCCGTGAGTCTCTCATATCGATCACGATAGTCCTCTGGTGTCGCGGGCTCGGAAGAACTCTCCTTTGGAGGAGCCATACCGAGGAGCTGGCGGCACCGCTCCAACTTCTTTTTCCGGTGTCGATTGCCAAGGAACCCGTAGTAGCGAATGCGGTGGAACCCACTCGGTAGAACGTGGAGTAAAAACCGCCGGATGAACTCGTCCGCCGAGAGGGTCATGGTTTTCCGCTGATTGTTCTCGCGGTAGTCTCTCCAATTAAATTTCACTTGGCCCTCTTCGATGTCAACGATTCGATGATTGGAAATGGCGACCCGGTGCGTGTAACGGCCGACATAGTCCACCACTTGCTGTGGCCCGGCGAAGGGCGGCTTGGCGTAGACGACCCAATCCACGTCTCGCACCAAATCGAGATGACGGGTGAACGCCTGGGGATCTTGCAGTGCTTGGAGTGAAGAGAAGAAGTGCAACTTGCCGACGTCGAAGGCTTGCTGTAAGTACTTCAAGAACAATCGGCGGAACAGCCGGGAGAGCACCCGTACCGGCAAGAAGAAGCGAGGGCGGCAGGAGATCCAGCGGGTACCATCCGGTGAAATCCCGCCGCCTGGAACGACACAATGCAGATGAGGAAGGTAAAGCAGGTTCTGTCCCCAACTGTGAAGTACGGCGAAAAAGCCGATCTCTGCGCCCAGATGTTTGGGATCGGCAGCGATCGTGGACAAGGTCTCGGCAGTGGCTCGGAACAGAATGCCGTAGACCAGATCTTTGTTCTGGTAAGCGATGGCAGCGATCTGTTCGGGAATCGTGAAGACGACATGAAAATAGTGTGTGTGGAGAACTTCGGACTTTCGTTTTTCAATCCACTGGGCACGAGCCAGCGACTGGCACTTTGGACAGTGGCGGTCACCGCAGCTGTCGTAGCAGGGCCGCTCGTGATTACAGCAGTCGCAGCGCTCGAGATGACCGCCCAGAGCTGCGGTGCGGCACACCTCGATCGCGGTCATGACGCGCCGCTGTGCAGAGGATAGCGACGGACCATGCTGTTGACGATAGGCTTCGCCGTAGCGGCGGAAGATGTCCGCCACTTCCAGCTTCGGGCGATCCATGAGGGTCGATGGTTAGAAATGCTGGGGTGGAGTGGGCTGGACCTCCATCGAGACAGGGCGAGGCAGCAAATCCAGTGGGCTCGATGTCGAGCACACCTTGCTGGTCGCGATGCGGAGATATTTTGCTGTGGTCGCCAGGCTGCGATGGCCGAGCAGCAGTTGGATGGTGCGAATGTCGGTGCCCGATTCCAGCAAGTGAACCGCAAAGGCGTGACGCAGTGAATGCGGTGTGATCGGTTTAGGGATTTTGCAGGTACGTCTGGCGTGTCGACACTGCAACGCAACGGCATTCGTCGTAATATGCCCACCCGACTTGTCGCCTGGAAAGAGCCAGTGCTCAGGCCTCTCCACTCGCCACCAGTCCCGCAGGATCTCTAACAGCTTCGGGGAGAGCATCACGTAGCGATCTTTCTGTCCTTTGCCTTGCTCGACACGCAAGACCATGCGCTTGCTGTCGATCGCAGCAGGTGTGAGAGCAACGGCCTCGGAGATGCGCAGACCTGCTGCGTAGCACACGGTCAGAATCGCGCGATGTTTCCTGCTGGTGACACAGGCAAGGAACTGAAGGACTTCCTCTGGGCTAAGAACAACGGGCAATGTCTGAGGTTTTTTCGGAACCGGAAGAATGTCTTTAAAGGACCAGTCCTTCTTCAGGGTGACCCCATAGAGGAAGCGCAGCGCCGAGATCGCAACCAGGATCGAAATGGGGGCCAACTTCTTTTCGTTCATCAAGTAGATTCGATAGGCCCGAATCTGTTCAGGTCCCAACAGTTCTGGTGACTTTTTGAAGTGGCGTGCGAATAGCGAGACTTGCCGGACGTAAGAGTCCTGGGTGCACTTAGACAGGTTCCGAATCTGCATGTCCTCAATCATCCGTTGTCGAAGAGATGTCATGGAAAGCTCCTTTGCGAAGTGGAATGCGCTGCAAGCAGCGACTTCATGTTTTCGCAAAGGAACCTACAGAAGGAGGAAAACCTTTAAACCGGAATAAGAGTGCGCGTGATCCGTTCAGGCAACACGGTTGCGGCGCTACCAAATACCGCGAAGCGGTTTAGTCCAATGTCGTTTATCGGGCGGAATCCTATCTGCGACTGGTGAAAACCCGAGCAGGTAGAACAGGTTTAGAGAGGGCGACGGGGCGCACATTCCTGGGTGACCGAATATACAGCCTCGTCCGGCACTACGGCTCACCTTTCACGAGAGGCTAATAAGCTCTTGGACGGTGGTGGAGGCGATGTGGCTACGATGATCAAAGAGGAGAAGTACATCCTGTACGTCGGTACCGAAGAATACGCGCTGGGTGTGCAAGAGTTACTTTGGGGCTCGGAGCCGTGGCCTGAGAGATTTCGCGCGCAGATACCGGCATCAGCCGAAAGGAAAGCAACCACGGTGTACGGTTCCACCGGAAGCGAAGCGGCAGAGCGACGGAATACTTGACTTGCCACTCAGGCGCACGCACCCGGTTGAGTCACGCGAAACCATTCTGAAGGTAGGCCATGAGTGGATTCGAACAACCGTGAAGTAACCGCTGAGGGCTCTTGCTCTAACGGCATGTGTTTATGCTCATCCTCAATTGAGAATTGCTGAGGGCAAACGCTTTTGAGCTAACAGAAAGAACAAAGCTGGAGGATTTATGAAAACCGATAAACAGCTTCAGTGCGATGTATTAGACGAACTGCAATATGAACCCAGTGTTGATGCCTCAAAAATCGGGGTTATCGTTCAGAACGGGATCGTTAGTCTTTCCGGTACCGTGGCAAACTACGCCGAAACGTACAGGGCGATCCACGCTGACATCGCTCAGGCAGTGGTGAATGCCCTGAAATGGCACGTCTGGGTACCTCACGACGCCATTAAAGTGAAGGTAGAGCAGGGATGGGTCACGTTGGAGGGTACCGTGGATGCTAAGTTCCGGCTTGTGGCTGCCGACGCCGCCGTCCGATACCTGACGAGTGTGAAGGGCCTGACCAACCTGATCACTGTGATCCGGCCCGCGATTAATTCTTCGGAGGTGAAAACGAAGATCGAGAATGCATTGCGTCGCGGCATCGAGCTGGAGGCGACATGGATTAACGTTGAAGTTATTGGAAACAAAGTTTTTCTACGAGGCCACGTCCGTTCGTGGGCCGAACGCAGCGATATAGAACGTGCTGCTTGGGCTGCACCGGGTGTTGGCCAAGTTGAAGATAACCTGATTATCCCGGCATGACGAGGTTTGTCGGACCGTGAAGCTGTCGAGAAGTCAAAAGAAATTCTCATTACTGCTGCCGGGAAGGGTAATCGGGTACCACGACGCACATCTGGTAGCGGCAACGTGGCAAACATTCCGAAGCGGTCGGGATGGTCGGCCATCAGGCGCGCAGGGTAATCGTTGCACTCGGACCCGCGCCTTGCCGACCTGCTGCGCCGCATGAACCTTCAGGAATGGTCGGCAAAGAGCATCTCCCTCCCAGGCCAAGTCCTTCCATGAGAAACGCATTATCGTCAACTGGGAATCAGAGTATCCCACATTCCGATAAGCAACTGACTGGGCTCCGCCCAGACAGGGGCGGAAGGAACTTGGTTTGAGCGTTGATTGGGGGAGCGTGAGGATGCGGCAAGCTACGGCCCGAAGTCGTCAATGGTGCTCTGTGAAGCCCGTCGATAAGCATGGGTCCGAGGCAGCGGACAGGTCAATGATGACGTCTGTTGGCAACAACAGCGATCTCGATTAGAAGAGTGCAAGGTTTCGCGCCTCGGGCCGCGTTCTCCGCACAAGGAGAAAACGATGGCGAAGAAACGAGAGAAGCGAGAGTGCAGGGCTGTTGTACTAGAACCGGATGCTGCCGGGATCGACATTGGAGCGGAAGAAATCTACGTGGCGGTTCCCCCGGATCGCGATGAAGAATCCGTACGCATGTTCAGCAGCTTCACCTGCGATCTGCATGCTCTTGCAGATTGGCTGCAGCAATGCCGGATTCGCACGGTGGCGATGGAGTCCACTGGGGTGTACTGGATTCCGCTGTTTCAGATCCTGGAAGCAAGAGGTTTGGAAGTCTACCTAGTCAACGCGCATTACTTGAAGAGTGTTCCTGGCCGCAAGAGCGATGTCTCCGATTGCCAGTGGATTCAGTATTTGCACTCGGTTGGATTGCTGAGAGCCAGCTTCCGCCCAACCATGGACATCTGTGCGGTGCGTTCCCTTTGGAGGCATCGAGGAAGTCTGCTGCAGATGGCCTCCGAGCACATCCTGCATATGCAGAAGTCGCTCAGCCAGATGAATCTGCAGATTCACCACGTACTGAGCGACCTCATCGGAGCCAGTGGGCAAGCGATTTTGGATGCGATCCTCGCTGGCGAGCGTAATCCTGTGCTGCTCGCACAACTCTGCAACTGTCGTGTGAAGAGTCCCCGCGAAGAAGTGGCGAAGGCTCTGGAAGGCGACTACCGGCCTGAACACGTGTTCACGCTGAAGCAGTCACTGGATGGCTACCGCTATTACCAGAAGCTGATCGCCGAATTGGATCGTGAAATCCAGCGCCTCATGCAGACTCTGCCCAGCGCCGTAGAGACCGGACAGGAAATTCCACGGCGTACCAAGCACTCTGCTTTTCAGCGTCAAGGCAACGACCCCGGCTTCGACCTTCGAGCTCAGCTATATCGCATCGCTGGCGTCGATCTTACCGATATTCCCGGAGTCAGCGCGGTTACGGCGCAAGTCATCCTGACCGAGGTCGGTCCCGATCTTCATCGGTTCCGCCACGCCTCTGCTTTCGCATCCTGGCTCGGTCTCTGTCCGGAGAATCGCGTCAGCGGCGGCAAGATTTTGTCCTGTAAAACACGCAGAGTGAAAAGCCGAGCTGCTCTTGCTCTTCGGCTTGGCGCTAACTCTCTGTGTCGTGCCAAGGGCTACTTCGGAGAATTCTTCCGGCGCATGCGTGCCAAGCTCGGAACCGCTCAAGCCATCACCGCGACAGCACACAAGATCGCTCGTGTCCTGTACCACGTCTTGCTCACCAAAGAACCTTATGCCGAGACCGTCTTCCACCGGTCTGATGAACACGCCCGGCGACGAGCAGAGATGAGACTTCGCAAACAAGCCGCGCTACTCGGATTCCAAATCATTCCGGTTCCGGCAGATTCAGCAACTTAGCCCATGAGTTCCTCAGGAGCGGACTTCACAAGACTTGGCCGAACTGCGATGCGGTGTTTCACGCGTGATGCGGGGATTTCCCAACAAATTTCCAAGTTAATGGCGAGCAAATCTTGTCCGAGGATAACTTCCGGATTCGCAACCACCCAAAATGGGCGGTGAATCGCCTCCGGAATCTTTTTCATTTGGCGTTTGGATTACTCGGACTTCCCCATGCCAATGAAGCCAGCGAGAGAACTGCCGGGAAACATTCGAGTATGTAGCGCGGTTCGGGTGTTTCGACCGTGGCCATATATGCCGTTCGCACCATGATGAATGCCACGAGCAAGACAATGCCAGAGCTTGACCACCGCCAACGCCACAGGGCCAAAAGCGCTAGTGCCAGGTAGAAAATGTTCAGCAGAGCAAGAGAGGCGATGACAGAGAAACCCAACGGTTCTTCCTTCCAATGTTCCGCCGGAGGCCAGAGGTGGCCCGAGTAAGGCAGCAGGTCGCCATGCGGCGTAAACCACATGGACACGGCCCGGCGCGCGGGGATCCAAACGTAAGTGCGCAACGGGTGGCGCGCGGAGCGCTGGCGCGCCAATTCCCCAAAGCCGCCGTCAATTTCCGGCGTGACCTTGATGGTAGCGTTGTATCGCTCGAGCAAGGTCTGCACGCGCGCACGCTCCTCGGGAGAATCAAACGCTGACGCGGGAACGTTTTCGATGGGAATGGGATCGTCCTCGAGTCTCCAGTAAACTTGAAAGGCATCGCGCATGCGCACCAGCCAAGTATTTGTCCATGCGTAGAAGCCCCGCGGCACGTAGTCTCCGGGCATTGCGTAATACCGCGGCGCAAGAAACTGAATACGGTGGAAGGTTTCCCAATTGCGCGCCCCCCACGGCAGTAGTGGCAGGATGAGGCCTGCGGCGATCAGCGCGACCGAGCGAAAAAACTTCGGCCAGTCGGCGGGATAGCGCCATCGAAGGAACAGGACCAAACTAGCAGCGACCAGCAGAAGTGGTGTCTCCGGCCGCACCAGAGTGCCAAGTCCAATTAGAAGCCCGGCCAAGAACCAGGGCGAAGCGCGCCATTGGTGGCCGCGCAAGCCGCGTGAGGCATCCCTTACTTGGTAGATTCTCACTAGGAGCACAAGAGCAGCCGTGGTGAGAAACGTCACCAGGACCTCTGTCATTGGAACGGCGGTATACATAGCCACGAAAGGACATGTGGCGGCAAGCCAGAGGGCGGCCAGGAAGACGCGCCTGTGCAGGGACTTCGGCACAAGAGAGGCAGCCAGCATCGCACTCAAGAAGCAGGTGCCAATATCGAGCGCGATTTGCGCCAGCATGACGGCGAGTAGCGATCGTCCCAAGAACAGGTATACGATCGCCAGAAAGGCCGGGTAGCCAGGGACGCGGATCAGGATCGGTGTCAGGGTGCCATCGAGAAACACGCCGTAGACCCGGTGATCCAACCAATTGCGCGCTAGTTCTTCGTACACCACCGAGTCAGCAAACTCGTTCGGAAATCGCCAGATAAAAAAGAGCCGCAATGCTAGGCCTGAAACTGTTGCAAACACCAAGTGCGTCCAGATGTTTCTTAGGCCCTTCTCTGGAACGACAGTACCGTGTGTGAGCCGATGCACCCTCAAACCTCTATGCGTCAGTGAGACGTGCCGTAGTTTGCGCGAGTTGCTCCAAAGGCTGGACTGAGTTTATCGAACACAATACAATCCGAGCGAAATTCCGGACTAGGTGTCGCGAACAGCCCCCACCACAGCCCCAAACCGGATTCCGCCTGAGAAACGCATTATCGGAATGTGGCATCGGAGGCGAAATTAGCCGCAAACTTTGCGGTGTGTGTTAGCTTCCTTTAGCCGGTGCAATTCAATTTGAGAATGAGATTTCTGATACAGCGGATATTTCGTGTCTACTGAGCCCCAAGAAGGACGCCGATACCCTCGAATTGATTTGTCACAGGCCGTCCGCATTCGCCCTTTCGACCCGAGCTTGCCGCCAGAATATTGCACAACGTTGAACGCGTCACAGGACGGTCTGTATTTTCCAACTCAGGCGGTTCATTACGTGCTTGGGATGAGCGTCTATGTGACCACCGATTTCCAACCCGACAGCCCATTGAACTCTACATTCATGGGTGTTGTCGTACGGATCGACAAACTAGAATCTGACAAACTGGGAATAGCAATTCACGTCCTTTCTCCGTCATCGGCGGCAGCCAACTGATTCCCGCTAATTTCCACATTCCGAGAAGCCGACTTCACAGGAACTGGCTAGTCGAAGCCGAACGTTAGCGAGGATGAGGATGCTTGTAGTCCAGAGCGGTATCGAGCACTACCGCCTTGCATGGTCCCTCGAATATGAAAATTGGCAGGAACCAACCAAGACCCCAATCTGGGTATCTCTGAAGCACAGTGACAAATGCAATCGCATGAACCAGCAAGAGGCTCAAAAAAGTAAACCAAAATCTGGTCTGTTTCCGGTAGCGTTTTAAGGCAGATTAGCGCGGTGGCGCCGGAGTTGGTGGATTACTCAGATACAGGTGGGATTCGCAAATAGAACGGCCACCCTATATCGCCGGATGGCCGTTCCAATGCGAAAGCAGCGCGCGGTTATTTTTCGCGGCCGGAATTGTTGGTCTCATCGATGAGAGCATCTGCCTGGTGGATGCTGCCTTTTTCTAGATCTGTCTTCACAACCGACTTCTGGCCAGCAACCAAAGTCACATTCGTCTCGAACGTTTGGTATCCCGGCAACTCCACTTTGATCCTATGCGTTCCGGGACTGAGCAGCATGGAGTGAACTGCGCCGCCCAGTTCTCCGGCATGCCCCAAAAACCTGTCGTCCACGAAAACGGCGGCACGATGGGGTTCGACGTCAACTTTCAGCTCGGCGGTTACTTTGGGCCACTCGTCGTTGGCGTCTTTCTGCATTCTGACGGGCACGAGCAGTAATACTTTGGGTTCCACGGTAAGCTTCTCCGTGAAGTCTTTATAACCTGCCTGCCGAACCGCCAGGTCGTGGTCACCAGGCAGCAACAGGATTCGCCTTGGCCCCCACAGCTCGCCCAAATATCCCACGTACTGCCCGTCTATCCACACGCCGGATGTTTTTTCCACCTTCGACGCGCCCTTAAATTTCAATTCCCCAAGAACAGTCGACTGCGCCGACAGGGGCGCAACCATCGGATTGACAGTGAAATACGAAACGAGGATGGCCAGAACGCCAATCCATCTATGCTTATGTTTTACGCGTTGTGCCAGCATCCGCGACTCCTTTATCAAGCTCCCCAAATTCCTATTGAGTAGCTCTGAAGGCTCCTTAACAACTTTAGTTTAGCTAACGGGAATGCCCTATAGCGGACATACTAAGGATAGGCCTCGGGGGAGTCTGTCTCCTTTTGCACAGGTACAATAAAAGGCCGTTAGTGTCCTGCTCCATTTAGGTCCTTCCATGAGAAGGCCGGTTAGTGTCAAGTCGGTTTTTCTTTTTCCTGCCAGAGGTTTTTGCGTTTGAGCCGGGCCGCCTCTGTCGCCATCCTTCCATCCGCACTCTTTGGTGAGCGATCTTCGCTCGGTGCAAGTTGGGTGTTCTCGTTTCAGTGGTGCTACTACCTGAGAATCGACCTCTGCTCCCACCGATTCGGTGAGAGTTGGGCCCCAGGACTTACTCGCAGTCACCTGGACTCGGCGGTTGAGCTCGGCTCTTCGTACTCAATTCTACGCCACGGTGCCTACCCCTTCACAGTGCTAATCTTCTTCATAGCCGGTCTCCTTTCCATTGCGCCTTGAGCGCGTTGATCGTTGGGAGCGTATCGCATCCCGCTGGAGACCGGCCTTCTCATCCCATCTGAGAACAGGATTATCGGAATGTGGGAATCCCAAAGACTGGCAGGCTTCGTTTCCAGGTTCTGGAAATGTTTCCAAATACGCAGGGCAGTTAGAAGCCGGGGTGTCCATATTGATCACCTGGATCGCGGAATTGGACAAAGCCGTCCTCGAACAAGCCAAGCACAACACCGAAAACGTGAGGCCGTCAATTAATTACAAATAAATGGGAAACGATGGCAGAAAGGGCGGGATTTGAGCCATACGGAAGAGGCAGATATCCGATTAACCTTCAGCTGGCCAGCCTTATAAGCGAGAGTGAGTGTCGCGGAAAGACGCTCCGTGGAAATGTCCGGCGATTTGAGTCACGTTGTACCCCTTACTTCTTCTCGCGCATGACAGCCTCGATCTCGAAGGCCATGTCTTTGAACAGGAGAGATTTGGTCGGCGGTATGTTCAAGTTCTGAGCCTGAGTCAGCAGAGCAGCGACCAGATAGTCGAGCACGCTTTGCTGAGCGAGAAGAAGAGCCACACCCAGGAAAGCAGTTTGTGTCTCGGGATCGTTCTTCCGTGAGCGTCTGAACAGATCAACCAACGTATCGAGGGCTTCGTTCTGCTTGGCGGTCAATTCTTGGATCGCGTTCATGTGTTCCTCCTTCCTACCATCCATTTTCCTTGCGCTGATCCTTTCGGAATCGGTGGAGTACAGCCGCGGCCCAGAGAGGCCACCCAATCACGCCGCCGACAGCACCTCCAACCCAGTGGTTAAGATCGTGGTTCAAGAACAAAATTCCCGCTATGAACGCTGAGAGAACCAACGGAACAGCGACTTGGCACCTTACCAGCTCAGCCCTCCGGCTAACCGAAGTTCGTCACGGTAACAGCCGTTTAGTTATTTTGCTCCTGATTTTCCTATCGAAGTGATTTGTTTTCAGCCCACGCTGATCGAAAACTTCGTGTAGTGCAGACCAACCTACTTGCAGTGCAGTTTCTCTCCTGAGACCATCGCTGCAACATGTATCTTCGCCAGCACCAGAGGAACAAAGACGGCAAGGAACACAGGTATTGGTCTCTCGTCGAGACCTTCCGAACACCCGATGGCCCGCGACAGCGCACGCTTTGCTATCTCGGTGAGCTGAACGGTTCTGCCCATGCACGTTGGCAGAAGACCGTCGAGGCTTTCAACGAGCAGGGCGAGCATACCCAGCTGAAGCTGTTTCCCTCCGAAGCAGAAGCGCCCGATGATCCGAACGTAGCACGGGTGTTGGTGAAAAAAGTGCGGGTCGAGCGCACACGACGATTCGGTGACGGCTATCTCGGACTGGAGTTGTGGAAGCAGTTGAAGCTCGATGAGTTCTTCGCTCAGCATCTCGATGAGGAGAGTGCCGATGTGCCCTGGTCCCGTGTCGCAGCCGTGCTGGCGATCAACCGGCTATGCGATCCGGGCAGTGAGCTGGCCGTGGAGCAGCATTGGTACCCCTCCACCGCACTGGACGATCTGCTGCACATCGCGGAAGGCAAGATCAACGACACGCGGTTGTATCGTTGCCTCGATCGTCTTCTGCCGCTGAAGGCCAAGATCGAACAGCATCTGAAGCAGCGCTTCGGCGAGTTGTTCGAGGCCGAGTTCGACGTGCTCCTCTACGATCTGACCAGCACGTATGTGGAGGGGGCGGCGGAAGAGAACCCCATGATGCAGCGGGGCTACTCGCGGGATCATCGTCCCGACTGCGAACAGCTGGTGCTGGCGTTGATCGTCAACCCAGACGGTTTTCCATTCAGCTACGAACTATTCGATGGGAACCGGGCCGATGTCACGACGGTCGAAGCGATCCTGCGCACGGTGGAGCGCAAGCACGGAAAGGCCCGCCGGGTATGGATCTTCGATCGCGGTGTGGTGAGCGAGGAGAACCTGGTAGCGATCCGCAAGCGCGGGGGACAGTATCTGGTGGGCACGACGCGGAGCAAGCTGAAGCAGTTTGAACAGGAACTGCTGAAGGATGACTTCGAGAGGATCCGCCCCGAAGTGGAGGTCAAGCAGATCAAGGTTCCGGGCGGTGAAGAGACCTACATCCTCTGTCGCACGGCCGGACGGAAGGAGAAAGAGAAAGCCATCCGCAGCCGCTTTGTGGTGAAGATCGAAAAAGCGCTCACGGGACTTGAGAAGCGCATCGCGGAAGGCCAACTGAAGGACCGTTTCAAGATGGAGCGAAATCTCGGCCGCATCCAGGCCTCTCACCCGCAAGTAGCGGATCTGTATGAGATGACGGTGAAAGATGGCAAAGAAGGGCCACGCCTGTTCTGGCGGCAGAAGGCGGAACAACAGCAATGGATCGAAGCGCGCGAGGGAGCCTATTTGCTACGCACGAATCTGACCGCCGACTCGGCTGCCGCTCTATGGAAGAAATACATGCAATTGACGGAAGTGGAAGCAGCCTTCCGCACGCTCAAAAGCGAACTGGCGATCCGGCCGCTGTTCCATCAACTCGAAAGACGCGTGAAGGCGCACGTGCTGGTGGCGTTTCTCGGCTACGCTCTGCTCGTAACCCTCAAGCATCTGCTGAAGCGGAGAGATTCGGACTATTCCCCGGCCAAAGTCCTGAAGCGACTCGCGGAGCTCTACAGCGTCGATATCGTATTGCCGACCGTCGAAGGACGAGAGATCTGGCTGCGGCGCATCACGAAACTCGATAATGAGCAGCAGAAGATCCTGCACCAGCTTCAACTGCAGTTACCGGAAGGTCTGGAGCCGATTCAGATCCTGAAATGTAGTGCAGACTCGGCCATTGCCTAAACTGATTTCAAAGGACTTTATCCTACTTTGACCCGCTGAGTGACGAACATGGGCTAATGCTAAGTTTGGGGCGCCGATGCTCTTCCGTTGTGTGACTGTCATTCCTGCAGATGTGACACTTGTAATTGGCGGCTTGCTTCTGGTCCCATTCGATCAAAGCCCGAAGCGCCTTCCAACCCAACTATGCAAGAGGCATCCACCACATTGCGGTCTCCTTTCGTTTTATGAAGGGTTTACAGCCCTACAAGGGGAATCGAGCTCACAGTCTTCCCCAATCCGGACCGACAGCACGAAATGCAACATTACGTTCAATTCTCGGCCTCGACTGACCGTCTCTAAGTCCTTTGAAACGGCCAGCCGTCGAAGCTAAAACGCAACAGTACTCAAATTTTGTTGCGTCAACACAAGTCCATCAAAACAAGCCCATTAGCGCCTTTTGCAGGGCTTCTGCCGCCTGACTGTCGCTCGTGCCGATGTACTGCATGGTGGAATTGATTGAACGGTGCCCTAAAGCCTGGCGAACCAGAGCCAGATTGGCGCTCCCAGCTACCAGGCGCGAGGCGAGCGAATGTTTCAGGACATGCGGGTGCCGCTTCTCGATTGGAAGGCCAGCGCTTTCGGCAACCGTCTGAAAGTTGCGAAAGAACTGCGTTCGGTCGAGTTTTCCTCCCTTCTGGCTGGTGAACAGGTAGTCCGAGCCATCACACGCTCGCTTCCGCAGCCAAGCCCGGAGTGCAGCCGTCTCGTCGAGCAACGGCTGCCCGCGATGCTGGTACAACGGCTGTATGGTGTGGAGTGAGCCTTTGAGCCGCCGAATCGAAATGGAACTGGTCTTCAGGTCGATGTCGGCCAACTTGATTCCACAGACTTCGGACGCTCTGAGGCCGTGCCTATATGCGAGCAGAATCATTGCCCAATCCCGCGTTGATCGTTTCCGTGCGGCCTTGAGCAGGTCGAGCATTTCCCGTGGCGTAAGAATGGTCATTCGACCGCGCTTGATACGGACTGGAGGGCCTTTCCGAACAGAGATAGGGATTACGGCTGGATTTGCCATGAGATCCTTCCTTTAGTTTTGGGGAATTGAGTTACAGGAGGTTCAACTTCGGTGGGGATTGGTGTAGCGGTGAACGTCAGTTAAAGGGTCTCGTTTGCTCCTTTCGCATCGGATTCAGTTTCTGCCGCGGTCCTAGCCAGAATGTAGTCGGCCGCTTTTTGTGCCTGCGATGCGGCGGAAACAATCAAGCGGGAATCGGTCCGGAGTCTGTTGATCCAGGACTGCAGGTAGGACGCCGAATTATCGAGGGTTCGAGATTCAACGCCGGCAACACCACAAAGCATTGCCGCTCCCATCTCGGCCACGAGTTCCTCTTTCGAGTAATCCTCGCTGCCGAATGGGTTGTGTTCCATGATCCCTTCGCGGCCGACGCGGGAAGGATGGCCGGTGGAGTGCGTCAGTTCGTGGAAGAGCGTGGAGTAATACTTCTCGGCAGAATCGAACGCCGACCGAGAGGGCATACCCACCGTATCGGTCGATGGCCGGTAGAAGGCCCGTGAATCCTGCTCGAAGCCCGGCCGATTCGGCATGGAGTTGACGATGTGTTCGCACTGCTCGAGCGGATGGATGACCCGGTGTGGTTCGGGGGACTTGATTCCTTCGCTTTGTTCCAGGTTGAAGACGTTGTAGTAGCGGAGCAGAATCGACTTGCGATTTTCTGTTTCTCCGGTCTTCTTATTCTCCTTCCGGTATTCGTCGATCTTCCAGAAGACAACCTTGGAGCCGTGTTGGCCTTTCTTGACGCTTCCGCCCAGTGCCTGGGCTTGGCGATAGGTAACCCAGTAGCGCGAGCCGTAACCCAGCGAAGCGAGAAGGAAAATATTGATGCCTCGGTATTCCTTCTTGCTGACAAGGTTTGCGGGCGGCTCGGTGCGCCAAGGCTTGCGCCACGGCGCCACACCTGATTCCAATTGCTTGATGATGGATTCAGTAACGATCTCGTATGCGGTCGGCATTAGCGTGGTGCTCCTTTTTGGTGTGGATTTCGTTTCGACTAAATGGGGCCGAGATACGGATTTACGAGAGGGAATTACTCGAGCGAAGTGGCTTCACAACGAAGAGATGTTAGGCGGGGAGAAGAAGGAGGAATCAGAACAACCTAGAGATGGGAACTCACTCAGCTTTCAATTTCTTGACCTCCTCCGGATGATTTCTCCTGAACTCCTCGGTCCACTTCTCATTTTTGCTCTGCCAAAACTTATAGCCACCGATGCTTACAGCAGCGGCGATGCCCAGGGGCAACCACGCAGCTCCCAGCACGCCACAGATCAGCAGGTCCGTAAATGTTACTTTCTTCTTGCCATCTGGCTTAATTGCAAGCATGTCATTTTTCTCCTTGTTGAGTTTTCACGATCGCTAGCTCTTCGATTAGTAGCGGAGACCGATTCCGAGGATGATTCCGCCGTCTGAGCACCAGATCTCCGGAAGCGGAGCCTTGGCGTACAGGACGCGGAGTCGGTTTCGGTTGAGGTATTGGACTGCGGCAAGAATGTTCCCGCCGTCGATCACGATGTTGCCGTGGGAGTTTGGTTTGGGTTTGTTTCCCGCCCAGGCGCCGGGGCAACCGTAGAAGATACGGCCCCATTGCTTATCTGTGAGGGATTCACGTACGGATGTAACTCGCATTTCGTGCACCTCTGTTTGTGGCTTTTAGCTCTGCTGTGTTCGGTCGTCTTATGCTTCCTCCTTTAGCCGTTCTTGGATTGCCGCGAACTCGGCGGGATATGGGTTAGACCTCCTCTGCGGTGGCGTCACAACAGCATTGCAGGCCACAAGCCGCGCCCTTAATTCGGTAGCGCTTGCCCGTCTTCTGATCCGTGACGACTCCTTTGACTCGAAGAGTGCCGCGGTAGCGGTTCGCAATTGCACAATCAGCGTCATTGAGCCTCAGCCGCAATCTCTCGCCAGTGTTTTTGAGCCGAGGTGTGTAGATGTGTGTGTTCATGATTTGTTCCTTTCTGCCGCACTAATGGGGGTTTATTTCAACGTAGGTTCCTTACGGCGGACGGACGGTGGACCCAGCCGCACGCAAAGCGCACAGGGGATCTCCGGCCCGTGGGTTCGTGCTAGGCCACGACCGCAC
Organism: uncultured Acidobacteriota bacterium; assembly: GCA_963842135.1. GTDB lineage: Bacteria > Acidobacteriota > Terriglobia > Acidiferrales > UBA7541 > Palsa-360. Next base: position 842,746 of record CAWJFI010000002.1, on the reverse strand, counting down.
AGGGGACATTTCTTCTCGGTCAGGGGCTCGCTTATAGAGGTGTCTGACACTAGCGCACCTCCGTCTTCGTGATTAACGGCCGACCACAGCAACGGCAGATGCGGGTATCTTTCGCTTCATCGAGTGCCGCCCGCATGATGTCGGTGTCGTAGCCTGAGTTTTTCCAAGCATCGCCGACGAATCCGAAACAGGAGTCCGCGTGTTGCCAGGCCTCCCCATCGAAGTATTCGCCGACGATTCCCCACACTCCTTCCCGGTTCACTTTCGCGATGAATTCCTCGCGATCGCGTTGCAGTCGTGAGGCGGGAATGTCGGGATTGGCTTTTGGGTTGAAGCAGTCACCTTCCAGGTCTCCGAGAGAACACGTTTCGTCAGGTACTATGCGGAGCCGCACATTGCCTTGTTTCGGGTCAATCGGCTCTCCGCTGGAATACTCGGCTACTTCGTGTTTCTCCCATTCCATCCGCGTGCGGGCATTGGACAGAGCCCATCGAGCCTGAAAACCTTTGGACCGTTCGCGTTGATACAGCCGAAGCAGTTCTTTCTTACGCTTAGTCATTCTCACGATTGCACCTCCAAGGTGGGGTCGATTGCGGTGGCGGATGTGGGAACAGAATCGAGAGACGGTGCTATTCGCTCTATCTCTTCCCAAGAGACGACATGGCAGCCAGCCTTGACGGCTCCGTCTGGCTCAATGCGGTCAAGGGCATATGGGCCGAGGTGGATGGTGCGTCCGTTGCGAACGTAGGCTTGCCCGGATTCGCGGACTTTCCGGATGAAAGCCAGTGCTCGTTTGGCGTGGGAGATGGGGAAAGGTGCTCCCCGGCTTGTTTGGACTTCATCCCCGTCGATGCGCAGCATCGCGGGAACATCGTAGAGACAGCTGGAGTACTGCCCCGCCCGCCATTTGGTGATTAGTTGCTGCTGGCGGACGATGGCTGCCGCCGGCTCACGTTTGGTTTGCTCTGCTTTTTCCGCTGCTCGCTTGGCTTCACGTTTGCAAATGGCGGTTAGTGCGTCGCAGTCGATCTCCGGCACTTCGGGGATATTCGGAACGGGCAGGCCAAAGAATGCGCAATAAGCGAATGCTTGATCGCGCAAATGACCGGCATGTTGGGTGTTCCAGGTCTTCGCATAGGACGACCGGGCCCGAGCGGATGTGACGACGTGTTTTTCTATCCGCTCGGCATCGTCGGCCAGGTTACATGCATGATCGTCCGCGGTTAAATCGCTCCCGCTGTACCGCCCGTGGCATACGTTCGGAACATGGAAGACCCGAATGCCCGATGGAATTGCGGAACGAACAGCGGAGCAATGGCTCGAGGTGGTGACACTGTACGTGGCCGTGGTGAATAGAACGGCCCGTTCGCCGGCATCGTTCGTCACATGACGAGCGACGGGAAAATGCGAGCCGTAGCTGTAGATGGTGTCGCCGGTGAAATAGAGATTGCCCTGGCGATTCCGTGCTTCCTCTTGTGTGCGATGCGCCCACAAGTGCGGAATCTCACCAGTATCGAAGACGTACTTCTTTCGTTTGGTCATGACACAGCTCCTTTTGTGTGGAATTGACTGCGTGCAGACACACCCCGACCGGGGAGTGCTTGAGTTCAGGGAAAATGGGCTGAGGCGAGGCTGGAGAACTTACGGATTACGAGGTCGCGAGAACGATCGGCGGGAACAGATCCTTAAACGAGAGGAAGAACAGAGGCGGGGGATTGCGTTCGTTACTCAGCCTGAATGGAAATCGACGCGATGGTCGCCCCAGAGTCTGGGTCCGCCACAGCCACGAGCTTGTAGACATCCGTCCACCTCTCGTTGCATTTGTGGCAGGAGATTCTCTCCGCGATTTCACCAGCTTCGAAGTCCATGGAACCGCCCTCGATGCCCCAGGAACCGCAGAAGGGACACGCGAGGCCGCGCTGTTCTAGATATTTCTTTGATTGTTTCACTTGCATGGTCTTGCCTCCTTTTGAGATTTGAATCCGAGCGTCATGCAGACTGTTTGGTCTTGAGCTTTCCGATCAGGTAATCGTGAGCATCGGCAGTGTTGTTGGCGACCACTTCCAATGCTTTGCACGTACCCCGCAGCACCGCAGGAACAACGCGTTCATTGAAAAGATCCTTTGCTCTCGAGGACTGATCCTTGATGAACGGTTTGATCTGACAGTGATCGAAGTAAACGCTGATTCCTGGAACACCAATGGACATACGCATGGTTGCACTTCCTTTTCTGAGTGACATTAGAAGCTGTTGCACAACCCATTTGCGGTCCAATAGAATCAATAAGTTAGCTGGGTTGTGCAATAGGCTCTAGCCAGAAATTAAGGTAGGCGGCGAACATCTGCGGTTGTTCGCCGAACACAACGCTCAGGGCATACAGGCATCCGTGTATAACGTCAAGGCAAAGAGTTGGATTGCCCCCTCTGAGGCCGTTGACGATATCGAACAGGACAAGGAGAAAGCAGCCGAATACGCCAAGGCGTACCTCAGAAAAGCCGCCGGCAGAGAGCTACCTCCGCTGACCTGGAAGAAATCTCGTTCGCGCTAAGCCTCTTTGCTCGTTCGCAGGATGTGGAGTATCGCAAAAAGATAGGGCCCAATGAGGTTTCGTGATGGCTCCAAAACACCGTAAGACCAACTCTTCTTGGGAAATGGACGATGCAAGAGGAGATCCACCGAAGACTTGTGCGGTATCCGGGAAACGCATGTATTCCAATGAACGCGAAGCGAAGGCTTCGGCAGCACACAGGATGACCGATAAGGAATCCGCACCGGCGCAGCTCAGAACCTATAAATGCCTCTATTGCGGAGCATGGCACCTTACAAGCAAGAAGCCATGATGCAGCCCCCGGCACGCGGGCGTTGCCTGGAGTAGCTGTTGCTTCCGACCCGGGCCATCCCATAATCGCTTACTGGATTTTGGGCGTAACGAAGGGGGGCAACTCCGGGGGCAATTCGGCAGCAAATCCTAAAGTTAAGTGGCAGCGGCTCCTGCACTTAAGTGACGTTACTTCATTGTTCGAAGGCAGATGTTCTATCCACCTGAGCTACTGCCGCAACTTTATTATCAATGGTTTATGCTGCTCGTCTCATCTTTTCCAGGGGCTTTTGGGAGCAATTCCGACCAATACACTGGTACGGCTGCAAGATGTTCCTCGAAGCAGTCCGGCCGAAGATGTGAGTAGCGGCGGATCATTACCTCTGATCCGTGACCGGTAAGATGTTCATACTGATCGGCCGGGAAATCAAAACGGTTAGAACCTTTCCCCGCGGTGTTAACCTGCTGTGCTTAGGGGGAGACCAAGTGCGGCCCAGGCATCGCCATTGGTTGAATTATTTCGCGAAGGTCCTTCCGCTCGTCGTTCTTGCGGGACCTCTCCTTTTGGCCGCACAGGCCCTCCAGGAGAGCAATGGCATTATCGACATGGACGGCGAACGATTTCTTCCCGAGAATCCTCGCGAGAAAGCAGAGTGGACTTTCGCCCGTTTTCATTACGATCTGAATTCTCAATTCGGGGGTTTCCGCTTTCAGCGATGGGCGGCGGACTATCCGAAATCCGACCGCCAGTTTACCGTGGGCGTGCGCCGTCTTACACGACTGCACGCGCGCTCCACCGAGCATGTGATCGACGCGAAAAACGACGACATCTACGACTGGCCCTGGCTCTATGTCGAGGACGCCGGTGCGTGGTATATGACCGAGGGGCAGGCCACCCGCTTGCGGGAATATCTGCTTCGGGGTGGTTTCTTGATGGTCGACGATTCGCACGGAGATTACGAGTGGCAAACCTTCGTCGCCGGGATGCAGATGATTTTCCCCGACCGCCCCATCGAAGATTTGAAGGACCAGGACGAAATCTTCCATGTCTTTTATGATTTGGATGACCGGGTTCAAATCCCCGGGACGCGCTTTATCTGGGGGCGTCGCCAGTACACTCCGGACAGCGCCATTCCTGTGTGGCGCGCCATTCGCGACGATAGAGGCCGCATCATGGTCGCCATCTGCCACAATTCCGATGTTGGCGACGCCTGGGAATGGGCCGACAGCCCCCGATATCCCGAACGCGCTGCATCGCTTGCGTATCGCATCGGCATCAACTACATCCTCTATGGAATGACTCACTGACCATTGCCGTTTCCTCCGGAACTTGTCTTACAAATGGTTTTTAGGACTAAAACCGGAAACATCCTGATTGTCTACGGCACCGCAGTCGCGAGCGGGAAACGGCGAAGTTCTCTTCTTCAGGGACGTTTACGGATATGAATGCTAAAATGCGTTTTAGCGCTCAATAGTTTGATACAATCTACTTCGATCTCTTTCGCCGATTCCTTTGGTTGCACAACTAGGACATCCGCGCTGTAGCCGATCTTCATTCTGCGTTGGGTCAATCGAAGGGGATTTAAGAGCGCTTTTTGGCTTGTAAGCAACGCCGGGCCAACGTTGAAGTTGATAGGAACGAACCAGAAGTCTGGGAGTTTGAATCTCTCCGGGCGCGCACTTTTTCCCAATAATGTTGTGCAAACGAATTCGGGAGGAGCCAATGAAAATCGCACGTCTCGTATCGTTCGTTCTGGCCGCCGCTGGTTTGTTCTTGCAGGCCGGCGCGGCGCACGCGGCCATAAAAACCCAGTGGATCGACTACAAGCAGGGCGAAACGCCGCTCTCCGGCTATCTCGTCTATGACGATGCTGTACAAGGCCGGCGGCCCGGCGTGTTGATGATCCATGACCGGTCCGGCTTTTCCGAGGGCACCCTGTCGGATGCCCAGATGATCGCCAAGCTCGGCTACGTGGTGTTCGCGGAAGACATTTTCGGCAAGGGCGTGGTGCCCAAGACCGTTCCCGAGATGATGGCCACGATCGCGGTCTACGACAAGGACCGTGCGCTGATGCGTGCGCGCGCCTTGGCCGGGTTCGATGTCCTCAAGGCGCAGCCGATGGTCGATCCGACGAAGCTTGCCTCGGTGGGCTACTGCTTTGGCGGCACTACCGGAATCGAGCTCATTGAAACCGGCGCGCCGCTTCTGGGCTTCGTCTCGGTGCATGGTGCGTTTCAGAACTTCGCGCCGGAAGCCGCCAAGAACATCAAGGGACGCGTGTTGATCCTGCACGGCGCCGAGGATCCGGTTGCGCCGATGGACGAGCTCGATAAAGTGATCTCGCAGTTCCGTGCCGCCAAAGTGGACTTCGAGGTCAACCTCTACAGTGGCGCCGCGCACGGGTTTACGAAGCCGCAGAACTCCTCGGAAGTGCGCGCCGATGATGAATACAAGGTGGCGATGGCGCGGTTTCTAAAGGATCTGTTGGGGCACTGAGGGGTGCTAGTAGCGCAGGCTTCAGCCTGTGGGTTTTAGTCCTTGCACACACCCGCCCCCACAGGCTGAACCCTGCGCCACTTCGACTTACTTCGAATTCGCCGGCTCTAAACCACTCTTCTTGATGGCTGCGTAGGCGGCGGGTGACGCGAGCCATTGAATGAGCGCCTTGGCCGCCTCCGGATGCGTTGACGTTGCCGGAATGCCGGCGGCAAATACCGTGACCCTCTGCGCGCCGGGCGGCAGCGGGCCTACGATGTCGATGCCCTTCACGGGGCGCAACTCACTGATCTGTTGGAAGCCGATCTCAAATTCTCCCGTGGCGACCACTCCGCCTACCGGGTCGGCCTCGATTTTCCGGCTCTTGCCCTTGATCTGGTCGGCGATTCCGAGCTTCGGAAATAATTCGGTGGAGAGATAAACTCCGCTGGCGCTGTCGGAATACGCAATCGATTTTGCCGCCAGCAGTGTGCGCTTCAGCGCGTCCACGGTGCTGATGTCAGGCCTGGGCGCTCCGGCCTTTACGGCCATGCCGATCAAGGATCGGACGAGGTCGACACGGCTGCCCGCGCGCACCTTGTCCTGCTTGATCAGATCGTCCAGCGCGGGCGCGGCCATGATGACGACATCGATCGCTTCGCCACGGTCGAGGCGTATCGGAATGGCGTTGTGCGTCGTTCCCATGGAGGGCCCGAACTCAGTCACCAGTTTGTTGTGCGTCGAGCTTTCATATTCGGGGACCAATTCCAGATAGGCGGCCGTGAATCCCCCGGAAGTCACGACCTTGATCTCGTCCGCGCGCACCATAGCGGCGGTAAGCAGCGCGCAGGTCAAGCCCAGCGCCGCGAATGCGGCGACTTTCCTGTGGGTAATTATTTTCATGAGATTCCTTTTCCTGCGCGCTTGCCGCGCGGACGATACAATCTTCTCGATCATAAGGTATTTCGATCCGGCTTGAAATCCTCAAATCCTCGATGCTGATGATGGGAGGGCGAGGCATTGAAAATCGGCCCAGGCATTGCGTTCCGGGGCGGTCGGATGTATGTTGGCGGTCAGCCTGGAAGTCAAAATCGAAATTCCCGCTGAATGATACAACAATGGAGGAAGCCCCATGAAATACGCACTGTGGATTGCCGCGTTTCTGCTGGCGATGATTCAGCAGCAGCCGGCTCTGGCTCAAGGAAGTGGCGATAGTCTCGTGAAACAGGCGGTGGCTGCGGAAGGCGGCGCCGATGCGCTGCGCGGCGTGAAGGGCCTCGCCATCAAAGGCGATGCCAAGTTCTGGGAGCCGGGGCAATCCTTCGCTCCCGACGGCGAAACCCGCTTCATGGGGGATGCGACGTTTACAATGACCTGGGATCTCGCGAGCGGAAGCGCCCGCACCGCATGGGTGCGCGATCAGAAATATCCGGACCCGATCATACTGAAATATACAGAGACCTTGATGCCCACGATTGGCTTCGTTACCGATGAAAAGGGCAGCCAGCCGATGTCCGGCATCCGCGAGGCCGCAGAGCTGCGCGAGCTCGAGCGCGTCTCCCCGTGGCTGCTGGTCAAGGCCTTGAACGATCCGAAAAATGTCGACGCCGCGGGATCCCAAAAGCTCGGCGCGCAGTCCTTGCCGGCCGTTTCTTTTTCGGACGGCGGGACGACGTTCATCATTCTGTTCGATCGCAAGACGCATTTGCCCGCGGCTATCCGCACGCGAGATGACGACAACATACACGGCGATTCAAACTACGACGCCGTGCTTGCGGACTGGAAAGCCGTCAATGGCGCGCAGATCGCCCAGTCGCTTTCTTTTCAAATCGGCGGCGTCGAGGTGGCCAAGCTCAACTACCGCGACGTCACTGCTAACCCGGCAATCGCGGCGGACACGTTTGCGGTCCCTGACTCTGTAAGAGCAGCGGCCATACCGGTGGCAACCAGCAACGTGCCTTATCAATGGGTGATGCGGCGGCTTTTCCTGACGCGGTTTCTGGACAGCGACAACATTATTTATCCCAACGGCGGCGGGCTCAAGCTGGTGGAGCTGGCGCCCAACGTGCAGCATGTCGAGGGCGGAACGGCCAACAACCTGATTGTGGCGATGAAGGACTACCTGGTGATCTTCGACGCTCCGTATGGCGAACTGCAATCGCGCTGGGTCATCGACGCGGCGAAGGCGAAGTATCCGGGCAAGCCGATCAAGTATCTCATCCTGACCCATCAGCACATGGACCACACCGGCGGCATGCGAACCTATGTGGCCGATGGCGCGAATGTGATCGTTCCAAGTCCTGACAAGGCTTATTTTGAAAAGGACGTCAAAGCGCCCCACACGATCGTTCCCGACGATTTGCAGAAGAAGCCGCGGACGCCCGAGATCATCGAAGTGAAGGACGAGATGACGATCAAGGATGACGCGACCCAGATTCATCTCTACTTCATTACCAATCCGCACGTCGTGGGCATGCTCATCGGAAACGTAATCACGGGTAACGCTAACATCGTGTACGTTACCGACCTCATCTCACCGCGCGGGCCGATCGAACGCTCGGAAGCTACGGCCTCCGTGGGCGTGATTTTGAGGAAATACAACATTACCGGAGCTTTGATTGCCGGCGGCCATGGCACGACCGTCAAGCAGGCGGATATCACGGCGCAACTCGCGGCGAACTAGGTTGAGTGGCGCGGGCTTTAGCCTGCGGGGGTTGGTCCTTGCAAGGACTAAAACCCACAGGCTGAAGCCTGCGCTACATAAACCCTGCTACTTCTTCTCTGGTTTGCCGTAGCCGAGGCCGGGAAGTTTATCGACGTGATTAACTCTATCGTCATATTCCTTAATGGCTGATTGAGTGCAGGGATGCGCGTCCAGCACCCAGTCCTTCCGCAATTTCCAGAAACCCGTGATCGACCAGGGCTTGGTATAATTTTTCGGGTCGTCGAAGGTAAAGACAATCTTCAAAGTATCCTGGTCCACCCGCTGCCAGCGTTCCGTCTGGTGCATGGACTCGCTGATGGGAAAACCTTGCCAGGTGAGGAAGGCCTTGCCGTTGTATGCGGACGAGTCGACGACGAAAGTGTCCCCGTCCCAATGGCTGATGGAATACCCCATGTACTCAGGATCAACATCCTCTGGAATTTTCCGCCCGTCCGTCCAGATCTCGCGCCAGTTGTCGTAATACTCGAAGTGCTGCACCAGCCTGTCGCGAGTCAATAGGATCTCAAACGGCCGCGGAGTAAAAAAATTGCGCGACACGCCAAAGGGATCGCAATCGAGCACGGCACCGGCAGCAATGAATTTTGCGTTGGCCAGGTATTGCGCCTCGCCCGCAGGAGTGAATGGAGGCAGCGGGTTGGGATGGCCGCCCAGATCGAGTGGATTGACCTCGCCCTTCGGCTGCATGAAGGGGGCAGGATTCCAAATTCCGGTAAAGTCATGCGGGTTGAAGGCTGCGCCTTTGGCGTCCGCCTTCGCCGCGCCGGAGCGATCTGTCTGGGCGCGCCCAACCGCCAGGAAAGCAAGCGCTGCCGCCAACGCAACCGCCGAACCTAAAAACCATTTTTGCATTCTGTAACTCCTCTTGTCGTCCGGCTCTCAGGCAGCGATTCAGATTGAAGGGCCTGGATCGCGCGAGAGCGGCGAACACGAAAATTTGCGAGCCGGGGCCGCCGCTATTGCGGCGGTTGCTCGCCCAATGCGCCGCCCGTCAATTCCGTGCCATCGGGGAGCACGACCTTACGCAGCATCCCCACGGGCGTGCCCTTCTTGCTGGGAACGAAGGTGATCGCGATCTGGTCGCCGGAATGCAATGTTTCCCTGGACCAGCCGGCTCTCTTCAGAACTGCCGGAGCGAGGGTTTCAATCGTCCAGTTTACGGCCTTGCCGGAATCGTCCTTCACATCCAAAAAAACCTGGCAATGAGGATTGGACCAGAAGAATTCCGTCACGGTTCCCTTGAGGGTCTTGGGATGCTGTATGTCGTAGTCAGATCCCCCGTGGTGCGCGAGCAGCGGAACGCAGATCATCAGAAGGCCGACAATCAGGCCGGAACCTTTCACCAGCTTGCTATTCATGTAACACTCCTTGGCGCAGCTCCCCGAAATCCTGTTTCCCAGTTTCAAAAGGAATCGCCCGGCATTCCGGCTTTCTAGACACCACCAGCAGCCACATACCAGCTTCCAAGATGCTAATGATGTTTGGTACGCCAAGCAGCGCTCACTGTCAAGAAAAAATGCCGCGTAACGAGCTTCGCAAATATGGCGACTCGAGCCAAGCGGGAATGCAACCGCACATCACAGAGGGGGAACCTGGCGGTTCCCCCTCGTGACTTTCTGGTTTTCGCGTGGCGGCGTTTCCTTCGCGCCAACTACGTTGCGCACCGCATGTGCGGTGTAACCTAAATTGGTATTCGTCTTCTTTATTTCTTTGCAGGATCGGTGGAGTCGTCCTCCTTTCCGTACCATTGCAACCTTACGGATTCCTTTTACAATCATTTTCTGGCCAAGAATATGATCTGGGTCACACTTGCACGTGACCATGGTCACGCGGGTGCTCACGTGAACTGCGCCGGAGGATTGCCTTCCGAGGCGGTTAGTTATATGTTGCCCGTCGGACTGTAAACCAACATTAGAAACCCAATTCATGCAGCCGGGGTTGGGCGTTTGCGAGTCCGCAGGAATTCACTTTCGGAAGATTCAGAAACGGAGAGGGACCACGATGCGAAGAATTCTCCTTGCTCTATTGTTGGCGGGCTCGCTGCCGGGAGTGATGGCCGCGCAGGCGATCACCGGCGAGAAGGCCGAAACAGTAAAAAAAGAGATCATGAAAATAGAAGATGAAAAAGTGTCGGGACTTCTAAGAGGCGGCTCGGAGCCTGTGGATTGGATCAAACAGTATGACGCCGAAGACGTGGCCCAGACGAATATCGACGGGAGCAGCCCCAGCAAAGCCGAGATCGAGGCTGGGCTTCAACCGGGCGTATTCAAGATGCACTCCATGAAGCAGGATGGACATCGCTTCCGCGTTTATGATAACGGAAACGTAGCGGTCGTCACGTACCACGCCCTCGGCGTTCTCGAACGGAACGGCAAAGTGACGCCGCGGGAAAGCAATTTTTCGGATGTTTGGGTGAAGCAGAACGGGGCGTGGCTGCGCGTTCTGCACGCGGAAAGAGAAATCACTAAGAAGTCCGCGGCCGCTCAGTAAAATTATGCAGCCGGAAAAGAGACTTACGCGATCCAGGGGCATCTATCGGCAATGAAAATAATTGAGAGGAATGGGCGGAGACCAGCGATGAATCATTTAAGCAGTGGAGTCACACACGTCCTCACTTCTCGCGCGTGCGTTGTTTTATATCTACTGTGCCTGATTTTGGGCGCGGCCGGAGTTGTCGCGGCGCAAGACGCGACCACTTCGCGGATCGAGCACGCCGACAAGGAGCCGCAGAACTGGCTCACGTTCTACGGAAACTATCGCGGCTGGAGTTACAGTCCGCTGAACCAGATCACGCGCGAAAATGTGAAAAACATTGTGCCCGTGTGGGCGTTCCCCGCGGGATTTCCTACCGGCGTGGCAGGACTCAGGCCAGGGCTTGAGGCCGCGCCGCTGGTCGTCGATGGCGTCCTCTACCTCGAAGGCATGCAGAACAATGTTTATGCGGTCGAAGCGGCCGCGGGCCGGTCGATCTGGACTTATGAATATAAATGGCCGGAAGTGAAAACGTTCAGCATACGAGGCGCGCGGGGAATTGCGTACGGAGACGGCCGGATTTACATGGGCACGCAGGACAATCACGTTGTGGCTCTTGACGCAAAAACCGGCGCGGAAATCTGGAACATTCACGTCGAGGACAATTCCGATTGCCAGTGCCGGATCACAGCGGCGCCGCTTTTCGTAAAAGGAAAAGTGATCACGGGCAACGCCGGCTCCGGCTATCAGGCGCTGCGCGGCCACATCAACGCGTACGACGCCAAGACCGGCGCGCTCGTGTGGCACTACGAAGTGATCCCCGCTCCGGGCGAACCGGGCGCGGAAACCTGGGCCGGCGCCGAGGACAATTATTGGAAGACCGGAGGCGGGGGCACGTGGTTCACCGGCACATACGATCCGGAAATGAATCTGCTCTTTTGGGGAACGGGCGACCCGACTCCAATTAACGGAACCCTGCGCCCCGGCCCCAATCTGTATACCGCATCCTTGCTCGCGCTCGAAGTCGACACCGGAAAATTGAAATGGTATTTCCAGGAGACTCCGCACGATCTGTACGACTATGACTCGGCGGCGGAACCCGTTCTCGTTGACATGGACGTAGCCGGACACAAGCGGCAGGTGATTATCCATCCGACCAAGAACGGCTACACCTACGAATACGATCGCGAAACGGGGAAATTTCTCCGCGCATTTGCGTACAGCTCGCCGAACTGGAACAAGGGCATAGACGAGCATGGCAGTCCCATCGACCCCCTCGTTCCGAAAGAACAAAAGGATGATTTAGTTTGTCCGAGCATTCATACGGGCGGGCGCGGCATTCAGCACTCAGCCTATAGTCCGCACACCGGGTGGTGGTACAGCTCCGACTTTGAACTGTGCACCCATTTTGTGGACGGAGGAGACAAAGGGGATCAGGTGAATCCGAATGTTCCGCCAAACATCAGCGCCTTCGACCCTGTGACGGGGAAGAAAGAGTGGACCTTCAACACCAAGTACTACAACATGTCGTCGCTGCTGGCCACGGCGGGCGACCTGATTTTTGGCGGCGATCTGGAAGGCAATGCCTTCGCGCTGGATGCTCGAACCGGGCAGAAACTTTGGTCCTTCAATACGGGCGGGCGCATTGCTTCCGCTGCCGTCAGCTATTCCGTCAATGGGCGGCAATACATCGCCGTTGGTTCCGGCGGAGGCTCGGAGACCGAAGGGCGGCTTGCAAAACTTTATCCCGAAGCGGCTGCCCATATCGCGCAACCTGCTTCCACACTTTTCGTTTTTGCGCTGCCGGAGAAGGAAAAGTAAAGTCATTGTGAATGAGCCAGAATTCAATTGGGCATCCCGGAGCCATGATCCGCCACAACGATAAGCAAAGAGTCAAAGAGTTCTATGATTTAGTAAGCGCCCACTTCCACGAGTTGTGGGGCGAACACCTGCATCATGGCTATTGGATTCGCGGCGATGAATCAAAAGAAAGGGCCCAGATTCAGCTCATTGAACATCTTGCGCAAACAGCTAACATTCAACCGGGCCGCAAGATTCTGGACGTTGGTTGTGGCACCGGCGCCAGCAGTATTTACCTGGCCAAACACTACAAAGTGGAAGCGACCGGGATTACGATTTCTCCCGTTCAGGTGGGCCTGGCGAATCAGGCAGCCGCCAGGGAAGATGTGAAGGCAACGTTCCTACTAATGGACGCCGAAGCGATGAAATTTCATAACTTGTTTGATGTAATTTGGTCGGTGGAATCCATATCACATTATCAAGACATCGAAAAATTTTTTACATCCGCCGCAAAGTTGTTGAAGCCCAATGGGACCGTTGCCGTGATTGATTGGTTTAAAAAGCCGAATCTGAATCCGGCGGAGTACAAACAAAAAATCCTCCCCATTGAAAAGGGAATGCTGGTCGAACTCGGAACGATGCAGGAGTACGAGGCATGGATGAAATCAAACCGGCTAAAAATTATTAGGAGCGAGATCCTGAACAGGCACTGCGCCAAAACATGGGACCTCGGCCTGGATATCATTAAGAACAAGTCGTTATGGAAACTCGCCGCCACAAACGGCGCTATGTTCGTCAATTTTCTTAGAGCTTTTCGGGCGATGAGGGCCGGCTTCGCCTCGGGAAATTTCGTCTACGGGCTTGTTGTCGCCCAAAAGATCTAACGGAATCGGCATATGGAAAAATCGGGTGTATGCGTGTGCTGAATATGGTAATGGACGAACATCTCCGCAAGCTATTACAAGAGATAGAAGAGCATGGCTTGGAGAATGACGCGCGCGTGACCGAGCGCCCGCGGAAGATGCTCAACCTGGAACCCGCGAGCGCGCAGCTCCTCAGCATCCTGGTGCGCGCCAGCGGAGCGGCACGCGCGATCGAGATCGGCACATCGAACGCCTACAGCGCCATCTGGCTGGCGTGGTCGCTCGCGCCCGCCGGCGGCCGAATCGTCAGCATCGACCGCAATCCCGACAAGCACGCCTTGGCGCGCGAGAATCTCCGCCGCGCGGATTTGCTCGACCGCGTGGAGTTGCGCACGGGCGACGCCACCGAGATTGTCCGCCAGCTCACCGGCCCGTTCGATCTGGTGTTTCTCGATGCCGATCGCCGGAGTTTCCCCGAGCAGTTTCAGATCCTGCTCCCCAAGCTCGCCCAAAAGGTTCTGGTGATCGCCGATAACGTTCTTTCCCATCCGGAGGAGATCGCCGAGTACCTGAAATTAATTTCGAGCCTCGCGGACTTCCAGCACACAATCGTGCCGGTTGGCAAGGGTCTCAGCATTGCCTTTCGCGGATAGCCTGGATGGCCGGAGCTGAGAATTTGGAATTCGCATTGACGTATGAACGTGAGTCAAGTACTTTGCAGATATGGCTAAGAAAAAGAACACCAAGAAAAATGAAAAGAACGCTTTCCTCGGAAACCTGGATCGTCTCGGCGGGAAGAAATTGATGCAGCATGGCGCCGAAGAATCCTCTCGCGCAAAAGAATCGCGCAAGCACTCCGTTGGCGGCGGCCGCAAGTCCGGCTGACCTTTCTCCCCCGTGGCAAAGTTGGGCCTGGCGATAGACGCGTGTCGGGGAAATGCCTTGGCGAGCAACGCTTGCCACCAGCCCTCGTCAGCGTGATGTGAACTTGACTCCAAACGCCTACGGGCATATGGTTTTGAAGAAGGATTGGGTGGAAATGGGAAAGTCCCATTACTTTCCATGTGCAGCACCAGGATTCCTGAAGACTCACAATAATAGGAGGAAACGGGGATGAAAAAGTCACTACTTCTCACCGGCATTACCGCGCTGGCATTGATCGTCGCGTTTTCCGTCGTTCTTGCCGCCGCGCAGCAGAAAGATATGAGCTACAGTGGCACGCTTGTGGATAGCAAGTGCTACCTCGCTCACGGGCAGACCGGCAATGACCACGGACCCAACAAGGCCTGTGGAACGCTGTGCCTCAAGGGCGGAACGCCCGGCGGCCTGCTGACCAGCGATAAGAAATTCTACGCTTTGCTGGCCCCATCCACTGCGCTGGCTCCGTACGTTGGCCAGGAAATTCGCGTTTCCGGCTCCATGGTCAACGGTTCAATCAATGTTTCCAAAGTCGAAGTCAATCAGAACGGAAACTGGCAGGAAGTCAAGCTGAGCCCAACCGTTTAATTGTCCGCCGGCATCTACGCACTGAACTAGACCGTTCGATTCCAAGCCGGATTCCACCGGGAGTCCGGTTTGGAGCGAACCTTGAGTATTTGTGGTTCAATCGCCTGCGCAAGGCAGCGCCAGGCTTCCGCTTACCCTCATTTGGGAATTGCTTTAACCCATCTGGGCTGCGAACTATTTGACGACTTATTCCAAAATGAAAATCGCTGTCTTGATATTGGTCCTTCTTCTCATTGCGGGCGCGGTGCTCTTCGCGACTCAATTTAATTTGAGCGCCAATCCTGAACCGACCAGGTTCGAGGCTCGCATCGCTACGATGGGCAAACACTGGATCGTTTCTCGAAGCGCGCGAGAGCATCCCGTATCCGAACCTTCCAGCGGGCCTTCGAGCCTGGATTCCGGCGGAATGACTTTTAATGGGGATTGCGCGTTCTGTCATGGACAGGATGGACGGTCCCCGACGGATGTTGGCCA
The DNA here is from genome assembly GCA_963842135.1 of uncultured Acidobacteriota bacterium. Classification (GTDB taxonomy): domain Bacteria; phylum Acidobacteriota; class Terriglobia; order Acidiferrales; family UBA7541; genus Palsa-360. The sequence continues at coordinate 827,615 of CAWJFI010000002.1, read as the reverse complement.
GGCCATGTATCCGCGCGTGCCCAGCCTGGCCAGCCCTGAGGTCCAGCAATGGTCCGATGCCGAATTATTCTGGATCATCCGGAACGGGAATCGCTTCACAGGAATGGGGGCGTTCGGGAAAACCTTGACCGACGATCAGATTTGGGACCTCGTACGCTTTGTGCGAAGTCTTCGCGATTCCGCTCCTGCCGGGAAATAGCTCGAAATGAAGGCAACTCGTTAACCGCGTCCGACTCGACCCCGGTGTGTTCCTCTACTTGCTGCCAACCATCTTGAACTTTTGCACCCTGCGGCCGTCAACGGATTCACCCACATAGATGTTGTCTTTGGAATCCACCGCCATCGTGTGCGCGTGCATGAATTCGCCTACCTGGTGGCCCGGACGGCCGAAGCTGCCGAGCACGCGCCCGCTGGCGCGGTCCACGACGTCGATTTGCTCATCGATTTCATTGATGACGTACATGAACTTCTGGCCTTGGTCGAGAGAAAATTCAACGGACGAAGCCGATCCCACCAGCATCGCCTCCCTCCGCGATCCGGTTCCTGTCGCGGGAATAGGTGTCCAGACCTTGAAAGTGAATGGCATGTTCTTCTGAAAATGACCCGCCGTATCGAAGACCTGAAGGCGATTCATCCACCGATCGCAAACGTACACCAAGCCGTCATTGCTTACGCGGACGCAATGCGGCGTGGGCGCGGCAGCGGTCTTCGCTTCTTCGGGCGATCTGTACAATTTCCACTGGCGCAGGTAGTGTCCACTGCGGTCAAACACGACAATGCGAAAATTGTTGCCGCCCTTGCCTTTCGCGTGTCCGTCCGCGACATAAACATCGCCGTTATGTAGATCGAATGCGATTTCCGACACGCGGAAAAACTGCGAAGGGCTCGAATTTAAGGGCGTGCCATTCACCGTGCCATCCGAGGAATCGAAAACGCCACGCTTGCCGATCTGCAGCAGAAGCTCTTTCCCATCGTGCGAATATTCCTGCACGATCCCGTCCTCGGACCCGTCCAGCCACACATGGCCGTCGCGGTCGATTGCGCAGCCGTGGAGATCCTTGGGGAGCAGATTCGCATCGCCCCACGAATTGACGACGTTCCCCTCCGCGTCAAATTCGATCACGGGAGGCCCTGCATGGCCGGCGTTCAACTCGTCATCTGTCAACCCTTCCAGGTGGCCGTCCATCCCTCCGACATCGTTCACTCTTTGGACGAGGAATACATGGTCTTTGGAATCTACGCACAGTCCTCCAATTTCTCCGGTCACCCAGCGATTCGGCAAGGGTTTGGGCCAATAAGGATCGACCTCGAATTTGGGTACGCCGTCCTGCGCCCGTAATGTGCCCGTACTAAAAATGCCAATCGCGAAAGCCAGAACGGCGCACGCCGTTGCCATCATCGAAAAGCTGCTCTTCCGCTTTACGCGCAATTGCAAAAACCTCTGCGTTTTAGCTCAAGAATGTATTCAGCTCCGTCAGCAAAACATCCGGTATTTCTTCGGCGATGAAGTGCCCGCTTGGAACTTCCTTGCCGCTGACGTTGGACGCGCGCTCTCTCCAGGTGTCGAGCACATTGTACAGCTTCGGCCAGACGCCCCGTTCGCCCCATAGGACTAGAAGGGGGCAGGAGATTTTGTGATCCAGATCGGCGGCGTCATGGACGAGGTCGATGGTGGCCCCCGCGCGGTAATCCTCACAGGAACCATGAATAGAGCCCGGCAGCGTGAAACTTCGCAGATACTCCGCGAAGGCTTGCTTGCTCAGGACGCCGGGCGGAATTCGTTCAAACCGCGTGCGGAGCCAGACTTCGGCGCTGTTGCCGATCAGAGTTTCGGGCATTGGCGTTTTCTGGATGAGGAACCACCAGTGAAAATTGGCCGTGGCGAGTTCGTTGGTCACGCTGTGCAATACTTTGTAAGTCGGAACGATGTCGAGGATGGCAAGCTTCGTGATGCGATCCGCGTGATCCAGCGCCATGCGATGCGCCACGCGTCCGCCGCGATCGTGACCCACGACCGCAAACTTCTGAAATCCCAGACTGGCCATCACTTCGACCTGGTCCTGCGCCATGGCGCGTTTGGAATAGTTCAAGTGGTTTTCGCCGTCGGCAGGTTTGCTGCTGTCACCGTACCCGCGGAGATCGGCCGCGACGACGGTGAATTTTTTTGCCAGTTGAGGCGCAACATCGCGCCATTCAATGTGCGTTTGCGGATAGCCGTGCAGAAGAAGCAGCGGCGGTCCGCTGCCCGCAGTCACGAAGTTGATCGTCGCGCCCGAAGTCTTTGCCGTGAGGTGCTTGAAGCCTGGAAAAAAATCAGGTGCGGGAAGTTTTTGGTCCGCTTGGCTTGCGGCGCTAGTTGTACCAGAAAATGCAGCGTCGGCGGAAGCAATCGCGCCAATACTTAGAGCTGCTGCCTTCTTGAGTAGATCTCGACGTGCGCTGTCTGTCATGGCTTCATTCCTCCCGGTTGTAAGTAGGACGGGCTTCAGCCTGTCGGGTTTTCTCATGTAGAAGCATCACAAAGCGACAGGCTGAAGCCCGTCCTACTTCTTTGGCGCTTGCGTCGCCTTCTTGTTGAAGTCGACGAAGCTGGCGTTGTCTTCGCAGACGTGCTCCATAATTTTCCAGTCCGGCCTTAACTGAAAAATTAGCTTTGCTTCCCAGGGCTTTGTATACGCCTTCGGGTCGTCGACGGTGAGATCGATCGCCAAAGAGTCATGGTCCACGCGCCGGATGCGCTCCACAAGGTGCAGCGCGTCGCTGTGTGGATAACCTTCGCGATCGAGTGTAGTCTTGTCATTAAAACTGACCGTATCGGCAACTAGGGTGTCGCCTTCCCACCGGCCGATGGAGTCTCCCATCCATAGCGGACCAGCATCCTTGTCATGCGGACGCCCATCCGTGTAGATTCGGCGCACGAAGTGATCGAACTCGAAGAGCATGATCACCTGGCCGGGAATCTGAACGATCTGCACTGGAAAGTTGAGAAGATAGATTCGCGGCACGCCTGGCGGAAAACAACTAAAAATCGGATCGCTCAAGACCGTGCTTGGGCTGGAACTGCGATATACGGAATTGGCCGCCTTGAATTTCGCCTCCGCCCAGGGCGTCATGGGGGAGATCGCCTTTCCAAAGTCAAGATTAATGGTCGAATGCGACGGATCTCGCAGTCGTATCCAAAGACCGGATAAGTCCGCTGGGGGAGCCGCGGCTTCGACCGTTGCCATTCCCTCCTGGTCAGCCGTTTGAGCGAATAGGAAGGGAGAGAAGGCCAGGGTTGCCAACAGGGCAAGAACCAAGCCGATTAAGCGGTTGCGCATTTCCGAGCGTCTCCTGACAAGTCTTACGTTCACCCGAAGTTCGTCTCAGCGAACTCTCATTAGTCCTGTAATGAATTTGGGTCGAGCTCTTGACCGTCGGACAGGATGACCTTCTGTAGGCGCAAGGTTTTCGCGCCATTTTTGGGACGATTCCCGATAATCGTGATTTGGTCCCCTTTTTTAATGATGTCCCGGTTCCAGCCGTGCCTGGTCAAGACATTCGGGCTGTTGGCTTCGCTAATCCACAGTTCGACTTTGCCCTTGTCGTCCTTGGTCTCGACAGAAATCATCACATGGGGATTGTTAAACTGGAAATCCGTTACCGTTCCCTTCACCGTCGTCAATTTCGTCGTGTCGTACGCCGACGTTCCGTGGTGGGCAAAAATTGGAACCCCAACCATGAGTAGAACGGCCATTCCCGCAGACGTGGCCAATAACCAACTTTTCATGCGAAACCCCTATCGCCGATCGATATGTGATCAAGCTGCCGCCCGCCGCTTGGAAGCGCCAACAGCCTCCAACAGAGCCCGGCAGGGCATGAGGTATATCAGTAGCAACAGCCTATATCACTGTGCTCCCAGATATGTCAAAGCGGTCTTACTCGTCAAGTTTGCCCAGGCGTAATTTTCGTCAGCTATGTAGGATTCCATTGCGGACCATACAGATCGAGAATGGAGTTCACAAGGCAGAGTGACGACGCTTCAGCGCCCGCCGTAACAGATTAACTCGCGGCCATCCGATAGCACCACCTTAACTAGACGAATGCTAAACGTGCCATCCGCGATCCGGTGGCCAACGGCCGTAATTTGATCCCCGGGCTTGAGGGTTTCTTTGTCCCAGCCAGTACCGGCCATGCGGCTTGGACTGGGGCCGCCGGCGGCCCATTTTTCGACGACACCTTTGTCGTCCTTCACTTCAAAATTGATCCACACATGCGGATTGCCCCAATCGAATCGTGTCACGGTACCTTGCACGCTGGTCAGATTTGCCATGTCGTACCCGTGCCAAGCATGGTGTGCAAACGCGGGGACAGAAACCGCCAGAAAAGAGGCAACCAAGTTCCCGATCAACCACTGCTTAGTTTTCATGATGACACCTCCGCAATGCTTATCATCTACTTTTGACGCGATGTTGAAAAGATGGGTTGCGGAATTTCTCGATGGTCGCCAATGCAGATACACGTCAGGAGAAATTAGACACGGGCGCATCATCGGGAAAGGACGAACCGAATATGCAGTCCTCAAGAGTTCTGGCTGCTTACGCCGTCATTTGGACCCGGCGCTTGCTCGCTTCCCATTTGCCCCGATGCGGAATTGAGGCCGCTGACGAACTGCACGGGGAAAAAATTATTATTCTTACCGCGATACCATTGAGGAGGCGGCACGGCGATATTGGCGAACGCCTCCGCCCACCGGCCGTCCACGCCGAGCGCCATCGCATAGGGCAGGTATTTCTCAAAGAGCTGCGGAGAGTCATCTAGTTTTTCGAGGCGCCCTTTTTCCACACGCGAAAGAAAATCCTTAAACCCCAGAACCTTCCCAAGCGCCCGCACCCCAGCCACGGACCTCGCAGGCATGACCAGGCCCACGGCCCAAATCATCATCGCAGTTATGAGAGCGCTCAGAATCCAAGGGAGCCTGTCCGCGCCTGACTTCCCCATGACCATCCCAATGAACACCACAGCCAGCCCAGTCACGACCGCCGCGGCGGTATAGATAAGACGAACCTGGTCCGGGCGGCGCGAGTAGTATCCGCCCGTTTGAAGGGCATCGAAGACGGCCTTACGAATCCTGGCAAGGTGCAATGGGAAATGATTCCGCAATTCGGAAAGCCCGGCGCTGGGCTGAGGCGTGTTTGCCGCTTCGGAAAGCTCGCGCAGGCCCGGCGATGCCATCACCGCCTGTATTTGCGCGAACTTTTCGGCAAGGAGTGGATTGCTCCCCCCGGCCTTTTGCACATCGGCCATGGACTCCGACAACATTTGCAAAGGATTTGTTGGGATGAAAATGGCGCTGGCGACCTGCCACTCGTGCTGCTTCAGGTTCTTCCATTCGCTCAGGGGCTTTAAAAGATGAAAGTAATAATCCGCGTCATCGTTTTGCAAGCCGGGCTTCCTCCCGGCGCTGTCGTGGTCGATCGCGAGATATCCCTTCACGGAGAGGTCCACGATCGTCGCGGTGATGAAGCGGACATCCACCACGTTTTCCAACAATGCCCCGCACTCGCCGGGCGTGAGGTTTTCCGGCGGTTCGTACTGAACGGTGGACGAGCCCCGGACCGGATCGCTGGGCCGCGTCCAAAGAAGCCATACCAGATATATGCCGATGAAAGTCGGTATTAGAAACGGAGCGAAATCCGTTATTCCAAACACGGCCGCCGCCTCGAAAAGCTTGGAAAGTCTGGCGAAATTGTGTTCTGGGTGACTTGATCTGTCAAGGTAAACGGTTTACCTGCCAAGGCCGTGACACCGCACCTCCGTTCAAACTACTTGCCCGTCCATCACACGGCTCGCCGCAGGACCTCGCGGGAGTGAGATGTTACTCATAACCCAAGAATGGAGTAGACTTGGGCGCAGGAAATCCCGTGCCGGGTTTGCCGGGCCGCGCTCGGAGTTCAAACGCATCCTATTAATCGTCGATCGGCATATTGGAACTAAGGAGGAGTAAAGAAAATGAGAATGACGGGAACGAGCGCGGCAAGCAGGAATCTAGGAAGGCTTCTGGCCATTGCAGCCTTGATTTTGGCGGCGCCATTGGCCGTTGGACTTGCGCGAGCCGCGTCGGCGGGCGACCCCGCAAACAGCATGCAGGACGCGGCGATCAAAGATGTGGTCGCCGGATTCAGCAATGGCTGGAATACGCATGACGCGCACGCCATGTGCGCATCGCTGGCCGATGATGTTGAATGGGTCAACTGGCGCGGCGAACCGCTGGGCAGCCGCCAGGCCGTCGAGGACGAACATGCGAAACTCTTTGCCGACCTCTACAAGAATACGCACCGCACGGATGTGGTGAAGTCCATCCGCTACCTCAGCCCCGAACTCGCCGTGGTGGACGATTACTGGACGATGACCGGCGCCCGCAAGCGCGATGGATCCGATTGGCCGTATCGCGCAGGCTACTCCAATTTCGTGATGGCCAAACGCAATGGACGCTGGATAGTGATCGTCTCCCACACGGCCGATTTCAATGCGATGGCTCCCGCTGCGAAGTGACCTGAGTAGAACAGGCTTCAGCCTGTTGCTTTTGTTGCGTATAAAATTTGCTGTGTATAAAAACTGAATCCCGACAGGCCGAAGCCTGTCCTACTATTTCCTCGCCTTCAGATACCAATCGAGAATTTGCTCTCCGGTCCAATACAACACGCCGTTGAATTTGGAAGTGTATTCATAAATAGCCTCGAGATACTTGATGCGCGATGGCTGGCCGCTCAGGTAGGGATGAATGGCGATGGCCATGATCTTCGGCCGGTTTGCGCCTTCTTCGTACAGCCGGTCGAACGCATCTTTGCATTTTTGCGTCCAGTACGGCGCTTCATGGTACTGGACCGCCATCACAGGGATGTCGTTAGTATCGAGCGAATAAGGCAGCGTAAACAAGGGCCCGTGCTTGGTCTCAATCTCAGCTGGCTCGTCGTCCCACACCCAATCGCAGATGTACTTGATCCCCGCGGCCTTGAGCTGATCGGGCGTATCGTACGTTTCGGTAAGGCCCGGGCCCATCCAGCCGATGGGCGGCTTGCCGGTGAATTCCTGGATCGTCTTAACCGAGCGTTGGATCATCGCAAACGGGTCGGGTTCACCATGCATGGGGCGCTGATCGTAACTGTGACCCATGAATTCCCAGCCCGCATCCTTGCAGGCTTGCGCCACGCGCGGATAATCAATGCAAACCCGCGCGTTGATCGAAAGTGAAGGTCGAATCTTGAGGCGCTCAAACAGCGCATGAAAGCGCCAGAAGCCGACACGCATGCCGTATTCGTGCCAGCTCCAGTTCGGCACGTCGGGCAATGTCGTCACTCCGGTGGGCGGCACGAGCACCTGCCGGGGCATCGGACGCGCAATGTCCCACACTTCGACGTTCACGATCGTCCAGATGGCAACGCGTTCGCCGTTGGGCAAATGCAGCTTGGGCCGATCGACGATCGCTGAGTACTTTGCACGTTCACGGGGAAGGGTCATGTAAAACTCCGCCTTCAGAAATTTAGCATTTGCATCGAGCGCATGCGTCCAAGGCGCCAAATTGCTGCTGAGTTCTGTATCAGGCGCGTTCGCTCCGTGTCAACGGTCATTAATGCTGACCGCCAACCCCGGATCCTTTAGGATTATTGTTGCTTTTGCCTGAAACTGGTGCATGATTACCCGCGTCTTAACAACAGGTCGGAATTCAACATATAACAATCGGAGGCAACCTAATGTCAGCACGTCGGATTTCTAAAGTGTTGTGCTGGGCCTGCGTTCTCGCCATTGCGGTCTTGATCATTTTCCCAACCGTATTCCATGCCGCGCCACAGGATTCGGGCTATCGGGTTCTCAGAACCATCAAGCTTGGGGGCGAAGGCGGCTGGGACTATGTGACGGTGGATTCGGATGCCCGTCGTGTTTACATTCCCCGCAGCACGCACATCCTGGTGATCGACGCGGATTCGGGCAAGCAGGTCGCCGACATCCAGGGTATGAACGGACTGCATGGCGTGGCGGTAGCGCCCGAATTCAATCGCGGATTTGTGACCGGCAACAAGACCGAGCAAGAGGGCACCGTCTACATCTTCGATTTGAAGACGTCCATGCTTACTTCGTCAATCAAATCGAATAGCATCGACACGGACTCGCTCCTCTATGACCCATCGACCAAGCGCGTCTACGTGAACAACGGCGACGGAATGAACCTGACCGTTGTGGATGCGGCTACGGCAAAAGTTGTCGGCACAATGCCGTTCAACGCCAACCCGGAAGCAGCAGCGGCCGACGGCAAGGGAAGCATCTTCCAGGATTACGAGGACAAGGGCCAGGTGATCGAGTACGACGCGATGAAGCTCACCATCAAGAACAAGTGGCCCACTCCTGGGTGCGATGCGCCGGTTGCTATGGCGATGGACAAAGCGAATCGCCGCCTGTACATCGGTTGCCGCGGCAAGGGCCCCACCGCGCCGGGCGTAATGATCGTCATGAACGCGGATAACGGCAAGGTCGTAACTTCGATGCCGATCGGAATCGGCGTGGACGGGGATGTTTTCGATCCGGGCACTGGCAATGTCTACGCGACTTGCCGTGACGGCGGAGACGGCAAGAGCGGCGCAACCTTTATCTTCCACGCGGATTCACCCGACAAAATCAGTTTGGTCGCGACGGTCAAGACCATCTACGGCGCTCGCACCGTGGCGCTCGATTCCAAAACCCATCACGTGTTTTCCATCGGCACGGAGAAAAACGATCCAATGCCGCCTACTGCCAAAAATCCGAATCCCCGCCCAAAACCGGACCTCACCACGTTTGAGCTTTTGGAGATCGGGAAATAAGCGGCAGGAAGCGGTCGCGGGCCGTTTCATGAATCGGCCCCTTGTATGGAACCAAGGAAACAAGTAGAAGCTGTTGCACAACCCATTTTCGGTCCAATAGAATCAATAAGTTAGCTGGGTTGTGCAATAGGCTCTAGAGAACTTTGCGAAATAGAGCCGTCTGGGTGTAGAGTCCCGGTTGCGGGGAATTCCACAACGGAAAATCCTTCGAGAATTCAATGCGCGTTTCCGGGACGCGGACGAAACGTGCGTGAGAAAAGCAAATCTCGAGGAGACCAGGGGGAAAACAACATGAGGAAACAGGCAGGGTTGTCTCGTACGGCAGTGATTCTGGCGGTGGTTGCTGCGGCATTCGCGTTCGGAAACACCGGAGCTTGGGCTCAGGGCGCCACGCCCGCTCCGTTGAGCAAAGTGACGGTTTCGGATGCTGTCGCCAAGCGGACGTTAATGAAGGCGGTGATCAATGCCGACACCGCCAGGGCGATCGTCGACGCTTGCGTCGATTGGCAGAAGGCGCAGCCCGGGAACGCATCCATTGTCATATTTGTGCTCTCGCCGACGGGCGATATCATCGACTCCCACGCGATGGACGGTGTTCTGCCGATTGGCGCGGAGACCGGCTTGATGAAGGCCAAGACCGCCCTGTACGCGCGGGGTTCGTCGGCTTCCGTCGCGCAGCGATTCAACACCGTCGATGGCCGGCTGATTCGGTTGGACCTTGGCAAGTCGGAGGGCCTTTCCTACTACTTCGTCTCCGGCGGTCTACCGATCGTGGTGGAGAATCAACTCATTGGCGCGGTTGGAGTTGGCGGCGGAAATGCGGACGAGCAATGCGCCTATCAGGCGCTGGTGAAGGTGCTTGGGCCTCAACCTCCACTTGCGCAGGCTCCGCCGCCCGCTGCCGCCCCGGTGCCTGGGCAACCGCAACAACGGTAACGGCCGTCTTATTCGTAGCGCATGACCTCCGCACCTGTCGGGGTTGCCAACGGAAGGTCGCAGCCTCGCCCGGCAGATTCTGCCGCTTCGCGGTTGCGGGCATTTGGATAAGCCGAGATTTCAGTGAAGCTCGCGCGGTTGGCCGGTCCTATCACAACGGATGCGCTTGAGGCGACGATTAGAGCGGCGAAGAGCGCTCCTCGCTTCAACCGTGATTCTGGTGTGTGAAAGCCCGTCGGGCCGCATGCTTATTGCCGGCCTGGAAATTTAAATTTTAGACCACTGGAGTGCAAGACCAGATTTTGACATCCTAATTATGGACCCAAATCCTTTTGGACTAAACCACTTGCCACAATCACAGATTTCATGTCTTTGGAAGCAACCCGACATCGCCGGAAAGTACCGGACGGCTGTTTCCCTTCACAGTCATACGAATCAATCCAAAGAGAGCCTTCTCTTTATTCCGGAATTCGCTGAAAAATGGCCCCTGTTGCGCTGGGCTCTGAAAGAGCAGTGCAAGAAATCGTGCCGGCCTGTCGATTTTTCCCAGGCCTATTGGACGCCGCCCTTGCCGCCCAAGCTGGCCTTCGAAGTGGAGAGCAATCAGATTGAAATCGACCTGGAATTGATGAGCCTCGTGTCGCTTACCGATCATGACAGTATCGGAGCTCCCACCGCATTGCGGCAACTGCCGGACCCGGTTCGGATTCCGTTTGCCGTGGAGTGGAGCGTCCCCTTCGAAGGCGCCGTATTTCATCTGGGTGTTCACAATCTGCCGGAGAGCCAGGCGCACTTGATTATGGACGACCTGGCCGCGTACACCCGCGACCCCTCCGCGCCCCGCCTGATGGAATTATTGGCGGCACTGCATGAATTTCCGGAAGTCTTGATCGTCTTCAACCATCCCCTTTGGGATCAGCGCTGCCTGGGGCAGCCGACTTTCCGGAATATTCTTGACCGGTTTTTACAGAGCCACGTCCAATTCCTCCATGCCTTCGAACTCAACGCTATGCGCGCCTGGACTGAAAATAAGGGCGTCATACAACTGGCCGCCGTTTGGCAGCGCCCTCTGATCTCGGGTGGAGACCGGCATGGGTGCGAGCCTAGCGGTGCCCTGAACCTGACATGCGCCACAAGTTTTTCCGATTTCGTCGGCGAAATCAGACTCGGGCAGCTCAGTCATATCGTCTTTATGCCGCAGTATGCGGAGCTGCTCGGCATCCGTTTCATCCAAACCGTAATCGACACGATTCGCGACTATCCGGAACATCCCGTGGGTTCCCGCCGCTGGGATGAGCGAGTGTTCCACATGGATTTTCAGAAAGGGTATTACCGTCCGTTATCAGCGCTCTGGAAAGCTCCTCCGCCATCTCTAGGACACATTTTTTCCGTTTTTCGCATGGTGGAAAATGCCTCGGTGAGGCACGCCCTGAATTTCACGTTTAGAGAAAAATCGGAATCGCACCGGGCTTTGGACGTTCCGCGCGAGGTGAATGCGTGACGGCCGAAAATATCAGGTTGGCGCTGTTTCCGTGCACCTACCGCGAAATAGACGGTGTCGCGAATACCAGCAGGGAGTTTGCGGCATTTGCGAAAGAACACGGATTCGCATTCCTCCTGGTTCACGCGGGCCCGCGCGACGAAGTGGTAACGGATGGATCAATAACTAGAATTCAACTGCGCCGCAGCCGCCTCAAGTTTCCTCTCGACGGCCACCACGAGTTCGATCTTCTGTTCTTGCGGCACTATCCGGGGATTCTGCGGCTCGTGCGCGAGTTCAGCCCGAATGTAATTCACATCACGGGTCCGAGCGACGTTGGAATCCTTGGAGCTCTCGTGGCTCACAAACTGAGCGTCACGTTGGCGGCCTCCTGGCAAACCAATCTTCATCAGTTTGCCCGCTGCCGCGTGTCCAGGCTCCTCTCCTCCTGGCCGGTGAATCTGTCCGCCAGATTGGCTGCGGCCGTCGAATTCACCAGTTTCCATGCCACGGCTCGTTTTTACAAAATACCGCGCCTGCTGTTCGCTCCGAATTGCGAATTGGTTGAGTTGCTCGGAAAAACCACCGGCAAGCCCTGCTTCCTGATGTCCCACAGCGTCAATACCGGGGCTTTCAGCCCGGAATTTCGGGAACGCCCCGCCGGCCCCTTCCGAATCGGCTACGTCGGGCGGCTCACGCCGGAAAAAAACGTGCGCTTCTTCGCGCAACTCGAACGAGAACTCCTGGCGGCAGGCCATCGGGAGTTTCGTATAGTTTTGATTGGCCAGGGGTCCGAGGAAAAATGGCTGCGGAAAAACATGCGTCACGCGGATTTCAGCGGCTGGCTTACCGGCAAGGATCTTTCTCGCGCGTTTGCGAACATGGATGCATTCGTGTTCCCGTCGGAAACGGACACGTTTGGCCTGGCGGTTCTGGAGGCGCTTGCTTCCGGTGTTCCCGCGGTGGTAGCGCCGCGCGGCGGTCCGGCGTACACCGTCGAGCACGGCAAGTCCGGTTACGTCGCGAAGAACTTCGATGAATTCGCTTCCTTGCTGACGATCTTGATGACCCGGTCTGAGTTACGTGATTCGATGCGCCTCGAAGCCCGCCACCGCGCTCTTTCCATGGGTTCCTGGGACCGGATTTTTGCGGGCATGTACAAAACCTACGAACGCTACGCGCACCATGCACCCCAAGCCGAAAGCATCCTTCTCGACGATGCCAGAAAGATTGTGAACACCTGACTTGAAATCTAATTTCCGGGCCCGCGAATCCCCGGAGAAACCTGTGATTTTCATGACCAGAGGCAAACACCATTCCCGATTACCGATTTCTCCCTTGCTCTTGCTGCTCCTCGTGTGGCCCGCAAGAGGGCGCGCGCAATCCTCCATTCCGCAAGAGATGATTGAATCGCAATTGAATCTCTCGCAGGTGTTGGACAAGCTGGTCGAGAAAAACGCCGAACGCGCGGACGCGTTGCAAAGCTACCAAAGCAGGCGCTACTACCGCCTGGACTACGCGGGTTTTCCCACTTCCTTGCATGCCGAGATGGTTGTCGACATGATCTACGACGCGCCCGCCACAAAACATTTCAGGATTGTTTCCCAGAGCGGCACCCAATGGATCATCGATCGAATCCTCATGCGCCTTTTGGATGCCGAGCAAGAAGCTCTAAGCGAGGAGAACCGGGAGCGCGTCGCTCTGAATTCCAGCAATTACGATTTCAGCGGGTTCGAGCGTCAGGATACACCGGATAGCTGTTCGTACGTGGTTGCGGTTCAACCCAAAATTCCGAGCAAGCTTCTCTATCGTGGGCGAATCTGGGTGGATAGCCGGGATTTCGCCGTGTGCCGCATCGAGGCGGAACCCGCCAAGAATCCGTCATTCTGGATTAAAAAAACCGCCATACATCATTCCTATCTGAAAATTGGCGATTTTTGGTTGCCTTCTGAAAATGAATCCGTTTCCGCCATACGCGGGGGCGGGCGCGCGGTGTTGACCATCAAATATCTGAATTATGAAATCCTGGCGGCGCGCTCTCTGAAAGGAAACGACGCTGGTCCGTCCTCAAGTTCTTTTACGCTGCCCACTCACCCGAATTGAATAAGATCTAATTGGGATTTCTCGCGACTATCCTGATCGTTGGAATGCGCACCATGCTCGTTGTTTAACGCGTGGCTGCAAGAGTTCGCGGGAAGCCATTCTCACTGGAACGGCCCAGTTACATGAGCCGCGGGCGGACCGTTCACTCGCTTAGGTTAATGTCGAGCCCGGTCAAACGCCGCTGGAAACCGTCGAACTGCCCAAAAATAGGCGAGGCATTATTATTGTATACATCATGCGGGTTGAGACGATTCGTCACGTCCAATGAAAAAATCCCAATGCTGATCTTCCTGCGCTTGGCGTTCTCCTTGAACGGCATGTGCACCATGAAGTCGCGGGAGAGTTTTACGTCCAGCGAAAAGTAAACCGGGAAACGCAGGCTATTCGGCGCACCCACATAGTTCTGCAGCATATCCACATTTGAATACGGAAAACCGGTATGAATGTCCGCCACAGGGCTGAAAACAAACTTCTTGGGCAGAGTCACATAACCCCAGGCAAGCACGCGGTTTGGGACATCAGCGGGCTGGACTCCGTAGGCATTCGGCCGGATCACCGGCGCCTGAACGGGGATGAATGTGCCCGAAAGTGTATTCAGGTCCCCGCGCGCACGGCTCCAGGCGTATGAAATATTTAGCTCGTTGCGTTCGCTCGGCCGGTAGCGAGCGATGATCTGTGCCTGCCGATAGCTCGCAGATCCGGTGTTTTCAAGGACCATAAAACCTGTCGTCCCGGTCACAGGAAGAATCGGATCCAGCACAAAGAGATTGACCGTATGGGTTTCATAATAGTCAAGTCGAAGACTGATGTTCTTCCTCAAAGGAGCTTCACCTTCGATATTCCACGTAAAGGTGCGGGTACTGCCATCGTGGCCCATCAGTGTGGAAGAATTTCCGGCCATCCCAGCGGACTGGTAGACATTTTGCAATGTAATGGTTTGATTGGCGAACGGCCCGGTGAAGAAGGAGATCTCGCGCTCCTGGAAGCCGGCAAAATCCGTCGCCAGCAGTGGGATGTGTCCATAGATCAAACCAGTTCCAGCACGGACCACAAGTTTGTTGTTCGCCAAGGAGTAAGCCAGGCCCGCGCGCGGTGCGAAGGCAAGATCCCGGCCGTCCGTCTGATGCGTTAATCGGGCCCCGAAATTCAAAGCCAGGCTCTTGGTTAGCGTCCAGTGATCTTCCGCATATTCCGAGACCTCCGCATCGCTTCCCTGCAGCTTTCCGGAACCCAGAAAATTGATCGTCTCGTCGACTGTGCCGTTCTCCTCCAGGAGATTGATCGGACGAGAAACGCTGCCCCCTGTAAAGGACCGGTAGACGACATCCGTTCCGAACTGCAATTGATGACTGCCCAGCCAGGACTTCTCGGGCAACTCGAGAATCGGGAGAACCTCGAATTGGTTTGCGTTTCGCGAAAACGTATTGAAGTAATTGCCGCCCCATCCTTCCGGATTGATGGTCATATCGGCCGATCCTTGGCCGCGTTCGACGGTATAGAAATTGGTGTAGCGAACGGCCGTCGTAAGAACCACGCCGGAGTCGAACTGGTATGCGTCCGAGATCCCCACGGAAACACCTCGGCGCCGGAAATTCGCCGAAGCGGTTTGCGGGATGAGCGCATTGATATTTGCAAACAATATGGTCGCCGGAAAATCATTCACGTTGACGTTCAAAATGTGCTTCGGTGAAAACGTCCATTGAAATTTCGTGAAGGATACCAGGCTATAGGTGACCGTCTCGTTGAACGGCCACGTCAGCCCGTGCACCGGGTCCTTGCGGAATTCGTAGGTCATGTTCTCGGAAAAGTTGAGTTTATTCTTGATGAGTGGGCCGCCGATTTCCACCCCTGGCGTCATGTTTAAAAGGCCAATCAAATGGTCATTCTTGCCTCGGAAGGACGGAACGATGTCGAGAAGCTTGTAGTTCCAGGTTGGCCCGGGAGGCTTGATGTCGATCCTGGTCAAGCCTCCGGAAAATCCGCCGTACGCGGAACTGTCCGGAGTGCTAAAAACCTGCATGTTTTGAATCGCATTGACAGGGATGGGAATCGCGAAACTTCCCGACACAGGGTCCACGTTTTCCGCCCCATCCACCAGGAGCATGCCCTGGCTCTCCGCCTGGCCATTGAAGTTCAACTTCCCTTCCTGCGTCCGAATGACGCTCGGAGACATGGACAGGGCCTCCGTAAACTTTTGTGTGCGGAGGGGTAGTTCCTCGAGTTGCTGCTCGTTGACCGTAGCCGTCGCGCTAACACTTTGCGTCGCGATTTCGGTGACTTCCCCTTGCACCTCGATCCGCTCTTGAACCGAGGTGATCTGCAAGGCCACGTCCTCGGTGGCGGCTTGACCGGGCTCGAGCGTCACTGCGGCAGTCCAAGGCTGAAAACCTTCGACGCTGGCTTCCAGGTTGTAACTCCCCGGGGCCAGGCGCGGAAATACGTATCGGCCTTCGAAATTAGTGACTGTCGTTTGGGATTTCGATCCTGGGGCCGTTGCTGTCAACTTGACCGTAATTCCAGCAAGATTATCGGTTGTTTTCTGTCCGGTAGCGGCCGTGACCCTGCCTGCGATGGACGCGGGCGTGACCTGCGCGGCAGTTCCCGGTTGTTGAGCGAATGCGGGGATCGCGCAAATCAACAAGGCAAACAGCAACGCTTCGCGAAGCGGATACACAATGCCAACGCTTCTATTGCGGCACATTTTCAACGACACACTCCACTATCGGACGGAAACACTGTGACTTCATTAAGCCGGGCCTATCTTCTCCGAGTACGGGCTGCGCTACTCTTGGCAAGCCAATCAATATATCTTGCTGCCGTAGTTCAATCCGTCGGGCCGCAGGGATCAGCAATAAAGAGAGTTATATGAAATGAGTGGCGGACAAACCCAATTTCGGCAGAACGATTGCTTGGCGATCGCCTTGAACACTTAACTTATACTCCCGTAGTGGTGGGATTTTCTCCATAAAATCAAGAATAGTACGCTTCATGGTCGCTCGTTTTGAGCCTTGCTCCAAGTACTAGGTTACATACGCTTTCGCAAACAGTTACTCGGGCATAAAATCGCCGTAGAGTTGAACTGCAATTACCTGCCACGCAAGGGCATTTAGACCTCCTGGACCATCCTCCCGACGGCATTCCTGGAATTTCACCTTCGCGGTTCTTCGGCCCTGGGGTAGAATCTACTCCCGCTTGAGAGACTTCCCCACCATCTCTGGATGTTCGCGGTTGCAACTATGATTCAACTGACTAATGTCTCCAAGAGCTATGGAGACAACGGGGCCGTGCAGGCTCTGCACAATTTGAGTTTGACCGTCGAACAGGGCGAGCGGGTCGCAGTGATGGGACCGTCCGGCTCCGGAAAATCGACGCTTCTCAACCTGATTTGTGGTCTGGACGCGCCTACTTCCGGCTCGATCAAGCTCGAGGGCATTGAGCTTGCCGCGCTGGACGACGACCGGCGCACCCGCCTTCGGCGGGAAAAAATTGGAATGATCTTCCAAACTTTCAATCTCCTCCCCACGCTCACCGCGCTTGAAAATGCCGCCCTGCCGCTGCGCTTGCAAGGCTTGCGGAGGCGCGAAACGGACGAGCGCGCCCGGGCGATGCTGGAGCGCGTGGGGCTCAAAGTCCGCGCACACCATCGTCCCGACGAACTTTCCGGAGGCGAGCGCCAGCGCGTGGCCATCGCCCGCGCACTCGTTTTTCGCCCGCCCATTCTGCTCGGCGACGAACCCACCGGCAACCTCGACTCCGCCACCGGAGAAGAGATTCTTCGCCTCCTCGATGATCTGCATCGCGAATTCAACACCACGGTTCTGCTGGTCACGCACAATGCCCTTGCCGCGGCTTTCTGCGATCGAATCCTGACGTTGCGGGACGGGCAGTTCGTCAAGGAAGTGCGGACCGGGCGGGCCGGAACCGCAGCGGGAGAACAGTGATGTTTGGGGCGCTGTCGCTCATCACGTTCAAGCAATGGCGCGCGCACCGGCTCCGCGTCGCGTTAACCACTCTGGGCATCGCCCTCGGAGTGGCTGTTTTTTTCGCGATTCGCACCGGCAATGCCACCTTGCTTGACTCCTTGCGCGCGACCGTGGAGAAACTGGCGGGCAAGGCGACCCTGCAGATTACCGCCGGAGAATCCGGGTTTTCCGAAATGGTGCTCGACACCGTGCGCGCCACGCCCGGCGTGCAGCTTGCCGAACCCGTGATCGAAACCATGGTCCAAACTTCCTTTGCGGACGAAGGCGCCCTGCTGGTCTTGGGAGTGGACACAACGGGAGATCAGCAACTCCGGGACTATCAGTTCGACCGCACGCAGACGCAGATTGCCGATCCACTCGTATTCCTTTCGCAGCCCAACTCCATGCTGCTTTCGCGCGCCTTTGCCGACCGCCATGGCTTGAAGGTGGGAGACAAGCTGCCGCTTTTCGCTTCCGATGGAAAAAAAGAGTTCACCGTCCAGGGAACGTTCAAGCCGGTCGGCGTGGGAGAAGTTTTTGGCGGCAACGTCGCAGTGATGGACGTTTACTCGGCCCAGGTCGTTTTCCATCGCGGCCGCAAGTTCGACCGCATCGACTTGATGAACGCTCCCGGCGTTCCCGTGGAAGTTGTGCAGCAGCGATTGCGCGCTGAGCTTCCGCCCGGAGTGGAAGTGGATCGCCCGGAAGTCCGCGGCCAGGCGCTCGAAAACGCGGTCACCGCGATGCGTGTGGGAATCCTGATCACAAGTTTCGTGGCATTGCTGGTGGGCGTGTACATCATATTCAATTCCTTCACAATCGCGGTCAACCAGCGCTGGAAAGAAATCGGCATTCTGCGCGCCGTCGGCGTGGAGCAAGGAAACGTCAGCCGGATGTTTTTGTGCGAAGCGCTGCTGATGGGGGTGATCGGTTCGTTCGTGGGCATCGTCGGAGGTTTCCTCCTCGCGTCGGCGGCCAACCGGGTGATGAGAGGTATGGTCGCCGCGGTGTACGGGGTCGTGGCCACGGCCTCGCCTGCCAGGCTGCACCTCGATCAGTGCGCCATCGCATTTGTGCTGGGAGTCGCCGCGTCCATGATTGGCGCGTGGTTCCCGGCGCGCGGCGCGGCGTGCCTGGACCCCGCGCTGGCGCTGCACAATATCGAGGCGCGCCACCGGGAATCCGTGCTGGGGTGGAGGCGGATTGGCTCGGGCGTGTTGCTCATCGCCGCGGGCTCGGCTCTTATACTCTGGACTCCGTCGCGCCTGGGTCTGCCGGTTCAATTCGTTTTCGCCGCGATTGTTCTGCTGGGCCTGACGATTGTTCTGCCAAAACTGGTGTTATGGTCGGCACGCGCATTGCGGCCGATTCTGAATTGGGTTGGTGGATCGGAAGGCGCTTTGGCTGTTGACGCCATGATTCAAACGCCGCGCCGATCCTCGGCCACCGTCGGCGCGCTGATGGTCGGGCTGATGTTCGTTTTTTCCACGACGTCTTACATCCAGAGTTACCGGCAAATGATTGACCGCTGGATGAATCAGGTGCTCAACGCCGACATTTTCGTGGCCACCTCGGCGATGTTGCGGTCCTCCAGCTACCATTTCAGCGAGGATTTAGGCCGGCAGATCGCCGCGCTCCCAGGCGTGAACCGCGTCGAAAACGTCCGCTTCACGGCTATCCCCTATCGAGGCGACACGGCGGCTGTGATCGCCATCGAAATGGATGGCTTCCTGACACGCTCGCAAAACGCCATCGAGGGCGCGGACTCCCGGACCGTGTATGACCGGCTGACACGAGGCGAGGGCGTGCTGGTGTCGAGAAATTTTGCCTTGCGCTGGGGAGTTGGCGTTGGTAATCGTCTGACTCTCGAATCGCCGACCGGCACGCTGGAACGGCCGATCCTCGGCTTTCTCGACGACTACCGGTCGGAAAAGGGCACCATCTTCATGGACCGCGCTCTTTACAAAATGTATTGGGGAGATGATGCGGTGGATTTCATCGACGTCGATCTGAATCCGGGCGTCGATCAACTGGCGATGAAACAAGAAGTGGAGAGGCTCACCGCCGGCTCCTTTCACGCCTTCGTGTACACGAATGCGGAGTTCAAGCGGTGGATCTCCAGCCTTGTGGACCAGTTCTTCACGCTGAATTACATGCAGCTGGTTGTGGCCGTGATGATCGCCATTCTCGGAATCGTCAACACCCTGCTGATTTCCGTATCGGAGCGGCGGCGCGAGATCGGCATCGTCCGCGCGATCGGCGGGCTGCGTTCGCAAATCCGGAAACTGGTGTTGCTTGAGGCGGTGGTGGTGGCCGTGGTCGGTGTGATTGTGGGTTCCGTGGCGGGAATGTTAAACACCGTGTTCATGTCTCACACCGTGTCGTTGGTCTTGGCCGGATATTCGGTGCCGTTTTATTTTCCGTGGAAATTTGTCCTGCTCTCCGTGCCCGTCGTGACGGCGGTGTCGCTTGCGGCAGGCTGGTGGCCGGCGCGGAATGCGGCGTGTATGCAGGTGATCGATGCGATCGGCTATGAGTAGAGTCGACGCAATTCGGCCGCACCGGCACGGAAGCCGCCTGAACGCGGCGCTGCTCTCGCTGGCGTTTTGCTCGACTTGCGCGCTTCCCGTTATCTGCGAGACCGACGCCAAAGCGATCGTGGCCGCCGTGTATCAGCAGGACACCAGCCACGACGCCACGTTGCGGGCCACGCTCGATGTCACGGACAAGGACGGCCACACGGTGCGCAAGCGGTTTACGCTCAGCCGCGTGGGTTCGTTCGGCAACGGCAAAACGCTGGTGCGCTTTACCGACCCGCCGGAGCTTCGCGGCGTCACACTTCTTTCGATCAACCAGCCGGGAGTAACCGACCGCCAGTGGATCTACACGCCTGCCACTGAACGTGTGCGCGGCGTGCCGCCGCGTGACCGTTCGGAGCGCTTCGCCGGCAGCGACTTCACTTACGAAGATATCGCCGAGCGCTCGCTCGAAGACTTCACGTACCAGATGCTTCCTGCCGGGGAAATGATTGAGAATCACAAAACGTTCAAGGTGCAGGCCACCCCGGCCGCGCCAGACCGCTCGCAATACAAATATATTTATTACTGGGTGGCGCAGGATGTACCCTGCATCCTGCATGCGGAGATGTACGATCAGTTGGGGCGCAAGGTGCGCGAGATGCGTGCCAGCGGACTACGCAAAGAATCTGGGATCTGGGGCGCGCGGAAGACGGAAATGCGTTCGTTGCTCGACGGCACGAAATCGGTTTTGACGATGGATGAGATTCATCTGAATACCGGGCTGGACGGCGCGCTGTTCACCCCGGAAGCTCTGGAGAAGAATCGGTAGCTGGCCCGAATTTCTCATGCGCAAGTATTGTGGCGCCAGGTTTTGGTAGCGTAGGCTTCAGCCTGCGGGTTTCCGCACGGCAATGCAAAACCCGCAGGCTGAAGCTTGCGCTACTGGCCCCCATCGACTATTTGGCCAGGATTCAGATGTCGGCGCACCTGGTCAATTCCGGGAGTTATGAACTTTGGACACCTTTTCATCCGATCGTGACGCGCGCTTTGCTAATTTGGTTGACCTGCTCCGCGCAAGAACGGCGGAGCACGGCGCGCGCGTGGCTTTCCGCTATCTTGCCGACGGCGAGACCGAAGAGTCTCGTCTCACTTACGAAGAACTGGAATCGCGTGCCCGCGCCATTGCGGCGGCCCTCGCGCCGCAGGGCGCGGCAATAGAACGCGCCCTGCTTTTCTACTCGGGCGCGCTCGAGTTCATCGCCGCATTTTGGGGTTGCCTGTTCGCCGGCGTCGTGGCCGTCCCGGTTTTTCCGGCGCGCCTTCACCGGCAGATTCCGCGCCTCCTGGCGATTGCCGCGGATTCCGAAGCCAAGTTCGTGCTGACGACAGCGAAGATTCGGCGCCAGGCGGAAGATTTGTTCAAGCGCGCGCCGGAGCTGAAGAAGTTGCAGTGGTTGGCGACCGACGATTTACCCGCTGCTCTCTCGGAGGCATGGCGCGATCCCGGCGCAACTCTCGAAACGCTGGCGTTCCTGCAATACACTTCTGGCTCGACCGCCGCGCCGCGCGGCGTCATGGTGACGCACGGCAATTTGCTTCACAACTTGGCGTGTCTGCGGGAGGTTTTCCAGTTTTCGCCGGAAAGCATCGGCGTCACTTGGCTGCCGCACTATCATGACATGGGCCTGATCGGCGGCTTGCTCCAGCCGGTCTATGCGGGCGGCGAGATGATCGTGATACCGCCGTCGTCGTTTCTGCAGCAGCCCATCCGCTGGCTCGCGGCGGCGACGCGCTATCGGGCGACCACCATGGTCGCGCCAAATTTTGCCTACGAACTTTGCGCGCAAAAAATTTCCGCCGAACAGCGCGCGCCACTCGATCTCGCGAGCGTGAAAGTCGCGCTGTGCGGCGCCGAGCCGGTGCGCCCGGACACGCTTGCGCAGTTCGCCAAGGCGTTTGGCCCGAACGGGTTTCGGCAAGATGCTTTCCGTCCGGCGTACGGTCTGGCGGAAGCGACGCTGATCGTTTCAGGCCATTCGGATGGCGGTGCACCTTTCGCGCCCGCCGTGCTCGCGGAAGATCTGCTGCGAAATCGCATTAAGCCGGCCGAGGAGGGCGTTGCGGGCAGCCGCGTTTTGGTGGGATGTGGCGGAATCGCGCCGGACCTCAAAGTCGCGATTGTCGATCCCGAAACTCTTGCGCCATGCGCCTCGGACCGCGTGGGAGAAATTTGGGTTTCGGGTCCGAGCGTGGCGCGAGGCTATTGGCGCAAGCCTGCGGAGACGAGCGAGACATTCGGCGCGCATCTGGCCAATGGCGAAGGTCCCTTCCTTCGCACCGGCGACCTCGGATTTCTCGATCGCGGACAGCTCTTCGTAACTGGACGATTGAAAGATCTCATCATCATTCGCGGCTCCAACTACTATCCCCAGGACTTGGAACACACCGTGGAGCGAAGTCACCGCGCGCTGCGCCCCGCTTGCGGAGCCGCGTTCTCCATTGACGTGGATGGAGCAGAGCGATTAGTCATCGTTCAGGAAGTGAACGACCGCGCAACCGTCCCAAACGAAGACGTGGTCGCCGCGATTTGCCGCGCTCTCACTGAATCGCACGAAGTTCAGCCTGACGCCGTCCTGCTCATCGAGCCGCGAAGCATTCCACGGACCTCCAGCGGCAAAATTCAGCGCTATGCCTGCCGCGAAGCGTTTCTCGCCGGCGCGCTCGATGTGGTGCACGAGTGGCGGGATCGCGAAGGCCGTCCCACTCGCAAGCAGAACGGCGCAAGCCAGCCGCGCAGCGGACTGGTCTGGGACTACCTGAGCACGCAGTCCTTTTCACATCGCCTGGCCGGCAACGCGAACGGAAACGGGACCGCGCACGGGAATGGCAATCACGGACGTCGCCAAGAAAACCGTCCGGAAATCAGCGGCGCCGATCCCATCGCCATCGTCGGCATCGGCTGCCGATTCCCAGGAGCCGCGGGCTTTGAGGAATTTTGGACTTTGCTGCGAAACGGCGTGGATGCCATCTCGGAAATTCCGCGCGACCGATGGGATATCGACGCGCTTTACGATTCTCTCCCCGGAACGACCGGCAAGATGAGCACGCGCTGGGGCGGATTCCTTCCCGGCATCGACCGATTCGATCCGCATTTTTTCGGCATCTCGCCCCGCGAAGCCGCGGCCATGGATCCGCAGCAACGCCTGCTGCTCGAGGTGACCTGGGAGGCTCTCGAAAATGCGGGGCAGCCGCCGGACCATCTTGCGGGCAGCCGGACGGGCGTCTTCGTCGGCATCGGCGGTTTCGATTACTCCAATGTGATAATGAACTATATAGATCACCTAAAAGTAATTAACGCCTATCTGGGAACGGGCAACGCGCACAGCATCGCGGCCAACCGCATTTCCTACCTGCTGGATCTGCGCGGCCCCAGCGTTGCCATCGACACCGCCTGTTCGTCCTCTCTCGTCGCGATTCATATGGCCTGCGAAAGCCTGCGTGGCGCGCAAACCGATTTGGCGATCGCCGGCGCAGTCAACCTCATCCTTTCTCCCGAAGTCACCATCGCTTTCTCGCACGCGCGCATGATGGCCGCCGACGGCCGCTGCAAAACTTTCGACGCCACGGCCGACGGCTACGTTCGCGCCGAAGGCGCCGGCGCGGTCATCCTCAAGCGCCTCTCCGACGCGCTCCGCGATCGCGACCACATTCTTGCGCTCGTGAGAGGATCGGCCGTGAACCAGGACGGCCGCACCGCGGGCATCGCCGCTCCCAATGCCTCCGCCCAGCAAGCCGTCATCCGCGAGGCGCTGGCTCAGGCTGGAGTCGCTCCGCGCGAGTTGACCTACCTCGAAGCCCACGGCACCGGCACATCGATTGGCGACCCAATCGAAGTCGAAGCGGTCAAATGCGTGTTGGGAAAGACCAGCCCCGAAGATCCTCCCTGCCTGATGGGTTCCGTGAAGGCCAACATCGGTCACCTGGAAAACGCGTCGGGGATGGCCAGCCTGGCCAAGGTGCTGGCTTGTCTTCAGCACGATGAAATTCCCGGCCAGCTGCATTTCACCAAGCTCAATCCGCGCATCTCCCTTGCCGGCACGCGAATTGTTATTTCCAGCAAGCCGCAGCCCTGGCCGCGCGCGCAACGGCGTCTCGCAGGCGTAAGCAGTTTTGGATTCGGGGGCACGAACGCGCACATGATTATCGAAGAAGCGCCGCCAAGGTCCCGGCCGGAAGGTTTGCCGAGCCGCCCCTGCCACATTTTCACGCTTTCCGCCCGGACGGAGAGCGCGGTCAAGAACCTCGCCAGCCGCTACGAGAAGCAGCTTCCGGAACATCCCGAAGATAACCTCACGGACATCTGCTTCAGCGCCAACGCCGGCAGATCGCACTTCGCTCGCCGCGTGGCCGTGGTTGTCGAAAGCAAAGAGCAATTGAGGGAAGCGCTCGCTGCCTTTGCGGCGGGGCAGACGGCGCAGAGCGCCGTGGCGGAACTGCGCGCCGGGCACTCCACGAGAAAAGACGAGCCGCGTATTGCCTTTCTGTTTGCCGCGGAGAATTCCTATGCCTGCGCCGCGGTCCAGCTTTATGCCACCCAACCCGTGTTTCGTTCGGCGATGGATCGCTGTTCGCGCTTTCTGGGTTCGCGCCCGGACGAAGCGCTGCTCGCCGCGCTTTCCACGGGACAAGACAATGCGGAACGCCGCGACCCGGCGCTATTTGCCCTGGAGTTTGCGCTGGCGGAACTTTGGCGATCCTGGGGTATCGAACCGGACGCCGTTCTGGGCGCGGGCGTCGGGGAATATGCGGCGGCGGTAATTTCCAGCGTATTAACCTGCGAAGGCGCATTAAAACTCATCGTCGAACGCGCCCGCCTCCTGCAACTTGCTCTTCATGACGGCGAACTGGTTCGAATGCTCGATGCGTTCGAAGCAGCGGCACGAGGCATGAAGTTCCAATCGCCCAGCATGCCGTTCGTTTCCGGCCTCACCGGACAGCTTTTGGCGGAAGACGAAATTCCCGGCCCGAGCTATTGGCGACTTCACGTTCTGCAAGGCACGCAATTCGAAGAGGGAATCGAAACACTCGAGGCACTTGGTTACGACCATTTCTTGGAAGTAGGGCCTCCCAGTGGCTTTTCCGGAAGCGGGCATCTCAACGATCCGGGAACGAAGACCACATGGCTATCTTCGCTCGAAAGCGATCGCGGCGGTTGGCAGAGCATGCTCGCGAGCCTGGCCTCGCTGTACGTCCGCGGCGCCAGCGTCGATTGGAAAGCATTCGATGAACCCTACCAGCCGTTGAAAGTCCCTCTGCCCACGTATCCCTTCGAGCGAGAGCGCTGCTGGGAAGATCCGCCAGGCGCGTCCGGCCCGCGGAATGCGGCGAAGCCGGTGCACGCTCTGCTTGGAGAACGCGTGAACTCCGCTCTTCCCATGGCGCAATTCCAGAGCAAAATCGGTATCGATACTCTTTGCTACTTGAACGACCACAAAGTTCACGGCTCCGTCGTTCTCCCCGCTTCCGCATATCTTGAAATGGCGCGCGCCGCTTCGACGGAACTCTTTGGAGCCGGCTCACCGGTTTTATCCAACATCGCGTTCCAAGAAGCGTTAATCCTTCCCGCCTCGGGAACGCGCACTTTACAATTGGTTGCTTCCCCGACCTCGAGCGGCAGCGCTTCTTTCCAGATTTACAGTTCCAACCCAAACCTGAACGGCAGCCACGAGAATGCAGCGTGGACCTTGCACGCTTCCGGCGACATGCGCATGGAGGTCGCGGATTTCGTTCGTTGCGCCGAGGAGCAATACAGCCTGGATGAAATACGCGCCCGGTGTCCGCACCTTAAAACGGCCGCCGAACTTTACGAGTCCTTGAGAAATGCCGGTCTGGAATACGGCCCGAGCTTCCAGGGCGTTCAGCAACTGTGGTGCGGACATCGCGAAGCGCTTGGAGAAATGCGGCTTCCGCCCCTTGTGCTTTCGGTTTGCCAAACCAGCGGAAATTCCGATGGCGCCTGGATTCGTCCCGCCCTGCTCGATTCCTGCGTCCAGGTGCTCGCGGCTGCATTGCCGGAAGACAGAACTGGGTCCGGCCGGAAATGGACTTATCTCCCTACCGGAGTCGCGAGTCTCAGATTTTTGGCGCGGCCGGATGCGCGGCTCTTCAGCTACTGCATCGTTCGCCCGGGCAGCAGCCTAGGAACGGAATTCCTCGAGGCGGACATCCGCCTGCTTGACGAAGATGGCTGCGTCGCGGCTGAACTCCTCGGTTTTCGCGTGAAGCTGGTCTCTGGAGAAACGGACCGGGAGGCGCGCGAGAATCCCGGCGACTTGCTGTACGACGTCACCTGGGTGACGAAGCGGCCCGCGGCGTCACGGATTCCCGATTGTTCGGAGCCGTCTTCCTGGTTCATCCTCGCCGATCGCGGCGGGGTTGCGCAAGCGCTTGCCTCCCATCTTCAGTCGCAGGGACAGAATTGCATCGTCGCAAGTCAGGATGATCTTCGGGACCTCAAGCTCCATGTCGACTGCTGCAACGTGGTTCACCTTTCGAGCCTCGACTTGTGCGACCTCGCCGCCCGCCCGGACGCGATCCTGGAAGCGCAGACCCAGTGGATTGAAACACTGCAATTCGTTCAGGCCCTACTCCGCGATGCCAGCGGCTCGAAGCGGCGCCTGTGGATCGTAACTCGCGGAGCGCAAGCAGTCGGACCTACGCGCGCACCTGTCTCGCTGGCCCAGACTCCTTTGTGGGGACTGGCAAAGTCGATTGATCTCGAGCACGCGGAGCTTCGCTGCACTCGGATCGATCTCGATCCGGAAGTCGGCGCCGAAGAACTCGCCGCGCTGTCCGAAGAATTGTCGCTCCCCGGCACCGAGCGCGAAGTTGCTTTCCGAAAGGGAACACGTTACGTCGCCCGGCTCGTGCCCCGCGCTCCCAAACTCTTGAACGGCGCGCTTCTGGAAATTCCGGACGCCGAATCATTCCGCCTGGATATCTCGCGCACCGGGAATCTCGAGAACCTGATGTTGCGAGGAACTTCCCGCGCGGAGCCGCAATCCGGCGAAGTCGAAATCCGCGTTAATGCCGCGGGCCTGAACTTTCGCGATGTGATGAACGCCGCGGGCGTATATCCCGGCGGACCAATTCCGTTCGGCGCTGAATGTTCGGGAACGATTTCCGCCGTCGGGTCTGGTGTTGCAGACATGCAGGCAGGCGACGAGGTGATCGCCGTAGCCACAGGCAGCTTCAGCGTCTTCACCACCGCGGACGCGCGCGCCGTCGTCCCGAAGCCACCCGCCTTCAGCTTCGGACAAGCGGCCACGATTCCGATTGCGTTTCTCACGGCCTACTATTCTCTCTACCATCTGGCGAAGCTTTCTCGCGGAGAGCGCGTGCTCATCCACGCCGCGGCCGGCGGCGTAGGACTTGCCGCCGTGCAACTGGCTCAGCACCTCGGCGCGGAAATCTTCGCGACCGCCGGCTCTCCGGAGAAGCGCGCGTACTTGAAATCGATGCGAGTACCGCACGTCCTGGACTCGCGTTCCCTCTCTTTCGCCGACGAAATTATGAAAACGACCGGCGGCCACGGCGTCGACGTCGTTCTCAACTCTTTGCCGGGCGAATACATTACCCGCAGCCTTTCGATCCTCGCCGCGTATGGCCGGTTCGTCGAAATTGGGAAAACGGATATCTATCAGAACAAGCCGCTGGGCCTGTTCCCGTTTCGCAATAACCTCTCGTATTTTGCCCTCGACCTGGAGCGCGTATGCCGCGAACGGCCCGCTCTGCTCCGCTCACTACTCCTTGAACTGATGGCGATGTTCCAGCAGGGCACCCTCAAGCCACTGCCGCACAATATTTTCCCCGTCGAAGACGCAGCCAACGCATTTCGTTACATGGCCAGGCGCAAAAATATTGGCAAGGTCGTGATTTCTTTCACCAGCGCCGAATCCAAGCATCGTCCAGATCGGTCCGCAGCTCCGCGAGCTGATGCAACTTACCTGATCACGGGAGGACACGGGGGCCTGGGCCTCGCCGTGGCGCGCTGGCTGGTGGAAAATGGCGCGCGGCACCTGGTTCTCCTCAGCCGCAGTGGAGCGGCCTCCGGCGGCAAAGAGATCGTCGCCGAATTGTCGGCCAAAGGTGCCACCCTGGTGGCGATTCAGGCCGACATTTCGAACGAAGACGATCTGGCGCGCGCGCTGTCCGAGATTCGAAACACGATGCCGCCGCTCCGCGGTGTGATTCATGCCGCGGGAGTGCTGGACGATCACTTGCTCCTCAACCTGGACGCGGAGAGCTTCCGCCGGGTTCTATCTCCCAAAGTCCTCGGGGCTTGGAATCTCCACGTTCTGACGGCGGGTTTGCCGCTCGAGTTCTTCATTGTTTTTTCTTCGTTGGCTTCGGTCCTGGGTTCGCCTGGGCAAGCGAATTACGCGGCCGCCAACGCGTTCCTGGACGGTCTGGCGCACGATCGCCGCTCTCAAGGCTTGCCGTGCCTGTCCATCAACTGGGGCCCGTGGGCCGAGGTCGGCATGGCCGCCCGCGCATCGAGCGCCCGGGGACCGGCGTCTCGCGTGATGCATCCGCTCGCGCCCGCGCAAGCCCTTGCCGCTCTCGACCGTCTGTTCGAAAAGAACGGACCGGCTCAGGCCGTCGCGATGTCGGTGGACTGGACGCAACTGGCGCGCTCTTTTAACGGGCAGCAGCCCCCGGCCTTGATTTCCGACCTGATGCGGGAAAAAACGCGCCCCGCCGCTGCAAAAGCGGCCGCCAAATCGGGACCGCTCCTGTCCGTGCAGGAACTTCTGGCCGCTCCTCCGGCCCGGCGGCACGCCTTGCTCCTCGCGCACGTCCAGAAAAGCCTGGCGCAAGTGATGGCCCTCGACGCTCCGGAACTCGACCCCGAAGAATCCATGAGCAACCTTGGACTCGATTCCCTCATGGCGCTCGAACTGCAGCATTCGCTCGAGGAATCATTCGGCGCGAAGTTGCCCATCGAGATTCTGATGGGTATGCCCAGCCTCAACAAGTTTGTCACCCGTCTCCTGGACATCCTGGCAAAGCCGGCGGCCTCGCCAGCCCCAGAACCCGCGCAAGAAATGGTGGACGAAGTAACGGAACCGAGTGAGATATTTCCGCCGATTGTATAGGCGTTAGTGTGGCGTAGGCTTCAGCCTGGGGTTAGTCCTTGCAAGGACCAAAGCCCCACAGGCTGAAGCTTGCGCCACTACACCCCAAGCCGCAATGCGATATTCACGCAAAAGCACGCGCACGGCATTTTGGAAACATTTATAGGACGGACTGAATGGTGGGCAATTCAAATTGCATTTAAAAAAAAAGCAAATATCCCTACTGCTCTCCTTCGAGCTTCCGAATCCGCACTTCCACTCCGGGCGTATTCTTCAGAGCGTCGGAGAACTCCTCCAGCTTTGAGCCGCGATAGTGATAGGGGTACACGATTTTCGGTTTGAACGCTTTCACGCACTCCGCGGCATCGAACGTGGTCTCTGTTCGAGGAGGATTCATCGCCAGGAACGCGACGTTAATATTTTTCAGGGCTTTCATTTCCGGCGTGCATTCCGTGTCGCCCGAAAAATACACGCGCGTGTCGCCAAAGTTCAAAACGTAACCGCTTCCAATCCCCTTGTGGTGATACGGTTTTCCCGGCCCCGATCCAAACACCAGGTTGTACATCGGCACGCCCTCGAATCCGATGTCCATTACAGTCCGTTTCTCGGAGTCGCTGATCGCCTCGACGATGCCGCAGGCCGGCGCGCAATTCAGCGTATCGATGACGGCGGGCGGCCCGACGATAATCGTGTCGGGCTTTTTCAATTGGTCGACCATGGTGCGGTCGAGATGATCCTGGTGCGTGTGCGTGATCACGATCAGATCGGCTTGCGGAAGTCCCGTGAAGTCGCCCTGGCTCCACGGATCGACGTGGATGACCTTGCCGCCGAATTCAAGCATTACGCTGCCGTGATATACCGGCATGATGCGAAGCTCGCCGCGCGACGTCTGGATCACATCCGTTTGCCTGTTGGACGGATTGCCGCCGGAAATCGCCGGCAAAGTGAAAAACAAAACGGAAAAGCAAATCGCGCTGAGCGCGCGGCCCGCGGACTTTTGCATAATTCATTCACTCCCCTTTATGATGTGCCGCGTAGTATACATCGTCCCCTTGCGACAAGCGGGGGTGTTTAGTAGCACAGACTTCAGTCTGTAGGGTTCCGTTTGATCTTGGCTGGCGCGCAAGGACCGGGAGCGTGGACTGAAATTCCACAGACGGAAGGGCCTGTGTGACATTCGCCGGATCTTTGTGGGGCACGGCTTCAGCCGTGCCGTAAAGCAGGAGGAATTAATTCGGCTTTAGCCGCTGACCTGCTCGAAAGCGCGTTGCCATACAAGTTCTGAAGCCCGTGCTACCAAGAACGGCACGGCCGCGGAATCAGGAGGAAATCTTCCATGACGGACAATCCCGCAAGGGGCCCTCATCCGAAAGCTGACTCGTCCACAGACGCGATGCTCGACGGCGCGCGTTACCTCGCCAGTCTGCGCGACGCGCGCGAGGTGTACATCTACGGCGAGCGCGTTCGTGACGTCACGCAGCATCCCGCTTTCCGCAATGCCTGCCGGTCCATCGCGCGTTTGTACGACGCTCTTCACGATCCAAAGACGCGAGACACCCTTACGGGGATCGACCGGTCCGGCACGCGCACGCATAAATTTTTCAAGCCCTGTTATTCGGCGCAGGAGTTATGGGAAGCCCGCGACGCGATCGTCGCCTGGTCGCGCATGAGCTACGGCTACATGGGCCGCACGCCGGATTACAAAGCGGCGCTCATGGGCAGCCTGGCGTCGGAGCCCGAGTTCTACGCGCCGTTCGATGAGAGCGCGCGCCAATGGTACGAGCGCTATTCCTCCGAGTGCCTCTTCCTGAATCACTGCCTCATCAATCCGCCCATCGACCGCAGCCGCCCCGTGCATGAAGTCGGCGACGTCTTCGTGCACGTCGTGAAGGAAAGAGATGACGGCATGATCGTCAGCGGCGCCAAGATGCTGGGAACCGGCTCGGCCATGACGCATGCCACGTTCGTGGCGCAAACGAATGCCACCACTCTGGACAAGGAAAAAGCGAAGGATTTCGCAGTGGTGTTCATCGCGCCGATGGATGCGCCGGGCGTGAAGCTCATTTGCCGCGCTTCCTACGAACAGAATGCGCACAGCCCTTTCGACTACCCGCTCTCCAGCCGCTTCGATGAAAATGACGCCGTGCTGATTTTTGAAAACGCCTTCATCCCCTGGGAAAACGTGCTCGTCTACCGCGATCCCGAACGCGCCAACAGTTTCTACCGGCATTCCCGCTTCGTGAATCGCTATACGTTCCAATCTTCCACGCGCCTCGCGGTGAAGCTGGACCTCATGGTCGGCCTTTTTGCGAAGGGCATCGAGACCAATGGCACGGACGCATTTCGCGGAGTTCAGGCGGCGCTCGGCGAAATCATCGGATGGAGAAATCTGATCTGGGGAATGACGGCGGCGATGTGCGGCGATCCAGAGAGCGCCCCGGGCGGCACGGTCGTGCCCAAGCAGGAATACGCCTACACCATGCGCCTTTTCTGCACGCAGTGCTGGCCGGCCGTTCGCCACATTTTTGAAAAGTTTCTGGGCGGCAGCTTGCTCATGTCACCTTCGAGCTACAAGGATTTTCTGAATCCCGATCTGGCGCCGCTCCTCGAGAAATATTATCGCGGCGCATCCGCCACCGCCGCGGAACGCATCAAGCTCTTCAAGCTCATCTGGGACGCCATCGGCACGGAATTCGGCGCCCGCCACGAACTTTACGAAATCAATTATTCCGGCAACCACGAACAGATCCGCCTCGATATCCTCACCGGCGCGCAGAAGGGCGGAATCCTCAACCAGTGCATCGCGCTCACCGACCAGTGCATGTCGGATTACAGCCTCGAAGGCTGGAAAGATTCCACCTGGGTCTGGGATAAATAATTCGGGGAAAACAGTTTCAAGCGCGTGTCCATTCCATATGTCCTGATTTGCTACTCACGTTTCATCCCGGCACACCATCTTGCAGCAGTTCGCTGAACCGTGCATGCCCGCTCTATTGAATTCACTGTAGTTGCGTTCGTTCTCTCGTTCGGATTGCCAGTTGCTGTAAGAACGAGGGATTGCTTCACATCCATGCAACTGTCTCAATCGCGAGCCGCTGGAGAATGAGGAGAAATGAGCCGCACGCCAACAATGGAACGGGCCCACCGGACTGTCCCCATCGATTCGAGCGCGAGTCGGAAACGTCACCGCTCAGTCCGAAAAAAGGTTCGGATACTCACCGTTTTCGGAACCCGCCCGGAGGCGATCAAGCTCGCGCCGTTGATTGAAGAATTGGGCCGAAGGCAGGGGATTGTTTCGAAGGTATGCGTGACCGCGCAGCATCGCGAGATGCTCGATCAGGTCCTCAATGCGTTTGAAATCGCCCCTGACTATGACCTTAACTTGATGCGAAAAGACGAATCCTTATCCTGTCTGGCGGCGGCTGTCCTGGAGCAGTTGAGCCCCGTGCTCGAAATCGAGCAACCGGACTGGGTGGTCGTGCAGGGCGATACAACGACGGCGGCTGTAGCGGCGCTCGGGGCATTTTATCAACGTGCCCGCGTCGCTCATGTCGAGGCCGGGTTGCGGAGTCACGACAAGTGGCGTCCTTTTCCGGAAGAGATCAATCGTCGCGTTGCCGGAGTGATCGCGGATATCCACTTTGCGCCGACACAGCAGTCCAAGCAAAACCTGCTACGCGAAGGGGTTCTTGAATCCGCCGTGATGGTTACAGGCAATACGATCATCGACGCGCTGCGCAAGATTCAATCGCTGCCCTGGGACCCCGAAGTCTTGGGTGACCAAGCTCAAGTCTTGAGATTGCCCGGAGCAAGGCTGGTCTTGGTTACGGCCCATCGAAGAGAAAATTTCGGTGAGCCGATCACCCAAATTTGCGGCGCACTACGGACGCTGGCGGAACGGTACCCAAATATCCGGTTCATCTATCCCGTTCACAGGAACCCCAATATCTGGGAGCCCGTGCACCGCCTGCTCGGCGATGTTCCAAATTTCTCGCTCCTTCCGCCCGTGGACTATCTCTCCCTGGTGCATTTAATGAAACGATCCTGCGTAATCTTGACCGATTCCGGAGGCATTCAGGAAGAGGCCCCCGCGTTGGGCATTCCCGCACTGGTTCTCCGGGAAGTCACGGAGCGCCCCGAGGGGGTCACGTCCGGCAATGTCAAATTGGTTGGCAGCGATCCACGGCGAATTGTCACCGAGACAGCTCGTCTGCTCGATGACCCCTGCGAACACCAGCGAATGGCGCGCGCCGTGAACCCCTACGGTGACGGCCATGCCGCCCAGCGAATTGCCACCGCCCTGGAGACACTCTAGTGAACGGATTTTTCATCATCCTGACGGCCCTTGTTGCCGTCAGCTTCCTGCTGAGCGGCATCGACGATTTTTTCATTGATGCCTACTACTGGATCCGTCTGCTCTACCGCAACGTATTTCTCCGCGAGAAAATTCGCCCGATTCGCCAGCAAGTGCTCTGCTCCATCCCTGAGAAGTGGACCGCGATTTGGGTCCCGGCCTGGCACGAGCACGAGGTCATCGACAAGATGCTCTCGCACACCATCGAGACCCTCGTCTATAAGAACTACGACATTTTTGTCGGCGCCTATCCCAATGACCCGTCCACGCAAGAGACCGTCGAGTCGGTGCGCGCCAAATTCCCACAGGTGCAAATGATCGTCTGCCCGAATCCGGGGCCGACCAATAAAGCGGACTGCCTGAATTGGGTCTTTCAGGGAATGCTGCTCGCCGAGCAGGAAAAAGGAATCCGTTACGAAATTGTCGTGCTGCATGACTCGGAAGACATCGTCCACCCGCTCGAGCTGAAGCTCTTCAACTGGCTGATCCCGCGGAAGGACATGGTCCAGCTTCCCGTGATTCCCCTCGAAAGACCGGCCAGTTGCTGGACCGCGGGCACTTACCTCGACGAGTTTGCCGAAAACCATCTGAAGGACCTCTTGGTGCGCGAGCGCCTCGCCAAAGTCATTCCCTCGGCCGGCGTCGGGACCGCCGTCAACCGGGCGGCGCTCGATCAGCTCGCTGCCGAGCGCAAGAATCAACTCTTCAACACCAACAGTCTGACCGAGGATTACGAGTTTGGCGTCGGTTTCTCTCGCTTGAACCGCACCGGCATTCTTGCGCAGTTCAGCGTGTCGCGCACGCAGACCGTTCTTCGCGGCTGGCGGCGCAAGCGCAAATCGGTTCGTCAGGTGCGCGAGCGCGTCGCCGTCCGCGAATTTTTTCCCGACCGGTTTCGGCTTGCGGTGCAGCAAAAGTCGCGGTGGGTATTGGGCATTTCCCTTCAGGGATGGAAGAACCTGGGGTGGCCTCCGGGGGGCTGGATCAAATACATGCTCTACCGGGACCGCAAGGCCCTCTATACCAACGTCGTCAATGTGCTGGGATACGCCGTGTTTGTGTATTGGCTGCTCAATATCTGCATTCACGGCTGGAACCACGCGCCCAGGCTCGTCGTCTCGCAGTGGGTTGGGGATGTGATCCTTGCCGACACAGTTCTCATGGTACATCGCCTCGTACAGCGGTTTGTGGCGGTCGCTCGAATTTCCGGATGGCGCCAGGCGTTCCTGTCCATTCCCAGGTCCGTGGTCGGCAATGCGATCAACTTTGCCGCAACGGTCATGGCCGCCGCGCAGTTTTTCAGCGCCGAGCGGTCCGGGAAGCGGGTCGAGTGGAATAAGACAGCGCATGTTTTTCCGTCCGCCGCCGAACTTCGCGAGCACCGCAGGCGCCTCGGTGACCTGTTGCTCGCCAATCGTCTGATCACCCTGGCCCAGCTTCACACGGCTTTGTTGGCCCAGCAGCAGCGGGAGGGTATAAAGCTCGGCGAGGTGCTGCTTCAGTTGGGGTACATCTCGGAAGAGGACTTGCTCGCGGTGCTGGGCCGGCAGCTGGGCCTGGTTTCCGGCAGCATCGATCTTCGCTCCATCGACGAGAGCTGGATTCGGCGATTTCCGCGCGCCACGGCGGAGTCCCTATTGGCTTTGCCTATTCGCTTCTCGAACGGCGTGCTCGAATTTGCGTGCCAGGACCCAGCGGCCCCCGAATTAAAGAACAAGCTCGAGGAACTTACCGGCTGTAAGGTATCCCTCCGCCTCGCGAGCCAATCCAGCCTTCGATTAGCAATCAGCCGCGCCTATCTCGTGATCGAGGGCCAGGCCGGCGTCTTGCTCGGCGAACTGCTGGTGCAAGCCGGAGCGATTACACGTGCGGACCTCGAACGCGCCATCCGTAGCCAGAAAACATCCGGACGAAGGCTGGGAGAGACGTTACAGGACATGGGGCTCATTTCCCCGGAAACACTGGCCGACGCACTCGGGAAGCAGGAGCTTTCCCAACCCGTAGGCCCAAGGTAAGGAAGATGGAATATCTCATGCGTCATTTCGCGAAGAGGAAAAAGGCACGACGGTTGGGAATCCTGGTGTGCGCCTGCGCCGCCCTCTTGATCGCGCCCCTGAAGACCGATGCAAAACCGCGGCAGGCCAATACGCCGTCGGGAAACGAGGTGGCCGAGCAAGCCTACCGCGAGGTTGCGGCAAAGGATTACACCAGCGCGGTCAGTGACTTTCGGACAGCCCTCTTGGCGGACCCTTCGAATCTTCGCTGGCGCAACGATCTTGCCTATGCCTGCTTGTCCGCCGGCGCACTCGGTGACGCCGCCGCGGAATTCGAACGGTCCTACTCCGCGGATCCCGATGACCTTGGCGTGGCCCTGCAACTCGGATACGTTTTCCAACAATTGCATCGCGATGGAGACGCGAAAAAGTATTTCGAAATCGTGGCGCGCAGCTCGGACGATGCTCTCGCCGGCCAGGCCCGCAAGGCGCTGGCGGACCTGCACGAATCCTACCTTCGTGACCGCAAGCAAAAAGGTTACGATTTGATTGCCCAGAAACGAACGAGCGAAGCCATCACCACTCTTGAGTCCGCGCACGACGATGATCCCTCGGACGCAAACGTAACCTTGCAACTTGGCTATTTGTATGCAGCCACCGGAGGGACGGACAAGGCTGTGGAAATGTTCACCGCGGAAAGCTCGAATTCCGATCCGGCGATCGCCGCGAAAGCCCAAACGGCCCTCGACGAAATCCGCCGCGGAACGAAGCCCTGGTTTGCATCGTTCTACGCGGCGCCTTTTTATCAATCGCGCTTTGCGAATGAGATCAATCCCGCCAACGCGAAATTCGGGCTGAATTTCAGCCGCTATTTCCAGCCCTACGTTGGTTTGCGCTTCAGCCGAGACATCCGCTCGCAGGCGGGAACGTTGCCCGAAATTTATTCCGACAATTCCGCTGTTTTTTCCGTTGGAATTCAATCCGTACTGGCGAGCACGGGCGCCGTCCTTTACGCCGAAGCGGGAACCGCTCTAAATCTCGTTGGCGGAAGGCCGCAGGCTGCCTCCGATTACCGAGCGGGAATGTACTGGTCTCGAACTTGGGGCGGCGCGCTCATTCCTCCACCGAGCGAAAGCCATTCGACTGTCTGGACCGGCAGTGTGTACGCCGACGGCGGTTTCTACAGCCGCTACGATCGCAACGCCATTGGCTCCACGCAGCTTCGTGAAGGGATCCGTTTGCCTACGGGACGGAAACTGCCCATGCAATTGCTCGCCGCGGTCAATCTCGTGAAAGACTCCAATGGAAATTTCTATAACAATATCGTCGAAGCCGGTCCCGTCCTGCGTGTTGCGCCCCTGCCTTCTGTGCCGGGCTTGTCGCTGGAAGCGCAGTACCTGCGCGGCTTCTACACCATCCACGATCCGGCCAATCCCTATGGCCCACGTTATGGCGATTTCCGCGTGTTCTTGATTTGGTCCAGAAATTTTTAGGAACCGTCTGAATTCGTCAATCACCCTTGGCGCGGTGAAAGCTCCTCCGGCCATGCGTTCCCGCCTCTTAAGACTCCACGATCTTTCGCCTGATTCGAGTCGAAGACGTGTAAAATAAACAGTTTGGGGAGGTAGAGAAATGGAATTCCTTGCCGGCAGCCTGCTCGAACTGATTACCCAGACGTCCACCAATCTTCCGCCCGACGTTCGCGCCGCCATGTCCATCGCGGCCAAGGAAGAAACGCCAGACACGCAATCTTCCCAGGCGTTCGACATTATTTTGTCCAACATTGACATGGCCGTCGACGATTCAGGCCCCATTTGCCAGGACACAGGCATGCCGACGTTCATCGTCCACACGCCCGTCGGCGTGAACCAGATTCGCATCAAGAAGGCAATCTTCGAGGCCGTCGCGGAAGCCACGCGGCTCGGAAAGCTACGGCCCAACTCCGTCGATTCGCTCACCGGAAAAAACAGCGGAGACAATTTGGGCGAAGAGACGCCGGTCCTTCATTTCGAACAGTGGGAAGAGGATGAGATTGAGGTCAAGCTGATCCTGAAGGGCGGCGGCTGCGAGAACAAGAACATCCAGTATTCCGTCCCCTGCACTCTCGATCATATGGGCCGCGCCGACCGCAATCTCGAAGGCGTGCGCAAATGCATTTTGCATGCCGTGTGGCAAGCGCAGGGGCAAGGCTGCGCGCCGGGCGCCGTCGGCGTCTGCATTGGCAGCGACCGCGCGCACGGGTACGATCTGGCAAAGATGCAACTGTTTCGGACGCTTGAGGACGTGAACCAAAACCCGACACTCGCGAAGCTCGAAACGGAAATTATGGAAGAGGCCAACAAGCTGGGCGTTGGCGCGATGGGCTTCGGCGGGAAATCGTCCCTCATCGGCTGCAAAATCATGGCGGCGAATCGCCTGCCGGCGAGTTTCTTCGTTTCGGTGGCCTACGAATGCTGGGCGTTTCGCCGGCTGGGCGTGCGCCTCGATGCGGCGACGGGCGCAATCACTGGCTGGCTATACCGCGATCCTGCGCGGCCCGTGGAGCGCATGGCGCGCGGCTCGGGTTTCAAATTGACGGGGCGCGAAGTTGTTCTGACTGCGCCTCTGACCGAAGCGCAAGTGCGCGCGCTGAAAGTTGGCGACGTCGTCCTCATCAACGGAGAGATGTACACCGGCCGCGACAACGTGCACGCTGACTTGATGAAGAATCCTCCGCCTGTGGACATGCACGGCTCCGTGCTCTATCACTGCGGTCCGGTGATGCTCAAGAAAGGCAACGAATGGGTGGTCAAGGCCGCGGGGCCTACCACCAGCATTCGCGAAGAGCCTTATCAGGCCGACGTGATCAGAAAATACGGCGTGCGCGCGGTGATCGGCAAGGGGGGAATGGGTGCGAAAACATTGGCTGCCCTAAAAGAATTCGGCGCCGTGTATTTGAATGCAATCGGCGGCGCGGCGCAGTATTACGCGCGCACCGTGGAAAAAGTTCTGGGCGTCGACCTGATGGAATTCGGCATCCCCGAAGCGATGTGGCACCTGCGCGTGAAAAATTTCGCGGCCATCGTGACGATGGACGCGCATGGCAACAGCCTCCACGCCGACATCGAAAAAGCCACCGGAGAAGTTTTGGAGATCTTGAAGTAGGACGGGCTTCAGCCTGTCTGGTTTAGATTTTTATTCGCTCGGAACAGCAGACAGGCTGAAGCCCGTCCTACATGTGCGTTACGTCGCAGGTTCCAGAGTGGGTTCGAGCGAAAGACCCAGGCGCGCAGCCAGTTCCTGCCGAGCGCGCCACAACCTCGCCTTGAGCGTGTTGCGCGAAACGCCGAGCACTTGCGCTGCTTCCTCTGCGGACAATCCTTCAATTTCCCGCAGCCAAAACGCCTTGCGCAGCAGCGGAGAAATTTCCGCGAGTTTCTTGTTCATTCGATCGCCAAGTTCGGCCCCCGCGTAGAGCTGTTCGGGATTCGGGCCGTCATCGGCGAAGCGCTCGGCGAGCGGAAGCTCTCCCTCGGAGACAAAGTCATCCAGCGACACGGCAGGCCGGGCGCGCTTGCTGCGGCGGCGCATCAGAGCCGCGTTGATGACGATCCGCGTCAGCCAAGTGGAAAATTGCGATCTCCTCTCGAACCTCGGAAGATTGCGATAGGCGGAAAGCAATCCCTCCTGCAGGGCCTCTTCGGCGTCTTCCGGATTGCCCAGCACGCGCAGCGCGGTCTGATACAGAGCGCGCGTGTTGCGCGCGAACAACGCGTCCAGTGCGCGCGCATCGCCGTTTAGCCCGCGCTCGATCAGTTGCTCCTCGCTCTGCTCCTCCATGTTGAGTTCAGCAAAACTTCCCCCCGCTTGATGATGGCTTTCCTGATTCATGGTCGTCTTCCCCCTCTGCGGAATGTATGGA
The DNA here is from genome assembly GCA_963842135.1 of uncultured Acidobacteriota bacterium. Lineage (GTDB taxonomy): Bacteria > Acidobacteriota > Terriglobia > Acidiferrales > UBA7541 > Palsa-360. Next base: position 788,392 of record CAWJFI010000002.1, on the reverse strand, counting down.
GCGTATGAATGCTTTGCCCTTCCTTACTTCTATACGTTAAACGGCGAATGAAATATCTCCTGTACACAATTGAACGCCATGGCCCGCGTTTCGTGGGCAGCGGCCGCCGGTTTATCCGGCCTCGTCCTCCCCCGCCTCGCAAAACAACACGACATTACATTGATCGGCACAAATCGGAACGCAAATGCAAAAGCTGGATAAGTTCTCGCTCATACAGCCGTTGTGAAACTGATTCCCAACCCGCCATGTGGAAAAGCGAACCGGCACGATTAATTGGCGCTTGCGTACCGTATGATCTCCTCCACAACTGCCTTGCTCATGCAACCGCACCCTTTAATTTCAACTCCGCGCCCGTGCATCTCCGTGAGCAACTGTTTCCCCGCCGCATCGATGTAGCTCACCGCTTTTAGATGAACTTGCAAGGGAACGCCAGCAGGCGATTCGCGCTCTTTCCAGCAGCGCTCAAGCTCCTTAACCCAATCGCCAGAGAGTTTCCCCTCGAGGTCCCAGGTTTCGGTGGAATCTCCCTGCTTGATCGTAACCTTGAGCATTGCCTCAGCTTTCTGCCCGAAACCAACCAAAAGTCGAGTCCTATCACAGACAGCAGGTGGCTTGCCAATGTGCCGAAATGAAAACACAATAATTAAACCAATTATTTACAATATATTACGTTTGTTTTAACAATTCGGATGAGGAGATTTTAAGAAATGCACCACTTTGGAAGTGCCGATATATAGGCATGTGCCTAAATAGCGGCACTCTTCTGACCTAGCTGCGGTGGCTTCTCACTACTCCTAGTTTTCGCATCTTGGACTGGAGGGTAGTCCTCTTCATGCCTAATCTGGCGGCAGCACCCCGTGGGCCGGCCAGCACCCAGTTGGTCGCCTCAAGGGCCCTAAGGATGTGATCTCGCTCGGCGGCGCGCAGGGTGAGGTTGTCGCCGGCGGGTTCCGACGGAGGCTTGAGTTCGCTAAGTGGAACGCGAAGGACGGGGCCGGGCGAGACGATCACCGCGCGCTCGATCAGGTTTTCCAGTTCGCGGATATTTCCGGGCCACGCGTAACGCACCAGCAGGTCGAGCGTTTCGGCGGGAATCGTTTCCACCGCGCGGTTCATGCGTCGCGCGTGCTTCTCCACGAAGTAGCGCACCAGCGCGGGAATATCCTCCTGCCGTTCGCGCAAGGGCGGCATGAGAAGGGGGAACACACGCAAACGGTAGTAGAGATCGCTGCGGAAGGTGCGCGCGGCGACCATCTCGGCGAGGTCACGATTCGTGGCGGCCACCATACGGACGTCCACGCGAATCGTTTGCGTGCTGCCCAATCGTTCAAACTCCTGTTCCTGAAGGACGCGCAACAATTTGGGCTGCAACTCGAGCGGGATGTCGCCGACTTCGTCGAGGAAAATCGTGCCGCCGTGCGCGAGCTCGAACCGGCCGATCCGCTGCGCGATCGCTCCGGTGAAGGCGCCGCGCTCGTGCCCAAACAATTCCGATTCGAGAAGGCCCGTGGGAATCGCGGCGCAATTGACTTTGACGAAGGTGCGCTCGCGGCGCGGGCTCAAATGATGAATCGCGCGAGCGATCAATTCCTTGCCCGTGCCGGTTTCACCCGTGATGAGCACGGTTGAATCCGTCGGAGCGACGGTCTCCACTTGCTTCAGCACGGCTCGCAGCGACGCACCTTCGCCGACGATTTCATCGAAATTCATTTCCGAGCGGATTTCGTCTTCGAGGTAGAGCTTTTCCTGCGCCAGTTTATTTTTGAGCACGGCGATTTCCTGAAAGGCCAGAGCGTTTTCCACGGCGATGGCTACCTGCCCCGCAACCTGAACGAGCAGATCGACGTCGCCCTGTTGGAACGCGGCATCGCGCAGGCTCGCCAGGCTGAGCGTGCCGAGTGCGCGATCGTGCGTAATGAGCGGCATGCAAACGACGGACCGCACGCCTTCGTCACGCATCAGGCGCGAGGTGGGAGAATCGAATTCTTCCATAGCGGCGCGGTCCAGAACGAGCGGCTGGCGGGTGCGAAAGGCTTTTCCCGTCATGGAGCCATCGAGCGAAACGATCATTTCCTCGCGGATCAGTCCTTTTCCCTGCGGAAAATCGAGCGCGAGAACGCGCATGTCATTCGTCACGGGCTCAAACATCGCGAGGCTTGTATATTCATGATGAATCACACGGCGAAGCGAAGCGGAAATGGCATTCAAGAGATCGTGCAGGTCCAGCTTGGAGATCATGGCGTTGTTCACTTCGAGCAAAACGCGCAGCCGGTCGCGCTCTCGCGCCAATTGCCGCTGGTAGGCCTGCGCGCTCTCGAAATTCAGCGCGTTGTCCACCGCGACGGCCACTTGCCGCGCCACTTGCTGCAGGAACGCGACTTCGGTCTCGGAATGTTTGTGCGGAGTGCCCTGCCCGAAACTCATCACTCCCAGCCGCCGTTGCGCCGTGGTCAGTGCCAACGAGCAAACCGACCTCACGCCGTTCTCACGCAGGGTTTGCAGCAAGGTGGGAAAGGGATTCTCCTTCTCGATGTCATCCAGAATAAATGGCTGCTGCGTTTCCCAGACCCATCCGGATGGAGTTTCTCCAACCGGGAATTCGCTCCCCGGACCATATTTTCTGGGCTTTTCGGATTCGAGGATGTGCAGCCGCATGACGTTGCGCGCGGGATCGTGCAGGATCAGGTTGAGATACTCGAATTTTACGACGCGATGCAGCCGCTCCGCGAGTTGGTGGAACAGCTCGCCGAGGTCGCGGTGCTGCGCGATCGCTTCAGCCACTTCCAGCAACGCCTGGTGCCGCGCCTCCGGGGAAGCGCCAGCCAATTCGCGCTTGGGAACTTCGCTCATAGTTCGCAGAATAACACTCAGGTTCGCTGCGGCTCAACTCGGGCTAATCAGTAGCGCAGGCTGAAGCCTGCGGGTTTTGGTCTTTGCATGCACAAAACCCACAGGCTGAAGCCTGCGCTACTGAAAAGCACCCGTCATTTCGGCAGGTTGGCCGGATTGCGTACGATTGCGAGGAGCGTTTGGATTTCCCCGCGGTAGGGCGCGAGGAATTTTTCGTTTGCGGCATTGACGTCGTTCAATCGCTTTTCGAGCAGCGTCGGCGTGTGATCGGAGGGAAGCGCGCCGCTATCGCCGGAGGCAGCCTCAGGCGCGGGATTCGGCACGACGGCTTCGACCGCTTCGACGATGCCGCGGTAATCGCGGCCTCCGAGCTTCATCTCTCCCGCGACAATCTGGTCCATCGAAATCGCCACGAGATTCGCTTGGGCGGGTGTTTTCACATCGGCGGGTGTGGGGACGCGTCCGGAAGCGCTACCGGCGAGGATTCTCTTTGCACCATCGAGCGCGGCTCAATCCGCGGGCGTTAAATTCTTGACGCGTTCGACCGCCGCGCGCATCACTTTCAGGTAAAGTTCCACGTCTTCCTTCGTCAACGGGTCGAGTTTTTGCTCGGTTTGCTGATCGAGCGGAGGTTCGGCAAACTTTTGCAGGGCGGAAGCGGGCGCATTCGCGGGGTCTCCATAGCGCGCAACGGATTCCTTGGGCCCGCAAGCGCTGAAAGACGCGGCGGCGCAGAGCAAAATCGCGGGGAGGAATCTTCGAAAGTGTTCCGCTGCGCGCATCGGAATTGTCAGGCGCCGGAATCTTAAGGCGCGCAACGCCGCGCGTCAATCGCGAGGCGCATTTTGTTCGAATAAAAATATTCCAAGAATTTGTAAAAAAGAATTGACAGGGGCCCGAAGCGGTGCGCATAATTATGCAAGTGGGTGCATAAAGTTAAGCCGACCATGGCACTGAACGTACACAAGAGATTCCGGCAGGGACAGATCCTGAAATTGGTCACGAGCGAACCCATCTCGAGCCAGGACGAACTGCGGCGCAGGCTGTCGCACATGAAGGTCCGCGTGACGCAGGGGACGCTTTCCCGGGACATGTCCGAGCTGCAGCTGGTCAAGACCGCCGCGGGCTACAAGCCGCTCACCAATGGCGGCGAAGCCGCGGCGCCGATGCCCCCGCTCGCCCGCGCCCTGCGCGAGTTTCTCGTGGACGTGCGCCCGGCCTTTAACCTGCTGGTGCTGAAGACGCCGCCTTCGGGAGCGCAACCGCTCGCCGCGGCGCTGGACGCCGAAAAATTCAAGGAAGTGGCCGGCACCATCGCAGGGGACGACACCGTCGTGGTGATCACGCCGTCGCGCCAGGCGCGCGCCGCCGTCCAGAAACGCATGGAGGATCTACTCCGATGAACGACCCGCAACGGGTCGCTGTAGTCGGAGCGACGGGCTATGCAGGCTTCGAGCTGGCCCAGCTTCTCCTTCGGCACCCGAAAATTCAAAAGCCAACGTTCTATCTGCGTGAGAGCTCGGCGCACGTGAAGTGCCTCACCGAGATTTTTCCACATCTGCGCGGCTGGGGCGAAGCGCCTTGCAAGACGTTTTCGGTCGATGCCGTGGCCGGCAGTGGAGCGGGCACGGTGTTTCTGGCGACGCCGCACGAAGCTTCGCTCGAAATCGTGCCGCAACTTTTGAACGCGGGCCTGCGGATTGTGGACCTGAGCGGCGCGTTCCGATTCCACGATCCGGAAACGTTCGCGCAATGGTACAAATTGCCGGCGCCGCCGAAGAATTTGGCGGAAGAGGCCGTGTACGGTTTGCCGGAGCTGTATGCCGATCAATTGCCGGACGCGCGCCTCGTCGCCAATCCCGGCTGCTATCCGACGAGCGTGATTCTAGGTCTGCGGCCGCTGGTGGAATCGGGCTGGATCGCGGCCGAGCGCGGCATCGTCGCCGATTGCAAGTCCGGCGCGACGGGCGCGGGCAAGGAACCGAAGAAGGAATTGCACTTCGCTGAAGTCGACGAGAACTTCCGGGCCTATGGCCTCTTCTCGCACCGGCACACGCCGGAAGTGACCGACCACACGGGCATCGCGAGCGAAGACATCGTCTTCACGACGCATCTGCTACCGGTCGCGCGCGGCATCCTCTCCACTCTTTACGTGTGGTTCGCCGAGCCGCATACGGCCGAGGAAGTCGAAACGCTCTACCGCGCGTTCTATGCGGACCGCCCCATGATGCGCATCTGGCCCGCCGGAAAGCTGCCGGAGCTGCAGCATGTGGCGCACACGAATTTTTGCGATATCGGGTTTGCGCTCGATCCTGCGGGGCGGCGCCTCGCGGTCGTCAGTTGTCTCGACAATCTGGGCAAGGGCGCCGCGGGCCAGGCTGTACAGAACATGAATTTGATGATGGGAATCGAGGAGGCCACAGGACTCCGATGAGATTGGTCGTTAAAGTTGCGGGAGCATTACTCGATGATACGGCGGCGATGGAAACGCTGGCGCGTCAGGTGGCGCAGCTTGCCCACCAGGGAAACGAAATTCTGGTGGTGCACGGCGGCGGAAAAATTTTCACCGCCACGCTCAAGCGCATGGGAATTGAAAGCAAGTTCGTCAACGGACTGCGCGTGACGGATCGCGAGACGCGCGACGTTGCCGTGATGGTTCTCGGCGGCCTGCTGAACAAACGCCTCGCCGGCGCAATTTCCGCCGCGGGACAGCCTGCCGTCGGCCTTTGCGCGTCCGATGCGGGATGCTTCCTGGCCGAGCCGATGATGCATGACGAAGTGATCGGCGGCCTGGGTTTCGTCGGATACTTGACCGGAGTGAACCTGGAAATCCTCGAATCGTTCTGGAAGGCGGGCGTGGTGCCCGTGGCTACATGCATGGGCCTGGGCGGTGACGGCGAACTCTACAATATTAATGCCGATCACATGGCGGCCGCGTGCGCCGAATACATTCACGCCGACCGGCTGATTTATCTCACCGACGTCGCGGGCGTTCTTGACGGCTCGAAAGTGCTCAAGGTCGTTTCGACGGCCGATGCCGAGGACATGATCCGGCAGAATAAAGTTTCGGGCGGAATGATTCTGAAGCTCGAAGCGTGCAAGCGCGCGCTCAGCGCGGGCGTTGCGGAAGTGCGCATTGTCGGCGGCTCGGTGCCCAAAGGATTGCTGGCCGCGGCGAATGGCGCTCGGTTTCCGGGGACGCGCGTCACTTCGGAGTTTCCCGCGAGCACCACCGGAGTGGTGCAGTGAAATCGCATTCCAAAAAAACTGTGAAGAAAGCGGGTTCCGCGTCCGCCGCGCCGAATTCCGTCCTGAAGGACGCTTCGCGGCACTTGATGAACACGTACAAGCGTTCCGACATGATTTTCACGCACGGGCGCGGCTGCTACGTGTTCGACCAAAATGGAAAGAAGTATCTCGATTTTCTGGGCGGGATCGCGGTGAATGCGCTCGGCTATTCCTATCCGGACCTGGTGAAAACGATCCGGCGCGAGGCGGGCCGCGCGGTTCACGTCTCGAATCTTTTTCACAATCCGTTTCAAGGGCCGCTCGCGGCGAAGCTCGCGAAGTGGTCGGGAATGGACCGCGTCTTTTTCACCAACAGCGGTTCCGAAGCCGTGGAGGGCGCGTTAAAACTGGCGCGCATCGCCGCAAAGAAAAAGCCAGGCAGCACGGCGAAGACGCGCTTTCTGGCGCTGGAAAATTCCTTTCATGGACGCACCTTCGGCGCGCTTTCGATCACGCATACGTTGAAATACCGGGAGCCCTTCGAGCCGCTCGTTCCTGGAGTGGATTTTGTACGCCTGAATGATGTCGCGGACCTCGAAGCCAAGTTCACGGACGAAGTGTGCGCCGTCGTCATCGAGCCGATTCAGGGCGAAGGCGGAATTTATCCCGTCAGCAACGAATTCTGGACGCGCGCTCGCGAACTCGCAACGCAACACGGCGCCGCGCTCATCGCCGACGAAATTCAGTGCGGCCTCGGGCGCACGGGAAAAGAGTTTGCGTACCAGCGCCTCGCGGGCCTTCCGGACATCGTCATCGTCGCGAAGCCCCTCGCGGGCGGACTCCCGCTTGGCGCGTTCCTCGCGCGCGAGGAATTTGCCGCGTCATTTTCTCCCGGCCTGCACGGCTCGACATTTGGTGGCGGGCCGCTGACATGCGCCACGGGGTTGACGTTCCTCGATACCGTCGAGCGGAAACACTTGCTCGCCAACGTCCGCGCGCGCGGCGCCGAGCTAAAAGCGGGCCTGAAAAAAATGGCCGCAAAATTTGATTTCATCCGCGAAGTTCGTGGCGAAGGCCTCATGATTGGCGTCGATCTGGACGTCGAGGGCGCTCCGTACGTTGCCGAAGCGCTGAAACAAGGCCTGCTCATCAACTGCACGCACGACCACATCCTCCGCCTGCTGCCGCCGTTCATTTTGACCGCGCAACAGGTGAAGGAAGGTCTCTCGAAAATCGAATCGGTCCTTGCCAGGACCGAGCGGCCCGCCAAGTCGACGGCCGTACCCTCTACCCCCGCCGCAGCTCTGACGCTTGCGGCCGCGAGGTAAACATGAATGCGCAGGTCCAGGCCCAGAGCCAACCGTTGAGTCTTTCTACCGATCTTCTGACCGGCGCCGAGTGGAGTGCCGCGCACGTCCTGGAATTGTTTCGCCTGGCCGCGGACGTCAAAGCGCATCCGGATCGCTACAAGTCCGCCCTGGCCGGCCGTTTTCTGGCGATGATATTTGAAAAGCCGTCGCTCCGTACGCGCGTCACGTTTGAAGTCGGCATCGTCAGTCTGGGCGGCACGGCGATCTACCTCGATCACGCGGATACGCATCTGGGCGACCGCGAATCGGTTCCCGATGTTGGGCGGTGCCTTTCGCGATGGGTGCAAGGAATTGTCGCGCGTGTTTTTTCGCAAGAGGCGCTCGAAGTTCTCGCGGCTCATGCGAGCGTGCCGGTCATCAACGCGCTCTCGGATGTGTATCATCCCTGCCAGACGCTGTGCGATTTCTTCACGATCGAGGAAAAATTCGGTTCCGCGCGGGGGTTGAAATTGGCCTACGTCGGCGACGGCAACAACGTTTGCCATTCGCTGATGGTCGCCGGAGCGCGCGTCGGCGCGCACGTGCGCATCGCGACGCCGGAGGGCTACGAGCCGGACGCAAATATCGTCGCGGCGGCGCGGCGCGACGCGGCCACAACGCAGGGCACCATCGAATTGTTTCGCGCTCCCGAAGAAGCCGTCTCGGGCGCGCGGGCCGTTTACACCGACGTTTGGGCCAGCATGGGCCAGGAGAGCGAGACCGAAGCGCGCGCCGCCATTTTCGCGCCGTACCAGGTCAACGCCAAACTCATGTCCCAGGCCGCGCCCGACGCCGTGTTTCTCCACTGCCTTCCCGCGCATCGCGGCTCCGAAGTGACCGACGAGGTCATGGAATCGCCGCGCTCCATCGTATTCGACGAAGCGGAAAACCGTCTGCACGTGCAGAAAGCCATCCTGTTGATGCTCCTAAGCTGAAAGGACAACCGGTGCCGAAGAAAGTAGTTCTCGCCTATTCGGGCGGACTTGATACGTCGATCATTATTCCCTGGCTCGCGGAAACGTACGCCTGCGAGGTGATCGCGATGATCGGCGACGTTGGCCAGCAGGAAGATTTGAAAGCTGCCAAGCGCAAGGCGCTCGCGACCGGCGCCTCCTCGGCGACGATCGAGGATCTGCGCGAAGAATTTCTGACCGAATATGTCTGGCCGACGCTGCGCGCGGGCGCGGTGTACGAACACAAATATCTGCTCGGCACTTCGATGGCGCGGCCCGTGCTCGCCAAGCGACAGGCGGAAATCGCTCTCGAAACCGGCGCCGATGCCGTCGCGCACGGTTGCACCGGGAAAGGCAACGACCAGGTGCGCTTCGAGCTGGCGTACAAGGCCATCGCGCCGAAAGTAAAAATTATTGCGCCGTGGCGTGAGTGGACCATCAACTCACGCGAGGATGCCATCGTTTACGCGAATGCGCATAAAATCCCTGTCGAGCAGACCAAGGCCAACATCTATTCGCGCGACCGCAACATCTGGCATCTGAGCCATGAAGGCGGCGTGCTCGAAGATCCCGCGAACGAACCCGAAGAAGCGATGTGGCAGTGGGTCGCCTCGCCGGAAAAAGCGCCAAATAAGCCGGCGCAAGTGGAGATCGGATTTGACGCTGGCACGCCGGTTTCGGTCAACGGCAAGAAGCGTTCCGCGGTTGCGCTGCTCGATGAGCTGAACGAAATCGCGGCGGAGCACGGCGTCGGGCGCATCGACCTGGTCGAAAATCGCCTGGTCGGCATCAAGTCGCGCGGCGCGTACGAAACGCCGGGCGGGACGCTGCTGGTCACCGCGCACCGCGAGCTTGAAACGCTGTGCCTCGACCGCGAAACCGCGCACTACTCTGAGGCGCTCTCACTGCGCTACGCCGAACTCGTTTACTACGGCACGTGGTTCACGCCGCAGCGCGAAGCGCTCGACGCCTATTTCACCGAGGCGCAGAAACGCGTGACCGGCACGGTGGGCCTCAAACTTTACAAAGGAAATGTCTCCGTCACCAAGCGCGTGTCGCCCTATTCGCTCTATAGAAAAGGCCTCGCGAGCTTTGCCATGACGGGCTATAACCCGAAGGACGCCGAAGGCTTCATCAATTTGTTTGCGTTGCCTGTGACCATTCCGGAGGAAGCGAAAGTAAAGTGAGCGCAGCGCCCAAAGAGCAGCCGTCAGGAAAATTGTGGGGCGGCCGGTTTGACCGCGCTCCCGACGAACTGTTCTACCAATTTCAACGGTCGTTTTCGTTCGACCGCCGCCTGCTGCCTTACGAGCTGGCCGTGGACCGGGTGTGGGCGGGCGCGCTCGAATCGGCCGGCATACTTTCGGTCGAGGAAATGCGCGACACGCTGACCGCTCTCGACAAAATTGCCGAACGCGCGGCGAACGATTTTGCGTGGCTGGGCGGATCGCCCGCCGAGGACGTGCACCATTTCGTCGAGACCGCGCTTGTCGAGTATCTCGGCGCGCTCGGATACAAGCTGCACACGGGCCGCAGCCGCAACGAACTCGTCGCCACCGACTTTCGTATGTTCGTGATGGAGTCCGCGGGCAAAATGCGCGTGGCTGTGGCGCGCTTGATTTCCGCGCTCGTGGGCCAGGCCGAAAAAACGCTCGGCATTCCGATGCCCGGCATGACGCACATGCAGCACGCGCAGCCGATCCTGTTTTCGCATTTCTTGCTCGCGCATGCCGAAGCGTTTTTCCGCGATACGGTGCGCCTCGATGCGGCCGAAGCAATGGCGGACGCGTGCCCGATGGGCTCGGGTGCGCTCGCGGGCTGCGCGCTCGATGTCGATCGCGAGGCCATCGCGCGAGAACTGGGTTTCGCGAGGCCGACGGCCAACAGTCTTGACGCCGCAAGCGACCGCGACTTCGCGCTCGATTATCTTTATGCGCTCTCCGTGATCGCGACGCATCTCTCTCGCCTCGCCGAGGATTTCGTTTTGTTCGCGTCGCAGGAGTTCGGTTTCATCGTGCTGCCCGACGAATTTTCGACGGGCAGCAGCCTGATGCCGCAGAAAAAAAATCCCGACGCCTGGGAACTTCTGCGCGGCAAAACGGGCCGCGTCACCGCGTCGCTGCACACGCTGCTGACGACGCTCAAAGGCCTCCCTTCGAGTTATCAGCGCGATTTGCAGGAAGACAAGGAACCTGTCTTCGCCGCGCACGACCAGGCCATCGCCATGCTGGCCGTCGCCGCGGGCGCTGTCGCCGCCACGCGCCCGAATGAAGCGCGCTTGCGCGAAGCGGCCTCCGATCCCGCGCTGCTCGCCACGGAAGCCGCGCATTATCTCGTTCGCCGCGGCGCGCCCTTCCGCCAGGCGCACGAGATTGTTGGGCAGATTGTTCGCGAAGCCGAGCGCGCCGGAAAACCGTTCTCCGCGCTTCCGATCGAGACGCTGCAAAAATATTCTCCGCTATTCGCGCCGGATTTTTACGACGCGTTGAAACTCGAATCCGCGCTCGCGGGTCCTGACGTGGAAGGCGGCACCGCGCCCGCGCGCGTCCGCGACGCGATCGCCGCCGCGAAAGAGCGCCTGGCCGCGCTGGAGAAAAAATCATGAGGGCGCGCACGGCTCGTATAAGCGACGCGTCCGCGGTGCACCGCGTGATCGCGCACTATGCCGGCGAGGGCCTTCTGCTTCCGCGCACCGAGGCGGAAATCCGCGAACACATCGCGCGGTTCCTCGTCCTCGTCGAAAAACGCAACGGAGAAGATAAAGTCCTCGGATGCGTCGCGCTCGAACCGTACGGTCCGGACCTCGCCGAAATCCGCTCGCTCGCCGTCGCTCCCGATGCGCGCGGGCAGGGCCGCAATGTCGGCGACCGCTTGATGAAGGCCGCGATGGACACGGCGCGCCGCCGCAAGATCGCGCGCCTGTTTGCCGTGACGCACCGGCCCGAATTTTTCTCGCGCTACGGATTCGCGCCCGGCCCGCGGCAAATCGTTCCCGAAAAAATCGCGCGCGATTGCGCCACGTGTCCCAAGGAGCGCAAATGCAATTTGATCGCCACGGTCGCGGTGGTCTGCCCCGAGCGCGAACTGCTGCCTGTCCTGAGCGGAGCGGGAAATGCGCTCTCGATGTTGTAGCTCGCCCGCTGAGGCGGACGAGGCTTTTCCTTAAATCGAGAAAACCCTCGGGTCCGAAGACCCGAGCTACAGCGGGATTTGAAATCCTACTTGGTGATTGAAAAAATGACCGGTCTTCCATCGTCCCGCGCCCTGCCGCGCGGGTTTCGTTTTGCTTCGGCGTCGTGCGGCCTCAAGAAACGAGGCCACACGGGAACGCTGGACGTCGCGCTGATCGTTTCCGATTCTCCGGCGTCGGCCGCGGCCGTGTTCACGCAAAATCTTGTGCAGGCGCCCCCTGTGATTCTGTCTCGCGCGCATGTGCGGAAGTCGGCGGACGCAATGCGCGCCGTCATCGTCAATTCCGGGAACGCCAATTGTTCGGTCGGGCCGGGCGGCATGGCCGCTTCGCGCGCCACCGCGGACCTTGTTGCGCAGCTGCTCGGCTGCCGCACGCAGCAGGTCGTCGTCTGCTCGACCGGAGTGATCGGTGTGCCGCTGCCCGTCGAGCGCATCCTGAAAGCCGCGCCCGGCCTCGCCAAATCGCTCCAATTTTCGCCGCGCGCCTTCGACGGCTTGACGCGCGCGATCATGACCACGGACACGCGCCCGAAGCGCGCCGCCGCAAGCTGCCGCATCGGTGGAAAGACAGTGCGCGTTGCCGGATGCGCCAAGGGCGCCGGAATGATTCACCCGAACATGGCCACGATGCTTTCGTTTGTCGTTACAGACGCCGCCGTCGCGCCGGGCGTGCTCGATCGCGCGTTGCGCGAGGTCGTCGGTCGCACATTCAATTGCATCACGGTGGATGGAGACAGCTCCACCAACGACACGCTGCTGGTGCTCGCCAATGGCGCGAGCGGCGCGAAGAAAATCACGAAGGCGGGCGGCGCGGATTACAAGAAATTCGTAGCCGCGCTCGAACAGGTTTGCAAAACCCTGGCGATTGGAATTGTTGAAGACGGCGAAGGCGCAACGCACGTGGTCGAAATCGAAGTGCGCGGCGCGCCCAGTGACGCCGCCGCGAAGCAAGTCGCGCAGACCATCGCCCTCTCCGCACTCGTGAAGACGGCCATCGGCGGCGCCGATCCCAACTGGGGCCGCATCCTCGCCGCCGCCGGCCGCGCCGATGTGCCTTTCAATCCGGACCATGCGGAAATTTGGCTGGGTAGAATGAAAATGTACGGCCCGCCAAAGGGCGCGTCCTACTCGATCGCACTGCCGCTCGACGAGCGCGCCGCGCATCGCCGCCTTCTCGAAAAAAATATTCCCATCGTCGTCGATTTGCACAACGGACGCGGCGCCGCTCGCATGTGGACCTGCGATTTCACCCAGGAATACGTGCACATCAACGCCAGCTATCGAACGTAGGTTTAGAGCTCTTCCATAAATCATGTAGCGTATTTGGCGTTAAAAAAGAAACTCTTGCAGTCGGCGGCCGAGATGGCTTGGAAAGCAGCCTTTGTGGCCACGAGCAATTCGCTCTCCGTACGGGGAGCTTTGCTGCGGAGGATTTGCTTGATCTTGCTCCACATATTTTCGATGGGGTTGAAGTCTGGTGAATAGGGCGGCAGGTACAGGAGACGGGCACCGACTGCTTCGATAGCCTCGACGATTCCCCGGATTTTGTGCGTGGCCAGGTTGTCCATGATCACCAACTCCCCCTTTTGCAGGGTGGGTGCCAGCCCCTGTGCGACCCATGCCAAAAACATCTCCCCGTTCATGGGGCCTTCGAAAAGCCAAGGGGCGCACGGACCGTTCCAGCGCATGCCGGAGATGAGCGTGCGGGTTTGATAGTGTCCGTGCGGGATGCGGGCCACCAGTCTTCGCCCCCCGAGTGCCCGACCGCGCAAACGGGTCATTTTGGTGTTGGCCCCGCTTTCATCCACAAACACCAGCCGGGTCGCCGGCTCCACAGCCAACTGCTCATGCCATCGAGCCCTTTTTTCGGCCGTCCGGTCGGTTTTGTTCGGCGGCGAACAGAGTTTTTTTTATACCTCCAACCCAGTTGCCGAAGCCACAAATCCATCGTGGAAGTCCTAAAGGGGCGGTCCATGCGGGCACCCAACTCTGCCAGTGTTGCGTCCGGCTGCTTGGACAGCAGTCTTTGCAGGCGCTCCTTCCGCTCCTGCGTCAGCAGCGTGCTACGTCCACATAAATGGGTCTGGGGCTGGAGCGTGCCGCGCTGCCGGAACTGTTGGCGCACCCGGCGCACCGCCGCCACGCAGAAACCCGAAAACTCTGCGATCTCGCGGGTGCTTTTGCTCCGTTCATAGAGTTGCAGAATGCGCCGGCGCACCGGCAACGGTATCGCTCGCATAGGCACACACTCTGTCAAACAATCTCTCTTTTGTAAAGCTACATCATTTATGGAAACGCTCTAAGTAGCACAGACTTCAGTCTGTGGGGTTTGGTCCTTGCAAGGCCTAAACCCCACAGACTGAAGTCTGTGCTACTCAAATCGCGAACCGATTCAGCTCTCCCACTTCCAATCGACGAATTGCTCCCGCAATGTCGTCTTGCGGAATTTTCCCACCGACGTGCGCGGAATTTCCTTGGCGAACACAAACCCGTCGGGCAACTGCCACTTCGCGAATTTCGCGGCCAGAAATTCGCGCAACTCCGCACCCTCCGCTTTCGCTCCTTCATTCAGCACGACGACGGCGAGTGGTCGCTCCTGCCATTTCGGATGCGCCACGCCGATGACGGCCGCTTCTTTTACGGCGGGATGCCCCATCAGCGCATTTTCGAGATCCACCGAACTGATCCATTCGCCGCCGGACTTGATCAAGTCCTTGCTGCGGTCGACCAGTTTCATGTAGCCGTATTCATCGATGTGGCCCATATCGCCCGTGCGCAGCCAGCCGTCGGGCGACCACTTCCGAGCTTCTTCCGGCAAGTTGTAGTAGGCAGCCGCCACCCACGGTCCGCGCACTTCGATTTCGCCAACGCTACGGCCGTCGTGCGGCGCCTCGGTGCCATCGGGCAGCACGATGCGCGCTTCCAGCAAAGCCGCCGCCACCCCTGGCTTTAAGCGTTGTGCATATTTCTTGTCATCGCTCCAGCCGTCCATGTGCGGCCGCAAATGGGAGCTAGTCGCCACCGGAGTCGTTTCTGTCATGCCCCAGGAGCAGATGATGGTAATCCCGTGCCGGTCGAACCCGCGCATCAAAGCCTCTGAGGCCGCCGCCCCTCCCACATGCATTCGCACTGGCCAGGTAAATTTCCATCGTCCGGGAAATTTCTCGAGGGCATCCAAGACGCCGAACCAGACCGTGGGCACACCGGTCGTCACGGTTACCCGCTCTTGCTCCATCAGGTCGAGAAGGCCCTCGCCATCCGCGAACGGCCCGGTCAGCACGACCTTGGTCCCGGCCATGGCTGCAGTGAATGGAATCCCCCAGCCATTCGCGTGAAATAGCGACGTGACCGGCAGGATCGTATCGCGCATCGAAATCCCCAAGGAATCCACGCCGCAACAACTCATGGAGTGAAGCGCCACGGCGCGATGGGAATACACAACGCCCTTCGATCTCCCTGTCGTGCCGGAGGTGTAGCACATCGCCGCCGCTTCGTTCTCATCAAGCTGTGGGTAGGTGAATTCTTCGCTCGCGGCGGCGAGTAGATCTTCGTAGCCGTCGCAGCCGGCCGGGGTTTCGCCGCCTCCGAACGGCACGACGATCACGCGCTCGAATTTCACGCGGTCGCGAAATCTCTCGTAGACGGGCAGCAGCACGTCGTCGACGATCAGGAAACGGTCGCCCGCATGGTTCGCAATAAAGGCATTTTCATCGGGATGCAGCCGCAAATTCAGCGTGTGCAGCACGCCGCCCGCTACCGGCACGCCGAAATAAGCCTCCATGTGCTCGGTTTGATTCCACAGGAGCGTGGCCACGCGATCTCCGCGGCGCAGTCCGAGGCCGGTGAGCGCGTTCGCCAGGCGCCGCGAGCGCCGGTACAGATCGCCCCAGGTGGATCGCGCCAGCCTCCGGTCCGGCCGCCGGGTAACGATTTCCACGCTGCCAAAGATTCCGCCAGCGCGCTCGAGTAGCGCCGTCACGGTCAGCGGAAAATCCATCATCAAGCCGCGCATGGGCCCCATTTCTCCGATCCAGGATGCCGCATCCTACCATCAAACCTTACGGATTTCGCCGTGTACGTTTCGTCCGTCATCAGTTAGGGGTCAACTTAATTATCAAGTAGTTATACTTTAATCTTTCTGTTGACGGGCGTTCAAATTTGGAGCAAGATTCGCCCGGAGCTGAAGTGCGTCTCTTGTCGGATTGTTCTGGGCCCCGGCCCAAGCCCCCCGATCTCGACCCTGCCCTCTTCAGTCCCCGGTTCCGTGGGTCCGTATTGCCACGGCCAGAAGGAGTCTCGCATTGAAGAAACTTTACGTCGGCAATCTGCCGTTTCAGGCTACGGAAGAGCAGCTCAGCGCTTTATTTACTCAGACGGGAGTCACCGCGGCGAATGTCACCCTGGTGCGCGACCGTTTTTCAGGGCAACCACGCGGGTTCGGATTTGTCGAGGTCAATAGCGACGAGGAAGCCGAGCGCGCCATCCAGGGATTGAACGGCCACGATTTCATGGGCCGTAACATTGTCGTCAACGAGGCCCGGCCTCCGCGAGAAGGCGGTGGCGGTGGTGGAGGACGAGGACCCGGCGGTGGTGGGGGCCGTGGTGGCGGGGGCGGAGGACGAGGACCTGGCGGCGGTGGTGGCCGTGGCGGTGGTGGCGGGGGCAGGGACCGCGACCGCGGCGATCGTGGAGGCGGTGGCGGCGGCGACCGCCGCTGGTAATTCCCGCCCACAATCTAAAGTTGCAAGAAAACCGGGGAGCGTCGAAGCTCCCCGGTTTCATTTTCTGGATTGCCAGGGCACTCATTATGGTCTATGCTTTCCCTAGGGTACTCCTATGGCAACGCTATACGTTGAAAACATCCCCGACGATCTCTATGAAGCGCTCCGCAGCCGTGCCAAGGCCCGCCGCCGTTCGATAGCCGCCGAGGTGCTGGCCTTGCTCGAGGAAAACGTACCCACAGCTGAGGAGCTGAAGGCAAGACAGAACTTGTTTCGGCGAATCATTCGAATGCGCGAAAAGCGAACGAAAAGTAAGGGACCATTTCCCTCCACGGAAGAAATGATACGCGAGGACCGGGAACGGTGACTCTCTTCGTTCTGGATGCAAGCGTGGCTGCGAAATGGTTCTTATCCGCGAAAGATGAACGGCTTGCCGGGGAGGCTCTCGAACTGTTCAGTAAGTACGTACAAGGAGAAGTGCGTTTTATTGTTCCTGATTTGTTCTGGGCTGAACTCGCAAGCGCGTTTTGGAAGGCAATTCGCTTGGGCCGCTTTGACAAATCGTCAGCTCAGGAAGCCCTCAGCTCCCTCGGGAGCTGCGATCTGCCGGCATATTCCACCGCAATGTTACTTGACAGGGCCGTTGACATTGCCAATTCATTTGACCGGAGCGTTTACGACAGCCTGTACGTGGCCCTTGCGGTCCATTCCCATGCTCCCCTTATCACTGCCGATGAGCGATTAGCCAACGCCCTAGCAGCGCGTTTTCCAGTCAAGTGGTTAGGGGCGATTTAGCTGACACAATGAATAGAGGCATCACGCCGTGGCGGATTTGAACGATTCCACTTTTTCGACTTGACCAGCGGCGTAGCGGTATCGCTCGATGGCCATGGTTTCAATTCCCTGGCGGATGAGCGCTTCGATGTCCAGCGCGCTTTCCGCCTGGTCGAGTTCCGCGACGGAGGCGTGCAGAGCAGGGTTGCGCGGCAGGAAGATGGGGCAGCAATCGTGGAAGGGTTCGGCGGAAATGTCGTGCGTGCCGATTTTGCGCGCGGCATCCATGATGTCGATTTTGTCGTCGCCGGCGAGCGGGCGGTATAGCGGCATGCGCACGGCAGCACCGACGGCGGCCATATTGTGCAGCGTTTGCGAAGCGACCTGCGCCAGGCTGTCTCCCGTGATGAGCCCGAGCGCGCGATTGGAGCGCGCAATGCGCTCGGCGATGCGCAGCATCATCCGGCGATAGAGCAGGATGCGGAATTCCTCCGGCGCGCGCGCCACAATTTCCCGCTGGACCGGCTCGAAAGGCACAAGGTAAAGCTTCGCTGAAAATTGCCACGGCACCAGGCGCTTCACCAGTTCCCGCGCCACGTGCACCGAAGATTCGCCCGGCCGCGCCCCGCCGCCCCAGAAGTGCACGAAATTCAAGTGCGCGCCGCGCTTCATCATTTTGTGCGCCGCGACAGCGGAATCGAACCCTCCCGAAAGCAAACACGTCATTCGCCCAGCCGTGTTTGGAGGAAGTCCTCCCGCGCCTGGAATTTTTCGCGCATACACGAGCAGCGATGGACCGGGTGGAATTTCAATCCGGCAAGTTAAATCCGGATCGTTGAGCTTTACGCGAGCGTCGCGGCCGGAGGCGCGCAACTGATCCACCAAATACTGGCCAACGGAAACATCGATGTCGATCGTGCGATGAGGAAAAGATTTGTCGCTGCGTTTGGCGCGCACCGCAAACGTTTCGAATTTTTCGCCGCGAACTTCTTCCCACGCCGCGCGCCCAAGCGCCGCGAGATCGTCCTCGCTTCCGCGAGGAACCACTCGCGCCACCGCATAAAATGCCACGCCGAAGACTCGTTCGATGCGCGCGACCGCTTCCTCCGCCGAAGCGCCTTCGCCGAATTCCACGAGCAAACGATCGCCGGGCCGCAGAATGCGCTCCACCGGCAAACCCTCGAGCGCGCGCTTCAGCGCCATGTGCAGCTTGCTCAGAAAGAAGCGGCGATTTCCGCCCTTGAGCCACAGCTCGTGGTAGTGAACGACAATAATGAGTTTCGACTTTTCCACAGGCTCCCCGGAGGATGTTCGGATGCGTCCAGTATACCAGCCGCGCGCAGCGATTGCCCAACGTTGTGGGCATAGGAATCTGACGCTCAGCGCCGAACCGCCGCAAGAGTATTGTCCACAGTCAGTTGGCGGTTTGTTCCACGTGAAACGCATCGCGCTTCACCCGGCATATTCGTTCGAAAAATCCGATGTGTCCATCCAGCACACGCAACTCCATCCAACGTGATAATTTCTCTTTCGTAACGCCTCTGAAACATTCCCCAGTCTATTGTGGACGCCGCTCAGGTTGTGACGTATACCCAAGTACAGGCCACTGCAAAACCCCGAGACAACGGGGGCGGGCCACGGGAAGAGACCGCAAGGCTAGTTGGCGCATCTGACTTATAGAGAGTCAGAGCGTCCTGAGTCCCCCGAGACGCGGGAGCGAGCGATGTGGGACAAGAACGATTGGCACCAGTTCTTCGCAATCGCAAGCAACCCCTGGCAGCGGCGCCGTCCGCCGCGACCGGTCTATCCGAGCGGCACGAAGCGTGTGCTTCCCGCCGTTGGCTTTAGCCTCTCCGAACTCGACGATGCCGGGATCAACATGGAAGCGGCGGAGCAACTGGGCTTACCCGTCGACGCGGCCCGGATCGGCGCTTATGGCCCGAATGTTTCGGCGCTACGCGAATTTGTCCGTTCCACACGCCAACCCGGAAAATTGGGATAGTTCGCTCTTGTCCCGCAAGGTCTTTGCTTTCAGTAGCGCAGGCTTCAGCCTGTCGGGTTTAGTCCCTGCAAGGACGAATCCCCACAGGCTGAAGCCTGCGCTACTTCCACCCCCTATCCCGCATCGAATTGCCTTGCGACGAGTCCCGCGGTTACCGCGTTGATAAAGTAAGCTACAATTCTGGGCCGCACCACTTGACGCCGGGAAAACTTCGGGTAAACTTCCCTTTCTATCTCTGGACGCTGATGCAGACTGTATCCAACACGACCCTGCTGGCTGCCGCCAACGCGGCGGACGAAACCCAGCACGATTTCGACTTCCCGCAGCGGGAGGCGGCTTTCTTTTACGGCCTGTTCCTGCGCGGGCATTCCGCCGAAGAGCTTCGCCGGGATATCGAGGTTCCTCCCGCGGTGCTGCTGAAGTGGCATCGCGAGTCCGAGCGCGACCCCTCGCTGCGTGACGTCTTCACCCGCATGGCCGATTACCGCCGCCACGTTCTCGCCATTTTCGAGGCGCTCGTCGACACCGAATCGCGCCCCCAGCTCGTGCAGTAAAATTCCAGACTACTACCGTATTGTGCAGGTGCCAGTAGCACAGGCTTCAGCCTGTGGATTTTCGGCCGAGCATAAAATCAAAACCCGCAGGCTGAAGCCTGTGCTACTGGCACCCGTGTTAAACTTTGCCGGAGCCATGCAGAATGCTGGACCGTGAACGATCCGCAATTCGAGACCTTCGTCTGAGTTGGATTGACCTGATCTGGCTGGTCTTTCTGGGCGGCCTGGCGCTGCTCCCGCCTCTTGACGAAATCCACAAACAACTGATCCTGCTTGCGATCTTCGTGGTGCACCTTCTTGAAGGTTGGGTGGTCGCCCGCTTGCCGAAGCGCGGTCCCGCCTACAGCGTCCTCATCAAGATTTTGCTGGCCACCCTGCTGCTCGACCACACGGGCGAGATCGGAATCAACAGCAGTTATTTTCCCATCTACTTCCTGCCGGTGGTGAGCGCCGCGATCTACTTCGGCACGCTCGGCGCGCTGGCCTGGACCACAATTGCCTCGCTCGCGTATTTGTCGCTGTTGATTCCAGCAATGCAAGAAGTGGATTTGACCCCTGAGGGGATGGGCATCCTCGCCATCCGCGTGCTTTTCTTTTATATCGCGGCGATTCTGGTCAACCGCTTTGCCGTGGAAAACCGGCGACAGGTGCAGCGGTTGCAGGATCTTTCGGAAAAATTGGAAGAAACGAACCGCCAGTTGCGCCGCGCCGAGGCCGACGCGCGCCGCGCCGAGCGCCTGGCCGCGCTGGGGCAGCTTTCCGCCGGCCTCGCGCACGAAATCCGCAATCCGCTGGGCGTCATCAAAGGCTCGGCCGACATGCTCAGCAGAAAAGTCGCAAGGTCCGAGCCTCTGGTCGCGGAGCTGGCCGGATACATTTCTTCCGAGGTGAACCGGCTGAACGCGCTCGTCGTGCGATTCCTCGATTTCGCGCGCCCCTCGAAGCTCGAATTGCGCCCCGAGCGGATTTCCGAAATCGTCGATCGCGCGCTCGAAGCCGCCACCGCGTCCATCCCAAATGCAGGCGTGAAAATCGAGCGCCAGTACTCGCCGAACTTGCCCGAAATTCCGGCCGACCCTCAACTCTGCGAGCAGGTGTTTGTCAATCTGATCACCAACGCATTGCAAGCCATGCAAGCACAGGAAGCTTCCTTGGAGAAAACGCTGCGCCTGTCGATCGCGCCGGAAATCTCGCACGGCGAACCGGGCGTCGGCGTGATCGTCGAAGACACCGGCCCCGGCGTGCCGCCCGAATTGCGCGAGCAGATCTTCAATCCATTTTTCACGTCGAAGAAAGATGGAGTGGGTCTCGGGCTTTCCATCGTCGCAAAAATCGTGGACGACCATCGCGGGACGATTCGCCTGGAAAGCAACACCCCGCACGGCGCGCGCTTCCACGTGTTTTTCCCGCAGGCGATCCAGTAGCGAATTCTCAACCCCGCGCTACTGGTGTTTCCCTACCGCTCGCGCTTCGCGGTTCGGCGTTCCTGGTCGAGCAGGGATTGCTTGCGCTCGAGTCCCCAGCGGTATCCGCCAAGCGTTCCGTCGGTGCGCACCACGCGGTGGCAGGGAACCACAATCGCCGCCGGGTTTGTCGCGCAGGCGCGGGCGACGGCGCGGATCGCGCTGGGCTGTCCGATCGAGCGCGCGACCTCGGCGTACGTTCGCGTCGCGCCGAGCGGGATGGACCGCAATGCTTCCCAGACCCGCCGCTGGAACGCGGTGGCCACCACGTCCGTAGGCAAATCCAATCGAGGGTTCGAGCCGGCCAAATGCCGCACAATCGCGCGCACCCACTTCGAGCGCTCCCCCGAGCCGCATCGGATTTCCGCGAAGGGATATTCCCTGCGCAAAGCAGCGGCGAGATCGGGGTCGCGTTCTCCCAGGTATACAGCGGAGATGCCGCGCTCTGTTGCGGCGACGAGCACGCGCCCCAGCGAACACGGAGCAATCGTGTAGGAGATGTTCATTCCGCGTCCCCCTCGGCGATAGGTCGCGGGCGTCATGCCCAGATGCGCGTCAGACTTCTCATAGAGACGGCTCGCGGAGCCGTACGAAACTTCATGCAGTGCCGTGGTCACATCTTTCCCCTTTCGTAATTCGGATTTGAATCGCGCGACGCGAAGCGCATCCGCATATTGCCGCGGTGAAATCCCCATCGCTTTTCGGAACGTGCGTTGTAAGTGAGCGGCGCTAAGCCCTGCGCGTTCGGCCAGGTCCCGCAGAGAAAGAGCGCCGTCCGGGTGGCCCTCGATTTCGCCGCACACGCGGCGAATGAGCTCCGCATGCGGGCTGCTGTGCGCCTGGCGAGGATGGCAACGCCGGCAGGCTCGGAATCCGGCTCGCTCCGCTGCTTCCGGCTGAACGAAGAGAAGAATTTGCCTGGTGTGCGGGCGGCGCGATGGGCAAGAAGGCCGGCAGTAGACCCCCGTCGAGCGGACCGCATAGACGAACGCGCCATCCATTCGCGCGTCATGCAGGGCGACCGCCGCAAGGCATCTCCTTCGCGCGAGCGCGGGGATTGCGGGCAACAACGGGTTGGAAAGCGTCGACACTGGCCGTCTGTTTCCTTCCCAAACACAATATCCAAAAACAATCCCGCGGCGCTATCCGAATCTTGCGGTCAAACTAAATTGTTTCTCGGGTTTAAGCAGCACAGACTGAAGTCTGATGACATAACGAAGTCGGCCTCACGACGATCCGAGTAAACTGTGTGCTGTCCAACGCGCAGAGTTCGGGTCGAAGGAGGCCGAGATGCGAATTATAGGATGCGATTTGCACGCGCGACAACAGACGATTTCGATGGTGGACATCGAGACGGGGGAAGTGACCGAAAAGACGCTGGCGCATGAAGGCGAGGCGGTGCGGGAATTTTACGCCGCGTTGCCCAAGCCAGTGTTGGTCGGGTTGGAAGCGACGGGATCGATGTTCTGGTTTTTGCGGCTGCTGGAGGAGTTGGGGATCGAGTACCGAGTGGGACATCCGGCGGCGATTCGCAAAGCGGAGACGCGGAAGCAAAAACACGACCGGCGCGATGCGGAGTTGATTCGGCGGCTGTTGGTGGAGAAGCGGTTTCCGCAGATCTGGCTGCCGACGAGCGAGCAGAGGGATCTGCGGACGTTGCTGCAGCACCGGCACCAGTTGGTGCGGATGCGGGTGATGACGCAGAACGGGCTGCAAGGGCTGGCACTGAGCCAGGGATTGCGGCGCGGCAGCAAACTGTGGAGCCAAGCCGGCCAGCAGGAACTGAAGGGACTCGGGCTGGCTGGATTTGCGGCGACGCGGCGAGAGCAGTTGCAGGAGCTGCGTCAGGAACTGAACCAGCGCCTGCAACAGCTGGATCAAGCGGTGCGGGAGCAGGCCGAGCAGCGAGCCGGGGCACGGTTGTTGTTGAGCCACCCGGGCGTGGGACCGACCACAGCGCTGGCCACGGAAGTCTTCTTGGGAGACGCGCGGCGATTTCCCAACGCCAAAGCGGTGGCCAGTTACGTGGGGATGATTCCCAGCGAACACTCCAGCGGCGGCAAACAGCGGAACGGAAGTTTAAGCAAGCAGGGCAATCCGCTGCTGCGGTTGTTGTGGGTGGAAGCGGCGCGAGCGGCGGCACGCAAGGATGCGCGGTTGAAACAGTTTTATCGTCGCAAGTTGGTGCAGAAAGGTCTGGGCAAGGCGGTGGTGGCCACAGCGCGAAAGCTGGGCATTCGGCTGTGGATCATGATGCGCGACCAGATCGATTACACCGAGTTCTGCCGGCGGGCAGAACAACGGTGTCCCCATGCGGGGATGCCTGAGTAGCACAGTGGTCATGCTGTATGGACCGGGAGTCTGATGAGGCCACCCGCCTCCCCGAGTTGCGGGGAGATCGAATAACTCCTCATGGTCTGAAATGATCGGAGAGATGTTTGGTGGGTACACCGAATTGAGGAACGCAATGGGGCCCGAGCCTGGCTTGGACACAAAAATTCACCAGCGAAGACCACTCGGTCCCTCACGAGAATCAACCAGGGAAGCGAGATACTTGGGGTGCGCCCAATCAGGTTCATTCCCAGCGCTCGATTCCCCTTGACACGGCCGACTTTGTTAGAGATGTGCTACTTAACCCGAACGCGAAGAAACCTGGAGGAACGATAACAGCGGGGGTATGCATTAAGACAACACAAGAGGGAACCCAAATTGACGCAGTGAGGCTGCGCGGAGGATAGTGTCCGCCAGCAGTGCCAAAGGCCTACGAAGCTAAGGGAGACCTATGCGCACTGTTCGAAATCAAAAACTCATGGACCAATCCAATCCTGGCCGCAGCGATGCCGCCATTAAAGAATTGTCGGCCCGTTCCGCGACCTCGGTTGCCGACCCGCCGCCGTGGACGACGCGAGCCAAGCCGAAGGGCATCGCGCGCGTTCCCACCCATGCCATTCGCCCGCCCGAAGAACGGCGCGCCTACGCTCGAGCCAAGCTCAGCTTGCCGTTGCGCGTGAAGCGCATCGCGGGCCAGCGGGAGCGCATGGGGGAGCCGTTGCGAACGGCCAATATCAGTTCCAGCGGAGTCCTCTTTCTCTGCCCCCACCGGATTGAGCCAGGGACGCCGATAGCGATCGAGGTCTGCCTGGTGGACCGGCCCTTTGGCCGGGGCACCGTGAAAATGACGACCGAGGCGCACATTGTCCGCGCGGAACCTGCTTCGCGTCCCGGCTGGCACTCTCTGGCAGCCACCTTCGACGACATTACATTTCAGCGGGAAGAGCCCCTGCCGTCGCGCTTCCACCGTCACTAGTTCCCTTGCAGTTCTAACGCATGCATTGCGGAAACGAAGGGTCCTCCAGAGCACATTCGTGTGCGAAGTCGCAGGCGCTCCCGAAACTACCGCATCAACTTAACAGAATTTCCTTTGCCATAAATCACTCCGCATGTTTCCGCACGTTTTGCGGCACGCGTAAATTCCATGCTACTTTGTTCGTTGCGAAATGAAATGGAAGATAGTCTTTCCGTTTTGTTCATGGCGGTTAATCCGTTGCGATGACAACAAAAAATCAAACGTCGATTGAATACATCCTGTTCGACTGGGACGGGACGCTGCTGGATTCGTTCGAGGCGGATGCGAATGCCTACATGTATATGTTCGGCGCCCTGGGAATGAGCTGGAGTCTCGCGGAGTTGAAGCGCCATTATTCGCCGAACTGGCACCGTGTGTACCGCGCCGCGCATCTCCCTCGCGCAAAATGGGAAGAGGCGGACCGGCTGTGGAGATTTTTCTACCGGAAGCAGCAACCGAAGCTGCAGCCCGGCGCGCTGCGAGTGTTGAGAATGCTTGACCAGCGTTTTAAGCTGGCCCTGGTGTCGAGCGGAAGCCGCTCGCGCGTGCGAAAACAATTGCGGGAACACGAGGTTTCGGCGATGTTTCTCGTCAAAGTTTGCAGCGAGGATGCTCCACGCCGCAAACCGCATCCCGCGCCGCTGCGGATAGCGCTCGAAAAACTTCGCGCCCTGCCCCAAACCAGCGTGTATATCGGCGATGCCCCGGAGGATATCGAAATGGCGCATCGCGCGGGCGTGCGCGCCATTGGTGTGCTCGGCGGCTCGCCGGTCCCGGAGCGGCTCAGCGCCGCTTCCCCCGACGCCCTGATCGAAACGATTCGCGAACTACCGGCTCTGCTGAAGAGTTTCTAACAAGGCGTCATTCTGGCTCGTGGAAGTAGCGCAGCCTGTTCAGCCTGTGGGTTTTGGGCCATGCTATGACGAACCCCCGCAGGCTGAAGCCTGCGCTACTGTCGGCGCTACGCCAAATCCTCCGCGCGGATCGGCAAGCGGCGGATGCGCTTGCCAGTTGCCGCGAAGATCGCGTTGCAGAGCGCGGGGGCCAGCGGCGGCACGGCCAGCTCGCCCGCTCCCGTGGGCTTTTCTTCGCTCGGGACGATGTACACTTCGACGGCGGGCATGGCGTCCAGCCGCAGGACCGGATAAGTGTTGAAGTTGGTTTGCTCGACGCGGCCGTGTGAGATCGTGATCGCGCCGTACAGCGCCGCCGAAAGTCCATACACGATTGCGCTTTCACTTTGCATGACGATGTTCGTTGGATTCACAACGCGGCCAACATCCACCGCGCAAACCACGCGATGCACTTTCACCGATCGCGCTTTGCGGTCCACCGAAATTTCCACCACCTGCGCGGCATAGCTCTCAAACGCGAACAGCACTGCAATGCCGCGATAGCGGCCCGCAGGCAGCGGCTTGTCCCAGCCCGCTTTTTGCGCGGCCAGTTCGAGGACGCCTATGTGGCGCGGCGCTTTGTCGAGAAGACGGCGGCGGAATTCGTACGGGTCCTTCTTGCCAGCCGCCGCCAATTCGTCCATGAAACATTCACTGAAAAAACCGTTCTGCGAAGCTCCCACCGAACGCCAGAAGCCCACCGGGATGCCCGGCTCGGTCCGCACGTAATCCACTTGAATATTGGGAATCGAGTAGGGCAGATTGGCGACGCCTTCGACGCTGGTCGGATCGAGATTATTTTTCGTGCTGCCGGGAAACCACGCTTCCATGATCGAAGAACACGCCACGCGCGTCGTCCAGGCAACGGGCCAGCCGTCGGGGTTGAGTCCACCCGCCATCTTCGCATAAGACGCGGGCCGGTAATAATCGTGTTGCGTGTCATCCTCGCGCGACCACGTCACTTTCACCGGCCGCCCAATCGCCTTGGACGTTTCCACCGCCTCAATGACAAAGTCGGTGCCCGCCTTGCGCCCGAAGCCGCCGCCGAGGTACGTCGTGTGGATGAATGCATTCTCCGGTTTCAATCCGCAAATCTTGGCGGCGGTGCCCTGCGCCATGGTCTGAAATTGCGTGGGCGCCCAAACATCTACGCGGTCCGCGCGAACATCGGCGGTACAGTTTATGGGTTCCATGGTGGCGTGCGCCAGGTAGGGAACTTCGTAAACCGCTACGATATTCTGCGTGGCGCCGATAAGGGCGGACGCTGCGTCGCCTTCCTTGCGGGCCTCCGCTGCGGGTTGCGCCATTTGATCCGCGAAGAGTTTGCTGATGCTCTCGCTGCTGGCGTTTGCGTTCGGCCCTTCGTCCCACTTCACATCGAGCGCGCGCCGCCCCTGCATCGCCGCCCAGGTGTTGTCGGCGACCACGGCAATGCCGCGAGAGATCTCCACTACGTTCTTGACGCCGGGAACGGCCTTGGCTTTCGTCGCGTCAAAGCTGGTGGCCTTTCCGCCAAACACCGGGCATCGCGCCACCACGGCGTAAAGCATTTCCGGCCGCCGCACGTCGATCCCAAATTCCACGTGGCCGTTCACTTTGTCCGGCGTGTCCAGCCGCTTCGTGGGCTTTCCAACGATGCGGTACTGTTTCGGATCCTTGAGCGGCACATCCTGCGGAACGGGAAGCATCGAAGCCGCTGCGGCCACGCTGCCGTAGGTGAGTTTGCGCTTTGAGGCGTCGTGAAAGATGACGCCGTTTTCCGTCCGGCAGGTGGACTTGTCGACTTTCCATTGCGTCGCCGCGGCCTGCAGCAGCATGTCGCGCGCCGCCGCCCCGGCCTTGCGCATCGGGTCCCACGAGGACCGCACGCTCGAACTGCCGCCCGTGCCCTGCATTCCAAACGCCGGATTAAAATATTCCTTGGCGGCAGGTGCGAATTCCGTGTGGATTTTTTTCCAATCGCAATCCAGCTCTTCAGCCGCGATCATGCACAGCGCCGTCAGTATCCCCTGTCCCATTTCCGACTTGTCGATCATGATCTTTACAGCGTCGTCCGGAGAAATGAGCATCCATGCGTTTAAGGAAGCGGGCGCCGCGCCCGCGGGAGCCGCGGCAAGCGCTTCAAACCGCCCGGGCAAATAGAATCCGATGACCAGGCCGGTCGCGCCGGCCACGCTTGTCTTCAGAAAACCGCGGCGATCGATGCCCGTCGTTGTTCCAGCGCTCATACGGCACCTCCCACTTCCACGGGCTGCTCATCCCGGGCTTCTTCCGGACCGCCCGCGCCGTCGAGCCGGGAAGGCTTTGCTGCAGCCTTGTGCAATTCCGCGGCGCGATGCACGGCTTCGCGAATCCGTTGGTAGGTGCCGCAGCGGCAGATATTTCCCTTCATCGCTTCGTCAATGTCCGAGTCGCTCGGCTTCGGATTCTGCGCCAGTAGCGACGCGGCGGACATGATTTGTCCCGACTGGCAATAGCCGCACTGCGGCACGTCCACTTCGATCCACGCGCGCTGCACTGGATGGCTGCGGTCGGGAGAAAGTCCTTCGATGGTGGTGATTTTTTTTCCGGCAACACCCGAAATGGGAGTGATGCAGGAACGGATGGCTTCCCCCTCGAGATGCACGGTGCAGGCGCCGCACAGGGCCATGCCGCACCCAAACTTCGTGCCCGTCATGCCCAGCGTGTCCCGCAAGACCCATAACAGCGGCATATTCGCCGGAACATCCACTGATTGTGGTTTGCCGTTAACGATGAATTGAATTGCCATGCGAGTCCTCCGCGGACGAAATACTGATTTCAACACCGGCCCCTTACACCCAGGTTGGAACGGAAACGAGTGGCCGGCATTTGCTCGGGGGTATGTTACTGCAAATTCGGGCTCCGAGGTGTCAGAATGTGAGGGACGGTTTGAGAACGCAGTCTTGGTTTATGTAGCGCCCGTCCGCCGCGGCGGACGGGCTTCTGCTTGACTCTAAATGCCAACCTGAAGGTTGGCGCTACAGTGGACCGACGAAACAGAGCACTCACACAGACTCTACAGCCCGCCTTTATTTCGCGCTCTTTTTATGATCCAACTTCAGCGTGAGGACGAACTCCTTGCGCGTGTCGAAGTTCGATATGGATCGAGTCGAGGAGGTCATGCCTTCCTTTTCGGCATGAATTTCATAATCAACGTTGAGGTCCAGCCCGCTGAAGCGAAACGTGCCGTCACTGTCGGAGAGGTGCGTAGTGATGTCCTGCGTATGGACGTTTTTCAAGTACACCACTGCCGTTTCCGCAGGGCTCTCTTCCTTGTCCACGACCGTTCCGCGGACCGTCCGCAGCTCGGATTCCTTCCCCTTCGGTTTTTCCTGCGCGAACAATACGGTTGCGGCCAATGCGGCCAGCGCGACGAGTCCAAGCGTCCTGCGCAGGTTCATGATTTTCCTCCGGTCCCTGAATCCGTCTGGGGCTCCATCCGGATCGTCAGGTCCGTTCGATTGCCTTGTCGCGCGTTAATCTTGCGCGTTTCCGTTTTGAAGCCGCGCGCTTCGATCGTCATTTCGTACTCCGCGTCTTGCGGGACGCGGAAGGCCAGCTCGCCCTGGTGGTCGGAGAAGGCTTCCCATCGAAATTTCTTTTCCTCCGAACGACGGACCCGCGCTCGGGCGCCCAAGAGAGCGAAACCCCGGTCCGTAAACACGGTGGCGAAAATGACGAAATCGTGGGCGTGCGAACCGCTTGCATTTTGGGCGCCGCCGGCCGGCTCGAAAGCAAATGCTGCGCCCGCGAGGCAAACCAAGCCGAGGAGAGCAATCGTCACGCGCACAAAAGTGAGATGGCCAATAGGAGAGGGGGGATGCCGGAAGAAATCGAAGAGCGGGTCAAACCTCTTCTTCTTCGTCTTCCTCGTCGTCATCGTCCGCAAATTCGTCCCCGTCCTCAGACTCTTCCTCTTCTTCTTCGTCATCGTCATCGGAGATGGCATTGACCTTGACGGGATGGATCTGCACGACTTCCATTTCGGTTTCGCACTCGGGGCAGGCCAGAATCTCACCTTCCTCGACTTCGTCTTCGTCAACGTCAATTTCAGTAGCGCATTTAGGGCACCGGACCACGGCGAAAACCTCCTTGCGGATCGGGTGCGGGTCCGCCTGCGGCGGAAAGCCCGCCGAATTTAGGACGCGCTTGCTGCTGAACTATTATATAACGCGAAGCGGCCCCGGAGGGAAGCGGCCAAAACGACGATGACACGCAGAAGAGAATACCCGGATCAACCCATGATAGGTGTGGGCGGAGTGGTTATTGACAACGGATGTACCCTGCTCATCCGGCGCGCCAGCCCGCCGCTCAAAGGCGAGTGGTCCATCCCCGGCGGCCTGCTTGAAGTCGGAGAAACGCTCGAGCAGGGCGTCGCGCGCGAGCTCGCCGAAGAAACCGGACTCGAAGTGCGCGTCGTCGAACTCATCGAAGTGTTCGAGAGAATTTTCCCCGCTCCTCCGAGCGCGGACGGCACGCCGGGCGACGCCGCCCGCCCGCAGTATCACTTCGTCATTCTCGATTATCTCTGCGAAATCCGCGGAGGAACGCTTTCCGCGGGAAGCGACGCCCAGGAATTTGCCTGGGCGCGCGAAGAAGAATTGCCAAAATTCGATTTAACCGTGGCGGTCAACCGCGTGCTGAAAAGAGCGTTCACCAGGGCGGGCGAGCGCCTGACCCCGCCCCAGCCATGATCTGAAAGTAATATTTAGAATCTCTGAAAAATGGGTATAACATTTGATCAATGGTCGGCCTTCGTTACCAGCCCGGCTTTGCTTCCTTGAAATCTGTGGCGTCTTGCGCCCTGGCGATTGCGTTGTCTGCCTTGCCAATCCGAGCGCAGAAGGGCGGATCGGGCGGGTCTCGGGGATCGCCCGGCGTAGGAACGAGCAGCCGCTCCAACCTGCCTCCATTCCAGCCCGCGCCGCAACCCGGCACGGATTCCGACGTGTTAATCCCGACGACGCAGCCACTCCCAAAGCCCGCGGTGGTCGAAGATGAATCCTGTTTTCCATGGGACCTTACCGGCGTGCGCGGCGCCACCGTAAGCGCAGTCAGGTTGGGGGTTCCCGCGAAGGCCAGGAGCCAATACGAAAAGGCTTGCGATGCCTTAAAAAAGAGAAAACTGAATGATGCGGAACAGCACGTTCGCGACGCAATTCAAAAATATCCGAAATATCCAGCGGCGTGGGTCATGTTGGGACAGGTTCTCCAAGACGAGCAGAAGATGAACGAAGCTCACGATGCTTGTTCGCAGCCCATAAGTGTTGATCCGACTTACTTGCCTCCTTATCTTTGCTTGGCGGGACTTTTGGATCGCGAGAAAAAATGGGACGACCTTCTGACCTGGTCCGACCGATTTCTCGGTTTGAATCTAACTGGCGATATGTATGCTTACTATTACCGCGGTTTAGCCCTCTTCCATCTCCACAATTTGCCGGAAGCGCAAAAAAGTACCCTGAAAACCATTGCCATCGACAGCGAGCACCATCAGGCCGGCCTCTACTTCTTGCTTGCTCAAATCTACGGCGAGCAGGGCGACCTGGTCGACGCAACCCTGCAGATCCAACAATTCCTGAAATTTAGCCACAGTCCTCAGGACAAGGACGAAGCTAAAGAGTACCTGTCGGAGCTTCAGTCGCAACAAAACTCGAAATAAGCAGACCAGCGATCTCGCAGCCAACGCTCGCTGCACGCCCTCAGGAAGACGGCCCCGGTTCCTGCTCGATTCATGGCCAGCAATTTCGGAAACTATGGTGCCGCCAACGAGTAGCCATTCGCTCCGTGGGTTCGAGAGTGAATCTGTCCGCCAAGCGACTCTGATTGCGCATAGGGAGAGGAGTGGTGGGATGGGCCTGAGTTATTGACTCGCCTTCGCTGCAAGGGTCGGGATGACTGCGTCGGCGTCCTTTCTCGTGCTGTATTCCTCCTTTTGAAGTTCGCGATAGATGCGCCCCGCAATTCCCGCGGCCATCGGCCCGCGCACTGCATGGCTGTGTCCGCGCATCAGGATCACCAGCACGATCTTCAAGTTCGGTTGGTCCATGTAGGAGACAAACCATCCCAGGCGTGAACCCGAGTCCGAACAGGACCCGGTTTTTCCTGACACCTGCTCATCGTCGGACATGTTGCTGCGTCGTGCCGTCCCACGCATCACTGCGGCGTGCATGCCGTCGCGCAAGTCCGGAAGCAGGGATTCAATGTCGAGCGTACGCTTGATGCGCGGCTCGAAAGTTTCCTGCTCCTCGGGAGTTTGCGGGTATTGCAGATAGTAGAGTGTGCCGCCATTGGCGACCATCGAAACCATCGCTCCCAGTTGCAGCGGAGTCATCAAAATCCCTTCGCCAAAGCTTGACATTCTCCCGACTCCGCCGCGTGCCGGCGGCTCGGTGGGCACGGAACCGGACTGCTCCTGCGAAATTTCATACCCGGCGAGTTCGCCGAGTCCTAGCTCCCGCGCGTAATTCGAAACCGTGTCAAATCCCATGCGACGCCCGAGCTCCTCGAAGAAGGCGTTATTCGAATGCGCGATCGCCTCGGTCAAGGTCAAATACTTGCGCCGGGTAACCCGAATTTTTGTGTCGCGCGTCAGGAACCCCTCCTGCAGCGCCGCGACGGCAATCACCGGCTTGATCGTCGAGCAAGGTTTGAAACCACTTGAGAACGCCATCTTCTGATTCACAATCGATAGGATTCGCCCGTCATTGGGATCAATGGCCACCACCGAGCCTTCGAAGCGCCCAAGCCCTTGAATCGCAGCCTGGCGAACGATTGGGTCATCGAATGTCGCGACGTCGCCCTCGGCGGAATTTGAAAGCTTTTGCATTCCGTTGCGTGAATGCGCCGAGTTCAGATGCCTCGTGTTGTGCTTTGCGATGGGCGCCGGACCGGCAAATGCAGGAATGCAGGTCGCAAGCGCTGCGCAAGTGAATGCTGAGAAAAGAATCGATCGATTACGGCCCATGATTGCAATTGTTTTTTCCAACTCATCTCCCAAATCTTTCCACTGCCTTGTAGCGTGGGAAGATATGGTTATTTAATGCAAGCCCTGCGCCAAATGGCCTAGGGAAGCATCATTTGTAAACGCCCGTACACATATGAAAGCACAGGACTTATAGTAAAATTAGAAAATAGATCTGTCGTGAGACGAGGACACAAGTACAGAAACTGTCCCGGTCGGGTAGAACCGTCCCATCTTGTTACAATCCCGAGTCAGCGTTCTTGATACTGGCCTTGGGGACAGGAAATGCACATTTTTCTGCCAAACAAATGCAGGATCGAAGGCGGAGTGCAAGACTTCAAGATGACTTCCGTTCCACCCGGCTCCAGCCGTAGCGGCCCAGCAACAGAACAAATTTGCAGTTGAACAATACGCGGGATTTCAACTCGCCGTTTTCCATCTGCGCTCGCACGAGTTCCTGATTGTCCCGGTCGCCCACGGGAATGACGAGGCGTCCCCCCTCTCGAAGCTGGCTTGCGAATACCTGGGGAATTTCCGGAGCGCCGGCGGTGACGAGAATCGCGTCGTAAGGCGCGGCGTCGAGGAACCCCGCGGAGCCGTCCCCGTTGTGTACGTGGACGTTCGCGTAGCCCAAATTCGTCAGCCGTTCCTGCGCGGCAAGCGCCAGCGACGTGTGGTTTTCCACGGTGATGACTTGATGCACCAGCAGCGAAAGCACTGCCGCCTGGTAGCCCGAGCCCGTGCCGATTTCCAGCACGCGCTCGGAGCCGGTCAGTTCGAGCGCTTCCGTCATGGCCGCGACCATGTACGGCTGTGAGATCGTTTGTCCCTCGCCGATGGGCAACGGTTTGTCGGCATACGCGTCGTTCCGGAATTTGAAGGAGACGAACTTATGGCGCGGAACGGCGGCCATGGCTTCGAGAACGCGCGGCGAGGAAACACCCCGCTTGCGGATTTGCGTCTCGATCATCATGCGGCGCTCGCCGGCTGACGCGTCGAAAAGGAGTTCCGTGTTGCGCATGGCCTATTATAAACTCCCATGCAAATTCAAAGTGAAACCATCTTCTTCAGTCTGTCGAGCTTGTGGTGGAACCGATAACTGAAACCCCACAGGCTGAAGCCTGCGCTACTGGAATCTCGCGCTACCCTGATACACTACCTCGGACTTCGTGCGGAGGTGGGCAGTGTCTCAGCTTTTCAAATTGGAATGCGCACAGAAATGGGTTCGGCGCTCGGCCTCGAGTGCGCCGCAAGGGCTCGCATTGCTCGTCCTCGGGTTGCTCGTTGCGCTCGGCGCGCGGGCGCAGAAGATTACGATGGAGTTCGACCAGACCATCGACTTCAGCAAATACAAAACGTTCGCGATCCGCGACGGCCAGTTGAGCAGGGGAAACCCCGCCTTAAACAGCCCGCTCGTCAAGAAACAGATCGAGGCAGACATCACGAATGATCTCACCGCGAAGGGCCTGACCCTTGTGACCAGCGGCCCCTCCGACCTCAATGTCCGGTACACATTCGGCGCCGCCCGCAAAACCGAGATCGAGGCTTATCCCGCCGGATGGTATGGACTCGGCACGCGCTATGTGAGGGTGCCTTATGCCGAGGGAACGCTGGTCATCGATCTGCGCGATCCGACCACGCGCTCGCTCGTCTGGCGCGCCATCGCCGCTGAAGAAAAAAGCGACGCCACCAAGATCCAAGGCAAGCTCGACGACATGGTCAAGAAATCCATCGACAAATATCCGCCGAAGAAAAAGTAGCGCGCGGGGTAAGTAGCGCAGGCTTCAGCCTGTGGATTTTGGATCAGCTCGCCCATGCGTAAACCCACAGGCTGAACCCTGCGCCACTGGCCCTAGCTTCTCTTATCGAGTGGCGCGTACGGCCGCAGGTCGTGGCCCAGGTACACCTGGCGCGGGCGCGCGATTTTCTGCTCGGGATCGAGCAGCATCTCTTCCCACTGCGCGATCCAGCCGCTGGTGCGCGGAATCGCGAACAGCACGGGGAACATGGTCACCGGAAAGCCCATGGACTGGTAGATCAGCCCGGTATAAAAATCCACATTGGGATAGAGCTTGCGCGAAACGAAGTAGTCGTCCTCCAGGGCGATGCGCTCGCATTCGAGCGCGATATTCAGCAGCGGATTGCGGCCCATGATTTCGAAGACGCCGTCGGCTACGTGCTTGATGATGCGCGCGCGCGGGTCGTAATTCTTGTAGACGCGGTGGCCAAATCCCATGAGTTTGGTTTCGCCGGCCTTCACGCGCTTGATGTACGCGGGCACGTTGGCGAGCGAGCCGATCTCCAGCAGCATGCGCAGAACTTCCTCGTTCGCGCCCCCGTGCAGCGGACCGTACAGCGCCGCGGTCGCCGCCGCCGTCGCCGAAAACGGGTCCACGTGCGAGCTGCCGACGCAGCGCATCGCGTTCGCCGAACAATTCTGCTCGTGGTCCGCGTGCAGAATAAACAGGATGTCCAGCGCGTGCTCCAGCGTCGGGTTCGGGCGGTATTTCAACTCGGACGTCTTGAACAGCATGTTCAGGAAATTGCCGGGGTAGCTCAGCTCGTTGTCCGGATAGGCAAACGGCATGCCCAGGCTGTGCCGGTAGGAAAACGCCGCGAGCGTCGGCATCTTCCCGATTAAGCGGTAGGTCTGCTTCAGGCGCGATTCCTTGTTGAAGATGTCTTTCGCCTCGGGATAAAACGTGGAAAGCGCGGCGATGGTCGAAATCATCATGCCCATGGGGTGCGCGTCGTAGTGAAACCCGTCCAGGAATTTCTTCACCGACTCGTGGATGAAGGTGTGGTGGGTGACGTGGTAAGTCCACTCTTCCAGCTGCGAGCGCGTCGGCAGCTCACCGCGCAAAATCAAATAGGCCGTTTCGAGATAGGTGCTTTTCTCGGCCAGTTCCTCGATCGAATAGCCGCGGTAGCGCAGGATGCCTTTGTCGCCGTCGATGAACGTAATCTTGCTTTGACACAAGGCCGTATTGTTGAAGGCCGGGTCGTAGCTCATCATCCCGAACTCATCGGGTTTCACCTTGATCTGGCGCAAGTCGGTGGCGTGGATCGTGTCGTTCTTGATCGGAATTTCGTAGGCTTTCCCCGTGCGGTTATCGGTGATGGATAGAGTATCCCGGCTCATGCGGGTGGTCCCTTCGTCTGCAACCTGCGTCCCAGGTTTGGTTGGATTCATGACGGCTTCCGCTCTTTCAAGAAGCGGCCTAGTAGGAATTTACACCAAGTTAGCATTTTGCGGGAGTGGTATCACACCAATTCCCCCTGCTTGGAAAGACGCTCCGGCGGGTAGCGCGGTTGCGTCGAATT
Source organism: uncultured Acidobacteriota bacterium (assembly GCA_963842135.1). Taxonomy (GTDB): domain Bacteria; phylum Acidobacteriota; class Terriglobia; order Acidiferrales; family UBA7541; genus Palsa-360. The sequence goes on along the minus strand of CAWJFI010000002.1, from coordinate 752,761 downwards.
CGCGGCCGTTGCATCTAAAGTATTGTCAGAAAGAGTAACCGAGCTGGGAAACTTGGAATGTCCGGGAGAATCCACCATGATCCAAACCATTCGCGCGAAAGACCGCTATCACCTTGAAACAGATTGGCTTAGCACCAACTGGCATTTCTCGTTTGACACTTACCATGACCCCCAAAACATGAATTTCGGGCCCCTGCGCGTCTTTAACGACGACACGGTCGCCCCCGCCGGCGGCTTCCCGCTGCACAGCCACCGCGAGATGGAAATCGTCACTTACATCATCGACGGCGCGCTCGAACACAAAGACAACATGGGCAATACCGGCCTCATTCGCCCCGGCGAAATCCAGCGCATGAGCGCGGGAACCGGTGTCCGCCACTCCGAGTTCAATCCTTCGGAAAAGGACCCCGTCCACCTGATCCAGCTCTGGATCATGCCCGCGGTCCAGCATCTGCGGCCATCGTGGGAGCAAAAGAGTTTTTCCCTGTCCGAACGCAGCGGCAAATTGCTGCCGATTGCCGTGCCCGCCGGCAAGAATGGGAACGCCAGTTCGACGACCGTGCAGATTCACCAGGACGCGACGATTTACACCTCTCTCCTCGCGCCCGGACAATCGGTCGCGCACAAACTCGGGCAGGGCCGCAGAGCCTACATTTTTGTGATCAACGGAACCTTGCAGCTCAACGGCGAGACACTGGCCGCGGGAGATCAGGCGCGCGTCTCCAGCGAACGCGAGTTGCAGCTCTCCGCAGCGCCGGATCAAGGTGCGACGCCGGCGGATTTCCTTCTTCTAGATTTGCCGTAATCAAATGCGCGTGAATCATTCCGGACAACATCTTCTCGGCGTCCTCTGTGGCCTTTCTCTGTGTCCTCTGTGTTGAAAGCCTTTCGGAAAAAACTTAAACACAGAGGACGCAGAGAAAACCGGGAACGCGGAGGCGCCGGGTTAGGTCTCGAGTTTGAAGCGCGTGGCGGCCAGGCGGTAAAGCCTCTGCCAGAGCGTCCGGTTCACGGTGACAACAATGACCGACATCACCATCGTGGCCGCCAGAAGGACCGGCAAATTCCCGGAATCGGTGGCCCGGCTGATCGCCGCACCCAATCCGCGTACGAAAAGCGTTTTTCCCTGAAAATGAAAATATTCCGCGACGATGCTGGCGTTCCAGGCGCCTCCCGAAGCGGTCAGCATTCCCGTTACCAGGTACGGAAAAATGGCCGGAAGGATCAAGCGCCGCCAGCGCTCCCATCGCGTGAAACGAAAAACGCTGGAGGCTTCCTTCAAGTCCGTGGGGATCGCCATCGCACCTGCGATCACATTAAACAGGATGTACCACTGCGTGCCGAGCAGCATCAGGGCCATCGCGGCGATGCCCATGCCGCCGCCTGCGCGAATCAGCAGCAACAAAAGCACGGGGAACAATGCCGTTGCGGGAACCGACGCGGCAATCTGGACGAGGGGTTGCGCGATCTTCGCTACGCGGGGCGTCGTTCCGATCCAAACGCCCGCCGGAACGGCCCAGAGCGCGCCGAGAATCAATGCGGCGTTCACGCGAAGAAACGTGAGAGCAGCGTCGCGCGTGAGGAAGATCATCTCCCGCTCGCCGAGTCGCGCAATGGTGGCCAGCGCACGATACGCCAGCCAGGCCATCGCGGCCAAAATGGCCACTCCGAACGCGCGCGCGAGCCAGTTCTTAAAACTGTTTCCCGACGGGGGCTTCTCCGCGCGCGCGGCCAGCTTCTTCACCGCAAATGCATGCGTCACGCGCTCTTCCACTGGGTATATCGCATTACGATATAATGTGACGAGGATTCCGGACCTGCGCAGCACCGTCAGCACAAACGACTGCGGCGCCGCCCCTTCCACCGTCTCGAATTTGAATTTGTCCGACCACGCAATCGCCGGCCGCCAAACCAGTTGATCCAGGAGGACAATGACCGCGATCATCGCCGCCAATCCCCACAAGATAGCGTGCGTATCGCCGGCCCCGGCGGCGACCTGCAAATAGGAACCGAGCCCCGGCAATCGAAAGTCGCGCGCGCCGAGCACAAACATTTCGCACGCCATCAGGAAAAACCAGCCGCCGGCCACCGACATCATCGAATTCCACACGAGTCCAATCGCAGCAAAGGGCAGCTCCAGCTCGGTGAATCGCTGCCACCTGCTGAAGCGATACAAACGCACAGCCTCGTCCAGCTCGCGCGGTATGCCCTTGAGCGAAGCATAGAAGCTGAACGCGATGTTCCACGCCTGCCCGGTAAAAATCAGCAAGATCGAACCCAGTTCGAGGCCCAGCTGCCTGCGCGGAAACAGCGCGACCATCGCCAGCATCACCCCGGGAAGAAAGCTCAGCACGGGGATCGATTGCAAAATATCGAGCAACGGAAGCAGAATTTTCGCCGCGCGATCGGATTTTGCCGCCGCCAATCCATAAACCAGCGCAAACAGCAGCGACAGTACGTAGGCAATCGCAATCCGCACAAAAGAATAGGCCGCGTAGAGCGGCAACGCGCGCGGACTCGAAGAAATGTTCGCCACCGGCGTAAAGGGCGCGAACCACATGCGTCCGGAAGCAAACAACGCATACAGAATCGCCAACAAACCCGCGAAAACAGCAACGTCCGCCGCGAACGTACTCTTCCATTTCGTGCGCTCGGAAATCCCTCGCAAAATGGATTGGTATTGGAAGATGGATTCCATTTTCATTGGCGGCGCGGTTTGCGGAGGGTCACGGCCTGGTCCGGCTCAGCCGCCCGGTCACGGAATCGTAGTCGAATAATTCCGAATAGCGGCCCCACTGAATGGCAGTGTCGAGCTGGCGGCGCACTTCGTCGTCGCTGAAATGTTCGTCGAGCAAATCGTGAAAGAATTCCAGAGGCATGGCGCCGTCGGCCTTGGCCTGCAAGGCCGAATCCATTTGTTGCAGCAGGGGCACATGCGCGAGCACGGCCTCGCGGAACAGTTGTTTGCGCCGCTGAATGTCGCCGGCGGCAAACCCGCGGCCAAGTTCCGTGATCTCCGCGTCGCCTTGTTCTACTGTCGCGAATCCGAGTAGAGCGCAAGCGCCCACGATCGGGAGCAAATCGTCCGACTCAAGCATCAGTTGGTGCGAGATCCGGTGCAAATCCTGGCGCCCGCCGTGGTCCACGAGAATTTCCAGGAAGCCGGCAATGCCTCCGGCACGCACGTGCGGCAGCATCAGATAGCGCGGCGTAGGCGTAGTGATGCCGGGAGGCGCGGGCGCCGGTTTCATTTCCGGAGGCATTTCATGCTGGAGATCGGGCTGCGTCAGCACGCGATAAATGTGGTCGACCAAAGCCTCGAAGGGCTCGGACTTGCGGCTGCGCGGCTGCGGCAACGTAATTTCAAAATCCTCGCGGATTCGCGCCGGGTTGCTGGCCAGCACGATCACGCGGTCGGCCAGCACGACCGCCTCTTCGATATTGTGGGTGACGATAAAAATCGCGCGCGTGGGAATTTTTCGATCGTTCCACAGCTCCAGTAGTTCGCCGCGCAACGTCTCCGCCGTCAGCACGTCGAGCGCGGAAAACGGCTCATCCATGAACAGCACTTCCGGCTCGATCACCAGCGCGCGCGCGAACCCGACGCGCTGTTTCATTCCTCCGGAAAGTTCCTTGGGATAAGCGTTCTCGAATCCGTCGAGACCAACCGAATCCAGAATGTGCAAGGCGCGCGCATGGCGCTCGGGCGGTGGAACACCGCGCGCTTCGAGCGGCGCTTCGACATTTTCGAGAACCGTCAGCCAGGGAAACAGCGCGAAGCTTTGGAAGACGATTCCGACATTGGGCGGCTGGTCAGTGAGCCTGCGGCCGTGCCAGAGCACTTCCCCCGCCGAGGGACTCGAAAGCCCCGTCAGCATTCGCAACAGCGTGGATTTCCCGCACCCCGAAGGCCCGAGCAGCGCCAGAATTTTCCCCGGCATGATTTTGATATTCGTCGGGGAAATGACTTCGATGCGGCCGCCCTCCGGCTGCGCGTAAAATTTCTCCAGCTCCCGCCCTTCCAGAATCGGCTCATTGTTTTCGCCGCCGGTGAGTTCAGCCGCTATGGGACTGTTGTTGGTTTGCGACACGGGCGCATTATGAACGATTCAGATGGCAGTTCTCACCATTAATGCTGGGCCAGATTGGTTTCTAGTAGCACAGACTGAAGTCTGATGACATAACAAAGTCGGCCTCACGACGATCCGAGTAAACTGTGTGCTGTCCAACGCGCAGAGCTCGGGTCGAAGGAGGCCGAGATGCGAATTATAGGATGCGATTTGCATGCGCGACAACAGACGATTTCGATGGTGGACATCGAGACGGGGGAAGTGACCGAAAAGACGCTGGCGCATGAAGGCGAGGCGGTTCGGGAGTTTTACGCCGCGCTGCCCAAGCCGGTGCTGGTCGGGTTGGAAGCGACGGGATCGATGTTCTGGTTTCTGCGGCTGCTGGAGGAGTTGGGGATCGAGTACCGAGTGGGGCATCCGGCGGCGATTCGCAAAGCGGAGACACGGAAGCAAAAACACGACCGGCGCGATGCGGAGTTGATTCGGCGGCTGCTGGTGGAGAAGCGGTTTCCGCAGATCTGGCTGCCGACGAGCGAGCAGAGGGATCTGCGGACGTTGCTGCAGCACCGGCACCAGTTGGTGCGGATGCGGGTGATGACGCAGAACGGGCTGCAAGGGCTGGCACTGAGCCAGGGGTTGCGGCGCGGCAGCAAACTGTGGAGCCAAGCCGGCCAGCAGGAACTGAAGGGACTCGGGCTGGCTGGATTTGCGGCGACGCGGCGAGAGCAGTTGCAGGAGCTGCGTCAGGAACTGAACCAGCGCCTGCAACAGCTAGATCAAGCGGTGAGGGAGCAGGCCGAGCAGCGAGCCGGGGCGCGGTTGTTGTTGAGCCACCCGGGCGTGGGACCGACCACAGCGCTGGCCACCGAGGTGTTCCTGGGAGACGCGCGGCGATTTCCCAACGCCAAAGCGGTGGCCAGTTACGTGGGGATGATTCCCAGCGAACACTCCAGCGGCGGCAAACAGCGGAACGGAAGTTTAAGCAAGCAGGGCAATCCGCTGCTGCGGTTGTTGTGGGTGGAAGCGGCGCGAGCGGCGGCACGCAAGGATGCGCGGTTGAAACAGTTTTATCGTCGCAAGTTGGTGCAGAAAGGTCTGGGCAAGGCGGTGGTGGCCACAGCGCGAAAGCTGGGCATTCGGCTGTGGATCATGATGCGCGACCAGATCGATTACACCGAGTTCTGCCGGCGGGCAGAACAACGGTGTCCCCATGCGGGAATGCCTGAGTAGCACAGTGGTCATGCTGTATGGACCGGGAGTCTGATGAGGCCACCCGCCTCCCCGAGTTGCGGGGAGATCGAATAACTCCTCATGGTCTGAAATGATCGGAGAGATGTTTGGTGGGTACACCGAATTGAGGAACGCAATGGGGCCCGAGCCTGGCTTGGACACAAAAATTCACCAGCGAAGACCACTCGGTCCCTCACGAGAATCAACCAGGGAAGCGAGATACTTGGGGTGCGCCCAATCAGGTTCATTCCCAGCGCTCGATTCCCCTTGACACGGCCGACTTTGTTAGAGATGTGCTACTTGAGATTCACGGATCAGGCGGGATTGCGATCGACCGCGGGATGGCGCACATCGCTTCCCGCGACCATGTAAATCACGTCCTCGGCGACGTTGGTGGCGTGGTCGGCGATGCGCTCCAGATTTTTGGCGACCAGGATCAGCTCAAACGCTGAAAATACGACGGAGGAGTCGCCCATCATGTAGCTGAGCAACTCACGGAAAATCTGGTCGCGGAGCTGGTCCGCCTGGTCGTCGCGGGAGAGCACCGAGCGGGCCAGTTCAATATCGCGGCGCACCAGCGAGTCGAGGCTGTCGCGCATCATTTTTTCGGCCAGCTCGCCCATCCGCGGCAGATCCACATAGGGCTTTACGCGCGGATGGCGCACGATACGCGTGGCAGATTGCGCGATGTTCACCGCCTGGTCGCCGATTCGCTCGAGATCGTTGTTGATGCGAGCGATGGCCAGAACGAAGCGCAGATCGGCGGCCATGAGCTGTTGCAGGGCCAGCAGTTGCACCACGCGGTCATCGATCTCAATCTGCAGCTCGTTGATGGCGTTCTCTTCCCTGAGGACGGTCTGCGCGAGCTTGTCGTCCGCATCGAGCACCGAATGAACCGCCTGATGCACGGCTCGCTCGGCCAGGCTGCCCATCCACAGCAGCCGTTCTTTCAGCTCTTCCAAATCGCGTTCGAAATGACGTTCCATTCTCTAGGCCCTCTCCATACCAAACCCTATACCGTGCCTGATGTACCGACAATCCTCATCCGAAGCGGCCGGTGATGTACGCCTCGGTGCGGGGATCCGATGGCGTGGTAAACATGTGTCCCGTCGGCGAAAACTCGATCAAATCGCCATTCAGCATGAAAGCGGTCGAATCGCTGACGCGGGCCGCCTGCTGCATGTTGTGGGTGACGATCACCAGGGTGCACGTCGGCTTCAATTCGAACAACAACTCCTCGATCTTCGCGGTATTCACCGGGTCGAGCGCGGAACACGGCTCATCGAGCAAAAGTACCTCGGGATCGACCGCCAGCGCCCTGGCTATGCACAGACGCTGCTGCTGGCCGCCTGAGAGCGCGTAGGCGGACTTGTGGAGCTTGTCCTTGACTTCGTCCCACAGAGCGGCGCGGCGCAGGCTCTTCTCCACGGCATCGTCCAGGCGCCCCTTATGACCGTTGATCCGCAAGCCGTAGGCCACGTTCTCGTAGATCGACTTGGGGAACGGATTAGGCTTCTGAAACACCATGCCCACCATGCGGCGCAACTTGGTGACATCCAGCGTAAGGATATTCACGCCATCCAGGGCGATTTCTCCCTCCAGGCGCGTATGGCGGAGCGTTTCGTGCATCCGGTTCAGCGTTCGCAACAGGGTGGATTTTCCGCAGCCCGAGGGCCCGATCATCGCCGTCACCTTGTTGGTGGCCACGTCCATCGACACATTATGCAGGGCGTGGTTCTTGCCATAGTAGAAATTGAGCTTGGTGACTTTCATTCGCAGCGTGTTGGCGCCTGAGGTGGTCATAGCCGGTGTATGCTCAGCGGTCTTATCCGTGGAGGACGCTGCGGCAGCCCCCGAATTCGCCATGAGTGGGAAGGCGGAACTCATCGTCAAGTCCTCTCATATGAGGTCCCGCGCGTCAAAAACGCGCGAACCAGAATGTTCGTCACCAGCACCATTCCGAGCAGTACGAGCCCCGCCGCCCACGCCTGGCGATGCCAGTCTTCATACGGACCGGTCGCATAGGTGTATATCACAACCGGAAGCGACGACGTCGGCTGATCCCAGCCGGGGCTCCAAAAGCGGTTGCCGAATGCAGTGAAGAGCAGCGGCGCTGTCTCTCCCGCGACGCGCGCCAGCGCCAGCAGCACACCCGTCAGAATTCCGCGGGAGGCCGCGGGAAGCACGACCGTCGCGACCATCTTCCATTTGTTCGCGCCCATCGCGAAGGCGCCTTCCCGCAGCGAACGCGGCACGTCTGTGAGAAAACTCTCCGTGTTGCGCAGTACCGTGGGAATCACCATGATACCCAGCGCAAATCCCCCGGCAAGGGTTGAAAAGTGATGCATGGGCATCACAACCAGGGCGTAAGCAAAAATACCAATCACGATCGATGGTACGCCATTCAAAAGATCCGCGGTGTACCGCACAATAAAGGGAATGGTCCGTCCGCCGAATTCCGCCAGATAGACTCCTCCGAGCAAACCGATGGGAACCCCGAATAGAGCCGCAAGGAGGAGAAGCTTCAGGCTGCCCACGATCGCATTGGCCATGCCTCCGCCCTCTTCGCCGACCGGAGCGGGCAGATGCGTGAAGAAACTCCACGACAAATCTTTTCCGCCGTTATACACGAGATACCCAAGAATGAAAAAGAGGACCGAAACGGTAATCAACACACACACGCCCGTGAGCGAGAGCATCGCCACGTTTAGCGATTTTCGCCACATCAACCGGATGCTCATGTGGGCAACACTCCGCTGCCGCGCGCGGTCGTGATCAGAATCAGTAGGCGCGCGAGCCCGTTCAACACAAACGTCAATAGAAACAGCACCAGGCCAAGTTCGATCAAGGCGCTCAAATACAAATTGCCGGTCGCCTCGGAAAATTCATTGGCCAGCACCGCCGCAATCGAATACCCGGGCGAAAACAGGGACGCGGAAATCTTGGGATTGTTGCCGATCACCATCGTGACGGCCATGGTTTCGCCCAGCGCGCGGGCGAGCGCGAGGAACACGGAACCGAAAATGCCGATCCTCGCCGCCGGAACCACAACCTTCCAGGTGGATTCCCATTTGGTGGCTCCGAGGGCCAGGGCCGCCTCGCGCTGATCTCGCGGGATCGCCAGGAGAACTTCGCGCGACACCGAGAGCACAAACGGCACGATCATAATGGCGAGGACGATCCCCGCCGTCAGAAAGCCGATCCCGTACGATGGCCCCTTAAATAGAGGCAGAAATCCCAGTGTCTTTTTTAACACCGGCTGAATGGTGGTTCGCATGATCGGCACCAGCAGGAACACGCCCAGCAAACCGTAAATTACGCTCGGAACCGCCGCCAGCAGATCACTGACAAAAGTGAGCGAAGAAGAAAGTTTCGGGGGCGCAAGCTCGGCCAGAAAAATCGCCGCGCCCACACCAAGAGGAACCGCGAGGATCAACGCGACCGCCGAGGTCACCAGCGTGCCGTAAATGAACGGCAGCGCGCCGAAATCGCCGGCGACAGGATCCCAGGTTTTCGTAACGAAGAAACTCCATCCGAATTTGGTCCGCGCTTCCGCCGAAAGAACCCACAACTGATACACCAGAAGCACCGCAATCAACAGGAGCGTCGCCGCGGCAATCAGCGTGATGAGATGCGCGATCTCATCCCCGCCGGTCCAGCGGCGCGACAACGCCCGCGCATTCCCGGGGATATCCGCCGGCGTTGCCGCGTTCGGTGTGGTGGCCATTTCGATGCGTTCGTCTTCCCGCTTCAAACAGTTACTGAATCTGCGCGATCGCTTTCATTTCCTTGGTCACAACTTCCTTGGGCAGCTTCGCGTACGACAGGCCTTCGCAGTATTGCTGTCCGTCCGTTATCATCCACTTCAGGAAGCCCTTCACCGCATCGCGCTTGGCGGTATCGCTGAACTTCGAAGGAATCAGCAGCCAGGTGAAGCTCGAAATCGGATAAGCTGCTTTGCTCCCAGGGGGATCGGTAATCGAAACGCGAAAATCGGCGGGCATATCTTTCGCTGTTGCCGCTGCTGCTGCGGAAACGCTCGCCAAGTCCGCCTTCACAAACTCGCCTGAGGAATTCTTCACGCGCCCGTAAGCAATCTTGTTCTGGACGGCATAAATCAGCTCGATGTAACCAATGGAATCCGGTGTCTGCTCGAGTAGCCCCGCCACACCTTCATTGCCCTTTCCTCCCAACCCCACCGGCCAGTTCACAGATGTCGCTTTCCCTACCTTCTTCTGCCATTCGGGGCTGACCTTGGAAAGATAATCGGTCCAGATGTAGGTCGTGCCGCTTCCATCGGAACGGTGCACGACCACGATGTCATCGGAAGGCAGCTTCACGCCCGGGTTTGCCGATGTGATCGCCGGATCGTTCCACCGAGTGATTTTACCAAGAAAAATTCCCGCCAGCGCCTCCGGAGTAAAATTCAACTCCGTAGTGACACCGGGCACCTTATAGCTGGGAACGTCAGCGCCCATGACCGTGGGAAAATGTAGAATTGGCACACTGGCTTGCTTCAGCTGATCGTCATTCATCGGGCCATCAGACGCGCCGAAGTCGACGGTTTTATCGATCAATTGGCGGATTCCGCCTCCGGAGCCAATTGATTGGTAGTTAATCTGAACTTCAGGATGAGCTTGATGGTAAACGTCGAACCACTTGGAATACATCGGATAAGGGAACGTCGCTCCGGCGGCGTTCAACAATACTTGCCCTGCGGCGGCGGCGTAAGTTGCAACCGCCAGCAGAACGGCAATCACGCACAACACTTTTACGATTCGCATATACTCTCCGGGGACTTCGTGAGTAGATTCTGGCTCGAAATTGTTACAGCCATGTTACAAGGCAGTGAGGCCGGCATAAAATCGGCGAACCCTTATAACTGCCCTATTATGTGACCGCTATAAAGAAAGGGGAGAAGGGCCGACGCCAGGGGAGCGCCGACCCGGGGTGGGGTTGCAACACGAAGGCCGCTGTTCTGCACCAAAATTGTGCAGCGCAATTTAACTGCTCTTTTCCGGATAATTGGCTTCTTCGACAACCATCCGCGCGCGCCCGTGGCGCACATCGAGGCCCCGAACCCAGAAAATAATGTCCTCGGCAATATTTGTGGAGTGATCCGCGATGCGCTCGAGATACCTCGTAGCCAGGATGAATTGAAGCTGCGGCGCCGCCTGCCGGGGATCCTCGGTCATCCGGGTGAGCAGGTGCTCGAAAATCTGGTCGCGATAGCGGTCCACCACATCGTCCGACTCAAGGACTTCTCCGGCCAGGACCACATTGCGAAAGATCAGCGCGCCCAAGCTGCGGCCGAGCATTCCGCGGACGGCGCCGGCCATCGGCTCGAGATCGCGGGGCGTTTCGGTCACATTCATTCCCGCCAGCGAAATCACGCACTCGGAAATGTTGACGGCCAGGTCGCCGATGCGCTCAAGGTCATTGGCAATTTTCTGGGACGCGACGACGCGGCGGATTTCCTCATCATCGAGCAACCCGGTTCGCAGCATACGCACAGCGTGGTCGTCGATCAAAATTTCCATTTCGTTGACCCGCGGTTCCGCCAGAAACACTTTGCTCGAAAGCTCCTCCGCTGCCTGCAGATTGGGGCGCAAGAGCGCGTCGAGGGCGCTTCCCACACTGCTTTCCACCGTGCGCGCCATGGAAATCAGGTAATTGGCCAGCACATCCTGATAAATCGTTTGTATTTTGGAGACCTGGGTCGCCATTGCTCCACCTTCAATCTAGTTTCGCGGCATGGCGAGCATAATCAGATTTTGTGACAGAAGGATGAAGTGGGGGTGAAAATCCGGCGAAACGAATGGGACTCCCGAAGTGCCGTTTAGCGATGACAACGCGAACACTTTCAGCAGGAATGCTGGATAGTGCCTCCATTCGTTAGCCCTTGTGAAAGCGGGGCTGCAGGGTTAGAATTAGGTCGTAGAACGCGTCCAAATGTGCCTTCGTCCCCGATTGGCGCGCCGGGGATATTTGTGTACCCAGTCGCTTCTGCTCGGATTGTATCTCGCCCGGATGAGCGCCGCCGCAACCCGCGGCATACGGCGTCTTCCATTGTCTATGTCCACCTCGGCCCCGACAACGGCGGCATCGTCATCAACCTTGGGGTTGATGGGGTGGCGTGTCAAGCTGCGAGAAGACTGGCAGCCAAAAAGAACACAATTTTCAATGTTCGACTTCGTGGTTCCGGGCTGAATGCGGAACTCGTCGGCGAACTTGTTTGGATAAGTGCAACACAAAAGGAACTTGGCATTTGCTTCAAGAATCTCTCCCCCAGCGTACAGCAAGGCATCGCGGATTGGATCGTGCGGCAAGACCAGGTTTGCAAGCCCACGGCGTTGGATGACCCTCAACGACCGAAACCGATGCCCGCTATGCCCGGCATCTCCGCGGCGGGGGAGAAGGCCGTCCCCCGTTCGCTCTCCGCTGCTTTTGCTATGTCCCAAGCGGTTTCCGTGGATCCTCCATCGAGTGCGGATGCGGCCGCGGACGAATCGCACTTACCAGCGTCGTTGGATTCTGCGAAGGGAATATCCGACGCCACGCCGGTCCTTGAGATTGTTTCCCCGATCCAAGATTGCAAAGTTCCCTCTGATGAGTTTGACGACCTTCAAGGTCGCAACGCCGATTCGTCCGCTTTGCCAGTTCAATCCCAGGTCGAGCAGGCTTTGCATGACCAGCCACTTTCTGAACTGTCTCCGATCGAGCAACCACACCAATCTCCCGTCGAGAACTCGTCCCCGATTGCCCTGACCGAGGAGCCAATGCCACCGGTGCGCGAGACCCTACCGCAGGCCTCCGGGGTTCCCCCAGGGAAGAGTGAACTTTGCAAAACTGAAGAAATTGCGCCAGCTCCTGGGGATCCAGTCTCCCGGCCGACCGGTAGTGTGCCCGCAGCCACCGCAGCGGAAAGATGGGTTCCGCCAGTGCTCCTCGCTGCATGGAGGCGCGGAAACCGTCAACGCAAGTTTTTGCTGGCCAGTATAGCGGCAACTTGCTTGCTGATTTTCGCGCTGATCTTGATCTTGGCCGTGGTTCACATCGATAGTTCCTTTGGCCAGTCCGCCGGGAGCGGCTCTCTACAGCAGTCCACGGCAGGTCCGGCAGCCTCGAGCTTCAGAGTTGGTTCTCCTCACGCTAGTCCGCTACGAGCGCCTCCGGTGCAGCAAGTGACTGATCAACCAGAACCTGATCAACCGCCGACCTCCCTGCTTGAAAGTTTTGCAGAGACTTTTCTGGGATACAAACCCGACATACCTGACCCGGAGACCCAGACCCGGATCCAGATCCAAATCGATAAGGATCATGTCGGCGTGCAGGTGTGGACCTCCAAAGGCAGCGGATATTATTACTGCTCGGACAGCCCGTACTACAAGATGGTGCAGCCCGGAACTCTGACGAACCAGCGCGACGCTCTGCAGAGGGGCTACCAACCGAAACTCGGCCAGTTCTGCAACTAACCATTCCGCAGGACATGCTGCGAGAGGATTGTCTGGGCGCGTTTGGTTCGAGAGGTTGGGCCGCCCACCTACAGCCGTTTCGAATCCAGGCGGGTCAAGCTGATGACAGGGCCCCGTCGTTTGGTGAACCTTCGACCCTTTCGAATCCAAATGGTTTTCGCAGACCGCATTGTTCTTGTTTCAATCGGGAGTGTTGTTTGGGGTTTGCCTGGTGCGGATGGCTCTAGCACGTCTCTCAAGTTCCTCTGCCTCCGCCGCACGGTTGGTTTTCCGCAACAGTGTCGCGTAGCTCTCCAGGATCCTGGCCACGGCGGCGTCGTCCGGTCCCAGGGCTTTCTCCCGGATGGCAAGGGAACGTTTGAAGAGTGGCTCGGCCTCGGCATATCTGCCTTGGGCGTTGTACAGCCCCGCTAGGTTGCTCAGGCTGGTGGCCACGCTAGGGTGGTCCGGTCCGAGGGTTTTCACCACAATGGCCAGCGAGCGCTTGTAAAGCGGCTCGGCTTCGGCATACTTGTCCGGGGCGCGGTAAAGCTCCGCCAGGCTGTTCAGGCTCATCGCCACATTCGGGTGCTCAGGGCCGAACCTTTCTTCTGCCACCCGCAAAGCCTCTTGAGCAAGTGAGAGAGCCTCCCCATATTTGCCTTGGCGGTAGAGAGAGATAATCTTGCCGTTCAGTTCTTCCCAACTCTCTTGCTGCGCAGCCAGGGGAGCCACAAGTCCTGCAGCAATGAGAAATATAGCCATGCCCCTGGTCAACTGTTGGCGGAAAGGCATAACGAACAGCTCCTTTACTGACTGCTTTCACGGAAGAGAGAACTGAGGGAAGCAGCTTTGCCCCGGAGGCCCGAACTCCGCGATTATGGGCTGCAGAATTTCTTATATCCTTGTAGCCGGCTTGCGGGCAATTGGCCCGCAGAAATTTGCGACCCGCGCGAAAAGGATTCCCTTCCGGCAGAAGAGCAGCACCGGTTCGGTCCTCTTGGACAACTGGTGTGCTGGGGTTCATTCCAAGAGCGCTGCGAATCCGCGCGCGGAGACGATCCGCGTGTCTTTATGCTGTTCGAGCGCAAGCAACCCGCTCTTGTCGCCTGTCACTAGATAATCGGCCCTGCCCGCTTCGGACAAGGCCAGCAGAAAATCGTCGGTGGGATCGGGAGAGCGGCGGACGCGCGGCAACGCGTCCACGTTCTCGGCAAGTTTTTTCATTTCGTTCACCAGGGCCCCGGCCTTGTAGGGTTTGATGCGCTCGGCGATCGCGGGCTTGCGCAGCGTGGCACGCAGTTCGTCGGGATGCTCCGCGCACGTCAAAAGCGTGAAGTGTCCCTCCCGCCAGGCGCGATAGATGGCGGCCGGGTTTCCCGTTTGAATCAGGAAGGCGGAAACCAGGATGTTGGTATCGAGCACCACGCGCATCAGGCTTTGTCAGCCTTCCCCTTGGCATATCGTTCGGCGCGGACCTCGCTCACGGTTTCGTCGATGATGCGCTGCAACTCGACAGGGTCGGCATCGGCGTTGCGCTCCCGGATGTCTTGCACGGTGCGATGAAACACGTGCCAGCGGACGGCCTCCTCGATGAATTTCGAGAGGTCGCCCTTTTTGGCGCCCTGTGCGCCCAGATAAGTGCGCAAGGTCAAGTCGGTCTCTTTAGAGACTTTGATGTTCCAGCGAACGGCTTCTTCTTCCATTACGGCACCTATACACCTAAGTAGATAGACGTCTAGACATCCATTATAGGCCTTGGCGGCTGAAAAGGGAATCGGTCCATAAATGCTTGTGGGCCACCCTAAGGATAAGGCGAGGCTGGACTTGCGGGTACCGGTTCCCTCGCGCTTTTCCGAGGGGTCGGATGGTTTGCATTTTGACAGAAAAGCGCGGCAGGGTGGGCCATCCGCCCGAAAGGCGCTCCGCTAGGAAACGCTGGGAATGCTGAAATGGAAGCGGGAGCCCTGCCCGACGGCGCTTTCCACCCAGATGCGGCCGCCGTGGGCCTCCACGATATGCCGGGCGATCGCGAGTCCGAGGCCGGTGCCGCCCGCCTCGCGTGATCTTGCGGCATCGACGCGGTAAAATCGCTCGAAAATGCGCTCCAGGTCGGATTCGGGAATTCCGATGCCCGTGTCGCTGACTGTGAAAATGACGTCATGCCCGTTGGAACGCGCCTTTACTTCAATTTGTCCGCCGGAGGGCGTGTATTGCAGCGCGTTATCGAGCAAATTCTGCAGGACTTCGCCGAGCTGCGCGCCATCTCCGCGAACGGCCGGCGCGTTCTCCTGCAAGTCGACATGAATCTCGAGGCCTCTTGCTTTCGCATTGAGGCGCGCCGTCTCAACGCAGCCGTTCACAAGCGTCTCCACTCGGATCGGGCGAATTTCAAGTCCGAGCTGGCCCGCTTCAATTCGCGAGAGTTTCAAAAGGTCATCGGTAAGCCGGGCGAGGCGCCGCGCGTGGTCGCGGATGATTTCGACGAAGCGATTGCGATTGGCTTTGTCGTCCAGCGCGCCGCTGAGAAGAGTTTCGGCAAAGCCCTGTATCGCCGTCAGCGGCGTCTTGAATTCGTGAGAGACGTTGGCCACAAAATCGCGCCGCACGCGCTCCAGCCGTCGCAACTCCGTGATGTCATGAAGCACCAGCACCGCGCCATTCGCCCCGGCGGCGCGCACCGGCGCGGCCGTGACGCTAAAATTTCTCCGGTGCACCGTGCCGACCTCGACCTCGCCCGTTAGTTCTTCCACTCCAGAGAGGGCTTGCCTCACCAGCGCCACCAGATCGGCCTGCCGCAACGCTTCCACAAGCGTCCTGCCCTGCGAGCTTCCTTCGGGCAACTCGAGGATCTGCTCGAACGCCCAGTTGCAGTAGAGAATGCGTTCGTCTCCCGCCACCACGGCGACGCCCTCGACCATGCTGCCGAGAATCGCGGAAGAGCGATTGCGTTCATCGGTGAGAGTGTGAATGGTTTTTCCGAGCCCGGCGATGGTGCGGCCCAGCGGGCCGGCCAGGTCCGCGAGTTCGTCATGGCCGTGGTCACGCTCGAGCGGAGTAAAATCCCCAGCCGCCGTGCGCTCCGTGAATGCTTTCATGCGGCTGATGCGCAGTGTGACCGAGCGGGAAGAAAGGAAGAACGCGATTCCCGCAGCCACGAGGAAAATGGCCAGGGCGGCCCAGATTTTCGGCAGGGTTTTCGGGGAGTCCCATTGCACGGCAAGTAAAATCGCAGCCACCAGCGCCAGGCAAATCAAAACCGGCCGCCAGAATAGGCTTACGCGCAAGGGAAACTTACTCCTGTTTTTCGGATTGGCCTTCGCTCTCGAACATATAGCCCGCCCCGCGCACGGTTCTCAGGAAAGCGGGGTGGTCGGCGTCGACCTCGACTTTTTCGCGCAGGCGGCGAATGTAAACATCCACACTGCGCGGCGTCACAAAGCGCTCGGTGCCCCAGACAGCGTCCAGCAACTGATCGCGCGTGAACACGCGGTTCGGTCGAGTCGCCAGGTAATAGAGCAGGCGAAATTCGAGCGTCGAAAGCGTCACCGGCTTGCCGTCGCGCGCGACGCGATAGGAGGAAGGATCGATCGACAAGCCGCGCGCTTCGATCACGCGCCGCGGCTCATTCGTAGGCTCCGTGCGCCGCAACAGGGCCTTCACGCGCGCCCCAAGTTCGCGCGGGCTGAAGGGCTTGGTCACATAATCATCCGCGCCCATTTCCAGCCCCACCACGCGGTCCGCTTCCTCGCCCCGCGCCGTCAGCATCAGGATCGGCAGGCGGTTCAGAGATGTATCGCGGCGAATTTCCTTGCAGATGTCCAGACCGGAAAGCTTGGGCAGCATCAAGTCCAGCAGCAGAATGTCCGGCGGCGTTTTGCGAACTTGCGCGAGGCCGCTGGCGCCGTCAGTCGCGGCGGCCACCTGAAAACCTTCGCGCTCGAGGTTGTAGCGGACGAGCTCGACAATGTCCCGGTCATCTTCGATCAGCAGAACTCGTTTCATCGCACCATCCCAGGCCGTGGCAAGCCTCGCCCGGTAGCAAACGCACTATATTACATAGACCGGTGGGAAGGCTATGTTACGGCAGGGTTAAAAAAGGGGGCTTTTATTAAAAAACTGTAAAAAACGGTGGAACCTAAATGATCCTGGGCTGAGTTGAGAGTTGGAATTAAACCCATTCACACTCGCAGAAATAGCTTTCCCCGGTAGAACGGCCACAGAAGCAGAAAAATCAAGAAAACAAAAAAGATGGCGAAGTAGAGAGAGGCATTCACCGGGCTGGCGTGCGGCACGAAATATTTATCGTATATCCAGCCGTGTAGCGTGGTCTCGTGGCCATGGAAATGGAGGAACTCAAAATCGGTGCTGACTTCCGAAACAAGCGCCGCTAGCGCGTAGGCGAGAATCGCATTCATTCCGAATACCAGGAGTGGCGCTGCCCACGCTCGCCAGGCGCGCACATCCACGATCCAATAGCACGCAGCCAGCGCGAGCATCGCGAACCCGCCGGTGAAAAGCACAAATGAACTCGTCCACAAATTTTTGTTGATCGGAAAATAGGGATGGAGCAATCGCCCCGCGACGAGAAGCGCGAGCCCCGCAGCCGCGAGGCCCAGCGCTTTGCGCCCCGCACGGCGATCCGAACGCAGCCACTCGCCCGCAAGAATCCCGATCAGCAACGACGCAATCGCTGGAAGCGTGGAAAGAAATCCTTCGGGATCCCAGGTCACGGACTCGGACCACAAGTGTCCGCCCATGAGGGTGCGATCGACGTAAGCGCCGAGGTTGTCCTCCTTGCCGAGATGCCCCGCGCCGTAGCCCGGCACGGGCACAAACGTCATCAGCGCCCAATATCCAACGAGCAATGCGATCGCAACGGCCGACGTCACGCGAAGATTCGCGCGCACGCGAGCGGGCCCCCCGGCGGCAGGTTCCCTTTGAAACGTCGCCAAATAAAGCAATCCTGCGGCGAGATAACACAACGCGATGCGCTGCAACACACCCATGATTCGGATCGAGCTGAGATCGAAGTTGGGAAAGCCGTTCAAAAATAATCCGATGGCAAAAATCAGCGCGCTGCGGCGCACCACATGAATCACGAGCGCCCGGCGCGTGATGCCGCGCGCGATCCGCGAGGCAAACGACAACGTCATGGAAACGCCGACAATGAAAAGGAAAAAAGGAAAGATCAGGTCCGTCGGAGTCCAGCCGTTCCACTCCGCGTGTTCGAGCGGCGGATAGATGTGGCTCCAGGAGCCGGGATCGTTCACCAGAATCATCCCAGCAATGGTCGCGCCGCGAAACACATCCAGCGAAACCATGCGCCCGGGACGCGCCGTATCCGCTGCCGTGAGGGCTTTAGAAGCGGGCGCCGCGAAGGTTTCCGCCGTGGCGATGGTAAGACCCTCCAATGGCGGGGATAGTACAGCAGCTCAGGGAATGTCGCAACGCCGCAACGACGAACATGCTCACAAAAAAACATGGCCGGGAGGGGGTATCCCGGCCACGCCTTTTGCCTGAGGGAAGAAACTTTCGCGGCTCCCAGTTACGGGTTGCGCGTTTAGTGATAAGCCAGATTGTGCGCGCCGCAGAAAATTGAACTGACGAAGCTGGCGCTCTGCGGGACCCACCACATGCGGCGCACCCACGAGTGCCTGCTGTACATCATTTTCTTGCCGGCGAAATCCATCAGCGCCGGTCCGACCTGTATGGCCGCGTACAACGACGCATTGCCCGCAAAGGGCCTCAGCAATGGGTCCAGCTCCTGCGCACCGGCCGTCGTGATGGCGTAGCGCGTGGACCAGGCGTCAAAGGTTGCGGCGCCGCTCGAAGCGATGACCAGGCCTTTCCACATGAATTGTTTGCGGCGATTCTCGGCGCGCAACTGGGCAACAGACACGGTCATGGGCTTGCCCGCCTTCAGGAACGCCATTGGCGCCGGAGTTGTCAACGCCGTCATCGGCACAGGAGCATCCGGCAGCGCCTCGATGGACTCGGATGCGGGCTCAATCGCGGCATCCATCGAAGCTGTCGCAGTTAGCAAGAAGTTTTCAGGGTCCGCCGAGCTCGTCGAAGCTGGGATCGCCGCAGGCGCATCGATCACGGCCTTGTCAGCCGACAAGGAAATTGTGGTGGCGAGCTGCGGATGAATCAGAAGTACGGCAATGGCGAGCAACATTTTCGCTATCCTCAGTACGTTACAGGCGCCTGGCTGGTGGCTTCCTGCAACGTGAGACTAGGTTAGGAGCCAGGCTCGCCCGCGGCTATGGCACGGTAGTCCCGATAACCTTAGAACGACGGTTTTGAAGGATTGGAACGATAGTCCTAGGACTGTCGGACTAAGGCGGCGGGCCAAACATGCGGCGAACGCGAGAGGCTTGGGGTATAAAAATATAAGGCCATGTATGACAATGATTAATATAGAGTTACCGTAGATTCTGGGGCGTGTCCGGCATCTCAAGAACGTCAATTTTTCCGCCAGGTGAGCGCTCGAGCGTTGGGGCGTATAGTCCAATCTGTTCTCGGCGCCACCACAAACCATGCTCGCGCTTTTCGCTCCAGCCAGTGAACCAGTATTGCCACAGGACCACGCGAATCTGCTCGGGCGGGTGCCCAGGGAAGGGGTTCCCTGCGAACAGGGCAAGCACGTCCGGTTCGCCGGCCAGGAGGCGTTCCTCGACCTGCAAAACCCAGGGATACTGCCGCCAGGTGCCCAGCGAGGCAAACCACAGGTTCCAGTCAAAGCGCGGCTGATAGGGCGCATAAATCCGCAGGGGCGCATGCACGTCCTGCGGCTTATTGCGGAAGGGATATGGCGTCCAGGTCTGGCCATCGCGCGAACCCTGGAATTCGATTTCGTACCGCTCGCGTGTCATGACGGCAAAAAGCCCGAACTCGTTGGCGATGCGAAACGGTTCGAGCGTGCGAACCGGGCCCGCCGGAAGCGGCGCGGCTGGAAACAACATGAAGAGGAGGAGCGCCGACGTCGCGTAGAAAATCCACGTCAGGAAAATAGCCTGCACCCCCAGGCCAAGATGGCCCCGCCAGGCTTGCGCATCGGGCGGCACAGTCACCTGCGCGACAGTGGCAGAAACGGCGGCGGGCCGCAGGCTGTGCGGAAGAAACCGGGCCAAAAATTTATCGTCGAGCAACAGGAACCCAAGGACCAGGACAATATAATTCAGGAAGGCATAGTTGCTGGTGAGAATGATGCCGATCTGCCAGGCGGTGATCACGAAGAAAAAAACGATGCGCGAGCGTCGCGGCAGAAATATAGCAAAGATCAGCACCAACTCCAGCGCGAGCGTCAGGACCGCCGTGGCAGCATGAAACGTATGCGGCAACTGGTGCGCATACCACGCGATCCACGTGGGCAGCGGGCCGTTTTGATAATACTGATCCATGGCCGTGAAATCGCGCCATTCCGGATCGTGTCCCAGAATTTTCGCAATGCCCGATTCAAAATAAATGCGAAACATCAGCCAGATCAGCAGATACCGGCTGGCGCGCGAAGGCGGCTGCGAAGCTCCCCATCGCGGCCGCCATCCCGAGGGCGCAAAAAACAGGCTGATGAATCCGGCTTCGAGCAACATTCCATCGGATTGATAGCTCGCAAAATCCTGCGCCGCCGCGATGAAAGATAGAAACGCAATCAGGCAGATCACCAGCATGCCGCGAGGCCAAACATTCAGCACAAGCAGCAGCGACGCCACCATTCCAGCGACGACTACGCCCAGCAAAAAGCGGTCGCTTGCCGACCACCAAAAAACGGTGGGCGCGTACCAGAAACGCGCGCTTCCCAAAACGCGCGCCACCTGGGCGAGATAGTCCTGCGCGGGAAGGATCCCATTCGGACCGATAAGCCCGCGAATCTGGTACGCGAGCGAATAAAATGCGGAAAAAAATATCAGTCCGAGCGCCCGAAGAAAAAGCCAGCGCGCGGCCAGATAACCGGGAGACGTGGAATCGGGGCCGAACAGACGCCGCGGAATCGCTCTGAAATTGAAGTCCATTCCCGGTAATTAACCCACATTTCTCAGGAAATTCAATGACGGATACGAATCGAAAGGACGAGACGTTGTCCCTGGGAGCCCATTTGATCAGGTTGGCCGAAGAATCACCAGGCAATGATTCGCGGGAACGCGATTCTCCCCGCCGCGGCGGGCGTTATGCCACCCGCCAATCGGGAGATTGGCGTTCCCGGGTTTCGACCGAGGCCACATCCGTGTGGCTCCCGGGAGACTCTTGCGGCAACAGGCGGAATCTCGGCCGAGAATTCCGGGACATTCTAATCGGACCCTGGGTAAAGCTCCATGCCATTCGTGAATACAACTTTTTGGAGACGCATGTTAGGCGAGCCGTTTTTGTTCGGATGTCCGACGAACGTAATCTGCTCTCCGACTTTAATGGTGTCCTTGGTCCAGCCAGACTTCGCCAACACCTTCGGACCTCCTCTGGTCTCGATGCTCCATTTTTGCACTTCGCCTTTGTTGTTTATTCCTTCCGCGTAAATCATTACGTGGGGATTCGCCCACTCATAAGCGGTGACGGTGCCCTTCACGATGGTTAGACGGGTCATGTCATACATTGACCCGCCATGATGCGCGAACACGGGGCTGCAAACGATGAGGAAACCCGCGACTAGAGCGGAAACAAATGATAGATAACCCTTCATGCGATCCTCCTAACGAAACCTGGCCGCAGGTGTATGCATCACGACCGTCCGTAGGAACCTCTGACATCGGAACCCGCCGCTACTTTTCACACAAGACCTGCTAAGTCCGCGCGCTATAAAAAATTCCTGAGTTGCATCCATAGGAGCGGAGAGGCGCCACCATTCTTATTCTATGGACAGGAACTTGAGGCGATCCTTGGCCTCAAGTTCCTGTCCGCGTTCCCCGTAAGTCATCGGCTCTACCGGCTGTAGATCAGCAGGCGGAACGTGCTCGAGATGACCGTCGGACGCGGGCGCGGTTCATCCTTCGTGGGCGCCGGTGGCGGCCCGAAGTCCGAGGTCACGGTATAAACGTTATGGTTTCCGGTGTCCAGCGCCATGGTGCGCGCTCCCTGCTCCGTGGCAATCGTCTGGACCGGGGTGTACTTGTCTGGGGAGTCTTCGTGAGCGACCGTGATCGTGCCATCGCCGCAAGAAGCGAACACCAACTGGGTCTGCGGGTCGAAGTTGGTTGCATCGACACCCTTGCCGATGGGCCAAGTCGCAACCACCTTACCGTTCGTAATGTCCACCGCTTCCAGCACGCCGCTGCGGCAACCGGTAAAGACCCGCTTGTGAGCGAGGTCGATGGCTAACCCCGTCGGAGTCTTGCAGGGGTCCAGCGGCCAGGTATGCAAGACTTTGAGCGTCTTGGAGTCGAACTCGGAAAGCTCGGCCTTGTCTTCGATGTTGACGAAGATGTGGCCCATGCCGTCGGCCTGCGCGGTTTCCGCCTTGTCGGGTAGCGCGACGCTGCCCACTACCTTGCCCGTCTTGGCGTCGATCGCCGTCGCGTCGGAGCCGGGCTCGTCATTGAACGTGAAGACGCGCTGCGAAGCCGCGTCGTACAGGATGCCGTCGGGAGCCCGATCCGGCAATTTGACCTCACCGACGACCTTGAGGGTATCGGAATCGAGGATGGTCACCGACTTCGCGTCTCCGTTGGTCGTGAACGCGCGCTTGAGCTCCGGCGCAAAGACGATCCCATGGGTGCCTTCCAGGCCCTTAATGTCGCTCAATAATTTGCCGTCGGGGTCCAGGACCATCACATGCGTGCCGCGAGGGATGAATACGCGATGCGTGGCTTGGTCTACGTCGAAATAATCCCAACGGCCCTCTCCGCCCAGAGTGATCCTCTTCACCTGATGATAGCCGGAGCCTTGCGGCCCGGCGACGGCCACATGCACGAGAACAGCGCCGCAAATAAGCAAAATAAATACTGCTGATCCTGCAAAAACAAACCGCCATATTGCTCGCATCAAACTGCCTCCCGTAATTTAAAGTGTGACGAACCTCGCATGGCCTCGGCCAACGTTCGGCTGTTTGTTTCTACGCACCGCCGCGGCAGGAGTTTCAGGGCGGCCGCCTGATTCTCCGCGATTTTGAGCAGTAACTTGGCCTCCGTCATGCGCGCTTCCAAATACATATGCATCGATCCGGCGCCGGTACGACATTGGTTTGGAAAATAGGAAACGGGAGGAAATATTTTAATGACAGGAAGAGAGGGATTTGCGTTGGCCGCGCTTCAGCTTTTCAAAGTCTTACTCTTCGTCGAGTTCGTCGAAACCTTCCCGCTTGGGCATTTTCTTGGGGGCATAGAAACGCTGGCGGCACTTGCCGCACCGGTAAGGGCGATAAGGCAGGAAGAGCAAAACCCAAAATTCCAAAAGGCGTCCACGCTTGGTGCGATGCACGTGGTCGCTACCGCATAGAGGACAATTTCTTTCCTCGGTGTACACAAACAGACCAAGGCTGCGTTTCATTGGGAACGCATGATACCGCCGGGCGAATCCGGGCGCAATCATCCGGCTCGTCTATGTTACCGAAGCAGCAGTTCAGCAAATCAAATTGATGCCAGTACCTGCATCGCGTGATGCCGCAGCTTGCCGAGATTGCGATTCATCGAATGCGCCCGCGGCAGGAACGGCAGCACGGGAGGGCGGCGCATCGCCAGACGGTCGAGGCCGATTTTCAGGCGCTGGTCGTGTGGAGCGTAGCGCAATCCGCGGACCAGGGTATCGGCGGCGTCCTGTCTGCGGTCGGCGGCCACGTAGATCTCGGCGAGATTCAAATAGAGTTGCGCCTGGCGTCGGCTCATGCGTATGGCCGAACGGCAAAGTTCTTCCGCCTCGGCCCATTTCTGCTCGGTCGCCGCGATCGCCACTCCCATGTAGGAAATATAGAAAGGATTGGATGGTTCTTCTTCGAGTGCGCATTTGAGATGGGGCAAGGCCTTATTCGCATCGCCTCCGCGCAAGTACGCGAGGCCGGCGCGGAATTCCTGGAATGCTTCGACTTGGATCATGTTGAAGTCCTCCATTGGGTTGGTGCAACGAGTCCGCCGAGCGCCATACCTCGCCGCGGGCCATTCGTCAAATCTTGTAAAGCAGATTAATTTTGGGGAGCCAATCAGACAACTGCTCGGATGGCCAGAAGAAGGACAGTGATACCCGGGGACCAAGGTTTTCGAAGGCTCCGTCCGATGATCTCAGAAGGTCAGCTTTTTAGGCACGATCTAGGGGTTGTGGATGCCGGGGGAAGGGATTAGCGCAAGGTGAGTCGGTTGCTCCTGCTGGCGCTCTCTGTCGGGCCACACGCCGGGGCGGCCAGACGCCAATCTCAGGAAGCTGTCTCCTGGGCGTTAATACCAATCGAGCGCCATGCCTGGGATATTAAATTGAGGTTCGGTCGCTGTCTCCATATCCTAATCGATAGACATAGATTTTGTCGGACATTACAGCCTAAATTGCTCTTTCTAAAACCATAGAGAGGAAGAATATGAAAATCAAACTGGCGCTCTGGATGGCGCCTCTGACGCTATCTCTCGCTGTTGCTTGGGGCGGAGTCTGTTTCGCCCAATCGAGTCTAACGAATGCTCGCGAGGGCGGGAACGCGGTGGTCGCGCGCGCAACTCAGGATGAACTGGTGGTGGCGACTGTCATGCCGATGTCCACGGACCTGGCGGATGTCCAAGCGGATGATTCCACTGCGGTTAACGGAGAAAATGCCGTCAGCGAACCAGCGGAACCGGCCCCGAAAGAGGCGGGAGGCGAAGCTTTTTCGAGAGTTGGAATCGGAGTGAAGGTTTCTACTTTGGGCGTGGGAGTCGAAGTGGCCACGCCGCTGGCCGGAAAATTTAACGTGCGCGGCGGATTCAACATGTTCCGGTACAATCGGGCCATCACGAATGACGGAATTCCGTACAATGCCCAATTGCAGTTCCAATCGGCGGAAGCCCACCTCGACTGGTTCCCGTTCTGGGGTTTTCATGTTAGCCCAGGAGTCCTGTTCTACAACGGCAACCAATTGTCAGCGACCGCGACCGTCCCGGGCGGGCAAACGTTCTCTGTAGGCGGCACGTCGTATGAAAGCGACCCAGCCACTCCCGTTACAGGCATTGGGAAACTGAATTTCCTGAAGGTGTCGCCATCTATCATGCTGGGGGTCGGCAACCTGATCCCGCGAAGCGGTAGGCACTACAGCTTTCTATTCGAAGTTGGAGCAGCGTACCAGGGATCCGCGCGGGTGGCGCTGAACCTGGCTGGAAACGTCTGCGACCCAACCACTGGATTGAGTTGCCGACCCATTTCCGGCGATGCGGGCGTGCAGGCCAACATTCAAGCCCAACAGGTGAAAATCCAGAACGATATCAATCCGTATCGATTTTTCCCCGTCATTTCCTTGGGCGTCGGATTTAATTTCTAACCCTGCGAGGCGAGGAGCGCGGCTCGATCGCGCGCCTTGCCGCAGTCCATAAGAACTCGAATCAAGAGCCCCAGTTTTTGAAGACCGAAGACTGGGGCGGCCGCCACTTCAAGATCATTCAAAGCCCAGCCCACCCGCTGGATTCGTTTCAAATTTAAATATTTGGCAAGCTCATGGTGTTATGGACGGCGGGGGCAGAGGGCCGATTCCGAAATCGTACGCTAATGTTCCTGCTTGCGTCTTGTCCTCAGGCATGCGCACCACCGCGTATTCCCCATTGGCCAGAGGCTGTTTTGACGTGATCATCAGCCATTTGCCGTTGGCGATTTCCTCAGTTTGCGCCTCCACGTCATCCTCGTGACGCGTCCGTTTCCCTCCGAATCGCCAGTAGGAGAATGAGCAAAGTTCGCGCCGATCCTTCAGCGCGCGCATCCGCAACAAGACGTAGTGCGAGTCGACGCTCTTGGCGTTTGCAGCGGACTGCAATTCTTCTTCCTCCACCACCGATTTACGGATAAAAATAGCGGGAGTGCGGCTGTGAACCCGCAGCCTGGCGGCAGCGCCGAGCAGGTCGAGAGTCGAGACTTCCTTTACGACCCAGAGTTCCGCCCGGGCGACATTTTCTCCGACATGCCTGTTCGCCAGGGCATTGCTAAGGTAAATTCGCACCAGCTCCGGCTTGTCCTCTGCTTGATCCAAAATCCAGACCATTCCATTTGCAGGCAAGGGTATGCCGGGCGCAACCTCAAAAGGGGCGGGATCAGAATTTGAGCTTGCCGCAGCCCCGGTCACCTGCGGTAAGCGAGATTCAACCTTGGCTTGCGCTACGACTGCGCGGGCTGCCGAACATAACAATGCGACAGAAACGATAGACGTCGAGAGGCGGTTCGAGTGCAACATGAGCACGTAGGTTATCCCCAAAATTTATGGAAGGCAACGACGTGGGTTCCAGGGGACCATACGCATTCGAATCCGGCGGAAGGGCCTTACCCGCTCGCGTTTGTACCCTTCGCGCCGCCTAGCATGCGGGCACCCAAAATTCCAAATCATCCTATGGCTGGGACCCCGCCTGATTCAAATCTAGACATGCGGTCATCCAATGTTGTAGAGAGGTAAGAACATGATCTGCCTAAAACGACTGGAGGACGAAGTTTCAACGTGGCGCAACGTTTCGGTTCACCCGCATCGGTTTGGAGGCAAAGAATTCAGATTCGGAAAGGCGGAGATCGGGCATGTACACACAAACGGAACCGTGGATATCCCGTTTCCGCGCGCAGTACGCGACGCGCTGCTGGAGGAAGGTCAGGCCGAAGAGCATCGCTGGGTCCCTGATTCCGGGTGGGCAACTTTTCGGGTTCGCAGCGAAACTGATATCGCTCACGCCATAGAACTCATGCGGCTCTCTTTCCTGCGCTATGCTTTGAAGGCTGCTTCTGATCCTCGCCAGTTCCTGAAACAAGAGAGTGAGGCGCTGCGCCTGAGCCCTCGATTCGTATCCCTGCTCGAAGTTTTCGCCCCCTTGCCTGCGTAACGTTCAGGACGGCTGGACGCCTTCGCCCACGGCCTGAAGATTCCGCTGCTCAATTTCCTGATAGAGGGCCTTGGCCCGTTCCAGAGCAACTGAAATACTTGGGCTGATGTTTCCTGCGCCGACGTGCTCTTCAAATTCGGACTGATGCATCAAGCGGGCGGGTTGTTCGCGCGCGCCGCAGAGGATGAGACCGCGGCCGGATGCGTGCACGGCATCCGCCAACTCCTCGAGGGCCTGCAAGCCGGTGGCGTCGATGGCCGTCATGTTTCGGAGACGCAGCACGAGGATGGGAGGCAGCTCTGGAAGACGCTGGATCACTTCGTCGATTTTATCGGTGGCGCCAAAAAGAAAAGGTCCGTGAATGCGGAAGATGGTCACGTAAGACGGAATTTCCTTGTGTTGCAGGATATGCACGTGGCCTTCGCGGAGATACTCGTCGGTGACTTGGGAAACCGTTGTCGTGGCCGTGACCTTGCGGATGTACACAAGGGCCGCGAGGATCATTCCAGCTTCGACGGCCACTGTCAAATCGGCGAACACGGTGAGCGAGAACGTGACCAGCCACGTCCCGATCTCAAGAGGAGAAAGCTTTAGAAGCTCCGGAATTTCACGCCATTCCCCCATGTTGTAGGAGACGACCAGCAAAATCGCCGCCAGCACCGAGAGCGGAATGAATCGCGCGAGCGGCGCGGCGAACAGCACAATCGCCAGCAGCGTCACGGCGTGGATCATTCCCGAGACCGGTGTTTTCGCTCCGGAGCGGATGTTCGTCGCCGTTCGCGCGATTGCTCCAGTGGCGGGCAGGCCGCCGAAGAGTGGCGACATAATGTTGGCGATGCCTTGGCCGACAAGTTCCACGTTGGGATTGTGCTTGGTTCCGCTCATTCGGTCGGAAACAACGGCGGACATGAGCGATTCAATCGCACCGAGCATCGCGACCGTAATTGCGGGAGCAATCAAAGGACGGAGCAAATCGGCGTGGAACTGCGGAATCCTAATTCCCGGGAAGCCGGAAGGAATTCCGCCAAAGCGCGTTCCGATCGTTTCCACTGGCAACTTCAGCAAAACCACGAGCGCCGTGCCCGCAAACAGCGCCACGATGTATCCGGGCACGCGCTTCACATAGCGCATGAAGATCAGAATCACAATCAGCGCGAACACGCCCAGGCCGGTTTCCAACGGGGAAAGAGTACGGAAATTCCGCGCGAGAATTTCCATCCGTGCCAGAAATTCTCCGGGAACTTTGTCAACCTTGAGGCCGAAAAAATCCTTGATTTGCGTGCTGGCGATGATGACCGCAATCCCGTTCGTGAACCCCACCACGACGGGACGCGGAATGTATTTCACCGCGGTGCCGAGGCCGGTGACGCCCAAAATGACGAGCATCACGCCCGCCATGAGCGTGCACATGAACAAGCCGTCCAGGCCATACCGCGCCACAATGCCGAAGACGACTACGACGAACGCGCCCGTAGGTCCGCCGATTTGCGTCGTCGATCCGCCCAGCGCGGAAATCAGGAACCCCGCGACAATCGCGCAATACAATCCGGCCTGCGGCGCAACGCCCGAAGCAATCGCAAACGCCATCGCCAGCGGCAGCGCGACGAGCCCCACGGTGACTCCCGCGAGAGTGTCGGCGGCGAATTTATGCCAGCTGTAATCCTTCAAACAGGAAATCGATCTTGGAAACCAGTCTTGCATAGGTGTATCCCCGGACCCGTTGTCTCCATGTTCCGCGCACTAAGAAAACAGATTCCAATTATAGCGAGTAACAACGAAGTGTGCTGATTTCAGGCGGGCAAGTTTCTTGGAAGAAAACTGTTTCAGAATGAACCAGTAGCGCGGGCTTCAGCCTGCGGGGTTTGTGTTGCTGCACATTCGATCATGCCCGACCAAAACCCGCAGGCTGAAGCCCGCGCTACTTACCAGATATTCCGCGATTTGCTTACTCTTGCGGTCCAAACGTCCACATTTGCGCGGGCTGCCCCTCTTTGGCCGGAACGCCGAGATAGAACAGGTCGCGGGAGGCAAAAAAGTAAGCAGTCCGCGCACCGATGGTCGTGGGAATTCTTTCGACCAAAGCATAGTGGTCCGGATCGCTCATCTCATAAACGCTGATGGAGGCTTGCCCACCGGCGACGTAAATGCGTTTTCGGGAAGCATCAAAAAAGAGGTCGTCGGAGTCGCCGGAAGTGCGCAGCCTGGCAACTTCTTTGCCGGTTTGCGTGTCCAGAACCACCAGCATGGGCGGCTTCCGTGTAACTGTAAAGAGCCGGTGATCTTTTTCATCGAGGGCGGTGGGAAAATTTCCGCGCAGGCCCTTGAGCGGCCACTTGGTCACTTCGCCCGTTTTGCGGTCTATGGATTCGACAATATTCCCGGCATCCGGGCAGTTGACGAATATGTGGTTTCCTGAGGCCTCCACCTGGAAGGACTCGGGATGGCCGCCGGTCTTCAGGACTTTGCCCACTGGCTCTTCTCTTTGCGGGTCAATAAATGCGATCCCACCGTCGTCTTCGCCGTAGCCGAGGACGATGAGTTTTGAAGTCGGGTCCCAGCGAATGTTGTCCGGGTCCGGACTAAAGTCGAGAGTCTTGCGAAGCTCATAGGTGGTGCCGTCGTAGATATTCACTTTGCCGCTCTCGGCGTTGGCGATGACCACCTTGTTGAAATCGGGCACGTAGAGAATTCCCTGCGGCTCGCTGAGCCCTGTGATCTCGTGGACCACACGGCCCGCAAACGTATCAATCACTTCCGCCGTGTTGTTGCCGAGCGCGGAGGCAAACAGGAGCCTGCGCTTCGAATCCGACGACATGTGGTCCAACCGGCCCGCCACATTCGGCACTGGAATTTCTTGTTGCAGTTGCAGCGAGGAAATCTCACGACCCGGAGCCTTCGCCGGCGCTTGCTGAGCCCTGGCCACAGCGAACGCTCCATAACCGATCAATCCCACCACACAGACCACCAGCACTTTTTTCATATTCCCTCCCCTGAACAAATTTGCTTTGCGTTCCATCTTCCCCCAAAAACCGCGTTCTCCGCGTTCCTAAGGCTGTGGCTCGAATACCAGAATTGCGGCTCCTTCCTTGTCGTTTGCTGGAGCGCCGACGAAAAGGCGATTTTGTTCCGGCAACCAGAACGAGGTGCCGGCGCCGGGGGCCGTGGGGACCTTGCCGATCAATTCATAGTGATCGGCGTCCTTCTGCTGATAAGTGTAAACGAACCCCACATCAAATCCCCTGCCGCCGGAGGCATACACGTGACTGTGCGCCGAGTCATACCAAAGGTCGTCGATTCCGGCAACGCCCTCGAGCCGCGAAACTTCTTTTCCCGATTCGGTGTCGAGGACAATCAGCGTCGCCGGCTCACGAACGCCGTCGAAAAGCCGGTGATGGCTTTCATCCAGCGCCAGCGCAACATTGCCGGCTAATCCAGTCGGCCACGCAGAAACCTGTTCGCGCTTCTTCAAGTCAACCACGCCAATATTGGTCGCGCCGGTAAGCGTGACGAAAGTTCGCAGCTTCGATTTTTCGATCTTGATGCCGCCGGAGCGCGCATCGGTCTTGATGTCCGCCACATGCTTATTGGTGCGCGTGTCGATGATCGCCAGTCCCCCGGATTTGGCATCGCCGAATCCGACGTAAAGATATTTGGTTCGCGGGTCGAACCCCACGTGATCGGCATCCGGGCCGATCGGCAGGCTATCCATCAGTTTGAATGTGTCCCCCGCGAAGATCTTGCAGGTGCCGTCCGTGCCGTTGGCCACAAAAAGCTTTTTGAAATCGAGAGAGTAAAACAACCCTTGCGGCTTGCTTTGTCCGGGGATGCTGGCGATCCACTTTCCCGCCTTGAGATCGATCACCTCGACCGTGTTTTGATCGTCTCCGAGGGCGGCGACAAACAGGCGCTGGCCTTTGAGGTCCACGCCGAAGTGGTCCAGCCGCCCTTTGACGTTGGGCATGGGGATTTTTTGGAGCAATTTCAGAGGTAATTTTTCCTGTCCGTGGGCGCACAGGACAGGCGCAATCAAAAGGACCATGATCCGCACGATCCAATGCCGCTTCTTCATGATTCCCTCCAGAACAAGTTTTTCTAGGTGCCGCTAGCCTGCTCCTTCGAGACGCTTTTTACCAGATTAATTTGATCGCAAATTGAATCTGGCGTGAGGTTGTTTGCGTGGAATCGATGAGCCCGCCGCTTTGGATGGGCAGCCCGTTTTGATCGAAGACCTGAAGGTTGTCGGTCGGCGAGGAAAAATTCGCGCGATTGAAAATATTGAAAATCTCCGCCCGGAATTGCGCGTTGAAACTCTCCGAGATGCGCCGGATGTAGTTGTTTTTGAACACGGAAAAATCCAGTTTCGAAAGTCCCGGCCCGATGACGGCGTTGCGGCCCAGGTTTCCGCGGAGATTGGCGCACGTGCCCGCGATCGGAGTTCCCGCCTGGAAGCCAAATGGTTGGCACTCGGCGGCAATGGCCGGGGTCGCTTGCGGCAGAATGAAGCAACTGGAGTTGAGGTAGATGAGCCCGTTGGGGTCCTTTTTGAAGTTGGAGTTGACCAATTTGCAGCCCGGGACAATGCTAGGCACCTCGCCGGTTTCGTCGAGCTCCGTGCCAGCCGGATCCCCGCCAAGAATTGGCGTAAACGGCTGGCCGGTGCTGGCCTTGTACAAGCCAACGAGTTGCCACCCGCCGAAAGCCCACTCCGGAAGTTTCGAGCCTTTTTGCGGCCCGGGAATTTCCCACGTGGCGCTCAGTACGAAGGTCTGCGCCACGTTGAAATCCGACAGGCCGCGGGTCGTCCGCTGGTCGAAGAAAATCTGGTTGAACAGTCCATTCGGATATGAGTCGTCGGCTTCGGAGGCCGAAAGCGTATCGATGCTTTTGCCCCAGGTGTACGCCACATGGAACGTGAACCCGTGGCTAGCGCGTTTGGCTACGTCCACCTGCATGGCGTCGTAGAACGAGTTGGCCTGCCAGAGCGATGCGTTGACGCGGCCAAAATTCGGATTGAGTTTGGAACCCGTGCCCGGAATCGGCCAAAGGTATCCTTCTTGGGTGAGGGTTGGGAGAACCATATCAATGTTGTCGACGCGATACGGCTCGTGAACGCCTCGTGATCCTACATAGCCGACCGTCAGCGCCAGCGTCGACGTCAGCTCACGCGCCACGCTCAAATTCCACTGCATCACGTAATCGCGCTTGGGGTGCGGGTCGGCATAATAAGCGACATTCGTATCGGATTGGCTCAAAGAATTGTAATACGCGATTGATCCGGGTTCTGGGGGGGTTGCCATCTGCGAAAACGAGCCCGAACCGGGATTTTCGTTGACGATGGTTCGAGTAAAGGGCGCTGCGTGCTGAAACGAAAGTGTGAACTGGTACGGGAGCGGAAGCACGTCGAAGATGCCGAATCCGCCACGGAGAAGAGTTTTTCCGCCGCGTGGGTTCCAGGCAAATCCGACACGCGGCTCAAAATTCCGCAGTGTCGGGTTCGCGAACAACGGGCCCGTCCCGGCACAGCCCGCGGCCATTACGCCGCAGATGGGCGCTGGGGCGCTCAAACTGGGGAGCACGGAACTCAGCCCGTGCGCCTCGGACGGCACCGTCAGCATTTCGTAGCGTAGTCCGGCATTCAATGTCAGCGTTTTTTTCGCCTTGATGTCGTCTTCGACGTAGGCGCCGAATAGCGACTCGCGTATTCCGACATCGAACGGCAGAACCGTGGCGGTCCCGGAGAACAAGGACGGCTGGTTGGTGAGGAACTGCGCCAGGGAATCGAAGCGGAAGAGTCCGTTAATGTTGCTGGCCGAGACTTCGTTGTCCTGCATGCGTTCAAACTCGCCGCCGAACTTGATGGAATGGATTCCGTGGGTGAGTACGGCATCATCGCCGCCCTGATAGTTGGTCCAGTAAAGCGCCCGGCTCGAGGGAATAAATCCTTGCGCGGTCGGAGCGCCCAAAAAACTGGTGACGCCCGGAATGCTCTGAATGTCCCCGGCAAATCCGTTCGGCTCGAAGGCGTAGGAAGAGTCCGTCATGGCGGAATTAAAGACCTGATTGACCTTCCCGACGATGCCGACGGCGCGGCTGAAGCCGACGCGCGCCGAGTTCAGCATGTTGGAGCTGAAAATATGATCCTCATGAAGCGTCGCGGCCTGGCGATTGGAGACGATATCGGAAGATAGTTCGCCGAACGTCCCCGGCTGAATCGTCGTCGAGTTGTCCCGCATGTAGGTCGCGTAGATGCTATCGCTGTCGCTGAATTTGTGATCGAAGCGTATCGTGAAATAGTTTTCCGGAGTGATCTCCTGCGCGGCGAACGTGAAAATCCCTGTGTCGCCATTCCCAATCGGAGCTCCGTTCGGCAACGGAAAGAAGTTGCCGCCAAGAAATTGCAGAATGGACTGGTCAATACGCGTATGCGTTGTCTGATCCGGATGTGGAGCAGCGCCGGGGCCGGTGAGCGGCAGCTGCGTTGGCGAACATCCATTTGGAGGAAGCTGTTGAGGCGTTTGTGCAATCGAACACAGAACGGCGGGGATTGAGGGCATCGTCCCACCGGGCGCAATTCCGCGAGCGGCCCGCGAAGGCACAGTGTTCACAGTAGTCACGCCGAGCGATTGGCGGAGACCCTCATAGTCTCCGAAAATATAGGTGCGGCCTTTCTTGATTGGCAATCCCGCCGAACCCCCGAATTGATTGCGTTTGAAGGGAGGAATCACCGGCCCGTCAAAAAAATTCCGGGCGTCCAGAGCGCTGTTGCGCAGAAATTCATACAACGATCCGTGGAAGGCGTCCTTGCCGGACCGGGTCACCACATTGATGACGCCGCCCGAGGTTCGCCCGTACTCGGCGGGATAGTTGCTCCCGAGGACGGAAACCTGCTCGACCGCGTCAATGCCGAGATTGTCGCCCAGCACGCTGCCCGGGGCTCCATTTGCATAATCGTTAATACTGACGCCATCAAGCCGGTAGCTGTTCTGGTCCGGCCGCGATCCGGAAATGCTCACCGCCGCTCCGAACCCGCGATCCGTGTTGCCCCCGCCGGTCGCGCTCCCGTTCTGCACGGAGGAGACGCCGGCCTGCAAGGTCGCCAGCGCCGCCCAGTCGCGCCCATTCAACGGCGTATTTTGGACTGTGGAAGCATTGGCGCTTCCGCACACCGCGGGGCACGGCTCGCTAACCAGCGCGGGAAGCGCTACGACCCGCACCACCTGCGTCGGGTCGCCCACGCGCATGACGACATTGAGGATGCGCTCGACGCCCGCGGTTACGGTAATACTTGTCCACAGCTGGGTCGTGAAACCGGAAGCCGATACCGTCATCTCATAGTTTCCGGGGGAAAGGTCGGGCACGCCGTAAACGCCCGACGTGTTGGTCGTGGCGGTTCTGACGAGACCCGTACTCACGTCTTTCACGGAGATGCGGACATCCGGGATGGCTGCGTCGGATTCACCGGACGCCGTACCGGTAATCGATCCTCCAGCCACTTGCGCATTCACCGGCAGACACAAAATACAAAGCAGAACCAGCGTCACAAGAACAGATTTCATCGGGCCCCCTCACAGCTTTGACGCGGTTATAAATGATTTAGAGTATTCCCCGCAAGACTCTGGGGGGAAACTGGCATTATAAAGAACACATCACCCCGCTTCTTAATCCATTTGCTTAACCTGAATGACTGCTGAAGTACAAGCTAAGATTTCACTCCTCCCGCCAAGGAGACCGGCCCGGCCAATGGCGCATGGCATCGGCGGCCCACACAGTCGGTTTGTCCATATGGCACGACGTGCACGGATTCGGAATTTTGTATTTGTCCGTCATGGCCGGGGCGATAAAGGCGAACGTGTGAGCGCTTACGAAGACTCCGGGAATCTCCGCCTCGATCTTTGGCATATGGCAGGCGACGCACGCGCTGCCCGCCGAGCCATCCTTGTGATGCGTGTGTTCCGCAAACGTTGCCTCGCGCGGCCCGTTCCGGGAACCGGGTCCGTGGCAATCGAGGCAAATTTCGTTCGCTGGTTTGCGGAGTTGCGCGTAGTTCTTCGTGCCGTGCACGTCGTGGCAATCGAAGCACGTGACACCGCGCCGGTACATTACGCTCTGCACGAAGTCATTCCCCTGCATGCGATTTTTGTGCGCGGTACCGTCGGGAAAATGCGTAAAGCTCAACTCGCCGAGCGTGTGGTCTTCGAGCTGCCAATAATCCCGCAAATTCAGTCCCACATGATACCCGACCGGCCAGTCGTAATATTTTCCTTCGATGGGATTGGTCAGCGGACGCCCCTGCGAATGGCATTGGATGCAGGTGTCACTTGCGCTCACATCATCCATGCGCGCCGGATTCAAAATATTGGCGCGCGTCGCATGCTCCACATGGGCGCTCCCGGGGCCGTGGCAGCGTTCGCAGCCCACATTCCATTCCGCGACCTGCCTGGTCCGAATGTTGTAATCCACCGAATGGCAGCCGTCGCAGGTTGGTCCCGTGGGCCGCTTGAAATTGTCGGGCGGATAGAACGGCTCCCACCAATCCCCTCCCTTGGGCACAAAATAAGGGCGCCACATCTTATTGGTCACGTCCCACTGCGCGGGTTCGGGAAAATAGTCGTCGCCGATTTTCGTGAAGTAACGCTGCTTCCAAATACTGCCGTAAACAAACGCAACCTGATCCTTCGTGAATTTCGGGCTCGCATTATTTGTGGCCAGATTGGGAATGATCGCGTCCGGGTTCTCGTGCGGGTCGCGCACCACGTTTGCCATCGGGGTTTTCTTCCAGCTCTCGTAAATTTCCGCGTGGCATTTCTGGCACGCGGCGGAACCGGCGTAGCGCGCCGAGACCGCTGTTGCGCTCTGCTCAAGTTTCCCCTGTGGAGGCGTCAGTCCGATGGACCGAACGAAGAGAACCAGCTTCCACGCGGCGTTGTCATCCTGGCCGCTATGCGGATTTCCCAGCGCCGGCATGCCCGTCAACCGCACGCCGTTCTGAATGATGTAATGGATTTCGCCGTCGCTGAGATTTTGCGTTTCGGGACGCCGCAAATCCGGCGCTTTGGGATAAAGATTCCGGCCGATTCCCGACCGTCCGTCGCCGTCCTTGCCGTGGCAGCCTGCGCAGTGGTCCATGAAGTTCTCCCGCGCTTCGTCAAGCAATGCGGGAGTCGCGGTCCAAAGATTTTTTTCATTTCTTGCGCTTCGCGGAATACCCAGGTTCCGCACAGCACGCGCCATGACTTTCTCAACGGCAGAAGGCTGATCCGTGGCGCTGAATCCTCGCCGGATCACGGACGCACCGTATACGGCCGCAAGCACGGTTATTGCAATCAGGATCAGAAAAAATACTTTCCACCGATTCATCTATTCTCCGGCAGCAACTTTGCGGACTCGTGCAAGGATAAGGTTACCAAACCAAGCTGAACGAATCGTGAAAATTCCCGCTTCGCCGGACTACCCGCCCCTTACGCTCTCTTTCCATAAGCGGCAGGAAAAGCCTAGAATTATAGCCGGGCCATTTCAGTACATTTTCAGGTTGCCGTGTTCTGATAGGAGCATGCCCGCGATGCACGTCCTCATCGTGGAAGACGAGAAAAAAATGGCGGAGCTGCTCAAGAAAGGTCTTGAGGAGGAGAACCATTCCGTCAGCCTGGCCTTTGACGGCCGCGACGCCCTCGAAATGGCCCAGGCGCTCGAATACGACGCCATCGTTCTGGACTTGATGCTCCCCGGAATCGACGGCTTCGAGGTCGCGCGCCGCCTGCGCAAGGGCGGGAACAAAACGCCGATCCTGGTTCTTACCGCCCGCGACACCGTGCCGGACGTCGTAAAAGGGCTGGACATCGGCGCCGACGACTACATGACGAAGCCCTTTTCTTTCGAGGAATTCCTCGCCCGGCTCCGCTCGGTTTCGCGGCGTGGTTCGGCCCCGCGCCCCACGTTTCTGCAAGTGGGTGATCTGGTCTTGAACCCGGCCTCGCATCAGGTTACGCGCGCAGGTGAGGAGATTTCCCTGAGCCGGACGGAGTTCCGGTTGCTGGAATTCCTGATGCGGCGCGCCGGCCGGGCCGTCGCCCGAAATACGATCGTCAATTCGGTTTGGGATTCGAGCGGCGACGTGGAGGAAAATACGCTCGACGTCTTTATCAGCCTGTTGCGAAACAAAGTGGACCGAGATCACAAAGTGAAGCTGATCCAAACCGTTCGCGGAACGGGATACACCATCCGGGACACCACGAAAGCATGATGACGCTTCCCATTCGGCTCCGCCTGACCGCCTGGTATTTTGCGGTTCTCGCCGTGGTGTTGTCCGCTTTTGGCGTAAGCGCGTACCTCGAAATGCGCCACAGCATTCACCGAACGGTGGACGAAGAGCTCCAGATCCGCGCCGAGGGCGTCCACCAGCTCATCGAGAGAGCGATTCAGCGTGGCGCAGAGGACGATCTGCAAGAAGGGCTTCGGGAGCATACGGAATTGCGGCAGGGTGGCGCCCTTTTGCAGGTTTCCGACGAACAGGGCAACTGGGTGTATCGATCCCCGGTCATGAGCGATTACGGAGTTCCCAGGCCCGCGAGCGTCCCGAAGAGAGCCATCGACTTTATGGGGAAGGATGTCCCACTGCGCATTTGGAGCGAAAAAGTCAGCGTGGGAGGCCAGTCCTACCTCATCCAGTCCGCATTTGAAATGGACGATTTCTATGAAGCTCTGGACCATTTTGCGTTGCTGCTCTTCATTTCCATACCCTCGCTCCTGCTGTGCGCGGCCGCCGGAGGCTACTGGATCAGCACACGGGCGCTGGCCCCGGTGGACCAGATTACGCAAACGGCAAGAACGATCAGCGCGCAGAACCTGTCGAGCCGGCTGGTGGTGCCCAATACCGGCGATGAGTTGCAGCGTCTTTCGGAGACGCTCAACGGCATGCTCGGGCGTTTGGAAGCCGCGTTCAAGAAAATCACGCAATTCACTGCGGACGCTTCGCATGAATTGCGCACGCCCGTCGCCGTGATGCGAACGCGCGCCGAACTATCCTTGCGGAAGGCGCGTTCCGCGGACGAATATCGGGACGTCATCGCCGAGGTTCTCACCGAGCTCGAAAAAACTTCCGTGTTGATCGAACAGCTGATGTTCCTCGCCAGGGCCGATTCCGGCGCGGAAACGCTTCACTTCCATGCCACGAATGTGGCGGAAGTCCTTCGCGAGGCCTGCCATCAGGGAAGCGCCTTGGCCGAAGCGAAACAGGTCGCCTTTCAAGAGCAAATTTCCGGCGATTCCCTGTGGATTCAGGGAGACGCCGGCTCGCTCCGGCGGCTGTTTTTGATCCTGATCGATAACGCGGTGAAATACACGCCCGCGAACGGACAGGTCGAAGTCTCTTTGCAAAGGAACGATGGCTACGCCGTGGCGGAAGTGCGCGACACGGGAATTGGGATTGCCGAGGCGGATCTGCCGAATGTGTTTGAGCGGTTCTATCGCGCGGATAAAGCGCGCACCCGCGAATCGGGTGGTGTCGGATTGGGGCTCTCCATCGGCCGCTGGATTGCCGAGGTCCATGCCGGGACGATTGAAGTGCGTAGTTCGCCGGGGCGCGGCTCGATTTTTCAGATTCGGCTTCCGATCACGAATGCAGGCAGCTGAAACGAACCACCCGGCCTGCCGCCGGTCCTCAGTGCAGGCTGTGTCCAAAAGACAAAAATGTGACGAAATACCCCTTGACTTGACTGGCCTTTGGAACTAATCTCCCCCCCATCAAGCGGTCGGGTGCTGTCGATACATACTTATTGGTATTAACTAGAAATTGGTCGGAAATCTCATCGGACGTAGCATGCGCTTTCCCAGACGCCGCTCGTTAGAAGTGGCGCTGTTTGGTGAAAAGAGCGCGCCGTCGGCCCCGAAGTTGAATGCGGGACGCGGCTGATTTATTGGCGTTCGCAATGGGGAAATCAAAGTTTCTTGACGGTTTTTCCGTGTTTGAGAGGTAGCGATATCAGCAGGGGTGGGGACCCGGGTCTGAATCAGATTTCAATCCTTTAAGCGAGAGGTCCTGAAATGAACTCTTTAAAATCGATGAGTAACGGATCTTCGGGTAGATGGTGCAGGAATGCCGTCCAATTGCTGACGGTCACTTTGGGCGTGCTTCTGCTTTGTACGCCCGCGTTTTCGCAGGGCAGTTTCGGCCGCATTCTCGGAACGGTCACTGACAGCAGTGGCGGCGTCGTAGCGGGCGCCACGGTAACCGTCTTGGACACGGAGAGAGGCGTCACGCGAACGCTCACCACGGATGATGCCGGGGAATATAATGCTCCCACCTTGAGTCCCAGCACCTATTTGGTCCGCGCAGAGGCCAAAGGGTTCAAGAAGCTGGAGCGACAAAGTATCCTGCTGCAGGTCGGCCAGGAGATTCGAATCGACTTGAGCCTTCAGCCCGGTGGGCAGGAGCAGACCGTTACGGTCACTGAATCCGTGCCTCTGGTGGAGACCACCAACGCCACCCTGGGCGGCACACTCGATAACGCAGATATCATTGATATGCCCTTGAACGGACGCAACTACCAGATGCTGCTTGGTCTGCGCCCCGGCGTGATGGTCCAGCCGGGCGGCGGACCTTGGACCCAGAGCACCAATGGCATCCGTGCCGATGAATCGGTTTGGATGGTCGACGGCGTCATCAACGCCAATTTCTTTGACGCTCGCCCCATCCTCGGTATGTCCAGCCCGACCACCGATATGGCGACGATCCTGCCCATCGACGCCATCCAGGAATTCAATACACAGGAAAATCCCAAGGCGGAGTACGGCTGGAAGCCCGGCTCCGTCGTGGACGTCGGAATCAAATCGGGGACCAACCAGTTCCACGGTTCGGCGTACGGGTTTTACCGCAGCGCCGCCTGGGACGCCCGCAACTACTTCAACATCGCTCCGACCGGTTCAACCTGCCCGCTTGGCGCTTTGGTCCTTTGCGATAAAACACCGGCACAGTTGAAGCAGTTCGGCGCGGATGTCGGCGGCCCAATTATTAAGGATAAGCTGTTCTTCTTCGGCAACTACGAGGGTCTGCGTGACCTCATCGGCAATGCGTTCACCTCGAGCAGCCCCGAGACCGATGCCACAGGAAGCGCGACGCTCAGCATGGTGCAAGCGATCAACGGTTTAAACCGGGCTGGAATTACACCGAGCGCGGTCAGCCTGGCCTTGGCTTGCCCCAACGCTGTTGGACAAAGCCTGCCGCTGCCCTCAACCTTCGCGTGCACTCCTCCCGCCTACTCGTGGCCGGTAAACACTTCGGGCAGTAAGGGTTTTCTCAGTACCTTTCCCAATGCTAATCAAAGTGACAACGGAATCGGAAAAATCGACTACCACCTCAACGACAAAAACACGATCACCGGCTTTGTGGCCATCGGACGCTACCTCGGTACTGGAGAAGATCACCCCTTTGTCAGTGCGGCTTTCGAGAACACTTTTCCGATCAAAACTTTGACTGACACTGAAAACTGGATTTGGACCCCCAGTTCCTCTGTGGTGAACGAATTGCGGTTTGGCTACAACCGCATGAGCATTCAACAATTAACGAACGACACTGCCGTCAAGGATCCCATCGACACGGGCTTGACGACGCCCGGGTTGCCGAATATCGCCGTCAGCGGCTTTGGTAGCTGGGGCAGCCAACACAACCGTCCCCAATCCTCGTCCCCCAACCCGTATTACGACATTCAGGACAGTGTCTCGTACTTGAAGGGGAAGCACGGCTTCAAGTTCGGCGTCGAGTTTGCGCACATCGAGGCCGATTCGGACGTTCCTGATCTGGGCCGAGGCAAGTTCAGTTTCAATGGTGATGTGGCTATCCCAGGTGTCTCCACCCCCCTCGAGGATTTCTTTGCCGGAGCCCCGACGACCGGGCAAGCCATCATCGGCAACGCCACCCGTGTGGAAAAATGGACGTCAACATCGGCGTTCGTTCAGGATGACTGGCACCTGACTCCGAAATTGATTCTCAATCTGGGCTTGCGCTACACGTATCAGTCGCCGCTCAAAGAGGCCAGCAACAACTGGGCCAACTTTGACCCGTCGTCGCCCACTGGGATGACCCAGCAGGGTGCATCCGGAACTTCTACGCTGTGGACCCCCGACCACAAGGACTTCTCCCCGCGCCTGGGTTTTGCCTACGATGTCACGGGCAAGGGAACGACCGTGGTCCGGGGCGGGTTCAGTGTAATGTATTCGACGTTCAGCGCGGTCATCTTCACAAGCCAGCCTTCGTTCCAGAACAGTTCGTCAGTCTTTCTGGGCGCCGTGCCTACGGGCGCCTACCTCCAGACGGGCGGTTGTTTGATCGCAGGCACAGTAACTTGCCCCGGCGGTGGGGGGAACATCCAGCTTGGCGCTGGCACTTTCGGCCCCTCCTCCGTCTGTTGGGATCCGTCGAGCTCCCTTACCGGGACGGGTTGCAGTGCTAGCCAAACAACAGCCTTCCCATCGGGACACTTGGCCTGCGGAGATGGCTTGACCGTTGGTGGGGTTAAAGACGCGAGTCCGTGCAACCTTATGGGGGTGGATCCGAATCTCAGGACCCCCTACGTCGTCAATTTCAACTTCGGGATCCAGCACTCCTTCGGCAACAACCTCTCGCTGGAGGTCG
Organism: uncultured Acidobacteriota bacterium; assembly: GCA_963842135.1. Lineage (GTDB taxonomy): Bacteria > Acidobacteriota > Terriglobia > Acidiferrales > UBA7541 > Palsa-360. The sequence continues at coordinate 711,429 of CAWJFI010000002.1, read as the reverse complement.
GCTATGTCGGCAACCTCGGCAAGCGGCTGATCGGTATTAACGACATCAATCAGCCTGCCGTGGGCGCAGGGTATTGTCTGAATGCAACGCTGACGGCAGCGCAGCTCGCTAACGCGTGCGCAAGCGTTCCAACGGGGGGCTTGGGCTTGGGCATAGGCAATGCCAGCTTGCTGGCCGCGAACGAAGGCCGGCCATACTATTCCCAGTTCCCATGGATTGGGTTTGTGAACGAGGTGACGAACGATGTCCATTCCAACTACAACAGCCTGCAGGCAACGCTAACCAAGCGGTTGTCTCACGGCTTGTCATTCATCGCCGGTTACACCTACGCTCATGGCCTCGACACCGGTTCGCTGAACCGTTTCACGCTCATCCCGCAGGACGGCGTCACGGGGGCGGCGGGTCAGTACGCCAGCAGCGACTTCGACGTCCGGAATCGTTTCACGTTCACCACCACTTACAACATTCCTGGGATCAAAGGATATGGCCAGTTGCTCGAAGGCTGGCAGGTCAATGCCATCGTCAATCTTCAAAGCGCCCAGCCATGGCTCGCGAACGACTACACCGACAATTTCAGCGGAGCGTTCGACAACGCGGATCAATGGAATTTCACCGGGAACCCCGCCAGCATGCAGGGTACCGCGAATGGGCTTCCCTATTGCAGTAGCGCATCCAATTGCTCTATAACCAGCACAGTCACGGGCTTGGGTACCTCCTTGTCCAACTCGTCATTCCTCTGGGGCAAGTGTCAAACTGCCGCCGGTTCGAATGTGGCCGCGATTGCCACACTTAACAAAGCTGGCTGCTATGCCTCCCCCTCGGGCGACGCGATTCTGACTCCTAACGCTCTGGGCGCTTTTGGCAACATGGGCCGGAACATCTTCCGCGATTCGGGGTTCAAGGACATGGATTTCTCACTGTTCAAGAACTTCACATTCAAGGAGCGGTTTGGCGCCCAGTTCCGTGTCGAGATTTTCAACCTGTTCAATCATCCCATCCCCGCCAATCCCTACGGAGCATCGGGTAACTTTGGTGGCAACGGCGCAAATAATGACCTTTCGAACTCCGGGGCTTTCGGCGGTTCGCCGGGAACGCCCGACACCATAGCCGGGAACCCGCTCATCGGTTCGGGATCCGCTCGGGATATCCAACTGGGTCTGAAGCTCACGTTCTAAGTCAGTCCGGCTAAATCAATCGAGTAACTACGAGGGGGGTTGAAATTCAACCCCCCTCGATTCTTTTAAGGGCATGTGGAAAAAGTATTTCGTTTTGTCATTCCGAGCGAAGCGAGGAATCTCTCTCCCGTCTAAGCCTAGGAAAAGAGAGATTCCTCGCTTCGCCCGGAATGACAGGGTCTCGAATTTTTCCGCAAATTGTTAAGAACGGTTTGACATTCGGAGTCTTCTTCGGTAATCTCCTTTCCTCTTATGAAGCGCGACGCCCAGATGACCATGCAGGCTTGTCTGTGTTGTTTCTGCTGTACGTGTGTGTCTTCTGGCGCCGGGAGGCTGACGATCTAGAAATCGGATCATAAGCCGGGCAATTTTAGAATCCCACCGCCGGAACCATACTGGCGGTGGGATTTTTCTTTTTGGGCCCCGTTTTTTGCGAACAAACAACGGCGATGCCGGAAAAATTTTCAGGAGAAGAAGTTCATGCCCCGACGGAATACGAGCACAGGAATTTGGAAAGCGATCGCAAGTTTGTTTTTGGTATTTTTCGCGACGGCGCCGCGCATGGCCCGGGCGCAGGGAGAGGCTTCGATCGACGGAGCCGTCACGGACACGACCGGCGCCCTCATCGCCGGGGCGACTGTAAAAGTGAAGAACGTGGAGATCGGCGCGGTCCGCGCGATCGTCACCGACAGCGCGGGGCGATATGACGCGGCGTCGCTGGCCGTCGGAAAATACGAAGTGTCCGCCGAGCAAACCGGATTTCGCACCGAGGTGAAAACGGGCATCACGCTGGCGATCGGTCAGCGCGCCGAGGTGAACCTGATGCTGGCGGTGGGCGGCGTGCAGCAGTCGATCAGCGTCGAGGAAACGGCCATGCAGCTGGCCGTGACGACCGCCGATTTTTCGGGCCTGGTCGGCGAGGCGCAGGTGAAGGACTTGCCGCTCAACGGCCGCAGCTACGATCAACTGCTGACGTTGAATCCAGGCGTTGTGAACTACACGTCGCAGCGGGCCGGCGGAATCGGGACGTCGAATTCCGTGGTGGGCAACATGTTCTCGGCCTCGGGCCGCAGGCCGCAGGAGAATCTTTACATCCTCAATGGCGTGGAATTTACCAGCGCGTCGGAAGTCAACAACACGCCGGGAGGGACGAGCGGCCAACTGCTGGGAGTCGACGCGGTGCGGGAATTTTCAGTGGTCACGGACGCGTATGGCGCCGAGTACGGCAAGCGTCCCGGCGCCCAGATCAATATCGTGACCGCCTCCGGCACCAATCAGCTCCATGGCGACGCCTACGAGTTCCTGCGCAATAGCGCGCTGGACGCCCGGAACTTTTTCGACCTGCCTCAAATTCCCCATTTCGAGCGCAACGTGTTCGGCGGCTCGCTGGGCGGGCCGATCAAGAAGGACAAGACGTTTCTGTTCGCGAATTACGAAGGGTTCCGCCAAGCCCTTGGACTAAGCGACGTTACGCTCGTTCCGGACGCGAACGCGCGGGCCGGAATTTTGCCTTGCGGGGCATTGACCACGGTCAGCGCGTCTTGCAATGCGTCAACGCTGGCGACACCCGTAGTTTTGGGAAAAGGCGTCGCCAATTTGCTGAACTTGTGGCCCGTTGCGAACGGGCCGGAACTTACCATAAACGGATTAAATAGCGGAATCGCCGAAGCACTCAGCAGCCCGCAGCAGCACATCCGTGAGGACTTTGGAACAGTGCGATTCGATCAGAACTTTTCGGACAAGGACACTTTCGCCGGCGTTTACACGGGGGACGACAGCCAATCCTTCTCCCCAACAACCAACCCTTATAGCACAGTCGATATTTTCTTGCGGGAGCAGGTGGCGAGCCTGAGCGAAACGCACGTCTTCTCTCCGAGCATTCTCAATAAAGCGACCTTCGGGTTTTCCCGCGGGGCGTTCTATTTCAATAGCGGCGTCGCCGGGACGGCCTCCTCAGTCACTGGCGGATGGGTCGATACGACGGGCGTGGACGTGCCTGGTGCCGTGGTGATCGGCGGCGGCACAACGCTCAACGGTGCGTCGGCGCTCACCAATGGCGGCACGAATGCCGGAAGCAATCTCACTGCGGTGCGCAACCTCTTCACCTGGGCCGACCAGGTCAGCATCACGCACGGCAAGCACCTGTTTAATTTCGGAGTCTGGTTCGAGCGCCTGCAGGCCAACGACAATCTGGTCCAGGATCAATATGGCCAGGCTTCGTTCAACAACCTGCAAACTTTTCTGCAGGGCTCGATTAGCACGTACACCTTCGCCTCGGCCTCCACGCCATTGGCCTGGCGCTCGCTGGAGGGCGCTTTCTTTGCGGAGGACGCGATCAAACTGACGCCGAGCCTCGAGCTGCGCCTCGGCTTCCGCGGAGAGTTCACCAACGGCTGGAACGAAGCGGACGGCCGGGCATATAATTATTTGTTTACTGACGGAGTGATAAACACAGATCCCACCGTCGGCAACTCCGCTCTCAGCGTCAACAACGCGCGGTTCCTGCCGGCTCCGCGCGCGGGGATCGCCTGGTCGCCGTTCGGCTCGAAGAAAACCGTGATCCGCGCAGGGGCCGGCCTCTATTACGCGCTGATCGATAATCTCAGTTACCGCCTGGACCAGAACGGCCCCTTCAATATAGTGGAAGCGTCCAAGAAGGCCACGGTTGCGGAGATCGAGGGCGCAGGCGCGCTTCCAGCGCCACTCGTCATTCCGAGCGGCGTGCAACCCAATCTCCAGACGCCCACGGTGATTTCGTACGATCTAAAAATCGAGCGGCAGATTTTGCCGAACACGACCCTGAGCGTCGGCTACATCGGCTCGCACGGGTATCACGAAATTCTTTCGATCGACGCCAACGTGCCGAGCAGCGTCGTGATTTGCCCGGCATCGCCGTGCCCGGCAAACTATCCTTCGGGGGCATATTTCTATTACGCCAGCCTGGCTACGCCTCTCACCGGGACGCCTGCGCTGGCCAACCCTGCGGTGTCAAACACGACGCAATGGTTCTCGGAAGGCGTGAGCTCCTACAATGGTCTCGAGTTGGATGTGAACCACCAGCTCAGCCATGGGCTGCAAATTCGCGGGGTCTACACGTACGCGAAGGCCCTCGACGACGGCGACAGCATGAACACCAGCGTCGCGACGAACTCTCCGGCGTTCGTTTCCAACCCGCTGAACCCGCTGCAGGCGGATTACGGCCGGGCTTCCTTCGATGTCCGGAATGCCGCGGTCATCAACGCGACGTACGATCTGCCCTTCGGCCGCAAGAATACTTCCGGCGAAAACCGCTGGTGGAATACGGCGACTGGAAACTGGCAACTCAGCGGAATCGAAACGCTGGTGTCCGGTATGCCGTTTACCCCGCAACTTTCCTACAATCCGTCGAACGATGGCGACTCGCGAAATCCTGTCCGGCCGTCCTTGAATCCGAATTTTACGGGGTCAATCATCGAGGGCGGGCCTGGGCAATATTTCAACCCGAACGCGTTCATTCAGCCGCTGCCAAACACGTACGGCAACGCGCCGCGCAATTTCCTGCAAGGTCCCGGACTCGTGGAAACCGATTTTTCCGTGGCCAAGAAATTCCTCTTCACGGAGCGAATCAATCTTCAGTTCCGGGCCGAGCTGTTCAACATTTTCAATCGCACCAACTTCAACAATCCGAACCCGGTCGTCTTCACTTCGGCGACGACGGTGCTGCCGTCCGCATCGGCAGGTGTCATAACCTCGACTTCCACGAGCTCGCGGCAAGTACAGTTTGGGCTGAAGCTGCTGTGGTGAGTTGGAATGGTGAGAGCTGGATTGAGTTTCCCTTAACCCTGGGAATCGCGGCATCGCCGGCTGGCGGTTGAAGGGCGATGCCGGGGGAACCATCTGGTAGAATAAGTTTACATCCGAGGCGCGGTCGCCAAGTGGTAAGGCAAAGGTCTGCAAAACCTTTATCGGCGGTTCGATCCCGCCCCGCGCCTCCAGGCCTCCCGCGTTCCTGTAATCGCGATTGAATCGGTTTCTGGCAAAGACTGGGGCCGCAATTATTTTGGCACGTGCTGCTTGCCGCGAGCCTGGCGTACTCCGTGAACGGACAGAAAGAGGGGAGGGTCTTTGCGTGGTGTCCCTTAATCACCGGCGAGATGCTTTTTGTAGCGTTCGGATTCGGCCAACAGCTGGTGGCGGGGCGCAACTTAAATGATAGCAACCGTGTAGTTGCAGTTATGATTTTGATCGCAGCGCTCGGATATATCGTGGGCAGCGTCTTGTTGCGAAAGCTCGAGACGTCGCTAGATGCTGGCCTCGTGAAGGCCTATGCAGCCGACTACTGTGGCACCCCCACTCTGCGAGATGCCAGCCGAGAGCAGGTCGAAGCCTTCATCAACGATCTGGCCGAGCGCGCCACCGTGCTGAGACGGGATGAGAAGCCGTCACCTGCTGCGATCGACGATGCCACGTTACCCAACTCAAATCCGTACGACGCGCGCCCGGTTTCGGAATCTGAAGGAGGCCGTACATCCTGGTAGAGCAGCACAATATGCAGCGCAAGGGCAACTCCCGCGATCAGCACTGGTGAACGCAATAATCGCCAGGAGGAAAACCGCATCACTGGAATTTCTCCATCAGGCATTCCCATGGAAATCCTCCAGTCCAAAGTACGATTCTATGTAAATATCCGACGGGCGCGCAATTAAATTGAATTTCCATTCCATCATTTAATGGCCGGGAGCGGGATCCGGCGATTCCCGATGAAACGAGGGCCCTCGGGGCTTTTGTACCCGACGCCCAAGCCACTCGACTTAACCTGGGATGCAACAGCGGCACGTGTACCGGCAGCTTGACGGTCAGCGGTTTAGACTACATCGCCAGCGGCCTATAGAACAGAGGGGAGCCGAGGCCGATTATCAGTTAGCCCGTGCCGAAACGAGAGCGCCCACCTTGCATCGAGCGAAAAGCGCTCAGCAGAAGAGTACGGATGGAAGGATGGCAACAGAGGCGGCTCGGCTCAAACGCAAGGACCCAGAGGAAGGGAGAAGAAAACAGAGAAGAAGAAAAACACAGTTGACACTCACCGGCCTCCTCATGGAAGGTGTTTGGACATAGCCGTTTGACGGAAGCCGCACGCAACGCCCGCGCTCTGCGGGTCTATGTGGAGAGTTCCGATTTGTGAAGGAAAACTATGACAACGAATTTGGAAGGCAAAGTTGGGCTCGTGACTGGCGGGACTTCGGGTATTGGCCGTGAAACCGCCGTACTTTTCGCGAAGGCGGGAGCCAAAGTGGTGGTTGCAGGCCGGCGCGAACCGGAAGGCGAGGAAACCATCGAGCTGGTCCGTGCCGCCGGCGGCGATGGCTTGTTTGTGAAAACCGACGTGTCGAAAGCCTCCGAAGTCGATATGCTCGTTCAGAAGGCGGTGGAGAAATTTGGCCGCTTGGATGTCGCCTTCAATAACGCCGGGATCGAGGGCGTTTGGGTACCCCTTACCAAACAATCCGAAGAAGACTGGGATCGGACCATCAACATCAATCTCAAGGGCGTCTGGCTCTGCCTGAAGTACGAAATTCGGCAGATGATCAGGCAGGGCGGTGGCGGAGCTATTGTAAACATGGCGTCGATTTCCGGCCTGGTCGGTGTTGCTGGGGCAGCAGCGTATAGTGCGAGCAAACATGGAGTGATAGGGCTGACGAAGGCCGCCGCGCTGGAAAACGCTAAAGGTGGGATTCGGATCAACGCGGTGTGTCCCGCGGCGGTCGAAACGCCTTTGGCTGACCGGGTTTTTGGCGCTCCGGCGGCCCACAAATACGCTCTTAGTTGCCATCCCATCGGCCGTTTTGGAAGACCGGCGGAAATCGCCGAAGCCGTGGTATGGATGTGCTCGGACCGCGCATCTTTCATGACGGGCCAGTCCCTGGTTCTCGACGGCGGCTTCCTGGCGGGGCAAAATTCTCCGAGCTAGCTGCGCAGTGGAAGAAATTTTGGCGCGCCGCATGGGCGGCGACGATGTGTCGACCGTGGAAGCTCTAATCGCGATGGCGAATGCCCAAGCCGAATCCTTCAGTCAGATTCACGACAGCCGCCAAGTGCGTCGATATGCCCGGAAGTTTCTCAGCAAAGAGAGCTAGCTGAACTGTCCTGGAACCCCGTTGACGAGAGTCAACCTGGAAGCGCTCTCGGACCCTTTGCCGCCGATGCCAGCGCCGAAGGCTATACCGGCAAATCGCAAGAGCCCTTCCATGCCGGCGCTCTTTCAGCGCAACCTCCAAAAAGACAATTCTTAATCCACTAGCAGGAGCTGGTTCACCGCAACTAGGTAAGGCACGACGGACGCACTCGCAGGTAGAGGGTTTCCCATAAGGAGAATGAAAGTTCCTATGGCATGAACATTGAACTCATATCTATCTAATTATAAATGGGTTACAAAAGCATACGATGGCGACGGGATTGCAATACGATGGGCTGTAATGACTGATATCAATTGGAGACCACAGGTGGCCACCATTCAGGTTGATCTCGCCTGCGGCTCAACGCAACTTCTCGTAACACAAGTCTCAAACCAATAGCACAGGAGCTATCCGGACAATGCAGCCAGCAGACATTGAGCGTGAAACGCGAAACTTCTTGGTGAGTAACTTCCTCTTTGGCCGTTCCGAGCAATTAGCTGACAATGATTCGCTACTCGGCAGCGTGGTCGATTCCACTGGCATCTTGGAATTAATCAGCTTTCTAGAGCGCCAGTTTTCCATCACGGTGCGCGATGAAGACGTACTTCCAGAAAATCTCGACTCTATAAAAAGCATTACTGCATACGTCGCGAAAAGAATACCCAGCAATATATAGGCGCAGTTCGGGAGATAACACCGTGGAAGCAGATGGGATTTCTGCATCAGGAACCCGGGCTTCTATAAGCCGACTCGCCGTCGCTGTGACTCAACCGCTCGAATGAGGTTTTCACACGATTACCGGAAGACTTTTCAGGCCCCTCAATCCAAATGTAGGAGCCCACTCCGGTCGCGGGCCGGCGAGCTTCATCTCCGGAAAGCGCTGCACCAGATTCAGGAGCGCAATTTGTCCCTCTAGTCGCGCGAGTTGGCTTCCAATGCAAAAATGCGGACCCGCACTGAACGCCAAGTGCTGGTTGTTCAGCCTCTTCAGGTTCAACTGATTCGGTTCCTTAAATTGTTTTGGATCGCGGTTCGCCGCGCCCAGCATGCATAGCATCGTCCATCCCTTCGGTATACGCTGGCCGCAAACCTCGATTTCTTCCTTCAGTACGCGAGCCGTTAATTGCACGGGGCTCTCATAACGCAGAATCTCCTCCACGGTCGTGCGGATCATGTCCGGGTTGTCTCGTAATTCCGCCGTCTCTTGCGGGTGCTTCAGGAGCGTGTACATTCCGTTGCCGATCAGATTTCGAGTGGTCTCGTGCCCGGCGAAAAGCAGCGCGATGCACTGCGCGTATAGCTCTTCTTCGGTCAGCACTTCTCCTTCTTCCTCGATGTCGATGAGAAGGCTGATCAGGTCGTTCCCCTTGTTGCGTCTCCGCTCCGCCACGGTCTTTCGGAAAAATTCGGTTAACCCGATCAGGGCGTCTTGCGCCGCCTGCGCGTGTTCCACCGTTCGATCCGGACTGCCTCGAAACACGGCGATGGCGCGCGACCAATCGACGAATGTTTCGTTCAGCTCCTGCGGGATTCCGAGCATTTCCAGAATAATGCGTACCGGAACGGGGTTGGCGAATTCGCTCATAAGGTCAACTTCGGAGCCATGCCGCAAGGGCTTCAGCATTCGATCGACGATGGCCTCGACTTGCGGGCGCAAGCCTTCTATCGCCGCGGGCGAAAATCCCTTGTTGAGAAGCTTGCGCAGCCGGGTGTGTTCCGGCGGGTCCATGAAAATCAACCACAAGCTGAACATGCGCGCGAGTTCGCCAAACTCGGCCTGGCGGCTGATTGGCAGAGGCAATAGCATCTGCTGCGCGCGTTTGGCGGAAAGTCTGGGATCTTTGGCAATCGAGGAACACTCGGAGTGGCTGATAATCGACCATACTGCAAACTTGCTGCCGACATCCAGGAAATGCAACGGACCTTCCTCGTGTAGGCGGGCGTAGGTGGGATACGGGTCCTGCAGAATTTCGTCGCTGAAAACCACTTTTTTGACCGGAGCGAAAACCTTGGACAACCCAACCTCCCTGCACGATCAGAACTTCAGTCACACAGAAGCTCGCAACCTAATGGGCGTAAGTTTAACACAGAACGATCCGGAAAAACCTCCAAAGTTAGCGCGCAACCATAATGGATTCAGTATGGTAGGTGGGTCTTCTATGGGAAACGATATGAAGTGCAAAAGGGGCGAGACGCGTTCTTGGCAGAATCTGCGGGGGTCAGGATACGCCAGCATGAGGACTGGACGCAACGTTTCCTCCAGAGTGATTGAGTTCCTTCGCCAGCAGGAGTTTCAAAAATGCGAACCCCGTTACAATGGCGATCGGTGTTCGAAAATCCTTTGACGCTGAGATCAGAATCCCGCGAATGCAATTGATCGGTCATTCCTAACTTAATTTCATGCGAGACCGCCGGACTTATCAGGTGGCGCTCCGAGGACAGACCGCCCCTTGGCTATGCGCCTCGTTTGATATTGAACACCGTCTTTGATGAAAATGTAGCCTTTAACCGAATTGCACTTTGGCGATTCTTCCGACGTGCCGTTCGTAAACCGAGGAAGGCATTCCAATTTATATCTTTTATGGGAGTGTTCTGCCTGCCTTTGCGCGTAGCGCGAGAAGTTCCAACACCACGTTGTTCTCCGCCTGAGCAAGCTGCTCGACCGATTGGCCATTTGCTTCCTTCAGCACGCCATCGATAACCGTCTGCATCAGTGCCGGCGTGACGTCGGGCATTTCGAGTTTCCTCATTAGGCCCGCGAAGCCATCCATGAATTGCTCCACAAAGTGACGGATTCCGCCGGGCCCGCCGCCCAAATGCCACTGCAGGCTAGGGCCCATCACACCCCACCGAAGCCCCGACCCATAAGACACGGCGATGTCTGCATCCTCCACACTGACGACGCCTTGCTGAATGAGATAGAGAACCTCTCGGTAGAGCGCCGCTTGAAGCCGGTTCCCGACATGGCCCGGGACAGACTTGCGCAGCCGGATCGGCTTCTTGCCGATGGATGCGTAGAACGCCATGGCTCGTTCGATCACCGCCTCGGACGTCTTCGCCCCACCTACTACTTCAACAAGGGGAATGACGTGAGGAGGATTAAAGGGATGTCCTATCACGCAGCGCTCGGGATGCTTACAGCCCGACTGAATGTTATCCATGGTGATGGCGGATGCGCTCGAAGCGAGGATCGTGTCCGGAGGAGCGAATTCGTCCATCTGGGCGAACACCTTGGCTTTCAAGACGAGTCGTTCCGGAACGTTCTCCTGGACAAAATCGGCCTTCGACACCGCCTCCTTCATATCGGCAGTGAAGGTCAGTCGGTCGCGGCTTGCACCGGAAGCAAGGCCAATGACCGTGAGTAACTTCCATGCCTCGTCGACGCCCTTGCGTAAGTTGGCCTCCGCGTTTGGCGCGGGATCCGTCGCGATGACGTCGAAACCGCTTGCCAGATACTGCGCCGCCCAGCTCGCGCCGATCAAGCCCGTACCGATGATCGCTACGTTCCGAATCTGCGTGTTTACCATAGCGATCCCATCATAGGGGCGCGACCGGAGGCAAGTCAACGAAGAGGGGCAGCTTGTAGGTCAAGTCCTCATAAACGGTGCGAATTCAGGAAGCTCGCCGATCAGGAGCCGGGCGGCAGACGTTGCCAAATCAATTCGACGGTCTGTATTTTTCCGTTCACAGTCGTCGGCGGTGTAACCAAAGCGATTTGGTCGCTCTGGAATTTGATGCCACGGACCAGGTCCTTACCTACATAGTTCTGAATGGATGAGATTTCGATGTGATGGGTCACCTTGTCACCGCTGACCGTGTACCGTCCGGCATAGGCAAGAAATGTCTTAAACGCCTCCGCCTGTTCTTCCTGCAGCGCGAGAGCCGCGCCTCCGACAGAGAGTGGCTTTCGCCCGCCGTAGCTGATCAGGGCGCTTACTCTGCCATCTTCAGTGTAAGTGAGAAAACCCACGGGGCTGGGACCATAAGGAGCTGTGCTTGGCTCCCCGGCCGAGGTTGTGCTCGAGGCGGACACCAGTTTCCACGTGCCCACAAGTTTGTCGTTTGCGTGCCCGAATACACCAGCTGAAAAGGCGATAAATTCAGACATCGCTAGAATTGCAGTTCTCATCCCGATTCTCCTTTCGATTCTATGTCCGCGAAGTGTGCCTTTACTCGTCGAAAAGCGCCTACACGGCATCGTAGCGGCACGCCTGTATTCCCGATTGCGAGTTGCGCGGATCGCTCAGCGTTTCACGACAAATGATACCCGGGCTTCTGACTCAAACTCCTGATGTATTCGAACGAATAAGCCGGGGGAGGAGCGCTAAGCCCAAAAAAGCCGAACGCAGCGAGCGTGCAGTTTCGGAAACAGGCAAGGGGACTCCTCGATGCATAGTATCCATTACATCGGGCTCGATGTTCACAAGAAAACGGTCGGCTAGTGCGTGAAGGACGGCAATGTCCATATCCACGCACAAGGCACGATTCCCCAACACGGTTGGATCGGGATATGTGAATGAAGACGCATCCGCGGCTTCACTTATCCTGTTCGAGAGGGACCAGAACGTGGTCTGGAAGGCGCGGTGACGCACCCCTTTACCTCCAGCCAATTGACTCATTGACTTTGGAGCTACCATTTTGTACTTTTAACGCATGATTTCCGACGTCCGGAAGACCAAGCAGGCTTGCCTTTGTTGTACCTGCTGTATGTGCGCGTCTTCTGGCGCCGGGAGCTAAATAGTCTAGAATCATAGCGAGCAATTCTAGAATCCCACCGCCGGAACAAAACTGGCGGTGGGATTTTTATTTTGGGAGCGCCCAAGGCAGGCAATTCATAATGAGGAAAGTCTCCAAAACTCGGCGGTTTACGAGCAAAGGGCTCGGGGAAATATGGCCAACGAGTATTCTGTTGGCAATCTTTTTTCTCACCGCCTCCTCAACCGGCGCCCAGCAAAAACCCCTCACCCTGCGCGTGGGCTATTTCCCGAATATCACGCACGCCCAGGCGCTCGTGGGACGCGCGGGCGGCCAGTTTGAGAAAGCTGTTGGACCAAGCGTCCAAATCGAATGGAAAGCGTTCAATGCCGGGCCGTCCGCGATTGAAGCGCTGTTTGCCAATGCGATCGACCTCACGTACGTAGGCCCGAATCCCACTGTGACAGGCTACGTCCGTTCGCAGGGCGAAGCGGTTCGCGTGATTGCGGGAGCCGCGAGCGGCGGCGCTTCTCTGGTCGTGCGGCAACGCGCGGGGATTCAGAAGGCCTCGGATTTTCATGGCAAGAAAGTCGCGACGCCGCAACAGGGCAACTCGCAGGATGTGGCGCTGCGAGCCTGGTTGCGAGCCAACGGCCTCAAGCCGCGGGAAAGGGGCGGCGACGTTCAGGTCCTTCCGATCACGAACGCCGACCAATTCACCCTCTTCTTGAAGGGGCAGCTCGACGCGGCCTGGGCTCCCGAGCCGTGGGCGGCACGCCTGGTTCATGAAGCGGGCGGCCGGATTTTTCTCGATGAGCGCGACCTCTGGCCGAACCGCGAGTTCGTCATCACGGACCTCATCCTTCGCCCCAAATTTCTCCAGGAGCATCCCGACGTGGTGAAGAATTTTCTACGCGCTCACGTGGAACTTACGGACTGGATCAATAAGAATCCGGCGCAGGCAAAACAAATCATGAACCAGGAATTGCAAAAAGAAACGGGAAAGCCCCTGGCGCCCGAAGTGCTCGACGACGCGTTTTCCCGGATGGCGGTGACGTACGATCCGCTTCGCTCATCGTTACTCACCTCCACCCAACAAGCATTTGACGAGGGTTTCCTCGGCAGAACGCCGCCGGATCTTTCCGGACTCTATGACTTGACCCTGTTGAATGAAGTCCTGCGCGAAAAGAAGGCGAGACTCGTACAATGACGAACTACGTTATAGACCTGTTTAACCGTTCGATTGGCGGGGGCCGAGTGCCGCCTGAAAACGATGAGCTGCCGGAGCCGCTGAAAACCGGCAAGAAGGCCTCCGTCGACGGCGGCTTTCGGCAAACGGCCCAACCCATGCGAAAAGAAAGCATAGCGTTGAGCGGCGTTTTCCGAAGCTATGCGAATTCGCGAGGTTCCTTCACTCCCGCACTGCAAAACATCGATCTCGAAATCGAGCAAGGAGAATTCGTCTGCATCGTTGGGCCGTCGGGCTGCGGAAAATCCACTCTGCTTCATTTGCTCGCTGGCCTGGACCGCCCCACCACCGGAGAAATCACCGTTGACGGCAGTCCCGTAAATGGTCCCGGCACGGATCGAATCCTACTGTTCCAGGAGTTGGGGCTGTTTCCGTGGCTGACGGTCCGGCAAAACGTGGAGTTCGGCCTGAAAATGGCCGGCGTATCGAAAATCGAAAGGAAAGATCGGGCGCGAGTTTTCCTGCGCATGGTTCACCTCTCCCATTTTGAAGATCACTACATTCATCAGCTTTCCGGAGGGATGAAGCAGCGCGTGGCGCTGGCGCGCTCGCTCGCGCTCGGTCCGAAAATCCTCTTGATGGACGAGCCCTTCGCCGCGCTCGACGCCCAGACGCGTGACATGCTGCACGATGAGCTCGAACGCATCTGGAAGGAAACTTCGCCGACCATCGTCTTCGTCACGCACAACGTCCGGGAAGCCGTGCGCCTGGGAGACCGCGTGCTGCTGATGAGTTTTCGGCCCGGGCGCATCAAGAAGCAGTTTCAGATCAATCTCCAGCGCCCGAGGCACGTCGAGGGTTCCGACGTGGCTTACCTGTCCAAGGAAATTCTCGGGCAGCTGCGGGAAGAGATTGAGCGTTCCTTCAATGCGGAGTATTCCCGTGAAGAAAAGCGTTAACCAATTAATTTTTGCCGCCGGCGTGCTCGCGCTTTGGGAAGCGCTGGCGGTCGCGAAAATTTGGCCGCCGTATCTCTTTCCCACTCCGCACGGAGTGGCGCAGTCGTTGTACGACGGATTTAAAGATCACAGTCTCTGGATCGGCATCGGCGTGAGCCTGCGGCGAGTCGTGATTGGCTACGCCATCTCCGTGGTTCTCGGAATTCTTCTGGGAATGCTTCTGGCCTCCAATAAATTTCTGGAGGACACGCTGGGGCGCGTGATCCTCAGCCTGCAAAGCCTTCCCAGCGCTTGCTGGGTGCCCATCGCCTTGCTCTGGTTTGGTTTAAGCGAGACGGCGATTATTTTCGTGACCATCACCGGCTCCCTGCTGGCCGTGACGCAGTCGACCAAGGCGGGCTTCGACAATGTGCCGCGCATCTTGTCCATGGCCGGCCGCAATTTGGGTGCGAAAGGGCCGCAGATGTTCTGGCACGTGTTGCTGCCGGCGAGCCTCCCGTACCTGCTCGACGGATTGAGACAGGGATGGGCCTTCGCGTGGCGCTCGCTGATCACCGGCGAAATGATTTACATTTCGCTGGGTCTCGGCCAGCTTCTGATGACAGGCCGTGATTTGAACGACATCAATTTGGTCGTGGCGGTCATGGTCCTGATCGCGCTGCTCGGGTACATCGTTGACGGCATCGTATTCCGCAAGCTCGATGCTTCCATCCGCCACAAATGGGGCATGGCCGCCACGGTTTTCGGCTAAACCCGGCAACGCCATTCTCCTGAATGGCGTCATGCAAACCGCCCGCCGCGGCGGGGAGATTGGTGTTCCCGGGAATCTCAAGAAGCGGCGGCAGAATTTTTGAAGCTCCGATCGGCATTGATCAGCAGTACTCCTGCCAGCCCGAAAACGAGTGAAAGCGCGATATTCCCCACCCAGATCCTTCGCCCGCTCATCCCGGCCAGGAGAATCTCAAGCAGCACCGCCGGGAGGGCCAAACCGAGGGCAAGCATCCATAGGCCCAAGATTTTCTGTCTGGACCACTTCTCGGCTCCCAGCCCGATCAACAATCCTGCGGGCAAAAAGAGGAGCGCCTCATACACGATGACGCACCCCTGCAGATCCGCGGCCCTGATGAAATAGAAACTGTGCACGAGACTTGCACCGGGACTCAGGCGATAGGTCTGCGGCACACGATTCCCGTCCAAGTAGAGGAACGCATCCGATCCGTCGTAAGACGCGACGATGTCCCGCGTTTTCCCGGCCTCGAAAGCGCCGCGCACGGGCCACGCAAGCACGGAGCGCGTCTCCGACAGCCGATTGCGAAAATAGAACACGAGATTTGCTCCCTGCTGCCGCAGTTGAAAATTAACATTTTCGGCCGATTGCGAGAGGGAGACGATGCGGCCGCTCGCATCTTGTGTTGCCGCTGGTGCGCAGACAATATGGACCGTGAACTGGCTCGACTTCATGATCTCTCGAGTGAGATTTCCAACTGGTAAATTCGTGCGCAGCCAGGACCTGCCGTCCAATTCGGATGCCCGGGCGTTCGTGAATTGCGGCTGTTCCGGGGTCCAGCCGAGCGCCGGCAAAAAATTTCTTTGGTCCTGATACGGCGGAGAGCTCGCGAAGTCATAGGATCCGAGTAAGCCCGCACTCGCATCCTCCTTGGATTCCTGCCCGCTTATCCGTCGAATCGCCTGTTCCGGAAGCGCTCGGTTCCAGATTTGCAAGAGAAAGATTTGTCCTCTCCAAGGGTTCTGGCCCGAGGCATCATTCCCGACGAGAAGAATGCATTGAGGGTCCCAGTTGCTTAGGCGCGTTTCGTTTTGCAGAATCGCGGAAATGCCAAAGCAGGCTGCAAAATAAGCCACTAGCAGTAAGGCGGCCCGGCGCGGGGAGAGCCAGCCTTCCAATAAATCCTGGAATTTCGACAGCGCCTCCAGGATGGCGCCGCCGCAAAGCTCGAACAGAAAGAATCCCGCGACCGAGCCCGTCGTATTGGAAATCACATCCTCCCAGCCCGAATCGCGGGCGGGAATGTAGAGCTGCAGCAATTCCACGAGGTAGGAGACGCTCGCGCCCGCGGCCAGCGCCAGAAGAAGTGAACTCCATCGACTGCCGCCCCGCTTGCGCACCTGGGCGCAAAGACCAAATCCGAGTGGAACAAACAAGAGAACGTTTAGAAAAAAATCCAAAGAGGGGAGCGGTTTCGTTGACGATCCCAATAGAAAGGGAGATCTGTGAGGGACGTGGCTAGCCGCAAAATGGATTTGAAATGGAAAAAGGGTGAGAAAGGCAATGCCCAACAGGGAAAGCGTGAGAATTCGATTCGACCACGCAGCGCAGGCTCGCTGGTGCGGAAGGTCCTGAGTTTTCATGATTCCAGCATCGAATCCCGAACCCCAACATACTTGAGTCTAGCACAGCACCGCAACTCTCCTCCGACGAACGGCTCCGCACGGTTCCTGTTCCATTGACATGGCAGCTTTCGGTTTCATGCCAGTTCTAACCGGCCTCATCCCGATCTAGCGGTCCACTGTACCAGCGTGAAGTGAGCATCGCCGCGGTGTTCCTCCGTACAGCTGAATGACCTGTACCAGGTTTGTTCGGCGGACCAGTAGAGGGCTTTTCCAAGCAAAACCTAAGCTGAATTCGTTATGAACGCTTACACGAATCTTCGTCTCCGCTCTCACGTAACTCTCAACCGCCGAGCGCCGCTCGGCTTTTTCGTCTCGATTCTTGCATTTCTCGCGATGCTGTCGCTTGCGGGCTGCGTGGGTTTGACGGGTGCCGGAACACCTGCGACCAAGTCGAATTCGACTTCAAATACCGCTTCCTCGGGAACAATTGCGGCAAGCGCCACGAGTCTGAATTTTGGAAATGTTGTAGCGGGATCGAGCAGCCCCCAGACTTTGACTCTGACCAACACAGGCACAGCGGCGGTCACGATTTCTCAGGCGACCGTCAGCGGTGCGGGTTTCAGTGTCGTGGGAGGAATGTCTTCGGTTTCCATCGCAGCAGGGCAAAATCATGCCTTCCAGGTTCAATTTGCTCCGACGGGCGCCGGGAACGTTTCCGGCAGCGTCTCCATAGCCAGCGACGCGACGGATTCTCCGCTTGCTATCTCCCTCAGCGGAACGGGGATGACGGCGCTCGCCATCACGGCGCAGCCGGAGGGCCAGAGCGTCACCGCCGGACAAGCCGCAACCTTTTCGGTCAAGGCGACGGGATCAGGAACCCTTACCTATCAGTGGAAGATGAGTGGAACGGCAATCAGCGGCGCAACCGCAGCGTCCTATACGGCGCCGGCAACGACGAGTTCGGAGAATGGCGCGCAATTTACGGTTGTCGTGACCGATAGCGATGGGAGTCTGACCAGCAATCCCGCGACTCTCACGGTGACTGCGTCCCCCGTCGCGCCATCGATTACCTCGCAGCCCGCAAATCAAGCCGTCACGGTTGGACAAACGGCGACGTTCAAGGTGACAGCGACGGGCACGGCGACTCTTATGTATCAATGGAAGAAGAACGGCGCCACCATCAGCGGCGCAACCTCGGCTTCGTACACGACCCCGGCCGCGGCCGCTTCGGATAACAATGCGCAGTTCACGGTGACTGTCACCAACAGTGTTTCCAACACGACTAGCAACGCTGCCACTCTGACCGTCAATGTTCCTCCAACGATTTCGACGCAGCCCGCGAGCCAGACAGTGGCCGTTGGGCAGACCGCTAAGCTCAGCGTGACCGCGGCGGGATCAGGGACCCTTACCTATCAGTGGAATAAGAACGGCTCCGCAATCAGCGGCGCGACCTCGGCTTCCTACACGACCCCGGCCACGGTCGCTGCCGATAACGGCGCCTCATTCACCGTGACCGTTACCGGCGCTTCGGGCAACGTGACCAGCAACGCGGCCACATTGACCGTCAATGCTCCGCCGTCTATCACCACACAGCCGGCCGGCAAGACCGTAATTGCCGGACAGACCGCGAGCTTCTCGGCTACGGCGGCGGGAACGGCGCCCCTGACCTACCAGTGGAAAATGAATGGAACCGCCATCAACGGCGCGACTTCCTCTTCGTACACCACTCCCGCGACGACTACAGGGAACAGTAGCGAGCAATTCACCGTTACCGTTACCAACCCCGCGGGTAATATCACCAGCAGCGCCGCCACGCTGACGGTGAATGCCGCGACATTCATTCTCAATGCCAACCAGACGAGCCTGAATTTTTCGAGTGTCAATATCGGCAGCAACAGCATCCTGCCCGTGATTTTTACCAACGGCGGGAATTCGAATGTCACGATTTCGAACGTCACCCTATCCGGCGCCGGATATTCGGCAGGTGGTATCCAGTCAGGACAGATTGTGGCGCCGGGACAATCGGCAAATCTAAATGTCGCTTTCGCCCCGGCGGGGACGGGACTTATAACCGGCAGCGTCACGGTCACCAGCAATGCCACCAATTCCACAGCGCCGATTACGCTGTCCGGAACGGGGGTGCAGCCGGTATCGCACTCGGTTACGCTGACCTGGGCTGCGAGCACGTCCACGGTGTCCGGCTACAATGTGTACAGGTCCACCGTGAGCGGCGGCCCGTATACGAAGTTGAATTCCACGCTCGTCGCAGCGACAACGTATGTGGACACAGCTGTTCAAGCGGGTCAGACATATTACTATGTTGTTACTTCGGTTGAATCCACCGGCGCAGAGAGCGCCGACTCGGCCCAAGTTTCAGCCACCGTCCCCTAGATTGGGGCGGGACATAAACGAATCCAATTCGGCGGGCCGAACAATGGAATCGAAGTCCGGTCCGCCCCTTCCCTCCGCACCCGTCCGCGGGGTGCAGGTTTTTTCCCCTGTCCTTTAAATGTACGTTGGGACAGTAGTCCCTCCCGCTTTCCGCACAACACAATCGCATGAATGAAAACATTGAGGATGAACGAATGGTTCGGTGGCGCGGGGAAACGCGCGACGCACGCGAATTCCACGGGCAAGAAAGCGATTCCTGTTGCCGCTCTGGCCCTCCTACTTTCCGCAATCCTATCCAGCTCGGGCTGCATCGGTCTTATCGGCGCGTCCAAGCCCGCGTCAAGCCAGCAAAGCACGCCCGGCGCCGCCACGATTTCAGTAGCGCCGTCGTCGGTCAGTTTTGGCTCCGTGGCCATAGGGGATACGGCTTCTCAATCGATCACGATATCGAATGGAGGCGGATCGAACCTTACGGTTACGCAGGCAAGTACCGCGGCGGCCGGAGTCACGATTACGGGTATTTCGCTTCCTCTAACGATTGCAGCCGGAAAACAAGCCGCATTTAATGTCGTTTTTTCGCCGAAAGTGGCCGGAGCTTTGTCGGGCAATGTTTCCGTCATGAGTGATATCTCCAGTTCGCCGAGCACGGTCTCCTTGAGCGGAACCGGAATGGCGGCCACGGCGCTTCTCACCACGAGCGCATCCAGTTTAAATTTCGGAAACGTAGCTGTCGGAAAAAGCAGCGTATTGAGCGTAACTTTGACGAACGCGGGAAATTCCAATGTCACCGTGTCGAAAGTCAGTGCTCCAAGCGCGCCCTATTCCACGAGCGGTGTTTCCGCTGGTTTAATTCTGGCGCCCGGACAATCCGCGACATTGGATGCGACATTTTCTCCCCTGACCGCCGGTAATTTGCCTGGCAGCGTGACGGTGGCGAGCAACGCCTCAAATTCGCCGGCGACAATCTCTCTTTCGGGGGACGGTACGCAGACGGTTCCCCATTCCGTGGCGCTGACCTGGATTTCGAGCACGTCGACCGTGGCGGGCTACAATGTATACCGCTCCGGGGCTTCCGGCGGACCGTACTCGAAACTGGACTCTTCCGTTGTGGCGACAGATTCCTATACGGATTCCACCGTCCAGGCTGGGCAGACGTATTATTATGTAGTTACATCTGTCACTGCCGCCGGCGCGCAAAGCGCGGATTCGACGCAGGTTTCGGCAACCGTTCCCACTCCTTGATTTCCGTGGACGCACCGGTCAAGAGGAGAGCGGGATAACTTCAACGGCCGCGGTAAATCTCAAACTTCATATATTATCGATATCATCCCGAGTGTTGCCGAATTGTAAAAGGGTGTCACCTCGATTCAGCTTCCCTCGTAGGTCGCATCCGTATGGTTCATTTCATGGAGTAATCTGTTTCGTTCACCGCCTGCATTCTCCATCTGTTGAAAGTTGTTCCACTGGGGCCCATCTTTGGAACCTTTGCGCGTAATTGTTCTGTCACATTCGACGCAGCCATCGCCTGGCGGAAACCTTGGCATCTGATATCATTGATGACCAGATGGAGCGATCTTCTGGAGACACGGCGAAACCTGCTACTAAATCCCGCGGGAGCGAAGAGTGATGGGTTGTGTTGGTCACGCAGATCGGTACGGAGTCGTGCCGCCGGGCACCGCAAAGACCATGTCCGGCCTGCAACTTTTGACAGCAATCATGGAAGGTAAACTGCCTGCACCGCCAATTCAGCGGGCACTGGACTTTCGCCTGGTGCATGTGGAGCGAGGGTCTACTGCTTTTGTCGGCAATCCGAAATTGGAATATTACAATCCCATCGGATCCGTTCATGGAGGATTTACCGCCGCCCTCCTCGATTCCTGCATGGCATGTGCCGTGCACTCCACCCTTGAGGCTGGATTCAGTTACGCGACACTGGAAATTAAAGTCAACTATCTGCGAGCAATTACCTCGGATACCGGAGAGGTACGGGCGGAGGGGAAGGTCATCCATTCAGGGAAGCGGATCGCCACGGCAGAAGGACGACTGTATGACTCAGCAGGGAAACTTTACGCGCACGGAACCACAACGTGCCTCATCCTCACCCTCTAGTCTCCTGAGTCATTGATTTCTTACATCTTGTTTGGGCCCTGTGCGGCCGGAGTGCGGGAAGCGAATCGGGCTATGCTGTTGAGAATGGGCATTGGCACTCTTGGCCCACATAAAAGGCTTAGGCTGCTCGTTGTAAACGGCGATGAACCCGGCGATCGCGGCTTCCAATTCACGCACGCTGGAATGAGGACCTCGTTCGATTTGGCGTGGAAGGCCCGCGCGGGAAACCTCACGGTGAGCGAACGATCGTCCCTCGCGCGAGTAATGCACGATTCCCCCGCTTGAAATTTCGGAAACCGCGGGCTGCTGGACGGAAATCAGATCACCGGCAAAGATGGAAGGCCCCATGCTGGCGCTGAAGACACGAAGGCGAACTTCTCCGAATGTGCGGATAATTTCTCAAGCCAGACCACACGCCAGCGCCGCCACATTTTCCCGTCGTTTCATAAGCGCCTTAACCGACGAGCTATGAGACTTTTCTGCTGCTCGCGCAGTTACCCTGGTTGGATTGCACCTTGCCGCACGCCAGCGCCGATATCTCAAAAACAGACTCGAACCGAAAGGAAGGAGCCTTGTATGGTTTTTTCGCCGGCGAAGCGGACGTTTCACATGCCTTGTCTTTCGTCGATTTGTTCTCGATGTCCAAGTTTGTTAACCCCCTGTTATTGCTATTCTCCTAATGCCGATTGCGATGCCTGGATCGCGCAGCCGCCTGTAGTGCCGGCCGCATATCCACCCGTTACGGCAGTCGCGCATGACTGGTTGGCCAATGGAGTAAAGTAAACCTGCGAAGCTCCGCCGGCCGATGATGAGTTATCGATGATGATGGCGCTGGTGCCGGATGTGACAGACGTCGTCGCAGAGGTTTTAGTGCTTGAGTTCCATGTGGGGCTGGTGATGTTAAAGGACATGATGCACCCGGTATTCGACGGGCAATTTATGGTCGCGTTCGTCTCTGCGCTGCCCGTGACGCTCAAGAACATTCGGTCCGTGGCTCCGTTCTCAAACTCGGTAATCGGCGAGCAGGCAACATTGGCGTTGGTCAATGTGGGTCCGAGGGCTGCAGTAGTATTCATAGTTCCGGTGGTAATTGAAATCTGATATAGGACGTTGAACCCGCCGCTTACGCCGCAAGTGTACAATTTGCCGGTACCGCCCGCCGAGGTGTAGTAGGCATTGTCAAAAGTTCCATTGTACAAGGCCGTAGCTGGAAGGGTGGTAGATGAGACGACAGCTTCGGTAATGCCGTCAGTCCCGATCGTGGCGTTGTCGGCAAAAGTAGATAAGGGAACCTGAATTACGGCGGCTACCGCGGGATTGGCGCACGAGACGCCGGTGCAATCGCCTCTGGCGAATAGGTACGCATCGCCAGTCGTCACGTCCAGAAGCGGGCCGTCGTCAAAACCTGTACTTGCCAATTTTTCGGAAAAAATGAAGTTGCCGGCAGCAGGAATAGATCCGCTAAAAACTCCACCGACCGCCGGGTCCACACTATAGAAAAATCCGACGCGGTCGGTTACAAGAATCCTGTTTTCGCCCTCCCCAAGTACAGGGCTGTTGAGACTAAAAGGCGCAGCTAGATTAGCGGGCCAAAGGTCCGTCCCAGCGGGCGCGGTACACCCAGCGGGCGCGGTCGAAGAAGTGCACACAAGCTCCGCGGGAGTCCCCCGAAAGATACCGGTAAACTTGTGGAGAAAACCATCATTGTCGCCGACGTAGAGCACGTCGTTGGTATAGTCGTAGAAAGGTGATGAGAAGTCGTCGGCGGTGCCTGCGTCACTGTTTGACGAAGAGAAGGTGATTGTCGTCATGCACGGCGCGGTGCAAAGTGTGCCGCTGCCATTATTGTAGCTGGTGGGGATTTCGGCCGTAGGCGCCACCGGGATCAAGAGGGTGCCGTCATCGGCCGCCCACCTGAGAATAACCAGGGTCGCTGTGCTCGTGGCGTTTTGTATAAAGGCTACCTGGGTGCCGTCGGCAGAAAGGACCGGGGAAGTCAGGACCGCTCCGGTCGTGCCGGTGTTGTACGCCCAATAGGTTGTAGGATAGGTGCCGCCATTGCAACTGGAATAAAGATTGTCAAACGCAACGATGGTGGCTTGCGAAGACGTTCCTGCCAGGCTCGTGTTGTACACGACGAAATCCGGCTGTTGACCCGCTGGTGGAGTAGGGTTCGCGCAGTACGCGGAAGTCGAGTCAAACGAAAATTTTGCCGGATAGTTACCCGCGCCCACCGTGGCGCCCGAGCCCATGTCCACACTCCAATCCCCATGGAGGTGGGCCGGATCCTCGGGCGCGCGCCGCCATCGCCATTCGTCCCGGTCGCCTCGCCTTTCGGCGTTTCGCCGCACCCACTGCTCTCTATACCTCGGGTCTGACGACAATTGAAATCGTCTTATCAGGGACGTTGGGTTGGAAAACACCACGTGCCGATGGCTCCAATCGGTCACTAGGTGAACGGGCTCGTCTCCTGCTTTGGCTCCGCGGACCACCACCAGCGCGATTACAATCGCCGCGCCGAGAAGAATTTGGGCCAGTCTGATTCGCCATGAATTATTCGATTTCATTTGATCCTCGCCACTTTAGCGTTTAACGCGAAAGTCCACACACACAATTGAAACTTGTCCTGACAATCCAGCTTTGACCCGGCGAAACTCGCTCACAACATTTCTTAGGCTTATTTTACCGGCGGGAAAACCAATCTGTCGCAAATGCGATTTTCGGCTCGCAATAAGCATCCCCCCACCGCCGTCCGAAATTGCAAACCTCAGGCTGCTTTCAAACAATTCTTCCAAATTAAGCCACCGCGCCCGAATATATCGAATACGCCGAATGGGGAAAATAGTTGTCTTTTATCAACGTTCCAATGTGGCACCCCCAGGGCGATTCTGGAACTAACGGTGTTCTGAAGTGATACGGTTGCTTATTCTGGCGAAGTTTTGGCGCCGGAAGCAATTAGACCAGGATCGCTCATCCCCTTCGTTTATCTGGTAAGCGATGCCGCCAAGAGTAAACTAAGCCTTGCAGCTATATACCTCCTCGGAAAATTCACTTATTCCGGTATCTTTTAAGTCAAAGAACACTGGAAGGGGCAGCCACCATCTGGCACATTTGTGCCAATACGGGCGGCTGCATGGGGCCGTGGTGGTCGAGTTCCGCATGGGGCGCGAGCGCGAAGGCCCGAAACTTTTTCTGGAGAAGTTCGATGTTCTTTTGCAAAGCGATGGATACGCCGTTTACGATTCCGTGGCCGGGCCGAAGATGGTGCACGCGGCTTGCTGGTTGCATGCGCGAATTAAATTCATCGAAGTGATGAAGGTGCATCCCCGCGATGCGCCGGCGCGCTGGGCGAAACTGGACGACGCCGCGCGCCACACCCTACGCAACAAAAAAGCTCTCGCGCTACTGGAGGAGATCAAGGCCGCAAAAACTGAATCCACGTCGGCAGATAGCAAGCCGCGCCCAAAATAGCCGCCATCTTCTCCGTCGTCGAAACCTTCCACCGCCTCAACATCCCCGTGCGCGATTAGTTGGCTGCTGTCCTCCCCCGCCTCGCCAACGCGCCCATCGACCGCTTCGCCCAAGTCACTCCTACCGCTTAGGCTCTGCGCAACCTCTAATTTCCACCCATCCCCACATTTTCAACCATGTCGTTGCTCTGACGCTTACGCTCATTCCGGCCAGTTCCAAGCCCCGGCCTATCCGGGGCTGGGACAGTAAAGGCAGGGCCCGCACTGGTGTTGGTTGCGTACTTTTTGGACAGTGGCATCCATTTGGAACATATTGGCACACTTCTTCTTTTACATTCGCGCCCTTTTGAGATCGCACGGTCCTAAATACTCCCATGACATAAGCATATTAATTTCAATGATTTAAGGAGGACTATATTGCGATCGTGCCCTCTCAGTTGGCATGGGAAGTGCTCCTTCGGCGTTGGCGTGTGTCTCTTTCACTAGTTCTTGTACGGGCTTCTCCTTGATTTCTACCACTCTAACTATCGCCGGTCGCCGGGATGCGTGCGCTTCAAGAACCCATCGCCCCCGCATGACTGGCCGAATTCTTGGCGTTTTTTTCCTATTCGGCCTCTTGGGACTCAGTCTTACCGGCTGTACCGGGGGAGGACCATCCGCAACGCCACCACCAGATCCTTCGCCACCGACGATCCCTAACTCTAACAATCCAAATCCTTTTGTCGTTGGGCTAGCTGGGACGGACAC
The DNA here is from genome assembly GCA_963842135.1 of uncultured Acidobacteriota bacterium. Taxonomy (GTDB): domain Bacteria; phylum Acidobacteriota; class Terriglobia; order Acidiferrales; family UBA7541; genus Palsa-360. The sequence goes on along the minus strand of CAWJFI010000002.1, from coordinate 686,190 downwards.
GTTCGTCGCAACAGGCACACCTGCGCCAACATTGAGTGAGACCGGCGCGTTGCCCGCAACTCTGACTTTCACCAACAACGGGAATGGGACAGCGACCTTAAGCGGCACACCCGCAGCGGGCACCGCAGGCACCTTCCCTATAACAATTACCGCCAGTAACGGAGTGGGGGCGAACGCAACGCGGAATTTCACGCTGACCGTGAACCAGGCCGCTGCCATCACCAGCGCGAATAGTACCAGCTTCGCCGTCGGCTCACCGGGCTCGTTCAGTGTCACCACGACAGGTTCGCCAGCGCCAACGCTGTCTGAGTCCGGCAATCTTCCTTCTGGAGTTACATTCAACCCGGCGACGGGCATTCTCAGTGGAACGCCAACGGTCGGCGGCGCCTTCGCCATTTCGTTCACCGCACACAACGGGGCCGGAACGGATGCAACACAGAATTTCACTCTGAGCGTGAACCAGAACGCAGGGATCACCAGTGGGAACAGCGCCACATTGACAGTAGGCGTGGCGGCGTCCTTCGCTGTGACAGCGACAGGGTTCCCAGCACCTACATTGAGTGAAGCCGGCGCCTTACCGAATGGAGTTCTCTTCACCGCCGGGACGCTTGCCGGAACACCAACAGCGGGTACTACAGGGACTTATCCCATAACGATTACAGCTCACAACGGCGTGGGCGCGGACGCGGCGCAGAATTTCACGCTCACCGTGAACCAGGCAGCTGCCATCACCAGCGCGAATAGCACCAGCTTCGTCGTTGGCTCTCAGAGTTCGTTCACTGTCACTACGACAGGTTCGCCAGCGCCAACGCTGGCTATGTCCGGCGCGTTGCCGTCTGGAATCACCTTCACCGCTGCGACTGGGATGCTTGCCGGAACACCAGTGGCGGGCACGGCAAACACTTATCCCATCACGTTTACTGCTCACAACGGAGTGGGCGCAGATGCCACGCAGGCCTTCACTTTGATCGTTACTCAGGCTGCCGCGATCACAAGTCCGACGGGCCCGACGGTTGTTACGTTCATGGTGGGCACGGCAGGGACGTTCCCGATTACGGCCAGCGGCGTGCCAACGCCAACACTCAGTGAGACAGGCGCGCTGCCGTCTGCTGTGACGTTCGTCGACAATAAAAACGGGACGGGCACACTCGGTGGAACACCAGCGCCCGGTACGGTGGGGTCTTTCTCAATCACCATCACCGCTCACAACGGCGTGGGTGCAGATGCCACGCAGACTCTAACGCTAGCAGTCACCAAGGGCACTGCCACCGTCACTCTCGGCACCCTGGCGCAAACGTATGACGGGACACCCGAGCCGGTTTCGGCCACCACGAGTCCGTCCGGGCTGACCGTGACTTTCAGCTATAGCGGGAGCGGGGGCACCGTTTATGGTCCTTTGGCCACAGCGCCCACGAGTGCGGGGAGCTACGCGGTCACGGGTACGGTGAGCGATCCCAACTACAGCGGGAGCGGGTCGGGCACACTGACCATCGGCAAGGCCACCGCCGCGGTCACTCTCGGTAGCCTGGCGCAAACGTATGACGGGACACCGAAAGCAGCTTCTGCCACGACAGTTCCTCCAGGGCTGACCGTGACGTTCAGCTACACCGGGAGCGGGGGCACGGTTTACGGTCCTTCGACTACAGCGCCCACGGTCGCGGGGAGCTACACGGTCACGGGTACGGTGAACGATCCCAACTACAGCGGCATCGGAACGGGGACAATCACGATCGGCAAGGCGACGCCGGCGATTACGTGGGCCACACCGGCAGGGATCACGTATGGGACGGCACTCAGCTCCACACAGCTGAATGCGACGGCAACTGGAGCGGGTGGCACGGCACTGCCGGGCTCATTCGTTTACACCCCGGCGTTGGGAACAATAGTGGCGGCTGGCAGCCAGACCCTGTCGGTAACATTCACGCCGACGGACACGACCGACTACAGCACGGTGACTAAGACGGTGACGCTGGCTGTAAGCCAGGCGACGCCGGCGATTACATGGGCCACACCGGCAGGGATCACGTATGGGACGGCGCTCAGCTCCACACAGCTGAATGCGGCGGCAACTGGAGCGGGCGGCACGGCACTGTCAGGGTCGTTCGTCTACACCCCGGCGTTGGGAACAATAGTGGCGGCAGGTAGCCACACCCTGTCAGTAACGTTCACGCCGACGGACACGACCGACTACAGCACGGTGACTAAGACGGTGACGTTGGCTGTAAGCCAGGCGACGCCGGCGATTACATGGGCCACACCGGCAGGGATCACGTATGGGACGGCGCTCAGCTCTACACAGCTGAATGCGACGGCAACTGGAGCGGGCGGCACGGCACTGTCAGGGTCGTTCGTATACACCCCGGCGGCGGGAACAATAGTGGCGGCAGGTAGCCACACCCTGTCAGTAACGTTCACGCCGACGGACACGACCGACTACAGCACGGTGACTAAGACGGTGACGCTGGCTGTAAGCCAGGCGACGCCGGCGATTACATGGGCCACACCGGCAGGGATCACGTATGGGACGGCGCTCAGCTCCACACAGCTGAATGCGACGGCAACTGGAGCGGGCGGCACGGCACTGTCAGGGTCGTTCGTCTACACCCCGGCGTTGGGAACAATATTGGCGGCCGGCAGTCAGACCCTGTCAGTAACGTTCACGCCGACGGACACGACCGACTACAGCACGGTGACTAAGACGGTGACGTTGGCTGTAAGCCAGGCGACGCCGGCGATTACATGGGCCACACCGGCAGGGATCACGTATGGGACGGCGCTCAGCTCCACACAGCTGAATGCGACGGCAACTGGAGCGGGCGGCACAGCACTGTCAGGGTCGTTCGTCTACACCCCGGCGGCGGGAACAATATTGGCGGCCGGCAGTCAGACCCTGTCAGTAACGTTCACGCCGACGGACACGACCGACTACAGCACGGTGACTAAGACGGTGACGCTGGCTGTAAGCCAGGCGACGCCGGCGATTACATGGGCCACACCGGCAGGGATCACGTATGGGACGGCGCTCAGCTCTACACAGCTGAATGCGACGGCAACTGGAGCGGGCGGCACGGCACTGTCAGGGTCGTTCGTCTACACCCCGGCGTTGGGAACAATAGTGGCGGCAGGTAGCCACACCCTGTCGGTAACGTTCACGCCGACGGACACGACCGACTACAGCACGGTGACTAAGACGGTGACGTTGGCTGTAAGCCAGGCGACGCCGGCGATTACATGGGCCACACCGGCAGGGATCACGTATGGGACGGCGCTCAGCTCTACACAGCTGAATGCGACGGCAACTGGAGCGGGCGGCACGGCACTGTCAGGGTCGTTCGTCTACACCCCGGCGTTGGGAACAATAGTGACGGCGGGTAGCCACACCCTGTCGGTAACGTTCACGCCGACGGACACGACCGACTACAGCACGGTGACTAAGACGGTGACGTTGGCTGTAAGCCAGGCGACGCCGGCGATTACATGGGCCACACCGGCAGGGATCACGTATGGGACGGCGCTCAGCTCTACACAGCTGAATGCGACGGCAACTGGAGCGGGCGGCACGGCACTGTCAGGGTCGTTCGTATACACCCCGGCGTTGGGAACAATAGTGGCGGCAGGTAGCCACACCCTGTCGGTAACGTTCACGCCGACGGACACGACCGACTACAGCACGGTGACTAAGACGGTGACGCTGGCTGTAAGCCAGGCGACGCCGGCGATTACATGGGCCACACCGGCAGGGATCACGTATGGGACGGCGCTCAGCTCCACACAGCTGAATGCGACGGCAACTGGAGCGGGCGGCACGGCACTGTCAGGGTCGTTCGTCTACACCCCGGCGTTGGGAACAATAGTGGCGGCAGGTAGCCACACCCTGTCAGTAACGTTCACGCCGACCGATACCACCGACTACACCACGGCGACCAAGACCGTCACGATCACAGTCGATCTGGCTGCATCGATCACCAGCGCAATCGACACAACATTTACGGCGGGCACAGCAGGCTCATTCACAGTTACAGCCACAGGCTATCCTACACCGACGCTGAGCGAGTCAGGCGTTCTGCCATCGGGAGTGACGTTCAACTCTGCCACCGGTGTGTTCGGTGGAACGCCTGCGGCAGGGACGGGTGGCACTTATCCCGTCACGTTTACTGCGCACAACGGAGTCGGGGCGGATGCCACGCAGGCCTTTACACTCACCATAAATCAGATATCCGCAATCACCAGCAGCAATCTCACGAAATTTACGCTGGGCACCATGGGGACTTTCACGGTCACGGCGACCGGCTTCCCCGCACCGGCACTTTCCGAGTCAGGCGCTCTGCCATCGGGAGTGACGTTCAACTCCGCCACCGGTGTGCTCGGTGGAACGCCCGCGGCGGGTACGACAGGCAGTTACGCCCTCTTTTTCACCGCGCACAACGGCATCGGTGCCGACACCACGCAGAACTTCACGCTGTCTGTAGTCCAGCCTGCTGCAATCACCAGCGCAAATAGTGTCATCTTTGGTGCCAGCATGCTGGGCTCGTTCACCGTCACGGCCACTGGTTTACCCACACCTGCACTGAGCGAGATTGGAACGCTGCCCACCGGCATTACGTTTACCGCTTCCAGCGGTCTATTGGGTGGGACACCTGCAGCCGGTACCGAAGGCAACTACTCCATAACCTTTGACGCGCACAACGGCGTCGGCGCCGATGCCGTACAGAGCTTCACGCTCATCGTTGGTCAGGCCGCTGTCATTACCAGCGCCAGTGCTGTCACTTTTGACATCGGCGCGCTGGATTCGTTCACGGTGACAGCCACGGGTTCTCCCACGCCGGCACTCAGCGAGACAGGCGCGCTGCCCAATGGCGTTACATTCAACAATTCCACTGGCGTACTGAGCGGAACCCCTGCGGCCGGCACCGCAGGGAACTACTCGATAACCTTCGCGGCGCAAAACGGCGTCGGAACAGGCGGCACGCAGAACTTCACGCTCACTGTCGGGCAGGGATCGAACGCGCCATCGATCAACAGCCCGAACAACGCGACCTTTGTCGTTGGCACCGCAGGTTCGATTATGATCACAGCTACCGGTTCTCCCACGCCGGCACTCAGCGAGACTGGCGCGCTGCCCAGTGGCGTCACGTTCAACGCTTCCACTGGCATGCTAGGCGGGACACCTGCGGTTGGCAGCCTTGGCAGCTACCCCATCACCTTCACCGCTGCCAACGGTGTGGGCACGAATGCTACTCAAAACTTCACGCTTACGGTGAATTCCGCGCCGGCGATCAGCACAGAGCCGCAGAATCTAACAGTAAACGCCGGTCAAACAGCGACGTTCATGGTTGCGGTAACGGGATCGGCTCCACTGACTTATCAATGGCAAAGCAACAGTGTGAACATCAGTGGCGCGAATTCTTCCAGCTATACAACGCCGGTGACGACGGGTAATGACGATGGAACACAGTTCACCGTGGTTGTCAGCAATCCATTGGGAAGTGTAATTAGCACCGTGGCTACTCTTTCGGTGAATACGCCCCCTACGATCACCGTGTCGCCGGCAAATCAGACGGTGGCGGTCGGCGAGACGGCGACGTTCACTGTATCTGTTTCCGTGACGGGGACGTTGCCGCTGACCTATGAGTGGTTGGAAAATAATGCAAGTATTTCTGGGGCAACGTCGACGAGCTACACGACACAGGTAACGGTGCAAGCGGACAGCGGAGAGCAGTTCAGCGCGGTCGTTTCAAATTCTCTGGGGACTGCTTCCAGCAATACCGCGACACTGACGGTTGTGCAACCCACCTCGCCGGCAACGTATTATGTGGATTTCGCCTCCGGCGCAGACACGAACAGCGGCCTCTCGAAAGACGCTCCCTGGCAGTACGCGCCGGGCATGAGCAGTTGCGCGAACAATTGCATCGTGTTTGGCCTGCAGCCCGGTGATAAGGTGATCTTCAAAGGAGGAGTCACCTGGGATGCAACCGGTTTCCCGTTAGTCGTAAACGCATCCGGGGCGAGCGGCAGCCCCATCTATTACGGAGTGGATCAGACGTGGTTCGCCGGCAATACGTGGAGCCGCCCTGCCTTTGATTTGTCCAATTCGACCTGGTATGTCGCTCCCATTCTTACCAGCTTCGCGAATTTCGTCACCTTCGACAACCTGGAAATCAAGAACGAAGAAGTGGACAACTCCGGTTCCTGGCCTCCCCGCAGCAGCATTACGGTCGATGGCGGCTCGAACGTCACCATTCAGAATTGTTACATTCATGGCTGGAGTATTCAGCAGCCGATGCCCGGCAGTGATAACGCTCCGAACGGCGCTATTGCCTTCTACAATGGATCGGCAGCGGGCGCCGTCCAGAATTGTGTTCTCGATGGAAGTCCGGAGAGTGACTCTGGAGTTGGCATCTACGGGGGTACCTCGATCCAGAGGAATGTAATCGAGAATGTCCCGAACGGAATTGTGGTCACCGATCCGGCAGCCACTGTCAGCGGGAATCAGGTGTTTGATGTCCCCTATTCTGTCGATCCATCGGAAAGCAGCTACGCGATATTCGCATCCACCAGCGGGCTCATCTATAACAACATCGTTCATGACCTTGTGGCGGGGGCTTTCGGCCTATATCTAGAGGCTGGCGCGAGTGAGCTGGGCAACACGCAATACGTCTACAATAACCTTGTCTGGAATGTGGGCGACAATGCGCCTATTGTGATTGCTTCGGATATATTAGGTCCCAACTCCCCGTCGAATCAATCTATCTACAACAATACCCTTTCGGGTGGCACCACTGCGGGATGCATGAGCGTGAATCCGAATGTCTTCCTGCCAACGAACCTTACGGTTCAAAACAATCATTGTATTTCCGAACTGCCAACCACGCAGGCGTGGTGTTGGAACCAGGCAGGCGGCAGTTTCGGCTGCGGCTCGGTGACCAATCTGATCTTCGGGAACAATGTGTTGATGACGACCGAGTTGGCGGCGTCTAGTGGTTACACCCTGACCGATAGCTTCCAGCCGACTGCTTCGAACAGCGCAACGGTCGGTGTTGGGCTGAACTTGGTTTCCAACTGCGTGACGATCGGCTCGTCTCTGTGTAGCGATCGCCTCGGAGTGGTCCGCCCGGGAGGCTCGACGGCATGGGATGCGGGTGCGTATCAATATCAAACCGTTGCTGGCAGTATCGCGCCCATCATCACACTGCAGCCAGTTCGCCAGGAAGTTCCAGCGGGTCAGACGGCGACGTTCAGCGTGATCGCGGCAGGGTCTGCGCCGCTGAACTACCAGTGGCAGCAGAATGGGACGGCTATCTCCGGGGCAACGTCGTCCACCTACATATCGCCAGCAACCTCGGTAGACGGAACGTTGTTTACCGTCGTTGTCAGGAACGCCGCGGGCAGCGTGACCAGCAGCCCCGCCTTACTTTCTGTCAGCGCGGGTCCAGGCCAGCTAACTCCAAACCCGCCTACTGGTTTGAATTTTGGAACAGTAAGCATTGGGACGGCGAGCCCCGCCAGCGTGACGCTCACCAACACGAGCAGTGACTACATCACGATCTCGAACATCAGTGTCGCCGGTCCAGGCTTCAGTGCCAGCGGGGTGCCCTCCGGTATTATTCTGGCTCCCGGGGAGGCCGCGACTTTGAATGTGGTCTTTGCTCCATCAGGAACAGGGTCCGTGGCGGGCAGCGTGACCATCAGCAGCGACGCGGCAGGCTCGCCCACCACCATTCCGCTGTCGGGTACGGGCATCAATGCGCCGCATTTGGTGAATTTGACGTGGAATCCGAGCACTTCCTCCGTGTTCGGCTACTACCTGTACCGCGCGACGAACCAGTACGGTCCGTATACAAGACTCGATGCCACACCGGTCGCTGCTACTCAGTATACCGACATCACGGTCGTGCCCGGCCAGACGTACCTCTACTGGGTGACTGCCGTGGATTCAGATACTCTCGAGAGTCCTTTCTCGGATTCAGTGACGGTAGTGGTTCCCACGCCATAGAATTCCACCACAGATATTGAATGCAGGAAATTTCGGCCGCTACAGATTGTGGAGGCCAAACTCGTTGCTTGCAAGATCGTGTGGCTCCGACATTATTTTTTCGTTCTGCGGGACAAACCCCTGTACCACATGCTTCCAGGATATCCGCGCCGGCAACTGTGGCACGGTGGAAATGGCACGCCGTATTGGCATCTTCTAGTTTTGGAAAGTCCGCCGGATGCTGCCAGGTACGTACGGCTGTGGGAAAAACAAATCCACACCGCAGGAAACATCAAACCTTCAAGTTGGAGAATTAGTAGGAGTCAAATCGATGGAGGGAATCTGCAAGATTATGGATCACCATGCGAGCCATCGTGGATCATGGTTTTCGCCAAACTCGCGCTTGCTGTGCGGTCAACAACAACAGGTGGAGAGAAGGATCGAAAAGCTCATGGTCGATGGATCGGGAGAGAGGTGTCAACTTCACAATACGGTGTTTCTGGAAGGTTCGTTCTGCAGGCGCCCCCACATCGCATTCGGCGGGAGTTCCCGCGCTGAATATGTTTACTGGCGGGAGATTTGCTTTGCCGATTGAATAAGCGCGGTTCTACAGGCGGTCAATCAGGAAGGTCGGCCTTTAGGAGGGAAGCTCGCAATGTCAATTCCCAGGCGTTGCGTAGCCGAAGATGGCTTTCAACTCGAGGAACTCATCCAGTCCTGCCTCTCCCCATTCTCGGCCGTTTCCAGATTGTTTGTAGCCACCGAAACAGCCTCCAAAATCAACACGGGCACCATTGATGTGCACGTTCCCGGACCTAATTCGTTTGGCCACGAGGCGTGCGCGCCCGGCGTCGCCCGAGGTCACATATCCTGACAACCCATAGGCAGTGTCGTTCGCAATACGCACAGCATCTTCTTCGTTCTCGTAAGGGATGATACAAAGAACCGGTCCAAAGATCTCTTGGCGCGCGATTGTCATATCGCTACAAACATTTGTAAATACTGTCGGTTTGACGAAATAGCCTTTGGTCAGTCCTTCCGGGCGACCCGGACCACCTGCGATCAACTCCGCACCCTCCTCTATTCCCTGCTGGATCAGCCGCTGTACCTTCTCAAACTGTGCTTTGCTAGCCAGGGGACCAATGCTGGTGCTATCCATGAGCGGGTCACCTACTCTAGTGCTGTTGGCTGCTTGCTTCGCCAACGAAGCGGCCTCCGCCATCCTTGCCCGCGGAACGAGCATTCGAGTAGGGGCATTACAAGACTGGCCACTATTACGCATGCAGGTCTGAACGCCGTCTTTGACCGCTTCCGCGAGATCCACATCGTCCAAGATGATGTGGGCGGATTTGCCGCCAAGCTCCTGTGTGACCCGCTTCACAGAGGGAGCTGCGGCCGTGGCCACGGCAACTCCTGCTCGCGTGGAGCCGGTGAAAGACACCATGGCTACGTCAGGATGGGAAGAAATCGCGGCACCCACAGTCGGCCCGTCGCCATTCAACATGTTGAAAACACCTGGCGGTAGACCCGCATCGTGGAGAATCTGTGTGAACAGGTAGGCTGAGAGGGGCGCCAACTCACTCGGCTTGAGGACCATCGTGCATCCGGCCGCCAATGCGGGTGCCACCTTGCATGCAATCTGGTTCATCGGCCAGTTCCAAGGCGTAATAAGACCGCAGACCCCTACCGGTTCCTTCCGCATAAGGGTGGAACCCTTGAGTTCCTCAAACTTGTAGTGTTCTAGTACCCTGACGATTTCTTTAAAATGTGCCAAACCTGCCGGAGCTTGTGCCGCCCGGGCGAGCGAGAGGGGTGCCCCCATCTCCAGCGAGATGGCCTCGGCCATCTCTCCCATTCTTGAGAGGTAGATCTCAATGATGCGCCGCAGGAATGCCAAACGTTCATCGGGAGTTGTTTCCGAGTAGGAATCAAAAGCTTCTTTTGCCGCCGCCACGGCCTTGTCCACATCAGCGGCACTGCCCAGAGAAATCGTCGCGATGGCTTCCTCGGTGGCCGGGTTGATGACTGTGAAGTCTCGGGCCTCGGCAGGACTAACCCATTTCCCACCGATATAGAACTGGCGGCAGTACTTCAAGGCTTCCTTCCATTTGTCGATCGGAAGGCGATTTGGGGGTACCTTTGGCTCATCCTACCGTGATTGCGACTCATGAATTTCCAAAGCTCATGCCATTGACGAATCTACCACAGTTCCTGCGAGTGTTTCAGCCACGCACCGATCTCGTTGCGTAATCTGAACCACTCGGGACCATCCATTTTTCTTGTCTCTAGTGCAAATCAATCGCCCAAGGCGCAAGGCTTGACAAACTCAAGAAACCAATCGGGTCTCAACGCTGGTTGGCTTCAGCCAGTGCGAGGACAGCGAAGGCCGTCGCCGCATCGCTCATGAAGTGGCCGATATTCGAGGAGGGATTCCGCCTTACATTTAGAGAGGACGCCGGCCAGAGGCCTAGCGTTGTGTCCTGATTGTCTACCAGCCAGGAGAGGCCCCGCTCCAGCTGTGGAGTCCCACGCGGCATGCCCGCTTGTTGTAGAACAAAGGCAACCAAGCCAGTGGCATACCCGTCGCTTTTTCGGTCGATAAGTGTTCCATCCGATCTTATCCATGACCGGACATAGGAACGCAGACTCGTGTCTTTCCATGTCCTATTGAGTGAGGACAGACTCCAACCACCGTCTCGCCTCTGTTCGCCGAGAATTTCATTAATTAGGGATCGTTGCCGTTCGGATTCGAGAAGACCAGGCAGTTTCGTGGAAGCCCACAGAAGGACGATTCGATTGGATAAAGACTGTGTTGGGTATTCGCGAACCAGGTAATCGTTCAACAGCTTGAGACGATTCTGTATTTCTGGGCTTGCGCGGTAGTTTTCAGGAGCTGTGCCTACTGCCAGCGCTGCAAGGGCGGCTCCATAGTATTGGGAGTCCCCCGCCTCCCAGGGCTCCATGCCGAACTGAAGCCACAACCACGCGCCTCTCTTGTCACCGGTCGTGAGCTGCAGAGCCCACATATTGTCAAAAGCGGCCCGCGTATCGGAACTGAGCCGTTCCTGCCGCGCGTCATAGTTGGCCAGGATCAAAGCATTGAGAACTGCCTCGGTCCCACGGGACTCAGCGGTCTTGAACTCGCCATTTTCCCTATCGTTATAGTATGGTCCGATCTCTTTCCACTGGCGGACACGCTTAATTACATCTTCCAATAGTCTTTGTTCTTCTGCAGCGGGGGCTTCGTTAGGGAGGACTCGGTCGAGGGCAGGCCGGGAAATAACGTAGGGCAGCGCCGTATGGCAGGAGATGCAAAAAGTTCCGTGATCGCGCGCTGCACCTTGCCAGCCCATCCACCAATCTTCCCTTTGGTCGAGATAAGCGGCAGCAGCCCTGGGATTCCAACCGCCATTGATGCCAGTTTGAGGATGCGAACAGCTCGAAACAAGTGCCCCCCAAAGGCAGACTAACAAGGAGAATTTCCACCGCGTCGTCGCTCCCATGGATCGTATCACTCTCAAATTGGATGCCCGACCCTAGAGCAGTCCATTAGGATTGATGGCGTCCCAAACGCGCGTAGTTGGCGTGATCACGTGCGGAGAATCCGAGGCAACAGGAGTGAACGTAACGATCATCTGAAATTTCCCCGGGTTTTTGCGGCCGGCGATCAGTTCATTTGGAACACGGACGGACCTTTGCGAAGAACTCTTCATGAGTGGCCGCGAGAGATGCGTTCATGTCTTTCTGGGCTACCACCAGGGAGACGGCGCATTCTGAAGATCCATGTGCAATCGCCATCACGTCGACATTTTCTCGACTAAGGGCATCGCAGGTACGGCCGACAATGCCCGGGGTTCCGCGCATGTTTTCCCCGACAACCGTGATGATGGCAACGATCGGATTTAGGGTGATATGTTCCACTTCTTCGTGCATCAAATCCTGCGCGAACTCGCGTCGCAGCGCCTCAACTGTGCACTTGGCGAGTGCAGCGGGGACGACGAAGCAGATGTCGTTTTGCGACGAGGATTGCGAGATCAGAAGTATATCGGCTCGAACTGCAGCGGTCGTCGTGAAGGTGCGCCCCAAGACATCCCGAACCCCCAGAATGCCCGGACCGCCGACGGTGATCATGGCGACGTCGCTAATCGCGGTTAGAGCCTTTACGCCCCCGCCGTTTTGAGAGCCAGCGGGGGTGATCTTCGTTCCCCGGCGCTCGGGCGCAAACGTGTTACAGATCCATACGGGGATGTCCGATCGCATCAACGGGCGAAGAGCCTTCTGATGCAAAACCTTGGCGCCGAAAAAGGCGAGCTCGGCTGCCTCGCGGTAAGAAATCTCGGGGATCGTACTCACACCGGGCACGAGGCGGGGATCGGCTGTCAAAACGCCATCTACATCGGTCCAGATGATGACCTCGTCAGCTTCAAGAGCCGCGCCGAGGATCGTTGCCGAATAGTCAGAGCCCCCCCGGCCGAGAGTCGTGAGCACGCCTTCTACAGTTGCGCCGAGAAAGCCTGTAACCACCGGAACAATGCCTTGCTGCAACAGGGGACGCAAGCGAGCTTCGCAGAGTTCGCGCGTTGCCTCCATTTGCGGCTCAGCAGCACCGTGGTTGGAATCGGTCACGACCAATTCCGTGGCGTCAATCGCCTCAGTCGCCACGCCGCGGCTCGCCAGCGCGGCTGCGACGAGGGGAGCAGAAAGGCGTTCACCGAGACTGGAGATGGCATCCCGAGCGCGGAGCGTCAGCTCACGCAAGAGAATCGTTCCGTGGCAGAGATGTTCGCCTTCCTGAAGGATTTCTTCCATTTGTTGGCAGATCCGTTTATGCTCTCCAACCGAACGGGTCAACGAGGCGGCTGCCGCTTCGTGTTGCTTGCGCAGATCGGCAAAGATGGTCGCGACGGTCTCACGGTCTCCTGCTTCCGACCGCGTCGCTGCTTCTGTCAGCCTGTTCGTCACTCCGCTCATTGCGGAGACGACCACGACCAGATCGCTTTCTCGGGAAGAGGACCGGATGATCTCAACTACTCTTTCGATACAATCCGCATCCCCTACTGAAGTCCCCCCAAACTTCATGATCTGAAGGGGTTTACTCGTTTTTCTGTGAGCCTGCTCCGGGATTGGAGAATGTTGTGGTAAATGCTCGAAGAGGACATCCGATGTCTCTACCGCATCATCAGGCAGCGAAATATTGGTGCGACAATTTCCGTGCAGGCGGACAAAACGGGTGTTGATGCGTTTAGCCGAACCGCCGGAGGAACCAATAGATTTTCCTAACGGGTTCATAGAAGGAACTCCATGCGCGGATTCAGGAGATTGGTTTGATGCCTTTTTGCTAATGCTTGTGGTTCCTATCCAATCTTTTGATTCCATCCGTATGACGGAACTCTTCGGTGTTAGGCTCATCGATTGGGGAGTCTAGCCGGCGAGAAAGTCCGGACTCGTTCCTTTTTAAAATTCAGAGCAGTTTGCTTTTTAGCGCTGCGGACACAGGCGCGGATCAGTTCCGGTTCTTCCCACGGGACATCATGATATCCGGACCGAAGGAAAGGGCTCTCTGGATTCCGTTTCCACTCTTGAGGGAATAGGGTGATCGTCTGGTTTTCGGTGACCTTCGAAGCCTCCCGGATCACCTCTCCGGTCATCGCTGCGTAAAGAGCCGCAGGAAGATCCCGTCCAGGGCCCAGGGTCAAGTGTCCGACTTGAGTGGCCCGTGGGTTAACCTCGATGAGGTAGGGGTTGCCCGTTTGCTCCTCCAACATGAAATCAAAACCAATCATTCCCGAAAGATTGAGTCTCTTGACAATCTTTTCAGCGGCGATTGACATTTCGCGGCTATCGATCAAGCGCATGACGGAAGCCGGCCCGGTGGCAGTAGTTTTGTTGAGTACTTCAAAATGGAGGCCAGCTAGGAGGGTTCCTTGCCAACAAGCAATTGTGCTGGTTGCTTCGCGCCCAGCCACGTATTCTTGCGCGTTCAATACGGATCGTCTTCGAAGAAGCGACGGCCAAACCAAGGTCTTGTCGCCGTCAACCAGAGCCCGTTTCGCGGCTCGTGCCAAGAGTGGGGGAGCCTGCAGTGCTCGGAAGTCACGTTCAGCTTGTTCCAGCGTATGGACGATTCTCACGCCCTCGCCGCCCGAACTACCGTTCGATTTAAGAACGCCGGGAAAAGTCGCCCGAGCCCCCCATTCTCTGAGCTGATCGGCGTCCGTGAGGACTTCGGTTTTCGGAACGCGTATACCTTCCTCTTGTGCAATTTCCAGGAGTCTGGTTCTCGCATAAACCAGAGGAAAACTTGAAGGTGCTCCGAGGGAACGCTCGATGACGCTGCAAATGAGCGCGCCCTTTCTACCGCGATTGACATTCCGCAGATATAGAGCATGAAGGTGCATGGCCGCGAGGTCGTCACCCGGAATGATAAGATCCGGTCTGGACGCAGTGATTGCTGACGCAAATGACATTAACGGAGCCAAACTGTGGTAGGTATGTGTTTCGGGAGCAACGCGGGTCTTCTGGAGTGGGTGGCAAGGAAGGCATACTGCAGCCACCCTAAATCCTGCGTTGTCCAATGCCATCGCCAGCCTAACCATAGGGAACCAGCGAGACGTCATAGCTAAAAGGACTGTTGGTTTCATCGTTTGCCTTAGCGAGCAATAACCACTGTGCGCCTAAGACCCCCTCTCGCACCCTCAGGGTAGGGTCACCCTATAGCAGCAATTGCCCTGCCACATGGCGAAGCCCCGTTCCGTATGAATAAACCACGTAAAGTCTAATTAACATACTGAAAACAAGATACTTATGGGAAGGGAAGGGCTTCGGGTAAGACCCGCGGACATGGCAGGAATGGAAGGACATTGCCCTAGCAAGGAAAACATATTCACAATTGCTAGGGCTATCAAACTCGAACCAGCCACAAGCTGGTGGGTTCCTGGGGTGTCCCCTGAGTGAGACACGGAGTTAAGAGACGGTTTACCGTCCGCGCCAATTCGATTCCTCCATTCGCTGGGTATTATCTCTTAGCTAATGGTCTCAAAAAAGGGGACTAGTCGACTGTTGACGGGCGAAGTCTAAGTGGCGTAACTTACGAATAGTTAGCAGCAATCGATGTAGCGAGTAATTAATCTTGGGGCAATCTCCCTGCACCCGGTGCACGGGACGCCCCAGGCATTGACATGTCGACGACGAATTTGCGAGCGGAAAGGAATCGAATGCCGGCTGCGGGGGAGTGGTCTAAGACTACGACATTTTTCGAGGGAGAGTGGCACGAAGGCAATGTCCCGATCATGGGGGTTCGTTCCCATGCCGCCTGGCTTTGTTCCGTGGTATTTGACGGAGCGCGAGCATTCGAAGGAGTGACACCCGATCTAGAGCTTCACTGCGCACGCGTCAACGAGTCCGCTAAGAAGCTTTTCCTGAAGCCTACGATCCAGGTCGAGACATGGGTCAAACTGGCGCGAGAAGGAATCGCACGGTTTAAGGGAGATGTCGCCCTTTATATAAGACCAATGTATTGGGCGGAAAAGGAGGGGCCCTGGGTGCAGGCGCATGATCCGGAGTCAACTCGATGGTGCCTCTCGATCTACGAGGCTCCAATGCGGCCCCCGAAGGGATTTTCGATCACATTATCGCCATTTCGGCGGCCAACGCTCGAGACCATGCCGGTCGACGTCAAGGCCGGATGTCTCTATCCCAACAATGCCCGCTCGCTCTTCGAGGCGCAGGCACGGGGCTTTGACAACGGTGTCGTTTGCGACGTGCTCGGGAATGTAGCAGAACTTGCTACCTCGAACATTTTTATGGCGAAGGAGGGCGTCGTTTATACACCCTTCCCGAATGGAACGTTCTTGGATGGGATTACCCGCCAACGGGTGATAGGACTCTTGCGCGGAAGCGGCGTAAAAGTGATCGAAAAGACTCTTTTCTATCAAGACTTCCAGAGCGCCGATGAGATCTTCTCCACCGGGAACTATTCGAAAGTGGTCCCGGTTACGCGCATCGACGACCGCTCGCTTCCGTTTGGCCCCATCTATACGAAAGCTCGGGAACTCTATTGGGCTTACGCCCATTCATAAAGGATGGGCAGTCCGATGATGGTTTCGAACTTAACAAAACGAGGTAATAAGCCCACGGGTTTTCGAAACGCTCGTCTGATTGAGGGATTCCTCTGCGCCAACATCTTTGAGATCGTTTTAGTACTCTTTAATTCTTGTGGACACGTGCCGGACATCGGCATGGCGAGAGTGTGTCAGGCGGCACGATGCCGACTGCTACTCCGGGTCGCATTCTCTTGGTTTTAAGTCCCCCGGCGCCTCTCCTATTTTTTTCTTTGTGTTTACATTGCAGTGCCTTCGAGAGGAGTAGCCTGTTATGATAGACGTAGAGTTGTCTCGACTGACCGAGATACTGATTCCGATGTGGCAACGTGTGTTGCGGCGATCGCAAATTGGTGTCGACGAAAATTTTTTCGATCTTGGGGGCGACTTCTCCTCTGCTTTCAAGCTCTTTGCCGAAATTGCCCAAGTGACTGGACGAGAACTGCCACCGGTGACGATCTGTCAGGCACCAACGATCGCAGGTTTGGCTGCGCTTTTGGAAAGTAAAAATCCGGTGCGATTCCCTTCTCTTATTCAGTTGAAAGCCGGCGGCGCGCGACCGGCAGTTTTCATCACGCACGGCACTGGCAGCAGCGTTCTGGAGCTCTCTCAACTCTTGCGCCATATTCAAACGGATCATCCGATCTACGGGTTGCAAGGCAGGGGTATGGATGGGGTGGACCAGCCGTTCGATCGCATTGAGGACATGGCGCAATCCTTTCTTGATGGAGTCAGAAAGATGCAACCGACCGGTCCTTATATACTGATTGGTTATTCGATGGGAGGGTTGGTGACACTCGAGATGGCCCAGCGCCTGTCTGAAATCGGCGAGAAGACCGCCTTACTGGCGATGATCGAGTCCTTTCCTGCCAGGCAGTTTATGCCAACGAGCCAGCGCATGAGCATCTATTTCCGCTTGTTGAGAAAGAAGCTCATGAATGTGCGGCAATTGCCTCTACGAGATGCGATACCCTACATCCTTCGCCCGTCTGAACGAATCGAGCGTATGCCTCAAGTTCACGGCGCAAGCCCAACAGAGCGACCATCGTCTCACTTCGCTCCGATAATGCAACGCGTGCGCGATGCCGGTTATCGGGCGCTGACTCACTATCGGCCGCGCTATTACTCCGGCAAGATTAATTTCGTGAAAGCCGAAATCAGCATGGGTTTTCCTGACAACGCGACTGCAGTTTGGGCCGACTTGGCAGCTGAGTTAGTAGTCGACACCGTGCCCGGTGATCACTTTGGGGTTATCACGGCCCACTCCGAGTGTCTCGGATCCCTTCTTTCTCGTTATTTGTATGAGGCGTTGCACTAGAAATGATCCTTCCCCAAGGGAACCCCAGAAGACATTGTTTTCAGATACGGCGATGAGGCGATAGACACATGAACGGAGCAGAGAGCTTGATTGGCACTTTAGCTGCCGGGAATGTGGAAGTGTGCTTCACGAACCCCGGCACCTCGGAGATGCACATTGTCGCTGCGCTTGACCGGCTTACGGAAATGCGATGCGTGCTGGGCCTCTTTGAAGGGGTTGTCACGGGAGCCGCAGACGGCTATGCACGTATGGCCGGTAAGCCCGCGTGTACTCTGCTTCATCTTGGGCCAGGCCTCGCGAATGGACTCGCTAACCTTCACAATGCAAGAAGAGCGCAAGTGCCCATTGTGAATATTGTGGGTCAACATGCGACCTATCATTTGCGACACGACACTCCGCTAACTTCCGACATCGAGGGGATTGCGCGGCCCTATTCCAAGTGGGTGCGGACAGCCTCGGCTGCCTCCACGATCGGCGAAGATGCGGCGGACGCCATCGTTGCTTCACGCATGGCGCCAGGTCAAATCGCCACACTGATCGTTCCCTCGGATGTCGCCTGGAGTCAAGGCGGCGCTGTCGTCAAGACTCCCGCCCCGCCGAGAGCTCCCGTTCCCGCTAGCGACAATGTCGAACGCGCTGCAGCCATGCTTCGTTGCGGATTGCCGACTGGCTTATTGATCAGCGGTCACACACTTTATGGCAAAGGATTGGCAGCAGCCGGACGCATCGCTGCGTCTACGGGTGCCAGGCTAGTTGCTCCCTACCCTTTTGCGCGCATGGAGCGAGGCGCCAGAGCCGCATCGGTTGAACGTCTTCCGTACATCCTGGAGCAGGCGGTTGAATTTCTGAAAGGATTTCGTCAACTCGTTCTGGTAGGAGCGTCCGCTCCTATCTCGTATTTTGCGACCCAAGGAAAGAACAGCGTGCTTACAGCGCCGGAATGTGAACTTCACGAACTGGCGCGTCCAGGTGAAGATTGCGTCGCAGCTCTCGACGCACTGGAGTCAGCCTTGTCTTTGCACGGCACCTCGCCTATTGCCCCAAAGATAGAGCGGCCCCCACAGTTGACAGGCGAAATTACCTTGCCCGGACTCGCTACCATGATTGCGGCCTTCTTGCCTGAACATGCGATCGTGGTCGACGAGTCCATGACTTCGGGTCGCAGCCTGCTCGCCGCGACGAAATTGGGTCCTCCCCATGATTGGCTGGCAAATACTGGGGGATCCATTGGGATCGCGCTCCCGCTGGCTGTCGGTGCCGCGGTTGCCTGTCCTGAACGTCGCGTCTTGTGCCTGTCCGCGGATGGCAGCGGCATGTACACGGCGCAAGCCCTGTGGACGATGGCGCGGGAGGGGCTGAACGTCACGACAGTTATCTTCGCCAACCGCGAATATGCAGTCTTGAAGCGGGAGTATTCTTATCTTGGCGTTGGGAACGCCGGAACTCGCGCGCTGGATTTATTCGAGATTGGCCGTCCCGCGCTCGATTGGGTGTCCCTGGCGAAAGGCATGGGAGTGCCTGGGGTGCGTATAAGTTCGTTGGATTCGTTTGGAAGGGCCTTGCGGGAGGGATTCGAGGGGGAAGGGCCGAAGCTGATTGAGGTAGGCCTGTAGGCCGGCTATGTGAGGCGTTGATGCCTAGCGCCGGTCCACGGTATACGCGTTTAATTTTGCGAGCTCGCCTTTCACTACTTTCCCAGTCGGCGTCACCGGCATTTCCGTGACGAGAATAATCTCCGAGGGACGCTTGTAAGGAGCAAGATGCGCCGCGGCGTATTCCGCCAATTCCGTCACCGTAATTTGTGACTGTGGCGGGAGCTGAACGAATGCAACGATTTCTTCGTTGTCGTTTCGTTGAGATGGCCGGCCGATCACAGCAGACCGGATGACGCCGGGATAGGCATTGAGTATCCCTTCGACTTCAACCGGATAAACATTGAATCCAAACCGGACGATCAGTTCCTTCGTGCGTCCGACAATGAAGAGATTCCCATCCTCCAGCCGGGCGAGATCGCGCGTATTGAACCATCCTTCGGCATCGATTGCGGCCGCCGTTTCTTCGGGGGCGCGATAATATCCCTTCATGATACTCGGCCCCCGCACACATAACTCGCCGATCTCTCCCTCGGCCACCGGCTTTCGGTCAGGTCCGGCCAACTTGATCTCGACACCCGGAAATACCGGGCCCACGGAGATATCGTTACGAGTCGATTCAACCCTCGTTTGAGCAATGGTCGGCGAGCACTCCGTGACTCCATATCCGTTGTGGAGCGGCAAACCCAACAAACTCTCGGTTTGCAATTTGACGGAGAGGTGCAACGGCGCCCCGGCGGTGGCAATGATTCTCAGCTGGGGAAAGCGAAGGGTCTTGAGACCCTTCATCTTCGCATACTCAAGCAGCATGGAGAACATGGCCGGCGTACCTAGCGCGACTGTGACCTGTTCCAGGGCCTTGCGGGCCGTCATGGGATCAAAACGCGGCACCAATTGCAGACACGCGCCACTCAGCAATGTGCCGAGGAGAACGACGGAAAGACCTACTGCATGAGTCATCGGCAGAACGCCGAGAAAACGGTCCTCAGGGCTTAGGGAACGGATTCTTGCGGAGATCGCCGCGATGAATAGAACGTTGCTGTGGGTGAGCATCACACCCTTCGGTTGTCCAGTCGTTCCGGAAGTATAGATCAACGCTGCAACACGGTTCCCAACGCACGGATCGAGTGGCTCGGCTTCCGGCTTCGGATTCAAAGGCCCCAGCGCGATCGGCCCCATATCGGCGATATTTTGAGCGATCGCACCGTGACGCTTGGCATGGTCCTCGGCATGAGTTGAAACGCCTACGGTGTAGATGACGCGACGGGCGCCGCAATGCTCCCGGATCTGATCGATTTCACGCGCGGAAAGACGCGCATTCACGAGGGCCGGCCATGCATCCATCCCCGCCAATGCCAGAAGGATCGCAACGAATGCTCTGCAGTTCTCACAGACGATCATGACCCTATCTCCGGGTCGAACGCCCGATTCAAGCAGCCAATCCCGGGTTTCCACGACTGCGGATTGCAGTTGGCCGTACGTCCAAGCCCCGGAAGCTTCTACGAGCGCCGGGCGATCGGGCGAGCGCTCCGCCCAAGCTTCCACGGCGCGACTGATGCGATTGGGCAGCGTATTCAAGATGGCGGGTACTTGATCTTCAAGAGTCATGGTTTCCTAAGCCGTTTGGTTGGTGAGCGCACATCCGCGTCTTTGAAAAGATTTTACCGCCTAGTAAATAGACACACACCTTCCAGGGAAAATCTCCCGGCGCGCCAGTTCGACCGATGGCCGGGCGTTGCGTCTCGCGCGCGCGAAAATAGGCCACCCAGAGGGCGGTATCGGACACGCTACGGACGTTTGCACCCGGTTCATTCATTTCAAGCACCTTCGATCCCCTCGAGAAGGCATCGAATGGCAATCGGCCGGGTTTATGCATTCTTCTGAAGTTTTCTCGCGACGTATGCGACCACATTTTTTACAGAGTCGAGATTATCCGCCACCACATCCTCATCTTCTACGGTGATTCCGAAATGATCTTGAAGGTAAGCGACCAGGACGAGGATTCCGGTGGAATCGATCACCGTGCCGAGCAGGGCCGCATCGCCACGCAGTTCTCCAGCGCGGCCAAAGAAGAACTCGTCTACGAGAAAGGTTCGGATATCACGCTCGATGTCTATTGTCTCCATGAATCGAAGATCCTCTCCTGCTGGTTTATGACTGGCGAATCAATCTTGCGTAAAAGATACCATTCTTTCGGATGGCGGCCGGCCCTATAGCAATCCTGGTGACGATCGCAGCAACAACGTGTTCTTCGATTACGGCCATCGAATCGGCAACCAGTTCCCTTTCCGTGAAGAAGCCGCGCTTACAGTTGGTGTACGCGAATGAAAATCATCTGATCCAGCGGAATCTCGCCCCTGTTTTAGCTGTAGCTTATGATTCAGCCATTACAGACAACGATAAACCGGGCAACGCAACGAAGATGATTCTGCGGGCGCGCGTCAAAAGTCGGCGACTTCATCCCAGCCCGACGCGGGCCTTGGATGCGGCGCCGAGATATCCGTTCTTTTGGATGCTATATAGTGCAACCAATTGCGATAGATCCACACGGCCGGGGAATGCCAGCCATTCTGCAATATGCCAGGGACGACGGACTCAGGGAAGGCTGCAATGAGTTTCTCATTGCGGTGGGCAAGAGCGGTATCTCGAAACTCGTTCAGGACCTTCGTCGCCGCATCATCGAAGTATCCGTATGGCAGGGAGGGGTACGTTTGCCTTTCCTGCCTGAGAAATCTCTTCACGTCCCTGCGGTACTCCTTCATCAACGTCCCGGCTTCATACTCCGGATGGCCTTGGAAATGAACGAACAAGCTCTCTCTTTTCGGCTTCACAAAGAGGTTGACGCCTGCCTGCGCCGATTTGGTCAGCACGGTATAACCACAGGAGGTTAGAGCATCCTCTTGCACTTCATTCCACCGAGAATGCGGAAATTGCATCTGGTCGGAAATGCGGCTGGTCAGCGGGTGATCGAGCACCTTTGTTTCGCAAAATACGCCGAACTTCTTATCCTCGAGAGGATGGCGTTCGATACCATCGCTGTGAAGAACGGATGCGTGCGCCGCCAGACACGACAAAAGCGTCGAATGGGTATTGTGCTCAGCCCATTGCAGGACTTCGGTCAGGATGCCCCAGTACGGTTCTTTCCGCAAGTCGGACTGGCGCGGCTCGGTTCCGGTAACAATGATGCCGTCAAACCGGCTATTCAACAAATCGCTTATGTCCAGGTAGAAGCGATCCAGATGCTCTTTTCCGCGATCGCCTCTTGGAATCCCAGGGAGCGAGTAGAGCTTGAGGCGCACGGGAATATCGCCTGCGGCAGAATTCAAAAGCTCAAAAAACTGCGCCTCCGTGTCTTCCAGGGCCGCGTCCGGCATATTGTTGACAAGTGCGACGTTAATGCGATCCGCTCGCGTACCGCGATTCGCAAGGTAACCCATGGGCGAGGAGGGATTGCGCTCGGCCCAATGGGTTGGAGTTCGCGATTCGTCCATCATTACGAGCATGACGTACCTCGAGGATTCGCGTTCAGTTGGACCCGGACCTTCAAGCAGCAGCCTTTTCCAATGCCTGAGCGAGGTCTTCCAGAATGTCGTCGATGTGCTCTATCCCCACACTGAGGCGGATCATTTCCGGTCTGACACCCACCTTCAATTGTTGCTCGGGGGTGAGTTGCCGATGCGTGGTCGACGCGGGGTGGCACGTCAAGGACTTGGCATCGCCCATATTCACCATTCGTTTGAACAAGCGCAGCGCATCGAAGCACTTCCGGCTGGCCTCGAAGCCGCCCTTCACTCCAAACGTCAGCAGGGAGCAACACTTCGATCCCAAATACCTGTTGGCCATGGGATACAAAGGGCTGTCCGGGAATCCCGCGTAATTGACCCAATCCACCATGGGATGGTCGCGCAGAAATTCCGCGACCTTCCGGGCGTTTTCCACGTGGCGTTCCACGCGCAAGGCCATGGTCTCGATGCCCTGAAGCAGCAAGAATGCGTTGAAGGGCGACATCGCCGCCCCGGTGTTTCGCTGGCCCACCGTGCGGCACCGCGCGACATAGGCAGCGGCGCCAAAATGATCCGTATACACCAGGTCGTGGTAGCAAGGCTCCGGCTTGGTCAGCATGTAATAACGGTCCGGATAGTCGCTCCAGGGAAATTTCCCGCTATCCACGATCATTCCCCCGATCGTTGTGCCGTGCCCGCCCATGAATTTCGTCATGGAATGCAGGACAATGTCGGCGCCATATTCGATCGGCCTCAAGAGAATGGGGGTCGCGACCGTGTTGTCGACGATTAGAGGTACGCCGTGCTTGTGCGCTACGCGCGCCAATCCCTCGATGTCCGCGACATTGCCGGCGGGATTGCCCACGCTTTCGCAGTAAACCGCGCGGGTATTCTCGTCGATCAGTTTCTCGACGGCATCGGGATGATCGCACTCCGCGAACCGGCAGGGGACGCCTCGTTTCGGGAAGATGTGCTCGAACAAGGTGTAGGTGGCGCCATAGAGTTGGGGAAGCGATACGATGTTGTTACCCGCCTCCGTAATGTTGTTCACCGCATATTCGATGGCGGACATGCCCGAGCTGACGCTGAGCGCCTCCACGCCGCCTTCCAGCGCAGCGACGCGCTTTTCCAGCACCGCGTTCGTGGGGTTGCCAATTCGGCTGTAGATGTTACCCACGACATCGTTATTGAATAGCGCCGCCCCGTGTTCCGCGTTGTCAAATTCAAACGCAACGGTCTGGTAGATCGGCACCGCCACAGCCTTCGTGGTGGGATCGCCGTCGTAACCGACGTGAATCGCAATTGTCTCTCTCTTCATACTTCCGTCCGCCCGATTGGAAAGAGCGACGACTGATAAAAGGTTAGACCGATGTTCGGTGTCCACATGACAACTCGCGTTTGATACAACGGGTTGGCGGCCCTAAATGATTCCGGTTTCTTCGTTCTTTGTAGATACGACCTGCGGAGCAGAACCGAAGGCACGGCCCCGCGAGAGTGATCTGCCAATGACTTCCGTCAGACGGCTGGCTGCGAAACCGGCACCGAAAGCAAATCTCATGACTGGTCCGAAGCTGTTCGCGGCCGCTACACCGGCAAAATATAGGCCTGGTATAGAGGATTCAAAGGACGACGAGAGTTGAGGCGGATGTTCGTCTGCCTTGAGCTCAGAGCGAATCTCAGTGCTGATGAATTTCAATCGGTCTAGATCGACTCTGTAGCCAGTCGCCGCGATGACGTGATCGGCAGAAACCTCGCGCTTCGAGCCGTCGATTGCGCAAAGATCCAGACTTACCTTGCCACCTCGGATCTCCCCACGCTCGGGCGAGTAGCCGAGTATTAGGGGCACCTTTCCCACGACCATGTCTTTGACAAACCAGCCTCCGGAAGGGCCCAGGTGAGTCCGCACAAAGTTCAATCTGATATTCTGGGGCAAAGCATGAAACGCGAGAGGCCAATCGGAAAAGAAGCGCGACTTCAACCCGGGACCTAAACCCGATTGCGGATTGCGGATTCGTTGCCATAAGGAACGCGGCGTGCCTACATCCGGCTTACTGTGAAATTTCAAGGAAGTCTGCCGAGCAACGAGCTGAACCTCTGCCCCGCTTTCGTGAAGCAATCCGGCCAAGTCCGTCGCGGAAGATCCCCCACCCAATACGATGACGCTGCGACCTCGGAATCTTTCCAGGTCATGGTGCAGCGAGCTATGAGACAACAATTCCGGCGGCAGGTGTGCCAGGTTGCTGGGCGTATATTGAAAATGAGTGATACCAACGGCGAGGATAACGCGGCGGGTTCTTACGGTTTCGCCGTCATTGAGGTTCACTACAAATCCGTCTTGAGCGCGTTCAACGCCCACGACGAGTTTGTCTTCCAATTCCGGCACCATGCGTTCCGTGAAGGCAAGTCCGTACGCGGCAAAGGTCTCGAGGTGAATAGGAACTCCCACGTCGGAGTACTCTATCTGGCGTTCAGCACAGAATTGCTTCAGAGTAAACTCACCATCCGAGTCGTAGATGTTTGACGCGAAGCCCTCGGACTTCAGCTTCATGCCCTTCGGCATATGTGCAATCCAGCTGTCCATTGGGCGACCGAAAATACGAAAGGGTATGCCGCGACGTCGAAAATGTGCAGCCACAGAAAGTCCGTACGGACCAGCGCCGATGATCACAGTATCAAGCATGGTTTTTAAGTAGAGATTCCTTTCCTTGTTTGTATTTTTGCTAGCGGGGCAGTTCAACGCATCGACATGCGTGTTCATCGCTCTCGATGCTCCAAGCGCGTCTTCAGGCAACGTCGAGAGCGCACGCCCCTTACGCTCTGCGCGGGTTGGTGCCACCTTCCTATTCGCCCGCTCGCCCTAGTGACAAGCATTTGAGTTGCCATCGGACTCGATGTAACCCTTTTAGAATGAGTGCAATATGTGGATAATGCACAAGCCGTGTGGAATTTATTATCTCTTTTGAGACAACATTTTGCTTTTGTTTGTGAGTCGAGGCGGCTAACCGTGCTCTTCGCTAGGGTCAGCCCCTTGTGCATAGCGAAGCACCCAGGCGGCATCTTCGTAAACTGCCGTGGGCGAATTACCTGGCCGCCGAGCCTAGGTTTTGCAGGGAAGTTTTCTCGTGATGTAGGCAACTACGTCTTTTACGGAGTTGAGGTTCTCAGGGATGATGTCTTCATCTTCCACGGTGATGTCAAAACGCTCTTGGAGGAAAACAACGAGTTCCAGAACGCCCGTCGAATCGATCACATTGCCCAAGAGGGTCTTATCATCGCGCAGTTCTTCGGAGCGACCAAACAGGAAGTTTTCTATGAGAAACTTTCGGATTTCACGATCGACATCTGTTTGCATGGGTCAGATTTCCTCCGATATTAGATTATGAACTCTGCGGCCAAAAGCTGAGTGGAAAGAATACCGATAAAAGCCATATCATCCCTGACGCTTGTCGCTTTACCAGCTTCAAATTTCTTGACAATCGAACTGACTGCCCGTGGATCAAAAATCCCAGTCTTCTCAATTGCACTTGATGAGAGCATCTCTCGTACATAAGCAGGAGCTCCCTTATCAAAGAAACATCTGCCGTCTGGCGCTCGATAGGGCTGTTTTCGACGCCGCAGGATCGAAGGCGGAACAATCCCCTCGCAGGCACGCTTCAGAAGATACTTCTCGTTGAGCACCTTCATTTTCAAATGTACAGGAAGTTTTGCCGCAAACTCAACAACACGGTAGTCGAGAAAGGGATAACGTCCTTCGACCGAATGGGCCATCGCCATCCGGTCGCCCTGCGAGGAAAGAAGATAGCCGGGAAGAAAATATTGAGTCTCAAGGTATTCCGCCTGATTGAAATGAGCCCAATGGTGGAAATCGGCCGGGAGAGCCTGTTCAAGTTCACCAATCGCGTCGTATTTGCCGATCTGCTCACGGAAGTCGGAAGAGAACAGAAGCTTGAGCCTCGCGGTAAGCTCCCAGCGCGGCAAGTGCGAGAAGAATGGGCTAGCCAGATCGTCAGCGGTGACGCGGAAAAAGTGGCTGAGACTCGCAGGCGACTGTCGATGAATCTCCTTCAGGTAGGGATACAAACGCTTCAGCAAGAGTGGTCGCCACTTAGAGTCAATGTTGCGTGCCCAGAAGCGCCGGATCTTGGCTTCTTTGAAGATGTCATATCCGCCGAAAATCTCATCCGCCCCTTCTCCCGTTAGTACGACCTTGAATCCACTGTCCCGCACCAATTGCGAGAGTAGGAACATGGGGGCTGGCGCCGTGCGAAGCACGGGCTGTTCTGCATGACGAATCACCTGCGGGAAAACGCGCACGATATCGGCATGGGAACACGAGATATTGGAGTGTTGGGTTCTGAGAAACGCACTCGCCTCTTGCTGGTAGGCGCTCTCGTCGAACTCGGCGTCGTCAAACGTGATGGAAAAACTGCGGAGCCGCTCCTGGGCAATCTTCCGCACCAGGGCTGTCGTAAGTGTGGAGTCAAGCCCTCCGCTGAGATACGCCCCAACGGGCACATCGGAGCGGAGGCGAATCCGCGTCGCGTCAAACAACAGATGCTGCAATTCATCCGTTAGTTCGCGCTCATTCCTGCACTTGTGGTCTTCCTCTTGTCCGAATGACACCGACCAGTATCGCCTCAGGTGAACACAATCGTTCTGGATCGTCAAAGAGTGTCCGGGCGGCAATTGGGAGATATTCTTAAACGCTGTCCGAGGTGGAATAGGAGCCCAAAACGTAAAGATCTGATCCATGCCGAGTGGGTCAAGTTCCCTGCGAACCTGAGGACAAGCCAGAAGCGCCTTGATTTCCGATGCGAACAGGAAGCTTTGAGGTGTCTGGACGTAGAACAAAGGCCGAACACCAGCCCGGTCGCGCGATAGGAACAGCTTTCGTTCACTCGTGTCCCAAATCCCAAATGCCCACTGACCATTCAGGTGATTGACGCAGTCTTCGCCATATTCCAAGTAAGCATTTAGAATGACTTCGGTGTCGGAACGAGTGGCGAATCGATGTCCTCTGCTCAGCAACTCCTCCCTCAGTTCCAGGTAATTGAAAATCTCGCCGTTGAACGTGATCCACAAACGGCCATCCACTGTAGACATGGGCTGCGCGCCGCTTTGCAAGTCAATGATGCTCAAGCGAGCATGGGCCAGCCCAATCGAACCGGTCGAGTGGATGCCGCTTGCGTCCGGCCCACGATGACCTAGGGCGGCAATCATTCTGGCGAGGAGATCGGGGTCTGCTTTGCTGCCGTCGAACGTCAACAATCCAGAAATACCACACATACTAGCTCCCTTGGCCCTGCATTCCTGGCCCACCGAACGTCAGCACCCAGATCTCGTTCAGCGGGACCAATGCGCCGGCCAGTCCAACCGCAAAATTGATGGGTCTGATCTAAATTGGGTTGCAAAAATACTCGACGCGCTTTAATAGGCCTCACGCCGGAGTCGGCAAACTTCGGTTCAGTCCCTTCCCGGAAGGGCGGACGTAATGTTGTCTCCCGAATCTGCCGTTTGGACGCCGATAGTACCAGACGGAAGCGCGGAACTAGACAGCAACGGCGTGAGGGTCGTATCCCCATCGAATGGCGTGGCATACCACACCATGCCGTCTGAGAGCACTTTGTGCAGAACCGGGTCCGCCGCTTTGTAGTGAAAGGGACACGCAGGATACTTTCTTAGGTATGGATTCCACTGATAAAAGACTTGGCGAATGTTTTGCGGAAAGCCCATCACCTCAAGAATGTCGCTTCCGGCGCGTTTCGCGTGCCCGTAGGCGGCGACAAACAAAGCTCGCAGAACTTCCGGGTCATCCCGTTTGGCCAGCATATCCGCGATGAAGGATCGCCGCAGACCAGTAGCCTCATACAAGTGGGTCCGAACCACGGCGTAGCCGAGCAGTTCTCGATTCTTGTAGCAGCAGAGTACGCGCGTGGCGCCTCCATCCTGAGGAATCTCAAAATGCCATCGCAGCGCTGTAGGGTTGCGGTCCGCAAGCAGCCGCAGGCCTTCTTTCAGTTTCGCGTTCCAGAGAGCCTCAAAATCATCTCCAATCTCGTTCGGGCAAATTTCACTGACCGTGAAAAGGTTTGAAGATCCTCTGGGCCATCGTCTGCGGAGGATCTTATTTGTCCCTAGCGCGAGTGACGCCAGTGCGCCGCCCAGGTGCACGAGGGCCGGCCTGCGTGTAAGTTTCTCGATCACCGTTCGGGCGAAGGGATATGGCCGCAACACCCAAAACAGAACTGTGTCATAGTCTGCCTGAGGGAGCGGATCCGCCTTGAACGCCTGCGCAACCTTCCCGACAGCCTGGATCGAACTCGTATTGAGGTAAAGGTCGACGGACGCCTGACGATAAAAAGCCGCGCTCAAGCTCACGGCGGTTGCGCGGTATGCCGGTTCAACGACCAGTGCATGGCCCGTAGAGGCTATCAGGGTTCTGTCCCCGTAGCGATAAAGCGTCACGATGTTCCCCTCGTAACCAACCACCGTGCCTTCCGCTTCCAGGACCCAACCGATGGGGACTTCCGATTTCATCTGCGCCAGGGCGGGGTTGTGGCGCCATAGGCGTGCCCAATTCTCAAGTGAGTCGGGGCCCAGGCCCCAGCGCTGTTTGAGTTGCGCCACGGCCGCGAAATCCGAAAATTTCACTTCTCTAAGCTTTGCTGGTGCTATGGCACCGGAAGAACGATCGCGCAAAGGATCTTGCTGAACAGAGGGCTTTGTTCGAGCCGCCCGGAGGCGAGTCAGGATGGCGGCGATAACTCTCTTTTCAATCGATTCCATTGGACCGGAAATCCCCCATCCTCTTTCGCACAAAGCCTCTCGATAACCACAGCCGGCGGATGCTTGATCTTCCGTCACGGCCTTTGATGAAGTCACCTGCGTCTAACCAGGTGCATATCCTCAAACGTCGAAGCGTCCGCTTTTCTCGACGCCACATACTAGAAGCAATTGCGATGCACACGGTACCATGTCCGATGTATTCCCCACATTGTGAACGCGGCAAGACGTACCAATGATTCAACAAAGTTTCCAATTCCAGGCGGTCGTATCTCCTTGACCATATGAGACATGCCAGTCTTTTGCACAAGCGGATGGGAGACGAGATCTAATATCGAAAAGATTGCGTACTAGCCAAGAGCAACCACTAAGATCAATATTAGGAGTCGGCGCCACAGCGAGGACATCGCCCTGGCCCAGGCGGCTTGCCAGGCTCCTGATCGCATCAATCGTAATCACAACGTCGGCATCGGCATATATGCGCGGAAAGGCGCAGGCAACTTCGTCCCCCAGGTTGAGAGCGTGAGTCTTGCTCTCGATTTCGGTCTCAAGGACTCGAACGGGTTGCCCAAAACCACGCGCAATGGTTGCCGCTTTGTCTGTACATCCATTGCCGACAACGATGACATCGATTTCGCCGGGGTTGGCCCCCTCGGTCATTGCCTTCAGCGTCCGCGCGATAACCGAGCTCTCATTGTGAGCCGGAATAATAATTGAAATCATGAAAGTTCAGCGAAGTTATACGCTCTCAATGTCTTAGCTTTGAACTGTAACCTTGGCAGATCCCAGCACCCACTCTCCCTTTGAGGGATCGTACTGCTTCACGATCTTGGCAGGGTTTCCTGTGACAACAGAATAAGGAGGTACGCTTCGAGTTACGAGAGAATTCGCACCGATAACAGAATGTTTCCCGATCACGAGTTCGCCTTTGCCGCAAACGATGGCTGCTCCAGAACCAATCCAGCATCCCTCCCCGATCCGAATCGTCCCGCCCTCAGTTATTCCTTGGTCAATTATGGGAGTATCAATATCCTCGAATGCATGGTTATGATCCATCACAAGTACGGAAGGGCCGAAAATTGCGTTCCGTTCAATCTGAATGCGATTCTTGGCTGAGATCATGGTGCGCCGTCCGATCTTGCAAGCTTCGTCCAGCAGGATCACGGGTTCAGGCCCGTCAGGGAGAACGGGGATGTTCAACCAGACATCGCGATCTATCCACACGGAATTGCCAATCCTGATGTGGCTCGCGATACAACGTCGCATGTCACAAGTGTAGTGCACCCGGACGTCGCTGCCGAGAGAGACGAACGGATAAGTCCACGATAACCACAGGGTGTGAAGCCTCGTAGCTAAGCGTGAAAACAACGAGAGGGGATCCTCAAATGTCTTGCGGTTTGAATTGTTCATCGATTTATTCCTGTTTGTCGCGGTGCCCGTGGATGAATCGCTAGTTTGAAAATGTACGCCAGTTGTCTGACTCATTGGCAGTGAATCCATCGTTCGAATGATAAGTGAGTGGCAATATGTAGAAAGCGCGTTTAAGACCGTTAATTTTCGAAATCTCTTAATCGCAAGTCCAGATAGGCAGAGCCTGAACCCCGTGCTGTTTACAGCGGTTCTTGGAAAACGCCGAGATCTGCCATCACTTCTCGAACGGTCATCACACGACACCCCCGCCGGACGGCAAACGACACAGTCGAGTCCAAAAGCGACCGGGTACATCCGTAGGGAGAGGGGTTCGGACGCACATCATGGGAGTAAAATATCAGCCAACTTTTCAGCTTCTCGTTCTCCAAAATCAACTTCTGCGCGACCTCGGACCTGTCAACATCTCCATACAGGCTATAGGCCTTGAGGAGATTCAAATCTACACTCGGGCCATTGAAGCCTGGAAAGATGCTGCGACTACTCGTCAATTTGGGTCCCAGGGTTTTCTTGGCATTTAGCGTGACGTCACCAAAGGGATATGCAAAGTTGCCGGAGTCAGCTACGCCCGCCACTTCTTGAAGTGCTTGTCGACCCTTCTCAATATCTTCACGAAATGCAAGACGAGGCGTGGAACGGGACGAAATGTGGCTGAAAGTATGGCTCGCCAGTTCGTGGCCGTCTTTCACCAAAGAGTAGAGATCCTCCCTGCGGAACTGCTCTCCGAGTTCGTTCGAGGTGTCCATCAGTCCGATCGCTGTATAGTAGGTCCCCCGAACTCCATAAGTTTTTAAAACATCTCCACCGACGGTATACGCCGTGCGTGGAAAATCATCAAAGCTAAACGAAACGATAGGGCCCCGGTCCCTTAGAGGCACTGTGCGACCGTATAGTGAAGTCAGAACCCGGCGGCGTACAGCCGTGAGTGTGCCTCGTAGGGTCATCGTCTAACGGTTTGACAGCGAATCCTGCTGAACGGTGATACGTATCACTCCGTCATCCGGGACTGTTCTACCTTGACGAAACACTAGTAATGAAACACCGTCTTTTGTTCCGGTTTCTTCCATCCCCATGTCCGCGAACACTCGTCCTGTTGGTGCATTGCGCGACGTTTTCCGATAATTGGCTTGGAAATCTTTCTTCGATTCAGAGACGTACTTCTCAATCAGATAGCTCAGAAATGCATGTTCCACTCGTTTGGATTGAATGCGGCAACTGAACATCAGATCGGTCATGCGGGGCTCGCGATTATCCACAATCGAGAAGCCAACGACACCGTAGCCGCCAAACCGGTCACTGCAACTCAACACATACGTGTCTAAGCAAGGGTTAGATAAGATACTTCTCAAAACTTCGCGATCGTACCGGTTGCCCGAGAAATTCATTTGGACGGTGCGGGATACTTTCCGCCCTCTGAGGTCTCCGATCAAACGAATCACTTCGGAGGGAATCTGGCCAGGATTCTCGATGGCGATGTTTGCTTCCGTCTCTTACATTTAATATCTAACCCGGAATTTCCATTTCGACTTCTCGACGGACCGATAGGGATCTCCCTCGTCTGTCGTAGCCAAAATGAGCGACTTTAAAAACTTCACAGGATTGACGTTGACCGGTCGGGCTCGTTGCCGAACTCCAGTGATGTTATAATCTCCTGCAACTCCTGCATCTTGATTATCACGGTGCGAAGTATTCCTCATGAACGCCTGAATTCTCAAGGCACCGTCGCGCTAACGCAAACCGAACAATCGGTCGTGTCGCCGGAAGATGTTGAGAAGAGATAAGGTTTTCTTCTTCTGCTCATCCCGTAAAAAGGCAATGAATTCGTCGGAGACAGGTCTCGACTCCCGAATCACGCCAGACCAGGAGAAACCCATCAGTCTTGCGACACTGCCGATGAAAAACGGCCTCTCGGTTACGCGTTGAAGACACTTGAAGATCTCAAAGATGGGATCACTGCCAAAACAATAATCCATTCTTCCCTGGCGAAATTTGTGTCGCACCAGATTGCCACCTTCCCCAGTGCGTCTGTGATGGAAGATTCTGAGTTCCGGGAATGCTTCCGCCGACCAGCCCATCATTCTCGCCGAAGTTTGTGCATGCCAGTCTTCGCCACCGTATTCAAGAACGGCATAGCCTCCGATGGCTTCGTAGCATTCTCGACGGACCAACTGCGCGGCATGAGCTACGGAATACACCCTATTGCTGCCGCGACTCCGGCTCTCTCCTTCCTTTTCTTCGAAAACAAAGCCCCCAGCCAGGCCCAGTCTGGGGCGACTCTCGAACTTAGCGATCAGATCTCGGAAATACGACGGCCCAATTGAGACGTCAGCATCCAAATTTCCGATATACGTGAAAGGGACGTCCGCCAAAAGCTCAATGCCGGCTCGCAGAGCCATTACCTTCGTGCGAAAACCTCTTCCGGGGGGCCTCGTTACTCGCAGGAAGCGGATGAATGCATACTTTTCTGCATACCGCTGAACGATCTCGTCAGTCCTGTCCAGACAACCGTCACTAACGATGACCCACCTCTGCGGCAGCACGATTTGAGCAAGCACGGATTCAATCGTTTTTTCAATATTTGCTTCTTCGTTGTAGGCCGCTGTTGCCAGAACGTAAGCTCGTACATTCTTCGCGGGTTCGCTCATTGTTTCCCCGATTCGTTGAGGGTTCTGAAGTCCAACCCCCAACGGAGGCACCTTAAGTATTGCTTAACTTCAAGGTGCGCCCTGGAGTGCGAGGATCGTTGTGTCAGATAGATGAAGCCCCAGGCCGTGGCCCTGATGGCGTAATTTAGGCAAGCGATCAGCAGATAAATGAACGAAGAGACGCGGCCATGATATTTTTTCCAGTACTGCAGATTCGCGCGCTGCTTTTCGACCATAAACCGGGAAGGTGCGTTCGCGGAGCTGGCCCCACCGTAATGAAGCGCTTCGGCTTCGGAATAAAAAACCACTCGCCAGCCAGCCAAATGAAACCGTTTGCACCAGTCGATATCTTCAGCGTACATGAAAAAATGATCATCGAGCGGGCCCACTTGGTTCAAGGCTTCCCGTCTGGCCATCCAAAGCCAGCCGTTGAGCACATCCATGTCCGTGGTCCGGTCAAATTGAAAGTCGGACATCAGAAAGCCGCCGAAAACCCTAGAGGTTTTGAAAAGTGAGTCCAGGGCGAGAGCCCGCAGAAAAACATTCCAGATGGTCGGGAATCTCATCCCCGAACGGTGCACACGCCCATCAGCTCCGCGCATCCCCGGCCCCAGGAGTCCGACGGTTGGCTGCTGTTCCATATAACAATGCATCTTTGGCAGGCAATCAGGCGGAACGTTTACATCAGAGTTGATCAAGCAAATGTATTTCCCGCTCGCTTCCTTCATCCCGATGTTGTTTCCCCGGGCAAAGCCGAGGTTGGCGCCAGTTTCAATGAGTGTTACATTAGGGAATTGAGTGCGAATCATCTCCGGCGTGCCGTCGATTGAGGCATTGTCCACAACAATAATCTCCACGGAGAGATTTCCATCGATTGCACGCAAAGAGGTCAGACATTCTTCGACGTACTTCTTAGTATTCCAGCTGACGATCACGATGGAAAAGTCGGTCATAGAGGTTTGGCAATCTTTCAGTTGATTTCGGATGCTGCGAGAAATGCTTATCTTTTCAAATCACCCTGCGCGGGCCGGCTATAGTGACGTGCAGACCGCTGGGCAGTTCATTTTCCGCATGGATTGGACAATCCGCAAACACTCGTGAACATACTCACTTGGTTGTTGATTTCGGAGACCATCGCCCAGTGATCATGCGCCCGTAAGAGTTGAGCGCTTTGGTAGCGTCCGATTTGTAGGCCGAACTCAGAGGCATAGTCAACCTGGCAGGCACTTCTTGCGTCAGCACCGTTGCGGTGGACTCTGCGGGAACGGCAAGGGCAGCCGCGGCTATCATTGCCAGGAGTGCGTACCACACCACCTCGGTTTGGTCCCAATAGGAGATTCCGAAGAACCCCACCGCGTTTGCGAACAACGCCGCTCCCAGCGACCAGAAGTAGAGTTCCATGTTCTTATTCCCCGCCCAGGCCTTTCTGGCTGCGCCCACGTACTTGAACCCGTAGACTATGATGGCCACGAATAGGATGAGGGGGATCAGCCCTGTGGAATCCGCGACGCCGACGTATTGATTGGCCGTGTCCCACATGTCCCAACCCCACGCCCCCGTATCCTTCACGCCATAGAGCCACCAATCCTTGAAGTGCAGGATGCATTGATTCACAAGCTGATAGCGGTGATAGCTTGAGGAGCCGCCCACAATGCCCACCCGGTCAATCAGTTGCCAGACGGGCGCTTTCATCACCATGTGCAGCGACACGAGCGTCAGAACGATTCCCCATCGGATCGGCCGCATCAATTTGCGCAACGGCCACATGCAGAGGGCCATTACGCCGCCCGCGTATGCCAGCATGGGAGTGCTTGACGCCGAGGTCAGCACAATCGCGGTGGATGCAGCCAGTCCCGCCAGGGTTATCTTCAGATTCTTCTTGTCCTTCAGCCACAAGCCGATGAAGAGCGGCAGCAAAATTGCCCCGAATGTCCCGGCAAGAATTGGATGGCCAAATCCGGCCACCGCTCGCAGGTGGTCTTCTCTCGTCATTTCCGAGCCGTAAAAGGAAGCTCGCGCCCCCCCAAGCAGCGCATAGGGATTATGCCCCGTCGCTTGTTCGTACATCATCACGACCGCGACGGCTACCGCAATGTATGCCAGTGCTCGCACCGCATGGTCTGCATCCGCCTCGTCTTGGATCAGAAATCGCATCAGGAAATAAATTCCGAATAGCGTATAAACATCGCCCGACTGCTTTATGAGCATTCCCGAATCGCGCCAGAGAAGGAGTGCATTTATGGCCGTGAAGAGTGCGAACAGTATTACAGCCTTGTCCAGCCGGTTCATGCCGCCGCTGAAGACTTTGGATGTCGAGGCAATCTTGGCGGAGGCCATTCGAAAAATTCCGAACAGCAGTAGAACTCGAAGCATCGGAAAGTGGAGAGATCCGACGACGAGTACTTGATCGAGGGGGATCAGGATGCTCGCCGCCAAAAATAGCGCAATGGCCTGTCTTCGTCCGCGGACACAAATTAGGATCCCCACGATGACCACCACCATGAGGACGAGTGGGTTAACGACGGTCTGAGCGGCGCCACCACCGAATTGCAGGTGCTCAGGTTGCACGCTCTATCCCTCGCCACCTGAAACGCCCGAGGCTTTATCAGCATGAGAAACATTCTTCCCAAAAACCGCTTCTATGCTTGCGCCGACACCCACCAAAGAGGTTATCTGGCCAAACGGGACTATCAACGAAAGTCGCAACGCTTTGCGAATGGCCCGTGACGGTATACTTCGCGGCCCAAGCTTCGCCATCGCGAGTGGTGAGATCCCAATCTCTTGAAGTACTCCCGAACAAACATAACTGACGCCATTCTCGATATACGACGTCCGGGGCGTAGTCAGGCTAATTTCCTGGAACCCGAGTGAGGCCATTACGTGTCTTAGTGATCGCGGAGAAAAATGGGAAAGGTGCCTTGGCAATTCCACGCCGTACCAGTATGTTTCGAGCATGCGCGCTTCCCACGAAGCAATATTTGGAACCGCTGCGTAGAATATCCCGCCGGGTTTCAGCCATTCCAGAACCTTTGTTAGGAATTGGCGCGGGCGATACACATGCTCGAGAACGTCGAAACAAGTGATGACGTCGAAGCTTTCGGGGGGGAAGGGAGCATCGAGCGCGTCACGTACAAAAACCTCCGCTCCCGTGGCTGCCTTCGCTTTCTCCGCCGTCGAGGGCTCCATTGCGATCCCGTACAGCTTCCAGGATCCGCTTTTCATCGTTCCCAAGAATCCTCCCGAACTGCATCCGATGTCGAGAATGGCGCCGCCCTTTTTACGGTGCGCTATCACGTCTCGCTGTCTCTGCCAACGGTTAGGCGCTGACTTTTCGCCCGCAGCCATGATCGCTCGGTGATAATCCTCGTCATAGTGGAACCACATTTCTTCAGGCTTAGGCGGACTCGCGAGCCAGACATACGAGCATGTTGAGCAACGTATCAGACGGTATTCGTCTCGCCGCCAATGAAATCGATCGGGAGCGCTCATGAAATGTTCGGCCTGGTTGCCGCTGCACAGCGGACATTTTGGGGCGTCTTCCGGCATTTGGCGGCTATGCGACTCCCCTCGCGCGTCGATTGATTGCACTGAACTCACAGGACTTTGACCGACTGTTTTACCGCCGGATCGTACGTTCTCAGCAGCTTCGCGGGATTGCCGGCGATCACGCTAAAAGGAGAAAAGCCCCTTGTTACAACGGAATTAGCTCCAACTACACTGTTCCGGCCAATCGTCAATTCACCAGCATTGCATAGAATAATAGCCCCGAAACCGAACCAGCAATTTTTTTCGAAGGTGATGCTTCCACCTTCGGTCACGCCCTGCTCGCGGATAGGACGACCTATGTCGGAGAACTCATGGTTGTGATCCATGACCAGGACTGATGGGGCAAAGAGAACGTCTTCTGCAAGTGTGATTCGATTTCTGGCTGAAATTGTGGATCGCCTCCCAATCCTACAACCTTTGCCCAGTACGATCTTTGGGGCTGGAATGGCAGAGCCTGGAGCCACATTTAGCCATACGTCCCGGCCAAGACCTACTTCATCTCCGATCTGAAAGTACCTAGCAACGGATCGCAGAATATCGCACGAGAGATCGATGGACACACGGCGACCAAATCCTGCGAACGGATATGTCGTTTCAAGCCAACGCGCATGCAGCCACCTCAATCCCCTTGAAAAATAGGAAAGGGGATCTTCCGATGAAATCGTCGTATTTACCATGCGTACTTTGCGAGTCTACTGAGTCACCTTAAGCGGAACAACTTGCGCTGCTCGGATACGTTGAGGAAGCAAGACCCCCAGAAGTGCTCTTCTTTCTCCATCTGTTATTACATTCGTGAGCAACAGGGCGGGCCATGCGGCAAGGAGACACCCGAGAGAAATCATTCCTAACTTCACCGTCGCCAACACGCGCGGGTTCGCAATATGGGGAAATGGCAGGTGGGCAGCAAGGGCCCCGGCTGCGAGGATCGCCATGGATCCAAGAACCACCCTGACAGCGTCGGGTAGAAGGACCTTCGCTTGAAATCCTTCAAACGTCTTGGAAATTGCATATAGCATGAAAAGCATTCCGGTCAATTCTGTAGCAGCTAGACCAGCCAGCACACCATAAAAACCAAGCCTTCGCGCAAAAATAGCAATAGACAAGAGAATGATGATTCGCAATGCCTGCCGAATATTATCCAACAATGCTTTGCCCGAAACCCGGTACAGCACCAGACCCAGAACGGAGAATGTCGAGAAAAACCCTGCGAGGCAGATTAGCCAAAGGGTGATTCTTAGAGTGGGGATTGCCTCACCCGTCCACGCATAGACCACTGTCGTGCCAAAGACCGAAAAGAAACCCAGCGGCAGGAGCGCCAATCCCAGTGTCACCTTGAAGGATTTAGCAATGAGGAGATTCATTTCTCGCGCGGACCCCGCACCATACATCTTCGCGCCTCCAGAAAGGATGGGGAGGAGAACCGCGTCGGCAAGCATCTGCGCCGAGTTCTGCAATCGATATGCCAATGCAAAAACTCCCGCGGCATCGGCTCCGAAAACTCGCAGCAGGGCAACCGGTATGATCGCGCCGAAGACTACTTCCAAGACATTCACCAGCTGGAAGCTGCCTGCGTACCTGAAGAGTTCAGGCAGAACGTTCTTCGTGACATATTTCCACCTGACATGAACCTGTGGCAGAACCTTGCGCGAAGCGACGTAGCAACACAACACGAACCCCACTTCGGATAATCCCATCGTACAAGCCATTCCGAAGAGGCCAAAACCAAAGTGAAGCAGGAGCACAATGGCTACCGCTTCCGCAACCGTGAAAAAAGTCGTGAATTTCCGGGCGATGTCAATGCGATGGCCGCCCATCACGATCGCTTCATACGCAGCGCCCACATTGGACATCATCATGATCAAAGCGAGAACGGAGATTGACGCAGCGGAGGCCTTTAGCAATTCCGGTGGAACCCCGGCGATTTGCGCCAGGTTTCGGGAGAACACGCAGATCGGGATCAATCCGACGAACGAGAGAACCAACATTCCGGCCGTTCCCGTGCTCAACAGCCTGTTTGTCGTATCGAAATCTCCGTTTCCGGTGGCCTCGGCAACATACTTCTGAAACGCTGACTTAATCCCGATACTCCCAAACCTCATGTAGGCGGCTGCCGTCATGAGAATCGCCCAGATCCCATAGCCTCCTATTCCGAGGTGGCCAATCACGATTGGAACCGTAATGAGCCGTGTGCCCACTTGAGCGCACCTGGCTATCACCCCGAATACCGTGCTCTTGCCAATCGTGACGGCAAGGTTATGCTCTTTAGGCGCTTGATCTATTGTCGTTTGTATGGACATAAGCGGGGTTGGAATGGATGCGCCCTTTACTAGGGGACCTTGAGAGTCTTCGTTAACTCTTGAATTTCCCGGGACGACACGAGTTTTCAGCTTGCGAAAAAACGCAAATTCGCGACATTCCTCGCCGAAGTCATGTCTTGACTGGGCGAGGGAGCCGCATTTTTCTTGAGGTTTTCCACGCTCACTGGACGGTCGCTGTAAGTCCCGTAGGGGGATTTGGCCGGCCCGACACGGGGCCCGAGAACTCGTAAGCGCCTACGTCCCATGCGCCGCTTATTGGTCGCGTGCTCGGCGTGTTGTCCACTACTGTGTGAATTGTTGTGTTGTAGGTAACGCCTGCAATTCCTAATTGACAGGCTGCCATTGCCACGCGGTTGTCCATGCTGGTGCACAGGGGGGTGAGATTGGCCCCCTTTTCGACCGTGGCGTTTGTGCCCAAAACCGGAGCGTAGTTGTTCGATTGCGTATAGCCCTGTCCGTTCGCTGCGATTTGAGTCTGCCAAATTTCATTCCCATTGTCCGTGCTGGTAGTCGTGAATGAGAAATCGCCGATAGCGCCTGACGATGAGTAGCCGATGAAATGATTATTTTGAAACACGCCGGTTGACGATCCCCTGAGTGAGCGGATTTCGCATGGAGAAACGCTTGTATTGTTGAAAAACTCGACAGGACCGGGGGGGCCTGTTGTAGCTCCGTTTCCAGGTCCACCTCCCTCTATCATGTAGCAGTTGGTGGGGTTCCCATTCGGCCCAGTCATTACATTGTTGAAGATGTAGCCGAACTTTGAACTCGCGGAAGCGCCGGGGTACATATCGATTGTTTCGCCCTCGTCGGTTGCGGTCACAATGTTGTCGAAGTAATACGTCGATACAGTGTAATCGACGGGGGACCATTCCATCACGTTTCCATGCGTGCCTCCGACATGCGGCTCCGACATATTCTCAAAAAGATTGTCGTGAATCAAAATTGCCGCATCGTATTTCATCCCGTTGGAGCAATGATTTAGCACATTGTGGTCAATCTCGCCGCCGGTGAGGAATATACCTCCAGTGGCATTACCCGCTGCAACAGCAAGATTTCCATATGTCGAATCCGATCCATCAAATACGTTGTGGTCAATCCGCACGTAGTTGGGCCAGTTGCCAACTCCGCTAGGCCCAATAGCCCAGTATTCATCCGAGTCACAGGAACCGCATCCGGTAGCTGTTTGCCCCATTGTCCAGCCGTGCCAGTAGGAATTCTTGATTTCGTCGTTTGTCCCTATGTGTACTACAGAGTTAAATACTGAGGTGACATTCCAGCAGTAGCCAAGTATTTCGAGATTGTCGATGACGAGGTAATGGCCGCTGAAGTTGAGGAGGGTATCGCTGGAATCCTCGTAGGAGCACGACGATGGACTGGCGTTCGTGATCGGATTGTCCATGTTGAATTGCGGACGCACCCAAGAACTTCCCGAAAACCAAGTCTGGTCCACGCCGATGTAGATGCAGCTTGAGGTCGTAATCGCTCCCGCAGAGGCATTCAGGTTGCAATTCGTGGATGTTCCCGAAGATTTGAAATTCCATGCGCCATCCTGATACCCGGCAAACGGTGTGAGCGCACTATTTCCGAAATGCCAGGTATCTCCGCCACGGAAGATAATCGAGTCACCGGGATTGATCGTGGCGGAGGAGGCGAGTCCGGTCGCCGTGGACATTCCCGGCGCGTGCAGCCAGGGCGTGGTCTCCGAGGTTCCGTTATTAGAATCGGAGCCGGTCGCCGCGACGTAGTAAGTTGTCGCAAAAGCACTTCCGGCGCCCAAAAAGGTCGCCAGCAGCGCCAAGACCGAAGTAAGAACGAACCGTTTCATATTGCGTCTCCTATCCGCTTTGTTTCGTGTGACCAAGCTATAGGACGCGGATGGCGTGCCACTACTGGCCGGGAGGCCAGTTTATAGACAGGCCCAAGTACAGTGCCCTTCATCTGACGACGAGAACCTCACCACCTGGCTAGCGCAATTCACAGGTTGCCGTCCATACTTCCGCGA
The DNA here is from genome assembly GCA_963842135.1 of uncultured Acidobacteriota bacterium. Lineage (GTDB taxonomy): Bacteria > Acidobacteriota > Terriglobia > Acidiferrales > UBA7541 > Palsa-360. The sequence continues at coordinate 644,981 of CAWJFI010000002.1, read as the reverse complement.
CCGAGGTGCCTCCGTTCTTCGGGAATCGTCCGCGGGCGTTATCGTGTGGCTTCCTGTTGTGCTGCAGTTTGGTCCAGCCGACTCGTCAATCTAGAACGACAGAACCGTTTGACCTTCGGGAGCAATTTGGTGTGTTCCAACGCCTTTCTTAAGGTGTTGTCGATCACACCCGCTGTACTTCGTACAATGTTGAGCGCAATTCCTTTTAGATTGGGAGCGAAAAGGTAAACCGAAGCTTCCGTCAAGAGGCGGTTGCTGAATCGCTTCTTGTACTCTGCCTCTCCAACGCCAAAATCGATTTCTTTGACTCCAGAATTACACAAGTCTTCGACAATGGACGTCAGAAGAAAGGTTCCGGGTGAATAGTGACTGAATTGTGGATCAAAACCTATCTCGTCGCTGTAAAAAGTCCCGTCATATAGAGTCCCCATCCAGAAGGCACATGGTTCACCGCTGACGCTGAGAACGTAGATGCGCAACCATCCTTTCTGAGCACAGACTCCAAGGCGGCGGCGCATTTGTTCGGTGTCCTGGAATCCAACCCCAAGCGGTCTCTGATACGTCTTCTTCGCGATCTCTTCCAGGTCTGGAATGAGGTTTTCCAGTTCGGCAGGTTCGTGAAAGCGGCGGATCTTCACGTTGCCGTCAAAGTCCGCCAGAATTTTCTTTCTCTTCCTACGAACTTCCGCTCGCAGGCCTTGCGAAAAACGAAGGTACAATTGGTCCATGCTCTCCGGTAGCCTCATGATGTGATGGGCTGTGATTTTCGTGAGGTGATCGCGACTCGCGAAGCCGGGTGAGCTCAAGGCTTGTCGGTATAGAGCAGAATCCGTGCCCAGCTTGATGAGCGAAGCCAACTCGGCCTCGCCATGCCTCAGGGCATTCATGATTGACTTGATGAACTCCTCGATATTCTCGACCGACAGATTTCCCAGAAGCCCGCGGTATGCGAACGTAAGCTGACGAACCCTGATTCCGGGAAATTGCAGGTAACCAATCCTCGAATCAACTCGCGCGTGCTCCAATCGTCCCACGAGCATCGCATCAGGTTGTCCGTTCCGGTAGATCAGGATTACGTGCGGGCGTATAAATTCATTGGCTGACCATACATATTCCAAGCAAAAATCAATATCGCTATCTCGATGGCTTCTCCAAGCGGCCCAGATTTCCCGAATGGCCTCCACTTCTTCGACGGTTCGAGCGACGCGAACGGTGATTGCGGGGGCTGAGGCCGAACCGGCAAGAAAGCCGCCGTCCGGTCGGCTACTGATCACTGTCGACATTATGTCTTTTTCAGAGGTCGCGAGGATTGGTCCTACCCGGCCAACTGCCTGCTCGTTGAAGCGATTCGTGACGAACAGAAAATCTTAGACCCGGTCCGTCTCGGAGAGTCATCCATCACATTGCTTCTTTGCTTCGAGCATGATCGCTTCGATGATGCGGGCTCCCGCCTTGCCATCCCATTTCTCCGGTGCTCGGGCGTTTCTCCCCTTTTTTGAATGAGCCTTGATGGCGTCCCGGATGTTCTCGGTCCGAGTCCCGGCGATCGTGTTCGTGCCGCAGCTCACTGTGACGGGCCTTTCCGTGTTCTCTCGGACGGTGATGCAGGGAACGCCAAGACAAGTGGTCTCCTCCTGAATCCCGCCTGAATCCGTGACCACGAGCGCAGCGTGCTTCATCAAGCAGAGAAAATCAAGATACCCGAGCGGCTCGAGAACATGAATTCCGTTGCGCTGAGGAACTCCCTCCAGCCCGTTCGCCGCCGGCTTTCCGTTCTTGAATTGGAAGAAAGACTCCAACTCGAATTCGCTGATACGCTTCTGCGTTCTCGGATGTGCGGAAAAGAAAATGGGACACGAATCCGACAATTCCTTCAGTCCTTCCAGGATGCTCAGAAATGTCTTTCGATTGTCCACATTCGAAGGGCGATGGAGAGTCAGCAGCGCATAAGGGCGCGCGCCGTTCGCTGAACTGGTCTTGGCGGATCCGTTTCGCAAGCCAAGCGCCTCCAGGATGCCGGACCGGCCTGCTTTTTCCTGAGAGGCAAGGAGTGAATCAATCATGGTGTTTCCGACGAAGTGGATTCGTTCCTGCGGGATCCCTTCGCGTAATAGGTTGCGCTCCCCGCTTTCTTCCGTCACAAAAAGAAGGTCGGAGAGATGGTCGGTCACGATGCGATTCACTTCCTCCGGCATGGCACGGTCAAAGGAGCGCAGGCCGGCTTCGACGTGCGCGATCACGGGCCGCTTTCCGCTCGAGTCGTATGAAATTTTGGCGGCCACCAGGGCACAAGCCAACGTGGAATTTACATCGCCCACAACTATTACCACGTCGGGCTTTTCCCGCAGCAGCACTTCCTCGAACCGCCGCATGATTTCCGCCGTCTGCATGGCGTGCGAGCTGGAACCAATTCCCAGATAAATATCTGGCCTTGGAAGTTCAAGGTCGACGAAGAACGATCCAGACATGGACTCGTCGTAATGTTGTCCGGTGTGGACGAGCACCTCCTGGATCTTCTGTGTTTCCATTGGTTGCTTATCGGAAGACAACGCCGCGACCTTCTGGTTGTGCTCACGAATCGAAACGAGCAAGGGCGCAGCCTTCATGAAGTTCGGCCTGGCTCCCACGACAATCATGATTTTCATACTTGAGTTCCTGGAAAGACAGAGCTCAGAGTCGAGTGTTCCTATGGTGGATATTTTCATGAGCGGTCCAAACTAAGCGCGGTTCCAGTCGGCAAGAGCGTAGAGAAGCCAGCCGAGTTCGTACGGGCGGCACTCGAACCAGGCGCGCAGGCCGTTGCGTGACTCTCGATCTTCGCGGCCGGTAACCAGGTTGATGGTTGCGTTCCAATACCTCTGGGGCTTGGTCCTCCCGATGCAACGCCAGATAACTTTTGCGGAGTCGTCCTGCATGTCAAAACCAAGTTCATTGTCGTCAATCCATTGAAGCCCCTTGCAGATCCAGGGGCTGAAATCGGATTGAATGGCTTCGCCTAGAGTTAACAGAGCCATCGGTCCCATACCGTGTTGGTGAACGGAAAACACCGGGAACGTCTCTGCAACTTGACCGTTCGAGGAATCATAGTGCCACCACCACTGCCCAAGTGACCCTTGGGCCTCGCAAATGGTGAGAGCGCAGTCCAACGCCCTCTTGATCGCCTTCTCGTCTCCGTATGCTTGTGAATACTTGGTCATGGCGTAGATGGGATAGACCTGATCCGCAAAGCTGCCAATGTTGCTCCGGGTCATGCCAGCGATACCTCTGTTGCCGGCGAGGTGGCCGAATATGCCTTGTTTGCCCTGGTTCTGCTGAATCCTCCGGTATGTTTCAACGGCAAGATCTCTTGTATCTGCCAGCATCTCCGGGCGCGCCAAGGCCTGGTGAGAGAGACCTGAAAGGAACCATGATAACTGCATCGTGCGGCGCTGCCGGGCGTCGCGAAAACGAGTTAAGGCATTCTTGACATCAAGTCGGCGGTCGACTTCCTCGAGGCGTTCTGGCGCCACCAGCGCACAGAGCCAGAGGAACAGGCCAAGATCGCCGATATTGTCGAGCCATTCAGTATTGGCTAGCAGAACTTCAAACACTCGTTTGATTTCGATCGGCGATGCCGCTCCGCTTTGTTCGAGCCGATGAAGCCCCATTAATGTAATCGCTGTATATCGCGGAGAAATCCCTTCTCGAACCAAGCCGGTCTCAGTCCGTTTCAGCTTGAAACAGAACAGCTGCTTTTCGGGATCGAACATCGGCACCAATCCGTTCACTGCAAGGGTGTTCAGCCGATGAACCACCCCCTGAAAGTTGTCCGATCGTTTCATATGAGTGGATTGTGTCGGGGTCATCGCGGGGTGTGACCAGTTGCTGGACATTTTTTCTCCAGGATCATAATGATGTTGTCAACGATGGTACGCAAAGCCGGGCGAGCGCTGTTCTCGGGCTGTACTGGGCGATTCCGTCGTGCTAAGACGATCTTCGTTCGGATGTCCTTGATATCTTCTAGCAGGGTCAGCCGGCCATTTGTGGCGAGGTATTTGTCAACCGCGCCGATCTTGCCGCGAAAGACGCTATAGACGGGAACACCGAGCGCGGCAGCCTCGCGATTCATGGTCCCGCCTCCGCTGATCATTAGGTCGGAAAACCAGATGAGATTCAATCCATCTACGGGACCAGTCGGAATGATCATGCTGCCAGAAGCAATAAGGTCGGCCCAGTCTCTTCGTAACTGCGCACCCTGTTTCATGTTTCGCGGAAGGACAACTGCCCGCACCGCCCGATTCTCCGATAAGAAGCGAATAGCTTCCGCAAATAGTTGTTCGCTTTCCGGGTTGTGGTAATGGGCCTCGGTTGCGGGAGGTCGCAAAGTTACGACGATCTCATCTTGGGAGATTCCCAGATGACTCAAAGTGGAGAGATTGGGCACAAAACGAGGAACGTAAACGTCTTCCTTCAGGCCTGGATACTTGAAGACCTGCTCCGGTCTGCTACTCATGGCATTGTCAGGTATCACGTTAGGCATGAAAACCCAGTCTGCCTCGATAAAGCCTGTTTTGACGCTGTGTTCGTAATCATGCATCATGATTGTTGGTATACGCAGAGCCTTGCAGACCAGGACCTGCGCTCGGGAACCATGCGAGAGCGCGAGACTCGCACGAAACTTGGCGGCCGTAGGAACCAGTTGAGACGCGCGCAAGCAGTTGCCAAGCACCTTCAGCACTTTGTTTTTGCCGTAGTGACCGCCAATCACTTTGCATGGCAGATTGAAAAACTCCAATAGCTCACAGACCTGATAGATATCTCGTGCAGTCAGGTCGATCTCGAAACCCCTCTTCTTCAACTCGTCAATGATTGGGAGGAAAAAAAGAACATGGGGAGAATTATCGATATCGATCCAGATTCTTCTTCCTTTCCCATCCTGTGGAGAGGCGGCCTGAGGGACTTCGTATTTCGGCTCCCGATTTTCGTCTACAAGTGGGGGAGCGAGGGAGATCGAGCTGTCGTTAAGATTCGGATTCAAACTAACTATTCTGTGAGACATTCTGGTTACCGTTCCGATCTGGCTTGCAGAGTTGGGTCGATTTAGGCCTCGATACTGAGAAACAACCTTCGTCTATTGGCGCGAATCGTTGTGAATGATTAATTGTTTTGCCCAGGAAGTTTCCATCCAAGTTCAACTAGCCGGAACTACCCTTCTTTTTTACTTCAGAAGGACTGGATTACTTTTGGCGCTGGGGATGAAAAGCTCCCACGCTATAGGGCGGGTGATTCAAAGACAGTCCATGGAATTAGTAAGCGCCGTCGCCAAACAAGACTGCGCGTGGAGTCTGCGCCAAGATTTGAAGATCAAGCGAGAGCGACCAACTGCGAGCGTACCGCAGGTCGAGGCGTACCATTTCATCAAAGCTCACACGGCTCCGCCCGTTCACCTGCCACAAGCCAGTGATTCCCGGTTTGACCTCAAGAACCCGTCTACGATGCCAGAGATCGTACTCTGCATATTCGTACGCAAGTGGTGGCCGCGGACCAACTAAGGACATTTCACCTCTGAGAACATTAATAAATTGCGGCAGCTCATCTAAGCTGCTCCGGCGAAGAATCCGTCCGATGCGTGTAATACGCGGATCATCCGTCATCTTGTAAACGCGCTTGGTTTTGCCATCACCTTTCCCGTCGTACGCGCCGCTTATTAGGGTCTTCATGAACTCCTGGTGAATTTTGAGGTCATTGTTGACATACATAGAACGGAATTTCAGGCACGTGAAGGTCTTTCCAAATTGCCCGAGCCGGTGCTGCTTGAAGAGAACAGGGCCCTTCGAAGTTAACTTCACGAGTATCGCGATCAGGGCGAATAGAGGAGAAAACAACAGGAGCGCCAAGGCGCTCCCGATGATATCCATAGCCCTCTTCACCAAGAGAGATCCATTTTTTGCTTTGTGTTGGTGAAAGAGGTCCGGATAAAGCGCCGGGTTCGCCGAAATCTTGGATCCGTTCCCGTTCAATTCATCGGTAAAAAGGTGCGCCGTGACTTGTACATGCTCAACGTCCCCGTTACTCAGGTATTTAGGGATCGCTTCGCGAATTCTATTGAGGAGTCGATTGATCGTCGCTGTATCATCCAGAGCGCCCAGTTCAGTGAAAATGATTCCGAGAATCGAGTTACTCTTGTACCAGCCAGCCGGATCCGTGTCTCTGCGCACCGCATCAGTAGCCTTAATGATTCCACTCACAATTTCCGCACGGCGCCCAATACTCGTTGCATCCTCCACGTCGAGGAGCAGAAGAAGGAATTTCTTGTTGGAGCGCTCCGCCCGCTTTCTTTCAAGGCACAAAATTCCAAGAAAAACATTCTCGGGCAAGATTCCCTGCATGGAGTCTGATGACGAGAAAGTAAGCCGTGGTACACCAAGCGTCGAATGCCCATTACCGTCGAAGGACGGCTTGTTTTGAATGGTTGCCTTGCTGGTTTCGGTCATGATCTCATTGTGTGCGGTCGGTGGCATCGTCCCCAGCACAGCTCGTGGGTTGCCAGTAAATAAGCTACCGCCATAGCACTCCGGGTGCAGGCTTGACATTTCTTAGAAGTGCAATTTGCGGACCAATGTAAGCATGGCAAATGATATCGTTTTCGTCCGCGGAAACCCTGTCTAAGTATCTGATAATAATCAGCGTATTACGCCTAATTCATAGCCTTTTCAAATTCATTAAATTGCCTGAATCTGGCTATTAGTACGCTCTAAGAAAATGGTTACTCTAATCGTGAAATTTCATTCCCAAGGCCCGTAGGGACGGGGACGTTGCATGCCCATTCCGCGATCATTGTTTCGCCAGATGCAAGATTAACCGGCTGTATTTTCATGAGTTTGCAAATTGTTTCGTTCTGCGGGACAAATTCTGGACCCCTATTTGTTGCTGCAGCCCGGAATTTGTTGAGGCTGAAGACTAGGCGAGTCTTGCTGGCATCAATAGGTTGCCGCCGACAACCTGGCGAAATTCGCTCTGGGTTTCTCCACACGGCGTAGAGGATGTGCAATTAGGCTCCACAAGTGCGGAATCGATTTCGACCGCTACCGAGCGGCGCAACAAGGTTACGGACACCACGAGGCGATGATTCTCCTTCAATTTCACCACAATCCCATCGAGCCCGCGCAAGGACCCTGACTCGATTCGAACATGATCGCCAACCGCCAGAAAAGGCCAAGGCTGAGTCGGGAGGCCGGATGCGATCAGGGTTTGTATTGCATTGATCTCTATTTCATCTATGGGTGCGGGGATCCGGTTGTACCCGACAATTTGGATGACTCCTGGGGTCTTGAGTACCGGGAGCCGATATTGGGGATCAAACCGGCAAAAGAGATACCCGGGAAAGAGCGGGGCCTCTGTGACTTTGATCCTGTCTGACCAACGCTTTCTTAACTTGTAAAGTGGGACAAACTGCTCATACCCCTTGGCTTCCAGAAAGCTCGCAATTCCGGTCTCGTGCCGCGTTCTTACTTGCAGGGCAAACCACGGGAGTTCGCTTTTCCGAGGCCGTGATTCAACTGAGTCTGCTGGACGGATATGATACATTCGCGTTCAGTCTCACTTTCAGGCGGTAGCCAAAGCTACCGCAATTGCGTCCCAATTCAGCAAAGGCCCTTACAGAACAATTCTTGAAGTGCATCTAATATGCCACTCAGAGAGCCAAGACTTCGGGCTAACAGAACCTAAACACACTGATAACAAAGATCTTACGGGATGGCCGTTAAATAAGCCTTGGCTAAGGCAATCGAGTTTAGGGGAAAAGTAGAAAACTGGTGCCATCATTTGCTAGGCGGATTCCGACATCGCAGGCTCTCGGAAAGAAAACTGGCACAAAATGAAACTCAAGTCCCGCAAGTTGATAGGATTAGGCAAAAAAGCTAGTCTAGGCATCTTCCCCTGGCCTTAAGGAACACCCATCATTCCTTCGAATGCCGGGCTTGAGGCCTGGGGTCATCAAGTCGGAGTGGACTGGAAGGTCGCCAGGTAAAAGGGGACGAACCCAAACCACTAGTTGCTTGATTATTTGGAGCTGTTCTGGTCACGGGTGTAGCCATAGTTCCCGTAATAATTCGAGTAAGAATGTTCCTTTTCCACCGCGTTTAGCACCACGCCCACGACATTCTTACTTTGCATTTCCTGGCACGTTCTTTGAGCCGCCTCCGCTGGCGTCGACCCGGCTCGCACGACAACCAGAACTCCATCGCAGAGGTCGGCCAAACCGCTCGCGTCCGCAACAGGGAGACATGGCGGAGAATCCACAATGACCCAATCAAAGGCTAGCTTAACGCGGTCGAGCAATATTTTTAGCCGTCCGTTCGAGAGCAATTCACTTGGGTCCGCCACTTCATTCCCGCCCGAAATGAGGCACAGGTTCCCTTCTTGACCGTGCTGGATGACGGCCATCTCGTCGGCTTCCCCACGCAAATAGTCGGTCAGGCCGGGAGCGGCTGGAGCGCCCAATGGAACATGCAGACGCGAGCAGCGCAAGTCGGCGTCAATCAAGAGGGCACGGCAGTCCGGTTGCCGGACAATAGCTTGCGCCAAATTATTCGCCAAGAAGGTTTTTCCCTCAGCGGGTAATGAACTTGTGATCAAGATCGTTCGGAGAGGCTGATTGCCCCGGAGTTGGTAAAGCCGGGAGCGCAACGTGCGGAACTGCTCAGCTCCGTGAGAACTCGAGTCGGAATTGATAAAAACATTTTCTTTTGGGTCCGGATGCCAATGCGGATGGGCACAACGCGCTTTTAGATCATCGAATTGCAAATAATCGCCCGGTGGTGGAGCGATTACGCTGGTGTGCAAGTGAAGGTTGGCAGCGGCAACCGGGGCTGTATCTCCCCCATTTGTTTCGACCGTTGCCGATTCGTTCGGTAACGCTGCGGCATCGACCTGCAGCATCACGGCGCGCTCCTGTTGAGCCCTCTTCAGAGCTTCGTGAATGCGACTCATGGTTTCCTTTCCCTCGATGTTGTCGGCACAAGATTCATCTGATGCGAGCGTCCGAGCAGTTCGTCTAGATTCCGGAGTAGCGCCTGAGTGCTTGCGACTTGCTCCGTCCTGGATGCGACTCCCACAGGCGGCCCGGGCGCAATCTCGTCGAGCTGGAATTCGCGTCCCACTTCACCCACCAGATAAGCGGGGATCTGCATCGCCAGGAAGAGATACCGTGGGCCCGGATTTGCATGGAACGGGCTTTCGCGTTTTCCTAAGAATCTCTGGTACATATTTTCCTCAGGTTCCCGCGCCCACACCAAGGTTGCGGTCAGGGGATGGCACCTTGGCCAGTTCCTTCGACTTCTTCACCGACAATGGTTTGATTGCCGGAATCATCGCGAGCACAGGTAGGCGGAGAGAAATCTCAACGTCTCTTTCCGTCCTGAAGGACGAATCCTGCATCTCAAATACGTAAGCGAGTCCGAGCCCCAGACCCAATCCTCCGACGAATCCACCCAGAGCAAATAGCGGGCGGTTTGGAAAAGAGGGTTGATCTGGCAAATTGGGCGAATCTAGCACGCGGAATTCCTGGCCCTCCTGACGGCGCTCCAGATCGGATGCCATCGCGGATTGGTCTCGCTTCTTCAACAGATCGTTATAGAATTCAAGCGCGGTCTGGTAGTCCCGTGTAAGTTGCTTGAACTGCTGCTCAATTACTGGGCTGGATTGAACCCGTTCCTGCAAAACCTTAATCTGCTGCTTGATCTGATCCTGTTCCCGGGTCCTTTCCGCGATGACTTGGTCGTATGTATGAATTTGCGCCCGCAACTGCGCGATCTGTTGAGGCTCCACCTTCGATTTTGGGTAATTGTCGGAATCGGTGGCCTTTTGGTTTTCGGAGTCAGCAATCTTCTTCTTCAGTGCCGCGATATCATTTTTGGCCTTGACTACGTCGGGATAATCGGCCGTGTACCTCGCCTCAAGCCTCAGCAGTTCGGTTTGCAGGGGGGCCAACTGTTGCTCCGGGGTTTCGGCATTGGTGCCGTCCTGAGACGCTTGCCAGGTGGAAATTTGTTGTGTCAGCATCGATTCGGCGAAACCCTTGTCCTGCTCAGCGCGCGCGAGGGCTTGAGTCGCTGCATCGAGTTGCGAGGTCAAACCCGCCAGCAGGTCCAGATTGGTTTTCTGTTCATCCGGTAGCGAACCGAGGTACCGAGTCTTGAAGGCGGCCAACTTCCCGTCCTGGTCGTCCAGCTTTGCCTTCGCCTCTGTCAGTTGCTGCGCGAGAAACTGGGTTGTATCTTCGGAGTGTTGTTGGCGGAGATGGACGTTCTCCTCGATAAACATGGATGTGATGGTGTTGCACACTTGTTGAGCAGTTCGTGGGTCGTTCAACGTTACGTTCACATAGAAACCGGGCAAGTTGTTGGCGCGAGTTTCCGCCATGGGCAGGATAGGAGTAACTTCGATCGCCTTCTGCAGCTCGGCAACCAGGTACTCCATGGGCTTCCGAGTGGCGTCTTTCGGGAACAATCCAAATTGACGGATAATCGGTTCCAGCCGGCTGCGGCTCAGGATCTGTTGCTGCATGCTGGAAAGGCGTTGACTTATATCTGAAGTATCCACTGGCTTCACGAAATCTGACGGTACGGTCGGCTGCTCAACGAGGACGAGGGTCTGCGACTTATAACGATTAGGTAGAAATCGTGAAACTCCATAGGCAAGCGGTGGTCCAATAACGGCTAAGGTAACGATTAACAACCATCGCCGTCGAAGCATCGCGATGTAATCTTTGGGAGTCAGTTCGCGCTGCGTCATTCCGCCCTCTTTCCCAGGCTCTCTGGATCTCGTGTCAATTTGCACCTCTAAAGCGCGCTTGGCCGCCTATTAAGCAATTCGGGCTCTGCGCACCTTCTGTCCCCGGTTCGAACTCGGTGTGAAAGGTTGCAGAATTCAGGGAAGCACATGTGGCGGTCCTGAGGCATTGTTCCGATCGCTCAGAGAGCCGATGGAGGCACTGCACAAACATCTGCTTGCCTGTCCCAACTTCGCCCACCAGAAGCACCGGGATGCTAGTGGGAGCGATTTCCGAAGCAACATTCTCGAGGGTCTGGATCGCAGGACTCATCGCCGGGACAAACCCCGACTCCTTCTTGATTACCGCCGCTCGAGATAAAGGGTCGATGTCCATTGATTCTGGGTTACTTACGCCTCCAACTCAGTGAAGACACGCATGGGGGGGCGGCTAGGTTTCCCGGGGAGATGACCTGCAAGGCGGTTGCCACCTCAACTCGAAGCATTCGAGGAATGGAACGCACGGTAACGTCATACTTTCCAAAGGGTTGCATTCAGAGCATGCACCCTCAAACCTGTGAATCGATACAAGGCATCCATTCCTAATTCCATGATTGGGCAAACATTTTCCTTTTCCTTCTGAGTTGCGGGGCTCATCTGAACCTCTCGTAAGCCCCTAACCCTGCATTTCTTAACTCCGTGTCTCACTCCAGGGACAACCGCAGGAACGTATATAAAGCCTGGCGTTACTCTTGCTCTCAATGAGTGGAAGAAACTGTTTGCCAGATTGTCGAAAGATGGTATGTAAGTAAGAGGGACATCAGGATGGTTTCTTCTGTCTTTGATTGAGCAAGGATCCAGATCTCCCGGGGAATGGTTTACATTAAAGGCTCTGTCCAAAGAAGGAGCAAAGAAAATTATGAAAGGTGTAGTTCTGGCAGGCGGGAGGGGTAGCCGCCTAAACCCGCTGACGCGGGTTACGAACAAGCATCTGCTTCCCATCTACGATAAGCCAATGGTGTATTACCCCATTCAAACTTTGGTGAACGCGGGAATCGAAGAGATACTGGTTGTGACGGGCGGCAATAGTGCCGGGGAGTTCCTGCGACTGCTCGGGAACGGGCATGATTTTGGGTTGAAACATATCAATTACACCTATCAAGAAGGCGAGGGTGGGATCGCAGAGGCATTGGGTTTAGCCGAGTATTTTGCTGGCGATGACTCCATATGCGTCGTTCTCGGTGACAACATTATCGAGAACAACATTTGCAAGGCTGTGGAAGATTTCAAGAAGAAGGGCGAAAGCGCGAAGATCCTGCTGAAGGAGGTCACTGACGCCCAGCGGTTCGGCGTGGCAGAGATCAGAGGAGATCATCTGATCGGCATTCAAGAAAAGCCCAAAGTGCCGAAATCCAATTACGCGGTGATTGGAATCTATCTTTATGACAAGACAGTGTTCCGGAAGATTAGCCGCTTGAAAACTTCGGATCGCGGTGAACTCGAAATCACGGATGTGAATAATTTCTATATTGAGGAAGGCAAACTCACCTACGAAATATTGGACGGCTGGTGGACCGATGCGGGCACGTTCGAATCTCTGCTCCGTGCCAATAATCTCGTCGCCGAAACGGGTGCGAACAAAATGTCCCGTAACCCCGCGACACGAAGGGTCGTACCCCAGGAAATGGCCCCATGAAAATCCTCGTCACAGGGGGTGCCGGATTTATTGGCTCCAACTTCATCCGGCACGTTCTCTCACTCAACAAAGGATGCAAGATCGTCAATTACGACAAACTAACGTACGCTGGGAATCTGGCGAATTTAGAATCGGTCGCAAAGAATTCGAATTACTCATTCATGCGCGGAGACATTTGCGATGGGGCGGCAGTCGAGGAAGCGATGCGCGGCTGCAACGCCGTCGTCCACTTTGCAGCCGAAACACACGTCGATCGGAGCATTTACGAGCCCGCACCGGTCATTGAAACCAACGTGACCGGAACGTTCGTCATTCTGCAAGTGGCGCGGAAACTGCACATCGAGCGATTCGTTCACATTTCCACCGACGAAGTATATGGGGATTTGGCTCCGGGCGCCTTCGCCGATGAAAATTCGCAGGTGCAACCGAGCAGCCCGTATTCGGCCTCGAAGGCGAGCTCGGACCTGCTGGTCCGCTCCTATGTCCGTACCTATGGATTTCCGGGCCTGATTACGCGCTCCTCGAACAACTACGGCCCTTTTCAGTTTCCGGAAAAGTTCCTTCCGTTGATGATCACCAATGCATTCGATGACAAACCGCTGCCGATCTACGGTGACGGGAAGCAACAACGCGATTGGCTGCACGTCGAAGACAATTGCCGTGGTGTCTTGGCGGTTCTCGAGCGCGGGCGAATCGGTGAAGTCTACAATATCGGCGGGTTGGATGTGGAAGAGAACCTGACCATTGTCCGCAGGCTGCTTTCGTTGATGGGCAAGCCGGAAACCCTGCTCTCCTATGTGAAGGACCGCCCGGGGCACGACCGCCGCTATGCTGTCCGTTGCGATAAGATGGAAAAAGATCTCGGCTGGAAGCCGGTCGTTCCCCTCGAGGAAGGCTTGCGACAGACGATTGAATGGTACAAGACGAACACGGAGTGGTTGGCTGGAGTCCGGGGTGGAGAATATCGCTCCTATTACGAGAAGTATTACGAAAACCGTGATTCCTCCTTACATGCGCTCTCGTCGGCCGGGCCTAAACTTCCCAGCTGAACCCTGCCTGCATCGGGCCGGCTTCGGAATTCGATGCATTTACATCCGTGATTCCGAGTGAATAACGGTCATTCTGATTCCGCAAGGAATAAATTCGATGCAACGACTGGCAACATCGCTCCCGGACGTCTGGGAACTCCAGCCAAAAATATTCCGTGACGCGCGGGGATTTTTCATTGAGACGTACCAGCTGCATAAATTCTCCGAACTCGGCATCCACGAAACCTTCGTCCAGGATAACCACTCGAGATCAACGAAAGGGACGCTCCGAGGGCTGCATTATCAATTGGGGCATGCGCAGGCCAAACTGTGCCGGGTAATTGAGGGAGAAGCCCTGGACGTCGCAGTGGACATTCGCTTGGGATCGCCAACATTCGGAAAATGGACGAGCGTCGTGCTTACTGCGGAAAAGCAGAACCAGATCTACATTCCAGCTGGATTCGCGCACGGCTTTGTGGCCCGGACCGGCTCCCTCCAGTTTCTGTACAAGTGCAGCGATTTTTATGACCCGAGTGACGAGCATGGCGTCCTTTGGAACGATCCCGATTTGGCCATCGCCTGGGGCGTTTCCAATCCTCTGATCTCCGAAAAGGACGCAAAATATTCGACTCTGGCTGCAGCCTCGCGAGAGCACTTGCCACGATATTCGAAGCCATGAAACCCGCAATACTACTCATCGGAACCAACGGTCAAATCGGACGAGAATTGAACCGGATGTTGCCACAGCTTGGCGAAGTGAAATCCCTTGGCCGGCAACAGCTGGACCTCTCCAAGCCAGAGGAAATTCGCCGCGCCATCCGCACGTTCCGCCCCAACCTGATCGTGAATGCGGCGGCGTACACTGCCGTGGACAAAGCCGAATCGGAACAGGCTTTGGCGCGAGCGGTCAACGCGGAAGCCCCTGCCGTGATGGCCCAAGAAGCAAAAGCGATCGGCGCTTTTTTTGTCCACTATTCCACGGATTATGTATTCGATGGATCGAAGGCCTCGCCTTACACCGAAGAAGATCCAACGAATCCGCGAAATGTGTATGGGAGGACGAAGCTCGAAGGCGAGCTCGCGATTCAGGAATCGGGCGCGTCCAATCTGATCTTTCGCACCGCGTGGATTTATGCGAACGAGGGCCGGAACTTTCTCCTGACGATCCTTCGGCTTGCAACACAACGCGAAGAGTTGAGAATCGTCCGCGACCAGATCGGCGCGCCTACCACGAGCAGAGAAATTGCCAAGGCTACTACAAAGATTCTGTCGCAAATCCGCGCGCCAGGGAACGGTTCATTTTCTCTGACCGATGTTAGCAGCATCTATCACATGACCGCAGCCGGCAAGACAACCTGGTTCGATTTCGCCGAGGCAATTCTGGAGCAGGCTCTGACGATTGAAGCAGGCACACCATGGTTTGCAGCCGCCACGAACAACCGTCCCTTGATTGGCCGCCATATCATTCCCATCCCCACCAGGGAATATCCCACGCCGGCTTGCCGGCCGGCATATTCGGTCCTCTCGAACGAGCGTTTGGCCCGCACATTTTCCGTGCGATTGCCGGACTGGCAAACGCAGTTACATTCTGTCTTCACAGACCCACCGTCCCATGACCTTTGAAGGGTATTTCATTAAATGAGGATCCTGATTCCGGTCCATCCGGCCCATCTCCCGCCGAGTTACTGCAAGCGTCCCGCAGTAGCGAACATGGAGTTGACGAGGTCACCTGTTTGACGGATGCTAGCGCGCGTGGAAGGATATTCCTTCAGATCCGCAGGGGTCGAAGAAACTTCATAAATTTGCCCATCCGGCTGGGAGGCGCGCATGACCGACAACATTCTTCGCTCCAATATTGAAGGGAGTATCCAGGTCCACAGCCAACTGCTGGGCGCGTGCTTACCAGCCATGATCGCAGCAGCGAATGCGCTCGTATCGGCTTACCGGGCCGGCCACAAGGCCTTGTTCTTTGGCAATGGCGGGAGCGCCGCGGACGCACAACACCTGGCCGGCGAATTTCTTGGGCGATATCTGCGCGAACGAAGCCCGTTGCCGGCCGTGGCACTCTCTGAAAACGCTTCCGCTGTGACGGCCATCGCCAACGACTACGGCTATGAACATGTGTTCTCTCGCCAGCTCCAGGCCCTTGGTGTTCCCGGCGATGTGGCAATTGGAATCAGCACGTCAGGGAACTCTCAAAATGTAGTTGAAGCCATCATGTGTGCACGCAAAATGGGACTTTATACTATTGGGCTGACTGGGGCTTCCGGCGGGAGAATGCGCGACCTCGTAGATACGCTGATCGCCGTGCCATCGGGAGAAACGCCGCGCATCCAGGAGTGCCATATTCTGGTGGGTCACGCGTTGTGTGACGCAGTCGAACAAACGATGGCTAAGTCGCCAACATTTTCCGGGATTCACGCGGCGGTTAAGGGCTAGTCTTCTTACATCCGCATAGCCATGAAATAGTCAAAATTCAGGGCAGGACAAATTCTTGCGTGAGGACGAGTTTATATACAGGCTTATCCGATCCTTCGGAGTTGTTCAACCCATCCTTGCCGGCAATAAATTGCTGAACGTATTCTTGATGGATCTTCGGATCATTGTTTGTGTACATCGCCCGGAACTTCAAGCTTCAAGCACTTCAATGCACATGAAACGCGCGCCAAACTGGCCCAGGCGCTCCTGTTCAAAGATCACCGGTCCTTTGCAGGTCAGCTAGATCTGCCCATGATCACCGTGAGGAAGGGCGATAACACCAGCAGCAGCCCCCGCTCCCAACGATATCGATCACGCGCTTGATGATAGGGGCAGTCGCTTTCGCGAAACTTTACTCTTGAGATCGGTGTAGAGTTCGGAATCGGCCACCCGCCTGGAGCCATTCTTATCCCAGCTTTCTGGGAATATATGCAGCGAAACAGCGATCTTAGCCGTCCGCTCCCGGCCCAAATATTTGACGAAGGCCGTTTCCATCTTGGTGCGGAGCGTCTCCGTGATCGTGAGATCTCCTTCCACGCTTACTTCCGCAAAGATGATTCCCAGTATGGCGTCTTGTTTATACCAACCAACCAGATCTGTCTCACGCTTGGACGCGACAACTATCTTGACTGCTTGTCTAAGAATTTCTTCCGCGGCGCCATTTTCCAAATTCGCATCCAGGAGCATCAGCACAAAGGGTTTGCGAGAACGCTCCGCCCGCCGGCGCTCTTGCGTCAGCATGGAATGGAAAACGTTCTCCTCCATAACTTCTTCTTGTGCACCATCGGAACGGCGAGAATAATTTGGTCCGGCAACTTTTAGCAGGGATTCCCGCAGTCCTCGAGGTGAAATTCTCGAATAACTATTGCCCATGTTTACTCCTGCAAGATTTCATCGCCGCGAGGTTGCTCTCCTCGGCCCTCAGGCGCATTGAGCTAAATAACAAAGCCGTTGCACGAACTCAGTAGCCGTGTAGCACATCCTGGCAAAATTACCGCAAGGCTATCATTTCCAAATACTTAACAAGAGCAATCTGTTTACGACTCACGATTTACTGGCCGTGGAATGCAGCGGGCACTCCAATAGCCAAGAGAAAATCATGAATCACTGATTCGTTCGCAATCAGTCTGCCAGAGTGGATGCAGCCTTTCGATTGAGTGCAAACCCTAATAATTTTCCAGCGGATTGAAAAGAAAGAGGTTATATTTTGGAGAGTACCTTAGAAATAACTAGCCAAAGGTCCGTTTCCCGAACCGCGCTCAGATAGTGAAAACTATTGCTACGTTGTGCCATTAGCTTTCCGAGTGGCAATACTTCTGGTAACGTTCGGACTAAATTCGCGTCTTCGAAAAGAGACTAGGTTCCCGCGTAGCCAGTCGGATGGCGAAGCCGCCAATCCCACGCGGAGCGAATGATCGATCGCAAATCGGACGCGGCAGGCTCCCAACGCAGCAAGGCTTTCGCTTTAGAAGGGTCGGCAATCAATCTGGCGGGATCGCCGGCGCGCGGGGGTTCTATCTGCAAAGGAATGTGCCGTCCCGTGACCTCGCGCGCGCATTCGATGACTTCCAAAACCGAATAGCCACTGCCCGTTCCCAAATTCAAGAAATCGGACCGGCCGCCCGAGCGCAGATGCTCGAGGGCGAGGATATGCGCATCCGCGAGGTCGACGACGTGAATGTAGTCCCGGAGGGGCGTGCCATCCGGAGTCGGATACTTGTTGCCAAACACACGTATGGCCTGCTGCTGCCCCAGGGCCGCGGCGAGAACATTGGGAATCAAATGCGACTCCGGCCTGTGATCTTCCCCGCAATTTTCAGTGGCGCCGACGGCATTGAAGTAACGCAAGGCCACGAATTTCATTCCATAAGCGGTGTCAAAGGCATCGAGGAGCCGTTCTATGAACAGCTTGGACCAACCGTAGGGATTCTTTGGCCATTTCCGGCTCTGTTCCGTGATAGGAATTTGTTCCGGGTCGCCGTAAACAGCGGCTGTGGAGGAAAACACGAGACGCCGCACGCCCGCCTGAACGAGCTCTCCTATCAACGCGATTCCTTGCCCGACGTTGTTCTCGAAATACTTGGCTGGATCGATGACAGAATCTCCGACTTCAATCAGCGCCGCGAAATGAATGCAGGATTCCAGCGCATGCTCGCGGGCGATGCGCGCCACAAGTTCGCGGTCGCCAATTTTCCCCTGGTAGAGTGGAATGTCCGCAGGCAGAGCGGCCCGGTGGCCCCGCGCCAAATCGTCCAGCACCACGATCTGCTCTCCTCTTGCGAGCAGGCGTTCAACGGTTACGCTGCCGATGTAGCCTGCGCCACCGGTGACAAGGATTGCCATGTATTCTCTCTCGTTTGACTTTTCGCGAAACGCTTTGAGCGACTGGCGAAATTCGAGTCTACCTCAACCAGATCGGGCGGCCGTGCCGTTTTTCTGCCGGCTGTTTCCTCCGTATTGTTCCGTCCGAGGTCAGGGCCTCTTCGTGTTCTCGCGTTTCGCTATGTCTTCTGTGTTGAGGTTTTGCGGGCGAAAACAAAGTCAAGGGCTTTAACACGAAGTATACAGAGAAATGCGAGAATACGGAGAGGGAACTCGTCTCCAAGTAGAAAACCGACAGAAAGCGATGGACAGAGAGGCCTTTTCGGCGAGAAGATCGCAGACATAACCATATTTAGGGAGGGGAATTCCAATGCCATACGCCACCGAGGAAAATCTGACCGAACTTGCGCTGAAGCAATGGGAGGCTTGCCACTCCCCGAGACTTCGGCAGATCATGCAGTCCTTGGTCAAGCACCTTCACGGTTTTGCGCGCGATGTGGATCTGAAGCAGGATGAATGGCTGATGGCCGTGAACTGGCTCGCCAGGACCGGGAAGATTTCCTCGGAAAAGCGCCAGGAATTCATCCTGCTTTCCGACGTTCTTGGCATCAGCATGCTGGTCGACGCGACCAATCACCGTTTCCCCGAGGGCGCGACGCCTTCGACCGTCATCGGCCCGTTCCATATTGATGGTTCGCCCGAGTTGCCGATGGGCGCCAACGTGGCCGAAGGACTCGCCGGAGAAACTTGTTTTCTCGTCGGGACGGTTCGCGACATGAATGGAAAACCCATCGAGGGAGCGAAACTCGATATCTGGCAAGCGGACGCAGACGGCTTCTACGAATCGCAACTCGGCGCGGAAGAGCCGACGCTGCGCGCCGTATTTCACACGGGCGCGGACGGCAAGTACGTGATTCGCACGATTGCGCCCCCGGGCTATTCCATTCCCATGGACGGCACGGTCGGCGACCTGCTTCGGGAAACGGATATTTCGCACTTCCGGCCCGCGCACATTCACTTTTACATTTCCGCGCCGGGATACGAGACGCTTATCACGCACCTGTTCAAGAAAGGCACGAAGTACATCGACTCCGATGTCGTATTCGGCGTGAAGGACAAACTCATTGTGGAATTCAAGAAGCAGCCGGCAGGCAGGACTCCGACGGGAGAAATTTCATCGGAGCCGTTCCTGGTAGTGAATTACGACTTCATCCTCAGCAAATCGAAGTCGCAAAAAAATGGGGAACTGGCGCTCAGCGAGGCTGGCGGAATGTCCCGCGGGAAACTATGAAAGCGGCTTTGCCATAGTGATGAAGTGGACGGGCATTTTCGTCGGCGTCGGGTCATCGTAGGTAGCCGTGCCGGTATCGGCGTATCCCCATCGGTGATAGAGGGTATGCAGTTCCGTGCGTACGTTGACAATCTTAAGGTCGCTGAATTTGCAACCCGCATCCCGAAAATATTTTTCCAAGGTGTCGACAAGCTGGCGGCCCACGCCCATTCGCTGG
This sequence comes from uncultured Acidobacteriota bacterium, assembly GCA_963842135.1. Classification (GTDB taxonomy): domain Bacteria; phylum Acidobacteriota; class Terriglobia; order Acidiferrales; family UBA7541; genus Palsa-360. The sequence continues at coordinate 625,200 of CAWJFI010000002.1, read as the reverse complement.
CGTGGCGGATCGATGGACAACATTCCGAAGTAGCCGCGTTCTCCCCGCAGCTCCCAATAGACGCAACCGACAAGGTTCGGCGCGTCTTCCGCCAGCAGAAACTTTCCTTTTTCCATCAAGCTGCGGACCGTTGCGGGATTCGTGCGGTCCCGCTCGATAAAGAATTGCTCGACGAGGAACGCCATGTTGACCAGCCGAGCGATAGCGTCGGCATCGCTCTGTGTTGCGGTTCGTATGGAAATCATTGGACTCGCCTATCATACCAACTTCAAGAGATGGTTTCCTTCCGTGCCTAAGTGGCTTGAGACAACCACTTTTCTTTAACATGCCTCCATCTATCTGTGCCATCTAGCTATATGGATTGTGGAACCGGCCTGTCGTAGAACGGGAATATAGAAGGGTTGGAAGGACGGAGAATGTTCCCGTGGTCAGTATGACGTAGTTGGCAAGGGAGGAATCCTAGAATGAGCTCGAAACGCAACTGCCTTTGGATTTTGACACTGTTGCTGGCCGTGCCAATGATGGCCGCCGGCGCCACGGCCGCGCCATATCAGGGAGGCGGATACGGGGGAGGCCAGGGAGGAGGCCAGGGGGGAGGCGGGCGCCGTGGGCCAATGTCTCCCGATGACCAGCTGAAGCGAATGACCAAAGACCTCAATCTGACGGCTGACCAGCAGGCGAAGATCAAACCGATTCTCGTCGACGCGCAAAAGAAAATGGAGGATGTGAGAAACGATTCCAGCGTTGACCGGCAAGCGATGCGCGGGAAAATGGTGCAAATCCGCCAGGACACCAACGATCAAGTTCGCGCGCTGCTCGACGACAAGCAAAAGGAAAAGTTCGACAAGCAGGAGCAGGAACGCCAGGATAGGCCGCAAAATCGCCGGGGCGGTGGACCGGGAGGCCCAGGCGGCCAGGGCGGAGACAATCAGGGAGGCAACCCGCCTCCGCCGCAGAACTAGCGGGGTATTTCTCGAGTAGCGCAGGCTTCAGCCTGCGGGTTTCCAATTGAACTTGGCTCGCGCGTTGATATTGGCTTGCACTGGTGGCCTGGGAGCATTGACGGAACCCCCACAGACTGAAGTCTATGCTACTTAAGGCCAATTCAAAATCCGTAGAGCTTGGCGGGATTCTCCACCAGGATGGTTTTGCGCTCGGACGGGTCTGGAACCCATAGTGGGAGGAAATTCAGCACGCGGCCGTCGTCGATTGGAAAGAACGGCGTGATTTCGGAGTTCTTACGGCCGGGCACAGGGATTCCCGGGTGCGGCCAGTCGCTGCCCCACAAAATTCGCTCTGGGTTCGAGGCGACGAGCGCCCGGGCGAGCGGCGCAACATCCGGATAATCCGGCGCCCCTATGGAACTGCGATACGGCGCGGAAATTTTCACATACGCCTTGCCTGTTCGGACTAAGGTCATCAGCGATGCGAAACCGGGCTGGTCGGCGCCGAGCGCGGCTTGCATGCCTCCGAAGTGATCGAACACGACCGGCATCGGCGCCGCCGCGACCTGATTCTTGATCCCCTCGATCACTGATAGCCGCGCGTAAATCTGTATGTGCCATTTCCTATTCTTAATTCTCTCCACCGCAGCTTGAAAACGCCGGCGGCCGATTTCGGGATCGGTCTGCCCCGCAGTCTCGAGATTCAGCCGGATCCCGCGAATGCCGGCGCGATCCATTTCGTCGAGCGCGGACTCCGGAGTCTTCTCATCAATTACAGCGACACCGCGAGCGCGCGAGCCGAGCTGTTTCATGGCGTCCAGCACGCCGGAGTTGTCCGCGCCATAGACAGTCGTTTGCACGACAATCACTCGATCGATATGCAGCGCCCGGTGCAGGGAGCGCAATTCATCGACGGAAACGGGTTCCGGCGTGTAAGGACGCGTGGGCGAATAAGGAAAATGCTGCGGATCGAAAGTATGTACGTGGCAGTCACAGGCGCCCTCGGGCACCGCGAAATTCACGGGAGTCGATGGCTGCGAAGCGCTGGCAAGAATCACGTTTGGCCTCCACGCAAGGGCAGCTGTCCCTGCGGTAACCGCACCGAACATAACTTCGCGCCGCGTCAACATGGGAAATCCTCCGGGTGATTTACAGCGGGAGTATATCGCGAAGTTCCGGGCGGTGTATCGGAGGATTACGCGTCAGGCATTCGTCCGCATTTCTCAGAATAAGTTCAAAGTTGCGTTGAATTGCGTTTGGTGCAAGGGGTGTAGTGGCGCAGGCTTCAGAGCCTGTGTGGAAACGGTGAAATCTTTGTAGGGCACGGCTTCAGCCGTGCCGTAAAGTATGCAGAATCAACACGGCTTTAGCCGCTGGCGTGTTCGAAATCGAGTTACCACACAGGCTCTTCAGCCTGTGGGGGTTAAGTTTCGAATCCACGGACCCCCGCAGGCTGAAGCCTGCGCCACATTGGATTGCTTCCAATTAAACGCTCGACACTTGGTACAATCCACGAAACCGTATAACATCTTGCGTTCATCGTGAAATACGGAAACGCCTTGCCTTTTGGAGGAAGCATTATGTCGGGATTAAGAATTGGCGTCCTCGTCTCAGTCTGCGCGGCACTTTGCGCCGCGTTCGTTCTTCCCGCGGCGCGCCCGGCTCCGCAAGCGACGGCGCCGCTCGCGAACGATCCCAAGCTGATCGAGGATCTCGTTTACGCCAACCGCATCCTGTATCAACAGGACGTGCTGGACGGCTTCGGCCATGTGAGCGCGCGCAGCGACAAGGACCCGAGCCATTTCCTGATGTCGCGCAGCATGGCGCCGGCGCTCGTCACGTCAAACGACATCATGGAATATGACCGCGACGGCGAGCCGGTGGATGCGCGCGGCCGCAACTCCTACGTCGAGCGGTACATTCACTCGGCGATCTACCGCGTCCGGCCCGACGTGAAGGCCATCGTGCACAGCCACTCGCCGGATATTATTCCCTACAGCGTGACGGGCACAATTCTGCGCCCCGTCTATCACGTGAGCGCATTTCTCAGGTTGGGCGCGCCGATCTTTGACACCCAGGAAGGTTTTGGCGATACGGACATGCTGATCCGCGACAACAAACTGGGCGACGCGCTCGCCAAGGTGCTGGGCAATAGCGGCATCGCTCTCATTCGCGGCCACGGATTTGTCGCGGTGGCGGATTCGACTCCGATTGCGGTGTACCGCGCGATTTACACGCAGATGAACGCGCGCGTTCAAGCCGAAGGGATGAAGCTTGGCACCATCAAATATCTGACGCCCGGGGAAGCCGTCAAAGCCCAGGCCATCGTGGAAGCCACCGTCGGGCGGCCGTGGGAATTGTGGAAGTCGCAAGTCGGAAAGATCCAGTAGCGGAGGGGATTTTTCAAATCGGGTTGTGGCAGTTTTCTCCGCTTGAAAACAAGGCCACGCTGTCGCACCAACGGCGCGGAGGAGGACAGCCCGGGGCAACGCCCCGGGTATCGTGCGCAAGCATGATCGTCCGCCCTGAAGGGGCGGAGGGACCCCGCGCCCTTTCAGGGCGCATCACCATTGATTCCTTTGGAAACCCAGGGCGTTGCCCTGGGCTGGCGGAACACAGCGCTTTCATCGCTGGAAGTTGCATTGCGCGGTTCGCAGGATTAGTCTCGCCCACCGCGGCGGGCGAGCTACAATTTCAATTTAACAGGAGAGCAGGCATCTTTCAGATGAAAACCTACAAGATTGCAGTCATTCCCGGCGACGGCATTGGGAAAGAAGTTGTGCCCGAAGGATTGCGCGTGCTCGAAGCCGCAGGAAAACGTTTCGGAATCAATTATTCGTTCACGCATTTTGACTGGAGCTGCGAAACCTACGTCAAGACGGGAAAGATGATGCCCGACGACGGCCTCGCGCAGCTTCGCCCCTTTGACGCGATTTTTCTCGGAGCGGTGGGCTATCCGGGCGTCCCGGATCACATTTCGCTGTGGGGGCTGCTCATCCCGATCCGGCGCACCTTCGAGCAGTACGTCAACCTGCGCCCGGTGCGCATGCTGAAGGGCGTCGAATCGCCGCTGAAGAGCGCGAAGCCCGGCGAGATCGATTTCTACGTGGTGCGCGAAAACAACGAAGGCGAATACTCCAACATCGGCGGACGGATATTTGACGGCACCGACGAAGAAATGGCCATGCAGACGAACATCTTCACGCGCCGCGGCGTGGATCGCATCCTGCGTTACGCGTTCGAGCTCGCGCGAAAACGCAAATCGCACGTGACGAGCGCCACAAAATCAAATGGCATCATCCACACCATGCCGTACTGGGACGAGCGCTTCGCCGCAATTTCCAAGGAATATCCCGACGTCCGCACCGATCAATATCACATCGACATTCTCACCGCCCATTTCGTGCGACGCCCCCAAATGTTTGATGTGGTCGTGGGATCGAACCTGTTTGGCGACATTCTTTCCGACCTGGGCCCCGCCGTGGTGGGCTCGATCGGTATCGCTGCCGGCGCGAATTTGAATCCGCCGAAAAAATATCCCTCCATGTTCGAGCCGGTCCACGGCTCGGCTCCGGACATCGCCGGAAAAGGGATCGCTAATCCCATAGGACAAATCTGGTCCGCAGCAATGATGCTGGCCCATTTCGGCGAAACCGAAGCCGCCGGCGCCATCGAGCGTGGCATCGAGGACGTTTTGACGAAGCCCGAATATCTGACGCCCGACGTCGGCGGCAAAGCGACTACGCAAATTGTGGGAAAAGCGATCGCTGATACGCTCGGCAGCTAAGGATTCTTCCGCAGACGTAACCTTGTATTCGTTTAGCCCGTGGCGTAAGAATATGCGCTGCGTATTAATTTCGTGGTGACAAACCCATGACTCGTGTTGAAGCTACTCCGACTCCGTCGGTACTAATTTGGGCAAGAAAGACGGCTGGAATGTCTGTCGAAGTTGCGGCGCAGCGTGCTGCAGTTAAGGTCGAACAGCTAGTTTCCTGGGAGGATGGAACAGCACGGCCTACTATCCCTCAGCTGAGGAAGCTCGCATCGATTTTCCATCGTCCCTTGGCAGCGTTTTATCTCCCTGAACCTCCTACAAGATTCCAAGTAATGCATGATTTTCGGCGTCTCTCTAGCGAGAATGTCCCTCCTGAAAGTTCGCCGAAACTCGCCTATGAGATTCGTAGGGCGTTTGACCGAAGGGAGTGGACATTGGAATTAATGGAAGAAATGGACGAGTCCCCTCCACCTTTTCAGGCAAATGCGTCGAATCGAGAAGGCGTAGAACAAGTAGCGAACCGCCTTCGTGCGGCCCTTGGTGTATCGGTGGAAATGCAAGGCGCATGGAGAGGTGACAACGAGGCGTTCAAGCAGTGGCGATTGCTATTGGAACGAGCCGGAATCTTGACCTTACAGGCCACAGACATTCAATTGAAAGAAGCTCGTGGTTTTTCAATAAGCCTGAAACCGCTGCCGGTTGTGATCGTCAACATTAAAGATGCTCCGAGAGGGCGCATCTTCACCCTTCTTCACGAAGCCACCCACATCATGCTTAATGAGGGCGGCATCTGCGACCTCCATGATGATGATGCGGAAGCATTCTGCAATCGCGTCGCAGGAGCCGCTCTTTTTCCCAAGGATGCTTTACTAAATACAGTGACAGTGCGGAATCATAAGAAAGGAGACGCGAACTGGACAGATTTAGAGTTACAAGAAATCTCGCGTCGCTTCGGCGGAAGCCGCGAGGCCGCGCTCGTCCGGCTGTTGACCCTCGGATTGACAACTCAAGCCTACTATGACCGCATGCGGAGTGTTTTTCGGAGGCGGTATGAGGAACAACAAAAGGAAAGAGAGAAGTCGGCAGGCTTCGCCCCGCCCCACGTGATTGCAATCTCAAGTGCTGGTCCGCTTTTTACGAGCGTCGTCGTAGAGAGCTTTAACCGTGAAAAGATAACGGCGAGTGACGTAAGCGACTATCTTCAAATTCGGCTCAAACACCTCAAGGACCTACAAGGGGAGTTTTCTAAGGAGGCGTAATCCAACCCTCGTGCCTTTCAGTCTGGATACTAGCGGAATACTTGATGCCTGGGTTCGCCACTACCCTCCTGATGTCTTTCCAACCATCTGGTCGCATATGGATGTCTCTGCTACGAATGGAGATGTTTTCGTAATTGAGGAAGTGCTTAGGGAATTGGAGCGAAAGGACGACGGCATCTACATGTGGATTAGGGAAAGAGAGGCGATGGTCGTGCCTATCGATGCCGAAGTGCAAGGGTACGTCGTGGAAATAATGTCGAAGTATAGTCGCCTCGTCGATTCTAAAAAGAATAGGTCAGTTGGTGACCCATGGGTCATAGCACTAGCTCAAGCACGCGGATTGACAGTTGTTACCGGCGAAAAAGCGACTGGAAGCTTGCTAAAACCTAAGATTCCAGACGTGTGCAAGGATTTGGGCTTGCCGTGCATCGAAATCGTTGATTTCTTTCGCAAACAAGGATGGCGTTTGTAACGACGCGATGTCCGATTGGCCCGCGTCCAGCGTACGTTCGTGAGTTCGCCTCATAATGCTTCCGGAGCCCCAGTTAAATTATTGAATCCCTTTTGGTATGTCGGGATTGACCACTTCTCGACTACGAACTCAGCGTCCGGCGGGCGACAATTTCGGCGACGGCGCGGCGATGCGCTGAGTCGGTTGGTTTTCCCTCATGGCGGTGAAGAATTTCCCAACCTGCGAAATATTGTTCCAACTGGCCGGGGCGCAAGCGATGCGGGCCGTCTTCTTCGCCGGGCTCGTTCATGTGAACGATGGAGATCAGGATGCCGCCGGGGGCGACGCCGCGCTTGGCCGGCTCGAAAAGGTTTCGCTGCAGGTAGTAACACATTGCGACGAGGTCCCAGCGGGAAGGCTCGATCTCGAATTCGCCTTCTTCGAGATTGGCTACGACTGCGTTGATCTTCAGGCCACGCTCCATCGCACGGCTCCGCAGAATTTCGATGGCCGCTTGGGCGCCGTCAACCGCGGTGACTTCCCAGCCGCGTTCCGCAAGCCAGAGAGCATTTCGGCCCGTGCCGCAGGCGAGGTCGAGCGCCCTGCCGGGCGCCAGGGACGCCGCGGTTTGTACGAGGAGGGGCGTGGGCGCGGCGTCCAAATCTTCCGCGGGGCGTTCGCGCAGGCGGTAGCGTTCGTTCCAATCGTGAATTTCCATGGGTTGCACCGTTTCGTGGTTGTGGTTCGTCCCGGCACTGGACAGGCTACAACAAGTTCAGCACGTCAGCGGCTAAAGCCGGATTGATTAGGCAGCTTTAATGTCACGGCTGAAGCCGTGACCCACAAACATTCGTGCATTGCCCGACAGGCTGAAGAGGCTGCGTGAGAACATGTGATTGTTTGTAGGTCACGGCTTCAGCCGTGACGTAAGCTGGCTAGAAGCACTGCGGCTTCAGCCGCTGGCCTGTCCGGACTCTAGTTGCCACGCGGAAATTGAAGCCTGTCCTACTGGATCGCATGATGGGCCGGATTCCGGGAAACAGCAACAAAAGCTGCCATAAACTGGTTGCGAGAAATACGGGATAGGAACGGCGCGCCTACTGGAAGTATAATCAGCCAATCCGCAATTTGAATCCGTGGTGGACAGGAGACACGCGATGCACGCACGCACACGATGGCTGGTGATGGCGGTTCTGATGTTGTCGGCATTCGGACTCAGCAGAGTGGTTCCGGCAAAAACAGGGACCATGAAGGCGTACGTCACGAACAGCCTGGGCGACGACATTACCGTGATCGACCTTGGCACTCTCAAGGCTACCGGGACGATCAAAGTCGGCAAGCGCGTGCACGGCGTGTGCGCGCCGGCGGATGGACAGAAGCTCTTCACCACGATCGAGTCGGAGAGAACTCTGAAGGTGATCGACACGGCGACCAGCGAAGTGACCGCAACGATTGCACTGCCCGGCATGCCGAACCAGTGCGCCTCGACGCCGGACGGCCACTACGTGGCGGTCCCGATTCGCAGCGGAGATAGCGTCGCCATTATCGATATCCCAATGGGAAAAATTGTCAAAGTGCTGCCGGTGAGTAAGCCGCACAATGCTTACAACACTGGACGCAACGACGTCCTGTACATTTCTTCCATGGGCGACAACCAGATCAATCGCATCGACCTGAAAACGATGGAGTACACGGACAAGATTCCCGTCGGCGGCATTCCGCGGCCGTACGCTGTGACGAAAGATGAAAAAACATTGTACGTCGCGCTCTCCGATTTTCACGGCTTTGAAATTGTGAGCATTCCGGACAAGAAGGAGATCGCGCGCGTGGATCTTCCGCCCGCGCCTCCCGCGGACTGCGAGCTCGAGCCGCACACGGAGACGCATGGGCTGGCGCTGACTCCCAACGGCAAGGAACTGTGGGTCACGAGCCTCTCCGATGGCGGGGTCTACGTGTACGACATCGCCACGAAAAAGTTTTCCAAGGAAATCTCGACTGGCATGTGCCCGAACTGGATCGCGTTCACTCCCGACGGCAAATATGCGACGGTCAGCAATAGCGGCAGCAACAGCACGTCCATCATCGACACAAAAACGCAGCAAGTGGCCGCGACCGTGAAAGTCGGCGAAGGGCCCAAGAGGCTGCTGGCCATGGTCGTGCCGGCTTCGTAGACGTTTGCTGGTTTTTGTAGGACAGGCTTCAGCCTGTCTGGTTTTGATTTTGCCTGGCGCAAAAAAAGCAGACAGGCTGAAGCCTGTCCTACCTCTCGCCGATGCGTAAACACCAAATACAATTCATGTTGGTCCTGATCGCGGGAATTCTTGCAATGGGGATGAGTCGGGAGAACGCCATCGCGCAGGATCGCGGCCAGGGACGCTCGATGGTGATCTCGCAGACCGGGATCGTCGCCACGGAATCTCCTCTGGCATCGAAAGCGGGCGCCGCAATTCTCGAGCGCGGCGGCAACGCGGTGGACGCAGCGATCGCGGCGCACGCCGTCATGACCGTGGTGGCGCCGATGTGGAACGGCATTGGCGGAGATTTGTTCGCGATTGTGTACGACGCGAAGAGCCGAAAATATTACGGCTTGAACGCCAGCGGCTGGGCTCCTGCAGCGCAGTCGATCGAACGGCTGCGCCAGAAGGGACTGCGCGAAATGCCGGTGCACGGGATCGAGCCCGTCACCGTTCCCGGCTCCGTTGACGGATGGCAGAAGCTGCTCGACCGGTTCGGCAAAAAGAAAATGAATGAGGTGCTGGCCCCGGCGATTCAAGTCGCCCAGGACGGTTTTCCTGTGACGGAGTGGATTGCGCTGCACTTCGCCTCGAATGTCGATCTGCTGCGCGATAACGAGGCGGCGGCCCACACGTTTCTGATTTCGGATCGCGCGCCGCGCATGGGAGAAGTTTTTCGCAATCCCGATCTCGCGTGGTCGCTGCAACAAATTGCGCAGGGCGGGCGCGATGCATTCTATCGCGGAGAAATTACCAAGCGCATTCTGGCGCTTTCCGCGCGGCACGGCGGCGCGCTCGCGGCGAAAGATTTTTCCGATTATTCGAGCGAATGGGTCGAGCCGATCTCGACGACGTACCGAGGCTGGACGGTGTACGAAATGCCGCCCAACTCGCAGGGCATCGCCGCGCTCGAAATGCTCAACCTCATGGAGCAGTTTGACCTGCATTCGTACGGGCTCAATTCTCCGCGCGCATTGCACGTTCAGATCGAAGCCAAGAAGCTGGCTTACGCCGATATGATCCGCTACATCGGCGATCCCAAGGCGTCGAAGCCTCCCGTCAGCGGAATGCTCTCCAAAACTTACGCCGCCGAGCGCGCGAAATTGATCGATATGGACCACGCGAATTGCGAGGCGGGCCCGGGCACGCCCGTTCCCTCCGCGGGCGATACGATTTACCTGAGTGTTGTGGATCGCGATGGAAATATGGTTTCGTTCATCGAGTCCAACTATGCGGAATTTGGCTCAGGGCTCGTCGCCGACGGCACGGGGTTTGTCTTGCACGATCGCGGGGCGCTGTTCAGCCTGGACCCCGCGTCGCCAAACGCCATTGCGGGACACAAGCGGCCGCTGCACACAATTATTCCGGCGTTCATGGAGAAGGATCAAATACGGATCGCGTTCGGCATCATGGCGGGTTGGAACCAGGCGCAGGCGCACGCTCAATTCGTTTCGCACGTCGTGGATTTCAATCAGAACATTCAGGCGGCTCTTGAAACGGCGCGATTCACGAAGCCCACTTTCACCGGCTGCGACGTGCTGCTCGAAAACCGCGTGCCAGGAAATGTGAAAGCCGAACTGGAAGCCAAAGGCCACAAACTCACGATGCACAACGGTTTTTCGGATGCCTTCGGCGGCGGGCAGGCTGTAATGCGCGATTACGCGGCTGGCGTGAATTACGGAGCGTCCGACCCGCGGAAAGACGGCGCAGCCATTCCGGAATTGACGATCAAGAATTGGGTGCAATGAATTCAGAAGCACAGTCTTCAGTCTGTGGGGGTCCGACAGCGAATCCGGGCGCGCATTCTAGACGAGATTGTGGAACCCCACAGACTGAAGTCTGTGCTACTTAAGATTAAGAGTGGACAGCGGATTTCGCGGCTTCCCGCCCGGCGATGCGTCCGAAGGTTAGAGATTTCGCCAGGCCGTGCTGGTTAAATCCGCCCGACGTTTCTCCGGCGCAGTAGAGACCTGGAACGGCTTTCCCCCACAAATCGATGACCTGAGCCTTCGCATTGATGCGCAAGCCGGATAGGCAATCGTGAATGCAGGGCGTGGACCACGCGGCATAAAATGGCGGCGTTTGAATCTTGTGCATCGGCACCGGCTTTCCGAAATCCTCATCTTTGCCGTGGCCTACGAAGGAATTGTACCGTGCAACCGTTTCCTCGAGCGCCGCGGCGGGCATGGGCTCCTTCTGATATTTGCTGGCAATTTTGGCGGCGAGTTCACGCAGCGTGCTGCCGCTAAAAAACCAGCCGTCGGGATCCACGAAGGGCGGCGCGCACGTCCAGCCCTCGCGCTTCGCTCCGTCCGCATCAAAGACGGCCCAGATCGGCCCCCCTCCTTCGCCTTTTGCGCCATTCATTTCCAGGCATGGATTCCACCAGTCAAATCCTGTCGCAAACTCATTCACGAATCGCCGGCCCACTTGATTGACTTGGATGAGATTCTGATAGTCCGCTACCTGCAGGCCGATAGCCCGCGCTATGCCCTTGACGGGACTATTTTTTATATTTTCATTCCGCTTTCCGCCGCCCTGCGGGTAGCCGTATTGATTGCCAATCACGTATGGCTTCTCAAAAATGTGCGAGCGTGCTTGCGTCTCGACCGTTTGGCATCCCGCTCCCCAGAGAGATGCACCTACCTGCATCGCGGCAATTTCCCCATCGCCGGATTGCCGCGAATAGGGTTCTCCGACCACTTGATATTCCTCGGTGAGGCGCGGATCGAACATTCTGCGGAAGTTCACGTTGCTCGTGTGCCCGCCCGTGCTCAGGATCACGCCCCTTCTTGCCTGGATGTTCAAGGTTTTGCCTTCGTGCGTAACGGTGATTCCCAGAACTCTTCCGGAGAATTGCTCCTCCCGCACGAGGCCCGTCAAGCTGTGCCGCAAAAGAATTTGCACGCCAAGCTTTTTCGCGCTGGCTTCGAGCGGCCGCATGAGCGCCGTGCCGTTCCCGCCGGTCGGGGAGTACGCGCTCACCTCTCCTGTCCAGGTCACGGTTTGCGCGCGCTTCACGTCTTGCGGGCCGCCGTCCGCTCCAGCAGGAGATTTTTCCGGGAATTGAACGCCGTGCGCCAGCAAGAAATCAAATGTCGCCACGCTTTCGTCGCAGAAGGCACGCACAATTTCCCTGTCGCTGAACCGGTAATCGTGCCAATTCACCAGGTCCTCGAACATGCGGTCGGGTGAATCTTCAATGCCGTATTTTTTCTGCAGGCTCGTTCCGCCGCCCAGAGCGATGTTGCCGCCGCTCTCAATCGCGTGTCCGCCAATGTCGTAGTTCTGCTCGACCACAATGACGGAGGCTCCCTGCTCTGCGGCGGAAATTGAGGCGGGAAGTCCGGCGGCGCCCGAGCCGATCACGACGACATCGGCGGCGAGGTCCCAATGCCTCTCGAGCTTCGCGGCATCCGTCGTCTTCGCGCTAATCCCGCCGAGCGCAGCCGCGCCGAGGCCAACGGCGGCCTTCTGGATAAATCCTCTGCGCGGCAACGCCGCATTCTTGGGGTCGCTTTTGCTCATGCTTTCCTTCTCCCGCGTGAAGATGACCACCGAGCGCGTCCGCCGGCACTCGCCTTCACTCAATTTTACTCAAGCGCGCGGAACGAGCGAGTCGCGCCGAATCTGCGCGATGGAGGCCGCTCCGGTCTGCGCCATGATGGCCTGCAATTCGCGGCGCAAAATCGCGACCACCGTTTCAACGCCTTCCTGACCAAACGAAGAAAGGCCCCAAATATGGGGACGCCCGATCCCGACGGCGGTTGCGCCGAGCGCCAGCGCTTTGAAGACGTCCGCGCCGCCACGGAATCCGCTGTCGATGAGCACCGGAATTTTCCCCGCGGCGCCCGACAAAACTTCCGGCAGGCATTCAATCGTTCCGCGGCCGCTCGCGTCTTCGTGGCCGCCGTGATTAGAAACGATGATGCCGTCGACTCCATGTTTCACGGCCAGAGCCGCGTCCTCGCCGGCCACGATGCCTTTGAGGACGACTTTCATGCGCGTCATATCGCGGACACGCTTCACGTCGTCCCAGTTGAGCTTCACGCTGGTCTCTCCCTGTAGAGCTCCGATCGCGCCGAGCACGTCCATCGGCGTATCCTTCGTGATCCGTGTGATTTGAGGGAGATTGGAGTGGCAACCTACGCAGCGATCGTCGGCTTCGCGATCGAGGTCGCGGACACCGGCGCGCTGCACCGATTTCGCGCCGATGGTGTTGGCCCCGCCGTCGTCGATGGTCCACACGAGGACGGGGCACCCGGTCGCTTCAAAGCGGCGAAGAACTTTTTCGTCCATGCTGCTGCCAAGCCCCGCAATCCACAGCGGCTCGCCGCGCGCCTCGACCACTCTTTCAACTCCACGAGGATCGACAATGACCGCCGCCGATCCCGCCAGCACTTGCAGCGTGCGCGTCGCTTTGGCTGCCTGAGCCACGACCACGGCGCCATCGGGATAATACGCGTTCATCCTGCCGACAGGGGAAAAGAAGATCGGCGATTCCCAGGCCTTGCCGAAAATCTTCACGGATTGATCGACTTTGGTGATGCCGGTCAGGCGGCGCAGGCGGACTTCGTATTTCAAAAACCCGTCGCGATTGGCGCGCAGCGTTTCGTTGTTAAAGGAGCCGTCCGTGATGAACGTGTAATGAGCGGGCGTGAGTTTTACGCGCGCGGCGGCGTCGAAATCAAAAACGTTCAGCGCTTCCTTTACCGACTTGATGACGACTTCATTCTGCTGCGGCAGCGGCGCCGCCAGAACCTCTTCGACCCAGCGCGAAGAATAGCCCGCGTACGCCAGGATGGGACTGGCCGCCAGGAAACTCAAAAAAGCGCGGCGATCTGAAACTGTTCTGGAGGGAGTCACAATTCAACGATCCTTTCCTAAAATTGCAGAGGTGGAGATTTCGAAACCGCGAGGTCAGCGCAGTCAGATTCGCACGCAAGCGCCCGCATTCCATGGGGCGGCGCAATCAGGCCTCATTCCGGCTCGCGAGAAGGATCCGGAATCATGGGGCGCCGCAAACGCTCGCCGCCGGGCAGGGTCTCGCTGTGGCGGCCGCCATTCTCGACGTGGCGCGGCAGGTCGTTGACGGCATGGGGCTGCGGCGCGCGCGAGCCAGGCAATTCGGTGCGCTCGTCGAGCCGCCCGAAAATCATCTTGCCCGCGGTGGTTTGATGGACGGATGTTACTGTAATGTCAATTATTTTATTGATCATACGCCGCGCGCCGTCGACCACCACCATCGTTCCGTCATCGAGATAGGCCACGCCCTGATTGTATTCCTTACCCTCGCGCAGGATGAAAACGCGCATCGTTTCTCCGGGCAGAACGACCGGCTTCAGCGCGTTGGCCAGCTGATTGACGTTCAGAATTTCGATGCCTTGGAGCGAGGCGACCTTGTTCAAGTTGTAATCGTTCGTGACGATTTTTCCGTCGTAACGCTTGGCCAGCTCGATAAGTTTCAGGTCCACGTCGGCGATGTTGGGGAAATCGTCATCCGCGATTTCGACTTCGAGGTGCGCCATCTTTTGGATGCGCTGCAGCACTTCGAGTCCGCGCCGGCCCCGCTGGCGCTTCAGCGAATCGGCGGAATCGGCCACGAATTGCAACTCGCGCAGAACAAATTGCGGGATCAGCATGACGCCGTCCAGAAAATGGGCCTCGCAAATATCCGCGATGCGCCCGTCGATGATCACGCTGGTGTCCAGCACCTTGGGCATCCGCCGCGTGCTGCGTTCGCTGCCGAACAGGCCTCCCAGCGCCGCCAGGTTGAGCATGTCCCCCTTGTTCGCCCCGACCACGAGGCCAATGTACGTCATCACCAGGAGCAGTCCGACGTCCATGAAAGACCGCGAGCCCTCCGGGATCGATGTGCGCCCCAGGACCAGACCCATCAGATACGCGCCGAGAATGCCCAGAATCGAGCCGATCGCGGCCCCGATCAGGCGGCGCATGCTGGCGCGCTGCAGCCGAATCTCAAACAAAAAGACGGAAATAGAAAACGCCAGGCCGACCCCGGCGGCTGCAAGATTTGACAAACCGAACGGGTGAAAATGGTATCCCGCCGCCACACATGCGACCGAAAAAATCAACCGCATCATCAAGTGGTCCCACCAGTTTCCGAATTCAGGCTGTGTCTGAGCCGGTGTCGCGGGACGAAGAGGAAACGGCACCGAGGGCGGCGGAGGAACGGAAGTTCCTTGCCGGGTAAAAGGGCGATTCATAAAGCCTCATTTCTTATGAGGAGGCAGAAAGATGTATCAGCAATACCCACTCAATATTTATCTGTATCAATCGGGGCTGACCTGGGACGATAGGTATGAAACCAGCCCTTATATATCCCCCACATATCCCATTTCGCGCGAAATAGTCAAGGTTTTATAAACGTCATGCGCTGTGCCGAATGTTTGGAATAGAGAACTAGATGCCTGCCCCAGAGATTCTCCCAATTGCGATTCCTATGAAATAGGTGACAACCCCCTCAACGGCTCCGACGAATGTCATTTCGAGTCCGCTTGCCCACCACGAACGGATGGTGATCAAAGACTTGGCAGCGCCCACGGCGAAATGGGCCAGCAGGGATACAACCGCGGCAACGATCACCGCCGGATAGCCGCTCAGAAAGAAAAATGGAATAACGGGAATGGTGGCGCCAATGGCCGTCGAGAGGGCGCCGGATATCGCCGAAGTCAACGGCTTCCTGAGCCCGGCTTCGGTCGTGTTCAGCCGTTCTTGCGCCAGCGTGCGGACGAACTGGGATTTGTCCTTGGCCAGATGCTCGACGAACCGGTCGGCCTCTTCCGGAGGCAAACCCCTGATCTGATAGCTAAGGGAAAGAACTTCGCGCGCTTCGGCCTCATTATTCTCAACCGCTTCGAGTTCGCGAGAAAACTCCGCTGCGTAGATCTCTCGCTCACTTTTTGCCGCGAGATACGCGCCGGAACCCATGGAGAGTGCGCTCGCAATCATGCCCACCATCCCCGCGATGATGACAAATTTGCTGTTGCCCAGGGTCGCTCCGGAAACGCCGGAAACAATTCCGAAGATCGCTCCAAGACCGTCGTTGATTCCGTAGATGGCGTCCCCGACCCACCCGGCTGCTTTTGGATGATCTTCTTGTCTGGCAGCCAGAAGTTTGTCGAGTGCCCGTTTGGCCTGCTCGGGCGAGGGGTGCGGGAGCGGCCGGCGGTTGCGGATGAGCCCGCTCAGGGTTTGGTAATGTTCGCGCTCATCCTCCAGCGCCTGCTCCAGGATGCGGATGCTGGGTTCGTCGCCGAGTTCCTTTATTTGTTTTGCGTACTTTGCGATGTCGCGGCTTTCGTCCAGCTCCAGCCGACGGAGCGCCATCCCAACTCCGCCTACGCGATTAGCGATGGTGTCGGCTTCGCCGGTTTTTGGCCCGTCATAGACAGGGTCTGGACCTCCCAGTGCGCGAATGCGATCAGCCCAAAGCTGGGCGTGGTGTTGTTCGGCATACGACAGAGTGCGGAATGCGGCGCGCCGTGAGGGATCGGTTTCGCGCTCGGCCAAGATTGCATACGTGTGGTATCCCCGCATCTCGGCCTGCCAGTTGCTTTCGAGAATTTTGAGGATCCGGCTGCGATCGCGAGCGTCCATTTTAGAATCGGCGCTGGCCGAGTTTGCGCTCATGTGAAGGCCTCCCGAGCTTCGTAGGATTCTTTGCATAGATGTGCGGAGAAGTCAAAGATTGAACAAAGGAAGGAGCGGCGGCGTGTTCGGAAATGGTTTTACTCCCAAAGGATAAGGGGAATTGTTCGCGCCGGTTTGCCGCGGGTTGCAGTGCAAGAACTTGAATTGGAACTCGTCACGCGCGCTCGCATGTCATGTGCTGTAATGCCTCGGCAACCTCTCGCGCCATGTCCACGACCGCATCCCTGCCCGAAAACTCTTTGCCGCCAAATTCCGGCGCGGGGCGCTGCCGCGTTGCGCTCGTGATTTCGTGCTTGCTGTTCCTGAATTTTTTCTATTTTCTTTTTTCGAGCGGGCGTGTCCGGACGATCGATGAAGTCTCGGCCGAATTTCAGGTGGAAAGTCTCGCGAAGCACGGCGCCGCGGATATCCCTCAAGCCGTCGAAGCAAAATTGTTTTATGGCACGTTCGACCGCTTTGGCCGCCCCGAGTCGCCCTATCCGCCGGGGCAGGCGCTGGCCATGCTGCCCTGGTACGTCACGGGACAGTTTATCGCCAGGCATCTGCCGGGTGTGCCTCCCGGTATGCGGGTCGTCGTCAGCAATTTCTTTCTGACCGGCGGGAGCGCCTTTTTCTCCGCGCTCGCCGCGGCACTCGCGCTGTGCATTTTCCTCCAGCTGGGAATCGCGCCGAAAATTTCGCTGACGGCTGCTGGCGTTCTGGCGCTCGCCACGCCCCTAGCCGTGTATTCCGGCTGGCTGCTCTCCGAGCCGCTGGCAGCCGCCCTGCTGCTTGGCGCCGCGGCGTTGCTGTTTGCCTCACCGCAGGGAACGCACATTCCCATTGCTCGCGCGCTCGGCGCAGGGGCTCTCCTGGGCGCGGCCATTTGGGTGAGGCCGACGCACGTCATCGTCGTGCCCATATTTCTAGTGGCCCTGTTCGTTCGCGAACGCGAAAAGGGGTGGAGTGCCGCGGCCGCGCTGGCCGTTGCTGCCGGAGCGTGCGTAATGCTTCTGCTGTGGAGGAACGCGTATCTCCGCGGCAGCCCGCTTGAATTTGGTTATCCGTCCGCAGCGGAGGGCGGCAAGGCGCTGAACTCGTTTGAGACGCCGCTCGCCACCGGCCTTCTCGGATTTCTTGTTTCGCCAGGGAAATCGATCTTCTTGTTTTCGCCGCCGATTCTGCTGGCGTTTCTCGGCCTGCCGCGCCTCTGGCGGCGCGACCGGGGGCTCGCTTTCGTCGCCGCGGCCGCGCCGGTTGTTTACCTGTTATTTTTCGCGACTTACACGCAGTGGGAGGGCGGCTATTGCTACGGGCCGCGCTACCTGGTGCCCGCGCTGGCATTGCTTGGACTGGGCGTCGGCCCGGCGCTGGAAGCGGCATCGCGCAACACTCGTGTTCTGGCGATTGCTGTATTCGCGGCGGGATTTTTCGTGCAGGCCATCGGCTCGGCAACCAGCTTCCTCGAAGCCGACGTAGCCGGCGGCTACTACGACGCGCAGTACAACTACCGCATGAGCTTTTCGCCCATCGCCATGCACATCCATCTGCTCCTACACTATGCGACGTCCGGAACCGCGCCCTTGGGCCGAGGTTTTGATAAGTGGTGGGTATTTCTCTCGAAAGAAGGAATTTCTGAGGGCGCGCTGGTGTCTCTCGCTGGCGTGTTGCTTATCGGCACGATGGTTTCTGCGTGGTGGTTGCGGCGCGAGTACAGAAGCGCCTCAGCAAAAACGTAGTGTTTGAGTAGCACAGGCTTCAGCCTGTGCTACCAAAAATCAAATCGCGCGGGAATCAACCTGCTTACGCAAGTCGGAGAGAAATTCCGCCAGTGGGCGCGGGCCGAGATCGCCTTTGCTCTGGTGGCGCACCGAAACCGTGCCGGCTTCGGCTTCCTTACCGCCGACGATCAGCATGTAAGGGATTTTCAAGATCTGTGCGTCGCGAATTTTCGCCTGCAGTTTTTCGTTGCGGTCGTCGAGATGCGCGCGGAATCCGGCGTTTTTCAAAGCGGCGGTAACCTTTTTCCCGTACTCCGCGAATTTTTCGCTGAGCGGCAGCACTTCCGCCTGCACCGGCGCGAGCCACACGGGAAACGCTCCGGCGTAGTGCTCGATCAGGATGCCGAAGAAGCGCTCGACCGAGCCCCACAGCGCGCGATGCACCATCAGCGGCTGGTGCCGGTTGCCGTCTTCGCCGACGTATTCCAGGCCAAAGCGCCCGGGCAAATTGAAATCGAATTGCACGGTGGTGAGTTGCCACGGGCGGCCAATCGCATCGATGAGCTTGACGTCGATCTTCGGCCCGTAAAACGCTGCTTCCCCTTCCATCCGTTTGAACGGAATGTTCATCCTGGTTAGCGTCGTTTCGAGCGCGCCCGTCGAGCGGGACCAGTCTTCGGCCGAGCCGGCGTAATTTTCCGGATGCTTCGCGTCCCAGTCCGAAAGCTCGACGACGTACTCGTTGAATCCGAACGTCTTCATCACGGCGAACGCAAAATCCATGCACGCCTCGATTTCGGGTTCGATTTGCTCCGGCATGCAGAAGATGTGCGCGTCGTCCTGCGTGAAGCCGCGCACGCGCAGCAGGCCATGCAGCACGCCCGAGCGTTCGTAGCGATAAACGGTGCCGAGCTCGGCGAGACGCACCGGCAATTCGCGGTAACTGCGCAGGCGCGACTTGTAAATCAGGATGTGGCCTGGGCAATTCATGGGCTTCAGCTGGTAGTCGTCCTTCTCCACTTCGATCGGGCCGAACATATTCTCGCGGTAAAAATTCGCGTGCCCGCTGGTCTTCCACAATTCCAGGCGCATGATGTGCGGCGTATATACTAAATCGTAACCACGCCGCAGCAGTTCGTCGCGCAGCCAGTCTTCCATCACCTTGCGGACCAGGCCGCCCTTGGGATGCCAGAAGATCAACCCCGGCCCGGCCTCTTCCTGAACGGAAAACAGATCCAGCTCCTGCCCGAGTCGGCGATGATCGCGCCGCTTGGCTTCCTCGAGCCGGTGGAGGTATTCGTCCAGCTCCTGCTGCGTGTAAAAACACGCGCCGTAGATGCGCTGCATCTGCGGGTTGCCTTCCTGGCCTTTCCAGTAGGCGCCCGCGACGCTCATCAGTTTGAACGCACGAATGCGCCCGGTCGAAGGAATGTGCGGCCCGCGGCAGAAGTCGATGAATTTTCCGGTAGTGTAGAACGACACCATGGGCTCAATGGCGCGCTCCTCCACCAGTTCGCATTTGAACGCCTGGTCGCATTTGCGGTAGAGCTCGAGCGCTTCGGGCTTCGGCAGCATTTTTCTTTCGTTGGGAATATCCTGCGCCGCGAGCTCGCGCATTTTCTTTTCGATACGCTCGAGATCTTCGGGCGTGAACGGTTCCTCGCGCACGAAATCGTAGAAAAACCCAGTGTCGATCGGCGGCCCGATGCCCAGCTTGACGCTCGGGAAAAGTTCCAACACCGCCGCGGCGAGCAAGTGCGCCGCCGAGTGCCGCAGCACCTGAATCGCTTCGGGATCTTTCGGCGTCAGGATCGAGAGCCGTACGTCCTGGTCGATCGGCGCGCGCAAATCGACCAGAAAACCTTCGCCGTTTGCCGGCGAGGTCATGCGAGCTTCGGGCGCCGCGTCAGGAGATTTTTCGAAAGCCGCCCCCGCAGCTGCGCTCGCCGCCGCAGCCGCCCCGCCGGAATACTCATGAATCGGCGCGATCCGCGCAACCAAAGCTTCCTTCGCGAGCCGCGGCGAGATCTGCTGCGCGATCTCCGCCGCCGTGGTGCCAAGCGGCACTTCGCGTATCGCTCCGTCCGGCATCGTAATGTGAATTGTATCCATGACGTTTGATTCGGCTTTCAACCGGCGAGTGCGAATCGACTCCGCGCCAGCGCCCGCGGAAGCACCTACGCTAGCAGATGGTTCCAAGCATGGTCAAGGCAGCCTTGGGGACTAATCGGGTCAGCTTTGGACCGCGTCTGTATTCAACCCGGCACTTAAAATGAATCAAGGCAGCATGACCATGACTTCTATCACCAAATATGCTAGCATAAGTTACATCTAAAGTGTCATCATATTAGGTGCTATACCGCGCACATTCGTTATGTTGTTTCCCTAAACGACTCATTTGGAGGAAACCAAGCCAAAATGCCAGTAACAAAGCGTAGAGAAAAGAAAGTGAGAACGACGGTAAGCCTTCCGGAACGCCTTTACGAAGAAGCTCGATCGGTTGTGGATACAATGGCGACTCCGGCCGCTTCCATCAATGCCTTTTTTGTTTCTGCTATCCGTGCCTACGTGAGATTGATCCAGCGAAAACAGATTGACGCAAAATTTGCCGGCATGTCTGAGGACGCTGAATACCGAAAAGAGGCTGTCCGGATTTCAGAGGAATTTAATCAGAGCGATTGGGAAGCATTTGAGCGCGCCGAAAAGGACGCGCAATAGTGGCCAGACGTGGCGACGTCTTTATGACCCGGCTGGACCCGCTTGAAGGATCAGAGCAGGCGGGGCAACGCCCGGTGGTGGTGGTGAGCCGGGATTCAATCAACGAGCACAGTTCCGTGGTTGTCGTAGTTCCCGTGACGGACAGGGCGAACAAAAGGACGATTTACCCCAGCCACGTCCTCCTCCAAGTGGGCGAAGGAGGGCTGACGAAGGAGTCGGTAGTTCTCGGTGAGCAAGTGAGGTCGATCAGTACGACGGGGCTCATTCGATATATGGGACATTTGTCCGGACCCAGCATGAACCAGATCGCCTCCGCCCTCAGGATCGTGCTCGACCTCTGAGAATTCTCCATCCCCTCCAGATCATGCAAGTATGCCCGGATTCTTCAAGTACCGGTCCACAACTGCGTCGGCGGTGCCATTGCTGCAGGTACGGGCTCACAACTCCGCAGCCGGGAGAAGCGGCCATGATGGTGCCGCCTTGCATGTGCATCGATTGGTAGCGCCTCAGATCGTAGTGCTCGTATCTGGCGTCGGGACACGGGCGGGGGGTATAGCACAAGCGAAACCAAGGGGAGTGGGGACTCGAAGCGGAGGCGGGCCCCTCCCTTTGCGCTGCAGGCTCCTTGGTCCCGCCCACGCGCTCGAAACCGCCAAGTTTCACCGAATCCAAGCCAAGTGTCCAAATGGGCAACATCTGGTTCGTAATCGGATGGAACTGGGGGATTGACGAGTGCATGTAGTGCCTTCTAGCATAACTAATAGTGGAAGGCGATGGACAGTAGTTACAGGCCATTCTCACCCACTAGAATCAAAGGGTTGGCGATGCCGAGCCACAACTAGTCCTTAGTCTCGGCAATTCGAAGTAGCTAAATTAAAAGGTCTCGGGGCACAGCCTGCCGGATGGCGCCTAGAGGATGATTCTTGCTCTCTGAAACTCCAATACTGACAAGTTCGTACGACCACCGCCTGGTCGCGCTGTCCGTTGTCATTGCGATTTGTGCTTCTTATGCCGCGCTCGATCTCGCAGGCCGAGTGGCAGCCTCGCGAGGCCGCGCCTTCGTGTTTTGGCTGATCGGCGGCGCCGGAGCCATGGGGCTGGGCATCTGGTCCATGCACTACATCGGGATGCTGGCTTTCAGCTTGCCTGTGCCTGTGAGCTATGACTGGCCCACCGTCCTGCTTTCGTCGCTTGCGGCCATTCTAGCCTCGGGTGTGGCCCTGTACGTCGTGAGCCGCAAGAACATGAGCCTATGGCGGGCAGTAGCCGGAAGCATCGTCATGGGCGCCGGGATCGCGGCCATGCACTATATCGGCATGGAGGCCATGCTTTCGACTGCCATGTGCCACTACGATGCCCGGCTGGTGGCTTTGTCGATCGCTCTTGCGATTGTAATTTCGTTTGTGGCGCTTCGGCTTGCGTTCCTGGCGCGAGATGAAAAAAAAGGCAACACCGTGCGAAAATTCGCGAGCGCCACGGTCATGGGGCTGGCCATCCCGGTGATGCACTATACCGGAATGGCCGCGGCCAGTTTTACGGCGGACGGCATGGTCCCAGACATGTCGCACGCGACAAGCATCACGATCTTCGGAACGGTGGGCATCACCATCGTCACGTTCATGATCTTCGCGTTTGCCGTTTTGACCTCCGTATTTGATCGCTGCCTCTCGGCTCAAAGCCTGGAGCTTGAATCGGCAGAACAGCGTTACCAACTGCTGTTTGCGAGAAGCCTGGCGGGAGTTCTCCGCACCACCCTGGACGGACGAATACTGGAGTGTAATCTCGCCTGCGCGCGGATCTTCGGCTACGCGACCTGCGAAGATTTGATCGCCAGTCCCATCACCGATCGATACTTCCATCCGGAGGATCGAACTACATTTATTGCCATACTCCGGAAAGTGAAGAGCCTCACCAACTACGAGCAATGCCTACGGCGGAAGGACGGAAGCAAGGTATGGCTCCTGGGCAGCTCAAACCTCGTGGAGGGCAAGGGCGTCGCACCCACGGTGAACGAAGAAAATTTCGTCGATATCACCGAGCGCAGGAACGCGGAAGAGAAATTTCAAAAAGCGTTCGAGGCGAACCCCGAACCCATCACCCTCGCCACGCTCCCGGAGGGCCGCTACCTTGACGTAAATGAAAGTTTCCTTCGGGTAACCGGATATTCGCGCGAAGAGGTGATTGGCCGCACTTCCACGGAGTTGAAATTTTGGGCCAAGCCCGAAGATCGCGCCACTTTTATCGAGATGGTTATGAGACAGGGCTCGGTGCGGGACCTGGAAATTACGTTTCGCACAAAGTCCGGTGAACTTCGCATGGCCGTGGATTCGGCGGAGATCATCGATGTCGCCGGACAGGAATGCGCGATCGCCATTTTCAGGGACATCACCGAGCGGAAATCTCTCGAGAAACAGCTGCGCCAGACGCAGAAAATGGAAGCCATTGGCCAGCTCTCCGGCGGGATCGCCCATGACTTTAATAATTTGTTGGGCGTGATTATCGGCTACAGCGAGATTCTCGAGCAGCGCCTGCCGCCAGGCGACCCCCTCCACAAGGAATGCCTGCAAATCAAGAAGGCGGGGCAGAGCGCCGCCTCGCTGACCCGGCAGCTCCTGGCCTTCAGCCGCCAGCAGATCCTTGATCCCAGAGTTCTGGACCTCAACGCGATTGTCCTCAATGTAGAAAAGATGCTCCGGCGCTTGATTGGTGAACATATCGAATTAAGGACCAACCTGGACCCTGCGCTGGGATGCGTGAAAGCGGATCAAAGCCAGATTGAACAGGTGATCCTCAATCTGGCTGTCAACGCCAGGGATGCAATGCCGCAGGGCGGGAAGCTATTGATCGAAACAGCCAAGATTGACTTGGACGAAGACTATGCCCGCCGCCATCCCCCGCAGTTGCCGGGCGCATACGTGCTGCTGACCGTTGCCGACACCGGAATGGGAATGGACGCGGAGACCCAGGCCCGCATCTTTGAACCGTTTTTTACGACCAAGGAAATTGGGAAGGGCACGGGACTCGGCCTTTCGACGGTCTATGGAGTCGTCAGGCAGAGTGGCGGCCATATCTGGGTCTACAGCGAACCGGGACTAGGCACGACGTTTAAAATTTACTTGCCCTGCGCCGCACAAACGGCCCGCGCGCAACAACCGCCCGCTGCCCCGGCTGAATCCTTGCGCGGCTCGGAAACAGTCCTGCTTGTCGAGGACGAAGAAGCGCTTCGGGGGTTGACGCGCAGCTTATTGGAAGACAGCGGATATACCGTACTGGAAGCGGATCTCCCAGAGGCCGCCACCGAGATCGCTCAGCGGCATAGTGGCCAAATCCACGCCCTACTCACCGACATGGTGATGCCCGGGATGACTGGGAAGGACTTGGCCGCGAAATTGGCTCCCATAAGACCGGAGATGAAAGTGGTTTATATGTCCGGCTACACCAGTTTCACGCATGCCGGGCTGGCCGATACCGAAATCGCCTTGCCGGTCAAGCCGTTCACCAGGGAGAAGTTGCTTCGCAAGCTGCGGGAGACGCTCGAATCGGAAATGAAAGTCGAAGCCAAGTAACGCAAGCCCCTCTGAAACGCTTCCTTCCTCTGCACAAAAAATGGCGCCTGCTCGGACCCTCGCGCATACGAATGCGCGGAAGAGTTGCCGTTCAGTGCAGGTCCGGTGTGTGTTGCGACGCATCCGAGCGGCTGATAGAATTGAAACGCGGAATTCCCGCGCAGGCCCCGATTCAATCAGGGCAAGCCCCAATCCATTCGGGGCAAGCCGCGCGAAAGGGCGGACGCCGGCTGCATTTCCACTTCATCTAATGGTGTGGGCTCGCGGGAGCGTACCCATCTGAATTCGTGCAACGTGAGCGGCGCTCCTGCCTGCCGCGGAGGACACTTGGCCAAATACGATCTCGCCATTATCGGAAGCGGTCCGGGGGGATACAACACCGCGATTCGGGCCTCGCAATGGGGGCTGAAAACTCTCGTCGTTGAAAAAGACGGCTATTTGGGAGGCACTTGCCTGCACGTCGGTTGCATCCCCACAAAGGTTTTGCTGCACACCGCCGAGATTTACGACACGCTTAAGGTCGCCAAGGAATTTGGCATCGACGTGAAGGAATTCACGCTCAACTGGGCGGCGGCGCTGGCGCGCAAGGAAATGGTCGTCAACAAGCACGCCAAGGGCATCGAGTTTTTATTCCGCAAAAACAAAGTGGACAAAATGCAGGGCTGGGGACGGTGGGCTGGCCCGGGGCGGGTGAGCGTCGAAAAGGAAGGGCAAATCACCGAAGTCGAAGCCACGCACATCATGTTCGGGACGGGCTCGGCGGCGCGCTCGCTTCCGGGAATCGACATCGATGGAAAAACGATTCTCAGCAACATCGAAATTTTGCAATTGCCGGCCCTGCCGAAGACGCTGGTGATCGTCGGTGCGGGGGCGGTGGGCGTCGAGTTCGCGTCGATCTTCAATTCCTTCGGGACGCAGGTCACCGTGCTCGAAATGCTGCCGCGCGTGACGCCGATCGAAGACGAGGAAATTTCAGCGGAACTCGAAAAAGCGCTGAAGAAAAAAGGCATCCAGATTTTCACCGAGGCCAAAGTCGAGACCGTGAAAAAAGACGCGCAGGGCGCGACCGTCGCATTCACGGACAAGGCCGGAAAAACACAGACCATTTCCGCCGAGCGCGTGCTGATGGCCGTCGGGCGCTTGCCGAAGACGGAAAACCTGGGCCTCGAAAAATCGAAAGCGAAACTCGAGCGCGGCTTTATTCACACCGGGCCATATATGGAAACGGCGGAGCCGCGCCTCTACGCGATCGGCGACATCGTCGCCGGAATGCCGCAGCTCGCGCACGCCGCGTCGATGGAAGGCATCACGTGCGTCGCGAAAATCACGGGCAAGCAGATGCCTCCGATCGAGAAGACGCGCATCCCCAACGCGACCTACTGCGAGCCCCAGGTGGCTTCGATCGGCTTGACCGAGCGCGCGGCGCGCGAGGCGGGCTACGCCGTCAAAACCGGAAAATTTCCGTTCCTGGGAAACAGCAAGGCGACAATATTGGGCCACCACGAAGGTTTCGTCAAAGTCGTGACCGACGAAGCGACAGCGGAAATTCTCGGCGTGCATATCATCGGGCCGTTCGCGACCGAGATTATTTCGGAATCGGTCGCGGCGCTGCAACTCGAGGCCACCGTGGACGATCTGATGTCCACCGTGCACGCGCATCCGACGGTCTGGGAAGCGATGTCCGACGCGGTGGCGGCCGTGCGGGGATTGTCGATCAATGCCTAGAGATAGGAAGTTAGAGGTTGGAGGCTGAATCGGAAGAATCCGCCGGTGAGACGAGAGGGATCGGATGCGTTGCGGACCGGGACGCAGAAGGAGAAAAAGCAAATGCAGGAAACGCCCCAGGAGTACATCCAGCGAATCATGGGGATTCTCGGGGGACAGAAGCCCTTGAAAATTCAGGCGGACACGCCTAAAAAACTTGGCCGGCTCATCCAGCGGGCGTCCCCCGCGAAGCTGCGAAAGAAGTCCGCCCCGGGGAAATGGTCCGCTGCGGAAATTATCGCACATCTAGCTGACTGCGAAATTGTCACGGGCTGGAGGATACGTCAGATCCTCGGCGCTCCCGGGACGCCGATCCAGGCGTTCGACCAGGACGCGTGGGCGGCCGCGGGCCATTATGAGAAGCGGGACGCACGCAAATCGCTCGAACAGTTCCGGGCGGCGCGCGAAGGTAACCTCGCGCTTCTGAAATCTCTTACGCCCGAACAATGGAAGCACCACGGCATGCACTCCGAACGGGGCGTCGAAACCATCGAGCATATTACTTGCATGATGGCCGGGCACGATCTCAATCACTTGGGCCAGGTCGAGCGGATCGTCGCGGCAAAAAAGAGTTGAGAGTTCGGATGCCATGAGAGAGTTGCTGGTCGTCGATCTCGGGCTCGTGGAGTACGGCGCGGCGTGGGAGCTGCAACGGCGCGTTGCCGCGGCGCGCAAAGCCGGCGCTATCCCCGACGTTCTACTACTGTGCGAGCACCCGCACGTGATCACGCTGGGCCGCAGTGGAAAAGTTTCCAATCTTCGCGCCCCGAGCGAGATGCTGCGCCGGATGGGCGTTTCGTTTTTTGAAACGAGCCGCGGCGGCGACATTACCTATCACGGACCGGGACAACTCGTCGGCTATCCGATCTTGAATCTTGCCGAACTTCGCCGCCATGTTGGCTGGTACGTGCGCAGCCTCGAGGAAGCCATGATCCGCGCAACGGCCGAGTTCGGCATCGCCTCCAGACGCGTGTCCGGACGAACGGGCGTGTGGGTGGATGTGCCGGCTGGCACCGCGGCGGAAAATGAAGTAAAAGAAATGAAGGATGTAAAGGAAGTAAAGGAAGTAAAGGAAGTAAAGGAAGTAAAGGAAGTGAAGGACGAGGAAAAGCTTGCTGCCATCGGTGTGCATTTGAGCCGCTGGGTCACTTCGCACGGCTTTGCGTACAACGTCTCGACCGACCTGCGCTATTTCGACTTGATTGTGCCGTGCGGGATTGTGGGGAAGCGGGCGACGTCTCTTGAAAAATTGCTAGGCCGGCGCGTGGAAATGAAGGAAGTCGCGCCGCGCATCTCGGCGCGCCTCGGAGAAATCTTCGGCTTGGATCCGCGCGCATGCGGCCGCATTGCGCTGGAGGCGATGATCGAGCAGCAGCAACACCGGCCGGTCGAAACAACCGCTTAGCTTCGGCTCACGCGGTATGCGATTGTTGGGAGCGGGAATGGCCTCTACCTTGACGCGCGAACAGCACCTCGAACTGTATTTCTTCATGCGGCTCAACCGCGAGCTCGAGGAACAGATGGTGCGGCTTTTCCGACAGAACAAGATCGTCGGCGGTTTGTACCCCAGCCTGGGGCAAGAAGCGATTTCCGTGGGCACGGCCTACGCCCTCGGTCCCGGCGACTGGATCGCGCCGATGATCCGCAATATCGGCGCGCTGCTCGTGCGGGGTTTCAAGCCGCGCGATGTGATGACGCAGCACATGGCGCGTTACACCTCGCCGACGCTCGGCAAGGACGGCACGAGCCATTTCGGCGATCTGAAATCGCGGCACGTGATTTCACCGATTTCGATGCTGGGCGACCTGATCCCCGTGATGGCGGGCATTGCCATGGCGGGACGGTATCTTGGGCAAAAGATCGTCACGATGACGTGGATCGGCGACGGCGGGACATCCACCGGCGTGTTTCACGAAGGATTGAATCTCGCGGCGGTGCAAAAGGCCCCGTTCGTTCTGATCGTGGAAAATAATCAGTGGGCGTACTCGACGCCGGTGGAGAAGCAGTCCGCGCTGCGGGATCTCGCGGACCGCGCCAAGGCGTACGGCGTGAAGAGCGCCGTCGTGGACGGCAACGACGTGATGGCCGTCGAACGCACCACGCGCGAAGCGGTTTCCTATGCGCGAGCGGGAAATGGTCCGGTGCTCGTCGAAGCCAAGACCATGCGCATGAGCGGCCACGCGCAACATGACGCCGCGGAATACGTGCCGAAAGCCTTGCTCGAATCCTGGAAACAGCGTGACCCGCTCGACCGCTTTGAAAAAGTTCTCACTGAAAAAAAGCTGTGGGACGCAAAAACAAAAAAAGAAATCGACGCACGCATCGCGCGCGAAATTCGAGCTGACGTGGAATTCGCGGAAAACTCGCCGTTCCCCCCGCCGGAATCGGCCGAACACGGAGTCTATTGCGAAGGCTGCCACGCGATCGAGGCGGATTGGCAACGGCCCAAGGAAGAAGTGATGCCGCCGCGCTCCAGCGTGAAGGCCGAATGGCCGATGAAATCCTATGCGGTAAATGGCGCGCGGCCCCCGGCCGTCAAACAGGCGGCGCCGAGAGCCAAGCCCGGGAAGAAACCGGCGCGCGCGGCCGTTCGCGCCAAGGCGGGACGCTAACCATGCCCGAAACGACGTATCTCGAAGCCATTCGCCAGGCCATGTTCGAGGAAATGGACCGCGACCCGGCCGTCATCCTGATCGGCGAGGATGTGGGCGTGTACGGCGGCGCGTTCAAAACATCGGAAGGTCTTCTCGCGCGGTTCGGCTGGGAGCGCGTGATCGACACGCCCATCAGCGAATCCGCGATCGTGGGCGCGGCGATCGGCATGAGCTACGCGGGCCTGCGGCCGATCGCGGAAATGCAATTCATCGACTTCATCGCCTGCGCCTTCGAAATGATTACCAATTTCGCCGCGAAATCGCACTACCGCTGGGGCGCGCCGGTGCCCATGGTGCTGCGCGGTCCGTCGGGCGGCGGCGTGCATGGCGGGCCGTTTCATTCGGCCAATCCCGAAATGTATTTCGTGCACACGCCCGGCCTGAAGGTGGTGTGCCCGGCGACGGCCCGCGACGCGAAGGGCCTGCTCAAGTCGGCAATCCGCGACAACAACCCGGTGCTGTTTTTCGAGCACAAATTTCTATATCGCCGCATCAAGGAAGATCTGCCGGCGGACGATTTTACGGTGCCGATCGGAAAGGCGGCGGTGCGGCGCGAGGGGCGCGATCTCACCATCGTGAGCTATGCGGCGATGCTGCACGTCTCCCTCGAAGCCGCGGCGGAGCTTTCCAAAGAAGGCATCGAGGCCGAGGTGATCGACTTGCGGACGCTCCTGCCACTCGACCGCGAAACGATTCTCGCGTCGCTGCGGAAGACGAACAAGCTGCTCGTCGTCCACGAAGACACGCGCACCGGCGGCATCGCCGGAGAAATCGCGGCCATCATCATGGAAAACGCCTTCGAGGACCTCGACGGGCCGGTTCGCCGCGTGACTTCGCTCGACACGCCGGTGCCGTACGCCCCGGGGCTCGAGGCGTATTTCCTGCCCAGCGCGGGGAAAGTGGTCGCCGCGGCCCGGGAACTGGCGAGGTATTAGGGGAAGTGACTGGTGACTGGTGATCGGTGACTGGTGATTCGTCAAGGACGGCGCCGCCGTTGAACAGCAAGAACAGCCGAGGTGGCTAGAGTTGACAGTCGGCGGGTAAGAGTTGAGAGTTAAAATTGAGTCGAAACAGGAGGTCTGGCGCGCTTGCTTTCAACTCTCGACTTTTGAGTTTCGACCTTTCACGAATCACCAGTCACCGGTCACTAGTCACCAGTCAAGGGTGGAATTATCATGAGCGCGGAAAGAGGAAAATCATGGCCGTAGACGTCATCATGCCCCAGATGGGGGAAAGCATTTTTGAAGGCACGATCACCAAGTGGCTTAAGAAGCCGGGCGACCGCGTTGAACGTGATGAGCCACTGTTCGAAATCTCGACCGACAAGGTCGACGCGGAGATCCCGGCGCCTTCGGCCGGCGTGCTGAAGGAAATTAAGGTCACCGAGGGTCAGACCGTACCCATCCAGACCGTGGTTGCGGTGATCGACGCGGCGGGCGCGCCGGCTGCTGCTTCAGCCCCTATACCGGCCGCCGCTCCGGCGCCCGTTCCTGCGCAGGAAAAGGCTGCTGCCCCCGAGGCTGCCGCCGCGCCTCCTGCTCCCGCCGCCCCAGCCCCCGCTCCGTCTGCGCCGGCCGCCAGCGCCCCGCCTGTTGCGCCCCCGCCGAGGGCGGGCGGGAATGGCCAAAAAATACGCAGTTCGCCGCTGGTCCGGAAGCTCGCGAAAGAGCACAACGTGGACCTCGCCGCGGTGGAGGGAAGCGGGGCGGGCGGACGCATCAGCAAGAGAGACATTCTCGCCGCCGCCGCGTCCGGCGGTGCGAGGCCTGCGGCCCCCGCCGCGCCAGCGCCGTCTGCCGCAACTCCGGCCTCTCCCGCCGCGCTGCCGCCCGGAGCGGGAGGGGCGCTCACACATCCCGCGCTGGAAAATGCCGTCCCGCGAGAGCGGATTTATTTCGGCAACTACGAAGCCCAGCCGATGAGCGTGATGCGCCAGCGCATTGCCGAGCACATGGTGGCCTCCAAGCACGTTTCGCCGCACGTCTACTCCATCGACGAAGCGGACATGACGCGAATCGCCAAGCTCCGAGAGGGTTCGAAAGCCGCGTTCGAAGCCAAGTACGGCACGAAACTGACGTTCATGCCGTTCTTTGTGCGCGCCTGCGTCGAGGGGCTGCGTGCTTTTCCGACGGTCAACGCCTCGGCCGACGGAGCCACGGTCGTCCTGCACCGCGAAATCAACGTGGGTATTGCCGTGGCGCTCGATTGGGGCTTGATCGTGCCCGTGCTCAAGGACGCCGAGGAGAAAAACTTCCTGGGGCTCGCGCGCGGCATCAACGATCTCGCCGAGCGCGCCCGCGCCAAAAAGCTGAAGCCGGAAGAGGTCCAGGAGAGCACGTTTTCGATCACCAATCCCGGCGTGTACGGCGGCCTGATGGGATTGCCGGTGATCAACCAGCCGAACGTCGCCATTCTGGGGATCGGCGCGATCCAGAAACGCCCCATGGTGATCGACGATGCGATCGCGATCCGCTCCATGGTCTACCTCACGCTTTCCTACGACCATCGCGTCGTGGACGGCGCCGTGGCCCACCAGTTTGTCGGCAAGGTGAAGGCGTATCTTGAGGGGTGGAGCGAGGAAATTCTGTAGGAAGGTGACTGGTGATTGGTGACTAGTGACTGGTGAAGAGTTGAGAGTCGAGAGTTCAAACAGTCCGGACCTACGTTGGGCAAGGATTTAATCTCTCGACTCAGAACTGTTGACTCTCAACTCTTCTGCCGCGTCGCCGGGGACGGTTCACCAGTCACCGATCACCAGTCACCGCTTTCTGCGCGCAGCACCGGCGCCACCTCATGCGCCCACTTGCGCAGTTCCCCGAGCGGCAGCAAGCGAATATCGCTCTCGGCGAGAATTCCGGAAACAAACTGATCGCGCACATTTCCCCGCGCGGGTTCGCGTTCGGTCACGGCCAGGAATTCCGAGTGGCGGACGCGTTCCCGGATGGCGCCCGCGGTGTAGGCCAGGAGTTTCGCCTGCCCGGGATCGCGGCCGAGCGCCACGGAATGCACGAAGCCGCGCGTGCCGTTGCGGCGGTAGGAAAAGTCGATGCGCATGGGATCGCCCGGCACCGTGAACTCCTCGACGCGCACGCCGCGCTGCATGAGGCGCAGAATTTTTTCCGTGCGGAAATAATCCGCGGCCCGGGCGCGCACGTCGCTGCGCGTGCGGATTTCCGCCGCGCCGCGCCGCGTTTCGCGCAGCGGCTCGACCTGTTCTCGAAAGAGGCGGTCGACCTCGGCGTCCGGGTCGCGGGAGAGCAGCCCCTTGCGGGGGGCGAGCTGCACGGCGTTCGACAGCGTCTCGTCGAATTTCTCGAGAATGGCTTCCGCCTCCATCTCGCGTCCGGCAAACTGCCGGTCGAATTCGGCGGGCAGGCGCAGCAAAAGCTCCTCGTCCGCCGCCGGGTGCAGGCGCCGCAGCCGCACGAAGTCGGCGGGCTCTTCGAGCCAGCGCTGGCGGACGCGCCCCGAGGCGGGCCTTTCTCCGGGCCCCTGTCCTGGAATGAAGAGCAGGACGCCGATGTTGACCCACTCGTCCCGGATGAGGTTGGGCTGGTAGCGCACCACGTGATAGGCGCAGGGTTGCAACGTTTCGTCAGGCATGTGTCACCTTCCAATTGGGGAACGGTTCGCGGCCGGAATTCCGGGCCGAGAGGATCAGTTCGCGCACGCGCTGGCGGCGGCTGTAAAGACGCTCCAGCAGCCGCTCCAGCGCGTTCCAGTCTCCGGCGTACCACTCCGGCGGAATCTGCGCGGCCTCTTCGCCCAGCACGCGCTCGGTGATCTGTTTTTCGAGGCGCGCCAGCCAGGGTTCGAACGCCTCCATCCCGGCGACCCCGCCGTAGACGCGGTGGCGCGCGTACAATCCGCGCAGCGGAGCGTCGGGAAAATCCCACTCCCCGGCATTGAAGCAGAATCCAAAGTCAATCATCATTGCCGTATAACCCAACGCTGCAGAACCACCCGGTGTATCACCGCCCGCAGTAGAATCGGCCGCGGCCACGTGCCCGCCGGGGTCGCGAAAAAAGATCGCCTGGCGGCCATTCGTGTTGCAGGTCCATTTGTCGAACACCAGGACGCCCAGGAAATCCGAAAGGTTTCCCACCGCTCCGAGCTGCTCGTCAGGCAAAAAATCATGAACCGTCATCCGGGCCGGGTGTCCCGGGAACTGCGATCCGAATTGTTTTCCCGCCGCGCACGGCGTGCGGCCAAGGCCCAACTGAATCACGAGGTCCGGCGTATACGCAATGATTTCCGGACGCACCTCGACCACTTCGACTTGCGGCACAATCAATCCCAGCCGCGCCGCCAGGCGTGTTGCAAGCATTTCGTTCGCCAGGATCCTCAAATGCTGCGGGTTGTTTTGGAATTTGACGATGTAGTAAGCATCATCGTCGCAGCGCATCAATTGGGCCTGCGCACCGCCCCGCATCCGGCGCACATGCTCGACGGCAAGCTTCATGACCGCCATGCTAGTCACGCACGGCGTAACCCGCAAGAAAATTGTTCCGCTATGGGAAGTGAGAATCGCGGGGAGGGAATTTATCTACAATGCGCCGGAATGAAACAGGGCGGGGCCGCGGGCCAAAATAAACCGAAAGCCCGGAGGAAACTCTCCGGGCCCCAGTCCGCAAACCCTTTGACTTGGAAAGCCGTCAGCGCTTTTTGCTGCGCTTGCCGGACTTCCTGGCACTCTTCTTGGCCGGTTTTTTCTTGGCGGCTTTCTTGCGAGCAGCCTTGGCTTTCTTTTTCGCTTTCTTCGCCGCCGGCTTTTTAGCGCGCTTGGGCGGCGCTTTTTTCCTGGCCGCCGGTTTCGGCGCCGCCAGAGGAGGTTGCGGAGCGCCCGCAGCACCGGGGCGCTCGGTGATGACCAGCTCCTCTTCGGTTTCCTCTTCAATCACTTCTTCCGGGTCGCCGCCGAGTTCTTCTTCCTCAAAATGCACGAACTCGTTTTCGTCGCCTTGGTCTTCTTTTTCGTAGGCCATCCGCGTTCTCCCTTCGACTCGCCGCCATTTCGAGGAATTCGATGGCGCTTGAAGCCATCGCGGGCTTATAAACGGAATCCGGCATGTTTGTCAAGGGTTAGCCCAATCGCCGCCGATTCCGTGTTGTTTTTCGCGGCATCCCTCCCTGGCGGGCGACCTCTCGACCCGGCGCCCGAAGACAGGGAACTGCCGCGAACCCGCTCACAATATAGGGATAAGTTAGAATAAAAAGCAAGATGGGACTAGCGGGTTGGCAGGATCGTCAAGGTATCGCCCACCTGCAGGGGCCGGCTGAACAAATATCGGTTCCCCGCCTGAATCGCTTCCACCGTCGTTTGATAGGCGCGGGCGATCGACCACAGCGTTTCGCCGGGCTTCACGCGATGCAACACGGTGCTCGCCGAGCGTGCTTCCATCACGGGAAGGTTTTTCGCGCCATTGCGCTGCGGGACGACCGTGCTTGTCGCGGTGTCCTTCGTCTTGGCTTGCTGCTGTGGCGGCGCCTGCGTCATGCCGCCCGGATAGATTCGCAGGGACACGCCGCGCGCCACGTGGTCGGCCCTCAGGTGGTTCCACTTGCGCAGTTCGGCTGCCGTCACGTCGAACTCATCGGCGATCGTGGCAATGGTGTCCGTGCGGCGCACCCGGTAGCGGATCAGTTTCCCGGTGGACGCCTCGGACCGCGCGGCGGCGGGAATAATCAGTTTTTGGCCCTCATCGAGCGGAGCTCCCACGGCCAATTCGTTGGCATCCGCCACTTCCGCCGGAGAAACACGATACTGCTTGGCGATGGAAGAAAGCGTCTCGCCTTGCTCGACTTTGTGGCGGCGCCAGCTCACCCATTTTTCCGGAGGAATGGCCGCGATTTCCGCAAAGAAACGCTCGGCCGTCCCCTCGGGCAGGTGCAGGACAAACTCAGGATCGGGCGGCGTGACCAGGCGCAACAACTGTGGATTCAGGCTGCGCAGGGATTCGAGATCGGTGTCGATGGTCTCGGCGACCAGGCGCAGATCAATCGCCTGCCCCGGCTTGACCGTGTCGGCCTTCAGCGCAGGCTCGGGCTCGAATTCGATTCCGTACCGCGCGGGATCCTTCGAGATCAGGTCCAGTGCCAGAATAATCGGCACATAGTTCTGTGTTTCCTTCGGCAGAACATTGCGGTGATAGAGCTCCCAGAAATCCGCGTAGCCGGTTCGTTCAATGGCATGCTGGACGGCCCCCGCGCCGGAATTGTAGGCGGCCATGGCCAGATACCAGTCGCCGAACTCGGCGTACAGGTCGCGCAGGTCGCGCGCGGCGGCCCGCGTGGCCTTTTCCGGATCCTGGCGCTCGTCCACCCACCAGGTCTTTTGCAGGCCGTATTTCCGTCCGGCAAAGGACATGAATTGCCACATTCCGCGCGCGCCCGCTTTGGACACCGCCTGCGGCTGGAACGCGCTCTCGGCCTGCGCCAGATAAATCAAATCCTGCGGCATGCCTTCTTCCTTCAAAACCCGCCGGACCATTTCGCGATAACGTCCCTCGCGGCGAAGGCCGGTTTCGACGATCGCGCTCCCGCGCGGCGTCTTGAAATAGTTCAAATAGGTGAGAACAGGATCGTTGACCGTCAGCGGAACGTCATGGTCGATGGCGCTTACTTCGCCTTCGGCGCGGCCACGAAGATTGGGATCGAACTTTTCCGGCTGAGGTATGGGTTCCTCGGCGATCTCATCGATGGGCGCGGGCGTGGACTTCTGTTCGCTGAAACCGTCGCCGGCGCGGAAGGCCTCGAGTTCATCCAGGCTCA
This sequence comes from uncultured Acidobacteriota bacterium, assembly GCA_963842135.1. Taxonomy (GTDB): domain Bacteria; phylum Acidobacteriota; class Terriglobia; order Acidiferrales; family UBA7541; genus Palsa-360. Next base: position 589,690 of record CAWJFI010000002.1, on the reverse strand, counting down.
CCGTGTCGATAATGTGGTGGTACAAGCTGCTCAGGCGCGGATCGGCATCGAGATCGAGCCCGCTGGCGAGCAACTGGTCGAGCGCCTCATCGAACTCCTCGCGCGCCTTTCCAAGATGGCCGGCTTGAAAATCCTGCTCGCCCGCGTTGAACGCCGCCTGACTCTCCGCCGCAAGCTGCTCCGGCCCATCCGCCGGGGCCTGAATGACCAGCGGCGTCAGAACTTTGTGTTGCGCATTGATTGGCAGGGAAGGCAGAACCTGGCCTTGCGATGGCAGAGCGATCTGGGCGGGCCGGACTTGCACAGGCGTCTTGGCCGAGTCTTCACAACCAGCAAGGCCGAAAAGAACACCGGCAGCAATAAAAAGCCAACCTACCGATTTTTGAGTGCGATATCCCATGGGTGTATTTTTGGACCGATTGGTACGACGACCGGCACTGCCCTCCGCAATGATAGAGAGCACAACGCCTGCCAAACTTAGATACAGATAACTGCTACTTGGAAGCCTGCTCCTCAATTGTAGATCATGTGCCCCCGGGGGGGTCAATAGGGATTATAAACACCTGTGAATATTCCTTTAACCCAATTAAAAAGGGGATTTTAGGAGAGAGCCAGCTTCAGGTCCGCGAGGAGGTCGCCAGGGTCCTCGAGACCTATCGACATGCGAACGGTGCCGGGCCCGATCCCCGCCGCTGCCAGCTCTTCTGTACCCATCCGGTAGTGGGATGTGTAGATTGGGAGCACTATGAGTGATTCAACTCCACCCAGGCTGACGGCGAGAAGGAAGACTCGCGTTCGGTCACAGAACCGGCGTGCCGCGGGCAGCCCGCCCCGGAGATCAAAAGCCAGCATTCCGCCAAAGCCCGTCATTTGCCGTTTTGCCAGGCGGTGATCGGGATGGGAGGCCAGGCCCGGGTAGTGCACTCGCCCGATTTTCGGATGGCGTTCCAGAAAGCGCGCCACGGCCATGGCGCTTTCGCATTGCCGCCGGACGCGAATTTCGAGCGTTTTCAATCCGCGAATCAAGAGATACGCGGGATCCGGATCTATCGATCCGCCGAGGGAGATCATTATTTCCCGGACTTTTCCGACCCATTCCCGGTTTCCTGCCACGGCGCCGGCGACGATGTCGGAGTGGCCCGCCAGGTATTTTGTCGCGCTGTGCAGGACCAGATCGAAGCCCAGGTCCAGCGGCTTTTGGAGAATGGGCGTCGCAAACGTGTTGTCGATGAGCGAAACCAGTTTGTGTTTCCGCGCCAGCGCCACGACCTTTTTCAAATCCACGAGCCCTAGCGTGGGATTGGTAGGAGACTCCACATAGAGCGCGCGAGTTTTTGCATTCACCAGGCGGTCCAGGCCTTCGAGATTTGCTTCCACGTGGTGCACGCGAATTCCCATCCTCGGCAGGATGTCGCGCATCAGGCGGTAGGAGCCGCCATACAGCTGGCGCGTGGCAATCAATTCGTCTCCGGCCCGCAGCACGGCCAGCAAGGCGCTCGAGATGGCGGCCGATCCCGAGGCCGTCACCAGGGCAGCTTCGCCGTTTTCCAGTTCCGCGATTTTCGCTTCGGCCACGGCGAGGGTCGGATTGCCGTAGCGCGTGTAAATGTAGGCTTTTGATTTGCCCTCGGCCCAGCGCTTCATTTCCGCCGTGCTGGCGAAAGTGAAATTCGAGGAACGAACAATCGGCGCGGTGACCGGGGCGTTCCGCCCGTGCTTCGGCTCACCGCTATGAATGGCCAGCGTCGCGTCGGCCCATCGGGGAGAAAGTTTCTTCGGCATGGTGCAAGGATTCTTTCATAAGCAGAGGAATGCACAACCTCCAATTTGGCTCATCAAAGCCAGAAACGGGTTGCCGGTATTTCTTTCCTTCCAACCTCCAGCCTCCAACCTCTAACCTCCAGAATTCACACCTGTTCTTCCTCCTCCACCACGACCCCTCTCGCCGCCTTGGCCGCGGCGATCACTTTCTCCGCGATTTCGCTCGGCACATAGTCGTAGTGCGAATACTCCATGGTGTAGGTGGCGCGGCCCTGCGTCATGGACGTCAGCGTGGTCGCGTAATTCAGCATCTCGGCAAAGGGAACCTGCGCCTTGACGATCACGCTCGACGCGCGCGCCTCGCTGCCGCTGATCCGGCCGCGCCGGGAACTGAGGTCGCCCATGATGTCGCCCGAATACTGGTCCGGCGCGTAGACCTCGACGTGCATCACGGGTTCCAAGAGCGCGGGCCGCGCCTGCTTCATCCCTTCCTTGAACGCGAGCGATCCCGCGATCTTGAACGCCATGTCGGAGCTGTCCACATCGTGATATTTCCCATCGTAGAGAATGGCCCGGAAATCCACGACGGGAAAACCGGCGAGATACCCGCGTTCGGCCGAAGCGCGGATGCCTTTCTCGACCGAGGGAATCCAGTTCTTGGGGATGGCGCCGCCGAAAATGTCGTCCACGAATTCGATGCCTGTCCCGCGCGCCGCCGGCTCCAGGCGAACGCGGCACACGCCGAACTGCCCGTGCCCGCCCGTCTGTTTCTTGTGCTTGCCTTCGGCGTCGGCTTTGCCGCGAATGGTTTCGCGATAGGGCACCTTGGGCGGGTGAAGCGTCAGGTCCACGTGGTAGCGCTTGTGCAGCTTCGCGACGACCACCTCGATGTGCTGTTGCCCCGAGCCCGCCAGCAGAAACTCCTTGGTCTGCGGATCGCGCGAAAAACGCAGCGACGGATCTTCTTCCAGAATTCTGTGAATCGCGGGGCCGATGCGGTCTTCATCCGCGCGCGTCTTGGGTTCGACGGCGAACGTGATGGAAGGCTCGGGAACGTGCGGCAGCGGATAGTGAATGGGCGCCGCCTTGTCGCCTAGGGTGTCGCCGGTGAATGTTTCCTTCAGTTTCGCGACGGTGCCCAGATCGCCGGCGTGGAGTTCCGGCACGGCGGTCGGCGTCTTGCCTTGCATTACCTGGATGTGCTGCAGGCGCTCGCTCGTGCCGCGAGTAAAATTCTGCGGCATGGCGTCGTTTTTCAGGACGCCCGACATCACTTTGAAATAGCTGATCCGCCCGGAGAAGGGATCGGCCAACGTCTTGAACACAAAAATGGACAGCGGCTCGGCGTCGCCGATTTTTCGCTGCACTTCGCCGCCTTTGCTGGCGGTTTCGCTGTGGCCAATCGCGGTGCCGCGCTGCGATGGGTCCGGAAATATGTCGGCCAGCAAATCGAGCAGCGTCGCGCTGCCGATATTGTGCAGCGCGGAAGTCAAAACGACCGGGTAGATGCGCTTGGCCTGGAATGCATCGCGCAAGCCCTTCCTCAAGTCCTCGATCGGCAGCGTGCCCTTCTCGAAGAATTCCTCCATCAGCGCGTCGTCGCCCTCGGCGACCATTTCCACCAGCGTTTCGTGCGCGACCTTGGCCGCCTCGGCTAAATCCTCGGGAATCGCCTCGACCTTCGGCTTGCCGTCGCCGTCCGGCGTGTACACATGCGCCTGCATCGTGATCAGGTCGACGACGCCGCGAAACGTTTTCTCCGCGCCGATCGGCAATTGCAGCGGCACGACGTTGCGGCCGAACACGCGCGTGATGGACTCCATCGCGCGGTCGTAATTCGCCAGCTCGCGGTCCATCCAGTTGATGGCGAAGGCGCGCGGCACGTCGTACTCGGTCGCATAGTCCCACACTTTTTCCGTGACCACCTGCACGCCCGCCAACGCGTCCACCACGATCAGCGCCGCGTCCGCCGCCACCAGGGACGCGCGCGTGTCGTTCAGGAACGTGCTGTAGCCCGGCGTGTCCAGAAAATTGATTTTTATTTTTTCCGCCTGGTCCGCCGTGGCGGGCGCCCATTCAGCATAGGCCAGGCTTGAGTGAATCGTGATTTTCCTGGCGATTTCCTCTTCGTCCCAGTCGGTGACCGTGTTTCCCTCGGCGACCTTTCCCAGCCGGGTGGTCATCCCCGCGGTGAACAGCAACGACGACACCAGCTGGGTTTTCCCCGTGTCGCCGTGACCGGCAATCCCCACATTGCGGATGGACTGCGTTGCGTAGGCTTTCATCGTTCAACCCCCTGAGCGCCGTTCGCGGCGGCCACGCCCGCGGTGGCGGGCGGCCGCACCGGAAATAATTGCGGCGTGATATTTGGAAGGATGAAGGTCCGTGTTCCGGGTGCCCGGACACGTTCCCCATTTCGCGGATGCTAGCACGACGCCGCGCGCGCGGCAATCGGTGTCAGCGGATAGGAGAGATCCCGAGCTCTTTAGACTGTTGAGACCGTCTGCAGTGCTGAAGATATGCGGAGCCAGCAGGAGTAATCCTGACAACCTCGCGCCCATTCACCTGCTCCCTCGCAACGAGCCCTCGATCGTTCGCATCCTCCCAAACCGGGAGCCGGGGGCATGACGTGCGCCAAAGTTCGATCACTTCCTGGTGGGTCCTCTCGCCGTTGGCGAGCCATTCGAGGAGATCAAGGATCAATGCGTCGACGACTGCGTCGATCATGGAGTATTTCCTGTTCCTTATCTCCATGATAGTCCAATCCCCGCGAAAATTCACTCTGTGCTACTCGGAATCTAACGCAACGCCTTGCGGTTTGCGCGACGAGGCGAATGATACCCCGTTCATCGTCAGGAATTTTTGAGGCGTTCATCTGGCGAGACGGAAGCTCACTTCGATTGCTTCCCTATAGCGCACCGGCTCTCCATCTGAATTGCGGGCGGGTTTAAAGCGCCATCTGCTTACGCTGTCCATCGCCATTTGCGTCAGTTCCGGGTCAGGGGATTTCACGACCTGGATGTCCGTGGCCGAGCCGTCGGGCTGGACGATCACCTGAAGGACCACGGTTCCCTCCAGGCCCTTCTTCCGAGCCGCATCGGAATACTCCGCAGCGGGACAATAGTCGCAGCTTGGCGGCGAAGCAATACGAACGCCCTGCAGAACGGGGCCAGTGGCCGGCCTGTTATCAGGAAGGTTGTCCGGCGCAGGGCCGGTTGTTGCAGACCAAGTGCCTCGCGGTGCAACAGCACCTGAGCCCGTCATGGGGCGGATTGCCATGATCCTGAATGCTCTGAGCAACCGAAAACTTCCGTCGAGAAACACAAAGTAGCCGATGGGATTGCCTCTGGAAACTGGAGGCGCATCCCGCTTTTTCCAGCTTGCGAAAAATATTTGCGCCGCCCCCTGCAGGCCATCGAGCATGTGCTCTTCCATGCCCGGGGCTGGAGCATCATTCACATTGCGAGTCGCGATCTCCCCTTCATCGTTTGCCAATTGCAGAAAGAGCGCTTGGAAATCACTTTCATTTCTCGCGAGGTCACGGGCATAGGGTGCGGCCCGGAGTTCGCCTCTCTCGTTCCCATAGGCTTTCGCGAACCATTCCTCGTAATTTCGGATCTCCATCTGTTTGGTCAAGGATTCTAGTTTCGGGGCATCGTGGTTCCTCGCCACGGCCAGAATGTCCTGGAGCTGCATTCGCAAGCCTTCGGCCGCATTCTGGTATGCGCGGGCGGACTCTGACGGTGAGGGCGGCGGAGAGATTGGAGCTTGCGCGCGGGCCAGAAGCGGGGAAAGCGCCGGGATCAAAAGCGAAACGAGGATCCGGCGGAAGGGAAGCATATTCGATTCCTACTATTTATCAAAATCTTAGCCGAACTTTCCCATCTGGGCACATTTGATTCGGTTAAGTATTTTGGAATCAGGTGAGGTTGGTGAAAGGTCTCCACCACAAACGGCCCGCTTACGGGATGGGCTGTACGTTGATTTCGTAACTCCCTTTTTGCGCGACAAGGCGCGGTGGCGGCTGGCTCGGCAACTGCAATTTCAGTTTCTCGATGAGCAGCTTGGTGTCTAGCGAAGGCTGTGTGTAGCGCGGCAGAATCAACCAACGTTGATCGACCGTAGGAATCCACACATCGATCATTTTGATTTCGGCCAACTTCTCCAGCACCGCCGTGGGCGTCAACCCCGGGGCGTGCAGCAAGAGACGATGCTTCAGGGTTATCTGCAGGCAGTAGGCCAGAAAGGCGATCAGAATGTGAGCGTCGGCGCGATGCTCCAGTTGATGGTAGAGGGGGCGTATGCGGAGTTCGTTTTTGAGCGACCGAAATACCGATTCGATCTGCGTCAGCTGTACGTAGCGCGTCCAAAGGACGCCGGGATCTTCTGCGGCAAGGTTGGAGCGCAGCAAGTAGTGCCCGTCATGCCATTCCGCCTGTTGGAGTTTTTTCTTGTCCACACGAAACTGGAACGTCTCGGGCGTGACCTGCTGGCCTTCCCTGGGTACTTGCATCTGCACGAAATGGAACGCTCGGCCCGCTTCGGCTTTCGCGGCGCCCAAGCGCATCAGCAGCTGGACCAGAGAAGGCGGACTTCGCCGCATAGCACGGAGCTTTCTGAGTAAGCGAGCCAGGCGTTTGCGCCGCATGGCGGTTTCTTTGGCTCTTCGTCCTTCACTCTTGGCCAGCACATAGAGTTCGCCGTCCTGCTCAAACAGTTTCACGTCCACCGACTCTCGGACCTTTTGCCAGGGCAGATCCAGCCACTTCTTCTCATACTGTCGGATTTTGCCTTTCGGCGTTCCAACCAAATAGGAAATCTGGCGTGCCGGATCCCGCATCTCCTGCAAGATCTCTTCGGTCGGAACTCCTCGATCCATCACCCACATGCGTTTTGCTCTTCCATAGGTCTTCTCGATCTGGTCCAGAAAACCGCGGAGCGTAGTGCGATCACTGGTATTGCCATCCATCACTTCATAGGCCAACGGGAAACCATCGGTGGTGATCACCAGCGCAATCACCACCTGCAAACAGTCGGTCCGTTTATCGCGGCTGTGACCGTACTTGGCCTTGGGGTTCTCTTCCATCGCGCCTTCAAAGTACGTGCTGGTCAGGTCGTAGAGCAGCACTTCGAATTCCGCTTGAAACAGATCGGCCCACTTCCCGCGCAGCCATAGAAACAGTTCCCGCTTATGTTCCAGCACGCGGTCCAGGCAGCGATATAAGCGGTTTTTCTCCGCGACGGCGAAATCCGTCCCCAGCAGCACATCCATAGCGGTGGACAGATACCACTGGCGATGCACACGAAACTCGCTGCCCGGATCCAGCAGCCGGCTCACCACCAGGAGTTGCAACACTTTTTCCCAAGGGACGTCTTCCCGCGATCCGGCCAGGCGAGCCTTCCAAAACTCATCCAGGCCCAGTTGCTGCCACAACTGACATCCGAGCCAGCAGCTACCGAACAGACGGGGCCGCCGCAGTTCCAGGCCGCTCAGTTTCACTTGTAGACTATCGACCGCATCGGCGGGAATCTCGCGGTCGTCGGGAAATAAACTCAAGTTCGCATATTCTTGCTGCTGTTCATCAAACACCGCCAGCGTCTTGCGCCATGCCCCTTGTTGTTGGTCGTTGATCTCGCCGAGATAGAAAACGGTTCGCTGTACCGTCTTGTGGGAAGCGATGCGATGGTTTTCTACGATGCTGAAATAGCGATGATCTTTGCCGTCTTTTTTGCGATTGTTGCTGCGCAGAAACATGCTGACCGCAGATTGCCAGAAGTCCAGGGTCAGAGGGAAGACACTTGGTCTCCACCCTACCGTTTTTTCCGAGAGCGAAGATGAAAACACACGGCTTAACAATAAAAATCAGTGCAAAAACGCCGAAAATCGCCTACAGCTGGTAAAGGCGGGTTAAGGATGAAAGCAAGGATGTCTTCGCGATCGCGAAGATCGTCCGGGCGGGACAGGCAATTTGAAATTTCAAATTTGAAAAATTGGGAATGAAAACACAATCACTGCGCCGTACTGCTACTCGGCGTTGCAGACCATCGCGCGAGTGTCTATTGCAGCTGCAAGTCTCCGGTGAACACAACTTGCGGCTTGCGCGGATCGCCGCGGCGAACATGGCCGATCCGGTAGTACTTTTCGCGGCGGCGCTTCAGTTCGGATTCGACGGCACGGTGATTTTCGACCGGCACGACCAGAATCATGCCCACGCCCATGTTGAATGTGCGAAGCAGATCGTCGCGCTCGAGTTCGCCGAGGGTGGCGAGGTAGGAAAAAATGGACGGCACGGGCCACGAGCCGAGCTCGATTTCCGCCTGCGCGCCGCGCGGCAGCACGCGCGGCAAATTTCCGGGGATGCCCCCGCCGGTAATATGCGCCATCGCGGAGAGCCAGCCGCGCGCCACGGTGGTCTTCAGCATCGGCCAGTAGCAGCGGTGCGGGCGCAGCAGTTCCGCGCCGATTTTGTTGCTGACCTCGGGGACGTACGTCTCCGGGTGCAGACCCGCGTGATCGAATACGAGTTTGCGCGCCAGCGAATATCCGTTGGTGTGCAGCCCCGTGGAAGGAAGCGCGAAAAGCAAATCGCCTGGCTTGACGGCATTGGTCTTTTTCAGACTCGCGCGCTCCACCACGCCGACGATGAATCCCGCGAGATCGTATTCCCCCGGCGCGTAGAAGCCGGGCATTTCCGCCGTTTCGCCGCCGATCAGAGCGCACCCGGCGGAATGGCAGGCGCGCGAAATCCCCTCGACCACTTGCTCGACCACGTTGGGATCCATTTTCGACATGGCCAGGTAGTCGAGGAAGAAGAGCGGCTCGGCGCCCAGCGTGAGGATGTCATTGACGCAGTGATTGACCAGGTCGGCGCCAACCGTGGAGTGAATGTTCGCCGCGATGGCGATTTTCAGTTTCGTGCCCACGCCATCGGCGCTGGACACCAGCACCGGCTCACGCCATTTCTTGTCGAGCGCGAACAGCCCGCCGAACGAGCCGATCCCGCCGATCACTCCGCGAGTGAACGTGCGCGAGGCCAGGCGCCGGATGCGCTGCTTGGCCTGGTCCGCAAGCGAAATACCCACACCTGCGTCGGTGTAGTCCATATTTTCGGCGGGCTGCAAGTACAGCCCGCACCCTGAACGATGAACACCTTCTGCCGTGGCGAGAGGAGCCGGGCGGCTTGCTCCCGTTCGATCAAAACATTTTGAAGATGCGGCGCCAGCGCACGATGCTCGGATGCAAAAAAACGCTTGCGTACGCCATCATCCGGTCGCGGATGTGCCCCGGATTCCAGGTCTCCTCGGGCGCATCGATCGACATATACACCAGGATCGGCGTGCCGATAATATTATCGCGCGGCACGAAGCCCCAGTACCTGCTGTCATAGGAATCGTCGCGGTTGTCACCCATCATGAAATATTCGCCCGCCGGAACGGTCACCGGGCCGTAATTGTCGGTCGGATTGGGCGGGTCCGCGCGGTAGGGTTCCTTCAGCGGCTTTCCGTTGATGGACACGACGCCTTCGCGAATTTCGAGCTCGTCGCCTGGCAATCCGATCAGGCGCTTGATGTAATCCGGCGTACCCGGCAACGGCGCGCGGAACACGATGATCTGCTGGCGGTGCGGGTCGCGCCATAGGCGCACGTGCAGCGGCGTCATGGGCAATTCGGCTTCGTAGCCGAAGCGGCTCATCAGCAAGTGATCCCCGACGAGCAGCGTTCTCTCCATGGAACCGGAGGGAATTACGCGGGCCTGGACAATCGTTCCAGTGATGAACAGGAATGCAAGGATGACCCACAGCCAGGACAACGCCTCGCGGACAATGAGCTTGCTTACATCCGGTTTTGTTTTGGCCTCAACCGGAAGGGTTTCTTCAGCGTTCATTCGGCACCACCTGAATTTCCACGAAGGGCGCTTCATCGGGTTCCGCTGCGCGGGATTCGAGCTCGCCCTGCGCGCCGTCTACCGGATACACGCCCGTGTAGCACGACGTGCAGAACGAGCCGCGCGTATCGTCGACCGCACGCCGCAAACTTTCGAGCGAAAGGTAGCCCAGCGTATCCGCTCCAAGATACTGGCGAATTTCCTCGACCGAGCGCTGCGACCGGTCCGATCGGGGCTCGCGCGGGTCGAGCTTCACTTCAAAAGCCTCGAGTTCCTCTGGCGTGAGCCGCGGGCGCACCCGCGATTCATCGGAAGCGATCAATTCCTCGCGCGTCGGCGTGTCCACTCCGTAATAGCACGGCGAAATCGTCGGCGGGCAGCTGATGCGCATGTGCACTTCGGCTGCGCCGGCCTCGCGCACCATGCGCACGATCTTGCGGCTGGTCGTGCCGCGCACAATGGAATCGTCCACGAGCACCACGCGCTTGCCGCGGAGAAGTTCTCGCACGGGATTGAGTTTCAGCTTCACGCCGAAATCGCGGATCGATTGCACCGGCTCGATGAACGTGCGCCCGACGTAATGATTGCGAATGAGGCCCATGCGAAACGGCACGCCGGATTCCTGCGAATATCCCACCGCGGCAGGCACGCCTGAATCGGGCACCGGCACGACCACGTCGGCTGGAACATGATGTTCACGCGCGAGCAAACGGCCCAGCATTTCGCGGCTTTGCTCGACCACGCGGCCGAAGACGAGACTATCGGGTCGCGCGAAGTAGACATGCTCGAAAATACACTGCTGCAGCGGTTTTTCAGCCGCGAAATGCAACGACTCAATTCCTGTGCGCGTGATGCGCAGCATTTCTCCGGGCTCGACGTCGCGCACGTAGGTTGCGCCGAGCAAGTCAAACGCGCAAGTTTCCGAAGCGACGATCCACGCGCCGTCCAGCTGGCCAAGCGCCAGCGGGCGGAAGCCGCGCGGATCGCGCAGCGCGTACATTTCGTCGCGCGTCAGCACGAGCAGCGAATATGCGCCTTCGACTTGATTCAGCGCGTCGGCGAGCGCGCCGGAAAGATTCCGCGCCTGGCTGCGCGCCACGAGATGCACGATCACTTCGGTGTCGCTGGTCGTCTGAAAGATCGAGCCGCGATGTTCGAGCGTGCGGCGCCATTTCGCCGCGCTCGGCAGATTGCCATTGTGGCCGAGGGCCAGCTTGCCTTTGTTGCAGTCGATCACGATCGGCTGCGCGTTCATCAAGGAAGTGTCGCCGGCGGTCGAATAGCGCGTGTGGCCGAGCGCCGCGTCGCCCGGCAGGCGCGCGAGCACTTCGGGCTGAAAAATATCGGCCACCAGACCCATGCTTTTTTCGAGATGCAGTTCGCGCCCGTCGCTCGAAACGATCCCTGCCGATTCCTGGCCGCGATGCTGCAGCGCGTAAAGACCCAGATAGGCCATCTTCGCAGCTTCGGGATGGCCGAAGACGCCGCACACGCCGCAGTGATCGTGAAACCGGTCGTTCTCAATTTCGATCAGGCTGTTCATTCTGCCTTTCGGAGATCATTCGAGCTAAGGAGCCGCTCAAGGGCCTCGCTCCAGACGTCAGCGAGAAGGGGGACGTCAGCGCTGACTACTGTCCGGCCATTCAGTTCGATGCGGAATTCGCCGCGGGTGACTCGGCCAACTTCCACGACCGGCACTTCGTATTGTGCCGCAATCCGGCGCACAGCGGCAAGGTTTTCGGGAGTAACCGATACGATGGCGCGCGCGCCGCGTTCGCCGAAGAGCTCCGCTTCGTCCGGCTCCTTGCTCGTGAGCGATGCGCGCAGTGAAAGGCCGTTACTTGCGAAGCACGATTCGGCAAGTGTCACGGCGAGGCCGCCGTCACTCGCGTCGTGTGCGGATTGCAACTTGCTGTCGCTTGCGAGAGCAACCAGCAGCGCGATCAGCCGCTTTTCTGCGGCGAGATTCACTGCGGGCGGAGCGCCGGCCTCGATGCCGTGAATCGTGCGCGCGTATTCAGAGGAAGAAAATTCCTTTGCAGCATTTTTAGGTGTGCTTACTTCGACTGCGTTTCCGTCGAGCAACAAAATCAAGTCGCCTTCCGCGCGAAACGCCATCCCCAGCGCGCGCGAGGCGTCTTCGATCATTCCAAGCACGCCGAGAACCGGCGTGGGATCGATGGAGCGGCCAAGCGTTTCGTTATAGAAACTCACGTTGCCGCCGGTGATGGGAATTTCCAGCGCGCTGCACGCCTCGGCGATGCCGTCAATCGCGCGACTGAATTGCCACATCACTTCCGGCTTTTCGGGGCTGCCAAAATTGAGGCAATTGGTCGCGGCCATGGGCTTCGCGCCCGAGCAGGCCACATTGCGCGCGGCTTCGGCCACGGCAAGCTGCGCGCCCACGAACGGATCGAGGCGGCACCAGCGGCCATTGCCGTCGGCCGCGAGCGCGAGGGCCCGCTTTGTTCCCTTGATGCGCACGACCGCTGCGTCGCCCGCTCCCGGGGCTTCGAGCGTGTTGGTGCGCACCATGTAATCGTACTGCTCCCAGATCCAGTGCTTCGAGGCAATCGCGGGAGAAGCGAGCAAGGCGCGGAAATTTTCGGTGAGGTTCGCGCCCGCCGGGCCGAATTCGACCAGGCGTTCGCTCGCAACAGGCGCGGGCGGCGCAAGCGTGCGCTGATAGACCGGCCCTTCTTCCGCAAGGGCGTGCGCGGGAATTTCAGCCACGATTTGCATGCGATGCCGCACGCGCACCAAACCGTCGTCGGTGATGCGCCCGATTTCAACCGCGTCGAGTCCCCACTTGGCAAATACTTTGAGCACTTCTTTCTCGCGGCCTTTCTGGGCCACGAGCAACATGCGCTCTTGCGATTCGCTGAGCATCATTTCATACGGCGTCATGCTGGGTTCGCGCTGCGGCACGCGCGCAAGTTCGATCTCGATGCCCAGGCCGCCGCGCGAGGCCATCTCGCACGACGTACTCGTCAGCCCCGCCGCGCCCATGTCCTGAATCGCGACGACCGCGCCGGTCTGCATCGCTTCGAGGCAGGCTTCGAGCAGCAGCTTCTCCATGAACGGATCGCCCACTTGCACGTTGGGTCGCTTCTGCTGCGATTCCTCCGTGAATTCTGCGGAAGCCAAAAGCGACGCGCCGTGAATGCCGTCGCGCCCGGTTTTTGCGCCCACGTAAATGACGGGATTGCCCACGCCGCGCGCCTTCGCGAAAAACAGGTTTTTCTTCTTCGCGATGCCAAGCGCCAGAACGTTGACCAGCGGATTTGCCGAATAGGCCGGCTCAAATTGCACTTCTCCGCCAACCGTCGGCACGCCAAAACAGTTGCCGTAATGCGCGATCCCGCGCACGACCCCGTCGAGAATCCGCCGGTTGCGCGCAATTGTCTCCTCGTCGACTCCGCCAGGGGCTAAAGCCCCTTCTTTGACGGCCTGTTCGGGCGGGCTGAAGCCCGCCCCTACAAAACTTGCAGAAGGGGAATCTACCGAAGTGGCAATGAGGTTTGTAGGGCCCGGCTTTAGCCGGGCCGATCGAACGGTGCTTTCTGGGGCTTTAGCCCCTGAAGTTCCCGAAGTAATAGGCCCGAAGCGCAGCGAATCGAGCACGGCAATCGGCCGCGCGCCCATCGTAAAAATGTCGCGCAGAATTCCGCCGACGCCCGTGGCCGCGCCCTGAAACGGCTCGACGTAGCTTGGATGATTGTGCGACTCCATCTTGAACGCGGCGGCGAGGCCGTCGCCGATATCCACCACGCCTGCGTTTTCGCCGGGCCCCTGCAACACCTGCGGCCCGCGCGTCGGCAGGCGGCGCAAATGCACCTTGCTTGACTTGTACGAGCAGTGCTCGCTCCACATCACGCTGAAGATACCCAGCTCGGTAAAATTCGGCTCGCGCCCAAGAATTTTCTGGATGCGCGCGTATTCCTCAACGGTGAGCCCGTGCTCGGCCGCCAGGTCCATTGTTACTTTAATTTGGGTGTCTAACATCGATTTCATAGCCGACAACTTGATGAAGGCTCCAGTAGCACAGACTTCAGTCTGTGGGGTTCCACATGATCATGGCTTGCCCGCAGCCCGGGCGCATTAGCGGAAATCCACAGACTGAAGTCTGTGCTACTTAGGCCGAAACCGCCGCGCGTCGCGTCAGCGATTCGATCAGCGAACGCAAAATCACGAGCCCGTCCGACGAGCCAAGCGCCGCTTCCACCGCACGCTCCGGATGCGGCATGAGACCCACAATGTTGCGTTCGCGATTGCATATGCCCGCGATGTTTGCGAGCGAGCCGTTCGGATTTCCGGCGGCGTCCTCGCGCCCGTCCGCCGTCGTATAACGAAACACGATTTGCTTATTGCGCTCAAGTTCGCCAAGCGTCTCGTCATCGCAAAAATAATTTCCGTCGCCGTGCGCGATCGGCATTTGCAGGATTTGGCCGGGTTTAGCTGCGGAGGTGAACGGCGTGTCCGTCGTTTCCACGCGCACATGCACCTGGCGGCACACAAACCGCAGTCCGGCATTGCGTTGCAGCACGCCGGGCAGCAGACCCGCTTCGCAGAGAATCTGGAATCCGTTGCATACGCCAAGGACCAGGCCCCCGCCGCGCGCGAATTTTTCCACCGCGCGCATGACCGGAGAAAACCGCGCGATCGCCCCCGTGCGCAGATAATCGCCATACGAAAATCCGCCGGGCAGCAGAATCGCGTCAAACCCATTCACTTGTTCGGATTGGTGCCAGAGGAATTCGACCGGTTGGTGGAGAACTTCGCCGAGCGCGTACCACGCATCGTGGTCGCAATTCGAGCCCGGAAACACGACCACGCCAAATTTCATCGCGAGTCTTCTCCCCTCACGCGCATTTTAACACACGGATCGAGGATATTCCTTTGGCTTGGCGAATCACTTCAGAGAAGTGGCGGCTTAAGTAGCGCCGGCTTCAGCCTGTGGGTTTTGATTTTCCTTCAGGACGAGTATTTTCAAGCTTCACAAAAACCCACAGGCTGAAGCCTGCGCCATTACTTCTTGCGCGTTTTGCGTTTCGATTTTTTGCGAGAGCGCGGTTTGGCGTGCTTGCCAGCGGCGGCAAGTTCGCGGCGGCGCGCCGCGGCCCAACCGAGCTTGTTCACCTGTTGCCCGCGCGCAAGGCCCAGAGCATCAGGCGGGACATTTTTCGTGATGACTGAGCCTGCCCCCACGTAGGCGCCGTCGCCCACTCGCACCGGCGCGACGAGCGCCGTATCGCTGCCGATGAAGACGCGCTTTCCGATGGTCGTGGGATTCTTGTTCACGCCGTCGTAATTGCATGTGATCGTGCCCGCGCCGATGTTGGTGCCGCTGCCGACGCGCGCGTCGCCCAGATAGGTGAGGTGCATGGACTTCACGCCTTCGCCGAGCACGCTCTTTTTCACTTCGACGAAATTCCCCACGCGTGCGTTTTCCTGGAGGCACGCGCCGTCGCGGAGATGCGCGAACGGTCCGACCTGCGTGCCGCGCGAGAGGTGGCTCGCGGCAACAATCGTATAGGGCTTCACGAGCACGTTGTCTTCGAGCACAGCGTCAATCAGCACACTTCCGGTGCGGATCGTGCAGCCCGCGCCGATGCGCGTTTTTCCGAGAAGTTGCACGCAGGGCTCGATGTGCGAATCCGCGCCGACAATGACTTCGGGGTCGATCAAAACGGTCTCCGGCAATTCAATCGTCACGCCCGCGTCCATAATGGCCGCTCGCTTGCGGCGGCGAAACACAGCGTCCACCGAGGCGAGATCGGCGCGCGAGTTGCACCCGAGGGCTTCCTCGGGATCCGCGGCGCGGACGGCTTGCACTTTCTCGCCCTTCTGCCGCAATACCGCGATCGAGTCCGTCAGATACAATTCCTTATGCACGTTCTGAGGCTTGAGCGCCGCGAGGCACGGCCATAATTTTTCAAGGGTGAAGCAATAGACGCTGGAATTGATTTCACGGATCGAGCGTTGCTCGCCGTTGAGCGCCGAATCCTCGACAATCGCGGACACCGAACCATCGTCCTGCCGCACGATGCGTCCGTAGCCCGCGGGATTTTCGATTTCCGCGGAAAGGATTGTCGCCGCAGCGCCGCTTTCCCGGTGCGCGCGCGCCAGCGCGGCAATCGTTTCCGTGCGGATCAGAGGCGCGTCGCCCGGCAAAAGAATCGCAAATTTTGCGCGGGCGGAAATCGCGCGCCGCGCCACCAGCATGGCGTGGCCGGTCCCGCGCTGCGGCTCCTGCAATACGGTTTTGATGCTGAGCGGCGCCACTGCGGCGCTCACGTCATCGGCTTGATGCCCCACGACTGCCACGATCTCGTGCGGCTTGAGCGGCTGGCAGGCGCGCGCAACGTGCTCGACGAGCGTTCGGCCGCCCGCGCGGTGCAACACTTTTGCCAGCGCGGATTTCAGCCGCGTGCCCTTGCCGGCCGCCAGAATCACAATCACGAAGTCGGAATTTGCCATGCCTGCATTGTCAGCGTTTCCACGGGGATTGACAATGCGACGGAGCCGCGGGCGATACGAATCGAATACTTCATCGAAGGAACACAAGGGCGATCACAAGGGGCTCCGTCAAAAGGCGGGTTCAATCCGCAGCGGAAGCAGTTGCCTCGGCGCGGAGCTGTGCACGCCCCGCGGGGGCTTCGTCGTAAGTCTCGGTCCAGAGCGAAGGATCGGCGAGCAGGCGTGTAACCAATTGCGTGTGCAGGGCGTGGCCGGCTTTGTAAGCCTCGACGCGCGCGAGCAGCGGGCGACCAACGAGCGCCAGATCGCCGATTAAATCAAGCGCCTTGTGCCTGCCGAACTCGTCCGGGAACCGCAAGGGGCCGTTTACTACCCCGTTTTCGTTGAGGACAATGGCGTTGTCCAGCGAGCCGCCGCGAATCAGCCCCATGCGGCGCAACCCTTCGAAATCCTGCACGAACCCAAACGTTCTCGCGGGCGCCAGCATTCGGCTGAAGGACTCGCGGCCCACGCACAACTCGATTTCCTGCGTCCCCACGGCCGGATGCGCGTAATCCACGTAACACCGCACCCGGAAATCGTTCGCCGGGTAAATTCCGATGCGCCGTCCGCCCTCGGAAACTTCCAGCGGTTTTACGACCTTCAGATAACGTCGCCGCTTCCGCAGCCGTCGTATTCCGGCCTGCGCGAGCATTTCAATGAAGGGCTGCGAGGAACCATCCAGGATCGGCAATTCCAGCGCGTCCAGCTCAATATACACGTTGTCCACGCCACAAGAATAGAGAGCGGCAAGAACGTGCTCTGTGGTGGAGAGCAGCACGCCCTTTCTCATCAGGCTTGTCGCGTAGCTGACGCGCGCCACGTTCCGCACATGCGCTTCGATCTCAAAATTGTCAAGGTCCACGCGCCGGAACACGATTCCGGTATTGGCCGGGGCAGGCACCAGCCGAAGGTGGGACTTCACTGCCGTATGGAGGCCTACTCCCTTTGTTGCGACCGGCTTGCCGATGCTGGTTTGATAGCTCATGTCAGGGCTTATCGTAGCATTTTCAAGCCCTTCTAATATATTGTTTAGGTCATTAGAATCAGTAAGTTGACGCCTATTGGTTAATAGTGCGTGGTAAAATAGCCACAAAAAGCGTTGTTCGGCGTGGTCGAACAGCATCAACCTCATCGAGAGCTATCGACCCCCGTCATGCTGTGTGTCGCCTCGCTGGGGCTAACTGATTATGGCCTGCCTGTTTTCGCCACAGCTTTCGCGGTGGGCTACGGTTTGTCGTTCCTGTGGAACTTCTGGCAATTTACAATGAAACACTACGATCTGCCCGACACGCTTGTGTCTCCTTAGAGCTGCGCTTAGAATAGGTAATTGAGATCGTTATCAATGGCATCGCCATTTCACATTATTTCAGACTCAATTCCCACGCCTGTGCCCGGCAGTTCGCTCGACCCGGCGGCACATCCAAGGCCGGAATGGCTGCGCGTCAAATTCTTTAACGGGCCCAATTACCAGGACCTGAAGCGCATCATGCGCACCCTGGGGCTCAACACCGTGTGCGAGAGCGCGCGTTGCCCGAATATGGGCGAATGTTGGGAGCACCGCACCGCGACGTTCATGATTCTGGGAAACATCTGCACGCGGGCTTGCGGCTTCTGCGCGGTGCCTTCGGGCAAGCCGGCGGGTCCGCCGGATGAGCAGGAACCGGAGCGCGTGGCCGAAGCGGTGGAACGCATGGGCCTGCGGTACGCCGTCGTGACGTCGGTCAACCGCGACGATCAGCCCGATGGCGGCGCGGCCATCTTCGCCCGCACGATTGCCGAAATTCGCCGGCGTGTTCCGGCATGCAAAGTGGAAGTTTTGATCCCCGATTTTCGCGGGGACTGGAACGCACTGGAGACTGTGATCGCCGCCTGCCCGGACGTTCTGAATCACAACACGGAAACCGTCCCGCGGCTGTATCACGAAGTGCGCAAGGGCGCGGTCTATGGCCGGTCGCTCGAATTGCTGCGCCGCGCGAAATCCCTGGCGCCCGAAATGCCCACGAAAACGGGGCTGATGCTTGGCCTTGGCGAAGAGCGCGAGGAGGTTCTTGCCTCGATGCAGGATCTGGCCGCGCAAGGCACCGACATTCTCACGCTGGGCCAATATTTGCAGCCCACGCGCGAGCATCTGCCCATCGTGCGGTACGTACATCCCGGTGAATTCGCCGAGTATAAAAAGCTGGGCGAGCAAATGGGCTTTGCGCACGTCGAGTCAGGTCCGCTGGTGCGCTCGTCGTATCACGCGTTCGAGCAGGAAGCCGCCTCTCACTTTTAGCTCTGCTGGGCGGCGATCCTGGGAACGCCATTCTCCTGATTGGCGTTCCCGGATTCCCCCCACGTCGGCGTACAAAGTATCGTAAGATTCCCCGAGATATTATTTCCGTAAAGGAAGAATTCGGATGAGATACGCACGGACTTCTTCAGGTTTGTTTTTTTATATTGCCATGATTGCTGCGTTTCTTTGCGCGATCCCGGCGGCTGCGGCGCAGAATTCCGCGCCCGCCTCTCCAGCCGCGCCATCTTCTGTATCGGGTGCCGACGTGTATCAAAAGCGGTGCGCGTCATGCCACGATCAAACAGATTCTCGCGCGCCCTCACGGGACGCTTTGCAGAAACTATCCGCCGCCAGAATTCTCCGGACGCTCGATTTTGGATTGATGATGGCTGTGGCCTACCCCATTAATCGCGCAGAGCGCGAGGCGGTCGCGAACTTTCTGGGAACGAAGGCGGAAGAAACGCCTCTGGCGGCCAGCGCATTTTGCTCGGCGACTATTTCCATTATGTCCGGCCCCGCAAATGACGCATGGGCGGGATGGAGCCCATCCGCATCCAATGCGCGCTACCAGACCGCCGAGCGCGCGGGTCTTGCGCCGGGACAAGTTCGGCGTCTCAAGTTGAAATGGGCGCTTGGTTTTCCGGGCGACGTCACCGCCTTCGCGGCGCCGACCGTTGTGAACGGAACGCTGTTCGTCGGCAGCGCCAGCGGCGCAGTTGAGGCTGTGGATGCCAAGACCGGCTGCACACATTGGGTGTTTCAAGCCAATGGCCCGGTGCGGGGCGCCATCCTTCCCGTCGCAGACGGTTCCGCAACTTCCCTCGTGCTTACGGACCTGATCGGCTGGGCCTACGCGGTGGACGCAAAATCCGGCCACCTGCTTTGGAAGAAGCGCATTGATGATCACGAAGCAGCACGGCTAACGGGTTCGTCCGTGGCGCTCGATGGCGTCGCATTCATTCCGGCCGCGTCGTGGGAGGAAACGCGTTCGCTCGATCCGCAATATGCATGCTGCACGTTTCGCGGGAGCGTCACGGCGCTTCGCGTCCGCGACGGCTCCACGGTTTGGAAAACGTACACGGTGGACGCGCCGCAGAAAACCGGGACGAACAGCGCGGGATCGGGTCAGTGGGGGCCTTCCGGCGCACCGGTCTGGTCGGCCCCGACGGTGGACACGAAGCGAGGATTGCTCTACGTCGCTACGGGCGACAATTATTCGGTGCCCGCAACCACGACCAGTGATGCGGTGATGGCGCTCGACCTGAAGTCGGGACGCATCGTATGGACGCAGCAGGTGCTCGCGAACGACGCCTATACGTCCGCTTGCCGGAGTAAAGGCGTGAATTGCCCATCAACGAATGGGCCGGATTTCGATTTTGGTTCTTCGCCCATCTTGGTCAGTGCACCGAACGGAAAGGAAATGCTGGTGGCCGGACAAAAATCCGGAATGGTCTACGCGTTTGACCCGGACGCGAAAGGGAAAATTCTTTGGCAGACGCGCGTCGGAAAAGGCGGCCTGAACGGCGGCGTGCAGTGGGGCATGGCCAGCGATGAACAAAAAGTGTATGCGGCCGTAAACGACACGTCCGGTGTGATGAACACCGCCGGGCCCGTGGGCGGCGCGACATTCGATCCCGCGAAGGGCGGCGGGCTGACGGCGCTGCATCTCGAAGACGGCTCGAAGGCCTGGTTTGCTCCGAGCCATCCCTGCGATCCGCCGCGGCCAGGCTGCAGTCCGGGCCAGTCCGCCGCGCTGACTCTGATCCCCGGCGTGGTATTTTCCGCATCGCTCGATGGACACGTGCGCGCCTTCAGCACCGAGGACGGCGAGATGCTTTGGGATTTCGACACGGCCGGACAGAGCTATTCCACTGTGAACGGAGTGCCAGCCAAAGGCGGCTCGATCGACGGCGCGGGCCCGGTCATTGCGGGCGGCATGCTGTTCGTCAACTCCGGATATCCGCGCAACGGCGGCATGCCGGGCAACGTGTTGCTGGCGTTTGCGCCGGGGGATTAGTAGCACAGACTTCAGTCTGTGGGTTTTAGTCCTAGCTAGTACTGACCCCCCACAGACTGAAGCCCGTGCTACTAAAACCGTATTAATCCGTATTTACATATCCATAAAATACGAGTATAAATGTATTTCCTGGAGGTGTCCGTGCGTTCCGACGAATTGCTCAGTCCCCGCGACGCCGCGCGCTCGTTGGGGATCAGCTATCCCACGCTCAAGCAGTGGATCTACAAGAAGAAATTGCACAGCATCCGTACCGCCGGTGGGCACCACCGCATCCCCGCTTCCGAAATCGAACGCTTTCTGCCGCGCACCGAGGAAAAAGACGTCCTGGCCGGGCGGCGCAATTTCCGCCGTATCAGCGGGCGAAATCAACTGGTCGGCCGGATCGTGGAAGTGCGCTACAGCGGCTTGCTGGCGCAGGTGAAGCTCTCGATCGGCGGACAGCGAATCTCCTCGATCATTACGGCGGATGCCGCGCGAGAAATGCGCCTCGAAAAGGGACAGACCGCGGCGGCCCTCATCAAAGCCACTGAAGTCATGATCGTGCGCATGTGATTCCGGATGGCGCAAAGATGAAGAGGATTCGCACAACAATTGCATTGGCCGTGCTTGCTGGACTCGTGCTAGCCGCGCCCTTCCGTGCCGTTCGCGCAAGAAACGCCGCGCCATTGCCACAAGCGGGGTCGAAGCCGTGCGGCACTGTTACCGTCGCCGCGGCGTCCGACCTGACCTATGCGATGAGCGAGATCGCCGCGAATTTCGAGAAGGCGACGGGTTGCACGGTTCGCCTCAGCATGGGCTCTTCCGGAAATTTTCTGACGCAGATTGAAAACGGCGCGCCGTTCGATGTTTTTTTGTCCGCGGATATTGCCTATCCTGAAAAACTCGAAGCCGAAGGTCTCGCCGCGCCGGGGAGCACCTACCTTTACGCGATCGGGAAAATCGTGTTGTGGACCAGGAAAGATTCCCGCGTGGACGTAAGCAAAGGTTTTGCTATGCTTCGCGGCCCTGCCGTGCAAAAAATTGCCATCGCCAATCCTGCCCATGCGCCCTACGGCCGCGCTGCGGAAGAAGCGCTGCGCAAATCAGGCGTCTATGAAGCTGTGAAGGACCGGCTCGTTCTCGGCGAAAATATTTCGCAGGCGGCGGAGTTTGTCGAATCCGGAAACGCGGACGCCGGGATCCTGGCGCTTTCTCTCGTGGTTTCGCCCGCGATGAAAGACAAAGGACGCGCCTGGACCATTCCGGAAAATTTGTACACGCCGATTCAGCAGGGGGCCGTCGCTGTTCGGGGGGCGCCGAATCCGCAAGGCGCGCGCCAATTTCTGGACTACATCAAAATGCCGGCAACGGCCGCGCTGCTCGAGCGATACGGATTTGCGCTTCCCGCCAAGATTCCCACAGGGGGGAAACCTTGAACTGGCAGGCGATTGCGCTCTCGCTGAAGCTGGCGGTTTGCGTTGCGGGGATTCTCCTCGCCGTGGGCTTGCCCATCGCGTATTGGGTGACGTTCTCGCGCTGGCGCTGGAAATTTTTGGTCGAAGCGATTGTCGCGCTGCCGCTCGTTCTGCCGCCCACGGTGCTGGGTTACTACATTCTTGTGGGTCTTGGTCCGCGCCATTTTGCCGGCAGGGTTTGGCAATCGTGGTTTGGCCACACGCTTCCGTTCACGTTCGGTGGTTTGCTTGTGGCCTCCGTGCTCTACAGCCTTCCGTTCGCGGTGCAGCCGATTTCGGCCGGCTTTGAAGCGGTGGACCGGCGGTTGATCGAAGCCTCGTGGACGCTCGGAGCGTCGCGCCTGGCGACATTTTTTCGCGTGCTCTTGCCGCTCTCCTCGGCGGGGGCTGTCACCGGAATCGTGCTGAGCTTCGCGCACACGATCGGCGAGTTCGGCGTGGTGCTGATGGTTGGCGGAAACATTCCCGGAGTGACGCGCACTGTTTCGATCGACATTTACGATCAAGTGCAGGCCGCCAACTACGACGTGGCGAACCGGACCGCGCTGGTTCTGCTTCTGTTTTCCTTCCTGGTGCTCACGTTTATTTACGGCACCAATCGTCGTGCATTGAGTCTGTGGCGGAGGGTTTAAGTAGCACAGACTTCAGTCTGTGGGGTTTGAATTTGCCGTGGTGATGGAAATCCACAGACTGAAGTCTGTGCTACTAAAAGCGAACATGTCACTCGAAGTCGCGATTGAGAAAAACGTGCCGGGTTTCCGGCTCGTCGTCGAATTTACGGCAGACGGCGCTCCTGTAGGCTTGCTCGGCCCATCCGGCTCGGGCAAGACGATGACGCTGCGCGCGATCGCGGGCCTGGAGACTCCGGACCGCGGACGGATCGTGCTGCACGGGCGCGTGCTCTTTGATTCCGAGGAGCGCATCAACGTGCCCGCCCGCGCGCGCCACATCGGATTGCTCTTCCAGAGCTACGCGCTGTTCCCGCATCTGACCGTGGCGGAAAATATCGCGTTCGGATTGCGGCGCCTTCCCGATGCGGAGAGGAATCGGCGCGTCGCGGAACAGCTTGCTGGCGCGCATCTCGATGGCTTTGCAGAACGCTACCCTGCAACGCTTTCCGGCGGGGAACAACAGCGCGTGGCGCTCGCGCGCGCGCTCGCCGTCGAGCCGGCCGCGCTGCTGCTCGACGAACCATTCTCCGCGCTGGACACGCATCTGCGCAGCGCTCTCGAGCGCCAGCTCCGCGAAATGCTGGCAAGCTACCGCGGATCGACGTTGTTTGTGAGCCACAATCTCGAAGAGGCGTACCGCGTTTGCGAAAATCTCGTCGTGCTGGCAAATGGGAGCGTGGCGGCGGAAGGTCCGAAGGAAGAAATCTTCCGCCATCCTCCGACGCTCGAGGTTGCGCGCGTCACCGGGTGCAAGAATTTTTCCCGGGCGCGCCGCCTGTCCGATGGACGCGTGGAGGCGCTCGATTGGGGTTGCACGCTTCGGGTCACGCAGCAATTCGCAAAGCCAGCCGGGCATATTGCGATCCGCGCGAATCATATCCGCGTGCATTCCCCGCAGAAATTGAACCTGGAAAATTACGGAAACGTGTTCCCTTGCTGGCTGGCCGCGATGAGCGAAACGCCCTTCCGCGTCACGCTCGACCTGCGCATCGCCAATCCGCCCGCGAGCCCCGCCGATTTTCATTTGCAGGCTGAAGTCTTCAAGCAGGAGTGGGAATCGTTCCGGGATCTTCCGCAGCCCTGGGCGATCGAGCTCGCCGCGGATCGCGTTTTTCTCTTGCCGGATTGAAGGGCTTGTTGAGTAGCGCAGGCTTCAGCCTGCGGGTATTAATGCTTGCGCGCACCAAACCCCGCAGGCTGAAGCCTGCGCTACTGAAGAGCATCCAGCGGTTGCGTGGAAGGCGCGCAGGCCGAGGCCGCTCCGGCGCAGGTGTCTCGCAAGAAAATTCCGGGTGCGGAAGACGAGGCCGAGCCGAGGTTGGTCGCGGCAGACTCGAACGTGATGTAGCGGCCTGTCGCGCCGATCGTCGCCGCAGTGCTCGCGCCATTGGCTTGCGTGCCGTCGGTCGCGACGGAAACGCGCTGCGTGGAAGGCGTGCAGCCGGACGGCGCGCCCGCGCAGGTGTCTCGGACAAACACATCGGCGACGCCATTCGTATCGCTATCCACCAAATTCATCGCGGAAGAAAGGAACGCCACATAGCGTCCGTCCGCGCTGATCGAGGGAGAAATACTGTCGCCATCGGCGGGGTTGCTGTTCAATCCGATGGATGCGAGTGTCACCGAAGGCGCGCAGCCCGCGGGCGCCCCCGTGCACGTGTCCCGCACAAATATGTTCTCCGGCGTTTCGGGAACTTCTGTTTCACCATCGGTCGAAGCCAGCACAATCACAGCGTAGCGCTTGTCCGCGCTCATGCTCGGTGTAGGTAGCGAGGGCGAGCCGGCAGTTGCGGAGGTTGCGCCTGTTGCGGATTGTTCGAGCGAGGCGATCCGCGCGGCCGCTGCAGGTGGTGGATTAAAAACTGTGAATATAAGCGGGTTCGATGTGCCTCCCCCGCCTCCATCTGTGAGGGTGAATACGGTGACCGGGACCATTGCTGCGTTAGCGACATCCGCCTTAGAAATTGCCGCATTAACTCCCGTCGGACCATCGAATGTAGTCGTGCGGGAGCTTCCGTTCCACTGGACCACCGAACACGGAACCAAGCTGCCGCCGCTTGCGCTGCTGGCATCCACCCCCAGCATGAACGCGGCGGATCCCGCAGCCACGTTGGACGGCAGGAGAGTGGTAATGACAGGCGCGGGTAGCGGCGTCGTGGACGGCGCGATGGTAAAGGGCGAAGACAGGGAAGACAAAGATGGAATCGTCGAACTCGAAACCGTAATGGTCGCAGTTCCCAGGAAAGCCGTGTCCGTCGCCGAGATTGCGGCGGTAAGCTGCGTCGCGCTCACGAAAGTTGTCTGGCGCGGCGAACCGTTCCAGTTTACCACGAGTCCATTCGGCACAAAATTTGTGCCGTTCACGGTCAGGGCGATGCCGGCCGGGCTGCAGGCCGGCGTCGTATTCGACATGCTCGATGGCGCCGAAAGCGAAGTGATAGTGGGAAGGACAATGGGGAATGAGATTGTGTTGGATGTGTTCGCGCTCGACGCGGGATTGGCGACAGCGACATTCACGGTTTCAACCGAAGTGAGATTCGCAGCCGTGACCGCCGCAGTGAGTTGAGTGGGACTGACGAATGTGGTCGTCAGCTGCTTCAGGTTGTTGCTGCTGTCCACCCACTGCACGCTCGAGCAAGGGAGAAAATTACTTCCGGTAACGCTCAGAGGGAATGCCACTGTTCCAGCGGTCGCGCCCGCCGGCGAAATGGACATAATTACCGCCGCCGGAAGCGACGAGGCCGAAATCGTAAAGGAGGCAGAGGCGGAGCTAACCGCGGAATTGGATACCGTAATCGATGCTGTCCCAGCGGAAGCGATATCCGAAGCCGGAATCGTGGCAGTGAGTTGCGTCGAGCTGACAAATGTTGTCGTGCGCGCCGAACCATTCCAATCGACCACCGAACCAGTCACGAAATTCGTGCCGTTCACGGTGAGAACGAACCCCGTAGGGCTGCACGCCTGCGTCGTGTTCGACATAGTTGTCGAGGACGATAAGGAGGTAATGGTGGGCGGCATGATCGTGAACTGGATTCCTCCGGAAGTGCCGCCGCCCGGCCCGATAGTGAGCACCTCGACCTGGGTAGTTCCCATGGCAAGGAAGTCGGCAGCCGGCACCATCGCGCTGAGTTGTGTTGCACTCAGGAATGTGGTTGTCAGCGGCGATGTGACGTTGCTTGCGTTCACCCACTGGACCACGGAACAAGGGAGGATGTTAGTGCCGGTCACGGTCAACGTAAGCGCGGGGCTGCCCGCAGCAGCCGAAGTTTGTGACAGCAAACTGATCGTGGGAGAGGCAAGCGCCGTCGCCGGAGTGGAAAGGGTGAAGGGCGAAGAGCCCGATGCTCCAATCGAATTCGATACCGTTACTCCAGCCGTGCCGGGAAACGCCGCTTGGGCAGCGGGGATGGAAGCGGTCAGCTGCGTCGCGCTCACAAAGGTTGTTGGTTGCGCCGTCCCATTCCAATTCACAATCGCATCGCTGGTGAAATTCGTGCCGGTCACGGTCAGAGTAAAACTCTGAGTGCTACAATATGGCGTGGAGGCCGCCGAAGTTGTAGACGCCGAAAGCGAAGTGATCGCCGGCGGTGTCCCCGGCGCCGCACCAATCGTGAAGAGGACAACGTCCGATACTTCTGTCGTCGTCGTGTTGTTTACGTTTGTTGCGGACTGAGCCGACCCGGGAATCTCCACGGCCACTTGCACGGTCCCCGCAGTGGCGAGGTCCGAAGCGGGAACCGGCGCCGTCAGTTGAATGCTACTGACCAGCGTGGTGACCAGAGCGGTTCCATTCCACAAGATCAGCGCGCCAGTCGTAAAGCCCGAGCCATTGGCGGTAATCGTGAAGCCCTGCCCTCCCACGGTCGCCGTGCCGGGACTCACGAAGGTCAGTACGGAGGAGGATGTTTGGATGGAAAGGTTCGTGTTGTAGTCGGAACAGGCGGACGCCAGCCCACACGCCAGCAACGCCACAATTAGCCACTTGCGCGAACACATCCGAACACGCTCCTCCCCGAGTCATCCATCCGAGACGCCGGGCCGACGAAAATCCTGTGAGTACAATCCGGGGGCTGAAGAAACCAGCGACAATTGATCGATCGGGCGCGGGCTCTACTTTTACACGGAACGCCCCAAACGGATCGGGGCGTGGAGCCCGCCAAAATTTAGAAGAAAACCCCGCCAAACCGGCCTGTTCCTGATACCATCAGAACCCGTTCAAGTCAACACCAGCCGTGGTTCATACCCTCCCTTGCAAAACAAATCAGATGCAGGTTCCGAGCTAAGTCGTTGCCCTCGCACCCCCCATTCCTGGGCCTGAGCGGGGCCCTTCCGCCTCGCGCAAGGAAAGGTTCCAACCCGGTATTCCGCTCAGGCCCTTCATGACAGCCACCGGGAAAAACACTCTGTCCGAGGATAATAAACTTTTGGCAGATCACCCCATTCGCGCTATTATCCGAGCCACAATTAAGTTGGTGACTCGCAGTCGGTTGCGGCCCACGGCTAGATTTCACAGAGACTTGAACGCATTTCTTTCAACGTATTAGCGTTTCGCATTGTCACGATCTGACCATGAAAAACCGTGTGGCCCGGCCGGCGTCCCAAACTCCCTCTTCCAGGAACAAGAAACCTGGGCCTCTCCGCCAGGGGGCCGAAGCCTTCCAATCTCTTTTTGAAAACACTCCCCTACCCATGTGGATTTATAACCTGAAAACCCTCAAGTTCGTTGCGGTAAACGATGCCGCGATCGCTCGTTACGGATATTCCAGGGAAGAGTTTCTTCGTATGAAGATTACCGAAATTCGGCCTCCGGAAGATTTGCCGCGCCTCTTCACGAACATGGAGGATGTGCGCACAAAGTGGGTCCACTCCGGGCAAGTGCGACATCGCCTGAAGGATGGAACGATCATCGATGTGGAGTTCGACTCGCACACTCTCGAAGTCTCAAGGCAGGACGCTGTCATCGAGGTCGTGCAGGACATCACGGAGCGCAAACGCTCCGAGGAACGGCTCTACCTGCTCTCCCAAATTGTAGAGAGAAGCCCCGAGTTGATCGCCATTGGCGATCCCGATGGCCGCATCACTTATGCGAATCGCGCGTTCCTCAAGGCTTTTGGCTACTCGGAAGAAGAGATCCTTGGGAAACACTTCAGTTGTACCATTTCTCCTAGGAATCCTGCGGCGTTACTGGCGGAGATTGCGGAGGGCCAGACAAAGTACCTTGAGGGAGACGGCTGGCAAGGCGAGTGTCTCCGCATCCGCCGAGACGGGACGGAATTCCCCGTCTTACTCAGTAGGGGACAGATCAAGAATCCCGAAGGCCGTGCTGTGGGAACTTTTGGCGTCTCGCGGGACATCACCGGGCGAAAACGGGAGGAGGAAGATACTCGTAGGCTGGCCGCCATTGTGGAGTCCTCCTTTGATGCAATCATGAGCACGACGCTGGAGGGAGTCGTACTCACGTGGAACTCCGGCGCGGAACGAATTTACGGGTATTCCGCGGCAGAGATCATTGGCCGGCACATAGGTATCGTGGTCCCTCCCGACCGGCAAGATGAGCTCTCGGACGTTCTCGGAAAAGTGAAACGGGGCGAAAAGTTGGAGCAATTCGAAACCACTGGCGTGAGAAAAGACGGACGGCAGATTCACATTCTACTGACCGCCTCTCCCATCAAGGACGCGACGGGGCAAATTGTCGGCATTTCGGATATCGTCAGAGACATTAGCGATGACAAGCGCATGGAGCAGATGTTCCGTCAGGCGCAAAAAATGGAAGCCGTGGGCCGCCTGGCGGGGGGAGTGGCGCACGATTTCAACAATCTGCTTGGCGTCATTATCGGCTACACGGAAACTTTACTGGATCGCATTGGCCACGATGCCGAATTGCGTGCACAAGCCGAGCAAATCGGAAAAGCCGCCGACCGCGCAGCGTCGCTGACCCGCCAACTCCTCGCATTTAGCCGCCAGCAGGTGCTTCAGCCGAAAATTCTGAATCTCGACACCGTGGTGGGAGAGATGGAGAAGATGCTCCACCGTCTCATCGGCGAGGATGTTGAGATTCTGACCATACAAAACCCTTCGCCGGGTTCCGTGAGGGCCGATCAAGGGCAAATGGAACAGGTCATCATGAATCTTGCGGTGAACGCACGGGACGCCATGCCGCATGGAGGAAAGTTAATCATCGAAACCAGTAACGTCGATGTGGGCGCTGAGTATGCCCTCAGTCACAGGCCTTTCCTTGCCGGCCCATACGTTCTACTCACTGTTTCAGACACCGGCGTCGGGATGGACCAGGAGACCAAGGCGCACCTCTTTGAACCGTTTTTCACGACAAAAGAGCTCGGCAGAGGCACGGGCCTCGGGCTTGCAACCGTCTATGGCGTCGTTAAGCAAAGTGGCGGCTACATCTGGGCTTACAGTGAACCAGGACAAGGGTCTGTGTTCAAAATCTATCTGCCCCGCGTCGATCAAGCAGCCTTGAAGATCCGGCCGAGTGGCGAAGCAATTCAGATCCTCCGCGGAACGGAGACCGTTTTGCTCGTGGAAGACGAGCAATCGCTGCGTGCATTGACCCGCGATCTCCTTGAGCGAAGTGAGTACTCGGTGCTAGAAGCCAGCAGCGGGGCTCATGCGCTTGAAGTCGCTCAACGGCACGGTGGACCCATCCATCTGCTGCTGACGGACGTGATAATGCCGGGTATGAATGGAGCCATATTGGCCGCGAATCTGGCTCCCCTGCACCCGGAAATGAAAGTACTCTTCATGTCGGGCTACACGGGTAGCTTCGCTACTCAAAAAGGGCTCCTGGGGGAGGGTTCGAAGGTGCTTCAGAAGCCCTTTTCGCGGGACGCCCTGCTGCGAAAGCTGCGCGAAGTGCTGGAATCGGAATCGCCTCAAGAACCGAAGTCGAACTAGGGGAAGCGCGGCCCCAGAGGAGCATGGATCCTCATTGTGTTTCCTTTGCGACTTGCGGACTGCTTGGAATGAACTCCACGACGAGAAAACGTATTGCCACCCCCCAATCTATCTCTCGGGGTTGTAGTCTCTCTGCTGTGCGATAAGCGCGGCCAGCGCTTCGCGGGTAATTTGTTGTACCCGTTCCGCGCACGCGGCGTCCTCCATCGGGACTGCGGCGGCAGCGCGAAACCGCATCGCCGCCTCATCGTTATGGCCGAGTTTTGCGGCAATGTCACCTACCACTAGCATGAAAATCGGATTCCCCGGGAACTCGGTCGTAAGTGGCGAAGCGGCGGCCAAGGCGCGCGCGTAATCGCGATCGTAGTTGCGCAGATTCTTGGCCATGTTGAAGCGCGCCTCCGCCTGCGTCAGTTCGCCTTTAGTGGACGCGATTTCGAGTTGGCGCAAACCCACGCGTTTGTCTCCGCCCGGGATGCCCATAAAGAAGCGCAAAATCCTGGCCATGGCCGAAAGAGTATCGACATAATAGTTGTAAAGCCCGAGGCCCAGGTTGGCGTCGGCCATGTCGGGGTCCAGTTCCAGGCAACGGAGCAGGTGCTTGCGCGCCTCGACGCCCGCGCGGGCCACCGGCATTTTCTCGTAGCGCAGACCCAGCAGGCGCGCGCGCGCCGCTAATCCCAATCCCGCGTACAACTCCATCTCGGCCGTATCGGATTTGGCGATGCCGGCCTCGGCCAGGCGCGTCACTTTGTCGGCGAGCGCGAGTTCCGCGGCGTCGTCGGCGTCGGCGGGACGCGTGTGGCTCCAGGCGTCAATCGTGTTGTATTTTCGCTCCGACCATTTGCAATAAATATTCCACCAGAGCACGTCGGCTTCGATGAGATAGCCGAGCGGATGATCGGGCCGCTCGGCTTCGAGCTTGCGGGCGAGCGCGATGGCTGCGCCCGGCTTACCCATGTACATCAGATTGATGGCCTCTTTTGCGTCCGGGGGAATATCGAGTTTGGAGGCGCGCGCCTCACTCGGAAAAAACGATGCGCACGCTGCAATCGCCAGGCAGAAAAAAACGCGGAAGTATCGGTTTGGAAGTCGCATCCGGCTATTCCGAATATTTTTTCTCGGCGATATATTTTGGGCTGATGAGCCACGCGCCGTTTACGTACATCGCGAAGCATTCTAACGCATACACCGGGAAAGCCAGATAGCCCGGCGCGGGCATCTGGAAGATCTTCCATTGCTGGCCAATTGGAAAGGTGTAAATCCAGCCGGCCCTCGCCCAATAATTCCAGAATTCCCACAGCCAGCTGCACACCCAGCCCGCGGCGAGAAACGAGTACAGACGCCCGCGATGCCCACGCGCGAGATCTCCTTCTAAGGAAGGCAAGTGCAGACGGTAGTTGATCGGTTCGAGAAGAAACAAAAAGCCGAGCCAGACCAGGCCGAACAAATACGCGGCGGTGCGCGCTGGGACAATCAGCGGCACGATGAGCATCGCAGCGCCGATCACGATGAACACCGTCTCCGTCGCGCGGCTAAAACGCAGCGGACGGGATTCCTGTTTGAACCAGTCGAAGGACTCGATCAGCGCGGCGGTCATGAAAATTCCCGGCGTGATCGTCGCGAACGCCCAGCCGTAGCCGATCCATCTTTCGATTTGACCTTGCGGCAGCCCGACGTATGCCCAGTTCGCGAGCCGCAAATTATACGCTTCAAAAATCAACCACAGCGGAATCGAAAGAGTCGCCATTTTTATCAGGCCGCGCGGTTCCTCGCGCAGCCGGGAACGGCCGGAGATCGCGAACACCGCGGCATCGACAATCAGAATGTACGACGTCCATGCCACAGGGCTGAAATAGGTCGCCGCAGGTTCGATGCCGTGAAACATCAAGTACTCGGCACAAATCAGCGCGACGAGGCCAAGCCAGCCGTGCGCGGGAAATGCCCTGCGGCGCGCGCGGAAAAATTCCACGACGAGAATAGTCACGGTCGCGGCGGTCAGGATGATTCCAAGCTTCAGCATTCGCTCCGTTTGCTCCGTCACGATTTTGCATCATTTTGCCGTTCCCGCACGAATTAAGCGCGGGGTCATGGGTATCAGGATGCCTGGCCGGTGGAGTCTTAATGAGAATTGATTTGTGCTGAAACGGCACGGAATCAGGTCCGCTAAGCAGCCGTGTACCAATACGACACATATTTAAAAGTGTCTCAAATTGGACATTCTGCATTCCGCTCTGGCAGCATTCTATATCTTCAAGGACAGCTACAATGACCCCGGCCCGCCACAATATCCTTCTCATCGACGATGAGCCCAGTCACGCCAAGGCATTTGAAGAAGCCTTGGTGGCCACAGGTGACGGTCCATCGAATTTCGAATGGGTCAGAACCCTCTCCAGTGGCCTCGAAAGATTGGCGCACAAGGGAGTATGGGCCATCTTTCTCAACCTCTCATTGCCGGACAGCCATGGTATCGAGACACTCGATCGGCTGTTGTCCATCAATTCCAGTGCTCCAATCGTTGTTCTCGGTGGCGCGGTTGATGACGACCTCTGTAAAACGGCCATGCTACACGGAGCGCAAGACTACCTTTTGGAGGGCCACCTCGACAGATACGCGTTCACACGAGCAATTCGCAACATCATTGAGCGCGAAATTGCGCGACTGGAATTATTTAATGAAAAGGAACGCGCCCAGGTCACTCTCAACTCTATCGGCGATGCTGTATTAAGCACAGACATCAGTGGCAACGTGACCTACCTGAATGTGGTTGCGGAACACATGACTGGGTGGACCAGGAAGGAAGCAGTGGGTCACCCGCTCGTTGACGTTTTCCAAATCATTGACGGGGCTACGCATAAACCGTCACCCAATCCCATGGAGCTGGCAATTAAGCTAGACAAGGCTGTGGGGCTGACCGCGAACTGTATCCTGGTTCGGCGAGACGGGTATGAGTGCGCCATTGAAGACTCCGCCGCTCCGATCCACGACCGCGATGGTCAGGTCACGGGGGCAGTGATCGTGTTTCATGACGTGAGCATGGCTCGGTCGATGGTGCTGGAAATGTCCCATTTGGCCCAACATGACGCTCTTACCGATTTGCCCAACCGATTGTTGCTAAACGACCGGCTTGCCCAGGCGATTTCGCTGGCCCGTCGCAATCATCACCAATTAGCAGTTCTGTACTTGGACTTGGATGGGTTCAAAAACATCAACGATTCCCTCGGACACTCGGTGGGCGATAAACTTCTCCAATCCATAGCGCTATGTCTATCGGCCGCTGTTCGCAAATCCGACACCGTAAGCCGTCAGGGTGGCGATGAGTTTGTGATACTGCTTCCGGAAGTCGCACACGCAGTGGATGCAGCCATTACCGCCGAAAAGATCCTTACCGAACTTAAGAAGACCCACAGCATCGGCGAACACCGTCTTCACGTTACTGCGAGCATAGGCGTGAGCACCTACCCCGGGAACGGTGATGATGCGGAGAGCCTGATCAAGAATGCCGATACGGCGATGTATCACGCCAAGCAATGTGGGCGCGACAATTACCAGTTCTTTAAGCCGGATATGAGTCTCCGGGCCGTCGAGCGCCAGTCGCTGGAAGGCCAACTTAGATACGCTGTGGAACGCCAGGAGTTGTTGCTCCATTACCAGCCAAAGGTAAATCTCAAGACGGGAGCCATTGTAGGTGTCGAGGCGCTCGTGCGCTGGCAACATCCAGAGCGTGGGCTGCTTCTCCCAGGGCAATTCCTGATCATCGCCGAAGACACCGGCATGATTATATCCATCGGCCAATGGGTGCTACGTGAGGCATGCAGGCAAACGCGGGAATGGCTTGATGCGGGCCTGCAAGCCGTCCCCGTGTCCGTCAACATCTCGTCGCTCGAGTTTCGGAGCGAGCAGTTTCTCGAACACGTTCAGGCTGCCTTGAAGGAGTCCTGCCTGGATCCTAGATATCTCGAGCTTGAATTAACCGAAACCGTTCTCATGCGACATACTGAGTCAACTACCTACATGCTTGGAAAACTCAAAGCCATCGGTGTGCGACTGGCCGTGGATGACTTTGGCACCGGCTATTCCAGCTTGAGCTACCTGACTCGATTTCCCATTGACTCCCTGAAACTCGACCAGTCGTTCGTGCACAATATCATGACCGGATCCAATGATGCGATCATCATCAGCTCGGTCATTAGTATGGCCAAGAGTCTCAAGCAAAGTGTCATCGCTGAGGGAGTGGAAACCATAGAGCAGTTGGCATTTCTCCAGGCCCATGGCTGCGATGAGGGGCAAGGATATTATTTCAGCCGGCCGGCGGCTGCAGAGCAGTTTGCGAATTTACTTGAAATGCCATGCCAGCAAATGTTTGGAAATAATGGCGTGATTTCTTTTCACCAGGACGCGAGGCTGCAACGCCGGTGAGCCGCAACTCAGTTAACAGTTTCCGGTCCGTGACAACCTACCGAACGTTAGTGATCACTCGTGGAGAATAACGCTCAGGAGAGTGGGGTTGAAATGGAGACCGCCTTCGTACCCAATGAACCCTAGCTTTCTGAATTTGGTCATGAAAAAGCTGACCCGAGTGCGAGTTGTGCCAATCTTTTCCGCCAGCATTTCCTGCGATAACTTGGGAAGCCACTTTAGGGGTTCGTCCCGCCTGCCATACTGGGTGAGCAGCAGAAGAGCGCGGGCCAGCCGTTTCTCAGTGGAGTGAAACAGCTGATCGATCAAAGCTTCCTCGGTACGCATGTTCCGTGAAAGCATATAAGATATGAAGCGGTCAGAAAACTCATGCTCGGTATGCAGGGCGCGGACCATCTCGTTTTTTTCAATAACGAAGAGAGTCGTGGGTGTGATCGCGGTCTCGGTGCTTAGCCGAACGGATTGATAGATTATGCTCCCCTCACCAAGAAAGTCACCAGTCCAAGGATCGCCACGACTGCCTCTTTGCCAAACGGATTGACAACGGACAGCTTCACGCCTCCATGCTGGATGTACAGCACATCGGTAGCGGGATCACTTTGGGAGTGGATTCTCTGCGATCTTCGATACTTCGCAATTCTTCTCGGTATGCCCACCGAATCGAGAAAAGCCTCCGCATTGAAGGCATTCTTTCCCTTGGGCTTGATTTTGGGTTTGTTATTTCGTGGATTTGCGGCTTCCTTCATAAAAAATACAGCTTGATGTAAAGTTTCACACAAGTAATCAACTCAAGTCACTTTGAATCACGAGGGGATGGTGACAAAGCCTAAATAAAGGGACGTATGCCTGACTTTGTTGGTTTCAGAACCAAACGGCGCGATATGGTGCTTTTCAACGCGACGCTATCGCTGCCACCGCCCGATAAGCCGGCTTCTCAGAATCCGACCTGCCGCCGTTTCGCCTCGAAGCTTTAGCCCTCCCAATGCATCTGATATGCTTTGCCCGCTTCGCGCCGATCATGTCCACACTTTTGCCAGAGGTACAACTCGAACGAGGGCTCGGCCTGAGCGAGGCCATCGCCCTGAACATGAACGCGATGGTCGGGATCGGCCCGTTCATCGTGATTCCGCTCGTCATTCAGGCGATGGGCGGGCCGCAATGTCTCCTCGCATGGGTGGCGGGAGCGGTGCTTTCGCTGCTCGACGGACTCGTATGGGCCGAACTCGGCGCCGCAATGCCCCGCGCCGGCGGGACGTATGCGTTTCTCCGTGAAATTTATGGGCCGGGGCGCGGCGGGCGGCTGATGTCCTTCCTCTATATTTGGCAGACGCTCATTCAGGCCCCGCTCGTGGTGGCATCGGGCGCGATCGGCTTTTCGCAATACCTGACGTATCTGGTTCCGCTGGGAAAATATCAACAGAAAGCGATTTCTGGCGCGCTGGTTGTTTTTTTGATCGTGCTTTTGTATCGCAAGATTTCGGCGGTTGGAACGATCTCGAAATTTCTGTGGATCGGCGTCGTGGGCACGATGGTGTGGATGATATGGGGAGGAGTGACGCATTTCTCGGCGCGGATGGCGTTTGATTTTCCTCCCGGCGCGTGGAATTGGTCGTGGCTGTTTTTCGCGGGGCTCGGCTCGGCGTCGGTCAACACGGTTTACACCTACCTCGGTTACTACCACATCTGCAATCTGGGCGCGGAGATTCGCGAGCCCGAGCGCAACATCCCGCGCGCGATTCTGCTGTCCATCGCGGGAATCGCCGTGCTGTATCTCGCGATGCAGACGAGCATCCTGGGCGTCGTGCCGTGGCGCGAGGCGCAGGATTCGCAATACATCGTGAGCACGTTCGTCGAGAGGCTGTACGGCGCGCGCGCCGCGGCGTTCGCCACGATCATGATTTTGTGGATTGCGTTCGCCTCGCTGTTCACGACGCTGCTGAGCTACTCGCGCGTGCCTTTCGCAGCGGCCGAAGACGGCAATTTTTTTCCGGTCTTCGCGCGCGTGCATCCCAAAAAACATTTCCCGCATGTGTCGCTGCTGTTTCTGGGCGCCGCGTCGCTCGCATTCAGCGTGCTTTTCCGGCTAGCCAGCGTGATCAAGGCGATCATCGCCGTGCGACTGATTGTTCAGTTCATCAGCCAGGGCGTGGGCGTGATGATCTTGCGACGGCGCTGGCCTCCGGAGCGGCTTCCCTTTAAGATGTGGTTCTATCCTTGGCCGGCCGTGCTGGCGATTTTGGGCTGGGTGGCATTGTTTTATTCCACGGGATGGAAATTCGCCCTCGGAGGGCTTGGAGTGATTGCTTTGGGCATCCTTACGTATATGATTCAGGCGCGCTACCGGCGCATATGGCCATTCGCCGCGGCTGCGGAGGCGCAACGATGAAACGCCGGCAAATGTTCGGGCTGCTTTCGGTGCTGGCTGCGCTCTTCGCGTTGACAATCGTTCTCACGCGAGTTTCCGCGCAGCAAGAAGCCCCCGCGCCGGGCCGCGGCCAAAGCGTCGCGGACACGCTCGAATCGATTCAGAAAGCCCGCGTGGTGACGCGCGTCCTGTTCACCGTGGCCCATCCCGATGACGAAGCCTCCACGCTGCTGACGTATCTGCCTCACGCCCTGGGCACGGACACGACGCTCCTGACGCTGAATCGCGGCGAGGGCGGACAGAACGCCATTGGCCCCGAGCAGGGCGCGCAACTCGGCATCCTGCGCAGCTCCGAGCTTTCCGCGGCGATGAGTGTCGAAGGGCCGCATCTCTATTTTACGCGCGTCGTCGATTTTGGATTTTCAAAGACGCTCGAAGAAACGCTCGAAAAATGGAATGGCGTCGAGCTGGAAGACATGGTGCGCGCGATCCGCATGCTGCGCCCGCAAATTGTGATCAACGGCTGGGGAGGCCAGAAAACCGGCCACGGAAATCATCAGGATTCCGGCTATCAAACGCCGAAAGCCGTCGAGGCCGCGGCCGATCCCACCAAGTATCCCGACCAGATTGCTGAAGGACTGAAACCCTGGCGCGTCGAGACGATTCTCAATCCGGTGCGCGCGACCGCTCAGGATGAAAAGGTGGACTACACCGGCTCCTGGGTGGTGCCTGCCGATGAAATTTCCCCGATTTGGGGCCTCAGTTACCGCGAAATCTCGCTCGAAGGCTACCTGCATCACCGCTCGCAGGGCGTGACGCCGTTCCTCAATTCTCCGTTCCTTCGGCGCCCGTATGGCTTGAAGCGCGCGACCGGCGGACCGCCTTCGCCCTCTGATTTTGCGCAGCCGCTCACCTCGCTCGCGCGCGTTCTTCCCGTGTCGGCAGAAGATTCGCTCGCGGCTGCCGATCACGAACTGGATCAAGCTCGCATGGCGGCGGAAAAACTTGACTGGCCGGGCGCAGTGCGCTCCATCGCCGAGGCGGGCAAACAGATTGCGTCGCTTGAGGACCAGGTGAAACGCTCGCAGGATCCGTCCGCAGCAGGCGGATTGTGGGAACTGGAGCAGGTGCGCGAACGAATCAATCACGCGCTCGCCGACGCCGCGGCGATCAAAATCATTTCCAACGCCGACCGCAGCGAACTTGTCGCCGGTGAAGGTTTCAGCGTGCGAGCCGAAGTGGCCCATCGCGGCAACGTCCCGGCCACATTTTCAAAGCCGGAACTCGCGCTGCCGTCCGGCTGGAGCATCACGAAGCAGGAAGAGAAAGACGGCACGACGAATTTCAGCGTCGCCGTTCCCGCCGCGGCGCAAACGCCGCACGCGCCCGGCGATTTTCTCTACCCGTTTCCGCCGCCGCTCGTCCGCGCGCGCACGCATGTTGAAGCCGACGGCTACACTTTCGATTTCATCGCGCCGGTGCAGAGCCTGCACGCGAGTACCGTCAGCGTCTTGAGCTACCCGTTGCGCATCGTTCCGCCGGTCGAGCTCACTCCGCAGCCGGAACAGTACGTGGTCGTCGAGTCGCGCCAACCCAAGCAGTTCGATGTTTTCGCGCGCGTGCATTCTTTCGCGCAGACGCCGTCCAAAGTCAGCGTAGGGGTGGAAGTGCCGCCCGGCTGGAAAGCCCCGCCGCCGGAGGCCGTCGAATTTTCCGGCGCGGGCGATCGCCTCGTACACCTGACGGTCACACCCCCGGCAAAAATTGCGGCGGGAAATTACGAGCTGAAAGCCTTTGCGAAACGAGGCGAGGAAAAATTCGAAACCTCGCTCGAGCCGCTGCCCTCGCTGCCGACTTATCTGTGGAGCGCTCCAGCCACGGTGCCCGTGCATGTGTTCTCCATCGCCGTGCCGGAACATCTGCGCGTGGGCTACATTTCCGCCGACAACGACGCCGCCATTCCGGATTCGCTGCGCCGCCTGGGCGTCGATGTCGAGATGCTCGACGCGGACGCCCTGGCCTTCGGCGAGCTCAGCAGGTTCGACACCATCGTGGTCGGCATGCGCGCCTATGAATTGCGCTCCGACGTGGTCGCTTCGAATGCGCGCCTGCTCGAGTACGCCGCAAGCGGAGGCACGCTCGTCGTGCTGGACCAGCGCCCCGCGATTTGGGACGCGCTCAAGCCCGCTCCCTTCCCCGCGACGATCGGCCCCGGCCCGCGCGTCACCGACGAAAACGCGGCGGTGAATTACACCGACCCCACCAGCCCGCTCCTGAATTTCCCGAATAAAATCGAAGCCCACGATTTCGACGGCTGGGTGCAGGAGCGCGGCCTCTACTTCTGGGAAAAGTGGGACGCGCAATATCACACCGTTCTCTCCATGCACGATCCCGGCGAGAAAGACGTGATGGGCAGCCTCCTCTGGACGCGCACTGGCAAAGGCACCTACATCTATACGGGCCTCTCTTTCTCGCGCCAGTTGCCCGAAGGCAACGCCGGCGCCTTCCGCCTGTTTGTCAACTTGCTCAGTCAATCGCGCGCAAGCGGCAAATAAGGAAATCCGTGGGATGAATAGAAACTGCTTCCCATTGACAATTATACGCTATTGGCGTATATTTACAATCGTACTCTAGCGGCGTACATTCAACGGGATGGAATTCATCGAAGCCCCGGCGTTCACTCGGTACGTTGACCAGTATCTGGCCGACGAGGAATACCGCCAGTTGCAAAACCAACTCGCCAACAATCCAGAGCTGGGCGTCGTAATGCCGGGAACGGGAGGGTTCCGAAAACTCCGTTGGGCGGACCCGAAGCGTGGCAAGGGACGGAGAGGCGGTCTGCGGATCATTTACTACTACTTTCTGGCGGACCTGCAGATCTGGCTGATGACAATTTACGACAAGGACGAGGCTTCGGACCTCTCACCAAAAGTGAAGAAGGCGCTCAAGGGCGACATCGAAAACGAGCTGCACGCGCGACAAGCTGCGCGGTATGCGCGAGAAGCAAAATCGCGGAGGAGCCGGTAATGAGCAAAAGACATATTTCCAGTGAACTCATGGACGGGATTGCCGCAATGAAGGGTCACCGCGAAGGCAAACTCACCTTGCGCAACTACAAGGTTGAACCCGCGCCACTTCCACCCGTGAATTCCAAATTGATTCGGGACACCCGAAAAAAACTGCGCTGCTCGCGAGCCGTCTTCGCGCGCAAGTTGCGGATCAACGTAAGAACCCTTGAAAAGTGGGAGCAGGGCCGCGCCAAACCCAACCCCCAGGCCGCCGCCTTGGTCCTGCTCGTGCGGCGCTATCCGGACACCCTGCAACGGCTCGAAACGCTGGCAGCCGGATAGAATGTCCCAAGCTTGCTTGTCCCTCAAGAAAAGTGCATTCGAGAAGTGATAAGGCGAAGCGATGAAACTGAAGAGCTTTGTCCAAACTATCTCCGCCGCGCTATGGGCTTTGTTGCTCTTATTTTATATCGCTGCCAAGGTTCACTTTTTTGCGCGATACGAACCGTTCGCGCTGGGAAAGTACGTTCGAGAGCACAGCATCATTTGGGCTGGTATGGCCGCCGCTGCCTTTTTGATCTGGCTTCTTAGCGAGCGAACTCCATAAATGATTGACGTCGTAGGGGCCCCACCCTTCTCGTTTTCGCGAGGGGCGCAGGCTTAGAGTCCCGTTGAAACTCGGCCCTGCGCCGAAGCAGCCAGGGTTCCGTTGACACGAAGTTCGTGTTACACTATATTCGTGCTATGAAAATAAAGCTGCGCAATGTCACCGTCACGCTGGAGGAACCGGTGGCCCGATGGGCCCGCATCGAGGCGGCTCGAAACGACATCAGCGTCTCCCGCCTGCTGGGAGCGATTCTCAAAGAGCGCATGCTCAGAAGCGACGGCTATGAAAGG
The DNA here is from genome assembly GCA_963842135.1 of uncultured Acidobacteriota bacterium. Lineage (GTDB taxonomy): Bacteria > Acidobacteriota > Terriglobia > Acidiferrales > UBA7541 > Palsa-360. The sequence continues at coordinate 549,504 of CAWJFI010000002.1, read as the reverse complement.
GCCATGCGCCGCGCCCTAGCTCGCAAGGCCTTCCTCAAGACGGAGGGCCGATACCTGTCGCGCGAGGAGGCCCATGACCGCGCCGGTCTTCATTGATACGAATGTCTTCCTATACGCGCTTGACCGGGCGGACCTGAAGAAACAACAGGCGGCCCGGGCATGGCGGGAAGAACTGTGGAAAAACCGCCTCGGGAGAATCAGTTTTCAGGTGCTGCACGAGTTTTATGTCAAGGCCACCCGGAAATGGCCGGAGGGTCGCGACGAGGCGCGCGCCGAAGTGAAAGATCTGCTGGCCTGGCAGCCCGTGACGATGGATGTCGCGATTCTGGAGCGAGGCTGGAAACTTCAGGACCGTTATCAACTCTCGTTTTGGGATGCGCTCATTGTGGCCGCTGCGAAATCCGTAGGTTGCCGGTACCTCCTGACCGAGGACTTGCAAACGAACCAAGATCTGGATAGCATCATCGTGATTAGTCCCTTCCTTAGCGAGCCCGCATCCCTGTTCCGCGAGTAAATTTCGCTATTGTGGCGGATCCGGGCGGGGTTGTCTTCCAAAGTTCACCCGCGTGTCCCGCCTTGACAACTTTCCCGCAGTGAATGAGACTTACTTTCCCCCTTCCAGAAAGTGGATTCCCTTGTTCGCCTGGCTACCCGGCACCCATGTGACTTGCGATGGATCGTGTCGTGGCTTGCCTTGTATCTTCGGAACTCAATTTGGACGAACCCAGAATGGGAATCATGAGGCTGCACGGTGTCGATGAACGGGGTGCCCATCCGTATTCTTTTGGTAGGCGAAGCGAAGGATGCATGCCGTCTTCGCGGGCTGCTGGACACAGAAGATTCCATCCATTTTCATATTGCGCACGTCGCGGACCTGGATCTTGCCGCCGAGCGTCTCACGAGCGAGCCAGCGGATGTTTTGCTGCTCGAATTGGGTTCTAAACAGCAGCAGAGCCGCGCCTATGTGCAAGCCGCGCGCGCCGCGGCGCCGGACACGCCCATGGTCATTCTGGCGGACTCCGAAGATGAACTGCTAGCCGTCGAGGCGCTCCGGCTAGGCGTGCAGGATTTTCTGGCCAAAGAGCGCCTGGACCGCTCCGGCCTGGTGCGAGCACTGCGCTACTCGATCGAGCGCCACCGGCTGCAGAAGAATTTGCAAAATCTTTCCCTGATCGACGACCTCACCGGGCTGCATAACCCCCGCGGATTTCTGGCCCTGGCCGAGCAGCATCTGCGGATGATCCAACGCAAGGGCGCGGCGCTGCTCCTCTACCTGGATTTGGACGATTTGAAACTGATCAACGACTCCTACGGCCACCCGGAAGGCAACCGCGCGTTGATCGTGACCGCAAATGTTCTGCGCGCCTGCTTTCGGCGGTCGGACATTCTCGCGCGGCTGGGCGGCGATGAATTCTGCGTCCTGATGACCGATGCGGCGCAGGACTCCGCCCAGCAAGTCCGCAAGCGCCTGCAACAACGCATGGATTTCATCAATTCGCTTTCCTCCTGGCGCTTCCGGCTTTCCCTGAGTGTGGGGATTGCCGACGTGCCCGTGGTACATCAGCCGTCGCTCGATCAACTGCTCCGGATCGCCGATGCGCGCATGTATGAAGAAAAGAAGAGTAAACATTTGCGCGGCTCCGACTCGCCGGCCCTCAAACAATCGACGCTCGCATAGCGCTTCCTGGCCAATTGCAGCGGCTCATGCCTCCTCACTGAAGCCAATCCCTTAAGTTGCCGATAGATACCCAGTGGAGTGTTCGCGGGGCCTTGCGTCTATTCGCGCACGGCTCTTCACTCCACTGCTGAGTCTGGCAGGGCGGGGGAAACATGCAGGTCCTTAAAAACCTGATTTTTCCGGGCGGGTTTATGCCGCACGGAAATTGCTACTTATGGACTCCGAGCCTGATCGGGCTGCACGTAGTCTCGGATTCCCTGATCGCGCTCTCCTACCTGTCGATTCCCATCACCCTTGTGCACTTCACCCGCAAGCGGCGGGACATTCCCTTCAGTTGGATGTTTCTATGCTTCGGGGCGTTCATTGTGGCCTGCGGCGGTACGCACATGATGGAAGTCTGGACGATCTGGTTCCCTTCGTATTGGCTCGCCGGAGCGCTGAAAGCCGTGACGGCTTGCTTTTCCGTTGTCACCGCGATCTTGCTGATTCGGGTTACGCCCCTGGCGCTGGCACTGCCCGGCACACAGTGGCTCATTGAAATCAATCGGAGGCTTACCGGAGAAGTCGAGCAACGAGTGGAAGAGGAGTCCAGCTTGCGCCGCGTCAGCGAGGACCTTGAGGAGCGCGTCGCAAGCCGCACTGCGGCAGTCGAGGCGACCAATCAATCGCTCCAGGAGAGCGAACAGCGCTACCGCACTCTAGTCGAGCACGCGCCCGAAGCCATCGTCGTGCTCGACCTGGACGTGGGGCGCTTCGATGACGCCAATCGAAATGCAGAGCGATTGTTTGGAATGAGCCGCAAGGAATTGCTTCGCGCCGGGCCCTTGGAGGTCAGTCCGCCGTTCCAGCCGGATGGGCGGCCTTCTACGGAAGCGGCGCGTGAGGAGCTTGAAAAAGCCCTCCGCAACGAAAAGCCCCGATTTGAATGGACTCATCGCAATGCCGCCGGCGAGGAAATTCCATGTGAAATTTCGCTCGTTCGCCTGCCGTCGTCGGGCCGGAATCTGGTGCGCGCCAGCATCGTGGATATTTCCGAGCGAAAACATGCGGTAGAAGAAATCCACAAGCTGAATGCGGAGCTGGAACTTCGCGTGAAAGAGCGCACGGCGCAGCTGGAGGCAGCCAATCACGATCTGGAATCGTTTACGTATTCGGTCTCGCATGATCTGCGGGCCCCGCTCCGCCACGTGGATGGTTTCTCGAGGATTCTCGTCGAAGAGTACGGTCCGCAACTTCCTCCTGGCGCGAAGCGGCATCTGGAGCGGGTGCGCGCGGCCACGCTGCACATGGGCCAGCTCGTGGATGATCTGCTGAATCTGGCGCGGGTCGGACGTGGCTCTCTCAGAATTGTGACCACGGACCTGAATGAACTGCTAGCCGACACGATTCTGAGCCTCGAGGCGGAGACGCGTGGCCGCAACGTGGACTGGCGTGTGGGCCGTCTTTCCCGGGCGGAATGCGATCCCGGACTGATGCGCCAGGTATTTTTCAATTTGCTCTCCAACGCGTTGAAATTCACGCGCCACCGGGAAAAAGCCGTCATCGAAATCGGCGAAATCCGTAACGAAGGTGAGCCCGCGATTTTCGTTCGCGACAACGGCGTTGGGTTTGACATGAAGTATGCCAGCAAATTATTCCAGGTATTCCAGCGCCTGCACGGCGAGGAGGAATTTGAGGGCACAGGAGTGGGGCTGGCGATTGTTTACCGCATCCTGCAAAAGCATGGAGGCGCCATCCGCGCCGAATCCAGCCCGCAGAATGGCGCCACTTTTTTCTTTACCGTGAGGCAGCCGCTCCCCGCATCACCGGCTCCTGAAGCAGTCCTGGAGGGTGCAACGTGAGAACGAATGAGATCGAGATCCTGCTCGTGGAAGACAGTTCCGCCGACGCGGAACTCACGCTGCACGCCCTGCGAAAGAATGCTCTCGTCAACCGCATCCACGTCGTGCGGGATGGAGAGGAAGCCTTGAATTTTCTATATTGCAAGACGCCGTATCAGGAACGCGCCAGCCAGTCACTCCCGCAACTCGTTCTTCTCGATCTGAAGTTGCCTAAGGTGGACGGCCTGACCGTCCTTCGCACGCTCAAGGAAGATCGCCGAATGCGCTGGATGCCGGTGATTGTCCTTACCTCGTCCAAGGAAGAGAGAGACCTGACCGCCAGCTATGACCTGGGCGTGAACAGCTATCTTCAGAAGCCGTTTGACTTTGACCAGTTCCGCGAAACTGTGCACAGCCTCGCCATTTATTGGCTGCAGCTGAACCAGCCGCCCCCACCGCAAGCCACGGCCAATTGCACGGAGAAATGCGCATGAGCCAAACGGTGACAAACGCTTCGCTGACAACTTTATGGAACATGTCTGCGCCGCTGCACGCGATGCTCATTGAGAACTCCGTGGCGGATGCCGAGCTGAATATTCATGAACTGGAACGCGCCGGATTTCAATGCAAGCCACAAATCATCGCCACGCGAGAGGAGTTTCTGGAGCAACTCGGGCGTTTTCCGTTCGACATCGTGCTCGCCGATTACCGGCTGCCGGGCTGGACCGGCATGGACGCCTTTTCCGCGATGCGCCAGGCCGGCCGCGATGTTCCTTTTATTCTGGTTACTGGAATCCTCGGCGAAGAAGTGGCCGTCGAGTGCATCAAGCAAGGCGTCACGGATTATGTTTTGAAGGAGAATCTGGCCCGGCTCCCCCTCGTCGTTGCGAGGGCCTTGGAGGAAAGAGCCCTTCGCGACGCCCGCAACCTCATGGTGCAGGCGCTCCGCCAAAGCGAAGCCAATTCTCTCTTTCTCTTTGCTCACAATCCTCTGCCCATGTGGGTTTTCGAGAATGAGACGCTGCAATTTCTTCACGTGAATGATGCGGCGCTTCGCCACTACGGGTATGACCGAATGGAATTCCTGCAGATGAGCGCCAGCGACCTGCATCCGGCCGAGGAAGTTCCGAAGTTGTTGGCGGCTATTCAGAACGGTACTCCGGAAGCCCTTCATGCGGGACAGTGGCGCCATCGCAAAAAAGATGGATCGGTAATCGACGTGGAAATGTTCCTGGACAGGATGGAATACTCCGGCCACGCCGCCGCGCTCGTCGTGGCTCAGGACATAACCGAACGAAAACGGGCCGAAGAAGAGAAGCAAAAATTTTTTACGCTGGTGGAATTCAGCCGCGATTTCATCGCCGTAGCCGATCTTCTCGACAACGTGCAATACGTCAACCCCGCGGGCCGCGCCATGCTCGGGATCGCCGATGCGGACGCGGTGAAAGGGACGCATTCCCTCGACTACGTGGTCTCGGACGATCTGCCCTTAGTGCATGGCACGATTTTGCCGGCACTCTACTCGTTTGGGCACTGGGAAGGAGAATTGCGATTCCGCCATCGCCAGACCGGAAAATCCCTGCCCATGGATTTTGTGGGATTCCAGGTCAAGGACCCGCAGACCGGCGAGCCGCGCTTCGTCGCTACCGTTTCCCGGGACATGAGCGAGCGCCGGGCTCTCGAACAGCAGTTGCAGCAAGCGCAGAAATTCGAGGCCTTCGGCCAGCTTGCCGGCGGGATCGCGCACGATTTCAACAACGTCGTCGGCGCCATTCTCGGATGGGCGGAATTGGGAGAAGAGCAGGCCGCCTCCGGCCAAGCGACTCTGGAAAGTTATTTCAAAAAAATTCATTTGCAATGCGACCGCGTCACGGCGTTGATCCAGCAGTTGCTGGCGTTCGCGCGGCGGCAGATTCTGGAGCCACGTAGCCTTAGCCTGAATCAAACCGTCCACGACGTGATGAACTTGCTCGATAAAGTGATTGGCAAGGACATCGAGATCAAAACGGCTCTGGCGGATAATTTGTCGTCCGTGCGAGCCGATCCGACGCAGATCGAGCAAGTGCTCATGAATCTTTGCATCAATTCTCGCGACGCGATGCCTAAGGGCGGGCGTATCACCATCGAAACGCACAATGCCGGGTTTTCCGAAGAGGATTGCCGCCGCACCGCGGGACTCCAGCCAGGGCGCTTTGCCGAACTCCGTGTAAGCGACACGGGGATCGGCATGGACGCCGCCATACGAGAAAGAATCTTCGAGCCATTTTTCACGACCAAGGGAACGGGAAAGGGCACCGGCCTGGGGCTTGCCACCGTCTATGGCATTGTCAAACAACACAGTGGAAGTATTCACGTGGAGAGCGAGCCTGGCCAGGGGAGTACGTTCCGAGTTTTTCTTCCGGTCAATGAAACCCCCACGGAAGGCGAGCCCCGCCCGCCTGTTGTTGATGATTTGCCGGCCCGCGGCGGCACCGAAACGATCCTGCTCGCCGACGACCATGATGGCATTCGCGAGATGGCGCAATCCGTTCTGAAGGCTAAGGGGTATCACGTCTTGCTGGCGCAAGATGGCGAGGAAGCCATTGAAGTCTTTAGCGCGAATCGCGACCGCATTTCACTTGTCTTGCTGGATGTGATCATGCCCCGGCGGGGCGGCCCGGAAGTCTTTGCGGCTATCAAGGCCCTCAATCCCGGCGTATCTGTTGTTTTTGCAACAGGTTATAGCAATGAAACTGCCGTGCTGGCCGATTTGGTGGAGCGCGGCGTGGCGGTTCTAAGAAAGCCCTATAGTCCTTCCGTGCTTTGCCGCCGCGTCCGTGAAGTTCTGGATGCCGCCGCTGCATCACCATCTTTGCCAGCATAAAATCGTCGATCCAGCTCGTCGTAAATTATTTCATCAATTTCGTTGTTGACACGAACTGCGGTGTATGCTATTTCCTCAATCAAGTGAGGTGGTTGTTTTTTGTACCAGTGAGGTTTCACGAATTACCAAGAGCAATTATCGGCTTTAATGGATTGAGTTTACCCAGCAACACCCCACCCCACCCCGGGAGGTGATGACCTATCTGGTTATCACCTCTCTTTTTTTGCTATCTACCACCTGATTTTCTGCCCCCTGGGCTGCCCACTCCTCATAGGGATTTGAAAATACCGTATCCGCTTGCTCCAATGAGACTTACACCTGGACTGACGAAAGCCGCCCGAGATTGGGGTTGTCTCCCGGAAAATCAGCGGTTCCTTTTTGAGTCCGGATCCCGGATGGACCAATCGTCAGGGGGGAAGCTTATGCACCAGAAGCGCGGATTAGGTTCCGTGAATTCGATCGCCGTATTAAATTTCTTGGCCTCTGCAGGTGTGACCAGCCTCACTGTACATTCACTTTTCTCGGTAGTCACAATGTTTTGCAGGGTGACGGTCTGGCCTTGATCCAGCGAGACGCTCATTTCCACGAGGGCGCCATGCGCATTCACGATGATGGTGTGAGTTTCTTCACTGAAGGGAGACTTATTGGCCAGTTTCCCTTCCAGGATCACGCGGACCCGAAGAAACAGGCGCTGGCTGCGCCTTCGAGTCGTGGGATTTTCCATTATTCCGAAGCCTCAAGGATTCCGGCGATGCGCATCTGGCAAGACATCAAGTCCTTATAACACGGCCGAAATCAATCCGGCGAAGACGAAGGTGGATTGTGCATCGAAAAGTAACGCTCCTTCAAGAACCTGTTTGGTTCAACCACTTGTGTGATGCAGGGCGGCGCGATCCCATGGGGACTTTCCGCTTTTCCTCTTCTCAAGTTACGGGACGCTTAAAATTTCCTTTTCGCGCGATTTTCCCGACCGCTTTGCGGCATACAGGATGCGATCGGCGCGGTCCAGAAATTGTTCCGTAGTTTCGCCTTTCTCGTACCCCACCCATCCTGCCGAGAAGCAGATCGGAATTTTCGTGCCGCCGTATCGGGTCTCCATGGGGCGCAGCCTGTCCAAAAGAATTTGGACATGGTTGGCAGTGAATTCCGGGAGCAGAACCAGGAACTCGTCCCCTCCCATGCGCGCGGCAATGTCCGACTTTCGGATTACACAGGAGAGGCGCTGGGCGAACTCTTTGAGGACCTGGTCTCCCGCGGGATGGCCGTGGGTATCATTAATTTGCTTGAACTTGTCCAGATCGAAGGAAATCACGGTCAGGGCATGGCCGTAACGCTCGGAACGCGAAGCCTCTGAGGCCAAACGCGCTTCAGCGGAGCGCCGGTTGGCAAGGCCTGTCAGGGAATCGAACATCGCCAGGTGCTCGAATTCCTCCGCCCGCACTTGCAGAATCCGCATCTCTTCGATTTTTTTGGAGAATTCCCGCCGCAGCCGCTTCACCGTGATCTGTTGATAGATGGTGTAAGCGTTGAAGATCAGCACCAACCCAATCAGACCGCGCACGGCGCGATTCAAGCTGGATTGAAAGAACGGATCATCCACTTTGACGAGTCCCGGAAAGCTCATCGTGAAGACGGCAAACGTGAGCAGGAGCATGACGACGACAGCCATGCTCCAGAGCCACCAGTCCCGGCGTTCCAGCCTCTGCAGTTTTGCCTGCAACTCGCGCAGGCGCGCATCCGAGGAGGGATCAGGCCTGTGCATGCTTGAAATGGGCGGCGATGAACTCATGGCTGGTCGCGAGTCCCGGGCGAAATCGGGATTCCGCTACCCAATTATAAATGCCACGGAAATCGCAGAAGGAAGAAATTGCGCCCGGCGTACCGGATTGTCCACTGCTCCCAGGGACAGTTCCCCGCACAGCTACTACCACGCCGATACAGAGACGCGCGCGACGAAGAGGACAGTCTTGTCCCAACCCGCAAGTTCGCGGCGCCGTGCAGGCAAACTAACCGGGCGGCTGGCCGCTGCGCGTTTGGGAAGAATGATTACCCGCCTTTTTTCAATTCAGCGAGAACCAGCTTGGCAACTTCGCGCAGCGTCTCAAATACGCCCTGGCCGGTAATGGCGACAGCCTCATTCACGGGCTCGCCTTTCACTTGAAGCTGTTTGCTGAGCTCCTCGATGGAAAGAACCCCGGGCAGATCGCGTTTATTGAGCTGCAAGACGTAGGGAATCGTACTGAAGTCGAGCTTGTGTTCCTTGAGGTGCTCGCGCAGATTTTCAAGCGTTTCCAGATTTGCGTCCAGCCGTTCTTCCTGCGAATCCGCGACGAAGACCACGCCGTCGGCGCCCTTCAAGATAAGCTTGCGGCTGGCCTCATAGAACACCTGGCCGGGGACGGTATAGAGATGAATCCTCGTTTTGAATCCGCGTACGGTGCCCAGGTCGATCGGCAGAAAATCGAAAAAAAGCGTGCGGTCTGTTTCCGTCGCCAGAGAAATCATCTTGCCCTTTTGCGCGGTCCCGGTGTGGTCATAGATCCATTGCAAGTTGGCAGTCTTACCGCCCAGACCTGGGCCGTAGTAGACCAACTTGCAGTTAATTTCGCGAGCAGGAAAATTGATAAAAGGCACAGTCGTCCGGACGAACCGGGCCTCCTTTTATAACACACGCGTGAAAGCAGGCCAATCCTCAAACCACCGCATGTTGCTCGCCATGCATCGGACGGGCGCCGGCGGCCCGCCGCCAATTCCTCGGCAGGTCCGAATGGTGCGGTTTTGTAGGCGATTGGCTTCCAAGCGCTCAAGGCTGTCGTACGTTCTATCCAACCCGGCTTAGTTCCTGGGCATCTTTTCGGGAAGTTTAAGCGATCGGGAGGAAGGCGCGTCCTAATTTTGATTGCCGAAAAAGAAAACGGTTGGTCTATACTCTTGTGCTTAATTCCGTATAGGGGAGAAAACCGCATATGAAAGGTTTCGTAATTGGTGTGCTGGTGGGAGCCCTGTTATTCGCGGGCGGCCTTTACTATTATTTTGTTTCGGGAACGGCTCCCGCGGCGGTTGCGGATCCGCCCATGCTGATGGAGCGGAAGATGGCGAGCCGATCTCTCGATGCGCATATTGATAAGGCGAATGTTCCAGCGCCTCCCATCCAACCCAGTGAAGATAATTATGTGGCAGCCGCCAAGCTTTATAAGGACCAATGCGCCGGGTGCCATGGTTTACCAGATCAGCCCCCTCCCGCGCTCGCTGGCGATATGTTTCCCGACGCGACGCTGATGTTCAAGGACAAAGGCGTGACCGACGATCCGCCGCAGGTGAGCTACTGGAAGGTAAGGAATGGGATCCGTTTGACCGGAATGCCGACTTTCAAGGGTGTACTGAACGACACGCAAATGTGGCAATTGGCGCTTCTCGTTGCCAACGCGGATAAAATTCCCGACTCCGCTAAAAAAATGTTGACTCCTGAACCGACTCCAGCCGCAGCGATGCCCGCTCCGCCGCCGGCGACGCCAAAGGCCTCCGCCTCAAAGAAGTAATTCGCGGCTCCGGGGGAGGCGCAAACCTGTGCTTTCCTCGAATCGCTCGCCCGCAGTTGCGTTGACGATGGATGAGACCTCTGTTAGACTCCGGAAAATGGCACGGACTGGAAAACCGGCAAAACGCGCAAGGCACGGGGCAGCCGCTCCTTCGAGAAGTCGTAAAACATTGAAAAGTAAGGAAGATAGTAAGATCGCGGCGCACGCGGAAGCGGTTCGCCAAATGGTGGACCCGCAATTCGAACAGCAATTAAAAGCGTACGAACAGGCCGTCCAGCATTTCCACCAACAAAAATATGCGAAGTCGAAAGAATTGCTTGAAAAGGTCCAAGCGGGCCCGAGCAAGGAGTTGGCGGATCGCGCGCAGGTTCATCTCCGCATCATCGACCAGCGTTTGGCGAAGCAGCCCGCGCCCTCTCTACGCACGCCGGAAGATCACTATCAGGCCGGCGTAGCCATGATGAATCTGGGGCGCTGGGACGAAGCGCGCGATCACCTGCTGCGCGCGCGCAAGCTGGCGCCCAAGGCTGATTTCGTTTTCTACGCGATGGCGGCGTTGGATTGCCTGACTGGGGAAGCCGAATCGGCGATGGAAAATTTAAAGGTCGCGATTCAGTTGCGTCCGGAAAACCGCTACCACGCCCGCAACGACGAAGATTTCGCGTTCCTGCAGGAAGATCCCCGCTTTACCGAATTGCTCTACCCCGAGCGCGAAGCTTCCGGCGCCTGAATTCAGTTGTGCCGCGAGCTCGCTCCATAGCGATGCGATCCCGATGAAAAAAAGGACAAGACAACGCACCGTGGGGCCCGGTGGAGTGCGCGTGGTGGCGATCGGCGGCGGCACCGGACTTTCGATGCTGCTGCGCGGGCTGAAGCACTACGTCGCGCGCCGGCGGCAGGAGTCGGAACGCCATCCGATCAGCGATCTTGCCGCCATCGTTACGGTCACCGATGACGGAGGAAGCTCGGGCCGCCTGCGCCGCGAATACCGCGTTCTCCCGCCGGGCGACATACGCAATTGCATGGTCGCGCTCTCACAGGATGAAGCGTTGCTCGGCCGCCTATTTCAATACCGGTTCCATGAGGGCCGCGGTTTACGCGGACACAGTTTCGGAAATCTGTTCCTCACGGCCCTCAGCCACGTAACGGGCGATTTTGCAGAGGCCGTTCGCGTCAGCGGCGAGGTTCTGGCAATTCGCGGACGAATTTTTCCGACCACGCTAGAAAATGTTTCGCTGGAAGCGGTGATGACGGACGGGAAAGTTGTCCTGGGCGAAACGCGAATCGCGAAACGCGGAAAGAAAATTCGCCGCCTGAGCCTGCGTCCTCGCCACGTCCGCCCGCTTCCCGAAGTGTTGGAGGCGATCCGGCAAGCGAACCTGATTCTGATCGGCCCCGGTTCTCTCTACACGAGCCTATTGCCGAATCTCCTGGTTTCAGGCGTCGCCGAAGCGATAGAGAAATCCTCCGCGACGCGAATTTTCGTTGCGAATCTGATGACCCAGCCGGGAGAAACCGAGGGATATTCGCTCGCCGATCACGTGCGCGTCATTTACGGCCACACGCGGCGCAAGTTCATCGACTGGGTTGTGGCGAGCAACCAACTCATCTCTCCCGAAGTGGCGCGTCGTTACAACACGCGTGGCGCTGAGCCCGTGCGCGTGGATATTCAAGATCTGCAACGCCTGGGCGTGCGCTGCTTGCTTGACAATTTGCTCGAGGAGCACGGCGTCGTGCGGCATAACTCGGCGCGTCTTTCGCAGCTCCTGATCGAGGAATTTGTCGAGCGCCGGCCTTCCACCCACTGAATCGCATCCATCGCTCTCGAGATTCTATTCCTTTCCTTGCGCCGTGCGCGGTTTGGTTCGTATACTGGCCATGACCGGCCCTGTATCGCAAATATTTTTGGATGGCGGGCCGGCGTCAATGCGTGGGGGTTTCCTTGTAGGTTGCAATCGCAACCCTGCTGGTTTAAGAGGAGCGTTTTCCATGGCCACGCTTGCTGTGCACAACGAATTCAATGTTTACGAATCCGCCGACGCGCGCTTTGAAGCGGCCGCGCGAAAATTGGGATTGGAAGAGGGGCTGTATCGATTCCTGAAATATCCGAACAAGGAAATCACGGTTTACATTCCGGTGATTCTCGATACCGGCCACCTCGAAGTATTCATCGGTTACCGCGTGCATCATTCCATCGTTCGCGGGCCGGGCAAAGGCGGCATTCGATTTGCGCCGACCGTGACGCTGGATGAGGTTCGCGCGCTGGCCAGCTGGATGACCTGGAAGTGCGCGGTGGTCAACATTCCCTTCGGCGGAGCAAAAGGCGGCGTGATCTGTGATCCCGGCAAATTATCGAACGGCGAGTTGGAGCGCATCACGCGCCGTTATACGGCGGAACTCATCGAGTGGTTCGGCCCCGAGCGCGACGTGCCCGCGCCCGATCTCGGCACCAACGAGCAGACCATGGCCTGGATCATGGACACCTATTCGATGCACGTGCGCCACACGGAGACCGCCGTCGTAACCGGCAAACCCATCGATCTCGGCGGATCGCGCGGCCGTCACGAAGCGACGGGGCGCGGCGTGCTCATCAATTGCGACAGGGCGATTTCCAAATTCCGCATGATGCGGGTGAACACGCGCGTCATCGTTCAAGGGTTTGGCAATGTCGGCTCGATGTCGGCAAAACTCCTGCACGAGGCCGGCTACAAAATCGTTGGCGTTGCCGACATTCATGGAGCCCTTTACAACGAAAGCGGGTTTGACATTCCGAAAGTAATCGATTGGGTATATGGCCAGAACAAACCTCTTCCGGATTTCCCCGGCGGCGGCGCCAAAATGAGCGCGACCGAAATCCTTTTCCAGCCGGCCGAAGTCATCATCCCCGCGGCCGTGGAAAATCAGATTACCTCCGAGAACGCCCACCGGTTGCAGGCCCGCATCCTGTGCGAAGGCGCGAACGGGCCTTGCACGGCGCTCGCCGACGAAATCGTGGACCGCAAAGGCATCTTCGTGATTCCCGACATTCTGGCCAACGCCGGCGGCGTGACGGTGAGCTATTTCGAGTGGGTGCAGGACCGCCAGGGATATTTCTGGAGCGAGAGGGAAGTGAACGACCGGTTAAGAGATGTGCTCGAACATAGTTTTGAGGAAGTGGTGCGCTACGCGGAGACCCATCAAGTGAATAACCGCGTGGCCGCGTACATGCTCGCGATCGACCGGGTCGCTTTTGCGTTGAAGGAACGTGGAATTTACGCCTGACAGTTGTACTATATCGCCGCCCGTCCGGAGGCTGCTTGAAACCGGGTCCTGGCCGGAAAGTTACGGAAACAGCGAGGTTGCAATCAGCCATCCCTAACCGATGATTCCCGATTCCATTTCTCCGGGAGCCGTGAAGTCCGAGGACGAACACCGTCGCGATATCTGCACGGTGGGCCGATGGATTCACGCCCGCGCATTTGTCGTCTCGACCGACGGGAATATTTCCGTGCGCCTCGATTCGCGCCGCGTTCTCACTTCTCCGACGAGCATGAGCAAGGGCATGATGGTCCCGGACGATTTGGTGATCACCGATCTGCGCGGTCGGAAGCTAGCCGGACGCCGCGAGGCTTCCTCGGAACTGGCGATGCATCTTTTAATTTACAATCGCCGGCCCGATATCCACGCGGTGGTCCATGCGCACCCGCCGACGGCGACGGCGCACGCCGCCGCGGGCATTGCGCTCAATAAGGCGCTGCTCAGCGAACTGATCATCGCGCTGGGCTGCATCCCGGTCGCGCAATACGGCACGCCCGGAACGCAGGAGCTTTCCGACGCGCTCGAGCCCCTGGTCCAGCATTACGACGCGATTCTCCTGGCCAACCACGGCGTGGTGACCTCCGGGCCCGATTTGCTGAACGCTTTTTTCCGGATGGAAACGGTCGAGCATTTCGCGCAGGTGTCGTTCATGACGGAGTTGCTGGGCAAACAAGTCTTGCTTTCTGGGCGTGATGTGGAAAAATTGCTCGTGGCCCGGTCCCGCTACGGCACGACGACCGCGTCCACGGTGATTCCGGGGTGTCCTGTCACGAGCGATGACGCGGGGAACGGCGAAGGGCGGCCGGAACGCATTTCAGTCACGCGCGAAGAGTTCGAAGCATTGATCGAGGAAGCAGTGCGCAAGGACCGCGCGCTGCGATAAGCGTGCGAAGCGGCGTTTGAATTTCAGGCCATCGGATTTTTCAGCAGTTGCGCCGGCCGGAATTTTTTTCGGCCGGCCATGGAGGAAAAAGCATGGGCGAAGCACTCGGCATGATCGAGACCCGCGGCCTGGTCGCGATGATTGAGGCCTCGGACGCGATGGTCAAGGCGGCCAAGGTCACGCTCGTTGGCTGGGAAAAAATCGGTTCGGGCTACGTGACGGCCATGGTCCGCGGCGACGTCGCCGCGGTGAAGGCCGCGACGGACGCCGGAGCCGCCGCTGCGCGGCGCGTTGGCGAATTGGTGGCCGTTCATGTCATCGCGCGGCCGCATCAGTCGCTCGAGGACGTGCTTCCTATCGGGAAGACGGCTGTCGCCGCCTGACGCTAGCCGCGCGGGACTGCGTCGCGAGCGCACTCGCGATGTGCAGCATGGCGGCGTGTCGTCGCGCGTTGCCCAATTGTGTCTCTGATCGTTTCGGGCGTTTCGCCCCGCAATCGCCGGAGTTTTTTGCGAATCGCTACACGCAATTTTGAATTTGAGGTTGATGTTGGCCCCATGATTCTCGCTCGCATTGTCGGCACCGTGGTTTCGACGCGCAAGGATGCGCGCCTGGAAGGCAAGAAGCTTCTCGTCGTGAAACCCATTTCTCCGCAGGGCGATGATGAATCCGGCTATTTGATCGCCGTCGACACGGTGGACTCCGGTTTCCGCGAAACCGTTCTGGTCGTGACCGGCAGCTCCGCGCGCAACGCCGCCGAATGCAAGGACCGCCCCGTGGACGCCGCGATCGTCGGCATCGTCGATGAAGTAATGCTCGACGCCCTGCACGAAGCCGAACTCGCCGCCGCGAGAAAAAAATAACATGCTCCTCGGACGCATCATCGGCAACGTCGTCTGCACCATGAAGGACCCCGCGCTCATCGGACAGAAACTCCTCATCGTTCAGCCGCTCGACCGCAAGGGCCGCGACAAGGGCCGCCCGGTCATCGCCCTCGACGCAGTCGGCGCCGGCGCCGGCGAAACAATCTACTGGTGCCGCGGCAAGGAAGCCAGCTTCCCATTCCTCCCCGCCGATTTGCCCACCGAAGCCACCATCGTTGGCATCGTCGATTTTGTGAATATTCCGGTGAACTGAACTCCGGTCTACCTCTTCTGCCCAATTCTGATTCCAAATTTTACTCTTTCAAGTTTTGGCATTGGACTCTACACTTCTCCGCATGCTGATTGGCCGCGTCATTGGCGATGTGGTTGCCTCGAAGAAAGTGCGTTCCCATGAAGGGCGCAAGATCCTTGTCGTCCAGCCGCTTCAACTCGACGGCTCGGATCGTGGCGATCCAGTTCTGGCGCTCGACGCCGTGGACGCTGGCATCGGCGACCGCGTTTTGCTCACCACGGAAGGTTTTTCCGCCATGACCGCCGTCGGCCGTCCCAATTCTCCCATCGACTCCGCTGTCATCGGCGTGATTGACGCGGTGAACATATCTGATGACCTATAGTATTTATCGGTTGGACGGCGCTCGAGTTACTGGGTTTGTCAACCGGTTTTCCGATTTCATGTTTGAATATAATTATCATTAGTAGTTTATTTGACAAGGCGGCAGTTTCAGGTAAGATTGCCCTCAGTTATTGTGTATCTTTACGTCCCTTGCAAAACGTGTGCACTTTTTTCGGACGGGAGAATGGTCGATTGTACTTTGTAGAACAGAAAACGGAGGGCGGTCCGGCCGAGCGGAAATTTGACCGAGGATCGGTCTTTGATTGTCGCCGGTTGGTGCGATCTCTTTGAGCAAGAATCGCAATCGGCAAGGGCCTCCGCAGACGCGGTCTGGATGGATTGCATTTGCGGGAATTGTTGAGGCGCTACTAAACCGATTCGGTTGGCCCGGACTTCTCTTGGTGTATTCGATGTATTTTATTCAGAACAATGCCTCTTTGGAGCAGAAACGCGATATTATTGATTTGTATGTACTCGGTAAGGGTATCGGTCAGTTGTACCCTTTGATTGTAATGGGCTCACTTTTCACACTCACTTTATTTGCCCAGAGGTTCTACTACAGAAAACAGGTCAAATTGATGGATGAAGAGCTACAAAGGCTCGGCAAATGGAAAACGGAAAATCAAGAGAAACAAATTGGTGCCCCATTGCATCATAGCAGTCAGCAAATTGAGGATAAATAATGTTTGTAGCATTTTGCCTAATAGCTGTGTTTTTCTTAGAGAGCGTTCGTCGCGAGCGCGAGAAGCTGATTGTGCGCCAGCACCAGGATCGCTTGTTTGCCTTGCGAGATCTTCTTCGTGAGCAAGCAATCAAGAACCCTGCCATCGCGAGGAATTGGGTTTTTCAATACCTGGACAGTACAATCGCGAGGTCAATTTCACTCCTTCCAAAGTTGAGCATTTGGCATGCCTTGGCGTTGATGATTGCCCATAGAAGCGACACGGGCTTGCAACATCTTGTGAGACAGTTAAACGATGAGTATGAAAAGCCGCATAATGAGGTTTTCAGGCAGGTCGAAGCAGCACTTGTTGATATTCTTGGTGAATACCTCGTTTCGAGGCACTTCCTAATGGTGATCATCTCAACGGTCGCAGTTTGGGGGCCGGTCAAGGTTGCTGGGTATTTGAAACGACTGAAAAGGCGGTCGCTGGAGCTAGTTGTTGAGTCTCCCGAGACCTCAACGTTGAGCGAGTTCGCTCCGGCATGAGATTGTCGAACTATTGACTTCATGTTTGGCATTGAACTTCATAAAATAAGACTCAGAATTATCTGATCCGCCTAAAACTCAAACGAAATCATGGGGCACAAAGAATCTTCCAAAACAAGCTTTATTGCCCATAAACAGCTTACTTGAACTGTCCATATCGTTGACACTCTGGCAGCGCGCCGCCATAATCGCGGACGGGTAGCCACGAGATGATTGCTCAGCTTCGCGGAACGCTCGGCGATAAACGACCGAACCAAGTGCTGGTGGACGTGGGCGGAGTCGGCTACCTCGTGCACATTCCGCTTTCGACGTTTTACGCGCTAGGGGACCTTCATTCTAACGTCACGCTGTTGATCCACACGCAGGTGCGCGAGGACGCGATATCCCTCTACGGTTTTCTGAGCGCGCGCGAAAAACATTTATTCGAGTTGCTGATTTCCGCTTCCGGTGTGGGCCCGGTTCTGGCGCTGAAAATTCTTTCCGGCATGAGCGTGGACGATCTGGTGCCCGCGGTCCGCTCGGGCGATCTGGCGCGCCTGACGCGCATTCCCGGAGTCGGGCGCAAGACGGCCGAGCGCATGATTGTCGAGCTGCGCGACAAGCTCGCCGCAATGGAAATCCCCGAAGATGCGCGCAGGCCGGTCGCGACGACGGGCACCGCTGGCGACGTTGTGTCCGCGCTGCTCAATCTCGGGTACGACCAGCACGCTGCCGAGGAGGCTGTCGAGCGAGCGGGAAAGAACGGCGCCTCCGAAACATTTGAAACTATTTTGCGCGGCGCCCTGCAACAATTGACTGCGCCAGCGCAATCGAGCGCAAGGGCTGCTCGATAAGTCCGACCGGTGCGACTGGATGAAACGATCGCTGATCAGGATGCACGAGGCATATCAGGGATGAGTTCCGGAACAGGAAGCGAGCCGAGAATGGAGCTGCCTACGCGCCGCATCGTTACCGGCGCGGCGCTGGACGAAGACGCACGCATCGACGCAAGCGTGCGCCCCAAACGCTTCGCCGATTACATCGGCCAGTCGCGCGTCAAGGAAAACATCGAGATTGCCATCCAGGCCGCTCGCAGCCGCGGCGAGGCGCTCGATCACGTTTTGCTCTACGGGCCGCCAGGGCTTGGCAAGACGACGCTTGCGCAAATCATCGCCAGCGAACTCGGCGTGACCATCAAGACCAGCTCCGGACCTCTTCTCGAACGCAAGGGTGACCTGACCGCGATCCTTACTTCGCTCGAACTGCGCGAAGTATTTTTTCTGGACGAAATTCACCGCCTGGTGCCGGCAATCGAGGAAGTTCTGTACCCCGCGATGGAAGACTATCGCATTGATCTGGTAATTGGGCAGGGTGCAGGGGCGCGAATTCACCCATTCATCCTGAATCGCTTCACGCTGATCGGCGCGACCACGCGCGCGGGCCTCGTGACCGCGCCGCTGCGGTCGCGCTTCGGCATCGTGCACCGGCTGGAGTTTTATACGCCGGAAGATTTGGTCACCATTGTTCGCCGGTCGGCATCCATCCTGGGAATCGCCGTGGATGACGATGGCGCGTTCGAGATGGCTCGCCGCAGCCGGGGCACGCCGCGCGTCGCCAACCGGCTGCTGCGCCGCGCGCGCGATTTCGCGCAAGTGCGCGCGCAGGGCCACATCACTCTCGCGGTAGCGAAGGAAGCCCTGCAGATGCTCGGCGTGGACGAGCATGGCCTCGATGATGTCGATCGCACCCTCATGCTCACCATTCTGCAAAAATATGCCGGCGGCCCGGTTGGACTCAGCACTCTCGCGGCTTCCATCAGCGAAGAAGAAGACGCCATCGAGGAAATTTACGAACCATACTTGATGCAGCTCGGCCTGCTCGATCGCACGCAGCGTGGCCGCGTTGCCACAGCCCTCGCCTATAAACATTTCGACCTCGAACCGCCGCGCCGCCAGCCCGGCTTGTTTTGAATTGAATCCGGGATTGGATCCACAGATAAACACAGATCAACACTGATAAAACCTTGGGATTGAAATTCTCGGATTCGAGAATATCCAGCAGAAATTGTACTAGCACTGACTACATGAATTCCCTGTGCCCTCCTTGCCCTACGAGTTTTCTGTGTTCAATTTTGAATTTGCTTCTGATCTGTTCTTATCAGTGTTTATCTGTGTTCATCTGTGGTTTCATTCTGTGTTATGGCGGAAGGCAAACTCATCTACCTTGCCCTTGGGTCGAACCTTGGCGATCGGGCCTCGAATCTGGAACGCGCCATCGAGGCCCTATCGGAAATCGGCGTGCGAGTTCTGCGCCGCTCTTCCATCTATGAGACCGAGCCTGTCGATTTTCTCGCGCAGCCCTGGTTTTTGAATTGCGTTGTCGAAGCGGAAACTTCGCTCGCGCCGCGCCAATTGCTCGAAGAGCTGCAGGCGACCGAGCGCAAGCTCGGCAGCCGCAAGCTTGTCCCGCGCGGCCCCCGGATTATCGACCTCGATATTCTTTTCTACGAAGCAGCCGTGATTCATGAAGCCGGAATGGAGATTCCGCATCCGCGCCTGGCGGAACGCCGCTTCGTGCTCGTTCCCCTGGCCGAGCTGGCTCCCGAATTTCGCCATCCAGTTCTGCGCAAGACAGCCGCCGAGTTGCTTTCTGCCACACAAGATCGGAGCGCGGTGCGAATCCGGCAGCCGCTACAGGGCGCATCTGGTTCCTAGTTCACTAATGATTGGAGATTGAGCGTTGCCGGATGGGAATCAATAGCGGTCTAGCTGCGGGTTCTTCTTCTTTTTCAGTTCGCGTTCTTCTTTTTCGGTCTTTTCGAATTCCGCGATCTCTTCCTCTGTCATGACGTACTCGTCGCGTTTGGCGAACATGCTGGTGTTACGCGGGGCAAAGGCATTGCCGGATTCGCGGCCCTCGCGCCCTTCCTTGCGCTTGCGCTCAGACAAGCTGGAATCGTGGCGCACGCGGCGAATCGGGTTGGCCAGCGCGGCCGCTTCCATCAGCAGATCGCTCACCTTTTCGAGCAGATCGTGGAATTGAAATGGCTTCAGGACATAGGGCAATCGTTCTCGCTCGAGGCTCGGAAGGACTTCCGCCGCCGCCGATTCGGGAACCACGAAGAGGACGCGCGCGCGAACATTGCCTTCCTCGACCGCGGGCGCCAGCGCCAATTCCCTGAGCGTCAGGTAGACCGGGCTCGTCAGCCCTATCATCGCGATGTTCACGATCACCAGGGACCATACGCCGCTGGAAAGTTCCCTAAGGGCTTGGCTGACGACCGGCACAACCCGGACTTGCCAGCCTTCCGAGTCCAGCAATTGGCGCAAGGCCGACTGGTTTGCCTCATCGTCTTCAATAATCAGGATGCCGATCTTGGCCACGTTTCGCTTCCTTTAAGAGTATCGAGTATAGCCCTCGATTCCGTGGCATTTGCCGGCCGTCTAGTCGGCACGGTCTCAAGCGTCACCTGTCCTTCGGCCCCAATTGGAGCGGACTGTGATCTGCAAAGGCGAATGAAATACGAAAATAATTCTTGACATAGCGAACAAAAAGCGAAATACTCCACCCGTGCTTCGCGAGACGGGTGATGGCGACTGCAACCTCGATTCCTACGGCCTCCGAGAACCTTCCTTTCCGGAAGAGTACTCCGCGCGGCCGCCGGAGCGATCCCACACCCACCTTATTCCCCGACGTCCCGAACCTACGGGACAGCGGGCCGGGTGCCCTGCTGCCACCAGGGTCCGCGCCCGAACGCGTCGGCATCGCCCGTCTCGCCTTCTCCTCCCCGCTCGCTGACGCCAAGCGTGGCACGGAATATTTCCTACTGCCTGTGAAATCAATTTTGAACCATTGCGAATCGACCCGTGTCCCGTTTTCCTGGACGGTGAACCCCTACCGAGGCTGCGAATTTGGCTGCCAGTATTGCTATGCGCGTTACACGCACGAATACATGGACCTGGACGGGCACGACTTTGAGAAGAAAATTTACGTCAAGCTGGATGCCGGACCGCTCGCCGGACGGGACTTGGGCATGGAAAAAGTGCAGGGTGAGCATATCGCCATCGGAACCGCCACCGACCCGTACCAGCCGGCCGAGCGCGAATTCGGCGTCACGCGCGCGATTCTCGAGCAAATGGCGGCGCGTAGAGGGCTAAGCATCTCGATCACCACAAAATCCGACTTGGTGCTGCGCGATGTGGAATTGCTGCGCCGCATCGCCGAGAATTCCTGCGTGTCCGTGAATCTGAGCATCACTACCCTGCGCACGCGACTTGCGCGCACCCTTGAACCGCGCGCGCCGCGCCCCGATCTGCGCATGAAGGCCGTTCAAGAATTGCGCCGCGCGGGCATTGCCGCCGGCGTGTTCGCCATGCCCGTCTTGCCGGGCATCACCGATCGCGAAGAGGACCTGGACGCGCTGGCGCGCGCCGCACGCGATGCCGGCGCGCAATGGTTTGCCGCCAGCGTGCTGTTCCTTATGCCGTCGGCGCAAAAACAATTTCTGCCATTTCTGGACGCGAAATTTCCCAAGCTCGCGCGGCGGTACCGCGAATGGTTTTCCCGCGAAGCCTATGCGCCCGAAACCTATCGGCATGAAATTTCCGCTCGAGTAGCCGCGCTCCGCGAGAAATACGCCCTTGGCGTCCGTCCCCTCGATCCAGGGCGGCCCCCCCAGCATGTGCGGCAACTGAGTCTTGGCCTGGAAGTTAAGTAGGACAGGCTTCAAGCCTGTTGGTTTTGAGTTTCGCCGACTCAGAAAAATCCACAGGCTGAAGCCTGTGCTACATACTTCCCTGGTGTCGCCATTCTAGTTTGAGTAGCGCGGCCTACGGCAAGATAATGCGTGGCTCTTCCTTGGGAATGCCCACCTCGCTTGGGAGCGTCGACCGCAGAAACGCAATGAATGCGCGCGTGCGAGATCTACCGTTGGACCGCAACCGCCCGAAACGGAGAAAGAACACCAGCAGGTGGAAAATTTCCGTGTCCTTCAACGCGGGAAACTCCGGATGCTCCGCCACGTGTTTCTTTTCCTCTTCGATGAACTTCGCGAGGGCGGCGTAAAGCCCTGCGGCCACGGGAATCTCCGGCGGTTTTTCGTAGTAGATCCCGGACAGGAGAGTGCGGCGCGTTTCGGCCATGGCTTGCACGGCGGCGAATACGTCCAAGTCGGCGAGGGAACGCTGATCTGCAGCATAAATGAGAACAGTGTGTCCAAGACCCGACAGCATAGTTTGCCGCGTGTGAATCAGATCGGAGGGGAAAGATACGTCCGGAAAAGGAACGTCACCTTCAGCGATCGGTTTCGGATGGCTTTGCTCCCAGCGGTGCGCCGCCGCCAAATAGGCGCAATCGCTCGGGCAGTCGATGGTCACTTCGCGCTCGGTCCCGCAGTCGATGGCGCAGATTTTCTCGCCCTTGGCGGGACAATACCGCTCGGCGCGCCTCTTTTCGCAAATGGGGCAGATCGCTTTTCCAGTCAACCGTTTTGCTCCAGGGAATTTTCGTGCGGCGCCGCTTACATGTCGCGTACAACAATGTGACCAGCCAATTCCAACGAAGGGCCCCACGCAAGGCTAGGCGGCGACGCCGTTCCGAACAGGCGCTTCTCACACAGGCGCCCGCCAGGCCGCCGCGTCCGGGCAAGGACGCGGCAACCGTTGGCGGGCGCGGAATTACTTCAGCGATTCTGAGTCGGAATGATTCTTGGGCGACTTCTTTTCCAGCAAGGAAACGAGCTTCTGCCCGGACGGCGGTACCGGCACCGCACCTTTGCGGATGATCTCCGTCGCCGTCAATTTTTTTCCGTACAGCTTTTCGTTGGCATCGTTGTCCGGCCGCAAGGTCGAGCCCTCAAGCGAAATGCCCGCGAACAAGCCGCGAGACCGGGAGTAGGAGAGAATTTCGGCGCGCAGCGTGGCGTCGGTCGCCGCCGTGGCGTCGCGGCCTTTTGGCCCAGCCGCTGCCGCCATATCCGCGCCGAGCTTCACTTTGCTGCTCAAAATCGCCCTGGCGCCGCGCGTGTTCATGACCAGCAGGACGAAATCGGTCGCCTGCCCGCCCAGTTGAAATCCAATGCTTCCGCCCTCCAGCGCCATCATCGAGGGCGCGCCCCACGGGCCGGTGTAATGTTCGCCGCTGCGGCAGGCCATCGCTCCGCGGCCATAGCTTCCGCCAATGCCGAACGCCGCTTTGAGGACGGAGGGGAAAACGATGACACACTCCGCCTTGTCGAGCAGGTCCTGCGGGATATTATCCGGAATATTCATGATCTCTTCCATCACCATGCCGGCATTTTCCAGCCGGTCCGTTTCCTTATCGTTATCCGGCCGCGCCGCCAGCACGGGTGCGCCTGCAAGAGCAAGAACCATCCCGAGGGCAAGTAGTTTTCTCATGAGTTCGTTCCTCCTTTAAGTGGAGCTTGGTAAAAACCGGGCTGGATGCCACCGCTATCATATGACCTCCCGCATCTTCGTGCAATGCGCGGGTTGCCGCCTCCGGAAAAATTCAAGAGATTGTTAGTTGCGCGTAAGATTTGGGAATCCACAATCGCTTCCAGTTCCGGCAACCGTGTGGACTATAATCGATTTTCGTTTACGAATTCCCCACGGGAGCGGCTCGATGGCAATGAACCGAAGACTACACGCACTTTTGGTTGGATGCGTAGTTTTCGGCATGGTCGTCTGCGCGGGAGCGGCGTACACCTCGGCGCAATCGCGGCCTTCCAAATCGGCAAGTTCTCGCGCCGGCGCGGCAACTGGCAAATCCGCTGCCCGCGTGGATGTGGAACGCTTCCGGCAACGCGCCGAGGCGGCGCTGTCCGCCGCGGGGCCGGACAAGGGAGCGTGGGGCGTGCTGGTGACCGACGCCGCGACGGGCGAAGTTCTGTATGCGCGCAATGCTGACGGATATTTCATGCCGGCTTCCAACGCCAAATTATTTACCACGGCGCTCGCGCTCGCCACGCTCGGTCCGGACTACCGCGTGCGGACCACCGTCGTGTCGAACGGCAGGCTCGATGCGAACGGCGTGCTGAACGGCGATCTCGTTCTGATCGGCCGCGGCGACGCGAATCTCTCCAACCGGAAATTTCCGTACGAAAAGAAAGAAGAACGAGAAGGGCCGCCAGAAAAAATTCTTGCCGAGTTTGCCGACGCTGTCGCCTCGCGCGGCGTGAAGGAAATCAGCGGAGATGTGATCGCCGATGACAGCATGTTCCAGCACGAACAATTTCCGAGCGGCTGGCTCGTCGACGATATTTTGTGGTCCTACGGCGCCGCGGTATCCGCGATCGCCGTCAATGACAATACATTCAACTTGGATTTGCGCCCGGGCGCTCACGAAGGCGATTCTGCCAGGTACGATCTTGGACTGGCGGCCGAATTCTACACAATCGAGAATTCGGTTCTCACCGGCTCGCGCGGCAGCGAGGAAAAATTGGCTGTGGCGCGCGATCCCGGCTCGCGCTTGTTTCATGTAAGCGGCACAATGCCGCTCGACGCGTCGCCTCGCCGGCTCACGTTTGCCATAGAGGAGCCCGCCGAGTACGCGGCCAGTCTTCTTGCGCGTCTCCTCGAAGCCCGCGGAGTGAAGATCGATGGCCATTCGCGTGCGCGCCACGCCGCAGACTCTGCGGTTGTCGCCGCCGCGCCGCAGACCGTTCTCGCCGAGCATACTTCCGTTCCGCTCTCGGACGAGATTCGCCTGACGAACAAGAACAGCGAGAACCTTCACGCCGAGCTTCTTTTGCTGCTTGCCGCGCACGAAAAGGCGGGCGCCGGAAATTACGAAGACGCTTTGAAATTCGCGTCTGATTTTTTCAGAGCCGCGGGCATCGCCGACGGCGACGTCGCGCTCAGCGACGGCTCAGGCCTCTCGCGCAAGGACCTGGTTACGCCGCGCGCCACCGTGCAATTGTTGCGCTATGCCGCAATGCGACCCTGGGGTGAGCTGTACCGTTCCACGCTCCCCGTGGCCGGCGAAGATGGCACGCTCTCAGACCGCATGAAAAATACGCCCGCGGCCGCGCGCATCTTCGCGAAAACGGGAACGATCGGCCACGGGAATGCGCTCTCGGGTTACGCCACGACTCTTCGCGGCGAGCGGCTCCTATTTTCGATCCTTGGAAACAACAATAACCTTCATGCGCAAGATGCAAACAAAGTCATCGATGCAATTTGCGTCGCGATGGTCGAGGAGTTGGGATTGCAGACAGGGAAGAGAAAGTGAAGGAAAATCGAATTGGATCAGGTTTTAGTAGCACAGCCACTCTTAGCTGTGCGGGTTTTATGATCGTCGATAGCGTCTGAGTTCGTGGAAGTAATGAAAACCGCACAGCCAAGAGTGGCTGTGCTACTAAAACTTTCCGGAATCTTTGTGGGTCGCGGCTTTAGCCGCGACATTCAGAAGGCAACGATCGGGGCCTTTAGGCACTGGAGCGCAATGGCGCCATGCTCGAGAAAACAAAAATCATTACGGTGTTCGGAAGTTCGCGTCCCGAGGATGGACATGCGGATTATGTGGAAGCCCTGGAACTCGGTCGCGCCCTCGCGGCGGCTGGCTTTGCCGTGTGCACGGGCGGTTATGGCGGCGTGATGGAAGCCGTGTCGCGCGGCGCGGGCGAATCCGGCGGACGCGTGCTCGCGGTGACATCCAGTTTTTTCCGCCCGCGCGCCAATCGCTGGGTGGAAGAGGAAACGCGAGTAGCCACCTGGCAGGAGCGCCTGTTTGAACTCGTCCGCCTAGGCGACGGTTATGTTGCGTGCAAGGGCGGGACGGGGACGCTCGTGGAACTCGCCGTCGTTTGGGAAATGCTCAACAAAAAAGCGATGGAGCGACGCCCGTTCGTCGTGCTCGGCGATTTCTGGCAGCCGATTCTGGATCGCGTGCGCGAAGTCGAGCGCGGCCACGCGTCGCGATGGGGCGAGTCGAGCGATCCGCTGGTGCATCAGGCGCCCACTCCCGCGGAAGCCGCGCAATTCCTGGCTGCACGGCTCGCGAGTAGCGCCACGCAAGGAAAGGGAACTTAGGAAAACGTGTCGCGCACCGCGGAGGACATTCTCGAATTTGACCGGCTGCGGGATCTTTTGCGCCGCCAGACGACTTGCGCGCCCGGCCACCGCGCGGTCGACGCTCTTTCGTTTTCGCAGGATCGCTCCGCGCTCGAGGCCGCGTTTGCACTGATTGCCGAAGCCGTCGCATACCTGGGCGACGGCAGCGAAATGGGATTCGGTTCGCTGGCTGATCCGGCGAAGTGGTTGGCGGAACTCGAAGCGCCTGTCGCCGTCCTCACCCCGCCCATGCTGCTCGATGCGGCGTCGCTCGCGGACACAGCTGCCATGCTGCGCGACACCTTTCGTGCGAATGGCCGCCCTGGTTCCGGCCCTACCGCTCGGCAATTTCCACTGCTCGCGGCGCGCGCAACTTCTGTCGCGGATCTTCGCCCGCTCGCGGCGGCCATTCGCCGCGCGGTGCTGCCCAACGGAGAAATCAGCGACGACGCCTCTCCCGAACTAAAACGGATTCGCGCGAGCATGGGCCGGACGCGCGAGACGATTCAAAAAACGCTCGAGCGCATGTTGCGCGCTCGCGGCGGCGACGCGGGCGGAGATTACGTCACGCTGCGCAACGACCGCTTCGTCATCCCGGTGCGCGCGGCCGAGCGGCGCCAAGTGCAGGGCGTAGTGCACGCCGCGAGCGCGACGGGGCAAACGGTTTTCGTCGAGCCGTTTGAAACCATCGAGCACAACAACAAGCTTGTACAACTTGCCGAGGACGAAGCGGCGGAAATTACGCGAATTCTCGTCGAGTTGACCGAGCGCCTGCGGGCAAGTCTCGGGCCGCTGCGCTTCGCGGTCGAGACCATTGCCGAACTCGACTCCGTATTCGCGCGTGCGCGTTTCGCGCGCGAATTCGATTGCACGCTGCCCCAATTCACAA
Organism: uncultured Acidobacteriota bacterium; assembly: GCA_963842135.1. Taxonomy (GTDB): domain Bacteria; phylum Acidobacteriota; class Terriglobia; order Acidiferrales; family UBA7541; genus Palsa-360. The sequence goes on along the minus strand of CAWJFI010000002.1, from coordinate 522,799 downwards.
ACGAACATTTTCTTGCGCCGTCTTCCTCAGATCAACATTCGCTTGAACTATCTTCATTAGAGTTGAAAGACGCGCGCCATCCCGTGCTCGCAGATACTCTGCGCGCGCACGGCCGCAGCGTTGTCCCGATGACGCTCGCGCTCGGAGGAACGAAGACCGTGCTCGTCATCAGCGGCCCGAACACCGGCGGCAAGACCGTCGCACTCAAAACGGTTGGCCTCGCTGTGCTGTCCGCGCAATCCGGCATTCCCGTCGCCGCCGATACGGCGCGCATGCCGCTCGTCGATCGTGTGCTCGTGGACATCGGCGACGAGCAATCGATCGCTGCCGATCTCTCCACATTTTCCGCGCACATCCTCAACGTGCGCGCCATGCTCGAAGCCGCCACGCCGCGCTCGCTCGTGCTCGTGGATGAGCTGGGCACCGGCACGGCTCCGGAAGAGGGCGCGGCGCTGGCCGTCGCGCTGCTCGACGAATTCCGCGAGCGCGGCTGCTTGACGCTCGCGACCACGCACCATGACCGCCTGAAAACGTACGCCTCAACCACGCCTGGCGTCCTCAACGCCGCCGTTGAATTCGACGAAGTAAATTTGCGGCCGACGTATCGACTGATGGTCGGCGTGCCCGGCGGTTCGAGCGGGATCGACATCGCGCGCCGCCTCGGTTTGCCCGCCCATGTGATCGACCGGGCCCGCGCGCAGCTTTCGCCCGAGGCGCACGAAGCCGCCGCCCTGATCGCCTACCTGCATCGCAGCCGCGACGAACTCGAGACGCTGAAGCGCGAAGCCGCGCGCGCCGCAATAGAATTCGCCGAAGAAAAAAAGCTTTTGCAGACCGAGTGGACCGGCCGGCAACGAACCCGCCTGAAAGAGCTCGAGCAGCAGTTCATCCAGACGATTGAAAAACACGAAAAGGAAGTCGCGCGCGCCATCGAGGGTGTGAAAGAACGCGAACTGCGCGCGCAACTCGAAAAGCAAACGCACCGCAAAATCGTGAAAGCGCGCGGTGATGCGCGCGAACAAGCCGATGCCGCAACCGTAGCCCACCTGGCCGATTCGCAAGCCGATCTTGGAATTGCGGCTTCGCAAGCCGCGAAGCCTGTTGCGCAGAGCGACCTCGTTCCCGGCGCGCGCGTCCGCGTGCGCGGCCTGCCCACCCCGGTGACGCTGCGCCGCCGCGATGAAACGAGCGCCGAAGTCGAAGCCGGCCCGCTGCGCATGAAAGTCGCGATCGCCGACATCACTGCGCTCGTGGGCGAGGAGGTGTCTAAAAAGCGCGTCCTGCAGCAAGGCGTCACCGTGCGCACGCAGCCTGCGACCGAGCCCGCCGGCGAAGAGATCAACCTGATCGGCTGCACCGTCGAGGAAGCCACGCGCCGTGTGGACAAGTTCCTCGACCAGGCTACGCTCGCCGGATCATCGCAAGTGCGCATCATCCACGGCCATGGCACGGGCGCGTTGCGTCGCGGCCTCGGCGAATTCCTGAAGACGCATCCGCTGGTCGAATCCATCCGGTTCGAAGCTGAGGACCGCGGCGGACAGGCAATAACCCTGGTGGAGTTGAAGGAGTAGGGCCTGCGGATAGCGGCTAAAGCGGCAAGCGGCATTTCCCGCATGGTCGCGGCTCCTCGTGTCATGCAACCTAGTGGTTGCATGTCATGCTCGAGGCTGGTAATAATATGCAACCAGGAGGTTGCGTATGAATACAGACCGTATTGAGAAAAAAAATCTTTTGCGCGCGCCGCGGGAGCGCGTCTGGCGCGCGATCAGCGACGCCAAGGAGTTTGGCAGTTGGTTCGGGGTCGTCTTCGACGGGCCTTTCGTCGAGGGCGCGCGCCTGACCGGGAAAATCACGCCAACCACTGTGGATGCGGAAGTCGCGAAGATGCAGGAACCCTACGCTGGAAAAGCCTTCGAGTGGACGGTGGAGCGGATCGAACCGAGGCGCCGAATCTCCTTTCGCTGGCATCCCTATGCAGTGGAGGAGGGCGTCGACTATTCGAAGGAGCCGACGACGCTGATCGAATTCGAATTGGCGGACGCCACCGGCCGTATTCTGCTTACGATTTCGGAATCGGGGTTCGATCAAATTCCGCTGGCTCGGCGCGCCAAGGCGTTTACCGCCAATGAGGGTGGCTGGGGATTGCAAACTCGGCTCATCGAGAAATACCTTGTCCAGGCGCCATAATCCGAGGAGAAGGGCGCAGTCAAGGAACTCCGCTCTCCTTTTCTCCGCGCTGGGCGACAAGGCCCGCCTATGGCTTATCACGCGCCTGTGCGATCGCGGACCGATGTCCATTGCCAGGCTCACGGCGAGTTCCCGCGTCACTCGTCAAGCAATCACCAAACATCTGCGCGTGCTGGAGGGGGCGGGTCTCGTGCGCAGCACGCGGCGCGGGCGCGAGAGCATCTGGCAACTGGAGCAGAGGCGCCTTCGGGAAGCGCGCCGCTACCTTGAGCTTATTTCACTGCAATGGGACGACGCACTCGAACGGCTGCGCACATTCGTCGAGGAATAAGGCAAGAGTCGAGCTTCGTGAAGGGGGCAATTTGTTAGACCGCGTGCCCCCCTCAGAATATCCAACCGAATCGAGATCGCCGATTCAGTCGGCGGCGCGAGCGGCTGACTCGTAGGCAGCTGCAATCGCTTTCGTGTCAGAGTATTCGCGGAATATCGCGACCTTGCCGTTGCGAACGGTAAAAGCCATGATCCAGTCGACCTCGGCGGTCCGGTTCGTAGCTTTCACCTTAAAGCGCTCCCAACCCACCACGAGAACGCGGTCGCCATCGGCCACGAATTCACGAGGTTGGAAATCCAAGATGTCCGTTTGGGAAGCCAGCTTTTGAAAGAAATTTGCGACTCCATCCCGCCCGCGATACGTGCCGGCCAGCGGCAATCCCGCGCCGGGTATATGCCACTCCACATCCTCCGCCATTAACGCCAACAAACCCGGAATGTCGCCGCGGCTGAATGCGGCGAATCCTTCTTTCACGACCTGCACATTCTCTTGAGTACCCATTGAAATTCCTCCTGACTAGATTTTGTGCCCTGCCTACGGGAGGCAATACTTATACGCCTGAGATTCTTCCGAATGAAGTAAATTATTCTCAGCCGTGTCGCGCAACTGGCGGGTCGGAATCCGGCCTGCCACACTCCCCCGTGCAACGCGCTGGTCGCGGCGTGTACAATACGAATTCCAGCGTGCTAATCGTGCTCCTATGGCGGAAGCGGGTTCTTTTGCAGATCGCGTGAAGCAGCAGGCGGACATTGTCCGCGTGGTGGGCGAATACGTCCGTCTGAAAAAGTCCGGGCTGAATTTCACGGGGCTGTGTCCGTTCCATTCGGAAAAGACGCCCTCGTTTTCCGTGAGTCAGACCAAGCAATTCTATTATTGCTTCGGGTGCGGGGCGGGCGGCGACGTTTTCAAGTTCGTCATGGAGATGGACAAGATCACGTTCCCGGAATCGGTGCGCGCTGTCGCGGAAAAATGCGGCATCGCGATTCCGCGTGCACGCGAACGCACGCCTGAGGAGCGCAAGGAAAATCAGCAGCGCACTTCGCTCGTGGAATTGCATCGTGAAGCGGCGGCGTTTTTTGTGCAGCAGTTGAACGCAACGCAGGAAGGCCGCGCGGCGAAGGCGTATCTGCTCGACCGCGGTCTCGACTCCGAGGCCATGGCGCGCTTCGGCATCGGCTTCGCGCCGTCGGGCGGAGAAGCGCTGCTGCGCGCGTTCCATCAGAAATATCCGGAGAAAGTGCTCGAAGCATCCGGCCTTTTCAGTCGCGACCAGAACGGCCGGCTCTTCGACCGTTTCCGCCGCCGCGTGATGTTCCCCATCGCCAACGATTCAGGAAAGATCGTCGCATTCGGCGGCCGCGCGCTGGGCGACGACCTGCCGAAATATCTGAACTCGCCAGAGACGCCCATCTACACGAAGAGCAACATTCTTTATCATCTCGACCGCGCAAAGGAAGCGCTGCGGCAGCGCGACTCCGCCGTGCTAGTCGAGGGCTACATGGATGCAATCGCCGTGGCGCGCGCCGGAATCTCGAACGTCGTGGCCAGCTGCGGCACGAGCCTCACCGAGCCGCAAGTAAAACTCCTGAACCGGTTCACGCGCCGCATCATCGTCAACTACGATCCGGACACGGCAGGGCAGGCCGCGACCGAGCGTTCGCTGTCGATCCTGCTCGAACAGGGCGCCGAAGTGCGCGTGCTCGCTCTTCCCGGAGGCAAGGACCCGGACAGCTTCATTCGATCCGAAGGCGCCGCGGCCTACACAAAATTGCTGAACGAAGCCCCGCCCTATGTCGATTATCTGATTTCGCGCGCCCGCAAAATGGACATGTCCACCGCGGAAGGAAAGCTTCGCGCGGTGAATTTCCTCATGCCCTACGTGCAGCGTATTCCGGACCGCATCCTGCGCTCAGAGTGGGCCACGCGCATCGCGCAGCAACTGCGCATCGAGGAGCCGGTGCTGCGCGAATCGATGCGCAAAGCGGCAAGCGAGCGCCGCAGCGAAGTGAAGGCCCGCCCGGAACTCGTGGGCCGCGTCGGGAAGCCTGCTGAGCGGCGCCTCGTGCAGATGCTGATCGAAGCCGAAGAGTTTCGCTCGCAGCTGGCTCAGGAGATTCGCGCCGAGGAGTTGCACCGCGGCCTGGAAAGCGAACGCATCCTCGGCGTGTTGATCGAGGCCTGTGCAACGGGCGCCCGCCCGGACGCGGCCGAGCTGGCACTGGCGCTGGAGGACCGCGACCGCCGGCTCCTGTTCGAAATCGCGTTCGAATCCGCCGCCCCGCCGACCTGGGAAGAGGCCGAAAGCTGCCTGGCAGTCCTGCGCCGCCGCCGGGCGGAAGAGGAATTGTCCACAGTACAAAGGCAGATTGAATCCTTTGCGGCCGCCGCCGGCGCAGGAGCGGGCGGGGAACTGAGGCGTCTTCTGGAACGCAAGCAAGAACTCCGGCGGCGGCTGGACCCTCCAGCTCACTAGTCCGCATTTCTTTTTGAATATTTTAGTAGCGCAGGCTTCAGCCTGCGGGGTTTGACTTTTCGGGAGAAAAGATCAGAAAAACCCACAGGCTGAAGCCTGCGCTACAAAAAGCTCTCCCGGCATTTGCCCTGGTTGTATTGATTAATACCCGATAAACAAAAGGGTTGACGCATTTGCCCGCCGCCAGATAACTTGATCCGGTTTGGGCACGGTGGCAGCGTAACGCGGGAATGGCAACTTGCATCTAAACGCGTGTGGGGATCTCCCTTGCGAAATCGCAGCGCGCGCGGGGTCGAAAGCCTTGTTTGCGAGGCAAAGAATCACCTCACTGGTGCGCATGCGGAGTCCATTTGAGCACGAGTTACGAAACTTGAGCTTCGTTGGTTGCGGGTTTTGCCGATACTTGATTCAGGACCTGCTTCGCAATTCTGCGTCGGTGTAAGGGCTGCTTCTGGCATTATTTTTTGGAGGACTCCTTGGCGCTGGCTATCGAAGAAAAATACGATCAGGTACGGCAGCTCATTGCCATGGGCAAGGAGCGCGGGTACCTGCTCTATGACGAAGTAAATGACATTCTGCCCGCCGAAGTGCATTCCTCAGAGGAGATTGACGACCTTCTCTCCACCTTTGAAAAATACGGAATCGATATTTACGAAGACCTCGCCGCGGCAAAGGCCGCTCGCGCGACCGCCGATCCCACCGTAGCCGAAGCGCCAGAAGTCGAATCCAAGGATGAACTTCCCGTCGCGGAAGACTCGGGCGATCTCGACCTCACGCCGGGGATGCTCGAGAAGACGAACGACCCGGTTCGCATGTACCTGCGCGAAATGGGCACCGTGCCGCTCTTGACGCGCGAGGGCGAAGTGGCCATTGCCAAGCGCATCGAGCGCGGGCAACTTCTCGTCCTCAAAACGATTACGCGCTCCCCGATTATCCTGAAGGAATTGCTGACGATCGGTGACGACCTCCGTAAGGGCACCCGTTCGATCAAGGAAATCGTCCAGTTCGACGACGAAGAGCTGACCGAAGAGAAGATCGAAAACAAGACCAAGAAAACGCTCAAGGTCCTCGACAAGATCGCGAAGCTGTACAACGAATGTTTGCGGGAAGCCACGAAGCTCGAACGGATGACGAAGTCGAAGAAGCGCCCCTATATGCGCGCGAAGTATCACGTTTCCCGCTTGCGCATCGAGATGTCGCAACTGGCGCGCTCGATCGAGTTCCACCTGTTGGAGAGGAAGCGGCTCATCGACAAAATCCGCCACACCGTCGAGCGGCTGCAGTCCCTCGAACGCGAGGCCGGCAAGCTCGAGCGCCGCGCCGATGCCTCCAAGGGCGACAATGCCGCCGAAGCGCGCAAGGAGCTGCGCACGCGCCGCACCGAGCTGCGCGAAATCGAAGTTTCCAGCGAGACGGGCCTCACCGATCTGAAGCGCATGCTTCAGGTGATACTTCGGGGAGAAGCCGAAGCCGAACAAGCCAAAAAAGAATTGATCGAGGCCAACCTCCGCCTCGTCGTTTCCATCGCGAAAAAATACACCAATCGCGGTTTGCAGTTTCTGGATCTGATTCAGGAAGGCAACATCGGCCTGATGAAGGCCGTGGACAAATTCGAGTGGCGCCGCGGCTACAAATTTTCCACATACGCCACGTGGTGGATCCGCCAGGCCATCACCCGCGCCATCGCCGACCAGGCCCGCACCATCCGCATCCCCGTGCACATGATCGAGACGATCAACAAGCTGATCCGCACCAGCCGCCAGCTGGTCCAGGAACTCGGCCGCGAACCGACCTCCGAGGAAATCGCCAAGCGCATGGACATTCCCGTGGCGAAGGTCCGCAAGATTTTGAAAATTGCGCAGGAACCGATTTCCCTGGAGACACCGATCGGCGAAGAAGAAGATTCGCACCTCGGCGATTTCATCGAGGACAAGGCCGTGGTCTCGCCCTCCGACGCGGTCATCAACCTCAATTTGAAGGAACAGACCTCTTCCGTGCTGAAGACTCTCACGCCGCGCGAGGAAAAAGTCATCAAGATGCGTTTCGGCCTGGACGACGGCTCAGAACACACGCTCGAGGAAGTCGGCCAGTCTTTCGCCGTCACTCGCGAGCGCATCCGCCAAATCGAAGCCAAGGCGCTGCGCAAGCTGCGCCACCCGTCGCGCTCGCGCAAGCTCCGCGCCTTCCTCGAAGGCTCTTCGCGCGATTACCTCTGATCGAAGTTTGGGTTAAGCCGGAAGTTCAACGTACGATGAAGTTGCTTGAGGTTCGGGGACCGGATAGCCTTCCTGTCGCAATCCGTCAACATGAAATTCAATCGCTTCGCGCATGTTGCGCTCCGCTTCTTCGCGCGACTTACCAGTGGACACGCAACCGGGAAGGTCCGGTGAATAGCTGGAGTAACCGCTGTCTGTTCGTTCGATGACGATGAGATATTTCTTCATTTCTTCAATCCCGCCTGTTTCAGAATGCTATTCACTGTCCCAGGTGCCAGGTCGTCCCCAGGCTGGCCGGGGATCGTAACAAGGCCTGGTTTCGTCGGATGCTTATATTGCTTGTGGCTGCCCCTTGTTCGCGACAAGAACCAGCCGTCTTCAGTAAGCAACTTAAGGATATCACGAACTTTCACGCGCCAACCTTATTGTTGGCACTCGACGCAGTCAAGCCACTTTCTCCGCAGGTCAAGCAGTAGCTTAAGGTGATGTTTCCGCATTCCACGCGGCAACAACCTGGTCGAGGCCTTCCCTGTAAGTCGGATAGCGCGGCGCCCAGCCGAAATCGTGCCGCAGGCGCGCGTTGGTCGTCCTTGTCGATTGCGTGAAATACGCCACGGCGCGCTCGCCTGCAAGCCATCTTGCGAGCCAGACGGGAACGCGGCGCGGGCGCGGCGCGCCGAGACGCGCCGCGGACTCTTCCAGCAGCGCGCGCACCGTAATCAGTTCGTTGTCGAGAACGTGCCACACGCCATTGCGCGGCCGCTCCGCGACGATCACATACGCGCTCGCGGCGTCGTCCGTGTGAATCATGGCCCACTCCGCGTCTCCGTGGCCGATGATCGGCATGGCGCGCTTCCGCAAGGCATCGGCAAGCATTCGCGTGTGCGCGGAATCGCAATCATAGAACGCGCCGCCGCGAAGAATCACCGTGACGAACCCTTCCGCCGATCCCGCTTCGCGCGCGATGATTTCCGAGTCGATCGCCGATTGGTAATTCGGATCGGAAACTGACTTGGAATCCTCATCGAATGCGGATCCATCCTTCGGCCGGGCCACCCAGACGATGCTTTGGTGAATGTACGTTTTCGCGCCGATTTTGGCGGCGGCTTCAGTCAGGCAGCGCGTGCCTTTGCGGCGAATGTGGTCGTTCATCGCCCAGTCGGCGGGAGTAGTTTTTTGCTTTGTGGGAATCGCCGTGGCCGCGTGAATGACGGTATCGCAACCCTCGGCTGCCTGGGCCAAAGATTCCGCATCGAACAAATCCGCGTGGCGCGGTTCACCGCCGGCTTCTCTCACGGCGCTTTCCGCTTTCGCGCTGCGTACCTGCCCGGTCACCGAATGGCCTCGCGCCAAGAATTGCCGCACGAGCCGCCGTCCCAACACTCCGGAAGCACCCGCGATGAATACTTTCATCGAGCCGCTCCTACTTGCAGTGGAAAAAATGCTCCACATTTTTGTCATTCCGAGGTCGCTGCGGCGACCTCGGAATGACAAAATGAATTACTTTTCCGTAGCCCGTTCAGCCTGTGGGTTTAGCTTTTATTCGTGCGAGAGAAACCCCACAGGCGGAAGCTTGCGCTACTAAACCGCCGACGCCGGCGTTTTCCCCGCGCCCAGCGAAAGCGCGCGCACCCGCAGTGCGGCCACCACTCCGCCGCCGTAGATCGCGCCGAGCAACAGAAAAGCGATGGAAAGCGTCACGTGCTCGGCGAACCATCCGAGCGTGAAGCTCATGCCCACCTGCAAAACCGTTCCGATCACCGAGAACGCGGACTGCGTGCGTCCCATGAGATGCCGCGGCACCGCGGCCATGATCGACGTCTGCGTCAGCACGCCGCCCAGCGCGCGGCACACTCCAAACAATGCATTCATCGCCACCGCCACGCCGAGAACGCGCGCGTAAGGAAACAGTGTATGGCCCACGGCCAGAATGGCCAGCGCCGCGACCAGCACGCCGTATGGTTTTTTTCGTGCAGCGATGCCCGCCGCAAGCCCCCCGACAATCGCCCCGCCGGCCCAACCAGCCTCAATCCATCCGTAACCCCGCGCGCCCGCGGAGAGCAAATCCTTCGCCAGGGCAACGACCAAGACGTTCGCGCTGATCACTCCGGCCATCATGCAGGCATACGTGAATCCCAGCGCCAGCACACGCGGCTGCTGCCGCAAGTAGGCCAGTCCCTCGGCAATGTCGGCGAAAACACCCAAAACGCCGGGCCCCGCTTCGTCCGTGCGCATCAGCGTGGGCTCGGACATTTCCGGCGGCGCTTCAATCGTGGGCGAGGAGGAAACCAGCCGGTTGCTTTGGATTTCGCGCGGCGCGTAATACCCATGCCGCAACGCCAGCAGGCAAAGCGCGGAAATGAGGTAGGTCGTTCCATCAATGCCGAGAATTCCGGCGAGACCCGCGCGTTCGTAAATGAATCCGACCAGCGCGCCCGCCGCCGCCATTCCGCCTTGCACGGCGATGAGCACGGTGGCGTTGGCCGTTACCAATTTTTCCTGCGGGACGAGTTCCTGGATCAGCGCATTTGTGGTCGACCAATAAATCGCGAATCCCACCCCCAACAACATAACCATCAAGTACAGTTCCCATAATGCTAATCGTCCCGAGTAGGCCACCGCGGCCGTCCCGAGGACGATCACAGCACGCGCTGCGTCTATGGTAATCCCCAAATAGCGACGGTCCACGCGATCGATGAGCACTCCCCCGAACGGAGGCACCACCAGCCCCGGCAGTGTAACCAGAATCACGATCAGGCTGACCTTCACCGTGGAATGGGTCGCGCCCAGAACGTACCAGGTCACGCCGGCAAAATTCATTCCCGTCCCAAACAGCGACACCAGCATCGCCACAAAGAAAAAGGGGAATCCCGGAACGCGAAAAAGCGCTTTCCAACTGGGGGTTGATGGATGGTCCGGGGTCATTTCAGAATCGGAAGAGCCACTCTTCGGCATTTGCGCCAAGTTTAGCGGCAATGTCGTCCGAGGTCCAAGAAAATGAATCCTCTTGCGGCGATATCACTACGTCAAGATGCGCTGCCACTCTCCCGCCGGGTCCGTCTCCACGGCTGCCCTCGCAGCGGCAACCTCTAACTCATTGAATCCAATATGCTTGACGTAGTTTATGCGCTCGCAATGAATTGTTTATGCTTCCTTTAACAGCAAAAAGCTATTTTGGCTCCCGGTAGCCGTGTGCCCCCGTGCGCAGGAAGGATGCGGCAGATGTTGACGCAACAACTTCAACCGGGCGAGCGGTTCGAGTACTTCCGCATCGAAGCGTTCGTTGTGCGCACCTGCATGACCACCATCTATCGCGCCACGGACCTCAGAACCGGCCAGGTCGTTGCGATCAAAATCCCGCATCCCGAACTCGAATGCGACCCCGCGTTTTATAGCCGCTTCCAACGCGAGCTGGCTATCGGCAAAAAGCTCAGGCATCCCGGCGTCGTGCGAACGATCGACAGCGGAGATATGGATCAGCTTTGCATCGTGATGGAATGGATTGATGGGAGGTTCTTGCGCGAAATTATCGCCAAGGAAGGAAAACTCTCCGTTGAACGCGCGACACGCATCGCGATCGGAGTCTGTGAAGCCCTCGATTACGTTCACAGCCAGGGTGTTGTGCATCGCGACCTGAAACCGGAAAACATCATGGTTGGCGAAGGAGACGCTATCAAGCTCATCGATTTCGGCATCGCCGCCGGAGAAGGCATGCGCCGCCTCACATTTTCCAAATTTTCAAACGCCATGGGCACTCCCGATTATATTTCGCCCGAGCAAATCAAGCGCAAGCGCAGCGACGGGCGAAGCGACGTCTACGCTCTCGGCGTCATTCTTCACGAAATGCTGACCGGGCAAACGCCTTTCAACGGCCCCAACCCGTTCGCCGTCATGAATGACCGGCTGGTGAACGATCCGCCGTCCGCGCGCGAAATCAATCCTGAAATCTCCATTGAGATGCAGGAAATTCTATATCGCGCGATGGAGCGCGATCCGGAAAATCGGTACGCGGGCGCACAGGAATTTGCCGCCGCGCTGGCGCACCCGGAAAGTGTCGAGATCGTCAACCGCTCGGCGCGCAAGGAACGCAAGCCCGCACGCCTTCCTTTTTTGAAAAGAATCCTGTCCTCCACCATGCTCCTGATGATTCCCGTCGTGATTCTTACGCTGCTCTTGCTTGTCGCGCGATTCAAGTAATTTCACGTTCTGCCGCTGCCGCTGGAACCTGCATCGCCAAGCTTCGGCGGATTACTCTTTCCGCATTATAGTACTCCCGGCCCATAGCCAATTTCCGGTCCTTCCACAAGCATGGAGAGAGCATCGACACGTCTTCGCGGGACCGGAATGTCACTCAAGGGAGGAACCCATGGCGCGGAATTTAATCCTCATTGCATCGTGCGCGCTGATCTTGGTCACTTGCGTCTCCGCCCGCGCGCAAGATTCGCAGGCATCTTCGCCTTCGCTTGGCGACCTGGCGAGGCAAGCCCAGAAAGACAAGGAAAAAAATAAAGCCGATAAGCCCGTCGCGAAGGTCTTTACCAACGAGGACCTCCCCTCCAGCTCAAGCGGCGGCCCCACCGCGCTCGGCGCCGGACTCGGACAACTCGCGCAGCCGCCGGCTGGAAGCAAGCCCGGCGTGGACCCTTCTGCGGCAGAGAAGCTCGTCGCGATGGAAGCCTTTCTCGGCCAAGTGGAATCCCTGGACCGCGCTACCCTGGTGCGAAATGTACTGAAGGGTAATGAGGCCGATTTTCCGGGCCGCGCCAAATGGGAGGACCGCATGGTCGCCGCCAAGCAGGCTTACGTAGCGCATGCCCGGGAGCTGATTCAAAAGGCCAGACAAATCGTGGCTTCCATAGATGGCCTCAAGGGCGACCTGGATCCGAACGACCCTCGAGTGAAAGAAGTGGGCGCCCGGGTGCAAGCTCTCGTTCGAGATGGCGTGCAGACCGATGCGGCGTTTCAAGCCGTAATGATCGAGGGCCGCGATCTCGCCGTAATGATCGAGGGCCGCGATCTCGCCGCCCAACCGGCCACACACTGAAAGTTTTATTCTTTGCCTGGCAGGACTACCTCATAGAACGACGCGCACAATGCGAGCTGCTTCTTCGGGCTCTGCGGGTCGTAAAAAATCGGCACGTTCATTCCCACGGAAAGCTGGCGCGAACCGTCAGCTGCGCCGCGGATGAAATGTTCGCCAAGGGGTGTAGTGAACTCGTAGCGAATGTTTGGACCATTGCGCGCCATCCATCGTTTAGTGACATTCGCCGTGGCCATTTCTCCCTCGGCGAGAAGAACCTTCTGCTGTCCGAGCGTTCGCAGCATCAGCGGGACCATCACCAAAACGATGACGATCGGCAGCCCGAACGTCAGGACCTGCGGCGGCCCGGCATTCTGACCTGCCACCGCCGATCGCGCCGTCAAGCCGGCGGCGAACATTCCCAACGAAGCAAGCAGAATAGCCGACACCACCCCCGCCATCGTTCTCCCCCGGCGGCTCACCCGCACGGGCCGCGGCCGAGGCAGCTCCGCCAGCACGCGGCTCATCTCGTCATAGGGTCCCAAGACGCCTCCGCCCGGCGCTCCGCTCGAGCTTGCCTCGTCTCGAAATGATGCCGTCACAACGGCCTCCCCGGATCATGCCCGAACGCCCCGATCCGGATTTTTCCCTTCACCGCGAGAACCACGAGAATCGCCGGAACAATCGCGACGAGGCCAAGCACGGCAAGAACGGAAACCTCGGCGTGCCCGATGAAAATCCAGATGATCAACGGCGCGTCGAACAGAATCACGAGCGCCGGCAATAGGCGCAAAAACAGCCGCGTCTGTTTCTCCGCCTCCCCGCGATTCCACCCGCACTGCGGGCAATACGCTTTGCCCATGGCGGACGCCGTGGGCATGTGGCATTGCGGACATTCGGCGGTCGGCATGGCGTCACTAGTAGAACAGACTTCAGTCTGTGGAATTTCGCGCGGGTGAAAGTCAACTTCCACAGACTGAAGTCTGTGCTACGAAAAGCCCCACCGCATCGGCGTGCGACGCAGCCGGCAACAAATCAATCCGGCGTTCGTCGTAATTGGCGATTAGAAATTCCCCTGCGTCGGGCTATAGGCGCTCTTCAAGTAAGTCTGCGATTGCGCCTCGCTCTTCAGCGGAAGGATCTTGTCCGGGTCGAGCCGCACCATCACGTAGCGGATGTGATCGTCAATTTTCGTGAACCAGTGCCCGGTCCCCGCCGGGATGATGATCATGTCGCCCGCCTTCAGTTCATGGGTCTCCGGATTCTTGATCGAAGCGGCGCTGAATCCGGGACCATTCTGTTCGCGCACGGTTTTCAGCGTGCTCGGCCGCGGCTTCGGGTCCACCAGGTCCGGCCCCGTCAGAAGCGTCGCCGAGCCGTCGATGACGTAATAGACTTCGCTCACCTGCTCGTGCTCGGCCACCGCTTCCGCCACGATGTTTTCCGCGCCCGTGGCCTGGCCCAGCTTGCCGCGATAGATGCTCCCGATGCCAACCTGCACTTTTCCGACATCCACCGAGCGCACCTGCTGATCCACGAGCTTGTGCTCGATGGCCCGCTGGTTATAGCCATCCAGCTCGCTCCTGGGGATATAGACAGCCGAGCAGTGATTGCACGTAGGTTCCGGTACCACTTCCTGCGCGAGCAGCGGGAACACGGCGATCGCAGCGCTCAGCAGTACAACTTTCATGGCGATTCTCTGCATTCTCATTGAACGTTCTCCTCCGAAAATATTCCTCATCAGGCTACGTGCCCAACGAAGGTCAATGCGATTTGCGGACATTCGGCGGACGGCATGGCGTCACTATATGCCGTTTCTGCCCAGCGCAACAATTTGAAAGCGATAACCAAAAATTTCGCCGTTGGGGAAAGTTGTGAAACCCCTCAAAAAGGGGGCGTTAGATACCTGAGACCGAGCTCCTGCGCTCCATCAACAGGACATCTCGCCAGCGTCCCTCCAGGGAGCCAAGCTTTTCCCTCGTACCTACAATGCGAAATCCGAGACGCTTATGCAATTCCACGCTGGCAACATTTTCCGGGAAAATTCCCGCTTGCAAGGTCCAGATGCCTTCACGTTCCGAAACTTGAACGAGCGAGGCCAATAATTTCATTCCTATTCCCTGGCCTTGAGATTGTCGCGCGACGTACACACTAACCTCCGCGACGCCCGCGTATACGCACCTGCTTGAAACCGGACCGAGAGCGGCCCACCCCAGCACTCCGCCTCCCGAGCGTGCCACGAGCCTGCACGCGCGGAGATGGCCTGCATCCCAAGAGGCCCATTCGGGAGGCGATTTTTCAAACGTGGCGTTTCCAGTATCGATCCCTTCTATGTATATCGCTCGGACTACAGGCCAGTCCTGTTCGGTCATCGCCCCAATCGAAATAAGTTGCGCGCCAATGGGCTCCATGCGGATAAGTATATAGTTCATCTGATGATTGGAATTCAAATGAATCCACTGCCGTATTCTGCCCTGCGGCGCAAAATCCGTTTTATGATGTAACAATGGCTGCACTGATCGAGCTGCGCGGGCTCACCGTCGAGATTCCCACGCCGGCGGGATGGATTCGTCCCGTGGACGACGTTTCGTTTGCGCTCGATGCAGGCGAGTCGCTCGGACTTGTCGGCGAATCGGGGAGCGGGAAGTCGATGCTCGCGCTGGCGCTGATGGGCTTGCTGCCGCCGGGTGCGCGCGTGGGCGGCGAAGCGTGGTTCTCCGGCGTGAACGGCGCCGTGGGGTCGCGTGCAAATTTGCTCACGCTCCCGGAACGCGAACGAATCGGCGTGCGCGGGCGCGATATCGCCATGATTTTTCAGGAGCCGATGACCGCGCTCAATCCCGTCATGCGCGTGGGCGCGCAAATTGCCGAAGCGATTCGCGCGCATCACGCCGGACTTTCGCGCGAGGAAGTCGATCGCCGCGTGCTCGCGGCGCTCGAACGCGCCGCCGTGCCTGAGCCTGCCATGCGCGCGCGCCAGTATCCGCACCAGCTCTCGGGCGGCTTGCGCCAGCGCGCGATGATCGCAATGGCTCTCGCTGGAGACGACGCGAAGGCCCCGCGTCTGCTCATCGCCGATGAGCCGACCACCGCGCTTGACGTTACAGTGCAAAAACAAATCCTCGAGCTGCTCGCGCAATTGCGGCGGGATCTCGGCCTCGCGCTTCTTTTCATCACGCATGACCTCGGAGTCGTCGCGCAGGTAGCGGATCGCATCGCGGTCACGTATGCGGGGCGCATTGTGGAACAAGGCCCCGCGCGCGAAGTCCTCGAGCGCCCGCGTCATCCCTATACAGCGGGCCTGCTGCGCGCTTCGCCGCAACTCGTGCGGCACAAACTCGAGCCGATTCCCGGCACGGTGCCGTCGCTCACCGCGCTGCCTCCCGGGTGCGCGTTTGAGCCGCGCTGCCCGCTGCGCGTCGCCGAATGCACGACGGCCATGCCCGCGTTGCGCCCCGCCGGCCCCGAACATCGCGCGCGCTGCATTCTGGTTTGAGTAGGATAGGCTTCAGCCTGTCTGCTTTTTGTAAGTTGTCAACCCGACAGACTGAATAGGCTGCGGAAAAAGTATTTTATTTTGTCATCCGAGCGAAGCGAGGAATCTCTCTTCGATCGAAAGCCAAAGAAAGAGAGATTCCTCGGCGCGCAGCGCGCCTCGGAATGACAAAAGTTAAGTTTTTCCGCAGCCTGTGAAGCGTGTGCTACTAAATTCACGATCTCATTTTTTACATGCAGGAGCGAGGGAACACGACAACGATGAGCGCTGAAACGAGTCACGAAGACAAGATCCGCGAACGCTTCACGGAAACCGCGGACGCCTTTGCCCGAACCACCCGCCGCACGCGAATCGAGGAAAGCGAGCGGCTGGCCGAACGCGCCACGGCCGGACTGGCAAACGCGGACAAGCTGCTGGCCATCGATCTCGCCTGCGGCCCCGGCACGTACACGCTTCCGCTGGCCAAGCGCGTTCGTCACGCGATCGGCGCGGACCTCACGCCGGCGATGGTCGAGAAAGCGCGCGCCGAAGCCGCGCGCGACGGCATCACCAATATTGAATTCCTCTGCGCCGATATTTACGCGCTGCCCTTTGCCGACGGCATCGCCGGGATCGTGTCCTGCGGCTACGCGTTTCATCACATGACCGATCCGGCGCGCGCCCTGGCCGAGATGGCGCGCGTGTTGCAGCCCGGAGGCCGCCTGGCGATCACCGACATTATCGTGCCCGAGGGCTGCGATGCCGCGTTCCAGAACAGCATCGAGCGCGTGCGCGATCCTTCGCATACCTACTCGCAAAGCGTCGCGAATTTCCACGCACTGATCCGGAATTTGGAGTTGCGTGTCGTGTCCGAAAATATCCACGACAACTGGTACGATTTCAACGTCTGGATGGGGAATGCCGGTAAAGCTCCAGGCGATCCCGTCTACGCGCAAACTCGCCGCATGATGGAAAGTTGCATCGGCAACGATAGCTCCGGGTTTCGCCCGCGCCGCTCGGATAAAGTTGCCAGCGGCCTCGAATTCAGGCACACGGTTTTGCTGCTGATCGCGGAGAAGCCGGAATGAATAACGCTTCAAGTGGGACAGGCTTCAGTGGAACTGGCTTCACTGGATCTGGCTTCATACCCAGCGTACCAACTGCAAATCTTTGTAGGGCACGGCTTCAGCCGTGCCGTAAAGATTGCAGAATCGACGCGGCTTTAGCCGCTGGCCTGACGGGCGGCGCGCGCTGATGCCTCCTCCGCTTCTCGAGGCGCGCAATCTGCGGAAGACGTTCTCCGCCCCGGCCAGCGCGTTCGCAATGGACTTGTCGCGATCCAACAGCGGCGCGCGCTCAGGCGTCGCAGCGGTTGATGACGTAAGCCTCGAACTTGCCGCGGGCGAAACGCTCGCGATCGTCGGCGAATCCGGCAGCGGCAAGACGACGCTCGCGCGCATGCTCTTGCGCTTGATCGAACCGGACTCCGGCGAGTTGCTGGTCGACGGCCGCGATTTTCTCGCCGCGCGCGGCACGGACCTGCGCGCCCTGCGCCGCGAGATGCAAATGGTGTTTCAGGATCCGTTCGCGTCGCTCGATCCGAGAATGCGCGTGGGAGCCATCGTCGCCGAGCCGCTCGAAATTCACGAGCCGCAACTTGCCCGCACCGAGCGCCGCGCGCGAGTCGTCGAAATGTTGCGCGCCGCCGGCCTCGGAGAAGACGCGCTCGCTCGCTACCCTCACGAATTTTCCGGCGGCCAGCGCCAGCGCATCGGCATCGCGCGCGCGCTGGTGCTTCGTCCGCGCCTCGTCGTTGCGGATGAGCCGGTTTCCGCGCTCGATGTTTCTGTCGGCGCGCAAATTCTCGAGCT
The DNA here is from genome assembly GCA_963842135.1 of uncultured Acidobacteriota bacterium. GTDB lineage: Bacteria > Acidobacteriota > Terriglobia > Acidiferrales > UBA7541 > Palsa-360. Next base: position 505,226 of record CAWJFI010000002.1, on the reverse strand, counting down.
GCTGCAAAATTTGCAGCGCGATTTCGCGCTCACCTATTTGCTGATCTCGCACAGCCTGCCCGTCGTCGCGCAACTCGCCACGCGTATCGCCGTCATGCAAGCTGGACGCATCGTCGAAACAGGCCCCGCCGCGCAAATTCTCAGCGCGCCCGCGCACCCGTACACGCAGTCCCTCATCGCCGCGATTCCGGCGCTCCCGGCCAGCATTGAATGACACGATGTTGTAGGGGCATCCGCCGCGGCGGACCGTGCCCCTACAACTCACCCCCGACTGGAATCACGTTTGCTGTCTTCGTTTCTTATCGTCTGGTGTTTTGAACGGAACTCAATCTTGGCCTTCCACCCTTTAAACCATTCCTTCTAGCGGCTTTAGTTTTGGCGTCGCTCTTTACTAATCCACCCCTGCGCCCTATTTCGTTCATCCATCGTTTCGTTCCAAATCGATGCTCGAGCAGGCCGAGAATGTAGTGGTCGACATCGAGCAATGGCCAATGAAGACCAGTCCCATGGCCCACGATTTCGATTCTTGATAGCTGCGATTGGTTCGCGCGTTCGAGACCTTGCAACTGTTTTCGTGGTATGGAAATTTTTAGCCCGTCGGCAAAATAGAGGGTCACCAAATCCTCTTTCGCTTCATACCGCACTTTAATTACACGCGGATCATTGGCCTCGAATTGCCGCGCGCGTACTACGGCAGAATCAATCTGGCTACTGGAAACATGGACTTTGTGTGTTCCCTTACGCATGCATTTTCTCCCACAGCGAAGCTACCAATGCTCAACCAAGCCCACATCTTGTGGCGCTGAAAGCGCCGCCGCGCGCTAGCCCAGGGCAACGCCCTGGGTTTCGGAATCCATCGATTGTCTTGCGCCCTGAAGGGGCGCGGGAATCCCTCCGCCCTTTCAGGGCGGGCGACAATATTTGGGCACGATCCCGGGGCGTTGCCCCGGGCCGGCATCCTCCGCGCCGTTGGCGCGACAACGTGGGCACGCACCACAGTATAACCCAAGCCACTTAGGTTATTGAGTTCGCATCGCAGATGGGATGCCCATCAGAAACTAAATCTAGTTCCGAGGACCAGAAGCCCACTGAAGAACGACATCGAAATGTAGCAATGCCCCGTCGTCCTGCTAGACTGAAACTGATGGACTTTCATTTTGAGATTCTGAAAACGGATCCCACTGGTGCGCGGCTCGGGCGTCTAACGACGCCGCACGGCGTGATCGATACGCCCGCCTTCATGCCGGTAGGCACGGCCGGAACGGTGAAGGGTTTGACGCAACAGGCGCTCACCGAGCTTGGCGTGCAGATTCTGCTCGGCAACACATATCACTTATATTTGCGTCCCGGCCACGAACGGATCCGCCAGCTCGGCGGCCTGCATCGATTCATGTCCTGGCCGGGAGCGATCCTCACCGATTCGGGCGGCTTTCAAGTGTTCAGCCTCGCCGATCTGAGGAAAGTCACCGACGAAGGCGTGGTTTTCCGCTCGCACCTGGACGGGTCCGAGCATTTTCTTACGCCTGAAAAATCCATCGAGATTCAGCAGGGGCTCGGCTCGGACATCGCGATGGTGTTCGACGAGTGCATCGAATACCCCGCCGATCGCGAGCGCACGGCCGGTGCCGCGAAACGCACAACGGAGTGGGCGCGCCGCTGCCGCGACTATGCTCGCGCAGCGAGGAACGACGGGCGCTCCCCGATGGAATCGGGCCGCACAAACGTGGAAGCCTCGATCAATCCAGGCCAAGTCTTGTTCGGCATCGTGCAGGGCGGCACGCACGCCGATCTTCGCCGCGAGAGCGCGCGCCAACTCGTGGATCTTGATTTTCCCGGCTACGCGTTGGGAGGCCTCGCCGTCGGCGAACCCCACGCGCTTTCGTGCGAGATGGCCGCTGTGGCCACAGAAGAGCTCCCCAAGGATCGCCCGCGCTACGTCATGGGTGTTGGCTTCCCCGAGCAGCTTGCCGATTACGTCCGTTGCGGAGTCGACATGATGGATTGCGTGCTGCCGACGCGGAACGCGCGGAACGGTTGCCTCTTCACCAGCACAGGCCGGGTGAACATCAGGAATGCGATTTATGCCGATGACCCCCGTCCGCTCGATGAGCGTTGCTCCTGCATGGTCTGCCGTACCTACTCGCGCGCCTACTTGCGCCACTTGTTTCAGGCCAATGAAATCCTGGCATCCATCCTGAACTCCCACCACAACATTGCATTTTTCCTTGACATTATGGGCAAGATTCGACAGGCTATCGCGTTCGGGGAACTGGCGGAATTCTCCTCGGAGTTCCAAGCGCGCATCGAAGCGGGTGAACCCTAAGTAGCACAGACTTCAGTCTGTGGTTTTTCTCTCAGGGCGCTCGGGCCGCGCGAAGGGTCGCGCCCTCAAGCGAAATGCTTCAGGCGAAACGTGGAGCAGGCCCGGAACTTCGGTGCGAACTTCGTGGTGCTGCCCTCCGGGGAGATTGAGAGCGGCGGGGCCTATTTTTGTCCGCAGCAATTCGCCAAGGGATGAATCGTAACTGGAGGGTGGGGTCGCAGCGATGTCCTTGTTGTCGTCACAGGTAAGTCTGTCTTTGATTGCACAGAGCGTGGGTGGAGGTTCTTTATTACAGCTACTGCCGATTCTGGCCATCATGGGCATTTTCTACGTGTTGCTGATCCTCCCCGCGCAGCGCCGCCAGAAGAAGACCCAGGAAATGATCAACGCCCTTAAAAATGGCGACAAAGTCATCACGAACGGCGGTTTGTTTGGGACGATCGTGGGGCTCGAGGGGGATTCGGTCCAGCTTCGCATCGCCGATCAGGTCAAGGTAAAGGTCCTGCGTTCCGCGGTGTCCGCCCTGCAACCAGATGGTAAGGAGGAGTCGTAGGGCCGGGGTCGGGTGTGGGTTCTACTTGGAGCCCGCCAAAAAAAACGATCCGCTCCATTTATTTTGACGGGCCAAAACTAAAGCCCGCACCCGTGGAGTCCTGAGCCAGTTCAAGCCATGACCGCAAATCTCAAGTGGAAAGCGCTTTTTATTGCAGCCGTCATCCTCGCTTGCGTGATCGGTCTCGTGGGGCGGCCGGATTTCCCTCCGAAGTCCTGGACTGGGATCAAGTCGAATTTTTCCGACAGCATCAAACTGGGCCTGGATTTGCAGGGCGGCACACACCTGATTCTACAGGTGCAAGTGCAGGAGGCCATCAGCCAGGAGACGGATCAGACGCTGGACCACATCACAACCTTGTTTCGGGACAAGGCCATCCGCTACGACGAGATTCGCAAGCTGAGCGACACCCAGATTCTGGTACACAACATTGCCTCCGAGCAAGCCGGCAGCGCCCGCAATCTGATTAACGATCAGTTTCCGGATTGGGACGTATCTCCCGCACCCGGCGAACCCTCCGGTTATCTCGTGACGATGAAGCAGTCGCGAATTGTGAACATTCAACAGCAGACCATGGACCAGGCCGAAGAAACGATTCGGCGCCGTATTGATGCGCTGGGCTTGACGGAGCCGTTGGTCGCCCCTTACGGCCAGGGAGAAAACGAAATCATCGTTGAGCTTCCCGGGGAAGGCGACCCCAACCGCGCCAAGAGTGTGATTCAAGCCGGCGGCCAGTTGGAATTGCACCTGGTTATGGACGCGACTGCGTACCAGTCCGAGGTGGCGGCTTTGGCTGCGCACGGGGGCGTCTTGCCGCCGAATGCGCAAATCGTTCAGGGAAAGAGTTCGGCAGCGGGCACCAGCCAGTCCCTTGGAGAAAGCTGGTACGTGATTGATCGCGTGCCTGTTGTCACTGGGCGTGATCTGCGCAGCGCGACCGCTGTGCGCAGCACGAAAAACATCGGCTTCTATGATGTGGATTTCACGCTTTCCACCGAAGCGGGCCGCCGATTTGGCCCCTTCACCGAGCAGAACATAGGCAAGCAACTGGGTATCGTACTCGAGCACAAGCTCCAGACCGCTCCTGTCATCAACGGACGTATCGATGATACCGGCGTAATCGAAGGCCAGTTCGGCGAGCAGGAAGCGAACGATCTTGGCTTGGTCCTTCGTTCCGGAGCGCTGCCGGCGTCGATCAAATATCTCGAAGAGCGCACCGTCGGCCCTTCGCTCGGAGCGGATTCCATCCGGCACGGCGTTCAGGCTTCGATTATCAGCTTGATTGTAGTGATGGTATTCATGGTCTTTTACTACCGCTTGTCGGGCATCAACGCCGTGGTTGCCTTGGTCCTGAACCTCGTCCTATTGCTGGCGGCGCTGGCGTATTTTGGCGCCGTGCTGACTTTGCCCGGCATTGCAGGCGTGATTTTGACGATTGGCATGGGCGTCGATTCGAACGTACTGATTTTCGAGCGTATTCGCGAAGAATTGCGCGCGTCGAAAGCGCCGGTTTCCGCCGTGGACTTAGGATTCAAGCGCGCCTTCCTCACAATTATCGACACGCACGTGACCACCATCGTTTCCGCTGCATTTTTGTTTTTGTTCGGGACGGGTCCGATCCGTGGGTTTGCGATCACCCTGGCGGTCGGGTTGCTTGCGAACCTGTTTACTTCGGTTTATGTGTCCCGCGTCATCTTTGACTGGCACCTGGCCAAGATGCCCCGCGAGTCGGAACTAAGCATTTAGTAGCGCAGGCTTCAGCCTGCGGGTTTTGCGTTGGCTCGCCCGGAAACACCCGCAGGCTGAAGCCTGCGCTACTTAAGAAGATTTTTGGGAACAGTTCGATTTTGGGAACAAATCTATGATCGTTGGTGTCCAACTCTAACGGGTCAGAGTGAGCATGAATTTCTTCAAACAGGTGGATCTGGATTGGATGGGCAAAGCCAAGTACTTCTTTGGCTTGTCGTTTCTGCTGCTCGCGGCCGGGGTGGCTTCCATCCTTTCCCATGGCGGGTTATTCTATGGCATTGATTTTAAAGGGGGTACGGTTGTCGACGTACGCTTTGCAGGCCCCCCGCCTATCGATACCCTACGCGCTGGACTGGCGCAGCAGGGGATCGGCAATAGCACCATTGTTCCGGTCAGCGATCTCACCACTGCGAACGGGAACGAAGTTCTGATCAACCTTGAGGAAAAGGGCCAGGGAGCCGAGGCGCTGGATGCCGGCAAGACGGCCATCCTCAATGCCCTCCACGCCACGCTGGGCGCGGGTGAGGCTGGCAAACAGGATTTCAACGCGGCCGGGGCTGACACCATTGCAGAAGTTTTAACGCGCAAAGATCCCCTTGCGTTTGGGACAGCCGCTGGGGATCGCTATAACCAACTTGGCCGCCAACTGGCCACGTTTCGCGACCGTGACCGCCGCGGCGTGGTAACCGACCTGGGCGAACTTTCCGCTTCCGGCGCGAATGCAAATGTGATCGCCGCATTGCGCGATTCGTTCTATACGAGCACGTTCGCCATCATCAACGTAGAGATCGTTGGTCCGAAAGTCGGCTCCGAACTGCGCCGTCAGGCCGTGGTGGTGACTCTGTATGCGCTGGGTGGAATGCTGGTTTATATTGCATTTCGGTTCGAGTGGGTGTACGGTGCTGCCGCTGTGTTAGCAGTGTTTCACGACGTCCTGATTACGCTGGGCCTTTTTTCCATCTTTCACTTTGAGATTTCGCTGACGGTGATTGCGGCGCTGTTGACGCTAGTCGGTTATTCGATGAACGACACGATTGTGATCTTTGACCGCATTCGTGAAAACGCGCGGCTCATGCGCCGCGAACCATTTAAGGCCATCGTGAATCGGTCCATCAACCAGACTCTTTCGCGCACCATCCTGACCAGCGGCCTGACGTTTCTGACGGTGCTGGTGCTGTTCCTGATGGGCGGCCAGGTCTTGCGCGCTTTTTCCTTTGCTTTAGTGGTTGGAATTCTGGTAGGAACGTATTCCAGTTTTGGCATTGCCGCGCCTTTGGTAGTGGCCTGGAACCAGTGGAGAGGCCAGGGCGCAGCGGTAGTTGCATCCGGAACCGCAGCCGGCACTAAACTCCGGAAGACCTAGGGACGGGTGCGGGCCCGCCGCGGCGGGCCCGCTCTGTAAATATCCTGGAGCTTTCCGGCAGGAGGGACGTACGATGTTTGACGATCTGCTCGAATCTACAAACGAAAAGAAGAAAACGAACAAGAGCTGGAGCGTTATTCTCTCAGGCCTTGTGCAGGCCCTAATCCTTGGCATTTTGATCTTGATTCCTTTGATTTACACCGAGGCGCTTCCGAAGGCGATGCTCTCGACTTTGCTGGTCGCCCCGCCGCCTCCTCCGCCACCGCCTCCTCCGCCGCCACCCGTAAAGGCCATCATCAAACCGGTTGCGCGCTTGATCCAGTCCGGCAAACTGATGCAGCCGCGCGTGATTCCGAAGGAAGTGACCGTGTTCAAGGAAGCCGAGCTTCCGCCGGATGTGATAACTCCCGGTCAGACGGGCGGCGTGTTTGGCGGCATCCCTGGGCAGGGCATGGTGAGCGCAGTGGCTCCGCCTCCACCGAAACCGGCGGCTCCCCAGCGCGTCAAGCAGGGTGGCAACGTGACGGCGGCGTCGATCCTCCAGCAGACTCGTCCGCTCTATCCCGCTCTGGCGCGGCAAGCCCGCATTCAAGGCAACGTTGTTCTTCATGCGATCATCGACAAGGATGGCAAGGTTGCCCAACTCGAAGTGATCTCCGGTCACCCGCTTTTGGTGCAATCGGCTCTGGATGCCGTGAAACAATGGCGCTATAAACCGACGCTGTTGAACGGCGACCCGGTGGAAGTCGACACGACGATAACAGTCACGTTTACGATGGGTGGTTAAGTTCGAGCAGAACGGCAGCCTGGGAGAGCGGTCTTCAAAAATAGTGAAGCCCGCGAATTGAGGCCGCCAATCAGGGAGTCGGCCGGGACCGGCAACGCCGGTTCCGGCCCGCAAGTTTCAATCGAAATAAAAAGGAGCGAATCACATGCTTGGTAATCTAGCCGTTTGGGCGATGAACCTGCTTGTCCTGCAGGGCCAGTGGGATCTGAGGACAATGTGGGGAAGTATGAGTATTATCGCGAAGGTCGTAGTGGGCATTCTGTTTCTTCTGTCCGCATGGTCACTCGGCGTCATGATCGATCGCGTGCTGATGTACAGCGCGGCACGCAAACAGTCCCGCGTATTCGTTCAACAGGTAGCGGGCGCATTGCGGGAAGGCAAACTCGACGAAGCCATCTCCATCGCCGAGCGCAACAAGAAGAGCCACATCGCCAAGGTGGTTGCCACCGGTCTTTCCGAATTTCAATCCGCTTCTTCGCAGGTCGCTGACGCGGAAGTGATCGAAGCCGCCAAGCGCGGCCTGGATCGCTCGGTCGCGATCGTGCACGCCGAGATGAAGCGCGGCCTTTCCGGCCTCGCCACGATCGGCTCGACCGCGCCGTTCGTCGGACTGTTCGGCACCGTGGTCGGCATCATCAACGCGTTCAAAGGAATTGAAACCACGAAGGCTACCGGGTTGTCGGCGGTTGCCGGCGGTATTTCAGAAGCGCTGGTCACCACCGCACTTGGGCTGCTCGTGGCCGTGCCTGCCGTGTGGGCGTACAACTATTTCACCAACAAGGTTGAGGCGTTTGACGTCGAAATGGACAACTCCTCGATGGAGCTGGTGAACTATTTCATTACGCGCCGTGCGGGCGGAAAGAAGTAACCCATGTCATACAAGCCAACCGTCGGCCCGCAGATGGCGGCGCCGAACGTGATTCCGATGGCGGACATCATGCTGGTGCTGTTGATCATCTTCATGGTGGTCACCCCCATGCTCTCCAAGGGCTTGACGGTGGAGTTGGCGAAAGTCAACAATCCCTCCGATATGCCCGATGCCGACAAGGACGACGCGATCATTGTCGGTATTTCGGCGAGCGGGGACGTCTATCTTGGCAGCGCCAAGTCGGACATTACCCAAATTGCGGACCAGGTTCGAGACCGCATTTCCAACAGGCTGGACAAGACCGTGTTCGTGAAGAGCGACGGTCGCGCCAAGTATGGCGCCGTGGTTAAGGTCGTGGATGAGATTCGCTCCGCGGGCGTCGATAACGTCGGCTTGATTACCGATCGGGCCGAACAGACTCGCCGTACTGCTCCACCGCCGCCGGCAGACTGATCTCCTCTGGGAAGCGAGGAGTTAGTCCCCGCTTCCCGGTTTCGTTTTTGCTGACTCATCCGTCCCGCGGATTGCAGCGGGACGCGTAACTTGAATTAGGGAGCCACGACAATGGGAATGGACGTTGGAGGAAAAGAGGGCGGGGCGATGGCGACGATGAACGTCGTCCCCCTGATCGATATTCTCCTGGTATTGATCATCATTTTCATGGTGATCACGCCGCTGACGCCGAAAGGCCTGGACGCGCTGGTGCCGCAGCCCGCGCCGCCAAACCAGAAGCAGCAGGAAGACATTTCGCAGAAGACGATCGTCGTTCAAATTCTCGACACCGGGAAATTGAAGATCAACGATGAGGACGCCACCTGGGACTCGCTTGGGCCGCGCCTTACCGACGTCTTCAAAGAGCGCGCCGAGAAGGTCGCCTTCGTCAAGGGCGATGACGCGGTGCGGTTTGCCGATGTCGCGAGAGCGATCGACGTCATGCGGGGTTCCGGCATCGACAAGGTTGGATTGATCACCGCCAATCTCGAAGCGGGGAAGTAGGTTACTGGCGGTTGCCGGCCCGGCCTGCTTTCGGGAATGCCGGTTTTTTTTGCCCTCAAAAAATAAATAATGTTGCTTTGATCCAAGGCATTGCTGGTGTAGAGTGTGCGGCTGTGGCTTGTGCCCGCAAGGATTTGTGTGGCGCGGGAAATTGGGTGCGGGCTCCGCTCTTGCGCTGGACGTGCCGGGTGAAGCGTGGAACCTGTCGGATTTATCAGGAGCGGTTTTGTGCATCGTAGCTCGGCCGGTACGAGCGTAGGTAACTTCATTGCCCTCTCGGGGGAAAACAAAATATTCGCGGGGACGGATTGTTTGCCATGAATCCTTTTGCGCATTTTCGGCATTCCAATAATAAAAACTCCGTGGCCGTGTTTGCGGTGGCCATGATTGCGGTGGGCTTTGGCGCGTCGGGCTGCGCCAAGCTGAAGGCTCGCGACGATCTGAACAAGGGCGTGGCCGCCTATCGCGATGGCAAGTATGACCAGGCCATCGAATTCTTCAAGGATGCCAAGGACAACGATCCTACGCTGACCAATGCGCGCCTCTATCTGGCAACCGCTTACGCGACGCAGTACATTCCCGGCGCGCCCTCGGACGAAAACATCCGCATGGGCCAGGCGGCGGTGAAGGAATTCCAGGACGTGCTCACCGCGGATGCCAACAACATCTCGGCCATCGACGGGATCGGCTCCATCCTCTTCAACATGGCCGGGACTCCCTACACGCGGGCGCGCTTCGAGGAATCGAAGACTTACCACATGAAGCACATCTCCCTGAAGCCGGAAGATCCCGAGCCTTACTATTGGATCGGCGTCATCGACTGGACGCTCACTTATCGCTCAAACCTCGAGGCCCGCGGCGCGTGGCGCCTCGCGCACGCGGGCAAACCGCTCAAGGACGATGACCCGCTGCCGCCCGATGTTCGCGACGCCTACATCAAGGAGAACGGCCAGATGATCGATGAGGGCATCGACGACCTGAAGAAGGCCATCGAACTGCGCCCCGATTACGACGATGCCATGGCTTATCTGAACCTCCTCCTGCGCCGCAAGGCTGACGAGGCCACCAGTCCCGACGAGCGCGCCTCCTTGTTGAAGCAGGCCGACGATCTGGTCGAAAAGGCCAAGGAAATCAAGCAGAAGAAAATGGAAACCCCGGCCAAGCCCTGACGGATGCCAGGCTGAATCATTTAATCTTAGGAAACGAAGCGGCCCGGCAACGGGCCGCTTTTCTTTTTTCGTTCCCTGAATATTCCTGCTCGATCACGACCAGACAAGCACCGCGACCCCAATGGGATAGGCTTCAAGCCTGTCGGTTTTCGGCTTGCAGTCCCATGACAAGAGCGACAGACTTGAAGTCTGTCCTACTCGGCGCCCGGCACACGTAAGGCACCCCCGGAACTCTTTTCTCCTCTGAGGCATCAAATAGACATAAAATACATGGACATGTCTTCGCTCGAAAAGCCGGTAGGACTGTCTTCGCTGGTCGGCGTTGGCGCCAAGACGGAGCGCACCACGCGGGCCCTCCAGGCGCGCTTCCTCGAGCTGGTCGAAAAAGTGAGGCAAACGCGCCCGGCGAGCGACATTGATCTCCTGCGGCGGGCGTTTGAGTTTGCCGCCGAGCAGCACCGCACGCAGTTGCGCAAGTCGGGCGACCCCTACCTTTCGCATCCCCTGGAAGTCGCGCATATCCTGGCGGACATGAAGCTGGACATCACCACGCTTTGCGCCGCGCTCTTGCACGACGTGGTCGAGGACACGCGCGTGTCCGCGCAGCGCATCGCCGAACGCTTCGGGCCGGACATCGCGACGCTCGTCGAAGGGGTCACGAAAATCAACAGGCTGGACCTGCTGGCTCCCGAAGCGCGCCAGGCCGAAAATGTCCGCAAAATGCTGCTGGCCATGGTGAACGACGTCCGCGTTGTCGTGGTGAAGCTTGCCGACCGGCTGCACAACATGCGCACGCTTGGTTTCCTTTCCCCCGAAAAACAGCAGCGCATCGCCCGCGAAACGCTTGATATTTATTCTCCGATTGCGCACCGCCTGGGAATGGGTTTGATCCGCGGAGAGCTCGAGGACATTGCCTTCAGCTACCTCGAGCCCGAGGCTTACCAGGAGCTGCAGAATACCGTCGTTGCCAAACGAAAAGAATTCGAGGTGTTTCTCACGGAATTGAAGGACACGATTCGCAAACGGCTCGAGGAAAACGGAATTTCCGCCGAGGTCGACGGCCGCGTGAAGCGCCTTTATTCCATTCACCAAAAGAGTTTGCGCCAGCACCGCACGGTCGATCAGATTTACGACCTGCTGGCCGTGCGCGTCATTACCGACACGATCCGCAACTGCTACGCGGCGCTCGGCGTAATCCACCAGGTGTGGCGGCCCGTCCCCGGCCGGTTCAAGGATTACATCGCCATGCCCCGCCCAAATCTCTACCAGTCGCTGCACACGACGGTGATCTACTCCGGACAGACGTTTGAAGTGCAGATCCGCACGCAGGAGATGCATCGCATCGCCGAACAAGGAGTGGCCGCGCACTGGCGGTACAAGGACGGCAAGGACGTTTCCGACGCGGACGATCAACGCATTTTGTGGATGCGCCAGCTGATCGAATGGGTCAAGGATATGCAGGAGCCGTCGGAATTCATGTCCACGCTGAAGGTGGACCTGTACCCCGAGGAAGTGTACGCATTCACCCCGAAAGGAAAAGTGCTGGCGCTTCCGCGCGGCGCGACTCCCGTGGATTTCGCATACGCCGTGCACACCGAAGTCGGCAATCAATGCATCGGCGCAAAAGTGAACGGGCAAATTGTCCCGCTGCGGCACAGCCTGTCGAACGGCGACGTGGTCGAGGTGCTGACGCAGAAGGGCCATGTCCCCAGCCGGGACTGGCTGAATTTCGTGCACACCTCGCGCGCGCGGAGCAAGGTCCGGCACCACATCAACTTCGTTGAGCGCAGCCAGGCGACCGAAGTGGGCAGGAGGCTCCTCGAGCGTGAAGCGCGACAAGTGGGCCGCAGCCTGAAAAAAATTCCCGAGGCGGAGCTTCTGCGCGTCGCCACCGAATATGGCTGCGCCAAGCTCGAGGATTTGTTCGCGGATTTGGGCTACGGGAAATTCTCGGCGCGGCAGATTATTTCCAATGCGCTGGGCGAGCCGCTGGCGCCGGCCAAGCCCGCGGGAGTGAAGGAAGATCCCTCCGCGCGCCTGGTCTCGACCGTCAAACGAATGCTGCGCGTGGGCGACGCGACGCTGCAGGTCGGAGGACAGAGCGACCTGATGATTTTTCGCGCTAAGTGCTGCAACCCGATCCCTGGAGATGAGATCGTCGGATACGTGACGCGCGGCCGCGGTGTCGCGGTCCACTCCCAATCGTGCCCCAACGTCCAGAATTTGCTCTACCAGGTGGAACGCCGCATCGACGTGGAATGGGGCGGCGCGACCGGATCCACCTATCCCGTCACCTTGTTGATCCGCGCGCAGGACCGGCCCGGCATGCTCGCCGACATCACCACCGTCATCAGCGAGACCGGCTCCAACATTCGCACCCTCGGCAGCCATCCCGATAATTTGCACGCCCGCATCGACCTCACGCTGGAAATCGGCGACCGCAAACAGCTCGAACGCATCATCGCCAATATCCGCAAAATCTCCGGCGTGTTCGGCGTTGAACGCCTTTACAACGTGTGAGTTCTTCTTTCTCTTTGTAGCGCAGGCTTCAGCCTGTGGGTTTTTCTTGCGCATGAATCGGAGACCCCCACAGACTGAAGCCTGCGCTACCAAACCCCGAGTTAATCTTCCAGGCACATGCCAACTCCGCTCTCCGCCTATTCGGCTAAAATAGAAAGATGCCCTCTCTGCGTCCATGTCGTTTTAATTTCGTGCGCCGCCTGCCGAGTGCATTGCTGCTGGCATCAATCGCGCTGGCCTGCTCCTGCAAGTCCGCCCAGAAGCCGAACACGGAGCAAACCGACCAGCTGGCGATGTGGTTAGACAGCGTCCCGCAACTGAAGACCCTGAACGTCTCCAACGCCGAGGTCGCGGAACTTACCAAAGCGCATCAGGCTGGCCTTACCGATCCATCCAGCGTCGTCTTGATCAAGCTTGCGCGCGATCGCAAGCTGCCGTTTGCCGACGGGCAATCCATCGCGGATTTGCTGAATGCCGGCTCGTCTGAAGTAACCGTCCTGGAGCTTGCGCGTCTGAATCAATTGGGTCTGTGGGCCGGGGAGGCCCGCGCGATGCGGCTGGCGGGACTTTCCGACAAGATCATTCTGGCCGTCGCGCAACGCCGGTCGCAGAATCTGCCGGTGCTTTCCGGAGAAAAGCTCGCGGAATTGAAGAACACCGGCGTGCTCGACGCGAAGATCCTGGAGATGGTTCAAAAAGGCGACTCCGACGAGACGGCCACCAAATATATAGCCGCGCGCGAACGCGCCGCCGGCGGCCATACATTCGTGTACCAGGCGCATGCCCACAAATCAAACTGACGCTAGTTTCCGTTTGACGATTTCATTTTGCGGCGGCGCTCTTCCCGTATATCCTCGCGGATTGAAATGAAATCCAGGAGCGCGTGTATTGCGCCGGCTCGCGAGCGGTCATTGTGAATCCCGTGAAACTTGAAATCGTCCAGGCTGGAAACCCCGTTCTGCGGCAGCGCGCCCGCCCGTTGAGCCTCGCGGAAATCCGCAGCCGTGAAATCCGGAAATTGATCGAATCCATGCGAACGTGCATGCGCGAAACGCCCGGCGTGGGTCTCGCGGCTCCGCAGTTGGGTCTCGCGCTGCAACTTGCCGTGATTGAAGACCGCGAGGAATATCACAAGGAAGTTCCGGAAGCGCTGTTGAAGGAGCGCGAGCGCAGTCCCGTTCCGTTTCACGCCATCATCAATCCGGCTCTCGAGGAAATCGGGGACGAAAGGGCCGAGTTCTTCGAGGGCTGCCTGAGTCTCTCCGGCTTTACGGCTCTGGTTTCGCGGGCGCGTGCCGTGCGCGTCACCTGTCTTGACGAGCGCGGGCAGCCCAAAGTGATCGAAGCTTCCGGATGGTATGCGCGGATCCTGCAGCACGAGATCGATCACCTGGCCGGCACGCTCTACATTGACCGCATGCGAACGAGATCCTTCACCTCGATGGAAAATTTGGCTGCATTTTGGAAGGGCAAGCCGGTGAATGAGATCAAGTCGGAACTGGAACTGAAATCGAGTTAACCAAATTGCGCGGCCTCAAGGAGCAAACCTCTCGCTCATTGTTTAATGTGCGCTGCAAGAATCTGATTCATTTTCAGGAAATGCGGAACAGCAATTTTTGACCAGCACCCCCGGCCCCGGTAGAATCATCTCACCTTGCGTGCGGAAACTCGGTTGCGTGTCTTTTTTCTGACTGCCCTGGGCGCGTGGACATTTCTCGCGGCGGGATGCGTACAGCCCCTTGGTCCGGGCTATCAATTTGCCGATCGGCAAGCGGAGATTCTCGTTTCCGGCGCAGCGCCGGGCCGCATCCATTTTCACGTTGTCGATGAACTCGAAAATGCCGGCGATCGTCCGCTGCGCTCCCTCGAAGTTCGTTTGCCCGAAGGACCGGTGTTTGGCGAGCAGAACCTGCGCGTCCTCATCGAAGGCGTGGAAGTTTCCGCGCAGCACAGTTCGGAGACCGATGTCCGGATGATGCGCGCGCCATTCGATCCTCCGTGGCAGCAGAATGAGAACCGCAAAGTCGTCACGGAATGGGATCTGGTGCCAGAGTCCTCGGCGCGAGGAACGATTGTCGCCTCGCCGGACGGATTTTTTGTCGCCGACGAGACGGCGCTTCCGGTCTGGCAGACTCCGAACGGTGTTTTTGCCAGGGGAGGAGCGGATCCGGACAAAGAGCTCTTGACGGTATTTGCGCCGCCGGATTTTCGCGTTCTCGCTCCAGGCAAGGCTCTCAAGCGCACTCCAGATGGTAATTATGTTGCCCAGCGTTTCTTGATCAACCCGGACAATGATTTCCTTCCGTACGTCGTCGCGGGCCGTTACCGGGAGAAGGTCATCAATCCGCGACAAGGAGAAGTCCAGTTCTGGACGTTCCGCCCGATGGACGGCCCGGCGGCCCAAACAGCGGCGGAGCGGCTTTCGTACTCCATGAAAACGCTCACGGAATTTTTCGGCCCAGGTTCCAAAGAAAAACGTGCCGTACGAATCGCGGAGGCGCCGGCCGAATTGCCCTCCGAATTCGGCGAGCTTGGCGATCCTGGAGGAACATCCTTTCCGGAAGGCGTGTTGCTCGATCCGCGAGCCTTTCAACGGGGCATCGCGAGCGAGGCGGTGCTGCAGCTCGCCGAATACGAACTGGCGCGAACGTGGTTCGGCTGGCGCGTTCGCCCGCGCCCGGAAGCGCAGATTCTGATGGGCCGCGGCGTCGGACTCTTCGGCCTGGTGATCGCCGCCGAAGGCCGCGGGCAGGGCGAGCGGCGCGGCATGATCGAGTCCCTGGTAGATCGTTATGACCAAGCGCGCGCCGCCGCGCCTGACAAACGGCTGATGGAGCCGCCGGCAGGCTATTCGCGCGCCGAGCGAATTTCGTCGAGTTATCGGGCCGCTCTGTTTTTTGTGGCTCTTGAAGATTTGTGCGGTCGCGACAACTTGAGCGCCGCGTTGCGCGAAATCATCCTTTCCCGCGCGGGCAGCGACACCGGCTATGAAGAGCTCAGGGCCGCGGCGGAATCCGCTTCGGGGAAAGATCTGGCGGAAATGTTTCGGACGTGGCTGGTTCAACCGGGCATCCCCGACGATTTTCGCGCCCGGTATCAGAAGGCTTCCAACGCGCGGCTTCGGAACTAGAAGATTTCCGCCGTGGGCACTTCGCGGCTGGCGATGAGTAGGAGTTATCGCGTAGGCTATTTGGGACTCGGCATGTTCAGGACGAAGTTTCTCCAGCACGAGGAAAAAGTCCCCGGGTCTGAAGACCCGGGCTACAGCATTTGCGCAAGCGACCGAGATTTGCTGTAGCTCGTCCGCCGCGGCGGACGGGGATTTTTGTGAGGCTATGCAGCAGATTCCAATTGTCAGGAGGATCGCGTGATCGAAACCGTCGCAACCGATCGAGGGCCGAAAGCCATCGGTCCCTATTCGCAGGCCATTCGCGCCAATGGATTTGTGTTTCTCTCCGGGCAAATCCCGCTCGATCCGAAGACGCAGCAAGTTGTGGAGGGAGATGCCGCGGTGCAGACCGAACGCGTCCTCGAAAATCTGAGGGCCGTCGTGGAAGCGGCAGGATCGTCCATTCAGCGCGTGGTGAAGACCACCGTATTTCTCGCCGACATGAACGATTTCGCCGCGATGAACGAAGTCTACTCGCGCTATTTCGTAACGCACCCGCCCGCGCGCTCGACGGTGGAAGTTTCCAGACTGCCTCGAGATGCCCGCGTCGAAATCGATTTGATCGCGCTGCTCTGACGCGCCTGCTCCCGGAAAACGACCGGCGCGGGTGGATGCCCTGCGCCAACGCTCCCATTTGCGCCAGGCACTGTTCGGCAAGGGCGCTGACGGCTGCCGGCGCGTCTGGCTCTAAGATGGGCCGCCAATCCCGCATCATTCAGCATTTTCGGTACTTACATGCCGCAAGGCCGCAAATTGTTGCATATTCCGCGGCTGCTACGGGACACCGTTCGAACGAAGGCCTTTGATTCTGAACCACCATCCGGGCGAAATTAGCATCTAAGTATAGGGGCATCCGCCTGCTTCAGTTCCTCTTGCCGATTGGTATTCGATATGCCACAAATCACGGAGTTCGATCCAGCTTCGCAACGGATTTAGTATGGAAAGCGGGAATCTTGGAGTAGATTTGTACCAGTAAACGCCATGGCCGAACCTCTGGGGAGGCTGCCTTTGCTTCTTCGCGAGAAGATCAAATTGCTGGTGCCCGCTGAATTTTCCGGGAGGGCCTGCTTCTCTGCGTTGAAAGCCTTTTGGCGGCAAATTTCCACCAGGAATCAGCCGCAGACCCACGAGAGCCAAATTTCGCTCGCTCGATCTTTTGACCAGCAAGCGTGCTCCCCGGAATTGCACGGAGTCATCGGCACACTCAAAACGATCCGCCAAAGAATTCTGGCCAACACGCTTCTGCGCGGCTGGACGAAATGGTTCGTTTGGATGTTGATCGGCCTCATTGCGGTGGCGGCGGTCAGCGCCAAACTCGCGGGTGCGCTGCTCTTTGTCGCCGTGTTGGCAGCCGTTGGCGCGGCGGCCGTATGGGCTTGGACCTGGCGGAATCGGCCTTCCCATTACGAAACTGCGCGGCGCCTCGATTCCGCTGCCGGACTTCAGGACCGGATTTCCACGGCGATCTACCTGGGCGGCATTGCGGATACGAACGGCATGATCGGCGAGCAGCGCAAGGACGCCCTCGCGCATCTCGTGAAAGTGGACGCGCGCGGATTTTTTCCTGTCCAGTGGCCGGGAAATGTCAGGCGCGCTTCCGTGCTGGTTTTGCTCGCGGCCGGATTATTCGCCTATCGCATTCACCACCGGCCGCCGCTCGTTTCGCTACTGCAAACCACGGCGCGTTCGCAGCTCGTGCAATCGATTCTTTCTCCCATCGTGCACGCCATGGAGAAAGATCTCCAAAGAACCGTCGCCCTGGTCACCATGAAGCCGGACGCGGCCGGCGAGGAAATGCAGCGCAGCGACGCCGCTTCGAGTAGCGACGACCTTTGGAAGGCCGACGACAAGGCACCCGGCGCGGATGACCAAAAAGATGCCGCGGATGCAGGCGTGGGCGATCAGCCGCAGGATCAGTTGCAGGCGCCCGGCAGTCAGGAAGGCAATCCATCCGGCGAGGCCCGCCAGCAGGAAAGCAACTCGCAAGACGGCAAGAGTGGAAGCGAAAGCGCCGACGACAAATCGCAGGAACAGTCGGAACAGCAGGGGCCGGAGGGCCGCCAATCCCTGGGGCAGTCTCTCATGCGGGCCCTGAAAAACATGATGTCGAACTCGCCGAACCAGCAGTCCAACAATCGCGCCGCCCAGCAGCCGAACGGCCAGGGCACGCCGCAATCGGGCAATTCGCAGCAGCCCGGCGCAACGGAAAGCGACAAGCGCGGCGATTCGCGAGGAAACTCCGACGCCAAGCAGAAAGCCACTCAGACCGCCAGCGAAGGCGCCGGGAGCCAGCAAGGCACCAAAGAACTGCGCAAGGATCAGGAGACGCATCCCGTCAACGCCGTTCCGGACCGCGTCGCGCTCGAGGCCAGCGGATTTAAGGAACAGACGCGCATGAAGGTCGCGACCGAGACCGGTACGGCGCAGCTTGCCGACCGCGGCCTGTCGCCCCAGCAGGACGCCGTGACCAACGGCGCCGAGCAGGAAAATATCCCGGCGCGCTATCGCTTTTACGTGCAGCGTTATTTTGAGCATGCCGACAATGGCAAGCAATGAG
Source organism: uncultured Acidobacteriota bacterium (assembly GCA_963842135.1). GTDB lineage: Bacteria > Acidobacteriota > Terriglobia > Acidiferrales > UBA7541 > Palsa-360. The sequence continues at coordinate 487,172 of CAWJFI010000002.1, read as the reverse complement.
TTAGAATCTCGGAGAAATCGCGTGACGGTCCATAGGATGGATTCATGACCAGTTCGGTGGGAACGGAAGGCCAGATGGGCGGCCAGCCCCTCGGCCAACAAGCGGAATTTCTCGCCGAAAAAATGGCGGAAGTCCGCGGAGAAATTTCCAAGGCGATTGTCGGCCAGGCGGAAGTAGTCGAAGGCGTGCTGATCGCCTTGCTGGCCGGCGGGCACGTGCTGCTGGAGGGCGCGCCGGGCCTCGGGAAGACGATGCTGGTGCGCACGCTGGCGCAGGCCGTGGCGCTGAAATATTCCCGCATTCAGTTCACTCCCGATTTGATGCCGGCCGACGTGATCGGCACGTCCGTGGTCCAGGAAAACGGGGACGGAAGAAAATCGCTCGGCTTCCAGCCGGGGCCTATATTTACTAATCTATTACTTGCTGATGAAATTAATCGCGCGACGCCCAAGACGCAATCGGCGCTGCTTGAGGCCATGCAGGAAAAGCAAGTCACCGTGGCCCACACCTCGCACCTGCTCGAAGAGCCCTTTTTCGTGATGGCCACGCAAAACCCGCTGGAAATGGAAGGGACCTATCCGCTGCCCGAAGCCCAGCTCGACCGGTTCCTGTTCAAACTGCGCGTGCCCTATCCCGGGCGCGAAGACCTGCACGACATTCTGGACCGCACGACGCAGGGGACGATGGCCACCGTGTGCCCGGTCGTGAACGGCGCGCAAATTCTGGAGATGCGAAAAGTTGTGCGCACGGTGCCAGTTGCGCCGCACGTGCAGGAGTACGTCGTGAAACTCACCATGGCCACGCATCCGGAGAACCGCGAAAATCTTCTCGCCAGTAAATACATCCGGTACGGGAGCTCGCCGCGCGGCGCGCAGACGTTGATCCTCGGCGGGAAAGTGCGCGCTCTCTTGGACGGCCGCTACAACGTCAGTATGGAAGACATTCGCGCGCTGATGCTGCCTGCCCTGCGCCACCGCATCATCCTGAACTTTGAAGCCCAGGCGGATGGCCGGAATGCCGACGACTTGCTGGAAGAAATCGCCGGCAAAGTCTGCGCGAAATAGGTTTGAGTAGCACAGGCTTCAGCCTGTGGGGGTTAGTCCTTGCTAGGTCGAAACCCCACAGGCTGAAGCCTGTGCTACTAAAGTCTGAATCCGATGGCCACAACTTCTCCGCTCTTGCTCGACCGCGAATTCCTGAAAACGTTGGAGCAGGTTACGCTGCTGTGCCGCACGAATCTGTCCGGCGCGGTTGGCCCCGAGCACCGCTCGCGCACGCGCGGTCCGGGCATGGAATTCGCCGACTACCGCCGCTACAGCTTCGGCGACGATCCCCGTTCGCTGGATTGGAGCGCCTATCTCCGCCTGGGAAAACTCTTCCTGAAAATTTACGAAACCGAGCAGCATATCCCCGTGCGTATTTTGCTGGACCGCAGCGATTCGATGGACTTCGGCGATGAGGGCGAGTCGAAGTTCCTCTACGCGCAGCGGCTCGCGGCCACTTTTGCGTATCTGGCGCTGCTGCATCTGGACACCACCGCGGTGATTCCGTTCGCCGACCGGCTGCAAAAGCCGCTGGTCGTTTCCGGCGGGCGCGAGCGGCTGTGGCCGGTGCTGCAATTCCTCGGCGAACAATCGTGCGGGGGCGGCACGGATTTATTCGGCTCCGTGAAGGAATTCATGAGCAGCTTTTCTACCCGGGGAATCGCGATCCTGATTTCCGATTTCTTCGATGAGCAAGGCTGCGAGCGCGCCGTCGAAATGCTGCGTTCGGCCGGGCACGATTTTGTGTTGCTCCAGGTGCACAGCGCCGAGGAGCAGCATCCTTCCGCCGCGGGCGAGCTGATTCTGGAGGACGCCGAGACGGGAACGCAGCGCACCGTGGAGTGTTCGCCGCAGAGCACGGCCCTGTACGAACGCAGGTTCCAGGAATTTTCCGCGCGCTTGCGGCGCCTCGCCCTCCGCAACGGCGGAAGGTACGCGCGAGCGGTGACGAATATCGCCTACCAGGAATTCGTTTTGCGAAGCCTGCGCAGCGGGCGGGTGCTGGCATGAACTGGCTGGCGCTCAGTCCCGCGGAAATCGCGGTCGTGTGGGCCGCGCTCGCAGCCGCGGCGCTGTGGCTTTACCTGCACCACCGGCGTCCGCAGCACCGGAAAGTTTCCACGCTGCGTTTCTGGGCCAGCGTGCAGCCGATCGCGCAGCCACGCCGGCGGAAGCTTCGCGAGCCTTGGGCCTTCCTGGCTCAGGTTTTATTTTTGTTGCTGCTCGTTCTGGCCCTGGCGAATCCACGATGGGGCCCCGCGTCCGTGGGCCGCAGCGTTGTGATCGTGCTCGACGCGTCGATCTGGTCGCAGACGCATCCCGCTGGCGAACCGGCCTGGATCGACCGGGAACGCGCGGAAGCGCTGCGTGTGCTGGATTCGCTGCCCGGCGGAGACCGAGTGTTATTACTTCGCGCGGAGGAGGATGCGCCGCCCATTCTTCCGTTCACAACCGACCGGGCGGCGTTGCGCCGCGCCATCCTGGACGCGCAACCTTCGAGCGTCGCCGCCGATCTTCCGGGCGCCCTGGAAATGGGCCGCGCGGCGCTGGGAGGGGCGAGACGCGGCTTGCTGGTTTATGTTGGTCCAGGCCTCGTCGATCCGGACCAAGCGCACAGTCTCGATGAATTTCGTGCGGAAGCGGAATCCCCCGACAACATCGGCGGCCAGCCTCAATTTCTCATGCGCCTCGTGGGGGATTGGGCGTCCGTGCAAAACCGCGGCATCACGCGGCTCTCCCTGCGCCGCGACGCCGCGCAGCCGGATCGCTGGCACCTGCTCACGCGACTCAAAAATTACAGCAAGGAAAAATCGGACGTCGTGCTGGCGTTTTCCGTGAACGGCCAGCCGCTCGGCCGCCACAAAGTATCGCTTGCCCCGGAAGCGCTCGCCAACGCGGAAGATGAATTTACATGGGACGAAGGCGGATTGTTGCAGGCGGAAATAAGTCCTTCCGACGCGCTGCAAGCGGACGACCGGGCCATGGTGAATATTCCCACGTTCCGCACGGTGCGCGTGGCGGTGTTTGCGAGCAATGCTTCTCCATTCGCCGCGGACCTGCTCAGCGTGCTTTCGAGCAATCCGTACGTGCAGGCGCAGATTCTGCCTACGGAACTCAGCGCCAACATTTCTCCGGACATTGCGATTTACCAGGGAGTAAATATGCCCGCGCAACCGGCTTTCAATTCGATTTGGTTTCTCAGCGGCCCGCCGGTTGCCGGATCCCGGCCGCAGCGCGTAACGGGATGGAACTTGCAGCATCCGGTGACGCGTTGGGTCCGCACGCACGACATCAGCGTACGCAATCCCGCCACGCTTAAAGTCCAGCCCGGCGATACCGTTCTCGCTTACACCGAGGGAGATCCGCCGGCGCCGCTGATTTTGGCGCGCGAACAGGACGGGCGCAGAATTCTGATCATCGGCTTCAATCCTCACGATTCCAATTTTCCTCTGGAGTCGGCGTTTCCGTTGCTGATGGCTGGGAGCGTGGAGTGGATGACGCATTCTGTCGACGAAGCTGCAGACTCGCTCTCCACCGGCGAGATCGATCTTCCCGGTCCAGCGACGAAAATCGTTGCGCCGTCCGGAAAAGAAGTGCCCTTCGCGCGCCAGGGCGCGGACATTCATTTGCTCGCGTTTGAAACAGGAATGTACCGGATCGTCGCGCCCGGCGGCGAAACGAGCATTGCCGTAAATCCTCCGGCGTTGCCCACGCAGCGCGTGCAGTTGACCGCAGCGGAGGCAGCGGAAGTCGAAAGAGAGCCGCTTCCGTCCCCGTCCTGGAACCTGTGGCGCTGGCTGGTCCTGTTGGCCATCGTGGCGCTGTGGCTGGAATGGTGGCTCTATTACGCTGCGCGGGAGCGGCAGCGCGCGGCGGAAGTACAGGAAGCGCCCGGCGATCAGCCGGTGCCGGAGTTCGATCGGGAACCGGAAAAGCATGAGGAATCCGAGTTTCGCAATCCAAATTTTGTTGGCAGGTGACAGAGTGACGTTCGACCAACCCATTTTCCTGGTGCTGACGGGATTGCTTCCTGTCCTGTGGGTCTTGATGCGCAAGGTGCCGGGAGCATCGCAAACGTGTCTCGCGCTGAAATGCGCGGCCTTCACCGCGCTGGTGATTGCGCTGTCCGGGCCCTGGGCTCCCATGCGGGTCGAGAAGCTGGCGGTCACCGTGCTGATGGACACGTCGGCAAGCATGCCGCGCGAATCGTTGCAGCGCGGCGAGGCCATGCTGCGCGACCTGGTGCGCAAAAATTCCGGCGCCGATTTGCGGCTCATCACGTTTGCCGAGCACGCCAAGCTTCGCGGCGTTCCCGCGCAAGCCGACCAGGTGAATATCCCGCAAGGCGTCGATCCGAAAGAAGGGATGGCCACGAATCTGGAAGAAGCCCTGCAACTGGCGCTCAGCACCTTTCCGTCGCAGGGCCAGCGGCGTATATTACTAATTAGTGACGGCAATGAGAATCGCGGCCACGCGCTGACCGAAGCGCTGCGCGCGAGAGAAAGCGGCGTGGCCGTATTTACCGTGCCCGCCGGCGGCACCGCGCCCTTGTCCGTTCAGGTGGCGAGCGTCGCCTCTCCGCAAGATGTGTTTTCGGGAGAACGTTTCCCGATGACGCTGCGTCTCGACAGCGGCAGCGCGATGAAGGCGCGAATCTGGATGACCTCCGAAGGCCAGGAAATCGCGTCCACGACGGCGGATTTGGCGGCGGGCAGCAACGTGGTCAATCTGGAAGCGCGGATCTCGCGCAGCGGCGTCAGCCTTTTGGAGGTCCACATTTCGAGCGCCGGCGCCGAGCAGGTCCTCGTGTCGCGCGCGATTACAGTGCGCCGGCCGCACGTGCTCTACATCGCGGGCGGCCACGAGACGTCCGCCCCGCTGCTCGATACCTTGAAACAGGCCGACGTCGATGTGGAAACGGTGGCGGCGTTCCCCGTGAATCGGCCGGCGCGCGATTGGGACGCGGTCCTGCTGGACAATTATCCCGATCACGATCTTGCCGCGGACGAGGACTTGGCGCTCGAACGATACGTGTACGGCGGCGGCGGATTGATTTTCATCGCGGGCGACAGCAATGCCAAGCTTCCCGAGGAACCAAAAACTCCGTTCGAGAAAATGCTGCCGGTGCGCGCCCAGCCGCCGCCGGAAAAACCCACGGCCGTCGTGCTGGTGCTCGATAAATCCGGAAGCATGAGCGGCCCGAAAATCGAAATGGCCCGCGACGCGGCGCGCGCCAGCATTCGCACGCTGCGTCCCATCGACATGATCGGCGTCATTTCCTTTGACGAAACTTTCAACTGGGTCATTCCGATGGGTCCCGCCGGTTCGCTCGAAGACAAAAGCAACCTCATCGCCCAGATCACCGCCAACGGCGGCACGAAAATTTATCAGGCGGTGGAGGCCGGCTTCGAGACCATCGTGAACGAAAAGGCCACGCACAAACACATCATACTGCTGACCGACGGCGTTTCCACTCCGGGCACGGCGGAAGATTTTCCGAAACTCGAGCGGGACGCGCTGGCCAAGCACGTCACCATCTCCACCATCGGCGTCGGCGACTACATCAACCGCGATCTGCTCGACGAACTGGCGCACAAGACGAAAGGGAAATCCCACTTCGTAGAAAATCCCGAGACGATTCCGCAGATTATCAATGCGGAAGTGAAATCCACCGAGGATTTGGCCATCCAGGAACGCTCCGTGCGCGCGGTCCGCGTGCGCCCCGTGGAATTCACCGACGGCATCGATTTCACGAAGGCGCCGCGCCTGCGCGGCTTCGTTCAAGCGGAGGCGAAAGAAGGCTCCGAAGTTATCCTGCGCGTGGATGAAAAAAAGCCTCTCCTCGTTCGCTGGCGGTACGGCCTGGGCCGCGTGATTGCATTCATGTCCGACGCCAAGAGCCGCTGGGGGGCGCCCTGGGTGCGCTGGGAATCGTTCGGCACATTGTGGCCGCAAATGGTGCGCGACGTTTCGCACCGCGACCGCACCATTCGGGCGGGCGTGCGGCCCGGAAATCAGGAAGGCGAGGCGGTTGTGTTTTACGACGTGCTCGCGAATGCCGACAATCCCGCCGGCGAGACGCTGGATAGCGCAGGCCCGCCGCACATTCTCGTCGAGACGCAGGGAGCGGCGCCGCGCACGCTTCCGCTCGAAGAGACTGCACCGGGCCATTACGAGGCGCGCATTCCAGCCGATCAGGGCGGGTTGTATCACATCGTTTCTGGCAACTCGGAACTGATTCTGCCCGAGGCCGGCTTCTATCGCGAATCGGAAGAGACGAAACCCCAGACGGTCAACACGGCGCTGCTCGGCGAAATCAGCCGCGTCACGGGCGGCCGAATGCGTCCCTCGATCGATCAATTGTTGAATGACAGGGGCGCCATGGTGCGCGAACGCCAGCCGCTGTGGCCGTACTGGCTCATTCTCGCACTATTTCTCAATTTTGTGGAAGTTGCCCTGCGCAAGGGATTCTTCGAGCGGCTCGCTTCGTGGCTGCGCCGTCATTCGATGCCGAGATGGCATCGCCAGCCGTCGTAAGTAGGACGGGCTTCAGAGCCTGTGTGGTAACTCGATTTCGAACACGCCAGCGGCTAAAGCCGTATTGATTCTGCATACTTTACGGCACGGCTGAAGCCGTGCCCTACAAAGATTTCACAGTTTCCACACAGGCTCTGAAGCCCGTCCTACTTCAGGCCACATTTGGTTTGCAAAAATTTGGAATTAGGATCATAAAATGAGGGCAAACCGTTTCCAGTCCGCCATCTCTTCGGGATGGCTACAATCGTTCGGAGAAAACGGCGAAAGGAGCGTCCCATGGAATCGACCAGGCGCGATTTTTTGGCGACAGCTGCCACCGCGGCGGGTGCAGCGGCGACAGGCAATCTCGCTCACGCGCAAGAACCGGAGCACGACCACAGTCACCAGGCGGTTCCTTCAGACCTGACGCTGCGCGTGAAGTCGCTCGAATCGCTGCTCGTCGAAAAAGGATTGGTTGATCCGGCAGCGCTCGATGCCCTGGTCGACGCGTACGAACACAAGCTCGGCCCTCGCAACGGGGCGCGTGTGGTAGCGCGGGCTTGGGTGGATCCTGCCTATAAGAAACGTTTGCTCGCCGACGCCACCGCCGCGATCGCGGAATTTGGTTTCACGAGCGAGCATGGCACGCGCATCGTAGCGGTCGAAAACACCCGGAACCTTCACAACCTGATCGTCTGCACTCTTTGCTCCTGTTATCCCTGGTCCGTCCTTGGTCTGCCTCCGGTTTGGTACAAGTCTGCGCCTTATCGCTCGCGCGCTGTGATTGACCCGCGCGGCGTGCTGCGCGAATTCGGGCTGGAGCTGCCGGTGGATGCTGAAGTCCGCGTTTGGGACAGCACGGCGGAGGTGCGCTACATCGTCCTGCCCGAGCGGCCGGCCGGCAGCGAGAAGCTGAACGAGCAAGAACTGGCTGCGCTGGTCACGCGCGATGCGATGGTCGGCGTCACAAAGGTCGCTCTCTCGCAGGCGGGAGGCGCCGCATGAACGGCATGCACGACATGGGCGGCATGCAGGACATGGGGCCGATCCAATACGAAAAAAACGAGCCCGTCTTCCATGAGCGCTGGGAGGCTCGAGTGCGGGCGCTCGCCCACGCGATGGGGGCGTGGCGCAAGTGGAACATTGACGCCGACCGGTACGAGAATGAGATGGTTCCTCCCTCGGAATATCTGCGCTACTCCTACTACGAGCGCTGGTTCGCGGTGTTAGCGTCGCTCCTGGTGAAGCGCGGCATGGTTACGAGCGCGGAGATCGAGAGCGGCATGCCGGCGACGGGTTCGACTAAAGCTACCCCGGCGCTCACCACCGCCGGAGTTTCGCCGTTGCTCGCTTTGGGCCTCGTTACGAGCCGGGACGTGCAGGTGGCCCCGCATTTTAAAGTGGGGCAGCGCGTGCGCGCCCGCAATATCAATCCGACTGGCCACACGCGCTTGCCCCGCTACGCGCGCGGCAAGATCGGCACGATCGAACGCGACCACGGCGTTTTTGTCTTTCCCGACGCCAATGCCGAGTTCCTCGGTGAAAAACCGCAGCACGTGTACTCGGTGCGCTTCACTGCGCGCGAGCTATGGGGCGAGCAGGCCGCGCCGCGCGATACCGTATATCTTGACTTGTGGGATGACTACCTTGAACCAGCATAATTCTGCACCCGATCCCGAGAGCCTCGCCGCCTTGCCGCGCCTGCCGCGCGACGAGGGCGGGCCGGTATTTGCCGAGCCTTGGCAAGCCCAGGCGTTTGCGATGGCGGTCAAACTTTCCGAACAAGGCCATTTCACATGGAAAGAATGGGCGGGCGCGCTCGCCGATGAATTGAAGGCCGCCGCCGATCGCGGTGAGCCCGACGACGGCTCGCGTTACTATGAACATTGGCTGGCGACTCTGGAGCGCTTGGTCACGGCCAAGGGATTAACCGATCCGGCGGCCCTGCTAGCGCGGAAAGAGGCTTGGGCCGATGCTTACCGGCACACTCCGCACGGCAAGCCCATCGAGTTGGCATCTCGGGCCGACGCGAAATAGAAGTAGCGCAGGCTTCAGCCTGCGGGTTTATATCTCGCACGTGCAAAACCCACAGGCTGAAGCCTGCGCTACCTCGGAATCCAGCTTGGACGGCCGGTAAACAGGCCGTCGACGAAACCAGTCTGATAGCAAAGAAATAATCCAAACGCCACGCTCACCAATCCCGAAGCCATCGCGAGACCGCGATTCAGGCGCACGAAATGCTGCAGCGAATAGGCGAAGGGGAGCGCAATCGCTGCCGTGATCAGAATCATGCCCGCCACGGTTCCCAATCCAAAAATCAGAAGATAGCCGATGGCCCACGATGGACGGGTGATGGTCGTCAGAACAAGAAGCGCCACGGCGGCCGATCCGGCGAGGCCGTGGACGATTCCGACAAGAAGCGGACGCACGACATGAAACAGGCCCAATTGTTTCCACCACTGCGGCGTCCATCCCAGGATGGACGAGGAATCCATTAAAATTGGTTCGCCGTCTTCATCGTGCGTGTGAACCATCCAGCGGCCGAACAGAAAATGAGAATGCGCGCCCGAGCCGAGGCGACGAATCGTGATCCATTCGATCGCGCGGCGGAGGACGCCCGTGAGATTCAATACGCCGAGGAGAATCAGCATGAGGCCGACGCTTAATTCCATGCTCAGGCCGAGGCGCGGCGGGATCGTGAGCTTGAACAGAATGATGGCCGAGCCGACGCCGAGGATCGTGAGCGTGTGCCCCAGGCCCCAGAGAGCGCCGATCAATGTGGCGTGCAGCATCGTGCGTTCGCGGCTGACGATGGTGGTCACGGCTACGACGTGATCGGGATCGGTGGCGTGCCGCATCCCCAGAAAAAATCCCAGCAGCATGATAGCCAATAGCGCAGTCATCGCATTCGCTCAATATTTTCTGTGCTCGAATGGGGGAAGTCCAGCGATCTGGCCGCGGGCGGCATCCCACAGCTTCTTGTTTGCAAGCGTCATGTCGGATGCGGAGCGGGCGAGAAATCGCACCACGCAGCCGCCTCGCGAAAGCAGGCTCGAGCCGCCGCGAATATTCGGCACGCTTTTCAATTCTTCATTCAAGGTGGCGGAAACTTCTTTCCAACGCGTGAATCCATCCGCAAACAATCCCATGCACGACAGATAATCGAATTCCTCCATCATCCCCAGCCGATCGGGCCGTTTCGTTGCGGGAACAATCCTCGTCCGATGGATGTAGGCCGGCCTGCCGCATGCGTAAACTTCCGTGCGCGAATCCATTTCCGTGAAACTCCAGCGTTCGCCGTGAGCTACGCGGCCGGATGCCATCGAATCGAAAATGATCGCGCGGCTGCCGCGCGCCATTTCAACGCGCGTAGACTGGCGAAGCGCTGAGCCCACGTGCGGAATGATATGGTCGGGAAAATATTCGAGTGTGGCTCCTTCGTCAACGTGAATCACGGTCTCTAGAATCGCAGGTTTTTCCTTGGTTCGATAAATTCGCGTCGCCGAAGGCGTGGTCAGACAAATGTGTGTTTCAGTTTCCTGCACGATTTCCGTGACGAGATGATCGCCGCCCAGCACTCCTCCCGTCGGATTGAGGAGCATCAGGTACGACGCGCCATCTTCGAGAGTCAGCGGCGTCAGCGCCTGCAGCGGTAGCGAGAAGCGCGATTGGGCGAGGATTGTGCTCGCGCCGCTCCGCGCAAAACGCAAACGAAGAAATCCGTCGCCCGCCGCGGCGGGTTCAGGATTCCGCTCACTATTCAAAAAGCAGGGAGTGTCGGATCCATTCGATGAGCGTGTCCACTCCCGAACCGGTCTTGAGATTGGTGAAGACGTAGGGCCTCTCTCCGCGCATGCGCTTGGCATCGCGATCCATCACTGCGAGATCCGCGCCGACGTATGGCGCGAGATCGATCTTGTTGATCACCAGCATTCCGGACGTCATGATGCCCGGCCCGCCCTTGCGCGGAATCTTGTCGCCCTCGGCAACGTCGATCACGTAGACCGTGGCGTCAACCAGTTCCGGGCTGAATGTGGCGGCCAGGTTGTCGCCGCCGCTCTCGATGAACAGAATATCCAGGTCCGGGAAACGGCGCATGAGCGCGCTCGATGCTTCCAGGTTCACCGAAGCGTCCTCGCGGATCGCGGTGTGCGGGCAGCCGCCGGTTTCGACGCCGACGATCCGTTCGGGCGAAAGAACGCCGCGGCGCGTGAGAAATTCCGCGTCTTCGCGGGTGTAAATATCATTCGTGATCACGGCGAGTTGATACACCGGCTTCAGGCGCGTGCAGAGCGCTTCGACCAGAGCGGTTTTTCCCGAACCGACGGGCCCGCCGATGCCGATCTTGAGCGGCTTGGAAATCACGACCGGAACAACCTCGCATCCAGCAAAGCGTGGCGCATGCTCGCGATCTCGAGTGCGGGAGCGAAGGACCACATTTCCGCCTCGTGTTTGTCCTGCGCCTCTTCCGCAAGCGTTGCGATGAGCGGTCTCACATTCCATACGATGCGCTGGCCTGCAAGCTGGCCGAGCGGCAGAAGCCGCAGCGCCGCGCCAACCAGGGCCGCGCTCGCCGAATATAAATATGCGCTGGTCATTTCGAGCGCGTCCCATCCGAGGATTCCACCGATCATTCCGAAAACAATTGGGTGATGGCCGGGCGTCCTTTCGTCGGCGACGGCCTTGCCAAACTCTTCGAGCAACGGATGACAGGGCAAGTGAATAGCAACACGCAGCGTCTGTCGCCCCATCTGTCGGCTGGCGTCGCGCAATTCGCTCGGCGCTTTCATGGCATCAAGCCTTTCGTCGAGTGCCAGGCAGGACGCGAGGTTCTCATTTGCCGCGGCTCGCCGCGCACAGACGAGCGCCACCGCATCGGTGGGTCCGGCGCAGCCTTCCAAATACGCGCGCAGGAACGCTTCGACTCCCGCTGCGTCGCGTACATCGCCGGATTGCACGCAGGACTCAAGGCCAAACGAGTGCGCATAGGCTCCCGCGGGGAAGAGTCCGTCCGTAAATTGAAGCAGGCTAAGAAATCGATCCATGTTGATGCACTTGTGTGTTCCCGATGGGATCAAAAATTGCTTGCCGCCGCTCCCACGGCGCGCCCAGCCGCTCCATCAAGCGGACCATCACATTGTCGTCCGGAACCAGAATTTTATTTTCCTCGAGCGCCAGGGGAAAATGGCGGTTGCCGACTTCAAAGGCGATCTTCACCGCTTCGTTGTAGTCGGATGGAAAAATTTCCAGAACGGGTTCGATGGCGGCTTCGATTTTCAAATACCAATCCGCTCCGACGTACAAGATCGCGCCATGCGCAAGAGTCGTGCCCGTGGGAAGCGCGATCCCGATTTTGCGCCCCTGCACAGTTGTAAATCGTCCTCGCATCCAGCGGCGCTGCTCCCAGGTGAGAACGAGTTTGTCTTCCTCTTTTGCGCGCAAGTCATCTTGATTTGCGGAGGGATGCAAGCGGTCGATGATGAGTGTGTTGCCCCACATTAGAAAAGAAAATAGCGCTGCGCCATGGGCAGGACTTGCGCGGGCTCGCACGTGAGGAGCACGCCGTCGGCGTGCACTTCGTACGTGTCCGGATCGACCTCGATGTGCGGCAGAGCGTCGTTGTTGACCATGTCCCGCTTGGTGAGGCCGCGGCAGTGGTTGACGGCGACCGTGTTTTTTTTCAGGCCGAGTTTCTCGCGCAATCCCGCGTTCATGGCGGCCCTGGACAAGAACGTGAGCGACGTCGAATGCATCGCGCCCCCGAAGCTGCCGAACATCGGCCGGTAAATCACGGGCTGCGGCGTGGGAATCGACGCGTTGGCGTCGCCCATCGCGGACCACGCGATCATCCCGCCCTTGACGATCATCTCGGGCTTGACGCCGAAAAACGCCGGCTTCCACAGCACAAGGTCCGCGAGTTTGCCCGTTTCCACCGAGCCGATTTCGTGCGCAACGCCGTGAGCGATCGCCGGATTGATGGTGAACTTCGCGACGTAGCGGCGCACGCGCACATTGTCGCTGCCCGATTTTTCTTCCGGTAGCGGCCCGCGCTGGCGTTTCATTTTGTCCGCCGTCTGCCAGGTGCGCGTGATGACTTCGCCGATGCGGCCCATGGCCTGCGAATCCGAAGACATCATGCTGATCGCGCCCAGATCATGAAGAACATCTTCGGCGGCAATCGTCTCGGCGCGGATGCGCGATTCCGCGAAAGCCACGTCTTCCGGAATCGAAGGGCTCAGGTGATGGCACACCATGAGCATGTCGAGGTGTTCGTTGAGTGTGTTGACCGTGAACGGCATCGTGGGATTCGTGGAGGACGGCAGGCAATTCGGCTCACCGCAAACTTTGATGATGTCCGGCGCGTGACCGCCGCCCGCGCCTTCGGTGTGGTAGGTGTGAATCGTGCGTCCCTTGAACGCGCGGATCGAATCCTGCACGTAGCCGGCTTCGTTGATCGTGTCGGTGTGAATCGCGACCTGCACGTCAAACTCTTCCGCCACCGAAAGCGCGCAATCGATGGCCGCGGGAGTCGTGCCCCAATCTTCGTGCAGCTTGAGGCCAATTGCGCCGGCCTCGATTTGTTCGCGCAGCGGCTCGGGAGAGGAAGAATTTCCCTTGCCCAGAAATCCCAGATTGATGGGGAAGCCGTCGGCGGATTCCAACATGCGATGCATGTTCCATGCGCCCGGCGTGCACGTGGTGGCGTCGGTGCCGGTGGCCGGGCCCGTGCCGCCGCCGATCAGCGTCGTCAATCCGCCGGAAAGTGCGGTCTCGACGAGTTGCGGACAAATAAAATGGACGTGAGCATCAATTCCTCCGGCCGTCACGATTTTTCCTTCGCCGGCAATCACTTCCGTTCCCGCGCCGATGACCATGCCGGAAGTCACTCCGCTCATGATGTCCGGATTGCCGGCCTTGCCGATTCCGACGATGCGTCCGTTGCGGATTCCGATGTCGGCCTTGTAAATTCCGCCGTGATCCACGATCACCGCATTCGTGATGACCAGATCGAGAGCGCCACCCGCTGAAGTCGCCGTCGAGGATTGACCCATACCGTCGCGGATCACCTTGCCGCCGCCGAACTTCGCTTCTTCGCCGGGCGTTGTCAGATCTTTTTCAATTTCGATAAACAATTCTGTGTCGGCCAGGCGCACGCGGTCGCCGGTGGTCGGTCCATAGAGGTCCGCATACTGCCGCCGCGGAATTTTTAGACTCATGAAGAAAACCTGTCAGAAACCTTTCAGACACCCCTCAAAAACCTTGATCAGCCGCGCGTTTCAGCGCACCCGGCTTTGTCGATTCATCCGCGAGACCGTTCGTCAGTCCGTTTAAACCGTACACGAGTTTCGCTCCGCCGATTTCAACCAGGGCAATTTTCTTTGTGTCGCCGGGTTCAAATCGCACCGCGGTCCCGGCGGGAATATTCAGCCTCATGCCAAAAGCGGCTGCGCGGTCGAAGTGCAGCGCGCGATTCACTTCAAAGAAATGGAAATGGGAGCCAACCTGAATGGGACGGTCTCCGGTGTTAGCGACTTCCAATTCAATTTCGCGGCGGCCTGCGTTGGCGATCACATCGCCCTCCGCCAGTTTGTATTCACCGGGAATCATCGGACACCTCCCAGCAACAAATCTAAATCTGAGTTCGACGGCCCCAGTAGCGCAGGCTTCAGCCTGTGGGTTTTGACTTTCGAGCGAACAAAAACCCACAGGCTGAAGCCTGCGCTACTACTTACCGAATCGGGTGATGGACCGTCACCAATTTTGTGCCGTCGGGAAACGTTCCTTCGACTTGAACTTCGTCCACCATTTCCGGGACGCCTTCCATCACGTCATCCCGTTTCAAAATCGTCGCGCCATATTCCATAAGATCGGAGACCGAGCGCCCATCGCGGATTCCTTCGAGGATGTCCGCGGTAATGAGGGCGACCGCTTCGGGATAATTCAGCCGCAGTCCGCGCGCCCGCCGCTTGCGCGCAAGTTCCGCAGCAGTCGCGATCATAAGTTTTTCAATTTCTCGTGGCGTGAGATGCATATGGCGTTGTGTAGCCGCCCCGCGGATCTATGCTGCCTCCTTGCGAATCATAGCGAAGCGGCTGGCGATTGACCATGCAAAATCCAAATGCTCTGCATTGCGACGGGGATTTTGGTAGGACGGGCTTCAGCCTGTCTGGTTTTGATTTTCGTCATCTCCAAACGCAAACCAGACAGGCTGAAGCCTATCCTACATAGCGACCGTGGTGTATGATCCGCCGGAACAAACCCCACCATGCTCCAATACCTCGAGCAGCAGACAAGGCTGACGGGCAATCAGCGCCGGATCATTACCGCCGCGGTTTTGGGCGACATGCTCGAGTTCTTCGACTACTTCCTGATCGGCTACGTCGTGGCCTTCATTGCCGGGCCGTGGAAGCTCACGTTTGGCGAGTCCGCCGTCATTCTGTTGTCTTCGGGTTTCGGCGCGATGTTCGGCGCCGTGTTTTACGGCTGGCTCGCGGACAAGATCGGCCGCCGCAAAGTCTTCCTCATGACGGTGATCAATTTCTCAGTCGCCACCGGCATTCTGACGTTTACGCCCGACAATGCATGGATCTTCCTTTCGTTTTTCCGTTTTCTGATCGGATTTGGCGTGGGAGGCTTGTACTGCGTGGACCTTCCGCTGGTGCAGGAGTTCGTGCCGGCTTCCAAGCGCGGCATGGTCGGCGGCCTGGTCACCGCAGCCGTCCCCATCGGTGTCCTCATGGGTGCCGCGCTCGGTGCATATGCCACCCCGTATGTAGGCTGGCGGGGTCTTTTCGCGATTGGGATGGTTCCTGGGCTTCTCACGCTGCTGATCCGCGCCTGGGTGCCGGAATCGCCCCGCTGGCTGATCCAGATGGGGCGAATAGAGGAAGCGAGGAAATCGCTGGCGTGGGCCCTGGAAATGGACCCTACAGGCCTCCCAATGGGCGCGAGCGCGCCAGAGGGGCAGAAGCAACCCATGTCCAAGCTGACGGACATCTTCCGGTACCCAAGGAGCCTGGCGGTCTCCTGGATCACGAATCTGGGCGCGCAGACGGGCTATTACGGGCTTACTCTCTGGGTTCCTACCCTGTTGGTCCAACTTTTAGGCGTCACGCCCGCGCGGGCGTCCTTCCTACTGATCTTTGTCAATTTTGCCGGCCTGTTCGGGCGCGTCGGATTGTCGTATCTATCGGACGCGATTGGCCGGAGGGCGTCGGGCGCGATCGCCAGTTTTGGCGCGGCGATCCTGATTGTTGCGGCTGCGCTTTATCATAATGTTTTTTTCGGAACCGTTTCCGTATTCTGGCTTCTGTTGATCGTAAATAACGCGTTTGCCGACGGAGGCTTTGCGATTGTCGGCCCCTATTCGGCCGAAGTGTGGCCCGTGGCGCTGCGAACCACCGGCATGGGCTCGGCCTACGGATTTGGTGGGCTGGGAAAGGTGATCGGCCCGCTAGGGCTCGCGCTCATCGTGGGTTCCTCGAACATCATCACGCCGAAGGCGTCCGTCGCGGCGCTGCTGCCGTCGTTCTCCTACTTGGCGGCTTGGTTCGCGCTCGCGGGTCTCGCCTACATTTTCATTGGCATGGAAACGAAGGGACGCTCGCTCGAGACGATTGAGCAGGCCCTGGACGGTTCACGCGCCACGGAGCTTGCATCCGTAAAGGGCGAAGACCATCGCTGATTGGCATTCGCACATTGCATTTGCTCCGAAAAACCCCGGGTCTGAAGACCCGGGCTACAGCATTCTCCCAGCAACCACGACCTTTTCTTTTCATGCAGGGGTGCTGGATTTGTTGTAGCCCGCCTCTTCAGAGGAGGTGCCTTTCCCATCCATTGTCGAAGAAATCCCGATTCATCGTCGGCGCGGGTTATTCGCCATCTTCTCGAGGACCGCGCACACTGCACCCGTATCTTCCGCGCCGCGGCCCATCGCCATCGCGGCGGTATAGAAGGGTGCGCTGGCCGAAAACAACGGCGTCGGGCAATCGATCTTTCGCGCGTAGTCGCCGATGATGGTCATGTCTTTCTGCCAGGTTTGCACTTTCATCGTTGCTTCGGAGTAGTCTCCCTTCACCATCATGGGGCCGCGCAACTGAAGCATGCGCGAGCCTCCCGCGCCATCGGCGACCACCTTCAACACCATTGCCGGGTCGAGCCCGGATTTCATGGCCAGCACCATGGCCTCGGCGGCGGCCACGTTGTGAATCGCGACCAGGAGATTCGCGACGAATTTTACTTTGGAGCCCGCGCCGAACGCGCCGACGTAATAATGAGCGCGCGCAAAACCGTCCAGCACCGGAGCGATGCGGCGATACGATTTGCGGTCACCGCTCGCATACACCACCAGGTCTTTGACGCGCGCTTGCGCGCCGGTGCCGCTCAGCGTGCAATCGAGCAGAATCGTGCCGCGCGCCGCCAGGCGTTTGCGCGCTTCTTCTTTCACGGGGATTGGCAGCGTGCTGGTCTCGATGACAATTTGATTGGCGCGTGACGACTTGGAGAGTTCCGCAGCGGTGTCCAGCAGCGCTTCGGAAGATGGCAGCGAGGTCACAAGGATCTCGCATCTCTCGGCCACTGGCCGACAACTGCGCGCAACATTTCCGCCCGCTTTTCGATGTTCGTCGCGGCGTCGCGGGAGCACGTCGTAACCTAAAACCTTGAATCCTGCCCGAATGAGATTGCCCGACATTGCCGATCCCATGATTCCCAGTCCAATCATGCCTACAGCCTTTGACTCCATGGCGCTCCTTCCAATCTGTGGCAACGGGGAAACGGTGAATGTTAACTCTAGCAGAAGGCGGCGCCGTTCAAAAAAGTTAGACCGCATTTCTCCAGTAGCGCGGGCTTCAGCCTGCGGAAGTTGACTTTCACCAAACGAAGGGCCACAGACTTGAAGTCTGTGCTACCTAAAGGAATGAATAAACGCGAAAGTATGGAATTTCCGGTCAAGATAATCTATAAGTTTGTGCGCGTGATCGTGACCATCCCATACAGGACTGAGGCCCATGACGAAACCCAAGGACCAGGTGACCCTCCAGGACATCCAAGCCGCCGCGGAACGATTGAAGAATTGGGGACGCTGGGGCGCTAATGACGAAGCCGGCACGCTGAACAATATTTCGCCGCAGGACATCATCCACGCGGCGCGCCTCATCCGCAAAGGAAAAGTGTTTTCGCTGGCGCTCAATTTTGACAGCAATGGCCCGCAGAGCGGGCTCTGGGGCAATCGCTTCAATCCCATCCACACCATGCTGGCCACCGGAACCGACGCGGTTGCCGGCCGCCAGGAATCCATCGGAATACGATATGCCGATGACATGGTCTCCATGCCGTTGCAGTGCGGCACGCAGTGGGACGCGCTGGGCCATGTTTTCTATGGCGAAAAAATGTGGAATGGCTACGATGCGCGCCTCGTCGATTCGGACGGAGCGCACAAGAACGGCATTGAAAACGTGAAAGACAAGATGGTCGGCCGCGGCGTGCTTCTCGATGTGGCCCGGCATCAGGGCGTGGACTCGCTCGAAGACGGCTACGGCATCGGCACCGCCGAGCTCGAAAAATGCGCCGCCGCGCAAGGCGTTGAAATTCGCAAGGGCGATTTTGTGATCGTCCGGACAGGGCAAATGGAACGCTGCCTGAGCGCGGGCAATTGGGAAGGCTATGCGGGAGGCAATGCGCCCGGCCTGCGGTTTGAAACCGCCGAGTGGATTCGAAGCACGGACATCGCCGCGATCTGCGCGGACACCTGGGGCTGCGAGGTCCGCCCAAACGAAACGAGCGCCGCGACCCAGCCCTGGCACTGGGTGGTCATCCCCATGATCGGCATCAGCATGGGCGAAATTTTTTACTTGAAAGACCTGGCGGCGGATTGCGCGCAAGACCACGTGTACGAATTCTTTTTCTGCGCCCCGCCGCTGCCGATTACAAAGGCGGTCGGATCTCCCGTCAATCCCATCGCGATTAAATAAAAAGGTCGTGCGAACATGAAGAAACCTGTCACTCAACTTCGAAAAAAGCGCGGTGTCTGGGTCTTTCGATCCGGCAAGCGGCTCACGCATGCGACAGTTGGCAGGACCATCCGCAAGATCCGCAAAGAGCGCGAGAAACGCATTCTAGACAAGAGATCGTGAGACGCTAGATTGACTGTGTTGAACCGCATATACCCTCTTTGAGGACGGCGACCGCTGGAATGTACGCCGCACACTTTTTCTAACGGTGAGCCAGAGGCAAGATGGATCGCTTGTTGCAAATCGAAAAACCAACTGATTTAATCCGCGCCGCCATATGAGACCAGATAAGGCATGGCCCGTCGTGGTTGTGGGAGCAGGGCCAAACGGCCTCACTACCGCAAATCTCCTCGCGCGCTATGGCGTTGACGTTCTGCTGATCGAGCGGAACGAGGCGACCGTTCAGGAGCCGAGGGCGGTTTCGATTGACGACGAATCGCTTCGGACAATGCAGGCGATCGGGGTTGTCGACGCTGTTGTGTCACGCGTTGTCCTCGGTTACGGCTCCGATTATTTCAGTGCGGGAGGATCGTGTTTCCTGCGGGTTCGCCCAACCGCGAAAGAGTATGGCTATCCGCGGCGGAACGCATTTCGCCAGCCTATTTTCGAGCAGCAATTGCGTGATTATTTCTGCACGCATGCGGTTATGAAGACTCGCTCCGAAGCCTGGTTCAACACGGAACTGACCGACTTCCGACAGGGCCCGGACGCGGTTGATCTTGTCTTGCGGCGCGCTGACGGCAGCTTGACCGAAGTCACCACTCCGTACCTAGTCGCGTGCGACGGAGGGCGCAGTTTCGTCCGCGAGAAGCTCGGCATCAAACTCAGCGGCTCCACATTCCGGGAACGCTGGCTCATCCTTGATCTCGAAGAAACGCGAGACCACACACGCGATACAAAAGTTTTTTGCAATCCGGCGCGCCCATGCCTCTCGCTTCCCGGCCCCGACCGGACACGGCGTTTTGAATTCATGTTGCATGAAGGAGAAGAGGAGCCGGAGGTTACCTCTCCCGAATTCACGAGGAACTTGCTGAGCCGGCATGGCGAAGAAAATACTCCGCTCCGCCGCAGCCGTGTCTACACCTTTCATGCGCGCATGGCCGATCGCTGGCGCAACGGCCGTATTTTTCTGGTTGGCGACGCTGCGCATCTCACGCCTCCGTTCGCAGGTCAAGGAATGAACAGCGGGATCCGCGACGCGCACAATCTCGCGTGGAAGCTCGCGGCGGTCATTCAGGCCCGGCTGGGTCCGCGCCTGCTCGACACCTACGAGCAGGAGCGCCGCAACCACGCCTGGGAAATGATTCTGCTAGCATTGCGAATGGGCAAAGTCATGATGCCCCGCAGTTTCTGGAGCGCGTTTGCATTGCAGGCCGCATTTCGTCTGCTGAGCGTTGTCCCGCCCGCGCGCACCTACTTCGCGGAGATGAAATACAAGCCCAAGCCACGCTTCGACGCGGGCTTTCTCGCAAACGGAGGCAAGCACCGTGCGGATTCGTTGATTGGAAGACTCTTCCCGCAGCCCGAAGTTCGCGCCGCGGATCGCACAGCGTTGCTCGATGAATTTCTGGGGAACAATTTCGCGCTGGTCTCTTTGCCTGGCACTCCCGCCAGCCTCTTTGATAAATTGCCCGCCGATCTATGGCAGCCGCTTAACCTTCAGCGAGTTGCGATCCGTGCACCCGGCGAATCCACTCCCGCGCCGAATGGAGTCACCTCAGTTTTCGACACTAGCGGCGATTTCTCGCGCTCCATGAAAAAATTGACTCCGGGCCTGGCCCTGATTCGCCCGGATCGCTACGTCGCAGCTTTTCTTCCGGCCGAAAACCCCGAAGCAGGAGTGTGTGAAGTGGATGAAATGATCGCGCGCACGTGGAAGTAGCCCAATATCCGGTGGCGAATAATTCAGAGCAAGCGTGGCAATTTATTTTTGAACAGGCCAGCGGCTAAAGCCCTATCTATTCTGCAAACGTTACGGCACGGCTGAAGCCGTGCCCTACAAAGACTTTAGGGTTTGGAAATTGCCTTGGATTCATCCCTGATTTCGTTGTTAAACCGGTGTTCTTCCGATGGAGAACAGATTTCCTCAAAAATTGCCGCTTTCGGATTGACGAATGTGATGGTCTCCGCCACCCACGGCTTGGTATACGTTTTTGGATCGGTGAGCGTCAGATCGAGTTTCAGCGTGTCCTTGTCGACGCGCCGCCAGCGCTCGACGAGGCGCATCTGGTCGCTGTGCGGATTGCCGAAATGATCGAGCCACGTCCTGTCGTCGTAGCCAATCGATTCCACGACGAACGTATCTCCCTCCCACCTGCCGATCGCGTATCCATACCAGGCCGGATCGGGATCCTTCGGAAGCGCTCGACCATCGGTCCAGATCGTGCGCCAGACGTCGTGGTACTGCATGTGTTGCAGCACCCTGTCCGGAGTCTGAATGAACTCAAAAGGCCTCAGATTCGCTTCCCACAAGTCGCGCGGATAGCCCAAGGGCTCGCACTGGGAAACCGGATCGTTGTTCAATTCCGGCTCAACCGCTCTTGGGCCGTAGCTGACCTTGTTGGCGTCAAATTTCGCCTTGCCCCACTCCGTCATCGGCGGAGGCGTGGTGTTTGACCTCATCTGCGGCGGGACTTTCTTATCTTTGATGTCTATCCACTTGTCGTCCAGGGAGTGCCTCTCGAAATACCCTGGCGTTGTCGGCGTGGACCATACACCGGACAGATCGTGTGGATTGAAGGGCTTCGGCTTAGAACCGTCTTTCGGCAATTCGTCCGGCTTCCACGCTCCCGGCGAGTATCCGGGGGTGCCGTACGTTTGACCGAAAGCGATGCACGAGAACGCCACCACAGCCACCAGGATCTCCAACGATTTGAGGAGTCGATTCCACATGTTCCATCTCCTTCGGCAATTCATCGCGATCCTGTTCTCGAATTGCGTTTCATAGCATGGGTCGCCCGCGTGAAAGGTGTAGTTCCGCGTGAAATTGCGCCAAACTGCTGGATTTGTTTACTGGTAATCCGTGTCCGCCTTCTCACCATTTCCCTTGACGCCGCCCGTCGTGAGCGTGCGGCCATCGGAAAGCACCATATTTTTAAACTCTACGCGCGGCGCGCCGGATCTGGAAGGGTGTCCGGTGATGGTTACTTTGTCCCCCGGCTTCAGCAGATCTTTGCCAAAGCCTGCGCTGGACAACATGTGCGGATTGCCCAGCTCGGCGCCCCAATGCACGACGTTGCCCTGCTCGTCCGTCACATCGAGCAGAATGCCGCAATGAGGGTTGGACCAAATCCATTCGGTCACGGTTCCCTTCAGCGTTATCCACTTGTCCTCTTGATACGCCACGCCGGTTCCATGGTGCGCGAACAAAGGAGCACCCAATGTCAGAATGCCCACTGCCAATATCGCAGAAGCTACGAAAATTCGCCTCACGCTGGCACCTCCAGTGGATTTTTAGCACGCAGGCCCTAAAAGCGCAACGCCCAACAGGGTCCAAATCTTTGCGACCAATACGGGCTAGCTGTGAGGACTTGGAGCTGCGGGTGGATTTTGGGGCGGAGGGATAGCCTTGGCGGGAGCTTCGCCTGCCGGCATGATCCCGGGCACAGTTGGACTGTTTGCCGGATTGGGCTCCAGCGTAGTCGGACCTTCGCCCGCCTCTGTAGGAGCGCTGTCCGGCGTATCCACTTTTACATTTTTCGTCAGCGCGACTTTTTCCAATGGCACAACATTTTGGAACGCTTCAATGGGCTTGCCGTCCAGCGCCCCTTGCATGAATTCGAGCCAGATCGGCAGCGCAGCGACCGCACCGGTTTCGGGCTTGCCGAGCGACACCGATTTATCGTCGTAGCCGACCCACACACCGGCGGTTATTTCCGGGGTGAAGCCGATGAACCAGGCGTCGGTGAAATCGTTGGTCGTGCCGGTCTTGCCGCCGGCGGGCCGGCCCAGGGCGCGCGCGGGCGTTCCCGTGCCGCGCTCGACGACATCTTGGAGCATCGCCGTCATCGTGCGCGCGACGTCGGGCTCAACGACGTCGTGGACGAGGGGATGCGCCTGTTCTAGCAGCGCTCCGTCGTAGGTGGTCACGCGACGAATCATGTGCGGATCGATGCGGATGCCGTCATCGGGGAACACCGTGAACGCCGACGTGTGTTCGAGCAGATTCAAATCCGCCGCGCCCAGCGTGATGGGCAAATACGGCGGCAAGGGACTGGTGATGCCGAAGCGCCGGGCCATGTCGATCACGGCGTTCATGCCGACTTTTTCGGCGAGCTTCACGGCGGGAACGTTGCGCGAGCCATCGAGCGCGCGGCGCAGCGTAATCACGCCTTCAAATTTCTCGTCGTAATTGTGAGGCGAGTACGGCTGCCCGCCGCTCATCGTGGTGAACGGGGCGTCCAGAATCGTGTCGAAGGGAGTGAAGCCCTGCTCGACGGCGGCTGAATAAACGTAGATTTTAAAGGAAGACCCAACCTGCCGCTGCGCCTGGGTCGCCCGGTTGAATTTCGATTCATCGAAGCTGTAACCGCCGACCATGGCCTTGATTTCGCCGGTCGGATTATCGATCGCCACCATAGCCGCTTGCGGGCCGACATCCTGTTCCAGTTGGACGTGAGCAACAGTTCCGTTGATCTCCTTGATGCCGACTTCCACAAGGTCGCCGGGCTTCAAAAGGTCGGCGGGAGATTTGCGGCCGGTCCATGAAAAATCGGGCTGCGTGAGCAATGCGTGAAGCGAGCCGATTTTAATTGCCGCCGCTTTCGGGTCCACGGCCGTCACGAGGGCTTGCACGTAGTCGCCTTTATTGATCGGCCAGCGCCAATCATCGTCCTCATACGAGTCCAGCGTGTCGGTTTTGTCCACGAGGATGTTGTCAAGCTTGCCGCGCCAGCCGTGCCGGCGGTCGTAGGCGTGGAGGCCGTCGCGAATGGCGCGGTTGGCGGCCTGCTGCATCGCGACGTTGAGCGTCGTGTAAACGCGCAGGCCGCGCTGGTGCACCATTTCAGTGCCGTAGGTGCTTTCCAGATATTTG
This sequence comes from uncultured Acidobacteriota bacterium, assembly GCA_963842135.1. GTDB lineage: Bacteria > Acidobacteriota > Terriglobia > Acidiferrales > UBA7541 > Palsa-360. The sequence continues at coordinate 463,566 of CAWJFI010000002.1, read as the reverse complement.
CGGATCTCCTCGACAAAATACGGCGCCAGCGTATTTCGCGGCGCCTGGAGACGCAAGCCCAGCGGCTGCGCGATGGCTTGCCGCGACTGGGCTTCCGTAATTTTGCCCGAGTGCCCCATCAGCTCCAGCACGAGATTGCGCCGCGCGAGCGCGCGTTGCGGATGAAGGATCGGTGAATAACTTGGCCCCCGGATCAATCCCGCCAGCAATGCCGCTTCCTGTACGTTCAGCTTGCCCACCGGCTTGCCGAAATAATATTCCGAAGCCGCTTCAAATCCGTAGTTTCCGTGCGACAGATAAATCTGATTGCAGTACATCGTAAAAATCTGCTGCTTCGAGTAGTGCCGCTCGATTTGAAGAGCCAGCAGCGCTTCCTGAATCTTGCGGCCCATCCTTCTATCGGAGCGATCCAGAAAAAGTGTCCCGGCAAGTTGCATCGTGATAGTGCTGGCGCCCTCCACCACACGATGCGCGAGAATATTTTTCCAGGCCGCGCCGGCCACGCGCGTGAAATCCACGCCCCAGTGCTCTTCGAAGTGCTGATCCTCGGTGGTCAGAATCGCATCCTTCAGGACCGGCGGGAATTGCTCGTAGGTGAGAAGCACGCGGCGCTGCAGGGCAAAGTTGCCGACCACCTGGCCGTCGTCCGCGTAGAGTTCGGTGACCACGTCGGGCTGAAAATCTTCGAGAGCGCGAATCTGCGGGAGATCGCTCGAATAAACGAACAGCAGGCCTGCCAGGCCGCCGACGGCAATCGAGCCCAGCAGCAGCAATGAAAAGGCGACACGCCCGACAACCTTGCGGCCGCGCAAACGGAGCGTGATCGCCGGCAGCTCTACCATGGGAGTTTCATTCTAACGCAAACAAAGGATGGGGACGCGCGGATCAGGAAGATACTGTGTCCCGCCGTTTCTTAATGAGAAATGCCCCGATGGTGACGGCCAGGGCCAGAACGAGCAGGGTGCTGTCCCGGAGCAATGTAAAAATCGTCAGCGGCTCGTCGTTGCCGAAGCAGCCACACTTGATCTGAATGTGCAGAATCAGGGCGCGTGTCATAGCGCCGATAAAGACGAGCAGCAAGGCGCTCGTAATCGCGGCGACCCATCGAAGACCCAGGCCCGAGATCAGCAGCGCTCCCAATACCGCCTCCAAGATGGGAAGGACTCGCGCCATCCATTCCACCGCCCATAAAGGGAGCATGTTGTACGAATCGATTGCCATGGCGAAAAAGAAATGGTAATCGCCAAAGTGCCAGCTTCCGTTGAAATGAAGTTTCGTGTAAGCCGCAACGAGGAAAACCAAGCCCAGCGCGATGCGGCCGATCACGAGGAGCGTGCGCGGCCGTGAGGCCGTGCGCGGTGAAGTTTCCGACGGAATCGCGGAAGTGGCCATGACTATTGGCGGAGCAGGTAGTCAAAATAGCTTTTCAGCAGCTTGTAGTCCACCCCGCCGCCGGGAAGTGCTTCGGTCTTTCCGTGCGCCGTTATATAAATCGTCGGCGTCTGGTTCACGTTGCGTTGCATACCCATCGCGCGCTCGCGCTCTATGGAGGCGTTGATCTCGCTGATGTGCTGCGATTCATACACCTGAAATTTCTTGAATTGCGCTGGCGGGAAGGATGCGGCGATGACCTCGTCGATATTGCCTTTAGTGGACCATTCATCCTGATGATCGTACAGGGCTCGTTCGATGGCTTCAAATTGTCCGAGTTCCGCCGCGGCATTCGCAAGGCGCGCGGCCTGGCGCGCATAGGGGTGCATTTCGAGCGGGAAATCGCGATGGATCAGATAGACCTTGCCCGGGATCACGTAATCGTCGATCACCTGCTTCACCGTGCTTTCAAAGAAACCGCGGCACGCCGGGCACTGAAAATCGCCAAAGACCTCCATCGTGATCGGCGCGTTCGGATTTCCAATCGCTTTCAGAAAGGTCGGGTTGGCGGCTGCTGTGGCTGCTTTTGCGCTCGAAGGTGTGGGCGCTTTCGTCTGCTGCTTTGCCAGAGTCACCGATGCTACGACGCACAGCCCGACGAAAGTCAGAAATCCAATCTGGCGGATGGGAAGCAATTTCACGCGACGATCTCCTTGGGATTTGGTGAGCAACGCATTCTAACCCAAAAATGGGTCCTTCTGCACTCATAGACGTGTGGGCGAAACGCAGGGTTATCCGCCCGGCGCTGATTTCTCAGCCTTTCTGTGCCAATCCTTGACCGCCCGCTGCTCACAAAAACCGTGGCAAATGAACTCACCGGTAGCTTGGCATTAAGGCCGCCCCATGGTATCCCTGAAAGGAAAATCAGAAAGGGAACAAAATCTGCCCATAAGATGCTGTAAATAAGAAGGATGCAGGACAGTCAAAATACTTGACAACAACACACTCAATATGTACAATTCCTGAGTCTAATGCATTCATGCCGGATCTTACCGGGCGAGATTAGGAGGAGGGGAGTCAGTTATGAGTAAAATCATTGGAATTGATTTGGGGACGACCAATTCGGTTGTTTCCGTGATGCAGGGTGGAGAGCCGGTGGTGATCCCGAACCAGGAAGGTGGGCGAACGACCCCTTCGGTCGTGGCCATCACCAAGACCGGCGAGCGGCTGGTGGGCCAGGTAGCCAAGCGCCAGGCGGTGACCAATCCGGAAAACACGGTCTATTCGATCAAGCGATTCATGGGCCACAGGTTTGATGAAGTGGCGGACGAAACCAAGCGCGTGCCCTACAGAGTTACGCGGGGGCCACACGACGACGCGCGCGTCGACATTTTCGGCAAGGCCTACACCCCGCCGGAACTTTCCGCGATGATTTTGCAGAAGCTGAAGACTGCCGCCGAGGATTTCCTCGGCGAGAAGGTGACCAAAGCGGTCATCACTGTCCCAGCGTATTTCAACGACAGCCAGCGGCAGGCGACCAAGCAGGCGGGCGAAGTGGCGGGCATGGAAGTGCTCCGCATTATCAACGAGCCTACCGCCGCGGCGCTGGCGTACGGCCTCGACAAAAAGAAGGACGAAACCATCGCGGTCTACGATCTTGGCGGCGGCACGTTTGACATCTCCATCCTGGAAGTGGGCGAAGGCGTGGTCGAAGTGAAGGCGACTGCCGGTGACACGCACCTGGGCGGCGATGACGTCGACAATCGCATTGTCGATTGGCTGATTGCGGAATTCAAAAAGGATCAGGGCATCGACGTCAGCAAGGATCGCATGGCCGTGCAGCGGCTGAAGGAAGCCGCGGAAAAAGCCAAGATCGAATTGTCGCAGATGCAGGAGACGGACATCAATCTGCCCTTCCTGACGGCGGATGCGTCGGGCCCGAAGCACCTGCAATTGAAACTGACGCGCGCGAAGCTCGAACAGCTCATGGAAGACATCCTGCAGCGAACGATTGCGCCGACCAAGCAGGCGCTTTCGGATGCAGGCATCACGCCGGACAAAATCGACGAGGTGGTGCTGGTGGGCGGCTCGACGCGTATCCCGCGCGTGCTGGAGATCGTCAAGGAACTGTTTGGCGGCAAGGAACCGCACAAGGGCGTCAACCCGGACGAAGTGGTCGCGGTCGGCGCGGCGATTCAGGGCGGCGTGCTCGGCGGCGAGGTGAAGGACATCCTGCTGCTCGATGTAACTCCGCTGTCGCTGGGCGTGGAAACATTGGGCGGCGTGATGACCGTGCTGATCACGCGGAACACGACGATTCCGACGCGCAAGTCGGAAGTGTTCTCGACCGCGGCGGACAACCAGCCGTCGGTTGAAATTCATGTGCTGCAGGGCGAACGCAAGATGGCGCCCGACAATCGCACGCTGGGAAAATTCCATCTGATGGGAATTCCGCCGGCGCCGCGCGGATTGCCGCAAGTCGAGGTCACGTTCGACATCGACGCCAACGGCATCCTCAACGTTTCCGCGAAAGATCGCGCGACCAACAAGGAGCAGAAGATCACGATTACGGCTTCGACCGGCCTCAGCAAGGAAGAGGCCGAGAAGATGCGGTCCGATGCCGAGGCGCACGCCGAAGAGGACAAGAAGAAACTCGCGGAAATCGAGGCGCGAAACATTCTGGATAACCGCGTGTATCAGGTCGAGAAGCTGATCGCCGACAATCGTGACAAACTTTCCGAATCCGACACGAAACCCGTGGAGGAATCGGTTGCTGCGGCGAAGTCCGCGCTCGCTGGCGGCATTCTCGAGCAAATTCAATCGGCGACGGTGCAACTCGAGAGCGCCTCGCACAAGCTCGCCGAGGTGCTTTACAAGGCCGCCCCGGCCGCCGGAGCGCAAGCAGGCGTCGGGGGTTCCGCGGACGGAACTTCGGGCGCTCCGAAGAGCGGAACGGGCCCAGCCCCTGAAGGCGAAGTGATCGACGCCGAGTACGTGGACGTCGATGAAACGAAGAAGCCGAATTAACCGGGACGCGCTGCGCGGAGGCGGACATTGCGGCTCCGCGCGGCACAAGTTTTCTCAGCCGATTCACAGGAGCCAGCGTTGATGACGTACGAGGGCATCAAGCGGACCGGGCCGCCGCACGCCATCCAAAAATTGCGGGAAGATTTGTTCATGATTCAGATCGTCCTTTCGGAAACGCCGACGGCCGATTGGAAGCGTTTGTTCTACGAGACACAACAATCGCCGCCGCCCGATTTTCCTCCGCGCGCCGTGGATCTCAGCGGAGCGTTCATTCGATTCCGGTCGGACATCCCAAGCGTGGAAGCCAGGACGGCCTGGATCGATCGATGGATCGATCGCGCCAATCAGAAGGAAGCCGCCATGGGCGGAAAGCTCGACGAAGAACGCCGGCGACGCCGCGACGAGCACCAGCGCGAGCAGCAGGAATTGGCAGCAATCAACGCGCGCTGGGAAAAAATGTAGACGTTAAGTTAGGAGTTGAAATCGAACAGGTGCCGCCTGAAGGCGGGTGCTACACCAGTCACCGATCTCAAGTCACCAGTCACTGATTTCATATGGCTACGACAACCAAACAAGATTACTACGAACTGCTGGGCGTCTCCCGCAAGGCCGCGCATAAGGAGATCCGGCAGGCCTACCGGAAACTCGCGCGCAAATATCATCCTGACCTGAATCCCGGCGACAAATCTTCTGAAGAAAAATTCAAGCAGGTGCAGGAAGCCTACGACGTTCTGTCCGACAGCAAGAAACGGCAGATGTACGATCAGTTCGGCTTTGAAACTCCAGGCGCCGGCGGAATGCCCGGCGCGGGGGATGCCGGCGACGTTCATTTTGATTTTGGCGGGTTTGATTTCGGCGGAGGAAGCGGAGGCGCGGGGCCAAGTTTCCGGGATTTGTTCGGCCAGTTCTTTCGCGGTGGCGGGGCGGCCGCCGAAGCGCCTTCGCATGCCGAGCCAGGCTCGAGTCTCGAATACCAGATCGAAATCAGTTTCTGGGAAGCCGTTCGCGGCACGGTAAAAAAACTCACGATCTCGCGCCTGGACGCCTGCACGGACTGCCGCGGCACTGGCGCGGTCGGCCAGCCGCAATCCTGCACCGCATGTGGCGGCACGGGGCAAGTCACGCAGACGAGCGGAAAGATGCGCTTCAATCTGACCTGCACGCGCTGCGGCGGCACGGGACGACTTCGAAACATTTGCCGCCTCTGCGGCGGCGACGGGCGCGTGCGGCGCGCGGACACCATTGAAATTCGAATTCCCGCGGGCGTGCAAACCGGCTCGCGCGTGCGCGTGCCCGGACGCGGGAATGCAGGAACCGCGGGCGAGCCGCCGGGAGACCTCTACATCATCACCGACGTCCAGCCGCACCCGTTTTTCGACCGCCGCGGCGACGATATTTACATCACCGTACCCATTACCGTCACTGAGGCAGTGCTCGGCGCGAAAATCGAAGTACCCACGATCGACGGGCCTTCGCGGCCCCTGCGCGTCCCCCCGGGGACAAACAGCGGGCAGAAGCTGCGCCTGCGCGAAAAGGGCGTGCCCTCGGTTCGAACCCCGGGGCAACGCGGGGATGAGTACATCGAATTGCAGGTCGTCGTGCCAAAACCGGTGGACGAACGCGTGAAGGAACTCCTGAGGGAACTAGAAAAAATCGCGCCGGAAGATCCGCGCAAGGATCTTTTTGACCGGGCCAAGGCGTAAGGAGCGCAGCAATGATGCGCGTAAACCCAAAACGAAAAAAGGCCCGCGCCGGATACATGATTTCGGCCGTAGCGGAATTGTACAAACTGCATCCACAGACGCTGCGCCTCTACGAACGTGTAGGGCTGTTGAAGCCGTCGCGGTCCGATGGAAACACGCGGCTTTATACCGACTCCGACCTGGAACGACTCGAAGTCATCCTGACCCTGACGCGCGAAATGGGCGTGAACCTCGCGGGAATCGAAATTATTTTGAACATGCGCGAGAAAATGGCCGAAATGCAACGCCAGATGGAAGCGTTCACATCGTTTGTGCAGCAGGAACTCGCGCGCGGGCTCCGCTCGGCAACCGCGCGGCCGCAGGACGACGCCCTGATGCGGGTTCCTCCGCCGAAGATGATCCGAGTGCATAAGTGAACGTGATTCGTGGAACCGTCTCGCTCCGTTTGAATTTCCGTCGTGATTGTTCGATGTTCTCGGTTTTTCCACGAATCACAAATGACGCTTTTCATCCGTGTTAATCTGTATTCATCTGTGGTTCCATTTCCTGCTTTTCCACACGCGCAACTCTTTCCACAGGGCGGGACAACTTGCGCAACGTTGGCGGCGCGCCTATGCTGGCTTCATGGCGCAACCTGATTGCCCGCTGTGCGGCGGCACTGGATGGAAGACCGTCGACCGCGTCGCGGACGCAGAAAAACTCGCGCGCGGTTCCTGGGAGAAGCCCATCGAGGGTACGAACGCAACCAAACGCGTTTGGGCCGTGCCATGCGATTGCACGGGCAAGGATCGCACCGCGCGAACGATCGGGCGCGCACGCATTCCGAACCGCTACGAACACTGTGACTTCGACAACTTCGACACCAAACTTTATGACATTGAAAACGGTTCTGAGTTCGCCAAGTGGAACCACGGCCTCGAGCAGGCCAAGCTGGTCACGGAAGCTTTTGCTCGCGATTATCCGGTTGGCACCGACACGGGACTCCTGCTGATGGGGCCATGCGGCGCGGGCAAGACTCATCTTGCCGTGGCCGCGCTCCGGCAAATCGTTTTGCGCGGGCACACAGGACTTTTTTACGATTACCGCGAGCTGCTCAAGGAAATCCAGGGAAGCTACAATCCGGAAAGCCAAACCAGCGAACTCGGCGTGCTCGAGCCCGTGCTGACCGCCGACGTTTTGCTCCTCGATGACCTCGGCGCCAGCAAGCCTTCTCCGTGGGCGCTCGAAACCGTCGGGCACATTCTCAATTCCCGTTACAACGAACGGCGCATCTCGCTGCTCACATCGAATTATCTCGATAACACCGGGCCGACTCAGATGCCTGCACCCCGGAGACCCCAACTGCCTTCGGGGCAAGCAGTCTCCGCCGCCCGCGAGGATTCTCTCACCGACCGGCTGGGTATGCGGATCCGCTCCCGCCTGTATGAAATGTGCCGCACGATCGAACTCTTCGCTCCCGATTACCGCCGCGAAGTCCGCCAAGCCGGGCGAATGGGGGCGTGAATCGTGATTTGTGATTCGTGGCGCAAGCGGCCCGTTTGCGGTTGACAGTCGAGAGTCGAGAGCCAACCCCTTCCCATACCGAGGCGACGCAGCCGATCAGAAACTCTCAACGGTCAGGGTATTTCACGAATCACGACTCCCGTCCTACGTGTCTGTAAGATTTCCTGTTGAAAGTATGGGGAGAAAAAGCAAGGGTGTCTCCAGAACCAACGACCCTAGTGGGGGTCGAAGAGAGGAGACACCCTATGTCTATATCGCCTGTAGGAAGGGTAGCACTGCGGGAGTTGATGGAACAAGCTTGGCAACAGGTGGAAGGGCAAGCGCGGGGGATGCTGAAGAAAGCTGTCGAGGGGCTGCTGGTGGCCGAGCGAGACCGGCGCGTGAGCGAGGCCAAGCAGCGGGGCGAGAAAGTGTACCGTTGGGGCTACACGGTGCGGAAGTGTTGGACGACGCTGTGGGGAAGCCTGGAGCAAGTGCGCGTTCCGCGGCTGCGCGGGCGGGAAGAGATCGGACTGGTGGAACGCTATGAACGGCACGGGTTGGATCAGATGCTGTTCGCGCTGACGGTGGGCGGACTGAGTCAGCGCAAGGTGGTCGGATGGGTGCGGCGGTTTCTGGGCGGGACGCTTTCGCCGGCCACGATCGGAGCGGTGCTGCAGCAAGCGCAACAGCAAGTCGAGCAGCGGCGCAGCGCAGCGATTGTGCCGGGACGTTATCGAGCCATCGTGGTGGACGGAATTTACCTGCGGTATCGGCGGAGTGTTTCGCAGCCAGGACGCAAAGGCGTGCTGCTGGTGGCGGTGGGGGTGCGGGAAGGCGGCGCATTTGAAGTACTGGACTGGCGGGCGGCTTCGGCGGAAACCACCGAGGACTATGAAGAGTTGCTGACACGATTATGGAAACGCGGGTTGGAGAAGGTGGAATTGATCGTGAGTGATGGACTGACCGCGATCGTCAGTGCGGCGCAGATGGTGTATCCAGCAGCTCGGCATCAGCGCTGCCTGGCGCATTGGTTTCGCAACCTGGAAGCGCTGACGCCGCGATTTGCGTGGGTCCAGCGGCGGAAATTCCGGCGGGAGTTCTGGTGGATCTGGGACGCGGAGAACCAAGCGCAGGCACGGGACTGGGCGCGGCGATTCTGCGCGCGCTGGCGGTGTGCCGCGCCGGAGATGGTCGAGAAATTCCAATTCGAGCTGGAAGAGGTGCTGGCGTTTTTCAACTTCCCAGCGCACTGGCGCCATCGGCTGCGCACAACCAACTTGGGCGAAGGCTGGTTCAAACATTTGCGCCGCTATTTGAGCCGCTTCCCCGGATGTCGTAACGCCGAGCACAGCGAGCAGGTTCTCGGTTGCTTCCTGCTCGCAGCAGAATCGATGCATCGATGAGGAGCTTTATGAACCGGAGCACCCCTCAACCTGCTTTCAACAGAAATGCTGGACAGTGCCCGTCCTACCGCTTTCATTGACACGGGCCACAGGGCGCGGGTATCATCCCCTCGGTGCGGCACCTGGGTGGGAAGCCGTGCTTCCTTCCTTGCACCTCCCCGTGACTCGGAAGATAACCCGGGCGTTTCCTGTCGGGGGCAAGGCAGGGACCTCACTGGAGGCAGTACGATGTTTTCCGACAATGAAAACCCCGGCGCGGAGCTTTCCGCCGGACAGACCGCAACCGCCGCAACAACGGCGCCGGAACAAACCACAAACGTAGAGACCGAGCAGGCTGAGCCTGCCGCGGTTCAAGCGCAAGAACCAATTGCCGCTGTTGCACCGCCTCCCCCAGAGCCAGCCGTTGTTACCGTGACTCCTGCGGAGCCCGTGGCAGAACCGGATGGCCATGCCGCCGTCGAACATTCCAACGTGAGCGAAGCGGTGGAAACCTCCGCGGATTCCGGTGAGCCTTCCACGGAATCGACCTCGGAGATGGAACAGCTTATGGAGCAATACGCCGTGCCTCATCAGGCGCCGGCGGAGGGCGAAATCGAATCGGGCCAGGTCGTGGCGATCACCGACCTGGGCGTGGTTGTAAACCTGGGCGGCAAGACCGAGGGGCTGATTCCCGCGCAGGAATTCGCGGAACTGGACGGGCCGTTCCCTCTCGTGGTTGGGGAGCCGGTGGAAGTCCAGCGGACGGGTGATCGCAAGGAAGGGATGGTGTTGCTGTCGTACCAGCGCGTGAAGCGTCGTCGCGCCTGGGGCAAAATCGAAGACGCATACCGATCCAAGGCCGACATCACCGGGAAAATCGTGGACCACATCAAGGGCGGCCTGGTGGTGGACATCGGCGTGCGCGCATTTTTACCGGCATCGCAAGCCGATCTGCATCCGGTGCGCGACCTCGACGAATGGAAGGGCCGGGAACTCACCGTCCGCGTTCTGAAGATGAACCGCAAGCGGGGGAATGTGGTCGTCAGCCGCCGCGCGATCTTGGACGAACAGGTGGAGTCGCAGCGGAAGGCGATGCTCGAATCGATGGCGGAGGGACAGATTGTGCGCGGCATCGTCAAGAACGTCACCGGCTACGGTGCGTTCGTGGATCTGGGCGGCATCGACGGGCTGCTGCACATCACAGACATGTCCTGGGGCCGCGTGGCAAGCCCGCTGGACGCTGTCTCGCCGGGCGAGGAAGTGGAAGTCAAAATCCTGAAGTACGACAAGGAAAAGGGGCGTGTGTCGCTCGGGCGCAAGCAATTGCTGCCCGATCCGTGGTCCTCAGTGGTGGAACGCTATTCACAGGGAAAGAAGCTCACGGGCAAGATCATGGGCCTGACGGATTACGGCGCGTTTGTCGAACTGGAGCCGGGCATCGAAGGCTTGGTGCACGTCAGCGAGATGAGCTGGTCCAAGCGCAAGCAGCACCCGTCGAAAATCGTGAAAGTGGGCGACGATGTCGACGTCATTGTGCTGGGCGTCGATTCCAAGGAGCGGCGAATTTCGCTCGGGATGAAGCAGGCGCAGTCCGACCCATGGCAACAGCTCGCGGAAAAATATCCGGTCGGAACGGTGGTGAGCGGGTGCATCCGCAATCTGACCGAATTCGGGGCCTTTCTGGAAATTGAGGAAGGATTCGACGGCCTCATTCACGTCAGCGACATTTCCTGGACCGGGCGAATCAAGAATCCCTCCGAGGTTTACAAGAAGGGCGACACGGTCGTGGCGAAGGTTTTGAAGATCGACCAGGGGACGCGTCGCGTTTCGCTCGGCGTTAAACAGGTGAACGACATCTGGTCCTCGTGGTTTGAGAAACACAAGGTCGGCGACCTCGTGCGCGGAAGAGTGTCGCGCGTCACGACGTTTGGCGCGTTCGTCGAGCTGGCCGACGGGATCGAAGGTCTCTGCCACATTTCGGAGATCGACGACCGCCGCAACAACAAGGGCGATAAGCCGCAAAGCCCGCCGCGTCCCGGCGTCCGGCAGAGCGGATTGCTCGATCCCGGCCGCGATTATGAATTCAAGATCGTCAAGATCAGCCAGGATCAGCACAAAGTCGGGCTCAGCTTCCGTGGCGCGCAAAAGCAGGCGGAACGCCGCGACATGGAAGATTACCGGTCGACCAAGTCTTCGGCGAAAGCCACGATCGGTGATGCAATTATGGCCAAGCGTTCCTTGTAACCGCTCCGGCAGTCCCCCGGCCGGAGTGTAAATAATATTTCCCTTGAGCCTCATTTGGTGATATGGAATTGCCACCAAAGGCAGCCCGCTGAGGGATTTTTCTTCAGCGAGCAGGTGGCGCGTTCCCGAGGCGCGTCCGGGCCTGGCACCGAGTGGTGCAATTTTAGAATTAGGCGGAGCATACATCCATGAACGATTCCACGGTGACAAAGGCGGACCTGGTCGAAGAAGTGGTTCGCGTCACAGAACTTCCACGCAAAGAATCCGAAGCCGTCGTCGAAACCATTTTTGAAAGCATCATCGGCGCGCTGCAAGGAGGCGACCGCATCGAAATCCGCGGCTTCGGCAGTTTTCGAACACGCCAGCGGCGCGGCCGGACCGGGCGCAATCCGAAGACCGGCGCCAAGGTCGAGGTGCCGCCCAAGAAGATCCCGTTCTTCAAGCCCAGCAAGGAGTTGAAGGACCACGTCAACTCAGGCGCGCCGGCAGCCCCGGGTTCGGGTTCCGCGCCGGCTGTGCCGCCAAGTTAGAAGCGCGCGGCGGACCCCTGGCCCTTCGCCGTCCGCAGCCAATACTCCCTATGGATTACCTCTGGACGCCTTGGCGCTACCGATACGTTGCCGAAGTCAAGAACCTTTCGGGTTGCGTCTTCTGCAACGCTCATGCCGCGAATCAGGACGAAGAGTGGCTCATTGTTCATCGCGCCGTGAAAAATTACGTCATCTTGAACCGCTATCCATATACGTCGGGACACGTAATGATCGTCCCGTACGCGCATACCGCGGATTTTTCCGGGCTCGAGAAAGATACCGCGGCGGAAATGATGCTGCTCTCGCAGCGTGTGCAGGCGGCGATTGAAGACGTCTACCATCCGGACGGCTTCAACCTGGGTATGAATCTGGGCAACTCGGCAGGCGCCGGAATTGCCGATCACCTTCATATGCACCTCGTGCCCCGCTGGACCGGCGACACGAATTTCATGACCACCGTAAGCGAAACGCGCCTCGAGCCGGAAGAACTTACCACGACGTATACGAAGCTCCGCAAGGCGTTGGTTCTGTAACCTGCACGGTCATTTCCGGAGTCACGGTTGAACTTCGCACTCACCGAAGAACAAAAAATGCTTCAGCGCACGGTGCGGGAATTCGCCGAGAACGAAGTAAAACCGCTGGCGCGCGAGATCGACGAGACCTGCCATTTTCCTCGCGAAACTTTCCGCAAGGCGGCGGAGCTGGGCCTGACCGCGGTGGCGTTGCCGGAATCCGAAGGCGGCGCGGGGTTCGACCACGTCTCCTATTCCATCGTCATCGAAGAAATTTCCCGCGTGTGCGCTTCCACCGGCGTGATTCTTTCCGTGCAAAATTCATTGTATTGCGATCCGATCCACCGCTTCGGCACCGAAGAACAAAAGAAACAATTCCTATTGCCCTTCGCGCGCGGCGAAAAAATCGGATGCTACGCGCTGACCGAGCCGCAGGCGGGCTCGAACGCGGCGGCACTCGCGACCAAGGCGGTGCGCAAGGGCGACCGGTACATCATCAACGGAACAAAAGCGTGGATCACGAACGGCGGCGTGGCTGACGCGGCCATCGTGTACGTGAATACCGATGCGGCGAAGGGCGAAAAAGGGATCACGGCGCTCGTCGTCGAGCGTGGCACGCCCGGCTTCAAGGTGGGCAAGGAAGAAAAAAAACTCGGCATCCATGCCACGGCGTGCACGGAATTGTCCTTCACCGATTGCGAAGTGCCCGCAGGCAACCGCATTGGCAACGAAGGCGAAGGATACAAGATCGCGCTCTCGACGCTCGACGGCGGGCGCATCGGCATTGCCGCGCAAGCCACCGGCATCGCGCAAGGCGCGCTGGAACAAGCGCTGGCCTACGCGAAGCAGCGGCAGGCGTTCGGCCACCCCATCGCGGATTTCCAGGCGATTCAGTTCATGCTGGCCGACATGGCCACCGAAATTGACGCGGCGCGTCTGCTGGTGCGTAAGGCCGCCTGGAAATCGGATGCGGGCGGCCGCTTTTCCATGGAAGCTTCGATCGCGAAGCTATTCGCCTCGGAACTGGCCACGCGCGCGACGCACAAGGCGATGCAGATTCACGGCGGCTACGGCTACAGCGCCGAATATCCAGTCGAACGTATGTACCGCGACGCGCGCATCACGGAAATTTACGAGGGCACCAGCGAAATCCAGCGCCTGGTAATTGCGGCCTGGGTGTTGAAGGGCTATTGAAGAACCAAGCCGGGAGTCGAAAGGTAAGAGTCAAGAGTAAAGGAGTTGAAGACATGAACTCAGATAAGTGGGGCATTTTGGAGGCCAGAATTGTTTTGCTTGAAAAGCAAAATCGATGGATGAGAGCGGTATGTCTTGTCGCTGGTCTCTCTCTCATTTGTGCTGTGACGCTAGGGCAATCTAAGGCCGCAAGCACCACGAATACAGTGGAGGCACAGCGATTCGTGCTCAAGAACGCGAAGGGCGAAGTCCGAGCCGAGCTAACCACGCTGGATGGCGATTATCCAAGATTGAGCTTACGAAGTCCGAACGGACAGAAAGTGACAGAACTTAGCCCGCTTGGGATTTCAGTGATCGACCAAGGACTCTCAGGAAAACTTCCTCTCGCACATTTCGGCAACACTGGACTCTACTTCACTGATAAGCATGGACAGGTTGTGATCGAACTAGGCGGAGCGTCAACTTCCACCCTACAACTTGCACCCATTCCAGAAATGACCATTCTTAACGAAAAAGGTCAACCGGTTTGGCACGCTCCGTGAGACTGACAACATCGTATTCTTTCTTAGGGGCACACACGTTTCATGCAAGAACTTGATTCCACCGCTGAATTCGACGCCGCGCAGGACGGCGAATTTTTCTCTTTGCTTCCGGCGTGGCCGGCGGTTTTTGCCGTCGAACCTCGGGCGGAATTCGTTGGCGCGAAACCATACCTGCTACGAACGGCGAATCTTCGGCAGCGGCTTGCCCGCCTGCTCGGGCCGCCCGATCCTGCGTCGAAGCGGCTGAACTTACGCGAGTTTGCGGGACGCGTGCGCTACCGCGTCGTTGGGTCGCCGTTTGAATTGAGTTTTCTGCACTGGCAGCACGCGCGGCGGCTCTGGCCCGCGGAGTATCGCGAGCGCTTGCGGTTGCGGCCGCCCGCCGCGCTCAAAGTCAGCCTCACGAACGCGTATCCGCGCTGCTACGCTACGCGGCGCATCGGCGCGAACGGATTTTATTTCGGGCCGTTTGCGTCGCGCCGCGCGGCCGAAACGTTCGCGTCCGGTTTTCTCGACCTGTTCAAAATCCGGCGCTGCCAGATCAAGATTCGCCGCGATCCAACTTTTCCCGGCTGCATCTATTCGGAAATGAAAATGTGTCTCGCGCCGTGCTTCGCAGGTTGCACGAAGGAAGACTACGACGCGGAAGTGGGCCACGTCGTCGCGTTTCTCGCGACGGGCGGCGCCTCGCTCACGGCGGAACTCGAACGCGAGCGCGAGGCGGCGAGCGAAGCGCTCGATTTCGAGCGGGCCGCGGCGGTTCATCGTCGGATCGAGAAAGCAGCGGAAGCGCTGCGGGGATTGCCGGATCTCGCGCGGCGCCTCGAAGACCTCAACGCCGTCGTTCTCCAGCGAGCGGCGGAAGAAAACACGGTAGCAGTATTCGTGGTGCGCGCCGGACGCATCGACGAGCCGCGCATGCTGCGCTTTGCGGAACTTGCCAGCGAACCCCGCTCGGTCGAACAAATCCTGCGCGAGTGGCTGGAAGGTGCGGGAGATCCAGCTTCACTTCCCGCAAAGGCGGCCACATCGCAACAAAATTTTCGCGAACTCGAAGATCAACTCAGCCTGCTGGCGCGCTGGTTCCATAAGAAGCCGCGCGTCGGGGAAATTTTCTTTCGCGAAAGCACGGCGCGTTCCTCCGCTGCCGCGCCGCAAGACGAAGCCAGCGCGCGCCGCAACAGCGAGTGGCCGTATCGCCGCATCTTGCGCGCGTGTTCGCGTTTGCTCGCCCCTCCGACGGAAGAGTCAAAAGTCGAAAGCTGAGTCAGTTGTAGGGGCACGGCATGTCGCGCCCCTACAGCCGACCCATGGAATGGCAAATTGATGGGCAGCCGCGCGACCGATTAAAAGCGTTGCCTGCTGCTTGTAAGAAAGACGAGCCAACTTTCAACTCTCGACTTTTCTTCCGTCGTGATCGCTATCGGATTCACATATAATCGCGGCTCCAATCGAGGGAGAAGAAATGACCACGTTTGCCACACCGGATGGGACGAAGAAATACGCCGCGCGATTTGCCGGGCGCGCCGCCGAGGGGCACTTTCGCGAGCAGCAGGGCCTGTGGCTCTCTTCGCTGGGGATCGGCACCTATCTCGGAGAGGCCGACGCGCGCACCGACGTGGCCTACACGGACGCGATTGTGGAGGCCGTGGTTTCCGGCGTGAACGTTATCGATTCCGCGATCAATTACCGCTTCCAGCGCTCGGAGCGTTCCGTGGGTGCGGCGCTTGCGGAACTTGCGCGCCGCGGCTATGCGCGCGAAGAATTGGTGATTTGCACGAAGGGCGGATTCCTCACGCCGGACGGCGACATGCCCGCCGACGCCAGCGAGTATTTCAATCGCGAGTACGTGGAAACCGGCATTTTGCGCGAAGGCGACGTCGCCGCCGGGTGTCACTCGATGGCGCCGAAATTTATTGCCGACCAGCTCGAGCGCAGCCGCCGCAATCTGGGCGTCGAAACGATTGACGTGTATTACCTTCACAATCCGGAAACGCAATTGGGCGAGGTGCCGCGCGAGATGTTCAACACACGTTTGCGCGAAGCGTTTGAGTTTCTCGAATCCGCCGTGGCCGCGGCGAAAATTCATTTCTGCGGGTTGGCCACGTGGAACGCATTTCGCCAGAGCGAAGACGCCCAGGATTATTTTTCACTCGCCGCGACGGAATCGCTCGCGCGGGACGTCGCCGGCGGATCGCACCATTTTCGATTCGTGCAGTTGCCGTGCAACCTGGGGATGACCGAGGCCTTGACGCGCGCCAATCAGCCGCTCGATGGCGCCCGCGTGCCGATCGTCGGAGCCGCGTCCAAACTCGGCATCACGCTCGTGGCCAGCGCCGCGATGCTCCAGGGAAAACTCTCGCGCGGCCTGCCGCCGTTCGTGACGAGTGCGCTGGGCATGAAATCGGACGCCGAGCGCGCCATGCAATTTGTCCGCTCGACGCCGGGAATCACGACCGCTCTCGTGGGCATGAGCCGCGTCGAGCACGTGCGCGAGAATCTTTCCATCGTCGGCGTCGCGCCCGCCTCGCAGGATCAATTTGGCAGATTGTTTCAGCGCGGGGAAAAAGCGTAAACCGCTTTTCGCGCGCAATTGAAAATTGACTTTTGTTGTATGAGGCTGGCTGCCGCAAAGAATCTCGTCGGGTGGGTTTTGGTAGCACAGACTTCAGTCTGTGGGGTTTGTGAAACGCCCCAATGCTAAAATCCACAGGCTGAAGCCTGTGCTACTCTACCGCTTCTGCTCCATCAATCCTGCAATCGTGCCCATGACGTCAAACTTGGTAATGATTTCAAGGCGGCCGTTGCTCATCTGAACAAACACGGCGGGCTCCTCGTGGCTCAGCAAATACGTGAGCCGCTCGACGGGCGCTTCGCAGGACACCGTTGGCAAGGGGTCGCTCATCACTTCGCGGATCAACATCTTCCGCAAATTTTTGCCCTGCAGCGCGAGATTCAAGATCTGATCTTCGTAAATCGCGCCGACCGGCTGCTGCGCCTCAAACACGGGCAGTTGCGAGATGTCCTGGGTCTGCATGGTGTGCAGCGCGTGAAACACGGTCTGGTCTGGCCCCACGACAATCAAGTCGCGGTCTTTGGCGACCTTGTGCTTCGCGTTGACAACGTCTTCGACGGTGAGCAGCACTTCCGAATCGACGTAGCCTCGCTCGCGCATCCATTCGTCGCTGTACACCTTGCTGAGGTAGCGCATCCCCGTGTCGGGCAGAAACGCGACGACGAACGAGCCCTTCGGCAGTCCCTTGGCCACACGCAGCGCGCCCGAAACGCAGCCGCCGCCCGACCCTCCCGTGAAAATTCCTTCCTGCTTCACGAGGCGCCGCGCCCAGACAAAACATTCCTGGTCATTCACCTGGACAACGTCGTCGATGATCTTAAAATCCATTGTGGCCGGGAAAATGTCCTCGCCGATGCCTTCGACCACGTACGTTTTGGCCTTGCCTACCTTTCCCGTCTTGAGGTACTCGTAGTACAGCGAACCGATCGGATCGACGCCGATGATTTGGACGTTGGGATTTTTCTTCTTCAGATAGCGGCCCACGCCGCTGATCGTCCCGCCCGTGCCCATGCCGCAGACGAAATGCGTGATTTTCCCCTCGGAGTCTTCCCAGAGTTCCGGGCCGGTCGTCCGGTAATGCGCTTCGGGGTTCATCGGATTTTCGTACTGGTTCGGGTAAAAGGAATTCGGCAGATCCTTGGCGAGTTTTTTCGCCACGGAATAGTAGCTGCGCGGATCGTCGGGCTCGACCGCCGTCGGGCACACGATGACTTCGGCGCCTAGCGCCTTGAGCAGATCCACTTTTTCCTTCGATTGTTTGTCCGTTATGGTGAACACCAGCTTGTAGCCGCGTACCGCGCCGACGAGCGCGAGGCCGATCCCGGTATTGCCCGAGGTTCCCTCGATGATTGTGCCGCCGGGCTTCAGCAGGCCCTTGCGTTCGGCATCGTCGATCATGGAGATCCCGATGCGGTCCTTCACCGAGCCGCCCGGATTCATGTAATCGACCTTGACGTACACGTCCGCGGCGAATCCGGCGGTCAGCCGGTTCAAACGCACGAGCGGCGTGTGCCCAATGGCGTCGAGGATGTTGTTGCAGCGCAACGAGCGGCTCCTTGACTTGCGAGTCAAGCTTAAGTGGATTTGAGAGGCATTGTCCAGTTTCTCAACGCGCACAGGTTCGTGGCAGAATAGCCCCCACTTCATGCCGGGAGAAGAGACGACCATGAAAAGAACGAATATTTCAACGGGTACAAAATACGAGCCGATCATCGGGTATTCGCGCGCAGTGCGAGTGGGCGATACGGTACACGTTTCAGGCACGACGGCTACCGGCGCGGATGGAAACCTCGTAGGCGTAGGCGACGCCTATGCGCAGACGGTGCAAACACTTCGCAACATCGAATCCGCGCTGCACAAGGCCGGCGCGCGCCTCGAAGATGTGGTCCGCACGCGCATGTTCGTCGCAAACATCGCCGAATGGGAAAAAATCGGCCGCGCCCACGGAGAATTTTTCGGCAAGATTCGCCCCGCGACGGCGATGGTGCAGGTCGGCGGCATGGTGTCCCCCGAAATGCTGGTGGAAATCGAAGCCGAAGCCATCGTGACATCCCGCGCGCCGAAAAAGCCGCAAGCCGCTAAACCGAAGCGCAGGAAAAAATAATTGGCGTAGCGAGGAATGCAAGCGGGTTTAGTGGCGCAGGCTTCAGCCTGTGGGGTTTGATCGGTGCAAGGACCAACCCCCACAGGCTGAAGCCTGCGCCACTAAAACCCAAGGCCCAATCCGGGCTAATACTTCACACGAACCCGATACTTCAGCACCGAAGTTCCATCTTTATCGACCGGCACATCGAATTGCGCGGCGAATGCGGCAGTCTTCGTAAATTTGTACGTCGAGCTGATCACCTCCCAATCGCCGCCAATGGGTTCGTTCACTTCGACAGAGATGGGCAGGGTCTTATGGTTCCGCAACGTAATCTCGTACTCGAATTCATACAGCCGGTCGGAAAGTCTCTTGTAGTCCGTCTGCTTGCGCTCGGCCACGATGTCGAACGCGTTGCCGATGTGCAGGCCGATCTCTTCGTCCTTCGGCGTGTGGTCGATGTGATCTTCGCCGGCAAAAAGCGATCCGCCGCGCGAGTCCTGCTGGTACACGCGAATGGTTCCGGCGGGCAACGGCATGCCCAGCCCGGCTTTCTCTTCGTTCCTGAATTTGTAGAAAACTTGCACGGGATCTTTCACGGGAGCGCCGGGTTGCGCCGCCCCTCGGTAGTAGTAGGACTGCCCGTTTACCACATACACTTTCCGCAACGGAAAATGCGAAGCGTTGAGCAGGCTGATCTGTTTCGACTCCTGATCGAAGATCGATGTCCGCCGGTTCAGCGAGTAGAGGTGATACTCGGAGAACGATTCCTGCTGAAAAGGAGCGGGAGCGGCTGGCGCCCTGGCGATTGCTCCCATGGCCTTCACTTCATCCATGCCGTATTGGGCGGCGACGCGGTGAATATCGCCCGCCACTAATTGTAGCGAGGCATTCTTGAACGCGGTCCCGCTGTGATTGACGAGCGTGACCCAGCCGTCAAGATCGCCGCTCGATTCGTCCTTGGCGACATTCAGCACATAGTCCGCGCTCCAGGAAAGATTCGCTGTGAGGTACGAAGCTTCCACGCGATGGCGCCTCGCGCCCAAATTCTGGAGCGTCCACAGCAACGTGGGCCGCTCGTACAAGTTTTCCGGCAGCTCTGGGAAACGGATGCTCTCGTACGAAACTCCGGTGACGATTTCATTGCCGATCTTCCACACCGGCGCGCCATTCAAGGAGAGGAGCGTCGCCTTCACTTCCTCATATTCCGTCGTGCCGCCGGCCATTTTTGGCCGGAGCAGAGTGACTTCGCGTCCCACGAATTTCTGCAGCAGCTTGTTCGGGTCGAGCAGATCGTACTCGTAATTCTGCTCGAGAACATTCAGCTTGGCAGGCTCCGTGAGCGAGCGGAAGTGCACGGTCGTCGGATTAATGGAAGCGGCGATGTCCATAAATCGCAGGAGCGATTCTCCGGACGGCAAAGTAAGCTGGCGGACATCGCGCACGAGCGAAAGATTCGAGTTATAGACGGTAAGCGCAAGATCGCTTTGATCCGCAAGCGTGGTTGTAACGTTCCCGCCCGCAGCCTGTGCGGGAGCCTGACTTGCGGAGTTTGCAGATACCGAGCGGTGCAAGAACGGCAACACAACCAGCAGTCCCGCGAGTCCGGCGGCGGATAGGAATCTAGATGTGGCGTTTCTCATGGCAGTCTCCGTTGAGGGTTGAAGTTCATCCTTCACCTCTTAGAACGGGACAGCCCAAACTTCTTGCAGGGTATTTTGCTATTGCAGCTGCCAGGTCTTCCCGGCATCCGGCGTGGCGTAATGCCGCCCATCGCTCGCGGTAATCGTTGCGGACCGGCCATCGCGCGCGGTGATGGCGGTCCAGTCCGGCAATTTGGCATCAGCTCCGAAAGCCTGTGACGGCGGCGCGATGCGCTCCCAGTGCTCTCCGTCCGTAGTTCGCGCCATCGCACCCTTGCGCCCCGCCAGCCAGCAAACCGTGTCTGAAACCGCAGCACCCGCAAGCCAGTCTTCCTGGGATGGACTCATTTGTGAAAGCCATGTCTTTCCCGCATCCGTTGAGCGCTCGATAATCCCGCCTTTTCCGGCGCGCCAGAGGATCGAGCCGGATGGGGCTTTCAACAAAGAGGGATATTTTTGTACTGGACGAAATACAGCAAATGCTTGGGCACTTCGTTCACCCGATCGCACTTCTGGAGAAATGTTTTGCTTACCTGGTCCGCTGGGCGTTGCGCTCGCCTCCCCTTGAACCGCGGCCGCCTGTTTTCCTCGCGATGGCGCATTGCCAATAGCGTTCGCATTTGTTCCGACCTGCGCACCTCCAGAGGCAGCCAGATTCGATGCTGCTTTTGCCTCAGATTGGCGCGCGGCGGGCGCTTCCATCGCGGCTTGCGCTCTCGGACCTGCTGGCGGTGGCGGAGGAATCGCCGGAGGCTGGATTTCGCGCCCATCCGGCAGGCTATTCAGTTTCTTCTCCTCTTGGAGCGAACTTCTTGCATCACTCACCCTCGGCGAAACACCGTCCAGGGCGGTGTCGGCATCCGCGCGGCCTTTCGCCGGTGCCTCCACGGGTGAATTAAGAGGTGGAGTTTTTGCGGAGGAACGATCCGGCGAAGGCGCTGCCTCCGTCTTTAGGTCCTGCTGGGGCGCTACTCTCGAAAGTCGATCCGTCTCTGTTGGCGCTGGGGTCGGTGGCGCTTCCGCCTCGGGCGCCTGCGCGATTAGAGTTGTTGAGGCGCCTCGATTCGTCGCGCGCCACGGCGGCCTCATTACGAACCACACAACCAGCACGGCGGCCACGCCGAGAGCGGGCGCCAGCCAGCGCGTGCCCCAATCCACGAGTCTTGGACGAGCGCGCAGCGCGGATCCTGCCGTTATTTCAACCGGAGCTCGAACAGCCGAAACGAGTTCTCCCAACCGAGCGACTTCCTTCTCGGCCAGCGGCGTGTCTGCCGATGCAGAGAGCACGCGCAGAATCTTTCTGCACCTCGCACATGTCGCGAAATGGGCTTCCCACTGCGTCGATTCGGCCGGCCCGAGGGCCTGCTCGGCGTAGGCGGCGATGACTTCGGCGTCGGGACACTCCCCCACGCCGTGAGGTTTCATCTGGTCCAGGGCTTCGCCCACGCGCCGGGCGAGAGTTTCCTCGCGCCGCCGGATTTTGGATTCGTCTCTGTCTTGTGAGTCCATCAAAGCTCTTCCTTGTTTAGAACGGCCCTTATTTAGAACGGTTCGTTAAGAAAATCTTGCATCATCATGCGTTGCGCCTTTAGGCCAATCGCGGCGTCACTCTTCCGGCGGCTCCGATGCGGAAAGCGCCTGCGAAAGGTCAAACGGCCAATCCTCCACGGCGTATTCGAACGCCAGTTCCATTTGCGCCATGTCGAGCGCCGGTTCCGCCGGTCGGCCGTTGCACGCCGGGATTTCACGTCGCAGCGCTTGCGTCACGCCCTCGCGCAATGTGCGCCGCATGCGTTCGAGCTGCCGTGATACGGTCGACTCATGCTCGCGCAGCAGGCGCCCGATTACCGCCAGTGTGAGCTGATCCACGTAGTAGCAGGCCAGAATCATACGTTCGCGCGGCGTTAAGCTCGCTAGCGCCGCAGAGAATGCCCTGTCGAACCGTCCCAGATACCTCTCGCGATCGGGATCGGTGGCCACAGATTCGGTGCGGCCGGCGAGTTCGCGCGGCACATCACCTTCCAATTCGGCGTCGAGTGAAACCGTCCTGCCGCTCGTTCGAAACATGTCCACCTGTTTCTGCGCGAGCACGGCGCGCAGCCACGTGGATAGCTTGCTCCGCCCGTGGAAGTATTCGAACAGGGATTTCCGCCGGCAGTCCGCGGTGGAACGGACGCCGTACAGTTCCGCATAAAGGGAATCCGCCAATTCCTCAGCGCGCGCGTCGTCGGCCGGCCCCGATCCCCGAAGCATCGCGCTCGCGGCATGGCGCAGGTCCCGCCGGAAGTGAGCAATGAAAAATTCCCAGGCCATCTCGATTCCTTCGCTGCAAGCGCAGGCGAGCGCCAGATCCTCAAGGTGAAGCGACTTCAAGTAGACCTCGACCTCGCTCGGGTCGGGTTGCGCGCCGCCGAATCGCTTCCCGGCGCTGCGCCGCAGACTCTCGGCAAACGCTTCTTGAGACAATCCCCACCGCGCGCACATGGCTCCGGCGTGCAACTCCGTGGCGAGATGCGTGTATTGCGCCAGGAATTGGTCGAGCGACGCGAGGGGCGATTCTTTGGGCATGTATTCGGCCAGTTCTAGGTATTTCGATGCATCATAGCCGACCCAGGACTACCGGTGCGAAGAGGCTACTGAAAAAGGTACTTTCTGGTCACCCCATTGTTCCCCGTCTGGGTGTAGAATGCCGTTTCAACTACGAGTATCCAGTAGGCTAGAGTTCCCTGCTCCTGCGTTCTGCGATGGAGGGGCTCGATCTAGCCCGAAGGTGCGCAGGGAACCTAGCTTAACGTAACAGGAGATTGCATGAAGACACGCCATAATAAACGAAGAGGCTTCTCCCTCATCGAGCTGTTGATCGTCGTGACCATTATTTTGATCATCGCAGCCATCGCGATCCCAAACCTGATGCGCTCCAAAATACAGGCAAACGAGACCGCGGCAGTGGGAGCGCTCAAGGCTCTGACGGAAAGCGCCCTCTTGTATTCGAACTCCTATGGCGGATTTCCTCATGCCCTTTCGGATATGGGACCCGCTGCGGGGGGGACACCCGCGACGTCGGCGGCCGCCGATTTGATTGACTCGGTGCTCTCGAGCGGGGTCAAGAGCGGGTACAGATTCGCGTATGTGGCCGTGGCGAGCGATCCTACCGGCAATGTGCTCACCTACACGATTACCGCCACTCCCGTGGCGCCGGGTTCGAGCGGCCAGCGATCTTTCTTCACCGATCAAAGCGGCACGATTCGGAGCACCCCAAATGGCACGGCGGATTCCAACAGCGCGCCGCTCGGCTGAAGCAGCGGATTTTCGGCGCGGTACCGTGAGGATCCTGGGAGGAAGTCTCGACGGCTTCCTCCATTTTTTTACCACCAAGAAAATCCAATCGCTCGATCGGGTCTGACTGAAAACTGAGGCCGCCCGTTCCATCTTCCGCAAATGTTTGGCGGCAAGGCCATCGGCCGCGAATTGACTCGCGCCTGCGCGTTTCGTTACGATGAATCGCGACGACCCGCGCGAGGGACCGCCGAACATATCCAGGAAACACATCCAAGGGCAGCTCTCGAACTTCCAAACAAATATGTACACGTGTCGCGAATGCGAGAATGAAATCAATCAAGCCACC
Source organism: uncultured Acidobacteriota bacterium (assembly GCA_963842135.1). Lineage (GTDB taxonomy): Bacteria > Acidobacteriota > Terriglobia > Acidiferrales > UBA7541 > Palsa-360. The sequence continues at coordinate 439,650 of CAWJFI010000002.1, read as the reverse complement.
GAGCTGTGTCCGCACTGCGGCGCGGACCTGACCGCGCCGATCCCTGGCGCGGAAGCGCCCGGAGCGAAGCCCAGCATCGGTAAAATTCTCCTCCGTTGGGGCGTGCTGCTGGGCGTGCTGCTTGCCGCAATTTGGAGTTTCCTGTGGTTCATCGTTCCCGAACGGCAGGGCGATCCCACGGCGCAGGCGGAAACGCGCGCCGCCGAGTCTTTGCGAGAGATACGAGCCGCGCTGGTCGATTTTGCATCGGCGCAGGGCGGCGCCTACCCGCGGCAGTTTGAGGCGGTGGGCGAACGCGTGCGCCTGGCCGCGCAGCTCGCTCAGAGCGTCAACTACCAGGTCCAGTACACGCCCGGACCTGTCGACGCCGCCGGAACGATCCGCACGTTTGCGCTTCAGGCTCGGGCCGGAAATTATGGTTTCCGGAACTTCTATTTGGATGACACCGGAATCCTGCGGGCCACTCGGGAGAGCCGCGCCGCCACGTCCGACGATCCGCCCTTCTGAGCTTTGCCCGACGCGCTTATCCTCCAGCAAGCTTTTCTTCTGGCCTCAGGCCGCTTCAGGAGTACAATCGCTGCCCCAACCCTCTGTTTCGCCCATTATCAATTACGGGACATCCGTGATTCCCGAAGTTGACAGTCGCCGACCCATCCAGTAACTAAGGGTGCCTATTGCTCGGCGCGAATAAACCCTCTCAGGAGAGGCTTATGAAGACTCGTTCCCCGTTCGTGATCGCTCTAACTGTCCTCGCGTCATTGTCGATCATCGTGCCACCAGACATCTCGGCCCAGGTTGCGCAGCGTGCCGGCCAGATTTCGCGTGCGATTCCCGAAGTGGCCATTGCACGCGGAACCCAGCAATTGCCGGCCATCGTGAAAACGCTGGTGGATTGGGGCGACGTGGTCCGAACAGGCGACGGGGGGCGCGCACGGGTCGCGCTCGACGACGGTTCCGTGCTGAATGTCGGCTCCAGTTCCACCCTTACGGTGACGCAGCACAATTCGGCCGCGCAGCAAACGCAGATCGAGCTGACCTATGGGCGCGTGCGGTCGCAGGTGGTCAAGCAATCCAAGCCGAATGCGAAATTTGAAGTTCACACGTCTGTGGGCGTTGCGGGCGTGGTGGGCACGGACTTTTTTCTGGGCTTCATGAACGGCCTGTTCCAAATCATCGTGTATGAAGGCCACGTAAAATTCTGCAATCTGGACGGCATTTGCGTGGACGTTCTCGCGGGCCAGATTGCCACGATCCGAGACGGCCACCAGGCTCCGGACCAGCCCGGGCAAGCCACTCCCTCGGAACTGACCGATGCGGCGAACGCGACTACCGTGGGAGCGACGTTCGCTGGTGGCGAACCGGCGCATCATCTCAGCACCGGGCAGATTATTGCCCTGACGGCGATCGTGGTAATTCCGGCAATCGTCATACCGCTGGCCACTCGCGGCAGCCATCCGCCGGCGGCGACTGGCTGCGCGGGTGTGGCTTCTGCTTGCTGATCGGACCGGCTGGATAACAATCCTGTTTGCCTGGAGGCCAGAGTCCCCTTAACCTCCGTGCTTTCTTTTTTGTACTCCAAGTCCCATTTTCCGGCGTCTAACAGAAGTGGGATGCGTGGCGACGCCCGGCCATTTTCTTGCATCTAACTGTTTTTGGGGTATTTGCTCTCTGGACCGCCGCTGAAAGAACGCTTTGCAACGAGCGCGTTGAGATCGGCGGCTCATAGGCATACACTAGTTATCTTAACTTTTGAATCCCGTCTCAGTGGAATGGAGCAGTTCTGTGAAAACATTCGGTCTCGCACTCCTCGCTTCTTTGCTTTCTTTGAACGTCGGAGCGGCAAATAAGCCGGCTCGTAGCCCCGCGCCTGCGTCCCCAGCGCAACAGACGGCCCAGGCGCCGCCGTCGCCCTTGATCGTGACGATGGGCCAGGAACTGGACCGCGAGCTGCCGATCCTTTCCAAGGCCACTCCACCGGCGTACTTCATCAGTTACATCCTGACTTCGACGGACCGCTCCGAAGTCATGGGCTCGAACGGGGCGCTGCTTTCGAGCGAGGAAAGCCGTTCGCGCTGGCTCGAGACGCAGGTGCGCGTGGGAAGCTACGATCTCGACAACACGCACAAGGTCGGCAATTCCGCGCCCAGCCAGGGCAGCTATGGCACCTCGGTGCCGATCGACGACGCTCCCGATGTGCTCCGCCGCGCGATGTGGCAGGAGACCGACAAGCAATTCCGCGCCGCCTCGGAAGGCCTGATCAAAATCAATACGAGCAAGGAAGTTCAAGTCCAAACGGCCGAGGAACACGCTCCGGATTTTGCGCGCGAAAAGCCGCACAATTACTACGGCCCGGAAGTTTCCGTCCATCCCGACCGCAAACCGTGGGAAGAAAAAGTTCGTCTCTACACGGCGGCCTTTCGCGCGTCTCCGCAGATCCTGAATTCCATCGTGACGTTCAGCGCGACGGGCGACAATCAATACCAGGTCACGAGCGAGGGTTCGCGTCTGCAGTTTGGCCAGGTCCACTACCGGCTGGAATTGTTCATTCAGGGAAAAGCGCCGGACGGAATGAACATCGACCGCTACTACAATTTTGACTGGGCCAACCCGTCGGACGCGCCGGACGATAAGACTGTGCTCGCGGAGGGACAGGTTCTCCGCAAGGAACTCGAAGCGCTGGTGGCTGCGCCGCTGGTCGAGCCATACGCCGGCCCCGCGCTTCTGACCGGCCGCGCCACCGCCGTTTTCTTCCACGAAGTCTTCGGCCATCGCGCCGAAGGCTTTCGCCAGAAAGACATCAACGAAGGCCAGACGTTCGCCCGCAAGGTTGGCGAGCCGATCCTTCCGAAATTTCTTTCCATTTACGACGATCCGACAGAGAGAACCCTCGGCAAGGGCAAGGACATCCTCATCGGCTACTATCCCTTCGACGATGAAGGGACTCCATCCGAGCGCGTCACGCTCGTCGATCACGGCGTGTTGAAGAACTTTGAAATGTCGCGCCAGCCGCTCACCGGCTTCCCGGTATCCAACGGACACGGCCGACGCCAGATCGGCGCGCAGCCGGTTTCGCGCCAGGGAAACTTGATTGTCGAGAGCAGCCTCACCGTATCCAATGCCGAGTTGCGCAGGAAGCTGATCGAGGAAATCAAGCGCCAGGGAAAACCGTTTGGCCTGCTGATCGACGATATCGCCGGCGGATTTACGTTCACCGGCCGCGGCCAGCCGCAAGCGTTTCAAGTGCAGCCGCTGGTCGTTTACAAAGTGTACGCGGACGGCCGGCCCGACGAACTCGTTCGTGGCGTGGATATCGTGGGCACGCCGCTCGTTTCGCTCACAAAAATTATTGCCACAGGCGACACCATGGAAACCTTTAACGGATACTGCGGAGCGGAATCGGGTTCCATCCCGGTTTCCGCATCGGCTCCGGCCATTCTGATCACGGAAATGGAAGTCCAGAAGAAGGAAACTTCCACCGACAAGCCGCCGATCTTGCCGCCGCCCGCGCACGACGAGCAGGCGGTACGCTAATGAAACTTGCAATCAGAAAGCTGATGAAGAGCGCAATGAGAATTTCCATTCGCAATGATTCACTGGCGTTTGCCGTTATCGCTGCCGTATTCCTGATATCCGCGGGCCCCGCCTGTGCGGCTCCGCCGCGGCATCCCGCCGCGACACTTGCCCAGCCGCAACAAATCGCGGCCGCGGATTCCGACCACACACTTGCCGCCATGCAGGATGAACTGGACCGCGCGCGCACGCGCCTCGAATTGACAATTCCGGGCACGAATCAACCCGCGCGCCCTTACTTCATCCAGTACCGTATTCTCGATCTGGACGTGCGCACGATTGTCGCGGAATTTGGCGCGCTGGTTTCCTCAACCGCCGGCCGGAACCGCATCATGAGCGTGGATGTTCGCGTCGGCGACGACAATCTCGACAGCTCGAACTTCATCACCGATGAAGGGTTCAGTGGCTTTCTCGGCTCGACGGGCACGGTCGGGATCGACCGCGATTACAATTCCTTGCGCCAGGATCTCTGGCTCGCCACCGATCAGGCGTTCAAGGCCGCCGTCGAGAATTTTTCCAAGAAGCAGGCGTTCATGTCGCGCCTGGCGAAGGCGCCCAGCATTCCCGATTTTTCTCCCGCGACGCCCACCGTTTCGGTCGACCCACTACAAGCTTCGGATTGGACCGCGCGAAATTGGGAGCAGGAGGCCCGGGCAGTGTCCGCCGCTCTGCGCCAATTTCCGCAGTTGTACAGCTCGCGCGTTACGTACCACCTCATCTACACCACGAGTTACCTGCTCAATAGCGACGGGACCAAGATTCGCGCGAATCACAGCCTGGCGGCCATCGAAGCCAGCCTCGAAACCGAATCGGACGATGGCATGAGCCTGCACAATTACTACGCCGTTTACCGCCACCGTCCCGACCAGTTGCCCGCGGCCGATACTGCTCGAAAGGACCTCGAAAAGGCCGGGGAGCAATTGATCACGCTCTGCGTTTCTCCTCCCGCGGCCGACTACGATGGCCCGGTGCTGTTCGAAGCGCCTGCAGCGGGTTCCCTGCTTGCGCAAATGCTGGGGCCGTCCCTTTCCGGGGCACGCGGCCCGCTTGCGATGCAATCGGCCTTCGATCAATTGATGGATCGCTTGGGCGGGCGCAGCGAGTGGACCGGCAAACTTGGCTCTCGCGTGCTTCCCGGCCCGGTTTCGCTGCTGGATGACCCGACGGCCACGCAATTTCAAGGGCGGGATTTGTTGGGCACGTACGATGTGGACCAGGAAGGCGTGAAAGCGCAGCGCGTCGAGCTCGTCAACAGCGGCCTGTTGTTGAATTTTCTGATGTCCCGCCGCCCGGGGCCCGATCTCGATCATTCGAACGGCCATGGCCGCGCCGCGTATCTGGGGGATCCACGCCCCATGGCGAGCAACCTGTTTTTCACCTCCTCGGATGGCATTTCCCCAGATGACATGAAGAAGAAATTCATGGACGAATGCAAGCAGAACGGCAACAAATGGTGCCTGATCGTTCGCGCCATGGATAACCCTGTCCTCGGCGTGCGCGAGCAGGAAGATCTTTCCGAGATCGTCATGGGCGCAGCGTCCGGCGCGTCCACAGGCGACCGGCTGCCCTTGCTTGTGTACCGCGTGGACGTTGCGGACGGGAGGGAATCGCTGATTCGCGGCGCGCGTCTCACCGGGCTCACGCTTCGCGCCGTCCGCAATATCGCCGCGGTTGGAAATGACGCGACTGCTTTCGATTTCATGCAGAGCCAGCAAGCGGGTTTTGCGGGAACGGCGCTGGCCGCCTTCGGCTCGGCTGACTCCGGAGTCCCGTCAACCGTGATCGCGCCCTCGCTTCTGCTGGATGACGTGGAAGTCCACGGCGCGCGCGGCGAGCCGGAACGGCTCCCGCTCGTTCCTCCTCCACCGATTCAGTAACGCGCGTTTCAGTAGCACATCTCTAACAAAGTCGGCCGTGTCAAGGGGAATCGAGCGCTGGGAATGAACCTGATTGGGCGCACCCCAAGTATCTCGCTTCCCTGGTTGATTCTCGTGAGGGACCGAGTGGTCTTCGCTGGTGAATTTTTGTGTCCAAGCCAGGCTCGGGCCCCATTGCGTTCCTCAATTCGGTGTACCCACCAAACATCTCTCCGATCATTTCAGACCATGAGGAGTTATTCGATCTCCCCGCAACTCGGGGAGGCGGGTGGCCTCATCAGACTCCCGGTCCATACAGTATGACCACTGTGCTACTCAGGCATTCCCGCATGGGGACACCGTTGTTCTGCCCGCCGACAGAACTCGGTGTAATCGATCTGGTCGCGCATCATGATCCACAGCCGAATGCCCAGCTTTCGCGCTGTGGCCACCACCGCCTTGCCCAGACCTTTCTGCACCAACTTGCGACGATAAAGACGATAAAACTGTTTCAACCGCGCATCCTTGCGTGCCGCCGCTCGCGCCGCTTCCACCCACAACAACCGCAGCAGCGGATTGCCCTGCTTGCTTAAACTTCCGTTCCGCTGTTTGCCGCCACTGGAGTGTTCGCTGGGAATCATCCCCACGTAACTGGCCACCGCTTTGGCGTTGGGAAATCGCCGCGCGTCTCCCAAGAAGACTTCCGTGGCCAGCGCTGTGGTCGGTCCCACGCCCGGGTGGCTCAACAACAACCGTGCCCCGGCTCGCTGCTCGGCCTGCTCCCGCACCGCTTGATCCAGCTGTTGCAGGCGCTGGTTCAGTTCCTGACGCAGCTCCTGCAACTGCTCTCGCCGCGTCGCCGCAAATCCAGCCAGCCCGAGTCCCTTCAGTTCCTGCTGGCCGGCTTGGCTCCACAGTTTGCTGCCGCGCCGCAATCCCTGGCTCAGTGCCAGCCCTTGCAGCCCGTTCTGCGTCATCACCCGCATCCGCACCAACTGGTGCCGGTGCTGCAGCAACGTCCGCAGATCCCTCTGCTCGCTCGTCGGCAGCCAGATCTGCGGAAACCGCTTCTCCACCAACAGCCGCCGAATCAACTCCGCATCGCGCCGGTCGTGTTTTTGCTTCCGCGTCTCCGCTTTGCGAATCGCCGCCGGATGTCCCACTCGGTACTCGATCCCCAACTCCTCCAGCAGCCGCAAAAACCAGAACATCGATCCCGTCGCTTCCAACCCGACCAACACTGGCTTGGGCAACGCGGCGTAAAATTCCCGCACCGCCTCGCCTTCATGCGCCAGCGTCTTTTCGGTCACTTCCCCCGTCTCGATGTCCACCATCGAAATCGTCTGTTGTCGCGCGTGCAAATCGCATCCTATAATTCGCATCTCGGCCTCCTTCGACCCGAGCTCTGCGCTTTGGACAGCACACAGTTTACTCGGATCGTCGTGAGGCCGACTTCGTTATGTCATCAGACTTCAGTCTGTGGGGGTTTGTTGGAGCACGGTCATTCGTGCGGTTCACGAAAACCCACAGACTGAAGTCTGTGCTACCTCGTCGTATAATCCTTTTCGAGGATTCCTCCATCACACGTTCTCCTACATCGGTCAAGCAGATGGCGGCGCTTGGGTCCATCGGCTCCGCATTGATCCTCGTGGGGCTCAAGGTGTTTTTGGCCGTTGCCACAGGCAGCCTCGGCGTGCTTTCCGAGGCGCTGCATTCGGGGCTGGACTTAATTGCAGCCATCCTGACGTGGCTTTCGGTGCGCGTGTCTGACAAGCCCGCGGATTCCGGACACACCTACGGCCACGGAAAATTTGAAAATTTCTCCGCGTTCGTCGAAACGGGACTCCTACTCGCGACTTCGGCGTACATCATCTTCGAGGCTTTTGTGCGCCTCCTGTTCAAGCAGGTGCATTTGCTGCCGAGCGCGCTGGCCATGGTGATTCTCGGCATCGCGATGGGCATCGACGTCGTCCGCTCGCGGGCGCTCTCCCGCGTGGCGCGGGAATATCCGAGCGAAGCGCTCGAAGCCGACGCGCTTCATTTCTCGACCGATGTCTGGAGCACGTTTGTCGTCATTCTGGGAATGGGGACGGTTTGGGCCGGCCAGCATTGGGGCGTCGCCTGGCTGCAGATTGCCGACCCGATCGCCGCACTCGTTGTTGCGGCCATCGTGATCTGGGTGGGTTCGCGGCTGGGGAAGCGCACGCTTGATGCGCTCCTGGACGTGGCGCCCGCCGGTTTGCAAGAGCGCGTCACGAAAGAAGTCGCGGGACTTGAAGGCGTGCTTTCCACCGAGCGCGTGCGGGTGAGGCGCGCGGGAAACAAGCACTTCGTGGACGTCACCATCAGCGTTCCGCGGTCCGCCAGCTTCGAGCAAGTGCACGCCATTTCCGACGCCGTCGAACGGCGCGTCGGCGAAATTGTTCCCGCGGACGTGATGGTGCACATGGAGCCGCGCGCCGCCGCGGGAGAACATTTGTTTGACGCCGTACGCGTCATCGCCGCGCGCCTCGGTCTTGCCGTTCATGAAATTTCAGCCGACCAGCTCGAGGGACGCCTGTTTATCGAGATGCACCTGGAAGTCGACGAACACTTGAGCTTGCGCGAGGCGCACCGCCGCGCGACCGAGCTCGAGGAAGAAATCCGCAAACTTCCCGGCGTGGCAGCATCATCGGATCGCGCCCACGCAAAAGTGAATATTCACATCGAGCCGCTCGGCACGCACATCGCTTCGGTCGATGGCCAGCGCGGCGAAATGACCGGCCTCGGCCGCGCCATCGAAAATTTCATCAACACGCTGCCCCACGAATTTCACGAGCTGGTGGACTGCCACGAAGTCCACGTGCGCCAGGTCGAGCACAAAATCCTGGTGTCCTGCCACTGCGCCATGGATGGAAGCATGCCCATCACGCAAATTCACGACGTCACCGGCGCGCTCGAAGACCGCGTGAAGGAACATTTCCCGCAGATTGCACGGGTCACGATTCATCCCGAGCCTGTCGAAGAACGCTAAGAATTTACAGTCCCGATCGCTGATTAATGCATCGCTACCGCCGAAGAGATGCCTCTTGGTAGGGCAGCCGTCAGCCCGTCTGATTAGAGAGAGGAAATCAAGAACTTGGCGAAGCCAGATCCAGCAATTTGCGGATCGCTTGAATGTCAGGTCGTATGTCGGGTGCGGAGAATCCGTTCTCTGCGTGTCTTTCCCAATCCAACAGCAATGACTCGACTATTTCTCTTCCATCGGGATCGCGAACGGCTTGCATGGGTGTCCGGTTGCCTAAGATTGGAATTTTCTGGTGAACCCAAGCTTCGACTTGTTTTTGGAGGGACTCCTTGGCTAGCTTTCTCACCTCGGGATCGGCCATGAATTCGGAATCACGGTCCGATTCCAGATCCGTTTTCGCGCTCATTCGCTCGGGGAATGTTTCGAGCACATCCTCGTGAGTCTGGGCAAGCGTACTTCGGTGAGTTGCCAGGGCGCCAAGCCGTTTCTCGATCTCCGCGCGAATGCGCGCCGCGCGCTTCGCCGAATTCACCTCGGCAGTCAGGGAGTTCGCCGAGATTCTGAGGGTGCCCATTATGGTGTTATCCCAAGTTGAGATTTTTCGATTCCCCTTCTTCAGCCAGTCGAAAGTCACGGCATTGAGCTTCCCCGCGTGGTCAAATTCAGCTTCTTCGAGAAGGTCTTCCACCGTTCGAGTCAAGGCGAGCGGAGCCAGGGCCTGAAAGGCCGCTTCCGCCGACTCGATATGGAAAGTCAGCGTGTGAAATTCGAGCGGGTCCCCATCCGTGTTGCAAAATCGGGGTGGAGCGTAGAGGGAATCGCGGATATTCAAGTAAGTCCCGCGGACATCCTCCGCGTAACGGATCAAATCCTCCGCGGCAAGATCTCGATTCTGCCGGGCTGCTCGTTTTTGCAATTTTTTCCTTAGCGCGATCACATCCGCCTTTCTGCCGGGCGGGATGCAAAGCGGCGCGCAACATCCGAGAATCGCGAGCCCGTTTAGATTCCATACTTGCGCATAAACAATGTCTCCCGGCCTGAGCATGCCCGAAGCCGAATGCTCTATTACCTGACTTTCCGAGCCGATCATGACGTCCCGGAGCGTCATTCCCACTCCAGGTTTGTTTTCGAGAACTTCATGGAAGCTGACCGGCTGGGATGTAGCCTGATGGAGGAACGTTCGCTCCATCTCCGTCAACCGGTTTGCCCTTTCCAGCATGTACCATCGCAGAACCACGCCGCCATTGCCAAGCGCGCCCCTCCTTCTGGAGGGCGCGAGCGGATCCCAATGGAAGAGAAAGTACGGCATGAAAATTTGATCTTCCGTGGAACGGTCCACCAAAGCGTCAGGCAGGTCGCTCATGTTAAAGTCCTGCCATGCCTCCTCAATTTGCGTTCCAAACTTGCGCCCCGCAAAACGCATCATGTCCCGCGTGAGGTCATCCGAGGCTTCGCGTTGACGCCTCCACAACCTCTCCTGGGAAATGGGCTGATTCAGCAGGCAGCATCTTTTGTACTTCTTGCCGCTGCCGCAGGGGCAAGGGTCGTTCCTGCCGGCCTTTTTGGGACTCGGGGAATCCATATCGAGGCGACATTACCGCGAGGGAAATAGAAATGCAAGAAGTCACAAAAGACGGCACTGTCCAGCATTTCTGTTGAAAGCAGGTTGAGGGGTGCTCCGGTTCATAAAGCTCCTCATCGATGCATCGATTCTGCTGCGAGCAGGAAGCAACCGAGAACCTGCTCGCTGTGCTCCGCGTTGCGGCATCCGGGGAAGCGGCTTAAATAACGGCGCAAATGTTTGAACCAGCCTTCGCCCAAGTTGGTCGCGCGTAGCCGATGGTGGCACTGCGCAATGGATGGAAGCCTGCCCATCACCCAAATCCACGACGTCACCGGCGCCCTCGAAGACCGCGTGAAGGAACATTTCCCGCAGATCGCGCGCGTTACGATTCATCCGGAACCTGTCGAGGAGCGCTGATGGACCTAGCAGGCTGCGGAAAAAATGTCTTGATCTGTCATTCTGAGCGAAGCGAAGAATCTCTCTTCGATTTAAGTATAAGAAAAGAAACAAGGAGAGCTTCTTCGCTTCGCTCAGAATGACGTCATTTTGAGTTTTTCCACAGCCCGCTAGGCTTAGGTCATGTCTAGGAGGGATCGAATAGCTTCAAAATCTTTCGCGAAGAAGCAAACAGTGTTCTCCACCGTACGAAGTCCTGGGCATTCTCGGTAACGAGCGTGGCCCTTGCCCGCACCGCTTCCACTGCGATCAGCAGATCTCGAAAATGATGGGCAAAATCGATTTGCCCATAAGCGCTTCGTGCGCGACGTAGCAAAATGCCGGTCTCGATCCATGCGGCCGCGGGAGGTGACGAGAAGTGGCCCAGGGCATGGTGCGCCCGGCACAGTTCGTCCAAAGCTCTTTTCTCCCGGCGGTCGTGGGTGCCTGCGTAGAGTTCGGCGGCTACGACCGCGGTCAAAATGGTGCGCTGGAAGACTCCGGCGTCCTCACCGAGCCAAAGATAGTCCTCGCCCCGGCTGAACCGGATGTATATGCCGGTGTCGAAGAGAAGGGGACCGGCCGGAAGTGGAATCATCGTCTCTTTGCCGGGGCGCGGTGGAAGAGGTCGTCCAGACCACCGCGCTTTCGCAAACGGCGCAGGGCCTGAAGGCCGGCTTCCACGGCCAGGCGTTCGTCGATGACAAGCCGCACAGCCTCTGAATTGCTTCGTGACCGGAGAGCCTCGCGAAGCTGCCGGACTTTTCTCGTTTCGAGCACTAGATTCGTTCGCGTCAATGCCGCCCGGCTCATGGAGCATGCCCCCGAGTGTGTAAGTTTAAGCATGATTATACACAACGAAATTGTTCCCCGCAAGGTAAAGGGTTGGCGGCCCTCCTAGTGCAGCAGATGGGAACAAGATCCTCGTCTCCTGCCCCTGCGCCATGGACGGCAGCCTGCCCATCACCCAAATCCACGACGTCACCGGAGCCCTCGAAGACCGCGTAAAAGAAGAATTCCCGCAGATCGCCCGCGTCACGATTCACCCGGAACCTGTCGAGGAGCGCTGAATTCAGTAGGACGGGCTTCAGCCTGTCTGGTTTCGATTATTGCTGCGCTGACAGAAGTCAAAGGCAGACAGGCTGAAGCCCGTCCTACTAGAATCCAGGCGCGCCGGAAGCGGAGGCGCGAGCTTCGGCTGACGTGGAGGAGGGTTCGACGCCGAAGCGGAAGCGCTCGATCCAGCCTTGCGCTACGGACATGACTCCGGTGTAGAGGAAACCCCAGACGAAGAGGAACAGGAACGGTGCGGTGGCGTAATTCTCATTTTGGATGGAATAGACAATCGTCGAAACGAAGTAGAGTCCCAGCGCGATTTCCAGATACGGCATCCAGCCGGCGCGATTGCGATAGCCTTTTTTCTTCCAGGTGCCGGCCTGGCCTTCGATCTTGAATTTTGGTGTGCGCACAAATGCCGATTTTATGCCGAGGAGCGCTTCGATGACGGCCTTGGCATTGCGCACGGATAGGCCGATGCCGACGGCCATCACGAACGGCATGTAGAGGATCGAGCGCTTCCACGTCTTCGGATACAGGACGCGCTGCGACGTCAGATAAAAACCGGAAATCGAGCAGCTTGACGCGATGAAGAGCGGCAAGTCGATGAACAGCATCTGGAACCAGCCCTGATAGAAACGCACGATCATCGCGGGCAGGAGCAGCGTCGAGAGAATCACCATGAAGGGATAGCTGATGTTGGCGGTGAGGTGAAAGACGGCTTCCGCCTTGATATTCGTGGGTTCGTTCGAGCGCAGCATGCGCGGCAATATTTTCAGCGCCGTCTGCATCAGGCCCTTGGCCCAGCGCGCCTGCTGCGCCTTGAACGCGTTCATCTCCACGGGCAGCTCGGAGGCGCATTCAATGTCCGGCAGGTAGAGAAATTTCCAGCCAACGAGTTGCGCGCGGTAGGAAAGGTCGGTGTCCTCGGTGAGCGTGTCGTGCTGCCAGCCGCCGGCTTCGTCGATCGCGCGGCGGCGCCACACGCCCGCAGTGCCGTTGAAGTTGAAGAAGCTGCCGCTGCGCGAGCGCGCGCCGTGCTCCATGACGAAGTGGCCGTCGAGCAGGATCGTTTCAATCTCAGTCAGCGTGGAGTAATGGCGGTTCAGGTAGGTCCATCGCCCCTGGACCATGCCGATTTTGGGATCGGTGAAGTACGGCAGCGTGCGGCGCAGAAAATCCGGCGAGGGCAAGAAATCGGCGTCGAAGATGGCGACGAATTCGCCCGTCGCGGACTTAAGCCCTTCGGCCAGGGCGCCGGCTTTGTAACCGGTGCGGTCGATGCGATGCAGGTAGTGGATCGGCAAACCAAGCGCCTGGTAGCGCTCGACGCACTCGCGCGCGACTTGCCGCGTCTCGTCGGTCGAATCGTCCAGCACCTGAATGTCGAGCAACTCGCCCGGATAATCGAAGCGCGCGACGGCGTCGACCAGGCGCTCGATCACGTAGCGCTCGTTGTAGATGGGAAGCTGTATGGTAACCTTGGGCCACTCGGTGACCGCGGGCGGCGGGCCGGGGACGTTGTGGCGATTCTTGAAATACTCGTACACCAGGAAATAGCGGTGCAGCCCGTAGGCGGCCAGGATGACCAGCACGACGAAGTACGGAATCATGATAGCCAGATCAAACGTGTTGAGCTGGTACAGGCCGCGGAAGGGATTGCGGCTCGGGTCGGTGAGCTTGGTCCAATAATTTGAGAGCGGATTTTGCGCCGCCACTGCAAGTAAACTGATCGTATGTTGCGCGAAAATCAAAACGGACAGCCCCCCTTGCAAAAAATCAATCCGCGAAACTTCAAACCGCGAGCGTACAAACGTTGAGCGCGTCCCGTCGCCGTCCGGGTGCGCGCTCTACTTGGAGCCCGCCAGAAATAAGTCCGCAAGTTCTGATCGCGCTCGTCGCCATCGTGGCGCTCGAAGCGGTCTTCGCGGCGATGGCGCGGCTAGGGGATTTCTCCATTCACATCCCCGAATTCGTGGCCCTGGCGCTGGGCGGCGGCGTTCTGTACTTCATCGCCCTGTACGCCCTCGAACACACGCGCGACAACCGGGCCGTGCTGTGGCTCGTCCTGCTGGGCGCGCTGGCCTTTCGCCTGACATTATTTCCACAGCCGCCGTCGCTCTCGACCGACCTTCATCGCTACCGCTGGGACGGCCACGTCCAGAACGAGGGCTGGAATCCCTATGCGGTAGCGCCTACGGACCCGCGGCTTGCGCCGCTGCGCGATCCGGGCTGGTACGTCATGCCTGTGCCGGAAATTCCCACCATGTACCCGCCGCTTGCTGAGCTTGTGTTTCGCGCGACGTGGCGCTTGTTGCCAGACCCGGTTGGTTTCAAGCTGCCGTTTCTGCTCGCCGATCTTGCCGTCGCGGCCATGCTCGCCGGGTGGATCCGTTCGACTGGGGGACGGAACTACCAGGTAGCGATTTACGCCTGGAATCCGCTGGTTGTGGTCGAATTCGCTTCCAGCGGCCACAACGACGCTCTTGCAATCGCCGGTGTCGTCGCTACGCTTTCGATTATAAGACGCGCTCCGTCAATGTCAACGCTTACGCTTACCGCTGGGGCGCTGGCCAAGGCGTTCCCTGCCGTGCTGCTGCCGGTTGCGCTTTTTCGCGCGGGCTGGCCCGGGAAATTGCGCGGGTGGCTCGCGGCCGGCGGCTGCGCTGCTCTGACCGCGGCATGCGTCTGGCCGTATCGCCATGGCTGGCGCGAATTTCTAGGCATGCTCAAATATTACCAGCTGATTTTCCGAAACTACCATTCCAGCATTTATCCGGTCCTGCTGTGGCTTACCGGCTCGCATGAAATTGCCGCGGGCGTGGGCGAAGGCGTCGTGATTGGATTGGCTTTGTGGCTGGCGTTGCGCCGCGCGGACCCAACTCGCGCCGCGTTTCTGCTGATCGGGACAGTGCTGCTCTTCGCGCCTAACGGCTATCCGTGGTATTTCACGTGGATCGTGCCGCTCTTGTGTTTTTATCCAAGCCCGGCGTGGCTGCTGCTCACGATACTGGAATTTCTATCGTACAAAATTTTCATCAACTACCGCGCGTTCGGCGTATGGCACTTCGATCCGTTCTTTCAGTGGCTCTGCTACGCGCCGTTTTACGCATTGCTGGGGTGGGAGATTTTTCGGAAGGAGCGAGAGACAGATGGCATTACAACGACGTGATGAATTCTTCGGTTGTCATTCCTGCCTGGCGAAGGATGGAGCGGAGTGTCCCACGATCAAGGGTTTTATGGTCAGAAACGACAACTTGTGCAAACGGTTCGTCACGCCGAAGGATGATGTGACTTCCGTTTTGACGCTTGAATTGAAATCCCTTTTTCGAGAGTGCGGCGACGCACTGGCGCCCAGAAACCTGCGGAAGACTCGTCATACGGCCATGACAATAGTTTCAAACCGTTCTTCAGGAACTGGGAGACCATCTTCCTGCAGGGCAGCGATGTAACCCTCGATTGCCTCGCGGATGTTGGATACAGCTTTGGCTTTGTCTTCTCCCTGGCTTACGCAACCTGGAAGGCTAGGGCACTCCACCACCCAATAACCATCTTCACCGGGATAGAGGATTATCTGTCGCATGGTTCCTCCACTGAACGTCTCCCTTTTGATTTTACACTAAAGGTTGATGGAAAGCGTGACGTCGGGGCGCGGGCCGGGGGGAGGAGGCATTTTCGAGCGGTCCACTGGACGATACAAAGTGTCGCGCTCGACCGGGATGCGGCCGGCTTCGCGAATCAAGCGCTCGAGTTCGGCGCGCGGAGTGAACTCGGCGGTCTTGGCGCCGGCGTCGTGGTAGATTTTTTCTTCGACGACGGTGCCGTCGAGATCGTCCGCGCCGAAACGCAGCGCGATTTGCGCGATGCTCGGCGTGAGCATCACCCAGTAGGCTTTGATGTGGTCGAAGTTGTCGAGCAGCAGGCGCGAAATCGCGATGGATTTTAAATCGTGGTAGCCCGTGGGCGGCGGCAGGTGCGCGAGGCCTGTATTGGCTGGGTGAAACGCGAGCGGAATGAACGCCGAAAAACCGTGCGTCTCATCCTGCAATTCGCGCAGCAGGAGCATGTGCTCGACGCGCTCCTCTTCGCTCTCGACGTGGCCGTAGAGCATGGTGGCGTTCGAGCGCAGGCCGATTTCGTGCGCCGTGCGCGCGATGTTGAGCCACTGCCGGCCACTGACTTTGTGGTCGCAGATGATTTTCCGCACACGAGGATTAAAAATTTCCGCGCCGCCGCCGGGCAGCGAGTCCACGCCTGCTTCCTTGAGGGCGACGAGCGTGTCGCGAATCGAGAGTTTTGAGATCCGAGAAAAATATCCCACCTCGACCATCGTGAATGCCTTGAGGTGCACCGTCGAGCAGCGTTTTTTCAAGCCGCGCATCAGATCGAGAAAATATTCAAACGGCAAATCGGGATGCAAGCCCCCGACCATGTGGAATTCCGTCGCGCCTTCGCGCATGCCCTGTTCCGCGCGCTGGTAGATTTCCTCGAGCGCGAAGGTGTAGGCACCGGGCGCATTGGGATCGCGGCCGAAGGCGCACAGCTTGCAGTGCGCAACGCACACATTTGTCGGGTTGATGTGGCGATTCACGTTGAAGAAGCACGTGTTGCCGTGGCGCTTCTCGCGCACGTAATTGGCGAGCCAGCCGGTGGCCAGCAGGTCGGGCGAACGGTACAGCGCGACGCCGTCTTCGGCGATCAGGCGCTCGCCGGCGAAGACTTTCTCCGCGATGGGTTTCAGACTCTCGTCGTTGATTTGTAGGTCGCTCATTCTTTATGTTGCACAGCTTTAAGTAGCACAGACTTCAGTCTGTGGGGTTCCATTTGATCTTGGCTAGCGCGCACAACCTGAGTAAGCGATTGAAAAACCACAGACTGAAGTCTGTGCTACTTAAGCGCCACTGCCGCGCCCCAGAACAACAGGAACAAGAGACTAATATAACCGTTCACGGTAAAAAACGCAGCATTCATCCGGCTCAAATCGTTGGCGGAAACGAGCGAGTGCTCGTAGGCCAGGAGCGCGGCGACAACCACGATTCCCGCCCACGCCGGCCATGGCAGATGGAAACTCCACGCGAGCCAGGCGAGGAGTGCGATCATCAGGATGTGCATGGCGCGCGCGATGGCCAGCGCCTTTGCGACGCCGAACCGCTTTGGCACGGAAAAAAGATTCACCGACTTGTCGTACTCGAGGTCCTGGCAAGCGTAGAGCACGTCGAAGCCGCCGACCCACAGCGTCACCGCCGCGCAGAGAATCAGCATGCGCGCATCGAGCGAGCCGGCGATGGCGATCCACGCCGCCGCAGGCGACATCCCCAGGCAGAATCCCAGCACCAGATGCGACCACGACGTGAATCGCTTGGTGTAGGAATAAAGAAACAGGACGCCGAGCGCGACGGGCGAGAGTTTGAATGCCAGCGGATTCAACTGCCAAGCCGCGATCACCAGCACGGCCGCAGCAGCGGCTGCAAAAGCCCACGCAAACTGAACGGTCAACGCGCCGGTGGCGAGTGCGCGCGTGCGGGTGCGTGGATTTTCGCGGTCGTAGCGCAAGTCGATGATCCGGTTCATGGTCATCGCCGCGGAGCGCGCTCCCACCATCGCCACGATGATCCATGCAATTTGCCGCCACGAAGGCCAGCCCGGCGCCGCGCCCTCAATCGGCGCATAGCGCGCGGCGAGCAGGGCTCCCGTCAACGCAAACGGCAGCGCGAACACGGAGTGCTCGAACTTGATCATCTCGAGGATCGTGCGGATGCGGGTCTGGCTCACTTCAAATCTCCCAATTTCCTGTAGGACGGGTTCAGCCTGTCTGGTTTTGATTTTTACCGGGCCGCAGAAGTCAAAAGAAGACAGGCTGAAGCCCGTCCTACTAAGACGCTTCGCGGGCTTTGCCTTTCGCCTGCCCTTCCCAGCGGTACATCTCGTCGTGCGGCAATCCCATTTGCGCGAGCACGCGATAGACGTATTGCCTGACAAGATCGTCGATCGTTTTCGGCTGATGATAGAACGACACGATTGCCGGCATGATCACGGCGCCCGCCTGCTGCGCGCGCAGCATATTTTCGAGATGAATCCGGCTGAACGGAGTGTCGCGCACGCAAAGCACCAGCCTTCGGCCTTCTTTGAGGCAAACGTCCGCGGCGCGCGCGATCAAATCGTCGCTCGTCCCCGCGGCGATCGTCGCGAGCGTGCCCATCGAGCACGGGATCACCACCATCGCATCCACCGAATAGCTGCCCGAGGCAATCGATGCGCCCACGTCTTTGTTCGGCAGCACTTCCGTTTTCGCCGCGCGGCCACCGACAAGCAGCGAAGGAAGTTTTTTCGCATCGCTCGTGGCAATGCTCAATTCGTGGGCCAGCAGGCGCGCGCCCGTGTCCGTGACCACGAGGTGGATCCGCGCCACGCGCGCATCGGCTTCGAGCAGCCGCAGCGCCGCCTGCGCCAGCACTGCCCCCGATGCTCCGGTGACACCTACAACGATCGTCTTATGTTCCGCCTGGTTCATGTTTGCACGGGAAGATTAAGTCTAGACAGCGGCTCGCGCGAAAGTCAAGAAACACAATGGATCAGCAGCTGAAGATTCCCGCGCCTTTCACCACTCTAAACTGCGGCCCCAATTTGTTTCAAATGATGCAAGAAGTGGGTTAGATAGTCCTCGGCGAGAAACCTCAACGTCACAGGGTCGTCTTCGCCGATTCGGCAAGGAGCTTCGAGTTGTGACGCTGGCAGGTACGCGATGACGTGAGCGAGGTATAGATTGTAGCTCGTCCAAAGCGTGACTAGAACGGGCCAGAGAACGCTTTCAACGGCCTGCACGCGCACAAATCCGTCCTGGTCGTAACGAGGAAACTCAAGAGAGCCCTGCAACGCTGCCCGGACGAATCGCTGGTGATTGTTGGAAGCGGAATCGATCAGGTGTCCGAGGACTTGCTTGCGGGACCAGCCGCCTTTCAATACCGGCTTGTTGCTCTCGGCTTCGGAAACTTGTCGGAGGATTACTCGCGCCGATTCGACGACACGCTCCAGCTTTCCGCTCAACTCCCTCATGGTGCCTCCCTTTGATTCTCGAAACTCCCTCCGTACTCTGGCCGCAGCAGCACTTTCATCACGCCGGGTTGCTGCGCGTAGCGAATCGCTTTGGCTGCTTCCTTCAGAGAGAAGACGCGCGAGATCAGTGGCCGCGGGTTCACGCGTCCTGAGCGCAGCTGCGCAAGCGCAGCCGGGAAAGGGCCGCAGCGCGAGCCGATGACAGTCAGCTCATTTACGACGATCGGCCAGGTCTCGACGTTGGCGGTGCCGTGAAATGTGGATTTCAAGACGAGTGTTCCACGTGGAACAGTGATCCGCTGCGCCAGCGCCAAGCCTGAGGGTGAGCCGGTCGCTTCGACGGTCAGTGAAAATTGATTCGAACGCTGCGCGCGCGGCGATGTGACCTTTACTGTCGCGATGTCCGCAAGGCGCGCCAGGCGCAGCTTGCTCGCGTGCTTGCCGACCATCACGACGCGCAAGCCGGCCGCGCGCACCACGCGGGCGATCAACTGCGCGAGCTTGCCGTCGCCGATCACGGCCGCCGCGCGGTGCTTGCGAATATTTACCTGTTCGAGGATTTCGCCTGCTGCGGCGAGCGGCTCGGTGAAGACGGCTGCTTCATCGGGAATGCCAGCGGGCACGCGATGCAGGTTCACAATGGGCAGCGCGAGGTATTCGGCGAACGCGCCATCATGGCCGATAATTCCCAGCACGCGCCGCCGCTCGCAGTGCGTCGGGATTCCCCGGCGGCAATAGCTGCATGGCTTGTGGAAACCAAGGCCCGCGCACGCCAAATTAATTTCGCCGGCGACGCGCCGCCCGATCCAGGCGCGATCCTTCGCGCTTGCGACGCGGACGACGTCGCCCACAAATTCGTGGCCAAGCGTGCCGTGAAAATTGTGGTAGCCACTCAGAATTTCGATGTCGGTATTGCAGATTCCCGCGAGGCGAACGCCCACGAGGGCCCAGCCCGGCCTCAATCGGGGCAAAGGTTTCTGAACTACCGTAATGTGATTTCGGTGTGTGACGGCTGCAAACATCAGGAAGACATTGGAGCACAGGCAGAAGCGCCGGGCAAGGCAGCCTTGGTAGCACAGACTTCAGTCTGTGGGGTTCCATTTGATCTTGGCTAGCGCGAGCGTCCTGGGCGCGTTGGCGGAAACCCCACAGACTGAAGTCTGTGCTACTAAAAACAAAGGGCACGGCGAACCGTGCCCTTGGCTGAATTTATGTTAAATGATTTGGGCTAGCTGCAGCCGGACGTGCCGCCGCAGTTTTCGCATTTGTAGCAGGCGCCGTTGGGCGTCATGAGCATGCCGCACTCGGAGCAGGTGGGCGCGCCATCGAACATCGGGCGCGATCCCGAGCTTCCCGGCTCCGGATCATCATCGGCGGTTGGTATAAAGGCCGGAGGTATGGCGGGCGTGGCCGTCACGGTGGCTTCAGGCAACGCGGTGTCTCCATTGTGCGTCAGGTACTCGGGAGAGATGAAACGTCCGCCGAGCCAGCGCGCGATGTAATCGAGTACGGATTTGGCGTACGGAATGGCCGGATGTCCGGTGTAGCCGGCGGGCTCGAAGCGCGTATTAATGAATTTATCGACCAGCGCCTTGAGCGGCACGCCGTACTGCAAGCCGATCGAGACTGCGAGCGCGAAGCCGTCCATGAAGCCGGAGAGCGTCGAGCCTTCCTTGGCCATCTTGATGAAAATTTCGCCGGGCTCGCCCGTCTCGTACATGCCGACGGTGATGTAGCCCTCGTGGCCGCCGATAGAAAACTTGTGAGTGATTGATGAGCGTTCGCTCGGCAGCTTTCGGCGATGCGCGCGAATAAAGAGTTCGCGCTGTTCGGCGACGCCCGACGTGGCCTCGGCCGCTTTCGGCGCGGCGGGCTTGTCCCCCGCGGCGGACTGCGCGGTGTCTTTCTTATCGCCCGCGGCGGAAAGCGGCTGCGAGCCTTTCGAGTTGTCGCGATAAATCGCCACGGCCTTCACGCCCAGTTTCCACGATTCGATGTACGCCTGCATGATGTCTTCGACCGTGGAGTCCTCGGGCATGTTGATCGTCTTGCTGATGGCGCCGGAGAGGAAGGGCTGGGCCGCCGCCATCATTTTCAAGTGGCCGCGCCAGGCGATCGAGCGCCCGCCCACGGCGGCGAGGGAACAATCGAAAATCGGCAAGTGTTCGGGCTTGAAGCCGGGCGCGCCCTCGATCTTGCCGTTGCGGTCCACGTAGGAAACGATCTGCGAAGTTTCCTCGGGCGAGTAGCCGAGCTTCATCAGCGCGGCCGGGACGGTGTTATTTACTATTTTAATAACTCCGCCGCCGACGAGCTTCTTGTATTTCACGAGCGCCAGGTCGGGCTCGATGCCGGTCGTGTCGCAGTCCATCATGAAGCCGATGGTGCCGGTGGGCGCGAGCACGGTGACCTGCGAATTCTTGTAGCCGAATTTTTCGCCGAGGGCCAGCGCCTGGTCCCAGGAATACTGCGCGGCGCCGAGCAACGAAGGCTGCACATTTTCCGCCTTGATCGGCCGCAGCGAATCGCGGTGCATGCGAATGACCTCGAGCATCGGCTCGCGATTCGCGGCATAGCCGGAGAAAGGCCCAAGGCGCTCGGCAATGCGCGCGGACTGCGCGTAAGCTTCGCCGCACATGAGCGCGGTAACGGCGGCGGCCATGTCGCGCCCGCCGTCGGAGTCATACGGCAGCGCCATGGACATCAGCAGCGCGCCCAGATTGGCGTAGCCGAGTCCCAGCGGGCGGAACTTGTGCGAATTCTCGGCGATTCTCGGCGTCGGGTAGCTGGCGTTGTCCACCAAAATTTCTTGCGCCGTGATGGTGATGTCCACGGCGTGGCGGAACGCTTCGACGTCGAAGGAGCCGTTGGCGTTCAAGTATTTCATCAGGTTGAGCGACGCGAGGTTGCACGCCGTGTCGTCGAGGAACATGTATTCCGAGCACGGGTTCGAGGCGTTGATGCGCGCGGTGTTCTTGCACGTATGCCATTGGTTCACGGTGGTGTCATATTGCATGCCGGGATCGCCGCACTGCCAGGTGGATTCGGCCATGCGATGCAGCATTTCGCGCGCGCTGAATTTCTCGACGGGATTTCCGTCGTTGACGTTGCGGGTCCACCAGTCGCGATCGTCCTCGACCGCCTGCATGAATTCATCGGTGACTCGGACCGAGTGGTTCGCGTTCTGGAAAAAGATCGAGGAGTAGGCTTCGCCGTCAATCGCCGGGTCGTAGCCCTGCTCGATGAGGACGCGCGCTTTGCGCTCTTCTTTCATCTTCGAGTCGATGAACTCGACGATGTCCGGATGATCCGCGTTCAGGATCACCATCTTGGCGGCGCGGCGCGTCTTGCCGCCGGACTTGATCACGCCGGCGAATGCGTCAAAGCCCTTCATAAAACTTACGGGGCCGGAGGCGATGCCGCCGCCGGAGAGCGTTTCGCGGCTGCCGCGCAGCGAAGAAAAATTCGTGCCCGTGCCCGAGCCCCACTTGAACAGCATCCCCTCGGTCTTGACCAGGTTCATGATCGATTCCATGTCGTCCTGCACCGAGTTGATGAAGCAGGCCGAGCATTGCGGCTTGGCCTGCACGCCGACGTTGAACCAGACCGGCGAATTGAAAGCCATCTTCTGCTCGACGAGCAGGTGCGTCAGTTCGTCGCGGAAGGCGTCGCGCGCGGTAGCGCTTGCGAAATAACCGCCCTTCTCGCCCCAGCCGACAATCGTGTTCACCACGCGGCCGATGAGCTGGCGTACCGAGCCTTCCCGCTCGGGTGTGTTGAGCTTGCCGTGAAAATATTTCGACGCGACGATGTTGGTTGCCGTCTGCGACCAGCCCTTCGGCACTTCCACATCTTCCTGGCGGAAAATCGTCTTGCCCTTTTCGTTGCCGATCAGCGCCACGCGGCGTTCCCACTCGACCGCGTCAAACGGCGAGGTGCGGCCATCGGTGAAATACCGTTCAAACTCGAGGCCGGTGCGGACCTCGACATCCGCGGGCGTGGTCGTGCCCACTTGCAGCGCCGTTTTTTCGTTCAAAGCCATTTTCGTCTGTGCCATCATCGCCTCCGCGCAGGTAGGCTCCCCCGCGCAGAGGGAACCTTTGTATTTTACTCCCGAAATGCGTGGCTGGGAGCACGCAGTTCCCTGATTCTCGGCAGGTCACTGCTCGATTCGAATTCTTAGGGCCGGCAATTCACGAGCATCTTACGGGCTCAAAATTTCACTTGACGCGTTCCGCGTAAAAGTGGAGTCCGCACCCGAAAAAATGAAAAAGCATCCCTTGCGCATCGCCCCGGCCGCTCGCGGCCTCTGGCGTTACGCGATCCCTCGCAGGCAGCGCTGGGAGCGCCAGCAACGGGGAGTAAAAGAGAGCCTCCTCGATGTCTCTTTGAATTCCAACAGGTGCGTCAATCGATTTTGCGGTGTCGCCGGGGTGAGTGGGCCGTCCGCTCGTCGAATCACGATCCCTGAATCCGAGGCCGCAATGTAATCAAGAGTGAAAATTCTGTCAAGGGGGAAATGCATGAAGAAGCACAAAATCTTGTTGCCGCGTGTTCAAACTGTCTATCCCTAGTGGTAAGGTTCCACAGAGACACAAGCCGGAAAAACCACTGCGCACCCGGAAATCTCTCAAAACTCACACTGGAACTGCAACACACCGTAGCTACTGGAAGTAAAGCAAGCGCAGGCTTAAAATCGCGACACGATGAAAAGCCCGGCGCCAATCGCTACCGCGTCTTCCAAGGTTGCGATCACAAAGTCCGGAACTTTCAGCGCCTTTACCAGGCGCGTGCGAACTTGGTAGCCGCCAAACGCGCCGGCAACACCACCCGCTGCACCCAATACGGCGCCAATCGCGATGGATTGCGCCCCCGACACCGCGATGGCCGCTCCGCACAACGCGCCGAGAACGATGCGAGCAATTAGACCCGGCGGTGCCGTTCGGCTGGGCGCTGAAGGAAGTTGATCGGCAACCAGCTCGACGACAGCGAACAGAGTGAAGACTACGACGGCGGCGGTCGCACCCATGAAGTGGAGAGGCGTGTGGTCGAGATTGATCCAGCCTCGGTGAGCGGCCCAGGCCACAACGGCCGGCGCAGTGAGAGAACGCAAGCCGCAAACGACGCCAATCAGAAATGCCAGGAGGAGCACGAGGGTGGGGGCCATGGACATCTCCTTTGGTTGTGGAATCGCAACCGCGACCTGGTTCAAACCGCTCGCGTCTTTATATCAATTTCAGACGTGAGGGTTCGATGGACCGGGCATTTGTTGGCAATCTCCAGCAGCTTGGAACGCTGTTCGTCCGTCAGCGGCCCAGCAAAATGAATGTCGCGATCGATTCGATCGAGCATTCCTTCCCTGGTTTCGCATTCGGCGCAATCGGCGGCGTGGATTTTCGAGTGCCGCAAATGGACCGTCACCTCCTCGAGCGGCCATGCTTTGCGGCGAGCATACATCGCCACGGTCATCGAAGTACATGCTCCCAAAGCAGCGAGCAGTAGATCGTAGGGAGACGGTCCCGTATCCGTGCCGCCGGCAGACACCGGTTCGTCGGCATGGAGCCGATGCGGACCCGCGTGAATTTCCTGCGCGAATCCGGCGGCGCTGCCGCGCACAGCCACACTTCTTACGTCAGCTTTTTCCATTGCCCCGCCCGCATCAAATGTTCGTGCCTGACTATTTCTTCACGCCGACGCTTGTTGGCTGCGCTGCAGGAATGCAAGCAGTTCTGCGTTGACTTGGTCCTTGAGCGTGGAGCACATGCCGTGCGGCGCGCCCGGAATGATTTTCAGCGTGGCGCCCTTGACCAGCTTCGAAGAAAGAAGCGCCGAGTCGCCGATGGGCACGATCTGGTCGTCGTCTCCATGAAGAATGAGTGTGGGCACGTCGAACTTCTTGAGGTCCTCCGTGAAGTCCGTTTCGGAGAAAGCTTTGACGCAGTCGTAGGCGGCTTTGAGTCCACACTGCATGCCTTGAAGCCAGAAAGAGTCCCGCAAGCCTTGCGATACTTTCGCGCCGGTGCGGTTGGCGCCGTAGAAGGGCGCGCTCAAATCCTTGAAAAATTGCGAGCGGTCGGCTTGGACTGCGGCGCGAATTTGGTCGAATGCTTCCATCGGCAAGCCGCCGGGATTCGCCGGCGTTTTGAGCATGAGCGGCGTCACCGCACCGATCAGCACAGCCTTGGCGACGCGCTTTGTGCCATGGCGGCCGATGTAGCGGGCGACTTCGCCACCGCCGGTCGAGTGGCCGACGTGGATCGCGTCTCGGAGGTCGAGCGCTTCGACAAGCGTCGCGAGGTCGTCGGCGTACGTGTTCATCTCGTTGCCGCCCCAGGGCTGGCTGGATCGGCCATGGCCGCGGCGATCGTGCGCGATGCAGCGGTACCCGTGGCCGGTCAGAAACAGCATCTGGTCCTCCCAGGCGTCGGCGCTAAGAGGCCAGCCGTGGCTGAAAACGACGGGCTGCCCTGTACCCCAGTCCTTGAAATAAATCTCTGTGCCATCTTTGATCGTAATCGTTGACATGGGATTTTCTCCTTTTCCAGTGGTTTAACTTTTGCAACACAAAATGGGCCGACAAAAAATCGTGAGCGATTTGAGCTTGAACGCCGCTCCCGCGCCGGTGTGTTGCTTTGCGATCGCAAATGGATCCGCGCCCGGAATCAGTCTTTTGCAATCGCCGACCCAGCAGCGGAGAAACCAATGGTCAACCGATTGCCGGTGGGGGTCGCCTGATATTCGAGCGCGTCGGCAAACCGCCGCAACAGACGAATGCCCTGGCCGCCGATCTGGATCTCGTCGAGCGGACTCAACGCTGGCAATTCCGGCGCATCCACAGGGTTGAAGGGCAACGCTTCATCCTCGATGACAAAAACAAAGTAATCATTCTGGGGGCTGGCGAAGTGGACGGCGATGGAATGGTCCGGCTCGCCTGAGTAACCGTGCCGGATGATATTCGAGAGGACTTCTTCCAGGCAAAGATTTATCGCGAACTGCGTGCTCGCGGGAATCATGTGCCTCGATGCCAGGCGTTCGATCCACGGGAGGAGTTGCGCCAATTCGGACATCCGGCTTCGCAAATTCAGGCGCTCTACGGTCGTGTCCTTGCCGTTCCCAGTCATGATGCGCGCTGGTCCTTCCGGCAGTCTATGCGAGGCTTATTGTAGCGCGGCGATGGCGTTTTGAAGTTCGTGATGGATGGGGATCATGGTGTCCACGCCGCTCATCTTCAAAACTTTTTCGACTAGCTCATTGGGGCCCAAGATCACGACCTTGCCACCGCGGCCCTTGATGGCGCGCGCCGGAGCGATCAAGGCTCGCAGTCCCATCGATCCGAGAAACGAAACTTTCCGTAAGTCCACGATCACGGCCTTTTTGACGCCCGCAATCACGTTCAAGCGCATATCCACCGCGGCGGCGCCCTCGATGTCCAGGCGTCCTTCCAGAATCACTCGGGTAATTCCGCCTTCGAGCTCTTCTGTAGAGATTGGCATTTCTTCAGCCCCCGATTTTAATTCATGAAACCTTGAAAATATCCTAGAAGCCCTCTACGGGATCGTGCGACCGGCTGTTCAGGACAAACCCGATGATACTCCACCAAATGTTACAGGATCGTTACAGCGCCCCTTACCTCACTTCAGCGTCAGGACAAGCTGCGTGTCCGGATAGAGGTCCTGCGGCACCCCCGCACCCGGTAAGCTGCCTTGCGTTCGAAGCTCTATCTTTAGCGTATGTCGCTTCTTGGCCATGAATTCGAGGCTCACCGTATTCGAACTTTTTTGCACCGAGCCGCTTCCCGCCGTGACGCGAAACTCCTGCACCCCGGGCGGCACGTACAGGTCGTCAAATTCCGCTTTATTCCCCTCGGCGCTTCTCCGCAAATAAAGCTTCCCATTCATTTCCACGGTAAAATCCAGGCTCGCCGGCATTCGATCGGCCTCGATCTTCAGCTTCGCGTTTGCCTTGGGATCGAGCGCCTTCGGATTGAAATCCAGCGCAGCGGGTTCTGCCGTGGCAGCCTCTGCCTTCGGCGCAGGAGTCTCCGCTCTCGGCGGTAGGGCCTTCTCCGCCGCGGCTACTTTCGTATCCTGCTTCTTCGGAGCACTCGCCGCTGGTTTCACTGCCGCTGGTGCGTTTGAGGCCGATGGTGCCGGAGCGGGCGCGGCAGCTCCTGCCCCCTGTTTTGAAACGCTCTCATCGGCGGTTGCGGGCGTCGGCGCTGGTGCAGGTGGCGCCTCGCTCGCCGCTTCGGAGGGCGGCGGCGTCACCTGGACGGCCGACGTCACCTTGTGCCGCAATATGTACCAGCTTCCCGCACCGATCACTACAACAACCAATGCGGTCAAAACGAGAAGGTTGTTCGATCTGCTTTTAGGCGCAACTACGCGCTCCGGCGGTTGCGTCGCTGTCGTCCGTCCAGTCTGCGCCGCGAGAGGTGTTTCGATGAGCGTCGCATTCGGGTCGCTCCCACCGGTTGCCGCATGCACGGCGGCGCTCTGCAAGCCTGTGGATGTGCCTCCCGTCCGCAGCTCCCCGAGCTCACGCGCCAAATCTTCGCCCTTCTGGTACCGGTCGTCCGGATTCTTCGCCAGGCATTTGAGAATTATGCTTTCGAGTTTTAAGGGGACGGATGGATTCAGCTTCCGAGGCGGCACTGGTTCGGTGTGCACCACTTTGTAGGAAACCGCCGTCATGCTTTCGCCGGGAAACGGCTGCTCCCCCGTCGCCATCCAATACAGCACCACGCCGAGTGAATAGATATCCGCGCGTCCATCGATCGGCGCGGCGGTGAATTGTTCCGGAGGCATGAACGCGGGCGTCCCCAGAATCTGCCCCGTGAGCGTCGTGTGTCCCGCCGCCAGCTTGGCCACGCCGAAGTCGGTAATCTTTGGCCGCTCGATGCCATGCGTTTCTTTGGAAGTGAGCAGGATATTGGCGGGCTTGATGTCGCGGTGAACGACGCCGTGCTGGTGCGCGTACCCCAGCGCCTCGGCGATCTTTTGGCCAATCTCGCAGACGCGGTCGAGCGTCATGCGCTCGCCTTTTCTCAACGTATCGGCCAGGGTCTTTCCGCTGATGAACTCCATTACCAGAAAGGGCAAGCCTTCGTGCTCGCCGACGTCAAACACGGGAACGATCCCCGGATGCGTCAGAGCCCCCGCCGCGCGCGCTTCGCGGTAAAACCGTTCGCGAAAATCGCTCCCTTGCTCGCTGGCGAGCGCGAGCGAGATGATTGTCTTCAGCGCGACGACGCGATCCATGGCCGGGTCCTTGGCGCGGTACACGGTTCCCATCGCGCCGTGGCCCAACTCTTCCAGGATTTCGTATCGCCCGATTTTCTTTGGCGTGTCCATTGGCCGGGTTTTTATACTTTAGCACAGCCTCTTCCGCGCTGTTCCGGATGCGGCTTGGAGGAAAAAAGTGCGCGGCGGCTCATCGGTGGATGGGCCGCCGCGCATGGAGGAATCAGAGACGGGTCTTGCGCTTATTTAGGCGCGGTCTTTTCGTTGTGCTTGTCGTTGTAGATCTGGCGGCCGGCGCTATTCTGTTTCTTGTTGATGTTATTCTTTTCCGCTGGCGTGAGCTTTCCTCCGTTTGCCTGGCGGTCCGCCGCGATCTGGTGGTTGATATTTTGTTCGTGCCCCTCGGTTTTCGCGGCTTCCGAAGGCGACATTTGCCCGCTGCGGATGCCGTTGGCGATCCGCTGCTGCTGCAAATCGCGCCGTGCGCCCACTTCATTGTCGCCGTAGTGCGCCGTGTTGTCATTGTGTTTGTCGTTGTAGATCGACTTGCTGAGGTTGTTCTGCTGCTGATTGACTTGCCCGCGTTCCTGCGGCGTCAGCTTGCCGCCGTTGGCGGCCCGGTCGTTGTGAATTTCATTGTTCAAACCTGCCTCGCGGCTTTCCAGGTTCTTCGTCTCGCCGGCGGTCAGTTGTCCCGAGGAGACGCCGTTGGCGATGCGCCCCTGCTGGTTGTAGCGCCGCCCATTGACGGAGTCCATGGCCACATTGCCGGGCCGGCCGTGGTTCACCGAAGCCAGTTGACCGTTGTCCGAGCGGGCAGTCTGCTCATGGGAAAGCTGATTGGAAGTAGGCTGGAAATGATTTTCGTGCTCGGCCGCTTGTTCCGCCGGCGTGGCGCGGGCCGTTGCTCCGCCCTCGCCGTTGAAGCTGTAGTGATTGTTGTTGATGGTCGTATTGTTGACGACTGTGCGGTCGACATAAGTGTTGTGCACGAAGCCGGCGTTCACGTTCATGACGGCTGTGTTATAGGCGAAGCGTCCGCCAGCCCAGCGTCCGCCGAAGAAGCCGACCCCACCGTATCCATAGCCGTAGTTAATGCCACCGTAGAAGCCGACGTGCGGCCCCCAGTAGCCCCCATGCCAGCCATAAAACCCGCCGGCGAAGCCCCAGTAGCCCGGGGTCCACAAAACGCCCACGCGCGGCGGCGCGACCCACACCCCCGGAACCCAGTAGTAACCTTCAGTTCGCCAGCCCCAATAGCCGGGGGTCCACGCATACCCCTCCACCGGGCAGGGCGGCTGCGCATAAACGGGCAATGCCGGCGGCCCGATGGCCACTGAGATGGCGACTTGCGCAAACGAACTTGCAGGAAGTACGAACAGCACTAGCAGGAATACGAAGATTGTTGGTATTAGAAGCTTTCGCATTGATAGCCCCTCCGTGGGCTTGGATTACGGCCTTTGGAACGTCTGAGCCCTATGTTGAACGGCACGCTGGCCGGGCAGCCGGACCGAACCCAGGTCCGGCAATCTCCACTTTTATTGAACACCGGACGCGGGAAAATGTCTCTCGGGTGTGTTCCGCCGGTGCCCTGATCTGCAATAGAACCCAGGGACAGGTCGAAAAACGGTGATCCATTGCGCGACCGGGCGGAGGGCGCCGGCGCGCTTTGTGGGTGGTATACTAATCGACTCTTATGGGGAAGCTGACACAGGAAGGCCCGACGAGCATCTCGCCCGAAGTCATGGCGGGCTATGAACCCGTCATCGGTCTCGAAGTCCATGTGCAACTGAAGACCGCGACCAAGGCGTTCTGCGCCTGCTCGACGCGCTTCGGCGATCCGCCGAATTCGAACACTTGTCCCGTCTGCCT
The DNA here is from genome assembly GCA_963842135.1 of uncultured Acidobacteriota bacterium. Classification (GTDB taxonomy): domain Bacteria; phylum Acidobacteriota; class Terriglobia; order Acidiferrales; family UBA7541; genus Palsa-360. Next base: position 409,995 of record CAWJFI010000002.1, on the reverse strand, counting down.
GGGCCTGCCGGGTGCCCTGCCGGTGCTCAACAAGAGAGCGGTCGAGCTGGGCATCCGCGCAGCGCTGGCGCTGCATTTAAATGTGCAGGAATTTTCCCGCTTCGCCCGAAAAAACTATTTTTATCCCGACCTGCCCAAGGGTTACCAGATCTCGATGTACGAATTGCCGCTGGCCACGGCCGGCCACCTCGAGATCGAGCACGACGGCCAAATCAAGCGCATCGGCATCACGCGATTGCATCTCGAGGATGACGCCGCGAAGAATCTGCACGAAGGATTTCCGGATTCGGCGGAAAAAAGTTACGTAGACTACAACCGCGGCGGCACGCCCCTCGCGGAAATTGTTTCCGAGCCGGACTTGCGCTCGCCGACCGAAGCCCATGCGTATCTGACCGCGCTCAAGGAAGTGATGCTGTACACCGAAGTGAGCGACTGCAACATGGAAGAAGGCTCGCTGCGGTGCGACGCCAACATCAGCGTGCGGCGCCGCGGCGCGGAAAAATTCGGCACCAAGGCCGAAGTGAAAAATCTCAATTCTTTCCGCTACCTGCAGCGCGCGCTCGAATACGAGATCGAGCGGCAAATCGGCGTGCTCGAATCCGGCGGAAAGATCGCGCAGGAAACGCGCCTCTGGAATGTGGCGGCGGGGCGCACCGATCCCATGCGCTCGAAAGAGTTCGCGCACGACTACCGCTATTTTCCCGAGCCGGACCTGCTGCCCGTGCGCGTCAGCGCCACGTGGCGCGACGAAATCGCGGGCGCGATGCCTGAGTTGCCGGATGCGAAACGCAAGCGCTTCGTGCGGGAGCATGGCATCACTCCTTATGACGCCGGGGTGCTGGCGTCGACGCGCGAGCTCGCGGATTATTTTGAACGCGTGGTTCGCGCAGGCGCGCCGGCCAAGTCTGCCGCCAATTGGATTCAGGTCGAGTTGCTGCGCCAGTTGAAAGACGCGGGAAAAGAAATCATGGAAAGCCCTGTGCCGCCCGCGGAACTCGCTGCGCTCATTGCCAAGGTCGAAAGCGGCGAAATCAACGCGGCGACGGGAAAGAAAGTGTTCGCGCGGATGTTTGAGACGGGAAAGCCCGCGGCGGAAATCATCGCGGCGGAAGGATTCGCGCAAGTGAGCGATACGGGCGAGATCGAGCGATGGTGCCGCGAAGTGATCGAGAAGAATCCGGACAATCTGGCGAAGTATCGCGCGGGCAACGAGGGTGTGTTCAAGTTTTTCGTCGGGCAGGTGATGCGCGCCTCGCGCGGACAGGCCAATCCGCAAACCGTCAATGATACGCTCAAGCGCCTGCTTTCCTGACCTCGAACCAAAAGGAGCATTTTCATGTTAAAGGAAGGCGATCCAGGGCCGGCGTTCCGGCTTCCCGCCGACGACGGCCGCGAAATTTCTCTGAAGGATTTACGCGGCAAACACGTCGCGCTGTATTTTTATCCCAAGGCCAGCACGCCCGGCTGCACTACCGAAGCCATCGAGTTTCGCGAATTGAAGCAGGAATTCGACAAGCTCAACACCATCATCCTCGGCTGCAGCGCGGATTCGGTCGAATCGCAGGCAAAATTCAAGGCCAAGCAGAAGCTGAATTTCCCGCTGCTCAGCGACCCGGACTTCGCCGTGATCGAGGCCTACGAGGCGCGCCGCACGAAAAGTTTCCTGGGAAAATCCTACTTGGGCATCGTGCGCAGCACGGTCCTGATCAGTCCCGACGGCAAGGTGGAGAAAATCTGGGCGACGGCCAAATCCAAAGGCCACGCCGCGGAAGTTGTCGAAGCATTGAAGACTCTCCAGTAAAACCGATCTGTGCGGAATTCTCTGTACGTAGGAATGTGCGAGTTTAAACCGGATTAGGCATCGGGTACACTATCGCCATGCGTGCCTATGAAATATTTCTCAACGGGAAACGGCTGTGTACAGCAGGAATTGGTAAGAACGGCTACATTTCAGCGTATGTCACTTACCTTTCAGAGAGAAACGAAACTAATATCGACATCGTTGGATTGCTCGCCTCCAAGAAGTTATATGTAAGATGGGCGCGCCGCCCTCTTCGCACTGGCGACGAGGTTCGGGTCAAGATCGTTAACAAGAAAACTGCCGACAAATTCAAGAAAATCATCGGTCGCGTCGATAGCCCGAGCAGGGTAGTGGAGTTACGGAAACGCATGGTACGTAGGATGGCTAAAGAGTTCGGGTGGGAGATACGACAAAAGCGCAAGACAAACTGATGACCAGCTATCCCGCGCCTAGAGGGTCGCGCGAAATTCCCCGTCGCTTTCTTCGATAAGAAGATTGTCGACCAGGCGAGTGGCGCCGATCCGCACGGCCAGCAACGCGAGACACACGCCGCGCAGCCGCGTCACCGGCTCGAGCGTTTCCGCATCGACCAGTTCAACGTACTCGGGCTCCGCAAGCGGTTCCATTCTGAGCGCTTCGCGCATCGCGGCCGTGAGCCGCAACGCGTCGCGCTCGCCGCGTGAAATGGCAATGCGCGCGCCATCCAGCGCGCGGAACAGAATCGTGGCCGCGCGGCGCTCCTCGGCCTTCAGGTAGGCGTTGCGCGACGACATCGCCAGTCCGTCTGGCTCCCGCACGATCGGGCACACCACAATTTCCGAGTCCAGATGCAAATCGCGTGCCATCTGCCGGATGATTCTCGCCTGCTGCGCGTCCTTGCGCCCGAAAAACACCTTTTGCGGTTGAACGATTTCGAGCAGCTTCAGGACCACGGTCGCAACGCCGCGAAAGTGTCCTTGCCGCACTCTCCCATCGAGGCGCTCCGAGAGGCCCTCGACGTTTACCCAGGTGGAGAATCCCGGCGGATATATTTCCGAGGCCTCGGGCGCGAATAAATAGTCAACGCCCGCGTCTTCCAGCTTCTTACTGTCCGCCTCGAGCGTGCGCGGATATTTCTGGAAATCTTCGCTGGGGCCAAACTGCGCGGGGTTCACGAAGATGGAAGCGATCACCGGCTGAGATTCTGCAAGCGCCGCGCGAACGAGCGACATGTGGCCTGCGTGGAGGGCGCCCATGGTGGGCACGAAGCCGCTGGAGCGCCCTTCGCCGCGCGCCTGACGCGCAACCTGTTTCATCCATTCGATGGTGTGGATGGTCTCCAAGGGGCGAAGTAGCACAGACTTCAGTCTGTGGGGGTCCATCAGCGAGCCCGGGGCGCCCGCGCTAGCCAAAATTGACGCTCCAGCCAAGATCTGACGGAAATCCACAGGCTGAAGCCTGCGCTACTCAAATCACGCGCGCGCCGCCGCCGCTTGCTCGCGATAGAACATGATCAAATCCGTGGAGACCGGCTTCACGCCGAGTTGCCGCAACAGCGTGACCACTTGCCCGCGATGATAGCTGGCGTGGTTTGTGAGTTGATGCAGGCTCTGCCACAGCGGATTCGAGAATTCTTCGCCGGTAAAACCCTTGTAGCGAATGACTCGGTCCAAATCCTGCTGCGTGAGCTTCGAGACGTACTCGATATAGTAGTGGTCCATTTCTTCCAGCTTTGCGCGAATGGAAGCCAGATCGGGAAATCCACCTCCGGAAATAAGCGAAGAGGGAGAGCGTCCCTGAAACCGCTCGTTCCACACCCATTCGGCGCCATACAGGTGCGTGACCGTGTCGCGCACGGAACTGAAACTCGAGCCGAGATTGCGCGTGAATTGTTCGTTCGAGAGCCCGCCGCAGGCATCCAGCAGGCGGCGATCGGCCCAGGCGTTGTATTGGAAAAGGAAACGTAGCAGTTCAGACGTAACCATCGGAAATCCTCCGGAGCGGATTCTAATACATCATTTTGGGATGTGCGTTTATTTGCGCTGTGCAAAAAGCGCGCCGACCTGCTCCGCGCGCGCATGGTACGACTCTTCGTCGGAGGGAAAAGATCCCTGCTGCACGTCGCGGCAATATTCCGCGGCCGCGCGGGAAATGATTTCTCCCACATCGGCATAGCGCCGCGCAAATTTCGGTTTGTGGCCGAAGCTCAAGCCGAGCAGATCGTGGATCACCAGGATCTGGCCGTCGCAATCAGGTCCCGCACCGATACCGATCGTGGGAATTTTCAACTTCGCCGTGATGCGCGCCGCAAGCTCCCGCGGGATCGATTCGAGAACGATGGAGAATGCGCCCGCGGCTTCCACCGCCCGCGCATCGCGCAGAAGCCGCTCGCCCGCCTCCGCGGTCTTGCCTTGCACGCGGAATCCGCCGAACGCGTTCACCGATTGCGGCGTCAGGCCGATATGCCCCATCACGGGAATCTCTGCGTCCACGATGCGCGCGATCAGCTCCAGGCGGCGCTCGCCGCCCTCGATCTTGACGGCCTCCGCGCCCGCTTCCTTCACGAAGCGCACGGCATTACGAACGGCCTCCGCCGGGTCATCGTGATAGCTGCCGTACGGCATGTCCGCCACCAGCAAGGCATGCCGCGTGCCGCGCCGCACCGCTCGCGTGCACTGCAGCATTTCTTCGACCGTGACCGGCAACGTGCTCTCGTATCCCAGCACCACCATCCCCAGCGAATCGCCGACGAGCAGAACGTCCACGCCCGCTTCGTCCAGCAGCCGTGCTGTCGGATAGTCGTACGCCGTCAGGCACGTAATCTTCGCCGGTGAAGGATTTTGTGAGGAAACGACAGACTTCCGTTCGAGGATGCTCGGCACGGTAATCTTACCGTTGCCTGCAGAAGTAACAACACTCATGGCCGCCTCCGGTGCCGCTCCCTGAATTCGGGATGCAGCCCAGTAATAGCAATATTAACATAAAGTGTGGCGGCAGGCTAGAGCACGTTATGATCGGCTCTCTGTGTCCTTGTGTGTTGAGAGCCTTTCGTTCGCGGGCCCGGGCTTCAACACTGAGGGCGCAGAGAAGTTCATTTGCATGATTAGAATCGCAAGGCAAGACTGCCCCCACCCCACTCGGGTTTGCAAGTGATGACGCTCGGGCGTACAGTACCGTGGATAGATTTGGATCGAACACACTGTGGCAGATTTGGAATCGAAGCGCCGCTTTTTCCGGTCCAAGTCGAAACCCTGATCCACAATTCTTGCGGGCTCCACGCTCGTCGCGGTAAGCATTCAGCTGGAAAGCAGAGCCCCATTCGGTCATGAGGAGGCAGTGATGTCCATCTTTCAAAAATCTTGTTTCTATATACTTTTTGCAGTGGTGGGGATCGCGGCGCTGTTGTCGCTCGGGTCTGCCAAAGCCAGCCCCGATCTCAACCCGGCAGCGCTCAAGTTGCAACTGCCAGATCAGATCAAATGGGTGGATGATGTGAAGAGAGGCGAAAGCTCAGCGGTTCTGGCGGGCGATCCCGAAATGCCGGGGCTGTACGTCGAACTCGTGAAATGGCACGCGCATCACATGAGCCACCCGCACTTCCATCCCAACGACCGGTTCATCTACGTGATTTCGGGGACCTGGTGGGTAGGAACGGGCACGAAATTCGATCCTGACAGCACGGTGCCGGTGCCGCCGGGCAGCTTCGTAAAACATTTCGGCAAGCAGGTTCACTACGACGGCGCAAAGGACGAGGACACGGTTCTGGAAATCGTGGGCGAGGGCCCTGCAACATCCACTCCCGCTGAAGTGAAGTAAATTTCTGGCGCCGCGCGAGCTTTTAGTAGCACAGACTTCAGTCTGTGGGTTTTAGTCCTTGCAAGGACCAAACCCACAGACTGAAGTCTGTGCTACTCGTCCGCACTAAAGCAACGGGTTAGGACTCGACTACGATGGCATGGTTTAAGCGGGAAAAAAAGCGAATCGAACAGCCCACGCCGCCCGACGCGCGCCGCGTGAAGACCGAAGGGCTGTGGACCAAGTGCGAAAACTGCCGGGCCATTGTGTGGAAGAAAGATCTGGACGCCAACTGGCGCATCTGCCCGAAGTGCCAGCACCATTTCCGCTTGAGCGCGACCGAGCGCCTGGAATTGCTGCTCGATTCGCGCTGGGTGGAGCACGACGCCGCGCTCGCGTCGAATGACCCTCTGAAATTTACGGACACGAAACCGTACGCCGCGCGCCTGAAGGAAGCGCGCCGCAAACTGGGCAAAGCCGACGCCATCATCACGGCGGAAGGCTTGCTCTCCGGGCGTCCGGTCATTTGTTGTTCGATGGAGTTCGCATTTATCGGCGGCTCGATGGGCGCAGTGGTGGGCGAGAAAGTGACCCGCGCGGTGGAAATGTCCATCGCCAAAAAATTGCCCCTCGTGATCATTTCCTCTTCCGGCGGCGCGCGCATGATGGAGGGCACGATCAGCTTGATGCAACTCGCAAAAGTTTCCGCCGCCCTCGCGCGCCTCGACGAAGCCCGCCTGCCCTTCATTTCCGTTTTGACCGACCCCACCACCGGCGGCGTCACCGCGAGCTACGCCATGCTGGGTGACATCAACATTGCCGAGCCCGGCGCGCTGATCGGCTTCGCCGGGCCGCGCGTGATCGAGCAGACGATCCGGCAGAAACTTCCCAAGGGATTTCAAACGTCGGAGTTTCTTCTGGAGCACGGGTTTCTCGACGCCGTGGTCCATCGCAAAGACCTGAAGGCCTACATCTCCTCCGCCCTCGATTTTTTCTTGGCGTAACCGCATGACCTACGAAGAATCGGTCCAGTACCTCTTCAGCCTGGGACGTGAACTCGCCTCTCCGCGGCAGGCCAGCGCCACAAAATTCGATCTGAAAAATATCACCATTCTTTGCGAGCACCTCGGGCAGCCGCAACGCGAGTTTCAGTCCGTGCACGTCGCCGGCACGAACGGAAAGGGCTCCACATCGGCGATGCTCGATTCGATCTTGCGCGCGGCGGGCTTGCGCGCAGGCCTGTATACTTCGCCGCACCTCGAGCGCATCAACGAACGCATTCGTCTGGACGGCAAGGAAATTTCCGACGAGGAATTTGCCGCCGCGTTCACGCGCGTCCGCGAAGCCATCGAGGAATTGCTCGCTGCGGGACGCCTTGCCGCGCATCCCACTTTTTTCGAGTGCGTGACGGCGATTGCCTTCGTGTATTTCGCCGCCGCGCATGCGGAGTTTGCGGTGTGCGAGACCGGCATGGGCGGGCGTCTGGACGCGACCAACATTCTCCTGCCGGAAGTCGCGGTCATCACGCAGATTGATTTCGACCACGAAAATTATCTCGGCCACTCGATCGAGGAAATCGCGGGAGAAAAAGCGGGAATCATCAAGCCGGGCGCTCGCGTAGTCAGCGCCGCCGAGCACCTGATCGCCCGCGTCGTGATCCGGCGCCGCTGCGCGGAGCAATCCGCGTTCCTCGTGGAAATTGAAAACGCCTATTTCCTGGAAGACGTGACCGCTCACGACGGCTGCTTTTCGTTCACCGCAATTTCCTACGATTCCGGTATTCGCATTCCCATCGCTCTGCGGCTCGCCGGCCGGTTTCAAGTTCGCAACGCGCTCACCGCGCTCGCCGCGGCGCGAATGCTGGCCGAACGTGGCGCACCCATCGACGATGAAGCGATAGCGCGCGGCTTCGCTGCGGCGTCATGGCCCGGCCGCCTCGAGCGGATTAACGAGCGCCCGGAAATTTACGTCGACGGAACGCACAATCCCGCCGGCGCGCGCGAAATCGCCGTCTTCTGGGAGCAATTCCTGGCCGGCCGGAATATTTATCTCATCTACGGAGCCATGCGCGACAAAGCCGTCGATGAAATTGCCGGCCTTCTTTTCCCCCGCGCTTCCGCCGTGATTCTCACGACGCCGGCGCAGCCTCGCGCCATCTCCGCCGCGTTACTTGCGGAAATGACAGCCCATCACGCGCGGCGTGCCGAAGTTGTGCCAGACCCTGCACAAGCATTGGCGCGCGCCCTCGAACTCGCCTCTCCCGAAGACGTTATCTTCATCACCGGTTCGCTCTACCTTGTAGGAGAGTTGCGCCGCGACTGGATGTCCGGCAAAGGCGGCCGGTCAGTTTCTTCCTAGGATAGTCGAAATTCCACGCTAAGATTTCGGTGGCGGTCCACCATCCGATAAGAGGAGATTGGCGCAAAGGCTTAGACGGAAGTGCTATTTTTGCAAGTAGATTGTCCTGGACGCTTGATCATACGAAAGACCCTGAAACCCGAGCGCACGTGAAGTCTTACTCCGAGAATTCGACTTCCGGGGGAGTGTTTGGAAACTTGCGAAGCATTTGACTGACCGCGTAATTGCAGTGCCGGTCTTGTTGCCGTGCAAAGGATGAACTATAATGGATTCATATCAACTGTCCTTCGAGTTGTGGGGTGGCATCATGAAACCCACTGCACTACAGCAAGCAATCTCCCTAAGAATGATTTGCGGAATCCTTCTTGCTTCTGCGCTCGCACCTGTCGCCGCGTTCGCTCAACACAGCGGCGGAGCGGCGCAAAGTGGGGCGGGCAACGCAGGATCGGTTCGATCTCCGCACGCGCCAGTCACTCGTTCCGCTGGACCTGCTGTTATTGTGCGTCCGATGGTGGTTAATCCTGGTAGGCCATTCCGCGTCTTCCCTCCCATAAGGCCGCGGCGATTCCCGGTCCCCCCGATTGCCCCGATCATTGGTTGGCCGGGTTTTTGGGGATTCCGCAATAGCGCGCTCTGGTTCCCGGGCTGCAACCTCTTTTTTCCTGCATTGGGATACGGCTGTGGCGCCTGGTTGCCTTACGATGGGTATGCCCCTGAGGTCGTCTACCCTCCGTTCCAGCCGTCGAATTCGCTTGAGTACACCCCTCTCCCGAACGTATCTCCTTCGGTGGAATATTTGCCGGAAAGCGGCGGTGACGGGGAAATGCTGCAGGAGGTTCTGCTCTACCTCAAAGACGGTTCCGTTTTCGCGGTCGCTAGTTACACCGTATCTGCCGGGAAGCTCCACTACGTAACAAGGTACGGCGGGGAAAATGATATCGACGTCGATCTCCTCGATCTCCAGAAAACCGTTGATGCCAATGCGGCGCGCGGCGTGATTTTCACCCTCACGCCGCCAACGCCAAGCCCCGCGCCACCCGGACCGATTTCGCCACCGACGCAATAGCTTTAAGGCTTGGGCGCAGGCACAGCAGATTTCTTCGGGGGCGCTTTTTCATTTCTCGCGGCGCCTGCGGGCGGCGCCGAGGCTATCGCCGGCGCCCAAAAGTCCGGGTCGCCCGCGGCGAATTCCTTGGAAACATGGCTCATCTTTTGCCCCACTAAAAATAATCGGCTATCGCTGGTCCCATAGGCGAGTCGAGCCAACTCCTGCAAATGCTGTTCGAGCGCTCCCCCTTCGAACTTTTGGAGTGCCTGGCTAGTGTCCAGCGTTCCGTCCATGTCCCGCAGTGATTTCATCGGCGTTACGATGATGAAGCAGGGTTCGGGAAGGCCGGCCGTCACTTCGTAGACGGCCCATGCGGCCTGAGCATTCACTTTTTCGGACGCCGCGCTCAAGGACCATTCCGCTTCCGTAAATGCGCGCTCATACCCGGGATGAACGAAAACTGTGGACAGGCGCAACATTCGCATTTTGGAGAATTCGATGGTGTTGGCGCGAAAGCCCATATCCTCGCGCCGGACGCCGAGTACGGTCGTCTCACTGGAGGTGTTCTCTTGCAACAGACGACCCTGCATCTGCATGAGCTCCGGGTGGGCCGCCAGCCCCTCGCTCAACGCCTTCATGGCCGTGTCCATCTCTTCCGATGCGTCAAACAAATTGAGATAGAGCACTTCGGAAGGACCGGTCATGGATTCCAATTCCAGCCAAAAAACCGGTACGTTCTCGCGGTTGTAGATACGCACAAGCGATGTTTCCAGCTCGTCGTACGCTCCGGTTCGTCCCGGTTTGAGCTCCTGATGAACCATATTCAGGAACTTCGGTGGCCCCGGCTTGCTGGAGTCAGCACTCTTGCTCTGTGCCATCATCGTGGATACGAATGCGGAGATGACGAGCAGAATCATGAACAACCGAGTGGATCTCTTCGATTTCATGCCCGGATTCTCCAGTCCCAACCATGGGGAATGGCTGAGACGTCCGCCATCATGGACGGTGAGTCCCGATTTCGATCTCAACTTTTTGCATCGTACCCCTCTCCTACCCTAGACACAACCAATGTTCCAATAGAGCCGGCAGGTATTGTCGGAAACTGGCCCGCCGCCCAGGAATCAAATCGAGTGCGGATCGGCCGAAACTCTGCTAAACTGCTCACTTTGTTTAACTTTGTAAGAATGGGTGAGGAGTTGTCATGGCTATGAGATGCAAGATTTGCGGCAAGGGGCCATCGTTCGGGAACGTGATCAGCCACGCGAACAACACCCGCCGCCGCCGCTGGAATCCAAATCTCCAACGCGTCCGCGCCGTGGTCGATGGCGTGCGCATGCGCATGCGTGTCTGCACTTCCTGCATTCGCGCCGGCCGCGTCACGAAAGCAGCCTAGCCGGCCTATTTCCGCATCGGAACATCTATAAGGAGACAGTGTGAGGATTCGTGGGCGGGGATGGTTTGTGCTGGCCGCGGCCCTGGCGGTTGTGTCCGGATGCAAGAAGCCGTCGGTGCCGGATGAAGGCGTGTGGGGAGTGGTGGACGGCGCGCGCATCACGAGCGCGGAGGTGGACAAGTATTACCACACGCAATTGAACCCCGATGCGCCCCAGCCTTCCCAGGACGAAGCGCTGTCGCTCAAGCTGAATGTTCTGGATGAGCTGGTCAACAATCATATCCTGCTGGAGAAGGCGAAAACGCTGGGCCTGCAAGCCGCCGACGGCGAAGTCGAGGACAAATTCACCGAATTCAAAAGCCCGTACACCGAGGAAGAATTTCAGCGCCAGCTCAAAACGCGCAACTACACGGTCGACGATTTGAGGAACGACATCCGCCAGCAGCTCTCCATTCAAAAGGTCATCAATCACGAAGTGGTGGCCAAGATCACCGTCACGGATCAGGATGTGCAGGACTTTTACAACCAGAACCGCGCGCAATTCAACGTGACGGAGCCGCAATACCGCATCGCGCAGATCGTGGTCACTCCGCACAAGGATCCGGGCTTGCGCAATCGCAAAAACGACGATGCCACCACCGATGCCGAGGCGAGGCGTAAAGTCGCGGCCCTCGAGCAGCAGCTCAGCACCGGCGCGAACTTCGCCCAAGTCGCGATGGATTACTCGGAAGACCCCGCGTCCGCGGGTTCCGGCGGCGACCTGGGCTACGTGCCGGAATCCTCGCTTTCTCAGAGCGATCCCGCTTTGAAAAAAGCGGTGATGTCGCTCAAGCCCGGGCAAATTAGCGGCGTGATCGTCCTGCGGGATTCTTACCGCATCTTGAAGCTCGTGACCAAGGAAGCGCCCGGGCAGCGGGATCTCAACGATCCGGCCGTGCAGCAGTCGATTCGCGACAACATCCGCAACCGTAAGGAACAATTGCTGCGCGCCGCGTACCTGGCTATCGCGCGCAATAACGCAAAAATCACGAACTATCTGGCCCAGCAAGTGGTGGAATCGGCCGGGAAACTGCCGGTCGTCGTTACCCCCAAAGCAGCGAGCGATACTCCACCCTTTCCGGCAAAATAATATTTCGATTTGCGAATTTTGTAGCACAGACTTCAGTCTGTGGGGTTTAGTCCTTGCAAGCACTAAACCACACAGTTGAAGTCTGTGCTACTAGCCCCGTGCACCTCAGTCGCCGGAGACGTTATACCGCTAGGATACAATCGCTAAAATCTCGCCCGCATTGACCGTTTGACCTTCCCGAGCCAGCTTTTCGACCGTACCTGACTTGTGTGAGCGGATTTCGTTCTGCATTTTCATCGCCTCGATGACCAGCAGGCCCTGGCCGGCAGTAACTTGCTGGCCCGCCGCAACCAGCACCCGCACGATTTTCCCGGGCATGGGCGCGACCAGCTGCCGGCGTCCTTCGAGTTCGATCCCTGCGCCGCGCCCGCGCCGCCACGAGCGCGGATCGAAGATTTCCACCTGAAATTCGCGCCCGTTCGTGCGCAGTAGCAGGCCATCGGAGGTTTCCTCGGTGGTGACTTCGAGAGATCGCCCGCCGAGGAGAATAGAATATGCGCCACGCGAAATCCGTATGGCGTCGGCCTCAACCAGCCTGCCATCGACGGTGAACGTCACGCGCGCCGCTCCATCCGTTTGCGGAGTGAACTCCACGCTGCGCCGCGCGCCGTTGATTACGATCTCATATTTCATCGTTTTATTTCGCCGTCCTATTTCGTCGGGCCGTCATTCACTTCGATCGACCTGCTCGAACCGCGCTTCGCGCTTCCAGCGCGACTCCGCTTCCGCGCCGGTTCCGTTCGCGGGCGCCGCGTCCTTTGCGCCGAGGGAGTGCAGCAACGCCGCGAGAATCGCCGCATCTTCGGCCACCACGTCGCGTTCTTGCGCTTGCATCCCGGCCAGGAGATGAGCGAGCCGTTCATCGAGCCAGCGAGTGAAGATTTCTCCGCGGAGAAATTCCGGATCGCGCAGAATGCTGAGCAGAAGGCCCGAGTTCGTTTTTATTCCCGTGACCGCGTGTTCTTCGAGGGCGCGGTCCAGGCGGGCAATCGCCTCCGCACGGTCCTCGCCCCAGGAAATCAGCTTGCCGAGCATCGGATCGTATTCGGTAGAAACGCTGAAGCCTTCGTACACGCCGTCATCGAGCCGAATTCCGGGGCCGGAAGGCGCGCGCCGCGAAAGAATCGTTCCGGGCGACGGGAAAAATTGATTGCCGGGATCTTCCGCGTAGAGGCGGCATTCGACGGCGTGGCCCGAAAGTTTGACGTCCTCTTGCGAAAAGGGAAGCGGCTCGCCCGCGGCGACGCGAATCTGCAGCTTCACCAGATCGAGCCCCGTGACCATTTCCGTGACCGGATGTTCCACCTGTAAGCGCGTATTCACTTCGAGAAAATAAAATTTGCGATTCGCATCCACAAGAAATTCCACCGTGCCTGCGTTCGTGTAGCCCGCGTCCTTTGCGAGCCGGACGGCGGCTTCACCCATGGCGCGTCGAAGCTCCATCGTCATGACGGGAGACGGAGATTCCTCGATTACTTTTTGGTGCCGCCGCTGGACCGAACATTCGCGCTCGCCAAGATGCACGATGTGGCCGTGCGCGTCGCCAATAATTTGGATTTCAATATGGCGCGGCCGGTCGACGTACTTTTCCAGATAAAGGCGTGCGTCGCCAAACGCGTTCAACGCTTCCGAAGCGGCGTCGCGCCACGCGCCGGCCATCTCCGAATCCGCCGTAACCATGCGCATGCCTTTCCCGCCTCCGCCCGCCACCGCTTTCAGCAGCACAGGATAGCCAAGCTCTCGCGCGATGGTTCCTGCATCGTTGAGGTTTTCGATTGCATCCTTGGTTCCGGGAACCATCGGTACGCCAGCCCGGGCTGCCAGTTGACGGGCGGCGGTTTTCGATCCAAGGCGCTCCATCGCTTCAGGGGATGGGCCGATGAATGTGATGTTGTTTGCCTTACAGGCCCGAGCGAGTTCGGGATTTTCGGCGAGGAATCCATACCCGGGATGGACCGCGTCACAGCCGGCGCGGCTCGCGATTTCCATCAGCTTGTCGATGCGAAGATAGCTTTCGCGCGACGGCGCGGGACCGGCTCGGTACGCTTCATCCGACAGGCGGACATGCAACGCAGCGCGGTCCGCGTCGCTAAAAACGGCGGCGGAAGCGATGCCCATCTCGCGGCAAGCTCGCGCGATCCGCACGGCGATTTCCCCGCGATTGGCGATGAGGATTTTCTTGAACATGCAGCAAAGTTTAACTCGGAGCGCATTCTAGCATGGCGCCGGCACACATCGAATTAGAGCCAGAGCCTGGCCTGCAATCTTCCTGAAGTGGTGGTACAAAAATCGGCGGTCAGGTCAAAAAAACACGGCTTCGATTTCTCGAAGCCGTGTTCGAAATGCGCGCAGAGATTAAATTACTCCCAGCGCTAAGGTTACTTGTCCTTCTCTTTGTCCTTGGAATCCTTAGACGGTTTTGACTCGTTCGCTGGCGGGTTCGGCTTTTTTGCCTGGGGCGCCGGTTGATTAGCGGCGGGTTTATTCGTTTGGGTTTCATTTGTGCGTGCCGGAGGCTGATTTTCGCGAGTTGGCGGCTGGAACTTGGGAGGTGGCGCCGGGTTATTCGCTGGGGTTTCATTTGTGCGTGCCGGAGGCTGATTTTCGCGAGTTGGCGGCTGGAACTTGGGAGGTGGCGCCGGGTTATTCGCTGGGGTTTCATTTGTGCGTGCCGGAGGCTGATTTTCGCGAGTTGGCGGCTGGAACTTAGTAGGTGGCGCCGGATTTCCCGGTTGGACTGTAGCGGGCTTGCCGGGCTGCCCAGCTGGTGGCCCCGCGGCTGGTGGCTTCGCAAATGTACCGGTCGGCGGTGCTGCTGCAGTCCTGCCCGGCGGAGGCGTGATAGCTGGCTTTGCTGCCGCCATGGTGTGATATGTCGATCCGTTCGCTGGCGTGCTATGGCCGACCGGGATTGCGCGAGGCGAGGGGGCCAACTTGGTCACAACGGGCCTGCTCGCAAGCATTGCCGGCGGTCGTGCCGAAACTTTTGCTGGAGCGCCAGGTCCCGCCATTGCTCTTGGAGTGGGAGCGATTGCAGCCGCCTGCATTACCTGCGGATGCTGAATTTGTTGGGCGTTGACTTGGACAGAGGCCTTAGCCACCGGGTCGCCGTTCTGGAATGAAGCCTTAGGCACAGCGGTCACCGCGCCAGGCGCGTTCTGATACATGTACGTCCTGTTCACGTTCACATTCGTATTGTTATTTATGATCGTCGTGTTGTAGACGTTGGTGACTTCTGTTCTGTTAACGACCCGTGAATTGGTGACGTTTACGTTCGTCATGTAAGCCGGGCTGACATGATAGGAGGGGACCCACACGTCACGCGGACCCAAGGGGAACCAGGCTACACCGACCCCGCCGCCCTCGCCAATTGCGATGGATGCGGCGAATCCGCCCCCGCCGACAAATGCCACCAAGGCGGGCGCATATACAGGCCTAACGTACACAGCTCCTACGACTGGGACTGGCCCGGGGACCCAGCCCCAAGCCCCGCCGACGACTGCCCAACGTCCATAGTGGAATGGCGCAAAGCCCCACGGTTCGTCTTCCACCCAGGTCCAGCCCCATGGAGCGACGAAGGCCCAGTGTCCGTAGTGGTAGGGCGCCCAACCCACGGCTACGCCTGTCGGATACCAGACGTGACCATAGGTGGGATCGTCGCGCCAGCTACCGTGGTCGTCGAGATCTTCGTAGCCTATTACATCGCGTGAAACGTACCGCGCGGACGCCATTCTGTCTTCCCGCGCGTCGCGCCCCAAGTTCCATTGCTGAAAATCGTCTGGCGCGGGTGCGGCCTCTGCGTCCAAGCTCACTTGGTCCGTTCCGGAGAAAGTGTATTGCCGTCCGGGACCAACGTTGTAAGCCAAGCCGCCTGCGGTTACCTCGCCAGCGCCATTGCCGACGGTAACGATGCTGGAAGTGCCGTCGGCGCTCACATCAAGGCGATATTCGCCTGGACGAAGGATCGTCAAAGCTAGATTCGGGGTGTCAATTTCATAATTTTCGTTGTCTTCGAGATGGAGCAGGCGCAGAACGGCGGAGCCCTGTGCTACCTGAACTTGGACAGCCTGATCGCCTAGGTTCAGGAAAGAGATGCCCGTCTGAGCAGAAATGCGCAGCACACTGCCGCCCAGGTGCAACTCTCCTCGGGACCCTTGATCGGCCCAGAGTTGGTCTCCAGTCGTAAGAGGACGGTTCGGGTTCGCTTCCAACCAATTCGATGTGCCGGCTGGTTGAAAGGAGACATTGCCTTCGATGAAATTCAATCGCGCGACCCTGCTGGGAGGATCTGCGTCCTGAGCCTGGACCATGCCCGGCAGGGCGAGCAACAGCAGGAAAGCAGATAGCATAACCGTGAAGCAATAATTCGTACGGAAACGTTGCTTGTTCAAGGGATCTCCTTATTGGCCGGTTTTTTTAGCTTGCAAATTATCGTCGAACAATTCCGAACCCCTTCACGCATCCTCAATGCTCGACGGCAGCTTCCCGTGAACCTTAATATGCGGACGCACTCTCGACCTCGAGTGTGCGATCGTTACTTATAGCCGGCTGGGTTTCAACACTGAGATCTTCGAGCGGATCGCTGAACCGGGATTTCCGACTTGGATCTCTCCTTCGTATATCGTACGCCACTCCTGGACTCGACACAACGAATTCGCCATCCAACTCTAGAACCGGATCCGGACCTGCCCCGGAAGCCAGTCACGATCCTTGGAAATCGCGCTCTAAGAACGCATGGAAAGAGAGCCGAAAGGACTGGTTTTGTTCGCCACCCATTGGGGGTGTAGTTCCATTGCGTCTTCGCGCCCTCCAAACCCGCGTAAATATAGATGACGGTCGGCGCCCAAAGGTTCGCTTCGTGGAGATCCTATTGGAATTCTAGGCTGATATCCTTTCGTGGACACACGAGGCCCGGCGGACGATAATTCCCCTCCCGGAACCATGGCCACAAAAGGCAGAACCGAACCCCAACGTGAGCGCCTCCTCGGCGCGTATCTTTTCGCCCTCTGCGTCTACCAGATCGGAATCTATTGCTGGCCAGGCGGGCCGCCGTTTATTCTCGATCCGCGCGCCGGAATTCCCGTCCTGCTGATTAATCGCTTTTTTTTCGATAACAAGGTGATTTACCCGGTGGAGTGGATCACGGCAACGTGGCTCGTCATCACGGCGGCCATGATTTTCTTTCGGGGACAGCTCTTGAAGCCCTACTTGATCGCGGAAATTGTTCTGGCCGCGCCAACGGCCTATTACATCTGCATCCTTGCGATTCGGCATGGAGGCGATTTCGCGCCGGGGTTCAAGGACCTTGTCTTGACCCTGCTGTTGTTCCTTGTTTTTTCAGTGGTTCCTGCGGGGATGGCCGCAAGGCGCATTCTGATCCGAGGGGAAGCGCGATCCTGAATGCCTCAGAAGTGCCTTCCTGCGCTCATCCTTCCAAAGCGATGGTTGACATAAGGATTTGCGCTTAACTAAAATCACTAGACCGCATATCGGAATTAGGTTACTTTTCACGCTGCATCGCTACGGAACAGGAGATCGCCATGAAACGAATCGCCGCCCTATTTGTTTTAACGGTTCTTTTCGCGCCTTTAGCCACGCGAGCGCAGGACAGTGCACCGGCTGGTCAGCCGGCAGCTAGCGCCCCGGGCGCGGCCGCCCCGCAAGCACCCCAAGGACGGAAGAAACGTGTTGCGGTCTTCGATTTTGACTATGCGACGGTGAAGACTAACTCGGCGGCATTATTCGGAACGGATATTGATATCGGCAAGGGAATCGCCGACCTTCTGGTGAAGAATCTGGTGACCGACGGTACCTATAGCGTGATCGAACGCAAGGCGCTCGACAAAATCCTCGCCGAGCAAAACTTCTCGAACAGCGACCGCGCCAATCCGGCCTCGGCAGCCAAGATCGGCAAGATCCTTGGCTTGGATGCCATCATCGTTGGCAGCATTACCGAGTTTGGGAACGAGACCAAGAATACGAAGGTCGGCGGCGGTGGTGGAGGCTTTGGCGGCTTCGGGGTCGGTGGCTTTGGCCATAAGGACTCCAAGGCCAATGTCATGCTTGATGCCCGGCTCGTGGATATCGATTCAGCGGAGATTCTGGGCGTGGCCGAAGGCAAGGGCCAGTCCAAGCGGAGCAGCACTTCTCTTTTGGGCGGCGGCGGGAACTGGCACGGTTTTGGCGCAGGCGGGGCGGACTTTGGTTCGAGCGACTTTCAACAAACCATAATCGGCGAGGCCGTGAAGGCCGCGACCGATGAAATGACTGCGGGCGTCATCGCTGCGGCGCCCAAGCTCCAGGCGCGCGTGATCAAGGTCGAAGGCCTGGTGGCGGCTGTGGATGGCGGGCAAATCGTGCTGAACGTCGGCGCGAAAACCGGGATCAAAGTCGGCGACCACATGTCCGTGGAACGCGTGACGAGTACGATCAAGGACCCAGCAACCGGCGCGGTTCTTCGCAAGATGACCACCAAGCTGGGAGAACTGGAAGTCACCGACGTGGATGACATTTCCGCGGTCTGCAAGCCTGTCACAGGCACCGGGTTTAAAGTCGGCGATGTGGCTAGGACGGTGACTCAGTAAAGATGAGCGCGCGAGACAAAACGAATTTCGTTTAACGGCCGCCGCGAAACCCTCCGCGTCCAAACCTGCGCGGCTGCATCGTGGAGAAAAAGAACGGATTGCTGATTCGCGTCAGCGGAAGCATGGGAATATCGAACGTCCTGCCGAACCGCCCCTGCATCAAGTACGGATCTCCGTAGTTTCCGTACATTCCCACTGAAATTGGCAAGGCGGCCATTCGAGCTGTCTCGATTTCCCTGTCCCGTTTTCCGGTAAGAATATCGACGTCCGCCGGATTAAGAGGATGTCCCGGCCGGATCGACGCGGGCAAATTATCCGGCGGAGACGGATCCTGCGCGGCGGGTTGCGGAGCCGTTTCTGGCGCGGTCTGGGGTGCGGCCTGAGGAGGGCTGCCGCTGGTTTCGGCTTGCTGCGCGCGAAGCGCTGGCACGATCATGAAGAGCGCGATTGCGAACACCAATTTGTTCATGGCGTCCTCCGGCAAATATACAGGTTGCGGAAAAAGTATCGCGCATTGTCATTCCGAGCGAAGCGAGGAATCTCTCTTCGACCTGAACCAAAGAGGGAGAGATTCCTCGGCACGCAGCGTGCCTCGGAATGACAAAGTCTTGGGTTTTCCGCAAACATCAATGCCGACGTTATTCTACTCCCATTTTAGAGTGGGATATTGCCGTGTTTCTTTTTAGGGTTGGTGTCACGCTTGGTTTCGAGCGAGCGCAGGGCGGTGATGAGTTTCGCGCGGGTTTGTGATGGCTCGATCACGGCGTCGATGTAGCCGCGTTCTGCGGCGACGTAGGGATTGGCGAAGCGCTCGCGGAACTCGGCGACTTTTTCGCGGCGCAGGCGCTCACGGCCGGCTTCGGGCGCGCGTTCGATTTCGCGTTTGTAGACAATGTTGACCGCGCCTTCCGGGCCCATCACCGCGATTTCGGCCGTGGGCCATGCGAAATTCGCGTCGGTGCGGATGTGTTTGCTCGACATGACGCAGTAGGCCCCGCCATACGCCTTCCGCGTAATCACAGTTAATTTCGGAACCGTTGCTTCGGCGAACGCATAGAGCAGCTTCGCGCCGTGCTTGATGATACCGTTCCACTCCTGCTGCGTGCCGGGTAGAAACCCGGGCACATCTTCGAGCGTGATGAGCGGGATATTGAACGCGTCGCAGAAACGCACGAATCGCGCTCCCTTCACCGAAGCGTTAATGTCCAGCACACCCGCGAGCACCGCGGGCTGATTGGCGACGACGCCCACGGGCTGCCCGCCGAGCCGCGCGAAACCGACCACGATATTTTTCGCGAAATGCTCGTGAACCTCGAAGAAATATTTGTCGTCGGCAATGGCGTGGATCACGTCCTTGATATCGTAAGGCTGCATCGGATCGGCGGGAACCATGGAATCGAGCGCCGCGTCGGCGCGGTCGACGGGATCGGAAGTGGCGCGGCGCGGCGCGTCATCCAGATTGTTGAGCGGAAGAAAACTCAGCAGCTCGCGAATCATGGCGAGACATTCGGCGTCATCGCGGGCGATGAAATGGGCGACGCCGCTCGTCGCATTGTGCGTCATCGCGCCGCCGAGATCTTCTTTGGAAACGTCTTCGTGAGTCACCGTTTTGATGACGTCCGGTCCGGTGATGAACATGTACGACGTGTCGCGCGTCATGAAAATAAAATCGGTGATCGCGGGAGAGTACACGGCGCCGCCGGCGCACGGCCCCATGATCGCGCTGATCTGCGGAATGACGCCGCTGGCCAGCGTGTTGCGCAGAAAAATATCGGCGTAACCCGCGAGCGAGCGCACGCCCTCCTGGATTCGCGCGCCCCCCGAATCATTCAGCCCAATCACGGGCGCGCCGTTGCGCATCGCCAGGTCCATGATCTTGCAGATTTTCAAGGCATTGGTTTCCGAGAGCGAGCCGCCAAACACGGTAAAATCCTGCGCGAACACGTAGACCAAACGTCCGGCGATGCGTCCGAAGCCGGTGATAAATCCGTCGCCGGGCGGCCGCTGTTCCTGCATCCCAAACTCTTCCGTGCGGTGCGCAACGAATTTATCGAGTTCTTCAAACGTGCCTTCGTCGACGAGCAGCGACACGCGTTCGCGCGCCGTGAGCTTCCCGGCTTTGTGTTCGCGCTCGCGCCGTTCCGCGCCGCCTCCGGCTTCCGCTTCGGCGTTGCGGCGGCGCAGTTCCGCGAGCGGATCGCTCGCGCTCGAATGGTTGTTCATAAGATTTTGTCTCGCTACATGCGCTTTGTGACTTTCGCACAAGGGCGAACGCGTGTGCCACTAATTTTATCGGGGATACAGGAAGCTAGGCGGCTAGGTTTAGCTTCTTCGCACGTCTGAGACTCAGTTCTACGTTGAATATTGTGGCGCGGCGCCTTTTGGCCAGTTCTGCCAGCGCCTGGTCCACAGCGTAGAAATGGACACCCAGGCGTTTTTCGAGGAAATCGCGAAGGTCAGCGTTGCCCGTGACACCCTTCGAGGGGATAGGTCCCCCACTGCCAACATACGGAGCAAAAACCATAGAGTATTGGGGGGCGCCATTCGTGCTCATGTTCCTGACAATGTGTATGGACCCTCCGCTTGTTTGTTTCAATTCCTCGATCAATTTCCGGGCAACAGGGTCGCCAGGACTTTTCACAAAGAGCTTTCGGATGGGAACCGACTTATACACACCGGCAACCGTCAACGCCTTAAATATCCGCGCATAGGTTTCGCGAATTCCTCTCGTGTCAACTAATGAGGTCACGACGATCAGTTGCGATTCCTCAAGATCCGGCTCCCAATTCCAGTCCACGGCGCTTACCGGAATTTTTGTGCGGCTAAGCGCGGACACAACCTTGCCCTCAATCTCGATGTCGCCATTTACCAGCGGAGTTTTATCCACGGCAATACTCCATTCGGCCCAGTAACAGCATTGTACAGTTCTTTCCCATTTAAACCCGAAATCTTATATCTGCTTTCCGCTGTCCAATTTCTAACCGTCTTCCAGTTCGCCGCGAAATCCGGATTCGTCGCAATCTCCTTTTGGAGTTGCACTTTAAGACCGGCGACATCGAGCAATGCATCCAGATTGTGACTATACATCTTCTCGACACTTCCTTTCTTCGGCGGAAACTCGAATCTCTTCCTTTGCTTGGCGATACAAGCCTTCAGCGCGCACTCCACGGCGTACCCCGCGAGGTAATACGCCCCCAGCTGCCTTCTGCTTCTGAGCAAAACGCGGGCTTCTTCGGCTCGCAATTCCGCCAGGGTCCTGAACTCCCTACGGTAGATCGGAACATCGCTCACGGGAAAGATTCTAACCTAAATCCGGAGAAAATCTGGAAGCCCTTGGCTGTCCGTATTCCCTGCCGGATACCGCCATACTACTAGTACCACGCGATAAATTCCAAAGGGTCGGTTTCTCGCAGACTGAACCGCTAAATCTTAGCGGAATCACCGGAACGCACGTCACTGGAGTACTCGTCGATTGGTAGCGCAGGAAATTCGGCATTCCCCACTCCCAGAATGCGGACCGCCAGATGCGTTGCCAGGTAAATGCACCCGAGAAGAAGGACAGTCCCGAAGACGAGGTCCGCGGCGACGGCGAGGACACGCAGCGGGATTGGATCGATGGAGACAGCCTGGATCGTGCCTTGCACCAGGGCAATCATGCAGGCCAGCGTCAACGCGGCGGCGCCGAGCACAGCCGTCAAGGACGCAAGAATTCTCACGCCCACGCGCGGACCCCCACAGCGGATGTCATCTGAAACGCCGCACTGGTTGAAATATAGCTTCGCACAAAAATTTAGTGCAGACCTGACCAGTCGTCAGCCACAAGAATCGAATTGCTGGGATTTGCCGGATCGTACTTCACGCTGGCAGGCTGGCCGGAAGCGATACGCTCGAGGCACAGGCGCTCTTCGAGCCCGGTGACGTCTTGCGCGGTTTCGTAGGTGACGCCCGCGATGGAATAGCTGTACCGGACCAGGCGGCGCAAACCATTTCCGCCAAGTTGAGAAGCCGCAGCCTTGCGGCGCGAAAAAATTGTCGGACTGGTTGCCGGCGCGGCCGACCCCTGCGATTCGACCAGCTCGACCACCAGCCCCTCCACGATGCGCCCAACTTGATTGAGTTGGGAACGCCGTCGCCGCTCTTCGTCTTCCGGGTCTTCCGGTTTTCGGAAGAGCTGACGCAAAGCCGCAGCCGTCAGGGCCACCACGAGCGCCCCGGCTCCCACAGCGATTTTCCAATCGATTGCCAAGTCGTTCAACGCCCCGGATTGCGCGCGGGAGCCGGCTCGAACACATCGCCCAGCGTCTCGCGCGCTTTCTCCCAGTCTTTCAGGAATCCTTCAAGGCCCCGGTCCGTAAGCGGGTGCTTGAAGAGCTGCTCAAATACTTTGTACGGCATGGTGCCGATGTGCGCGCCCATCCGCGCGGCGGCCACAACGTGCAGCGGGTGGCGCAGGCTCGCGGCCAGGACTTGCGTCGGATAGTTGTAGGCCTGGTAGATGTCCATGATTTCGCGCAGCAGCGTCAGACCGTCGGAGGAAATATCATCGAGGCGGCCGAG
Organism: uncultured Acidobacteriota bacterium; assembly: GCA_963842135.1. Classification (GTDB taxonomy): domain Bacteria; phylum Acidobacteriota; class Terriglobia; order Acidiferrales; family UBA7541; genus Palsa-360. The sequence continues at coordinate 387,351 of CAWJFI010000002.1, read as the reverse complement.
AAACGGGCTGGCGAAATATGCGCCGGCCTTGGCTACAATCAGGGCCTGCGGCGCGGAAAATATCAGGGTCATGTTGACGCGAATGTGTTCCTTCGAGAGGATGCTGAGCGCCCGCACGCCGTCCGGAATCGTGGGGATCTTGACGATGACGTTGGGATGCCAAGTGGCGATCTCGCGCGCTTCGCGGAGAATGCCCGGGGTATCGGTGGACACGACTTCGGCGCTGACCACGCCGTCCTTCAAGATATTGGCGATCTCCAGAATGTGTTCGCGGAAGGGGCGCTTTTCCTTGGCGACCAATGTGGGATTGGTGGTGACGCCGTCAATCACACCCAGCGACATACCCTGCCGGATCTCTTCCAGGTTTGCTGTGTCGAGAAAGAATTTCATGTTTGTTGCCTCCTTGAACAGAACCGCGACCTGCGCGGCGCGGAGGACACCGCAAGGGTCAGAGTGCGCGACTCACAGCAGGATTTCGCAGCGTGCCGATTCCGGGAATCACGACTTCCACCACGTCGCCGGCCTTCATGGGGCCGACGCCCGCCGGCGTGCCCGTCGCAATCACGTCGCCCGGCAACAGCGTCATGACCCGCGAAACCCAGGGGATTATAACATCAATGGGGAAGAGCATCGCGGTCAACGGGGCGTACTGTTTCCTGGCGCCATTCAACAGGGTTTCAATTGTTCCGTGGGTGACGTCAAACTCGGTCTCCAGGACAGGGCCCAGCGGACAAAACGTGTCAAAGCTCTTGGCGCGCGTCCATTGTTTATCGAGCGCCTGGTAATCGCGCGCGCTGACGTCATTGAGAAGCGTGTACCCGGCAATGTAGGGGCGGAGATCATCGCCGTCGCGCAACTGGTGACACTCGCGCGAAATAATCACGGCCAGCTCGCCTTCATAATCAATGCGCTGCACTTCGGGCAACAGGACGATTGGGTCGTCGGGCGCGAGAAGTGACGACGGCGGCTTGAGAAAGATCAAGGGTTCCTTCGGAGGAGCGTTATTGAATTCCGCGGCGTGGTCGAGGTAGTTCCTGCCGAGGCAAACGATCTTGCTTGGCGCGACCGGCGGCAGGAGTTTCACATCCGCAAGCGGCCAGGAGCGGCTGGTCACCTCCCACTTTCCCAAAATATCGCCGGAAACCTGGCGTACGGTCTCGCCTGAAATAACTCCTTGCAAAACTTCCAGTTGCGCGGTGGAGCCTGCTTTCTCTTTTGCTTGAAAACGGCAGAGTTTCATCGAGTGATTTTTCCTTCTTGAGGGATTTGAGAAATTAATTCGTGCGGTCCCTGCCGGCGGAGGCCGCGGTTTCCCGGGATTGAGCCATGTGCTCGTGGCGAACTTCCGCGCACATCAGGAATACCCAATCGAGCACGGCCACGAAGCCGTAGGAAACCGCCCGAAGCACGAAAACATGCAGGGCACCCATGCGGCTTTCGAGCAGTTTGAAATGCAGTTCCGTAACAAGATACGTCACGGTCAGGAGCGTCCAGGCCGTCAGGCCCGCGACGAAAAGCCTTCCGGGCCGATGACGGAATCGGAGCACAGGGATTCCCATGACCACGATCAAGATTGCGCCCGCTACGATGTTGCGTGCCTCGGCAAAACGCTCCAGTTCGGCGACGCGATTGGCAACGTCCAACCAGGCGACGAAAACACAGGACAGATAGATTCCCGTCAGGACGCCGGTGCGCAACGACGCGATGCGCAGCCACAAAAAATATCGCATGCCTGGGAGCTGGGGTCGGGCTGCCATGCCATCCTTCCTCGAAAGTCAGTCTAAGGGACGTCCGCCTGTACTGCGGAACTCTTGGAGCTTTCGTTGCCTGCGCGGTCCAGCGCGGAAACACGATAGTAATATCGCCTGCCGGGCAGTACGGAGATATCACGAAACGTCGGGCTCGGCAATGTTTCTGCGCTGACGCGCTCGCCGGGTGCGTCTTCCCCCTCACTCCGGTAAACGGAATACCCCGCCAGGTCCCCCTCGGGGCCGATCGCCCATGATAGTTCGATGTAAGCAGGGGCCTGGTTGGTTGCGGGGATAATCGTAATTTCAAGGCCTGTGGGCGCGGCAGGTGGAAAGACGTCACGCGGCGTGACGATGGCCGGCGCGGAGTCTGCGGATTCGACAAGATCCGCGCCGAATTGCGCCACGGTGCGCACGGTGTATAAATATGGCGTTCCGAACCCGAAGTGTGAATCGCGAAAATCGGTCGATGGCGAAGTCCCCGCAAGCTCCAACGGTATTTTTAGCTTCGCGTGCGAAAGGTCCTGCGGAAGATTCTCCTGACCGGATTCGAGTACCCCGCGGTAGACGCGGTAACCACTCGAAGAAGCCCCCGCCGGCAAGGAAGCTTCCGCCCAGTTTACGACCAGTGCGGATTCCGTAACGTCCACATGGACGGCACGCGGCGCCTCCGGCGCCGGGTAAATCCGCCCTATGACGACGTTCGAATCCTCCGAGGCTCGCGCTTTCGCCGCCCTGGTACGAACCTTGTAAGCCACCGATAACTCGGCCGCGTGTGCGAAATCGTCCGCAGTGAGGGGATCGCGAAACTCGATGTGTTCTCCCTTCAGATAGGGATCCACCTGCTCGGAAGGAATCGTGTACGCGAGGCGCCACGTCGTCTTCTTGTCCGGGGTGGCGCCAGGCAGAAGCGCGGCGCGATAGATCTCAATCGTGGGGTGTTCGGCAAGGGCTTCGCGATCCATCGATCGCGCCGGAAGACTGAACGTTAGGGCGAACGCGTTGCCGTACTGCCGCGCGACGAGGTCCGTGACCGCAACGGGAACAACCGGATGCCTTGCTACAGGTTCGCCGGGCGCAGCGCACCCTGCCACCAGAGCGCACGCGAGGAGGCAAAACGCGAGGGCGAGAAGCGCGGCGGTGCGGATCATCTCTTCACCATCGCGCTAGAGGATGTACCGGCTGAGGTCCTGATTTTTCACGATGTCGGCAAGCTGCTTGGTGACGTACGCGCCGTCCAACTTCACATTCTTTTTCTTCATGTCCGGCGCCTCGAAGGAAATTTCGTCCAGCACTTTTTCGAGGATGGTGTGGAGGCGGCGCGCGCCGATGTTTTCCGTCTGCTCGTTGACCATGACGGCGTAGCGGGCGAGCGTGGCGATGGCATCCTCGGTGAAAGTCAGCTTGAGGCCTTCCGTATCCAGTAAGGCAATGTATTGCTTGATAAGAGCGTTCTTGGGTTCCGTAAGAATGCGCACGAAATCGCCCTCGGTGAGCGCCGTGAGCTCCACGCGGATGGGCAGCCGGCCTTGCAGCTCCGGGATCAGGTCGGAAGGCTTGCTGATGTGAAAGGCTCCCGCGGCGATGAACAAAATGTGGTCGGTGCGGATCATGCCGTAGCGCGTGTTGACCGTGGTGCCTTCTACAATCGGCAGAATGTCGCGCTGCACTCCTTCGCGGGAAACGTCCGGGCCGTGGCCGGACTCGCGCCCGGCGATCTTGTCAATCTCGTCAATGAAAATGATGCCCATCTGCTCGGCGCGCTCGACGGCCAGGCGCGTCACTTGATCCATGTCGATCAGTTTGTTTTCTTCTTCCTGGATCAGGTAATCGAATGCCTCGGCGACGGTCATCCTGCGGCGCCTCTTCTGCTGGCCAAAAATTCCCGAGAGCATGTCCTTAACGTTGATGTCCATTTCCTCGACGCCCTGGCTCGAAACGATTTCAAACGCGGGCGTCGAGCGCTCGCGCACCTCGACTTCCACCAGGCGCTGGTCGAGCTTGCCGTCCCGCAACTGCGCGCGAAGTTTTTCCCTGGTGCGGTCCATCTGATCGCGCCGGGGCGCTTCGATCTGAGGGGTGGAAGAAATGGGCGGCTCGGGCGGCGGCGGAGGAGAAGCGGGAAGCAGCAGATCGAGCACGCGCTCTTCCGCGGCATGTTCGGCGCGCTCGGCCACCTCATCCAGTTTTTCCTCGCGCACCATGTCAATAGATGTCTCGACCAGATCGCGCACCATGGATTCCACGTCGCGGCCGACGTAGCCGACTTCGGTGTACTTGGAGGCCTCCACCTTGATGAACGGACATCCGGCGAGGCGCGCGAGGCGCCGCGCGATTTCCGTCTTTCCCACTCCGGTGGGGCCGATCATCAAAATATTTTTGGGCAGCACATCTTCCGCCATTTCGGGCGTGAGTTTTTGCCGGCGGACGCGGTTGCGCAGCGCGACAGCCACCGCGCGCTTTGCGGCGGCCTGTCCGACGATGTATTTGTCCAGCTCGATGACAATTTCGCGCGGAGTGAGTTCGTCGAACGACGGCTCAACCGCTGCTTCTGGTTCGTGCTGCTCGCCGGGAAGATAGATCACCATAGAAACAGTCCGCCTTTATTAGCAGAGTGCGGAAATAAATTCAAAAAGTTGTCATTCCGAGCGAAGCGAGGAATCTCTCCTCGAACTTTGCAGAAACACGGAGAGATTCCTCGCTTCGCTCGGAATGACAAACAAATTGAGTGGGCGCACATATTGTTACAATTCCTCAAACGTGAAATTCGCATTCGTGAAAATACAAATTTCGCTGGCAATCCGCATGGCCTCCTGCGCAATCTCCTTCGCGGGAAGCTTGGTATGATTGGCGAGGGCCCGGGCCGCGGCGAGCGCGAACGGGCCGCCCGAGCCGATGGCGCAGATGCCATCGTCGGGTTCGATCACGTCGCCATTTCCGGAAACGAGGAATGTGGATTTCCCGTCCGCAACGATCAGAAGCGCTTCGAGGTGCCGGAGCGCGCGGTCCTTGCGCCATTCCTTCGCGAGCTCGACCGCGGACTTCGCCAGATTTCCCTGATGTTCCTGCAGCTTCCCCTCGAACCGCTCGAACAGGGAAAGCGCGTCCGCCGTCGACCCGGCAAAACCCGCCAGAATTTTTTCATTGAACAGCCGCCGCGTTTTTCGCGCCGTGTGTTTCATGACGTGCTCGCCCATGGTGACCTGGCCGTCCGCGGCAACCACCACTTTGTTGTCGCGGCGCACGCACAATACCGTCGTGCCGTGCATCCGCGAGGAATTCTTGCTCATTGGCATCAGAGGATTATACCGCGACCGGCGTTCGCGACCAACGCAGGGTTCAAAATTGGCCAGTGAGTCGTTTCCATTCCCCCTCGAGTTTGCGGCCCCGGATTCTCAAAGAACTCTTTGGGCTTTTGCGGGGAACTCCTTCCGAGTAGCCCATAATTCGTTCCTTATCGGATCTTTGTTCAGTGTAGACTGAGCTGACTCGCTGCCTTGCCACTTTCTGCAGGCACAAAACTCGGCTCGTACGAAATCCTCTCCGCTATCGGTGCGGGCGGTATGGGCGAGGTGTACAAAGCCCGCGATACGCGCCTCGATCGCATCGTCGCTATCAAAGTTTTGCCAAGTCTAGCTGTAGCCTTTCGCGCTGAGGCAGCCACGTGTAAGTGATCGCTCGGCCGGGAGTCAAAACGGGAATTCCGGTTGACATGACCCAAGCAGGGGAATAGTCTTCGCGCGCAACGCCACTCCATTCCCAAACGAAAGGAAAAAAGACGATATGAATCACATCACAGGGTCTTTTGCTGGAAAAATCACACAGCAGTCCACGCTCACAGTCACCGACCAGCCCAATCACGCGATGAATATCGCCGAAGTTCAGGGCAGCCAGAAATCTTCCGATCCGATGTGGGACAACTCGAAGATCGCATACTGGGGCTTCACGGATGTGCTCGACGGCAAGGGCACGCAACACGGCTACTTCAATAACATCCACCCGGATGGTGGCCGCGACTTCGGAACCTTTGAGGGCAAGGCCGCGATGGCGGGCAGCGGGATGACGGTCGAAGGGACTTACAAGTTTACTGGTGGCGATGGCATATATGCCGGCATGTCAGGCGGCGGGAAATTCAAGACGGCGATGAAATCGGAGACCGAAATCGAGTGCAGCTGGGATGGCACTTACGAGCTGGCCAAGGCGCAAGCGCGCTAGACACAGAGACAACGAAGCAACGAGGCAGCCCTTGTTTTCCAAGTGCTGCCTTCTTTTTTATACATTCATTCCTAAACGATCCGTTCTCAACCGGGCGTTCCTTGACATCGCGACTTTATAACCCTGAAGTAATGTCCAATTGGTGGGCGAACGGATTACTTGCGGTTTGCCCGTATTTCGTTACTTTTCCGGTCCGTGATCGAGTAAACTCAGCCGACTCACTCCCATGCCACTACCCGAAGGCACAAAGCTAAGCACGTACAAAGTCCGCCGCCGCACCGCGACGCAACCCAAATGATTGGCAAAACGATCTCGCATTATCGCATCCTCTCGCAGATTGGCGGCGGCGGGATGGGTGTGGTGTACGAAGCCGAAGACCTCAAGCTACATCGGCATGTCGCGCTGAAGTTCCTGCCCGCGGAAATGGAGAAAGATCCTGCTGCACGGGAGCGTTTCCAGCGCGAAGCTTTCGCTGCCTCCGCGCTCAACCATCCCAATATCTGCACGATTTATGAGATTGACGAGGCCAATGGCCAGCATTTCATCGCCATGGAATTGCTGGAAGGAAATACGCTGAAGCATCTGCTCAGCGGAAAACCGTTGCCTCTCGAACAATTACTGGAGTTGGCATCGGAAATCGCCGATGCGCTGGACGCGGCCCACGCCAAGGGCATCGTGCATCGCGACATCAAGCCCGCGAACATTTTCGTGACGGCTCGCGGGCAAGCAAAAATTCTGGATTTTGGTTTGGCCAAGGTAGCCGGAAGCGCGCGGGACAACGAAGCCACCTTGCTGGCGCCTCGCAGATGCCCACGGTGTCTGAACAGGAGTTGACCAGCCCGGGCACGACCATGGGCACGGTTGCCTACATGTCGCCCGAACAAGCTCGCGCGGAGGAACTGGACGCCCGGACGGACCTGTTCTCGTTTGGCGTCGTGCTGTACGAGATGGCCACGGGCAAACTTCCGTTCCCAGGCGGCACGTCGGCGGTTATCTTCCATGCGATTCTCAGTCAGCCTCCGATTTCACCGCATGAGATTAATCCGCAAATTCCATCGAAGCTCGAAGAAATCATCCACAAAGCGCTGGAGAAGGATCGCAAGCTGCGGTATCAGCACGCGGCGGATATGCGAGCCGACCTGGCACGCATGAAACGCGACACGGACACGAGCCGCACAGTCGTCGCCGCACCGGCAGCAGTAGGGAACGCCAAATCGTGGTTGCGGAGCAAATCGGCAGCCGGGATTGCCGCGCTGGCACTCGTAGCCGTGCTCGCGTCCGCAGGATGGTTTTACAAGACTCGCGTCAGCGGCGGCGAGGCGATCGATTCACTGGTAGTCCTTCCCTTCGTGAATGCCAGCGCCGACCCAAATGCTGAGTACTTGAGCGACGGAATCACAGAGAGCCTGATCAACAGCCTGTCGCAATTGCCACATCTCAAAGTGATGTCGCGCGACTCCGCCTTCATGTACAAGGGCAAAGATACGGATGCCCGCACCGTCGGACAGGCACTGGGAGTTCGCGCTGTCCTCAAGGGCCACGTCATGCAGCGCGGCGACGATCTGGAGATCAGCGCGGAACTCGTGGACGCGCGCGACAACAGCCACATCTGGGGCCAGCAATACAGCCGCAAAGCCTCCGACATTTTTGCCCTGCAGGGCGACCTCGCGAAGGAAATGACCTCCATGCTGCGCATGCGCCTTACCGGCGAAGACGAAAAGCGCATGATGAAGACCTTCACCGCGAATCCCGAGGCCTATCAGGATTATTTGAAAGGCCGCTACTGGTGGGACAAGGCGACGAAAGAGGGATTGAACAAGGCCGTCGGATATTTCCAGCAAGCGATCGCGATTGATCCCTCTTACGCGCTCGCCTACTCGGGGGTGGCCGATTGCTACAGCGGTCTTCCGTCATTCGGTTATGTCGCGCCGAAGGACGGCTACCCGAAAGCGCGCGAGGCGGCCCAGAAAGCTCTCGAACTGGATGACACGCTCGCCGAAGCCCACACATCTCTCGCCTTTGTCAAAGCATACTACGACTGGGACTGGCCGGGGAGTGAAGCGGAGTTCAAACGGGCGATTGCGCTCAATCCGAACGACGCCAACGCTCACCAATTGTATGCTGGCATTGGTTTGAGGGCAATGGGACGGATTGAAGGGCACTGTCCAGCATTTCTGTTGAAAGCAGGTTGAGGGGTGCTCCGGTTCATAAAGCTCCTCATCGATGCATCGATTCTGCTGCGAGCAGGAAGCAACCGAGAACCTGCTCGCTGTGCTCGGCGTTACGACATCCGGGGAAGCGGCTCAAATAGCGGCGCAAATGTTTGAACCAGCCTTCGCCCAAGTTGGTTGTGCGCAGCCGATGGCGCCAGTGCGCTGGGAAGTTGAAAAACGCCAGCACCTCTTCCAGCTCGAATTGGAATTTCTCGACCATCTCCGGCGCGGCACACCGCCAGCGCGCGCAGAATCGCCGCGCCCAGTCCCGTGCCTGCGCTTGGTTCTCCGCGTCCCAGATCCACCAGAACTCCCGCCGGAATTTCCGCCGCTGGACCCACGCAAATCGCGGCGTCAGCGCTTCCAGGTTGCGAAACCAATGCGCCAGGCAGCGCTGATGCCGAGCTGCTGGATACACCATCTGCGCCGCACTGACGATCGCGGTCAGTCCATCACTCACGATCAATTCCACCTTCTCCAACCCGCGTTTCCATAATCGTGTCAGCAACTCTTCATAGTCCTCGGTGGTTTCCGCCGAAGCCGCCCGCCAGTCCAGTACTTCAAATGCGCCGCCTTCCCGCACCCCCACCGCCACCAGCAGCACGCCTTTGCGTCCTGGCTGCGAAACACTCCGCCGATACCGCAGGTAAATTCCGTCCACCACGATGGCTCGATAACGTCCCGGCACAATCGCTGCGCTGCGCCGCTGCTCGACTTGCTGTTGCGCTTGCTGCAGCACCGCTCCGATCGTGGCCGGCGAAAGCGTCCCGCCCAGAAACCGCCGCACCCATCCGACCACCTTGCGCTGACTCAGTCCGCCCACCGTCAGCGCGAACAGCATCTGATCCAACCCGTGCCGTTCATAGCGTTCCACCAGTCCGATCTCTTCCCGCCCGCGCAGCCGCGGAACGCGCACTTGCTCCAGGCTTCCCCACAGCGTCGTCCAACACTTCCGCACCGTGTAGCCCCAACGGTACACTTTCTCGCCCCGCTGCTTGGCCTCGCTCACGCGCCGGTCTCGCTCGGCCACCAGCAGCCCCTCGACAGCTTTCTTCAGCATCCCCCGCGCTTGCCCTTCCACCTGTTGCCAAGCTTGTTCCATCAACTCCCGCAGTGCTACCCTTCCTACAGGCGATATAGACATAGGGTGTCTCCTCTCTTCGACCCCCACTAGGGTCGTTGGTTCTGGAGACACCCTTGCTTTTTCTCCCCATACTTTCAACAGGAAATCTTACAGACACGATTGAAGAGGCGACCGCGGAAGACAAACGAGCGCTGGAACTCGATCCTCTTTCGCTCATCACCAATTGGTCTCTGGGAATGGATTTCTTCCAGGCAAGGCGCTATGACCAAGCCATCGAACAGGAACGCAAGACGCTCGACCTGGATCCCAACTTCTTCCTCGCGCACGATACGATTGGCGCCGCCGAAGTTCAAAAATCCATGTACAAGGAAGGAATCGCGGAGTACGAAAGGGTAATGGCCATCAACCCGAACAATTCGCGCGTACTAACGCTTGTCGGACGCGCTTATGCGCTGGAAGGCAGAAGAGCGGAGGCCGAGAAGGTACTCGATCACTTGAACGAGATCTCGAAGCGAGAATATGTTCCGGCCTACGCCAGGGTCGGAATCTATGCGGACCTCGGAGAGAAGGACAAGGCCTTCGAGTGGCTGGAAAAAGGCTATGACGAACGCTTCCTGATGCACATTAAGACGGACCCGGCATACGACCCTCTGCGCTCGGACCCGCGCTTCGCCAACCTGCTCCGCCGTATGAATCTGCAGCCCTGAAGAACATAAACGATCCTGCATTCTTCAAGCTGTTTTGTATTGGCAGTCGCAAGGCTGCCAGTTTCCTCGAAAACTTCTCCGACGAACTGCGACACAAGGTTCCGGTCGGCAAGTAACTGCAATCGCGCTTAACCCTTCAAATCTTCAATGAAAACAAGCTTTTTGAGGTGGTTTGGCCGGATAAAGTATGGATTGTCGGCAACACGTAAGTAATCCTGGCGCAGGCTTGTTTTGGGGGCGGTCTTGGGATAACGTGCGGTTTGCCCGTGATTCGGGAGTTGGCCTGTCGGGGGATACGGCTTTGCCCTTCACGGCTATTAGGGTTGCAGGTTCATGCGGCGGAGAAGTTCCTGGTAGATGCGCGGCGTCTGGTGGAGGGCTACGTCGAGCACTACAACAATGTGCGTCTGAACAGCGCCATCGGCTACATCACGCCGAAGGATATGCTCGCCGGCAAACCGTAAGTTATCCCGGACACGCTTTGCTTGGCGGTTTTGTCCAAGGTGCGTGAGCGCAAAACTTTGACATTCCGATCACTCGCCGCGCCGAAGCCCGAACAGCAACATCATGACGGCCCCAATCATCGCGATCCCCACGCTGACCGATACAACCAGGACAACCTGTTCGATGACTGGGGCGGCTTGATGCCCAGCGCCAGCAATCGGCGTCGCCTGGCTGGTTCCCAAGATCCCGGCGATCGTAGACGTAAACCAGTTGACAAAAGTGGCATACAACAGCAAGCCCACGCAGACGGCCGATGCACGTGTTGACAACCGCACTCGGTCTGCCATGAGGCCAACGATGATGAGGAACATGCCGTTCATGACGCCCTCGAGATGTCCAGACAGGACGCCACGCGGGTTGGCCGCGACGCCCGGCATTATCGCGAGCATCAGTCCCGTAAGCAGGCCCAACAAAAAGAGCAGCGTGCCCCACCAAGTGAGTCGTTTCATGGTCGGGAAGGTTACCGCAATCCGAAGCGCGGCACAATGCGTAGCCCCCGACGATCATTCCACGCCAAGTCCCGAGAAAGCTTGAGCATCATCAGTATTTGGCAAAGCCGAAATGACCGCCTCCTGCTTAGAACACTACTTACAGGCGATATTTTTTGCCTGAATTCGGGCCAATTCACACTATGGCAGTTGAAACGATCACGAATTAAGCAGTCTTGGAAAAGCCGTACAGGATCCAGCGTCGAACGTATTGCCCAACGTCTCGCCGGACACAATCTACAGCGGGGCGTTGCTCTTTCCAGGAAGTGTTACACGGATAGTTTATGTAATGTCGGCAACACGGAAGTAATCCGGGCGCGGACCTGTTTGGGGGTAGGTTTTGGGATTACTTACGGAATGCCCGTTATTCAGTACTCATCGGGTCTTTGATCGAGTAAACTCAGCCGATTCGCTCCTATGCCACTACCCACAGGCACAGAACTTGGCACGCATAAAATTCTGGCGCTCCTTGGTGTCGGAGGAATGGGCGAGGTGTACAAGGCGCATGACACCAAGCTCAGGCGCGATGTGGCCATCAAGGTTCTACCAGAATCCTTCGCACATGATGCTGATCGGCTCGCCCGTTTTCGTCGGGAAGCACAACTCCTCGCATCACTGAATCACACCAACATCGCCTCGATTTACAACATCGAAGAATCCAACAACACAACCTATCTCGTGATGGAGTTGGTTCCCGGAGAGACGCTGGCGGATCGCATCAAGCGAGATGGTGCGGTTCCGGTTGAAGAAACTCTCACGATAGCGAAGCAGATTGCCGAGGCCCTTGAAGCCGCGCACGAAAAAGGCATCATTCACCGCGACCTGAAGCCCGCCAACGTGAAGCTGACGCCCGAAGGAAAAGTAAAAGTGTTGGACTTTGGATTGGCGAAGGCGTTCGCGGGTGACACATCAACTGAGGACATGGGCAACTCGCCTACGCTGAGCATGGCGGCGACGATGCAGGGCGTGATTCTCGGTACTGCGGCCTACATGAGTCCCGAGCAGGCCAAGGGCAAAGCAGTAGATAAGCGCACGGACATCTTTGCCTTTGGAGCTGTGCTGTTTGAACTGTTGACCGGGAAGCAGGCGTTTCACGGTGAGGACGTGACGGACATTCTGGGTGCTGTGTTGCGAATGGAACCCGACTGGAGCCAATTGCCGGAAGCGACTCCAGCCGCAATCCGCACACTTTTGCGTCGTAGCCTGCGGAAAGACAAGCGTCAGCGTATCGCGGACGCCACTGACGTTCGGATCGAGATTGAAGACGCGATTGCGGCACCGAAAGATTCCGGTGCAACACAGGCTGCTCCAGCGGAGAGAGGCTGGCGCGAGCGACTGGCTTGGCCGGTAGCAGCGGGTATGTTTGCGCTGATCGCCATCGCGTTCGCCATCGGCTTCGTGCAGCGTGCTCCGAAGTCGCCGCAACTGATGCGCTTGAGCACGGAGATCGGTGTGGATGCAAGCCTGTACATAGCGCAAGGCGCCTCCGCGATTCTTTCGCCCGACGGCTCGCGGCTGGCTCTAGTTGCTATCGGTTCTGACCAGAAGCAGCGCATCTACGTCCGTGCTCTCGACCAGTTGCAGGCCACCACACTGCCCGGCACGGAGAACGCCCGCGATCCCTTCTTTTCGCCCGATGGCCAGTGGATTGGCTTTTTCGCCGAAGGTAAGCTGAAGAAGATTTCCGTGCAGGGTGGTGCGGCCGTCGCGGTCTGCGATGTTCCAAATGATCGCGGTGGAAGCTGGGGTGACGATGGCATGATTGCTTTTGCGAAAGATTCCACGTCGGCGTTGTCCATAGTTTCCTCAGCAGGTGGAACGCCACAAGCCCTGACCACACTGGATAAGCAGGCTGGCGAAAGCACGCAACGCTGGCCACAGGTCCTGCCTGGAGGCAAGTCTGTGCTGTTCACTTCGAATAATACGCTGACCAACTTCGAAGACGCAGACATTGTCGTGTACTCGGTAGAAACTCATCAGCGAAAGGTATTACAGCATGGCGGTTTCTATGCTCGCTATTTGCCGAGTGGATTTGTTGTCTATATTCATGAAGGCACGCTGTTCGCCGTGCCCTTCGATCCGGGACGACAGAAGGTGACCGGCCAGCCAGCTCCCATTCTCGAAGGCGTGGCCTCATCCGCTGTTGGCGGCGCGCAGTTCTCCTTTTCCGAAACAGGAAACTTCCTGTATATCACTGGAAAAGGCTTGGGTCAGGAAGTTTCCATCTACTGGATGGACCGCGAGGGCAAATTTACGCCCCTTCGCGAGACTCTTGCCAACTACTACGATCTGGCATTCTCCCCTGACGGGAAGCGCTTGGCTCTGGACATCGATGACGGAAAGAGGAGAGACATCTGGGTGTACGAGTGGGAGCGTGACATCCTCACGCGCTTGACTTTCACCGGCGTTTCCAATGGCTATCCCGTCTGGACTCCCGACGGCCAGAGGATCGTCTATTCGTCTCAGGAAAAAGGCGGCGCGCAAAACCTCTGGTGGATACGCGCGGATGGCGCGGGGGATGCCCAGCGCCTCACAGAAGATAAGTATACGCAAATTGCGCACTCCTGGCGGCCCGATGGCAAGGTTCTGGCTTTCTCGCAAGTGAATCCTGGCACGAATTATGACGTCATGACTCTTTCTATCGAAGGAGAGAAGTCCGGCGGGAAGCCTGAAGAGCCGAAGCCCTTCGTGAATAGTACTTTCACCGAAGGGGATCCAGTCTTTTCACCAGATGGCCGCTGGCTCGCCTATGAGTCCGACGAATCCGGCAACTACGAAGTGTATGTGCGGCCGTTTCCCGGACCGGGAGGCAAGTGGCAGGTTTCCTCCGGAGGTGGCAAATTTCCTAAGTGGTCGCGCAACGGGAAGGAGTTTTTTTATCGTACGGAGGACCGCAAGATTATGATGGTTACGTACACGGCTTCCGGCGATTCCTTCCACGCTGACAAGCCCCAGCTCTGGTCACCCGGCCAGTTCACCGACCGCGGGACGGGCTTCTATACCTTTGACGTGCATCCTGACGGTAGGCGCTTTGCGGTGCTGAAGGGCGCGGCCACGGAGCAAGGCGCAGCGGTGAACCACGTCAACTTCATCGTCAACTTCTTCGACGAAGTGCGAAGCAAGGTCCCAGTCAGCAAATAACTGCAATCGTGCTTAATCCTGCAAATCTTCAATAAAACAAGGCTTTTTGCGTGGTTTGAGCCGATAACTTCAGTGTGGTCGGCCACTCGGAAGTTGAGGCGCGGCAGGCAGTGTGGCATACGCGGAGAGTGCCTCAGCACGCGTCTGTACCCAATACTGCGTTCAAACGTTTGTGCGCTGGAAAGTTTGCGGTGAGCTCAAACCCTTACCTGGGCCACCGTAGCCGCCGGAACTTCGGGCTCGACGCCGCGCCAGCCAACCGACTTGCCTTGCACGGCGCCCATCACCGAGCGGAACAGCACGAAGTACATCATCTGCCGGTAATAGAAACGTTGCAGCAGCAAGGGCCACAGCAGGGGCCAGTCTTCATGCCGTTCGAGAGTGAATGCGACAATGTTCCTTTGGAGCCCCGGAGCGGCAAAAGTAGTTCAACGGCTTCATGGCCGCCTTGTATAAATGTCGGGCAATTCATTGGCAAGGTGTTGATCCTCTGTAGCAGCGGAGACGGGAGATAATTAACACACTCGGCGAATCAACTCCGTATAGTATAACTTGAGGCGCAACTGGGCCCCAGGGAGCAAACAGATGTTCTGCGAGAGCTGTGGCGCTCAAGTCACGGGAGCCTTCTGTACAAAATGCGGGGCGCGCACGAGCCAGCCGTCAGCGCCTTCCGCACCCCCGTCGGCTTACACTCCACCGCCTGCGTCCCCACATGACGCGCCACCGCCCCGGTACGCTCAGCCTCTGCCGCCAGCAGCCAAGAGCGGGGCGGGATTGAAGATCCTGTTTGTCGTGCTGGTGATCCTTGGTCTAATGGGTGTGCTCGCCATCGGTGGGGTTTGGTTCGCTTGGCACAAAGTCAAGCAAGCCGCCGCGAATAACGGGATCGATCTGAACAGCTTCTCCGAAACGCATCGCGGACCCGCGCGGCAATTCGACGCCTGCGAGTTGCTCACCAAGGAAGACCTGTCGCAGATTCTCAATCTCAACGTCGAACGAGCGGAAGGCGACGGGCTGTCCACTCATTCCACTTGCCGCTATTTCTCTTCCCAGGCACAACAGCGCGCTCTCGAAGAAGCAGCCGCAGCCAAGAAGAAACTCGAAGAGGAGACGAAATCCGGGAACTCCAAAGCCGATCAGTCAGTGGTAATCAACGACGTTGGCGATATGGTTCGTGGTATTACCGGCGCTGTCGGCCCTGCCGTGGGTGAGACCAACGGTCTATTGCTTACGATTGGAGTCGACTCGGAGAATGCCAAAGCCGCCATGGCTGGATTCAAGCTCGGGATGGGCCTGACTGGCGCCATCGTAATGAAAGGTGCCGATCCAGAAGGTAAGGCCATGATGCGTGAAGAAGTAAAAGGATTGGGCGACGAAGCGATATCGGGACCCCTGTTGAGCCTCTTCATGTTTCGTAAAGGCGATGTCAGCGTGCAACTCGACGCGCGCTTGTTGCCCGGCGGACGCGACGCGCAAATTGCCATCGCCAAACGCATCATCTCGAAGTTGTAATCGTAAAAAAAGGTGCGCGCAGGCCAAAGGCCTTAGAGCCGCTGGAAGGTCTTCAGCAGGAAAAACAATCCACTCGGAACCGGTTCGTGCGTACCAAGCGGAAACGATTCCAGACCATCACCAACCGATTTGCCGGTTTCCAGGCGCAGAGCCTCAATCTCCCAATGGACTTTCCCCTGCGACAGCGCATCGCCCTGCCGGTCATCCCGTGGAATCCGCAGAAGCGCCCAAGCAGGAACGCCAGGTAGTCTGCCTCCAAAACTTCTTCGACGAACTGCGACGGCGCGTGCCCGCAGGAAAGTGAGGTCGGTTGCCAATAGCGACAGGAATTTCCAATAACAGCTTCATTGAAGATGGGTTGGCCGGATAGCGGACGGTTGGTCGGCCACTCGGAAGTTGAGGCGCGGCAGGCAGTGTGGCATTCGCGGAGAGTGCCTCAGCACGCGTCGGTACCCAATACTGCGTTCAAACGTTTGTGCGCTGGAAAGTTTGCAGTGAGCTCAAGCCTTTACCTGCGCCACGGGAACTTCAGGCTCGACGCCGCGGCAGCCGATCGACTTGCCTTGCTCGGCGCCCATGACCGAGCTGAACAACACGAAGTACATCATCTGCCGGTAATAGAAACGTTGCAGCAGCAACGGCCACAGCAGGGACCAGTCTTCATGCCGTTCGAGAGTGAATGCGACAATGCAAGTCAAAAAATCGATGAGCATGAATCCGATAAAGAAAACGAGCGAGCGTTGCACGTCCGCTGCCGTATAGAACTGCGGCAGATGCGTGAAGTGGAATAGGGAAGCACAGTACAACACGAGCGAGCCAAGAAATAGAAGGTCGATCACCGGAGAGAATAGCGGCAACAGAAGCTGAAACAGAAACATGTTGGGCAGCGCGATCCATCCGAGTGTCCCGTATTTCGTGCGTCCCAGAGTGTCACGATGTTTCCAGAATGCTTGCAGCGTCCCGAACGTCCAGCGGAATCGCTGGCGGATCAGCGTGGACGCCGTTTCGGGAGCGTTCGTCCAGCCAATCGCTTCTTCCTCGACAGCTCTCTTTTTCCGACGATCTCAGGCAAGGTCGAAGCGATCGAGGTTCATCACTTTGGTCCACGCCGCCACGAAGTCTTTTGCAAACTTCTCCTGGGAGTCCGCGCACGCATAGACTTCCGCGAGAGCGCGCAGTTCGGAGTTCGAACCGAAGATCAGGTCGACACGGGTGCCGGTCCACTTGAGTTCGTTCGTCTTCCGGTCGCGCCCCTCGTAGACGCCTTCCGAGCCAGCGGACGGCTGCCATTGCGTGCGCATGTCGAGCACGTTGACGAAGAAGTCGTTCGTCAGCTTCTCCGGCCGCTTGGTGAAGACGCCGTGCTTGGACTTCCCGGCATTCGCACCCAGGACGCGCAGGCCACCGACGAGAACCGTCATCTCGGGCGCTGTCAGCGTCAACAATTGTGCCTTGTCGATCAGGAGTTCTTCCGCTGATACACTGAACTTGGCCTTGAGGTAGTTGCGGAACCCGTCCGCGACCGGTTCGAGATAGCCGAAGGACTCCGCATCGGTCTGCGCTTGGGATGCGTCCGTGCGCCCTGGGGTGAAGGGCACTTCTACGTCGTGCCCGCTGGCCTTCGCGGCTTTCTCGATCGCCGCACAGCCGCCGAGGACGATCAGGTCCGCAAGCGAAACCTTCTTCCCCTTCTTGCCCTTCTTCCCGTCGGACTGCGAGCTGTTGAACTTCTTTTGGATCGCTTCGAGCGACTTCAGCACCTTCGCCAGTTGCGCCGGCTGGTTGACCTCCCAGTCATTCTGGGGTTCAAGACGGATGCGCGCGCCGTTTGCTCCGCCGCGCTTGTCGGAGCCGCGGAAGCTTGCCGCCGAGGCCCAGGCGGTCCCGACCAGCTCCGAGATGGAATGTCCCGATGCGAGAATCTTGGCCTTGAGACCGGCAATGTCCTTCGCGTCGATCAGCTTGTAATCGACCGCCGGAACGGGGTCTTGCCAGATCAGCTCCTCCGCCGGGACCTCGGGGCCGAGATAGCGCGAACGCGGGCCCATGTCGCGGTGGGTGAGCTTGAACCACGCGCGGGCAAACGCGTCTGCGAACTGATCCGGATGCTCGTAGAAGCGCCGGGAGATCTTCTCGTAGACCGGATCGATCCGCAAAGAGAGGTCCGTGACCAGCATGGTTGGCGCGTGACGCTTCGACGGGTCGAAGGCATCCGGAATTGGCGTGGCGCTGCCTTTCGCTTGCCACTGATGGGTGCCGGCCGGGCTCTTGGTCAGCTCCCATTCGTAGCCGAACAAGTTCTCGAAATAGTAGTTGCTCCACTTCGTTGGCGTCTGAGTCCAAGTGACTTCGGGGCCGCCGGTGATCGCGTCTTTGCCTTGGCCTGTGCCATAACGGCTCTTCCAGCCAAGGCCCATCTCCTCAATGGGCGCTGCCTCGGGCGCGGGGCCAACAAGATTCGCATCGCCAGCACCGTGGGTTTTGCCAAAGGTGTGACCGCCAGCGATGAGCGCAACCGTCTCCTCATCGTTCATGGCCATGCGCGCGAAGGTCTCTCTGATGTCCTTCGCAGCAGCAAGAGGATCCGGCTTGCCGTTCGGCCCTTCCGGATTCACATAGATCAAACCCATCTGCACGGCGGCGAGCGGATTCTCGAGCTCCCGGTCGCCCGTGTAGCGCTTGTCGCCAAGCCAGGTGTCCTCCTTGCCCCAGTACACGGCTTCGTCAGGTTCCCACACATCGGGGCGCCCGCCGCCAAAGCCGAACGTCTGGAAGCCCATCGACTCGAGCGCGACATTGCCTGCGAGAATCATCAGGTCGGCCCAGGAAATTTTCCGGCCGTATTTCTGCTTAATCGGCCAAAGCAGCCGGCGCGCCTTGTCGAGGCTCGCGTTGTCCGGCCAAGAGTTGAGCGGCGCGAAGCGCTGTTGGCCGGCGCCGGCGCCGCCGCGTCCATCGCCGATGCGGTACGTGCCCGCGCTGTGCCACGCCATGCGAATGAAGAGCCCCCCGTAGTGGCCGAAATCCGCCGGCCACCAGTCTTGGCTGTCCGTCATCAGCGCGTGGAGGTCCTTCTTCAGCGCTTTGAAGTCGAGCTTCTTGAACTCTTCGGCGTAGTTGAAGGCCTCGCCCATGGGATCGGACTGGGGCGAGTTCTGCCGGAGGATCCTGAGGTTCAGCTGGTTCGGCCACCAGTCGCTGTTCGACCTCATTCCAAAATTCGTGGTTCCATGCATGACTGGGCATTTCGCTTCGGTTGCCAAAGTTTTTCTCCTGACTATCGAATTAATTCAAAATTTAACGGGAAGCGCGCCGCGGAGCGCACTTCACACAAAGCCCGCGGAAAATGAGTTCGCATTCGCGAAGAACCCGCTTCCCAAGGTAGCCCGAGGCTGGCTTCGGCACGTGGTGCCACTCCATGTCTTCAACATTGCCGCAGCGGTCGCAGATGAAGTGGTGATGCCGCATGCCTTTCGCATCAAATCGCGCGGCGCGGCCCTCGACGGCCACTTCACGCACCAAACCTGCCTGCACCAGGTCCCGAAGATTGTTATAAGTCGTGGCCTTTGAAGAGCGCGGATCCATGCGATTCACGGCTTCGAAGATCTCCGCGGCCGTGGGATGACTGTTGTGTTCCATCAAGAACGCCATCACGGCATAGCGCTGCGGAGTGGACCGCAAGCCACTTTCTTCAAAGGAGCGTTTGATCGCCTCGGCGTCCATGAACGATCTGGAATATATCTAATGTGAGATTTTGTCAAGCGTTGTGCTCGCGCGGTTTTGAGACGACCAGGGCAATCGGCGACCGATTGGTGCGGAATCATGAGGTGCGATTTCCCAATAGCACCAGGTTCAGAACGACGACCCGCCGCCTCGCCCAATTGCGTTCAGATGGTCGGAAACTCAAAAACTGTCCAGAAACAGGGATCTGGGAAGTTTCGGTCCGCTGCGAATCGGTTGATTCTGGACGAGTGGTCGGCAATTCGGAAGTTGAGTCCTACATGCGTAGCGGGGCTCACGAAGGGTGTCTTGGCCTTCAGGTCTGTCCTGTCTTGCGTCAAAACTCTGTGCGCTGGAAGGTTTGCGGTGAGCTCAAGCCCTTACCTGAGCCACCGTAGCCGCCGGAACTTCGGGCTCGACGCCGCGCCAGCCAACCGACTTGCCTTGCACGGCGCCCATCACCGAGCGGAACAGCACGAAGTACATCATCTGCCGGTAATAGAAACGTTGCAGCAGCAAGGGCCACAGCAGGGACCAGTCTTCATGCCGTTCGAGAGTGAACGCGACAATGCAGGTCAGAAAATCGATCAGCGTGAATCCGCTTCTCGCGGTTGTGCCAGTGCGCAGCGGTTCCTGCGGCCGATGCCGCATGCTTGCAGCTATTTCTTTTCTCCACCCTTTGCTGCGCCTCCCGGGTGCGCATCGGTTTTGGGGTTGTGCTTGTCGCGGTAAATCTGGCGGCTCTCCTTATTCTGCTGATGTTCGATCTGGTTGTGCTCTCCTGGCGTCAGATGGCCGCCATTGGCCGCGCGATCGCTGCGCGCCTCGTTGTGGATGGCGGTTTCGTTGTGTTCGATGCGCGAAGTTTCACCCGGCGTGAGCTGCCCGGAATGAACTCCTTGATTGATGCGATTCTGCTGGCGATCCTGGCGCGCGTTCACGCCCATCCCCTCCGGGTGAGCCGGAGTCCCGTGGTTGACCGACGCATAATTGCTGCGGTCGACCCGGGCGTAATTTTGATGCGAGATTTGATCCGGCGTCCGCCCGACATGCTCCTCTCTCATCGCGGCGCGTTCCCCGGCGTTCGGAAAGGCACGGATGCCGCCCTCGCCATTGAAGCTGGCGTGGTTGTACTCCCCGGCGTGAATAAAGCCGCGATCCTCGTATACGCCGTGGAAGCCGACGCCAACGTGCCACGCTGCTGTGTTGTAAAGGAAGTGGCCGCCTTCCCAGCGTCCGCCCCAGAAACCGACGCCGCCGTAACCGAAGCCGTAATTAATTCCACCGTAAAATCCGACGTGCGGTCCCCAGTAGCCCCCGTGCCAGCCGTAAGCGCCGCCCGCGAATCCCCAGTAGCCGGGCGTCCATAGCAGACCTGGATGCGGAGGCGCAACCCACAAGCCCGGAGTCCAGAAGTAACCCCTGGCGCCGTAGCCCCAGAAACCGGGCGTCCAAAGAAATCCTTCGGTAGGGCAGGGCGGTTGCTCATACACCGGCAGCGCCGGCGGCGCCACGGTAATCGCAACACCGACGCCAATCTGCGCGCGCGATGCGGCGGGTATGGCGAAGAGCAAGGCAAAGAACACAACATGACGTGCCCTCAGCAACGTTCGCATTTACGAATTCCTCCATTTTCTTTTTGCCTCCCACCGCACCCAAAGCGGCAGGTCGGGAAGCGCGCTAATTTTCTTGAGTATGCTACAAATCCAGCCATTGGTGGACAAAAAAGCAGCCCCGCCAGGACCCACCAGGCCTTTCCACCGGCTAGAGCGATCCAGACAGAGAAACGCGCTGTTCGTGGAAGTACCGTTCGCGCCCGACCATTCTGGGCATATTCTCGGCCAACCGGGAGTTGAGGACCGGAACGCAGGGTGGCATTCGCGGAGAGTGTCTTTGCACGCGTCTACGCCTAATATTGTGTCCAGAAACGTGTGCGCTGGAAAGTTTGCGGTGAGTTCAAGCCCTTACCTGAGCCACCGTAGCCGCCGGAACTTCGGGCTCGACGCCGCGCCAGCCAACCGACTTGCCTTGCACGGCGCCCATCACCGAGCGGAACAGCACGAAGTACATCATCTGCCGGTAATAGAAACGTTGCAGCAGCAAGGGCCACAGCAGGGACCAGTCTTCGTGCCGTTCGAGCGTGAACGCGACAATGCAGGTCAGAAAATCGATGAGCATGAATCCGATAAAGAAAACGAGCGAGCGTTGCACGTCCGCTGCCGTATAGAACTGCGGCAGATGCGTGAAGTGGAATAGGGAAGCCCCATACAACACCAGCGAGCCGAGAAACAGAAGGTCGATCACCGGTGAGAACAGCGGCAAGAGAAGCTGAAACAGAAACATGTTGGGCAGCGCGATCCATCCGAGCGTCCCGTATTTCGTGCGTCCCAGAGTGTCACGATGTTTCCAGAATGCCTGCAACGTCCCGAACGTCCAGCGGAATCGCTGGCGGATCAGCGTGGACGCCGTTTCAGGAGCGTTCGTCCAGCCAATCGCTTCTTCCTCGTAATCGATCTTCCAGCCCGAGCGGCGGATCGTGATCGTCAGATCGGTATCTTCCGCCACGGTGTCCGCGCTGAAGCCGCCGGAATCATTGATCGCTTCCGCGCGCCAGGCGCTGAGCGCTCCGGGGACGACTGGAATACAATTCAGCAAGTCGAACGCGCGCTTTTCGAGGTTCTGGCTGGTGACGTATTCAAGCGCCTGCCAGCGCGTGAGCCAGCTGATCCGGTTGCCCACCTTGACGTTTCCGGCGACGGCGCCGACCCGTGGGTTGACGAAATGCCGGACGAGTTTACTGATGGCGTCGGGCTCGATTGCGGTGTCGGCGTCGATGGTCACGATAATGCTGCTCGAAGCTTCCGCCAGGGCATGGGAAAGCGCGCCCGACTTTCCGGTATTGGGCTGGTGCATGATGCGCACGGCGGGATTTCGCCCGAATTGCGCATCGAGCAATTCGCCGGTGCCATCGTTCGATCCGTCGTCCACGACAATCACTTCCAGCCGGGAATAGTCGGACTCCAATACGGAATTGATCGTGTAGACGATGACGTCTTCCTCGTTGTAGGCGGGAATGAGCACGCTCACGACCGGCTGGAAATCCGGTTGATCGGGAGGCGAAGGCCGGAATTTCTCGATGACGGCGAGAAATCCCACGATGATCGCGCGGCAGCTCACCAGGCCAATCCCCAGCACGAAAATAAATGCCACGCTCAGCCGCGACCACTCATACAGCGTGAAGATCAACCCATCGGCGTGGGCGACCAGCCGCTCGCGGAAGGTGAGCGGCGGCATCAGCTGCGCGCGTGTCTGCCCCACAAGGTCCGAGACGGGGACGATTTGGAATCCCGCGGCGCGCAAGCCGTCAATGATTTGCGGCAAGGCCAGCACGGTATTGGTGCGATCTCCGCCGCCGTCATGCAACAGCACGATATTGCCGCCGTTCGAGCGCGCCTGCTCGAGGACGCGCTGAACGATCACCGGCGCGGGCGCCGGCGGGATTCCGCCAGGCTCGCCCCAATCGTGCGGATCGATTCGCGCGCCCACAATCAAGTAGCCCATGGATTGCGCGATGGGCAGTTCAGCGACCTCATCCGCCGTTTCGGGCTGGTGGTCGATGCCATATGGCGGACGGAACAGGAGGGTCTTCACGCCCAGCGTGCTGTTCAGAAGGCGTTCGGTCACGTTCAGCTCGACGTCAATCTGCGTGCGCGAGATTTCGTTCCAGCGCGGGTGAGTATAGGTGTGGTTGCCGATCTCGTGGCCCTCGGCATATTCGCGCCGGATTATCCCCAGCGCATCGTTGGCGCTGCTGCCGATCACAAAAAAGGTAGCCGGCGCATGTTTCGCCTTCAAAACATCCAAAATTTTTGGCGTGAATGTCGTGTCCGGCCCATCATCGAAACTCAGCGCGACCTTGTAGGGCGCGGCGCCCATCTGGAAGATGCGATACGAAGAGGGAACTTTTTCATAATTGTCTTCCACAATGTTGCCGGTCGAAGGATCAAAGCGAATCGAGCGCTTGCCTTTTTGCGGCGTGTCCGCGAACCTCCAGATATCGCCGTCGCCTTCGAGAATCAGGTCGTATCCGGGAGGCATGTCCTCGAGTTTCGCGCGGTCGGCGTCATCGGGGCGCGTGTTATCCCAGATCGACCATACCGAAGGATCTTCCGAGCCGAGGCGCCAGATCGCCGTGCCTTGCACGCCGACGCGCTCCGCGGCGCGCAGTTCGTTATACGCGGTCACGCCGTCGAGCATCCACACGCGGTGAATGAAATTATGCTCGTCCGAATACGAGTAGTAGGGGTTGAGAGAATCCGAATCGAATTGGACCTGGGCTTCGGATTCCGTCGAGGTGACGATGGACTCCTGGAAGCTCTCGACCTTTGCTAGTTCGTGCGCCTTCAATGCCGCCTTGCTGGGCCAGTCGTAGGCGTAGTTTGCAATTCCCATCACCAGCTTTGCCGGCGGCACCAGCTTCTTGATCGCCTCGATGTTTTTCACAAACCAATCCTGCGCGGCGATGGGGCCGGGCCCGGAGGTGCGCCAGTGCTGGTCGTAATTCATCAGGATCACGGCGTCGGCGGATTTCCCGATGCCGGCGTAGTCGTATATCCAATCGGCCGCGGGGAGTGCAACCATGAGTTTCAGATTCGAGCCGTGTAGATCCGTGGCAAGCTCGGAGATGAATTGGCTGAAATCCTTCTGGCTTTTATCGGGAATTTCTTCAAAATCGACAACCAGTCCGGCGAAGTGGTTTTGTGTGAGATATTGGACCGATTGATGCGCCAGATTTCCTCGCGCCGCAGGGCTCTTGAGCATGACGGCCATTTCGTCGGTGAGCCAATTGGTGCCGTCGGAATTATTCAGCAGCGGCATCGTGGGAATTTTGATCGGCGGATTTTGCTGCTGCAGCGTTTGCTCCCACGCCGCGAGTTTGGGATCGGCCTCCACATCCAGGCGGCCGGTTGCAGTGATGGAGTGCAGGCGCTCGGGGATGAGCAGGTCGATGTCGCGAAAATGCTGCTGGAGCGCCGCGAGAGAGGTTGGGTCCCAGCTGACGTAAAATGCGGCGCGCACGGGATCGTACGCGGCGGGCATCTGGCCGAGCGATTCGACGCGGCGGTACCGCCCGGTCCTTTTCAGAGTGATTTTAGTTCTCGTTTTTTCACGGACGGGATGGAGCGCGGTCCGGTTGGTGGGAAGCAGCGGCACGGGCAGCCGGGGGCTGACAAGAACGTTGATTAAAAACGTGATGGCCAGCAAAGTAAAAAGCGCGCCGCTGATTTCCAGAATACGGCTGGTGCGCCGCCAACGGCGGCGCTGCTCATCGTAGAATATGGGCTTGCGCGGCTTCATACATTCGTCTCAAGCGAGCCGTCCGTCGGAACGGCGTCGATGACCAACCAACCTGCCACACAACCTCACGACGGGGAAGGGATGATCATACCCGCACGGCGCGAAAGCGTCACGGCACTTTACGCTCAAACGTTCCTTTCCATAATCGCCGGGCTGGCCTTGCGCCTGGCGTTCGTCCACTGGTTTCCAACCGCGACGGACGACAGTGCAACCTATCTTCAACTGGCGAACAACTGGCTCGACCATCATGTCTATGGATTGTCGCAGAACGGTCAGCTGATCCCGACGGACCTCCGAACGCCGGGCTACCCGGCCTTCTTGGCCGGAGTGACTCTGCTCTTTAGACGCTCGATGCATGCCATTTTGTTGTCTCAGGCCGTTCTCGACGTCTTCACCTGTATTTTGACGGCTGCACTGGCCGCAGCGTTAGCACCCGCCAGCTCGCGCCGGCGCGTGTGGATTATAGCGCTCTGGCTCGCCGCCACGTGCCCTTTCTTGGCGAATTACTCGGCCGCCGTGCTGACCGAAGTCGTGGTGACGTGCCTCGCTACCGCGGCGCTCGCCTGTTTCGCTCTGGGCCTCAGACAGGAGCCTAAGCAGTTGGACCCACGCATCGGGCCCCAATGGGACTTGCCCTTCCCCCTTGCCTTGGTTGGAAGCCTCCTCACTGGAGCGGCGAGCCTGGTGCGCCCCGAGATGCCGTTGCTTCTGGGCGTTGCGGTTCTCGTGTACGGACTTCGCGCGTGGAGGGCTCGGGGCGCCCGGAAAGCGATCCTGTTCGCTGCGGCCATGGCTGGCGCGTTCCTGCTGCCGCTCCTGCCCTGGGCCGCGCGGAATGCCATTTCCTTGCACAAGCTGCAATTCCTTGCGCCCCGCTATGCCACGTTCCCCGGCGAATACGCGCCGGTTGGGTATTACGCCTGGACGGGGACGTGGCTTGAACGCTATCGCGATGTTTATTTTACAGTTTGGGCGGTCGGAGAGGATCGCGCGAACGTTAACGATCTCCCTGCTTCCGCTTTTGATTCTGCCGAGGAAAAGGCGCGAGTCGCGGATTTGATCGCGCAATACAACGACAGCCCCACCCTCGACATTTCTCCCGAAATGGACCGCCAATATGCCGAAATCGCCCGCGAACGGACGCGGCGCCACCCGCTGCGAACGTACGTCCGCGTGCCGTTCGAACGCGCCCTGACGATCTGGTTCACGCCGCGGACCGAGCTGTTGCCCATCGACGGCAAATTCTGGCCGCTCCGCGAGCAATGGGAAGACTCCCACGCCGACGTACTCGTCACGGGAGGGTTCGCGGTTTTGGGGTACCTATACGTGGCGTTGGCGATCGGCGGAATCTGGCTTGCCTGGCGCACGCGCCGGGAAAGCGGCGCGGCCGGATCACCCGCTGGGGCGAATCTCTGGGGGATAGTTCTGCTGCTCGTGTACTTTCTGGTTCGAACGGCGTTCCTTACCACGGTGGAAGCCCCCGAACCTCGTTACGTCGTGTCGTGCTATCCGGGAGTTCTGGCCTTAATTGCATTGCTCGGAATTCGAAAGGAGAAGCGCGAAGAGGCACTATAAGGTTCGAACGCATCAAAGGAGTATCGTGATATCTTTTTGCCGGAGTGTTCGCGCGAGGTGGCCCGATGAAGAGACGAAGATCGATCCTGTGCGGAGTGTTTGCCCTTCTGCTCGTGGTGTGTCTCGCGCCGATTCTGAGGGCGTGGGAGCGCGAGCCGCTGAGCGTGTTTGCCGAGCGGCGCGCGAAGCTGGCCGCCGCGGTCAATGCTCCCGTCGTCCTGTTCGGCTACACCGGCCACGAAGAAGCGAATCCCTCCTATGTTTTCATGCAGGAAGAAAATTTCTATTACCTCACGGGCCACAACGAAGAAGGCGCCGCGCTGCTGCTCGTGCCCGAATCGGCGGAGCAGAAAAGCTGGAGCGGCCCGCGCGAGATTCTGTATCTCCCGCCGCGCGATCTGGCCGAGGAAAAATGGAATGGCCCGCGCATCGGCCCGGACGATCCTGGGATTCTGGCCAGGACGGGGTTCGCGCGCGTCGAGAAGTTTGCGAAGCTGCGCGAAACGCTGGTCGCGCTTGCGAAAAATTATCAGGAAATCTATACCGAACTCCCGGATCCGCACGACGAGGGCTACCCGCACGCCGCGAACTGGTCGAAGTGGGTCAAGGACGCGGTGCCGCAGGCTTCGCTCAAGGACGTTTCCTCCGCCGTCGGGACGCTGCGCGCGATTAAATCGCCGGGTGAGTTGGCGCTGATGCAAAAGGCCATCGATCCCTCCATCGACGCGCACTTTGCAGCCATGAAGATGATGCGGCCGGGCCTGTATGAATACCAGGTGGCGGCAAAGATGGTGGAGATTCACGCGTACGCGGGATGCGAAACCGAGGCGTACGCGCCGATCGTCGGGACGGGCTTCGACTCGACGGTGCTTCATTACAACAAGCTCGACCGCAGGATTGAGGATGGCGATATCGTGCTGATGGACGTCGCCGGGCAATATTCCGGTTACGCGTCAGACATCACACGCACGATTCCAGCCAACGGAAAATTCACCGCGCGGCAGCGTGAAATTTACGAAATCGTTCTGGGAGCGCAGAACGCCGCGATGGAGGCGCTCAAGCCCGGCATGACGCTCGGCGGCAAGGACGCGACGAGCCTCCAGAAAATTGCGATGGATTATATCGATTCGCACGGGAAGGACAAGGAGGGGCGCTCGCTGGGCCGGTACTACATTCACGGCCTCAGCCATCACGTGGGGCTCGACGTGCACGATCCGAGCGGGCCCGCCCGGCCGCTCGAGCCGGGCATGGTCATCACCATCGAGCCGGGGATTTACATTCCCGAGGAAAATCTCGGCGTGCGCATCGAGGATGACGTTCTCATCACGCCGACGGGCTACAAACAACTCACCGCGCGCCTGCCGCGCTCGCCGGATGAAATAGAAAAGATCATGGCGGCTAAGTAGGACAGGCTTCAGCCGGTCGCTTTTGTGGCGAAACTAGAAAGCCAAAACCAGACAGGCTGAAGCCTGTCCTACTGGGATCCTCATTTCTCTTTAAGCTTCAGCTTGCTCTTGTTCTCTTCGAGGAACTCGCGCAGTTTCGGCGATGCTTCCAGAAGCCGGTTCCACTGCTCGTAATATAATGTGACCGGGAATCGGCCCAGACCGTAAACGCTCACGCCGCCTTTTTCGCCGACCTTGAAGTCCAGTTCGCCGGTGCGCCGCACCGCTTTCTTTTCCAGTTCCTCCAAGCGCGCCTTGAGTTCGTCATACGTCGGTTCCGCCATTTTTCCTCCTCCCGTCAATTTTAAGCTCGGACAGATTGTACTCCACCAGAAGCGTGATCCGCATCGAACTCCCACACAGTCTGGGCGCCCTCACGTTGACCGGCCCTCTGCCCGGCGTCTATAATCTTCTTTCGGTGGGCGGCGCAATTTTGGTCCGGCATCCCTACACCGCCCAGACTGCGCGAATCGGAATTGCAGCCGATTGGAACCGCCTGCCGCAAGACCCCGTAGGCATCAGGAGAATATGGAATGCGAGCAACACAACTGCGCCCCGGAATGACCATCCGCCACGAGGGCGAACTGTTTACGGTCCATAGCGTCGAGCACCGCACGCCCGGCAACAAGCGCGCCGCCATGGCCACGAAAATGCGCAACCTGCGCACCGGCTCGATCATCGACTACAGGTTCCGTGCCGAAGTGGACATCGAGCGCGCCATCTTCGATGAGATCGAGCACGAATATCTGTATTCGGACAACGAAGGCTACCACTTCATGAATACGGAGACGTACGAGCAGTTTCATCTCGGCGCGGACGTGCTCGGGGAAGCGGTGTACTACCTGATTCCAAATACCACGGTGAAATTGGAATTCTACGAAGGCAAGGCCATCGGCGTGGTTATACCGGACACGATGGACCTCACGGTCGTCGACACCGAGCCGACCGTGCAGAAAGCCACGGCCAGCGCGGTAATGAAAGCGGCAAAACTTGAGACGGGTCTTACGATCCAGGTGCCGCCGTTTGTCAACACCGGCGACAAGGTAAGGGTGGATACCTCGGAAGCGCGCTACGTCCAGCGCGTGTGATTGTTGTAGCGCCGGCGTCTCGCCGGCAATTTTCGTCAACCTCGACTCAGCGCAAGAACGCCGGCGAGACGCCGGCGCTACGAAAACCCCGCGTTCATTGGTGAACCTCGGGCTTGCGTCGAACCGATCGGGATTGTCGTGAGAAAGAAGGGTTGTTCAGGCGCTCACCGCGGAAAATGCCAGCGGAGATTCCGCCAGCAATCCTTCGAGAGCGGACACCAGATCGGGATCCCACCAGCCGCGGCGCGTTTCTTCCCGCATGATTTCGAGCGCCTTTTCCTGCGAGAGCGCTTTGCGGTAGGGGCGATCGGTGGTGAGCGAATCGTAGATGTCCACAGTTTGCAGGATGCGCGCGGCGAGCGGGATTTCTTCGCCTTTCAAATGGTCGGGATAGCCGCTGCCATCCTGCTTTTCGTGATGCGACCGGATGACGGGCAGCACGCTGCGGAAAGATTTCAGGGGCGCGCAAATGCGCTCGCCGACGATCGTGTGAACTTCCATGATCTTCCGCTCGGCGGCATCCAGTGAACCGGGCTTCAGCAGGACGAACTCGGGCACGGCGACCTTGCCAATGTCATGCACGATTCCGCTGCGCCGCAGGTCGTTGCACACGTCCCGTGACAATCCAATTTTTTCGGCGAGCGAAACGGCGTAGCGCGAGAGCCGGTCGCAGTGGCCTTCGGTATAAGGATCTTTCGCTTCGATGCTGCGCGCCAGCATGCACAGCACGGTCTCCGCGTTTTCCAGTTCGTCCGTGTAGCGCTTCAGCCGCACGAGCGAACGCACGCGCGCCAGCAGCTCTTCCTTCTTCACCGGCTTGTGCAGAAAATCGTCCGCGCCCGCTTCGATACCCCGAATGCGGTCTTCCGCGCAGGTGAGCCCGGTGATGAGAACGACGGGGAGAAACCGCGTCTCCGGCCGGACCTTGATCGCGCGGCACACCGAGAATCCTGTAGGTCCCGGCATCATGACGTCGAGCAGCACAAGATCCACTGGCTGGGAGCAAGCTGCTTTGAACGCCTGCTCGCCATTCTCGACCGCAATGACGCGGTAACAGTTCAACCGCAGCAGTTCGGTCAGCGGCTCGCGGACGTTTTCATCGCCGTCCGCAACGAGAATGATTCCCTCGAGTGATGTAATGGATGACACGCTTCCCCCTTTGGATGGCCGCGCGATGCGGAACGGAGAGGAATATTCCGGTCTGCGAACATTTTGCTGCTTGCGATTGAGGGGGATTATATCTTCGACGTTTGCAGCAGGAGTGTCAAGATGAGATGGCGTGCCTGTCGCAGGAGCGGTTCAAGAAGAGACACTGCCTTGCATCTCATTGAAACAACCGCTCTTGATTCTTTGCCGGTCTTTGCGCGCCGCTCGACTTATTTAAAAACGCGGGCAAAAATTGCGTCCACATGGCGCAGGTGCCGGTTCAGGTCAAACGTATTTTCGAGAGCAGGCCCGTCCAGAAAATTTTTGATGCGCGGGTCGGCAGCGACGCGCTGTCGAAAGTTTGTTTCCGTTTCCCACGCTCCCATGGCGTGTTCCTGCACCCATTTGTAGGCGTCTTCGCGAGGTGCGCCCGCTTCGATCAGGTCCAGGAGGAGCTGGCCGGAGAATACGAGGCCGCCGGTGGCCTCCAGGTTCCGCCGCATGCGTTCCGGGAAGACGCGCATTCCGGAAACGATGTCGGCCATGCGAGCGAGTAAATAATCGGCCAGAATCGTCGAATCGGGGAGGATGACGCGCTCGACCGAGCTGTGCGAGATGTCGCGCTCGTGCCAGAGCGCGATGTTTTCAAACGCCGCGCCGGCGTTGGCGCGCACGACGCGCGCGAGGCCGCACACCTGTTCGCTCGACACGGGATTGCGCTTGTGCGGCATGGCCGAACTTCCGCGCTGCTCGCCGTCGAAAGGTTCCTCGGCCTCGCGCACTTCGGTGCGCTGCAGGTGGCGGATTTCGAGGGCAATTTTTTCGAGCGTGGCCGTGAGGATCGCCAGCGTCGAAACATATTGCGCGTGGCGGTCGCGCTGAATCACCTGCGACGCGACCGGAGCCACGTCGAGGCCCAGGCGCTTGCAGATGGCCGCTTCCACGTCCGGCCCGAGGTGCGATGCATTGCCCACGGCGCCGGAAATTTTTCCCACGGCCATTTGCCGCGCGGCGTGGCCGAATCGTGAGAGGTTGCGGCGGTTTTCGGCAAACCAGTTGGCGACCTTCAGGCCGAAGGTGATCGGCTCGGCATGAATGCCGTGTGTGCGTCCAATTTGAGGCGTGTGCTGAAATTCGCGAGCGCGGCGCTCCAGCACTTCGCCGAAGCGGACAAGTCCATGCTCGATCAGGCGCGAAGCCTCGCGAATCTGCAGGGCCTGCGCCGTGTCCACTACGTCATTCGAGGTCAAACCGTAGTGCAGCCAGCGCGCGGCGTCGGGATCGCCAATCGTTTCGCCGACGGCCATGGTGAATGCGATGACGTCATGCTTTACCTTGGCTTCGAGTTCCGCGATCCGCCGCACCACGCCCGCATCGACGCGCGCCTTCGCGCGAATTTTCGCGGCAGCCGCGGCCGGCACGACTCCCGTTTCGGCCAACGTTTCCGTGGCGGCCAGCTCCACTTCCAGCCAGCGGCGGAATTTGGCCTCCTCGGTCCAGACTCGGCCCATCTCTTCGCGCGTGTATCGTGAAATCAAGCGGAACTCCCTCGGAGCACACGCCATCGAAATCGGGCGCGGCAGATCAAGAAAAATTGGCTGAGAAAACTCCCTCGATGATGATACCCGAATTTCGCTCCTAAGTGGCGCGGGCTTCGGGCTGCGGGGGTTGGTCGGAGCAGGGTCGAACTTTCTGCAACCAAAACCCGCAGGCTAAAGCCCGCGCTGCTAAATACGCTTCCCACCTGAGTTAAACTGTAGCGGATGCCAAGCCGCAAAAACGTTTTCCCATTTCTGATCGTCGTGTTGCTCCTTCTCGTCCTTGCGTGGTTTATCCGCACTCAATTTTTCCCGCCGCCGAACAAATCGCCCAAGACCGGCGAATCCATCCCGGCTCACGTCGGCCCACCGGATATCTATCCGGACACGGCGCGGACTCCGGGCGCAACTAATCCGGACATCACCCAGGAAAATATCCGCGAAACGATTTGCAATCCGAGATGGAGCACGAAATCCATTCGCCCCGAAGAAAGCTACACGCACCGCCTGAAAATCGAACAAATAGGCGAATACGGCTATTCGGACTCCCGCTTGAAAGATTACGAAGAGGACCATTTCATTCCGCTCGAACTTGGCGGCAATCCGACCGACCCAAAAAATCTCTGGCCCGAGCCGTTCGAGACGTCCATCCCGGACGGAGGCGCGCATGCCAAAGACAAAGTGGAGAATTACCTCCACGCCGAAGTCTGTTCGGGAAGCCTGACGCTCGACCAGGCGCGGCATGAGATTGCGGAGGATTGGTACCGCGTCTATCAGACTTCCGTCCCGCACTGAACACGTCTTTGCCTCTGAACGCGCAATCTCTCAACTGCTACTGGATCGGCGCTGTTACGATAAGGTGTGGGATGCGCCGATGCCGTCACCTGGAGTAAAATGAAGCCATGACCGGAATCCAGTACGTGACCGATGAAAAGGGCCGCAAGGTGGCTGTTCAAATCGACCTGACAAAACACGGGGAACTGTGGAAAGACATACAAGATGTGCTCGTCTCACGGTCGCGGCAGCACGAAAAACGCATTCCGCTGGATAAAGTAAAAGCGAAACTCATCAAGAGCGGCAAGCTTTCACGTGAGTAGCTATCGTGTCGCGTTAACCTCAAGCGCGGAAAAAGAATTGCATAGGCTGCCCAATAACGTGATTGCCCGCGTTCTGCCTCGTCTCGAACAGTTGGTATCAGATCCCCGGCCCCCGGGCTGCAAAAAGCTCATGGGCGGCGATAACGAATGGCGGATTCGTATCGGTGACTACCGAATAGTTTACGTCATTGACGACACGGCCAGAACCGTTGATGTGACGCGGATCGCGCACCGGCGCGAGATCTATGAATGACCGAGACACGGAAAGGCTGCACGCCCTAGTTGACGATCTGCGAACTCTCTCGTTTGCCCCTTTCTCAGCACTAAAAATACCTACCTTATGGCTTGGCGCCATCGCCGCAGCGGTTAGGCTCTTCGACTGACTATCGCGGGAGCGTTTAACGCTGGAAGTGGCCCAAGTGTTTCACAGGGGTCATTTGAATCCCTGCCTGATTTACAAATCGAGTGTTGGAAGAGGCGAACTTTGCGAGGCGATAATCAACTCTCCGCAAAACGCCGCGGTGCCGGTGCGCCGGCCGAGCGCTTCTTCGGCGGAGATGCGCGCGACGTCGGGATTGTTGTTGTTCTCGGAGAGATGCGCGAGGATGACGTAGCGTGCGTGCGCGTCGAACGCTTCCGCGTCGGCAAGGAATTCGCTGACCGTGTGATTCGACAGGTGTCCCGTGCGGCTCATCACGCGCTGCTTGATGTGCCACGGATACGGCCCTACCTTCAGCATTTCGAGATCGTGATTCGATTCAAGCATCAGGCAGTCGGAATCCCGCAAGTGAACTTTCACGAGTTCGGGCAAATAGCCGAGGTCGGTGACGATCGCGACTTTCATTCCATTCGCGCGAAACGTGAATCCTAGGGGATCCACCGCGTCGTGCGGAATCGAAAACGGAGAGACTTCGATGTCGCCCACGAGGAATCGCTGTCCGGCGCGAATGTGCTCGACGCGGTCCAGGCGCTTGTGCGAAGTTTCCGGCAGGATGCGCATTACCTCGGTGTGCGTGGCTTCATTCAGATAAACCGTGGTGCGCCACTGGCCCAGCACTTGCGCGAGCGAGCCGATGTGATCCGTGTGTTCGTGGGAGATGACGATGCCGTCGAGGCGATCGATGTCGCGGCCGACCGCGGCAAGGCGCCGCAGCGTTTCTTTTTTGCCGAATCCCGCGTCGACCAGCAGCCGGGTCCGGTCCGTTTCGAGCAAGGTGCAGTTGCCCGAACTGCCCGAACCCAGAATCGTGACGCGCAGATTGATAAATTCCCCCGGCGGACAAGCCCGCCGCGGCGGGCAAGCCCACGGAATAATGACAAAGCGGAGCGCTCACGTCAATGACGCATGCGCAACTGACGGCGATTTCATCCATACATTCCTCCGATTGCGCCCGCATCATTCCCGGTGTTTCAAATTGACACTACTCGGAGCGGTTGTTAAATTGAATGATCGTGCTGGGGGAGCAGGAAACACTGAGGAAAAATCCGCGAATCTGGGTTCTGCTGCTTGCATTTTTGGCCATGCAGGCGGCGGGGTGTATCACCCTCAAGAGAAGGACGGAGGTCAAGAAGGAAGAGATTCGCCCTCAGCTGGAATCCAGCGAAGAGAATCTCCTGGCCAGCTACAACAGCCAGGTACGGGCCGTGCAAAGCCTGCAAGCAACGGTGGACTTGATTCCCAGCACCGGGACGACTTACAGCGGCGTCATCGAGGAATACCATGACGTTCCCGGATTCATCCTGGCGCAGCGCCCCGCTACGGTGCGCGTGATCGGGCAGGCCCCGGTCGTCGCCAAAAACATCTTCGACATGGTCGCCGACGAAAAAGAATTCCGGATTTATATTCCCTCGAAGAACTCATTTTTGGTCGGGCCGACGGCCCTCGTCCGCCCGTCGAAAAAGCCCCTGGAAAATCTGCGGCCTCAGCATGTTGTCGAAGCGTTGTTCTGGCCGGAATTGCCGCCCAGCGCGAATGTTCTCTTCGAGCAGTTTGATTTCAACGTGAGCCGCTACTACATTCTGACGTTGCTACGGCCGGCGGAAGG
The DNA here is from genome assembly GCA_963842135.1 of uncultured Acidobacteriota bacterium. Taxonomy (GTDB): domain Bacteria; phylum Acidobacteriota; class Terriglobia; order Acidiferrales; family UBA7541; genus Palsa-360. The sequence continues at coordinate 352,727 of CAWJFI010000002.1, read as the reverse complement.
CGGAAAATTCGAAATCGCGAGGAAAATCTGGTATAGCCGCACCGACCTGCGCGTCTCCCGCGTCCAATTATTTGGTGCAGGAGGAAAACTCGATTCCGACATCCAGTATTCAGACTGGGAGCCTGTGTCCGCGGCCGAAGGCGCTCCCGCAACAGAACAGACGAGCTTCGCGCGCGACATCCATATCTGGCGTCCCCAGGACGATTACAAACTCGAGATCAAGATTCTGAAACTCACGCTGAACGAACCGATTTCGCCTGACCGGTTTGAGCTGGCGCAGCCCGCGGGCACCGAACTCGTGCGCGTGGGCAACGAAAATGCGGGAGTGCAACCGGGGTCACAACCATGATCCGCCAGTTGGTTGTGAACAATGTTTTGCACCGCCCGATTCGCACGATCGTGAGCGTCATCGCCGTGGGAGTGGAAGTGGCGCTCGTCATCTTGATTGTCGGGCTCACCAGCGGCCTGCTGCAGGAGACCGCGAAGCGCATTGAAGGCATCGGCGCGGACATCATGCTGCAACCGCCGGCCGCTTCCGTCTTTCTCGCGTTCAGCGGGGCGCCCATGCCGATCAAAATTGCCGACAAATTGCGCGAACTCAGGTACGTGCAGGCGGTCGCTCCGGTGTTGCTGCAATTCAGTTCCTCGGGCGGCGTGGACATCATTTACGGAATCGATCCGAAGTCGTTCCACGACGTTTCGAGCGGATTCGTTTTCCTCGAAGGCCACGACATGAAAGGGCCGGACGATATCCTGCTCGACGACTGGGCGGCGAAGGCCAAGCACGTCACCGTGAACAGCACCTTCCGCCTGCTGGATCACGATTTTCACGTCGCCGGAATCGTGGAGCACGGCAAGGGCGCGCGCATGTTCGTGCCCCTCTCGACTTTGCAGGACCTTTCCGGCTCGCGCGACAAAGCGTCGATTTTCTTCATCAAATGCACACGCCCGGACCACACGCAGGCCGTGATGGACGAGATGCGGCCCGTCTTTCCGGGATACGAGATTCGGCCCCTGAAGGATTTCTTGTCCTTGATGACCGCCTCGAATCTGCCGGGTCTCGACGCCTTCATTGAAAGCATGATCGCGCTCGCGGTCTCGATCGGCTTCCTCGTGATCCTGCTCTCGATGTATACCACTGTGATCGAGCGGACGCGGGATATCGGCGTCCTGAAATCCATCGGCGCGTCCAAGGGATACATCATTCGGGCGCTGCTCGGCGAATCGGCACTCATCTGCGTGATTGGCATTGGGGTGGGGATCGCGATGAGCTATGCCGGGCGGGCTGTGTTTCTGTCTTCGTTTCCGACGCTTTCAATCTTGATTACGCCCGATTGGATCGTGCGGTCCGCAATGATTGCGCTGGCGGGCGGGCTTCTGGGAGCAAGTTACCCCGCCTGGCTGGCCAGCCGCAAGGACGCCATCGAGGCCCTTTCCTACGATTAATTCAACGTGGATTTCAGACGCTGTTGTAGCGCCCGCCTTCAGGCGGGCACTGTGGAAGCAAGCACATGCTCGTCCGCAGCGGCGGACGAGCGCTACAGGGCTTGAAAACCGTCGCCTGGGACGGGCTCAGGCCTAGTCAGAAATGGCAATCGCGACTACAATACATCGGCCTGCCGAAGCGCTGCTTTCCACAAGGGATCTGAGAGTGGAGCCAATAGTCGTTACCGAAAATCTTTGGAAGCTGTATCACGCGGGAAAAGTGGAAGTTCCGGCGCTGCGCGGCGTTAATTTCAAGGTGCTGCCCGGAGAATTTGTCAGCGTGATGGGCCCCTCCGGGTGCGGCAAATCATCCCTGCTCTACGTGCTTGGAGGGCTGGCGCAGGCTACGAGGGGGCATGTCCTGGTGGACGGCAACGATTTAGTCGCCATGGGCGACGCCGAGCGGACCAAGCTACGGCGGCATAAGATCGGCTTCGTATTTCAGCGGTTTAACCTTTTGCCGACGCTGGACGCCCGCGGCAATATCGCCATTGCGCAACACATTTACGGCGATGGCTTCGATCCGCACCGGTTTGAGGTCATTACCAAGATGCTCGGCCTCACCGACCGCCTGAAGCACCGGCCCTCGGAAATGTCCGGCGGCGAGCAACAGCGCGTGGCCATCGCGCGCGCCATCGTCAACGAACCAAAAATTATCCTGGCGGACGAGCCGACCGGGAACCTGGACACGCAAAATTCGGAAATTGTGCTATCCATGTTGAGCCAGTTGAATAAAGAGCTGGGCCAGACCATCGTCATGATCACGCACAACCCCGAAGCGGCGGCGTATTCCAATCGCGTGGTGCACATGCGCGACGGCGTGATTGTCGACGGAGTGCCAGCCTCCTGACATGCGAACGCTCTGGCGAACCATCGTGCGGGTTCTGTTCTGGTCCTACGAACGGGGAACCTGGCAATATGATCTCGCGGTCGCCGGGATCGTGCTGTTCGTCCTCTTCTCGCCGCTCGTCATTCACTACACCGATCAGCCTTCGGTCGGCCCGGCGCCCGCGTCGGCCCTGGTCGAGCTGCGGACCGTGGCTCCCGGCCAGATCGCTACCTACCGCGTCGACGCGCGGCTCCTGGCGTCTCCGATCCGAACGCCGGAGCTCGATCACGATCTTCACGAGACGATGCAAAAAAATGTGCAGGACTTGAACCAAGGCCATTTCAAAATCCTGCGCATCGAGCCCATCCACGGCGAGGGCGACACCATCGCCTATTACGACGTTTCCGTAGAGCCATAACCGCCGCACGGACCAAACACTTTCCCGTATCACTTCGCTGTGAATCTGTTGTAGCCCGCCTCTTTAGAGGCGGCGAATTTCTCCCATTAGACAAGAAAAACCCCCGCGTCTGAAGGCGCGGGCTACAACAACCTTTTTTTAATTTCGCGTTCGTACTCCGGGAAATAGCGGCTGATGACGGACAAATCGAAGCGGCTGAGGATCGATTCCTTGGGTTCGCGCTCGAGCAGAAATTGAAAGGATTTCCGGATGAGCTCTTGCGGGTCTACGGCTTCTCCCGCGAGTCTCGCGTGGTCCTTTGGATCGAGCGTGACCCGGTGAATGGATTCACTTCCAGCTTCGATCACGCGGACGCGGAAGTGGGCTGCGTCTACTTTTTCGACTGCAATTTTTGCGGGCACGGATTCACTCCCTCATTTTGGCACTCGATACAAAATGCGAATACGCCTCGAGTAGCACAGACTTCAAGTCTGTGGGGGTTAGCCGAAGTTCGTCACGGTAACAGCCGTTTAGTTATTTTGCTCCTGATTTTCCTATCGAAGTGATTTGTTTTCAGCCCACGCTGATCGAAAACTTCGTGTAGTGCAGACCAACCCACTTGCAGTGCAGTTTCTCTCCTGAGACCATCGCTGCAACATGTATCTTCGCCAGCACCAGAGGAACAAAGACGGCAAGGAACACAGGTATTGGTCTCTCGTCGAGACCTTCCGAACACCCGATGGCCCGCGACAGCGCACGCTTTGCTATCTCGGTGAGCTGAACGGTTCTGCCCATGCACGTTGGCAGAAGACCGTCGAGGCTTTCAACGAGCAGGGCGAGCATACCCAGCTGAAGCTGTTTCCCTCCGAAGCAGAAGCGCCCGATGATCCGAACGTAGCACGGGTGTTGGTGAAAAAAGTGCGGGTCGAGCGCACACGACGATTCGGTGACGGCTATCTCGGACTGGAGTTGTGGAAGCAGTTGAAGCTCGATGAGTTCTTCGCTCAGCATCTCGATGAGGAGAGTGCCGATGTGCCCTGGTCCCGTGTCGCAGCCGTGCTGGCGATCAACCGGCTATGCGATCCGGGCAGTGAGCTGGCCGTGGAGCAGCATTGGTACCCCTCCACCGCACTGGACGATCTGCTGCACATCGCGGAAGGCAAGATCAACGACACGCGGTTGTATCGTTGCCTCGATCGTCTTCTGCCGCTGAAGGCCAAGATCGAACAGCATCTGAAGCAGCGCTTCGGCGAGTTGTTCGAGGCCGAGTTCGACGTGCTCCTCTACGATCTGACCAGCACGTATGTGGAGGGGGCGGCGGAAGAGAACCCCATGATGCAGCGGGGCTACTCGCGGGATCATCGTCCCGACTGCGAACAGCTGGTGCTGGCGTTGATCGTCAACCCAGACGGTTTTCCATTCAGCTACGAACTATTCGATGGGAACCGGGCCGATGTCACGACGGTCGAAGCGATCCTGCGCACGGTGGAGCGCAAGCACGGAAAGGCCCGCCGGGTATGGATCTTCGATCGCGGTGTGGTGAGCGAGGAGAACCTGGTAGCGATCCGCAAGCGCGGGGGACAGTATCTGGTGGGCACGACGCGGAGCAAGCTGAAGCAGTTTGAACAGGAACTGCTGAAGGATGACTTCGAGAGGATCCGCCCCGAAGTGGAGGTCAAGCAGATCAAGGTTCCGGGCGGTGAAGAGACCTACATCCTCTGTCGCACGGCCGGACGGAAGGAGAAAGAGAAAGCCATCCGCAGCCGCTTTGTGGTGAAGATCGAAAAAGCGCTCACGGGACTTGAGAAGCGCATCGCGGAAGGCCAACTGAAGGACCGTTTCAAGATGGAGCGAAATCTCGGCCGCATCCAGGCCTCTCACCCGCAAGTAGCGGATCTGTATGAGATGACGGTGAAAGATGGCAAAGAAGGGCCACGCCTGTTCTGGCGGCAGAAGGCGGAACAACAGCAATGGATCGAAGCGCGCGAGGGAGCCTATTTGCTACGCACGAATCTGACCGCCGACTCGGCTGCCGCTCTATGGAAGAAATACATGCAATTGACGGAAGTGGAAGCAGCCTTCCGCACGCTCAAAAGCGAACTGGCGATCCGGCCGCTGTTCCATCAACTCGAAAGACGCGTGAAGGCGCACGTGCTGGTGGCGTTTCTCGGCTACGCTCTGCTCGTAACCCTCAAGCATCTGCTGAAGCGGAGAGATTCGGACTATTCCCCGGCCAAAGTCCTGAAGCGACTCGCGGAGCTCTACAGCGTCGATATCGTATTGCCGACCGTCGAAGGACGAGAGATCTGGCTGCGGCGCATCACGAAACTCGATAATGAGCAGCAGAAGATCCTGCACCAGCTTCAACTGCAGTTACCGGAAGGTCTGGAGCCGATTCAGATCCTGAAATGTAGTGCAGACTCGGCCATTGCCTAAACTGATTTCAAAGGACTTTATCCTACTTTGACCCGCTGAGTGACGAACATGGGTTAGTCCTTGCAAGGCCAAAACCCCACAGACTGCAGTCTGTGCTACTAAAACGCGGATACATAATACGAGCTGCGGTAGGTGAGCTTTGAGCCAGGCGGGACTTTCGCACCTTCGGACAGCTCGACGCGCAGCGAGCGCCAGCCGGGGCGCGCGGTTCCCGCCGAGGGATAAAAGCCGAGCGTGTATTGCGCGCTGATCGCCAGCGCGATGCGCCGGTAAATCTCGCTCAAATTTCCAATCTCGCGCAGGAAATAAAGCTGGCCCCCGGCGCGTCGCGCCAGCTCCGCCAGATACAGCGTGTAGTTCGGCATGTTCTGCTTGCGCGCTTCCGTCGTGACGAGCATTTCGCTTCGATGCGCCTCCAGCCACTCCGGCGTCATCCCGCGCGGGCGATTCTCGGTGGAGACGATGAACAGCGCGATGCCGTCCGCGCCAAGCTCGCGCGCCACGTCGTCAAACGCGAGACGCTGCGCCGCCGCGCCCGTGCTGGGCAGCGCGCTGCGCGGATCCCAGGTGAGGCCCAGGCCGCTGTCCTGCCCATCCGTGAGCAGGACGATCGCTTTTCGCCCGGTGCGTCCACCAAATAATTCGCGCGCCGCGATAAAAACGGATTCATAAATCCGCGACTCGGAGGAATTCTCCACCCTGGCGAGATACTTCGACTCGATGGCGCGGTCCAGCAGCCCGCGATTTTTCGAGAAGGGCAGGAGCAGGTGCGCCTCGGAGGAAAACGACACGACAGCGATTTCGTCCGCGGGAGAAAGGTTTTCAGCGAGCGAGCGCGCCGCGCCGCGCATTTCCCCCAGCTCGTGATAAATGCTGGGGCTCGCGTCGATCACCAGAACAATGCTGGCCGGCGTGGCCGACGCATCGAACGAAGCGATCTCCTGCGCGGCGCCGTTTTCAAACAATTGAAAATCGTTTTGGTTGAGGCCGCGCACCTGAGTTCCGTCCGGCGCCGCGACCGTGCAGGGCACCTGCACCAGAGTGACGCGCGAACGGATGGCGCCTTCCGGCGTGGCGGGTGATGAATCCTTCGTGATTGCGTGCAATTCGCCGGATGCGGGATCGCGCTCCAGCGCAATGTCGCGTCCCAGGGGAATCGGCCGCGGCAGCTTTTGAGATTTTGCGGGCGGAGTTTCCTGAGGCGGCGCGCCGTCCGGGCGCGCGTCGATTGCGCTCAGGAGGATCAACCCTGCAAGGGGGAAAAGAGCAACGAGTCGAAGAATTCGGAACACGCCCTCAGTATGCCAGATGTTCTTGGTAGCACAGACTTCAGTCTGTGGGGTTCCATTTGATCTTGGCTAGCGTTCGCGGTCTGGGCGCATCGGTGGAAATCCACAGACTGAAGTCTGATGACATAACAAAGTCGGCCTCACGACGATCCGAGTAAACTGTGTGCTGTCCAAGGCGCAGAGGCTCGGGTCGAAGGAGGCCGAGATGCGAATTATAGGATGCGATTTGCATGCGCGACAACAGACGATTTCGATGGTGGACATCGAGACGGGGGAAGTGACCGAAAAGACGCTGGCGCATGAAGGCGAGGCGGTTCGGGAGTTTTACGCCGCGCTGCCCAAGCCGGTGCTGGTCGGGTTGGAAGCGACGGGATCGATGTTCTGGTTTCTGCGGCTGCTGGAGGAGTTGGGGATCGAGTACCGAGTGGGGCATCCGGCGGCGATTCGCAAAGCGGAGACACGGAAGCAAAAACACGACCGGCGCGATGCGGAGTTGATTCGGCGGCTGCTGGTGGAGAAGCGGTTTCCGCAGATCTGGCTGCCGACGAGCGAGCAGAGGGATCTGCGGACGTTGCTGCAGCACCGGCACCAGTTGGTGCGGATGCGGGTGATGACGCAGAACGGGCTGCAAGGGCTGGCACTGAGCCAGGGGTTGCGGCGCGGCAGCAAACTGTGGAGCCAAGCCGGCCAGCAGGAACTGAAGGGACTCGGGCTGGCTGGATTTGCGGCGACGCGGCGAGAGCAGTTGCAGGAGCTGCGTCAGGAACTGAACCAGCGCCTGCAACAGCTGGATCAAGCGGTGCGGGAGCAGGCCGAGCAGCGAGCCGGGGCACGGTTGTTGTTGAGCCACCCGGGCGTGGGACCGACCACAGCGCTGGCCACGGAAGTCTTCTTGGGAGACGCGCGGCGATTTCCCAACGCCAAAGCGGTGGCCAGTTACGTGGGGATGATTCCCAGCGAACACTCCAGCGGCGGCAAACAGCGGAACGGAAGTTTAAGCAAGCAGGGCAATCCGCTGCTGCGGTTGTTGTGGGTGGAAGCGGCGCGAGCGGCGGCACGCAAGGATGCGCGGTTGAAACAGTTTTATCGTCGCAAGTTGGTGCAGAAAGGTCTGGGCAAGGCGGTGGTGGCCACAGCGCGAAAGCTGGGCATTCGGCTGTGGATCATGATGCGCGACCAGATCGATTACACCGAGTTCTGCCGGCGGGCAGAACAACGGTGTCCCCATGCGGGAATGCCTGAGTAGCACAGTGGTCATGCTGTATGGACCGGGAGTCTGATGAGGCCACCCGCCTCCCCGAGTTGCGGGGAGATCGAATAACTCCTCATGGTCTGAAATGATCGGAGAGATGTTTGGTGGGTACACCGAATTGAGGAACGCAATGGGGCCCGAGCCTGGCTTGGACACAAAAATTCACCAGCGAAGACCACTCGGTCCCTCACGAGAATCAACCAGGGAAGCGAGATACTTGGGGTGCGCCCAATCAGGTTCATTCCCAGCGCTCGATTCCCCTTGACACGGCCGACTTTGTTAGAGATGTGCTACTTAGAGGTCAAAATCGCGCAGCGGTTTTTCGACGGGCTGGTCCTTGGCCTTCTTGAGGGCTTCCTCAAACTTGCGGTTGAGGACGTCTTCCTTTTTGCTCTCGGCCACCCAGGAATCGCGGAACTTGTCTTCACGCTTCTGGGCCTGATCGGCGAGGATGCGCGCCGCGTCGCTGATGTCGACGTCGGGCGCGGCCTTGGCGGGCGCTGTGTGCGCGAGCACCACGGCGAGGTCGGTGTCCACCGTGAGCTTTGCCTCGCAGCAGGGGCAGGTCACTTCGATCGTCGGCGTGGGCTTCTTCGGCATAACGACATTTTACGCCTAAAATGGGTTTGTAGCGCAGGCTTCAGAGCCTGTGTGGAAACTGTGAAATCTTTGTAGGGCACGGCTTCAGCCGTGCCGTAAAGTATGCACAATCAACACGGCTTTAGCCGCTGGCGTGTTCGAAATCGAGTTACCACACAGGCTCTTCAGCCTGTGGGGGTTAGTCCTTGCAAGCACTAAAACCCACAGGCTGAAGCCTGCGCTACTCGCCCCGCGGGCGCAATGCACTTCAGCGCTTGATTTTCCGGTGGCGGCGGCTGCAAAATCCGTGCATGGCTCTGGAATTCACCACCTCTTGTTTGAAAGATTCGGTCGATCTCCTCCGCTATTACAAGCGCTTGGGAGACCGCGCGATGGCCCAAGCCTCCGACGAAGCGCTGTTCGCCACCATCGACGGTGAGTCCAATTCCATCGCCATCATTGTGAAACATCTCGCGGGGAACATGCGCTCGCGCTGGACCGATTTCCTCACGAGCGACGGCGAAAAACCGGATCGCGATCGCGATTCGGAATTTGAAGCGCCGCCGAAAACGCGCGCCGAATTACTGGAGCTCTGGGAATCGGGCTGGCAGCTCGCGTTTGACGCGCTGGCCCCGTTGACGGACGCCGATCTCTCCCGCACCGCTTATATCCGCACCGAGGCGCATTCCGTCATGCAAACCATCCACCGCCAGTTGGCGCACTACGCCTATCACATCGGTCAAATCGTCTACCTCGCCAAACATTTCGCCGGACCGGATTGGAATGCTCTGACGATCCCGCGCCGCAAATCCGCGGAATTCAACGCCAAAGTCGCTTCGGGCAAAGCCTCTCAGCGTTGAGGTAGCACAGCCAGTGCTGGCTGTGCGGTTTTGTCTGCTTTCAGGTATCCACGCATTATCGGCGGTCGAAAAATTCGCATAGGCGCTTCTGCCTTAGTGCCGAATGGAAATACTGCAAAACCCGCACAGGCAAGAGTGCCTGTGCTACCAAAACATTTCGTCGTACAATGTTCGTCGAAAAGGTGTTTCGCGGATCGATCGGGCGATATCGTTTTAACGCAATCATCGCGCGGCGTGCGGCGCTGATCCGCAAGGCCGCCGGGGAGGCAATTCGATCATGGGATGTGGATGCGGTTTCACGCGGCGCGATGTGCTGCGGGCGGGTTCTCTCGCGGCGGCAGGGCTGCTCACAGGCGTAAGGCTCGGGGCTCAGGCCAAGCAGGGCATGCGGATTGACATCCACGCGCATCTTTGGACTACGGATTATCTCGATCTGTGCCAGAGCTACGGAAACATAGACACCGGCACGCAGCGCAACAAAGGCGCGGGCATGGGCCAGGAGGAAATGGACAAGCGCTTCGCCTTGATGGAGGCCAACGGCGTCGAGATGCAGATTCTCGACATCTGCCCGCAGGCGCCGCACTTCGAGAATAAAGAGCACGCCGTTAATGCCGCGCGAAAAGCCAATGACCTTTATGCGGAGGCCGTGAGCCGCTGGCCTAAAAAATTCAAAGCCTTCGCGGCCGTGCCCTTGCCTCACGTCGATGAAGCGCTCAAGGAACTCGAACGCGCGCTCGACCAATTGAAATTTGTCGGCGCCACGATCACGACGTTCATCGGAGCTCATTCCGTCGCCGATCCCGCGTTCGCTCCGTTTTATGAAGAGCTCAACCGGCGCGCCACCGTGCTGTACATTCATCCGTCCGGAAACGGCCTTGATTCTCCGTTCGTGATTCCCTTCAACCTTCGCTGGGCGATTGGAGCCCCGATGGAAGACACTGTTTCGATCATGCATTTGATCGAAGCGGGCATTCCGCAGCGCTATCCAAAACTGAAAATCGTCAATTCCCATTTGGGTGGAATGATCCCGATGGTGTTTCAGCGCCTGGACAACATTTCCAAATGGGAGCATCCGTTGCCGGAGCTGCCGACGATCACCGCGAAACGCATGTGGTATTGCAGCGTGGGCCACGGACATCCGCCGGCGCTCCGAGCGGCTGTGGATTCGATGGGCGCCGACCGCATTTGTCTCGGCTCGGATTATCCGTACGAAGGCGGAGAGCTTTACAATCGCGCGATTCAATATATTAGCGAGTCCGGCCTGAAACCCGGGGATGCGGAGAAGATCCTGGACCGGAACGCCGCCTACGTGCTCGGTCTCGCGTGACCACAATCCAAACTCCGATAACGGCAAAAACCAAACCGAAACTCACGCGCAACCAGATTCGCAGCTTCTGGGCCGCCTGGGGAGGGTGGAGCATGGACGGAATGGATTCGTTCATCTACTCCCTTGTGCTGGTTCCTGCTTTGACGGAATTGCTGCCGCGCTCCGGGATTCCCGCTACCACTGCGAACGTCGGCTACTACGGCGGCGTCTTCTTCACGCTGTTCTTGATCGGCTACGGCACCGCGCTCATCTGGGGGCCGATTGCGGACCGGTTCGGCCGTGTGCGCACCATGATGTTCAGCATTTTGTGTTTTTCTTTGTTCACGCTGCTGGCCGCGTTTGCCACGGGCATTTGGAGCCTCGCGGTATTCCGCTTCATGGCGGGAGTCGGGATTGGCGGCGAATGGTCGATTGGAGCTGCGCTGGTTTCCGAAGATTGGCCCGAGGAGCGGCGCACGATGGGCGCGGCGCTGATGCACACGGGCTACTACATCGGATTTTTCCTTGCAGGAATCGCGAATATTTTCATTGGCAGCCACTACGGATGGAGAGCCATGTTCGCGCTGGGCGGCGTGCCCGCGCTGCTGATCGGCTTGATTCGCAATAACGTGCAGGAACCCGCGCGCTGGGAAAACAAAGTGCAGGCGCTTGGCGGGAAGTGGGCGATGCACAGCGCGTTTCTGAAACTTTTTTCTGCGCAATATCGCCGCAGGACGATTATCAACAGCCTTTACTTGATCGTATCGCTCGCCGGCTTGTGGGCCGGATCGGTGTACGCGCCTACTGCGATGACGTTCATCGCGGAAAGGGCCGGGAGAACCGCCGCGGAGAGCGCGCGTCTCGCGTCGTACTCCACGGCGTTGCTTGGAATCACGACGGTCCTCGGCGCTTTGATCGTGCCGTTCCTGGCGGACTGGCTGGGCCGCCGCGCCACGCTGGCGATTTTCTATGTGGTGATGATGCTCGCGATCTGGCTGGCGTTCGCCCGCGTGTTTTACATGCAGCAGAACGCCATCGCGTGGTTCCTGGTGTGCTCGGTATTGCTCGGCCTGGGCGGAGCAAACTTCATCGTGTATTCGTTCTGGCTGCCTGAACAGTACGGAACGGAGTGCCGCGCGAGCGCGTTCGCATTCATTACCAATCTCGGACGCTTCTTCGCGGCCGGCTTCACGTTTCTGGTGGGCGCCGGAATCCGCCACTTCCAGACGTTCGGAATTCCCGTGGCGATGATGGCGCTCGCGTTTGTCGTCGGCCTCGCGCTCATCCCTTTCGGCGAAGAAACCAAAGGCAAGCATTTGCCCGCCTGAGGATTAAGTAGAACAGGCTTCAAGCCTGTTGATTTTCTATTTTCGAGATCTGCTTCAAATGCGACAGGCTGAAGCCCTCCTACTCGACGTTGACCCCGGAGCGTGAATGACATATGGTGTGGCGCAAGACGCCGTTCTAAAATCTGCATTTGCACGATAGGAAGTGAAGCGATGAATCCAGCCGGTTCACAGGAACGGATCGAGTCCAGCGCGTCCGAACGCGGGGCTCAAGTCGAGCGATACGCAGGCCGGACGGGAGACAACTCTCTTGGCCGCGCGCTCGCGTATTTCATCCTGCGCCTGTCGCTCGGCGTCGACATGCTCATGCATTACGTCGTGAGAACCTGGGGCATCAGCAAGGATTTCGTTCCCGTTACGGAGAAAGAGTTCGTCGGCAATCTCTTGCCCATGTCATGGGTGCATAATTTCTTGACGGTCCTTCCTTACTTTGAGGGCTTGCTCGGGATTCTCCTGATATTGGGGCTGCTGTCGCGCTGGGCGATCACGGCCGAAGGCCTGCTGGTCACCGTGCTGCTCTTCGGCACGGCGCTGCGCTCGGACTGGACCGTCGTCTCCCACCAGATGATCTATCTGCTCTTTGTTTTCATCCTGCTCGCCGCGGAAGAGTACGACTATTTTTCAGTCGATTCGTTTCTCGCAAGACGTCGACGATTTTAGTAGGACAGGCTTCAGCCTGTCGGTTTTGTCTCGGAATATCGCAAACGTAAATCCGACAGGCTGAAGCCTGTCCTACGTTTAAATCTGAGAGTCCTTCTCCGTCTCGGCGGGCAGCATCCAGAGGCCTTCTATTTTTCCAGAAGGGTCGAAGGCGATTCGAACGATCATGGGTCCGTTTTCGAACTCGCACCGGACGTCCACCCGGTCAAACTCAGGATCCTTTCGCGCCAGCCTGATGTTCTTGAATGGCCCGAGGTGCATCATGACGTGCATCCATGACGCTTCCAAACGGTCGGCGGGCATCGCTTCTTTCATCTGATCGTTGAATCTGGTGCTCACCTCTTTGAACTGCTGCTGCCGCAAGAGTTCCGTGATCGCCTTGGCCGATGCTTCCATGCTCTCCGGGCTGACGTCGGAAATCGGCGCAATCCGAAAATGGGTGATCTGGTTCGTGTCGTCAAACATCAGCTTCAATTCGACTTTGAAATGTTCGAATTGGCTCTTCGAAACATAAATCGGCTCGCCCTGCACCGTCCTTGTGGTTTGTGAAATTTGCGCCTGGAATGCGCCGGCCACGCCGGCCAATTCGTCCCGCGCGCCTTTCAGGTCGCTTTCGCTCACGGAATCTTTGAGGTCAGCGCTGAACCGCTCACGAACGGACGCCAGCTCGCCATGGGCGAACTCATCCATAACGTCCTTGGTAATGGACAGTCGTTTCTCGTCGGACGATTGGGCATGCCCAAGGCCCTGGATCCCCAAAATCATCGTGAGCAGCAGAAGGAAATTTCGAAGCGGGCGCATGGTGACCTCCAGCGTTGCAAACAGAGGCTGTGTCCTCGGACGTACGAGCGGATAGTACCACCGTAGCGCAGGCTTCAGCCTGCGGGTTTTGATCTTGCCAGGCCACGAAAACCCCGCAGGCTGAAGCCTACGCTACTAGAGCGTTTCCATAAATGATGTAGCTTTACAAAAGAGAGATTGTTTGACAGAGTGTGTGCCTATGCGAGCGATACCGTTGCCGGTGCGCCGGCGCATTCTGCAACTCTATGAACGGAGCAAAAGCACCCGCGAGATCGCAGAGTTTTCGGGTTTCTGCGTGGCGGCGGTGCGCCGGGTGCGCCAACAGTTCCGGCAGCGCGGCACGCTCCAGCCCCAGACCCATTTATGTGGACGTAGCACGCTGCTGACGCAGGAGCGGAAGGAGCGCCTGCAAAGACTGCTGTCCAAGCAGCCGGACGCAACACTGGCAGAGTTGGGTGCCCGCATGGACCGCCCCTTTAGGACTTCCACGATGGATTTGTGGCTTCGGCAACTGGGTTGGAGGTATAAAAAAAACTCTGTTCGCCGCCGAACAAAACCGACCGGACGTGGCCGAAAAAAGGGCTCGATGGCATGAGCAGTTGGCTGTGGAGCCGGCGACCCGGCTGGTGTTTGTGGATGAAAGCGGGGCCAACACCAAAATGACCCGTTTGCGCGGTCGGGCACTCGGGGGGCGAAGACTGGTGGCCCGCATCCCGCACGGACACTATCAAACCCGCACGCTCATCTCCGGCATGCGCTGGAACGGTCCGTGCGCCCCTTGGCTTTTTGAAGGCCCCATGAACGGGGAGATGTTTTTGGCATGGGTCGCACAGGGGCTGGCACCCACCCTGCAAAAGGGGGAGTTGGTGATCATGGACAACCTGGCCACGCACAAAATCCGGGGAATCGTCGAGGCTATCGAAGCAGTCGGTGCCCGTCTCCTGTACCTGCCGCCCTATTCACCAGACTTCAACCCCATCGAAAATATGTGGAGCAAGATCAAGCAAATCCTCCGCAGCAAAGCTCCCCGTACGGAGAGCGAATTGCTCGTGGCCACAAAGGCTGCTTTCCAAGCCATCTCGGCCGCCGACTGCAAGAGTTTCTTTTTTAACGCCAAATACGCTGCATGATTTATGGAAGAGCTCTAGCTGTTGAGAAATGCGGGCTACAGTGTGAACAGCGGCCGAAGTTCGCGCACATCGCGCACATCCTCGAGCGCGTTCACGCGCTGAATGAGCGTCGCTGTCCTCTCGGCGCCCAGGACCGGAACCATCAAGTCGCGCACCTTGGCGTTCAGGCCCTCGGTGCTGAGCGGGTTTTCCTTCGTGCCGGGAGGAAAGCGCGTGAAGTGGTTCACGGTGCGCCCGTCCTTGAGCGTTGCCTCCACCATTCCGCTGCGAGGCGCTGCCGGGTCCACCAGCTTTTGATCCGCGACCAGTTGCACGCGTTCTTTCACGGCGCGGATTTGCGGGTCCGCCATTCGTTCACGCGAGTGGCTGTCCACGAAGGAAACCGCGCCATCGACCAGAGCCACCGCAATGATGTATTGCAGGTTAACGTCGGGCATCGAACTGTTGTCCACGATCCCTGCGCCGTCCGCTGGCAGACGGACCACGATGCGCTCTACATTTTCCACACGCAATGAATTTTCCCGGCGCAGGGTGAGGAACGCGTCCAGGGCGGACTGGATGGGGTAGCCGACGGAATAGGTCTTGATGGACGTTTCGGCAACCCAAAAATGGCTGCCCAGGCCGGCCACCATTTCCGCGGGATGCGGTTGAGAGGAGAGCGCCTCGAGAACGTTGTGCTCGCAATCGAAGACGTCGCGCACGCCGGTAAATCCTGCCTGGACCATTGTCGCGGCAGTTACGCCGTTGCGCGCGCCCATCCCGGCGAAGTCGAACGCTTTTTCCACGTGCTCGTTATCCTGCGTCCAGCTCCACAGGCCGGACACTTGCTGCGCGGCGTACGAGAGCGCGTAGCGCATACCGGTTTCATCCAAGCGAGCCAGAGACGCCGCGGCTCCCACAGCCGAGAACGTGGAGCCGACACCTTCCGCGCTGCGGTGCGTGCCACGGACGAGGTCTGGCCCCAGCGCCATCAGAAAACGGCAGCACACGTCGTAGCCCAGGACGACGGCCCTCAGGAGCTCCATGCCCGAGCGGCCTTCGCGTTCCGCCATGGCCAGCCCGGCGGCCACGGAAGAGCAGCCGGGATGCGTCTTGGTAATCAGCTCGACGTCATCCGTTTCGTCGGCATGGCCGCACATGCCGTTGGCCAGCGCGGCGTTGATCGCGGAAGTTTTGATGTCTGTGCCGATGACCGAAGACTCGGGGACGCCGCCTTGCGCCCGCACGTAAGCGATGGCCATTTCTCCGGGTTTGAGGCGGCTGCCGGAAACCATCGCGCCGAGCGTGTCCAGGATATGGTGTTTGCCCTCGAGCGCGACGTTTGGCGGAAGAGTCCGGTCGCGCGCCTCCACCATATAGCGCGCCAACTGGCCGGTGAGATCGGTGGCGGCTGCCGCGGACGGCTTCGGAGATTCCTGGCGGCGGCGCAGGCCTGCGCTCGTCAACCGCGCCGTGGGAAGCGCCGCGGCCGCGATCACTCCGCCAGCGCCTTGCAACATGCGGCGCCGCGTTAGGCTCGTCGGGATTGAGCTGTCCTTTGTGGCTGGCTGGTCGCCGCGATCATCTTTCACGTGGTCCTCCTCAGTGAATCCGGGATTTCCGTTTTCGCTATCCGGTATTCAACCCACTCTACAATCATCGCCGGACCCCATCACGATGTTTTCTGAGAAGTAGCGCGCGCCGATGCGACCGTCAGGGAGTTGATGTTCATGGGGGGCGAGGTATAGTCTTGAGCGTATGCGATGGCCGGCCAGCGCCGCGGCGCGAAAATATTTCATCGGTGCGGGGATTTGCATTGTGATGTTGCTCGGCCTTGGTGTGCGTGTTTTTGTGCCGAGGGTGTTCGCGCAGGGATGGGAGCCGGCGATTCGTGATTTTGAGGAGCAAGATAAAGTGCATCCGCCCAAACCCGGGTGCATTGTCTTCGCGGGAAGTTCCAGCTTTCGGTTTTGGGACACGCTCGTTTCGGACATGAAGCCGCTCGACGTGATCAATCGAGGCTTTGGCGGCTCCGAGTTTTCCGACCTCGATCTATATGCGAACCGCATCGTGATCGCGTACCGCCCGCGCGCGGTGGTCGTCTACGAAGGAGACAACGATCTCGCGGAAGGTTCCGTCAAAACGCCCGAAATGGTCGCGAGCGACTTCCGGAAATTCGTCCAGACCGTGCACGGCGCGTTGCCGGACACCTGGATCTATATCCTTTCCATCAAGCCGTCCAATCTGCGCCGGAAGCAATGGCCCGAAATGAAAGCGACAAACAAGCTCATGCAAGATTACGCGGCGACGCAGCAGCGCGTGCAATACATCGACATCGCCACGATTGCGTTCGACACGAATGGGAATTTGCCTGCTGATTTATTCAAGGCCGACGGCCTGCACCCGACCGCAAAGCTCTACGCCAAGTGGACCGCGATCATCAAACCAATCCTGCTCCAGCGATTCGGTCTGTCCACGAAAGTTTCCAGCCAGGTTTTCTCTGCGCCCTCTGTGTTCTCTGTGTTAAATGCTTCTCGTTTTCCCGAATTGAGCTAGCCGCAGCTCACATGGCGGACGCGGCATCCATCCTGCTAGAATGAAGATTCGCTCGAAGGCATTCGCGAATTCGATCGTAGGGGCAGAGCCCGATGTTTGAGAACCTGACAGACAAGCTGCAACGAGTCTTCAAGAACCTGCGCGGCCAGGGAAAACTCACGCAGGAGCACGTGGACGAAGCGCTCGCGGGGATCCGCGAAGCGCTCCTCGAAGGCGACGTCAACGTCGGCGTCATCGACGAAGTGCTGACACACATTCGCGATAAGGCGCTCGGCTCCGAAGTGTTGCTGCAACTTTCGCCCGACCAGCAAGTCATCAAGATTGTGCGCGATGAGCTGGCGCTGCTGCTCGGCAAGCACGCCAAGCCGCTTTTCTCCTCGCGCCCGCCGTCGGTGTGGATGATCGTCGGCCTGCAAGGCTCGGGCAAGACGACAACCACCGGCAAGCTGGCGAAGTGGCTCTCCGCGCACGGCCACCGGCCCATCGTGGTTTCCACCGACGTCTACCGTCCGGCGGCGCGCGAACAGCTTTCGCAGGTGGCCAAAGCAATCAACGCCCCGTGCTGGCCCGGCACGGGCACCGACAAGCCTCTCGAAATTGTGCGCGGCGCGATTCGCGAAGCCAAACTTTCCGCGCACGATGTGATTTTGGTGGACACCGCCGGCCGCCTGCACATCGACGACACATTGATGGAAGAGCTTGGCACTCTGAAGCGAGAACTCACGCCGGCGGAGATTTTGTTTGTGGCCGACGCGATGATCGGGCAGGACGCGGTCCGCTCCGCGGGCGAATTTCACAAGAGGCTCGGCCTGACGGGCGTCGTCCTGACGAAGCTCGACGGCGACGCGCGCGGCGGCGCGGCGCTTTCCATTGGCAAGGTAACCGGCGCGCCGGTGAAGTTCGTGGGCACGGGCGAAAAATACGACGCACTCGACGCGTTCTATCCCGAGCGCATCGTCTCGCGCATCCTGGGCATGGGCGACGTGCTTTCGCTGATCGAGCGCGTCGAGCAGTCCGTGGACGCCAAGCAAGTGGCCGAACTCGAGCGCAAACTGCGCCGCAGCGAATTCACGCTCGAGGATTTCCGCGACCAGTTGCGGCAGATCCGCAAGATGGGCCCGCTCGAGCAGGTGCTCGGCATGCTCCCAAAAGTGGGTCCATTGTCGAAGGTCCCCAAGGACGTGCACGTCGACGAATCGCACCTGAAGCGCATCGAGGCCATCATCAATTCGATGACCAATTCGGAGCGCAACGATCACAACGTCATCGACGGCAAACGGCGCAAGCGCATCGCCCGCGGCAGCGGCACTTCGGTGCAGGAAGTGAATCAGGTGCTGAAACAATATCTGCTGATGCGCCAGATGATGAAGCAGTACGGTGCGCTCGCCGCCCAGGGCCGCCTCAAGGGCCTCGGCAAACTCAGCGGCGTGTCGTAAGTCCTTCCGGCCCGTCTGCGTGCCACGGGCGCATCCTGCCTCAATATCCCAGACAAACCTTAGCTTCCGCCGCGCATCTGCAGAAGTGGGCCAATCAGGGGATTGGAAGGTCTGCGGGGTATCGCAACGAAGTGGAACCAGTTATAATCTTGGGCCAGGAGGAAGTGAAACGTGCTGGCAATCCGCTTGGCAAGAATTGGCAAGAAGAAGCAACCGTTTTATCGCATTGTCGTGCTCGACAAGCGCAAACCCCGCAATGGCAGGACTGTCGAGATCGTCGGGACCTACGACCCGCTCAAGAAGCCAGCGTTAATTCAGATGAACGCCGAGCGAGTGAAGTACTGGCTGTCGGTCGGTGCGCAACCCAGCGACACTGTACGCAGTTTTTTTAAGGCCCAAAAGATCGCTTGAACCGCCTCGCGGTGGTTCAAGGAAGGTTCCAATGGCCCTCGGAACCTGCACAAGTGCGAACTCAAGTTGAACCTGCGAATGTGACTGAGGGAGGGCCCCATGAAGGATCTTGTGGAAGCGATTGCGAAGGCATTAGTCGATCATCCCGAACAAGTCCAGGTGCGAGCAGTGGATGGGGAGCAAGTAACCGTGCTTGAATTGCGCGTGCATCCCGAAGATTTGGGCAAGGTGATCGGACGGCAGGGGCGGACGGCGAAATCCATACGTACGATCCTCGGCGCCGCCGGGATGAAAATTCGGAAACGCCTGACGCTTGAAATCCTCGAATAGATTGCCCGCGGAAAAATTCACCGGCGTAACACTTGCGAGAATTCTGCGCCCTCGCGGCCTGCGTGGTGAAGTGGCCGCCGAAATCCTGACTGATTTTCCCGAGCGTTTACCGAATTTGCGCGAAGTGTGGCTTGCCGACGGGCGAAGCGCGCCCCGGCATGTCCGCGTGCAGCGCTGCTGGCTTTCGCCAAGCCGGGGCGGCCTAGCTGTTTTTCAGTTTGCGGATGTTGACAGTATGGAAGCCGCGGAAAGCCTGCGCGGGTTAGAAGTTCAGGTGCCGATCGAGCAGCGCGCGCGGCTCGCCGCCGGGAGCTACTTTGTCAGCGATCTCGTCGGTTGCGAAGTGTGGGAAGCGGGCGCTTCGTCGGCGCTGGGTTCCGTGCGCGACGTCGAATTTCCGGGCGGCGCGGCGTTGCTTGCGATCGATACGAATAATGGCGAAGTCCTGGTGCCGCTCGCGGCCGAATTTTGCGTTCAGATTGACGTGAAAGCGAAACGCATTGACGTGGCTCTGCCGGAAGGCTTGCGCGATTTGAATCGCAGCTGACCCCTGCTGCGTTACACTGTCCCTGCCATGCAGTTCGATATCATCACGATTTTCCCTGAATTTTTTGCCGGTCCGCTGGATTACGGGATCGTGCGCCGGGCGCGCGAGGTGCGCCTCGTGGATGTGCGCGTGCATGACCTGCGCGCCTTCACGCACGACCGCCATCGCACCGTCGATGACCGTCCGTTCGGCGGCGGCGAAGGTATGGTCCTGAAACCCGAGCCGCTGTTCGAGGCGGTGGAATCACTTGCGGGCACGGATTCCGCAGGGAGTCCTGGCACTGCCGTCGTGCTGCTGTCCGCATCCGGGAAAATATTTCGCCAGGACACCGCGCGCCGATTTGCGCAACTCGATCGCGTCATCCTGCTGTGCGGGCGCTATGAAGGAGTGGACGAACGCGTGGCCGAACACCTCGCCACAGACGAACTCTCGATCGGCGACTTTGTTCTTTCCGGTGGCGAATTGGGCGCCGCACTCATCGTGGACGCCGTCACGCGCCTGATCCCCGGCGCCCTGGGCAACGAAGATTCCGCCGTAAACGAATCCTTCAGCATCCTCTCAACGGACACGGTCGAAGCAATTGTTACGACCACCAGTCCCTGGCCATCAGTCACCAATCACGCTCTACTGGATTATCCCCACTACACGCGCCCCGCCGAAATCCGCGGCTGGAGCGTCCCCGAGGTCTTGCTTAGCGGAAATCACGAGGAAGTTCACCGCTGGCGCAAGCAAAAAGCCTTGGAAAAAACACTCCGAAATCGGCCGGATTTGCTAATGACTGGACCACCCAATCTGAAATAGGGGAACACTTTCACAGATTCCGAAACGGCAGGGCAAATCAGGGGTGGAACGCAGATCACATTCCATGCCCCCCGCCAACATATAATTTTTGCCCTGTCACCCAGCGCGCTTGCTCCGATGCCAAAAAGACAATCACATCCGCAACCTCTTCCGGGCTGCCGATCTTTCCCATCGGAATCGTGGGCAAGATTTCCTTCTCCAGCTCGGGTGTAATCCAGCCCGTTTGTACCGGCCCGAGGGATACGACATTGACCGTAATACCCCATCGTCCCAATTCTGCCGCTGCGCTTCGACTGTAACTTTCGAGCGCTAACTTACTTGCGCCATAGGAAATTTCGGATGGAAAACAATGCGCCCCGGCAGTGCTCACATTGACGATGCGACCCCACCCGGCCTTTCGCTCGATCAGCCTTCGCGCAAACTCAGCCATAAGTAATGCAGGCGCTCGCGTATTGACATCAAAGATGCGGTTAAAGCTGCCAGCAGAGACGGCTTGAGGCCGATCTGTCCACAACTCGTTTAACTTGTTCGCTAGTTCGCCGCCAGCGGGAAGAAACGTGTCCCCCTCCCAATATGCTGCGTTGTTTATAAGCACTGCAACCAGTCCTAACGCTCTTTCGGCGTAGTTGAATAACTCCGGGATAACGGATACATCCGACAAATCAGCCTCCCAGGCGTGAGCTTGTGCGCCCCATTCACGTATGGCCTCCAGAGCTTCGTCGGCGGTCTTAACTTGTTGTGAGTAATAGAATGCCTCGCCGGGAGAAGAAGCATTCCCCGACCCTTTGCGGGCTGAGCTCTTGCTCCGGAAATAATGAAGGAACACCTTCGCTCTTTGCGCAGCGAATGCTTTGGCCACAGCAGCGCCGATTCCATGAGGATTGTTAGCCCCGGTCACTACCACCACCTTGTCACCGAGTGCTGTGTCGATCATGGGTTTGCAAACCCTGTTCATCCGAAGCACGCCGTGTGCGTCTTCAGATGAATCTTTCCTGTGGTTGAGATTCTACTGGAACTGCTCTTCGAGAGCGATTGTTTCAATGTGAGGGATTATTCCCAATAAGCGCATTTGTTGGAGGCCGGCCCACCTCTTAGCGCGGTAGATGTCAATGGCTCGAGCACTGCCCGTGTGGATTCGATTACGCTAGTGCGGCGAGTAGGGAGTTACGCTCTCATCGTCCTCATCCGGCTCGTAAAGCCAGACATCCCGGTTTCGAAAATAATTGAGCAGGGGTCCGAGATTCATACCAGGGATCTCGCGCGCCCAGACGGTTTTCGAATGATCGATGTCGGCGTCGTTGTAAACGTACTCCTCGCCGGAATTGTGATCTTTCGAATAGCGCACCAGGACGAGGTGCTCGCCGGGGAGCGCCGCCAACTGGTTTTCGACCGGCTTTCGAAAGGGCTCGTTCAGGTCATCCACGTAGGGAAAAGCATCCGCGTAGAGATTCCTTTGAATCTCGCAAATTTGCAGCACGAAAAAAATGACCACTAGGAGTTCGAGACTCGCGCCTAACCACGCCCCGCGGGCCGCCGCAGGCGGTCTGGCAAACGAACTCACCATTCTTAGTGCTAACAGGCCAAGCACCGGCAACGCCAGCGCATACGCGCTGTGGCGATGCGACCATTCGAACAAAGCGCTTGGCTGGCCAATCACCGCCTGCGCGAAATAGGTCGGTCCAATGAGCAAACTGAATAGGACAATGAGCCGCGTCAATGCAATGCCAACAGCCCTGCCGAAGACGCGCAATCGCCTCAGGACTTGCATGCATTGCATCATCAACACAAAGACAGTGGCCATGAGCGGCGCCGCATAATGCGCGTGGTAATACACGACGACCCAGAGTCCGACGGCCGAAAGAGTGGCCTGAACGAGCAGCAACCGATTCCGCGGCTCTTTTAACAACCACGGCAGGGCGAGGAATGGGATCGAAAGCGCAGGCCCCAGAAAAAACTCCCAAAAATCCGTGGACTTGTACCACCATTGCCCTTCTGCGGCGGCCCAGCTGGTCTGATACAAGCTCGGCAGAAAATTGTGGTAGAAGTCGTCGAATTGCGGATTGGCATAGGAGATGGGCGGCTTGTCATGCTGCCACAAGAAAACAGCAGTAGTGATTTCCCGCTGCTCGATGAAGTGAGGGAAAACAGCGGGGCTTCCCGTCACACGCCAGTTGTAATAGCCGATGAATCCCGCGGTGCAAGCGAGAACTGCGGCGATAGGCAAAACGATGCGCCTCATCGCAGAGCCTCGCGTCGGAACGTTCAGTCGTAGCGCCCACCACAGAAGAGCCGCGCCAAACGGAATGAAAAAAATAGCACCTTCGACAGGCCGGCTGACCGCAAGAATGGCTGCTCCGAAACCGAAAACAATCGCATCTCGCGGGCGTTGTTGATCCCAGATTCGGGGCAAAGCTCCCAAGACCAGGGCAGTTGCTGTCGCCGCCACCGCTCCGCCCCAATAACTGTTCATCCAGTAGCTGAACACGCCAAAGCGCATCCATACCAGAACGCCGCCGAGAAGCGCCCATTCCGGCGGCATCCATCCCTGCAGCATCCACGTGAACGCCATGCCCATGGCGGCAACGCTCAGCAGTACGCCGATCCACGGCTGGCCAAGCAATTTTCCGATGGCCAGCGCCATTCCTTGCGCGGGCGGGTACATCGAGGCGTACGTCGGATGCTGGATGACGTGAAAGGTGTCGAAAAAAATCCAGAGCGGATGCGGCGGATTCGCCAGCCGCCCGTGAGCGAACGTGTCCGCGGCAAGCAAGTAGCTGAACTCATCGTGCACCTTTGGCTGCGGCACGGGCAGCCACGGCAAGAGCGCCACTCGCGCAAGAATCGTGACCCCGCCAATGGCCGCCACGGCAAGCCGCTTGTTTCGCGCGAATTCGGAAAACCTTCGCTCGACCCAATCCAGAATCGGATCACCCAAACAGGGTTTAGGCCAGACGAGCGCCAGGCAAACCGCAAGAATCATCCATTCTAGTTTTTGCACGGAATCCATCGCGCCAAATGACTTGCAGATATGAGGGTAGCCAGCTTAGGGGTCACAATCAATGATAGGAATATAATCTGCCCGCCTGAACGCTCGCCTACAATGCACTCACTTGACGAATAAGTTCTGGCGAGAGTTCAAACTCGGCTCTATTGTTGGGGTAAAACTCAATAAACTGATCTGAAAGCATCTTCAAATCGTTTGGGTTCAGCGGCCGAGTTTTTTTGTATATGAGGGCGCTGCTGCCGTCATCCAACCTGAATTCATAATTCAATTTTTCGTAGGATTTCCCGATCCCTTCCCCCCTTCACGAGCTGATCGGCGAGAACGCCAATCACCTTTTGATCCTGCGGCGGAAGGTGGTAGGCAAAAGGTACCGTCAATACGACGTAGCGCGCGACGAGGAACTGGACCGGGAAACCGTCTCGCTTATCCACGTCATTCGTCGAGGCAATTGTGCGCGACAGCTCACGATGAGGCCTCTGCAAAAGGAAACATCCTTCCTGGGCGATGCTGGTGTTAAGACTAAATGAACTTGCAAGAATGTAAATTGTTGACATTGGATCCTTGGCGATATCACTCAAAGTGTCCAGTAACGCCTGGATTTGACCCAGATCCGTCCGGACCATGGGATATTCCCGCGCGCTCGGCAATGTAAAGTCTACAGCTTTCAGAAGCCCGTCCGCACGGGGCAGGAAGGTAACGGAGAAGTTCGCCAAACTTGCGGCCAGAAACACGAGAAGGAGCGCCACCTTTCCGGCACGGCTCCGGACCCACAGAAACAGGTCCTGCACGGAAAACGCGAGGAAGAGTGCAAGCGTTGCGAGCGCCGAATAAAAGTGCTGCACGCCGACGTATTGCCCGCGGGAAGAGAGTACGAAATCCTGCGTTCGTGTAAACAGCACGAAGGTGATGGCAAATTGCACGCAAAGAAAATAGGTGACAGCCCGCCTCTTTTCGTTCATCGCGGAGAGCACGACCCCGAGGCCGGCCAACAAAATGGTCAACAGCCCGAAATGCTCATAGAGCTCTCCGAGGTTGTGAAGAAACGGATGGCTCGACCGATAGGCCGAATAAATGTCTCCGTAATTCGTGGTCAGCATTTTCAGTGCGATCGGAGTAGCAATCAGAAAAAACGAAAGGAAGGAAACTGCCCCCAGTATCAAAATATTCTTAGCGATGATTAAGAAATGAGTGCGACGCTCTCTGTCCGTTGCGCACCGAACACCTTCGCAAACGGCCAGGGCCCCAAAGAAACCCACTACCCAATAGGCGTACCACCTGCGGTACAACACCAGCAGGCACAGGAGGAGCGCCATGGATACCAGGCTCCCCCAGGTCTGGTCCACAAGATCGGCGCGAAAATAAAGCAGGAGCACGATCAAGATAATGAGGAAGCCGCCCACATCGACGGAGCCGAACACGACCGGGACCCACAGCACGGGCAAGAATGCAACTGCCGATAACGTTAGGAGTGTAAGCCCTGCTTCGTCGAATGTGTTTTGCGCTGTATTCCTCGCCGACAGGCGACGCACCACATACAAAAAAAGCACGACCGACGGGAAGACAAAAGTCACAGTCAGGGACAGGATATAAGCGAGTCTGCCCGGTCCGAAAGCCAGGCGGAAAGGCACGAGGAACAAAGTTGGCAGTAGGTTGTAGTCGCTCTCTCGAACGGAAAGAAGGACAAAGTGTAACGCCCGGAACATGTTCTGCTCGAACGCCAGGCCCAGGTTGATATAGAAATCGTGATATCCGACGTAATCCCAGAAATAAATGAACCGCTCGTGCCTTACATACCAGGTCATAAAGAGTCCCAACAACGAAAATATGGCTGCAAACAGAGTGATTTCGGCCCAACGGCCCTTGAAACTGATCGAGCGTGCAACGGGGGCGCTCATGTTAGCGCGATGAATCTCCCGCGGATCGTGAACATGCGTGAGGCAACCTCGCGCCCGGCGAGCCCATAACTTGGGCGCAGAGTTTCGCGGAAACTCATCCAACATCGCATGGAATTGTGAGCGATTTGGCGCAAGTCAGGGGCGCCTGGAAATAGTGAGTGTACTTCCGGTGGAAAACTTGGATTGATCATGGGGCGGCTAGGTAGCGTCGAAGAACAATTATCCTTTGCCAACACATCTATTTCTTCTGAAGCTCGGAAACATCCTCGATTCATTTTTACCACGGTCTGGACGGGCCGACTTGATCCGCTCAGGCTGCAGGTGTCGGTTTATGCACGGTGATTGTGGTTTGGAGTCCCTTGTGGCCCTGATTTTCGACGGGTTACAGTAGCGCGGTTTTTTCATCGAACCCACTCGCTCACCGGCAACTCTATCAGCGGGATAACTCCTTTGCGACACAGAACGGGATGAAGGCATCCGTGGAGTTTGCATGGCTGTTAGCATGGAGGATGTCGGTTAAACCCGTTATTTCGTCGATTGACACTCTCGTCGTGGGATTTTAATGCTTGCTCTCCTTTCTGAATTGCTCACGAGCGTCACAGTGGAAGAGATGGAGTGGTACGTCGTTCTCCTGATCGTCGTTATTTCACTTTTATTTCCGCGCCTTGCTTCGGCGCAATTCGCCGCACTGAAACGAGCTTTTGCACGGATCGCGCGGTGGCGCATATTAGTCGGCGTTGCGGTTGGAATCCTGGCATTAATCGCGCGCGCCGCCGTGTTGCCTCTCTTGCCCGTTTCTGTCCCGGCCGTTCATGACGAATACGAAAACCTGCTCATGGCTGACACTTTTTCTCACGGCCGGCTAACCAATCCACCTCATCCCATGCGGATTCATTTCGAGACTTTTCATGTTCTTCAAGAGCCGACGTACATGGGAATTGTGCCTCCGGCCCAGGGTTTGGTGCTTGCCGCGGGAAAAATCATTGGCGGGCATCCATTCGTGGGAGTCTGGTTGAGTGTGGGAATCATGTGTGCGGCAATCTGCTGGATGTTGCAAGGGTGGCTTCCGCCGAGTTGGGCGTTCTTGGGGGGTCTCCTGGCCGTGATGCGGTTCGGCGTCTTTAGCTATTGGGCGAATTCCTATTGGGGTGGCGCCATCGCCGCCATCGGTGGAGCGCTCGTCCTCGGCGCTTTCCCCCGGCTCCGAAAACATCAGCGAATCGCGGATGTATTGTTGATGGGATTGGGACTCGCAATTCTCGCTAACAACAGGCCCTACGAAGGATTCGTGCTGTGCCTGCCGGTGGCCGCGGGCATGCTCATGTGGCTGGGCGCAAGCAAGGGACCGCGTTTGCGGTTGCTGTTAGGGCGCGTTGTTCTGCCTCTTGCGCTTTTGCTCGCTCTGACGGCCGGTGCAATCGGTTATTACAATTGGCGAGTGACTGGGAACCCCTTGCGGTCGCCCTATGCGGTCAGCATGGCAACCATCAATCCGATTCCTTATTTCCCCTGGCAAACTCTGCGGCCCATTCCGGCTTATCACTACAAAATGATCAAGGAATTGTATATGGACTGGGATCTGCCGCAATATGAAAAGCTCCGTTCTTTCCCTGGATGGATCGTAGCGACATCGCTCAAGATAAAAAGGCTCTCGATGTTCTACCTGGGGGCTGCGCTTGGGTTCCCAATTGTCATGGCGGTATTGATCGGCGGGTCCCGGCCTGTATTCCTGGGCCGGCTACGATTCTTGTTCCTGTGTTTTGGTGTGGGACTCGCCGGATTGTTGCTCGAGGTCCAATACCTGCCTCATTATGCGGCGCCTCTGACCGCGATTTTTCTGGCCTTCGTCGTTCAAGCAACACGATTTGCATATGTATGCGGCAGGCGCGGAAAAGCGAGGGTCCTGTTTGCGATGCGCGCCGTGCCACTCATTTGTTTGTTCTCGCTCATGCTTGCCACGGCGCAATCATCCCTCGGCTTCAACATCGTCACCGACTTGCCTCATTCGTGGTATTCCATATTGATCGGGAATACGCAGCGCGCCGGCATTTTGAAATGGCTTGAGCAACAGCCGGGGCAGCACCTTGTCATCGTGCGGTACGCGCCGAGGCATACGGTGCACAATGAGTGAGTCTATAACCCGAGTGATATAGACGGCGCAAAAGTTATTTGGGCGCGGGATATGGATCCCGATCGCAACCAGGAGCTGATTCGCTACTTCTCCAATCGAACGGTCTGGCTCGTAGAACCTGATAAGAGACTTAACGGAAAAGTACAAATGCTGCCCTACCCGGCTTCCCTCACGATGTTGCGGCCGGTAACGGGGCAACCGGATCCTTCAACCATGTACTAACCGGATTATTTCCTGCGTGTGAGCGGCAGGTCCCGGATCGTTTCTGATTCGGATCTGCGATTTCCTGGGTGCGGGTCCGATGCCTGAAAAGGCACAACGTCTTGTATGTCCAAGTACGCCTCGATACGCTTCTAGGGATCATCTTGTTTACTTTTCGAGCCGGTTCTGCCGGCAAATCGGGGGAGGATTACAGATTCTTATCCGCCTCTGGTTCCTCGAATATCATTTGGCAGGGCGGTGGGGAGCAATCTTGACGCGGTTAGAGGATCTTGAAGGGCCTTCAGAATGAATGAAACGCAAATATCCTTGTCGGTGCTGGTGCCGGTGCGCAATGAAGAGTCTGTGATACCCGAGTCTCTCCGCCGCGTGTGCGGCGTGCTGGATGGTGTTCCCGACGGGCCGCACGAGATCGTATTTGTGGACGATGGGAGTTCGGACCGAACGCTGGAAATCCTTGAGGAATCTGCGGCGCTTGATCCGAGAATCAAGGTGATTGCATTGTCGCGAAACTTCGGCCATCAGGCTGCCCTGACGGCGGCAATGGACTACGCCAGTGGGGACGCGGTCGTAGTGATCGACGGCGATCTTCAAGATCCGTCCGAGATCATTCCGGATCTCGTGAAACTTTATCTCTCAGGCTACGATGTCGTTTATGCGCAGCGGAAGCAACGCAAGGAAGTCTGGTGGCTGCGGCTCTGCTTCTTTCTTTTCTATCGGATCATGTCCAAGCTTTCCGACATCAGGCTTCCCCTCGATGCGGGTGATTGCGGGTTGATGTCGCGGCGCGTCGTGGAACAGTTGCGCGGCATGACGGAACATCATCGCTATTTGCGAGGAATGAGGAGTTGGGTCGGGTTTCGGCAGACCGGCATCGCCGTGGAGCGTTCCGAACCCCATTCCGGGGAAAGCAAATACAGCGCGCTTAGGCGTCTCAAGCTCGCCTTGGATGGGATATTCGCATTCTCGACGGTGCCGATCCGGGCCGCCTCCATACTGGGCGCAATCGCCGTCTTGATATCTTCTCTTTATGCCGCAATTACAATCTACACGAAAATTTTTCTACAAAGCCAAGTAACTCCGTCTCAGCGAATTATGAACGAGTGGGCGCTGGTTAGCGACGGCCTATTTTTGATGGTGGAAAAGCGGGATTTCCGCTATACTCAACGATTGTGTTTGCAGTGCTGACCCCGCCTGAGTGGGTCTGCCGGGAATCTGAGCCATGAATCGCGTGATTGAAAAGTTTCAGGAAGCACAAGTGCGCAAAGACTTCCCCGCGCTGCGGCCCGGCGACACCGTGCGCGTCCACGTTCGGTTGAAGGAAGGCGAAGGCGATAAGGAACGCATCCAGCCGTTCGAGGGCGTGATCATCAAGAAGCGCGGGAAATCGACGGGGGCAAGCTTCACCGTGCGGCGCGTGAGCTTTGGAGTCGGGATTGAGCGCGTTTTCCCGGCCAACTCGCCGTCAATCAGTTCCATCGAGGTGTTGCGCCAGGGCCGCGTGCGCCGCGCCAAGCTGTATTATCTGCGCGGGCTAAAGGGCAAGGCAGCGCGCCTGCAGCGGGTCGAGCGTGTGGAGACACCCGAAACCGTGGCTGCGGAAAAAGAATCTTAGGATTCCAAATCGAGCATTTGTTTTTTGAAAGCCCAGGGAAAGTTTCTCTGGGCTTTTTATTTCTTACGGCACGCAGCGCCCGATTGTCTTCCTTCCGCCGTCCACGCAATCAATTTGCGACTTATTCTAAATTCTGTCGTGCTAAAATCCGCGGCGATGCGGAAGCGATGCTCTTCCCGATTCGAGCGCGAAGCCCGCAAGTGCGGCTGGCAAAGGATTGCCGGTCTTGACGAAGTGGGGCGCGGCTCTCTATTTGGCCAGGTCGTTGCCGCGGCCGTCATACTGGACCCGAAGCGGCGGATTGTCGGCCTCGACGATTCCAAGAAATTGCCCGCCGAGCGCCGCGAAGTTCTGGCGATGCGAATTCGCGAACATGCTTTGGCCTGGGCGATCGCGGAAGTCGATGCGCGCCGCATCGATGCCTGGAATATCTATCAGGCCAGCCGACAGGCCATGTCGGAAGCTCTGCGACAGTTGAAAATCCCGCCCGATTATTTGCTTCTCGACGCCATGCAGCTCGATGTGCTGATCGAGCAGAAATCGCTCATTCACGGTGATGCGCTTTCGATTTCGATTGCGGCTGCCTCGATCATCGCCAAGGTGGAACGCGATCGGCAGATGCTCGAATGGGACCGAATTTATCCGCTGTACGGGCTCGCGCGGCACAAAGGCTACGCCACACCCGACCATCTCGCCGCCCTGCGCGCGCACGGCCCCACGCCGCACCATCGATTTTCCTTTGCCCCGGTGCGTGACGCTTCCTGCTGGGCTGCGGGAGCAACGCAGACCCCGTTGCCGCTGTCGACCTTCGAAAGTTCATGATCTGCGGTCGACCCGAAGGACAAATCTTCGTCCCCCCTTAAACCCCCTCATTACTGCCACGTACGCTTTTCAATGCGTCGCGTTGACTTCGGATTTTGCCGCGTGCTAGCGTCAAATCTAAGCCTGCCGGGTCATTCTTCCGGGAACCGGCCGGGCCGGTCTGCTTACAGCGCCGCAGTATGCCAGCCCGAAAGGGCCGGAACGGAAGCGGCTGTGAATCGACCATTGTCCGACTTCATCCTCTCCGGCCGGGACAATGGAAAGAGCATCTGAAGATGGCCTATAACAAGACCAAGCACCTCAATGCGGCCGCGAAGTATCTCCAGCAAGGGAAGATGCCGCAAGCCATCCTCGAATACCAACAAATTCTAAAGAACGAGCCGAAGGATCAGGTCACCCTGATGACTTTGGGAGATTTATTTGTCCGGCAAGGAGAGACGTTCCAGGCCCTGGAATATTTTGAACGGCTGGCGAAGATTTTTCTGAACGACGGCTTCACAACCAAAGCGATCGCCATCTACAAGAAGGTCGCCAAGCTTGCTCCCGAGGAAAGCCGCCCATTGGAACGGCTGGCCGAACTTTACGTGCAGCAGGGAGTGTTGAGCGAGGCGCGGCCCCTCTATTTGCAGCTTGCCGAAATGCAATTGAAGGCGGGGCGACAGCCGCAAGCCGCGGTGCTATTGCGCAAGTTGCTGGAAGCCGAGCCCGATAACCTGCGCATACAAATACGGCTGGCGGAACTGCATCTTTCCATGGGTCAGCGGAAAGAATCCATTGAAACGTTCCACAGCGCCATGCAGAAGATTCTGGAGCAAGGCGATCACGCCGAAGCCATTCGCCTGGCCGATCGCATCTTGCAACTGGATCCCTCGCACCAGGCGACGTTTCTATTGAAGGTGCGGGCATTGACCGCCTCGGGTAAGGGCGCGGAAGCGGGAAAACTTCTCGAGACTCTTCCAGGCCGGGACGACGGCGGCGAAACGTCGTCGATGTTGCTGGGCCTGTATATGGAAAGCGGCCAGGCCGTCAAAGCGGCCGCGCTCGCTGAAAAAATATATGCGCGCGATCCAAAACAGTATTCCATGGCGCACCGCGTTGCCGGCGCGTTGCTGGAAGCCGGCGATTTGGATCGCGCGCACGCCATGCTCGCTCTCATTCGCGACACGATGATCGACTCGGGCGAGCACGAAGCCCTGGCGCAAACACTCGTACGCCTTACGGAAGGCAAACCGGGCCAGCTCGAGCCACTCGAATGGCTGGTGGATCTTTACGGCCGGGCCAGCGATTCGTTCCGGCTGCCGGATGCGCTGGCTCAGCTCGCGTACGCATATGAAACTTCGGGAGACGATGCCAAGGCCCTCGCCACCTACGAAAAATTGATGGAACGGACTCCCGAGGATGAAACCACCCGGCGCAAATATATGCACTTGCGCGCGAAGGCGGGTATGGAACCAATCGCGGGAGAAATTGCGCCGGTCGTGAAATTGGTATCTACTGAAGAAGCCGCCAGACCAGCGGCTCCCGTGTCTTCCGAGCCGGCGCTCGAGGAAGAAACTCAGCGTTACGTCACGCAGGCTTTGACCGATGTCGATTTGTTTTCCAGCTATGGGTTGACGCAAAAAGCGATTGATCTCCTGGAATCCGTCCTGGAGCGCGCGCCACAACACACTCCTATTCTCGAGCGCCTGCTCGATCTTTCCGTCGGTTCGGGCAATGACCGCCGCACCGCGGAGCTCGCCGCACTCCTCGAGAAAATTGCGATCGAGCGCGACGACCACGCGGGCGCGGAGCGTTTTGCCGATTTCCGCCGCCGCTTCCAGCGCGCGGCCGGACTCGCCCCCGCGGAAGACCAGCCAAAATCCGCGCCATCTGTATCCGCCGCCCCGCCGGAATTTGCCGTTCCCGTTATCCAAGCGGAGCTCGACGAACCGTTTGCCGAGGCCACGCCAGAACCATTGCCCGCGGAACCGATGGGCACGCCCGCTCCGGCTGAATCAGCGGTGCACGAGGTTGATCTATCCGATGAGTGGGCGGCATTGTCCCAGCAACTCGAAACCGCGATGCAGGAAGAGTCGGCACCCGCCAGCCAGGAAGCCGCGCCCCCGCGAAAAGACGCGCCAGTCTCGATTCCGTCAGAGCCGGCACAAAGGCAAGCCGAAGCCGTCGCCGAGGCTCCGGCCTTCGACCTCGAACTCCAAACCGCGGCGCCTGTGGGAGTGGCCGATTGCGAAACCGCGGTGGGGGACTCGCTCCTCGCGGACCTCGCTGACGATTTGGAATCGATGACTTCGTCCCTGGGAATGCCGGCCGAGCCCGTGCACGCCGCGGTGCAAAATTCCGCCCCGTCTTCCGAACCCGCGGGAGCGCCTTCGGCTCACTCCACCTCCGGAAACGGCACTCCCGCCGCCGATGCCGGCGGATCGCTCAGCGGTCCTCTGGGCGACCTGTTTGAAGAATTCCGTTCCGCGCTTGGTGAAACCAAGCAAGACGAAGATCTCGAGACCCACTACAATTTGGGAATCGCTTACCGCGAAATGGGCTTGCTCGAAGAAGCCATCAGCGAATTCCAGAAGGTTGCCAGCTCGGCTGACAAGGGGCCGGCTTTCCGTTATGCCATGCAATGTAGTACGCTGCTGGGCTTGGCATTCATGGAGAAAGGGCAGCCGGCCATCGCTGCAATCTGGTACGAACGGGCCCTCAAGACGCCGGGACTGGATCAAGAATCGATTCTTGCGTTGCGGTACGATCTGGGAGTCGCTCAGGAATTGGCGGGCGACGCGCATGCTGCATACACCAGTTTTTCGCAGGTTTACGCAATGAACATCGATTACCGTGACGTGTCCGAGCGGATTGCCCTTCTCGGGAAGGCGCGTTAGACTCACCCCGAATGAAATCTTTCCTGCACTTGGTGCACGCCCTTGATATTTTCCTGCTCGGAGTGGTGCTGATACTGGTTCCCTGGCTTGGGTATTGGGATCACAATTTTTTTCTCGACAGGTATCCCGGGCTGATTCCCTTTCTCCTTCATCCCTCCGTGCGGGGAGCGGTGACCGGTCTGGGCGCCCTGGATATTTTGCTCGCCGCGAGCATGCTGCGGGGCCGGACGGACACCGTTGCCTCCCGGACGTAAACCAATTCTCTGCTACGTAACGGACCGGCGCGCGTTGGAAGGTGCGCCTGTTCCCTGCGATTCTCTGCCGGGCGATTCCACTCCGCTTCGCCCGCATTCGCTCCGCGATTCCATCCGGCGCGCGGCCGCGGCCGGCGCCGACTGGATTCACATTCGCGAGAAGGATCTCGCGGCGCGCGCTCTTGTGGAGCTCGCTCGCTTCGCCGTCGCCGAAACGCGCGTGACACCTTCGCGTGTCTTGGTCAATGACCGGCTGGATGTCGCTCTGGCCGCGGCTGCGGCGGGAGTTCACCTCGGGGAAAAATCTTTGCCACTCGAAGCGGTAACCGAGTGGCGCCGCTCCACTGGCCGGTTGGATTTTCTGATTGGTGTTTCCTGCCATTCCTTGGAATCGGCCCGCGCGGCCGAGCAGGGCGGAGCAAACTACATTTTTTTCGGGCCGGTGTTCGCGACGCCGTCCAAGGCGGCATTCGGGGCGCCGCAAGGAATCGAACGGCTGCGCGAAGTCTGCGCGTCAGTTGAAATTCCAGTGCTCGCCATTGGCGGCGTGAATTTGGAAAATGCGCGCGCGTGCATTACGGCAGGCGCCGGGGGAATCGCGGCGATACGATTGTTTCAGGATGCAGCGGATTCGGCGGAACTGGCAGGACGGTTGAAGGCCATTTAGATTTCAAACGGTTCTGTAGCGCCCGCCTTCAGGCGGGCACTTTCTGGATTGGGCCGCCATGCTCGCCTGAAGGCGAGCGCTACAGAATCCGGCTCGATGTTGCTACACCCACTCCACGCCCAAATTCTTGAGTTTCTCACGCAGGCCGTACATGTCTAGACCCAATTCGCCCGCGCGCAAGCGCTCGCGGTTTTTCGCTTCCTTGGCAAGGCGCGCTTCGCACAGGAGGACAACCTCCGCTGCTTGCTGGCGCGGGACCACGACGATGCCGTCGACGTCCCCCACGATAACGTCGCCCGGGTGGACCAACGCACCCGCGCAGACGATGTCGATGTTCACGTAGCCCGCCGTTTCCTTGACCGTGCCTTGAGCGGAGATCGCACGCGAAAAAGCCGGGAACTGCATGGCGGTCAAATCCGCGACGTCGCGGACGCCCGCGTGAATCACCAGTCCCTTGATTCCATGCGCCTGGCACGAAGTCGCCAGCAATTCGCCGAAAAATCCGTCCGTGGAATCGGAATGGGTCGCCACGACCAGGGCGTCTCCCGGGCGGCACACCTCGATGGCGGCATGAAACATCAGGTTATCGCCAGGGTGGCATAGCACGGTCACGGCCGGGCTCGCGATGCGCGCCGTGGGATAAATCGGCCTCATATAAGGCAGCATCAAGCCCGTGCGGCCCTGCGCTTCGTGCACCGTGGCGGTGCCGAACTCCCCGAGTTTCCGGACCACTTCCGCGTCCGGCCGTTCGATGTTGCGGACGATTCTTGGCTTCATAGAACAATTCTCCCTGAATTGATAGACCGCAATGTACAGCACGAAATCTACTGAACCAAAGATCGTGGTAATTGTCTATTCAGAACAAGTTACCTGGACTTGGTGGTTGCTCCAACGCTTTTGGAACAGTAATGTCTGCGACGGTGACAACCTTAAGGCCTTCCCGCTCCCCAAGGGCACGCATGTCATTGTCATCGGAGTAGATTGTCGTGACCGCGTTTACTTTCGTGATCGCTACAATCTGTCGATCATATTTGACTTTGACCCATGTCCCTTTTGCGCCAGCCTTTTTATCTCCGGCAGTAAGCGCGGCGTCGGTCATAAGTGCCAGTTCAAAAGCTGCTAGATGGTCAAAGGGTGCGAGCATGAATTTCGACGATTTGGCCAATTCCTTGATGATTCGTTCTTTTGCTTTTCCACTCTTGATCAGGATTTCAGCGAGCGCTGGCGTGGGCACTACGACCTTTTCGCCGCGACCGTGGAGATCAGAAAGCAGGAAATCAACACGAGCCTTGGCGTCGGGGATGTCATGTGGAGCATCTGGAATGAACATCAGAGTGAGAAAAGTTGTGTCGAACGTTACCATACTACCGTATTAATCCTCGCCGTGTCTCAGCTTCCGCATTTCTTCCAACGGATTGTTCAAAGACAGTAGATCGTTATCTGGAATTGCCCGCAAGCGCGACACAACTTCCGGCAAAGTCGAATCGTCCAACGGCTCAAAGCGGTCGATATCAAACCAGCTCATTTCCCATTTTCCCTGCGAATTTCTGAACCAACGTCCGCGGCCATAAACTCTAATCGGGCTCCTAAACAGATGCGGGGCCAATTCTTTGGCAACATCTCTAGTCGCATTGCATTTGTGAAATCTTCCGTCATCCAAGAGATGAACTGGGACAGTTTCGTCTCGTCCTCCTATCATGATCAGCATTCCTTCGAGAGCGCCGGATTGCCAAAAAGGACCAAAAATCCGCTGCTCACTCGCGTTGACGAGCGGAAAATCGGCAACGACATCGCCGGCTTCACTTTCCAGTTCCGCCGAGGCCTTGTCTTCCTCAAGCAGTTCGCGCAACTTTTGGTCCGCAGCTTTTGCCTCTTGCGTTCCTGTTCCCTGTCTTACGCCTCGAACTCTGCTGACGATTTTAGGCTCCTCGGTTGCGTCGGCTTCGATCTGGCAATCAACTGAACCGGCGTCTAGTTGGACAAAATGGACGTTTTCCGTACTCCCCAAAAGGACCGCAAGGTTCTTCAGGTAATCCGCTAGCCTCTCCATTGGCAAGGTATAGGGCGTGTATTCGTGTATGTGAAATCGAAGCTTTTTCCGCTTTGGCATGACTCAGCCTCCCCGTGATACACTCTTAGTGAGGCATCTGGAATTGGCGTTGCGAGCGCCGACTCCACATACTATGAAAGAGCGATTTGCTAGGGAGCGTGACAGTGTTGCCAACCCCGATTCACGCCCCTTACTGCGGGGGACCTCCACAGTTTACTTAAACAAGTTATTTCGACGCCGCCCAGAAAGCGCTTCAAATAGGAAGTGAGAATCAGATTCCCACTATCCGGTCGATTGTACCGAAAACTGAACTCCATAGGCTAGCTTTATAAGTACTTCTAACTGAGTGAGCGGTACACGCCTCCGACTGCCACGCTTGATCGCGCTCCAAGAGCCTTGAACCACAAATTACCGCACTAGAGCTGTTGAACCAGGAACTACTCAACCAGCTCAGTGGGATTCGTGACCGTCATTCGTCGAATCTCGTCGACGCTGAATCCGCCATCCAGCATCTTCTGCGTGAACATGGCAAAGCCCTCCGCGACCGGCGGATTGATCGTTTGGCCCAGGTCCGTCGAGAGCACGCATCGTTCCGGGCCAACCACGCGAATGGCTTCGAGCACTGCGTCCCACGGAGCTTTCCCCGTGTGCATGGTGGTGAAGCAGTGCTCGATGAAGGCACCCATTCCGGCGAGCTGTTTTTGTTCGTCCGCCGTCAGGTTTTGCGAAGGGAATTCCGCGTGCGTGACCAGCACTCTTTGCGTCCCCATTTCCCGCGCCGTTTTCACCAGCTCGAATATTTCAACGCGACCGAGGTGCCCGGTCGCCAGAATCATGTTGTGCCTGGCAATCAACTCAATGCAGCGGCGCGTGGCTTCGGAAACCTTTCCATTCGAATCAAGCACAGTAAGCGGCGGAGGGGAGATTCCCGTTGCCGCGAGTTCCCGCTGAATTTTCGCCCAGAAGGGCAGCTTCACGCTGGGACCGTCCAGGCGCCCCGCGGTTTCATTCTTGGCGTCCACGGTCGGGAACCATACGATCTTGCAACCGGAGCGCCCCGCAAGCTCCAGCGCCACAGGATTCAGGCCCCCCACCGAATGATTCAGCGTGATGGCCCCGTAAGCCGCAATGCCTGGCACAGCTTTCGTGACGACTTTGGCGCGTTCCGCCGTTGGAAAGTAATGCGACTTGAGGACAAACCCCCGCAGCCCGCGCCCCAGAAATTCCTTCGCCAGGTCCAGGTCATCGACTCGCCGCTCGATCACGTCAGGCGCGACGTGCACTTGCAAGTCATACGCGCCCTGGAGGCACTTCCAAGCCGAGTCGGAAACCGGTGTGGCCTTCGCTCCAGCCGCACCCTCACCGGTGCTTGGCGATGTTGCCGTCATGACCTGTTTTCCTTTCCAATCCGATCTTCTGTCCGGCCGGCTCAGAAGGCGAATGGAGCCCTCGCCGGACAAAAATGGCGTATCCGTTCGAATGGATTCCGAAATTCGGGAACCACCCAGAAGAAGCAGCAGGCACAGAATATACTCCATTGCCGGGAGGTTTCACTAGGGGTTGCGGCGAATTTCCCGCGAGGGTGGCCGCACCGAAAAGATATTTAGTGGCAGCTTTGATCGTCAGCAAATACCCCACTGACGAGCATCGAACTCAGGAACCGGCTGCAATTTGAAATCTTTGCAAGGGCTTGATCGTTCTGCGTGGTGTCGGGACCCACGGTGTTTGTAGCATTCATGGACTGGCGCGTCGCCACAACGCCATTGGCCCACAGTGAGACGTTTGAAAATTCGTTGCGGAGGAGTTGCATCGCGTCCCCGTCGGCAGCGGTTGACGCGGCCACTCCCACTTGGTCGAGGTTTGCCTCCACGTGATCGTGGTAGTCCTGTGGCCAGCTTCCCACAACCGGCACGCCGTACGTGAGGATGGTGCCTACGGCTCCCCTCCACTCCCGCATTTCCGCCAATTCAGCAATCGCCAGACTCGCAAAATTCCTGGACAAGCCTGGCGGGGGCGCCTGCGGCTGTGGCGCCAGTCCGGCGCTCGGAGCCGCGCTGGATCCGGATTCCGGAAAAGTAAGGACGATACGATTGGGTTCGAGAGTGACGGAGCCATTCGTGAACTGAGCGACGGTTTCGACGTCAATATAGGCGTGGCCGCCCATCTGTACGACCATCCCCGCTGACTTTCCGTTCACGATCAATGCGCGGTCCGGCGTGTTCTGCGCCAATAGGATTCCCGCAAATAACAAGATAGATCCGAATAAGAAGAAGTAGGAAATTCCGCTGCGATTTCTCATAATGTCCCCGCTGGAATGCAAATCGGGCTTCGGCCCGGAACCGCTACTAGATTACTGCGATCTCGGTCCGGCTTCTAGTGGGAGTTCTGCGGCAGAACAGTTTCGCAAAGGGAGCGGAGGCCGGCTCGGTAATTGCATGACACCACGAGGATGTTTGCGGGTCACGCCTTACAGTTTTGCAGGGGAAGTCGGCTTAGGGAGGCCTTTAGTAGGAGAGGCAGAATCCCGTGCTACAAAACATGTAACCAAAGAATTGGCAGTTTCGTCCACTTCAGTATATAAATCTCGGTACAACTAAATCGGGCTGACCCAAAACAAGAATCCCTGGCGGATTGCAAGAGGAGGACTGGCATGCGAGGAATGACACGCACGATGATGTGGTCTCTCGTGGCGTTGATTTGTTTTATTTCACGACCGGCGGCCGGCGGCCCACAAGGCGCTTCGGGGATACAAGTCGATAAGAGCAGCATTGGCGGCGTCGTGTTGAACAGCAACGGCGCAAAGCCGGAGGCTGGCGTCTGGGTGATCGCGGAAACAAAGTTGCAAGTGCCGTTCCGCAAGATCGTGGTCACCGACGATCAAGGACGATTCCTCGTGCCCGATTTGCCGGATGGGGCGTACGAGCTATGGGTGCGCGGCTACGGGCTGAAGGACTCGGAGCGCGTTCCGGCCGCGCGCGGCGCAAAGGTGAAGATTCAAGTGGCGAATGCCGCCACGCCGCAGGAGGCCGCGAAGATCTACCCTGCCAGCTATTGGACATCGATGATTCATCCTCCCGCAAAGGAAGATCTCCCCTCGGGATATGGCAGCCAGGAACAGTGGCTCGCAGCCCTTAGGGGTGGATGCAACCAGTGTCATCAGCTCGGAATGGTGGCGACGCGCCGCCATACCGACGTGGATGATTGGGACGGGATCTTTGAGCGCAATCAAGGGATGGGTCAGGCTGCCACCCGGCTCAACAAAGACTTATTGGAGAAGACTCTTGTCGATTGGGAGCTGCGCATCAAGGCAGGGGAAGTGCCTCCTTCTCCGCCACGGCCCACCGGTATAGAACGCAACTTTGTCGTGTCCCAATGGGATTGGGGAACGCACGAATCTTTTTTCCACGATGTAACTTCCACCGACAAGCGCAATCCCACGATGTACGCGTATGGAAAAGTTTACGGAGCTGACCGGACCGGCGGCGGCGTGCTGTGGGTTCTCGATCCGGTGAAGAACACCGTCGAACCGCTCCAGGTGCAGCCGCGAAACTCGAAAGGGTACAGCACGAAAGTGGATTACTACCACGATCGTGAGTCCGAGGAAGCATGGATGGCCAGCCCGCACAATCCCATGCTCGACGAGCATGGCAGGGTCTGGATGACGCAGCCCACTCGCCCGCCGGGAGTGGAGAACAACCCGAAATGGTCGGCCAGCACCATCGCCACGGACAACCCTGACCCGGCGGCGCTTGATGTAGAGGCCAAGGCCCTGCTTTCGCGCAGTCACGGAATGCAGCTCGGATACTACGATACGAAAACGAATAAGTTTGTTGGCGTCGACACTTCCTACAACACCCATCACTTGCAATTCGACTGGCAAGACCGCATCTGGACCGATGGAGATGTGCTGGGAGAACTGGACACGACCAAGATCGATCCGGCAAATCCAGCAGGGACCGAGGCGGCCGCGGAACATGCCTGGATGCGTGCCGACATGGATACCAAGAAGGTCATTCCGACGAACGGGTACGCAACAGCTGTTAGCCCCATCGATGGGACCGTTTGGCTATCCGTTCCTGTAGTGAATGGACCGGAGAACAAGCTGTATATGCTCGATCCAAAGACGAGCAAGTTCACGGACTACCCGCTGCCTCTTCCGGGGCGCCTCTCGCACGGCATTGACTTCAGCACGGACGGGAATGTGTGGTTCTCGGCCGGGAGCGGCCACCTGGGACGCCTGGATCGGAAGACCGGAAAATTTAAGTATTGGGATTTGCCGGGGCCGAAATTTACCGGAACGGGCATGGAAACCGGCAGCACCGAATATCCTTATTTCTTGTGGGTCGATCAATTCGATGCGCTCGGCCTTGGCAAGGACACGGTGATCGTTACCGGAACAACTTCGGATTCGATGCTGATCTTCGATCCGAAGAAGGAAACGTTCACGGTGTTCCGCATGGCGTATCCAATACCTTTCTACACGCGCGGACTCGATGGCCGAATTGATGACGCCAAGGCGGGCTGGAAGGGCCGCGGGATTTGGGCGACGTATAGTTCGTACATGCCCAAATTCACGGAAACGCACCTCGGTTCCGTCAATCACATTCAAGTGCGCCCGAATCCGTTGGCGAATTGACGGGCAAATTCGGCTGATTCATTCTGCCGACCATTGGAGGGTGCTGTCCTTCCGCCGCAGTCCACGGTTCAATTGTGCGAATTCAAATCTGAAATCTCGAATTTGAAATTTCAAATTTGAGATTGCAGATTCATTGGCCTTCCCCGATGAGGCAAACAATGGCAATGCGACGGGGGCGACCGGCAGCAGCAGCGGCATTCCTGACGGCCGCGCTTTTTTCGCTCGCCTCTGCCAGTGCCGCACAAAACGGGCAGAACGCGGAATCATTCAGAGCGCGCCTTTCGCCGGTGCCCATTAACATCTCAATGATGTCCACCATCGCGGGAAGCGGCTCGCTCACCGCGACTCTGACGGGCAAGCAGCTCACGATTCAGGGAACATTTGAGGGATTGCGCTCGCCTGCCACCACTGTTCAAATTCGCCGCGGACCGAAAGGCATTCGCGGGCCGGTCATTCCAAATTTTGAACTGACGGTCACGAAGGCCGAGAAGGGCACAGTCAGCGGCACGCTCGACCTGACGCCGGATCAGCTTGCCGACTTGCGGAACGGCCGCATGTACGTGCAAATTCAATCCGAGCGCGCGCCCGATGGAAATTTGTGGGGCTGGCTTTTGAAGTGATCTGTGTAGCGTCGCCCTTCAGGGCGACATCTTCGACGCCGACACGTGCCCACCTGAAGGTGGGCGCTACAGAAGTCGCACCAGAATTCTTGCAGAGCCAATTATGACGAAACCTGGACCAAAATTGAACCGGTTTGCGGCTTGCATCGGGGCAATCATTGCGATTGCATTCCTCGGACATGAGATTTCCGCCGCGCAGCAAACCACGAGGACCGGCCCCTTCACCGCCGAGCAAGCCAACGCCGGGCGCGCCATTTACCAAGCGACCTGTTCGACTTGCCACTTGCCCGACATGAAAGGCACCTTCGAAGCTCCTCCGCTATCGGGCGCCAATTTCATGAACATGTGGCGCAACCGCCCGACGAGCGACCTCTTCACTCGCATCCGGAATACGATGCCGATCGGCAACCCCGGCTCGCTCAGCGACCAGGATGCCGCTAATCTCGTCGCATTTATTCTGCAAGCCAACGGCGCTACAGCGGGCATGCAGGCGCTGACGGCGGAGACGATCGTGCCGATCGGAGCCGTCGCGACAGGCGGAGCTCCTCCGCCCGCCGCGCAAGGCGGTGAAGAAGATGCCGCGCCGCGCGCTTCCGCCACGCCGCGAACCGCGAGCGTCCCTCTCGGAGTCATCGTTGCGGGCGACGTTAAGAATTACATTCCAGTGACCGACGAGATGCTCCTTAAAGCCGATCCGGCCGACTGGTTGATTGTCCGCGGCAACTACCAGGGCTGGAATCACAGCGCGCTCTCGCAAATTACTCGCGACAACGTGAAAGACTTGAGGCTGGTGTGGTCGTGGAACATGAACGACAGCGCGGCGGCCAACGAGCCCACGCCGCTCGTCCACAACGGTATTATCTATCTGATAAACACCGACAACATCATGCAGGCGCTAGACGGCCGCACGGGCGACCTCATCTGGGAAAACCACCTGCGGCCGCCGAAGAGCCAGGCCGGCGGGACGGGCGCGATGCGCAACATCGCGATCTACCAGGACAAGATTTTCGCGGAGACGACGGATGCGCACCTCTTCGCGCTCGACGCGCGCACCGGCAAAACCGTTTGGGACGTCATGGTCGGCGACAGCGCCAAGGGCTACGGAAGTTCGAGCGGGCCGATCGTAATTCACGGCAAGGTTGTTCAAGGCGAGAATGGATGCGACCGCTACAAGGCGCAGGAAAAAGATCAGGGCTGTTTCATCAGCGCGTTCGATCCCGCGACTGGAAAACTGTTGTGGCGCTTCAACACGATCGCGCGCGTGGGCGAGCCCGGCGGCGACACCTGGGGCGATCTGCCGAACATGCTGCGCGTCGGCGCGGAAACCTGGATCACCGGCAGTTTCGATCCAGAGCTGAACCTGACGTACTGGGGCGTGGCGCAAGCGAAACCGTGGATGCAGGTGAGCCGCGGCACGAAGGGCGCGGCGCTGTATTCGAGCTCGACGCTCGCGCTGAAGCCCGACGATGGAAAACTCGCGTGGTATTTCCAGCATGTGCAAGGCGAAACGCTGGACATGGACGTAGTGTACGAGCGCGTGCTCGTCGATATCGGCGACCGCAAAACGCTTTTTACCATCGGCAAGGACGGCATCCTCTGGAAACTCGATCGCAAGACCGGGGAATATATCGGCGCCAAGGAAACTATATTTCAGAATATCTTCAACTTGGATGAGAAGGCGGGAAAACTCTCCTACCGTCCCGACATCCTCGAACAGGAAATCGGCAAGTGGACTCCGGTTTGCCCTAGCACCGAAGGCGGCCACAATTGGCAGGCCATGAGCTACGACCCCGCCACCGAGCGCCTCATCATCCCGCTCAGCCAGAGCTGCATGGAAATGTCCGGCCGCAAGGTTGAGTTTGTCGATGGCTCGGGCGGGACCATGGGCGACCGCCTGTTTTACGAAATGCCCGGCACCGACGGCAACGTCGGCCGCCTCGCCGCTTTCGATGTGAAGACGATGAAGGAAGTTTGGAACGTGCAGCAGCGCCCGTCCTTCCTCACCGCCGTGCTATCGACCGCCGGCGGCGTCGCGTTCGTCGGCGACCTCAACCGCGTCTTCCGCGCCGTCGACATCAACACCGGCAAAATGTTGTGGCAAACTCGCCTCGGAACTTCGGTGCAAGGTTTCCCCGTAACGTTCAGCGTTGGCGGCAAACAATACGTCGCCGTAACCACAGGCCTCGGTGGCGGCAGCCCGCGCAACGTTCCACGCACGATCCTCCCCGACATTCACTACCCGACGAACGGCAACGCGCTTTACGTTTTCGCTCTCCCGGATAAATAGCCTTATCTTCTAACTGGAATTTTCCATTGCGCGGATTAGTCGTGCACACTTCAGCCTGCAGGGGTGGCTGCCGAATCTTTGTAGGGCACGGCTTCAGCCGTGCCGCAAAGAATCTAGAGTCAATGCGGCTTTAGCCGCTGGCCTGTTCGAAATCGAGGTGCCCCACGAGCTCTTCCGCCTGCGGGGGGTCGTCCTTGCAGGGGCTAAAACCCACAGGCTGAAGCCTGCGCCACACGTTTGCCAACATCCACTTCCGTGATTCATTGGCAAAAACGGCGGGCGCGCCATGCGCGATTCCAGTACAATGGCGGGCTGCGAGAATCAGTTTGAATTATCCCGCAACAATGAATCAGGATTTGGGAGGACGGATGGCGGATACGGGAGCATCTGCGCGCAAGCTGACGATGGACGACATTCGCGCGGCGGCGGAGCGGCTGAAGAATTGGGGGCGCTGGGGCGCGGAGGACGAAATTGGCACGCTGAACTACACGCGCCCTGAGGACATTGTCGCGGCGACGCGCCTCGTGCAAAAGGGCAAAGTGATTTCGCTCGCGCTGCCGTACGACCATCGCGGGCCGCAGGGCGGGAAGACGAAATATCCCGCGCTCGGGCGGTTCAATCCCGTGCACCTGATGATGCGGACGGGGACCGATGCGTATTCGGGCGTGCTCGACAGCAGAAAAATTCGCAGCGCGGACGACGTGATCATGATGCCCACGCAATGCGGGACGCAGTGGGACGGGCTGGGTCACATTTTTTACGGCAATCACATGTGGAACGGGTACGACTGCCGCACGGTGACTTCGGCGGGCGCGCAGAAATGCGGCATCGAGAAAACGAAGGATCGCATGGTGGGGCGCGGCGTGCTGCTCGACATTCCGCGCATGCTTGGAATGGATCGCCTTCCGGATGCCTTCGCGATCACCAACGAAATGCTCGGCCGTGCGGAAAAACATTTTGGCGTCGAAGTGCGGCGCGGCGATTTTTTGCTGGTGCGCACTGGACAGATGGAAGCAATGCTCTCCGCGAACACTTGGGACGGCTACTCGGGCGGCGACGCTCCGGGCCTGGCGTTTGAAACGCTGGACTGGCTGCACGCAAAGCAAGTCGCGGCCATCGCCACCGATACCTGGGGCGCCGAAGTGCGTCCCAACGAGACGGACGAGGCCAATCAGCC
This sequence comes from uncultured Acidobacteriota bacterium, assembly GCA_963842135.1. Classification (GTDB taxonomy): domain Bacteria; phylum Acidobacteriota; class Terriglobia; order Acidiferrales; family UBA7541; genus Palsa-360. Next base: position 308,044 of record CAWJFI010000002.1, on the reverse strand, counting down.
CTGGCACTGGATTTCCATCCCGGTCATGGGCCTCACCGTGGGGGAAATTTTCGATCTCGGGGAACTCGCGAGAGAGTGCGCGGAGGACAAGCGCTACGAGTTTCTATTCGTAGCGCCGGCATTGCCGGTGACGGGGGCGGTCGCTTCGCCGGTGAATCCATTGGCGATTAAATAGTGACTCGTGATTCGTAAATCGTGAAAATCCGGCTAGGGACATACTGTGACGAGCACACCTGCGGGAGATTCGGCAAATGCACTGACGGTATCGCAGGCACTGGCGAAACTCGTGCGCGCCTATGGCGCCGAGTACGTCTTCACTCTGACGGGCGCGCCGCAGGATCCGCTGATCGAAATGCAGAATCACGAAGGCGTGCGCGTGGTGCTCGGGCGCAGCGAGCGCTCGGCTCTAGCGATGGCGGATGCCTACGCGCGCGTTACCGGGAAGCCGACGTTCGGCATCGTGCAGTTCGGGCCCGGCGCGACGTATCTTCCCGCGTCGATCATCGATGCGTTCTGGGCGTCGAGCCCGCTCATTGCCATCAGCGGCACGACCACGACCAAGACGCGCTATCGCTACGAGTATCAGGAACTCGAGCAGACATCGATGTTCCCTTCGATGACCAAGTGGGCGGGCGATCTGCCGCAGCCCGAGCGCATCGCCGACGTGTTGCGCACCGCCGTGCGCGCGTCCGTCAGCGGCGTGCCGGGGCCATCGTATCTCGGCATTCCCGCGGATTGGTTCGGCAGGAAGCTCACCATCCCGCAAGAGATTTACGCCGAGCCTGCGTTTCTTCGCACTCCCGCGTTGCGAGTCGCGCCTGTTGCGCAGGACGTGGAACGCGCGATCGCTCTGCTCGCGAGCGCCGAAAAACCCGTGCTGATTGCCGGCGGAGGCGTGATTCTTTCCGAAGCGTGGCAGGAGCTGACCGCGCTCGCCGAGGCGCTGAACATTCCCGTGGTGACCACGATGGCAGGCAAAGGCAGCATCGCCGACACGCACCCGCTGGCGGTCGGCGTGTGCGGGCGCTATTCGCGCAAGGTTGCCAACGACACGCTCGCCTCGGCGGATTTCTGCCTCGCGATCGGCACGAAATTGAGCTCGATGGGAACAAACGTATTTCAGTACCCGGGCAAAGGCACGCGCATCGTGCACATCGATCTCGATCCGAATTCGCTCGGGCGCACGTACCGCGAGGAGTTGTCGATCGTAGCGGATTCGCGCGAGGCGCTGAAAATGTTGCGCGAGGCGGTGCTCGCGGCGCGCGTGAACGGCAGCAAATGGGCCGGCTGGACGAAACAAGTGCAAGGCAAAGTTGCCGCGTGGATCGTAGATCTCGAACGCGTCTCGCGCGAATCCATGCATGAAGGAAAACTCAATCCCTATCACATCATGCACCTCATCGATCAGCACGTTGGGCCCGATGATTTGCTCGTCGCGGACACCGGCTACATGGCGGCCTGGGCCGTGACTGTGCTGCAGCAAAAGAAAGCAGGGCGCAACACGTTACGCGCCGCGGGCTCCCTCGGCTGGGCATTACCCGCGGCGTTCGGCGCAAAGCTCGCGGTGGGCGCAAAGCGGCGCGTCTTCGGCCTCACCGGTGACGGCGGCCTGGGCTACCACCTTCCCGATCTCGAAACCGCGCTGCGGCTGAAACTTCCGGTCGTGCAAATCGTGATGAACAATTCCTCCCTCGCCTTTGAGTATCACGTGCAGAAATACGTGCACGAAGAGATATGCCCGGAAGCGAGCGAATTCCTTGACGTACAGTTTGCCGACGTGGCCCGCGCGTTTGGCGCGCACGGCGAACGCGTAACGTCCGCCGATCAATTCATTCCTGCTTTGCGCCGCGCGGAGGAATCAGGTAAACCCGCGATTGTGGACGTGGTGGTGAGCCGCGAGCTCCCGCCGCCCGTGACGCGCTACGAAGCGGCCGGACTGCGCAAAATCTGACGACGATGCCTACCGAGCAAGCCGCCGCGATCGCCGCACGGCTCGACCGGCTTCCCGCGACGCGCTCGATTTGGAAACTCGTCCTGATGCTCTCCCTCGGCGGATGCTTCGAGTATTACGATCTTTTTTTCACCGCCTACATTGGCCCCGGCCTGGTCCGCAGCGGAATGTTTTCCAGCACATCGGCTGCATTTTTCGGATTCACGGGGCTCGCCAGCTTCGTTGCGGCAACATTCGCGGGGCTGTTCCTCGGCACATTTCTGTTCAGTTTCACGGCGGACAGGTCGGGACGCCGCTTGATTTTCACCTGCTCGCTCCTGTGGTACTCCGTCGCCAGCGTGGTGATGGCATTCCAGAATTCCGCGCCGCAGATTCTGATTTGGCGGATCGTCGCGGGAATCGGCATCGGCGTGGAACTCGTGACCATCGACACGTACATTGCGGAGCTTGTGCCAAGAGAACTGCGCGGGCGCGCGTTCGCCTTCAATCAAATCGTGCAACTCTCCGTCCTGCCGCTCGTCGCGCTGGCTGCGTGGCTGCTTGTGCCGCGCCGGCCGCTCGGGCTCGACGGCTGGCGCTGGGTCGTGCTGATCGGCGCCGCGGGCGCGATTTTCGTGTGGTTCATCCGGCGAAGCGTTCCGGAAAGCCCGCGATGGCTGATCGCACACGGGAAATTGGAAGAAGCCGAACGAGTGGTTACGGCGATGGAAAGCCGAGTCGAATCCGAATTGGGCGCGGCGCTGCCCGCCGCCGTTTTCGTTGCGGGCAAAGAGGCCAAAGGCAAATTCACGGATATTTTTCGCGCGCCCTATCTCGGACGGACCTCGATGATGGTGGTCTTTCACTTTTTTCAAACGGTCGGGTATTACGGCTTCGCGTCGTGGGTGCCCACGCTCATGATTGCGGAGGGCATCACGACGACGCTCAGCTTGCGCTACTCGTTTCTCATCGCGCTGGCGGCTCCGGTCGGGCCGCTGCTGGCAATGGGCATTGCGGACCGCACCGAGCGCAAATGGCAGATCGTGGTGAGCGCGATTTGCATCGCTGTGTTCGGTTTGCTTTTTGCCGTGCAGAGGAATCCCGCGTGGCTGGTCGCCTGCGGAGTGCTGCTGACGTGCTCGAACAATTGGATGTCCTACGCGTTTCACGCGTACCAGTCGGAGCTTTTTCCCACGCGAGTCCGGGCGCAAGCGGTCGGCTTCGTCTATTCCTGGAGCCGGTTGAGCGCGATCTTCAGCAGTTTTCTGATCGGTTTTTTCCTGCGCGATTTCGGAGTGACGGGAGTCTTCGCGTTTATCGCCGTCTCCATGCTGGCCGTCGTGCTCTCGATCGGGATCTTCGGCCCGCGCACTCGCGGCCTGGCTTTGGAAGTCATCTCCCGCTGAAAACCACTTCGCATAATAACGCGGCGGGATACTCCCGATTCGCAATGAAAAAATAAATCAAATCCGCATTCGTGAAAAATGCAGACTAGCGCGACGTGAGTTTTTACCGAAGTGGACTCCGCCCGACTCGCGGTTTACCGAACATATCGTAGCCATCCACTTTTATCCGCACGGCTACTCGGCGGATGCGGCGCCTCTGCCGTAGGGGATTTCGGTGAGAGTCCTTGTTGGATTTTCTTCAGCATTTTTTTTGCGGAAGGGATCCCATCCTTTTGGTTGAAGGGGCGTGCTGCGTCCATCCGGCCCCAGAAGCATGACCTTTTTCTCTCGCGTGATTTCACCGATGACGGTCACAGGAATGCCCCCCAATCTGCTGGGCAGGCGGCTAGAAAATTTCTTCGGCACGGTGAATAGCAGCTCATAGTCCTCGCCGCCATTCAGGGCCAAATCAATGGGCTCGAGGCCGGGCCGCTGCAATTCCGGCGGGATCCTCACCATCGGGATCTTCGCCGTCCACACGATGGCGCCAACTCCGCTTGCCTTGCAAATGTGCCTCAAGTCGGTCGAAAGGCCGTCCGAGGTGTCGATCATCGATGTGGCACATCGATGGGCGGCAAGCCACTCTCCCAACGCCAGCCGCGGCTCCGGGTAATAATGTTTCTTCAGGAGATTGGTCCAGCGCTTCTGCTTGTGCAATTTCCGCTGGATCAGCCGCAAACCTAGCTCAGCCTCTCCCAATCTACCGCTGACGCACAGCAAGTCTCCCGGCCTTGCGCCAGACCGCAAAATTGCCTTGCCTCGCTCGATTTCGCCCAGAACGGTGAGGCTGGCCACGACCACGGGGTACTTCGTCGTGTCGCCTCCTGCCAGAGTCAAGCCGAACCGGCGGGCCGCTCGCGCCATGCCATCGAGGAACTCGTCGAGCCACGCCCCGGCGCAGGCGTCCGGAAGCCCCAGGGTCAGGAAGAAGCATTGCGCTCGCGCTCCCATGGCGGCGATGTCACTCGTGGCGCGGGCGAGCGCTTTATAGCCGATCGCCTTCGGCGGGTGAATCTTTCGAAGAAAGTGCACGTTTTCGAGAAACGCATCCGTCGTGACGACCCATTCCGTGCCGACGCCAGGGCGCAGGACCGCGGCATCATCGCCGATACCCACGCGCAGACCGGCGTCTTTCACGCGGGCTCCACGTAGAGCCCGCGCCCGGGCAGGCAGGAACCTCCGCCTGACCCGTGCGATCAGTTGGTTTTCGCTGACCATCGTTTGTCCGTCAGTACAGTTGTCCAAAACCACGTTTGTGTGGTTCCATAGTAGACATTCTAGGGTATGGCTGCTGATCGCGTAAGGGTTTCGAACGTCCCAAACCGGGAAATTAAGGGTTGACTCTGCCCAGGTCTGTAACTAGACTTGCGTGGGTTTGGTTTCGAACCAATGCTCTCGGTTCAAACGGCTTGATTGAATTGCATGGGCCGCTCAGGGATTGAACGGTCGCGCTTCCCTCGAAAGTATAGTGGGTTTTTCTTTAGAGATTTCAGACTATGAAGCCTGAAGCCTATACATTTTTTGTGGCCTCCAACCGGAAGGGTAGCTTCCGCAAGATCACCCTTCCCGGCTATGTGCTGCATTTGGTTGCCATTCTGGCAGTCGTTGGCGGCGTGACCGTGCTCGCGGCGGCCGGTTCCTACACGCGCATGCTCTGGAAAGTGGGCAATTACAACACGCTTCGCCGCCAGCAGGACACCCTCAAGCACAATTACGAGAAGCTCCAATCCAGCGTCAAAGACACCAACGAACGGATGAACTCCCTGCAGTCGTTGGCGACCGAAGTGGCCATGACCTACGGTTTCATGCGCTTTCGGCAGAGCCCGTTCGGTCTGAACGAAGGTCCGCAGGCATCGGACAGCGGGTTTGAGCAATCCGTGGCGCAATTCAATTTCCTGGAACGGAACGTCGGCGACGCAGCTCTTCCGACGGGCAGCCTACAACTGCTCAACTCGGCGGGCTTGGCGGACCTGACTTCCACGCCGACCCTTTGGCCGGTGATTGGCCATCTGACGGGCACGTTCGGCGAGCGCATGGACCCGTTCAGTGGTGAAGGCGCCTTCCATACGGGCGTTGATATCTCCTCCCAGTACGGAGACTCGGTGCGAGTATCCGCCGACGGCGTGGTGATCGAGGCGGGCGACCACGCGGGCTACGGGCGGCTGGTGGTGGTCGATCATGGATTTGGAGTGACGACCTATTACGGCCATCTTTCGAGCTTCAATGTACTCGTCGGGCAGCAACTGAGGCGCGGCGACACGATCGGCAATGTCGGCGTCAGCGGACGGTCCACGGGTCCTCACGTACATTACGAAGTGCGCATCAATGGCGCGCCGGTCAACCCGATGCGCTACCTGCGTCAAGCCTCCGCGGCGGACTAATTCTCACCTGAAGAGCGTTTTTCCATCTGAATATTTATTGTCTAGGATAATGCGAAAAGGGCCAATATGTCTGTGGGTCGCGGCTTCAGCCGCGATATCAAATCGCCAGGATGAACTGGGCTTTAGCCCCTGAGGCGCAGGATACGCAACGCCTGCCGGAATTCAGGAGACAAGCTCCAGTGTTGTAGTTTCGCGGGACCAGTCAGCTGCCATACGTCGGGAGTGATCTCCACCAAAATGCGAACCCGCTCTGCCGCCTGCGTGACTTCTGCGGAGGTCAATAAAGTCTGAAGCAAGGCAAGCGCGGCGGGGTCCATCGACTGGCGCGTCTTGGGACTTTCAAGGCCCACGCGTCCGAACATCCGAAGGAGTTCCAGCGCGGACTTGAGTTGTAGCGCGTCCGTACTGTTTTCACATTCTCCCTCGAGCGAAATGCGCAGGTTGTCGCCCTCGGGCCGCGCGGCCAGGGTGATCCACTGGACCGACCGCGCCATGCTCAGCAATTGCGCAGCCTGGACGGCTCCGCCGCCGGCATTGTCCGGAATCGGCGGCACGCGCGTGATCATGAACGCCGCGGCTCCGTCCAGGCGCGCGGCGCGCTCGCGGGCAGGGTCGGCGGCGGGATCATCGGCATGGCCGGCGAAGAGAGGAGTGATGCTCTGCCCTGAGACGAGGGCGATGCGATGATCGTCAAGGAAGAAAACGGAATCCCACCCCATCCGATCGCCCGTGGGGAAGAGGAACACGTCGTGCCCCTGTTGGTGATCGAGCTTTCCCTTGCGCATGGCGTAGTCGCGAATTTTTCCCCGGTCGAAGCGCCCTTCAGCGATCACGACATTTTTCATCTGCTCTTTGCCGGACGCGGGCCAGGACGCAATCACTACGCGGTCCAAATCCTTCTCAAAATCGAATCCAGTAGAGCGCACAAAATCCGCGTAGTCCTGATTGGGGACGGCGATGGGTCCCTTGTCCGGCCGATGCTGATAAAAGGAGGATGCGCGCACGGCGACGAGATCCAAATAGACCACCGTCGGCGCTCCCGCAGGCAGCGCGGAGAGCAACTCCGGAGCGGGCGACGCATGCGCTGTCGCGTCGCGCCGGAAGTTCCCGTAGAGCAGCAACGCCGCCGCAATTGCGCTGGCCGCTACTCCAGCCGATAGGAGAAAAATTTTCCTGGGATTCCGCATTTGGCCCCTTCCCAGCGTTATTCTCTCACTCGGGGAAGCCGGGCGCTATCCCCCATTGCACGATTTCTTGCGCATTCGCTCAGATTGCGGGGAAGCGGGGCGGCCGTATCACTTTGTCACGGCCGGGGGAGGGACGTTGGGTATCCCGGCGCCTTCGAGCTTGGAGTAGATACTGGCCAGATAGAACGCCCGTTTGTTCTCCGACACGATTTGCAAGGACGAGTTCCGCCGGAAGGAATCGTGGATGCGGCGCGTCTGACGGGACGCCGGATCCACACGAAAGAAAAAGTGATTCACAAGAAGCAAAAGGCCGCCGGGCGCGAGGAGAGTCTCGATCTGCTCCGCGACCGATTTCAGCACATCGTCGGACAGATTCGGAAGGTAATATAGAACGTCTAGCACGGCGATCAGGTCGAATGTCTCCTCTATTTCCCCGATCCGCTGAATATCCCTCTGCTCGAACCGCACGTTCGGATGGGCGCGCGAACAATCCCGCGCCTGAACTACGGCCGCTTCGGAAAGATCCACGCCCAGCACCCGGCCTGCGTGAGGGGACAACTCACGCGTGAAAGGGCCAAGTCCGCACCCCACATCCAGGACGTTGGAATAGCGCCGTTTGGGGAGAAACGAGATCAATTTCTCGTACTTCAGTTTTTGATATCGGTAGCGAGACAGTCCGGAACCGAACGGGTCGCTCTTCTGCGAATAGAGAAAGTCAAACGCCTTTTCCGATCCGTGTTCCGCTTGGAGTTTTTCGAGCGCGGCATCCGTACGCGCGCTCCGTATCCAGAACGAAATGTCCCGCAGGGACATAAAAAACTTATTGGGTTCGTTTCTGAGTTTCTCTTCCATGGGCTGCGGCATGCTCTTGAAGTTAAATCGTCGCCAGAAGGAGGGCAGCGTCTAGCGCGCCCGGCCTCCGGCGCTGCAAACACTACACGCCCGTCATGATAATTGGCAATACTTTCTTCTCCTCGGGTTACAGCGCGCGCAATGTTCGGAGAAGTTGCATCAGCCACCACAGGCAGAGCTACCAAAAGACTTGTTTCCCAGCCAGGGCTTAGGGGTGTAGCATAGAGCTTTCAGCACGGTCTTGAAGATCGAACGCGGGTGTGGGCTCTAAATTGAGCCCACTGGCTAATGGGTGAGGTTTGCACAGGTCTTCCACAGCGGGCCCTTGCAATTATAGTTCCGTTTTGTTATATTTCATCGGTTTGCGCCGTGCTGGCGTAGCTCAGTTGGTAGAGCATCTGATTTGTAATCAGAGGGTCGGGGGTTCAAATCCCTCCGCCAGCTCTGCCAAAATTTTTCGAATCAGGGGAAGATTCCCATATTGATTGCGGGAGGCAAGTTCCTGCATCGCGAAGCAAGCGTGAAAGTGTCTTTTGTCATTGCAAACTTCGCGGATGCACTGCGGCCTTCTTTGTTTAATTCCCCCCGTGCGGACGGGTGGGTGAGTGGCTAAAACCAGCAGACTGTAAATCTGCCGCTCCTTGCGGGCTACGGAGGTTCGAATCCTCCCCCGTCCACCATCTGGTCGCACCGCTCGCGGCGACTGCTCGCGGCGAGCCGCTGGAGATGACCTGAAATGCGAACCGGCCAGAGCGAGAGATGTCGCTTCTCGAAACTCGGCCGCGTTGTGAAATCCGATGGAGCAGTACTTATAGCGTCAAAGATTGCGCTGCATGCGGCAAACAGAACTCGCCTGGGTAGCTCAGGTGGTAGAGCGCGTCCTTGGTAAGGACGAGGTCACCGGTTCAATCCCGGTCCCAGGCTCCAGAGGTCGCGGGTGCGGGCTGTCGCCGTGGCGACGAGCCCGCGAGAGATTTGTTTTTGGCAGGCAGGGCGGGGGTAACTCAACGGTAGAGTCTCGCTCTTCCAAGGCGATGGTTGCCGGTTCAAATCCGGTCCCCCGCTCCAGAGTTTGTTGTTGAAGGGATGCATGCGTGGAAGAATCGGGCCTCGAGTTATCAGGGCGACGGTTTTTCGCCAGGCGTCGATTGAGCGGCTGCAGGATGCGAAATGCTTGCTTGAAGCGCGAAGGTTTCATGGCGCGATCTATCTTTGTGGATACGCCATTGAGTGCCAGCTGAAAGCGAATGTTTGCGCGGCCCGGCGGATAGAGGCTCTCGATCAGGGCGAGGCAAAGAAACTCGGTCATGATCTGGCGAATGTGTTGGAAAAGGCGGGCCTCGGCCGAAAGTTGGTTGGAAACAAAGATTTGCGAATTGCGTTTTTCGAAATTGTCATTCGGTGGTCAGCCGGGATGCGCTATTCGGGCGCGAGAAGCGATGAGAGAGAAAGTAAGCGTTTCCTGAAAAACGCAGAGGATTTACTGACTTGGCTAAGAATGGAATCAAACTTGTAGAGCAGGCGCTGGAAACCGGATTTCGCTCCAGGAGCGCTAGAGTGTGGATCCTGGCGGAAAAAAGCGACTACAAGGATTTCATTCGCATGTACGTGGTCTCGGATTTCTTCCGAAGGAAGAGGATGAAGGACCGTTTGGGCGAGATATTTTCGATGCTGGAAGATAATGGCGCAAAAGACGTAATGGCAAAAATTTCCTTGTGCGTGCCGATGACAAAGAGGGAATACGACAAGGAATTCGGCCTCGGCCTTTTGCGCGGGCCTCTCACGGGCGTTGGCCTGAAAAGAGCGGGACGCAAGACGGCCGCCCGGACGAAGACGCAGAAAACTGCAGTGGCTCAAGCCAGGAATTAGTTCCTTTCGGGAGCAGACAGAGCGATGGCGAAGGAAAAATTCGAGCGAAATAAGCCGCACCTGAATATCGGGACGATCGGGCACATCGATCACGGCAAGACGACGCTGACGGCGGCGATCACCAAGGTGCTGTCCAAGCACAACCCGAAGGTGGCGTTCCGGGCGTTTGATTCGATTGACAACGCGCCCGAGGAACGCGAGCGCGGAATCACCATCGCGGTGTCGCACGTGGAGTACGAGACGGCGAACCGGCACTACGCGCACATCGATTGCCCGGGGCACGCGGACTACGTGAAGAACATGATCACGGGCGCGGCGCAGATGGACGGAGCGATCCTGGTGGTGGCGGCGACGGACGGACCGATGCCGCAGACGCGGGAACACATCCTGCTGGCGCGGCAAGTGGGCGTGCCGTCGATCGTGGTGTTCATGAACAAGTGCGACGCGGTGGAAGATCCGGAACTTTTGGAACTGGTGGAACTGGAAGTGCGCGAACTGTTGAAGCTGTATCAGTTTCCTGGGGACGACATTCCGGTGATACGAGGCTCGGCGCTGGGAGCTTTGAACGGGGAAGAGAAGTGGGAAAAGCAGATTGAAGCGCTGATGGAAGCGGTGGACAAGTACATCCCGCAGCCGGTGCGGGATGTGGACAAGCCGTTCGCGATGCCGATCGAGGATATATTTTCGATCTCGGGGCGCGGGACGGTGGTGACGGGGCGGGTGGAGCGGGGAAAAGTGAAGGTGGGCGAAGAAGTGGAGATTGTGGGATTCCGTCCGACGATGAAGCGTGTGGTGACGGGGATCGAGATGTTCCGGAAGCTGCTGGACGAAGGGCTGGCGGGCGACAACGTGGGGTTGCTGTTGCGCGGGACGGAAAAGGAAGAAGTGGAGCGCGGGCAGGTGCTGTGCAAGCCGGCCTCGATCACGCCGCACACGAAGTTCAAGGCGGAAGCGTACGTGTTGACGAAGGAAGAAGGCGGGCGGCACACGCCGTTCTTCACGGGATACCGTCCGCAGTTTTACTTTCGGACGACGGACGTGACGGGGGACGTAAAGCTGCCGACGGGCGTGGAGATGGTGATGCCGGGGGACAATGTGAGCGCGGAAATCAGCTTGATCACGCCGGTGGCTTTGGAGAAAGGGCTGCGGTTCGCGATCCGCGAAGGCGGCCACACCGTCGGCGCCGGAGCGGTTTCGGAGATCATCGAGTAGGTCAGAGGGAATCTTATGCGCGAAATCATTACGCTGCAGTGTACCGATTGCAAAAACCGGAATTACACGACCACCAAGAATCGGAAGAAGCATTCCGACCGCTTGGAAACGAAGAAATTTTGCAAGTCGTGCCGCAAGCACACGGGTCACAAGGAAGTGAAGTAAGTTCGGTTTGATAGGGGAGTAGGTTCAACGGTAGACCATCGGTCTCCAAAACCGAGAGTGGGGGTTCGAATCCCTCCTCCCCTGCCACTTTGGCAGGCGACGCAGGACGAGGGCAGGAAGAAGCGGGGAAAGAAAAAGGTTGAGGGCGGAGAGAGAAGCGAGCGATGGCGACGCAGGTGGGAAAATTGAAGACCGATGATACAGAGGGGCGCGGCTCACCACTAGAGATGCTGGGCTTTTTCGCCCGCCTCGCGGAGCATCCCCGCCGGTGGCGCGGTTTTTTGCACGAGGTGCGCGTCGAAATGCGCCAGGTGACCTGGCCGACGCGGCACGAAGTGTTTGTGACCACCTGGGTGGTGATGGTGACGGTCGCGTTTTTCGGGGTCTTTTTCTTCGGCGTGGATAGCGGCGTGAGCTGGCTCGTCCAGCGCATCATCAGACTTTTTGCGCACTGAGGTATCCGTTGGATATGGAAAAGCAGTGGTACATCATCCACACCTATTCGGGATTTGAGAAGAAGGTGAAAGAAAGCCTGGAAAGCCGCGTGGCGGCCTTCGGGCTGCAGGACAAGATCGGCCGGATGATGATTCCGACTGAAGATGTGCTGGAAGTTCGCGGCGGCAAGAAAGTAGTTTCTTCGCGCATGCTGTATCCCGGCTACGTCCTGGTGGAAATGGACATGGACGACTACACCTGGCACGTCGTCCGCAACACGCCGCGAGTCACTGGATTTGTCGGTTCGGGCGAAACGCCTACACCGCTTTCCGAAACGGAAGTGGAAGGGATTCTGCACCGCGTGACCACCTCCGCGGACCGGCCGAAGCCGAAGCTGATATTCGAGCGCAACGAGCAGGTGCGCATCATCGAAGGGCCGTTCGCGAATTTCACGGGCGTGGTCGACGATGTGAACTCGGACCGCAACACGCTGAAAGTTTCCGTCACGATTTTCGGCCGCTCGACGCCGGTCGAACTCGATTTTGTGCAAGTCGAAAAGATGGCTTAGTTTCGCGAGGGCCCGCCGAAGGCGGGCCGCGCGCAGGGGAATTCGGATGGCAAAGAAAGTACAAGCAACCGTAAAATTGCAATTGCCGGCTGGGAAAGCCACTCCGGCTCCGCCCGTCGGCACCGCGCTCGGTCCGCAGGGCGTGAACATCATGGATTTCGTCAAGCAATTCAATGCCAAGACTGCCAAAGAACCCGATGGCATGATCATTCCGGCGTTGGTCACGATCTACAGCGACCGCACGTTCACCTTCATCACCAAGACGCCTCCGGCTTCCGAGCTGCTCAAGCGCGCGGCCGGCATCGTCAAGGGATCGGCCGAACCGAATCGAAACAAGGTCGGCAAGGTGACGCGCAAGCAGGTCGAGGAGATTGCCAAGACCAAATTGCCGGATTTGAATACCACAAGTCTGGACTCGGCTATGCGCACCATCATGGGCACGGCGCGCAACATGGGTCTGGAAGTGGAAGGGTAGGAGAAGCCATGGCTAAAAAGCCTGGAAAGAACATCACCAAGGCGCGCGCGCAGATCGAAGCGCGTCCTTATAAACTTGCGGAAGCTGCCGAGGCGATCAAAAAGGCCCACTTCGTCAAGTTTGACGAAACCGTGGAACTGGTCGCAAACCTCGGCGTCGATCCGAAACAATCGGACCAGATGGTGCGCGGCACCGTGGTCCTCCCGCACGGCCTGGGGAAAGCCAAGCGCGTGCTGGTGATCGCCTCAGGCGAAAAAGTTCGCGAGGCGCAGGATGCCGGCGCGGATTTCGTCGGCGGCGAGGACATGGTCCAGAAGATTCAGGAAGGTTGGACCGATTTCGACGCCGTGATCGCCACGCCGGACATGATGCGCTCCGCCGGACGCCTGGGAAAAGTGCTTGGCCCGCGCGGCATGATGCCCAACCCCAAGACCGGCACGGTGACATTTGAAGTCGCGCAGGCGGTCAAGGAAATCAAGGCCGGAAAAGTGGAGTTTCGCGTGGACAAGCAGGGAATCGTGCACTCGCCGATCGGCAAGGTCAGCTTCGACGCGGTGAAGCTTGCCGAAAACGCGCACGCCCTGATCGGAGCGATCATCAAGGCCAAGCCCGCGGCGGCCAAGGGAAAATTCGTCAAGAAAGTCACGCTGACGTCGACGATGGGCCCGGGCGTGACGATCGACGAAGCCGAAGTGGAATCCGCCGTCGCGGCCTAAGCGGCGCGGGAATTTCGCGGCGTTGCATGACAAACGCGCAATGAGAATTCGGAGCAGGCAATGAAAAAGCGCAGTGAAAAACAGGAAGACCTCGACAAACTGAAAAGCCAACTGGCGACCGTTTCGACCGTAATCTTGTCGACGTTTCAAGGCATCACGGTGGAAAACGACAACAAGCTGCGCCGCGCCGTCGAGCAGGCCGGCGGGCATTACCAGGTCGTGAAAAACACGCTGGCCGAGCGCGCCGCTTCCGGCACGCCCATCGAGCCGCTGCTTAAAAATCTTTCAGGAACCAATTCCATCGCCTATACCGCGACCGATCCGGTATCGCTCGCCAAGGCGCTCACCAAAATCGCGAAGGACGTTCCGGCCTTTCAATTTCGCGCCGGGATCGTCGAAGGGCGCGTGCTTTCGATCGCGGAAATTCAGCAGCTTTCGTCGCTGCCCTCGAAGGAAGAATTGTTCAGCAAGATCCTGTTTCTCGTCAACGCGCCGGCGCAGCGCATCGCTTCGGTGCTGGCCGCGGTCAACCGCAACCTGGCCGTCACGGTCAACGAAGCGGTGAAGGCCAACAAGTTCGGACCGGGTTCCGCACCAGCACCGGTCGAGACAGCTCAATAAATCCATTTGCATCTAATGAGGAGAGGACACAGCAATGGCAAATAAGGTGGAAGCAATCCTGGAAGAAATCAAGGGCCTGACCCTTCTCGAAGCGGCCGACCTGGTCAAGAAAATGGAAGAGACCTTCGGCGTTTCGGCGGCGGCAGCAGCGCCTGTGATGATGGCGGGCGGCGGCGCGGCGGGCGGAGCGGCCCCGGTCGAAGAGAAGACGGAGTTCTCGGTCGTGCTCACGGATGTGGGCGCGAACAAGATCAACGTCATCAAGGCGGTCCGCGAAGTCACCAGCCTGGGCCTGAAGGAAGCCAAGGACCTGGTCGATGGCGCGCCCAAGCCGATCAAGGAAGGCGTGAACAAGGACGAGGCGGCCACGATCAAGAAGAAATTCGAGGATGTCGGCGCCAAAGTCGAAGTGAAGTAACGGTTTCGGAGTAACCCAGCAATTCCGGCGCGAGGCGGTGCCATAAAGCGGTGCCTGCCGCGCCCTGAGGGGTTTGCTTACGCAAGATCCAAAACGTGATTTGTCAACCTTGACTCGGTCCCGCCGGGACCCGGGGCGGCGGTGTCTGCCAGGCCGCCTATCGGCGTTTCGGCCCAACCCTGCGATTTTTATGAGGTCATAGCATGCCGAATGGAAACGGGAATCATCATATGCGAGAGCGCGAGCGGCTGGATTTTTCCAAGATCCGGAGCTCGATCCAAATTCCGAACCTGATCGAGGTTCAGAAGAATTCCTATCAGCGATTTCTGCAGATGGATTTGCTTCCGTCCGAGCGCGAAGACGGCGGCCTGCAATCGGTGTTTACTTCGGTGTTTCCGATTCAGGATTTCCGCGGCCTCTCGCAGCTGGATTTCGTGGACTACTCGATCGGGAACTGGGAATGCAAGTGCGGCAACTTGAAGGGGCTGCATCACCTGCGCGCCACGTGCCGCAGTTGCGGCGCCTCCGTCGTCACCAATCCCTATCAGACGGGCGACGTGCTGTGCACCAAATGCGGCACGTTCAACAAGAATACGCCGACGTTTTGCGAAAAGTGCGGCGACCCCGTCGGCATGCAGCTCAAGTACGACGTGAACGAGTGCCAGGAGCGCGGCATGACCTATGCCGCCCCGCTCAAGGTCACCATTCGCTTGACGATTTACGACAAGGATCCGGACACCGGTGCGAAAAACATCCGCGACATCAAGGAGCAGGAAGTATTTTTCGGCGACATTCCGCTGATGACCGATAACGGCACGTTCGTCATCAACGGCACCGAACGCGTGATCGTCAGCCAGTTGCACCGCTCGCCGGGCGTGTTTTACGAATCGGCCAACAACCGCAGCTATTTCCTGGGGAAAATTATTCCGTACCGCGGCTCGTGGGTCGAGTTCGAGTACGACACCAAAAATATTCTGTATGTCCGCATCGACCGCAAGCGCAAGTTCCTCGGCTCGATCTTCCTGCGCGCTCTGGGCATGAAGTCCAACGAGGAAATCCTGCGCACCTTCTACCAGGTCGAACGAATCACCCTGCGCGACGGCGACCTGCGCTGGAACCTTTCCGAAGGGCTGATCGAACGCAAGCTGTCGCACGAAATCAAGAATCCCAAGAACGACGAAGTGCTGGTCGGCGCGCACAAGCGCATCACCGAAGCGCTGTACAAGGAACTCGTCAAGGCCAAGGTGCCCGCGGCGCACGTTTCCGTCGCGGATCTCGAGGGCGCGTACTCGGTTGCCGACCTCGTGAACCGGCAGACCGGAGAAGTCCTGCTCGAGGCCAACAAGCCTTTGACCGCCGAGATTTGGACCTCTCTCGCCGAAGCGGGCATTGCCAGCGTCGATATCTTTTTCCCCGATCGCGATGACGTCGGCGTGGTGCTTTCGCGCACGCTCGATAAGGACGCGATCAAGTCACCGCGCGAAGCGCTGATCGAAATCTACAGGAAACTGCGCCCCGGCGATCCGCCGACGCTCGAAACGGCCACGGCTTTGTTCAACGGCATGTTCTTCGACCCGCGCAAGTACGATTTCAGCCGCGTGGGCCGCTTGAAATTCAACATCAAGTTCGGACTGGAGACGCCGCTCAACACGCGCACTCTGGACGCCGCCGACTTCGTCGCGGCCATCCGCTACCTGATGAAGCTGCGCAAGAATATCGGCACGCTGGACGACATCGATCACCTCGGCAACCGCCGCGTGCGCGCGGTCGGCGAACTCCTCGAGAACCAGTTCCGCATCGGCCTCGTCCGCATGGAGCGCGCCATCAAGGAAAAAATGTCGGTATACCAGGAAATGTCCACCGCCATGCCGCACGACCTCGTCAACGCCAAGCCGGTCATGGCCGCGATTCGCGAATTTTTCGGCAGTTCCCAGCTTTCGCAATTCATGGATCAGACCAATCCGCTCTCCGAAATCACGCACAAGCGGCGACTCTCGGCCCTTGGGCCGGGCGGACTCTCGCGCGAGCGCGCCGGGTTCGAGGTGCGCGACGTTCATCCAACGCACTACGGCCGCATCTGCCCGATCGAAACGCCGGAAGGTCCGAACATTGGTTTGATCAGCTCGCTGTCCTGCTACGCGCGGATCAACGAATTCGGATTCATCGAGTCGCCCTACCGCAAGGTGAAGGCCGGGCGTGTGATCGACTACGTGATGATCGTCAACTCAGGCGAAAGCGAATTCAAGGCCGGCGAAATTATCGAACGCGACAAAGTGGAAGCGGTGAACGAGGAATTGAAGCGCCGCAAAGTCACCAACGATCCTTACTGCTTCTACCTTTCGGCTTGGGAAGAAGACCGCTACGTCGTCGCGCAGGCCAACGTGCCGCTCGACGAGCGCGGGCGCATCACCACCGAACTCGTCAACTGCCGCCAGGCCGGAAACTTCGTCCTGAAATCGCGCGACGAGGTCGATTACATCGACGTCTCGCCGAAACAGCTGGTGTCGGTCGCGGCGAGCCTCATTCCGTTCCTTGAGAACGACGACGCGAACCGCGCCCTCATGGGTTCGAACATGCAGCGCCAGGCTGTGCCGCTGATTCGCGGGGAAGCTCCCTTGGTCGGCACCGGGATGGAGCGCGTCACCGCGCGCGATTCGGGAGCCGTGGTCATCTGCCGCCGCGACGGAATCGTCGATCAAGTCGATTCCGAACGCATCATCGTGCGCGTCGAATCCGACCACTCGGGCGTTCTCTCGCGCGAAGTGGGCGCGGACATCTACCAGCTCATCAAATTCAAGCGTTCGAACCAGAATACCTGCATCAACCAGAAGCCGCTCGTCCGCGTGGGCGACCGCGTCCGCCAGGGGCAAGTGCTGGCCGACGGCCCGTGCACCGATCGCGGCGAACTGGCGCTGGGGCGCAACGTTTTGGTCGCGTTCGTGCCGTGGCGCGGGTACAACTTCGAGGACGCCATCCTGGTCAGCGAAAAGCTGGTCAAGGACGACTACTACACGTCCATTCACATCGAGGAATACGAAATCGAGGCGCGGGACACCAAACTCGGCCCCGAGGAAATCACGCGCGATATTCCCAACATCAGCGAAATGTTCCTTCGCAACCTCGATGAAAGCGGCGTGATCCGCATTGGCGCGACCGTGCGGCCGGGAGACATCCTGGTCGGCAAGGTCACTCCCAAGGGCGAAACCACGCTGACGCCGGAAGAAAAACTGCTGCGAGCGATCTTCGGCGAAAAGGCCGGCGACGTGCGCGACGCTTCCCTCTACTGCCCGCCGGGCATCGAGGGCACCGTCGTGGACGTGAAAATCTTCTGCCGCAAGGGCGCCGAAAAAGACGAACGCCACAAGGCCATCGAGGCCTCGCAGGTGTTCAAACTCGAAAAGAACTTGTCGGACGAAATCCGCATCCTCACCGACGAGCGCCTCAAGCGTCTTTCGGTGCTTCTCGAAGGCAAGGCGCTGACCGCCGACCTGCACGACGAAAAGACCAACAAGCGCTTGATCACCAAGGGCACCGAGCTCACGCGCGACATCATCGAAAAGATCGCCACGCGCAACCTCAAGCGGTTGCGCCTCGCCGATAAGGACCCTCTGCTCATCGAGAAAATCGATGAGATCGAGGAGATGACCTCGCGCCAGATCGACGTGCTCCGCAAGATTACCGAAGAGCGCAAGGAAAAGCTCCGCAAGGGCGACGAGCTGCCTCCCGGAGTTATCAAACTAGTAAAATGCTACATCGCCATGAAGCGAAAACTCTCGGTCGGCGACAAAATGGCTGGCCGCCACGGCAACAAGGGCGTCATCGCGCGTATCGTTCCGGAAGAAGACATGCCCTATCTGCCGGACGGCACGCCGGTGGAAATTGTCCTGAATCCGCTCGGCGTTCCGTCGCGTATGAACGTCGGACAGATTCTCGAAACGCACCTCGGGTGGGCGTCGAAAGAGCTGGGCCGTAGCGTTGCGCGCCTGCTCGATCAGAACAAGAAATCCGACGCCTTGCGCCGCTGGTTCCGCGAAGTGTTTTCCGACACGGCGATCTGGAAGACGCTCACCGATCTGGACGACGACACGCTGCTCGAATATGCCGACAGCTTCCGCGAAGGCATCCCGATGGCCACGCCCGTGTTTGACGGCGCGCGCGAAGCCGAAATCCGCCACCTGCTCGAAGTGGCGGGGCTGCCGAACGCGGGGAAAATCACGCTCTGGGATGGCATGACGGGCGAGGAGTTTGGTCAAGCCGTCACCGTCGGCTACATCTACATGCTCAAGCTCTCTCATCTAGTCGACGACAAAATCCACGCGCGGTCCATCGGGCCGTACTCGCTCATCACGCAGCAGCCGCTCGGCGGCAAGGCGCAGTTTGGCGGACAGCGTTTCGGCGAAATGGAAGTCTGGGCGCTCGAAGCCTACGGCGCGGCGCACATCCTTCAGGAATTGCTGACCGCGAAGTCGGACGACGTTTACGGCCGCGCGAAAATTTACGAGGCCATCGTCAAGGGCGAGCCGGGCATCGAGCCGGGCGTCCCTGAATCGTTCAACGTGCTGGTTCGCGAGCTGCAGTCGCTCTGCCTTGACGTGGAATTGATGAAGCGCCAAAAAGCCGCGGAAAAACCGGCCGCGGATTAGTTAGGTTTCTTTTCTTACTCCCGGCATGCCGGGATGGCTTTGGCGAAAGCCGAAGCAGGAGGGACATACCTTGTATCGAAGCAGCCCTTATGATCGTGCCAGCTTAATCGCCGATTTCGATTCGATCCGAATCAGTCTGGCGAGTCCGGAAAAAATCAGGTCCTGGTCGCATGGCGAAGTCACCAAGCCCGAGACCATCAACTACCGTACCTTCAAACCCGAGCGGGACGGCCTGTTCTGCGCGAAAATTTTCGGTCCGGTCACGGACTGGGAGTGCCTCTGCGGCAAGTACAAGCGCATGAAGCACCGCGGCGTGATCTGCGACAAGTGCGGCGTGGAAGTTACTCTGAGCAAAGTTCGCCGCGAACGGCTCGGCCACATCGAACTTGCTTCGCCCTGCTCGCACGTCTGGTTCTTCAAGGGCTTGCCGTCCCGCATCGGCTACCTGCTCGACATCTCGATGCGCGATCTCGAGCGCATCCTGTATTTCGAGGGCTACGTGGTCATCGATCCTCTCGAGGTTCCCGGCATCAAGGAACGCGAGATGCTCCCCGAGGAAAAATACCGCGAGCTGCAAAAAGAATTCCCTGGGCAATTTCGCGCGCAGATGGGCGCGGAAGCCATCAAGGAACTTCTGAAGCGCGTGGACATCGAGAAACTTTCCGAAGAATTGCGCGAAAAGATGAAGGTCGACCCCAGCCTGCAGAAGCGCATCAAGTACGCCAAGCGCCTGAAGGTGGTCGAATCGTTCCGCAAAAGCGGTAACCGTCCCGAATGGATGATTCTCGACGTCCTTCCGGTTCTTCCGCCGGAATTGCGTCCTCTCGTGCCTCTGGACGGCGGCCGTTTCGCCACGTCCGATTTGAACGATCTCTACCGCCGCGTCATCAACCGCAACAACCGCCTGAAAAAGTTGATGGAGCTGCACGCGCCGGACGTCATCGTCCGCAACGAAAAGCGCATGCTCCAGGAAGCCGTGGACGCGCTGTTCGATAACGGGCGCCGCGGCCGCGTTTTGCGCGGCACGAACAACCGCCCGCTCAAATCGCTTTCCGACACGCTCAAGGGAAAGCAAGGGCGCTTCCGCCAGAACCTGCTCGGCAAGCGCGTCGATTATTCGGGACGTTCCGTAATCGTCGTCGGCCCGGAGCTCAAGCTGCACCAGTGCGGCCTGCCGAAGAAAATGGCGCTCGAGCTGTTCAAACCGTTCATCTATCACCGCCTCGAAGCGCAGGGCCACTGCACCACCATCAAGCAAGCCAAGGAAATGGTCGAGCAGCAGGAAGCCGTGGTTTGGGACATCCTCGAGGAAGTGATTCGCGAGCATCCTGTGCTTCTGAACCGCGCTCCCACGCTGCACCGCCTCGGCATTCAGGCGTTTGAACCCGTCCTCGTCGAAGGCAAGGCCATTCGCATCCATCCGCTCGTCTGCACCGCGTTCAACGCGGACTTTGACGGCGACCAGATGGCCGTGCACATTCCTCTTTCGCCCGAAGCGCAAGTGGAAGCCTCCGTCTTGATGCTCTCTGCGAACAATATTCTGTCGCCGGCCAACGGCTTGCCGCTCGCCGTTCCGACGCAGGACATGGTTCTCGGAATCTACTATTTGACCAAGGCCAAGCCCGGCGCCAAGGGCGAAGGCCGCGCCTTCGGCCACACCGAGGAAGTCGTCCTGGCTCTCGAGTCCGGCGAAGTCGAACTCCTCACGCCGATTCGTCTCCGCTACGATGGCGAAATGATCGACCTCGCCGCCGCGTACGACGATCAGGACGTGCCCCACGCCGAATCGGTCACGCTGAAGCGCCAGTTCATCAACACCACGGTCGGCCGCGTGATTTTCAACGATCACCTGCCCAAGGAAATGCCGTTCATCAACGGCCTCATCAAGAAAAAGGGCGTCCAGCAGCTCTGCTATTACTGCTACCTGCGCTTTGGATTGAAGCGCACCGTGCAAATGCTCGACGAACTTAAAGAACTGGGCTTCCAGTACGCCACCAAGTCCGGTATCTCGATCGGTATTGACGATATGGTTATCCCCGGCGATAAGTTCTCGCTCGTCGAGAACACGGAAAAGGAAGTCGTCAAGGTGCAGCAGCAATACCTGGACGGCGCGATCACCAACGGCGAACGCTACAACAAAGTCGTCGCCATCTGGAGCGACATCACCGAAAAAGTCGCCGAGCAGATGTTCAAGGCGATGGAGAACCAGGATAAGGAAGGCATCATCAACCCGATTTACGTCATGGCCGATTCCGGCGCCCGCGGATCGAAGCAGCAGATCCGCCAGCTCTCCGGAATGCGCGGCTTGATGGCCAAGCCTTCGGGCGAAGTCATCGAAACGCCCATCACGTCCAACTTCCGCGAAGGCCTTACCGTGCTGCAGTACTTCATCTCGACGCACGGCGCGCGCAAGGGACTCGCCGACACCGCGCTCAAGACGGCCGATTCCGGCTACCTCACTCGGCGCCTGGTAGACGTGGCGCAGGATGTAATCATCAGCGAAATCGATTGCGGCACCGCCGACGGCATCTTCGTCGAGCCGATCACCGAGGCGGGCGTCGAAGTCGAGCCGCTGCGCGACCGCGTGGTGGGCCGCGTCTCTCTCGACAAGATCAAGGATTACGAAGGCAATATTATCGTCGATGTTAACCAGGAGATCAGCGAAGAGCTGGCAAATTCCATCCAGGCCGCCGGCATCGAGCGCGTCAACATCCGCTCCGTGCTGACGTGCGAATCCCGGCGCGGCGCCTGCGCCCGCTGCTACGGACGCAACCTGGCCACGGGCCGCTTTGTCGAACTCGGCGAAGCCGTCGGCGTCATCGCCGCGCAATCCATCGGAGAGCCGGGCACGCAGCTCACCATGCGCACGTTCCACATCGGCGGAACGGCGACGCGCATCACCGAGCAATCAAAACTCGAATCCCGCAACAGCGGCTTCGTCCGCTTCATAGATCTGAATCTCGTGCGAGGCCGCGGGAATCACCTGATCTCCATGAACCGCAACGGCTTAATTGCCATCGTCGACGAAAAGGGCCGTGAAAAGGAGCGCTACCATGTGGTTTACGGCGCGCGCCTGCGCGTTGAGGAAAACCAGCCGGTCAAACTCGGCGAACTTCTTGCCGAGTGGGACCCGTACACGTTCTCAATCCTCACCGAAGCCGGAGGCACGATCCAGTTCAAGGACCTCCAGCCCGGCATCACCATCGAGGAACAGGTCGACGAAGTCACCGGCCTCTCGCAGCTCGTCGTCACGCTGCCCCCGGGCGATGAAAAACATGCGCCGACGATTCAGGTTCGCGACTCCGCCGGCCGCACCCGGAAGAAATATCTCATGCCTTCCCGCGCGCACTTGATGGTGCAGGATGGCGACGAGGTGCAACCCGGAGACGTGCTGGCGAAAATTCCCCGGGAAACCACCAAGACCAAGGACATCACCGGAGGTCTTCCTCGCGTCGTGGAACTCTTCGAGACTCGCAAGCCGCGCGACCCTGCCGTCATCAGCGAAATCGACGGCGTCGTGAAATACGGCGAGATCAGCAAGGGTCTCCGCAAGATTTACGTCGAGAGCGAAGACGGCAGGACGCAGAAGGAATACTCGATCATCCGCGGCGTGCACATCAACGTGCAGGAAGGCGAACACGTCAAGGCGGGCGAGCCTTTGATCGACGGCCCGCTCAACCCGCACGATTTACTCGCCGTACTCGGAGAAAAATACACGCAGGCGTACCTGGTGAACGCCATCCAGGAGGTCTACCGCCTGCAGGGCGTCAACATCAACGACAAGCACATCGAGACGATCGTCCGCCAGATGATGCGCTGGGTCAAAGTGGAAGACGTCGGCGACACGGCGTTCCTCCTCGACGAACAGGTGGACAAGTTCCGCTTCCGCGAGGAAAACGACCGCATCATCGGCGAGGGCTCGCGCCCCGCCACGGGACGCCCGCTGCTCCTCGGCATCACCAAGGCGTCGCTCTCGACGGATTCATTCATCTCCGCCGCCAGTTTCCAGGAGACCACGCGCGTCCTTACCGAGGCCGCCGTCGCCGGCAAGGTGGATTACCTGCGCGGCCTCAAGGAAAACGTCATCATGGGCCGCCTGATCCCGGCCGGCACCGGCCTCGAGCGCTACCGCAACATCCAACTGCTCACCGAAATGCCTCCGCCGCCTCCGCCCGAGGAGATGATGCCTCCCGCCGAGCTTTCGGCCGATGAGGCCGCCGCGCTCGACTTCCTGCGCAAGGATGCCGATGCGCTCGCGGAGGGTGGGTCGGATTAGAAGGAACCATTAAATCGGCAGTATCCACGGGCGGCCCGATGTTTGGGCCGCCTGTTTTATTGCGATACCCAGAAGGGCAAGTTATGACTAGACAGTGCGTTGCTTGTGGGCGATGAAAAGGCGAATATTTTTCTTGCGCTATGAGCAGCTGCATTGTATCTTTTCCACAGCGTGGGCTTGGGACACGGTTGGTGGTCGGCAAAGGCGTGCGTTAACATTTGCCCGGATCCGATTAATGGACACGCTTACACCGACAGAGCGCAGCAAGCGAATGGCGCTTATCCGTGGCAAGAACACCAAACCAGAGCTTGTGGTAAGGAAAATAGCCCGATCATTTGGACACAGGCTCCGGTTGCACGTCGCCGGTCTTCCAGGCAAGCCGGATTTGGTTTTCCCGAAACTCAGGAAGATCATTTTCGTTCACGGTTGCTATTGGCACCGTCATCCGGGATGTTCATTAGCAAGACTGCCAAAATCAAAGCTGCATTTTTGGATTCCTATAAGTATGACTCAGAAATCTCGGTCCATTGCTGCGAGGGAAGTGGACTCCATGAGCCATGATTGATGCATTGACGGTAGGACAACGTTACTCAAACGACGAGATCTTTAAAGCTCTCAAGGTATCAAACGCCGGCGGTATCCGCCTTTCGCTGCAGGGGAAATCAGTCCAGCGGGTAATTATTATGACTTCCGTTCAGCATTTCCATGGTTCGGGTGAGAACCCTTATCAAGATAGGTTGGAGGGTGGCATTCTCACTTATACGGCGGCGGGGAAGCTTGGCGAACAGACCCTTGCCGGCACAAACAATCGGTTAATTGAACAGATTAAATTTAATTTTCCTATACACGGGTTCATCTTAACTGCCAGTAGAAGAGACAAATCCGTTGGACCTAAACGGTGGGAGTATCTTGGTCTGCTTGAGTACCTTCGTCACTACCCGGATACGCAACTCGACGCCGACGGTGACGTTCGCAAGGTCTGGCTTTTCGAATTCAGAGTTCATCACGAACACCAAGTGGTGCCACTTGCAGGCGAAATGGTCATTTCGAACCAGGTACTTAGTGCGTCGAGACTCGAGCATGCCAACAGTCCTAGTGATGACGAAATCATCGACCAGATCGACTATCAGCAAGCTGAAAACATGAAGCGAGTCGAGCAAGTTCGTGGCAAATTGCTAGGAATGGAGCCGAGGGAGTTCGAGCTTTTTCTTAAGGATTTGCTCATACATTGCGGATTCCAGGACGTCTGCGTCACACGATTCAGCGCAGATGGCGGCATCGATGTGAATGCGAGAGTAGGCAGTAGGATTTGGATGTTCGAGAATACCGTGGTTCAAGTACAGGCGAAGCGTTGGCTGCACTCGGTCGGACGCAAAGAGGTCGCCGAGTTGC
Source organism: uncultured Acidobacteriota bacterium (assembly GCA_963842135.1). Classification (GTDB taxonomy): domain Bacteria; phylum Acidobacteriota; class Terriglobia; order Acidiferrales; family UBA7541; genus Palsa-360. Next base: position 283,459 of record CAWJFI010000002.1, on the reverse strand, counting down.
GTGGAAGCTTGCAACCATTCGCAAGAGGTGTCGTAGTTACAACCAGTCATTTCTCAAGGGCAGCCATCAATGAGGCCAAGGACGAAGGCAAGAACCCAATTGCTCTCGTCGATGGCTTTAGGCTCTCGAAAGTTGTGCTCGATGAACAATTCCACCTAGCCGTTTAACCCCTTCCCATAAGTACCTATAGCACTGAATGGAGGAGTGTATGGACACAGCTAAGCACAATCTCTACGAATCCCTAAAAGCTATACTCAACGCCCAGAGTAGCGGTTTCCTGTCTCCAACCATGAGGAAAGCCGCAGCGTTCGCCGAGAAGGCCATCAAGAAAGTGGACGCGCCGCGATCCAAGCGCCAGACCAAGCTATTCTTCGCCGCCAAGGATCAATGGCACAAGGATGGTGAATGCGAGATCGATGATGACGCTGTAGTCAGCACGTCGAAAGAAGGCGCATACGTCCAAGCCTGGGTCTGGGTTGACAATCCAAGTCAGTAAAGTTGTCAATACCGGGGCATATGGTTCTCAACTACGCCCTCAGCCCAATCGAGTGAAGTTCCCTAGCACCGGAAGGAGGGATAGCGATAATAGTCAGGGGGCATACATACGCCTGCATTGCTCCCCGGTGGTGCAAGAAAGGGCGGTGTCGGGCTGGAAAACAAACCCGGGAGTGCGTTGTTCGCAAGGCTATCAAAACATTCTTCTTCCATAGGAAGCGTTTCCAATTTGAAACTCGCAGACTTCAGGTGCCGTTATCTCGTCTGCGAGGATGTTTGGATTACATTCTGTGAGACCATGCTTATCATTCGTTTTGAACCACTATGGAATGTTTTTGTGGAGGGCTTCGGCATAAATGTGCCAGGCGCGGGAAGGGAGAAGCAAAAAAAATCAATGTGGGATACCCTTCATCCTGGTCGTCCGGAAGCAAAGAAGCTGCCGCCAAACGATAAGAGCGCTGCAGAGTTGGCCAAACTAGTTGAAGACTTTCTTGCGGGAAAGATTGCACCGAAGATCGGGGCAGCGGAAGCAGCCGCAAAGCAAGATTAATTCGCTGGCAGCTGGCCCGAGGTCGGACGTTTTGAGATTGCTCGACTCTTCCGTCCTCTGGAAGGTTCGGGTTTTGACTTCCATCCTGGAAAGATCAAATCCCCCCCGACGCTGGTCGTTTCTCAGGAAGATTCGGACACCCAAGCCGACTCGTCGAGCGGGCGAACTTGGCTCTTCACGGTTGCTTCTTTTTGGTTGCGCACAATCCGCAGATCAAAGTCCGATTGAAGATTGAGCCAAAAATCGGGCGTGGTCCGGAAGAAGCGTCCAAGCCGAAGAGCCATTTCAGGAGAGATACCCCGCTCTTCGTGGACGATGTCGTAGATGGTCGGAGCAGGGACGTGCAGAGCCAGAGCCAGCTTGTTCGGATTCAGGCGAAGCGGCGCCATGAACTCTTCCCGAAGAATTTCCCCCGGATGAATTGGCTTCAGTCTAGCCATCTGTTTCCGTCTCTTCAATGATCACCAGTGTCGTGTTTTTCGGGCAGCATGCTTTGATGGAGGATGCGGGAAATTAGAATTCCGGCGTGCTCCTGGCGGTAAAATACGACATGCTTACCATGCTCCATTCGGCGCAAACCCGGGCGAATGTCGTCGCAAGCGCGTCCTAAGGCGGGATTGTCGGCCAGGGTTCGGCAAAAGACTTCAAGCTCGCCGATATAGCGGGCGGTTTGGACTTTGCCCCATGTGCGAAGCGTGTAATTGCTGATGCTGAGCAGGTCAGCCTCCGCACGGCGCGAAAAACGAAATGCAGCCACAGCTAGCGCCCAGACCTAGCGTGGTGATTCGGGAAGCTTGAGTTTTTTACGGACACGTCCAAATACGTTGCCCTTGGCGACGCCGCTGGTGTCGCCTTCGTCAATGGCCGCTCGTAGCGCGGCAAGCTTCGCCTCATATTGCCGTTCGTCGCGTTCCAAAGTTCGCAATCCGGCGCGCACCACTTCACTGGCATTTTCATAACGCCCGGCTTTGACCTTTTTAGCCACGAAGCGGTCAAGCTCGTCGGTTAAACTAACGTTTCGAGTCGGCATGGGGCGGCCTTTCCATGACAGGGATCTGGACTCCATTATCTCACGATTGGCAAAGTTTGCCAACGGGACGGGTGGCCCATATTCGCGGTTTATTTCGAGGCTGATGGCTTTCGATTTTCTGGGCGGTGACCCAATTTTGCGATCGTGCAAGCGCGCTTCACTGGCCAATCGATTTCTACGCGCATGTCGGCAACTTTCCGGAAGGCTACAGATTCTGTGTGAAAACTCGATTTGGACGAGGCCAGCGGCTAAAGCCGCGTTGAATTTATGAGTGTTACGGCACGGCTGAAGCCGTGCCCTACAAAAAGTTGTCGGCGGGTGGGCAACCCTTCCGCGTGGATGTAGTTGATGAAATTTCGCGATCGGATTATAGCACTGCAATACGTCAACGCTGAGTTACTGGTTTAGGTTTTCGGGTGGCCAACTCTTCCGGCCTTTGGAAGGGTCGAGGTTTTGACTTTCATCCCGGGAAAAGGAGACCTTCCGGCTCTCCAAGACCAGGAGAGATCAGGCACCCGCAACTTCGCCCCCGACTCAAAGGCCCGGGCACCCGCCGCGATCTAGGGATTCTGCTTGTTCTCCGGCTTTAGCACTCGAATCTTGCGTTCTGTGGCGACGACAAAACAACCGGCCCATTCGCTGACGTTTTCTTTCTGAAACAACTGCCCTACTCGCTCAATCAAGTCACTCCGGCCTGGGGACCGAAGACGCACGAGCAAGATGCCGTTGTGCGAACCAGGAGCGAACTGCCGCAAATCCGAGAAATCCATATCCTGGGTGATCAGGAATCTCGATTCTTTCTGGGTGGTTTCCCAAATTTCCGCGTCCGCCCGACCAAGAAGCGACTCGTCCTTCAGGGTATGAACGTCATGACCGAGGTCTCTGAGTAGGGATGCAAGACGAAGCGGAAGATTCTCGTCCAGCTTGATCTTCATCGAATGTGCGGAACTGCTGGAACGGGCAAGTCCTCTTCGGCGGAAGCGGCAGCAAACGCGATAGCGGCCTGAATGTCCTCGGCTTTGAGATTAGGGAAATCGGAAAGAATGTCTTCGGCGGAGTCTCCGTCAGCCAGGCTGGCGAGCACCGTGCGAAGGGTGACACGCGTCCCTTTGAAGACAGGTTCCCCGCCGCAGATTCCCTTGTCACGGATGATGCGCTCTTCGTAGCTTTTCAAATTGCCGGTTGCGCGGTTCATGATCCTTGCCTCAACTTTGTCCGTTCCATCTTATCATTGTTGAACCATGTTTGCGCCGATTCTGGTGGCGAGTGGCCAATCCTTCAGCCGCGATTCGTCAATGCGGAGTTTTTGATTTAGGTTATTCGGGTGGCCGACTCTTCCAGCCTTTGGAAGGGTCGGGGTTTTGACTTTCTTCCCGAAAAAATCAAACCTTCCAGCCACTCGAAAACCACAAGGGATCGGGCGCCCGCAACTTCGACCACGACTCAAAGGCCCGGCCACCCGCCACCCTTGTAATCAGCCGCCTCCCGCCGAGGATTTTAGTTTTCTCGCTTGCTCCAGAATCCGCAGGATTCCGGCGGGGGCCACGCGGAGAAATCGTTCCTGGAAAGATTCTTCGGCGCGAAGAGCAGAAAGCTTTTCGGCTACGCAGACGTTAAACAACTGGTTCAGGGATATACGTTCGGATTTTGCCACCTTGCGCGCCTCCGCCAGCAACGAAGGCTGCAGGCGCAAGGGATAGCACGGTAACCTATTGGCTCTGTTCCCGCCGGCTTTTCCGTAAGGACTCATGCAGACTTAATAAGGCCTGGGACTTGGAACGTCAAGAACTGTTCGATGTCTAGTATGAAAACTGTTCGAACGATATCGTTTCGGAAGAACGGTTCTCGTTGCGTCCTTTTAGGGGCGATTGACACTGTCGATTCCACCGCGGAGGCTTGGCTCAGGGAAGCAAACCTCAGTCCCTAACTTCCGGCGAAGATCACTCACATCGCGGCAGAAAATAATAGCGGCGCGGAAGAATATGTGCGGCAGCTTGTCGAGCCCTATCTTGACCATGACGCATGATTCCGCCAGAAGGTCAAGGCGGGTCTCGGACAGCTCGACCGGGGAGAGTTTGTCACCCACGACGAAATAGGAACGCGGATCGCGTATGTGGCGCAGGCTCCAGCCTGTTTGGCAACATGCGCTTCGAACCGCCAGCGGCTAAAGCCTCACTCATTTCAGGCACGTTATGGCACGGTTGAAACCGTGCCTTACAAAGATTCTCGAGTTGCCACACAGGCTCTTCAGCCTGTGGGGGTTGGTCTCGGCAACGAGCGATATTGCCCTATCGTACCCCCGCAGGCTAAAGCCCGCGCCACTCGCCGAACGGATTACGAATCGTGAGCCGCCCATCGATCTCTTGGCCATCCTGAAAATCCTCGGAATAGAGGATCGCGCATCCCGCTTCGAGCGCGGCGGCAACCACCAGGGCGTCATAGATCCCGAAGCCATGCTGCTCCGCAATCTTGAGCGCCGCCTGGTGGATTTCCACCGTGATTGGGAGCGGCGAAGGGCACAGAACACGAAAAGCGTCGAGCGCATCGGTCACGCCACGCCAGGGCATCAAGAGTTTTCGCCGGGCTACAGAGACAAATTCATTCAGGATCTGCACGCTGATCGTTCCACCGGAGGCGAGAAGTTTCTCGGCGCGGTCATTGCGCCGGTCATCCAGCGTAACGGCATAGATCAGCACATTCGTGTCGAAGAAGACTTCAGCGCGCATTTACCTCATCCCGGTTAAAAGCGAATCCGGGAGGCAATGGACGGCGGAGCTTGCGGAGGCGGGCGAGGGCCTGCTGTTTGCTTCGATCGCGGCGGACTTCGAAGACCCGCTTGCCCGCGATCCGAATCTCGATCTGGTCGCCTTCCTTGAGGCCGAGCGCGTCGACGACGGCCGAGGGCAAGCGCACGGCGAGGCTATTTCCCCATTTCGATACCTGCATGGTCCCTCCTTGATATACATGTGAATTGTATATCATAAGAGAGGCGCGCGCAAATCATTCCGTGTCCCTGTCCTCCGTTCCGAGAGCAAAAGAAAGAGAGATTCCTCGGGCAACGGCGGCCCTCGGAATGACAAAAAAGCGGAGGTCAAGCTCGTTGCACCAGGGCCATCATTTCGGGTGCATAACGCTCTCCGACGACTTGAATCTGCGCGAGGCGCTCCGCAATTTTCTTCCGGTCGCTCTCCGTGAGCTTTACCTGGAGAGCGCCCATATTGTCCTCCAGATATCGAACTCGCTTTGTCCCTGGGATGGGCACAACGTCTTCGCCCTGCGCCAGCACCCAGGCCAGCGCAAGTTGTGCAGGCGTCGCGTCTTTTTCCCTGGCCAATTCCTTGACCGCTTCAACCAGCTTGAAGTTTTCCTGCAGCGCCTTCTCTCCGAAACGGGGATTCGTCCGTCGCCAATCGCTTGGGTCGAGATCCTCGAGCTTTTGGATTGCACCCGTCAAGAATCCGCGCCCAAGAGGACTGTACGGGACGAAAGTGATGCCAAGTTCGCGGCAAGTCGCGAGTACGCCGTTAGCCTCCACTTCACGCGACCAAAGCGAATACTCACTTTGCAGCGCGGCAATCGGGTGGACTTTCGCAGCGCGCCGCAGCGTTTCCGGGCCGGCTTCCGACAGTCCGATCATTCGGACCTTTCCAGCCGAAACAAGCCCGGCCATCGCGCCAACTGTTTCCTCAATCGGAACTTTCGGATCGACGCGATGCTGATAATAGAGATCGATCGTTTCGATGCCCAGCCGCCGAAGGCTCGCGTCGCACGCGCGGCGGACATTCTCAGGCGAGCTATCGAGGCCGCGTTGTCCGCCGGGACCGATACGAAAGCCAAACTTGGTCGCGACGATGACGCTGTCGCGAGGAACTTCGCGCAAGAAACGGCCAAGCAATTCCTCGTTCTTGTACGGACCGTAGACTTCGGCCGTATCCAGGAAGTTGCCGCCGAGCTCTAAATATCGGCGAAGAACTTGAAGCGATTCGCCGTCAACCGCTGGTCCATAGGCAAAGGACATTCCCATGCATCCAAGTCCAAGTGCGGAAACCTGCGGTCCATTCTTTCCCAATTTTCGGTGTTCCATATTTCCCCCGTTGCGGCCTCACTTCTAAGATGTTCTGAGATTGATGAACGATACGGCCCATATGCGATATAGGTCAATGGGCTTCATCCATGCCGCGCCGCTCCCGTATCTGCCGTGGCAAGTGTTATCCACTTCGCCATTTAGCCGTTGGCTGGGCATTGCTCCCGGCATCGTTTCACGCCATAATTTTTTGGCAAGGCTGCCTTCCCAGGTCTCCCGCCTAACCGGAGGCACCTTCCAATACAACTTGCTGATGAACAAAGACTCCACGCCGCGCGCGGATGCCCCGGCCGAATCACCTTCGGCACGCCTGGAACGCGATCATCTAAGCCGCCGGGAACGCGCAGTCTGGCGCGCCGCCCTCCTGCTCCTCGGCGCTCTGGCGCTGGCTTTCGCCGCCATCTCCTGGCAGCCCGTCCGGTCCATGCCCCAGAATCTGGAGGCGCTGCCGGTGGGGCTGGTGGTCCTGGTGTTCTTGTTCGTGGCTTATGCATGGAGTAAAGCCAATGAAATCTCGGAGTTACGAGGACTTGTCCGCGGCATCGAGCAGCGTACGAACGCAGGACACGATACCGACCAGCTCGATCAACTCTTTTCGCTGATTTCCAAATCCCAGCAAGGCTATCGCGACCTGATCGATACCTTCGAAGACCTCTTATTTTCCGTTTCGAACGACGGCAAGATTCTTACCGTCAACCGAAGTTTCGCCGACCTGCTCAACCTTACGTTCGCCGATGTCGTTGGCCGCTCACTGGACGACTTCTTTGACCTTCCCGAACCCAGCGACCGTCTGGCCCTAGAGCAGTGGCTGCCGCGCTTCATGCAGCGGCGGCGCTGGACCGGCGTGGTTCGCGCACGCGTGAGGCAGACGGGATCGATCCGGTATTTTGATTGTGTCCTGCACGCCATTGTGCGGGACAACGTGGTCCATGGAATCAGCGGCTTTGCGCGCGACGTGACCAAAGAGCGCGAGAGCGAAACGCGCTTCACGGAACTGTTTCAAACCCTGCGCGAAGGCGTCTATCTCGCCTCCGTGGACGACCGGATTACCGAGGTCAACCCGGCGCTCGCGCAGATGCTAGGATTTGAAAACAAGGAAGACTTGCTCAACCGCGAGATCGCGTCTTTGTACCAAAAGCCCGAGGACCGCGCCGAAGAGCAAAACCAGTTGAAAAACCTGGGTTTCTTGCGCGCTCATGAAATCACGCTGAAGCACCGCCAGGACGGGCGCGACGTGGTTGCGGTGCACACGACCGCGGCCATCCTTGATCCCGCCGGCAAGTTTGTGCGCTACCAGGGGACTTTTGTGGATGTCACCGAGCAGCGCGAAATGGAGCGCCGCCTCCACCGCGAACAGGAATTCGCGGGCCGCCTGATGGACAGCTTCCCTGACCTGGTCATCGCCCTCGATTGCGAAGCCCGGTACACGTTCGTCAGCCCTCAGATTCTCGACCTTCTCGGTTTCCGCCCGGAGGAATTGGTCGGAAAGAGAATGGGAGGCCGCACGGACCCGACGGACCGGACCGCGATGCTCGAGCTGTTCGACGATTTGATTTTCAAGCGGCTCTCCGAGGGCCAGATCGAGTACCGCACGCAGCACAAGAACGGAGGGTGGCGCGTGTTCCGCGCCTCCGCGCGGCCGCTCCATGATGAGACCGGACGCATCACCGGCGTGATCGCTTCGGCGCGCGACATTACCGACCGGCAGCGGCTCCAGCAGCAGCTCATCCAGTCGGAGCGGCTCGCGGCCATGGGCCAGATGATCGCCGGCGTGGCGCATGAATTGAACAATCCGCTGACCGCCATTCTGGGCGTCACGGAATTGCTGCGCGACCAATCCACCGACGAAAACGCAATCCGCCAGTTGGACCTCGCCCATCGCCAGGCGCGCCGCGCCGCGCATATCGTGCAAAGCCTGCTTGTTTTCTCGCGCCCCTCGACGCCGCGCAGCACGCTGCTTCACTTGCCGGACTTGCTGAAGCGCACTCTCCAGCTCCACGAACATTCCCTGCGCTCGAATCAGATTCACGTGGACCTTGCCGCGCGTCCCGATCTCCCCACCGTCCTGGGCGATTCCAATCAGCTCACGCAGGTATTCCTGAATCTCATCGTGAACGCCGAGCAGGCCATCCACGAAGTGCGCGAACGCGGCACGCTGCGGATTCGTTTGGGCGTCGTCGGCGACCGCGTGCTGATCACCTTCCAGGATGATGGCGTGGGCATCCGCCGCGAATTGCTGCCGCGCATTTTCGATCCCTTCTTCACCACGAAACGTCCCGGCCGCGGCACCGGCCTTGGCCTCAGCATTTGCATGGCGATTATTCGCGAGCACAACGGCGATATTTCCGCGCAGCCGCTGCCCGATGGCGGCTCGGTCTTCACGGTGTCCCTGCCTGTCTGCACGGAGTCCGTAGCGATCGTCGAACCCGCCGCGTCTCCGGCGAACGCCGGCCGCATGGGAACCCCTGAGGCTCCCGCCTCGGCGCTCTCGCGGAAGAAAATCCTGGTTGTCGATGACGAGGTAAGCATCCTCGAGATGGTGACGGATAGCCTGGGCTCCCGCGGCTGCCAGGTGGACCGCGCCGGCTCTGGCGAACAAGCGCTGGAACTCGCGAATCAAAATTCGTACGACGTGATCCTGTGCGATTTGAATCTGGAGTCGGGCTCCGGAAAGCTGGTTTCCGGATTCGATCTTCACGATCGCATTCTGGAAAATCTGGCGGCCCGCTCCGGCCGCCGCCCGTTTTTTATCTTCATGACCGGCGATCTCGTCGACGCCGCCGTCGACGAACAAGCCAACCGCAGAGGCAACCGCTTCCTGCAGAAGCCGTTCCGCATCACCGAGTTGCTGGCGTTACTGAATGAGCTGCCTTCCCCCGCTGTCCTCCAGCCAAAGAACAGCTCGTCTTAAGACAAGACAATCGACTCTTGACGTGTGATATTGCATGCAATATCATGAATAGGCGTGGGAGCCTCCTATGTGCTCGATACAGATGTACTGGTTGCGGCCTTTCGGAGCGGCCGGGGTGCATCACGGCAGCTTCTGATTGGCGCGCTGGACCGTCGTTTTGAGCTTTTGCTCTCTGTCCCCCTCGTGCTCGAGTACGAGGCCGTTCTTACCCGGCCCGAGCATTTGGCCGTTTGTGGATTGAACGCGGGAGAAGTCGAACGGGTTCTGGACGATCTGGCGTCAGTCGCAAGACCAGTCAGGCTCGCATTTCGCTGGCGGCCGAGGCTCTCTGACGCGAATGACGATATGGTTCTGGAAACCGCGGTAAACGGAAATGCCGATGCCATCGTGACATTCAACCAGCGCGATTTTGAAGGGGCCAGAGCAGAATTTGATTGTGCCGTGATTTTGCCGAGAGAAGCACTGGATCAGATGAGGGAGCCGAATCGATGAGAAGAAACAATTTTGCGTTGCGACTACAGCCCTCTTTGATGCAGGAGGCGCGCAAGGTGGCGGAATCGGAGGGCGTCGCCCTAAACCAACTGATTAATGTCGCGCTGGCAGAGAAGCTTTCCGCTCTTCGGACCGAGGAATATTTTCAGGAACGAATTCGCCGCGCCGACCGCGTGGAAACCCTGCGGATATTGAACCGATCCGGCAAGGGGAACCCTCCGATGGAAGGTGACGAACTCTCTCCAGGTTTGGCGCCCTCTGGCGAGCGCGCGGGAGAGGGAAGCAAACCGACAAGAAGAACGACACCCCAATTTGGGAAACTCAAAAAACGACTGGGAAAAGCACGAGGCCGCTGAATTTGGCGACTTCTTCTTGCGTGGAATAAGAACCTAGAGCCCCACCCATTAGAAACCTTCGACGCTGCGGCGTGCTGACTTTCCAAATCACTCAAAACCTATCCTGTACTCTATCATTTTGCTTTGGTTCCCGGCAGGTCGATGCCGAAATCCCAGACGTAACCGCTGATGCCCTCGTCGGTCATTTCGACGAAGGCATATTCGCCGGGCTCGAGGCGCTGGTCGACCGTATAGCGGAAGACGCCAGTGGCGGGAGTCCACGTTCGAATCTCGATTTCGGTGGCGTTGTGCGTTTCCTGGCCCGTAAAGTGGACGCTGATGCTGTCGATGAGGCGGCGGCCTCCCTTGACTTGCGCGCGAAGCAGGCGGAAGCGCGGCTCGCGTGAATCGGCCGGACGCATGAAGAATTCAGGCTCGGCCGTCGTCAGGCGCATGGCCGCGCGCTCGCCGGGGATATCCATTGTTTTTTTGTCGGGGATCAGCGCTACGCCGCTCATGATTTTCTCGACTTCCCGGCCCGTCGACAGCTTAACTTCCGCCGTGCTCTGCTTCATTTCCCGGATGAGTTTGTTGCGGTCCAGGGCATAGAAACCGACCGCGTCCGGCAGAAACAGCCCCGGCTTGATTTCCAGGCTGCGGTCAACGTCGATGTCCTTGGTAAGCTGGGCCACGTCGGAAGCGTGGATTTTGGCTTTTAGCTCCGCGTCATGGGAAACCTGTTCCGCTTCGGCCTTGTGCGTGGCGTCCCAATCCACCAGATTCGAGGGAATTTCTTCCCATTGAGAGCGCTCGACACTCCAGTAGCGCACCCGGTCGCCCTCCACCGTGTACTCGCGCGCCAGTTGAAATGTCCCGTCCGTCAGGATCAGTTTTTTGCCTTTGGGAAGAGCAACAGGGATTTGGCCCGCTGCGGCAGATGCCTTTGAATCAGTGCTCTGCTGCGCGGCCAAAGAACCTTTGGCAAGACTGCCCGAAAGGCTGAGAAGCACGGCGAGCAGCGCCGCGAGGAGGATTGCGATTTGCGCCGGGAACTTCATCGTGTCCCTGAGTTACCCACCCTTTGCACTGGTTTTACGATGCCAGTATAGCTATATGGGTTTTTTCGTATGTTTTGAGGATAACGCTCAAGCGCGCCGCGCGCAACGGCAAGGGTTAAGTAGCGCAGGCTTCAGCCTGCGGGGTTTCGTGCGGACGCGCTACAAACCCCACAGGCTGAAGAGCCTGTGTGGTAACTCGATTTCGAACATGCCAGCGGCTAAAGCCGTGTTGATTCTGCATACTTTACGGCACGGCTGAAGCCGTGCCCTACAAAGATTTCACAGTTTCCACACAGGCTCTGAAGCCTACTCTACTAAAAAACCAGCGACCAAAATTTCATGGGAGGCGCGAAACAAGGGGCGCCCTCAGTGCTCGCAGCGGGGAAACAGGGCGGTAAGGACACTCAGATCCGTATTGGTGAATAGCCAGCGTTCCGCCTGCCCTCCGGCGGCTCCGGCAGCACGCACAATTGAGCCGAGATGTTTGCTGCGGGCAACGGCGCGAAGATGCTCGGTGCAGATTCCCGTAAGGTGGGAAATTTCGTCCTCAGTGAAAAGCTTTTGAGTCGATTTAACAGTGATCATTCTCTGCCATCCTCCGCAGCTACCAGACCCGTTCAGCAACGTCAGAAATGGAATTCATGACACGAGGACGCCTAATTTCCGAGCAATAGTCCTGCCGTTTACTTGATCCCGCGCTCCCTTGCCTCTGTGAATTTGCAAACATTTCGAAGCAAAAGCTTTAGCGGGAATAAGGAAGGAAGGGAATGGTACTGGGGCACGGCGCGCAAAATCCAGAACTGAAAAAGTGTGCTATTTTTTGTACTGTTCTACCGAATTTTGTGCACCTTCGGATCACTCCGCGGATTGTGGTGCAGAGTTGCTGCGACAAATCCGATTTAGGCTTCGTTGTGCCCACCTTCAGGTGGGCATCGGCCTCGATCCGGAATGCCAACCTGAAGGTTGGCGCTACAACTCCCGCCCGCCAGCCTGTTCAAACGCATGGGACATTTGAAGCACGCGATCTTCTCCAAAAGCCGGCCCATAAATCTGCAGCCCGACAGGAAGGCCAGAAGGCGTCTTTCCGGAAGGAACCGAAATGCCCGGGACCCCTGCCAGAGATCCTGTAACCGTATAAATGTCAGCGAGATACATTTGCAGAGGATTGGCGGTTCGCTCGCCCAGCCGGAAAGCCGGCACGGGCGAGGTTGGCGTCACGATGGCGTCAACTTTTTCGAACGCTTCGCGGAAATCCCGGGCGATCAGCGAGCGAACCTTTTGCCCTTTCAAGTAATACGCATCGTAATACCCGGCAGACAGAACGTAGGTCCCAAGGACAATGCGCCGCTTCACTTCGGCGCCGAAGCCGCGCCCGCGCGTCTTTTGATACATCTCGATCAGCGTCGCACCCGGAACACGCGGGCCGTACCGCACGCCGTCGTAACGTGCCAGATTGGAGCTCGCCTCGGCGGTGGCAATGATGTAGTACGCCGCGATGGCGTACTCCGTGTTTGGCATGCGAATGGACACGCGCCGGCAGCCCAGCTTTTCGAGCAAAGCAATTCCTGCCTCGATTTTCTTTCGCACTTCAGGGTCAATCCCCTCGCCGAAATAATCGTCGGGAATGCCAATGCGCAAACCGTGCAGAGACCGCCCGAGGCCTGCGACGTAGTCAGGAACGGGCACGGAAGCCGACGTCGAATCGCGCGGGTCGCGCCCGGCGATGACGGACATCACTGTGGCGGCATCGCGGACCGTGTGCGCGAATGGCCCAATCCTGTCCAACGATGAGGCATAGGCGATCAGGCCGTAACGCGACACGCGGCCATAACTTGGGTTCAGCGCCGTGACTCCGCAAAACGAGCCAGGCTGCCGGACGGATCCGCCCGTATCGCTGCCCAGCGCCGCAACGGCGAGGTTTGCGGCCACCGCTGCGGCTGAGCCCCCGCTCGACCCCCCGGGGACGTGATCGGTCGCAACAGGGTTACGCACCGGGCCGTAGGCGGAGTTTTCGTTCGAACTCCCCATGGCAAATTCATCGCAATTCGTTTTGCCGAGGACAATCGCGCCGGCGCGTTCGAGGCGCGTGACTGCGGTGGCGTCGTAAGGAGGCCGGTAGCCCTCCAGAATCCGCGAACCGCAAGTGGTGGGGATGCCGCGCGTGCTGATGACGTCTTTCACTGCCACAGGTACGCCGACCAGCGAAGGGAGCGCGTCACCCGCGGCGATGGCGGCGTCAATCCGGTCCGCCTGGGCGTACGCGCGCTCGGGCGACAGGGCGAGAAAAATGTTGAGTTCGACGTTGCGCTGCTCGATCCGCGCGTAGAACTCCTTCACCAGCTCGCGCGCCGAAATTTTCCGGGCATCCAGAGCCGCGCGGACCTCGGGAATCGTCCATGTGGGCGAGGCGCTCACTTTTCGATCACCCGCGGGACTCGGAAATAGGGCGCCTCGGGATCGGGCGCGCCCTGGAGCACCTCCGTGATCACATCGGCGCGCACAACGACGTCGTCCCGCAGGGCCGAATCATCCGCGGAAGCTGCAACCACTTGCGTCAACGGCTCGACGCCCGAAGTGTCGACCTCATTCAACTTGTCAATGTAGGTCAGAATATCGTCGAGGTGGCCGCGATACGTATCAACTTCCATGTCAGACAGCTCCAGATTTGCCAGAGCCGCCACTTTCAACACGTCTTCCCTGCTGATTTTCATTGCCTTGTCCAGCCCTTCGGATTCAAGTGCAAGATTCTAACATAAGCGCCCAGCCTGGCCTGTCGCCCCCTGAGGCGTGGCCGGCTCGATTGCTAGATCGAATACCCAAAACGGTAAGATACTGATTTCAAGCAGCTTAGAGTGCCGACCTAGTTCCAGTACCCCGATACCAAAAATTTTGATGCTGGTTGCCTATCGGTCATTTCCAATGACTGTGTTTACAATTGGAGTGCAATCAAGTTTGTCGCGCCGCCGCTTAGCGCATTTTAGTCGGTGAGCAGTTGCAAGTCAGATGGGTGAGCAAGACGAGCGATTTTAGAAGCAGCTCTTAACCGTTTCTGAGGATCTGAAAAGACCAACTATGAACTGGCTGACTCCAGGGATCGAACCCAATGTCGCGTACGGAACGTGCATATTTCTGTTCGTGCTGTTGGTTCTATTGGTGAGGAAAAGGAAAATGGCGGACAGAACTCCATTCACGTATTATCCTTCGCCCTTGCGTGCCGCAGCCCGGCCCGCGCCAAGGAATAAACCGGGGCGAGGTATGCGGCGCGCGACTACCCCGATCCAGCATTCCGGACTTCTCTTCAGTACAGATCTCGAATATACGCCCCGCGAGACAACGAATACCAAGGCGCCAGAGATCACCGTGAGTCGATTGGCTGCGCCTTTATATTTCCCGGCCCTGAACATTTCAGACGAGGTGAAAATGGATTCCGCACCGTTTCAGTTGAAGAAGCTTGACCCCATTGCGCCGGCTGAAATTTCCGCGTTTGCCGCACCGGCGATTGCATCAACACTCCCAGAAAATATTCTCTCTTCGCCGGCCATGCAGAGTCACGCCGAAACTGAGGAGCGAATCGCGCAAGAGCTTGCGATCGCGACGGATCCTCAAGCGCCGCCTGTTGACGCAATTTGCGAAAAAACGGCGGCGACAGATGTGCTTTCGTTTTACGGCTTGCCGCAGCAGCCTTTCGACGTTACGCCGGACCCGGCTTACCTATATTTCACCCCGTCGCACCGCGAGGCGCTGACATTGCTCAAGGAAGGGATCGACAATTTCCGCGGATTCATGGTGCTGGTCGCCGAGCCCGGCATGGGCAAGACGACTCTTCTGCATAAGTTGATGGAAGAGGTGGCCGATTCCGCGCGCGTCGTGTTCCTGTTTCAAACGCAGTGCAGCTCCCGCGAACTGCTCTGTTTCATTTTGAATGAATTGGAAGTGGACCACGCCGGTATGGACGTCGTCGCCATGCATCGCGCACTGAACGAGGCCCTGCTCGAGGAAATGCTGCGCGGGCGCCGGTTCGTGCTGGTTGTGGACGAAGCGCAAAATTTGCAGGAGCCGGTGCTGGAAACGATTCGCCTGCTCTCCGATTTTGAAACGACGCACTCGAAGCTGATCCAGATCGTTCTGGCCGGACAGCCGCAATTGGCGGAAACGCTCATGAGGCCCAGCCTCGTGCAACTGCGCCAGCGCATCTCCGTTCTTTCCAGTTTGAAGTCGCTCAGCGCCGAAGAAACCGCGGAGTACGTCGAGCACCGCCTGCTGGCGTCGGGTTGGGGCGGCAACCTTCTCTTTACGTGCGACGCATTGGCGCAGATCGCGGAATCGAGCGCGGGCGTTCCTCGCAGCATCAATAATTTGTGCTTCAATGCGTTGCTTGCGGCTTTCCATCGTGGCCTGGAAGTCATCGACGCGGACATGGTGAAGGAAGTGGCGGAGAAGCTGAACGTGGAGTCACTCGTGCGGCGCCCGCAACTAGACGCCGCCTCCCAACAGTCGGCTGACGCGCCGGAAACCATTGGCACTTCACAACTCGCGCGTGCACTGGCCGCGGCGCTCAACGCGGAAGCCCGGCCGAACGCGAACTCCCAGACTTTGATTGGGTCTAAGCCCGAAGTCGTCTTGACCGGCAACCTGACGGAAAAAGTTCGCAGCCAAGGCTGGAGCAAGCGGCACGAGTACAGGATTATGGTCACTCTCGAACGCGATCCCGTCTCCGGCCTCCCCGTCGCCGACCGCTACTACTGCTGCAGCATCTATATGGACGAACCACAAGCCGCCGGCCTCAAGGCTGGCAAGCCCGTGCGAATCAAAATCGAGCAGGATTAAGTAGCGCAAGCTTCAGCCTGTGGATTTTGATCTTCGTCAGGACAAAAAGGCCACAGACTGAGGTCTGTCCCGCATCATCGCCCATTCACCAAACTTATCAAGATTCCTCAGCGATGACCTGCCAAAGATCAATGGCACTCAAACCGTTTCTATTGCACTCGGCTAGGAGCGGGGAATCAATAGTTAGAACCTTTGGTCGCTGATTTGCGAAACGAAGGCCGAGTTCCAAGACGCTCGCGTCCACGGCACCCTTGTCCGCTACGATCTGAAAAGGCAACTCCAAGAGTTTCAAGACGCTTTCTTCCATTCCCATTGAAGCAAATTCGTCATACACGAGCCGCCAGATATTGGCATGGCCACTTTTTTCAGTCCGTTTTACCCATGCGCTGATCTCTGCAACTACGTAGGACGAAGTCGTTTTCCTTTGGAAACGCGCTATAAATGCTGACAGCCTTTGATACGAGGCACGATCTCGAAGGTGCTTCAGCTCAGGTTTCAGCCGAATAAAACCTAACTCGTGGACTGCGGAATAAAGCACCAACTCCCATAAGGGACCTGTGTCCATAATTAGGATCTGCCACCCGTCAATGTCGGATCGCGTGATGAGCATTTATTCGTCGAAGGAAATACCCGGAACGGGAGCAGCTGGCACATCGAATTCCCGTGACAGTGACAACCTTCGCGATTCCAACGCTTGCTTGAGTCGCGATGAGGTAAGCGCCAAATTGTGGGTCGTTTTTCGAAGAGGCTGAAAACGTGGATGGTACCTAAAATCCATTAGTGAGCCACTCGCTACTTTCCAAAATCCGGAAAACGTATAATGCGGCGCGAGGTCATGAATGTCGTTGATCAGGTATTCCGCTGCATGCTTTGGGATGTCATTTCGAAAGTCAATTATATTGGGGCCTGACGGGGGAAGGGTACCCTTCTGCGAATCATATTTGTTCAACAAATCTTCAAGTGCCACCGAGAAATCTCCCCAAGTCAGCATCCATTCGTAGATTTCTTTAGCCAATCCGTTGAGCTTTTCTAATTGACTATCGTGCTGTTTGAATCCTGCAACAAATGTGGAATGGTCGGCCAAAAAGTCGTAATAATTAGGCCATTGTGTTGGGTCCACATACTCTTGTACCCTGCGAATGAATTCACATCGACCAGTACTTGATCTCCATGTAAGGTTTTCGCGATCTAGCAATCCCAACTCACGTTGCAGCGAATCGATGACTGGGTTCATTACCGTGTAGATCCACGCTGCGACACGTCGTGATTGCTTCTTAGGAAAGACGCTACGTCTCGTACTCATAATGCTCAAGCTTACATCATTAGATTGAGTGCGGGGAAGGTTTGAAAGGTATGCACTGAGAAATCGGGTAGCACCATCTGGCCGCAAGAATTGTCGAGCGAAGGCGAATTATTAGAAATATTCCGACTGACTTTCTGGGCCATTTTGAGAACTTTGCCTGGCTCGAAATGGGCTACGCCAACATTCCCTGCCTCTTTAAATATTTGTCCATGATCGCTTCGGCGGTGCGGTAAGTGAGCGCGAGGATCGTCGGCGTGAGGTCTGAGGACCCCGAGTTCGGGAACGTGGAGGCGCCAAGGACGAAGAGGTTGGAAATGTCCCAGTGCTGGGTGTAGATGTTTACGACGCCGCGGTCGGGAGATGTGGCCATCATGGTGCCGCCCCGGATGTGCGTCGATTGGTAGCGCGTCACGTCGTAATTGCCGTAGCCGGGGAACGGGTTCACTTCTTTCGCGCCCATGGCGTGGCCGATCTCACAAGTTTAAGGAACTTCACCGTCAGCTAATTCGTTAAACGAACGGATACCGAGTGGCTACGCAAGAAGTCGGAACGGCGCTAGAACCTCGTGACCGTGTCGTCCGGATCCCCCGAGGCAAACTCACTCATCATCACTTCCTCTTCGCGCATGGACGGATGATGCTCGCAAAGGGCAAGGAATTTGACGAGCGCTTCCCGGAACGCTGGGGTCTCGCTGTCTTGAAGGGCTTCCAGCGAAGTCCACATGGAGACTACTGTTACTTCTAATCTATCTCCCGGGCCGCTTCGCAGCACGAGCAAGCCGCAAAATCCTGGCTGTCGTCGCAGGATCGGCAACATGGCTTTGGTAGAAGCCGCAAAGTCCTCGATTTTTCCGGGGAGGATTCCAACCCTCCAGACCCTCGCGTACATGTGCACCTCCGGGCGGGTCAGGGTGAACGATGGGGTGACCATTGTTACGTTCAAGCCGATGTAAATCGAGAGGCGACC
Source organism: uncultured Acidobacteriota bacterium (assembly GCA_963842135.1). Lineage (GTDB taxonomy): Bacteria > Acidobacteriota > Terriglobia > Acidiferrales > UBA7541 > Palsa-360. Next base: position 265,408 of record CAWJFI010000002.1, on the reverse strand, counting down.
CGCGGGCCTCAGTAAAATCAGGAGCCCGATCGCTTGCGTCCGCCTGCAAATACGCTCACTGGCCTCAAGCAAAACTAAGGGCGGGTGAATATCAGCTGGAATTTCCGGTTTGAGCTTCCCCGTCGCACGGAAGCCTAGCCCTCCTGCCTCGTCGTGTCAACGGCAAGTCGCACTGTCCTCTTTGCGGTGAAACCAGTGCGGTGATTGCGAACGTAAGCATCTTTTAGCGTGCCGAGGGGTTTACCTTTTTTACGGTTGCGCCGGCTAATTGCGCCGTAGCGGCCAGCGTCGTCTGCGCCGCGTTCAAGCCAAGACGAAAGTCCTTGTCGTTGTATGTCGCATAGAGGTCGGTGGGCTGATGCCACTGCGGATCCCAGCCGTTGCCGATCTGTGTGCCGCGCTCGTTTTCCCGCACGCTGATCGCGGCTACTTCATTCATGAAAGACGATGAATCGGTATTGGTCATGTGGCTGCTGACGCTTGCCGGATAGTCCGTCGCGTATTTTTCATCGGCTTGCTCGAGCGTCCAGGCCAGGGCTTGCGATTGGGCGACGAATTTCGAATTCAACTGGAATTCAATATTGAAATCCGCTTCAGGGCGCTGCTCCTTGCTCACCGTGCCATCCTCACGCGGCATGCCGTGATCGAACAGCATGATGTCGTGCTGAATCATCCCGAGCCATCTGGGTTCAGGATACCGGCCTGATCCCACCGGGTTTTCCTTGCCTTGGAGATCCTTGCGCTGCTCGACGTATGCGGCGCTGCCGTTCAGTCCCGTTTCCTCATTGTTCCATAAAATAAAACGAATCGAACGCTCGGTCCGCACGTCTGGACTGCTCAATATGCGGGCTAGCTCCATCACCAGAGCCGTGCCCGATCCATCGTCGTTGGCGGCCTCGCCCCAGCCGATGCCGTCAAAGTGGGCGCCGAGGATGTACATCTCATCGGGGTGCGTGACGCCGACTTTCGTGCAGTAGATTTCTTCTCGGGGCCCCGGCGTTGGCGGCTGGGAATTGAGTTCACGCAGCTTCGGGTCCGGTTGCGCGTTGGGATCATTGTTCACACCGGTGCGGACACGCAAGCCCCTCGGTCGTCCTCCCCCGACGGCAGTGGCCGTGGCCGGCGTGGGCGTGCCTGGACCTCCCGCGTTATTCGCCTGTGTGGAGCGCGTGTCCAGAGAGGGTGGTTGGTAGTTGTACTTGAGGCGCTCGATGTTTGCGCAGCCATAACTTTTGAGCTGGGCTTCGATCCAGTCGATGGCTTTGCGATTGCGATCCGTTCCCTGCTTTCGATCGCCGAACTGCGTCAGCGCCTTGATGGTGGACTTGTAGCGTTCCAGATCGAGTCGATCGACGAGAATTTTTACTGGATCGGCAACTGCTTCCGCTGGGCTCTGCGTTGCGGCCGGCGTGCCGCGCCGGGCAGATGCGTGTGGAATGAGGCCAAATGCGACGGCGCAAGCCGCGGCAATCATGCGCCTGGATCGCATATCTTTTCTCCCGTACGTCCCATGAGGATGTTCCGCCCTCTCTAAATTTCACCATCCTCGACAACGTGGCAGCGAAAACGACACGCACAGCAGACCGGCGATGGCGGGCGTCCAATCACCGACTGGCCTGTTCCAATTCTGCAGCTGCAGAATTGATCAGTGCGCTCTCATTATCCACGACATTCGCGACGCGCAGGATTTCGGAATCGGCCTCGGCCCAGCGTTTCTCTTCGATGGCTTCTCGAACGCCGGGAAGAGTCTTGACGCCGTAGCCGGAATACACGCCGGGCGCATAGATCATGTGTTTGTACCAAGAGCGCCGCAGCACCCCTTCCGGAGTGGTCAGGCGGCGTTCGCTTTCCATCAGTTTCTGATTCAGATCTTGAAGCGTAGCGGCGGAAACGCCGGCGGGCCAAGCTTTCTTGACCGCCGCCTGGTAGCGTTCCGCGCTGTGCGTGAGTGTATCGGCGGCGTTGTCGAGTGGAGCGAAATTTAGATAGGGTGGAACGTCCACATGGAGCGGGGGCACCTTGGGGCGGCGCGGGTCGTCTGTGGCGGTGAAAAGGCCTTCCTCGATTTCCTTGTTTCGCTCGATCAATTCTCCCCTCTCGTCGTCCGCCAATTTTTTTAGTTGCTTCTGATAGAGGTGAATAGTGTCGGCGAGGTCCGTGAATTCAAAGGGAAGCAAGTCGGCATTCGCCAGGCGCAGGACGGCCGTGCCACCGGTTTGCGAAAGGGCGCGCCCGTAGACAAAGTCCGTGTCCGAGAAGTGCGTAAACCAATAGAAATCGTCGTAGGCCGAATGGTAAATACCAGAATCCCCTTCGCCGCCATAGGCCACGTTCAAGGAAGCGACGCCAATGTGATCGAGGAATGCCGTGTAGTCGGAGCCCGAACCCAGCGCCTCAATTCGCAGATCACCGCGCTGTCGCAATTCCTTGCGATCGTCTTCCGTCTTGGCTTGCTCGATCTGGCGTAACTGGGAGCGGCTCCGAACGGCAAGTTTTGTCTCCGGATCCTCGATGTCGCGGGCGACGTCGTTCACGAAGTGCTCCAGCGTATGGGACCCTTCCACTTGGAGATAACCGCGCCCGTTGCCATCGCTGTTGATGTAGGCGACGGCATGTTGCGCAAGCTCTTTGTCGTGCTCTTCCACCCACTCGGTCGAGCCGAGCAGCATGGGCTCCTCGCCATCCCAGGCGCAGTAAATGATGGTGCGCCTGGGCCGCCAACCCTGTTTCATCAATTCTCCGATGGCGCGCGCCTCTTCCAGCAGGGCGACCTGCCCGGACGTTGGGTCTTCCGCGCCGTTCACCCAGGCATCGTGGTGATTGCCGCGGATCACCCATTCTTCGGGGAATTGCGCACCCGGAATTCGTGCGATTACGTCGTAGATTTCTTTCATGTCCCAATTAAAATTCACCTTGAGATGAACTTTCGTTTTACCGGGACCCACGTGATAGGAAATCGGCAACCCGCCGCGCCATTCCTTGGGCGCCATCGGCCCCTCCAGAGCGGCCAGCAATGGTTGCGCGTCGCTGTACGAAATGGGCAGGTCGGGGATCTTGGTGAGACTTGGCGCATCCTTGATCGCCAGGCGCTTGGCCCCGGGCGTGGCGCCAACACCCGGAGTCAACGGGTCGCCGGGGCTGTAGGACGGGAAATCCATTACGCTGCCGCGCTGTACGCCGTCGGGAGGGCGCATGGGACCTTGCGGGAAAACATCGTCGACGGCATAGCCGTCGTCGGCGGGATCGGAATAAATCAGGCAGCCAATCGCGCCGTGCTCGGCGGCGACCTTGGGCTTGATCCCGCGCCAGGAATTGCCGTATTTGGCGATGACGATGGCGCCCTTAACGGAAACTCCCAGACGTTCCAGTTCCTCGTAATCCTTGGGCAAGCCGTAATTGACGAAGACCAGCGGGGCCGTCACGTCTCCGTCGATCGAGTACGCGTTGTAACTGGGCAACTGCTCGCTCTGCTGGTTGCTGGTGGGATCAACGGCGAGTGGCGGCTCCTGCAATTTCGCCGTGAAGCGCGTAGGCGCGACCATCTCGAGCAGACGTTCCTTTGGCGTGGGGTAAAGGACGACGAACGTTTCGATTTTGGCGTCCCAGCCCCATTCCTTGAATTTCGAGAGAATCCACTCCGCATTTTCCTTGTCGTAAGCCGATCCTACATGGTGCGGGCGGGCGCTCAGCCGGCGCATGTATTCGCGCTGGTTGTCCGGACTGGGCAGGGCCCGAAACTTCGCTTCCCACTCGCGTTCGGTCGCGGAGCTTGCGCGAGTGAAACCCTGGAGCGGCTCGTCCTCCGCTCCTGTAGAGACAAGTCCAAACAGGAAGACAATGAGTGCCCCCATCATCACCATGCGTCGCATCGCTGCACCTGACTTTCGTATTTTGCCCGCCCCTACGGCAGGCGATGGAAGAGAAGCTTACTGCAAAGAAATCGCGAGACCAAGCCTGACGATTCCTCGAAACAAGGAGCCCCTCAGATATTTCCAGTCCGCTTGGGATGGCCATCGCCCATCAGCATTAAACTGCGCTGCGAAAAAGGGAGGTAGACCAGCGCCGCGGTCGCCGCGAGTGCCAGGCCAATACCGATTTCATCCACCAGCAGGAACGGGGCAAGCGCCCAAAGTTCATCGAGCGGAAGGACAAAGGGGAATAAGCGCAGGAATTTCACCGGCAAACCGCGATATCCAAGAATGACGGCGGAAAGCAGATAGAAACGGATGGGAATTCCGACGAGCGCGGTCACTATCAGAAGCGCGAAAAGCCACTTCGGATGCTGAACCGCCTGGGAGAGCAGCGGTTCCACCCAGTGCAGCAGTGCCAGCGAGACAACATAAAAGGAAAGGTACATGATTTGAATTAGCGAAAAAAGCACTTGCACGACGTGGCGTGGCGCTTCAGGAAGATCGCCCGCATCGCTGAGTCCGAAGGTGCGCTTTTCGCCGGGAACGGCTGTCGGAGTTTCCACGCCAGGGCCGGTCTTCGGTTTGGATTCCACTAAACTTGGCGCCCCATCCGCCACGACTTCCACCGAGGCGATAAAGCGGTAGCCGCGCCGCGGAATCGTTTGGATGAATCGCGGATTTTCAGCCGAATCGCTGAGAGCGTCGCGCAGCTTGTTCACCGCCGTGTTGAGGCTGTGGTCGTAATCGACGAAGGTGTCGGCGGGCCAAAGCTGCTGCCGCAATTCTTCCCGCGTCACCACATCACCGGGGCGGGCCAGAAGATGCAACAGAACTTCGAGTGGCTGCCCCTGGATGCGCGGGCGTGACTTGCCCTCTTTGCGCAATTCGCCCGTGCTGCCGTCCAACTCGTACAAGCCGAAACGGAAAATCGATTTTTGATTGGTTGGTTCAGGAACTGCCACTTGCTCACCCATCGTATTCGACCCCATTTTAGATGATCTATGGGGATAAGACTAAATCTTTATTGCACTTACGGAATGATCGGGATTCGACTGGAATTGAGCTATCGTGTATTGCAAGCCTATGAGGTTTTCGGGCAGTCTCGTGCTGCCCAGGGAGGCAACCATTCGAAATCCAATTTTATTCGTCCTGCGATGGGCACTCGTCATTTTCCCGATAGCTGCTCCCCCTCCAGCTGGCGCCACGGAATTGAGGCCGGAAGCCGCTCAAGGATTCGATCAGTCCGTGCGCCTCACCGAACTCCGGATGCAGGCCGAATTAGCCCCGGGCGGCGCGTTTCTCTGGGCCGATGGCCTGCCGGAACCGCAGCGCAGCGAAGCCTACGCCCGGTTGCAGCGCGGCGAAGTGATTTCGGCCAGGCTGCAGACCCCGGATCCTTCGGGCCATTCCTCCACGCCGGGCGCTCTCATTCATCACTGGGTGGGGACGGTTTTCATCCCGGGCGCTTCGTTGGCTCAGGTGCTCGCGGTGGTTCAGGATTACGACCGCCACTCCGAGTATTACAAGCCGGAAGTCGTGCAATCGAAGAAGGTGGAGCAGAGTGGCGACGATTACAAGGTCCATTACCGTTTGAGGAAAAAGAAGGTTGTCACCATCATCCTCGACGCCGATTACCAGGTGCATCGCCATTTTATCGACGCCACTCACGCTTACAGCAACTCCTATAGCACGCGAATTGCGCAGGTGGAAAACGCTGGCCAAGCGGACGAGCATGAATTGCCGCCAGGTAAAGACGGCGGATATATGTGGCGGCTCAATTCCTACTGGCGGTATTTCGATTCGGGCCGCGGAGTGTACGTCCAGTGCGAAGCCATCTCGCTGACTCGCGATATCCCCACCGCGCTGAACTGGCTGATCGCGCCGTTCATCGAGAGTATCCCGAAGGAGTCGCTCGAATTCACGCTGCAGTCCACGCGCTCCGCAGTTCTGCGCCGAGGATCGCATGCTTCGCAATAGTCCGCGCCGGATGATTCTAAGAGGAGGCCGATCATGACAGGGGAGGGAGCACAAATCGTAGCAACGCCGCTCGCGGCGCGGGAAATGCCAGTTCGGAAGGCTGTCAAACGCGTTCCGTTCAAGAATGCGTTCCGCCTTCAGCAGAGCTTCACGGCGGCGGCCGAGCGCAAGGCCCTCGCGTGGCTCGCCGAGCGGCTGCCGGCGTGGGTGAATTCGGATCACCTGACTCTCATCGGTTTCGTTGCGATGTTTCTGGCGGGCGCCAGCTACGCGCTCGCGCGCACGCACCGCGCGGGTCTGCTCCTGGCGACGTTTTTTCTGGCGTTGAATTGGTTTGGCGACAGCCTGGACGGGACGCTGGCGCGTCTTCGCAACCGGCAGAGGCCCCGGTACGGCTTTTACGTCGATCACATGATCGATACGTTCGGCGGATTCTTTTTGATGGGGGGCCTGGCGATTTCGGGCATCGTCGACTGGAGGATCGCGTTGGGAATGTTCGTCGCCTTCCTGATGCTCTCGGTCGAGGTCTATCTGGCGACGTACACGCTGGGAACCTTTCAACTCTCGTTCGCGAAATTTGGTCCCACGGAAATCCGAATATTGCTCGCGCTCGGAAATGTGGCGCTGTGGCTTCATCCGGGCGCGCGATTCTTCGGCTCGCCATACCGAATCTTCGACGTGGGAGGAATCATCGCCATTTCGGGGATGTCGCTAATGCTGATGGTTTCCACGATTTTTAACACGGTGAAACTGTATCGCTCGGAGCCGGTACGTTGACGGCGAGTGGAGGGGAAAATGATTAAACCTAATTTTTTGAAGAGTTTACTCACCTTGGTCGTAGCGCTGGCGCTTGCTTTTGTGCCGAAGTCTGCGTCCGCACGGCGCGGCGGAAGTTCTCACGGGGGCGGAGGTTCTCATGGAAGTGGAAGTTCACATCGAGGGAACTCTCATGGAGGCGGCAGCTTCCACGGCGGAGGGCATACCAGTTTCCGCGGGGGCGGACAATCCAACCGCGGTTCCCGCGGCGGAGCGGCAATGTCGTCCGCTCGGCTGGGCGGCGGGCGCATGAACATGGGAGGAATGAGTCACGGTTCATCCGCACGGCCCGGAGGGTTTTCTTCTTCCACGTCAGGCAATTTCACGCGCAATTCGACGTTCGGAAGTGGAAACTTCGGCCCATCGGTAAACTCTCGCACTTTTAGTTACTCCGGGGGTTCGCAGCAAGCGGCGCGAGGTTCCCGCAGCCCTATGGGCGGGTGGCAGTCGTCCGGAAACTCGGCCTTTCGATCGACGCCTGGATTGGCACGCACTTCGGGGAACCCTATGGGCGGCGGATGGCAGTCCTTCGGCAACACGAATGGTGGCGGCAGGGCAGAGATGTCTCGGAGTTATGGGAGCAGTGTACGAGCTGAAGGGCAAAGGCAGTCGTTTGGAAACTCGGCCTTTCGATCGACGCCTGGATTGGCACGCACTTCGGGAATGGCTATGGGAGGCGGGTGGCATTCCTTCGGCAACATGAATGGTGGCGGCAGAGCGGAGATGTCTCGCGGTTATGGGAGCAGTGTGCGAGCTGCAGGCCAGTGGAATTCATTTGGAAATTCAAGAAATGGATCTTTTGGCAGGAATGATTCAGGATATTCCTTTTCCGCGCCGAGTCGCGAGAATGCATCGGACATGCACGCCAGTGGCTTGGGATTCAGCTCAAACCGTTTTTCAAATACCCCGGCAATGTCGCGGTTCTCGTCGTTCTCGTCATTTTCCACCGGCCGCCCGATGGCGAATTTCGAAAGCTCCCGCCGCTTCGGGACCGCGGATTTTGCAAGTTCCGGTTTCGGGAGCCCGGACTTCGGCGGTTTTGGCTTTTCAAATTCGCTCATTGGATCGAGTATCTCGCTGATCCCGAACTTATTATTCGGTGGGCTGCTACATTTGGGCACATCGTTGATCGGAGGAGGAGGCCTTCTCGAAGGGGGCCTCCTCGCAGGGAACGCAATTTCTTTGGCTGCGCGCTGGTTAGGTTCCGGACTCGGCTCAAACGGGTTTGGCCAGGGCGGCCCCGCAAGCGTTGACTTTGGTTTCGGCCCAGGCGGATTTGGCGTAAATTTCGGATTCGCTCCGGCCCCAACGTGGCCAGCTTGTCATCCTGTTGCGAGTTTCCAGGAACCTGGCTGGGGATGGAGCGGCTATTGCGGCCCTTCTCCGTATTATCCGTCGGGCTGGAACGGCATCAGTCAATTCAGTAATCCCACAACCAACTACAACATGGCCGGCGATCGTTTCGGCAGTTCTAGCTTCCTTCAGGACCAGAACTGAAGCGATTCAAGGTCCTCCCGGAGAGACTGAAGCGCCTGCCTGCGTTTCAAGGTATACTGTTGTTCCCCCCTGCCCGTCACTTCTGAAAAGGATCGCATGTCTCTTCGTAATATTACGCGCCGCGAACTGCTGAAGCTCGGCGGAGTCGCAGCCGCCACCGAGTTAGGGGCTCTGTTCTTGCATGGTTGCGGCGTTGTCGGTGGCAATTCACCCCTTTCCTCCGGTCCTTCCGGTTGCGGCGGCAAATTGACGGATATCGAACACGTGGTCATCTTCATACAGGAAAATCGGTCCTTCGATCACTATTTTGGGAGCTATCGCGGCGTGCGCGGATTCGCGGACCAAAGTCTCGCGTTCCAGCAGCCCGATTCGGCCAACTCGACCAACCCGCCAATCGGCGTATTACAGCCATTCCATCTGGACACTGTCACGACGAATGCGGCGTGCACGCATGACATCACTCATGCCTGGGTGCCGCAGCATCAGAGCTGGAACAACGGCGCAATGGACGGGTTTGTGAACTCTCGCCTGCCGATCGACTCCAATGACGCCGTCCTGACCATGGGCTATTACACTCGCGCGGACCTTCCCTTCTACTACGCCGTCGCGGATGCATTCACGATCTGTGATAATTATTTTTGTCCAGTGATGGGTCCCACCGATCCGAACCGCCTTTACTCCATGGCGGCTTCGATTGACCCCGACGGCAAGAACGGCGGACCTTTACTGGAAACCCTGGGCCTGAATCGTGCTTCTTTTTTGGGGCGCTTGACCTATACCACGATGCCGGAACAGCTTCAGGCTCGCGGAATTTCCTGGAAGGTTTATTCGCCGCCGGACGCGAACGTTCTAAACGGCATTTTGTCGGATAACGTTCTGTCGTATTTCAAGAATTTTCAGGATCCTACATCGCCGCTCTACCAAAACGCTTTCCTTCCACAATTTCCCGCGAATTTCCTGGCGGATGTCCTGTCCGGAAACCTGCCGCAGGTTTCCTGGGTGCTAGCGTCCATTGTTGACTCCGACCATCCTCCCGCCCCGTCACTTTTTGGCGAGAGCACCTTGTCCGGAATTCTGGCCGCCTTGACTCTCAATCCCGCGCAATGGGCAAAGACCGTCCTTTTTACAACCTACGATGAAAATGGCGGCTTTTTCGATCATGTCCCGCCGGTCACGGCGCCTCCCGGCACGCCGGGGGAATACGTCACCGCACCTGCCGTGCCTGACCCAACAGTGGTAGGCAGTCCTCCTATACTCGGCCCCATCGGACTCGGTTTTCGAGTGCCGATGCTTATTCTCTCTCCGTTCAGCCGCGGCGGTTTTGTCTCATCGGATCTGTTCGACCACACCTCGATCTTGCGATTTCTAGAGACTCGATTTGGCGCCGAAGTGCCCAATTTAAGCGCGTGGCGCCGGGCCACGGTCGGCGACCTGACGAGCGCGTTTAACTTTGCGGCGCCGGATCTGTCGATTCCAAATCTGCCATCCACCGTGCAAGCAATTCCACAGATCATCCAGCAATGCGTGGCGACTCTGGCGGGCACAACGCCGTATCCGTTGCCAACCCCGCAGAGCTTGCCTTCCCAAGAATCTGGCGCGGCTCCAAAGCCCAGTGGTCCGTGCTGAGCCGCTACCGAGACCTGGCCCCGCTTGCAAATTTCTACGATCATCGCAACTAACATGTCGGTAGAGCGAGCATATCCTTTGTGCTGGCCGTTTCCACAATCATCCAGACGGTAAAGCTCTATCGCCCTGACCGGGCCTCTCCGCGATTCGCTTGACAAGACCTCTGGCGGTGTCGCAGCATCGCAGCCAACCCTGAGAGGAGTTACCACCATGTTACCCATTCTCCTGGAGAACCCACTGATTTTCGCGGGCATCTTGCTGGTCGTTTTTTATTTGTGGATGTCGGTTCGCGTCGTTGGACCGACGGAAGTGGGCCTGGTCATGAAGCGCTTCGGATTGCGCAAGCTGAAAGACGACAACCCGATCGCTTTTCACGGGGAAGCCGGATACCAGGCCGATCTGCTGATGGCGGGACGCCGCTGGAAGCCGTGGCTGCTTTATGAGGTTCAAATGTATCCATGGGTGCAGGTGCCTGCCGGTGAAATTGGAGTGGTCATTGCCCAGGTGGGCTCGCCCCTGCCAATCGGGGCGAAATCGGCTGTTTACAAGAATGTGTTCGCAAACTTCTCGGATCTCCGTTCCTTTGTCACGAACGGAGGGCAGAAGGGCGTTCAGCGCCCGGTATTCCCCCCGGGCACACTTGCTCCAGTTCATCCTGTCGGTTTTCTGGTGATTACCAAGAGCAAGGCGTACGGGCTGCCGGTATCTCCGGAACTTCGATTGCGGGCCGGCAAAAATGAAACGCTGACGCCCGTGGCTTTTGGTTTGCGTCCTGAGCAGCTCGATTTGGTGCGGATCGAGCCGAAGGCGACCGGAAAAGACGGCACGCTGCTCGATATGGTAGGCATCGTGACGGTGTTTGAAGGCGACCCGCTCCCCTCAGGCGACATCGCCAGCCGTCTGGGCGGCTTTGCCGACCTCGAAAGGATGGAGGGTTCCAGCGCAACCGATGGAGACATCATCGAGGTGCTGCTTGGCAACAAGAACAATCTGCACAATAACTATCAGGATTTTCAAGCGTTTCTGGACAACGGCGGGCGCATCGGCTTGCAGCACGATCCGCTGCTCTACGGCGCCTATGCGCTGAATCCGTTTCTGGTCACCGTCGAGTTGGTCTGGATGCTGGTCGTGCAGCAAGGCCAGGTCGCGGTGATCAAGGCCTATGTGGGGTTGCCGACGCACGACACCTCCGGCGTGGATTTCAAGTTTGGAACGCTGGTTCGGCCGGGCCACCGTGGCATCTGGCAAGAGCCGCTGAGGACCGGAAAATATCCGCTCAACCCGCGCTGCTACCAGGCGGAAATTGTTCCCACTTCCATTCTGACTTTGAATTGGGCCGATGAGGTGTCCCAGGCTCACAATCTCGACGCGCAACTGAAGCAGATTGTCGCGAAGAGCTGCGAAGGCTTCGTTTTCGCAATCGATCTGCAGGTGCAAATCCACGTGCCGGACACAAACGCGCCGCGCGTGATTTCCATGGTCGGGACCATGATGAATCTGGTGAACGAAGTTTTGCAGGCCGCCGTGGGCAATCATTTCCGCGACAAGTTGCAGAGCATGCCCGCGATTCGGTTCATCGAAACGCGCCAGCAAGTGCAAGAGGAGGCGTTCAAGCACATCAAGGAACAGCTGGACCAATACCGTGTCGAGACGCGAGGCGTTTACATCCAGGACGTCGTGTTGCCCCAAGACCTGGTGAAAGTCCTGACCCAGCGCGAAATCGCCAACCAGGAGATTGAAACATACCGCAAGCAGCGCGCCTCGCAGGAAGAACGCATCGCCATGGAAAACGCGAAAGGAACGGCGGAAATGCAAGCCGACCTCGCCAAATCGAAAGTGGGCGTGGACATCAAGACGAACAATGCAAATGCGCGAACCGAAGAAGCGCGAGGCGAGGCGGAATTTATCCGCCAGACCGGAACGGCGAAGGGAGCCGAGGTGGAGGCGGTGGGCTTGGCGAGGGCTCGCGGGTACGAGGCGCAAGTGCGCGCGCTCGGCTCAAACGCGACGGCGCTAGTCAACGTCATCACGGCGCTCGCCGATGGAAGCACGAAATTTGTCCCGGACATCCTCGTCACGAGCGGATCGAACGGAGGAGGACCGCTCGATGGCCTCGCCGCCACGGCGATGCGCTATCTGGGAGGAAATGGTGGAAAGGGAATCGCTGAGGGCAAAGCTTCCGAGCCGAAGAGCAGCCCTCCCCCGATTTCGCCAGCCGCGCCAACCACAAAACCAGGCCAGGATTAGCTCGCCCGGAGCAGGCCCGGAGCAGGACGGTGCGCCCAGATCTGCGAGCCTTCTGAATAAAGGCGAGAAACTCAGCTACGCAATACGCCCGGCGCGATATTGTGTTGGCGGGCGAGATCGCCGAGGTCATCGAGCTGGTTTTGCACATCGCTTACGTCCGCTTCGAGCAAGGCGATGGCCGCTTCGGGCGTCACGCCCACGGACGGCTTGTCCATCGCCACACCGGGCTGCGTGATGCGATCCTTGGCAAGAGCCAGAGCTTCCTGCTCCTGCTGAAGGGCGGCGACGCGCTGGTCCAGCTCGGCCTGAAGATCGGCCGCCTGATCGGCATACCATTCGGGATCGTCGAGCCTGGATTCATAAACTGGAAAGGTGGTTTCGGCCGGCTCGGCGGGCGCAGGCGCTTGCGCCGCTGGTTCCGGTGTTTCCTGGCCGACGATGGAAATCAGGCCGCGCGAGCGGAGCTGGTCCATATCGTCGTTGGTCCAGACTTTCTTGGGCTGATTTTGATTGCCTTGCGCGGGGCGAGGCTTCTCTGCCGCTTGCGAAGAACACGCAATCAGCAAAGCAAGTGCAGCCGCGAGCGGGAAAGGATAGTTCCGCATGATTCCTCCTCGGCGGGGACGATTTCAGTGTACATCCAATGTGGATGCGTCGAGAAATGAAACTTAAGGCCTGCCCTGGGAGGCGGAGGCAGGCGCGGCGGCGCGCGGCGCGTATTTCGTCTGAATGTAATCGTCGACCAGTTTTCGGAACGCTGCGGAAAGCTCGTCGTAGTTGCCGTGCAATGTGACGTATTTTTTCCCGTCGATGTACACGGGGCAGCTTGGCTCTTCTCCGGTGCCGGGGAGGCTAATGCCGATGTTGGCGGCTTTGGATTCGCCGGGGCCGTTGACGATGCAGCCCATCACGGCGAGCGTCATGTCCTCGACGCCCTCGTACTGCTGCTTCCATTGCGGCATGGAGTCGCGGATGTAATCCTGAATGCGCTCGGCGAGTTCCTGGAACGTGGTGCTGGTGGTGCGGCCGCAGCCGGGGCAGGCCGTCACGCTGGGCGCGAACGATCGCAGTCCGAGGGACTGCAGGAGTTCGCACGCGGCGTAGACTTCCTCGCGGCGGTCGCCCCCGGGGCGCGGCGTGAGCGAAATGCGAATCGTATCGCCGATGCCTTCCTGCAGCAGAATGCCGATGGCCGCCGAGGACCACACGATGCCTTTCGTGCCCATACCCGCTTCGGTGAGCCCCAGGTGTAAGGGCTGCTCGGTTTTGCGCGAGAGGTCGCGATAAACTTTGATGAGGTTCTGCGGCTTGGAAACCTTGCAGGAAATAATGATCTGGTCGTGGCGCAGGCCGCATTCGAGGGCGAGGTTGGTCGATTCGACAGCGGACTGCACCATGCAGTTGTTGATGATCTCTTCGGAGTCAAGGCCCAGGTCGCGGTCGGTGTTCTCCTGCATCTTGCGCATCACCAGCTCTTGATTGAGCGAGCCGCCGTTGACGCCGATGCGCACCGGTTTGCCGTTGTCCACGGCAACCTTGCAGATGGTGGAAAACTGCTCGTCGCGCCGCACGCCTGCGCCCACGTTGCCGGGGTTGATGCGATACTTGTCCAGCGCCCGCGCGCAATCGGGATATTTGGTCAGCAGGACGTGCCCGTTGTAATGAAAATCGCCGATGATCGGCGCCGTACACCCCAAATCGCGCAGCCGCGCCACAATTTCCGCCACCGCAGCCGCCGACTCCGGCATGTTCACCGTGATGCGCACCAGTTCCGAGCCGGCGTCGGCCAGCTCCTTGCATTGCGCCACAGTGCCGGCGATGTCCGCCGTATCCGTGTTGGTCATCGACTGGACGACGACCGGCGCGCCGCCGCCAACCTGAAATTGGCCGACCTTGACGCCGTACGTCTTCCGCCGCGTTATTGGGAAAATCTGCATATCTTCCTTTGCGAGCTAATGATAACAGGGCTGTGCCGGTCCTCAAAATAACACTGTAACGCGGCTTCCAGAAAGGGGTAGACGTCCGCGATCGGCGCAGGCACCCTAGTCGTGATAACGCAACTGTTAGGGCCTCCTGCCATGCCATTTTGAAGCATCGAAATGCTTGCTAAATCCAGCGGTTATGACACAATTCATGTCCCAGCGTGGTACTGTCGGTACTGAGGGGGTATGTGATATGCGATACGGAATGAGAGTCATTTGCCTGATGGCCCTGGGGGGGCTTTCCGGGTTGTTTTCGTTTCACACTACCGTTCATGCCCAAGACCGAATCATGGGCCAGATTCAATTTCTTACTTCCTCAAAGGTCGTGAAATCGTCTGGGGTATGGATCGACGGGCAATACGTCGGTTACCTGGGCGAACTGAAAGGAACGAACAGGCTTAGGCTACTGCCGGGGGATCACGAAATTATCGTCCGGCAGGCGGGATATTCCGACTTCAGCCAAACAGTGGTTATCGAGCCAAGAATGGTCGTGGACATCCGCGTGAGTATGGAGAGGGACCCGCGATTTACCTATCCGGACCCGAAAACGAGCTCTGAGGTGAGGCTGGACGTTCAGCCCGGCAGGGCAGCCGTTTTCCTCGACACTTATTTCGTCGGGACTGTCGACGAGTACTACGGCGTGGAACACGCGATGCTGGTGGTTCCGGGAAAGCACCGCTTCAAGATTGCTTTGGCGGGCTATAAGACCTTCGAGACCGAAGTGGATTTGGCCCCGCGCCAAAAATTCGAGCTCAGGACCGAGTTAATGGGAGGTAGCATCAACGATGCCGATCCTATCATCCGGTCGGATTCACCAAAGGCCACATCGTCCGTGAACGATGGGGTTCCCACAGCCAAACGTTAATTCAAGCGCGTTCCTTTTTGTAGGATGGGCTTCAGAGCCTGTGTGGTAACTCGATTTCGAACACGCCAGCGGCTAAAGCCGTGTTGATTCTGCATACTTTACGGCACGGCTGAAGCCGTGCCCTACAAAGATTTCACAGTTTCCACACAGGCTCTTCAGCCTGTCTGCTTTTGGTGCTTCCAAGCAAAAAGCAGACAGGCTGAAGCCCGTCCTACTTAAGCTCTGGCGGCTTGATTTCCGCGCAAGCCTAGAGCGTCCGCAACCTCGCGCATGGCGGCATTGCAGAAGGCGATGTGTTCCTCGAGGGGGACGCCCAGTTCCTCCGCGCCTTTGCGCACGTCGTCGCGATTTACGCCGCGCGCGAATGCTTTGTCCTTGAGTTTGCGCTTCACCGAATCGGGCTCGACCTCGAAAATACTTTTGCCGGGCTTGACCAGCGCGCACGCGGTGAGAAAGCCGGCGAGTTCGTCGCACGCAAACAAAGTATGTTCGAGCGGAGTCTCGCGCGGAACGTTGCAGTAGTCGGCGTGCGATACGATGGCGCGAATCATTTCTTCCGGGTAGCCGCGCCCGCGCAGGATCGCCGATCCGCCCGCGGGATGTTCTTCCGTGGGGCTGTGCGCGTCATTGGGCCAGCGTTCGTAGTCGAAGTCGTGCAGCAAGGCGCTGAGGCCCCAGAGTTCTTCTTCGGCGCCGGACTTTCGCGCGTAGGCGCGCACGCAGGCCTCGACGGCCAGCGCGTGTTTGCGCAAACTTTCGTTTTGCGTGTATTCGCATAATAGAGTCCAGGCGTCATTCCTTGTAGGCATGGTCCCTCCCGAGTCATGAAATATGAGGCAAATGGCCGCCACGTGCCTTTACATGCGCGGACAGCCAGGGTTGCTGTCCTACGAAACACCGGAAAGGATACCGCAACCTCGTTGCCAATGGCGGGTTGTTATGTTCCGCAGGGCCGAGTGCGGAGAATAAAGTTGTAATGAATTTCCATATTTGGCCGATTTGATTATCGGAATGGAGAAACTACTTGACACCGGAAGCGGATACCCCCATGATGTCGTTCGCGCCAGCTTCTGCCTTCCCCACGTACGAAGTCCCTCTCATCCGCATGCCGGAATAGTCTGCGAGGAGCACCGGTGTCGGAACAAAACAGCACGAATGCAATGAATGGAACAAACGGAAATAAGGTTGCCGTGGACATCGACCTTGATCGTGAAGTAATCCGTTGCAAGACCTGCGGGCTCGTGCAGTATCGCACCCGCACGGGGAATTGCCGCCGGTGCCTACGCTTGCTGCCGCCCAAGGTGGAATTTTTAATTCCTCCTCCCGAGCCGCAGGAGCTTCCAGGCGACGACCGGCAACTCTTCGAGAAATGGCCGAACCGCGAGACGGTGGAGAATATTGGTCAACGCATCCGGCAGTTGCGCGAATCACGCGGGATGACGCAGAGCCAACTCCAGGCGCGCTCGCGCGTATCCCGGTCGTACCTGTCCCGGATCGAAAGCGGACAAATGACGCCCAGCCTCGGAACGCTCGAGAAAATTTCCGAAGCGCTTGGCGTCGGCTTGAACCGCTTCTTCGTTCCGGAAACGAACGGCGAAGCTCTCTTGGAGGATCCATTCATCCAGGGGTTGCGGCCGTTCCTACGGCAGCTCGACTGGGAACAATGGCAATCGATTCTGAAGCGCCTGGCCGCGATCAGCGACCACGTCTCGACCGGCAATGGGCTAGTGCGTCCGTTAGCACAGCCTCAGCCTTCTCGAGTGGAACAACTGGCGCGTCGGATGCACCCAGCTGCGATGAGCCACCGGTAGTCGGTCGAGTAGAAATCCCTACAGAACGGCGCGAACTCTTTCTCTTTGGGGAGTTCGCGTCGTTACGTGTTCACTCGCTGCGACGAAATTCCTCCCCCAGCAGGCCGTAATTCTCCAGATCGACAAACCGGTCCCATTTCTGGATGTGTTGCCGGGACTGCCCCTCGTGGCGCATCCCGATTTTTTCGAGCACGCGCTGGGAGGCCGTGTTTCCGGCAAAATGGTGCGCGTAGATCCTGCGCAGGTGAAGCGTCTCAAAACCAAAGGCGACTGCGGCGCTTGCAGCCTCCGTGGCATAGCCTCTGCCCCAGAATGGCACACCGATCCAGTAGCCTAGTTCCGCGCGCCTGTGCGTCTCCGAAATGGTGAGTCCCACCGCACCGCAGAGATCGTGCCCAGGCAAGATCGAAATCGCAAAGGAGACGGAACGTCCGGCGCGGAAGTCTTCGTTTGCCTTGGCGAGGAAGCTCTGGGCATCGTCCTCTGCGTAGGGGTACGGAATGTTCAGGGTCGTGGTGGCGATCTCGTTTGCTCCGGCGAGACGCACAAGGGCAGGGACATCTTCGCGCTCGAGGGAGCGAAGCAGCAGGCGGGCGGTCCGCAGTTCCTGCGGAGCGGTCATGAAACTAGTTTACGCGAAACGCACTTTTACGTCAGGACGCTTATCGAGGGTGACGGTGTCGACGAAACGCACCTGGCGTTCGTCCAGGGTAACAACGAGCGACTGCGTGCGGATGCCTTCGCCGAAGAATCGGACACCGCGCAAAAGGTTTCCGTCCGTTACCCCGGTGCAAGCGAAGATGATTTTCTTGCCGGGCGCAAGGTCTTCGGTCCGGTAGACGCGTTTGCCGTCCTTGATTCCCATCTTTGCGAGGCGCTCTTCATGCTCGGGCTTGGACACCACCAGCCGTGCCAGGATTTCTCCGTTCAGGCAGCGCAGCGCGGCCGCGGTCAAGACGCCTTCGGGAGCGCCGCCGATGCCCATCACAACGTGGACCCCGGTGCCGATGACAGCGGCGGAAATGCCGGCGGAGAGGTCTCCATCGCCGATCAGGCGAATGCGCGCGCCGGTGGCGCGGATATCCGCGATCAGTTTTTCGTGGCGTGGCCGGTCGAGCACAACCACGACTAAGTCTTCGACGTCGCGATCGAGCCGCTTGGCGACCGCGCTCAGATTGTCCGCGACAGGGGCATCCAGGTCGACAGCGCTCTTGCAGGATGGTCCCACGATGATTTTTTCCATGTACAAATCGGGCGCGTGAAGCAATCCCCCCTTTTCACTCGCGGCGAGCACGGTGATCGAGCCGGGCGCTCCCGTGGCGCACAGGTTCGTGCCTTCGAGCGGATCGACCGCGATGTCGACGGCGGGGAAGTTAAATCCACGGACGTGCTGCGCGGCGCCGATTTTTTCGCCGATGAAAAGCATGGGGGCCTCGTCGCGTTCGCCCTCGCCGATGACGATGGTGCCATCCATGGGGACTTCGTCCATGACCCTGCGCATGGCGCTGACGGCTGCCTGGTCGGCCATGTGGCCGTCACCCCGGCCCATGGTCTTGGCCGATTCAATGGCGGCTTGCTCGACGACGCGCAAAAATTCCAGACTCAGTTCAATTTCCATCAAAACTCCCGCTCACTCAGATTTTTTGGATCTTGCGCGCGTTCCGACGCGGCCCCCGCGCGCGGTACGGTTAGAACATAGCTTATCCTAAACCAAGCGGTGCGGCATACCTAGTGGAACAGTCTTCAGAATTTGTTCAAAGATTCTTTGTCCGAAAGAGTGTAGATCAAGGGGTTTCACGGGACTAGGATCATTGGAAGGGACTAAATTAGGGGAGAGAAAACTCGCATTTGTGAGTCACGATGCACCGTTTTTTGCTCAACTTTAGGATAAGCGAGTAATTCCGGGAAAT
Source organism: uncultured Acidobacteriota bacterium (assembly GCA_963842135.1). GTDB lineage: Bacteria > Acidobacteriota > Terriglobia > Acidiferrales > UBA7541 > Palsa-360. Next base: position 246,766 of record CAWJFI010000002.1, on the reverse strand, counting down.
TGGTCGAATCCTGAATCAAAACTCATGATTCGATCGATTCCGTGGTGTTCCATCACGGCAAGATGGACAGCATCCCGCGCAGACAACCCCGTGTACCCCAATACAATCTCTTTGGCGCGCTCCACCACAATCCGGTCAATAGGCAAGACCTCATCGATGACGCCTAGCAATGCGTTGAATGCCGGCTGAATGGCATCGCGCCGCTGAATTGCTGCGTAGCGGTGCAAGATCTCTTGCAGGACCTCCGCATCGGTGACGAGGCGTTGCCGTTCGGTAACGAACTTTTCAAGCAACAGATGCGCGTCGGACTTGTGAACATGAGGGGCGCCTACCAGGTACATGGGGACATTCGAGTCGACCAGAATCACGGGTTTGGGCCCACGTTGTATCCGCGTTCAACCTCCGCCAGCATGCGATCAATGTCCGCGGTCGGATATTCGAGCCTTGCCGCCGCGCGGATGGCGTCGAGTTTTTTGCCCAAGCTGCCGGAAGGCTCGCTACGGCGAACCAGACTAAGGGCCTGCCGGACCCATTCGGCCACCGACATGTTGCGGGAGCGCGCCACGCGTTGAATCTCTCGGAATTCAGGGTCCTGTAGAATGACCTGCAGTCGCTTACTCATAGACTGAGTTTATCTTACTCCTATGTATGAGTCAATCCTGCTATCGCTCAGGTCTTGAAGAATGGAACTCTGCCGGGCAGTACGCGTCGCGATCCATAGGGGGGAGGCGGGCGCGTACTTACAAAGGCATACAGGACGCCCATATCCTTATCGGGTTATTTGAATTGCGAGATCGTCACGGCAGCGGCTGAATGACCGTGTTCACCAGATTCGGGTCATCGAACGTGGTCTGGTCACCAGGTTTTGCGCCCGCTACCGGCAGCAGGCGCGCGCTGAGCGGCTTCGACAATTTCACGGAAAGAGTGGCGACGTCGCCGATAATGCGTTCGAGTTGCTGCGTGGTGACGTCTCCGGGCAACGGAATCGTGTCGAGTCCGGTGCCGCAGACCGCGGAATAGGCGAGGAGCTGGTCCATCGTAAGTGCGCCCTCGCCCCAGAGTTGCGCGAGGCGCGTGTCTTCCAGGACGGGCATCATCACGCCGGAATAGCCCACTTTTTTCACGGAGATGTCGCGCAACGCGGAGGTAATTGTGCCCACTGCTGTAAGCGTCCCGCTGGTGCCGAATCTGCCGCCCGTAAATCCCGCCACCGCCGATCCAATCGATGCATATTTCATCGGCGCGGGAGAAAGGTCGAGGCCCATGTACGCCCACCCGGTCTCCTGATCGATCTTGCTCGCGATGTCTTCCACCGTGCGGGCCTGCAAACCCAGTTCGGAGATCAATGCCTGGCGCGTCACTTCCGGATCGCGCTGCACAGCCATCACTGTCGCGACTACGTTCGCGGATTCGAGAGCGATCGCGAACTGGTGTCCCAGGCCCTGGTGGTACGAAGCTGGGTAAAACGGCGTGTACGCCTGCACGTTGGCAATTGCCGCAAAACGAAAATTCCCGAGGCCTTTGTCGCCGTGATCCTCGAGATATTTCATGATCTCCGCCGCCGCGTGAATGGCCTTCCAGTGGACGCCGTCGCTTCCGGCAACGACGACGCTGCCGTACACGTTGCTGCTCTGTCCCAAAATTTCTTCGAGAAGTTCCGCTTGCCCGGGATCGTCTTTCTCGTCCATCAAGGCGGGACCAATGCTGATCGAGACGTTTTCTTGTTTGGCGAGGGCGTCGAGATCGTGAAAAAACGCGAGCGCCGCCTGTTTCGACATGCCGCGCGTGTATTCCGGAAACGGCTGCGTGGTGATGCGGATGGTTTGCACTTCGTAGCCGGCCAGTCCGTAGCGGGCCTTGGCGTTACGCAACATTTTCAAGGTATCCGTAACTTGCTCCTTGTAATGGCCAGGGTCCAGGCGAATGAATGCGGTGATGGTTCGTATTTTTGCTTTTTCCTGGGCGGATGCGGGCGCGACAACCGCCGCCAGCAAGAAAACCGCCAGGAAAATGGCGTGCCAGAGGAACGGAAGGACTTGCGCGGAGCCGCCGCTGTTGCGAAACATCAGGTCCTCCTCAAAAGTATGCGGGAATGCCCGTAATGCGCTCGCCGATGACCAGGCGATGAATGTCATGCGTGCCCTCGTAGGTGTAGACCGATTCGAGATTGTTCATGTGGCGCATGATGCAGTAATCGTCGACGATGCCGTTGGCGCCCAGAATATCGCGCGCTTTGCGAGCCGTTTCCATGGCCATCCACACGTTGTTCATCTTCAGCATGGAGACGTGCGTGGGGTCCACGCGGCCCTGGTCTTTTCGCCGGCCCACGTGCAGCGCCAGCAGCTGCGCTTTTGAAATTTCCGTGATCATGAACACCAGCTTGTCCTGCACGAGCTGGTGCGACGCAATGGGCTTGTTCTGAAATTGTTTGCGTGTTTTCGCGTATTGCAGGGCCGTGTCGTAGCACGCCATCGCCGCGCCAATCGCTCCCCAGCCGATGCCGTAGCGCGCCTGCGTCAGGCAACTGAGCGGGCCTTTCAAGCCCGCCACGCCGGGAAGCACATTTTCCGCGGGAATCTCGCAATCGTTCATCGCCAAGCCCGAAGTGACGGAAGCACGCAGCGAAAGTTTCCCATGCACATCCCAGGCCTTAAAGCCTTTCGCGCCTTTTTCCACGAGGAAGCCGCGAATCCTGTCGTCCTCGCATTTCGCCCATATCAGCGCGACGTCGGCGATCGATCCGTTGGTGATCCACATTTTCTCGCCGTTGAGAATGTAGCGGTCCCCGCGCAGTACGGCGCGCGTCAACATGCCGCTGGGGTTAGATCCAAATTGCGGCTCGGTGAGGCCGAAACACCCCACGGCTTTTCCGCTTTGCATGCACGGCAGCCACTTTTCTTTCTGCTCCGGCGAGCCGTAGGAGTGGATGGGATACATCACCAGCGCGCTTTGCACGGAAACAAAGCTGCGCAGGCCGGAGTCGCCGCGTTCGAGTTCCTGCGTCACTAGGCCATAGGCGACGTTGGACATTCCCGCGCAGCCGTACCCTTCGAGGTTCGCGCCAAAAAATCCCAGCTCGGCCAATTTCGGCACGAGCTCCATGGGGAAGGTCGCTTCGCGGTTGTGTTTTTCGATGATGGGGATGACGTGCTCGTCGACAAACTGCCGCGCCGTCTTCCGGGCCAGCAACTCTTCATCGTTGAGGAGCGAATCAAAGTCGAGAAAATCCACGCCGGGAAACGCGGGCATCAAATTCTCCTAGTGGCATGTTACGCGAAAGAAAAGGCCGGCGGGGCCAGCCAAGTGCGGGATGGATTGGCCGGACCCGTCGCGCGATTCATTCTAGCGCGCTCTGTTTAGCCCCAGCAAGCGGACGATGGCCGGTAAGCCGCAGGGGAATTTGACGAACCGCATGGAATCCATTAGGATGATGATTATTCTGCAGCGTATATTTCCCAAGGTCTGCCTCCAAATTTGCCGATTCCAAACGCTCAGGTTTTGCATCTGCATACGGAAAACCGGGGGTTGTTGTGCACCTTCTGTTCGATTGTGGAAAGACGTGAAAGCAGCGTTTGAAGTGAAGGATGGCATGGGTCCCAGGGGGTTTTGGCGGGATAAAGGATGCCCCACGTGAAAATCCTTTACATTTCCAAGGGACGGAAAGCCGATTATCAATGTGATATGTTATTTCATGGGTTAAGATCGCTGCTCGGGCCGGACGTTGTGGATGTGAACCGCATGTGGTTTATGTACGCGAACTCTTTTGGCCCTGGAAAGCGCCAGCTCTCTGAATGTTACGGACGTGGGTTCACGCTTTACGGCCTCCTTCCTGACGACGGCAATGTCGACCGCACCGATATTCGCAGAAAGATCAAGAACCGTTTCTTCGACTTTGTTATCTATGGCTCGGTGCATCGTGATCGATCCTTTCTAAATAAAGTCCGTTCGATCTATGCTCCTTCCAGGATCGTTTTCATTGACGGAGAAGATGGCCCCGGTACTGCTTCCGTCCTGGGACAGGGAATCTATTTCAAGCGCGAACTGGTCGATGCGGATGCCCTTCCCATTCAGTTTGCCATTCCCAAGGAGAAGATTCTTCCGGAAATTCCTGTGAAGACGCGTCAGATGTCCCCACATGCCCCGTGGGAGCTTCCTCCTGGCCCGCGATACGAAAATGAAGCCGATTACTATCGAGACTACGGCCAAAGCTACTTTGCCAGGACCAGGAAGAAGGCTGGTTGGGATTGTTTGCGCCATTATGAAATTATGGCGGCAGGAGCCTTGCCCTACTTTGAGCGATTGGAGGAATGCCCTTCTCGAACCATGGAACTTCTTCCCAAAAGTGAGCTGCTCCTTGCCAGGCAGATGCATGACAACTGGCCCGCTCAAGAATCTGGTTGGCTAGAGCTCATATCCAAGGTAAGGACAGTGCTGAGAGAAAAACTGACCACGGAAGCGATGGCAAAGCACATGCTGGAAAGGATTGCCTTGTGAATATTAGAAATGCGCTGGCTACCGAAGGATGGATGAAAACTTCTGAGCTGGAATGGCTGGCCGAGAAGGCTTCCTTGCTTCGGTACGTTGTGGAAGTCGGCTCATGGATGGGCCGCTCAACCACAGCGATGGCCGACAACATGGAAGGTTTGGGCGTTATTCTTGCGGTGGACACCTGGAGAGGAAGTGAGGAACATGAGTCTTATCTATCAGGTAAACCCAATGACTTCGTATATCATATTTTTTGCAAAAATCTAAAAGACCATATTGACAGCGGAAGAGTTTGTCCAGTGCATCTTCCGTCCATTGAGGCTGCGCGTGTGTTCCAGGCAATCGGGTACGCTGGCTTTGACATGGTGTTTATTGACGCCTCTCACGACTACGAAAATGTGAAAGCGGATATTAAAGCATGGAAGCCGCTAGTAAAGCCTGGCGGCTTGCTCTGTGGTCATGATTGGGGGCACCCTCCAATAGTCCAGGCAGTCCGCGAACTCCTGGGAACTCCAAAAGCGTCGTCCACTATATGGTACTCACGGATGGGGGGATAATCTGAAATTTCTTCTTCCACAAGGTATAGGAGATTCCGTTCGGGCTTCACACAAGTCAATCTATATTAGGAGTTCCGACTGGAATACTCTTGCGCCCCAAGGGAAATTCCATTGATCCAGGCGCCTCTATTCGCAAAAAGCAACCAGACCCCGCGTTGGGCTTGCGTGAAACCCGCTCGGATGCTATAAAATCACTCCTTTATCCAGACAGGAATCGTCTGCAGGGCTGGGTGTGAACCTCAGGAGTTCCGGAGATGAAAATTGGCGGGCATTGTCGGGTGCCTTAGCATAATCAGTGGAGATCTTTAACCAACTCGGTGAGTTGTTCCTGGCGGCTGTCCCCACGGTCATTATCGTTTTTCTTTTCTATTTGTTCCTGCGCTGGAGTTTTTTCAAGCCCTTGGAACGCGTGCTCTCCGAGCGCCACAAGCGCGCGGAAGGCGCCCGGATCGAAGCGGAAGCCAGCCGCGTGGCCGCGCACGAAAAGCTCCGCTCTTATAACGATGCAATGAAGAAAGGGCGCGCCGAGATTTTTGCCGAGCAGGAATCCCAGCGGCGGCGCACTTTGGACGAACGCCAGGCCACCATCAACACCGCACGGGCCGCCGCTCAGAGCGCGCTGCAGGAAGCGAAAAAGGGCATTGCGGCCGATGTTAAGGCGGCGCGAGTGGAGCTGGAACGATCCAGCGGCGATCTGGCGAATGATATTGCCGAAGCCGTTCTCGCGGGACGCCCCTCCGGACCGGGCAATTCCCAGGGCAAGGCGGCGCGATGAAATCCTTCCGGCGCTTCCTGGCGTTGGCCTCGGGCGCTCTCCTGATTTTCTTTTTCGCGGCGCTTCCCGTGATTGCCGCGGAAGGCGCCGAGGCCGATCCTGCCGAATCAACCACGGGTTTGATTTTTCGCTGGCTCAACTTCCTGATCGTTTTTGGCGGCATCGCCTACCTGATCGCAAAGCATGGCGGCGCGTTTTTCCGTGGCAATGCGAAGCAGATCGCGGCAAGCATCGTGGAAGCCACGGCCGTCAAAGCGGAAGCCGATCGCGAGTTGCGCGAAGTCGAAACGAAGATCGCGCGGTTCGATCAGGATGCCGCGGAAATGCGCGAGGAGGCGCGGCGGAATTGGGCCGCGGAATCCGAACGGCTGCACGCTTCGGGCCTGGCTGAGATCGAGAAGATCGCTCATGCTGCCCGGGAGGAACTGGCCGCATCCGAGCGCGCCGCGCAGCAGCAGGTGCGCGAGATTGCGGCGTCCCTCGCGGTGGAGCGCGCCGCGGCGCTGGTGAGTTCCATGATGAACGCGGAGATCCGCGCGAGAATGTTTCAGTCGTTTCTTAGCGAACTCGGAAGGGGCGCGAATTGAAAGCGCTGGCGGAGCGGTATGCGGGCGCGCTGGTCGATGTCGCGCTCGAGAACAAGCAGGCCGATCAAGTCAAGCAGGAACTCGCGGCTTTCGCGGCGATGGTTCGCGAGTCGCCGGAGTTGCACGCGTTTCTCTCGAATCCCTCGATCGCGCGGGCGGCCAAGCATTCCGCGATTGAAGAGCTCGTCACGCGGATGGGCGCGAGCCGCACCCTGCGCAATTATCTGTTTGTGATTGTCGACCAGCGGCGCGCCGGGATGCTGATCGAAATCGAGCAAGCGTTCAGCCGGCTGCTCGATGCCCGCCAGGGAATCACGCAAGCCACGGTGACTTCGGCGACGGAATTGACCGCGAAAGAGCGCGAAGAATTGGGCGCGGCCCTCGGGAAACTGACCGGGGAAAAAGTGCAGGCGCAATTCACGACGGATTCGGCCTTGATCGGCGGCGCCGTCGTGCGAATCGGTTCGACGATCTATGACGGTTCGGTACGCACACAATTGGAACGCATGCGTGTCCGGATGATTTCGGAATAGGAGCGGGGAATGGCTTCGATCAAAGCGGATGAAATTACAAAAATACTGAAGGCGCAGATCGCCAACTACGAGCAGGCCGTGGCCGTCGAGGAAGTCGGCACGGTGATCTCGGTGGGCGACGGTATTGCGCGCGTGTACGGCCTGGAAAAAGCCATGTCCGGCGAGATGCTGGCGTTCCCGCATGATGTTTTCGGCATCGCGCTAAACCTCGAAGAGGACCAGGTCGGCGCGGTGCTCCTCGGCGAATACACGCTGGTGCAGGAAGGCGACATCGTCAAGCGCACGGGCACGATCATGTCCGCGCCGGTGGGCGAAGCGATGGTGGGCCGCGTGGTGAATCCGTTGGGAGTCCCGCTCGACGGCAAGGGTCCCATCTCTACAAATCAACGCATCCCGATCGAGCGCATCGCGCCGGGCGTCGTGGACCGCCAGCCCGTGCGCGAGCCGCTGCAGACCGGGATCAAGGCCATCGACTCGATGATTCCGATTGGCCGCGGACAGCGCGAGCTGATCATCGGCGACCGCCAGACGGGGAAAACCGCCATCATTCTGGACACGATCCTGAACCAGAAGGGCGGCGACGTGATTTGCATCTACTGCGCGATCGGCCAGAAACGATCGACCATCGCGCAGATGGTAAAGGTCCTCACGGATGCGGGAGCGATGGACTACACGATCGTCGTCGCGGCGTCAGCCACGGAGCCCGCAACCTTGCAATACATTGCCCCATACGCGGCCTGCGCGATGGGCGAGTTTTTCCGGGACTCCAAGCGGCACGCCGTTTGCTTTTACGACGACCTTTCCAAGCACGCCCAGGCCTACCGCGAAATTTCCCTGCTGTTGCGGCGTCCTCCCGGCCGCGAAGCGTTTCCGGGCGACGTGTTCTATCTCCACTCGCGATTGTTGGAACGCGCGGCGAAGCTGAACGACAAGCTGGGCGCGGGTTCTCTGACCGCGCTGCCCGTCATTGAAACGCAGGCGGGCGACGTCTCGGCGTACATTCCGACCAACGTGATTTCAATTACCGACGGCCAAATCTATCTCGAAGCGGATTTGTTCAACAGCGGCATCCGCCCCGCGATCAACGTGGGCCTTTCGGTGAGCCGCGTGGGCGGCAACGCTCAGATCAAGGCCGTGCGGCAAGTGGCCGGCTCGTTGCGGTTGGACCTCGCGCAGTACCGCGAACTAGCGGCCTTCGCGCAATTCGGCTCCGACCAGCTGGACAAGGCCACGCAGGCGCAGCTTGCGCGCGGACAGCGACTGACGGAAATTCTGAAACAAGGGCAATTTTCGCCGCTCGCAGTTGAAGAGCAAGTGCTTGTCATTTTCGCAGGAACGAGCGGCTTGACCGATGATGTGGCCGTCGCCGATATTCAGCGCTTCGAGAAAGGGCTGATCGAATTCGTGCGGACTCGCTTCAGTTCGCTGCTCGTGCAGATCGTACAGAAAAAACAGATTACCGATGAGATGCGTGCAGAACTCAAACGCGCGATCGGGGAATACAAGGAGCAATTCCAGGCCAGCGCGGCGGCAGTCCGCGCCTAATCCGCTAACGGATACCCTTCGATGCCCACACTTCTCGATTTCCGGCGGCGGATTCGTTCGGTGAAGAATACGCAGCAGATTACCCGCGCGATGAAATTCATCGCCGCGGCCCGGTTGCGGCGGGCACAGGAGACGGCCGTATCGCTCCGGCCGTACGCGGGAGGAATCCGCGAAATTTTGCGCTCGGCGATGTCGCGCATCGAGAATCCCGAACAATTCCCTTTGCTGACGCAGCGTCCCGAAGAGCGGGTGCTGGCGCTGGTCACTTCCGGCGAGCGCGGCTTGTGCGGCGCCTTCAACGCGAACGTGTTGCGGCGCGCGTTTGATTTCCTGCGCGAGAAGAGCGGCAAATCCGTGGAAGTCATCGCCATCGCAAAAAAAAGCCGCGACGCCTTCCGCAAGCGTTCCTGGAAAATCGCCGGCGAGTACGTGGACGTGACGTCGCGCGCCGATCTCGCTAAGGCCAAGGAAATTGCCGCCGAAGTCATGAAGATCTACGAGGCGGGCGGCGCGGATTCCGTCTACCTGATTTACAACGAATTCAAGAACGTGATGATGCAGACGTTGCGGGTGGAAAAACTTCTTCCACTGGAGCGGTCGGCGCTCGGCGAGCACGAAAAAGGCGCCCCGCCGGCATCTTCCGCGGAAGCGGTGGATTACATTTACGAGCAGCCCGCGGTGGAAATTTTCAACAAGCTGGTGCCGCGCTACGTCGAAATGCAAATTTACCGCATGATTGCCGAAAGCTCCGCGGCGGAACATGCCGCGCGCATGACGGCCATGGAATCCGCCACCAGCAACGCCTCCGACGTGATCGACGCTTTGACGCTGCACATGAACAAGGTCCGCCAGGCCGCGATCACGCGCGAGATCATCGAGGTAGTAAGCGGAGCGGCGTCCGCTGGCTGAGGCGTGACTGGTGATTGGTGACTGGTGACCCGTCTCGTTCATGAGGCAGTAAGCTATGAGGCTCAAGTCTTTTGAGGACCTTACGGTTTGGCAAGAGGCGCATAGACTCACGCTTGAAGTCTACAAGCTCACAGCGGGATTTCCGGGGACCGAGAAGTACGGGATCTCATCGCAGTTAAGGCGGTGTAGCTCTGCGGTCCCAGCGAACATTGCAGAGGGATTTGGACGAGCAACAACGAGGGAGTTACTGCGCTGTCTACAGATCGCACGCGGAGAACTTGAGGAAACGCGTTATTTTGTTTTATTGAGCCGGGGTCTCGGATATATGACGCCCAACGTATGCGAAGACGTTGGGAAGCATTGCGGCAGCGTTGGGCGTTTGATCAATGCACCTGGTAGCTCGTTGAAAAGACGATTGGGACGAGGTCCGGAATCACCAGTCGCCAATCACTAGTCACCAGTCACTGCTACAAGGAGCCACACATGGCGCAACACGAAACAGGCAACATCGGCACCGTCATCCAGGTCATCGGGCCTGTGATCGACGTGCAATTTCCGGAGCATCACTTGCCGGAAATTCACAACGCCGTGCATATCACCAGCGAAGGGTTTGAGGGGCCCGAGCCGATCAATATCGTTGCCGAGGTTGCGCAGCACCTGGGCGAAGGACGGGTGCGCACGGTGGCGATGACCGCGACCGAAGGTGTCGTGCGCGGCATGAAGGGCGTTGATCTCGGCGGACCGATCGCGGTGCCTGTGGGCCGCGCAACTCTGGGGCGCGTGATGAACGTCCTCGGAGAGCCCGTGGACGGCCTTGGGCCGGTTCAAACGGAAAAGCGCTATCCGATTCACCGTCCTGCGCCGTCGCTCGTGGATCAATCGACGGAGCTCGAGATGTTCGAAACGGGCATCAAGGTTGTGGACCTGTTCGAACCGTACCTGAAGGGCGGCAAGATCGGCCTGTTCGGCGGCGCGGGCGTCGGCAAAACGGTGTTGATTCAAGAGCTGATCCACAACGTCGCGATGAAGCACGGCGGCGTGTCGGTATTCGCCGGCGTGGGTGAACGCACGCGCGAAGGAAATGATTTGTGGCTCGAGATGCAGGAGTCGGGCGTCGTCGTCCCCGGCAATTCGGAGAAGTCGCGCGCAGCGCTGATCTACGGGCAAATGACGGAGCCGCCCGGCGCGCGTTTGCGCGTGGGATTGACCGGCCTGACCGTCGCGGAATATTTCCGCGATGAAGAAGGCCTCGACGTTTTGCTTTTCATCGACAACATTTTCCGGTTCGTGCAGGCGGGCTCGGAAGTTTCCGCGCTGCTCGGCAGAATGCCTTCCGCTGTGGGATACCAGCCGAACCTGAACACGGAAATCGGCGAGCTGCAGGAGCGCATCACTTCCACCAAGCACGGTTCGATCACTTCGGTGCAGGCGATTTACGTGCCTGCCGACGATTACACCGATCCCGCTCCGGCCGCGACATTTTCACACCTGGATGCGACCACCAACCTCAGCCGGCAGATCGTTGAGCGCGGCATCTATCCCGCGGTCGATCCGCTGGCCAGCTACTCGCGCATTCTCGATCCGCGGGTCGTCGGGGAAGATCACTACAACGTAGCGCGCTCCGTGAAGGGCGTCCTGCAACGCTACAAGGATTTGCAGGACATCATCGCCATTCTGGGCATCGAAGAACTTTCCGACGAAGACAAGCAGGCCGTGACGCGGGCGCGAAAAATCGAGAAATTCCTGTCGCAACCCATGTTCGTCGCGCAGCAGTTTACGGGCCTCGAAGGCAAGTACGTGAAAATCGCCGACAACGTCCGCGGGTTCAAGGAAATCGTCGAAGGCAAGCACGACGATCTCCCGGAGCAGGCGTTCTACATGGTAGGCACAATCGAAGAAGCGCGCGAGAAGGCCGAAAAAATGGCGGCAACAGCGTAGGTGACTGGTGACTGGTGACTGGTGACTAGTGAACCCCGGACCGTGCCAATTGCTGGAACTGGGTTTCACTAGTCACCAGTCACCAGTCACCAGTCACGATTCATCATGGCTGACACATTCACACTCGAAGTTGTCACACCGGCGCGGCAAGTCGTGCGCGATGCGGTGAACGAGGCGCAGATCCCGGTGCTCGGCGGGTACGTTGGCGTGCTGCCGGGGCATACGCCGCTGCTTGCCGAGATGGGAATTGGCGAACTCAGCTACCACGTCGGCAATCGCGTAGTTTCCTGCACGGCGATGGGCGGGTTCGTGGAAGTCCTGGCCGATCGCGTGATCGTGCTGGCGGACAGCGCGGAACGCGCGGAAGAGATCAACGTGGCGCGCGCGGAGGCTGCCCGCGACCGCGCCCAGAAGCGCCTGGCAGCTCCGAGCGATCCGAATGTGGATTGGAAGCGCGCAGAGCAATCGCTGAAGCGCGCCCAGGCGCGCCTGCAAGTTGCGGCCAAGGCGGGCGCGTCCTCCGTTACTTCATCGGCGCCAGGGTCACACTGAGCGCGCCTGGAATCCTCGCCCGAAGCGGTACCATCAAATGAGTTATGGAAGAAATTACGATGTACTGCACCAGTTGGTGCGTCGATTGCCACCGCGCCAAAAAATTTCTGAAGGATCGCGGCGTGAATTTCGTCGAAGTGAATATCGACGAAGAGCCCGATGCCGAAGATCTCGTGCTCGAGGTAAACGAAGGCCGCAGGAGAGTGCCCACGATCAAGGTCGGCGACCGCTTTTTTGCCTGCAGCCCGTTTGATCCCTACCAGCTTTCCTCCGAATTGAATATTCCCCTGAACAAGTAGCGCTTGTGAAGTCGAATTCAATTTGTGCGCGGCAATCGTTTTTTACAAGTCACGTACGTCACAGAACTTCACTATCGTGATCGCTGGAGACGAAGACAGGACATCTTGGATTGCCTTCGCCGCTTCGGGCTTGACGTTCTTACGCCTTCCGAGCATCACGCCGACCGGTCCGACCTTCCGTTCGATCCAGCAAATCCACTCGCCTTCATCGCCGTACGACCCTGGTCGATAACCAATCACGGCGTTATGCTTCACGCCCCCGGCATCGAATGCAAAATGCCATCCAAAGGCCTCTTGGCGTGCGACCTTATCGGTACGAAATCCACGAATTCCCAGCTCGATCATAATCCACCGCGCAGCATCGTCGCCGAAACACGATGGGTTAATGAAATATTTCCTCTGGACTGACGTGTTGAACGAACTCGTCTTGAAGACCGCACAGGTCTGGATGTTCTTCATGCGCATTCAATCTTTAGCCTAGCTGGAAAGCTCACATGAGCCTTACCCGATAGATTCGTTACGTCAAAGACGTCAACTAGACAAGTTCAGGCCCGCTCCCCTGGACATTACGCCGGAAACTTCAAGTTTGTCAGTGAGAAAAACGAGGTCGGCGTCCGCGCCCGGGGCGAGCACTCCCTTGCGCGCTCCGAGTCCAATTTGCCGCGCCGGATTCGCGGTCACCATCCGCAGCGCCGACGAGAGAGGCACGCCGAGCGCAACCATATTCCGCAATGCGCGATCCAGCCTGAGCGTGCTTCCGGCAAGCTTGCCCTTCGCATTGCGCGCGACTCCTCCCGACACCTTCACTTCAAACATTCCCAATTGGTATTTCCCGTCGGGCATTCCCGTGGCGGACATACCATCGCTCACCAGGATCACGCGCTCCGGCGTTTTGAGGTCGACGAGCATTCGCATCGCCGCGTCGTCCACGTGGACTCCGTCCGCGATCAGCTCGGCGCTCACCTTGGGCGAAGTCAGCACCGCGCCGATCACACCCGTTCCGCGGTGCGAAAAAGGACGCATGGCGTTGAAGACGTGCGCAGCGTGGCTGGCGCCCGCTTCAATGGCGGTCTGTGCTTGTTCGTACGTAGCGTCCGTGTGGCCGAGCGATACGACCATGCCGGCCTGGCGCGCCGCTGAAATTAGTTCGAGAGCGCCGGGCAGCTCCGGCGCGAGAGTCAGAATTTGCGCGGTCCCGCGCGCTTCCCCGAGAAAGTGCGCGAGCATCTCGGAGGAAGGGGGCACGATCCACTTTGCCGGATGCACTCCTCTGCGCGCCGGGCTGATGAAGGGTCCCTCAAAATGGATTCCCAGAATTTCCGCGGAGAGTTCGCGAGTGGGATATTGGCTCGTATTGAGGATAAAGTGCGCGATGCCCGCCACGCTGTCACACGTTTCTTTTTCGCTGGCCGTTACGGTCGTGGCCACCAGGGAAGTTGTGCCGTGCGTCGCGACGGTCGCAGTAATAATTTCCAGCGCTTCGCGGGTGCCTTCCATCACGTCGTGTCCTCCCGCTCCGTGAATGTGGACATCGACAAAGCCCGGCACAACGGTTCTTCCGCTGGCGTTGATTTCGCGCACGCCGCGCGGCAGGTCAACTCTGCCACGCTGCCCGATGGCGGAAATCTTGCTCCCTTGAATGACAACGAGGGCATCGGAAATTTCTTCGAAGGGAGTGAATGCCCGGTCGGCGTGGATGACAATCGGCTGCATAAGGACGGGATCATCCTACTTGAAACGCGGCGTAATTGGGAATCACGCTGCGCGAGGGTTTTCTTGGCCCCGCCATTTTTGAGGTTCGTAAGTACGCCGAGCAACCTTTATCCCGATGCAGGGTTCTTGTCTGTGGAAGGGTCGCGGTGCTACACTCTGCAATTGTATCGCGCCTTCAAGAGGTGAGTCAGGCTTGATCGATCCATGGTCAAAGCACCTCCAAGCCGATGTCGATGCTCCTCTCCATCTGCCCCCCCAGGTGGCCATCGGTTCAGGTGGCTGTTAGGAAACAGTAGTACAAAAGTCCTATTCAGACCCCCAGCCAAGCCCAGTACATTTGTACTGCACGCGGCAGCGCCAGCATCGCTCCTGTTTAACCACAGGTGGTCAGCTGTCTCTACGCGCTCAGAATCCAAAAGATAGGCGACGTGACGACATGACAACGACCACGCAACATCTTCCGCAGGGGAGTCTCCGGCTTCGCCCGGCATCCCCATCGTCTGGTCCGAACGCCCAAGCATGGAAGGCTCTGGTGGGAACCAAGCCTGTGAGCGCGCGCTTTGCACTTTTGCCTGAAACCAAGCCGCGCATGAGCGCCCTAGGGACTAGCTTGATCGTTCAGATCTGCCTGGTGGCTTTTGTCGTCACACTTCCGCTTTTGTTTCCCCAGCAGATGATTCCGAGGGCGATGTACATGGTGACGGACCTTGCGGGTCCGCCGCTCGATATTCCCGAGCCGCCGAAACCGAAGCCTCCGGCTCCTCCTAAAGTAGCGAAGGTGCAGCCTCCACCTCCGGTGGAGAAGATTGAGCCCCCCAAGCCGAATATTGCAAAATTCTTTGCGCCCAAGATTGAAGCGCCCAAGCCGAAGCCTCGTCAAGTCGAGGCCGAACTCCCGAAGGTCAACGATACGTTTCAGCCGCTGAACCTCAAAGTGGACACGGCCCAGCCAGCCCGGCCGCGCGAACCTGTGAAGACCGGCCTAATGGGAAGCGGCAGCTCGGCTATTCCGACAATCACCAAACCAACGCCTGTCGAAAAGGTTCAAACCGGCGGATTCGGCGATCCCAACGGGGTTGCCGGACCAAGCGATCCGAACAAGAGAGCCAATGTCGGGCAATTTGGAAATCCCGCGTTGCCTCCCGGGCCTGGCTATGGCAATGGCTCCGGTGGCGCCACTGGCCAACGTGGAATTATCGCCAGCACAGGATTCGGCAATGGAGTGGCAATCCCGCCAGCGGGCGGCAAGCGCGGCGGATCAGTTCAAACCTCCGGATTCTCCAACTCCAATGATGTAGTCGCCCAAACGCCAAAGAAGAAAATGGACGACGCCCCGGCTGTTGAGCCGGTTGTGATCTTGGCCAAACCGAGGCCGTTGTATTCAGTGGAGGCGCGCAAGCTGAACCTGGAAGGTGAGGTTCTGCTGGAGGTAGTGTTTCCGGCATCGGGCGGTGAGGTGCAAGTGAATCGGGTAGTCAAGGGCCTGGGCCACGGTCTGGACGAGGCGGCCATGCGGGCGGCACAACAAATCAAATACAAGCCCGCACTTTCGAACGGTCACGCGGTCGACTTTCCGGCAGTGGTTCATATTGTGTTTCAAATCGCATACTGACTTTTAACTTAGGTTCGGAGGGGAAATGCGCATTATCAAGACGGTGTTGGTGGTTCTGGCGCTGAGTGCTCTCCCGCTACGCGCGGCTGATTCACCCAATAGTGCTTTGGACCAGATTGTGGATCGCATCATCACCACGGAACAAGCTGAGATGAATTCTCTCAAGCCTTTTACGCCGCTGGTGGAAACATACATTCAGAACCTCAGGGGAGACAACAACCTTGGCGCCGTTCCGGCCGGCGATAAATATTTCCTCGGCCGCGCGGTTCTTGCCAAGGGTGTCGATCTCGACCCCCTGACCGATGGCAGTGATTCCCGCGGCGGCAAGAAAAGGATATTTAGCGGCCTCGGCAATATGCTGTCGATGTCCATGGAGTATTTGCCGCAAGGTTTCCTGCAAATGATCTACCTGGACACGAACGGCTTCGACAAGCAGCACTACAAATTTGACTACGTTCGCCGCGAGTTTCTCGGCGAAGTGCGCACCCTGGTGTTCGACGTGACGCCTTTGGCCAAGGCAGGCAAGGGACGCTTCTCCGGACGCATCTGGGTCGAAGACCAGGACTTTCACATCGTCCGGTTCAATGGTGCCTACAGCGGCAGCTCGCGCACCAACTACTACTTCCATTTTGACAGCTGGCGCGTGAATACTGGCCCGAACCTCTGGCTGCCGGCATTCATCTACAGCGAAGAGTCGGACCTGAACTTTGCTCTGTCCAAGCGGCTCTCCTTCAAAGCGCAGACCCGGCTGTGGGGATACAACCTTGGCCACTCCGCGCAGGAGCAGGAACTCAGCAAGATCCTGATCGAGTCGCAGACGCCGGTGAAGGACCAGACAACGACGGCGAACGACATCAATCCCGTGATGGCGCAACGCAACTGGGATCGCCAGGCGGAAGATAACGTCGTCGACCGGCTCGAGCGGCTCGGTTTGCTCGCGCCCGAAGGGGAAGTGGACAAGGTCCTCGAGACCGTCGTCAACAACCTCGAGGTGACCAACAACCTGGACATCCAGCCCGAAATCCGCTGCCGCGTGCTGCTGACTTCGACTCTGGAATCCTTTGCCATCGGCCACACCATCGTGTTCAGCCGCGGCTTGATAGATGTGCTGCCCGATGAAGCCAGCCTGGCCACCATGGTCTCCCACGAATTGGCCCACGTCGTTCTCGGCCACCGCATTGACGGACAGTATGCCTTCTTCGATCGACTGCTGTTCGACGAGAAGGACACATTCCGCCACTTCGGCTTCGCGCGCACTCAGGCCGAAGAGGATGCGGCCAGCGCCAAGGCCAACGAACTCCTGCAGAGTTCGCCATACAAAGACCAGCTTGCCACGGCAAAGCTTTTTATGGATGCCCTCGAAACTCGTCAGAAGGACATCCCGAACCTGATTAGCCCGCACCTCGGCGATCGCGTTCCCGTGAACATGACGATGGCCTCTGCCGCGCCATCGTCTCAACCGCCGGCCAGCCCGAACGCTTCAGCCGACGATAAGGCGAAGGCCGCGGCATCTCAAGTCGTCGCGTTGCCGCTCGGCGGCCGCGTCAAGATGGACCCCTGGAGCGACAAGCTCGAAATGCTGAAGTCCAAGCCAGTGGGAACGGTGGCGGAACGGGAGAAGATGCCGTTTGAAGTCACTCCGTTCATGCTCTACCTGACCCGCGAGATCAACACCAACAGCACCGCAACCGTACCCGGCGCAATCTCGGCGGATTCAAAAGCAGCCGGCGCCGACGCCGTCAAAGCACCACAGCAGTAAGCACCAAGACGACCCCTCCAAACCACAAGCGGCCAGCCCCGTCAGCCCGGGCTGGCCGCTTGGCTTTTTGTAGAAGCGCGCCGCGCGTGTCCCTCTCTTCGAATTCCAAACAATGAAATGAAATACTGACCAGTGGCTCAACTTGTCTCCGTGAAAGTTTTGCCGGGGGTGCCGCATCCTTTCCCGTTTTCAAAGGGTGCGGGTTTTGAATCCACGGAAAGGAGAAAACACCAAAACCCCGACCTTTTTTGAAACCGAAAGGGTCGGCCACCCGAAAAAGAAAACCAGTCACTCGGCGTTGACGTACTGGAGTGGTATGATTCACCCATAGAAAAAACGCGGAAGGGTGGGCCACCGCCCATCCCATGGGCGATTTTGAACTTGCGGTCACCCCTAGGTAAGACCGGGAGTGCTTTCAAACGCGGACGAATCATCGGACATCGTTCGCGCTTGAAATCTTTGCCCAATCCGCGTAATTCAAATATATATTGGCGTGACGGGGGAGGGGGTGACTCCGTGTAGTCGATTTCTTGTGCACCTTCGGAGGCAAGAAAAAATGTGGACGCGTGGAATTCGAGGTTTAGCGGCATTGGGCGTGCTCGTTGCGTTGGCGTGCGTATTTGCCGTTGCCGCGCGCGCGCAGGAGTTCAGCGCCGTCGCCGTCGGCCGCGACACCACCGGTCATGTCGTCAAGAGCAAGGTATACATGAGCGGCAATAAGGTGAGAACCGATCCTCAGGAAACGGTGGCTCCCAGCGAGCAAGCCTACGTTATCTTTGATCTCGCGCAGCGGACCGGGACCGTAGTCAACGTCGCCCAAAAATTCTACATGCAGCAATCGGTCGCGCAGACTCGCCAGAATCTTCAGTTCTACGCGTCCGGCGCTTCTCCCTGTCCGCCAGCGGGCGCCACCTGTAAGGACGACGGCCCCGATACGCTCAACGGCCGGAACACGGAAAAATGGGAGATCAGCCAATCCATGCAGGGACAAACTCTGCTTACCCGTGTTTGGGTGGACACAAAACTGCACATTTGGATCAAGGCGGAAGCCATGGCGGGCGCAACTTTGGTGGTAAGCCATGAGCTACAAGACATTCAAGAAGGCCCTCAGCCCGCGAGCCTGTTCGTCATTCCGGCGGGATTTCGAGAAATGACTTTGCCAAAACGACCCGGCTGATTGGATTTTCTGAGCCTCCGAATTAGGCTTGAGGTACAAATTGTCGAGCGCCGATCGAAGCAGCCAAAAGTACTTTCAAGCCCGGACGAATCATCGGACGACATTCCCACTTAAAATCTTTGTACAATCCGCGCGATTCGAATATATATTGGCGTGACGGGGGAGTGGGTGATTCCCCATCGTCGATTTCTTGTGCAGGTTCGGAGGCAAGAAAAAATGTGGACGCGTGGAATGCGAGGTTTGGCGGCATTGGGTGTGCTCCTTACCCTGGCGTGCGTGTTTGCGGGGTCAAAGTTGTCAAAGGCGAGCCGGGCGGACGATGATCCTTCGGCGAGCTTGATCGGTTCATGGAGGGGCACGCGTCGTGCGCCAGGGACGACGGCGGTGCGGCACAACCTTTTGAGTTTCATGCCGGGCGGCGTCGCGATCGAGGCGGGGCCGTCGGTTTACGTGACGGGCGCGAATTTCGCTAACGGCACGTTTGTCGAGACGGAGTTTGTCGGGACGTGGGTCAGCGAAGGGCACGGGAATTTCGTCGCGCATCTGATTGCAAATCTCTCGGAAGCGCCGGTGAGCAAGGGAACCTCGATCGGGACGGAAAATCTTACGTTCCGATTTCATGTCGAGAACGGAAAGAATGGCAAGGAATTGAAGGGAACGCTCGAAGGCATTTTCCTCGATACGGACGGGAACACGCTGGCGCAGATGCCCGCGGGACTGACCTGGGATGCCGTGCCACTGACGATTACGTCGAATGGGTATAATTAAAATGTAGCGCAGGCTTCAGCCTGTGGGTGTTCGTTGCTAGGACCTCGCGCCTGGACGCAACTAAAACCCACACGCTGAAGCCTGCGCTACTGAATTTTCAGAGCGAAAAATTCTATTGGATTGAGGTATACTCCAACACCTATGCGACTACACAAAATGATTGCGATCACAGCGGCACTTGTAATTTCATCGGCCTTTTCCGCGGCGGCGCAGAAGGCCGCCAAGGCGGAGCTGCACGACGGGATGGGCAATAGCGTCGGCACGGCGGAATTTTCGCCCGCTCCTCAGGGCGTGAGCATTCGCCTCAACCTGACGAATCTTCCTCCGGGCGTGCACGGGATTCACGTTCACGCGGTGGCGAAGTGCGAGGGACCGGCGTTCACAACGGCTGGCGGCCACCTCAATCCGGACATGAAGCATCACGGTCTGGAGAATCCGGATGGCCCGCACGCCGGTGATATGCCGAATATTACGGTGGGGGCGGATGGGACGCTGAAGGCGACGATTGTCGCGTCCGGCGTCACCATGGGCGATGACCCGCACTCGATCTTCAGCAACGGCGGCACCGCGATTGTGATTCACGCCATGGTCGACGACCAGAAAAGCGATCCGGCGGGCATGGCGGGCGCGCGAATCGCCTGCGGCGTGATCGCTAAAATGTAATGAATCCGAGGGATTTCCCGGATATTTAGCTGCCGGGCGGGGCGAGGTTTTTCGCGTTTATTTCGCCTACCACAGGATATTCACAAGATTCTCACACCTGTGAAAACTGCCGCTTGACGAGCGAGAAGTTTCTGATATACTCTCCATTCGTCTGACCAATAGCTGTGGTCGTGCTGTGATTGTCAGGGGCGTTCAGAGTTTAGAGAGACTTCTCGCAAGCGAGGTCAATTACGAACTCAGGATAGCAAATTAGTCGAGCATCGCGCGAACCCGTCCGGGTTGATTCGGACGGCTTGGCCCGGCGCTCGACGCCGGGTTTTTTATTGCTTCGCCTCTTTGTAAATGGGGTGAACGTTCCACCGGGAGTGGGACGGTCCAGCAGTTCCGGACGCAACGTTCTTTGACAACTGAATAGGCTGGCATTTTGTATCGCGTTTTGCATTCGCACGAATGCAAGGCGTGGTGCGAAATCTGCAAATTCTGCTCGAGCAGAGCAAATTGTGGAAAGGCGAGCTTGCTCAATTGCCTCCCGGAACAGTGCGACGGCGAAGTTTTCGCCGCGGTGCTGCCCGGGGCGCCCGACTTTCTGAGCGCGGTATGGCTTAGCAAAGTATGGACGTGACGGCTTGGGTAAGTTTTATGGTTAAGCTACTAAGGGCGTACGGTGGATGCCTTGGCGCCAGAAGACGACGAAGGACGTGGCAAGCTGCGATAAGCCTCGGTGAGCCGCAAGCAGGCTTTGACCCGGGGATGTCCGAATGGGGAAACCCAACGTGATGAACTCACGTTACGGCCGGCTGAATCCATAGGCTGGTGCGAGTCAACCCAGGGAAGTGAACCATCTCAGTACCTGGAGGAAAATAAATCTAACAGAGATTCCGAAAGTAGCGGCGAGCGAAATCGGAAGAGCCCAAACCGTCGTGCATGCACGGCGGGGTTGTAGGATCGCATGAGTAGAGTTACCAATCCGGAGGCTAGGTGAACCTGCTGGAAAGCGGGGCCACAGAGTGTGATAGCCACGTAACCGAAAGCTTATCGGACTCGAAGCGATATCCTGAGTACCACGGGACACGCGAAATCCCGTGGGAAGCTGGGGAGACCACTCTCCAAGGCTAAATACTCTCTGGCGACCGATAGTGAACTAGTACCGTGAGGGAAAGGTGAAAAGCACCCCTGCGAGGGGAGTGAAATAGAACCTGAAACCGTATGCTTACAAGCAGTCAAAGGGCTATCTCCGGGTTCGCCCGGCTGAATGCCTGATGGCGTGCCTCTTGCTTAATGAGCCGGCTAGTTATTCTCACATGCGAGGTTAAGCGCAAGCGAGCCGTAGCGAAAGCGAGTCCGAATAGGGCGAATAGTATGTGGGAATAGACGCGAAGCGGGATGATCTACCCTTGGTCAGGCTGAAGGTGGCTTAAACGCCACTGGAGGGCCGAACGGTTGTGAGTTGAAAATCGCTCCGATGAACTGAGGGTAGGGGTGAAAGGCTAATCAAATTCCGTGATAGCTCGTTCTCCCCGAAATGCCTTTAGGGGCAGCCTCGTATCAATTGCCGCGGTGGTAGAGCTCTGAATGGACTAGGGACCAACCAAGGTTACCGAATCCAATCAAACTGCGAATGCCGCGGACAAATATACGGGAGTGAGACTACGAGGGATAAGCTTCGTGGTCGAGAGGGAAAGAACCCAGATCTACAGCTAAGGTCCCTAACTATAGACTAAGTGGGAAAGGAAGTGTGATCGCTCGGACAGCCAGGAGGTTGGCTTAGAAGCAGCCATCCTTTAAAGAAAGCGTAACAGCTCACTGGTCAAGCGATCATGCACCGACAATCCAACGGGGCTCAAGTCTATGACCGAAGCTTAGGAATATAACGTGACTACGGTCATGTTGTTTTGGTAGGGGAGCATTCTGTGGAGTCTGAAGGTAGACCGAGAGGACTACTCAACGCCACGGAAGAGACCCTGCCGGCATAAGTAGCGATAAACACGATGAGAACTCGTGTCGCCGAAAGTCTACGGTTTCCTGAGGAAGGTTAATCCGCTCAGGGTTAGGCGGGTCCTAAGGTGAGGCCGAGAGGCGTAGCTGATGGACAACAGGTCAACATTCCTGTCCCACCTAATGGTCGTTATCACGATGGGGTGACGCAGAAGGATACAGGAGTCGGGTGATGGACGTCCCGATTGGCATGTGTAAGCCGGATCCCGCAGGCAAATCCACGGGGTCATTCAACGGTGAGACATGCGACGAGACCACACGGTCATAAAGTCCTGGATTTCACGCTGCCTGGAAAAACCTCTAAGGAGAACATTAGGTGCCCGTACCACAAACCGACACAGGTAGACAAGGACAATATCCACAGGCGCTCGAGAGAACACTCGCTCAGGAACTAGGCACATTAACCCCGTAACTTCGGGAGAAGGGGTGCCGCTGTAGGGTTTATAGCCCGAAGCGGCCGCAGCGAAACGCGCTCTGCGACTGTTTAACAAAAACACAGCTCTCTGCTAAGTCGAATACGACGTATAGGGGGTGACACCTGCCCGGTGCCGGAAGGTTAAAGCAAGGGCTCAGCTCCCGCAAGGGAACGAAGGCCTGAACTGAAGCCCCGGTGAACGGCGGCCGTAACTATAACGGTCCTAAGGTAGCGAAATTCCTTGTCGGGTAAGTTCCGACCTGCACGAATGGTGTAACGATAGAGCGACTGTCTTGGCGAGTGACTCGGCGAATTTGTGGTTCCGGTGAAGACGCCGGATGCCCGCACCTAGACGGAAAGACCCCGTGCACCTTTACTGCACTCTGGCTGTGAGTAACGGGACGATCTGCGTAGCATAGGTGGGAGCCTTTGATCCTCTGGTTTCGGCTGGAGGGGAGGCAACAGTGAAATACCACCCTGATTGTTCTGTCGCTCTAACCTACGACCCGAGACGGGTCGGGAGACATAGCCAGACGGGTAGTTTGACTGGGGCGGTCGCCTCCCAAAATGTAACGGAGGCGCCCAAAGTTCGGCTCAAGCGGATTGGAAACCCGCTGTGGAGTGCAAGAGCATAAGCCGGATTAACTGCGAGACACACAGGTCAAGCAGAAGCGAAAGCTGGGTCTAGTGATCCGGTGATCCCGCGTGGAAGGGTCATCGCTCAACGGATAAAAGGTACGCCGGGGATAACAGGCTGATCTAAGCCAAGAGTTCACATCGACGCTTAGGTTTGGCACCTCGATGTCGGCTCATCGCATCCTGGGGCTGTAGAAGGTCCCAAGGGTTAGGCTGTTCGCCTATTAAAGCGGTACGTGAGCTGGGTTCAGAACGTCGCGAGACAGTTCGGTCCCTATCTGGTGTGGGCGCAGGAGACTTGAGAGGAGCTGTCCCTAGTACGAGAGGACCGGGATGGACGGACCCCTTGTGAACGAGTTGTCACGCCAGTGGCATAGCTCGGTAGCGAAGTCCGGAAAAGATAAATGCTGAATGCATCTAAGCATGAAGCTTGCCTCGAGATAAGGTCTCCCAACCCGCCTGCGGGCGGGTAAGAAGAGCGGTCGAAGACTACGACCTTGATAGGTGGGAGGTGGAAGTGCAGCAATGCACGTAGCTGACCCATACTAATCGCTCGTTCGGCTTGACCATAAAACTTTCCCAATCTGTCACTTTCCGATCATTTTTCGGAGATGGCAGTCTAACGATAAGCTCATGGTCGAGAAGAATTTGCAGAAAACAAAAGCCTATTCAGTTGCAAAGTTGGATTGTCTGGCTTGAGGTTTTTCTAACCTCAAGCCTCCCATCTTCAACTTCCAGATTTCCTGGTGGTCATACCGCGGGGGTCACACCCGTTCCCATCCCGAACACGGAAGTTAAGCCCCGCTGGGCCGATGATACTGCACGGGTAACTGTGTGGGAACGTAGGTCGCTGCCAGGATATTCTTTCCAACGGCCCGTTGCGAGCAATCGCGGCGGGCCGTTTTTTATTGGGCCTTTTTGGCTTTGGCCTGCTTTCAACGTGACGGGGGGCGTGCTAGACTTTCTTATACCATGGCGCGCAGGCAACGAGTGCTGCAAGCGGTCCTAAGAGGAAACGCGGACGCCAACATCGCTTTTTCTGATCTGCGGAATCTGCTCCGCGCCCTTGGATTCGAGGAGAGAATTCGAGATAGCCACTACGTCTTCACCAAGGAAGGTGTGGAAGAAATCCTAAATATTCAATCCAGAGGGCCGAAGTGCAAACCGTATCAGGTCAAACAGGTCGCCAGGTGATTGTCCGATACAAGCTCGCGGGAGAGACAAATGCCAAAGCCGAGATATGAAGTGATCATTTACTGGAGTGATGACGATCAGGCTTTTATTGCTGAAGTTCCCGAACTTCCAGGGTGTGCGGCCGACGGGAAGACGCATCGCGACGCTCTGCGCAACGTGGAAGCCATCATTCTGGAATGGATTGAAACCGCCCGCGATCTTGGCCGTCCCATCCCGAAGCCGAAGGGCCGGTTGGTTTTCGCTTGAATTGGACAAGCCAGATTGATGTCTTCCGCAGGATCGAGTAAGGGGAACCCTCAATGAAAGCCGAGCGGAAATTTACGGTGGTGATCGAGCGCGATGAAGAGGGCATCTACCTGGCCTCTTTCCCGGCTCTGCATGGTTGTCACACCCAAGCGAAATCTCTTGATACGTTGATGAAGTGCGCTCGCGAAGTCATCGAACTGTACCTGGAAGTTGGCGAGGAAGTTGACGATTCCCTTGAATTCATCGGGATTCAGCAAATCTCCATATAAAATTCCGGCACCGCAACAAGGGCAGAATACTTATTCCCTGAACAATCGGATCGGAGCGCAAGCATGATCCCACGCGTCACAGTTCTGGCGACGCTTCACGTTGTTCAGGGCGCGGAGAAGCGGCTCGGAAACGTGCATGACCCGATGTATATTGCGCTCCTCAACAAATTAATGATTTCCGAGGGGGTGGATTTTATTTTTGAAGAGGCGTCAGGGCTCGGGCCCACGATTGCCGAAAAATTGGCCCTTGAACAACTGCCGTTCGGCCATTACCTGGATATCGACCCTGCAAGAGCAGACCGGGGAGACTATGGCATCCCCGCCAATTCGAGTGAACCGAACATGATCGGATCGCCTCCAAGCGTGGTTTTTGCGAATTGGCAACTGCTGGATGTGCACGCCAAGAGAGAAGAACTCTGGGTGCAGCGAATGCAGCAGCATGAGTTCAAGAGCGCCCTGGTCATCTGCGGCCTCGTCCACTTGTTGAGCTTCGCGTTTCGGCTTCAGAATGCAAATTATTCCGTACAGGCAATCAACTACGCAAATTGGCAACGCAACCCGCTATAGCGCACGCAATCGAACTGGAGCACGGACGGGACAAGATGGTCGCCGTACAATCGAATCCTCCCTGACATTGTGATATGAAATCTAAGAGGAACTGTGGAGGCGAGTGAGCAAATGAAGATAGCGATCTATCTGACCAAGGACCTTATACAGGAAGCAGAGAAGGCAGCTGCTGAAAGGAATGCGACTCTCAGTGCGTTTGTCAGAGATGCAATACGCCTGGCGCTTGACAGACGGCGCCGAATTCGCACGGGTCGCAAATTCAGAGTCATTGCTTATGGTAAGGGCGGAGTTCGTGCAGGCGTAAATCTGGACGATACATCAGCCCTGCTCGATATCATGGATGGCATCGATAAGGATTGAATAGCGTTCGTCATAGAGAGTATTGTAGCCTCACCGTTTGGATCGAAACTTCCAGGAGGCAACCATGTCCTTCTCAAATGGCCGTCCGTCTCGCCGAAACTTTATTTTGGGCGCGGCGCCCGCAATTGCCGGAGGGCTTGCTCTGTCGAGTGTTGCCGCCGAGGCATTCGCCCAACCCACGGGCAGCCAAACGGAGAAATCTGGCGCGACGAACGAAAAAATATGGAGCAAGGAATACTGGGCGCAGAAGGGCGACGTCAAGCTCTACATGTTTCGGAAGCGCGTGGGCGCGCCGCAAGCGGGCAAACCGGCGTTGCCTGTGCTGTTCCTCGTGCATGGTTCTTCCATATCCTCGACGTCGTTTGACTTGACCGTGCCGGGGCGCGGCGACTATTCGCTGATGGACGCGTTTGCGAAGTTTGGATTTGACGTATGGACGATGGATTTTACGGGCTACGGGAAATCTTCGAGAGGCGAGGGCAATTCCAACATCGCGGACGGCGTAGAGGATTTGAAGGCGGCGATTCCGGTGGTGGCGCATGAAACGGGACAGCAGAGGTTCCACGTATTCGGCGAATCCTCGGGCGCGTTGCGCGCCGGCGCGTTTGCCATGGCTCATCCGGAACTCATCGACCGCCTGGTGCTGGCGGCGTTCACGTACACCGGGGAAGGTTCGCCCACGCTGACCGATCGAGCCAAGCAGGTGGACTTCTACCGCACGCACAACCGGCGTCCGCGCGATCGCGACATGATTCGCAGCATTTTCACGCGCGACAAGCCCGGCACGTCCGACCCGGCCGTCGGCGAAGCGCTCGCCGACGCCGAAATGAAGTTCGGCAATGACATCCCGACGGGCACGTATCTCGATATGACCACCAGCCTGCCGATCGTCGACCCGCTCAAAGTACATTCCCCCGTGCTGATCGTGCGCGGCGAATATGACGGGATCGCGACCGAAGTGGATCTCATTAATTTCTATACGAAGCTGCCCTATGCGGACCGGCAATTTATCATCCTGCCGGGGGCGGCACATGCTCTTTCGCTGGGAATCAATCGTCAGCAATTCTGGCACGTGATGCGGGCGTTTCTGGACATGCCGCCCCGCCTCGATAGCTTGAAGAACGGCTAAACTTCCGAGCCTACCCCTCACGGTGCCAGGTCGGTTCGCCCTTGTGCGTTAGGCGACAGATTTAGCAGAGCCCTTTTGGACTGCTCGGTCATCCAATGATTTAAGATGATTTCCCCAACCGTAAGAAATTTCATGAAGCAGCAGGGCTTTGTTGAAGAGGCGGATTCCGTTTGTGACATGCACTTTTCCGGGCTGTATTTTCAGCCCAGAATTATGGGGCCGCTGGTCGTCGTTGCAATTGTCCTGCAATCCCCCATTTTCTTTTTTGCGCTATCGGCGCTGCTCTGGTGGAATGTCGCGTTTCCAAAGTGGAATCCCTTTGAGATATTCTACAACCGCGCGATCGCCGCGCCCCGCGGCAAGCCGGTGCTCGCACCCGCGCCAGCGCCGCGCGCATTTGCGCAAGGCATGGCGGCGGCCTTTATGCTTCTGGCAGGGGCGGCGCTGCTCGCAGGCTGGATGATTGCGGCCTGGATACTCGAAGCGTTCCTGGTGATCGCGTTTGCGGCGCTCCTGTTTGGGAAATTTTGCCTGGGCGCCTATGTGTACCATCTGTTGCGCGGGAAAATCGCGTTTGCCAATTCCACACTTCCATGGGCCCGTCCGCACGCCTAATTTCTTTGCCGGCTTAAATCCGTAACTGCGGAACTACTTCAGCTGGCGCAATCACATTTAAACCCTGCCTGGCGGCGATCCCGGGAATGCCATTATCCTGAATGGCGTTACGCAAACCGCCAATCGGGAGATTGGCGTGCCCGGATTTCAACCCCAAGTTCCCTCATCAACCTCGGAATTTGGGAGGATCACTGCTGTTGCGGTGGCGGTTGCTGCTGTGGTTGTTGTTGCGGTTGTTGTTGCGGTTGTTGTTGTGGCTGCTGTTGTGGTTGCTGCGGTGGCTGGACGACATTTCCGGGAACCTGACCGGGCTGGGCTCCGGGACCAAATGGTGCTCGGCCTCCTAGCGGCGGCTGGTTCGGATTAGGCGCTCCGGCTGGCCCAGGCGCTCCGGTTGGCCCGGGCGGCGGCGTTGGCGGCGTGGCGGGCTCTCCGCGCCCGGCATAGACCGCCGGAACATCGTGCGGCGGCAAGCGCAAGGCGCGGGGAGTTACGAGGATGAGCAATTCTGTTTGTTGTATGTTGGTGGTGTCCTCGCCCGTCAATAAGCCGATTCCCGGAGCCGTGGAGGTCCAGGGCAATCCGCTGGTGCTTCCAATTTCGCTCGATTGAAGGAGGCCGGACAGTATCGAGGTTTCGTTTTCATGCAGGCGGATCGTCTGTTCGATTTGGCGGTTGCTCAGGATGGGAATTCCGTTGTTGGTCGAGCCGGTAAGGCTCTTAATGTCGAATTGAAGCTGCAGCGTAACCTCATTATTGTCATGGAGACGCGGAGTGGCCTTTATCTTCAATCCCAAATCCTCGTATTCGGCGGATGGATAGGCGGTTTGCGCCGATCCCGACGATAAATTCCCAGAGGATTGCAAAGTATTGAGTGTGACGGTCACTGTATTCGACCCGTTATTCGCGGTCACTAGATCTATCGATCCGCTGCCGATCAGATCTGCTGCCGCTACCGCAATGGGAGAATTCCCCGTGGGCAATGAAATGGGGGCGTTAAAAGTTCCGTTGCCATTTCCGATCAGGATATCCACATTGGGTACTGTTTCATCCGTGACGGCGAGATCCGTGTTTGTGCCGGTGAAGTCTGCGGCAACAATTCCAACCGGGCCGTTCCCGGTGGTGAAGTCCGTATGCGCAGAAAAAGTGCCGTCGCCATTGCCCAGCAAGATCGAAACGGTCGGCGGGCTGGACGTACTATTTGTCACGGCCAGATCAGGTTTCCCGTCGTTGTTGAAGTCTGCGGTGGCGATGCCCGCAGGTCCGTTCCCGGTGGCAAAAGTTGTCTGCAGGCCAAACGTGCCGTTCTGTACGCTATTCGTTCCCATGCCGAGCAGAATGGAGACGGTGTTGCCACCCTTGTTTGCGACCGCCAGGTCCGTAAATCCACCTGCGTTGAAAATGGCCGACGTAATCGCTGACGGCGCTACGCCCACGACGAGAGGTTGGTCATTTGGGGCCGGGGGTACGGCAAATGTTCCGTTCTGTACGCCGTTGGTTTTGTTGGCGAGCAGGATTGTTACCGAGCCGGGGTTCGTCCCGTCACCCTGATTGACAACGGCCAGGTCCAGAATACTGTCGGGACTGGCGGGATTGCTATGGAAGTTTGCGGCGAGAATCGCCACGGGATTGCCAACGGTCGCACTCCCGGTCGCGAACGCGTTTGCGGCGGTAGGAACGGTAAAGTTGCCTTTGCCGTCGCCGAAAAGGATTAAAACGTCACTGTTGGCCGAATCCGTCACAGCGAGGTCCAAATTGCCGTCACCGTTGAAATCGCCTACCGCGACGGCCGAGGGCGTTGAGGGTTTCGGGGACGTGGTTCCACCCGGCAATGTAAAGCCCGGAATCGTGATCTGAGTCTGCGCGTCGAATGTGCCGTCGCCGACTCCGAGCAATATGGAAACTGTGCCATTGGCGGTCTTGCCGTCGCCATGATTGGCGACGATCAGGTCGGGATGGCCGTCTCCATTGACATCCGCGATGGCCACCGCGACCGGGCTGATGCCCGCATCGTAATCCTTTCGCGGAAGCGTCAAACCTGCGAGGAGCGCCTGCGTGACCGCCTGCGTGAGCGCCGACGAGCCCGAGTTCAAATCCGAAGAGAGCAATCCCAGATCGATGGGGTAGCGGTCGCCCACAAAGAACGTCGCCGGCTTTCCGTCCTGCGCGCGCAACAAAATCCGTTGGGCGCTGTGCACCGTGCTGAGGGCCGTGCCGAAATTCGCCGTGACGCCGGGCATGGTGGCGAGAAAAATAGTTTTTCCTCCGCCGAATGCAATCAAAGCGGGAAGCGCGGAGCCCGATGCCGAGCTTACGGCGCTGCTCCCGAAAATACTTTGCAGAGTTTGAATGAGAGTTCCGCTATTCTGCGCCGCCTGGAGCTGCTGAATTTCGGGCAACGTGAGCATAAATACGCTCGAGGTACTGGGAGGCGTAATTCCCAGTTGGTTCGCGAAAGTGCGGTCGAGTTCCAGGATTTCGATATCCAGCATCAATTCACCGTGGGGCTGCTCGATCTGTTCGAGAAGAGTTTGCGCGAGCGCCACGTTTTGCTCCGTGCTGCGCACGGTGAGGGTGCGCGTCGCGGTATTCAGTTGCGTCCGCGTGATGCCGGTCATCTCACGAATCATCCGGACCGCTTCGTTCATTTCGTCCGTGGAGACGGAAGCCGGGAGCAAGAGTTCCTTTTCAACCTCGAGCGCGTAGTCCCGCACTTTTTGCGGGCTGTCTTCGGTGACAAACATCGTGTGCGCGTCCACAATGCGCGTGAACGTTTTGGTCTGGCGCGAAAGGACCATCACCGCCGTGTCGAAATCCAAATTCGGAACCTGGAACCGAATCGAGCGGTCGGGCAAATCGCCGTCAAACACCATCTTCACGCCAAATTGCTTCCCGATTTCCTCATAGGCGCCTCGGGTCGTGCCGCGAAAGTCGAATGCCTGCGTTCCGGGTTTGAGAATCAGGCGCTGTAAACCGCCGAGCCTTGGGCTTTTGGCCGCCTCAATTTCTTCCGGGCTCGGCGTCATTTCCGCCAGGCGCTCTTGCGCCACGACGTAGTTCGGGTCAATCCCCAGCGCCTCGGTAAGCAGCGCGCGCGCGCCGGGAATATTTCCGGAAATTGCCAGCCGTTCCGCGCTATCGACGAGCGCTTGAACGACTTGAAACCGCGCGTGTTCCTTCAGGATGGCGTACTCCCGGTTTGCTGGATCGTAGGTGGCCGCTTCGGAATAGGCGGCAAACTCCGCTTTCCAGTCGCCGGATTGTTCCGCTCGGCGCCCCGTCTGGAAAGCTTTCCGCGCGCGGCCCTTATCCGGTTGGGGAGGAGGAGTGGATGGGGGTTTGGCCTGTGCGGGCGCGGCAGCGGGCGACGAGGGGCCACCCGAAGATTGCGGCAAAACCGGGCCCGCGATGAGCAATCCCGCAAATATAACGGCCGCGAAGCGCCTCGCGACCATACCCAATCGGTCCGTTCGGGAACGAATTGCAAGGTGACACCGGGGCTCAATCATGGCTAGAATCATGTAGATGCACATTCTACCGTCAGGGGACGCACCAAGGCGGTAGGAACTTGCAACCTTGACCCAGGTGGACGGGGCGTGTACACTACTATTTCCAGTTGCGAATGAGTTGCAACTGGAGGGTGTCCCTCCGTGTGCCCCATTTTGGGTGCGGGCTTCGCCTTTACACGGAATGGTCGCAGTTGTAGGGGCATCCGCCGCGGTCCGCCGCGGCGGATGCCCCTACAACTGAAGTGAAGCGTGACGCCGGCAAAGTACGCTTAAGGACTGCTTTTTGCTCTCTGCTTTCCTCATCGCTCTTCGTGAAGGTGTCGAAGCCGCCCTGGTCGTCGGCATCGTACTCGTCTATCTGAACCGCACCGGGCGCTCAAATCTCGCGCGCTGGGTGTGGGGAGGCGTCGTCGCCGCGGTTGTTTCCAGCCTCGCCGTCGCCATTGCGCTGGAGCGCTGGAAGGTCAGCGAAGACGGATTTGAAGGTTTGCTCCTTCTGCTCGCGGCCGTTTTTGTGGTCACGATGATCATTTGGATGAACCGCGTGGCACGGCACCTGAAAACGGAAATCGAAAAACGCGTTGAAAAACACGCGGCGAAATCCGAGTTCTCCGCGGGAATAGGCCTGGCCACATTCGTTTTCCTCATGGTGGTTCGCGAGGGCGCCGAGCTTGCCCTGATTTTGCGGGCAGTGGAACTTTCCACGGAAGGCCTCGCTGTGTGGATCGGAACGGTTCTGGGGCTGGCCGTCGCGATTGCCGTGGGAGTGTTCTTTTTCCAGGGGACGCTGAAAATTTCTCTGGGAAGATTTTTTTCCGCGACCAGCACGATTCTGATTATCGTCGCCGTGCAACTGGCACTGACCGGGGTTCACGAATTGAGTGAAGCCATGTGGCTGCCATCCAGCCGGGCCGAGATGGCCTACGTCGGTCCAATCGTTCGGAACGAGTTTTTCTTTTTCACCGTGATCCTCGGCGCGGCGGCGCTTCTGGTCTTGCGCGAATGGATGGCCGCGCGCGGAAGGGCAGCGGAGAATGTGCCTGACGCGGCGGAGCGCCGTCGAATCGAATGGGAGCGCCGCAAGCAGCGCCGCTGGGCGTTTGCTTCGGCGTTCACCTGCACTGCCGTCATCCTGATCCTGGCCGCGGAATTCGCGTACACGCGCGTGACCGCGACGACCGAGGCTCGATCGATCCAGTCGGAAAACGGGGCGGTTCGAATTCCCCTCACCGAGATCAGCGATGCGAATCTTCACATTTACAGCGTGGATGCGAGCGGAACGAGTGTGCGCTTCCTCGTGATTCGAAAGCCAAACGGAAACTGGGGTACCGCGCTTGACGCCTGCCTGATTTGCGGCACGGCCGGATATCGCCAGGATGGTTCGAACGTCGTGTGCCGCAATTGCGCCTCCGCGATTTACATCCCGACGATTGGGGAAGCGGGCGGATGCAATCCCATCGGCGTCCCTTCGCGCCTGGACAGCGGCGCGCTGGTGATCGACGTCTCGAAACTGGCCGAAGCGAGGAGCCGGGTCTCTCAATAGCCAGAGACGGCGGACTATGTTTCTTCGAATTGTCAGCGAATCATTCACGCGAAAGCCTCGCCGGAAAGTGCTCACGGCGGCGGCGCTGGCTCTTGGCATGGCGGTTGCGACCGCCACGCTGGAAGTGGCTCTCGACGTGGGAGACCGCCTGGCGCGGGAATTTCGCTCCCTCGGCGCGAATCTGCTCGTCACGCCCGCATCGGACACGTTGCCGCTTGAAATTGGGGGAGTCGATTACCGACCGGTCAACGCCGGCGCCTACTTGCCCGCAAGCGATCTCGGCAAGTTGAAGACCATTTTCTGGCGCAACAACGTGATGGGTTTTGCTCCCTTTCTCGACGTTCCCGTGGAGATCGCGTCCGCCGGTTCACAGGGGAATTCGCGTGAGGAATTGATCGGCACGTGGTACAGCCATTCCGTTCCAGTTCCCGACGGGAGCGCGTTCACGACGGGAATTTCGGCCACCGATCCCTGGTGGCACGTCGACGGCCGATGGTTTTCGGATGCTTCCGAGGAGGGTGTGGCGGGCGTGGCGCTTGCGCAGCGTTTAAATTTGCATGCCGGAAGCGAAGTCAAAATCGACGCAGGCGGCCGCTCGCATACGCTGACGATCACGGGCGTCGTTTCCACCGGAGGCCGCGAGGACAACTCCATCCTCGCGCCTTTGGCAATTGCGCAGGACCTGGCCGGCCGCCCCGGCGAGTATCGTAGCCTGCTCGTGAGTGCGTTGACGAAACCGGCGGACGCTTTCTCGGAGCGCGATCCCGCGACGATGACTCCGGTCGAATACGACCGCTGGTATTGCAGCCCGTACATCTCCTCGATCTCGCACCAAATTCAACAGCAACTTCCAGGCGTCGAAGTGCGCGCCATCCGGCAAGTTGCCGAGAGCGAGGGGCGGATTCTGACGCGCGTCAGCGGCCTGATGTGGATTGTGACAATTGCCGCTTTATTCGCGGCGGCGCTCGCGGTCGGCGCGACATCCGCGACGACGGTGCTCGAGCGGCGCTCGGAAATTGGATTGATGAAGGCCCTAGGTGCGAGCCGCCGGACCGTCAGCTCGTTTTTCGTAGCCGAGCAATTGTTTCTTGCGCTGGTCGGCGGCGCTCTGGGATATGCGCTGGGAGTTTTGCTGGCGCGCGCCGTCGGCATTGGAATATTTGGCGTCGCTCCCACGCTTCGATGGATTCTGCTTCCGATTGTTTTGGTCCTGGCGGCGGTGGTAGCGCTGCTGGGGAGTCTCCTGCCGCTTGGACGTGCCTCGCGCGTCGATCCCGCTCCCGTGTTGCGGGGAGATTGAGGACGTGCCCGGCCGCTCGATGTTCCTGCGAATTCTATGGAAATTGCTCGGGGCCAGCCGGGGCCGGCTAGCCGTGGCTCTGATTGCGCTGACGAGCGGGGCGGCGGTCTGTTCCGCACTGCTGAACGTGAACCTGGATGCGGAGCGGAAACTGACCCAGGAATTCCGCACGCTTGGCGCGAATGTCGTCATCGCTCCGCCAGCCGGCGGCAGCGAAGCCGCGCTCGCCGACGCCGCCGTTCTGGATCGCATTGCCGAACTGCACCTCCCGCGGATCATAGCTACGGCGCCTTATCTTTACGTGGCCGCGATTTCCGGGTCGCAGCCGGTCATTCTGGCGGGAACCTGGTTTGACCAGGTGTCTAAAATGAATTCGTGGTGGAAGCTCGAGGGCGGCTGGGTATCTTCTCGCGACGATCACGAGCATTGCCTCGTCGGCTTTACCGCCGCGCGCCAGCTGGGACTCGCGCCTGGCAGTTCGGTTCAGTTGCGTTCCGGCGATCGCAACATTTCCCTTACGGTCGCGGGAATTGTTACAACCGGCGGCGCCGAAGATAATCAAATCCTCACGAACCTCGATTCTGCGCAGGCTCTTGCAGGACTTTCCGGCCGAGTGAGCCTTGTCCAATTGAGCGTTTCAGGAACGCCTTCAGAGATTGAGGGAGTTGCGAATAAGCTTGCGGACAATTTTCCCGGCCTCGATGTGCGGCCCGTGCGTCAAATCGCCGCTGCCGAGGGAACGATCCTGGGACGGATTCGCGGTTTGATTTTCTGGACCATCGCGCTGATTCTGGTTCTCTCGATGCTCGGCGTGCTCGCATCGATGGCAGCTCTGGCGATGGAGCGCCGGCGGGACGTGGGCCTCATGAAGGCGCTCGGCGGGACGGTGCCGCGCATCATGCGTTTGTTTCTGGCCGAAGCGGGGACGCTCGGCGCTGTGGGCGGCCTGCTCGGTTTTCTGCTCGGCGTTGTGCTTGCCCGATGGATTGGCGAGCGCATTTTCGGCGTCGCCATTTCCGCGCGCCTCGAAGTTTTGCCCATTACGATTGCGTTGACTATCGGCGTGGCGCTGGCCGGAGCTTTTCCCCTGCGCCTTCTTGGGCGCGTGCGCCCGGCGGAGATTTTGCGAGGAGAATGATGGCGCCCCTGGTCCAGGTCGAGCAACTCGATAAGCGCTTCGGCGAAGTCCGCGCGCTCGACCGCGTGAGTTTCGATGTGGAAGCGGGTGAATGGATCGCCATCATGGGACCTTCCGGCTCCGGCAAGACGACGCTAATCAACATTCTCGGCGGGCTCGAGCATCCGAGCGCGGGCCGCGTCGCTGTCGACGGCCTGGAAATCGGCAATCTCGGCGAACGCGAATTGACGCGCTACCGCGCCGACAAAATCGGTTTTGTGTTTCAGCAATTTCATCTGGTTCCTTATCTCACAGCCCTGGAAAATGTGATGCTGGCCCAATATTTTCACAGCATCACGGATGAAAAAGAGGCCGCGGAAGCCCTGTGCCGTGTGGGCCTCAGCGACCGCTTGGATCATGTCCCGGCGGAGCTTTCCGGCGGCGAGCAGCAGCGCGTCGCCATCGCCCGGGCGCTGATCAATCAGCCGAAATTGATTCTGGCTGACGAGCCCACGGGAAATCTCGACGAGGTGAACGAGGCGGTCGTCCTGAAACTGTTGCACGAGCTGCATGACGCGGGGCATACCATTCTTGTCGTGACCCACTCGCAGGCCATCGGAAATCTCGCGGACCGCCGCGTGGAACTCGAACACGGCCGGTTGGCGCGGATCAGCGCTCCCTCATTGGCAAAGGAGTAACGCAGCCGAGCCATGCCCATTCCCATCGATGCGCGAAGAAAACCCGCCAGCGTGAAAGTGCACGTTTCCTCCGGAGCCGGAATCGACATCACCTGGGCCGACGGCCACGCCAGTCACTACGATTTCGCCTATCTCCGCGAAGAGTGTCCGTGCGCGATGTGCAACGATCAGCGGAAGAAAAAGGCGGACGGGCAGCAGAAAGACCAGCAATTGAAAAATGAAAATGCCTCGCTCCGAGCGGCCCCGCCGCTGAGTTCGCCGCTGCTCCCCATGTTCAAGCCGAAGCTTGCCGCGAAGGCGGCGCACGCCGTCGGCAACTACGCCCTGCAGTTTGATTTTAACGACGGTCACGCGACGGGAATCTTCAGCTTCGATTTCTTGAGAACCATTTGCCCCTGCGAGGAATGCGCGCGCGAATACCGGTCAAACCCCGGCCTGTAAGTCTGAGTTTGGAACCATCGGCACGAGGTGGTAACTCCTCCGCTACAGGCCTTTCCCGTTGCGCGGACACCTTGCCCCATTCTCACGTATCATTTTATTCGAGCCCCTCCGGAGGATCCCGTGTCATCCCATCAGGTCGCCTACGCACAAAAGCGTCGCAGCACACGCATCGAACAAGCCCTGCCGATCGTCGTACAGGGCGTGGGAGCATTGCGCGAACCCTACCAGGAGCAGGTCTCGACCCTGTCGATCAGTTGCCACGGCTGCACCTACCAATCGAAGCACGAGGTCATTCAGGGTGAGACCGTTTACCTGGATATCAAACCGCCGAAGCAGGGCCCGGTGGGATGTTCAAGCCGCGCCCGGGTGAAATGGGTACAAAAAGTCGGAGCTAGGGATCGTGTTTTCCAGATCGCCGTGGAGCTGGAGATCGCTGGAAACGTCTGGGGCGTCACATCCACGCCGGACGATTGGTTTCCGCCCCAGGTCCCGGAAGTGATTGAATCTGCTGCCCTTGGGAGAGAGTTGAAGGTCGTGACTCGGAAAGAGCAACCCGTGGGACCGGCACCTGACGGAGGATCGGATCGGGTCTCCCGTCTTGAGCGAAAAGAACCCCCTACGTCTTCCATTCCGCCGCTTGCGCAATTGATGGTCGGCCTTGGCGAACAGATCCAAAGCATGGCATCCGAAGCGGCGGCCGGCGCTCTGGTCAAGGAAAAGAGCCGATTGCTGGAGGAGTTTCGTGCGCAGCTTCGAGAGGAAGCAGTCAAGGCCATCCATTCCGCGATATCGGCTTCCAGGGAAATTATCGCCCGCCAGGCGTTGAAGGAGCTGAGCGATGCGCATGAAGCCAGCGCCCGAAATAGTTACGCGCTCTGGAGGAAGAAGATCGAGCAAGACATGGAGACGGTCCGGGAGCACATGCTGAATCAGGTAAAGGAAGTGAACCGGCGCCTGGATGGTATGGCGGTCAGCGCGATCGAGCGCGTGAAACAAAACATGGAAGCCACACGCAGCGAAGCAGTGGACCGTTTTATGTCGCGCCTTCGCGACCAGGTTGTGCCTATCCTCTCGGAAGCAAAAGATTCCCTGCAGAGACTGGAAGGCGCTGGAACTGGATTGAGGAAGGAATCCGAGGCAATTTTTGCGGGGATCGAAAACCAGCTTGCCTTCACCACCAACGAAAGTTTGGCAAAGGCCCTGGAAGATTTGGAAAAAAACACCGCTGCACATACCGCCAAAACCAACGAAACCTTGCTGAAACTCTATCAAAGCTTTGAGAAAGCTGCGCGGGACAATGCGGGCTCGCTCCTTGCATCCGCGGGGAGTCAGATGACCAGGATTATGCAAGAAAGAGCCGCGGAGGTTTCCCGCGAGTTTTCGGCGGGCCTCGAAGGCTATACTCGAAGCTATCTTGAGTCGATCGGCAAATCGATCGCCGAGCTTCCGCAGAACATGCCGGGCCGTTCAGGTCGATAGTCGCGCCAGCGCACGGATTGCGCCTCTCTGGGCAACACGGCTCGTTTGACCTAAAGGCCCGACTTCCTTCCTGCTAGTCCTGCAAGTATTCCTATGAACATAAGTTGTATCGTAATTCCTGAGAATGAGCCACATTCCGTAAGTTCTTTCTATAAAAGGGGGTTTCAAGAGAAATGTCTTCGCCATGACGGTAAAGCCTGCAAGAAATGGTCTTGCCGTCAAGCCCCGGGAAATTGGGCAACGATTGCTACTTACCGGATTCCAGCTTTTTTTCCGTATCGAGGAAGTTGGCGTTGTCGTCCACGCACACCACTTCTCCAATGTTCCAGCCCGGTTTTAACTCGAAGTCGTTGTGTGCGACCCAAGGCTTGGTATACGCCTTCGGATCGTCAATCGTAAAATCAATGGCCAAGGTGTCATGGCTGGCCCGGCGGATGCGTTCTACCAGGTGCAGTGCGTCGCTGTGCGGATGGCCGTCCCCATCGAGCCAAGTTTTTTCATTAAAACCAACCGTATCGACCACCAGCGTATCGCCTTCCCACGTGCCGATCGAGTCGCCCATAAACGAAGGAGTCAGATCCTGAGAATGCTGCCGTCCATCCGTGAAGATTTGGCGCACCAGGTGATCGTACTCGAAGAACATGATCACGCGGCCGGGAATCTGCATGATCTCCCACGGTTGTCCGACCCGCATCTCATAGATTCGCGGCACGCCGGGAGGGAAACACTTCGTAACCGGATCGTTTGACTGCGATATGGGGACACCGCGCGATCCGATGTTGGGTTTGGCGGCTTTGTATTTCGCCTCACCCCAGGGCGTCATCGGGGGCTCCTGGTTAGTAAGCGTTCCAGATATCTCATGAAAGGTGTAGCGGCGTGTGTTATCGGGCGGCCGCCGCGAACGCCTCCAAACCCCTGTGAGGTCCGGCGCCAGAGCCTTTGCTGCTCCCTGTGGCTCCGCAGTCTGAGCGAATACGCCGGAGGAGAGGACGAACACTGCCACTACGGCCACCGCCGAACCCACCAGCCGTTTGCACATCGCAAAACTCCTCTCAGGCTCCGCATTCCGGATTGCGGCGCAGGTCGTAATCCCAGCGTAGCGAAGCAAATCGTCACGCGAGCTTGCGGAGCAATCCCTATTGACCGGGATAATCTTCGCCGTTCTGGAGTGTCAACTCTTTGCCGCTAGGAAACACGATCTTTTTGAGTCGTAAGATATGCGTGCCGTTTTTCGAGAGATTGCCCGTCACCGTGATCTGATCGCCCGGCTTAAGCGAATCTTTGGTCCACCCGTTCCTGGACAGGCCTAAGGGGCTGACCGATTCGACGACGTACTTTTCGGTCTTGCCCGTCGCGTCGTTCACGTCGATATCAATTTCAGCATGCGGATTCATCCACTGGATACTCGTTACGGTCCCCTTCAAGGTCGTCATCTTTGATGTGTCGTACGACGCCGCACCGTGGTGCGCAAAGATGGGAACTGTAACCGAAAGGAGAAGAACAGCAGCCAAAGCAGGAGGGCTTAACAGCTTAACTTTCACGGGGAACCTCCAATTGCGGGCAAGTTTTTCAATTCCACCGTGACTTGTCAATGGAATAATCACCGGACTGAAGATGGTGCGTATGTTTTGAGGATAGCAAAGAAACTTTGCTCGCCTTATCTACTAGAATAGTCAAACTCCCGATAGCCCTCTCATTGGATTGCGGTCGGGGGGATCTGCGCGGGTGACGTACAAAACCCCACAGCCAAGAGCGGCGGTGTTGCTCGACAGCAACACGGTCTCGCGCCGAGACGCAACACGCAATTGCCGCTACGCGGGGCGAAGTTCCGACGTGCAGTGCAAGCACTTCGTCGCCTTGGCCGGCACAGCGCTCAGGCAATAAGGGCAATCGCGCGTTGCAGGCGCGGCTGCCGGGGCTGGTTTCGGCGCGAGACGATTGACCTGGCGCACCAGCAGGAACACCGCGAACGCCACGATCAGGAAATTGATGACGGTGTTCAGAAAGAGGCCATAGTTGAGTGTCGCGGCGCCCGCCGCCTTTGCCGCCGCGATCGTTTCGTAATGCGCGCCGGACAAGCTCACAAAAAGATTTGAAAAATCGACGTGGCCAACGAGCCTCCCGATCGGCGGCATCATAATATCCTGCACGAACGAGTTGACGATTTGCCCGAACGCCGCGCCGATAATGATGCCGACGGCCATATCGAGCACATTCCCCCTCATCGCGAATTCCTTGAATTCCTTGATCACCACAGGCTCCTTTCACTTGAGCAATATCGGCCGCAATCAATCCGTGCGAAGAGACAGCACGGCCGCCAGAAAGCCGCGCAATGCCAGGACTCCGCCGGCCGCCGCCAGAACGATCCCCACCCAGCGAAATTCGAGAACGACGAGCGCCAACATCATGAATCCTACCAGGACGAGCGAAGCGCCGCCCACGCGCGCGACGGCGCGATCCGAGGTTCGCGCCGCTCGCGCCGTTTTCACCCACGCGCGCACGCCCCAGTAGATGAGAGCCGCTCCCAGGCCGAGCCATGCTGGACTGCGCGGGTTAAAGTTCGGAGGATTGAGGAACCGATTGCTCAATCCCAACCAAACCAGAAAACCGCCGAGCAAGATGAAGATGAACTCGGTCATCATCCGGAACAAATTGGCCGGGTTTAGCATGCTGGCTTCGGGCCGGTCAGGCCTTTTCGATCCGCACGGATTTCAATTCGACGGCTTGCTTCGGCTTGTCATTCGCCCCGCGCGGCAATTCCGAAATTTTCGTGGCGACATCCATTCCTTCGACAACCTCTCCAAAGATGGTGTGCTTGTTATCGAGCCAGGGCGTCGGCGCCACGGTGATAAAAAACTGGCTACCGTTTGTGCCGGGTCCGGCGTTGGCCATCGAGAGTTTTCCCGGTTTGTCATGCTTCAGGGACGGATGAAACTCGTCGCCGAAGCGATAGCCGGGATCGCCGGTTCCCGTCCCGAGGGGGCATCCGCCCTGAATCATAAATTGCGGAATCACGCGATGGAAAACGAGGCCGTCGTAAAACGGACGCTTTACTTTTTGCCCGGTCTTCGGGTCCTTGAACTCCTTGGTGCCTTCCGCGAGGCCGACGAAATTCCCGACCGTCTGTGGGGCTTCCTTTTCGAACAGGCGAACGACGATCGTCCCCTGCGAAGTTTCGAATACGGCGTACGTGCCTGGTTTACGGCTCAAGACCACCTCCTGTGGTAGCCAAAATGCGCTGGCATTATCGCCCATTCCGGGCGGGGAGGCCAGCGTTGCCACGAAAAGGGAACGCCATGATTTTATCGAAGCGCCCGCGCGCGCCGGAGTGCTAAACTTTCGTTCTTCGCGGGTTGCATCGCGGCGTCGTGCTGGCGAATCCAATGACAGGCAGGGAGAAGACCACTTGAACAACGTCATTATCGTCGGGAGCGGCTGCGCCGGAATGACGGCCGCCATCTATGCCGGGCGCGCCAACTTAAAACCTGTCGTAATCGACGGCTTCGAACCCGGCGGGCAGCTCTCACTTACGACGATGGTTGAGAATTATCCCGGATTTCCCGACGGCATTCTCGGCCCGGATTTGATCGAAAACATGCGCAAGCAAGCGCAGCGCTTCGGCGCGGAATTCAAGTCCGGCGCGATTACGGACGTCGATTTGAGCAAGCGGCCGTTCAAAATCACGGCAGGCAACGACAAGTATGAAACCAGCGCGCTTATCATCGCTGCGGGCGCGACCGCCCGCCTCATGGGCCTCGAGTCCGAGCGCAAGCTGATCGGCTACGGCGTCTCCACTTGCGCGACTTGCGACGGCTATTTTTTCCGCGGCAAGGACATCGCGGTCGTCGGTGGCGGCGATTCGGCAATGGAGGAAGCCAATTTCCTATCGCGTTTCGCCAGCAAGGTGTACCTGGTGCACCGGCGGAAGGAATTTCGCGCGTCAAAAATCATGGTCGATCGCGCGCGCGCCAATGAAAAAATTCAATTTGTCACCCCTGTGGTTGTCGAAGACATTTCCGATGTGACCAAGGGCGGCGTGGAAAATATGACGCTGCGCAACACGCAAACGAATGAAACTTCGAAGCTGCCCGTGGAAGGCGTGTTTATCGCCATCGGCCACGTGCCCAACACCAAGGTCTTTCGCGGCAAGCTCGACATGGACGAGAACGGTTACCTCCTCACCCATCACGGCAGCCAGACCAAGATTCCCGGCGTCTTTGCCGCCGGTGACGTGCAGGACCATCACTACAAGCAGGCCGTGACCGCTGCCGGCTCGGGCTGCATGGCCGCGATGGACGCGGAGAAATTTCTCGAGGCCCATCCGGACCGCTGAAATCGCTCCTCATTTCACGGCGTAGCCGGCAACACTTTCATGTTACGCGCGCTGCTGCTTGAACTGGCAAAAAGCTCCCGGCTTCGCCGCTGGATTACTTCCCATGGGGCCACGCGCCGCATGGCGCGGCGGTTCGTCCCCGGCGAGGAACTGGCCCCCGCCATCGAAGCGGCGCGAAGCAGCAACAAAGCCGGAATGACCGCGAGCCTGGATCACCTCGGCGAAAACGTGGTCACGCGCGAGGATGCGGAACGCGCGCGCGCCTCCTACACGGAAGCGCTGGACCAGATCGCGGCGCAGGGCGTCGAGGCGAATATCTCGCTCAAGCTGACGCATCTCGGCCTCGATCTCGGAGGCGAGTTTTGCGCCGAACAGTTGCGCATCGTCACGCGCCGCGCGGAGGAACTCGGAAATTTCGTGCGCGTCGATATGGAAGGCTCGGCCTATACGGACCGCACGCTGCGCATAGTCAAGCAGGCCCGCGCGGAAACAGCTTCCGTGGGAACCGTCATTCAGGCGTATCTCTACCGGAGCGAAGAGGATATCCGCGAATTGCTGGGCATCGGCTGCCGCATTCGCCTCGTCAAAGGGGCGTACAAGGAACCTTCGCGGATCGCGTTTCGCCGCAAGAAGGATGTGGACGCAAACTTCATCAAGCTGATGAAGATCCTGCTCCCAAGCGGAACCTACCATGCCCTGGCCACGCACGATCCGAAGATGATTGAGGCTGCCATCCGCTTCGCCGCCGAGCAAAACATCACCAAGGATAAGTTTGAATTTCAGATGCTCTATGGAATTCGGACGGATTTACAGAGCCGCTTGGTGCGGCAGGGCTATCGCGTGCGCGTGTACATACCGTTCGGGCGGGATTGGTTTCCGTATTTCATGCGGCGGCTCGCGGAACGTCCCGCGAACTTGGTCTTCTTCGCGAAGAATTTCCTTCGCAGGGCCGCGCCGCCCACGTAAAAGAACGTGTAGAAAAACAGATGTGAACCGCGCCCTCGATGAGCCAAAATAAATTCATGCGCGCGATGATTCTCGAGCAAGCAGGCAAACCCCTCGCCCTCCGCGATTGCCCCGTGCCGGAACCTCGAGACCGGCAGGTTCAACTCCAAGTGCTAGCTTGCGCCGTGTGCCGCACCGATCTGCATGTCGTGGACGGCGAATTGCCCAATCCGAAACTTTCTCTCATCCTCGGACATGAAATTGTGGGCCGCGTAACGCGCTTGGGAGAGCGAGCGAGCCTGCTTTCCGTTGGGCAGCGCGTCGGCGTGCCATGGGTCGGCTGGACGTGCGGCGAATGCTCCTATTGCCGGGCGGGTAACGAAAATTTATGTTCGCAGGCGCGCTTTACGGGCTACACGCTCGACGGCGGCTACGCCGAATTCACCGTTGCCGACGAGCGCTACTGCGTCCCAATTCCCGAATCCTATTCGGACGCCGGGGCCGCGCCGCTGCTTTGCGCGGGATTGATCGGCTACCGTTCGCTGGTTCGCGCGGGTGACGCAAAACGCCTTGGCATCTACGGGTTCGGCGCCGCGGCGCACATCGTCGCGCAGGTGGCCCGGTATCAAGGCCGCAGCGTGTACGCCTTCACGCGTCCGGGCGATGAAGAGGCGCAGCAATTTGCGAAAGAGCAGGGCGCGGCCTGGGTAGGAGCATCGGACGAGCGTCCACCGGAGGAATTGGACGCCGCGATTATTTTTGCGCCCGTCGGTGCGCTGGTTCCCGCCGCGCTGGCCGCCGTTCGCAAGGGGGGAACGGTCGTTTGCGGCGGCATTCACATGAGCGACATTCCCTCGTTTCCCTACGATTTGCTGTGGGGAGAGAGGTCCGTCTGTTCGGTCGCGAATCTGACGCGCAAAGATGCCGCGGAATTCATGGAAATTGCGCCTGAAGTCCCGGTGCGCACGACAACCCAGCCGTTCGCGCTCGAACAGGCCAACGAAGCGTTAAACCAGTTGCGAAGCGGAAAGCTGCAAGGCGCGGCCGTTCTGATATGCGACTGAGCTCTAGAGGGTGTAGTTGAAACATACCGCATTTGTGGTAGAATAATACCATATGTTCGATTTGCGTTCCAAGGCGCGCCAGCGGCTGCTGGTTTATTACTTCACGAATCCCACGGCTCGGCGCCATCTGAGGGATTTGGCGGAGCGGCTGGATATTGATGCGTCGAATCTATCGAAGGAGTTGCGGCATCTGGAGACCGAGGGCTTATTTCGTTCCGAAATGAGCGGCCGCCAGAAGTATTTTCAACTCAACCGCGAGTACGCGCTGTTTCATGAGGTGCGTGGAATCGTAACGAAAACCATTGGCGCCGTGCCGCTGATTGCACAATCCCTCAAAAAAATTGAAGGCTTGGGCGAGGCATATCTGTACGGTTCCTTTGCACGTAACCAGCAGGATGCATCCAGCGACATCGATGTGCTTTTGATTGGCTCCCCTCGTGAAGAAATCTTGGCGGAAGCCGTGCGAAAGCTCGAGTGCCAACTCGGACGTGAAATCAACTATGCGGTTTTGACGCCAAAAGAATTTAAATCCCGCCGCGCTCGGAAGGACGCCTTCCTCGAAAACGTTTGGCAGAATAGGCGCGTCGCGCTCCTCGGCGCCGCATGAAGAAACTCAGGCCGCAAAGGGTTGACTGGGCACAAATCGAACGCTTCCTGCAGAGCGCCGAGAAAAAGCTCACCTCGGCCCACAAAATTCTTGCGTTCGACGAAGAGGCCTGCCTGCAGCAAGCTTATGAAGCGATGCTAAAGGCCTCCCTGGGTTTTATGTTTAGCTACGGTTTCCGTGCAAGAAGCCAGCTGGGCCATCACATCGCGATTATCGAATTCGTCCGGGCGCGGGTTGACAAGAAACATGCCGGCTTAATCACTGTATTCGACCGGCTCCAGCGGAAGCGGAATACGGCCCTTTATGACGACACCGGCTTTGTATCCCTACATGACGCCGAACAGGCCCTCGAAACCGCCCGCCAATATTTGAAGGTCATCCGAGC
Source organism: uncultured Acidobacteriota bacterium (assembly GCA_963842135.1). Classification (GTDB taxonomy): domain Bacteria; phylum Acidobacteriota; class Terriglobia; order Acidiferrales; family UBA7541; genus Palsa-360. The sequence goes on along the minus strand of CAWJFI010000002.1, from coordinate 202,047 downwards.
CGACATCACCGCGCGAAAACCCTAATCGTTCATGGAGCCCGGGCTGCGATTGAGTTGCGTCTCAGTTCCGCACCTTGAATCACTCGCCACGCAGTAAGGCCAAGGAACTCGTGGAGCGCGGCAGGCTCACGCAATGCAGACGTGATATACTTTTTGCGAGGAGAAACCGGCTTGTGCGGTGGCTGGTTTGATGATATAAACCGATACTTTCCATGCAAATGCAAGACGGTTTTTGTATTTTTAAGCTATAGATATCCCTTGAAGGAGAGTCACCATGGCGTACGTAATCGCTGAGCCCTGTATCGGAACGAAGGACACGGCATGCGTCGACGTTTGCCCCGTCGATTGCATCCACCCCCGCAAAGATGAACCCAAATTCGAGTCCGAGCCGCAACTCTACATCAGCCCCGTGGAATGTATCGACTGTGGCGCCTGCGTCCCGGTCTGTCCGGTGACGGCGATCTTTGCCTTGGAAGATTTGCCGGAGAAGTGGGCTAACTTTACGCCGATTAACGCGGACTGGTATACCAAGCAGGGCTGATCCAGACCGTCCGAAAACGGCAACGTTTCCGATTGGGTTTTCGTGCGGCGTTCCCTTTGCGTAGAAAGGGCGCCGCATTTTTTTGGAAAGTTAGATCGCGTCCTGGTTCGACAGCTGAAGGGGCGGCAGGATTGCGAGCATTTTTCATTTTCTCAGGCTCCCGCTGGCAAGAATCTGCATCCTACCACTGAAGTTTGAAGCCTGGCGCCCGGTCTCTTTTGCCGCGAGAATTCCTAACCGGAGCTGGAGGAGCCTCACAGTGTCGTCCACGCGAACGCCAAAATCTCTAGAGGTAGAGGAAGTATTGGCCAGCCGGCAAGACCCGCGAACCAGGATCAAAAATAAAATCGTACCGGCCGTGGCCACCATCGCGGGGACTGCGACGGCCGTACCGCCGCATGTGTTATCCCGTGAGGTCGTGAAAAACGGCATTGGCGGCGTCTTTTCGCTGGACGGCGCGAGGCTGGATGCCATTCGCGAAGTGATCGACAATTCGGCGATCGATCAGCGTTACAGCGTGTTTCCCCCGGAATACACGATTGAGCCCCGCCCGCTGGCGCAGATCAACGCGGAGTATCAGGAAAAGTCCGTCGAGCTCGGCTTGCAGGTGGCTGAACGCGCACTGGCGCAAGCCGGAATGGTGCCCACCGACGTGGACATGCTCATTACGGTATCGTGCACGGGCGTCATGATTCCTTCGCTCGATGCTCATCTCGCGACAATCATGGGATTCCGCCCGGATGTGCGGCGGCTCCCCATCACGGAACTTGGCTGCGCGGCGGGCGCCGCGGGCCTCGCGCACACCTGGGAATATCTGTCCGCGTTTCCGGATCGCACGGCGCTATTGATCGCGGTGGAGCTTCCCACGCTCACATTTCAGCGCAAGGATTTTTCCCAGGCCAACTTGATTTCCGCCGTTTTGTTCGGGGACGGCGCGGCGGGCGTGGTCGTCACAGGGCGCGAAGCGCCGGGGCCGCGCATATTGGCGTCCGAATGTTTTCTGTTTCCCAATTCGCTCGCGGCGATGGGTTTCGACCTGCGCGATTCCGGCTTCCACATCGTTCTTTCCAAGGACGTGCCTGAGCTGATCCGGGAAAGAGTCAAGGATCTGGCGGAAGGTTTTCTCGCGCGACAGGGTTTGCGGCGCGATGATATTTCCGCGTTTCTCCTGCACCCGGGCGGGCAAAAGCTGTTGTCCTTCATGCAGGAGGAATTGGGCTTGGACCGCTCCGACACGGAAATTTCCTGGGACATCTTGCGGCGGTACGGCAATCTTTCGAGCGCCAGCGTTCTATTTATTTTGAACGAATGGCTGGTGCAAAAAGAAATGCCGTCGGGGAGCTACGGACTCCTGATGGCGTTCGGGCCGGGATTCACGGCGGAGATGCTCCTGCTGCAATGGCCATGACGTTTGCCTATATTTCCCTGCTTGCGCTCGTTGGGATCGGGCGGCTTGCGGAATTAGCGATTTCGCGCCGCAACCAGCGGCAGCTCGAAAAACAAGGCGTTCGCAAAATTCCCGAGCCACATTTTCGTTGGATGGTGTTGTTGCATGGCGGTGTCCTTGTGTGTGCGGGCGCCGAAGTTCTGTTTCTTCACCGGCCTCTGATTCCCGCGCTCGCCATTCCGATGGCAGTCCTGTTTGTTCTGGCCAATCTTCTCCGCTGGTGGGTGATCCGAACGCTGGCCGGGCACTGGAACGTAGAAGTCATGGAATCGTCGCGCGTGGGGGTAGTGAGTTCAGGGCCGTATCGCTGGGTGCGGCACCCGAACTATGTGGCCGTGGTGATTGAGATATTTTCGCTCCCGATGATCCACACCGCGTGGACCACGGCGATTGCCGGGACACTGGCGGATCTGGAAATTTTGCGGCGCAGGATAAAAGTCGAAGACGGCTTCCTCATGTCGAACCCCGCCTATCGCATCAGCATGGGAGAAAAGCCGCGATTTCTGCCCCGAGTGTTTAAGCGGCGCCCGAGCGCGCCCGTAGCGTGCCTTTAGTAGCGCAGGCTTCAGCCTGTGGGTTTTCTGCCCTTGCAAATCAAAATCCACAGGCTGAAGCCTGTGCTACTTCACCCGCCTCCCGATTCGCGGGGGTTTCCTGTTTGCGTGAATTTCTCCGGCGTCAAGAGCGGCGAGCCATTCGCGAACGGCCTCGCGCAGCGCCTCAATTTCAAGCCCGCCATGAACTTCCGGGAAAGAATCGAGTTTCAGGAGCCCGGCCTGAAGCAAGTTTCGCGTCCCCAGCAAATTCGCGCGGGAATAGTGATGAAACGCCGCGGCAACCTGAATCAAGCCCTGAAGAAACATTTTGTCCGGATTCGGCGTCTCGAGCCACACTTCCTCCCAATGCTCGTGGGCATCGTAGAAGTGGGCGGAATTAAACGCTTCAAGTCCTTTTTGATATAGCCGATCTTTTTCGCGTGAATCCATGCGCGTTTTTGGACCTTGCGTCATCTACACCGGCGAGTATGGCATCTTATCAGACGGATGATAATGCAGCTCGATGTGGGCGCAAGCGTCGCAGTTCGTAATCGTGACAATCGTGCATTTGAATTTCTCCCTTCGTGTCTACCCGCGCTATCATGGTTAGCCTGCGCGGTCGCGAGGTTCTTGCTTGCCGAAATTCAACTTGGTTTTGCTCATTCACGCACACCAGCCCGTCGGCAACTTTGACGACGTAATGGAACGCACCTATGAGCGTTCGTATCTGCCATTTGTGGAGTGCGTGGCGCGCCACCCGCGCGTCCGTTTAGGCCTGCACTACAGCGGTTCACTGCTCGAATGGCTGGCCGAAAAACATCCCGAGTATATCCAGCGCATTGGCGCGCTCGTAGCGCGCGGCCAGGTGGAGATCGCGGGCGGAGGATTTTACGAGCCGATTCTGATCGCCATTCCATACGAAGATCGAATCGAGCAGATTCGGCGTCTGAGCCATTTTATCGAAGATCATTTTGGGAAACGGCCTACCGGCGCTTGGCTTGCCGAACGCGTGTGGGAGCCTCAATTGCCCGCGGCGCTCGCCGAAGCGGGAGTCGAATACACGCTGGTCGACGATAGCCACTTTCTTTCGGCGGGTCGCGAGATTCCGGAACTGTTCGGCTATTACATCGCCGAGGAATGCGGCTGCACAGTGAAGGTGATTCCCGGTCTGCAGGATCTCCGCTACCTGCTCCCCTTTGGCAGCGTGGAGGATTCCGTCGCGTTCCTTCGCCGGTCCGCGAGCGATCATCCGGGCGCAATGGCTTCGATGGGCGACGACATGGAAAAATTTGGCGCCTGGCCGCACACCTACGATCATTGCTTTCGCGACGGCTGGCTCGACCGTTTCTTCAGCGCCATGGAAGCGAGCTACGAGTGGCTGGAAATGGTCCCGCCGGGCGAAGCTCTGGCGACGCACGCCCCGCTTGGCCGCGTGGACCTGCCGACGGCATCGTACACGGAGATGATGGAATGGGTATTGCCTACTTCGGTACGCCAGAAATTTCACGCGCTCCTCGACGAATTTTCGGCCCGGCCCGATGTGCGGCGGTTCCTGCGCGGCGGATTCTGGCGCGGATTTTTCAGCAAGTATGCCGAGGCCAATCTGTTGCACAAGAAAATGCTGCGAGTCTCCTCGAAACTGCGAAGCGACGGCGCGAAAGGCTCGAGAAAAGGCGCCAGGGGAGAGTTGCGGCGCGCCAAAGCGATAACTCACCTGATGCGCTCGCAGTGCAATGACGCCTACTGGCATGGGGTTTTCGGCGGTCTCTATGCCCCGCACCTGAGGACGGAATTGTGGCGCGAGCTGGTCCGAGCCGAGACGATTGCCGACTCCCTCCAGTACGGCGCAAAACCGTATCAGGCGATCACGCGGCTCGATTTCGACGCGGACGGCAGGGAAGAAATCGAAATTACTTCGCCCAAATTCGCGGCCGTGATCAAACCTTGCGACGGGGGCACGCTGGAGGTCCTGGATTTTCGCCCGAGCGCCGTGACGCTGATCAATTCACTCCAGCGGCGCGTCGAGGCCTACCATTCCAAATTGCAGAACGCGGCCCAGTTCGCCGCCAAAGTCGCGTCGATTCACGAGCAGACGCTCGCCAAGGAACCCGGGCTGGAAAAACACCTGAAATACGATCGCTGGGCGCGAAACGCGTTCCGGCTCCTGCTTTTTCCGCCGGGGAAAACACACGCGGACTTTGAAGCCCTACGTCTCGAAGAAAGCGCCGCGTTTGCGGGAGGGGATTACCGGGTCGAACACGCAACCGCGGAAGAGGTTCAACTCAGTATGGAAGCGCCCCTGCGTCAGGTGATTGCGGGGGTAGATCCGAATTGCGTTCTGCGCGCAGCGAAGGTATTGCAATTCGAAAATCACGAACAGGGTTTTGACGTTCGTTGCCGCGTCGATCTTGCGCCGAAAGGGTCCGCGCCTCCTGCCCCCGGCCCCAGCGGTCCCGCGCAGTTCACCGTAGGTTTGGAGATTGTGCTCAATTTCCTGGCGCCCAATGTCCCGGACCGCTATTTCGAATTTGCGGGTGGCCGGCAACCCATGGAATGGAGCGGCGCGGTCGACGGGCCGCGAGTGCGACTTGCGGATGAATGGCAGGACGTGGCCGTGGAGATCGAAGCGCGCGGCGCTAGTCAGTTGTGGATCTCGCCGATTGAGACAGTTTCGGAATCCGAGGAAGGGTTTGAACGCGTCTATCAGGGGTCGCAAATTCTGGGCGTGTGGAATGTGACGCTCAGTCCCACGGAGCCCTGGAGCGCCGAAACGGTTTTACATGTGTCGGCGGCGCGAGGCGCCTGAACGGCATTGCTTTTAGTAGCACAGACTTCAGTCTGTGGCTTTTCGCTCGAAGGCGGGGCCTGATTCACACTGACGAACCCCACCGACTGAAGTCTGTGCTACTTGGGGTCACTCCGCAATCAGCAGGCTTTCCGCAAAGGGCCACTCGGTGTCAATCCACTGCGAGTCGCAACGAAATCCGTTGCGCCGCGCCATTGCTGAAATATCTTCGGCGCGGTATTTGTGCGAGCTTTCCGTCCAGATGGTCTCGCCTTTCAAGAAAGATACGCTGCACCCGGCGCGCGGGATCGTGACGGTCTGATCGCGCATCGAGCGCAAATGCATTTCGACGCGCTGATGCTGCGTGTCGTAACGCGCTTCGTGGCGGAACGCAGTGAGGTCGAAATCCGCGCCTAGCTCGCGGTTGATGCGCGCGAGAAGATTCAGGTTGAAGGCGGCGGTGACTCCGAGGGGATCGTCGTAGGCTGCGAGCAATTGCGGGAGCGGTTTTTCGAGATCCGTGCCTAGTAGGAGCGCATCGCCGGGAAACAGTATGCGGCGCACTTCGGTGAGGAAGCGTTCGGCGGCGTCGCGATCGAAATTCCCAATCGTGCTGCCGAGAAAGAGAACAAGCAGATGATCCTTCTCGTTGCGCCGGGCAGCGGCAGCCAGCAGACCGTCAAGATAAGGCCGCTCGAATCCGACGATGCTGATGCATTCGATCTGCCCCAGTTCATTTTCACAGCGGGCCAGGGCCGTGGGCGAAATTTCAATGGGGCAGTAGGTCGTGCACTGGCGCCGCGCGAGGGCTTCCAGCAGCCAGCGCGTCTTCTTGCCGCTGCCGCTCCCCAGTTCCGCCACCAGGACCTGCGGCTTCAGGCGGGAGACGATGTCTGCCGCATAGCGTTGCAAGAGCCGCTCGTCGGCGCGCGTCAAACCATATTCGGGCAGCACGCTAACCACCTCGAACAGGGCCGAGCCAATTTCGTCATACAGATATTTGGAGGGAAGCTCTTTTTGGCCGGGACGGCATAATCCGGCGCGCACATCTCCCGCAAGATCCGGCCTCGAATGTTGAGCGATCACTGCGGTAGCCATGGAGTGTCCTCGATTCTATTTTGCCGTAGGGGCACGACATATCGTGCCCCTACGTGCGGGCGTTAGTGTTCGACGCAGCGAAACGTCGCGTACACATACGGGTAATGCGGCTGGAACCAGTTGCGAAACGTCTGCCGCAACATGCAAGCGGCTGTACGCGGCGAACCGCCCTTCATCACGAAGTGCTTCCCATCGAAGAAATTTGCGGAATACCCGGGATAGAACGAAAATGGCTGGAATCCCGGGAAAGGCGCAAAAGGTGTGCGCGTCCATTCCCAACCATTTCCCACGAGATCGGCGACGCCAAAGTCGCTGTTGCCCTCTGGGTATGATCCCGCGGGAACCGGGTCCCAACGCTCGAAATCAAAATTGCCGTGCCGCGCGGCCGGCGCTTCCGTGCCCCAGGGGAACGCACGTTCTACGCCGCTGCGAGTGCTGTATGCAGCGCGATGCCATTCCGTTTCACTCGGCAATTCTTTTCCTGCCCAGCGCGCGTAGGCCGTCGCCTCATCGTGGCTGACGTACACAGGCCAGTCGAGCGGCAGAGAAATTTCCGCAAACATGATGCGATAGCGCCAGGAATTTCCGTTTGGAATCCAAAACGAGGGATAGGAATGTTCCTGGGAAGTAATCCATTCCCATCCGGAATCAGTCCAGAGGCTGCGGCATTCATAGCCACCGTCGCGCACGAATCGCAGGTAGTCTCTGTTGGTTACGTTGTAGGCGTCGATTGCGAAAGCGGGTACATCGACGCGATGCTCCTCGAATTCATTGTCCCAGCCAAACGCCCCGTCTTCGCTGCGAGCCAGCCCAAGCGTGGCCGTCCCATCGGGGATTTCCACGCAATGTTGGCCGCGTGCCGGAGTCGACGGTGGCGGAGCCATTGGCTGGCTAAATTTGCGGTCTACGGGCAACTGGTGCAGCATGTAGCAGAGCGTTTCGGCGTGCATCAGGCGATGTTCGATGGCGACTTCGAGCAAGCGGCCGTGTTCGAGGCGTGAGAGAGTCTGGTCCTTTCCGGCGGCAGAGCGAATTGCGGCGTCCAATCGTTCGCGGAGACGTTTTTTGTAATCCCGAACCATGTCGGCCGAAGGCCAATCCTTGGGCTGATCCGTAGGCAAGCCTTCTCCCACAGGGTCGATGCCGAAGGCAAAGAGCTTGTCGAAGTCCGGGTCGAAGGAAGAAAGGCCCAGAGGTTCTCGGAGAAGATTCCAGTCAAAGGCTTCCAGGTGCCCAAGATAAAATATTATCCGATGGCGTTCCGGGACGGGGCGGTCGTACAGTGCTGCGGGGCGGATGATCTTGAAGAGTTCTTCGCTTCGGGCGCGCGCGCCTTGGAGGCGCGCACAGAGCTGATCGACCCGAGAAGATGCCGCCACTGCTGCCAGATTCATGAAGTTCTCCTCAGCGACGAATTTGCTCTGCAGCGGCCGGGCAGACCGTCTGAAGGAAGCGGGACGCCTTCCAAGACTCAGGTTTAGATGCTCCAAAGTGGGAAGTCAATGCATGCTTTTCAGTAGAACCAAAAGGCCGGGTTTCAAGGGATGGAGGCATTAAGGCGTGTCTTCGCTAAGTGATGGATTCCAGGATGGATATGCCCTGGAGTTTCGAGCCACGTCCTACCGGCTGCCGTCCGGCACGCCCCTTATTTCCGGCCTGAATCTTAGGGTTGCGCGCGGCGAGACGCTTGTTTTGCTCGGGCGCAGCGGTTCCGGCAAGACCACGACGCTAAAGCTCATTAACCGACTCCTGGAGCCCACCGATGGCGAAATCCTGATCACAGGGCGTCCTAGCGGTTCTTGGGACCCCATCCAACTGCGTCGTGGGATCGGTTATGTCATACAGGACGCCGGGCTATTCCCCCACTGGACGGTGGAGCGGAACGTCGGCCTCGTGCCCAGGCTGGAGCGATGGCCGGAAGAGAGAGTCCAGGCGCGCGTCCGGGAGATGCTTTCGCTGGTTGGCCTGCCACCTGAGGAGTTCGCGGAACGCCGCCCGTCTGGGCTCTCTGGCGGCCAGAAGCAGCGCGTGGGGGTAGCGCGAGCGCTTGCCGCGGACCCTCCGATCCTGCTCATGGACGAGCCCTTCGGCGCACTCGATCCAATTAGGCGCGCCGACCTGCAGAGAGAATTTCGGGCGCTGGCACTGCGGCTCCAGAAGACGATCGTATTCGTCACGCACGACGTACGAGAGGCCCTGTTCCTGGGCACGCGGATCGCCCTGCTCGATCAAGGGCGGTTGGTTGGGGTGTATGCCCCGGCGGAATTTCTTAAGGCTACCGAACCGGAGATCCAAGCGTTCGCCGCGTCGCTCGATTCCGGCGGGCCTCACGAGGGGGCGCAATGAACTGGTACGAATTCCTGCTACGGAATCGCAGCGAGGTGTTCGAACGGTCGCTAGAGCACATTGGCCTGGTTGGCGCATCGATGGCGATTTCCCTCGCTATTGGATTGCCCCTGGGAGTCGCATTGGTCACCCGCACCAAGCTGCAGCGCTGGGTGATCGGAGTTGCCAACGTCGTGCAGACGATCCCCAGCCTCGCGCTGTTTGGATTCCTGATACCGGTGCCGTGGATCGGCGGCATCGGGGCCAGTACGGCCATCGTCGCGCTTTCCCTCTACGCCTTGTTGCCCATTTTGCGGAATACCTGCACCGGGATCGCGGAGGTCGATCCGGCGGTCATCGAGTCCGCGCGAGGCATGGGAATGACTCCGCGGCAGGTGCTGTGGCAAGTGCAATTGCCGCTGGCAGCTCCGGTTTTGCTGGCGGGGATTCGCGTTTCGACCGCGATTTGCATCGGCGTGACCACGATCGCGGCCGCGATCGGCGCCGGGGGCCTGGGAGTTTTTATTTTTCGAGGTCTCGCGATGGTCAACAATCAGGTCATTCTTGCGGGCGCGATTCCTGCCGCGTTCCTTGCGATTGCGGCCGATTCCGGATTGGGATATTTCCAGCGGAGCAGCGCCAGAAGATGAGCGGCAGGCACTCTTCGGGGCAAGGCGGAATTTCATGGCCGGTGATGGGCTCACTGCTGCTTTGTGTTTTCGCGTTGCCGTTCGCGGGCGGCTGCGGCAAACGCGGCGGGGAGACAATTGTTGTCGGGTCGAAAAATTTCACCGAGCAGATTGTGCTCGGGGAATTGTTCGCGCAACAGATTGAGGCGCATTCGGCGCTGCGCGTGGAACGGCGGCTGAATCTCGGCGGAACATTTATTTGTCACGATGGGCTGGTCTCGGGAAAGATTGACCTCTATCCGGAATACACGGGCACGGCGCTCACGGCCGTCCTGAACGATCCCCTTCAGAGTGATCCTGCGGAAGTATTTCGCCGCGTGCAGGAGGAGTATCGCGCGCGGTTCAACGTGGAGGTGATGCCGCCACTCGGCTTCAACAATACCTTCGCGATGGTTGTGCGCGGCGACGACGCGGACAAACTGCATCTCCGCACCATTTCCGACATCGCGCCTTACGCTCCGAAATGGCGCGCCGGATTCGGGTACGAATTCATGGAGCGGCCGGACGGCTATCACGGCTGGATGGCGGCGTACGGCCTCCATTTTGCCGGAGCGCCGAAGATTCTTGACCTCGGCTTGCTGTACCGGGCGCTAGCGGATAAGCAAGTGGACCTGGTTGCCGGGAACTCGACCGATGGAGTGATCGCGTCGCTGCACATGGTCGCGCTCGAGGACGACCGCCATTATTTCCCGCCGTACGAGGCCGTGCCGCTGGTGCGCCGCGCGACGCTCGAAAAGCATCCCGAAGTGCGCGACGCACTCGGCGCACTTGCGGGGAAAATATCCGTGGACGAAATGCGTCTTATGAATTACGCGGTCGATGGCGAGCATCGCGACCCCGCCGAAGTAGTTCGCGCGTTTCGCAAAGCCAAGGGATTTTGAAAACCGCGGCAGCCGGTCAGCTTCCCAAATACTAAGCTACTTTGATTTTCTACCGATGTGGGAAGTGTGCGTGAAAAAAGATCAGAGCCCAGAGTAAACATAATGGCGCGGATTGAAGCGCTATGGAAAGATGATGCTGGAATACAGCAAGTTACCCGCGGCAAGCTCGAAGACTTGTCTGACGGAGGATTATGTATCCGGATCAAAGACCCGATTAGCGTAGGGTCAAAACTGATCGTTCGGTGGCAAAGCGGGGAATATTCAGGGACCGTCGTGCAAAGCCGCCAACTTGGACACGAATACGTGTTAGGAATAAAGAGAGATGCCCCACCGAAGCCTGACGGCAAGTAGCCAAGATCTCTCCATTGAATCCAGCCCCCGTGCCAAAATATTGCGGAAGTTGCCCCGGACAATTCGTGTCTGCTAGAGTGCGTGCGTATGTCAAACACGGTTTTTCGGCTAGGCGGGCGCGGAAAAAATCTAGGCCCACTTGCGGTTTTCCCCGGGACATGACCATCGACAACCGAAAACTCACACGTTTTGCGAAGGCCCTTCGCGGCAGGCGAATTGGCGTGGCGGGCGACTTCATGCTGGACCGCTACGTGTGGGGTTCGGCCACGCGGCTCTCGCCGGAGGCCCCGGTTCCCGTCGTGGACTTCGCGAACGAAAGCCAGGTGCTGGGCGGCGCGGGAAACGTGGCCAGGAATCTGGCCGCGCTTGGCGCCACGGTGTTTCCGTTTGGCGTGGTTGGCGAGGATGAAGAAGGGCGGGAGATTCAGTCGCTGGTGGTTGCGGCGGGGATGGCGGCGAAGGGAGTGGCGGCGGACTCGTCGCGCCTCACGACGGTGAAAACCCGGATTGTCGCCAAGCATCAGCAGATCGTGCGCGTGGATCGCGAGCGGCGCGAGCCGCTCAGTCGCGCGCTCGAAGATCGCCTGGTGCGAGCGATTAAGGCCGCGCTCCCGCGTCTCGACGCGCTGGTCGTGTCAGACTATGACAAGGGCGTGGTAACCGACTCGCTCGCGGATCGCGTGCTGACGGAGTGCCATCGCCGCGGCATGCCCGCGCTGGTCAAGCCGAAGGAGTCGCGATTATTGTCCTATCGTGGCGCGACCCTGATTGTATGCAATGCGAAGGAAGCCCGCTTTTTTGTGAGTCGCGCGCTCGAAGACGATGACTCGGTGGAGGAGGCGGGTCGGGCACTTTTGGCGCATTTCGGATGTTCCGCGGTCGTGATCACGCGTGGTCGTGAAGGGCTTAACGTGTTTGAAGACGCGTCGCCGAAAAGTTTCCATGTTTCGGCGACGAGCAGCGAAGTCAGCTACGCGCGCGTGGGGCAAGCGGGAGTCCATCGCTCCGCGCACGGGCGCCAGGTGTTCGACGTGACCGGCGCCGGCGATACGGTGCTTTCCGTGCTTGCACTTGCCGTCGCAGCCCGCGTTCCGATTCGTGAGGCCGCGGTTCTGGCCAATGCAGGAGCGGGTGTGGTGGTGGGAAAACTGGGCACTTCGACGGTAACTCCGGGCGAGTTGTTCGCCGCCGTGCGCGATCTTGGGTAGGACGGGCTTCAGCCTGTCGGGTTTCCGATCGCTGTCCTAAGACAACAGAAAAGCGACAGGCTGAAGCCCGTCCTACTTACGGCGGGGGAAAGCTCATGGACTGGTCGGAGCGCTCGACCCAGAGCTGCACTTCGCGGTTTTGAGCGGACTTCACCGTCTCATCCGCTTTGGGAAATGGGTCGTACGCGCTCACCTCGACAACGATGACCACGCCGGTGCCGCCCTTGGGCGGCACTTCCGCGCTTTCTAACCTGTAGGTTTTGATCGGGCTGTAATAGCCGTTTGGCCCCCAAAAGCTGAGGAAGTCCTGGTAGGAAAAACTCTCATGCGGATGCCAAATTTGGTAGGCCTGCTGCGTATCTCCCACTACGACCGCGTGCATGAAGCGGTCAACCGTGTGCTTTTCGGTGGTGTAGCGCAGGAAATACCACATGCTCGCGCCGAGCAGGAGAGCCAGAGCCACTCCGCTGACAACGTAACGCAAAACCTTCGAGTGGGGTTCTTCGGCGCCGGCGTCGAGTAGTCCCATGAACGTTTCTCCTTCTCGCATCCTAGATCTGCCTCTTGAAGAAAGCGACGGATAGGCCGACCAGCACAACGGAAAATCCCGACAGGATAAGAATATCCGAATAGATGCCCGAGAATCCGGTATTTTTCAGGAGCAGCGCCTTCAGGGCGTGAACGGCATAGGTGAACGGATCGATGTAGGAAATCCACCGCAGCCAGACCGGAAACCCCTCGACCGGATAAATGGCGCCCGAAGGAAAGTACAACAAAGTATTCAGCACGCCAAATATCGCGCGCGGCACAAGCGGGTCGCTGACGCGGACCATCAGCAGAAACATGAAACTGATCATGGCCACCGAAGTCGTGCCCAGCACAATCATGAGATAAAACAGCCGCACGGGATCCCACAGGCGGTCGATTCCCGCGATCAGCCCGCCGATGATGGTAATCGTCGTTCCGGCCATCAGTCCCTTGATCGCTCCGGAAAAAATGAGGCCCAGAATCAGCTCGCTTTTCGTGATCGGGGTTACCAGATAACCTTCATGCAGGCCGCGCGATTTGTCGTCGATAAACGTAATGCCCCCGCCGATCATGGCCACGATGAAGACGGACATGGCAATCGACCCCGAGAGAAGATATTTGATGTATTCGATGTACGGATACAGTTCGACGACCTGCAGATCCACCAGAGGATTCAGGCGCGGCAACGGAACGGTCAGGCGCTGCCCCGGCTGGAACGGGTTCAGTCCCTGATTGATGTCCTTCACCAGATCCTGCATGCGTGTGAGAATTTCGGAAGTGACGAAATTGTCCGTGTTGTCCTCGATAAAGGCGATGCGCGGGCGATTTCCCTGGTCGACGCGCCGCGAATAATCCACGGGAATGTAAACGATGGCGCGGACGAATCCCGCGCGCAAGTCGACGATGGCGTCGGAAACCGAGTTGTAGTTCTCCACTTGCATCGTTTGCGGCCCGGCCACGATGGCGCCAAAGCGCTCGCGGAGGTCGCGCGAGTAGGCCGTGCGATCCTCGTCCACGAGCGCGATTTTAATCCCCGTGATTTTTCCGCCGAATGCGTACCCCAGCACGATGAGCTGCATAAGGGGAAAAATCATGGAACTCATCATCAGCGCGGGGCTGCGGAGGAATTTCCGCATGTCGCGTTCGATGATGGCGGAGATGCGCTGAACTTTCATGCGTTTCAGGCCGTCCCTTATTTGTACAAATGGCTCACGTCGCGCCGCACGGTTTCGGAGGCGGCGTCGCGGAGCTGGCGTCCTGTGTAGTACAGGAACACGTCGTCCAGCGTCGTGCCCTGCACGGAAACGCGCCGCACGTTTACGCCGCGGTCACGCGACATGTCCATCAGTTCCCGCACGGTGAGCGGTCCGCTGGTTGTCGAGATGTGAATGATGCCGTCGTGATCGGCCACGCTCGCGACTCCGTTGAGTTTTTCAAGGGACGCGTTCCAGCCCGCGGGCGGATTGTCGAATTCCGCTTCCACGATGTCGGCAGTCGGCACGCTGTCCTTCAATTTTGTGGGCGTGTCGAGGGCCACGAGCACTCCATGATCCACGATCGCAATCCGGTCGCACAGTTTGTCGGCTTCGTCCATGTAATGCGTCGTCAGCAAAATGGTCAGGCCCGCGGATTCTTTCAATTTGGTGATCATTTCCCACACCGCCGTGCGCGACACCGGGTCGAGGCCCGTGGTCGGCTCGTCGAGGAACATGATTTTGGGCGAGTGCACGAGGCCGCGCGCGATCTCCAGACGCCTGCGCATTCCGCCCGAAAAACTGCCGACCAATTTGTCGGTGAATTCAGTGAGACCGACGGATTCCAATAATTGCGGGATTAATTGTTCGCGCTGGGAGCGCGTCAGTCCGTACAGCTTCGCGTGGATCATCATGTTTTCGCGCGCCGTCAGGTCCGGATCGGAAGTGAGCGCCTGCGGGATCACTCCAATGGCGTGGCGAACGCCGTCGGCGTCCGTGACCACATTGTGCCCGCCTACCTCGGCCGTTCCCGAGGTGGGCGGCGTCAGCGTCGTCATCATGCGGATCAGCGTAGTTTTTCCCGCGCCATTCGGCCCAAGCAGGCCGAAGATTTCCCCCGTGTGCACCGTAAAACTCACTTCCTTCACGGCCACGAAATCGCCAAACTGCTTTTTTAATTTGATGACTTCGATCGCATTGTGGGGGGTTGCGTTCATGACCGGAATCCATCGTTCTGGGACGGTTTCGTAGCGCAGGCTGAAGCCTGCGCTACTAAAACCCTATCCGGCGCCACCAGCTTTGTTCCGAAGGTAGCGGCGGCAAAAGCACCGTTGCGGTCATCCCGGACATGAGTGTTCTCCCCATGTTGGGGACGGCCACTTTGATTTCAAATGTTTTGATGTCGCGCTTGGTGCGGCTGACGTCGCGCTGGGTCGCAAAATCGCTTTCCACGCCTTTGAACATGACGGTGCCTTCGAGGATCTTGCTGGAGGGGAGCTGAACCTCGATCCGCTGATTGAGGCCGACGCGGTCGATGTAGGTTTCCTCAATGTCCGCCTGCACCCAGAGATGGTCCACGTCGAGGACCGTCACGATCGGTTCGCCCACCTGGAGCACCTCGCCCTGCCGGGCGGCGCGAACGGAGACGATGCCATCCAGCGGCGCGAAAATTTTTGTGTACCCGAGATGCACGTCCGCCGTGGCCTTATCGGCGCGCGCTTGCTGAAGCTGAGCGCGCGTGGCGGCGAGATCGCTCTGCTGAACGTCGAGCTGCTTGCGGTTGGCAGTGGCTACAGCCACCTGAGCCTCCGACGCTCGAACTTGATCCTCCAAAGATTTGACGGCCGCATCGGACGCCTGCATGGCCGCGAGGGCCAAGTCGCGGTCTTGCGCGGCGGCCACGCCGGCGTCGAATAAACTCTGCTCGCGTTTATACGTTGTCTGATCTCGCCAGAGATTGGCCTGGGCTTGCACGAGCTGCGAACGCGTGGACGTTAGAGTGGCTTCGGCCTGGCGCACCGAAGCGCTGGTTTGGTCGTCGGTCCAGCTGCGCGTGCCCGCCGCGGAAATAACTTTGTTCTCCAGCATGTGGATATTGGCTTCGGCGGAATCGCGCGCCGTGATCCATTCCGCCGGATCGACTTCCGCGATCAAGTCGCCCTTGTGGACTTCCGAGCCTTCGTCCACGGTGAGGCGGATCATGCGGCCGGCGATTTGCGAACTCACGATGACGTCATTGCCGGTGACGATTCCGGTGAGCGGGATTTCCTTTCCACTCGGAGTCGTTGTCAGGTACACCACCACGGAGATGGCAAACAATGCGCCGACAAACACAAAGAATTTGGACATTTTCATAGTGCGCGGCCGCATGTGCGTGCGGGCTGTCTCATATCTAGCTGACCAGCTAGTTTACGGTACGAATTTCGCAGCCTCAAGGAGTTGCAGGAAGCTGTGTGTTCATTCCAATGGCGCAGGCTTCAGCCTGTGGATTTTAGTCCTTGCAAAGACGAACCCCCACAGGCTGAAGCCTGCGCCATTCGTTGGAAAAATTTGCGCTATGGATTTGGCTGAGTCGCCGGCGTGCTGCGTTGGCCGCACCGGCCGCGCATCCCTTCGCGGAATTTCTCGCGCTCCTCGGGCGTCATCTGTTCCCAGCGCCGCATCATCTCGCCCCGCCAACGGAACCCGCCGCGCCCAGGCCGGAATCCTCCGAAGAGGAGCCGTCCCAGCACCATCAATCCCACGGCCTGCCAGAACGTAACCGTCCGAAGCCCGAACAGGCCCGGCATCAGATAATTCCACAAATGCGTGACCACGAAACCGAAGACCGTGAAGGCCACGATCGCAATCGCCACGAAT
This sequence comes from uncultured Acidobacteriota bacterium, assembly GCA_963842135.1. GTDB lineage: Bacteria > Acidobacteriota > Terriglobia > Acidiferrales > UBA7541 > Palsa-360. Next base: position 185,825 of record CAWJFI010000002.1, on the reverse strand, counting down.
TTCAATACCCGTAAAACGCGTCTTCCTCTCATGTTGGTTCTCCTTATTTGCTCACAAAATCGTCGTAGATGGACTGCAGTTGCCGCCGAATATGAAGCACGGCGTGATGCTTGCGGGAGAGAAGTGTGTTCACGCTGACTCCCGTTTCGGCGGAAATTTCCTTGAAGCTGATCCCCTCGAATTCATGCGCGAGAAACACTTCGCGCTGCTCTTCCGGGAGTTCGTCGAGAGCGGCGTCGAGTTCTTCCAGCAAAACGCTTCGCGCGTAGGCGGCTTCCGGCCCAGCATCGGGCGACGGAAGCATCTCTTCGAGCGAAAGCGAATCGCCGCCTTCATCGTCCGGATCACTTTCGGCGGAAAACGGCTCCGGCTTTTTCTTCCGGAAGCCGTCGATGATCCGGTTGCGGGCCACGCGATACAGCCACGCGCCCACCTGCTCGATGGGCTTCATCAACCGGTAGGCTTCGATGAGTTCGTAGAAGACGTCCTGCAAGATGTCTTCCGCGTCCGCTTCATCGGCGACGCGCCTGCGGATGAAATTACGCAGCCGGCCTTGTTCCCGGCCGATCGTCTCGGTGAGCCGCTCGTCTTGCTCAGCCATGATCCAGATTGTGTTCGCTGCCTTGTCCATCTACAACTGAAGACGTTTGAGCGGCGAAAATATTGCAGGGGATTAGAGAGTGTCTGTAGGGGCACGACATGTCGTGCCCCTACAGCTGAGAGCAAATTCAGGGCTGCGCGCTGAAAGGAAGGGTCTTACACGGCTCCCTTGGCTGCCGCCTCGAGGGCGTCGCCGATGAGGATCGACGGCTTCCATTCTTCCAAAAACACCGCGCCAAGGTTGTTGTAAAAGTCGATGGCCTGCTTGTTCCAGTCCAGAACTTCCCAGCGCATGCAGAAGTATTTTTCGCGCCAGGCGATTCCGGCGACGTGCTTGAGCAGCGCGGTTCCGATGCCATGCTTGCGAAAGGCGGCCCGGACAAAAATGTCGTCCAGAAACAGTCCGGCGCGCCCCTGAAACGAGGAATAAAACTCGAAGAACACGGCGTATCCGACGGGCTCGCCATCCCATTGCGCAACGACAGCGCGGAATTTCGGGCGCGGGCCGAAACCGTCGCGCGCGATGTCTTCCTCCGTAATGCCGACTTCGTGCTCCAGATGTTCAAAGGCAGCGAATTCGTGGATCATCGCGGTCAGCAGCGCGGCGTCATCCATGGTGGCGGGGCGAATTGAAAGCATCGGCAAGGTCCTGGGCCAGGCGTTTCCGGACGCGCCATTATAGACTAGCGCAAGGCGCAATGTCGCCTGAAAGAGGACTGCGGTAATGGGCCAGTTTGCAAGAAGTTAAGTTTTTAAAGTGCAGGGCGGGGCGTCCGCTTTGTAGGGTTTTTGAATTTTGTGTGCGGCACCCTTCACGAAAATCGTGAAGGGTGCTGCACGCGCTCGAGTGTTTCAATACGTCTGGACTTTGCTCACAGTGCCGTTGGCGAAGGTGAGCACCCAGCGATGGCCGTCCTTCAAATAGAACCAAGTTTCGGAAAACGTACTGTCTGTGGTGTCATTGATCTTTTTCTGCTCTGGATCGCCGAAACTCATCTGCACCATCTGGTACGTCATTCCTTCGACCACCGTCTTGGCTGCGATCGCAGTCTTAATTTCCGGTGGGAAGGCCTTTGCCGACTCTTCCAATTGAACCTTGCTCACGTCGAGAACTCGAGACATGAAGGTGAGAAATGCCGCCGGCTCAAGCTCCTGGTCCGTCACATTCGCCAAGTGCCGAAAATTCACTCGGGAACCTCCGGCGCGCAGTAAGCCCGCACCTGTCTTGTTGGCATGATTGGCGCCACGACGTCCCTCCCCGCCGCCTCCCAGATGAATTTCGACATGATCGCCATCCACCTTCACGTCTGTAATGGTCTCCCATTGTTCGGCTTCCACACCGACGCCTTTTGACTTCAGCTCCTTGCTCATGGCGCCGAGATCGAGCCCTCGCTCGTCAACACGCTTGCCGTGCGGAGCGACGAAATAGACGTCCAATCCTTCCTTGGTGGCAGGCATTTCGACCAGAGGCTTGACTTCCTTGCCCAATAACAATTTATCGAGGGAATCCTTAGTCTGTTTGGAAACATCAGCCAGAATCATGGCGGGATACATCAATACCAAAACAAGCAGCAGTGCCGCGAATTGCCACAGACTTGCCTTCTTCATAGTCGTTTCTCCTCTTCGAGCGCCCGGGTGACGGTAACTCCACTTTCTCAAGCGATATTAGGAAGTTTAAGGTATTGAATGTGCTGCCTTAGCTGGGACTTCAGTACTAGTACCTGCACATCAGCGTCACCCCGAAACGTGGCGACTTCGAAGCAGGCATTTTGCGAATGCGCTCGCGCTCATCGTTCCGGGGCGGGAGGTCTGGCTTAAGTAGCACAGGCTTCAGCTTGTGGGGGTGCGCTGAACTAACGAAAATCAAACCCCACAGGCTGAAGCCTGCGCTACTTAAGGGCGTCCGAAGAGGCAGCGGCGGGGAGTTCGATCGTGTATTTGGTGCGCTGCCGTTCGCGGTGTTGCGCGAGCGCGAGCTCGATCAGGCGGTCGAGCAACTGGCGGTAGGGGAGGCCGGAAGCTTCCCAGAGTTTCGGGTACATGCTGATGGAGGTGAAGCCGGGGATGGTGTTGATCTCGTTCAGAAGGATTTTCCCGGTGCGGTGCTCGAGGAAAAAGTCCACGCGGGCCATGCCCAGACATTCGAGTGTGCGGAACGCCTTGACGGCATATTCCTGGAATTTTTTCACCTGCGCTCGCGTGAGCTTCGCGGGAATCAAGAGGCGCGTGCCTTCCTCGAGATATTTCGCCGCATAGTCGTAGAATTCGCGGTGCGGAATAATCTCGCCGGGAATCGACGCCTTCGGATCTTCGTTACCCAGGACGGAAAGTTCGATTTCGCGGCCGCGGATCGCGCGCTCCACCATAATTTTTTGCGCGAATTCTCCGGCGAAGTCCATCGCGGCGGCGAGCTCCTTCGCGTCGTGCGCCTTGGTCATGCCGACGGAACTTCCCAGCGTCGCGGGCTTCACGAAAACGGGGAAACGGAATTTCTTGCGAATCTCGCGAAGGATTTTCCCGCGCGATTTTTTCCACTCCGCGCGCGGAATCGCCAGGAAATCCCCCACGGGCAGCTTGGCCTGCAGGAACAATCGCTTCTGCACATCCTTGTCCATGCCGACGGCGGAGCCCAAAACGCCCGAGCCGACGTAAGGAAGTCCGGCGAGATCGAGCAGGCCTTGAACGGCGCCGTCCTCGCCAAACGTGCCGTGCAACACGGGAAATACGACGTCTACGTGGAGCGCATCCGCCCGCGAATTGCTCACGGGAACGAGCGCAGCCACGTTTGGATCGGCGGACAGCATCACGTTCTCTCCCGTGCGCAACACTTCTCCGAGCGGCGGTGGAAGCATTTTGTGCGCCGCGGTTCCGGCGAGCCAGCGGCCGTCCTTCGAGATGCCGATGGGCACCGCTTCGTATTTTTCGGGATCGAGCGCGGAAATGACCGACGCCGCCGAGATCAGCGAGACTTCGTGCTCGCCCGAACGCCCGCCGAATAAAATGCCAATTCGTAACCGCTTTTTTTCTGTGGTCATAAGTGATCTGTGGATCCCGGTAGCACAGACTGAAGTCTGTGCTACCAGAATCGCTACAAAATTTTCTTCCCCAAACCGGAAAGGACCATTTCTACGCCCAACAGGGCCGTCTGATTGTGCAGATCGATCACCGGATTAATTTCGACGATTTCAAGCGACACCATCGCTTCGCTGTCCGCGATCATTTCGAGCGCCAAATGCGCTTCGCGATACGTTACGCCGCCGCGCACAGGCGTGCCCACGCCTGGCGCGTCGTCCGGGTCGACAAAATCCAAATCGAGGCTGACCGCCACGCCGTCGGTGTCGTCGCTCACGAAGCGCAGCGCTTCGCTCATCACGTCGCGCATCCCGCGCTCGTCAATATCGCGCATGGTGAAAACGTGGACGCCCGATTCCTTGATCAAGCGGCGCTCCTTAGGGTCGAGATCCCTGACGCCGACGAGGGCCACGTTGCGCGGCTCAACTTTCGGCTTGTAGCCGAGCATCTCGACGAGTTCCGGCGCGCCGTAGCCGATGATGGCCGCGAGCGGCATCCCGTGAATGTTGCCCGAGGGCGAGCTATCCGGCGTGTTCATGTCGCCGTGCGCGTCGAGCCACAAATACCCCACGCGCTTGGATTGCCCGCGAAAAAAGTTCGATACGCCCGAGCACGAGCCCACTGCGATGGAGTGGTCCCCGCCGAGCACCAGCGGGAAGTACCCTTCCGAAAGCGTACGCTCTGTGATTTCCGCCAAGCCGCGGCAAGCTTCGGCAATTTCGTTCAGGTACTTGGCGCGCTTTTCTCCGTATGGCTGTTCTTCGGGCTGCCTCACGTTCAGGTTCCCGATATCTTCGACCGTGTGGCCTAAAGACTTTAGCCGCGTTTGCAGGCCGGCCACGCGCAGCGCCGAGGGACCCATGTCCACTCCGCGGCGGCTTTGGCCGAGGTCCATCGGCACTCCGATAATCCGAATTTTTTGCGCCATATTTGCAGCCAGTCCGGCTCGCCCCACGTGGGCGGGATAGCGGCGTGACTAAGGGTACACGCGGTAGATCATACGGGGGAAGGGAATGACTTCGCGAATGTGCTCAGTTCCGCAAATCCACGCCACCGTGCGCTCCAAGCCCAGGCCGAAGCCCGCGTGCGGAACGCTGCCGTAGCGGCGCAGGTCCAGATACCATCCAAACGCTTCCTCCGGCAGATTGTGTTCCCGGAGCCGCTTTAAGAGCAGATCGTAATCGGCGACGCGTTCGCCGCCGCCGATGATTTCGCCGTAGCCCTCGGGCGCGAGCATGTCGAATCCCAGCGCCAGCTCGGGCCGTTCCGGGTCCGGCTGCATGTAGAACGCCTTCATCGCGGCGGGATAACGATGCACTATCACCGGGCGATCGTAGGCGCTGGAAAGAATCGTTTCTTCGTCGCCGCCGAAGTCGTCGCCCCATTTCGCCGGATTTCCGTGTTTCTGAAGAACTTGAATCGCTTCGTCGTAGGTGATGCGCGGGAAAGGAGCGGCGACGCTCGCGAGTTTGGAAGTATCGCGGCCAATGGTTTCGAGTTCCCGCGCGCGGTTCTTGAGCGCCGATTGCACGACGTGGCTGACGAGGCCTTCGCCGAGCGCCATCATGTCTTCGAGGTGCGTGTACGCCGCCTCCGGTTCGAGCATCCAGAATTCGGTGAGGTGCCGGCGCGTCTTGGATTTCTCGGCCCGGAATGTCGGCCCGAACGTGTAGACCTTGCCGAGCGCCATGGCCGTGGCTTCGACGTACAGCTGGCCGGACTGCGTGAGGTAAGCTTTCTCGTCGTCGATGTATTGCACTTCGAACAGCGTCGTGGTGCCTTCGCAGGCGGCCGGCGTGAAAATGGGAGCTTCCGTGAGGACGTAGCCTTGCGAATCCATGTATTCGTGCGCGGCTCGCACGGCCTCCGCGCGGATGCGCAGGATCGCCGCCTGGCGCGGCGTGCGAATCCACAGGTGACGGTGATCCAGCAGGAAATCGACGCCGTGTTCCTTGAGCTGGATCGGGTAGGGTGTATCGTCCGGCACGCGCTGCACGACTTCGATCGCGGTAATCTGGATTTCGAATCCGCCGGGCGCGCGCTTATCGGCGTGGATGCGACCCGTGACGATCACGCTGGACTCCTGCGTCAGGCCACGCAAGGATTCGAACGCCGCCGGTTGGTCCTTGAGCGAGACGACGCCCTGCATCGTTCCCGTACCGTCGCGGAAGATGGGGAAGAGGAGTTTCCCGGCTTCGCGCAAATTGTACAGCCAGCCGCGCAGCGTGACTTCCTGCCCGTCGTGTTTTCCCACGTCTTGGATAGCTACTACCGGCATGGAACTCAGGATTCTCCCTTCCTAGGCGCGATTTCGATGAAGCCTTGAATCTTTAAATAATCCGCGCAGCGATAATCTTTGTGGGTCGCGGCTTCAGCCGCGACATTCAGAGGCGTTAGAAAAAAGGGCTTTAGCCCCTGAGGTTCGTTTCGGTCTGAAAGTCCACTATGGCCTCAGGGGCTAAAGCCCCTTTTCTTCCAGCCTCTAATGTCAGGGCTAAAGCCCTGACCCACAAACCAGAATTTCGCCGATCTTCCCCGTCGCGGCACTAAACGCTCACATGGATCGCTGACCTCGAATCGGATATTTGGCCGCCAAGCGCTACGTCTGCGCCCGCTCCTCGGCAAATTTTTCGAAAACGGTGCGGACGCCTCGCAGCGTTTCAGCAAACGCCTGCACCTCGACGGAACCCGCTGCCGCGGCGGGCTCTTTCAATTCCAGGACGATGGGCGTTTCGGGCGGCAACGCCGCAAGCGTGGCGCTCCAGTCGATGGTTCCCGAGTAAGGAAGCAGATGATCGTCACGCTCGCCGCGATTGTCGTGCATATGCGTGGTCGCGACGAAATCGCGGACGATTTCCAGCGCGGCCGGAGCGCCGCCTTCGAGATGGGCGTGCCCGGCGTCGAAGCAAATCTTCACGCTCGTGAGGCGCGTCTGTTCCAGAAAGTTTTTCAGATTTACGGGAGTGGCCATCTCGCCCGGCGTATTTTCAATGGCCAGCGTAACGCCGCGCGCACGCGCAAACAGCGACAAGTGTTCGAGAGAACTGAACGTGGCATCCCACTTCCGCTCGTCGGGAACATCGCGTTGCCGCGCCACGTGCTGAACGCAGTAGCGGAACGGAATGTGTTCCACCAGGTCCAGCGCGCGCTTGATTTCGTCCACGGCCTCCTGGCGCCGCAAACGCTCCGGATCGCAAATCGAGAGCGGCGCGCCGCTTTCCCGAGTGAGATGGAAATCGCGCGTCGTCGGCGAATGGATGGAATGGAGCGTGAGATTATTTCCCGCGAGCCACGAGGCCAGTTCGTGCGCATCCTCGGCCGAGCGGTAATCGAAATGCCCGCGCGAGCAAAACAGTTCGATCGCGGAAACTCCCGCGCGCGCCGCTTCGCCCACCAGGGCAGCCGTCAGTTTCCGGTTTACAAAAAGATACGTGGAGAGAACGCGTTGCATCGTCACGATGTGCGGGCCCTGTTCATCGGAATGATTTCGACTCTATGCGAAGCCTCAAATCGCGTCAAGACAAGCCCTCGCCGGCTGAGCGGCGGCATAAAACTCAATTTGGAAATGGGAGGCTCGCGTTTTTTGGGACACTACTCTTCGAGCAAAAATTCGGCGTCTGGAGGGCCGGGGATCAGTCCGGCGTCGACGCCGCGCTTCAGAAATTCGTGAACGGCCTGGCGGCCGCGTTGGCCGTAGCCCAGCGTCCACTTGTTCACATACATTCCGATAAATTTGTCGGCCAGCTCCGGTTCCATGTCGCGCGCGAATTGCATGGCGTAGTTGACGGCCGCTTCGCGATGCTCCAGCGCGTAGGACACGCTCTCGCGGATAGCGCGCCCGACCTGCAGGCCAATCGTTCGCCCCAGGGCACGTCGCACGGCATTGCCGCCAAGCGGCAGAGGGAGCCCCGTTTGTTCGACCCACCACTGCCCCAGGTCGACGACCTTGTGCAGTCCCATCTGGGGGAAATACAGTTGCCCCTCATGGATCAATAATCCTGCGTCCACCACGGAGTTCTTCACCGCATCCAGAATTTGATCGAAGGCCATGACCACGGGCTCGACACGCGGCTCGTATAGCCGCAGCGTCATATAAGCGGAGGTTTGCAGCCCCGGCACGGCGATCCTGCACTTCGTCAGGTCCTCCCGCTTCATCGGGTGTTGAGAGACGATGATCGGCCCGTAGCCCTCGCCAAAGCTCGCCCCGCAATCCAGTAGCACGTACTTGTCCCGCAAATATGGGTATGCGCCGAAGCTAAATGCCGTCACATCGTAGATTTCTTGGCGGGCAGCCTGATTGAGCGTCTCAATATCGGCGAGCACGTGCGAGAATTTTATCCCGGGCGTACGCACCTTCTGCGTAGCCAGACCGTAGAACATGAAGGCATCGTCGGAATCCGGCGAATGTGCCAGTTTAATCTCTGTGGTCTTGCCGGTAGCTGGTTTCGTCGGCATTGCGTTCTGCGATCTCTCCCTTTTGGCGTTTTCTCCGAAGTCGGTGGGGCAACCACAGAGTCACTCCGGCCTGCTGAATTGCCAGGCGTACTGGAGTGACAGAAGAACCGGTGCCACACTCGCGTCACAGAGAGGGACATTTGGGGCGGATTCCAGGTCCGAGGAAGCCGCACTTTTGAGATCAAGAGGGTAGCACACTCGGCGTTGCCGAACAATTGCGCTGCAGCCCGCACTGGAGGCGCTTTTTGTACTTCCGGGAGGCTTGTCAGAGGAGGTGGGCCTTGAAGGCTACCCATGTGTTTCGCCGGCTGCAGTGGGGACAAACGTGGTCCGGGGGCGGTCCAGGATGGCCCGCACCATTTGGCCGAGGCTTTTCAAGCCGTATGGTTTTTGCAAGATGGAAGCGCCTTGCTCCGTCAGGGAATTCAGGGACGCCGCTTCCGCGGTATAGCCGGTAGAAAAGAGGACCCGCAAATCGGGACGAACTGCCGTCATTTGCGAAAATGCAGCCGGGCCTGACACCTTGGGCATCACGACATCCAAAATGATGAGATCAAATTGACCGGGATTGTTTGTGAAGATTTGAACCGCTTCTGTTCCGTTCGATGCCAGAATGACGCGATAGCCGAGTCTTTCCAGCATCTCCTTGGCCGCCTCCTGAAGTCCTTCGTTATCCGCAGCCAAGAGAATTGTCTCCGTGCCCTTGGGGATTTGTTCATCGCCTTTTGGCTGGCGCGGCTCGGCGGTTCCGGTGCCGGCCGGGAGATAGACGCGGAACGTTGTACCCTTTCCCGGTTCACTATACAGATGGATGAAACCTTCGTGCTGTTTGACGACGCCGTAAACGGTGGCCAGGCCTAGTCCGGTGCCTTTGCCCATTTCTTTGGTTGTAAAAAAAGGTTCGAAGACGCGCTCGGCCGTCGCAGCGTCCATCCCGACGCCCGTGTCCGATACGGACAGCAGAATAAAACTCCCCTGTCGCGCGTAGGGATGCGCGCGGCAGAACTCCTGGTCGATCTCAATGTTTTGTGTCTCGATGATGAGCTGCCCGCCTTGCGGCATGGCATCCCGCGCATTGAGACACAAATTCATGAGCACTTGTTCAATTTGCGAGGGATCGACCATGGCGACGCGCAGATCGGGCGCCGCCACGACGCGAACTTCGATTTGCTCCCCGATCACCCTTCGCAGCAGGCTCATCCCCTCCACGACGAGGTTGTTCAGATCCGTTTTTCGCGGTTGCAGCATCTGACGCCGCGCAAAGGCAAGGAGCTGGGAAGTGAGTCTCCCTGCCCAATTGGCTTGATCCCGGATCTTCTTGAAACGGTCGTGGGAAAGCGTTCCCGGTTGTGTTTCGCCGCAGCCCAGTTCCGCCCATCCGAGAATGGCGCCGATCACGTTGTTAAAATCATGGGCGATGCCGCCCGCCAATTTTCCTATGGCTTCGAATTTCTGAAGCTGTTGCACTTGCTGTTCCATTTTTTTCCGGCTTTTCCGGTCCTCAGCCTCCCGGAGCGCGCGCTGAACGGCGGGAACCAGGCGCTTCAGGTTCGTCTTCATCAGGTAATCCTGCGCGCCGCCTCTAAGCGCAGCAACCGCGGTTTCTTCCCCGATGGTTCCAGAAACGAAAATAAAGGGTTTCTCGCACCCCTTGGACCTCAGCATTCTCAACGCTTCCGGGCCCGAAAAACGCGGCATGGAAAAATCGGAAATGATCAGATCCCAATCCTGCTTCTCGAAAGCGGATACCAGAGCGGAGGATTTATCCACCCGTTCCAACTGAACGTCATAGTCGCCTCGGCGCAATTCGCGGACCAGCAGGGCGGCGTCGTCCTCGGAATCCTCGATCATCAGCACGCGAAGTGGAATCCCCATCGGTTATCTCCTGGCCGGCGGCAATTCGTTGAGAATCAGCCAGTACAATCCCAGCTGGCGCACGGCCTCGATGAACTGATTGAAGTCCACCGGCTTGCGGACATAGCTGTTTGCGCCGTTCTCGTACCCGTGGAGACGGTCCAGCTCTTCGTTGGAGGAAGTGAGAATCACCACCGGAAGATGTTTCGTGCGCTCATTGGCCCGCAACTGGCGCAAGACTTCCAGGCCGCCGACCTTTGGCAAGTTCAGGTCCAACAGGACCACCTGGGGCCCGAGATTCATGTCCCTTCCGGAATATTGTCCGGTGCCAAATAGATATTCGAGCGCTTCCGCACCATCCCGCACGACAACCAGTGTATTGCCGATGTTGTTCTTCATTAGCGCGCGAAACGTAAGCGCCTCGTCGTCCGCATTGTCTTCCACCAAGAGAATGGTTTTGCTCTCCATGATCCTTGCCCCTCGATTTCAATGACTTCTTCACAAAGTGAAGTAGAACGTTGCGCCTTTTTCCACCGCTGCTTCCGCCCATATCTCTCCGCCATGCCGGTGGATGATTCGCTGTACCGTGGCGAGGCCAATGCCGGTGCCTGGAAATTCCTTTGTGGTATGAAGGCGCTGGAAGGCCCCGAAAAGACGATCCGCATAGCGCGGGTCGAACCCGGCGCCATCGTCGCGGACGACAAAGGAATGCTTCTCTTTCTCCACGCTCCTGCCGAATTCAATCCGGGCGGTCGGATGGCCGGAGGTGTACTTCCAGGAGTTGCGGAGCAGGTTTTCCAACGCCGCGCGCAGCAACTGTGGATCGCCCACGGCGGTTACGCCGTCTTCGATCACGAACTCCACTTGCCGGCCCGGCTCCGCCTCCTGAACCTCCGCGGCAATCAATTTTGCCATGGCGCTCAAATCGAGCTTTTCGCGGTGCAACTCACACCGGGTCACGCGGGAGAGATTCAGCATATCGTCGATCAAAGCAGCCATGCGCTGCGCCGCGCGGCGCACGCGCTGGAGGTGCTCCTGGGCGGTGGAATCCAGCTTATCGGCATAATCTTCCAGCAGTGCCTGGCTGAATCCATCAATGCTGCGGAGCGGGGCTCGCAGGTCGTGCGAGACGGAGTACGCAAAAGCCTCCAGTTCCTTATTGGAGGCGGACAGGTCACGAGTGCGTTCCGCGACGCGTTGTTCCAGGTCGTCGTGCGCCTGTTGCAAAGCTGCATCGCGAACTTGAATTTGAGACAACATGCCGTTAAACGATTCAATGAGGACCGACAATTCGTCGCGATTGCCGGTCGGCGCAGCCCGGATCAAATAGTCCTTGTCGCGAGAAACGATTCTTGCGACCCCCGCCAGGTGAACGATGGGTTCAGCGATGGCTCGACGGAAAACAGGTGAGATCAGGAGCACCGCCAGCAATGAGGTCACAAGTACAGCGGCGGCAATTCCCAGATATTGCGCCACGCGAATCTTCAATCTCTGCAAATCCGATTGGATATAGACGATCCCCGTTTGCTTGCCCTGAAACAAAATCCGACGGAACAATACAACTTCGCTCCAAGTGAACCGGTGGGTCTCCGCTTCCCCAGAAGGAATGGGCGGCAGCGCTGGAACCTGGCCGCCGCGACGCCGCTGGTACGCTGCGAAAAGTCTGCCGTCAGGCGTGCGTATGCCTGCTGAAATGATGCTAGGCGACGCGCTTAAGGCCGATAGAGTGTTCTCGGCGGAATTCGGATCGTTGAACAGCAGCGCGGAATTGCTATTAAACCCCGCGATTTGCGCCTGCGTCGAGAGATTTTCGACCATCCCTTGCCGGATGGAGATCGCGTCGTAGGCGATGAACGCAGCGCAGGCGAGGGTCAGAGCCGCGGCGCTCACCCCCACATTCATCACCGTCAGCTTTTTCGAAATTGAATAGTTGCTGAACATCGACGGTCAAACTCCCGGCTGGGAATTCCTGATGACTGTCACGGCTACTTTCAACAATTCGGAACTCAACGTGAGGCCGGCACCCCCGGCATTTGCCAGATTTATCTCGAAGCGGATTTTGCTCCTTTCTGCAACAAACTGGATCATTCCGCCTCGGCGTGAGAACTGAGGCATGTCACTGACCGTTAAAACGCACGCTTTGTCGAGGCCCCCCAGGATGTCCTGGAGCCGGCTCTCCTCTGACGAACTGATAAAAAGAACGCGGCAATTCACCGCTTCCTGGGGTTTCGTGACACGTCTTGCCACGACCGATTTGCCAGCTATGATTTCTCCGGCGACAACCGCATCGAGAGCCGCCCCGAAGGGATCCTGCCCAAGCACGCAGATCGCGAAAGTGTCGTTCCTGGCTGCCGGTGATCCCGCCTGCCATTCCGCGAATTGGGCAAAGTTAAAGAGATAAGCGGCCTTCAAGTCATACTCAGTCGCTTTCGATTTTTGAGCATTCAGGATGCATGGAAACAGCAGGACCCACGCCGCGACGGCAGCCACGAGGCGATGCCCAGGGTCAACGCGCGCCCCGCCAGCACAATTTCGAGGAGCGCGAAGTTTGCTATCCGTACGACCGCAGCGCTTCATGGATGCTAAGGCCTTTCAGTTTCTCCACGTAATCTTCGCGTATGCACTTCTCCGAATTCCGATGAGCGGTCCGGGATCTCCTCCAAATTCCGCATGGAAGGGTTGCAGGAGATTCTGCCCCACTGCCGAAAACTCCAGGTGTTCTCCCAGATGCCAGCCCAACCGGACGCCCCCGGTCTGATAAGCGGACACTGCTTGCGCAGGCAAGGCGCTTACGTAACGGTAATCCAAGTCGAGTTCGAAGCGTTTCGGCAGATCGAAGCGTGATTGAAAGTTCACGACGTGACGAGGACTCGACCCCTCGTAGGAACTGAGCAAATTACCAGTGTCCGTGTATCCTGGCGCGTCCTTCAGCCCCATGTGCAGGAAGGAATAGGTGCCCCGGACCTGCCACCAATGCGTGATCTGCCAATCCGGAGCGATTTCCGCGCCGAGCGTGTTGCCCTCAATGCCGTTGGCGTAAGGCAGCAGGATGTCCAGGTGCGGCGGGGCGGGCGTAGTCCCCAGGAGCAGTGAAAGGGCTCCGTAGCTCTGCAGATCGTGGTAGACGTTGTAAAACGAAGCGAAATCCACGTAGACCCGCTTGGTGATGGTCCTGCGGTAGCCCACTTCGTAGCTGAGTAATCGCTCCGAGGCGAAGGTTGGGTCTCCCGTAATCTCGAAAAACACCGGAGTGGGCGGCGTTCCCGTTGAAGTCACGAAGATGGCAAGCGAAACATCCTGATCCAGGCGCGACGGCTCGCGCACCGCCCGCGTTACCGCGGCCCAAAAGGACTGATGGTCCGTCGGTGTCCACAACAGCCGGGCGCTGGGCTGATATTCGAACCCACTGAAGTTGTTATGATCCAGCTTGGTACCGGCCGTCAGCGTCAGTTTGTCCCGGACGATCGGCAATTCGTACTGGACGAACCCGCTATAGATGGTGTCGGTTTGCTGGTGTGGCAGGAAGTTCACGGCCGCCGAAGTTTGAATGAAGTTGCTGGGGCTGACCCGCGCTCCGAGACCCCACGTGAGTTCCTGGCCGGCGCCGATGCGCCGGTGTTGGACGAAGTCAATATCGAACGTGTCGCGCGTCTCGCCGAGTTCAAGGTCCTGAAGGTTGGTCCGGTCGAAGTAGGCCTGAATCTGGATGTCGGAGCCACCTCCCGTTTCGTGCCGCCAGCGGGCCACGACATTGCCCCCGGTAGCGAATGCGTAGTCGTTCGTCGTTGTCTCCGCAGGCGGAGAGAAGGTGGCGATGTCAACTCGCTCACCGGTCTCGCCGCGGTAGGTGTCTCCCTGCACGGTAAAGGTGTCTCGGTCGCCCTTCTTCCAGTCTGCGCGAAACCCCATTTGGCCCATCCGCCAGTCGTCGAATCCGTCCCCGTCGGAGTGGAATTCGGGGCCGCGGATAAAACCCATTCCGTAGATGCGATAATTGAAATCCTCCCCCACCGAACCTCCATACCGCGCGGCGCCAGTGCCCTGGTCCACGTTCCCGCCCCCCAGCGTGGCCAGAGTACCCTTCGTGTCGTTCGCGCTTTTGGTGATTATGTTGATGACGCCGCTGACGGCGTTGGCTCCCCAGATGGTGCCGCCTGGGCCGCGGATCACCTCAATCCGGTCTACATCCTCAATCATCAGGTTCTGGACATCCCAGTAGACTCCCGAGTACAACTGCGTGTAGACGCTGCGGCCATCAATCAGAACGAGCAAGGATTTCGAGAATTGGCCGGCAAAACCGCGAATGGCGATGGACCAATGGTCCGAGTCAATACGCGCCACCTCCACGCCTGGGGCGAAGCGTAAGGCCTCGGGGACGCTCGTAGCGCCGGAACGGCGAATGTCTTCCTGGGTCAACACAAAGACGGCCGCCGCAGTTTTCCAGACTTGCTCAGGCTCCTTAGATACGCTCGTAACCTCGACGTTTCCGAGTTGTTGCAGGCTGAAATGTTTCAATTGTTGCGGAGTTTCCTGGCCGCCCTGGGGACTGCCCGCCCAACCAAATCTCGCTGCCAGGAGCAAGGCGATAACGATTCTTCCGAACGAGTTGCGCGAAACAGTTTCAATCCCGCGCCGCTCGCCAGAATTGGCCGCTGTGCCAGAGCGGATATCTGGACAGGGGGAGCGATTCGGAACAGCGCGAGAAATGCCTGGACTCACGAGCGATATCCCCCTCAGATGTCGCGATGAGACATCGCCGTCATCGCGAAGAAGTTAACTTCTTCCTCGAAGCAAGATCCCAGCAAGACTCCCCGAGTCATGCGGAATCATGTTTCATGAGAGGGAATCCTAAATTGATTGCGAATTCAGAACGCAAAAGTAGAACGCGCAGCCGTGATGCCAACAATAGTTCTGAAGGGGTAATCTCATCCTACCGGAATGGAGATCGGAGTCAATACATTTTGGAGCAAGGAGTTTGGAACAGTAACTTGTGCGCGGCGCCGAACCAACATGCGAGGAAGGATTTTCGCCGCGCCTGAACAGGGTCGGCACGGCACGTTTCGCGGGAGCTTCCCGCTTAGATATCCGACGCCAGCCGTGCTATCGCAGTGTCAAAGGAAACTTTTCCGTCTAGGTAGGGCAGCCAGTACAAGTCCAGCAATCCGCGAAAGTGTTCCCACGATCCGGAATAAAGCCCGAAGCGCGCCGCATAGGGCAGGTAAGCCGATGGGCCGCTGCTTTGCTCGTTTGTGAACGTCATGGTTCCGTATTCCAAATCGCGGCGAACGATTTCGCCGGTGGTGTAGAACAGCAGCGCGTGCCAGAAGTCTCGCGGGATGGGCTTGTCGCGCGCGCGGAATTCGCGGGCGATGGCCGCGGTCACGGCGCCGGCCAGCGCGTGGGAGGCCTCGTGAAACAACACTTCAAATCCGTACACGCCTCGATTGCGCGGATCGTGGCTTGAAATTGTGACGTGTATAGGATCGAGCGAGGTGTACGCTCCGAAAGGGCCTCCGTACCACACGACGTCCACGCGCAGCCGCTGCGACGGCCAGGGCCTCTGGTATACGTCCGCGAGTTGGCCGGAAAGCTCGACGCCCATTTTCTGGATCATTGGCGCAACCTGGGCGATCCATTCCCGGTTGGCGCGATCCTGCTGCGCCCACCAGTGCGCGCGATAAACGGGCGCGGCTCGTTCCAGGGCTTCGACCAGGTCTTGCCGCAAACCGGATTTGCACAATGGGGTCGTTTTCCCCTCCAGATCGGGGCAGGTCTCCATCGCCGACAACTGGTTGTTGATGATCTCCATGTCGCCATTCAACAGCAGGTCGCGGTTGGCCAAGTCTTTCGAGTAAAACGCGACGGCATCCTGCCAGGCATGGATGTCCGCCGCCGGGAAATCGATCAGCGACACGGGAAGTTCGTCCGGCTGCGCCGCTCCCCTCACGGTTTCCGTGGAGGACGAATTGCCTTTCAGCAGGCGCGCTTGAAGATAGAGAAAGTGATGCAGGTTCACCCAAAACCCGCTGTGCATTTCAAAGACAGGAAGAGGCGACTCCGGGGCGGATGTCTGCGTGGTTGTGGATTGATTCGCGCTGGGAATTGCAGCCGCTCCCGCGGACGTTGCCGCCCAGCCTGTCGCGGCCGGCAGCAAGAGCGGCGCGGTCAAAAATATTCGCAAAAACTTATGGCGGCGGAGAGGGGGCATGGCTGAACCTGCCATGTTATCGCCAAATGTGCCATCGGTGCCACACCTCGGCACTGTCCAGCATTTCTGTTGAAAGCAGGTTGAGGGGTGCTCCGGTTCATAAAGCTCCTCATCGATGCATCGATTCTGCTGCGAGCAGGAAGCAACCGAGAACCTGCTCGCTGTGCTCGGCGTTACGACATCCGGGGAAGCGGCTCAAATAGCGGCGCAAATGTTTGAACCAGCCTTCGCCCAAGTTGGTTGTGCGCAGCCGATGGCGCCAGTGCGCTGGGAAGTTGAAAAACGCCAGCACCTCTTCCAGCTCGAATTGGAATTTCTCGACCATCTCCGGCGCGGCACACCGCCAGCGCGCGCAGAATCGCCGCGCCCAGTCCCGTGCCTGCGCTTGGTTCTCCGCGTCCCAGATCCACCAGAACTCCCGCCGGAATTTCCGCCGCTGGACCCACGCAAATCGCGGCGTCAGCGCTTCCAGGTTGCGAAACCAATGCGCCAGGCAGCGCTGATGCCGAGCTGCTGGATACACCATCTGCGCCGCACTGACGATCGCGGTCAGTCCATCACTCACGATCAATTCCACCTTCTCCAACCCGCGTTTCCATAATCGTGTCAGCAACTCTTCATAGTCCTCGGTGGTTTCCGCCGAAGCCGCCCGCCAGTCCAGTACTTCAAATGCGCCGCCTTCCCGCACCCCCACCGCCACCAGCAGCACGCCTTTGCGTCCTGGCTGCGAAACACTCCGCCGATACCGCAGGTAAATTCCGTCCACCACGATGGCTCGATAACGTCCCGGCACAATCGCTGCGCTGCGCCGCTGCTCGACTTGCTGTTGCGCTTGCTGCAGCACCGCTCCGATCGTGGCCGGCGAAAGCGTCCCGCCCAGAAACCGCCGCACCCATCCGACCACCTTGCGCTGACTCAGTCCGCCCACCGTCAGCGCGAACAGCATCTGATCCAACCCGTGCCGTTCATAGCGTTCCACCAGTCCGATCTCTTCCCGCCCGCGCAGCCGCGGAACGCGCACTTGCTCCAGGCTTCCCCACAGCGTCGTCCAACACTTCCGCACCGTGTAGCCCCAACGGTACACTTTCTCGCCCCGCTGCTTGGCCTCGCTCACGCGCCGGTCTCGCTCGGCCACCAGCAGCCCCTCGACAGCTTTCTTCAGCATCCCCCGCGCTTGCCCTTCCACCTGTTGCCAAGCTTGTTCCATCAACTCCCGCAGTGCTACCCTTCCTACAGGCGATATAGACATAGGGTGTCTCCTCTCTTCGACCCCCACTAGGGTCGTTGGTTCTGGAGACACCCTTGCTTTTTCTCCCCATACTTTCAACAGGAAATCTTACAGACACCACACCTCTAGTCAAAGGCAAACTTCACACAAATTGGAAGTCTCGAAGAGCCCGTGGGTTACTTCATCGAAACATCTGGCGCAACAACCCCGCCGCTTCATTTTCCGTGATGATTTTCTTGCGGACCATCAAATTGACTAGTTCATTCAAGACTTGCCGAAGATTCTCAATCGCACCGAGCAGGCCAGCCTCAGGCTCCGCTGGGGCCACCTCAAGTTTGGGAGGCTGTTCGCCGCTCAGATCGGCGATCCATAAGCGCAATACGTCTTGATGCTCGCGCTTGACCTCCTGAAACGCGAGCCCCATTCCCATCGATACGTGTGCGTAGGCCACGGTGGCCTCCGCCTCAAATTCACGCAAGTCGCGCTCGATGCGGACTCGTACGGCAGAGCCCACCGCGAAAGGAGAAAGCGTATCGACATAACAGCCGCCGGGGCCCAGATCGGAGCAGCGGCCTACCACGCGCGTTTGCGAACGAAGTTCGTACACTTCCGCGGCCGCCGTAAAGGGATATCGAACCTGCGCTCGGCGCTCGGGACCGCAGCTTTTTGGCGCTTCTTCAGGCAAAGGAGCTGGGAACGCAATCGGCATGTCGGGGCGCTCGGACATTTTGCTCTCAAGGCCGCAGATCACACTTCTGCGCCGGCACGTAGCTGATTGAGGGATTCCGCGCGCATTCCTGCACGGATATCGGAAGGGTAAGCCCATTTTGGCCCCGGTGCGGATTAGCTGGCAAGAAGAAACTTCGCAGTGTGTGATGCAAACGCGATGGGTTACGAGGGTCCGATGCGTGGATCGGTGCTGGTTGCGACGCTGCCTTGCTTGTCGGTGCCGCGCAGGATCCCGGAGGAGTCCAGAAAAAACGACCGCCGTCCCGCCTTGCCGTATTCTTTGGGGGAGGAGGCCAGAGAGAAGATCTCCGCTTTATTTGCTTCCTCCTCCGTTAGGTTGCCGGCCGCGGGTGTAATGGTGTATCGGATCGTGTAACCGTCCTTGTTCCCGGCGGCCAGATCGGCGTCGAGCAGGCTGGCCGCCTCCGGCGAAACTCCGTTTGGGGGCGCGGGGCCCAGCACCGCGAGCGTGTCGGGCAATTTCCCGTACGCGCGGCGGTAGGTGTCCAGCGCCGTCGCAACCGAACGCAAATCGGCAATCGCGGCGTCTTCGCTCGCGTCCAGGTCGGCTTGCTCCCATTGCTTGGCCATCGCAGGCACGTCAAGCAGGATGAGTCCCACCGAGATCAACTTCCAGTTCCCTCCTTCTCGCACGAGGCCAAACGTGATCTTGCGCGGGTCTTCTCCGATGATCGGAATTTCCATCGGCACAAAGGCGAGATTTTCACGCACGCGCGTCTCGCCGAGGCGCATTTCCGTGGTGAAACTTGGGCTCTCGCAGCGCACGATCTTTTGGCCATTGCTGCTGGTTGAAAGCAGTACCCTTCCCGGTTCTTCGAGCAGCACAAACCGCTTCATCATCGCGGTGCGTTGCGCGCCAGGAAGCGCGCGGAAGGCGGTGGCGTTGTCGGCCGTCAGAGAATTTGCAAAGGCTGGGGAGTCCTGGCGGCAGGCGGAGGACAGCGCGTCGGAAAGCGCCGTTTCAGGGTTCGCCGTTGGTTGCTGCTGCGCCGCGCGCGCGCTTGGGCTTGGAAGAAATGCGATTAGCGCGAGCGTCAGTAGGGCAGGCTTCAGCCTGTCTGGTTTTGATTTTGCGCGCCGTGATAAAAAGGCAGACAGGCTGAAGCCTGTCCTACTCTTTTTCACCCTACTCTTCACGATTTCGCTCCGCGCAATATTTCAGCGAGATTTTGCGTGAACTTGGATCGCGGCATCACGTCCGTGCATCCTGCTGCGCGCGCGCGTTCCGCCAAATCCGTCTGCACGTGGGATAGAAACGCGATCACGCGCCGCGGGTTGCCTGGCCCGTTCGCAGCGCCGTTCGCCGCACAAAGACGCTCGACGGCATCGAGCGCCCCTTGCCTCGCGTTCAAATCCACCAGGATGAGCGCCGCCGGGCTCGCCGCCGCCGCTTTCAGGAGTTGCTCGCCCGTCGCCGCGGTTTCCAGCGTGACGCCGGTGTGTTTCGCCGTCTCGTGCACCTTGGCCAGAAAAAATAAATCATCGATCAATGCGATTGCGTCGGCCATGAATTTCAATCCTCACAATACTTCGCCTTCCCGATGTACCACGCGCGCCGCCGCAACACAAGCGGCAACGGTCGGCCCGCCATTGAATTGTTTCATCTTCGTAGCGCCGGCGTCTCGCCGGCAATTTTTCTAATCTTCACACGATGCAAAAATGCCGGCGAGACGCCGGCGCTACCACAGAACGGATAACCGGCGCATCACATTGCGTTGTTGCTGGTTTCTAAGTCCGTGGTTACATGCTTTCGCTGCAGATGAAATTGCGATACAAATGTTTCCTGTCATGGATTCGCTGGAACAAAAAATACTTGCCGCCTTCGATGGCCCAGGCGCGCGGGCGCGATCTCTCTCCGACTTGGGAGACCCCGCGATCGCGAAAGGTCTCGTGTTGCAATTGGTCGAGCGAGGCTGGTTGCGCGCCGCCGAAGCGCCGGACACTTACGCGCGCACCGAAGACGGCCGCCTGCAACTCGCCGCGCCGCGCGATGTGACAATCTACTCGCGCCCCGGCTGCCATCTCTGCGAAGAGGCCAAGGCGCAAATCGCTCCCTTGCTGAAAGAGTTCGGCGCGCGCCTCACCGAAATCAACATCGACGAAGACCCGGATCTTCGCGCACGGTACGATCATGACGTCCCAGTCATTTTTCTCGGCGCGCGAAAAGCCGCCAAGCACCGCGTCGATCCCGCCCAATTTCGCCGCCAGTTGCGCGGCGCAGGCGCTCGATAACATTATTGCGGAATTGCCTCGCCAGTAGCCGTGGTAGAAGAGTGGACAGCAGATTCGGCGCTTCGTGAGCAAGTATGGAGGGAAGACCCGCGCCCTTCAGAAAAACCGTGAGGGGCTGCGGCACCTGAAAATTCAACTCACCGTCCGGCCCGTCGAGCGCTGGAGCTCCCGGAAGGAGCGGGCGGACTGAAAAAGCTTCCTTGCGGTCCCACAGACTCTCAATCCTTAAGACTTATGGAAAGGGAAGCTGTGCAACACAGTGTCAGCTAGAGTGAACACGTCATCGAAATTGTATAGCCTCCCAAATTTTGGCGTCCAATAACGGCCATGCGCCAACCAATGACGAAATCGGAATGCGGCACGCAGATCGCCAATGACCGAACGCGGTAATACGGTAGCAGCGTTGCGCCAGGTCTCGAAAATATCATGGTCTAGTGATGCCCACTGCTGTTTCGCTACGTAGATTTTGCGAAAGGCGCGTGATACCGGGTCTTTGCCCCGCCGGTAGCATCGCTGCAAATAATCAATGCGAAATGCCGCTTCAAGGGAGGCCAATACCGCTAATGACGATGTTAGCTCCGCTTCGTCAAGCCTATCGACGAGTTCTTCTATGACCTCCGTGCTCGAATATCCGGTGAATCGAACTGTGAAAGTCGGGGAGGCTACACTGAAATAGAGTCTCAAAGACGACTCCAGGTCCTGATGGTGTCCAGCTATTTCAGCCACTCCGATATTTAGGCCGGAAAAAGTGACCCGGCTAGGCATGCGCAACTTCCATAAGCGCCTGGAAAAGTGATTCTGGGGTCAATTCGATGAATTGGATTCTCGGTGCGCTCGTCGCAATCTTCCAAGCCCACTTGATCTCTTTCGGAGATACTTCTCGCGGCGGGGTCTGGGGTTTTCCACCGATTGTTACTGTCACCTTAATTCGTGGCTCGGAAGCCTCGCTGTCAACGAGCAGGAAGCGGGTTCGACCAGCCGGGCCGAAAATATCCACACGCCCTCTTGCGCCGAACAGTAGAGTTCCTGCCGGAGTCAGGTCGACCTCTTGTCGGCCTATTCGAAGAATCATTTGACGCGCGGTGTACGATCCAATATTTTCCTCGTTTAATGTAATTTCGCGGTACTCGCGTTTAATTTCGCCGGAATCGATATATTTCGCGAGGAATGACTCTATTTTTTCATAGAGTTCATTCAGGCGGCGTAGCCAGTCGTCGCGCACTTGCTCCCAATTGACGGGCTCGTCGTTCGTCGCGGTGGGTTGTTGCCCCTTAACAAAGGCGTCGAAATCTCCAATTGAACCACGGTTGACAGTCACTAATCTATCTCCCCAAGAGAATACAGATGCCCAACTATCTTACTTCTGGGGAGCGCCGCAAATCCACATCCAAAGATGGGTGGGTAGCGAGCCCTCCCTTTTTCCTATTGACCTCTCGCGTCTGGATTATCTCTCAAGGCTCGAAAAAAAACACCATGGGCTGAGCACGCGAAGTTCAACCCTGCTTCGAAGTGGAAGCCACCTACCCCGCTCGCAACATGAATCAGTGACCCGTGGGGGGTTTCACGCCAACGGTTTTGTCGGGGATATCGCCAGTGCGACCTTTGACGCGGTCGTAGACGGACACGAGCGAAGTTGAGCCGAGGGCTTCGTTGTAGTAGGTGGGAACGCCGAGGGCGGTTCTCAGTTCTTCGTTGAACTTGCGCATGTTGACGAGTTGCTCGGCGCGCGCGGGAAATTTTCTGCCGTCGTCGGTGAGCAGAAATTTTTGGTAGCCTGCGTCCCACAGGCGGACGAATTGGCCGTTCAGCAGGATGGTGGGGAGAATCGTCATCGTGTAGTGCTCGTCGGAGGTGCGGCGGAATTCGGCGCCGCAGCCGTACTTTTCGACGCGCATCACGCCGCCCGTGCTGCTGACGACGAAGCCTGTGGTCGACAAGCCATCCATCAACTTGGCCGGGAACTTGTCTTTCACATCCCACATAGATTTTAAGAATACGGGCGGCGCGGTGGGGTGTAAAGGCAAAAGTCATCGGCCACAGCACATCTCTCACCACGCAGTAAGTGTAAGCATCATCCACCGCTGAGAGGGATTAAGAAAAACCGCGCGGGACAGATTTTTGTAGCGCAGGCTTCAAGCCTGCGGGTTTTTCGCCCGAGTTGCCCTAAACCCCGCAGGCTGAAGCCTGCGCTACCACGGCCGGAATCGGCGGAGTTTATGCTAAATTAGCTGGATACAATGGAGCCAGTCCGGCATCCATAGGATCCGGGTGTGGGCTTTTGTCAGTCGAAAAGACCCTCGGCAGGCGTTGTGGAAGAGGGCAGAGAATTCTGCGACATATGAACACCGCAAAAAAGCCTCTTTGGGCCGAAGCGTCGGCGAACACGGGAACCATTGGCCGCAACGTGCTCGATTGTATCGGGAATACGCCGCTTCTGCGTCTTGAGAGACTCGGGCCGAACTATCCAAACGTGGAATTTTATGGCAAGGCGGAATGGTTCAATCCGGGCGGCTCGGTAAAGGACCGCCCGGCGCTGGAGATGATCCGCGAGGCGGAACGCTCCGGGCAACTGAAACCGGGCCAGACCATCCTGGACGCAACGAGCGGCAATACCGGGATTGCCTACGCCATGATTGCCGCGGCGCTGGGCTATCGCGTGAAACTGTGTTTGCCCGCAAGCGCGAGCGAAGAGCGGAAGAAAATTCTCAAGGCATTTGGCGCCGAGCTTATGATCACGCCGGGGGATGAAGGCTCCGATGGCGCGATTTTGCGCGCGCGGGAAATCATTGCCGCCGAGCCCGGCAAATATTTTTATATGGATCAGTACGGCAACCCCGCAAATTGGCGCGCCCACTATAAGACCACCGCAAACGAAATCTGGCAACAGACTGCGGGACGCATCACTCATTTCGTCGCCGGACTCGGCACCAGCGGGACTTTTGTGGGCACCACGCGGCGACTCAAGGAATTAAATCCCGCGATTCGCTGCATCAGCTTGCAGCCCGACGCTTCCTTCCATGGGCTGGAAGGATGGAAGCACATGGCGACAGCGATTGTGCCGGGCATCTATGACGCGACGCTTGCCGATGCCAATCTGGCAGTCGGAACGGAAGAAGCGTATCGCCTGGTCAAGCGGGCTGCGCGCGAAGAGGGATTGCTGCTGAGCCCGAGCGCCGCCGCCGCTCTCGAAGGATGTTTTCAAGTGGCCGCGTCGCTTGGGCCGAATGAGCGCGCCGTCATCGTGACGATTTTCCCGGATTCCGGAACAAAATATCTGAGCGAGCGTTTCTGGGACGAAGTTTAGCAGTTTGCGGAGAAATGCCTTATTTTGTCATTCCGAGCGAAGCGAGGAATCTCTCTTCGATTTAGGCGCAAACAAAGAGAGATTCCTCGGCACGCAGCGTGCCTCGGAATGACAACGTTTTAATTTTTCAGCAGCGTGCAAGAGCGCCATTCGATAAAGAAAGACTTTATGTTGCTGCTTGCAAAAAATTTGGAACAGGAAATCCGCGATCATGGCGCGAAGGATTATCCGCACGAGTGTTGCGGCGCGATGCTCGGAACGGATGGCGACGCCGCAGAGCGGGAAGTGCGCGCTCTCTTTCCGCTGATCAACCGGCGCGACGATTCTCCCCGCAACCGGTTTTCGATTACGCCGGAGGATTTTCGCGCGGCCGAGCGCGCCGCAGCCGAACGTGGACTCGATCTCCTGGGGTGGTATCATTCCCACCCGGACCATCCTGCCCGGCCGAGCGAATTCGACCGCGAGCATGCCTGGCCGTGGTACAGCTATGTAATCGTAAGCGTGGACGGCGGTGTCCCTAAGGATTTGACGTCTTGGCAATTGGAGGATGACCGTTCGAAATTTCAGCCGGAAGTAGTTGTGCCGGAACGGGTTGCCGGTGAAGGGTCTGAGGGCTGAGCTTCCCGCTTGAACCTTGAGTCACTGTTCGCGCATCCGATATAATTGTTTGTTTGGCGAGTTTCCAGTTGAGCTTTCGCCTGAGTCCAGCAAAGGGGAAACGACCGTATGGCCGTAAAGGTTTTGATTCCGACGCCGCTCCGCCAATTCACAGGAAAGCAGTCCAGCATCGAGTGTAGCGCGGCCACGGTGGGCGAGGCGCTCGGCAGCCTGACGGGCACGTTTTCCGAGTTGAGGAAACATCTCTTTACCGACGACGGAAAAATTCGCAGCTTCGTGAATGTATACCTGAACGACGAGGACATACGTTTCCTCGACAAGGAAAATACACGAACCAAGGATGGCGACACGATCAGCATCGTGCCTTCAATCGCCGGTGGTTCCGAGGCCAGCTCGAAAACTGACTCGCGTTGTCATTCCGAGGTCGCCGCGGAATGACAACGCTTTGAGGTTTAAGGATTTAGAGGAGAACTTCCGTGGCAATTCCGACTGACACAATGCAGCAACAGGAAGTGAAGCTTTCCAAGGAAGAGGTTCAGCGCTACAGCCGGCACCTGATCATGCCGGAGGTGGGCATGGAGGGGCAGCTTAAGCTCAAGCGCGCCCGCGTGCTGACAATCGGCACGGGAGGGCTGGGCGCGCCGCTCGGCCTCTATCTTGCCGCTGCGGGCGTAGGACATCTGGGACTCGTGGATTTCGACGTAGTCGATTCCTCGAATCTACAACGCCAGGTGACATTCACCACGGCTGATGTTGGAAAGCCCAAGTCCGAAGCTGCTAAGGCGCGGCTTTCGGCGCTCAACCCGGCGATTGAAATCGTGTCGTACGAAACGCGGCTGACCAGCGACAATGCGCTCGAATTGTTCCGCGATTACGACATCATCGTGGACGGCACCGACAATTTTCCGACGCGTTTTCTGGTCAACGATGCCAGCGTGCTGCTCGGCAAACCGAATGTATACGGTTCGATTTTCCGCTTCGAGGGACAGGCGACCGTCTTCGGATACCCGGGCGGGCCGTGCTATCGCTGCTTGTACCCCGAACCCCCTCCGCCGGGTCTCGTCCCTTCTTGCGCGGAAGGTGGAGTGCTGGGCGTGCTTCCCGGTATCGTCGGCTCGATCCAGGCGATGGAAACCATCAAGCTGATTCTGGGCACCGGAGAGCCGCTGGTTGGCCGGCTCCTGCTCTTCGACGCCCTGGCCATGCGCTTTCGGGAATTGAAATTGAAGAAGAACCCGGATTGCCCCCTTTGCGGCGAGCACCGGACGATTACAAAACTGATCGATTATGAAGAATTCTGCGGAATTCGAGGCGAGGAGGCCCCTGCAATGACGGACGGTATTCCGGAAATTACGGCAACAGAGTTAAAGGCGCGGCAGGACCGCGGCGAGAAATTGTTCATCCTGGACGTGCGCGAGCCGCACGAATATCAGATTTGCAACTTAAATGGAAAGTTAATCCCGCTCGGGGAACTCCCGCGCCGCGTGAGCGAGCTCGACAGTTCCGTCGAGATGGTGGTGCACTGCCGCAGCGGAAAGCGCTCGGCCGACGCCATCCATTTCCTGCAAACGGCCGGGTTCAAGAAGCTGTGGAACCTGAAGGGCGGCGTCCTGGCGTGGGCGGATGAAGTCGATCCGAGGATGCCGAAATACTAAGGGAAAAATGCGGGCTTCGCTTTTCTGTTGAGCGCCCCGGCCTGGCCGGGGCGACGAGCTCGGCATCTGGGAGCACAAATGCCATCCACGAAAATCACGGTCCGCAATGACGGTCCCTTGCGCGTCGAAGGGGAAGTCGAACTCGTTGACATGGAGGGCAAGCCGTACGGCCTCGGCGGGCGGACTGCCGTCGCGCTTTGCCGTTGCGGCCACTCCGCAAATAAGCCCTTTTGCGATGGGTCTCACAAAACCGCAGGGTTTCAGGACAAGCAGGAAGCCCGGGACCTTCCGCCACAGCCCCCTAAGGCATAAAGCCAGCGCCATCAATATTATAAATTCTTAATTCAGCCCCATAACTCAACGCCTGAGTAGTGTCAAATTAGCCACTAGTGTGTGCCGGATTGGGAAGGCCGTTGGAGTACCGGTTACATTCCTACCCATTCTCCGGGAATGGGCTGCGCGCACCCTTACGCCATCCAACACGCCAAATCTACAAGTTGTTTGTTATAAGCAATTTACAGAACTGGGCAGATCTTTTCTAAAAAGGCTCTGAACTTGCTCCCCAATGTTACGCAGGAAGAATTGGGGCCCATGAAACTGCTGAACGGGGGTAGCGGTGAGTGTGTGGAATCAAATTCGGTCGTGGAGTTGGCGCCTTCGGTGGCTTCTCCGAATTGTCGCCGGGGTCGCGTTTCTGGCGTTGGCTGCGTGGCTGCGCCGGCTTCCGTTTTCCTCTGAGCCCATACTCTATTCCTACTTGCAAATTGTTGGCAGCCTGCTTTGCTTCACGTACGCCGCGAACGCCCTGGTGCGGTTCCGCGGCACGCACGACCGTCTTACACTGATACTTGCCTTTGGATTCGTGCTTTCCGGCGCGATCGAAACCGCCGCGACATTCAATTTCTACGACATTTTGGCTTCCAGCGCCTTCAGTCAGATGCGCGTGCCTCTGGCGTGGATGGTGAGCCGGACATTGCTGGCCTTGGTGCTGATTGCGGCGCTCATTGTGGAGCGGCGCGTGCCGAACTCACGCGAGCCAGGACGGGAGATTGCGATCGCGCTCGTCGTGGTCGTCGGCGTGGCCTATATGACCAGTGCCGCATATTTCGGGTCTCCCCTGGAACCCGTAATGCACCCCAAAGCTCTGCTTTCCAGGCCGGGGGATCTTCTGCCGGCCATTCTGTTTGGCATTGCGGCTATTGGATTTGGCCGCAGATCGCGACGTCATGCCTCCCCGTTCGACCGCGCATTTTGCGTAGCTCTGTGGATGAACGTGGGTTGCCATGTTCTGGCAACGCAATCCGAGAGGTTACTCGACGCGCCGTTCACCGCGGCCCAATTCCTGAAGGTGGGCAGCTATGCACTGGTCCTGGGCGGGGCGTTGCTAGATAACGCACGATTGTTCGATCAGGTTCGCCTGCTTGCCGTGACGGATTCGCTGACCGGGCTTTTGAACTACCGCACGCTGATCAACGTCATGGAAACGGAAATGCAGCGCTCGCGCCGCACCGGTCGCCCATTTGCCGTCCTATTGCTCGACCTTGATGGCCTGAAGACGATCAATGACGAGCACGGGCACTTGGTCGGCAGCCGCGCCATCTGCCGCCTGGCAAGCGTGCTCCGGATCCATTCCCGCGCCATGGACACTGCAGCGCGATATGGCGGCGATGAATTTGCCGTGGTGTTGCCGGAAGCGGGCGAGGCAGCGGCCGCCTCCGTGAGCCGGCGCATTTGTGAGCGCCTGGCAAAGGACGGCGAATTTCCGCATGTCACGGTGAGCGTCGGTGCCGCCGTTTTTCCGCGGGACGGGGAAACGATTGACGGACTGTTCGATGCTGCGGACCGGGCTCTGTATGGAATGAAGCGGCGACCGGATGGGATTCGAACGCTGGCCCGCATCGCGGCCTGTTTGTAAAGAAAACCGGGCGCGGGTCCGCCGCAGCGGAGAGCACACCGGATTACTGAGGGAAACGATGCCTCAAACATTTGCTGTCGAGCGACTCGAAAAAAGAATTCCGATGACGGTGGCAGTTCATATTTCCGGCCAGCAATCCGCTTCTTACGTGGAGACGACGTTCACGGAGGACGTCAGTTCTCGCGGGGCGCGGGTCCCGAGCATCCGGCGCTGGCGGCCCGGCGAAACGCTGAACTTCGAATCGTTGCCTGGCGATTTCCATGCCCTGGCTCGCGTGGCCTACTGCCGCCCGCACCGCGAAGGGTTTGTCATCGGACTTGAGTTCCTAGAGCCCAGTGGCCGGTGGGTGGTTAACGCCCCAGTCGGCTCAGGGAAACCGCTGCAAGGATAGGAGGGACACGCGAAGGCAAACAACTGGCGTAAGGTTTTACCCAGGAGCGCCTGACATTCCGCGGGAACGGGATGACAGGCGCTTTTGGCGTTTGTGGGGAGAAGGCGTGACTGGTGACTGGTGAATCGTGACTTGTGATTGGTGATTCGTGAATAGTAATTTGGGACCCCCGTGGAGGCGTGACTGGCGATTCGAGATTCGGAATCAAGGCTAGATCGGTCCGGACACCACCAGTCACCAGTCACTTGTCACCAGTCACCAGATGTTCGTACAAGCGGAGCGTTTCCTCCACCATTCGATCCGCGGAAAAGCGCGTCATGACTGTTTCGCGGGCGGCCCGGCCGACGCGGGTTGCCTCATCGAAATGCGCAACGAGGTGCGCGATGGCGGATGCAAACGAGTCGGGATCGAGATCCTTCATGAGCAGGCCGTTATTCCCGTCTTCCACGACTTCGGGAACTCCTCCGCGCGCAACCGCTACAACGGGCAAGCCGTGTGCCATGGCCGCGAGCAAGGCGCTGCCGAGGGGTTCTTCGTGGGAGGGGAATGCGAAGATGTCCATCGCCGCAAACATGGTTTCCATTTCGATTGTTGGGGGGAAGAATTTTACCGCGCCGGCCACGTGAAGCTGCTGCGCGAGAGATTGCAGCTTCGACAATTCAGGACCTTCTCCGCGAAGGAGCAACCCGCATTCGGGGAACTGCATTCGCAATGTTGCAAATGCATCGAGCAGGAACGCATGCCCTTTCTCCGGCACGAAGGCTGCGACATTTCCGATGCAGGAAATTTCTCGCGGGATTCCAAGCTCCTTGCGTGCGCTATCCCGTTGTGTTTGAGAAATCTCCGGAGAGATTTGCACGCCGTCATAAATTACCAAAACGCGGTCCGCAGGAAGTCCGCTCTGAATCACGGACTGCTCCACGAAATGAGAAACGGCAACGATGCGTGCCGCCGCACGGTATCGCGCAAGAGAAAAAGGGCCCTGTGAAAGGGGAAGAGCGATCCTCCTCGCGACCACGATCGGAACACTGCGATGGGCTCGCGCGAGCCATGCGGAGCTTAACGCGTGGGGCTCATTGGAGTGCACGAGGTCGGGCCGGTGTTCGCGCAACAACTTGCGGATTTGCAACGCAGCGGTGAGCCGGCGCCATCCCGGTTCGGCAACATGCACGGGCGCGCCGGTTTCCTTCGCGCGCAATGCCAGCAGCGAATCGCGGACCGCAATCAATTCCGGAGCGTGGCCGCGCTCGCGCAAGCCCTGCAGAAGAAGCAAAGCCTGGTGCTGCCCTCCGCGATAGTCACGGCCGAGGTCGACAAGGAGCGGGCGCACGCTCAGGCCTCGCCGGGACTTGGCCAGGATCGGTGGGCAAGCTTTTCCCCGGCGAGCAACCGGCCCAGTTTGCGATATTTGAGATAAATGTACTTCCCGGAGAGCCACGCGATCAGCCAGCCGCGGTGTCCGTCCAGAACGCCGAGCTGAAACACAAGTCGTTGGACGATCGTCCACGGGGGAGCAAAAATCATGGCGGCGCGCCAACTCTTGCGTCCGTGGGCGAACATATCTTCCGCGGCCATTGTCGAGAAGGCATCGAGCTTGGCTGTGTGCTCGGCGAGGGACCGGACCGTGTAATGGAACAGGTGGCCGTTCAAACGGCCGGCCGGGCCTTCCAAATGAACGCGCTCATGCAGCGCACTGACAAACTTTCCTTTGTCGCGCCGAAAGAGAAGCACTTTGAATTCAGGATACCAGCCGGAATGCCGGATCCACCCGCCGAGATAATTCGTCAACTGGAGAATTTCGTAGCCGTTTTTAGCGGGAATTTGCTGTTTCCACGCGAGCATCGAGGCGCGCAGTTCGGGGCTCAATTCATGGTCGCAGTCGATGGAAAGAATCCATTCGTTCGAGGAAAGGGAAACGGCGTAATTTTTTTGTTCGGCAAAGCTGTCGAGTTTGCGCGTATACACGCGAGCGGCAAACGAGCGTGCGATCTCGCAGGTCCGGTCCGCGGAACCCGAGTCCACGAGAATGATTTCGTCGGCAATTCCCGCCAGCGAGGCGAGCGCGCCCGGCAAGTCCAGTTCCTCGTTGTACGAAATTAGAATCGCAGTCAGAGCGGGCATTGGAAATCCAGTGGGGTACGGTAACACGAAACGCGGAGGGTGTGAGGGGTAGTAGCGCAGGCTTCAGCCTGCGGGTTTTGCGGCCGAGGTTCAAAGCCAGCGCCGGCCACGGTAGGAGTCTTCACTGGTGGAAAACCCGCAGGCTGAAGCCTGCGCCACTCACACCATTTGCGGTTAAGGTACGAGGGCGAGCTTGGGCGTGACGCTGACAAGAATGACGGAAGCGCCGATGCGGAATTCAGAGAGGTGATTCAGTTCCGCGACCCGGACGCGTTCTTCGGCAAAGTACGTGCCATTGGTCGAATCCATATCGCGCAAGCGGATGATGTCACCCTTGATTTCAATGGCGCAATGCCACCGTGAAATCTCTTTGTCATTGATGACGATATCGGCGTCCGCCCTTCCCAAGACAACGCGAGGTTTCTCCACCGCATAGACAAGGCCGCGGGAGGGGCCGGCGATCACAGAGAGTGCTATTGCCTTTCCTTTGGGCAATTGCAAGGAACTCGCTTCGGCGCCACTACTTCCCGCAAGCCAGGGCGCACCCGCGCTGCGCGCAAACCCCGGCAGGGGCGACAGAACCTGAGTCGTGTCAGGACTGGGAGCAATTTCGAGCACGGTGTTTTTTCCGCATTTGGCACACTGAAATTGCACGCGGGGGAGACCCACCAATTGCTTGTCTGGTAGAGAGTGCTGGGCGCCACAACTCGAGCAAGCGGCTTTCATCGGATCCTGCGAGTTCGAACTCCACTTTTAAACTGAATGCCCGGTCCGGCCGGGCCTTGAAGCCCGAGCAGGATCGGTTCCGAGTCTAATTTAGCATGCCTATTTCGCACTCCAAGGGGAGTTCGTGCACCATGTTTCGCCACGGGAACTATGCAACCGTAAGGTGTTGATTTCAAAAGGGTGTTCCGCACGGGGGACCCATATTTGTGTTGTCTTTGAATCTTGCGGCTTCCGCGTGGATCTTATCCACGCCGGCCGGCGAGGAGGTACGCGCAGCTTCGTCCTACTGCACGAAGCCCACGTTGGGGACGGGGGTCGGCTCGGGGACTTCGCGGATGGGGCCGAACTGCTTCTCGTACCGCCTGATATTTTCTTCGAGCGCGCGCATGATTCGTTTCGCGTGCCCCGGGGTTACGATCACGCTCGAAACCAGTTTGCCCTGCGGCACATTCGGAAACACGTAGATGAAATGCACTGTGAATTCTTCCGCCGTGTGGTGAAACATCACCAGGTTGGAGAATTGTCCGACTAATTCCTTTTCATCCGCCTTGATCTGAACTTGCACCTGCTCGCCACCCGCTTGCGCCATGGGTTCCTCCGTTTCATTTCCGACACTACCATATTCCCCGGGACAGCGGCATGGGCAACGTCCGTGCCTGTTTCGCCTGTTTTTGTAGCGCCGGCGCCACAACACTCGTTGCAGATTATCAAGCACACCCTCACGGCTTTAGGATTGACTGGCCGAAGCGTTAATGCTAGTTTATTTGAGATATTTATCCAGGTTAACTATGGCCGTGTCTCCCCTATCCCCTGCCCCCGCTGAGGCGATTTCTGGCGCCGGCAATACGGACGAAGCAGGGTCCGCTTCGCAAGGCAGTCTTTACCCGCGAACAGGTTCTCCCTCGCTTCCCGAGTCGTACCGCAGCGTTCCGATCCTGGCGGGCGCTTCCTTTTTTCGGAAAATGATTGCGTTTGCGGGGCCCGGATATCTGGTTGCTGTCGGTTACATGGATCCCGGGAACTGGGCGACGGACCTGGGGGGCGGCTCGCGGTATGGTTACACGCTCCTCAGCGCCGTGATGATTTCCAGCCTCATGGCCATTTTTCTCCAGGCGCTTTCCGCGAAGCTCGGAATAGCGACGGGCCGCGATCTCGCGCAGGCTTGCCGCGAGCATTATTCGCGCCGTACGACAGCGGTTCTTTGGGTGCTTTGCGAAATTGCCATCGCGGCATGCGATCTGGCGGAAGTGCTGGGGTCCGCGGTGGCGCTGAAGCTGCTGTTCGGGTTGCCGCTGCTCCCGGGCGTGCTGCTGACGGGCTTTGACGTGCTGCTCGTCCTGGCGTTACAGGGGCGCGGTTTCCGGGTGCTCGAGACGCTGGTCATCACCCTGATCATGACCATCGGCGCGTGTTTCGCATATGAAATTTTCTTCGCGCGGCCTCTCTGGATCGAAGCGGCGCGAGGATTTCTTCCGACATTCCAGATCCTGAAGGACCGCGAGATGCTCTATCTCGCGATCGGCATTTTGGGCGCCACGGTGATGCCGCACAATTTGTATCTCCATTCCAGCATCGTGCAGACGCGCGCCTTCAAATTGAATATGGAAGGAAAACGAGAAGCGATCCGTTTTGCCACGCTCGATTCCACGCTCGCGCTTGGATTTTCGCTCTTCATCAATGCGGCCATCCTGGTTCTCGGCGCCGCGGCGTTTCACGTGCGCGGCATGAATGACGTGGCGGACATCAGCCAGGCATACCAACTGCTGACCCCTGTGTTGGGCGCAAGTTTCGCGAGCGTGCTGTTTGCCGGGGCGCTGCTCTGTTCGGGACAGAACTCCACGCTCACGGGGACGCTGGCCGGGCAGATTGTCATGGAGGGATTTCTTCATTGGCGATTGAAGCCCTGGCTGCGGCGCTTGATTACGCGGTCGATGGCCATTATTCCGGCGGCGATTGTTATCGGATTCATGGGCGAAGGGCGCGTGACTTCGCTTCTCATTCTGAGCCAGGTGATTTTGAGCTTCCAGTTGCCGTTTGCGGTTGTGCCCCTGATTCAATTTACCGGCGATCGCTCCAAAATGGGCGAATTCACGAATGGCCCGATCACGGCGATTTTCGGCTGGTTCATGGCTGCCGCGATCATCGTCCTCAATGCGGCGCTCCTCTGGCTCACCTTTGGCGGGAAGCTGTAGCCTTTCCTGAGTACGCAGAAGAAAATCTGAGCGATTGTGCACTTCAAACAGACTGACGAAGGTGACTCCCGGCGGAGCCAAATAGCTGCATGCGAATTATGCATTGCGCCCAGATATAGCGCGTGTGTACACTCTGTGTGAATTTAGTGGAGTAAGCGGCTACACTGGGCAAAACTCGGAAACATTGAGGGGCGCGTGGTGGCCAGCTACACCGCGATCTGTTTTCCCATCCGCGGGATCGCCCATAGCTTTCTTCATGCATACCTGCCGGCAGAATTGAGAAAGGGGAGACGCTAATGTCCTACGAGGAAGCAATGCGTGCGGCTTCTAGAGATGAGGCATTCAAGGCGACTATTTACGCCATGAACACACTCCTTATTCACCGGGGAATCTACACCCAAGAGGAATTTCAGGAACTATTCGTGGAATGGGTAAGGAAAGAGGAAAGAAAGAAACAGCGCAATCATCAGCCTTCTACGACTTCCGAATCGGTTTCTTTGGCCTAGTAAATATTCCCCTCCAAGCTGGATGCTCGCACTTTGGCTTTTGAGCGCAGTGGTCGCCACGATCACACCGCACACAATCGCAGTCACACTTCGGGGCAGGTAAAATCTTTTCAGACTTTTGTTTCTTTGGCGGCATTTTGATTACAGTGCCTTCCTATCCGTGCCGCAGATGATACACCCAAGACTAGCGACGCATGACATCTTCGGACGGAAGGCAAGCATCAAATCACTATGGAAGGTTTAGGAGGTGAAATAAGTTGTGTCTTGTGGCAGAATTTTTGGCGCTTCGCAAAATCTCGATTCAAATAGGGAGACATCGGAATGAGTGGATTGAACAAGGGAGCTTCTGTGTGGCTGGCGCGCGCGATCGGCGCCTACCTCGTGCTTGGAATGTGCATTTTTGCCTTTGGACGCGTGGTAGCTCAGGAAACGGCTCCCGTGCCCTGGGTCGCGCCGGATGACGCAAAGAAAGTGAAGAATCCATTCCCGCCCACTCCGGAAACTTTGGCTGATGCGGAGCAACTTTTTACGGATAATTGCGTGCTGTGCCACGGGGAGAAGGGCCTGGGGGACGGTCCCGGCGCCAAAACCATCAAGGTCAAGCCCGCGAATTTCACGGACGCGAAGATGATGGCCGCAGAGACCGATGGGTCGCTGTTCTGGAAAATGTCGAATGGCCGCGGTCCGATGCCTTCCTGGAAAGATACTTTGACGGACAAGGAACGGTGGGAACTGGTTGGATACATCCGCAAGCTTACGAAAGACGCTGCCAAGAAGTAACGAACGGGACGAGACCGGGAAACGAGGGCGCGGCGTCCGCGAGATCCTCAACAGATTGCAACCGCGCCCGGATTCCCCCTTTTACTTGACCGCTGCCAGGGCCTGCCCGACTTCCTTCATGTCCGGCACGACCGGAATATCGTAATTTTTGAACCAGGCGATTTTTCCCGCCTTGTTGATGATGGCGATGGCCCGGCCCGTGATTCCTTTTTCCGCGAGATAGACGCCGAATTTATCGGCCACTGCGCCCCTGGGATGAAAGTCAGCGAGGAGCGGGTAGGTGATCCCCATCTTTTCGGCAAATGCCTTGTGTGCCCAGACGCTATCCACGCTCAGGCCGAGAACCTGCGCGTCGAGCGACTCAAATTGCTTCAAATCGTTGACGAAGCAGGCATGTTCGTTCGTGCAGACCGGGCTGAAATCGAGCGGATAAAAAATGAGTACGACGTTGCGCTTGCCCACAAAATCGGAAAGCTTGATTTCCTTTTGCGACTGGTCTTTCAGGGTGAAGTCGGGAGCGGGCTGTCCTACGGCAATCGGCATGAAGCCTCCTCAAATTTAAGATGAATGATTTTCGGGTTTCGTTCGCGAACGATGTTTTTACTAGCACAGACTTCAGTCTGTGGGGGTTAGTCCTTGCAAGGTCTAAAACCCACAGACTGAAGTCTCTGCTACTCCACCTCCCATGATAGCGGATTTTTTCTGGCGCTGTCCCGGATTCTGGTAACATCGCCGCGTTATGGCGCGCCTTAGCGTGGACCAGGCCTATCCGGGAATATCGATTCGTCCGCGTTCGCGCGGTTTGTTGGCGCGGCTGATGCGCTGGCCCGCGGAATGCATCCATCTGGAAAACGGACACCACTGGATTGCCACTTTCATCCCGGATACGCTGTACCTTCGCGGCAAGGCCAAGTCGCGCCGCAATCCCGCACGGCCGGAAGTTTCGGTCTGCTTCGATTGCCTGGCCGGCCTGCTGGAGCCGGAACTGGCGGCTTGCCCAAGCCGCGTGGTTGCCTTTGAACCGGACGGCGAGAGTTTTACGCAATATTTTTTCCTGGGCCGGGAAGATTTCGCCGCGGCCGGCCTGCGCTCCGAAGTTGCCGCCGCGATCCTAACGCGTCTTGAAGAACTGGATGGCGCGTGCAGCGATTGCGGCAAGCCGGCAACCTGGCTCTGGATCTCGCGGCGTGAAGTGTCCAGCCTCGACCAGACGGAGCGGATCGCAGCGTCCCCTGGAGCGCTCTTCTGCGCCAAGCACGGAGCCGCGAAATTGTGCGAGGCCCTGGGACAAGTGGCAGAGGCGAATCTGTTTTACGTCAATGCGCCCTACGGAGATTCCGGCGTGTACGTCTGGATCTGAAACCATGACACTGCGCGAAATCGTCGAGAAATATCTGGCCATCGCGGGCGGCTTTGCATTCCTTGCGCCGCTCGCGGATTTTGGCATGGAACGCAGCGAGGTCGAGCGCACTTTCGGGGCGCTCGACGAGGATTACCACATCAGCCGATTCTTTCACTTCAGCCAGGTTTCCGGCCCCGCCTACATGATCGATGGTTTCGAGCAGACGCACATCTCGATTGACGAGGAAATTCAATCCATTTTGTGAGTAGGGCGGCCTTCAGCCTGTCTGGTTTTGATTGTTGCGCGGGCAAAAGGCAGACAGGCTGAAGCCCGTCCTACGAATGTCGGCGCCACAGCCAATAGCCGAGGCCACAGACGAGAAGAATCGGCAGCGCGCTCATGACCAGAGTCATTCCGAAGTAGGTGCCGGCGGTTTTGGGGTCGCCTACCATGCAGGCGGGACAAGCCCATGCCGCGCCGGGGATCAGCGACGCACCAGCTGCGGCGATGAGGAAACGCACTACAAGATTTAATCTACGCATAAGCCTCTCACAAATACACGCGCAAGTAGATCACCGGCCACAGCAGGACGACGAAATACCAGAACACCTGCGCGGCCGCGAACGTGGATGGAGCGAGCGTGCCGCGGCGCATCGGGAAATAGAGCGCCGTCAGCACAGCGATGGCGACTACGGCGTGGAGGGCGTGCGCGCCAACGATCAGGTAGAAAAACGCGCCGTGGGCGCTGGATTGCATCGTCAGGCCCTCGCGGAGGAGCCCGATCCATTCCACTCCTTGCAGGAGCACAAAGGCAATCCCCATGGCGATGGCGCCCGCCAGATAGGGACGCGCTTTCTCGTAGCCGGCGCGCACGCGGCGATTGGCAATAAACAAAAGGACGCCGCTGAGGAGCAAGATCGCCGTGTTGAACGCGGTTCGTTCGACGGGCAGGCGCGGCTGGCCGGCGGGAGGCCAGACGCCACCCATCACCGTGGCGCGCGCGATGGTGTGCGCGCTCATCAGCGCCGCGAAAAACATGATTTCAGCGACGACAAAAATGATCATGGCCAGAACGGAGTTGGGCAGGCGTTTCCCGGTGTCTGGTGCGGGATGGGCCATTCGCGATTCGATTGTTGTGGTAGGGCTACTCATTTTTGGTTGCCGCGCTCGCACCGGATTGCGCTGGCTGACTCGCCGGATTCTTATTCCAATTCAGGCCGCTGTGTTTCATCACGTCGGGGGCCACGCCTGCGAATAGAATCGCGATGAAGAGGAGGCACATAATCAAAAGATACGGCACCCAGCGTTTTTCAACATTGACGTGCATGAAATTCCTGGCGACCAGATACGCTTTGGCCACGGCAACTCCGAAAGCAGCGATGAGCACCACGTCGCGAATATGGGTCATGGAGCCGAGAACGCTCACGAGGAGCAACGCAACCAGGACGGCCCAGATCTTGACGTAGTTGGGATGATGAACGTGAGCTTCAGTCGTCATGATTCCTTGTCATTGCTCTTCACCGCGCGATGTAAAGCAACGGAAATAGAAATATCCAAACGATGTCGACGAAGTGCCAGTACAGCCCGATACATTCCACGCGCTGCAATTCCTGATTTTTCGCCGCGTCCGCCGCAACGATCAGCAGGATGATCATTCCCGCGAGTACGTGGAGGCCGTGCAGCCCCGCCAGCGTGTAATAGAACGACCAAAAACCGCCCGAGGAAAGCACGAACCCTTCGCGGATGTCGATGGTCCATTCATATGCCTTGACGCAGAGGAAGATCAACCCGCCGAGCGAAGTCAGGCGCAAGAGCTTCGCGGCGCGGGGGCCGTCATGAGCGTCCGCGGCCTTGTGAGCCAGCACGGCGCACAAGCTGGACGTTAGAAGCACGAACGTGTTGAGCGCTCCCGCCCATGTGAGCGTGTGCGATGCTGCTTCGGTCCATTCCGGGTGAGCCAGCCGGTGCATAACGTAGGAGGCGAGCAAGCCGCCGAAGATCACGATTTCCGAGGCGATCACCCACCAGGTAATCAGCCGCGCGGTCGGAATTCCGGTGCCGCTCCGAGTATTGGCAATTGGCTTGGCGCTTGCGCTCATAGGTCCATTTCTCCGGCGGGCCTAATCCGGAACGTTCTGCGGCAAAAAGTCATCCGCGCGGCCCGGCAAGCCATATTCATAGGGGCCGCGGTACACGGTCGGCAGCTCGATAAAGTTTCCGTGCGGCGGCGGTGACGGAGCCGTCCACTCGAGCGTCGTGGACTTCCACGGATTTGCCCCGGCGCGCTCGCCGTGGCGCAGGCTCCAGAAAAAATTGAACAGAAAGACAAATTGGAACGACAGCATGAAGAGCAGCGCGATCGTGGAAGTGGTGCGCAGATGTTGCAACGCGGGCCGCGACTGCTCCGCGAACTGAGCGTAATTGTAAACGCGCCGCTGGTCGCCGGCGATGCCCGTGATGAACAGCGGAATGAAAATCACGTTGAACGGAATGACCGTGCCCCAGAAATGAATTTTTCCGAGCGTCTCATTGAGCATGCGCCCGAACATTTTCGGATACCAGAAAGTCAGTCCGGCAAAAACGGCAATGATCGCGATGGGGACAAACGTGTAATGGAAATGGGCGATCAGGAAATACGTATCGTGCAAATAGATGTCCGTGCCGGACGAACCCAGAAAAATTCCGGTCACGCCGCCGATCATGAACTCCGCAATGAATGCCAAAGCCCAGAGCATGGGCGTGTCCAGATGGATCGAACCGCCGTAGAGCGTCGCGATGTACAGGAACACCATTTCCGTGACCGGGACCGAAATCAGCAGCGTCGTGACCGAAAAAATATTGGCCATGCGCGGGTCAATCCCCGCCACAAATTGATGGTGCGCCCACACGACGAAGCTCAGGAACCCGACGGCCCACGTTGTGTAAAGAACGGTCTTGTAGCCAAAAATTTTCTTGCGGGCGAATACCGCGATGACTTCCGCCACGATCCCCATGGCCGGAAGCAATACGACGTACACCTCCGGATGGCCGAAGAACCAGAAAAGATGCTGCCACAGGAGCGGGTCGCCGCCACGCGTAGGATCGTAGAAGCCGGTGGACATCGTCTGGTCAAAAAGAAGCATGACCGCGCCGGCGATCAAGGGCCCAACAGAGGCCATGAAGATGACGTTGGCCAGGACAATCATCCAGATCAGGATCGGGATATCGTACATTTTCATGCCCGGCGCGCGGCTGTTCATCGTGGTGACGGTGAAGTTGATGCCGCCCAGCAAAAACGCGACGAATTCCAGCGCGACTGCGAGCAGCCAAAGCGTGGCTCCGATCGGCGTTAGGTTATAGGCACCGCTTGCCGAGAGCGGAGGGTAGGCGGTCCAGGCACCGCCAAACGGGCCGCCCTTTACCAAAAAAGAAGAGAGAAGAACGAGGGCGCTCAACAGAAAAATCTGATAGGAAAGGCGATTGATTCGCGGAAACGCCATATCATCGCAGCCGACCATCAGCGGGATCAGAAAATTTCCGAATGCGGCGATGAGCACGGGCATGGCCACCCAGAAAATCATGATGCTGCCGTGCATGGTGACCAGCGCGTTGTACCTGCCCGGCGTAACGATTCCATAGCCGGGAACATATTGATTGGGAAAACCCAGCTGCATGCGGAAGACGTACGCGAAATAGCCACCGATCATGGCCATCGCCATCCCGGTAAACAAATACTGCATGGCAATGATCTTGTGGTCCGTGGCCCACAGGTATTTTTTAAAGAATCCCGGCTCGGCGTGTTTGACTTCCGTGCTCATCGCCGCACCTCCGCCATCGTCATGGCCGCATCCATTGCCGGCGCGGGCGTGGATTGCTGCCCTGCCACTTCCGGACTCGAATTGCGCAACAACCAGGCGGCGTGGTCCTGCGGAGTCTCGACAATAATTCGGCCAGCCATCATTGCATGGCCGATGCCGCACATCTGTGTGCATTGAATGTCGTACGTGCCAACGCGATTGGGGCGAAACCAGCCGGTGATGGTGCGGCCGGGCAACGCATCTTGTTTCAGCCGGAAAGCTGGAATGGCAAAACTGTGAACCACATCGCGAGACATCAGTTCAAAGTGATACGTGGTATTCACCTTTACGTGCATTTCGCCCACCGTGCGAATGTCATCAGCAGTGTCCAGGACGCCGTCGGGACCCGCCTGCTGGAAGCTCCAGGCCCATTGCTGGCCGATCACGCGCACGGTCTCGTCGGGCGGAGGCAAGACCTGCTTGATGTTGTACCAGACCATTATCGCCGGCACGATGATGACGATGTCGCACAAGATGACGAGAACGTGAGGAATCGTGATCCACCGCTTCAGATGTGTTTCTTCTCCGGTGATGTATTGGGTCGGGCGACCGTCCTTCGCGCGAAACTTAAAGATCAGCCAAAACATCACGACTTCTGCGAGAATCAGCCAAAACCCGACCAATACCGCGATCAAGAGGAATTGGTAATCGATCCAATGTGCGTAGGTCGATGCAGCTGTTAGATACCGCTCCAGCATTGGGGCTCCAGCTAACGGATTAGAATCAATACTCCCGCGACAAAAGCTGCCGTAGAAAGCGCGATGACCCAAAAAACGGTCTTGGCCACCTGATCGGGCGACGTTTCGGCATGATCCATGGAATGATTGTTTCCCGTCATTCGGACCTAAGGTTTGAGCGTCTCGGCGTAGGCGACGACATTCCGGATTGCATCTTCGTCAGCAAGCGCCCGCGCCATCGGGCGCATCAATCTCCCCTCGCGATCCTTGGGATTTGTGCCGCGAACGCCGCTCCTGAATTTTCTCAGCTCCGTGGCGAGGTACCAGTCGTCCACCCCGGCAATCCGAGGTGCGCCCAAGTCCTGATTCCCGGCGCCATTGTCGCCATGGCAGGCGCCGCAAGTCGCGTACAGCGCCTCTCCGGCTTTTGGATCACCGGGAAACGATGATGCATGCCTGACGGGAGGCAGAGTCTCCACGTAATGCGCCACAGCCTTGACGTCATCCTCGGACGTCAAGCTGAGCGCCATCGGCCGCATGCGCATGCCTTCGACATCGTTAAAATGCATGCCGCGAACGCCAGCTCGAAATTTTTCGAGTTCCCTTTCGACGTACCACTCTTTCATCCCGGCAATGTTCGGCGCGCCGACCGCGGGATTCCCCGATCCGTCTACGTTGTGACAGGGGACGCAGGTTTCAAAAACTTCTTGGCCCCGAGTGGCTGCATCGGTTGTTCCCAGGCGGCATCCGGAGAGAGTTAGTCCGCCGATCACGAGCAGCAACGTCCAAAACGCGATTCGATGGGAAACGGATTTTTGAATTTTGCGCATGCTCAATCGCAAAGGAATTAGTAAGACGCGGATGTTAGCAGTCGGAAAAATCAAAGACAAGCTGAACTTGCATTAAACGCAGATTCGACATTGGCGAGTGACCTTACCAAGTTTCACATTGGAACAAGTTCGCCCCGTTTGCAGGCACATTCGGTGACAAACAATTGCCAATCGAGGGCCTATTTCCGAACGACAGGAACACCCTGGAGGCGCTCGCCAAGGCGATCGTGCTCTTCGCGGATC
Organism: uncultured Acidobacteriota bacterium; assembly: GCA_963842135.1. Classification (GTDB taxonomy): domain Bacteria; phylum Acidobacteriota; class Terriglobia; order Acidiferrales; family UBA7541; genus Palsa-360. The sequence goes on along the minus strand of CAWJFI010000002.1, from coordinate 144,290 downwards.
TCATCCGGCAGGCGATCGCCGAATTTTTTGAAGAATTCTCCGACGTCGGCATGCTCCTTGGCCCAATCGGCGGGATCGACGCGCAATAGTTCGTTCATGGTTTCGCGGGACACGTTGATGCCGTCGAGTGAAATCGCATTGGATGTGGGAACGGCGCCAATGGGAGTTTCCGTCGCGGCGGCCTTTCCTTCGATCCGTTCGAGCATCCACTTCAGGACGCGGGCATTTTCGCCATAACCCGGCCACAGGAATTTTCCGTCGGCGCCCTTACGAAACCAATTCACGTGGAAAATTTTCGGCGGATGAGGGATGTTCTTTTCCATTTCGAGCCAGTGCCCGAAATAGTCGCCCATGTTGTATCCGCAGAAGGGAAGCATGGCCATCGGGTCGCGCCGCGTGACGCCCACGGCTCCGGTTATTGCCGCGGTCGTTTCCGACGCCATCGTCGCAGCGACGTAGACGCCGTGCTGCCAGTTCCTCGCTTCGTAGACCAGGGGAGCCAATCGGGCGCGGCGGCCGCCAAAAATGAATGCGGAGATAGGCACTCCGGCCGGATCTTCCCAGCGCGGGGAAATCGAAGGCGCCTGAATCGCCGGCACCGTGTAACGCGAATTCGCCTGCGCCGCGGGCCCGTTCGATGGCGTCCACGCGCGGCCCTGCCAATCCATCATCCCAGCGGGGGCATCGTAATTCATGCCTTCCCACCAGGGCTCGCGCTGCGTAGTCAGCGCAACATTCGTGAAGATCGTATTCTTGCGCAGCGCCGCCATCACATTCGGATTCGTTTTTTCGTTCGTGCCGGGAGCCACGCCGAAAAAACCGGCTTCGGGATTAATCGCGTGCAGGTAGCCGTCCGAGCCGACCTGCATCCAGGCGATGTCGTCGCCCACGGTCCACACGCGGTAGCCTTCGTTTTCCAGCGCGGAAACCATCATGGACAGGTTGGTCTTGCCGCAGGCGCTCGGAAACGCCGCTGCCATGTAGGTCACTTTTCCAGAGGGTGATTCCAGGCCCAGGATGAGCATATGCTCGGCCATCCAGCCTTGTTCGCGCGCCATCCAGCTCGCGATGCGCAAGGCGAAACACTTTTTGCCGAGCAGCGCGTTGCCGCCGTACCCGGAACCAATGCTCCAGATCAGTTTTTCTTCGGGGAAGTGCGCAACATAGCGGCGGTCGGGACTCAAATCCCCCAGGGAATGGAGTCCTGGAACAAAATCCGAGGAACTGCCCAGACGGTCCAGCGCGACTTTTCCTATACGGGACATGATGCGCATGCTCGCGACGACATAAGCACTGTCGGTGACCTCGACTCCGACGCGGCTCTGCGGCGAAGCTGCCGGTCCCAGGATGTACGGAACCACGTACATCGTGCGGCCTTTCATCGACCCCTCGAACAAAGCGCCTATGGTCTGCTTCGCTTCGGCTGGGGCCATCCAATTGTTGGTCGGTCCAGCGTCGCCGCGGTCGTGCGAGCAAATGAATGTTATTTTTTCCGTGCGCGCCACGTCGCTTGGATCGCTGCGATGCAGGAAACAGTTCGGGTACGTCTTTTCATTGAGAGGAAACGTGCGGCCCTCGCGAACCAATTGGTCCTCGATGCGGCCGGCTTCTTCTTCCGACCCATCGCACCACTGAATTTGTGCGGGGCGCGTCATGCGCGCGACCGATTCCACCCACTGTTCAAGGGGCGTCGACACGAAACCTCCTCAAAAACTTTTCGGCATGCCAGCGGAAGACACCAAGCCTGGAACAGGGCCGCGCAACAATTCATTCAGCAATTACACACCGAAACGAAAATTCTAAGACACGGAGGAAGCAAACGCAAGTTATCGGCAACGCGTTTGGGCCGCCAGGCAACATCCCAATTCTGTGCGCTTTCGAAACTGCAGCCGGTAAAGCAACAGGGAATTAAGGCCGATGGAAAGGAAATGAGCGCCGAATTTTGTTTCCGGCTCGTTGCCAAGGGGGGTAATATTTGCAGGTGGCTGCCCGGTCTATATTGCAAGGAGGTATTGTGATGAGCGGGTCCCTACGATTCCCCCATTCCAAGAAATCCGTGCCGCGTACACCGGCTGTCGTCACATACGTCACAAATGCCCGTGCGGTTCGTCACAGATGAAATACTGGTGCCTGTGCCAAAAATGTACTCGGACGCTCTAAGGTTTGCAATTCTCAGTACTTTGCGAGGGAAAAATGTTTGAAAGATTCACAAGAAAACACAGAGTTGGCGCCATCGCACTACTTCCGTTGTTTCTGTTCGCCTTCCCTCATTTCGCGGCAGCGCAGTCAGACGGCCAGAAACTATTCGACACAAACTGCGCCAAGTGCCACGGCCCCGATGGATCCGGCAATACCGTCGTCGGAAAAGCGGTCGGGGCGAAGGATTTGGCTTCTCCCGAAGCCAAGAAGCTGACGGACGCCGAAATACACACGCAAATTGATCAAGGGAAGGGGAATATGCCACCCTTCGGAGGAACCCTGAACAAGGCACAGATTGATAGTTTGATTCCGATCGTCCGCGGGTTTGGCAAGAAACCAGCGGGCGCCAAGAAGCCAAGTTGAGGTTCCTGTTCAGGCGGCCGTTGAATTAGCCGCCCTTATCCCTAAATGAAAGACCCGTGCGGGTGGAACAGCGGAACGCCCACACGGCCCCGGCCAGCGCTCACCGCGCCGCTTGGGCAGGGTTGTGTCAATTCCTGGAACCGGGAACGATGAAGAGAAAGGGGAGAAACCAGCATGATTGAACAAAGAGTATACTTACGTGCAGTGATTATCATCTATTTAACATTCGCACTTCTTTCCAGCCTGTTCCTGCAAGCGCCGACGGCTTCCGCGATCCCGAGCTACGCGCGGCAGACCGGGTTTCCGTGCAAGTCCTGCCACTATATGCCGCCGGAACTGACGCCGCTTGGGCGCGCGTTCAAGCTGAACGGCTATACCATGGCCGGGAAACCTACGGTCACTTCGCCGGGCAAGGGAAACACGAGCGGGCTGAGTATTTTGGAGTCCTTCCCCCTTTCGGTGTTATTCGATACTTCCTTCACCAATTTGAAATCTCCGCAGCCGGGCGCCCAGAATGGGAGTTTTGAGTTTCCTCAGCAGGCCTCCCTCTTTTTGGCGGGCGCCTGGGCCACGCATCTCGGCAGTTTCGTGCAAGTGACCTATACCAGCCAGGGTGACCATTTCACCTGGGATAACTCCGACATCCGGTACGCCAATGCCACAAAGCTATTCAAGAAGGACCTCGCTTATGGGATCACCCTGAACAACAATCCCACCGTGGAGGACCTCTGGAACAGTACTCCGGCATGGGGCTTTCCGTGGGTAGGCAGTGATTGGGCGCCCGGGCCGACCGCCGGCGCCATCGTCAATGGAGGACTGGCGCAAGACGTTGCAGGACTCGGCACGTACGCCATGTGGGACAATCATCTGTATATTGCCGGAACCATTTACCGCTCCGCGCACATTGGCGCTGCGCAGCCAAATACGGGATTGAACCAACCCATTAACATTCGCGGAGTCGCCCCTTACTGGCGCTTGGCCTGGCAGCAAAACTCGAAGAACAACAACCTTATGGTTGGTACCTACGGAATGCACATGAAATCGACACCAGGAGCCATCACCGGCTTGGAAGATGGCTATACCGATTGGGCTGCCGATTTCCAGTACGACCGGACGATTCCTGAGTTCCGTGGCGATGTGCTCTCGATCCGCGGCACGTACATTCGGGAAAATTCCTCGCTTGACGCAACCTTCCCCGCGGGAGCGTCGTTCCTACGGCATCACCTCAACACCGTTCAAGCGAACGCGGAGTACCATCTCGGCGACAAGTATTCGGGCACAATCGGATGGTTCAATGTCGACGGCACGCCCGATCCCTTGCTCCTCAATTCAGGGTCGCTTCCCCCGCTCCCTGTGACCGGAAGTGCGAACGGCGACCCGCGAAGTGCGGGATATATCGCAAATATCTCGTGGTGGCCTGTTCAGAACATCGGCCTCACTCTCCAATACACGGGTTATACGCGCTTCAATGGCGCCGCCACGAACTACGATGGAGCGGGAAGGAATGCCGATTCCAACAACACACTCTATCTACTCGCGCGGTTCGTTTTCTAGGATTTTCGGAAAACAATCGCGGGCTACTCGATTTTGATTGTAGGACGGGCTTCAGCCTGTCGATTTTCCGCAAGTAGCCCTATCGGAAAGCGATAAGCTGAAGCCCGTCCTACTCGGAGCGGCGGGAATCCCGAAGGATGACGCGTTGGAGTTCTCGGTCACACCCCGCCTGAATTCACCTCGGATGTTTCCTTGCCGGATTTCGCCGCAATCACGGCGCGGATTCTCGGCAGCGCGGCGCGAGCGGCCGTTTCGCCCGCGGCGATCAATTCGCTGGTCCTGTCGAAATCATCCCATAGAAAATCTTTCACCACCGGCTCAATGATGATGTCGGCCCTGCGCCTCCATTCGAGGTCCGCATGCCGCTGCAAAATGGCAAAGGAAAGGCCGATCACGTCCACAATGCTGGAGGGCTTGCGGCTGTTGGCAGCTTCCAGAAACACGGCAATGACAATGTCAGCCCCAATGCTCCGCGCGGCATCGACCGGGACAGGCGCGGCGAGGAATCCGTCCACCAGCATGCGGCCCTCGATTTCGACCGGCACAAACATGCCGGGATAAGCGCACGACGCGCGCAGCGCCGGGCCCAGTTGCCCGTGTGAGAAATAGACCGCCTCCCCCGTGGCAAGGTCGGTCGCCGCGATCGCCAGCGGAATCTTCAAATCTGCAAACGTGCTCACGCCAAGATATTTGCGGGGGTAGTGTTCCAGCTTTTGGTTCGAGGCGAGACCCAGCCAGGAGAGCTTCCAATTGCCGAAGTCTTTGAATCGAGTGGCCCGTGCCTGCCGTTCGATTTCAGGAATGGTGTGGCCGCTGGCATAGGAGATGGCCAGTAGCGCTCCCGCGCTGGTTCCGGTCAGATAATCAACGGGGATATTTTCCTCCTGGAGGACGCGCAGGACGCCCAGGTGAGCGATGCCGCGCGCGAATCCTCCGCCCAGCGCGACTCCAATGCGGGGCCGCTCCTGCTCGGGCGCAGGTGGCTCGGCATAGGCGAATTCACGAACGCGCCCAACCGCGCTCTGAAGCCAGGTCAGAACCTTCTTTGTATTACTTTCGGTCATGATAGGAATATTACAAGGTTACCTCAAAAACGGATGCCTGGCGTTTCTCGTTGACCCCGGATTGTCGCTTCTGTAACCTGCATGGGCGCCCTTAGCTATCCGATTCGATTTGATCCGCCTGAAAAGATCGCGAATCAACGGACCGGTCGCGGGCCTAACCTAACAGAAATGGCAAAAAGAGCGATCGAAAAAGTCGTGGTCTTGGGCGCGGGCACCATGGGCGCGCGCATCGCCGCGCACATCGCCAATGCCGGTGTCTCCTGCGCGCTGCTGGACATCGCGCCGGCGGAGCTTACGCCCGCGGAGCAAAAGCGCGGGCTGACCCTGGAAAATCCCGAGGTCCGCAACCGCATTGTTCGCGCGGGCCTCGCCGCCGCCGTCAAGGCCAGGCCTGCCGCATTTTTTACGCGGGGCCTCGAGAATCGCATCGTCACCGGCAATTTCGACGAGGACTTGAAACTTTGCGCCGAAGCGGACTGGATCGTCGAAGTCGTCGCCGAAAATCTCGATATCAAGCGCGCGCTGCTCGCGCGCGTCGCGCAAATCCGCAAGCCCGGCACGATTGTCACCACCAATACCTCCGGCCTGCCCGTGCGCCGCATCGCGGAAGGGATGCCCGAGGAATGGCAGCAGCACTGGGCGGGCACGCATTTCTTTAATCCGCCACGATACCTGAAGCTCGTCGAAATTATTCCGGGAACGGCGACGCTCCCCGAGGTGATCGAAACGCTCGCCGAATTCTGCGACCACAAACTCGGCAAGGGCGTCGTGGTCGCCAAGGATACTCCGAATTTCATCGGCAACCGCATCGGAACATTTTCCATGCTGAATGCGATTCGCCTGATGAACGAACTCGGCATGACGTTTGAAGAGGTGGATGCCTGCACCGGTCCCGCGCTCGGATGGCCGAGGTCGGCGACATTTCGCCTGGCGGATATTGTCGGCATCGACGTCCTGCTGCACGTGATCCGCAACATCCATGAAAACATTCCCAACGACGAATCGCGCGAACTCTACCGCGTGCCCCCGCTCATCGAGGAGATGGCGAAGCGCGGCTGGATCGGCGACAAGACGGGCAGCGGCTTTTACAAGCGCGTGAAAAAGTCCGGAGGCGAATCCGAAATCCTCACGCTCGATCCCGTGAAAATGGAGTACCGCCCGCAGCAGAAGGCGCGCTTTGCTTCCATCGAAGCGGGAAAGGCCATCGAGGACACGCGCGCCCGGCTGCGCATGCTGGCCGGCCCGGCGCTAGAAGGAAAAGAAGGCGATAAAGCGCAGAAATTCATCTGGGGCGTGATCTCCGGCATGTGCCTTTACGCCGCGCGCCGCGTCCCCGAAATTGCGGACTCGATCGTGGACGTGGACCGCGCCATGCGTTGGGGTTTTGTCTGGGAGCTCGGGCCATTCGAGTCGTGGGATGCCATCGGCGTCGAGCGCATGGCGAAGCAGCTTGAAAAAGAGGGCAACGCGCTGCCGCCGCTCGTCACGGAGCTTCTTTCCTCCGGAAAGAAATCGTTCTACCAATCCATGCAGGGCGAGACGTCGTATTTCGATCTTGCCGGCAAGGCTTACAAACCTGCGCCGCAGTCCGAGGGAATCATCCTTTTGAAATCGCTCAAGGAGCGCGCCAAGGAAATCGAGAAAAATTCCGGAGCAAGCCTGATCGATCTTGGCGACGGCGTGATCTGTTGCGAATTTCACTCCAAGATGAACGCCATTGGCGGCGACTTGCTCGCCATGATCCACAAGGGCCTCGCGCGCCTGCGCGCCGATTTCGACGCCATGGTGATCGCCAATCAGGGCGAGAATTTTTCCGCCGGTGCGAACTTGATGCTCATCCTGATGACCGCGCAGGAGCAGGAGTGGGACGACCTGCACCTCGCCGTGCGGCAATTCCAGAACACCACGCTGGCCATCAAGCATTCGCCGAAGCCGGTGGTCGTCGCGCCGCAGGGCCTCGCGCTCGGCGGCGGCTGCGAAGTCGTGCTGCACGGCACGCGCATCCACGGCGCGGCGGAAGCTTACATCGGCCTTGTGGAAGCGGGCGTCGGCCTGATCCCGGCCGGCGGAGGCACGAAGGAAATGATCATCCGTGCGAACGAGCGCGCCGAAGGCGAAGAGGATATCGACCTGTTCCACGCGCTCAAGCCCGTCTTTGAAAATATCGCGATGGCGAAAGTATCGACAAGCGGCGAAGAAGCGCGCGAGCTCGGCTACCTGCGCCGCGCCGACCTGGTGGCGATGAATCTCAACCGCCTGATTGCCGACGCCAAGCAAACCGCGCTGGGCCTCGTCCGCAGCGAATGGCGGCAAACGGCGCCCGCGCCGGGCGAACCGTCGATCCGCGTCCTCGGCGAAGAGTTCAGCGCCGCCGCGAAGCTCGCCGTGCACATGATGCTGCGCGGCGAATATATATCGGAATACGATGCATTAGTCGCGCGCAAACTCGGCCATATCCTGGCCGGCGGCGCGCTCACTTCGTCGCAACTCGTCAGCGAGCAATACCTCCTCGACCTGGAAAGGGAAGCCTTCGTCTCCCTCTGCGGCGAACGCAAAACCCAGGAGCGCATCGCCCACACCCTTAAGACCGGTAAGCTCCTACGCAATTAACAAAGTTCACCAAGGATTGCTTCGAGAGAGTTCAGACTCGATCCAAAAGTTCCAGGTAGCGTTCGCGTGAAATCCGGGCGGTGCGCAGGACATTCTTGATGATGAACACAGGGAGTTCGTCGTAACGTGGAACCACTGCGGGCCGTTCGACACCAGGTTTCGTGAACACCATATGGTCTCCTCGTTCGCGGGAAAGCACAAATCCTTCCCGTTCCAAAACGCGCACAAGCTTGCGGTAGTGAACTGGATTGATACGCGGCATGCGCGATTTCTTAGGAAGCGAGCGGAACAGCCAGTCGGAACTTAGCGCGGGCGATGATGCGGCGCGGGCGGTAGCTCTGGCCGCGCTTCTCAAAACCCGATTCAGCCAGGATTGCGTCGAGTGTCCCTTTTCGCGCGCACTCTTCCAGGAACAAGCTCACCGCCTCACGCAAGTGCGCCCGGGCTTCGGCGACGGAATCGCCGCAACTCGACACATCGAGTTCGGGAGTGTAGCTCACGTAGGTCGGCCCCTCCTTCCAAACGTGTGCGGTAAAGTCGATCTCTGGGAGCCGTGTCCTGTTCTTGGTTACGATTCTCACCATACTAAATCAATTATAATCCGGTTGACCCGCACACCAAAGTGTAATCGCTCTGGGAAGTGAATCGGATTGGCCGTCGAGAACGCGGACATCTGCCCGCCCCAAATGCGGGCGGCCTCTATAAAATCAACTGCCACCAGTGTCGGGTGGTTTTGTAGGGGCCTCTCCGTCCCGTGCATTTCGGGACGGAGAGGGCACGGTCCCGCACCACCATCACAAATCATCGTAGGCGAGGCGGCGAGCCTATTCGCCATGGCTGGTGGCAGCATATACTTGGCGAGAACAAATCACGTGAGACCGATCATCCGCATTATCGCGAGGGCGTTGTTTCGTGCAGGTGGATTGGGATTGCTGACGCTGGGCGCGTTTGATTCCTCGCCCCTTGTCGTGCCGTTCGGAAATGACCTGCTTGTGCTGGCGCTGAGCGCACGCTATCACGATCGCATGCTTTACTACGCGGTGATGGCTACGTTGGGTTCGCTGATCGGGTGCTTTGCGACGGTCTGGCTCAGCCGGAAGGGCGGTTCCCACCTGAAGAAGATCGCATCGCGAAAGCGCCTGGGCAATATTCAAGACCTGGTGCAGAAGCGGGCCGGGTGGACGCTTGTGGAGGCATCGCTGCTGCCTCCACCGTTCCCTTTTACAGCGATTGTGGCCACGGCGGCGGCGTTCAAGTATCCCCGAATCAAACTCTTCAGTTATGTCGGCGCGGGAAGATTCGCGCGGTTCGTGATCGAGGGCGCTCTTGCGATTCACTACGGGCGCTGGATCATCCGGCAGGCGAGATCGCCAATTCTCGAAGATGTGATGATCGCGCTCATCGTGATTTCAATCGGCGCGAGCGTGTTTTCCATTTACCAGTGGAGTGAAAAGAGCAAGCGGCCGTCCCAACAGGCGGCGTGAATAGATTCGATATGGGGTATCGGCCGCTTCTTCCTGTCATTTGGATTTCTCAAGTCTCGATGAACACTCTTACCCGTTCAAAGCCGGAGCACGAAAGATTGCGCAGACGCTCTTGAGACCCTTGTTGTTTTCCAAGTCTTCACAAATCGTCATCGGCGAGGCGGCGGCCGTGGCCGTTTAATTCGAGCCAGTGGTAGAGGTGGACCTGGTACAAGTAGGAGGCGACGATTTCTTCGCCGAGTTCGTGCGTCTCAACGCACAGGAACGGGACGCGCAGTCCCGCGAGCGTGGCGATCAGAGACTGGGTGATCTGGTTCGGGTTCGCGGGGCTGTGTTCGTAGCGCGACTTCACCTGGCTCAACGCGGCGGTGATGACCAGCAGGCGGTCGGGAAACGCGCTCATGCGGCGCAGGCGCGCGACGAAGACGGAACGTTCCACGTGGAACGACCGCACGAGGTCGCCCAAATCCTTGCGCTCGACGACGCAAATATCTTCAAGCCCCGCAATCGAATAGTCTCCTATTTCCAGCGGCCTTTTCTCGATCCCGGAAAACCATCCACCAAAGCGTTCGAACGAAAACGGGTTCTGCTCGCGGGTATCGACGACAATCACAGGTTTTGGCGTTCGAAGCTGCGTTCCGCCGCGCTCGGCGATGACGGGCAACGCGGGATGAGCCACGGGCAGCGCGGTCATCTGCCATTTGAGCGGCGAAGTGATCAGTGTGCGGTTGCGGCGCATGGAGGGAAACGAGGATAGCACGCCATGTTGCTTTTTCTGCCGATCGGGCATCCAATGACAGGTGCGGGAACACGAATCACAAATCACAAATCACGAGTCACAACATGAGAGACGCCGTCATCGTCAGTTCAGTTCGCACGCCGGTCGGGAAAGCGTTCAAGGGCACGCTGCGCGCGACGCGGCCGGATGATCTTGCCGCCATAGCCATGCAGGAGGCGATTCGGCGCGTGCCGGGCCTTAATCCTGCGGACATTGAAGACGTCATCCTGGGCTGCGCCATGCCGGAGGGAGAAGCGGGGATGAACGTCGCGCGCATCGCCAGCCAGCGCGCCGGGCTGCCTCCGGAAGTTCCGGCCATGACGATCAACCGGTTTTGCTCCTCAGGCTTGCAGGCGATTGCCATGGCGGCCGAGCGCATCATGGTTGGCCACGCGGACGTCATCCTGGCCGGGGGCACGGAATCGATGAGCATGATTCCCATGGGCGGCAACAAAGTCTCCCCGAATCCCTGGTTGATGGACCATTACCCGGACGCCTATCTTAGCATGGGACTTACGGCGGAAAATGTGGCCAAGAAATACGGCATCACGCGCGAAAAAGCGGATGAATTTTCGCTCGCCAGCCACAAGAACGCTCTCGCCGCGATTGCCGTAGGAAAGTTCAAAGACGAAATTGTGCCGGTGGAAGTGCGGACGACGGTCGTCGCCAATGCTGTGAATGGTCGTGCCGCGAGGGCCAAAACGACCACGGCAGTTTTCGAAGTGGACGAAGGACCGCGCGCCGACACCAGCATGGAGGCACTGGCCAAGCTTAAACCTGCCTTTCACGCGCGCGGCACGACGACGGCCGGTAACAGTTCGCAGACCAGCGACGGCGCTGCGGCGGCGATCGTGATGAGCGCCGAACGCGCCCGCGCGTTGGGCGCGAAGCCTCTCGCGCGCTTCCTGGGATTCGCGACGGCTGGCGTCCCGGCCGAGATCATGGGCATCGGTCCCGCGTACGCAATTCCCAAAGTGCTGAAACTGACAGGGTTGAAGCTTGATCAGATCGACGTGATTGAGCTGAACGAAGCCTTTGCCGTGCAGTCGCTTGCGGTGATCCATGAGGCGGGGCTTGACCCTGCGCGCGTGAATCCCAATGGCGGCGCGATTGCTCTCGGGCATCCGCTCGGCTGCACCGGGGCGAAGCTTACGGCTTCCATCCTGCGCGAACTCGAGCGGCGCAATGCGCGCTACGGGATGGTCACAATGTGCATTGGAGGGGGGATGGGCGCGGCGGGGATTTTCGAGAGGATTGGGTCTTAAATAAAGGCAAAGGCTTTTAACACAGAGGACACAGAGAAAGGCTGATAAAACCCTTTCATTGGATACATCTACAGCGCGACTGTGCTTACTACCGGATCAGCAAGTACGCGCCGTAGCCCAGCCCGGCTCCAAGCAGCGATCCCACCACCACGTCACTCACGAAGTGCATTCCCAGGATGACGCGCGACACGGCGATACTCACCGATAAGGCGAGCAGAGCCGCTTGCAATTGCGGATAGAAGATGCACAAGGGGATCGCAATGGCGAAGGCGCTCATCGAGTGGCCCGAGGGGAAAGAAAACTGGTCGGGTGGAAGGATTTTCGACCAGCAGTGCGACTCGAGTTGGCAAGGGCGCTTCCTTTTGCTGGCTTTTTTGATAAATCGGAACAAAACAACGGTCGCGGCCTCGGCCGATGCGCTGGCGGCAAATGCTATAAACCGCATGTCGCCTCCCAACAGGAGCAAGGCGATCCCTACGGAATACCAGACCCAGCCATCTCCTAACCGTGTCGAGGCGATCATCCAAAAGCGAAGCCATCGCGGTGGCCGCCAGCGATGGACTTTCCTCATGACTTGGTAGTCGCGAGCTTGTATAAACTCCCAGACCATTCTTCGAGCGGTCATGGCTGCACCTCAATTCCGCAAGCTGCTAATACTTCGGCGTAGAAGCCAGGTTGGGTGGCGCAGGCTGCGCCACTTGCTACGCCATCTGCTTTTGACGCACCGGCAGCGTCCCCAGGAGACCCTTCGGCGCGGGCCGAGGACCATTAATGGCTGTACCCCAGCGGCGGATAAAACCCAAATCCACAAAATAGTCGACGGCGACTCCTGCGGGGACTAGAGCGACCAGCGGAGCAAGCAACACGGTCCAGGGGTCTTCGCGCATCATTTCGCCGCAGAGCAGCAGAATATCGCGCGTCAATTTCCAATAGCCGCCCGATTCGCCGCAGAGCCGTCCCTTTCCGGCGCGCAGGCCGGCGAAAAACTCTTCCTTGTTCTTTGCGCCAGGCACTTCCGTGTACGTTGTGCCCACCGAAGCAAGGGCGTGCGCGTCGCTTCCGGCCACCTGGGTCTTGCATCGCTTCCAGGCAAACTCGGCGGCATGCTGGTTGGCGGAAGCCAGCATCTGGCCGTTGCGGCCCTCGACGGCGGGAAAGTATCCTGAAAACCACTCGTAATCGTCCGCGTCTCGCCGCCCGGTCACGGAAGAAAATACGTGATTTATGGTGAAAAACAGCCGCTGTTCGGAAAGGTAGGCGAGCAAGCGGATTATGTCATTTCGTCGGCGATTGATTTCGACGTGCTGGCGTTCCGTAATGTCATAAACCCCGACGTGCGCCTCCGTGCCGCTCGGCATGCGGCAGGTCGCCTCTTCGCTGACAAAGAAATCCGGGTAGCGGCGCAGCTCTTCCGCTCCGCCGATGGAGTCGTGATCGGTTAGTGTGACCAGATCCATGCCGCGCTTGCGCAGCGTGGAGTAGACGTCTCTCGGCGCGCTGTAGCTTTCAAGGAAAAAATGGCGCAGGATAGCAACAGGCAGGGTGCCTGAGTGAAGCGAGTGGACGTGCAGATCGCATCTCATTGTGGAAAAGTCTCTCAAAAAGACTTTGCAAGCTTGTTACGCAATGTTGAACAGAATGTAAGAATCGTCTGTTACTAATTGAACACAAATGGGTTAACGCGCGAGGGGGTGCAACGGTAGATGGCAGACGGAATGTCCGGCCTGCAGGACCGAAGACGCCGCATCCATCTTGTTTTCTTTGACGCCGGAGGCGGCCACCGCAACGCCGCAACGGCTTTGCAAGTGCAAATCGCGCGGCAGGGCCTGCCGCTGCAAGTGTCCCTGGTGAACCTTCAGGAAGTCCTCGACCCGCTGGATATCCTCCGTAAGCTGACCGGAATTCGCATTCAGGACATGTACAACAAGATGCTACGCAACGGCTGGACGCTCGGCAGCCCACAGCTCATGCGCGTCCTGCAGCTTGTCGTGCGGACGTACCACAGGCCCGCCGTGCGGGTGCTCGAACAGTTCTGGAAGGAGCACTCGCCGGACATGGTGGTGTCGCTCGTGCCGCACTTCAATCGGGCTTTGCGGGAAAGTTTTGAGAAGGCGTTTCCGGGTAGGCCCTTTGTCACGGTCCTGACCGACCTCGCGGATTATCCGAAGCATTTCTGGATCGAGACCGAGTCACAATACATTGTCTGCGGAACCGATCGCGCCGTCGAACAGGCCCGCGCGCTCGGACATCTCGATGGCACTGTCTTCCGGACTTCCGGAATGATCCTTCACCCGCGCTTTTACGAGCCCACCCCGGTAGACCGGGCCGCCGAGCGAAACAAGCTCGGCCTCGATCCCGACCTTCCGACCGGTATTGTCTTGTTCGGGGGATACGGCACCTCAAAGATGCTGGACATTCTGCGGCAGATCAACCGGTCTTCCTTGCAGGTGCAGCTCATCCTGATTTGCGGGCGGAATGAAAAACTGGCGGAGGCGCTGCGGCGGGAACCCACACGGATTCCCATCCACGTGGAGGGCTTCACGACGCAAATCCCATTCTTCATGGCGCTCTCGGATTTTTTTATCGGGAAGCCGGGCCCGGGAAGCATCAGCGAGGCGCTTTCCAAACGATTGCCCGTGATCATCGATTGCAATGCGTGGACGCTGCCGCAGGAACGCTACAACGCCCAGTGGGTGCGCGAAAAAAAAGTTGGCATCGTCGTGCGCAGTCACCGCCAGGTGGCGGGCGCCGTGGCCGAACTGCTGAAGCCGGGCGAGCTAGCGCAATTCCGTGCGCGCGCCGCCGCAATGGAAAACCGCGCGATCTTTGAAATTCCGGCCATCTTTGAAAAAATCCTGAACGGCGGTTCGGAGAAGGTCTTAGCGGAATCCGAAATCAAGAATTTCAAATCTCAAATTTGAAATTTGCAAATCAAAAATCGCGAGACGCGGTTTTGCACCAGTCACAAGTCACCAATCACCGGTCACTTCTCTTTCTTCCTGCGCAGATCGCGGCCCGTCATTTCCGGTGGTACGGGAAGACCTAACACGCCGAGCAGCGTGGGCGCGACATCGCGCAACGAACCGCCGGGCGCGAGGGGGCCGGCGCCATCCTCCGTCGCAAGAATCAGCGGCACCGGATTTGTTGTGTGATAGGTATGCGGTCCGCCGGTGACGGGGTCGATCATCGTTTCGGCGTTTCCGTGATCGGCGGTGACAATCCAGGCTCCGCCGCGCGGCTGCAATACCTGGCGGATGCGGCCAAGGCAAGCGTCCACCGCTTCCACGGCTTTGATCGCGGCTTCCAGATTGCCGGTGTGGCCGACCATGTCCGCGTTGGCGAAATTCATGACGACGGCGTCGAAATCGCCTTTCTCGATGGCTTTCACAACCGTTTCAGCGATGCCTGCGGCGCTCATCTCCGGCTGCAGATCGTACGTGGGGACTTTGGGCGATGGGACGAGAATTCGTTCCTCGCCGCCGAAGGGCTTCTCGATGCCGCCGTTGAAAAAATAGGTGACGTGCGCGTATTTCTCCGTCTCCGCGCAGCGCAGATTTTTCAGGTTTTGCTCGGCGAAAACTTGCGCCAGGATGTGCGCGATTTTTTCGGGCGCAATCACGTAGCGCAGCCACGGCCACGCCTTGTCGTATTGCGTCATGGCAACATAGAAAAGATTCGACGGCCGTTTCGGATCGGAAAACTCCTTGAAGCCCGGCTCGGCGATGGCGCGCGTCATCTGGCGCGCGCGGTCGGCGCGAAAATTAAAGAAAATCACGGCGTCATCGTCGCGAATCGGTCCGGCAGGCGGCGCGGAGGGCGAAGCGCTTGCCGCGATCACGATGGGCTCGACGAATTCGTCGGTCACGCCGCGTTCGTAGCTGCGGCGGATGGCTTCGGCCGGGTCGGCCGTTTTCACCGGGGCGTCGCCGCGGACGATGGCGCGATAGGCGCGCTCGACGCGTTCCCAGCGATTGTCGCGGTCCATGGCGTAGTAGCGGCCGGTGAGGGACGCGATTTGCCCGCAGCCGACCTCGCGAATTTTCTGCTGCAATTGCTGGATGTATTCGACGCCGCTGTGTGGAGGCGTGTCGCGCCCATCCGTGAAGCAGTGGATGAACACGCGCTCGACGTGCTGCTCGCGCGCCATGCGCAGCAGCGCGAACAAGTGCTGCATGTGCGAGTGCACGCCGCCGTCGCTCAAGAGGCCCAGCAAGTGCAGGTTGTGCGCGCGGCCCCGCTCCATTGCCTCGATGAGGAGCGGCTGCTTGAAAAAGTCGCCGTTCGCGATCATCACGTCAATGCGCGTGATGTCCATGTGGATGATGCGCCCGGCGCCCATGTTCATGTGGCCCACTTCGCTGTTGCCCATTTGCCCTTCGGGTAAACCGACGGAGGGACCGGACGTCTGGATCAGCGTGTTCGGGAAATCCTTCAGCAGGCGGTCGTAGTTCGGTTTTCGAGCGAGGGCGATTGCGTTGCCTTTAGTTTCCGCGCGGTAGCCCCATCCGTCGAGCACGGTCAGCACAATCGGTTTCGGTCGTTTTGGCATAGCTCGTAAGGATACACGGAACATGTTCCGCGGTGTAGCGCCCGCCTTCAGGCGGGCATCTGGCGCTGCTTCCACGGTGGCGTCCAATCCGCGACTATGGGCGAGGTTTTCCAAGGCCGTATGAACGACCCAGAGAAGGGATACTCCGCAAAGTTTTTACAAAGTCCCTTTCGGACAGGGTTCATCCAAATGTAGGCCGCTACGTGGTTAGATCCTTCGTTCGCACGAAGAACATGATCGTAGTAATTTTTCTGCCATAGCCTCTCGCCAGTTTCCTGTTGATAGACATACGCCGTTTTTTGTTTGAAGCTCTTGGCGAACACGAGCAGATCACTGGTTGGTGCCTTCCCAAACACCAGGAAATGCATGTGGTTGGGCATGACGCAATACGAGTCCACTAGAAATTTGTGGAGGATCGATTCGCTTCGCAGCATCTCAATAATCCATACGGCTCTATCACCGCTGAGAAAAACAGGTTTGCGACTCTCGCAACACATCGTAACGAAAGACCATTTCTGTCCGAGGCATTCCCGCGGGTCTAATCGGTGTGCTTTGCGGGTAAAATCCATTTCGAAAAAATCCAGTGCGCGCTCGCCCTGACCTCGGCGCTCTCCACTCAGCAGGATGCCCGCCTGAAGGCGGGCGCTACACACCGAGCAGAACCGCAAAGCCGGGCTAACGTTCATTCATTTGGTCGCACGTGTACGGCCCAGACGAGCGAACGGTGCGCCGGAGTCGCTTCATCAGAGCATCGTACTCGCGTGCCGATACCTTTTTCCGCGGATAGGACTCAAGCCATTCGAGAATGGCCTCCTCTAGCGTTTTCCCCAGAGACCTGGCGGTCTTTCGAGCCCGTCTGACTAAGTCATCGTCGGCGGAAATCGTTATCTTTTTCATACACAAAATAGGGTACAGCAAATTCGACTGATCGGCGCAGAAGACTATTTTCGCGCAAGTGCGGCGCGACCAGGGAATTTTGCGGCGGCACCCAATTCTTCCTCGATGCGCAGGAGTTGGTTGTACTTGGCGACGCGGTCGGTGCGGGAGGCGGAGCCGGTCTTGATCTGTCCGGTACCCATGGCGACGACGAAATCGGCGATAAAGGTGTCTTCGGTTTCGCCGGAGCGGTGCGAGACGATCGACGCGTAACCCGCTTTGCGCGCCATTTCGATGGCTTCGATGGTTTCGGTGACGGTGCCGATCTGGTTGAGCTTGATCAGGATGGCGTTGCCGATTTTTTCGACGATGCCGCGCTGCAGGCGCACCGTGTTGGTCACGAACAAGTCGTCACCGACGAGCTGTACTTTTCCACCGAGTTCGGCCGTCAGATGTTTCCATCCGGGCCAATCGTCTTCGGCGAGACCGTCTTCTATGGAAACGATGGGGAACTGGCGGACCCAATCGGCATAAAACTTGGTCATCTGCTCCGACGTGTGCGCGGATTTGTCGGACTTCTTGAATATGTACTTGCTGCTGGGCTTGTCGTAGAACTCGCTCGACGCGGGATCGAGAGCGATGGCGACATGCTCTCCGGGCTTATAGCCGGCGGCTGCGATGGCTTCCAGAATGACTTCGATGGCTTCCTCGTTCGACTTCAGATTGGGGGCGAAGCCGCCTTCGTCGCCGACTGCCGTCGAGTAGCCACGCTTGTGCAGCACCGCTTTCAGGCGGTGGAAGACTTCGACGCCCATGCGCAGGGCTTCATCAAATGTTTTCGCACCGACGGGCATGGCCATGAATTCCTGGAAGTCCACGGAATTGTCGGCGTGCGCGCCGCCATTCAAAATGTTCATCATTGGTACGGGAAGTGTGTTGCCGGAAGGGTCGCTCGAATATCGCGCGAGATATTTGTACAACGGCTGGTGCGCAGCCGATGCGGCCGCGCGTGCCGCCGCCATCGAGACAGCAAGTATGGCGTTCGCGCCAAGGTTGCCTTTGTTCGGCGAGCCGTCGGTTTCGATCATGCGGCGGTCGAGGGCGCCCTGGTCGGAGGCGTCGAGCCCGGTTACCGCGCGGGCAATCTCGCCATTCACGTTGGCGACGGCCTTGAGCACGCCCTTGCCGAGGTAGCGCGATTTATCGCCATCGCGCAATTCGATGGCTTCGTGCTCGCCGGTGGACGCGCCCGAAGGAACAGCGGCGCGGCCGAGTGCGCCGCCTTCGAGCGTGACATCCGCTTCCACGGTCGGGTTGCCGCGCGAATCGATGATCTCCCTGCCATGCACCCGCGCGATTTTCGTCGACATGCCGCCTCCGGGAGAAAAACCGAAACCGAATGAAACCACCCGCCGCGGCGGGCACACAGACAAACACGGATAAGAGAGTCAGAGGTTCAGAGTCAACAATTGAGAATTGACAGCTAAGATTTGATAGTCAAGAGATTGCACATAAGAACAAACCCCGTCTGCCAGGCGTTCTTAACTCTTAACTTCCAACCCCCAACTTCTAACTTCCAGCTTCCAACTTCCAGCATTCTCATTCCGGTTCCTCGATCATGGATTCTTCGCGGACGACGACGACAATTCCGCTTTCGGTGACATGGTAGCGCTGGCGGTCGGCTTCAAGGTCGTAGCCAATCTCGGCGTGTTCGGGAACGGTGACGTGGCGGTCGATGATAGCGTTGCGCACGCGGGCGTGCCGTCCGATGTTCACATGATTGAACAGGATCGAGCTTTCAACGTCGGAGTAGCTGTTGGTCCGCACATCGTAGCCCAGCACGGAGCGATTGACTCGGCCGCCGGAAATGATTGAACCTCCGCCTACCATGGAATCCAGGGAAACGCCCATGCGTTTGGGATCGGCGAACACGGTTTTCACCGGCGGATATTGATGTTGCCAGGTGCGGATCGGCCAGGTTTTGTCATACAGATTGAAAACGGGCGATACGGAAACGAGGTCCATGTTTGCTTCATAGTAGGCTTCGATCGTACCGACATCGCGCCAATATTGCGCGCCGACTTTATTCTCATCGATGAAGTTATAGGCGTACACGCGGTATTTCGAGAAGATGCGCGGCAAGATATCTTTCCCGAAATCGTGCTTGGAATTGGGGTCCTCGGCGTCCGCCAGGAGCGCAGGAATCAGCAGCTGCGTATTGAACACGTAGACGCCCATGGAGGCGTTGACCATGTCCGGATGGAGGTGCGAACGCTTCGGCGACACGGGCTTTTCTTCAAAGCCGACGATCCGCCAATTGGCGTCGGTTTCGATGACGCCGAAGCGGCCCATGGCTTCCTGCGAAGGAACCTCAAACGTGGCCACGGTCACATCGGCCCCCGAATCCACATGCTGCTGAAGCATTTTCTGGTAGTTCATCTTGTAAATGTGGTCGCCGGACAGAATGATGACGTAGCGCGAGTGCTCGCTGCCGATGGAATAAATGTTCTGGTAAACGGCGTCGGCGGTCCCGAGGTACCAATTGGTGGAGACGCGCATCTGCGGCGGCAGGACTTCGATGAATTCGCCGAGGCCCAGCAGTTGCGACCAGCCCTGCCGGGTGTGCCGGTTGAGCGAAAGCGCTTTGTACTGCGTCAGAACAAAGACGCGGCGGAGATCGCTGTTAATGCAGTTGGAGAGCGTTACGTCGATAATCCGGTAGACGCCGCCGAAGGGCACGGCCGGCTTGGCGCGGTCGCGCGTCAGCGGCCACAGCCGTTCACCCTGCCCGCCTGCCAGCAGAACGCCGATCGCATCGCGCATCAGGGACATAAGTGTATCTCTTCACCCGCTCCCGAAACGCCGGGGGACAGGGGTAAGAACCTCCGATATTCTAGCAGGTACGCCGGAAAGTCCCATACCGGCCTGTCCGGGAAGGTGCCCAACCCGGGGCCAGGCCTGAAAAAACAAAGCTTGACTTCGTTGGGCGGGTCCGCTAGAAGTGAGTGCCAATAGGCTGTATAAACGAGTGGACCTCTCTTAGCACTTATGGTTAATAGCAATCATTGCCACATGCATCGGAAGGACGGTGAAGTTTAGGTGGCCGAAGTCAGCATTCAAGAAGGTGAGTCTCTGGAAAATGCCCTGCGCCGGTTCAAGCGCAAAGTGCAACAGGAAGACATCATCAAGGAAATCAAAAAACACAGTTATTACATGAAGCCTGGTGAGAAGCGCCGCGCGAAACAAGCGTTATCGCGCAAGCGTCTCCGCAAAAAGCAGCGGCGGGAGCAGGATTAAGCTCCCCCAGGCGGGCATGACGACCCGGGATTTTCCTAAGCACCCTTGGACCAGTCGGAATTGGGACCCACGTTCTTCCCCGGCGTATCCCAGCAAAATCTGACTCAGACGGGGGTGCCGTGGGCTCTCCAACCAGCGTGGAGCCTCGGAGCAGCGTATGGAATATCACGATAAGGTCCTGAAGTGCGCGGAATGCAGTCAGGAGTTTGTCTTTACCGCCGGCGAGCAGATGTTTTTCGCCGACAAGGGCTTCAAGAACGAGCCCAAGCGGTGCAAGGACTGCAAAGCCAAACGCTCTCAGAGCCCGGGCCCAGGCGCAGGTGCGAATAACTTCCAGCGGGCGGAAACCAAAACGACCTGCTCGCAGTGCGGAAAAGAAACCACGGTTCCTTTCCGCCCGACGCAGGGACGGCCCGTGTTCTGCCGCGAATGTTTCCAACAGCGGCGGACCATGAGCTCGCCAGCGTAGCTCGAGGGAGGGAATCGCGGTAGCCCCTTGCTGCCAGATGTGGCAGCGCAGCGGATTTCTCCCTCATGTCACAGTCAGGTTGTCCGGATCCTCCACCATGCCGCGGTTCCGCCTGCGTGCCGGATTTTTGTTCTGGCCAATTTCTCGTTGTCTATCTTCAGCGGCAATCTGCCGGGAATGCTTCCTTGTTTGCTTCCAAATTGAATCTTGCGCACCGCGCGTTTAATATGGGCGGCGTGTGCGCGGCAGGTTTTCGCCAGTCTGCAAATGGCGTGCGCCAAGCGTCGGAAAGATCGGGAAAATGAAAACCTCATTGCCGGATTCGGTTGTTGAATCTGCATTTCGGATATTGGATGGACCTTCCGCCGCGTTCACGCGTCGCTACCCCGGCGAAACGGGGCGCCGCCAGCCGGTTCACGTCGTGTACGGCGGCGCGCATTTGTTTCGGGCCGGCATTTCCAGACGGCTCGGCGAAGTGGCCCTCGCGACCCTCGGAGAATTCGCGCCGGATGCGTTCACCTTTGCGCGTGCGATCGGATTGCCGGGAGCGGGGGCGCTTCCAAAATCCGGCAAGCAAGCGGCCGCGGCCGAGCGGCGATTCGCCAAATCGGATGAAAAACTGCGGCTCGAAAATCGCGCCGCCTGGATGGCCCAAACGATCTACAGCCGCGTGCTCGAAAAATTGCGCCGTGAGCCGGTCGAGGACTTTCGCATTGATTTCGAAGATGGCTACGGAAATCGACCCGACGCGGAAGAAGATCACCACGCAAAACTTGCCGCCGAGGAAGTTGCCAAGGGTTTCAGCGAAGGTTCGCTGCCGCCGTTTATCGGCATCCGCCTCAAACCGTTCTCACCGGAATTGCGCGCCCGCGGCATCCGCACGCTCAATCTTTTCGTGAGTGCGCTGTGCGAAGCCACGCGCGGACGCCTTCCCGCAAACTTCGTCGTCACTTTGCCCAAAGTAGTGATCCCCGAGCAGATGGCCGCGCTCGCGCACTTGCTCGATGCGATGGAACCCGCGCTGGGCCTGGAAAAAGGTTCGCTGCGATTCGAGATGATGGTCGAAACGACGCAAGCGATCCTCAACGAACGCGGGGAATCGAGTTTGCCGCGATTTCTGGAAGCGTCGGGCGGGCGTTGCATCGCCGCGCATTTTGGGACTTACGACTATACGGCAAGCTGCAGCATCACTGCGGCGTATCAAGTGATGGACCACCCCGCCTGCGACTTCGCCAAGCACATGATGCAAGTCGCGTTTGCGGGTACGGGCATCTGGCTTTCCGACGGCGCTACGAATATTCTCCCCGCGCCGCCGCATCGCACGGAAAAGGGGAAGCGGCTCACGCGCGCGCAGCAGGAAGAAAATCGCGAAGCCGTTCATCGCGCGTGGCGGCTTCACTATGGACATATCCAGCACTCGCTCGTTTCCGCGTACTACCAGGGTTGGGACCTGCATCCGGCGCAGCTTCCCACGCGCTACGCCGCCGTGTTTTCGTTTTTTCTCGAAGGGCTCGATTCCGCCGCCGCGCGGCTCAAGAATTTCGTCGAGAAAGCGGCGAAGGCCACGCTCATCGGCGATGTGTTCGACGACGCCGCCACGGGCCAAGGGCTGCTGAATTTTTTCCTGCGCGCGATTAACTGCGGAGCGATTGGCGAAGCGGAAGCGGAGCGCCTGACTGGAGTCACCATCGAGGAATTGCGTCTGGGATCCTTTCTGAAAATCCTGAAAAATCGTACAAAGTAAGCGTAAAGTTTTTTCCCGCCCTTCAAGCGCCGCGATACGTCGAGTAACCAAACGGGCTGATCAGAAGTGGCACGTGGAAATGCGTCCTCGCGTCCCGCACCTCAAAAATTATTGGAATGTCCGAATAAAACGATTCCACACGCAGCGCCTGAAAGTAAGCCCCTGCGTGGAACGTGAGGCGGTATGTTCCCACCGCTAACAGAGCGTCTCCAAGCAGCGCATTGCAGCGCCCATTGTCGTCGGTCATGCCAACGCCGATGGATTTCCAGTCCTCACCTGATTTCTTGTGCAATTCAACCTTGAGGTCAACGGCGGGGCGGCCGCGTGACGTGTCGAGGACGTGGGTTGTAATTGTGCTCATGACATTCGCTGCTCGCTGGCCAAGAGTTTGTCCAGGCGAATGCGCGTGATCAGCCGTTGCTGTTCGGCCGCAATCGAGAGTTCGCTTGGCAGATCATTTTGGAGGCGTTGATTCAGAATCGCAAGCATTCCTTCGGCGGTCTTGCCGGTTGCGCATACGATATAGATGTAGCCGAATTTATCAAAATAGGCGCGATTGGCCCGGGCGAGACGAGCCTTCACGTCATCGGCTGCGGCGCGGACGCCGGTTTGTTCGCCTTCGGCCCACTGGCGGGCCGACTCGGAACCGCTTGTGGGCCTGTCGCCGATCTGCGGATGACGGCTAAAGGCTTCCAGCCAGTCGGCGCGCTCGAGGTTCCACCAGATTGAGTCGGCGGCTTTGTGGAGCGCTTCCACGTTTGCAAACGGCCGCCGCGAAGCGATGCTCGCGGCCCAGCGCGTCGAGCCGCAACAGTCCATCAGCGCCGATTCCGCCTGAGCCGAGGGCAGCGCATTGAATTCGGCGAGCGTCATGTCACGAAACCCTTTTCGCCAAAGTTCCAAAGATGCGCAGCCGTGCAACGCCGCCATCGGGGTAAATGTGAAAACGCGCATGCGTGATTTCACGCGAGTCCAGAAGCTCTTTTTCGTAGACGTGCCGGGAATCCGCTTGCAGCGTCGTCCTCGTCAATATTTCTTTCCAGGAAAGGGCGCCCAGCGCGCTTGGATCGATGAGATCGCGCGGCGCGGCGCACACTTCCAGCGAGCAACTTTCCGGGAAGTTGCCTTTGAAATGGGAAGTATCCACTTCAATGCGGCTGATTTTTCCTGCTGCGCCCAGACGCACGATGCACCAGTCATGTCCTGGACCGCGACGGCGGCGCGTTTCCCAGCCGTCATGCATCCCGGTCGAGCGGCCCGGAAGGATCAGGTTGTTGCGTGAGGCGAAGAACATGTCGCTCGAAACAATCACCCAGCCGCCGTGCTCGACAGCGGCGAGGTCGATCTCGCCACCTGTGCGGTTGACCGCCGGCCAGTCCGGGACGGCTTCGCCGTGGACGCGAAGGCGCGCCACGCCGCCGTCAGGGTAAATTTTGAAACGCAGGTGCGTGGCCCTGGTCGATGGCGTGAGCGGAAAAGGATTCCGAGCGTCGGCCGCAAGAGGCGACTTCGGAAGCAATGTGCTCCACCGCGTTGCATGGTCCTCGATCTGAGCGAGGCCGGGATCGCCCTCCACCGCGCAGGCCTCGAGTTCGCAATGTTCCGGAAAATTCCCTTTGAAGTAGGAGGTATCCACAACGACGCCGTGAATGACGCCGGGTAGCCCCAACTTTACGATGCACCAGTCGTAACCCGGCGTTCTGCGGCGCCGCGTTTCCCAGCCGTCCATCCATTTGCCGACGTCGGTGAATTTGTCCTCAATCCAGACGGGGGCAGAGGCCCTCAGCAGATTTTCCTTCGGCGCGAAAAATTCATCGTTGGCGGCGAGCACTCGCCCGCCCAGCCGCTCGGCGGCAAGATCGATGTATTCGGTGAAATCCATCAGCGTTCGCCTCGCCGCAGGAGTGCGCCGCGCGGCGTGCCCCGAAAGCGCCCCCGATCATAGATCATCTCACCCCGCAGAAACGTGGCTTCCACAGTGCCGCGTAGCTGCTCGTTCACGTATGGCGTGAGCTTGTGACGGTGTTGCAGCAATTTCGGCCGAACCATGAAGCGCCTCTCCGGGCTCCAAATGACGATATCAGCATCATATCCGATGGCAATCGCTCCCTTATGTTTCTCTAGCCCGGCGAGCCGCGCAGGTCCACTACACATCCAGCGTGCCAAATGCTTCAGCGAATAATTTCGTCCGCTCAATTTCGTCCAAATCGCGGGAAGGCCAAGCTGCAAGGAGCTGATTCCTCCCCAGGCCTTAAAAAAATCACCCGAGTCCAGACACTTCATTGCCGGCGGCGAAGGCGAATGATCGGAAACTACGAAATCGATTGTGTTCCTTCCCAAAGCTGTCCAAAGCTTTTTGGCATTTTGCAAATCTCGAATGGGCGGCGCGCACTTGTATTCCGTCCATCCATCCCTGATGGAGCCCGAGGCGAAAAAAAGATAATGCGGACAAGTTTCCGTTGTGATGCGCACGCCCCCCTTTTTTGCGCGCCGAATCAGCGGCACCGAAAGTTCCGAGGAAAGATGAACGATGTGGACTCGCGCCTCGAATTCACGCGCGAGGCGGATCATCATCTCGACCGCCTGCGTTTCTGCGCTCGGCGGCCGTGACAGCAGCCATGTCCTGTACTTCGCCGGATCAGCCTTCGCGAGCTTCTTGGTTGCTTCCTCAATCGGTCCCGGCAACTCCGCGTGGACCAGCAGCGGTGTATCTAGCGCGGTGAGTGCGGGCAGCGCGGCCCGGAGATCGTCTTCACTGACATGCGCAAATTCCCGCACGCCCGAGGGCACCAGGAAACACTTGAAGCCGAACGCGCCCGCGCGATGCAGCGCGCGCAGCTCGCCCGCATTGCCCGGCACAACGCCGCCCCAAAAGCCCACGTTCACCCAGCATTTTTTGCGCGCCGCGGTGCGCTTGGTTTCGAGCGCCGCGGCCGTCGTCGTTGCGGGGATGCTGTTGAGCGGCATGTCGATCAGCGTGGTCACTCCGCCCGCGGCCGCCGCGCGTGTCGCCGTCTCGAATCCCTCCCAGTCGGTGCGTCCCGGCTCGTTGATGTGGACGTGCGTGTCCACAAGTCCAGGCATGACGACGGATTCTCCAGCGTCATAGATGTGTTTGCCCGAAGGAAGATCGTTGTAGCTGGAGATTGCCTCGATCACGCCGTTGCGAACGTGCACCGTCGCCGCCCGAACTCCTTCCGGCGTCACGACGCGTTTGCTGCGGATCGCGTGGATGGTCGTCATTTCGCGAGCTGCGAGAGAAATTCTTCGAGCAGGTTTTGCGCGACGCGCAAACGATAGCGCGCGGTCGAGCGAATGTCATCGATGGGCGCGATTTCTTGCGCGAGCGTTTCCTTTGCCGCAGCGATGACCCCGGGCGTGACACTCCCGCTACACAGCGCGTCCTCTGTTTTCACTGCGCGCTGCACTATGGGAGCCACGCTTCCAAGGGCGATCCGCACGTCGCGTATCGTGCCGTTTTCGACTAGCGCCGCGCCGGCAAAGCACACTTTGGAAATCGCCTGCGCCTTGCGCGTGCCCACCTTCCGGTAATACTGCCGCCACTTTTTCACGCGGCGCGGCAGCCGGACCGCGCGCAACAATTCATCGGACGCAAGCTGCATTTTCTTGTAGCCGGTGTGGAAGCCGTGGTACGGCAGCCACCGCGCGCCGTGCGCGGAAACAAGTTCGATTTCAGCGTCATAGACCAGCAGCGCGGGCGGGGAATCGGCCGCCGGAGAAGCATTCACAATATTTCCGCCCAGCGTGCCGCGATTCTGCGTGGCGATGCTGCCGGTTTCGCGCGCTGCCGCGCAAAGCAGCGGAAATTCCTTCCGAAGCACGCGATGGTTCTGGATTTCCGAATAAGTCGTCAGCGCGCCCAATGTCACGTCAGCGGAGGTCACTTCGACCCCGCGCAAATCATCCAGTTTGGCAACGCTCAGAAAACGCTTGTGGGAGAGTTTTCCGGCCTCCAGCAGCACCATCAAGTCGGTGCCGCCCGCGAATGGCTGCCAAACTCCCGGCTCGCGAGCGAGCAGGCCCAGCGCTTCTGAAAGGCTTCCCGGGACACGCAAATCGTAAGCGGGAATGTAGGCCCTCATCGGCTGGCCGGCCTTTTTTCAGCTGTCGATTCGCAGGCGCGCACAATGGCGGCGAAAATTTTCTGATAGCCGGTGCAGCGGCAGAGATTTCCCGCCAACCCTTCGCGAATTTCCGCATCGCTCGGATGAGGATGGCGCTCGAGGAGCGCCACGGAAGCGATGACCATGCCAGGCGTGCAAATGCCACATTGCGCACCGCCGCATTCCAGAAACGCTTCCTGCACGGCATTCAATTGGTCGCCGCGCGCAATTCCTTCGATCGTGCGAATGTCCGTTCCGTCAGCCTCAATTGCGGGAACGAGACAACTGTTGACGATGGCGCCATTCAGGAGCACCGCGCACGCACCGCATTCGCCTTCGCCGCAGCC
This sequence comes from uncultured Acidobacteriota bacterium, assembly GCA_963842135.1. Classification (GTDB taxonomy): domain Bacteria; phylum Acidobacteriota; class Terriglobia; order Acidiferrales; family UBA7541; genus Palsa-360. The sequence continues at coordinate 117,567 of CAWJFI010000002.1, read as the reverse complement.
CTCCTTCGTGCCGGTCAGATGCATCTCCTCGCGCAGAACATCCAGCAGGCGCGCCATGGGAAACACTTGGACGCGGCGCGGCTCGCCATTCACCCTGCAAGCGATGCTGATCCGGCTGACCGTTTCAGGCAAGCGCGCCCGCCTTCTCCGTCATGGCTTCCATCAAGACTTCCGGGGTAGCGGGAATTTCGCGAACGCAAATTCCCGTCGCATTCTCGATCGCATTCAAAATCGCCGGCGCAGGGCCATCCATCGGCAACTCTCCGATTCCTTTTGCCCCGTGCGGGCCGAAGGGATACGGCTGCTCTTCAAAAAATACTCGAATGGGAGGAATATCCGCGGCGGTTGGCATGATGTAGTTGGTCATTTGTCCGTTGGCCATGCGCCCGTCGCGCCAGGCAACGTTTTCATAGAGCGCCATGCCGATGGCCTGCGCCACGCCTCCCTCGATCTGTCCCGCTGCGAGCACGGGATGAATCACCTTGCCCACTTCCTGCACGGCGACAAAGTCGGTGACGCGCGCCTCGAACGTAACCGCATCCACTGCGACTTCGGCCACGTGCACGGCCCACGCGTAAGTGCCGTAGGCGTCGCCGCTGTAAGTCGCGTCGTCCCAGTGCAGGCCGGGGGGAGCTTCATACTGGCTCCGTGAACGAAGCGGTCCGCGCGTTTCAATGTAACGTCTGCACGCGCGCACAAATTCATCCTCGGTGCACGCATCACATAGCAAGCCGCTTTCCACTAATGTCCGTTTTAAACCGAGCGCGGCGGTTTCAACCAGGTTGCCGACAACCATCGATGTGCGTGAAGCAACGGTGGGGCCGCTATTCGGCACGGCGCCCGTATCCGGCTGCGCAATTTCGATGCGATCGTAGCCGATGCCGAGCGCGTCCGCCGCAATTTGCGAGAAGACCGTGTTCGTCCCCTGCCCGATCTCAGTGCTGGCCGCAAGAACACGTACGATTCCTCCCGGCGTCGCTTCGAGTTCCACCACGGACGCCAGGTAAACTTCTCCCGAGCCGGTAAATCCCGCTCCGTGCATGAAGGAGGCAAATCCAATGCCGCGCTTGATCGTTGCGCCGGGATTTTCCCGCGCGAAGCGCTCGCACTTGGCGTGGTAGCCGCTTTCTCGGAACGCGCGATCGAGCAGGGCATTAAAATTTACTTCCTCATGGATCAGTTGTCCGGTCGCGGTCGTCTGCCCTTTGCGAATAAAATTTCGCCGCCGAAATTCTTCCGGCGTCAGATTCACGGCGCGCGCCACCTGATCGAGGTGACGTTCCACCGCGAAAATACTTTGCGGCGCGCCGAACCCGCGAAACGCGCCGTGGGGCGGAGCGTTGGTCGCCACGGCCCGCGATTGGACGCGCACGTTGGGGCAGAAGTAGGGCCCCGCTGCGTGAATCGTTCCGCGCGAGAGCACCACGGAAGAAAGGGTGGCGTAAGCACCGCCATCAATCACGAAATCGATGTCCATTGCCACCAGCTTGCCGTCGCGCGTGACGCCGGTGCGATGCCGCGTGCGCGACGGATGGCGCTTGGTCGTTGCCACCATGTCTTCCGCGCGGTCGTAGATGATTTTCACGGGCTTCCCGGACTTCCAAGCCAGAAGCGCCGCGTGCCCAGCAATCATGGACGGATATTCTTCCTTGCCGCCGAATCCGCCGCCCGTCTCCGCCTGAATCACGCGAATTTTTTCCGCGGGGAGACCAAACAAAGTAACCAGTGCCTTGTGCACGTAGTAGGGACACTGCAGCGAGCCCCAAACGGTTACGCCGTCAACGGGATTTGCTGCCGCGATCATGCCCTGATTTTCGATGTAGAGCTGTTCCTGCGCCCCGGTCCGATATTCGCCCTCGATGATGACGTCTGCTCGCGCCCAAGAGGCATCCACGTCGCCTTTTTCCATGTGATACGACTTGAAGACGTTGTCCTCCCCAAAAATAACGGCGCGTTTCGCGATGGAATCTTCGATCGAAAAAATCGCCGGCAGCGGTTCCACATCGATTTGCACCGCGCGGCGCGCCTCCTCGAGCAAATATCGATCCGGATGCGCCAGTAGGACGATCGCTTCTTCGGGATGGTTAATGAATTCCGCGGCGAGGCAGGGCTGATCGTGTTCGATCAAGGCGATTTCGTTTGTTCCCGGAATATCGGCGGCAGTGACGACTGTGAACTCGCTCCACGGAATGCCTTCGCCGAAGCGGATGTCGCGGATGCGCCCTCGCGCGATGCTGCTGCGCACGGTCGCGCCGTGCAGCATTTCCGGAAAGGCGAGGTCGTCCACGTACCGGGCGCGGCCCGTCACTTTTCCCCGCCCCTCTTTTCGGATGACGGAATGGCCGAAGAATTTTTCTTCCATGTCCTCAGGGTCCTTCAAAAAAAATGTCGCGCCAGCCGGCCGTTTCCGATTTTCAGTACGGGATCCGGTCGTTTTTTCTCGTCCATTCTCGAAACGGTTCGAGCCCCGCTTCCCGCATCATCACCTCGAACGGAATCCTACGCTCGCGGTGCGGGCGCTTCAATTCTTCGTAGATGAAGGAATCATCAAACCCGGCCTTCGCGGCATCGCTCGCGGTGGCCGCAAAAAAGACCCGGTCGGGCCGCGCCCAGTAGATGGCTCCCAGGCACATCGGACAGGGCTCGCAACTCGTGTAGATCTCGCAGCCAGTCAGCTGAAACGTGCCCAGAGCGCGGCAAGCTTCGCGGATGGCGATCACTTCCGCGTGCGCCGTGGGATCGTTTGCGGAGGTGACTAAATTTGAACCGGTCGCGATGACGCGCCCATCCTTCACCACAATCGCGCCGAACGGCCCGCCTCGCCCCGAGCGTACGTTCTCCACCGCCCGCTGGATCGCCTCTTGCATGAAGGAGTTGCTCATACCGCGTTTCGCGCCCCCCAGCGCGCCCTCTGCAAATTGTACCGGAAAAGCCGATCCCGCCGTTTACAGTTTTGTGATGTGTCAAATCGGATTTAGGCACGGTGATCTTCGATTGGATTTTCGCAAATTTGCATGTAAAATTATTATTTGGTGTGCGTTTCTGCAGCGAACAGAGTGAGTGGTTGCGTCGCGATGGCGCCCAGCGCCTCCGGCTTGGGATCCACGCCGGCCGCCACATGAAAGCCATTCATACCTGGCGTGGCCCTCTCGAAGAAAATTCTCGACTTTGGCTTGGGCAGGTTAGACCGTTTGTCTCAGATTGCTGATACTGCGTGTGTGCCACGCCGCAGGGACCAGAGGGAGGAAGCTTCATGATTGTTGGTGTTCCCCGAGAAACTTATCCGGGGGAGCGGCGCGTGGCGCTCGTGCCCATCGTCATTCCCAATCTTGTGAAGGCAGGCCTGGAAATTATCGTCGAAGCCGGCGCGGGCGCCGCGGCGGGTTTTCCCGATTCCGAGTACGCCGCCAAGGGTGCGAAAATCATTGCCGATCGAGCCCAGTTGTTCGCGGCGGCGGACATCGTCATCCAGATGCTTTGCTACGGCTCGAATGACCAGACGGGCCGCGCCGATTTGCCGCTCTTTCACCGCAACCAGGTCCTGATCGGTTTTCTGCGTCCCATGGGATCGCTGGAAACGATTCAAGAAATCGCGGCTGCTGGCGTGACTTCTTTTTCGGTGGAATTGATGCCGAGAACGACGCGCGCGCAAAGCATGGACGCGCTCTCCTCGATGGGCACCATGTGCGGTTACAAAGCCGTGCTCATCGCCGCTGATACGCTTCCGAAAATTTTCCCCATGCTCACCACGGCGGCGGGCACAATTACTCCCGCGCGCGTCCTCGTCATCGGCGCGGGCGTGGCCGGGCTTCAAGCCATCGCCACGGCGCGCAGGCTCGGAGCCGTGGTCTCCGCTTACGATCTGCGGCCCGCGGCCAAGGAGCAGGTCCAGAGTCTCGGCGGGCGTTTCGTCGAGCTTCCCCTCGAAGCCAAGGACGCGCAAGACGCCAGCGGCTACGCGAAAGCGCAGGATGAGGAATTCTATCGGCGCCAGCGCGAATTGCTGGCGAAGGTGATCGCGGAGAGCGACGTGGTCATTACGGCCGCGGTCGTTCCGGGAAAAAAATCTCCAGTGCTCGTGACCGAAGAAATGGTCAAGGGCATGGCGCCGGGCTCGGTGATTGTCGATCTGGCCGCCGAGCGCGGAGGGAACTGTGAGCTGTCCAAGGCCGGCGAAAAAATCTTCGCTCACGGTGTCACGATCATCGGCTATTTCAACTTCGCATCCACTGTGCCGCATAACGCAAGTCAGATGTATGCGCGCAACATCGCGGCGTTTCTCCAGTTGCTCGTGAAAGACGGAAAGCTTCAGCTCAATCTGGAAGACGACATCATTAAGAGCACCCTGTTGACGGAGGGAGGGGAAGTGGTCAACCCACGCGTACGCGAGTTTTTCTCGCTCCCGCCTCTCGTGGCCCAGCAGAAGGAGACAGTCTAACGATGAAAATGGATCTGTTTACAAGCGCCTATGTGTTTCTGCTCGCCGCTTTTGTCGGCCTGGAAGTGATTCGCCGCGTGTCGCCGCTCCTGCACACTCCGCTGATGTCGCTCACGAATGCGCTCGACGCGATCGCCGTTGTCGGAGCGATTCTCCTGGCGGGCGAACACAAGACCACGCTCTCCACTGTGCTCGGCACCATTGCTATCGTCGCCGCGACCAGCAACGTCGTGGGCGGCTTCTTCATCACCGACCGCATGTTGAAAATGTTCAAAGCGAGCCGCAGCCCGAAACCATGACTCCATTTCCCGGAACGGACACGATTATCGAACTGACGTACCTCATTGCCACGGCCTTGTTCGTGATGTCTCTCAAGTGGATGAGTTCGCCCACGACGGCGCGCCACGGCGTTTGGGCGGGCGAGCTCGGCATGCTCCTCGCCATCGTGGGAACTTTGCTCAACCGCAGCATCGTGGACTACAAGTGGGTTGCGATCGCCCTGGTACTGGGCACCATCATAGGCGTTCCTCTCGGCAAGGTGCAGATGACAGCCGTCCCGCAGCGGACGGCGCTCAGCCACGCGTTTGGAGCGTGTTGCGTCACGCTCGTCGGCACAGCGGAATTTTATCTGCGCGCACCCGCCGTGCCCAAGTTCATGATGTCAGTTCTGTCGATGGAAGTGATTCTCGGATCGCTCACGTTTACGGGCAGCCTGATGGCCGCGGGGAAACTGCAGGAAATCCTACCGCAGCGCCCCATCATCTTCAAGGGCCAGAACTTCTTCAATCTCGGCATGCTCCTTGTGGCCGTTGGCACGGCCGTTTATCTGGTGTTTCATCCGGATCATACATATTTATTTCCGGCGCTCCTCGCGATCCCGTTGCTGTTTGGCGTGATGATGATTATCCCGATCGGCGGCGCCGATATGCCCACGGTGATTTCGCTGCTTAACGCTTACGCCGGGCTTTCCGCCGCGGCGATGGGATTTGTGCTCGATAGCAAACTGCTGATCGTCGCGGGCGCGCTCGACGGCGCTTCCGGTTTGATTCTCTCCGTCAACATGTCCAAGGCCATGAACCGCTCGTTCTCGAATGTCCTGTTTGGCGGATTCGGCCAGGAACAAATTGCCGCGAAAGGCGCGAAGGAAGCGCGGCCCGTTCGCAGTGCTTCGCCCGAAGAGGCGGCCGAGATTCTTGCCGTCGCCAGCAAGGTCGTCATCGTGCCCGGCTACGGCATGGCCGTGGCTCAGGCGCAGCACAAAGTCCGCGAACTATACGACAACTTGACCAAGCGCGGCATCGACGTAAAGTTCGCGATTCACCCCGTCGCGGGCCGCATGCCCGGCCACATGAACGTGCTGCTGGCCGAAGCGGACATCCCCTACGACAAGCTGCTCGACATGGACGAGATCAACGGCGAATTTCCGCAGACCGATGTGGCCCTGGTCATCGGCGCGAACGACGTCACGAACCCCGCCGCGCGCACCGATTCGTCGAGCCCCATCTTCGGCATGCCGATTCTCGACGTGGACAAGGCGCACACGGTGATGGTCATCAAGCGCAGCATGGCCGCAGGCTTCGCAGGAATCGATAACCCGCTCTACTACCTCGACAAAACCCTGATGCTCTTCGGCGACGCCAAGGGCTTCGTAGGTTCCATCGTCCGCGAACTCTCCGGCGGCGGCAGCCACGGATAACAGCAATTCTGGGAGTGTGCCCGCGTCGCTAGGGAAGGATTTGGGTGAAGCTTTAGCTACGAGTGTTTACGGGATGTCGTGTGGCTGTTGAAAGCGTTCTCGTTACAGTTTCCGAGTCACTCGCGTCTATGACCTCGGTAGTTCCATTTGACGAAGGTGGGTCACGGCTGCCAAGCGGGCCTACTTCGAATAGAGTGCATGAGTTTGCGCGTAAGTGGAGTATGCGTTACACAAACCAGCCACGCCGCCGCTTCCGCTTTTCCTGAACCGCGCACAAAAACCAGCAGTTAGAGAGGGCAAGCGCTTGGTATGCAAAATGCCCATCGACGGAAGAAGCCTTTGGCGGTCCATATTGGGCGGTCACATTATGATGTTCCACTGCCTGTTAGCGGCACTTTCCCTTTGCGGTGTGTTGCGGGATCGCCCGGTCATGGCGCTGGCTGGTGTACATGCGGCGGTTGCAACCTGGGATGGGATTGAGACACGCCAGGGAATCAATGCCGGATGGGGAGAGGCTGATCCCCTCAGCCGGCCATTTGTTCACAATAACGCGGCGATGTTGGCGGCAGGGATTGTGGAAGTTGCTGGCCTTGCCATTGTTGCGCACAAGATGAGGCATTCGCGCCACCGAGTGCTCCGGGACACGTGGTTTTTTTGGCAGTCCGTGCCGATCGTAGCGCACACAGTGGGCGGTTCAGCCTGGGTAAGAGAGAGGTAAGCAACTCCAAATTTTAGCGTCATTCAATACGGACCAATGAACTGGTCGGCGTGTTGCTGACCGTTCTATTACGGATTATCGAAAATATATCTACCAAATTGAGTGACCACATGTATTCCAGCTCGGCGATCAAGTTGCTGCCGATGTTTTCTCCGGTACCTTGGCAGGCTGATGCCCGCTGACCGCCGCGCCCGCGTCCGCGTCAAGGAGGAAACAGTCGAGCGTCGCCACGACGCTCAAAACCGCGACGAGCAGGAACGCAATATGAAACTCCTTCGTGGTCGGAGCGCCCACTGAATTGCCGTCCAGGAATCCACCGATACGCAGTGCGATCGCGCCCACGGCCACGCCCATGCCCATCGACATTTGCGTGATCATGCTGAAGAAGCTGGTGGCGGAGCTCATGTCCGGCTTGGTGATGTCCGCAAAGGCCAGAGTGCCCACCGCCGTAAACTGCATCGAGCGGGACAGGCCGTTCACAAACAAGATTAAAAGCACGATGCTCTTCGCGGTCTGAGGAAACAGCAGGGCGCAGCCCGCCATCAAGATCGCGTTTAGGATACCGTTCGTCGTCAGCACCGTGCGGAAACCGAACCTCCGGAGGATGGGCGTCACCACGCTTTTCATGAGCAAATTGCCCAGGAAGAGGCCGAGCATCAGGAGGCCCGACTGAAACGCGTTCAGTCCAAAGCCAATCTGAAACATCAGAGGCAGCAGGAACGGGGACACGCTGATCGCAATGCGAAAAAGCGATCCGCCCTGCAAAGAGATCGCGAACGTCTTAATTTTTAGGAGATCGAGATTTAAGAGAGGGGCCGGCGCGCGCAGAAGATGAAGCACGGAGAACAAGCCCAGAACGCACCCGGCAATCAGGTAGGCTGCTGTTGGCTTCCAGTGTGCCGATTCGCGGCCCACCAGCTCCATGCCGTAAACGAAGCTCACGCAAGCTGAGGCGCTCAACACAAATCCAATCCAATCAAAGGGTTTTACGTGATCTTCCCTCAGATTAGGAATGATGCGCGAAGAGAGCGCCATGCCGATGATGCCGAGCGGCACATTCAGGAAAAAAATCCAATGCCACGACGCATACGTCGTGATGAAGCCGCCAAGCGGCGGACCCACCACTGGCGCGATAAGTCCCGGCCACGTAATGAACGTGATCGCATCAATCAAATTGTGCTTTTCCGTTGTGCGCAACACGACGAGCCGCCCGACAGGCATCATCATCGCGCCGCCGATGCCCTGAATCACGCGCGCCCCGGTGAACGTCCAAATCCCGGTGCTAAGCCCGCACAGGACGGAAGACGCAGTAAAAACCGCGATGGCGGAAACAAAAACCGTTCGCGCCCCGACTCGATCAGCCACCCATCCGCTGATCGGAATGAACACGGCGAGCATCAGCAAATAGGCCGTCATGCCGATGTTGAGGTCGACCGGGTTGGCGTGGAACGACACGCCCATTTGCGGCAGCGCCGTGGCGATGACGGTGCCGTCCAGATTTTCCATAAAAAACGCCGTGGCAACCAGAATCGAGATCGATTTGGATTTTTGAAAGAGTGGAGACATTATTCTTGGCGGCCTGCGCGAATTTCAGTGCAAGTCTGCGGACACGAAGCCGTGCGCCCGCGCCACGCGCCCTCGCTTGAACGCACCCTATTTTGCATTGGCAACATCTGGCAGCGGAATCGCTTCCACCGGAAAGTTCATGGGATATGGCTGGTACGGATAGACCTTTTCCTTCTTGGCTTTCAAATCCATCAGGATCTTGTCTTCGCAGGCGACGTCTTCCTTCAGCGACCAATCCGCGCGCAGCTTGTAGATGATGGTTGAAGTCCAGGGCCTCGTGTACGTTTTCGGGTCGTCGAATGTGAGGGTGTTCTCGAGCGTGTCATGATCCACGCGGCGAATGCGCTCGACGACGTGCAGCGCGTCGCTGTGTGGATGGCCCGCCGTGTCGAGCCAGCTTTTGTCGGTCAAGCCGACGGTGTCCACCACAAGTGTGGCGCCTTCCCAGTGGCCGATCGCATGCCCTATCCAGGAAGGATCCAGGTCCTCTGGATGGCCCCGCCCGTCCATCCAGATCTGGCGAATCGAGTTGCCTGTTTCGAAAAGCATGAGCACACGATTCTTGCTCTGCAATATTTCGAACGGTCCAACGTGGTTCATCAGCCGGGGGATCCCGTACGGGGCGCAGCTGGTCAGGTAAGGATCCATGTTGTCGTCATTGGCGCGGCCGAGCGGGCCTGTTCCGCAACCAACGAGTTCGCATCGCTTCGCCGCCCACGGTTGCATCGGGGGAGGCGCCTCGGGAGAAAAGTTATATGGCAGGAAGCCTTTGGGTGTTCTCGGCGGGGACCAGATCCCGGTCAAGTCGGGTGGCGAGCCTGCCGCTTGCGGGTGCGCCGCGCGAAGCTCAGGCGCGAGGCGCGGCAGCAGTCCGAGTGACAACACAAGCACTGCCGAAGTGCTCAGGACCGAACCCAGCGCATGCTTCTTCATTCGAAAGAACCAGTCCTTCAAGTTTCGTGCGCCGCCGAAGGAGATTGTCTTGCCGCAAGTCCGTTCGGTTCTCGGCGGCGCTGCGGGCGGATCAATTAAATTCACGCGGCGCTCAGTACCCGGGAGGATCCACTGTGACGACCTGTCCGCCGGGCATCGTGACTTTCACGGGCCTCAGACTTTTCATCCCGTTGACGATGGGAACGCTTTTTTTCTCAGGGTGCCCGTAAATCGTGACCTGATCCCCTGGTTTGAACGTACTGTGATTCCATCCGACGCCCCGGCTCATGACATTTGGTGGATGAAATTCCACGGCCCAGGTTTCCACGTCGCCCTTGTCATTTTTTACGTCGACAAGCAGCAGCGGATGCGGATTCTGCCAATCGAATTCCTTGACCGTTCCGGTGATGGTCCCCCACGCGTCGACGTCCCACCGCGAAGCGCCGTGATGCGCAAAAACGCCAGTCGAAATGAAACCACAACCGAAAACCACCAAGAGAATGGCCAACGTTTTATGCTTCATCCAGCCGCCTCCACGCGCCTCTTTGAAGGTCAAACTTTACGTGTCCCGTCAACTTTTGTAAAGAGATCGGGAATTGGAAGAATGGTTCCCGCAGCTAAGCTTCCGCGATTTGGCCAGGAGCCGAAACCAAACTGGCGATGTGTATGATCAATCGTCTTTTCGATACAGCAGAGAGGCTCGTGAATTGAATCCCCATACCTACATCGACCAGGGAGTGCCTGACAATCCCCTCCAGCGAGATGTCCGTGAGCCCGGCTCGCAATGTGAAGGTAATTTCCGATCCAGCCGGAAGGGGGTCCGGGTCGAGGACAAAAACGCCATCCAGGCTTAAGTCCCGGATGGGCGCGGATCTGTCGCCATAGGTGATGAGATTTTCCGGCTTGGCCTGAAATCGTGGAGTAGCGCGCCTGTCTTTTACTGACATAGTCTCCAGTCGCCTATTGCAACGCATCCAACAAATGACACTGAACCTTTTATCACAGGGAACGATGGCGCGCCTCATCTCCCTTGTGGTGCGGACGGAAAGCGACTGAAGGCGGGCCGTTGGAATTCCTGCGACTGCACGCACGGCGAGCGGATTTCAGCTCGCCGTATGCGCAAAATGGTGGGACGCGACAACCGGTCGGATGAGCTACGCCCCGCTCTTGCGGAGGGCCTTTTATTTAACCGGGACGAACCTCTGTACCCGCTCGCCGCCGAACACTTCACCCGTGTAGATGTCGCCTTTGGAGTCCGTGGCGATCATATGCAGCCCGTAGAACTGGCCCGCGTTTTGGCCCATGCTGCCCAACTGGCCCACGACTTTGCCATCTTCGCGGTTGAGGAACCAGATGTGGTTGTTGGTGAGATCGGAAATAAACAAGAACAGTTGCTGTTTGTCGGGCGAGAACATCACGCCCCCCGTCGAGCCGCCCACGCCCGTCCACGGGGCCATGATGAATTCCTTCACGAACTTGCCCTCTTTCGTGGTGACGTCGATGCGGTTCGCCATCCGGTCGGCGGCGTAGACCATTCCATCGTGGGATACATTCAGCGTGAGGTGGCCCCGGAACTCCTTAGGCTCCGGACCATTGGGGACATAGGCGCGGTCTTTGTCATCGGTTGTAATTTCTGACAGCTTGTGCCCGTAAGCGCCCCAGCCCCGCTTAAACTGGAAGGTGTCCATGTCAAACACCATCACGCGCCCGCCCAGGTAATTGTCGGCGGCGTAAAGCTCGTGAGCCGGTTCGTCCAGCCGAACCTCTTCGATTCCTCCTACGATCATGGGCGTAGTCGGGGGATACTTCACGCGGAAAGCGGCAATCGCCGCCTCCCGGGCCGCTCGAGCTGCAGGATCGGGTGGAGTGCGCCCGAACGGCAGAAATCCCGCAACTGGCCCCCTGCTACCGTGGCCTGGGACGCGTGGAGTGTCCGGAGCGGCGTCGCCGCCACCGCCGCCCGGTGGCATCTCCGGTGTTCGAGGCAATTCGGCGAGAAGTGCGCCGGATTTCGGATCATACTTGCGGACATTGCCCTTCCCGCCGACGACGTTACCCAGGTAGATGAATCCTTTGCTGTCCACCGTCATGCCGTGCCCTTGCGGCGGGTCGATGGAGCCGATGACGTTGCCCTCCTTGTCGATGTGAATCATCGACGGAGGGCGGACGCAGCAATCGGCAATCGGAGGAGTAAGCTCTGCCTCGAGCTCAATATCCGTCAGATCGTTCGGGCGATCGTGCACCCAAACATTGTCATCCTTGTCCACGGCCAAGCCAGTGACGCCGCCCATCTTCCACTTGTTCGGCAGCGGCTTTGGCCAGTCCGCATCAACCTTGTACTTTGGCGCGTTCTGCGTCTGCGCGCCTCGAGCACCAAACAACACCAACAAGCACAGGCCTAGCGCAAGGCCAAATACCATTACTTTCCTGTCCTTACTCATGGGGGCTCCTCCTCGCAATCCGTTGGAAATTCTGTTCTGACCATCCCGGTGTGCACCCTTATACACCCGAAACAATCAGGAAGCCAGTGCCGGCGAAGGTTGCACCTGGCGCTCAATTTCAGTGACCTTGCCGGAGCGCCTTGAAACTTCCAGATCGTAGAAGTTCTGCAGATTAAGCCAGAACTCAGCGTTCGTATGGAAGTACCGCGCCAGTCGCAGAGCGGTCTCCGCTGTAATCCGGCGGCGTTCGTGCACAATTTCACCGATGCGTGTAGCAGGCACATGCAGTTCCAGCGCGAGCCTGTTAACACTCAAGCCAAGCGGTCTCATATAGTCTTCCCGGAGGACTTCCCCCGGATGGACAGGAGGCATCAATGCGTCCAACTTGCTCATCTTTTCTACCGTTCCCCTTCTAGTGGCTGTCGCATAGCCCAATTTCGGCGCGATGGAATCAGTAAATCATCAAGGTTGTGCAATCAGCTCTAGTGATAATCGACGATTTCCACTTCGTAACAATGGCCATCGCGCCAAACAAAACAGATTCGCCATCGATCGTTGATCCGAATTGAGTGCTGCCCTTTACGATCGCCTCGCAGTGCTTCCAGCTGATTTCCGGGCGGCGACGCCAAAATGCGCAACTCCGTGGCTGCGTGAAGCTGGAGCAACTTCCGTATGCCAACCCGCTCGATAGCGCGAAAACGCTTGCTGTGCTGGTAATGAAAAAGCTCCTCCGTTTCCTTTGAGCTGAAGCTCTGGATCACACGTAAAGCATAGTACGCAATGCGTTATACGTCAAGCGATGTCTGGCGCATCTGGCTCATGAACACTGCAAAGTGCCTCATGGACGATTTCGCGGCTGTTAGAAAGCCTCCTGAAGAAGGCGCAGCAGATCGCTTTCGTCGAACGGAACGGGGCTGTTGTCGAGGAGCCTTCGCACTGTGGACGCCATCTGCGAAAGCTGAGGGAGCTGCTCTTTTTTTACGCCCAGCGCGCGCAGGCCTTTCGGGATTCCAATTTGGGCGGCAAGTTCCTCAACGAGTCCGGCAGCCTGACTGGCAGCGTCAGGATCGGTATTGAATTCGAGGCTCGGATCCAAACTGCGCGCGATGAAGGCCATTTCTGGAATGCGCGAGGGCGTGATGCTTCTCATCACCGTGGGCAAAAGAACGGCGTTTCCTAAACCGTGCGGCGTGTGCGTCGCTTCTCCCACGGGATATTGCAGCGCGTGCACGGCGGCCGTTCCGGCTGCCGAGAATGCCATTCCCGCGAGGAGGCTCGCCAACGCCATTTCTTGTCTTGCCGCGCGGTCGTTCGGTTTAGCTACGGCCGTCGGAAGGAACTTTGCGATTGCGGTAATCGCTTTGGTAGCGAAAACGTCCGACATCGGATTCTTGCCAACGAAGATTGCGTTCGGAGAGCAATCGGTTCGCACACGCGCGCAGAAGGATTCGATCGCGTGCGCGAGCGCATCCATCCCGGAATGGGCCGTCACACTTACTGGACAGGAAACCGTCAGCGCGGGATCCACGACCGCCCACTTCGGAATCAGTGTGCGCGATGCTATGCCAACTTTCATCGCACGTTCAGGGTCGGCCACAACGGCGACTGGACTTACTTCCGATCCGGTGCCTGCGGTTGTAGGAACCGCCACAACGGGCGCTATCGGTCCGGGAACCTTGTTCTCGCCGTAATAAGTGGAAAGCGGGCCGGGATGCTTCAGGAGAAGCGCAACCGCTTTAGCCAGGTCCAGGTTGCTGCCGCCGCCCAAACCGATTACTACATTTGGCGAATACGCCCGGGCTATTGTTGCGGCCCACTCGATCGTCCGGCGATCAACTTCCGCCTGCCCCCCGTCAAAGATTTTTACTTCCGCTATCCCGCGTGAGAGATGCGCTGCGACCGTTTCACAGATTCCGGCCTTGACCATGTTTTGGTCCGTGCAGACAAATACTCGACGCCCGAATTCGCGAGCCACCTCGCCCATGACACTCGCCGCGCCCCACCCGAAAAATATTCTGCCCGCCGTCGAAAACCCCAGGATGGGGTCGCTGCTTTCAGGACTCATGTTTCAGCCTCTCTGCCGCGGCCCAGACTTTTTTTGGTAGCGAAATCCCGGATCGCAATCGCTCCTCTCGATCCTGCTGCGCCCGGTCACCGGGTACGATAACACTCTGGAAGCCTCTCTGCGGCGGCGAATGGCGAAGTTCATCGAGGTAGGATGCGACCCGGCTCGTGAGTGTGGGACCACCCGCAAAGGCCCCAGGGTTCAGCAAAAGAAAAAAATCTCCCTTCGTGCAACGAAACTCCGTGTCCAAAGTACCGAGGACGAGCCGCCCGATCTCGCCTCCCGGCAAAAGTCCGGCGAGTATTCCAATGGAAATGCCGAGACCGTAGCCTTTGGCGCCGGCCGCGGGAGTGAGCGAGCCTTTCAGTGCGTCATCCGGATTGGTGGTCGGGTTACCTTCGGCATCGATCGCCCAGTCAAAAGGGATCGGCTCGCCGCGATGCTTGCTGGAATAGATTTTGCCGATCGCGCTCGTGGAAGTTGCCATATCGAATACGAACGGCGCGGGCTCGCTCGGAATGCCGATGGCGATCGGGTTTGTGCCGACGAGCGCTTTTGTGCCGCCATGCGGATGAACGAGAGCTTCGCTTTCCGTCATCGCGAGGCAGATGAGGCCCTCGCGCGCCCGCTTCTCGCAGTAGTACCCAATCATCCCTAAGTGACTGCTGTTCCGAATCGCCACCGCGACGATTCCCCTCTGTTCCAGCGCGGATCTTGCTCGTTCGAGCGCGGACTCGGCAACAAAAGGACCCAAGCCCTCCTTTCCGTCGACGCTCAGAACTGAATCCGCAGTCCAGATGCATTCGGGATCAACATTGACTCGGATGAGGCGTTTCTTGATCCGAGTCGCCAAGACGGGCAGGCGTTGCAATCCGTGGGAATGATGGCCGCGCAGATCCGCTTCCGTCAGAACGTCCGCTTGAATCGAGCACTCCCGCTCGCCGGCTCCAAGCTTTGAAAGGACGTGAACGATTAACGCGCGTTCGTCTTCCGAAGAAACGACAATGGAGGTTTCAAGGGGAAAGGTCATGCACTCTCTATGATGGCGCCTGTTTAACTCAGACTAACTCAGAGCCTGAATGATTTCCTCGCAACTCAGGCGGTCGGCGATGTTTTGAAGAGCAAAATTAATTCCCGCGTTCTGCCACTCGTCGTTGATGGTAGATGTTCCGTCGGTCGCCACGACGACCTCATAGCCCGAGTCGGCCCCGTGCCGCGCCGTGTGTTCGATGGAAAAGTTGGTCCAGGCCCCGGTAATTACCAAAGATTCTATCCCGTGTGCTTGCAGGATCGTGTCGAGTTTGGTGCCGTGAAATCCGTTCATGCGCATCTTCTCGACGAGAAAGTCGCCCTTCTGAGGCTCGAGCCCTTCGACGGGCGCCGCCCCCCACGTTCCCCGCATCACAGCCTTGCTCTCCGCCAAACCGCGGAAGAGCGGGGCGTTCAATTTCAGCCCAGGCGCGCCTGGCTCGACGATGTAATGGATGTGAATCACAATCGCGCCGGCCTTGCGCATCGCGGCGGCCAATTTTTTCACATTCTCAACTACGTTTTGTTTCTTCGCATGGGCAGGCGCGCCGGAAGAGGCGAACGCGCCACCCTCAATAATGACGTCATTTTGCAAATCCTGAATGATCAGCGCCGTCTTTCGCGCATTGAGATTCCGGTCGGCCATATCCCCTCCTAGCGCATGCTCATGTATGCGACAGGATTTCCTCGGACTTTCATCTTTACGCGATAAATTGATGTCGAGCAGGCGCAGTACAGCTCGTCCCAGTTCCGCCCGCCAAAAGTAAGATTTCCGGCATGTTCCGGCATGCGGATCACACCCAGATGCTCGGCGGCAGGGCTCAGAACCCAGATGCCGCGCGGGCCCGTAACGTAGATATTGCCGCGCTCATCGACTTTCATGCCGTCAACGATGCCATTTTCGAGAACGCCGTCGCCAATTTTCTCCGCGAAGATGCGGTTGTTGCTGAGCGAACCGTCGCGGGCGACATCGAACGCGCGGATGTGGGCCCGCGGGGAATCGTTCACGTACAGAATTTTCTCATCCGGCGAAAAACACACGCCGTTGGTCTGGCCAAAATCATCAGCCTCCAGATGCAGCTTTCCATCGGGCGAAATTCGGAAGAGGCCCTGAAAGCCCAGATCCTGCTTCCGTTCGAGGCCGAAGACCGGCATCCGCCCATACGAGGGATCGCTGAAATAAACGGAATTGTCGGAGCGAACCACCACATCGTTTGGGCTGTTGAGTTCTTTTCCCTGCCAGTGAGATGCGAGGACCTTGCGCTCGCCGGATGGAGTCTCCATCACGAGTGAGCTGGTGATATGTTCACAAACATATAAGTTACCCGATTCGTTATAGGTCATGCCATTGCACTTATTGCTGGGCTTGCGGACTTCCTTGACGCCATCCGCGGCGCTCCAGCGGCGCCGCACGTCGCCGGGCATATCGCTGAAGTACAGGCATTGCTCCTTCGGGTTCCAGATGGGCCCTTCCGTGAACCAAAAGCCCGTGCAAAGCTTTTCGACCGCCGCATCCTTATCAATCAGCTTGAGCATCTCGGGCGACTTGACTTCGACGGCTTTGATGGAATCATTCATCCAGTTTTCACGCCTCCTGAACGTCCAAGCTCATCCGGCGGCCGGGTGCGCTCGGAACTCGTTCAGCCAAATTTCCGATTTCAACTTTATCTTCGCGCGAAACTATATGACGTGCACTATCTCGTGTCAAACTCACCTCGACAAACTCGCGGCACGCTTGGCACGGATTGAGTGCACTGCTGGATTGGGCCTGTTGCAAGATTAGCAGGCCTGGAGAGGCAGAGAAAAAAGAAAGGGCAGCCCTGCCAAGCTGCCCGTCGCGATTCGTCTTTTTCCCTTCGCTTAGTTCTTCGCCGGAGCGGCTCCAGCGAGTGTGTATTCACCGGTGCACGTGATGTCCATGTCGCCATCGGCGGCGCCGGAGGTCGTGCAGGTTCCCGACCCCTTAATGCCTTTCATTTTGCCGGTGCCGCCGGTCATTTGATACTTATTCGAACCTGTCTGCGCGCCATTTTTCGTTGTCGCAGTGGCTTGATAGTTGTAGAAAATCTTGTCGCCGCTGTCCAACGTTTCCACGTAGACGCCCGAGGATTTACTGCGGGTTCCCGCCGTCTCGCCGTGTTCGGAGAACACGCCCTCTTTGCTCGCCGCGCCGCCGATTTCCCCCTTCATGCTGCATTTCCCTTGCACGAGCGTGAAGACATGGCCCGGCTGGTCTCCGGCAGGGAGGCTTTGCATGACATCGGGCTTGCTGCATTTGCCGGTCATGGAGCTTTTCGTTTGTGCGGACGCCATCGCGGCAGCAAACGCAAATACGGCACAGCTACACAGAATTTTATATTTCATCTTTTTTCCTCTTGTTGGAAATTCCCGGAATGCGTCCAATCTACTCTGAACCACATGCAAAGTCCACCCGACATCGGCCCCGAGTGGCGAAGGCTTCAGCCTGCGGGGGTTCGTCCTTGCAAGGACCGGAACCCGCAGGCTGAAGCCCGCGCCACTAAAACCGAGTGACTCAGTCGGGCCATTGTTTCAAACAGAAAATCAAGGATTCACTCTGATTCGTCCCGAGCTCGAGAAAATTCCCGGTCAGGCTATTTTTCTGCGGGGTAGCACGTGAGGTGTAGAACAGTCTAATACAGAGAGAATTTATTTTTGGCGGGGCGAGAAAGCAGGATTCAATAGATGCGATTCGGAAAGATGAGTGCGGCCCGCGCCGGTGCGGGCCGCACCTCGGTCTTTACAGGTTGGCGACTCCGCTACCCGTCGCCTGAGTTTCCACCTTCTGCGCTTCCGTCTTTCGGCCTTCCTGGCGGAGCAGCGCGGCGTAAAATTGCCTCGTTTGCTGCACGGCCGGGTCATCCGCCCCTAGATTTTTCTCGCGGATTTCCAGCGCTCTCTTGTATAGAGGTTCGGCCGCGTCATACTTGGATTCACAGTAGTAGAGCAGCGCCAGATTATTCAGGCTGGTGGCAACGTCGAGATGATCCGCTCCCAGCTTTTGTTCCGTGGCTTTCAAAGCCCTTTCGAGCAGAGGTTCGGCTTCCGCATACTTTCCCGCGGCCCGGTAAATTTCTCCGAGAGCGCCTTGCGCGGTAATGGCTTCCGGGTTCTCGATCTGTCCGGCGTTTTCCCAAATCGCCAGTGCGTGGGCGAACATCGGTCCGGCGGCTGCATTGTTGCTCTGGAAGTGGTAAATCTCTCCGATGTGGAACATCGCCTCGGCCGCTTCCGTGGTCTCCGACTTGCCTTGCTCATTCCAGATTGCCAGGGCTCGCAAGTAGAGCTGTGCAGAGCTGGCATCCTGGTTCCGGGAGTGATAAATGCCGGCCAGGCCGGTTGCAGTGATGGCTTCGTTGGCGCTCTGCTTCGTTCCCAACTTTGCCCAGATTCCCAGTGCTCGCGTGTAGAGCGGTTCGGCTTTGGCATCCACGCCTTCGTCATGATAAAGACCCGCAAGATTATTCAACGTCAAACCGGTCGAGGCTTTCTGGCCTGGGTTCTTCTCCAGAATGGCCAGGGCTTGCCGGTAGGCTTGTTCCGCCTGGGGGTACATGGATTGGTCTTGATAGGAGACTGCCAGGTTATTCAAGGTGATGGCGACTGCCTGGCTGTCAGCGCCCAGAGTCTTCATCTGAATCTCGATGGCTTCCTTGTAAAATGCCTGCGCCAGCGGGTATTCGCCTCGTTGGCTCGCTGCCGTGGCTGCGGAGGTAGCTGCACTCCACACCGGCACCTGCGCGGCTGTGTACCGTCCCCCAAGGAGAATAAGTAGGCTGAATATGGCGGCTAAAGTTATTTTGTTTGAAGTCATCGAGTGCTCCTCGTCTTCAGGTAATGTCTATCGTCTAACAAGCCAACTTTCGCAAAAACAAACGGCAACGCCAATGAGGCATAAGTGCCAATTTGTCAAGACGTTGGTATTGGTAGTCCTAGTACAGGGTCTTAGATGGACCCCAGGAACCAATTCAGGGCTGATGTTATCGCCGAAGTCCAATCCTCCCAGGCTGTTACGGGCGTTTTCCTTGAGTTCTTCAGTCGGCCAAGGGCGTGCTAGCCGAATCTAAGCGCGCTTGCTGGGGCCTAGGAATTCTTCACGCCTCGTGACAACCCACCTTTACATCCCACTTGGGCCATGTTATTGAGGACGATATTTCAGGGATGGCTATGTGATGTGACGCGGCGATTTGGCCGCCAATCTTTGCTCTTGGTAGTTCTCTAAAACGGCGATTGGGGCGAGATCCAGAATCACCAGGAACCATCACTCGTCACCAGTCACAGTTTTCCGCGGGGATCATACGGAGGGCAGCGATGTCTAAATCAAACAAGCCAGAACCATCAAAGAAATTAGTGCAGCGCCGGGAATTTCTAGGCGGCGCGGCAACGATGGCCGGCGCCTCCTTAGTGGGGCGCGGGGCTGGATCCACTTGGCCGGGAGTCTTGGCCGCAACGCCACCCGATCCGTCGCCCTCGCCCGAAATGAACTCGGCGACCGAGCGCAAGATGAAGCGCTGGCAGGAGCAGCGCTGGCTGCTCGACGCCGTTGTGCAGACCCTGGGCCTGGAATGGGATCAGGCGCGCGTTGCATATACGCTGGGGCCGTGCGGCCCGGACGCGACTGGCGATTTCATCGCTATCCGCTCGCGAGTGCGCAAATACAACGATATTGCGCGCGAGTACACGCGCGCCGCCGTCCGCCGCGAACGATTGGCTCGCCAGTTCGAGTCGGAGGGCCATACCATCGCCGCCCGCGAGAGTTATTTTATCGCCGCTCTTCTTTACGGAAGCGCGCAATGGCCGATCTTCGAGGTATCGCGCGAGAACCTAGAGCATTTCTAATTTAAGTGTTTACATTTCATGCGATAATCCTCCTGCTGGTAGAGGGGAGGCATGGATGCAGGCCTATTCGCAGGATTTGCGCGAGCGCGTGTTGCGGGCATTGGATCGCGGGGATCGACCGACGGAGATTGCGCGGCGGTTCGAAGTGAGCCGCATTTGGGTCTATCGGGTGCGCGACCGGGAGCAAGAAACGGGCGTGCGTAGCAGTTTTCAGATCGGCGGCCATCGCCGCTCGCGGTTGGCGGAGAGGGAACAGGTGCTGCGCGCCTGGATCGCAGCCGAACCCGATCTGACATTGGCTGAGTTACAGCAACGGCTGGCGCAACAGCGCGTTCCGATCAAGATCGGCGCTCTGTGGCACCAGTTGAACAAATGGAATCTCACCTTCAAAAAAAACCTTGCACGCCAGCGAGCAAGAACGCGAGGACGTGCAGGCGGCGCGGCGCGCATGGAGTGAAGCGCAGCCCAGGATGGACCTCGAAAAGCTGGTGTTTATCGATGAAACCTGGACATCGACCAGCATGACGCGGCGCTATGGACGGGCCCCAAGGGGGCAGCGCTGTATCGCTTCGGCCCCGCACGGCCATTGGAAAACCACCACCTTTGTGGCTGGCTTGCGCCACCAGCAATTGACCGCGCCGCTGGTCGCCGACGGGCCGATGGATGGCGAGTTGTTTCTTGCTTATGTGCGCCAATTTTTATGCCCGACCCTCCGGTCCGGAGACATCGTCATTCTCGACAATCTCAGCAGCCACAAGGTGGCAGGGGTCAAAGATGCCATCGCCACGGCGGGCGCATCGCTGCTCTATCTGCCGCCCTATTCGCCCGACTTGAACCCCATCGAAAAGCTCTTCGCCAAACTCAAGGCGCTACTCCGCAAAGCCGCCAAACGATCAATCGACGCCCTGTGGGAGGAAATCGGCGAGCTGCTTAACACCCTTTCCTCAACTGAGTGCGCAAACTACTTCGCCTCTTCTGGATATGTATGCACTTAAATTAAAAATGCTCTAGCCCTCAATGAGAAGAAAGCTTCCGCCTACGCGAAATACATCGAACTCGCCGACCACGAAATCCGCAAAGTGGAAATCCCGTTTGGCGGCAACGGGAAATCCTTGCCCGGCTATTTACATTTGCCGCCGAAACGCGGGCCGGGCCGGATTCCCGCCGTGTGGGCGATCGGCGGAATGGACAGCATCAAGGAAGTTGGCGTCGCGCTCTATGGAGACAAGCTGCTCGAGCGCGGCATCGCTCTGCTGTCGCTCGAAGGGCCGGGCCAGGGCGAATGTTGCGTTCGTGAAATCCATCCCACGGCAACGAACTGGATGCAGGCTGGCCCTCTAGTCCTGTCGTGGCTTCGCTCGCAAAGCGAGGTTGATCCCGACGGCATTGCGTTGTCCGGCGTGAGCATGGGTTCGTTTTGGGGGACGCAAGTGGCCTCGGTGGACGACCGGCTGAAGGGCTGCGTGCTGCGGTCCGTGTGCCACGAGCCCGGCATGAACACGCTCTTCAATGTGGCCTCGCCCACGTTCAAGCTGAGATTCATGTACATGGCGGGCTTCACCGACGAAACGGAATTCGACAAATTCGCGCAGACCCTTTCGCTAAAGGGAGTCGGGGAGAAGATCAAAATTCCTTACCTGGTCATGGCTGGAGAGGACGACCAACTCAGCCCGATTGAATATACTTACGATTTGTTCGAGACGATCTCAGCGCCCAAGCAATTGCTGGTCTACGAAGGAGCCGAACACGGCCTGGTCGGATCATCCGCCGCAGCGCTGGGTCCCAGCCAATCCACGTACTTCGCGGACTGGCTCAAGGATCGCCTGGATGGCAAGCCCATGCAGACCAAGCACATGAAAGTGGATGCCACCGGGCAGATTCACGAGTCCACATTTGAAGAGGCGCGCAAGGCTCTTTCCATTCCTCTTCAAGTTTAAATCGGGTGGCCAGTAGCGCAGGCTTCAGCCTGTGGGGTTTGGTCCTTGCAAGCACTAAACCCCACAGGCTGAAGCCCGCGCCACTTTGCCTTTATTATTCAACTTTAAATTTAATTGGTTTGATAAATACTTTGTCGCCCACTTGAACGGAGACGTTGTAATCCCCGGGCTTGACCTGAGGCACCTTCACCGTAATTTTATCGTCGCTCTGCTCGACGATCACGGCTTTGTAATCATTCTTGTCGTCGGAAAGATACACGGAAGAAACTGTCCCCTTCCCTAAATTGCTTCCGGACAGGGTCACGGTGTCATTCACTTTGCCCGATTCAGGGTCGACTCCGGTCACCTGCGGCGCGTTCTGCGCAACGGCCAGCGATGAAAAAAGAACCACTCCGGCGAGAAACAACCATCGCTTGCGCGGGCTCCTGCTTCGGCCGGTGTTATTTCCGTTTCTCGTGTCAGAAAAAAAAGGAGTCTTGCCGAACCCTGGCCCGCCGGCTGAGAGAGTGGCCATCGTTCACCTCACGCAAGGTTGCTCGATCTCGGAATTCAAGCTGCCCTTGCGCAGGACCGTACACCACATGTCATGCCGTGTCAACGATCAGAACAAGCTTTCCCATGCGCAATAGTAAGAAGAAAACCAATCCACGCCGGGCTTTGTTTCTTGGGTCTACTGCGCCCTCGCTTGTTCCTGCTGTTGCACTTGCTGTTTTAGCGCTTGCATGTCTTCCTTGCTGCGGAAGCTCATGCGCGCAACTCTTCGCGCCCGGGAGTACGGCAGAATGATTTCCATCTTGCCGTCGCGTTCGAGCAGGGAAACGTAGCGCGTTTCCGCGCCGAGAGTGGGGAACGGATATTCGGTCCACTGGGAAGTCTTCGGATCGTATTTGATAACTTCATCCGAATTCATGAGGTTGATCCACACGTTGTGGTCCTTGTCCACCACGGCCTGGTACGGCTCCTGAACCTCCGGCCTGGGGAGGGGAATGAGCGTCACTCCGAGCGTTTGCGTGTCGATCCTGGCGAGGCTTCCGCCCCACCAGTCGCAAACCCACACCACGTGGCCCTGTTTGTCCGCGCCCATCCGGCGCGGCCCTTCGGCCCACGGTTTGGCCGTATTCCATGTCGATCCGGCCTCTTCATACATCTTCACCTCATCCGGAGAAAACTGAGCCTTGACTCCCGGCACCGGGGGAATCTTGATTTCAGTGACTTTTCCGGTCTCGAGGTCGGTCTTGGCGACGATGTCGAGATTCATCTCGGCCCACCAGCCGTTGCCGTCGCCGTCCGCCGTCAGCCCGTAGGTGTTTCCGATTCCGTCCGAATTCTTGAACGTCGGCGACTTGTATTCCGTGAACTCCTTCGTCACAGGATCGAAACGCGACGCCCCGTGGTAGGTCGAAGCCCAAATTTTGCCCTTGCCATCCACGTCCACAGTTCCGGCGACAAACGTTGGTCCTTCCATCGAGCTGGGCGGGGTATAGACCTGAAGCGTCTGCGCCGCTGGATCGACATCAATCAATCGTCCCGGGCCTTTTTCTTCGGCGGGAGAGATGTTAAACCAGATGTGTCCGTGCGCGTCCCTCATTGCGCCATGACCGTTTGCGGCCAGCCCATGCATGCCTTCCACGCGGAAGAATTTCGTCTCGCCCGTTTTTGCATCGACCCGTCCGAGACTCGCGTACGGGTTCGGAACGTTCACGGAAAACCAGATATTGCCGTCCAGATCCGCCTGGGCGTCGTGCACTCCGTGCTGTCCGAAGAAGGACGAAGGCGTGCCCAGCGACCAATCGCTTCCATTATTGGTTGCGTATTGTTTAGGGGCGTCGTTCGCGCCAAACAGCGGCACGTCATATTCGGTGAAAACCACTCGCGCCGCATCCCCTGTCGGCCGCGGACGCAGCTTGAAGTTCATGTCGGTCGCTTCCGGACCGCGAGCCCGCGCAAGGTATGCGGCCAGCTCCTTCTCGTGAAAGTCGATCGAGGCCGCGATCGGACTGCTCGGGCCCAGATAGCCGCCGGCTACGTTCACGCGTTTCATGACTTCCAGAATCGCGGTCCAGCCAGTTTCGTCAAACTTGTTCTGCAGAATGTAATTCGGCTGGTGGCAACTGGTGCAACTGTTGCGGACCACGCGCTTCAGCCGGCGGTCGTCCGGCGTCTGATCCGGCAGCGACGCGAGCATCTGGTCTCCCGACAGTTGCTGTGCGAAATCCTTCGTCGCGTTCAAAGTAAAATCTTTATGTTTCGTTGCGGCCAGGTCCAAGACGCCGCGCGCGGTCTCGAAACCGTCCGCCTGCGCCCATACCTCGTAGTGCCCCGCGTTCATCGGCGGAAAATAATACGCGCCCTCTTCGTCCGTAAACACGGACGTAGTGATGATTGTTCCTGCCACTTTCGCGGACACAGTCACGCCGCTCATCTTCACTCCCGACGCCGATTTTACAGTTCCGGTCAGCAGCGTGCCGTCCGGAGCTGCATGAGCCATCAGGGGAAGAATCGCCGCCAGCAAAAACGCCGCGAGGGCGACGCCGATGAATTTCCAGAACGCACGAGTTTGTGTATGATGCATTGCAGATTCTCCTTTTTCTTAGTCGACAGGGCCCATGGCGCCGCCGGTCGCGTCCGTGTTCTTCGGCGGCTTCGGCACCGTTTTCAGATATTCGACAATCGCGTCAATCTCCGATGGTTGCAATCCGAGCTTGAATCCCGGCATTTTGCCCGATCCGCTCCGGATCATCTCCTTGATCGCATCTTCGTTCCCGTTGACCAGGTCCTTGTACAGGACCGGCCCGTACATTTGGAATCCTGGCCTCGCGGGAGCATGACAGATGCCGCAACGTTGCTGGAAGACACGTTGTCCCAGCTTCTGGACATCGTTCAGGGGTGTGGCTGGGGCTGTCTGCTGCGCCCGCCCGCCGAGCGGGAAAATGCCGAGGAAAATCAACAAAACCCATCGGATGCGTCTCATGGAGGATGCTCCTCGGCAAACTCTACCATGAATGGCCTTTAGTAGCACGGGCTTCAGCCTGTGGGGGTTGATTTCGCGCGAACAAAACCCACAGGCTGAAGCCCGTGCTACATGAATCTCAAAAGCCCCGGACAACGGGCGCCTCACTTGAACGCATCTAGAATAGGTGTAGAATTGTAGAGTCGCAGGGACGAATTTCTCTTTGAAGCCGTTGTGTGTGTGTGCTTCGCCCGAGATGGTTCCCTGCGGTCACAAACTTGGGCTGCTGAAGACGCCTTCCCCAGCGACAATTCTTCAGTCCGGGCGAAAGTCTTACATGGTACAAAGAACAGGGAGCCGCTAATTCCTTTCACTGGAATGTTTTGTTTTATAGATTGGATGGCAAGTGGCGTGCGCAAGTTATCTATTCTAGTGTTATTACAGCTTTGGTTTTCGTCCTGGGAAGCTTTCCACAGGGCTAGTGTTGTTGGGGGGATGAGCGCCATGCGTACCTTGAAATTTCTGGTTCTGGCCGTAGTGTTTTGTTCCGCGCCGCTCGCCGCGCAAGAGCAGTCGCTCGCACCCGTGGGCGCACTGGATCAAGTTGTCTCCAAAGTGACTTCCCGCGAAGCGCAGGAAATGTCGATGATCCGCCAGCACTCTCCCCTGGTGGAAACCTACATCCAGAAAGTCAGGATTACGGAAAACGACGGGAGCTGGGTCCCCGATGGCGACCACTATTTCATCGGCCGCGCGGAATTTGCCAAGGGGCTTGATCTCAAGCCCCTTCCCAAGCCCGGCGACGGCTCGGCGCACCACATGTTTGCCAGCATGAGCAAACTTTTCGACTTTGGCACCGAGTTTCTGCCGGATGGTTTTCTGCAAATGATCTATCTGGATAACAACGGCCTGGATACGCAGCACTACAATTTCGATTACGTCCGCCGCGAATTCCTCGGGGAAGTGCGCACGCTCGTCTTCGACGTTACTCCCAAGAAAAAGGCCGGCAAAGGGCGCTTCGTCGGGCGCATCTGGGTCGAGGACCAGGACTACACGATCGTTCGGTTCAACGGCTCCTATTCCGGCCACGAATATTCCAATCTGAATTTCCATTTTGACAGTTGGCGCGTGAACGCCGGCCCGAATCTCTGGCTGCCTGCGTTCATTTATTCCGAAGAGAGTACGTCGGCGCTCCTGCTTGCCAAGGCGCCAACCTACAAGGCGCAGACGCGGCTCTGGGGATACGACGCCGGACGGTCCCGCCAGGAGCAGGAGCTCAGCCAGGTCCTCATCGAATCCGCCACCCCGGTGAACGATCAATCGAAGACGAACAACGATCTTTCTCCCGTGCAGGAGCAGCGCGCGTGGAACCAGCAGGCCGACGACAACGTCATCGGAAAGCTGGAAAAATCCGGCCTCGTCGCCCCGAAAGGCGAGATCGACAAGATTTTGCAAACGGTCGTAAACAATCTGGAAGTCACGAACAATCTGGACGTAGAACCCGAGATTGAATGCCGCGTGCTGATGACGTCCACCATCGAATCTTTTTCGTTGGGACATACCATCGTGCTGAGCCGCGGATTGATCGACGTTCTGCCGGATGAAGCCAGCCTCGCGGCGATGCTGGCCAAGGAAATGGGCTACATTTTGACCACGCAGAGGAAAGTCGACACGCGGCTCGCCTTTTACGATCGCCTGCAATTCGACGACAAGAAAATGTTTCAGCACTTTGACTTTGAACGCAAGCCGGAAGAGGATGCCGCGGCAACCGCGAAAGCCTCGGACCTCTTGAAAAATTCGCCGTACAAGGATCAGCTCGGGACCGCGGAAATGTTCATGGCCGAGCTGCTGGGGCGCGCCCGCGAGATTCCGAATTTGATCAGCCCGCGCGTGGGCGATGCCGGATTGCTCAAGCTCTCCGTGGCCGCAAAAACCGGAGATGAGGAATCCGCAAGGCACATCGTTGCGCTGCCCCTCGGCGGCCGCGTCAAGCTGGACCCGTGGGACGATAGCCTGGCCCTGCTGAAGGCCCAGGCCGTGGGAAGCGTCGCGGACCGTGAGAAGATGCCGTTTGAAGTCACTCCCTTTGTGATTTACCTGACGCGGGTGGGCTCCGAGACCCCCAAGGCGTCGCAGCTTCGTGTGACTTCGCATTCCGGCAATTAACAGTTATTTCTCAACAGTGGAGCGACCCTCATAGGCTGCGGAAGCTGCTATTTATTTTGTCGTTCCGTCTCTGACGAATTGAGCTGTGTCAAGCCACACGAGTACGGCGCTGCACGCGGGGTGCAGTGGCCGGGTATTTTTATTTTTCCTATCAGAGCCTTTTGCTTTTGCCAAAACCAAGGCTCGTTTCTACGAAACACTCGGTGGCCTCAGTCGCTCCACCATCCATCTCTTCGGCCTCGTACCGCGACCATGATTCGCTACTTCAAACTCCCTGACGATTCAGGGAGGCAGGGTGCCCACTCAAACGATCGGTCTCCACTTGCGACCACGGAATGACTCGGGCTGCCCTACATGCGAGCGACCGGACGCCGCGTGTACAGTTCTGTGTACGATTTATTTTCCCGCAGCATCCAGTACATCCTTACCGCCAACTTGCGTGCCACCATGACCTTGGCTGGAGCCGAATGTTTCTTCGCTTTCAGCCGGCCATAGGCGCGCCGCAACTCTTCATCGAACCGCGCAGCCGTCTGCGCCGCTTCCACCAGCAACGTGCGCATCATGGTATTTCCTTGCTTGCTGATCGGTCCGAAACTCTGACGCCCGCCCGAAGAGTGTTCCCCCGGGATCAGGCCCAAATAACTGGCCACCTTCTTGCCTCGCGCAAATCGTGTGTGCGGGCCGATGGTCAACACATACGCCAATCCCACCACCGGTCCCACGCCCGGATGCGTCATCAACAGCCGCACTTCCGGCCGCTGCTCGGCTTCCGCGCGCACCGCACCATCCAGTTCTCCCACTTGTTCCTGCAACCGGTCCAGCATCGCCAGCAGATCGCTGCGACGCCGCGCCGTCCATCCCGTGAGCGGCAGCTGCTCCAGCACGGCGCGGCCTTGCTCACTCCACAGACGCCGTTTCCTGCGCACCCCCTGGTTCAGCGCCAGGTGCTGCAACTGGTTCTTCACCTGCGTGCGGATTTCCACCAACTTCTGCCGGTGCCGCAACAACTGCCGCACATCGCGGATCGCCTGGCTCGGCACCCACAACTTGGGAAATCGCCCGTCCACCATCAGATCCAGTATGTGCTTGGCATCCCGACGGTCGGTCTTCTGTTGCCGCACCACCAACCGCCGCATCTGCGCCGCATCTCCGATCCACAACTCGTGCCCCATCTCCGCTAGCATCTGCTCGAACCACTGCGAATTGCCCACCGCTTCTATCCCCACTCGTACCACCTGTCCCTGCAGGGCTTGATAGAAGCGCCGTGCCTCTCCTTGCTCGTGTTCCAATCGACCTTCCCACAGCTCGCCCGTTTCCGTATCGACCATGGCAATCTGTTGGTAGCTCGGATGAAAATCACATCCTATAATCTTCATTGCGGCTCCTTCCTACCCGAGCCTTGGTTTTGGCAAACTCAAGTTTACTCGGAAGGCTCTCGGAGCCGCACTTCGTCATACAATCAAACGAAGTGAGGAATATCTCTTAGGTTTGAACGCAAGAAAAGAGAGATTCCTCGGCGCGCAGCGCGCCTCGGAATGACAAAAATTTGAGTTTTCCCGTGCAATGTCCCGCCCATGGGCTTTATCCCTTGCAAGGACGAACCCCCACAGGCTGAAGAGCCTGTGTGGCAACCTCGATTTCCACAGCTTGTATTTTTTGTTGAAGCGGCTAACTTGATTCGCTTCAACGAAAGTAAAAAACGAAAAGGGATGTGGAAATCGATTTTTGGCATTTCCCACACAGGCTCTGAAGCCTGCGCCACAGCGTGGATTGGTGCGCTTGCGGCAAACCAGGGAAAGCGTTAGCTTGTCTACGGAATGAATTCGGATGACCTAATTCGGGCCGAGACGAAAGCCGAGGGGCTGAAAATCAAACGCAACAACCTTTTGGCCGCGGCTTTGTCCGGGGCCGTCCCGGCAGGTATTTCCATCTGGTTTTTCCCGCATTCCATTCCCGGAATTCTGGGCGGCTTCGTGCTCGGTTTTTTCTACGCTAATGGGTTCGAGTATTGCCTGCACCGATTCATATTGCACGGGCCCCGCGGCTTTTTCCGCGAGCAGCATATCGTGCATCACGCTACGCTGAATTCCCCGGAAGTGGCCCGGTACGTCAACTTTTCCAGGAATCCCTGGGGAGTGGTCGGGCTTTTCCTGGCCAATGTCACGCCGTTTTTGCTTCTGCAGTGGTATTTCCGCAACACCTGGACTGCGGGAGTGTTCGTCGGCTTCGCGATTTACTACATCGCGTTTGAAGAAATTCACTGGCGCATGCACATGGGCGGCTGGCTGCCGAAGTGGCTGCGCCCGGCGGCGCGCCACCACCTGCTGCATCACGCGCAGGACTCGGACCGCTTCAATGTGTTCCTTCCGATGTTTGACTGGCTTGTCGGATCGCTTCGCCTGCAGGGGCGAATTCACGGCGACGAAGCAGGAAGATGAATCCGTGGGGAATTGTCCCGTTGAACCGGGGCGCGACGAAACCTCACCTGCGTTCGCGTCAATCGTTTCCGGCGACAGTTGCCAGCGCTTTCTCCTCTTTTTCTTGTTTGTCTTGGAGTAGCGGGCAATCGGGGGGAAGGAGGGCCAGTTTCTTCTGAATGATCTTCTCCGAATATTTTCCAAGATAGTGGACGATGGTCTCGATTCGGATGCGGATGCTTCCCGCAGGTTTGGTTGAATCCAGATCTCCAAACTTAAAGAACAGCGTGCCGGTGGCTTCCACGATTTTTTGCGTGGGCGTGTAGGTCGGCTGATCCATGCCGCACTCATAACTCGAGAGCCGCAGCACGCACGTAATCCACGGAAAACGCGTCGCGAATTTTGCGCCCCACAGAATTTCATTCGTGTTGCTGCTGTTCGACGAAGTCCACACGTCGGAGATATCGAGCGGCGACCGGATTTTTTTCGCCTGCACTTCCTCTCCGAAAATCCACCCCAGCAAATCGTCATCGATCGGAAGATATTGCAGCCAGACGATGGGGTAGCCGTGCGCCTGCAAATCGGATTCGATCTCGTGCCCGATTCCCGGGTCCATGTGATACGGGCGGGCCAGCACGAGCACGCAGGGTTTCCCCTCGCGCGCGCACCAGGTCAGGATCTTTCTCGTTTCATCGCGCGCCTTTTGATTGAATTCGCGCAAGGCCTTGTATCCGGCATCCACCGCGCGCTGCGTTTCCGCCATGTCGATGTCGAAAACATCCTTCAGGCAATCGTACATTTGCTTCGGAACCATGTCCGGTTCGGCCATGTTCACAAACGGAGAGGCGTACTTGATGCCGTTGTCGCCGAACACGTCGCTTTCTTTCATGAATCCGGCGCGGATGTTTTCCGGCCCGGCCATCACGCGCGTGCAAGCCAGGTTTTCCGAGACGTGCCCGCGCATGAAGGACGGCAGCGAATAAATCATGGGGCTCAAAATGACGTGGACTTTTTTCTTGAGGCCGAAGATCAGCTCCCCGTAGTGGCCGCTGATGGCCTTCACGGGATAGCAGCAATCCACCGTGCCGCGGCCTTTTCCAAACTCGCGCCCCTGCTCCTCGGAAGTGTCCGAGCTGAACACGATGTTTTCGGAGGCGATCCCGATTTCGCGCAGAAAAGCGACCCAGAACTGATGGGTGCTCCACATGTTCAGGACCTTGGGAATCCCGACGCGGACTCCCGAGCGATCCTTAGGCGGAGGCGGACACTCGGCGGAAGCCTTCTTTGCGAACCATGTCTGCAATATTGGGAAACGCATTCTTGGTTTTCTCGATACCGGCCTTAATCACTTTCATTTCATTCAGATCTTCGACGAGCCCCTTGGGACACGAGTTGTTTACGATAACGCGCTCCCATCCGAGGGACAGCGGAACCTTGCTCCATTCCCGGCCCATGCCGCCGGGCAGCGCCACATCGATGAAACTGCGCTGGCAATTCACCGGGCACCAGTTGCAAACCGTGTCCTTCGCGGTAGTCGTCGTATACGTCAGTTTTTCGATCACGTCGAAGCCGCGGAACTGGCTCCGGCCGCCCTTTTCCCACCAGTCCAGCGAAACGAGCGCCGCGCCGATCGCGCCGGCTTCTCCGGAATAGGGATGCACGACGACGTCCGCGTCGGGAACTTTGGAGCGGATGAAATCGACTTGCGTTTTCACCACGGCCAGGTTTTTGTGCGTCCCGCCCTGCAGGATAAATTTCTTGCCCACTTGGTTGAGGTTGTTCATCCCGCCCGCATAGATCCAAACGTTCAACGGCAGAATCGAGCATAACGCGGCGAGAATTTCCTCCGCCTGCCAGCCCTTGCGCTGCTGGTTGACGATGTCGCTCTGCAGGAAGACGCCGCACCCCATCGAAAGCTGCGGCATAGCCTGCGCGAGAAACGCCTTGTCGGCCATCTCGCTCAGGGGAATGCCAAACCGTTCCGCGACGCCCTGAAGAAAGGCGCCATTGCCCGAAGAGCATTGCGAGTTCAGGCGGAAATCGCTGACGGTCCCGTTTTTCAGGATCATGATCTTGACGTCAACGCCGCCGACATCGCAGATGCAATCGGCATCGGGGAAATAGTGCAGCCCCGCGGACGCATGCGCGATAGTTTCCACCACGCCGCAATCCGCGCCCAGGATGCCCTTGAGCAAATCCTTCCCGTAACCCGTGATCCCGAGTCCCAGGATTTCGCCGTCGCCGATGGCTTCGCGAAGCTGGCTGAACAAACTCTTCGCATCTTCAATGGGATTGCCCTTGCTCAACGCGTAGCACGAGAAGAGCAATTCCTTGTCGGGCGAAAGGCAAACGGCCTTCGCGGTGGTCGAGCCAAAATCGCAGCCCACCAGGACACGATCCAGTTTTTTCTTTTCCACCGTGGTGGCGCTCGCGGCCTTCAATTCGATATTGGCGCTCGAGGTTGCGTCCATCTTGGAATACACGTCGATGAACGTCCTCAAACTCTCTTCGCTATCGCTCAGTCCGCCGCGACCCTGCTTCTTTTTCTCTTCGTACTGGCCTTCTTCGATCCACCATTGCAGCTTCTTCGTGCCCTGGTAGATTCCGACCGTGTGCGGCTCGCCAAGGGCCACTTCGATGCAGCCGAGCGCTGCGTAGTACAGCGCATCCTTCGGCACAGTGATGTATTCTTCGGCCGGCTTGCCGTTCGGCATCTGGATTTTTCTTTCCTGCCAGATGTGGGTGAGGTGCAGCCTCCAGGCCTCTTGCAGCCCCTTGAAAAACAAATTCGGTCCGCCGAGCAGCAGAACTTCCGGCGACGGCGTGTTCCCGCGTGTCAGCGTGGCGAGGTTTTGGTAGACGACAGCCTCGAACAGGGAAGCGATGATTTCATCGACGGTCACCCCGGCCTTGAGCAGCGTGTTGGCATCCGCTTCCGCGAAGATCCCGCACTTGCTGCTGATTTTGTGGAGCGTGTGCCCCGTGTAATGCATTTCGGAGAGCGCTTCCGGCGCAATCTGCAGCTTGCGCGCCGTCTTCTCAATGAACGTGCCGGTGCCTCCCGAACAGGCGCTCTGCATCAGGACTTGCTTGCTCTTCGTCGTCCCATTGCCGTTGAAGAAGATGGTCTTCATATCTTCTCCACCGATTTCGCTGACGAAACGCACCGCCGGGTGCAGCCGCTCGACGCTTGCCGCCACGGCCACGACTTCCTGAATAACCTTGGCTCCCACAACGGGAGCAATCAGGCCCGCTCCCGACCCGGTCAAGAAGATGCGGTCGCGCTGCGGCGTCAAACCATGCTGCGCCTCGAGCCGCGACAAAAACTGCAGAACTTTTTCTCCCTGCTTCGTATTGTGACGTTCGTAGGCCTGGGAGAGCACTTCGCCGGACGGCGAGGCGAGAACGTACTTGACCGTGGTGCTACCCACGTCGACGCCGCAAATCATCGCGCCATTCGCGCTGGGCTGCAGCTTCGGCGGCGTCTTGATTTCCATCACGCCCGGGTCCCGCATGAGCGGCGCGATCTGAACGAAACTTCCGTCAGCCATTGAGGGGTCCTCGCTGATTCCCGTTCGTAGCTTCCGGCGGCCGGGTCTCCAAGCCGCCGGTTTCTTGAATCTTTCTGAACTAGTTCGCCTTCATGCCGGCGAGATGGAGAGCGTAATTGGCTGCCGTGGACGCATATCCGTAATGCGGGATGCGATACGTCGCCTTCTTCACTTTGGGATTCTTTTCTTCGATCTGCCGGATTTTTTCGAGCGTCAATCCGGTCTTCGCCATCGCTTCCACGAACTCGGACTGCGAACGCTTTTTCGCTTCCGTCAAAATCATTTGGCAGCGGGAAAGCGCGTGGACTTCGGCGTCTCCCTTGATTTCGATGGGAGCGTAGAGCAGGTCGGGATGCCGCCCCAGCACGTTGGCCATGGCGCCCTGGGACATCGTGTTGGGCATGCAGGAATACGGCGAGAGCTCGCAGGTCATGTTGGCATGCTTGTGAAGATGCGCGTGAAGCGCCTTGCCAATGAGCATGTGTCCTTCGCCGCCGCGGAGTTCGTGATGGAAGAACGGCGACGCAAGTTGCTTCAACTCTTCCTGATCCGGCAATTCGTGCGGCACATAAGCGAGCGCCTTGCGGAACCGGTTGTAGGTCCCGACGTAGAGTTTCTCCAGCCCGCGAATCATGGCCATCTTCATGCGGATCTTCCGGTCAATGTTTGGCTTCGCTGACAAGCGCCAGAGGGGAGTGTGCAGCAGGTAGCCCAGCCACACGGCCACCGGTGGCGGCATTACTTCGGAGCCTTCCGATTCCAGCCATCGCTTGATGTTGTAGTTGCCGTCGCCTTCGTGCGTCTGCAGCCAGAACTCGCCGGTGATTTTCACTTTCGGTTTCACTTGCAGGCGGTCAACCTCGATCGCGTCGAATTTCTTCCTCACGACGCGCAACGCATCCGCAAAGTAGCCGGAAAGGAAATGCCACGCCAGCATCCCATACTTGTTGCTGCGTAACGGCCGCTTCTGGAAGACCTCGAATAGATAATCCGCGCTTTCCTGCAGGACCTTGTCGGTCTGTCCGGGCGTGACCTCGTACGGACGAGTCAGGTACTCCATGTCCGTCAGGATGTCGCCCACCAAAATGGCCCACACGATGCCGAGGCTCAGCGGCATATTGATTTCCAGGCCGCCGCCCTTTTCGGGCGCCTGGTCGAGCTGGTCCTGCGCCAAGAGGAAGAGGCGGAACTCCTTCAGGCCCATGCCGTCGAGGGCCATCTCATACGATTCGTGATATTGGCCGAAGCGGCAGGGACCGCAGGCGCCAGCCGTCAGGAAGACGTAATCATCGAGAGTCTTTTGCTTCCCGTTGATGGCCACTTCGTTCTTCAGGAAATTCACCAGGCTGCCCGTCGTAAAGATCGTGGGGCAGCAGGCGCCGGTGTCGATCAATTCCTTGCCGGCGTCGAGGTCCGCGCGCGCAATATTGGGGAGGGGCCTCGCGTTGTAATTCAAATTGTTGAAAACGCCCTGGACCAGCCGCTCATGCTTCCAGGTCAGGCCGCCGAACAGAATCGTGGTCTTTTCCCGCTGTTCCCGAGTGAAAGGTCGCGCTTTGTAAGAAGTATAGTGAGTCACTGCGGTCGCCATGCATATCC
Organism: uncultured Acidobacteriota bacterium; assembly: GCA_963842135.1. Lineage (GTDB taxonomy): Bacteria > Acidobacteriota > Terriglobia > Acidiferrales > UBA7541 > Palsa-360. The sequence continues at coordinate 83,204 of CAWJFI010000002.1, read as the reverse complement.
TCCTTGCTCCCTCAGACTTTACTTTGGTTTAAGAATGGCCCCTGATCCCCAGCTTCTGCGTAAATGTCTTGTGATTCGTTACAGATGTATGGCGTAAATATAGAAATGAAAAGTGGGCAGGCATTTGCCCGTGGGTAGACACAAACCCACGCTTCGCACCTTTTTGAACGTCATTGAAACTCATGACCCAATCTCCATGAGGCTTCAAGTTCAGTACCAGGCAGGTGGAGTATCCCGGGACCAAACTGGACCCTTCGCTTATAGCAAAAGTAGCCTTCAAAAGCCATACCCGTTTCAGTCGATTTATCTGGAAGATAGCCGGGTCGATACGGGTCTGGGCAAATCGGGTGAAAAGGGATGAAGTATCTATAACTCTTGTTCTTGTAATGCGCCTCTGGGGTTCCGGCTTTAGAGCAGGACCAGCCCGCGGCGGATGCCAATGGACACGGCTTCTGTTCGGCTGCCTGCCCCTAGCTTGCCCAGGATGGACGCCACGTGGAATTTAACGGTGTGTTCAGAAATGTTCAGCCGTGCGGCGATTTCCTTATTGCTTAGGCCGGCGGCGAGCATCTGCAGAACTTCGAGTTCACGGCTGGTCAGGGACTCGGCAAGCTCATCAAAGGCACGCGTGGGCGCCGAACGCGCCGCGAGTCCTTCACTGGCATGGGATGGGTGCAGGACCAGGAGCCCGCTAGCCACAGCTTGCAGCGCGGCGACGAGTTGCTCCGGAGAAATATCGCCGGGCAGCGCCGCGCGAATGCCCGCGCGCAGCGCCTCCGCCGAAGCTACGGGAGTCATGCCATCGCCAAGAATGACAACGCTGACATCCGACGCCAATCCAGAGGCGAAGATCGATCCCATCATAGGCTCGAACGGCTCCCCGGATGAGTCAATGAGAACCACATCGGGCGCCGCATCCGTAAGCTGGTCCGCGATGGTTTCCATCGTCGAGTTGCTGCCCACAACCTCCACATCGCGGGCTGCCAGGAGATTTTCTAGCCCGGCGCGAGCCAGCGGGGAAGCGGCGACAATGAAAACGCGGATCACGCCGCCACAGGACTCCTTGCCGGCAACGGGGTTCCGAGCTGCACGGCGACTCGGCGGATTCTGGTGTAGTCGCCGCGAAGAAATTCAACGCGCAAGACCCGTGGGCTGCTGCCCTGAAGAGCGCGCGCCAGATCCTCGATTGCCGTAAAAGATTTCTCTTCCGTGCCAAGCAAAATGTCGCCTGGCATGAGCGATGCCAATTCGGCTGGGCTGCCGGGCTCGACTTCGAGAACCACGATTCCGAATGTTTTCCCCGCACTTGCAGATCGCGGAATGAGAGTCGGATGAACCGTGACGCCGAGCCAGGAATTTACCGGACCCGCGGAAAGAAAATCGCGGACTGCGTTACTCGGAATAGCGAGCGCCAAACGGCCCGCAACCATTGTGTTGATACCGACGATGTGGCCGTGCGCGTTGGCGAGCGGTCCGCCCGAGTTGCCCGGCGCCAGACGCACATCCGCCTGCACCCAGGACTGCGGCCCCAGACCGCGAAGCGGGCTCACCGCATGAATCACTCCAGTGGCAAGTGCGCCGACGAAACCCATGGGATTGCCTATGGCGATGGCGAGTTCGCCGGGGCGCACTTCGGAGGAATCGGCGGCGGACACCGCCGGCAGGTTTGCCGCGTCGATGTGAAGTTGTGCTAGATCGCGGCGCGGGTCGCGCGAACCGATGGCGGCCTCGAATTCGCGGCCGTCCCAAAGTTGAACGGTCACGCGCGCGCCACGAACGACGTGCGCGTTGGTCACCACAAGACCGTCGCTGGACCAGATGACACCGGAGCCAGCGCCGCGGCCGCCCGAATGAATGAGGACAGTCGAGCGGCGCAACTGCTCCGCGATTTCGCCAAATCCCGGGACGGCCATGTTATTTGCCTCCGTGCGCGCGCTCGCCGACAACGATACTTGTTTCCTGCGCGGCGCCGCCACGAACAAATTTGACCACAACCGGCTTGCCGATTGCTTCCACGGCAAGTTGCGCGTGCACGTCCTCCACTCGCGTGATCGGGTGCGCGCCGAAAGAGATCAGCAAATCGCCGATCATGATGCCCGCTTTGTGCGCGGGGCCGTCGGGTTCCACTTCGACGACCATGGCGGCAGTCTTCTCATTGCGTTGCAGCGTCTGACGAAGCGCATCGGGTAGGCGAACCGGATGCAGGCCCACGCCGAGATAGCCGTGGGGAATATGTCCTGTTCGCAGCAGGGCATCGGCGACGCGGTTCACCGTGGATGCAGGAACGGCAATCGCGCCGAAACGCGCGAAGCGCGGCGTGGCAATGCCGATCGCGCGGCCGTACGCATCGATGACCGCGCCGCCCATGGCGGTCGGCTGCAGTCCGACGTCAAGCCGGACGTAGGGACTAAGCGGTGCGCCAATCCAAGTGCGTCGCTCGGACACAACAAGGCTCACGGCGCCCAGCGCGGCAACTGGCCCGCTGGCGCGCGTCCGTCCAACCACGAGCACAAGGCTGCCGGGTTTGATCGTGGAGACGTCGCTGATCTCAGCCACGGGCGAAGTCGCCTCCGCACATTTTAGAACGGCCAGATCCGTGGACGCATCACGGCCCGCAAGCGTAGCAGCCACAACGCGTCCATCCGGCAAGGTCACGTGAATTTCTTCGTCGCGACGCAGTGCATGCTCCGCGGTTACGATGATCCCGGTGCGCCAAACCACGCCGCTCGAAGATCCGCGCGCCTCCGTGTGAAGGGCGACAATGCTCGCAGCGGCGCGTTCGGTTTCCCGGGCCAGTGCATTTGAAAGATCGATAAGTTCTGTGGACATGTTCTGAACCTCCAGGAGCAGGATGCCGCGGACCTCGGGACGTTTACATCCGCCAATCGGCTAGGTTCGGACCTGGCCATTCGGACTGCCAAGATGGGTTGCACCTCAAAAACTCGTTTTGAATGGAAGGCAGACCTATAGTTCCTCGCCGAGACGGCGTATAATTTTTCCGAGGGATATTTCGGAAATCTTGCATTCCCGCGCTGCCCCTGAGCCTGACGGCAAGAAACTGGAAAGGAAAAACCGATGATGCATCGGGCTTCTTTGCCTGTGAAGGGAACCCATGGTGACCGTTCATGCACGCGCTGCGATTTGCGGCGAAAGGTTTTAGCGATGCACCTCGTGGGTTCCCTCGCTATTTTGGCAGCGGCGCTGGCCTGGGCGCCGAATACGTTTGCGCAGACCGCTAAACCATCCGAACCGCCAAAAACTCAAGACGCGGCCGGGCCCCTCTCCCATGATCTGTCCGGAGTTTGGATGCAATATCCTGAGGGCGATCTGCCGGGAACTCCCGGCATGAATACCGTGAATGAAAGATTTCGTCCTCCGTTGACGCCCTGGGGGCAAGCGAGGCTTGATGCCGCGAGGCCACTCGTGGGACCCAAGGCTATTCCGGGTGAGGAGAATAGCCCAACCTTGCGCTGCGATCCGGATGGCCCTCCGAAACTTCTCAATCATCCCAACCCGTTTGAGATCGTTCAGATTCCGGGGAGAGTGTTCATGTTTTTCGAGGAGCAACACATTTGGCGCACCATCTGGGCCGACGGGCGGCCACTTCCCAAAGATCCCGACCCGAGTTATTTGGGCTACGCGGTTGGCAAGTGGGAGGGCGATACTTTTGTTGTCGAGACGATTGGTTTTAATGACAAGGATTGGGCCGATGCCTACGGTGATCCGCGCAGCGAACAAACACACCTGACGGAGCGTTACAGGCGATTGAATCATGACACCTTGGAACTCCAAGTGACCATCGATGACCCCAAATCGTACACCAAGGCCTGGGTAAGTCCTCCCAAGCTCCACAAACTGGAACCGGGCTGGGAAATTGCGGAGTGGTTTTGCGCCGTAGAGGAAGACAATGTTTACGACGAAGTAGTTCGGAAACCGGCTGGCGTTGCGCCTGAGTCAAACAAGAAGTAAGGGAGGTAGAGGAAGTGAAGGAAGTAGAGGAACGGGAAAATCGTTCAAACGCAGACGGGCGTGAGAAGTTTTATCCTCTACTTCCTTTACCTCCTTTGCTATGGCTCGCGGGCGCGCTTGTTCCCCTGGCATCGATTTTGGCCTTCGCGCCGCTTCTTTCTGCTCAGACCGGTCAGACCGCGGGAACGACGCAGGCGCAGGCCGCGAACGCTGCTGCAACCCCTGCTGCAACCCCTGCCCTGTCTCATGATCTGTCCGGAGTCTGGATGCAATATCCGGACGGCGACGTGCCCGGCGTCCCCGGCATGAACGCCGTCGATGGCAGGACACGGCCTCCCTTGACGCCGTGGGGAAAGGCGAAATTCGATGCGGCGAAGCCTTTAGTGGGCCCCAGAGCTGTCCCGGGCGAGGAAAATAACCCGGAGTTGCGCTGCGAGCCGGACGGTCCTCCGAAACTTCTCAACCTTCCCAATCCGTTTGAGATCGTCCAGATTCCGGGCAGGGTCATGATGTTTTTTGAGCTGGGACACATTTGGCGCACGGTTTGGACGGATGGGCGGCCGCTTCCCAAAGATCCCGACGCCACATATTTGGGATATTCGGTTGGCAAATGGGAAGGCGACACATTCGTCGTCGATACGATTGGTTTTAACGACAAGCTCTGGGACGATTCTTACGGGAATCCGCGCAGCGACGCGACGCACCTTACCGAGCGCTACCGGCGATTGAATCATGACACTTTGGAATTGCAAATCATCATCGATGACCCCAAAGCGTACACCAAGCCTTGGGTAAGTCCCCCCAAACTTCACAAGCTGGAACCGGCCTGGGAGATTGCGGAATGGTTTTGCGTCCTGGACGAAGACAATGCTTATGACGAAGTAGTCCGGAAGCCCGCGGGCGTTGCACCCGCGTCCAACAAATAGACAAGCCGAAGCAGAAAGGAAGTAATGGAGATCGAGGAATTAGAGGAAGCAAAGGATAAAATCTCTCGCACCCGTTTGCGTCTGGGCGATTTTTCCGTTCCTGTACTTCCTTCACTTCCTCTACTTCCTGCACCTCCTTTTCTATGGCAAAAGATTCTCGCGATGCGGCTCGGGGGTGCGCTCGCTGCCTTGGGAACCATGCTCGCCCTCGCGCCGATTCTTTCCGCTCAAACCAGCATGCAACCGGAGACGCCGAAGGCGCCCGTTGCGTCCTCCCCGCTGTCGCACGATCTTTCCGGAGTCTGGATGCAGTATCCGGACGGCCCTGTACGGGGAGTCCCCGGCATGAATGCCATCGACGAAAGATTTCGTCCACCGTTTACGCCTTGGGGGCAGGCACGGTTCGATGCCGCGAGACCCATGCAGGGACCCACGGCCGTTGCGGGCGAGGAGAATGCTCCCACCCTGCACTGCGACCCGGACGGTCCTCCGAGAGTTCTCAATCTCCCCAACCCATTCGAGATCATTCAGATTCCCGGCAGGGTGCTGATGTTCTTTGAACTGGGGCACGTTTGGCGCACCATCTGGACGGACGGGCGAGCGCTTCCCAAGGATCCCGATCTCTCCTGGTTGGGGTATTCGGTGGGGAAATGGGACGGAGACACATTCGTTGTCGATACGATTGGCTTTAACGATAAGCTCTGGGTCGATGTCTTTGGCAGTCCGCGCAGCGATCAGATGCACCTTACGGAACGCTACCGGCGGCTGAATCATGACACTTTGGAAATGCAAATCACCATGGACGACCCCAAAGCGTACACAAAAATTTGGGTCAATCCCCCCAAACTCCACAAGCTGGAGCCCACGTGGGAAATTGCAGAGTGGTTCTGCGTCATAGAAGAAGAGGACGCTTATAGCGATGCAATTAGAAAACCTGCCGGCGGAATTTCGACCGCGCCCAACAAATAGACAAGCCGAAGCAGAAGAGGAGGAAAGGAAGTGAAGGAAGCAAAGGAAGTAAAGGATAAAACCTCTCGCAACCGGCGATGCCTGGACGAATTTTCCTTTCCTATACTTCCTTCACTTCCTCAACTTCCTCTACTTTCTTTCCTTGGAGCTTTAAACCGATGATTATTGAAAATCTGGAACAGGTCACGCAAGCGGTGCTCGACGAGATGAAACGCACGCCGGATGCGCGCACTAAGGAGATTCTTGAGTCCCTGGTACGGCACCTGCACGCGTTCGTGCGCGAGACTGAATTAACCGAAAAAGAATTTGACAATGCAATTAACTATGTCACCGCGCTGGGACAACTTACGACGGAGAGCCACAACGAAGTGAGGCTCATGGCGGGATCGCTGGGAGTCTCCACCCTGGTCTGCCTCATGAACAATGGCCCCAACGCAGCCACCGAAAGCTCGGCAAACCTTCTGGGTCCGTTTTGGAGAACAGATTCACCGAGGACGGAGAACGGTGGATCGCTCCTGCGCTCTTCGACTCCCGGGCCGGCTCTTTTCTTTAAAGGTTGGGTGCGCGATCTGGAAGGCAGTCCGGTAGCCGGAGCTGAGGTCGATGTCTGGCACGCGTCCCCTGTCGGCCTCTATGAGAGTCAAGATCCCGAGCAGGCGGAGATGAACCTGCGTGGCAAGTTTACGACGGACGCCAACGGAGAATTCAGCTTCCGAAGCATCAAGCCGGCGGGGTATCCGATACCAGTGAACGGTCCCGTGGGCGCTCTTTTGAATGCCCAGAAACGGCACAACTTCCGGCCAGCGCACCTGCACTTTCTGGTTTACAAGCCGGGCTTTAAGACCGTCACGTCGCAGATCTATACCCCTGACGATCCTCACCTAAATACCGACTCACAATTCGGTGTGACCCGTGCGCTCGTGGGGCATTATGAAGTTCATGAAAACGAGCCAGCCTCGGCCCCGGAAGTGACCGGCGCATGGTATTCGCTTCAACATACTTTCATCCTTCAGCGAGGAGAGAGTTGGCTGCCAACGCCACCTATCTCCAAGAAGGCCACGGAGCGCATTTCGTAGCACAGCCACTCTTGGCTGTCCTGCCAGAATCGCAATCTAGCAAACCACAAGACTAAGTCGAATCTTTACAGCGAAACTAATTCGTGTTTGAATTCGTATATAGTGTATGTGGACGGTTCTTTCGCAGGACAATGAGCTTGGGACTCCGCGATCGGGAACTCGAACCTGGGACCCGCCATTGACAGGACCGGAAAAATAATTCTTGGGAGAGGTTTCATGAGGATTTTGGTATTGGTCATGGCCCTTGCGTTGCTGTTTGTTCCGGCGTTTGGAGGTCCGCCTCCCGATTCCCGATGGGCGAACGGCATGGACCTCTCATGGGCGTTTCCCGAACCTTCCCCGGATTTTCCGCCCGAGGACAATAGCGTAGTCAAGCACGTTCCGGGCAGCTCGAAATCGTACACGCAGGGGCAGATCGACGATACCTACAATCCGCCGGACTGGTTTCCTGACGAGCACGCGCCGTTCCCCAAGGTTGTCGCCAGCGGGGAGGGGAAGGCCACTCCTGGGTGCGCCTCTTGCCACCTCGCGTCGGGAAGCGGACATCCTGAATCGGCCAATCTCACCGGCCTGACTGCCGATTACCTTTTGACGCAAATCCACGATTTCCAGCAGGGGCTGCGCACAGACCCGCGCCACCGCATGAGCGAAATCGCCAAAGGCATGACGGAAGAGGACGCCAAGGAAGCGAGCGCCTATTTTGCGAGCCAGAAGCCGCGCCGTTGGATCAGGGTCGTCGAGACCGACACTGTACCGGAAACCTATATGAATGAGGGGCGCCGGCGCTACGTGCGGCCGGGTGGCAAAATGGAACCAATCGGTTCCCGGATTATCGAAGTGCCGGAGGATCCGGCGCTAGTGACGTGCCGCGATCCGCACACCGGATTTGTCGCGTATGTGCCGACCGGAAGCATTGCCAAAGGCGAAGAGTTAGCCACGACGGGCGGCGGAGGAAAGACGACTGCCTGCATCGTTTGTCACGGTCCTGCGCTCACGGGTCTGGGCCCGATACCCAGGATCGCTGGGCACTCACCAAACTACATCGTTCGCCAGTTGGCCGGGTTTCAAGTCGGCGCTCGGAACAGTGATTTGGACCAGCTGATGAAGGGTGTCGTCGCAAACTTGACCCAGGACGACATCATCTCGTTAGCCGCTTACGTGGCCTCGCGCAGCCCCGAAAAATAATAGCCCGTTTGGAAGGCCGTGTTTCTGCTCGTTACCTGGCGGCTTTCGTCATCGGGTTAGAAAGCAAGGCGGGCTGTGGCTTGTGCGCTGCTGAAGGGACACACGCGTTTTCACTATTCATAGACATCCTTGCGGTGGGCGATGCGGGTTACGCTTACGATCTTGCGATCGTCATCGATGATGTACACGACACGGTAATTCCCGACGCGGATTCGCAGAGATCTTTGTAACCGCGCAGTTTCCTGCAGCCAGACGGTCTTGGATCGGAAGCTAGGCCTTCGATCTTCGGCACCAATCGCGCGATGAGGCTGTTGCTCAGCCTCTCGAGCTCCCTCCGCGCGGACGGTTTGATTTCGATGGCATACTTAGCCACGCAGGCGTCCGCGCTTGTTCAGATCGGATTTAACGGTTTCGAAGGGAACGCCTTTCTCCTTGCGCCGCCGCTCTGAAAGTATGCCGTCGTAGAAATCCTCCCAGAGCGCCCCGTGTTTGCGAAGGTCGATCTGCACGGCCACCTTGCGGCCTTTCTCGTCGGTCAGAAATTGAATCCCGGTCATGAAAGTTCCTCTCTTTTCGGCTCAACCCATAAGCTAGCCCGGCCTTCCGATCCGGTCAAGGATAGAGTGCTTTGAAGGACGTTACTTGGCTGCCTTCTGATCGTTGGACCCCAATATAAGGCTTGAGGATGTCTGGCCGGTTGGCGCGGCCGAGGTACTTTCTTCACTCCCAGGCGGCAGCGATCCGACGTAGGCCGCAATGGCCAGCATGTCATCCTGTGTCATTTGCGCGACGACGCCTTTCATCAGTGCGCCCATAACCCCGTGGCGAGAGCCATCCTTGAAGTAGTAGAGCTGGCGAAACAGATACAAGGGAGAATGTCCCGCAATGGCAGGGACCTCGGCCAAGCCGTTGAGCGAAGGGCCGTGACAGATCACACATTGAATCGTTTTTCCTCCCCCGCCTGTAGTCACGAATTCCTTCCCTTTGGCCAGGCTGCCCTTCGGAACATAGGCAATAAATCCGGAATGCGGATCGCGGCTCTCCGCCCGGGCAATATCCTGAGGCAACTCGATGATCCTGTTCCCAATCGGCTCGTCTCCGCCGCCGGGCAGCGGTATGCGCATCAGATGCTCGTTGATGAATGTCTTCGGCACGCGATCGGTTTCGACCACCGGCTGCCACACTTTCGGTTTGAGCGCCGCAAACCACTCGCTGGCTTGCTTGGCGTCTTCGTCCGATAGATCCCTCGCGATGTCATTCATGGCCTCGCCCATTCTTAATCGGGCCTTGAAGTCAGACAGTTGGCGCAGGATATACGCGGCCGAAACGCCGGCAAGATTGGCGGATTCCGGGTGGCCGAGTCCCGATGCAATATGGCAGGACGCGCATCCCAAAATGTCGCCGCCGGCGCCGTGAGCGACTACCTTCGGCATCGGGGCGTGCTCGTCGGGAAACCAGTCCGGCGGATTTGCAAGATCGTCAATCTGCTCCTGTGTATACGATTTGGTGCTACCAGGGACATGCTGCGGACCGTTTCTTTCATCGATCACGGGTTGAACCTTGTCCCGGATGGGAAACGCCCACGGAATATCCGGAAGATGCCATGGCTGCGCGGATTGAGCCCCGATCCGCAAAGCGGGAATGAGCGCAAGCGCCAGGGCGCAAATAAAAATCCTGGTGAAAGTCTCCGCAGATCTCCGCGTGACACCCACAGCCAGCCACGCGAAATTCCGTTGCCCTTGCTCTTTCGTGTTTCGTGTGTCCTTGTAAAAATGTCTTGAGTCGAAACGATTGTCCCTGTTTGCAGTCTTCATTTTTTCTATCATTCCCCTGGTCAGATCCCATTCGTCAATTCGTATTTGTGAATTCAGCGCAAGCCGATCGCTGAATCGCTTCGATGATATGTCTACTATTTAGACGCGGGCGCAACGCCAGCCGGCTTCCGAACCACCTGGTCATAGTCCTTGTTTTCGTCCAGGACGCAGAACCACTCCGCAATTTCCCAGCCCGGTTCCAGCTTGTGGAGCTTGGGAGGGCTCACCCAAGGCTTCGTGAACACTTTGGGGTCGTCGATGATGATTTGCTGTTCCAAGGTGTCTTGATTCAATCGCCGGTAGCGTTCCGTCAGGTGCGTCGTGGAAGTCCGCGGATTTCCGTACAGATCGACCCACTCCTTGTCGTTGAAGCCAATCGTATCGACAACGAATGAGTCGCCTTCCCAATGGCCAACCGAGTACCCGAGCCAGCTCGGGTCGGGATCCTTAGGAAGCGGCCGTCCATCTGTCCAAATCGTGCGCCAAATGTGTTGCTCCTCAAAGAACATCAACACCCTGCCCGGAATCTGAACGATCTCCCACGGATTCGGAAGGATGAGAACTTGCGGAGGACCGCTCGGCTCACAGCGCAAGGCTGAATTGTCCTCTTTGCCTGCAACAGCCTTGGACCCCTGCAGGGCCTGGGCGCCTTCGAACTTCGCCTTCCCCCAAGGCGTTAAGGGAGGACGAAATCTTTCATTTACACCATTCATGCCGGGAGTTCCTGGAACATCTCCATCTGGATACTGCATCCAAACCCCGGACAGGTCATGGGAGAGCGCCGGGGGAGCATCTTGAGTCTTTGCCGTTTCAGAAGGCTTATTAGCTTGATTATTGGTTTGAGCAAACCCAATCGGCGAGAAAGCCAGCGTGGCTCCGAGGAATGCGAGTGAACCCGCAAGACGCATGTAAAGAATCTTTTGCCGCAGAAGTGGAAGTGCAGGACGTGGTGGAAGTGAAGGACGTAGAGGAGATAGAGAAAGTTGAGGAAAGGAAAAATCGTCCAGCCGCAAACCGATGCGAGAGGTTTTACCCTTTGCTTCCTTCACTTCCTTTGCTCCCCCAATCTCCATAACTTCCTTTCAGCCTCGGCTTGCTTATTTCTTAGGCTCGGTCGAGCCACTGCCAGAGGGTTTTCTAACTTGTTCATCATAAGTCTGCTCTTCACTCGTAGCGCAAAACCACTCCGCAATTTCCCAGGTCGGCTCCAGCTTGTGCAGTTTGGGCGGACTTACCCAGACCTTGGTGTATGACTTGGGGTCGTCGATGATGATTTGCTGTTCCAAGGTGTCATGATTCAACCGCCGGTAATGCTCGATCAGGTGCATCTGCTCGCTGCGTGGATTCCCGGAAAGATCGGCCCACACCTTGTCATTAAATCCAACCGTGTCGACAACAAACGTGTCTCCTTCCCAATGCCCCACCGAGGACCCTAACCAACTGGGGTCTGGATCTTTAGGAAGAGGCCGCCCATCGGTCCAGATGGTGCGCCAGATGTGCAGCTCCTCAAAAAACATGAACATCCTGCCGGGAATTTGCACGATCTCCATGGGATTGGGGAGAATGAGAAGTTGCGGAGGGCCGCTGGGCTCACAGTGCAAGGCGGCGCTATCCTCTTGACCTCCAACGGCTCTGGGTCCCATCAGGGGCTTGGCAGCATCGAACTTCGCTTGTCCCCAAGGCGTCAAGGGTGGGCGAGTTCTGTCATCGACGCCATTCATCCGGGAAAAACCTGGTGCAGTCCCGTCAGCATATTGCATCCAGACCCCGGAAAGATCATGGGAAAGGGCTTGGTTCCCAGCAGAGTTTGTGGCGGGAGCCTTTTTCGTTTCCGATGGCTGACTCGTCTGAGCAAACCCATTCGGCGAGAAAACAAGTACGGCTACAAGCACACCAAACGAACCCGTCAACCGGTGACGCATCTTAAACTCCTCGTGTCGATTGCGAAATTCCAGCGTGTACTTCCGTCACAATTCCAGGAATCTCCTGATACGAATTGCGTCCAGAAGGAAAAAATTCCTGGAACTCAATTCGCTCACACGCGTCTCCCCGGAGCGACACCATACCTCTTTCGGCGCCCGGGAAAGCTAAAATGCTTTTTGAGTCGTCAATTCCTTGCCATCAGGGAACACGACCTTTTGCAGAAAGGTGACCTTCGCCCCAACCTTATTCGGATTGACGAACAGCGTGACCTCGTCCCCGGGTTTCAGGCTGTCTTTGCTCCAGCCAACCCTGTTCAGCATGGCCGGATTGGTCGTTTCCGAGACCCAATGTTCAACGTTGCCTTTGTCATCCGTCACATCGTAGTAGATCTGCGTATGGGGATTGCTGTACTCGAATTTTGTGACGGTCGCTTTCATGGGGACCGTTTTCGACATGTCATATGCCGAATTCCCGTGGTGAGCGAAGAGCGGCGCGGAGATCAACAAGAAACCGAAAATCACAGCGAATAGAATCGCTAGCTTGGATTTCACGTGACACCTCACGAACGAAAATACTGGGTTCACCTGAACCCAGTTCCTATCGGTAAGCCGTTCCATGGCAGAATTGTGCCTTACTTGAGGAAACCACACGCGGCCAATTAGTGTCAAACAATTTCGTCTGTTTTGCGCGCGCCAATTAGTGAAACTTCCGGAAACATTTAACTCATGGCAATTGCTTTCACCTGAATACTTTCGCCGGTTGCGCCATTTGTTTTTGACACGTCGTTCGGGGTGTTGTTGCGTCTAGGTTCCAGAGAGTCTTCATCGGTTTCAAACCCGCACTAATATTGTTGGAGCCCGGCAATCCTACTTAAGCTATTATCACGAAAAAATTGCCGCTGCACGAGGTATCAGTGGCCAACTTTACGAACAATCCCGGGAACGCCAATCTCCCGATGGGCGTTCCCGGCTGAAAAAATCGCGAGGAGCTGAACATGGAATCCCTTTCAATACCGCATCTGTCGCGCCGCACGCTGCTGGAAACGTTACTTGCAGCGGGCAGCCTTCCCTTGCTGGTTGAAACGCGCACCGACGCGCAAGTCCCCGGCGCCGCGCCACGGCCCTTTCGCGTGGATATTTCGCAGGCAACCATCGACCGGATCCTCAAACGCGTGCGTGAAACGCGCTGGCCCGACCGGCTTGAGGCAAGTGACTGGCGCTACGGCGCCAACTGGGACTACATGAAGGCTTTGGCCGAGTATTGGACCGCACAGTTTGACTGGCGGAAAGCGGAAGCAAATCTAAACCGCTACCCGCAGTTTCTCGCGCGGGTCGGCGATTTCGATATTCACTTTTATCATGTGAAGGGCCGCGGTCCGAAGCCTGTTCCGCTGATCCTTACGCATGGCTGGCCGGGCTCTGTCTTCGAGTTCCTTGAAGCGATCGGACCACTGACCGATCCCGTGCGTTTTGGCGGCTCGCCCGATGACGCCTTCGACGTAGTTGTCCCGTCCGTGCCGGGCTTTGGTTTTTCGTCGAAGCCCAAGGGCAAACCTATCGGCCTATCGACAACTGCCACGCTCTGGAATCGGCTCATGACCGAGGTGCTTGGCTACGCGAAGTACGGCTCGCAGGGAGGAGATGTGGGAAGCGGGATCACGAATCAGCTGGCCCATCAATTTCCAGACTCGCTCCTGGGCATCCACTTCAATGGCGTGGGAGTCCCACCGCCTCCTGAAGCGGAACAGACGCAGCAGGAGCGAGACTGGGTGCGGACGGTAAACGCGTTCGTCGCCGTGGAAAGGGATTATTACAACGAACAACAGCACAAGCCCGAGACCGTTGCGTTCGCTCTCACGGACAACCCGCTCGGCACGGCGGCATGGATTGCCGAAAAACTGAAAGGCTGGAGCGATTCGAGCAGCGAGCTTGAGCCCGTCTTCACGAAAGAACATTTACTCACGAATGTGATGATTTACTTGGTCACGGACACCATAGGCACATCCGTGTGGTTTTACCGCGGCAGGGTGGACGAAATTTCCAATCTCACCGGAGGAGTGAACGTGCCCACCGCCTTCGCTTCCTTTCCCCGTGAGTTGCCAACCTTGGATCCCCCACAAAGCGTGCTCGCACGAAATTTCAATTTGGTCCAGTACACAAAAATGCCGCGTGGAGGACATTTCGCCTGCTGGGAACAACCGGAATTGCTCGTGGGAGACTTGCGCAATTTTTTCCGAAAATTGCGAAGCTGAACATGCCTCTGTGACACCCAAACTACCGATTGTATGATTGCGAGATGTGAGCAATTTGGTGGGCCATCGTTGAAAATCTTAGACCTCACGCAGGCTCGCTTAACCATCTAACCTCTAACCTCCAACATCCAGCCTCTAGATTTGGTGGGCCCGCCAGGATTTGAACCTGGGACCGACGGATTATGAGTCCGCTGCTCTAACCAGCTGAGCTACAGGCCCGACGTTGGGAAGCAATTGATTTTATAACTATTTCAAGCGGTTGCGTTAAGGATTCAATCGGTCCGGCGCCATCCATGGGGCAAAATCGCAGCGCCTGTTTTTTTCTCGCATAACTGAAGATTTCGCGGGCCGTCCCTGTGCTCGCACACGGAGTCTGCTGTGTCGCGGACTGCTGGGACGAGCAATGGGGATCGTTATTCTTGGGCCGAACTGTCGATCTGTGTACGCTGGCCGACTAACGCGCGGGTTGCAGCGTCGGGTTTGACAGGAGCCAAAAGATATCCAACCACGGCCTTGTTGGTTACGTCCGTGACAATCAGTTCGTATGGCTCCCCACCGTCTTTGTGAAAGAAACGCACCGGTTCATGCACGCTTTGATCCTTCAACCACACGGTCCGGTGGTCTTGCAGCAGCCACAACGCGCCGTGGTAGCGCTGATACGCGGGGTTCATTCCGCGGATTCTGAGCGAGATGCCCGGGAGGAGTTCCTTGGTCTGTCCTTTCGCGAGCTCGAAATCGATTCGTTCACGGTCGAGCTTTTGAGACAGTGCGGTAACGCCACGCGCATTTGCTTCTTCCTGTTGGCGTACGCCGGAGAGATCGCGGCCATTCTCCTCCCGGACGGCCGAAATATCCTGCTTGAGATTCGCCTCGACCTGCGCCATCTGCGCACGCTGGTCCGCCTGCGCAGATTCAACTTGGCGAAGCCGGGCGTCGAGAGTAGAAGTGCGGGCGTCCATCTCAGCCGTAATTTGCTGGTGCAACTGCTGTGTCAGTGTCTCGGCATACCTGCGAGTTTCCTTGGCATCCGCCACAACCCTGCCTTCCAGCTTCGTCACGCGTTGCCCCATGTCTTGCCAATCGGCAGCCAGATCATGGAGCTTGCTCTCGGCGGCGTCCGCGCGCTGGCCGAGCGTGCTCAATGTGCCCTGACTTCCGAACAGCTGCGTGATTTGCGTATCCTGACTCCTGACTGTTTGATAGCCGTAGTAGGCCAACGCTCCCAGGGCAGCAGCCAGTAACACAACCAACGCCCAGAGCGTTTTGGACTGACCTCGACGATCCGATTCATAGGCTGCCGGCCGGTCCGCGGACCACTCACTCTCATTGTGGTGCAACATCGGGTTGATGACGCCCATAGAAATCCCCCCTTCGATTCACTCCGCTAGGGCTGGCACCAGGAACAAAGGCACGGACACTTCCAGCTTGCCACTGAAAAAATCCTGTTGATAAGTGATTGAAATTCAAGAAATTACGATGTCCTTGGCTAATCCACGCGCACCCCAGGATTGGTACTGAACCCATGCAATTCTTGCATCCTCACAGGCATTTCCTTCCGCTGCGGGGGGACGCCGCCGCAGGGTCCATGCTCAATAGCTCCCACAAAAATCCCCGGCTTTGTTCGCAGGAGTGGATAAGAATCGGGAACCCGCAAACCCCGCTCATGTTAGCTCGGCGTTGATAAACAGGAGTGGTATCATGCCGGAATCTTGCGTAGTCAGATGAAAACGAATAGCCGGGCAACCCGCTTAAACGAAGGGGCGAATGCTGAGAGATCTTATTCTAAATTTTCAAAAGGAGAGACGTATGTCTACGAAATTCGCTATCGGCGCAGGAACCCTGTTTTTACTTCTCGGAACCCTTGCTCCTGCCTACGCACAGCGCGAGCAGCAGGAACAACCGGGAAAAGAGCAGAGCAAGCCGCAACAAGAGAAGCAACCTCAGCAGGCGAAACCCGCACCGCAACAGCATCAGGAGGCGAGACCCGCACCGCAACAGCATCAGCAGGCAAAACCCGTGCAGCAACAGCAGCCTGCCAATAAACCTGCGCCACGGCCGCAGCAAGCCTACGGCGGCGTTTATCACGCCGGCGTCAAGCCCACTGCGCCCACCAATGGCGGCGTCCATCCTAGCGGCGTCCCGCAACATCAAGGGCAGGTGCACAGCGGTTTCACCCAGTCCCGCGCCGGTTCGTGGTCTACCGACCACCGCACCTGGCAGCAACGCGGCGGCTATACCGGTTACCGAATTCCTGACAACCGCTTCAAGCTCTACTTCGGGGCCGGCCATTTCTTCCGGATCAGCGGCCTTCCGTTGCTCTTCGTCGGCGGCTATCCGCGCTTCCAGTACGACGGCTATTGGGTTACGTTCGTCGATCCGTGGCCGGAATCGTGGCCTCCGACCTGGTACGAAACCGACGATGTGTACCTGGATTATAACGGTGACGGATATTACCTTTATGACAACAACTACCCCGGCATCGGGATCGCGGTCACTGTCTCGTTTTAACGGAATCTAACGAAATTATTGGGGCCGAATGGACTCGCGCTGCGTTTCGGCGCCTGCGCTATCACTCACCGCGTGGCGTGCTTATTGCCTTGTGCGCTTGCTGGATTCCGAATCCTTGGAGAGAAATCCGGTCTAACGGCAAAGGAAAACAACGGCGTTGACATCGCCCTGTCACGGCGGTAGATTCGCGCGATCCTTAGGGAGGTGCTCGATGCGTATGTTATTGAAGGTAACGTTTCCGATAGCGGAAGGGAACGCCGCCGTCGCCGATGGTTCGCTGGGGTCCACGATCGGATCCATCCTTAGCGATTTGAAGCCCGAAGCGGTTTATTTTGCCGAGGAAAATGGCGCGCGGACTGCGTTTATCTTCCTCAATGTGGCGGACTCGTCACAGATTCCGGCCATAGCGGAACCTTGGTTTCTGGCCTTCAGTGCGAAGGTGGAATTGCACCCCGCGATGAACCTGGAAGATCTGAAGAATGCCGGGCCCGGCATGGAAAGCGCCGTCCGGAAATATGCGCGCGCAGCTCGTGCCGCCGGCGCCTAATTTTTCGTCCTCCGGTCTCAATGAGCATCCGCCAGGTGCCCTGATGTGTCAGGCAGTGACACCTGCATAATTCCAATTTATCTCAGGGCCGAATTGCTTCTTCTAGCACCTCGGCATAGCATGCGGCTTACTTAAGAGGGCGGTCCAGATTCGTCCGGCTGTGGCGCAGGCGACATCATGCCCTGCGCGGCGACCAGATCGCGCGCCGGGCCGCGCATGGCAGGCCACTTGCGCGCAAAGGCCAGTCCGCCGATGCAGCTGGCCAGTCCGCCGATCGCGACGGTTACCGGCGCGCCAATGCGGTCCGCCAGCGTGCCGGCGAGAAGCGAGCCGAGCGGCGACATGCCCAGAAACATCATCGAGTAGATCGACATCACTCGCCCGCGAAGCTGGTCCGGCACCATCGCCTGGATGAGCGTGTTGGTGGCGGTAAACTGCATCATCATCGTGAACCCGGTAAGGACCAGAATCGTAAACGAGACCCAATACCAGTGGGACGCGCTGAACAGAACCAGCGAAACGCCCAGCCCCGTCGCTGAATACGCCACGATCTTTCCCAGCCCGCGCAATTGCTGGCGCATCGCCAGCGCCAGCGCGCCGAACATCGCTCCCACTCCCACCGCGCCCATCAAGGTGCCGTAGGCCGAAGCCCCGCCGTGCAGAATCCTGTCGGCGAAGATCGGCATCAGCACGCTGAAGGACAACGCCATGAAGCTCACGATGGCCACGAGCACCAGCAGCGCGCGGATCGGTTTCGTATGCCGCACGAAGCGAAATCCCTCGCGCAGTTTTTCAAGCGGCGCGGCGCCATCGTGCACGTGCTTCGTCTTTTCGATGCGCATCAGGAAGAGGCCCGCGATCACGGCGAGATAACTCACGCCGTTGAGGAGAAAACACCAGCCCTCGCCGACGAGCGCCACGACGACGCCGGCAATCGCGGGCCCCGCCACGCGTGCGCCGTTGAACATCGAGGAGTTGAGCGCAATCGCATTCAGCAAATCCTCGCGTCCCACCATCTCGATCAGAAACGATTGCCGCGCCGGCACGTCGAATGCGTTCACGATGCCCAGCAGCGTCGCCAAGACAATGATTTCCCATACGCGGATGCGCCCGGTCATCGTCAGCGCCGCCAGAATGAACGCCAGCAGCATCGAAGCGCATTGCGTCGCGATCACCACGCGCCGCCGTGGCCACCGGTCGGCCGCGAGTCCAGCTAGAGGCGAAAGCAAAAAAATCGGAATCTGTCCCACAAACCCAAGCACACCGAGAAGCACCGACGAACCCGTCAGGCGGTAAATGAGCCACGCCTGCGCGACCGTCTGCATCCAGGTCCCGACCAGGGAAATAATCTGCCCGCCGAAAAAAAGTTTGAAATTGCGGTGCCTCAGCGCACGGAACGCGCCGGCGGCCCGCCCTTTCCCGGCAGGGCCGGGCGCGGGAGTCGCCGCAGATGAAACATCAATCGTAGTTGGAGGGGAATCCGCCATATCTCGCGAAGCCACACGACATTGTAGCGCACGCTCAGTACTCACATGAAATGTAGGTTCTTTCCCGAACATTCGGGAAGAACAAGGAGGGGGATCTAAACCCCGACCCTTCAATTCAACCATAGGGAAGGGCGCCCGCAAGTTCAAAAATGTACAAAGGCTAGGGCACACGGCCGGAAAAAAGTAAGGGCATAAGCCCCACCTCCGCTTCCTATGGAACGAATCTACGGCTCCCTGTAAATTACGGCATGGGAATGCATCTTCTCAATTGCTTCATTCTCGGCCTTTGACAGCGGGACGTTTTTCTCCCCTTCGCGAGCGGACACGGCTCGCATGAAGTCCTCGAAGCCCGGCGCCGAAAAAACACCAACCAGGCTGATAGCGTCTTTTCCGATGTTGGAGACGGAAATCCACGTATCGGCAGGGATGAATACGGTTGAGCCGCCATGGACCACCCTCACAGAGTCTCCCAAATGCACCCGAGCAGTTCCATTCTCCAGAAAGAGGATTTCATCTGCAGCGGGGTGTCTGTGAGTTTCGATTTCTCCTCCCGGCTGTAGATCTGCCGTCATAAAAACCAAATGCGAGGAGCCGCCATTTTTCGGGTCAACCTTCAAAACGAAGGTTTCTCCTGGATCAGGATGTCCGGGCCACCCCCTCACAACTCTCCGCTCACCGTCGTTCTTCTCCAGGATGAGAGGAGTCGGTTTAGTTGCCGTCGTTGATTGCGGTACAGGAGCCGGCGAAACGAAGGAACAAGCACACACGAGAGCCGCACAGACCGCAAGAATAAAGCGAACGATTCGCATAAGGCGCCTCCTCACAAATTGAATAGGCCGGATGCCGGCCGCAGATGCTAGACGGTACTCCACTCTTGATTAGTGGACAACTCAACGGACGTGCTGCAGTGTGCCAGAGGGAACGCAGGGTCGGTCCTTCCAGCCTTAATGCAAAGGGTCTTAACGACGGTTGGCGTACGCCGTTCCATGCTAGGCCGGTTTGGTGTATATTGCTCTTCAGCGGGAAAGTCAGAAGGGAAATTCAGGAGTTATTTCGTATTTCTTCTTCACGCCGTGCCAGCAATGTTTGAAGTGGTCAGAATCACTTTGCCGCTAGCTCGTTTGCGATTTCTTAGTGAGAGAGGGAACAATGCGAACAAGATTTTTCTTTCTGATCGCCACGGTTGGCATGTTTTCTGCCTTCCTTCAGGCGACGCCCAAGCCCGCGCCTGCCGCTGCGGATCCGCTCGGGCCGCCGGCGCTTGTCGGGCAAATCTCCTCCCAAGAGGAGGGCCCGATGGAAGGCGTTGTGGTCAGCGCCAAGAAGGATGGCTCGACGATCACGGTAAGCGTGATTAGCGACAACAAGGGGCGTTACAGCTTCCCGGCGAGCCGTCTGGATCCCGGTCATTACACTCTGAAGATTCGCGCCGTCGGCTACAACCTCGAAGCTCCCGCGACTGCGGATCCTACCGCACAGAAACCGGCGACCGCCGACCTCAAGCTCGTGAAAGCAAAAAATATGATCCCGCAGATGACCAATGCGGAATGGCTCATGAGCATGCCCGGCACGGACGAACAGAAAGATTTCCTGCTGAACTGCGTCAGCTGCCACACGCTACAGCGCATCGTCACGTCCACGCACGATGCCGACGAATTCACACAGGTGATCACGCGCATGATGGGCTACGCGCAGGTGAGCCAGCCGATCAAGCCCCAGCGGCGCGTCGAGCAGAACCGCGGCGGCGATCCGGAGCAGTATCGCAAGAACGCCGAATTTCTCTCGACGGTCAACCTCAGCACGGTGGCACAGTGGGAGTACCACCTCAAGACGCTCGCGCGCCCCACGGGCAAGGCCACGCGCGTGATCATTACCGAATACGATCTTCCGCGTCCGACGATCGAGCCGCATGACGTGATCGTCGATGAACACGGCATGGTCTGGTACACCGACTTCGGCGAAATGTTCATCGGCAAACTCGATCCGAAGACCGGTGCACTAAAGGAATATCCGGTGCCGGAGCTCAAGCCCGGGTATCCGCAGGGCCTGCTCGACATTGAAGAAGACAAAGCCGGCGATATGTGGATGGGCATGATGTATCAGGGCGCCCTTGCCCATTTCGACCGCAAGACTGAGACGATCAAAACGTACAGCCTGCCCGCGCAGTGGAACGATGCAACGGCACAGCCCAACATGCTTGGGATGCGCTATGACGTGGACGGAAAGATCTGGACGGACAGCGCCGGACACTATGACATTTTCCGGTTGGACATCAAGACCGGCAACTATGAGCGCTTCGAGCCGATGAAGCAGTTGCCCGACAGCCGTCGCGGCACGATCTACGGGATCGATTCCGATTCGCACAACAACTTATACTTCACCGACTTCGCGACTGACTACATCGGCCGCATTGACTCAAAGACTGGAAAAGTAGATTGGTTCCAGACGCCGACTGCGAATTCCCGTCCGCGCCGCATCCGCACGGACGCACAGGACCGCGCGTTCTTCGGCGAATATCAGGGCAACCGGATCGGAATGCTCGATCCCGAGACGAAGAAGATTACGGAATGGCCCCTGTCGATTCCGTGGTCCGGGCCGTATTACGTGACGTGGGACAAGAGCGGGAACGTGTATACCGGTGGCATGACTACCGATCGTCTTGCGAAGATTGATCCCAAGACCGGTCAGGACACCGAATACCTCATGCCGCGCGATACCAACATGCGCCGCGTTTTCGCCGACGATTCCACCACGCCCGCCACCATCTGGACGGGCAGCAACCACGGCGCCGCGATCGTCAAGATCGAGCCGCTCGACTAAGTAGTACGCAGAAATAAGAAACCGAACCCGCCGACCCCTCGGAAACCACGAGGGGTCGGCCACCCGTACGGTCAAGGCGGCTTAAAGCTTGGGCTACCCGCCGTTTTTGGTCATGCTCAGTGGACCAGCGCACGTTAATCATCGTCGGACGGTCCCCTTTAACTTGCTCCAGATTCCTGAGGGCTTCCTGGGCCGGCCTTCGTCCAATCCAGCCAGGAAAGCAGCCAGCCTGGTGTTTGCCACATTGGAGGGCATACCGTCGCGGATTGCTTCGGCTACGATCTTTTCCACGCGCCCGCGTACATTTCCCGCCATACCGCTAAAGCTGCAGATGGCTGCATAGTTTACGATGGTCTGCAAGTCCTCGGATAGAACCGTACGCACGGTGTAATCATCCGCGTCGCAGCCCGGTGGGAATCCGGTGGTTAGCTTCTGAAGCAATGCGCCCACGTCCGCCTGCGCGCCGTGTTCCTTCCACAAATCCTGCAGTGCCGCGTCGTCCGTGGTCTCAACGATTTCCCGTTGCGTAGCCTCGGTGGCAGTCTTAAGCACCTTTGCCTCTGGAGCCGAGTAGTCGCCAAGCACGGAGCATCTTTCCGAAAGATCGATTGCTTCCTTTAGGAAATCTCACGCCTCTTTGATCGTCCATTTGCCGGATAGAGAAAGCCCTCGCCGGACAAATGGCTTGTAGTCCTGCATAAAACCGAAAACTTGCTTAAGGTCAGCCACCCTGGCGTCCGCGACCTGATGTGCGGAAACAGTGCGGACAGTTGCAGGGAAAAGAGGATTGTTCCGCTGTCGCTGCAATTGTCGCTCGAAAGGGCCCGGTGATTCACTCCACTGGAACGTGTCTGCAACCTGAACCGGGGTCTTCAACTCGGGCCCAAAAATCCCTTCCGCCCAAAGGCGCCCTGTGTCGAGACGTTCAGCGACTGGCACCAATAGCTCAGCCTTTCGTTTCTCAGGCCAACTGGGCGGATACATCACGGACACAGCCAAATCGATGTGGAACTTGGCCCGAGGATCATCGATAGGGTGCCATCGCGGAGACTCCGGATCATGTATCGCAATGCCCGCCCTAAACGCTTCGAAGAGGGTGGGAAGCCGAGACTCGAAATTTGCATCAAAGCTGGATAGCAACAAGATATGGGTTCGAATTTTTTCGGAAATAGCTAGGCCATAGGTGCCTTTGGCCATCTCGAGGAACGTGAATAGTTGGTAGATGTGAACTGCTGCATCCACGTTGGCTTCAAAACCTGCCGGAATTTCCTTTGCTTTGGGATGCCACTCTTCGACCGGATTGAAGGGAGGTCTCCCAGAGATTAGCCGTCGAAGAAGGTCATATCCAGCCAACTGCGGATCAAAAGGATGCTTCGTGGGAGTTGCCGCTGCCCCCGAAGTGCGAGCGATGTGCTTTCCACACTTCGCGCAGAAATTCGCGTCTTCTGGGTTCTTTGTCCCGCACGACGTGCAATACATAGGTGCCTCTACTTGTTGGGCAATATACAGCATAACGGGCCGACACGTTACTCGTGGCTACCAAATGGTCTGAATTCCTACGGATTTAAGGCGGCGGTCGCGCGTGACGAAAGGCAAGCCCAGGTGAATGGAAGTTAACGCGACGGTGCGTTCCTACCTTTGGCCGGCCCTAAAGCAAAGCTACGCCCTCCGCTTGCGCGGCTTTGCGTAGGTCAGTATCCAGAGTTCCCAGAGGCAGATGGCGGCGATGAGCCGATTCCAAATACGCAGCGTCATAGACCGTGAGGCTGTGCTTTTCGCCGCGAGCCAGGACCGCTTTAGCTTGAATGGCCGTAAGCGCCAGCTCATTCTCGATGGGCAAGCGCGCCAGCTCGTCCCAAAAAAGTGCAGGCTGACCTGTCTTGATGCGTTTTCTGCGGGAAGCGACGAGAAGACCGTTTAAGATTTCAGTGGGCCAATGCGCGGGGACCACGATTCGATCGCCTTGTCGCAGGCGTTCCAGAAGCCCGTCGGTCCAACTGCTGGCTTCGTCCTCAAAGCAGCAAGCCAGGGCTGCTGAGGCGTCCACAACGAAAACGGCCATCAGTATTTGTGGCCTTCGTGGATGAGGTCCTTCGTCCGAAGGCCTGCGAGCTTGTTCCCCTTGCGTAACTCGAAGATTCGTTCGATGGCCGCTTGAACCGACTGAAGTCGCCCTTCAACCGTAGGATCAGGCGCCTGTCGCGCAAGGATGTCTTGCACATACACCTCGACCGACACACCACGAGAGCGAGCCTCTGCCGCCAACTGGTCAGGAACTTTTATATTGACTTCCATTCTTCCATCCTAGCCTCGTTTCATTATACGCCTGTGCCGGGTGCGCCAACCTCAGCGGGCGAGCGCGGACGCTTCTTCGAGTTCCCGTTCTACAGCATGCTTACGAAGCTGAGGGAATTTGACTTTTGGCACGATTCCGAGTTTTCCGGCATACCACAAGAGCTTTTCAATACTCTTGCTTGCGATTTTGCCGTTGAGCAATTCACTTACGCGAGGCTGTGGTTCATGAAAGAGGATTTCCAGGTCCCTTGGTTTGTATTGTCGGGCGCAAGCTAACACCGCTTGGTACAGCTCGGCCTTAAAGCGCAGTTCAACCGCCTCTTCCGGAGAAAAACCCGCATCCCTGAACACGTCGCCGGAGCCCAATCTTGGATTCTTCATTCCTCACCTCTTCGCAGCCGTGCGTGTACATCTGAAAGACGCTTCTTGGCTGTCTTCAAATCTTTTCTCGGCGTTCTTGACCCTTGCTTCTCGAAACAGTGCAAGACGTATATCACGTTGTTGATCTCAGAAAGATAAATCAGCCGATACCAGGTCTTTTCATCACCGTCTTTTAGCTCGTACACTTTCGGGCCGATTGACGGCATACGTCTAAAACCTTGGGGCATCCGATGTTGTTCAAGCTGAAACAGATCGTAGCTTAGATTGCTCCGAGCGGTAACGGGGAAGCCTCGCAAGGCTTCCTTAGAGTCGCCCTCCCAAGAAAGTATGGCGTTCGGTCTGAGTGCGTCGGTCACAAAGTAGGATACAAGATGTTGTATGCCATTGTAAAGCGAAATAGAGGCGGCAAGCGGGGAGTTCTCTCCGAACTACTTGTCCATGCCGCGTGCGCCACCCTTCGCGGAGGCGAAGGTTTTTCAGCGCACGTCCTTCTCCAGCCAGTCCATGAAGAACTTGGAAATTTCAGCGCTATTCTTTTCGGACATGAACTGGTGCCCGTTCCCGCGTATCCCCACATCTTCGAGGTTCACGAACGTGGTCTTTACCCCTGCCTGATTGAGCCACTTGGCCACGCAGTGGGCATAAGGACGGTGATAACTCGCCTCACCGGACACATTGAGAACCGGGATGCCCTCCAGGTTAATGAGCTTATGCGCCGGCTCTTTCTGAACCCAGCAGGGGATGAGGTCCGGCCCGTCCGCTTTGTCCTCGCGAACGGTCTGCAGTTCCGAGGCGCTCTTAATTGCTGGATCGTAAGTAATCGGCATATTGGTCAGGCCCCACACGCGCCCCGCGCCCGTCCCCCCTCTTTCCGCATTCTCGATGGGCGGCGCGACCGGTTCTGCCGCGATGATGCCCTTGACCAGCTTCGGCCGGGCGTCCGCGACCAGCCAGCCGGATGGTGAAACACCGGAGTGGAGCAGCAGAATAACAGGCTCGTGAATTAAATCCACGAGCGCCACAATGTCGTCCGCGGAAAGCTGCTCCATGTCCTTTCCAGTAGGACTTTGCGAATCGGTCTTGGCAAAATAATCAAACACCGGGTCGCCCATCTTGCCTTTGTTCATCCCCTCGCCCGGCCATTGCGTATGCTTCGTTGCCTGCGGCCAACTGCTCTGCGCCGACGATGGCGGGCGCCCGCTCGACCAGACCTCCTCCATCAATGGTCCGGAACGCGGCGGAAGCAAGTCGCCATCAACGCCCGGCACGTACGCCGAACGCCCTCGCGCCGGAAGGTCCATCATATAAACCGTGTAGCCCCGGTTGACAAAATCGTAGGCCCAACCCGGGCGTCCATCCGGCGTTTGCAGCAAGGCGACATTCGTTTCCCCGCCTCCCGACTGTACGAACAGGATCGGATACTTGTACCGAATCTTTTTCGGCACCCACGTTTCCACATACATGGCGCCGCGCATCACTTCCTGGCCCGGCTTGCCAACCCATTTTCCACCCACGTAGAAATGCCCTTGCCGCGCGATATTCGCCGTAGAAAACGTCGGAACCGATGTCAGAGGAGGAACCACCGGGACATCCTTGGGCGTTTGTTGCGCAGTAGAGCGGCCAGCCAGAACGAAAGCCATCGCTGAAAGTATCGCGGCCGATATCTTCACGATTTTCATCACACCCTCCCCCGAATGGTCTTCCGAAAATTTCAAATTTCGAATTTGAATTTTCAGATTTGATTCGCGTTTGGAGCTAATACAACGCGCCTCGTTTAGTTGTCAAGCACTCAGCCACGGAGTGTCAGTAGCACGTGAAGTGTCCGGTGTAATTAGCACGTGAAATGTCCGCTTTGGCGGAGCGGCTGCAAATCGAGGTAAACATCCGCGAATCGGAAGCCAGGCCTCGCTGCGCTAGCCAACGATCATGGAGTATCGGCTTTCGCGTCTTCGATTTTAAGATCAAGGAACTGAAAGCGAACGATTTGATCTTTGAATTTGTCTTCTGCGAATGCGTAAGGCAGGATGGATCAGGAGAAAAAGGTTTTGAAGCGTTTGAAAGATCGGATTAAGAATTCGTCTTCCATGTCGAAAGGGAATGTCCCCGGTCCTTCCCGCAGAAGTGGTTCTGCTTCAGACACCGCGCTGTGTCCTGGCAAGTAACAATTTATTTCGAGTGAGCTTCGAGCGAACTTTTTAATTTTCCTAACTCGCTTGAAGAATTCTGCAAGAAACATTTTTTTAGGAGGCATCATGTTCAGCGAACAATATCTCCTTCTGGAAGATGTGTATCCGGGCGGCAGGCCAAAAAGCGGTGTAGTTTTGCCTCCGCCCAGAATTGCCGTACAAAACCGCGTTTTTGCCGAGGCCTTGCTTGAGAATTCCACAACGCGACAGCGCCGAAGCCCGATGGATTGGGCCCTTTCCTTTTTCATTCATTTCGCCGCCTTGCTCTTGCTGCTCTTCCTCCCGCTCTATTTCTCACAAGGAATCGATATGAAAAAGCTGGAAACAACGCTCCTGGGGGCGGCTATGCCGCCGATGGCTGCGGCGCCGCCGCCTCCACCGTCGGTGGCGCGCGAGGTCCGCGTTGCCCCAAAAGTTTTCACACCCGGGAAGCTGGTCGCGCCAACCTTTATTCCAAAGGCCGTTCCGACGGCTTCTAGCGACGCCGCTCCTCCCGAGGAAGCGCTTGCAGGGATGGGCGCCGTGCCGGGCGGGGTCCCCGGAGGACAGATTGGCGGCATCATCGGCGGGATGCCGAGTGTTGCGAGTCCCGTAGCGGCAGCGCCCGCCGTCGAAGGGCCGAAGCGGCCTGCCCGCATAGGCGGCGACGTAAAGCCGCCGCGCCTCATCTATGGCCCCGCAGCGGTCTACCCGATCCTGGCGAGCCAGTCGCATGTACACGGGGTGGTCGTGATCGACGCCATCATTGATGAACATGGGAGCGTCATCGAAGAAAAAGTCGTCAGCGGACATCCTTTGCTGGTCCAAGCGGCGCTCAAAGCCGTTTTGGAAAGAAAATATGAACCTACGATCCTCGACGGTGCACCCACACCGGTTGACCTTAGAGTTCAGGTCAACTTCCTGATGTAGTGACTCGCCACCTCCCGCCAACGACCTGCGCGCGGCCCGGCATCATGGCCGCGCGCAAGTCTCTTCCCATCGCGGCACGCGCCCGGCCCGCCTTCGTAAGATTGAAGTTCGGAATCAGCCGGTTCAGTGTTTCAAGCCAAGTTGCGAATTGCAAAGAGTTTTCCAATAATTCCGATGATTCGCCGGATGCGTCTGTGTGACACTTGATGGCTGGCGACGAAAACCATGCTACGACCTCCGCTCAAGCAGATCGTGCGCCGCGCCGCGCACTGGCGCTGTCCGAATTGCGGGCGCGGCCGGTTGTTTCGCGGCGTCTTTCGCATGTTACCCCGTTGTCCGGAATGCGGCCTTTCGTATTTTCCTGAGCAGGGATACTACGTTGGAGCCATGATCATTAATTACGCGGCCACCACTGCTGTAGTCGTGGCGGTTTTTCTTTTCTCGCTGCTGTTTCGGGATTTCACTACTCTTTCGACCAATTCCAAAATTTTGCTTTGGATGGCTTTTGCCACCGGTTTGTGCTTATTGCTCGTGCGGCACTCTTACAGCTTCTGGCTCGGAATTGATTTCTGGATCAAGCCCCGACAACCGGACGATCCCTCGGTAGAAAAATCCTAGCCGCCTCGTACCAGCCGGGCGGCGACGCCAAGGATCGCCCCGCCAAGCACCAGCCACGCCGAATTGATTCGGAAACGGAGCAGCAACACCGCGCTCGCAATCGCGAGACCCGCGGTCAGCCAATCCACAATGGCCGAGCGCCCGAGTTCGTAGCTGACGGCCGCCATCAACGCCAGCGATGCCACGTTCACTCCATCGAGGAATGCGCCAGCCGTTGCGGAACGGCGAAGCAGCGGAATCAGCGGGCCGCTGACGGCCACAAGGATAAATGCGGGAAGGAAAATTCCAACCGTCGCCACAAGCGCGCCCACAGGTCCCCGCAACAGATAACCCAGGAAAGTAGCCGTGGTGAACACCGGCCCCGGCGTCACCTGACCGATGGCAACCGCATCGACCAATTGCGCGTCAGTCACCCACCCGCGATGCACCACGAGATCGGCGCGCAGAAATGCAAGCAAAACATAGCCGCTGCCGAACACGATCGAACCGATCCTCAGGAAGACCAGGAACAGCGGCCACATTCCGGGAATCACCGCTGCCACGCCGGTGGCGCCCGCCCACGGAAAAATTCGCGCCAGGCCCGCGCGCGTTCCGCGCCACACGGAAACAATCGTCAGTCCGCCTGCCTTTTGGTTTCCTACCCGATTCCGGGACAGCGCGTTAATCCCTGCAAGGATCGCACCCGTTCCAAATAAAATGAGCAGAACATTCACTTGCGCGAAACTGAGCACAACGCAGAGCGTGCCCGCAATCGCCAGGATCCAGCTCTTGACCGCCGTGCGGCCGAGTCCCCAAAGCGCCTGCAGAATCACCGCGATCACCACGGGCTTGACGCCATACAGCAACGCCGCAACGGCAGGCAATTGCCCAAAGCGCACGTACGCCCAGGCAATGATTCCTACCAGTATCGCCGCCGGGAGAATGAAGCACACACCGCCGACTAGCAATCCCGCCCACCCGGCTCGCAAATAGCCGATGTGAATCGCCAATTCGCTGGAGCTGGGGCCGGGAATCAGGCTGCTTGCGCCGAGGAGGTCGAGAAATTTTTCGCGGGAGAGCCATTTGCGGCGGCGAACCAGCTCATCTTCCATGATGGCGATATGCGCCGCCGGCCCGCCAAACGCAGTGACTCCCAGCCGCAGGAAGAAAAGCGCCAGTTCTTTCAGTGATCCGCGCTTTGCCGCGTCCGGTGTCCCAGTCTGGGTTTGTTCGAGATCGGCCATCCTGTTCCGGCGGAAGTGTAGCTCATTCCGCAAGCAGAATGGCACAAGTGCGATTTGCGTACAACAGCCTAAATAGCGTGTGTGGTAACTGCAGATCTTTGTAGGGCACGGCTTCAGCCGTGCCGTTAATTACGCGGCATCAACACGGCTTTAGCCGCTGGTCCCTCTGACGTCGAGTTACCACACAAGTCCTGAAGGCTGTCCTACTAAAATTACCGATCCATTGCATGTTTTCTGGAAAGTGTGGATTAACGAGAACTTAGATTCACCATGTAAGGATTCAAGTTTACCGCTCGCCAATCGCCTCGAATAATCGCGGCGCGAATCTGCGCGGGAGTCTTCCCCTTTTGCGTGAGTTGATAGGAGAGGACCGCCTCCTTCTGGCAGATGTCGCATTCCGCCCCGTGCGTCCCCACGAAGCAATCGAGCAGGCTCTTGTGCCCCGCGTGCCGGTCACAATAGCAGTAGCAAGGCTGCTGGTACAAAACCGGCCTGATCTTCGCGGCCAGCCCATACACATTGCGGTTGAGCGCATCAGGGAACTGTTTCGGATCGAGCGCGGCCGGAAACGGCGCCTTCAACGCATAGGCGTGGTAAGAGGGAATCCCCAGATCGGCCGGCCCCGGCATATCCATTTGCATCTGCTGGTCCTGGGCATTCCAATCGGCGCCCAAAGCCGGACGGAGTTGAGCCAAGACGGCGCTCACTAGGGTCAGGCTAACGGCGATTGCCGCTGCGTTATATTTGCCGGTCATAAACGAAATCTCCGCGACCAATGAAGACGGTAGCGCATTTTGCATAAGCGCACAACCCGTCGACCCTTCATCCAAAAAAAACAACACGCCAAGGAGGGCGATTCCACTCAAGGGGCAGAATCAGCCAGAGAAACAGCCCGATCCGATCTCAGGAAACGTTTGCATCCGGTTCGGACGCGTCTGGCAAATCAGCCGAAGCGGTACCATCGGACTCGTCAGCGGATCCCGCAGCGGTCGAGAATGCTGCGGGCGCAGTTTCGGAAGAGGGCGCGACAGGCACAGAAGAAGCGGACACAGGATCTCCGGCCCCGGCAGCCGCCGCAGACGCTATTTCCAGCCTCGCCGATAGCACATCCGCCAGCAAATCGATCAGCTTCTGCGCCCCTTGCCCGTCGGCGTCAACGTCCGGGTTATAACCAGCTACTACTAAGGCGGCCAAATTCAGCTGGCTGACAAACACGCGAAGGGCATCGCGCACTTCGTTCAAGCCGAGGCCGCCTGCGCCGGGGAAATTAGTCCACGGAAATTCCTCGCTGTTGATCACGTCCACGTCGAAATGGAGGATGAATTCGTGCTTGGCGGCATGCACGCGCTCGAGGGCGAGGTGAGCGGCAGCAGTAGCGCCTACGGTTGACACTTCCAAAGACGCATGACGCCGCAGGGGTGACGCCGCCAGATACTGCTCCTCCGGCGCGTCCAGGCGCTCGAATCCAAACAGGGCGACGTCGGGTTCGCGGACGAGCGGGGGCTCGCCCCAGAAGCGAACCAGTTCCGGCGCGCCGCGTCCGATGACTTGCGAGATCACCATGCCGTCGACGCATCCCGAAGGCGTCGTCGCCGGCACGTTGAGATCAGCATCGCGGTCCACATAAATCAGGCTGACGTTGCGATAGTAGCGGCGCGTCCCGGCAATGACTGCCAGGACAGAAACGCAATCTCCAGTAAGGATGAGCGGGAGCGCGCCGGACTTCACCGCGACTTCGACGCGCGGGCGCAAATCGTTCAGCGATTTCAGAATCGCGGAAACATTTCTGGCGCGGGGATGTTCGTCGTCCGGTTGGGAAACGTAGGTGGCCGTGTCGCCGTGATCGGTAACGCTAAACCCGGCGGCCTTCAGCCGATCCGCGATCCCGGCGGCGCGCAACGCGGCAGGCGCACGCTCATGCCCGGCGCGGAGGGCCGCTGCGCTCGTGGCCGAGCCCAGCAGAACAATATTCTTCGTCTGACGGGTGATCTTGACCGCCAAAGCCGTTCTCCTGAACTTGGAGACGTTCTACCCTGAAAGATAACAGCCTGCATAACGATTTGTCTAAACTTCGCTTCCCCTAATTCGAAGCCGGGGCGATGGTCGTCAACTCGGTCGGAAGCGTGAACCGCACATCTTCGCGGATCAGATCGAGATCGCGCTGATTCGTGTAGCCCAGTCCAGCCAGGCGTTCGCTTACCTGCTCGACCAGAATTTCAGGCGCCGACGCGCCGGCGGTAAGGCCCACGCGGCAAATTCCCTCCAGCCATTTCGGGTCGATGTCCTTCGCGGCGTCAATCAATTCCGCCGGCACTCCCGAACGCTTGGCGACTTCCACCAGCCGGTTCGAGTTGGAACTGTTGGGCGAGCCGACCACGAGGATCAGGTCCACCTCGCGCGCGAGTTGCTCGACCGCTTCCTGCCGGTTCTGCGTCGCGTAACAGATGTCGTCCGAAGCCGGTCCCTCGATCGTGGGAAACCTCTCGCGCAGGCGGGTGACAATTTCCTGCGTGTCGTAAAGGCTCAGTGTCGTCTGCGTAAGAAACGCCAGACGATTCGGGTCCTTCACCTCGAGCGCATCCACCGCTTCGACGCTGTCCACCACAACCGTTTGTTTCGGAGCTTCTCCCGAGGTCCCCACGATTTCCTGGTGATCGCGGTGGCCGATCAGGATAATCGTCCGGTTCTCGCGCGCGAACTTCAGCGCTTCGAGATGGACCTTGGTCACCAGCGGGCACGTCGCGTCAATCACGCGCAACTCGCGCACCCGCGCTTCTTCGCGCGTCGTCGGGGGAACGCCGTGCGCGCTGAACACCAGCACGGAGCCGAGCGGCACTTCCTCCACCGTCTCGACGAAGATCGCGCCATTGTGGCGTAGTTGCTCCACGACGTAGCGGTTGTGCACGATTTCGTGATGAACATACACCGGCGGCCCATACGCTTGCAGCGCCAACTCCACGATGTCCACCGCGCGCACCACTCCCGCGCAAAAACCGCGCGGCCGCACGCGAATCAAGCTCTTGCCTTCCCCCTTGTTTTCAATAGACAGTTGCATCTGGTTGCTCATCTAGCAGCCTCAAAAATGCCACAATAGATTATCACGG
The DNA here is from genome assembly GCA_963842135.1 of uncultured Acidobacteriota bacterium. Lineage (GTDB taxonomy): Bacteria > Acidobacteriota > Terriglobia > Acidiferrales > UBA7541 > Palsa-360. The sequence goes on along the minus strand of CAWJFI010000002.1, from coordinate 51,013 downwards.
CCAGGGATACTTATGCGACCTTTTGGAGGCAAACCGCCGCATTCCTAACGATGTGGGAGTTGAGTCGAGCGAGGGAATCTCGCGGCGGTTTTCACATGGTTGATAAAAGATCCGAAGAGGCAACCAAAAGCCCCGCCCTCGCTGCGGCGAGGGCAGGGCACCCGGAAATTCAAAATCAAAGGCCGGGCCACCCGGCCCGAATTTCGCGGCTCATTTTAGGATGAACAGATCTCAGGAGTTTATAGTATGTTAAATTCAGTCGGTCCGACCCCCAGTTTGGAGAAACGCCTTGTTCGAAATTCGAAGGGCCGTCTTGATTCTTGTACTTCTTCTTACTCCCGCCATCGGCTGGTCGCAGACGAAACTTGCTGACGACTCCGATCCACTTGAGTACAGCCAGCAAACGGGCACATCGCAAAGCAACCCGGGCCCCGCATCGGCACCCGACAAGCCCACGGCTGCGACGCCAGGCCAGACTCCGGACGACCAGAACAAGAAAGACGATTCCGAAGGTAAGCAGACCAAGCGCATGTTTTGGCTTGTTCCGAATTTTGGGGCGGTGGACGCCAATAAGCAGCTACCGCCGCTTTCCACCCGAGAGAAATTCAAACTGGCTGCGCAAGACAGTGTTACGGACTACTCTTCTTACACTTGGGCCGGAATCCTGGCTGGACAAGCGATGCTCCTAAATTCCGATCCGGAACTAGGTCGCGGGATCAAAGGATATGGCCGTTATTATTGGCGTAACTTCGTGGATGGCATCTCAGGGACATTCTTTACCGAGGCCATCGTCCCCTCGATCACGCATGAGGACCCCCGCTATTACACCATGGAGAATGGAGGGTTTTTCCGTCGAACAGGTTACGCGATATCCCGCGCCTTTGTCACAAAGACAGATTCTGGACGTACAACCTTTAACTGGTCTGAGGTAGCGGGGAATGGACTGGAAGCAGGCCTGTCTAACGCCTACTATCCGCCTCAGGAACGCGGCCTAAGTCAGACAGCAAGGAACTGGGGAACGCAGATGGAATCCGCTGTCCTGAATCACATCTTCCAGGAATTCTGGCCTGATATCCGAAGGAAAATCTTTCGCAGAAAATAGCTAAGTTTAGACTGTGAGAGCACCGGAATAGAACGGATGCTCAGCCCCAAAATTCTGCAATAGCGACGAATTCATTGGATCAGCCCGCCAAGCTGACAAAACCGGGACCAATACCCCGCGACCCTTTCTGCATTCTGTCCCACCATGACGCGCCCAACTTCCGCCTCCCAGGACACCTGAGTGAGACTGGAATTCGAGGTCACAGGGACCCCGCCCACTGCCAACAGCTTTTGTCGACTATTCACGTTAATTTCTGTATGTATCTGTGGAAAAAGCATAGGCTGTGAGAAGTAGAACGCACAAGCAGGATGAAGACGCGCCTTCTGCTCGCGGTCCACTCCATTTTGGTAACGAATTGACGCGAAACCCGTCCAACTAGATTAGAGATTGAGTGTATGTGCTCGGCTCCTCTATAATGCCTTGTTTTGCCACGGGTGCGGCGGCTGTCTGCTTTTCTGAATCGCGGGACATCCAGATAGCGTTGCGCGGGAGGATTTTCGGACGTGTGGGACGCTCTTCGTGAAAAAAAGATAGGCGTGCGGATCATGCTCGGGGTTGTCGTCGGGATTCTGGGCATCGGCATGCTGTTGTATCTCGTGCCCCAGGGCACCAATGATTTGACCGGATCGGACATGGTCGCCCAGGTGGGGGACCAGACGATCTCCGTCGTCGATGTCCAAAACCTATTGAGCAAGAATACTCGCAGCAGCCAGATTCCTCCCGCCCTCCTTCCGGCCTATACGCAACAGGCGCTCGACCAATTGATCGATGAAAAGATGCTGGCGCTGGAAGCCGATCGTATGGGTCTACGCGTCTCCGACGAAGAGCACGCCGACCTGCTGAAGAAGCTCGTACCCACGGCGTTTACCGGCGACACGTTCATCGGCATGGACCGCTACACGGCGGAAGTTCAGGCGCGCTTTCAGGTGAGTGTCCCGGAGTTTGAAACGGAAGTGAAAAATGCACTGCTGCAGCAGAAGTTCCAGCAGCTCGTGACCGATGGCATCACGGCCAGCGACGACGAAGTGCGCGAGGAGTTCCGCCGCGAGAACGAGAAGATCAAACTAGATTACGTGTTGATCAAGCCGGGGGATCTGCAATCCAAGGTGGAAGTTTCGGACGCGGACCTTGCCGCCTACTTCGACAAGAATAAAGCCCAGTACGTGGTCCCTGAACGCAGGACTGTGGATTATGCCATTCTGAGCCTCGCGCAGCTTCGCCAGCGCTCCCCGGTGACCGAAGACGATGAAAAGGTCTACTACCAGAGCCATATCGATCAATACAAACTGGAAGACCGAGCCCACGTCGCACATATTCTCTTCAAAACCGTCGGGATGACCGATGCCGAGGCCGCTGAGGTCAAGAAAAAAGCCGAGGACGTGCTCAACAAGGCCAAGCATGGCGGGAATTTTGCCGACCTGGCCAAGCAATTCTCCGAAGACACAACCAAGGATAAGGGAGGCGACTTGGGATGGATCGTCCGGGGACAGACTGTCCCCGAATTTGAGGCGGCTGCTTTCAGCCTTCCCAAGGGATCGATTTCGGACTTGGTGAAGACGCAGTACGGCTTCCACATCATCCAGGTGATTGACCGCGAATCCGCGCGCACGCAGACGCTGGATGAAGTCAAGGCCAGCATTGTCAACCAGTTGCAACAAGAAAAAGCGGAGCAGCTGGGCGAAACCGTCTCCACCCAAATTGCCGACGAAATCCGGCGCAGCGGGCGCGTCCCGATCGAGGATTTGGCCAAGAAATTCAACATGACGACCGGCGAAGCAAAGCTGGTCGAGGCGACTCAGCCGCTTCCAGAACTGGAGAACGCGCCGGGCCTGATGGATACCATCTTTCACCAGCGCGTGGGCGATGTGGGCGCCCCGATCCACACGGATCTCGGCTACGTCGTCCTTTCCGTGAAGGACATTCAGCCGTCGCATCCAGCGACTCTGGCGGAGGTTCACGACCGCATCGCCAGCGACTACCGGCATGAAAAAGCCGTGGAACTCGCGAGAACTCGCGCGGAAGACCTCGCCAAACGCGCCAAATCCGGGGAGAATTTCGCCGCTGCCGCCAAAGCCCTCGGTTTTGAAGTAAAAACATCGGAGCCCATCTCCCGAACGGGTTCGATCCCAGACGTAGGCAGCGCCAAGCAATTCGCGGCCGCGTTTGCTCTGCCAGTCGGCCAGACCGGCGATCCGATCCCGCTCGGGCAAAATTGGACTGTCTACCGCGTCGCGCAACACGATCCCGTCAACCAGGATGATTTTGAAAAGCAGAAGGCCAAGATCGAAGAGCAAGTTTTGCAGCGGAAGCGGCAGACCGCTTTCGATTTATTTCGAACCGCGCTGAAGGCGCGCCTCCAGCAGGAGGGCCAGTTGCGCTTCAACGCAGAGAATTTGAAACGTCTAATTAGCCCTGCATAAGTCGCAAGTTACAGAAAATAAATGTGTTATTAATTTTTCGGCAAGGCTTGCTTTCGCTCCTCGCGTAAGCTAGCATATTTGTGTTCGCAGTCTTGGACCCTACGCCAGGGGGCCAAGATTTTGAGGCTGTCGCCTTCCCAGCGCGCATTGCTTCTCTTAGATTTGGTCCTTCTAATTCTGACCGCAGCTTTTTCATGAGGGAATCAACAATACGCACTTTCGAGGCCAGGAAGTTTCATTCCAAAGGGGCATATCCGGAAGGCGCAACAAAGCTGATCGAGTGAGGTGCACGATGCCGGGGAAGCTGAATCATCGCAATGAGTACCAATGCACGATTGAAGTGAACCAGACCGGGAAGTACTGCGTGCGCGTTCGAGCGTCATTCGCCCGCAAGGCCTGGGTCTTACCCGTTTATTTCCTCGCCTCCACGTTTGACCGCGCCATGCGCAAACTGGAGCAAGTGCTGCAGTTCCTGCAACAAAAGGAAGAACGCCTGTGGTTCTGGGGCGTCGAATACTCGGACGACCCGAATTTTTCAGAGGAACTTGTCCGTGAAGCGGGGCTACGGCTCGATCGCCGGGCCGAGTTCCCGCAGCGGTCTTCCAACGTCGCCCTCACGCCCGAGAAGCCCGTTCCCGCCGTATTGTTGGCGCCGGTTCGCCGGGGGCTCGCGCATTCGATCGATTCCGGTCGCGTGGGGGCAGCAGGGAATTAGGCCTTATTTTTCCCTCAAAATGACTTCGCCGTTGCCGATGGGCTGGTCGTTCAACCAAAGGCGATACTTGTAGGAGCCTTGGTTTGTGCCAGGGCGGGGAGGACCGCTTTGCAGCTGACGTCCGGGGGGCGCCTGGAAGACGTTGGATTGAAACGGGCAACGGTTGGGATCGAACTGGATTTTGAGAGTTCCCGCATCCGATAGCCAGACAACCTGCTCATCGGCAGCAATCACGACAATTTCGGGCAACACGCCAACCAGGACCAGTTTTTCCGACATCGATGCGCATTCCTCCGGTGCCACGCGAAGATAGCACAGCGGACCGCGGGCGCGCTTGGAGAATGTGTCCACAAGGGCAAACCGCAGGCCAGGCACAGCCACGGAGCGGGATCGGTACTCTCTGTGCCCTTTGTGTTAAAAGGATTTGAAGTTTCGCTGGTTCTGGAAGGCCGCAAAACCTTTCAACAGAGAGGACACGGAAAGCACGGAGAAAACCAGGAATGAGACCGCGGGCAAGCGTGAAGATGCCGCGCTAATCAATCAGCAAAACACGTCCATTTTGGCCGTTGCGCGCGCGCTGAGAATCGCGCAAACTAGATGGTGGTCAGGAGTTAATTTGAGAGAAATGCCCCGGAACGCGACCGGGGCAATCGCTTTATCCACTGAGCCATCTTCGATGGTCTGTGCACTCCTCCTTGGGCACATTTTTGGATGTGCCGGCAAGATACCGCGTGAAAGCCGAGGTTTGAAGGCATGATGAATCCGATGGAGGAATTGCGACCGCCGACAAGGCTGATGCTTACGCCTGGCCCGTCCTGCCTCAGCCCGCGCGTTTACCGCGCGCTGGCCACGTCGCTGGTGGGGCATGTCGATCCGTGGTTCACCGAATTTATGGGCGGCGTTCAGGAGCTGATGCGCCGCGTTTTCCAGACGCAGAACAACATCACCTACCCGATTTCCGCATCGGGAACCGGCGGCATCGAAACGGCGGTGGTCAACGCGCTCGAACCGGGTGATGAGGCCATTGTCTGCGTGAATGGCATGTTTTCCAATCGTATGGCGGATATCGCCGAGCGTACCGGGGCAAAAATCCACCGCGTTCCCGCGCCGCTCGGTCGGGCCGTGGACCCGGGAGATGTGCGCCGCGCCGGACAAGGCCGCAAGATCAAGTTCGTCGGCCTCGCTCAGGGGGAAACCTCGACCGGCGTGGTAACGAAGATCGAACCCTTTCGTAAGGTTGCCGATGAACTCGGCGCGCTCCTGCTCGTGGACAGCGTCGCCACGCTCGTCGGTGTGCCGCTCGACGTGGACCGCCAGCGGATCGATATCTGCTTCAGTGGAACGCAGAAAGCCATCAGCGCGCCTCCGGGTATGGCGCCCATCACGGTGAACGCTCGCGTTGAGGAAATGCTCCGCAACCGGAAGACGAAGGTGCAGAGCTGGTATTTCGATCTCACCACGGTGATGAATTACTGGGGCAAGGAACGCACGTATCACCACACGCCGCCGATTCCCCTGATTTACGCGCTGCATGAGGCGATGCGAATCGTTCTCGAAGAAGGGCTGGAGGCGAGTTGGGAACGCCACCGGCAAAATCAGGCGGCGCTGATCGCGGGCCTGGAAGCGATGGGCATTCGTCTCTTCGTCGAGAACCCCGAGGACCGTCTGCCCACCGTCACCGCCGTCTACATTCCCAACGGCATCGACGGCGTGAAAACGCGCTCCCGCTTGCTGGATGAATTCAATATTGAAATCTCCGGAGGACTTGGGGATATCAAGACCACGACATGGCGCATCGGCCTGATGGGATATTCCAGCCAGCGCGCGAATGTGCTTCTGTTCCTCGACGCGCTGGAGAGAATCCTGCTCGACCAGGGCATGAAGCTGCCCATCGGGGCCGGGATCGCGGCCGCAGCCGGCAGCTTTGCGCATGCCGAGCCTGTAACCGTCGGCCACGGAAAGTAGAAAAATGAGCACCGGGATCGGCATTTCAAATCTGGGCGCGATGAGCCAATTCGTGGGGGAATTTGACGTTACTTCGCGGCTGACGGACCGTACCTATCACTGCCAATTTTCGCACCTGTGGAACGGCATAGCCACGCGGCACAGCGACACGGTGGACACAAAATTCCTGGTGGACGGCAAAGGATCGATTGTCGGCCTCGCGCACCCCGGAATCGTCCAGTTTACCGCCCACTCCGGCCGTGACATTTCGGACCGCGAAGCGAGCTACGTTGCCGCCCAGTATCTGCGAGAGCAGCTCGAGCAGGAAGACGAGCGGCCGCTCTACGACGTCTCCGCGGCGGATGTTGCGCGCATTATTGGACTGCTCGGAATTCGCTGAACGTGACTCGTGATTTGTGACCCGTGATTCGTGAACGGCGTCTACCCGCTTTTTCCGTCTCTCTTGAATTTCTCAGTGTTCTCTGCGCCTTCTGCGTTAAAGCCTTTTCCGGATTGGCGGGAGTAAACTCAATCATGCGTCGGAGAGCGACTCGTCAAACCCAGCCGATGGTTCCGGCAACTCGCCGGACTCGAGAATCGCTCCGCAGTCCAGGCATTCCAAATATTCCGCGTCGGAATCCTTGGCGATGAGTTGCGTGCGGGAATGGCGGCAGGAAACGGGGTCGTTCACAAGATAACTCCAAACATGCCCCAATCATAACACGCGCCCGGACACCCAAGGGCAAGCCTAAATCGCGAACGAACCCCCCAAAAAGGCCTGACCTGGGTTATAAGAGGAACCTCGTAGTTGTTCTAAGGGCGAACCTGAGGGAGATCCCGATCCGCCGTGGTTCAAAATACCGAAACTCGCTTTAGCAACGTGTTGTTCTACGGCGTCGTGTTGTGCCTCGCCTACCTCGTGTTTCTGGTCTTTCAGCCGTTTCTCGTGCCGTTGGGATGGGCGGCTGTATTCGGGGTTATCTTCTATACCCTGCACAAACGATTCGAACGGAAATGGGGCCGGACCCAATCGGCCGTGTTGATCACCTTGGGTGTGACTCTAATTTTGATTGTTCCTGTGCTTCTGCTTACCACGATGTTTGTCCGTGAAGGGATCGCCGCGGCCCGGGATATCCAGGCAGCAATGGTTGGGGGAGGGTATGGCTGGTTCAGCCACGCCTGGGGATGGCTTGTTTCCAGCATCGCGGCGGAAGGGGTAACGGTGGATTTACCGGAACTCGTCCGCCAAGGCGCCAGCCGGGCAGGGGAATACATGGCTTCGGAGCTTGGCCGGGTGATTCGGAATATCGTTGTCTTCCTCTTCGAACTATTTGTCATGCTCTTTGCGTTGTTCTACTTCCTTCGAGACGGCGATTCGATCCTGGACCGTTTCCGGCATTTTTTGCCGTTTGAACAAACGATGACGGAACGGATGCTGGCGGAGGCTCGCGAACTGATTTTCGCCAGCGTCACGACCAGCCTGGTGATCGCGGCGGTCCAGGGAATAATTTGCGGTGGGGCTTTTGGCATTGTGGGCTTGGGTTCGCCCATCTTCTGGGGAGTGGTGATGGGATTTTTGTCGCTGCTCCCGGTTGTGGGCGCGTGGCCAGTCTGGATTCCCGCGGTGATCTGGCTATTTTCAACGGGACACGCGGGGCGCGCGCTCATCTTGATTGGTATTTGCGGGGCGCTGGGCGCCACGATCGACAATATCTTGCGCCCTGTGCTGCTGGGCGGACGCGCCTCGCTGAACGGATTGCTGGTGTTCATCAGCGTGCTAGGCGGCATCGCCGTGTTCGGCGTGTTGGGAGTCGTCCTGGGACCGATCGTTGTGGCCACCGCCGTCGGGATTCTGGATGTGTATTCCGGACAACGCATGGCGGAGAGCGCGCCGGGTCCACCGGTTGGGTAATGCGCCGATCTCGTCCATCCCGCATCTGTAATTTGGGAAAGCGGTTTTCGATCAATTGCAGAAGGTGGAAATTGCGGATGCGGCGACTGTGCGCACGCCGTCTTGCCTGTGCTAGAGTAACGCGCCTGAGGTCAAGTAGGACAGGCTTCAGCCTGTCTCCGGCGTTTTAGACATGTAAACGAAAACCAGACAGGCTGAAGCCTGTCCTACTTAAGAAGATTCCACAATGGCCACTGAATCCATTAGCTTGCTCGCTGGATTGCCTCCCGAAAAACTTCGGTGGAGATGCGATCCGGCTACCATTCCGTTTGCCACGACGGCCGAGGCCGAGCCGGTGAAGGAGTTGCTCGGCCAGGAGCGCGCTTTCCGCGCTCTGAAAATGGGCGTCGAGCTCAACGCTCCCGGATTTAATATTTTTGTGTGCGGCCTTGCCGGAACGAGCCGCGGCGGCACGATCACGCATTTGATCGATCAAATTCATCCTCCCGCGAAGGCATCGCTCGATCGCTGCTACGTCAATAATTTCAAGAGTCCGGACCGGCCTCGTCTTCTGGCGCTGCCGCGCGGGCAGGCCAACGGCTTCAAGAAAGACATGCAGAGCGGCATCGAATTTCTGCGGCGGCGAATTCCGCAGGTGTTCGAGGGCGAGCCCTTCCAGCGGCAAAAAGGGCGCATCGTGGACCGCTTCACCGTCCGCGAAAAAGAATTGATGGATGACTTCACCCGCCGCATCGCCCGCGAGCAATTCGCGCTGGGCCACATGCAGGTCGGGGCCGTCGCGCTGCCGGAAATCTTCCCGGTCCTCGAAGGGCAGATGGTGCCGATTGAAGACATCCCGAAAATGGTGCACGAAGGCAAACTGGAAACGGTGGCCGCCGAGGATCTGGAACGCAAGTACGAACAGTTCCGGCAGGAGTTCACCGTGGTTTACCGGAAGACGCTGACGTTGTCGCGCGAACTGGCCAGCGAACTGAGCTATCTGGAGCAGGAAGCGGCCTCGGTGCTGGTCGACGGTTTCATCGAGGAATTGAAGGAAAAATATTCGGGCCCCACGGTTGCGGAATATCTCGAAGAGGTGCGCCACAGCATCCTCGATAATCTCGAGCCGTTCAAGGAGCGGGAAGGCGAGGAAGAGCCTGGCGGAGCTCCGCCTCCGCCAGATGGCGGTCCGCGTTCCGCTTCGACGGAGCGCGATCCGTTTCGCGTGTACGGCGTCAATGTGATTCTCGCGCATAACGAAGAAGACACCTCGCCGGTTATTTTTGAAACGACGCCGACCTACACGAATCTTTTCGGCACGATCCAGCGCAGCTATGACTCGCGCGGCGGCTGGAATTCGGATTTCGTGGATTTGCGCCCCGGGTCGCTGCTTCGCGCGGATGGCGGTTTTCTGGTGATGTATGCGTATGACGCGCTGACCGAAGCCGGAGTATGGCGCACGCTCAAACGCATGCTGAATCACTCGAAACTCGAGATTCAGCCGCTGGAAATGTTCTTTCCCTTTGGGACCTCGGCGCTGAAGCCCGAGCCCATCGATATCGACGTGAAAATTATTTTGATCGGCGACCGGCACATGTACGAGATGCTGTACGAATTCGAGGAGGACTTCCGCAAAATTTTCAAAGTGCGCGTGGAATTCGACGAAGAAATGGTGATGAGCGACGCGGTCGTGCGGCATTACGGCGACCGGCTGCGCCAGCTCTCCGAACAAGAAAAGATCGGTCCCTTCGACCGCACCGCCGTCGCCAGCATGCTGGAGTACGGGGTGCGCCTGGCCGGACGGCGCAATAAAGTTACGGCGCGATTTCCGGAGCTGGCGGACCTGGCCCGCGAAGCGGCATACATCGCGCGGCAGGAGGGCGCGGCGCCGGTGAATGCGCTGCACGTTCGCCGCGCGCGCGAGGCGCGCATCGAGCGGCATAACCTCACCGAAACCAAGATCCGGGAAATGATCGAAGAGGGCACGCTGCTGATTGAAACCGAGGGCACGCGCGTGGGCCAGATCAACGGCCTGAGCGTTCTCGAAATCGGCGGCTATGCGTTCGGCAAGCCCGTGCGCATCACGGCTTCGGCGGCGCTCGGCAAAACGGGAATAATAAACGTCGAGCGGGAATCCAATTTGAGCGGCAGCTTTCACGACAAGGGCATGCAAATCATTGCCGGGTATTTGCGGACCAAGTTCGCGCAGGATAAGCCGCTCTCGCTGGCGGCCAGCATTTGTTTCGAGCAATCCTACAGCGGGGTCGACGGAGACAGCGCCAGCTCGACGGAGATTTACGCGCTGCTTTCCGCGCTTTCCGGATTGCCCATCCGCCAGGATATTGCCGTGACAGGGTCGGTCAGCCAGCAGGGTGACATTCAGCCCATCGGCGGCGTCAATCAGAAGATCGAGGGATTCTTCGACGTGTGCCGCGTGAAGTCAGGGCTAACGGGGAGTCAGGGAGTGATGATTCCTTCCGAGAATATTGAAGACTTGATGCTGCGCGACGACGTGATCGAGGCCGTTGCCGCGGGCAAGTTTCATATCATGCCGGTCACTTCCCTGGAGGAAGGTATCGAAATTCTGACAGGCGTGAAAGCCGGGCGCCGCAATTCAAAAGGAATGTTCGAGCCCGATACGGTGTACGCGCAGGTGGACCGGCGTCTCCACGAAATGGCCACAACCCTCAAAGCCTTCGAGTCGTAATAAATAAACGAAAATGCAAAAAGCCACAGGCTTGAAGCCTGTGCTACTTACTGGGCGCGCGCGCTGCCCGTGTCTTTCGGCGTCGAGAGATAACCGTTCACTTTGTCTTTCGTCACGTCGAACACGACGATTTCATAGGGACGCGTCGCGCCTTTGATATAAAACTGCACCGGTTCGTCGGCCGTCTTGTCTTTTTTCTCGATGGTTTTATCGTCCGCGACGACCATAAGGGTGTATTTGAATTTCTTGGGGTCCGTTTTCGTCAGGGTGACCTGAATGGGCCCGACGTGTGTGGGCGTCTTGGACCTGGTCAGATGCAGCTCAAAGATATTGCGTTCCCCAGAGCGTTTCAGTTGATCGAGTTCTTCCTGGTTGCGCGCGATTAAGCCGCTTTGCACGCCCAGATCGCCGACGGTGCTGGTGAGCTTTGCCTTGGTGGCTTCCAGGTCCTGCTTCGTCGCGGTGATATCGCCCTTCGCGCCGGTCAGGTCCGTGTTCACTTGTCCGATCTTCGAATCGGTGTCTTGCTTCACTTGCCCGATCTGCGCGGTGAGTTTATCGTCGGAATCTTTCTGGGATTGGCGAATGTTCTGCGCGAGAGCGCGCGCCTGGGCCAGTTCGGCCTGCGTGAATCCGAGCTTTTGCGTCGTCACTTCCAACTGGCCTTTGAGATCGGCGACGCGCGAATTGGTTTGATCGATCTGCACGGAAAGGATCGCCTCTTTCGAATTGGCTTGCGCGAGATCGGTCTGCAGCTTGGTGTTCGCGGCATTGCCCGCGTAGAGCAGATATCCAATCAGTACGAAGGCCACGGCGAACACCACGATAATCCAGCGGGGTGTAGGCGCGGCTTCGTAGAAATTGGTCTCGTTTTCTCTCGGTTCCGGAACATTCGGGGAAATACTCATCATCTCTCCTTGGCGGCCATTCTGGGACTGGCGACGCCAGTTAGCTGTGATTATCACCGAGCCGCAACGGGTTGTCTACGATTTGCGGGGATGCGTGTTTCTTGGCCAGCGCGATTCCACCGTCGTAGTCAAGCCGCCGCGCGGGGTGAATTCGCCGCGCACAACGCACCAGGCCGGGTGAACGGCGTCCACGATGTCCCGAAGCATGCGATTGACGGCATTTTCGTAAAAGATGCCGAGGTCGCGGTACGCCAGCAGGTACATTTTCAGGGCCTTGAGTTCCAGGCATGACTTTTTCGGTTCGTATTCAATCGTGATCGTTCCGTAGTCGGGCAATCCGGTTTTAGGGCACACCGAAGTGTACTCCGGGTAGCGCGTGACGATCCGGTATCCCGGGAACTGGTTCGGCCACGTGTCCAGGCGCGGAAGCTTTGCCTTGATCCCCGCGCGGGCATGCTCCGAAGTGTAGTCGGCCATCCCGCACCTCTCGATTCATTGTACATGGAGCCACAAATTCGCGCAGATGGAACTTGCCATAGCAATAAGGTTTCACGTATTCTTTTCGTAGACTTCCCAGGGGTGAAGAAAATTTGATATGTCCGGTCTGTCATAGCGACAGTCCCCGCCGATCCCGCAGACGTAGTGTCAAGGACTACCTGGTGGGAGTGGGAAGACTGCGCCCCTGGCGTTGCCGAGCCTGCGACTCGCGCTTTTACGCCTGGGCGGCTCCCATCGGATACGTCTCCTACGTGCATTGCGGATTGTGCGGCAACATGGACTTGCAGCGCATTTCGAGCGACCATGGAATGGGCATGTTCGCCTGGGTGTTTCGCTTGTTTCGCGTTCCTGCGTATCGCTGCGCCCCTTGCCGGAATCGCTTTTTCTCATTTCGGATTTACCGCCGCATCGTACCCTCGCAGCAACCCGTGGAACCCAGGGCGGAGTCTCATCCCGTCCCGCACTAGTGTCGTTTTTCCCTCCGGAACATAAAGGCAGCGGAAGGTTGACTTCCATTACGCGAAACGTATGATTGGGTAGTGGCGATGGAGTTCGCCTTATAACCGCTGTCCTATTGGCCGGGCAGATGATGACTCCTGACAAGTTCCTTGTCGCGGAGCCGTGTCCCCGGCAATGAGCGAATCGAGAGTCCGAAGAGTTCTTGGCGGATGACGCGTGGCGCAGGCGCATTTTCCGTTTTCCACGCACGTTTGTGTTCCCATACGGCGCGGTTGGCGCTACTTTCTTGACGGCGCGAAAAATAGGATTTGGCGAGAGCATAAATGAATAAATACTGGGTGGTTGGCCTCGGAGGATTCCTCGGAGCGATCGCGCGATTCTGGCTGGGCGGGTATATCAGTAATCGGATGGGAGCGCGCTTTCCGTACGGCACATTTGTAATTAATATTACCGGATCGTTCCTGATCGGGCTTGTCGCGACCCTGCTCGCGGAACGAACGCATTGGAGCGCGAATTGGCGCTACCTGATACCGATCGGTTTCATCGGAGCGTACACGACCTTTTCCACGTTCGAGTTCGAAACCTTTCAGAGCTTCCGGGACGGCGAGCTTTTAGTGGCGTTCCTGAACGTGATCCTCAGCGTGACGGTCGGATTCATCGCGGTGTGGCTTGGAGTAGTCACCGGGAGGACGCTCGGATGAAACCGGGGAAACAGCAACCACTTCCAACAAGAGTTGGTGAGAGGAAATGCTAAAACCAGGGCCGGCCAAGAAAATTTGTATTTATGTGGGCGAGGACCAGCAATACCACGGCCAGGCTCTTTATGCCGCCGTCCTGGACTATTTGTTTTATCGAGGCGTCTCGGGCGCCTCCGTGGTCCGAGGGATCGCCGGATTCGGCGCCGACCACAAGATGCACACCACGCGGATCCTGCGGCTGACGGAAAATTTGCCCGTCAAAATCGAGTTCGTCGAAACGCCCGAAAAACTGAACGAAATCCTTCCAAAGCTTCACGACATGGTGGGCGTGGGATTGATCGACGTGCAGGACACGACGATCCTGAAACCATCACAAGCTCACGAAGCGCACGAACCGGAGGGCCTGCTCCCCGCGACAAGGCGCGCAGGCAAGGCCAAGCTGATGCGCATTTACATCGGCGAAAACGACAAGTGGCACGACAAACCCCTCTACCGGGCGCTGGTGGAAAGCCTGCGCGCGAACGATATCGCGGGGGTCACGGTCTATCACGGGATCCTGGGTTATGGAGCGAACCGGAGAATTCATCAGCAAAAGGCGATGACCTTTTCCCACGACAGGCCCATCATGCTTTCCATCGTCGATACCGAGGAAAAGTTGCGCGCGTTTGCGCCCGTACTCGACGATATGGTCACGCAGGGGTTGGTGGTTCTCTCCGACGTGGACATCGTCAAGTACACGCACACCGTGCCGCAATCGAAAAGCGAATCGAAGGAAACGAAATGAAGCTCGAGGGAAAAGCCAAATTACTGCGCATCCACTTTGGCGAGAGTGATGTGTGGCACGGCAAGCCGCTCTATCGAGCGATCGTGGAAAAATGCAAGGAACTGGACATTGCCGGCGCCACCGTATTACGCGGGATCGAGGGATATGGCGCCAGCACGCTGATCCGGCGCGCCCACCTGCTGTCGTTCTCTTCCGACGCGCCCGTAATGGTCAGCGTAGTCGATTCCGAGGAAAAAATTCAGAAGCTCCTTCCGTTTCTGGACGAGATGCTTCGGGACGGCCTGATCGCGACGTCCGATGTGGAAGTCGTCAAGTACGTCCATCAGGAAGGAGCGCGTTCGTAACGGGGAAAATAGCTGCATCAGGCCAGCCGGCCATCGTACTTTTTCCGCGTAAAATATTGTAAAGAGCCGGTAAATCTTGGCCTGTCCGCATTTCGGGCGGCGAGTCGCTACTTGATTCTTTCGTCTGTTCATATCAAAATGAAATTTGTTTCGTTCAACCGCTTGAATGTTTGTTTAAGCAAGTATTTAGGCGCGTGGGAGATTCCGTTCCCTACGCGAATACCTCGGAGGACATGGAAGAGTGCGCAAACCAGATAATCATTTTTCGCGATATTCCGTTCTAATCGCCGGTCTTATTTGCATGCTTGGCCTCGTAATTTTGGCTTCGCCGCTGAAGAGCCACGCACAGAACGCAGCTACGCCGGGAGCCGCTTCGCTCGGCGCCCTGGTTCATGGGGTGCGTGCGATTCCGGCAGCGGCCCCGCGCCAGGCCGCGGCTCAGGACACTGGACAAGCTACTCCTCCCCCCGCGGCGCCCTCCGCCCCGAAACCCGTGGAGTTGCCCGAGGGGGACGGCAAGCCCATTGCGACCGAGTTTTGCCAGATGTGTCATAAGCTGACGAACTTGACGAAGGCGCACAAGAACCTGGACGACTGGAAAGACACGATCCAAACCATGATCGACCGCGGCGCGAGTATCCCGGATGACAAGGTAGATGTTTTGGCGAAGTATCTCGCCACGAACTTTGGTCCCAAGGACGCTGCCCAAGCAGCGAGTGCGCCGGCGGCTTCTCCCGCCGCCACGCCGGCTCCCTCGCCGGACGCGGCGGCGCCAAGCACGCCCGCGCCGGCCAAAACCGTCGTGGAATTACCGGACGGCGACGGCAAAGCGATCGCAATGGAAAATTGTCAGGCCTGCCACAAGCTTACGAATCTGACGAAAGCGCACAAAAACCTGGACGATTGGAAAGACACCGTGCAAACCATGATCGATCGCGGAGCCAATGTTCCCGCGGACCAGGTCGATACTCTCGTTCAATATCTCGCCAAGAACTTTGGCCCGAAGGACGCGTCCGCGCCGGCAACTCCCGCGCCGCCGTCCTCCACTCCGGCGCAATAACTTCCCAGCCGGAGCAACCGCCCCGAGCGCAGTGGCTGCCCACTAAACCTCTTAGAATCGTGCCCTGACGGCAAGGCGTGCTCCACGGGGGGCGCCTCAATTCGTGTGTTCGCAGGCGTGGCTTGCGCCGATGTTGTGTCCGTGCGAAAATTACCGCTCCTAAGTCCGCGCCAATCGCTCCAGGAGGAAGGCAGCTTTCCAAGTTCGAGCGGGCGTCTGCGTTTGGCTCGCGACGGCGATATCGTCTAAGGGTTAGGACGTGGCCCTCTCAAGGCCAAAATCCGGGTTCGAATCCCGGTATCGCTACCAAATCTTCAAATAAGCCCAAAAACAGAGGGAATCCATGAGAACGGCGGGAATTGTTCCTAATTCCTGTTACTAGATTCCGTTTCTGTGGGTTGCTTTTCCGACCAAATGAGTATTATTCGGAAGGAGAAGCAGCAAATGCCAGTAGTAGCCTTACTACTTCGAGTAAAAGAGGGCCGCAAGTATCCCTTCTATCCAGCAAGCACGGCCCGGAATGGGCGAATCGAGCCTTTCGTGGCCATCGTGAACGACCGCCGCAAGATATTCGGTTCCGGTCGATACTACATACGGTTCACCGGCTCGGACGGAAAGCAGAAGAAAGAGGGTGCATGGAAAGACCCTGCTGTTGCGAAAAGAATGCAGATTGCCAAGCAGGCCGAACTTGAGGCCGCCCAATCTGGTATCAACGTAAAGGTGATCGACCCGACGATGAAGGACGGCACATTTCTCGCTGATTCTATTGCCGAGTACGTAGCCTTTGCCCAAGACACAAAGCGGAAGAAGACTTGGGAGGCTTATGCAAATGACCTCCGTTACTTCGCCGACTTCTGCTCGAAGTACGGTATTGAGACTGTTGATGAACTCGGCGGGATGAAGGAACTCATCCTAAAGTTCCCGAAGTACGTAATGAGTAAGAAAGGTCCAAATCGAAAGAATCCGAATACCGAGGGCACAGCCTTTAACAAATTTGCCAACGCGATGATTTTCTTAAAGTGGGCAGGCGTTGAAACCGGAATCAAAAAGAGCGAATGGCCGGAAAAACCCGAAAGAGACCCCGAGGAGTACTCTGACGAGGAATTAACAGCCATGTTCAGCGTTGCGGACGCCGAGGAGCGTCTGGTCCTAAAATCGTTCCTGCTCACTGGTTTTCGCTCCGGCGAGTTGGCACATCTTACTTACGAGCGCATCGAGTTCGATACAAGCGTTTGGAAGGTGCGCCAGAACGATGAGTGGGAATGGAAACCAAAGAAGAAGGCGAGCGTGCGAGATGTTCCGGTCCACCCCCGCCTGACAGGGAAAATTAACGAGCGCAAGAAGGCAAGAAACGCCAAACAGACCGATCTTGTATTCCCAAATGAAAAAGACAAACCGAACAAACACCTGCTCCGGGTCGTGCAGCGAGTTGCCAAGCGAGCCGGTCTGACGGGCATTCGCGTTGACGACCACAAATTTCGCAGCACAGCGATTACGCGCTGGCTCGAAGAGGGTTATACAGTACCGGACGTTGTCCGGTTAGCTGGCCATGAGAACATGGACACGATTCTGCGATATGCGGCAAAACTGACCGTCCGAAAGAAAGAGCATCGTGCCAAAGCCGACAAGGTCACTTCCAAGTTCGTCATGATCGGTGAGTAGAACCAGTTGCACAAGCCCCATTCGCCTCAATAGCTTGGCGAGGTTGGGGAATACGCTCTAGCCTTCTCATCCTGCTCTCACGGCTGGCCAAGAATGCGACAAGTGAAAGGACTTAGCGACGGCTAGCGATTCTTAACGAATTTTTCTGCGCCGACAGTATTATAGGACTGACAGGAGCGAACTGGCACCAGACGCTTCGACGATCCCCGAAAGGAGCATCAGTCATGCGACACGCACTGTTTAGGAGTTAGCGCCGTGGCGAAGTTATGCTGCGGCGCTGAGGAAATTCATGGTCAAGAAGAAAGCCGTCGCTTTATCCGCAATAACGCAAGGCAAGCTCCCCGAGTCATCCAAGGCGTCCAAGCTGTTGACGGCCCGTCAAGTCGCCGACAGTTTCGGCCTGCACGTCATCACCATTTATAAGTGGGCCGGTCAAGGGCGTATCCCTTCCATTAAGCTATCGAACGGGTCGCTCCGTTTTCATCCCGAGCACATTCAGGCGTTCCTTTCCGAGCGCACGGTTGGTGCCGCATGAGTGTCGCCGCCAACTATCTGGTGGAGTTGCCTCTCGCGGCTTCGACTCCTCAAGAAGATATGATCGTTGGACAAAAAAGTTGTCAAACGCTCAATTCAATAGACTTCCGTGACCCAAATAAGATGACGGCGGAAGAACTGGCGGATGTGGTCATTGAGGGGATAAAGAAGTTCGACCACTATCTACCGTATGTGATTGCGCTCAAAAAGAAGTTCGGAGAGGCCCCTCGGGACATCAATAAGCGGCTCAAGGTGCCGATCAAAAATTGCTATACGTGGGGTGAGTTTTGCGAGAAGCATTTAGACCGCACGAGACAGGGAGTGGATCAAGCAATCGACGTACCGGAACTCTCGAATCGGGAACTCAAACGTCAGGTCTTCAAGGCCGAGCATCCCGAGTTCGAGGGCAAAACTAATAGAGAAGTAGACAAAGCCATCCGTGCGATTCAGAACAAGGCCCCCAAGCGATCTGCACTTTCGAAACGGCTTGCCATGGAGTACAGCAGAGAATCTGCGACCTGACATGGCAGAAAAGGTTTATTACGGCGAGGCTACGGAAGACTCTGCGATGCGTGAACAACGACGCCAAGAACAGGGTATCGGCGTAGTCGGTGCTGGCTCTCGCTCACACGGTCACGGGCTGAAACGCCTACGGATCAAGTCGAAGGATATCCGTGTGCGCCACTCCATCAAAGCAAATGGAAGCGGCAGCTTTAGTTACAGTGTGACTCTTAGCGGACTTCTTGAAAGTGAAGTCATCCCGCTGCTGAAATTTCAAGAACAACAGCGGAACAACGGTGTCCCCCAAGTCACAAATGAATCGCGGTCACCGGAGCCGACGACCGATCCCAACCCACAGAAGCCTTCCAGATCGAAGAAGTCGCCCGCCGGGATGGTCAGCCTTGACGAGCTTCCGCCAGACGTGCAGGAAAAAATGCTGGCTCAGATTAAAGTAAAGGAGCGAGCCGAGGTGCACCCGTGAGCACCAGCACCTCTGGGACTCCGTTCAAGATGCCCGAGTTGTATCTTGAAATGGTTTCCACTGCCGATGAACGGTGGAAGAATTTCCGTATCGCGCATTACATTAAGTCATGCGGTTACGAACATTCTCAAGCGACGGGCGACCTCGACGCGTTGGATGCGAACGCACGTGCCGTACCAAATCTAAAGACCAGAGAACACGGCCAGCAGAATCACTTCCTTATCTGGTACAAGGGTGAGCAGGTGGGAATCATCTCTGGTGGATCGGCGGTCTATCGAACTGCCATGCGTGACGAATTCTTCAAGATGCCAAAAGAGATCGCAGACCGAAAGCGGGTTCTGAACTCCATCGTCAACAACACGATTTATCACATCGAAAACCATGAAGATCATCTGTTCGCTCGTGTGCTCGCTCTTTGGGAAAAGGTTATCCCCTATACATGGCACGAATTCTATGAGGTTCCAGTTTGTGGATTTGAAACATTTATTGCGGATGAAGAAAAGCAGGATGATGAATGCGGTAGCGGCTATAAGGGGACCGGATGGAAGCTACTTGGCAAGGAAGCAGGGAATGCGAAAACACACCCAAGAAAAAATGGACGCAAAAAAGAGGACGGCAAGTCCTTGCAGAAATCCGGCTCGGCCCCGTCAAAGACGCTGTTCTGCAAGTGGAGAGCGGGATATTCCTCACTGATTGCGGTGGACTACAAGCCGACGTGGGAAGCGGGCGAAAAAGATTCATTCGGTGTATTGACTGCCAAGGGTGCAGCACAGCGAGAATTAAAGAAGGTACGCGACGCTCGCCGCAATCGGTACATCGGAAAAGCCTTCTCAGCGACTCAGAACAAGCTGCTTGTATACGAATATGCTGGTGCAAAGCCCAAAGAAGTGCTTCTGGAAGTTTATGAGCTGACTTGCAGACTTCAAGCCGCTTTGACCCCAGACCTTCTCGAACCGGAATGGCGAGGCCAGGCCGCAGACGAACATCCCACATTCGGACATTCTTACACCGTGACGGAGGCTTTGTACCACCTGTACGGAAATTCACGAGGGTTTATACCTCATGTAGTTGGTGTCCCGGAGGCGAACACAACTCACTGGTGGCTTCGAAACCGGAAGGGCGAAATCATCGACGGTACGAAGGAACAGTTCGAGTCCAAGGGAATCGTGATTCCATATGCAGATGGTCGTCGAAGTGGATTTCTAGCTAATGTTCCTTCGAAGCGTTGTGTTGCGCTGATGAAAAGAATCGGGAAAGGCTGGAAGCGCCGGGACGGCTTCCAGAACTTTGAGCCGGGTATGCAGGAAGTCTCTGATTGTGACCATATGCAAGCATTCCAGTGCTGATGCCTCTGGAGTCGCAGTGACTAACTCAAGTTTTTCCTAATTCCTCCACCTTGACCTCGCCCGTCGGAAGTTTCTCGCAAGTAGAAAACGAGAAACCGACTTTCGTTTTCTCTCTCTGGAGGACACACGAGATGAGATACGGATTCGAAGTTCAACAGGACGGGACCAAGACCATCCACGTTTTTACCGACGAGGCGAGTCGGGCGCTGTGGATCGCCGCCTGTCCGTCCGCTCGCAGTTTCTTGAGTGGCAATTCCAAGGAAGCCAAAGCGGCGCTTTATCGGGGAACGGTGATTTTCCCGAGTTTGCGAGAACAAGGGATGGTCCGGCAATGACATACAACACAATCGTACGTGCATATGAACTCCTCCACGCGCATCGTCTCCATGACTGGAAGCTCAAGTGGCGGCCACTGGAAGATGACGGTCTTGACCAGACTCTCGGCGAGACCTGCTTCGAGTCCAAGACCATCTTCTTGGATGACAGCGTGGGCCGGGCCATGAAGCAAGTCCTTCTCCACGAGGTCGCACACGCTCTCGTCGGGCCTGACCACGGCCACGATCAGGTCTGGAAAGACAAAGCACTCCAGATCGGTTGCCGTCCTGATTGCGTGAGTGCCTTCGTGGGGGATGACGGCGATGAGTAAGGAACACGCGGAATCGGAAGCCGTATGTGAACCAAAACGCATCTCGCCGGAAAGAGACGCTCACCAGCCAGTGAGTCCAGAAGAATTTTTCGGCCAAGAAAAGAAACTACTGAGTACTATTTGTAGTCGGGGATTGCCAAACAATCTCAGGGAGCGAGTGCCTTATCTCCTCGCTCCCCATCTTTTCCGACTCCGAGAGGCGGGACTCGACACCCCGAGACGGTAAAAAGATGAACAAGAGGTAAGGATATGGAACCCACATTTTACGAGAAAGCAAAGCCATTGGTCGCTTTAGGCTTACCGGTGATCCCATTGGTGCCCGGTGACAAGTACCCCCCATCCAGCATGAAAGGATGGCAGAAGGACCGCAAATTCAGCACCGATCTTGCCGCCATCGAAGGTTGGAATCAAGAGAATCCAGAATATAACGTAGCAATGGTAGCCATGGCTGAGGAAGATGGGTTCTGCTTTCTTGAGTTTGACGGCAGACCGGGTCTCAAGACTATCTGTGCCGAACTCGGGCGCGATTACCCCGATACCCGCATTCACCGATCCGGTAAGGGCGGGGGACACTACATCTTCAAACATACGCCCGAGACCATTGCTCTCGGCAATCGCCAAGCCTGTCTCCCCGATGGACGCGAGTGGTTCAGCTTCCGTGCTGACCGCAAGTTCTTGGTCGGGGCGGGATCACTTCATCCCAATGGTCGCCACTATGAGGTGGTCCGCGACAATCCTCCCCTTGAGATGCCAGATTGGTTGGCGTCTTGGGTCTCGGAAAACTCAAAGACCGAGCACGTGCCCAAGAAAGGCGAGACCCAACCCGTGGCTGACGACTTTGATTTCGACCACTGGTGCGACCACTACTCGGAAATCTTCACGATTCAACACGCCCACGAAGAGGGCTGGATGACAACCGACGTGTGTCCGTGGAGCGGTCACCGGCACCAACAATCCTTCATGACCGGCTTTTACTATGACGGCGAGACTCTCGGCTTCCATTGCTTCGCAGGCGGTTGTGAGGGATACGGTCAGGGCATCGGAGCCACGATCAAGATGATGAACGACAAAGTCGGACCCTACCCGTATCTGGTCTGGCCGGAAACCGAGTCCAGTATCAGCGTCGAAGACGTGGCTAATATCGAGACCGAACCCGATGAAGTCACACCGGAGGACATTTTCGGGCCGGGGTACCAAGTCATAACTCTTCAAGAGGCGCTGGAAATCAAGCAAGCCTCGGAATCAATACAGGAAGCCAAGGGACAAGCTCGGAAAGAACTCCAATACCCGGAACTCGCGTTCCCACGAACAGAAGTTCTGTACCCCGGCTCGAATCTGGAATCACTCGTGTCCTGCGCGTGCATGGCTGGTGACGGCAAGCCTTACGTCTTGGACCCGGGTCTCGTCACCGAGGGGATACTCACGTTGGCATCCGGCCTGCCTTACCAAGATGTGATGCTGGACACCCGTTTGAGCCGCTACTCGGTGCTGCTCGCGGTCTCACGCGGGGGGAAGGGTATGGCATGGCGTCGAGCCTCGGCCACACTCGGCTTGCGTGACGGCGAAGACTTCCAACGATATTCGCCGAGTGGACACGTACAAATGATTTATCAGTTGGGTGACCGCATGGAAGGCAAGAAGCAGGACGCGGTTCGCATCCCCGGCCCGAAAAAAATGTGCTGGATCACGGAAGAACTCTCGGGTTGTCTCAAGATGGCGGCCAGTGATGGGTCCAAGGTGATGCAGCAACTCTTGGAGTTCTACGACAACAATCGGTTCTCCCACACGGATTCCAAGACGGGACGGCGGTGCAATATGGACTGCCGACTCTCGTGGGGCACCTGCTTGGCCATAGGATTCGGCAAAATCGAGGAAAGAAAGTTCTCGGATACGTTTCAGGACGTGTCAAACGACGGCCTGATCGGACGCATGTTCTTCGGATTCTCGGAGCAGCACGTGGATTCCCGGGACTTGGAAGGTTGGCAACCACCCGCAATCGAGATCACCAGTACCGAAGTCGAGGGCATTGGCGTCGTCGAGTCTCATGCCGAGAATATGAGTTCACGGATTTCGAGACATGTGGTCCGAGGCTATGACCCGGGTGTCTTCGAGACTTACCGTGCGTACGAGATGAGTTCCGATCTGGTGTTCCCCGGATGGCAGCACGCACTCAAGAAGACCATGGTGCACATCGCGCTCGTGAACCTGCACGAGAACATCTCGATACCGGATTTCTTGGCGGCGGGAGCCTACGTGAGATGGCAAGCAGCGTTACGCAAGGTATTCCGCCCGAGTCAGGCCGACGATCAGCCGCAGGCACGGTTCCAAGAGATGGTAAAGCGTGCTCTTCGCAAGGCGGACACCGCGATGGCGAAATCAGGGAAGCCAGTCGAGTCCCGGACGATTTACGTCCCGCGTGTGGCCCAACGTCATGAGTGGTCGGACAGAGGTAAATCCATTGGACTCGATAAGACCATCATCGAGTTGGCGAACATGGGCGTCTTGACGCTGAACACCACCACGGATGATCGCGGGAAGGAAACCCGAGACTGGCAACACGTGAGAGTCACGCACCCCCGTGTCGGGTGTTGGTGTGGAAATCCGCACCCGAAAACCGACAACGAGGACCAGCAGTCATGATCGGTGTCGGGTTTTCTTATAGAGGGGGGTGGAATCTTTTATCTTATTGAAAATAAATAAAAACCCCCCTCGCGTTATAGGAAAGTCGGGTCTGACCCGACTTGGGTTGAAACCTAGAAGCGGAGTCCCCCCTATATAGGATCTGACCCGACACCCGACATTTGGTTCCCGCACTTTTCGGACTTGCAGCCCCTTGGATGCGAGGTCATGCGTCTTATATCCAAGACGTGAAGACGAGAATCTCGGTGAGCTTGCAGGGATGTGAACCCGTGTCCGCCATCGAGTTGGGCACGACCTTGGGTCTTGACCCCGATTTGGTTCGGGGTGCGCTCCAGAAGCTACGGACACATGGCAAGGCGAAGATCGTGGACAACGCGAAGACTAGGGGGCGTCCCCGCTAATTGTGGGGACTCTCGTGATAACCAAGACAGGCAAGGTCGTCATCAAGGAGCAAGAAAATGAATCGCGCACAACTCAAGAAATTGTGGAACCGGAGCAACACGGACCCAAAGTTTCACCGCCTGTTGCTGGCGATGCTGTGCGCGTTGGGCGCGGTGCCGTCCAAGGCGTCAGACCAGTTTGCGGCCCGTGCCCTCGCGGATTTCACCTTAAAAAAAGCAGGAGCCGGGGGGCGCGCGAGTTGCGACGAATCTTGAAAAACAATGGTTGGGAATTTTAGGACGTGGTCTAGCCATGCTGCGAATCAAAGTCAACGGCGCTGAGACGAACCTCGTTGCCCGCTCCCGACACGACGACGGGTGGGACCTGCGCTGCCTCGATCCGCTCGTCGGGGAGTTTCGCCTTTGCTCCGGGGATGTTCTGCACATTTGGTCTGACGAAGCCCGAGAATGGCTTCCCGCATCCGAGGGCGACTTGGCAGCACTGGCGGTGCTGGATGCGGAGCGCAAGAAGCTGCGATGAAAAACCTCGCGGCTTCGTACTATCTCCACAGGGAAGAAATCTGATTGATAGAGGCAGCAACCGGGGAGCCAAACATGGGCACGACAAGATTTGACAAATATGACACCGCGACTGACACGCTCCCAAACGGGGAGCCGAGATGCGAACGGTGCACAAAGTATTGGGAGAAACAAATCGAGGACTTCGCATGGGCACGCTGCACTTCCCCGGCGATCTTGCGAGTCAGCGCCACTTACCCGGACGGAAAGGTGAAAGAGGCCAACGCCTGCCGTCAGTGCTACGAGGACTTCTTGCAGCACGCGGGCGAAGTAGGGTATGCGGCGAAGATCGAGGTGCTCGCCGAACTTCCCGACCCCGGCCCGGACTTCGTGTCACTGACGCCGGAACGGATTGCGAATCTGAAGCTCTGATGACCGCTCCCGGCGAAGTCAACCGCGACGCAGAAGCACGCCTCCGAGGCGATATACTGTGAGGCAATGACTTCGAAGGAAGGACAGGGACCTTGCGTCTACACAAGGCCTAAGGGGCTGTGCAACGGAACATTCCCGCTCCATCCCAAAGAGCATTACCTTCCCGCGGGCCTCAGTAACTTCGAACATGACATTCGCCTTCGAAACTACATCTGTACAAATTGCCAAAAAAACTTCTCCTCTTTAGAAGACGTGTTTCTCCACAACAGTCCTGAAGCGTTCTTCCGCTCCATCACCGGCAAGAAGGGCCGTAAGCGCCACCGAAAGAAGGATATTTTTTACGAACCAACAGCCGGGATGGCCCCCATCACCGTCAAAGGGATTTTGCCCGGACAGTCAATACCAGTCCTCTTTGAGATGACCGGAATAGCCGAATCAATGCAAATGAAGCAGGTCGTGTTCAAAGACAAGAACGGCGATTTCCATCATCTGCCGTACAGACCGGGCCATCTCGCACGGGACTTCTCGGGGTTTATTAAGCACCGGACGCGTGAAGACCTTGAGATGGTGATGTTCTACTGCGATGGCGATGAGGAAGAGAATGAAATTCGCTCAGCTTGTGGGGATTTCATCAAGGGTAAAATCGGCGAGCCGGAGATGCCTGTGGGAGGAGGCATCGAAGGGGAGATGAAGGCCGCCATTACCATACCGTATCTACGAGCGGTGGCGAAGATTGCGTTTCATTTCGTTCTGGCTCACTTTCATTTCGCAGGGTTCGAACCGCAATTCGATGGCATCAAGCGGTTTATCTACACGGGTGAAAATCACGAGCGGTTCGTTCAGTCAATACAGGAACCATTTGTCCTTGAACTCCAGAATCCCCAAATGGTATTGAAGCAGTGGTGTCATCTGCTCAGCGCACAGTACGACTACAATACAATGGAAGCGCGGATGCAGTTTTTTGCTGGGCCTCTCGTGAAACCCGTCGTTTGGAAGGTGATGCTGGGACCCAGCCCCGCTCGCGTGGTGGGGACGTACTCGAAGGCCTTTAAGTATTGCTATCACGACAAGCCAGACGAGGGGGGCTATGCTGGCGAGATGACAGAGCTACAATCCACATGACCGGGCTGTCGGCTCTGTGTGCACATCCTTCGTATGCTTCCGCGAGTCTCGGGACCGCACGAATGGCGAGCGTGATCTTTGAGCACCTCGCTACAAAATCCCCTTCAACATGACCTCATGAAGTCTCCGCATCGGGATCAGGACGCGCTTCCCGCCTTGAATGCCCAGAAAGTGGGTAATCACATTTGACCCGAGCGAGGATACGCGGGGGACAAATTTTCTCCTGCTCCTGATGGAGTCCATTGCTTCTCCCCCCTTACAACATAGGGATACAATCCTTCATTCTTAGATAGTTTGAATCTCTTCCTCTCCGGCACCGATCACATCGGCGTAAATGATGGAATACCAACAACCGAGCGCCCCTAATACCGACGAAGATGACCTTGCGCTGGTCGATCGAATCCTTTCCGGCGATCGGAGGGCGTATGAGCAACTCGTTCGTAGACACGAACGCAGGGTCTTTCGTGCGACGTTTGCTGTGCTCGGAAACTTCGAGGACGCAGAAGAGGCTATGCAGGACACGTTCGTGAAGGCATTTCGACACATCAGCCAGTTCAGGCGCGAATCAAGATTTACGACATGGCTGACCCGAATTGCGATCAACGAAGCGCTTCAAAGGCGACAGTCACGAAAGGAATTCGTGCCTCTCGATGAGTCAAGCAGTGCGGCGCAATTCGTTCCACGGCGTTATGAAATGTGGCGAGCAGACCCGGAAAAGCTGTACGGAAAGCGGGAACTCCGCCAAATCATCGAAGCCGCGATTCAATCGCTGCCTGCGATTTATCGAGAGGCGTTCGTTCTGCGCGACGTTGAGGAAATGAGCGCCGAGGAAGCTGCGGAAGCAATTGGGATCACGGTGGGGGCGCTGAAGTCACGACTCTTGCGGGCGCGATTGATGATACGGGAAGCCCTCGCCGCTTCGCTGGAGCAGCCGCCCACCTTGAGCAGGAAGATTATGCACGCCGCGCAAGACAAAGGCATGGCGGTCGCGATGTGGATGATGCGGTCAGCAGGCAAATGAGGAAGCAACGATGGCGATGATGGATTGTAAAGAGGTGTTAGCCAACCTTTCTTGCTACGTGGATGGCGACGGCTCAGCGGAACTACGGGCGGCGCTGGAAGGGCATATCGCGAAGTGCCGCCGGTGCCGCGTCATTTTCGATACCACAGGGAAAGCATTGAAGATCGTTCTGGATGTAGCTCCCTTTGAGGTGCCTCTTGCTGTGAGTGCTCGGCTGTATGCACGGCTTGAGAGGGAGTTGTCTGAGCGCTGAGGATTTTCTGCCCCGGCAATACAAATCTGACTGAGGAGAATCGCGGATGAAAAAGCTAATATTCGGAGTCGTTGGATCGCTGATGCTGCTGACCGTGAGCTTTGCCGCTCCCAAAGATAGCGTCTACAGTGGCGAAATCATGGACAGTGAGTGCGCCAAGAATGCGTCGCACGCCATGATGCTGAAAAAGGAAGGCATGGGCGACAAGAACCCGGAAGACCCCATGGTCAAGAAGATGTGTACCCAAAATTGCGTCAAGATGGGCGGCAAGTACATTCTGTTCAACCCCGCGACGAAGACAGTCTACCAACTCGATGACCAGACGAAACCCGTGGAGTTTGCAGGCGCGAAGGTTAAGGTCACCGGGACACTCGACAAAGCCACGATGACGATTCACGTCACTGGAATACAGGCCCCGTCCTAGAAGATCTGGAGAGGACCGGCGTCGGTTCGGAGCCGGTCCTTACCACCCGCTTTTTACGATTCCAATCAATTATGAAATGCTCTTTAATTACTCTATCCGCAGTGATCGGACTCATGATCGCTGGCACATTCGCCGTCTCGCAATTCAGTCCGAGTGCGACACCGGAACCCGGCAAGTTGGAAACTTATCTGGCGACCAGCGCGATCCATGTGCTTGTACGTCGGAGCAGCCGCGAGCCAATCCCCGCTGCACCTTCGAATCTGAAGGCGAGTACCGAAGAAGGCGATAAGCTTTTTGGGACCGAATGCGCGGCGTGTCACGGCCTCGATGGTCACAAACCAACTGACGCTGGCCGTTGGATGTACCCTCGTGCCGCAGACCTTACATCGCCTGAGATACAACAATATTCGGATCGCGAGCTGTTCTGGATCGTAAAGAATGGAATTCGTTTAAGCGGTATGCCCGCCTTTGGCAACGTGGAACCTGACGAGCACATCTGGAATTTGGTCCAATACGTCCGAACACTGCCTACGTCGTCGGTTGATCGTTGAAATCGCACACTGGAAGCATCGCACGAGTGAAATTCTTGATGACCGTAGTGATGACCGTAGTGATGACCGTCTCAGTTTGCAACAATCCACTGCCCGGAAGACCGCGTTGCAGTCGTCTTTTGGCTTAGAGCTGAGAGGGCCGCTTATCTGACTTTGCCTCTTCGCCTCAGGGCTATTACTCCCACATTCCAGTAATCTGTTTCTCAGGACTGAGTCGAGGTCAGGAAAAGTGTATGATCCGCAAGAAAGCTGGAAATTTCCGTCAGAGATGGCAGACCTTCCTATGAGGACCTCGATACACACAATTCACGAGATAAGAGCCTCCGCATGGCAACAATGGCTGGAACACCCTGAGAAGCTCTGGATGCACAGGCCCATTTTCCAAATTCACCTGTGGGTGGGGATGATGGCCGGTCTCTATGTATTCGTAATGAGTGTTTCGGGCAGCGCCATCGTTTATCGTAATTCGCTTGAGGGTTCGGGCAACCCGCAGTCGCAAGTTTTTCGCGTCGTCGAATGGCTCGTGGATTTTCACGAGAACTTACTGCTTGGGATGACGGGTCGTGCCATAAACGGCATAGGCGCACTCTGTTTGACGTTGCTTTGCCTGACTGGAGCCATCCTGTGGTGGCCGGGCGTGGCGAATTGGCGTCGCAGCCTGAGCGTGAACTGGAGGTCGAGTTTCGCACGGCTGAATTGGGACTTGCATAATACGCTAGGATTCTGGTGCTTCTTATTTGTTCTCGTGTGGGGAATCTCGGGAATCTACTTCGCCTTTCCAGAAGTGTTCAATGCGCTCGTGGGCTTCCTCCAGCCCCCTGCCACAGTTGGCAAGCTTCAATTTGGCGACCTAGCTCTGTTGTGGTTGTCAAATCTGCACTTCGGCAGATTTGGCTGGATTACCGAGGCGCTCTGGACTCTGATCGGGTTCGTACCCGCAGTCCTGTCCTTTACGGGCGTATTCATGTGTTGTCACCGCTTGCTAGTTCGAAAAGGCGCTCCGCTGTCGATGTAGAACGGGGTGCCGGCGATTTCTCGCTCGATTCCGGGCTAGCATTACGCCAACATTTGGCGCGCTAGGGTGTAGAGTGGCCAACGAATGTGCATGCCCGAAAGGCCGGTTGGCTGATCTTTCTTTGCTTTATTTTTCAGCGCCCGAAGTCAGATATCAATAACCCAACGTCAGGCATCCGCTTCCAATCTGACTCAGTAAGTGTGGTGCGTGTGGGGATGTCAGTGTCGATGCGAAGGTTTCCTCTCAATTGCCTACGACGAGCATGTGCCCGTTGTTCTGCGTGTAAAGCCTACCGTCCGGCCCAATCGCCAGCGGCGTGTATGCGGCGCCGAGCGCCAGGTTCAGAAATAGGTTCCCCTGCGGAACGGTGAAGACCCCGCTTTGCCCCTGGGGAAGCGCGTAGATGTTTCCATCCTCGCTATTCACGTAGACGGTGCCGTTCATATCTATCGCGGGCATGTTGATGCACCATTCGAAGCCGTTCGGATGGTCAGAAGTGCAAGTCAAAGACCCGTCCGGATTCCGCTGGCAGCTCTCCGTGTTCGTGCCCTGGAAACTCCACTCTGTGAGCATCTTCCCGGCGACCGCAGGATCGGGTTTGGTCGGATTCACCTGCGTAATGTAATAGACTTGGGGCGTGCCTTGGCAACCGGCGTTACCGCGGCAATAGAGCGGCCCCCCGTAGTGGTTGTCCTTGATGATCACGGAAAAGGTTCCATCCGGGCGCGTGTAGACCCCAGGGGTCGAGTCGTGACCGTAGTCAAACTCATTGAGATAATTGCCCAGGGCATCAACGCGCAGCAGATGCCCTCGTCCATCGGGGTAAAGGGTGCTGACTCCCAAGACGACTGAGCCGTCTGGAAGTACTGTCGGGGACGAAGAATCGGAATCGCGGAGGATGGCGGATCCCTTTGCGTTGGTGTCGGGATCCACTCCGACAGTTGTCCCGAACCGGCAGTCATTCACGTTGCTGTTGGTGGAGTCGTTGATCGGCACGACTACGCCGCAGCCATCATTCAGCAAGTGCTGCATCGATGTGGCCCACTTGGGGGTGAGATCGGGATTGACCGCGATCAAAAAAGACTCAAACCCTGCGTCCTGGTGCGCCCGGCTCGCCGTGTAGATCGTCCCGTCTGGAGCAATCGCTGGGGTCACATTTGCGCCGGGCCGCTGCGGCCCGCATCGCTGAGTCGGCACAGGAGGGAAGTTGGACGGAGGCCACGGCAGCGTCGTCGAAGGATCAAATGCGACACTGTAAGATGACTCGCAGTTGGCGTTGGCGCCGGGCGCATTCGGAGTGAGTGTTGCGTATGGCACGATGCTGCTCGTGTCCTGCGGGGTCACCTTTACCAGCCAGGAGCTTACCGGATCGGTCTCCCACGGAAGTCCCGCGCCTGGATCGGCGAATTGGATCACGTTGTAATAAATATTCCCCTGCCCGTCGGCTGCCAGTGGGCTTAACACGTATGTGTTGCTGGCAACAATGCCCGCATTCGTGAACGGGTTGATCTGCTTGGCAGGTGTCCCGTCGGCCTTGTTGACTTTCCAAACCGTACCGCCTGCTCCCGGGACGTAGATGAAGTTGTTGGCGTCAGCAGGATGGAAAACATGCTCGATGGTTCCTACAGGTCCTTGATTGAAGTCGTCCGGGGCGGGTTTCCAGTCACTCGCGAAATCCCAAATGTGAACGAGCTGGCCATTCTCCCATGTGAATCGCGACTCGTTCCAGATCATCGTGTTCCAGGTGTTGGGCCCGCAGGCTACCCCGGTCTGCCAAGCCCCCGCTGGGTTGCAGGAGGTGTAGCTTCCGCTCTTGGTCATCATGTACACGTCATTTCCGTCGATGAGCGGCGCCTGGTAGTGCACCAGCAGCAAGGGCGCACCAACGACCGCCGCCTCCTCGGCTTCTTCCTGCGGTGCGAACTTGTCGTACATGATGTCGGCAAGCTGGTGCGCCGTCTTTTGACCCGCTACATTCACGATGCCTGTGTGCTGCGGATTGGCTCCCCACTGGGCCCAAGTGGGTGAATTCGACGGGGTCGGCCCCGCCACGTTGAATGTGGCCGTAATGGTCGCAGGCGAGCCTTGTGCACCGTTGGCTGTGATCTTGATGTGACCCGTATAGCTTGCCGTTGTGAGAGTTCCGAGCACGGCAGACACTTGCAATGTTTGGGGGGCAGTCCCGGTACCAGGAGTAACAGAAAGCCATGCTGAATCGCTGGACGCGCTAAATGTGAGAGTGCCCCCCCCCCTGTATTTGTCATGTTTACTGAGGTTGGTGCAGGGTCCGAGGCGCCGAAGGCGCTATTGAACGTAACAGTAGATTGAGCGACCGATAAGATCGGAGATTGCGCTCCGCCGCCTCCTCCTGATCCGCAGCCGAGCAGGAGTGTCAAAGCTATGAATGCGAAAGCGTCAAGAAGGGGCCGGGTGAAGCGCTTCATGGAGCCTCCTTGACAAACAGAGGGAACAGATGCGCGTTAGTTCCTTGCGTTGTTCATAAATTTCAACAGTCAGATGTTCTTAATTGCGGGTGCTCGTTTCCCTTGGGTGCCTGTCCGAGCTTTTGGACCGTGATTCGCAGGAGTCTACATCAGAGACTAATCCTGATCAATGGCTTATTGCCTTGCTGAGCGGCATCTGGTGGACTTCCTGCCCAGGGAGGAGAACCGTACCCCAATTCAGTCGTAGCCAACTGAGAAACGGGTTATCGGAATGAGGCTTTTTGCCCTTTCGCCGAGACGGTACGCCGCCCTTCGACACGCCTCAAAGGAAGGTCACGGCTAAGTTTGGGTATGTTCCGGGTCATGGTGCACGGCTTATCGCCCACAATCGCATTCGCAAAGTTTTGTCCAAGTCGGTTCTGATGGAATAAAGTCGGGATGCTCTTCCTGATTCTTGTGTTGTGCTTCAAGCGCCTGTAGTACTTTCGGAAAGCCTTCATCCACTATAAATACCGCTTCACACTTTGGGCATTTAATCTCTTCAGTCTTGGCATGCCACGGAATCGGATTTCGCACATGCACTCGTGCTTGTCCTTTTTTGATTGCCAAGGGGTAGGTTGTTAGAACCTGCTTGTGAGGGATGTCCATCGGGTGGGACCCCGACGCGGATTCTACCACGGGCTCCAAATGAATCAGGCAGTTGCGTGGCAAGGGGCACACGATGTCCGCTGCCGCCCGGAGGAAAATTGCGAAGGCTCAGAAGGCGCGGTGGGCAAAGGTCAGGCAGGCACAAAAGACGAAGGGCTAGCACAAGCGGGAGGTGAATCAGCAATCCGCCGCAGCGACCGGAAATGCCCTATTTCGACCGCCCGGCACCCAACAGTCCGGCCCCGCCGGTTCGGAGGCTCCACGAGCCTTGTTGACCACCGCCACCGTCCCCTTGGTGAGTCCGTTGGGCCACCAATGGCGCGGGGAAAATGCTAAATGTCGTAGTAGAGGTGGAATGGCCGGGGCTATTGACAACACGTAACTTGCTGATTCTTCAAACGAACAAAACGATTAAAAGGGGCAAAGCTTGGATTTTTATTGCGATTTTATTGCATAGTGCGCGCCCCGCGCCCAACTAGGAAAACTGTTCGGGGAAAATGAAGGAGCTTACCGTTGCAGCCGTGGTTGTGCTTGCGGCGGCTATATTCCAAGCTTGCCCAACCAATCCGGGGGTTTCCCCATATTGGCGATTCTCGATGTGTTTCTTTTCTTCGTGCCCCAAGCACTCCGCCGTAACAATGGCCCCGGCTAGGAAGATTACTTGAGCGCTTTTCGCGCTGCGGCGCTTGCGATATTTCCCTTTTGCCATGCGAGCATTTTACCACGGCCCCCGCTCGCGCATGAAAGTAGGTAGGGTCGCCAGTATCGGGAATGGTAGAATCTGGCCCACAGTAGGTGGGGGCAATCATGTTGTGGATGTTTTTCCTTTTGTTATTGCTTTTCGGCGTCATCGGAATCCGCCACCCGTGGAAGTGGTTCAAAGAAACCCGCATGAAGAATCAACAGAATCAAGATGAAGAAGCGATGCCGGAGCGGGAAGTGGGGAAGGCCAAGGCGGGGCGGTTCGGAAATTTCGTTTTTCTACGGATATTGTTCGCTGCCGTCGTTTTCCGGGCAACCATTGGCGGGCTAAGCGCGATGTTCGTCGAATTAGCAAAAACCAACGACTTTGTCCTTGAATACCGTTACTGGATTAGTGCCGGTATCTACGTGGCCAGCGCGATGCTTGCGGTCACAATCTTCATGGTTTCTTGTCCGAAAGATGCGCCACAGTAGGCGCGGCGAGCTAGGATTCAGAGACCGATTTCGTCCATCCACCCATCTCTCGGCGGTCAGCGGCGCGGATGTCGGAAAATAATCCGTCCACTTCGCCCTCAAGTAGCACACCATCACTCAAAACATCCAGCGCACCGGATTCTTCGCGCTGTCTAATCCAAGTATCAAAGAGGCGTCGAACAACCTCCTTGCCAAACGGTACTTTGCCGCAATTTGATTGAATGCGGGCGTAGTTTGAGACTGGCACCACAAGTTTAATAGGCCGGTCCTTGCCCGCTACATTTTTGACAGCGGTGCAAATATACCCGTCTATAGTCTTCTCGATTGTCATGTCGGGATTCTACCACGGCCCCCGGCGCCCCCCCTGATTGCGTAGGTTGGTAGGTTTTGCGGGGGATTGGGCACAAATTGGGCACGGGCGCGCAATGCGGCGGGCGGGTTCATGCTCACGAATCGGGCAATAGGTACGTAACTGTAGAAGGACTCTTCGTGCAGCACGTACTATAATTTTGAACTGCAAAGGCAAGAATTATTTGCCGCTCAGCAAGCCCCGAAAACCATTCTGTCTGCGGCACAGTCAGAGATTTCTTGAATTTAGAAACAAGCTCCTCGATTGCGTTGTCCATTTCTTTCACCGGCCAACTAATTGCATTCAGCCGCCACGTGGTCAAGTGTGCGAGGCGCTTGTCAATGTCGTCCTTTGTTTTGTCGAAAACGGGGTCTGGTATGGGATTCCAACCGGCAACGTAGTCCTTGGCAAACACATCGTCAGGTTTGTGTCCTTTACCAAAAAAGTATGCTCGAAGATTTCGGAAGTGAAGCAGAAAGGATTCAATTGCGGTGTTCCACTCCGAGGCCTCCTTTTTCAACTTAGATAATTTTTGAGCTGCTTTCCGTAATTCGTCAACTTCGTATTGCACATGCTCAGTCATTTGTTCTAACTCAACAGCGGATGCCATCGTTTTGCCTCCTATTCAGGTAGCGTATGGCAAGCGGCCCCGGCGCGCCCGGACTCACTTCGCAATGCTGCGCGCTATTTACGCTTGAACGAAAGCTGGTCCTTTATGTGAACCGCAGCTTTCGCAAGAACAAATCTAGGATGGTCACAGCGTTTACAGGGAGGGAACCTTTCCTCTTCTACGCAAGTTACCTGATGACGTTCCGCGTGTTTGGGGTGATGCGTGACATTATATATTCCAGATTCGGGAACGACATCGCCGGGCTTGTAGGCCATAGCTGGGCACCTCCTTGCGCGGATTCTACCACGCACGTCCCGGCGCTGCCCGGATTCACTTAGAGGGGTAAAATATATTCGTGAAGTGCCGCTTCCGTAACTAGTAGGTGAGTACGGACAGCGAATCTCAAACCGGCGTGATATTGTCAGTGCATGTGCGCCCAGTCTAGATTATTCGACGCCGACCCAACCGAACTGGCTGGTGGAGTGGTCTATTACCCCGATTTCATCGGCCTCGGGGAAGCGGACAAACTGTTTGAGGCGCTCCTGAAACTGGAATGGCGACAGCACACCTATTTCAACACGGGTCCGGCCCCGCGAAAGTACGCTTGGATGGGCATTCCCTACACGTCGCCAAACTTGGTGGGGAAGATTGTGGTGACGCCGTGGACACCGAAAGCGGAACGCATTAAGGAGCTTGTGGAGAAGAAAGTGGGCTGTACCTTCGATAGCCTGAATCTGAATTTCTACCGCGACCACAGGGACTCTATCGGTTTGCATTTCGACAGCGAGCGAGAAGGGCTGTGGAGTTTTCCGATTGCGAGCGTTTCGCTAGGTGCGCCGCGAAGGTTCAAGTGGAGAAACAAGAAGGACCTGTCAACCACCACTCAATTACTTGAACATGGAAGCCTCTTGGTCATGCCACCCGGATTTCAGCGTGATTACCTTCATGAGTTGCCCAAGCAGCAGAAGGCGTGCGGCCCGCGAATCAATCTCACGTTCAGGCGGAAAGTCGCTCCATAGGGCGCGCCCGGATTCAGGATATGAATTGCTGCCACTTGTTTTCGCCTGTTAAGTTGTCCCGCTGGAAACCATCCTCGACCAGTTGCCGGTTACGCTTTCCCCATTCCTCGAAAATATATTCCTCGGTCCCGGCTAGGTAGTCGTGCTCCACCTCCCTGTCATCGAAAAGTTCATAGGCGTCTTGAGAATCCTCGACCTTGCGGCCATTCCACCAACGCCGGGTGACTTCATGGTAAGCCAAAATAGTGACGTGCTCATTGGTCCTTACTTTATGGTGGTATATCGCACGGGCAACGAAAATCCTTTTCGGGGGTGGCATTTCTGCCTCCGTGCGGCGGATTCTACCACGCACCTCCCGCAGCAGAGGCATCTCTCCGGCCATATCTTGCGCTCATACATAACCGTTTGCGCAACTATCCCGGTCGTACTATTTGCGGGTGCGGGTCGAGGCTCGATAACAGACTGAGGAAGTTTCTTCGCACGCGCATATATCGGCAGTTTCGCAGGAGGACTGATGCCTTGTCTTACTGATTTATCTCGCACAGATTCAATGGGTCGGGCGCACGCCGGAAGTCAGCGCCAAATCCAGACATACGTGAACGAAAGAACGCACGCGCTCAATTCTGCCATCGCACAATCCCTGTCGCGGTACGACCTCGATGAGAAAGACATTCATTGGGTGTCACCGCTGGCTGCGGACACATACTCGGAATACCGAGACTCAGAATTTCTGGAGCGTGTCGGGCTTGGATTTCTCCCGCCACGGCTTCTGGAGTTCTGGCCGCAACGTGGACCATGCTGGGACGCGCTGGCACGGATTGAAGGCGGATGCCTCCTCATTGAGGCAAAGAGCCATGTGCCGGAGATTTACGGTGGTGGCTGCGGCGCAACATCGACTAGAAGCAAGCAGCAGATTCAGAAAGCTTTCGATGCAACGAAGGGTTGGCTCGGGGTTTCTCCGGATGTTGACTGGACGGGACGGCTCTATCAGTCCGCGAATCGACATGCGAGCCTTTACTTCTTGAGAGAGATTGCAAAGGTTCACGCATTTCTGGTCAACATGTACTTCGTCGGCGACCCGATTTCGCCGACGCCGCTGACGAGAGAAGATTGGGACGCCGCAATCGGGAGCGTCAGTCGAGAGCTTGGTCTTGTTCACGAAGTGCCGTACAGTGCGTCGGTCTTCCTGACGGCAGAATGAACGAGGGTTGAGCACTCCGCCAGAAACATTCTGATATCATTACGGCATTGCTCAGCAGCTACACGGCTGACGCAGGGCACGGACTGAACAATACGCGCACCCGCCGAAGGGTTGTTCTCAGGGCGGTCTTCGATGCCAGACGTAATCACCTTCGAGCAAGCCATCGCAAGAACTACGGCATCAAGGCATGTCTTGCTTGGGAACGGGTTCAGCCGGGCATGTCGAGATGACATTTTCTCCTACGATGCCCTCTTTGACCGAGCGAACTTCGCGGGGCGTTCTCCTACAGTACGTGGCGCGTTTGAAGCGTTGCAGACCAGTGACTTCGAAGTTGTCATCAGGGCATTGAAGCTGACTGCGGCGCTAGCGAGAATCTACTTCGAAGACCATCCAGAACTTACCGTTAGATTGGAAGCGGACGCCAACGCTCTACAGGAACTGCTGGCTCAGACTATTGCAACGAGTCACCCTGACAGGCCGGTTGATATTTCTGAAGAGAGCTATGCCGCCTGTAGAAGATTTCTCAGTTGCTTTAAGCGGATTTACACGGTGAATTACGACCTGCTCCTCTATTGGGCACTCATGCATGGAGAAATCCCCCCATCTATAGAGTTTGATGATGGCTTTCGTCAACCAGATGACGGTCCGGCAGAATATGTCACTTGGGACGTGCAAAAGACCGACCAGCAAAATGTGTTCTACTTGCACGGCGCACTACACATCTTCGATGCGGGTCCTGAGCTACAGAAATTCACGTGGTCCAACACCGGAATAGCACTCATTGACCAGATTAGAGAGGCACTGGAAACCAATCGTTTTCCGCTTTTCGTGGCGGAAGGCAGCCATGACTCGAAACTCGACAGAATCCAGCACAGCGGTTTTTTGAATAGGGCATTCCGAAGCTTTGCAGCAATAGCTGGCAGCCTATTTGTTTTTGGTCTTTCGTTCGGCGATTCCGATGAACACATTCTGAAACTACTCGACACTGGGAAAGTGTCGCGGGTATTCATCAGCCTCCATGGAGACCCGAACTCGGAAAGTAACGCGAGGATAGTACAACGAGCCGAATTGATGAGAGAGCGCCGACCAGTGCGACGGCCCCTTAGCATTGAGTTTTTCAGCGCGGAATCAGCACGGGTGTGGGGTTGAATTGGACTGACAACACAATGTCTAACCCGTCCTGCGGGTAAGAATTGATATCCATGGCTGAAAAGAAGAGGCAACACCTCATCCCGAAATGCTATTTGAAGGCATGGTGTGACCCTCGAACACCACCCGGACAGCACCCCTACATTTGGCGCATTAGCCGTGACGGGACCGAGAAGAAAAACAAATCACCCGAAAAGTCATTCACCGCGACGGACAGGTACACAATCAAAATGCCGGGCGGGGGCCGGAATTTGATTATTGAAAACACTCTCAGCGGTGTCGAAAACGATTTCGTAAGTGTCCTGAGCCGGATACGCCGTCAAGAGCGCCTCAATCTTCAAGACAGAGTGCGGTTATGCCTTTTTGTTGCGGCCATGCAAGCAAGAACAATGGCAATGGGCGAGCACTGGAGGACCCAGACCCAAAAGCTGCACGACATGGTCTCGACATTAGAGCAAACTCACGGAGCGCCACGGAGCACTTCCCTCCAGACCGAAAAAATGGTTGAACACGCGCACCAACAGATAATCGCAACGAGCTTAGCGACAGCGGCCCCGATTCTTTCCCAAATGCACATGGCAGTGTTCGTAGCAAATGATGAGATGGGGTTCATCACCTCGGATAACCCCTGCGTTTGGTTCAACCCCAAACTTCACAAATTCCCGCCTCTCTACCGCTCTCCGGGATTGGCGCAACGGGACATCGAGGTAACTCTTCCGCTTACCCCGCACCACCTGCTGTTCATTTCTCACCGACCTTCGTCTCGGTTCTATGTGGATGTTAGCCAGACTGAGGTTGACGAAGCCAACCGACTCACGCGATTTCACTGCGCTGAGGAGTTTGTGTCGTGGAAGGGTGAAACTCGGTCGTATTGGTTCGAACGTGGCCATGAACCCGAAGATACTTGGGAGAAAAGTCAGGAACGGCAACAGATGATTGAGAAACGAGACAGAATATTAAGGGAACTTGCAACTGGAAACAGTACAGAAGGCCAAGCAGACCTGACGGCTGAAACTCCTGCGACCGAAGACCCGAATCAGAATGAGAAATGAGAGACCTGTGCCCTGCCTTCTTGAGATGTCTTGATGACTATGCTCTTTCTCCGACAGAATTCACAATTCATGTTGGAGGACGAACTCATGCCATTCACATGAACCCCGCATTCGAGCGGTACATCGGCATCGACTACTCGGGCGCACAGACACCCAAGTCGAGCCTCAAGGGTCTGCGTGTCTACGCGGCAGACCGCTTGACCGCCCCGCAGGAAGTCGAGCCGTCACCCAGCCCTCGAAAGTATTGGACGCGCAGGGGCATTGCTGCGTGGCTGGTCGAGAAGCTCTCCGAGGGGCAGCCCACGCTCGTCGGCATTGACCACGGTTTTTCATTCCCGCTCCAATACTTCGAGCAGCACAGATTGCCGCTGGACCGGTCATCGTTCCTCGACGACTTCCACCGCCACTGGCCGACCGACGAGGACATCTACGTGGATTTCGTTCGGGACGGCGGGTGTGGCAATGGCGCAGCCCGTTCTGGCAACCCACGATGGCGGCGGCTTACCGAACTGCGGGCACGCACAGCCAAATCGGTGTTCCATTTCGACGTTCAGGGATCGGTAGCCAAGTCCACGCACGCCGGAATCCCGTGGCTGCGCTACATCCGGCAGCACGCCAAGGGCCACGTGCATTTCTGGCCCTTCGACAGCTGGAGTCCGCCGCCCAATCGCTCGGTGGTCGCTGAGGTCTATCCTTCTATGTGGAGCAGGACATTCCCGAGCGCGGGACGGACGCCGGACCAGCAAGACGCTTTTGCGACCGCCGAATGGCTGCGGCGGGCGGACTGTGATGGCAGTCTCGGAAAGTTCCTCTGCCTTGAAATTGAGCCGAATGAGCGCAAGAAAGCCGAGATTGAAGGGTGGATTCTCGGAGTGGCGTGAGCGGCGATTTGCTTTATCCTCAGTGTGCAACTTGAAAGCCCCTTAAATAAAATAACGGTTATAAGGACGAGGCCATATAGAGTTCGAGAAGGGTAATTCGCTTGTGGAACTCAGATTCTAGACTTCCCACGGGGGGAGTCAACCCGTGACGGCTGGTCATTTTGGTGAGCTGCGGAATCATTGGTTCGACGGGACCAACGAACGTTTCAGGAAGTGAGAGCGAGCAAGAATTTGCAAGTGTGCAACTCCCTGACAGGGTTATACTCTGCTGATTCTAAGTTGGTCGGAGCCCATGCCGATCCTTCCCGGCAGACGCTTAGGGCCCTATGAAATCCTCTCCGCAATTGGTGCGGGCGGAATGGGGGAGGTTTATAAAGCCCATGATACGCGGCTCAATCGCGACGTTGCGTTGAAGGTCATTCCCGAAGGCTTCGCTGCTGACGCTGATCGCATGGCGCGGTTTGAGCGCGAAGCGAAACTGCTGGCTTCGCTGAACCACCCACACATCGCCTCGATCTACGGGCTGGAGGAATCCAGCTCTACCAATGCGCTGGTCATGGAGTTGGTCGAAGGCCCGACTCTCGCCGATCGCATCGCTGCCGGTCCTATTCCTCTCGACGAAGCTCTGCCGATTGCAAAGCAGATTGCCGAGGCGCTGGAATACGCGCACGACCACGGCGTGATCCACCGCGATTTGAAGCCCGCGAACATCAAGGTGAAGCCGGATGGAACGGTCAAGGTACTCGACTTTGGCTTGGCGAAAGCAATGCTGGACGAGCCGACGGCGGTCGACATGAATAACTCGCCCACGCTCTCGATGGCCGCGACGATGGCTGGGACGATCTTGGGCACAGCGGCCTATATGTCGCCGGAGCAGGCTCGCGGCAAGACAGTCGATAGGCGAACAGACATCTGGGCGTTCGGTGTAGTACTCTTCGAGATGCTCACGGGCCATGCCGTATTTGCGGGCGAGGATGTGTCCGAAACGCTGGCGTTCGTAATGACAAAGGAACCACCCTTCGAAGCGCTCCCACCGAAAACGCTGCCCGCGATCCAGAATCTTTTACGCCGCTGCCTGGAGAGGAACTTAAAGCGTCGCCTGCAGCATATCGGTGAAGCCCGCATTGTCATTGAAGACGTCCTCTCTGGCACCATCGGTGCCGAGTCCATCGCCACTGCCGGGGCAGGGCAGCGTCAGCATATGTCAGGATGGTTTGTGGCTGCTGTGCTCCTGCTCGCACTGGCTACATTGTCCTTCATTCATTTCCGCGGAACGCCGCCGCAGCGGACCGCCCGCTTTCAAATACCGCTACCCGACAAAAATTCCACTGCTATTTTTCAACTATCGCCAGACGGGCGTGTTCTTGCGTTCAGCGCCATCGAGGGCAGCCGAGGGCATCTGTGGGTCCGGCCCATCGACTCGCTAGTGGCCCAGGCCCTGCCGGGAACCGAAGATGCGAGTTACCCGTTTTGGTCGCCTGATAGCACATACATCGGATATTTTGTCCCTGGAAAATTGAAAAAGATTGCGCTGGCCGGTGGCCCGCCACAAACGATATGCGATGCTCCCGACGGACGGGGAGGAACGTGGAACAGCGACGGGATGATCGTTTTTTCGCCGGGTCCGGGGAGCGCCATTGCGCGTGTGTCCGCGGCGGGAGGCGTCCCCACCGCGTTAACGAAACTCGCGACCCCGGACGAACTCCATCGTTTTCCGATGTTTTTACCAGATGGCAGACATTTTCTCTATTTGGCAAGCCTTGGCAAACCCGAAACAAGTGGCATAAATGTTGGGTCTCTGGACGGAGCACCACCTGTGCGCATTCTATCCGACGAATCGAGCGCCGCCTATGCGCCCTCGGAGGCCGACGGCGGCGATGGCCTGGTGTTGTTCCGCCGGGAGGGCACGTTGATGGCGGTGCCCTTTGATCCGCGCCGTCTCCGGACTACCGGCG
Source organism: uncultured Acidobacteriota bacterium (assembly GCA_963842135.1). Taxonomy (GTDB): domain Bacteria; phylum Acidobacteriota; class Terriglobia; order Acidiferrales; family UBA7541; genus Palsa-360. The sequence goes on along the minus strand of CAWJFI010000002.1, from coordinate 9,472 downwards.
AAGTATTTCCGATCGCGGAAAATGTGGGCGTCTACGGAAACGCGAATGCCGCGGCATTCTCGGTTTCGCGCAACGGCGTGCTTGCGTACAGTACTGGCGAGCTTCTCGGGGGCACGCAAATCCGCGAAATCGCATGGGTGGACCGGTCCGGCAAACGGCTCGGCGTCTTGGGACAGCCGGAAAAAATTTCAAGCATGACATTGTCGCCCAATGAAAAGCGAATCTTGTTTGGTCTATTCAACGTGGGAGGAGACACTGCGGACATCTGGCTACTAGATGTGGAGCGAGATGTGCCGTCCTGCTTTACGTTTCGCCCTGGCTTATCCGGGAGTGGAATCTGGTCTCCGGACGGAAGCGCCACCGTTTTCGCATTCAACAATCGTGCGATCTATCGGAAAGCAGCCGACGGCACTGGCAACGAAGAGCTTGTATTGACAGGCGGAATCAACACTCGCCCTATGGACTGGTCGCAAGATGGAAAGTTCGTCGTTTACCAAAGCTATGGCGGCGCGACTGGCACCGATCTATGGCTTTTGCCACTTCAGGGCGACCGCAAACCCTTTCCCTATCTGCAAACACCCTTCAACGAGGGCACCGCCCAGTTTTCGCCGGATGGACGATGGATGGCATATGTTTCGAATGAATCTGGACAGCCACAGGTCTATGTTCAGGCGATTCCTGCCAGCGGAGCCAAATGGCAAATTTCGCCCACAGGCGGCGACCAACCCCGGTGGCGCCACGATGGAAGGGAGCTATTCTTTATTTCCGCCGATCGGAAACTGACGGCGGTTTCAGTGAAAAGCGACACCGCTTTTGAGTCAGGCACTCCGCAGTCCCTATTTGGACTTGATCCTGTATTCGCACCTTTCAATGGCCACTGGGCGTATCAGCCCTCGGCAGACGGTCAGCGGTTTCTGATACTGGCGAACGTGAGCGGCTCGGTAGCTCCTCCCATTACCATTGTGTTCAACTTTCAAGCAGGATTGAAGAAATGACCCTCTCCGCTGGCTCAAAACTCGGCTCCTACGAAGTCACCGCGCAAATCGGCGCGGGCGGCATGGGTGAAGTGTATTAGGCGCATGACACCAAACTTGGGCGCGACGTAGCAATCAAAGTCCTGCCGGAAGCGTTTGCGCATGATCCCGAACGCCTCTCCCGTTTTCAGCGTGAAGCGAAGATGCTGGCCGCGCTGAATCATCCGAATATCGCAACCATTTACGGACTCGAACAATCTGGCAGCACAAGTTATCTGGTGATGGAGTTGGTGTCGGGAGAGACGCTTGCCGAGCGAGTCAAGCGAGAAGGAGCGGTTCCAATTGAAGAAGCTTTGGCCATCGCGAGACAGATCGCAGAAGCATTGGAAGCTGCGCACGAGAAAAACATCATTCATCGTGATCTGAAACCAGCGAATGTGAAGGTTACTCCCGAAGGCAAGGTGAAGGTATTGGATTTTGGATTGGCGAAGGCGTTTGAGGGCGATACCACAGCTGAGGATATGAGCAACTCTCCCACGCTTAGCCGCGCCGCGACGATGCAAGGAGTGATCCTTGGCACTGCGGCATACATGTCACCAGAACAGGCTCGTGGGAAGGCAGTGGATAAACGCACAGATATTTGGGCGTTCGGCTGCGTCGTGTACGAGTTGCTCTCTGGAAAGCAAGCGTTTCAGGGCGAAGATGTGACAGACATTTTGGCTGCGGTGGTCAGAGCTGAACCGGATTGGACGGCGCTGCCCGCGAACATCTCTCCATCCATTCGCGTTCTGCTGCAACGCTGTCTAAGAAAAGATCGGCGTCAGCGTCTCTCAGACGCCGCTGACGTTCGCATCGAGATTGAAGATGCGATTGCGGCACCGAAAGATTCCGGTACAACGCAGGCTGCACCAACTTCGATGAACAAGTTGGTGTTGGCGGTGGCCGCAGCGGTGACAATCATCGCGGTCGTCACATCTTGGGGCTGGCGGCGGTGGACGCGGCCCATTGAGCAGCCTCTGCGTCCACTGGTGCGGCTCGACGTTGATCTCGGCCCTGACGTGTCGCTCGGCTCTCTAAGTGGACCCGACGCGATACTTTCGCCCGACGGTACGCGGATGCTGTACGTGTCGCAAGGGCGCCTCTTTACCCGGCGGCTCGATCAGCCCAACACCACTGAGCTCGTAGGAACGCCGGGGGCATCTGAGCCTTTCTTCTCACCAGACGGGCAGTGGGTTGCATTCTTCTCACAGGGAAAACTGAGAAAGGTTTCGGTGGACGGAGGCGCGGCTATCTCGTTGTGCGACGCTAACGTTCCCTATGGCGGCAGTTGGGGCGAGGACGGGAATATTATTGCGGCGCTCGCACAAAGTGGAGGGCTGTGGCGCGTACCCGATGGCGGAGGAACGCCAGAGAGGCTGACTATGCTCGATGGTGATGAATTGGGCCATCGATGGCCGCAGATTCTTCCGGGAAATAAGACCCTTCTCTTTACGGCCGTTTCTGACCCGATATCAGCGGAGGACCGCATCGAAACATGGTCATTGAAGACAGGTGAGAGGAAGGTCTTAATAAGCGGCGGCTCTTTCGGCCGGTATGTACCTACCTACGGGTCTCATGGCCATCTGCTGTATGCCACGAAGGGCACACTCTTCGCCGTGCCATTCGACCCAGACCGTCTCATGCTGCGAGGCATACCGTCGCCCTTGCTGAACGACCTAGGAGTAGGGAATTTTGATTTTTCCTCCACCGGCACATTCATTTACCGGAGTGGGAAAGCCGCAGATCAAAGCTGGCCGATATTGTGGCTCGATAGTTCCGGCAAGACCGAACCAATCGTAGCGATGCCGGGCACTTATGCAGATCCGCGATTTTCGCCCGACGGGAAGCGGCTGGCACTAATCACGGCGCCGGGTCGTGAGGGTGAAGTTGTCGTCTATGACTTGGAGCGCGAAACCATGACCCATTTGAGTTCCCCTTCCCAGGGATTCGCCCATCCGACCTGGACGCCCGATGGAAAACATATCGTCTTTCGATCCAGATCCAACGCCGGCTCCAGCATCGTATGGATGCGCTCAGACGGGTCTGGAGAAGCGCAAAAACTGCTGGAAAGTGCGAACCCATTATTCCCGGACTCGTTTTCCCCTGACGGCCGGCGCTTGTCTTACGATGAACTTGATCCAAGCACCAGTATGGGTATCTGGACGCTGCCGATGGACCTGAGCGATCCAGATCATCCCAAGCCCGGGAAACCTGAACCGTTTCTACGGACATCGAGACGCGCCTTCATGGGGAGATTTTCGCCTGACGGCCGCTGGATTGCGTACTCATCGAACGAGTCCGGCGCGAATGAGGTGTACGTGCGGCCGTTTCCCGCAGGACCCGCTGGGTCGGGTGGGAAGTGGCAGATATCGAACAGCGGCGGGATGATTCCGACCTGGTCACGGGATGGCCGGCAACTGTTTTACGAACGGTTGTCCGACGCTCGCATCATGGTGGTTGGCTACACCGCGAAAAGCGATTCCTTTGTACCCGGGAAACCGCGTGTGTGGTCAGACACGCAGATCAGCGATCCATCCGTGCTGAACCTGGATTTACATCCCGACGGCAAGCGCTTTGCCGTGATTCCAATACATGAAGCAACTGCGCGGGATAAGGGTTCGGTTCACATTACGTTTCTGCTGAACTTCTTTGATGAGCTTCGGCGCAAAATGCCGGTGGCCAAATGATCGGCCAAACCATCTCGCACTATCGCATCCTCTCGCAGCTCGGCGGCGGCGGGATGGGTGTGGTGTACGAGGCCGAAGACCTCAAACTGCATCGGCATGTAGCATATTTCTAACGCGAGGAGTCTTCCCGTGCGTTTTACGGGACGCAAACACCCAGTCAGTGGGGCTTCCCATATACGATTACTTTTCGGCACTCTCTGAGCACCTGAGCGAGCTCAGCAGCCATGGGAACCGCCGACCGTGACTGCTTGGTCTTTAATTTCTCGGAGGTATGTCCGTCGATCCACGTTCGTTGTGGATTCCGATCTGATTCCCCTGCACCTGACAAGCCGTAATCGCCAGGGCGACCTCTTCCTGCGCTTCAAGCTTGGCGGCGTCGATTCACACTTGTCAGAAATCGGATTCATGACGATGCGCCAATTTCCATCCGTCCGCTTGCCGTACCCATCGTTCGCTTTCTCTGTTGGCGAGACAACTCATTCGCCATCAGACCAGAGAGTAGCTACTCTCTTTTGGGCGGAGGTCGTACGCTACTGCAATTTCCTGCGATAGGTTGGCCGGCAAAGACCTTCTTTACGAACGGAATGGAATCCACGAGCGATGCGTTGACTGTGCCGCCGTGATCCTGGCCCGGATAATAGTGTGCCTCCACGATTGAGCCGGCGTAGCAAGCGGCCACGACAAAATTGTATTGGGCTTCTGGGAAGGTGGTTGTGTCGGCCAAACCCGAGCCAATGAAGACGGGATTCGTGAACTTCGGAGATGGGTACTGTTTGTATGGTGCCGCTTTGGCCGCGGCGGCAGCGAGACTCTTTTTGAATTCATTGTCGACCGTAAGCCCGGCCTGTCTAGATGCCGGGAGCACTTCAGCACAGGTAGTTCTCACTAGCTCGAAAACGGGCCGCGCTGCGTCGGTTAGGTAGTCCGAAGGATCCAAAGACGGGTCTATGATGCGATAGGTGAGCAAATTTGCGAGACCAAAGGCGGCGAAATCTCCGCCGACATGTGGAGGGGTCGGAATCTGCGGTGCCTTGGTCTCTGGAGCAAACGGAGGATCGCCCGGAACTCCAGTCGCGACTGTTCCCTTCAAATGGACATCGGGGGCATACGCGGTAGCCAGCAACGATGCTGATATCGCGCCATGCGCTCCCTGAGACTGCCCGATAATGACCACCGAATTAGATAGCTCGGGGAAATCATGCAATGCAGCTCGTATGCTGTCGAGTGTACTGTACGCTTCCGGTCGTACGGTATTCCAGGGATGTCCACCAGGTGTACCAAGGCCCTGATAATCAGTCGCTACAATGGCATAACCTTGGGCAAGCCAGGCGTTCAGATAATCAGAGTCGCGTGACGACCGGGGTATCCACGACGGCGCACATACGTCAGCAATCCCCGTGGTGCCGTGAGTCCAGGCAATGATGGGCCATCCTCCGATCGGTGCGACGCCTCTCGGAAAATAGATCGCACCAGATACCGTAATCGGCGTCTTGTTGTCGAGCCCGTTGGTTGAAGTGTAGAGAACTCGCAGTCCTTTGGACGCGTTGTCGAGCATAAGATTTGACGGCAAAGGTTCCTGACGCAACATTTTCCCTGGCGTACCGGGAACCATCTTGTCCCAAACATAAAACGCGGACACACGGCCATCTCCCACAGATGGATCTGGAACTGGTTTGGGCCCATCAGCACCGAGAGTTTCGAGTGCCACTAAAGTCGTGACTGCAAACATCGCAATCGCACTAACCAAATTTCCCGTGCGAGACATGCGTGTCTCCTTCCGTCACGAAAATTCTGACAAGCCTTATGCCAGCCGTTAAAGGCGCGTCAATCTGCTACTGCTTATCGTAGACCAGTACAACATGTATAGGCCGACCGCTTACGGTCGTTCCTGTCAGCGTAGTCGTTATCACCTTCCCATCCTTGGATACCACTTGTCTGGCCGTTTGAACCACTTTGCCGGATTTCTTCAAGGTCTCCTCAACTGTGTCTACATCGATGCGCTTGAGGGCGATGGTGTCGGGAATCGGTGGACCAGCCTTGGGGTAGTCCTGTACCGTTCGGGGGTGGTCCTTCCCGTCGTATTTCGGAGCCTCGACGATGGTTCTGTGAATTCCGTTCGCGTCCTCCTGTTCAATGGTGTATTTCACCGCGTCGCCGACTTGCTCTCTCGTTACCGTCATACTCCTCAATGGTGGCCCGGGTTCAAATGTGGATTTCGCTAGGTTGAGCTTCCAGGTTCCGAGTGTGCGAGGGTCGATCTGAGCGGACGCGGCATATGGCAGTGCGGCGACGAGGGCGAACGCGACCAGGAAGTAAGCGGTGGCGCGCACCCTGAGTGACGGTAGTGTGGTGAGCTTCAACCGAACCTCCGTGTCAGTGGCAGGCTTTCTTGGTTTTTGGCCGGAATTTCTCGGATTTGGACCTCTATCTAGTATGCGCATCCTACTGCTTCTCCTGCTCTCTACACAACGAATTTGCCAGGTGCGCACGCTCGAAATGTGACCGCCAGATTCTGGCGGCCAAATTCCGAGAAATGTCCCCATCGGAAATTCGCTTCCGTATCCATCGGTCGCATCGCTCAAGAATTTACAGGTGTGTAACTACATGACGGCGCTATACTCTGCCAATTCCTAGTCGGTGGGAGCCCATGGCGATCCTCCCCGGCAGACGCTTAGGGCCCTATGAAATCCTCTCCGCTATTGGTGCGGGCGGAATGGGCGAAGTGTACAAAGCTCGCGACACGCGCCTCGATCGCATCGTTGCTATCAAGGTGCTTCCCGCCCACCTCGCCGATCGCGCGGAATTGCGCGAGCGATTCGACCGCGAAGCAAAGACTATCGCCAGCCTGAATCATCCCCACATCTGCACACTCTTCGACACCGGCCATCAGGACGACATCGATTTCCTGGTAATGGAATATCTCGAAGGCGAAACACTCGCGCAGCGAATGCTGAAAGGCCCTCTGCCGCTGGAGCAGGTGTTGCAGTACGCGATTGAGATTTCCGATGCGCTAGACAAGGCACATCGCAAGGGCATCACCCACCGCGATCTGAAGCCCGGCAACGTCATGCTCACGAAGTCCGGCACGAAGTTGCTGGACTTCGGTTTGGCGAAGCTGAAGCAGGAAGCCACTCCGGTCATTCCGGATTCGCAGCTTCCGACGATGAAGAACGCAATCACGGGTGAAGGAACGATCCTTGGCACCTTGCAATATATGGCGCCGGAGCAAGTCGAAGCAAAAGAAGTGGATGCTCGCACAGATATATTTGCGTTCGGCGCGGTAGTCTACGAGATGGCCACGGGCAAGAAGGCGTTTGAGGGAAAAACCTCCGCAAGCGTCATGGCAAAAATTCTGGAGGCCGAACCGCCGTCAATGGCATCGCTTCAGCCGATGACGCCGCCCGCGCTCGACCGCGTGGTGAGGAAATGTCTGGCGAAGGAATCAGATAAAAGATGGCAGGGAGCAAGCGATCTATGTGATGAACTAAGATGGATCGCCGAGGGCGGCTCGCAAACCACGTCAGCACCCTCGCCGCCACGGCCTGTATGTCGGCTTTCCGTAACGCTGCCGCCAGGCCAACAATTGGCAGGCCTGTTTAATGGACCTGCGGTGGCGCTCTCTCCCGATGGCACTCTTCTCGCGTATGTCGCTCGCGAAGGGGGTATCCAGCAGATTTATCTGCGCGCGATGGATAACCTGGAAGCCAGACCTTTCCCCGGAACCGAAGGAGCCGTCAACCCATTCTTTTCACCCGACGGCCAATGGCTCGGTTTTTTCGCGGGCAATAAACTTAAGAAGGTCTATGTCGGCGGGGGAGCTGCGCTAAGCCTGGGTGAATCCACGGTGCCTCGCGGGGCCAGTTGGGGCAGCCAAGGTACGATCGCTTACGCACCCAACGCAGCCGGAGGTCTCCAGCAAGTGGCAGATGCGGGAGGCACTCCGCAACCGCTGTCTCGCTTCGCGAAAGGGGAATCTAGCCACTGTTGGCCGGAGTTCTTACCGGGCGGCAATGCAGTGCTCTTTGCTGCTGCAACGAGCATCGCGAATTGGACCAACGCGCAGATTGCGGCCCAATTGCTAGGCACGGGTGAACGGCGGAATCTGTTCCAAGGGGCAACGCAACCCCGCTACGCTGCGTCGGGGCATGCGATTTATGCGCAGGGGGCTAACCTGATGGCCGTGCCGTTTGATCCGCAGCGGCTGGAGGTATCGGGAACAGCGGTCCCTGTCGTGGAGAGAGTTCTGCAATCCACATTCAGCGGAGCCACACAATACTGCATTTCTTCCTCGGGATCGCTGGCGTACGTATCGGGAGGGCTTCAGTCGGCAACCCAATCCAGGTTAACGTGGATCAGTCGCACTGGGGTGGAGCAGCCCTTGGTCGCTCCGGTGCGTGCCTACTTGGGCCCACGCCTTTCGCCGGACGGTCTGCGGATCGCCGTCGGTATCCTTGAGCAGGACTCCCAAATCTGGCTTTACGATCTTTCCCGCGAGACGTTGACGCGGTTCACGTTTGGGGGGAGTGCGAACTTTAATCCCGTTTGGTCGCCGGACGGAACGCGGATAGCGTTTCAGTCAAACAGGGAAGGGCCCATGAACCTTTACCTGCAACTTGCGGACGGCAGTGGCGGGCTGCAACGGTTGTCAACCAGCAAGTACCTCCATGCTCCGCATTCCTGGTCCTCGGAAGGGCAACTGCTGGCCTTCATAGAAGTCAATCCCACCACGGCAATTGACATCTGGGTGCTACGGCTTGGCGACCGGAAGCCCGTACCGTTTCTTCGAACTCGATTCAACGAAGCGAGTCCACGTTTTTCTCCCGACGGAAACTGGCTGGTATATACGTCGGATGAATCGGGGCGCTATGAGATTTACGTGCAGCCCTATCCCGGCCCGGGCGGGAAGTGGCAAATCTCCACCGACGGCGGCACGGAGCCAGTGTGGAATCCCACCGGGCGGGAGCTGTTCTACCGCGACGGTGACAAAATGATGGCCGTGGACATCTCCACGCAACCCGGTTTTGCTGCGGGCACGCCCCGGATGCTCTTCGAGGGACGCTACGAATCGCCTGCAGTACCAATCGCCAACTACGATGTCTCTCCTGACGGCGAGCGCTTCCTGATGCTCAAGTCCGCTGAGCAGGCGGAAACGGCGCCGACGCAAATCAACGTCGTGCTGAACTGGTTTGAAGAGTTGAAGCAGAAAGCTCCCACGGGGAAGAAGTGATGGCGCTCACGGCTGGCTCAAAACTCGGCTCCTACGAAGTCACCGCGCAAATCGGCGCGGGCGGCATGGGTGAAGTGTATCAGGCGCATGACACCAAACTTGGGCGCGACGTAGCAATCAAAGTCCTGCCGGAAGCGTTTGCGCATGATCCCGAACGCCTCTCCCGTTTTCAGCGTGAAGCGAAGATGCTGGCCGCGCTGAATCATCCGAATATCGCAACCATTTACGGACTCGAACAATCTGGCAGCACAAGTTATCTGGTGATGGAGTTGGTGTCGGGAGAGACGCTTGCCGAGCGAGTCAAGCGAGAAGGAGCGGTTCCAATTGAAGAAGCTTTGGCCATCGCGAGACAGATCGCAGAAGCATTGGAAGCTGCGCACGAGAAAAACATCATTCATCGTGATCTGAAACCAGCGAATGTGAAGGTTACTCCCGAAGGCAAGGTGAAGGTATTGGATTTTGGATTGGCGAAGGCGTTTGAGGGCGATACCACAGCTGAGGATATGAGCAACTCTCCCACGCTTAGCCGCGCCGCGACGATGCAA
>CAWJFI010000001.1:0-2971925 GCA_963842135.1 uncultured Acidobacteriota bacterium | reverse complement strand
GTTACCCTCAAATGCCTTCGCCAAGCCGAAGTCCAGCACTTTTACTTTTCCTTCAGGCGTCAGCTTCACGTTTGCAGGTTTCAAGTCGCGGTGAATGATGCCTTTTTCGTGAGCGGCTTCGAGAGCTTCGGCAATCTGCTTCGCAATCACCAGAGCTTCTTCCACCGGAACCGCTCCGTCACGCCTGATACGTTGGGCTAATGTCTCGCCGGGAACCAGCTCCATCACAAGGTAGCTTGTGCCGTTGGAATCTTCGAGGCCGTGGATCGTTGCAATGTTCGGATGATTCAGCTGTGCCAGCATTTTCGCTTCGCGCTGGAAACGAGCCAGCCTTTCGGGATCGTGCGCGAACGCTTCCGGCAGAACCTTGATAGCCACGTCGCGCCCGAGCTTCGTGTCGTGCGCTTGATACACCTCACCCATGCCGCCCGCGCCAATAGCGGTGAGGATTTCGTAGGGTCCGAGTTTGGTGCGAGGGTCCAGCGTCATTTCTTGAGCCCCGCTGTCCAGTTAGCGTAGAGCGTGATGGGTTCAGGATCCCGGTCCACGTTGCTGTTGATCAGGAACTTTTGCCCATCGGCGGTCACGTCGTATTGGTGATAGCCACTTGTCGTTGTGACGATTCTCGTTTGGAAGAGCGTTTTGGGCGGGTCCGGCTTGAGAGAATTGCCGGTGATCGCGACCGTCACCGCCATCATCTTTCCGTCCGGAGCGACGTAATAGATTTCCTTGCCGTCCCGCCTCCAGCGCGGTTGAACGCCGCCGGCGGTTGAAATTTGCAATTTGCTGGAGAGGCTGGGAAAAGGCACAACGTAAATTTCCTGTCTGCCCGACTCGATTGACACGTACGCCAGCCAATGGCCGTCAGGCGAGAATTGTGCGTGGGCCTCGGCAAAGTTCGTTCCCAATAGCGGATAGTCCTTAGCGTCGGGTTTTGTGAGAGCAAATGGGTGAACCCATAAACGGGGAGTAGCGCCATTCGCAAAGTTCATATACACAAGGAACTTTCCGTCAGGAGAAATGGCGTTAGGAACCGCCTTCGCACCCATGGACGTGGGCGCTCCCAGAGCGACTTGTTCCACCAACTCCGAACTCCCCAGTCCGCTGGCAGGCTTCGAATAGATACCCGCTCCCCGTTCTCCTCCCGTATAGACCACCCTGGTCCCATCTCCGCTCCAAACGGCGTAGTTGTCCCCCAAGCCGTCAACGGTTACGCGCGTCGCCACGCTCCGGGCAAGTTCGTATACCCAGATGTCCCGTTTGTTCCCCTGTCCAAGAGAAACGGCCGCCTTCGTTCCATCGGGCGAAAGCGATGGCATGGTGTATAGGCCGGGGTTTCCCACCTGCCCCAATTCTTTCCCATCGCGGGTGTACCAGACGAGTTGGCTGTTTGCGCCATTTCCTCCTTGAAAGGCCAGCAAACCACGTTGGCTGGCGCTAAACGCGCCCATCGCATTTGTGCTCACCAGTACTTGGCCGGCCACGGGATTCGGGTCACCTAATAGAGTGAGCGAGGAAAGGTCAAACCGTTGCGCCACCAAGTTGGATTGTTGAACGTAGAGCAGATATCCGTCGGCGTACTCTGCATTGGAGTCGGCTCTCAGTAAGACCGTCTGCTTTTTTGTCGATAGATCGAGAACGCGCGTTTCATAAGCCATTCCACCGTGGGACGGGTCCACGATGTCAACCTCGAAAAGCAAGTGGCGCCCATCGGGCAAGAAGAAGGTCCAACGGTGCTGGCCCTCTCCGTGCACCGTGTCCAGGCGTGTGAGAACAGAAATCGGCCCGCCGTTCGAGGACACTTGGGACAAACCCTCGGGCGCCCCTCGGCTAAAAACGATAATGCCGTTCGCGCCCCAAGTCCCCCTCAACATTGCTCCCGCGTCCGCAACGAGTGTGGTCACAGGCCCGCCGCCTGCATCGATTTTTTCCAGCACTCGCCCTTGTCCGGTGACGGTAACAAATCCAATGAACTTGCTGTCAGGCGACCAGAATGAACCAAGCGCGCCTTCCGTGCCAGCCAAAGGCTGAGCAGTCATGGAATCGAGCGATCGAACCCACAATGTCCTTGTCCCCGTGAGTGTTTCGCTGGCCACGAACGCGATCTTCTTCCCGTCTGGGGAAAGTGCGAAATAAGAACCGTAGGAACCGAAAAAACTGTGGTCTTTTGGCGGGAGCACGTCCGCCTGCAAGGGCAGCGCCGGGTTCGTCGTCCACAGGAATTGTCCAGCGCCCAGCACCAACGCTGCGATGATGGAGGCGGCTGCAATGCCCCAGGCAACGCGTTCGCGACCCTTGCGGCGGGCAAGGGCCGGTGCTGGCAAGCCCGCTTGTGAACCACCCTCGGCGATCCAATTTAATTGCACTTCCAAATCCCGCGCCGTTTGCCACCGGTCGTCGGGTTCCTTGGCGAGGCATCTCTTAACGACGCGATCGAGCGCGGGGGGCGTCATCGGCTGAAGCGAGGACATCGGTGTAGGATCGGAAGACATAATGGCAGTGATCACGCTCGCCTGACTCTTGCCCTCGAAGGCCCTCTGGCCAGTGGCCATCTCGTACACCGCTGCGCCGAAGGCAAAGATATCCGTCCGTGCATCCACTTCCTTGTCTTCTAGCTGTTCCGGGGCCATGTATTGCAAAGTGCCTAAGATAGTTCCCTGAGCCGTCAGCGGGTCCTTCGCCGTAGGAAGTTCTGAGAGCGACACGTTGGCCGGAGCTGCTTCCTGTTTCAGTTTTGCCAAACCGAAGTCCAGCAGCTTCGTCCCCGTCTTGGTCAGCATGATGTTGCCGGGTTTCAGATCGCGATGCGTCACTCCCTTGCGATGAGCCTTGTCCAGCGCATCGGCAATTTCAATGGCGTACTGCAACACCTGTTGGATCGGGAGAGAACCTTTCAGCAATCGCCGCGCGAGGGTCTCGCCCTCCAGATACTCCATCACCAAGTAATCGGTCCCGTCCTGCCGACCGATGTCGTAGAGAACGCAGATGTGAGGATGATTCAGGCTGGCGATGGTTTTCGCTTCGCGCTCGAATCGCTCACGCAACTCGGAGCGATCAGCAAGATGCGTTGGCAAAACCTTGATGGCGACAATTCGATCGAGTCGAGTATCGCGGGCCTTGTACACCTCGCCCATTCCACCCGCACCAATGGCTGAGAGGATTTCGTAGGGCCCTAAGCGTCTGCCGGGGAGGATCGCCATCGGGCTCCCGCCGACTTAGAATGGGCAGATTATAACCCGAAGAGACTCAGAGTAAGGGTTGCATTCTTGTTACGAAAGGCCCGCAGGTGTGCGGGGTCATTTGAGTATTCTACTTCGCGGCTTTGGCCCCGAGGTTACCCTAGCCCACCTTTGCAACACACGCATCACATGAGTCGGCGCAGCAGAAATACGTTCCGTGTTGCCATGATCAGTGACTACTTGCCGCCCTCTCTAGCTGCAAATGTCCGCGACAGCATGGCAGCCATCAGCAGGCCCCCGACTCCGACGATGAGCGCGTCTCGCGTGCGACGGAAATCGAATATCCCGACCCGAAACACGAGCAGATACCCGACGACCAGATTCAGCGACCCCCAGAGCACGTTCACGACCGCCGGAGACAGTCCCTTACCGGGTGGGGAAGCGAATGGAGTTGGAGACATGCACCCGGACACGCCGTTGTTGAAATGTGGAACAGCGTTCACGAAAAAAGCGCCGCCGAAAAAATAGGCAGCAAAGTGATACCACTGCATGGATTCTTCCTTCGCTGGGTAGAGTCTCGGGACCCATGGAACCGATGAGGGATGATACTTCGGACGCGCAATAGCGGGAAACTTAATAAGAGTCTCCCACGGGTGTTAGCGGTCACGTCAAGGCGTGACGCTGCTCACTGCCTTCGCCTGAACACTGCCGTAGAAACGGACCGGATCATGGGTGGACTGCATGGATGGGGACCGCATTATTGAAGCGGTCCTGAAGGACTCAAGTCCTCAACGTATCCGTATGTGACCATCCAGTTCCGAGAGCAGCGGTCAGAAGGCGAAGCCGTAAGCGTAGTTCCCCCGACTTTCGACGCACCGACCACCCCCGGTCGGACTGCGGCTGCCACGGGCCGCTGCTCTTCCTTTTCGATGGTGGGGAGCGGAACGACCTCTCATTTCGGTCCGTGAAACGCGGAAAAAGGTCATTCCCTTTTCATGATGAGGTAAGGCGTAGTGTATAGCGTGTTCGTTCAACTTGGTGACGGCGAATTCCTACACGTGGCATCCCGCGACGAGCTTGAGCAGGCCGTGCAGCTTGCAGAAGAACTCAATGCCAACTGGCCCCAAAAATATGTCGTGTGGGATTCGCAAGGCAACGACGTAGACGCTACAGAATAATCAGCGAGCGCCGGGAGACCGACGCCGAAACGCCCACCGTTGCCCCCGCTGCCAGACCGTGAAGGTCAACGGCAAAGGAACTGAGTATTCATCGAGGGGCGCTCCAGCACAAGAGCGACACCGACAGCGACGTTTTATTTTTCCTTTCTTGCGCCAAAACGCCCCTGCCGATCAGATAAGCCCGCGTAGTCTAGATGTCAAGGATTCGCTCAATCCCTAACAGCAACGAGCACGCGGAATGCTAGTTTAGTCTGCCCTGATTTTTTGTTACTACGTTACTGGTTTTGGAGAAATTTCGGGCTTACAGGGGCTAAGAACTGCTAAACTCCACTAAGGCTTCGAAGCCACCAAACGATTGGAAAAGCGAGAGATTCCTCAGTTTTCTCGGCTTTCTGAAGATTGCGATAACGAATCCCGGTATCGCTACCACAATCAATAGAATCAAAAACTTACAGTGTCGGTCATTGCTGTCCAAATTAGCTGCGAACTCGGCTCGGCAATCACGAAAATACAGCATAATTCACCCTTTGGGTTCCTGCGCGGAGGGCAGGTTGGCCACTCGGAAGTGCTGTTGTTGATGGATGCTGTCTAAGTTCGTCCCTCCGAAATATCGTAATCGCACTGCCTTTGGAATGTGAGATTGTTTCTGCTGTCCAAATCTTTCATCCACTTAGGCAAGCTGCAAGGCCAACTGTTCTGGCAACGCAGCCTGTATCGGCGGAGGCTGGAAAGGATTATCGATCCAGGCCCACAGATCGCGGTAAACAAACAGTTGCTGGCGTAGCAGCGCCACGAGGTTTGATAGGGACCAACCAAAGGCCGACTTCAACTGCAAGTATTTCACCAGCAGTATGGCGATCAACGCCGTCCAGAGTTGCGTCTTCAACGCTTGGGCCGAAGTTCCCACAAAGGTTTTTACTCGAAGCGATTGCTTCAGGGCCCTGAAAAACAACTCGATCTGCCACCGCTCCTTGTATACCGCCGCGATCGTAGCTGCAGCCAACTCCCTGTGGCTGGTCAAAAACACCAGTACCCGATCGTGCTCTTCATCGTAGAACTCGATGCGCCGGAAGTAGGCATCGATGCCCGCTTGGGCCAGCTGGTAGAAAAAGATCACTTGGTCGCGGCGCACGCCTCGCCGATGGGGAACCGCGAAGTCTTCCACTACTCCGTAGTCCGCGTTATCTTTTAAACGCGTCACGAAATAGACCCCTTGCTGGATCAAGCTCACAAACCACTGATAATCCGCATATCCCCGGTCAAACACCAGAATGGTTCCCGGCGTGAATCGCATCTGCCGTGCCACGCGCACTTCATGTTTCTTGCCCTCGGTGATGACCGCATAAGACGGCAGGTATCCATCATGATCCAGCAGCAAATGGAGCTTCACCGCCCCTTTGGTTCGACGAAACTTCGCCCAATCAAACATCGTGGCGCAAAGATCGATCACCGAGGCGTCCAGACTCAGCAGAGGGTTCTTAAATCGGAACTTCCTCTTTTTTCGAGTTCCTGGTTGGCTAGCAGCCAAGGCCTGACACTTCGCCAGCAGTTGGTCAAACACCGTTTGGCACAACTGCCAAGGCCGATGTTCATTGGCGTAGGCCAGAGTGCAGCGAGCCGGAGCCGCGGGCAAACCCAGATGACGAAGTTTTCCCTCACTGGCGGCCAAGCCTCCGCAAATTTCGCGCAACGACTTGGCATGTCCCAGCTGACAAAAGAGCATGGCGATGAACTGACCCCAACTACTGAAACCTCGGGCATGCCGCTCAGCGCCGTGCTGGCGCACGGCAGATTCAAATTCCAGGCGAGGGATCAACTGCAAAATTTGTGAGAAAATACTGCAGACTCGAGTCAAGGCTGAGCCTCCTTAGCTTTGTGATTGGCTTTTGTAGAGCCCAATCTCAAGCTAGCAGATGCTCAGCCCCTTTTCTTTCACAAATCGAAATCCCAATTTGGACAAGCGTGATCGCGTTTGATCTCGATAGCCGCTATCCTCTTCCCCGAATCCTCCGTCAGTACCAGGCCCATACCCATCCGATAACAGGTTCATTCCTTCTGAGAGCGTCTCTATCCCTGCGCCCACCATTTCAGGGTGTGGGGCGGCTCGATCTAACCGCTCCCGACCCTACGCCGCCGTTCAGCAGGCGATCCTAGCGATGATCGAGGTTCAGCCGACCGCATAAGCCCGGTCCCAATGGGGCGCATGTCACTGATGTTTGGAAGAGTCACGCCGTGGTGGATATTCCGAGAGCCGTGGTCGCGACATTCGGGTTAATGTCAATTTCGGCTGGGAAATCAGCAACTGATATGGGAGGACCTGAAAATGAAAGATCGTTCGCCAAAGGATCGCATGAAATCTCTTGCCTCTCAGATGTTGAAATTGTAGGTTTACCATCGAAGACAGGCTTCGGCTTGACTCGAATTAAATGAGGCACCGTTCAGGTGCGCTGAGGAAGCGAACGTGGCGGAAAAGCAAACATCATTATTCGAAGACGAATCGTTCAGACGGCCGGAGGTGGGCGGACTCGTCGTGATCTCCCAACCGGGTCGGCCGTTGTCCAAAGCGCAGCGTACTTTCAACCGTCTGGTTACAAAAGTGGAGGAACTGCGGGCTAGGCTGGATCGCGAAATCCACCGACTCGATAAGGTGTTGGCCTATTACGGTGAGTACATTCACCCGCGTATGCAGCGGCAGATGGCATTGCGCAAGGAACTCATTCGCGCACTTGCGCCGTTTCTCCATGGCAACCGCCTGAAACAAAAAAGCGAGCGAAAGACGCTGCGAATGGTCATTGCAGAACAGATAAATGAAATCGCTGGAAAGGAAGGCACGTTGACTGACGAGGATCTTCAGGCGGTCTTCAAACAGGTTCACGGCGTCGATTTCGGTCAGGTAGAGCAGGAAGAGATGGAGGAAATGCGTTCGGTAATGGAAGAGATGTTCGGCGAAATCGGCATCGGAATCGATCTTTCCGACCTGCGGCCGGACATGAGCGATGAGGAGTTAGCCTCCAAGGCGGCCGAAATGGCGGAGAGGATTCAGCAGAAGGCTGAAGAACAGGAAAGCGCGTTCCGCCCCCCAGAGAACCGGAAGACCAAGCGCCAGTTGGAGAAGGAGGAACGCACGCGGCAGGCAGAGCAACTCCGCAATAAGAGCATCGCGAGCGTATACAAGCAGCTCGCGAAAGTGCTGCACCCCGATCTGGAGCCGGATGCCGAGCGGAAACAGGCGAAGGGAACTCTCATGCAGGAGCTAACCGCAGCCTACCGGAACAACGACCTACACACATTGCTACGCCTAGAACTGGAGTGGATTCAGCGGCAGGAGGGCGACGCAGAGCGCCTGACGGAAGAGAAACTGTCCATCTACAATCAGGTTCTCAAAGAGCAGGTGTCCGAACTTGAGCGGGAACTTGCCGAGTTGCCATATCATCCGCGTTACCAGCCCATCGTGGTCCCGGCCGGACCATTTGGTATCCGCCTTCGAACGGAGGACCCGGCGGAGATGCGTTGGCTGGACGAGACGATCGCCAGCATGGAGGCGAGCATCACGCGGATACGGAACGGCGAGCCGCTCGATGAGGTACGCGACGTCATCAAGGCGTATCGTGCCTCGAGTCGCGCCCACTATTGATAGCTCAACCCGAATATCCTCAATTAAGATCGACGAGGGCAATACAGTCGGAGTATACCAATTTTCGGGGAGATCACGACATTGAGGTTCCTTCGTCTGTCTCCTCGCAATTCTCCTCCGCCGTCACAAGGCCCGTAACCATCCGCTAACGGATTCGTTCCCGGAGAGAGCGTCTCCGAGGCAGCGATAACCATTTCTGAGCGCAGCGCGGTTCAGTCTTGCGCCCACGAGCACAGCATCACGGTTTTGCACATCAACGCGCACTACCGAGTCAGATTAAACCGTCGTCGGATTTCCCAGTAGATTCAATACATGACTTGTCTCTGGCAGCAGCCCGCTTCAAAGAACGGCGACACCCCCTGCCTGAGCGGTAAGGAAGGTCACCCGTTTTGTACAGAGCACCAATTTATTGCTGACGTGTTGGAGGAGACCGAGTCCGTCACCCGTGAGATATGTGAGCAACGGGAAACCGCCCTGACCGCGTGGCAGGCGCGACTCCTGCGGTTCGGGCTTCTAGTGGCGCAGGCGGATGAGCTTACACCCGCTGCCTTTGTGAAGCGCGTACACGAGTTGTTGCCTGAACTTCACCAGGAAGCAATGGCGGCGGTTGTCTACACGTACCTGACCAGCGACCAAGAAGGAGGACTGACATGAAAACTTACGACGGTCAAGGCAGACTGGTGGGGGAAATCAACACGACCTTCACGCAAGACGGAAAGGTCGTCACAACCAACACCATCTACAACGCGGCCAACGGTCAACCCATCGCTCAGCACATTTCCATCCGCGATTCGCGGGGCAAGGTCACGACGCAGAACACAATTGGCGGAGAATTGCTGCCGTAAGGAGTACACATGCCTTGCTCCTGTCTATATCTCGCGTCCCGCACCACGCCCGAGCGTTTTTGCGGCAAGCCGGGGCATCCGTATTGCCCCGAGCACCAGCGCGAGATGGATGCGATGCACCAGACCGATAAGGATTGGGACGAAATCCTGGCATCGCACGAGGCCGTTTGCGAGGAACCGAAAGAAGAGCAGAAGCTCTGCGCCGTGGCACTTGACGTTCCCTTACTCGCCCGACCTGCCGTGTCCGTTTCCCATCGTTCTGGCTGGAACCCGCCCCAAACACGAAGCCGTGGGGCATCTCGCAAGCGACGGCACGGTTCATGTCTTCAACACCGGAATCATCGAGAAACTTGTACGTGCTGGTTTGCGAGCACGTGTGGCGGGGAATGGACCCGATTCAATGAGCGGGAATGGCAGGTAATCCACGCATGAGTCATACGACGACTATCATTCGATGATGTGCTTCTGCACTAATGGAATGGGAGTTCCGGGGCATCCGCAACTGCCCGGCTCTTTCGATAGGGCGTGAACTGATTCGACAACGCACCTACGGAGTCCTTGTTAGGTACGGCTTTCAGGAGTATAAAAGATCTACCCCTCCGCGATGCTGGCCGCTGACGTAGAGTCTCTGTAGTTCGAACAGTTCTTGGGAACGGTCACCGCGTTAACAATCTACCCCCCTTCCAGTGACGCCCGACTCCTTTCGGACCAATTGAGGATTGATCCGCGCCACAAAGAACCGGCTGCCAGTCGGCTTATCTTCAGACGCCGACGGAACCCGGTATTTCCAGCCGCTTTGTTGGTCCGGATCAGAAAGAGCAGGGCCATGACGTCCAGTCTCTTTGACAGCTCCATCCTTGCAACCTCGCAGCAGGAGGTTGAATTCGTCAGCAACATTCTCGAATCGTCCACCGAATACTCGGTCATTGGTAAAGACCTCGACGGGAAGATCCTGCTCTGGAACGAAGGGGCCCGGCGAATGTACGGATACGAGGCCGAGGAGGTCGTCGGGAAACTGAATTCTGCGGTTTTACATACTCCGGAAGACGTTTCCGCCGGAAAGCCACGGGAAATCATGGCGGCGGCGCTCCGCGACGGCAAGTGGGAAGGAGTCATCGGACGAATACGCAGGGATGGCAGACGCATCAGTGCGCGCGTCGTGATAACACCCCGGCACGATAGTAAGGGCAAGCCAGTCGGCTTCCTTCTCATCTCGAAGGATGTCTCTAACGAGATTCGTTTCGTTGAGGAAATTCGCAAGACGAAGCTCTTTGATAACGCAATCGTGGGGAATGCGAAGGAAGCCGTCGATTTCATTGCCAACATCCTAGAATCCTCGACGGAGTACTCGATCATTGGCAAGGACCTCGAAGGTAAGATTCTTCTGTGGAACGAGGGCGCACGAAGGCTCTATGGATACGAGCCCGAAGAAGTGGTTGGAAAAGCAAATTCCTCGATTTTGCATGTGCCTCAGGACGTGGCCAGCGGTAAACCTCGCCAACTGCTGGATGCCGCTCTAAAGGATGGAAAATGGGAAGGTACCATCCACCGGCGCCGGAAGAACGGACAAGAATTCACTGCCCGCGTGGTGATCACACCGCGCCTTGATTCCTCGCGGAAGGCCATCGGATTCCTGCTGATTTCCAAGGACATTTCGGATGAAATACGCCTGACCGAAGAAGTAAAAGCCACACAGTTTTACACTCGTTCTCTAATCGAATCCAATATCGACGCGCTGATGACCACCGACCCACTGGGGATCATCAGCGATGTGAACCAACAGATGGTAGCGTTGACGGGCTTCTCACGCGAGGAGCTCATCGGCACAGCCTTCAAAACTTTCTTCACGGACCCGAGTCGCGCGGAAGAGGGCATCCGGCTTGTGCTTCGAGAAGGCCGGGTAACCAATTACGAGCTAACAGCGAAAGCCAAGGACGGGCGCATTACGGTTGTTTCCTACAACGCCTCCACCTTCCGCGACGCGGCTGGAAGGCTACAGGGAGTGTTCGCGGCCGCGCGTGACATCACCGAGCAAAAGAAGCTCGAACAACAACTTCGCGAATCGGAAGCATACAACCGTGGTCTGATCGAGGCATCGGTCGACGGCCTGATTACGGTCGATCCTTCTGGCACGATTTCTGATGTCAACGAACAGATGTGCCGGATGTCCGGATTCTCCCGCGAAGAGCTGATCGGGACACCCTTCGCCGATTATTTCCAAGATCCCGAGGGCGCCACAGCGGGCGTTAAAGAGACATTTGAAAAGAGTGTGGTCAAGGATTACGTTCTGACCCTCGCGCGGAGGTCCGATTCCCCCTTGCGCGTTTCATTCAACGCCTCAGTTTTTCGAGACCCATCTGGAGACGTCAAAGGGATCTTTGCCTCCGCACGTGACATTACTGAGCAGGCCCGCTTGCAATCACAGCTTACCGAGGAGCGCGGCTACAACCGCGGATTGATCGAAGCTTCGCTCGACGGCCTCATAACGGTTGACCCGGTGCTCAGCATCACCGACGTAAATGTGACGATGTGCCGTATGTCGGGCTACTCCCGCAACGAGCTCATCGGAACGGCCTTTCATCAATACTTCACGGACGCGAAGCGCGCCGCTGATGGTGTACGCCAGACGCTAGATAGAGAGGCCGTCACCAACTACGAGCTGACCCTGCGAAGAAAAGATAACCAAGAACTGCTCGTTTCCTTCAATGCCGCGATCTTTAAAGACGAAGCAGGGAAAGTACGGGGAATTTTCGCTTCCGCACGCGATATCACGGACCAAGCACGCCTGCAGACACAGTTGGCCGAGGAGCGTGCATATAACCGCGGACTGATTGAGGCTTCGGTGAACGGCTTGGTAACCGTAAACGAAGATACGATTATCACCGACGTTAACGAGACGATGAGCCAGATGGCTGGAAAGCCTCGCGCCCAGCTGATCGGGTCGTCATTCCCGGAATACTTTCTTGAGCGAGAACGCGCTGCGGAAGGTGTCCGTCTGACGTTTAAGGACAACTCCGTCACCAACTATGTGCTGACGCTCCGGGCTGGAACGGGAAACCCAATCCCGGTATCGTTCAACGCGGCAGTTTTCCGCGATCCGAGTGGCAATGTACGCGGAATCTTCGCCTCCGCGCGGGATATCACCGCCCAAAAACAACTTGAAGGTCAACTGCAAGCGTCGCAGTTCTATTCCCGCTCGCTGATCGAATCGAATATTGATGCGCTGATGACCACCGATTCTCTCGGCATCATCACCGACGTGAACCAGCAAATGGAGTCTCTGACCGGTTGCACGCGCGAGGAACTGATCGGTACACCTTTCAAAACTCACTTCACCGATCCCGCCCGTGCCGAAGATGGTATTCGGCTCGTACTCGAGAAAAGCAAAGTTACCAACTACGAGCTCACCGCGCGCTCGGTGAAGGGCAAGGAAACGGTGGTCAGCTATAACGCGGCAACGTTTTACGACCAGTCAGGGAAACTGCAAGGCGTGTTCGCGGCGGCGCGCGACATCACGGAGCAAAAGAAACTCGAACAACAACTTCGGGACCAGCAGGCCTACAACCGCGGCCTCATCGAAAGCTCGGTGGACGGCCTCATCACCGTCGATCCGGCCGGAGTCATTTCCGACGTGAACGAGCAGATGTGCCGCATGACCGGGTACGGCCGCGCAGAACTCATCGGCAGCCCATTCGCGGGATACTTCACCGAGCCGGAACGGGCGACGGCGGGTGTCAAGCAGACATTTGAGACGGGAGTGGTTACGGAATACGCGTTGACGCTTATTTCGCGCACGCGGCGCCTCCTGCAGGTGTCCTTTAATGCTTCGGTGTTCCGCGATCCGGTGGGCAATGTTCGCGGAATATTTGCGTCCGCGCGCGATATCACGGATCGCGTCCGATTGGAGGAGAAACTTCGCGAGCAGCAAGTCTACTTGCGTGGCCTGATTGAGAGTTCCGTGGATGGTCTGATCACGGTAGACCCAACCGGGTTCATTACGGACGTGAACGAACAAATGTGCCGCATGTCGGGTTATATGCGCGAGGAATTGATCGGCTCGATATTCAAGCAGTATTTTACAGAGCCTGACCGGGCGGATTTGGGTGTCAAGCGCACTCTTACCGAAGCGACCGTCACGAACTATGAACTCGTGCTGAAGTCCAAGTCGGGCCGCAAAGCGACGGTTTCCTTCAATGCCTCGATCTTCCGCACGCCGGATGGTCAAGTGCAAGGCATTTTTGCGTCCGCGCGCGATATCTCCGAACAGGCGCGGCTCGGCCTGAAACTCGCCGAACAGCAGGCCTACAACCGGTCGCTCATCGAGGCCTCGGCTGACGCGCTTTTCGCCATCGCCCCCGACGGAACGATTACCGACGTAAACGAAGAGGCTACCCGGCTTGCGGGCTACTCCCGCAAGCACTTGGTCAACTCCCGGTTCTCTGAGTATTTTACGGAGCCGGAGCTGGCTCGCACCGGGGTTCAGCAGACCTTGGCTGAAAAGAGAGTTATCAGCTACGAATTAATTCTGATCACGCGCCTAGGCCGAAAGATTCCCGTCAGCTTCAACGCTGGCGTATTTACCGATACTGTAGGTACGGCGCTAGGAATTTTGGCCGGCGCTCGCGATATCACCGCACAAAAGGGCATGGAAAAACAGCTTCGCGATTCGCAGTTCTACACTCGGTCCCTCATCGAGTCCAACATTGACGCGCTGATGACCACCGACCCGCTCGGCATCATTACTGATGTCAATCAGCAAATGGAAGCCCTCACCGGCGGCACCCGGGATGAACTGATTGGCACACCTTTCAAGAATTACTTCACCGATCCCAAGGCCGCGGAAGAAGGCATACGCCTGGTGCTGCGCGAGACCCGCGTAACCAACTATGAATTGACGGCGCGCTCGAAGTCCGGGCGGGAAACCGTCGTCAGCTACAACGCGACGACATTCAACGACCAGGGCGGAAAACTTCAGGGAGTGTTCGCCGCGGCCCGCGACGTCACCGAGCGAAAGCGT
Organism: uncultured Acidobacteriota bacterium; assembly: GCA_963842135.1. Taxonomy (GTDB): domain Bacteria; phylum Acidobacteriota; class Terriglobia; order Acidiferrales; family UBA7541; genus Palsa-360. The sequence continues at coordinate 2,958,072 of CAWJFI010000001.1, read as the reverse complement.
TTCGAACAGACACTCCAAGAGAAAAACATCGAACTTGAGAATGCGAGTCTCGCCAAGGACCGGTTCCTGGCCAGCATGAGCCACGAACTCCGCACGCCTCTCAATGCCATCATCGGCTTCACCGGCACACTGCTTATGAAGCTTCCTGGTCCTCTTAACGCCGACCAGGAAAAGCAGCTTCGCACGATTCAAACCAGCAGCCGCCATCTGTTGTCTCTCATCAACGACCTGTTGGACTTGGCGAAGATTGAGTCCGGCAAGGTTGAACTAAATATGGAAATCGTAAATTGCCAGTCCATTATTGAAGACGTGAGCTCAACGCTGCGAACGCTTGCGGAGAGAAAGAAGCTAAATTTCGAAATCTCCGTTTCCGACCACGACCTAATGATTCGCACGGACCGCCGCTCTCTCACACAAATTCTCATTAATTTGACGAATAACGCCATCAAATTTACCGACACGGGCTCGGTGCGGATCGAGCTCCGTGCGCGTCGAGACAACGGCAACATCCTCGCGGATATTACCGTGGTGGATACGGGAATCGGTATCCGGCTGGAAGATCAATCAAAACTATTTCAGGCGTTCATGCAAGTCGATAGCTCATCAACACGACCGTATGAAGGCACCGGCCTGGGCCTGCATGTCAGTCAGAAATTGGCCAGCATGGTTGGCGGCCGTGTTTCCTTCGAAAGCGAATATGGAAAGGGGAGCCGATTCACCATTTCCCTTCCTATCGCGGAGGAGGTCCCACGGCTCGCGTACTCGTGATCGAAGACAATACGACCAACCTGGAACTCATGGCGTACTTACTGACCGCATTCGGCCATGAAGCACTGCAAGCGCACGATGGCGTAGAAGGAATCGAGAAGGCCCTGCGCGAGAAGCCGGACCTGATTCTCCTGGATATCCATATGCCGCGAATGGATGGTTACGAAGTTGCCCACCTCCTGAGAGAATACTCAGAATGCAGCCAGATTCCGATCGTCGCGGTGACGGCGCTGGCGATGGTCGGTGACCGCGAGAAGATTTTGGCTTCCGGTTTCAGCGGCTACATTGCCAAACCTCTCGATCCAGAGGCATTTTCCGTACAAGTCAATGGATTCCTGGGCGCGGAACATGCTCCCGGCGTTCGTCGCGCCGGGCAATGGCAAATACAAGCCCTCCCCGGAACGTCCTCGCCGCGAAAGAAACTGGCAGTCGTCCTGTTCGTCGATAATACGCAGACGAATATCGACCTAGTGTGAAGTACGCTGGAACCATCCGGCTATGAAGTTTTCGCCGCCCTCTCCGCAAGAGAAGGTTTTGACCTGGCCCGGCGCACAAATCCAGATCTGATCGTCTCCGACGTTCACATGCCCGGCCAGGACGGCTACGAATTCTTGCGCATGTTGCAGGCCGATTCCGCACTGGCAAAGATTCCTTTTGTTTTTCTTTCCTCAACGGTCTGGTCGACCCGGGAACAGCAGCAGGCGCTAAATCGAGGCGTGAAGAAATTCATTTCCCGGCCGATCGACCCCGGCGCATTGCTCTCCGAACTCGAAGACTGTCTGCAAAAATCAGAAGGGGTCTGAAATGGCAACCATTCTTGTGGTCGACGATAAGCCGCTGAACCGAACCCTGCTGACCACGCTGCTTGGCTATGGCGGACACCACATGATCGAAGCGGCCAATGGGTTCGAAGCCATCGAAAAAACCTCGCTGGAACATCCCGATTTGACGATCACCGATATCTTGATGCCCGGAATGGATGGCTATCAGCTGGTAAAGAAGCTGCGTGAAATAGAAGGCTCCCAGCAAAGTAAATTCATTTTCTTCAGTGCGACCTATCTCGAAGTCGAGGCGCAGGTGCTCGCACGCGCCTGCGGAGTCTCCCACGTGATCTGTAAACCGGCAGAGCCCGAGCACATTCTGAGAATCGTGGATGAAGTTCTCGCATCCGGGCTATCGACTGGGCAGCCCGCGGAATCGTCCCCTGGCTTGGACACCACGTACCACTCTGAAGCCATTAGAGTATTGAACGACAAGCTATACCGCAAGGTTGAAGAGGTTAACGAACTGAATAATGCGCTGGAAAAACGCATCGCCGAACGCACTCAGGAACTGGAGAGTGCCAATCGCAGCTTACGAAATGAGATCCTCGAACGCAAAAGGGCCGTGGAAGAGGCTTCGAAGAGTCGTGAAGAAAGGCTGAAAGTGAAAGGAGAGTTTCTTTCCCATGTTTCTCATGAGCTGCGCTCCCCGCTGACAGTGGTTCACCAGTTCACAACCATTCTGCTAGATGGACTGGGCGGTGCACTGAATGCGAATCAAAGGGAATATCTCGAAATCAGTCTCAAAAACACGAACCAGCTCAGGTTTATGATTGACGACTTGCTGGAAGCTTCCCGCGCCGACGCAAGTAAATTGTCCCTGAGACGCTCCCCGATTTTAGTTGCCGAAGTGGCTGCCCAGGCCGTGCGGTCACAGGGAGAGGCAGTCAAGGAAAAGCAGATCGTATTGAAGGTCGATTCCTGCGGTGAACTCCCGCCAGTTTATGCGGATCCAGGGCGAATTTGCCAGGTGCTGACGAATCTTCTGGACAATGCGGTCAAGTATTCGCCACCCAATACGACCATCACACTGCGGACAGATGTATTTGCCGACGATCCGAACTATCTTCTAGTGTCGGTAGCCGACTGTGGATGCGGAATCGAGCCAGAAGATGCTGGACGCGTTTTCGAGCGCCTGTATCAGGTTGAGAATTCGATGCACGCGAGCCGGCGGGGGCTTGGATTGGGGCTATACATCTGCAAGGAATTGATCGATTTACACGGTGGGGTAATCTGGGTCGAAAGCAAACGCAAAGCTGGGACGACGATCCATTTCACGCTGCCCATCTTCACCATAAAGAATATCATCGCGCCAATCGTGATGGCGGATGGCGGCGTAACCTCTTCTCTTGTATTGCTGACCGTCGAAGTTAGCCCCACGACGCCGTGGCAGACTGAGAGCGAGCGTGAACGAAAGCTGAATAAGGTCCACCAAGTACTGGAGCGCTGCATGTTGGCAGATCTCGATGTGTTGTTTCCTGTCCAAAACCGAACGAAAACCGACATGTTCAGCGTCGTTGCGCGAACGGATCAGCTTGGAGGTGACGTAATGCTTTCGCGATTCCGAAATCAATTGTCACGTTGCCCGGAGCTAAAGGACGCGGGACTTACTTGCTCGGTGGATTGCGAAGTCGTGGAACTGGGAAATCTTCCGGCGGATCAGCCGCTGGAGAAAATCGTCGATCGAGTGGCCGACAATCTCGAGGAACGGATAAGAATCAAGTTCATAAGAGGAGCTTAATTCGATGGCTGGAAAGAAAATAATGCTCGTGGAAGATGACAAAGACTCCGTGCGAGCGATGGCCATACGGTTGAAGTCGCAGGGCTACAATTTGGTGGTTGCTATGGACGCGATTTCGGCGATCAGCACGGCGCGCAAGGAAAAGCCGGACCTGATCATACTGGACCTGGGCCTGCCGGGAGGCGATGGGTTCGTGACGATGCAACGCCTCAGATCGAACATAGACCTGTTGACAGTTCCGATCATCATCGTTAGCGCTCGCGACCCACTGCAAAACGAAGAGCGTGCACTGGAAGCCGGGGCCGAGGCTTTCCTTCAAAAGCCCGTCGAGGACGCGGACTTGTCGGCTGCAATCGAGAAAGCTTTATCGAAGTCGGCCCACCCGGTGTAGAGCGGAACTCGCCAGTTCATGCCAGGAGCCTGGCGCGCGCTTTCGACACGAAGGGAATCGTTCCATGGCATTGATTCTAATTGTCGATGATGACGTTCAGACCCGTCTTCTTTATGTGTCCTTGCTGTCGCCCTTCGGGCACCAGGTCATTGAAGCGGGCGACGGCAAAGGGGGTTTGGAGCAAGCACGGCTCAGAATCCCTGACCTCATCATCTCTGACATTTTGATGCCCACCATGAACGGGTACCAGTTCGTCAGCTCACTCCGCGATTTCCCTGCGCTTCAGAATATCCCTGTCATTTTCCACAGTGCCAGCTTCCTGGACCACGAGACGCGATCTTTAGGCGCATCCTGCGGCGTCTCGCTAGTCATCCCAAAGCCTTGCGAACCCGAAAAGGCGCTGGCGATTGTTCACCAGGCGCTTGGTATTGAAGTTGGAGTTCCCACGCCGCTGCAGGAGGCACAGGACATAGGAGAAGCAATTCCTATTCTGGTCGACGCCTATTATCAGAAGGGAAAAGCGTTGGATGCGGTCAGTGCTCGGCTCGCGGCACTCGTGGAATTGGGACTCGATCTGGCCCGACCGTGCGACGTGCCCGCTCTGCTGAGGAAAGCCGGGGGTGCAGCGCAGGAAATCGTCTGCGCCAATTACGCGGCGGTGGGAATATTAGAAGAAGATGGAATCCATTTGGACTCCTTCTCGATCATGGGAATGGACTCGGCGACGATAGAAAAGATCGGGAAACCCACGTTCAGCGGGGCAATTTTCCGATCCCTGGTCGCGGAGCGAAAGCCCCAAAGGGTTTTTAGTCCGCATGGCGAGACGGATACCTTGGGTCTTCCCGCGTATCATCCGCCCGTTCGCAGCTTTCTCGGTGTCCCGCTGCAGGTTGGGGATCGTTTGTATGGCTGGATTTATGTGGCCCAAAAGCTTTGTGGACTTGAATTCTCCGAGGAAGACGAACGTGTCTTGATGACGCTGGCAGGGCAGACCGGTTTGGCCTACGAAAACACGGTTAGTGTCGCGGCAATTCAAAAACATGCCGCAAAGCTTGAAGCCGAGGTCCAGGAGCGCAACAGGGCCGAAAACAGGTTCCGCATGTTGATTGAGACAGTCCCCTTGGGAATCGTCATCGCCAACAAACAAGGGCTCATCGCGGAAATGAATCCGCAGGCGCTGCGGATGTTTGGCTACGGGCGCGAAGAACTCCTAGGAGAGTCCGTGGACATACTTCTGCCCGAGCGTTTGCGGACATCACATGAGAGACACCGATCCAGCTACGCCAAAGATCCGCACGCCAGACCCATGGGAGTGGGAATGGAATTGTTCGCGCGCCGGAAAGACGGAACGGAATTTCCGGTAGAAATCAGCCTGAGCCCACTTGAGACCAAAGAGGGAGTACTGATTTCCAGCATCATCGTTGACACTAGCGAACGAAAGAAGATGGAGAAACAAATTCGTCTTTCACAGCGCATGGAGGCGATTGGTGAGTTGGCCGGCGGCGTGGCGCACGACTTCAACAATTTGCTTGCAATTATTTTGGGATGCGCGGATATCGTACTCGACTCGCTCCCCCCCGAACATCCCGCCACGAAGAAAGTTGAAACGATCAGACATGCTGGGTCCTCCGCCGCGGACCTGACGCGCCAGTTACTTGCTTTCAGCCGGCAACAAATGCTCCAGCCGCGAGCGCTTGACCTCAAGGATATTGTAGATCGGACTCAAGTACTGCTGCGCCGCCTGATCGGCGAAAACATCGAAATCGCGATCTCCCTGGAACCGTCGCTCGGGTGTGTTATGGCCGATCCCGGGCAGATCGAGCAAGTGCTTCTGAACCTTGCCGTCAACGCACGAGATGCCATGCCCAAGGGAGGGCGACTGACGATTCAAGCGAGCAACGTTGAGCTGGATGACTCCTATAGGGACGACTATCTGAAAGTTGTCCCCGGCCGCTACGTGATGCTCGCGGTCGAAGATACAGGTTGCGGGATGGATCGTGAAACTCAATTACGAATCTTTGACCCGTTTTTCACCACAAAAGGACTCGGCAAAGGCACTGGTTTAGGTCTAGCTACGGTTTACGGCATCGTGAAACAGAGCGGCGGATATATTTGGGTCTACAGTGAGCTAAGTAAAGGGACCGCCTTCAAGGTTTATCTCCCGCTTATCGAGCAATCCGCTCGGCCCGTAGAACAAAAAGAGCCGGAGATGCCGGTCCTTCGGGGCTGCGAAACGATCTTGCTTGCAGAAGATTCCGATTCTCTTCGCGAGATGGCCAAAGAATACTTGGAGAGCGTTGGGTATACGGTTCTCGAAGCGGCCTCCGGCACGGAAGCGCTCCAGCGGGCGAAGGACTTCGATGGGACGATTCATCTTCTCCTGACCGATGTCGTGATGCCGGAGATGAGCGGCCCCGACCTGGCTAGTGAGATGGCGTCGCTCTATCCCGGAATAAAAATAATATTCACATCTGGCTACACGGATGATGCCATCGCTCGACAAGGCATCCTTGATCCCTCTGTCACCTTCATTCAGAAACCTTATCGCCCCAAAGCGCTCGCCCGAAAAATTCGAGAGGTGCTGGGCGGCCCTAAGCAAGTCAGTGAGAGTTCTGTCGACTCTGATTCGCATACGCCAGTGCCGCTTATCCTTGAACAAAAGTGATTGTGTCGGCGGGATGTTTAACGTCTTAGTCTGGACCAACAGAGCGGCAAACAGATAGCTGATTACGGCCAATTGAGCGAGATGAATCGCCACGCCCAAGAAGATAGTCCGTGTCCGAGGGTTGTCCTTCCGTAATTGCTTGAACAGGTCAACCAACACGCCCAGTGCTTCAGTCTGCTTTGCCTTCAATTGTGGGTTGGTGATCATAATCACCTTCGCAGAGCAGAGCCGCCCAATTCTCCCAGTCCGACGTCCGATCATCCGAGTAGTTTCTTACCCACCCGCCCCTTGATTTACCTCGCTCGTTGAATCTGTAGCCGAAGCGGCCCACTTCGATGTATGTCCCGGTATCAATGCGTTTGACCGTGTACTGAATTCCACGCCGCTCCAGGTTCGCGATGAAATCTTTATCGGTCACGTTTCGTGATCTAAGGAAAATGTCGCCCAGAAGATTTAGCACGCGCCTTCTCCTCAGGCTTATCTCTACTGGCGGTTGTGGTGGAGGAGCTAAATGCGGATGTTGGCCGTCGGGCTCGGAGGAAAAGGGCGATGAGCGACAAATAGCCGATTCCGCTCGCCACGCCGTAGAACTGAGTTACGCCAATCGGAATCTATGCACGTGTCAGCACGAAGGACCAAAGCTGCGAGTTGCAAGTACGCGATCTGCGGGCCTACTGCGCGGCGCGAGGATTTGATCTGGTCCGCGAATATCTTGATGTGGGCCAGTCGGGCGCGAAAGACTCACGGCCCGAGTTGAACAAACTCATGGATGATGCTCGCAAACGGCAGTTCGACGCGGTGGTGTGCTGGCGCTTTGATAGATTCGCACGCAGCACCAAGCAGCTTCTTTCGGCGCTGGAGGAGTTTCGGTCGCTGGGAATCCAGTTCATTTCCTTTCAGGAGAACATCGACGCCAGCAGCGCACTGGGCCACGCACTCTTCACTATCGTCAGTGCCGTTGCGCAGCTCGAGAGAGACTTGATTCGGGAACGGGTGAGCGCAGGTATTCGGAATGCGCAAGCGAATGGAAAGCGCCTTGGTCGCCCAATGAGGACCGTGGACCCGGAGCGGATTCTGCAAATGAGGACGGAGGGCCAGACCCTTGAACAGATCGCCGAGAATCTGGGAGTCGGCTATGGGACGGTACGCGCAAGGCTCCAGAATACGTTAGCTAAAAACCCTGACGAAAAGCACCCACGAAAACGGCTAGAAAAGGACCCTTAGCAGCGGGTGTTTTTAGTGGCGGAAAAGTACAGTTTTGCGCTCAGCTCGTTACGACGGGGACTTTAGCATCTGAACGGCGATTCATACCAGGAACCACCTTTTCAATCACTGAGAAGAGATCTTCCAATTTAATTGGTTTCGCCACGTAGCCGTCCATTCCTCCAGCCAGGCATCTCTCTTCGTCGCCTTGCATGGCATGGGCCGTCAGCGCGATGATCGGCTGGTGAGCGCCACTTGCTTGCTCTTTTTCGCGTATCCGCTTCGTCGCTTCAAATCCATCCATCTCCGGCATCTGTACATCCATCAGGACAATATCGAAGTGCTGTTTTTCCAATGCTTCCAGGGCTTCTCGCCCATTCTGCGCCAACACGACGGTGTGGCCCCGCTTCACCAGAAGTCGGGCAATTAACTTTTGGTTTACAGCATTGTCTTCCGCCACCAGAAAAGAGAGCGTGCGCCGTTGTTCGCGAAGGGTGTGTCGAGTCACCAAAGGTCTGGTTTCTAATTTCCCTGGATCAGTTGCTAGAACCTGAAGCAAGACCTCACGCAATTCCAACCTATCGAATGGTTTGCTTAGGTATGCAGCGATTCCAAGCTTCAGGCACCGATCCGCGTCTCCCCGTTTGCCTCCCGATGTGAGAATCACAATCTTAATGCTGGAAAATGACAGGTTCTTGCGAATTGCTTCAACAAGACCGAATCCATCGACCCCCGGCATGTGGGCGTCAGTCAAGACAAGAGGAAGTTGGGTTCCCGAGTCGTGTGCTTGCTGAAGGGCCTTCATCGCCGCCGCTGCGCTCCCAACAGCCGTTGCCACCATTTTCCAACGCAAGACCGCCCCCTCCAGAATATGGCGGTTCGTCGCATTATCATCCACCACTAGGACCGATGCGCCAGCGAGTTGGGGCACATCAACGGGTTCCGACCGTGGCTCGGTTTCTACTTGCCCGACTTGAACTGTGAAGCAGAAAGTCGACCCCTTTCCGAGTTCACTTTCCACCCAAAGCTTCCCACCCATTAGGGCCACGAGTTGACCAACGATGGTCAGGCCCAGCCCGGTGCCGCCGTATTTGCGCGTAGTGGAAGAATCTGCCTGGGTGAATGCACCAAAGATCTTGTCTTGTTTGTCCGCAGGGATCCCGATCCCGGTATCCCGGACCCTGAAGCGTAAAATTACTCCCTCGGCACTTTGCGCCTCCATCCGTACATCAACTTCTATTTCACCTCTCTCGGTGAATTTGATAGCGTTACCGACCAAATTCACAACGACTTGACGAAGCCGGGCAGGGTCCCCCACGACGGTATCCGGGACTTCTGGAGACACGTCAAAAATGAACTCCAAACCTTTCTGTTGCGCCTTGACCGCAAGTGTCTTAACGACTTCACCCAAACTCTTCCGCAAATTGAAACTCAGATGGTCCAATTCCATCTTGCCCGCTTCCATCTTGGAAAAATCCAGTATGTCGTTGAGCAGGGCTAGCAGTGAATCCGCAGATCCCTTGACCATGTTCAGATACTCGAGTTGTTCGGGGTTCAGTTCGGTGTCCAGCACAAGCTCGGTCATTCCAATGATGCCGTTCATTGGCGTGCGAATTTCGTGGCTCATGTTGGCGAGGAATTCGCTCTTTGCGCGATTGGCCGCTTCGGCGACTTCCTTGGCCTTTAGCAATTCTCCCGTGCTTTTCCCCTGTTCTTGTTCCGCCTCCTTGCGTTCGGTGATGTCATGAGTGAAGGCGAAAACGTATTCCTCGCCATCGAACTCCAGGTAGTTCGCAGATATCTCCACCGCGACAATCCCTCTCAGTTTGGTGTTGCTCTGGGCTTCAAAGGTTATCGAGCCCCTCCTTTTAAGCTCCCCCCAGAACGCTTTCCAGGCTTCTTTGGGGTAAAGCGGATTTATATCCGGGACCGACAAGGAAAGGAGTTCTTCGCGCGAACGCCCTAAAATTCGGCAGGAAGCATCGTTGACGCGGACGAAACGGCCTTGTGGGTTTATCCAATTCACACCCTCCGAGGCACGCTCCATTGAGAATTGCGCAAGCCGGAGTTCCGTTTCTATCCGCTTGCGGTCGGTAATGTCTTGAACATGGGTGATGAAGTATGAGGGTTCGCCGCGGAGGTCTCGAATCACCGAGATCCTCATGCGGACCCATATTATGTTCCCTTGTTTGTGGATGTAGCGCTTTTCAAACTCCACCGAGGCAGCCCGACCGCGCCGCATCTCGTCAACGGCCCGACGCGAGCGTTCCAGATCGTCGGAGTAGGTGAGTCCCTGCCAACCTCCCGCCAACAACTCTTCCTTCGAATAGCCCAGCAACTGACAGAAGGCTTGGTTCACCCGCAAGAACTGGTTGTCAAGGCTGGACAGACACATGCCGAACGGCGCATCTTCAAAGGCGGCCCGGAATTCCTCCGCACTTTTGTTTTGTGCTTCTTCCGCCAGCTTGCGTTTGGTGATATCGATCCCAAGGCCGATCAGGCAGGGTTTGCCTTCAAACACGAGCTTGTTTCCGGAAAACAGGTAAGGAGTCTCGGTTTGATCCTTGGCGACGAAGGGAACTTCGGCTGTGGCAGCACCCTCTGAAAAGGCCTGCTGCATGCGCTCGGCGACGAGTCTCTTGTCCGTTTCCTTGAAGAAGTCCAGAACCGACATTCGGGAGATTTCTTCCGCAGAATAGCCTGACACATCCTCAAAAGAATTGTTCCAACGCAATATTTGCCCGTGTTCGTCGATAAAATAGAAAATACCCGGCAAGCAATCGATGATGCCCCTGCTGAAATCCTTCTGAATCGAGTATCGTCGATCGAAGAGCGACGTCAGTACTGCCAGCCCGAGCACCATCAGCGTCACCATGACAATGGCTGTCATTCCCAGCGCCGAAATATCCACCGCGTGTGACAGATTTGGGGCTTCGCCCGAAGGCATGAAACTGGCCGCAGCCATTCCCGTGTAGTGCATCACAGGAATGGCTGCTCCCATGACGACGGCGCTCCGAATTTTCCGCCACGCACCACCACTTTTCTCTACCCTCGAAAGGAACGCCAACCAAAGCGCGACGAATGAAATAACGATCGCAAGGACTACCGACAGAGCCACAAGAGCATTGTCGTAGTGGCACATTGCGGCCAAACGCATGGCATCCATAGCGATGTAGTGCATCGCGGCAATGCCGCCACCCATGAGGATACTTCCAACCCCTGCCCGCCATGCGCCCATCCGTTCTCGACTCACGACATACAAGGCCACAGCGGATGCCAAAATGGCCGCCAACAGGGATAAAACGACCGTCGGCCAGTTATAGAACACAGGTATCGGCAGACGGAACGCCAGCATCCCAATGTAGTGCATGGACCAGATGCCGAGTCCCATCGCTGTGGCTCCGCCCATAGTCCACAGGACTCGAACACGACCTCGCGCCGCCGTTACTCGACCTGCCAGGTCGAGTGCCGCATAAGATGCACAAATGGCGATCACAACGGAAAGAGCCACCAGGCCCAGGCTGTACGAACCGACAAGCGCTATATGATTTGAGATCATGGAAGAGCACTTTGGTGCTGACGAGTCTGTTTCGCGTCAATAAGCCAACAACCAAGGACAACTGTTTCTGCTTTGTGATCCGATCAACACTTCGGACCACGGCACCGTACCCAAGACCGTCCCAAGGGCGGTCATAGTCATCTCAAGAGATGATGTTTGGAAGCTACCTTCGTACAATCATCAGGTCGACTCGGAAGGAGTTTCCGGGGAGGGGGAGAGAATCGGCCAACTCAATTGTGAACTAATACCCATGCATGTCAAATGCAAACTCAAGGGTGTGTACGGATATGCTTAGTCAAGCGCCCTGAAAGTGTTTTGCGTCCACGCCCGCTTCGGCGCGTTGCGCCCAGGTCATCGTCGGTCCCCTTGCTCCGTACACCTTAACGAACTGAGCTTTAGTCGGGCGTCCGGCGAGAGCAAAAAGGCGCGCACCCTCGGCGATCGCCTTTGACCTCACTTGCGCTCGTTTCGTGGTTTTCTTCGCCTTCTTGGCGACCTTTCCTTTCTTCGTTTTCATTTTTGTGTTCCTCCTTGGAACGCGGCTCACCATAGCTCGATAGTCACTAATAAGTAAATACCATAAAGGTACTGTTTTTGGCGGGTACCCAGGAGAACATCCGACGGTAGAGGATCAGTTTGGCCTGCGGACGAAGGCGGTATCAGCTCTGTCCGAATACAAATCAGCACCCGCGTATAGCTTTTTGCGCCATTACCGGGTATAGGTAAATGGGGCCGTGCGGGGCGCTAAAGGGCGTTTCAGGGCTACGGCCTTACTGGAAACAAAGGAGAAAACGGCAAATTCCTTGGGATTCTGGTGGCTTAAAAGGATTCCCGGTATCGCTACCAACCTGGAATGCCTGTGCCATTTGAGGGATGGCGTAACCGGGGCTGGTTCGAATACGTCAATCAATAGGGTCGGGTCAATTCATACAAACTGACAGGACAAATATGGCCATTCCTCATACCTCGCAACAAAACGTAGCGGAGCGTCAATCGGACCTGCACCCTCTCGGCGGCGAAACCGGCAAGCCGAAGAAGAGTGGTTGGCTGTGGGTCCTCGCGCTAATCGTGCTGGCCGGTGGCGCGTATTACTATTACAAGACGCGCCCTTCTTCCGAGAGCAAGGCCGCGCCCGCGCCCGGCGCCAAGGCAGCCGCATTGGGCCCGGTCTCGGTGGCCGTCACGACGGCTCTGAAGCAAAACGTGCCTTATTATCTTTCGGGTCTTGGGTCGGTGACCGCGTTTAACACGGTTACGGTAAAGAGCCGCGTGGATGGCGAGCTGCAAAAGGTCAATTTCACGGAGGGGCAATTCGTGCGTGATGGCGATCTCTTGGCCGAGATTGATCCTCGCCCTTTCCAGGTGGCGCTGGAACAAATGGACGGGCAACTCTTCCGCGATAAAGCGCAGCTGGACAATGCCCGCGTCGATTTCAAGCGCTACGACCAGTTGGCGAAAGAGGGCGTCATCGCTTCGCAGCAGGTGGATACGCAGAACGCCATGGTGTCACAACTGGAAGGCGCCGTGCGCGCCGACCAGGCGCAAATCGACAACGAGAAATTACAATTGATCTATTGCAAGATTACGGCGCCGCTCAGCGGACGCGTCGGGCTAAGGCTCGTCGATCAGGGCAACATGATTCATGCCACGGATCCAAATGGCCTGGTGGTCATCACGCAAGTGCAGCCGATTGCGGTTCTTTTCACGCTGCCGGAAGACAACCTCCCGGAAGTCATCCAGCACATGAAACGTGAAGAGTTGGGCGTCGAAGCCTACAGCCGTGACGATCAGAGCAAGCTAGCGGCGGGCAAGCTCTTGACAGTTGACAATCAGATCGATCCCACCACGGGGACCGTTCGATTCAAAGCTGCTTTTGAAAATCGTGATTTGTCGCTCTGGCCGAATCAATTCGTTAACACACGTTTAATGCTTGCCGTGCGCAAAGATGCCATCGTGGTGCCGTTGGCGGCGATTCAGCGCGGGACGCAGGGTTCGTATGTCTATACCGTGAAGGACGGCAAGGCAAACATGCAGCCCGTCAACGTGGATTTGACCCAGGGGAATATCGCCTTGCTCGCCTCGGGCGTCTCGGTTGGCGATCAAGTAGTGGTGGACGGACAAGAACGGTTGCAGTCGGGCACTCCTGTGGAAGTGCATGATGTCTCGCCGAGCGGTTCCGGAGGCAGTACTGCCGGCGTTCCTGCTCCCGGCAAAGATTCCGATCATTCCAGCCCGCCGAAAAACAAAACGAAGAGAAAGCAAAGCTGATGAATCCGTCCCGGCCATTTATTCTGCGTCCGATCGCGACGTCGCTACTCATGGCTGCAATTTTACTCGCCGGGGCGGTGGCGTACCGGCAGCTTCCCGTTTCCGCCCTGCCCCAGGTTGACTATCCGACGATCCAGGTTCTCACGTTTTATCCGGGGGCGAGTCCCTCGGTGATGGCCTCGTCTGTGACCACGCCACTCGAGCGGCAATTCGGCCAGGTGCCCGGGCTCAATCAGATGACCTCGACGAGCTCTTTCGGTGCGTCACTCATCACGCTGCAATTTGTGCTCGATCTGAATATCGACGTGGCCGAGCAACAGGTCCAGGCCGCGATCAACGCCGCGACCACCTATCTCCCGACGAACCTTCCCAACCCGCCGATTTACAGCAAGACCAACCCCGCCGACACTCCCGTGCTTACGCTCGCTTTGACTGCCGACTCGCTGCCCTTGACGAAACTTGAGGACATGGCGGACACGGTCCTTTCACAGAAAATTGCGCAATTGCCGGGTGTCGGCCTGGTGAGCATCAGCGGCGGAGAAAAGCCGTCGGTGCGGATTCAGGCGAACCCGACGGCGCTGGCGTCCTATGGATTGAGTCTGGAAGATTTGCGCACGGCGCTGGGGCAGGCGAACGTCAACCAGGCGAAAGGCAATCTGGACAGTTCCCAGCAGGCATTTACGATTTGGGCAAATGACCAGTTGATGACAGCCGATTCGTACAAGCCCATCGTGATCACTTACAAGAACGGCGCCCCGGTCCGCATCATGGACGTGGCCAATGTCATTGACAGCGCGGAAAACGTCAAACTGGCGGCTTGGGAAAACGACAGGCCCGCCGTGGTCGTCAACATTCAAAGGCAGCCGGGAGCGAACATCATCAACGTGGTGGACCGCATCAAAAACCTGCTCCCGCAGCTCAAGGCATCGCTGCCTTCTTCGGTCCAGCTTTCCATTCTGACCGACCGCACCACCACGATCCGGGCTTCCGTGTCGGACGTGCAATTCGAGCTGATGCTGACCGTGGCGCTGGTCGTGCTCGTCATCTTTTTGTTTCTCCGCAGCCTGGCGGCGACCGCCATCCCCAGCGTGGCCGTGCCCCTTTCGCTGGTGGGCACTTTCGGCGTGATGTATTTGCTGGGATACAGTTTGGACAACCTGTCGCTGATGGCGCTCACGATTTCGACCGGGTTCGTGGTCGACGATGCCATCGTCATGATCGAAAATATCACCCGCTACATCGAAGAGGGCGACCCGCCTCTCGAGGCCGCGCTCAAAGGTTCCGAGCAGATCGGCTTCACCATTCTATCGCTCACGGTGTCGCTGATCGCCGTGCTGATTCCGCTCCTGTTCATGCAGGATGTTGTGGGCAGACTGTTCCGGGAATTCGCGATCACCCTGAGTGTGACGATTCTGGTTTCGGCCGTGGTGTCGCTGACGCTCACGCCGATGATGTGCTCGAAAATTTTGCGCCATCAAAAAGATTCGGAGAAGAGCTGGTTCTACCGGGTTTCGGAAAATTCGCTGAATTGGATCATCGAGCAATATGCGACGATCCTGCGATTTGTGCTGAAGCATCAGCCGGCCACCCTGGTCGTCACGGCCGGAACACTTGCACTTACGATATTTCTGTTCCTGGTCATTCCCAAAGGCTTTTTCCCCGTACAGGATACCGGGGTCCTCCTGGGCATCTCGGAAGCCCCGGCCACCATTTCGTTTCTCGCCATGGGAGAACGCCAGCAGGCTCTCGTGAAAGTCATTTTAAAGGATCCCGATGTCGTCAGCCTCTCTTCGTTTATCGGCGTCGACGGCGTCAACATGCTGCCGAACAGCGGGCGCATTCAGATCAATCTGAGATCGCGCGAAGAAAGAAAGGATGACGCGGAAGCCGTGATTCGCCGCCTGCAAGCGAGCCTGAACGACGTGAAGGGAATTACGCTCTATCTGCAGCCCGTGCAGGATCTGACCGTCGAGGACCGAATCAGCCGCACGCAATTCCAGTACACGATGGAAGACGCGGACGGACGGGAGCTTGCCGAGTGGACCCCAAAACTGATCGATAAGCTCAGAAATTTGCCTCAGTTGACCGATGTGGCGAGCGACCAGCAGCAGCTCGGCACGCAGGCTACTCTGGAGATTGACCGCGACACGGCCTCAAGGCTGGGAATCCTTCCGCAAGTGATTGACGACACGTTGTACGACGCGTTCGGCCAGCGGCAAGTCTCCACGATTTTCACGCAATTGAACCAGTACCACGTCGTGCTCGAAGTGAATCCGACGTTCCAGCAGAATCCCGACGCGCTCAAACTGATTTACGTTCACTCGTCGAATGGAACGCAGGTGCCGCTCAGCGCGTTCACACAGTACTCCTCGGAACTCGCTCCCATCGCCGTCAACCACCAGGGACAATTCCCCGTGGTGACTCTTTCCTTTAACTTGAAGCAAGGCGCATCGCTCGGCCAGGCCGTGGACGCCATCAAGCAGGCGCAGCAGGATCTCGGGTTTCCGGCGAGTATCCACGCGGGATTCCAGGGAACGGCGCAAGCCTTCCAGGCCGCCCTGGCGAATGAGCCGATCCTGATTCTGGCCGCGCTGGTGACCGTGTACATCGTTCTCGGCGTGCTCTACGAGAGCTACATCCATCCCGTCACGATTCTTTCGACGCTGCCCTCGGCAGGAGTCGGAGCGCTTCTCGCCCTACTGCTTACGCACACCGATTTCAGCATCATTGCGCTCATAGGAATTATCCTGCTGATTGGAATCGTTCAGAAGAACGCGATCATGATGATCGACTTTGCGCTCGATGCGGAACGCAAGGGAGGCAAGAATCCCGTTGACGCTATTTATCAGGCTTGCCTGTTGCGATTCCGCCCCATCCTGATGACCACCATGGCCGCCATGCTCGCCGGTTTGCCGCTGGCCCTCGGCGGGGGCACCGGAGCGGAATTGCGCAAGCCGTTGGGCATCGCGATCGTCGGTGGATTGATCTTCAGCCAGGCGCTGACGCTTTTCACGACCCCGGTCGTGTATCTCGCGTTTGACCGGCTTGCGAAGCGCCTCGGGCACGGAACGACCATCGAAGCCACAGCCCCGGCCAATGCCCCCGCGGATTAGGCGCCGTCCCGGGAATGTTCGCGCCCGTGGAAACGGAGACTTTTCAAAGATTTGTAAATCCCGAGCCATTTTTGAAATAGGGTTTAGCGGCATATGCACATCTCCCGGCCCTTTATCGAACGCCCTGTCGCTACCTCGCTGCTGAGCGCCGCGATACTTCTGGGCGGCGCCATGGCATACATCTTCCTTCCAGTTGCCCCGCTACCAAAGGTCGACTTCCCTACGATTATCGTGCAGGCCAACCTCCCTGGGGCGAGCCCTGAAACGATGGCATCGTCCGTGGCGACGCCCCTCGAGCGCTCCTTTGGGCGCATCGCCGGCGTCACGGAGATGACCTCGAGCAGCCAACTCGGCGCGACGACCATCATCCTTCAGTTGGACCTGGACCGCGACATCAATGCCGCGGGCCGCGATGTGCAAGCGGCTATCAATGCGGCGGCCGGACAGTTGCCCACGACATTGCCAAGCCCGCCTCGCTACCGGCAATCCAACCCCACCGACGCACCGATCATGATCCTTTCCCTGACCTCGCCCGTGGTCCCGCGCAGCCGGCTGTACGATATCGCGGACTCCATTCTGGCTCAGAAAATTTCTCAGGTGGATGGCGTGGGACTTGTTTATGTCGGGGGTGGCGCCAAACCCGCCGTGCGCGTGGACCTGAATCCACTGGCACTCGCTCACTACAAGATTGGCCTCGCGCAAGTGCGATTGGCGCTGCAAGCGGCAAATGTCAATTCGCCGAAGGGCCTGGTCGAGGACAGAGACAATCGGTGGACTATTTTCGCGACGGACCAGTTGCTCACGACGCCTGAGTATCTGCCGCTCATCGTTGCCTATCGCGACGGCGGGCCCGTCCGGCTGAAGGATATTGCCAACGTTTCCGACGGCGTCGAAGATTTCCGCAACGGGGCGTACAGCGACGGACTGCCGGGCGTCATCATGATTATTTCCCGGCAGCCCGGCGCGAACATTATCAAGACGGTGGACAAGATCGAAGAACTCCTTCCGGAACTCCGTTCGTCGATACCCCCGACGGTTGATTTTTTGGTGACGTCGGACCGGACTCGGACGATCCGCGCGTCGGTGCGCAATATTCAGTTCACCCTGATGCTCACCGTCGTGCTGGTGGTCATGGTGATCTTCCTGTTCTTGCGCAATGTGTGGGCCACGGTGATTCCCAGCGTTTCCGTGCCGCTCTCCCTGGTGGGGACGTTTGGCGTGATGTACCTGCTAGGGTTCAGTATCGACAATCTATCTTTGATGGCGCTGGCGATCGCGACCGGATTTGTCGTCGATGACGCCATCGTCGTGATTGAGAATATTGCGCGTTATCTGGAAGCCGGCGATTCACCGATGCAAGCGGCTCTCAAGGGCTCGCGGGAAATTGGTCCGACGGTCCTGTCGATGAGCACTTCGCTGATTTCCGTTTTTATTCCCATTCTCCTCATGGGCGGCGTCGTGGGGCGATTGTTCCGTGAATTCGCGGTCACGCTCAGTATTTCGATTGCGGTTTCCTTGTGCGTTTCGCTCTCGGTAACACCCACGATGTGCGCGCGATTCCTGAAATCTCCCAAGGGTATGAATCACGGGCGCCTGTATATGCTGGGAGAAAAAATCTTCTCCTGGATGCACCGCGGCTACGGCAGAGGATTGCGCTGGGTCCTCGCTCATCAGCCGCTGATGCTGGCGGTCACCATTGCGGCCGTTTGCCTCAATGTGTATTTATATATCGTCATTCCGAAGGGCTTCTTCCCGCAGCAGGATACCGGCCGGTTGAACGGCGCCATTATCGGCGCGCAGGACATTTCGTTTCCGCTGATGATGGAGAAACTCATCCAGTTTGAAAACATCATCCGCAGCGATCCGGCCGTGCTAGACGTGGAATCCTTTGTCGGCGGCGGCGCGGAAAACATCGGGCGCATGATCATTGAGCTGAAAGACATCAGCGTGCGAAAGATCGACGCCGATGGCGTGATCGCACGGCTGCGGCAAAAGGCCGCCGTGGTCCCCGGCGCCACAGTCTTTTTGCAGTCCTACCAGGACGTCCGCGTCGGTGGACTATTCACGAGTTCGCAATATCAGTACACGCTGCAGGGAGAAACACTCGATGAACTCCAGACCTGGTCGCCGCAAATCGAGGCCCGCCTGCGGACGCTGCCCGGTCTGCGCGATGTGACCAGCGATCAGCAGGACAAGGGCCTACAGGCTTCGCTCGTGCTGGACCGGAATACCGCCGGGCGCATGGGGATCCAGTCGCAGCAAATCGACGATACGCTTTACGATGCGTTTGGACAGCGCCAGGTCTCCACGATTTACACGCAGCTGAACCAGTACCACGTCGTCATGGAAGTCGATCCCGAATATCAGAACAGCCCGGACGCAGTGCAAAGCCTGTACCTGCGTTCGCCGGCCGGGGGCATGGTCCCGTTGAGCGCCGTTTCTCACTACGAACAGAGGACCACGCCGCTGGCGGTGAATCACAAGGGGCAATTTCCATCCGTGACGATTTCGTTCAATCTCGATCCCAGCGTGGCGCTCGGCGAAGCCGTCACGGAAATCGAAGCGGCCACATTGCAGATGGGTGTGCCGGAAACCATACACCGCAGTTTTTCGGGGACGGCGCAGGCATTCCAGGAATCCCTGCGGAACGAGCCGTACCTGATCCTGGCGGCGTTGTTGACCGTGTACATCGTGCTGGGCATGCTCTATGAGAGCTACATTCATCCGATCACGATTCTCTCTACACTGCCCTCGGCGGGCGTCGGCGCGCTTCTCGCGTTGCGAATCACGCACACCGATCTGAGCGTGATCGCCCTGATCGGAATCATTCTGCTGATCGGGATCGTGCAGAAGAACGCGATCATGATGATCGATTTCGCTTTGGATGCGGAACGCAAGGAGGGCAAGAAGCCGATTGAGGCGATTTATCAGGCTTGCCTGCTGCGATTCCGTCCCATCATGATGACCACCACCGCGGCGATGCTCGGCGGCTTACCCTTGGCGCTCGGATCGGGCATGGGTTCGGAATTGCGCCGCCCATTGGGAATCAGCATTGTTGGCGGCCTGATGGTGAGCCAGTTGCTAACGCTGTTCACCGCTCCGGTTGTTTATCTCTACATGGACCGGCTGCGAGCCAAGCTCGCGCGCCGCAAAACAGTGGCGCAACAGCCTGTGCCCGCTCCCTCGCTTCCCGGCGAGACACCTCTGTAGGACGGGCTTCAGCCTGTCGCACTTATGGATGAGCTCCCATCAAAACCAGACAGGCTGAAGCCCGTCCTACACGGATCAACTGACGATCATGCCAGGAATTTCCGAATTCGCCGGAGGACGCGCGCGAACATGGCCGGCGTCAGGCGCCCGGTCTGCGTGTTTTGTTGGCTAGGATGGTAAGCGGCAAAGAGGCGAGGGAGATCCCCCGGCAGCGCGAAGCTCGCGCCATGCGTGAATGGGAACGCCGCCCGCGAGGCGATCAATCCCTGCCGCTTCAGCAAGTCGAGATACGTGTTGAGCGCGATACCTCCCAGAGCAAGGATGGCGCGCGGCCGGATCAACAAGAGCTCCCGTTCGAGATATGGCAGGCAGTTTTGGATTTCTTCCGGCAGCGGCTTGTTGGCGGGCGGCGCGCAGCGAATCGCCGCCGAAATCAACGCGTCCTTTAAATTCAGTCCGTCATCGGCGCGCTTCGATTGCGGCTGGTTCGCGAAGCCCGCGCGATAGAGTTGCTCGTACAGAAAATCCCCCGACCGGTCCCCGGTAAACATTCGCCCCGTGCGGTTGGCCCCGTGCGCGGCGGGCGCGAGGCCGATGATGACGAGCCGGGCTTCAGGATCGCCGAACGCCGGGACGGGGCGTCCCCAGTAGGTCCAGTCGCGGTAGGCGCGCCGCTTGGTGCGCGCGACTTCCTCGCGGTAAGGCACCAGGCGCGGGCACTTCCGGCAATTCGTAATTTCGCGCTCGAGGATTGTCAGCTCGTCTTGCGACACACCGCCTCCCGAAAAAGCTGCGGTACTCCCGAAACTCTGGGTTTGAAAATACAGGACGCCTCCCTGTTTTTCTACCATTCTTCGACTTGCCAAAAGAAAATTGAGTTTCACCGCAAGATCCGGATAGCGTCCCATCAGCGGTTCTGAGTACCGTCGTTAGGACGCGACCTGACGGATGACAAAGTGAAATTGCGGCATTTGCGTCCAAATTGGCTGCGAGCCAATTTGGGTTGCGCACCAATTTGGCTGCAAGCCAATTTGAGTCTGGTCTTGAATCTGGCTGCGGGGAGAATCGAAAGATCGAGCTGGGCTGCCCCAGATCGAAACGCTATCGGCCGCCTGAACAGAGGGAGAAATGAAAATCAGAGGCGCTGCTCTCACCGCATTGATCTTGCTGGCCGCGAGTTTCCCGGTCCCGGCCAAGAAGAATTCAGCCCGTCCCTTCTTCCTGCAGGCTCCCTTCCTAATGAACGGAGCGGAAATTCCGGAAGGGATGTACGAGCTGACTTTGGAGTCCAGCAATTCAAGTGTCCGGGTAACATTGTGGAGGGAGGGCCAGTTCATCGCCACGGCTCGCGGCGTCTGGGTGAAGAGCGGAGTGAAGTACACGGAAAACGCCGTTCTCCTCCGAGTGAATTCCGATGGATCGCGTTCGCTCGAGGAGATTCGCCTGGCGGGCACCGCAAAAACAATCGTCCTCGACAATTCCGACACAATCATCCGGTTCAGCGCGAAATAGCCACTTCAGGCCCTGCCACCGCGGGGCAATGCGGAGGGCGGTTGGTCGCCTCGCAATATGACTGAGATTGTCGTTTGTGAGTCATGGAGCCGATTACGTTTTTCGAGGATCCGAAGTCATCCTTGCGGGTAGCGATTTCATATAAAAATATCCCCTATCTCAACTTCGGTTCTTGTGCTTTAATCCTCCCAATTCGGCCCCCCTTGTGAATCGAAATCGATTGAACACTATGGAGGAATTGACATGGCTGATAACAAAAACCTCAAACCTCTTCGTATTGCGCTCGTGGCGATCGGGATCATCTTCATAGTTGGCGTGTACCCCATGACCATTTTCTGGCCGTCGGGTTGGGTGTGGCACACGAGCGGCCAGTCGAATTATCTGCAGATGATTTTGGGAGTTTACGCGACACTCGGCGTCTTTCTGGTGCTCGCGGCGCGCAACCCCCTCAAGAACTTGAGCCTCATCTGGTTCACCGTCTGGTCGAGCGTTGCGCATGGTGGGATCATGGCGGCGCAGTCGCTGGTCTACCCCGAGCATCGTGGGCATTTGTACGGCGATGTACCCGCTCTGTTGCTGATCGCGATTGTGCTCACGGTCCTGACGCCTCGAACGGCAATGGCGGAAGCGTAGCTGGTTTTCTAATCGTTCAAATCCAGGCGCTACACCGAATTTCAAATGACGCCGCGACCCCGCTTCGCGCGCGATTGACTCCCCCTGCGTCGGACGTTAGCATGATGGTTTCCGCTCCTGCTCTGATTGGAGACAATAGACACGCCCATGGCGGCAGAAGCCAAATCCGGGACTGTGCTCGACCGCATCATCGAGGCGCGCCGCGCCGCGATTGCTCACCGCAAGAAATCCGTTCCGGAGACCGCGCTGCGTTTCGGGGTGAAGCATGCAAAGCCCGTGCGAGATTTTGCAGCCGCCCTGACGCGCGATTCGCTGAACGTGATCGCCGAACTGAAGAAGGCCTCGCCTTCACGCGGCTTGATTCGCGCCGATTTCGACCCGGTGGCGCTGGCGAAGAGTTTCGAGGCGGCCGGAGCGGCGTCGCTCTCCGTGTTAACTGAAGAGGAATTCTTTCAGGGCGATTTGAAATACATGCGCGATGCCCGCGCGGCGGTGGGTTTCCCTGTGCTGCGCAAGGATTTCATCATCGATCCATGGCAGGTCTGGGAGACGCGTGCGACGGATGCCGATTCGTTCCTGCTCATCGTTGCGGGACTCGGTGACGCGCTCCTCGGCGAATTGCTCGCGCTCGGCCGCGAACTGGGAATGGAGCCGCTCGTCGAAGTACACACGCGCGAGGAGTTGGCGCGGGCTTTGGCGGCGGGCGCGCGTATCTTGGGAGTGAACAACCGCGATCTGCGCACGCTCGAAGTGCGGGTCGAAACTTCGACGGAATTGATCGAGGCCATCCCCGACGAATGTATTGCCGTATGCGAATCCGGCCTGCGCTCCCACGGGGATCTGACGCGCCTTCGGGCCGCGGGATTTGACGCGTTCCTCATCGGCGAGCATCTCATGGCCCAGCCGGACCCGGCGGCGGCGCTGCGCGAATTGTTGGGTGCCTAAAGTAGCGCAGGCTTCAGCCTGCGGGGGTTCGTCCTTGAAAGAACCAAACCCCGCAGGCTGAAGCCCGCGCTACAAAAATCTCATGCCGACTCGTGTTAAAATTTGCGGGATCACCACCTGGGACGACGCGCGCTTATCCATTGACCTGGGGGCTTCCGCGCTCGGATTCAATTTTTATCCGCCCAGCCCGCGCGCCATCAGCCCCGCGGATGCGTGGAGCATCATTCGGCGTCTGCCGCCGTTTGTGGAGGCGGTCGGCGTGTTTGTGAATTGGCCGCCGCTGGTGGTGGATGCACTGGCGCGTGCGCTGCGGCTCGGCTCGGTGCAACTTCACGGAGCGGAATCGCCTGGGGAAGTGGCCGAATTGGCTCGAAAGCACCGGGTGATTAAGGCGGTTCAAGTGAAGCGAGGATTCCGCGTCGCTTCGCTGGCCCGGTACCGCGCTGCTGATGCCATACTGCTGGATGGATTCGCGCGCGGTTTGCACGGCGGGACAGGCCGCGCACTGGATTGGAAATTGGCGCGCGCTGCGGGCCGCTACGGGCGGATCATCCTAGCGGGTGGCCTGACGCCGGAAAATATCGCCGAGGCCATTCGCGTCGCGCGGCCGTACGCCGTGGATGTGGCCAGCGGCGTCGAAGCGCGGCCCGGGCGCAAGGATCCCGCGCGTTTGCGCGCGCTGTTTGCCGCTGTTATTTAGGGACTGTCTGATACGGGTTTTGTCTATGTAGCGCCCGCCTTCAGGCGGGCATCTGCGTGGCCATAAAATGCCCACCTGAAGGTGGGCGCTACACGGCCCGAATTTTTTGAAAGGAGAGGAACTCTTTGTCCACCGCAACACAAACTTGGCCGGACGCAAAGGGCCGCTTCGGTCCTTACGGGGGCCGCTACGTTCCGGAGACGCTCGTTGCGCCGCTCGAAGAACTCGAGCACGCATACGAGGAGGCGCGCAAAGATCCGAGCTTCCAAAAAGAACTCGACTACTTGCTCAAGAATTTTGCCGGACGCCCCACGCCGCTGCAATTTGCCTCGCGGCTGACGCAGCATTTGGGCGGGCCGCGCATCTACATCAAGCGCGAGGACCTGCTCCACACCGGCGCGCACAAAATTAACAACTGCATCGGCCAGGGCTTGCTGGCCGTGCGCATGGGGAAGCGCCGCATCATCGCGGAAACGGGCGCGGGCCAGCACGGCGTCGCCACCGCGACGGTTGCGGCGCGACTGGGTCTCGAGTGCGTGGTCTACATGGGCGTCGAAGACATGGAGCGCCAGCGGCTCAACGTCTTCCGCATGCGTTTGCTGGGCGCGGAAGTGGTGGGCGTGAATTCCGGCACGCGCACGCTCAAGGACGCGATCAACGAAGCGATGCGCGACTGGGTCACGAATGTGCGCACGACGCATTATTTGCTGGGCTCGGTTTTGGGAGCGCATCCGTATCCGATGATGGTGCGCGATTTTCATCGCGTGATCGGCCTCGAAGCGCGCGCGCAGATTTTGGAGACTGAAAAGCGCTTGCCGGACTTGCTCGTCGCGTGCGTCGGAGGCGGTTCCAACGCGATTGGTTTGTTCCACGCATTTCTGAACGATGCGAATGTGAAATTGCTGGGCGTGGAAGCAGGAGGACGCGGCACCACGCTTGGTGAGCACGCCGCGCGTATGGCTGCCGCGGCAGGATACTCGGGCGCGCGACCGGGAGTGTTGCAGGGCACTTATTCCTATGTGTTGCAGACTCCCGACGGCCAGATCGCGACCACGCATTCTGTTTCAGCGGGCTTGGATTATCCCGCAATCGGTCCCGAGCACGCCTGGCTCGCCGACCGGCATCGCGCCGAGTACACGGCCGTGAGCGACGACGCGGCGGTCGCTGCCGCGCGCACGCTCGCGCGTATGGAGGGCATCATCCCCGCGCTCGAATCAGCGCACGCGCTCGCCGAATTGATCGTGCGCGCACCGAAAATGTCCCGTGACGCGATTGTGATTTTGAACCTATCGGGCCGGGGCGACAAGGATATGGAAATCCTAGCTCGCTACTTGTAGGGGTTCAGTAGCGCATGCTTCAGCTTGCGGGTTTTGTTCCATGCAAGTACGAAACCCCACAGGCTGAAGCCTGCGCTACTAAAGACTTTTTTGTCATGGCACACGCGACCACAACGATGACGAATCCATCGCGCATCGCGCAGCGGTTTGCCGGCTTGCGCCGAACGGGCGAAATGGGTCTCGTCGCGTACATCACCGCGGGCGACCCGACGCTCGCCGCGACCGAGCAGTTCGTGCTCGCCCTGGCAGACGCGGGCGCGGACGTCATCGAACTGGGCGTGCCTTTCAGCGATCCCGTGGCCGATGGCCCGGTGATTCAACGCGCAAGCGAACGCGCGCTGCGAGGCGGCGCGACGCTCGCCGGCGTGCTGTCGCTCGTGAAATCGCTGCGCGTGAGGACCGAAGTGCCGCTCGTTTTGTTCAGCTATTTCAATCCAGTCCTGCAGATGGGGCTTGAGAAATTCGGCGACGCGGCAAAAGCAGCGGGAGCCGACGGCGTGTTGATCACCGACCTCACTCCTGAGGAGGCAGTCGACTATCGCGCGGCAATGTCCTCGCGCGGCCTGGACACAATTTTCCTGGCCGCGCCCACATCGACAGACGATCGCCTCGCGCTCATCGCCAAATCGACCAGCGGATTTCTATACCTGATTTCGCGCACCGGCGTGACCGGCGCGAAGGACCGACTCGCGGACGAATTGCCGGCCCTGGCGCGGCGCGTGCGGCGCTTCACCGAGCTTCCGATTGCCATCGGTTTCGGGATTTCGCAGCCGGGGCATGTCTCGTTGCTTGGTGGATTGGCCGATGCCGCCGTGGTCGGTTCGGCTTTGGTGGAAGAGATCGAGCGCGCAGGGGCCGTCGACGCAGCGGCTGCGGCGCTGGCCGCGCGCGTTAAGTTGCTGAAAGGCGCGGCAGTGACCGGGATGAGCCGGCGGGAGCCACAGGCATGAGCGTGCCGGACAGGAGTGTGCCAGACAAGAGCGTAGATGACTGGCGCCGCAAGATTGACGAGATCGACCGGCGGCTTGTCGAGCTGCTGAACGAGCGCTCGCGTTGCGTGGTCGAAATCGGGCGGCTCAAGCAAGCGTCAGGCGAAGCGCTCTACCAGCCGGACAGGGAGAAGCAAGTGCTCGATGGCGTAGCGCAGGCGAATCCCGGGCCGCTTCCGGACGCAGCGATTCGCCGCCTCTTCGAGCGGATCCTGGATGAAGCGCGATCGGTCGAGCGCGCCGTAATGCACGGCGGCGACGGAAAAAAAGAAAGGTAAATACGGACTTTCGCTTTGAGGGGCGAACGGTTTTCGTAGCGCCGGCGTCTCGCCGGCAAGTTTTCCGCATCGCCAATAGCTGCCAAAACCGCCGGCGAGACGCCGGCGCTACCAAGCATGCGAGCCTCGTGAAGAGGAACAGGAGTTGAAATGGTTGTCGTAATGCAAGAAGGCGCGAAAGAAGAGCAGATCCAGCACGTCATCGATCGCCTGGTGTCGATGGGATTCGACATTCACCGCTCGACGGGCGCGTCGCAAACGGTTCTGGGCGCCGTCGGAGTTCCTCCGGACTTTGATCCGCGGGACATCGAAGTCATCGACGGCGTGCGCGAAGTTGTGCGCATCACGCAGCCTTACAAACTGGCCAGCCGCGCATTTCGCCCGCAGGGAACCGTGGTGGAACTGCCGCGCGGCGTGCGTATTGGCGGTACGGAAGTTGTAGTCGCCGCGGGTCCATGCTCGGTCGAGACACCTGAACAAATTGGTTTGATTGCGGATCGCGTCGCGAAAGCCGGCGCGAAGATCCTGCGCGGGGGTGCGTTCAAGCCGCGCAGCTCTCCCTACAGTTTTCAAGGGCACGGCGAGAAAGCACTCGTCATGATGCGCGACGCTGCGGAAAAGAGCGGCTTGCTTGTTTGCAGCGAGGTGATGGACGCGTCGCAGATTCAGCTGATGCTGCCCTACGTGGATATTTTTCAGGTCGGCGCGCGCAATATGCAAAATTATTTCCTTCTACGGTCGCTCGGAACGGTCAGTAAACCGGTGCTTCTCAAACGCGGCATGTCCGCAACGATTGAAGAACTCTTGCTGAGCGCCGAATACATCATGGCCGGCGGCAACCATAACGTGATCCTTTGCGAGCGCGGCATCCGCACATTTGAAACCGCCACGCGCAACACGCTCGACATCGCCGCGATTCCCGTCATCAAGAAACTCTCGCACCTTCCGATCTTGGCCGACCCATCGCACGGCACGGGAATTCGCGATAAAGTTCCTCCGATGGCGCGCGCCTCGGTGGCGGCCGGCGCCGACGGTTTGCTCCTCGAAGTGCATAACGATCCAGAGCACGCGCTTTCCGACGGCGCGCAATCGCTCTTCTTCGATCAATTTGAAAAACTCATGGCCGAGCTGCGCATCATCGCCCCCGCCGTCGGCCGGAACATCGCCTAAGCCATGGCCGCCTCCTTCCGCCGCGTTGCAATCGTTGGCACAGGATTGATCGGCGGCTCGTTCGCCCTCGCGATACGCAAATATTTTCCTGATTCAGTGGTCGTCGGCTGGGACAAGCCGGACGTGCTGATGGACGCATTCGGACGCGGCGCGATCCAAGAGGGCATTCCCGATCTTTCCCGCGCCCTCGCCGGAGCGGACATAATCTACGTGGCGCTCCCGGTGGGACACACGATCGAGCTGCTACCGGAAATCGCGCGGCTCGCCCCTCCGAACGCGTTGGTTACAGATGCGTGCAGCACGAAGCGATCGGTCTGCGCCGTGGCGGCGGAATCGTTCCACAAGGGCGGCGCGCATTTTCTGGGCGGCCACCCGATGGCTGGAAAAGAAATCTCCGGCATCGCCGCCGCTGACGCGAATTTGTTTCGCGGCTCAAAATACGCGCTGATTCGCCCATCCGCGAAAGAAAAAGCCGTCAAGGAGCGCGAACTGCGCGTTGCGGGATTTGTGGCGGTCATCGAGAAACTGGGCGCGGAGCCGGTCTGGCTGGAGGCCGACGCGCATGACCGCGCCGCGGCGGTGGTCTCGCACTTGCCGCAGCTTCTCTCCGTGGCGCTCGCGGGAGTGGTCCGCGGCCAAACGGATGAAACGGGCTTGCCGGTCACTCTGGCGGGCCGAGGTCTCCGTGACGCGTTGCGTCTGGCGGGGAGTCCGTATTCGGTTTGGCGTGATATTATTCTGACGAACAGCGACAATCTGGAGCGCGTGCTGGATCAGATGATCCAGGCATTGGAGCAGGTTCGGAGCGATCTGCGGACGCGCGCGCTCGAAGAAGAATTCTCCGCTGCCGGAGAACTGTACAAGATTCTGCGCGATTTGCAGTAAACTGTTACGAATAAATTCTATACGCATCTGATTTCGTGGGGAGCCTGATTCGATGGATAAACGCGTAGCCAACGCCGACGTGGCGATCGAAAAACTTTTCGACGGCGCCGTCATCCTCGCGGGCGGATTCGGAACCTGCGGCGTTCCTGAAAACCTCATCGCCGCCGTGCGCCGCAAGGGCACGAAAAACCTTACGGTGGCCTCGAACAACGCGGGCACGATGGATGCCGGCCTGGGCTTGCTGCTCCAGACGCACCAGATTAAAAAAATGATCGCCAGCTACGTCGGCGAAAACAAACTGTTCGAGCAGCAGGTGCTGAGCGGGGAAGTCGAAGTCGAGCTCAATCCCCAGGGCACGCTGGCCGAACGCATGCGCGCGGCCGGCGCGGGAATTCCGGCTTTCTACACGCCCACCGGCGTGGGAACGATGATCGCGGAAGGAAAAGAAGTCCGCGAATTTAACGGGCGCAAATTCATTCTCGAGCGCGGCCTGCGCGGCGATTTTGCGTTCATCAAGGCGTGGAAAGGCGATCGTTGGGGAAACCTTATCTATCGCAAGACGGCGCGGAATTTCAATCCGGTAATGGCGACGGCCGCGGATTACGTGATCGCCGAAGTCGAGGAGATTGTCGAGCTGGGAGCCTTGCCTCCGGAGTCGGTGCACACGCCGGGAATTTTCGTGAACGCGATTTTTCAGGGCGTAAATTACGAAAAAAATATTGAAAAAAGAACAGTGAGAAAACGCGCATGACGCAAATGGTTTCAAATTCGGAAGGGAAGAAAATGGCTCCGTCTGAGGAGAGCAAGCGGGAACTAATCGCCCGGCGTGTCGCGCAAGAGTTGCGCGACGGCTTCTATGTGAACCTCGGCATTGGCACGCCGACGCTGGTCGCCAACTACATTCCTGCTGGCATGGACGTCGTGCTGCAATCGGAAAATGGCATGCTCGGCGTGGGGCCGTTCCCGTACGAAGGCGAGGAAGACGCGGATCTGATCAATGCCGGCAAGGAAACCGTCACGGAAATTCCGGGGACGAGTTATTTTTCCAGCTCCGATTCCTTTGGAATGATTCGCGGCGCACACGTGAACATGACCGTCCTAGGCGCGCTGCAAGTCGATGAAAAGGGCAACCTCGCGAATTGGGCGATCCCCGGTAAAATGCTCAAGGGCATGGGCGGCGCGATGGACCTCGTCGCCAGCTCGCCCTACGTGATCATCGCGATGGAGCACGCCACGAAGGACGGCCAGCCCAAGATTCTCAAGAAGTGCACTTTGCCTCTTACCGGCTTGGAGGTCGTGGATCTGATCGTCACCGAGCTGGCCGTCATCGCGGTCACGCCGGAGGGGCTGGTGCTGCGCGAAGTGGTGGCGGGCTTGACGCCCGCGGACGTTCAGAAACTGACCGAGCCGAAATTGCTCGTTGCCGAAAACTTGAAAACGATTTCGTTGTAACGCGAGAGAAGACAAACCTCCGCACGTAGGGAGCGAAGCGAGCGCATCCTTGGAACCGAACTCCATCGTAATCGTGAGCCTGCACTCGCCCAAGGAAAAAGTGTGGGGTTCCCTTGTATCCATGAACGTCTCGGGAGTCACTCTGCGCGGCATCGATCTGAATTCGTTTGATGATTTCATCCGGCAGGTGATGGACCCGGAGGGGGAGCGCATCGGGCTTCCCACGCTCTTTTTCCCGATGCAACGCATCGAGCGCATCGCGCTCGACGAGCCGCACGGATCGATTCCTTCGCTTGGTGGACGGTTCGAGCAGCGCGTGGGCCGTTCCCTGCGGGACTATCTCGCGCTATTCGTGTAAGCGGAATCGAAACCCAAATATGACCTCTCGCGTCTTCACGGTCCCGAATCAACTCACGTTTCTGCGGCTTGGATTTTTGCCGTTTTTCATTATTACCATTCATTACGGCCGGTACGGCCTGGCGCTCGCGATTTTAATCGTTGCCGGGTTGACGGATGGGCTGGACGGCATTCTCGCGCGCTCGCTGAATCAGAAGACCGCTCTCGGGGCGTATCTCGATCCCATCGCGGACAAGCTGCTGCTGTCTTCTTCCTATGTTGTGTTGGCGCTGAACCAGAGGATCGGTTGGTGGCTCGCCACGCTCGTGCTGAGCCGGGACATCATCCTCATGACGGCGGCCGCGGTGATCCTGGTCGTGGTCGGCTACCGGCCGTTTCCGCCGAGCATTTACGGCAAGGCCACCACGGCGCTGCAAATCCTGCTCGTGTTTGCCGTGGTTCTGCTGGCGGTTAAGAATTGGGCCTGGCTGCAACACGTCACAAGAATCATTGTCTATCTGGTCGCCGGCTTCACGGTTTTCTCCGGCTTTCATTATTGCTTCACAGTTGCCCGCCGCGTAAACGAACAACAGTCGTGATTTAAGTAGCACAGGCTTCAGCCTGTGGGGTTTGAATTGTCTCAAGCACAAAAACCCCACAGGCTGAAGCCTGTGCTACGGAAGAGCCCCTACGTACTATGCAAATAATTCACCACCATGAAGCCAAAGCTGACGGCGATAGCGATCCCCGAAGTCCATCCGAGAAAATCGGCGAGGCGCCGCTCGCTCAAGTCCGCGGGAGTCCTATCGGGCATCAAGCGGCCGAGCACATAGCCTGAGGCCACGCCGCCGAAGTGTGCGTAGTTGTCCGTGCCGCTAAAGAGAAAGCCAAGGACGGCGATATAGATCAGCCAGCGAATCAACGCGCTTCGCAGAGCCTGCGCGGCCATACTCTTCCTGCCCGTTGTAGCCGCGAGGAGCACGCCGATGAGGCCCAGCAACGACCCTGACGCCCCCACGCTGAAGTGGCCCACCGAAGAACTGAGCAGGTATCCAGCCACACCCGTCGCAACATACAAGAACAAGTATCGTGCCGAGCCGTACATTTCCTCGACCATCGGCCCAATATCCATCAGCACCCACATATTGAATCCAATATGGAGAAGACCTCCATGCAGGAAAATCGCCGTGATTAAACGCCACGGTTGCCCAAGATCACCAGGTTGGTCAATATAACCGGTCAAGCGGAGAGATGCTCCTAGACGGCGATTTACGTCTAGTGCAATTCCGCCGAGCCCCATCAAGCCGCCTCCGAGGCCTTGGCCCCCGGAGACCTTCATCGTGATCACGAATGACAGCGCATACATCACGCAGCAGATCGCCAGCATCACGTAAGTCACCGGCGAAGTCTGCGGCATCCAACGGCTGAGAGACCGGCTCGCGGCGGCAAAAGAAAAAGTCATGCTCGCGCCGCACTGATGGCACTTGGTGGCCGTTGCGCCAACCAGCGTCCCGCAGGCCGGACAGAGCCGCGGGCGCAATTGTTTCGGCTCGGAGTGAAACATCGCCGCAATTTGGCTGCCCCAGCGGTCTAATTTGTAGCGCCATCGAACGGGAAGTGGCACGTCGTCTCCTTGCTCGAAAAATTTCGCATGCCTATAATAGCCGGAATCGCGCGCGGACGCGAAATTCGTGGCACTGGACTAGTCGTGGGAGTCCCGAAGGGACGGCAGATGGTAGCCCACCGCGGAAGCGGTGGGAAAACGTAAGACCGAAGCCAACAAGCCCCGGCAGGGGCGACACATCAGGCATACTTGCGCGAAGTTAGCCCGCTACCAACACCGAATCGTACATAGGGGAATTGGAAAGGACGCTCATTGCAAGTGCTCAAAGACGGCGGTGCCTGGGGTGAGTAAGCGCCTTTCCGTGTGGCTGGCACAGCTCCCGCGTTCAGCCTGGCTGATTTCTCCATTTCTCGCCGCATTCCTTTTTGCCGGCTGCGCCGGACGCCCACCGATCGCAAATGCTCCCCCTCCACCGCCCTCAGCGCCAGAATCCGTTCCCCGAACGGCTCCGCCCCGGCCACCTTCCGCGCCAGGCGCCGCGCAACCCCCGACTCGAACTGCACCGTTTGTGCCCGGCATGTTCGTCGAGGAGGGAACCGCATCGTGGTACGGAATCCCATTTCACGGACGCCGCGCGGCAAATGGCGAAATCTTCGACATGAATTCGCTCGTGGCGGCCCACCGCACGCTGCCGTTTGGAAGTATCCTGCGCGTCACGAATCTGAATAATGGCCGCGACGTCCAAGTCCGCGTCATCGACCGCGGCCCGTTCGTCGGCGACCGCATTCTCGATCTCGCACGCGCGGCGGCAGCGGCGCTGGACATGATCGGCACCGGCACTGCTCCCGTGCGCATCGAATTGCTCTCGGGTCCGAATCCCGCCGTGGGAGACTTCACCGTGCAAGTGGGGGCCTTCGCGGATCGCGCAAATGCCGAGCGCCTGCGCGACCGCTTACTCGCGCACTATCAGCCGATTTTTATTCAGGATTATGACGCGCCGGCGGGCCATTTCTATCGCGTGCGCGTCGGCCAGGTTCCGAGTCCGGACGCCGCGCAACAGCTCGCCGTGCAACTCCGGAATAGCGATGGATTCCAGACCTTCGTGATGCGCTTGGATCAACCGAATGACCTTGGCATCAAGTAGTCGCGATGAAAGACTTTCAACTCTTAACTCTCAACTGTAGACTCTGAACTCGGGGTGCTCCTCATGGACGACTGCCTGTTCTGCAAAATCGGAAAAAAAGAAATTCCGTCGAAACTCGTATACGAGGACGCGGATATTTTTGCCTTCGAGGATATTCAGCCGCAGGCGCCGAGCCACGTCCTCATCTGCCCGCGGAAGCATTTGGGCTCGCTGACGGATGCCACCGCGGAAGACACAGCCATGCTCGGCAAGCTGCAACTCGTCGCCGCGAAACTTGCGGGCGAGCGGGAACTGACGGCAGGCTATCGCACAGTGTTGAACAACGGGCGAGGGGCGGGTCAGTCGGTATTTCACCTGCACCTGCACTTGCTAGGCGGCCGAGATTTTCGCTGGCCACCGGGGTAAGTAGGACAGGCTTCAGCCTGTCTGGAAACTGTGAAATCTTTGTAGGGCACGGCTTCAGCCGTGCCGTAAAGTATGCAGAATCAACACGGCTTTAGCCGCTGGCGTGTTCGAAATCGAGTTACCACACAGGCTGAAGCCTGTCCTACTTGTGCGTCATGACATAGACGCCGTCCCAATTTTCTTCGGGTCCGGCGACGAGATATTCCTTGCAGCGATTCAGGTACATGTGCGCAGGCCCGTCATCGGGCCAGCGCTCCAGCAATTTTTCAAAGACGATTTGCGCATCCTGCCAGCGCCGTTCGCGGTAGCAGGCCCGTCCCTGAGCGAAAAATTCAAGGCGCTGTTCCAGATCAGGCGCGTCACCTTCCGGGGTGCCGCGCGCGGCAACCAGTTCGTACAATGTGACCGGCCGTAATTTTCCCTTCACTCGAATGAGATCGAGTTCCCGGAAAACGAGGAGCGGGTCTTCCACGGCCGCGTAAGTCGTATCGCTCAAGAGAATGTGCGTGGCGTATTCCTTGTTCAGCCCCTCGATGCGCGAAGAGAGATTCACAATGTCGCCCAGCGCCGTGTACCCGTACCGCAGGGCCGAGCCCATATTGCCCACCGACGCGACGCCCGTGCAGAGCCCGACGCCGATGTCCAGCACCGGCCTGCCTTCGGATCTCCATTTTTTCTGCATTTCCTTAAGCCGCGCGATCATTTCGAGCGCGGCGTGGCAACTCTTGGTCGCGTGGCCACGATCCTCAAATGGCGCGCCCCAGAACGCCATCACCGCATCGCCGATGTATTTATCGAGCGTGCCGTTGTGCCGGAAAACGATCTGCGTCATGTCCGTCAGATATTCGTTGAGCAGCGCGGCGAGTTCCTGCGCGTCCAGTTTTTCCGAAATGCTGGTGAACCCGCGTACGTCGCTGAACATCACCGTGATTTCCGTCTTACGCGGCTTCACCAAATCCGGATTTTCTAGAAGACGGCGAATTACTTCCGGGCTCAGATATTGCTGGAACGCGCCGCGCACGCGCCGCTTTTCTTTTTCCTCCACCAGCGCGCGATACATCGCGACGAATCCCACGTTGGCGACCAGCGTTCCCGAGGGAACGATGAAGTTCAGCCACCATCCATGCAGGAACGCGTACCACACGCCGAAACCGAACGGCACGAGCAGCAGCAAGCCGAACAGCATCGATCGGGGCTGCGCCAGCGCCAGCCACAATCCGAGCGGCACGCCGAAGAGAAAAATCAGCAGCAAATCCACGGCCACCTGATTCGCCCCGCGCAGCAGGAAATGCCTGTTCAGGATGTTATCGATTAAATTCGCGTGGATCTCGACGCCCGGATAGTTGATCCCGCCAAACGGCGTCGAGCGTAGATCGCCGATTCCCGTCGCGGATGCGCCTATCAGGACAATTTTCCCTTTGAAGGTTCCCGCGGGAAATTTGTGGCGGACAACGTCGGCGATCGAAACATAGGGGTACGTTGCGACGTCGCCCTCGTAGTTGATCATCATTCGCCCGACGGCGTCTGGCCGGATGATGAGCGAGGGACCAAACTCAAGCGCCGTGACGCCTGTTTCGCTGAAATCGAGCACCATCTGCTGGTCGGGCAATCCCTGGAAGAGGCGCACGGCCTGCACGTCGAGCGACCCATACAGGTCCCAGTCGTCCAGATTCTTCGACCGGCCGTAGGGAAGCACCAGCAGGGAATGCCGCACGACGCCGTCCGCGTCCGGTTCGACATTGAAAAAACCGGTCGCGCCGTGTGCGTTGCGGAGCGCATCGCTGAGAATTTCGATATTGGCCTGCGTGCCTCTCGGTAGCAGATCATACGGTTCGCCAAAGCCCTGGATCAGATGCCGGAGATCGCGCTGCCCGGTTTGCGGATTTGCCGCGCGCACTTGCGGGAACGGAAAATCGGCCAGGATATTGGCGTAGCGGTCCAGAGTCTTGTCATCGACGCCCTTTAAATCGTATTCGGAGTAGAGGAAGAAACTTCCGAGAACGACGTTTCCAAACCGCTCGATCGCCCGCGCAAATTGTTCGTCCCCGTCATATTCTTTTGATAGCCGGTCGAGATCCGCGATCACGCGCGGGTCCGTCTGCCCTCCTTGCTTTTGCCGTTCGAGGACGGTTTCCCGCAGTTCGCGAATCGGCGCAGAGGTTTCGTCCGGCTTGCTGAACGTGATGTCGAAAGCCGCTACTTTCGCGCCGTCCTCGCGCAAAGCATCGAGCATGCGCGCGAAGTACGTGCGAGAGAACGGCCACCGGCCCAGAATTTCCTGCGAACGCTGATCGATGTCCACGATGATGATGCGCGGATCGGGATGTTTGTACCGCTCCGGCCGCAGACGAAATCGCAGGTCGAGCGCATTCAGCTCCAGCCGGTTGATGAAGGAAAACACGGCCGTCGGCCGGTCGCCGATGAAGGTGTAGGCGTAGATCGTCAGCGCGAATGCGGTCAGGCCCACGCTGATTGCAAAGGGAACGCGCCGCTGCCACCACGCCCGCAACCATTCGCGCGGGAGCTGCAAGGCGCGACGCGAATCACCGCCCGTGGAAGTTCCTGGCATGGTACGGGGATTGTATCCGAGGGCGCGGCGGAGGGTTAATCACGATAGAAAAAATTGAGCCGCACGCGGCCGACTTCGATCACGTCTCCATCGTTGAGTTTCGTCAGGCCTTGGATGCTGACTCCGTTGATTTTCGGCACGCGGTCCCCTCGGCCCAGGTAGTAGCCGTCTTCGTGCTTGTTGATTTGCGCCGCTACTTCCGGCGTGAACCATCCGCGGAGCCGGACGGTGGCCATTTTGGAGTGGCCGATGACGGTCAGTTTGCTGGCAATCCGGTACTCTTTTTGATCGGTGCGGCCGTTCATTACGGTCAGCGTCGGGACGCGCGAACGTTCGGGGGAGAGCTGGGATCGCTCGCCCGCCGCCGCGGCCGCCTCGAACAGCTTCCGGCGTTCGTGGGTATCCAGGATCATGGTTTCATTCACGCGCGGAGCCGGCGCTTTGCGCCATCCATCCAGCGGGACGGCCGCATCGTGCGCCTGGTCCACCAGGATTTCATGCTTGCCGATCAGGATGGCGTCGCCGTCCTTGAGCATGGCGCGTTCGACGCGAATATCGTTTAAAAACGATCCGTTGAGGCTGTTCAAATCCTCGACCACCAGGGACCCGGCTTCGACATACACCCGCGCGTGATAGTTAGAAACTGCTAAATTATCTATCTGAATATCATTGTCCGGTGCGCGCCCGATCGTTACCGGACGCGTTCCCAGGGGAACCTCTTTCAGCGGCGCGCTTTCAAATTTCAGGACAAGTCTCGACATGGCTCTTCTCCTCCGGTCGATGCCGGCGCAACCCTACCCGGAGTGCCGTTTCCAGATCTTCAGGCGCCGGAACACGCTTTCCGATTTCTCGACGACTCGCAAAACAATCACGCTCACGTTATCCACGCCGCCGTTGTCATTGGCCAGGTCCACCAGGCGCTCCGCAGCTTCCTGGGAGCTCGCGCTGGTCAGCAGCGTGCTCGCGATTTCTGGGTCGCTGACCATTCGCGTCAGCCCGTCCGAGCAAAGCAGCACGGAATCCCCGGCCAGCAAGGCCTGTTCGTCGGTTTCCACCTCAACCGTACTGTTTGTTCCCATCGCGCGCGTCAACACGCTTTGCATTTCGCTCGCATCGGCTTCCTGCGGCGTCAGGATCCCCACGCGCACTTTTTCGGCCACCAAGGAATGATCGGCCGTCAGCTGGTCCATCGAACCGGCCCGAAGCAAATACGCCCGGCTATCTCCCACGTGCGCGAGGGATAGCCTTTGTGCCTCGATCCACGCGGCTACTATGGTTGCTCCCATGCCTCGCTGTTCGGGGTTCGAGGAGGCCGTCTCAAAAACTTTCCGATTCGCAAGATGGATCGCGCTGGCCAGCCGATTTGTCCGCTCGGAAACGTCCGGGCTGGTTTCCCCGAAGATGGGTGTTGTACGGC
Source organism: uncultured Acidobacteriota bacterium (assembly GCA_963842135.1). GTDB lineage: Bacteria > Acidobacteriota > Terriglobia > Acidiferrales > UBA7541 > Palsa-360. Next base: position 2,920,997 of record CAWJFI010000001.1, on the reverse strand, counting down.
TGTTTTCGGCCTGCCTGCAATGCGCCAAGACCGTCTGAACGGCAAGCTTGCTCGCCACCTCGCCATGTGCTTCTCCACCCATTCCGTCGGACAACACATACAATTGCAGCGAGGAGTCGATCGAATAGCAATCTTCATTGTTTTTTCGGACGCGCCCAAGGTCGGTGCGCGCGCCGGCTTCAATATGCAAAAGGCGCCTCATTCGGCTGGCAGTGAGGTCCTAGACTTCTCAAACCTTTAGACCGATTGCACCGCGAACCTGTACCACTTCGGGACTAGTTCCTCCCAAGGCTCGATGGTCTACTGAAACTCAGACTAGCAAACTGATTTTAACACCGCAATAGGCTGTGACGTAAGTAGTTACATCCTTTCACAACACCTCCGGCATCGACAGGCTAGGCACGGTACTTCAATTTGGGTATACTGCGCTCTGCGGAGAGCGCGCAGAAACCCCACCCCTGCAGCATCCCGCACCCTCTCACATGCTGCGGCGCGCAGAAATTTGGTATTTTGAGCACTCCCTGGCCGCTCCTCTGGCCCGCCCCTTGAGCCGCCGGTATGCGCTTCGGGCGCTGCCGCCTCCTTCGCCAGGCCGGCGGATTTCTGCCCCGGAGCCGGGCGATACCCCGGTAGTGTGTTTTGCCGACCTGGGCGCAGGCGACCTGCTTGCTTTGAGGCGTCTGGTGCGAAGAGCCCCGCGCGTCCGGCTCATCGGCATTTCGCGCAATGGCGCAAGCCAGAGCGCCCCGGGTTGCTTTGCAACACTTCCGCGCAAAGCCAAGCCTTCGCTGGTTCGCAGGACGGTGGACGCCGCGGTAGACAACATCGAGCTGGCGCAGCGGGAACGTGCCGCGCGGGCCGAACTCGCGCGGGCCCAACGCGAGACGGAGGAACTGAATCGTATCGGCATCGCCCTTTCGCAAACTCATGAAGTTGGGGCGCTGCTTACTATGATCCTCTCGAAGGCCCGTGAGATCACAGGCGCGGATGCGGGCTCTCTATACCTCGTGGAGGAGACGCGTCCGGATGTTTTGTCCGCCGGCCCGGGCGACCGCCATCTCCGTTTTAAACTGACCCAAAACGACAGTGTGCAATTTCCCTTTGCCGAATTCGAACTTCCTCTACGGGAGAATTCTCTGGCCGGGTATACGGCCTTGCATGGCGAAGTGATCAACCTGGCCGATGCCCGGCGCATTCCCCGCGATCGTCCCTATCGCTTCAACCCGCGCTACGATGAGGAAACCGGCTACCGTACTCGATCCATGCTAACACTTCCCATGAAGAATGGGCGCGAAGAGGTCATTGGCGTCCTCCAGCTCATCAACTGCAAGCTTCATCGCGAAGCGCGCCTCACGAGCGCGGAAGTGGTCGCTCGCGAGGTGCGGCCATTTTCCCACCGGGCCGTCCGGCTGGCGCTCTCGCTGGCCTCGCAGGCCGCCGTCGCCTACGAAAATGGCCACCTCTATCAGGACATTGAAAAGCTGTTCGAAGGTTTCGTCCAGGCCTCCGTCAAAGCCATTGAGCAGCGCGATCCAACGACCTCGGGCCATTCCTTGCGGGTTTCTCACATGACCGTCGGGCTTGCGGAGATTGTGGATCGTGTCGATACAGGGACGTACGCCTCGATTCGTTTCTCTCCCGAGCAAATGAAGGAGATCCGTTACGCCGCGCTGCTGCACGATTTCGGAAAAGTCGGCGTGCGCGAAGATGTGCTGGTCAAGGCCAAGAAGCTCTATCCGATGCAAATCGACGTCATCGCGAACCGCTTCGACTATCTCTACAAGGAGATGGAGGTTCGCATGGAGCGCGAGAAGGTCCGGATCCTTCTGGAAATGGACCGCCCGGAGGCGCTGGCCCGGATCGCGGCCATCGAAGAGGAATATCGTCTCCGCAGGGCCCAGATGGAACGCGGCTTCGAGGCCGTCCTTCAGGCAAACGAGCCGACGGTGCTTCCGGAGGGAGAGTTTAAGCGTCTCTTCGAAATCGCCCGGCAGACCTATCAGGATCCGCGAGGCGTCGAGAAGCCAATTCTCACGCCGGAAGAAGTCCGCTATCTTTCCATTCCGAAGGGCAGCCTCAGCTTGGACGAACGCGTCCAGATCGAATCCCACGTCGTTCACAGTTTCAATTTCTTGCTTCAGATTCCGTGGACCAAGCAAAACCGCGAGATCCCGCGGATCGTCCGCGCGCATCACGAGAAATTAAATGGGACAGGATACCCCTACAAACTGCGAAGCAATGAAATCCCAGTTCAGGCGAAGATCATGACGATTTGCGATATTTTCGACGCCCTCTCCGCCTCCGACCGGCCGTACAAAAAAGCCGTCGCCTCCGACCGTGCTCTCGGTATCCTCGAAATGTCCGTAAAGAACAAGGAACTTGATCCGGATTTGTACCGCCTCTTCCTCGAGGCAAAGATCTTCCACCTTGCAGATAAAAGTTAGAGTTTCAATTACGGCATTTTTGATTGGAATCCCGAATTTCCCGCCGATTTCGCTCTCTTACCCCTGCCGCGGTAGAATCCCTGTTATGGTGCGTGCGTGGGTTTGTCATGAAGTGCCGATCCGCCGCTTGGCTTTCACCCTTCTAGTGAGCGCGTGCGCCACGCTCGCCGCAGCCCAACAACCGCCAAAATCACTTGCTTCGCCCGCCCCGCGACTGATTATCCTGCCTCCTAAAGTACTTGCCGGTGCGCAGGCCACGCTCGCAGTGCTCGATTCCCAGGGCCGTCTATTGCCCGAAATCGCGGTGGAACTCTCAGGAGGCCAGAAAGTCACGACCGATGTGACGGGGCGCGCCATGTTTAAGGCTCCCGATCGACCCGGCAGACTCGTTGCAAAAGCTTCCGGCCAGGGAATCACTGCGTCCACGACTGTAGTAGCTCCCGATGATTCCGGCCCGCACATGGCGCCCAGAGGGCCCCCGGGAGGGGTCAACTTAGTTTCCTACCCGCATATTGTGGCCATCCGCGACCGATTCGCTCTGGAAGGCGTCGGCTTCCGAGGCGCGGCGGATTCGAATCATGTCTATCTGGCTGACGATCCTTGCCTCGTTTTGGCGTCATCTCCGGTTTCGCTCGTGGCGCTGCCCGGCCCGCGCGTCCCAGTTGGTGACGTCAACCTTCACCTCACTGTCGGTGGAATTGACGCGGGACAATTTCCTGTCTCGGCCGTGCTGCTCGAATTCAGCGGTCCCGCGGAAGCGGTGAATGCCGGCTCGATCGGGAAACTCATTCTGCGTGCGCATGGCACAACGGAGCCGCTCATCCTGGAAGTTCGGAATGGATCGCCGGGAGTGATCCAACTTTCGAAAGGAAACGTGCAGCGCCTCAAGACGTCCGGCGGCGATCAGAATATCGCGCCGGTAGAAGTGAAGTTTGTGACGGGCGGAAACTATTCGGTTTCGGCGAGGCTCATCTCCGCCATTTCTCACGAGTAATGGTGTGCGCGTTGCCTTCGAGACGGCCGCGGAATTCAGCGCTTGGTGGCGCAGGCTTCAGCCTGTGGGTTTTGGTCCTTGCAAGGACGAACCCCCACAGGCTGAAGCCTGCGCCACTCCCCGCATGGTAGAATCTCGACCTCAGATGTTGAATTTCGCTATCTCCTTCGCTGAAGGCGCCTTCATGACAGGAACCGGAATACTGATTGCCATCGCTTGTCTCGGGGCAGGTTTTGCAGTTGCCTGGGCGTGGGCGAATTCTTCGGCTGGCGCGGCGCGGCTGGAACTCGAGAGGCGAGCGGCAAGTCTGGATGGCACGGCTCAAGAATTAAAAAAACAAAACGACGCATTGCAGCAGGAATTACGAGTTTCGCAGAAGCGAATTGAAGAGGAACAGAAGCTGCGAGCCGCCGCGGAGAAAGAAGCCGAGTCGCAACGATCGAATCTGATCGAACAGAGGCGTTTGCTCGATGACGCCCAGGTGAAACTTAGAGAAGCTTTCCAGTCGCTGGCCGGCGAGGCCCTGAAAGCCAGCAGCGACCAGTTCATGGAGCTCGCGAAGTCGAGGTTCGATTCCCTTCAGAAGGAAGCCGAGGGGGATCTTGAGCAGCGCAAGATTTCCATCCAGTCCATGGTCGATCCGCTGGAAACGGCCTTGAAAGACCTTCGCTCGGAAGTGGCACGCGTAGAGTCCGCAAGACAGGAAGCGTACGGCAGCCTTCGCAGCGAGGTGCAACTCCTTGCCACGACCAGCAAGGAATTGCGGGAGGAAACGGGGAGTCTGGTGAACTCCCTCAAGCAGCCTCAGGTCAAGGGGAAGTGGGGTGAGCTGACTCTGAGGCGCGTCGTCGAGTTAGCCGGCATGTCTCCGCACTGCGATTTCTTTGAGCAGCAATCCATCGACACGGAGGAAGGCCGCTTGCGCCCGGATCTGATTGTCCATCTACCGGGCGGCACGCAAATCGTCGTGGATGTGAAGGTCCCGCTGCACGCCTTTTTCAAGGCCGTTAGCGCGCACTCGGACGCGGAGTACCGCGAAGCGATGATTCAACATGCCGGCCTGGTCCGCGATCACATCAAAGGCCTATCGGGGAAGGAATACTGGAAGCAATTTGAACCCACGCCTGAATTCGTCGTTCTTTTTGTTCCTGGAGAATCTTTTTTCAGCGCCGCGCTCGAGCAGGACCGCACGCTCATCGAGGACGCCATAGATAAACGCGTCGTTCTCGCCAGCCCGACAACGCTCATCGCGCTCCTGCGAGCGATTGCCTATGGGTGGAAACAGCAACTTGTTGCCGAGAACGCGGAGCGCATCAAAGACCTGGGCAAAGAATTGTACGACCGCGTAGTGAAGTTCGCCGAGCACCTTTCCGAAATCGCAAAGGGTTTGGAACGCGCCAGCAAAGCGTACAACAATGCCGTGGCATCTTTTGACAGCCGCCTGATCCCGTCCGCCCGCAAGTTTAGAGAGATGGGTGTGGGCAGTGTGGACGTTCCACAAATAGAGCCCATCGAGACGTTTCCCCGCCCGCTGCTCTCCACTCCCAGTTCCGAAGAAGATTGATGGATTTGATGTGGGTTTTAGTAGCGCAGGCTTCAGCCTGTGGGGGTTAGTTCTTGCAAGGCCCAAAACCCACAGGCTGAAGCCTGCGCTACTGAAACCCACGCCAGAGCGCCCGCAATTCGAGAAATTGGGTTAGTTCGCGAAATCTACTTGATCAACTGTGTGACGAGCCGCCGCAGTCGCTCGCGGTCGCGCGGCTTCATGTGGACGAATTCAACGCCGGCTCCAGTCGCCGTAATGTTGCGCACGACGGCGGTGGATTGGATCTTGCGAAGCCCGGTCCGAATTTCCAGTTGCATGGAGTCACCAATCGCCAGGCGCTGATCGGTTTCCAGCAACGCTCCCCCGAGCGCGAGGGTACGAACGCGTGCGGACCCGTTACGAGCTCCCGTGATGGCCGCTTGCAAGGGGGGCTGCAGGCGCGCGCGAAGGTACCGGCGAGGCCGGGAGTGGGCCACGCTGGATTTCGTGCGCGCGCTTTCCGCCATTCGAGCGCGCGCGGAGGATGGCCGATTTTCGAGCAGTCCTAGCGCTTCTTCGGCCGCCGAACGCAGCGCCGCCGGTTCGCCATGCGCCAGACCGTTGCGCTGCCTTACCATCCGCAGCAATGGAGCGGCCGCTTCCGGTACACGCATTCTGCCAAGGGCTTCGATTGCCTTGATCCGGAAATAAATGTCCCGCAGCGCCACATGCTCGCCTTCGGCGATCAGAAGCAGCGTGGGAACCGCGGCAGTCTCATGCGCAATTCCAAGGTGATCGATCATGCAGGGCACAACCAAGGCATGCGCTTCGCCCAGGGTAGTGAGAAAAGCATGCGCCGTCGCTGCTACGACAGGTGGATTCGTCCACTTCATGAGTTCCGTCGCGGCAAGGTCCTGCAAACTCCATTCCCAACTCGCCAGCGCCCTTGGCAACGCGGCTGCCAGACGTTTCGGGTCCGCGGAAGCAAGTAGATGAATGGCGGTCGCGGTGCGTTGCCGCCGCGCCTCGTACAATCGGGTTTCCAGAGCGCCGAGCACGGGCTCGCCCGTTCCGTGAATCAAACGCACCATCGAGGGAAGGAAATTCAGGCCGTCGACCGCGGTCAGCAGTAAGCCCAACCGGTCGATCAAGCGGTCCGGGCACCTCTTTAACAATCGAGGAATGACCGGGTTGAGCGGCCGGCCGGAGAGGGCTTCGTCCACCAGATAGAGCCATTGCTCGTCGCTGAGAATGCGGCCAACGAGGGTCGAAATATGCGCGTGTTCCTCGTCCCGTGGCGCCGCTTCGAGCGCTTCGAGGATGCGCTCGAATTCGGCGTAATCCCTCTTCAACAACGAAGTACGTGCCAACTTCTCGACCACTGCGGAAAGCAGTCCCGCAATTCCCGGCGAATTTTCCAGCAGAAGAGCCTGAACAATTCCTCGCCCAAAATCGGCTGCCGAGGAATGAGGCCACAATCGTTCCGTTTGCGGCGCGATTTCCGCGAACCCCGCGGCCACGGCACGCCGCGCCTTGCTCTCTTCCGATTCGAGGCACCGCGCATACGCCAGCAGCACAGCGCGGCCCTCGCGCGCCGCGGCATCGGCTTTCTTTTTTTCGGTGGCGATAGCCAGAGGTTCGAGATAGCGAGCCACCACGGTCGCGGGCACGCACCATGCGTCGCGGCTCCGCAGGGTCTTCGCTTTCACTCGGGCGGGCAGCGCGTTCCAGAATTTTTCGCATAGGACGGACACGCGCATTTCGTCGTGCTGCGACCCGCCAAGCCGGCTGTTTCCGGTATTGTCCGCTTGACCGCGTTCCTGGTCGAGGCGTACGAGCAAGGGCGCCAGCGCCGGCGGAGTTGCCCGGCCTGCGTTGAATTCCTGATTCACAAACGCCAGGACCAACTCGTCGGTGAGCCTCTCCAGATACGGCTCCAGTGTTTCGCCCTCGCGCGGTTTTATGTGGGAGACTCCGTACACAATCAAGGAAATGGAAGATTGCTCGCTTCCCGAAACAACGGAGTGAAAGCGCCGCGCTAAGTCTTCTGTCGAGGGTTGCATTTCCGGATCGTTGGGCGGCGCCAATTTTGCCAATACGCGCAACGTGGCCGCAATCTGCTCGAAGCTCGCTTCCGGCATGGTTCGCACGGCGCGCGAGTAGGAGGAATGTTGCGCCGCATTGTCATAGGCCAGCACCGCGGACATCAGGCTTGCCAGCAGCAGGGAGTCACGCCGCTCGGTCGGAATATTTATACGAATCCCGACAACGCCCCGATTCCTGATCCAGTTGTCCCACAATTTTCGCGATGCGGTATCGCCTGGAGCCGCGCTTCGTGGAACCTGGCTGATTTCATGCGCCAACAAATCCAATTCACCGACGTTGATGGGATGGGTGAACAGGAACGAGCAAATCCCGCTGCGCAGAAGTTCTTCCGCAAGAGCGCGTAACTCGCCACGAGGGTCATGCAGCAGTTCGGCGGCGCTCCCTTCCTGGCGGGGCAAGAGCATTCCCTTCGGCTCCACGGCTACCACCAGCGGAGACCGCGCCGCCAGCGCGATCCGTAACTGCTGCTCCGTGGAGGCCAGGGATTCCATCAGTCGGGGATGATTTCGTTGATACAGGCGCGCCGCGCCTAATAAGACTCGGAATTGCCGGAGGAAGAAAATGATGGCGGTCTCGGCATTCGAGAATGCCGGGCGAACGGGGACCACTTCAGCAAGGGCAGGTTCCGGCCTTCGTGAAGGGAGGGGTATGGCGCTTACAACTGGAACATCCTCGCTGGGTTTGATCTTCGAATTGTCGAGGACTTTCATTCTGAAGACGGTCCTTGCTGAAATAACGTAAGGTACCTGGACTAGCCGCAGACTGGCATTTTCATGTTCGCCAGGGCCTGGATCCCGCAGCACCTTATGCGACAGGACATACGGATATTGCCAAGTGAGAGCACGCCACCTGCCGTCAGGATGCGCTCCTAGGTCATTGAAATACAGGGAATTGCGGACCCTCGGATGCCTATGAATTAACCCACATGAATGATATCGATAGAATTGTTACCAGGGAGGGAGGCGCATCTATAGCAAAACACGCTGCTCTCCTGCGCCTCGAGACTTTCTTTCGACAGGATATAAGCATCTGCAAATACCACATATCAAGAGGTTTATTCTATTGCTAGAGTTTCTGTGAACTGTATGGTTTGGCCCGGGTTCACCAACACATTCTTATGGGTAGTCCCAAATCCTGGGCGCATTAAGCGAACCTCATGATCTCCCATTTGCAATTCCAACCGAGCTGGAGTGCGCAGGCCAGTCTCCGCCCCGTCCACAAGAATTCTGGCGCCCGGGGGAGACGATCGCACCCAAATCCAGCCCGCCGAGGCGGGCGCGGGAGTCGCTTTCGGATCCTCGGTATATTCGATATCGTCCATCACTCGAACTCCGGCCGGAACCGTGCGCAGGTGCTCCAACAGTTCGCGGTGTTCGGCGAGAGTCAGGGAACCGGAAAGGGTGAGGGCGTTTGCCGTAGCCTGTATTTGTACTTTATCGGTAAGTGGCTGGCCAGCTAATTCAGCGCGCAACTTCGATTCGAGCAGATGCGCCGCCGAAGGCGCAGCGGGAAGGACTGGTTTTTGCGGCGCGATTGATTTATCAGCGCTGCGGGGTGTTGCCAGAGCAGCCTCGGGAGGCTTCACGGAAGTGGCGGGCGGGGCTGTTGGCTGCGACGCATCCCGCGGGGCGGAATTTTCCACCGGCGCGGCAGCGGTTGTTGGCGCCGGCGCAGCCGTGCGCGCCGTGTCGATGGATTGGGCTTCCGGCTTCGCATTGGAGCTTTCGAGATTCGACTCCTGCGGCGCGGATTCAGCCTTTGCCGGAATCGCCGGCGTTTCCACGGGTTCATGGGCGCGCCGCCACAAATCCAACACCGGGGGATAGGCCCGGTATCCTGAATACCCAATAATCCCAAGCAGAATGAGCGTAAGCAGCAGGCTTGCGGGCTTTTTCGGGGCTTCCTCTTCTACTCCAACCGACAACATGAATCGGGGGGATGCGTCCGCCTCACTGGATTTCGCAATCACCGGGGCACTTGCTAGCCGAGCCTGCTGAGCGCCAGTGCGGCCTCCTGCCGGCGAAGGTTGCGCACTGGCAGGCGCCATCCTTACTGTTGCCTCGGGGCTCACCAATTCGTGGTAATTCTTCAAAGCGCTCAGCAATTCATGGCAGCTCTGGTACCGCTCGGCGGGGTCCTTCGCCAAAGCCCGAGTAATCACGGCCGAGAGACCCGGGTGGATGGAAGAGTCGAGCGATCTCGGCGGGATGGGCTCTTCGTTGATAATTTTGTAGATGACTGTGGTGATGTTTTGCCCGGGAAATGGCTTTTCCCCGGTCATCAATTCGTACAGGATTACGCCTAACGAAAAAATGTCCGAGCGGCCGTCGACGGGCTTGCCCTTCACTTGTTCCGGCGACATGTAGGAGGGCGTTCCCATGACGTGCGCCGTCTGCGCCGTGCCGAATTGAAGGATTTTTGCGGTGCCGAAGTCGGTGATCTTGACGACGTCGTCCGAAGTCAGCATGAGGTTCGTGGGTTTGATGTCGCGGTGCACGACATTGTGCTGGTGTGCGAAATCGAGCGCGGAGCAAACCTGCTCCATTAGCTTCAAGACGCGTGACACCGGGAGGGGCTGATGCGCATCGATCAGTGATTGCAGGCTTCGCCCCTTCACAAACTCCATGGTGATGTAGAACAGTCCATCTTCTTCGCCGGCGTCGAAGACCACGACGATATTCGGGTGGGTCAGCAGGCCAGCCGCGCGCGCCTCGGTCTGGAACCGGCCGATCAATTCTTCGCGCGAAAGTCCCGTCCCTGCTTCGGACAGGCGCAGTGTTTTAACTGCAACGTCCCGGTCGATTACCGGATCGAATCCGTGAAACACGACGCCCATAGCGCCGCGGCCCAACTCTTCACGGAGATCGTAGCGGCCTGCTTTGGTTAGGGTGGTCACTTATGTTTGACACGCGGGCGTACTGAGCCTGTTCCATGACCCGGCTGGGCCTGGTCAGTAAACACTGCAGGCGCGGAACTGGCGTAAATCCTTACAGTGCTCAGGTGGCGCTAGCGCCAAGGCAGTCTTGCCCCGGGGGAACCGCCAGCACACCGCACGGCCTTCCATTCGAACATAGCCTCCCGGCAAGGGAGCGTCAACGCCGCTGAGGGACAGTGTTCCGGGATAGCAATGGTAAGGGCAACTCGCGGTTACCGAAGGAAGGGAGCCCACGCGGCGAGCGTCACAAGTTAGCATTGAAAACCGCCGCCTTGGGTTGTGGCATCCCGCTCATTGCATGTGATATAAAGTATAAATAACCGCGAAAACGAGGTGCGAACTTATGGCTAAGCAAGCTAAGCCCGTAGTCGATCGCCGAAATTTCCTGAAAGGTGCAGCCGCCGGTGCCGCGGCATTGGCGGCTGGGCCAGCGGCAGTTGCGGCGCAACCAGCCGAACTGAAGCGTGTCGTTCCGCCTCCCATGTCTGCCGAGGCCGAGGCGGAAGTTCCGTCCGGCGCGGACGTCCTGACTGCGGATCGTACCGGGTCGGACTTCATGGTGGATGTGATCAAGTCGCTGGGGTTTGAATACGTTTGCGCGAATCCGGGATCGAGTTTTCGGGGCCTCCACGAATCTATAATCAACTACGGCGGGAACAAGAGCCCTGAGTTCATCACGTGCTGCCATGAAGAGTCCTCGATCGCCATGGCGCATGGTTACTACAAAGTGGAGGGCAAGCCGCTGGCGGTCCTCGCGCACGGAACGGTCGGAGTGCAGCACGCCGCGATGGGCATGTATAACGCCTACTGCGACCGCGTGCCTGTCTATGTAATTCTCGGAAATATTATCGATGAAACGAAGCGCGCGCCGGGCGTGGAGTGGTTTCACAGCGTGCAGGACGCGGCGGCGATGGTGCGCGATTTTACGAAGTGGGACGATCTCCCGATTTCACTCGAGCATTTTGCCGAATCTGCGGTTCGCGCCTACCGAGTGGCGATGACGCCGCCGACGATGCCGGTCGTGCTCGTGGCGGACGGAGCGCTACAGGAAGATCCGATCTCACCCGACTTGAAGATTCATATCCCGAAGCTGACGATCGAAATGCCGCCCGTGGGCGATTCGGGCTCCGTCGCCGAAGCGGCGCGGCTTCTGGTTGCAGCGGAGAATCCAGTCATTCTGGCCGACCGCACGGCGCGAACGGCGGCAGGTCTTGCGTGCATGATCGATCTTGCCGAGGCGCTGCAGTGTTCCGTCGTCGATCTGACGGGCCGGATGAACTTTCCCTCACGCCATCCGCTGAATCAGTCCGACCGGGGCCGGGCGGCGGTTGCCGACGCCGATGTGATCCTGGGCCTCGATGTCGCCGATTTTTACGGCATCACGCATAGCTATCGCGACCAGATCGAACGCACTTCGCGGCCCGGCACCAAGGCGAATGCCAAGTTCATCACGATCAGCGCGGATGATCTCTACATCAAGGCGAACTATCAGGATTTCCAGCGCTACAACGAAGTGGATATCGCCATCGCCGCGGATTCGGAAGCGACGCTGCCTTCCCTGACCGAGGCGGTCAAGCGCCTCGTCACGGATGACCGCAAACGCGCCTTTCAGGATCGCGCCGTGCGGCTCAAGGCGGCGCATATGCAGGCGCTCGAGCGTTCGCGCGACGCGGCGGCCTTTGCCTGGGACGCGAGCCCGATCAGCACGGCGCGCATGTGCATGGAGCTGTGGTCGCAAATTCAGAATGAGGATTGGTCGCTTGTCGGCGCCACGACGTTTGTCAGCAAGTGGCCGCAGCGGCTGTGGAATTTCGACAAGCATTACCAGTACATTGGAAACGCGGGCGGCTACGGCGTCGGCTACGGCGCCCCCGCCGCCACGGGCGCCGCGCTTGCCAATCGCAAGTACGGGCGCCTGACCGTCAATATTCAGAATGATGGCGACCTGATGTACGCGCCGGGGATTTTGTGGACCGCCGCGCATCACAAGATTCCCGTGCTGCACATCATGCACAATAACCGCGCGTATCATCAGGAAGTGATGCAAGTGCAAATCATGGCCGACCGTCACAGCCGCGGCATCTCGAACTGCGGCACCGGGACGACCATCACCGGCCCGGACATTTCCTACGCCAAGCTCGCGGAGAGCATGGGCATGCACGGCGAAGGACCTATCTCGGACCCCAAAGAACTCGGACCCGCGATTAAGCGCGCGATCGAAGTGGTCAAGCGCGGCGAGCCGGCCCTGGTGGATGTCGTCACGCAGCCTCGATAATCAAAAGTTCGATGACCTCGAAAAGGAGATGCGCGTGATGACAAGGTCTGACCGTCGAGCGGAAGCGAGCGCGGAACAACGAATGGATTTGAGCGCGATGCAAGCCGGCTGGATGAAACGATTCGTTGTGTTGTTTCTTTTTGTTTTTGCGGCGCTGCTATTTGGGTTTCCGGTTGCGTGGGCGCAGCAGTCATCCGACTCTCCACCCGCCGGCAACGCGCAAAACGGAAAAAAACTACTCGCCAGCTACGGATGCTATGAGTGCCACGGCCGGGAAGGCCAGGGCTCGACGCAGACCGGCGCAGCGCGCATCGGTCCTCCGCAGCTTTCTTTCGAAGGGTTCCAGAATTACGTTCGAAAGCCGACGAATCAAATGCCTCCCTACACCAGCAAAGCGGTTCCGGACCAGGACCTGGCCGATATCTACGCGTACCTGAAATCGATTCCAATGCCGCCGAAAGGCAAAGACATTCCCCTGCTGAACAAATAGTCGCGTTGCGATGAAAGAATCGTTTGCCTGAATGTAGTCGGAAGATTCCATCCAAACGCTTATATGACGCCTTCCTCTCGCAGCGGCGGGCAAAATTACAAAACGATCTGGACATTGGGAGGATTGACACTCTGGGAGCTTTCGAGGAAGGTTGTTCGTGACGCCATAGAGGATGATCTGATCGGGCGCGCTTCCGGACTCGCCTTCGATTTCTTGCTGGCGCTCTTTCCATTGTTGGTTTTTCTGCTCGCGCTGTTTGGCTTGTTCGCTTCCCGAACTATTCAATTGCGGACCGGCCTGCTGAGTTATTTCGCTGCGTTTCTTCCTCCATTGGCTTTTGAACTTCTGAAAAATACGACGGAAGAGCTCGCCAAAACCGCGAGTAAAGAAAAGTTGACGATTGGCGTTCTGCTGGCTCTGTGGTTCGCTTCCGGAGGAGTGGCTTCGATGATATCCGCTCTGAATGTGGCTTATCGCATAAAAGAGGCTCGCTCCTGGTTTAAGGTTCGGGCGATGGCGCTCGGTTTGACGCTGATGATCTCGATATTGATTTTTTCGGCCTTGTGCATCGTGCTTGTGGGCGGGATTCTGATTGATTGGACCGGGAAAGAACTTCACCTCGCCTTGGCAATGGTTGAGTTCTGGAAGGTGCTGCAATGGCCGGCTGCCGCGCTGTTCGTGGTCTTCTCGTATGCGCTGATTTATTCTTGCGGGCCAAACGCGCAGAGGAGACGCTGGTTCTGGATCACGCCGGGTTCGGCGTTCGGCGCCCTCTTGTGGCTCGCCGCTTCGGCAGGATTTCGGATCTATCTGCGGTACTTCAATACGTACAACGCGATTTATGGGTCTCTCGGGGCGTTGATCATCCTGGTGGTTTGGCTATACGTTACAGGACTGGCGTTCCTGATCGGAGGCGAAATCAACGCAAACATTGAACGCGCCGCCGCTGAAAATCTGAACAACTGAAGTATATAGTTTCGCGGAAAAGGAGGGGCGGCGCCGAGGCCGTAAAAGCTTTTAACACAGAGAACACAGAGGGCACGGAGACTGCTGAAGTTGGTTTTGAGATTTTCGCCAGTCACCAGTCACTAATCACCAGTCACGATTTCTTCCCGACATTGTCGCTGATCAGGTCGCCGACCGCGATGGCTTGGCTGATTTGTTCGCGGAGATTCCGCATCTCGCCGGGCGCGTGGGACAGCATCAGCGTGTTTGTGTTCGCCGAACCGCCGATTTCTTTTAGCGTATCGAGATATTGCGTGAGCAGCACCAGCGTCATCACATCGCGCGCCGTCGTTCCCTCGACTACCTTTTGGAAATCCTCCACCGACTCCTTCAATCCGGCGATGATCGCTTTGCGCTGCGCGGCGATGCCTTCGCCTTGCAGGCGTTTGCTCTCGGCTTCCGCCTCCGCTTTTTTCACCGCGATGGTCTTATCGGCTTCGCCCTTCGCCAGGGCTGCTTCCTGTTCGCGCCGCGCCGCATTGATTTCATTCATGGCGGTCTTCACGCGGGCGTCCGGCACAATGTCGGTGACCAGCGCGCGCACGATGGAGAAGCTGAAGTTTTCCATCGTCGCGTCGAGCTCGTCCTTGACGGCCTTGGCAATCTGATCCTTTTCGAGGTAAGCCTCGTCGAGGGCCAATTTCGGCACGTGGCCGAGGATGACGTTGTAGACGTACGACTCGATTTGCTTTTGCGGGTCGGTGAGCTTGTAGTACGCGTCGCTAACCTTGTCCGCAAGCACCTGGTATTGCACCGAGACGGGGATGACCACGAAGACGTTGTCCTTGGTCTTGGTCTCGATTTTGAACGGGAGTTCCTGCACGCGCATGTCGACGCGCCGCACCGTCTCGGCAAACGGAATTTTCATGGAGAGACCCGGGCCCGCGATGCGGGAAAACTTGTTGAATCTTTCGACCACGCCGCGTTCGGCCGTGTTGATCGTGAAGAACGAATCGAGCAGCGCGCCCAAGACGATAAACGCTATAAGAATCACCAGTATCAGAATCATCATCGAGGCTGGGCTATCCATGGCTCTCTCCTATCCGGCAGGGAAGTCATCTCACGAGGAAGCCTTGGAAATAAAGACCGACGAAGCATAGCACCAGCCCGCGCTTCCCGCGGGTGCTTATCGGAAGGGGAGCGATCCGCCTCGGATTGTGGTGTAATACGCGCACGATGGTGACAACCACATGAGCGGCTGGGAAAAGTGGAAGAGACGCCCGCAGATTGTTTGGTTGCGCAGGGCGCTGTTTCAAGTGCATCTGTGGACGGGAATCGGCCTGGGCCTTTACGTTTTGCTCATGAGCGTGACTGGCTCGGCGTTGGTTTTCCGGCGGGAAATGGTCAGGTCGCTTGCACGCGAACCGCGCGTTGCCGCCGGCCCTGGCGCGCGGATGAGCGAGGACGAGCTCAGGCAAATTGCGAAACGCGCCTATCCCGATTACCAAGTGACCCGCGTCTTCCTGCGAAAAAATCCCGACCAGGCCGCTGAGATCTCGCTGGAGCGCCGCGACAAGAGATTGCAGCGCCTGTTCAATCCCTATACGGGCGCTGATTTGGGCGATTCGATTCGATTCGGATTTCGCTTTGTCCTTTGGCTCGCGGACCTGCACGACAATCTTCTGGTCGCGCAGACGGGCCGCCTGATCAATGCCGCCGGGGGAATTTTCACCATGCTGCTCATTCTCACGGGCGCCATCATTTGGTGGCCGGGGATCGATACCTGGCGCCGCAGCCTCAGCTTCCGATGGAAAACGAATCCCAAAGGATTTAACTGGACGCTGCACAGCGCGCTCGGGTTTTGGACCTTCGCGTTTTTCTTGATGTGGGCGTTCACGGGAATTTATCTGTCAATTCCGACCACGTTCAACAACGCCGTCGATTTCCTCGAGCCGTTGAATGCGTCCAGCAGGAGCCTCCGCTTTGGAGATCAGTTGTTGTCCTGGTTCGCGCAGGCGCATTTCGGGCGTTTTTCGGGCATTTGGGTGAAAATTATTTGGACGGTAGTGGGACTCGCGCCCGCGGCCCTGTTCATAACGGGGACGCTCATGTGGTGGAAGCGTGTGCTCAAACCTTGGCTGGGTCGAAAAGCGATTGTCCCGCCGCAGGTGCAGGGGGTTAACGCAGCGGCGCCCCCCGAAAATTCGGTTCAAGCGCGTCCATAGCAACTGTCAATTAGAAGGTGAATCAGCCCGCCTCAATGTTTTCTCTTCTCTGCGCCCTCTGTGTTCTTTGTGTTGAAAGATTTTACGGCGTGCGAGCCGCGCAAAAATTCAAGGGCTTTTAACACAAAGAACACAGAGAGCACGGAGAAAACACGGAGTACGGCTGCGGTTTGCACCAGTCACCAGTCACTTGTCACCAGTTACCGCTCTACCGCAGCTGCACGAGCGATTCCGGCGAAGACGGCGGAGCGGCGACAGGCTTCAGCGTTTGCGGGCCGCGCCAGTTGTCCACCACGGCAATCTGCTGCACGCAGGACACCGTGCAGAGCGGCGCGCAATGTTTTTTCGTGAAGTATTCGCGGCGCAGATCTTCGGCCGTATATTTTTCCAGCGGGATGCCCGGATAGCCGCGCTGCTGCGAGCACCAGTGCACGAGCCCGTCCTCGCAGATGTAGAGGTAGCGGGAGCCGGAGCGGCACCGCCAGTCGTTCGTCTTGCCCTTGGCGATATTGTGCTGAAACCCGTTGATGCGGGAAAACCCGCGCTTGCCCATGGCCATGATTTCTTCAAAGATTTCGATCTCGCGTCCGCCGAGCGGTTTCAGTTGTCCCTGACCATCGTGCAGAATGCCCACGGTGCTGGTGAAGCCCAGTTCCTGCGCGCGACGCGCAACCTGGAGCGCGTCCTCCGGATTTTTCACGCCGCTGCCGAGCACGGAATTGATGTTCACCTGAAACACGGCGTGGTCGGCGAGCAGCTTCAATTTTTGATCGAGCACCTTGAGGCTTTTCATCGAGACTTCGTCGGGCATCGCGTTGTCGATGCTGATCTGCAGGTATTCGAGCCCCGCGCGATTGAGCCGCTCGATGCGTTCGGCGGTGAGGAGATAACCGTTTGTGATCATCCCGGAAAGGATTCCGTTTTTGCGCATGCGCGCGATGATCACGTCGAGTTCCGGATGCAAGAGCGGCTCGCCGCCGCTGATCGTGACGACCGCCGTGCCGAGCTCGCCCAGGCGGTCGATCCGGCGAATCATTTCCGCGGTGTCCACCGGCTTCGAGAAATCGTCGAATTCGTTGCAGTACGTGCAGGCCAGATTACAGCGCCGGATCGGGATGATGTGCACGAGCAGCGGATGCCGCGTCGACACCAAGCCCCTCACGACGCCGCGCAATTCGCGCATACGCGTGCGCCAGGATCGCAATCGCCTCCGCGCTTTCGTGCTGAGCGGCATCGCTAAACTATACAGGGATTTGGGGCCATTTTGAACCTGCCGCGATTCCGTCACGCCTGCATTCCAACAACGGCGTGTGCCGGGATCGATGAACCTGAAAAGCAGTCATTAACCATTCCTCATGCAATGGCTCTGCCAAGGAGCGGCACCAGCCACCCTGGGCCTGAATTAGCTGTTTAATCACACACTAGATAAGGGTTCTGCCCCGTTTCGCATTCACAGGGTACTCTATAAAGAGAACTTCCCTCTGTAGACCGCAACTACAAGTAGGCGGAACCGAGTCGGTTTGTTCTATGGAAACCAACAAGACGCCCGGAAAACCGAATCCAATTTTCTCGGAACCCGAGATCGGAGTACGTCCCGGCCACGGCACCGATTGGGTGGGTCTCGCCTGGGTAGCTCTTCTTGTCGCAGCGGTATTAACCGCATTCATAAAATTGGAGCATCTCCTTTTCCCCTACTTGAACTCCTCGCAGCATCAGGTTGTGACGATTTGTGTAGGAACGTTCGCCGCGGTAATTGGCACCCATTACTCGACGCGCAGGCTCGACCGGGTTATTTCGCTGCACGCCCAAGCGGAGAAAAAGCTGGCTTTGGAGCGCAATGTCCTGCGCACCGTAACCGACAACATTCCCGACAGCATCTTTGCCAAGGATACCGAAGGCCGCTACATGCTCGCGAACAAGGCGTTCGCGACGCTTCATGGGATGAAGTCCCCTGACGACCTATTGGGGAAAACCGCCTTCGATTTGTTCCCGAAGGAGCGGGCCGCCGCCTTGCACACGGATGACCTCAACGTAATGAGATCGGGCGGGGCAGCGATCGAGTCAGAGCGAACGGCGGTGGACCCGGAAGGAAACGTAAAAATACTTCAGACGACCAAAGTTCCATTGATCGACAAAAGCGAAAAAGTTGTGGGGATCGTCGGCTTGCACCGGGACATTACTCGGCGAAAGGAGGCGGAGCAGAAGTTGCGGCAGAGCGAAGCCAATTTGGCGGCTGCGCAGCGCATCGCCCACTTTGGAAGCGTCGAGATCGATCTCGTCAACTTCGATGAACCGGAAAAGAACCCGGTGCGTTGGTCTGACGAAGTCTTTCGGATTCACGGGTATCAGCCCGGAAGTATCGAACCGTCCAGGCCGACTCTCTTCCGATTAGTTCATCCGGATGACAGGGAGGAAGTGCAGCGGGCGCTGAATCATGCCGTCAGTGAGGCAAAGCCATATGCCATTGATTTCAAGATAGTACGTCCGGACGGCTCCGTGCGAAACATACATGGCCGCGGCGATATCATCTTCGATCCGAAAACCCATAAACCTCTGAGGGTGGTGGGAAGCGTCCAGGATGTCACCGACCGTGTAGAGGCGGAAATCCGGCTGCACAATGCCAATCGGGACTTGGCTGAGAAAGTGCAGGAATTAGAGCAGCGCACAAAGGAAATCAATCTCTTGAGCGAAATGGGAAGCCGGCTTCAGTCTTGTAAGGATGCATGTGAGGCTTACATCGAGATCAGCAATGTGGCGGAACAACTATTTCCAAAATGGTCGGGCGCGCTATGCATAACCAGTGCTTCTAGAACGGCAGTGGAGACCGTTTCCGATTGGGGAACCCCAAGTCATGGAGAACGTGTCTTTGCGCCGGACGATTGCTGGGCGTTACGCCAAGGCCAGCCACAATCGTTCCGGCGCGGAGAAAAGGCATCGGCTTGCCGCCACATCGACGTGACAGAAGTAACCGAATCTCTTTGTGTCCCCTTCATGGCGCAAGGGGAGGCGCTTGGAATCGTGAGTTTGCAAATGAGGCGCAATCAGGAACAGCAGGAACCCGCACCTCGATCCTCCGGGGAAGCGGAGCGCCAACTGGCTGCGGTGCTGGCCAAACAGGTGGCCCTGGCGCTTGGGAATCTAAAGTTGAGGGAGAGTCTTCGCAATCAGTCTATTTGCGATCCGCTTACGGGACTTTTCAATCGCCGCTACATGGAAGAATCGCTGGAACGGGAGTTCAGCCGGGCCAATCGCAACAAGACCTCTGTTGCGATCGTCATGATGGACATTGACCACTTCAAGCGGTTTAACGATACGTTTGGCCACCAGGCCGGCGACACGCTTCTTCGCACCCTCGGAGACTTCTTGAGAAGGAACACGCGGGGCCAGGATATCGCCTGCCGCTACGGCGGAGAGGAGTTCGCGCTTGTGCTCACCGATTCTAATCTAGCCGGCGCTCTGCAACGGGCTGGAATCCTGCGCCAGCAAGTGAAACAATTGAGCGTAGAGTATGCCGGCCAGCTCCTGGGAGCCATCAGCGTCTCGATAGGCGTGGCTCTTTTTCCGGACCACGGGACTACGATGGGAGACGTCCTGAGAGCTTCCGACCAGGCATTGTATAGCGCGAAACGCGAAGGGCGCGACCGTGTCTCCGTGTGGACCGTAGAGTCAGTGGTCTGAACGGCCTGAGCTTGTTCGCGTACGTATCCTCGTTCTGAGTGTCATCCCCAAGCAATACAGACGTTAGCCGCGGCTCTGATCCCGCCATCCTGGCGAGGTGCGCGCTGCCTTTCTCGCAACTGGTCAGTCCGCGGCAATCGCTGGCGAAAGCGCTGGTTCGGTTCTGCCGAGGCGGGCGAGGCTTTCTTCGCGCGAGCGCGTCAAGCGGTCAAACCAGGCGAGGCCCGGCAGCTTGCCGATCGTGGCGTCGATTCGAGCCTGGATGAAGCGGCTGCGCGAGGATTGGTAGCAGAGACCTCAGTCTGTGGGGTTTGTGGAACCGATCAAGACTAAAACCCAAAGGCTGAAGCCTGCGCTACTCGAACTCCATTGCCATGCAAGTGAGTGGCGGCTTGATGTAGGATATGTGGCACGGGTGAATTTAAAATGGGAATCTCTGCTCACACCTATTGGTTTGTGTGTACCATCATCGATTTCACGCACATTTATGAGGTGAAATGTTTGCTTGCGCCGTGCAATGCCAAGCGATCATGAAGTTGAAATGGGCCTCAAGAATTGTTGCTCTATCCCTTGGCGCTATCTTTTGCAGCGTCGCCCCACTTTCTGTGCCGGCGCAAGATCAGCCGCCGCAAGATCAGGCACCGCAAGATCAGGCACCGCAAGAACCGGCTTCCCGCTGGCTGTGGTCGTGGCTCAAGGAAGGAAAGATATCCTTTAACGCCCGGTTTCGCTTCGAAGGCTTCGAACGCGACGGGGCGCCATTTACCGCAACCGCTTATGCTCCGACTCTCAGGCTGGCGCTTGGGTACGAGACGCCGGCCTATCACGGGTTCTCCGTTTTTGCCCAGGGCGAAGCGGTGATTGTGACCGGATCTGCCGATTACAGTGTCCCCGCGTTGCCGTCGCAGGATCGCCCGGACCGCCCCGCCATCTTGGACCCCAAAAGCATGGAGTTGAGTCAGGGATATGTAAGATGGGCTCATGAATTCTCGAACAAAAACATGGCGATCACCGTCGGCCGGCAGGAACTGGCGCTCAACGACGGCCGATTTCTGAGCATTTCCACCTGGCGACAGGTGCACGGGACGTTCGATGCGGCGAAATTCGAAACGGATTTGCCGCTGGATTTCTCTTTTACGTACGCGTTTATCAACCGCCTCTATCGAGTCGACGGCTACGACGCAACTGACGGCGATCAACCCATGCATTCGCATCTTTGGAACCTGGTTTGGCTGAAGCCGGATAAGGCCAGAGTTGCCCTCTACGGCCTGCTGCTCGATTATCACAGGACGTCGCAATTCACCAATTCGACGCAGACCTATGGACTGCGTGCGACCGGACCGTACAAGCTGGATCAGGATTGGAGCGTCATTTACACGGCGGAATACGCCAAGCAGAAGAATTACGCCTCGAATCCGAATCTCGTCGATGCCAACTACTATTTGGGGGAACTCGGCCCGGGCTGGCGCGGGTTTGGCCTGAAGGCCGGTTACGCGTTCCTGGCGGGCCACAGCGCTACCGACCTCTTGACCACGCCGGCGGCGCCTCCGTTCAACGGCTGGACAGACTTGTTTATCAACAATCCGGTCCTGGGCGCAGCGAGCGGGCTCGAAGCGCGCTACTTGCATGCGAGCGGACCGATCCGCTACCTCGGCGGGGCGGTCGCAACCGCAATTTTTTACGACTATCACTCGGACAATCTGCACATCCACTATGGCCAGGAATTCGACGCAGCGATGTCGTACAAGGTCAAGAAGATCAGCGACCGGTGGGAGATCGGCTGGCGCTTCGGCCGCTATTGGTCGGATCACTTGTTCACGAACGCGGTGCGTACCTCGGTTTATACGAGTTTTACGTTGTAGTAGGACGGGCTTCAGCCTGTCGCACTTGTTGATGAGCTCCCAACAAAACCAGACAGGCTGAAGCCCGTCCTACTAAACCCTAACCCCCGCGGGTGTGCATTTCGAGGTGCGGGTCCAGGCGAAGCTGCTCGATCCCAACCAGCACGCCGCGCTGGCCCGTGGTGGCGCGCAACTCGGCGCCGCGATCCGTGCGCGCGCGCCAGGCGGAGGAAATGCGTGCGGCAAGCTCCACGGGCGTAGCGCCTGCGCGCAGCATTTGGCGCAGATCGATCCCGGCTTGCGCGTACAGGCACAGATACCAGAACCCGTCCGCAGTCAGGCGGCTGCGGTCGCAGGTCCTGCAGAAGGGAGTCGTGGTTGAAGCGATGATGCCGAACACGGCGCCGTCCGGAAGCCGGAAACGCTCTGCGGGCGCGGAGGAGTTTTCATTGAGCGGCGTGATTGTTCCATATCGTTTCGTTAGCTGCTGAAGCATTTCGGCGCGCGTAAAAACTTTGTCGAGCGACCATTGCGTCGCGCCGCCGACGTCCATGTACTCGATGAATCGCACCTCTGCCTCGACGCCGCGGCCATATTCGATCAAGTCGGCGAGTTCGCCGTCGTTGACGCCGCGCAGCACAACCGTATCCAGCTTGAGTTTCGGAAAGCCGAGCCGTCGCGCGGCCGCAATGCCCGCCAGCACTTGCGCGTGAGCATCGCGTCCCGTGAGCGCCGCGAACCTCTCTGGCCGCAGCGTGTCCAGACTAAGCGTTACGCGGCGCAATCCCGCCGCGCGCAGGTCCTCCGCTTGCTCGGCGAACAAGACGCCGTTGGTTGTGAGCGCGAGATCGCGAATCCCCGGGTTGGCAGCCAGCATGCCAACCAGCCTTGAAAGATCCCGGCGCAACAGCGGCTCGCCCCCAGTAAGGCGCACGTCTTGGACGCCCAGCGAAGTAAACACTTCGACCAGCCGCGCGATTTCCTCGAAGGTCAGCAGTTCCTGCCGCGGCAGCCAGACGTATTCCTCCTGCGGCATGCAGTAGTTGCAGCGCAGGTTACACCGGTCGGTGACCGAAACGCGCAGGCTGCGCAGAGGCCGGCCAAGCCGGTCGGTGAGCGCACCGCCCGGGGACACGTCTGTCGGAGTCTGGAGGTCGGGAAGCATACCTACATGTTAGGTTGTGCGGCCCGGGACGTCAACTCTATGGCCTTTGTGCGGGGCTAAGGGAAATGAGACAGCAGGCAAAGAGGCAGGGAACAGGAAAAACCCTAGCCCTCATCCTCCGCCTGCTCTTTAAGCTTGGCGATGACGGTGGGATCGGCGAGTGTTGTGGTGTCGCCGAGGACGCGGCCTTCGGCGATATCGCGCAGCAGTCGGCGCATGATTTTGGCGCTGCGCGTTTTGGGCAACTCGGCGGTGAAGAAAATATCGTCCGGCTTCGCGATGGAGCCGATTTTCGTGGACACGTGATTTTTCAATTCGTCTTTCAGCTTATCGCTTGACTGGATGCCTTCCTTAAGCGTGACGAACGCGGAAATTCCCTGGCCTTTGATTTCGTGCGTTTTGCCGATGACTGCGGCTTCGGCAACCGAATGGTGGTCTACCAGCGCGCTTTCCACTTCGTATGTCGAAATCCGGTGGCCGGAGACGTTCATGACGTCATCCACTCGGCCGAGCAGCCAGAAATAGCCGTCTTCATCCAGCTTGCAGCCATCGCCGGTAAAATATTTTCCGGGATAGCGGGACCAGTAATTCTGCACGTAGCGATCCGGGTCGCCGTATATGGTCCGCAACATTGAGGGCCACGGCTTACTCAATATGAGGTAGCCGCCACCGCCGGGACCAACCGGCTTGCCGTCGGTATCCACGACTTCGGCGTCAACGCCCGGGAGCGGATGGGTGGCCGAGCCGGGTTTTGTAGCGGTGATGCCGGGCAGGGGAGAGATCATGATGCAGCCAGTCTCGGTTTGCCACCAGGTATCGACGATGGGGCAGTGCCCGCGGCCGATGGTTTCGTTATACCAGATCCATGCCTCGGGATTGATCGGCTCGCCCACGGTTCCGATCAGCCGCAGCGAGGAAAGTTTGTGCTTCGCCGGAAACTCCTTGCCCCAGCGCATGAAGGTGCGAATGGCCGTCGGCGCGGTGTAGAAAATGTTGACGCCATATTTGTCGATGAGGTCCCAGAAGCGGCCGCGGTCGGGGAAATCGGGAGTGCCTTCGTACATAACGGTCGTCGTGCCGTTGGCGAGCGGGCCGTATACGATGTAGGAATGGCCCGTGACCCAGCCAATGTCGGCAGTGCACCAGTAAACGTCGTCTTCCTTGATGTCGAAGACGTAGCGATGCGTCGTGCTGACGCCGACGAGATACCCGGCAGTCGTGTGCACGACGCCCTTCGGTTTTCCCGTCGTACCGCTCGTGTAGAGGATGAACAGCATGTCCTCCGCGTCCATGGGCTCGGCGGCACATTCGTCCGAAGCGGTTGCGACGATGTCGTGCCACCAGAGGTCGCGGCCAGGCTTCATGGAAATCGCCGCGGTTTTTCCAACGCGTTCCAGGACCACCACTTTTTCGATGGTCGGCGTTCCGGTCAGAGCATCGTCCACGCTGGCCTTGAGCGGCACCACGGTGCCGCGCCGCCACGCGCCGTCCGCCGCGATCAATACTTTCGCTTTGGCGTCGTTGATGCGTTCGCGCAGCGCTTCCGCCGAAAATCCGCCGAACACGACCGAATGCGCCGCGCCGATTTTCGCGCAGGCCAGCATGGCGATGGCCAGCTCGGGAACCATGCCCATGTAAATCGCCACGCGGTCACCCTTGGCGACGCCCAGCGATTTCAGCGCGTTGGCAAAGCGATTCACTTCGCGCTCCAGCATCCCGTAAGTCAACACGCGCGAATCGCCCGGCTCACCCTCCCAGATGATGGCTGCCTTATTCCGCCGCGCCGAGTGCGCGTGCCGGTCTACGCAGTTGTAGGTGACGTTGAGCTTCCCGCCCACGAACCACTTGGCCCACGGCGCATTCCACTCCAGCACCCGCTGCCACGGCGTGAACCAGTCCAGATTTTTCGCCTGTTCCGCCCAGAATCCTTCCGGGTCCTTCCCCGCGCGATCGTAAATCGCAGGATCATTCCAGTTGGCGCACCGCTTGAATTCCTCCGAAGGAGGAAAGGTCCGGCGTTCATCGAGCAGTGCATCGAGGCTTTTTTCGCTGGGCGATGACATTCGGCAAAACTCCGCGTAGAAGATCAAGCCCAAGGCAGCCCGCCGCGGCGGGCTCTTCACCCTGACCTGTGCGCCTAGAATGTCGGAGGGAGGAAACGTTGTCAATGGACGCTTAAATCTGCTGGCAGGTCAGTTTGTGATTCTAGTAGGACAGCCTCGACGCGGCGGTTGGCTGTCCCACCAAACAACTTAACCGCCGCCTTTCAACTATTGCGAAGACACGAGCTTCCGACCAGCCTGGGTTCTGAGGAAAACATCAACCGGTCCCGAACCGCGGCCCTTCCCCCTTCGCGGATCTAACATTCTTGTTATCAATATGTTGCGTTCATAAGGTGTGGCTTTCGCCACGGCGGTACTTTCGGCCCATATCCATGAACATTAGGCTGATTCACGATTATTCTGGCTTTATTTTTTGCTGGAACGGGAGTTCTCCGATGAGCGACAGCCGGACGCAGCCCAGGGCTACATGCAATCAGCGCCAGCCAAGCTTCATACTTAGCTGGCGCCCGCGCGTATTGTGGCTCGCGAGAAGATTTGTCATCGCGCTGTTCGCGATTTTCCCGTTGGCGGGCATGGCGCTGGCCCAGTCGCAATCGGCGTCCCCGCCTCAGCCACAGCAAGAGCCGCAGTCACAGCAACAACCGAAGCCGCAGACACAGCCGCACAGGATACCCGTGGTCAGCGTCGCAGACGCAGCCCGCAATGCCAAAGCCAAGGTGGACGCATCGGTGCCACAGATGGTCTACACCGACGACCGTGTGGAAGCGCTCCCGCCTGGCGGAATTTCAATCGTGGGACCTCCTGCTCCGCCGCCAGGCGCCGCCAAGCCGAAGCCCAAGCCGGCAGACAACACGACGAAACTCGCAGCGTATTGGAAAGCCCGATTCACCGCAGCTCGCCAGAAACTTGCCCAGGATAAGAAGGCGCTCCCTGCCCTCCAAACCCAACTGGAAATCGAACGAGTCCAGCAAGACCCACCGGACGAGGACACCGGGCAGGTGTATTCGGACACGTACATGGACCTCCTCCATCAAATTGATTCGACGAAGCTCGCGATACAAAACGACAAGCAGGCGTTAAGTGATCTGCCTGACGAGTTCCGCCATGCCGGCGGACTGCCGGGCTGGATTCGCTAGCGACGCAAGCGGCATTTCTCGGCCGCCGCAATAATTCCCGGCAAGCTCCGATACCGGAGACCTGCCCTCTGCCAGCGGCGGGGCTCTGAAAATTTTCAACACAGGAAACGCAGAAACCGATCCCCGGCGATTCCGATTCCACTACAATCAGGCGCGTACACCTCACCGACCGAAGGGGCGTTCGACATGGAATCGTTTGACCTGGTGGTAATCGGCTCGGGCCCTGCCGGAGAGAAAGGCGCGGCGCAGGCGGCCTACTTTGGCAAGCGCGTGGCGCTCGTCGAGCGCGGTCCAAATCTGGGCGGCGCGGGCGTCAACACCGGCACGGTGCCGAGCAAGACGCTGCGCGAATCGGCGCTCTATTTTTCCGGGCTGCGGCAGCGCGGGCTCTATGGCATCGATTATTCCCTGCGCGAAGGGCTGACGGTGCAGGGCTTCATGCACCGCAAGGACGCGGTTGTGTCGGTCGAGCGGCTGAAGATTGCTTCCAATCTTGCCGCGCACAAAATCGAGCTGATCACTGGTTCAGCCCAGTTTGAAGATCCGCACATCGTCAATGCCGTGGATCAATACGGCGCGCCCCGCCATCTGCGTGGAGAAGTGATTTTAATCGCGACCGGGTCCAAGCCGTACCGGCCGCCGGAAATTCCCTTTGATGACAAAACCATTTTCGATTCCGATTCGATCCTTCGGATGGACCGCATCCCGAAAAGCATGATCGTCGTGGGCGGCGGCGTGATCGGCTGCGAATATGCTTCGATTTTTACGGCAATGGGTGTCGAGGTGATGCTCGTCGATGGCCGCGAACGCTTGCTTCCGTTTCTGGACGCTGAAATTTCCGAGCTGTTGCGCGCGCGCCTCGCGAGCCTGGGACTGAAATTTTATTTCCAAGAGCGGCTAAAGGGAACTGAACGCACCGCGGGCGGAGTTCGCATGACGCTCGCGTCGGGCAAAGTTGTGGAAGCGGAAACGGCGCTGTTTGCCGCCGGGCGTCGCGGCGCGGTTGACGGAATGCGCCTCGAAAAGGCCGGGCTCGGAATTAATCAACGAGGTAACATCGACGTGAACGATCACTACCAAACCCATGTCCGCCACATTTACGCGGCCGGTGACGTGATCGGATTTCCCGCCCTGGCGTCGACCTCCATGGAGCAGGGGCGCGTCGCGATGTGCCATGCTTTCGGCATCCCTTATAAACAACGGCTTGCGTCGCAGCTCCCCATGGGGATTTACACCATTCCGGAAATTTCAGCGGTGGGCGAAACAACGGAATCCTGCGAGATCAGGAAAATCAGCTACGAGGTCGGGCGCGCGAAATACTCGAACAATGCGCGCGGGCAAATCATCGGCGAGTCCACGGGAATGCTTAAATTGATTTTCCGTCCTAACAACAAGCAATTGCTTGGCGTGCAAATTTTCGGAGAAGGCGCGACCGAATTAATCCATCTCGGCATGGCCGTGCTCGAATCCGGCGGCACGATTGATACGTTCATCGAATTGGTTTTCAATTTTCCAACGCTCTCCGAACTATACAAGTACGCCGCCTACGATGGCCTCGGCAACCTCGCCGGACACAAATTGCGCGAGGGGTAAGTGGAACACGCTTCAGCCTGTTTGGTTTTGAATTATCGCGGCGACGGCAGAAGTCAAAAGAAGACAGGCTGAAGCCCGTCCTACAGTCAATTCGTCGGATTCGACGGAAATTTCAAATAGGGCAAACGCACGCCTTGCAAGACGATCTGGTCGGCGCGAATCGTTGTTGGAGCTTCGAAGCCCGCCGATCCGCCGGAAGCCACGAAGTCATCCTGGTCGACGCCGTCGCCGCTGACGCCGAGTCCTCCCACCAGCACACCGTTGCGATAAAGCGGCACGGACCCCGGGAAAAAAACAACTCCGCTCTGATTGGGTCCGGCAACTTGAAATCCCTGCGTGCAGGGATTCGCCACATCTTGCAGGTAAAGATTGAAAAATGGACTAGGGGAGCTGCCGTCAATTCCCGGCGGGAAAAAAGGCTGGGCGCCGTAGCCGATCGTGCGGTTCGTGACGGCCGTGCCCATCGGTACGCCCATCAAATCGGCGGGCGTCCGGGCGGCGCCGTTGAAGTACACCATGTTACGGGCCTTGCTGGCGGCTACGTCGATGCTGAACACCGTGCTGTCCGCCATGCGGTAGAGGCCGATGATCGTGCCGTCGAGATCGGTGACGGCAATCGCCATGCGCGCGGAAGAGCCGATGGGCAGACGAATCACTGCGCGCGTCGTGTTCGCCGTCGCAATGGCGTTGTTGATGATCGTCGTGACGTCGGACGTCGCGAGCCCTCCGAGCGGGCCGGCCACCGGCGCGACCAGCATGGCTTCCGGCGGCGTTCCCGGGCTCGCCGACGGGCCCACAACGAAGCTTCCCGTGAAACTGCCCGCGCCGGTACCAGCCGGGGGAGTCGTCTGGTTTACGAACGGCAGAGCAACGCCGTTGATGAACACAACTGCGGGCGCAGCGAACGTGGGGCCGAACCCATTTGAGGTTGCCGCTGCGTACGCTGCATATTCCGCAACGTCGGGCGTGACTCCCGCGACTCCGATGCCGCCCACGAGGCTGCCGTTGCGAAACAACGGCACGCCGCCGGGATTGACTGCAGTGGGATCGCTGTCATTCACGTCCACTTTGCCCGTCGCGATGCCGAGGCCGGTCGTCGCGCCGCTGATCGAGCGCGCGGGCGGCACGGATTGGCCGGCAATGAAATTTGTGGAAAGGGCACATCCGCGATTCGTGTTTTCGATCCCGTAGAGCGGCGCGTTGGGCGTGTCCGCAATTCCGGGCGGAAAATGAATTCCGCTGATGAAGCGCACGGTCCGCGAGGAAAGCGGCGCCTGATCGTTGCTGAAAAATGCGCCGGTGCGCGCGAGTGATACCGCTAGTTCGTTTGCATCCACCTGAACGCTGAAATTTCCTGCGGCAAGCGTTGGCGCAGACGGTTTGCGATAGACGCCCAGGACGTTTCCGGAGCGATCCACCACGGCAATCACCATCGTGTTGGGGTCGGCGGCCTGCGCGGCGGCTTGCACGAGCGCGGTGACGTCGGCGGCAGTGAGGCGTTGCACGGTGGGCGGAGGGGTCACTGAGGTCAATGGGCCGACCACGCCTCCGCAACCGGCGACCGTTGCGGACAGCACGACCGTGAATCCGAAAAATATTCTTCGCAGCAATTGTGATTTCTTGATTGCGTCGGTAATCAGGCCCATGAGAGGTCCCTGCTTTGTTACCACATCACCCTGCGGCACTCAAGAGAGCCAACCACGTTGTGCGAGAAATGCAAATGGGGTGGGTCAAGTAGCACAGTTCAGCCTGTGGGGTTTGTTTTGCTCATGCAAAAAACCCACAGGCTGAAGCCTGTGCTACTAAAAACGCTAATCCAAGCTGTTGTCAGAAAGTCGAATTAGACGAAGTTCAGTTTGCCCGGCAATTCAGCAAGTCCATGAACAACTATGTCAGACTCGAACTCCCACGGATCGAACACGCGTTTCGGATCCCGCTGCACCCAGGTTGTACGCAAACCGCAGGACTTGGCGCCAATCACGTCAAACGGGTTGCTAGAAATGAGCCAGACCATTTCTTTTCTAGCGTTCAATTCAGAAACGAGGTACTCGTACACCGCCGGATCCGGCTTGAATGTGCGAACCGCGTCCACACTCACAATCTTGCTGAAGCGCGGCAGGACTCCCGCATGATCGAGCAATCCGCGCACCGCGCTCTCGGTTCCGTTCGAGCAAGCGGCAATTGTGAATCCTTGCGCCGCGAGTTCATCGAGCGCGCCGGGAACGTCCGGGTAGGCAGGCAACTCCAGGTATTTCGACATCAATTGTTCCTGCTCTTTCTCGGAAAGAGAAATTCCGAATTGCGCGCTGACAAAGCGGAGCGCTTGCGCCGTGCACACATCAAAGATGCGATATTTCTTCATCAGGGCGCGGCGAAATGAATATTCGATTTGTTTGCTGCGCCAAAGCTCGGACGCTTCCTTTGCTTTTTCTCCGAAAGCGGCACGCAGATGTTCCTCCATGTGAAATGGATCGATCAACGTCCCGTACACATCGAAAGCCAGAACCGGACGGGGCCGCTCGTTTGGCATGAAAATTCCTCGTGCCAGCAGCATAAAGGGTAATCAGCTCCCGTGGGAACCGCGAAAATCGATAATTCCTCGTTTTCGGCTGCGGCTGGCGTGTTTCCAACTCGGCGCATGCCGGGCCAAAACTCCTTGCCGCGACTGAGAGATTGTTGTTAGCTAGTCCGCGGACGGCTTACCACCACTCTCGATCAGGAGAATCAAAATACTCTGGATGCGGCGCGCATCCGAACCAATCCGAAGGCTTTGCCTGGGCTTCTTGCTGGCGTTCGCACCGAGCGTCGTCGCAATGCCGGCGACTGTATCTTCCAGGCAAGCACCCGCGCGGCGCCGCTATGCGGCCGCCTCAGCTAAGCGCGCTCATTCTCGCTCAAGCGCGGGCCGCTCGCGTTCACGCCGTTTGGCCCGACCTTCCTACGTGCTCGCGTCAGCACGCATCCCAAGCCGGCATTTCGCCGCAGTATCGACTGGTCTTTCGCTGCCCGCGTTTCCGCCGCAGGACGAGCAGAGGATCCCGAGGCAAACTCCGCGAAAAACAGCAGCCCTGCAAGGAATTGTGCGAGATCGTGCGGCGCGCGGAATCGTCGGCGCCTTGATCGCTCTCACCAATCGCGCGACGGGCATGACACGCACTCTCACGACGAACGCTGACGGAGTGTTCCGTTGGACGGATCTCGAGCCAGGAACTTATTTGTTGCTGGCGCGGAGCGACGGCTTCGAGAGTTTTACGCGCGACGACGTGCGCCTCGACGCGGACGATGTCGTCACTGTCGAGTTGACGCTTTCTCCTTCGGCGATCATCGCCGCGCCCGCCTCTCGTTTGCCGCGCATGCCTGAACTCGGTCCTCCATCTCCTGCCGCCACAGCCACGGCGGCCGCTGCGACATATCGCGAGCTGCGCCGCCGTCCAGACGCGGAGCCGGGACAAGAGATCGTCGCGCCGGAGATTCTGCCGCCGTCGCAGGAGGTGTTCCTCGAGATGCCGGACCGCTGGAACGTTGCGATGCCGGAATGGAATCGCTACGGGCGGAGCGGGGAATATCCGTACGTGCGCACGAGCCACTGGTGGGATCCGTTTAATCGAAATCGCCTCAAGGGTGACGAACCGATTTTCGGCCAGCAGACTTTTCTAAACTTCACGGCGACTTCGGACACTTCTGTGGATGAGCGCCGCGTACCGTCGACAAGTAACATCAGTTCGGCGCAGCCGGGCAGCAGCGATTATTTCGGCAAGGGCGAGCAGTTTGCGCTCAGCGAAACATTCCGTTTTTCGTTTGATCTGTTTCACGGGGACACTTCATTCCGTCCAGTCGATTGGCGAATCCAAGTGACCCCTGCGGTGAATGTAAACTATTTGGATGTTCGCGAACTCGGCATCGTGAACATTGACGTGCAGGACGGCACAACGCGCCTCGACGCGCACGCCGGGTTTCAGGAAGCGTTTGGGGAATACAAGATTCACGATTTGAGCCCAAATTACGATTTCCTCTCGGTACGCGCGGGAATTCAGGGTTTTTCCAGCGATTTTCGCGGATTTCTTTTCGTCGATGAACAGCCGGGCGTGCGCCTGTTTGGAAATCTCCACTCGGACCGTTGGGAATACAACGCCGCTTATTTCAATCTGCTCGAAAAAGATACGAATAGCGGCCTCAACACGTTTGAGCCGCGCCACCAGCAGGTGATCATCGCGAATTTTTACATGCAAGATTTTATCAAGCCCGGCTACACGACCGAGTTCAGCGTTCACTACAACAAGGACGACCCGAGTGTCCATTACGATGACAACGGTTTTCTTGTGCGGCCCGCGCCCGTAGGAATTTTTCAGCCGCACGAAATTCGCGCCGCCTATCTGGGCTGGACCGGCAACGGGCACTTTGGCCCCATCAACGTGAATCACGCTTTCTATGAAGCGCTCGGCACCGATAGTCTGAACCCCATCGCGGGGCGTGCCGTCACCATCAGCGCGCAAATGGCCGCCGCCGAAGTTTCGGTGGACAAGGACTGGGTGCGCTACAAGGTCTCCGCATTCTATGCTTCAGGCGATGGAAATCCCCGAAGCGGCCGTGCGACCGGGTTCGACACCATCGTTGACGACCCTTCCTTTGCGGGAGGAATTTTCAGCTTCTGGGACCATGAAGAACTTCGCCTGCCCGGCACAGGAATCGCGCTCACCCCTGGCGACAGCCTGCTGCCCAGCATGAGAACCAGCAAGGAAGAAGGGCAGGCGAATTTCGTGAACCCGGGAATTTTCCTGGTGAATGCGGGAGCAAATTTCGATCTGACGCCGAAACTCAAAAGTTTCCTGAATGTGAATTATCTGCGATTCGAGCGCACCGCGCCCATCGAGTTGCTTCTTTTTGAATCGCCTATTCACAATACGATTGGCCTGGACACCAGCCTCGGATTTCAGTACCGGCCTCCGCTGTCCGAAAATATTTCGATCACAGGAGGCGCTGCCGCTTTGTTTCCAGGGCAAGGGTTTCGCGATATTTTTTCCGGCACGACGCAGTTCTCGCTTTTTGCAAACGTGCGTTTTCAATTTTGAAGGAAAATGATTTTCCGGGATCGATATGATCTCTGAAGGCTGAATGAATCGCTGGATGAAAAATCGCATTCTCTTTGCCCGACTCGCGCATGCATCTCCATGGGCAGCGTTGGCCTTGAGCTTGCTCCTCGCCGCGCTAGCCGCTCGGATTCCCGCGCCCTCTATGCGCGCCGCCGATGATAAGGCCGGTCCTAACTTGATGGGACAGTCGCAAGAGGAAGCCGACCGCAAGAGCGCCGGATGCATTTCCTGCCACACACAAACCGATCAGCCGACCATGCATGCGACCGGCACGCTGCGCCTCGGCTGCACGGATTGCCACGGAGGAAACGCGGACGCGCGCATTGCCTCGGGCGTTGCCTCCACAGAACCTGCATACGAACAGATGAAGCGCCAAGCCCATCCACAGCCTCGCGATCCAAAACTGGCGGATCGATCGGCAAATCCCGAGCGCATGTACACGCAATGGCTAAAGGAAAGTCCCGAATACGCGCGCTTCGTAAATCCCGGCGATCTGCGCGCCGCTCCGGAAACATGCGGCAGGGCCGGGTGCCATCCCTCGGAAGTGCGCAACGTTTCAACGAGCATGATGACGACAGGGGGCATGCTCTGGGGTGCGGCTCTCTACAACAACGGCGGCTATCCTCACAAGGGCACGCGATTCGGGGAAAGCTACTCGCGCGATGGCGCGCCGCAAACGATACGAACAATTCCTCAACCCCTCGCAGAAGAAACGCGGACAAAGGGCATCCTGCCCGAGATCACGCCGCTCGAACGCTGGGAAATTTCTCAGCCCGGCAACGTGCTGCGCGTGTTCGAACGCGGCGGCGGCCCGAAAGGTGAGGTTGGCGAGCCTTCGCGCGACGCCGCCGACGCCGGCAAGCCGAACGACAAGCTCAGCACGCGCGGATTCGGCACGCTGCTGCGCACCGATCCGGTTTTTCTTGGGCTCCAAAAGACTCGCCTGCTCGATCCGCTGCTTTCCTTGCCGGGCACCAACGATCAGCCGGGCGACTATCGCGCCAGCGGATGCACGGCGTGCCACGTCGTGTATGCGAACGACCGCTCCGTCGAGCATTCCGCGCAATTCGCTCCGTTTGGCAATCGCGGTTACAGCGCAACGAAGGACCCGACGATTCCGCGCGAAGAGTCTGGCCACCCTATCCGCCACGAATTTACGCGCTCGATCCCGTCGAGCCAGTGCATGGTCTGCCATATGCATCCGGGCACGAACATGCTGACGACGTATTTCGGCTACACCTGGTGGGACAACGAATCCGACGGCGGGGCTATGTATCCGAAAGAGCAGCGCAATCCCACGGCGGAAGAAAAATTCGGCGTATCGCAACGCAATCCCGAAGGCGCGGCCGCACGCGGGCTGTGGTCCGACGTGAAGTTTCTCGCGGAGACGGGCAGCGCCGAGTTCAATGCAA
Organism: uncultured Acidobacteriota bacterium; assembly: GCA_963842135.1. Lineage (GTDB taxonomy): Bacteria > Acidobacteriota > Terriglobia > Acidiferrales > UBA7541 > Palsa-360. The sequence continues at coordinate 2,887,080 of CAWJFI010000001.1, read as the reverse complement.
AACTGAAGGACACGCAATTCGCCGATTTTCACAGTCACGGCTGGCTCTTTCGCGCGGTGTTCGCGCGCGACCGGGAAGGCCACCTGCTCGATGAAAAAGGGACCGCAGTCCCTCCTGACGATCCGAAAAAGTTTGAGAAAGCCGCGCACCTCGCGGATATTCACTTGCAGAAGGGTATGCAGTGCGTCGACTGCCACCTGGAGCAGGACAGCCACGGCACAGGAAAACTTTACGCCGAACCGCGCGCCGCGATTGAAATGGATTGTGTCGATTGCCACGGCACGATTTCGCAGCAAGCAACGCTCGTCACGTCCGGCCCAGCGGCATCCGGCGGCGGCACGCATCTGGACACGCTCCGCACGCCGTGGCGCGAGCGGCAATTCGAGTGGCGCGAAGGCAAACTTATCCAGCGCTCCATGATGGACCCGCATCTCGAATGGGAAGTTGTGCAAACGCTCGACTCGATCACGCCGGGAAACGCGCACTACAGCGAGAAATCGCGCGTGGCGAAAACGTTGCGCATCGATGGCGTGACGTGGGGCGACGTGCCGAAAGATGAATCGCAACTCGCGCACGCGAATAGCAGCATGACCTGCTACGCCTGCCACACGTCGTGGACGCCCAACTGTTTCGGCTGCCACCTTTCGATGACCGCGAACGAAAAGCGCCCGATGCTGCACAACGAAGGGCTCACGACGCGCAACTGGACTGCCTACAATTTCCAGGTGCTGCGCGACGACGGCTACATGCTCGCCGTGGACGGCACCGTCACCGGGCATCGCATCGCGCCGGCGCGGTCTTCGTGCGCGATTCTTGTGAGTTCGCAAAACGCCAATCGCGAGTGGCTGTACAACACGCAGCAGACCGTTTCGGCCGAAGGCTTCAGCGGCCAGGCGTTTTCGACGTTCGTGCCGCACACCGTGCGCGCGCGAGAAACGAAGCAGTGCACCGATTGCCACGTCTCCGCCGCGCGCGACAATAACGCCTGGATGTCGATGCTCCTCTTGCAGGGCACGAACTTTCTCAACTTCATCGGGCGCTACGTTTACGTGGCCACCGGCAACAAGGGTTTTGAAGCCGTCGTGACCGCGGAGCACGATGAGCCCGAGGCCGTCATCGGCAGCGATTTGCAGCGCATGGCCTATCCCGATGATTTCCGCAAGCACGAGGACCGCAAGCGAGATCTCGCAACAGCGTACCGCCACGGCGGAAACGTTCTCGACATCCAGCTGCGCGGAGAATATGCCTACGCGGCGATGGGCGCGGACGGCTTCCGCGTTTTCGACGTAGCCAACATCGACAACAAGGGTTTTTCCCAGCGCATGGTGACCGCGCCCGTTTCGCCATTTGGCCAGCGGCTTTATGTGAAGACGAAGTACGCAACCGCCGTCGCCACTCCCACGACGCTTGCCGTCGATCCCCTGCGCACTCAGGATCCCGCCAACGAAGAGCAGAAAATCCATTTGATGTATGGATTTCTCTACGTCACGGACAAGTACGAAGGGCTGGTCGTCGTCGGCAATCCCGATCTGAAGGGGAAGAATCCCGGTGTTGGCACGCTTCTCGACGGAAATCCCGAAAACAATTTTATCGGCCGCGCGGCCACGTTCAATCCCGGCGGGATCTTGAACGGAGCGCGCCGCATCACGATTGCGGGAACGTATGCCTACATTCTGTGCGACCGAGGTCTCGTCGTCGTCGATCTCGATAATCCGCTGGCGCCGCGCGTGACGGCGGAAATCGGCGCGCCCGATCTGGCGGACCCGCAGGGCGTCGCCGTGCAATTCCGCTACGCCTTCGTCGCCGATCGCCAGGGACTGAAAGCGTTCGACGTAACCGATCTCGCGCATCCGCGCACAGTACCCGGCGCGTTTGTGAAGTTGGACGACGCACGCAATGTCACCGTGTCGCGGACGAGTGCGTATGTCTCCGCCGGCAAGAACGGAGTCGCCCTCGTCAATGTCGTGCAGCCTGAGCACCCTCGCCTCGATCGAATGTTCACCGCGGACGGCCAGCTGAACGACGTGAACGACGTGAAAATTGGCGCGGTCGATGCCAGCGTCTTCGCCTACGTCGCCGACGGCCGCAACGGCCTGCGCATCCTGCAAGTGATTTCGCCGGAAGATTCGTCTGAATCTTACGGATTCAGCCCGCGCCCCATCCCGAAATTGATTGCGACCTATCGCACGGCAGGCCCGGCGCTCGCAATCTCACGCGGCATCGACCGCGATCGCGCCGTCGACGAGAGCGGCAACCAGCTCGCTGTTTTCGGACGCCGCGGCGCGCGCTCTTTCAACCGCGCTGAGGCCGAGAGGCTCTACCTCCGCGACGGCAAACTCTACACCGTCACGGACGCGCCTCCGGGCCCGCCGCAGCCACTGACAGCCACAGATTCACGCACAACATCTTTGTACGATCGTGTGCGCGCGTTGCTTCACTAAGCTTTAGGTAGCACAGACTTCAGTCTGTGGGTTTTGGACCTTGCAAGGCCGAAACCCCGCAGGCTGAAGCCTGTGCTACTAATGGCTGTGTTCTAGCGTGCGTGACCCTGCAAATCCGCCAGCGAAAAATTGTTGTGCGCGGGTTTACGCTGGGCGGGATCGTGGTAGGTGTGGCACTCGAAGCAGCGCGATTCGGCCGCTTCGGCGCCGGCATGGTGACACGCGCGGCACGTCGCGATGCCGGGCACAAGCACGTCGGAACTTTGCTGGCTCGTTGTCGCGGGGGCATGGCAGCTCGCGCAGCCAACAAGGCCGTGTTGCGAATGATCGAAATTGGCGTGCGGCATATAGCGCGCGGTGATATTCGACGGCGCGATTTTGGGCAGTGCGGCGTCTTCGCCCGCAAGAAGCGTGTGGCATTGCTTGCACGTCTTGCGCCACAGGAGTTGTTCGTCCTCGGCTGTGCGTTCGGCGACCCATTGCGGCGGCGTAAGCAATCGATACTCCGCGGGGATCGGCTCTTCCGGCAGGTCGCGGCTGGGATCGCGCGGCACGCGCAAATCCGCTGGATGCGCTGCAATGTAGGCCTGCAATTCGGCCACGACGAACGGGTGAACCACTTCCGGCTTGTTGTGAGGGACTGCGTCCGGAAGTCGTTTATCGAATTGCAGCGCATGGCAAGCAGCGCAGGTCTGCGTGTAGGTTGCCGGCGCCATGTAGGCTCGCGAAGGCGCAGAGATGCTCGACTCACTCTTTTGACCATCCGCGGGTAAATTTTCTGGAGATCCCGCCTGGCTTTTTGAATCGCCATAGGGCCACGGGCCGCCGGCGTCAGCCGCCGAGCGGTGACAGTCGGCGCAAGCCATTTGCACGCGGCTGCCATTCGGCCCGAGAAGATTCGGCTGCAAATGAAGGGAATGGTTGAGCTGAATGGTTCCCGGGTCGCGGCGCTCGGATCGCAGCACGGCGAATTCGGGATGATTGCTTTCAAAACTTCCGATGTCGCGGACAAAGCTTGTGGAACTCCCGCGCGTTGCCAGGTCCGCGTGACACTGCGTACAGTTCGCGTCGCTCGTGGCGGCAAGCCGAATCGCTCCCCGATGATCGGCGTGGCAAGAAGCGCACGAGGGCGTGAACGTCTGCGTCGCGTGATGCAAGGGGCCGTCATGGCACGTGAGACACTTCTGATCGATGACCTTTGCGTCATAAAAACCCAAGGTGGACAAGTGGCAGGCGGAACATTGCTTGGTGAGAACCGCATGCGCTGTTGACAAGCCTCCGGCGGAGTACACGCGGCGGTCGCTGCGAACGCCATACCACGCGATCCACAAGATGGCGAGCGCCGGCGCCGCAAGGGAAAGCAAGAATCGCCAGTGGCGCAGCGGACTGGGTCTCTTGAAATAATCGAGATCGATGCGTTGCGCGAGTTTCTTGGTTGTGCGTGTACGCGGCAAAGTCGGCCTGTCCTAATATCGCAGCGCCATCACGGCGTGGATGGCGCCGAGTAAAATCAATGCGAGCGAAAGGGGGATATGCAACAACAGCCAGCCGTGCAGCCACAGGTGCAAATGGCTTTGCAGAGTGAGCTGGCGCTCCTCTTCGCAAATTCCTTCCAGATCTTCGATCGTTGTGTGCAGCGAAGCCTGCACCAGCGTTCGCAATTGCGCGAAGGCGCTGCGCGCATGCGCCGCGTCGCCCAGTGCGCTCCCGCGCGCGCCGGGCTTTTCGAGAAACGGCTTGAGTTCCTGCTCGTAGAAATTCCGCAGCGGTGCGGCCTCATCCACCACGGCAATGGCCGTCCCGGTTGAATCCGGTTCGCCGCCTTCGGCCGCCACTTTTTTTTCGCCGCCGGTGGCTTGCTTGATCATTTCTTCCGCCTCTTCACGAAGTTGCGCGCGTACGTGCTCGATTTCCTCATAAATGGTCTCCATCGTCACTTCGCGCGTCATCACGCGCGGCATGTAATGCTGCAGCGCGGCTCCAAAAACGCCGCTAACGACCACGACGATCAGCAGCGTCATCAACCACGCCGTCAAGCCATGGCCGTACCGGAACCCGGAGTGAAATAAAATGAGCGGCAGGCTGACGAGGCCGAGCCACAGGTGTCCGCGCATCCAGGTTTGTGCGCGGCCAAAGCGGTAGACGGGCACTCTCTTCCGCGCGCCCAGCAGCGCCGCAAAAATCATGAACGCAAATCCAGCGCTTCCGAATGCCAGCCCCATTGCCGTGCCGCCCATCGATCCTGTGGCGAACGGAACACGATAGACGCCGTAAAGCAGCAACGAAACGCCGAAGATTGCGAGCGACGCGACAAACCAGCTCCTGTGCGTGCGATCAATGCGCACGAATTGTTCTCTCCACCTCGAAAATCATGGTCGGACCCTTCCCGCTTTTCCGACGCGTTGCCCCAGAGTCCCGGCGAAGAAATCACCAGGCTCGACGCGATGTGCGGCATCGTGCGGGCATGCGTAAACGCAACTGGGCTCCGCATGTTCGGTGCAAAGATCGCAGGTCGTCGCTTTTTTCTGCACGACGGCCTTCTTTTGCCCGGGATGCTCGTGGTCTTCGGCTTGCGCCGCAAAGGAGTGCATGTTGATGTTCCCGTACGGGCAATTTTTTGCGCACAGGCCGCAGCCGATGCACCAATCTTCGATAATGACCTCCAGCGAATTGCGCCGCCGGATCGCTCCCACTGGGCAGCCTACCATGCAGAGAGGATCGCGGCACTGCCGGCACGAAGTCGCCACGAGGAAATTCTCGAATCGAAGGCCTTCGCGCACGAGGCGCGTCACGCCGTCATGCGAATCGGCGCAGGCCGTCACGCAGGCGTCGCATCGCGTGCATTTTTCCAGGTCGAGCACCAGCAGGCTCTGCGCTTCCATCAGTCCCTGCGCCAGAAAACTCTCGAGCGGCACGCTTCGCACCATGCGCAGGCGCTCCTGATTCGCCTCCTGCCGCTCGCGGGCGACGCGCTCCAGGCCTGAGCGAACCTCCGGATACAGTTCCACCATCGCACGAAAATCTTCCGCGGAGATGCGGACCACCTCGACATGATCGAGCGCCGAGCAGGCCGCCGTGCGCGCACCTCCGCCGAGCAATCCAATTTCGCCGAAATAATCGCCGCGCGATAAATAAGCCAGCACCAGTTCGCCGCCGGGATATCCCTCCGAAACTTTCACGAAGCCGAGCCGCACAAGATAAAAACTGTCGGCGGGATCTCCTTGTTTACAGATCATCTGGCCGGGCGCGAATCGCAACAGCTCGACGCGGCCGCGCAGATGGTCGATGAAATCCTGTTTGAGGCCGCGAAAGATGGACACATCGCGCAAATGCGAATCGAGTGCGCGGCGCCGGTAAGTTTCGTCGAGCTGCGCGCGGAACGCCTTGCTCTTTTGCAGCACGTCGAGAACGTTGCGCAGCATCTCGAGCATCGTGCAATCGGTTTCCGCGCGCACGGTCGCGGACCGCGGGTAATAATTCATGCACGTCATTTCGCCGAAGAGCTCGCCCGGCCCGAGTTCGGCGACGGGATGGTCGTACGCCAGGTCGACCGGGGCGTCGATCGGGATGGAGCGCCGGTCCGCTTCGTCTTCGCGGCGGTCTTCCTGGCGCGGCGCGAGCCGGCTGGTGAGCTTGCTCGTCAGCTGCGCGAGAAAGCCGCTCGGGCGGCCGTGCGCCTTCACGTGCGCAATCGTAGTGGCGAGCGCGACGCTCGCCTTGCCTTCCAGAATATAAAACGCGGTCGAGCCGAATTCGCCTTCGCGGCATACGATGTCGCCGCGCCTGAAGTGGCGCCAGACCGTCGCATTTGAATTTTTCTTGAGAAATTGCGGGGAAATATCCTTGAAAACCGGCAGCCGCAGGAGATCCTCGGCCGCCACAGGCGTCCCGTCCGGCTGCCGCTGAATGTCTTTCAACTCTTCAAAAAGCAAGCCGAGGCTCCTCGGGGAAGATGGACCAAGCGAACGGGTGGCCTCTCACGCCAAAATTCATATAACAGACCCCGGCTTTCGAGTCCATCTTCACGCGGAGCAGGTTTTCCAAAGGCGTACTCAGAGGAGTCAATGAATCAGTGGGCTTTGTCAGATTGCTTCGCCGGCCGGACGATTGCGTTGGCTGCGCGCTTCAGGCCACCTTCGACGCGCGTGCGGCCTTTTCAAGTAGTTCGTGGATCAGAGTCTGGTATGGTTTGTCCCGCGTGGCGGCCAGGCGCCGGAGTTGAGCGAGGAGCCGGGGAGAAATGCGGATCGCGATGAGCTGCTTCGCGTTTCCAGACTTTGGACGGCCAACCCGACGCGCGCGCCTTAACTCTTCATCTGTCGACTCCGGAATATCCGAAAAATCGATGCGCTCATTTTGTGTAGGCTTCGCGTTCTTTCGGACTCGCCCGGCGCGCGGTGATGATACGAAGCGTTTCTTTGTCATTGTTCAATCACTATTCGACAATTTACGTCTATACAGTAATTACAGGACTGAGTCCATCCCCGCTTCGAGGAGGGGGAGATTGGACTTGACACATAATCCGTGTGCACATATACTGTGTACATGAATATCACTCTGTCTATCGACGAGAATGTTGTCGCACGAGCCCGCAAGCGCGCGGAAGCGCTTGGCAAGAGCCTCAATCAGTTGATCCGAGATTATCTGCAGACTCTTGCCGATGACGATCCTGAGCGCAGCATCGAGGAATTCAAGCGACTCTCCGGGCGCGGAAACTCTCGGGGCTGGCGCTTCAATCGTGATGAAATTCATGACCGCTCGTAGTTTCTTCGACACGAACGTTCTCGTTTATGCAGACGATAGTGCTTCCCCAATCAAACAAGGGCGAGCGGCTGAACTCATCGCCGAGCATCGGCGCGGGAGAACGGGTGTGCTTTCACTCCAGGTTCTTCAAGAATACTTTGTGGCAGCCACGCGCAAGGTCGGAGTCGATGCGCAAACAGCGCGGCGCAAGGTCGAACTGCTTGCGGAGTTTGACGTCGTCACACCCGAGGTTTCGGACATCTTGGCAGCGATAGACCTCCACCGCCTCCACCAGTTTTCTTTCTGGGATGCCTTGATTCTGCGGTCGGCAAAATTGGCAGGATGTGCCGTATTGTTCTCCGAGGACTTTCAGGATGGGCTGCGGATCGAAGGTCTCCGGATTGTGAATCCTTTCGGCTAAACCGTTAGCAGTGCCGTGTATCAGATCGCGCAACAAGATTCATTGCAGCTAGCGGCGGGGTTCGATATCAAGAAATCTATCTGTTTCCTTTCGTTGACTTCACTTCCAGCGGGCAGTATAAAAATTCTGACGCGGACGGGCTCCACGCCCCGCGCGAATAAGGTGGACTCCATCCGAGCATCGGAATGAGAATCGGGCCAGAGGCCAAGCGCTTGACGCTGCGATGCGCCGTGGTTTGGCTTGGCGCGACTTTTTTTGCTGCGTTGAATCCAGCGCGAGCGGCAAACCCTCCCGCGGGCGCAAGCAAATACACCGGGCCCGGCTCCTGCAGTTCTACCAGTTGCCACGGCAGCGTGAAGCCGCGCGCCGATAACCGCATTTTTCAAAACGAATACAGCATCTGGGCCGTGAAGGATAAGCACGCGAAAGCGTATGACGCGCTCACAGGGCCGATTGGCGAGCGCATGGGGCGAATCCTGGGCCTTGGCAAATCCGAGCAGGCGGCGAAGTGTCTCGCCTGCCACGCGCTCGACGTCCCTGCCGAAGCGCGCGCCAAAACGTTCGATCAAACCGAAGGCGTAAGTTGTGAGAGTTGCCACGGACCAGCCTCCGTATGGCTCGGCCCGCATACGACGCGCAACTGGACGCACGAGCAGTCCGTCGCCGCCGGGATGTACGACACGCGGAACCTCGCCCGGCGCGCGGAGAAGTGCCTGACCTGCCACCTCGGCACGCAGGAAAAATTCGTCGACCACGAAATGATCGCCGCCGGGCATCCCGACCTGTACTTCGAACTGGATTCCTTCTCTGCGGTGATGCCGCGCCACTGGAAAACGCCGCGCGAAAGCGCTCCCGGCGTTCCAGCGGAAAATGACGCCTGGTCCGGCGTGCGCGAGTGGGGAACAGGGCAGGCAGTACAGCTCCGCGCCTCGATGGAACGCGTTGTGTGGCGCGCCAAGGGCAAGAACTGGCCGGAATATTCCGAGCTGCAATGTTTCGCCTGCCATCATTCCCTGACGGCGCCCGAACAGAGCTGGCGGCAGGAGCGCGGCTACGCAGGCCGCCGCCCAGGCGACCCGCCGTGGAATGGCTCTCGCTATGCGGTCTTCCGCGAACTCGCGCATCAAGTGGACAACGATTTGGCGTCGCGCCTCGACGATCAGGTCGCGCAATTGGCGAAGTCGCTCAGCCAGTTGAATCCCGACCGCGACGCGGTTGCCGCGGCATCGGCCAGCGCCGCTACGCTTTCGAACCAACTCGCCGCACGGATCGAGACGCAGCCCTACGACGCGGCGATGACGCTGCGCCTCCTACAACGCATTTCGGATGACGCGGACGAGATTTCGAACGAAGGTGAGCGCGCCGCCGAACAGGCCGCCATGGCGCTCGATTCGCTGTTCATCGCCTACGCCCGCACTGGGAAAATCGCAAACGCCGCCGACGTTCGAACGGCCCTCAACGGCCTGTTCCAGCAGCTCGAAAATCCCTCGAGCTACAATCCCGCTGATTTTGCCCGCCAGATGCGCAAGGTTGGTTCGCTGCTGCGGTAAAGCAGGTTGTCGCAAGTTTGACAGTAGCGCGGGCTTCAGCCTGCGGGGGTTTGTCCTTGCAAGCACCAAAAACCGCAGGCTGAAGCCCGCGCCACTTGACCTACCGTCCGGCGAGGGAGCCAAGCTCATGGCGTGACTGCAGGACGCGCAAGATCGAATCGCGCGTGACGATGCCGACGACGTTTCCGCCGGCAATCACGGGCATCTGTTGCATCCCGATCGTGCGCATTCGGTCGAGCAGGGAAAGCGCCGGCTCCTCCGGAGCGGCCCAGTGGAGTTTATCCTTGGGCAGCATCACGGCCTGCACCGAAGTTACATCCCAATCCTGCTGTGGTACTGAGTTGAGCGACTCGGCCGTGACCAGTCCGACGAGTTGATCGCCCGCGACCACCAGGTGCGCGCGTCGCCCCGTGCGCACCATTTCGCGGGCATAGTCTTCGAGTGAGATCTCGCGGCCGACGGTATGCAATTCAGCCGTCATGATGTCGGCCACGCGCAACCCTTCGAGCGCTCCGCGCGCTTCGACTTGCGCCTGGCTCTGCTTGGCCGCCGACAAAATAAACCAGCCGATGAACGCGAGCCAGATCCCCTGGATTGGATCGCTTTGGCCTTTATAACCGTACACAGCCTCAAGGGCACCCGCCGCGATCATGGCGAACGCGACGATCTGACTGCACCGCACGGTAATGCGCGTCGCGCGTGAAGAATCCTTCGTAATACCCCAGACGATCGCCTGGAATACGCGTCCGCCATCCAGTGGAAAACCTGGAATTAAATTGAACAGAGCCAAAATGAAATTGATCCAGGCAAGCGATCCCGTAAGGGTACGCAAAACCATGTTCGAGCCCGCCTGTTTGTACACCAGGTCGAATCCTCCCGCGAGAAGTAAACTAGAAATAGGGCCCGCGACGGCAATATTGAATTCCTCTACGGCGGTGGCCGGGTCGCGAGTGAGGCGCGACACACCGCCGAATACGAACAGCGTGATCGACACCACTGGAATCTTGTAGTACTTGGCGACGAGGCTGTGCGCTACCTCGTGAAACACCAGCGAACCAAAGAACAGCAGGCTTGTCATGATCCCGAGGCCCAACAACCTCGATGTGGGCAGGTTGAGGTGCAGGGCGTCAAAATCCGAATAAAACCAGAAGGCGATAAGCCCGAAAATGAGGAACCAACTGGTGTGCAGGAAGATGGGTATCCCATAGATTCGCCCGATTTGGAATCCTTCTTTGCGCATCGCGGCCCTGTTTCCTCAACTTCAGTATAGCCCAATCATTGCATTTGCGAATCGTTGGCGCTCCGCCCGTCAGCGACTCATTTTCCGAGAAGCGTTCGCTCTTGCTGACATGGTTTTCGCGGCGCCGGCGTCCCGGCGGCGGTTTTTCGAGGTGTGAGAAAGCGCAAAAATCGCAGGCAAGATGCCGGCGCCACATCGATCCCACGCGTGGAACTTTACACAGCGTGTTCCCTGGGCCACGCCTTGCGATAAGCGTTGGTGGTGCAAGTTCTTCATTATCAGCGCCCGGTGAATTGGCGGGTCACATGCCACTTCTTTCTGCGAAGAAAGCGAGGATCTGCGATGGAAACCTTCATGAGTGGGGCAATGGTAATCGAGGGAGCGCTGCTCTCGTTTTTGCTTGCTCTGTGGATGACCTGGCTTGGGCTGCGCGGCCTGTTCCTGCTGCTGCCAGCCACGAACCGCCCAGTCGCGAGCGGCATTGTCCAGCGCATCCAATTCGTCGCGAATCGGCAGTAAGCGAATCGGCGACGCGATGCCGCGAAGGGCTAGCCACGCCGCAAGGCGTTCGAAATCGGGATTCCCCCGACGAGCGGGATCAAAGACTCGGGGAAGAGCAAGGGTGCGGGCTCTATTTGGAGCCCGCCGGAATGAGAGGAGCAAGTCATGTTCGCACTGAAGTGGTTGCTGATGGCCGCGGGTGTTGCGCTGTTCGGTACGGCGGCGGGTGTGGTTGCGTATGACGTGTATCTGGCAATGCAGTTCCAGAAGCTGATGGGCTCGGGGGAGCCCGGGGCGGCCGAAAAGGCGGGGACGCGCCGTCCCATTCGATGGCCGCTCGCCGCGAAGCTGTTCGGTTGGTCGTGGGCTCCTTTGCTCCTGGCGCTGAGCGTCGCCATGGTGCCGGAGGGATCCGGCGGAGTGCGAATCAGCCAGATTTCGGGCGTGCAACAGGGAACGCTGTATCCCGGCGTGCACCTGGTCGTGCCGTTCGTGCAGCACGTGGCCGTGTATGATTTGCGCGATCATCTCTACACGACCACTGCTGCGTCCGATGCCGCCACAAAGAATGAAGTCCTGACCGTGCAAACGCGCGAAGGCCTGACGATTGGGCTAGCTGTCTCCGTACGTTACCGGCTCGATCCGCAGAAGCTGGCATACATCCACTCAAATCTCGCGCAGCCGGTGGATTCGGAAATCGTCGCGCCCGTGGTCTCGACGGCGTTTCGCGACCTTGCTCCCAATTACGTGGTGCGTGAAGTCTTCGCCGTAAAGCGCGATGAATTCCGCGCGAAATCCACCAAGACCATCACCGACCGGCTGGGCTCGGACGGGATCGTGGTGAAGGAAGTGCTCCTTCGCGACGTCCGCCTGCCGGCGGAGTATGCAAAAGGGCTGGAAGATATCCTGCTGAAGGAGCAGGAAAGCGAGCGCATGGAATTCGAAACGGCAATCTACGAGAAACAAGTGAGAATCGCCGAACTCCAGGCGGAAGCGGCAAAAGCGCAACAAGTGAAACACTCCCAGGCCGATGCCGAGTCCCGCGTGATTGCGGCCAAGGCCGAATCCGACGCGATGCAATACACGCTGCCGCTCAAGCAGAAGCAGATCGAGGAGTCGCGCCTGGAGGCCCAGGCGCGCAAGGAAGCCACCGTGGAGAATGCGGACGCCGCCGCGCAGTCCAAAGTGATCGACAGCAAAGCCGAAGTCGAGCGGAGGCATTTGCTGGCGGTCTCCGACGCCGAGACCACTCGTCTGAATGCCGCAGCCAATGCCGATACGGTCCGTTTGAATGCGGCGGCGAATGCCGAAACGATTCGCCTGACCGCCGCAGCCGACGCCGAGCGTTTACAGGGAGAAGCGGCCGTGCTCAAGCAGAATCCGATGCTGATCCAGAAAATCATCGCCGAGCGGCTCTCGGACAAGCTGCAAATCATCATGGTGCCGACCGACGGACGTAATTTCTTTGCCTCCGACGTTCTGCGCTCCGCGTTCTCGGGCGGGACAACCTCGAACAACGCGGACGACACCGATCAGGATGTCCCCGCGCCCGGTCGCAAGCAGGCGCAGATCATGAAAACGAAATGAGATTGAGATCCACCGGCCAAAACCCTTGCGGGCCGCTCGCCGGAAACCGGGACAGGGACCGCCGCCCCTGCGAAGGATTTCCTAACACGAGCCCCACCCGGCCGGTGGCCAGTGCGCGAACCGCGCCACGAAGTAGTCGGGGCGCGGACGCGCGTTTAGAGGTTTTTGTAGCACAGCCACTCTTGGCGCCGTGCTACCCGACTTTTTCCGCGAGCTGTCTAGCCGCTGGAGTGGGAGCAATCTTGCAATCTCCGTTCGCCTTCTCCGTGTCCTCTGCGTTGAAAAACAGATTTTGCACCAGGGATTCAGCGAAGAAATATACGCGGCAATAAGCGCTACTTGTGGCGGATGTCTTCCGGTGCGCGCTGGCGATCGAGCGGCACAATCTGGAAGTGCCACTCGACCGGCACGGTCGCCGGCAAGAAACAAATCTTGCTGTCGCACGCCTGGTATTCGAGGGTTCCCTTTACCGTGACCTTTTTCCCATCCGCGCCAAGTGCGCCGCTGAATTCGGCCATGGAGTTTACTTTTATCTCCTGCCGGATTCGGAATGCGCCCTCAAAGACAGGCACGCGCTCCTTGATGGCTGGCAAGTACAGGATTTTTGCGGACGGATAACTTGCCTGTCTCAATTCAAAATCTGGAAGCGGATCGATCACGAGCTTAACTGTTTTGTATCCCTTTGTTCCCGGCGCATACACATGCACGTCCGGGGGAAGGCGCACTACAGCCGTTAGCGTGATGAGATTGCCAGGAACGGCCACGCGGTCCGATTGCCCCACGCTGAGCTGCAAGTGTGGGGCTTCGACGGGATTGGTGACTTCTTCTCCCAGTTCCGGAAACAGTTTGGAGAGCACTGTATTTCCGGTCAGCCGCTCGCGATACTTCGCCTCGAAAAATGTTTCGCGAATCATGCCTTCCGGGTCGATATAGAAATATCCCGGCCGCGCCATCCCCTCGTTTGGTCCCACCGCCTCCGAATTCAGAACTTGGTACATCCGAATGATTTTTGAATCCGGATCGGAAAGAAGAGGGAAGTCGATCTTGCGCCGTTCGGAGAAATATTTCAGAATTTCCACGTTGTCGTAGCTGATCCCCGCGAGCCCGATTCCTTGCTTCTCGAAGCGTTCCTTGGCCGCCTGCAACTGAATGAGCTGGCCATTGCAGTAGGGACACCAATCGGCGGAGCGGTAAAACAAAAGAACGGTGCCTTTTGGTCCTCGGAGCGTATCGAGAGTTTGCGTTTTGCCAAATTGGTCGCGCGCGGAAAAGTCCGGAGCTTTCTGTCCCACGCGGAGTCCCACCTCGGAAAACATCCGGAGGGAAACAAGGTGAATCGCGCTCCCTTCCAGAGTGCCTTGGACTGTAACACTGTCTCCCAAGCGGCCTTTCGCCTGATCCTGCGGGTCGAGCGCGTAGACTTGCCGGATCGTATCGTCATATAACGCCAGGGTTGCGCCGGGCGTTTCGGCGGTACATTTCGCCGCCTCGGCGAAAGCTTCATCAGCGCTACACGAACCGTTGATGATGACGCCGGACCATGAGCCTGCATTTGTATTTTCGGATTGGCCGGCCAGAGTAAAGGTAACGGCAAGAAGGATTGCGAACGCGCCCGCCCATGCATGTTTGTTCATGAGTGAATCAGCTCCGACGCGCAGACTAAACGCGAATATCGGGCCGCCGCCTATTTCTTTAGGTTTAAGAATACGCCCCCGCGGTCCCGGTCAGCAAGCAGACGCGGCGATTTCACGTTATAATGGAGAGATATGCTTTCGCTAAATAACGTCACTATGCGCTACGGCGCGAGGCTCCTGTTCGAGGACGTCACCTGCTCGTTCCTCGAAGGGCGCCGCTATGCGATCACCGGCCCAAACGGCGCAGGCAAGACCACTTTGATGAAGATTTTGGAAGGAGATATCGAACCGACGAAAGGTTCTGTGTCGCGGCCAAAGAAGCTCGGTATTTTACGGCAGGACCAGTTTGCCTTCGACGAATTTCGCGTCATCGACACGGTCATCATGGGCAACTCCCCGTTGTGGAAGGCCCTGCAAGAACGGGATGTGCTGTACGCCAAGCCTCACGAACAGCTGACGGACAAGGACGGCATGCGCCTCGGCGAACTCGAGGGAATTGTCGGCGACGAGGGAGGGTACACTGCGGAGGCCGACGCCGCCATCCTGCTCGACGGACTCGGCGTCGAATCGAATCTGCACGAGCGCAAGATGAGCGAACTGCAGGGCGGCCAAAAAGTTCGCGTACTGCTGGCGCAAGCCCTATTCGGCAATCCGGCGGCGCTTCTGCTTGACGAGCCGACCAACCACTTGGACCTCGATTCCGTCCACTGGCTGCAGGACTATCTCCGCGAGTACCCGGGCGTGCTGATCGTCATCTCGCACGACCGGCATTTTCTGAACAGCGTCTGCACGCACACCGTCGACATCGATTATCAAACGGTAATCATGTACACGGGCGGCTACGACGAAATGGTTCTGGCCAAGACGCAAATTCGCTCGCGCATCGAATCCGAAAATGCCGTGCGCGAAAAGAAAATCGCTCAGCTCAACGAATTCATCGCGCGCTTCTCGGCCGGCACGCGCTCCTCGCAAGTGATGTCGCGCAAGAAAGAAGTCGAGCGCATCCAAACATCGGAGCTAGCCAAGTCAAACATCGCTCGGCCGTACATCCGCTTTGACATGAAAAATCCCTCCGGGCGCCACCCGCTCGAATTCAAGAGCCTCAAGAAATCCTATGGCAGCCACATCGTCATCGACAAGTTTTCAGCGAACGTAGAGCGTGGCGAAAAGATCGCGATCATCGGGCGAAACGGGGCCGGCAAAACGACATTGGTGAAGTCGCTCGTTCGCAACGCGACCGGATATGTCGATGATGCAGACCGTCACTTTCCCGTTGACGGCGGCCACGTCAAGTGGGGGCATGAAGTGTCCGTAGGCTATTTCGCGCAGGACACAACGGATTCCATCGCCAAGGACACGACCGTAGTCGAATGGCTGCACCAGTTCGATCCGAAGGCGTCGCAACAGGAATTGCGCGGCGTGCTGGGCCAGATGCTGTTCAGCGGCGAGGACGCCGAGAAATCCACGCGCGCGCTCTCCGGAGGCGAATCGGCGCGCCTGATTTTCTGCAAGCTGATGCTGCAAAAACCCAACGTCCTGGTGTTCGACGAGCCCACCAACCACCTGGACCTGGAAGCCATCAACGCGCTCAACATCGCGTTGCAGAAATATCCCGGGACCGTCCTGTTCGTCACACACGATCACGACGTCATCGACGAAGTCGCCACGCGCATCTGGCAATGCAAAGGCGGCCACGTCGAGGATTTCAAGGGCCCGTATGAGGATTTTCTGATATACGCGAAAGAGAAAGCTTCGTAGCGTTAGCCCTGCTGTTTGATCAACCGCCGATACTCGTCATGTGGACCGATCCAAACCCAGATGAAGTCCGAACCCTCCTGTACCGCCAGAGCGCGGTGATTGAGCCCCGCTCTTACGGACCAAAGGTTTCCCACTTTCTTGAAATGCAGCGAGGGATGCAAGGGGTCATTTTTCAAAAGTTCGAAGTTCTTTCGGGCAACTGTTTGAATACCTTCCGAAAGATTTGCAAAGAGATTCCAGAAGCGGCCGCTGGTGCGATGCATTCACAAGTCCTTGAGGTTCCCCTTGGCCTTTTCTTCATGGGCCTCACGCGTCAGGAAATCGAGCCTTCCGGCCTGAGAGTCCGCTTCGATTTCCTTGTCCCACCTCTCCCAGTCCTTTTCCGACAACCAGCGAAAGATCTCTGCGAACTCCTCACTGGGAAGGCTCTCGATCTTTGCCTTTATCTCATCTATCCTTGACATACTATTTCCCTTCCACTGGGGTCGACGACCCGCCCTAAATGATCAAAGTACTTCTTAAGCGTTATTATAACGCCGCTTTTGACCGAAATATTGCCGTTTTCCAGGCACAGTGCCGCGAGCCATGACACTTCGCCACCTTAGACTAATGCCGCCTCAGGAAGAACGCGATCGTAATCCCCGCGCTGACAACCGTAACCATCGCGCGAATGTAGCGCGGGTTCACTTTCCTGGCTGTGCGCGCGCCGATGTACCCGCCGATGATGGCGGCCACCAGCATCACCAAAGTCTGCGGCCACCAGACCTTGCGGGCAATAATGAATAATGCGGCGGCCACGCTATTCGCCGCCGCTCCCATCAAGGTTCGATTCGCATTCATGACGTGGATGTCCGTAAGACCGAATACGGTCCACGTCGCGAGCATCACGATTCCGATCGCCCCGCCGAAATAGCCGCCATAGATGGCAATAAAAAATTGAATCACGATGACGGTCACCGGGCCGATGTGAAACGCGCGTTTCAGGATCGGTGTGATGCGTGCGCCAAACGTGAACAGAAGCGTTGCGGCCAGCATGAGCCAGGGGATTACGAAGTCAAAGGTCCTCTGCGGCGTGAAGAGCAAAAGCAGCGCGCCCACAATCCCGCCCGTCAGGCTCACAATCAGCAAGGGCAGAAACGGGAAGTTCTCCGATTTCCGGAAATCTTCGCGGTAGGCCCACGCGCTTGCAAGGATCCCCGGAATGATTGCAGTCGTGCTTGACGCATTGGCAATGATCGAGGGCACTCCGGTGAACACTGGCGCGGGAAAGGTGAGAAACATGCCTCCCCCCGCGACCGAATTGATCAGCCCTGCCGCCAGCGCAGCTACGATGAGCAAAAGATAGGAACCCATGCGCACCCCGAACCTTCAAACGTATCATTTTTTCGATCCCGGTTTCGCTACAAACCGCACGGCGTTATTTCTCCCAACTGCATGTCTAAGATTGACTTACCCGACGGCGCTGTGTTACCCATACAAGTCCTTAAACGGGTTCCGACAGCTGGATGCCTTCAAAACCTCAGCGGATTGAAGTCGTTCTGGAGACGTTGATCGAGAGCATTGCTCTTGCCGAAGAAGTGGGTGTGCGTGTCGCCGCGGTGGCCGGATTTGGCGAGGACGATCAATACAAGATCGGTCTGGCCGTGCACGAAGGCGTCATGAATGCCTTTCAATACGGCAACAAACAGCGCCGCGAGAGAAAAATCCACTTAATCTTCGAGTTGCATGAAGAAAAGCTGGTGATCCATGTGGTCGACCAGGGAGCCGGGTTTTGCCTCCAGGACGTGCCCGATCCTCGCGATGATGAGAATGTCCTCGGCGATTCCGGCCGCGGCGTGCTCTTGATGAAGGCATTCATGGATGAGGTCGATGTTCTCTCCAGTGCAGCCGGGGGCGCCGAACTCGTCATGGCCAAGCTCCACAAGCGGTGAGCTTCCTGCCGGTCGGCAAGCCTTGGGTGGCGCATTTCACTACAGTTGTAAAGCAATAGCTGGGAAGGGCCTGCAATGAGCTTCAAAGCAACCAGCCGTGAAGTCGGCGACGTCACGGTGATCGACATGGACGGGCGAATCACGCTGGGCGAAGGCAGCGCCCTGCTGCGTGACCTCGTTCGGGAAAACCTCGCCAAGGGTCGCAAGAAAATCGTGTTGAATCTGGCCGGAACCATCTACATCGATAGCACCGGGCTTGGTGAATTAGTTAGCGGGTACCGCCTGATAAAAAGCGAGGGTGGGGAAATAAAGCTCCTGAATCTGAATAAGAAAGTCACCGACCTCCTGCAAATCACCAGGCTGTATACGGTTTTCGACATCCACAGCCAAGAGGCCCAGGCGGTGGCGAGCTTTCATTCTTAAACCGTTGCCTCCCCACGAACTCGCGAAGTAACACACGCGCGGCGAGTTCCCTTAACTCTCCATTTTGAATCATTCCCGGAACGGGAAATTCTCTAGACAGCCGCCGAATTTTGTTGTATGGATGGCCCGCTTTTGTGGGACCTGTAATTCCGTAGGTGTTCGAAGGCCCGCTACGGTCCACCGCCCTCGTTAGGTAGCCAGGACGAACGGGGAAAGGTCACCGGCAACGGCGGACATTTATCTACCACCGACTGGCGTTACGCCCGGCAAACAGCGACCGCTCAAGATAGAGGAGCTACTAAGTTGAGCAGAGAACAAGGTGTGGTCAAGTGGTTTAATGCGTCAAAAGGGTACGGTTTCATCCAACGCCAGTCGGGCGAAGACGTGTTCGTTCACTTCTCCGCCATTCAAATGGACGGATACAAGACACTGAACGAAGGCCAGATGGTCGAGTTTGAGGTCAAACAAGGACCGAAAGGCTATCAGGCTGAAAACGTCACCGCTGCTGCTTCCTAATCGGGTACACGTGTTCTGAGGGCCTTGCCCGGCGCAGTCGGGCAGGGCCCTTTCGCTTTTCCGATCCAGCGGGCTGGCCTAAACAAATTCGTGTTAAGATTCAAAGTTCAAACCGAATTGAAGGAGTGACTCTGTGGCGCAGCATATCTTGCGCAAGGACCTGAAGAAGGACGAGATCCGGGAGAAAATAGTCTCGGGCGTCGAATCGGTCGCTTCGCATCAGCAGGCTTTATGGATCGTGGTGACGGCGGCGCTGGTTGTGGCGCTGGCGGTGTTTGGGTGGAACAGTTACGCGCGGCGGCAGACGGCGAAGGCCTCCGCGGCGCTCGACGATGCATTGAAAATTTTCCAGGCCCGGATTCGCGCTCCCGGAGAACCTGTGGACCCGGTCGAAATTACCTACCTCGACGAAAAGAATAAGTTCTCCGATGCCGACAAGAAATTTCTCGTGGTCGCCGGCCAATACGGGCGCACGAAACCGGGGCAAATGGCGCGGTATTATGCGGCCCTCTCCGAAGTCCAACTGAAGCAGTTCGCGGACGCGGAGAAAAATCTCGCCCCAGTCGTCTCGAGTGGCGACGAAAATTTGGCGAGCCTGGCCAAATTCCAATTGGCCGAAGTCTATTTGCAGGAAAACAAAGGTTCGCAGGCGGTGGACCTGTACAAGCAATTGTCGGACAAGCCGAGCGTATTTGTGCCGAAGCCGATGGCCATGCTGGCCCTGGCGGATTATTACCGCAAGGCCGATCCCGCGCAGGCCACGAAACTCTACAATCAGGTCAAGCAGGAATTCCCCGACGCTGCCGAAGAAGCTGACCAGGGCCTAGAGCTGCTCAATTCCAAGAGCTGAACAAGCTCAGTAGCGCAGGCTTCAGCCTGTGGGTTTGGGCCCTTGTCAAGTCGAACCCCCGCAGGCTGAAGCCCGCGCTACAAAAATCGTCAATGCCTGCTGCTAGCCTATCGTTCATCCCCTGAAAACGGCCGGACTCGAATGAACATCGCTGCACCCGCCGGAAGCGAGCCATAAACCGGCCTCAAATTTCCTCCCACTCCATAGACTGTCACTTGTGCGCCGATAGCTGTGGCAACGTGATGGATCAGATCGAAATCGCGATCGTAGCCCAGCGTGTAGGCCTGGACTCGTCCGATCGGCTGCTCCTGGAAATTCGGCGGGAGCGGATTCTCGCCGAGGAGCAGTTCGTTCGAGCGTTCCGCGTTTTCGATGCGCGTCCAGACATGGTTGCGCGTGAGGAATCGCAGCGTCGATTCGAGTGCATAGCTGTTGAATTTGGAATTGTCTTCGAGCGACTTCGTGCGCCCCCAAATCAGCGAGCTGGCCCAATTGCCGTTGTGGATCGGGCGGTTGTACGTGGCCGACGCCGTCATGCGCTCCTGGTTTTCATCGGGGAAAAGGGCTTCAGGACTGGCGATCCGGGCGTACGAATATTGCCCGCTCCAATTTTTCCCCGGCTGAAGCGTCAGCCGAGTGGACCACGAATCGATCTTTCCCTGGCTGATATTCCAGCGATTTTCATCCGGTTCACGTCCATGAAAGCCGGACGCCTCGATCCGCGCGATACGATAGGTCACGCCCACGGTAACGACGTCCTCCGCGATGTGCGTCGAGTCTTCCTGATGATGGCCGAGCGTGGCCAGAGGGTCTTCCGACGCGGACGCGCGGTGCGGGTAAGCGATCGGCCCGATGGCCGGATCGCCAATTGGCGCGGCGTAAAAAGAAAGCAGCCCGTTTTTTCCCAGCTTCCAATCGTACATCGCGGCAATTTCCATGAAGAAATTATGGGGATGTTGCCCGTCGGCAATTGGCTTTCCAAAAGCCGTTTCGCCTTGCTGGAAGAGCAGAGGATATTGGCGACCCGTGATGGTCGCAGGTTCAAGACTCAGCATCGCGCGAGCCGTGAACACGCCTGGCCCGAGCGCATGCTGCGCCATGCCCATGAACCAGTTCGTCGAGAAAAATTTATCTCCTCCGCGCGGGCTCGATTGCTGCTCGTCCAGCACGAACACATTTGCGTGGAACATCAACGTCCATTTGCCTTTCTTCGACATAAGCATTGGAACCGGAGTGGAATCGGGCTCCGCGCTCGTCCCCGATCCCGCGTGGCGGAGTATTTCCTGCGGGAATGTTTCCGGATGCATCGTCATCAAGTCGGGTCCGCCCATGTTCATTCCCGGCATTTGCATGCCGTCCATCCCGGGCATGCCTTGCATGTCGTCGTCTTTCTTGCCGTTTTGCTGTGCTCCGGCCAGTGCCGGAATTGCCACAAGCAAGGCCCACATTGCGATCCAGCGGCGCATAAAAAATTTCTCCCGGGGATATTTCCCCTTGCATCGATGGGATTGGTTTCTCTGCGTCCTCCGTGTTAAATGTTTTGCCTTTGTACGGAAAAGGCTTTCAACACAGAGGGCACAGAGAAATGCTGAGAGAGGAATCGGGAGGGCTCTAGATGCGCAGACTTAGCTGGAGGGGACTTGCGTCAAGGGGACGGTAGTGTGCAACGTCATCTCGCGCGTCATGGAAGAATAGTGAAGCCACGTCCGCGCGAAGAGTCCCTGCAATCGCAACGACGGAATGAAACCGGGAATCAACAGAACGGCTGGCGGTTGCGGAAATGGAGGAGCTGCTATCGCAACTCCGGCGTTCGCACGGCCCCATGTCGCCAATCGACGCGTGACTCGTGTTTGCGCGCGCGGCCACAGAATCGATTGGTTGGCCTTCGCCGCCGGCCATCCCCGGCATCGCCATTCCGGCCATGCTCATGCCATTCATGTCCATGCCGCCGGACGCCGAATCTTGAGGTTGAGTTTGCTGCAAATGGCAATCGGAACTCATCGAAGCAAACGCGCAGGAGAGATCGCACGCCGCCGCGAGCGGCGACACCGACAAAAGCAGCGCCACGATGGACCCCGCGAAAATGCGCCTGTTTAGCATGCCAGCTTCGATCCTACGGCAAAGCGATGCGCCGTGCAATCTCCTGATATGTGGCATTTACAAGTGCGATCTCCAACGAAAATGTTCGCTAAAGGAAACTCTCACTTTGATTTGTTGTTTTCCGCGCAGACGTACTCCTGAATCTGCCAGTCTGGTTTCAGCTTGAAAGTTCTCTGCGCGGTCCAGGGCTTCGTGTACGCTTTCGGATCTTCGATGGTGTACTCGTCCACCAAAGTGTCGTGGTCCGCGCGGCGCAAATGTTCGGTGACGTGCATGGCGTCGGAGTGCGGAAGCCCCATCGGGTCCAGCCAGGTCTTGTCATTAAACCCGATCGTGTCAATGACCAGCGTGTCCCCTTCAAATTTGCCGATGGCGTTGCCCATGTAAGTCGGATCGAGATCCTTAGGATGCCCTCGCCCGTCGGTAAAAATTTGCCGGATCAGAGATTGGTACTCGAAAATCATGATCACTCTATCGCGCGCCTGCACGATCTCCCAAGGAAACGGCTGGAACATGGTGCGCGGTATGCCGGGGGGTATGCATCGCTCCGTCGGGTCCGGCCCAGTGTCGGGTTCGCGGTGCGAGTTTTGAAAAATTCGTTCCTTGAAGAGCGCCTCCGCCCAGGGCTGAAAGGGAGGATCTTCATTCGGGAGCATGTTTCTGTGATATTCGTCAATGAACCATACGCCGGAAAAATCGGGTGGACTGGAGGCGACTCGCGCTTTTGCGGGACCCGGGCGCTGCGTTGTCTGAGCGAAAATCACGAGCGGCAGGGCCAGAGCCGCTGCCGCAAAGACTGAAAGGATGGAATTATTCCGCACCGTGGACCCCGCTTGAAAAATCCAGGCTCGCTCGAATTACTTGAATCCCTGCCCATCGTACTTCTGGCCATTCGCCAGCGTGAGTGTGATGAGCCGCAGGACCTTTGTTCCATTCCTTTCGGGGGCGCCATTCACCGTCAACTGGTCACCAGCCTTGATCATTTCCCTCTTCCAGCCCGTCCGGACCAGCATGTTGGGGCTGTTGCCTTCGACGCGCCATTCCACGACGTTCCCGCTCTCGTCCTTCACATCCAGGAAAATGAACACGTGAGGATTGGTCCACTCAATATTGGTCACGACGCCTTTCATGTTGACCGGATGCTCCATATCGTACCCTGCGCTCGAATGGTGAGCGAAAATCGGCGGCGAAGCCACAAAAGCGCCTGCGGCAAAAAGGAATAAGACTGCAAACCTGTTTTTCATGGCAACACCTTGCGATTCAATGATCGAAGCTCTCCGATTAAAATATTCCGCTTGAAGTTTACCATACACCCGCCGCGGCAAAAATTCGCGCCGCGAGCAGCACATGGAAAGCGGGCCTGCTCTGGCTGCAAATTCGTTGTGTCCGGGGCAAGAGAATCGTACGATGCATCAGCTAAGGGCCAAAATCGGAAATTTCCTGCGAGGGCAGATTGATCCTGTTGATTCTGTGCGGTCCGGGTAAAAGCCGTAGAGGAGGATCATTATGGATGTGAAGCGAAATCGGGCGCGCGCTGCACTTGCTTACCTTGACGCAGCTAGGACAGCCCGCCATTACATTTTGTTGTCAGCATGCGCAAGCATCGTCGTGGTGGTGATCGTTACGTTCCTCATCGCCGGATCGCGCCGAACATCCGCCGCACCGCCTCTTCCCGCCAACACAGTGGAAGTGCCCAAGTTCGTGGTCGATCCATCCTGGCCGCACATCCCGAACGGCTGGACGCTAGGCCAAGTGTCCAGCGCGGCGAGCGACGCCGATGGCAACATCTGGATCATTCATCGTGCGCGTACCGTGAAGTCCGGCGTGAAAACGGGCCCGCCGGTGATGGAGTTCGATGCGGCGGGAAACTACATTCAGGGCTGGGGCGGGCAGTCGGGGGATGGCTACACTTGGCCCTCGACCGAGCACGGAATTACGGTCGACTACAAAGGGAATGTTTGGATCAGCGGCAATGGGAACGACGATCAGATCCTGAAGTTCACGAAAGACGGCAAATTCCTCATGCAGATCGGCCATGCCGCCCAGAAGAAGACCAACGCGGACACGACCAGCCTTTGGAGGCCTGCCGACGTCTACGTCTATCCCAAGACCAACGAAATTTTCGTTGCCGACGGCTACGGCAACAAACGCGTCATCGTGTTCGACGCCGATACGGGCGCCTACAAGCGCATGTGGGGTGCTTTCGGCAACACGCCCATGGACGATCCCCCGCGTCCGCCCGCTCTGACGGGTGAAGCCGCAAAAGCCGCAGCAGAAGAAGAGGAAGCCCATCGGACACTGGCCACTGGGTTCGATCCGAAAGACCCCGGGCCATCGCAATTCGTGCCACCCGTGCACGGCGTCAAAGTCTCCAACGACGGCCTCGTGTATGTTGCCGACCGCGGCGGCAAGCGCGTCCAAGTGTTCACGACCGAGGGCAAATACATCACGCAGGTATGGATCGACCGCTGGTGCCTCGTCGCAGGAGCCGGGTGCAACAACGGCAACACCGCCGCCAGCGTGGCTTTCTCGGCCGACCCGGGGCAGCGCTTCCTGTACGTCGCGAGCCGAAGCCCCGCGCGAATCTGGGTGTTCGACCGCAAGACGCTCCAGGCCCTGGACTCGTTCGGGCGGCCCGGCATAGCGCCTGGCGAGTTCGACGTACTTCATCACATGACAACTGACAACAAAGGTAACCTATACAGCTCGGAAGTCGAGGACGGCAGGCGCGTCCAAAAGTTCGTCTTCAAGGGCCTCGTTTCGATGCCGATGCCGGTGAACGGGGCAAACTGATTCCGCTGCTGCCCTGATTGGGAGCCGCGCAGCTGCGAACGCCTGCAATTATTTGGCGCTACTCGCTCTGTGGCATAGAATCGTGCCATGGCACTGGCCTCCTATGCGATGGACGCGGCGAAGTCGCGCGGCAGGCGTTATTCCGAGCCGCCTCATCCGTACCGCAACGACTACGCCCGCGACCGCGACCGCGTGATTCATTCGCGCGCGTTCCGGCGCCTCGAAGCAAAAACACAAGTTTTCACCACGCGGTATTCCGACCATTTCCGCAACCGCCTCACGCACACGCTGGAAGTCGCGCAGATTGCGCGCACCGTTGCCGGGGCCCTTCAACTCAACGCCGATCTGGCCGAAGCCCTGGCCCTGGTGCACGACATCGGCCACCCGCCCTTCGGCCACGCAGGAGAGCGGAAGCTCGATGAATTGCTGCGCCCGCATGGGGACAGCTTCGATCACAATTTGCAGGCGCTGCGGATCGTCGAGCAATTCGAGCAGCGCTATCTGGATTTCCCCGGCCTTAATCTGACGTTTGAAGTCCGCGAAGGCATCGTCAAACATTCGCGCGATTATGATGCGGCGCAATATCCGGCGCTCTCGGAATATTCGCTCGACCAGCGGCCGCCAATCGAAGCGCAGCTGATCGATTTCGTTGACGAGATCGCGTACAACACCGCCGACCTCGATGACGGCTACGAAGCGAAGGTGCTGGATATCGAGATGATCTGCGCGGAGGTGCCGCTCTTCGCCAGGTTTTATGAAGAAGTTGAGCGCAGCCACCCACAGGGAATCGAGAAGTTGAAATTCAACGAAGCCGCCAAGCGTGTGCTCGACCATCTGGCGACCGGACTGATCGAGAATACGCGATCCGTCGTGGCGGCATCGGGCGTGCGAAGCGTTGAAGACGTCCGCCACAAACCGTACCGTCTCGCGGGATTCAGCGCGGCTCTGGCCGCCGAAAACGCGGCGCTTAAGAAATTCCTGCTCGCGCGTCTCTACGACAATCCTGCAATAGTGGGCGATCGCGAACGATCGGTAGAAGCCCTCGCCCAACTATTCGATTTTTACGTTGAACACCCCGGCGCGATGCCCAAAGCCTACGCCGAGCTTGCGCGCCGCGCCCCTATGCATCGAGTCGTGTGCGACTACATTGCAGGTATGACCGACCATTATCTGCTCCGCCTACACGCGGAGTTGCTCGGAACAAAGTCGGCGCGATCCGCATAGGACAGGCTCCAGCCTGTCGAATTTAGGGTAGCAATCCTAACGGAAACCGGACAGGCTGAAGAGCCTGTGTGGCAACCTCGATTTCCACAGCTTGTATTTTTTGTTGAAGCGGCTAACTTGATTCGCTTCAACGAAAGTAAAAAACGAAAAGGGATGTGGAAATCGATTTTTGGCATTTCCCACACAGGCTCTGAAGCCTGTCGTACTCGTGCCTGTTTCGAACCACCCGCAACGAACCGCGCAGTGCCTTCCTTGACATCAATCGGGCGGGACATATAATGGACCCTGCAGGAAGGTTCAGGGGGATCCGCGCAAGCGGCGAATATCGATGTTCCTAGACGTCAAAGACCTGGCAGTCCGCAAGATCCGCATCCGGAAGAGCTATGCCCCGGGGACGGTTGACTACCGCACCGGCGACTTCCGGCAGGCGGAGCCACTTGAGGTGCGCGCGACAGCCGAACTCGTGGAAGGCCAGATCCGCGTAACAGGGGAACTCCACACCCGCCTGGAGATGGTGTGTGCGCGGTGCCTCGAACCCGTCCATGAGGACATTGCCCGCGAATTTGACCTCTTTTACAAGCCTCTCGCTACCATGACCAAGGAAGAAGAGGAGCGTCTGAAGCTCGACGACACCGAAATTGCGTTTTTCGAGGGCCAAGGAATGTTCCTGGCCGACGTTCTGGTCGAGCAAGTCCTCCTGGCTTTACCGATGAAGGCGATCTGCCGTAGCGATTGCCGGGGGCTGTGTCCCCAGTGCGGAGTGAATTTGAATAACGAGGAATGCCGCTGTGAAAGTCACGCAGCCGATCCGCGTACGGCGCCTCTGGCGCGTCTGAAACAGGACTGGTTCAAAAAGCAATAGGAATCCCAGGCGAAACACCATAGAATGCCTCATGCGATTTGGGGCCAAGTGAAGGAGTTTGTATGCCCAATCCAAAACGGCGTCATTCCCACGCGCGAAAGAACAAGCGGCGCGCTCACGATTACCTGACGGCTCCGGCCCTCGCCAAGTGCCCCAACTGTCACGAAATGAAACAGCCTCACCAGGCTTGCCCGCAATGTGGTTATTATAAAGGCCGGGAAGTCGTGGACACCGGGACTTGACGCCCGGTCGTGTACGGCCTTTGCGCGGTTCCCCTACCGGAGTTTGAATGATCACCATAGCCGTAGATGCAATGGGTGGAGACCATGCCCCGCGTCCTGAAGTCGAGGGCGCAGTGCAGGCGGCGCGGGAGTTGGGGGTTCGAATCCTTCTGGTTGGCCTTGTGCCTGAGCTGAAGAGGGAGTTGGCGAAGCACTCGCATCGGGGGTTGCCCATTGAAATCGTTCCGGCAACCGAAGTGATCACGATGCAGGACTCACCCACGCAAGCTTTCCGGAAGAAAAAGGACAGTTCGGCGCACGTCGCGACAAAGCTCGTGCGCGGTGGTCAAGCCGATGCGCTGGTTAGCGCAGGGAATACCGGCGCCGTGATGGCGGTTGCGCGGTTTGGGCTTGGCACGTTGTCTTTCGTGGACCGGGTAGCGCTGGCGGCGCCATTTCCGACGTCACGCGGCGGGACAGCCGTTTTGCTCGACGTGGGCGCGAACGTGGATTCCAAGCCCGCCCACCTCGTCCAATTTGCCGTGATGGGGGAGATTTACTACCGGGCGATTTTCGGAACGCGGCGGCCAAAAGTGGCCCTGCTATCAATAGGCGAGGAAGAAACGAAGGGCAACGAGTTGACGCGCGAGGCCTACAGCCGATTGAAGCTCTCCACGTTGAATTTTACGGGCAACGTCGAGGGGCGTGACATTT
Organism: uncultured Acidobacteriota bacterium; assembly: GCA_963842135.1. Classification (GTDB taxonomy): domain Bacteria; phylum Acidobacteriota; class Terriglobia; order Acidiferrales; family UBA7541; genus Palsa-360. The sequence goes on along the minus strand of CAWJFI010000001.1, from coordinate 2,859,571 downwards.
TCAACGGTTCCGTCGACGTCATCGTCTGTGACGGGTTCATCGGAAATATCGCCTTGAAAATCAGCGAGGGCGTCGCGCAACATATTGCGGCGATGCTGAAGGAAGCTTTGCAGAGCACCATCAGTTCTCAAGTCGGGTACGTGCTCTCGCGCAAGGCCTATAAGAGCTTTCGAAAGAAGATCGACTACTCGGAATACGGCGGTGCCCCATTGCTAGGGGTGAAGGGCGTGACCGTGATCGGACATGGGAGTTCGAATCCCCTGGCGATCAAAAATGCTGTTCGGGTGGCGACGGAATTAGTGCGGGGCGGGGTCAACGAGAGAATCGAGCAAGAACTTGCCACGATTCCTGTCCCTGTGGAAGCATAAGCGGCGAAACGGCGGTTCATTCAATGGGAAAATTGGCGTTTTTGTTTCCGGGGCAAGGCTCTCAATACCCGGGCATGGGCAGGGAACTAGCCGGTAATCACCCGGCAGCCCGAAGTGTGTTTGACGAGGCGGACCAAGCCTTGGGATTCTCGGTTTCCGATCTGTGCTTCAACGGCAGCGAAGAGGCGCTGAAGCTGACTGCGAACACGCAGCCCGCGATTTTGACCGCATCGGTGGCAACGTATCGTGTGCTCGCGGAGAATGGAGTTCAGCCGGCCTTTGTCGCGGGGCATAGCCTGGGGGAATTTTCCGCGCTGGTAGCGGCCGGCGGCCTGGAATTCGCCGACGCGGTGCGCCTCGTACGGCGTCGCGGGGAGTACATGCAATCGGCGGTGCCCGAAGGCGTCGGCGCGATGGCCGCGATATTAGGATTGGCTCCCGCTCAGGTCGCGGGAATTTGCCGGCAGGCGGCCGACGGACAAGTTGTGGCGCCCGCAAATCTGAATTCTCCCGAGCAGACCGTAATTTCCGGCCATGCCGAGGCGGTGAAGCGAGCCGTGGAACTTGCATCGGCGGGTGGCGCCAAGCGCGCCGTGATGCTTCCGGTTTCCGCTCCTTTTCACAGCTCGCTGATGCTGCCGGCGGCGCAGCGGCTTGAGGCCGATCTGCGGGCCACCGCGTTCCGCACATTGCGCGTGCCCTTGGTGAACAATGCCGACGCGGAGATCACAACCAGTGGCGATGAGGCGCGGGAGTCGCTCGTCCGCCAGGTGACTTTGCCCGTTCGCTGGGAAGAATCCGTGCGCGAACTGATCGACCAGGGCGTCAACACGTTTGTCGAGGTGGGGCCCGGCCGCGTCCTCACGGGGCTGTTGCGGCAGATTGACAGGTCGATCCACGTGTTCAACGTGGAGGATGAAAAATCCCTGCGCTCGACGCTGGAGAGACTCGCGCAGGCGCAGACCGAATCCGCGGAGGCGTAAGTAGCACAGGCTTCAGCCTGTGGGTTTTTGAAGTGCGCAAAAGTCAAACCCCACAGGCTGAAGCCTGTGCTACAAAACCCCCATGTTCAGCCTGAAAGATCGAGTAGCTCTGGTGACCGGCGCGTCGCAAGGAATTGGGCGCGCCACGGCGCTCGCCTTGGCGCAGGCCGGCGCGCGCGTGGCCGCAGCGGCGCGGAACGCCGAAAAATTGGCCGGCGTCGTCGCCGAAATCGCCGCAGCCGGCGGCGAAGGGCTGGCCGTGACGATGGATGTGGCCGACGCCGGTCAAGTGAAGTCCGGATTCCGCCAAACCATTGAAAAATTCGGCCGACTTGACATTCTGGTTAATAATGCCGCCATAACTCGCGATGGCTTGGCCGTGCGCATGAAGGCGGAAGACTGGGACGCCGTGCTGCGCACGAACTTGACCGGCGCGCATCTGTGCGCGCAGCAGGCCATGGCCGTGATGATGCGCGCCCGCTATGGCCGCATCATCAATGTGACGTCGGTGGTGGCGGAAACGGGAAATCCGGGACAGGTGAATTACGTTGCCGCCAAGGCCGGCCTCATCGGTTTGACGCGCGCTCTGGCCTTGGAAATCGCTTCACGCAATATCACGGTGAACGCCATTGCGCCGGGCTTCGTCGTTTCGCCCATGACCGACTCCTTGCCGCAGAGCGTAAAAGACGCGCTGCTCGCGCGGGTACCGCTCGGCCGCATGGGTTGCGACGCGGAAGTCGCCGCAGCTATCGTGTTTCTGGCAAGCGAAGAAGCGGGCTACATCACCGGCGCGGTGCTGGACGTCAACGGCGGCTTGCGGATGGGATAGACGCGCTGTCCGCGCGTTGAGGAAAGTCCCGGAGGGACGTCAGACCGTAGCCCACCCCGACCCGGTCGGGGTGGGAAGGCAAGCGGTCCTTCCCAGGCAAGCCCCGGCAGGGGAGGCACATGGGGTTTGAGGGCGCCAAATTTGCCAATGACCAGATTGAGAGTTCAGTTGACCTAGGGCGGGACCGTACATAGAATGTCGCGTGCTCAATATCAACACCCGAAGCAATGAAGGAACCAGCCCCACGAAGCCGGGCATAGCGCTTATCGGAGGCAAAACAGAATGGCCAGTGTCGATGAACGGGTAAAGCAAATTATCGTGGAACAGCTTGGAGTGGATGAAGCCGAAGTGACCGCCACCGCTTCCTTTGTGGACGATTTGGGCGCGGATTCCCTGGACACGGTCGAATTGGTGATGGCCTTTGAAGAGGCCTTTGGGATCGAAATTCCCGACGAAGACGCGGAAAAGATCGCCACCGTGAAGGACGCAGTCGACTACATCCAGAAGCACGGCAAGAAGTAGTTCAGGGGCCGCTGCAAAACCACCAGGAGAGAGTTGATCAAGTGAGCCGCCGGGTTGTGGTAACGGGTGTAGGTCTAGTCTGCGGTCTGGGGATCGGCACCGATGAGGTCTGGAAGAATCTCCTGGCGGGCAAGAGCGGCGTCCGCTCGATCACCCATTTCGATACCGCCGGGTTCGATTGCACCATCGCCGGGGAAGTCCGTGATTTCGATCCGCTCCACTGGGCCGAGAAAAAAGAGATCAAGAAAATCGCGCGGTTCATCCAGATTGCCCTGGCGTCCACGGATTTCGCCATGCGCATGTCGGAGCTGAAAATCACGCCGGAAATCGAGGAAGTGACCGGCGTATATGTGGCGAGCGGAATCGGCGGATTCGATGTGATCGAACGCGAGCACTCGAAGCTGCTGCATGGCGGTCCCGGACGCATCTCCCCGTTTTTCATTCCCGCGGCAATCATCAATCTTGCCTCAGGGCACATTTCCATCCGATACGGCGCAAAGGGGCCGAATTCGGCGACCGCGACAGCGTGCTCCGCTTCCGCGCACGCGGTCGGAGATTCCTTCCGCATGATCCAGCACGGTGACGCGGAGGTCATGATTTGCGGCGGCTCCGAAGCGGCCATCACGCCGATGGGCGTGGGCGGATTCGCCGCGATGAAAGCCCTTTCGACGCGCAACGATGAGCCGGAACGCGCCAGCCGCCCGTTTGACGCCGAACGCGACGGATTCGTGATTGGCGAGGGCGCTGGAATTCTCATCCTGGAGTCGCTCGAATACGCGGAGCGGCGCGGCGCGCGAATTCTGGCCGAGATTGTGGGATATGGAATGTCGGGCGACGCGTATCACATCACCGCGCCTGAGGGGAACGGAGACGGCGCCTACCGCGTCATGCGCGCGGCCATACGCGACGCGAGGCTGGAGCCGCACCAAATCGATTACGTCAACGCCCACGGCACTTCGACGCCGCTCGGCGATGCCATCGAGACCAAGGCCATGAAGCGCGTCTTCGGCGAACATACCAAGAAAATTGCCGTCAGCTCGACCAAATCCATGACCGGCCATCTCCTCGGCGGCGCTGGCGGCCTGGAAGCCGGCATCAGCGTCCTGGCTCTTCGAGATCAGGTGCTGCCACCCACGATCAATCAGGAGACGCCGGACCCTGAATGCGATCTGGACTACATCCCGAATCACATGCGCAAGGCTGCCCTAGAGCATGCGCTTTCAAACTCGTTCGGCTTTGGCGGGACCAACGCCGCACTGCTGTTCAAGCGCTGGAATTCCCGCTAGTTTTTGGTTTATGTAGCGCCCGCCTTCAGGCGGGCATGTGATGGAATCTAAGATGCCCGCCTGAAGGCGGGCGCTACAAAACCTTTTGGGATCAAGGTTCCATCACAGGCTCTCTAGCAAGAGGTATGGATGAAGATTGTCGTCTGCATCAAGCAAGTGCCCGCCAAGGACGCTCCTCTAGCCATTACCGAGGCAAGCTGGATCCGCGAAACCGACATCGGATTTGAGATGAACGAGCCGGATAGTTACGCGCTCGAAGAAGCCCTGCGCCAGAAGGAAAAGCACACCGGGGAAGTGATCGCCGTGTCGATGGGCCCGGAGCGCGTGAAGCAGACGATCAAGGAAGCGCTCGCCAAGGGCGCCGACCGCGGCGTCTACATCGCGGATGACAAGGCGTACATGCTCGATCCGCTCGGCGCGGCCAAATCGCTTGCCGCGGCGATCGAGCGCGAAAAGCCGGACCTCGTGCTGACGGGATTGCAGAGCGAAGATCAGGGCTTCGGCCAGACCGGTGTGCTGTTGGCTGAGCTCCTTGGCCTGCCGCATGCCACGATCATCATGCAGATTGATGCGCAGGGTGGTGGCTTGCGCGTGAAGCGGGAACTCGAGGCCGGATGGTTCCAGTGGGTCGAGTTGCCGATGCCCGCCGTGCTGACTATCCAGTCCGGCATCAACAAGGTGCGGTACGCGACGCTCAAAGGAATCATGGCGGCGAAGAAAAAAGAAATCGCAACGATTGCCCGCGAATCGCTCGGCGTTACGCACGAGCCGACGCAACGCATCGAGCGCATCTACGTGCCGTCGAAAACCAAGAAGACCGAATTTTTAACCGGCACGCCGAAAGAAGCCGCCGCAAAACTGCTCGAAAAATTGAAGCACGAAGCGCGAGTGCTGTAGGCCAGAGCTGCCCACGATGAACATTCTCCTCATTACCGAACAGCGCGGCGCGCAGTGGAACAAGACCAGCTTCGAGACGCTGGCCGCGGCACAACAAATTGCCGCGGAAACAAACAGCCGCCTCGCTGCCGTGGTAATCGGCAAAGGTGTCGCGGCCTTGGCCGGCGAGCTTGCGGCAAAAAAGCTCGACGAAGTGCTGCTTGTCGAGCACGAGTTGCTCGCGGCGTACACGCCGGACGGCTATACTTTTGCGCTCCAGCAGGCTATCGCGCAGGCAAAGCCAGACCTGGTTCTGCTGCCGCACACCTACCAGGTGCGCGATTTTGCGCCGAAGTTGGCCGCCTCGCTTGGCAAAGGCATGATCGGCGACTGCGTCGGCTACCGCCATGAAAACGGGAAGCTGATTTTTGTGCGCCAGATGTTTCAGGGCAAAACGGCGGCGGATGTGGTATTCGAAGGCGCTGCGCCGTGGTTCGCCACGTTCCAAGCGGGCGCGTTCCGCGCGGATTTGGTCGCACAAGGCTCGTCAAAGGCGCCCGTCACTCCCATTTCCGTGGATCTCAAGGCGGAACAGATTCGAACGAAACCCCTCGAATTGTTCCGCGAAGCGAAGCAGGCCGTGGACCTCACGCAGGCGCCGATTCTAGTGGCGGTCGGGAGGGGCATCAAGGCGCCGGAAAATATTCCTCTCGCCGAAAAGCTCGCAAAACTTCTCGGCGGAGAACTGGCCGCGTCACGCCCCATCTGCGACGAGGGCTGGCTGCCCATGGACCGCCAAATCGGCAGCTCGGGCCAGACCGTCGCGCCCAAGTTGTATCTAGCCCTCGGAATCAGCGGAGCCATCCAGCACGTCGTGGGAATGAAGGGCTCGCGCACCATCGTCGCGATCAACAAAGATCAGAACGCCCCGATTTTCGAAGTCGCCGACTACGGCATCGTCGGCGATTTGTTCGAAATCGTCCCCGCCCTTACTGAAGCGCTTGAAAAAGCAAAAGGAACTTAAGCCCCGATTCTCTCCGTTCAGCACTTTTTCACCCAATGCTTTCCCGCCTTCCGTTTATGCTAAACTTACTTGCAGAGTGAGCCTTGAGATGACCTTCGAAAACTACAAAATTGTGCTCTATCGGCAAGAAGACGGTTCCTGGGTAGCTGAAATTCCAGCCATTTCGGGCTGCTACGCACTGATGCCCACCCGCGAACAGGCGCTCGAAGAACTCAACGGCGTGTTCCATATGGTTTCCGAGGAGTACAGGGAAAAGGGCCTCGCATTACCTGCCGATACTACGGAAATCATGCATGCCTAGCGCGACGGCGCGCGAATTGCAAAGCGCAGCACGAAAGCTCGGATTTTCTCGAACCCGCCAAACTGGTAGCCATGAACGCTGGAACCATCCCGATGGCCGCGCCGTTACGATTCCGCTTCATGGCGGCCGTGAGATTGGGCCTCCGTTGTTTTTCAAGATTTTGCGACAGCTTGGAATCTCTCTGGATGAGTTTCACAAACTCCGTTAGACAAACTAGGGTTCACGGATCGGTTTTATCAGGGCGAGCGAAAAACCTAACAGGCCGAAGCCTGTCCTACAAGAACATCCTAAGTCCTCAGGGAACTGAGCTTTTCGACGCGGCGAAGCTCAGGGAAATTCCACGCCCACAGCGCGGTTATGAGGAGCGTTCCGACTCCGCCCAGGATGACGGCCGGAACTGCGCCGAACCATTGCGCGGTGAGGCCCGATTCGAACTGGCCGATTTCGTTGGAAGCGCCAATGAAGATCATCTCTACGGCGCTCACACGTCCGCGCATCTCATCCGGCGTGGCGAGTTGCACCAGCGTGGAGCGAACCACGACGCTGACCATGTCCATGGAGCCGACCAGGACGAGCGCCGCCATCGACAGAACCAAACTTCGAGAAATACCGAAAAGAATCGTGAACGCCCCAAAACCCCCTACGCACCACAGCATCGTCAGGCCGGCGCGGCTGCGGAAGGGCCGGTGCGCGAGCAGCAGCGCCATGCTGCCCGCGCCGATCGCGGGAGACGCCCGCAAGAGGCCCAGGCCCCAGGGGCCGGTCCTAAGAATTTCGCTGGCGAAGACGGGCAAGAGCGCCACCGCGCCGCCGAGCAGTACCGCGAAAAGATCCAGCGAAATGGAGCCCAGGATGATTTTCTTCTGCCCGATATAGCGGAGCCCCGCCAGCACGGATTTCAGGCTGAGCGGTTCCCTCGGCCGAGGCTTGGAATGGAGCTTGACTAGCGACATCAGAAAAACCGCCCCTGCCGCGGCCAGCATCGAGGTCGTATAAACTGCCGCAGGTCCTTTGGCGACGGCGTAGATCAAGCCGCCCAGAGACGGACCTAGAATCGTCCCGCCCTGGTTCACGGAACTGTTCCAGGCGATGGCATTTTGCAAATGCTTTTCGGGGATGATCTGCGGCAAGAGCGCCCGGCTCACCGGATTGTTGAACGACCGCACTACACCAAGCAGAACCACGACGGCGTACATGGGTAAGACCGTCCGCATTCCGCTCAGAGCGTAGAAGAGCAACAGTCCCGAGCACACTCCAAATCCCGCGTAGCAGGCCATCAACAATTTTCGTCTGTTGAACGTATCCGCAGCGTGCCCCGTGACCAGAAACAGCAATATGCCCGGCGAGAACTGGGCCAGCCCCACCAGGCCCAGGTCGAGCGGCCGCTTCGTGATTTCGTAGATTTGCCAGCCGACCGCGACCGACTGCATCTCGAGGCCGGCTACGACGAGAAAACGGGCCAGCTGGTAGAGGGAAAAGTCAGGATACGTGAAGGCAATGCGCCCCGCGTTTGAAGAGTTCCCGGATTCGGCCATCAGAGGACTCTACTGTGCCATAAAATCCCAATTTGCACGAGGGGAGCTGGGATGTGCGGTAGACCTAAACGGAATCTGCCAGGCGGATTTCTCCTATTAGCTTCTCAGGGCTGAGTTAGCCACGGATTGACGACGGGGACGGAGAGGTCCTCAAAATGTAGAACGTTGCGCGTTGCAAGGGTGGCGTGGCATGCAAGCGCGATACCCGCGATCATCGTATCGCGCAGTTCCACGGGACGTCCCTCCTTGTGGCGTGACGCCATCAGGTCGGCGGAGTATTGCGCAGCGGCCGTGTCGAATGGGGCCACCCTCCCCCCGATATCATCCCTTAAGACAGCTTCGAAAGTCCTCGTTAGCAAGGAACGTCTCCTGCCCGCTGGCAAGATTTGCAGCCCAAATCGGATTTCGAAGACGGTCACGGAAGTAGTCCACATTGATGTTCGAGCCTGCTTGTCGAGCCATGCAACCACATGCTCGTTAAGCTTTGTCTGCATCATCGCTGACAGCACGTTGGTGTCGAGGATAATCATCAATCGAAAGAAGCAGGCTTAATCTTGTGGCCCCGCAACTCGGGAATGTCAGTTTTAAGGCCAACCTTTCGAAATCGGGAGGAAATCGCGGTTCCTAGTCCGCCAGTGGAAGTTTCTTCCTCCTTGACGGCATCGCGCAGAATGTCGCGCACTTCTTCCTCCATGCTGCGGCCGCGCCGCGCGGCACGGCGTCGCAATCGCGACTTTACCGATTCTTCGATGTTTCGCACGACCAATTGGGCCATCGTCCTCTCCTTGAGCTAGATATCATGATATCACACAATAGACTCGGGGCAACATAACACTGACTCTCCGTGTGGGAAACCTCAATGAATTTGTCTTATCATAGTTTGTATGAAAAGGAAGACTTCCATAACACTTTCTTCGGACGTGTTGGCAAAAGTTGACCATCTTGCTGGCTCCAAACATTCGCGGTCGGCCGTCATTGAGCACATCCTTCGACTCTATTTTCGGCAAAGGTCACGCGGGAAAATTTACGCGCGTGATTTGGAGCGCATCGATGCACCTGCCGCGCGCCTGAATTCGGAAGCTGAAGATGTTCTGACCTACCAGGCGTCGAAAGATTGAGACAACGTCCATTGCGAAAGCCGGCTCGCCCTTACCTGCGCAAGGACAACTCTCTGGTGAAAACTTGCAGCGGGCCGGGGCAATCGGTTACCGTCTATGGTTGAAGATGAGCGCTAAACCAACGCTCGTCGTTCACTTTAGGAGGACGGATGAAGCGGATGGGGATGGCAGTTTTGGCGCTCGGGCTGTTCGCCTGCGGCGCGAGTGCACAGCAAGCGCCTGCGAAGGCACCAGCGGCGCCGCCCGCAAAGGCGCCGGCGGCCGCGCCGGCACCATCGCCCGCAGGACAGGCGCCCACGTTGGCGCCGGGGTTCAAGACGCAAAAAGAGAAAGTCAGCTATGCCATCGGCATGGAAATGGGCAAGGGCGTGAAGGCCCAGGGGCTCGATGTGGATCCCAATATTCTGGTCAAGGGCCTGAACGATGCGCTTTCGGACGCAAAGCCCCAGATGAGCGAGGAAGAACTCCGCCAGGTGATCACGGCGCTGCAGCAAGAGATGCGGCAGAAACAAATGCAAGCGCAGGAGGCCGCCGCGACGGAAAACAAGACGAAGGGGGAAGCGTTCCTGGCGGCGAATGCGAAGAAGGATGGCGTCGTCGCACTTCCTGACGGATTGCAATACAAGATTCTGACGGCGGGCCAGGGGAAGAAGCCGGCGGAAACCGACACGGTCCTGTGCAACTACAAGGGGACATTCCTTGATGGGACCGAGTTTGACAGCTCCGCTAAGGCCGGGAAACCCGTGCCCTTTGAAGTGAAAAACGTCATCGCCGGTTTCAAGGAAGTCCTGCAACTCATGCCCGTGGGTTCCAAGTGGCAAGTTTTCGTTCCGTCGAGTTTGGCTTACGGCGAGCGCGGGGCGGGTGGCGTCATCGGGCCGAACGCCACGCTTATTTTTGAAGTGGAATTAGTTAGCATTCAAGAGACTCCGCCGACCACCCCAATTCCGCCTGCCGGGGGCGCACCGAAGGATTGAGGTTGGCCTGGAATGCCTGCCGCATTTATCTGCGAAGGGGTGCGCACGCCGATTGGGCGCTATGGCGGCGCGCTCGCGCAGGTACGCACGGATGATTTGGCGGCGATACCTTTGAAGGCGTTGCGGGACGAGTTTCAATCGAGCGACTGGGAATCCATCGACGAAGTGATTTTCGGCTGCACAAATCAAGCGGGGGAAGACAATCGCAATGTGGCGCGCATGGCGCTGTTGCTCAGCGGTATTCCCTGCACGGTTCCTGCGATGACTGTGAATCGCCTGTGCGGTTCGGGGATGGAAGCGGTCACGGTGGCGGCGCGCGCGATCGGTGCGGGTGAGTTTTCGCTGGCCATCGCCGGCGGCGTGGAAAGCATGAGCCGCGCGCCGTTCGTGATGCCCAAGGCCGCGACTGCCTTCTCGCGAACCGCGGAAATTTACGACACGACCATCGGCTGGCGCTTTCCGAATCCACGGATGGTGAACCTGTACGGGAACGCGTCCATGCCGGAAACGGCGGAAAACGTCGCGGAAAAATACAAGGTCGACCGCGCGGCGCAGGACTGCTTTGCGCTGCGCTCGCAGCTAAAAGCCGCCGCGGCGCAAAGGGCCGGAATCCTGGCGGAGGAAATCGTTCCAGTCCATATCCCCGGCCCGAAGGGAACTGTGAAGACTGTTTCCGAGGACGAGCACATCCGCCCGGATACGACGATCGAGGCGCTGGCCAAATTGCCCACTCCGTTCCGCCAGAACGGCACCGTGACGGCCGGAAATGCTTCGGGGATCAATGACGGCGCCTGCGCTATGTTCGTGGCTACCGAAGAAGCGGCCGCCAGGTTTGGCTTGAAGCCGATCGCGCGGGTTGTAGGGGCTGCGACCGCCGGCGTCGAGCCGGACTATATGGGAATCGGGCCGATTTATGCGGTTCGAAAACTGCTCAAGCGATGGAAGATTTCGATGGACGATGTCGGCGTGTTCGAATTGAACGAAGCATTCGCTTCGCAGGCGCTGGCCGTGACGCGGGAATTGGATTTGCCGGACAACAGCGAAAAAGTGAATCCTAATGGCGGCGCTATCGCGTTGGGCCACCCGCTGGGAATGAGCGGAGCAAGATTGGTTTTGACGGCTGCACGGCAGCTTCAACGCATCAAGGGACATTATGCCCTGGCGTCCATGTGCATCGGCGTAGGACAGGGCATTGCGATTCTGCTCGAACGCGTGTGACGCCTTTGGTAGCACAGACTTTAGTCTGTGGGGTTCGGCTGGCAGACGGATGGCGCGCTTCGAAGCAAGATCAACTGGAAATCCACAGACTTGAAGTCTGTGCTACTGGTTACTGCCGCTTCATTCGCGCAACGCAACGCTCCAAGTGTTCGTGCATTTCTTCGGCGGAGCCGTGGCCGATGCGGCCGTGGCCGGGGAGAACCCATACGAATGGGTAGGCGAGCAGTTTTTCCATGGAGCGCGTCTGTTCCGCCCAGGAATACCAGCAGACATCGCGGAAGGCCGTCAAGGTTTCGCGTTCGGGCGACCATGCGAGATGATCTCCCGTGAACAGCACTTTATTGCGATAGAGAAAAACCTGGTGGCCGCGGGTGTGGCCGGGCGTGGGGATGAGTTGCAGATCATCGTCGATCCGCATGGGAGCCGTTCCCGTAATGATGCGCTCGATACCGCGCGCTGCGGCGCTGTCTCCCTCGTGCATGACGCGCGGGCAATGGAAATGCGCGGCAAATTTGGCGTGGTCGGCGATGTCATCGCGGTGCGAGAGAAGCATGAGATTGACGCCGCCTTTTTCCTCGATGCGTTTCACTAGGGGATTGTTGAACCGCGGCGAATCGACGAGGACGTTCCCGCCTTGGTCCTGCGGGCGCACGATCAAGTACGACCATGCGCCGAAACTCGCTTCCGACGTGAAGCCGCAAAAATAGACGTCGTCCACGACATGGGCAGGAAAAGCTTCGACGCCGGAGCGGGCGCTGCGGCGGGACACTGTTCCGATCGAAGCGGTCGGGCACGCAACCAGCGCCATATAGGCCCGATGAAGTTCGCCGGGATTTTGCGGCTGATGGTAGACGCTCGATTTGCCGCCGTGGTCGCGAAAGCTTGCCGGGGCAATCTGGCGGCACGCGTCGCAATCGATGCAACTCGCGTCCACGAAGAATTCGCCTTCGACATTTTGCGGGAGCCGTTCGTCAATCTGTGCCATTGGTTATTGGATTCCGTCCGGCTTCGGAAGTCGCATTTCCACGCGATAGCATCAGACTTCCGTATCCTGCAACCAAAATACCTTATAATCCCTCCGTCCTGAAAGGCGGGAGATAATCCATTCCCATTGACCAGCGAGGTGAGGCATTGGCGGAAAAATCGAAACGTGCGAAATCCAGGTCTCAAAGCAAACCTGTTCCCGCGAAGAAGGCGGTTATCCGCCGGAAGAAGCTGAAGATTGCGATTGCCGGCTTCGGAACCGTGGGCAAGTCCGTCGCAAAATTGCTTTGCCAGGAAGCGAGCGACACGTTTGAGCTGACGAATATTTTCAATCGCAATGTGGCGCGAAAAAAAGTGGACTGGGTGCCCGCGAGCGTGCGCTGGACGGAGAGCATCAACGAAGTGCTTTCCTCGGACATCGACATTTTTGTGGAGCTGGCCGGAGGAGTGAAGCCCGCGGGCGATTGGATTCGCAAGGCGCTGCGCGCCGGAAAAACGGTGGTCACTGCGAACAAGCAGTTGATCGCCGAGAGTGGTCCCGAACTCGTTGAGGTCGCGCGCGAGGCGGGCAGGCGGCTTGAATTTGGAGCGTCGGTTGCCGGAGGAATCCCGGCGATCATTGGGATTCAGGAGGGGTTGGCCGGCGACCGCCTATTTAAAATTGCGGGCGTGCTCAACGGCACCTGCAACTTTATCCTGACGAAAATGGAGGCGACGGGCGCGAGCTTTGAATCGGCGCTGAAGGAAGCGCAGGAACTGGGTTACGCCGAAGCCGATCCTACGAACGACGTGGAAGGATACGACGCGCGCGCCAAGCTCGTCATATTGGCGCAAGCCGGATTGCGCGTGCGATTGCAAAGCGAGCAGATTCCGTGCTGGCCGATTTCTTCCGTGGAGGCTGTGGATTTCGCCTACGCGCGGGAATTGAACTGCACCATCCGGCAGATTTCCCTGGCCAAAAAAGAAACGGAAGATGGGTTGAGCGTGCGCGCGTTCGTGCGGCCCGCATTGGTTCCGGTTTCGTCACTCGTGGCGCACGTCGAGGGGAGCAAGAATCTGGTGATGGCCACCGGGCAGTACGCGGGGCAAATGGTGTTTTCCGGTTTCGGGGCGGGCGGAGACCCCACCGCCGTCGCCGTCGTTTCGGATTTGTATTCGATCGCGCGCACAGGCGCGAGCCCATCCAACAGCCTTCCGGAAGTCGAGACGCCGAAAGAAGTGAGTGGAGAATTCACTGCGCCGTATTATCTGCGCTTCGTTGTCAATGACCGGCCCGGGATTATCGCGGCTGTGGCTACGGTCCTGGCGCGGTATGGGATCGGCATCGACGCGGTGCTGCAGCGGCCGGGATATCCACATTCGGCGCTGCCGTTCATTATCACTCTGGAAACCGCCCGCAGCGCAATGCTGGGCTGCGCGCTGCAGGAAATTAACCGGCTCGACTTCCACGTGGAACCTGTGGTTTGCATGCCTATCCTGGTGGATTAGGATTGCGGTAGAATCCGGGCGTTGTAGCGCCAACCTTCAGGTTGGCATCTTGGAATTGTGCAGATGCCCGCCTGAAGGCGGGCGCTACATGAACCAAAATAGGGGGAGCCATGAAATCAGCATCCAAGTTCGCCGGTCTTCTGACCGCCGTTCTGTTTTTTGCCACATTCGCTCAAGCGGCGACAGTGACGGGCTCAGTGAAAAGCCCGGACGGAACTCCGTTCCGGGGCGCATTCGTGCAAGCGCAGAACACGAGCACGCGAGTCCTGGTCAGTGTGTTGACGGACAAGGACGGCCGCTACCGAATTGAGAATCTGCCCGCCGGGAAATATCAAGTGCAAGTCAAGGCCGTGGGCTACCGCACCGATCCGCGCACCGACGTGAGTTTGGCGGCGGAACAGAACGCCTCCTACGATTTTGCGCTGCAGCAGGGAATGGTGCGCTGGAGCGATTTGTCCCAGTATCAGGGCGAGGTTTTGTTCCCCGACGCCAAGGGGAAGGATTTGCTCGTCGGGAGATGTTTCGCGTGCCACGGCTTTCAGTCGCGCATGGCTTCCGCGAGGCGCGATGAAGAAGGATGGCGGGACCGTGTCGCCTCCATGAAGGAATCGATGCACTTTTTCCTTGGCGGAGTTGGCGGTCCATTCAACGACCAGAATGCGGCGGACGTCGCTTCGTACCTCAACTCGCTATTCGGCGAGGAATCTGTTTTGCCGAAGTCTCCAGCCGAGATGCCGAAGTACAAGGAACTGGTGCGGTCGTTCGACGACGATGCGATGAAGATTGTCTATGTCGAGTACGAATTGCCGGGCCCGAGCCGCATGCCGTGGAGCGCGTTCCCGGACAAAGACGGCAACTACTGGATGCCGTATTACGGCAACGCGAACAAAATCGGCAGGCTGGATCCGAAAACAGGAGAAGTGCAGGAGTATCCGGTGCCGAATCAGGGCACGGCCGCGATTCACTCTGCAGTGCCCGCGCCGGACGGCAGCGTCTGGCTGACCGAGCAGGGATCGAACAAGCTGGGACACTGGGATCCCGCGACCCGAAGGATTACAGAATATCAGGATGCGTATATTCCCGGCAAAGAAGGGACGGTTGCGGGCGGATCCAAGCACACGCTGCGGATTGATGGGCAGGGTAGAGTCTGGGCGACGGGAGGGCCGCTCACCGTTTTCGATCCGAAGACGCAAAAGTTCACACAGATCAAGGAAATCCCTTCCGCATACGGTCTCGTGCTCGACAAGGACGGGAATTGCTGGTTTGCGGAATTCGTGCCCAACGGGAAAATCGGGAAAGTGGACGCGAAGACGCTCCAGGTGACGAAGTGGCAGCCGCCCACTCCGGATGCGCGTCCTCGCCGCATTCAGATCGACTCCGACGGCACGATTTGGTTTGCGGAATTTCAAGCCGGCAAGATAGGGCAGTTTGATCCGAAGACCGAAACGTTCAAGGAATTTGCGCTGCCGGGGCCAGAGACGACTCCCTACGCTCTTGCGATCGACAAGAACCACACGCTGTGGTATTCGTCCGAGCATCTGGACGTGATTGGGAATCTCGATCCGAAGAGCGGACACGTGACCGAGTATCCATTTCCGCAAGCGGAGAACACCATGCGGGAGTTCTATCTCGACGCGCAAGGGCGCATGTGGTTTGGCACGCCGGCCAACAATAAGGTGGGGTACTTCTATCTTGCGGGGACGATGCCGCGCGCGGCGGATTGATTTGAGTAGGACGGGCTCCAGCCTGTCTGCCTTTCCGAGCTAACGAAAATCAAAACCAGACAGGCTGAAGCACGTCCTACTTGGCGAGATCCCCTCTCCACCAGCGGGCTGAGAACACGATGAACGCCGCGGCTAGCCAACCGCCTGCGTACATTGGCTGCGCGCCCCAATGGAGGATCGGGGAGTGCATAAGTCCGAACCAGGAGAAGACGGAGGCGATCAGGCACCAGATTGCGGCGCGTCCGAAATTCCGATCGATCATTTCGGTGATGAGCGCGGAGACCACCAGCACCAGAAAAAGAAATCCGTTGCCGAGTCCCTGAATCGAGGACCAGTAGATGGAGCGATTCAGCGCCGCCTGGACTTCGGGATTTGCGGCCGACAACTTCAGCGCAGGCAATGCGGAACTCACGACGGACCCCACGACCGCTCCGGCGGGCAAAACCAAACCCAATAGCACTGCGTTAATGTATTTGTGGTCCACGTGGTGGAGGGTCGCGCGTCCCACTCCAATTGCCACGTATGCAATCATCGCGGCGAGAATCGCCCAGGGGAACAGCTGGGCCATGAATAAAGAAATTCCGCTCATGAACACGGCCAGGAAAATCACGGCCGTCCAGAAACAAAACCCGATGCGCGCGCCCATCATTTTGTAGGGCGGGTGCAACGCAGCGACCACGGGAGTGATGATGCTTCCCGCGGCGCCGCACAGAAAAGTTCCGAGGCCGTCACAGGCAACGACCAGGCGGGCATCGTAATTGTCTCCGGCTGAATTCGCTCCTTCCACCGACGCGATGTCCTGCAGCACCTGGTAAATCGCCATGGGCGCGATCACGGAAAGATAGGGAATTGCCAGGCCCATGGCCTGCAGCAGGCCCGGAGTCCGTACGAAGGGAAGTTGCACGGAAAAACCGAGCCAGGCGGGATGAATGTAGCCGACGGATAATCCAATGGCGAGGGGCACGAGCCACGCGACGAGGAAGGGAGGAATCCTCCACTTCGTGATCGGGACATTGGCCAGGACCGCGGTGGCAACAATGGCCAGCGCGACGATTCCCACAAGTGGCTGGTCGAAGATACGCTGTAGCAGGACCATGGCAAGGTAGGTGTACATGGCCGCGCCGAACACCGTCATCATGGCGGGCTTGGGAATATATTTGCGGATTGTGCCTGCAAGCGGCGCCGCCACCAGCTTGATGATTCCCGTCCACACGACAGCGGCGGCTCCAACTCTCCAGGCAAGTTCCTGATCACGCGTCTGCAAATACACCGGAAGCATGATCGACAGCGTGTAAGCGATGATCCCCGGCACATTGTTGATGTACACGTGGGCCGTGACGTTGGTGCGGCCCTCGCGTTTTGCAAGTCCAACGGCAAGCATCGTCAGCCCCATCGAGCCGACGAAGAATCCCAAGGCAAAGCCCGGCAACAGGTGGCTCACGCTGAATCCCATGGCGATGCCGACCGGGACGAGCAGAAACGCGGGGATGATCATCTGCGCCACGTTGAAGCCAACCTGCGCGACCGTGGCGTCTATGTCTCCCCGCTCGAGCGCCCACCAGCGCAGCGCATTGGGCTGTCCGCTTTCCGCCATTCGGGTTTTCTCCCTCGGGCCGTTCTCCGCCACATCGAAATTTGAAATCTCAAATCTTAAAAGATTCCAGGGCTTCCGGTACGAACAACTCTTGCGGCGCGAGCAAGCGCTTGGCAAGGCCCTGCTCGAAGGAGTAGCGCAGGAAGGTGCTCAGTCCATGCAGGTTGGGCTCGACGCCGTAGGGCCAGAAATCCTTGCCCATTAGATTGCGTGTGTCTTCCGCGTGGCGGATGAGCCAGGGCAGCATAAATTTAAGCGCCGCCGTTTCGTACAGGTCTTCATACACTTCGCGCTGCGCTAGGACGAAAGCCTTATACAGCGATTGCGCGATCCAAGGGTGCTTTTCGTACACTTCGCGGCGAATGACGACCGTGTGCATGATCGGGAAAATTTTTGTTCGCTGGTAATATTCGCGTTCCACGGATTCGTAATCCTCGAACAGGAGGCGGACGTTTGGCGCGCCTTGCGCAATACAGGAAGGAGTTCGCGGCGAGTAGATGGCGTCAATTTCTCCGTCGCGAAGCATTTGGGAAAGGGTCTTGTCTTCGGGAATATTTTCCAGGCGGATTTCCGGCGGGAGGGAAACGGTCTGTTTTTCGGTTCGCCCGGGCGTTTCTTCGCCGCCGCGGAAATAGGTGACGCTGGAAACGGGGACTTTGTATTCGTCGCTCAGAATGCCGCGAATCCACACGCAGGCCGTGAGCTGATATTCCGGATTGCCGACGCGTTTTCCGATCAGATCCTTCGGCTCGCGAATGCCGCTGTTTCGATTGATGAATATGCAGGAGTGCCGGAAATACCGGGAAGGAAAAACCGGAATGGCGACGAACGGTTTAGGGTCGCGGAACAAGGAAAGCGTGTAGGAGGAGAGGGACATTTCGGCGACGTCAAATTCCCTGTGGCGGATCATCCGGAAAAAAGTTTCTTCGACGGGGATGTTGATGTAGGTCAGGTCGATCCCGTCGATGGGGATGCGCTCCTCGAGCAAGGCGCGCGTGCGGTCATAATTCCAGCAGGCCAGGGATAAGCGAAGCTTGGACATTTTCAATCTCTCCGATGTGTGCATCCCGCAACCGGCATCTTACGTGTTTCCATGTTGAAGTGTCCGCATAAAAGCGACGCCACGAGAGCCTGGCGGCCAGATTGCGGCCGCAACAACGCACCGGCGAATTTCAACCAGGCGTTTAAAAAATGCCGAATCTGTCATTCAGACTCGCGCGGCCAGTGGTGATGCAATGCTCCAATTGCCGTTGCGCGATACGCGATAAGAGCAAACGCCCATTCCCTTTGTCAAGTTGTCCAGCAGGTTACGAATTGTCTTCGCGATAGAGTTTCTGCGACCTGCTGCATGTTCCAAGCATCTGATGTCTAAGAACTTGTCGATCCGCGCGAGTAGCGGCACGAGGGGCAAATCCTCTAAGATGGCTAACAGATGAGAATGGCGGGCGGATTCGGGGGCATGGGGTCGCAGCGCGGCATGGCTTCGCGCGCGGAGCGAGGGCACGGCGCGAGGCAAGTGCGGGCAGACGCCGCCGACGCGAGCAAGAAAAAACCGTTGCGGGTTATGGATCAATTGCCTGAAATTTGGGCGTTGATGCGGCCGCGCCGGGGCTTGCTGGCGATTGGTCTTGTGCTGATGGCCATTAACCGCGTTTCCGGACTGGCACTCCCATACACGACGAAATATCTGGTCGACAACGTGATGATCCATCACCAGACCCGGCTGTTGATGCCGCTGGTGGGTGGAGTGCTTCTCGCGACGATTCTGCAAGGCGTGACCTCCTACACTCTGACGCAAACCCTGTCGAAAGCGGCGCAGCGGATGATCACCGAGCTGCGGAGGAAAGTGCAGGAGCACGTCGGGCGCCTCCCGGTCGCGTACTACGATGCGAACAAAACCGGCGCGCTCGTATCGCGCATCATGAGCGACGTCGAAGGCGTGCGGAATCTGATCGGCACGGGACTTGTGGAATTTTTGGGGGGCTTGCTGACGGCCGCCATT
Source organism: uncultured Acidobacteriota bacterium (assembly GCA_963842135.1). Taxonomy (GTDB): domain Bacteria; phylum Acidobacteriota; class Terriglobia; order Acidiferrales; family UBA7541; genus Palsa-360. Next base: position 2,840,742 of record CAWJFI010000001.1, on the reverse strand, counting down.
GCACTCTACATGCTGTTGCGCATCAGTCCGGTGATGACGGGGCTCGCGGCCGCGCTATTGCTCGTAAGCATGGTCGGACTGCGAAAGGCGTTCAGCGTTTTGCGGCCGATCTTTCGCGAGCGCGCGAAAATCAACGCCGAGGTCAGCGGGCGGCTCACCGAATCGCTCTCCGGCGTGCGCGTGGTGAAGGGCTACCACGCGGAGGAGCGCGAGCACGACGTGTTCACCAAAGGCGTGCAGCGGCTGCTCGACAACGTGATCAAATCGCTCACCACGATGTCGATGATGAGTTTTTCCACGACCGCGCTCGGCGGCGTGGTCGGCTCGCTCGTGATGCTGGTTGGCGCGCACGAGGTCATCGGGGGAAAAATCACGGTCGGCCAATTCATGAGCTATACGGCGTTTCTGGCCTTCATGATTGCGCCGGTGTTTCAAGTGGTCGGCATCGGCACGCAACTGACCGAAGCCGTCGCCGGCCTCGAACGCACGCGAGAAGTGCTCGACGAGCGGCCCGAGGATGAAGACCCGCGCCGCACGGTCACGCTGCCGGACATCGTGGGCGAACTCGCGTTCGACAACGTCAATTTCGCCTACGACCCTGGCAAGCCGGTGCTGCAGGATGTGAGCTTCTGCTCGCAGCCGGGGACGGTGACGGCGCTGGTGGGTTCTTCCGGCTCGGGGAAATCCACGATCATTGGACTGGTCGCGGCGTTTCATGTGCCGCTATCGGGGCGCGTCCTTGTGGACGGCACGGATCTTGCCACGGTGCGGCTGGATTCTTATCGCACGCGCCTCGGCGTCGTGCTGCAGGAGTCGTTCCTGTTTGACGGCACGATTCGTGAGAACGTCGCGTTTTCGAGGCCCTATGCGAGCGAGGAAGAAATTCTGGCGGCGTGCCGGATTGCGCGCGTGGACGAATTCGCCGAACGCTTTCCCGAAACGTACGACACGATCATCGGCGAGCGCGGCGTGAAACTTTCCGGCGGGCAGCGCCAGCGCGTTTCCATCGCGCGCGCGATTCTGGCCGACCCGCGCATCCTGATTCTGGACGAAGCGACTTCGAGCCTCGATTCCGAGTCCGAAATGCTGATTCAGGAAGGCCTCGCGCAATTGATGCGCGGACGGACGACGTTCGTAATCGCTCACCGCCTTTCGACCATTCGCCGCGCCGACCAAATTCTGGTGGTCGAAGGCGGAAAAATCGTCGAGCGCGGAACGCACGCGTCGCTTTACGCGCTCGCCGGGCGGTACCGCGACCTCTACGACAAGCAGCATGGTCTCGAAGCCAATCTGTTTCTGGCAACGGGTGAGGGAGAAATTCCAGAGCCCACGGAAACCGTCGGCTCTCTACCGAAAAATTCCGATCCGGATATGATTCGCCTGCTGCGCGACCGCCAGGCATAGACGTTAGATTTTGTTACGAAGTCCTAAAATTACTTCTGTAGAATCTAGCTAATCAGTATTTCTAACAAAGGCCTGTAAGGAAGCTTTGTTGCGCAGCATGAATCCTGGTCCAATGGTTGACCCGGTTCCGGTGGCGCAGGCTTCAGCCTGTGGGTTTTGGTCCTTGCTAGGACGAACCCCCACAGGCTGAAGCCTGCGCTACTAAAAACCTGCGCCTGTACGTTTGCCTGTGAGAAACTCAGGCTAATTCTGAATCAAACTGCGGGGGGGGAACATGCGCGCGAATTTGCCGGTTCGGGTGATGATTTTTGCACTGGCGTTTGGATTTGCGGGCGACTTGCTGCACGCGCAATCGTGGGAAATGCCAAGCGATGCGCAGCGCTGTCCGTCGAAATGGGGCGCGAAGGACGAAGTGGGCTCCGGAAATTTGATGACGCCGGAGATGGCCCTGAAAGCGGCGAAATTGATTCACACGGGCGAAGTCTTTACGCTTGGTTTCCATCTTTCCGCGGAATTGCCGCTGATCGGCGGGCGGCGCTTCGATCTTCATATGAAGCGCAGCACGGCGACCGATCCGGGCACGCGCGGCGAGAATGAGGAAATCGTCATCACGGAGCTTGGACAGGTTGGCACGCAACTCGACGCCTTCGCGCACCAGATTTATGGCGGCGAATACTACAATTGCATTACAGACCACGAAATGAGCTTCTCGGTGGGGGATGGGCTCGACGCCGGTGGGCGGCAGGGCTTTCCCAAGCTTGGCGTCGAGAAGATTCCGGACATTTTGACGCGCGGCGTGCTGATCGACGTGGCGGGCTTGAAGAACGTCGACATGCTTCAAGGCGGCTACGTCATCACCGCAGATGATTTGCAACAGGCGCTGGCGAAGGAAAAACTGAAACTGGAAACCGGAGACGCGGTCATGATCAATACCGGCTGGGCGAAGCAGTACACCGTCAAGGACAAGGATAAATATTTGAAATCCTCGCCTGGGATCGGCATCGAGGCGGGAGAGTGGCTGATCAAGCAGAATCCGATGCTCGTTGGAACGGATACGTGCTGCGTCGAGGTGCGGCCTTACCCTGGACAAAAAGTGAATCTGCCGATTCACGCGATGTTTCTGATTGTGAATGGAGTTTACCTTGTCGAGAATCTGAGGCTGGAGCAACTTGCGGCGGAGCACGCGTACGAAACCGCGTACATCATGACGCCTTTGAAAATCGAAGGCGGCACAGGCTCGACCATCGCCCCCATCGCGGTGCGATAGGTAGCACAGACTTCAGTCTGTGGGGTTCCGTTAGAGAGCCCAGACCGTGCGCGCCAGCCAAGATCCGATGGAAACCCACAGACTGAAGTCTGTGCTACTGGTCCCGGCGTGACCCTTTCGGTTGCATTTAACAGTCACGAGAAATTTGCAGGAATGAATTACCCGAGCATGGCGGTCTCGCCGCCGCGCACGACCTTGCGGGGCTGAACGATTTCCAGGTCGGGATTTTCCGAGGCGCGTTGCCGGACAAGGTTAATAAACGCCGCAGAGGAACGCGGCAGCGTGCGGTCGCGGCGATACACGATTCCCAGCTCGCGCCAGAGTTCCACGTCCGCGATGGGGATCAGTTTCACTTCACCGGCGCGTACTTCGTTGCGCGCGAAGCTCGCGCTGATTAGCGACACGCCGAGTCCCGCCGCGACGAAGCATTTGATCATTCCTACGCTCGTCAGCTCCATGGTGATCTGGAGTTGCGGCTTGTAGGGCCGGAAGTGCTTGTCGAGCAACTGCCGCGTGTATCCGGTTCGCGGGAAAATCAAGGGCTGCTCGGCAATATCCTTCATGCGGACAGTCTTTAGTTTTGCCAGGGGATTGCGCGGATTGACCATCAGCATGACCCGGTCGCGGAAAATCGGATGGAACTTCAGACTTGGGGATTTCGCGGGTAGCGTCACGATGCCGACGTCAACCGATCCGTCCTCGACTTTTTGCAAAACTTTATGGCTGAAGTTGCGGTAGATGCTGATCTGCACTGCCGGATAAAGGCGGTGATATTCCGCAAAAATTTCCGGCAAAACGTACAGGCACGTCGCTTCATTGGCGCCGAGCGCGAGTACTCCTCGCGGCGTGGTGGCTTTGTCGGCCACGGCGCGCAGGGATTCGGCGCGCATGTTCACCATGCGGACGGCGTATTCAAAAAGGGTTTCTCCCGCGGAGGTCAGACGCACGGACTTGCGTCCCCGGTCAAACAGCTTCTCGCCGTATTCCTGCTCGAGCTGGCGGACCTGCGCGCTGACGGCCGGCTGCGAGCGGAACAATTTTTGGCCGGCGCGCGAAAAGCTGCCAAGTTTGGCAATTTCAATGAAAGTAGTGAGTTGGTCGAAATCCATAATGGAGTGCGGAATTATAGCAGAACCACGGCGGAAGCCCGCAACCAATCCAAAAAAATAATGCGATGGATCGTAAATCTAGATGGCCAATGCCGGGGGACAAGCGGGCCGAGGGAATGATAAGATAGATACTTTCCGGAAAGCCGGTCTGGGGACGGCGTCGAAGTGTATGAGGCACCGCTTTTCAGCATGCGGCTGTGTCTTAAGGAAGTGCGCGGAATCGATATTTACATTTTTGGATCCAATGGTCAGGCCAAGGAGGCTGTGGCGTTCCAGGGAATGCGGTTGAAGCGGGGTAGCCGAGTCGAACGCGTGCGTTTCGTTGGCTAGCTCGGCCGCTCCTGGATCGTTAATTCCGGCTTACATGAGTGAACTATACCCATTTCGAGGCATGCCGCCTGCTCAGGGACTTTACCGCCCGGAGCATGAGCATGACGCTTGCGGCATCGGGTTTGTCGCGAGCATCGAAGGGCGGAAGTCGCACGACATCGTTCTCAAGGGCATACAGATTCTGATCAATCTGACCCATCGCGGCGCTTGCGGGTGCGATCCGCAAACCGGCGATGGCGCGGGAATTCTGATCCAGATTCCGCACACCTTCTTCGAGCGCGAAGCGGCGAGCCTGGGTTTCTCTGTGCCGTCGCCCGGCGAGTACGGGGTGGGCATGGTTTTTCTTCCGGTCGATACGCAGGACCGGCTCATTTGCGAAGGGATCATCGAAAAAATTGTGCGCGAAGAGGGCTTGACGGTCCTCGGATGGCGCGACACGCCGATCAACGGCAACACCATCGGTCGCCTGGCGCGCGCTTCGCAACCGTACATCGAACAAATTTTCGTGCGCAGCGGGCCGGGTATGGATCAGGATGCGCTCGAGCGCAAGCTGTACGTCATGCGCAAGCGCGCCGAATCGGCCATCGCGGAAACCGACCTGAAGGAAAAGGACTTTTTCTACATTCCGTCGCTATCTTCGCGCACGATTATTTACAAGGGATTGCTGCTCGCGCCGCAAATCACCGATTTTTACAAAGAGCTGCTGGACCCCGATCTGACCAGCGCGCTGTGCCTCGTCCACCAGCGCTTTTCCACCAACACGTTTCCGAGCTGGAAGCTGGCTCACCCGTACCGCTACATCTGCCACAACGGCGAAATCAACACGCTGCGCGGAAACATGAACTGGATGTACGCGCGGCAATCCGTGCTGGCGTCTCCGCTGTTTGGCGCGGACATGAAGAAGCTGATGCCGATCATCACCGCGGGCGGCAGCGATTCGGCCATGCTGGACAACGCCGTGGAGATGCTAACTCTTTCCGGCCGCTCGCTTCCCCACGTGATGTCCATGCTGATTCCCGAAGCCTGGGACCACGACGCCACCATGCCCGAGGACATCAAGGCGTTCTACGAATATCACGCGTCGCTGATGGAGCCGTGGGACGGCCCGGCGGCGGTGGCTTTCACCGACGGGCGAGTGATCGGCGCGAAGCTCGATCGCAACGGCCTGCGTCCCGGCCGGTTCCTCGTCACAACCGACGGCTTGGTGGTTCTGGCCTCGGAAGCCGGAGTGCTCTCCATCAAGCCCGAAGAAGTCCGGATGAAAGGCAGGCTCGCGCCCGGCCGCATTTTCATCGTGGACACGGAACAGAAGCGGCTGATCACGGACGAAGAAGTCAAAAAGCAATTGGCCGCGCGGCAGCCTTACGCGCAGTGGTTGAAAGAAAACCAGATCACGCTCGATCATCTGCCGAGCCCGACGCACGTTCTGGCGACCAACCACGACACGATCCGGATGCGGCAGCGCGCTTTTGGCTACACGGACGAAGACCTGAGAACGATTTTGTTGCCTTCCGCTCTCGGCGGTGAAGAACCCGTGGGCTCGATGGGAATCGACACGCCACTGGCCTGCTTATCCGACAAGCCGCAAATGCTCTTCAGTTATTTCAAGCAGACTTTCGCGCAGGTCACCAACCCGGCGATCGATTCGATTCGCGAAGGCCTGGTGATGTCTCTCAATTCCTATATCGGAAGCGAAGGCAACATCCTGGAAGAGACGCCGAAAAATTGCCACACGCTGAAGCTGCGCCATCCGGTCATTTCCAATTGGCGGCTGGAAAAGCTGCGGCGCGTGAGCTGGGGCAATTTCCTGGCGACCAGCCTGCCCATGCTGTTCCGCGTCAAGGACGGCGAAAAGCAGCTCGAGGAAGCGATTGAAAGTCTTTGCCGCCGCGCTTCGCTGGCGATTCAGTCCGGATACACGCTGCTGATTCTGACCGACCGCGGAGTGGACCACGAATACGTGCCGATTCCGTGCCTGCTGGCCCTTTCGGCCGTTCACAATCATCTGATTCGCGAAGGAACGCGCAACCAGGCGGCCTTGATTGTGGAGTCCGGCGAGCCGCGCGAAGTGATGCATTTTGCGTTGCTGCTCGGCTACGGAGCGAGCGCGGTGAATCCGTATCTGGCGATTGAAACGCTCGAGGATCTTCTCAAGGCCGGAGCGTTTCCGCCGGAGTCCACGTGGGACAAGGTTTTCAAAAGCTACATGAAGTCCATCGACAAAGGGCTTCTGAAAACGTTTTCGAAGATGGGAATTTCCACGCTGCAGAGTTATCAGGGCGCGCAAATCTTTGAGGCGGTGGGCCTCAATCAATCGCTCGTCGAGAAATACTTTACTGGAACGTCGTCGCGAATCGAGGGCATCGGCATCGAAGTGCTTGCTCGCGAAGCGATCATGAAACATGAATTCGCAATGCAGCCGCCGCACCTGTCCGATACGGAACTGCGCGTCGGGGGAGAGTATCAGTACCGCGTGCGCGGCGAACGCCACCTGCTGAACCCGACGACAGTGAGCAAGCTGCAGCACGCGGTGCGGCAAGAGAAATTCGAGAGCTTCCGGGAATTCGCGGACATCGTGAATCAGCAGAATCGCGATCTGCAAATGCTCCGCGGCATGTTTGAATTCAAGGCGGCCGGCCCAGCCATCCCCCTTGAACAAGTCGAGCCTGCCGCCGACATCGTGAAGCGCTTTGCGACCGGTGCAATGTCATTCGGCTCGATCAGCAAGGAAGCGCACGAGACGCTGGCCATTGCCATGAACCGCATCGGCGGGAAATCGAACACCGGCGAAGGCGGCGAGGACGAGGCCCGGTTCCTTCCGGACGCGAACGGCGATTTGCGCCGCAGTGCGATCAAGCAGGTGGCTTCGGCGCGTTTCGGCGTCACGACGAATTATCTGATCAACGCGGACGACTTGCAGATCAAGATCGCTCAGGGCGCGAAGCCGGGCGAAGGCGGCCAGTTGCCGGGCCACAAAGTGGACGATGTGATTGCCCGCGTGCGCCACTCGATTCCCGGTGTGGGCCTGATTTCTCCGCCTCCTCATCACGACATTTATTCGATCGAGGATTTGGCGCAGCTCATCTTCGATTTGAAAAACGTGAATCCTCAGGCGCGAATCTCCGTGAAGCTCGTGGCCGAAGTGGGCGTGGGCACCGTGGCGGCCGGCGTGGCAAAGGCGCACGCCGATGTGATCCTCATCAGCGGGTACGATGGCGGGACCGGCGCTTCGCCGATCAGCTCGATCCGTCATGCGGGCATTCCCTGGGAACTCGGGCTTTCAGAGACGCAGCAAGTTCTGGTGATGAACGATCTGCGCAGCCGCGTGCGCGTGCAGGTGGACGGCAAGTTGCAGACCGGGCGCGATGTTGCGATCGCCGCTCTGTTGGGCGCCGAGGAATTCGGATTTGCCACCACGCCGCTGGTCACGATGGGCTGCATCATGATGCGCAAATGCCATTTGAATACTTGCCCCGTGGGCATTGCGACGCAGGATCCGGAGCTTCGCAAGAAGTTCGCGGGCAAGCCCGAGCACGTAATTAATTTCTTGTTCTACGTCGCCGAAGACCTGCGCCTCATCATGGCGAAGCTGGGGTTCCGAAAAGTCGAAGAAATGATTGGGCGGGTGGATTGCCTCACGCAGCGCACGGACGTGGAACATTGGAAAGCGAAAGGGATCGATCTCTCCGCGGTGCTTTACAATCCGCCGATGCCGAGCCACGTGGGGCGCCGCTGCACGCAGGCGCAGGACCACGGACTGAGCGACGCGCTCGACGGAAAGCTGATCGAGCAGGCGAGCGATGCCATCGAGCATCTCACGCCCGTGTCGCTCGATTTACCAATACGTAATGTCCACCGCACCGTTGGCGCCATGCTCAGCGGCCGGATTGCGCGCCGCCACGGCTCCGTGGGCTTGCCCGACGACACCATCCGCATCCAGTTTCACGGCTGCGCGGGGCAGAGTTTCGGCGCGTTCCTCGCCACGGGCGTGACGCTGACGCTCGAAGGCGAAGCCAACGATTACGTTGGCAAGGGGCTCTCCGGCGGGAGGATCGTAATTTATCCGCCGCGGAATTCGCATTTCGTGCCGGAGGAAAATATCCTCGTAGGTAACGTCTGTCTCTACGGCGCGACGAGCGGCGAGGCGTTCTTCAACGGCATGGCCGGCGAACGATTCGCGGTGCGAAATTCCGGCGCCACGGCTGTTGTCGAAGGCGTTGGCGACCACGGCTGCGAATACATGACTCGCGGCCTGGTTGTGGTGCTGGGCAAAACGGGCCGCAATTTCGCTGCCGGCATGACCGGAGGCATCGCATTCGTATTGGACCAGAGTGGCGAATTTGCTTCGGAGTGCTGCAATCGAGCTGACGTGGACCTGGAGCCCGTGACGGATACGAAAGATATCGAGGCACTGCATCGCCTGGTTTCGCGCCACGCGGAGCTGACCGATAGCCCGCAGGGGAAATGGATTTTGAAGCATTGGGACGCGATGCTGCCGAAATTCATCAAGGTATTCCCGCACGAATACAAACGCGTTTTGGGCATTCCACGAATCCCGGCAAGCGTGCTGGCGCTGCAGGCCGGAACGATGCACGCGCAGGGCCAGGTGATTCGTGGGTAAGGTCACCGGGTTCAAGGAATACACGCGTGAAACACCGGCGCGGCGTCCCGTCGCGGAGCGCGTTCACGATTATTTCGAGGTGTACCAGCCGTTCCCGGAAGAGAAAGTGCGCGTGCAGGGCGCGCGCTGTATGGATTGCGGCATTCCTTTCTGTCACACGGGCTGCCCGGTCAACAACATCATTCCGGACTGGAACGACCTCGTCTATCGCGACCGCTGGAAAGATGCGATTCGCGTCCTTCATTCCACCAATAATTTTCCGGAGTTTACCGGCCGCATTTGCCCGGCGCCATGCGAAGCGGCGTGCGTCCTGGGAATCAGTGAGCCGCCCGTCACGATCAAATTGATCGAGAAAACCATCGTGGATCGCGCGTGGGAAGAAGGCTGGATCAAACCGGAACTTCCTGAGATGCGCACCGGCAAGCGAATTGCCGTCGTCGGTTCCGGACCGTCGGGCCTTGCCGCCGCGCAGCAATTGAACCGGGCGGGCCACGCAGTCACGGTGTTTGAAAAAGCGGACCGCATCGGCGGCCTGCTGCGCTACGGCATTCCGGACTTCAAACTGGAAAAGCGCGTTCTCGACCGGCGCCTGGAACAGATGATGGCCGAAGGAGTCCGGTTCCAGACGAACGCTCACGTGGGCGGCAGCATTCCCGCGCAGGACTTGCGCAAGGAATTTGACGCCGTAGTGCTGAGCGGCGGTGCGGAACATCCGCGCGATCTCAACGTTCCCGGGCGCGAGCTCAAGGGCATCTATTTTGCGATGCAATTCCTGCCGCAGCAGAACAAAGTCGTCGCCGGCGACACGATTCCAAATCAGATTCTCGCCACCGGCAAGCGCGTCGTGATTATCGGCGGTGGCGATACCGGAGCGGATTGCCTGGGCACCTGCCACCGCCATCAGGCGAAGTCCATTCACCAGTTCGAAATCATGCCCATGCCGCCGCTGGAGCGCCACCCGAGCACGCCGTGGCCGCTGTGGCCGCTGCAACTTCGTACCGAGGGCGCGCATGAAGAGGGCGGCAAGCGCGATTGGGCGCTCAATACCGCCAAGTTCACAGGCGACGAAAATGGTAACGTGAAAGAGCTTCACGCCATTCGCGTCGGCCCGCCGCCGAAGTTCGAGGCCATGCCGGGCACGGAATTCGTTATGGAAACCGATCTCGTCTTGCTCGCCCTGGGTTTTACGGGCCCCGTGAAGCAGGGCATGATCGAGCAGCTCGGCGTGAATCTCGATCCGCGCGGCAACATTGCTACCGGCGCGGACTACATGAGCTCGGTTCCCGGCGTCTTCGCCGCAGGCGACATGCGCCGCGGCCAGTCGCTTGTCGTGTGGGCAATTTCGGAAGGCCGTAAAGCCGCCGCCTCGGCCGACAAGTACCTCATGGGAAGCTCCAGCCTCGCGTGATTTCGAATGCGTCGAAGTGTTTTAATAGCGCAGGCTTCAGCCTGTGGGGTTAGCCCATGTTCGTCACTCAGCGGGTCAAAGTAGGATAAAGTCCTTTGAAATCAGTTTAGGCAATGGCCGAGTCTGCACTACATTTCAGGATCTGAATCGGCTCCAGACCTTCCGGTAACTGCAGTTGAAGCTGGTGCAGGATCTTCTGCTGCTCATTATCGAGTTTCGTGATGCGCCGCAGCCAGATCTCTCGTCCTTCGACGGTCGGCAATACGATATCGACGCTGTAGAGCTCCGCGAGTCGCTTCAGGACTTTGGCCGGGGAATAGTCCGAATCTCTCCGCTTCAGCAGATGCTTGAGGGTTACGAGCAGAGCGTAGCCGAGAAACGCCACCAGCACGTGCGCCTTCACGCGTCTTTCGAGTTGATGGAACAGCGGCCGGATCGCCAGTTCGCTTTTGAGCGTGCGGAAGGCTGCTTCCACTTCCGTCAATTGCATGTATTTCTTCCATAGAGCGGCAGCCGAGTCGGCGGTCAGATTCGTGCGTAGCAAATAGGCTCCCTCGCGCGCTTCGATCCATTGCTGTTGTTCCGCCTTCTGCCGCCAGAACAGGCGTGGCCCTTCTTTGCCATCTTTCACCGTCATCTCATACAGATCCGCTACTTGCGGGTGAGAGGCCTGGATGCGGCCGAGATTTCGCTCCATCTTGAAACGGTCCTTCAGTTGGCCTTCCGCGATGCGCTTCTCAAGTCCCGTGAGCGCTTTTTCGATCTTCACCACAAAGCGGCTGCGGATGGCTTTCTCTTTCTCCTTCCGTCCGGCCGTGCGACAGAGGATGTAGGTCTCTTCACCGCCCGGAACCTTGATCTGCTTGACCTCCACTTCGGGGCGGATCCTCTCGAAGTCATCCTTCAGCAGTTCCTGTTCAAACTGCTTCAGCTTGCTCCGCGTCGTGCCCACCAGATACTGTCCCCCGCGCTTGCGGATCGCTACCAGGTTCTCCTCGCTCACCACACCGCGATCGAAGATCCATACCCGGCGGGCCTTTCCGTGCTTGCGCTCCACCGTGCGCAGGATCGCTTCGACCGTCGTGACATCGGCCCGGTTCCCATCGAATAGTTCGTAGCTGAATGGAAAACCGTCTGGGTTGACGATCAACGCCAGCACCAGCTGTTCGCAGTCGGGACGATGATCCCGCGAGTAGCCCCGCTGCATCATGGGGTTCTCTTCCGCCGCCCCCTCCACATACGTGCTGGTCAGATCGTAGAGGAGCACGTCGAACTCGGCCTCGAACAACTCGCCGAAGCGCTGCTTCAGATGCTGTTCGATCTTGGCCTTCAGCGGCAGAAGACGATCGAGGCAACGATACAACCGCGTGTCGTTGATCTTGCCTTCCGCGATGTGCAGCAGATCGTCCAGTGCGGTGGAGGGGTACCAATGCTGCTCCACGGCCAGCTCACTGCCCGGATCGCATAGCCGGTTGATCGCCAGCACGGCTGCGACACGGGACCAGGGCACATCGGCACTCTCCTCATCGAGATGCTGAGCGAAGAACTCATCGAGCTTCAACTGCTTCCACAACTCCAGTCCGAGATAGCCGTCACCGAATCGTCGTGTGCGCTCGACCCGCACTTTTTTCACCAACACCCGTGCTACGTTCGGATCATCGGGCGCTTCTGCTTCGGAGGGAAACAGCTTCAGCTGGGTATGCTCGCCCTGCTCGTTGAAAGCCTCGACGGTCTTCTGCCAACGTGCATGGGCAGAACCGTTCAGCTCACCGAGATAGCAAAGCGTGCGCTGTCGCGGGCCATCGGGTGTTCGGAAGGTCTCGACGAGAGACCAATACCTGTGTTCCTTGCCGTCTTTGTTCCTCTGGTGCTGGCGAAGATACATGTTGCAGCGATGGTCTCAGGAGAGAAACTGCACTGCAAGTAGGTTGGTCTGCACTACACGAAGTTTTCGATCAGCGTGGGCTGAAAACAAATCACTTCGATAGGAAAATCAGGAGCAAAATAACTAAACCGCTGTTACCGTGACGAACTTCGGTTAGTTCTTGCAAGGACCAAAATCCGCAGGCTAAAGCCCGCGCTACTGAATGTCAGACCACAACTCCGATGGACTCAACGGGAGTAGTTACGAAGCGCTGGCCGTTGGCGTTGATCTCCATCCGGAAGCCGACGTAGATCCCGCGCATTTTGCAGAAGCTGCCGCCGAGTGTGGCCCCGGTCAGCCGCGCGGGGGTTAACTCCGGGAAGAATTGTCCGCCGCGGAGCAGGATTTCTCCGCTGCGCCCCTCAATGATGGTGATCTCGTACTCGCTGTTCCAGGTGCGGATGGCCAGCTTCTCCATGTCCTCCCGGGCGTCGATCTGCACGCCGTTGGACCACGGATCGTTCGACCAGGTATCGAGGATAGCTCCGGCCGGTATGGAATCTTGTTCTGGCATTCTTAATCCTTCGGACTTCTCATCCCTACTCCCAAAAGGTTAGATGCATCCGGGCCACGATTTGATACCGGCGCCTTGCGAACTCGGCCTAACTGACCCGAATCCGTCTCTTGGTTTTTGTAACGCCCGCCTTCAGGCGGGCATCTGCTTGATTCCAAAGTGCCTGCCTGAAGGCGGGCGCTACATAAACGTGCCAAGACCAATCATGAGATAACTCCTATTGCTGATCCGACAAGAGTTGGCGGATGCGATTTACCAAATCACTCCCCGCTTGTCCTGCCTCCCCTGTGGAAAAATCGGAGGGAAGATGCAGGATTTGCAGTTTCGGTTTGAACTCGGCAAATCCCTGCATCGCCGACTCGTTTGTTTGCATCGCTGGCCCGCAAATCAGTAGGTGAGTCCTGGTTACCCTCACAAGCAGCAGGGCATCGGACGGGTTTCGCGTGGTGATGACCTCGTAGCCGGAACGTTTGAGCAAGGCGCTCAGATACGCCAGCAAATCATGGGAGGGATCGATGCAGACGATTCGCGTTTTCGAGGCTCCGAAAGCCTCATCCTGAAATTGCGTCCCTTTGGAGAACGCTTGTATCGCTTCCGCTTCCGACGCATGCATGGGGAAAACGCGCAGCAAGTTCGTGACCTGAAGAACTTGCAGAAGGAAGGGAGACACCTGGCAGAGCTTCAGATCGCCTCCCTTAGCCCGCAAGACGCCGAAGTGGCGAACCAGCGCCCCCAGCCCGACGCTGTCGATGAAGCTGACTTCTCCCAGGTGCAAGACCACTTTCTTGGTCAGCACCGTCAACTTTTCAAGTTCCTGTTGCAGCGAAGTGATTTCGGGGCCGACCACGATGCGCCCCTGGCACCGCACCACCACAATGTCGCCGATCTTCTGATTTTGCAGGCTCAGTTCCATCGAGGCCGCAACAATATCACAACTCAAACGGCAAGTGGCGCAGGCTTCAGCCTGTGCGGTGTTAGTTGTGGCAGTGAGCGCCGTTCTACTAACCAACCCCACACAGGCTGACCCATGTTCGTCACTCAGCGGGTCAAAGTAGGATAAAGTCCTTTGAAATCAGTTTAGGCAATGGCCGAGTCTGCACTACATTTCAGGATCTGAATCGGCTCCAGACCTTCCGGTAACTGCAGTTGAAGCTGGTGCAGGATCTTCTGCTGCTCATTATCGAGTTTCGTGATGCGCCGCAGCCAGATCTCTCGTCCTTCGACGGTCGGCAATACGATATCGACGCTGTAGAGCTCCGCGAGTCGCTTCAGGACTTTGGCCGGGGAATAGTCCGAATCTCTCCGCTTCAGCAGATGCTTGAGGGTTACGAGCAGAGCGTAGCCGAGAAACGCCACCAGCACGTGCGCCTTCACGCGTCTTTCGAGTTGATGGAACAGCGGCCGGATCGCCAGTTCGCTTTTGAGCGTGCGGAAGGCTGCTTCCACTTCCGTCAATTGCATGTATTTCTTCCATAGAGCGGCAGCCGAGTCGGCGGTCAGATTCGTGCGTAGCAAATAGGCTCCCTCGCGCGCTTCGATCCATTGCTGTTGTTCCGCCTTCTGCCGCCAGAACAGGCGTGGCCCTTCTTTGCCATCTTTCACCGTCATCTCATACAGATCCGCTACTTGCGGGTGAGAGGCCTGGATGCGGCCGAGATTTCGCTCCATCTTGAAACGGTCCTTCAGTTGGCCTTCCGCGATGCGCTTCTCAAGTCCCGTGAGCGCTTTTTCGATCTTCACCACAAAGCGGCTGCGGATGGCTTTCTCTTTCTCCTTCCGTCCGGCCGTGCGACAGAGGATGTAGGTCTCTTCACCGCCCGGAACCTTGATCTGCTTGACCTCCACTTCGGGGCGGATCCTCTCGAAGTCATCCTTCAGCAGTTCCTGTTCAAACTGCTTCAGCTTGCTCCGCGTCGTGCCCACCAGATACTGTCCCCCGCGCTTGCGGATCGCTACCAGGTTCTCCTCGCTCACCACACCGCGATCGAAGATCCATACCCGGCGGGCCTTTCCGTGCTTGCGCTCCACCGTGCGCAGGATCGCTTCGACCGTCGTGACATCGGCCCGGTTCCCATCGAATAGTTCGTAGCTGAATGGAAAACCGTCTGGGTTGACGATCAACGCCAGCACCAGCTGTTCGCAGTCGGGACGATGATCCCGCGAGTAGCCCCGCTGCATCATGGGGTTCTCTTCCGCCGCCCCCTCCACATACGTGCTGGTCAGATCGTAGAGGAGCACGTCGAACTCGGCCTCGAACAACTCGCCGAAGCGCTGCTTCAGATGCTGTTCGATCTTGGCCTTCAGCGGCAGAAGACGATCGAGGCAACGATACAACCGCGTGTCGTTGATCTTGCCTTCCGCGATGTGCAGCAGATCGTCCAGTGCGGTGGAGGGGTACCAATGCTGCTCCACGGCCAGCTCACTGCCCGGATCGCATAGCCGGTTGATCGCCAGCACGGCTGCGACACGGGACCAGGGCACATCGGCACTCTCCTCATCGAGATGCTGAGCGAAGAACTCATCGAGCTTCAACTGCTTCCACAACTCCAGTCCGAGATAGCCGTCACCGAATCGTCGTGTGCGCTCGACCCGCACTTTTTTCACCAACACCCGTGCTACGTTCGGATCATCGGGCGCTTCTGCTTCGGAGGGAAACAGCTTCAGCTGGGTATGCTCGCCCTGCTCGTTGAAAGCCTCGACGGTCTTCTGCCAACGTGCATGGGCAGAACCGTTCAGCTCACCGAGATAGCAAAGCGTGCGCTGTCGCGGGCCATCGGGTGTTCGGAAGGTCTCGACGAGAGACCAATACCTGTGTTCCTTGCCGTCTTTGTTCCTCTGGTGCTGGCGAAGATACATGTTGCAGCGATGGTCTCAGGAGAGAAACTGCACTGCAAGTAGGTTGGTCTGCACTACACGAAGTTTTCGATCAGCGTGGGCTGAAAACAAATCACTTCGATAGGAAAATCAGGAGCAAAATAACTAAACGGCTGTTACCGTGACGAACTTCGGCTGAAGCGTGTGCAACTGAACTTCATGGCTGCAGATTCATGCGGCGCAATAGATCAGCGAAGCGTGGGTCCGAGCGAATATTATCCACCTTCGGATCGACTGCCAGGTCGGTGACGTACCAGGAACGCTCCTCGAATGCTTTCTCCAGCGAGGCCATGGCCTGATCCTTGTCTCCAAGCGCCGCATAGATCACGGCGAAGTTGTACGGAGAGACCCAATTATTCTTCGAGAGTTCGGTTAGCTCGACAAGGACCTTGCGTGCCTCGGAAACTTCGCCTTTCAAGGCGTAGGCTCGTCCAAGTGAGGACAGGGGCTCGGCGATGGTTCCAGCAATTTGACGAGCCTTTTGGGACTCTCCGATTGCTTCCGGCAATTGCCCTTTCACCTCGTAAGCCCAGCCCAGCTCATCGTATGTCAGCCACAGGTCAGGTACCAAATCGATGGTATTACGAAGTTGCTCGATTGCCTGGTCGTAACGGCGCGCGAAATAAAGACTCTGTCCCCAGATCACGTTAGCTTCCCCTGAGAGAGGGTCCAGATTGCGTGCTCGCTCATGCTCCGCGAGGCTCTCATCAAACCTCTTCGTTGCCACAAGTAGCCATCCGAACATCGTGTGCGCGTAGGCATCGTTTGGGCTCAGCTCGATGGCGCGTCGGAACTCTTTTTCCGCTGCCGGAAAGTTGTAGTCGTAGAAGAGATGGACGTAAGCTACATTGGCATGTGCGTCGCCAAACGAGTCATCGAGTTCCACGGCTTTTTCGGCAGCAGCCTTCATCTTGGGCATAACCTCGCGAGGAGGAGCGATCCAGTCCTCGGCGACGGCGTAGTTATAAGCCAAGCCGTCGTAAGCCATGGCATAGTTCTGATCCAGTTTGATGGCCTGTTCAAAATAGTCCTGGCCTTTCTGCAATCCTTCCTTCGTAAACTTTCTCGTGTTGTAGAGACCCTTGAGGTACAGCTGGTAGGCTTCGGGATTGACCGCGGCGGTCTTCATCATTCGCTTTTCATCTTTGCCGGTCAGGCGCATGCGCAGCATGGAAGTCATTTCTTTGGCGAGATCGCCTTGCAACGCAAAAATGTCCGACGCTTTGCGGCTGTACTGCTGGCCCCAGATGTGGCTGTCGTCGCGCGCGTCAACTAATTCCGCGCTGATCTCCAGATCGCCTCCGCGCTGCATCACTCGGCCTTTAAGGACGGCGCGCACGCCGAGCGTTTGTCCGACCGTGCGCGCGTCGGTGTCCTTGCCCTTGTACATAAAGGCGGAGTCGCGTGACATCACCTTGAGATGAGGCAGCGTCGACAAACTGTTGATCAGGCTTTCCGTAATTCCGTCGCTCAGGTATTCCGCGTCCGGATCGGCGCTGGCGTTCACGAAGGGGAGTACGGCCACTGAGTCAATCGTCTCGCCGCCGTTTACGCGAGACTTATAGAACCATCCTGCACCAACGAGCGCAGCTACGAGCAGAACCGCGCCGCTCCCGATTGCGGATTTGCTTCGCCACCATGCCTGGCGCTGCGCCTGTGCTGCGCCTGGCGCGGTCACGGCTGAGCGGCCCGTGTCTGTGTCGCGCTTCAGACGTGCCAGGTCGGCCCGCATATCCGCCGCGCTCTGATACCGCAGCTTGCGGTCCGTCTCCAAAGCCTTGTGGATGATCTCTTCGAGCTTCGGCGGGAGGAGCGAATTCAACTGGCGCGGTGAAATGGGAGGCTGGCTGAGAATCGCATGGAAGATAACCGCTGAGGTGCCGCCCGGAAACGGAAGCTTGCCCGTGGCCATTTCGTACAGCACCACGCCAAAAGAAAACAGGTCCGTCCGGGCGTCCAGTGTTTCCCCGCGCGCCTGCTCGGGCGACATGTACGCGACCGTGCCCAGCGTCGTGCCGGGACTGGTCAAGTACTCCTCAGACGCAGCGGGCAGTTGCGATTCACCGATCAAGGTGGTTCCGTCGTCTCGTAGTCCTACTTTGGCCAACCCAAAATCCAGAATCTTCGCCTGTCCGCGCGCCGTCACAAAAATGTTCGCAGGCTTGATGTCCCGATGCACGATCCCCTTGGCGTGGGCTACATCCAGCGCGTCGGTGATTTCCGCTGCCAATTCCAATATTTGTTCGAGAGGCAGAGACCTTCCACTGAGCAGATGCTTCAGCGTCTGGCCTTCCAGTAGTTCCATGGCAATGAAGTGCTGGCCGTTGGCCTCGTCGATTTCGTAAATCGTGCAGATGTTCGGATGATTGAGCGCGGAGGCGGCAAACGCTTCGCGCTGAAAACGTTCGCGCGCCGCGGGGTCGTTCTCCATTTCCGGAGGCAGGAATTTCATCGCGACGTGGCGGCGCAGCTTAAGGTCTTCGGCTTCGTAGACCACTCCCATCCCGCCGCCGCCGAGCTGCGACAGAATGCGATAATGCGAAATGGTTTTCCCGATCATGGCTGGAGGTTCATGCGGCGGAGAAGATCGGCGAAGCGCGGGTCTGAGCGCAGCGGGTCGAAGACTGGGTTCACTTTAATTCCGATCATGAAGCGCTCTTCATAAGCCTTTTCCAACCACTCGAACGCCTGGCCCTTCTCCCCAAGGCCCACGCAGATTAAGGCCCTGTGAAATGGTGGGACATACTTATGCTTCGAGAGTTCGTTCAATTGATCGAGCACCTTTTGCGCCTCTGGCCTTCTACCCGCCGCCGCATAGCCGTATCCCAGGCACGCTAGGGACATATTGCTGGGGGTGATCGCAACTGCCTTTTCCAACTCCGCGATGCCTTCCTTGTACATGGATTTTTGGATATAGGCCCAGCCGATGAAAGTGTGCGGCAAAAAAAAGTTCGGGTCCAACTCCAGTGTCTTCCGGTATTGCTCAATAGCTTGGTCATACTGCCGTGCAAAGTAGTATGCGAGTCCCAAAAACCAATTAATTTCGAGCGAGAGGGAATCAAGCTCCAGAGCTCGCTTCGCCTCCGCGATGGATTTGTCAAGCCGTCCCATGTTCGCCAAAGTAAAGCCATACCACAGGTGGGCGATTGCATAGTCCGGATTGAGCGCCATGGCTCGCAGGAATTCCCTCTCGCCGCCTGACCAATCCCAGTCGTGATTTGCTTTGACAAACGCCAGGGATGTGTGCGCTTCTGCGAGCGCGTCGTCTATTTCCAACGCTTTCAAAGCGGCCTCTTTGGCTTTTGGATAGGCCTCCTTTGGGGGAACGGAAGTGAGCGTTGGTAGGAAACTGTAGCAATCGGCCAAGCCAGAATAAGCCAGCGCGTAGGTGGGCTCTTTGGAGATAGCCTGCTGGAAGTATTCGATGGCCTTGCTGGATCCTTCCGGGGTTCTCTTGCCCAACCAGAAGCGGCCTTTCAGATAGAGCTGATAGGCTTCCTTATTCCCGGTGGCGCGCTTTGTGAGCCGCTTCTTTTCGTCCCCCGTCAACTGCAGCCGCAGTTTTTCCGTGATCTCCCGCGCGATCTCCTCCTGCAACACAAAAATGTCAGCCATTTTACGGTTGTACTGGGCGCCCCAAAGCTGGGAAAGCCTGGCCACGTCCATCAGCTCCGTGCCGACGAGCAGCGTATCGCCCCGCTGCATCACTCTTCCGGTCAGGACCGCTCGGGCATTGAGTTCGCTTCCCACGCGCTGGGGGTCAACTTCTCGTCCCTTATACCGAAACGTCAGGCTCCGCGGCACCACGCGGAGTCTGCGCAATTGCGACAGACTGTTGATAAGTGTGTCGGTGATCCCATCGCTCAGGTATTCCATCTCAGGATCGCCACTGAGGTTAATGAACGGTAGAACAGCGAGGGAGTCAATTGTTTTGCTTGGCTGTTGGGAACGGGAGGCCGGCGTCGCAAGTGCTGAGCCGCTCGCTGCCGTTCGCCCCGAATCCGTGTCCCGCTTCAGACGCTTCAAGTCTATGAGGACCTCGGATGCATGCTGGTACCGCAGATCGCGGTCCTTCTCCAGCGCCTTGTGAATAATCTCTTCCAGTTTGGGAGGAACTTCAGGATTCAAGCGCACCGGAGCGGTCGGCGCACGATTCAGAATCGCTTCGAAAATGACGGCGGAAGTATCTCCACGAAAGGGCAAGGAACCCGTTGCCATTTCATACAGCACAGCTCCGAAAGAGAATAGGTCGGTCCGCGAGTCCAGTTCCTTTCCCCGCGCCTGCTCGGGAGACATGTACGCGACCGTTCCCATTGCAGTGCCCGGACTGGTCAGCTGCTCCTCAGGAACTTCTGTCGTCCCTGTAGAAATTGATTGTCCAATTCGCGGCGGGGAAGACTTCGGCTGGGCCGTCAGCTTGGCCAAGCCGAAATCGAGAATCTTCGCGTGCCCGCGCTTGGTGACAAAGATATTGGCGGGCTTGATGTCACGATGCACGATTCCTTGCGCATGAGCCGCATCGAGGGCATCGGCTGCTTGCACTCCCAGATCCAGGACTTCCTCGACATCGAGCGGCTTGCCGTGGATCAGGTGCTTCAGCGTCTGTCCTTCCAGCAATTCCATGGCGATGAAGTGCTGTCCGTTGGCTTCGTCGATTTCGTAAATGGTGCAGATGTTCGGATGATTGAGCGCGGAGGCGGCAAAGGCTTCGCGCTGGAAGCGTTCGCGGGCGGCGGGATCTTTCTCCATTTCCGGAGGCAGAAATTTCAGCGCGACGTGGCGGCGCAGCTTGAGGTCTTCGGCTTCGTAGACCACACCCATCCCGCCGCCGCCGAGCTGCGCAAGAATGCGATAATGCGAAATGGTTTTTCCGATCATCGACGCGTGAATATAGAAATTTTTAGGGCCTTGCCGGGCCTACTTTAGCGTATCTTGCGGTTTTGTTGTGGGCATAGTTATCTTCGGGCTAGTCCTGGTGACGCAGGCTTCAGCCTGTGGGTGTTCG
This sequence comes from uncultured Acidobacteriota bacterium, assembly GCA_963842135.1. Classification (GTDB taxonomy): domain Bacteria; phylum Acidobacteriota; class Terriglobia; order Acidiferrales; family UBA7541; genus Palsa-360. The sequence continues at coordinate 2,820,286 of CAWJFI010000001.1, read as the reverse complement.
TCCTTGCAAGGACTAAACCCCACAGGCTTAAGCCTGCGCAACTGATATAATCCTGCGACCAAAATTAGCTCCTTGCATCCAATCAGGCTACTCTGGTGCCGTGCGAGTTTTGAAATGGGCTCCATCATCGAACTGGGACCGACATGGCGAAACCAATCTTACTGAGCGTGGATGACGACGCAGATGTTTTGCGAGCAATCGAGCGCGACTTGCGGTCTCAGTACGGCGCGGATTATCGCGTTCTGGGAAGCGGATCGCCCGAAGGCGCGCTCGACCTTTTGAAGCAGTTGAATCTCCGCAGCGACAATGTGGCATTGCTGCTCGCGGACCAGCGCATGCCGCGCATCGACGGCGTTCACTTTTTGCAGGAAGCCATGCGGATTTACCCGGATGCCAAGCGCGCGCTGCTCACCGCATACGCCGACACGACCGCCGCGATCGGCGCCATCAATCAAGCCAGCATCCATTATTTTTTCATGAAGCCGTGGGACCCGCCCACCGAGCACCTCTACCCGCAGTTGGACGATTTGCTCGAAGACTGGCAGGCCTCCCACCATCCGGCCTATTCGGGAATCCGCGTACTCGGCACGCGATGGTCTCCCCGGTCGTACGAATTGCGCGACTTCCTCGCGCGGAATCATGTCCCCTACCAGTGGATCGACGCGGAGATTTCCGCGAGTGACCCGGAGACCAAACTTCTGCTCGAGACTCTGGGGCCGGAAGCCGCAAGTCTTCCGATCGCACTCTTTCCCGACGGGACGAAGCTCCTCGAATGCACCCCGGCGCAAGTGGCGCAGAAAGTCGGACTGCGGACGCGCGCGCAAACAAGCTTCTACGATTTGGCGATCATCGGCGGAGGACCTGCAGGCCTCGCTGCCGCCGTGTACGGAGCGTCGGAAGGCTTGCACACGGTAATGGTCGAGCGGGAAGCCCCGGGCGGCCAGGCGGGCATGAGCTCGCGCATCGAGAATTATCTTGGCTTTCCGGCGGGTCTGAGCGGCGGCGACCTGGCACGGCGCGCGGTGGTGCAGGCGCAGCGATTTGGCGTGGAAATCCTGGCGGCGGAAGCGGCCGGAATTCGGACGGAAGGACCCTACCGGATCATCAAGCTGGCTGACGGGAGCGAGTTTTCCTGCCACGCGTTGATGATCGCAACGGGAGTGCAATGGCGGCGTCTGGAGGCCCCTGGAATCGATCGCCTGCAGGGCGCGGGCGTCTACTACGGCGGCGGCGCCACGGAAGCGATTTCCTGCGCGGGAGAAACGGTCTACGTGGTGGGCGGCGCGAATTCGGCGGGGCAGGCGGCGATGAACTTTGCCAAGCACGCGGAAAAGGTATTCATCCTGGTGCGTGGGAGTTCTCTCTCGAGCACCATGTCGCAATACTTGATCGATCAAATCAAGGAGACGCCCAAAATTCAGGTCTGGGCGCACGCCAGCGTGGCCGAAGTGCACGGCGAAACACACCTTGAGGAAATTTCCGTTCTGTGTTCGGATACGGGCAAGATCGAGCGCGTCCCGGCGAGCTCCGTGTTCATTTTTATCGGTGCGTTGCCGCGAACCGATTGGCTGGCCGGCGTGGTCGAGCGCGACGAGCGCGGCTTCCTGCTGACGGGTCCTGATCTCATCGTCGATGGGCAACGTCCCAAGGGCTGGACGCTGGAACGCGATCCCTACTTGCTTGAAACCAATGTTCCCGGCATTTTTGCCGTGGGCGACGTGCGTCACGGTTCGGTCAAGCGCGTGGCTTCGGGAGTGGGGGAAGGATCGGTAGCCGTGCAGTTCATCCACCAATACTTGAGCAAAGTCCAATGAGAAAAAGTGGCACAGGCTGAAGCCTGCGCCACAATTCATCCCTCACTACATGAGCAAACTCCAATGACGGAAAATGCAGAACTGCTGAGCGTCCCCGCCTTCGCCGGCTTGCCGGAAGACCAGATCGCATGGTTCCTCAGCCAGGCGCAGAGTTTGCACTTCAAGGCGGGAGACACTCTGATGACTGCGGGCGATCCAGCCGACTCCATGTATGTTCTTCTCGAAGGCCAGATCCAGGCGCGCGGCGAATTCGGCGGCGAGACGATGATCATTACTGTCGAGGCCGGCCAGGTAACCGGGCGGCTGCCCTTTTCCAGAATGAAAACGTTCACGTTCGGCGGCCGAGCGCTGACCGACTGCCGCATCCTGCGATTTCCGGAATCGAAGTTTCACGACCTGATACAAAAAATGCCCGAGCTGACCGAGCGTCTCGTCGGCATGATGACCGACCGCGTTCGCGAGACGACGCGCAGGGAACAGCAGCGCGACCGCCTCGCCGCGCTCGGAAAACTTTCCGCGGGACTTGCTCACGAACTCAACAATCCCGCTTCCGCCGCGAAACGCGCCGCCAGCCAGCTGCGCGGTATCCTGCAAAAAATTCGCGATGCGGCCCACGAACTTGGGCGGCGCGACCTTACCGCGACACAGAAAGCGGAAATTGAAATGCTGGAGGGCTCGATCATCCAGCATAAGGACCCGCCTCCGGACGCGCTGGCCATGGCCGACCTCGAGGAACAACTGGACTCCCTATTGCGAAGCCACGGCCAGAACGATTTGTGGCAGCTTGCGGCCGGCCTTGCGCAACGCAACATCCAACCCGATGTGCTCGAGTCACTTTTTGCGGAATTCGATCCCGGCACGGCGCGCGCTGCGCTCGTGAGAATGGCGGCGGTGGCCGAGGTCTACGGTCTCCTCGACGAAATCGAAAGCAGCGCGACGCGAATTTCCGACCTGGTCCTCGCCATCAAGGAATACACGTACATGGACCAGGCCCCCGTGCAAAACGTGGACATCGTGAAAAGCCTGGAAAGCACGCTCACTATTTTGAACCACAAGCTTAAGCGCGGCGTGACCGTGCAACGCGAGTATCAGCGCATCCCTCTGCTTGTGGATTCGTTTGGCAGCGAACTCAACCAGGTTTGGACCAACCTCATCGACAACGCCATTGACGCGATGGGCGGCAAGGGCGAGCTTCGCGTCCGCACCTATCGCGATGATTCCTGCGTCGTGGTGGAAATCGGCGACAACGGCCCGGGGATTTCGCCGGAGGTGCAGACGCACATCTTTGAACCCTTCTTCACCACGAAGGCAGTGGGCGAGGGAACCGGCCTCGGTCTCGACACGGTGCAGCGCATTGTGAAAAAGCACCGGGGCAATATTCAAGTGACCTCGAAGCCCGGCGACACGCTGTTTCAAGTTTGGCTGCCGCTCTCGGACGCGCCCGCCTAGAATCTCAAGTAGCACAGACTTTAAGTCTGTGGTTGTCCACATAATCTTGGCTGCCCCGCGCGACCTCTGCTCGGGAACGGACCCCCACAGACTGAAGTCTGTGCTACTCAAAGCTACTCCGCCATTGAGTTTGCCCCCGATTCCCGATAGTCTCGCGATGGCGAAAAGGCCGCCGAGCAGATTCCGTGACCGATAAGCTTCTACAACTGATGCCGCCGGAAGGCCTCAAGATTCTCCTCACGCTCTTTTTGTGTTTCCTGATTGGGCTGGACAGAGAAGAACATCGCGCCGCGGGGCAGCGGTACAGCTTCGGCGGGGTCCGCACATTTCCGCTGATCGGCCTGATCGGCTATGCGATGGCTCTCTTGTCGGGCGAACAACTGCTCCCTCTGACGTTTGGATTTGGCGTCATTGGCGCGTTCCTGTGGCTCTCGTACCGGCACAAACTCGAAACGTACAACGAAGCCGGAGTGACCACGGAAATTTCGGGCCTCGTCACTTACGTGATCGGCGCACTGGTGTCACGCGATCAATTGTGGATCGCCACCACGATCGCCGTTCTCAGCATGTTGCTGCTCGAGTTGAAAGAATTTCTCGAGAACCTGACAACGAAAATTCCAGCCATTGAGATTCTTACGTTTACGAAGTTTCTCCTCCTTACCTTCGTCATTCTGCCGATCGTGCCGAACCAGGACTACGGCCCGTTCGCTGTGAATCCGTTCAAGTCGTGGCTGATTGTCGTGGCGATCAGCGGCGTGTCCTACGGAAGTTACCTGCTGGAGAAACTGTCGAAGGGAAAAGGCGGCGTGAGGCTCTCGGCCCTGCTGGGAGGACTGTATTCGTCGACGTTCACGACCGTTGTCATGGCAAAAGAAGCCAAGACGGCTGCGGCTCCGCACACCTACGCGGGCGGCATCCTGATTGCCTCCGGCGTGATGTACTTCCGTTTTCTTGCCCTGATCGGCATCTTCAATCTCCAGCTCATGGATCGTCTGTTGATTCCGTTTCTTGTCCTGGGAGCCATTGGCGTTGCGGTTGGATGGGCGTGGTCCAGCTTATCCGACGTGCCCACGACGGAAACGAAACCTGCGCATTCTACAAGAAACCCGCTGGAGCTGAGTTCCGCATTCTTGTTGGGACTCGTGTTTGTTGTGGTGCTCGTGGCGACCAATTTCGCGCTGATCCATTTGGGCAGTGGTGGAATCTACGGGATGGCCGTGATTTCCGGCCTTGCGCCGGTGGACCCGTTCATCATGGGGCTCACGCAAACCGCGGGAAAAATGACTTCGATGGGCATCGCTGTGGCTGGAGTCATCATTGCGGCGGCCAGCAATAATTTTGCGAAGGCGTTTATCGCGCTGGTGCTCGCCGATCCCAAGACAGGCAGGCAGAGCCTCATTCTTATGCTCGGGCTGACAGCACTGGGCTTGCTGCCGCTGCTTTGGATAGCGCGGTAGGTGCGAGACATGGACGCAGCGGAAGCCACACCGGCGCATTCGGTTTCCGCGCGCACTGTTTTTCGATTGACTGGCGTACTGATTCTGGCCGCGATGCTCCTCGCGCCGATCTGGGTCGCCGAGTTTCCCCCTTTGCTCGATTATCCAAATCATCTGGCGCGGGCGTTTGTTCTTGCGCACCTGAACGATCCGCATTTTTCATTTCAGAAGTTCTACCGTTCCGATTGGGGCGCGTATCCCTATCTGGGGATGGACGCTTCGCTCGCCGTGCTGGTGCGGCTGTTTCCCATCGAGACGGCGGGGCGCGTGTTCCTCAGTCTGTGCGTCCTCGCGCTGCCCGGCGGGATATGGTTTTTTCTTCGCCAGGCGCAACCGGATGCGGAGGCAGCGGCTTTGTGGTCTCTGCTAATCGCGTACAACGTTTTTTTTCTCGAAGGGTTTCTGAATTTCGATCTGAGCGTTGCGGTGGGATTTTTGGCGCTTGGATTATGGCTGCGATGGCTTGCAAGGCCGGGAACCGGTCGATGGGTTGCAGCTCTCGTGGCATTCACGGCGCTGTATTTCACGCACCTCTTGGGTTTCGGCATCGAAGGATTGATTGTGGTGGCGTACCTCGCGCTTTCGCGCCGGCCAATTCGTGACTGGCTATGGAGTGGCGCGCTCGCTTTGCCGGGCGTGGCGTTTTATCTGCACTCTTCGCGAGTGGGACTGAGCGCGAACAAAATCATTTTTCACGGATGGGAAGACAAGCTGGACTCACTCGGCATGATCCTGCACGGGTATTGGCCCTGGCTGGATTGGATTTCGCTGGCGGCGTTGGCCGCGTGGCTTTTGGCGGCGTGGTGGGGCAACCCCGAATTTCGCTGGGACAAAAAATGGATAGCCATCGCCGCGTTTCTCTTTGCGCTGTTCTGGGTGATCCCGTGGATGTGGGGGGAAGGTTCGGACCTCGATATTCGCGTGCTGCCTTTCTTGTTTGTCGCGATTCTTGCCACGGCGCGTGTGGGGCGACGCGCAAAAACGCTCGCCGCGATCCCGCTTTTGCTTTTCGCCGCGCGCACTGTGAGCGTGACGCGCCATTTTAAGCAAGCGCAGCCCGCACTGGTTGGCCTAGCGCGCTCGTTCGAGGCCGTGCCGCGCGGCGCGCTCGTGCTGCCCATGGTGGAAGGTGACGAGGATCCGATCGAGCGCCCCTTCACGCATTTCTGGGCCTACGGAGTGATCCGCCGGGGCTGGTTCTCCCCGTACTTGATGGACGCGCCCGGCGAGACGCCCATGCGGATCATCTACGACTCCTACACGCCCGACGGATTCTGGAACCTCGTGTACGACGGTACGCCCGATTGGCAGCAGGTCCAGAATGACTACGATTACGTCTGGGCATACGATGTGCCTCTTTTTTCCACGGCCCTTGCGGGAATCGGCGAGCGAATTTACTCTTCGGGAGCGCTCGAGGTTTACCGCGTCCGGAAGCTCTCCGTAAATGGCGCCACCGGACTTACTGGTCAAACGAGCAAAAATTGAACCTCGAATTGTGGCGCTGAGGAACGATCTGGTAGCATTTCTGCGGGAAGCGTGAGAATCGAGAGAAGCCTTGAATCGCAGAATTGTGCTCACAGTTGCAACAATATTCGGTCTGGCGATGGCGGCGCAGACTGCGCGCGCGCAACAACCCGCTGGTGGAACATGGCGCTTCCTGGCATCGGGCGACTCACGAAACTGCGGCGACGTGGTGATGCCCGGGATTGCGGAAACGGCGCGAAAAAATCAGGCCGCGTTTTACTGGCACCTGGGCGACCTGCGCGCGATCTATACTTTCGATGAAGACATTCAACACCAGCCCGAGCACATCGCCCAGCCGCTCTCCATCGCCGAATACGAGAGCATCGCCTGGCCCGACTTCATCGACAGCCAGATCGGCCCATTCGGTTCCATCCCGTTTTTCGTTGGAATTGGCAATCACGAAATCATTCCGCCTTACAAGACCCGCGAAGATTTCCTTTGGCAGTTTGCGGATTGGCTCGAAATGCCCGCGTTGCGCGCGCAACGCCTGCGGGACGATCCCCAGGATTTTCGCCTGAAAACTTATTACCACTGGATTGACCGTGGCGTGGCGTTTTATTTCCTCGATAGCGCCTCGGCGGAACAATTTGACGCCGCTCAGTTGCGCTGGTTCGAGCGTGTCCTGGCAAAGGATCTAGCCGATCCGGCCATCATGACCATCGTTGCCGGAATGCATAAGGCCTTGCCCGAAAGCATTTCCGCGGGACACAGCATGAACGAGTCTCCAACGGGGACCGAAAGCGGCCGGCGCGTCTATGCCGATCTATTGCGCGCGCGGGACGAAGCGCACAAGCATGTCTACGTGCTCGCGAGCCATTCGCACTATTACATGGAAGGAATCTTCAACACGGATTACTGGAAGCAGCATGGCGGCGTCCTGCCAGGATGGATTGTAGGCGCCGCGGGAGCCGTACGCTATGCGTTACCGCCAAACTCCTCGGACGCGCGCATTGCTTTGGTCAACGTGTACGGCGCGCTTCTCGGGACCGTGCAACCCAACGGCGAAATCAACTTTGAATTTGAGCGGCTTCTAGAGAATGATGTTCCTGAGTCCGTGACCGCCCGCTACGGCAAGGATTTCGTGCACTGGTGCTTCGCCGAAAATACGCAGGCGAAGTAGTAAGTAGCACAGGCTTCAGCCTGTGGCCTTTCGTAGTCGCAAAAATCCCCCCCGCAGGCTGAAGCCTGTATTACTAAGCCCGTAAATAATCCCCCTGCCAGTCCTTCACCAATTGCTTGATGGCCTTGCGACTATCGAGCTTATCGTCGAGGACTTTGCGCGCCAGGGTCGGAAGCTCTGCGTCGCCGGCAAAGCGCAAGGAAACCAGCTGACCCACGGTGAATTCCGGAATGCGCGGACGCAAATCCACAGGCAAGACTTCGGCGAGGCGCAGCCGCATTTCGAGACGGATGACCCGGTCTTGCACCGTCAGCGCGAAGACGCGCGCGAAGAGAGCGAACGTGAGCAGCGCGAAGGCCATCAGGACGCCGAGGACAGACTGATATGTGATGCCAAATTTTATCACACGGTAAATAGAGTCGCCGGCATTGAGAAGGAACACGGGAAGGACGAACATGTGGAAGGGCGCCACAATGCGAGTGTGATTTCGTAAGTTCTGCAGCTTCTGGCTTGCCATACTGGTTCACCATCCTCTCGTTTTCAAAATGAAATCCTAGCGCATGGGTTCGGGAAACGACGAAATCGGATCGATATCCACGGGAACATCGGAAGCGGCTCCGAGCGACTTCGCCAGGTCCGGCGGAATCGTGCCGTACTTCGCAAACCAGGCCTCGACGCGAGCGCGGTCTCCAGTGGCTTCCTGCAAGAGCAATTCCTTGGCCAGCGCCGCGACGGCTTCCGGCATGCGCCCGAAATCGATCGCATACCGCCCCGATGCCGCGTCGCGCGCGATGGCGCCGCGTTCGGAATAGAAGTTGAACTCCATGATTTCGGCGCGCCCGTGCGCCTCGGCCACGCCGAATCGCACCGTCCGAAAAATTCCTGCCACTTCGGAGGCATAGTAACCGTTCAATTTTTCCTTGGGAAGATCGCCGCGGTCCACCAGCCATTTCAGACCGTATAGGCCGACGATATCGGCCTTGGCCTCCTCCAGCGCCGAATACGTTGGCCCGATCGCTTCGCGGATGTCCTGCCGTCCGCCGGACGTGCGCGCGAACGCGGGGCCGAGGCCGTGCGAAATTTCATGCATCATCGTGCTCGCAAGATAACCTTCTGCGGAAGCGAGCGACGCTTCGTCGGCTCGCAGCAGGCGTTGCGCGATCGGCAGGATCACGTAATTCACGCGCGCGTCCATGAAATTCTTGAAGAAAATTTTCTTCGAGCCTTTTTGTTCGTGAATGCGCGGATCGTTCGGCAGGTTGTCGGCCACCGCCTGGTAGCCGTGGCGCAGATCGCCTGCGCGATACGGCGCGTCCATCACTTCCATCGGTGAGAAAAGGCCGCGCTTCGAGGGGCGATCCTCGGCCGCGAGCGGCAGACTGTCCTGAATGTCCGGAACATACTTCTGGAATACGTCCAGCTTGCGGCTTTCCTCTTCGTTCCGGACGAGCACGGCCGCGCCGTAAGAAGTTTTCACGCCGAGAAAATCATCGAGATAAGTTTCGTACGGCGCGAAGATAACATCGAATTTCGGATTGACGAGGCTGACCCAGGCAATGTCGCTGTCGAAATACTGGTCAGACTGCAGCGCATCCGCCCGCATGCGCAGAAATTTGGCAAAGGCCGGATCGTCGGAAAGATCCGCGGCGTCTCGCAGGGCTTTCGCCGCGGGATCGACCCACTGTTTGTAAGCGACATGATAGGGAATCGCTTCGAGCGCTGCGCCTTTGCGGCGAACGACGGCCCACGGATCGTACAGCGCGGCTTTCTGGTCCGGATGCGCTGCGATATAGCGATTGAACTCCTCGTGCGTCAAGTCGGATGGGTAGAGTCCTCGGCCCGGCGGCCACGGCGCGGTCCCCACGAACGGCGCGTCATTGTTGATCAGGTCAAAGCGGCTGCCGTTGATTCGGAGAAACCGGCGCAGAGCAATGTCTTTCGGCTCGCGGCTGCCGGCAAGCGCCTGATAAAGCTTCAGGCCTTCCGGATCGCTTTGCCGCCAGTAGATGGATTCCAGATCCTGGCACGCCTCGACCAGCTTACTCACCATCTGCCGTTCCCGCGTGGTCAGATGCGCGGAGTCAAACGGCATCCGCACCGGCTTGAATTTTGCGACTTCTTCCATCAAGTTCGGCGCGATGAAAAGATTCTTCGTGCCCGGTTGAGCTTTGCTGTTTGCCTGCCCAGGAGCACTATCCCGCGCCTTGGTGGTGAAGACTCCCGTGAAAATGGGAATCAGAACCAGCAGTCCGCCGCACGCCACCCAAATCGGACGGCGAGTACAACGAGAGCGCAGAAACGCAGGCAGCATCATGCCCCGGATTCTAGCAGAGCCATCCAGGGAGCGCGCGCCAGAATTCCTCAGTTCACTAGGATCGCCGGATTCGAGCGTCGAGTAACGCAGGCTTCAGAGCCTGTGTGGGAAATGCCAAAAATCGATTTCCACATCCCTTTTCGTTTTTTACTTTCGTTGAAGCGAATCAAGTTAGCCGCTTCAACAAAAAATACAAGCTGTGGAAATCGAGGTTGCCACACAGGCTCTTCAGCCTGTCGGTTTTTGTCCTTCGTCGTCGCACCAGTTGTGAGTCCGGCTGCGGAAAACCCACAGGCTGAAGCCTGCGCTACTTAACGCTTCTGGAATTCCGGCGAGCCCAGCACCAGGCCGGTAATCAGGCTGACGTTGACCTGCGTCACCGGGTCGTCGAGCTTTGCGCCCAGGATCCGCGGTTCCGTCATTTCCTTCTCCAGCGTCTCGCGAGTCGAGTCGGAAACTTGCCCGGCAAGGAACTCGCTTTCGACCCGGTCGAGCGCCAAATGAGGATTCGCTCCAACGTCCGCGCCCACCAGGGAATTGATGTCCACTTGCGCGCCGCGCACCTTATTGCTGGTCAGAGCGACGGCAAAATTCACGCGATTCAGCAGCGCTCCGGTGCTGACCCACGTTACGGCTTTGTCCGAGTAACCGTTAGGTGGCAGGCACTGGTACAGTGGTTCGCCGATGCGCGAGACCCACTGCGCGAGTTGCAACGGCTGGTCCACATCGGCGCCGAGCGCGCGCGTCGTGGACGCCACCAGCTCGAACGGCGTCTTCACTTTCGCGCGGAACGCCGCCCGCGACCAGAACTCCGGCGAATAAATCATCGTCGTCATCACGGCGCGGATATCGCCTTTGGATTTTTCAAACGTCTTGGCCATGCGCGCGACAAGCGCCTGTGGGGGATCGTCCGACACAAAATGCTCCGCCAGTTGCAGCGAAATATGCCGCGCCGTGTGCTGATTCTTCGCCAGGAGATCGAGGACCTGCTCGCCGTCCCTGATCCCTCCGCCCTTGATATTTTTTCCGAGCACGCGCTTCGGATCGAGATCATGGATTCGCTCGTCGAAATAAAACACGGGATTTTCGCGCGGCGACTCAATCGTCCATCCCGTGAACGCGCGCGCGACTTCGATGACGTCTTCCTGCTTGTACCCGCCATCCACGCCGAGCGTGTGCAACTCCATCAACTCGCGGCCATAATTTTCATTCAGGCCGCGTTTGGGCCCGAGAGGCGGCAGTTTTTCGCCCGGCCGCGCGCACCGGATGCAGCCTCAAGCGGTCGAAGGCGTGCGGGTCCGCGTTCGAAGAGTTATCGAGATAAAACAGCATCGCCGGGCTCTTCGCGGTGGCTTCGAGCAAATCGCGGAATTTTCCGAGCACATGCGGGCGGATCGCGTCCCGTTCGTACGGGATTAGATACCAGCGGTCCGTATCCTTATAGATAAAAATATTGAAATGGTTGAACCAGAAATCGGAAAGTTGCTCGGCCAGCTGCCGCTCGCCGTAAACCGCCCGAATCATCTTCGCATCCATCACTTCGTTTACGATTTCATTTTGGTCCTTGAACGGCAGGGAATTCATCCCGCCCGGCTGTTTGGACAAATCCTGCAAATGCTTCTGGTATTCGTCGACCTTCATCCCCAGCCGCTTGGCGGCAATGTCTTGCGGCGGGTATTGATCGAGGAGGCCGGCGGCGCTGAGCCCTAACGCCGGGAATTGCGCAAGGCGCGCATCCACCACCGGGTCGCTGATAGTTTCCGGATGGAGCTGCGCCTGAATCCAGTTCTCGAGGCCCGTCTTTTCGATTTGTTCCACTTGGCCGGGGCGAGGACCGAATCCCAGCCGGTTGAGGGCGTGCAGGATGGCTTCTTCTTCGTTCAGCTCGCGGATCGGAAGTTTGCCGGGGAAGTCTGCGTGCCCGCTGCTATCGTCACTCCCACCCGGCGCCAAAGGCGAGGAAAACAACTGCTCAGCGCCGCGGCGAGGGCCGGCCCAGGCCAGCGTCGCAAGAGACATCGCAGCCAACAGCCCCGAACCAACGATTTCGGCCCACCGCTTCATGGCTCAATCAACAGATCGCCGGCAAAGACGTTCCGCATTCGCGCATATTTCACCATACTCAATTTCATACGCCCAATCCCTAAGATTCTCAACCCTGGACGAATCAAAAAGTTCTGTTTGCCCGCGTGCAAGACCTCAGTATGGGCTTGATTTCTCTGTGCACTCTTTTTTCTCAGTGTCCTCTGCGTTAAAGCCTTTGACTTTGTTTTTCCGCCCGCAAAATCTCAACACAAAGAACACTTAGAAGTGCGAGAACACAGCGAAAGAAAAAGCGGTACCCGATTGACACAAACCACTTGCGGCCATACGATTTCACGTAAATTCAAACAACGCAGGCTGGCGAGCCGCAATTTGAAATCTCGCCTGCCCAACAAGGTTCGGGTGACCGGAGGTAGGGCATGAGTCTCAACGCACAAAGCATGGATCGTCGCAGCTTCCTCAAGACGAGCGCCGTCGGGACAGCCGGATTGCTGATCGGTTTTTATTTTCACGGCGATTTAGAAACATTGGCAGCGGCGCCGGATGCCCCCGTTGTGCTCAACGCGTGGATCCACGTCGGGACGGACGACCTGGTAACCATACTCATCGACAAGTCGGAAATGGGCCAAAGCATCTTGACGGGGCTCGCGATGATCGCCGCTGACGAGCTCGACTGCGATTGGAAAAAGGTCCGCACCGAATTTGCCCCCGCCGACAAGGTCTACTTCAATCCGCGATTCGGCGCCCAGGGCACAGGAGGCAGCTCCGGCACTCCCACCTCGTGGGACCCGCTGCGCAAGGCCAGTGCGACAGCGCGCGCCATACTCCTCCAAGCAGCGGCGCAAAAGTGGGGCGTCGACCAATCGGAGTGCCGCGCGGAAAACAGCACGATCCTGCACGCCTCCACCAAGCGGCGCCTGACCTATGGCAGCCTCGCGGAAGCAGCGGCAAAACTCTCCGCTCCACAGAATGTGCCACTCAAGACTCCGAGCCAATACAACCTGATCGGCAAATCCACGAAGCGACTCGACACACCGGACAAAGTAAATGGCAGCGCGCAGTACGGGATTGACGTGCGCCTGCCGGGAATGCTCTACGCGGTGGTTGCGCGCTGTCCCGTGTTCGGCGGAAAAGTCGCAGGCTTCGATGCGGCGAAAGCGAAGGCGATTCCCGGAGTGAAAGACGTGATCCAGATTTCGAATGGCATTGCCGTGATCGCCGACAACACTTGGACGGCGATGCAGGGCCGCCGGGCGCTCGATGTGCAATGGGACGAAGGGCCGAACGCGAAACTCACAAGCGCCGTCATCAGCAAACAGCTTGCGGATGCTGCCGCACAACCTGGCCCGGTTGCCCGAAAAGAGGGCGACGTCGACGCCGGACTCGCAGCGGCGGCCATGAAATTTGAAGTGAACTACGAGGTTCCATTCCTGGCGCACGCCACCATGGAGCCCCAGAATTGCACCGCCCATGTCCGCGCGGATCGCTGCGACGTCTGGGCCCCCACTCAGGCTCAGACCAGTTCTCAAGCCTCAGCCTCGAAGATCACGGGCCTGGACACGAACTCTGTCTTCATCCACACAACTTTTCTCGGCGGAGGATTCGGACGCCGTTTTGAAGCCGATTTCATCGGCGAAGCGGTGGAAGTTTCCAAGACGATGGGCGCGCCAGTCAAGGTGACTTGGTCGCGCGAAGACGATATGCAGCACGATTACTATCGCATGGTTTCGCACGCGCGGTGCGTGGCGGGGCTGGACGCGGACGGGTGGCCGGTCGTCTGGTCGAGCCGTGTCTCCTCTCCGTCTCTTCTGGCCCGGTTCGGGCCGCTCAAGGACAATTTCGATCATCGCAGCGTCGAGAGCCTGGACAGCGTTCCCTACGCGATTCCGAACATACTGGTTGATTATCAACTAGTAAACACTGGCGTCCCCATCGGCTTCTGGAGATCGGTGGGCGCCTCGCAAAACGGTTTTTTCTTGGAGAGCTTCATCGACGAAATTGCCACGGCCGGAAAGAAGGATCCCTACGAACTGCGGCGGCGCTTGCTCGCGAAATCGCCGAGACACCTCGCCGTGCTGGACGCCGCCGCGGAAAAAGCGGGATGGGGCAAGCCGCTGCCCGCGGGCCGGTTTCGCGGCATCGCCCTCGTGAGCTCGTACGATGGCTACGTCGCGCACGTGATCGAAATTTCGGTGAATCGCAAGGAACGCACGCTGAAAGTTCATCGCATGGTTTGCGCGCTGGACTGCGGGCGAATCGTGAATCCTTCGAGCATTGACGCGCAGGCTCGCAGCTCCATCGTCTATGGATTGACGGCCGCGCTCTACAGCGCCATCACCATCGACCGCGGGCGCGTCCAGCAGACGAATTTCAACAACTACAAGATGTTGCGTTTCGACGAAATGCCCGAAGTAGAAGTCCACATTATTCCCAGCGAGCTCGCGCCCACCGGCGCCGGTGAATTTGTCGTGCCGCCGGTTGCCCCCGCGCTTTGCAATGCGATTTTCGCGGCGACCGGAAGACGCGTTCGCCGTCTGCCAGTCCGGCCAGAAGACCTGGCCTAATAAAATTCTGATCGTAAGCAATTGAGCCACTAACCGAGGTTGACACCTGAAAGCGACAGGTCTACCGTTTTATATAGAAGAAAAATTGGAATTCCAGGCTTGGGAGGCTCTATGGAAATTGACCGAAAGACTTTTCTCGACAGTCTCGGCGGTCCCGAAGCTGCCAGCCGGATGGACTCGGAAGCGCGCGCCGACGCCCTGGAATCCCACATGATGGCCCAGTTGAACCATGCGAAAACCGGCGATCCTGCGTGGGACCAAACAGAACCCAAGAAATATCCTACGGTCGCCGAAGTCGAAGAACAAATCGAAACTCGGAAATACCGCGAAGGCGTAGGCTTCATGTACGTTCCGCGCACAGGCGAAAATGTAAGAAGACTCCCGCCGATGCCTGCCAATCCCACACTATTTGATTTTTTCAAGTTGCGGTTCATGGACACGTCCAAACATGTTCTGCAAAGCGCAAACCTGGCGATGAAGAACGGCATGCCGGAGGGAATAATTCTTGCTTGCCTGCTTCACGACGTGGTGCAGGAAATTATTCGCACCGACCACGGCTGGTGGGGAGCGCAACTCTTCGAGCCGTACGTCCCGGAAAAAGTCAGTTTTGCCATTCGCTACCATCAGGCGCTCCGGTATTATCCCGACCCCTCCGTCGGTTATGAATACCCGGATCTGTACCGCCAACTGTTTGGCGCCGATTACGTTCCCCCGCCCTACATCGAAGCGACCTACCAGATGGTCCGCAAGCATCCGTGGTACATGGAGGCGCGCTTGGTCACGGTGAATGACTTGTACGCCTTCGATCCGAGCGCCATCGTTTCCATCGACCCATTCATCGATATCATCGGACGTCACTTCAAGCAGCCGAAAGAGGGGCTCGGAAACGACGGTAGTCCGGTCGCTCACATGTGGCGAACGATTGCAAGACCTGATCAGCCTTTGTAAGTACGTCGCATACAGAACTGGCTGTTTTCGATTGATTTCCCAAACGGCCATTTCACGCTGGTTTCAGTAGCGCCGGCATCCTGCCGGCTTCCTTGCAATGAGTGGAGATCGGAAAGATCGCCGGCAAGATGCCCGCGCTACCCCAGGCGTCCTCTCTCAAGGAAAATGTGGAGGAAACTGTGAATAGGAAAATCAGGACTGCAATCACTTTCGCGGCTGCCGTTCTTGTGCTCAACTCGGGATTGTTTTCCCTATTTGCTCGCAGGACTCCGGCGCAAACGACGGAGCTTCGCGTCATGGTCTCGGATGGCATGAAGACGGTCGTGGAGGAACTCACTCCGCAGATCGAGCATTCGATCGGACGCAAACTCGCGGCGCAATTCAATTCCTCGAAAAATTTGAGGGATAAAATCCAGGCCGGGGAACCATTTGATGCCGCGATCCTAACCTCTGATGTGCTGGACGATTTGATCAAGCAAGGAAAAATCGTGGCCGGCGGACGAGCCGAAATTTCCCGCACTGGGATGGGAATGGGCGTTCGCGCCGGGGCCCCAAAACCCGACATCAGCACGCCCGAGACGCTGAAACGGACCTTGCTGGCCGCAAAATCCATCAGCTTCAATCCAACAGGCGCAAGCGCGGCGCATACCTACGATATGTTTGCGCGTCTGGGAATCACGGACGCCGTCAAGCCCAAATTAATCCTCGATTCGGAGGCAGGACGACCTCAGATGAATGTCGCCGGGGGCAAATCGGAACTGGTCATCTCGCTGATCCCCGAGATCAAGTTTTTTCCGGGAGTGGATCTGGTCGGCCCGATCCCGCCTGATTTTCAAAGTTATATAAAATTCGCAGCCGGCATTGCGGCGAACGCGCATGACCAAGATGCCGCCAAAGCGCTGATTCAGTTCATAACCGGACCCGCGGTACTGCCAGTCCTGAAAGCCAAGGGCATGGAACCTCGCTGATACACAACCAGCAGCGCAGGCTTCAGCCTGCGGGTTTTGAATTTGCTCGCGCAGAAAAATCCGCAGGCGGAAGCCTGCACTACAGGGACCGCCGACTTCCATTCACGCGCGAACAGCAGAGCCACGCGCCGCGACATATTCGCGCATATTGGCGTCGAACGCCCGTTCGAGTTTCTGCACGAGCGGCCCCATCACGACGGAATACCGGTGGCCCGAAATTTCACGCACTCCGAGCAGGCTGCGATTGGTGGACGTGATGAACGCTTCCTCCGCGGCATAGAGGTCCCCGAGCGTCAGCGTTCTCTCGCTCATGGGCACGCCCGCGCGCGGAGCGATTTCGAGCAGCACGCTGCGCGTCACGCCTTCGAGGCACCCCGACGAAAGCGGCGGCGTGAAAACTGAGCCGTCCTTCACGCAAAAAATATTTGCAGAAGTGCACTCGGCCGCTTCGCCGCGCTCGTTCAGCAAAACAACTTCGGTCCAGCCCGCCTTTTGCGCCTCCGCCAGGTGCCACACGTTATTCAGCCACGAAGTTGTTTTCACGCCCGCGAGCGGTGAAGCCGCGTGGCGGCCGTGTTCGGCAACGCCGAGGCGCGATTCTCCCGAATACGCCGGAAGCCCCGCCGTATAGAGAATCAGGTCCACCTCGGGCGTTGGCTCGCCGCTCTGCCAGAACCCGACGCGGTTGTAGATCATGTAGATTCGAGCCGTGCCTTCGGCCACTTGATTGGCCGCCAGCAATTCGCCGAGATGCCGCCGCACTTTCGCCGGATCGAAAGGAAAGGGCAGCCGGATCCGCCCCGCGTCTTTTTCAAGGCGCCGCCAATGCCGCTCGTAGGCGAACGCTTCGCCTTGAAAGACACGCATCGTCGTGAACAGGCCCCATCCATTCATGAGCCCTGCCTGGCCAGGCGATAGACGCGCCTCGTCGACGGGAACAATTCGGTCGTTATGAAAAATCAGCCGATGAATCAAGTGGACCTCGTGCGCCGCTTGCCGTAAGCCGCCCCGGTATTCTAACTCAGCCTGGTCAGATGGCGTTGCCCCCGGGGAATAATTAGTTACGAAGGAAGCAATCAATTCACCGGATTTCGTCAGGTTGTCATGTAGCCGTGATGCGGTCCTCCGGCACCTCGACCTCGGTCACTCCGCGAAAAGAGAAGAGCAGCTTGATCAGATATAGTGGGGGATTCTCGGAAGTTTGGCGCACGATGTGGCCGACTGCAGCGGTGACGGCCGCGTGGAACAGGACGCTTCCGGCCTGCAATCCGGCGAGATTCACGCGCACCGCTTGTCCCGGCTGAAGGGAAGCCACATTTCACCTCGCATCAAATTGTGGGCTTGTTGCCCGCCGATTGCAAACCGGGTCGACCGGTCTGCGGAGTTCCTTGATAGCGCCGGCATCTTGCCGGCAATTTTTCAGCCCTCCACACTTTGCAAAAACGCCGGCGGGGCGCCGGCGCTACTCAAACCGGCGCATCTACACGCTAGAACGTCTCGGAAATTGAGCCGCAGTTGTGATTTGGCTTACATTGTCTATCTGCGCGGCGCGGGATATTATGCATCGGCACGGTCATTTTGTTTGCTCGCCCCGCTGCGGAGATGTCCATGAGCACCTTGAAGTCGCATCATCCGTTGAAATTAATTCTCGCCTTTGCGTCGATCGCTGCGCTCTCCAGCTGCTCGCGCGGACCGAGTCCTCCCGCGGCGGCGCTGGCATCCTTTTCAGGCGATCGCATCCTGAACCATATCCGCATTCTTTCTTCGGATGAATTTGAAGGGCGCGGGCCGGGCTCCAAGGGTGAGCAACTCACGATCAAGTATCTCGAAGACCAGTATCGCTCGGCAGGCCTGGAACCCGGTAATCCGGATGGCACTTACTTGCAGAGCGTGCCTCTCGTCGGCATCACTCCGGATAGCAGCATGAAGCTCACGCTTACGGGGCACGGAAAAACTCTCGAACCGAAATTTCAGGGCGAGTTCGTCGCGTGGTCCAAGCGCGTGACGGAAACTTCCTCGATCGACGCTGACTTGGTCTTCGTCGGCTACGGCGTGCAGGCCCCGGAATTTCTGTGGGACGATTTCAAGGGTGCTGACGTAAAGGGCAAGATTCTCGTCATGCTTATCAACGACCCGCCCGTGCCCGATCCTGCCGATCCCTCCAAGCTCGATCCCAAAACCTTCGGCGGCGCGGCCATGACGTACTACGGCCGGTGGACCTACAAATTTGAAAAGGCTGCGCAGCTGGGCGCCGCCGGATGCGTCATCATTCACCAGACCGACCGCGCCGGCTATCCCTGGGAAGTGGTGCGCAACAGCTGGAGCGGAACGCAATTCGACCTGGCCACGCCCGACAAAAATATGGGGCGTCTCGCCGTGGAAAGCTGGATCACGTCGGACTTCGCCACAAAATTATTTCGCGCCGCCGGCCAGGATCTCGACAAGCTGATCGCCGCCGCCGCCCGCCGCGATTTCAAACCAGTTCCGCTCGGCATCCATGCAAAGCTGACCATTCACAACGCGCTGCAGACCATCGATTCACACAACGTAATTGCAAAGCTCACCGGGAACGATCCCGACCTGAAAAATTCGTACGTCATCTACACGGCTCATTGGGATCACTTCGGAATCGGGCCTGAAGTAAATGGCGACAAAATTTATCACGGCGCGGTGGACAACGCTTCGGGCAGCGCCGCGCTTCTCGAAATGGCGCGCGCCTACAAGGCGCTTCCCAGGCCGCCGCGCCGAACGATGATTTTTCTCTCCGTGACCGCGGAAGAGCAAGGCTTGCTCGGCTCGCAATACTACGTCGAGCACCCGCTGTATCCGCTCGCGCGCACCGCGCTGGATATCAACATGGACGGAATGAACGTAAACGGCCGCACGCGAGACATCGTGCAAATCGGGCGCGGTGTGTCCACTCTGGACGATGTGATTGATGCAGTCGCGGCGGAACAAGGCCGCGTCGTAAAGCTCGATCCCGAACCCGAGAAAGGTTACTACTACCGCTCCGACCATTTCGAGTTTGCCAAAAACGGCATTCCCGCATTCGATCCGGATGAAGGCGTGGAGTTCATCGGCAAGCCCGATGGTTGGGGGCTCGAAGTGCGCCGAAAATTTACCGCCGAAAGGTATCACAAGCCCGCCGACAAGATTCAGCCGGACTGGGACCTGAGCGGCGCGGTCGAGGATAGTCAACTCTACTTCCTGGTTGGATACCGTGTGGCCAATGATCCGCACATGCCCGAATGGAAGCCCGGGGCCGAATTTAAAGCCATTCGGGATGCCTCACTCGGGGCTGCGGGAGTCGCTCCTTGAGGCATTCGGGGCACGCTGGAAACGGTTGATTCCCGGTACATTTTTCCCAAAAACCCCGGCAGCCCGCAGGGGGTACTTTTTTCGCAAATACAGTGAATTTCGTGTTGACAGGGCCGCCTCTTCTTCTTAATCTTAGTACCGAAAGCCCTCTTGGAGGCTTATGTGACTAAATTGTTTACCGCTATTCTGATCGCAGCTTTGAGTCTGGTGCTGATTGAGGCGCCCGTCATGGCCGCTCCTGCTAGTTCACCATCAGCTCCGCTGGGCGTTGTTGTGGCCGCTGAAAATGCCAACGTAGGGGCGGGCGTAACCACCGGTGGTGCGACGATTTATGACGGCGATCGCCTGCAGACGCCGGCGAATTCGACCCTTCGTGTCCGGCTCGGATCTGGACAAATGGTTTTGCGCCAGAACACAATCGCCGATGTGCATGCATTCCCGAACGGGTTCTCGGCCAACTTGGACAACGGAACCGTGGTCGTTTCCTCAGCAGAGGGACAGACCTTCCAACTGATCGCGGATGGCGCAACGGTACGTCCCGCGAACTCGCAGGCAACCTCCGGTCAAATCAGCATGATCAGCCCGACCGAATTAATTTTGACCGGTACTCGCGGCACACTGCAAGTCACCATGGGCGACGAAGTGGAAACCGTGGAGGCCGGCAGTTCTTACCGGCTGGAAGTCGAATCCGAAGACCCGGGACCGAATCCCCAGGCTCCGCACCCGACAGCACGCAACCATTTCCTTTGGATCGCGATCCCTGTGATCGCCGCGGTTACGGGCATCGTGATCTGGCGCGCTATGACCAGCCCGACCACTCCGTCCAATTAACGGCGTGAGCCGGGATACCCCGGCGCTCGGCGACATCATCAGAAAATTTTCGCAATTTCAGGGCGGCCCAAATGGGCCGCCTTTTTTTGTCCCAGGATAAAGACTTCCGTAGAAACTGGAACCGGGACGGCAGGACGCCCCGGCTGTAGCAAGATTGGGCATCAAGCAGCAAGGTGCGCCGGGCGCCGTGAGGCCTTCTTGATAAAATAAGAATATGCGGTCTCCTGCAGCGCATCCCCTTCGGTTCTTCGCGGTTCTATGCCTTGCCTCCGCCATTCCCGGCGGTGTATTTGCCGATACGATTTATCTGAAGAGCGGCAGGAAAATTACCGCCACCCATGTTGTTCAGGAAAACGGCCAGGTGAGCTACGAAACTCCCGCCGGGCGGTTTAGCTTTCCTGTTTCCATCGTCGACCGAGTCGTCCACGACGATTCGTCACCGATTTCCACCGCTGGAACTCCCTCGGATCGCGCCGCGAACCTCCCCATTGCGCCGCCCGATGCGCTGGCAGCCCCCAATGACGCCGCGGCAAGCGCCGCCGTGCGCGACGGCTCGATTGACAATGACTTGCTTTCGAAACTCGAATCCGAGGCGAACGCAAATTCCACCCCCACGGCCATGGCCCGCGTCATCGCCGCGGAGAGTGCCGCCGCCCAATTCGAAATCAGCGTGGGCGATTTCGAACGGGCGGTGGATCACTATAATGTCGGGCTTCGCTTTGACCCCGATAACATCGGATTGCTCCTGGGAGCCGCATACCTCCATTTGAGGCGCAGCGAGTACACCGCGGCGGCGGACTTGCTGGACCGCGCCCGCCGCATCGATCCGGACTCAGCAGAAGTAGCCAAACTTTCCGGCTGGGCGTATTACGGGTTGAACCGCGCCGCAGACGCCGTCACGCAATGGAAACGCGCCATGGAGCTCAAGCCCGATGAGGAGACCCAGCACGCGCTCGAAAAGGCGGAGCGCGATGCCCAGGAGGAAGCGGAGTATCACGAAGGCGAGACGACCCACTTTCGGCTCAAGTACAACGGCGGAGCCGCTCCGGAACTCGCCGCTGCCGTCCTCAAGACACTCGAGTCCGAGTTCGATGAAATTTCCGCGACTCTAAATTACGTCCCCCCCGAGCCCATTGGCGTGATCCTGTACACGAATCAAACGTTCATGGACATCACCCGGGCGCCGAGCTGGTCGGGAGCGCTTAACGATGGCCGCATACGCGTCCCCGTCGAGGGCCTGACTTCCGTGACCGATGAACTAGCGCGCGTGCTGAAGCACGAACTGACTCATAGTTTCGTCGGGCAGAAGACCGGCGGGCGATGCCCCGTTTGGCTGCAGGAGGGCATTGCGCAATACATGGAAGGGAAGCGCAGCCGGGTTAACGCCGGATCCCTTACCGCGGCGTATGAGAACCACATGGAGTTCTCTCTCCTCTCCTTTGAGAGTTCGTGGCTGAACCTGCCCAGGGACGCCGCGTCCAATGCTTACGCCTGGTCGCTCGCGGTGGTGGAGGCGATCATGACCGAGAACGGCGTCGATGACCTGGAACGAATTCTCGACCGCCTCGCCGCAGGTTCCTCCACGGAAGATGCGATTCGCGCTGTCCTACGCGAGGATTATTCGGAATTGATGCTATCCACCGCGCAGTTTCTGCGTAAGGCTTATGAGTAGGGCTTCTTCAAATTGTGGCCAATAAACCTGCGACGAGGGCGGCGCGCACCGGCAGCGCGCGAACTAGAATATTTTCCTTCGGGCCGTGCGCTCCCTCGCCAACGGCGCCCAGGCCATCCAGTGTCGGAACGCCCAACGCCGCCGTAAAATTTCCGTCCGATCCGCCGCCGACGTAGGCTTCGCCAAGCGTGAAGCCCATTTCTTTTGCCAGGGCCCGTGCCTTGGTATACAGCGCGGCGCTGGTTCTCCGCTCCATGGGCGGGCGGTTGAACCCGCCGTAAATTTGAAGCTTTGCTCCGCGCAGGATCGGGCGCAGTGCGTGAAATTTCCGCTCGAGTGCGCGCATGTCTCCGGCGCGCTCCGCGCGCACGTCCACTACGACTCGAGCTTTCTCGGGGATCACGTTGGTGCGTGTGCCTCCTTCGATCACTCCCGCGCTTACCGTGATCCCCCGTCTTGGCTGATTCCAGCGTGAGATGCGAGCAATTTGCAACGCGATTTCCTCGATCGCGTTGATGCCGTCTCCAGGGTTAAGCCCCGCGTGTGCCGCGCGGCCCGTGGCGGCAATCTCGATCTCGCCGACGCCCTTGCGGCCCGTTTTCACACAGCCATCGAGTCCCGACGCGGGCTCCAGGACCAGCACGGCATCGCTGCGCCGCGCTTCGCGTTCGATCACCGCTCGCGAAGTTCCGCTGCCGATTTCTTCATCGCTCGTCCACAAGAAGACGATCCGCTTTTCAGGCATGAGGCACGCCGCGGCAAGCGCCTCCACGGCGAACAGGGCGATCACCAGCCCCCCCTTCATGTCGAACGTGCCCGGCCCATAGGCCCGCCCTCGCGACAACCGAAACGGCGTCCGCGCCAGCGTCCCCAGACCGTACACCGTATCCAAATGGCCGAGAACGAGGATCTGCCCTCTGGCGCGATTTCCTGGCGGATTCCACTCTGCCCGGAGGTGATCGCCTCGTTCCTCCTGCCGCAGGAGTGTGACCCTGGCTCCGCGCCGCCTGCATTCCGCCGCGACGATCCTCGCGAAGCGATCCACGGCAGCTTTGTCGATGCTGGGAGACTCTGCCCGCACAAATTGCCCCAGAAGCCGCGTCATCGCAGCTTCGCGCGGTCGCAGCCATTTCAAGAGCGGCAACATCCGAGTAGATGCCTTCATCGCGGTGCTATGCTAGCAACGCGCCGGATAGGGGGCAACTTCGTTTGCTGGCAAGCGCGTTTCGCATATAATTCAATACACCGTCGTCCGGTGCTCTAAAGCTTCTTCGGGCGAATACTGAGGAAATGAGATGATTCTCGACAACGCGGGTATCCAGAAAATTCTACCGCACCGCTATCCGTTCCTGATGGTGGATACCGTTCTCGAAATCGAGCGGCTCAAGCGCATCGTTTGCTTGAAAAATGTTTCCATCAACGAGGGTTATTTTCAGGGACACTTCCCGGGGAAACCCATCATGCCGGGGGTCCTGATCATTGAGGGGATGGCGCAGACCGGCGGTCTCCTGCTGCTCTCGGAAATCCCGGAAAGAGACAAGAAGCTGTTCTATCTGGCCGCCGTGGATGAGGCGCGTTTCCGCCGGCCGGTCGTGCCCGGAGACCAGTTACGGATCGAAGTGACGGTGCTGAAATGGAAAGTCAAATTTTGCAAGCTGCAGGCTGTGGCGACGGTCAACGGCGATGTCGCGGCGGAAGCCATCTTGCGGTGTATGCTGGTGGACCGCGAGTCCGTCGCGGCGCCAAGCGACGCTCCCGACGATGACACGGTTGGTGTGCGCGATGAGTGAAGTCGATTCCCGCGCGTCCGTTTCCACGAACGCGCGCGTCGGACAAGATGTCCGGATCGGCGCATTTGCCGTTGTGGGCGACGGTGTCGAGTTGGGCGACCAATGTGTGCTCGAGCCGCATGCCGTCGTGCGCGGCCCTGCGCGCATCGGACGCAAGAACGTTTTCGACTCATTCTGTTCTGTAGGCGGCGATCCTCAAGATTTGAAATTCGGGGGCGAGCACACCGAGTTGATCGTCGGCGATGGCAATCGGTTTCGCGAATTCTCCACCGTGAGCCGCGGCACGACGCAAGGCGGCGGCGTTACGCGGATCGGAAACGACAATCTCTTCATGGCGTATTCTCACGTGGCCCACGATTGCATCGTCGGCAGCTCTACCGTGTTTGCCAATGGCGCGACGCTTGCCGGCCACGTCGTCGTGGAAGATTACGTGAGCGTCGGAGCGTTCAGTCCCGTCCACCAATTTTGCCGCGTGGGCCGCTACGCCTACATCGGCGCCTGCACCGTCATCACGCAGGACGTGCCGCCGTTTTCGCGAGTGGTCACCGAGCGCGAAACGAAATGCTATGGCGTGAATACCATTGGCCTCGAGCGCCGCGGATTCGATCGCGCGCGCTTGGATAACATCGAGAGCGCCTTTCGCCTTCTGCTCCGCTCCAAACTCAACACCTCGCAGGCGCTCGAACAGATTCGCACGCAACTGAACGGTTCGCCCGATGTCCGGGAACTCGTGGAATTTATTGAATCGGCGGAGCGCGGCCTCCACAAGTGAATTCCTCGACGCCCACGCGTTCCTCCTCCGTCCCGGATGCTTCCGCCGGATGGGGATTGATTG
Organism: uncultured Acidobacteriota bacterium; assembly: GCA_963842135.1. GTDB lineage: Bacteria > Acidobacteriota > Terriglobia > Acidiferrales > UBA7541 > Palsa-360. Next base: position 2,795,600 of record CAWJFI010000001.1, on the reverse strand, counting down.
CCGGCAACGGCCAATTTCCGTTTCTCGTTTTGGAAGCGGCGCGCGTGCAGGGAATCGAAATGGCCGTGATCGCCATTCGGGAAGAGGCTTCGCCCGATCTCGAAAAAGTCGCAGCCCGTTTACATTGGGTCAGTCTGGGCGAGCTGTCGCGCACGCTGGAATTGCTGCATCAGGAAGGCGTCACACGCGCCGTCATGGCCGGGCAGGTGAAGCACAATAAAATATTCAGCTCTATTCGTCCGGACTGGAAGCTGGCGAAACTGCTGCTTTCGCTGCCGCTGAAAAATACGGATTCGCTGATCGGGGCCGTCGCGCGCGTGCTGGAATCGGAAGGTGTACAACTGGTGGACTCGACCTCGTTTTTGAAGCCGCTCGTTCCCGGTCCGGGCGTGCTGACGCGCCGTGCGCCGGACGCGCACGAAGCAGAGGATATTGCGTACGGGCGGGAAATCGCACGTCAAATTGCGGGACTCGATCTTGGCCAGACGGTGGTGATTCGCGACCGTGCCTGCGTGGCCGTCGAAGCCATGGAGGGCACCGACGAAACCATCGAGCGCGCCGCCCGCATCGCGGATGGCGGTTCGCTGGTCGTGGTCAAGGTGAGCAAGCCGCGGCAGGACATGCGATTTGATGTACCCGTGGTGGGCCTCAAGACCGTCGAAGTGATGCAGCGTTGCCGCGTAACCGCGCTGGGTATGGACGCGGGCCGCACGCTGCTGTTCGACCGCGCGCGCGTCATCGATGCGGCAGACGCCGCCGGGATCGCCATCGAAGCATTTCCGCTGGACGCCTTCGGAGGGGCGGAACGGCCGGCGAAACAGGGGACGTTGTGAGTTCCGGAACTCAGCCAGGGCAAAAAGTCCGCGTAGCGGTTGTAGGCGCCGGAGATTTCGGGCGAAATCATGCGCGCGTGTACCGCGAGATCGCCGATGCGGAATTGGTTGGCATCGTGGACTCAAGCGCCACGCGCGCCGAGCAGATCGCCGCCGAATTTTCCACAAAAGTTTTCCCGGATATCGAATCGCTTGCCGGCCGCGTGGACGCCGCAAGTGTGGCCGTACCCACGGTCGAGCATGCGCGCATCGGCTGCCGTTTGCTGGAACTCGGCATCGACGTGCTGGTCGAAAAGCCGATGGCCGCTTCGCTGGCGGAAGCGGATGAATTGCTCTCCGCGGCCTCGGGCGCGGGACGCATCCTGCAAGTCGGGCACCTGGAGCGATTCAACCCCGCGATCGTCGCGGTGCTTCCAATATTGAATCATCCACTGTACTTTGAAGTACACCGCCTCGGCGTGTTCACGCCGCGCAGCCTCGATATCGATGTGGTCTATGATGTCATGATTCACGACCTGGACATTCTGCTCGCGCTGGTGGATGCGCCCGTGGTGGACATCAAGGCCATCGGAATTCCTGTACTGACCGACAAAGTGGACATCGCCCACGCGCGCCTGGATTTCGCGACCGGCGCGGTTGCCAACGTTACGGCGAGCCGCGTTTCCACCGAACGAGTGCGAAAAATGCGCTTTTTCCAGCAGCACGAATATATTTCCGTGGATTTCACGCGCCAGGATGCGCTCCGTGTGCGAGTCGCCGAGCCCGGTCCGCAGCCCAAGTTTGATTTTGCGGCGCTTCCCGCCGAGCGGGAAGAGCCCCTCCGGGCCGAATTGCGCGCGTTCCTGGAATCCGTGCGGACGCGCCGCGCCCCAGCGGTGGACGGTGCGGCGGGCCGGCGCGCCCTGGCGCTCGCCGACCAGGTAATGGCAGGCATCCTGGAGCACGGCCGGCGCGTCCAATTGGGAGCCTTCGCTGCCCCGCAGCCAAATCTATGATCCCAAGGTTTCTGGTTCCGGAAAATGCCCGGCCGGTTGTGTCTCCCTCTGACGCGCCGCCCCGGCGATTGAGCTCAGCCCTCGATGCGCGCACGCTTGTGCCGGCGGACCTGCCGCAATTCGAGCTCGATCCACATTCCTCAATTCCCTCCTATTTCAAGCTGGAGGTGCTTGGCAATGCCGTCGTCGTCCCGCGCGACATGCCGAACACCCCGCTCGATGCGGTCAGCAAAACACCTAACTACGTCCCGCTGACGATCCTGGATTCGCGCGTGGCCGTGCCGAAGGATGCGCACTCGGCCAAGCTTCAGCCGAAGCAGATAGTTGCCATTCAAGATTTGCCCGACGTCCTCGACCCCGATGTCCTCACCACCGGCGAAGTCAATCTCATGGCCAAGCCGGCCGTGGACCGCACGGAGGCCTGGAACGCCGTGGCGCGGTTTGCTTCGATTGCGTTTCACTTTGTGGTGATTCTGCTGATCCTGCTCGCGCCGAAAATTTTTCCGTACCACCCGCCCACGGATGCGGAAATCCAGCGGAACATCACCAATCTCTATTTGCCTTCGGACATGAATCGATTTACTAAAGAGCCATCCGCCCCCAGGCCGAAGAGCCCGGTGATGAAGGTCGACCCGCGCCTGCTGCGTCAATTGGCGCCCCCGCGTGAAGTGCAGCCGGCTCCGGCGCCGCCTGAGCCGCCGCGGGAGAATCCGGCTCCTGCGAAGCCCACGCCGGTTGCTCCCATGTCCCTGCCGCACCCTGCGGAGAGCCCCATCCGGCCGCAAATACCTCCTCCGGATGCTCCTCCTAGTCTGGTATTGCCAAAGTTCTCGCCGGGCAAGGCGTTGCAGGAATCCATGCAAGAGGCGATGAAGGGCGGTGGGTCGGAGAGTGCCACCTATGAAGGACCCATCGGCGCGCAATCGCGCGTAGGCGGCGGTGGCGGAGGAGGTGGCGGAGGGCAGGGGTTTGCCGGCAATGCGGTGGAAATGCTTACGCCTACCGAGGGCGTCGATTTCTCCACCTACATTGCCCGCGTGCTCGCCAGCGTAAAGCGCAACTGGTACTCCGTGATGCCGGAATCCGCGCGCCTGGGGGATAAGGGCAAGGTCGTGCTGCAATTTCGCATCATGCGGAATGGCGTCGTGCCGGAGCAAGAGCCCGTCATGATGGGGAGTTCCGGCAAGGAACCGCTGGACCGCGCTGCGGCGTCCTCCATCCGGGCCTCGACGCCGTTCGAACCGCTGCCGTCGGCGTTCAGCGGCCCCTATATCGAGCTAAGGTTCATTTTCCTGTATAATATCCCCCTCAACTCACAGACCGCCCAGTGAGGCCCTCCCGCACACAAGTGGCGGGGTTCCTATTGCTGGCGCTGCTGTGTGCGATATATCTCGTCATCCGGTACTGGAAATACCTTTGATGAGTACTGCTCCGAAACTAACGCCGGATCAATTCGAAGAACCTGTCGTAACGGGGCGCGACTCGCTCCCGCTCATTGCCATTGTGGGACCGACGGCGTCCGGCAAATCCTCGCTTGCTGTGGCGCTGGCCCGCAAATTGAAGGGCGATGTCCTGGCCTGCGATTCCACGCAGGTCTATCGTGGGTTCGACATTGGCACGTCCAAGCCCACCCTCCAGGAACGCGGCGGCGTTCCGCATCACCTGCTGGACCTGGTAGAACCGAATTTCCCATTCACGGCGGGCGAATACCGGGCGCGAGCGGTTGCCGTCCTGGAGGACTTGCGCCAACGCGCGCGGCTCCCCATCCTCACCGTCGGCACCGGGCTTTATCTGCGCGCCCTGCTCGAAGGTCTCGCCGACGCCCCGGCGCGCTCTGAAGAACTGCGCGCGCGCCTGGAAGCCGGAGCCAACGCGCACAACCTGCAATATCTGCATCGGGTCTTGCGCCGCCTCGATCCCGAAGCGGCGCTGCGGATCGGTTCCCGCGACCGACCCAAGATGATTCGCGCCATCGAAGTTTGTTTGCTCACAGGGCGTCCACTCTCGGAAGTTCACCGGTCGGGCCGCACCCCCCTCGAAGGCTACCACCCGATCAAGATCGGCCTTCAGCCCCCGCGCGCCGCGTTGTACGACCGCATCGAACGGCGCACGCGCACCATGCTCGATCGCGGCTGGCTCGATGAAGTTGCGGGCCTCGTCCGCAACGGCGTCCCGCAAAATTCAAAGCCCTTCGACTTCATCGGCTACAGCGAACTGCACGCGCACCTCGAAGGCACCGTCACCCTCGCCGCCGCCACGAAAGCCATCGCCCAGGCCACTCGGCGCTACGCCAAGCGCCAGGTCACGTGGTTTCGCAAGGAGCCCCTCGTGCACTGGCTCACCGGCTTCGGCGATGATCCGGCAATTGTCGCTGCCGCGGAACAGTTAGCAACGGGGAAGTTACAGTCCGGAGCAGCGGCCTAGTTGCGATTATGTCCCGGGTGTATAATGTAATTGTGAGAGTGTCCGAATCGTCGCGAGTCCCCCGCCTGCGATTAGTGTCCATCGTAAACGCCGAATGAAGACTACACGTCCGACAGAAAGTCACGAGCGCGTGTTCCTGGTAGGTGTGGGCATGAAGCGAGCCTCGCATGTGCCGGGGATCGACGCGGGCGATGCGGAACGCGCGTCGCTCGACGAATTGGCGGAGCTGGCGCGCAGCGCTGGCGCGCAAGTTGCCGGAAGCATTTTTCAGATGCGCGACAAGATTGATCCCGCCACCGTGATCGGGCGCGGCAAGATCGAGGAAGTGAAAATCGAAGCGCATCTGCACAACGCGCCGCTCATCGTGTTTGACCGCAACCTGACGCCCACGCAACTGCGCAATCTCGAAAAGGGCACCGAATGCCGCGTGATCGACCGCACGCAGTTGATCCTGGATATTTTTGCGCGCCACGCGCGCAGCCGTGAAGGGCAGCTCCAAGTCGAGCTCGCTCAATTGAATTACACGCTGCCACGTCTCGCCGGCAGCGCGAAAGAACTTTCCAGGCAGGCCGGCGGTATCGGAACGCGCGGCCCCGGCGAGCAGAAACTCGAAACCGACCGCCGCCGCATTCGCGAGCGCGTCGGAAAAATCTCAAAGGCCATCGAGGCCATTAGGAAACAGCGCTCGGTGCGGAGGCAGACGCGCCAGGCTGTGCCGCTCGGAACCGTCGCGCTCGTGGGCTACACCAACGCGGGGAAATCGACGCTCTTCAATTCGCTCAGCAAAGCCGGCGTGCTGGTTTCCTCGAAAATGTTCGCCACGCTCGACCCGACCGTGCGCGCCGTGCGTCTCCCGTCGAATCGGCGCGTGCTTCTGTCCGATACCGTCGGATTTATTCGCGACCTTCCTCCTGGACTGATCGCCGCGTTTCGCGCCACTCTCGAGGAAGTACAAGAGTCAGCGCTGCTTCTGCTCGTGACGGACATCTCGAATCCGCACCACACCGAGCAGGACGCCGAAGTGGAAAAAATTCTAAAAGAATTGGGCGTTGCGGACCGGCCGCGACTGCACGTGCTTAACAAAATTGATAAACTCTCTCCCGAGGAAGCCGCAGCTGTGAATGGAAATCACAATTCCTCGCGCGTCTCAGGACTCACCGGCGAAGGACTGGAGGCGCTGCTCAGCCACATCGATGAGGTGATGCCCGTCGATCCCGTCCTGCATTTGCACTTCACGCTTCCGCTATCGAATGGGCGCGCGATTGCCCTCGTGCACGCCCTGGGCCGCGTGTTGCATTCGGAAGTGCAGGACTCGACCATGGTCATCGAGGCGGAAATCCCCGAATCCGTGGCTCGCCAATTGAGAATCGGTCCGGAGCCAACGCTCGCTTAATTTCACTCCGCCCGTTTGATTTCACAAAATTTAGTCTCAGCCGCAAGAGAGGGAATCGAGAAAAGCCCTCAAGAATCAAGGAAATCCATGCTTTTTGGGACCGGAAATAGATGGACGGAATGCCGCTCGGTTGTGGAAATGTCTGTGGAAATCACTTTCTCTACTTGGGGCCAGACTGAGGGGAGTTTTGATCGCAAGGTGATCCCAGGCTCCGGGAGTCTATGTAACTATATTATTTTCATTGAGTTGTAGGAATAATTGCTGAATCATTAAGCATTTGGCCCCTTTCCTAACCGATTGGTTGTAAAGTCATGATTTGCACAGCCTTGCGGGTGCGGGTTGCTTATGAGTACATGGTTTTAGCTGCGCGCACTATGCTTGGACGTGCGCTTTCGCACGTGTCGAGAGGAACTCGCCTTGAGCAATCGTTGACTGCCCGCACCGGTGCGTCTATAGTGAGTTACGCCTCACGACTGGGCGGGTACGTCCAAATAGGAGCAGGGAGCCCCCCGGGTGCGTCATGAACCTGCCAAACAGCCTGACGATTCTACGCATTTTCTTTATCCCGGTGCTGGTCGTTATCCTTCTGACCCGCGAACCAAACATTGCATTTTTGGGAGTGACGATTAATTTTGGCGAGTGGGGTGTGCTCATACTTCTGGCGGCCGCGGCCACGGATTGGGCGGACGGCTACTATGCCCGGCGGCGGAGCGAAGTCACGACGCTCGGAATTCTGCTCGATCCCATTGCCGACAAGCTTTTGATGTCGGCCGCGTTTATTTCGCTGGTGGAAATGCGCCTGGTGCCCGGCTGGATGGCAGTGATTATCATCGGGCGGGAAATTGTGGTTCTCGGGCTGCGCAATATCGCTTCCGCCGAAGGGTTTACGATTCCAGCTTCAGCGCTCGGTAAAACGAAAATGGTTCTGCAAGTGATCGCCGTTTGCGCGGTGATCCTGGCGGCAAAACACACCATCATCCGGCCGCTCGGCGTGCTGCTGTTGTGGCTGGTCGTGGGAAGCGCGGTGGTCTCCGCGTTTCAGTATTTTCAAAAGTTTTGGGGCCGTGTCGACGGCAGCGTAAAGCAACGGCGTCACCTCAGAATTCTCGAACGCCGCAAGAATGCTCAGGATGTCCCGACTGTCCAGTGATGATTGGCTGGCGCTAGTGGAGATTGCGCGGCGCGCGATTGCAAGCGCCATCCTCGAGAAACGCATCCTGGATTTTCCCGCTTTCCCCGCACCACTTTCCGAACCTAGAGGAGCATTCGTCAGCCTATACCGTGCCGGGGTGCTGCGCGGCTGCGTGGGACAGGTCGAGAATCCCGGCCCGCTCGCGGATGTGGTCGCCCGTTCCGCGATCAACGCGGCGCTGTACGATTCGCGCTTCGCTCCTGTGGGCGCCGAGGAAGTAGCGAGCCTGGAAATCGAAATCTCCGTCTTGACCGCTCCGGAACGTATTCTGCCCGAAGCGATTGTCGCGGGCCGGCATGGACTTATGGTGGCTCGTGGGTCCCTTAGTGGACTTCTGCTTCCGCAAGTCGCCACGGAACGGAATTGGTCCGCCCGACGATTGCTCGAGGAAACCTGTATAAAAGCCGGATTGGCGCGCGATGCCTGGCGCGATCCCGCGACGGACGTGTTTGGTTTCACTGCGGAAGTTTTTTCCGAGAAGGGACAGCGAACGATTTCCGAATCGTGAAATGGCGGGCGGAGAGCCGGCGATTCGCCAGTATGTGTTGATTTTTCTCACCCGGAAACGAAAAAGGGTCTGATTCGCCTTGCGAATCAGACCCTTTTTTCTCCGGCGCGGATTGCGGAAAGTAACCCTGGCTGCAGTTATTCCACTTCCACATAATCGCCCATAAAAATTGCCCCTCGCACAGTCGTCAGCATGACGGTGGAGGAATTAGAGCCGGTGCGCACGACGATTCCTTCGCCCAGCACCTGGCGCGGGAGATTGTTCCACTGGTACGCGACGGGGGCGCTTCCAAACCCGTACGCCTTGTAGGCCGTGTCTGGGACTTGAGCGACCGTCTCGATGCGAGTCCCCTGATAGCGGAACACGCGGAAGTAGTCTCCCACCCGAACGCCCTGCGCGCTTCCCAGGTTGACGTAAACGATTCTGCCAGGGCCGGTGAGCGTGGCGTAATCTTTGGCGGTCACGACCATGGCGGTTTTCTTTCCTGATGGCGCGGCGAAGGGATCGAGCTTCACGTTGTGGAACTGAGGAACCGGTCGGGCAACAAACGGACGCACAATGTCGCCGCGTTGCATCGGTTCGCAGTTTATGTCAATTTCCGCCGTGGATGTCTTCGCATCGACGTGTACGACGCGCAACCGCCCGATATCGGCGTATCTGGAGCCCATCGCGCGGCTCAACATAGTTTGGTACTTGAACCACACGGTTTTCGCCATCATATCGCTTATGGGCCGAACCACTTCGAACTGGTCTCCAACCTTCACTCCTTGTTCCGCCCCCTTGTTGATATATACGGGTTCGCCCTCTTGGAAGGAGGTTCGGTACCGGGAATCTTCGCCGGAAATCACGTAGAGGTCGTTCGGAACCGGCTTGTCCTCTATCACACCAGAGCAATACAAGTCCGCTTGCGTCGGGGTGGTCGGAGCATACTGTTGCGCATTGGCAATTCCGGTGGAGGCCATCAAGCCCAGTCCTACACTAAGTCCCATAATCAGAATACGATAGCTGATCTTTTTGTGCATCGAGACTGCTCCTCGCGCTCGCAACTTTATATATCCTCACACCGGTTAAGGCTGCCCTTCAAAGCTAGCACCGGCTCCCTGGACCGTCAAGAAATCGTGGGGGGAGGCTTTACACATTTGTCACCCACGTGATAGAAGCCTAAAGTTTAGCTTCTGGGGTGGAGGGTGCTTGAAGGGTCTCTTCGGAAAAGATCACGTGTGTGGCGTCGTCGCCGCCGAAACGGGGCGCGAAATGAGGTCGCAGGTCCGTCGTGGCCTGCGCAAGGCGCGCACGCTGGAACTGCGCCTCGACTATCTTCGCAGCGCGAAGGAACGGGAAGCTTTCCTGACCTGGCTGCGCCGCAAGCGGCCGCGCGCCGTGCTCATTGCCACGTGCCGGCGGCAAGAGGGTGGAGGGCTGTTTCGAGGCGGCCGGGAAGAGCAAATCGAGATCCTGGGGCAAGCGGCCCGTTCCGGCTGCGACTGGTGCGACCTTGAAATCGAAACGGCGAAGCGTATGGCGCGGGGTGAACTGGCGCGCGCGCTTTCTCCCGCGCGTGTGATGGTGTCGTACCATGATTTTCGCGGAACGCCGCGAAACCTCAGAGGAATCGTCCGCCGGTTGGAGCGCGCAGGTGGACAAGCGATTAAGATCACAGCGCTGTGCCATTCCGTTTCTGACAGCGTGCGCATCTGCGAATTGGCCCGGACCCGTCGCGATCTCGTCGCGATACCGATGGGTGAATTCGGACTCGCCGGGCGCGTCCTATCGCTGAGCATGGGGAGCGCTCTGGCGTATGCGGCAGTGGAGCAGGCCACGGCGCCTGGCCAGCTCTCTCTGGATGCGATGGCCGATCATTACCGGGCCGCGCAAATCACGCGCCGCACGCGTGTGTATGGCGTGATCGGCGATCCGATCGGTCATTCGCTCTCGCCATTGTTGCACAACACGGCGTTTCACGCGCGCAAATTCGACGCGGTTTTTGTGCCGTTTCTCGTTCGGAATCTGCGAGATTTTCTCGGTGCGATAAGGGGATTTGAAGTCGCGGGCATTTCGGTCACGATTCCGCACAAGGAAACGATACTGCGGTTTCTTGATGATTGCGATCCGCTGGCTGCGAGCATTGGAGCGGTCAACACCATTGTCGTGCGTGGCGGCGGGCGATTGTACGGGTACAATACAGATTACGTCGGAGTCCTGCGCAGCCTGGAGCAGCGGATGCGCCTCGCGGGGAGCCGGGTGCTGCTGTTTGGGGCGGGAGGCGCCGCGAGAGCGGCGGCATTTGCGCTGGCGCAGGCGGGCTCGAATGTATGTCTTTGTGCCCGGCGTCCGGAACGAGCCCGCGCGCTGGCTCGCGCCGTCGGAGGGCAGGCAGTGGCGCGCGCCGATCTGGCGCACGAATTTTTCGATGCGATTGTGAATTGCACGCCGGTTGGGATGCACCCGCGCGGCGGGTCTCCACTCGGCAGCGCGGAATTGAATTGCCGGATCGTCATGGACATGGTTTACCGTCCGCGGGAAACGGAATTGTTGCGGCTGGCGCGCCGGAAGGGCATCGAAGTAATTTCCGGCGTGGAAATGTTTCTCGCGCAAGGTTTCGCGCAATACGAAATTTGGACGGGCGAGCGCGCGCCGGAAAGCGCCATGCGGCGGGCGGTGGTTTCGGCGCTCGAGCGGGAAGAAAAATTCAAGGAGCGCCGCTCGTGACGGGTAGCGCCGGGGAATCGTCTGGAAATTTATGACCCAGCCTGACTTCAAGTCCTTCGGCAAGCTAGCGCGGCAAGGGAACCTCGTGCCTGTGTACGAAACGTTCACGGCCGACACGCTCACGCCGGTTTCGGCCTATCTTCGGCTTGCGCAGAACGCGCGGTACGCCTGCCTGCTCGAAAGCGTCGAGGGCGGAGAAAAAATTGCGCGGTACACGTTTGTGGGTGCGAACCCGAGCGAAGTGTTCCGCTACGTCAATGGCGCCTGCGTGCTGGAAAGCGATAGCCGTACGTCCTGGGTGCAGGTGAATCCGCTCGATTACCTGCGCAACCGCGTGGAGAGGTATCGCCCAGTGCGCGTGCCAGGCTTGCCGCCCCTTGTCGCGGGCGCGATCGGCTATTTTGCCTATGACATGGTGCGGCTCATCGAGCGCATCCCGGACACGACGCGCGACGACGTCGGAATGGACGACGCCGTCATGATGTTTTTTCTCGGCCTCGTCGTGTTCGATCACGTCCGGCACAGAGTCTGGATTGTGCGCAACGTGTTCACCGGCGGCGAAGGCAGCCTGCGCGCGAAATACAACCAGGCCGTGCGTGAAATCCATTCCACGCGCCGCCGCCTGGACGTGCCCGTGGCCGCGGAACATCCGAAGCGCAGGAAACCGCGCCCGCTCAAGGTTACATCCAATTTCTCGCGCGCCAAATTTCTCGATGCCGTGAACAAATCGAAGGAATACATTCGCGCCGGCGACATTTTTCAAGTGGCCATCAGCCAGCGTTTCGCCGCGAAAACCGACGCCGACCCGTTCGAGATTTACCGCTCCCTGCGCGTGGTGAATCCGTCGCCGTATATGTATTTCCTGAAGCTGAACGATCTAGCCGTGGTTGGCAGTTCGCCCGAAATGCTCGTGAAGGTGCAGGGCCGCGAAGCGTTTTACCGGCCCATCGCCGGGACGCGCCCGCGCGGCACCGATGAAAAAGAGGACATGGTGCTTGAAGCCGAACTGGCCGCCGATCCCAAGGAGCAGGCCGAGCACATCATGCTCGTCGATCTGGGGCGCAACGATCTGGGCCGCGTGTCGGAATACGGCACGGTGCGCGTCGAGAAGCTGATGTTTGTCGAACGCTACTCGCACGTGATGCACCTCGTTTCGAGCTTGCGCGGACATTTGCGGGAAGACGTGGACTGTTTCGATGCGCTCGCCGCCTGTTTTCCCGGAGGCACGCTTTCGGGCGCGCCGAAAGTCCGCGCCATGGAGATCATCGACGAACTCGAGCCCACGCGGCGCGGCATCTACGGCGGAGCGATCCTGTACCTCGACTTCTCGGGGAATCTGGATTCCTGCATCGCGATTCGCACCATGGTCGTGAAGAAGGGCGTGGCGTACGTGCAGGCGGGTGCGGGACTGGTTGCGGACTCGGTCCCCGAGACGGAATATACGGAGACGGTGAACAAAGCGCGAGCCTTGCTCACCGCTCTCGAAATCGCGCATCGCGGACTCGATCCCGCGCCGGGTGGCGCTAAGCTCGGCTCTCGCAGTAAGTAAGTTATTTGCTATGAATTTTATCCGCGCGAAATGTCTGACGGAAAATACCGGATGGTGTTTTGTGTTGAATGATCCCGCCCCTGATCCTCGCACGGGATTTCGAATTTATATTATCGTGTCGGTTGTGGCTTTTCTTTTCGTGGGTCTTTACATCGGATGGGTCTTTTATTCGCGCTGGCAGGCAAATCAAGCCATTGCGGACAGGGCAGCGGAAAAGCAGCGTGCACAGGATCAGCAGACTTTCGAGATGATGGGCGGGAATCGCTTCGACATACTTGGTTATACCGCGTCTCCCGCAACCATTCAGGCGGGAGAGGAAAGTTCTCTCTGCTATAGCGTTTCAAACGCAAAAACCGTGAACATCGAGCCACAGGCAGAAGAGCCTGTCTGGCCGGCCTTCAGTCGTTGCGTTCACGTTTCACCAGGCAAGACAACGAAATACACTCTTACGATCGACGACGGCGCCGGACACACGAAGGCAGCCAGCGTCGAGGTGAAGGTTCAGTAGCGCAGGCTTCAGCATGTGGGGGTTCGTGCTTGCAAGGACCAAAACCCACAGGCTGAAGCCTGCGCTACTTACCCCCGCTACCGGGCCCCGGTCGATGCTTGTGGATGAATAATTAATTTTTGCACGCGCCAATTGGAAGTTTCCGCGGCGTACACCACGTTATCCGGTGCGCAGGCGAGTTGGTGCGCGCCGGAAAACTGCTTGAGCTGGCGGCCCGAACGGCCGATCACGCCGAGCACCTTTCCGTCGAGCGAAACTTTGAAGATACGGCCGGGGAATGTGGTTTCTCCAACATACAACACTTGTTCGCGGCCGGGCGTGATGCAAATGGAATTGGGAGCGCCGAGCACGGCGGCGAGGCGCTCGCCCGTGGGAGTGTTGCCATTGACCGAGTGCGTTCCGGGAGCGGGAGGCACGTCAATCGTGAACATGCGCAGAAATTTTCCTTCGGTATCGAACACCTGAATGCGCCGGTTGGTGCGATCGCCCACGTAAAGATTGTTGTCGCGGTCAATCACGATGGCGTGAGGCAGACGGAATTGTCCCGGCCCGGTGCCCTTCTCGCCCCAGGATTTTACCCAGTCTCCATTCTTGTCATATTTCGCGACGCGCGAGTTGACGTACCCGTCGGTGATGTAGATATTGCCGTCCGAATCCCAGGCCACGTCGGTGGGCTGGCGGAAGAGTCCATCCACTGCAGGAAGCGGAGGATCTGGGTGCGCCCAAGGTTTGGTCTCCTCGTCGGCCCCTTCGGCGCGCCGGCCGAAAACCATGACCACGCGGCCGGCCTGGTTGAACTTGATCACCATGTCGGAACCTTTGTCGATGGCCCAGATGTTGTCGTCCTTGTCGATGCGCACGCTGTGGGCTTCGGACCAGGCATAAAGACCTTTGCCAATTTCGCGAATGAACGCGCCGTCCGGGCCGAACTCAAACAGTTGCGCCGCCGCAGGGGCGTAGGCTGGACCATTGGCGCTGTTCGATCGCGTGAACACGAAGACGTGTCCTTTGGAATTGACGGCCACGCCGGGAACTTCGCCGAAATTCATTCCGGGCGGAAGTTTGAAGAAATTGGGAACGGAGTCAAACGGAATTTCAGGTACATTTTGTTGCGCGAACAAAGGCGAAGCGATCAGCACGGACAACAGGAAAAGACACGTCTTCCACTTCATGGATACCTCCCGGCTCGACTGAATTTGGATTCCATCATGAGCGTGGCGCGAATCTACGCTGGGAGTGCGCGGGTGTCAATTAGCAGCTGTGCTGTAGCGCCAGCGTCTCGCCGCCATTTTTGCAATATAGAGTGACCAAAAAACGCCGGCGAGACGCCGGCGCTACAAAAAGCCTGCGTTCTCTGCTTGATGAGTTGCGTTTCACAGATCAGGTTTGCGGTGTGAATTAAAGGCCTACGCTTTTTTCTGGGTGTTATTCAACACGGAGTCCGGAATGATCAGGCGCTCGACGGGCCGGCCGCCGATAATGTGCGAGTCGATAATTTCATCGACATCCGCGGGAGTTACGCCGCCGTACCAAACGGCGTCGGGATACACCACAACAGTTGGGCCGGCCTCGCACTGATCGAGGCATCCGGACTTGTTCGCACGGACTTTGCTGTTTGGAATCCCGCGCTCGCGCAATTTTTCTTTGAATACGCGATGAAGTTCGGCCTCGCCCGAAGCATTGCAGCAGCCGCGTGGGTTGTCGTCCGGCCGCTGGTTGGTGCAGATGAAAATGTGTTTTTCAAACTTTGGCATGGGCCCCTTGTGAAAAACTCCCTGGAATCTCGCGCTTTTTTCTGGGGCGCCGATTCACAAGATTCTTCTTGCCATTTCATTGTACACGGCCAAGTGGCGCGGCGCTTGGGTAGCGTAGGCTTCAGCCTGCAGGGTTGGCACGTGCAAAGCTTGAACCCCACAGGCTGAAGCCCGCGCTACCTGATTCGCCTCCCCGGCAAATTCGTGTACTATTAGAATTCAGGGGAATCGGGGCCAATCGCACGGCCATCGGCAGCGGGAGCACACCATGAAGGCGCACTCGATTCGGGCCATCGCCATAGCAATTTCTTTGCTGGGTTTTTTTGCTGTTCGGACGGCGCGCGCACAGCAGCCGCCGCAGCGCGGCCCGTCCACAGCCGAAGAGCGCGCCCGGGCCGTGAAGGTCGCGCATCAACTCGAAGAGGATCCGCTCGCCAAGGATGCCAAGGACAATCGCGATTGGGTCATCCAATGGATCGTGGATATTCCGGACATCACCGTGAATGTGTGCTTCGACTATTTCGGCAAGATGCCGAATCCGCCCCGCGGACATTCCAAGGAAATCGTCAGGCAGATGATCATCTCGAGCGCCGCGTATATGATCGAGCATCCGGATAAAGCCAAGGACGAACAGGCGGTGGCGACAGCGGGCTTGCTCGGTGCGCTGAAGGCGTACCAGTCGATCCTCAAGGGGGAGCCCGACGCGCGCTGGCCCTACGTGGATAAAATCATCCAGATGCGCGATCAGGGCAAGCTCGACGACTTCGTTTCCGACACCCGCCGGAAGTGCGCGCAGGACGAAGAAGAACCCGACCCGGACACGATGCGGGCCGAGGCGCGTTGATTTGTCCTACCGGTCCGCCTGCTTTATGATTTCTGTTCCATCTTTCCGCATGCGGCTGTGTGTACGCAGCCGGCGCGGAGAAGACTGACATGAGCCGCCAGCGATGATTCTGCTTCTCGACAACTACGACTCGTTCACTTATAACCTCGCGCAGTTCCTTGGCCAGTTGGGCGGGAAGCTGGACGTGCATCGCAACGATCAGATTACGCTCGACGAAATTGCCGCAAAAAAACCCGAGCGGATCGTCATTTCTCCCGGGCCGGGCACGCCGGAAGATTCAGGCATCTGCGTTGAAGTGGTCCGGCGTTTCGCGGGGCAGATTCCCATCCTGGGCGTGTGCCTCGGCCACCAGGCCATCGGCTACGCGTTCGGAGGAAAGGTGATCCGCGCGCCGGAGATCATGCACGGCAAGACTAGCCGCATCCATCACGACAACAAAACGGTCTTCAAAGATTTGCCTCAGGATTTTGTCGCCACTCGCTATCACTCGCTCATCGTTGAGGAGAAATCGATTCCGGCCGATCTGGAAATCTCCGCGAAGACAGGCGGTATCATCATGGGCCTGCGCCACCGGACCATGCGCGTGGAGGGCGTGCAATTCCATCCTGAATCCGTGCTCACCGAAGTGGGGATGCAACTCCTCAGAAATTTTCTTTCGATTTAAATTTTAGTAGCGCAGGCTTCAGCCTGTGGGGTTTGGTGTCTGCAAGGACTAAAACCCACAGGCTGAAGCCTGCGCTACTTTGTGCTGCGCGTGAAAACGATGAATGCGTCGAGTTTTCTTAAGGCTTCGCCGGAATCGATGGACGCGGCGGCGATCTGCGCGCCGTCAAGGAAATCCGCGGCGCGGCCGGAGGCGACAATTGCGGCGGCGGCGTTGGCGACGACGATGTCCCGGCGCGGGCCGGTCTCGCCGGAAAGAATCGCGCGGATAAGAGCTGCGTTGTACGCCGCGTCACCTCCCGAAATCGCGTCGAGGGGCGCGCGCTCCAGGCCGAAATCTTCCGGCGTGACTTGATAGATCCGCACCACACCGCGGTGGACGTCGCCAACCGTCGTCTCGCCGGCCAGAGAAATTTCATCCAGCCCGCCCGCGCCGTGAACGACGAACGCGCGCTCGACGTCCAGTTCGCTGAGCACGAGCGCCACTTTTTCCACGACCTTCTCCGAAAAAACTCCCGCCACCTGCGCACGCGCGCCGGCTGGATTTGTCAGAGGACCGAGTAAGTTGAAGGCGGTGCGCCCCAGGCGGCGCCGCGCCGGCATGGCGTGCCGCATGGCCGTGTGCAGCGCCGGCGCAAAAAGAAATCCGATCCCGATCTCGCGGATGGCCGCGCCGACCCGCTCCGGCGGAACGTCGAGCGAAACCCCCAGCGCTTCGAGAACATCCGCCGAGCCGCATTTCGATGAAATCGAGCGGTTGCCGTGCTTGGCGACGCGCACACCCGCGCCGGCCGCAACGAATGCCGCAGCAGTCGAGATGTTGAATGTCCCGGACGAATCGCCACCGGTGCCGCACGTGTCCACAAGTAATTCATCGGGGCGCGATCCGTCGGCGAAAACCGGCGTCGCATGCCGCCGCATCGCGCGGGCGAAGCCGACCAGCTCCCCTACCGTTTCGCCTTTCGCGCGCAGTACCGTCAGCAGCGCGACGATGGTTTCTTCGTTCGAGCGCCCGGAAAGAATCTCCTCCATCGCGGTTTCGGCTTCCTGGCGCGAAAGGTCCGAGCCCGCCTCCACCTTTTTGATGAGTGATTGCATCACGAGTGTGAACGCCTCGCACCAATAGGACGGGCTTCAGCCTGTCGGGTTTCGATAGGGAGCTCTATCAGAAAGCGACAGGCTGAAGCCCGTCCTACTGGTAGCGCGAAATCCATGCGCAGAGAACGTACTGCCGCGCTGTTCCGAATTGGCATCCGTTGCGAACTCACTTGGGTCCTTTCGCCTTGCCCGGTTCGAGTGTTCCCTATAAACTCTAAAGTTTCCAATGTAACCAAATTCTAGCACTGATGGACGGGCGATGAAGATCCATGAATATCAGGCCAAAGAAATTTTCAGGCGGTTCGGAGTCCCCACGCCTCGCGGAGAAATGGTCACCACGCCAGATCAGGCGCGGGCCGTAGCTGAGCGGCTGGGAACAAAAATCGTCGTGGTAAAGGCGCAAATTCACGCCGGAGGCCGCGGCAAGGCGGGCGGCGTGAAACTGGCGAAATCGCCGGCGGAAGCGGCCGACCTTGCCAAGAAAATGATGGGCATGAAGCTGGTGACGCCGCAAACCGGCCCTGCCGGACGCATCGTGCAGCGATTGCTGATCGAAGAAGGCTTGGACATCAAGCGCGAACTTTATTTGAGTATTCTGGTCGATCGCGCCGTGGCTGCTCCCGTGATCATGGCGAGCACGGCGGGCGGGATGGAAATCGAGGAAGTGGCGCACAAGAATCCCGAGTTGATTTTGCGCGAGACGATCCTTCCGGCTACCGGATTGCAGCCCTACCATACGCGCAAGCTTGCGTTTGGCCTGGGGCTTACGGATGGCGCGGCCGCTGCGGCCGGACCGTTCCTGCAGGCGCTCTACCGCGCGTTCCTCGAAACCGATGCGTCGCTCGTGGAAATCAATCCGCTGATTGTGACCGGCGACGGCAAGCTGGTCGCGCTCGACGCAAAGATGGCGTTTGACGACAACGCGCTCTACCGTCACAAGGACCTTGCTGAACTGCGCGATTTGAACGAGGAAGATCCGCTGGAAGTGGAAGCGTCCACCTACAAATTGAACTACATCAAGCTCGAAGGCAATGTCGGCTGCATGGTCAATGGCGCGGGCCTGGCGATGAGCACGATGGACATCATCAAGTTGTCAGGCGGCTCGCCGGCAAATTTCCTGGACGTTGGCGGCGGCGCTTCGGCCGAGCAGGTGAAGAACGCGTTCAAGATCCTGGTGAAAGACCCGAGCGTGAAGGGCGTGTTCATCAATATTTTCGGCGGAATCCTGCGGTGCGACGTGCTGGCGTCGGGCGTCGTCGCCGCCGCGAAGGAACTGAACCTCAAAATTCCGGTCGTCGTTCGCATGGAAGGGACCAACGTGGAAAGAGGACAGGATATTTTGCGCGACTCGGGCCTGGGGCTCACGATCGCGAAGGATATGAGGGATGGAGCGGAGAAAGTTGTCGCGCTAGCAGGAGGTGCGCGATGAGCGTGCTGGTGAATGAAAAAACGCGCGTCGTCGTGCAAGGCCTTACTGGGCGCGAAGGCAGCTTCCACGCGCAACAGATGATTGAATACGGCACGACGGTGATCGCCGGCGTGACGCCGGGGAAGGGAGGCACGAAGCACGAGAACGTGCACGTGTTCGACACCGTTTCCGATGCGGTTCGCGAAACGGGCGCGGACGCGTCCATCATTTTTGTGCCGCCGCCGTTTGCAGCGGACGCGATTCTCGAGGCGATCGACGCCGGCGTGCCGCTCGTCATCTGCATCACGGAAGGGATTCCCACGCTCGATATGGTCCGCGTGGCGGCTGTGCTGAAAAATTCCAAGACGCGCCTGATCGGGCCGAACTGTCCGGGAATTATTTCGCCGGGAAAATGTAAGATGGGGATCATGCCCGGGCGGATTCACAAGCAGGGAAATATCGGCGTCGTGAGCCGCAGCGGAACCCTCACGTACGAGGCCGTGCATCAATTGACGCAACTCGGCATCGGCCAGTCCACTTGCATCGGCATCGGCGGCGATCCGATCATCGGCACGACGCACCTCGATGCGATTCGTCTCTTCAACGAAGATCCGGAAACGCACGCCATCGTGATGATCGGCGAAATCGGCGGCGACGCGGAAGAGCAGGCCGCTGCCTACATCAAGACCAACGTGAAAAAACCCGTCGTCGGATTGATCGCCGGGCAGACCGCGCCCCCGGGACGCCGCATGGGCCACGCGGGCGCGATCATCAGCGGCGGCGCTGGCACCGCCGTAGAGAAGTACAAAGCGATGGCCGCGGCAGGAATTCATACAATTCAAAGTCCGGCGGACATTGGTTCTACCTTGGCGGCGGTAATTAAGAAGTAAGGAAGCAATAGCAAAGCAGGTTTCTTGCCCCTGCCTCCTTGCCTCAATCTTAATTCATGGAGATTGACTGAATGGCGATCGAACGAACACTAGCAATCATAAAGCCGGATGCTGTCGGGCGCGGTCTGGCGGCGGAAATTCTGTCACGAATTCACAAGGCCGGATTTCAGGTCGTCGCGGTCAAATCGTTGCGGCTCACGCGCAAGGAGGCCGAGGGTTTCTATGCGGTGCATGCGGCGCGCCCCTTTTTTGGCGAACTGACCGAGTTCATGAGTTCCGGCAAAGTGGTCGTGCTCGCCCTTGAAGCCGAAGGCGCAATCCTGAAGTGGCGAGAGACGATGGGTGCTACCGATCCCGCCAAGGCGGCGCCGGGCACAATTCGCCGCGACCTCGGCACCAGCATTGGCAACAATTGCACGCACGGTTCGGACGCCCCAGAAACGGCGGCGTTTGAGCTTGGCTATTTCTTCGCTGGCCACGAATTGATCTGATTTTTTTCTGCTCACCGAACGCCGACTTCAAGGGACATAGGCACCGTCGCGGATAGCCGTTGAGTGGGACGCACTGCCTGCGACCTAGTTTCCGCCACCCGTCTCGAGTTCCTGGCCGTTGGCCAACACAACTTTTTGAATCCAGATTTCCGGCGCTCCACTCTTAGCAGGAAAGCCGCTAATTGAGATCACGTCGCCAGGCTTGATCGAATCTTTCGTCCACCCAGTTCGCGTCAAACGATTGGGGCTAGTCAGTGCTCCTTGCCAATTCTGAACGTTCCCTTTGTCCTCTTTTACATCCATAGAAATAGTCACATGGGGATTGATAAACTGGAAGCTCGTCACTGGACCTTTTACGGTGATCGACTTCGTCGTATCGTAGTTTGCAGTCCCGTGGTGGGCGAAGGCCATGCTGGAACCCAGTAGAAAGAACACGATTAGAGCAAGCGACACCCGTCGCATGTTTTTCATGTGGAACCTCCAAGCTTTGGTTCGGCCAATTTCACAGCTCTCGAAGCGCCCAAGAGCTTCGCATCAACGATGGGCTATCCTGCCGGAAGAGGCTGTGTCCTTGGTCACCCATGGATGTGCGGGCCGTCACCCAACCTGAAGCTGTTTCCCTCGCAAATTAGGTAGAATTGGAACTGGCGGAACTCATGCGCGAACTCAGTCGGATGATGGTCTTCGCGGGCGCGGCACTTGCGGCGTTTGGCGCGCTCGTGTGGTTCGCCTCGCGGCCGGGAGGGTTGCCGCTCAAGCTTGGTCGTTTGCCAGGCGACATTGCGTACCAGGGAAAACATGGCTCGTTTTATTTCCCGGTGGTGACGTGTATCCTTCTGAGCGTGGCGCTTACGCTGATCCTGTGGCTGGTGCAATGGCTGAAAAGGTAAAGCAATTCGAGTTGAATCTCGCGCCGGAGCGAAAAATCTGGAGCGTCGCGGAGTTGACGGCGCGAATCAGCGGCGTGCTGGCCTCGCAATTCTCAAATTTGTGGGTGGAGGGCGAAGTCTCCAACTATCGCCCCGCGCAATCCGGACATCTCTATTTCACCCTCAAGGATGCGAAGGCGCAGGTCCGGTGCGTGTGCTTTCGTACCCAGGCGATGCGGCTGAAATTCCGGCCCGAGGATGGATTGAAAATCATCGTGCGCGGATCGATCAGCGTGTACGAGCCGCGCGGCGAATACCAGATTTACGTCGAGCACATCGAGCCGTCCGGAGTCGGCGCGCTGCAGCTCGCGTTCGAGCAGCTCAAGAAGCGTCTCGATGCCGAGGGACTTTTCGACGTGGCGCGGAAGAAACCGCTTCCCATGTTGCCCCGGCGCATCGGCGTCGTGACCTCGCCCAGGGGCGCGGCCGTGCGCGACATCATTCGCATCCTGCGGCGGCGTTTTCCGAATCTGCATCTGATTGTTTATCCCGTGCGCGTGCAGGGTGAAGGAGCGGCGGAAGAAATCGCCGCGGCGCTGAAATATTTCAACCGCAAACAAATGGTGGACGTTATTCTGCTGGCGCGCGGCGGCGGGTCGATCGAAGATCTCTGGGCGTTCAACGAAGAATCCGTGGCGCGGGCGATTGCGGCGTGCACGATCCCCGTCGTGAGCGGCGTGGGGCACGAAACCGATTTCACGATCGCGGATTTCGTGGCCGACGTGCGCGCGTCGACGCCTTCCGCCGCCGCCGAAATCGTCGTGCAATCGCGGCAGGAATTTCAGCGGCATCTCGGAGAACTGGAACACAAAATTTCTCAGCGCATGCGATACATCCTGCTCGAGTGGCGGCATCACCTGAAGGAATTGACAACGCACATGGGCTTTCGCAGGCTCGAAGATTTGCTGCGCCGTCACCGTCAGCAGACGGACGAACTGACCTCGCGGCTCGGCGTCGCGCTGCAGGGCAGCCTTGAGCGTCTGCGCCACCGTTACACGATTGCCGCAACCCGCATCGCGTCGTTCGACCTGCGCGCGCGAATCCGAACGCTTGGCTTGCGGCTCGTGCAGCGCTCGGCGGAACTCGCCATGCGCATGGAGCGGTTCCTCGTCGGCAAAATCCAGCGGTTGGAGCGACTGCGCGTGCAGCTCGACGAGCGCAGCCCGCTGCGCGTCCTGCAGCGCGGTTACGCCATCTGCACGGACGCCGCGGGAAACGTAGTGAGCGCCGCCGACCAGGTCTCCGTCGGCGCCGAAGTCAACGTGCAACTCGCGCGCGGCCGCCTTGGCGCCGAAGTGCGAACCCGCGAAATTCCAAAGCCTTAACTCTTCCCAGGTTTTCTCGAAGGTTTTCTCGGTGCCCTCTGTGGTGAACACATTTTGGAATTGTGGGCTGATGCCCAACGCCTCGCTATCGGTAAACGTCGCGCCTGTGGCCTATGTGAAACACGGTGACATTCTGCGCCTTGTCATCGATTTCGTAAATCACTCGGTAATTTCCTACGCGAATCCTCCAGCCTTCTCGCCCCG
Organism: uncultured Acidobacteriota bacterium; assembly: GCA_963842135.1. Lineage (GTDB taxonomy): Bacteria > Acidobacteriota > Terriglobia > Acidiferrales > UBA7541 > Palsa-360. The sequence continues at coordinate 2,773,883 of CAWJFI010000001.1, read as the reverse complement.
TGAGCTTCCGGCATCCGCGAGGCCTTGCGTTCTCAGCGAGGGTTGAGATTGCCGTTTTCACTTTTTCGTACGTTTCCTTTGGCAACGTGGCAAGTTCACTCTGGGCCCTGCGGAGGATGAGGACGGAGTAACTCACTTGCGTGAGCGTTCAATTTCCTGCGTGGCTTTTGAAAATGGGATCGCTTCATCTTCTGAGGCTTTTGCGGCATCATACGCGCGAATCGACTCAAGCTCTTCGATATCTGCCAAGACTTTTTTATAGTCCTCAATACTGAGGACCACGCCGATCTTCTGGCCATGGCGATCAGTAACGTACTTCTTCGGTTTGAGAGCAGTTTTCATTGACATGATAAACTACTTTACGCCTCTTGAGCGCTCGGAAACAAGCAACTGAGGTCGCGGCATTTCTAAGCCGCTGCCAAATAATGATCGAGAGTTATTCGTCAGAAGTGCTGGCAACCTTCAGCACGGCGAGGAACGCTTCCTGCGGGATATCCACGCGCCCCACTCGCTTCATGCGTTTCTTTCCTTCTTTTTGTTTCTCGAGCAATTTGCGTTTGCGCGTGATGTCGCCCCCGTAGCACTTGGCCAGCACATTCTTGCGAATCGCGGCGACGGTTTCGCGCGCGATCACGCGGCTCCCGATGGCGGCCTGGATGGGCACTTCAAACATCTGCCGCGGGATCAGCTTCCGCAAACGCGTGACGAGTTCGCGCCCGCGCTCGTAGGAAAATTCGCGATGGCAGACGAGCGCCAGTGCGTCGACCGGCTCGCCCGCAATTAGAATGTCCAGCTTCACCAGGTCGGCTTCCTTGTACCCCGCCAGGTGATAGTCGAGCGACGCGTAGCCGCGCGACGCGCTCTTCAGCCGGTCGTAGAAATCGAGCACGATTTCGTTGAGCGGCAACTCGTACGTCAGCATCACGCGCTGCGGCGAGAGATACTCGAAATTTTTCTGCACGCCGCGCTTTTCCTCGCACAGCTGCAGAATCGCGCCGACCGAATCCTCCGCCGTGATGATCATCGCCGTGATCACCGGCTCTTCGATCTTGGCCATTTCGTTGGGCGGCGGAAATTTCGTCGGGCTGTCCACTTCGACGACGTCCCCCGCGGTCGTCGTGATGCGGTAACGCACGCTCGGCGCGGTGGTGATGAGGTTGATGCTGAATTCGCGCTCCAGCCGCTCCTGAGCAATCTCCATGTGAAGCAGGCCAAGAAATCCGCACCGAAAACCGAATCCGAGGGCCACGGAATTTTCCGGCTCGTAGAAAAACGCCGCGTCATTCAGTTGCAATTTGCCGAGGGCGTCTCGCAAGTTTTCATAATCGCTCGCCAGCACCGGAAACAGCCCCGCGAAGACCATGGGCTTGATCGCTTCAAAGCCGGGCAGCGGCGGCGCGGGCCGCACGGCCTCGGTGACGGTATCGCCCATACGCGCATCGGCCACTTGCTTGATGTTGGCGACGACGAAGCCAACGTCTCCGGCCACAAGTTCATCGAGGACGATAGGTTTTGGTGTGAGCGCGCCGAGCGCCTCGACCTCGTAAACCTGGTCATTGAAACACAGGCGAATTTTCATGTGCCGCGTGATCCGGCCGTTCATAACACGCACCAGAACCACCGCCCCGCGAAACGGATCGAACCAGGAGTCGAAAATCAGCGCTTGAAGCGGCGCTTCCGACGTGCCAGTCGGCGGAGGAACGCGCGCCACCACGGCTTCCAGGACGGATTCCACGCCGAGGCCGCTCTTGGCGCTGATGAGGAGCGCGTCGGACGCCGGGATCGCCAGGACGTTTTCGATCTGCTCCTTCGCTTGATCGGGTTGCGCGGCGGGGAGATCGATCTTGTTGATGACGGGAATGATCGTAAGATTGTGCTGCGCTGCGAGGAACGTATTCGCGACGGTCTGCGCTTCGACGCCCTGGCTTGCATCCACCACGAGCAGCGCGCCTTCGCACGCGGAAAGCGCGCGAGAAACTTCGTAGGAAAAATCGACGTGGCCGGGCGTGTCGATCAAGTTGAGCTGGTATTCGTTTCCATCCTTCGCCGTGTAGTGAAGACGAATGCTCTTGGCCTTGATGGTGATGCCGCGTTCCCGCTCGAGATCCATCGAGTCGAGCACCTGCGCGCTCATCTCGCGCTGGCTGAGCGCGCCCGTAAGTTCGAGCAGGCGGTCGGCCAGCGTGGACTTGCCGTGGTCAATGTGCGCGATGATGCAAAAATTGCGGACGAAACGTGGGTCCATCAGTTAGCCTGTCGGCGCGCGGAGATTTACGCCAGTAAAAGTCTCCAATCCGAAGTGATCTGCCCGCGCATGTGGAAGGGCTCGCCGCCCAGCGCGATTCCTAATGCGCTCCGAGACATTTCAGTGTGCCACAAGTGGCCGCAGGCAGGAAATGGTGCGGCGAATTCGGCACTGTCCAGCATTTCTGTTGAAAGCAGGTTGAGGGGTGCTCCGGTTCATAAAGCTCCTCATCGATGCATCGATTCTGCTGCGAGCAGGAAGCAACCGAGAACCTGCTCGCTGTGCTCGGCGTTACGACATCCGGGGAAGCGGCTCAAATAGCGGCGCAAATGTTTGAACCAGCCTTCGCCCAAGTTGGTTGTGCGCAGCCGATGGCGCCAGTGCGCTGGGAAGTTGAAAAACGCCAGCACCTCTTCCAGCTCGAATTGGAATTTCTCGACCATCTCCGGCGCGGCACACCGCCAGCGCGCGCAGAATCGCCGCGCCCAGTCCCGTGCCTGCGCTTGGTTCTCCGCGTCCCAGATCCACCAGAACTCCCGCCGGAATTTCCGCCGCTGGACCCACGCAAATCGCGGCGTCAGCGCTTCCAGGTTGCGAAACCAATGCGCCAGGCAGCGCTGATGCCGAGCTGCTGGATACACCATCTGCGCCGCACTGACGATCGCGGTCAGTCCATCACTCACGATCAATTCCACCTTCTCCAACCCGCGTTTCCATAATCGTGTCAGCAACTCTTCATAGTCCTCGGTGGTTTCCGCCGAAGCCGCCCGCCAGTCCAGTACTTCAAATGCGCCGCCTTCCCGCACCCCCACCGCCACCAGCAGCACGCCTTTGCGTCCTGGCTGCGAAACACTCCGCCGATACCGCAGGTAAATTCCGTCCACCACGATGGCTCGATAACGTCCCGGCACAATCGCTGCGCTGCGCCGCTGCTCGACTTGCTGTTGCGCTTGCTGCAGCACCGCTCCGATCGTGGCCGGCGAAAGCGTCCCGCCCAGAAACCGCCGCACCCATCCGACCACCTTGCGCTGACTCAGTCCGCCCACCGTCAGCGCGAACAGCATCTGATCCAACCCGTGCCGTTCATAGCGTTCCACCAGTCCGATCTCTTCCCGCCCGCGCAGCCGCGGAACGCGCACTTGCTCCAGGCTTCCCCACAGCGTCGTCCAACACTTCCGCACCGTGTAGCCCCAACGGTACACTTTCTCGCCCCGCTGCTTGGCCTCGCTCACGCGCCGGTCTCGCTCGGCCACCAGCAGCCCCTCGACAGCTTTCTTCAGCATCCCCCGCGCTTGCCCTTCCACCTGTTGCCAAGCTTGTTCCATCAACTCCCGCAGTGCTACCCTTCCTACAGGCGATATAGACATAGGGTGTCTCCTCTCTTCGACCCCCACTAGGGTCGTTGGTTCTGGAGACACCCTTGCTTTTTCTCCCCATACTTTCAACAGGAAATCTTACAGACACGCGAATTCGGCAGTGGTTCAGTCTCTGAAAATTCCATTTCTCGGGACTTAGCCAATTCACGTGGTTCCAACGGTGCCGCCGATACCACTCCAATCGGTTAATTGCCCTTCGCAGTGGTTCGCTTGGGGGAGAGTGGCTTACGCGCTTCTCCCCCATTTTTAATTAAAAGGTCGGCGCATAGTAGGCTCGACATGGAATTGAGTACTACGCAACAGATTCACCCGGGAGATTAGGGTCATGAGACAGCTAAAATCGAAGAAGGGACCTCAACGAACCGGCCGCCGGGAGGCGGGGTTCTCCCTCATCGAACTGTTGGTTGTCGTCGCCGTGATCTTGATCATCGCGGCCATAGCCATCCCGAATTACATTCAATCCAAAATGCGCGCGAATGAGGCCTCGGTGGTGCAGAGCCTGCGCAATATTTCGACAGCCGAAATCGTCTGCTCCTCGACGCATGGCCAACTCCTGAGAAGATCTATAATCGGAATGTGGCTCAGTGGGTCACGGTGGGAATGGCCACATTCCGATAAGACGTATCGCTCTTTTTGAAGCCTGGCTAACACCGGCGCGAGGCCGGGGCCGAAGGTGGAGTTCACAATCGCAGGGAGTTGCTTTCCGGGAGCCGCATAAGCAGTGGCATTGAAACCCTTTCCTTCCAGATAAATGCTGTAAACGTAGCCGTGACGCCCCGCCATCTCGGGGCCGAGGTCACGATTTGAAACTAGTTCATCCAGCGTTGCGAATTTTCCCCACTTTCGAATATGGCCGATTTCGGCTTGGACGATGGCCCTGAGGTCTTCACTCGCAGCGTCCATCCGCTTCTGTCTTTCGTTGAGTCTCGCCCTCCTTTGGCGCAGCGTCATGATGGAATAAAAACCCTGGGAGCCGATCTGTCGCAATCGCTTTCTGGCCAGGACAACAACGGCTAAGACGGTGGCGGTCAGAGTCAAGCTGAAATTCCTTCGGTTCATTGGTCCCTCGGGGCTTCCTACAAACCGGCTTCCGCCAAGTTATGCCCGAAATTATAGCGCGATTGAGCTGGTAGTTTTAATTGCCTGATAAGTCTGCTTGCCGCGACGGCCGCAAGCCCTAGCGACCCTCCCATTTGTCAAGTATTTGGTGTTCGAAAAAGTCTACCACCCACAAGATAATTAGAGTTGTCGTACAAATAAGAATTAGAGAGAACAAACTCCGCCATTTTTGTACTACGGAGGCCAACCCGAAACGATCCCAAAAACGGTGCGAACCAAATACCAAAAGGCAGAAAATAGCTTCAACCACGCAGAAGATCAGTAACGCTACGACGCGTCGAAAGAAGCGGGCGACAGACGTAGGAATCTTGTTCTCCACGATGCGGGGAAAATTAGCATATAAATCCAGGCATAAACAAATCATAAAGATATAGATGGCATATGGCGGTACCCGATGACGGACATCCGCCGAGGTGCTGGGCAGAACTCAAATCTCGGAACAACGGGTGACAGTTCCCTACGGTAAGTGGCCAAGTCCCGTTAAGTTATCTTCTCGGAATGTGGATTTTGGCAACGGCCCGCGAAAGCCAGTTGCCAAGAATGCCGTTATCAGACGGAATCCGGTTCAGGTAGGGGTAGCGGATCAGTTCCGGGTATGCCGTCATCCCACCACGATTCGCGGGATGGCGCCTGCCGAATTTCCGGCAAACACAACGCGACTAATACGGAGCCATGGTCAACAATCGGCTCCGCTATCGTCTTCCGAGCCATTGCGGGCGCCGCCAGTCTGCGCGAGAATGAGCCGACGCGTCGCGCGGCAACAAGGAGAAATCGCATGCAATCTGTGGGTGTTATTCGCCAGCTTACACGGTACCCAGTTAAGTCAATGCAAGGTGAGGCGCTGCCTTCGGCAGCGCTGACTCTGCAAGGTTTCGCGGAGGACCGACGCTATGCGTTCGTTCAGGCGACCTCTCGAAGCTCGTTTCCGTGGCTCACCGCGCGCGAGTTGCCGGAGTTGCTCTATTACCGAACCTCCGTCGAAAAGGCGGGCACGCCAGAAGTGGCCGTGACCGTTGCGACAGCCCATGGAGAGAATTGGCCCATTGAGAGCGAAGACCTCCGCAAAGCGCTCGAGGCGAGATCGGGAAGGCCGCTCTTTTTGCTGCGTGATTATCGCGGCGCGTACGATGTCGCGCCCGTTTCCCTCATCAGCCGACAAACGGTTGCGCGCATTGCGGAAGAAAGCGGAACGAAGGAAAATTCGTGGCGCTTTCGTCCCAATCTGCTGGTTGATCTGAAGGACGACAAGCCTTTCGACGAGCTGCGGTGGGTCGGCAAAACTCTTCGAATTGGGAGCGCAGCGCGAATCGCCATCACTGAAGTTGATCAGCGTTGCATGATGATCGCTCTCGACCCGGCAACCGGCGAGTCGAGTCCAGAAATTCTGAAGTGCGTCGTTCAGAAGCATGGGCAGAGCGCGGGAATCTATGCGACGGTCCTCACGCCCGGCGAAGTGCGGGCTGGCGACCCTATCTTGCTTGAAGCGTAACGCGGCTCTGTTTGCCTATCCGATGTGCTGATGCTTCTTTCTGCCCATCGAATCCCATTCGATGATTGTCGCCAAGTCGTGAGAAGCCCTGCCAGCTCAACCGGTCGATGCAACACCATCTGATATAAGTCTTTTCTCTAAAAGGTGGTGTTCATGACTCAACGGAGACGGGTGAAGCTATCTGCGAACCAACGGACCGACATGTGGTGCCGTTGGAAGGCGGGACAGTCGTTGCATCAGATTGGGCGCGCCTTCGGCAAGGACCATGTATCCATTCACTTTATGTTGTCGCAGCACGGCGGGATTGTTCCGGCCGCCCGTCGGCGCTAGCTGCTAACACTCACACTGGCGGAGCGAGAGGACATCTCTCGAGGGATTGCTTGCGGTTCGTCGATTCGTGATATAGCAAAAGGGTTGGAGCGGGCTGCCTCGACGGTGAGCCGAGAGGTCGCCCGCCATGGCGGGCGACCTCTCTATCGAGCCAATGAAGCCGATCACCAGGCCTGGGAGTCGGCCTTGCGGCCCAAGCGGTGCCTTCTTGCTATCCACGGGAAGCTGCAAGAGATCGTTGCGGGTAAACTAATCCTGGACTGGTCGCCGGAACAGATTTCCGGATGGCTGAAGATTCAGTATCCCGACGACGAGAGGATGCGCGTGTCGCACGAGACGATTTACCGCAGCCTATTCATTCAAGCGCGGGGAGTGCTGAAAAAGGAGCTGATTCAGCATCTTCGCTTCAAGCGGCGAATTCGCCGCTCGCGGCACGCGCGTGATAGTGGACACCGCAGTGGCCAAATCGTTGATGCCATTTCCATTCGAGAAAGGCCCGCAGAGATCGAGGACCGCGCCATCCCCGGCCATTGGGAGGGCGACCTCATTGGCGGCACCAAGAACAGCCACATCGCGACGCTGGTGGAACGTCATTCGCGATTTACCATGCTGGTCAAAGTGTCCAGCAAAGATACGGCTACAGTGGTCGCCGCCCTGAGCCGGCACGTTCGCAAGCTGCCCGCATCGTTGCGGCGCTCGTTGACCTGGGATCGCGGACTGGAGATGGCCCAACATAAAAGCTTCACGGTAGACACGAAAGTCAAGGTCTACTTCTGTGATCCGCAGAGTCCGTGGCAGCGCGGCACAAACGAAAACACAAATGGCCTGTTGCGTCAGTACTTCCCTAAAAGAACAGACTTGTCAGGGTATTCTCAAACAGAGCTCGACGAGGTGGCACTGCGATTAAATCAACGACCACGAAAGACTTTGGGTTTTGAGACTCCGGCAGATAGACTGCAAGCAAGTGTTGCACTGACCCATTGAGACCACCCCCCTTATCGGAATGTGAGTCAAGGCCCTGACTGGCGCGTTGCACACTGAGGCGTCCCGTATAGATCATCGGTTGACCGGGGGCAAAACGGAATTTCCTGCTAAGGCATCGTTACCATTATCGGTAGCACCGCGGCCCGTGAGTGCTATGATCTCGGCGGTCGGTCCGGTGTTTTTTCCAAACCCAGCATGCAAGGAGGAACCCATGAAGTGGTATCACTACATCGCCTACTTCTTCGGTGGCGTTTTTCTCGTGAATTTCGTTCCGCACTTCACCAACGGCGTGTCGGGCCGTTCGTTTCCGAGTCCATTCGCCTCGCCGCCGGGCCAAGGACTCTCTCCGGCGTGGGTCAACGTGCTGTGGGGCCTTTTTAATTTGCTGGTCGGCTACCTGCTGGTGTGCCGCGTGGGAACTTTCAGTCTTCGGAAGACGCGCGATGTCGCTGTTGCTGGAATCGGCGCGCTGCTCATGGGGCTGATGCTGGCTCAGGCTTTCGCGCGAGTCTCCGCAGGCCGATAGCCTGTAAAGGTCGCAACAACGGCCAAGTCCCGATAAATCTTATCGGAATGTGTCCTACCACAGCTAGGTCGGAGGTTGCGACCATACCATGCGACAGCAGGGAATTGCCGAATTGAGCAGCCCTGCCGCGATCGGTTTGGCACGCGAAGGCGCAGCGGTATATAGTTGTTTTTGTCCTGGCCAGTGTCGATCCGCGAGTCTGCGGTCGCAATTTCACCGAGGAATCAGTCCAAACCCGCATGAGCGTGGACATTATCAAACAACTGGATCGAGCGAAGCGCTTCGTCGAGAAGAGCCGCATCGACGAGGCCATCGAAGCCTATCAGTCGGTGCTCACCGCCGTTCCCAATCACCTCGAATCCATACAGTCGTTGGGCGACCTCTTCACCATGCAGAACCGTCCTGACCGGGCGGCCGTTTACTACGGAATGCTCTTCGATCGCTTTGTGGCCCCGCGGGAAGAGCCCAAGGCCCTCGCCCTTTACACGCGCTTTTTGAAGCAGCAACAGCAGCCTCCGGAACGCGTCGCGCGATACGCCCTCCTCCTGCAAAAGCAAAACCGCACGGAAGAGGCCATCGAACAATTCACGTCCGCTGCCTTCGCGTATGAACTGAGCGGCAAGGGAGAAGATGCGCTGGCGTGCTTTGTGCGCATCGCGCAGCTCGATTCTGAAAATCGCGACCGTCACATCGCCGTGGCTGATTTGGCCGAGCGTCTGGGCAATCACGCAGCCGCTTCCCTCGGATACTTGAGAGCCGGGCAACTCACGACGCAAAATGAGGACGAGGCGCTCAAGTTTTTCGCAAAAGCGCACCAGCTTGCGCCAAACGATCGCAGCGCGTCATTGATGTATGCCCAGGCGCTGTTGCGCAAAGGGGACTCCGCGGCTGCCGCTGCTTTGCTCGCTCCTCTCAGCGAAACCGAAAAGGACGCGACGTTCCTCGAGACCTATGCCGAAGCCCTCATGCGTTCCGGCCAACTGGACACTGCGCGCACCGTCCTGGAGCGCCTGACGAATCAAGGAGCGGGTTCGGCTGAAAAATTGTTTTCTCTTGCAACCGAGTTTCTTCGCGCCGGCCAGGAAGATAAGGCCGCCGATCTTCTAGCCGGCACCAAGAAGAGCATGCTCGCAGCGCGGCGCGAATCGGAATTCGCATCCGGTGTCGACCGACTGGTGGAAGCATTCCCAAAGTCACTGCGCCTGGCACAGTTCTGGGCGGCCTTCTACGGTGAAATCAACCGCGAAACGAAGTATTTTGACGCTCTGGCTCGTCTCTTCGATTTGAATCTGGAGAATGACCAGCTTCCCGGCGCCTGCGAAGCCCTCGAAAAGCTCGTCGAAATCGATCCGTACGACTCGCGCAATCAGGGACGCGTGGATCTGTTGAAAGGGCGCGCGGGCCAAGAGTTTTTGAGCCGTGTGAAGTCCCGAATGTCAAATGCCGCGACGCATCGCCCTGAAGCTCCCACTCAGGAACAGCACCGTCGCAAATTCGGCGATCCGTCGACGGTCATTCTGGATAATGTTCAATCAGGGCAGACACTCGAAGACCTGCTCGTCCAGGCGGAAATTTTTGTCCAGTACTCGCTCCAGTCCAAGGCCGTCGAGCGGCTGCAACGCATCGTGGAGCTGTTTCCGGGAGAAGAAGAAAATAATGAGCGCCTGCAAGGCCTCTTCGAAGCCGCGCACTGGTGGCCGGAGGGGGGTGGAGTTCCGCGCAGGCCGGCCGAGCCATCGAGGGCGCCTCTCGAGGAGCCCGCGAATCGCGCCACTACCGCTTCCCCGTATGCTCCCGAAACCCTGCGCGATCTCGCGAAAATCTCGGAAATTAATCAAAACGTGTTCCGCCAGCCTTCGCCGCGCGCCATGCTCTCCATTGCCGCGAATGACGTAGGCAATTATTTGCGAGCGGCAAGGTGCTTCGCGGTGGTCGGGCCCCCTGGGCAACCGCCGCAAATGGCATCGGAGTTTTGCGCCTCCAGCGTTGAGGCATCCTCCGGCAGTCAGATCGTGCGCCTGATCGGCCAGATTGAACGCGCCACGCCTGACTCACTCGGCGGTTTGCCGCTCGAAGCCGCCGCCGCACCCATCCTCAAGGAAATGGGCTTGGAAACGACTCTGGGAGTCCAGCTCACGGACCCGGAGACGCAATCTCCCGCCGGGATGATGATCGTGGGTTTCGCCGGACCGCACGCCTGGAAACCCAACGAAACGTATTTCCTGCAATCCATCGGCGATCAAATGCTCATGTGCGTGCACCATACGCGCCTTCGCACGCTCGTGCGCACCCTTGCCGTGGCCGATGAAAAAACCGGTTTGCTGGCCCGGGGAGCTTATATCGATTGTCTGCTCCACGAATCGCAGCGCGCGCGAACGCAGGGCATTCCTCTGGCCCTGGCTTTGTTGCAGATCGATGGCGGCCCGGAACTGCTCCGCCAGCAGGGAGAAGGGCCGTTTGACCGCTACATGGAGCAGCTTGGAAAGTCCGTGCAGGCAAACGTCCGCCAAACGGACCTCGCGATAAAGTACACTTCCTGGGCCCTGGCGGTCGTTCTGCCGGACACGCCGCTCTCGGGGGCGCGGATGTTCGCTGAGAAATTGAAGAAATCGCTCGGCGGATTGCGGCCACCGTGGGATGGCGGTCATTTGACTATGAGCGTCGCCGTTGCCGAGGCCATCGCCCGGCAGGATTATGATAATGAGGACATCGTCACCGACCTGATCAACCGCGTCGAGGCGGGCCTCGAGGAAGCTCGAAAGCGCGGCGGCAATGAAATCATTGCCCTCGAATTGGCGAAGAATTGAGGGATGCGGATGGCCTACGAAAACCTGCTCTATGAAAAGCGGGATCGCATCGGATTCATCACGTTCAACCGCCCGAAGGTGCTGAACGCGCTCAACCGGAAAACGATGGAAGAGCTGAGGGATATTCTGATCGCCGCGCGCGAGGGCGACGAAGTGCGCGTCCTGATCCTGACCGGCGCGGGAGAAAAATCATTTGTGGCCGGCGCGGACATCGGAGAACTCGCGGTGCAGACGCCGGTCAGCGGCAAGGAAACGGCCGCGTTTGGCCAGGGCGTGCTGCATCTGCTGGAGACGATTGGCAAGCCGTCCATTGCGGCCATCAACGGCTTCGCGCTCGGCGGCGGATGCGAAGTCGCGCTGGCCTGTTCGATGCGTCTGGCCAGCAGAACGGCGAAGCTTGGGCAGCCGGAAGTGAAGCTCGGCATTATGACCGGCTATGGCGGCTCGCAGCGGCTCACGCGATTGTGCGGCAAGGGGGCCGCATATGAAATCTGCCTGACCGGTGAAATGATTTCCGCGGAAGAGGCTTTGCGCATCGGACTCGTGAATCATGTGTACGAGCCCGCGGAACTCTTGCCGGCGGCAGAGGCACTGGCGAAAAAAATTATCGCCAACGCGCCGCTCTCGGTGAAGTTCACGATGGAAGCTATCGAGCGCGGGACGGAAATGCCGCTTGCAGAGGGCCAGTATCTCGAAACGACGCTCTTCGGCCTGCTGGCGGCCACCGAGGATATGCGGGAAGGAACGCGCGCGTTTCTGGAAAAGCGGCCCGCGCAATTTCGCGGAAAGTAGCACGGACACGCGCCGCCGAAACCCACTCACATGAACAAGCCCTCTCACGGAAGAGAAATTCGCGCGGCGGCAAACGCCGCGGGTATCCGGTTCGCCCTGGTGGTCAGCCGCTTTAACAGTTTTATTACGGATCGCCTGCTGGCGGGAGCAGTGGACGCGCTCGAAGCTGCCGGCGCGGATGCGGAAGACATCGTGGTCGTTCATGTCCCCGGCTCGTTTGAAATTCCGCTTACGGCAAAAAAATTGGCCGAGGGCGGACGCGTCGATGCCGTAATCGCCATCGGCTGCATTCTGCGCGGCGAGACCGCGCACTTTGACTACATCGCGAGTGAGGTGGCGCGCGGCGTGCAACTCGCGCAACTCGACACCGGCGTTCCGGTTATTTTTTGCGTTCTCACCTGCGACACGCTCGAGCAGGCCATCGACCGCGCGGGTCTCAAGAGCGGTAACAAGGGCCACGACGCGGGGCTCGCTGCCGTCGAAATGGCCAACCTGTCGAAGCAGCTTCGCTCGGCGGATGCTTCGCGCTCCGGCAAGACCCCTCCACGCGGGAAACGCCGCTAGATGACACCGCGCCGGAAATCCCGCGAGTACGCCCTCCAGATGCTGTTCCAATGGGAAATGGGGAAGCAGGAGCCGTCCCGGATTGAAGACGGATTTTGGAAGAACGCGCGCGCCCAAAAATCCACGCGGGAATTCGCCAATCAGCTTTTTGAAAACGCCGCCGCGCGCGCCGGAGAGCTCGACCCGATCATTTCCTCGCACGCTAAAAACTGGCGCCTCGAGCGCATGGCGGCCATCGACCGCGCCATCCTTCGCCTGTCCCTCGCCGAAATGCGCACGACGAGCACTCCCGCGAAGGTCGTGATCAACGAAGCCGTGGAACTCGCGAAAAAGTTTTCTTCAGAAGATGCGTCCGCTTTCATCAACGGCATTCTCGACGCCGCCGCGAAATCGTCCGGCGAAAAAACGACGTCCCCGTAGCGCAGGCTTCAGCCTGCGGGTTTTCTCTGAATCCTGCCCGCAATCAGCCCAACAGACTAAAGTCTGTTCTACTTACAACCGCTGCACGATCGAGCGCGCTTCCTCCAAAATCTTCCGCGTAGCCGCGGCAGTCCGAGTCTCCGAATACATGCGCAACATCGGCTCCGTCCCCGAAGCGCGCAACATGAGCCAGCCGGTCTCGCCCAGATACAGCTTGATCCCGTCGAGATCCTCGCGGCGAGCGACAGCCCATTCGAGCACGCGCGTCACTTTCGCGTCGCTGAAATGCTCGATGGCGCGCAACTTCTGCCCCGGCTTGAGTTCGAGATCGATCCGCCCGTAATGGTGCTCGCCAAATTCCGCGTGAAGCTGCGCGACGAGTTCCCCCAGGGATTTCTTGTGCCACGCCATCACTTCCACCAGCAGCAGCGCCATTACGGTGGCGTCGCGCTCGGGCAGATAAAGTTTCGTCCCGATGCCGCCCGATTCTTCTCCGCCCAGCAAAATGTCGCGCTCCAGCATCAATTCACAGATGTATTTAAAGCCGATCGGCGTCTCGAATACTTTGCGGCCGAATTTCTCCGCGATCTTGTCGAGCATCTTTGTCGAGGAAAATGTTTTCGCGACGTCGCCGGAAATTCCGCGCGTGCCCGCCAGGTGCCAGAGTAGGATCGAGAAAATCTGGTGCGGCGTGATGAACGTGCCGTCGCGATCCATCGCGCCAATGCGGTCGCCGTCGCCGTCCGCGCACAGCCCGGCGTCATAACCCCCGGAGAGGACCGCGCGGCGCAGCGCCTCGACGTGCGGCTCAATCGGCTCCGGGTTCACGCCGCCGAACAGCGGATCGCGCGTGCCGCGAATTTCGTCGCAATCGATGCCGTGCCGCGTCATGAGCTCGCGCAGGAGTCCCCGCGCCACGCCGTGCATCGGGTCCACGACAAACCGGAACTTGGCGGCGCGGATTCGTTCCCAATCCACAATTTTCTCGATGGTTTCGAGATACGGCGAAAGAATGTCGAGCGTTTGAATGTGATCCACTTGCGGAGGTAATGGCGGCACGCCGTTTGCCAGCACCGTGGCAAGTTCCTTTTCCACTTGCGCCACAATCGAGGGCAGCGCCGAGCTTCCGTAGCTCGCCTTGAATTTCACGCCGTTCCATTTGTAAGGATTGTGGCTCGCCGTGATCATGATCCCGCCCGCCGCGCCGCGCTGCCTCACCAGCAGCGAAAGCGCGGGCGAAGGGCACGCCTTCTCGGCGATCCACACCGGCATCCCGGTCATCGACACCACTTCCGCCGCGGCCCGCGCAAATCGTTCCGAACCGAATCGCGTGTCGTAGCCCACGAGCACTCCCGCGTTGGGTTTTTCCGCTCGCACGACGTACCGCGCAATCGCGCACGCAACCTTGCGCACATTGGGAAATGTGAAATCGTCGGCGACGACGCCGCGCCAGCCATCGGTGCCAAACTTAATCGTGCTCACAACTCGGAAGTATATGTCATTCGGTATGAGTGGGAGAAACTGACTTCGGAGAATAGGCAACAATCCGTTCGCGTTGAGTTAACTTGAACGTTTTTTTCGTCTTTCAAGCATGTCGAGCCGCTGTGCAGCGAAGCCAATCCCCATGGTGGCACAAATAAGCAGAATCCAGATGTCGAAACGAACGATGAAACTCTCAAATCTCGTTACAAAGACAATCGTGCCATGGAAATAATACGGATAGATTCTGCCCTCGGCGGACATCGGGCTTTTTGGTCTTGACGTGCCGAAATACATCGACATAAACCATACCGCGAATGTTGAGAAGACGAGGACGTAGAAGAAGCCGCGCAGTCCGATGCGGAGATAATGGAACGACCGGGGCGTCTCCATGGAACCCCTTCTGTAGTGAAGTCTGGCTTAAGTGAAGCGCTAGAGCAGTTTATAATGCTTCTGCGCTTCCAGCCACTTCACGATCCTGCCAACATCTTGCGCGCGGTCGCGCGGGCAGAGCAGCAGCGCGTCATCGGTTTCCACGACGACCAGATCGCGTATCCCGACCGCGGCGACGAATTTCTTCGGGCTCCAGAAAAAGTTTCCCTGCGCATCGAGCGCGGCAAATTTCCCCGCGGAAATATTCTCTCCGGCCTTGCGCGCGAGCAATTCGTACACGGCGGCCCAGGAGCCGATGTCGCTCCAGCCCACTTCCGCGGGCAATACGAAGACGCTTGGCGCGAACGAATGGCGCGTGACCGGTTCGAGGAGGGCGTAGTCCACGGAAATATTTTCGAGTTTCGGATAAATGCGCGCGAGCGTGCGCGCGTAGCGCGGCGTCCCGATTTCGCCTGCAAGGGTCATGAGAGCGTCATGCGTTTTCGGCAGAAATTTCTCGAGATTGCCGAGTAACGTCGACACGCGCCAGAAAAACATTCCCGCATTCCAATAATAGCGTCCGGAAGCCACGTATTTTCGAGCAACCGGCAGCGCCGGTTTTTCCCTGAATTGGCGCACCGCAAAAACGGGAACGCCATCCGCATCCACTGCTTTCCCGCGCGCGCGTTCGATGTACCCGTAGCCCGTTTCGGGCCGCGACGGCGGAATGCCCAGCACCACCAGCGATCCCGCGGCGTGCGCGACGTGCAGCGCGGCGCGCACGATCCGCAAATACCGCGCCGGCTTCGCAATGTAATGGTCGGCGGGAAGCACGGCCATGAGCGCGTCGTTTTCCTCGCCCAGTCCGCCATGAAGCAAATGCGCGGCGGCAAGTCCGATCGCGGCGGCGGTGTTTCGGCCAACCGGCTCCGCGAGTATGTGCGACGCTGGGACGCGCGGCATTTGCATTCGCACAGCGGCCGCCTGTTCGGAGTTGGTGACAATCCACTGGCGCGATTGCGGAAACAGAGGCGCAAGGCGCGCGGCAGTCTGTTCGAGCATCGTGTCGCTGCCGACGATGTTGAGCAATTGCTTCGGAGTTCGCGCGCGGCTGCGCGGCCAGAAGCGAGTGCCGCGTCCTCCGGCAAGAATAATCGCGTGCGCAGCGAGCGTTTCGCGGCTCCGTTCTTTCGTCACAGATGCACCACGCGTGACCACGCCGCTTCCGCAATGCGCTCCTCGGTGAGCCGCCGCACGAAGCCGTGCAGGTCCGGCACGTACGCGCGCAACAGCGTCGTGGCAGAATCCGGCGCGAGTTGATACGCGCCGAGCGCCGCGGGGAGCAGCCAGACTTCCGCCGGCGCAAACGATTCGGCGCCGTCGGCGAACTCGATGCGTCCTTTGCCTTCGAGAAAAATAAGCAAATCGAAATGCTCCGCCGAAGTGACGGCGGCGATTCGTTCGCGAAATTCCCAGCGCTCGGTCGCAAAGTGCCGGCACGCCGCATAAAACGTTTCCGTGACCGCGCCGCGCGTGATGCGCACCGGATCGCAAAGCCCGCCGCCCGCCGCGGCGGGGTCGCCGAACTGCATCACCTCCAGCGCCTGCCGGATGTGCAGCGCGCGCGGCTTGCCGTCGGCGCCAATGCGGTTGTAATCGAAGACGCGATACGTAATGTCTGAGTGCTGCTGGATTTCGCACAGCACGACGCCCGGACAAATCGTGTGCGCGGTCCCGGCAGGCACGAAAACGGCGTCGCCCGGATGGACCGCCACGCTTGCAAGACAATTCTCCACGGTGCCATCTACAACGGCGCGCTGAAAAGACTCTCGCGTCACCTTCGGGTTGAGTCCCACGCGCATCGCCGCTCCCTCGCGCGCGCTGACTACATACCACATCTCTGTTTTCCCAACGCCGCCCGCCGCGGACTCGTGCTGCTCCGCGTATGCGTCGTCGGGATGCACCTGCACCGAAAGTTTTTCTTCCGGGAAAACAAATTTCACGAGCAGCGGAATGCGCGGCAACCCGCTCAGCCCCGTCCCAGTCCATTCCTCCGGGAGCGAGGGCCAAACCTCGCCCAGCGTGCGCCCCGCAAATTCGCCCGTGGCAAACGCGCATTCGTCGCCCGTCAGCCACGCTTCGCCGATGGGTTCTGGTTCTCGGGAGCGTTCCGGAAACAGAGGAGAGAGGTCGCGCGCGCCCCAAATGCGAGGTACGAAGATCGGGGCGAGCCGCGCGGGCGCTCGCCCCGAACGGCTGGTTCCCGAATTCACCTGGTCGCTTCCGCCATGGCAAAGAATTTTTCGAGACGCCGCAGCCCTTCCTCGATGCGATCGATCGAGGTCGCGTAGGAAAGCCGGATGTAACCGGGCGTGCCGAACGCGTCACCGGGAACGCAGACCAGATGCTGCTTTTCCAAAAGCACTTTCGCGAGCGCAGTCGTGTCCGCGATCCCGTTGCCCAGATGAGCAGCCACGCTGGGGAATGCATAGAATGCCCCCCCGGGCTCAACGCAGGTCACGCCGGGAATCGCGCGAAGTCCGGAGACGATGCGGTCGCGCCGCCGCGCATATTCCGCGAGCATCGCCGTCACCGAATCCATCGGTCCGGTCAGCGCTTCGAGCGCCGCGTATTGCGCGATCGAAGTCGGATTCGACGTGGACTGGCTCTGCACCTTGATCATCGCCGAAATCAGCGGCTCGGGCGCCAGCGCGTAGCCCACGCGCCAGCCCGTCATGGCAAACGTCTTAGAGAGCGAGCCGGCCACGATGATATTCGGCTTCGTTCCCGGCACGCTGGCGAGCGACCACGGCTTCTCGTTTCCATACACGAAGTGGGAATAACACTCGTCCGTCATCACCCAGATATTTTTCGCGCGGCACACTTCGTAGATTTTCACAAACTCGTCGTTCGGAACGACCGCTCCGCTGGGATTGTTCGGCGAATTCACGATCAGCAGCTTCGTTCGCGGCGTAATCGCCCGAGACACCATCTCGGCGCGCAGCCGAAAGCCGTCGGACGGATCGGTCATCACCGGCACCGGCGTCGCGCCTGTGTACAGGACCTGCTCCGGATAAGTGACCCAGTACGGCGCGGGGATCAGAACTTCGTCGCCCTTTTCCAGCAGCGAGCAGAACGCATTAAAGAGGGCGTGCTTGCCGCCAACCGTCACGACACATTCCGGCACCGTATAGGACGAGCCGAACTGCGCCGCGTGCCATTTGCAAATCGCTTCGCGCAGCGGGGCGATCCCCGGCGTCGGCGTGTATTTCGTGCGGCCTTCCTGCAACGCGCGAATCGCCGCGCGCTGGATGTGCTCCGGCGTTGGAAAATCCGGCTCGCCGGGGCCGAAGTCGGCCAGGTCCACGCCCTGGGCTTTGAGTTTTTCGGCCGCCGCCATTACAGCGGAGGTAGGCGATATAGCAATGCGGTTAACGCGAGCAGCGAGTTGCACGGTATTAGGCTCCTTGAGAATTAAAGAACTTTAGCGCGTAGGCGCTCTTCCACGAGCGGCGGCACGAGGCCCGTAATCGGCCCGCCGAGTTGCGCAATTTCGCGAACCAGCCGCGAACTGAGATAGCTATAGGCCACCGCCGGCATCATAAAAACGGTTTCGACATTTGGATTCAGCTTGCGATTCATCATGGCCATCTGCAATTCGTATTCGTAATCCGAAACCGCGCGGATGCCGCGCAACAGCACATTCGCCTCGCGCAGCCGCGCGTAATCCACCAGCAGCCCGCTGAACACATCGATTTCGACGTTGGGCCACGGCCGCGTAACTTCGCGCAGCATCTCCACGCGCTCGTCGGTCGTGAACAGCGGGTCTTTGTCAAGGTTGCGCAGTATGCTGACCACCAGCCGGTCAAATATCTTCGCGCCCCGCTCGATCAAGTCAAGGTGCCCGTTGGTCACCGGATCAAACGACCCCGGATAAATGGCCAGCACATTTTTCATGGTTTCGCCCGTCTGCGTCCGCCTGCTTCCAAGCTATTGTAGCGAAAATCGGAGCGGATTACGCGAGGAATTGACGGGAGACAAATTCCCGATTGGGGCTTTTTTTCGGAAGAGTACGCAACCAGAAAACAGGCAACGGGCCATATTCCAGGGCGACTACGTCACCGGACTTGGCCTCTTTTATACAAACCCATGCTCACTGCTTGGGGTAATTTCCCGATTTGGAGGCGCCCGGCGAGCTGGCGGAATCCCCCGTGATCGTTCCCCCACTGGCGCTTAACGTCTTGCCGTTTGGGAGCACGACCTGACTGATTCGCCCGTATGGCTTGCCATTCTTGGTCGGAAACAATGTGACGGTAACTTCATCCCCAGGTTTGAAAGATGCCTTCCCCCAACCTGCGTAGACCATGTTTCCAGGGTTTTGAGTCTCCGCAATCCAATGCACCACCTGGCCGCTTTCATCCTTTACGTCAAATTGAAGAAGGCAATGAGGATTCGACCAGTCCCATTCCGTGACGTTACCCTTGATCGTGAGCGGTTTGCTCATGTCAAACACCGCGGTTCCGTGGTGCGCGGACAGCGGCATTGACGCGCTCAGCAGGGCAACCGCCAAGCCAAATACCGAGATAGCCCTCCTTCTCATTGTAATTGTCTCCTTTCCAAGAATATCTAACCTAGACCCCCTATTACCAGAAAGTCATCGAAGAAGAACATCTCTCGACACTGGAGCGCACCAGCGCAAACTATCGGCCAGGCGTATAGCCACCCGGCGAACTCGCCGGTGCACTCGTGGGATTGCCGAATAATTTATTGTATTTCTCCATTTCGGACGGAGAGCAGTACACCTCCATCACATCCCTGTGGGGATCCTGCAACCGCATTGGAAACTTGTTCATGGCGATCCAAGGTTTGGTGTACATCTTCGGGTCGTCAATCGTCACCGTCAGTTCCAGGCGGTCATGGTTCACGCGATGGAAGCGCTCTTCCACGCGCGCAGCGTCGCTGATCGGCCGGCCAGTAAGATCCAGCCAGACTCTGTCTTCCGGCATCATCCCGACCGTCTGGACGACGAGCGTGCTATCGTCCACCCATTTGCCGACCGAGTAGCCATAAAAGCGTTGCTCTCGAACGTCCTTCCCCACCAGCACGGCTCCATCCACCAATTTGGGGAGTTGCCGCCCATCCGTCCAGATCACGCGCCAAGCTTCTCCATACTGATACAAGATCGCCACTTTGTACTCGTTCTGCAGGATCTGAGTATCTCTCAGATAATAAAGGTCTGCTCGGGGGAACCCCAGCGGCTCGCATTTATCCCGCGGATCGTTGTAATCCGAAGGAAGAACTTCATCAACTCCAATAGGCGCTTTATGTGACTTGTAAGTTTCCAGTCCGTATGGGGTATAAGGGAGTTGATGCTCCGGCTTCCCGTCGTTCGGCATGGCCTTTACGCCGTAAGGCTGGATTCCATCGTTGGGTCCATTGGCCGGCGCCCAGGTTCCAGAAATGTCATGGGGTGGCGCGGGGGCTGCGGTTGCTTTCTGATCCTTCGCCGCCCCTGAATGCTGAGGCGGAGCGTTTTGGGCAAGCGTTCTTGCGGAGAAAGTCAGTGCTGCCACCAGAAAAATCAGCGAGACCTTGAGGTGATTTGGCATTTGCGTATCGTTCCGCCCACACTTCAACCCGAATTTCCGACAAAGGCTTGCAATTCGCAAAGGATACGCTTCTTCTGAACTCGACTCAATCAATTTGCTACCTGAGCAAACCTCAGCGGAGATTGCAAAGTTGCCATACCCAAGTTCCGCGAAAAGCGACTGTCGGCATGCGGCGGTACTCTAGAAAATCAAGAAGTACGGCCTTTTGATTTGGTAGGATACAATCGAATTCCTGAAACGGATACGAGGAGCAATGAAAACCGCTTGTCTCGCATGGACCGCCGCCTTATACCTTTGCTCGCAACCTGCCGTCTTTGCTCAGGTCTCCCCTCAACAGGCCCACGCGAAAAAGGCTTCTGCAACTGCGCCATCGTTCGCGTTCGACCCGCTGGACAACTGGAGGGCCGCCGTCCTCGCTGGCGACAGAGTTGCCCTCTCCGGGTTCTACACTACCTCTCCTCCTGCAACCGCAAAAACTCCGAAGGGCGAGACGCTCGATCCCGCCGAGGAGCCCGCCTTCTGGTCCTCGCTCAAGCCGGCAGGGCTAGACCGGCTCAACGTTCAGGTGCTCGAGGCGAAAACGCTGCAACCTGGCGTAATGGCCCTGACGCTGCGAATGGAGGCCGGAATCAAGACTTCCGGAGAAGAAAAGTCTGTGATCATCGGCGCCGCGCAAGTTTGGGTGCAAAAACTCGGCGATTGGAAAATCGTCACGACGCAGCGGAGCGATCCCGCCGCGAAGCAGCTCCGCCGCTTGCCCGAACCGGCAAAGCCGAATATACAGCTCTATCCGCCGCCGGAAGAGGCGCAATCGGAAATTTCCTCGGCGCTCGCCGCTGCCGCCAAGGATCACAAGCGCGTCCTCCTGGTGTTCGGCGGCAACTGGTGCTACGACTGCCACGTCCTGGACACGACGTTTCGCTCGAAATCCTTCGCCCCGCTCGTGAACGCGAACTATCACGTCATCCACATTAATGTCGGCAATTACGATGCAAACCTCGATCTCGCCGACAAATACCAAATCCCGCTCAAAAAGGGCGTACCGAGCCTGGCGATTCTGGATCCGGACGGAAAATTGGTAGTCAGCCAGAAGCAGGGAGAGTTTGAATCCACCGTTAGAATCGGCCCTGAAGACGTGCTCGAATTCCTGAAAAAGTGGAAGCCGCAGCGAGGAAGTTAATCGCCTCGACGTTTTTCACCAGTCACCAGTCACCGATCACCAGTCACCGCCTTAAGCGCCCGTTTAAAAATCGTGAGTCCCTCGGAATGGAATTGGCGTATACTCCGCGAATAGCCAGGTCCAAATACACATTGCGAAAGTCTCTTGTTGCGCACGCGGGTGGGAACGGCACTGTTTGCAGCCCCTTCACTCAGGCACGGTGAGAGAAAAATAAGGAGATCGGGAATGACATCCAACCGAACGCGATCGAACTTCACGGTCATTTTCGCAGCTGCTTTGCTATTCCTCTGCGGCCAGTTTGCCAGGGCCACGGAAAATAATTCCACCGTCGAGGGTGTCGTGCAAGACGCAGCTGGGAAACCTGTCGCCGGCGCGTTTGTGAAGCTGAAGAACAATGAACGCCATCTCGAATTCATGGTCATCAGCCAGGCGCAAGGACGCTACACCGTAAGCAATCTGCCCGCCGGCCAGTATGTGATTCAGGGCGTCGGTGGCGGCTATCAGAGCAACGTTTCCGCGCCGCTGGACGTAGCGGAGGGCAAGACCGCGAAACTGGATTTGTCGCTGACCGCCAAGCAAGGGCCCATGCTGCCGCGTGCCTGGCCAATGAAGACTCCCGAAGCCCTGATGGTCACGGTCTCAAAAGATTTGCCGGAGGGCGACGGCAAGAAACTTGTCGCGGCGCGCTGCACGACCTGCCATGACACGGAGCGATTCATCGGCTTCCACATGCCGCGCGATCGCTGGGCGTTCACAGTCCGCAGGATGCGCGGCCGTATGCGAACCGCAAAAATTCGCGACCTGACCCCAGACGAAGCCAAGCTCGCCATCGACTACCTTTCCACCAACTTCCCGCCGACGCGCCCCGTGGACCTCAACGATCGCCTGCCCCGCACGCTGCTGGAAGGCAAGGCGCTGCACTACCGCGCCGTCCAATATGACATCTCGGACACCAGTGTCGGCGCGGAGCCGCACGACGTCGCCGTCGATCCCCATGGCAACGGATGGGTCAGCCAGCGGATGGGCAAGCTGGGAAAACTGGATCCCAAAACTCTCGAATACACTGAAGTTTCCATTCCAGCCGGCGTTGCCGCTGACGATGGCCAGGTGCTGGGCAACCTTCAGATCGACGCCAAAGGACAGTTGTGGGTTCCGGACGGTCCCAACTACCGTTGGCTGGATTACGACGTCAACACTGGGAAATTCACGTCGTACGATTGGCCCAAGGACAATCGCGCCGACGCCGGCGGCAATTCGATGCTCATCCATCCGAATGGCACCATCTGGGAGACGGCCGGAAACCAGGTGCGCATGCTCAACACGGCGACGAAGGAATTCAAGTTTTTTGATACGCCTTCCTACCTCGCCACGCAGCGGCCGAATGGCGCATACGGCATCACCGTTGCCGGCGATGGCTCCGTGTGGTGGGCCGAGGATATGGCCGACCGCATGTCGAGAATCGACCCGGCCACAGGCAAGGTCGAGGAGTATAAAATCCCCTTCGATGGTCTTGCCTACCCGCGCCGCATGAGCAACGACGCCCGCGGCGATCTCTGGGTCGGCCTATGGAACGCGGGGCTCCTGATGAAAGTCGATTATGAAACCAAGCAGATGACGTTTTTCGCCCCGCCCACGGAAACGCCCGGCACCTATTCCGTCACTGTGGACCGCAAAAACAACCTGATTTGGGTGAGCGAACAAATGACGGACAAGATTGCCCGCTTTAATCCCAAGACGGGCGAATGGGTGGAGTTCCCGCTTCCGGATTCCGAGTCGGACCCCAGAAGGCTGGAGATCGATCCAAACAATCCGAATCGCGTCTGGTGGAGCGGAAATCTATCTGCTCGCATGGGATTTGTGGAAGTTCTCACTGGGAATTGAGGTTTAGCGTAGGATGGGCTTCAGCCTGTCGGGTTTTGTTTGAAAGCCATGCGCAAAGCAGACAGGCTGAAGCCGTCCTACAAGAGAACCACGGTTTACCCGTTCAACCTCGCATTCGCGCCAATCAACCCCCAAAATAGCCAATTCGTCGCATGAAATTTGACAAAGGCGACCAAAATAGTCGTAATGTAAGGTGCTGGCCCGGTGGGAGTTGCTGAGAATGGAACTCCTTGACATCGGCACTGGACTGGTATTATCATTCAACTGCGACTGTATCGGTCGCATATCGAATGTTAAAGCTCTCAAAGAAAGCGGACTATGCATTGATCGCCGTCAGGCACTTGGCGACGCATCATGGTGAGCCTTCGCAGAGCGCCTCCGATATAGCCGAGGCATACGGCATTTCCGCGCCGCTTCTGGCCAAGGTGCTGCAACGGCTGGCCAAGCATGGACTACTTACAGCGCGTCACGGTTCGAGTGGGGGCTATCAACTGGCCCGGCACCCGAAGGAAATTTCGGCGCTCGATGTAATCAACGCTGTGGACGGACCGCTCGTGATTACATCTTGCGTGACGAACCACGGGAACTGCGATCAGAGTTCCACCTGCACGGTGCGCGAGCCGCTGCGGCGAGTGAACGAAAGTATTGCGCAAGTACTGCGCTCGGTCACGATTTCGCAAATGGCCGAGGATTCGCCCGACGCTGAACTCGTCGGCCTGTCGATTTAAGTTCGTGGCGTCTACTGCGGTGGACGCAGCATCAAATTTGAAGAGACTGCGTCAGGGGATCGAAAGAATTCGAGACGGGAGACATAAGCATGGCTATTAAACTGCCGATTTACATGGATTATCACGCCACCACTCCGGTGGACCCGCGCGTGGTTGAAACGATGCTGCCGTATTTCCACGAGAAGTTCGGCAACGCCGCGAGCCGCAACCACTCCTTTGGCTGGACAGCCGAAGAAGCGGTCGAGAACGCGCGCGCGCAGATCGCCCGCCTGATCAACGCGACGCCGAAGGAAATCATCTTCACCAGCGGCGCCACGGAGTCGAATAACCTGGCGCTCAAAGGCGCCGCGGAAATGTACCGCGAAAAGGGCAATCACATCATCACGCAGGTCACCGAGCACAAAGCCATTCTCGATACCTGTAAGCGTCTCGAGAAATACGGCTACGAGGTGACCTATCTCCCCGTGGCCAAGGACGGACGCATCGACCTCGACGATTTGCGCCGCGCCATCACCGCGAAGACGATTCTGATCACCATCATGTATGCCAACAACGAAATCGGCGTGGTTCAACCCATCCAGGAAATCGGCAAGATTGCCAAGGAAAAGGGCATCTTGTTCCACTCCGATGGCGTGCAGGCGGCCGGAAAAATTCCGGTCGACGTGCAAAAAGACAACCTCGACATGATTTCGCTGACCGCGCACAAGATTTACGGCCCCAAGGGCTGCGGCGCGCTCTACGTGCGCAGGCGCAACCCGCGCGTGCAGCTCTCCGCCCAGATCGACGGCGGCGGCCACGAGCGCGGCATGCGCTCGGGCACGCTGAACGTGCCGGGCATCGTTGGCTTCGGCAAGGCGGCCGAGCTTTGCCAGAACGAAATGGCGGAGGAAAGCACGCGCCTGCGCGGCCTGCGCGACCGCCTGAAGGAAACCATCTTCGCCAAGCTCGACGAAGTCTATATCAACGGCTCGATGACGCATCGCCTGCCGCACAACATCAACATCAGCTTCGCGTTCGTCGAAGGCGAATCCCTGCTGATGGGGATCAACGACATCGCCGTTTCGAGCGGCTCGGCCTGCACCTCGGCCACACTCGAACCAAGCTATGTGCTCAAGGCTCTGGGCGTCGGCGAAGACCTGGCGCACACCTCGATCCGCTTCGGCCTGGGCCGCTTCAACACCCAGGAAGAGGTGGATTACGTCACCAGCCGCGTGATTGAAGTCGTGCAGCGGTTGCGCGAGCTGTCGCCGCTCTACGAAATGGCAAAGGAAGGCGTCGATCTCAGCAAAATGAATTGGGGCGCTTCGGCGGGACACTAGGAACGAATTTATTCGTCAAAATACCGAAGGGAGTGTGAAATGGCTTATTCCGATAAGGTAGTCGATCATTACGAGCATCCGCGCAACGTCGGCACCCTGCCCAAGGATGATCCGAATGTGGGCACCGGCCTCGTTGGCGCGCCCGAATGCGGCGACGTCATGCGGCTGCAGATGAAGATCAATCCCGAAACGCAGGTCATCGAAGAGGCGAAGTTCAAGACCTTCGGCTGCGGCTCGGCGATTGCCAGTTCTTCGCTCGCGACCGAGTGGGTCAAGGGCAAGACGGTCGCGGAAGCGCTGGCCATCTCGAACACGGACATCGTGCGCGAGCTGAGCCTTCCGCCGGTGAAGATTCACTGCTCGGTCCTCGCCGAGGATGCCATCAAGGCCGCCATCGCCGACTGGAAGAAAAAGAAAGAAACTTCCACTCCGGCGGCGACCGCGACGACAGTCGGCGACTAGACGATCGGGCGCGGAAGCGGTGTCCAACGGGCTTTCGCGCCGAGTAGAACGAGTGAAGTGTATTTGAAATATATTTGAAAGAGACTGAATCGGAACGAAATTATGATTCACGTAACAGAAAAAGCGGCAACAAAAATTCAGGAGCTGCTCGCCAAGGAAGGCGTGGCGGCGGAAACCGGCGGCCTGCGCGTGGGCGTTCAGGGCGGCGGCTGCTCCGGGCTGACGTATGCGATGCGTCTGGATACGCAGGCGCGCGACCGCGACAAGGTGATCGAAGAAAACGGCGCGCGGCTGTTCGTGGACCCGAAGAGCTTCCTCTACCTGAATGAAACCACGCTGGACTATCAGGAAGACCTGATGCGGCGCGGCTTCGTGTTCCAGAACCCGCAGGCGACTCGCAGTTGCGGCTGCGGCACTTCGTTCACAGTGTAGGACAGGCTTCAGCCGGTCGGGTTTGTGCGTGGTAGTGCCGACTCACTGTCAGGGAACGTAGCAGGCGCTTCCTCTCGAATCGAGTGAAACGCGTGGTTGGCCGGGATGGGGAGCCCGCCAGCCATTTTTTTTTAGTAGCGCAGGCTTCAGCCTGTGGGGGTTAGTCCTTGCAAGGACCAAACCCCACAGGCTGAAGCCTGCGCTACTGGACCCACCCCAAACGATCAATTTATGAGCGCACCATCCACAACCGTGACGACATCGGCGAACTGCTGGAGTTGCTCTGCAGCGACGGGCGGCGCGCACTTTTGTCCCGCGTGCGGAAAGATTCAACCGCTACCCCCGGGCGCCGATTACTTCGCGTTCTTCGGCCTGCCGCAGAAATTAACTCTGGACCTGGCAACGCTCGAACAGCGATTCCACTCGCTCTCATGGAAGCTGCACCCCGATCATTTCGCGCGCGCTTCCGAAGACGAGCGCCAGCTTTCGCTCGACCTCTCTTCGCAATTGAACGACGCGTACCGCACCCTGCGCGATCCGGTCGCGCGAGTCGAGTACCTGCTCAGCCTCTCCGGCATGCGCAAGGAAGGCCAGAAAAAGCAGCAGGCTCCCCCCGAATTGCTGGAGGAAGTTTTTGAACTGAACGAATCGCTGGACGAATTGCGTGAAGCGCGTTCCTCTGGTGGAAATGCGGCGCAAATGCCGGGATTGCGCGCGAAACTCGAATCAGCGCAACACAAATTTGAATCGTCGCTCGCGGATGTGGATCAGGAACTGGCAAGCGTCTCGGCCGATTGGGACGCCACGCTAGATTCCAGCGCCGACGAAGCTGCAAAGAAAAAACTAATGGAGCGGATGAACGAAGTCCTGAACCGCCGCTCGTACATCAGAAATTTGGTGAACGGAGTGCGGCAGGAATTAACAACGTGATCCGTGATTTGTGATTCGTAATTCGTGAAAAACACGGCGCATGCTTGCAGTTGGTTTTCACGAATCACAAATCACGATTCACGAATCACATTTAAAAACGACAAGGAGATAACACCAAGCACATGCCTCGAACCGTCGGCATCGATCTCGGCACGACCTACAGCCTGATCGCTTATCAGGACAAGCGCGAAGGCCGGCCGAAGTGTATCCCGGGCCCGTACGGCACGCCGCTGTGCCCCTCCGTCGTGAGCGTCGATGCGGACGGATCGATCGTCGTCGGCCACGCCGCGCAGCGCCGCTTGCTGACGCAGCCGGAGCGCACGATCTATTCCGTGAAGCGCCTGATGGGCCGCGGCCCCGCTGACGTGCAGGACGAACTGAAAATTTTCCCGTTTCGCATCGACCCGGCGAGCAAGAACGTCATCCGCGTGCGGCTCGGCGACCGCGTGTTCACGCCGCCGGAAATTTCCGCGTTCATCCTGCGCGAACTGAAAAGCTGGGCCGAGAATTACTTTCAGGACTCGGTCGAGCGCGCGGTGATTACCGTGCCCGCCTATTTCAATGACGCGCAGCGCCAGGCCACGCGCGACGCCGGGCGCCTGGCGGGACTCGAAGTCCTGCGTCTTGTGAATGAACCGACCGCGGCGGCGCTCGCTTACGGCCTGCACGAACAGAAGCGCGGCCGCGTTGCCGTCTACGATTTCGGCGGCGGCACGTTCGACATTTCGATCCTGAAATTGATTTCGACCAGCGACGGCGACATCTATCAAGTGCTCTCGACCAACGGCGACACGCATTTAGGCGGCGACGATATCGACAACGCCTTGCAGAGCATGGCGCGCGAGGAAATTCGCGGTCTCGGCGTGGACCTTGCCACGCACCCCGAAGTCGTCCAGGAATTGCGCAAAGCGCTGATCGCCGCCAAGCACGAACTTTCCGACGCGGACAAAACGACGGTCAAATTCCCTCTGCCCGATGGCGGCGTCTATTTCCGCGAGATCTCGCGCGCCGAATACGAGCGCTGGATTCGCCCGATCGTGGACCGCACCATGGGCCCCGTGCGCCAGGCGCTCGCCGACGCGAAGCTTTCCCCCGCTGAAATCGAGGAGTTGGTATTAGTCGGCGGCTCGACGCGCATCCCACTCGTGCGGCAAACCGTCGAGCAATTTTTCGGGCGCCGCCCGCACTCCGAGCTCAACCCCGACGAAGTCGTCGCGCTGGGTGCCGCGGTGCAAGCGGACATTCTCGAAGGCGGCGTGAACGACATGCTGCTGCTCGACGTCACGCCCCTGTCGCTCGGCATCGAAACGATGGGCGGCGTGGTCGCGAAAATCATTCCGCGTAATTCGACGGTGCCCGCGAGCGCGCAGGAACTCTTTACCACCGGCGTCGAGAACCAGACCGGGATCGACATCCACGTCCTGCAGGGCGAACGAGAACTGGCCAAGGATTGCCGTTCCCTCGCGCGATTCCAGTTGAAAGTTCCGCCGGGCCCCGCGGGCCTCGCTCGCATCGAAGTGAAGTTTCTGATCGACGCGAGCGGCATCCTGCAAGTTTCCGCGAGCGATCTGCGCGCCGGAACGGAACACTCGATCGAAGTCCAGCCGACGTATGGTCTCGATGACGCTGAAGTCGAACGAATGCTCGAGGAATCGATCGAATTCGCCGAGCAGGATTTTTCCGAGCGCCAGTTAATCGAGGCGCGCAACGAAGCCGAAGGCATTCTGCAACTCACGGAGAAAGCCCTGGCGCGCGAACTGACGGAAGCCCCGGGCGAACTTCCGGAAGAAGAGCGCCGCGCGATTGACGGCGCAATTGCGGCGCTGCGCGAAGCTCTCACCGGCACGGATTACAAGGCCGTCCGCGCGTTCGTGGACGTGCTGAACCAGGCCTCCACGCCGCTCGCCGAACGCATGATGAACCGCGCGCTGGGAGCAGCTCTCGAAGGCAAAAAGCTCGGTGACGTGTAGCGCCCGCCTT
Organism: uncultured Acidobacteriota bacterium; assembly: GCA_963842135.1. Taxonomy (GTDB): domain Bacteria; phylum Acidobacteriota; class Terriglobia; order Acidiferrales; family UBA7541; genus Palsa-360. Next base: position 2,744,859 of record CAWJFI010000001.1, on the reverse strand, counting down.
TAGGCGGGCAGTGTCCATGATTCCACAATGCCCGCCTGAAGGCGGGCGCTACAAGAGCGTGAGTCTTTGCTACATAGCGATGAGCAGTCAAGAAGGAGAAAACAATGGGCGGCAGCAACCCCTACATTGAACAAGTCAAATACACGCCCGCGACGAAAAAATTCAAGGTGACTTTTGTCACCGAGGGCAAAACGGTCGAAGTGGATCCGCAGAAAGTTCCCTACGCGCGCGAGGGCCTCCCGGGAAGCATCCTGGACATCGCCACGGGATTTCACATGGGTCTCGACCATGCCTGCGGCGGAGTGTGCGCTTGCTCGACGTGCCACGTCATCGTGCGCGAAGGCCTTGAGTCCTGCAACGAACCGACGGATGCCGAACTCGATCAGCTGGACGATGCGCCCGGACTGGAAGTAAAGTCGCGACTTGGTTGCCAGTGTGTGCCCGATGGAACGTGCGACCTGGTCGTCGAAATTCCGGAGTGGAATAAAAATTTCGCCAAGGAAGCGGAACACTAGAACGAGTTTTCGACTTCTGGGCAGTTGATTTTGTTTTGCCGTAGCCCGCCTCTTCAGAGGCGGGGATTTTTTGCAGCAACGGGAGCAAGCCTCGCCTCTGAAGGGGCGAGCTACAACGCCTCGCTTGGATTCAGCTTAGGGCATCGAAAGAGGGAGACTTCTTATGTCCGCCACATTTGATTGGGACGACGCGGAAGAAATCGGGATTCAACTGGCGGAAAAATATCCGGACGCCGACCCGCTCTCGGTGCGCTACACGGACCTTCACAAATGGGTCACGGGCCTTGACGGATTCCTGGGCGATCCCAAGCTGTCCAACGAGGGCAAGCTGGAAGCGATCCAGATGGCCTGGCTCGAGGAGCACAATGAGAGAAAATCGTGACTGGTGACTGGTGATTAGTGACTGGTGACCCGTGAAAACCGCTCGCCCAAAAGCTGTCTCGCCGCTCTCAAATTTGAAATCCCAAATTTGAAATCTCAACTCTCAACTCTCTGGTTCTCCCCCGAAGCTCTGATGATAGGTGATCGATTGTGCTAGAATTCAAACACGCCAGGCTCGCCTCGCGTGATTCCGTGTGGCCCGGTAGAGTAATGGTTAACTCGTCGCCCTTTCAAGGCGAAGATTACGGGTTCGACCCCCGTCCGGGCTACCAACTCCTTCGTTGAAACCTCCAGTGAACCGCAGCATCCAATCTGCATGCCGGCCGCTTCAGAAAGACCCGGCTCCGGTGTGCGCGCTTCATTTACAATAGGCCTCCGATGGCGCAGGCCCTCACGGATTCCAACGAGGGCGCCAAGGATTACTTCAAAGGAAACATAAGCCATGGCCGAAGAGCATCCATCTGATTTTTCAGTTGACGCGAGCAGGGAATCCGCGACATTTCCACCGCCATCACATTACAGGCGCTCGCACAGCCGCAGAAACATCCTCATTGGCGTGATCGTTCTCATTGTTCTCGTGGGCGGCTTTTTTCTGTGGCGCTATTTGGGAAGCTACGAATCCACCGACGATGCCCAGGTGGACGCTCACCTCTATCCCGTCAGCGCCCGTGTCTCCGGTTACGTGATCAAGGTAAATGTAGAAGACAACCAGTACGTGCAGAAAGGCGCGGCGCTCGTCGAGATCGATCCGAAAGATTACGAAGTCGCCGTCGAAGAGGCCAAGGCCAATCTCGCCAGCGCGGAAGCAACCGCCCAATCGCTGAACCTCAATGTTCCGATTACTTCCGTGAATGCCTCGAGCCAAATGAAGTTCACTGCATCAGGCGTGGAAAACGCGGGGGCCGGAATCGTGAACGCCGAAAATCGAGTCGCCGCCGCTCATGCCCAATTGGAAGCGGCCGAAGCGAATGATGTGAAAGCACAAGACGATCTTCGCCGCTACAAGGCGCTGCTCGACAAACAGGAAGTGGCCGCGCAAGTTTACGATCAGGCGCTGGCAACGGCAAAAGCCAGCACGGCTTCGGTAGCGGCTGCGCGCGACAACGAGGCGGCGGCTCAACAAGCTGTGCAGCAGGCGCGGAGCCAACTGGGAGAATCCGAAGCGAGCCAGCAATCCGCTGAAACGGGCCCGCAACAGGTGTCGTCGACGCGAGCCCGCGCGCGCGCCGCAATCGCCGATGTGCAACAGAAACGCGCCGCCCTCGAGCAGGCGCAATTGAACTTGCAATACACCCAAATCGTGGCTCCCGTCAGCGGCGAAGTGAACAAGACCGTGGTCGTGGGGTTGAACGTTCAGCCCGGACAGCAATTGCTCACCGTGGTTCCCCTGGATGAAGTTTGGATCACCGCCAATTTCAAGGAGACGCAACTCAGGCAAATGAAAGTCGGCCAGAAATCCGACATCCATGTGGATTCCAGCGGGCGGACATTCAAGGGACATGTGGACAGCGTGGCCGGGGCCACAGGCCCGCTCTTCAGTTTGCTCCCGCCGGAAAATGCGACGGGTAACTACGTAAAAATCGTGCAGCGCATTCCGGTGAAAATTGTTCTCGATCCGGGAGAAAACCAGGGCCACCAGCTTCGGCCTGGCATGAACGTGGTGCCCGACGTATACATCCGATGAGCACTTCCGCAACTCTCACGGCCGATCAGGACATCTGGCGGCCGAAATTTAATCCCTGGCTGATCGCCGTGGTCGTGGCCATGGCCGCGTTCATGGAGGTCCTCGACACCAGCATCGCCAACGTGGCCCTGCCGTACATCGCCGGAAATCTGGGAGCGAGCAACGACCAAAGCACGTGGGTGCTGACTTCTTATCTGGTCTCGAACGCGATTGTCCTGCCGATCAGCGGCTGGCTCGCCGGAGCGATTGGACGGAAACGATTTTTCACGATTTGTCTTTTCATGTTTACCGCGAGCTCGTTGCTGTGCGGGATCGCACCGAGCCTGGGCCTCTTGCTTTTCTTCCGCGTGCTGCAAGGCGCCGGTGGCGGCGGCCTCCAGCCAATGGCGCAGGCTATTCTGGCGGACACGTTTCCGCCGCAACAGCGGGGTTTGGCCTTTGCGCTCTACGGCATCACGGCCGTCACGGCGCCGACGATTGGTCCAACCCTGGGCGGTTGGATCACGTTCAACTATTCCTGGCGATGGATTTTTTTCATCAATCTGCCGGTGGGCTTGCTGACATTATTTTTGGTCTATCACTTCGTCGAAGATCCTCCCTATTTGGCCCGCATCAAAGCTGCCGGAGTCAAGCTGGACTACATCGGGATCGCTTTGTTGACGCTAGGTGTGGGGGCGTTGCAAGTGTTGCTCGACAAGGGGCAAGAGGACGATTGGTTCGGATCGCAATTCATTACGACGTTAGTCATCACGGCCGCGGTTTGCCTGATCGCACTGGTGATCTGGGAGTGGTACCAAAAGGCGCCCATCGTCGACGTGCGCTTATTTAAGAATTTCAACTTCGCCAGTTCCAATCTGATGATGTTTACTCTTGGGATAATGCTGTTCAGCAGCCTGGTCCTGATGCCGCTGTTCCTCCAGACTTTGGCGGGATACACGGCCCAGGTCGCCGGCCTGGCGATTTCCGCTGGGGGTGTGTGCCTGCTCATTGAAATGCCCATCATGGGCACGCTGACGACGAAACTCCAGGCACGGCACCTGATCGCCTTCGGCTGGTTCTGCCTGGCCCTCGCGATGTTCTATTCCACAAAGCAGATTGACTTGACCATGAGTTTCAATACCGCATTGTGGCTGCGTGTCGACCAGGTTTTTGGAATGGGTTTCCTCTTCGTGCCGATTACGCTGGTGGCCTACATTGGAATTCCGCCGGAGAAAAATAATGCGGTCTCCGGGATGGTCAATTTCATGCGCAATATCGGCAGCAGCGTCGGAACCTCGATTGTCACGACGTTGCTTGCGCGGCGCGCCCAATTTCATCAGGAAATTCTCATTGGCCACATCCGCGCGGACAATCCCCAATTTCAAAGAGAAATCACTAATCTTTCGCAACACCTTGCCCAGTCGGGACTGGACAAGCACGCAGCGAAAATGGCGGCCTACGCAAGAATTTATCAGTCCATCCAGGCGCAGGCGAGCGGTGCGGCGTATGTGGACACCTTTATGGTGCTTGCCGTAGGATCGGCCTTCATGTTCTTTCTCGCTTTCATTTTGAAGAAGAATGATCCCGGCGGCGGAGGCCATATAGTGGCGGAGTAAAGAAAGTGGCATAGTATGGGCCTTGGGCGAATCGCGGAGGGCGTTCGGGAGACGGTATGATCAAAATCGTCACTGTGGAACGGGAATATGGATGCGGCGGCGGTGAAATCGCTCAGCGGCTTGCCGACCATCTTAAATGGAAGCTTTGGGATCACTTGCTGACGGAGGAAATCGCCCGCCTGGCGAATTGCTCCAAGGCGGCCGTGGAACAGCGCGAGGAGCGAACTGACCCGCTTTACTACCGGCTGTTCAAATCGTTTTTGCGCGGGAGCTTTGAAGGGAGCATCAACGCGCACAAACTGAACCTGGTCGACAGCGAAAATATTTTGAAGATCACGCAGAGCGTGGTCCTTCATGCCGCGAGCAAGGGAGACTGCGTCATTGTCGGAAGAGGTTCGCAGCTCTTTCTCAGCAGCCGCCCGGATGCATTGCGCGTGTTTCTCTATGCCCCGAGGGAAGATAAGGTGCGGCGCCTGTTGTCTCGCGGCAAAAGTGAGAGAGAAGCGCAAGAGCTTGTGGATACGGTGGATCGCGAACGGGCGGGTTTCATCGAAAAATATTTTCACGTCGAGTGGCCCGACCGTGCCGTGTACCACGTCATGATCAATACGGCGGCCGGCGACGAGACCGTGGTACAAACGATCGGGAACTTCCTGAAATCCTTCGATTCAAAAACCAATAGCCCGTAGGACAGGCTTCAGCCCGTCTGCCTTTTCAATTTGCAATCCCAAAACCAGACAGGCTGAAGCCTGTCCTACCTGGATTTCGTCCACGCGCCGAGGATGACGCCCATCAGGCACAATCCTACCAGCGGATAAAACTCGTTAATCGCGAACAATTCCCTCGGCCGCATTTCGTACATGTAAGTCGTCAAGACAATCGGCCCGACAATGCCGATCCAAAGCAATACGCCGACCGCCGCGCCGCGCGCCGCGGTATTCGCATTTCTCCATAGGCACAATTGCGCGAGCACGAACGCAATCAGCAGATTCAGCACGAACGTGATGGCGTAGGGAAGCGCGGAGCTCATGCGCTTGCCTTGTTCCGCCGTAATCCCTTCCAGCGCCATCCATCGCGGGCCGAACAACACTCCATACCAAAGCGCGCCAAGCATCCAGTACGCCACCGCGGAAACCACGATCGCCCCGTAGTTCGTTTTCATCATTGATCCTTTGGGACTGAGAAATTCGATCACTAGCCGTGCGGGCAGTTCTTACAGCAATCCCTGCGAACTGCCCGAGGTCAATGGCGGGAGTCTGTGGGGGTAGCCTGTGGATGTCAAGGCCAAAACCGGAGGAATATTCGCCGCAAACGGGCAAATGGATTTCCTTCGTGTCCAGGCCTAGCCTTCCTTGCGCTGGGCTCAGGGACGGCCGACCTCGGCCCACGCCCCACGCGTCACCGAAATACTTTGAGACGGAGGGATTGAAGCCTGGCCCGGCTGTGGCACCGCGGTGGGGAACCAGGGCGGCCCAAAGTTATTTCCGAGGCGCGTGTCATAGTACGTGTTCCCGGCGCCGATGTTTACGGCATGAGCCTGGTCCTCGGCCCTGCCACCCACAATCGTCCAATTGGTTATGCTCCCCCCAGGAGTTTGAAAACCACTCGTCCCGGTGAGGCTGCCGCTCAACGCCGCGATGCTGCCATCCACGGTGAGGTTACCCTTCGGATCCGAATTGAGATTGATATTCCCATTCCGGCTTATGGTTCAGTTTGCTCCGGATAAAGTTATAGCTCACGGTCTGTCCCATTCCAGAACGCTGGAAATGCGGTTATTACCCTGATGACCGCGGGCGGTCGTATTTGGGAAATGATTTAGAACGTCAACTTCGCCGCGCGAAATACTTCCTATGATCGGCAATTTGCGCGAGGATCATTAGCACCGGTCCGCTTCCACGACGGTTACTCGTTCGGTCCGGCGGAATCCGTACATCAACCACTTCCCCTACTAATCGCGCCCAGACTGTTCTGTGGTTTCGCAATGCCCAGCCCCATCGCGCGGTTCGGTTTTCTCTCGATGTCTGGCTGCACAACACTTGGCTGCGGAAAGATGGAGCCTTCGCGAAATCGATTTTACGTGTGTCAGGGCCCCGGCCGAATCCGCGCGGAAAAAGGCGCCGCGGATGCCGGCACCGTGCATGCGTATTGCGCTGGCCAGCCCGGATCGGTCGCCGAGTTCCGGCACAGTGATGTCAGATTGTAAATAACGTTTCCGAGGACGACCGGTCCGTCGAGCGGCTCCGCGTAAATCTGATAACTCTGCGATGTTCCCACCAGCAATCGCTGCAGGGAAAATGTGCCGTCGAATTGCGCCGGGCCCGGGTCTTCGCAACTCCAGCCGGCCATCACGGCAGCGGTCACTGTTCCTGTTGCGTTGTCCAGGGCCACGACTTGCGCGGGAAAGATGCCGGTCACTCCGGCGGGCGAAATGGGCAGAGCGAGGGGATTCGCGGGCAGGACGCGCCCGCCGATCGCGCCGATGTGCGCGGAGTCGGTTGGGTCGGGATATAGAACGCGCAGTCCCGTGCGATCGTCGTCCGAAAGTGGCGCGTCGGGAGACTGCGCTGTGGGCCTTGCGCCCGTAATTTGGCCCGGCGGCGGAGCGAAGGGAAACATCATCGCGCCCCACACCCCCGAATGATTGAAGCCGAAGGAGTGGCCGAGTTCGTGCGTCAGGATGGATTCGAGGTCGTATGCGTTCGGGTTCGAGGGGAGCGCAGCGGGAGTCGCGAACGTCGTGTTGGGGTCGCTGGGCAGTAACAAAACATCCGCATCATGGGTCTCGCCGACGAATGTGGAGGGCGCGCCGCCTGAAGGAAGCTGCTCGCCCACGGTATCCGCCGAAACGACACGGGTGAACGCCAGAACACCGAGGGTGAACCCCGGATCATCCTGATCGAAGCAGATGGTGTTGAGCCCGTCGGATGACGTGCACGCCGCAGTCGCCGATGTGCGCTGCAGCGTGCCGAGCGTTGACGGCGCGAGCAAAGTGCCGGAAACGCTGGTCCACACGGATAGCGATTGTTCGATCACCGCCTCGATTTCGTTCAATTGCCCGTCCGGTGTCTGATCCGCCGTGAGGATCGTGACGGGGCTCGTGCCGAGCGACGTGCTCCACTGCCGGTTAATGGACCCGGGCGTGGAAATGTCGAACCGCGTGAGTTGCGGGCAGGAAGTTCCGCCCGACTGGGACGCGGCCTGGGTCATGTCCGCCACCGTCGTTCCCAGATCGTACGCTCCAGTGTACGCGGCGGTGATTTGCAACAGGAACAGGCCAGCGACGCCAACGGACATCGTGATGCGGAAAATACGGCGGCGATTTGCGCTCATCTGGTTTTCTCCATGCTGCGCGCGACCGCGGCGGCAATTCGCCCGCGAAACTCTTCGATCGGCATCCGGCGTATGCCTTCGGTGCGAAACGTGCGAGTCGCCGTGTCGAATACGGCGAAGGCGCTCGAATCCTGCGTCACGGTTTCGCTGCCGGTTTGCGGATCGCGCGAAATTCGGAAGGTTCCCTCGACCCAGCCTGCCACGGTAAATCCTCCCGCGCGCGACCGTTCCAGAAAAACGACGGCCTCGGCTCCCGGATTGAATTTGGGCGTGCCGTCCACGGCGGCGGTCAAATGCCCGACGCGCCCGCCCGGCAAGCGGACCGCAATTTGCCTGGGCAGGTTGCCTTTCATGGCCTCCACGACATCGAATGTGGTCACCGTCCAGATCGAGCCGTTTTCCCAGCGCGATTCGCCGCCAGCGCAGCGCACGCGCGCCACCGCGTCAGATCCCGCGGCCAGTCGATCGAGGCTCAGCCGCGCGAGCGTGGTGGCTCGAGTGGCCGGCAGGAATAAGAGTGCAGGCAGGAGCGAAAGGATGATTCGTATTCTGATTCGCATTATTGCACCTCGATGGCGCCGGTCCCGGCGGCCTTGTCCTCGTCCGGATTTTCCACGAACAGAGTTCGCGGGCCAGGGGCGGCCGCAGCGGGGACTTGCAGCGTCAGGTGCAGGATCCCCAGGCCCAGTGGCTCGCGATTGCTGACGGTGATGTCCGGCGTTGGCGGCCCGCTGATCGTATAGGTGAAGGACGGATCGAGGCTGCTCACGGAAAAAACGCACAAGTCGGCAGTTCCGGTTCCCGTAGCAGGCCGCTGAAGGATCACCGGACTCCCGCCGAGCACGCAGGACTCTGTTGCCACGCTGTAGGTCCCGATGGCCGCGATGTTCAAACTTACATTGCCCGCGGCGCCCGATCCGCCGTTGGTGCTGAGATCCACCACAACGATGTCCATTCCCGCGATGATTGGGGCGCTCGGCGTCAGAGGGATCGCGCCCATCCCCGAGCCCGGCGCCAGCACGACGAACGTTAGCGTGTTGGATAGCGATCCGTCGGGATTCTGCAGTTGCACCGACAGGTTTGCCGCGGATTGCAGGTCGGCGGCGGCGAGCGACGTGATGCATTGCGCGCTCGATGCGCAGGATGTAGTTCGCGGACCGCCGGCCACCAGGATCGTGGAACCGGGGCCGGGATCCGACGGAGAAAAATTGCTCCCGGTGACCAGCAGGGTAAAGCCGCCCGCCGAGCCCGCGTAGGCGCTTGTGGGAGCGAGAGAAAAAATGCCCGGGCCGCCGGTAATCGTGACGGTTGCCGTTCCCGATTGGTTTTCGTCTTCGGAACTCGTGGCGAGAATGTCGATTAAGTCGGGCGAGGGCGCGGCCCCAGGCGCTGCGTATAGCCCCGTGGAATCGATGGACCCGCAGACCCCAGGATCGCCGCACCCTGCGCCGGCGATCGACCAGATTACTAGTTGGTTATCCGTGCCCGTTACGCTGGCCGCAAATCGCTGCTGCCCGGTCCCTGCCATCGTTGCGCTTCCCGGCTGAACGCTGACGACAATGTGCGGCAGAATCGTGACGCTCGCCGAAGCGCTTTGGGCGCCGTCCGCCTGGCTCGTGGCCGTGATTGTGACCGGATTGGGAGATGGCACTCCAACAGGCGCGATATAGTCGACGCTCCCGCCGTTGCCGATCGAAACCGGCTGGCACGGGTCGGACCCCGTTGCGCAAATCTGGCCGGTCACTGAATTTCCTCCCGGGAAACCGTTGACCATCCACGCCACGTTTTGGCTGGGCGTGTTGTTGACCTGCGCGACGAAGGTTTGCCTCTCGCTGACAGCGAGCGTCGCGCTCGCGGGCATGAGGGTTACGTTGATGGCAGTCGTGAACGTGATCGTTGCGCTTGCGGAGACACTCGGATCGGCATTGCTGCGCGCATGGACGGTCACCGAGCCGCCCGCCGGCAGAGCTTGCGGGGCCGTGTAATTCGTGTCGTTCGGATCCGTTTGCGAATTCACGATCGATCCGGCCGTCGGGTTGCCACCCACCACTCCATTGACGTCCCACGTGACGGTCGCGTCCTGCGTTCCAGTCACGGTGGCGTGGAATGCTTGAACAGCCCCGAGCGCCACCGTCGCCGAGGAAGGCGAGATCGAAACGCCGATCACTGGAAGAATGGAAACGGAAACAGAAGCTGCTTTCGATGGGTCGGCCTGCGGCGTGGCAACGATTTGCACGGTTGCCGGAGAAGGCGGAAGCGATGGCGCGGTAAACACGCCGCTCGAGGAAATCTGCCCGCACGCCGCGCCCCTGCAGCCTGTCCCCGCGACGCTCCAGAAAATGACGCGGCTTGGATTGGAGTTGGCGGCTGGCGTGAGCGTCGCCGTGTAAGTGGCTGTGTTGCCTGAGGTGACTGACGACTGCCCGGTCACGGCAAGGGAAAATGAGCTGGTGAGGGTAATGGCCGCGGTGCCGCTCTTGGTTGGATCGGCGGCGCTCGTGGCGATCAGGAGAACGTTCGGCGGGGCCGTTAGAATTTGCGGCGCCGTGTAGACGCCGCCCGAGTCGATCGTTCCGACCGCCGCGTTCCCGCCGGGGATTTCGTTCACGTTCCAGCTCACGGCAGTGTTCCCCGTATTGCTGACCGTCGCGGTGAACGTCCGCGCCTCGCCCAACAGGACGGACGCGGCAGCCGGCTCGACCGTCACGGTGATATTTGAGGGAGGGGGCTGTGACGGGCCTGAACCTACGAGTCCGCCACAGCCCAGGAAGGGCGCGACGAGGAGCAACGCGGTACGCCAGTGAATCAACGTGCGAGACAGATAGCAGCGTCCGCGAAGTATCGCGCTTGCTTCCATTGCATCGGGAAATGCACGCGTTGTGCCACTGTGGTGCATCGAGAAAAATACGCTCTCTGCGAGGGTTGTCGCTGAAGTTTGAAACGCGAAGAAATTCAAGCAAAGCTCACGCCATCAGTATGTTGCTGATGTTCGATTTCCGAGATTCTCCGAGCGGATGGAATATCTGCGCGGCCGTTTTCATTCCCCGCTGAAACCGACTTTATGCCGAGTTGGGAAAAACAATCGGGAAGCGTGATTCAATTTGGGGCAGATTGCGGTTTCTTTGCACCCTGGTTTGGCATATGAAGCGCCCGTCCACCGAGGCGGACGGGCATGGACGGTTGACATGGCTGTTCTTGGCTTGAATAATCCCTGCATGCCTCGTCCGGAAGCCGCGCACCGCGTCAAAAGTTATTCCGCCGCGACGGGCTACGTGTACCAATACTATTTTTACGAAGTGGAGAAATCCAAGCGTGGCGCGGCTGCGGGGACCGAGTATGTGTACATGACCTCCGTCGACCGCAAGCACGTCTTTCCCGTGCGGATTTTTGTGAGGAAAGACGCCCTGGAAAACTGGTCCGCGCGCACCGGGCGGGAATTCACCGGGACGGAAGAATATGCGGTCGCCAAGATGCGGCTGTTTCAGGCGTTTGACGAAGTGGAAGAATTTTCCGCGAAAACGCCGGATCTTCTGGTCGATGAGTCGAATCTCGACGCTCTGTTATCGCAATTGGATCTCTAAGAGCTGGGAGTAGCGCAGGCTTCAGCCTGTGGGGTTTCGTGCCTGCATGGACCAAAATCCACAGGCTGAAGCCTGCGCTACGAAAGGCATGCGGCATGATGCGGTTGGATCGGGCAGGCGGGCCACGATTCTTCCACCGTGCATGTTAGCGAGAGTCACGTTTGATGTCAATTGCATTCATGTAAAATCGCACATCTTTTCCTCAAACGTTATAATTTCCATTCGAATGGAAAGCCTCTTCGCGACCCTACTTTTGAAATATTTCTGCGAGGGCGCTCGCCAGGCCGGGCTGCAAGAACGCATAACCCGAATCCACCAGCTTCGACGGCATTACTTTCTGGCTGACTAGAAGCAAAGCGTCCGCCATTTCTCCGAGCGCCAGGCGCAGCGCGAAGGCAGGCGCGGGAAACAGGGCCGGCCGGTGCAGCGCTTTTGCCAGGACATCCGTGAACTCTTTGTTTCGAACTGGATTTGGGGTAACGGCATTGACGGGCCCGTTGAGTCCGGAATTTGCAAGGGCGAAATGGATGATGCGAATAGTTTCCTGCAAAGTCAGCCAGGACATCCATTGCCGGCCATCGCCCAGCCGGCCGCCCGCGCCAAGTTTGAACGGCAGCGCCATGCGCGGCAGCGCACCGCCATGCGCCGCCAGGATGATTCCAAACCGCGGGATCACCACACGCGCGCCGAACTCGGCCCCGCGCGCGGTTTCCGATTCCCATTCGCGGCAGAGCCCGGCAAGAAAATCGTTTCCCGGGGGGCTCGCCTCCGTGAGAGTTTCATCGCCGCGATTGCCGTAGTAACCGATCGCCGACGCCGCCACAATCACGCGTGGCGGGCGCTGCAATTTCGCAAGCGCTCCGAGCAGGTGCCGCGTGGCATCGATGCGGCTTGTCCGCAGCAGTTCCTTACGCGAGGCGTTCCACCGTCCCCCGGCAATGGACGCTCCCGCGAGATGAATGAGCGCCTCCGCACCCTCGGCCGCGGACGCGTCAAATCGGTCGGCGACTGGGTCCCATGGAACGGTTTGCGCGCGCCCCCCGGCTGCGTCCTTTCGCGCCGTCTCGGGCCGCACCAGCCGTGCAATCGCATGACCTTGCCGCTCCAGCGTTTCGACCAGCGCCGTTCCCAGGAATCCCGTCGATCCCGAAACCAAAATACGCATCTGGAAAGCCTCCCCGCTCCTATTCCCACGCTACGGCGCGCTGGCTTACAAGGTCAAATGATTTTCGGAAACGTCCCCTTCGTTTCCTTTGTAAACATTGAAAGGATCAACGGCTTGGAAGAGCATTGTGGGGAATCAAAAGGAAGAGGCCTCGAACTCAAACACCGCCGGGAAATAGCCTGCGCCGCGGGGCCCGAATTTCGACTGGTTTAATGCTATTCTGCATGCGCTATGACTCAGGTTCAGCCGAACCCGACGCTGGAAGGATTCGACGAAGTCTTAAAGTTGCTGGTGCGCGAACTGAGCGCCAACGATCCGGAGCGCGAGGCGTGGATTCTTAGTTCCATCGCCGCAGCAGGGGTTAAACTTCGCACCTTACGGTTCATTCTGGAGCACGGTTCTCCCGAAGTTTCTCCCGCCCTTCTCGATATTGGAGCGCAAATCGGTTCGTTAGCGATTTACGCCACGCGCCTGGGGATGCGGTCGTCGGCGGTTGACCTTCCGGATTTTTTCGAGAAGTTCGCCAAGGCGTCGCTGAAGTGTGGCGTGGATTACAGGTCGTGCGATGTCACCACGAGCCCTCTGCCGTTTGCCGGCCAATCTTTCGATTACGTCAGTTATCTCGATGTGATCGAGCACCACGCTCACTCGCCGAAGCGCGTGCTGGAAGAAATTCGCCGCGTGCTGAAGCCCGGGGGTTGCGTCATCATTTCCACTCCGAACCAGGCTTCGATCTACAATCGAATCAGGCTTCTGACAGGCGGCAGTGTGTCGGACCCTTTTGACTATTATTTTGAACGTACGGCACAGATGACGCCTTATCCCGGGCATCACCGTGAATACGTGCGGGCCGAATTGCAAATGGCGCTGGCGGCCTGCGAGCTTCGCGTTCTCGAATGCGAAGTGATCGATGAAGAGGTCCGAGCGGCATTCATGCTCATGAGACGCGAGCAAAATGGCAGCTTTTTCCCCCAAGTTTGGCGTCATAGGAAGAATCTTGGGCCCGCCGCGCTAGGCCGTATCTGGTCCCTCCTCGGATTGCCGTTCGGCCGTGTTCTGTGGGCTGTCGCTGAAAAAGAACGGTGAAAGTCCAGTAGGACGGGCTTTAGCCTGTCGCTTTTTTTGGGTGGCTCTCAACGGAAACCCGACAGGCTAAAGCCCGTCCTACCAGGCACAGTGGAACTTTCCTGTGCGCGCGGATAGAATAATCAAATGCGTGTGCGTGTGCTGTTCTTCGGGCGGCTTAAAGACATTGTGGGCAAGGCGGAGGAGCAGGCGGAGCTCTCCGAAGGCGCGCGCGTCGAGGATCTGTTCGAGCGCTATGGCAGGAATTTCCCCGAGCTTGCCAAGTTTCGCGACTCGGTCGCCGCGTCCGTGAATCAGGAATTCGCGGAGTGGCGCGCGCCGCTGGCTTCGGGCGACGAAGTCGCGTTTCTTCCTCCCGTCAGCGGCGGCGCGATTCCCGCCGATGCCGCGGTCGAGGAAAACTTGTGCGCCCTGGTCCGAACGCCGATCGAGACTTCGGAAATCGTGGTGCAACTCAAGGCCCCGTCCGATGGCGCCGTGGTCGTATTTGAAGGAATCGTGCGCAATCATTCCGCGGGCCGCTCGACGCTGTACCTCGAGTATGAGGCGTACGAGCCGATGGCCATTGGAAAAATGCGCGAAATTGGCGCGGAAATGCGCGAGAAATTCTCGATCCGGCGTTTCGCCATGATTCACCGGCTGGGCCGGCTGGAAATCGGCGAGACCTCGGTGTTAATTGTCGTGTGCTCGGCGCACCGCGCCGCCGCATTCGATGCCTGCCGGTTCGGCATCGATACCCTCAAGCGCAACGTGCCCATCTGGAAGAAGGAATTCTTCCGCGACGGCGCCGTTTGGGCCGAAGGAGAAATCCCTTCCGCCTGAGCAATCCTTTTCGCGGGCGCAGGAATCGTATCTCTGTGCCGATTCTCTCGTTTACCAGCCCATTCCATCGCAAATTTTCTGTGACTCTCGCCGGCCGTCGCGGGACCTGCTTCCGCGCCGCAATTGCACTCGGATCCTCGTGCGCTCTATTGGCGGTGTTTGCAACGGCGGCGCTAAGACCTGTCGCGGCGCGCGAGGGAAATGACCAGGACCAGCGCGGGCGCATCCGCTCCGAGGTCACGCTCGTCAGCCTGCTGGCCAGCGTGCTGGACAAGGACGGGCGTCCCGCGCTCGGCCTCACGGCGGACCAGTTTGAGGTGTACGAGGAGGGCGTCAAACAACAGATTGAGGTTTTCGAACCGGAAACGCAGCAGCCTCTGGACCTGGCTCTGATGATTGATTCCAGCCTGAGCGAAATCAAGGAACTGGAGTTTGAGGGAGATGCGGCTTCCCGATTCATCCAGAAGCTAGTGCATCCCGCCGATCGCCTGGCCGTGTATGAATTTGCCGACGCCGTAACGCAACTCGCGCCGTTTTCCTCGAACGTGCCCTCGCTGCAAGCGGCGTTGCGGCGCATCGTTCCGGGCGACGGCACGGCCCTCTATGACGCGATCTTTCTGGGCTCACAGGGGCTCACAAAAAATCCCCCGGGCCGTCGACGCGTGATCGTGCTGGTCACCGACGCTGGCGAGACGACCAGCCGCGCCGACTTTGAGACGGCCCGGCGCGCCGCTCTTCGCGCCGATTCGCTCCTGTACACCATCGTCGTGCGGGCGGTGAAGAACGAGGGCGGGCGCAACACGGCCGGCGAGCACGCGCTCGAAACGATCGCGGACTCGACCGGAGGCGCGACCTATTTCCCGGACACCATCGGCCAGCTCGGCGATATGTTCGACCGGATCGACCGGGAACTCCGCACGCAGTACCGCATCGCCTACTATCCCGATCCGCGGCCGCCAGCAGGCACGTTCCGAACCCTCGAAGTCCGCGCGAAGTGCGAGTGTAAGGTGAGGAGCCGGAAGGCGTATTATTCGGGGGGGCGGCTGGATTGAGAGAAAGGTAGCAGGTAACAGGTCACAGGTAATAGGTGACCGGTGATTCGTGACTTGTGATTCGTGCAAACCCCAGCCAATGAAGCCTATTTAACCTATGCGAATTCTGGCATGATTTGGCATGAGGACCGAACAATCGCATGAATTCATTTCTGGATGTGGCCATCGAGACGGCGCGCGAAGCGGGAGCTATTCTGCTCGCGGAATTCGACCGGCCGGTCAAGATCAGCTACAAAGGGGAAGTGGACATCGTGACGCAGGCCGACCGGCGGTCCGAACAGGCCATCGTCTCCCGGCTGCGGACCCATTTCCCGAAACACGCGATTGTGGCCGAGGAAGGAGGCGGGACGGAAAGCGAATCGCCCTTTCGCTGGCACGTCGATCCCCTCGACGGCACGACCAATTTTGCTCACGGGTACCCGTGTTTCGCGGTTTCCCTCGGGCTTGAGGAAGCGGGCGAGCTGATCGTGGGGGTGATTTTCCAGCCGGTAAGTGGAGAGCTCTTCACCGCCGTCAAGGGCGAGGGGGCATTCCTGAACCAAAAGAAAATCGAGGTGTCCCGAATTGAAAAGCTGGCGACGAGCCTGTTGTCCACAGGCTTTCCCAGCGTAAAGCGCGCGCAGAACCCGAATATTCACTACTACTGGGACTTCACCTTGCGCTCCCACGGCGTGCGCCGCGACGGTTCGGCCGCCATGGACCTGGCAGCAGTAGCCTGCGGCCGGTTCGAAGGCTTCTGGGAGTTCGGCCTGCACACGTGGGACACGGCGGCGGGCGTTTTGCTGGTACGCGAGGCCGGTGGCACAGTGACTCAGTTCAATGGCCAGCCGTACAGGCTTGGAGACCGGGAGCTGCTGGCGTCCAACGGCCGGGTTCACGAGGAGATGAAAGAAGTCGCGGCCAGCATCGCGGAACGGGCAGCGTCCCAGGCCCCGCTTACGTAACTGGATCATTATTTTCCCGAGGCACTTTTCGCTTCGAATAGGCCATTTCCATTTTGTGCACGAGCCTGTAAAACGTTGTGTTGACGCATGTTCCAGGGGGTGTTAGGCTCACGAAAGCTAGCTTGTATTTACTGAGGGATGATGGGCAACAGCCTTACTTTTCCGGTTCCGGGGAACCCGGGGGGCGGCGACAAAGTGTCGCGATGGATTGGCCGGTGGCGCCGGGGCGGGATCGAGCAATATTCGGCGGGCGCAGCTCTGGAAACCTCCGGGCGATGGCATTCCGGCGATCGGTTCACGGTGAACGAAGAGCGTATCTGGCTGGACGCCCTCCCAAGCGCGTTCCACGGCTTGCGCGTGGTGCAAATTTCCGACATTCACCACGGCCTCTTTCTCCCCAAAGAATGGCTCTCCGAAGCAGTGCGCCAGGCAAACCGGCTGAATCCTGACATTATTGCCCTCACCGGAGATTTCGTCACCTATTCCCGCAGGAATATCGGATCGGCGGCGGAGCTCCTGGGGCGTCTTCGGGCGCGTTACGGGGTGTACGCAGTGTTGGGCAACCACGATTTCCGCGTGGATGCCAATGCCATCACGCTGGCGTTGCGCCGGCAGCGCATTGATGTCTTGCGCAACCGGCACGTTACTTTGAGATTTGGCGGGGAGTCCGTGTACCTGGCTGGAGTCGACGACTACGGGTACGGGGCGGATTTGCGGCGGGCGATGCGCGGAGTTCCGCGCGAGGCCGCCACGATCCTCCTCGCGCACAATCCCCGGGTGATTCACCTTGCCTCACGGCACAGCGTGAGCCTGGTTCTTTCCGGGCACACCCACGGCGGACAGGTGAACCTGCCCCTTCTGGGTACCGTGTACGGGCGCTCGCCGGAGCGGCTGCGGTACAAGATCGGCTGGGACCGGATGGGACCGACGCAAATCTACGTAAGCTGCGGCATTGGCACGATCGTCCTGCCGTGGAGACTCCGCTGCCCGGCGGAAATCACCCACCTCGAGCTGCTCCAGGGCGCCTCTGGTGTTTCCCGCTCGGCAGCGGCCGATTGATCCACCAAGCGCATGCGTGCCGTTGACTTGATCCGCCGCAAGCGGGACTCCGGCGAACTCACTTCCGAGGAAATCCACCAACTGATTGCCGCTTACACCCACGGCGACATTCCCGATTACCAGATGTCGGCTTGGCTGATGGCCGTCGTGCTTCGCGGCATGAGCCGGCCCGAAATTGCCGCTCTGACCGAGGCCATGCTGCACTCGGGCCGCGTCCTGGACTTTTCCGACCTTGCCGGACGGAAGGTGGACAAGCACTCCACGGGAGGGGTGGGTGACAAGACTTCGCTGGTCATTCCTCCCATCGTGGCGGCCGGCGGCCTGAAAGTTCCCATGATCAGCGGGCGCGGCCTGGGCCACAGCGGCGGCACGCTTGACAAGCTGGAATCCATCCCCGGTTTCAATGTCAACCTGACACTCGGCGAATTCCGGCGCGTCCTCGAGACCTGCGGGTGCGCCCTGATCGGGCAAACGGCCGAAATCGCGCCAGCCGACAAGAAAATCTATGCCTTGCGCGACGTGACCGGGACGGTCGAAAGCCCCGCGCTGATCTGCGCTTCCATTATGAGCAAGAAACTGGCCGAGGGGATCGACGCCCTAGTGCTCGATGTCAAGGTCGGGTCGGGCGCATTTATGAAAAAAATCGAGGACGCCGAGAATCTGGCTGGATTGCTGGTCGAGACGGGGAAGCGAATGGGCAAGAAAGTGGTCGCGCTCTTGACCGACATGAATCAGCCGCTCGGGCGCAAGGCCGGCAACGCTATGGAAGTCGCCGAGTCGATCGAAGTGCTGGCCGGCGGAGGGCCCGCGGACTTGCGCGAGCTTTGCCTGGACCTTGCGGCGTGGATGTTTTACCTCGGCGAACGCGTGAAGACGCTGGACGAGGGGAAGAAGCTCTCCGCGGACTTAATTGCTTCCGGCCAGGCACGCGAAAAATTACGTGAAATCGTGGGGCTGCAGGGCGGGGATGTGGGAGTCGTGGACGATCCGCACCGCCTGGCACGCGCGCGGCAGACTCTTGATGTTGCCAGCTCCGCCGGCGGATACGTTGTGTCCATTCAGTGCGAACAGCTTGGCGTGGCTGGGGTGATCCTGGGCGGCGGCCGGGAAAGGAAGGAAGACAAGATTGACCCGGCCGTCGGCCTCGAGTTTCACAAGCGCATCGGCGAAGCAGTCGAGCGCGGCGAGGCGCTGTGCACGCTGCATTACAACTCCGAAGCCCGGCTCGCCGAAGCGCGTCGGCTTGTTGAAACCGCATATCGCATCGAGCCGGAAAAACCGAAATCCCTCCCTCCGCTCGTCTACCGAGTGATCGGCGCGTAGGGGGGAATTCGGGAGCGAGGTGTGGTTGCGCTGCATGCAAGCTCGCCCGCGACTAAAATGGTGCAAAATGGTGTAATATGGTGTAAACTTGCATCATGACGACCGTTGAGAAGCCCATCCGTCAAAGCGTGTCACTTCCCGCCCGCCTTGCCCGGCGAGTGCGAACGCTTGCGAAGAACCGCAAGACCAGCACGAACCGCGTCCTGGTGGAATTGATTGAAACAGGAATCGAGTCGAAAGAAGCCGAAAAGAGGAGGTTCTTTGAACTGGCGGACCAACTGAGCGCAACCTCCGACCCCGCAGAACGGAAACGAATCAAAGAAATACTGGCCCACATGACCTTCGGTGAATAAATGCCGAAGATTCAATGGACGGACCTGCCGCCCGCCTTGCGCGATCACCTTTTTGAAAGACTGGCGGAACGGAAGATCAACGTCGACGACTTGTATCAGCTAAAGATGTGGCGTGAATTGGAGCCGGACGCACCCGAGGGCGCTTGGTATAAGGATTTCGGATCTTTCAAAATCTGCGGCGAAGGAAAATTTCCGAAGACTTTCCTGCTTCGCGAACAAGCGGCAAGAGGGAAGAAGCTATGAACTCCAGGGGTGGTTCCGAGGTTGGTCCGCGCGACTCGAATGAGTGTTATCCTTTCTTCCCCCTGTCCCACGCTGCGGCCTCTGCATAGTTTGTAAATCCTGCGGATCGTAATTTCCACATCCCGTGCCGTTCCCCGGCGTGCTAATGTGACGGGCATTTCCCGGGGGTGCGGCCGGGAAGCGAGGTGACGTCGAATGGGCCGATACACGGGCGTGCTGGGGTTGCTGACGATGCTTGGGCTGGCCTATTTGTTCTCGACCAACCGGAGTGCGATCAAGCTGAAGATGGTGATTTGGGGTTTGTCCTTGCAGATCGCCTTGGCGTTTCTGGTGTTCTATTGGACATTCGGCCAGATGCTTTTTTCCCGCGCCGGCGACGCCGTGAACAAGCTGCTGGACTATGCGTTTGAGGGATCGGAATTCGTGTTTGGTGAGCTGGGGAAGCAGCATTCCTCGATCGGATTCGTCTTCGCGTTTCAGGTTTTGCCGGCAATCATTTTCATCGCGTCGCTGTTTGCGCTGCTGTACTACCTCGGCGTGATGCAGGTGGTGATTCGAGCGGCGGCGTGGGTGATGCAGCGGGTCATGGGGGCGAGCGGCGCGGAGTCGCTCAACGTCGCCGCGAGTATTTTCATGGGGCAGACCGAAGCGCCGCTGACCATCCGGCCGTTTCTGCCGGACTTAACGCAATCCGAGTTGATGACCATCATGACGAGCGGGATGGCGCACGTTTCAGGCGGGATCATGGTGGCCTATATCGCGTTCGGAGTGGAAGCGCGGCACCTGCTGACGGCGGTTATCATGACGGCGCCAGGAACGCTTCTCGTTTCCAAGATGCTGGTTCCCGAGACGGAGCAGCCGAAAACCATGGGCGTCGTGAATATGGAACACGTCGAGCACGACTCGAACTTTCTTGCGGCCATCGCGCGCGGGACGGGCGAAGGCCTGAACATGGCGATTAATGTGGGGGCGATGCTCATTGCGTTCCTGGCGCTGATCGCGCTCGCCAACGGCATGCTGGGAGGGATTCACGGCTGGCTGGGCGGGCACGGCATCGCGTGGTTCCCGGGGAGCCTGCAAGAAATCTTCGGCTGGGTCTTTGCTCCTGTGGCGTTCATCATCGGCGTGCCGTGGCACGATTGCGTGCAGATCGGAAATCTGCTTGGCGTGCGGATGGTGCTCAACGAACTGGTCGCGTTTTCGTACCTCGGTCCAATGAAAGGCGCGCTGGATTCGCGGTCATTTACGATCGCGACGTTCGCGCTCTGCGGCTTTGCGAACTTTAGCTCGATAGGAATTCAAATCGGGGGCATCGGCGCGCTCGCGCCCAATCTGAAATCGCAGCTGGCGAAGTTCGGCATCCGCGCGATGCTCGCCGGGACCATGGCGAACCTGATGTCCGCCTCGATTGTGGGGATGTTTTTGAAATGAGCGCATCCGGAGCGGCCAAAACAAAACCGAGTCAGGAGTTC
This sequence comes from uncultured Acidobacteriota bacterium, assembly GCA_963842135.1. GTDB lineage: Bacteria > Acidobacteriota > Terriglobia > Acidiferrales > UBA7541 > Palsa-360. The sequence continues at coordinate 2,724,254 of CAWJFI010000001.1, read as the reverse complement.
GTGCGCGCTGAGAGCGCGGCGAAATTCATCCTGGGCAAAACAAAACTGCGTCCGCGCATTGGCTTGGTGCTCGGGAGTGGCTTGGGCGCATTCGCGAACGAAATTGCGGGCGCGGCGCGCATCGACTACAAGAACATTCCGCATTTTCCGCGGTCGACCGCGATCGGCCACGCCGGGCGCATGGTCATCGGCAAAGTGGCGGACGTGCCGGTGGCCATCATGCAGGGCCGCGTGCATTTCTACGAAGGCTACTCGCAGCGCGAAGTGATTTTTCCGATGCGCGTGATGGCGCGCATGGGAATCCGCGCCGTGTTGCTCACCAACGCCGCGGGTGGAATCAATACGAATTTCAAGCAGGGGTGTCTGGTCGTTCTGCGCGATCACATCAATCTTCAGGGCACGAATCCTTTGATCGGGCCGAACGACGAGCGTTTCGGCGCGCGCTTTCCCGACATGACGCAGGTGTACTGGAGGCCGTACCAGGCGGCGGCGCTGCAGGGCGGGAAACGCCTCGGCATCGAAATCGCCGAAGGCGTGTACGCGGCGCTCACCGGCCCGAGCTATGAAACCCCGGCGGAAATTCGCTACTTGCGCACGATTGGCGCGGACCTCGTGGGAATGTCCACCGTGCCGGAAGTGATTGCCGCCGCGCACCTGGGAATTCGGGTGCTGGGAATATCGTGCGTGACGAACATGGCTGCCGGAATTCTCGATCAGCCCATTACGACCGAGGAAGTCATCGAAACCGGCGAGCGTGTTAAGGCGGATTTTGTGGCCCTGTTGCGCGCCGTGATTCCACGAATGAACAAGGACCTGCCATGAGCGAGCATGGCGCCCGCCGGGACGCCCACCATGACGCATTGATTGCCGCGGCGCGAACCGCGCGCGAGCACGCGCATGCGCCGTATTCCGATTTCCGCGTAGGCGCCGCGGTGCGCGCGAAATCCGGAAGAATTTTCACCGGCTGCAACGTGGAAAACGCCACGTTTGGCTTGACGCTGTGCGCCGAGCGGGTCGCGGTCTTCAAGGCGATTTCCGAAGGCGAACGCGGATTCGAGGCCGTCGCCGTCGTCGCGGATACCGATGCGCTTACGCCTCCGTGCGGGGCGTGCCGCCAGATCCTGTGGGAATTCTGCGGCGACGCGGAAGTGGTCCTCGCGAACCTGCATGGCAAAGTCGAACGCTATCGCATGTCCGCCCTTTTGCCGAAGCCCTTTGATGGCTCGTTCCTGTGAGTCGTGATTTGTGATTCGCGAGTCGTGGTTCGTGAAGATCCAATTTGATCGCGTGGAGTCGATACGGGTTTCAGTTCCTGTCCTAATTAAATCTATTCTGAAGTTGAGATTTGCGTATTTCGCCGATTCCCCCCTCGAACACGAATCGGGCCCCACAAATTTCAAATCACAAATCACGATTCACAAATCACGTGTTTCTACGAACCGCGCGCCGCGCCGCGTTGGTGCTGCAGGCGCGTGGCGGCCGTTCGCAGCGTATCGGCGACGTTCTTGTTGCCCGTCAGGAATTTGAGGTCCAGCGGCTTCATATGCGGCAATAGGTGGAGCGTAACCTCCAGCGGCGTTTTTGGATTGAACATCAGCCCCCGAAGGATGGCGTAATTCCTGCGAAACTTGCGGTTGCCGGCGATCAGGCGAAGGGTTTCTTCGGTAAGGCTGGCCATGTTCGCGAAGGATTCCACTTCCTGCTCGGACAGTTGCGGAGATTGAAGGACAGCGCGTTGCACGACTTTGCAGGGATCGCGGATCAGTAAGAGGCGCTCGCCGCGGCCCCCCTTGAGCGCGAGCTGCACGCGCTCCACGACGCGAAGGCGAGACAATTTTTGCAGCAGCGTTTCGCGTTTGGCCTTGTCCGGCTCGGCTGCTTCCATGGCTTCTATGAATGACTCGACGGGTTCCGGCTCGGCCCGCTGCAACTCCAGCAGCAGGGTGCGCTGTTCCGCGTTAATTACCGGGGAGGCGATGAGTTCGGCAACCAGAATGGGGGAAGTGCTCAGCCGGTCGAGGTCCTCGAATAGCTCTTGCACGGCTGTGACGGAGAGATAAGGGACAACAGGCCGAAGAACTTCGATGGGGCAAGTGGAATTTTGGGCCAGCGCGTCGGCCACGCCGGGTCTGCGCGGAAATTCAGCGGCGCAGTAGGCGAACATTTCCGGGGCGGCGCCGGACCGGGCGAGTGCGGCGAGCACAGTCTTCAACGGCTGTGTCAGCAGAATGCTCGCAGCCTTCTCGCGGACCGCCGCATCCGAATCCGCGGCAAGAATACAGAGTGGTTCGATGCGGTCCTCGGGCGCGAGCGCACCCGCCTCGCTGCAGATGGCAAGCTTTCGCTCCGCGGTCGTCCGGCCCGCTCGAATTTCTTCGCGCAACGTGGAGCTAATTTCCTCCTCCTAAGGTCCCCTTTAGATCGTTTCGCGTGAGCGTGACTTTGCCTGCGTGGCCCGCAGGACCAATAGGAGCTAGCGCTTTTCCGTCCAACACGAGGTGCAAGACACCCGCATCGTTGGCGGACACTTGGAAATGGTCCGCGGCCGAGAAAAAGTGATTTTCGCCGGGCTTCATGGTTCCGTCAAAAACGACATCATTGTCGGCCACAACAGTGACCTTGGTTCTCTTGTCCGCCACGATCTTCAGCTCGAAAAGATCCGTCGGCGGCGAAACCGGCGCAGCGGCGGACGGAGAGTCCGTGGCCACGGCCGGCGCTTCGGAAGTTGCATCCTGAGCGTCTGGAGCCGGGATGACACTGTTAGGAGGAGCAGGCTCGGCTGCGGTTTCCTGCGTCGCGCTGGTGGACGCGGGAGAGGACGCAGCACTCACTGCCGCGGACTGCGCCGCCTGCCTTGCGGCGCGCCATGCCAGGAGGCGCCGCGTGCCGTACCGGCCTCCAACCAGCAGCGCAAGGATGATGACGAGGGCGACGATCCAAGCCAGCCAGGGGTGCTCCGGCGTGACCACGGGGGGGCTGCCGGTCCATACAGGAACATTTTGGTGGTCACCGACGGCCAGGGTATATTCCGCAACGATGTTTTCCTCGTCAAGGCCGAGATAGCGGGCAACGGCTCGCACGAATCCTCGGTTGAAGACGCCGCCGGGGAGCTGATCCCACTGCTCGTTTTCGATAGCCCGCAGGAAGCGCGTGGCGATGCGCGTGGCGGCGGAAATTTCCTCCAGAGTGACGCCCCGCATTTCTCGTTCGCGTTTTAGGCTTTCGCCAAAAGTGCCAGTGGTCATGGTTCTGCAACAGCCCGTTGATCCCAGCGAATATAGGCGGGCGGCGCGGGAGTGTCAATCTCATGGGAAACCGCGCCAGGAGGCTCGTTTCGGGGCGCTCGTCACTTTCGAGCAACAATTCACGCAGTGGCCGTTGCACAGATGGATAAGAGTTGACTATAATTTCTTGTGCCCCAACACCTTCCGTGGACCGGCGGGTGACCCGCGATAGATTTTGGCACTAAGGCTTCCAGTGAACACGACTGAGAATTTTTCTGGTACCGAGCGGAGACGCAACACATCAGTTCGGGGAGAACAACGCGAGGCGGGCGAAATCGCGATTTTCCACGAGCTTGGCAAGGCGCTTACCTCCTCCCTGCAACTCGATCAAGTTCTTCGCACCATCATGGAAAAAATCGACGAATTTCTGCGCCCGGATACCTGGTCGCTTCTCCTGGTCGATGAAGTCAAGCAGGATCTATATTTCGAGCTGGCGGTCGGCAAGGGCGCGCAAGCGCTGAAGGACGTGCGGATTAAAATGGGGCAGGGAATCGCCGGGTGGGTGGCGCAAAACGACGAAGCCGTGATCGTGCCCGACGTGAGCAAGGACACGCGATTTTTCTCCAAGGTCGACGAAAAAACAAAAATGGAGACGCGCTCGATCGTGGCCGTTCCGGTGCGATACCGCGACCATTGCCTGGGGGTCATCGAACTGATCAATTGCGTGGAGAGGGACGGCTTCATGGAGCGCGATCTGGCGCTGCTCGAGGCCCTGGCGGATTTCGCCGCGATCGCTCTCGAAAATGCGCGGCACGTGAAGCGCATCCATGAGCTGACGATTACAGACGATTGCACCAGCCTCTATAACGCGCGGCATATGGATTTCATTCTGGAGACGGAAATTTACCGCTCGCAGCGTTACGGCTACGAATTCTCCGTGGTCTTCATCGATCTCGATCACTTCAAGGGCATCAATGACACGTTCGGGCACCTGGTCGGATCGAAACTTCTGGCTGAAGTGGGACAGATCGTTAAGAGCGCCTGCCGCAGAATCGATTTCGCGTTTCGATATGGCGGCGACGAATTTGTGATTGTCCTGCCGCAGGCCTCGAAGGAAAACGCGTTTGTCGTCGCCAGGCGGTTGCACAAACTGATTGGAGAGACGAATTGGCTGATCGCCGAAGGGCTGGACGTCCGCTTCACGGCGAGTATCGGCGTGGCGTCGTATCCGTCGGACGCGAAGACCAAGGTGGAATTGCTCCACCTGGCCGATGAGGCCATGTACGCGATCAAGAACACGACGCGCAACGGCGTGGCCGCGGCAAAAGTTGGCGTACTGCCGGCCACATAAAAATCGCTCCTCGGCGCGATTTCCACAGAAGTGAATAGGCCTTCCTCCCGCATCTTCTTGATTCACCACCTATGCCATGCTAGTCTCAGCGCACCCGGTGGCACGCCGCAGTGTGAATGGAGTGGATGTCCCGGACGAGCCGAGACGAGGAGCGCATGTCCAACGAAGCATTGGGGATGATTGAGACCAAGGGCCTGGTCGCTTCCATTGAAGCCGCGGACGCCATGGTGAAGGCCGCCAACGTCATCCTCATCGGCAAGGAATATATCGGCTCGGGATATGTCACGGTGATGGTGCGGGGAGACGTGGGTGCGGTGAAAGCAGCGACCGACGCCGGAGCGGCTGCCGCGCGCCGCGTGGGCGAATTGGTTTCCGTGCATGTGATCCCGCGTCCGCACGAGCACGTCGAAAAGATTTTGCCCGGCGGGGGAGCACCGCCCGGAGTGAAAAAGTAAAACTGTAGCCCGCGTCTTCAGACGCGGGGATTTTTTTCGCGCTCTGTCGCGCAAACCCTCGCCCGCCGCGGCGGGCGAGCTACAGCAGCGAAGTTCGTAGGAGAAGGTAAAGCGTTTTGAGCCTTCGCGATCGCGACCTCATCTCCATCCAAGAAGCCCGCGAACTGGCGGCCCGAGCCGCCGCCGCACAGAAAAAATTCGCGGCATTTTCCCAGGAACAAGTCGACGCAATCGTGGAAGCCTGCGCGAAAGCGGCCGCTGAAAACGCGGAGCCGCTGGCGCGCACGGCAGTGGAAGAAACGGGATTCGGCAACGTTCCCGATAAAATCGTGAAGAACACGCTCGCCGCGGTGAACGTGCCGCGCGCGATTCGCGGCATGCGCACCGTCGGGATTCTGCGCGAGGACCGGGAAAAAGGCATCGTCGAGGTGGCGTCGCCCGTCGGCGTTGTCGCAGCGGTGATTCCTTCCACGAATCCAACTTCAACCGCGATTTACAAAACGCTGATTTCGATCAAAGCTCAGAACGCGATTGTGCTGAGCCCGCATCCCTCCGCCATCAAGTGCATCTGCCAGGCGGCCACGCTGCTCGATCGCGCCGCGCTCACCGCGGGCGCACCGGAAGGGCTGATCCAGTGCATGCAGCATACGACGCTCGAAGGCACGCGCGAGCTGATGCGGCGGCCCGAAGTCGGCGTGATTCTGGCGACGGGTGGCACGGGTCTCGTGCGCGCCGCATACGGCTCGGGCAAGCCGGCCTACGGCGTCGGTCCGGGCAATGTGCCAGCGTTTATCGAGCGCACCGCCGACGTGCGCAAGGCCGTCGCGGACATCATCGCCGGAAAAACATTTGATTACGGAACGATCTGCTCGTCCGAGCAGGCCATCGTCGTCGAAGAATCGGTGCGCGAGCGCGCGCTCGAGGAATGCCGCCAGCAGGGCGCGTATTTTCTTTCTTCGGAAGAAATGGAAAAGGTGGCGCGCCTCGTGTTTCTCCCCGGATCGCACACCCCGAATACGAAAATTGTCGGCCGCGCCGCGACCGTGATCGCCGAAATGGCGGGGATCAAGGCGCCGGCCGCGACGCGTGTGCTGATCGCGCGCCTCGATCCGGAACAAGTAGGGCGCGAGTTTCCACTCTCCGCCGAGAAGTTGTCACCCATCCTCGCGTTTTACGCCGTGGCGAACCTCGCGGCGGGAATCGCGCTTTGCCGCCGGCTGCTTGAATTCGGCGGGTTGGGCCATACGTGCGCGATCCACTCGCAGAATCGCTCCGCGATTCTGGAATTCGGCGAAGCCATGCCCGCGTTTCGCGTAGTCGTGAACAGCGCGTCGGTGCACGGCTCGATCGGCTATTCGACGAACCTCTTTCCCGCGATGACGCTCGGCTGCGGCGCGCCCGGCGGGAACATCACTTCGGACAATATCGGTCCGCAGCACTTGATGAATGTGAAACGCATCGCGTGGGAAACGCGCGGCATCGAGCACCGCACTGTTCCCGCGGATCAACGAATGGCTTGCGCTGCGATTTCGCCGGTACCGGAAGCTGTCCAGGAAAAAGTGAACGTGCCGGCGGCGCCGGTATCTGCCCCGAACGCGCCGGCGAATTCGTCCGAGGCGAAGCCGGAGGAAAAGAAACCGGCCGCGCCCGAGCCCACTCCCGCAGGGTCGCCGAGCGGCGTGGATCGCGCGGCGATTGCTCGCGCAGTGGAAAGCGTGCTTGCGGCGCAAGGGATCGCACGTGGGAGCGGGGCGCCAAAGTCCCTGCCTACACCTGTGCCCGCTCCGACCCTCGCAGCGAAAGAACCGGCCAGCCCGTCGTCCATCGCGGCCGAAATCGCGGACCGCTTTTTTGGTTCGTCTACAAATCCGAAGAGGGAGATCGCGGGTGCTTCACCCGCAGCCCCATCCGCCACAACAAAAACTGCGGAAGCGCCAGTTCCACCTGCCGCTGTCTCTAATGCCGCAAAAAAGTCCGAGCCTCCCGCAAAAGCTGCAATCGAAATTCAAGTTTTCGTCAGCGAAAACGATGTGCGCCGCGCGATGACGCGCAGCGAAAAAATCTTCATTGGACGCAAAACCATCCTCACGCCTTCCGCGCGCGATCTGGGCCTGGAACACGAAGTGTTTGTGGAAACCGAAGCCGGATCGATCCGCTAACTCGTCATTTTGTTGCAGGTTTTGGTAGGAGTATTTGCAAGAACGCGCCGGGCAAGAACTCTCACCGAACGCATTGCATCCTGCTTGGTTCTCCCGTAGACCATCACACCGGGAAGGTTGGGGACCTCAGCGATCCAGCGACCGTCTGCTTCCCGCTCGATTTCGATTTGAAAACGGTAGGACATCTTCTCCTGGATTCACCGTTCAGATTATAACCCGCCGGCCCGGCTTTTCGATGGGATATGCCAGCGAACGACAAGTTAGGAAACAGGTGAACGATCGTTCGAGTGATTCCGCCGCGGAGGCCCTGGCACTATTCGCTAGTCTCCTGTTTGGTGATATCGTACGGCTAGACACGCGGAATAAATTAGAGACGATAAAGGGAAAAATCGACATGTGAAAATATTGGATTGCTGCAGTCGCGCTGGCATCTGTTTTTCTGTTCTCGCAGGGAGTGGCGGCGCAGACGTCCGAAGTGCGCGTGCTGGCCTCGAACGGCATCAAAGCCGTGGTCGAAGATTTGCGCGCGCAAAGCGAGCGTGCAATCGGGCACACGATCTCGGTTCAATACCGGCCGACTGCCGCTCTAAAACAGGAAATTGACGCGGGCGAGCCCTTCGACATCGTGATCGTGACCGTGGAAAGCATCGCCCAATTGAGCAAGGAAGGGAAGACGACCGGCGGAGAGGGAACGCCTATCAGCCGCGCGGGCGTGGGCATCGGCATTCGCAAAGGGGCGCCCCGGCCGGACATCAGCACACCCGAGGCGCTCAAGCGCGCGCTGCTGGGCGCAAAAGCGATCGCTTACGGGCCGAGCGGCGCGAGCACGCCTTACATCATGCGGATGCTCGACACGCTCGGGATCGCCGACACAATGAAAGCCAAGACACTATTATTTGATACCTCCGACGGCACGAACGCCGCGGTTGCCGAAGGGAAAGCGGATTTTGGCATCACGCTCGTCAGCGAAATCCTGCCGGTGAAAAGCCTCGAACTGCTGGGCCCATTTCCCGACGAGTTTCAAGGCTACGTCCGCTTCTCGGCGGCTGTGAGCGCGAATGCGAAAAATCCCGAGGCTGCGGGTGCGCTGATTAAATTCCTGGCAGGCCCGGACGCTTTGCCTTCCATCAAAGCCAGAGGCATGCAGGCTCACTGAAAAAGCATTACGTAATTCTGGGAGGCGTGCATCGTAGCGCCGGCGTCTCGCCGGCAATTTTACGACATTCTCGTGGGGCCGAAAATCGCCGGCGAGACGCCGGCGCTACAAAAACGAAACGCGGCGTGGCTGGCGCTTCACATGGTAAAATCGCCAGAATAGAGTTTGAAGGGCAGAAAGGTTTCCGTGATCGAAGTTTCAACCTCGTCCACACAGGCGGTCAGGCCTTCGCAAACTGCGAAGCGAAGAGGGAGACGATCCATGAATCGATTCTGGAAAGCGCTAGGGCTTGTCATTTTTTGCGCCGCGTTTGCCTACGGTGCGGCGGACGCGACCATTTCCGGCGTCGTGAAGGACCCAGCCGGGGCGCCTTTTCGCGGCGCATTCGTGCGTGCCCTGAATGTGCAATCCAAAATTTCCGTGAACGTCCTGTCCGACAATCAGGGCCGTTACCGGATTCAAAATTTGCCGCCCGGCGAGTATCAAGTTCGCGTGACCGCCACAGGATACAAAGCCGATCCGCGCGCGGGCGTGAAACTCGCTGCGGGCGATTCCTCCTCTCTAAATTTCGCGCTGCAACAGGGCACTGTGCGCTGGGCCGATCTTTCCCTGTATCAAGGCAAGACGCTGCTGCCTCCCGGAAAAGGCAAAGACATCCTCAATGGAAACTGTTTTGCGTGCCACGGATTCCAAACCCGCATGGCCGCGGTGAAGCGCGACCATGACGGCTGGACGCAAGCGGTCAACTACATGCTCACCACGCGCCACGCGCGCCTGGGCAATCACGTCAATGATGAGGATGCCGCCGTCCTGACGAATTATTTGAATGACGCGTTTGGCGTCGATGCGAAGCTGCCGAAATCCCCTGCCGACCTGCCGGGATATAAAGCGACAGTACGTCCCGTCAGCGATGACGCATTGAAAATCACTTACGTCGAATACGACATGCCCGGGCCGAATCGCATGCCCTTCAGCGCCGCGCCGGACAAGGACGGCAAACTCTGGATTCCGGACATGGGCTCGGCAAACACCATCGGATGGCTCGACCCGAAGACCGGCGCGATTCAGGAATTTACCGCGCCGAATTCGTTTGCCGCGGGCATTCACTCGGCCGTGCCCGGGCCGGATGGTTCCGTGTGGTTCTCCGAGCAGGCCGCAAACAAAGTCGGCCGCTGGGATCCGAAAACGAAACTCATCACGGAATACCAGGACACGTACAAGCCTGGAATGGAAGGGCTTGAGGACGGCGGTTCGAAGCACACCGTGCGGGTCGATTCGAAGGGGCGAGTGTGGGGAACGGCCGTGTTCAACAATCTGACCGTCTACGACCCCAAGAACAACGAGTTTTCACATTTTGCGGATACGTTTTCGCCTTACGGCGTCGAACTCGACAAGAGCGGCAACGTCTGGTTCGCGGAATTTTATCCGCAAGGAAAAATCGGCATGGTAGATGCGAACACCGGCAAGGTCACGAAATGGGGTCCGCCCACCAAGGGCGGCTGGCCGCGCCGCATCGAAATTGACGAGGACGGTATGGTCTGGTTCGCGGAATACAGGAGCGGCAAAATCGGCCGGTTCGATCCGAAGACCCAGACGTTCAAGGAATTTGAATTGCCCGGACCAAGTGCGACTCCTTACGCGCTTGGGATCGACCGCAACCACAACATCTGGTACTCGTCCGACGAGATGGACGTCATCGGCCGCCTCAATCCCAAAACCGGCAAGGTGACCGAATTCCCCTACGCGCACTCCGAAAACATGATGAAAGAGTTCTTCCTCGACGCCCAGGGCCGCATGTGGTACGGCTCCGCCCCGAACAATGAAGTGGGATACTTCGTCCCGTCCGATTTGGATTGACGGATTTCAGTTCAATCTGGGATGAGGTGGGTGCCCTATCCCCGCCGCGGCGAGGGTGGGGTTTTTCGCTGAGAAAAAAAATTCTACCGCCGTTTAGCCCATGTTCGTCACTCAGCGGGTCAAAGTAGGATAAAGTCCTTTGAAATCAGTTTAGGCAATGGCCGAGTCTGCACTACATTTCAGGATCTGAATCGGCTCCAGACCTTCCGGTAACTGCAGTTGAAGCTGGTGCAGGATCTTCTGCTGCTCATTATCGAGTTTCGTGATGCGCCGCAGCCAGATCTCTCGTCCTTCGACGGTCGGCAATACGATATCGACGCTGTAGAGCTCCGCGAGTCGCTTCAGGACTTTGGCCGGGGAATAGTCCGAATCTCTCCGCTTCAGCAGATGCTTGAGGGTTACGAGCAGAGCGTAGCCGAGAAACGCCACCAGCACGTGCGCCTTCACGCGTCTTTCGAGTTGATGGAACAGCGGCCGGATCGCCAGTTCGCTTTTGAGCGTGCGGAAGGCTGCTTCCACTTCCGTCAATTGCATGTATTTCTTCCATAGAGCGGCAGCCGAGTCGGCGGTCAGATTCGTGCGTAGCAAATAGGCTCCCTCGCGCGCTTCGATCCATTGCTGTTGTTCCGCCTTCTGCCGCCAGAACAGGCGTGGCCCTTCTTTGCCATCTTTCACCGTCATCTCATACAGATCCGCTACTTGCGGGTGAGAGGCCTGGATGCGGCCGAGATTTCGCTCCATCTTGAAACGGTCCTTCAGTTGGCCTTCCGCGATGCGCTTCTCAAGTCCCGTGAGCGCTTTTTCGATCTTCACCACAAAGCGGCTGCGGATGGCTTTCTCTTTCTCCTTCCGTCCGGCCGTGCGACAGAGGATGTAGGTCTCTTCACCGCCCGGAACCTTGATCTGCTTGACCTCCACTTCGGGACGGATCCTCTCGAAGTCATCCTTCAGCAGTTCCTGTTCAAACTGCTTCAGCTTGCTCCGCGTCGTGCCCACCAGATACTGTCCCCCGCGCTTGCGGATCGCTACCAGGTTCTCCTCGCTCACCACACCGCGATCGAAGATCCATACCCGGCGGGCCTTTCCGTGCTTGCGCTCCACCGTGCGCAGGATCGCTTCGACCGTCGTGACATCGGCCCGGTTCCCATCGAATAGTTCGTAGCTGAATGGAAAACCGTCTGGGTTGACGATCAACGCCAGCACCAGCTGTTCGCAGTCGGGACGATGATCCCGCGAGTAGCCCCGCTGCATCATGGGGTTCTCTTCCGCCGCCCCCTCCACATACGTGCTGGTCAGATCGTAGAGGAGCACGTCGAACTCGGCCTCGAACAACTCGCCGAAGCGCTGCTTCAGATGCTGTTCGATCTTGGCCTTCAGCGGCAGAAGACGATCGAGGCAACGATACAACCGCGTGTCGTTGATCTTGCCTTCCGCGATGTGCAGCAGATCGTCCAGTGCGGTGGAGGGGTACCAATGCTGCTCCACGGCCAGCTCACTGCCCGGATCGCATAGCCGGTTGATCGCCAGCACGGCTGCGACACGGGACCAGGGCACATCGGCACTCTCCTCATCGAGATGCTGAGCGAAGAACTCATCGAGCTTCAACTGCTTCCACAACTCCAGTCCGAGATAGCCGTCACCGAATCGTCGTGTGCGCTCGACCCGCACTTTTTTCACCAACACCCGTGCTACGTTCGGATCATCGGGCGCTTCTGCTTCGGAGGGAAACAGCTTCAGCTGGGTATGCTCGCCCTGCTCGTTGAAAGCCTCGACGGTCTTCTGCCAACGTGCATGGGCAGAACCGTTCAGCTCACCGAGATAGCAAAGCGTGCGCTGTCGCGGGCCATCGGGTGTTCGGAAGGTCTCGACGAGAGACCAATACCTGTGTTCCTTGCCGTCTTTGTTCCTCTGGTGCTGGCGAAGATACATGTTGCAGCGATGGTCTCAGGAGAGAAACTGCACTGCAAGTAGGTTGGTCTGCACTACACGAAGTTTTCGATCAGCGTGGGCTGAAAACAAATCACTTCGATAGGAAAATCAGGAGCAAAATAACTAAACGGCTGTTACCGTGACGAACTTCGGTTAGAGTCTTCGCCCTCGGGCGCTACTTTGGGCGCATGACGAAGAAATTTCAACAACCCCTTCCCCGTCGCCCCCTTGGAGCGGCTCTTGAAGAACTCCGCTGCCGTTTCAATCACTCCGACTTTTTCCGCAACGGCCACGGCGATCCATTGGTTCAGGGACACACCGTCTTCCTTTGCCAGCCGCTGCGCGGCTTTCTTGGTAGAGAGAGGCAGTTTCAAAGGATAGGTCGACTTGCTCATCGTTTCACCATCTTCAGCAGATCCGCTGGGCGAAGCACGCGGATCTTGAATCGATCGCGAGACGCCGCGAAAGCTCGAGTGTTCTAGTTTATCAGTCTTTCAAGTCAAGAATCCCCACCCTTTGCAAAACCCGCAAAGGATGGGACACCCTCCGGGTTTGAGATAGGGTGCGGGCTTTCGGCCAAGGCTCCGAATTGATCTTGACGCCATTGAACTTCGGCGGTGTATGATTTATTCAAATTGAATTCGATGAAGAGAATTTGAAACTCGGGAGGAATTTTGAAATGCCAAGTCGTACGTTGGGTGTTGTGTTGGCGTTCGCGATTGCCCTAAGTTGCTCTTCGGCGGCATCCGCGCAAACCAAAAAGCCGTCTGATGCGCCGGCTTCTCCGACCCCCTTCGATCCGCACGACTTGTCAGGGCTTTGGAGTCAAGACCATCCCCGGACGGCGCCTGTCGTGGAGCGGTACTGGAATTATGAATTCAGCAAGGAGCCGCCTCCGATGACGGCCTGGGGACAAGCGCAATTCGATGCCGCCAAGTCTTCTTTCGGACTGCACACGTATCCTCTCGCGGAAACGAACGATCCCCTTTATCACGGTTGCACACCTCCCGGCCTGCCGCGGGTTTATCTTCATCCCTTCCCCATGGAAATTGTTCAGCAGCCCAGCGAGATTCTCATCCTTTTCGAGTACGACTCTCTGCGGCACCCGATTTATACGGATGGCCGCCCGCACGACACGACACTCGGCCCGTTGTGGATGGGCGACTCGATCGGGCATTGGGAGGGAGACACTTTGGTAGTGGACACCGTGAATTTCAACGACAAGACTTGGATCGACCGCGTCGGGCACCCGCATAGCGACGCTCTCCATGTGGTTGAGCGCATCCGGCGGATGGACCACGGCCATTTGGTGGACGATATCACCATCGAGGACCCGAAGGCGTACACGAAGCCCTGGGCGGCGCATCTGGACTTCGTGCTGAGGCCGACCTGGACTTTGGGGGAACAGTTCTGCGAGGACGAGCATAGCTTTGAAAACTTCGACAAGAACGGGGCCACGCCGCCGAAGTAGCCGTTCCTGCCTCCCCGTGGATGTTGCTGATTTCCAGCTATCTGCCGGAGATTGCCGATCGCCGACTATAGGATTGACACCACTCTGGTCGAGGTGGGATATTTTAAATAGTTCTTTTTTTAACCGCCGAAACTTTCGGCAATCTTGACTTCAACTTGATTCGCCTTTTTTGGAAGCTTAGGGCATGAAGAAATTTGCACTCATCCTGGCCGTAACCTTCGCCGCGCTTCTCGTTTCGTCCCCGCTGCTGGCGCATCACGGAGAAGCGAATTACGACACGGACAAGGTCGTCTCCGTCAAAGGGACTGTGTCGGACTTCGAATTCATCAATCCGCACACGCTGATAACCGTGGACGTAAAGAACGATAAAGGCGAGATCGAAAAATGGGCCTGCGAAATGAGGAGCCCGACCATGCTGGTCCGCGTAGGAGGTTGGGACAAGAATACGCTCAAGCCCGGTGACGTCATCACTGTTTTCGGTTATCGAGCTAAAAATGGATCGACCGTCATGCGTCTTCAGAAGCTCACGCTCGCGGACGGCACGGTGAAGGATAACCTGTAGACGTTTGAGCTCCAAAATGTAGCGCCGGCATCTTGCCGGCAGTTTGCGAGTTTTGTAGAGCGGCACAGAGCCGGCGGGACGCCGGCGCTACGAAAAAATCACGCCGATATCCCCCAATAACCGGTCAGCAATTTACTTGTGTTTGCGCCTCAATGTTGGCGCGCCAAGCGAAATCATCTTGACGTCAACGAACTCCAACAAGGTATGATTCTCCAAACGGAATTTAAAGAAAGAAATTCGAGCCTGGGGAGGAGTTTCAAATTGCGAATTCATCGACTTGGCGTCGCATTCGCGTTCGCGATTTTGTTGGGTGGTTCGTCTACGGCATCCGCTCAATCCAAACAGCCATCCAACCCCGCGACGGCCACAAGTCCGGACCAAGCACACGATTTGTCGGGAGTCTGGTTCGATGACCGCCCCCGGCCAATCACTACCGATGCGCGATACTGGATCTATAAGTTCAACGCGGAGGAGCCTCCCATGACCGCCTGGGGCTTGGCGCAATACAATGCCACCAAGTCCTCCTTCGGAACCAGAGCGTATCCCCTGGCGGAAACAAACGACCCTCTTTACCACACCTGTACTCCCCCCGGCTTCCCGCGAGTTTTTCTTCATCCGTTCCCGATACAGATCGTTCAGACGCCCGGCGAGGTCATCATGCTGTTCGAGTACGACTCCATGCGCCATCAGATTTTTACGGATGGCCGCCCGCATGACACGACTCTCGGCCCGTTGTGGATGGGCGATTCGATTGGGCACTGGGAGGGAGACACGCTGGTTGCCGACACTGTAAATTTTAACGACAAGACCTGGCTCGACCGCATCGGACACCCGCACAGCGAAGCGCTGCACGTCGTCGAACGCATCCGGCGAATCGACCACGACCATCTGGTGGACGACATCACCATCGAGGACCCGAAGGCGTACACGAAACCCTGGTCAACTCATATCGAATTTGGGCTAAGGCCAAAGTGGACTTTGGCAGAACAGTTCTGTGAGGATGAGGAGAGCTTCAAAACGATGGATAAGGATGCGGCAGCGCCCGTGAAATAGCCGGCGCGGGCCATGAATCCGGCGAGAGCGGGCGCAGGCGTGGAAAACATCACTCGACAGGGCCATCCCGGTTTGAATTGATCTTGGCGTCATCGAACTTTCCCAGTGTATGATCCGTTTAAACTGAACCCCATGGTGGAAATTCGAGGTTCGGGAGGAATTTCAAAATGCGAAGGTATCCCCTGGGTGCTGCTCTGGCGTTTGCGATTGTCTTGAGTTTTTCAGCGACGTTATTCGCTCAAACCAAACAGCCATCCGGGGCGCCGAAAACCTCAAGTCCGGACCAGGCGCACGACTTGTCAGGAGTGTGGTTCGACGACCATCCCCGGCTGATCCGGGTCCAGGAGCGATACTGGGCCTACACGTTCACTCCCGACGCGCCTCCCATGACAGACTGGGCCCAGGCAAAATTTAATGCTGCCAGGTCCTCTTTCGGACCTCATGCGGTTCCCCTCGTGGAAACAACCGATCCCCTTTACCACACCTGCGCTCCCATCGGCTTCCCGATTGCTTATCTTTATCCGTTGCCGATGCAGATTGTTCAGACGCCCGGCGAGGTCATCCTGCTGTTCGAATGGGACTCCCTCCGCCATCAGATTTTTACAGACGGCCGCAAGCATGACGGGACTCTTGGCCCGCTGTGGATGGGCGACTCGATCGGGCATTGGGAGGGAGACACGCTGGTCGCTGACACCGTGAACTTCAACGACAAGACCTGGCTGGACCGCATGGGGCACCCGCACAGCGAGGCTCTCCACGTCGTCGAGCGCATACGGAGGATTGATCACGACCATTTGGTGGACGACATCACCATCGAGGACCCCAAAGCCTACACCAAGCCCTGGACCGCGCACCTGCCATTCGTATTGAAGCCGAAGTGGACTCTGGCGGAACAGTTCTGTGAGGATGAAGAAAGCTTCCAGACGATCGATAGGGATGCGGCAGCGCCGGCAAAGTAATTGGCGCGGCAGGCGTCGCTCGATCATGCGCTGCGAAATTTGAATCGTTCTTGACGCCAACGAAATGCCACAGTATATGATCTTCAAAATAGAGCCCGAAAAAGTAAGGTCGAGTCCGGGGAGGAATTTCGAAATGCGAAAGTACGCACCTGGGATTGCCTTGGCGTTCGCGACGGCAATGAGTTTTTCGGCGGCGGCATCCGCGCAAACCAAACAGCCGGCCGCGGCGCCGAAGGCCTCGAGTACGGACTCAGCGCATGACTTGTCGGGGGTCTGGATGCTCGACCGTCCCCGTCCGCTGACAGTCGTGGAGCGGTTCTGGATGTACGAGCTCAGCGACGAAGAGCCTCCCATGACCGCCTGGGGCGAGGCGCAATACAAGGCTGCAAAATCCTCCTTCGGAATCCGTTCTTATCCGCTCGCGGAAACGAACGATCCTATTTACCATACGTGTAGTCCACCAGATTACCCTAGGGTTATCATGCATCCGTTTCCGATGCAGGTCGTTCAGACTCCCGGCGAGGTCATCCTGCTTTTCGAGTACGACTCCGTGCGCCATCAGATTTTTACGGACGGCCGCCCCCATGACACGACCCTCGGCCCCTTGTGGATGGGCGACTCAATCGGGCATTGGGAGGGAGACACGCTGGTTGCCGACACCGTGAATTTCAACGACAAAACCTGGCTGGACCGCGTCGGCCACCCGCACAGCGAAGCATTGCATCTTGTCGAGCGCATCCGGCGAACGAACTATTACCATTTAACGGACGACATCACCGTCGACGACGCGAAGGCGTACACCAAGCCCTGGACCGCGCACCTGGATTTTCTGTTGCGCCCGAAGTGGACTCTGGCGGAACTGTTCTGCGAAGATCAGGATACTTTCGACGAAATTGAAAACAACGAGACCAAGCCCGCGAAGTAGCGACTTTAGGATTGACATATCTACAATCGCAGTGGGATATTTCTAAGAGTCACTTTCCAAGCGATCAAGTTTCCGGCAATCGTGTGCCTGACTTGGCGCGCAATTTGCAGGAGGTTTGCGAAATGAAAAATCTGGCGCTCTGCCTGGCCATACTGTTTTCCGCTCTAATTGTTTCGGCGCCGGTCCTGGCGCATCACGGTGAAACGAACTACGACACGGACAAGCTCGTGAGCGTCAAAGCGACCGTGACCAGCTTCCTGTTCATCAACCCCCACGTGCAAATTTTTCTGGACGCGAAGAACGATAAAGGCGAGATCGAAAAATGGACCTGCGAGGCGAGAAGCCCGGCGATGCTCGTCCGCAATGGCGACTGGGATAAGAACACGCTGAAGCCCGGCGACGTCATCACCGCCGTTGGGTTTAAATCCAAGAACGGAGCGAATATTTTGCGCCTGAAGAAAATCGTGCTCGCCGACGGCAAGGAGCTGCCTGACCTATAGGAGCACGCAGTAGGTTCCCGTCCGGGAGTCAGGCGCGAGCGGGTAGATTTGATTTGCGAGGGTGTCGCATGAATTTTAAGCTGGGAACAGCCATAGTCCTGATCGCGTGTCTTCTTTTGGTTTGCGGCCCCGTGTGGGCACACCACGGAAATTCGGCTTACGACGAGCAGCATTGGATCACCCTCTCTGGGACAGTGACGGAATTTGTGTGGTCCAATCCCCACTGCCAGATTTTTATGGACGTGAAGGACGATAAAGGCGCAGTTGTAAATTGGGCGATCGAAAGCCAAAGTCCGGGCATTCTGCGGCGGAATACCTGGACCAGGACCTCCGTCAAGCCCGGCGATCAAATTACCATTACCCTCGCTCCCGCCAAAAACGGAGCGCCGGTCGGCTTTTCCGGAAATAGAATGGGGAAAGTCGTGTTTCCCGATGGCCGGATGTTGAAGATGGACATCCGATAGAAGTAGCACAGGCACCCGCCGCGGCGGGCTGTGCGGTTTTTGCGGCGCGTACATTCGAGGCACAGTCAGCTGTTCCACTCGACTTTTTCCGCAAACGGAGAGAGGCTGAAGTTGCGAAGTCGCCAATCATATTCGCTCACGGCTCTGCTGGCAGCATTGACCGCGCTTTCGTTCTCGACCGTCGCGTTTGCCCAGGCCGCTCCGCAGCAATCCGCTTCGAAATCCGCATCCTCGCCCGCCCCGAAACATGACCTCTCCGGCGTCTGGCAATATCAGGGAAGCGGCGGCGCGGATAGCATGACTCCCGACAAAGATATGCCTCCCATGACTCCTTGGGCGAAGGCCCGGTTCGACACTGAGAAGCCTGGATACGGGCCCAGAGGCGCTCCAGGCGGGAATGACCCTATTCTGCAATGTGATCCGATTGGCTTCCCGCGCATCATGTTCATGCCCACGCCGAACGAGCTCGTTGAGTTGCACGACCGCGTGCTCCAGTTCTGGGAACGCGAACACGAATGGCGCCCCATCTGGACAGACGGGCGGCCTCTTCCCACCGATGCCGACCCGACGTGGTACGGATACGCCATCGGCCATTGGGAGGCGGACGACACCTTCGTCGTCGAATCCACCGGCTTCAACGATAAGACCTGGCTAGGTCCCACAGGTTTTCCGCATAGCGAAGAGATGCGCGTCACCGAGCGCTACCGTCGCGTTGACCGCGACACCATGCTGTATGACATGACGGTCACGGACCCGAAAGCATACTCCAAGCCCATCGTCGCGCCGCAGAAAACCATGAAGCTCAAGCCGCACGAAGAGATCGAAGAGCAGCCCTGCGTCTGGTCGCAAGAGAATGAGTTTGCGCAGAGAATCAGGAACCCCGCGACATCCAAGCCCGCGAAATAAAGAGCATGTTCATCACCGATGTGCGAGGTTCAAGTAGCGCAGGCTTCAGCCTGTGGGGGTTCGCCCTTGCACGGACCAAACCCCACAGGCTGAAGCCTGCGCTACTGTCCGCGCATACCAAAAAGACCGCGCCCAATTTTGTTCAGAGATTTGGATTGGCAACAGCAATGGCCTTGTCGTTCGTCGTGCTCCCCGTTGCAAGCCAGCAGCACGCAACTGCGAAAGCCGCGCCAGAGCCCGCCCCGAAGCGCGACTTGTCAGGATTGTGGCACTACGAAGGAACCGGCGCCTCCGAACCAATCGCCCCCGACAATCTGATTCCTCCAATGACGCCGTGGGCGCAGGCAAAGTACGACACGGAAAAACCCGGCTACGGCCCAAAACGCGCTCCGGGCGGCAATGACCCGATCCTGCAATGCGACCCCATGGGTTTCCCGCGCGTCATGTTCATGTACACTCCATTTGAGTTCGTTCAGGTTCCCGGCCGGGTGATCCAATTCTTCGAACACGAACACGAATACCGCTCGATCTGGACCGACGGACGATCTCTTCCCAAGGACGCCGATCCAACGTGGTACGGATACGCCATCGGCCACTGGGAAGGAGACGACACATTCGTTGTTGAATCCGCCGGCTTTCGCGACAGCACCTGGCTCGGTTCCACAGGCTACCCGCACAGCGAAGACATGCGCGTCACCGAGCGTTACCGCCGTGTGGACCACGACACCATCCTCTACGACATTACGGTCACCGACCCAAAGGCCTACACCCAGCCCATCGTGGGCCCTCCCAGAATTATGAAGCTGCGGCCTAAGGACGAAATCGTGGAAGAGATTTGCGTGCCCTCGGAAGAGCAATCATTTGCCAACCGGATCGCGGCCCCTGCAGAGCCCAAGCCATCGAAGTAGACGTTCGATCAACAGAAATTCCCGGTGTCTTGACACCCTCATGGCAAAGGACGCACGGCTCTTTCTTACTCCACGCCCTCTGCGTTCTCTGTGGTGAAATCCAGTTTTTGCCGTCCGGAAAATAGCCGAGCCAATTCCGGCTTTATCCCCGCCGGCCGCTCGAACACTTCGATAAACATGCGCCACTGCTTGGGAGTGGCCACAAGTTCGCGGTTTTCATCCACGGGCTCGCGCATATCTAGAAACCATACAGCCGCGCCGGATTGTCGACCAGGATCTTTTTGCGGATCGCCGGGTCTGGCGCCCAGACCGGGAGCTGGTTGAGCAGGCGGCCATCGTCGATGGGAAACGTCGGCATGGGGTCGCTCGGCTTGGCGCCGGGTGGCACGGAGGCAGGATGCGGCCAGTCGCTGCCCCATAGGACGCGATCCGGATTGGCTTCGATGAATGCCTTGGCGTAGGGCACGGCGTCAGGATAATCGGGGGCCTTTGTGGACGCGCGATAGGCGCCGGAAATTTTCACGTACGCGCTGCCGGAGCGGAGCAGTTCCAGAAGATCGGCAAAGCCGGACTGCTGCAGGCCGAGACCGGCTTGCACGCCGCCGAAATGATCGAGCACGGTCGGCACCGGGGAAGAATGAACCAGGTCTTTGATGTTCGAGATCACCGCGAGGTTCGTATACAGCTCGATCATCCATTTGTGATTCTTGAACCGGTTCATCGCCGACTGATAAATGGGGCGTGCGGCGGCAGGATCGGTGGGGCCGGAAACTCCCGAAATGATTCGCGCGCCGCGGACGCCCGCGCGGTACATGGCGTCGAAATCGCTGTCCGGTGTTTTATCGTCCACGACGGCGATGCCGCGTGCGGTCGCGCCGCGCGCCTTCACGCCAAACAGCGTGGAGCCATTGTTGTTGGGTCCGTAGACGCTCGGCGTCACGATCACGACGCGTTCCATGTGCAAGGCCCGGTGCAGCGCCGACATTTCCTCGGGGTGAAAGGTCTCGGGTGTATACAGATGCGCAGGTGAAAGCGGAAATTCTTTTCGGTCGCCGTAAAAATGCGTGTGGCAGTCGCAGGCGTGCGGCGGAATTTCGAAATTCACAGCTGTGGACGGTTGAGACGCTTTTGCAAAGGCAGCTCCAGAGCGCAAAAGAGCCCCGGTGGCAATTGCCCCCGTTACGAAGTCGCGTCGCGTCAGCATCGCTTCCTCCATGATTGTCAGCACGTTTCCGAATTGCCTTCGAGGCCCGCAGCAGTATACGGCAATTTTCTAGATACAGCGCGCGCGGATGGGCCTCCTCCGGATAGGTGCTACCGGTCGGCGGGTTTCCAGTTCCTTTGGGCAAAAGATCCGTTGCAGCGCAGGCGCGCCGGGATATAATTGATTTGCGGAAAGCCAATGTCCCAAAGTGAAATTATCTTCGCGGTTCAGGAATCGCTCGAAGGCGGCTTCGAAGCTCGGGCATTGAGCCACTCGATTTACACGGAAGCGGAAACGCTCGAAGAACTTAAGAAGAAACTGCAGGATGCCGTACGCTGCCACTTCGATGAAAAGGACAGACCGAGTCTCATCCGCCTGCATCTGGTCAAGGACGAGGTCATTCCTGCTTGAAGCTGCCGCGTGATCTGAGCGGCCCCCATCTGGCGCAACTGCTTCGGCGTCACGGTTACGAAATCACACGCCAAACCGGCAGCCACCTTCGCCTCACCTCCAGAATCAAGGGCGCGGAACATCACATCACCATCCCGGCTCATGAAGCACTGAAAGTGGGAACCCACAGCGCCATTCTTGCCGATGTCGCCGCTTACCTGGAAATCAGCCGAACCGCGCTAATCGAAGGTTTCTTCTCCCAATAAGGTTTAACCCAAATCCGAGTTTTAACACTGCCAATTATGGCTTTACACATGTAAAATTATTTGCGTCGTCAATGCTCCCCGAACCTTTGTACTTCGCCACCTGCGGATACGGGCACAGCGGGCGAGTGCGGATCACCTTCTCATCGACAACGCGAGAACCAATGAGGTGGTCCGGCGGGACCGCTTTCTCTACCCATTGGACGAGCGGCGTGAGCGCATCAAATGTGCTGACCCCGACGCCGCCTCTGCAATGAAACATGCCGGGAACCATGAACAGCCGGAAGAAGTCGGGGGTCGAGGGACCCATCTGGTCTTCCACTTTTTCGTAGTAATCCACGCCCATGAAAGGCGTGAGTGCCGGGTCCGCCCAGCCAAAGTACATGACGATTTTCCCGCCGCGCGCCTGGAAGCTCGAAAGATCGGGGTCTGTCGCGTCCATCAAGTGAGCTGCCCCGCCCACCTTTTCGACATCGGTGTCAAAATTGAAATTGGAAAGATCGAATTGCGGGTCTGGCTTCGAAAATGCGATATACCTCAGGAAGCTTTCGCCGAATTGCGCATCCAAGGTGCGTCCAGTCTGCGAGATCATCCAGGGTTCCCATCCGCTGCTCGGCCCGTTTGGACCCATCGCCTGGATCTCAGCCCCCAATGGCTGACCCGGGAAGAATTGCTTCCCGTTGATTTTTACGCCGTCGTAGATTTTCTCGAGAGTCTTAATCTGCGCCGTCGTAAAGCAACTGGGGCCATCCACATCACCGGAGCACATCGGCAGATCGGTGGCCGGATGGAACGGGCATTTGCGGGGATCGTCAATCAGGCCGTCCGCCAGACCATCCAATTTGTCGCACTTCGCGTAGATGCGGTCGGCCACGAGGGAGAGTTTTTCCTTCGTGATGGGAGCCGTTTGCATGGCCTGGGCACGCCACACATGGCGCAACATGCTGCCCGAAAAATTCAGGACCGGAGCCCCCACGACGATGCCGTCAAAATCCTCCGGAAATCTTTGGGCGGACACCAGGCCCTGGCGTCCGCCCGTCGAGCAGCCGTCGAAGTAGGAGTGCGTCACCGGCACCTGGTAAAACGCTTGGACGATCTGCTTGGCCGTCATCGCGGTCACGTGCACCGCGCGATAGGCGTAATCGAGAAGCAATTGCCGGTCGGCGGCGAAACTGGCTAAAGGTTCGAGTAAAGCTTCGTGGCCGGTGTTCGTGGCGGCTACTGCGAAGCCATGTTTCAAAGCTTCATTGCGGCTGGCAATCCGGCCAGGTGCATCGAACGGCTCCCCGGCAAATCCGCCGTTGCCAAACATGTACAGCCGACCATTCCAGGCGGTGGGCAGGTTCACTTCGAACTGGATTTCCGGAAGAATCTGTCCTGCCACTCGACAATGTTCCGGGACATCGCCGGCCGCTCTTACGAGGGTCGCCGAATTGATTGCGAATTCGTAGCCAGTCAAACTCACCAGCGCTTTGCAGGTGAGCTTCCTTTCGGATGGCGTTGTCGGGTCTTTGGTGAAGGAATTCCAGTCTCTCAATTGCGCGCCATTCTGCGCCGCAACGGGCCGGGCCGCGAACAAACAAAGAATCAGCGCGAACATGCACGCCGCGATCCGCTGGATTGCTTCAACAAGTTTCAAGGTCACGACGCCGCTCCTTCAAACAATTCCCAACAGGAATTTTCGGATTAGACCTCTAGTTTGTGCATCGTACGCTTCCGCCGCTCCCGGCACAACTCTCCTATCGTCAGCGTTCATCGCTCAAAGGGTTTCGGGAGACAAATTGCAGTTAGCGATACACCTGTGAAGGCTGGCTCTGGACGAAGACCACGCGATCGTGGCCGCTGTCTTTATTCCAGCTTTCTCCAACCTTGGCCAGCGGCACTATTTCCGTCTTAATTTTCAGCTTGGCGGGGACGACGGCCTGCATCTCGCCATCAATCGCGCCGAGCATGCCTTCGAGTGGAATGCTTCCGATACCGCTCCCCATCAAGACCAGCGAGGATGAGCGCAGGGCCGCACTTGGCAAAGTAATGGTGCCGCCGCTCAGTGCTCCGATCTGAACGAAGCGGATGGGCACTGCATCCTTGCCCGCTTTTGCGGCAGCCACAATCAGGGTTTCGGCGCTTTGTCCCCAGAGATAGTCGAGAACGACATCGACACCTTCGCCGCCAAACTGCTCCTTGAACGCCGTCTCCAGCTCCTCGGGGGATCGAGTAAGCGGGATCGTTACATCCGCGCCTATGCTCTTCAGTTGTCCCAGAGCCTCAACGTTGCGGCCAGTCGCGATGACCCGCTTCGCTCCCATGTACTTTGCAATCTGCACGGCCAGGCGTCCTGCCGCTCCTGTGGCTCCGTTGATCAATACATTCTCCCCGGCAACCAAATGCGCGCGCTGTTGGAACGCGGCCCAGGAGGACATCCCGGGAATTGCGACGGCGGCGGCGGTCACATCATCCACATCATCCGGTAGCGGCACGCACTGCTCCTGCCTCACCGCAACTTTTTCTGCCATGCCGCCAAAGGGAGCTTTGGGCAGGACGAAATAGACTCTCCGGCCATCCCGGGTTCGGCCGACGCCGTCCACCCCAACGACGGCGGGAAGGCCCCCGGGAGAGGTGTAGTGGGAGCCCGAGGCGCGGCTTTTCGTGACATGACTCAGAGCAGACGCCGTGATAATAATCAGTTCTTCTCCCGATTGCGGCACCGGGTCGTCAAAGTCAGCGTATATCGGCGTCTTGCCCGGCGCCATTACAATGGCGGCTTTCATTTGATTTCTCCTTTCCTTGCTTGCCGGGAAGCGCCGGACCAAGATAGGTCGGCCCTGCGAAGGTTCCGCCAATGTAATACGCTTGCGGCTCTAATATAATTTCTACTGTTTGCGATCGCCATGGAGCGCCAAATCCAGCACGTCGCCCGACGCGGGGGTCTCACGAATGTAACAGCATTCGAGAAACTCTAGCACTATTGGACATTCCATCCGCGCAAGGTTGTTCGCCGCTAGCGCGTCCCCTATACTCGGCATCTAAGCGTTCGAGGCAATCGAACAGATGCGGAACAGCGAAGCGCAGAGATATGCGCGGTGGTCGCTCACGGCGGCGGGGCTGCTGGCCGTGGTCGTCGCGGGGGTGTATGCGCGGAATATTTGGGTGGCGCGCCAGGCGGCGAAGAAGGCGCCGCCCGCCGTGCCGCCGACGGTCGAACAGCGTTCGAACGAGTTTTCGTTTTCCAAAGTCGAGGGGCAGAGGACGATCTATACCGTGCAGGCTTCGCGCACGACCGAGTTCAAGGAAGGCAGCCGGAACCTCCTCGAAGACGTCGCCATCGTCGTGTACGGGAAAAAAGGGGAGCGCAACGACACGCTTCGCACCAAGGCGTGCGATTTTATTTCGAACACCGGGAAGATCAGTTGCGCCGGGGAAGTCCAAATCAGGCTGCAGGCCGCCAAGGCCCCGCAGGCGAGCGCAAATGCCATCCAGGTTGCGACGTCCGCCGTCACGTTTGACCGGGATACCGGCGAGGCGCGCACGGACAAACCGGTAACGTTCCATTGGCCGGCGGGAGAAGGCCGCGCCGTGGGCGTGAGCTACGATTCGAACAGCGGGACACTCCGATTGCATCAGAGCGTCGAATTGGATCTTTCCCCTTCTGCTTCCGCTCTTCCTGAAAAAACCGAGGCCGCGGACGAAAAAATCGTGCACGTGTCGGGCGACAGTATGTCCTTTCAACGGGTAGCGCGAATCGTGCGGGTGGATGGCGATGTCCATGCGCAGCAGGTGACGCACGAGCTTACCGCACAAGAAATGTTGCTGGAGCTGGATGCCACGTTTCAAGTGAGGCGCTTTGTTGCCAGCGGCCATCCGGAATTGCACGATTTGAGTCCTCAAGGGCCGCTGGCGCTCAGCGCCGACGAAATTGTCTCGCAGCTTAGAGCCGACGGGTCGATCGAGTCCATCGTGGCGACGGGAAACGTGCACGGCACGCGCAACACCCCCGTCGGCGGGGATGGAATCGATTCCGGACGCGTTCAGGTGGACCTCGCGACACGGGATAATGTGCCTCGCCTGCTGACGGCGAGCAACGGCGTCACGCTGACTTCCACGAACGCCTCGTTCAATGGAGGGACGCGCCACGTGGTGAGCGACGCTCTCGAAATCCACTTTTCGAGCAAGGCCCGGCCGGGGCAAACGCTGATCGAGACAGTGAACACGCTCGCCCCGGCGCGCGCCGATTGGCAAAACGTGGCTCTGATAAACGGCAAGCCCGTTGCGCAATCAACGCGGATGGCGGGCAAACGGATGAATCTGAAATTCGACGGGCAGAACCAGTTGCAGCAACTGGTGAGCACCGGCGGCGTGGAAGTGACGCGCAAACTTGGCGACGCGCCCGACGAAACCACAGCATCGCGCGAACTCACTGCGAAGTTTGACCGAACGGGCGAATGGACAACCATCGACCAAACAGGGGACGTCCATTTCCACGATGCCCAGCGCGCCGGCCAGGGAGACCGCGCACACGCGGATCGCACCACCAATACGGTCACGCTGGATGGCTCCGTGATCTTCGCTGATGCGACGACGCGGACCACCGCACAATCGGCGTCCTTCGCGCAAGGGGCAAATACGTTGCGGGCCGACGGTCACGTGCTCACCACGGATATGCACCCCAACTCGGCGGCGAGCATTTCCAATCTCGCGCAGGAGCCCGCGCACATTTCGGCGGAACACCTCGTCGCGGACACGGCGCGAGGGCATGCGGTGTACTCCGGCAAAGGAAGATTGTGGCAGGGACAGTCGGTGATCGAGGGGAACACAATCGAATTGGACAGCCCGATGCACATTTTGCTGGTGAAGGGGCAGGTACGCGGGGTGTTCCCTCAGGCGGCGTGGAACCCGAAGCCGGGAGAAGCGCCAGTGCAATCTTCAAGCCAAACAGCAAAGCCGCCATCGAATAGAGCGCCGGGCCAAATGGCGCGTCCTGCCACGCAGCGGGGGCATGTTCGCGGAGGATTGCTGACGTATTGGGAGACGGAGTCGCGCGGCCGAATCGAGCAAGACGCGAGAGTCGACTCTGAGCAAGGCTCAATCCAAGCCAACCAAATCGATCTCTATTTTTCCGACAGCGGTGCCGCAAGCGGCACCAAACAATTGTCGCGGTCCGTGGCCAGCGGAGATGTAACCGTCCGGCAGGAGGACCGCCGGGGAACCTCGGACCGGGCCGAATACACGGCCTCAGAAGGCAAGTTTGTTCTTTCGGAAGGTAAACCAACTCTATATAGCTCAACTGGCGACACCACTACGGGGCGTCAATTGACCTTCTATTTTGCGGATGATAGGATCGTTGTAGATTCGGCGGATGGCTCGAAAACAGTGACGCTTCACCCGGTCGAGAAATGACGTGGCATGCTCAAGCTCCAAGCCGTCGAACTCAGTAAATCGTATCGAGGGCGAAAAGTAGTCGATGACCTCGACTTGGAGATCAGCCAGGGTGAAGTGGTAGGGCTTCTGGGGCCTAACGGCGCTGGGAAGACTACGACGTTTTACATCCTGGTAGGTTTAGCCCGGCCGGACTCCGGGCGCGTCCTGCTGAACGGGGACGATATTACCGACCTCCCCATGTACCTCCGGGCCCGCAGCGGGATCAGTTATTTGCCGCAAGAACCTTCGGTTTTCCGGCAGCTTACGGTCGAAGAAAACCTGATTGCGGTCCTGGAAACGCTGCCTCTGACCTCGGAGCAACAGCGCGACCGGCTTGAGGAGCTATTGGCGCAAATGAAGCTGGAAACGGTTCGATCCAATGGAGCTTACACGCTCTCGGGCGGCGAGAGACGCCGGCTGGAGATTGCGCGGTCGCTGGTGCTGGAGCCTGCCTTCATCCTGCTGGACGAGCCTTTTTCGGGGATCGACCCTTTGACCGTGGTGGATATCCAGAAGATCATCAGCGATTTGAGCCGCGAGGGAATCGGCGTCCTGGTCACCGACCACCAGGTGCGCGAGACCCTGAGCGTAACCCATCGCGCCTACATCGTCCAAAACGGCAAAGTGCTTGCTGCCGGGACGCCGCATGACCTCAGCAGCAATGCCGAGGTTCGCCGTGTCTATCTCGGAGATCATTTCCGCTTGAATTGACGCCTATGAGCTGGCTGCAGCCAAAACTTCACCTACGGGTCGCGCAGAAGCAGATCCTTACGCCTGGCCTGGTCCAGATGGTGAGCGTGCTGGCGCTGAACCGTCTCGAACTCCGGGAGATGATCAATCAGGAGATGATCGAGAACCCGGTGCTGGAGGAATTGTCCGAAGAAAGCGTCACTCCCGAAGACTACAGCGACGAAACCTTCCTGAAAGCGGAAACCGAAAAAATTCCAGAGGTCGAGCCCCCCAGCCCCTTCGAGGATTTCGATGTCGCCTCGTTTTTCAACCAATATCTAGATAGCGGCGGCGGCAATCCCGAGCGCGGCGAAACAGAAGTCATCGAGCGGCCGTCCTTTGACAAGTTCCTTTCCTCGGCGCAGGGGCTTACCGAACATCTCGCGTGGCAAATGAGCGTGACGGTTTGCAATGACGTGGTGCGCGAGATCGCCGAGGCGATCATCGGAAACCTCGACGAGAACGGCTACTTGAGCGCCTCGCTCGAAGAAATTTCGCAAAACGGAAAGTACTCGATGGAAGACGTCGAGGAAGCCCTGGCCGTCGTGCAGGAATTTGACCCGCTGGGTGTGGCTGCCCGCAATTTGCGCGAGTGCCTGCTGACGCAGCTTCGCACGCTGGACGGGCAAAACGCGCTGGCGATGCAGATTGTATCCGAATGTTTGCCGAAGCGGCCCCTGGTGGCGACCGAGGCCGAGGAGCTGAACCCGGAGACGCCGCTGGCGCGGCTTTTGCAGGCGAACCAGTTGAAGGAAATTGCGCGCGCCCTAAACCGTCCCGTGGAACTCGTCAAGCGCGCGGTGGATGTGATCAAGAAGCTCGATCCGCGTCCCGGGCTGCGCTACAACAAGACGCAGGCGCGCCTCGTCGAGCCGGATGTGTATTTCCGCAAGGTGGACGATCAGTGGCAAGTGTTCATGAACGATGATGACGTCCCGCAACTGCGCCTTTCGCCCGTGTACCGCCGGCTGATGGCTCGTGACGCGGCCGACCGCGAAGTCCGCAATTACGTCAAGGAACGCGTGACCGCCGCGATGCAATTGATGAAAAGCATCGAGCAGCGCAAGCACACCATCCTGCGGGTCTGCCAGATCATCATTCAGCGGCAATTTGAATACCTGGATCATGGCGCCGACCACCTGAAGCCCATGATGATCAAGGAAGTCGCCGAGGAAGTGGGCGTGCATCCGTCCACGGTCAGCCGCGCGGTATCGAGCAAGTACGCGCATACACCGCAGGGAGTCCTGGAGCTGCGGTCGTTCTTTTCGGAATCGGTCAACGGCCCGGAAGGCAGCAACATGTCGCTGCAGACCTTGAAGCGGCTGGTGAAAAAAATGATCGATGAAGAAGACACCGCCCACCCGCTCACCGACGACTTGATCGCCAAAAAACTCGACGACGCCGGAATCCACGTCACCCGGCGCACCGTAGCGAAATACCGCGAAGACCTCCGCATTCCCAGCACGCATCAGCGCCGGGTCAAGGCGTAGGCTGGCCCGCGTGGAGCGCCGAAACGCGCGCGACGCCCGGCAACTGGTGGTACTCACCGGCCTCAGCGGATCGGGCAAGAGCACCGTTCTCAAAACATTCGAGGATCTTGGGTTTTACTGTGTTGATAATCTTCCCGTCGCATTGATTCCCACGTTCAGTGAATTGCACATGCAAGCCGGGGGAGAAATCCAGCGCGCGGCGCTGCTGGTGGATGCGCGCGAGGGCGGACAGCTTGAAAAATTGCCCGCCATCCTGCGGCAATTGCGCGCCGAGGATCCGGCAACGCTTGTATTCATCGAAGCGAGTGAGGACGCCTTGCTGCGCCGTTTCAGCGAGACGCGGCGGCCGCATCCGCTCGGGCATGACCGTCCGGTGCTGGAGGGCCTGCGCCGCGAGCGCGTGTTGATGGAGCCGATCCGGAAGTTGGCCGATGTGGTCCTCGACACGACCAAATTCAACGTTCATGAATTGCGGCAGTTCATCATCCGCCGCTTCCAAAAAACAGACCGCCGCCCGATGATGGTTTCGCTCGTGAGCTTCGGATACAGGTACGGGCTTCCGGCTGACGCCGACGTTGTGTTTGACGTGCGCTTCCTGCCGAATCCGCACTTTGTTCCGAAGTTGCGCAAATATTCGGGGCGCGACCCGCGCGTGGCCCGGTACATCCGGTCGTTTCCTCAAACCGGGGAATTTTTGCGCCGCGTCGAAGGTTTGCTGGTTTATTTGATCCCGCACTATATCCGGGAAGGGAAAAGCTATCTGACGATTGCCTTTGGCTGCACGGGCGGGCGTCACCGTTCGGTAATGCTGGCGGAAGCGGTCCGCAAGACGCTACACAAAAAGGGATATGCTTCCAAAGTCGTGCATCGCGACCTGGCGAAGTAGGGGAGTGTTGTAGCGCCCACCTTCAGGCGGGCACTGTGGATTCAAGCACATGCTCGTCCGCCGCGGCGGACGAGCGCTACACAGGGCCCATCGCCGCAGCGTCCAGTTGGGGGCAATAGCGGTGCGCGGCGGCTTGACAAAAGAGCGGGCGATTCGTAGCGTACCAAAGCCCGCGGCATTCGTCCGTCTCACAGGGGATCAGCAATTTCTTTGACGAAGCGAGAAGAATTCGGCCGGTTGCTGCATTACGTCAAGCCTTACAAGATACGGCTCGCGATGGGGGTCGTGTGTCTATCGCTGGTGGGGCTGTCGGAGGGGTTGATCGCCCTCATGATCACCCCAATATTTGGAAGTGTACTCAATCCCAAAGCTCCCGATAATAAACTTTTTCTGGTTGAAAATCCCTTCACTCACCAGGCGATATACCTAAACTCCTTCCTTCCCCACCAAATTCAAAGTGTCGGGACACTGTTCTCCATCGCCATCTTGACTGTGTTTATCGGGAAAGGAGTCGCGGAATTCCTTGGCAACGTGCTGGTGCAGCATGCGGGAATTGCGGGTGTAACCGATCTTAGAAATCAAGTCTATGCAAAGGTCATCCGGCAGCCCATCGGCTTTTTCCAGGACCATCCGACCGGGCGCTTACTATCCACCGTTATTAACGATGTCGAGCGCGTGCGGGCCGCGTACTCGGAATTTCTGGCACTTGGTTTCCGGCACATTTTCACGCTATTTTGCCTGCTTGCCGTGCTGCTCGCGACCAGTTGGAAGATGACGGTCGGCTCCGCTGTGCTCCTACCGCTGGTGGTCTGGCCGGTCAGGGCACTGGGCAAACGCATTCGGCGCTCCACGGAGAAAATCCAGGCCAGTGTTGGCGAGTTATCGCAAATTTTGGAAGAAACGGTCAGCGGCAATCGCGTAGTGAAGGCCTTCGGTATGGAGGATTTTGAAATCGGGAAGTTTCGCGTTGCGGCTCGGCGCTTGCTTCGTGAAAACATGCGGTGGATTCGCTCGGCTGTAGTCACCTCACCAATCATGGATTTGCTGGGCGCAGTTGCGATCGTACTGTTACTGATGTATGCCAGAGGGCAAATCAAGATGGGGGCCATGACCGCCCCAGTTTTCGTCACGTTTGTCTACGCGCTGTTCAAGGCGTATGAACCGGTGAAGGGATTGGGTTCGGTCTATCAGCAATTCGAGCTGGCGTTTGGAGCGACAGCCAAGGTTTTCGAATTCATTGGCCGCGAGAGTGAACTGGCAGCGGAACCCTGGATGCCCGCGCTCCCTCCCTTTTCGCGAAGCGTGGAATTCGATCATGTGAGCTTTGGATACGATCCGGAGCTGCCAATCCTGCGCGATATTTCCCTGGAGGCGCGCGCCGGCGAAGTCATCGCGATTGTCGGGTCGAGCGGAGCGGGCAAAACCACGCTGGTGAATCTTTTGCCGCGATTTTATCCCGTTACGTCGGGCTCCCTGCGCGTCGATGGGGTGGATGTGCGCGAAGTGACGCTGCGGTCCTTGCGGGAACAGATGGCCATCGTGACGCAGGAGACCATTCTGTTTAACGACACGGTCTGGAACAATATCTGTTACGGGCAGCCGGGCCTGCCGAAAGATCGCGTGGAGGCCGCGGCAAAAGCGGCGCTGGCGCACGACTTCATCCTGGAATTGCCGCAGGGCTACCAGACCATGCTCGGCGACCGCGGGCAGCGCCTCAGCGGGGGGCAGCGGCAGCGCATCGCCATCGCCCGGGCGATCCTCAAGGATTCGCCCATCCTGATCTTGGATGAGGCCACGTCCGAGCTGGATTCCGAGTCGGAAATGCTGGTGCAGCGCGCGCTTTCGAACCTGATGATGGACCGCACCTCGTTTGTCATCGCGCACCGGCTCTCGACGATCCGGCGCGCGGACAAGATTATCGTCATCGAGGACGGCACGATCGGGGAAACGGGCACACATCAGGAACTCCTCGCGCGGGCCGGAATCTACGCGCGCCTCTACGAAATGCAGTTCGCGGAAGTGGAAGAAACGGCGACTCCCGCGCCAAAGGCCGATCGATGAAAGCCACTACGGCACTCACCGGAATTTATTCGATGACCGGCTTCGCGCAGGCCCGCGTCGAGCGCGATGGAAGCTCCGTGCGGATCAACCTGCGAAGCGTGAACCATCGGTTCCTGGACCTTCATCTTCGGATGCCGGATGGGTTTGAAGTGTTCGAATCGCGCATCCGGGCGGCCATTCGAAACCGGTTGCGGCGCGGACACGTGGACGTGAACATTTACTACGAGCCAGGTGGGACCGGCACAGTTGAAGTTAATCACGACGTGGTCGAGTCCTACATGAAAGCCGTGGAGCGGTTGCGCCAGGAGTTCCAGGTAAAAACCGAGCCGGACTTGGTGGCGCTCTTTCGGCTTCCAGGCGTGGTCGCGGCGCCGGGAGCTGCCAGCGAGCTGCAGAGCGAGGAAAAGCAAGAGAGGCTGGGCGAGCAACTGGAGGTCTGCCTGGAGCAAGCGCTGAAAAAGCTGGAGGTCATGCGCCAGTCCGAAGGGCAGGCGCTGACCGTGGAGATGCAGGGAATCCTGGGGCAGATTGCGTCGAGAACGGCGGAAATCGAGACGCTTGCGGAGCGCGTGCGTCCCGCTATCGCGCGCCGCCTGGCGGAACGCCTGGAAGAGCTTCTGAAGGGTGTGCAGATCGATCCCATTCGCCTCGCGCAAGAGGCCGCGCTGCTGGCCGAGCGCAGCGACGTCAGCGAAGAGCTGGCCCGGCTTCGCAGTCACGTCGAACAGTTCCGAAAATTGCTCGCCGGCGCGGGCGAGGCAGGAAAGAAACTCGATTTTCTTTTGCAGGAGATGCAGCGGGAAGCGAACACACTGCTGTCCAAGACCCCGGGCGTGGAGTCCGAGGGCCTGGCGATCACGGGCCTAGCGCTGGAAGTGAAATCCGATATCGAGAAGCTGCGGGAACAGGCGCAAAACGTCGAATGACGCTGGCACAGGCACAGCAGCCCCTGGTGTTTATCGTTTCCGGACCTTCGGGGTCGGGCAAATCCACGCTGGTGCAAAAAATGCTGGAAGTGCCCGGCACGATGTTTTCCGTATCGTGCACAACCCGGCCGCCCCGCACCACGGAAAGCGCGGGAAAATGGTATGATTTTATTTCCGAAGAGGAATTCGATCGCAGGGTTCGCGCCGGGGAGTTTCTGGAACACGCCCGCGTTTTCGGAAAGCACCGGTACGGAACGCCGCGCCGGTGGCTCGAAGAGGCGCAATGCAAAGGGCTGGACCTGGTGCTCGAAATTGACGTGCAGGGCGCCGAACAGGTAAAACAAAAGCTGCCCTTTGCGGTTGCGATCTTCATTCTTCCGCCCGCGAAGGAAGAACTGGAACGGCGGTTGCGGGCGCGGGGGCAAGACCCGGAAGATGCGATCGAGCGAAGGCTGGAACGGGCCCGGCAGGAAATGCAGCGTTACACGGAATATGATTTTCTGGTGGTGAATGACGATGTGGAGCGCGCCGGGCGCGAAATCCAGGCGATCACGGTGGCCGCGCGGTGTCTTCGCAGTTGCTTGAGCGAGCGCGCACGCAAGATACTGGAATCTTTTGGAGGATAACGATCTCATGACGGCCGAGAGTCAGGCACCGGATAGCAAATTTGCATTTGTGGTGGTGGCGGCGCGAAGAGCGAGGCAGTTGATGCTCGGAGCGTCTCCACTCGTGGCAAACCCGCGCTCGCATAAGTCCACCCGCGTGGCGATTGAGGAGCTGGTCGCGGGCGTGCTCGAATATCAGTTGCCTGAAAGCCCGGGCGAAGCGGCCGACAAGGATGGGAAGCGGCGCAAGGAATAGCGCCGCGAAACGCACATGCGCGTGGCACTCGGTGTTTCCGGCGGAGTGGCCGCTTACAAGGCGGCGGAACTGGTGCGCAAGCTCCAGCAGGAAGGCATCGAAGTGCAGGTGGTGATGACCAAAAGCGCGCAGGAATTCATCACGCCTCTTACGTTTGCCGCGCTCACCGGACAAAAAGTAATCACCGAAATGTTTGGCGACGAATCGGCGGGCGCTAACGTAGAAAGCGCCATCGAGCATATCGCCGTGGCCCAGCGGATCGATCTGCTGGTCGTGGCTCCGGCGACCGCGAACGTGATCGCGAAAATGGCTCGCGGCGTCGCGGACGATTTTTTGACCACGCTGTATCTCGCGACGACCGCGCCCGTGGTGGTTGCTCCCGCGATGAACGTCAATATGTGGGAGCATGCGGCGACGCAGGAAAATGTCGAGATGCTGCGCGCGCGCGGCGTTCTCGTCGTCCCGCCGGAGGAAGGATATCTCGCTTGTGGGATGACCGGCGCGGGACGCCTCGCCGGCGTCGAAGCC
The DNA here is from genome assembly GCA_963842135.1 of uncultured Acidobacteriota bacterium. Classification (GTDB taxonomy): domain Bacteria; phylum Acidobacteriota; class Terriglobia; order Acidiferrales; family UBA7541; genus Palsa-360. The sequence goes on along the minus strand of CAWJFI010000001.1, from coordinate 2,689,622 downwards.
ATTGCGAGCGCCGTGCGCGCCCGGCTGGGAATCGAACATGACTTGCAGGAAGAAACGATTATCATAACGGCCGGGCCCACTTGCGAAGACTTGGACCCGGTGCGATTTCTGACCAATCGTTCTTCCGGCAAAATGGGCTATGCGCTGGCGCAAGCCGCGGCCCGGCGCGGCGCGAGCGTGATCTTGATCAGTGGGCCGACGCGGCTCGATCCGCCCCAGGGCGTCCAATTTGTTTCCGTGCGCACGACCGGGCAGATGCACCGCGCGGTGCTCGAACATTTTCCGCGCGCGACTGCGCTGATTATGGCGGCGGCGGTGGCGGATTACCGGCCCGTGGCGCCGCAGGCAAAAAAGATGAAGCGCGTGAACGGGCGCTTGAATTTGGAGCTTGAATCCACACTGGACATTCTCGCCGACGTCGCACTCGGCAAGGGCGATCGCGTGCTCATCGGCTTTGCCGCGGAGACGGAGAACGTGGCGGCGCATGCGCGGGCCAAGCTGGAATCCAAGCAAGCGGATCTGATCGTCGCCAATGACGTGACGGCCGATGGCGCCGGATTCGATCACGACACGAACGTCATTACCCTGTATTTCCGCGACGGAAGCGAGAAGGCATACGCGCGCATGCCGAAGACTGACGCGGCGCACCGCATCCTCGATCAATTGCGCGCCTTGCGGGAAACGATGGGACACGCAATAGGACAAACGGGCGCAACGCAGCGCGCGCGCTGACCTGCCGATGGATTCCTCCCCAACGCATACACCACGCGAAAAACTGGAAGCCTGGCTACGTTACTACGACGATTTGAATCTCGGTGCGTTTTACACCGACCGGAGAACCATGGGAAAACGCCCGAGGGAACGAGCGGCGGAAAACGCGCCGGCCGCTTTACCTGCCATGCATCCAGCGATAGCCATCACGCCGCCGAAGACCGCGCCGGCTGTGTCCGTGCTTCCCACCGTAAATGCGCTGTCCCTTTTCGAGGTCCTCGAGCGCGTCGAGGGCGATACGCTGGAACGGATCCGCGAAGATCTCGGCGAATGCACGCGCTGCCGCCTACACGAGCAGCGGAACAAGATTGTTTTCGGCGCGGGAAATCCGCGCGCCGAACTCGTGTTTGTCGGGGAAGGCCCCGGTCACGATGAAGACGTGCAAGGACTGCCGTTCGTGGGCCGCGCCGGAAAACTTCTGACGCAGATGATTGAGGCGATGGGCCTCACGCGCGAACAAGTCTACATTTGCAATGTGGTGAAATGCCGGCCGCCGGAAAACCGCAAGCCCGAGGACGACGAAGTTGCGACCTGCTCGCCCTATTTGTTCCGCCAACTGGATGCGATCGCTCCGAAGGCGATTGTCTGTCTCGGCTTGACCGCCGCGCAGGCGCTTTTGAAAACCAAGGATTCCATTTCGCGGTTTCGCGGCACCTGGTTTGACTATCGGAACACGAAGCTGATGGTCACGTATCACCCGGCCTATTTGTTGCGCAATCCGAATGCGAAGGGTGAAGTCTGGAAGGATTTGCAAAAAGTCATGGCGCTTCTCGGTTTGCAGCCGAAGAAACCTTCGCGCTGATTTGGGTAGCGCCGGCGTCCCGCCGGCGTTTTTTCTGACGGCCGCACTGGCCAAAAATCGCCAGCGAGACGCTGGCGCTACGAAACTCGCCCGCCCTCGGAAATCCTCCCCGGCAATGCCCACTTGAGTTTCTACTGCTACACTACATTCCGCACATGCCTCTCACTTATTGCGAAGTCGCGCTGCCGGTTCCGCTGCGCTCGCTGTTCACGTATGAGATTCCGGAGCGCCTGGCCGGATCGGTCTGCGCGGGCAGCCGCGTGCTCGTTCCGTTCCGCAATCGCGCCATGACAGGAGTGGTTGTGGAGGCGTCCGTCCGGCGGCCCGATCCAGCGCGCGTAAAAAATGTAAGGGAAATTGTCGAAGTGCTCGATGCGATTCCGGCGCTGCCGGCGAAGCTTGTGGAACTGGGGCGCTGGGTGGGCGGTTATTATGTGGCGCCGCTGGGGGAAGTTTTTCGCGCGATGCTGCCGCCGCAGATCGATCTACGACACGAGCGCGAATTCCTGATGACCGATGCGGGGCGCGCGCGCCGCGCCGAGCTTGACGCCGCCGGGAATCGCAGCGAATCCGAAGTCGCTGAACTGGCGTTGCTCTCGCTCATGGAAATCGAGGGCCGGCCGGTGCGCGCGGACCGTCTGCGCAAGCTGCCCGGCGGCGAAGCAGCGGCGGAGCGCCTGCATCGGCGCAGGCAGCTCGAAGCTCGCGAAGTCGCGGTGCGGCGCCAGGCGCGCGTGCAAAAAATTGTCGCGTGGAACGCGGCTCATTCCGAGCATTCAGCAAATGCCGATGGGAGCGTCGCTCTCCCCGAAAAAGAAGCGCGTGTCTTTCATGTCCTTGCGGAGGAACGCGGCCCTTTGCCGCTACCCCAACTCGCAAAACACGCCAGGGTTTCGCGGCCGCTCGTCGAGCGAATGATCCGGCAGGGAAAACTGAAATGCTGGGAAGAGCCGCTCTCCATCGAAGAAAATTTGTTCGATGCCGATTACACGCCGCCCTCGAATATTTTAAATGAGGATCAGGAACGCGAATTGGGAGTCATTCGCGGCTGGCTCGATGCGGGCGTGTTTACCGCGGGGCTTCTCTATGGCGTCACCGGCAGCGGGAAAACGGAAGTGTATCTCAACGCCGTTGAAGCGGCGCTTGCGCGGAACAAGAGCGCGCTGATTTTAGTTCCGGAGATTGCGCTGACTCTTTGGTGCGGAAGATTATTCCGTGCGCGATTCGGCGCGGGCATCGCGGTGCTGCATAGCGCGCTTCCGGAAGTGGAGCGCGCGCGCGAATGGTGGCGCGTGCGGCGCGGCGAGGCGCGCGTCGTGGTGGGAACCCGTTCGGCCGTATTCGCGCCGGTCGAAAATCTGGGGCTGATCGTGGTCGATGAGGAGCAGGAGTCGAGCTACAAGCAGGAAGAAACGCCGCGCTATCACGGCCGGGACGTGGCCGTGGTGCGCGCGAAACTAGAAGGGGCTGTCGCGCTGCTTGGCTCGGCGACGCCCTCGCTCGAAAGTTTTCAGAATGCGCGGTCGGGGAAATACCATCTTCTTCAGCTGGATTCGCGCGTGGAGAACCGGCCGCTCGCGCCGGTGGAAATCGTCGACCTGCGCGAGGATTTCAAGGCCACGCATCGCGCCGGGCCAATCTCCTCGAAGCTCGGCGAAGCCATCGCCGCGCGCCTCGCGGAGGGAACGCAGTCGCTGATCCTCATCAATCGCCGCGGGTATTCGTGGTTTGTGATTTGCCGGTCGTGCGGCGCGGGCGTGCAGTGCGAGAATTGCAGCATTTCGCTGACGTATCACAAGCAGCGCGGACGGCTCGAGTGCCATTACTGCGGATTCTCGCGGAGCGTGCCGGAGAGCTGCCCGAAGTGCAATTCCGAGCACGTCTATTTTTTCGGCGCTGGCGCGGAACAGCTCGAAGAAAAATTGCGCGAGAAATTTCCCGGCGCCAAGGTCGCACGCCTGGACCGGGATTCCGTTCGCACCAAGCGCGCGTACCAACAGGTGCTGGGCGACTTCGCGACGGGGAAAATCGATATCCTGGTGGGCACGCAAATGGTCGCGAAAGGGCACGATTTTCAGCGGGTCACGCTCGTTGGGGTGGTTTCCGCCGATTTGCAGCTCAGCCTGCCGGATTTCCGGGCAGCGGAGCGCACGTTTCAACTGTTGACGCAAGTCGCGGGCCGCGCCGGCCGCGGCGACTTGCCCGGGGAAGTGCTCGTCGAAACGTACTATCCGGAGCACTACGCGATTCAACTGGCTGCGCGGCAGGACTACCTCAGTTTTTTTGAAAAAGAGGTGCAGTTCCGCCGCTTGCTGCACTATCCGCCGTTCACGGCGCTGGCGAGTATTTTGGTGCGTGACACGAAGATCGAGAACGCCATCCGGTGGTCGCGCCAACTCTCTGCATTCTTGGCTCCTCAGGAATCTCGCGGCGTCAAAGTGCTGGGCCCGGCCGCCGCTCCGCTCGCGCGTCTCAAGCGTGAGTATCGCTTCCAATTTTTGCTGAAGGCGCCGAAGCGCGCGCAGCTTACTCGCGCCGTTACGGAATTGCTGGAGTTCAGTGAGGAGAAAGAAATCCCGCAGAAGGCTGTTCAGGTGGATGTGGATCCGCTCAGTTTGTTTTAGGTTTTTAGAGCGTTTCCATAAATGATGTAGCTTTACAAAAGAGAGATTGTTTGACAGAGTGTGTGCCTATGCGAGCGATACCGTTGCCGGTGCGCCGGCGCATTCTGCAACTCTATGAACGGAGCAAAAGCACCCGCGAGATCGCAGAGTTTTCGGGTTTCTGCGTGGCGGCGGTGCGCCGGGTGCGCCAACAGTTCCGGCAGCGCGGCACGCTCCAGCCCCAGACCCATTTATGTGGACGTAGCACGCTGCTGACGCAGGAGCGGAAGGAGCGCCTGCAAAGACTGCTGTCCAAGCAGCCGGACGCAACACTGGCAGAGTTGGGTGCCCGCATGGACCGCCCCTTTAGGACTTCCACGATGGATTTGTGGCTTCGGCAACTGGGTTGGAGGTATAAAAAAAACTCTGTTCGCCGCCGAACAAAACCGACCGGACGTGGCCGAAAAAAGGGCTCGATGGCATGAGCAGTTGGCTGTGGAGCCGGCGACCCGGCTGGTGTTTGTGGATGAAAGCGGGGCCAACACCAAAATGACCCGTTTGCGCGGTCGGGCACTCGGGGGGCGAAGACTGGTGGCCCGCATCCCGCACGGACACTATCAAACCCGCACGCTCATCTCCGGCATGCGCTGGAACGGTCCGTGCGCCCCTTGGCTTTTTGAAGGCCCCATGAACGGGGAGATGTTTTTGGCATGGGTCGCACAGGGGCTGGCACCCACCCTGCAAAAGGGGGAGTTGGTGATCATGGACAACCTGGCCACGCACAAAATCCGGGGAATCGTCGAGGCTATCGAAGCAGTCGGTGCCCGTCTCCTGTACCTGCCGCCCTATTCACCAGACTTCAACCCCATCGAAAATATGTGGAGCAAGATCAAGCAAATCCTCCGCAGCAAAGCTCCCCGTACGGAGAGCGAATTGCTCGTGGCCACAAAGGCTGCTTTCCAAGCCATCTCGGCCGCCGACTGCAAGAGTTTCTTTTTTAACGCCAAATACGCTACATGATTTATGGAAGAGCTCTAGTAGCACAGACTTCAGTCTGTGGATTTTCCGCTGCGCCACCGAGCAGAAAACCCACAGACTGAAGTCTGTGCTACTTAATTGCCGCGGATCATGACGGGCATGGGCATGAAACACAAAATGAAAATGAGGACGGCAAAGGCGGCCCAGAGGAGGCGCGTGCGGTCAAGCTTTTCCCAGCGGTTGAGCAACGGCGGGTGACGGAAGCCAATCGCCAGCAGCAAGATGGACCACAAGATCCATCCCCTCCAAAAAAACAGGCCGAGAGGAATCAAGAGCAATGCAACGCCCAGCGTAATTTTTCGGTGATACTTGCTGGCCAAGGAATAAAGGATGTGCCCACCGTCCAGCTGTCCGCCCGGAAGCAGGTTCAGCGCCGTCGCGAATAAACCGACCCACGCCGCTCGTCCCACAGGGTGCAACAGCAAATCTCCCGGCGTCACGCCTGGCCGCAGCACGGCGACGAGCAGGCGCATCACGAGCGGTTGGCCGAAGACGATGGAAGCATGCGCGTCCGAAAGCGGCACCACCCTCGAATACAAAACGGCAATCGCCAGTGCCGGGACGGCAAAGAGGAATCCAACCACGGGCCCGGCGAGGCCCACGTCAAAAAGAGCTTTGCGATTGTAGATCGGAGAACGAATGCGAATGAACGCGCCAAGCGTCCCGATCAGCGTCGGTGCCGGAAGGAAATAAGGGTAGCTCGCTGAGATCCCGTAGTAGCGGCATGCAAAAAAATGTCCCAATTCATGCGCCAGCAAAATGCCGATCAGCGTGAAGGCAAAAGGAACGCCGGCGAGCAATAGTTGCGGATGCGCCAGCAGGGCCGCATACGTGGAAAAGAGCTCTTCAAAATCGGGCGATTGCCCGGACGCGTAGGAGGAAGCGTATTGCGCTCCCACCGCCAGCGTTGAAATCAAAGTCAGCACGAAAAGGAGAATCGCAATTGCAAGCGATCTGCGCTGCCTGCGGGCCTCCAGATTCTCCCAGTACGGATTGGGAGGCAGATCCCAGGCGGTCACCACCGGAGTGAGGGTTTCCGCGGGAGTGGAGTCGAATTCGCTTCGATCAGTCATAAAGTATTGGATGCATCAGCCCGGTTAGCGGGCCAAGTTGGTTTTGCCCACGCACTAGAGCAGGCTGCGCAGCGCTCCACAAAAAAATCCACCTTTCCGCGAACGTAGGAGAAAGAATTCCAACGCTACGCCGGAATTCTCAACAGCCTGGACATGGTGCCGCCGAGAATTGCCTCGCGATCGGTGTCGCTCAACCCGGCCGTGCCAAGAACGTGATCGACCGGGTGACCCTCCCACGCGAAAGGATAATCGCTGCCGAGACCGATTTGCCCCGCTCCGACGACAGCAATCAGGTGCCGCAGCCCTTCGGGCGTGAAAACCATGGCGTCGAAGTAGAGTTGCTTCAAGTATTCGCTCGGCCGTTTTTGAAGGGTCTTTGAACACCGCGTAGGAAGAGTCAGGCAACCCTGGTCCATTCGGCCGCTATAGGATGGCAAGTAGCCTCCTCCATGAGCGGCGCAGATTTTCAAGTTGGGAAACCGGTCCAGAGTCCCTTCGAAGATCAAGTGCGAGAGAAAAATAGTGGTTTCGAGCGGATTGCCAATGACATTTTCCAGGAAGCCGTTCCCTTGGACCCGCGAGACGATTCCGGTGGCCACCGCGCTGTCCTGCGGGTGCATGAAAATCAGCGCCTGCATCTCCTCCGCCTTGGCCCAGAACGGATCGAATTTGGGGGAAGACAGTTCCTGACCTTCAACGGTTCCTCCAATCGCCGCGCCGCGCATTCCCAGGTGCTTGATCGCGTCTTCCATCTGTTGCGCCGCGAGTTCCGGAAACTGCAGCGCCACGGATGCGAGCGCCACAAATCGGTCCGGTTTAGCCGCGCACAACTCAGCCAGCCTTTGATTCTGCACATCGATCAATCGGCGGGCCAAATCCCGATTGGCGGAGTACCAGAAAGCGTTGATGCTGACCACCTGGACGTCAATCCCCATTTCGTCCATGGTTTGCAGACGCTCGGGGCCAAGTGAATGTGGATTCGTGCCGGCACGCGTCGGGCCCCCAGCCGCGAGTTTTTCAAGAGCGGTGCCCTTCAAGACCTCGGCGGCCTCCGGCAAAGCGATATGGCTGTGCACATCCACCGTCTTAACGAGACGCTGGCCGATACGAATTTCACGTCGCTTTGCAGCGGCGCCCGCTTGGGAGGCTGATGCCTGCGCTTGCAAACCATGCGCACCGCTTCCAAATAGAAACATCCCCGCGGAAACTCCCGCCGCGTCCTTTAGGAATTGCCTGCGATTGCGCATTGTATTTCTCCCGTTCAAAGCGGCTGAGGCAAGTGAGCAGGTTGAATCGAATGATCCAAGCCGTGATTTCCGGTTTTCAATTTCCGACTGGGGGATAACATAAGCCGGGGAACATGGGATTGCAAGGTCCGGTTCAGCTTTCGGGTTGCAGCGTTTACGGCGCTGAACTCGGGAGGGACTCCATCGCGTGCGCGTCTGAACGAAATAATAACTGCGCCGATCCAAGGCGTCGGGAAGAAAACATAACATCGACTCGCAAGTTCAGAGCGTTTGAAGTTCCTTGCCGGGCTTGAAGCGCACTGCTTTGCCAGGCGGGATGCTGACTTCCTGGCCGGTGCGCGGATTGCGGCCGATGCCGGTCTTACGTGGACGCACATTGAAGACACCGAAGCGGCGCAACTCAATTCGCTCGCCCTTGCCGAGCGCGTTCTTCATGGCTTCGAAGACGGTTTCCACGGCCTGTTCCGCCTTGGTCCGGCTCACGCCGGTCTTGTTTACGACTGCATTAACGATATCCAGCTTGATCACACCATCCTCCTGCTATTCAACGGCAAGCTATGCTAGACATGCAGTTGCGGGTTGTCAAGCTGGACGCGCTCGGTTAAGATGCGCGTCTTTGCAACGCCGCGCGGGAGGCCCTGGATGTCGGTAAAGCCGGATCGTTGGATTCGCAAGATGGCGCTGGAACACAAGATGATTGAACCGTTTGAGGACCGCCAGGTCCGCGAGGGCGTCATCAGTTATGGAGTGTCCAGCTACGGCTACGACATCCGCGTCGCCGACGAATTTCGCATTTTTACGAATGTGAACTCCACCATTGTCGACCCGAAACATTTTGATTCACGGTCGCTCGTCGAGTTCAAGGGTGATGTTTGCCTCATTCCACCGAACTCGTTCGCCCTGGGGAGGTCCGTGGAATATTTCCGCATCCCGCGCAACGTCCTGACCATCTGCCTTGGGAAATCGACGTACGCGCGCTGCGGGATCATCGTGAACGTGACGCCCTTCGAGCCGGAATGGGAGGGTTTCGTCACGCTCGAAATCAGCAATACCACTCCGCTTCCCGCAAAAATCTACGCCAACGAAGGGCTATGCCAGGTTCTCTTCTTCGAGTCCGACGAGGAATGCGAAATATCCTACAAGGACAAGAAGGGGAAGTACCAGGCGCAGCAAGGCATCGTGCTTCCTCGGCTTTAATCGCATTTCCCCCGGGAACGCCATTCTCCTGAATGGCGTCGCGTAAAACGCCAATCAGGAGATTGGCGTTCCCGGGTTAAAACGAGTCCAATCTGCGGCTAGACCTTTGCCGCTTGGGCGTCACCGGTTTCGTCTTTGGCGAGACTCATGGGGAAACCTCGTTTGCGCCAGCCCTCGTAGCCTTCCGAAAGCGGGCGGATTCGCGTGATTCCCTTGCTGCGCAGCAAGAGCGCGAGCCGGGCTGCGGTCGCTTCATTCGGGCACGCGCAAAACAGAACAATCTCCCGGTCTCGGGGAATGACATCGTACGCTTCCTCGAGTTCCGCGGCATCGATGTGCAGCGCGCCGGCAATCGTCTCCGGGTTCGCGTCGAAGTCGAGTGAGTGGCGCAGGTCGACCACAAGGATGTCCTCACCCGCGTCTATTTTTTCCTTCAGCTCTTCGGGAGTAATTCGTGCAATCTTCAGTTTGCGCAGGAACTTTTGGCGATTATAGAATTTCCAGAGAATATAGCCCACGAATGCGGCCAGCAATAGAACGAGCGACGATTCCCCGAGGTAAGCAGCCCTGGCCGCAACGCGCTCGAGTTCGCCGCTGAACGCGTAGCCGGTGATCGTAAAAACGCCCACCCAGGCGAGCGTCCCGATCATGTCAAAGAGCAGGAACCGCCGCCATCCCATCTTGATAATTCCCGCCAGAGGCGCGGCCATCGCGTTCAATCCAGGAATAAATTTGGCGCCCAGCAGCACGCGCGGGCCGTTGCGCGCAAAGCTTACCTGCGTCCTTCGCACGCAGGAGTCGGGTTCCAGCGAAATCCGGCAAATCAATTGGAGGACACGCACGCCCTTCTGCCGGCCGATCTCGTACCACATCGAATCGCTGGCCACCGCCCCGATCACCGCGACCGCAACTGCCACCCCCAGATTCATTTGGTGCATTCCTGAAAGCGCGCCGGCGGCCAGGAGCAGCGGCGCCGAAGGAACCGGCAGGCCCGCCTGTTCGACAAAAACCCACGCGAACACCAGCATGTACCCGTGCCGGACTACGAATTGGAGCATCTCGGTCATTTCATTTCGGCAAAACCCGTGATCGGAGACGGATGTCCTCGGGCACCCGAGAGAAAGAGTCTCTATCTTTGAACACATTTGGCCGGACGGGCAAGTCCCATCCGGCCAAAGCGCCGAGCGTCGCGACCCGGCTAGGGTAGCAGTGGATGGCTCAGGCCGCGGGAGCTTGCTGGATCAATTCCGCTTCGATTGTGATTTTGACTTCATCCCCAACGACCACTCCGCCTGCCTCGGTCAAGGCGTTCCAGACGAGTCCGAAGTCTTTGCGGTTGATTTTCGCCGACGCCGTAACGCCAGCGCGGATATTGCCCCAGGGATCCTTCACGGACGGTGTGGGACCCTCGACGTCGAAACTGACTTCCTTTGTGACTCCATGCATCGTCAGATCGCCAGTCAGCTTGAAATTCTCTGCTCCAAGAGGATCGATTCGCTTCGACCGAAACGTAAGGGTCGGGTAGTTTGCAACATCAAAAAAGTCGGCGCTGCGAAGATGTTCGTCGCGCTGGGGTTCGCGTGTGTTGAGGGACCCGGCTTGAATCGTTACCTCGACCGTGGACTTCACCGGGTCGGATGGGTTGATCCGCGCGCTGCCGGTGAGCTTGGTGAATTCCCCCCGGACATTGGAAATCATCAGGTGCCGGACGCTGAAGTGCGCGGCGGAATGCGCGGGATCGATCTGCCACTGGGTTGTCTGGGTGTCTCGCGATGGTGCGATGACTGCTGTGTTCATTTTCGTTTCTCCTTATTTGCATTTGATTGCGATGAACCGGTTCGGCTTCAAAAAAATCAATCGGATGATTGCCCTTCCTCCAGGCGCTCGCGGGCCCGGTCGAGCAAGTTCGAGAGTTGCCGGAGCTGTTTTTCGGAAAAGTGGCGCAACTGGCGGCGGTGGAATTCGCGCACGGGCTTGTCCAGTTCGCCCAGCAGGCGCAGCCCTTCCGCGGTAATTCGAGTCTTGACGACGCGGCGGTCCTGCGCTTCCCGCGCGCGAGCGATTAATCCCCGGGATTCCATGCGGTCGAGCAGGCGCGTGATGTCGGGGTCGCGGGTGATGAGCCGGCAGCCGACCTCGCGGCAGGCCAGGCCTTTTTCCCCCGCGCCTCGCAGGATGCGCAGGATGTTGTACTGCGTACCGGAGAGGCGGAAGGGCTTGAGCAGGGCCTCGGCGCTGCGGGCCAGGGCATCGGCGGTGCGCATCAGGCTGACAAAGACGTGGGCTTCGAGGGCGGCCTGGGGATCGCGTCGCGGTTTCCGTGTTCGTTCCATGAGCCAACGATATTCGTTATAACGACTATTGTCAAGAGGAATGTTTGCCGCGGTTTTCTCTGTGCCCTCCGAGAGAACACGGAGAAAACCGGGGAGAGCGCGTGAAGCTACGGCTTTCGCGTGGGGCGGATGTGCACTTCGCTGATGAAGCTTCCCGCGGCTTGCGTCACCAGGGCGGCCACCGCGTGCGCGACGTCGTCCGGCTGGAGAATTTTCGAGGGGCTTTTTCCGCGTTGCCCGGGGAATTCCGTCGCCACTGAGCCGGGGCAGATGGCGCTCACGCGGATGCCGTACCCGCGCAAATCCTCGGCCATGCTGCCGGTCAGACCCATAAGGCCCCATTTCGACGCGCAGTAAATCGCGCCGTTGGCGAAGGTGTTTTTTCCCGCCAGCGAGCTGATATTGATGATGTGGCCTGTCTGGCGGCGGATCATTTCCGGCGCAACGGCGCGGCTCACGAGGAATACCGATTTCAGGTTTGTGTCCATCACAGCGTTCCAATCGGCTTCCCCGAATTCATGGAAGGGTCCAAACACGCCGGTCCCGGCGTTGTTCACAAGAATGTCGATCGGCCCCACTTCCTGCTGCGTCTTGTGAACCAGGGAGGAAATTTCGTCCCCGCGCGCGACGTCCGCTCGGACGGCGAGCGTCTGGATTCCTTCGCCGCGAAGACTGGCGGCCGATTGGTCGAGCTTCGCCTGATCCCGCCCGCAAATCGACACGCGCGCGCCCATGCGTCCCAGACGGCGGGCGATCGCAAAACCAATTCCCCGGCTCGCTCCCGTGATGAGCGCGACCTTTCCTGCAAGGGCATCTTCCGATGGCATTGATTCTCCTTTATTGCTATTGCCGGGAGTAATGATATTCTCTGCCAGGCTTCCTTGGTCCGGAGTTTGTCATCATAGCATTAGCGCCCGCCAGGTCAGGTGCAGCGCCCACTCGGCGAGCTGTGGTTCCGGATTGGAAGCAAGAGGGAACCCCTTGCGCCCTAGAGTGGGATTCCCTATAATCCGGTAGCTTTGGGCCGACAGACAAACTTGCACATTGTTCTTGCCATCGAGATTTTTGAAATTAGCTGAGGAGGCTGGAAGCCGATGATACGAAAGCGGATTTTGACGGGCGCCGGTCTGTTATGGATCGCGCTGGGAATGGGGTCTGGCGCGGGGAAATTGTGGGCCGCTCCGGGGGTGCCACAGGATGCCGCCAAGCCTGGCTATACCCTACCTGAATATAACGCGTATAAAGCGGCGGACGCGGAACAGAATCCTCAGCAAAAAGTCAAACTGCTCGATGATTTTGTGAAGACGTACAACAACTCCACGCTGATGCCGTATATCTATCGCGACTACTACACGACCTACATGGCGCTGAAGAACTTCGCCCAAGCGATTGAGTACGCCGACCGGATGATCGCGCTCGGGGACAAGATTGACACCACGGGACGCCTCGAAGCGTATTACACCCGGGCCCAGGCATTTTATCTTGGGATATCCGACAAGGCGTTGCAAACTCCGGACTCGCTGACCAAGGCGCGAGACGCCGCCCTGGCGGGTCTCAAGGCCCTGGACGATCTGAAGAAGCCAGACACCGTGGCGGCGGACCAGTTCGACCAGCAAAAGAAAGGCGTCAAGGTTCTGTTTAACGCGGTCGCGGCATTGGCTTCGACAAACATGAAGGATTACGCGGCAGCCGCGGGGTACTACAAGACGGTTCTGTCCATCACCCCGGATGATCCCGTTACTCACTACCGTCTTGGCATTGTGAATCTACAGATGACTCCGCCGATGGGAACGGATGGTTTCTGGGAACTCGCCCGCGCGATCGACTTGAAGATCCCGAACGATGCGCAAGTGCGGGCCTATCTGAAGAACCAAATCATTCGTTACCAGCAGCCCGCCTGCGACAAGCTTGTGGATGACCAGGTGAACGAACTCCTCACGCTTGCCGCCAGCTCCTCGGATAAACCCGCCACGTTGAATGTTCCGAGCGCCGCCGACCTTCAGAAAGCGCGTGATGACACGGCGAACTTCATTCCTGCTCTGATGGCCGGAGGCGATGCGGGCAAGTCCATGTGGCTTGCCAGTTGCGGCCTGGAGTATCCGGACGTCGGAGTCCGCGTGATGGAAGCGCCCATGGTGGATGGCGATACCGTGACGCTGAAAGTGTTCCGCGGCGCCACGCCGGAAGAAATCGAAGCGGCCACGACATCCAATATGACCGTCAAAATCGATGGCCAGCCGGAAGCCAAGCGCCTTGAGAAAGACGCAGTGGTTCGGTTTACCGGCACCCTGACCGGCTATACACAAAATCCCTTCATGCTGGTGTGGGACAAGGCCAAGATCAACACAGAAGACTTGCCCGAGGAGAAGGCCCCAGCCAAGAAGGGGGCAGGTAAAAAAGCTCCAGCCAAAAAGGCTCCCGCCGATAATTAGGTCTTCGATCAGATCGAACAAACAAATGGCCCCGGGAAATTTCCGGGGCCATTTGTTTGCTGTTAACAATTGCAATCGATTGTCAGTACACTTGCTCGATCGTTATGTTCGCGAGCTTTGCGGGAATTATCTGAAATCTCAAATCAAGAGCCACTCATCGGTCGCCGCGGTGACTTCAGGGCATGCGAATCACCAGTCACTTCCCCCGACGCTGCCGATGGTCGAGCTTATAGAGATCGATCTTGCGGCTGAGCGTATTGCGGTGAATTCCAAGCAGCCGGGCGGCGCGCGATTGGTTGCCGTGGAAACGTTCCAGCACGCGCTTGATGAATTTCTTTTCAAATTCGTTGACCGCTTCATCGAATTGGATTCCGCGCTCCACCATCAGGCCAACCAGCGTTTCCAATTGCTCCTTCACCGTAGCACGCTCCGCACAAGAGTTGTTCGCTGCCGGAGGATTCCGGCGGCGCGCCTAACTGAGTTCGTTGCCCGTTAACTGCCAGTATGCTTCCCTGTATTTTTCGCGGGTCGCGGCAACGACATCGGGGGGCAGATCCGGGCCGGGCGGCAGCTTATTCCACCCGATCCGTTCGAGGTAGTCGCGCACGTATTGCTTGTCGTAGGAGGGCTGCGCGCGGCCGGGTTGGTAGCCGCCGGCAGGCCAGAAACGAGATGAGTCCGGGGTCAAGGCCTCGTCAATCCATATCAATTCCTTTTCCACAAGGCCAAATTCGAATTTCGTGTCCGCCAAAATGATTCCGCGGGGTTCGGCATATGCGGCCGCGCGGCGGTAAATTTCCAGACTTATGGCGCGCACTTTTTCGGCGAGATTTCCCCCAATGCGCGAGACTGCGTCGTCGAACGAGATGTTTTCATCGTGGCCCGCGGTGGCCTTGGTCGAAGGAGTGAAAATGGCTTCCGGGAGGCGTTCGGATTCACGAAGCCCCGGCGGCAGGGCGATCCCGCAGATTTTTCCGGTGGCGCGATAATCCTTCCACCCCGAGCCTGACAGGTATCCGCGCACGACGCACTCGATCGGCAGAGGATTTGTTCGCTGGCAAAGCATGGCGCGGCCTTCGAGCTGGGCGCGGTGGGGCGCCAACTCAGCCGGGAAATCCGTTGCGGTGACGATGTGATTCGGGATGACGTCGCGCAGCAGGTGGAACCAGAACAGCGAAAGCTGCGTCAGCACGCGGCCCTTGTCCGGGATCGGCGTGGGCAACACGACGTCAAACGCGGAAAGACGGTCCGTGGCGACGAGCAGCAGTTGGCCGCCCACTTCGTACAGATCGCGCACCTTCCCGCGATTCAGAAAGTGAATGCCGGGGAGATTTGTTTCCCACACGACAGTATTTAATTTCGGAGAAGCCAAAAGCAGTCTACCTCTTCAGAGAGGCCGACATTCTAGCGTACGGCGCGGCGATGTCAACGGAGAAGAAAAAAGAAAAGTGGAAAACCTTGGTAGCGCAGGCTTCAGCCTGTGGATTTTTTTGTCCGTCAACTCAAACTGAAAACCCACAGGCTGAAGCCTGCGCTACTGAGGAAATTACGCGGCGTTGGTCGTGGCTTGGGCGGCGGCGGGCTCGTCCCAGCGGACGGACACGAGTTTGGAGACGCCCGGCTCCTGCATCGTCACGCCATACAGGACCGACGCCACCTCCATCGTTTTCCGGTTGTGCGTCACGACGATGAACTGCGTGCCCGCGCTCATTTCGCCAACGAGTTTGGTGAAGCGCCCGACGTTGGCTTCATCGAGCGGCGCGTCCACTTCGTCAAGAATGCAGAAAGGGCTTGGCTGATACCGGAAGATGGCGATCAGCAGCGCCAGGGCCGTCATGGCTTTTTCGCCGCCGGAAAGCAACAGCACGTTTTGCAGGCGCTTGCCCGGCGGCTGCGCGACCAGATCGATGCCCGGCTCGCCGGAGCTGTCAGGTTCGGACAGCCTCATCTCGCCAGTCCCGCCGCCGAAGAGCGTGTGGAACGCCGTCGCGAATTGTTGATTGATGATCGAGAACGCTTCCTCGAACTTCAGTTTGCAGACCTCGTCGAGCTCCGCGATGGCCTGCTGGGTGTCCGTGATCGATTGCAAGAGGTCGGCGCGTTCGCGGCCGAGGAAATCGAAGCGCTGCTCGCATTCATTGTATTCCTCGAGGGCCATCATGTTGATCGGGCCCATCGACTCGATCCGTGATTTCAGTTCGTGATACTGCGCGTCGGAGGAGCGCAACTCCTCGCCCGTTAAGAGGGCGGGGAATTCCGCGATCAAATCTTCCGGCTGCGCGTTCAATTCCTCGACGCACGATTGCCGCAGATGCTCGCGTTCGGACTCGTTGCGAGCGCGCTCGATTCCCAGTTTGCTGCGCTCTTCGCGGAAATCGCCGAGCTTTTGCCGCGCCTGGCGAAGCGTGTCGTCCACCTGCGTGGAGCGCACGCGCGTGGCGTCAAACTCCCGCTCCATCCCGGCGCCGCGCGCTTCGAGGCGCAACTTCTCCGCCCGGAGCGATTCGACCTGCCTTTGATGCTCCGCGGTCTGCGCCGCAAGCTGTTCTTGTTCCTGCACGAGCGATTCGTGCTGGAAGACCAATGCCGAGCGCCGCGCAACAATTTCCTGAAGTTCGTGCGCCATCCGCGCCGCAATCGTTTCCGCGCTGGCGAGGCGTTCCGCAAGCGCGGCCATTTCCGCGCGACGCGATGCCAGGTCTTCCTGTTTGGCCTGCGCCGTTTGCCGCAAGGCGATTTGTTGCTCCATCGCCTGAACGATTTCCTGTTCCGCTCCGGATCGGGCGCTGGAAACTTCGCCGCGCCTGTGTTGCGCAGCCTCGGCGCGCCGCTTGGACGTGGCGGCGTCGTTGCGCAAACGGGCGAGTTCGATCTGGCAGTCGCTCAGGTCGATTTCGAGGCGCACCATGTCGCCTTGCGCCTGGTCGCGTTGCAAGGTGGCCGCCACCGCGAGTTTTTCCGATTCGACATGCTGCGCCGTAGCCTGTTCGAGGGTTACTTCACTCGCGTGAAGCTCTTCTTCAATGTGATGGAGCGCCGCCTGCGCTTCCGACGCCGCGCGCTCAAGTTGCAACACTTCGGCGTCCAGCGAGCGCAATTCGCGTTTCATGCCGAGAGGGCCCGCTTCCGAGGGACGGCCGCCGCTGACGACGCGGCCCTGATAGGTCGTGCCGTCGGGCGTCACGAAGGAATACGCGGGATTCTCGCGCGCGAGCCGCTCGGCCACTGCGGATTGTTCCACGAGGAATGCAGATTGCAGGCGCGGAAGGAACTGCTTTGCCGCCGGACCCAGCGGATCGCGAAACTCCACCAGACGGTCGAGGCGCGAAACGGTTTCCCGTTCAATCTCGAAGGGCACGACCGGCTCGTTCGGCTGCAAATTCAGTTTGCGCAGCGAATCCACGAAAAACGTGGCGCGACCGCCGACTTCGTCGCGCAACATGGCAATGCCCGCGCGGGCGACGTCAAAAGTTTCGACGACGACGTACTCCAATTCGTCGCGCAGAAATTGTTCGATGGCATTCTCGTATTCCTGCCCGACCTCGGCATAGTCGGCAAGCACGCCAACGGCGCGGAAGCCGCTGGATTCATCGCCGCCTTGACTCGAAGCGAATAGTTTCTGGACGGCATCCGCGGTATAGGAGCGGTCATTCAAAATCTGTTCCAGCGATGCGCGCCGCGCCCGGCCGCTGGCGCACGCATCGCGGGAGGCGCCGGCCTGCGCGGTCGCTTCGCGCTGCTGGTGGCGAAGGCCGGCAATGCGAGCCTGCGCGTTCCGCACCAGGTCTTCCAGCCTGCGCCCGCGCTCCAGCACGGATTGCCAATGCAGATCGGCGGCCTGTGCGCGTTCGCGATGATGCAAGGCTTCCTCGAGCAATTGCTGTTCCTGTTGCTCGGAGCGCGTCACGCTCTCGATGTGATGCGCGAGCGTCTGCTCAGCCTGCGCCTGATCTCCGTGCAAGCGCGTAAGTTCATCGCCAAGTTCAGCGGCCGAGCGGCGCAGTGAGGCAATGCGATCTTCGACGGAATTGTGAGCGCCTGAAATCTCAGCCGTGGCCGCAGCCAGGTTCGCCAGGATCGTTTCGACGCGCGTGACCTCGCCATGGATCGCGGTGACCGACTCGCCATGCGCGGCGGCGCGGGCTTCGACCTGCACGGCTTGCGCCGCACCCTGCTCGATTTCAACATTTAATTGCTGCAGCCGGCCGGTCAGTTCCGCGGTGCGCTGCCGGTTGAAAAGAATGCGATTCTCGCTGCGGTCGAGTTCCAGCGCCGTCTGGCCAAGGATGTTCTGGTGCTGCCGCAACTCGCCTTCCAGTTCGTAGGTGCGCGACGACAGGCGCTCCTGTTCCGCTTCCCATTGTTTCACGGATCGAGCTTCCTGGGATTCCTGCTGCGAAATACCGCCGACCAATCTTGCCAAGCGATCTGCCTCGAGGTCGAGTTCCCTGGCTTTGCTGGCCAGAACCTGGCGGAGCAAGCCGCGCATTTGCTCGCGAATTTCGGCGTACCGGCGGGCCTTCGAAGCTTGCCGTTTCAGTGACGCAAGCTGCTTCTCCACTTCGACGTAAATATCGTTCACGCGGGAGAGATTTACTTTGGAGGATTCCAGTTTTGCTTCCGAGAGGCGCCGCTTGGTCTTGAATTTCGTAATTCCGGCGGCTTCTTCGATGATGGCGCGCCGGTCGGTCGGCTTGGAGCTGAGAATCTGGCCAATGCGGCCCTGCTCGATAATCGCGTACGAGTCCGGGCCGAGCCCGATCCCCATGAACAAGTCCTGAATGTCGCGCAAACGGGCGACGCGGCCATTGATGAGGTACTCGCTTTGCCCCGAACGATAGAGGCGCCGCCCCACGACGACTTCGCCGGGCTTCAAATGCATCGCATGTTTTTCCGCCGCCGCGCGATTCTTCTTCAGAAAGGCCGGTCCCTTCGAACTCTCCTCCTGCTGTGCTTCCAAAGCAGTATCGCTGTCCACAAGGTCGGGTGTCTCTGCGCTTTCCACTGTGCTCTCTGTGTCCGCTGTGTTGAAAGATTTTGCCGTAGCCCCGTAAACGCTGTCAGGAACTCCAACAGGTCCATACGTCGCCGTTTCGCTCTGCTGAGGCCCCAGCACAAACTCCGCCGCCTCCGCGAGTTCCGGATCAACCAGGGTCAGCGTAACCTCGGCCAGGCCCAACGGAGGCCGCTTGGCGGTCCCGTTAAAAATGCAGTCGGACATCCGCTCGGCGCGGAGCGATTTGTGGCTTTGCTCGCCCAGCACCCACGAGATGGCGTCGACGATATTGGACTTGCCACAGCCATTGGGGCCGATGATGCAGGTGAGCCCGGCGCCGCTGAAGGTGATATGCGTCTTTTCGCAAAATGATTTGAAGCCTACGAGCTCGACTTTGCGCAGTTTAAGCAAGATTTCCCCTTTGTGGCCTCCGCCGTGTATGCGCTGGGTGGTCCGGTCCTCGAAAATCGCCTATACCAAGCCCATTCCATACACATCGGCAGAAACGTATTCCGCTTACTCGGGAGGGTTCGAGCTGCGACAAAATCGCTGAAGGGTCGTTTAACAGTGGCCCAGCCGCCTGGCGCTACGATGGCGGTTACGGGAAAATAAATTAGCACGCGTCGCGCTCGAAGTAAAGGCACAACCGGCGAAGGTCTAACTACTAAAGTATCCCAACAAGACCTTATCGAGTTCGCGCGGGGAAAGTCGCCGACCCATGAACCGGGCAATCTTCCTGTTGAGGGCCTCGCAGCGAAGGTAAAACCGAGCATAGACATTATCGTGCTTCCTCAATCGTAGGTGACTCTTGCTAATTGGTTCAGTAAGTCTAGAAATCGCTTTCTGTGCGCGCGAATCAAAGATGTAGAAGCGATCACAAAAATGGAAATGCAGATACTTTGCCGCAAGCGAGCGCTTATCGAGTCGAGAAATTGTATTAAAAAGCTTCATCACATTCATGTGAGTTTCAAGATTAAGAGCCATGTTCTCATTTTCCGAGCTTTTGTCGTTCAAGCTCTTCTCTAGTGCGCGAAACCATTTGTCGATGCCAGACTCACGGATCTTTCGCGCAACCTCATTCTTGTAGAAATCATCCCCATCGGTCTTCCGGCCGCGTTCGATTGCGGCTGCATATGCACGCCCATTTAGCATGACTTTGGCCATGATGATGTCATCTCGGGTGTCGCGTGGATGGTTGGTGCACAGCTCGTAGAGAATGCCATTGCTAAAATCCCAATCCGTTTCGGATAGGGCTTCCTTTACGAATTTAGGCGTAAGTCGCGGCAGATTTCTGATGAGAATCAAACTCCTATTTAGGCTGACCGGGGTGTAAACGTTGCGAATTCAGATCAGGCGAAACATTCGGTGTGCCGAGCTGCCCGCTTCGCGTGCGAGTTCGTCCTATTCGCTCCGTAGTACCACTAGTTGGTCGACGCCTCAGGGGATACCCACAAAGGGATTTTCTATCAGAATGCCGACGATCCGTTGTCCCGCATTCAAATCTTCGGAAAGAATCCGCGTCGCGCCGCTCCTTACGGCGGAGGAAACGATCAGCGCATCCCAGAAACCCATTCGCGATTCGTCCTCGATCCGGAACGCCGCGGATATTTCAGCCGGAGTGGTTTCCATGCACCAGATGGCGTAGCTGGTTATCACATTGCGCGCCGAATCCTTGGACAAGGGAGACGCAATCTTTCTCGTGACGTTGACATAGAATTCCTGCAGCACTTGCATGCTAAGAACGCCCGTTCGCTCGCTCCAAAGCTCCCGCAGGACCGCCTTGGCGATTTCGTTCTTCGCATTCGCGTCAATGTCATGGGCGTAGATCAAGACGTTTGTGTCGATGAACGTCTTACCGTTCATGCAGTTCATCCCGGCTGGCGCGGATTACGCCGCCCAAGTGAAAGCCCTGGTCCAGCAACGACATAGCCTGCAGCTCCGCGCGTTCGTAGGCTTCTTCCTCCCCCACAAGGGTCTCAATCTGGCGAGCCAGCAAACCGCTGATGGAGGTGGAGCGCTTGGCAGCGACGATCTTGGCCTTTCGAATGGTTTGTCGGTCAAGGCTGATAGTCAGATTCTGTTTTCCATTGTCTTTTGAGGATGCCATAAGTTTCGGCCGCACGCGCAACACGTATCATACGTGTAACACACATAATACGTGTAGTCAAGCTCCCGTCTTCCGCTTTATGGCCAACTTCAAAACGAGTAGCCACCGGTCCGAATCACGTAGTGGATGGGGTTCGGCGGTAAATGCATTTGCGAGCGTACGGCGTGGTCAGTCCCTCGTCCCTGTTGTAAGCTATATTCACGTTTTGGAAATGGGAGGATTTTCCATCATGTTGTTCGACTTCAAGGAAATCCCGGGCAAGGAATGTTACAAGCTGCTGGTCTCCACGGTGACGCCGCGGCCGATCGCGTGGGTAGTCAGCCAGGACACCAAGGGAGTGCTCAACGCGGCCCCTTTTTCGTTCTTCAATGTGTTCTCGGGCGATCCGGCGGTCGTGGCTATCGGCATCGGGAATCGCAAGCCGGGGCAGGCCAAGGACAGCCGCGCGAACATTCGTGAAACCGGCGAGTTCGTCGTGAATCTGGTCTCGGAAGCGAACGGCGAAGCCATGAACATCACCGGAATCGAATTCGATTCCGGCGTAAACGAGCTGGAGCAGGCTGGCTTGACGCCTGCGCCTTCTGCGCGCGTGAAGCCGCCGCGCATCGCGGAGAGCCCCGTCGCGTTGGAATGCGAGCTGATGCAAATCATCGATTTGGGAGAGAGTGGCCTGGTCCTCGGCCGCGTGGTGGCAATGCATGTCCGCGACGAATTCGTCCTCGACGCCGCGAAGTATTACATCGATACGGCGAATTTGAAGTTGCTCGGCCGCATGCATGGCCGCGGATGGTACGCCCGCACATCGGATTTGTTCGACATGCCGCGCATCCCGGTAAGCGAGTGGAAGATGAAAACAGTGGGGGCATCAGGCCGCGGTGAAAAAGCCACGCGCTAGATGGTCCGAATCCAGCGGCAAGCGCGAGTGGATCATCCCACAACTAGACTCCAAGGGGATTATCTCCTTCTCGCGAAGCAATTCGCTGAAGCCTGCGCTACATGGGCACATCCCAATCGTGGGGTCAGTCTATGCGGTAGTGGCAGCCGCGGCTCTCGCGGGCCTGATCGGCCGCTTCGAGGATCAAAAGCGCGGTGAGGATGCCGTTGCGCAATCCGACGATGGAATCGCTGATTTCGCATTTTTCGTAGAAGCGCGCGATTTCCAGGTCCAGCTCGCGCAACACGCGCATCGCGCGATTTAATCTTTTCTCGCTTCGGATCAACCCGACGTAATTCCACATGGTGTGCTGGATCGTGAGCCAGTCCTGCGAAATGAGCGCGGGGTCCGCGGGTTCATTCTCGTAGCGCCAGTCGGCCACCTGCGGAAAGTAAAACTCATTGCTGCGGCGGATGCATTGGGCGGATTGCTCGCCGGCGCGCGTCCCCCACACGAGACATTCGAGCAGGGAGGTGCTGGCAAGGCGATTGGCGCCGTGCAGACCCGTGCACGCAACTTCACCGACGGCGCGCAGGCGATCCACGGTCGTGCGCCCCCAGGCATCGGTGGCGATTCCGCCGCAACTGTAATGCGCCGCGGGGACGACAGGGATCGGCTCGCGTGTGAGGTCGATCCCGCGCTCCATGCATACGGCGTAGATGCCGGGGAAGCGCTCGCGAAGTTGATCGGCGGGTTTGTGGGTGATGTCGAGATAGACGCAAGGCTCGCCCGATTCGAGCATGGTTTGATAGATGGCGCGCGCGGCAACATCGCGCGGAGCGAGGGAACCGGCGGGATGAAACCGCTCCATAAATTCCCTGCCTTGGCGATCCACCAGCCGGCCGCCTTCGCCGCGCACCGTCTCCGAAATCAGAAAGCAGCCGTCCGGGGCGAGGAGCGCTGTCGGATGGAATTGAACGTACTGCATGTTGATGCAGCGCGCCCCGGCGCGATAGGCCATAGCGATGCCGTCGCCGCGCGCGCCCGGAGGATTCGTCGTGTGCAGAAAGACGCTGCCGAGGCCGCCTGTCGCCAGAATGGTTTCCTTGGCGAGGATAGAAAAAACTTTTCCCGCGGTCTGGTCGAGCACGTACGCTCCAACGCAGGTCAGTGGGCGGTAGACGTCGGTCGGTTCGACCGAGTGGTGGGACGCCGTCAGCAAGTCCACCGCAGTGGCGTTTGCAAGCACTTTGACTTTCGGGTGAGCCTGCACCCTCTCAAAAAAAGCTCGCTCAATCGAAAATCCGGTCCGGTCCTTGAAGTGAATGATCCGCGGGATGGAATGGCCGGCTTCGGAGGTTAGATCGAGTTCGCCCGGATTTTCCGGGGAAGGATCGAACGGAACATGAAGCTCGTCGATCAGGATTTCTTTCACCAGGCGCGGGCCTTCGAGGCTCAGCAGGGAAGCCGCTTCCGGCGAACTGAGACCTGCGCCGGCGGATAGGATGTCCGCCACGAGTTGCTCGGGCGACTCGTCCTGTCCGCGATAGATGATTCCGCCTTGCGCACGGTACGTATTGCTGTCCTCGGGCTCGTGAGCGCGCGTGAGCAGCGTGACTTCGCAGCCGCGTTTAGCGGTGTCCCATGCCGCTGCCAAGCCGCCGAGGCCGCTGCCGATGACGAGAACGTCGGTTTGTGTTGTCTCATTCATGACTCATTCATGAAATTGGGCCGATCGGAAAATCATTCCGGCTCAATCTCAAAACTTAGATCCACGGCTGGGGCGGAATGCGTAAGCGCGCCTACGGAGATCCAGTCCACGCCCGCTTCGGCGAATTCTCTCACGTTATCGAGCGTGATACCTCCGGATGCTTCGGTGCGGATCTTGTTCCGCGCCGTGTGCTTGCGCACCTCGTCGACGGCTTGACGCACGAGGGGTGGGTTCATGTTGTCAAGCAGTATGACATCGGGATTGTGCGTAAGCGCGGCGCGCAATTCGTCTAGGTTTGTGACTTCGATTTCGATCCACCGTGCGCGGCCCTTGGCCGCTTGCGCCGCAGTGAGCGCCGCCGAAACGCTTCCCGCCAGGCGAATATGATTTTCCTTGATCAGGACGGCTTCGCCGAGGTCCTTGCGGTGGTTTTTGCCGCCACCCACGCGGACGGCATATTTTTCAAGGGCGCGCAGGCCGGGCGTTGTTTTTCGCGTGTCCAGAATTTCCGCTCCGGTGCCTTCAATCGCGCGGACAAACCGGCGCGTGAGCGTCGCGACTCCGCTGAGCCGCTGCAAGAGATTCAAGGCCACTCGTTCGCCCGTCAAGAGAGCGCGCGCGGAAGCGTTTACTAGTGCGGGTACTTTTCCCGGCGAAAGTTCTTCGCCGTCCTGAGAGAGGATTTTCGCTTCGCTAGTGAGGTCCAGCAAACGGAAGACCTCGGCGAAGAGCTCAATTCCAGCAAGGACCAGCGGCGTTTTGGCAATCACTTGGCCATGAGCGCGCTGCGTGGTGGATACCGTCGTTTCCGTGGTGATATCGCCGGTTCCAATATCTTCGGCGAGAAAAGACCGCAGCAAGTTGTGGCATGCAGACGCGTCGAGTAAGGGGGACATGGGAAATGGAGGAAGGCTAACTCATCTCCAGCATTCGGAGAATCGGTTTCAAAGCGCGCTGGCGCAGATCTTCTTCAAGAGTGATTTCCGGTTTTCGGTCACGCATGCATAGAAAAAGCTTCTCCATCGTGTTCAGCTTCATGTGAGGACATTCGCTGCAGGAGCATCCACCCTCACCGGGAGCGGAAATGAAAATTTTCTCCGGGCAGGCCTTTTCCATCTGGTGCAGGATGCCGCTTTCGGTGGCCACGATAAATTCGGCCGCCGGGTTATGCGTCGCGAAGGTCAGGATTCCGGTGGTCGATCCCACATAATCGGCATGGCGCAGAACAGCTTCGGGGCACTCCGGATGCGCCAGTACCAGGGCCCCAGGGTGCCGCTCCTTCAGCTGCACCAGACTCCTCTCGGAAAACAATTCATGAACCATGCAGCTGCCCGGCCAAAGCGTCAATTCGCGGCCCGTCTTCTTGATCAGGAAGCGGCCGAGGTGCTGGTCCGGGGCGAACAGAATGGGCTGTTCCGCCGGAATCTGGCGGATGATTTTCTCGGCGTTGCTCGAGGTGCAGATGATGTCGCTCAGCGCTTTCACCTCGGCACTGCAATTGATGTAGGTGATGGACACGTGATCGGGGTAACGTTCACGAAATGCCTTAAATAGCGCGGCCGGGCAACCGTCGGCCAGCGAACAGCCCGCTTTCAAGTCGGGGAGCAAAACGGGCTTCGTTGGGTTCAGGATCTTGGCCGTTTCGGCCATGAACAGCACTCCGGCAAAGACGATGACGTCCGCCTTGGTGGACGCCGCCTGCTGGGAGAGCTGCAGGCTATCTCCCACAAAATCCGCGAGGTCCTGAATCTCCGAATCCTGGTAATAATGCGCCAGGATCACGGCATTCATCTGCCGCTTCAGGCGCACAATCTCCTTTTCGAGATCGAGGTGCGCCAGGGACGCGGGACTTTCGATTTGTGCCGGGACGATCATGGTCTTGGACTTCAGTCGATTCTGAGCAGACACCCTTATTATAGCCATCGCATCCGAAGGACACAAATTTGTGCGATTGATGGGTGGCGGGTAGGTTCCCGTGAAGAAAACCTATGGCAATCCATATCTTCCGGCGCTGAAGGCGCCGGCGCATGCTAGCCCAGGGCAACGCCCTGGGTTTGGGAATTCATCGATCATGGTGCGCCCTGAAAGGGCGCAGGGATCCTCCGCCCCTTCAAGGCGGACAATTGTACCCGGGCACGATACCCGGGGCGTTGCCCCGGGCTGGCACCCTCCGCGCCGTCGGCGCGAAAACGTGGCCTTGTTTTCAACCGGGGGAGACTGCCAATAGTTGCCAAAAGCGATTTATGAGGGGGTCTCTAGCTTTCTTCGGCCCTTTCGTCGCATAATGCAATTTCTGCTTGAGGAGGTTTCCCATGAAATCACAATTCCTGATCGCGGCGGCTTTGATTTCGAGTGTCTGGCTGGCGGCGCCGGTCCGGGCGCAGGAGGTGACCAAAGAAACGGTCGATGGCATCACGAACTTCCATCGCCTCGAGACGACGGTCGCCTGCTCCGGGGCGATCAAGGCGACTGCGGTGCCCGAAATCAAGAAGTTTGGCTTCGCATCGATCATCAATCTGCGGCAGCCGAGCGAGGATGGCGCCAACCTTCCAGAGGAAGAAGCTGCCGCGAAGGCCGCAGATATTCGCTACTATTCCATTCCTTTCAGCAGCACCGCGCCCGATCCCGCCGTGGCCGACAAGTTTCTGGACGCGATCACCGCGAAAGGCAGCGACCCGGCGTTCATTCACTGCGCGGGCGGCGGCCGCGCGGCTACGATGTGGTTTATCAAGCGGATGGTGGTCGATCATTGGGATGTCGAACGCGCCGCCAAGGAAGCGACTGCGCTGGGCATGACGAGCCCGACCCTCAAGCAGTTCGCTATCGACTACGCACAAGCCCATAAGCGATAGACATCGGGTCCACGTTCGGCGAAGCGAATTTATCCGGCGCAATCAATCCACACTTGAGCAACCGTGTAGCAAAAACAAGAACGAAGGGCACTGTCCACAGCTCTTCGGTGTCCAATACTTTGACGGCTTGATACCACAGCCATAAATAAGCATCTCTCCGCTGGGTGACTATGCGATGGATTTCAATGGCGGCTGTCTATGTGGCTTTGGCAGTTGGACCTGCTGCTTGGCCCCAGAGTAAATCTGGCGCCATCCCAAGGGATCCACCCGACGCTCACCCTCAGTATTTTCCGGGGGGAGTTTTTCGCGATTCTTTTGAATCAGGTTGGTTTCAGAGCTTCAAGGAGAGGTGGTATGCGAAGCATCTACGATCGATGCGCGAACCGTCGCTCTCCGAGGCTTCCAAAGACGATTCCTTAGTTGCATATCGTTTTCTTTGGCTTCGCACATTTCACAGTCCAATCGCGGTCCGCCTAATCATCCATGTTGATGGCACAGGAACTCTCAACGGGAAGATGACAAACGGAAAAGGCGGATATAATGCCGGGATTGTGACGCTGAACGAGTCTCACGAACTTACGAAAGCGCAGGTCGCGGAATTTCTCGGACTTTTGCGGACAGCGGCATTCTGGTCAACACCCTCCGAAGATGGGACGGGGGGTGATGACGGCGCGCAATGGGTTCTGGAAGGCGTCGAAAACGGTCGATATCACATAGTAGACAGGTGGTCTCCTACGAGAAGTGATTTTGAGCACCTCTGTCTCTTCCTGTTCGAGCAATCAAGGGTAAGGGTGCAAGCCAAGGAAATCTACTGATCAAGTGACGGCCCAACATGAATCGGTTCGCGTGAGCCAACTGGGAGACTTTCCAAATCCCGAGGAACGGTCTCATCGGAAGCTTACCCACTACCGGGACTTGCGCTTGCTGGATATGTCTGTCCCACCTCCAACAGACCTTTTGCTACATCTGCGCGCGTCGGTTAAAATGACGCGTTTGCCATGAGCGCACAGCCTACTCTAAGCAGCGGGGACCGAACCACGAAGACGGAAATCCGGTTCCACAACACCATGTCCGGACAGACGGAGCCGTTTGTTCCGCTGGTGCCCGGCGAAGTGCGCTCGTACACATGCGGACCTACGGTCTACGATTTCGCGCACATCGGTAATTTCCGCACGTTTGTTTTTCAGGATGTCCTGCGGCGGTATTTGAAGTCGAAAGGCTTCCGCGTCATTCAGGTGATGAACCTCACCGACGTGGACGACCGCATCATTCAGAAATCAGCAGCGGCGGGCGTCAGCATTCGCGAATATACGGACAAATACATTCAAGCGTATCTGGACGATCGCCGCGCATTGAATCTGGAGCCGCCCGAACATGTGGCGCGGGCCACCGAGCATATCGACGACATGGTGGAGCTGATCCAGCGGCTCACTGCCAAAGGTTTCACATACACAAGCGAGGGTTCGACGTATTACCGAATTGCGAAATTTCCGAGCTACGGCAAACTTTCAAAAATTGACGTGGCGGGGATGCAGACCGGCGCGCGCGTGGACATGGATCGCTACGACAAGGACAATGCGCGCGACTTCGCCTTGTGGAAAGCGCCCAAACCCGGCGAACATTTCTGGGAGACGGCCATCGGCCCGGGACGCCCCGGCTGGCATATCGAGTGCGCCGCCATGGCGCTGAGGTATCTGGGCGATACGCTCGATATTCACAGCGGCGGCGTGGACTTGGTCTTTCCGCATCACGAAAATGAAATTGCCGAATCCGAAGCGGCTACCGGCAAGAAATTCGTGCGCTACTGGCTCCACGCGGAGCACCTGCTGGTGGATCACGAAAAAATGTCGAAGTCGGTGGGGAACTTCGCTACGCTGCGCGAGCTGTTTTCTCACGGGCACAAGCCGTCTTCGATTCGATTTTTGCTGGCCTCCGTGCCATATCGCCGCCAGCTGAATTTCACGCCGGAGAGTTTGCAGGGTGCGGCGAGTTCGGTGGAGCGCCTGCGGAATTTCGTTTCGCGCCTTCGCGCGGATAAATTTCCTAAGGGATCTTCCCGAGCGATCGCGGAGCGCTCCGCAAAAGCGAAGGACGAGTTCGATGCCGGCCTTTCGGACGATCTCAACACCGCGCAGGCGCTCGCGGCGATCTTCGATCTGGTGCGCGACGCCAACACGGCGATGGACCGCGGCGAGTTTCGCCAGGGTGACGCAGCGCCTGTGCTCGACGTGATGGAAACATTCGACGCGATTTTTGCAGTGCTGCGCGATGACGACGCGGAGAAACTCAAAGCGCTCGGGATCTCCCCCAACGGCCCGACTCTCAGTGACGCCGAAGTGGAAGCCCTCGTCGCCGAACGCCAGGGCGCGCGAAAGCGCCGCGATTTTGCGGCTTCGGACCGCATTCGCGACTCTCTTGCCGACCGCGGAATCATTCTCGAAGACTCTCGCGACGGCGGAGTCCGCTGGAAGCGCAAGTAGGACGGGCTTCAGCCTGTCTGGTTTAGATGTTCGCTCTAGCGCTACCCGAAAAGCAGACAGGCTGAAGCCCGTCCTACTCAAAGCACTAATCCAGACGATTCCGAAGCGTAAACAATCTACACTTTCCTTTTCTCGACGTGCCGGCCCACTTCGGCGTAAATTAATGTCTGGTCCCTCTCCTTCGATCGACATAGCCATGTCCCTGGGGGGCACGATCCTGGAGAGAGATGCACGCGTTCTGTGCCGTCCGGGTCGTGAGATCGAAACCACACCCGCTGGAGGATCTCCGTGGAGAAATCTGTTGGCGCGATCATAAGCGAAGCCAAGTTGCCCGTCCTGCTGATGCCGCTTCCCGGCCCGAAGGCAAAGGAAGTGATCGCCCGCGACGCGCAATTCATTTCGCCCTCCTACACGCGCGGCTATCCGATGGTGGCGAAGTCGGGCCGCGGCGCGATGGTCGAGGACGTGGACGGCAATCTATTCCTGGATTTTGCCGCGGGCATCGCCGTCGTCTCAACGGGGCATTGCCATCCGCGAGTGGTCGAGGCCATTCAAAGGCAGGCCGCCGAGCTGATTCATATTTCCGGCACGGATTTTTATTTGCCGAGCATGGTGGAATTGGCCGCACGCCTAGCCGCAGTGGCTCCCGGCAAGGAAGCGAAGAAGGTTTATTTCGGCAACTCGGGCACGGAAGCCATCGAAGCGGCCATCAAGCTGGCGAAATACCACACGCGCCGCGACAAGATCATCGCATTTCATGGCTGCTTTCACGGGCGCACGCTTGGTGCGCTTTCGCTCACTGCGTCCAAGGCCGTGCAGCGCAAGGGATTCGGCGTGCTCCTGGGCGGCGTGTTTCACATTCCCTATCCGAATTCTTATCGCTGCCCGTACGGCAATCCTTCACCCTGCACGTGCGTCGAATCGGCCACATTTCTGGAGCGCGAAATTTTCAAGCGCCTGGTCGATCCCGAGGAAGTGGCGGCGATTTTCATCGAACCAATTCAGGGCGAAGGCGGATACGTTCCAGCCTCAAAAGAATTCCTGCTCGAGTTGCAACGTATTTGCCGGAAGCACGGAATTCTTCTTGTGTGCGACGAAGTGCAGAGCGGCATGGGGCGCACGGGAAAATGGTGGGCCGGCGACCATGCAGGAATCGAGCCGGACATTTTGTGCGTGGCAAAGGGCATCGCCTCAGGCATGCCGCTATCCGCGACGATTGCGCGCGCGAGCTTGATGGACTGGAAGCCCGGCGCGCATGCTTCGACCTTTGGCGGCAATCCGGTGTGCATTGCCGCGGCGCTTGCGACGATGGACTTGCTGGAGACGCAATACATTGAGAACGCCCGGCGCGTGGGCGGATTTCTGCTGGGCCGCATGGCGGATTGGCCTGCGCGGCACCGCATCGTCGGCGATGTGCGCGGCAAAGGATTGATGATCGGCGTCGAGATCGTGCGTGACCAGAAAACCAAGGAGCGCGCCGGCGATCTCCGCGAAGCGATCTTGGGCCTGGCATTCGAGAAGGGCCTGCTTCTGCTCGGCGCCGGCGAAAATACAATTCGCATCGCCCCGCCGTTGCTCGTGGATGAGGAACAGGCAGCTTTTGCCGCGCAAACGGTCGAAGCATGTATCAGCGAAGTGGAGAAATCCGCATAGGATCGAGCATGTTCTTGGTTTGTATTTCTCTGTGTTCTCTGTGCTCTCTATGTTGAAAGTTTTTTCGCGCGCGAGGCAAGGCTTTCAACACAGAGGTCACAGAGTAAACCGGGAGAGGAATAAGTCGTGCCGATTTTAGCGCGTGCCATGTTCGGCTTGGTGAATTGGGCCGCACGCAAGGGCCTCGCCGAATCCTCTGCTCCGCCGACGCGCCCGGCCGCCGGCCACAAGGCGCGACGAACCGGTGTGCGCGGCGAGACGTACGCCTATTGGTATCTGCGCCGCAACGGTTACGTCATGATCGCGCGAAATTTCACCCGTCGCGGAGTCAAAGGCGAAATCGATCTCGTCGGATACGATGGCGCGACCCTCGCATTCGTCGAAGTGAAAACGCGAACTTCGCCCCGCGGCGAGTTTGGTTCGCCCGAGGACGCGGTCACGGCCGGGAAGCAGCGGCACCTTTCGGTAATGGCCCGGCAATTTGTCCGCGAGTACCGCGCCAGCGGCGTTCCTTTCCGATTTGACATTCTTGCGATTGAAGCCCCGCCCGGCCAGCGCCCCGTCGTTCGTCTGCACAAGGGCGCTTTTGCCGCACAATAAGAATTGTAATTGTTCCGCGAGACTTCACGAGCAGATCGGGCTTAAAATAAGCCTTTTTCGGCGGCGTCCGATGTTAAAGTGTGTGGTCTTACCGGCCAGGAGGAATCGTTGCCCGAGTTAAGAAAGGATCCCATCACTGGACGATGGGTCATTATTTCCACGGATCGAGCCAAAAGGCCGTCGGATTTTTTGCGCGAGAGCGTGGAGATCAAGGGAATCGGGATCTGCCCGTTTTGTTACGGGCATGAATCGAAGACGCCGCCCGAGGTTCTCCAATACGGGCGCAACGGAAGCGGGCCGAACACGCCGGGCTGGCAAGTGCGCGTGGTTCCCAATAAATTTCCCGCACTGGGCATTGAGGGAGATATTGACCGGGAAGGTGAAGGGCTTTTCGACCGGATGAACGGCGTCGGCGCGCACGAGGTCATCATCGAAACGCCCGACCATCGCAGCACGCTCGCAACGATGTCGGAAAAGCAAATCGAAGACGTGCTCTGGGCGTTCCGGGACCGCATGCTCGACCTGAAAAACGACAAGCGCTTTCGTTACATTTTGATTTTCAAGAATCATGGAGAAGCGGCCGGCGCATCGCTCGAGCACCCTCATTCGCAACTGATCGCCCTGCCGATCGTTCCCAAGCGCGTGCGCGAGGAAGTGGACAGTTCGCGCCACTATTACCACGACAAAGAGCGCTGCATTTTCTGCGACATGATCCGGCAGGAGCATGATTCGGGCCTGCGCGTGATTGGCGAGACGGATTTGTTTGTGACGCTCGCCCCTTACGCCCCGCGCTTTCCGTTTGAGATGTGGATTCTGCCGAAGCAGCACGCTTCGGCGTTCGAGAATCATCAGAGCCTGATCTATGCGGGGCTGGCCAAGGTGCTCAAGGACAATCTCTCGCGTCTCGATGTCGTGCTCGACCGGCCGGCGTACAACCTGATGATTCACACGTCGCCCATCGGCGAGGAAACCAGCGAGCATTACCACTGGCATATCGAGATCATTCCCAAGCTCACTAAAGTGGCCGGCTTCGAGTGGGGCACGGGATTCTATATCTGCCCCACGCCGCCCGAAGAATCCGCCCGCTTCATCCGCGAAGCGCAAGTCATGCCCGTGGCATCGCGTTGAAGTGATGCTTGATCCCGCGATTCAGAATTTCTTAGCCTCGTGCGGCCGCTGACAAGAGCACGCCAGTTTCGCTATACTTCTAAACTCCGGCGCGGTACCCAAGAGGCCTAAGGGAGAGGTCTGCAAAACCTCCATTCGTGGGTTCAACTCCCACCCGCGCCTCCATAAATTCATCGCCTGCCTCGAAATTGGCTGAGTTGGAAAGGGTCCGCATCCGCGCCTTCTCCCGCTGAAGAATCAGGGATAGCGAAGCTTCAGAATCAATATGGCGAGCGCGAACATAAGAGTCACGCTATTCGCGAACAGCACGGGCCGGTTATTCAGGAGCAAGCCGTAGGTCGCCCAGAGCGCGGTGCCGAAAGTAAACACGCTCTGCGTGAGGAGCGAGATGCCCTCGGTCCTCTTCTCACGAATAATTTTCACCGATTGCGGCAGCCAGCAAAGCGTCGTGCATGCCGCTGCCACACTTCCTACAATCTCGAACCAGGCGGCCATGGCCTCACTCCAATCCCACTTCGTTTTGAAGCGTGCGTCCCGCCGGAGCCGGAGTTCCGAAGGCGCGCATAGATACTAACGCAAAGAACATTGAAGCAGTCACTCGCCCGTTGCCAGAGGTTCTGATCCGTGAGAAGGCTCCTAATCCCAGGCGCAGGGGGCGGAAACAAACGTCGCTCGAAAGTTTCGCGGAAGACCTGCATTTGGCGGCCGGACCTTGAAAGTGGCTTGTGTTTTCGGCCATTTCGAAACCCGCAAAGACCAATCTGGGCAGGGACTCGCCAGAATCCCATCATTAGTTCTTTCTAATCCTCTACCCGATTGAAACTAAACGGGTCACTTACCGAGCCTCGCTCACATATGGAAATCGATGTGCACACATGACCGAGGGGAGATGCGTTCAGCTACTTGCATCGTTTCCTTTAGCCAGTATTCGGGAGAGACTGGTTCGCTTGGATAGACGAAGACAAGCAATGAAATGGCTCGTTTGCGTGCTGGCAATGTCCGCTCTCTCGACGGGTGTGGCCGCACAAGAGTCCGCGCAGGGTTCCGCAAAACCGGTGGATCTGACTTCGATCAGCCTCGAGGATCTCATGAATATCCAAGTGACCTCGGCTTCGAAGAAAGCGGAGAGCCTGTCCGCGGCACCGGCGGCCATCTTCGTGATCACCGGGGAAGATATCCGGCGCGGGGGATTCTCCTCGGTTCCGGATGCATTGCGCATCGTGCCAGGGTTGTACGTAGTGCAACAAAACGCACATGTCTGGCTGGTTTCGGCGCGTGGCTTTAGCAGTTCGACCAATGACAAGATGCTGGTGCTCATCGACGGCAGACTCGTGTATTCTCCGACGTTTGGTGGCGTGTATTGGGATGTGCAAGACCCGCCCCTGGCGGATATCGATCGCATCGAGGTGATTCGAGGGCCGGGTGGGGCGCTGTGGGGCGCGAACGCCGTGAACGGCGTGATTAACATCATCACGAAGGAATCGGCGAAGACGCAAGGTGCGCTAGTGGCAACATCCGCCGGGGTAAATGAAGGCTATGCTGCAAGCACGAGATATGGGGGAAAGGTAGGACAGAATTTCGCATACCGGATCTACGGAACCAGCAACGACTGGCTGCCAACCGTGAATGGAAGCGGCGCGGAGAACTATGACGCGTGGAGCATTTCGCAAGGCGGAGCGCGATTCGACTGGAATGTCTCTCAGAAGGACACGGTGACATTTGACGGACAGGGCTATTCGGGACGGGTTCGCGACGTTGAGCAAATTTTTAGCCCGGCCTCGGCAGTTGCCGCGCAAGTGGATTCCAATGGTGTAGTAAAGGGCGGCCACGTGCTGGGCCGGTGGAAGCACACGTTTAACGATCGGTCCGTTACGGACGTGCTGGGCTATTGCGACTGGACGGATCGCAGTAACGTGCTCCTCACTGACTCCAGGAATCTCTGCGACATCGAATTCCAACACAATTTTTCATTCGCGGGCCGGCAATCGCTAACCTGGGGTGGGTCGGTGATGACGACGGGACAGGCTTCGCCCTCTACGTTTACGATTAGCGTTTTGCCACCCGAACGGCGAGATACGACCTACAGTGGATTCCTGCAGTACGAAATCGTGATCGTACCGGACAAATTCCGATTGACCGCCGGATCGAAATTTGATCACAACAACTACACAGGATTTGAATTCCAGCCGCAGGTCCGTGCCGTGTGGACGCCCTGGAAACAACATACCTTTTGGGCAGCACTTTCGCGCGCGGTGCGGACCCCCACTCGCGTAGAGGCCGGTCTACGGTACCGCGTAGCGCAGATTAATCCAGCGCCCCCGCCGGTGACTTTTCTTCTCGATTCAAGCGATCCGGGCGTGAAATCCGAAACGGTCCTGGCCTCAGAATTGGGATACAGGTACCGGTGGAAAGAAACGGTCTCGCTGGATGCGACGATTTATTACAACGATTATCAACGCCTGATAGGTTTTACCCCGCCGGCAGCCGGGATCATCAATCCGTCGCCCTTCTACGTTGACGTGCCACTGTACTTAGGTAATGTGGGCGGCGGGCAAACCCATGGTTTGGAGCTTTCCTTAAAGTACGCTCCAGTCCCCTGTTGGACAGTCTCAACGGGAATTACGGAACTCCGCGGCAACTCTGTGGCGGCGTCCGAATTTCCGGCGGCCGCGGCCAACCCGAGGCAGCAGGTGAACGTGCGGTCTAAGCTCGATTTGATACAGCGTGTGAACCTCGATGCCATGTATTTCTATTACGACGCGATTTCGAAGGCGCTGCCACCGGTGAACCGCGTGGACGTGGGCGTGTCCACAAATCCCATCCACGGATTCACATCCTCCGTGTGGGGACGAAACCTGCAGCAGGACCGGCACGAGGAAGCAATTGCGCAGTTTTATACCGGGGGAGAAATCCGCAGGTCGGTGGTATTCAAGGTGATTTGGGAGTCGGACGAGAACCAAGCGAAAGCCACGCATTAGCCGGCGGGAATGACAATTCGTTCTGACCTTGTAAGTCCCGGCCCGATTCCGCTTCTGGTAATCCCCAGAGCGAGTCAAATCGGTGCGCCCAGAGCCAATCTGGAACCAATCGCGGAGAGCGGCGCATTGATTAGCCGCTTCTAATCTTGCAATTTATTGAAAAACATAAGTTTAGCTTAAGACCAGCGATTGTCATTTGGTCATAGCTATGCAGATGCACTCATGGGGGAGCTTGGGATGAATTCTGCGCATATGAGGTAGCGAACTTGGGCGGAGCCTTCTACCGTGGATCCAATCTCGATACGCGTCAACCGGGATAGATAGCGAAGCGCTGAAAATATGAAACGACGATCAAAACTCATGAGCTCTTCGCTGGCTTTGCTTCTTTTGTGCGCCCCAGTTTTGGCACAGAAGTCAGAGCAGGGGACGGGTTCGGGCGTGGATTTAACCACGATGAACATCGAAGACTTGATGAACGTCAAGGTGACTTCCGTTTCCAAGAAGGAGCAGAAACTTTCGCGGACAGCCGCGGCGATTTTCGTGATCACACCAGAGGACATCCGCCGCTCGGGCGCCACCAGCATTCCCGACGTACTGAGGATGGTTCCGGGGATAAACGTCGCGCAGATCAACGGAAGCACTTGGACCATCAGCGCCCGCGGATTCAACCAGCAGTTTAGCAACAAGCTGCTGGTGATGATCGACGGACGCGTGGTGTATACCTCCCTGTTCGCGGGTGTCTTCTGGGACAACATTTTGGATTTTCCCCTCGAGGACATCGCCAGGATCGAAGTGATTCGAGGTCCGGGCGGAACAATTTGGGGAGCGAACGCGGTGGACGGCGTCATCAATATTTTCACCAAGAATGCTTCCGAAACGCGCGGGGGATTGGTTGTAGCGGAGGGGGGAAACATCGATCAGGAAAGCGGAATGGTTCAATACTGAGGGGAGTTGAAAGCGGGGACGGACTACCGCATCTATACGAAGTATTTCAACCGCACGAACCTGCTGGACCTCAACGGCCAGAACGGCCAGGACGGCTGGCATCAATTGCGCGGCGGGTTCCGGATAGACAGCACTCTGTCGACGAAAGATTCTCTGATGGTGGAAGGTGACATTACCACCGGGCGGGAAGGAGAACTCGGCTTTGTTTTGCCGTCCATCACGTCACCGGGATACTTGGCTGAGAGCGAGCAGATCAATATATCGAACGGTTCTCTGGAGTCCGTCTGGAACCATGTTTATTCCCCACGATCCGACACCAGCTTGCAGGTTTCCTTTGACCGTGACAAACGCCGCGATCCGCAGAATCCAGAGACGCGAGACACTTTGGACTTCGATTTCCAGCACCACATCGCGCTCGGCGGACGGCAGGACGTCGTCTGGGGATTGGGCTACCGCTATACGACGGACCTCATTCTGGGGAGTTTAACGGTTTTCGAGAATCCCGCCAGCAGCACCCATCAGATTTTCGACGGATTTTTCCAGGATGAAATTGCCCTGGTTCCTAACCGGCTTTATCTGACCGGATGCATGAAGCTGGAACATAACGACTATACGGGATTCGAGGTCATGCCGAGTGTTCGCTTGGCTTGGGCGCCCAGCGCCCACCACACGCTGTGGCTGGCCATCTCTCGCGCTCTCCGGGCTCCCTCCCGCTATGATACCAATCTGGTCCTGAATATCGGGAATGTCGGGACGAGTGGCTCTCTTGATCTGCTCAGGTTGTACGGCAATCCCCAATTTCAAGACGAACGGTTGATTGCTTATGAGTTGGGATATCGAACCGCCGTGAGCAACCGTCTTTCCATTGACCTTGCCGCGTATTTCAACAACTACGACAATCTTCAAACCACGGAGCCGGGCGCGCCATTTGCCGAGTCCACGCCTGCTCCAGCCCATGTGGTCTTCCCGCTCACGTACGAGAACTTGATGTACGGGGAGACGCACGGGTTCGAGATCACGGCGAACTGGAAAGTAACGGATCGCTGGACGCTCGCGCCGGTCTACACATTCGAGGCCCTTCACATGCACACCGATCCCTCGAGCGCCGACACTATAACAGGCCCGTTTGTGGAAGGCGCCGTACCGGATCACACTGCGCAAATTCGCACCCACCTCGACCTGCGGAAAAGCTTGTCCTTGGACGCCTCAGCCTATGAGGTCACCCAACTCGATCACCAGGGGCCGTCCTCGAATGTGACGATCCCTGCCTATACAAGGCTCGATGTGGGACTCACCTGGAAGCTGTGGGAGCAAACCGCCTTCACTTTGGTGGGCCAGAATCTATTGAAAGACCATCATCTGGAGTTCGAAGACGTGAACGGAGCGCTGCAATCCAGCCAGATCCGGCGTAGCGCGTACGGGAAAGTGACCTGGAGATTTTAGGCATCGTGCGCATCAATCCGGATTGGGAAGACAGCAGCATCGGAACGCGACCATCCTGGCTGCGCCCGCGGCTCCTCGCGGCTCTCTTGACGCTACTGCTCGCCATCCACCTTGCGGCAACACCACAAGGGCAAGCGCAGGTCGCTCTCACGGAATATCAGGTCAAGGCTGCCTACCTGTTTAATTTTCTCAAGTTCGTGGAGTATCCCAGCGACTCATTCGCAGACCCGCTCGCGCCCATCGTCATTGGTGTGGTTGGCGAAGACCCGTTCGGCAGCGCGCTGCCTCAGGTTGTTACCGGCAAGACCGTGCAGGGCCGCGATCTCGTCATTCGCATTTACCGCGCCGGCGAAGATTTGCGCGGCGCTCACATCCTGTTCATCAGCGCATCCGAAAGAAAAAGACTCCCCATGATTCTGTCCAGTTTGCACGGATCGAGCGTCCTCACCGTGGCGGACATGGAAGGATTCCTCGATGCGGGTGGGATGATTCAGTTCCTGTCGGAAAATGACCGGGTCCGGTTTGCGATCAATGTGGATGCAACCAGCCGGGCCAAGCTGAAAATGAGCTCCAAGCTGTTAAGTTTGGCGAAGGTGGTTGGAGGAAACGCCAAGGAAGTCGGCAACTGAGCGGAGCCCTACAGACCGGGGGTAACGATCCTGCGGGGCTCAAAAGGGCACGCGTTCCAACCGGATATCTGAAGTGTTTCAGAGTTTTGACTTTCTCTCCAGGGACGAAATTCGGTAGCCCGCACCGTGTGGGACCGATCCGCATTAGATGGGGAGACAGACGCCTTCGCGGTGCAAAAGTGCGGCGCTCATGGAAGGTAGCACAAACTGGTCATTGTTTGGCGCGACCATGCAACTCGTGTCTTCGGGCGCGTGTGTGCGGACGGCGGTTCGCATGTCTCGCCACGCTGCTGCTCGCGGCATTTTTTTCACTGGCGAATCGAGCCGTTTACGCGGATCAATCTCCGACTGAATGTCAAGTCAAGGCGGCCTATTTATTCAACTTCTTGAAATTTGTGGAATGGCCGGACGATCCGGGCACGGATCCCCATGGAAAGTGGGTGATTGGATTTGCCGGAGAAACCTCGATCGGCGACGAATTGACCCGGCTGGTCGAAGGGAAAAATGTGCTGGGCCGCGAGTTGCAGGTCAAAAAGTTTCAGGAGGCGGACAATCTGCGTACTTGCAACATTTTATTTATCAGCGAATCGGAAAAAAAGCGCCTGCCATCCATTCTCGCGGCATTGCACGGAACCAGCGTATTAACGGTAGCGGACATGGACAATTTTATCGGCTCGGGCGGAATGATTCAATTCATGGTGGAGGATGCCCGAGTGCGAGTGGCCATTGACGCGGGCGCCACCAGCCGCGCGCATTTGAAGGTCAGCTCCAAGCTGTTGGCGCTCGCCCGCGTGGTGGCCGGAACGGAACGGGGTGCGAATAACTAAAATGCAATGGACCCGCAAACTGTCGCTGCGGCACAAGCTCACGCTGGTGATCATGATCAACACGTTCGTGGCCCTGTGCGTGGCCGGCATCGGGTTCGCGGAATACGGAGTGTACCGATTCAAGGAGCTGCGCCTCGAGGACTTGAATGCCCTCGCGAATATCCTGGGAACGAACAGCACGGCGCCTCTTGCTTTTAAGGATCCCAATTCCGCGCAGGACATCCTGCGGGCCCTTGCGGCCAAGCCGCACATCCTGTCCGCAGTCATTTACGACCGTGACGACAAGCCCTTTGCCGCTTATCACCGCGGCGCATCGATGGACAAATATGCCGCGCCGCCCGTGGAAAGCGAATCCAGCCGGTTTACTTCCAACCGGGTCCTAATCTTCCAGGCGATCAATTTTCAAGGCGAGAAAGTGGGCACCGTGTTTCTGGAAGGGGACACGGTCGAATACAAACAGCTCTTGGTCGGCTATTTGTTCTTTTTCGGCTTGATCGTCGCTGTCGTCTCCCTGGGAGCGTATGCCATGGCCGGGCGCCTGCAACGCCCGATCTCCAATCCGATTCTGGAGCTGGCGTGGACCACGAAGATGGTGACCAGTTCCAGGGATTATTCCATTCGGGCGGGGAAGCGTTCGGAGGACGAAGTCGGCGTCCTGATCGACGGCTTCAACGAGATGCTCGGGCAGATTCAGAATCGCGACGCCGAGTTGCGCCACGCCAGCGAAGATCTGGAACGCCGCGTGGACGAACGCACGGCCGAGCTGGGGCAGGAAGTGGCGGACCGCCAGCGCGCCCAGGAAGCATTGCATGAAAGCGAGGAACGTATCCGTCTGCTCCTGGACTCCACCGCCGAGGCCATCTACGGAATCAATCGGGAAGGGAAATGCACGTTTTGTAATCCCGCCACGCTTCGGTTGCTGGGCCATGAAAAGGTCGAGGTCCTTTTGGGGAGGCAAATGCACGAGGTGATGCACCATTCGCATCCGGATGGGACTCCCTACCCCATAAAGGAGTGCAACATCGCAGCTTCACTGAAGTTGGGCGAAGGAATTCATTCGGATGACGAAGTGTTCTGGCGCTCCGACGGCACGTGCTTCCCGGCCGAATATTGGGCGTATCCCATCCGCAAAGAGGGCGAAGTCGTGGGCGCAGTGGTCACTTTCCTGGACATCACCGTGCGCAAGCGCGCGCAAGGGGCTTTACTGGAGGCTAAGGAAGCGGCCGAGGCTGGCAGTCGCGCCAAGAGCGAATTCCTGGCCAACATGAGCCACGAAATCCGCACGCCGATGAACGGCACCATCGGAATGACCGAGCTGGCGCTCGATACCTCCCTGACGCCCGAGCAGAGGGATTATCTCAACCTGGTCCGGTCTTCCGCCGATAGTCTCTTGCACGTCATCAACGACATTTTGGATTTTTCCAAGATTGAGGCGGGCAAGCTTGAGCTTGAAAAAACCGAATTTGAAATTCGAGATTTATTCAGGGATACCTTGAAACCGCTGGCTCAGCGGGCCGACCAGAAACTCCTGGAGATATGCTCGCGCGTGTCGCCCAACGTGCCGAAGTTCCTGATCGGAGACCCAACGAGGTTGCGGCAGCTCATCGTGAACCTGGTCGGCAACGCCATCAAATTCACCGAGGAGGGAAACATCATCCTGGATACGGACCTCGAAGAAAGCACGGGCGGCGAAGTGCGGGTGCACGTTTCCGTTTCGGATACCGGCATGGGGATCCCGCTCGAAAAGCAGCACATCATCTTTGAATCCTTTGCCCAGGCGGACGGGTCCACGACGCGCCGCTTTGGCGGGACAGGCCTTGGCCTCACGATTTCACGCCAACTCGTGGAACTCATGGGCGGCCGAATATGGGTGGAAAGCGAAGTCGGAAAGGGCAGCACTTTCCATTTTACATGCAATTTCCAACCGGGAACCACGCCCGCATCGGACGAGGAACGAATTGCCGCACAAGCCCTGCCGGGACTGAATGTTCTAGTCGCGGAGAGTAACCCTGTAAACCGCGGAATTTTTGCGGAGATGTTGACGAACTGGCGCATGAACCCAACTCTGGCTGACAACGGTGTCAGCGCCCTGGAGATATTGGATGCCGCGCAAAAAGCCGGCCACGCATTTCCGATCGTGATCCTGGACTCGCTCTTGCCCAAAGTCGACGGATTCCAGGTCTTGCAGCGGATTCAATCGAATCCGGCGCTTGCCGGCGCGGTCGTCATGTTGCTTTCCGCGAACCACCATATTGTGGATATGGAGCGATGTCGCCAACTCGGTGTGAAGCATTGCCTCACCAAACCTGTCGGCCAGTCCGAACTTCTCGATGCCCTCCTGGTGGCCCTGGGACTTGGCGTTGTCGAGGAACAATTGATCGAATCCTCGGTTCGCGTTCCAGAAAAATCCACGGGGCGGCCACTTAATATTCTGCTCTCCGAAGACAACCCGGTGAACCAGAAGCTCGCGATCCGGCTGCTCGAAAAAACAGGCCATCGCGTCACCCTGGCGGGCACGGGCCGCGAAGCGCTCGCGGCTTGGGAAAATGCCGGCATTCCTGGATTTGACGTTGTGCTCATGGACATCCAAATGCCGGAGATGGACGGCATGGAAGCCACCGCGGCGATCCGGGAGCGTGAAAAAGGTTCCGGAAGGCACGTCCCCATCCTGGCGATGACCGCGCATGCCATGCGAGGAGACAAGGAAAGATGTCTCGCGAGTGGAATGGACGGATACATTTCCAAACCAATTCAGCCTGCCAACCTGTTCGCGGAAATCGAGCGATGCGTGGCCGCATCGCACGGGGGCTACGTCATGACGGAGAATTCTCAAGACCCGGTTGAGAAAATCGACCGCGCTTCACTGCTGGAACGTGTGGAGGGAGATCAAGAATTGCTCGCTGACATGATCCGTATATTCCAGGAGGACGCCGCCCATCTGCTCTCCACCATGCGCGAAGCCCTGCAGCGGGGCGATATGGCCGTGCTGGAGATGACTGCGCACTCCCTCAAGGGGGCGGTCGGCAATCTTTCGGCGAAGACTACGGCCGCCGCGGCCATGCGGCTCGAGAAAGACGCAAAAAACAAGGACGCGGAATCCGCGAAAGAAAGTCTCGCCCAAGTCGAACAGGCAGTGAGCCGCCTGGTACCGGGGCTCGCCGAGCTTTGCCCAGGAGTACCGAAATGAGGATTCTAATCGCCGAAGATGAGTTGGTATCGCGGCGCATGCTTCAGGGTTTGCTTGGGAAGTGGGGATACGATGTCGTTTCCGTGGAAGACGGCGACGCCGCCTGGGAGAAGTTGAAAGCGCCGGATGCTCCACGCATGGCCTTGCTGGATTGGATGATGCCCGGCCAGAACGGAGTCGATGTGTGCCGCGCCCTGCGGAAACACCGGCCCGTACCCTACACCTACATTCTTTTGCTTACGGCCCGGGATGCCAAGGAGAGCGTGGTAGAAGGGCTTGAATCCGGCGCCGATGACTATTTGACCAAGCCGTTCAATCCGCAGGAACTCAAGGCTCGGATCCGTGTGGGATTGCGCCTTCTCGATTTGGAAGACAACCTCGTGCAGGCGCGCGAAGCCATGCGCTTCAAGGCCACGCACGATACCTTGACGGAAGTTTGGAACCGCGGAGCGATCCTGGAAACGCTGGACAGAGAAACCTGGCGCTCCCGGCGAGAGGGCCTTTCCCTCGGCGTCCTGATTGCCGATCTGGATCACTTCAAATCCGTCAACGACACTTACGGGCACCTGGCGGGAGATGCCGTTCTCCGGGAAGTCACAAAAAGAATGAAGGCGGACACCCGCCCTTATGACGCCGTGGGCCGCTATGGAGGCGAAGAATTTCTGATCCTCTTGCCCGGCTGCAACGGTTCAGAAACTTGGAACAAAGCCGAACGCCTGCGGGAAGCGATTTTGCATGGGCCCATTACGACATCCGCGGGTACTCTGAAAGTGACGGTGAGCATCGGCGGAGTTGCTACCGCGGATTGGCCGGAAGACAACGCGAACCAAATCTTGCAGATGGCCGATTCGGCTCTTTACCGCGCCAAGGAAGAGGGACGTAACCGCACGGTCATGGCGGGAGCGGCGGAACATGACGGAGCGCATCACCCTTCTATGGAGCTCTCCTCTCACGGTCCTCAAAAGGAATGACGAAATTTCGGTGGCGATCCCCTCAGGAATTTGAACGCGCGGTGAAACTCTCGAGCGCTTCGTTCCCCACAATCTCCACGCGCTGCACGCCACCCCATCGAATGTGTTCCTGCCCGAAGCGGTTTTGAATCCGGCGGCGCAATTCACGCGCGGCGTCATCCTGGCGTCCCGGGACGGTGCGAAGTTGCAGCCGCAGCGTTGCTCCGGCCGGCCCGAACGATTCCACTCCCAGCGCCCGCGGCCCGTCCACTAAGACCGGCGACCAAGAGGCATCGGCCCTGAGTTCGGCGCACACACGCTCAAGCGCCGCGAGCGCCGCATCGGACGATGCCTCCGGCGGGATGGAAATGTCCACGAACACCTGGCCCCAATCCCGGCTAAGATTCGAGACCTGGGTGACCTCTCCATTGGGAATGGTGAC
Source organism: uncultured Acidobacteriota bacterium (assembly GCA_963842135.1). Taxonomy (GTDB): domain Bacteria; phylum Acidobacteriota; class Terriglobia; order Acidiferrales; family UBA7541; genus Palsa-360. Next base: position 2,646,324 of record CAWJFI010000001.1, on the reverse strand, counting down.
CAAGGCGCCCTGAACATCCCGGACCACGGTGCGGCGCAGCGTCAGATGTTCGACGCGTCCAATCACGGTCCCGATCCGCACGGATTCCCCAACGGCGAACTGATCTTCGATGATGATGAAAAAGCCGTTGATGAGATCGCGAACCAGATGCTGCGCGCCGAAACCGACCGCCAGGCTCGCCAGGCCCGCGGCCGCCGCGATGGGCGTCACATTGAAACCGAACTCCGGCAGGGTCGTGAGAATCGCGCCGATAATGATGACGGCGGTTCCCGCGCTATACAACAGCACCGCCAGCGTTTTCACGTGCTGCTCGCGCATCCGGGCGATCCTGCCCAGGCCATCGGCCCCGGCGGCTGGAATCAAACGGCGCGTCAGCGAGCGCAAGAGGCGGTTCAAAATCAGGGCGATCAGCAAAATGGCGGCGATGCGAATTCCGCGCGCGACCGCAAAATCCGTCCATTTGAATACGTTTGGAGTCATAATATCCGCGAATAATTATAGCACTACGGGATTCGCCGCATGATGAGGGATGATAGCCAAGGATGCAGCCGCAGGAGAATCCAATGAAAACCGGACGCCGATTCTTCCTTTCGGGCATTGCTGCGACGCTGGCCGGAACACGAGCCTTGCTGGCTGGTAGACAGGGCCAGCGACATGATAATCCTTCGCAGCTTCCGCAAATTCCGGATGCCAGCAGCTCAGGAAGGCCGGACGATTTTCCCATTCCTCCGCGGGCAGCAGATCCAAAAGTGCATCTCAAGGAAGACCAGAAAGCATTGAGGCGTGACGTCGACCATTTGCTGCAGTTGGCCAAAGACTTGAAGGACGAATCGGATAAGACTCCGGAAACCGATGTCCTATCCCTTTCCCTGGTCAAAAAGGCGGAAGAGATCGAAAAGCTGGCGCACCAAATCAAGGACCGGATTCGAGAAAGTTAAGCGTTCATCTCGGATTGATTTCTCTCCCAAAGACAACGAATTCCTCCACGATCGGACTGTGACGTTCGTCACATTAGGGGGTGACGCGGGTCATGGCTGAAGCCTGCGCAATCTTTTATCTTTCACTAGCAAGAAAGAAAGGAAATTGCGGCGGGTTTCCGGGCTGGGGATTTGCGATGCGTAATGAAGGGATTTAGTGAGCCTGCGGACCTGAGGTGATTCCATGCTAAGTCAACATGTTCTGTTCGGTGGAGATAGGTATACGACGGGCACGGGAAGAGCGCATATCATCCTGGCGCCGCCAAAGGTAGAGCCGCTGCGCGACGTGTTTGCGGAAGCCATACTGGAGGATACTTCCTCGCATCGGCACCGCAGCCCTTTGGATTGGGTTGCCTCCATTGGCGTCCACTTCGCGGTCCTTGCCATGCTCTTGATTTTGCCGCTTTATTTCACGACGGGGCTGGATTCCGGGAAGTTAAATCTGACGCTTCTTGCACCTCCGATGATGCCAGCAGCGGCGCCTCCACCGGCACCGATGACTTCCTCATCTGCGGCGCGTCCAGCACGCATCACTCCCGTGAGGGTCTTCACGCCTGGGCAGCTGACAGCGCCTACATTCATCCCAAAGGCCGTTGCTGCCACACAAGGGGCGTCTCCCGATGAGGCGTTGATGGGAGCGGCCGGCGGGGTACCCGGCGGAATTGCAGGTGGCCAGGTGGGAGGCGTTCTTGGAGGGGTGCTGGGAGGCGCATGGAAGGGCGTACCGCCGCCGGCACAACCGGTTGCGGAAGGACCGAAGGCACCCGTCCGAGTGGGCGGAGATGTGAAGCCCCCGCGCTTGCTGTTTGGGCCTGAACCTGATTACCCACCACTTGCCAGGCAGGCCCACCTTTCCGGAGTTGTCATCATCGAAGCGGTCATCGACGAACATGGCAGCGTAACGGGCATGCGGGTGATCAGCGGGCATCCGGTGCTGATTCCCGCGGCAATGAGCGCGGTATCGAAAAGAAGGTACGAACCCACAGTCCTCGATGGCCAGCCGACCCCGATCGATTTGAGGGTCGAGGTCAGCTTTAGTTTTTCGTAAATTACAGACAGTCAGCAGGGCAGGCGGGGCTGATGATTTCTGAGTCGGCGAGGACGGCAGAGATTAGGTGGTGCGTCCCAGGGGCCTGTTCCTGGTCAAAAGAGCGGAACAGATCGAAGAGCTGGAGCACCGAATCTAAGCACCGGATTCGCGCGACATGAAACTTCGCCAATTCTAAGTTTCTCTCGCTGAGGCAGCGAGGTATTCTCCCATCGGACTGTCCGCGAGCGACCCCCGATCGTATTTGAATCCTTCGCATGCATTTAGGTGTACAATAGGGCACAAGAGGATAAATGGCCTTGAGCGCTTAGGCTGGTATTGTGCAGAGAAGGCAGAGAAGAATGATACCGGTTCGGGACGCTTGGCGAAGATTAAGGTGACCGCGTGCAAGGTCAATATATACCGTTCGTTGGAGAAACGGAGCCGGCGGCAAAGGCAAGGGCGCATATCATTCTGGAGCCGCCAAAAGTAGAGCCGATGCATGATGTACTTGCGGAAGCGCTGCTGGAAGATACTTCTGTGCGCCAGCGGCGCAGCACTCTGGATTGGGTTGCGTCTTTTGGCGTTCACGTCGCGATCCTTGCTGTCCTCATGATTTTGCCGCTTTATTTCACGACGGGGCTCGATTCCAAGAAGCTCAATCTGACGTTTCTCGCTCCTCCAGTGATGCCCGCCGCTCCTCCTCCCGCAGCAATGACTCCTCCAGCCACGCCGCGGCCAGCTCACGTTACACCCCCGAAGGTCTTGACGCCTGGACAACTGATGGCCCCTTCATTTATCCCGAAAGCCGTCTTACCACCGGACACAATAGGGGCGCCTCCGGATGAGGCGTTGCTGGGCGCACCCGGTGGGGTGCCCGGCGGAATTCCAGGGGGCCAAGTGGGAGGCGCTCTTGGAGGGGTTCTGGGAGGCGTTTCAAAGGGTGCGCCGCCGCCGGCGCCGGTTGCGCAAGGGCCGAGGGCGCCCGTTCGTGTGGGTGGCGATGTGAAGCCGCCGCGACTGCTCTTTGGGCCCGAACCGGAGTATCCAGTTCTTGCTAAACAGTCCCGCCTCTCCGGGGTCGTAGTTATCGAGGCGATTATTGATGAACACGGCAACGTGAAGGGCATGCGCGTGATCAGCGGGCATGCGTTGCTGATTCCCGCGGCATTGAGCGCCGTTTCTAAAAGAAGGTATGAACCAACCGTCCTCGATGGTGAGCCAACACCGATCGATTTGAGGGTAGAGGTCAGCTTTAGTTTTTCGTAGCTCGCAGCCACACGGCGGGGAAACTGGGGCTGATGATTTACAGGCTGGATTGGACGTAGGAAATTCAGTGGTGCGGCTGGGGCGACTCGAACGCCCGACCTCGTGCTTCGGAGGCACGCGCTCTATCCAGCTGAGCTACAGCCGCGTACTCCCCTTATATCATGCACTCCTGCCTATGCGCATTCTTGCGCTCAATTTTCGAACTGCCACCTGCTACGGAACGTGCGAAGCGAAATAATCCTCCACGCGAATCCCGGTCGGCGCGCGCCTTACCCCCTCTCCAATTCGATCAGGGTCGTGCTAGAATCCGCCCAGAACGTCTTCACCAGGTCGCACTCTAAAAAAGGAAGTTGCCGTCCATGGCGCACGATGTCTTCGTCAGCTACGCCTCTGGGGATAAGCCGGTGGCGGATGCCGTTTGTGCGACGCTGGAGTCTCACGGGATTCGCTGCTGGATCGCGCCGCGCGACGTTCTCCCCGGCATCCACTACGGCGAAGCCATCATTGATGCCATTCATGAGTGCCGCATCATGGTGCTCGTCTTTTCCTCGAAGGCCAACTTGTCCGGCCATATTCCAAAAGAGATTGAACGCGCCGTCAGCCAGGGGGTCACCGTCATGCCGTTGCGCATCGAGGATGTCGCGCCGGCAAAGTCGCTTGATTACTTTATTGGCAGCGTCCACTGGCTCGACGCTTTAACGCCGCCGTTAGAAGTCCACCTCCAGAGGCTGGCTGCGAATGTCCAGACGTTGCTTTCGCGGAGCGACTCAAGAAGCGAAGCGCATCCGAGTCCGGCAAGCGATCCCGCGACCGTACTAGGCTTGAGGGCTCCAACACACGCCGCACCTCGTGCGTCACGGCCCAGGTGGGAATATTTGGTGATCGGCGGCTTGGCTGCAGTCGTCCTGATACTCGGTTTCTTGACATACCGTTCCAGGCTCCAGCGAAGCACGGCAACCGCGCAAATCGTTGCGACTAAGCCGGCCCCGCTGCCTGCCGCACCTCCCGTGGCCGTTCCGGCGGCCGTGCCCGACAAACCGAAGAAGCTCCTCGCGCCGGTGAGCGCAACTGCTTCGTCAGCTCTTTCCGCGGTTCCTGCCGCGGCTCCCTCCACGCCTCCTCCCGCCGCTCGCTCTGAGAAACCCCACCGCGAAGTGGCGCTTCATTACATCGATGATTCATCCGTTAAACTCGAACAGCTCATTGGAGATGAGGACAAGGAGCGGCACAAGGCGACCGTGAGCCAAACCTTCACGCGATTCGGCGTGGAAGGCACGGAGCTTGGCAATTCTTTTGAACACCAAGGGCGCACCTATTTTCTGTTCGGACCGACCCTGGGCCGCTTGCCTGGGTTATTCGACACGATCGCGAGCACTGACACAGCGAATCCCAACGGCGGCGTTCACTTGGATTTCCTGACGATCGGCGGCAAATACATCGCCGTGCAGCCGACCGGCGTCACGATGGCGCCGATGGATGTGCCGGTGGCCGGAATCAGCCTTGACGGGCAGATGTACGTGGCCCTCAGCACGAATTTCACGAAGGGCAGGGCTACCAACCGCTCCGTTCTTACCAAGTTTGCAGCCCCGGAAACTTTCCAAACGATTCGCACAATTTCCGAACTTCCTGATGGGCGATTCATAAGAATTTCGATGCATGCTCAGCCGGGAAACATCGCGGGGCTTCCTCCCGGCGGCCCTTTCATTCTCACATGGGGAACAGGCAGATACCGCGAGAGCGACGTGTATCTGTCGATCGTCCCCGTCGGCCAATTCGAGGCCGGTAAGGGAATTCGCTATTTCGCAGGTCTGGACGCGGCAAACGCTCCGACCTGGAGCGACAACGAATCGGACGCAACTCCGATTGTGAAGGACGGCACGCTCGGGGACTTGTCCGTCACCTGGTGCAAGGAACTTGGGCTGTGGCTGATGACTTACGACCGCCGGACTCAACCCAACGGCATCGCGTTTTCTTATTCGAAGACGCCGTGGGGAACGTGGAGCGAGCCTGAAATCTTGTTCAACTCTGTGCGTGACAACGCAATCGGAAAATTCATACACGGTCCTCTCAGGAAAATTGACGACGGTCTTGCAGGGCCAGTCCTGGGACAAAGAAATCACGTAAATGCAGCGGATGTTCGCGGTGGCGCCTTTGCTCCTTATGTCGTGGAGCGCTGGACCAAAGTGCAGGGCTCCGAAGTCGAACTCTATTACGTGATATCGACTGTGAATCCCTACGTTGTGGTCCTGATGAAATCAAGCTTACAAATCGAGTAGGGATTGAGGAACGCGGATTTCGTTGAACGGGGAAGCGCCTTCCCATCTGAATGACCTTCATGAGCCATCCAGCCCGGTCCCTCGTGCAACTTCCCACTACCCTGGCCATCGGATTCACCGGGCATCGCAAACTTTCAAATGAAGCCAAGTGCCGCGATGCGATTCGAAAGGTGCTCCTCGAGTGGAGAGCGAAGGCTCCGGGAGTTATTTATGGCGTGACGTCAGCCGCGACGGGTGGTGACCTGCTGTTTGCGGAGACCTGCATTCAGCTGAATCTGCCCATCCGCGTTTTTTTGCCCCTGCCGAAGGAACAATTTCGTGATGATTTTGACGAACCTGCATGGGCCCGCGCGGAATGTGTATTCAAGAACGCGTTGTCGGTAGAAGTCACCGGCGCCGGGGAGAAATTGACTGATCGCTATTACGAATGTGGCATCGAAACGGTGCAGCAGAGTCAGTTGCTTATCGCGTTATGGGATGGAGAACCAAGCCAAGGATTGGGCGGCACAGCAGATATGGTCCATTTTGCGAGGGAACTGGGACGGCCCTTCATCTGGATCCACAGTGCTACCGGTGCGGTGCAAGGTTTCAACGTGAGTCCAGAAATCCTGAACGATCCGGAAATGCGGTTCCTTAATCAATTGCCTGACCCCGCCATCCAACTGCCCGCAGGCTTCCCTCGCGATCTGGCAAATGCGTGGTTTGTCAAAATGGATGAAAATGCCAGCCGCGTAGCTCCGCAGTTTCGCCGCATGGCCGCGATCCCGATCTTCTGCACCGCCGCTGCGGCCGTGCTAAGTGGGAAAACAGCCTCTATCGGCAGCAGCGTGATTTGGTTGTGGATGGGAACAGCGCTGGGAATCATGGCCGCCTCGCTGCCAACGGTCATGGGACTGGGGCGCCGCCAGGTCGCATGGACAAGGATGCGAACCGCCGCTGAAATTTGCCGTTCGTGCCTGGCGCTTTGGCGGACACCGGCGCCCTACGAGGTCGTAGGACCGGAGGTTGTGCCCGACCTGGCCGGGATGCTGACCTCGCTGAATTTTCTGAAGATGTCAGATCGCCCGGCGCACGAAAACAATCTCGATGAATTCAAGCGCCTCTACAGAGGCGACCGGGTGCAGCACCAGATTACATATTTTTCGCGCCATGCCAGCCATGCGGCCGCGTGGGCGCGCCGGTACCGGATTCTCACCTGGGTCAGCACCATTCTGGCCGCAGGACTCGACTTTTGGCTCCTGCTCAACGCGCACGGCCTGAGCCATTCGATTTCAGCGCGGTTGAGGCCGGAGCTGGCATTGTCGATTGCGCTCTTCTTCCAAGTCGCTACGGTGGCAGGGTCGCTCGTGGTCGTAAATGACTACGTGCGCCGCCGGGATCGCTACCGCGAATTGCATCGCATGCTGGTGCAATGGGACAAACAACTGGAATTATCCCAGACATGGCCCACGGTGTCGCGCATAGCCACCACTGTGGAAAAAGCTTTGTTGGCTGAATTGATTGAATGGAGATCGCACATTCGGAACCAGAAATTACCGCAGAAGTAATTCCGTTGAAATCCGGGAATGTCGTTCAGGTGGCTGGTGAATAGTGACTGCTGACTGGTGAAAATCCAGCTCAAATCTGCGTCGTTTCATGCCTCAGGGAGCTGGCCACCTATCGTAACAATCGAAGCACACAGGCAGGCGATCACTTCTTGGTTTTCACGAATCACGAATCACAAATCACAAATCACGAATCACACCGCGTTGGCCTCAGCGCGAGCGAATCACCAGTCACCATTCATTAGTCACCAGTCAGCTGCCTTGGGAAGCTTACTCGACGTTATCGGCAATGATGGAGCGGCCGCTCACCTTTACGTCGATAGAAATGGGAGGCCGCAGACCACCGCCCTGTACGATCTCTCCCCGGGCCCAGGTGTTGCCTCCGATCGGGCCGACCTTCAAGGGATCGTACACGGTACTGTCGCACGGATTCACGACCATGGGGTGGCTTGCGGAATATTTATATTGCGAGACAAGCTTGTCGAGATCGGTAACGAATTCCAATTCGCAGCGGCCAAAAGGTTCTTGAAGAGAAAATGCCCAGAGACCTCCGCCCGGGAGCCGGATCACCATGCCGTCAATATTTTGATGCGTGAGAGGTCTCGCGAAACTAAATTTCTTCGCGGCCCACGGTTTGGAAAGTTCATCGACCGTCGCGGCCACGGTTGGGCCTTCCTGAACTGCTGCAATAGAATTTGGCAGCGGAGGCACAGGCGCCGCCTGTTCCGCGACCTCCGCATCAGCAGAGGAAGAATTGGCTGCCCCTCGCGGCTTGCTTTTGACCCACCAAAGAATTACGGCGCCGATCAACACCACCGCGGCGGCGATGCCTCCGATTTGAAACAGACTTTGCGAATCGATGCCGCTTGAGCCCCGTCCTGACTGGGGGGAACCCGGACCCACACCGGGAATTTGCGGCATTTCGGGGCGAAACGGATCAAACTTGCTCTCCACGGGTTTGTCGGGAGGCGCGTCCGGAGTGTTCGTGGGTAGTTTGGCAGGCATGGCAATTAAAATTTGCGCATACGGATTACAGTACCGTTGCGTTCGTGGTTCACTTCATCCATAAGATTGTTGATCAGCAAAATGCCGCGGCCGTGGTCGGAATGCAGATTGGAATCGTCGGTGGGTGAGGGGATTGACGCGGGGTCGAACCCGCTGCCCGGATCGCGAACAACGATCAGGATGCCCTGATCTCGATCGCCCGTCACGGAACATTCGACTTTCTTGGAGGGATCGGCGTTGCAACCGTGCAGGACTGCATTTGCCAGGGCTTCGCGCAACGCCATCTCGATTTCAAATTCTTTGCCTGCCGTATATTCCAATTCACCGACGAGCCGCATGATCCAGCCCACAACGGGCGAAATGGCCGTGACATCGGCGGGCAGAGTCACCTCGAAGTGCGTCGATGAGGAGTGCTTATTCCCCGCCGCGTCTGAATTTAGGTCTATAGTCATACGTGATTTCGCGGCGCGAAGTCGCGCGGGCAGATCGCACCCAAAAGGCTAAATCCGCAGTGATTGGCAACGATCAGGCTGCCTACTTTTATTTTGGACCCGAGTGGGCTGTCATTCAAGCAGAGGGGAAGGGTTGCGTTCCGCATGGATACCCCATCCAGGGGCCTAGAGGCCCATGGAGGCTCGGTGGCGAATTTGTTCGTTCAAGTTGGCCACCGCCAAAAGGAATTGCAATAAATCCGAGCGCATTTCATCACCTAATTCCAGGCTCTCGTCACCAATGGTATCAACTATAATGTCCACCTGAGCGAGCATCCAGGTGTGCCATTCGCGGTCGACCACTTCTCCCCGGTTTAAGAGTTCAGTAATTGCATCCAGTTTTTGCGTGGATTCCAGGAGGTAGTTATCCAAGCTCGGGCCACCTTCGTTGAAGCTCGTGGGGAGGTCAATCACACATCCTTGTGAGTACCCATCGCGGCTGGGGGTGGTCATGAGTTACACCTCAATCTTAATTCCAACGATGGCGCTCTAAAGAGCACGCTTGCTGCCAACCTATCAAGCCCTTCATCTACCTTGTTTTGCCAGTGCTTGGAATCCTCCGCTTGAAACAGGTGCCTGGCAAGGGCGGCCGCACCGGGTAGAATCTATCCGCGTGTGGTAGCAAGGCGGCGTTACGGAGCATAAGAGGGAATGCAGACTTGGCGTATGTGATGCCAGTCCGCTGCGGCGGACTGGCATCTGTTTGATCCCAAAATGCCAACCTGAAGGTTCGCGCTACAATCGCACGGAGAAAAAGAGTATTCACCCAGGCTCTTCAGCCCCACCGGGAACTGCGAAGATGAAGCGCAAAAGTGCGTTTTTTTCAGCAACGGCCAGTATTGACTTGCCGGGAAACTCCTCTTCGGATTAGCATGGACACGGCCCACCACTGAGGCGAAGATGATGTGGCCAAAGCAGTCGCACCTTGGGATGCGAGGAGGGTCATCCGTATGGGCAAGTTATCAGTTCTATGCGTGGCACTTTTTTGTTTATCGCTCACAGCGTCCGCACAGGATTCTACAGCGGCGCTCGATGCAGGCAATTCCGCGAGTGAGCCGGCCGCTCCCGCCTCGTTAATTCCGGCGGATCGCGAGCCATGGCAACTCGGAGCGGGCTTCCAGTACCTGCAATTCAACGTCTTGGGCCTAAAGTTTCACGATTTCGGCTATCAGGCGGACGTCGCTCGATATTTTAATAACTGGTTTGCCGTTGAAGGAACGGCTATCGCTGGATTTGGCAATGCTGGGGGCAGTCCCAGCATAGACGCGAAGTCTTTTTTCGTTGGCGGGGGACCACATATTTCCGTATACAACTCCAACCACTTTGAGCCATGGGTTCACGTGATTGGTGGTTGGGAGCGCTTCCGCTTTACACAAGGGCCCTCGTTTGGCAGCAATTCCCACGCCGCGTTCATGGCTGGCGCGGGATTGGACTATAAGATCGGCGGCGGGCGCCTATCCTGGCGTATTCAGGGCGATTACATCGGGACGAACGTGGGGCCCTCGTTTTCGTCGAATTATTCTTTCGGAACAGGGTTGATTCTCAACTTTTAAGGGACGCAAGAATCCACTTTTTATTGGCCGGTATTTAGCGAGGAAACCTCGCTCAATGCCGGCTTTTCTATTTTGCGGCTCGGCGAGAGACCCCGACGAGGAATACTGGAAAATTATGAAATGGTGGGATATGCCTGGCCGGTTAAGCCGCGGCGCCGTGGCACTTCTTATATTTCTTTCCGCTTCCGCAAGGGCACGGGTCATTCCGGCCCACTTTTGCGCCGGTGCGGACCGGCTTTGGCTGCTCGGCTTGCGCGGCTCCGGCTTGAAATTGCAATTCCTGCTGTTGCCGGCGCTGGCGGCGCTCGATCTCCCGGGCTTCGTCCTCGGGGCGCGCGGGCTGAACCAGGAAAAGGTAGCGGACGGTCTCGGTGTCGATGCGCGCCATCATCTCCTCGAACAGGATGAAGGCTTCCTTTTTGAATTCGACGAGCGGATCTTTTTGTCCGTAACCACGCAGGCCGATGCCTTCCTTCAAGTGGTCGAGCGTTAACAGGTGGTCCTTCCACTGCGTGTCCACAATATCCAGAATGATCCGCCGCTCGAGCCAGCGCATCATTTGCTCGCCGAACAATTTTTCCTTTTCGGCGTAGCGTACCTTGACGCGCTCGACAAGCGTGTCCGCCAGTTCCGCGTGGTTCATCTTGCCTGCGTCGATTCCGGCAACCTTCACGTCAATGCCGTACTGGTTCAGCACCTCGGCGGCGAATTGGGTGACGTTCCACTTCTCCGGGTGCTCGTTTGCCGGGCAAAACGTTCCGACCATTTCGCGGGCAATTTCTTCCGCGATGCCCAGCGCGTAATCTTTTTGTTCTTTTCCTTCGAGGGCGGAGCGGCGAATCGAGTAAATCGTCTCGCGCTGCTTGTTCATCACGTCGTCGTATTCGAGCAGGTGCTTGCGCGCCTCGAAGTTTTGCGCCTCGACGGCCATTTGCGCGTTCTCGATGCGGCGTGAAATCAGCTTGGATTCGATGGGAATACCCTCGGTCATCCCCAGCCGGTACATCAGCGCCTTGACGCGCTCGCCGCCGAACACGCGCAGCAGGTCGTCCTCGAGCGAAAGGAAAAAGCGGGAAGAGCCCGGGTCGCCCTGGCGGCCGGCGCGCCCGCGGAGCTGATTGTCGATGCGCCGCGCCTCATGGCGCTCGGTGCCGAGAATGTGCAAACCGCCGAGAGCGATCACTTCATCGTGCTCCGCGCGGCATTGCTCCACAAACTGGTCGTAAATGGGTTTCCATTGCTCCAAGGGAACCTGAAAAATCTTACCTTCCTGCTGGAACAAAACCATGTTGGCAGCCGCGCTGCCGTTGGGGCCTTCTCCGCCGATCACGGCAGGCGCCGCGATGTAAGGAATCGCGAGCCTTTCCTGCAAGCACTGCTCGCGGGTCATCGCTTCGGGATTGCCGCCCAGCAAAATGTCGGTGCCGCGGCCCGCCATGTTCGTTGAAACCGTGACCGCGCCCTTGCGCCCGGCTTGGGAGACGACCTTTGCTTCGCGCTCGTGTTGTTTCGCGTTCAAGACCTGGTGCGGGATACCCGCTTTTTTCAGCAGATTCGCCAGATGTTCGGATTTTTCGATCGAAATGGTGCCCACGAGCACCGGTTGGCCCGATTCGTGAAGTTGCCGGATGCCGTGCGCGTGAGAGTTATCCTCTTGCAGGATGCCGTTGACCACGGCTTCATATTTTTCCCCGGCCGTGCGGTAGACCACGTCGGAAAATTCCTCACGGCGAAGCGTGCGATTGGTGGGGATCAGCGAAACATCCAGCTTATAAATCTTGTTGAACTCGGTGGCTTCGGTTTCCGCGGTTCCGGTCATGCCGGAAAGTTTCTTATACATCCGGAAATAATTTTGGAAGGTAATCGTCGCAAGCGTCTGATTTTCGCGCTCGATCTTGACGCCTTCCTTTGCTTCCACTGCCTGGTGCAAGCCGTCCGACCAGCGGCGGCCGGGCATTTCGCGTCCCGTGAATTCGTCGATGATGATGACTTCGCCGTTTTTGACCACATATTCGACATCGCGTTTGTAAAGCGTGTGGGCGCGAAGTCCCTGATAGACGTGGTGAATCGTTTCCATGTGCTGCGGGTCGTACATGTTGCCGAGCCCCAACAACTTTTCGGTTTTGCTGACACCCTCTTCGGTCAATGTCGCGGTCCTGTGTTTTTCTTCGACGATGTAGTCGATATCCTGAATCAATTTCGGAATGATTTTGTCGATGCGGTAGTACTTGTCGGTGGACTCCTCGGCGGGGCCGGAAATGATCAGCGGAGTGCGGGCCTCGTCGATCAGGATCGAGTCCACTTCGTCGACGATTCCGAAGTGATGGCCGCGCTGAACGCAGTCCACCAGATCGAATTTCATGTTGTCGCGGAGATAATCGAATCCGAATTCGTTGTTCGTGCCGTAGGTGATGTCCGCGCCATAGGCCGCGCGCCGCTCGACGTCGCTGAGATCGTGGACGATCACTCCCACGGTCATGCCCAGCGCGCGGTAGATCGGGCTCATCCACTCCGCGTCGCGCCGCGCCAGGTAATCGTTCACTGTAACGATGTGCACGCCGCGGCCGGTCAGCGCGTTCAGGACCGCGGGAAGCGTGGCGACGAGCGTCTTGCCTTCGCCCGTCTTCATTTCGGCGATTTTGCCTTCGTTCAGGACAATGCCGCCGATCAATTGCACGTCGAAGTGCCGCATGCCAAGCTTCCGGCGGCCCACTTCGCGCACGAGAGCAAAAGCCGGGACTAGCGCGGGTTCCAGCGCCTCTTTGCAGCGCTCTTTGTACTGCGGATCGTCAAGTGGGAGGTCGCCTAGGCGTCCCTGCACCTGGGCCCGGAGCTGCACCGTTTTCTCCAGCAGTTCGGCGTCACTCAGCTTCTGAAACTCCGGCTCGAGCGCATTGATTGCGGTGACCAGCGGCTGGATCACCTTCAGGTCGCGCTCGTGCTTGGTGCCTATGAACCGGGCAACGACCCGGTCGATCAAGGTATCGACTCGCATCACAATCCTTCAGTGGTCTTCGGAATAAGCTTCCTGCTCCAGCGGCGGGCTCGCGGGCCCTGCGTATGAGATGCAGGTGCGCGCAGTACGAGGGCAACCTGCATGCACGCTCAAAAATTCATTGTACCCTGTCAGGCAATCGGCGTGCAAAGTGGCTCATGCAAGGCTGCGGCATAGCTTTCGATTGGCCCGTAACGCATTCCCTATCCGGTCCCCGATCGGGTAAACTTAGCCGGCTCGCTCCTATGTCACTTTCTGTAGGCCATAAGCTTGGCCCTTACCAAATCCTCGCGCCGATTGGCGCGGGGGGCATGGGTGAAGTGTATCGCGCCAAAGACCCGCGTTTGAATCGCGACGTGGCCATTAAGGTCTCCGCCTCGCAATTCTCGGAGCGCTTCGAGCGCGAAGCCAAAGCCATTGCCGCGTTGAATCATCCCAACATCTGCCAGATTTACGACATAGGGCCGAATTATCTGGTCATGGAATTTATCGAGGGGACCCCGGTCCATGGTCCTCTCCCGCTCGACCGAACGATCCGCTACGCCGTGCAGATTTGCGACGCGCTCGATGCCGCGCACAAGAAAAGCATCACACATCGCGATTTGAAACCCGCCAACATTCTGGTGACCGTATCCGGCGTGAAGTTATTGGATTTCGGACTGGCGAAGATGGGAACCGCCAGCGCTTTGCCGAGTTCCGATGACGCGACGCAAGCGGCGGACCTCACGGAGGTGGGTATGGTCCTGGGTACTGCGGCATACATGTCGCCTGAACAAGCCAAAGGCGAGCAGACGGACGCGCGCTCAGACATTTTCTCCTTCGGCGTAGTGCTGTATGAAATGCTGAGTGGCCGCCGGGCGTTTTCGAAGAACTCCGCAATCGAAACCATGGCCGCGATTGTGCGCGACGAGCCGCCGCCGCTGGATGCGCCGTCGAGCCTCTCCGCCATTGTTACGCGTTGCATTCGCAAGTTACCCTCCAGCCGGTTCCAGACGATGAACGAAGTCCGCGCAGCACTCGAACAAGCGGCGCTTGAACAGGCAGCGCTTGAAAAAACAACCGCGACGCCCGCGGGCGACACTCCCTCGATCGCGGTGCTGCCCTTTGCCAACATGAGCCGCGATGCCGACGATGAATACTTCTCCGACGGCTTAGCCGAAGAGATCCTGAACTTGCTCGCGAAAATTCCTGGCCTGAAGGTGACGGCGCGCACATCTTCCTTCGCGTTCCGGGGCAAGGAGCAGGACATCACCAAAATCGCCGAGGCACTGCGAGTGCGGACGATCCTGGAAGGCAGCGTGCGCAGAGCCGGGAACCGCATCCGCGTGACGGCGCAACTTATCAACGCCGCCGACGGGTATCATCTCTGGTCGGAGCGCTACGACCGCGACATGACCGACGTCTTCACAATCCAGGATGAGATCGCACAGGCCATCGCCGGTGCGCTTCAGGTGACACTCGGCCCCAAACCCACTGGACCGCGCCGTTACACGCCCAACCTTGCCGCCTACGAAGCGTATCTGAAGGGACACCATTACCAGTTCAAATTCACGCCGGAATCGGCGGCGCGCGCCATGGCAGCATATCAACAGGCCATCGCCCTCGATCCGAACTTCGCTTTGGCTCACGTCGGTCAGGGCGACTACTTCCTGGGGCTCACGCACATTGGTCAGATGTCGGCCAAGGAGGGCATACCGCTTTTTCGTGAGCAGGCTCGAATGGCATTGGACATTGATCCCTCACTGGCCGAAGCGCATGCCATGCTTGGCATAGCGGCCGGAGTGTATGATTACGATTGGAAAGAGGCCGAACGGCGATTTCAACGGGCCATGGATCTCGCTCCCGCCTCCGCGCAAGTTCGATTGTGGTGCGTGGCTTTCTTCCTTATCCCGATCGGCCGCCCGATCGAGGCCGCTGCGGAGGTGCGGCAAATACTTAGCGAAGACCCGCTCAACATCGTTTATCACTGGAACCTTGCGGCTGCTCTCCTTTCAGCAGGCAAGGATGCGGAAGGCTCCGCTGAATTGCGTCATATGCTGGAACTCGATGAGAACTTCTGGAACGCCTCATTGATGCTCGGCATTTTTCATGCGTTGCGGGGCGCGTGGGAAGAAGCGCTTGGTTACGCGCAAAGAGCGTACGCATTGGCGCCATTCGCTCCGCTCGTTGCTGGGCTGCTCGCAGGCGTGTTGATGCGCACCGGAGAAACCGGGCCGGCTGAGGAATTACTTCAGCGCCTTCGACCCGGCGAGGCTTACAAAACTCCGGCAGCACTTGCCATTTTCCATCTCGTATGTGGGGAAACTGACCAGGTCGCGTATTGGGTGGAGAAGGCCATCGAGCAACGCGATCCCTTTATTCGGTTTATTCTATGTAGCAGTTTTGGGAAGGATTTGGTCTCTAGCCCCTTCTGGCCCGCGCTGGCGAAAAAAATGAATTTGCCGGAATTGGTCAAGCCTAGGCTGCCTGAGTAATGTCGATGCAGTTGCGCGCAGTAGGAAGGCATCCGGCAGCCGCGCTCAAAAATTTATTGTACCCTGTCCAGCAATCGCCGTGCAAAGAGAGGTGATTCCTGGGGCCACGCTCGTCCGATTTTGCATCTTTGAAGTAATGAACCTAGACGAGAACCTGGCGAGGGAGGGACTCGATTGGGTGGGGGATTCGCCGTAAAATTTCAGCGTCGGAATCGGCGAATCCACCTTCCGTCATGTTATCTAAGTCTTCTAGCCCGCCCAACCTCGTTGCGAGAAGATCGATTTATTGTCTTCCGAAGGTGTAACCGATCGAGATGGTAAAAGCCGGGACAACGTTCCGGCCGTATTGATCGGTCAGGTTATTTACCCAATGGATATCAAATTGCGGTTTGATGAACACGTCGGACTTCACGTACAGCTTCACGCCGACGGCACCGTGCACCTGGAAGTGGTTGGAGCTGACGAAGAACTGACTCTGGTTGAATAAGGTACCACCAGACTGGGTCACATAGAATGACAGTTTCGCGCCGCCAATTCCCCCTTCCAGCACAGGGACAATGCGCTTGTCACCCGACGTCGGCTGATACACGGCGTTAAAGTCGTAAAAGCCGGGACGGACGTTCAACCCCTCGTTGGGCAAATAGTTGGCCTGAGCAAATCGGAAAGAATACTCGCCATTGATCCCGAAGTGAGGCTTGAACATATAGTCAACGCCAAATACACCGAAAACCCCACCCATCGTCGGCGCGGCCACGCAAGAAGACGGAGGGCCGGCAGCGTTGAACGGATCGGAGATTTGTTGCGCAGGACAACCCGAGCTTGTGGCTGCGCTGTCGAATGCGCTGCCCAAGCCAAAATACGGGCTTACCCCCTGTGCGCTTGCCTGTTTGACGCCGGCCAGCAGGAGAAGAACTAGAAATGGAACAAAGCGAATCGTGAGCTTTGACAAAGGTAATCTCCTTTTCTGAATCGTTTTCGCTCGCCAAAATATTCCGTCTTGATTGGCGCAGCTACCCACATCAGGTCTCGAGCGGGGCGCTGCGTGTTGATCGACTGTTCCCATTGCTCCACACGTAATCTCCGTTTTGAAAATTCTGCCGGTCAGCGTTGAAACAGAACTGAAACGTCGGATCTTGTTTGTCACGCTCTGGGTGTGGACCGCCGTATCGTACTCGTCGCGCCCAAACCCGCACAACTTTAGATGGCGGCGCACACCCGATGGTTGTGCAGAGGCCAAAATCCAGTAACACGATTTCAGTAGATGTATATCCCACAAAACGGGCCCGAAGCCCATGATGAAAAGCAAGCATATGGCGAGCTCCTGGCGAATAGATACTTGGTTGCGTGGAAGAGTTGACGAATGCATTATTGTCCCTGAAAAGGAAGCCGGATAGCCGGTAAGTGATCAAGCAGCCGAATTAAGGTGGACCTCCTCTGCACCGCCAAGACCGAAAAACACGTTGCCGCCTTGTGGGTTAGCGAAGATAACCACTACAAAGATTCTTACGAACGACATGGGCATCATTCGCTGGAACTTGAAATTTTACACCTCAGTTCCCTCCTGTCCCCCTGAAGACAGATCGGCAGACAATGACTTGGCAAGACGCGGTTGATCTCTTATAGTCTTGCCCCGGCCAGGAATCCAAGAATCACTTTACGGACACCTCGGACTCTTCTCATGCAATATGTAAATGAGGGAGATTTAGATGCCTGCCTTGCGCTTATAGGGCAAAAGACAGGCGAGGCGGAAAAAATTGCATAGTGGTAGGGGACCGGAGGTTATCTGATAAATAAGCGAGTCGACTCGCAAGCCATTGAATTCACAGCAACTTAGCAATAAGCCGAAAATTGGTTTCGAGTTTGGCTCTGTTGGTGCCGTTTGATTGCGGTGCCTCGATTGCGGAAGTTTCAATATTGAGGACACGAACCATACAAGACCGGATTAAAACCAACCTTTCAAGACGGTATGTTGCCGTAATTTAGGCTGCCCGCACCCAACCCGGCGTGGCCCATCCCCGGGAAACACAGTACAGGAGTATCGATGCGCACGGCCCTGAAAATGGTCTTGCCCCTTATCGTGAGCGTCGCGATGGTGTCTTTGCTATTCGCGTGGTACCAGGTGCGGACGGAGAGGCGCATCCTGACGAGTGATTTGTCGCGGAGAGCGGAAATTCTTGGAGAGGGCTTGCAGGAAAGTGTGGAGCCTCTGTTGGACCCCGCGCCGGACAGGAACTTGCAGCGGCTGGTGGAACGATTTGGCGAGCGCGAGCATTTGAAAGGTGTCGCTGTGTACGACAAGGAGGGAGGAACGCTGGCGATCACGCCGGGAATTGCGGCGATCTTCCAGACTTGGCCGGAGGCTGTGAAGAACGCTGCCGGGAAGGGCAAGGAACAGGACGCATTTGTGCGCCAGACGCGCGAGGACAAAATGGGAAACGATGATGTCCTGGCGCTGCACATTCATGCGGTGCCGCTGCATTGGAACGGCGAATTGGCAGGGGCTCTCGCGTTATTCCACGACACCAGTTACATCGACGCGCAGGTTGCGCATACGCTGAGGGATTCGCTGGTGAATGCATCCGTGCAGACAATCCTCATTTCTGGACTGGCGCTGATCCTGGTGAGGTGGACCTTCATGCGGCCGCTGAGGCGCACGGCGCACTGGCTACGTACTCTTAGGACTGGCGGCGTAAACGGCGCCAAGGCCCCGCCCGGGTTGCCGCAGGGAGAAATTTTCGACCAATTGCATCAGGAGGTCACGCACCTGGCTCGCGACTTGAACACGGCGCGTGCCACGGCGGAGGAAGAAGCGAGGTTGCGCGATACGGGGGCTTCGCTGTGGACGGGCGAGCGGCTGCGCGTAAGCCTGCGGAACAAACTTCACCAGACGCCGCTCTTTGTCGTCTCCAACCGCGAGCCGTACATGCACGTGCTGAACGAAAAGGATGGATCGATCGGCGTCATTGTTCCGGCGAGCGGTCTCGTGACGGCGCTCGATCCGGTGCTGCTGGCGTGCGATGGGACGTGGGTGGCGAGCGGGTCGGGGAGCGCGGATCGCGCGGTCGTGGACGCGAATGACAGGTTGCGCGTGCCGCCGGATTGTCCGAGCTTCACGCTGCGCCGGGTGTGGATGACGGACGAGGAGGACAGAGGCTTCTACGAGGGATTTTCAAACGAAGGACTCTGGCCGTTGTGCCACATCGCGCACACACGGCCGGTTTTCCGCCCCGGGGATTGGATTCATTACCAGCAAATCAACCGGCGATTTGCAGACGTGGTGCTGCAGGAAATGGAGGGCACGGAATCGCCGATTCTCCTCGCGCAGGACTATCACTTCGCCCTGCTGCCGCGAATGGTGAAGGAGGCGCGGCCGGACGCGCGCGTGGCTATTTTCTGGCACATTCCCTGGCCGAATGCGGAAATGTTTGGAATCTGCCCGTGGCAAAGAGAACTGGTTGACGGCCTGCTGGGGGCGGACTTGATTGGTTTCCACATTCAGACGCACTGCAATAATTTTCTGGAGACCGTGGACCACGCCGTGGAAGCGTTGACGGAGTGGGACCGCTTTGCTGTGAACCGGCACGGGCGCGTGACGCGCGTGCGGCCGTATCCGATCAGCGTGGCGTTTCCGGAAAGCGCTCCAACGGAAGAAGAGACCCGCAGCGCGGGAGCGGAACGCGCGGCGATTTGCGGGGAGCTGGGCATCGAGGCTTCGCTGCTTGGCGTGGGAGTGGATCGCGTGGACTACACGAAAGGAATTCTGGAGAGGTTCCGGGCGATCGAGCGATTCCTCGATCAATATCCGGCCTACCAGCGGCGATTCTCGCTGGTACAAATCGGGGCGCCGAGCCGGACGGATATCGTGCGTTACAAAAATTTCCTGGAAGAGGTGACCGCGGAAGCGGAGCGGATCAACGCGAAGTTCCACTCCGGGCGGTGGAAACCGATTGTCCTTTTGAAACGGCACCACTCGCATGAAGAGATCGCGCGTTACTACCGGGCGGCATCGGTGTGCCTGGTGACTTCGCTGCACGACGGGATGAACCTGGTGGCCAAGGAATTCGTGGCGTCGCGCGAGGACGAGCGGGGCGTGCTGATTCTCAGCACATTTGCGGGAGCGGCGCGGGAGCTTACCGACGCGCTGCTGGTGAACCCGTATGACGTCTCGCAGTTGGGCGAAGCGATCCACCAGGCGCTCGAAATGCCGGAAGCGGAACAAGCAAAGCGGATGCAGTGGATGCGGCGCGCCGTGAGGGAACACAACATCTACCGGTGGGCGGCAAACCTGCTCAGCGATCTGACGGAGATCAGAATCGAAGCGGCCGAGTGCGCGGTGGCGCGGCAAACGCGATGACCAGGACGCGCCGCGCAACTCCGCATCTATTCGCAGACTGGGAACGCATCGCGCGGCGCATCCGCGGAAATAAGCGCCTGGTGTTCTTCCTTGATTTCGACGGGACGCTCGTGCGAATCGCGCCGCTACCGGGAGTTGTGCGCCTGGAGGAAGGGACACGGGACGTTCAGCGAAAACTGGCGGGACACGGGAACGTAACACTCGCGGTGGTTAGCGGAAGGCAGCGCGCCGAGCTGCAACAATGCATCGGGGTTCACAAGGTGAAATATATGGGGCTGTACGGATGGGAGAGCAATGGAAATAGGAGGGTGCCTTTTCCGGTCCGCGTGGCGCTGGTTCGCACGCTTATGGAATTACTGACGGAACTCCCGGCTTATCCCGGCGTGTGGATCGAACCGAAGCGCAGCAGTTTCTCGATTCACTTAAAGGGCGCCAGCGGCGAGACGCAGCGGCAGGTGCGGCGGAGGGTGAAAAAACGCGTGGAGCCGCTGCGCGATACGCTGCAAGTGATGACGAACCTTCGCGACATGGAAGTCGCGCCGCTGTCGATTGGCGACAAAGGGATGGCGGTGCGGAAATTTCTCGGCGAGCCTGCCATGCGCGGAGCGCTGCCGATTTATTTCGGAGATGATTTATCCGACGAGCCCGCCTTCGCGGCGGCGCGCAAGGGGATTTCAATTTTAGTCGGCAATCGGCGGACGACGCAGGCCCAGTTTTCCCTGCGCGGACCGGCGGAAGTGACTGCGGCACTTTCCAGAATGGAGGAAATTATTCGCTGAACGCGGCGGAAACGTCAGGCGAACGCCCTGCAGCGGGCCTCGACGATTGTGATTCAGAAGAGCCTCCGGGAAGGATTCGGATTGACGGTCTCCGAAGCACTATGGAAGAAAAAACCGGTGGTGGCGTCTGCAGTGGGCGGAATTCCGATCCAGGTGATCCACAAGCAGACCGGCCTCCTGTCGCATTCGGTGGAGGGCGCGGCGTATCAGATTCGATTTTTGCTGTCGCACCCGGAGATTGCCGCAAAGCTCGGCGAGAGCGGCCATCAGCAAGTGAAGGAAAATTTCATGATCATGCAAAAGTTGAAGAGATTTTTGACGCTGTTTTTGATCGTGGCGCGCGGGAAGTGAAAATCGTCAGTTTGAAAATTATGACGGCAGCACCGTGTAAAGCACGCTTAATCAAATGTAGCGGATCAGTTTCCGAGCACGCCGTGATCCGGATGGGTTCAGCGATCAAGCGAAGGAATTCGCAGAGATGGTAGGAATCTGCTAGGGAGGCTGGGAGCGTCAGCCACACGATCGTGTTCATTTATGTGACGATTCTCCGCTTCCCAACTTGGCGCTGCGCATTAGATACTACGGCCGTGATCTCACCCACTGCCGCCGTCCTCGGCGAAATTGGATTGCCTGCTCCCGTCCGTGAATTGGCCTCCCGCCGCTGGGATATGGTTGTAGTCGGAGCCGGCCATAACGGCCTGGCTTGCGCGGCATACCTGGCACGTGCGGACAAGCGGGTGCTGGTGCTGGAGAGCCGCACGCGAGTAGGCGGCGCCTGCACCATCGAGGAACCCTTCCCCGGCGTTCACATGTCCCCATGCGCGTATCTGGCCGGACTGCTACATCCCTTGGTTGTTTCAGAGTTGAACCTACCCGAGCGCGGCTTTCAATGGACACCTGCGGTCAATGGGTTGTTTGTCCCATTCCACGACGGCTCCAGCATTCAACTCTGGGACAATGACGAGCGGTGCGAGGCCGAGATTCGCAACCTCGCTCCGGGGGATGTGGAAGGCTGGCGCGCGATGAATGGCGTGCTGCGCAGATTGCGCGATGCCTTGCGTCCGGAAGGTGATGGCGATCTGTGGATTGGCGAGCCGCCTACTCAAGAACAGATCGAAGGGCGGCTTGGGAAAGATGAGCAAGCAAGGCACGTGCTCTTCGACTGGTCGATGGCTGAGTTCGTTGAATATTATTTGCGTGACGAACGGCTGCAGATTGCGTACCTCGGGCAAGGGGTGATTGGGACCAACGCCAGCCCATTCGACCCAGGAACCGCCAGCATCCGCTTCCATCATTCTTCGGGCCGAATGGGCGGAATGCCCGGCATGTGGGGCTATACAAAAGGCGGCATGGGCATGATCTCGTTCTACTTTTGCGATGCCGCGCGAGATGCGGGAGCAGTGGTCGCCGCCGGCGTCCCTGTAGCCCGGATAATACCCGGCGAAGGCGTACTCCTCGACGGCGGCGAATTCATCGCTGCACCGGTTGTTGTCTCGAATGCCGACCCACGGCAGACGCTGCGACTGCTGGGCCCTTCGGTCGATCCCGCGTGGCGTGAGCGTGTCGAGCACATTCCGATGGAGGGCTGCACCGTGAAGCTGAACGTGCTGCTCCGTGAGCTGCCCAATTTCACTGCGCGGCCCGGAACTGATCGGCCACACCACTACGGGCAAATCAACACACCACTCACCAAACCTGAGTGGAAGGCGGCGTTTGCCGCCGCGCGCCGCGGCGAATTGCCTCAGCATCTATGGTGCGAGCTGTACTTCCAGAGTGTCCATGACCCGGCCGTTACCTCCGGCGGGCAGCATACAATGAGCGTCTTTGCGCAGTACGTCCCATACATGTTCGCGCGCGGCACATGGGACGAGCGGCGTGGGGAAGTCCGCCAGCTCGCGCTCAATTCCCTTGCTCGCTTCTGCTCCAATATCGACAGCTCCATCGTCGATACGCAGGTTCTTGGTCCCCCGGATATCGAGCGGAAAGTCGGACTCACCGGCGGTCACATTTTTCAGGGTGAATGCTTGCCTCCGTACATGTGGTCAAGACGTCTTTCGGCGCGCACGCCCATGCATGGCGTCTACTTGTGCGGAGCATGCACGCATCCGGGAGGCAGCGTAATCGGCATCAATGGGCGCAATGCCGCAATGGCTGTTCTCAGCGATACCGCCTAGCTTCGCACTCACGGCGTACTAGGATATTCTGCGCACACATGTCTGCTAAACCCACGCTCAAGCGCGAACTCGGGCTGCGTAATTTCACACTGTTTGCCATCACCTGCGTCACTTTGGCACGATGGATGATTCGTTGATGGCAAACTTGGCGAACTTCAGCACGGCGGCTTTCGTTCGAAACGGAAAGCGTCCTGCCACGGCGAGTTTCGCGATTCCGTGCACGAGCGACCACGCATATAGGGCTCGCTCCAACGTTTTCCCAGCGGGCAGTTGGCCCTCTTCCTGACAATTTCGGATGTAATTCACCAGGGTGTTGAACGCTTCCTGCGAGGCCTGGGTGTATTCGGGGTCTTTGCTGCTGCGGACTGGGGCGTCGAACATCACGGTGAAATGCTCCGGCCTGCGGATCGCGAAGGACACATACGCCAGGCCGGATTGCTTCAGCTTGTCTAACGCGTTGGATTGGCGCTCACCCGCCTCCCGCATGGCCCGCGTGAGTTCGCGGAATCCCTGCGCCGCGACGGCGGCGAGGAGCGCGTCTTTGTCCCGAAAATGGCGGTAGGGCGCGTTGTGCGAAACCCCGGCGCGCCGCGCGACTTCGCGCAGGGTGAACGCGGCCGGCCCCAATTCCGCGATGACGCGGACCGCCCCCTGGAGGAGCGCCTCGCGCAAGTTGCCGTGATGGTAAGGGCGGTGTCTCATGAAATCCAAATCACTTTACACGGGTATGTTGACAAACGCAACATCGTTCCTGTAGAATGTTGCCAGTGTCCACATTGATTCGCGCGGGAGGCTTTCATGGCACAGACCGGCGCTTCCGAAGAACGAAACATCAACGGCCATTCCTACGACGCCATCGTCATCGGCTCCGGCATGGGCGCGCTCGCCTTTGCCGGCATCATGGCCAAGCTGCGGAAGTGGCGCGTCCTCGTGCTCGAGCGCCATTTCAAGATCGGCGGATTCACGCACACCTTTAGCCGCCCGGGCGGCTGGACGTGGGATGTCGGCGTTCATTACGTCGGCGAAATGGGCCGAGGCATGACCGGGCGGCGCCTGTTCGATCTCATCACCGACGGCCGCGTGGACTGGGCACCCTTGCCTGATGTCTACGATGTGTTCGTTTATCCCGGCCTCACCGTGAAGGTGCCAAAAGGCCGCGCGAATTTCGAGCGCGTGCTTGTGGAGGCCTTCCCAGCGGAAAAGCAAGCGATCGGCAAATATTTTCAGGACGTGAAACGCGCCGCGAACTGGTTCAGCCGGCGCATCATGGCGATGGTAACCCCGCAACCGCTGAGCTGGATCGTGCAAGCCATCAATCGCTTTTCGGAACAATCGGCGTTGCAAACGACGCAGCAATATCTGGAAAGCCACATTCGCGACCCGCGTCTTCGCGCCGTGCTCGCTTCGCAATGGGCCGACTACGGATTGCCTCCGGGACGCAGCGCCTTTGTGGCCCACGCCGTGATCGTAAGCCACTACTTGGAGGGCGCATGGTATCCCGCCGGCGGGGCTGGAGAAATTCCCAAGGCGGCGAGTTCCGTGATTCGCGAAGCGGGCGGAGAACTTCTGCCGAGCCACGAGGTCACGAAAATAATTGTGGAGGGCGGCCGGGCTGTAGGAGTGGAGGTTCAGCCCAAGAAGGGAAAGGATCAACCTCGACTGGAATTTCGCGCGCCGGTTGTGGTTTCCGATGCGGGAGCATGGAATACGTTCACGCGCCTGTTGCCCGGTGAGGCTCTCCCGTTCCGCTCCGAACTGGAAACACCTCCCGAGGGACTGGAAGCCGTCGAGCTGTTTCTAGGGCTGAAGCGGGATCCTCGCGAGTTGGGTTTTCAGGGAGAAAATTACTGGATCTTTTCTTCCTTCGATCACGATCAAATGTGCGCCGGCCGGGATGACTTGCTGGAAGGCCGCGTCCCGATGGCTTACCTCTCGTTTCCATCGTTGAAAGATCCACGGGCGCAGAGCCACACGGCGGAAATCGTAGCGCCATTTTCCTACCGCACTCTCGAGGCGTTTAGCGAAGAGCCCTGGCGGCGGCGCGGAAGCGACTACGAATCGGCCAAGGGCCTCATGACGCAAGCCTTGCTGGACTTGGTGGAGAAGCAGCACCCGGGATTTCGGGACCTCGTGGCCTACGCCGAACTCGCGACGCCTCTTACCTTCGAATCGTTCACGGGAGCGCCATCGGGGACGATCTACGGATACCCGGCGACGCCGGACAGATTTCGAAAGACCTGGCTCACGCCCAAGACGCCGGTCCGAAACTTATACCTCACCGGCACGGATGCAGCAGTGCTCGGAGTCATGGGCGCTTTGATGGGCGGAGTTGCAACTGCAAGCACGCTCCTCGGTCCCGCGGGATTTCTCGAAATAATGCGTTCGGCAAGCTCGTTTTCAACAACAGCGCGTGCGGCGACGAGGCGCTAGACAGACGTCTGGGCGAGAACGCCCTCTTCCTGGTAAAACGCCGAGGGTTTGTTTTCGAGCAGAAGTTTGCGGAGACGGGCGCGTTCTTCGAGATCCATGTCGGCAAATTCAAAGCCGAGCCCCTGGGCTCGCGCATCGCGCATCAGGACCTGCGCGCGAATCGGGCGCAGTCCCGAACCAATTCTCATCGAGACGAGCGTGCCCGGCGGTAAATGCTTTTCGCCGACCGCGATTCCTCCGCTCAAGCTCAGCCCGCGGATTTCCAGCCGGTAGGAATCCTGCCCGACGGTCGCGATGGCCGTGATGGGTTGCGACAGCCGCACGCGAGGATACCGCCGCCGGCGGAAATATTTTGCGTTGGGGAGCGGATCGAGAGGCGCCAAGGCCAGCTCGTTGGCGCCGAACCCGCTGCGCTGGACAAAATCCTTGGCCCAATCCGCATCGATCTTCCTGAGGGACTGAACCGCTGCCAGGCGCAATTCGCCCGGGTGAGCCCAGTGAAACATGTGGCGGCCTTCCGCGATGCCTCGCAATAGTTCCGCGGCCTCTCGCGCCTTAAGCCTTCCGAGCGCCTCCACCGCTTTCAACCGGACGAACGGCCCGGCCGAGCGGCTCGCGTCACCTTCCGCCATACGCAATAAAGTAGGGATGCAGCTCGCGTCTTCGCTCAATCCGATTTCATCGATGGCCAGGGGCAACAAAACCGGGTCCAGCATGTGAAGCAAATTGACCAGCAGGCTTCCTCGTTCGGGTGCGCCGCCCATCGCGATCAGGCGCACCACTCGGTCTTGCGCTTGCCGCGGCCAATCGGCTAGGCGTTCGGGCAACCAGCGCACGATCACCGATGGATCGAGGCGGCTCAGAAGGCCCGCGGTTTCCGCTGCCTCATTCGCGGAGCCGGAGCGCAGCGCATCGCGAAAGGAGGCCATCAATTCCTCTCCCACGGCGCGCGCCAGGTCCACCAGGCGCTGCATGTCGGCGCGATTGGAGGTCCGGTTGAAACGCAAAATCAAATTTTCCGCGGCGCTGCGCGGCGCGCGTTGCAACAAAATCTCCAAACCTTCCAGCACGCGATCGCCCCGCAACGCATCCTCCAAAAATTCCGGCATGCGTTTTTCCAGCCCGATGCGCGGACGTAGGCTTTGCGCGAACACCGGCCTCTGGTGCTCCACCGTATCCAGCGAATCCAGCGATTGAATCAGCGCGGGGAACATCCGCCGCAAGCCCGCTTCCTGCGCCAGGCGCACAAACGCGGCGCTGATGAGCCCTTCCAAATTGTCGTCGCGCTCCACGCTCAACTGCGCCCCTGCCACCTGGATCGCGGGCGCGAGAGGACGGCCCCCGAGCGAGGCGTACACGTCGGCGATATCCGCGATGCCAATCGCCGTCCGGCGTCGCGCCTCGAATTCCGGACTTTGCAGGCAGGAAGCGTAATTCTGCAGGATCGCAAGCGCCGTTTTCTCATCGCCGTGCATGAGAAGCTCCTCGACGTATTGCTTGAGGTTGCGCGCCGGAATGCACCATGCTTCCGACGAGGTGAGCACGGCCCGCTTGGCCCGTTCCGGCACAGCGGCCCAGAATTGCCGGTCGAGCAAATCCGCGGTCGACTCGACGATGACTCCCGCATCCGCCAGTTTTTGCTCGTGCCCGCCCAGGATTTTTCGCAGGCCTTCGATTTCCTGGGACATCTTGTCAAACATCTGGCGCACGGCGTTGACCTTCACTTCGCCGCGCTCGTATCGCTCCAGGGCAAACTTGATCGCAAGATGTTCCGCGAGACGCAATAGCATCGGGTCTTTCGAATTCGTAGCGGGCGCTTGCGCGGCCACGGCAGCCAGCGCCTGTCGCAGCGTCTCCTGTGATTGCGCCGGGAGCTTGGTCAGTTCTTCCTGCAAGGGGCCGGGCTGCATATTTCCGCCCTGGCCCGTGACGGTGTGGCCCAAGTGCGTCAGCAGTTTCAGGATTCCCAAGATGTCTTCGTCTTTCGTGCTCCAAGGCGAAATGCCGCTTCCTGTGTCTCTTGGCCCGCGGGTACCGCTCGTGCCCTGGCCGCCGGAGCCACCTGGGCCCAGACCGCCGGGACCGCCTCTGCGCGGCCCTCCGCTTCCGGATGGGCCTGCTCCCGGTCCTCGTTGAAGAACCCCGGCGCTCGGTTTTGCGCCAGAGTAGGGACTTTGGCCGCCGGGTGCTCCACTGGCTGGCCCGCCCTCTGCGCCGGTGCCCGCTGGTCCACTGCCCGTGCTGCCGCCCGTAGCTCCAGTGCCAGCGCCGGTGCCAGCGCCGACTCCGTTTCCTGCCCCCGATCTCGGGCCCGCGTTGCCGCTTGTGCTGCCGGGCCCTCCAGTTCCTGCGCCGTCGCCGCCGGGGCCATTGCCTGATTCGCCGCGCGATCCTTCGGCCGCAGCAATCAATTGCAGCAGTTTCTGCGGGTCGCGGAGCCAGTCCTTCATCGAATCGGCGTCGGCCCCGAGGCTTTGCGCGGTGAGCAAACCGGCGGCCAGGGCGTCGCTCTTGGACGAGTCTTCCGCGACGAAGCGAACTTCGTTGATTCGAATGTTCGAGCCGGCCAGCGCGGTTTTCAAATTTTCGGCCAGGACCGAGGGTTTTGTATTATTCGTGGGGAAGGCGCGCACCAGCCGTTCGAAGTCTTCCTTCGTGACGCGCGCGGTGAATTGAATGCTGGCGAGGCCGGCGGCTGAAAGCAATTGGGCAAAGCTGCGCTCGGCGGGAGTTGCTTCGATGGGCACGCCGTCGAGCAAAATTTGCGAGCCGGTGGCCCCCAGGAGGAGGCCGGATTCATTGGTAACGGGAATCGCCTCGTGCAATTCGTTCCAGGCTGTATTGAATTGCTCGATCGTGCGCGCATGGTCAAAACTGTAGAGCCGCGCATATTTGAGCAGAATGTTGAGGCTGCGTATGAAGGCGCGCGCGGATGTCTGCTTGGTGTTGGCTGGGTCCATCGCGTACAGGGCGCATGCAGGTTGCGCCCCTCCTTTCTTACCCTAGCGCGGGACTGTAATGGGAACAATGGCCTACGGTCCACTTGTGGCCAATGGGGAACTGCCTGTCCCAATGGCCGAGTGCCAGTGGACGTACGCGCGTTTCTCGTTCAAAATGAAGGGCCGTAAAACGAGCAGTCTTAGAATCTGTTAGTCCAGGAGAAACTGACCATGCCGCCGCCCCCCATGCCCCAACCGCCCAAATTGCCTATCCAGGGAGTAAGGAACCTCGTCGCTGTCGCGAGCGGGAAGGGGGGAGTGGGGAAGACCACTGTTGCCGTCAACCTATCCCTTGCGCTCAAACGGTTGGGCGCGTCGGTTGGCTTGCTCGATGCGGATGTGTACGGCCCCAACGTGCCCATCATGCTGGGGACCGAGGAGCAGCCGCAGGCGCTCAGCGAACGGGAGATTCTTCCCGTCGAGTCGCATGGGCTGAAGATGATTTCGATGGGCCTGCTCAATCCGGGCGACAAGCCCATGATCTGGCGCGGGCCGATGCTGCACAGCGTGATGCAGCAATTCCTGCGCAGCGTTTTGTGGGGCGAGCTGGACTACCTGATCATCGATCTTCCCCCGGGAACCGGCGATGTGCAGCTTTCGCTGATCCAGCTCGTGCCGGTGACCGGCGCCGTGCTCGTCACGACCCCGTCCACGGTTGCGCTGGCCGATGTCCGCAAGGCCATGGAAATGTTTCGCCAGGTCAACGTGGATATCCTGGGCGTCGTCGAGAACATGAGTTTCTTCAGTTGCCCGCATTGCCAGGGGCGCATCGACGTTTTTGGACACGGGGAAGGCCGCCGCATCGCGGAAACGTATGGCGTGCCGCTGCTTGGCGAGATCGAAATCGATCCGCAAATCCGCATCGGCGGCGATACCGGGAAGCCGGTCGCGCTCCTCGGTCCGGATGCGCCCGGGGCGAAAAGCATCTACGCGATGGCGCGCGCCGTCGCCGCGCGTCTGGAGGCCAAGCCGGCTGCCGCGCGCGGATCAGTTGTGGAGATTGATTGAGCGTTTCCCGTCTCCGATACGTGTGCTGAGTGACCAACTCAATGTCGGTCCAACCGGGAATTTCGAGGTGACCCATGTTCGAGCAAGTGCCTCCTCGACGAAGGTCGCAGCCGCAGCGGCTCGCTTTCGGCAACATGCCGGTTCCGGGGACTAAAGTCGGGGGCGTCGTCTCGATCGGGCTCGTTGTCGTTGCCTGGCTTGCTATTCCGATGGCTCGGGAGTTCATTCTCGGCACTGTCGGTGTCGGCGCTATCGTGGGCGTTTTCTTGTATTGGCTGCACAACCGCGAATAGTGCGGCGAAAGATTGTTGCGTTTCTTGTCAGCCAAGAACGCGTGTGTTAGCTTCACTTGTTTCAATTCCATCGAGGTGCGCGAATGATTCGCAGCCATCACGGGCGAACGCCGCAAATTGCGGCGTCGGCTTACATCGATCCGCAAGCGGTCGTCATCGGCGACGTTTCGATTGGCGAGCTTTCGAGCGTGTGGCCGTGCGTCGTGATTCGCGGCGACGTCAATTGGATCCGCATCGGCTCGCGCACCAATATTCAGGACGGCTCGATCCTGCACGTGTACAAGGATACGCATCCGTTGCAACTGGGCGATGCGGTGACGGTCGGCCACGGCGCCATCCTGCACGGCTGCACGATCGAATCGCGCGTACTGATCGGCATGGGCGCGATCCTGCTGAACGGCGCGCGCATCGGCGAGGGGTCGATCGTGGCTGCGGGCACTCTTGTGCCCGAGGGGACTGTCGTCCCGCCGGGCAGCTTGTTCATGGGGCATCCCGGAAAATTCCGCCGCGCGCTTACGCCTGAAGATCAGGCGAGCATCGAGGCGTACGCCACGCGCTACGTGGAGTATTCGGAGACTTACAAGGCGGAAAAACCGTAGCGCCAGATTTGAACTTCAGGGGCTAAAGCCCCATCTCTTGCAATCGATTTACGGCGGCGCTGAAGCGCCGCCCTACAAAGCACTGCGAATCCGCAACGGTTGTTGTAGCCCGCCTCTTCAGAGGCGGGGATGTTGCGGGTTGTGGGTCACGGCTTCAGCCGTGACATTCAGAGAGGCACCCAACGGGGCTTTAGCCCCTGAAGCTAGATGAAATTCCAGGCCATCAAAGGCGTCCGCGATATTCTGCCGCCGGAGTCTGCTCTGTGGAACCGCGTCGAGCAAACCGCACGCGAGGTGTTCGGCACGTTCGGCTTCGTCGAAATTCGGGTGCCAATTTTTGAGCAGACAGAACTGTTTGCGCGTTCCGTGGGCCAGGAAACGGACATTGTTTCAAAAGAAATGTACACTTTCGAGGACCACGACCAACAAGATCTTGCTCGGCTGCGTTCCGCGATTCTGCTCTGGAAGCCTCTGCAGCCTCAGATTCAGGATATCCAATGGTTTCTGGCACAATTGAGGAGCTTTCAAAAGGACTTCGAGCGCGTCTATCAGGCAGGTAATATTCCACGGACACCAGACAACGATCAGGCTCGACAACTTCTCCTCGACTCCATTCGCGATGTACAAGACTACCTATCCCGGTTCTCGAGCATATTGAGGGTGGAAGTACCGATACCAACTGTGATGAGGTCCGAGGATTCGGGTATAAGCGTGGTCCAGTTTTCGGATCCTGCGAGGTTCGAGGACTCAGTCCGGGACGTGGCCCAAGTGTTGCAGACAATTAAGCTTGGTGATGAAGTGACCTTGCGCCCCGAGGCGACGGCTTCAGTTGTGCGCGCATATATTCAGCACGGAATGCAAGTCCAGCCCGGCAACGTGAAGCTCTACTACATGGGCCCAATGTTCCGCCGTGAGCGGCCGCAGAAGGGGCGATACCGCCAGTTCTATCAGATTGGCGCGGAAGTGCTGGGGTCTTCGGACGCGCCGGGGATTGACGCGGAAATGATTGAGATGTTGATGCGGCTCTTCGAGCGGCTGAAACTCAAGGGCGCGATTCTCAACATCAATTCCATTGGCGACAAGAATTGCCGGCCTGCGTACGTCGACAAATTGCGAGCAGAGTTGCAAAAGGTGCGCGAAAATTTGGGCGAGGACAGCAAGCGGCGGATCGAGACGAATCCGCTGCGCGTGCTGGACTCGAAGCTCGAAAGCGAGCTGCGAATCATCGAGAAGCTGCCGCGTATCGCAGAGCATCTTTGCGCGGATTGCCGCGCGCATTACGAAGAAGTGAAGCGGCAGCTTGGGATGCGCGGGATCGCGTATCAGGAAAACTGGCGGCTGGTGCGCGGGCTCGACTACTACATGCGCACGACTTTTGAAATCACGGCGCCGGGGCTCGGTTCGCAGAATGCGGTTTGCGGCGGCGGGCGATATGATGGTCTCGTGGAGTTGTTGGGCGGCCCAGCCACGACAAAAGGGATTGGGTTTGCCATAGGCACCGACCGGCTGGTGCTCTCGCTGCAGGAAGCGGGTGAGACGAGAGCGGATGTCAACGTTCGGGTTACGGGGAGTGCTCTAACTGCGGCTGCGGGTTCAGTCACTGTTTCCGGCCCCGGCCCCGACGTTTTTCTCGCGTGGTTTGGCGCGGCTGCGCAGTCCGCGGCGATTGGCCTTGCGCGGCGTCTGCGCGATGCGGGTTTTGTTGTCGAGCTGCCCGCGGTCGAGATGAAATTCGGGAAATCGCTGAGCCTTGCGGATCGATTGAATGCGCGCCACGCCGTCATCGTCGGCGATGATGAACTTGCGGCCGGAGTCGTCACCGTGAAGCGCCTCTCGGACGGAACGCAGCAGAAGTTAGGCGAGCAAGAATTGTTTTCGTATTTGCGCACCGCGCAAAGCGCAGGCGATTGAAATATCGTTGTAGCCCGCCTCTTCAGAGGCGGGGTTTTCCGCGCGACGGGCAACGATGTGAGTGAACAGGCAGAACTCCCCGCCTCTGAAGAGGCGGGCTACAATGATGGCGCGCCGTTTGACGCTGGGCGTTTCCAACATTTTTGTCATCCCGAGCGAAGCGAGGAATCTCTCGGACGGTTTGATTCGCGAAAAAAAAACAACAGAGAGATTCCTCGCTTCGCTCGGAATGACAAAATGGATGGGTATTGCGATTAAATTGAACTGACGCGGAAGGGATATAAGACTTCTTGCTCGATTCACTCGGAACACTGCAACGCACGCACTATTGCGGGAATCTGCGCGCGGCGGACGCCGACAAAGATGTCGTCCTGATGGGCTGGGTCCACAAGCGGCGCGACCTCGGCAATCTCATTTTTATTGATCTGCGCGACCGCACGGGCCTTGCCCAGATCGTATTCAATAAAGAGCTGCACGCCGCGGCGCACGCGCGCGCCGAGGAATTGCGCTCGGAGTTTGTGGTCGCTGTGGTCGGGCGCGTAGTGAAAAGGCAGAAAGTGAATCCCGATCTCACTTCGGGCGAAGTGGAAATCATCGCCAGCGAAGTGCGCATCCTAAACACGGCGAAGACGCCGCCGTTCGTGGTCGGAGACGACCTGACCGCGAACGAAGAGACGCGCTTGCGTTATCGCTATCTCGATTTGCGGCGCACGAAACCGCGGGAAAACCTCGAGTTGCGCCACCGCGTGATCCTTGAAATCCGCAAGGCCATGGACGAGATGGGCTTTTACGAAATCGAAACGCCCATGCTCACACGCTCGACGCCCGAGGGCGCGCGCGATTACCTCGTCCCCAGCCGCGTGCATCGCGGACAGTTTTACGCGCTCCCGCAATCGCCGCAGATTTTCAAGCAGATTTTGATGATCGGCGGGATGGACCGTTACTTCCAGATCGTAAAATGTTTTCGCGACGAAGATTTGCGCGCAGACCGTCAGCCCGAATTCACGCAACTCGACCTGGAAATTTCGTTTCCCACGCAGGACACGGTTTTCGGCGTGATTGAAAACGTGATGGTGCGCGCCTGCGCCGTGGCCGGCATTAACGTGAAGGGCCCGTTCCGCCGCATGGAATACAAAGAGGCCATCCGCCGCTACGGTTCCGACAAGCCCGACCTGCGCTTCGGGATGGAATTGCACGCCGTGACCGAACATTTCGCGCCCGCGCGCGAAACGTTGCATATTGAAGGCACCGTGCAGGCTTTTGTTGCGCCCGGCGCGGCCACATTTTCGCGCAAACAGCTCCACGAAATCGCCGAGAAAGCAAAATCGCTTGGCGCGCGCGGCGTGTACACCATAAAAGTCACGGCCGAGGGCTTGACTTCGCCGCTCGGAAAAAATCTGGGCGCCGAGACGCTGAAGAAAATCGCCGCCAGCGTGGAAGCCAAACCGGGCGACCTCGTCGTTGCCGTCACCGCGAAGGAACAAATTCCCGGCACGGACGCCGCCGCGCTGATCGCCGGACAATTGCGTTTGCTGCTCGCGGACCAACTGAAATTGATTCCGAAGGACCGCTGGGAGTTTTTGTGGATCACCGGCTTCGCGCTCTTCGAATGGAACTCGACTGAAAAAGCGATCGTCAGCGCGCAGCATCCCTTCACCGGGATTGTGGAGGAAGATGTTTCGAAACTCGAAGACCCCTCCGACGAAGTGCGCCTGTCCATGCGCTCGAAGGGATACGACCTGGTGCTGAACGGCGTCGAGCTGGGCTCGGGCAGCATTCGAATACACCAGCAGGAGCTGCAGGACCGCGTGTTCAAGATGCTGGGCCTCAGCGAGGAGCAGCGGCGCAACCGCTTCGGCTTCTTCCTTGACGCATTGACGTATGGAACGCCTCCGCACGGCGGCATCGCGCTTGGTCTCGACCGCGTCACGGCTCTGCTCGCTGGCGAAAAGTCGATCCGCGAAGTGATCGCCTTCCCGAAGACAGCGAAGGCGCAGGACTTGATGGCCGAGGCGCCGTCATTTGTAGATGAAGATCAACTCATTGAACTCGGAGTCGGCTTCCCTTTCATTGCCAACTCGGCATGCCCTGGGTGTAATGTCCAGTGGAAGGTCATGGGTTACCAGCAAGACGCACCCGCTGGCGCTGGGGAGAGATTCGTTTGCCGGGCCTGTGGTGCCCACACCAAGATTGTAATCCCACCCGGTGTTGCGTACTCTGCAGAGATTGAAGAACGAAAGGTGTGAATGACACGAATTCGAATACTTCCGGAGAACGTCGCGAACAAGATTGCCGCGGGTGAGGTGGTCGAGAGGCCCGCGTCCGTCG
This sequence comes from uncultured Acidobacteriota bacterium, assembly GCA_963842135.1. Classification (GTDB taxonomy): domain Bacteria; phylum Acidobacteriota; class Terriglobia; order Acidiferrales; family UBA7541; genus Palsa-360. Next base: position 2,611,838 of record CAWJFI010000001.1, on the reverse strand, counting down.
TGAAAGAGCTGCTCGAAAACGCGCTGGACGCGGGGGCGCGGTCGATTCGCGTGGAAGTGGAATCGGGCGGGAAGCGGATGATTCGCGTGATCGACGACGGGAGCGGGATGATTCACGATGATGCGCTTCTGGCGTTTGAGCGACACGCGACGTCGAAGCTGCGCACGGCTGACGATCTGCTCTCCATCGCGACGCTCGGGTTTCGTGGCGAGGCGCTGCCTTCGATTGCCGCGGTCTCGCGCCTGCTGTTGCAAACGAGGGCGGCCGAAGAAGAAGAGGGAACGCGGGTCGAATTCGCGGGAGGAAAACTCGTCGGTGTGAATCCGGAGGGACTTCCTTCGGGGACGACGATCAGCGTGGCCGATCTTTTTTACTGCGTGCCCGCGCGACGGAATTTCCTGAAATCGGAAACGACGGAACTCGGCCACATCGCCTCGCTCGTCACGCATTACGCGCTCGCGCATCCCGACAAACAATTCGTGCTGAAGACGCCGACGCAGGAAATCGTTCACGCGACGGCGGTCGAGACGATGGCCGAGCGCGTCTACCAGCTTTTCGGACGGCAGGCGCTCGACGAGCTGTTTGAACTTCTGCCGGTTCGCTCGCCCATGCGCGCGGCGATCACCGAGGCAGAACTCACGAGCGAAGAGCGCGCCGCGGAACTCGTGGTGCGCGGGTTTGCTTCGCGGCCCGAGGTGCAGCGCGGGAACCGCAACGGTATTTACGTATTCGTAAACAAGCGCCTGGTGCGCGACCGCCTGATCCTCCACGCGATTCACGATGCCTACCGCAACGTGCTGCCTCCCGCGGTTTTTCCGGCGGTGCTGCTGTTTCTCGATTTGCCTGCAGAGGAAGTGGACGTGAACGTTCACCCGGCAAAAATCGAGGTGCGTTTCCGGCATCCCCAATTCGCGCATGACTTCACACGCGATTCAATCCGGCAAGCGCTTTCGCGCGCGAGGCCCATTCCGAGTTTTTCCGGTGTCGCGACGTCCGCCGCGAACACGGGAGAGCTGGAAAACGGCGCTACGGCCGTTGCCGCCGCAGCGGGCGCGAACCAATCGAGCACAGGGTTGCCGCGCGCTGTCATTCCTCCGATGGGCGAGCCACTGATTGGCGGGGCTCCGATGAATGCGGCGAGCGCGGCCGGTGCAGCCATTGCCGGAGATTTCGAATTGACCGTCGCGCCCCTGCGGCCGGAAGCGCAGCGCTTCCGGTTCGAAAGCGGCATCGGGACGGCTTCCGACGAATCGCTTTCCGAGAGCGTGCAGGATTTCAGCGACGCGGAACCGCTGGCGAGCGCGGGGAGCTTGACCGAACTGAAACCGCTGGGACAGGTGAATTCGAGCTTCATCGTGGCCGTCAACGGCGAAGGGTTGTGGATCATCGACCAGCACGTGGCGCACGAGCGGGTGCTGTTCGAGCAGCACCTGCGCGCGCGGCGCGAGGGGCAGCTGACCGGGCAGCGCGTGCTCGTGCCAATGATGGTGGAGCTGTCGCCACGGCAAATCGTGATTTTCGAACGCATCGCCGAGGAGCTCGTCGCCAACGGTTTCGAAGTGGCGCAGATGGGGCCGCGCAGCGTGGCGATCCACGCCGCGCCGGCCGGCATCGCCACTTCGGACGCGGAGCGGCTGCTGATGGAAATTCTGGACGGCACCGAGCGCGAAAACGCGGCGATTTCAATGGATTCGCTGCAGGCGAAAATCGCCGCTTCGACTTCCTGCCATGCGGCGATCAAGGTAAACATGCCGCTCGACCAGCAAAAAATGGAGTGGCTGCTGGCGGAGCTCGCGAAAACGGAAGCGCCGATGAGCTGCCCGCACGGTCGGCCGATCGTGCTGCGCTACTCGGTCCGCGAAATCGAGCGCGCGTTCAAGAGAATTTGACAAGGCGAATTTGATTCTCCCGTGAAAGACAAACTCATCATTGCCATTGATGGCCCGGTAGGATCGGGGAAGAGCACCGTCGCGCGGCGCGTGGCGGAACTGCTGGGCTACACGCATCTGGATAGCGGCGCGATGTACCGCGCGGTCGGGTTAAAAGCATTGCGCGACGGCGTGCCACTCGACTCGCCGGAACGCCTGGCAGCGCTGGCCGGCGCGGCGCGAATCGACCTCGTGCCGCGAGGCGGCAAGCTGCTCGTCCTGCTCGACGGCGAAGACGTCACAGACGCGATTCGGGCGCCGGAGGTTTCCCATGCCGCCTCCGTTGTCGCAGTGGTTCCGGGCGTGCGGCATCCGATGGTGGCCGAGCAACGCCGCGCGGGCGCGGCAGGCGGCGTGGTAATGGAAGGCCGCGATATCGGATCGGTGGTGTTCCCGCACGCGGACTTGAAAATTTTTCTGGATGCTTCCCCCGAAGTGCGCGCCAGCCGCCGCCAGCGCGAACTCGAGGAAAAGGGCGAATCGGTGGAGTTCGCCAAGGTGCTCGAGGAAGTTCACGCGCGTGACCGACGCGACCGCGAACGCGAAATGTCGCCGCTGGTGCGCGCCGACGACGCCGTAACCGTGGACAATACAGCGATGGATGCGGAAGAAACCGCGCGCGTGATTGTCCTGCTGGCGAGGGAACAGGCGAGGGCGGCGGGGGTGTGAGTGGTGAATAGTGATTGGTGACTTGTGAAAATTACTGACGCGTGCGATCTTTTTTCAACGCAAGAATGAACCTGCCGATTCTTTACGCCATCCCATCCAGAAGCAGCCAACCCTTCAGCGTGCAATCGGAACGCGTATGCCGCGCCGGAGCGGAGCCCGGACAAATGCCCTAGCTCGGGCTGGACATGGAAGCAAGAAATTCGGCGTTGGACTTCGATTTGGAGAGGCGTCCCAAGAGTAACTCCATGGCCTCGACGGGCGAGAGAGGATTCAGCACTTTGCGAAGCACCCACACGCGGTTGAGTTCATCGGGCGGCATGAGCAATTCTTCTTTTCGAGTGCCGGAACGATTGATGTCGATGGCCGGAAAGATGCGCTTGTCCACCAGGCGGCGGTCGAGGTTGATTTCCATGTTGCCGGTGCCCTTGAATTCCTCGAAGATCACGTCGTCCATGCGGCTGCCGGTATCGATGAGGGCCGTGGCGATAATGGTGAGCGAGCCGCCCTCCTCGACGTTTCGCGCGGCGGCGAAGAATCGCCGTGGGCGCTGGAGAGCGTTCGCGTCGATACCGCCCGAGAGGACCTTGCCCGAGGGCGGGGTGACGGCGTTATAGGCGCGCGCGAGACGCGTGACCGAGTCGAGCAGGATCACGACGTCACGCTTGTGTTCAACGAGGCGCTTGGCTTTCTCGAGCACCATTTCCGCGACCTGAATGTGGCGTTGCGGCGGCTCGTCGAAGGTCGAGCTGATGACTTCGCCCTTCACCGTGCGCTGCATGTCGGTGACTTCTTCCGGACGCTCGTCGATCAAGAGAACGATCAGCGCGACCTCGGGATGATTGGAGGTCACCGAGTTGGCGAACGCCTGCAGCATCATGGTTTTTCCGGTGCGCGGCGGCGCGACGATCAATCCGCGCTGTCCCTTTCCGACCGGGCAGAGCAGGTCCAGCACGCGGCCCGTCAGGTTTTCACGGGTCGTTTCCATTTTCAGGCGGCCTTGGGGATAGAGAGGCGTGAGGTTGTCGAAGAAAATTTTGTTCCGCGCGACCTCGGGATCCTCGAAATTGACGGCCTCGACTTTGATCAGCGCGAAATAGCGCTCGCCGTCCTTGGGAGGCCGGACCTGTCCCGAGACGGTGTCGCCGGTTCGCAAGTCGAACTTCCGGATTTGCGAGGGCGAGACGTAAATGTCATCCGGGCCGGGGAGATAGTTGTATTCCGGCGCGCGCAGGAAGCCGAAGCCGTCGGGCAGGCATTCCAGGACGCCTTCGGAAAAAATCAGGCCGTTCTTCTCCGTCTGGGCGCGCAGGATCTGGAAAATCAATTCTTGCTTGCGCATGCCGCTGGAGCCCGGGATGGCCAGGTCCTTGGCGATTTTCGCCAGATCGGTAATATTCTTCTCTTTCAGTTCCGCAAGACTAATGCTCATCGTTTTCATTTCCTTAAGTCTCTATAGAGATAAGCCTGAAGGTCAGGCCGGGATTGTACTCATCGGCGGACACCGGGAAGGTGCTATTCGATTTCCGACCGGGTTAGCCAAACTGGAAATTCAAATCACGGGTGATACGAATTACAGCCGCGTCCCATATCCCGAAGCACCCCGCTGACTGGTTCGATTGCGTTTCATCGGGACGGAGGAGCCGAGGTTTCCCTCAATTGGTCAATTCTTGATCGCTCTCGGTTTCTGTTTCAAACTTCGCCGCCACTTCCGGGGCTGCGTCGAGCGTTGCGGGTGTCAGGGGCCGTTCCAGGGCGATTTCCAGAACTTGGTCCATGTTCTCGACGAACCGAATGGTCAGGTCGGCCTGTATTTCCGCCGGGATATCGGCCAAATCCTTTTCATTGTCTTTCGGCAGAATCACGGTGCGGATTCCGACCCGGTGGGCCGCCAGTATCTTTTCTTTCATGCCGCCGATCGGCAGGACCTTGCCGCGGAGGGTGATTTCGCCCGTCATGGCCACGTCGCAGCGCACCGGGATGCGCGTGAGGGCGCTCACGATGGAGGTGGCAATCGTGATTCCAGCTGAAGGCCCGTCCTTCGGGATCGCACCTTCTGGAACGTGCATGTGGATGTCGAGGTGGCGGTAAAAATCGCGCGGCAGGCCAAAGGTTGCGCTACGGGACCGCACGTAGCTCATCGCGGCCTGGGCCGACTCCTGCATGACGTCGCCAAGTTTTCCTGTCAGCGTCAGGCGTCCCTTGCCTTGCATAATCGTGGCTTCGGTGGAGAGCACCGAACCGCCGACTTCGGTCCACGCCAGACCCGTCGTGAGGCCGACTTCGTTCTTCTTTTCGGCCCAAACTTCCCGGTATTTGATGACTCCCAAAAATTCGCCGACACCCTCAGGCGGGACATTGATCGAGTACTGTTTACCTTCCTTCACCACGCGCCGCGCGACCTTGCGGCAGATGCTGGAGATTTCGCGCTCCAGGCTGCGCACACCGGCTTCATGCGTGTAATGCCGGATAATGTGCGAGATGGCTTCATCCGTGAAGGTGACATTGGTTTCCGTAAGCCCCGCGGATTCGCGCGCCTTGCGCACCAGGAAGCGCTTGGCGATCTGCGCCTTCTCGGCTTCCGTGTACCCCGGGAGCCGCAGGATTTCCATGCGGTCCTGCAGGGGCTGGGGAATCGTGTGCAATACATTGGCGGTGCAGACGAACATGACTTTCGAGAGATCGTACTCGACGTCGAGATAGTGGTCGGTAAAAGCATTGTTCAGCTCGGGGTCGAGAACTTCCATGAGCGCCGCCGACGGGTCGCCGCGGAAGTCCGTGGACATTTTGTCCACCTCGTCGAGCACAAAAATCGGGTTGACCGTTCCGGCCTTTTTCATCATCTGGATGATCTGGCCGGGCAGCGCGCCGATATAGGTGCGGCGGTGTCCGCGGATTTCCGCCTCATCGCGCACGCCACCGAGAGAGACGCGAATAAATTTGCGTCCCGTGGCGCGTCCGATGGACATGGCCAGCGAGGTTTTGCCGACGCCCGGAGGCCCTACAAAACACAGAATCGACCCGCGGGGGTTCTTCACAAGCTGGCGCACCGCCAGAAACTCGAGGATGCGCTCCTTGACCTTGTCGAGCCCGTAGTGGTCCTCTTCGAGAATCTTTTCCGCGAGCGAGATGTCACGAATTTCCTTCGATCTTTTTTTCCAGGGCACGGCGAGCAGCCAGTCCAGGTAATTCCGGCTCACGGTGGATTCCGCGGACATCGGCGGCATCATTTCGAGGCGCTTTAATTCCTGCGTGGCCTTCTCGAGGGCGTCCTTGGTCATGCCCGAGGTATCGATTTTCTTTTTGAGTTCCTCGAGCTCGTTCTTCTCGCCGCGTCCGAGTTCCTTGTGGATGGCCTTCAATTTTTCGTTGAGGTAATACTCTTTCTGGGCCCGCTCCATCTGGCGTTTCACGCGGGTGTTGATGTTGCGGTCGACGTTAAGCTTTTCGATTTCGCTTTCGAGAATTTCGCCGACGCGGGTCAAGCGGTCCAGCGGGTCGAAATTTTCGAGGAGTTCCTGCTTTTCCTCGACGGGGATCTGCAGGTTGGACGCGATCGTGTCGGACAATTTCGCGGGGTCGTCCACGCGCGTCGCGGCGATCATGGTGTCGTAATTCAGGCTCTGCGAGAGTTTCACATACTGTTCAAAGAGGCCGGTGACCTTGGTGACCGCCTGTTCGATTTGAGGAGAAGGCTCGGCCTTGTTGGGAATCACTTTCAGCGTGGCGCGGAAAAAACCCTCGTCGGTGGAAATTTGCACGGCCTTGGCGCGCTCGACGCCTTCGACCAGCACGCGCAAGTTTCCGTCCGGCAGGCGAACGCTTTGCACGATATTGGCCAGCGTGCCGACGGAATAAATTTCGTCGGGCTTGGGATCGTCAACGGAGGCATCGTGCTGGGTGGCCAGGAAAATCTTCTTGTCGGTGGCCAGCGCTTCTTCGAGTGCGCGCAGGGAACTTTCCCGCCCCACGATGAACGGGTTCATCATCTGGGGGAAGATGACCAGATCGCGCACCGGCATCATGGGCACGCGTTTCGATTCAGACTTTTCTCGGCTAAACATGGGTTCCGTAATTTTCTCTGGCTCCTTCATTATCCCGCTTTTTCGAGCAGCGACCAGTTGATTTCCCGGCTACGGACCATTTCGCCGGTCACCACGAATTCGCGAAGTTTGCGCTGAGCCGGCAGGTGGTACATGAGCTCGAGCATGAGGTCTTCGAGAATCATGCGCAGTCCGCGGGCGCCGACCTTGCGTTGCATGGCGAGTTCCGCAACGGTTTCGAGCGCGTCATCGGAAAACCGGAGGCGCACGTTCTCAAATTCAAACAGTCTCTGATATTGACGGATGAGCGCGTTTTTCGGTTCCGTCAGAATCTGCACCAGCGCGGCCTTGTCCAGATCGCCCAGAACGCCGACGACGGGCAAGCGGCCCACGAATTCGGGAATCAGCCCGTAGCGGATCAGGTCCGTAGGCTGAGCCTGGCTGAGGAGTTCAATGTTGCGGCGCTGCGCGGTGGTGGGCTGCGCATCGGTATGGAAACCGAGCGATTTCTGTCCAATCCGTCGCTCAATCGTTTTTTCCAGGCCCACGAAGGCGCCGCCGCAGATGAACAGGATATTGGTCGTATCGACGGGCGTGAATTCCTGGTGCGGATGCTTGCGCCCGCCCTGCGGCGGGACATTCGCGATCGTGCCTTCGAGGATCTTCAGCAGAGCTTGCTGCACGCCTTCGCCCGAGACATCGCGAGTGATGGAAGGGTTTTCGTCCTTCTTGGAAATCTTGTCGATCTCGTCGATGTAGATGATCCCTTGCTGCGCCTTGGTAACGTCACCGTCGGCCGCCTGCAAAAGCTTCAAGATAATATTTTCGACATCCTCGCCGACGTATCCCGCTTCGGTCAGCGTCGTGGCGTCCACGATGGCGAAGGGTACATCCAGCATGCGCGAGAGCGTCTGCGCCAGAAGCGTTTTTCCTGTTCCGGTCGGGCCGATGAGGAGGATATTCGACTTGGTCAATTCCACATCGCCCGGCTGGCGGTTCAGGAAGATGCGCTTGTAGTGGTTGTAGACGGCGACGGCCAGCTTCTTTTTGGTTTTGTCCTGGCCGATCACGTAGCCGTCGAGAAACGCCTTGATCTCCGGGGGGCGCGGCAGCCGCTTATTGACGGGATTGGCTTGCTCGCGCTTTTCTTCCTCGAGAATTTGTTCGCAGACGGTCACACACTCGTTGCAGATGTAGGCGCGCGGATAGTCCGAGGGCGAGCTGATCAGCTTCTCGACCTGCTCCTGCGTTTTATGGCAGAAGGAACAGCGCAGTGGTTCGTCAGTGCTGAGTTTTCTCAACGGTGTTTCGCCCTCCGCCGGTCAAGACCGCCTAATGCCGGTCAAGGGAAGCAATCCTTCCCGTGCGGATTATTCTAGGCCCCTTTGCAGCTTCCGTACACCGCCGCGTTTGTTTATTACTAACTGATTGGAACGCGCTAGCGGTGCTTGGTGATGATCTCGTCAATCAGTCCGTATTCCTTGGCTTGCGCCGCGGACATAATGAAATCGCGTTCGACGTCTTTTTCCAGAGCATCGAGGGGATGCCCGCTATGCTGCGACAGCAAGCCATTGATGACCGTGCGCATGCGCAGGATTTCCTTCGCGTGGATATCGATGTCGGTGGCCTGGCCGGACAAACCCGACATCCAGGGCTGGTGAATCAGGATGCGCGAGTTGGGCAGGGAAAAGCGCTTTTTCGCGGCGCCCGCCGTCAACAGCAACGCGGCAATCGACGCGGCCTGGCCGACGCAAATCGTCACGACGCTCGGGCGCACGAACTGCATGGTGTCATAAATTGCCATTCCCGCCGTGATCGACCCTCCGGGCGAATTGATATAGAGCGAAATGTCCTTCTCGGGGTCTTCCGCTTCCAAGAATAGAAGCTGGGCGGTCACCAGGTTCGCGACGTGGTCGTCAATCGGCGTCCCGATGAAAATAATATTGTCCTTGAGCAACCGTGAATAAATATCGTAAGCGCGCTCTCCCCGGTTCGTCTGTTCGACGACCATCGGGATGAGCGTTGTTGCATACGGAGTCATGTCATCTGTATGGTTCATTGGATTGTTTAGGTTGCGCGCGGGACCCCGACCGGAATCGCTTCAATTCTCCTTGGGTATTGTCCGTGTCCGGGAATTGCTGCAGAGCCAGTCCAGAGTTTTTTCACTCCGGATCTTAGATTTCATCCTATCCAGCGCACCTTGCCTTGTCAAGTTCGCGCGAACGGCTGTGGCGGATTCGCCACTCCGCTCCGCGATCGCCGCAATTTCCTTTTCCACTTCTTCATCGGCCACGTCGATCTTTTCCGCCGTGGCGATCCGGTCCAGCAGCAACTCCGCCTTCACATCCTCGATGGAGCGGTCCTTTTGCCGGCTGCGCAGCGCCACCCAGTCCACATTCACCGCGCGCGGATCGACGCCCTGCGAGGCGAGCGACCGCACCGTGCGTTCCAGGCGCGAGTCCATCTGGTGCTCGACCAGCGCCTCGGGGACAGGGAACTCATGCGACTTCACAATTTGAGCGAGCAGCTTTTCCCGCGTCTGCTCCTTTTGGCGATGGGTGCGCGCCGCTTCGAGATTTTCGCGCATCTTCTTGCGCAACTCTTCCAGGGTCTGCGCCTCGCTCACGTCCTTTGCGAATTCATCGGTCAGTTCGGGCCGCTTCTTTTCCTTGATGCCCAGAACCTCGACCGAGTAGGTATACGTTTTTCCCTGAAGTTTTGGATCGGGATAATCGGAGGGATAGGTCACATCAAACTGCTTGTGATCGCCGGTGTTCGCGCCGCGCAGATTTTGATTGAACGGCTCCATGGTTTCTTCGCCGCCCACGTGGCACAAGACGCTGTCCGCATCGAGCGGCTCGCCGCCGCCCGCCGCGATGCCCTTCAGCTTGAGCTGCGCGTAATCGCCGTCGGCGATCGGCCGGCCTTCCACTGGAACAAAATTAGCGGCGCGGTCGCGAAGCTCTTCAATCGCTTTATCGACATCCGAATCTTCGATCTTGAGATCCTCGACCTCGACTTCCAGGTCCTTATATTGTCCGAGCTCGAATTCCGGCAGGACCTCGAACGTCGCGCGGAATTTTACGGGCCCGGTTTCCGTGAAGTCGACCTTATCGATTTGCGGCTGCGTTACTGGAACTAGTTTGCCCTCGGTGACGGCGCGCTCGATTTGCTCGGGCACGAGGGATTGCAGCACTTCACTCTTAATGTCGTCGGCAAAACGGCGACGGATCAATGTGACGGGCGCCTTTCCCGGGCGAAATCCCGGGACGCGCGCGACGCGGGCAAATTCCTTGGCCACGCGCTCGACTGCTTTCTGCACCGTTTCCGCGGGAATTTCGAGTTCCAATTCGCGCCGGCAAGTTGCTTCACTCATAGTCAGGCCTTCGGGATCACAGATTACATTGTCAGATGATCGAAATACGTCAGGAACCGCCCTAGGGTTCGTACTTCTACTCTTTGCCGCTTCTCGGTCCGGAAAAATGGAAACGGGAAAGAACTGCAAGCGGGGTACGACGAAATCAAAGTATAGGGGAATCGATCAGCCGCGTCAACTCACACCAGAGGCTTCGCAAAAATAAATGTTCGAAAGGATATGCGGAAAAAAGAGATGGTGCGGAAGAAGGGACTCGAACCCCTACGGCCTTTCGGCCACCAGCTCCTAAGGCTGGCGCGTCTGCCAATTCCGCCACTTCCGCGTTGCCAGACAGTATAACCGAGGATGAGCGCCGCTTCCTGACTCAAGTAGCGCAGGCTTCAGCCTGTGTGGGTTAGTCCTCCCAGGGAGAAAACCCCACAGGCTGAAGCCTGCGCTACAAGGCAGCTCAAAGTTCGAAGTTCGCTTCCGGTTCCGGGAGTTCGTCATCTTCTCTCGCAAGCCATACGTATAGCGTGGGCAAGATAAAAATGCTCATGGCCAGGTTGACCATCAAGCCTCCCACGATGACAATCGCGAAGGGCCGCTGAGAATCGGATCCGATCGCGTGCGATAGCGCGGCCGGCAACAAACCCAGCGTCGCCACCAGCATGGTCATCATGATGGGGCGAAGCCTCAGAACCGCTCCGTCAATCGCGGAATCCACGATCGAGCCGCCCCGGGCGCGAAGCTGATTAATGTATTCGAGCATTATGACGCCTGTTTGAACGGAGACGCCGAACAGCGCCAGGAAACCAACTCCGGAGGAAACACTGAAGTGGGTTCCCGTGATGAGGAGGGCCAGCAGCCCGCCGGCGCTGGCCATCGCAACGGTGGCGAGAATCAGCGCGGCCCATTTCGGAGAGCGGAACATGGAGTAGATAATCATGAAAATCACCAGAATGGTCAGCGGCACGATGACGAGCAGGCGCGCCTGGGCCCGCTTCTGGCTTTCATATTCGCCTTCCCAGTCGATTCTATATCCGCGTGGTAATTGTACTTGTGCGTTCACATTGCGCATCGCTTCCTCGACCGCGCCGCCGAGATCCCGGCCCCGCACGCTGTATTTGATCGCCACGTACCGTTGGTTTTCTTCGCGGTAGATTTCCGAGCCGCCGTCCTGCTCCTTAATCGTGCAGAGCTGCGCGAGCGAGACTCGCTCGCCCGACGGCGATAACAGGCGGATGTCTTCCAGAGCTTCCTTCGTCGTGCGGTATTGCGGGAGGTAACGCAAGACCAGGTCGTAGCGCTGTTCGCCTTGCAATACCTCGGTGAGAGCAGATCCTCCCACGGCCGTCTGGATGGCATCCTGGATATCCGCGACGTTGATTTGATAGCGCGCGGCCTGCTCGCGGTCCACTTCGAAGTTGATGTTGGGCTGTCCCAGGACGCGAAAGACTCCGAGATCCTCGATTCCCCTGACCTGCTGCATCGCGTTGACAATCTGATCGGCTTTTTCCTCGAGGACCTTCAAGTCATCGCCATAGATCTTGGTGGCCAGCTCGCCCTTCACGCCGCTGACCGCTTCTTCCATGTTGTCTTCAATGGGCTGAGAAAAACCCCACGTTACGCCGGGGATCTGTTCCAATTCGCGATTCATGGCGGCGATCAGTCTGTCCTTATCCTGATGGAAGACGGACCGCCACTCTTCCTTGGGCTTCAGTTCCACGAAGTACTCCGTGTTGAAAAATCCTGTCGCGTCGGTCCCGTCATCGGGCCGCCCCACCTGGCTGGTGCACTCTGGAACCTCGGGAAAGGAGCACAGCAGCGTGCGAGCCTGGTTTGCGATGCGGATCGATTCACTGGGTCCGACGCTGGACGCAAGGGTTCCTCGCACCCAGATTGCGCCCTCGTCCAAATGGGGCAAAAACTCGGATCCAATCACACCGCTGGAGACAAGAAAAATGGCCACGCATAATCCCGCCACGCCTACTCCCACGGTCAACGCGCGATGCTCAATCGCATACCGCACCGACTTGCGATAGCGATCTGTCAAGAATTCCATCGCCGGGTTGTGCCATTCCTTGACCCCTTTGCGAAACAGCAGGGTCGAAAGAACCGGGGCGATGAGCATCGAAAAAATCAGTGCCCCGAGGAGGGCAAACGACACGGTCCAGGCCATAGGCCTGAACAGCCTGCCCTCGACTCGTTGCAGCGTAAAGATAGGCAGATAAGCAGTGATGATGATAGCGATGGCGTAGAAGACCGGCCTCTGCACTTCATGTGCTGCTTCGCTGACGACTTCCTTCGCATTTCTTGAGGAATTTTTCGGATGGGTCATGTGCCGGACGATGTTCTCAACCATCACCACAGCGCCATCCACAACCATTCCAAAATCCAGCGCTCCCAGAGAGAGCAAGTTTGCGGGAATACCTTTCAAGTTGAGGCAAGTTGCGGCGAACAGCAGCGCAAACGGAATTGTGAGAGCGACAATGATTGCCGCGCGGACATTCCCGACAAACAGAAAGAGAACGATTACTACCAGAATGATGCCTTCCGTGAGGTTGTGGAGGACGGTATGCGTCGTGAAGTACACCAAATCACTGCGGTCGATGAACGGAACGACTTTCACGCCGGGAGGCAAAATGCGATCGTTCAACTCCTTTACCTTGGCGTGGATTCCCGCGAGCGCCTCGTCCGCATTCGCGCCCTTACGCAAGAGCACGATGCCCGAGACCACGTCGTCGTTATCGATTATTTTCCCGTCTTCACGATGGATCGCGCGCGCGAACTGGCCAAGCCGTATCTTCGGTCCTTGCCCCACGACTGCAATATCCTTGACCCGGAGCGCGGTGCCATTCTTGGCCGTGAGCACTGTGTTTTCGATATCGCGGACGGTTCGGACCAGTCCAACTTCCCGGATATTGATTTGCTGCTGGCCGGATTCGATGAAACTACCGCCTGCATTGATATTGTTGTTGGTGAGCTGCTGCTCCACTTGGGAGATGCTGAGTCCATAGGAAATCAACTTCGTGGGATCCAGGCGAACCTGATACTCGCGCGTGGGGCCGCCGAAGCTGGCGACATCGACAACATCGGGGACCGATTTGAAATTCTTCTCGACAGTCCAATCTTCGATCGATTTCAAATCCATCACGTCATACTGGGGATTGGTGCTTTTCAATGTGAAGAAGTAGATCTGGCCAACCGGGCTCCAATCCGTTCCCATCTGCGGTGATACCCCCGGCGGCAAGGTGACTTGCGAAAGGCGCTCGAGGGCCCTCTCACGGTCCCAGGCGTTCTCCTCTTCATCATCGAAAATCAGCTTCAGGTCCGAGAGCCCGAACAGTGAGAAGGAGCGCAAGTGAGCCACGTGTGGGATGCCGTTCATTGCAATTTCAAGGGGAATGGTGACCTGCTGCTCGATTTGTTCCGCCGAGATGCCCGGCCATTGCGTGATGATTTCCACATAATTGTCCGCCACATCGGGATACGCTTCGATAGGAAGTTGATGAAACGAGATTGCGCCCCACCCAAAAAGGAGGACCGCAGCAGCAAGCATCATGAAGCGGTTCTCGAGGGCGAAATCGACGAGTCTGCGAATCATTTTACTGCTCCACCATGTTCTGCAAGGTGAGCGCGTTCCGGACCACTTGCGCTCCCGGCAGGATGCCGGAGACGACTTCCTGCAAATCTCCAGGCAGCGAAACGCCGGCTACAATTTCCACGCGCTGAAACTTCTTGTCCGGCGTGATCGCGAATACCCAGTCGGTGTCGTGGAGATGCAGGATCGCCGTGGACGGAATAACGGTATGCGTCACCTGCTTCTGCCCGCGGAACGTGGCCGTCACGAACATGCCCAGGCGCATGATCCCCGGATTGCGCACTTCCATGCGCACCTTGGCCGTTCGAAGATTCGGATCGAGGATGGCGCCGATGTTGCTGATCGTGCCTTTGAAAAGCTGGTCGGGATAAGCGTTCAAGCGGATCTCGGCGGCGTCGCCCAAGCGCACGCTGGCCAGTTGGTTTTCGTGCACGTCGCAGACAACCCAGACCGAGGACAAGTCCGAAATCGTGAACGGGTTTGGCCCAAACGCCTGCACGGACGCGGCGTCAGTAACTTGTTGGTCAGTAATTACTCCAGAAACAGGGGCGTGGATTTCCACGATGTTGTTCGGCTTGTCAGGATCGCTGCCAAGCAAGCGGAGATGCTCTGCCGTGGTCTCCATATCCACTTTGGCTTTTTCTTCCGTATCTTGCGCGATCTGAAGGTCGTTCAACGAGATGGCACTGTGGGCATAAAGATCCGTCGCGCGGGCAAATTGCGTGCGCGCGAGTTGCTCGTCGGCAACGGCTTCGCGGTAATCCGAGTAGCCTCCGGAAATGTCATCACTGCGCACCCTCAACAGCACGTCGCCCTTTTTGACCGCGTCGCCCAGGCGAGCACGAATCTCCACGACGCGCCCTGAGGCTAGCGAGACGACCGGCACATTCCGCGAAATGTCCGGAGTTACAACTCCCGTCACAACCAGTTCCGGCCTGGAATTGCGCGCAACCGCTGTGACCAGCGCAATCTGTTCCGGATGATCGACCTGGACTACGCCTCCATCCTGTTCACGCTCCACTTGCGCCGGTGGGGGCGCCTCCGCTTTCGGGTTGGAATTTTCCTGGCCACAACCCATTGCGGGTAGAAGTGCCGCTAGCAGGATCAAAATTAAGATTCTGTTCATATCTGCCTCTCTATTCAGGCCTGTGCGCGCCGAGCTTTCTGAACTCGGCACATCTGAAAGATCCAAAGTCGTATTTCCGAATGCGCAACCTCTGAACCCATTCGCCAGAAGAGAAAATAGGAAGCGACGCCCCGCCCGGTCACACTTCGGGCAAGCGCGGCAACGAAATTGGCGTATGCGATTACAGGAGAGAGGGGGGAGACCGGCCGGGAGAACTGTTAGCTAAATAGCTTGGATTGTGAAACTTAGCACGAGAAACAAATTCCGCAGGGATTAAATTGACTGCCGCGAAGGGGCACGAGTTCATCCCCACCGCCAAACGAGTTCCGGAGCTTACCGTTGCGGCCCGCATGTGTGGAGCGCTGGCCGCGATCAGGCAGGCATTGCGTTTGCCTGAGGCCGCGTCCACAGCCACGGTTTCAGGGTGCAGGTCGTCGGTAAGGGAAATGACCGGGAATAGAAGGGCCAGCACACAGACCATTGCAACCGCTTCCATTCTTGTGCTGTGTCTCGGGTTTTGCCGTGACACGGTCCAGCGGAATCGCCACAGCCACATTGCAGCCACGGTGACAGCGAGCCAGACAAGATTGAGGGTCGTCTCCATCGGTTCGTGCGGACGCCATTCGCGGTGAGGCTAGGGCCACCAGCCCCTCCCGGCGAGGGAAATCCTCTAAGATCGAGCATAGTTTACAACGGCGCGCAATCAGGGGCAAACTTTGGCACTGTCCAGCATTTCTGTTGAAAGCAGGTTGAGGGGTGCTCCGGTTCATAAAGCTCCTCATCGATGCATCGATTCTGCTGCGAGCAGGAAGCAACCGAGAACCTGCTCGCTGTGCTCGGCGTTACGACATCCGGGGAAGCGGCTCAAATAGCGGCGCAAATGTTTGAACCAGCCTTCGCCCAAGTTGGTTGTGCGCAGCCGATGGCGCCAGTGCGCTGGGAAGTTGAAAAACGCCAGCACCTCTTCCAGCTCGAATTGGAATTTCTCGACCATCTCCGGCGCGGCACACCGCCAGCGCGCGCAGAATCGCCGCGCCCAGTCCCGTGCCTGCGCTTGGTTCTCCGCGTCCCAGATCCACCAGAACTCCCGCCGGAATTTCCGCCGCTGGACCCACGCAAATCGCGGCGTCAGCGCTTCCAGGTTGCGAAACCAATGCGCCAGGCAGCGCTGATGCCGAGCTGCTGGATACACCATCTGCGCCGCACTGACGATCGCGGTCAGTCCATCACTCACGATCAATTCCACCTTCTCCAACCCGCGTTTCCATAATCGTGTCAGCAACTCTTCATAGTCCTCGGTGGTTTCCGCCGAAGCCGCCCGCCAGTCCAGTACTTCAAATGCGCCGCCTTCCCGCACCCCCACCGCCACCAGCAGCACGCCTTTGCGTCCTGGCTGCGAAACACTCCGCCGATACCGCAGGTAAATTCCGTCCACCACGATGGCTCGATAACGTCCCGGCACAATCGCTGCGCTGCGCCGCTGCTCGACTTGCTGTTGCGCTTGCTGCAGCACCGCTCCGATCGTGGCCGGCGAAAGCGTCCCGCCCAGAAACCGCCGCACCCATCCGACCACCTTGCGCTGACTCAGTCCGCCCACCGTCAGCGCGAACAGCATCTGATCCAACCCGTGCCGTTCATAGCGTTCCACCAGTCCGATCTCTTCCCGCCCGCGCAGCCGCGGAACGCGCACTTGCTCCAGGCTTCCCCACAGCGTCGTCCAACACTTCCGCACCGTGTAGCCCCAACGGTACACTTTCTCGCCCCGCTGCTTGGCCTCGCTCACGCGCCGGTCTCGCTCGGCCACCAGCAGCCCCTCGACAGCTTTCTTCAGCATCCCCCGCGCTTGCCCTTCCACCTGTTGCCAAGCTTGTTCCATCAACTCCCGCAGTGCTACCCTTCCTACAGGCGATATAGACATAGGGTGTCTCCTCTCTTCGACCCCCACTAGGGTCGTTGGTTCTGGAGACACCCTTGCTTTTTCTCCCCATACTTTCAACAGGAAATCTTACAGACACCAAACTTTCCAACTGCCAATTTACATCGCGGATTTACACAGTTGCGCTTGTGCGGCGAAGGCAGCGGTGATAGCCTTCGCGCCATGAGCGGGGGCTCTTTCCTTAACGACTTCCAGAGGGGAGAAACACAATGGCCTTTTGCGGCAAGTGTGGCACTGAAGTGGGGGCGGGCGCGGCATTCTGCCCCAAATGCGGTGAGGCACAGTCAGGAGGAGCAGTGGCGCAAACAACGCAGAGTGCACAGCCGGGGATGGCTGAAAACGTAGCCGCGTTATTGTGCTATTTGATTGGATGGGTGACGGGAATCATTTTCTTTTTGATCGACAAGCGTCCGTTTGTCCGTTTTCATGCGGCGCAATCGATCGTTGTGTTCGGCGGGCTGCACATCCTTAACATTGTCATTGGGATTTTCTTCTTTCGAGTGGGATTCATGATGATGGGCGGATTTGGCGCTTTCGGGCTGGGATCTATGCTGTACGGCCTGATCAGTCTGGTTGCGTTCATTCTCTGGATCCTGCTCATGGTGAAGGCGTACCAGCACGAGAAGTTCGAGGTCCCGATCGCGGCCGGCATTGCAAAAAGCTTTGCCGGCAAATAAGACTGGTTTGCTTTCGTCGCGGCAGCCGTTGTCCTGCGGTGAGCGTCCCCGGCGTTGGCTGCCGCGCACCCTTAGTGAACGGCTTAGGCCTTTGCGCCGCAGTTTAGTTGGTTTCTCTTTTCCCGGTTTGTGGGTCTTCCTTTTAATCTTGACATTCTTGCCGGTCCCGTCCATCTTTTAGGGCTTTCCATCTGCTTTTACATTTGTCAATCGGATGGGGCGAGGGCGGAGAGTGGCGGACCCGGTCAAAGTTCGATTGTGCTTTCACGACCGATGCTTCGACGGCGCGGCGTCGTCGGCGGTTTTCTACCGCTTTTTTCGAGAGCGCATCCGGCCAGGAGCGGAGTTTCATTTCACGGGGATGACGCACCAGGCACGGCATCCATTCCCGGAATCCCTGTTCGATGGCGATGAAAACGCCATCGTCGATTTCAAATACTCGAGTTCGCCGCGCGTAACCTGGTGGTTTGACCACCACCAGAGCGCGTTTCTCACGCCAGCCGATGCGGAGCACTTTCGCCAGGACCGCAGCGGCCATAAATTTTATAACTCCGATTACAAATCCTGCACCAAGCTGCTGGCCGATGTGACCAGCGCGCAGTTCGGCTTTGACGTGAAGCCGCTCGCCGAGCTTATTTACTGGGGCGATATTATCGACGGTGCACAATATCCCACGCCGGAATCCGCGGTGGCTCTCGCGGAGCCTGCGACGCAACTGGCCCTGGTGATCGAAGCTGCGCCCGAAGAAGGCCTGCCCGCCAAAATCATTCCGGATTTGTCCGTGCGCCCGCTCGCGGAAATGATCCAGCTGCCGATCGTCGCGAAGCACCTCGGCCCGCTGCTCGAAAAGCATCACCATTCGATCGACTTGCTGCGGCAGCGCATCGAAGTCCGCGGCGGCGTGATTTATTTCGATATCAGCGACCTGGACATCGATGGCTACAATAAATTTATTCCTTACATGCTGTACCCGGCCGCGCGCTACACGGTGAGCGTGCTCGCTTCGCCGACGCGGGCGAAAATTTCGATTGGCTCAAATCCCTGGAATCCCGACGCCGCGGAAGACAATCTGGCAAGCCTCGCGGAACAATACGGCGGTGGAGGGCATCCGCGCGTCGCGGCGATCTCTCTGGAACCGAACGACGTTGAGCGAGCGAAACAAATCGCCAAGGAAATCGCGGAAAAATTGCGCGATTGAGCGCAAATCTTGCGCGTCGCGGGCGGCCAGAAAAATGGTCCAGTCGTGGTAAAATAAAAAGCTCGTGGACCGGTAGCTCAATGGTAGAGCAGCTGACTCTTAATCAGCGGGTTGCAGGTTCGAGTCCTGCCCGGTTCACCAATTCTTCCTTGCCGCACATTTGCAAAATCCCGCCATTTCCAGGTTTTGGACGCACGCAAAATCGAGCGCTATTCGAGGATGTGATGAAGGCGCTCGTCATAAGGGCTTCCGAGCATGGGATCGAGCTCGTGGCGGAACTGAACGGTGTGCGCGGCGGCTAAGTGCGCGTCGTATGCCTGCTGCGATTCCCAGACTTCGACGATCATATGATGATTGAGGCGCGAGACCTGCTCGTAGACCTCGATGCGGATGCAGCCCTTTTCCTTGCGGCTGTCGGCGACGTATTGCTGCAGCAATTTCTTCCCCGCGGGCATGTTCGGCCCGAGCAGGTCGGCGTGCGTCACGACGTAAATCCTGTCGCGCGCCCCCGGCTCCTGGGCGAGCGCCTGCCCGGCAAGGCCGCAGGAGACCAGAATCAGCACCGCCCACATGCGAAGCAGAGGCCATCGCATGGAATTCAATTTCGATTGCATCGGCATTTTTCCACCTCCCTGCGAGTTGGTCGTTCCATCATCGAGCAGCCGTCACGGCCACCTGGTCGCCCTTGTCCGGAAGCCGTAGATCGCGATACATGAGCTGGGGCGGCCCCATGCGCGCACCGGGCTTGGCCCAATACACCGTAGAACCCTCGAACCCTTTGAAAACCTGCCCCGTGGGTCCGGGACCGGGAACGGTGTAGATATCAGCCGCGGGCCCTGAAAGGGTCAGAGTGTAGACCTGCGTTTCGGAAGCGGCGATGCGCGGGACTTCCCACACCGCAACATCTCCCGAGAGGTCGGGCCTCGGACGTTCGGGAAGTTTTGGACTTGGAGAAGGATCGAACCGGCCGGGTGTGTTCGCAATGGACGGGTCGATCCCTAACTGCGCGAGCGGTCGAACTCCCTTGAACCCTGTGCCCGTCGCGCCGACAAACTTGGTTCCCGGAGGGATCTTCAGGAAAATCGTGACTTCCTCGGCGTCAATGCCTTTTTCCGCCACGCCATCGTTGAGTACGTACAGCACATACGTCGTGTTCGCGCCCTCGCTCGGCCCAACCTTCAGAGACGCGTTAATCGGCGCGCGCAATCCCGCGTCCAGCATGAATTGGTAGATCACACGCAAAACCATTTCCGGCAACCGTTCTCTCGAGTAATTTCCCATCCGCCCCGTCGGGTACTTGACTGTGTGCTCGTAGATCTGCTTTTCGAAAAAGGGGAAGTCCGCGGTTTTGGTCTCGCCCCCCACCCATCGGCGGGGAATGGCCAGCTCAGGCTCATGGCACTGGCCGCAACCAAAGGCGCTTTGGAGCCGCTGCCCCTCGGGTGCGCCGGCCGGAGGAGATTGCCAGCGCCAGGGGCCAAACTGTTCCGCTCGCGGCAAAGTGGAGAAATATGCCAGGAGGTTGGCAATCGTCTGGTCGCTCACTTGCGTTTCGGTGTAGGCAGGCATCAGTCCATAGGGCTGACGGAGCGCGCGAATCATCTGCGCTTGGCTGAATCCGCGGCCCGCCAGGTCCGGTCCCCAGGCGCCTTCCGCCTGCACGCCATGGCAGTATTGGCACATCTGCGCCTGCCAGAAGGCCTTGCCATCATTGGCATTTCCGACAGGAGCAGGCGCGGCACGCAGCATGAGTTGGGGATTAATCGCAGGTGCGGCGAGCGTGGCGACAAGCAATGTTCCCACGAGGACGGCAAACCTATTCATATGGAGACTCTTTCTGGATGGAAAGCCTATTTTTCGCATTGCATCTACGCACGATATAGCGGGGTAGCATTGTTTTTGTCAACTGGGATCTTGATTCGTTTTAGCCCTCGGAATTTCCCCAAATGAAATCCTGGGCCCAATTTTGTGATGGGTAGCTCCCTTCTTTAGGTGGTTTTCAACTTGCGGGTGCTCGACCCCTTGTGGTTTTTCGAGCGGTCGAAGGGTGCGATGTTATTCTGTGAGTCCGCAACTCAGTTAACGAGGGCAATGCGGATCAAGGCCCGAAGAGGACATCAAAACCCCGACCCTTCCAAAAGTGCCAAGGTTCGGCCACCCGCCAGAGCACGTGTCTAGTCAATCCTAATCAAGTTTAATCAAAGGGTTCGACCTTCATCATTCTTGCGGTGCGAGTGTTTACCATCCACAGAATCACGCGGCTGGTGGTGGGATCGTAGGTGATCTTCTTCGAATCGAACTCGGTGGGCATCTGGTATTCGACAATTTCTCCGGTTTTCGGATCCAGACGCATCAGGCGTTCGGCCATGTTACTTGTGGCATAAACATAGCCGTTTTTGTCGGGGGCCGAGACAGCGTACGGTGTGGTGTACTTGCGAGGCATGGGCCATTCCTGGAATCTTTCCGTGCGAGTATCGAACATGCCGATCTTGTCCCCGGTATACTCGGCAAACCAGAAACGATCCTGTGCATCCATACGGCCTCGGCGCGGCGATGACCTTGGCGTCGGAACCTGCCAGAACTTGGCCTCACCGGTCGCGGCGTCAATCCCGATGATGTAGGAGCCGCCGAAATCCGGCGCGTAGGGATTGCCCTTGGAGTTGACCACAGTGAGGTCAATATACTGGAAGTGGGGACCGGGAGGAATGTTCGGCGATTTTGCCCAGCTATAAGTAGCCTCTACTTGCATGGTCTTCGGATTGATCCGCGTCCAGCCCGCCCAAATCTTACCTTCAGGGCCGATCGCCATGAATTGCGTGCCCACTCCTTCGAGGGTGCTCAACTCTTCCGTCTTCGGATTGAATCTGGTCAGCACGACCGCGGCTCCGGCGATCCTCCGAGGGAACCAGATGTTATCGTCGCGATCCACCTGAATGTCCCTCGCCCCCTGCAGATCTCCGGGGGGTACCGGCGGCAGAGAGTATTCTGTGAACTTGCCGGTTTTCGGATTCATCTTCCCGAAAAACATCCGGCTTTCGTCGGTGTACCACGGCGTGCCGCTGGAATCGAGGTCGAGGTCATGCGCCACCGTATCAGGGCGCGGCATATCGTACTGAGTGATGATGATGCGCGTGGCCTTGCCCTTGGGGCGAGGCAGTGTTTTCAATTCATAAGGCCATGTTGTTCTGCCGCCGCTCAAGTTGATCGTAGCAAGGTACTCGGCCAGTTCCTTTTTCGGGACCCACAACGGCTCGAGCCCCCATCGGGGATTTTGCGCGGCAGCGGCCACCTGACTGGGCATGCCGATCTGCCCGCGACCTCGATTGTCCCTGCTCACTGCCGACCCGTCCGGGTAGTACGACTGCATACGAGTGATCAGATCCACGAACTCGTCGGCTGTGTGGTTCGATTTCATGATGCGTTCCCAGGCATGGCAGTAGGCACAATTTCCTATTTGATATATGAGATGGTCTTTCTGTTCGGGCGTACCGGAGGCGCTCATGGCCCACTCCAGTGAACTCATTTGTGAAGCAAGATCCTTGGTTTTGTCGAGCTTGAGGTCCGCTGTTGTGGTCCTGCCATTTGTGATCTCCACCTGTCCGGGGCCCGACAAGTCGTACCCCACGGCGCGGATCGTGAGAGCATATTTCCCCGGCTCCAGGTGGGTCCGGGGGAAGCTGTATTTGCCTTGCGCGTCGCTCACGACCGATACAGTGAAGTTGGCGCCCTCGCGCCGCGCGCTCACGACCACGCCTTCCATGAGCCCTTCCTGCTGTGAGCTGACCACACCTCGCAATGCGGCAGGGCTAGAGGCCTGCGCTGGGAGGTGAGCCGGAAACAGACTCATGGCGCTGACCATTAAAGTCCCTATCGCAATGGTGAGAAATAGTCTTGGCATGGAAGCGACTTGTAGCATGGGCGCTGGCCGCCGTCAATTTGTGGGTAACTGGCCCATTGATTGGGACCTATCCAGTTCGTTAGCGATTTCGCCGTCGGAACAAACAACAAACGCGACGCAATTTGTTTTGCCGTCGAGTGGATTAGAATTCAGCGGCCCGCTAACCGAAGTTCGTCACGGTAACAGCGGTTTAGTTATTTTGCTCCTGATTTTCCTATCGAAGTGATTTGTTTTCAGCCCACGCTGATCGAAAACTTCGTGTAGTGCAGACCAACCTACTTGCAGTGCAGTTTCTCTCCTGAGACCATCGCTGCAACATGTATCTTCGCCAGCACCAGAGGAACAAAGACGGCAAGGAACACAGGTATTGGTCTCTCGTCGAGACCTTCCGAACACCCGATGGCCCGCGACAGCGCACGCTTTGCTATCTCGGTGAGCTGAACGGTTCTGCCCATGCACGTTGGCAGAAGACCGTCGAGGCTTTCAACGAGCAGGGCGAGCATACCCAGCTGAAGCTGTTTCCCTCCGAAGCAGAAGCGCCCGATGATCCGAACGTAGCACGGGTGTTGGTGAAAAAAGTGCGGGTCGAGCGCACACGACGATTCGGTGACGGCTATCTCGGACTGGAGTTGTGGAAGCAGTTGAAGCTCGATGAGTTCTTCGCTCAGCATCTCGATGAGGAGAGTGCCGATGTGCCCTGGTCCCGTGTCGCAGCCGTGCTGGCGATCAACCGGCTATGCGATCCGGGCAGTGAGCTGGCCGTGGAGCAGCATTGGTACCCCTCCACCGCACTGGACGATCTGCTGCACATCGCGGAAGGCAAGATCAACGACACGCGGTTGTATCGTTGCCTCGATCGTCTTCTGCCGCTGAAGGCCAAGATCGAACAGCATCTGAAGCAGCGCTTCGGCGAGTTGTTCGAGGCCGAGTTCGACGTGCTCCTCTACGATCTGACCAGCACGTATGTGGAGGGGGCGGCGGAAGAGAACCCCATGATGCAGCGGGGCTACTCGCGGGATCATCGTCCCGACTGCGAACAGCTGGTGCTGGCGTTGATCGTCAACCCAGACGGTTTTCCATTCAGCTACGAACTATTCGATGGGAACCGGGCCGATGTCACGACGGTCGAAGCGATCCTGCGCACGGTGGAGCGCAAGCACGGAAAGGCCCGCCGGGTATGGATCTTCGATCGCGGTGTGGTGAGCGAGGAGAACCTGGTAGCGATCCGCAAGCGCGGGGGACAGTATCTGGTGGGCACGACGCGGAGCAAGCTGAAGCAGTTTGAACAGGAACTGCTGAAGGATGACTTCGAGAGGATCCGCCCCGAAGTGGAGGTCAAGCAGATCAAGGTTCCGGGCGGTGAAGAGACCTACATCCTCTGTCGCACGGCCGGACGGAAGGAGAAAGAGAAAGCCATCCGCAGCCGCTTTGTGGTGAAGATCGAAAAAGCGCTCACGGGACTTGAGAAGCGCATCGCGGAAGGCCAACTGAAGGACCGTTTCAAGATGGAGCGAAATCTCGGCCGCATCCAGGCCTCTCACCCGCAAGTAGCGGATCTGTATGAGATGACGGTGAAAGATGGCAAAGAAGGGCCACGCCTGTTCTGGCGGCAGAAGGCGGAACAACAGCAATGGATCGAAGCGCGCGAGGGAGCCTATTTGCTACGCACGAATCTGACCGCCGACTCGGCTGCCGCTCTATGGAAGAAATACATGCAATTGACGGAAGTGGAAGCAGCCTTCCGCACGCTCAAAAGCGAACTGGCGATCCGGCCGCTGTTCCATCAACTCGAAAGACGCGTGAAGGCGCACGTGCTGGTGGCGTTTCTCGGCTACGCTCTGCTCGTAACCCTCAAGCATCTGCTGAAGCGGAGAGATTCGGACTATTCCCCGGCCAAAGTCCTGAAGCGACTCGCGGAGCTCTACAGCGTCGATATCGTATTGCCGACCGTCGAAGGACGAGAGATCTGGCTGCGGCGCATCACGAAACTCGATAATGAGCAGCAGAAGATCCTGCACCAGCTTCAACTGCAGTTACCGGAAGGTCTGGAGCCGATTCAGATCCTGAAATGTAGTGCAGACTCGGCCATTGCCTAAACTGATTTCAAAGGACTTTATCCTACTTTGACCCGCTGAGTGACGAACATGGGCTAACCCTTGACCGTTTCCGCAGCAGCGTTCCTTCCTGCGATTCGGCCCTGCACCGCGCACCTCGCCAAGCCGTGCATGGTGAATCCTCCTGCAGACTCGCCTCCGCAGTACAGGCCGAGAATTACTTCGCCGTTGGGGTTCGCCACCTGGCACTTGGCGTTGATGCGCAGGCCGGAGCGCGTGTCGTGAATCACGGGCGTGGCCCAGGCTGCGTAGAAGGGAGACGTATGGCCAAAGAAAGCGGGCGCCCACAACGAGGCGGACGCCCGGCGGAAAGGAAACATCTCACCCGTGCTTAGCCCTTCTTCGAAACTTCCTTGTAAATCACTTCGGTCAAGGTGGCGGCCGGCGGCGCGCCATTCGGATTTGGCGGCGGCGCGGCGGTGGGCTCGCCAAGCGACGTCTTGATTTCGTCGAGTGACTTGCCTTGCGCCGCCATGGCCTGAATCTTGTTGTACTTGTCCTGAATGAAGTCGAGTTTTTTCTGGACGTCGGCTTTGGTCATCCGATCGCCGTGCCCGGTCAAGTACGTATCGGAATCCAGGGCGAGCATCCCCTTGGCATTTTCGATCCATCCGGCGGCCGAGCCATTCTTTTCCAAGTGAATCCCCGTATCGGGGCGGTTGGTGACCAGCAGGTCGCCGCCGAAGACGATTTTCTGATCGGGGAGATACACGACGGTGTCGCCGCTCGTGTGTCCCGGCGCCCAGTGGTATAGGCGGATATTCACGCCATCGATGGTCAGCTTATCCGTTTTGTCGTAAGTCTTCGTAGGCAGGCGATCCTGGGGCGCGGGGTTGCGGGCGCCCGCGGACGCTTCCATCTCCTTTTTGCAGTTTTCCTGCGCAATGATGGTTAAGCCCGCCGGGAAAGCGGCGAGGCCGTTGACGTGGTCGCCGTCACTGTGGGTGATAATGGCCGTATCCACCATTTTTGGAGTGATTTTGGCGATTTCGGCAATCACTCCCGTCTCCGAATCCGCTGTGGATTTGGTATCCACGACAATGACGCCAGTGGTGCCCACAATCACACCGTCATTCGAACCAACGCCGCCTTGGATCCAGTAAACGTTGTCACTGATCTTCGTCACTTTGAGCGGCTGAGGCTGCTGCTGTGCCTCAGCCAACGTGCCAAACGAGACGAAAGCCGCAAGCGCGGCCAGCCCAAGAACCAGTTTCCTCATATCGATCATGTCTGCCTCCTCCTGAATCTTTCGTCTGCGGCGGCGAACCGCCTACCCATGTTCCAGACCCTAATCCGCCGCCTTCCTTGATTGACGCAGTATTTGGGATTTCCGTTTCGAGGCCTCGAAAGGCAATCTTATAAACCCACGGCCCAGCTGAATGCACCCAAATCCTGACCGCCCGTCACACCAGAAGCTTGCAATACGGCGCCAAAGCCGGAAGACGATTGCATCGCCAAGCTAGCGCGATGAACTTGCGGCTTTAGTGTGTGCTGCTGGTCGTGGCGTCGCGCGGGACAGTCTTGCCGAACACCTCGATCTGGCCGAGTTGGATGTAGCCGCCGGTACCGTGACCGCTGCTGGGCATCAAGTCAACAAAACCCACTTCGTCAACTTTGCTCAGATCGGGGTCGGGAACCCAGGTTTCGTTGGCCGGGGCGGGGTTTCGACCGAGCGTAACCACGCGGTCTTTATCGAGCTTGAGCCAGCGGAGACCCATCAATGAGAATTCGGTCTGGGACAGCATCGGAACGGAGGAAAAAGGTAGATCGGCGACGAGCATGGTCCCGTCGGGGAGCACGATGACGGGCCGAACTTGGTGGAAACCCGAGGTCTTGACGAACCAGTGGACGTTGGCAAGCCCGGTCATGTCGACAGAGCTGTTGTTCTTCAACCGGAAGGTGATGGCAAAGGGACCGTCGCATTCACCCGACCAGACGCCAAACGGTGCGACGTCACTCCCGGGTGTGCCCGTGGTCAGCAACTTCTTGGCAGCCGCACCGTACCACCTGACCTCCACATTCGGATCGACGATGTTTTCCTGTATCATGGGAACTTGTCCCGTCTGTATCGGCGGCCGCACCCATTCCACCTTCAAGAACAGGGGCGCCACAACCTCACCCGGACGCGCCTGTCCGGCTCCGCCTACTCGACCTGCCTGCCCTCTTTGGCCCGTCCCGGCTTCCCCTTGCGCTTGTCCCTGCGCGAATGCGAACGAACTACAAACCATCCCTAGTACAGCTAGAAAACCCGCAGTCGACTTCATGGAGACGCAGCGTGCCATAAACGTCCTCCTTATCCCGGTCGCACAATCACGGAAGTGCGCAGTCTATATCATCTCCGAAATGCGAACAATGGGCTGACGCCTCACGAAAAGAATAATGTCAGCGATGCGCTCGTTCAAGTGGCGGATGCGCCTGACGGCGATACGAGTATGCCATCCAGCGCTTGGAAATCGGCCGGCAAGGGTAATTATTCGACGACTGTCCTACTGTGATGCAGGTTGCTTTCACGTGTGCCTACGTGCCGCCACGGGCGGGTCGGCCAGCTTTTGGGCTGGATTGAATTTCCGGGTGCCGCATTCCTTCGGCGTTCTTGTGAAGGGTGTGGGGATTTCTTTTCACGAACTAGATCAACAACTTGACCAGCAAGACCGACCGCAAGGGCCAGGCGATCACTTACCTGCAATCAATTAAGGATCTGCCGCCGAATATTGCCACCCGCAACGCTCGTGTGAGCGGCACTATCCCTTGAGCGTCTCCGCGGCGGCATTTCTTCCTGCGATTCGCCCTTGCACCGCGCATCTCGCCAGGCCGTGCATGCTGAATCCTCCCGCGGACTCGCCTCCGCAATATAGGCCGGGAATGGTGTCGCCGTTGAGGTCCACCACCTGGCATTTTGCATTGATGCGCAGCCCAGAGCGCGTGTCGTGAATCACGGGCGTGGCCCAGGCTGCGTAGAAGGGAAGCGTCTGAATCTTATATTTCGGCGCGGCTTTGCCGAAGTCTGCGTCTTTGCCGGCATCCACAAACGAGTTGTAGCGCGTCACCGTATCTTGCAGCGCGCTCGGCGGCATCGGTTTTCGCTGAAACTTGTTCACAATTTTAGCGGCGAGTTCCGCGACGGAATTCGCGGAGAAAAAGTATCCCTGTGCTTCATCTACGTAGGGCGCCGTAACTTTCCAGCCTTCGCGCTTCACGGCGTCCGCGTCGAAGATAGCCCAGATCGGGCCGCCGCCCGGGGTGGTATCGCCGGTTCCCGCCAGGGCCGCGTTGATGAAGTTGGAAGTCTCGTACTTCACATTCGCGGCGTTGAGGTAACTTCGCGGGATATACGACTTGATGGAATTGTAGTTGTTGGCGGGGAATTGGCCTTGCGTTTCGTCATAAAAACGCAGGCCCGCTACGTTCACAAGGATCGCGTCCTGGTAATCCTTCACGAAGAGGCCGGAGGCGCGCGCCCGGGAAAAAATGGGACTGTCCGGCTGCCAGCTCAGGTTCACATAACCGTATTGGCACCCAATCCAACCCGCCTTGGTCACATTCTGGCCAAATTCTCCGGATTGGTTGAATGCGCCCCAGAGTGATGCGCCGACGCCCATGGCCGCTATTTCTCCGCTGGCATCCTGGAAGGAGTACGGCTCGCCGGCCACCTGGTACTCTTCGGTGAGGCGCGGATCGAAGATCCTGCGGAAGTTCACATTGCTGCTGTGTCCGCCCGTGCCGATTATGACGCCCTTGCGCGCGCGGATGTTCACGGTTTTGCCCTGGCTCGTTGCCGAAATTCCCAAGACTCTCCCCGAATTCGGATTCTCGCGGACGATGCCCGTCATCTTGTGCTGCAGGAGAATCTGCACGCCCTGTTTTCTAGCGCTGGCTTCCAGCGGCCGGATGAGGCCCACGCCCGAGGAGGTGGTTGCCCCCTTATCGGCAGGCAGCGGGCCGCCATTCTGAACGAGCGTGAACGCCATCGGCGCGGCATGACTTTCCCTCGGAGCGGAGTTGCCGCAGGCGTGCCCGCCAAGCGTGTCCGGAGCTTTTTCCACAAAAGTGACGCCATGTTCGACCAGCCACTCGTAGGTCTTCGCGCTTTCGTCGGCAAAGGCGCGGATGACTTCCTTATCGTTATAGCGGTAATCGGGAAACCCGTTGGGCTCGACGACAGACCAATCCGTCAGGTCCGAGAAAAGAAGGTCCGGCGAATCGACCACTCCATATTTTTTCTGCCTGCTGGTGCCGCCGCCAAGTGCCACGTTTCCGCCGCTCAAGATCGCGTGCCCGCCGACGTCCGAATTGGCGTCGATCAGAATCACGGACGCGCCTCCTTCGGCCGCTTGGATCGCCGCGGGCAACCCGGTGGCTCCCGCCCCAATGACGACGACGTCCGCTTCCTTGTCCCAGTGCGCGGGCCGTCCCTCGGCCTTCGCTACTTCCACGCCCAGCCCGGTCAGAGCGGCGGCGCCGGCTCCCGTGGCCGTAGTTTTGATGAAATCTCTCCGCGAGAAGCCGTTCTGATCCTGTTTATCTCGTTTCATAAGTTTGATCCCATTTTGCGATTTAGATTTGTTCCTTGCGCAAGAACATATGCCCGGTGCCACCCCATGTCAACCGCAGATCGGCATCCGAGTATCTCGGAATTGTGGTGAATGAAAAGGAGAAAAACGCTAGCATTGGCGCATTCACGCTGCGTAGGGTGCAGCTTCGATAATTCAGAGCGAAGGACAAGAGTTACTCCAACCCTTCGCGGACGACGGATGAAAAAGGAGCGGCCCATGCGGTCACAAAGCAAAGCCCTGGCGCTGATCAGCTCGATAGTTTTTCTCGGCTCGGCGTGTTACGGCGCGGCGATCACTGGGACTGTGAACGGGGCCGATGGAGCGCCGTTTCAGGGCGCATTCGTCGAGGCGCAGAACGCAAAAACCAAAATCACAGTCATCGTGTTGTCGAACAGCCAGGGGCGCTACCGGATACCCGATCTGCCCGCCGGAGATTATCGCGTGCAGATCAGGGCCGTGGGCTACCGCGCCGATCCTCGCAACGCTGTGACTCTCACTGCGGACCAAAACGCTTCGTTCGATTTTGCTCTGCAAAAAGGCATGGTGCGCTGGAACGAAATTTCAAAATACCAGGCCGCGCAACTCTGGCCTCCCGCAAAAGGGAAAGAATTACTCTTCACTCATTGCAACATCTGCCATCAATTCCAAAGCCGCATGGCTTCCGTCAGGCGAGACCTGGACGGTTGGAGAGACCGCGTCGCGTTCATGCGCGACGCCATGCACTTCAGCATCTTCTTAGGTCCGAATTTCAGCGATCAGGATGCGGAAGATGTGGCCGCTTATTTGAACAGTCTGTTCGGTCCGGATTCGGTGCTGCCGAAATCTCCCGCGGACATGCCCGCCTATCAGAAAACAGTGCGGCCTTTCAGCAACGACGCCATGAACATTGTCTACGTGGAATATGACATGCCCGGGCCGAGCCGCATGCCCTTCAGCGCCGCTCCCGACAAGAACGGTTTCCTATGGATTCCCGATTTTGGCGTGGCCAATAAAATCACTCGGCTCGATCCAAAAACAGGCGCGATGCAGGATTTTTCTGTTCCCTATATTGGAACCGCGGCAATTCATTCGGCCGTGCCCGCGGCGGACGGTTCCGTTTGGCTGGCCGAACAAGGCCCGAACAAAATCGCCAGATGGGATCCCGTGACGCAACAGATCACCGAATATCAGGATGCGTACCTGCCCGGAAAAGAGGGAATCGAAGATGGTGGATCGAAGCACACCATTCGGATCGATCCGAGCGGAAAGGTGTGGGCGAGCGGCGTCCCGCTGACGCGCTTCGATCCTGAGACTGGGAAATTCGCCCGCTTCGTCGAAGGTGAGTATGCCTACGATGTCAAACCGGACAAGAATGGCGATGCCTGGTTTACGAGCCCGCTGGTAAACAAGATTGGCAAAGTCGACGGAAAAACGATGAAGGTTTCCCAGTGGAGTCTCCCAACGCCTGACGCTTACCCTCGACGCATGGAAATTGGACCCGATGGCATGATTTACTCCGGTGAATTTCGCGGGGGAAAAATGGCTCGGTTCGACCCGCAGACGCAAACCTTCAAGGAATTTCCCCTGCCCGGCCCGGATCCCAGTCCGTACGGCCTGGGTTTTGATGCGGACGGTTATCTTTGGTATGACTCCCACAACATGGACCTGATTGGACGTTTTGACCCAAGAACAGGGAAGGTAATCGAGTATCCGTTCCCTCATCCCGAACCTGCCATACGCGAATTCTTCCGAGATTCGCAAGGGCGGATGTGGTACGGCACTTCTCCCAACAACAAAGTCGGCTATTTTTATTTGGCATCGAAGTAGCGCAGGCTTCAGCCTGTGGGTTTTAATCCTTGGAAGGACGAAGCCCCACAGGCTAAAGCCTGCGCTACTAAACCAACAAAGTCGGCTATTTTATTTGGCAGGCAAGAGCGACTCCGCGGGGTCAGCCAGCAAGTAAAGAATCAGCGGCAGCCAGCACAGGCGCCACGCGGAGCGGAGATGTGTACTACTTTCGATCGTCGCCTTCGCCAGCGTCTCGCTTAACGCCCAAGAAGTAATCCGTCTTTTCGCGGCGGCAGTTCGTAACTGTGCCGGAAACTTGTTCGCTTCCCCATTTGATCGCGACATGCGAGCCAACGCGAATCGCATTTTTCATCCGCACACTCACGCCGCCGTGCGACCTGTCTTCGAGCGTCGCCGGCGCCACGCGGGGAGTACCGTCTTCGTCCCCCCACAGGACCTCGACCCGCGCCATCAGGGGAATCCTTAGCTCCGTCCTTTTTTCGTCCACACCCTCTCTATCGGCAAAAATTAAAAATGCCCAATTTCTTTCTCTGCGTCCTCTGTGGTCTCCGTGTTGAAAGCTTTCAGAATGCGGCAAAGAGGCCACCGGCAGAACGCGCGGAGTTTCATGGAGCGCAATGAGTGGCAAACGAGTCGTTGTATACTCGCGCCTGGTCAACGCTCGAAAATTTAATCACTGGAAGGATTCCCGTGAGGATCGACATTCATGCGCACTATTTTCCGTTGGAATACCTCGATCGTTTGGATCTGTATGGTGGAAGTTACCTCACCGGCTTAATCCGCAGGATGAAACTGGGTTCCGCGGATTTCAGCGGCCTCGAAGACCACTTCCGCAACATGGACCTTTCAAAAGTGGACATGCAGGTTCTTTCCGTCTCCGGCCAGCTCCCTTATTTTGCGAAGGAAAACGATGCGGTGGACGCGGCGAGGCTCGGCAATGATATCTACGCGCGCATCGTTCGCGAATATCCGAAGCGCTTCGCGGCCTTGGCCTGCACTCCGCTGCCGCACGTGCAGGCGTCGATCCAGGAAACGCGCCGCGCGCTCGATGAACTCGGCATGGTGGGCGTGACGGCCGGCACCGTGGTCCTCGGAAAGAGCATCGCCGATCCGGCCTTCGACGAATTTTTCGCTGAGCTCAATCGCCGCAAAGCCGTTCTCTTCATTCATCCGACCGGCGGCAGCCTCGGATCGCAACTGATCGAATCCACCAACCTGGTGTGGCCGGTCGGCGCGCCGCTCGAAGACACGGTGTGCCTGCTGCAATTCATGCAGGCGAATTTTCCGTCCCGCTTTCCGGACATCAAGATCATCCTGCCGCACCTCGGCGGCTTCGCTCCCTTTCTCGCAGCACGTCTCGACCAATTGAAGGATCATTTCCTGCCGGACTCAGCCATGGCGCCCAGCGTGCAGGCAAAATATTTCTGGTATGACACGGTGAACGGCAATCCCGCGGCGCTCCGCTGCGCGCGCGAAACCCTCGGCGCAGATCACCTGTTGCTCGGAACGGATTATCCTTTCTGGCGCGATGACGCATTCAAGCTGTGCGTGGATTATGTCGGCGAATCGGGACTGCCGGCGAGTGAAGTCGCCGGCATCCTGGGAGGCAATGGTCAACGGTTGCTCGAGTTGTGAAGAATTTGTAGCGCGGGCTTCAGCCTGCGGGTTTTTGACCTTGCAAGTACTAACCCCCGCAGGCTGAAGCCCGCGCTACCTGGCCCGCCCTCGCACAATCGTTAGAAATTAAAGGGCGTCCCGGCTGACGAGACGCCCCTCGTTTTTCGGAGGGCCTTTTTGGCCCCCTTGTTGAAAATGCTCCCAATGTGGTTAAAAGCTGACCTTGCCCACAAACTGAACGATTCGCGGCCGGTTCACGAGGTCATATATATTACTAGCTCCAGTGGACAGGTTTATCGCGCCGTAATTACCGTTCGAGCCACCCGTAAACGTAGCATAAGGGCTCTGCGGGCCGGACTGCGGGCTCGCGTAGGAAGGGTGGTTGAACACGTTGAAGAAATCAGCCCCGAATAGGAAGCTAAACCTTTCTGTGATTTTAGTGATCTTGTGAACGCTGAAATCCCACTCCTGCTGGAAGGGCCCGCGGAAGCTATTGCGCCCGACATTGCCAAGCGCTGCCAGGCCGGTTCCGCCAGTCACGGAGTTCGGTGTGCCATCAGCGTTGGGTGCGCAACTTTTACTCGTAGACGAAATTATGGGGGTGATGATTTGATTCTGGTCGTTCACGCACGCGCCACCGGTGAGGAACGAACTCAGGTTCACATAATTTTGAATTTTGGCGGCTGTGCTCCCTGTGTTTAACACCGACGAAAGCGACATTCCTGGAGCGAGGGTGGCAAAGTTGGTGCCATCGACACCCAGCGGGTCGGAAGCCGAAAGAGCGGAAGAGTCGTAGATCGTGAATGGCGTGCCAGACTGAAGGGTCGTAGTACCCTGCACCGTCCAGCCGTGCACCAATTTGCTGACTCCATGCTCGGTGCCGAAGGGCAACGCATAGGAATAGGTGAAAACCAATCGATGGGGGCGATCGAAGTCCGAGAGCCCGCGGTTACTGTTGATATTCAGCAGGTCGCCGAATTGGGTAAGTCCGTTCAACTCATCGCCAACCTCCGAGCCGGACGCGTTGTCGATGGATTTCGACCAAGTGTATGCCGCCTGGAAGTACAGTCCCTTGGCGAACTGATGGATCAGAGTGGCTTGGAGAGAATGGTAACTGGAGTGAGAGTTGTTTTCCTGCAAGAAGGAGAAGGGACTCTGGGTACCAAGGAACGGCAAGAACACCCGCGCATTGACGTTTGCCGCTGTGCTGCCAGTGATGGAGACGCTTCCGTCAGAATTCATTTGTACGTCCGCCGTTCCGGCAGCAGGCGCTGTGAAAGTCGGTGACAACGCCGACTTGGGGATGACGCAGGGAGTCTTGAGCGTGCAAATTTGGCCGCCATTTGGAGCGCGGCCCGGGCCAAGCAGGCGATCCCCGGCGGAGCCGACGTATCCCACTTCAACCATCCAACCGGGAGCCACTTCGCGCTGCAAGGTCAGGTTCCACTGCTGCGCATAAGGCGGAAGAAAGTTGCGCACGGGGAAGAAGAAGAACTGGCTGTTGGGCAAGTTACTCGAATTGCCGAAGGTGTTGTCAAATGACGGCGCCCCGTTGGGGCCAAACCCGCTCAACTGTGGGAACCCCGAGGGGATGCCGAAGGCTGCTGGTCCCAACGTATTGCCGGTGCAAACTCCAGGCGTGCAAGGTGTTAATGGCAGTGGGAAATTTGAGTTGGGCAGAAGCTGCGGGAACGGGTTTTCCGGCGTAACTTGCCCAGGAGTTGCCTCGAACGTGACGTTGAATGGAGGTCCGCCAGCCGATTGCAATTCCGCCTGGTTGGAGACGCGTTGGTAATACATGCCATAGCCGCCCCGCAGTGCCGTCTTTTGATCACCGAATATGTCCCAGGCAAACCCGACCCGGGGGGCAAAGTTCTTGTCGCTGAAACAATTGAATTCGGTGCAGTCGCTTACGCCCGGCGTACCAAAGCCGCCGGGAGCGCCTGCTGGATGGATATATTGCAAGGGGGGAGCCGCGAGACCGTCTGAGGCACACCCTGTGCTGCTGCAGTCGGCGATGCCACCCAAATTGGTAAGGAAGTTCCCTTTGACATGCGCCGTATCGATGCCTTCCCATCGGATACCCAGGTTGAGCATCAAGCGGGGAGTGACCTTCCAATCGTCCTGCACGTAGGCGCCTGCGTCCGTGGCGCGGAAGTAAAACGTGTCAATGCCGGCTTCGCCCGCAGTGCCATTGACATTGCCCTCCAGGAAATTCTGAAAGCCATTTAGGCCCGGAAATGCAGCCGCGTCGGCCGCGTATGTCACCACCCCCCGCTTCTCATAGTGATTGAAGCGGTTGAGTTGCCAGCGGTCGACCTCGCCGCCAAAGCGCAGGGTGTGTTTGCCAATGGTCTTCGAAAGATCATCGCCCCAAACAAAGGTGTTGTCCCGGGTGCCACGATTATCGTTAGCTCCAACACCGATGGAGAACCCGCCACCCGTGATACTAGGTTGCCATGCGCCCGCGAAATCAGCCGAATTGGGGCGGGTCGAATCGATGTCGGACAGCGAGACCGGTTCCGACGGGAGAAGTTGGAAATTGAATCGAGCATAGCCGAAGCGAAATTCATTCACCATGGTCGAGGAGAAAACGTGTGTCAACCCGAGCTTGAGGAAGCGGTTGCTAAGCGGGTTGTTTTCGGCGAACGGAAGAGTGGCATTTTCTCCAAAGGGCCTGTCCGCAGTGGAATCGTCGAAAAACCAACGCGCCGTGAAGGTATCCTTCGAGCCAATTTTCTTATCGGCTGTGATCGTATACTGATTATCGTGGAAGACGCCCAATGAGCTGAGGTTCAACGGGCCTAATGTCGTTGTCAGCACACCGTTAACCAAAGTCTCGCCCGGGATCCCGGGTATCGTGGGAATGCAGTGTACCCCGTCATTGAATCCGGGACACTTGGATGCCGGAAGGTTCAGCCAAGCCAGGGCAACTGGATCGATTTTCGAAACTCCAAACACGCTCATCAGGTTGGCGGCCGAGCGATCCGCCGGCAACACAGGTAAATCGGTGTTAATAACCGTGCCCGCAGCAATTGCGGAGGCTTCGCGCACTCCCGAGTAGTTGCCGAAGAAGAAGAAGTCCTTGATGCCGGGTACAGGGCCGCCCACGGAGGCTCCGAAAGCGTTTTGACGCAGGACCGGGGCGGTGTTCGGCTCTCCTGCCGCTAGCTGGGATCCCTTCAGGAACGGGTCGTTGGCATCCAGCACGCTATTCCGAAAGTACTCAAAGGCATCGCCGTGGTATTGGGAGGTTCCTGACCTCAAGTTAACCTGCATGTTGCCGCCGCCGTTGCGACCCTGCGAAGCGTCGTACAGCGAAGTTTGGGTCTTGAAATCCTCGACCACATCCGGATTGGGCAAGTTAACGTTGTCAAAGACCGGCAAGCTCACGTCGTTGGCGTTGATCCCTTCTAGTTGGTAGTTGTTGTTCACCGGACGCTGGCCATTGACGATGATCGTCGTCTGACCGCGGCCCAGTGCCGTGGTATCTGCAAACTCGCTGTTCGTGCCGGCCGAAAGCGCCAGCAGGCCAAGAAAGTTGCGCGTGGCCAACGGCATCTCCCGGATTACGTCGCCACTCAGTGCCTCGCCCGTTGTCGCGTTGGTTACTTCCACGATAGCAACGCCGCCCGTGGTGGTGACCCCGACGGCCTCTGTGACTTTACCAAGTGTCAATTGAACGGCCACAAAGCTGGTTTCCGACACTCTGACGGGAGTGTCAGGAGTTGCCGCCTTATTAAAACCAGTGGCGGTGACCTCGACCCGATAGGTGCCTACCGGCAGAAGCGTGGCGGAGAAGGTGCCTTGGGAACCAGACTTGATCGTCCGTTCCGTTACGCCTGTGTCCTGGTTAGTGATGGTAACTTCGGCGCCGACAATGACCGCGCCGTTGGGATCGGTGACCCTTCCCGTGATTGCGCCATTGGCACCGCCTTGGGCAAATGCTGCCACGGCGGACACCAGCACGACTAAGCTCAACAGGAAAATGAAAACTCTCTTATTTCGCATTTTTTCCTCCTCGGAATAGTCGGCTCGCTTGGAAAGCGACTGAAGTTGACCTGAAGCTGTTCCCGCATCAGGGCAATGAATACGAGGCAATCCCCCTGCAGGTAGAAACGGGATTTTGGCGGAGGCCATAGCCCCCCCTTTAAACGGACACCTGGTTCGCTTTAACGGCCAATATCAGCGGATCCGAAAAGTTCCCCGGTTCGTTTACTCGACTTTAGAGAGCACCTGCATCGGCTTACTTCAATTGGGTCGGCTGGGACCCCGCTGACTTTGCTCCCCCTGTCTGAGCAACTCAGCTGAATGGGGCATATCTACATCCAAACTTAAATATTTGCAAGCATTCATGTTACTGAAGATTTACCGAATTTTGGCGGATCTGTAACTCCTTATAATGGAATGGGTTATGGCTATCGGGTCGCCGCAGATAATCGTTTGCATTTCATTTTTCTATTAGCCGAAGTTCGTCACGGTAACAGCCGTTTAGTTATTTTGCTCCTGATTTTCCTATCGAAGTGATTTGTTTTCAGCCCACGCTGATCGAAAACTTCGTGTAGTGCAGACCAACCTACTTGCAGTGCAGTTTCTCTCCTGAGACCATCGCTGCAACATGTATCTTCGCCAGCACCAGAGGAACAAAGACGGCAAGGAACACAGGTATTGGTCTCTCGTCGAGACCTTCCGAACACCCGATGGCCCGCGACAGCGCACGCTTTGCTATCTCGGTGAGCTGAACGGTTCTGCCCATGCACGTTGGCAGAAGACCGTCGAGGCTTTCAACGAGCAGGGCGAGCATACCCAGCTGAAGCTGTTTCCCTCCGAAGCAGAAGCGCCCGATGATCCGAACGTAGCACGGGTGTTGGTGAAAAAAGTGCGGGTCGAGCGCACACGACGATTCGGTGACGGCTATCTCGGACTGGAGTTGTGGAAGCAGTTGAAGCTCGATGTGTTCTTCGCTCAGCATCTCGATGAGGAGAGTGCCGATGTGCCCTGGTCCCGTGTCGCAGCCGTGCTGGCGATCAACCGGCTATGCGATCCGGGCAGTGAGCTGGCCGTGGAGCAGCATTGGTACCCCTCCACCGCACTGGACGATCTGCTGCACATCGCGGAAGGCAAGATCAACGACACGCGGTTGTATCGTTGCCTCGATCGTCTTCTGCCGCTGAAGGCCAAGATCGAACAGCATCTGAAGCAGCGCTTCGGCGAGTTGTTCGAGGCCGAGTTCGACGTGCTCCTCTACGATCTGACCAGCACGTATGTGGAGGGGGCGGCGGAAGAGAACCCCATGATGCAGCGGGGCTACTCGCGGGATCATCGTCCCGACTGCGAACAGCTGGTGCTGGCGTTGATCGTCAACCCAGACGGTTTTCCATTCAGCTACGAACTATTCGATGGGAACCGGGCCGATGTCACGACGGTCGAAGCGATCCTGCGCACGGTGGAGCGCAAGCACGGAAAGGCCCGCCGGGTATGGATCTTCGATCGCGGTGTGGTGAGCGAGGAGAACCTGGTAGCGATCCGCAAGCGCGGGGGACAGTATCTGGTGGGCACGACGCGGAGCAAGCTGAAGCAGTTTGAACA
The DNA here is from genome assembly GCA_963842135.1 of uncultured Acidobacteriota bacterium. Lineage (GTDB taxonomy): Bacteria > Acidobacteriota > Terriglobia > Acidiferrales > UBA7541 > Palsa-360. The sequence goes on along the minus strand of CAWJFI010000001.1, from coordinate 2,573,746 downwards.
GGAACTGCTGAAGGATGACTTCGAGAGGATCCGCCCCGAAGTGGAGGTCAAGCAGATCAAGGTTCCGGGCGGTGAAGAGACCTACATCCTCTGTCGCACGGCCGGACGGAAGGAGAAAGAGAAAGCCATCCGCAGCCGCTTTGTGGTGAAGATCGAAAAAGCGCTCACGGGACTTGAGAAGCGCATCGCGGAAGGCCAACTGAAGGACCGTTTCAAGATGGAGCGAAATCTCGGCCGCATCCAGGCCTCTCACCCGCAAGTAGCGGATCTGTATGAGATGACGGTGAAAGATGGCAAAGAAGGGCCACGCCTGTTCTGGCGGCAGAAGGCGGAACAACAGCAATGGATCGAAGCGCGCGAGGGAGCCTATTTGCTACGCACGAATCTGACCGCCGACTCGGCTGCCGCTCTATGGAAGAAATACATGCAATTGACGGAAGTGGAAGCAGCCTTCCGCACGCTCAAAAGCGAACTGGCGATCCGGCCGCTGTTCCATCAACTCGAAAGACGCGTGAAGGCGCACGTGCTGGTGGCGTTTCTCGGCTACGCTCTGCTCGTAACCCTCAAGCATCTGCTGAAGCGGAGAGATTCGGACTATTCCCCGGCCAAAGTCCTGAAGCGACTCGCGGAGCTCTACAGCGTCGATATCGTATTGCCGACCGTCGAAGGACGAGAGATCTGGCTGCGGCGCATCACGAAACTCGATAATGAGCAGCAGAAGATCCTGCACCAGCTTCAACTGCAGTTACCGGAAGGTCTGGAGCCGATTCAGATCCTGAAATGTAGTGCAGACTCGGCCATTGCCTAAACTGATTTCAAAGGACTTTATCCTACTTTGACCCGCTGAGTGACGAACATGGGTTAGAGTTGACGGTTAGATTTTCCCATGCACAGGCAGAGAGGCGATGCCGGGCTCGTGATACAAACAAGCCCAATACCAACAGTGTCCGAGCGCGCCTCGGCTAAATTCTAATGAGTGAGTTGAAGCGAGCGCTGGGCGGCGACGCGGCGGATGATTTCAATCCCGATTTGATCGAGGGGCAGGATTTTTTCAGCCAATCCGGCGCGCGCGACAAAGCCCGGCATACCCCAGACGACGCTGCTGGCCTCGTCCTGGACGATGACGGAGGCGCCGGCCGCGCAAAGCGCTTCGCATCCTTTCAAGCCATCCTGTCCCATGCCGGTCAGAATCACCCCCAATGAATTCACCCCGTAGACAGCGGCGACCGATCGGAAGAGCACATCCACCGAGGGCCGGCAGAAATTTTCACGGGGCCCTCGGTTCGTGCACAACAGCTTGCGGTGTTCTTCTTCCCGCACCTCCATGTGATAGTCGCCGGGCGCAATCCAAATACAGGAGGGGCCAAGCAAATCTCCCGGCTGACATTCCCGCACAGGCAACGCGCATTTCGAAGCGAGCCGTTTTGCCAGGAGCCCCGTAAATATAGGGGGCATATGTTGTGCAACGACAATGGGAAGCGGAAATCGCGCGGGAAAGGCGGGCAGGAGTATGCCGAGGGCGTCAGGGCCTCCAGTCGAAACTCCGATGGCAATAATTCCAAGCTGGGCAAGGCGCGCCGAAGTTGGCCGGATCCGAATTGGGGGCGGTTCCATTCGGGGGACCGGTTTTGGGGTTTCAGGCGAAGGAATTTGCGCTTCGGGAATGAACCGGCATAGCGCCTTGATCTTTGGGATCAGGTCCCTATAAATAATTTCCGAAGTCGAACCCATATCGGAATTGCTGGGCTTCGTCACGTAGTCGGTCGCACCCAGCGAAATTGCGTCGAGCGTGGCTTCCGCCCCTCTCTCCGTGAGCGCGCTGAACATGATGATCGGTGTGGGAGGGAGAATCTTGCGAATCCCAGGAATGGTTTCCAGGCCGTTCATTTCAGGCATTTCGATATCCAACAAAATGATGTCCGGGCGCAGCGTTTGGAGCTTGGCCAAGGCCAAACGGCCATTGCTGGCCCATCCGGCGATAGCAAGGTCAGGATCGGCCGAAAGCACATTAATGAGTACTTTCCTCACGACTGAGGAGTCGTCAACGATCATGATTTGAATCTGTGGCATTCTCTATGCCAATCCGAATTATGCTTCCTGAGAATTTTTCACGAGATGGCCGCATCCCTGTTTCCGTGTGACGCGAAAGGTCACGCCTGCCATTTGAGGTCCCTCGCATTGACCCTCTGCAACAGCGAACGCAGACACACTTTCGAGCAGCCAGACAATGCGAACGTCCTTAACATTTCTAAGCTGCGCGCCGCCTGTTATGACCGTTGTCAGGACCATCGCCGCTGACCCTGAATTGTTCCACCAGGCCGCGCAACTGCGTGGACATCTGCGCCAGTTGCAACGCGGCTTTCATCGATTCGTGCGCGCTCGAAGAAGTGCCTTGCGCCGCTTGGGAAACTCCCGCGATGTTGTGCGTAATCTCGGTGGACCCTTTGGCGGCCTCGGAGACGCTTCGAGACATTTCGTTCGTGGTCGCGCTTTGTTCTTGGACCGCTGTCGCGATCGCACTGGAAATGTCGCTGATCTGGTTGATGACGGCGCCAATCGTGGCGATCGCGTCTACCGCGCCCTTGGTGTCGGACTGGATCGCCGCGATTTTCTGGCTGATATCTTCGGTGGCTTTGGCGGTCTGCTTGGCCAGTTCTTTCACCTCGTTGGCGACGACGGCGAATCCCTTACCCGACTCGCCGGCGCGCGCCGCCTCGATGGTGGCGTTGAGGGCCAGCAGGTTTGTCTGCTGGTCGATGGAGGAGATGACCTTGATGACCTGGCTGATTTCCGCGCTGGACACGCCCAGCTTAGAGATGGTCGCATTGGTGGTCTCCGCGGTCTTGACGGCCTCACCGGCGACACGAGCGGACTCGGTGGCGTTCTTGGCGATGTCTTGGATTGTGGAGCTCATTTCCTCAGCGCCGGTGGCGGCGGAGGCTTTGGCGGTTGGGATTTTTGGGGTGGGGGGGACCTGGTGGAGGTGGAGGCTCTGGTGGAGGCGGAGGGTTGCCCGGTGGGGCTGGACCCGGAGGGGGAGGTTCTGGCGGCGGTGGGGGTGGGGGGTTGCCCGGTCGCAAATAGCGCGGGGATTCCCAGCTGCAACAATTTAGCAACATGTGCAGGCAGAGGTAGCCTATGATTAGTTGTCATCGGAGCCGGGAATGAGCGATAGGTTGTTCCCTTCGTTGGTTTTTGCAATCAGCGCTAGCATTGGGTATTTAAACCTTTTCCATACCTACAAAGTACAAGAAGTTATGCTGCGGACCATATGGCGTCCTTCCAAATGACGCAAGCTCACACAAGACACATGCAGTTCATCGTCCATTTGGGTGATTCGCTTTAGTGGTAGTTCCAATGCGAATCAATTCAATTGCGAGGCACACTGCTTCCTGCTCTGGCAATTCTTAACACCGCCACCAACATGAAGTTAGGCCCTGGTTGGCAAAATGAGAGGAAATCGTTGCGGCCAAGTGACGTCTCGATTGCACGATTGCCGGATGGAAGCCATTGGCGCTCAATGATACTGCTTTTGGCGGGGAGGGATTCAATTCCTTAGAGACGTCTAACAATGTCGTGGCTAGTGACTGGCGACTGGTGACTGGTGAAAACCCACCTGGCCAACACCGACGAATCTGCACACAGGTTTCTGCTTTTCACGAATCACAAATCACGAATCACAAATTACGGTTCACCGGTCACCAATCACGCCTTGTTCTTCTTGGCCCGCTCGAGGAACACTTCTCGAGCAGCTTGAATTCCGTTGATGGCCGCCGGGAAACCCGCATACAACGCCATCTGCATGATGACCTCCACCACTTCCTGTTCGGAGCATCCCACGTTCAGCGCGCCATCAATGTGCGCGCGAAGCTGCGGCGCCGCGGTGCCCAGCGCAGTGAGCGCGGCGATGGTGGCGATCTCGCGGGATTGCAGGCTCAGTCCGGGACGGCAATGAATATCCCCGAAGCCAAATTCCATGACGTAAGTTCCCAGATCCGGGGCAATCCCCTCGAGCGATGCAAGGAATGTCTTGGCCCGCTCTCCATACATCTCCACGAATTTTGCTAACCCGCGTTCGTATCGAGCCGAATGGCTCATCGTTGTCTTCTCCTCGATCGCGTCCAGCGATCACTCGTACGCCTCGATGAATTGCATCCACATTTATCAGTTTCAGTAGAAGTTTCACATGATCCTATAGATTCTCGGGTGGCACATCTTTTGAGTGCCGGGTGCGCCACGCGACTACACAGTGGCCTCGTGCGCAACTGCTTCGGCGCGTCGCACCCGGACTTTCACGTCGACACGGGAGCCGAGGCGGTTGAGGATCGAGATGAGACGATCGGCGGTGAACCGCCCGAGGTCCGCATGGCGGATGCGAGAGAAGTCGGCCGCCGCAATGCCGGTTCGACCATGCGCTGCGCGCACGGTCAGGTGTTCCCGGTCAAGCGCCTTGACGATTTCGGCGGCCAGGATGGCCTTGAATTGCTCGGCATCGGCGGTCTCATGCCCCAGATCGCGGAATACATTGCCGCTTCCGCGTACTACTCTCAGCTTTTCGCTTTTCATCGCAACATCTCCTTTAATCTCTTCAAACGATCCTTTATCAGGTCGATTTCACGTTGCGGCGTCTTGATGCCTCGCGTCGATTTCTTTTGGAACGCATGCACCACCCAGATTTCCTCGGCGAGTTGCACCGTGTAGACCACGCGGAACACATCGCCCCGGAACGGCAGCGCAATCTCGAACACGCCCGCCCCAAGTCCATGCATGGGCTTCGCAACGTCGGCCTTGCCGCCCTCCGCGGCGATCGTCAGGGCCGCAAGACAGATCAACCTCGCCCCTTCCGGGAACGTCTCGAATTCCCTTAGGGCCGCTTTGATCCATGAAATGGGCCGCGTCTTTCGAGTCATTGGCCGCCCGCTGCATTCACCCATTCTTATTAGAATGTTGTCATATTTGACAACAAATGTCAAGAGATCCCGCCGGCCAGGGGTGATTCCTTCCGGGTGTAGCCCGGCAGAGTCAGGCTTTCGAGAGCGCCCCATCTGTCAGGCTGCGTGATGCGTGGGGTTTTTGGCTCTGGCTGCTTCATCGGAAATGCACGGCATCACTGACGCCAAAAATAACCAGACGGCGAGGGATTCCTTCGTGCGGAAAAGAAGAACAAATGAGCCTTTTAGGGGAACCTCCGGCTTCCTATTCTCCCACGGGGCGAGTGAGATCCTCGCGGGCGACGGCATAGAGAGCCAATTCGACGCGGCTGGAGACGCCGAGCTTGTCATAGATCGCGCTCAAATAGTTTCGGATTGTATGCTCGGTGAGGGCGAGCTTGTGGCTGATCTCCCGCGTGCTTAACCCATCTGCCAGCAGATGGACCACTTCCGCTTCTCGTGGAGTCAGCCGGGTCATCCCGCCGCCTGGTTTGATGTGACGGAGCGGTTTGAGCTGGGTGAGGAACTCCAGGATGAAGGCCAAATTCCGGGTGTCGGCCCAGATCTGGCCTTCGTGCACGGTTCGAATGCATTTCGACAGCAATTTAATGGAATGCAGCCTGCAGAAGACGCCCTTGGCGCCGCCTCGAAAGGCATCCACGACCAGGTCCCGTTCGGAGTCCGGAATTAACATAATTGCTACCGTCTTGGGAGATAGCAGCTGCAAGTATTGCAGGACGTGGTAGCCCCGCAACCGGCCATCTTCGAGGTGGGCATTAATCAGAGCAACGTCCGGCTGGCTTTTTTCCAGTTCCCGAATGGTCTCGGCGGAACTGTTGGAAACAGCGACCACGCTGATGTCATGGCGCCCGCGCGTGAGTCCATCCGCGATCAGGTGCGCGCTCATACGGTCCGCATCCGCGATGAGGACACTGATGCTTGCGCTGAGCGGCTGTGTCAACTGACCCATTACCTACCTCGCTGGGAGAGATCTGAGAGGCGCAGACTATACGAAATCAAACCATGAAGCAAGTTATTTTAAGCGTGGTTGTCATTATTCGTGCCAACTGTATTTGTGTCGTCTTGGCTGCTGCATGGTACGCGGCCGCCTATCATTCGGCTGTGTTTACGCCGCGGAATGGGTACATCTGTCACGGATAGTGACAGGCGAATCGTCATTCCAAGGCTGTATGGACGTCTTGCCCATTGTGCGTTCACCGGGGAACGCCTATCGTGCGCCTCACATTTGCATTGAAAATTTAAGCGCGCCCATGAATGCATTTGTTGGGCCGCGACGCGAGGGTGCCGATGGAAATGAGAAATGAAATTCGTTACCGGCTGGATGCTCCGGCGGTGTTTTCCTGGGAAGGCGCGTACCACAGACGTTTTCAGGGGGAAGGGATCACGCGCGACGTCAGCGTACAGGGCGCGTTCATACTGACGGCGACAATGCCCCCGCCCGATTGCCCGATTCAACTGGACCTCCACCTTCCTTCCCTTACGGGACTGAAGGCCACGATGCGCATCACTGGAAAAGCTCGCGTCATTCGCGTGGAACGCTCATCCTCAGACACTTGGATCCACGGCTTTGCAGTCGTGACCGATGATCTAGATCAATGGGGCTTGATGACCATGCAGGGCGGATCTGAAATTGCGCTGGTCGGAGAAGTAAGGGCGCACTGAATCCAAACTCGAATCAGGACTATCCGGACAGGCAGCTGTCCATGCGATTTGGGGTCAAGCTTCCCTGTAAGTCAGAGGGCAGAGCTACGTGCAATCGGCGGAAATGGAAATGGAAATTCAGGGCGCGACCGGCACACCAAACTGGTACGCCCTTTTTACTCGCCATCAGCATGAGAAATCCGTCGCGTTCGCACTTTCGCATAAAAGGCACGAGGTCTATCTTCCCCTCTTTCGTTCCGTCCGCCGATGGCAGGACCGCGCTAAGCAGGTCTGGCTCCCGTTGTTCCCGTGCTACGTGTTCATCCGCGAGGGGATGGACCGGCAGCTCCAAATACTCACCACGCCTGGAGTGATACACATCGTGGGATGGGGCGGGTAGCCGGCGATTGTCCCGCAGGTCCAACTTGTTGCGGCCAGGCGGATCGTCGAAAATTGCCTCCTTGTCGAAGCTCATCCGTATCTGCAGTCCGGAGATCGGGTAAGGGTCAAAACCGGGCCCTTGATGGGGCTGGAAGGGATTTTGACCCGGAAAAAGGGGGTGGCCCGGCTTGTTATTTCCATGGAAATGCTGGGCCGGTCCGCCGCGGTTGAGATGGATGTCTTGAATGTGGAGAGAATCGGGCCATTCGCGGCGCCAAAACTACCCCGTCGGATTTCCACTTCCGCCTGAGTGATACTCACGTCGAAAATCGAAATCTCGCGACCCAATGGAACCTGTCTTATTTCAATTCAGCGTGACCGCGGTGTTGAATTCACCGAAGCCCTTCGGAATATCCGATGCGCATGCCGCCACGCGTTCGGCTCGGCGTTTCAGGTTCGGATTAGGTTGGGTCATCGCGAGGATGAAACGCTTTCGTAAGCCCTATTTCATCATCCCGACAATTCTGGAGCTGGCGTTTTTCCTGATTGCGACTCCCGCGCTCGCGCAAAGTGCGGCAAATAGAGGCAGCAAATCCTCGACCCAAATGCAAACCTCCGTCGAGATCAATCAGCGCTTGCAGCAGCAGAGCGAAAACCTGGCCGGCGCAACAACGGAATTCCAAACCATCGAATCCCGCATCGGCCCGGACGATTTGCTGAACATCTCCGTCTTCGAAGCCCCGGAAATGAACTGCAGCGTGCGTATCTCGGCCAGTGGCGAGATTTCTCTCCAATTGCTGGGCGCGGTACATGCCGCCGGACTGACACCCAGAGAGCTCGAATCGGTTCTGCAAGGGCTGCTGCGCCGAACCTATATGAAGGATCCTCACGTCGGGGTCTTCGTTCAGGAATTGCAAAGCCATGCCGTCTCTGTTGTGGGCGCCGTGAAAATGCCGGGGGTATTTCAGATTCGCGGAACCAAGACATTGATCGAGGTTCTTTCCTTGGCCCAAGGCCTCGCGGACGACGCGGGCGATACCGTCCTCATCATGCATGGCGCTGGGTATGTCGAATTTGGCAGTTCCAATGGCCCGGATTCCGCACTAGCCGGAATCGCTCCGGTGCCGCCGCCTCAAGAGGCGTTTGCAAAAAACGATGGTTCACCGCCCCCGGCGCCGGAAAAGAGCGGTGAAATAGAGGAGATCAATCTCAAGAAATTGCTGGAGTCCGTTGATTCCACCTTGAATGTGCGGGTGCGTCCCGGGGACATCGTCAAAGTGCCGCGCGCTGGAATCGTGTACGTGGTGGGAGAAGTCCAGAAGCCGGGCGGTTTTGTCTTGCAGAACAACGAAAACATTTCGGTGTTGCAGGCGCTCGCGCTAGCCGAGGGTCCGACGCACACTTCGGCGATAAGCCGGGCCCGAATTATCCGCACGGACCCGGCCACGGGAAAGCGAACTGAAATTCCAATGAACCTTGGCAAGATTTTGTCCGGTAAAGCGCCAGACACGTTCCTGGAGCCAAAAGACATCGTTTTTGTCCCCAACAGCGCGGCGAAAAACGTTTTCTACCGAGGCTCGGAAGCAGCTCTTCAGACCGCCACGGGTGTTGCGATTTACAGGTGGTGAACGAGTGGGTCCGGACGACAACGACCAGAACAAAATGGAAGTGTTCACGCCACGCGAGGTCCGTGTGGACCGGCGTGGCGCGATGCAGGGGGGAATCCGCCCGGCAAAGATGGAAAAGCCGCCCGATCTTTTGGCTTGGTGGAGAGTCATCCGAAAGCGCCGATGGACGGTTATGACCGCTTTTATTGTGCTGTTCGTAACTGTTCTGATCGGATCCATCTATGAGACACCCGTGTACCGGGCCAAGGCGCTGATTGAGATTGACAAAGAAGATCCCGGCGTAGCCAATCCACAAGAGCTACTTCAATTGGATGAAGTTTCCGACGCCTACCTGGAAACGCAGTACAAAGTCCTCGCCAGCGACGATCTGGCGGAACGCGTCATCCATCAACTTGGCTTGGACCGGCGGGCCGAATTTCTACCTTCCGTGATCGCCTGGCCGTGGAGCGCGCGCGTGGCCCCGGCGCTTCCATCCCCTCTCCGCGTCGGCAGCGCGGCCGTACCCGACCCGTTGGTCCAGGAAACCGTCCTCACGCGTTTCCAGGACCGTTTGGATATCAGGCCGGTCCGGCGCAGCCGCGCCGTCGAGCTCCGCTTTGATTCACAGGATCCCGAATTGGCGGCGCGAGCCGTGAATGCGGTCGTCGAAAATTACATCCAAAAGAATTTCGATGCGCATTGGGCCGCCGCGCAAAAAGCTTCCGGGTGGCTATCGCAGCAATTACAGGACCTGAAAGCCAAGCTCGAAAAATCGGAAAACGATCTGCAGAAATATGCCGCGGATAACGGCCTTCTCTACCTCGTAACGGACAAGGGAGACGAGGAGAGCATCATCAATCAGAGCGTTCGCGAGATACAGGAAGAGTTAACCAAGGCCGAGGCGGACCGCTTTGACAAGCAGTCCATCTTCCGGCTCGTACAATCCGGCGATTACGGATCGCTCCCCGGAGTGTTTGACAACAAATTATTGCAGGGCCTGACCTTCCGGCTTGCGGACCTTCAGCGGGAGCACGCGCAACTTGCCGCCACATTCACGGAAGACTATCCGAAGGTTAAGGAAACCCAGAGCCAGATCGCTGAAATTCAAAGTTCCCTGGAGAGGGAGCGCTGGCGCGCGGCGCGGAAAATCGGAAACGATTACTTCGCCGCGCTCCGGCGCGAAAAATTGGTGCGGCAGGCGTTTGCGGAAAAACAGGCGGAGGCGAACCAGATTGCCGAAAAATCCGTGCAGTATGGAATCTTGAGCCGGGAGGTGGATACCAACAAAGGGTTGTACGAAGGATTGTTGGAACGGCTCAAGGAAGCGAGCGTCTCGGCGGGCCTGAAAGCCAGCAACATCCGGATCGTGGATCCGGGAACGGTTCCTTACAAACCAATCGCCCCAAATTATCCTCTCAATTTAGGCCTGGCGGCGTTCCTTGGTTTGGGCCTCGGGGTCTGCATGGCATTTCTCAAGGAACATTTAGACCAGACGATTCGGTACAGCGAAGATGTATTTCACTATTTGGGGGTTCCCGTCCTGGGCTTTATCCCCACATTCGGCGCCCTGAACGGAAGAAAGCATAAAGGGATCGCTCCCGCGGATCGGGAACTCATCTTTGGCTTGGCCGGTTCGAGGACGGCGGCGGGGGACGCGCTGATCGAAGACCATCCGCGGAACGATCTGGGAATTCACAAAGGGTCCGCTTTTTCAGAGGCTTTTCGTGAACTTCGGACTTCGGTGATTCTTTCCGCCTCGGGGCGTTTCGTGAATTCCATTTTGGTGACCAGCGCCCAGCCCGGTGAGGGAAAAACCACGGTTGCCGTGAACCTTGCATTTTCCCTGGCGCAACTCGGGCAGCCGGTTCTCCTGGTCGATGCGGATATGCGCCGTCCGAGCATTCAGAAATATTTCCCCGAAAGGGGCTCACGGTTGAGCAGTTATCTGGCGGGCCAGGGCGCGTGGCAACAAATGGTGTACCCCACGTCGATCAGCCGCCTATACGTCCTGCACTGCGGCCCTATCCCGGAAAATCCCTCCGAACTTCTCTCCTCGGACCGGATGCGGGCCTTGATTCAGGAGTCGATGGCGACGTATCGCTTCGTCATCCTGGACTCGCCACCCCTTCTCCACCGGGCAGACAGCCGTATCCTGGGAAGCATGGTCGGCGCAACGATCCTCGTCGTAAAAGGCGGCGAGACGCCCCGCCAGGTCGTTCAGTACGCGGAATCACAAGTGCGCTCCGTCGGAACGAATCTCATTGGGGTCGTTCTAAATAACCTCGACTCGTCGTTGAATAATTACTCCTACTACGCCTGTGCTCGTCCGAATGACGACGAGGGTGCGGCTTAATTCGCGCACGTACGCGTGATATTTTCCAAAGCGAATTTCGGAACATTTTCCACGAGCTTGGTCATCCAGGCTTGCGGCGCAGCAACCGGCATTCTGACCGCACGGCTGCTGGGTCCCGTCGCCAGAGGAGAGCTTGCCACAGTCATTTTATGGCCCATCATCTTAAGCAACCTGGGATTGATGGGCTGCAACTGGGTTCTTGCGAGGGAAGTCGCAAAGGACCCCGAACGCGAGGGCGATTGGGTTGCCGTTGGAGTGGCGGTCGGACTGGCCACCGCTCTGCTGTATCTCCTGGCCGGGTATTTCCTGATTCCGTTGCTGCTTCCTTCTGACAGGGGTTACTTGCTCCCCGTTGCGCGGCTTTGCCTGTTGCTCATACCGCTCGACATTACCAATCAGATCCTGCTGGCCGTCGAGCACGGCCGGATGCGCTGGCGCCGCTACAATCTCCTGCGGCTTTCCTTCTCTCTTTTTTATCTCTTTCTCATCGGTTCCATCGCCGTGACTCGAAGGGCCCAGGTGCGATGGTTCGTTTCGGCATTTCTCGCGAGCCATTTGCTGGCCGTCCTCTTGCGCTTTTATATTCATAGGAAGTCATTGGCCGCCGGAAAATTTCGATTCGACGGATGCCGCCATTTGTTGCGAGCGGGCGTGCCCTATTTTGGAGCCACCATCAGCAATCTGATCTCCCTTCAATTGGACACCATCCTGGTCGTGAGCCTGCTCAACACGGAGGCCGCCGGAATTTATGCCGTCGCGGCGGCCTTTGCCAACGGACAGTTTTCACTCGGCGATGCTTTGGGGATCACTTCCTTCGCCGTTCTTTCGAATGAAAGAAATACAGGGAGCCAAGAGAAGATCATCACTGAAACGTTTCGCCAATCCGCTTTGGTTTCGTGCGGGGCGGGGCTGCTCCTGTCTTGCTTGATTCCATTCCTCGTCGCGCCGCTCTTTGGATTCGAATTCTCGCGCGCCATTCGGCCAGCCGTGGTCTTGGCCCTGGCTGCTTCGCTGACGGCCTCGGCCAAAATCCTGAATCAAGGATTGCGTGGCGCGGGACGCCCTCACGCGGGACTGGTGAGCCAATTGCTCGGATCCGGCGTCATGGCGCTCGCGGCGCTGCTTTTCCTGCGGCGGTTCGGGCTCACGGGGATGGCTTTCGCGGTTTGGATGAGCGCTTGCGTGCAACTGCTTGTCCTGGTTGCCGCCGCGGCGAAATGGTTGGGGATCTCGCCGCTGCAATTCTGGCCGTTTGGAGCGGGAAATGTCAGGTTGTTTTTCCGGCATGTGGCAGGTTTGCGGTTGCGATATTCGCGGTCTCCTGCGTGAGCCTTTTTTGTAATTCACCATGAGGCAAATCCTCGGATACATCACTCCTGTCCGCGCATTTTCCAGCGCGGGGGAAATTCATATGCAAGCGGCGTCCGGGCGGGTCGCCGAAGCGCTCGCCAAGCATTATGAAAGGGTCTGCGTTTGCGCCAGAGTCGTGCATGGCGCTCCTCCCGCGCCGTTCGATGTTCCACTCGATGCGCCGAATCTCGAACTCGTTGCGCAACCTTTCTGGGGCACAACCGCTGGATCGTTACCCCATTTTTTCGGAATCGCTCGCGCTTACATGCGAACCTGCCGCCGGGCGGATGTTCTGTTCGTCCGGGGAGGGTGCCCCCACACGGCGGTGCTGTATTTTTGGGCCGTGGTATTTCGCAAACCGATCTGCCATTGGATCGTCAGTGATCCCGTCACGCTGCTGCGAACACACACCCGGAGAGGGCCCGTGCTGGATACTTTCGCCTTGCTCTATGCAATACAAGACCGGCTGGTTACGCGACTGGGGCGATGGCTCACAAACGGGGCATTGATTTGCAACGGCCGCGAAGTGGCCCGCGCCCACGCATCTCCCCGAACGATTGAGATCGTTTCGAGCACGATTCGCGAGAGCGAGTTTTTTTCTCGCGCCGATACTTGCCAGGGCCCGGTGGTGCGAATCCTTTTTGTCGGCTTCCTCCGTCCGGAGAAGGGAATCGAGTACCTGCTGGACGCTGTTTCCCAGCTCAAGGCGGATGTGCCGTGGGAGCTGGAAATTGTGGGACCCCGTGAATTCCCGGACTACTGCGAGAAATTAAACGAGGTCGCAGCCGCGCGAGGCGTTCGCGATCGCATCCGCTGGAGCGGCTACGTGCCCAACGGCAAGCCATTATTCGATCGCATGCGCGCCGCCGATCTCTTCGTACTTCCCACGCTCTCCGAGGGAACGCCGCACGTCTTGGTGGAAGCTCGAGCCAACGACTTGCCGTGTATTTCCACCACGGTCGGGGGCGTGCCGACCACCGTCACGGACGGGCACGATGCGTTGCTCGTGCCCTCCAAAAATCCAGAGGCTTTGGCGCGTGCGATCGAACGCGTCATCGGCGACGGCAAATTGCGCCGCACGCTGATTCGGAATGGCTTGACGGCGGCCCGCAAGCAAACGCTGGATCGATTCATTGCCACGGTGGTTCGGGAACTGAATGCGAATGTCCCCGCGGAAAGAGCGGCGGTCCCGCAAGAGTAGGGGCGGGAAAATGCGAGTGCTCCAATATCTCTGGTTCCATTTCATCACGGTGGCCACAAGCTGGTTGCCCGATCTGCGGCCTGTCTTGCGGTTGCGCGGATTTTTGTTGCGGCCCGCTTTCAAAAGTTGCGGGGAAAATCTTCAGGTCTCGCGGCACGTGACCATTAACTTTACGAATCGCCTGGAAATCGGCAGCGATGTCTTCCTTGCGACGGGCTGCTGGTTGCACGCCCGGGGAGGAATCGTCCTGGAGGACGAGGTTCAACTCGGACCGTACGCCGTGCTAGTCGCCGGAGACCACACGAAAATCGACGAATCCTACCGGTTTGGCCCGAGCAATCTAGCGCCGATTCGCATTTGCCAAGGGTCATGGGTCGCGGCTCACGCCACGGTCAAAAAGGGCGTCGTCATCGGGCGCGGCGCTCTCCTCGCCGCTAATTCCGTGGCCACCCACGATCTCCCTCCGTTTACGATGGCGGGCGGCGTCCCCGCCCGCGTCATTCAGAAAAAGTCGCGCATCGAGGTTGTCCGGTGAATGCCTGCGTTGCGAGGAGCAGCCTGAAAAGCAATCATTATGTATCCCACCCCGACGCTTTGGTTTGAAATTGGCCTGGCAATCTTGATTGGAATCGCATTTCTTTGGACGAAGGCCGAGTACGCCCTGTTCCTGTATGCACTCGCGCTCGGATTTCCCGATGTTGCCTATCCTCTTGGCACCACGATCAACATTCGCGTGGATGACGTTTTGATCTTGCTCTTCCTGGCGCGCACCATTCTGTGGGCGCCTGTTCCGCTCTCCAGGGGGCAGAGAAACATATTCATGTGGCAAGCGATCTTCCTTGCGGCCTGCCTATTGTCGATCGCCGTGGAAACTGCGCAGGGAACGCCTCCCCAAGGCTATGTGACGGTCAAAATGGCCGGATGTGCAGTCATTGTTCTTGTTCTCCCGCGACTCGTGCAGTCGGAAAGAAGGCTTCGATTTTTTGTTGCCGGCCTGATGTGCGGCGGGGTGGCCCTGGTGATTCAAATTCATCAGCGTCTGGGCGAAAGTTCATCGAATGATATTGCGAATTTTCAGGAATTGAAGAGCGCCGCCACTTTTACCACATGGAACCCGAATACGATCGGCCAGGCCGCGGTTTTGCTGGTCTTCGGCGCCGGCCTGGGTGGGATCATTTTTTCAAAGGCACTGACGAACAGAATTCTCTGGCCGTGTCTCGCCATGGGATTCGCGCTCGTGCCCGTGATGGTGTTTGTGCGCGGGACAAGCATAAGCATTGCGGCGGGGTTCCTATTGTTTCTTTGCATGGTGCGCCGTTGGAAGTGGATCCTGGTGTTCGCTGCGGTGTCTCTCGCCGCCATTCTGTATCTGCACGCGCGGGACCCCCAACTGATGAAGGATGCCACGTCTGTGAATCTGACAACGGGAGAAGGCTTCAGTCACCGGTTTGAACGGTGGGACATGGCATTTCGAGCCATTCAAAAGGACCCCTTCCTCGGCCAGGGATTTGGGCAGGAATTGAACTACTTGACCCTGATCGGAAGCGAAGGCCGCGCGCACGACGCCTACCTGACGGTCTGGCTGGAATTGGGTTTGGGCGGCCTTCTTCTGTTCCTGGCTGCAATTTTTCAATACGTCCGCGCCGGGTTTTTCCTCTATGAAAATCCGCGATTTCGGCGCCAGGGAGCTTTGATCTTGGCGCTGACTTTTGCCTGTGGTCTCGATAGTCTCGCCTTGGCCACGCTCTATTGGGAAAAGCTTCCGACCATTGCGCTGTCCCTCGCTATCGCGGTCGTTGGCATTTCCGAGAGGAATGACCTGGAATTTGCCGCAGGAGAAATGCACGTCTCGGCATACGAGGCATCCGCGCAACATTCGTAGTCTCATCTCGTCCCCGGAAAAATCGCACTTTGTAATTTCACATCCGCTCGCGGGAAGGGAACCGCCCGTGCCGCAAAGCCAAGCGATTCATGTCTCGGTGGTTGTCCCTTGCCGGAATGAAATTCGAGACATCCGCGCATTTCTCGATTCCGTTTTCCGCCAGGAACTTGGCCAGATCGAAATGGAAGTGCTGATCGCCGATGGCATGAGCGACGATGGAACGCGGTTGGTCCTTGCCGAATTTGAAAAAAGATTTGCGGCCATCAGGGTCCTCGATAATCCCGAAAAAATCGTTTCCACGGGGTTGAATCGGGCGATCCGCGAGGCCAAGGGAGAGATCATCATCCGAATGGACGCTCACTCACTCTTTGCCCCGGACTACGTTCGTTCCTGCGTCGAAGTGCTCCATGAAACCAATGCCGACAATGTGGGTGGCCCGGCATTGACACGCGCGGACGGGTATATTGCGCAGGCCATCGCGTACGCCTTTCACACGCCATTTGCCAGCGGGGGCGCCAAGTTTCGCGATCCACGCTACAAAGGTCCGGCGGACACCGCGATGTACGGTTGCTGGCGCAAGTCCACCCTGGAACGCATCGGCATGTTTGACGAAAAACTGGTCCGAAGCCAGGACTATGAATTGAACGTGCGGCTTATCTCCGGTGGAGGAACCGTATGGCAGTCTCCCAAAATCACTTTCTGGTATCGGCCCAGAGCCAGTCTTTCAGGCCTGTTTTCGCAATACTTTCAGTACGGGTTCTGGAAAGTTGCAACCGTTCGGAAGCATCATAGGATCACAGCCCGGCGGAATCTCGTACCTGGTTCGTGCTTGTTCCTCGGAATTGTCTTGCCGCTTTGCGCCGCTGGTGCGAGGCTCGGCGGATCAGTCTGGTGGCAAAACGCATTCCTCGCTGCATGCTTTGCGTTCGTGGGCTTGTATTTCACCGCATCTTTCGCGTCGGCGTTTTTGGTTGCAAGGCGGAAGGGGTGGATGTTCCTTCCGTTCTTGCCCATCGTTTTTGCTACCTATCAGCTGTCCTACGCACTCGGTTCTCTATTGGCGCTCTCATGTCCCCCCGCGAACTGGGACCGGCCCAATTTCATTCGGAAAGTCCTTACGGCCCTCACAAGATAATTTTTCATCCCCATCCTTTTCGACCGGTATTCCCGTGAAAACTACGGTGTCCGGCAGGAGGATTTTCTCGTGGCCTCTCGCGAATATCGCCGGATGATTTCCCTGCCGTTGCACCCAGACCTTCTGTATCGGAATGCCGGCAAGCATGTGCTTCGGCGCGTGTTCGACACGCTTTGCGTGTTGGCGGGGCTCGCCTTCTTGGCTCCCATATTTGCGCTAATTGCCTTGGCGATTAAGCTCGACGATGGCGGCCCGGTTTTATATTCTCAGATCCGCGTTGGCAAGGGACTTCGGAAGTTTCGTCTCCTCAAATTCAGGAGCATGTTTTCCAACTGCGCAGGGGGCAGCCTGTTGACGGCGCCCCAGGACGCACGGGTCACGCGCGTTGGCCGTTTTCTGCGGAGATATAAATTGGATGAGCTGCCGCAGCTCGTCAATGTCTTGAAGGGCGAGATGCAATTGGTGGGGGTGCGGCCGCAGGTTCAGAGATTTGTCGATATTTTCCCCGGCGAATATGAAGAGCTCCTGCAAACGCCGCCTGGAATTACGGACCTGGCGACCCTGAGCTTCCGCAATGAAGAGCGGTTATTTCACAAAAGTTCGATTGAGGAACTGTACGTAGCAAAAATCCTTCCTATCAAATTGGAAATGTCGCTGAAATATTCCAGGACGCGCACGTTTCTGTCGGATCTTGAAATTCTTTTCCGTACGGTCCTGGGCTTTCAATCTCCATCCACCGCATGGAGAGACAGCAGTTTCGATCCGGAAGTGCAATCGCTTTCCAAGTTCTCTAGAAATTCTCCATAAGCCTTCCAAACGAACCGGCAAGGAATTTTCGACGCGTGCGGCATGCGTGCAATCTGCTGTTCGCTTTTTCGTTCTTCGCAGTGTTCCACTTCAGCGCAATGGAATCTGATCCATTCCATCGAAACGATGAATTGGACAAAATTCCAGGCATCCCCTAATCTCACACGTGAGCAGATAGCAATCCTGACCACCCCGGGGCCGAATGAACACCCACATTCGGCCCTCCTCCCTCAAACGCTTCGATTCCACCTCTTCGGCTAAACCCTTTCCTTGGTTCTTAGTAGGTGGCGCCAATTCTCTCCTTACCGGCCGCCTCCCTAATCTTGTAATCACAGTCACCAATTTTTCATCCAAAGGCGGGCGCAGAACCTGCGATAATCTGATTGTCGTATTCCGCTCGTTGGCTTCAGATTACGGCAGTTACCAGGGAGAAGGGAATCATGCTGAGAGGTAAAATCTCCATCCCTCCCACGGCGAAGTGTCCCGGTTGCGGCGCGGTTCACGCACGGGCTGCGCTGGAGGCGAACCTCTACATCTGCCCGGGATGCAATCATTATTTTTCCATGCCCTCGCGCGCGCGAATCGCGCTGCTTGCCGATGAAGGGACATTCCGTGAACTGGACCGCGAACTTGTGTCGGTCGATCCGCTTGGTTTTGCCGACCACAAAACCTATCGCGCTCGTCTGCAGGAGGCTCGCCGGGAGACAGGAGTCCGGGAAGCCGTGACCGCTGGATTTTGCCGAATCGGAGGCCACCAAGCAGTATTAGTTGTTTTCGATTTCGCGTTTTTGGGCGGCACGATGGGTTCCGTCGTGGGAGAAAAAATTGCTCATGCCTTCGAGGAGGCCATGCAACGCCGCATCCCGCTCGTCAGCGTGGCGGCCAGCGGCGGCGCGCGCGTGCAGGAAGGCATGTTCTCGCTGATGCAAATGGCCAAAGTTGCGGCCGCCGCTTCCGTGCATGACCGCCAGGGACTCGCCTTCATATCCATTTTGACGGACCCGACATTTGGCGGCGTGACGGCCAGCTTCGCTTCCCTCGGCGACATCCTGATTGCCGAGCCGGGCGCTCAAATAGGATTTGTCGGGCCTCGAGTCATCGAGCAAACGACGGGCGTCGCGCCGCCAAAGGATTCGCATCAGGCCGAAACGCTGCTCAAGGCGGGATTAATCGATCTCGTGATCGGGCGGCGGGATTTGACCGCGGTCACCGCTTATCTCATCGGCCATCTGAAGCGGAACAAGGCCATGGAGGCGGAGGGCAAGGATTTGCCGCCGGCTGTAAAGTCCAAGCATATTACCGCCTGGCAAAAGGTCAGTCTGGCGAGACACACGGGCCGCCCCACGGCAAAGTATTACATCGCGCACATGGCGTCGCGCTTCCTGGAACTTCACGGCGACCGGTGGAGCGGCGACGACCCGGCCATCATCGGCGGCATCGCCGAATTAAATGGCGACACCCTGGTCATCATTGGCCAGGAACGCGGCGGCACTCCCGAGGAAAAGGCGGCATCGCATGACGGCAAGGCGTACTCCGAGGGCTACCGCAAATCGTTGCGCCTGATGAGACTTGCGTCCAAGTTCAAGATTCCAGTCATTACTCTTGTCGATTGCCCGAACGCCCAGGCGAACTACGAATCCGAACATCACGGCATCGCTTTCGCCCTGGCGCGCAATCTCGCGACGATGGCCAATCTGCCCACGCCCATCGTTTCCGCGATTATCGGGGAAGGCGGGAGTGGCGGCGCTTTGGCCCTGGGCGTTGCCGACTGCGTCTTGATGCTCGAGAACGCGATTTATTCCGTGATTTCTCCGGAGGGGGCTGCCGCGATTCTTTACCGGGATGCCGGCAAGGCGGAGGCCGTTTCGGATGTTCTAAAATTAACTGCACAGGACTTGTACTCTTTGGGTATCATAGATACGGTGGTGCCGGAGTCCGAGGGTGGGGCGCATCTCGATCCAGCCGCGGCGGCGGAAACGCTCAAGCGGCATTTGCTTGCCGCTCTCCGCCCGCTGACCGAACTTCCCATGCGCCAGCTTCTGGACAATCGGTACAAGAAATATCGTCACATCGGACAGGAAGGCAAGTACTGGAGGGAGCGCGTTCGGAGCGGCTTCAGCGACGTGTTCGGACTTCTTGCCTACGCCGTATCCAAAATGGAGAAAGCCAACCGGAAACCCAGGGCCGCTGACGGTGCGCCGCGACGCAGGCCGGAAAAGGCCAGGTCTCCAGTCTCCGCGGGCCCAAAGCGGGCGGAGCGAGAATAGCCGGCTCGCACT
Organism: uncultured Acidobacteriota bacterium; assembly: GCA_963842135.1. Classification (GTDB taxonomy): domain Bacteria; phylum Acidobacteriota; class Terriglobia; order Acidiferrales; family UBA7541; genus Palsa-360. The sequence goes on along the minus strand of CAWJFI010000001.1, from coordinate 2,554,158 downwards.
CATGCCGAACCTGCCGAAAATGCTGGAGGAAATCCGGAATGAAAGCTTTAGTTAAAAGCCGCGCCTCGCGAGGTCTCTGGCTCGAAGATGTTCCCGAGCCCGAACCCGGCATCAACGACGTCAAGATTCGCGTGCTTTGCACGGGAATTTGCGGCACCGACCTGCACATCTACAACTGGAACGAATGGGCGCGGTCCACCATTCACGTGCCACTTGTCATCGGACACGAATTCTGCGGAGAGATTGTCGAAGTCGGATCCAACGTGGAGGATCTTCACCCCGGCGATTTCGTCAGTGGGGAAGGGCACGTCGTATGCGGGCGTTGCCGCGGTTGTCTCGCTGGGCTGCGTCACCTGTGCGCGCGCGCGCAAGGCGTGGGAGTGAACCGCGCGGGCGCGTTCGCCGAGTACGTGGTCCTGCCGATGATGAACGTGTGGAAGCACACGCGCCCCATCGCGCGCGAGATTGCCGCGATTTTCGATCCCTTCGGAAATGCGGTTCATACGGCGCTTTCGTTTCCCTTGCTCGGCGAGGATGTTCTGGTCACCGGCGCCGGGCCGATCGGCATCATGGCCGCGGTGGTCGCGCGGTTTTCAGGCGCGCGCCATGTGGTCATCACCGATGTGAATCCGCGCCGCCTCCAGCTCGCGGAAAAGGCCGGGGTTCCGATCACGGTGGATTCGCGAACGACGCGCCTGTCGGAGGTTCAGAAACGCCTCGGGTTGCGCGAAGGATTCGATATTGGCCTGGAGATGTCGGGCTCGCCCGAGGCGTTCCGCGAAATGCTGGAAAATATCTGCCACGGCGGCAAAATCGCCATGCTGGGAATTCCGGCCACGGAGATCGCCATCGACTGGAGCCGCGTCATCTTCAACATGCTCACGATCAAGGGCATCTACGGCCGCGAAATGTTCGAGACCTGGTACAAGATGACCGTGATGATCGAATCCGGCCTGGACATTTCTCCCGTCATCACGCACCGTTTTTCCTGGCGCGAATACGAAAAGGGCTTTGAAGCCATGCGTACCGGGGAAGCAGGGAAGGTCATCCTGGATTGGACCGATGTGCGAGAGTGACTCGGGGTGACGGCTCTTTAAGCATGGATTGGGTACAGCACCCGGGCGGGCAACAGACCCTTTATTTTGATTCTCCTGTATAATAATTCCCTATACTATATCAGGTTAGGTTAAGGGATGGGCCTGCCTGGGCAATTTTTGAATCTGGGCGGATAATTTTATGACGAAAACAGGCGCGCAAATTCTCTGGGAATGTCTGGAACAACAGGGCGTTACGACCGTATTCGGCTATCCCGGCGGCGCCATCCTGCCCGCCTATGACGCACTGAAGTACAGCAATATCCATCACGTACTCGTCCGCCACGAACAGGGCGCCACGCACATGGCCGATGGCTACGCGCGCGCTTCCGGCCGCGTCGGTGTGGCCGTTGCAACATCCGGTCCGGGCGCGACCAACATGGTTACCGGCATCGCCACGGCAATGCTCGATTCCTCGCCCATCGTTTGTATTACGGGGCAAGTGGGAAGCAAGCTCATCGGCTCGGACGCGTTTCAGGAGACCGACATTACGGGCGTCACGCTGCCCATCACCAAGCACAACTATCTGGTTACGCACGCCGACCAGGTCGCGCAGACGATCAGCGAAGCGTTCTATGTCGCGAGTTCAGGCCGACCTGGCCCAGTGCTTGTGGACATTACCAAGGACGCGCAGCAGTCTACTTGCGATTTTGACGGGAAGCCGGTTACTCCGCAACTGCCGGGATACCGCCCCGATCTGTCGCCGACTCCCGACGAGTATAAACAGGCGCTGGAGCTGATCCACAATTCCAAGCGGCCTGTAATCCTGGCGGGGCACGGCATCATATTGTCCGGCGCGATGGACGAAGTGCGCGCGTTCGCCGAAAAGACCAACATTCCGGTGGGTCTTACACTGCTCGGCCTCGGCGGGTTCCCGGCGTCTCATCCGCTGAGTCTGGGAATGATGGGCATGCACGGCGAAGCCTGGCTGAATACAACGATACAGGAAGCGGATTTGCTTCTCGCCTTCGGGATGCGTTTCGACGACCGCGTCACGGGCAATCTGAAGACGTACGCGCCGAACGCAAAGAAGATCCACATCGAAATCGACCGCGCCGAAATCAACAAGAACGTGAAGGTGGATGTCGCGCTCGTCGGCGATTTGAAAGCCGTCCTGCGCGAACTCTTGCCGAAACTGAAAACGCAGGACCGCCGCGAGTGGATCTCGTACATCGACCGGCTCAAGGGCGATGTCGCGGTGCGCGACATTCAGGGTCTGCCCGACAATGGCCACCTCTATGCCGCGCACGTGATCAACGATCTGTGGCATGAAACGCGCGACAGAGACACAATCGTCGTCACCGACGTGGGCCAGCACCAGATGTGGGAAGCCCAGTATTACAAACACGAGAAGCCGCGCACGCTCATCACTTCGGGCGGCCTCGGCACGATGGGCTTCGCTCTTCCGGCCGCGATCGGCGTGAAGGCCGCGCGTCCCGAGGCCGAAGTCTGGGCCGTGGTGGGCGACGGCGGATTCCAAATGACGATGTGCGAGTTGGCGACGATGGTGCAGGAAAATCTGAAGGTCAACATCGCCATCATCAACAACGGCTATCTGGGCATGGTGCGCCAGTGGCAGGAATTTTTCTACGACCGCAATTACGAAGCCACGCCGCTGCTCAGCCCCAACTTCGTGAAGCTCGCGGACGCCTTCGGAATTCGCGCTGTCGCCGTGACCCAGCGCTCCCAGGTCGTGCCGACGGTCGAAATGGCGCACAAGCACAAGGGACCGGTCCTGATCGACTTCCAGGTGGAGCAGGAAGATTCGGTTTACCCGATGGTCGCCGCGGGCGCGGCGCTGCACGAAATGATTCGCCGTCCGAATCCGATTGTGGAGACGGCGACGGACGCGTGAGAAACATATGCTAAACACATTTGTGGTGCACGTTGAAAATAAGCCGGGCGTGCTGACGCGTGTGGCCTCGCTGTTCCGGCGCCGCGCGTTCAACATCGATTCGCTCACCGTTGGCCGAACGGAAAAGCCGGAAGTTTCGCGCATGACGATTGTGGTCGATGCGGACCGCGACCAGGCGCTGCGCGTCGAAGCGAATCTCTACAAGCTCGTGAACGTGCTGCTCGTTGAGAACATCACAGGAAAGCCTTCGATCTGCCGCGACCTGGCTATCATCAAGGTTTCCGCACCGCACAATGAACGTTCCCATATCCTTGAGGTCGTCAATGTGTTTCGCGCGCGCGTCGTCGATTTCGACACCGACTCGCTGACGATCGAGATGACCGGCAGCGAAGAAAAGATCGACCGGCTGCTCAAAGTGCTGCGCCCATACGGCATTCTGGAAATGGTGCGAACCGGCGTCGTGGCGATGCGCCGCGGGACAAAAGTGCAGCAAGAAGCAGCGGCCGCGGGAGCTGCGGCCGGCAACGGCGCGGCAACTGTCGCTTCCGACGACAGCGTTTCCTACTCGGTCTGATCACCAGAGATGGTAGTAGCCGTCCCGCCGCGTAATATCGACCGGAATGCCGAAGAGGCGCGAAATTTCCTCCGGATTCAGCAAATCTTTTTTCTGGCCGTCCGCCTGAATTTTTCCGGTCCTCATTAAGACGACGCGGTCAATCTCCGGAATGACATCGGAAAGATGGTGCGTCACGAGAACGATACCGATGCCGGATTGAGCGAGCTCGCGCATGGTTTCCCGCAGGCCGTGCTGCGCGAACACATCCAGGCTGTTGCTCGGTTCGTCGAATAAGAGCGTGCCTGGATCGTGGACGAGCGCCCGCGCAATCAGGATGCGCTTGGCTTCGCCCGAGGACATCTCCGCGACGGGCCTATCGGCGAGGTGCGCGACCCCGATTCGCTCCAGCACTGCGTCGGCGCGTTCGCGTTGCGAGGGTTCGACGGTTTGATGGTCAAAAATGCGCGTGCTGCTGAAGAAGCCCGAGAGGACCACTTCGCGGCCGCTCGTTTCGCCTGTGACGTCCTGCATCAGATCATTCGAGACGATGCCGAGGACCGAGCGCAGCTCGAAGATGTTCCAGCGCGACTGGCCCAGAATCGTCATCGAGGAACCTTCGCGAATCAGCGGATAGCACTCGCGCGTAATAGTCTTGATCAGCGTCGACTTCCCGCAGCCGTTCGGCCCCAGAATCGCGACGTGTTCGCCGGCGTTGATCCGCAGGCTGAAGTCGTCGAGCGCGACGTTGTCGCCTCGAATGACGCGCACATTTTTCAAATCCACCAGAGCAGGTTCCATGGCGTCTCCAAAGCTCTCCATAATATCCAAAACGCCGCTCTCTCACACAAGTTTCGCCGTCCAGTAGCGCCGGCATCTTGCCGGCGGTTTACATCCCCTTGAAGCAAGTCGCAAAATCGCCGGCGGGACGCCGGCGCTACTCAGTGCCAGACGAGCCCTGTCTCGGTGCAGGCTGCCGGGTGATTAAAGAAAAGCTGCCGATGGAGCGAGTAAAATAAATCGGAGACGTGTTAAAAGGAGTAGAGTGGTTTTCCAATGAGGCTCGCTACCCAATTCGCTGGAATAAACGCGGCCATTCTGACTTTTTCTTTGTTAACGGCACATGCGCAGGGCAACGGCCCCGTGCAATTTTTGTTTGAATCCGCGAACCATGAGCGCGGGGCGCAAGGGCTTGCGCCTTTGAAGTGGAGCGCCACGCTGGCCGGAGCGGCGCGCCAACACGCGCAACGCATGGCGGCGCAGAATACGCTTTCGCACCAGCTTCCCGGCGAGCCGGGGATGGCCGGCCGCGCTTCCCAAGCAGGCGCGCGCTTCAGTTCCCTTGCGGAAAATGTTGCCGAGGGTCCCAGTGCGGAGAGCATCCATCAGCAGTGGATGAATTCGCCGCCGCACCGCGCGAACCTGCTCGACGCGCAACTCGATTCCGTGGGGATTGCGGTGGCCGAACGCAACGGCGTGTTGTTCGCAGTGGAAGATTTTTCACTGGCGGCGGGAAAACTATCCGTGGCAGAGCAGGAGGGAGTCGTAAACGCGAAACTCCGATCGCGCGGAATGCGCCTCTTGAGCTATACCAGCGACGCGCGCCGCTCCTGTCTGCTGGACAATGGTTATGCCGGAAGTCACGCTCCGTCCTTCATCTTGCATTACGCGACAACCGACCTGCAAACACTTCCCGACATTCTCGAACAGAGAATCCAGACCGGCAATTACCATTCCGCGGTCGTGGGCGCTTGTCCCAGCGACGCAAAGATTGGGCTTTCAAATTATAGAGTTGCGGTTCTGCTCTATGAATAGTCTGGAGCGCGATGTGTTGAGAAGCCGGCGTCTCGCCGGCGTCACGAAATTCCTGCGTCCATTACAAAGTCGCAGGCTTACCTTCCGCCGATTGGGATTGTCGTTAGCAATAAAGGCTAGTCCGACTTTTTATCATCCTCGGCAGTGCCAACTTTCTGAGACCAGGCACAAACCGCAGTCGTTTCCGCCGGGGAAACATCCGTGCCCTTGTGCATCACGCGATAATCGGCCGGAGGCATTTTTCCTTCCCGAACGAGTTTGCAGACCAGCCCTAAATGTTCCTTCCCTTCTTGCTCATTAATCTGCGCTTCCCAGTTCTGAAAATTGACGTGGCCTCTTCCCGTATTTACATCGTGGGCCACGTACCAGGAAACCGGCGCGACGTAGCTGTACCACGGCCATACGGTCGCGCTGGAATGGCAGTCGTAGCAGGAGCGTTTCAGAACCGTTTGCACTTCCGGGGGCACCTCCACGTGAGCTTCGAGACTGCGCGAAGCGACCACGGGCGGGTTCGTCCGGCTCGGTTGAATGATTTGAATGAGGATCAAAAACACAACCGAGCCAACCACAATCCATTTAGCCGGGACACGTCTCATACAATAATTTCTCCCAAAAGTTTTGAAATCAAAATTGCCTGTGTGAATCAGCAGCGCATGTTCGGCATGTTGGCCATGGGATGGCAGCTTCCTGGCCCGCGCTCATCAGTGAATTGCGTGAATTTAAAATTAAACAACTCCGGTTTGGCATCCGCCTCCATGCCCGGCAGATGCAGGAGCAGAGTTAGCGTCACAGGAAATTTTACTCCATTGCCCAAGTTCGCCTCCAGCGTTTCCTTTTTCTTTCCGGGAGCGAGGTCAATTTTGGGGGCGTCATCGGATTCTCCGACTTGTACCGTACCGCTGGCTTGCCTGGTTTCCTCGGCCTTTAAAGGCTTCGTGTGGTCGTCATAGAGGTACACCCGGAATTTCCCCGGGGCGACAAGAATCCCTTCCAAATGGTGCTTGTTATCCAAGGCCATGAAGAATGTCCCTCCGTGCTTCGGCTTGTGGTCCATATGCGCGCCTTGCTCTGGTGCGGCGGGCGTTGAGCCGGCAGGGGGGCCTTGCGCATCCGCTTGGCCTTGGGTCGTGAAGTTAGAGGAATTGCTCGAAACGAATTCCTTTTGAAATGTTGGGATTTTTTCCGCGAAGAATGGAGCCGCACTCAAAGCTAATGCGCCGGCTAAAACAAGAACGTAATGAATCAAGCGCATAGAAAGTCTCCTTACGAAAAATTAACTGATTTATCTAAACGACTGAAGAAAACTAGAAATTGTATTGGTCGTGTGATCGAGGAGGCTGCTCGGAGGAAACGACGTATCCAGAAGCAATGCTAGGGGGGAACTCGCATGCTGCGATTCGTGAATTTTTGGGCTTTGCGATGGTACCCCGAGGCTGCAAAGTTGCCGCGTGCGTGGCGGTCTGCCCTCTTCCATGCCCATTTGTCGCCGAGCTATCCATAGAGCAGGGACAATCTGAACTTCGCATGCCGCCGCAATGGGATTTTTCCTGGATTCCTGTGCGGACCTTGTGTACCGGACACATCCCGCCCGTGCAACATGCCGCTGACGAACTGGATGCCGCCTGCGCTATGGCAGCCCCAGTGCCCCCCAGAAGAGCAATCAGCAGAATCATTGCGCGAACGCGGCTCATGGCTTTTTCATATCACAGAAGGACTTTCTAGAACAAGTGACCGGAATCCAATCGCGCGGCGACGAGCGGGACTCCGCCGGAAAAACAAGCCATTTCTTTTCCAAATACAGACGATTCGTCTTGTCAACGCCACATTCCTGATTGCTAAGAGAAAAAGTATGAATTGGACGCGCGAGATAAACAAAACATAAACTTCGCGCGCTGGTCAGGGTCTGTAGTTCACCGATCTACCAGCGGAAAAGGAGTCGCTTATTCTATGAATAAGACTTATGGGGTGTGTTTAGGTCTGTTGGCATTAGGGTTGGTAGGACTTGGGGCTCCAGCCAGCCGTGCACAAGGTCGTTTGGCGGCAGGGGAATCAGCTGGCGGGAGCGCGACGGCGGCAACGAGCACGGCGAGTTCGTCGAGTTCTCCTGCCGCATCCAGCCCAGCGGATTTGCGCCAGCGCATCGACGCGCTTAAGGCGGAGTTGGCTGATTTGAATACTCAATTGGCCACCGATACAGATAAGGATCAGGACTCGGCCGCTCCAGCGGCGGGGGCGCCACAAGACCAAGGCAGTCCGGCGCCAGCTACTCCGCCAGCGGCAGCGGCGCCAACTGCGGTCGCTCCGATGCCTCTGCCCAGTCCGTCGATGACAGCTCCGCTCTCAACGGCGATTCCTCATGAGATTTCAGCGGGCCCATTCGGGAAATTAGAAGTTACCGGTATTTTGAGTGGTATTGGCATGACCGAAGGAGATCACATTCCCGGTGATTCGCCTACGCACTGGGACCTCAGTGATGCACAGATCTTCATCCAGAAGACCACCGGTTGGTGGCAATTCTACCTGCAAGGTGGCGCCTACAACATCCCGGTTCTCGGGCTCCCTTTCACTACGACTGGCGAAACAACGAAAGACGTCTACGGCCCATTCCCGACTGGTTATCTTAAGCTGGTTAAGGGCAATTTCAACGTAGAGGTCGGCGAGCTACCTACGCTGGTTGGGGCTGAGTATACTTTTGACTTTGAAAACATGAACATCGAGCGCGGCCTTCTCTGGAATCAAGAGAACGCCATCACTCGTGGCATCCAGCTCAATGAGACCTACAAGAAGCTGACTGTCGCGTTCAGCTGGAATGACGGTTATTTCTCGAACCGCTACACATCGTTCTCGGGGTCTCTGGCCTACGCCATCAATGCTGCAAATACGTTGACCTTTGTGGGCGCCGGGAATGCCGGCGCGTACGCGAGGACCCCCGCCAACATTACAGTATTTCCTACGCCTCTCTTACAAAACAACGGACAAATCTACAACCTCATCTACATGTACAGCCACGGGAATTGGATGATCATGCCGTACTATCAGTACAACGTCGTGCCGGCGAATCCGACGATCGGAATAACTACCGGCTCACACGCGAATGGCGGCGCTCTTCTGGCCAACTACAATTTCAAACACGGAATATCGCTCGCCGTCCGGCCGGAATACATAAAGTCCTCCAGCGGAAACTTGTTGGATCCCACCTCCAACTTGTTGGGTTACGGTCCAGCTAGCGGCGCGTTCTCTTTCACCGTGACTCCCACTTGGGCGAAGGACGGTTTCTTCCTTCGCGGTGACTTCTCGATCGTTCACGTCACCAATCTTCCCGCAACGGGATTCGCTTTCGGCCCCCTAGGGACAAACGTCAACCAACCGCGCGGTGTTCTCGAAGCCGGCTTCATGTTCTGAGATTGGGCGAACCACCGGAAGCGGGAGAGACGTGCAGGGAGGCGGTTCTCCCGCTATCGGTTTTTAGTTTTGCAGGAGAATTGAAGCACTACATCCCGCATCGGCGCGAGAATTCCAGCAAGGAAAAAAATTTGCAGCGGACAGTCAATTTTAGGCGGAAGTGTATTTGTAGGATAGGCTTTAGCCTGTCCAGGTTTAGGTTTAGCGCAAATGAAGCGTGCCTAGTCCGAAGCCGCACAAAAGGATTGATCCAGACTCTACGTTGTCCGGAGGAGAACGAGGTACCTCACGCCCTAGTCGGTTAACCCGGGGGGATTCATCCAGTGGAATTACCGGGTAGATTGGCCCTATAGTGTAGGGCGCTGCCAGGACGCGGCAAGGAATTGAATCTGCGGTTCGAGTCTGAGGACAAGAAGATGATGACGAAGCTTGAAGCGATCGTTCAGCCGTCCAGGTTTGAAGCGGTGAAAGAGGTCCTTACGGAACTGGGCATCGGAGGGATGACCATCTCCGATGTGCGGGGGCATGGCCGGCAAAAGGGGCACACCGAAGTTTATCGCGGGCGCGAGTATACGGTGGATCTGCTCCCGAAGATCAAAATTGAAATCGTGATCCCGGACAATTTAGTGGACGCCGCGATCGATGCAATTCTGCAAAGCGCATCGACGGGTAAAATCGGCGATGGAAAGATTTTTGTTTCCAAGGTGGATCAAGCCATTCGCATACGGAACCAGGAGCGTGGAGTTTCCGCCCTCTAGTCCCGGATATCGTCCAACCTTTCGCCATTGGGAATTTAAAGTCGAAAGTGCTTTTGTATTCCGCAGATTCTTCTTTGTTGGGCGGGGGCCTCGTCAGTCGGATATGAAGCTCGAGAATCGCACATCGAGTTTGCAGGAATTGTACGCGGAAGAATCCGCGAAGATTCAGAAACGCTTTGAAGAGGTGGGCGACGGGAAGGCGGCCGTTCGCGACCGCACGGCGCTGATCGATTCCGTGGTCACCGAGCTGTGGAATGAAGTCACGGAGGCAAGCGGTCCGATCGAAGGGTTTTGCATTGCCGCCATGGGCGGATACGGACGGCGGGGATTATTTCCGTATTCGGACATCGATCTCCTGTTTCTGTATGCAAGGGAAGGCAACGAGGAATTTCTCAGCAATAAGGCCATTGCCCCGCTGAGCCAGTCCCTCTGGGACCTGCATCTCCGCGTAAGCCCCACCACACGGACGCTTGCGGAATGCGGAAAACTCCACCGCAACAACATCGAATTCAACATTTCACTTCTGGACTGCCGGTGCATTTGCGGCGACGAAAAACTCTACGAGCGTCTGCGGACCCGCGTCCTTCCGGGGATGGTGATTCGCGAGTCCGAAACCCTGATGCAGGAACTTACAAGCCTTGCCCGCGCGCGGCATCAGAAATACGGCCAAACAATTTTTCACCTCGAACCCAACATTAAGGATGGTCCCGGCGGCTTGCGCGATTATCAAGTGGCTTGCTGGCTCGCGCAAATCGCGGAGATGAAGCGTTCCCGCGAGTGGAAAGATCCGGCGCCTCTGCTGCCGCTCCCGCTCCGCGCGGATGCCGTGAACGCGATCGATTTCCTCGACGCCGTCCGGTGCTACCTGCATTACCGCCAGGGACGCGACCTCAACGTGCTGACTTACGAAATGCAGTCGGATGCGGCGGCCAGGGGCATCGGCCTACATGGCGGGCGGACGGCGTCTCCCAATGAATGGATGCGGGCCTATTTTCGCCAGGCGCGCGCCATTTACAGGCTGACGGTCCTGTTTGACGAAGTCCCGCGGGCGAAATCGGTTTGGATGCGCTGGCTGGGTTCCCGCCGGTCCCCGCAGTCGAGCGCGGATTTCAGCGTCGTGGACGGACGAATTTCCCTGCGGCAATCGGATTCCGTGGAAGATCCCAGAGTGATGTTCCGCTTGTTTGAACTTGTCGCGCGGCAAAATCTTAAACTGACGGCCGAAACCGAAAACGCGGTCGAGGCCGCATTGCCGCGAATCCAGAAGTGGAATTCCACGAGCCCGGATTTGTGGGAATACTTCCGCAAGATTCTGGTATTGCCTCACGCCGCGTCTTCGCTGCGCGCGATGCACCGCGTCGGCCTGCTGGTTTCGCTCTTCAGGGAATTTCGGGCCATCGACTCTCTGGTGGTCCGCGACTACTATCACCGGTACACGGTCGATGAGCATTCCTTGGTGACCATTGAAAATCTGCACAGCCTGGCCTCAAAAAAGGGCGACCTGGACCGCCGGTTCTGCGACATTCTTTCTTCGCTGGAGCACCCGGAACTGCTTTATTTGTCGCTGCTGTTTCACGATGTCGGCAAAGGGATGCCCAACGAGAGCCATGTGGACGGCAGCCTGGAAGCGGCAAAAGGCGTTTTCGAGCGATTGCGCTTCGATACTTCCGACAAGGAGACCGTGACCTTTCTGATCGCCAACCATCTGAGCATGTCCGCCACGCTGCTGCGGCGTGACATCTTCGATCCGGAAGCGGTGCACGATTTTGCGAAGACCGTCGGGACCACCGAGCATCTCAAGATGCTGACGCTTTTCACCTACGCGGACATCAAAGCGGTGAATCCGGAAGCGCTGACCTCCTGGAAGGCGGAGATGTTGTGGCAACTCTACGCCGCCACGGAAAACTATCTCAATCGTTCCGTGGACGATCAGCGCATGTATCTAGCGGGGGAAGATGCCAAGCAGCTCGAGCGGCTGATTCCAACAGGCGAAGATGCCGTGGAAGCGGAGAGATTCAGGAATTTCCTGGATGGTTTTCCGCGCCGGTACATGCTGACCCATTCGTCCGTGGAAATTTCCGCTCATTACCGGATGTACCGGCGGCTCGGACATTCCTTGGCGGAAATCAGCATCACGAAACGGGACCAATACTATGAGCTTGTCCTGGTCACCAAAGATCGTCCCTTCCTTTTCACGAAGGTAGCCGGGACGATCTCTTCGTGGGGCATGAATATTCTGAAAGCCGACGCCTGCGCGAATAGGAATGGGATTGTTCTGGACGCGCTGCGTTTTTCCGACCGGTTCCAAACGCTCGATCACAATCCGTCGGAAATCATCCGGCTGAAGCAACAACTGATCGCCGCGATCTCGGGCGAACTGGATGTCGCGGCCCTCATGAAGAGAAAATTTCAGCCTGAAAAACGGCCTCCGAAGGTAAGCGTGGAAACGCGAATCCACATGGACAATGAGTGTTCTTCGCACAGCACCGTCGTCGAGATCGTGGCGCTCGACCGGCCCGGCCTTCTGTACGACATTAGTTCCACATTTGCCGAGCACAGCTTCAATATCGAAGTTGGCTTGATCGACACGGAGGGTGGAAGCGCGACCGACGTTTTTTATGTCACGCAAGATGGCGCGAAGCTGACCCCGGCCCGGCAGCACGAGTTGCAACTTGAACTCCAGCAGCGCCTTTGAACCCCTCTTGGAACCGGCGTTAAGATTCTGTGGTAGTCAGGCTCGCGTGGGAAATCAGACGGGAGGCGGCTCCCAATGATCGTAAAGGTGAAGGGCGGATACAAGGTGGTTTCGAGCAAGGGCAGAAATCTTGGCGGACCCTACAAAACTCTGAAAGAGGCTAAGAAGCGGCTGCGCCAAGTCGAGTTCTTTAAACATCGCAAGGCATAAGCATATCCACGGAGGGGGGAGCGCGCGGACCCCCTGTGGAAATCGTTAGGCTCAAATCCAAATTCGTGATATCGTGCTATTGCGTTTGTTGCTCTTGTAAAACCTTTAGATTCGATTTAAAGGGGCTGCGAGTTACAAACTCGTGGCCTTTTTTTGTTGTACGGCTGGAGGCGGTCGAGAAGCACCAAATAGCTCAAATCAATGAAAAGGAAACACCGTGAAAGAACAAGGAACAGTAAAGTGGTTCAATGCCAGCAAGGGATTCGGGTTCATCCAGCGCCAGTCCGGCGAGGACATTTTTGTCCACTTCTCCGCGATTCAAGCGGAGGGGTACAAATCGTTGAACGAAGGCCAGGCGGTTGAGTTCGAAGTTACTTCCGGCCCCAAGGGCCTGCAGGCAGCGAACGTCACCAGCCTGTAATAAATCAGGGCGAGACGGCCGACCGCCGTTTCGCCCTATCTTTTTGTCTGTACGATTCCAGAAGCCTGCAGGAATAGGTGTCAGGCGAGGGAGATGCGCTTCACCAGTCACTTAACACTGGTCACCAGGGTGAGCCGTTCTAGATGTAGCCGTAACCCATTGATATATGAAATGTTATGCCGCAACGAGGGGGCTGGGATCCGCGCGTACCGGGCTTATGCGACGAGGTGTCCTGTGCTGAGACAATAATCTTGCGACTGGCGGAGCCATTTTGCCAACAGCACCACCTTTCCGTTGATCGGCGATATGTGAATGTAGTAGGTCTCGCTCTTGCCTTCGATCTCGTAGAAATTCTCGCGCTGCGGGTCACGTTGGGCCGGGCTGCCAGCCACCAACAAATGCCGAAGATGTTCGACCGCGCCAGGTTCGTATTCTCGTGGGTTTTCGATCCTCGCTCCTTCTTTGAATTGAATCATCATGCCTCCAATCCCTTCCAGCTCTGCTTGATCACAACGGATTCGGGCGACTGCGGCTATAGGATGAACGCATCTCCGAAACACTCCTTCAACGCTGCGTTAAAAGTCGGCAAAGTTTCCAGGAGCCAAACGTAGATGGGATTGCGGGCGTTCCATCCTTTGCACGCCCGGCGCCATTGTACGTTTCTCCTCCATTCATTAGACGCTGCGGCGGGAGGGCGGAGAATTCCAAATTTGTGATCGTGTTCATTTGCATTACGATGACAACCAGAGGCTATTAGAAAGGGCGATTTACCATTCTTAAGTAGGAAGAAAAGTTGATTCGACCCTCTGTAAATGCGCTGAAAGTGATCTTGGGGTGAGTAGCTGGGACGATCCTTTGGCCGCGTATTACCTTCGTGCATTTTGCCCAGCGAACGACGGATTGGAAAGAAACGTTTGCACCAGACTAATTGGTGCTGTTGGGCGGCTCATCTCATTACCAGTAATTTGCATTTCCCGCTTACAACCAACACGATAATGAAGTATGATTCATTTATGTGTAAAGTATTAATCGAATTGGTACTTGTGCGTACGAATCGTCATTGAGATATTCAAACCATGCCCAAAACTAAAACCGCACGAAAACGCACCAAGCTCGGGAAAGACCGGCGGCGCAAGCACAAGCACTGGCAGGTGACTGTGTTTTACAAGGACGGGGAACGGTTTGCCCGCGTGTATACAGACCGGGAAAAGGCCGCCAAATTTGCAGAGCGGCAACGAAAGTCTCCCGTCGTAAAGACCGCGCGGGTATTGCAAGTCGGCTGATCCCACTGTCTTATGGGCTCCCCAAGGATGCCTGACCGGGCAGGCCTCGCTCCACAAGTGTACGTGCAAGGCCCTTAGCAATCTCGATGCCTCTGGGATCTTGTCGCCGAATCTCTGGCGTGTTAGAGTTTCGATGATTTGGGCGGCCGTAGTATAGGGGTAGTACGGGACCTTGCCAAGGTCCAGGCGTGGGTTCGAGTCCCATCGGCCGCTCCATTCCTTCTGGAACTGGTCCTTACTTAATCTCCATGCTGGCTTATCTGTGTGGCCCGATTGAATTCGCGCCCGATGGCGGCAAGTTGTGGCGCCGGAAACTTACGCCGTTCTTGCACAACGATCTGGGGCATCGCGTTTACGATCCTGCCGAAGACGAAAAGAAAAATCTCACCGACGAAGAAGCCGGCCACTTCAGGGAATGGAAGGAAACGGACGTCGAGCGATTCCGCCGCGTGGTTCGCAAGATCATCCAATACGATCTCGATATCGTGGAGAACAAGGCCGACTACGTTATTTGTTGCTTGAGCGGCGACGGCGCCGCGGCTTCCTCCGGCGGAACCTCATCCGAACTGACTTTCGCTCATCGGCGCGGGATTCCCGTGTACCTCGTGACGGACGCGCCCCTGGGAGAAATCAGCGGCTGGATGTTGGCATGCGCCGACCGCGTGTTCCCGAACGTGGACGATCTGAAAAAGTTTCTCCTCGAACGCTACGGGAAGGAGAAGCAGGCGCCGCTCTGGCGAGTATAAGAATTTGGGAACGACCCGCTGCGGCGGGAACGCAGATAAACACGGATTAAAATGATCTGCGGACGGATTCGGGTTTCGTTTGTCGACGATGTTTGGCGGAGTTGCGGCGCGATATGCTACTCTGCGGCAAGGCGCCTATAGGAGATCAGTTCAAGTGGACATCGTAAAGGGAAACATGGGCTGGATCGAAGTGATTGTGGGGCCCATGTTTTCAGGCAAGAGTGAAGAATTGATCCGGCGCTTGAAGCGCGCCGAGATCGCCCGGCAGCGCGTGCAGATCTTCAAGCCGGTCATCGACCAGCGGTACGCGCAAACGGACATCGTTTCTCATTCCGGGTTCGAGCTGCCGTCGCAGGTCGTCAGGAACGCAGTCGAGGTCTTCGAAAAAGTCCAGCCGCGGACCGAAGTGGTGGGGATTGATGAAGGCCAGTTTCTCGGGGAGGGGCTCGTCGACGTTTGCATGCGCATGGCTGACGCCGGCAAGCGGGTGATCGTCACCGGCCTCGACACCGATTACCTCGGGCGCCCCTTCGAGCCCATGCCGCGCCTCCTTGCCGTTGCCGAAGAAATCATCAAGCTGCTCGCCATCTGCGTGCAATGCGGAAATCCCGCCGTGCACACGCAGCGGCTCGTTGCTTCGGAGGACCTGATTGTCGTCGGCGCCGCCGGCATGTACGAACCACGGTGCCGGCGCTGCTTTGAGCCGCACCTGGCGCACGACCGCGTCGAAGCCAACAAGAATGCGTCGTCCGGCGCTGCTTCGCCCGCTCCGCGACCCGTCACAACGTCAGATTAGATTTCCGCACTTCCTTGGTTTGGTTTTCTCTGCGTTCTCGTTTTTCTCAGTGTCCTTTGTGCTAATGTTTTTTCCGAACTGCTTCAACAAAGAGGACACTGAGAAAACCGAAGCCACAGAGAATTCATCGCAAACGGGCGCGAATTCCTTCCGCCAACCGCTGATATTCAGTGCATCCCAAAATGTCGATCGAAGGCCTGGGGCCCGGCGCCTCCGCCTGGATACATGCCCGCTCGATTCGGTTCAAAGATTCACGCCACTCACGTTGTTCGAAGCGCGCCTCCTGCTTTGCTCTCTTGACCGCGGCGATTGCAGGCGCCACGCCAGACCAGTCATGGCATAGCATGGCAATGTCCGTCCCCGCGCGGAGCGTTTGCACCGCAGCCTCTCCCGTACCGCATCGCTTTGCAATGGCACCCATGCCGAGATCGTCGGCGAGGACCACGCCGCCGAATCGCAAGCGGCGCCGCAAGACGCCATCGAGCATCGTTCGCGAAAGCGAGGCAGGATTTTCGGGATCGATTCGAGGCAGCAGGATGTGCGCGGTCATCACCAGCGGCACTCCCGCCGCAACCGCAGCGGCGAAGGGAACAAGTTCCGCCGACTCCAAACGCTCCATCGTTCCCCCAAAAACCGGCAAGTCCAAATGCGGATCCAACGCGGCGTCGCCATGCCCGGGAAAATGCTTGGCACAGGAAAGCACGCCACCGCGCCGCAATCCGCGATCAAACGCGGCGCCCATTCTGGCAACGTGATTCGGATCAGGGCCAAAGCTTCGGTCCTTTGTCACGGGGCTTTCCGGATTGACATGCAGGTCCAGCATAGGAGCGAAATTGAGATTGCATCCGACGGCACGCAGCTCCGTTGCAATTGCGCGGCCCACTTGCTCCACGGATTCGACGTCATCCAACCGTCCCAGCTCCGCAGCCGATGGCCACGGGGTGAACGGCTCTCGAAGGGCAAAACGCGTCCCGCCCTCCTGATCGATTCCGATCAGGACCGGGCGTCCTGCGGCCAAGCGGATCGCCAAAGTGAGTTCCCTGAGTCCCTGCGCGCTCGTGAAATTACGCTGGTAAAGAACCACTCCCGCAAGGCCGCGAGCGAGATATTCCGCAAGTTCGCCGGGAAGGGAATCGCCGTCGAAGCCCAGCATGAATCGTGCGAGTACCGAATCTCGCGGCTCCGTTTCGGAGTGGGTCTCTGTGTTCATCTGGTATGATTCGCGCGGAACTCACAGGTCCGTGCGAAGCATGAGGCTAGCGGGAGGAAGGAAACAAGTCAAAGTGAGAATCGAATCGAGAGCGCCTACGCGGATTGACCTGGCCGGGGGAACGCTGGACATCTGGCCGCTGTACCTGTTTCACGAAGGCTCGCTGACCGTCAATTGCGCAATCACGCGCTACGCCTCGTGCGTGATCGAGACTGCGCCGGAGCCCTCTCGTCGGATAGTTTTAGTTTCGCGCGATATTAGGCGCAAGGAATCATTTCCCTCGTTCGAGGCCTTGTACCGGTCTCGCCGCTATAAACTGCCATTGCTCGCGCACCTCGTTCGCGTTTTCCGCCCGATTGGCGGGTTCACATTGACCACGGATTCCGAAGCGCCCGCTGGAGCGGGAATCGGCGGCTCGTCCGCAATGGCTGTGGCCATCTGCGCCGCTCTAGACCGGTTGACAGGTGCCGGGCTGCGCCGCGAAGACTGGATCCACATCAGCCGTGACGTTGAGGCTATCGTGATCCGCGTGCCTACTGGGACGCAGGACCATTACCCTCCGGCGTTTGGTGGCGCAGCCGCCATTGTGCTCGCGCCGGGCGGCGAGCGGCGCGAAGCCCTCGGCTGCGATCTCGACGAACTCGAGCGCCGGCTGGTCCTGTGCTACACGGGAAAACCCCGGCAACATGGCATCAACAACTGGGAAGTGTTCAAGCGGCACATCGATGGCGACCGGCGCGTTTCGCAAAATCTGGAAAAAATTTCGATCATCGCGCAGGCGGTGCGCGCCGCGCTTGGGCGAAATGAGTGGAACGAAGTCGGCCGCTTGGTGCGCGAAGAATGGGACTTCCGCCGCCGCAATCTTCGGACGATTTCGACTCCCCTGATCGACAGGGTGATTTCCTCCGCGCGCCGTCAGGGCGCTCTTGCCGGAAAAGTCTGCGGGGCTGGGGGCGGCGGGTGTGTCACGCTCGTGATTAGCCCCGACGCGCGCGCGCGAGTCGAAGCCGCTGTCGTCGCCGCGGGCGCAAAGTTGCTGCCGTTGCAGATCGATCGCGGAGGAGTTCTCCTACAATCCGACGCGGAAGGTTCTTGAAATCGTTGACGCACCCGCATCGCGGGTTTGGTGTTAAAATAGGCCGAGAAGGTGCCGAATGTACCGGCTAGCCTCCATGATGGCGACGGCGGCGCTCCTGTTGAGCGCGGATTCGTCAGGACTGCTTCGCACGCCCCATCCCAGCCAGGTTGTGAATTTCTCCCCGGGCGAAACTTTGCCTGCCTTGCAAGGGGCGCCCCAGAGCGGCAACCAGGGGAAGGCCGCGCCGAACGATTCCCCGGACAATCCCGATCAGCCAACGAAAGGCCAAGCCGGGCCCCTTCAACCTATGTCCCGCCTGTCGCTGGTTCGGTACGTGGATGGAGAAATTGTGCACGTAGTTAGAGCAATTCCCGCGGGGAAAAGGGGGTTTCATCTGAAAGCCGGCGTTCCTATCAATGAGAATGCGCTCCGGCAGGCTGTCGCCTCGGCGGGTTCCGCCATCAATCCGGGAGACCGTGCACAGATCACGAATCTGGATTTCAAGGACAAGGAAATTGTCGTGGACATTAATGGCGGCGGCCGCGGGAAAACCAGGCTGCGCGACCGCATCCATTTGGACGTCGGCGGAGTCCCCACGATGACGACATCCCAGGACACCCCCGTGAACACAAATGCGGGCGCCACGCTGTACCTGGATTTTGACAAGCCGCTGCCGGAAATGACGGCCGAGGATTTGGAGAAGTTTCTTTCCGGCGTGCTCGATTTCTCCAAGCGACACTCCGCAGCCGTGCAGTGGGTGGAGAGTTTGCCTCCCGAGATCCAGAAAGCGATTCAGGACAAGAAGCCTGTGGTGGGCATGGATCACGATATGGTTCTAGCCGCGATGGGCCGGCCGGATCGCAAGGTCCGCGAAAAAGGGACCGACGGAAACGAAATTGAAGACTGGATTTATGGCACGCCGCCCGCCAAAACAATCTTTGTGAGTTTTGAAGGGGACAAGGTTACCGAGGTTCACCAATATCCACAGTAGTTCCCGGACCGGTTGAATTTTCATCAATCTATGCGCGAAATGGTTTTGCATGCTCCACGCTTTGTGACTTTCAAAGGGGGGGTTGATTTTTATCCTCGTTTGAAATGAGGAACGATGATTCAGAGCCTAAAGTTCCCACCCTCGCCGTGGAGAGTAGGGAGCACCCTGCGAGGATGGGGAACCCGAGCGTCGTCCACCCTGCTGATTCTGATCCTGACGGCGGCGATTTGCGCCGCGCAATCGACCACCCGGGTCATCGAAATTCCGAATCCGCCGAACACTGCGGAGCAACAGGCCAAACATTACGTAGTGCTGGTTTCGCTCGACGGATTTCGGTATGACTACGCGACGAAGTACGGCGCAAAAAACCTGCTGGCGATGGCGGCGCGTGGCGCGAGCGCGCCGGATGGAATGATCCCGTCGTATCCTTCGGTGACGTTTCCGAATCACTACACCATCGTGACGGGTCTGTACCCCGAGCATCACGGAATCGTCGCGAACACCTTTTACGACCCCTCTCGAAAGGAAACCTTCTCCTACACCAATCCGAAAACCACGGGCGATGGAAGCTGGTACGGCGGCACGCCGTTGTGGGTGCTGGCGGAGAAACAAGGAATGCGCGCGGCAAGCTTTTTCTGGCCCACTTCGGATGCCGAAATTCAAGGCAAACGACCCAGCTATAACGTCGGGCCCTACGATGACAATTTCCCCGCCGAGAAACGCGCCGAGCAGGCGCTCGCGTGGCTGCAGCTTCCGCCCGAGAAGCGGCCGCATTTGATCCTGCTGTACTACCCGAATACGGATCATGTCGGCCATGCCTACGGTCCGGACGCGCCGGAGACGGCCGAGGCTGTCCGGCACGTCGACGAAATGATTGGAAAACTTTCGGACGGGATTGCGGCATCGGGGTTGCCGGTCGATTTGATTGTCCTAGCCGATCACGGGATGGAAACTTTGCAAGGCGGCTGGGTGATTCTCGACAAGTGGGCTGACCTGTCGCAATTCGAAACTTCCGGCCTCTTGCTCTACCCGAAGTCGGAAGCGGATGCGGAGAAGGCCTACCAGGCGTTGCTGGGCGCGAGCGACACGTTCAAGGTTTACCGGCGGGCCCAGGCACCCGCGGAATTGCATTTTAATTCGAATCCGCGGGAAGGCGATCCGGTCGTCGTGTCGACGGGACCTTATTCCATCGTAGCGCATGATCCGAATTCGAAGGGTGGCACGAGGATGCCTTCTCGAGGCGGGCACGGATACGATCCGAGGCACATGCCCAGCATGAAAGCGATTTTCTTTGCGGCTGGGCCTGACATCCGCCCGGGCGTCATCGTGGCCTCCTTCGAAAACGTCAACGTGTACCCCCTGATCGCCGAGATCCTTGGGCTGCACACGGGGCCGATCGACGGCAAGCTTCTTGTGCTACAAGGGGTACTCAAAAAGAACTCCAAAAACTGACGAGGGAGATCACATATTTGACACAACGCATGGACGAACTGGTTTGACTTTTCGTTGTGGCCACCCTAGCATCTTGAGATTGCATTCCGAGTGAAAAAGATGATGGGATGGAATGATCTGGTCCAAGCCTCGAAGTGAGGTCAACAGCGATCGCGGTAATCATCCACTGAACATGGCACTGAATATGGCAAATGATTTGAATGTTGTCGCAGTTCTTCTTGCGTGTGAACCGGGCCCCTGCAGTTGATTGAGATTAGGCAGTGATTGCGCGATTCACTCTTCCGGAGGATTCATGGCGATTAAAGTGGGAATCAATGGTTTTGGCCGCATTGGACGGAACATCGTGCGGGCGTCACTGGGAAATTCAGCAATTGAATTCGTCGCTGTAAATGACATCACCGACTCGAATACGCTCGCGCACTTGCTGAAGTACGATTCCGTGCTGGGCAATCTCCACCAGAAGGTGACCCACACCGACGATACGATCGCCGTGGACGGCAAGAGCTTTCGCGTGTTCGCGGTGAAAGATCCCGCGCAGATCGACTGGCCATCGGTCGGCGCGGAAATCGTGATTGAGTCTACAGGCCTGTTCACCAATGCCTCCGACGCAGCGAAGCACAAGCGCGGAACGGTGAAAAAAGTCATCATCTCGGCGCCCGCGACGGGCGAGGATCTGACGATCGTGCTTGGCGTGAACGACAAGGCGTACGACCCGGCGAAGCATCACATCATCTCGAACGCATCCTGCACGACCAATTGCCTCGCTCCAGTCGCAAAAGTAATCCAGGACACGTTCGGGATTTCCTGCGGCACGATGACGACGATCCACTCCTACACGAACGACCAGAAGCTGCTCGACCTGCCGCACAAGGATTTGCGGCGCGCTCGTGCTGCGGCGCTCTCCATGATCCCCACATCGACCGGGGCGGCCAAGGCGCTACACCTGGTCATCCCTGCGCTGAAAGGGAAACTCGACGGCTATTCCATACGCGTGCCGACGCCGAATGTCAGTGTTGTCGACCTGACGGTGTTCACAGAAAAACCCGTGACGGTGAATGCGGTGAATGCCGCGCTCAAGGGCGCGGCCGATGGCCCCATGAAGAACATTCTGGAATACACGGAGGAGGAGTTGGTTTCCGCCGACTTCCGCGGGAATCCGCATTCCTCGATTGTGGATTCCGGCTATACGCGCGTTGTGGGAACGAACTGCGCCAAGATTCTTGCGTGGTATGACAACGAGTGGGGATATTCCAGCCGTTGCCGGGATCTGATCACGCTTTTGGCGTCGAAGATGTAGGTGGTGTGTGACTGGTGACGGGTGAAACGTGCGATGGCATTAGAGTCTCTGCGGTAACAGGCGGTTGTTTGTAGGGCACGGCTTCAGCCGTGCCGTAACGTGGCTAGAACAAACTCGGCTTTAGCCGCTGGCCTGCTGCTACTCAGACTCTTCAATCCCTTCCCGGCGTCGTTGAACATAAGTTTCAGTCTACGGATCCTATGCCGCTTCTAAAATAAGTGATGAACAAACTTTCGATTCGCGATCTGGAAATGAGCGGGAAACGCCTCTTCATGCGCGTGGATTTCAACGTTCCCCTTGACGGCGCGCGCGTTGCCGACGATACGCGCATCCGCGAAACGCTGCCGACGATAGAGTTTGCCCGCAAGAGAGGCGCAAGGCTCGTCCTCGCTTCGCACCTGGGGCGGCCCAAGGGAAATCCCGATCCGAAATATAGTTTAAAACCCGTGGCGGCGAAACTTGCCGAAATGCTCGGCGTGGTTGTGGGTTTTTCTTCGGACTGTGTCGGCGCGGAAGCCGAAGCCAAGAGCCGCGCTCTCGCGAATGGCGGCGTGCTCCTGCTCGAAAATGTGCGCTACCACGCAGAGGAAGAGGCCAACGATGAGGATTTCTCGCGCCAGTTGGCGGCGTTGTGCGATGGCCTATTTGTGTGCGATGCCTTCGGCTCGGCCCACCGCGCGCACGCGTCAGTAGTGGGGATCACGAGGTTTGTAAAGCTGGCTGCGGCAGGGCTGCTCATGGAGCGCGAACTGGACTATCTCGGGAAGGCGCTCTCGAATCCGGAACGCCCGTTTGTAGCGGCCCTGGGCGGCGCCAAGGTTTCCGACAAGATTGAAGTCGTGGAAAACCTGATGCACGTCGCTGATTCAATGCTCATCGGCGGCGGGATGGCCTACACTTTTCTGAAATCGCAGGGACTGCCCGTCGGAAATTCTCTCGTGGAGGCGGACAAGGTCGACCTCGCGCGGAAGCTGCTCGTCGAAGCGAAGCAGCGAAATTTCCGGCTCCTACTGCCAACCGACCACGTGTTGGGCGCCCAATTCAAGCCGGACACGCAGACGCAGACGACGAGCGTCACCTCAACGCCAGATGGTTGGATGGGGCTCGACATCGGGCCGGATACCATCGCGAAATATTCCGCGGAGCTTGCCCGCGCGAAAACTATTGTGTGGAACGGCCCGATGGGCGTGTTCGAGATGCCGGCGTTCTCCAAGGGCACGCTGGAAATCGCGCGTGCGGTCGCGGCGGCGACTGCCAAGGGCGCCACTTCCATCGTTGGCGGCGGAGATTCCGTCGCCGCGATTCACGCGGCCGGGCTCGCCGACAAAGTTTCCCACATCTCGACTGGCGGGGGCGCATCTCTCGAATTTTTGGGCGGCAGAAAATTGCCGGGCGTGGAAGCGCTGACGGACAAACCGTAAAACTTTTTAACATAGAGAACACTGAGGGCACAGAGAAGAGACAGCAGAGAAGAGGTGCGATGCGGCGACCGGTGATCGCGGGAAATTGGAAGATGTACAAGACGCAGGCGGAAGCGCGCGCGTATTTTTCGGCGCTCGCACCGCTCGTGCAGGGCTGCGTTCACTGCGACATTATCGTCGCGCCACCCTTCACCTCTCTTGCGGCTGCGGTCGAAGCGGTGAAGGGGACTCCGATTTCGATCGCAGCTCAAGATATGCACGGGGAGCCCGAGGGGGCGTTCACTGGCGAAGTATCCGCCGCAATGCTGGTGGATGTGGGATGCCGCGCAGCAATTATCGCGCATTCCGAACGGCGGCAATTCTTTGGAGAGACCGATGAGAGTGCCAACAAGAAGGTCAAGGCGGCGCTGGCGGCGGGCCTGATGCCGATTCTATGCGTCGGCGAATTGCTCGCCGAGCGGGAAGGCGGCAAAACGGAGGAGGTCCTCGCTCGCCAGTTCAGCGGCGGCGTGGCCGCGTTGACCGGTACCGAGTTCTCGCGTATCATTCTTGCTTACGAGCCGGTTTGGGCGATTGGCACGGGCCGCACGGCGACGCCGGAAATGGCTGCCGAGGCGCACCGGTTCTTGCGGCAGCAGGCGGCGGCAAGTTTTACTCCCGAACGCGCTGTCGGTTTGAGAATCCTCTACGGCGGCAGCGTCAAACCCGACAATATCAAGGGATTGATGGCTCAGGTGGAAATTGACGGAGCGCTGGTCGGCGGCGCAAGTCTCAATGCAGAGGCGTTTGCTTCAATCGTGAACTTCTGAAAGTAAGGGATAAGAAATGCCAAAAGAAGTGAAATGGGCGATTTCGATAGCGGTGGGATTGGGTCTGCTTGCGCTCGGCTGGAAAATGTATTTTGTGCTGGTCACTTTGCATATCGTCATCTGCGGACTTTTGATTATGGTTATCATGCTGCAGAGCGGCGAGGCCGCGGACCTGGCGGGCGCCTTCGGCGGCGCGGGCAGCCAGACGGCGTTCGGCCCGCGCGGAGCGGCCACATTTCTTTCCAAGGCCACGACGTGGTGCGCCATCATGTTCATGCTCACGTCCATGGCATTAACCATGCATCAGAACTCGACCATGGCGTCCACCGGCAGCTCCGTGTTGCAACAGTTCTCAAAGACATCAAAGCAGACGGCGCCCGCGGTTCCGGCTCCAATCGCACCGGCGTCAGCGCCAGCCCCAGCGGCGCCCGTTCCGGCCGCGCCAGCGCCAACGAAATAAGATAGACCGTTCAGAATCCGGCGGCTGATGTTTTGCCGCGCAACACAAAGTTTTTTCACCTCACCCCGGGCGGAAGTGGCGGAACTGGCAGACGCACCATCTTGAGGGGGTGGCGCCGTAAGGCGTGGGGGTTCGAATCCCCCCTTCCGCACCAATGCTTTTCAAAACACACAGACTGACAGAGGAGAAAAAATCAAAAGACGCAACGCTTGAAAAACTTGAGCGTTGTGCGCCCGCCACTTCGATACTGCTCAAAGCGTGGCCCATCCACCATGCCACTTCTGTGTAGACGATAGGAAAGTTGTCCGTCTCACCCAACCTTCAGTTGATAGCGAAGCAGTAGAACAAGCCCGCGCCGCCCGTGCTCACCAGATTGTCCTGGCTGCAGCCTCTGCTTGGGTGCGCCGAGTTCCACGAAGTGTTGCCGGCGCCGCCGCGATCAGAATGGCCGAGCTGTGCGGTGCCTGCGCCGTCGCTCGTCCAGTTGTTGCAGGTGTGGTCGGCGCCATCCGTATAAGCCGTGCCATCCGTGTGCGAGCCTGTCAACATGTCGTGCGTGTTGGGAGTGTCGCCTCGGCCGTTGACCATGGTGCCTTTTTCGGTCAGCGCTGACAGTTTGACAAGATTGTTACCGAGACGCGCGAGCTCGGCGGTGTCCCCGTGCAGATCGGCGAGGCCGTTAGCGATCTTTTCGCCCTTGGCGTTGTACCACGGACCATTGCCGATGCGATCGCGGGCATTCACAGCGGGTTGACCGTTGGCAGCGCTGGTGCTGAGGTAGGCGTGCCAGGTTTTGCTGCCGCCTCCTGCCGCTGCGGCGAGCGTCTGGCAGATCCGGTCGGCTCCGGCCAGGCCGCCAAGATTGGCTCCTTTGCCGGAACCGGCGCTGGTGATGAAAAAGCTCATGGGTTGCGGGGGCGCTTGCTGCTGCGCAGGTTGCTGTGCAAGCGTAATGTAGGAGCCTACGATCGACAGCGTAATTGCGGCAATGATGGGCTGAATCTTCTTCATTCGCGTCTCCTCCGAAGTTGTCTTTTTTTGAGATGACTGCCAGTGCTCGTTCGCACCGTAATTCGTGGGCAAGATAACACGAATTAGTCCGATTCGCAGAATGGATGGTTTCGATGAGCGTCGGCCGAGGAAGCAGGGATTGCGTCAGTGATCTGAATGATTCAAGATCACAATGTTTAGAAGTGCCAAGCAGCCACTTTCCGATAATCCTGTTCATCACGAACTGGCACAACAAGTGCAATTGTTCGAGATATCTTATGTCCCGTCACTTCATCGGAACGAATGTTTCCGTCGATTCAAGGTCCTTAATTCGCGAAATTCAATCCCGTCCCCATTTTGCGCAGCGAACTGGCGGCCCTCTACTGTTTGTATCCGCCGAACTGCACTCTGAAGCCGTCCGGGTCGGCGACGTCGGACGCCCCGGTGAGCTTCAAACCGCGCCGCTTGATTTCGGCTAAATAAGCGTCCTTTTCCGCATCCCAGTCGGCAATGGTGTAGGCGATGTGATCGATCCCGATTTGCGCGCCCGGGCGCGTGCCGGCGTTACGAACCACAAGGATGTTATCGCCAAACAACAGGCGGCACTGCATCTTGCCGTCATCTTCAACGACTTTCATGCCAAAGAGACCCGCATAGAAGTCACGCGTCTTGGCGTAATCCTTCACCTGATAAGACACGTGGTTAATAAAGATGGCCGGGAGCACCGTGCCCTCGGCTGCGGCTGCCGGCACGGCGCTTAATGCAGAGCCTGCCGTCACCGCTAGTATCAGGTTCTGAATGAGCTGCCGACGGGTGAGCTTTCCACTTTCGAACTCGCTAACCAGCTTTGCGACGATCTGTTCCACGGTGATGTCCTCCTCTTGGAAGTGGCCGGGGTGCCGACCCGGCTCCCGGGTCGGCATATGAATCGGGATTTCCATTTTACGACCGGCTTCCCGAGAATGTACACCCAGTCGCGGTGTTTTGGCTTGCTAGCAATTGAACCACGACGAAGTACATCAGGGCCAGGATAGAGAAGTGTAACTGATGGGATCAGTCCCATTAGGTTGCTACGGGCTCATGCTCGGCATGGGTAATGGAGTTCCACTCGCCCATCAGCGATTAACTGCTTTGTGAAAATGGGACGTAGAATAGCGCAGCCGACGCCGAGAAGGCCAAGCCGGTACGGAACTCTTCAGGCTAACGGGAGCCGCTCCCTACTCGTAGAACTGCGGCGATTTCTTCAGTTTTGCGTTGCCTTCGAAATCGTGTTGGATCCAAAGTTGCGCGCCTGTTTTTTTCAGGAAGGCGTCGACGGCCACTCGGCTCGCGCGAGTCTGCTCCTGGCTGAACTCAAACGTCGGGACGCGGTCCAGGGTCTTCTCCGCCGGATAGTGATAGAGATCGCCGGAAAGCACGACGCCGCCGGTCTTGGCCAGCTTTACGTACAAAACCTGATGGCCCTGCGTGTGCCCGGGAGCGGACTTAATGATGACGCTGCCGTCGCCGAACACGTCGTATTCATCTGTCTTGAGGATGATCGTTTTGCTTTTCTGCAAAGCCGAAAAAGTCGACGGTTGCAGCGAGCCGGAGAATTTTCCACCGAACATGGCGTCGCGTTCGACCTGCCGCACGAGCCACGTGGCGCCGGCGAACTCGTTCGCGTTGGCCGTGTGATCGTAATGGTAGTGCGAAAGCGCAAGGTAGTTGATGTCGGATGGGGAGTAACCGATTTCCGCGAGCTGCCCACGAAGGGTTTTGTCCACGTCCGCATCTCGCGCCTGCCCGTCCGGGAGAGTAACATGCTGCGTGATCATTCGGCCGGTCGGGGTCCAGGAATCGTCGGGAACTGCGCCGGTGTCCCAGATCAAATTTCCCTTCGGATGCGCGATCAGAAAACAGCCCATGGACATGTCCGTGGTCGTGACATCTTCCTTTTTCAAATTAAAGCGGCCCATATCCGCGTTGTGGAGAACGCCGCAATCGAATACGTACAGTCTGACCGAGCGCGGGGGTTGCGCCTTGTGCTGGGCGGACGGAGCGGTCTGCGCACCGCCATTCGTTTGAGCAGAAAAAAAGAGTGCCGCAACCGCGGCAGCCAGGAACAATCGAATCACGTTGCGTTTCATAATCGCGGAACCTCGCTCTCTTGCTGGCAGACAGACGGTCTGGCCTGCGAATTGTGCGGCATTGTATACCGGCTGGGCTTCCATTGGCAGTTCCCCCCGGAGGAATGGTCACCGTTTGCGTTTGCGCCCGGGGCGCGGCTTGCTCGAAACATCTCGCATCAGAACGGCTCGTACTCGCGCAGCGCGGGAATTACCTTCTCTCCAAACAGCCGTATCGAGCGCATCAGATCGGGCTCCGGCAAATCGGAAAAATTGAACTCGCCCATGAAAGTATTGAACACTCCGGCTTGAGCTGCCGCGCGAAGCTTCTTCGCAACCGTTTCAGGCGAGCCAATAAATACCAGCTCATGCTTCATGAGGAAATCCGGATCGAACAGATTGGCCATCAGTTCGGCCGCGCCGCGCTCGCCCCGTCCTATGAATTTCTTTGCATGAGCGCGGACTCGATCCTCGAATGTTTCCCCGGGCCGCGCTGCCTCCAGAAAACCTTCATAGGCGCGGCTCGCCCGGTGAAGCGCAGTCTCAAGAGCCTTCTCGTCGGTTTCATCCACATAGACAATTGTGCAATAAGCGATTCTGGGTTTGTGCGGCCAGCCGGCTTCCTTCCAGTCTTCCAGAAACTTGCGGTAACGCGGCGCGGCGTCCGATCGGGGATAAACCAGAAAATAACCGGGATGGATGCCATTTTTCGCGCAGAACTCGAGCGTCTGTGGATCGCGGCTCATCATCCATATCGGCGGATGTGGGCTCTGAAACGGCTGTACAGACAGGATCGCATCATCGGTGTGGTGGTTATGGCCATGAAAAGAGAAAGGCTGCTTGTCGCCGTAGGCTGCGCGAAGGTAATCCACAAATTCGAGAGTTGGGGACTTGCGAAACTCATAATCGAGGCCAAACGGGCGAAAATATTCCGGAGCGATTCCCGGAACGAGTCCCAGCTCCATGCGGCCACCGAGCATTTGATCGACAATCGCGATCTCCTCCGCCAAACGCAACGGGTGATAGAGGGGGACGACGTAACCCATCGGCCCGATGCGAATACGCCGTGTCCGCGCCCCCGCTCCCACTGCGTACAGGCTCGGCGAAGACATCCAGCTCTCGTCGGGACGGAAGTGATGCTCTACGCAAAAACCATAATCGAAGCCGAGCGCGTCGCATAACTGAAGTTCGCGCCACAGTTGCTCGTAACGCTGATGTGGCGTCATTCCAGGCTTGCGCCAGACATGGGCAAAATGGGCGAACTTCATGCGCGATTTCCTCAATCTTAGTCGAAAAGCAGCCGCTCGCTTTCATGACTCACGCGACACGTCTACGAGCCCTAGCTGCGGCCATCGGACGGCGCTGTTTTGTTAATCGCATGGTTATTTATGTTAGTGCTTCCTATATTGAAATCATGCCCCAGAATCGCATAGAGTTTTTGTTTGGGACTTGGGTCTTTCGAAAACGGAGCGCTCTCTATCCACCCTTCGTACCTCATCCCCGCTTTCTGCGCCAAGCGTTGGGAACTCAAATTGTCCGGTTCGCAGCGGGCTTGGATTCGAGTCAGCCCGATATCCCGAAATCCCCATTGGAAGAGGGCCTGCAACGCCTCGGGGGCCAGCCCTTGTCCACGATGCCGGGAAGCGATGTAACAGTTGACCTCTCCACAAAGGTTCTTGAAAATGATGTGAGGGAAACCACAGTTGCCCACAATCGCCCCTGTTTCCTTCCATTGAATTCCCCACGGGCCGACGCCCCGCTCACGGTACTCCCGAAAGCAATAGTCAAGAAATTCCTGCGCTGCAACGTCAGTGTTTCGCGCCATGGTGACTTCTTCCCAGGCGATGATGTCTCGGAGATCATCCTGATCAAGCTGACGCAACACGAGGCGTTTGGTCTCAAGCACTGGCATCTTCAGCTTTCGTTGTCGAGAGCTCACGGAAAGAATGCGGCGAAAGCGGTTCCGCAAAGCCTTCATAACCGGCCAACGCGAAAAGAAACCTATGGAATCTTTTAGAGCCATTCGAGAGCTTCCGATGATTGTGAACTGGTTGATATCGTACCCTTTCCTCTGGTCGTTTCAAAGTGAGCATACATCACGTAGGAGACTCGCCTGGAGGAGTTCGTGGGTATAAACTGCTCGGGGCTAGAAGCTAGAGCGTTTCCATAAATGATGTAGCTTTACAAAAGAGAGATTGTTTGACAGAGTGTGTGCCTATGCGAGCGATACCGTTGCCGGTGCGCCGGCGCATTCTGCAACTCTATGAACGGAGCAAAAGCACCCGCGAGATCGCAGAGTTTTCGGGTTTCTGCGTGGCGGCGGTGCGCCGGGTGCGCCAACAGTTCCGGCAGCGCGGCACGCTCCAGCCCCAGACCCATTTATGTGGACGTAGCACGCTGCTGACGCAGGAGCGGAAGGAGCGCCTGCAAAGACTGCTGTCCAAGCAGCCGGACGCAACACTGGCAGAGTTGGGTGCCCGCATGGACCGCCCCTTTAGGACTTCCACGATGGATTTGTGGCTTCGGCAACTGGGTTGGAGGTATAAAAAAAACTCTGTTCGCCGCCGAACAAAACCGACCGGACGTGGCCGAAAAAAGGGCTCGATGGCATGAGCAGTTGGCTGTGGAGCCGGCGACCCGGCTGGTGTTTGTGGATGAAAGCGGGGCCAACACCAAAATGACCCGTTTGCGCGGTCGGGCACTCGGGGGGCGAAGACTGGTGGCCCGCATCCCGCACGGACACTATCAAACCCGCACGCTCATCTCCGGCATGCGCTGGAACGGTCCGTGCGCCCCTTGGCTTTTTGAAGGCCCCATGAACGGGGAGATGTTTTTGGCATGGGTCGCACAGGGGCTGGCACCCACCCTGCAAAAGGGGGAGTTGGTGATCATGGACAACCTGGCCACGCACAAAATCCGGGGAATCGTCGAGGCTATCGAAGCAGTCGGTGCCCGTCTCCTGTACCTGCCGCCCTATTCACCAGACTTCAACCCCATCGAAAATATGTGGAGCAAGATCAAGCAAATCCTCCGCAGCAAAGCTCCCCGTACGGAGAGCGAATTGCTCGTGGCCACAAAGGCTGCTTTCCAAGCCATCTCGGCCGCCGACTGCAAGAGTTTCTTTTTTAACGCCAAATACGCTACATGATTTATGGAAGAGCTCTAGATTGGAGATAATTGTTTGTCGAGAACCTTGACAATGAAAATCATGCTTCTATTGATCGCGATTCTTCTGCCGGCGACGTGCCAGAGTGGATCTTCAACCACTTCCACACGCGGCCAGCCTTACGTTTTTCAGTATGAAAATGTCCTTGGCACATCCTTGGAAATTAAAGTCGTGGCCTCAACCGCCGCGCAATCGGAAAAGGCCGAAGGGGCGGTGTTGGCGGAGATTGAGAGGGAGTCGCATCTCTTAAGTTCCTGGGATCCGGACAGTGAATTCAGCAATTGGTTTCGTACCATGGGCCAACCCGTCAGAGTTTCTCCCGAATTATTTGAAGTTCTGAGTTTGTTTGATAAATGGCGCGCCCTGACTCATGGAGCCCTCGACGCTTCCGCCGAGACCATCACTCGAGTGTGGAAGCGCGCTGCCGCGGAGAAGCGCCTTCCATCGCAAGTCGAACTAGATGCCGCTGTGGCGAGCGTACACAGAACCCATTGGCAACTCGACCCCGCCAATCGCACGGCGACACATACCAGCGACGCCCCGCTCGCACTGAATTCGTTCGTGAAGAGCTATATCGCTGGTCGCGCCGCGGAAACGGCGCTCAGCGCATCGGGCGCACAGGGTTTGGTCGTGAACATCGGCGGGGACCTCGTCGTTCGGGGCGACTGGAAAGAACCGGTGGACGTTTCCAATCCGCAATCGGATGCGGAAAACGGCGTTCCCATCGCGCGCCTCGTTGTCCGCGACCGCGCTGTGGCGACCAGCGGAGACTACCGTCGCGGCGTCGAGATTGGCGGCCGTCACTATTCGCATATTGTGGATCCTCGAACCGGCATGCCCGCGGACCAGATTATCAGTTCCACCGTCATTGCGCAGTCTCCCGCACAGGCAGGTGCGCTGGCCACTGCGCTTTCCGTACTCACGCCGGAGGAAAGCTCCCGCCTGGTTGCTTCGATACCAGGTGTGGAATATCTTCTGGTCAAAAGTGATGGTGAAAGAATTGTGAGTAGTGGGTGGAGCGCGTATGAAACCACGCCCAAATCACACCAAGCCGTGTTGCGGCCTGTGGCAGCCCTCGGGCAGGTTGCCAGCCGGCCTGGCGCTTCTCAATGGGACCCGAAGTTTGAGCTGACCATCACGATTGAGTTGAGTCTTATCGAAGGATACCGTGTCCATCGCCCGTACGTTGCCGCTTGGATCGAAGACGAGGGACATGCTCCGGTACGCACGATCGTTCTGTGGTTCGGAAAATACAAATATCTTCGCGAATTGCGGGCCTGGAGCCGCGAAGAAAGCATGCGATCCATGAGCGAAGATACTCACGTCATGAATTCGGTTTCCAGCGCGACTCGCCCTCCCGGCAAATATATGTTCAAATGGGACGGCAGAGACGATTTCGGTAACCCTGTAAAAGCGGGTAAATACAGTGTGATGATCGAAGCAGCGCGAGAGCACGGCTCTTATCAATTGATGCATCAGGAGATCGATTTCAACGGCTCGCCCAAACAGTTCCAGCTTCCGGGCGACGTAGAGATTGCGTCGGCTACCCTTGATTACCACAAAATTACCCACTAGCCCGGACGGGGATCCGGCCGATCCTTCGCGCAATCCATCACACGACCAACGGTATTTGCATTGGAAGCGGCGTTTCGCGCATCTCGCGCGCTGGTTGCACACCTATCTATCGATGCTCAGCTTTACAATTCTACTTTTTTTCGCGGTGACGGGTCTCACCTTAAATCATGCCGAGTGGTTCGATAGTCAGCAACGGCCGGCTTCGTACCACGGCACTCTGAACAAGGCCTGGGTGAATACTTCCGATCCCGGCGCGGTGGCGAAAGATGAACTCGTGGATTATTTTCGCCGCACCTATCGGACGAAGGGGGCACTCTCCGATTTCCACGTGGACGGGAAGCAATGCGAAGTCTTGTTTAAAGGCCCTGGATACGAAGCGGATGCGACCATCGATCGCGAGACCGGAAAATATGACCTGACGGTCAGCCCCTTCAGTCTGGTTGCTGTTCTGAATGACCTGCACAAAGGCCGTGACACTGGAAAAAAGTGGTCGGCCGTAATTGATTTTTCGGCCGTGCTGATGACGCTGGTGTCTTTAACAGGACTCACCCTGATTTTCTTCCTCAATAAGCGCCGCTTCTCTGGACTCGTGTTGGTTGCCGTTGGCGCGCTGCTGTGCTTCCTCGTCTATTCCGTTTGGATATCCTGATCAAGGAAGCATTCGGATCTCGATGGCACATGCTTCACCCTATGGGTTTTGGTTGCAACAATGGCGATCGCGCTCAGACCAAACCCCACAGGCTGAAGAGCCTGTGTGGTAACTCGATTTCGAACACGCCAGCGGCTAAAGCCGTGTTGATTCTGCATACTTTACGGCACGGCTGAAGCCGTGCCCTACAAAGATTTCACAGTTTCCACACAGGCTCTGAAGCCTGTGCCACTGAATCGAATTCGCTTCAAACTTGTCGTTGTAACCAAGTGTATTCATCGGGACCAACTTCTTTGCCCCCAGGAATAAAGATGGGTTACTGTACGCGCATGGCCGGCCCGGAAGACGAAATTGAGGCGCTGAAATCCCAAGTTGCGTCATTAACAGCGCGGGTCTATGCCCTGGAGCGAAGAAGTGTCGCCACTTCCGAGGCGCAGCCGCAAGCCATCCCTGCGGAACAACCGCAACCGCCGGCTCCGCCTCTCAGTGGAACGATGTTGCAACCTCCTTCCGCAACGATCGTCTCTCATCCCCTCCCGCCTGCGTCGGCGCCACTCCCGCAGAGACCACAGACATCTCGGCAACCAGGCTCTGTGTCCGCTTCTAGAGCAAGGCGCGAAGACATCGATCTGGAAAAAAAGATTGGACAGTACTGGCTGAACCGAATCGGCATTGTCGCGATGCTGATCGGAGTCTCCTATTTCCTGAAGTATGCATTTGACAATAACTGGGTCGGACCGGGCGGGCGGATTACGATCGGCTTGCTGGCCGGTATCGGGATCGTAGTGTGGAGCGAGAACTTCCGCAAACGCGGTTACGCCGCTTTTTCCTATTCACTAAAAGCGCTCGGAATTGGCACGCTCTATTTGTCGTTGTGGGGGGCATTTCAAATTTATCACTTGATCCCCGCGGCGGCTGCGTTTGTGGCCATGGCGACCGTGACCGCGGCGACCATCGCGCTGGCCCTGAGCCAGGATGCGGAATTGCTTGCGAGCTTTGCGCTGGTGGGCGGCTTCTCCTCTCCGGTCCTGCTTTCCACGGGACAGAATCACGAGGCGGTGCTGTTCTCCTACGTCGCATTGCTGGACCTCGCGATTCTCACGCTGGCGATCTTCAAGCCGTGGCGGCGCCTGCTCTGGGGAAGCTTTGCGGGCACCATCATTCTGTATCTGGGCTGGTATTCGGAATATTATTCCGTCGACCAGCGGGTGCTTACCGTCGCGTTCGCGTCATTGTTCGCGGCCATTTTTGCCCTCGTTCCGCTCGCGGCTGGCTACGCGCAGCCGGCGCAGTCTTCCGGTCGCTCCGCCACGCTGACATTTCTTCCCTTGTTCAATGCGGCTGCATTTTTCCTGGCGCTGTACGCCATGTTTGAAAATGAGAAGACCACACTCACCTGGTTTGCGCTGGCGTTGGCGGCTATCTATCTGGGCATCGGCAGCGCCGTCAAAAATCGTTTGAATCTCGAGGACGTCCAATTCATCAATCTGCTGCACGTGGCCATTGCGGTCGCGTTCATCACCATTGCCGTTCCGTTGAAGCTGGACGCGCAATGGATCACGATTGGGTGGCTCGTTGAGTCAGGGGTGTTGTTGTGGCTGAGCGTCACGGCGCGAGCAGACTTTCTGCGCTACTTCGCGAGCGTTGCGCTGGCGCTGGGCATTGCCAGGTTGCTCTTCTTCGACCAGATTCGCGCGGGAACGCTGGTGTTCAACATGCGCTTCGCGACCTATGCGGTGGCGATCGCGATTCTCGGCGGAATTGCGGTATTGGGCAAGCGCCACGCGGCGCAGGCGGAGATGATTTTCCTGGACGCAGCGGTGGTTGGCGTAAATTTGCTGGCTCTGATCGCGCTGACTTTGGAAGCTTCGGATTACTTCGACCGCCAAATGCTTTCGGGCGGAAGGTTGGCCTCTTCTTATCGCCAGGTGACCCTGGCCCGCGATTTCAGCTATTCCGCGATCTGGCTGTTGTACGGCGCGGCCTTGATGACCATCGGCTTTCGGAGGCGCTCGGCGTTTGTGCGGTGGCAGTCCCTGATTCTGATTGCGTTCACGATCTGCAATGTGTTTCTGTACGACGTTTCCCAGCTCGGAGGCAGTTACCGGATTGTGAGCTTCATCGCTCTCGGTGCAGTGCTGCTCGGCATTTCGTTTATTTACCAACGCGACTGGCTGAGACTGTCTCCGCATTCGCCGGAAGAAACGGATCAGGGCGCGAAATGATGCGGACGACATGGGGGTTGCTGGCGGTCCTCTTGGCAACAAGTCCTGCAATCTCTTATTTCAAATACCAGCGGCAAATCGGGGCGGCGAGCACGAGCGGCCAGTACTTCGCCGTGGTGGACGAGACTGTCTGGCAACATGCGCTTCCCAATCTGGATGACCTGCGCCTTTGCGCGGCCGGCCAGCAAATTCCCTACGCCTGGAGAACGATGTGGGGCAGCTTGAAGACCGAGCAGAAAACGGTCCGCGTCTTGCAGCAGGGCACCGTCGGTGGGGAAACACAGTTCCTCTTGGATATGTCAGGCGTGTCCGAGTATGACCGCGTTACCTTGGCGATCAGGACAAAAAACTATGTCGCACATGCGCGGGTGGAAGGCCAGGACGATTCCCATGGCCCGAAGTGGGCAAACCTGGGGACGACCACTCTTTTCGATCTATCAGACGAAAAACTGGGGCACAACAGCACACTCCAGATTCCAGTGAGCACGTATAAGTACCTGCGGGTCAATGTAGATGGTCTCGTGAAACCTTCGGAAATCCTTAGCGCTGCAGCCGGAATCGAACGCGCGCAAGAGGCGGTGTGGCGCGACCTCAGCAGCGAACCCAGGCAGACCCAGGAAGGCAAAGATACCGTATTGACGTTCGCCGTTCCGGAAAACGTACCCGTCGAGCGCGTGATGCTTGCCATCGATCCGGCGCAGGGCAATTTCCAGCGAGGGATAGAGATACAAAGCGGCAAAGGGTCAACGACTGGCGCCGGCGAGATCAGCCGGATTCACATGCAGCGCAACGGGGGAAAAATTGATGTCGACCAGACTTGGCTCACTCTGCGCGCGACTGGCCATGGAGAGTTGCGCGCCGTCATTCACAACGGGGACGATGCGCCGCTCAGGATCACACGTGCTCGCGTCCAGCAGTACGAGCGGCGGATCTATTTCGATTCCGATGCGGGCGCCTCGCTGGTCCTCTATTACGGCGACGATAAGCTCAATGCCCCGGTGTACGACTACGCGAAGCTATTCCAGAGCGACGCGAGCGCGGCGCAGTTGCAGTTGGGTGCCGAGGAAGCGAACGCCGGATATACCGGGCGTCCCGACGAACGGCCGTGGTCTGAACGCCATCCGGCGGTTCTGTGGGCGGCGATTCTCGCTGCGGTAGCGATTCTTGGCGGCATCGCAGTTCGGTCAATAAAAAGCGTGGCATCATAAAAACGTAAGCGCATTATTTTCCGTTAAGAATAATGGCTCATTGTTTGGGATCCACGGTACAGCCTGCTGTGCTGGCAAATTCGTTGTGTCGAGGACCGGGGAAGCGTACGATGCGCTGTCCCGAAATATGAATCGGGAAATTCGCCTTTGGGGCGGGCGCGAAGGGGGTTGCGAAATGTGGAATCGGCTAGCGGTGGTGATACTGTCGCTTTTGGCGGCCTTGACCTTCTCCGCCGCTTTGCTCGGCCAGAGCAACGGTCAAGCGCCGGCCCAACCGGCTGCGGCAAAGGCTCAAAGTGCGGCCGCTAACAACGACATTTCCGGAGTCTGGGATGCGATGCGCGGCAATTATGACTTCTCATCGTTCAGCAAGGGCGACCCGCCGATGACCCCTTGGGGACAGGAGCAGTTCAACGCGGCGAAACCCTCCCAAGGACCCCGAGGCGTCAAACTCACCGAAACGACGGACAGGGTTTACAAGTGCTTCCCGCCGGGCATGCCGTATATTTACTTGCAAATCTTCCCCATGCAAATCGTGCAGACACCCAAGGAAGTGATCGAGCTGTTTGAGTACGACCACACCGTGCGCCACATCTTCATGGACGGCCGCAAACATCCTGCTGACCTGACTCCCACATACAACGGCCACTCCATCGGCCACTGGGAAGGCGACACCCTCGTCGTCGATACGATCGGTCTAAACGGAAAGATTTGGCTGGATCGCCTGGGTCACCCGGAAAGCGACCAGATGCATATCGTCGAGCGGATCCATCGAGTGGACAATCAGACGCTACAGGTCGACCTCACATTTGACGACCCCAAGAGTTACCCGAAGCCCTGGACGGCCCTGTTGCGCTACCGGCTGCGGCCCAATTGGGACATCATGGAACTCGTCTGCGAGGATAACTTCGCCTTTGAGAATTTCGAGCATTAGAAAGGTGAGCGGCCTGTTCGTGTTATTTAATTTTTCCCCGTCGGAACTTTCTGCTTCAATTCTTCAAACCAGTTCAGCACAACGTTGATTTGCGTCGGCCCCGCCGCCTGTTCAACGGGCTTGAGCATAAGGAAGCGCTGGCCATCGGGTGACACGTCGTAGTAAGGGACCGAACCCCCAGCCGGCTCATACACTCCCTCAAAAAGCATCCGGGGCTTGCCGGTAGTGAAACTGGGCTGAGTGGCAATGTCCACCGCCATCATCTTGTTGCCGCTCCTGTAGAACAGCTCCCGCCCATTCGGATTCCACACTGGCTCCGTGCCGCCTTCCGTCGAGATCTGCCATTTCCCACCGGGACCCGGATAAGGCTGCACGTAGATTTCTCGCCGGCCGGATTCGTCCGAGAAATATGCCAGCCATCGGCCGTCGGGGGAAAACCGTGGCGCCCCTTCGTTGAACCGTGTCCGGAGGAACGGTTGTGCCTTGCGGTCACCTAACCGCAATACCCAGATGTCATATCCCGTGGAGGAATTGATTTCAGTAAACACCAGCAATTGCCCATCCGGGGACCAGTTCCCCGGAAGCTGGGTGTAATCGCTAGTCGTCAAACGCTCCAGCCCGCCACTGCCGTCGGCCAGTTGCCAGAAAAGATTCCGTGGCCCCTCTTTGTTTGAGCTAAACGCTACCCTCTTGCCATCCGGCGTCCAAGACGCGGCAATGTTGTAATTCCCCTCAAAGGTCAGCCGGGTCAACGTGTCCCGTGAAAGATCGTACAGCCAGACTAGAGACTCCTTCTCCAAAATTCCCACGGCTATCCGCCGACCGTCAGGCGAAAGTTCGGGGTCCGTATAGTCGTGAGTGGGTGTAGCCAAGAGTTGCTCTGCACCAGTGCGACTGACCCACACCAGCCTGGTTTGGGTAGCCAGAGTGACGCCCGAAACATAGACCAAGGAACCTGTGTCAGAAAAGCTATACTGGGCGCCTCCACTTATAGATTCCGTTACGCCGTCCACCACAGGGACCGCTGCGCCCGTGCCCGTCAGTCGCTGAGGATCGAATAGCATTGCCATCAGATTTCCCATTTGCGCATAAACCAAGTGCCCCGAGGGCGCGTAGCGGGGATTCGTCCCTCCTTGGGCCAAGTTCCGCCGTTCGCCCGCCCCAATCGACTCGACGGCAACCTGCGCGTTGGAAAAATCACCCGCAGAAGTTCCTGCTGCAAACAGCACTCCCTTGCCACCTGGCAAAAACTCCGGCCAGCGGTGGCTGGTCTCCCCTTTTTCGAGATGAGTCAAGGGCTGCGGTGTGCCTCCCGCAACCGGCACTTGTTGGATAACCGGAACGCTTCCGGGCTGGAATGCGATCATCCCCTGGCTACTCCAATTTGCCCCGAAAGGGATCCCAGCATCGCTTAAGGTTTGCGCCGATCCCCCATTCACCGAAACTTTCTTTAGCTTTCCACCCGCGAAAAAGCCCACCCATTGCCCGTCGGGCGAGAAGAAGGGGTTGGCGGCTCCGTCTGTGCCTGAGATGGGCTTTGCCTCGAGGCTATCCATCGCCCGCAGATAGATCTGTTGAGTAGCCCCCTGATTGGCCGCATACGCGAGACGCGTCCCATCGGGAGAGAGGGCCACAGCAGACCCATAAAACAGCCCCGCCAATTGCTGGCCCGGCGGCAGCGTGATGGTATAGCGCGATACGGGGCGTGGCACAGGCGGCGTGGGCTTCAGATTCCAGATTGCAATGCCACTGATCGCTGCACCTAACAGCAATGCGCCCAAGCCGAAAATTAGCCCTCGTTGTCCGAGCACACCGACGCCTTTTGCTGCGACAGTCGGTCCCGAAGTGGTCTGCGACCCACTCTCGGAAATCCACCTCAACTCCCCGCAAAGATCACTGGCCGTCTGCCATCTTTGGTCTGGTTCCTTGGCCAGACACTTCTTCATCACTCGATCCAGCGCCGGAGGCGTCATCGGCGTGAGCGATGACATCGCTGGCGGCTCATCTTTCAAAATTGCCGCCATCACGCTGGCGGAAGTTTTTCCCTCGAACGCTTTCTTGCCCGTGGCCATTTCGTAGACTACTGCGCCGAACGCGAAAATGTCCGTGCGCGCGTCGACTTCCTTGGCTTCCACTTGCTCCGGCGCCATGTATTGCAACGTGCCGAGGATCGTTCCCTGACCCGTGATGGCGCTCTTCATCGTCGGAAGCTGCGAATCCGGAATGGCAGGAGCAACCTCTTGCTTCAGCTTCGCCAAGCCAAAGTCGAGCAGCTTCGTGCCGGACTTGGTGAGCATGATGTTTCCGGGTTTCAGATCGCGGTGAGTGATGCCTTTGCGATGCGCCTTGTCTAGCGCGTCGGCAATCTCGATGGCGTACTGCAAAACTTGTTGTATCGGCAGCGCACCTTTCACGAGGCGCTGCGCGAGCGTCTCGCCCTCGATATATTCCATCACGAGGAAATCAATATCGTCCTGGTGGCCAGTATCGTAAAGAGTGCAGATGTGAGGATGATTCAGGCTGGCGATGGTTTTTGCTTCGCGCTCAAATCGCTCGCGTAATTCCGCGCGGCCTGCGAGATGCGTGGGCAGCACTTTAATCGCAACAACGCGATCGAGGCGCGTATCGCGGGCCTTGTACACCTCGCCCATTCCGCCCGCACCGATCGCGGAGAGAATTTCGTAAGGCCCTAGACGTCTGCCTGGGAGGATCGCCATGGGCTCCCGTCAACTCGGAATTGGCAGAGTATAACCCTGACAGGTACTTACTCACCTACGAATTTTTGATCGCTCTCGCTTCACGGTAAGACCATGAGTGCCCGTCCGCCACGGCGGACGGCCGCTACAAAACCGTCCTGCCTTTTTGGTGGTAGGTTTTGTAGAGGCCGCCCGTTTTTTGGGCGGGCAGCGGTTTGCCTCCTCCTGAAAAAATTTGAGCCGGCGCGTCAGACGAAGTGACGCCGCCAGCCGGGCTGTGGCAAGATCCAAGGTTTGCAACTCACGGGAGGGAAAAAGATGAACCTCAAAAATGCAGTCGCATTGATCACGGGCGGCAGTAGCGGCATTGGGCGTGCCGTCGCCCAATCACTAGTCGCAAGCGGGGCACGTGTAGCCATCACGGGACGCGACCAGCGCCGGCTGACGGAAACCGCGCGAGAACTGGGCGTGCATCCCATTCGTGCCGACGTGGCGGTGGAGGCGGATGTCGAGCGGACCTATCGCGAACTTTTGGAAAAATTCGGCGATCTGGACATTCTGGTGAACAACGCCGGCACGGGTGTCTTCAAGAATCTCGTTGATTTTGACCGAAAGGAATTCGAGGCCGTGTTTGCAACGAACGTTGTTGGAGCGATGCTGATGGCCCGCGAGGCCGCCAAACATTTCGTAAAGCGGCAGCGCGGAAACATCGTGAATATCGCCTCGACCGCCGCTCTGCGCGGGGCCCCGAAAGGCACGGCCTACTATGGCAGTAAGTTCGCCCTTCGCGGCATGACGGAGTGTTGGCGAGCTGAGCTTCGGCAGCACAACGTCCGAGTGTTTCTGGTCAACCCAAGCGAGGTCTTGACAAATTTCTACCCCACGGCCGGGTTGCCACAAAAGGAGAATGCGACCAAGCTCCGCGCGGAAGACATTGCGTACGTGGTGAAAGCAATGCTGGAGATGGAGGACCGCGGTTTTGCGCCAGAGCTATCGATTTTTGCCACCAATCCAAAGGATTGATGGTTGAAACCCCGGGAACGCCAATCTCCCGATTGGCGGGTACACAACGCCATTCAGGAGAATGGCGTTCCCGGGATGCAAGTGGATGCACACCCGCTATTTGATGTTGTTTTCTTTGCCGTCCTTCACGTAGGCGATCGATGAAGCGATATGATTTCTGCTGTGGATTGACTTCTTCTTGGCCAGGTGCGCAAACATCTGGATACCGAAACCGCCGTCCAAATCGTCCGTAATCCTCTTTTTCCAGGGACGCCGTACGATCTGCGTGGTGAGGCGGCGCGTGATACGGGGCTGCGTCATGATGTGGTCGGCAATTTTCCAGGCGCGATCCAGAAGCTGATCGCGAGGCACGACTTCATTCACCAATCCGTACTCCAGGGCCTTTTGTGCGTCAATCGCCTGGCCCGTGAGCAAAGCATAGGCTCCGCGCTTTACGCCCAGCAACTCCATGAAGCAGCTATGAATGCCATCTCCGGGAACGGAGCCAATGTCATAGTGGAGATCGAAGATGACGGCGTCATCGCTGCAAATGGTGATGTCGCACATGAGGCAAATTTCGGTATGAAAACCCGGGCCATTCAGAACACCGATGGTCGGAATTTCCAGATCGTTTACAAGTGAGCTGACATTGATTCGGCCGTCTTTATAGGCATACTCATAGGCCCAATGTTGCAGGTCCTCTTGTTCCAGTTTGAAGCCATCGGGATCCGCGTCCATCATGAATTCGTCGCCCGACCCGGTAAAGATCATGACTTCGTTTTCAGGGTCCGCGCCGACGGTCTTGAAAAGCTGGCCAACGGAACGATGATTTTCGACGCTCAACTGGATCGGTCCTCCAGCGGTGTGCGCTTGCACGAGAATGACGCCATCCTCGCGGCGTTCCAGTTTGTAATGCTGCTTGAATCGTTCTTTGTATTCCTCAAACTTGGGGCCTTGGACAAAATCCACTAATGACATGAGTAATTCTCCTTTTCGTTATCCAACCAGCGATGTTCGGGAGCGGACGCTACGCGTGAGCCTTCCTATGATTTCAATTACAGCCCGGCGTTGCGCGCAATCACTTGGGTCATGCTCGACCAGTCCATTTCTCCCTGGCCTTGCGCCAGCGCGGAGAGTAGATGATCGTGAACCAGGCTGGCCAGCGGCATCGGCGCAGCGCACTCCTCGGCCGCCGCCAGCACCAGGCGGACGTCTTTCAACCCCAACTTCAAAGCAAACCCCGCCGGCGCAAACTTCTCTTGCGCGATGATCCGCCCATAGTTCGCCATAACCTGGGATCCGAATAAAGCGTTCATGATCTCGAGGAACGACTGCGGAGCAACGCCTGCCTTTCGCAAAGTCGCGTAGGCTTCTCCAAACGCCTCAATCACGCTAGCGATCATGAAATTGCCGCATACTTTGGCGACATTCGCCTGCCACGGCTCGGTCCCGACCACGAAGGTCTGGCGGCCGATGGCGTCAAAGAGCGGGCGGCAGCGCTCCACAAGTTCGCCGGGCCCGGCCGCCACCACCAATAGATTCTTAGTTTCCGCCATTTCCGGGCGGCCGAAAACAGGGACGCTGAGATAGTGCTGGCTCCGTTGAGCATGTTCGGCGGTTAATCTGCGAGCCAGCGCCGTGCTGATCGTGCTGTGCGAAACGTGAATGCAACCGTTCTTCATGGCCGAAGCAACGCCGTTATTTCCGAAGACAATCTCTTCGACTGCGTGATCGTCCGCGACCATCGTCAT
Organism: uncultured Acidobacteriota bacterium; assembly: GCA_963842135.1. GTDB lineage: Bacteria > Acidobacteriota > Terriglobia > Acidiferrales > UBA7541 > Palsa-360. The sequence goes on along the minus strand of CAWJFI010000001.1, from coordinate 2,511,508 downwards.
GACCACTTCCGCTTCGCGGCAAGCATCCGCGGGGGAACTCGCCACGCGCGCGCCGTCGGCGGCAAGCGCCTCCGCCTTTTCGCGGCTGCGGTTGTAGACCGCCAAAGTGTGCCCGGCGCGGAGCAAATTGCGGGCCATGCCCATCCCCATTCTGCCAAGTCCGATGAATGCAATTTTCATAGCCGCCAGCATAGCGACTCCACCCGCAGGAGCCAAGCGGTTTTCATCGGCAGTGAATTCCGGATTTTAAAAGGAAGTGAAGGTTGGAGTTGCTTTGTTCGCTAGATTCGTTGGAGCGGAAGGCAAAAACGCAATGCGATGTAAAAGCCTGTGCGACGCGGCGGGAATTTTTCAGTTCAAGGACGCTAAATATTCATTTCCGTGACCCGACCAGAGCGTCCGAGTTCTCGTGAACGGCGATGTTCAGGTACACGGCGCCTTTGGGCAATTCAAACCTGAGCAGAACCGTCTCCCTGTCCAGCGTCCCACGCGGTCCCACGTCGAGCAAGAAAAGTTCGGGCGGATGCACTCTAAATTTGAACCCGCGGTCATTCAATAGGGTCACGGAGTTGCCGATCACCATGTTGGTCAGCTCACAGACGATCTCGCGAATGGTTTCATCGGTGGGGGCGCCGGCAATCTCGGAAAGATCGGAAGCCGCTTGTCCGGCTGCGGCTGCGTCCATGTCGAGAATGATGCGTCCCTCAATATCTCCACTGAGGATGACCAGAGCCGCGACTCCAGTCCGTTGGTAGCTCCCCTCCTCCATCGTAACGTCTGCAATTCGCGCGGAGCAGCGCATGGTTTCGGAGATAACGGCGTCCAACGAGTTGATGAACGGCTGGATGAGTTCCATGTTCATGATTTTGCCTCCGCCGTGGTGGCTGGCGCCGGCTCGTGATTTTCGCTCAACACATAGCGGATGATTTCGTAGAACGCTTCCGGCTTCACGGGTTTCTGCACAAAGTGCCGCGCGCCCTTCTGCAGGGCGGAAAGAATGTTGTCCTGGTAACCCACCGAGGAAACCATGACGATGCACGCTCCCGGGTGATCGTGGACGATGTGCTCCACGGCCTCGATGCCTTCCATTTTCGGCATGGTGATGTCCATCAACACAATGTCCGGGCGGGTGTCGTTATACTTGGCGATGGCCGCGATACCGTCACCGGCTTCGCCGGCGATCTCTCCTCCGAAAGCTTCCACCATTTTGCAAATGTTCTTGCGCGCGAAGACGGAGTCGTCGACCACAAGAAAGCGGATCTTCGGCTTGTCTCCACCCGTTAGAGGTTTAAACTCCATGATGACTTTCTCCTCTCACAAACTGTCTCATCAGCGTTCACCGCGGAGCGTTTCAAGTTCCGTAGAAATAGCACGCGGCCTGGAACCGTCTTCCTGACACAGGAATTGTAAAACACCGGGAAGGCCTTCAAGCGGAACGACGCGGCCGGCATAGCCGGCCTCGATTGCCGCCCTAGGCATACTGTCCACGACGCAGGTTTCTAAACTTTGCGCGATGGTAACGCCGCCCGCCGCTTGCACGGCTTGCATGGCATTGGCGCCGTCGTCGCCCATCCCAGTCATGAGCACCGCGGCGCTTTCTTTGCCGAGTTCCTTGGCGACGGAGCGAAACAACACGTCCACCGATGGCCGATGGCCGTTCACCGGCGCCTGATCCACGAGCACGACCATGTCTCCCGGCGAAGTCCGCCGAATTTTCATATGGCGGTTCCCTGGACATACAAAAGCCCGGCCGGGCCCGAGAAGATCGCCTGACAGAGCCTCCGTCACATGAATCGGAGAGCAATCGTTCAACCGCCGCGCGAACATCCCGGTGAATCCTTCAGGCATGTGTTGAACAATGAGCAGGCAGCCGGTGAACTCCGCCGGAAGCTGCGAGCAAATGTAATGCAGAGCATTCGGTCCGCCGGTCGAGACACCGATGGCGATCACGCGCGAGGGCCGGCTCTTGGTGGGGTGCGGCTTCGTCGCGGACGGGGCCATGGGTGGCGGATGGAAAGTCAGTTTGGGCGGACCCGAGATCGCCGCCACCTTAATTTTTACGGCAAGTTCCCTGGCGATTTGCTCCAGCCCGCCCTTGGAAGCGTCCGTTGGCTTGGCCACAAAATCAAAAGCGCCCTGGCTGAGCGCATTCAAGGCGGAATACGCGCCCTTGGAAGTGTGACTGCTGACCACGATGACGGGAATGGTGTATTCCCGGACGATCTCGCGGAGCATATCGAGGCCGTCCATCCTCGGCATTTCCAAATCGAGTGTCACAACATCTGGGTTCAATTCCTTGATTTTTTTGAGCCCCAGCAAACCATCCATCGCGGTTCCCACCACCTGGATGGACGGATCCCCTTGCAACAATTGTGGAATCAATTTCCGCATCAGCGCGGAATCGTCCACTACCAACACGCGGACCAGGCTCCTCATACGGTTACCTCGTGGACTCGCTTTTGGGTCAAGTGCGAGACCACGGCGGGAACGTTTAGTATCAAGACCACTGTTCCGTCACCGAGGATGGATGCGCCGCTCACCAGTTCGGAGGCGACCAGACGGTCTTCAAACGCCTTGATGACGAGTTCTTCCTCACCGATCAAGCTATCGACGATCAATCCGAACCGGTGGCTGCCTGCGCCGATCGTCACCACGAAGTGCCGTGTCTTTTGCGAAATGGATGTGAAGGCGATGAGCTGGTCCAGGCGTACGACGCTCAGAACCTGGTCGCGCAATCGAATCACCTCGTGGCCATCGATCCTGTGAATCTCACTGTCGTTCGTTCGAGCAATCTCAATCACGGAGTCCAGCGGGACGGCGTAGTGTTGTTTCTCCACGCGGAACATGAGCGCCTGGATGCTCGCCAGAGTCAACGGCGCGATGAGCTGAATGGTGGTGCCACGCCCCGGCTCGCTTTCCACGGCGACTCTCCCCTTCAACCGGTCCATGACGGTTTTTACGACATCCATACCTACGCCACGCCCCGAGATTTCGGTGACTTCCTCGGCGGTAGTCAGCCCAGGGCGGAAGATCAGCTTGAGGATTTCTTCGTGGGACAGCGCGTTGATTTCGTCCTGAGTTACGATTCCGGCTTCTACCGCCTTCCTCATCAGCTTCTCGATGTTGATTCCGCGTCCGTCATCCGAAATTTCGATCACCACCTGATTTCCCTGATGGTAGGCGTCCAGGCGGATGGTCCCGCGGGCGGACTTTCCATGCACCAGGCGCTCTTCCGGCGTCTCGATGCCGTGGTCGGCAGCGTTGCGCACTAGATGGGCCATGGGCTCGGCGAGCGCGTCGAGCACGCTCTTGTCCAAATCCGTGTTTTGCCCCGCCATTTCCAGGGCGATTTCTTTTTTGCGCATTTTTGCGACATCTCGGACGATGCGCGGCAGACGGCGGAAGAGCTGTTCGACCGGCACCATTCGAATCTTCATCACCGATTTTTGAAGTTCGCCGAGGACGCGCGACTGGAACGACAGCACATCGCCCAGGCGGTTGCGCAATGCATCCTTGGGAAACTTCTGGTCAAACTCATTGATCGCCCGGTGCAGCATCGATTTCCCGATGATCAATTCCCCGATCAGATTCATGACCGTGTCGATGCGCCCTGTTTCCACGCGAAGCCAGGCTTCGGTCGAACCGAGCATCCCTCCCGTCGCGCCGGAAGCTCCCGGCGCAGCTTCGGCGAGCGAATCGGAATGGCCATTTTCGGGGGCGTGTGTGGACATCGCATCCGCCGCCGTCTCGGCCTCCAGAAGGACTTGGAGGGCATCGCGAGACTCGCCTTCCGTGAGCTTCATGGGCTCAATGGAAATCTCCGACACAATGCTCGGAACTTGGCATCGCGCGCGAATCCACTCGGGCGGGTGCGAACTCGAAAGAGCCGCATGAACCGCCGGCAGAGTTTGCGGCGTGGCTCCGCTGGCCGGGGACTGCGCCACGACGGTGCCGCATTTTTCGAGCGCCGCGCAAACGAGTTGCAGCGCCGCTGCGGGCATCTGGAGTGCGGGGTCGATGCCAAGTGTCAAGTGATAGATGGGCGTTTGTTGGCGCAAAGCTTCCAAAATTTTCTGCTTATCTTTGTGAGTCCACTCATGCTGCTGATGCGATGGCTGAGAGCCGGACACAGATTTGGGACTCTCGGCAAGCGAGCGAATATGCGCCCGAAGTTCGGTGATGTCGGGAGGCTGCAGGTTGCCGCGGTGCGCGCCAAGCATGGCATGAAAACTGTCGGCGGCGGAGAGCACAATCTCGGCTGCCACTTCCCCCCGCTCGACCACGAGCGCCGGCGTCAATAAATCTTCAATATCGTGAGCGAGCTCGCTGAGCTGCCGGAAACCGGTTGCGGCGGCGTCGCCCTTGAGCGTGTGCATCGCCCGGCGGACGCGAGCCAGGGCCTCGGAATCTGCCGGGTCGGTTTCCAGCAGGATCCCCGCCTCGTTCAGCTCCTGCAGAATATCCTGCGAACTCTCAAAGAAGAGCTCGCGAAGTTCCGCGGCGCGTTCATCGGAAAAAAAGTTCACTCGTTCGCCTCGATCCGCTGATAGGCGGTGGCGTTGTTCAAATGGATCATGCGGAACTTCGTGCTCAAGCCGAACAGGCTCTCCGCGTGCCCCACGAACAGATATCCCTCGCGATTCATGCAGTGGTAAAACTTTTCGATCAGGCGTTTTTGTTCCGGTTCATCGAAATAGATCATCACGTTCCGGCAGAAAATAATGTCATTGCGCCGGGGCAGGAAGTCCGTCTTCAAGTTATGAAAATCAAATTGAATGAGGCTCTTTAGCGCCGGCTTGACGGAATATTTGTCCGTAAATTTATCGAAATAGCGCAAGCGCGACGTGTAGTCGACGGTTTCCAATTGCGAATCGCTGTAGATGCCTTGCTGGGCCGTCAGCAGGCCGGAATAGCTCATGTCGCTGGCGACAACTTCGACTTTCCAGGGCGGCGGGATGATCGGTTTGGGCGAGGGCATCTCGACGGATATAGGATTTCGAAGATAGTAGTAAGCCAGTGCGTCGCAGATCAGCATGGCGAGGGTGTAGGGTTCTTGCCCTGTCGAGCACCCCGCGCTCCAGACACGCAAACTCCAATCGCGATTCGCATGTTTCCGGTTCAGGATCTGCTCGAGAATCGTTTTCTGGAAAAGTTCAAGCTGCGGTTTGGCTCGAAAGAAACTTGTTTCGTTGACCGTCAGGTTTTCCAGCAACGCGGTAAGTTCTGTCTTGCCCTCCCGGCTGGTCAGAAGGCGATAGTAACTGTAGAAAGAATCCGACTGGCAGACTTTCAGCCGCCGTTGCACGCGGTCGCGCAGGAAATGGATGCGGCGCTCATCAAAGAACATGCCGCATTCCTGATAGACCAGAGTTTGCAGGAGTTTTATTTCCGCATCGGTCGGGGAAATGGGCGAGAGTAAAGTTGGTGTGGACATAGCTCTCCGGCGCTCGGGATGCCAATCTTGATTTAACGCAGCCGGGACGGTCCAGCGCCCATCGAAGCGCCGGCGAGCTCCGCGACTTCGTTCAACCGCTGCAATTCAACGCGTTGCAGAATCCGGCTCAGGTCAAGCAGGATAATCAGCCGGTCATTCAGTTTGCCGACTCCCGTGACGTAGCTCATCTCTTCATTGGGGAAAACGTTTTGCGGAGCCTCAATTTCGGACGGTGAGAGCCTCAACACTTCGGAAGCGGAATTCACCAGCAGTCCCACCAGTCGATCTTCCATTTCGACAACCACGATCCGGCTCTTCGAGTTGCGTTCGATGGCGGCTTCGCCGAAACGCTTGCTCAGGTCAACGACCGCAATAATCTTGCCCCGCAGATTAATAACGCCTTCGATGTGATCGGGAGCATTTGGAACCGGTGTAATTTCAGGTACGCGCACGATCTCACGCACCAATGAAATGGGCAGCCCCAGGGTTTCGCGGCCGATCCGCATCCCGACAATCTGTAATTGTTTGTCCATGGCTCTGCTCAAGGTTCAGACTCGCGCCAGTTCGGTTTCCAAATCAGCCGAATCAGACTCTTCCGCGAGGGAGGCCCGTTTGGATGCATTCCCGCTGGGCCGCGTGTGACCATCTTCCAGAACGAAAAGGTCCGCCACCTCGATGAGCTTGTGGGAAAGTTTAGAGGAGTGTTTCGCCATGGCTGCCAGCTGGGAGGAGCTGGACGTGGCTTGCTGGACGACCTCACGCATCTTCTCCATCGCCCGGACCACCGATTGCACTCCGGACGCCTGTTCCTCAATGGTGGAATTGATTTCCTGCGTGATTTCGGTGAGCCGCGAGGTGGCCTTTGAAATCTGCATCGAGCCCGCGGATTGTTCGTTGGTTGCCCCGCCGATTTGCTGGGCGAATTTGTAGACCTCGCCAACGACGTCGGAAATCTTGGTCAGCGCCAGGTTCAGCTCGCCGCCCAGTTCCAGGCCTTGCTGAACCATGGTCGTGCTCTTTTCCATGTTCTCGACGGCTTCGCGCGCTTCCTTTTGAATTCCCTGAATCAAGTCGGAAATTTCTTTCGTGGACTGCGTGGATTTCTCGGCCAGCTTGCGCACTTCCTCGGCCACCACGGCGAAGCCGAGGCCGTGTTCGCCCGCCCTGGCCGCTTCGATCGCGGCGTTGAGGGCCAGCAGGTTGGTCTGTTCGGCCAGGTCGTCGATGACCCCGATGATCTTGCCGATTTCATCCGCGCGCCGGCCAAGGACATCAATGATGTCCGCGGAAGAACGGATGGCGGAGCTTGTGCGCGTGAGCCCGTTGGTGGCCTTGTCCATCGTCTCGATGCCGGTGTGGACTTCTTCCCGCGAACGCTGGCAAATCTCGAGGAGAGTTCGCGCCGTGTCGGCCACTCTCTGAATGGAGGCAACCATCTGGTCGATGGAAGCGGAAGTCTCGGCGACGCTGGAGGCCTGCGACTGCGTGCTCTTGACGACATTCTGCACGTTGATACTCATTTCGTGCATCGTGCTGGTGACCTCATCGATGGCCCTGGCTGCTTCCACGCTCACCTTGGCGGATTCGGCTGACGCGCCTGCCATCTGGCTCGAACCGGTCGCGACGCCCGTGGCGCTGTCCCGTATTTTCATGGCCAGGTCGCGGAGTCCTTCGATCATCCGCAAAAACGCGTTGGCCATTGTGTCGCGCGCGGACCTCGGCCGAACGGTTACGTTCAATTGACCTTCGGCAATCGCGGAGGAAGCGTTTGCCATTTCTTTCAGATGAAGCATCATGTTGCGATAATGATTTGCCAGGGAACCGATCTCATCGTCCCGGTGGACATCGATGTTCTGGTCCAGATCGCCGGTTTCCGCAATCTCGCGCGTGACCTCAATCAGCTCCGCGAGGGGCTGCGTGATCGACAAAGATGTTCGATAGGCCACAAACATCCCAATCAATGCTCCAAGGATCGTGCCCAGCGACAGAACTACGGTACTGATGCTGGCGGAGGTGTTGGCCGATTCTTCCGATTTGTCCAGCGCTTTCTGGATGCCGCGCTCGGCCTCGTCCATCGCTGTCACGCTCATCTCCACCCAGCTGTTCGTGGAGTGTTGCAGGTAGATAATCTGGAGATCCGACACCGTGGTCTGGCCGGCGTCCACTTGATGGCGCTTGGCTATCAGGGGTATGGCAAATTCATCTTCCCAGCTCTGTTGATTCGATTCGATGGAAGAATAGAGATCGCGCAGTTGGTCGTTAGTTGTCTTTTCGCGAGCATCGCGGAGGGTGGATGCCAGCACCTTGCTATCGTTTGCCTTTGTCGATTCCATGCGAGGGTCGCCGCTGAGCAAGTAGTTGCGCAGGTCAAGACCGCCCTGCATCACCTGGAAGCGGACTTTTTCGATGGTTTGAATACTCTGGAGTGAGTCGGCCGCGGTATTTCTCGCGGTATGCTCGATATGGCTCGCCGTGAAGCTGACCACGAACAAGAGTACGAGAATCCCCAGAATCGAGCCAAAGCCGGTATACAGCTTCCTGCCAATGTTCATTTGCCATCGCCTCACAATTCTTTTAATCGATCTCCACGTAGTCGCGCCGGCTTGGCGGATTACTGGTAGACAATTTCTACCGCTTCAACCGTCTCTTTTGGAGCCTCTTCGTACTTCCATTTTTTTACGGCGTAGGAAGCCTCTTGAGCCAGCAGCGGGCTTCCTCCGATGATGCGCGTGTCCCGCACCTTGCCATCCGGGGCTACGGTTGCCTCGAGCCGTACGGTGCCCGTGATATGCATCTGGCGGGCAATGTCTGGATAAGCTGGCTTAACCGAGGTTTTCACCTTTCGGCCGCCATGATCCTTGACGTCGCCGGAGGGCGCATCCTGCGCAAGGGCTTTGACCGGCACTAACGCCATGCATGCCGCCGCCAGGGCGATTGTTGCAAATGAAAACCAAACTCGACGTAAGCGAGACATAAGTCACCTCAGAAAGATTTACGGCACTTCTTGTTATGCACGAACCTTACCAGATGCATCAGCTCTCAATGTCTCCCGGGAATTGGGTTTAATCGCCGTGCAACAGGCTGTAAACAAGGAACTTACGGAAATCCTGCGGGCCGGTCGCGCCGCCTAACTTCCTGGTCAATTGTCTCACTCTCAACCGAGGGAGGCGATGGTCTGTCTCAAATTGCGATGGCTGTTGGCACCAAGGTAACCGTCTCACTAGAAAACCCGGAAGTTCCATTGACCAAGGTGAGAAAAATCTCATAATTGGTAAACGTAACAGCCATAAGGACGTAATCGGAACTTGCACACACCTATGCGTGCCGCCACGACTGTTCACGAACTGCCCGACCTGACGCGCTTGTCCTTTGAGACTCTCTTGGCTCGTTTGACTTCTGAATCCTGCGGCTTGAGTCAAAACGAACTATTTCGTCTCTTCTGCCAAAAGGTGCGTGAATCCTTTGGTTCGAGTGGTGTTTGCTGCTGCCGTACTTCCCGGCAAGGGGCCTGGCGGATCTTGGAATCCGCGGGGCATTCAACTTGGGAAACGCCAGGTGAAATCCTGTCCTCCAGCGCGACAGAATCACTTGCCCAGGCGCAACGCATTCAGAATTCGATCGTTTGCCGGACTCCTTCGCTGGAAGGCCTTCGGTTGCAGGGTGATGGCGGATCTTTTCAGGTTGCTGTGCCGTTTCTCAGCCATGGCGAGTCCCTCGGTGTGGCACTCGTGGCTTGGCAAGGTGCGGAGGATATCTCTGAAGAACTTCTGAAACGGCTAACGCTCCTCGGCATCAGTTTTGGCGGCCTGCTCGAACACGCACGCCTGTTTGAACAGGTACATAGTTCCCGGGAGCGGTGGGTCCGGGTAATTGATGCGATTCCGGACTCGATTATCGTTCACAACCCCGAGGGGAATATTGTTCGAATCAATCGCCCGCTTGCCGCACGACTGGGAGTTCATCCATCCAAACTGATCGGCCGCCCAATCTATGAAGTGCTTGAAACCAAGCCGGAAGAAATCGCCGGACTTTGCCCCCTTTGCTCGGGCCAGCCGGGGGGCGTGGAAGAACCCGTCGAACTTCTGGCGGACGGCAACTTTCTGGTGTCCACGACGAAATTGTCCCCGGACGATGGGGCGGACGCTCACACGATCCACGTGCTCGTCAACATTCGCGAAAAGTTGGAAGCGGAGCGGCGCTACCGGGACCTATTCGACAGCATTCAAGAGGGGGCCTTCTTTTGCAACCCGGACGGCCGGATGGTGGATACAAATCACGCTTTGGTGCAAATGCTGGGCTGCTCGAATCGTGAAGAGCTTCTCACTAAGAATTTGTTTGAAGACCTCCTGCCGCCTGCGGGCCGTGGCCGCCTACTGGAGGAACTACGGAATACGGATATTCTGCGCAACCGCGAAACCGAATTGCGAAGACAAAATGGCCGCCCGCTGGAGGCTCTCCTTCACGTGAGCGCCGTTCGCGACACGAGCGGAACCCTCGTGCAATATCGCGGGTTGATTCTGGACATCACCGATCAGAAGAACTCACGCGCGGCGCTTCGGCGCGAGGGTGATTTCAACTGGAGCATCCTGAACCACACGCAGAATATTATTCTCGTGCTCGATGCGTCCGGGCGCATCGCCTACGTGAATCACCGGGCTGCGGAGATCGGCTATTCGGTGGAAGCGCTTCAGGGCCTGCCGCTCGTGCGGCTGATTCACACTTCTCACCGGCCGATTTTTCAGCAAGCGTTGCGGACGGTCCTGGACAGCGGCGCGGTTCAAAGACTGGAGCTGCCGTTCCTGCGCAGGGAAGGAAGCGTGACGCGATTCGTCGTGCACCTCAGTTCCATGCGGGAGAAGAGCGGAGACGCCAATAGCGCCGTGGTCGTGATGACCGACGTCACCGAAGCCTCTCTCCTGCAAGCCAAACTCGCGCACGCCGAGAAGATGGCCGCGCTCGGTCAACTGGTGTCAGGCGTGGCTCATGAAGTGAACAATCCGCTGTCAGGAATCGTCGGATTCACCGACCTTCTGCTTGAGAATCCTGAACTCCCGGAATTCGCGCGCGAAAATCTTGGCATCATTTTGCAAGAAGCCGAACGAACTCGCCTGATCGTTCAGAACATGCTGCGTTTCGCCAGGGAGATGCCTCCGCAGCGCGAGCTTGTTCAAATTAACGCCGTGCTCCGGCAGACTCTCAAGCTGCGGTCCTACGGATTGTCGAACCGGAATGTCGAGATTCTTGAGCGCCTGGCCGAGGATCTTCCCGTTGTGGTTGCCGATCCGCACCAGGTCGAGCAGGTCTTTCTAAATATTCTCAATAACGCGTTTGACGCCATTGAGCAGGGCGGCCGGTCCGGCCGAATTGAAGTCGAGACGATCGCTTGTGCGGAGAATGTGGAGATTTATTTTCGCGACAACGGACCGGGAATTTCAAACCCGGACCGCATTTTTGAGCCGTTCTTTACGACCAAGCCGGTCGGAAAGGGAACAGGACTGGGCCTCAGCATTTGTTATGGGATCATCCAGGCGCATGACGGCGAGATTCTGTGCCGCAACAATGCCAACGCCGAAGGGTGCACATTTCTAATCCGTCTTCCGGCTGCCGCCATCAGCTCGCAAGGCATCCCGGAGGACGTGTGAATTTGGTTCCGTTTGCATTCGCGGGAATATTCGTACGGCGAAACATTTTTGTTTAAGGAGCACATCGGTGACTAGGGACGATTCGCGGATTCGGCTTCTCGTCGTCGACGACGAGCAAAGCATTCGCCGCTTGTGCATGACTGTAGGCAACTCGCTCGAGTATCTCTGTTCGGAAGCGGAGAGCGCCGAAGCCGCCCTGGCTCAGTCTCCCGCGATCCCGCCCGACATAGTCATCGCGGATCTGCGTTTGCCCAATCTATCCGGCGCCGATCTGCTTCGCCAGATCAAGTCGCGCCTGCCGGCGACCGAAGTCGTCATCATGACGGGGCACGGCTCCATCGAGTCCGCCGTCGAAGCCATGAAATTGGGCGCGTACGACTACATCCAGAAGCCCTTCCGTGTGGAGGAACTCCGGTTGCTGCTTCGCCGGATGGAGGAAAAGATCCGGCTGGTGCAGGAAAACCATGTCCTTCGGGAACGTGTCGAAACGGACCAGGAGCTGGACGGGATCATCGGCGACTCCGCCAAGATCCGCGAGATTTTGCGCATGATCAGCCGCCTGAAAGACACCTGGACTCCCGTGTTGATCTGCGGCGAAAGTGGGACGGGAAAGGAATTAGTCGCGCGCGCCATTCACTATCGAGGCACATTCGCGAAGCGGCCGCTGGTGGCAGTGGATTGCGGCGCTCTGGTTCCCACGCTGATGGAGAGCGATCTTTTCGGTTACGCGAAAGGCGCCTTTACGGGAGCGGCCAAATCGAAGATCGGTTTGTTTCAAGCAGCCGACGGAGGCACGATTTTTCTGGATGAAATCGGCGAACTGCCGCTGGAACTGCAAGCGAAACTTCTGCGCGTCCTGCAAGAGAAGGAAGTGCGCCCCGTGGGAAGCAATGAAAGCGTCCACGTGCAGGTGCGCGTGGTTGCCGCCACAAACCGCGATTTGGAATCCGCCATTCGCGAGGGCGTGTTTCGTAAGGATCTTTTTTTCCGGCTGAACGTGGTCTCGATCACTCTCCCGCCTTTGCGCGAGCGGCGTTCGGACATTCCCATGCTTGCGCATTATTTTCTAGATCGTCTGGCTGGGGGCGAAAATATAAAGTTCACATCCGCCGCCATGAAGCTGCTCATGCGCTATGATTGGCCGGGCAACGTTCGCGAACTGGAGAACTCCATCAGCCGCGCGGTTACGCTTGGCGACCGCAAAGTCATTGACGAGAGTGACCTGTCCCCCGCGATGCTCCGCGACAACGGCCGAGACAAAATCCAATCGCCCGCGCCCGATGAGGATGACGCGTCTTCCACAGTCGCGCTCGATGAACTGGAACGATTAACGATCCAGCGCGTGTTTGACAAGGTGCGTGGAGACAAGGCGAAAGCCGGCGAGCTGTTGGGAATCAGCCGCGCGACCCTTTACCGCAAACTCAAACGCTACCAAATTTCCGAAAATCAGCGAAGCGAGAAGGTTCTAGCCTGAAGAGTGCGCAGAAAAACTCGCTCGGGATGACAAGATTTTGCGTTTTTCCGCATACTGTGGAGCGTGCTGTCTCAAGTCCAATCTGCCACGAATTTTCTTCGATGAACAACCCCGACCGTGCCTTCCGAGTGAGACAAAAGGTCGCAATCTGAGATTCGCTGTAAAGCCCCCTCGCGCACCCGGAGCAAACTCCAACAAAACGAACTCTTTAGTGACCTTGCGGATTCTCCCTGCCTTTGGTCGTCCTCTTGCATTAACTCTTGTGGACGCTTGCGCTCAGGCGATCGAGTAAATGAAACCAGGATTTTCTCCCCGCCACTGAGCCCTTAGTCGGATCTATGCGCCAGACTACAAATCGCACAATCCCGCCTCAGAGTGAGTCCTCATTACGGGGCCTGGCTGAGCTGTTCCCGAACGCCACGCCGCTGCGTATTTCGATCGTGGTGAGCGTGGCACGGGGGAAAGGCCATCTCCTGGAAGAGAGCACCGTGATCGAATTCGGCACTTCCATGATGGTTTTCTTCGACTCGCGGCTTCCGTTGGAATTGACAGACAAGCTTCATCTTGAGAACTCCGACCGGTCTCTGGGCACCGACGCTGTTGTTGTGGCCATACGAGATGGCGTCAGCCACAGGGCAATTGCAGCTCGATTCGTAGCTGAGATCCGCAATTGGATTATCCAGGGTTAATGGTGAAAACGCTTACAACAGACCGGAGCCGCACCCGAAAACCGGATGCAGTTCCTTGCTCCATCCCCCAAACTTGGGAGGATTTCACCCGGTTGTATCCGATCTATGAAGCGTTGACACGGCAGCTCGATCTCGCCGGCGGCCCATATCCCGCGGGGGTAAAATTTGGTTCGTGGGCCGACAAAAAATCTCGCGACCGCGATCTTCTCTGGCTGGATCAAGTGGACCGGCAAGTACAGGCTGTCCACCTTCGGCATTTCCTGGTCACCCCTGCCGTGGCGCGTGAGGACGGCCTCTGCCTTTTCCTGCAGCGCCATCTTTGTAAGCCGGAAAAACTTCCAGCCGACCGGGACAAGATAGATTTGCTCCTGGTCCAGTATTTCGTTCTTTGCGCCCCCCAGGATTTGATTGCCGGACGCATAGATATCTCCGATGTCGCGAAAATCCTTCAGCCTGTCCTTGGTGAAATGGAGCCAGGATCCCTCGAGGATTGCGAACCGCTTGATCGCATATTGGAAGCAGCGCAACGATGCCGCAGTCTGCGCGAGCTCATGGAACAGGGCTTACTGGAACAAGGGAAATTGGTAAAGGGAGAAGTCGGGGAACTGTTTTATGAATCGGGCACACTCGTCTCCATCTGCCGTTTCAATTTCCTGCTGCGCCGGAATTTCATCCAGTGGCTTCATGCCGATCTGCGCGCGATCGGCGCGGCTCTGAACCAATTGGAAAAGCGTGGCGTCAAGGTCGTCGATTGCCGCCGAGCAGGGTTTTCCTCCAAGGAGCTCGTCTCGAAACTGCGCGAGTTTCACCAGCACTGGAAGCCTCCCTTCCAGACCGATTACAGCCAGAACTCCGCGTTTCGACCGTACGAGCAATTGATGTGCCTTCGGGAAGACCTGGAGGATGCGCTCGGCCCTGCCGTGGCGTCCCTCGGGCCAACATCCACGCCTGCAGTGAAAAAAGAAATTGCCGTCGACGAGCGTGCCAGTGCCGAGCCCCCGCGCAAAAGCAAGCCTCTCGATGCAGCGGCTCCCGCACCGCCGCCTCCCTCCGGGAAGCCGCAGGATCTCGCGGGGACCGCCGCTCGGTCCAATTCTGCTTCAGCGGGAACGCCTCAATCTCAGGACCAGGCGCTTCCCGACATCGGCGTTGCTGACGTCGAGAATTTGGAAGAGAAAATTTGGGAACAATTGATTGCGACCCCGCCTGTTCGAGGCCGCTCCATGACCACCGTTACGGTGGATAATGCCCGAATCTTACTGTCCGCATGGGAAGTGGCTGCATTTATCAGCGATTCGGGACAGGATTCGGAAGATTTGCGACGCCTCATCGTTGCGCGCGTCTTCCTGTCCACCTCCATCGAACGACGAAAACGTCTCATGGATTTCAAAGCGTTACACCAGGCCGTGGCCCATGCGCGCATGGAAATCCCGCGATTTCAGGAACGCGTGGACCAGCTCAAGCGAACCATGAAAACCGACGGCGCCGTCAACCTGGGCATCAGTCTCAAACGGCTGCTCTCCCTGGTGGAAGAAGCGGAACAACTTCAAAAGGGAAATGAGCTGAAACAAGAAAAACGATGACTCCGGGGCAAATCCTGATCGTTTCCGATGATTCCGAATTCGTGCGGTCTTTGACGGCCCGCTGGCGAATGGAGAATGATTCTCCAGCCATCACTGCCGTCTCCACCGGTGTCAGCCCGCAAACCAGTTCTTCCGGCTACGAAATGATTGTTATGGGGCCCTTGCGAGAGTGCGTGGCGCTTCCCGCGGGGCCGGCCTTGCATCCTGATTCCGTGGTGTGCGCGGTAGGAGATGAGGAGAGTCTGAAGGTGGTTCGCGCCGTGCACGGCAATTGGCTCCTGGTTCCGGAATGTCCCGGATGGCCCAGGATTTTATTTTCCCTGGTGGACGAAGTTTTGCGCCGGAAAGCAGCCGAGACGCGCGCGCGCGAGGCGGAAATCACGAATTTCTCGCAAAAGCGTTTTGGCATTCTCGGCAAATCTCTACTGGAGGCTCGTCCCGGGATGGTCAATGCGATCACCTCTCTTCTCGGAAACGCGGATCTGATGCTGCTCTCCGAGGAGCCCTTGCCGGACAATTACCGGGAACACGTGCGCACCATTCACATCATGGCGCTGCGGTTGAAGGAAATTGTTCAGCGTCTCTCTTCCATCGAGAATGAGCTGGAATTGAGCGAGAGAAAATCTCACCTTGAGACGCCGGAGAAGCGCATGGCCGAAATGCCCAGGAGCCGGCTTGCGTACGATAGGCGCTAAAGGCCCCGATTTCAGGCGGTTGAGCGTGTTACCTGATTGAGAAACTCATTTTGACGAGTGGCGTTGCACTTGCTTTCTTCTTGATGGGGCATTTTGAATTGAGGCCTGGTCGGTGAAAAAGATTCTGATTGTCGATGATTCCATGGCCATGGTGCGGATGATTCAGTCCGTTCTGGAGAAGGAAGGATACCGCGCGATCGGCATCAGCGATCCTTCCCAGATCGAACGGACCATCGATTCCGAGGGTCCCAGCCTCATCCTGCTGGACGTCGTCATGCCGGAGCGCAATGGTTTCCAGGTCTGCAGGACACTTAAGAATTCGCAAGCGTATAAGAGTATTCCGATCATTCTGGTGAGTGGAAAATCGACAGCGAGCGACCGCTACTGGGCCGAGCAACAGGGCGCGAACGGATACATTGTGAAGCCGTTTGAACCGGTCGATCTCTTGCGTGAAGTAAGGCGGTTGGCCTGATGCAGGAAGAAACATACTTGAATCCTCTCCCTCCGGATATGCAGGCGGAGGAACTGGCCGAGATTTCCGGATCGAGCGAGCATGCGCTGCCTTCCTGGCAATTTTGTGTCTTTCGCGCCGGACGCGAGCGGTTTTGTCTTCCCGTGCTCGAAGTGGAAGAGGTGGTGGACTGGCCGCTGGTGACGCGCGTGCCCCTCGGTCCGCCGTTCCTGATGGGCATTTTCAATTTGCGCGGCACGATTATTCCCGCGGTGGATATCGCTGTCACCGAAGGGCGCAGGCCGGGACTCTTGCCCCGCAGCATCATCGTCGCCGTACTGGCCGGCGATGATCACAATGAAGATATGCATGTTGGAATCGCCGCGGACGAAGTGATCGGCACCTTCCCGGCGAATTCAGAATCCCTCCTGGACCATGCGCCGCCGGACATGCCGCACTGCCGCGCCATGCTGCGGCACGACGAACGGCTGGCCCTGGTCCTGGATCTGCGCCAGTTGATTCAAGTTTTTCCCGTGCCCGTTATTTAAATCGGGCAATGTTCAGGCTCCGCAGGAATTGCAGAAGAGAAGGGCGCTGTGAAAGCGAGATGAGGGAGGTTTTGAAGTCATGAAGACCCGGTTGAGTTCGACAATCTGGATGCTTGTCATTTGGACGAGCCTCGCGCTATTCGGGGTGTTGGGGCTGGCCTATGAAGCCGGTGTGCACTCGGGAGGAGCCTCAATTTTCCAGGGCGGAACCTCGGGCGGCGCCGGCATCGAATTTTTGATTGCCGCCGGGGTGGCGGTTTTTACGTCGCTGGTGCTCTTGATGACGCTGCCGCGCCGCGTGCTCAACCCCATCGAAGCCCTGTCCACCTTTTCCGAGCGGTTCGCGGCAGGCGATTCACGCGCCAAGGCGGAAGTGCCGGTGGAGGATGAGTTCAGCGTGATCGCGGAAAATCTGAACCGCACCGCCGCGCGGGTGGCCAAAGCCTACGGAAACCAGGAGGCCCAGGAACTTCTCCAGAAGAGCATCACGGACCTGCTGAACCTCATCAACCAGGTGGCGCGGGGCGACCTGACGCTGCGCGGGAAGGTCACCAACGACGCGCTCGGCAATGTTGCCGATTCCATTAATTTCATGTTGGATAATTTCACGACGGTTCTCGACCGCGTGCGCAATGCGGCCGTCGAAGTTTCCACCAATGCCAACCGCATTCTCGTGGCCACGGACGAGATGAACACGGGCACCGGGCAGCAGGATCAGGAAATCACCAATACGTCGTCGGCCGTCGAAGAGCTGACGGTTTCCATGAAACAAGTGTCGAATAACGCCGAAGCCAGCGCCGAAGCCGCGCGCCGCGCTCTCGACGCCGCCGAACAGGGCAACCGAGCCGTGCGCGATACCCTCGAAGGGATGCAGCGCATCCGTTCTTCCGTGCAGGCCACCGCCCGAAAGATCAAGTCGCTCGGCGATCGCTCCCTGGAAATCTCTGAAATCATCAACGTCATCAACGACATCACCGAGCAGACCAACTTGCTGGCTCTCAACGCCGCCATCGAAGCCGCGCGGGCCGGAGAAGCCGGCCGCGGGTTCGCCGTCGTCGCCGACGAAGTCCGCAAACTCGCCGAGCACTCCCGCACAGCCACGAAAGATATCGCGGCGCTCATCAAAGCCATTCAGGCCGAGACGAACGAAGCCGTGGTCGTCATGGAGGAAGGCACGAAGGAAGTCGAAGTCGGCGCGGGCCTCGCGGATCAGGCGGGAAAAGCGCTGGAGGCTATTTCGAGCGTCGTCCGCCAGTCGGCGGAACTCGTCCAGGAAATTTCACTCGCTTCCAAACAACAGGTGCGCGGCACAGAGGGCGTCGCAAACGCCATGCAAATCATCTCCGGGATCACACGGCAGACATCGCAGAGCGCCCGGCAAGCGGCCGGCACGGTGGGCACGCTGGTGAAGCTCTCCGAGCAACTCGTCGATGCACTGTCGCAATTCCGGTCCAACGGCAACGGCGCATCCGCTACGGTTCGGCGCGAGCCAGTCGTCGTCGAGGCGCGGCGGTAACCCATCGGAAACCGGCCCGTTGGTGCCGGTCTGAGGATCCCTGGAACGCGCATGGACAAATCATCCACGCTACCGGCCGCAGTGACCGCTTCGGAGCTCGATGAGCTCCGCACGCTGATTGAAGAGCGGTCGGCCATTTTCTTCGACGCCTCGCGCGAGCGGTTCTTCGCTCCGCGCGTGAACGAATATCTGCGCGACAGCGGCGGACAAAACGCCGCCACGCTTCTTCGCCGCATCCGCAATTCCAACGTGGAATATGACCGTTTCCTCGGAAGCCTGCTGACCCAGGAAACTTCCTTCTTTCGTTACCCGGATATTTTTCAAGCCCTCGAGCGCGTGGTCCTTCCTGAGGTCCAGGCCCGCAACATGTGGCGCACCCCGCGGGTGCTGAGGATTTGGAGCGCGGGCTGCTCAACGGGCGAAGAAGCCTACTCCATCGCCATCACCGTGGCGGACACCTTGCCGTTTTCCGACGCCTGGCAAATTGAAATCCTGGCTACGGATATCAGCCGTGACGCTCTCCAGATTGCCGAACGTGGCGTCTACTCGCGCCGCAGCCTTGCCAATGTCACTCCGAAGCAGCTGGAGGCGCACTTCAAAAAAATTGGGGACACCTGGGAGGTGAAACCCCGCCTCCGCAAAATGATTTCGTTTGCGCCGATGAATTTGGCGCGTTCCGTCTACGTGGGCCGCATGGACTGTATTTTCTGCATGAATGTCCTGATGTATTTCTCGGAAGAGCGCAGGAACGAACTGCTGCAGCGGTTCTATGACACGCTCGAGCCCGGCGGGCTTTTCTTTCTCGGCCATTCCGAATCCATGAAGACCGCTCGCGTTAACTTCGAGACGGCGGTGTTTGGAGATTGCCAGTACTACGTCAAGCCGCCTGCAATGAAGACGGAACAGAAACCGGCGGCGCTGGGGAACGGGTCATGACGCCCATCGATTCCAGTTCGCTCGAACAATTTTTGCAAGACGCGTCCGAGCGCCTGCAATTTCTGCGGGAATATGCCGCTCTGCCCGTGGAACCCACATCCACGAGCGATGATCTCGCCCGGCTTTACGATGCCGCGCATGAACTGGCCGAATCCGCAAGCCGTTGGGGCTATCCGCTCTTCTCGGACATTGCCGGGAGATTGGCGCACGTCTTTCAATACGCGCGCAAGGCGCAACTGAGTCCCGACACATACGGCCCGCTCACCGAGTTCCTGGCGGATGCGATCTCCGTTCTTGAATTTGACCTGCTGCAAATCAGTTCGGACGGCAGCGAAACCGCCGATGACATTGCGGCGTTCAAGCACCGCTACGCATTTGCTTTCGGAGCCGTGTCCGCATCCCCGTCAGCGCTGGGAGATGAAGTGCCCTCCGGTCAAGGGGCAGAGGCGCGGGATTCCCTGCCGCTGTCCGAAAGCAACCTTGCGGACGATCTGCCGGAAGATGATGATGTTCCCAGGGAAGTACTGGACTTTTTCATCCCGGAAGCGGAGGAGCACCTGCAAATCGCAACCCAGTGTTTACTGGGCCTCGAATCCAGCCCGGACCCCGAAGAGATTCACCGGCTTTTCCGTTCGGTCCATACGATAAAAGGGTCGGCGGCGCAGGTGGGTCTGCGCCGGTTGGGCGCAGTGGCGCACCGCTTGGAGGATTTGATCGGGCTGCTTCGCGATGGAGCGTTGACTTCCAGCCCGGAGATCACGGACGTATGTCTGCAATCGGTCGACGCCCTCCGGAAATTTCTGCAACGGCAGTGGGCGAGCGACGACGAAATGAGGTTCACCGTCGGCCCTTTGCTCGCACGGATCGCGCAATGGATTCCGGAAGAGCTCCTGGAGGATGCTGCCATTGCTGGAGAGGGGACTCGGCCCGAGGCTTCTGACGCGGATGCCGCGCCGGCCGCTTCTGCGCATGTATCGCCAGGCGGACCTGGGAAAATGGGAGAACGCGGCGCCCAGGCAAAGTCGGTTCGAATTTCTCTTTCGCGCCTCGATGACATGATGAACAGCGTCGGCGAGCTGGTCATCAACCGAACTCGTCTCGTCGGGCGAATGACGGAGCTGAAAAAGCTCGTCGAGGTCCTGGGGATTTCCAGGAAGCGTTTGTCCGACAAGGTCGCCGAATTTCAGGAGAAATACGAATTTACCCGCATGGGGATCGGCAATTCCGACGGCGGTCCGCGGAGAACGGCTGGGCTCATGCGAGGCGCCCAGGAGCCGCCCTCCGGCGGCTGGCTGGATTTTTCCGACCTCGAAATGGATCGCTACGATGACTTCAATATTCTCTCGCGCTCGCTGACCGAAATTTCCGCCGATATCTCGGAAGTGCTTTCGCAGCTCGGGGGATTTGTCGGCCGCGTGGGCGGGGATATCGATGAATTCACCAAGCTTGGGCACCATTTGCAGGATGAGATCACGGAAGCGCGAATGGTGCCGATCGGCAATCTGTACACGCGTCTTTCGCGCACCGCGCGCGACGCCGCCAAAGTTTGCGGCAAGTCCGTGGATCTGGAACTCGTTGGAGAAGACACCCGGCTCGACAACAACATCGTGCAGCAGATCACCGACCCCTTGATTCACCTGGTTCGCAACGCCATCGCGCATGGGATTGAAGATGCTCCGGCGCGCGAACGGGCGGGGAAATCCGCGCGAGGCAAGGTGACCGTGCGCGCCTTTCATCGCGGCAATCACGTGTTTATCGAAGTGCAGGACGACGGCAGCGGGCTCGACTACGTGCGGATCGGCCAGACCGCGGTCCGCGCCGGTTTGGTTTCCGCCGCAGCGGCAGAACTTCTTTCCGAGAGCGAATTGCGCGCCTTCCTGTTTCATCCCGGCTTCACCACGGCGTCGTCCAAGAACGAAGTCGCCGGGCGCGGTGTGGGACTCGACGTGGTCCGCAGCAATGTGCACTCCTTGAATGGTGAAATCGAAATCCACAGCGAAGCAGGCAAGGGCACGTGTTTCGGAGTAAAAGTCCCGCTCACGCTCATTATTTCGCAAGCCCTTTTTATACGCTCGGGCTCCACGGTTCTGGCCATGCCTCTCGCGGTCGTGGAAGAAATCCGCAGGTTGCGTCCGGAAGAAATCGAAGATGTTGGCGGGAAGTTGCTCACGAAAGTGCGAGGCGTCGTCACGGAAGTAGTCCGGCTGGACTCCGCGCTGGCTCTTCCTCCCATCGAGCCGATCAACGGCTACATGAATATGGTGATCGTGCGCGCCGCGGGCCGCCAGGTGGGCGTGGTCGTCGAAGAAGTTCTCGGGAAGGACGAAGTCGTCATCAAGAATCTGGGCCAGTACCTGCGCCGCGTCAAACTCTTCCCTGGAGCCACGATTTCCACCGACGGCAGTTTGATCCTGCTGGTGGATGTGAACCGCCTGGCCGGCACGTCCGCGGCGGAAGTGGACGTTGTCGTTCCCTCAGCCAGTGCGGCTCGCATTTTCGGACCCGGAGCCCTGGCGGTCGCTTCCGGCAGCATTCCCGCCGCCGCGGTGGATGAACCGGCCGCGGAAAAAGTCGTGGTGATTGCGGATGATTCCATCAGCGTCCGCAAATTCGTCGGCAGAATTCTCGAGAAGGCCGGTTATTGCGTGAAGCTGGCTTCGGACGGGCTGGAGGCCGCGGAACTGGTCGCGCAGGTGGGTTGTCATCTAGTTATTACCGATATTGAAATGCCGCGCATGAACGGCTACGAATTGATGTCCCACCTGCGGCAGGATCCCGCGACGCGCCGGATACCCGTTCTGGTGGTCACTTCGAGAGCGGGCGCCAAGCATCGGGAGCGCGCGATGAAAGAAGGCGCCGCTTCCTTCTTGACCAAGCCCGTGCAGGAGGAACAGCTCCTCAGCGTGGTGGAGGAGTTGATGGACTCCGTCGCGCGGCAGCGCCGTCCCGCCGCGTCGGCATTGGATTTGGCCTAGCTATGGTAGCTGCCGAAAAAAAGACGCGAGTGCTCATCGTGGACGATTCCGCATTCATGCGGAAAGTCCTCGAGGAGATCATTCGCACCGATCCGAAACTGGAAGTGGTCGGGCAAGCCAAGGACGGCCGCGAAGCCATCACCATGGCGCAGACTCTCCAACCGGATGTGATGACCATGGATATTAATATGCCGCGGATGGATGGTCTGGAAGCGACGCAGCACATCATGACGCAGAATCCGCGCCCAATCTTGATCGTCAGCTCCGAATCGCGTCAAGGCGCCGCCAGCACGCTGCGCGCCTTGGAACTGGGCGCCATCGATTTCGTCACGAAACCATCCAGCGGCATTGATCTGGACATGAAAAACGTGCGCGACGAGCTCCTTGGCAAACTCAAGATGGCCGCGAAGGTCCGCGTGGTGCGCACCGCCGCGCGGCACGATCCCTCGGCGGCCGTGGAAGCAAGGCCCCAGGCGCCATCCATGAAAGAAGTTGGAAATCCAGACGTGCGGCTTCCCCTGGTCGTGATCGCGGCCTCCACCGGCGGTCCGGCAACCCTGATGCGTTTGATGCCTCGCTTCCCGAAGAATTTTCCGGCGGCCGTCGTTCTCGTCCAGCACATGCCGGCGACATTTACCTCGCAGCTCAGCTTGCAACTCACCGAGGTTGCCTCGATTCGCGTAAAGGAAGCGGAGGCCAATGAGGCGCTCCAGCCGGCAACTTTTTATGTCTGCCCTGGATCGCACCACCTCAGGATCTCCTTGACGGGCCGGATAAAGCTGGATGATGGCCCCAGAATTTCCGGTTACCGCCCCTGCGCCGACGTCGCATTCGAATCGGCCGCGACTTATGGCGGCGCTAATGTTGTAGGCGTCGTGTTGACAGGGATGGGGAATGACGGCACAGCAGGGGTTCAGGCCCTCAAGGCGGCCCGGGGATGCGTGCTGGCGCAGGATGAAGCGACTTCCGTCATCTTCGGGATGCCGGCCGAGGCGATCCGGACGGGCGTCGTAGATCAGGTCGTCGGCATCGATGAAATGTATCCTGCGATTGAAAAATATTTGGATTCCATTTGCCGGGTGATTCAGCCAATAGGATCGCGATGACGCAGCCGGTCAACTCCAGTCTGACGCCGCGCGACACCCGACCGCGGGAACAAGTCGCAGTGTTCTCGATTGCCGAATACAGCTTCGTAATTTCCGCCGCGTCTGTGCAGGAAATTCGGAGTACGGACAGTTTGGGCGGAACGGTTGTGGATCTGGACCGCCCCATGCTCCGGAAAGTTCGCCACATCGTGGAGCGCGACGCCCGGTCTTACTACGTTGTCAGCGGCTACGAGCATTTCCATCTGCCCCAGTCGCGTCCAACCACGGTGTTGATCTTGCGCAGTGCGCCCGTTGCCGTGTTGGTGGACCGAATTGACGAGATGGCGGAGATGCGAGTGCTCTTGGCGCTGCCCCAATCTTTCCGCGGGGAAGAACGCACTTGGTATCGCGGCCTCACGGTTCTGGACCGCAAGGTACTGCCCGTTGCCAATCCTCTGGGATTTCTCACTGCCGGGGAACTGCAACAGCTCGAAGAGCAGAATCCCGGCTTGCTGCAGGCTGCGGCGTCGACGCGGCATGAAAGAGAGCGGGTATGAGCGCGGATAAAGGCTCTCCCGTCCCTTCCTTCGTCGTTTTTCAAGTAGGGGCGCGGCGCGTGGCCTTGTCTCGCGACAGTGTCGCCGAGCTGATTGCATCACCGTTCCTATATTCATTTCCGCACACCACGCCGCTGATTTCCGGCGTTGTCTTGCGGAGAGGGCGAATCGTTCCGGTGCTGGACTTGGGACCCGGCGTGTTGGGCGCAGCGTCTCCGCCGTCGCGATTTTTCCTGGTTGTGGAACGACACATCTCGAATATTTCCGAGAGATGCGCGATCCCGGTTCAAGGGGAATGTGAACTCGTGGCCGGAATCATGCTCCCTGCGGCCGGGCAGCACGAATTTGTGACCGGATGCCTGGACCTCAACGGAGAACAGATCGATGTTCTGGATCTCGAAAAGACCATCGGGGCCAGCGCTAGGATCGAACAAGGACTAATCCTAGCGGCGGAGGCAAAGTCGTGAGCGAGGCTGGTGCGGCGCCGCGCGTCCTGCTGATTGATAGCAATGTTTATTTTGTCAAACGCATGACGGACGCGTTGGTGAAGGAAGGCTTCCAGGTGTTTCATCATCCTGTGGCGTCTTATGCGCTCACGATGATTGAGTGGAATCCGCCCGACATCATTCTTTGCGCCACCGAACTTCGGGAAATGGGCGCCTTCGAGATTGTTCCCGTGCTGCGCAGCGATCCGAAAACGGCGAACACCCCGCTGATGGCCCTTGGCAACAGCGCGGAGAAGGGCCCGCTGGAGGCCTACCGCGCCGGCTGCGACGATTACATCGACCGGCGAAGGAATCCCGCCGACATCGCCAGTCATATTCGCGCTTTTTTGCGTAGCTCCCGGCACGGATTCCAGCCGTCGGAAATGCTCTCGACGACGGACACATCTCTCAGCGGAAGCCTCGAGCATTTGGATTTGCCGGGCATCATGCAGATGCTGGACCAGACGCGCAAGACCGGCGCTTTGCACGTCAACGCGGGCGAAACCGACGCCGTCCTGTTCTTTGAATCGGGTGAAATTCATCATGCCGAATGCGGCAAGCTGATCGGTGAGGAAGCGGTCATTCAGATTGTCAAGGATTGCCAGCAATCAGGGATTGGGGTCTACAAGCTCGTCGCCGGCGCGACTGCGAATCAGCGGACCGTCCATCGGCGCTCGATGGATTTGCTTCTCGATGCCCTGCGCGAGTTTGACGAGGCGAACCAACATCCGGCGGAAAGGGAAGTCTAATGAACGACATTACCCCACGCGAACCGGGTTCCAAACCCAACGTGTATTTCATCGACGACAGCGCCACGATGCGCGAGGTGGTCAAGATCGCCTTTCGTCGTGAGAATTTTAATGTGGTGACGTGCTCCGACATGGCTTCCGCCGTCGCTCAGTTCGATCAGACGCAGCCCGACGCCGTCATCAGTGACGTCATCATGCCGGACAAGGATGGCTACCAGCTTTGTGAATATATCAAGGGGCACCCGCTGTTTGGCGGGACGCCTGTTTTCTTGATGTCGGGAGTCGTCAACAAAGAAGTTGCCGAACGCGCCCACCAGGTGAAAGCGGACGAACTGATTCGAAAGCCGTTTCATCCGCAGGAACTGGTGGACCGCGTTAAGAAACTTTTGAATCGCCCCGAACCGGGCCTGACGCCTCCGCCGAACGAAGCGGGGGCCATCAGCCCGCTCAGCAGGTTTTTTGAGGGCGCCCCCGATTCTTTTTTCAAGGGGTCTGCATTGCCCGCGCCTTCCCTCGCTGCCCCTCGAGCAATTCCCCAAGGGCCTCCTCCTTCCGCGGGAATGCGCCCACCTGTAGGCAACGCTCAGGAGCTGCAGAAATTGCGCATGGATGTGAAACGCTTGGAATCTTTGGTCAAAAAGCTTCAGGCCGAACTCGCGTCGGAACGCGAGTATTGCGCCACTCTGGAATCGCAGCTGCAAACCCTCAGCACAGCCGAGTGATAAGCCGCTGGGAAGAAAGAATTTCGACTTCGTGACTGTGATTTTTTCCGTTGGTGTGGGCTACTCCCACTTCCGTTCCAATCCTGCCTTGACTCTCCTGCACAGTTGATTCCAAATGTTTTCTCCTGTACATTTCCCGTACCCCCCGCTCCCAGAAGGCACGATCCTTTCGCGCTTTCCAGGCTTTGAATTGTATTTCCGTGATGGCCTTGCATGGTGAGTGCGCGTAATGGAGTTGCCTCCGCTGGGCCGGAAAGTTTTGAATTGGGATGCCGGCGAAAACCATCGCGCAATTTTTTGGAGTGGGAACATGTCCTGATGGATTTGCACTGACCTCGCGGCGTTTTTTGCCGATAGCTGTAAAGAAGCCGTGGTGGATTGACTGGGGTCCGAAAGATGATCTATCCTTCGCATCCACAGGACACATGCGTCGGAAGGAAAGAGGGCCCGCCGGGACAAAGGTCAGAGCGATAACTCAGATTTCGGCCAAGCTTTGGTGAGTGCAGATCACCAAGTCCGGACGAGCCATATGGAGGCCGCGCAAGGAGGAATGCTTCGCCGCAGTCCTCGGCGCCGCCCAGAGTTTCAAAAGTCATCGTCTCCAACGGTCGGTGGAGGTTCGGGCTATGAAATCTTGTCGCACTCTGTCCCTTTTTCTCGTTTGCGGTTCCCTATGCGTTCTCATCGGGCTTTGTGAATGTTCCTGGGGCGCGGCTCCTCCTGCCCCTGCACAACGTTCCGGCTCGGAAGCCTCTGGTCCGCCGCCATCATCAGGTCCCAACGATTCCTCACCCGCAGAGGAAGTAGCGATCCCCGGTCCGCTGCGTTCGTTTTTGCGGATGGCAGCGATTAGTCAGAAGATCGCACCCGAAGAAGTATTGCCGCTGCTGGCGCGCAACGTCGTGATGAGCGGCTACCAAGCCGGCAAACCGACGGAATTCCTGGTCCTCGTGAATTGGTATATGGATCAAGCGCGGGAATTGGAAGCGCTGGCAGGCCCAGGCGGCGTAATACATGTTTCAAATTGCGACGATGCAAAACCGCTCCTTGTTATTCTCGGCTACAGGCTTCCGCAGTCCTGCGGACCAGAGGTCGCGCTCGAAACCGCCGACGCGAACAGGGCATTTCTGACGATTGATTCCGGATTTCCATTGGCAGACCTTGAGGAGACGCTGCGGGGAGGCAAGCCGTTTGATACCCCTTATGTTTCCACAAAAGTTCCCGTGCTCTTCAAGTCGTCGGATTGGGTGCAGAACAAGAAAAATGCCAGCCGCGGTGTGGTGGACTCGATCTTGCGCGATCCTGGCCTGGCCCGCTTGTATTGGGCAATGTCCCGCATGGATACCGAAACGGCTCAGTTCTTGTGGCAATCTCTGGGCCCCAAGAAATTGATTTTGGGCGCGGCGGTACTGGATTTTTACGGCAGCCAAATCAGCGTTCGGTCCGGAAGAGTTCTCGTTCCGGGTGGAGCGGCGTCGGAATCCGCCTGGAAGGACCTGGTGGGAGCCAGTCCGCGGTCTCCAGCCGAGTTCGTTTCCCGGCTTCTTACCAAAGATAGCGGCTGGCTGGCGTCGTATTTCGACACGCTTACTCGTGTAGGCCAAACCCAGCAGGCTTATTTCACCGCGCCTCGCCACTTGCAACGTTTTTACGACGCGCTTCGCGGACACGACGTCAACCCAATCCCAACCAGGCATTCCTTTCGGCCGGACCCAGCCCTCTTTTTGCTCGAGGCGCGTCTGCAAGTGGATCCCAACGGCCAGCCGCACATCCCAGGGAATATCGATGTCTGGAAGGAAGTTTTGCGTCGGAAAACGGATTCCAAGCTCATTCACGAATGGGGCGAAAAGGCCGGAGGCTGGAACAATCCGGAGCAGGTGGTCGAAGGGATGGTTGGTGTTTCCAGGTACGCGATGCCTGAGGGGCCGGTCTACAACTTCCTGATGTTGACGGAGATCGACCGGGGGCGTGCTCCCGGCGAGCAGCTCGATGTTCCCACGGCTCGCCTGCTGGCCGAAAAGTTCCCGCTCTTGGGCGACCAGTATACGATGTTTGCGGAATTCAACGCGTTGAACAACGAGTCTATCTCGCGATTTCTCACCGTCGCCGAAAGTCTGAATCAAATCTCCGATCGGCTCGCAAGAACGGATGCCTTGGGGATGTTGCAAGCCAACCTCGGCCTCTGGCAAATCCTGGCCCGGCAAGGTCAGATCCCGGACGCCCGTTTGAACGATTCCTGGCAAAAAATCCTCAACGCGTTCGGCGCGCTGCATTCCTCTGATCAAGTGTATGGGGCCGGGCGGACAGCGCTCGGAGAACTCCTGCGCGCCTCCACTGGCAAAACTTATGTGCCGCAAGACCAGCTTTTTGCTTTGCTCGCCGGTCCCGAGCAATACAGCAGGGAGGCACAACAGTTACGATCCGAAATGGCCGGCAGAATGCGTCAAGTGATCGACGATCAGCGTCTGGTTTCTCTGGACACGCTGATCTCCTTGGGCGATGGCCTCGACCAAATGGCCAAGGGGAAGGAACTCGCCGACTCGCTGCTCCCTCTTGCCGGGGAATTGCGGGAATTCGAGATGCCCAAGCCTCTGTTTACGAAGAGTGAGAGGACCGAATTCGCCGCAGGGCTTTACAGCAACCGCCATACCGCCTTGCAGATGCGAACCGATTTGATAAAAATCATCAAGGCCCCCGGCAGCCCCGCGGAATTGACCCAAGCGCATGCCTTGCTCACTCCTTTTTTGAGGGACACTTTAGTAGGACTCAATTACGCCTATTACGAGCCGCCCGGCGCCCAGATGATTCACAACAACCCGCTCTTTGTTCGCTCCCATGATTTCTCCGGAGGCGATTATTCCGGTGAAGCCGCGACCGCCAGCGACCAGGTTTGGCGCTCTCCGCGCATTTTTGGCCGCGGATGGACGGCGAGCGGCGGCGCTCATCTGGTCGGCTCCATGGCCGATTTGCCTTATGCTCTGGCACGAGTGGAGCAGGATTTTATTGTGCCGCAGAATGTTCAGTCCCTCATCTGGGAAGATTTGGTTCCGGGCCTGATCACCAGCGCGGTTCTGCCGCGATGGTGGAGTGTGACTCGGAACGAGCTGCATGCTGTCGCGTTGTATCAGCGCGGAGGCGAGGAGCTTCTGGCCGGCGCCGCGATGGATGAAAAGCTGCGCGAGTCCGTCCTCGATATCCTCACCGATTGTCTGCTTCCTCAAAGGTTAGGGCAGCTTGAATCGGCCTTGCGGGCAGGGCACGAGGACGACGCCCTTGCCCTGATTGCCCCGGCGGAGAGCTTTTACCTGGCGACTGAATATCGTCGGAGAATTACCTCCGAGAAACGCAGCTGGGGGCCGGCAGGGAAGGAATTGGACGAACTACTGGCCCGCTTCCCAGCCGAGACGAATGCGGCGCGAATTTCGGAGGATTTCGGCGTCCCTCACCCTGCTTTGGCGCAGAGCTATGGACGCGAGCTGATGAGCATGAAGCCCATCCCCACGTTTCTCTATTACTCCAGCCGTTTGATGGCCGAATCCTGGGATTCGGGCAATTTGTATTGGGGGCGCTTGGCGGATGAGATGGGCTACTCGCCTGTCATGCTCAACGTGCTGGTTCCCCAATTGACGCGCCGCATGGTGGAGCAAACCTTCGCGTCGCATCTGGAGGATTGGTCCGCCGTGCTGCGCGCGATGCGGGAAACCGGAGAAGAATTCCGGCAGGGCAAGATCGCGACGTTGCCGAAGAGCGGACCCTCGGCCGGACTTTGAAATGTTTTGCAGTTGTTGGTGGAGATTTCGGGTATAAAACCGCATTCGCAGAAATGCGCGGGGCGGTTTCACGAGGGAATGATGGCAAAACGATATGTGTTTCCAGGCATGGGCGTTCTGATTTTCCTTTCCAGCTTTGCGGTTTGGCTGGTGGCGCAGGACCGCGTTCAGGACAACGGCGGCAGCGTCATCCGCGTTGTCGTTTCCATGGTGCAACTGAACGTGGCCGTAACGGACGAGAAGGGAAACTACGTGACCACTCTGCGCCCCTCGGATTTTGACATTACCGAGGACGGAATTCCTCAAAAAGTCGCTACGTTTGAGGAAGGAAACGAAAGCCCCCAAAATTTGCTCGATGCCGCGCAGGATTCCAGCCCGGCAAAGGACCCCGGAGGGGACCCGGCGATCGAGCACCGGCGAAAGGATCCTCCGCGCGGCGGCGCCCAAACGGCTTCCCTCGAGGGAATCGCCTCAACGGTGAGCGGCTCCAACGTTTTCATATTGTTTGACACCAGCAATTACATGTTCCGCGGGCGGGGCTTTGTCTTTGCGCAGGATTCCATCGCGGAATTCGTGCGGTCGCTGGACCATCCTTATCAAGTCGCGTTTTATTCCTACAGTCGCGACTTTTACCGCGCCGCGTCGCTCACCACGGACCGCTCCCAGGTATTGCAGGGCGTGCGCGCGACCGTGAACGGCGATGATTCCGCGCTCTATAACGCCCTGCTCTTGACTCTGAAAGATGCCGCGCAATATTCCGGCAGAAAAGTCGTCGTTGTCTTTTCCAATGGCCCTGATAATTCCAGCATGGTTTCTCCGGAAGACGTCGATGAACTGGCGCAGTCCGAAGGCGTGCCGATCTACATGATTAGCACGCGAGAAGCCAAGCTCGACGCGGCTTCCGCGGCCGTTTTTGCACGCATGACGGCCAGCACGGGCGGCGAGGCGTACTTTGCAAAAAGCTGGAAGGATCAGCGCGATGCCTTCTCCTCGATCCGGGAAGACCTTGCGCATCTGTACTTTATGAGCTATTACCCGCAGCCGAATCCCAATCGCGGCTGGCGCACCATCACGGTGAAAATCACCAACCCGAAATTCAAAAAGTACCGCATCCGCACGCGCAGCGGTTATCGCCCCATCCCAGCGCGCGCCAACATGGACTTTGCTCCGCCCGAGCAGTAGATTTTGGATACTGCTCGCGCCTCTCCTGCGCGTCGGCCACCCCCCGAAGTCGCGGCTGGACTGAAAGTTTCAATTCTTGCCTACTGTCCTTACGTACAGTAGTAATTTTCAGGACATGCGGTTAAGCTGCGATTGAATGGTCCATTTGCCCTGGATGCCGGCCGGAATCGGTGAAGGGAAAAAAACACCCCATGGATAGAAGGAAATCAGCGATCATGACCGGGCGCGGAACCACTCCGGACGGGTCGAAGGCGGAGCGAAGAAAGAGCTACCGCTTTCTTGTCGCGGTGCCGGTCGAAGCGAGTTGGCGCAATTCAGAGGGCGTACCCATTCTGGTCCAGGCGGTCGCGAAACAAGTCAATGCCAACGGCGGCTTCCTGGAAATGACGCACTACCCCAGCGTGGGCAGCCGGATTACGCTCACTAATTTTCTTTCCTCGGAAACGGCCGAAGCCCGCGTGCTGGCCACCCCGAATTCAAGGGAAGGCGTCTCGCACGGGATTGTGGTCGAGTTGATTACTCCGAGCGAAAGCTTTTGGGGCGTGAATCTTCAAGTCAAAAAGACGAGTGTCGAACTGCAAAAACTTGAAAAATCGCTCCAGGCCGAGGGCATCGACTTCCGTTTGCTGAGCGAATTCCGCGACACCGTCGATACGCTTCGCACGACCGCCCTGGCGGTTCAACAGTTGCGGGAGTTTCAGCTCAAGGGCCGGGATGCCAGTGAAATCGTTTCGCTGCTCGTCGCGGACCGCGTCCGCCGCGCCACAAACCTTTGTCACGAACTCATCGCCGATATCGACGCGGGAAAAATGTCCAGCGAAACCAAGGAAGTCGACGAACTTTACGACTGCCTCGAGCTAGCATGCGACCGCCTGCGGCATCTCCTCAAAAGCCGCCGTCCGGACCGCTATGTAACCACGCGCACCTGACCTCTTTCAGCGGGCTTTGGCGACAGCGCATAGAGCCCGTATCCTAGAAGCGAAATACGATCCCCGTTGACACCCTCGCATTGTGTTGTATGTTACCGAAGTTGTGCGTGATGACGTCATCTACTTGAATGATCCGCCAGGAAATCAGCGGCGCAATGTGCATGTCGATTCCGCCCCCGATCGCCGCCGCATAGGAAGTGTCCGAAATTCCGTTGGTGCTGGCATGTCCGATGCCGGCCAAAACGTGAAAGAACGGGGAAATGCGCGCCGGAAAGGAAATTTGGGGTCCGACCATGAAATGCAGCGTCCGGGCGTCGAGTTCCGAGGGCAAGCCGAAATGGCCATCCAGGTCCGCCGCGACGCCGAGCCAATCCCTTAATTTGTATTGCGCCGTGATTTCCACTCCACTGAGGTTTCTTCCCGGCGAACTGTCAAGCCGTTCGTAGGTGTACCCGCCAAACAGGTCTATCCCCTGCGCCCTCGCGGAAATTGAAAAAAGGAAGAACAGTCCCAGCAGGATCAACAGCCTTCGAGCCATGAAAATCGCCTCCGGAAATAGAATTTGAAGTTGAAATCGCGGCGTGGAGAAATCGCGTCCGGCCGCGGGCACTGGGCTGGTTACTTATTGAGATGCCGAAAGTTCTTCGACAGTCACTCCGTAAAAAATACTTGGCAAGCCGGTGAAAATAATCATGAATTCCAAAAAAGTGTAAAAATGAAATGTACGGGCAAGCCGCGGAGCCCGGGGAATCGTATTCCCAGGCCCATTGTGACCTGCTGGACATAAATGCCTTAGAGAAAATAGCATATTTTTGGCTGCCTGGTCCCGCAGTTGCATCAAACAAATTGCGTGGCTCCTCTCTGTATTTGGGAGGGGATGCCGCCTGGCATGGCGACGGTGGTTTAGAAATGTGTTTAACACAAGAAAGGAACCTGTTCAGACGAGCGCGATACTTCCTGCGAATCCACGGAGGGCTACGAAAATGTCCCGAATCAAGCGAATTCTAAGTTCCACCTGCCTTGCTGCGAGTTTCCTGGTAGCCGTTGCGAACTCAGGTTGCGCCGCTCGTGTTCGAGTCTACGATGAATATCACAGCGACTACCATACCTGGGATCACAACGAGGTCGTCGCCTATCGGAGTTATTGGGGCGAGCGTCGCGAGCCCTATCGCGATTACAATAAACTGAACAAGGACGACCAGAAAGACTATTGGAACTGGCGCCACGACCACCCCGACAAGCACTAGCCTCGGGAACGCCAGTCGCCGCGCCACTAAACAACTCGCTCAATTTGTGTCCATCATTTCTCGCTGGCCCTGCCTCAATTTGGAGCATGGGCTCAATCTCTTGAAATCTGATCCGACTACGCTCCAATCATGACGGCTGCCTTCCTGGTCATCAACGGGCCTGGATAGTGGTTCCCGAATGCACGTCTTCAGGGGGAGAGAATACTGAGGCCTGCTAAACTGATTCACGCAGCTTAGCCACTGACCTCCGGCAAAATTTGGAGAGGAAAGGAAGCAATCCGTGCCGCTAGACGCCCTGCTGAACGAACTTGGGATTCAGTGTCCGGTGATCCAGGGGCCTATGGGAGGTGGCCCCTCGACGCCCGAGCTCGTAGCGGCGGTTTCCAATGCTGGCGGCCTCGGTTCGCTGGGCGCGGCCTATTTAAAACCCGACGAAATCACGGCGGCCATCCTACGAATCAAATTATTGACGAGCAAGCCGTTCGCCGTGAATCTTTTTGCCGGCGGCTATGGAACGAAGACGGAACCGGATCCCGGGCCAATGCTGGATGTTCTTGGCGAAATCCATGAAGCCTTCGGCTTGCCGGTTCCCGTGTTTCCACAAATTCCGCCAGACCCGTTTGCAGCGCAACTGGAGGCTGTCGTGGATGCGAGTCCTCCTATCTTCAGCTTCACATTCGGCATCCCTGACAGCGACGCGATGGCCCGTCTCAAGGCGCGTCGCATCGTCATCCTCGGCACAGCAACCACCGTTGAAGAAGCTCACATGCTGGCGGAAGCCGGCGTCGACGCAGTCGTGGCCCAGGGGGCCGAAGCGGGCGCGCACCGTGGAACTTTTGCCGGCCCCTTTGAGGCTTCGATGATTCCGACTTTTGAACTTGTTCGCGGCATCCGAAGCGGGGTGCCACTTCCCGTGATTGCATCTGGCGGCATCATGGATGGCCGCGATCTAGCGCACGCGCTCCGGCTAGGCGCCTCCGCGGCAGCGTTGGGCACTGCCTTCCTGCCGTGCCCCGAGTGTGGAGCCCCTGAAGCGCACAAGCAAGCGATCCTGGCCGCGCGAAAAGACACTACGGTAATTACTCGAGCATTTTCCGGACGCCCAGCGCGAGGTCTTGCAAACACGTTCATCAATCGATTGGCGGGGAGAGAGGACATCATTCTGTCCTTTCCTCGCCAGAACATCCTGACTCGCGCCATGCGTACCGCTGCCGCAAAGCTCGGCGAGAGCGGATTCCTCTCCTTATGGGCGGGCAGGGGTGTTGCAAGGGCGCGCTCCCTTCCAGCCGGAGAACTTGTCAGACGCTTAATGGACGAAATGAAAGCCGCGGCAGAGGAAAGTCCCCGCAAAAATTAGTTGTCAGACGCGTGATCAGGCTGCCTCCTCGCCCCGGGTATTCTGCCCGAGTGACGGCGCGCCCGCGAGTTATCCAGTCGCCAAGCCGCTCCGTGAATTGACTTTCTCTCCTGCCGCTGTATGATAGAAACAGTCCCGTGAGCCATAGGATCAAGATCGGCGCCTGCATCTGTTGTTGCTGCAACAGTGCGCCGTTGTGTGGGGGAATCGCGCGATAGGGAAGCGACAGATCGAAGCGCAGGCAACCCACCTCGGTGACCAACCCGAAGGTGGGTTTTTTGTTTTCCCGGCCCAGCGCAGTGGCTCCTGGCGGGGCGTCAAAAAGCGCGCATCAACTGGGCAAGCTGCTGTAGAGTAAGCGAATCGCGCTTGCCGCCTGGCTGCAGACTTGAGCGCCTGGTAATGGAGGCGAAGGATCAATGAAGATCTCGAACTCTCTCTGGGCCGAACGGCTTGCCGGAAAAATTCCGGAGCATCTGGCTCGTGAAATAGACATCTTCGAAACGGAAATCGCCCTTCGCAAGCAGGGCAAGATTGACGAGCGCCTGTTCGCCGAAACGCGGCTTCGAAGAGGCGTCTACGGCCAGCGCTATGACAACGGACAACGGCACAACGGGAAAACGGTTCAGCGGCTCGATTATCCTTCCGGAGACCTGACGAAGGGCCCGAACACGATGTGGGATGCCCCGGGGATGCAGCGCATCAAAATCCCCGCGGGAGGGCTCAACGCGGAGCAGCTCGAGACGTTGGCGGACCTCGCCGAGGAGTATTCCGACGGCATCGCGCACGTGACCACGCGGCAGGATTTCCAACTTCATTACGTACACATTGAGGATACACCCAGCGTGATGCGCCGCCTGGCCGCCGCGAAGATCACCACGCGCGAGGCCTGCGGAAATTCGGTACGCAACGTAACGGCTTGCCCCTACGCGGGCGTCTGCCCGGATGAAAAATTCGACGTCACTCCCTACTCTCGCGCGTTGTCCAAATTCCTCCTGGGCCATCCGGACACCCAGAACTTCGGGCGGAAATTCAAGCATTCCTTCAGCGGATGCTCGCAGCATGCCTGCGGCCTCGCGAGCATGCACGACATGGGCATGGTCGCCGTCACGCGGATCGAGAACGGAAAAGAGAAGCGCGGCTTTGAAGTGTCCGTCGGCGGCGGCCTCGGCGCCGTCCCTTATCAGGCCAAGCCGTTCGACTCGTTTGTTCCCCCGGAAGAATTGCTGCCCTTGGCGCAAGCGATCTCCCGTGTTTTCGCGCGTCTGGGCGAGAAGAAGAATCGCAGCCGTGCACGAATCAAATTCCTGGTCCAGGATTTGGGGATCGAGAAATTCAAGGAATTGGTGCTCGAAGAGCGAAAAATTTTGCCTCACGACTCCAGATGGACTGAGTACATCCAGGAGGCAGAGCAATTCGTAGAGGCTCCTCTGCGCCCCGGAGGCAAAGCGCCTTTGCTGGGCTCGGAGTCATTCCAGCGCTGGGTGAAGACCAACACACGGGCGCAAAAGCAAGAAGGCTACACGGTGGTCACGATCACTCTTCCGTTGGGAGATATTACTTCTAACCAACTGCGATCTCTAGCGGACGTGGCGCGCCGCTTTACGAAAGAAACGATTCGGTCGACGGTGGAGCAAAACATCGCCCTTCGCTGGGTCAGCCAAGGCGATCTAATTGAATTGCACAAAGCCCTCGAAGCCGCTGGACTCGGCGATCCGGGCGCGGGCAGCATCATCGACATCGCCGCCTGCCCGGGGACGGACACGTGCAAGTTGGGCATTTCCTCTTCGCGCGGGCTGGCTGCGGAGTTGCGTAAGAGACTCAGCGAGAAAAATTTCCAGTTGGACGATTCCGTCGTGAAACTGCACATCAAAATCAGCGGCTGCTTCAATAGTTGCGGCCAGCATCACGTGGCCGACCTGGGCTTTTACGGCGTGAGCCGCAAAATGTCGGGATACGCGGTCCCGCACTTCCAGGTCGTTCTGGGCGGGGAATGGGAACACAACGGAGCCTCCTACGGTCTCCCCGTCATCGCGATCCCGTCTAAAAATATTCCTGAAGTTGTATCTCGCCTGACAGACCGTTACGCGGCCAATCGCAAGAACGGCGAGACTTTCAAGGACTTCGTCGGGCGAACCGGAAAAGTTGAGTTGAAAAAAATGCTCGAAGATCTTGCCCGCCCGCCGGCCGATTCGCCGGACCGTTCGTTCTTCCAGGATTGGGGCGATCCCCGGGAATACACTCTTGCGGATCTAGGAATGGGCGAATGCGCCGGAGAAGTTGTGTCCTCCGTTGAGTTCGATCTCGCCGCCGCCGAAAGGGAATTGTTCGAGGCGCAGGTGGCGCTTGAGGGCGGCCAAATCGAGCAGGCGGGGCAGGCGGCCTATCGATCCATGGTGCGCGCCGCGAAGGGTCTGGTGAAGATCGAATCCTCCAACATCGCGGACGATCCGGCGCTAATCGTTCGCGAATTTCGCGCGCGGTTCTACGACACGCAGAAATTTTTCGATCCCTTCGCCGGCGGGAAATTCGCCCACTACCTGTTTACCGCACATGAAAAATCAGGCGAGCCCCACACGCAGGACTCGACCCGCTACTTGATCGATGAGGCTCAACTTTTTATTGACGCTGCGCACAGTTGCTACAACCGAATTTCGGCGCCGGCGCACGCCTGAGCAACGGGCGCGGGCTTTACTCTTACCGGGTGCGGGCACTACTTGGAGCCCGCAGGAAACTAGGACCCCAACGCATGCAACTCCAGCACGTCAATGTGAAACTCCTCGTGCAGAATCCTGAGGAGGCCAACCTCGAGCCGCTGATCCCGGTATTTCACAGTTGGATTGAAAACCAAAACGGCGATGAGCTTCTGATAGATGTTGCCGATTACACGCACGTTCCCGCGGGCCCGGGAGTGGTCCTGATCGGACACGAGGGAAACTACAGCGTCGACAATACCCGCAATCGTCTGGGCGTTCGCTACAACCGGAAGGCAGTCCTCGACGGCAGCAATCAAGACCGCCTGACGCAGGCAACCCGCGGGGCGCTGACGGCGTGCCGGCGTTTGGAAGCGGAGCCTCGCCTCGGCGGAAAATTTCGCTTTAACGGGCAGGACATCGAAATCTTCATCAATGACCGCCTGACCGCTCCAAATGACGCTGCAACGCGCGAAGCATTTGACGCGGACTTCCACCTCTTTTCCCGGAAACTGTTTCGCGGAAAGGAGTATTCTATTTCTTACGGCACAGACCCGCGCAGTCTGTTCACGGCTTTTGTGAAAGCGGCTCAGCCGTTGTCTGTCGAGGAATTGCTGGAAACGCTCGCCTAGATTGCGTTCGAGTCTTCGTGCAGAAAGGAACTCCAATGGGAAAATTGATTCAAACTTCGAAAGTGAAAATTTCCAAGGAACCCGGAAAAAGCAAAATCAAGCGCGCCGAAATTGAGGGCTTTCCCGGCGCGCTGCGCATGGGGATTCACGGCGGCATCGCCCAGTACTTCAAGCTTTCCCCGGACGAGCCCATGGCCTCCACGCTCGATTACATCGTCGCGGCCGTCGGCGGCTGCATGACCGGAACCGTGGCCGGCGCACTTGAGGCGCGCGGCGTGAGCGCGAATCCCGACAAGCTTCAGGTCGAAGCCGAAGGCCGCATCGAAGAAGTGGACGGTAAGATGATTCTGACGGGGATCAAGCTGCACTACCGTTTGAAAGTGCCCAAGGAGAAGCGCGCCACGGTCGAGCGCGCGCTGGAACATCACGAAGGACTTTGCGCGGCGTCGGAAAGTGTGCGGCGCGGCATAACGGTGGAATGGGAAAGTGAAATCGTCGAAGAGTCTGGTGAGGAAGCCGGCCGCACTCCCGCGGCGACAACGGCCGTCCGCGCTTCCGATTAGATCTATGCTCCCGAACGGACCCGACAAATTGTGGACCGGGCGCACTGAAAATCCAAGCCTGGGCAAAGCCAACATTCACAGTGCCGGCAACAGGTAATGGATCAACGCGGACTGGTTCTCTGTGCGCTTCTCGTTGCCTTTGTGGCGAGCTTTTTCGCGTATGCGCGCCGCCCCGGAGACTTCATCGGTTTCGTCGCCGCGGGCGACGCCGTCCTCGACGGGCGCGATATTTACCTCGATACTCCGCCGGGCTTAAACACGTGGCCGCCTTTTTTTAGTGTTGTCTCCGTGCCACTGGCCTTGCTCGATAGAGTGTCGCCATACCTGGTTCGCATCGTTTGGATCGCGCTGACTTGGGCTTCGATTGTTTGCGCTCTCGACCTGATAGCCCGGTTGATCTACGGCAAGCGCCTGGGGTTCCGGCCGGACGAGACCTCACTGGCCATCACTTCGCCCGAACTGCTCGTGCCGTTCGTGCTCACGCTTCCTTTCATCATCAATAATTTCGAGCTGTTGCAGATCAATATGATTCTTTTTGCGTTGGCCCTTTGGGGGCTTTTCTTGCAAGCGAACGGGCGGGAAGCCGCGGGAGGAATCGCCATAGCCGCCGCCGCGGCGATGAAAGTCATGGCCATCGCTTTCCTCCCGTATTTGCTGTACCGGAAACGGTGGCGCGCGGCGTTCTGGATGGCGGCGGCCTCGTTTGTTTTTTTCCTGAGCCCGGCGCTCGTTCTCGGCTGGGCGAAGTTTTGGAAGGATGTTGGCTTGTGGCCTGTGGCTCTTCGCGCAAGTTGGGGCGCGGGAAACGGGCAACAATCCGTTTATTCCATGTGGGACCGCGTTCTGGGCCACGGGTATGTCCCGTTCGCGGTTCCCGGAACGTTTCTTTTGCCTTTGAGCGGCGCTCGTAGCGCGAAGCTGGCTTGGGTGATCACCTGCGTTGTAGCGGCCGTGCTGGGCGCAATCGCATGTCGCGGAACGCCACGCCCCGGCTCTCGTTGGGCGCAGGTCGAGTGGGCCGTAGTCTTTGTCGCCGCGACGATCCTAAGCCCGCTGACGCGCAAGCCATATCTTGTGATCCTGTTGTTGCCGTATGCGCTGCTCTATGCCGCCTGGCGTTCGGCCGATCTCGATCCGCGCACCCGGCGCGTGCTACGCAATGTCATATTCATTTCCTTTGCGATGAGCGTGCCAACTCTTCACGACATGATTGGGAAATCCCTGGCCATCAGGCTGGAGATGGGTTCCGTCGTGACCTACGGCTCGCTGATCATGCTCGGCGGGCTGCTTTGGTATCGCAGCCGCGCGCCGCGGGAAGAGTTGGAGTGACATCGCTGGTGAGTATGCAATTGGGCCGTACTCCTAGTAGCGCAGGCTTCAGCCTGCGGGGTTTGGCCCTTGCAAGGACGAACCCCCCGCAGGCTGAAGCCTGCGCTACTACAGAGATCAAAGCAATCAGTGGGTCGCGACTATTTTTTCTCTGCGATGTCGATGGAGGCGCGAGTCGTTTCCCAATCCAATTTCATCGTGCAACTGGTTCCCGTCTGATCGAAGGAAATCGTGAAGTTTTCGAGCGGCGAGGCGAGCTTGGAAACTTTCATGTCCATGCGCGCAAAGTCATATTGCTCGCCCGGATACGGGATGCCAAATTCGCCGGTTTGCTTGCTGATGATCAAAGTCCACTTGGTTGGCGTGGGCAGGGCGAACAAGGTGTATTTGCCCGCGGGCACATTCTTGCCGCCCACGATTACATCCACATTCGGGACAAACGAAGTCGCGTCGTCCGCCCCCGCGCGCCAAACTTCTCCAAACGGAACCAGATCGCCGAAAATCTTGCGCCCGCGCATGCGAGGGCTGGAATAGTTCAGTGTAATCGTCTTGCCATCCGCAAATTTGCATGCCGCCCTGGCGGTAGGACTGGCCAGCTGGGCCCCGCTTGGAATCGCGCCCGCGGCAAGCGCCGCGAGAAAAATGCCGAGGATTAAACCGATTTTCCGCATATTCTTGATTTCGCCCCATTCTCTCATCGTTTTAAAGCATTTTATGCCATCCTGGTTAACACTTCACCATTTACTATCCATTTTTTTGATGCAAACGAGAAAGATTGTTGAAATTTCCCGCGAGATGTATATGATGTCCCGTTCAGGTAATCAATATTGGTTTCGTCGGGCACAAACGTCTTAGGTAGAGATTTCGGGCCGCGGCAAACAGGCCCGCAAGACCCCTGGAGCGGAGACGATGCTGAGTAGACGAACGGAACGCGGTTCCACCTCTGTTGCCCTTGCCTTCGCTGTGTTTCTCGTGTTCATGACGGTGGTCACCGTTTACATCTTCTGGGCGAAAGTGTGGTGGTTCCCTCCGCCTATCAACGACCTCGGCCATGAAATCGACGCGCAATTCATGCGCACCCTCCTGATTACCGGAATCGTGTTTGTGGCGGCGCAACTTGGCCTGGCCTACGCTATTTTCAAGTTTCGCGATCACGGGCAGAAGGCCGCCTCCTTTGAAGGCAACAACATGATGGAAATTGTCTGGACGATTGCGACCGTGGTGTTGTTCGTCGGCCTGGGTCTGTATGCCCGGAACGCCTGGGCGGAGGTGCACTTCATGGGCGCCCAGCCGGGCGCGCTTCAAATCGAGGTCACCGGGCAGCAATTTGTCTGGAATTTCCGCTATGCCGGCCTCGACGGAAAATTCGGCCGCGAGAAGCCGGAACTGGTCAGCGCCTCCACCGGCAATCCGCTGGGACTCGATTCGACCGACCCGGCGTCGAAGGATGACATTGTTTCCCCGGTGATCGTCGTTCCGGCGGGACGCGAAGTCGAGCTCATTATCCGGTCGCAGGACGTTACGCACAGTTTCTTCGTCCGCGAACTGCGGCTGAAGCAAGACGCTGTGCCCGGCATGGAAATTCACATGCACTTCACCGCAAACGATCCCGGCGATTATGAAATTGTATGTGCGCAGCTCTGCGGCCTGGGACATTATCGTATGCACAGCATTCTCACCGTAATGTCTGAGGCGGATTTCCAGAAGTGGTTGAAAGATCAGGAAGCGGCCAACCAGTAAAGTTGACGCGTTCGCCCGCAGCAGGATCGGGCGAGAAGAACGACTCTGAGGAGAGGCCTCATGGTGACTCACGAAAACGGCGGCGGTCACGGGCAACATCAACCTCCGTCCGGTTTCATTTGGAAATACGTGTTCAGCATCGATCACAAGGTGATCGGCATTCAGTACATTTGCCTGGCCTTGTTCTCTGTATTCCTCGGCATGGGATTGTCTCTCCTGATGCGCTTGCATCTGGCGTGGCCGAACACCCATTGGTTTTTCTTCAAGGGCGGCCTGATGACGCCGGAGCAATATCTGGCTCTGGTGACCATGCATGGAACGATTATGATCTTCATGGTGCTGACCACGGCGCCGCAATCGGGATTTGGCAACTACTTCCTTCCTATTCAGATTGGGGCTGCCGACATGGCATTCCCAGTCCTCAATATGCTGTCGTTTTGGACGACGTTTGTGTCCCTGATGGTGATGGTCTCCGCGTTTTTTGTGGCTGCCGGCGCGCCGATTGGCGGCTGGACCTCGTATCCGCCGTTGAGCGCCCTGGGCGAACTTGCCGGTCCCGGACAAGGTGCGGGCGAGACGCTGTGGATTGTCGGGCTGGCTATTTTTTGCGGCGCGTCGCTGATGGGCGCGCTGAATTTCATTACGACGCTCATCGATCTTCGCGCGAAGGGCATGACTCTCGGGCGCCTTCCCCTTACGTGCTGGACGTGGCTGGTGACCGCCATCCTTGGCCTGCTTGCTTTCGGCGTCCTTCTGGCCGCGTGCATATTGCTTTTGCTCGACCGCATTGCCGGCACCAGCTTTTTCATTCCCGGCGGTCTGGTGATCACCGATCAAGTCGTCACCTGGCACAAAGGCGGTTCGCCGCTGTTATGGCAGCACCTGTTCTGGTTCTTCGGCCATCCTGAGGTGTACATCGCCATTCTTCCGGGGATGGGCGTGACGTCGCACGTGCTCTCCACGTTTGCGCGCAAACCGGTATTCGGTTACCGCGCGATGGTCGGAGCGGTCTGCGGCATCGGCTTCCTCGGCTTCTGCGTGTGGGGCCATCACATGTTTGTCAGCGGGATGAGCCCCTATTCGGCGTTTGCATTTTCCATCCTCACGATGACGATTGGCGTGCCGTCGGCGATTAAGACATTCAATTGGCTGGGAACGCTGTGGGGCGGCAAAATCCAATTCACCTGCGCGATGCTGTTCGCCCTCGGCTTTGTCTCGCTGTTCGTAAGCGGCGGACTTTCAGGGCTGTTCTTGGCGCAACCGTCCTTGGACCTCTACCTGCACGATACGTACTTCGTGATCGCGCACTTTCATTTGATCATGGGCGTCGCGGCGATTTTCGGTATGTTCTCGGCTGCGTATTTCTGGTTCCCGAAGATGTTTGGCCGGTTCCTGAATGAAGGAATCGGCAAAGTCCACTTCTGGCTTACGTTCGTCGGCGTCTATTGGATTTTCATGCCGATGCACTTCCTGGGTCTGGCCGGACATCCGCGGCGCTACTTCGACGCCAGCGCGGTGACTTTCCTCCAGAAGCTGCAGCCGGTCCATGTGTTTATCACCATTGGGGCGATTGTCACGATCTCGGCGCAGTTCCTCTTCCTGTACAACATCATCTGGAGCTTGATTGCAGGGAAGGAAGCCAAGGAAGAAAATCCATGGCATGCGACGACTCTGGAGTGGTCGATCCCCTCGCCGCCTCCGCATGACAATTTTGGCGGCCATGAACCAATCGTGTATCACGGGCCATATGAATTCAGCGTGCCGGGCGCGGCGGATGATTTTATTCCGCAGCATCTCGCGCCGAATCTGGTGCGCAAGGCATAGCGCTGAAAGGGTCGAATCATGCCAGGAACAATCGTCGACGATCTCGAGATTATAGACGCCGGTCACGGTGGAGGCACGGGCACGCCCGCCGGTGGTGACGACGATGGTGATTCTTCCGGGTCTCGGCGGCCCGTACCGCGCCGCGCCTATTTCACGGCGCTCCAACTAGGCCTCGCGGCCATTGTGATGTTTTTCATGGCGCTGGCGAGCTCCTACATTGTTCGAAAAGGCCTTGGCATGGATTGGCAGAGCACCCCATTGCCCCGGGTCCTTTGGTTCAACACAGCGATACTGCTCGCAAGTAGCGTCACCATCATGGTGGCGCGGAAGAAGCTGGAGGGCGGCGAGCGCGAAGCGTTCCGATCCTGGTGGTGGGTGACCACCGGGCTCGGATTGCTTTTCCTGGCCGGGCAGATCATTGCCTGGCGCCAACTCGCCGCCGCGGGTATGTTGCTGGCGACCAATCCGAGCAGCAGCTTTTTCTATCTCTTGACCGCCGCTCACGGCGCGCACTTGGCCGGCGGAATCCTGGCTTTGTTCTACGTCACGTTCCGGCCGTGGAGCCGTTCGCGGATCTCGCAGGCCACGGCGGCGGAGCTGACGTCGATTTACTGGCACTTCATGGATGGGCTTTGGATTTTCCTGTTCGCACTTCTAACTCTGGGACGGTGAACTGTGCATGACGTAAAAACCGAGGCGGCGCTGGATTCGGCATGGTCCGGTGGCAAGTCTCCCTTTGCGATGGGTTCGAAGAAATTGGGGATGTGGCTGTTCATCGTCTCCGATACGCTGACGTTTTCGGTGCTGCTCATTACGTATAGCTATTCGCGGCTCACCAATCCCGATTGGCCGCGGCCGTTTCCCATCAACCCCGCCATCATTTTCTCGACGACCATGACGGTGGTGCTGCTGGCCAGCTCGCTGACGATGGTCATGGCCGTGATGGCGGCGCAGCGTAACGACCGCAAGAAGACGGTCATGTGGATGGTCGCCACCATGGTGGGAGGACTGCTCTTTACCGGGCTGCACTTGACCGAGTGGTTCAACATGATTACTAAAGAACACTTTACCATTACAGCAAATCCGGAAGGCACGCCGCTCTTCGGCGCCGTGTTCTTCGGGATCACCGGCTTGCACATGACGCACGTCATGATCGGCGTAATTTACTTGGGGATTGTTGCCACCGGCTATGGCCGGGGGAAGTTCTCAGCCGAGGACGTCGAAGTGAACGGCCTGTACTGGCACTTCGTCGACCTGGTGTGGATGTTTGTGTTCCCCATGATTTATCTGATGTCGGTGAAATACTAACTTTGGCAATT
The DNA here is from genome assembly GCA_963842135.1 of uncultured Acidobacteriota bacterium. GTDB lineage: Bacteria > Acidobacteriota > Terriglobia > Acidiferrales > UBA7541 > Palsa-360. The sequence continues at coordinate 2,467,382 of CAWJFI010000001.1, read as the reverse complement.
CGGGAGAAAGCAATCCTATGAGCTCAGAAGCACATGCTGTGGAAGCGCACGCGGGGGCCAGCGTCGGCATGAACTTTGCCATCTGGGTCGGCCTGGTCGCGATCACCGGCCTGGAGGTCTTTCTTGCGTACGAGCAATTGAAGCCTACGGTCATGCTGACCATCCTGGTTTGTTTGTCAGTGGTTAAGGCCGCGATGATCATGGCGTATTTCATGCACTTGAAATTTGAAAAGTTCAGCCTGGTGTTGTTGCTGATTCCGGCGACGATTTTTTGCCTCTGCATGATGTTTATTTTCTTTTTCCCGGAGGCCTTCCGCCTGCTTCAAATGAGGCCGCATTGAGGTAGAATAAACGGGTAGTAGGAAAGCACTTGGAGGGAACTGAGATGCGCGTAAAATTTGCTCTGGCGGCCTTGCTCGCGATTCTGGCTTCGGCGCAAGGCGCCTTCGCCCAGGGCTGCGCCCTCTGCTACACGTCGGCTTCCGCATTGGGCGCGTCCGGCCAGCGCTCGCTCGATTATGGAATTCTTGCTTTACTGACTCCTGCGCTGGTCCTGTTTCTTAGCGTGATGTTCTTGCTCTATCGCCGCGCAGTTTCCACCCCTGCTTAATTCCGCAGCTGTAATTTCCGTGAAATTCGATCTGTATGGGAAGGTTTTTGTGGCGCAGGCTTCAGCCTGTGGGGGGTTGGTCCTTGCAAGAACTAACCTCCACAGGCTGAAGCCTGCGCTACTAGAAGCCGTCGTTCATTCGCGTGAAATGTCGGTTGATTCATTCAGCTTGAAGTGCCGCCTTGCGCACTTCCTGCGCGACGCGCTCGATTTGCTCGCGCGTAAGTTCCGGATAAATGGGAATGGAAAGCACTTCGCGCGCGGCGCGCTCGCTGACTCGTAACTCTCCGGGCTTTCCTCCGAGCGAGGCGTAGAGCGGCTGCAAGTGGAGCGGAACCGGGTAGTAGACCGTGCTCGCGACACCGCGTTCCTTGAGGCGCTGCTGAATGAGATCGCTGCGCACTTCATTCCCCCGGTCGTTTGCCCTGGTATAGCCGCCGGCGCGCCCCTCAACGCGAATCGTATAGAGGTAGTAGACATGTTCTCTACCAGGCGGCACGCGCGGGAGGACAATCCCGGGCAAATCCTTCAGCAAAGAGTCGTACAGCCGGGCGTGCGCCTGCCGGGTGGCCGTCCAATCTGCCAGATGGCGTAATTTCACACGCAGGATCGCGGCCTGCAACTCATCCATCCGGCTGTTCCAGCCGCGCTCGGTGCTAAGGTATTGCCCCGTCTGCCCGTGATTGCGCAGCGCACGCAGACGGGCGGCCAGCTTTTCGTCGCTCGTGACGATCATCCCCGCATCCCCATACGCGCCCAGATTCTTGCTGGGATAAAAACTCAGGCAACCGAGGCGCCCCATTGAGCCGGTCTTCCGCCCCCGGTACGTGGCGCCGAAGGATTGCGCGTTGTCTTCGATGACGGGAATGCCGTGCTTTTCCGCGACCGCGAGAATGGGGTCCATATCCGCCGCAAGGCCGAACAGATGGACGGCGACAATCGCGCGGGTGCGCGGCGTAATCAGCGCTTCGATTTGGTCCGGATCGAGATTGAACGTTGCGGGTTCGATATCCGAAAACACCGGGCGAGCGCCAAGAGCGCTGACGGCGCTGCCTGTGGCAATGAACGTAAACGCCGGAACGATCACTTCGTCTCCGGCCTTCACGCCGCAAGCATGAAGCCCGAGTTCGAGAGCCTCTGTTCCCGAGGCGAGTCCAACGCCGTAGCGCAAGCCACACGCCTCTGCGATTTCCCGCTCCAGCGCTTCCCCTTGCGGCCCGAGCACGAACTGCTGCGCTGTCAGGACGTCCTCGACGGCGGCGCGAATTTCGGGCGCGATGGTTTCGAACTGCGCTCGCAGGTCGAGCATCGGAATCATTTCCATGGACGGGCGCGGCGGCGCGGTCATCGAGGATTCGAACAGTCCCGGCAGGCGTTTGGAGGCTTCACGGCGCGAATATGGTATCACGCGCGGCATGCGTGCGCGTCACTTGGACGGGCGCCCTGGAATCGCGCACGTGTCGCTCTCACAGCGCGCAGGCGCTCCCGGAAGGCTGTAGCGGTGTCGCGCGATAAATGCGTACACAGAGGGCCCCATCCAGCGCATTGGGGGCATACTGGCGAAGCGTTCTAACCACGCGAGCTTTGGCAGCACACGGAGCAAGGCTAGCCATGCCGCGAATCCCTTGAGCCACGCGCCCTCCGGCGTTCGAACGTGCATTTCGTTGTCAAGCTCGTCCCGCGAAAAGGGGGCTTGCGCCGCTACCGCAGGATCGTTGTAGTCCATGAATCGCAGCCGCGAGCCGGAATCGTACGGCTCGATCTTCGCCTGCGACCAACGGCAAAACGAGCAGGCGCCGTCCATGAATATGTCGTAAGTCGTTGTCTGAGGCATTGGATGACCCGCTAGCCCCTTTATTATGACACCAGCGCGCCCGGGGGCACACTTTCTCCCCAGTTTCGCCAGACACTAAATTTAATTGGATGAATCGTGGGTGCGCAACGCTACCGCAGCCGACCCGGGGGATCGGCCGAAGGAGGAATGGAAGGAGTCGCTGCAGGCGAGCCCGAGTTTGGGGAGACCTTGGAGGGCGCCGGTTGCGGCAGACCGATCCCGACGTTCATTTCGAGATGCTCCTTGGCGCAGCGAGGACAAAACGATTTGCCTGTATCTTCGTCGCGCAGGCTGGCTAGCTCATAGCAGCCGTGGATGCAGTCGCAATATCCTGTCGTAGAGGCCGTCTTAATCGGCACCAGAGCCATTGTATTTTTCCTTTTCTGCAGGATACTACAAGCGCCGCGCAATTTGCGCAAGGCCCGGAAGCGAAATTCCAACCGGGCACGCGGCTCCTCAAACTGGTTTTAATTGGGAAAGGCGGTACGGCGTGCCAATGTTTTCCCGCAACTCCGTCCAAAGCGTGGAGTGCAGCTTGATAAACACCTCGACTACCTCCGGATCGAACTGCGTTCCCGAGCATCGTTGGATTTCCTCTTGCGCATGCCGGATCGACAAGGCTTTGCGATACACCCGGTCGGAAATCATGGCGTCCAGAGCGTCGGCGACCGCGAAAATTCTCGCGCCGAGGGGGATTTCTTCTCCGCGCAAACCCCGGGGATAACCGGTGCCGTCAAAGTATTCCTGGTGCGAAAGGACAATCTCAGCCGCTTCGCGAAGGAAGGGAATCCGCTGCACCATGTTGTATCCGATTTCGCAATGGGTGCGCATGATGTCGCGTTCTTCAGGTGTGAGAGGGCCGGGCTTGCGCAAGATATGGTCCGGAATGGCCATTTTCCCGATGTCGTGGAGAAACGCGGCCCGGGCGATATGCGGGAGCAGCGCCGGGTCCACCTCCATCGCTTTCGCAATGGCAATGGTGAAGGCCGTCACGCGCTTGCAGTGGCCTTCGGTTTCGGCGTCCTTTAAATCCAGCGCGCCGCCGAGGGCCTCCAGCGTGTCGTCGTAGGACTGCTCCAGCTGCTCGAGCGCGCCTTGGAGCTGCGCGGTCCGCTCTTCGACCAGCTTTTCCAGATTGCGCTGATAGTCCCTCTTTTCAAGCACAAGTTGCCGGTGCCCTAACGCCCGCTGCACGCCGATATAAAGCTGGTCTTTTTCGAACGGTTTAAGGATGTAGTCATAGGCACCTTGCCGGATCGCTTCCAGCGCTGTCGAGATTTCCCCATTGGCCGTGACCATGATGATGGGGATGTCCGGCTCGGTCTTGTGCAGCCATTCGACTAACCTCATACCATCCATTTCCGGCATGACCATGTCGCTCAAGACTAAGTCCACGCTTTGTTTTCTCAGGTACTCCTGTGCCAGGATGCCGTTGCTGGCCAATGCACATTCGTAGCCCTGGGCTGCCAGAAGGGTCGAAACGACTTCTCGAATCGCCTCCTCGTCGTCCACGATCAATATTTTGGTCTTGGGCACCCAAAGCCTCAAAGAAGGTTATTATACGGTAGGGTGGGTTCCCGCAACGGCCCAAGTGTCGAATTAAAAATTGACGTGCTAGATTCGTAACGGGGGATCTTGCACCGGATGGATTGCGCAATTAGGCTTGCCGGTTCCGCCCGGAATCGGCAAATTACTTGATTCCGCGTGTCAGGAACCAACGCCTCGGAAACTGCATCAGTTGAAAACCGGCGGGTCTGTTTCTTAAGCGCCGAGTCTCCCGGGAAGGTGGTTCGCCGATAGCGCACTGATCTCTGTCATGGCCGCGTCCAGGCGCGTGGCGAGTCTTCCCACTAATCCCGTCAGATGTTCAAGCTGTTGAAGCGGCAAATTGCCGGTGGAAAGGCGCAACCACACGAGTGTGTACAGAATTTGAAATTTCAGGCTCAGAATCAAGCGTTCTGTTTCTTGCTGGCGGCTGACTTCCGGAGACAGCGCCGCAATGATCCGGCCCAACCTCGTGAGATTGGAAAAGTCTTCGTGCAGTCCCTTGAGGAAGCGCCGGGCCACCGCGCGCCGTTCGCGGAGCGCCTGTTTTGCCACATGCGAGGGCGCGGCTTCCATAAGGTAATTGGAGTCCGCTACAGAAAGGGCTTGGCGAATCTGGCGAAAATACGCGTAGTGCTTCGCGGTGGGGAGCGCTTCCTTCAAATTCGGACGGAAGGACGAAGCGTCCGTTCTTAATGATTTATGCCTGGGGATCAGGAGCCATAGGACAACAACGCAGAGGGCAATCGCAAGTAGAATGACAATGCTCAGATCATTCATGGCTTCAGCAACTCCACCAGCCGGTCATTAAATGTGGCGAGCCGCATGTTGATTGCCGGCGACATTTCCCGATAAACCTCGGCAGGCAATAGGGCGGGGCTCTCGGATGGCGCGGGCAACGGTTTTCGGAGCGCGAAGCACCAGATTCCCATCGAAAGCATAAAAGCGAAAAGGTGGAATGTACTCCACGTATCTCTCACGCGCTCGAATTGGGGACTCAATGCAGGCCAAAGAGCCTTTTGGCTGGTTAAGAACCAGGAGAATAGATAGCCCGATAAGAGATTCCGAAGGATCGTGTTCCCGATCACGTCGACGGCGCAGATCAGGCAAATCCCGACTGCGATTCCCCTTTGCAGAGGTTCGAGGGCGAGCCCATAGTATTTTCGGATGAGTAATAGAACGGCAATAATGGTAATCGAAGAAAGGTCAAGGTCACGCTCGAGGGTCGTCCCATAAATAGCAAGCCCATTGGGCTGTCCCCAGGCGTCCATGGCCGCATGAGCGAGGAGGAGAATCGACAGAGCTGTGAGGCTGCGCCAAACAAGCGCCCAGATGCCTCTATAGGCACGGAGCCCGTAGCGGCACAATTCCGCGATTGCAAGGCTGCGCGCAGTCGCGTCCAAGAGTATGGAGGCCCAATAGGCATAATACGAAGTGAGGGAATTAAATCCGAAACATTCGTACGTGAGCCAAACACCAATCGTGCCGGCCAGAACGACGCACGTGTAAGCTGAGAAAAGCGGAAGAATGCGCTGCACCTTCCTGCCAAAGACAAATCCACAGAGTACAATCTCGACCGATAACGTGGACCAAGAGAGAAAGTTTTCGAGATGATTCATGAGCCCGGACCGACCGCCGCTATCTTACCACGAGGGTGACTTCACTCGCCAGGTAACATCCACTAGCGAATCTGCTCGGTCCGGACTCTAATAACTTAGTGGCCGCCTCCACCAGACGGCATTGGGTTTCCGCCTTGGTAATGGCCGCCTCCACCAGACGGCATTGGATTGCCGCCCTGGCGGAAGATGGAATGATTAACCGACGCAGCGTTGACTCGCCCAGCAACGGGGAGTAGCATGGTCAGAGTAAGAACTGCAAGAAACGATGCGGTGATAATTTTTTTCATAGTGGATGACCCTCCAGAGTCGCCACATAGATACACGCAAGCGTCAGCGTGGAGATGGATTCAGACAGAAAAGTTCAGAAATCAGAACAGGGGATGTTGTGGAGTCATTGGAGCGTTTCCAGCAAAGCCGTGCCGTCGTCGAGGATTTTTCCTCTCGAACGCTGGCGGCCATCTCCAGCGTTTTTGGGCGGCTCTATTACGTCAGTTCACTGAAGGACTCGAACTCGGGCCGATATGAGCACGACGGCCTCATGAGCCTCTATCCCGAGAACGCCGTCCAGGCGGCGCTTTCACACTGCCACGAGGAGTTGTTTTCCAGGATTCTGGAAACGCCTCTGAGAGAGCAAGAGGGCGACTTACGCGCGTGCTTTGACGCGGCGGGTGACAAGTTTTGGGACGTGGTGGAAAGCTGGCGTGAGAATCGCTATTTCCGGGGGATGTGCCCGGAGGGCATGCCAGATTATCTCGACGACCTGTTTTGTTCGAATCTGGGAGTTCTGCTAGCTATTTTTTCTTCGAGTAAGCCTAACTAGGGCCCAATCTCATCGCCACTCCCACGACCTGACCGACAATTTCTGCTTCTTCAGGATAACGGTAAACCTCTGGCGCACAAGAAGATAAAGGGTGAGGAACGAGGATTACCTTCCCGTCCTCACGCTGGCACCAACAGCATCGATACTGCTCGTGTAGCTCAATGAAGTAAACGGGGCGCTCATACTCGTTCGTCCACCCGGAATTCTGGATCTGCCGTAGTTTGGGATCAACGAGCACCAAGCTCCCAGGACGAAGCAGAGGATGCATTCTCTTATCATCAACACCCACATACCCATATAGGTATCTCGAGGGCTGGTGGAACAATGTACCTTCCAGATCTCCCCATCGCTCGACCATGCGCGTTAGAAATTCCGTGCGGCGCGGGTCGAAAGCTGGATCAAACCGAATAGGGAGGCGTAACTTGGCAGGCGCCGCGGCAAGATGCGTGTTCGGAGCGCTGAGTTGATTCCCGTCGGAAAAATGGCCCTCAAAAGGGACATCATACCACTCACAAACCTCTTTTGGATCCAGGTGGTAGATCACCGCCAGAGCATAAAGCTTGTAGAGACTGGGAGTTACGTCTCGATTTTCGATGTCCGCCAAACGGCTCAGGTGAACAATGAAATCGGGACGCCCGCGCTGGCACGCCAATTCATAACTCGCTCGCTCCACATCTCGATAGGTCAGGCCGAGGCGTTCGCGGGACCTGCGCAGCCTGGTGCCCGCCTGCATGTCAGGAGCGGGAAGGTCTCCCGGGTGGCTTAGACTCCGAATCGCCATGGTGAAGCTACCTTTCTGTTATGTTTCCAGAACAAAACCCGCTATGACAGCAAGTCATCTCGCGCGCAAGAAAAGAATTCGTGTGCCGCTTACGTGTCAGCCAAAGGGCAAGGAGAGAATCAGAAATTCCTTCCACTGGAATCTGGGCCGCGGGCCGCCGGGCCCGTTACTGAAAATGCTGAATCAGATTTTGCGCCCGTGAGTTCACGTGCAATCAGAATTGTAAATTGCAATTGTGAAGAAGCGTATCGCGCCTGGATGCCCCCCGCGTGTTGCGTCCCAAGCATTGAGTGTATTAGAGTCGAGGCCCAAATGAACTTTATTTTTTCTCGGTATCGAAAAGCTCCTCCGGCGGCTCGGCCTGTGATGGTTAGAGCCTTAATATTCGTTGGCTTTGTCATTTGCGGTGCGAGTTCGTTTGTAGCGTGGGTGCACGCGCAGACGGGCAGCGATCCATCCGCGGAATTCAAACGAATATCCGAGGAACTTTCCGCGGCCAGGCTGGGCGGCGGGGAAGAAAATGAAGCGCAGATGGAGAAAGCGCTCGCCTATCTGGACTCCATCGCTATTTCCGTTTTGAATATTCCGGCAGAGCCGAACCTGGACGGAGTGAATCGGGGCCTGGCGGGGCTCGCGTCCCACACGCCTCCGGTGGGAGAGAATTACCGCCTCGTGAAACTGGGCGGCAATCCCCCTGCCTATGCAATGGTGATCAATTTCGGTCTCGGCGGACCGGCGGCCGTGCGAATCTATGCGGGCTCCGCCGGACACTACGCTCTTGCCGCGAGGATCGATCATTTTGTCCAGAAGGATTTTTTCGATAGCGACCTTGAGCTGATGCCCGTCTCGAACAGCGACCCGGTGTTTGTCACGGTTTCCGGGCGGACGGATGATTTGTCGACGGGCATGTTTTCAGCCTGGCGGTTTGACGGGCATGGCGTGGTCGCGCTCTGGAATTCGGATTTGCTCCAGCAATCGAGCTATGAGGCAAGCGAAGATGTTTTTCGTCTCGCGTACTGTTCCCAGGTGGATGAAGATCATCCGTCACAATGCCTCAGGATGTCGCGCGACCTTTATCGTTTTCAGTCCGGAGAATGGAAGCGGATCGAAACGGAAGACTTGCCACCGTCAAAACCAATAGTGAAATGAGAGATGTTATAAATGGGCAGCCCCAAGGGTTATCAAGTCTTGCCCTCCCACGACATCCATTCCTCTGGAATCCACATCAAAATGCTAATCTGGATCTGGTTCTCGCAAGAGAAGGGACGAATCGCGTGAAACGAATCTTTGCCTGCATCGCCGCTGCGCTTTTCCTGGCACTAGGGGTAACGGCGCAAAAAGTTGCTCCACCCGCTTCTTTGCCGCCGCCTGTGTCCGCGCAAAGTCAGGAATTCCTGCAGGCGGCCGATGAAGTTCTGGCTGAAATGAGCAAGCTGATTTCACTGCCGATTCTTTCTCCGCTGAAAAAGAGCATCCGCTCTCGAGAGGAAATTCGAGCCTACCTCTTGCAGAAAATGAAGGAAGACAAGGACGCCGACAAACGGTACGCGGACCAGAAAACCATGGAGAAATTCGGCCTGCTCCCCAAGGACTATCCGCTCGATCAAGTACTCGTAAAAGTGCTGACCGAACAGATCGCCGGACTCTACGATCCGGATAGCCAGGAATTTTTCATCGCAGACTGGACGACTCCCGCCGACGAGCGCCCAGTCATGTCGCACGAGCTGACGCACGCGTTGCAGGACCAGCATTTTCATATCGACAAATGGACGAACGCGGCGAAGCCGAACGATGACGGGGAACTTGCCCGGGACGCCGTGATCGAAGGTTCGGCCATGGCCGCCATGCTCGACTACGAGCTTGGCGGGAAGGGAAGTATCCGGGACCTTGGCGATTTCGACCCCGCCATGTTGCTGGGCGATTTGGACAGCAGCCCGGAACTCAACAAAGCTCCAAAGGTGCTGCAGGACGAGCTTCTGTTCCCCTATCTCGCCGGCATCTCCTTCACGCAACACTTGCTCAAGGCTGCGAACGGATGGCCGGATTTCTATAGGGTGTTCGATAAGCCGCCAGTCTCGACGCAGCAAATCATGCATCCCGATTTGTACTTGCGGGGTGTTGTCCCGGCCAAGATCGACCTGCCGGCGACCAAAGGCGTGGTTTCCTCCGACTGGAAAAAGCTCGACGAAAACAATATGGGGGAATTCGGGGTGCAAGAAATTTTGAAGCAATTTTTGCCCAAGAACCGTTCCACAACACTGGCCGCCACCTGGGCGGGCGACCGTTATGCGATTTTCGAGAATCAAAAAAATAAGCGGACGTTGCTGGAATTTCGCATTCGACTGGCGAGCGATGCTGACGCAGCCCGTTTTTTCGGGGCCTATAGCGAGATATTGGAAATGAAGTACGACCAGCGAACCAATTTGATGCGGCGGCCGAATTTCTTTTCGTTCGACACTGCGGAAGATGGCGTCTTTCTTCGTTGCATGGACTCCGATTGTTTCGTTCTCGAAGGCGGCACTCGCGCGATGTTCGATCACCTGACGATGGAAATAGGATGGCCGGCTGGACCGGCTGTTCCGGTGAACCCAAGCGACCCGCACGTCAATGTGACTTCGTTTCCGATTTACCCGAGCCTGATTGCCGATGCCGGTCGGCCCACGCAGCCCACGGCACAGTAAGCCAGATGGCGAGCGCGCTCCATGCGAGGGCCTGCACGCTTGGAGGCGGGGGCCCGAACATAGACGCAGGGTAGAGAGCGCCCAGCAGACCAACGAGCGACCATAACGCTAATTTTCCCGTGGTATCTTTCGCGCGAGTCGCACTGATGTAAAACGCAATGCCCACTGGAAACAGAACGTACTCCACAGAAATCGTTAATGGAACGGAATTCCACATTCCGAGTCCGTACTTAGGGCCGCCGGGAAAAATCGGCATGTCTGGCCGATGCGCGACGTAGTCGAGCACCCAGTGCGTGGGCACCAGGCCCCCAACCAACAATGCGCTCCTGCCATCGCGCCGTATCGCAAAATAAATGAGGCCGATGAGCGCTCCCCATCCTAATTGCGCGACAAGGCTGTGTGAAATGGGGTACGACGTGAAATCGAACGGCGAGGCGGGAAGAAGGCCGGGCACGATGCGCACATGTTCAACGCCGACGAGCAGCAGGATCGGCCACAGTAAGTCCGCGAACTGCGCGGCGAACACCAATGTGCCCAAAGAAGTTTTCGGCGCAGCTTTTTTCGCGGCAAATGCCAGTCCAAAATGACCGAGGAACATGTTGCTCCTTCCCCTGTTTAAGTCCTTGCAGCTAGCTTGCATTTTTCATGGAGTGGAGATTGTAAACGGTTTTTATCAGTGAGATAGATTCAGAATATTTGCGTTGGGTTTTCGTGGCGCAGCCGCGCAGAGGCGTTCCAGGCGCGTGAGGCGGCGTGCGAGGCGCGCTCTTATTTTATTTGCGCGGTCCTCGGCGAGTTTTCTGTCGCGCTGAACGGCGTGCAAATCAGCGATCGCCGCACGTATCAAATCGAGCGCGCGGCGCGGCTGCTTCACACGGTGTTCGTAGTAAATCGCGAGCTGCTCGGCGGCCTCAACTGCGGATTCGAGCGCTCTCTGCGCGTCCTCCATGAGCAGGGGCGATTCGTTGTGCTTGCTCGGGCCGGGCGCTTGGCGCAACGCGTCCCAGAGCGAAATGGCGCGTGTGTAATCGAGTTCGCGTTTGGCAAGCTGAGCCAGTTCCCGCTGCGCGAGGCGCTCCACGGGACGCGGGAGGCCAAAACGCAGCGCGGTCTCGTACAGTTCGCGCGCGCGCGTGGAATGGCCGCGATTGCGCATCATTCGGGAGAGGCCTAACACCTCGATCGGATCGTGCGTCTCAGCGTGCTCGGCGGTTGCGATTCCATTTCCGCTGTCGAGCAGCGTGAGAATTTTTCCGGCCAGCGCTGCCAGGCCGCGCAAGTCCATCTGGTTGTGATGAAAAATTCCCAAGAGCGGTTCGGCCGGCCCTCCGCGGAGATAATCGAAATACATTTGCGGAATCAACGAAGAATCGATGTCGTCGTGGCGGGACCAATCGAGGGGGCGGCTATCCCCGCCCAGAACATGGCGTTCGAGATCCTTCAGACGCACGGAACCAAGTCGCAGCCGCCAGAGCTGCCGCGCCGGATGCAGCAAATCCAGATGCAGCTTGGGAGAGAAGGCCGGGACGGATCGCGTCATGCGATAGCGCGTCTCGAGCAGCGGCCAGTCAAAACTTTTTCCGTTGAATGTCACGAGCACGGGCCGTTTCTTCATGCGTTCGGAGAGTTCGAGCAGCAGCGAAAGCTCCTCGTCAAGATCGCGCATAAAGAATTGCTCGACCTGCAGCCCTCCTGAATCCCACCACGCGATGCCGACCATAAACGCGTAGGTGCCGGTGCCTCCCGCCAGGCCGGTCGTTTCCGTGTCAAGAAAAAGCCATTGTTCGGGATCGATCGCAGCCTTCACGGAATCTTCTGCGCCTGCGGAGTGCGGAAGAAGCAAGGAAAGAGAACGCGCATCCGGCGAGCACATTTCCGGGGTGGAGTACCACTGCTGCAGGGATAAGTGTTCGCCATAATGATTCCGGTTGATCCGCGCGCCGAGAAGTTCCGCGAGGCGGTCGCCTCCGGCGGCAGCTTCCGAAACGCACCGGGCTGGAGCTTCCTTCCTGCGTGCGGGACGCAACGCGGCAATGCGCGCGAATTTGTCGTCTTTGTTCACGTCAAGGGCACAAAGGCACGGAATTTGAAACCACAGATGAACACAGATAAGCACAGATGAGAAAAAACAAAAAGCCAGAGAAGGGAAGATGCAAAAGGATGGAATTTGTTTACATAATCCAGTTGTTTTGCATTTTTCTTTTTTGATCTGTGTTCATCTGTGTTTATCTGTGGTTCCATTTCTTTCTCTGTGGCTATTCATTTATGCGCCGAGACGGGAGAGAATTGCCAGCGCTGCTTCTTTTGCGCGCTCGCCTCGCTCGCCTACGGGGCCGACGCACGATGGACATCCGTTTTCACAGGGGCATGCGGCGATCAGCTCGCGCGTTTTTGCGAGCAGGATCTCGTGCGCCCGGTACAGCGGCTCGGAAAATCCGATTCCGCCGGGGTACGCGTCGTAGAGATATAGATTGGGCTCGAAGAATTCTTTTTCCGCAAGTGCGGCAATGGCTTCCGGGCTCGCCGCTTCTTCCCACTCGATCTCCGAGCCGGGAGACGGCGGGCGCTCGCCGATCGATGTGCCGAGGTCGCGCGCATCGCACATCAGCAGCAGCGTGGCAATGGATTCCAGGGCGTGGAGCAGGCCGAACATGCCGCTCTGACGGTCGCTGACGGAAAAGGGAAGCGATTCCACAAGGGAGCGTTCGAGGGTCAGCCAGAAAGCCGTCGTGTGCATTTCGTTTTCGGGCAACTCGAGCTTTCCATTGCCCACGTTTTCGTTTGTGAAAAATTTGATTTTCTTGAAGCCGATCACCTGCGATCGAACCAGCACGTCGCCGTGGGAACGTGCGGCCTGCGCGTCGGCGCCGCCCGCCACGATGCGTTCGCCGGCCGCGCATTCCAGCACGCGAACCTGCGTGTAGCGGATGGCGTCGGTGTAGTAGTCCACATCGACGCGCTTCACGTACGCTTTGCGCTCCTCGAAGTTGAGCGCTTCGACGTGGTACTGCTGGCCCTGGTGAAGGTAAATCGCCTTCGGATGAACCGTGGTGAGCCCGCTCGAGAAATCCACTTCGCCGATCACTTCGGCTCCTTCCGTAGTATTCACGATCACGAAATTGTCCGAAGTCACCGAGCGCAGGCTAACCGTGTCCGCGGGATAGGCTTCCTGGGTCCAATGCCAGTGTTCGCCGGTGCGATGCAGAAAGCCCGCTTCGGCGAGCCGGCCGCAAAGATCGGGGACATCCACGCTTCCAAATGTTTCGCTTGTCGCGATCGGCAATTCAAACGCGGCGCACTTCAGGTGGTTCACCAGGATTTCCAGATTGTCCGGCTGGACGAACGCGTGCTCGGGCGAGCGGCCGAAAAAATAATCCGGGTGCTGCACGATGAATTGATCGAGCGGCGCCGAGGAAGCGACCAGCACGGCGCAAGAGCTTCCGCTGCGGCGCCCGGCACGGCCGGCGCGCTGCCATGTGGATGCAATCGTCCCGGCGTAGCCTGCCATGATTGTCGCGTCGAGCGAGCCGACGTCAATCCCCAGTTCCAACGCGTTCGTCGAGACCACGCCGCGAATGCGGCCTTCCCGCAAACCGTGCTCGATTTCGCGGCGCTCGCCGGGGAGATAGCCTCCACGGTAGCCGCGAATTGCGGGCGGCTGTCCAGGTTGCACCGGATTCGCCTGCTGCAAATAGGTGAGCAAGACTTCGGTATACAGACGCGAGTTGGCAAACACGATGGTCTGCAGGTTTCGCTTCAGAAATTCTTGGGCGACGCGCGAGGTCTCGTTTATATAGCTGCGGCGTATTCCAAGAAATCGGTTCACGACCGGCGGATTGTAGAAGACGAAAAATTTCTCTCCGGCGGGCGCGCCGTTTTCTTCGATCACCTCGAAATCGGTTTCCGCCAGGCGGGACGCGAGTTCACCCGGATTCGCGATCGTTGCAGAGGAGCAAATGAATTGCGGATTCGAGCCGTAGAATCGCGCGATGCGCCGCAGCCGCCGCAGCACGTTGGCCAGGTGGCTGCCGAACACGCCGCGATAGGTGTGCAGCTCGTCCAGCACCACGTAGCGCAGGTTCTCGAATAGCCGCTGCCAGCGCGTGTGGTGCGGCAGGATTCCCGTGTGCAGCATGTCAGGGTTCGATAGCACGATGTGCCCGCGCTCGCGAATCGCCTTGCGCGCGTCGGCGGGCGTATCGCCGTCATAGGTAAAGACGCCGAAGCGATTGTCGAGACGGGCGGACAAGTCGTGCAACTCGGCGAGCTGATCCTGCGCGAGGGCTTTGGTCGGAAACAGGTACAGCGCACGAGCGTCCGGATTCTCGAGGACGGCGTTCAGGACCGGCAAGTTGTAGCACAACGTTTTCCCGGACGCCGTCGGCGTAACCACCACAACGTTGCGCCCTTCCCTGACGGCTTCCGCGGCCATGGCCTGGTGGCTGTACAACTGCGTGACGCCTTTTTCCGCATAGGCGCTCGCCAGTTCAGCGCGCGCCCATTCCGGCATGGGCGCAAACCTGGCCTCTCTTGCCGGGATACGGTGCACGGCGGTAATGATTTCGCCGAGGTGGTCGCGCTCGGCGAATTGCTCGACAATTTCCCGGACGCGCGCGAGCGTGACCGAGTCTTTTGTGCGCCGCACCGCAAGAGATTGAGCCACTGCCAGCCTCCTCTACACTTCGCCTTTTATTCGCTACGCTAACATGCCGCGGCGTGCGGCGCAACGGTCTTTCTGTGCACGCGGTTCAAGTGATTTCCGGCCGCCCCGGATTATTTCACGCGAATTCTGATTTTCGCACTCCGCTGTCCTGAAACTCTCGAAGAATATTTATCGCTTGAAAAGATTTGCTTGGGTGTCCTGCGGGCCATGCCCGACTTGCCCTTACCAGTTTGTTTCGCACCTGTACTTCTTCCATCCCTATGACCAGTCGAGCCCCCTCTCTGCCGCGAACTAATCTGCGTGCTAGTCGGGGGACCTGAGATGAGAAACGAAAGCCAGGGGAAGACAATGCAAATTGGCGGGAAAATCGGGAACAAAATTCAGACAGTTGCCGCGGCCATGACGATCATGATCGCTTTTGGAACAGCGGCGCAAGCGAATATAAAAGTTAGTCCTTCATCCATCAATTTTGGAAGCCAGTCGGTAGGCTCGACGAGCACATCTCACACCGTGACCCTGACGAACGACAATAGGCACAGTATTACGATTTCCAGCGTTTCTGATTCAGTTGCCCAGTTTTCCTATTCCGGACATTCTTTGCCTGTCAATTTGAGTCCAGGTCAGAGCCTGATTGGCTCTGTGACATTCAAACCGTCTACCGCGCAGGCCTATTCCGGCACCCTGAAATTTACACGATCTAACGGTTCAACCTTTTCGATTGCCTTGAGCGGAACCGGCACCGGCCAGACCACTACTCCCACCGCCGTTGCGCCCGCAATCTCATCGCAACCGGCGAGCGCGAAGATCACGGCGGGACAAACGGCGACGTTTAATGTTGCAGCTACAGGAACAGCGCCTATGGCGTACCTGTGGAAGAAGAACGGCACTGCAATCAGTGGCGCAACTTCCTCCACCTACACCACTCCGGCGGATACAACCGCGGACAACAACGCGCAGTTCACCGCCGAGGTGAGCAACACCGCTGGAAACGCAACCACCGCCGCCGCCGTGCTAACCGTGACGAGTTCCACCGTTGCTCCGGCGATCACGACGCAACCGGCCAGCCAGACGGTGATCGCCGGGAAAACGGCTTCGTTCACTGTCGCGGCTACCGGCACAGCACCCATGACGTACCAGTGGAGCAAGAACAGCGCCGCGATCAGCGGGGCGACATTGTCCACTTACACGACTCCGGCGGAGACGACTACCGACAACAATGCGAAGTTCACCGTCGTGGTGAGCAACACCGCCGGAACCGCAACCAGCAATGCCGGAATTTTAACAGTGACGAGCGCTACCGTAGCTCCGGCAATCACGACGCAACCGGCCAACCAGACGGTGATTGCCGGGAAAACGGCTTCGTTCACTGTCGCGGCTGCCGGCACAGCGCCCATGACGTACCAGTGGAGCAAGAACGGCGCCGCGATCAGTGGGGCGACATTGTCCAGCTATACGACTCCGGCTGAGACGACTACCGACAACAACGCGAAATTCACCGTCGCGGTGAGCAACACCGCCGGCAACGCCACGAGCAATGCGGCGATACTTACGGTGAGCGCCTCTTCGCTGCTTCTCAACTCCAGTGCGTCGTCGTTGAGCTTCGGCAGCGTGACCATGCCAAACACCGGCACGTTGCCCGTCACGCTCACCAATGCCGGAAATTCCATCGTAACGATTTCCAACGTCACCGTTTCCGGCGCTGGCTTCAATGCGGCCGGCGTTTCCGGGGTTATGCTGAATCCGGGGCAAACGGCGACCTTGACGGCAACCTTTACTCCAGCCGCGGCGGGCAGCGTGACGGGGAGCATTTCCGTCGCCAGCAACGCGACCAACTCGCCGGACTCCATCTCGCTTTCGGGCACAGGAATCGCGGCCGTGAATCACTCCGTGGCATTGACGTGGTCGCCGAGCACGTCCACCGTGATTGGGTACAACACGTATACCTCGGCGGTGTCCGGCGGGCCCTATACAAAACTGACCAGTACACCGGACGCGGCGACGTCATACACCGATTCCGTCGTTCAGGCTGGGCAGACCTATTATTTCGTCGTTACTGCAGTCAATTCCAGCAATCAAGAGAGTGCTTACTCCGCCGAGGTCAGCGCGCTGATTCCGTAATCTCAGAGCAGGACAACAGGAGGAGTCGCGATTGCCGTCGCGGCTCCTTTGCTTTTGGAACCACGGATGCACACGGATAAAAGCAGGGGAAAAACAAAGCAGAAAGCCCTATTGCTCAACGCATTTTTTCAGTTATTTCTTAGTTTTTATCAGTGTTCATCTGTGTTTATCTGTGGTTCCAATGCTTCTTCTTAGTAGTGGAAGCGATAACGCAGCTCGACGAAAATCTCGCGCGGATCGTTGAAGTGGAATCCGCCAAATGTCAGGCTGTCGTCCAGCATCACGCGCCGGTTTCCCACATTCAATCCGCTCGCGGAAATGGTGAGGTTTTCGCCGAAATCCTTTCCCACGGAAAGATCGACCGTCGTATGCGCCGGCAAGTAGTCCAGGGCAGAGCAACAGGGTGCAATTCCCATCACCGCCGGACCATTGCCGTTGCTGAAGCCGGAGCCGTAGTAAACGTTGCCGGAAACAAATGTTCGCCAAGGAAGCGTGGATTGCACCCCCACATTGAGGGTATTCCTCTGGTCATGGTCCAATTGGCCATAATCGGAAGTGGGGATGTTGCTTGCGGGGATAAGACCGCCTGTGATGTTTCCCCTGGATTCGCCAATCTGATTGGAATAGGCCAGATGCAGTTGAGCCCTTTTCCAAAGCCGCGGAGATCGCAGGGTCAATTCCCAGCCGCGGATCAGCGCCTCCGTCAGCGTAACCGGAATGAAGACATTGGATTCGCCTAAATTATTGTGATCGAAAAAATTGTTGGCACGAGTGCGGAATGTGTCGGCATCAAGGCCCCAACCTTTGTAAGGGATGGTCACGCCGAATTGATACTCTTCGTCCCGTTCGCCGTGCAAGGACCCAAAGCTATAACCTTGTCCACTCGCCGCGTTCACCAGCGCGGGTCCCGAAAAGGTGAGCAACGGCGGGGCCTGGTAGAAATGTCCGTAGAAACCGTGGAATACCCAGTCGATCTTCGGGACCCGAAGTGAAATTCCAGCGCGCGGACTCGTGGCGTTTTCGGTGATGCCTCCCGAGAAGAACGACTCCCTCACGCCTCCACTGAGAGTCAGCCACGAGGTCGCCTTAAATTTATCTTCAAGCCAGAATTCTTCCAAATTGCCACCGATGATCTCCCGATCCGGCAGAAGGTTTGGGGCGCTGCCATCGGTATAGGTAATTGCAAAGAGTTGATTGTCGTGTTGGTAGAAGCCATAGTACCCGGCGCTGATGCTGTTTCGGGCCAGTGTCGCGCTGAAGGTGACCTGAGCCCCGGCGTAAATGGAAGTCCTATTGTCGGTTGTATCGGTGGGAAAGTCGTTCGGGCTGCCAGCGTAGTCCGCGCTATTGTAGTGAAAGAAGGGGGAGACCGTAAGCAGGGCATTAGGATTGATGGTTCGAACCCAGGAGAAATTTAAGAAGGTGTCCGCTTCATGCTGGCCATCGTACTGGTAAATTCCCCCTTGGTGAACGCCACTACTATTGACGCAGGTAGAGGGGGGCGAACAGGGAGTAATTGTAATCGCGCCTGGATCGCCGTCAATTTCGGTAATCACGCCGGATGAAACCGGAATCTGATAATAATCTCTGCGGGAAGATATGACAAAACGCAGTTGGTCCTTCGGATCCACATTGTAAATCAGCGAACCAAATCCGCCGAAGCCGTTTTCCGCGTCATGAAGGACCGCGGGGGTTGGCGGCTGAAGTCCTAGATTGCTTCGATTTCCACTTAGACTGCCGTAGTAAGCAAATCGCTCCGTGTGCCCGCCGCAACTGATCTGGTCGTTGGTTTGATAGAAATTTCCGAGGCTTGTGACGAGGTCGCACTCTTTGTCTCGCTCGAATCCTGTCCGCGGGACGACATTGAAGACGCCGTAGGTTCGATCTCCGTAGTCCGCGTCATAACTCCCTCGCTGCACTTCCATATAATCGATGTCCTTGGGATCGAACTGTGGCCCCACGTTGCTGGCAATGTTTGTGTTCGGAACCGGCACGCCATCCACCAGCCAGCTCACCTGGTGCCCGCCACGGACGTGAAGTTGATCGTGGGTAACGTATGAACCCGGGACATACTCGGTAATTATGGCCAGACTGTTCGTGCGGTCGGCCCCCGGCGTATCTTGAATGGTCTGGCGGCTCAGAAGAGTAGTTGGGGTCACTGAATCCACGGATGCGCTGACGGGTTCCCCGGTTACCACTGTTTTTTCGGTGACACTGGCCAGCTCCAATGCGAAATGCAAAACAGGGCTCGAGCCTGAGGTAACGACGACGCTTTGAACCGCCGGCTGAAAATTCGCAATCGTCACCGTAACGGTATACTCGCCGAGCGGCACAGCGCTGAACTCGAATTCGCCGTTGTCATTGGATTTTTGGTGCTGCACCCAATCCGAACGTTGCGCTTTCAGGTCCACCTCGGCATCTTGAATGGGCCGGTGCTGCGGGTCATGCACGATGCCGTGCACGGTCCCGAAAATTTCCGCGCGTGCCGGTGCTGGGAAAAAAGCCGCTGCGCAGAGTCCGAAAGCCAAAACAATTCCGAGGCAGATCAAAAGCTTCCTGAAATTCATTTTCACCCTCACTCGAATTGAAAGCCAGACGACGCTCTGACCGGCACGTAATCCGGTGGAGCTCACTATTTCAATGTGGTTCGTTCAGTCAGCTCGGGAAGGCGCGAGGAGGGGGAGTTAAAGGGATCGCGGCAACGTAAGGGAAGAACTGGGATGCCAAAGCAAAAGTGGTCTCCGCGACAACTGGGCCGCGAAGGGCAATCGGCGTTACCAGAATAAATGCGGCGGTTCCTACGACCGGATTCGGTGCGGCGTCGCACGCCCGCATGGAGCAATCGTTTTGTCCGGGGATACCCATCGCAACGCAATTGGTCTTGTCCTTTTGGAGATTGCGCATTTGGCGATGGTGCACGGGGCAATAGGCAGTATTGCAGCACGCGGGTAAATCGGCGGCGGAAAGCGTCTCTGCCAGGGCGGAGACGCCCGGCAGAAGCAGCGCCAGAAGGGCTGCGATGGCTGCGAGTTTGCGTACGATTTTCCGCAATTTGGAGCGGCCTCTCCAGGCGATCATACTCGCGAAGCATGACCCGATGCAACCTGCGGTGACACGCAGTGGCTGTCCTACACACCTTCCGGTCTTGACACACGGCGCGTCGCCCACCAAAATGCTGGGCATGGCACATTCCTTTTTGATTTTTGATTTCGGCGGTAACGAAGACGCCGCCCAGCAGGCACGTCATCGAATTGACGGGTGGAAGCAGGGTTTCCGGCTTGACAAGAAAATCCAGGTCAAATTTGAGCGCAAGGAGCGGGAAGGAAAGCCGGTGGACGCCCCAGCCCCACAACCAAAGGCTGCAAAATCCGGCGCAAAAGGGAAGGGCAAGTCGGATGCAAAATCAAAAACTGGAGATGAGCCTTCTTCGAAGACCAATTCGGCGGCGGCCGATCCCGCGCAAATTCGGTTAATCGTCCGCCTCGATTTTTCCGATCATGAGAAGCTCTCTCACCAGCGCTGGATCGAGCGTATCCCGATTGAGGAGCCGTTCAACACCGCAAATCCCCAAATTATCCGCGCGGGCGTGCCGGAGTTCAAAGCCACATCCGATTTGTTTGATTCGTTGGATTGACAAGTCTCGCGGCATGGCCGCAGCGGGATTCTTAGTTGCGGGACGCTTGCTGTGTCTCGAGGGACGCAAATATGCACGATAGGAACTCATCCTTGCGGACGCGCTCGCCTCTGCGAATGGCGGCGCCCAAACCCAATCCAGCCACCAGAGCGACCAACGACCAAGTAGCAAAAACTTTAAGGATTAGAATGCCCATCTTCGCCTCCCCAGGCACATTAGAAACACGTAATGGGTATGGCAAAACAATAGCCAAACAGATGGTCCGACTGCTTTTCCCTAAACCCTAGATATCCCAACAAATAGAAAACGCCCACGACCTAAGCCGCAGCACCGGTCAAAGAATGGCCCGGTAAACTCTATACGGCTCCAGAGTTCTTTACATCCTGTGCGTACTATAACTTACAGTACATCTTCGTTGCAATCCCCTCCTTTAAAATTTTCTTAGGCGGCTCGGATTCACGCGGAATCCTAGATTTTCAAATTGCCCTTTCGTACGGCTAATTCCCCCGTCCCAATTCTGTCCCTTTGACCAGCGTCTTATTTGCGTTCTTGCCGATAGGCTTCTATGTGGACCCGCAGCCGCCTTGTCGGCGGTTAAGTCGGAGCCCTGTCGGTGGACCCGAGCGGGGGCAAAAGAGTCGGAGGACTGCTCATGCGTGTGGCGCATTATCGGGCGGTATTCATTTTAGGGTTCGTGCTTTTGTTGTCATTTTCGGCCAACGCCCAAACTTGGCGGCAAGTTGGCCCCCCCGGTGGGGACGTTCAGTCCCTCGCAGCTTTGCCCGGAAGCGCGCGTACGCTTTTCCTTGGCACTTCTGACGGGCACGTGTTTGGCTCCCGCGACGCAGGAGAGCACTGGGAGCTGCTTGGAAGAATCGGCGAGCATCACGACGACGTGATCATGTCCATGGTCGTTGACCAACGCTCGGCAAATACACTGTACGCCACGAGTTGGACGCTTAGTTCCCATGGCGGGGGCGTTTACCGCAGCGCTGACGCCGGCCATACCTGGCAGCTCATTGGCCTTGATGGACTTGTTGTGCGTGCCATTGCCCAAGCGCCTTCCCATCCGGATATTCTCGTAGCAGGCGCAACCGATGGCGTGTATCGCTCCGAAGACTCCGGAAAGCACTGGGCCCGCATCTCCCCCGAGAAACACGAAGACCTTCGAAATTTCGATTCGATTGCCATCGATCCGGATGATCCCAATATCATCTATGCGGGCACCTATCACCTGCCCTGGAAAACGGTCGACGGCGGGAAGAACTGGACTCCCGTTCACCAGGGAATGGTGGACGATTCGGATGTGATGAGTATCACCATCGACCAGAATAATGCCTCACACGTTTTTGCCAGCGCATGCTCGGGCATTTACCACAGTTCGGATGGCGGAACGAACTGGACCAAGTTCAAGGGAATCCCCAAAGATTCCCGGCGAACCGTGCACATTCTGCAGGACCCGAAACGCCCGGCGACGGTATACGCGGCGACTACCGAAGGCCTCTGGAAGACATCGGACGATGGCGCAACCTGGCGTCTGATTACGCCCGTGTCCTGGAGCATTCTTTCGATGGTGATAGATCCTGAACGTTCAGACCGGCTGATTCTCGGCACCGAGCGGCTGGGCATTCAGCTGAGCGACGACGGCGGACAAACCTACCGCGCCTCGAACCAGGGTTTCTCGCACCGGCGCATTGTGGATGCGGCTGTTGATCCGCAGCATCCGGAACGCGCGCTGGTGGTGCTGACCAGCAATTTTGAGCCTTTGCTCGAAACGAACGACGCGGGGCGCACCTGGACCCCGCTGGCCACCGGCCTCAAGTCCGGGCCGCCGCGCCACATTTTCGCTTCTCCCGATGGCTGGTTCGCGGCTCCCGGTCCCGGAGGCCTGCTGCGTTACGATGCTTCCAAGAGTTCCTGGGTGCCAGTCAATCAGGTCACCGAAAAGCCCGCTCCTCCGCAGACCCGCCGCGCCGCTTCTGCAAAAAAGGTGTCGGCGCAGACCGCGAAAACCTCGGCTCCGAAGGCCGCGGCGAATTCCTCTGCTCCCGCAGTGACAAAATCAACGGTTCCATTCCACGCCAAAGTGAATGACATGGCGTTTGGCCATGACGCATGGTATGCCGCCACCGAAGACGGATTGCTCATTTCGCGTGACCGCGGCCTCAATTGGAGCACGGTCCCTCTCGCGCCCGTGCAGCAGCCTGCGGCAGCCGCTTCCTCTGTGAGCACAACCTCGATTCGCGCGGTGCGTACAGGCAACGGCGATTCTCATGTCTGGGCGCTGACTTCCCGGCAACTCGAAGTCTCCGGCGACGGCGGGAAGACCTGGATTTCGAGGACGCTGCCGTTTGAGCCGCGAGGATCACTGCATCTCCATCCAACTGATGAGAACACTGTTGTGCTGGCAAGCGACCACGGAGTCTTCGTTTCTCGCGATACCGGCGAATCCTGGCATCAGGCAAACCTTTCGGAATTGTCGATCGACGATTTGGCATCTGTTCGAAACGCCGTCGTCGTATCCACGGCGAAGGGAAGTCTGTTCCTTTCCCGTGACGGCGGGAAGACCTGGGCACATATGGCCGGTCCTACTTCGAACGGTACGCTTTCCGCGTTGCGCTCGCGCGAAGCGGGAAACCAGCTGGTCGCGGCATCCTCGACGGAGGGTCTGTTTGTACTTGATATGGGCTCGGCATCCTCCGCGTCGGCCGATTCGATTCCAGCTTCGCCGGCGGCGCAGCAGTAGCTGTAATGCAAGATTTGGTAAAACGCGCTGCACCCGGCAATAAGCGGGGTCCGCAGCGGGTTTATAGAGATTGCCAGCGCGCCTTCGCTGCCGCGATGTTGTGCGCTCGCAATATGTCGGCGCTCATCCCCCCGGTTGCGCCGCCATGCAACGCGGCAGAGCGATTCCATCCCAGCACCACACCCTGGGATGGAACGCTCGCCGCGATTTTTTTGGGATTGCCATAGCGGCAAGGACGGAAATGAAACCACCCGCCGCGGCGGGCAATGAGCTATCCGGTTGGCTACTTTTCGGAGAACTTTTTCTTCGGTTTATTCGCTTGCCGCTCTGCTTTGGATATAATGAGATGTACTTGCGAAACTAGCTGCCCTAGCTCAGCTCAAGGTGATTCGGATGCCGGTTCAGGCGCGCCCAAAGACGGCGAAATTTGACTCCAGCCGATATCAAGGCCTGTCTCGGGGGGATCTTCTTCGTATTTACCGCACGATGTATCTTTCTCGGCGGATCGATGACCGCGAAATTCAACTGAAACGGCAGAACAAGACCTTTTTCCAGATCAGCGGCGCGGGCCATGAAGGCGTTTTGGCCGCCGCGGGGCTGATCCTCCGGCCTGGCCATGATTGGGTGTATCCCTACTACCGCGACCGCGCGCTCTGCCTTGCGCTGGGAGTCACGCCGCTCGAAATGTTCCTTCAGGCGGTGGGAGCCAAGGACGATCCGAATTCCGGCGGGAGGCAGATGCCTTCGCACTGGGGCATTCCCCGGCTGAATATTCTTCCGCGGTCTTCCGCGACCGGAATGCAGTACCCGCATGCCGTTGGCATGGCGGAGGCCACGCAATACTTCGAGAAGTTTCCACACGCGCTGGAGCAGGCTCAGCAGGCGCCGCTGGGTGAACATGTGCGCCACCAGGCGGACGAAATTGTGTACGTCTCGGGCGGCGATGGTTCCACCAGCGAAGGGGAATTCTTTGAAGGGCTGAATTCCGCGTGCCTACGCAAACTTCCAATCCTCTTTTTGATCGAAGATAACGGCTGGGCGATTTCCGTTCCCGTGCAATTCCAGACGGCAGGCGGGAACATTGCGAAACTCGTGGCGAATTATCCCGGCCTATTTCTGGAGGAGTGCGACGGCAGCGATCCTCTTGCAAGCTACGTGGTTCTGCAACGAGCCGCGGAATATTGCCGGGCGCGAAAGGGGCCGGCGCTCGTGCATGCGCAGGTCACGCGCCCTTACTCTCATTCACTCTCCGACGACGAAAAGCTTTATAAATCACCCGCGTTGCGGGAGGAAGAGGCGCAGCGCGACCCCATTCCCAAGTTTGGTTTATTCTTGGTGCGCGAGGGGATCGTGGATGAAAAAGAATTGGAGGTAATCGAAGCGGAAGTTGACCGGGAAATTCGCGAAGCGTCCGACAAAGCCCTCGCGGCGGAGCCGCCCGCCAAGGAATCCATCCTCGTAAATCAATATTCTCCCGACGTCGATCCGGCTTCCTCCCGCTTTGAATCCGCTCCTCATTTTTCCGGCGAACCCCGCACCATGGTGGAAATGGTTTCGGTCACGCTGGCCGATGAGATGGCCCGGGATGAACGGATCGTCGTGTTCGGCGAGGACGTGGCCGATTGCAGCAACGAAGAGGATCTGGAGCACGTGAAAGGGAAGGGCGGTGTTTTCAAAGCGACTGTCGGATTGCAGCGGCGATTCGGATACGCGCGCGTGTTCAATACGCCGATTGCGGAGGCCTGCATCGTTGGCAGCGCGCTGGGCATGGCCGCTCGCGGATTGAAACCTGTCGCGGAGATACAGTTCTTCGACTATATCTGGCCGGCGATGATGCAGCTGCGCAACGAATTGTCTTTATTTCGCTGGCGCTCGAATGGAGCGTTTAAGGCGCCCGCCGTGATTCGCGTTGCTACCGGGGGATATCTGACGGGCGGAGCGATTTATCACAGCCAGAGCGGGGAAGTGCTGTTCACGCACACTCCCGGGATTCGCGTGGTCATGCCTTCGACGGCGCTCGATCTTTGCGGCTTATTGCGCACGGCGATTCGTTGCGATGATCCCGTGTTGTTCCTGGAACACAAGCACCTGTACCGCCAGCCTTACAATCGGTCTCCCTATCCCGGCCCGGATTACACCATTCCCTTCGGGCGAGCGCGCGTCGTACGGGAAGGGACCGACGTGAGCATCATTACCTACGGCGCCGTCGTTCACCGCGCCGAAGTCGCCGCGGCGCAACTCGAGCGCGAAGGCGTATCCGTGGAAATTATCGATCTCCGTTCGCTCTCGCCTTTTGATTGGGAGGCGATCGCCGCGACCGTTCGGAAGACCAATCGAGTGATTGTCGCCCATGAAGACATGCTCTCGTGGGGTTACGGCGCCGAAATTGCCGCGCGCATCGCCGACCAGCTTTTTGATCAATTGGATGCTCCCGTGCGGCGCGTTGCGGCGATGGACACTTTCTGCGCCTACGAGCCCAAACTCGAGGATGAAATCCTTCCACAAAGCAGCGATTTGGCCGCCGCCGTTCGCGAATTGCTTGCCTATTGACGCGCGTCGCGTTCTCCCAGCAAATTTTTGGTTTTCATTGCAATGCGAATCTTCGGCTGTTAGGTTTCTTGGGGTCTGTCTCGGAGGACCGCAATTCTAACTTGTGAAAAATGCGCAGGGGAGATCCCGGATGGGGCCAGCGTCTGCCCGCAGTGCGAAACTCCCGTAAGCGTCGGGCAAATCGGGCCTGTGTACGTTCCGCAAAGCGCCCAGCCGCCGGTGGTCATCCCCACAATCCACGAGCTTTCCGCGTTGCCGGCGCGGCCGGCGTTTGCGGGGTTTTGGCTGCGGGCGGTTGCGTGTTTCATCGATACATTCCTCATCTCCGCCATTTTCATTTTGGGGGCGTCCTTTTTTCCTTCTACTTTCGTGAAGTTGCTCCCTCCCAACCCTCCTTCGCTGACTGCCATGCCGCAACCCGCACCTTTGGTGATTACCTTGTTAGTTTCCATTGGGTGTCTCTACTACACCATGTTTGAAGCTTCGAGTTGGCAGGCTACGCCGGGCAAGCGAATCTTGAGGCTCTACGTCACGGACCTGAACGGCCAACGCATCACATTGCGGCGCGCGTTGATCCGTAACTTAGCCAGGCAAATTTCGGGCATTTTTTTTATTGGCTACGTGATTGCAGGATTCACGGAGAAGAAGCAAGCCTTGCACGACATCATCGCCAGCTGCCTCGTTTTCCGAAGGCCGTAGGAAAAAATCAGCCGTCGTGCGGTTCCCTCAATCCTTGGCTTTGGATTTCTTTGCGGATTTGCGGCCCGACTCAAACGTGAAGGCATCGATGGAGATTGCGCCCGCGCCCGTGGTGACGAGCGCCAGGGCCATCGCGCCCAAGAGCAATGGCATTTCGTAACGTCCGAACGCATAAATTCCCACCAACGGGATTATCGTCCGGATGAGGACTAACCCCACTTCAACGGTCAGCAGCAGAGCCGCGCCGCGCGTAAACAATCCGGCAATCAGCAATCCCCCGCCGAACACTTCCAGAATCCCGGAAATGTATGCGAAATAACTTGGGAAGCCGTATCCCGAAAACGCTTTGAGCGCGTGCGCGGGATCGCTCAATTTCGGATATCCATGGAAAATGAAGCTCGCGCCGAGCGCCACGCGCAGCACGAGCAGACCCAGGGGTTTCAATTTTTCGAGAAATTGCATTTAGATCGCCTCCCGCCGCGCGCAAATCTAGCAGAATTGCCAGGGCAAACTATTTCGCAGATTTTCCCACATCCAATTTTTTATGCGTCCCCCGTTGCTTCCCAGAGTGGAATGGTTTTGCCCATGTTCCGCGCAACCGCCATTTCGTAGACGCGCACAGCGGCCGCCAGGTCCCAGGTTGCGATCCCATTCGATTTGAACAAAGTGATTTGATCGGCGTTGCTTCTGCCGGGCGCTTTGCCGGCGACGATTTGCGATAGCTCCTGCACTGCGTCCCATCGTGACCGGTCTTCTCCGAATGCCTGGATGAGATCGCCCGCTTCCATCTTGGATTGCTCGATGGAGTCCACCACAATCCCGTTGGCGCGGCCGACCGCCGCTGCATCGAGCTCGCGTTTCTGCGGCCAATTCGCTCCCATGGCGTTGATGTGCATGCCGGGCGCGAGCCACGCGCCTTCGAGCACGACCTTCGTCGCGGAAGTCGCCGTGATGACGATGTCCGCTCCCTTCACGGCGTCCTCGCCGGAGTGCGCAGGTTCGACGGCGACGCCGATCCGCTCGCTCATCTCGCGGCAGAATTTCGCGCGGCGCTCCGGATCGCGTCCGAAGGCGCGAACGCGCTCCAGGCGCCGCACGGCGGCGATGGCTTCGAGTTGCGTCCGCGCCTGGTAGCCGGTGCCGATGATGCACGCGGTCCGCGCATTCGCATTTGCGAGATACTTCGTCGCCACGCCGCTTGCCGCGCCGGTTCGAAGCTGGCCGAGCGCGTCGGCCTCAATCAGCGCCGCCATCTCGCCCGTCGTCGACCGGAAAAGAGGCACAACGAAACGCGCGACGCCGCGCACGACCGTATAAAGTTTCATGCCGATATATCCTCGGACCGGGTCGGCCGCCGCCATGTAGTGCAGGAGCGCGTTGTCCGGAAGCTTGACCCTGCGGCGCGGGTGTAGAACCAGTTCGCCGTTGCCCTGTTGGCGCAAGGACTCTTCCACGATTTCCAGCGCGATGGGCATGGTCAAAAGGGAGCGCACGTCGGCTTCGGTAAGAAGCAGCGTCATAGGGGCTCCTTATTTTCCATGTGCATGCGAAACCGGAACACTTTCGGCGCGGAAGGATCGAACACAAGCAACTCCGCGTGAGGTGTCACGACGATTTGAGGCGCGGCAATTTTGCCGAGGCTCGTCCCAAGATCCGCGTCGAGCTTATGTTGTCCATCCAAGGTCCAAACGCGAATCTCCGTGGATGAAGCAGCAATCGTAAATACAAACTCGCCTGTCACGGCGAACCCGGTGATCGGACTGGATTCTCCCGATGGAGTATTCGCCGCAGTCCAAGAAGTCATCACAGAACCGTCGGAAGAAAATTTCTCTATGCGCCCAGTGTTGAAGTAGGCCACAAATATGGAGGCATCCGGTTCCGCGGAAACCCACGATGGCCGTTCGTCCGCCGAAATGGCTTTTTGCGGAGCGGGCCAGGATTTTAAGAGGCGCCCGTGATTGCTGAACTTCAGGACGCGCGAATTCGTGGCATCGGGCGCATAGAGAGTGCCCTCTTCGTCGATGCCAATGCCTAGCGCGCCGGAAAAATGCCGCTGCGCGGTGCCCCGCCAGGATTGAAAAAATGTTCCGTCGGGGAAAAAGACATGGATGTTGCCTCGCTGAGCGTCAGCGAGATAAATGGCGCCGCCGGAGTCAACCGCGATCCCCGCCGCGTGGCGCACCCGCGTGTCCTCAAAGGATTGCAGCGGTGTGCCACTCGATTCAAATTTGTGGACAAAGCCGGCGGCAGGGTCAGCAAAGAAAATGTTGCCCAGCGAATCGGTAGCGAACGCCACAGGCTCGTCGAGTTTGCCCGGGCCGTCGCCTTTATCTCCCCAGGCGCTGAGGAACTCAAACGGCGGCGGAGGCTGCGGTTTCGGCGCCGGAGTCGCGCGATTTCCGCAGGAAACGAGGATAAATACCGCGGCCAGCGCGGCTTGAGGAAGTCTCCATCGCATCGGATCGGAATTTGGATTCGCCATGCGGCAAACTTACGTTTAGAGATCGCGTGAACGTTTCGAGTAGGATATTATCACGCGCCTCTCGAAGCGGCGTTTTGCTCGATAGGAATGTGCTCACAACAATTTTGATCCTGTTCTGACTGGTGGGTGGGGGAACGCACGAGTAGGACAGTCCCGCCGCGCCGGGACTGTCTGCCGATTCGAGCCAACGAAAATCAAAACCAGACAGGCTGAAGCCTGTCCTACTAAAACCTGCAATCAATCGCGAGAGCGCGCCGGCTGCTTGGTGGTTTCCTTCACTCGGCGGACGGACGTCTGGTACATGACATACGTTCTATCCGCGCCGCCTTCGTCCACATCGGAAAATTGGAATTCCGGGCCCTTTGCGCCGCTGGAGGTGCGAATAGGCAGGCGCCCGCATAGGTCGCTTTCCACGTACGCGGTTTCGTAGCGCTTGCGTGCCGTGCCCCACGTGTAGACGCGCAGCATGGTGAAGTCGCAAACCCCGCCCTCCCCGCCATGCGATCCCGCAACCAGGTATTGGGGTGCTTGACCCCCGGAGCCATCCGGCACGCGATTCAATTCGAACCACGCCACAACGTGCAGATCGGCGGAACTGGCATAATCTTTCACGGGGCCTGGCAAATCGAACTCAATGAATCGTGCCAGCACCCAACCGGCGACGAGCCCTGCCGGGCCTCCCACCGCCCTTGGGGCGGATTGCGTGACAACGGGTCCGCCGCTCACTGCGTCACCCGTCGCCGGCTTCACTTCTGCCGGGACATTACCCGAGGTGAGTGTGCTATCACCGTTCGCCGGCGAATCTATGGCACGCATGACCAGCAGCCAGGCTTCTTGCTTCGATTTTTGGTCTTCCGCGGCGGAGGCTTTCTCTTCCTGCGAATTTTCCTCAGGTCCCGCGGAAGCGTCCGCCACGGCCCGTTCCAAAATCAACACGTGCGTTCCTCGCCCGAACTGAAAGATACGCTTGGCGTCGCGCCCGGGTTCGACACGCACGTTGCTGAGGGTTTTCGTCCGGCCCCGCGCCTGGACCGGCAACGTGCGCGCGCGCTCTAATAAAGAGGCGCTCTTTCCCCACAGGTCGGAATCCATCATTTGCCGCGAATCGCGCATCCACCCGATCATGCCCGAAGGCGCGCGTACCTGCACCGCTGTCCCTTCCACGCGCACGACCTCCACGCGGTCGCCATAATGTACTTCACCGACCGATTCGCGTACTTGCGCCAGCGTTTTCCAGAGGATTACGTCGCGGTCGGCTACGTATCCGACCGAGATGACCTTAGGAACGCCCAGATAAAGTTTCCAGTACAGCAGCGCAGCGAGGATTAAGACAACAGGAATAAATACCCGGCTGCGCACCATCCGCCAGATCATTTATTGATCTCCGAAAGTAATCCCGACGGCCCGCGCCGTGCGAACCATGCTTCCGTTTGGATCCACCAGCCGCATTTCGCCAACCGCTTCATCGAGCGTGACCGATTCAATTTCGCCGGCCCGCAGGCAAACCATCCTCCCGAATTCGCCGCGCGCAACCAGCTCCACGGCTTCGACGCCAAATCGCGTGGCCAGGATGCGGTCAAACGGACTCGGCGATCCGCCGCGCTGAATGTGGCCCAGCACGGTGACGCGGACATCCTTCTTCAGTATCGTGTGAATCGCATCACCGATCACAAAACCTACTTGCCCGGGTCGCGGTATTGGAAAGGGATTCCCGTAGCTATCGGTCGGCGGAAGTTTTATCCCTTCAGCCACAACGACCAGCGAGAATTTCTTGCCCGAGGCGGCGCGCTCGCGCAGCCTCTCGCACACGGTTTCGATGGTGAAGGGAATCTCGGGGATCAGGATCACGTCCGCGCCTCCCGCGAGTCCGGAATGCAGCGCGATCCATCCCGCGTCCCGGCCCATGACTTCGATGACCATCACGCGGCCGTGCGATTCCGCCGTGGTGTGCAGGCGGTCGATCGCGTCCGTGGCAACGTGCAACGCGGTGTCAAAGCCGAATGTGACTTCCGTGGCGGACAGGTCGTTGTCGATGGTCTTGGGTACTCCCACAATTGAAATTCCCAGGCGCCCGAGATCGCGCGCAATCGTCTGCGTGCCGTCGCCGCCGATGGCGATCACGGCGTCTATGCCCAGCTTCCGCACGTTCTCAAGACACCTCAGAGTATAGTCATGCGTGATTTTCTTGCCGTTTTCTTCGACCACGTAATGAAACGGGTTCCCGCGATTGGTGGTGCCGAGGATGGTCCCGCCGCGCGGCAAGATGCCCGCAATCGATTCCACAGTGAGAGGCATGGTGCGTTCGGTCCAAATCAAGCCGTCGAAGCCATCGTTGATGCCTATGACCCGCCAGCCGTGCCCCAAAATCGCCGCCCGCACTGCGCCGCGAATGACGGCGTTCAGCCCCGGGCAGTCACCTCCCCCATTTGAAATGCCGATGGTCTGGATGGTTTGAGCCATAGGTCCTCTGTGGGCGGCAGGCTACAGGGCCTGAAGCGCAAGAAGTTATTCTACACCATTCGCGAAATGGGTCCCGTGAGTTCAAATCTTTACGCCACGAGTATGGAAATGGTTACGGAGATGTTCGGTAAAAAGGGGCCGGGTCCGAAGTGAAGAAAACTTGGATGGGTTTGCGGACGGTGTGGACAACCAGCGGAAAGCTTTTTAAGAGAGCAATAAGGTGGTATCCTCCGCGTCAGAACTTGCTGTTCTCAAGAATCGAAGCTGACAACGAGGGAGTCACTTACATGGAACGAAAAAAGGCGACGGATTATCCGCAGGAGTTGCTGGACCACTTTGACAAGTACGTTCACGGCGACATCAGCCGCCGTGAATTTCTGGATCGCGCGAATAAGTATGCAGTAGGCGGCGTAACGGCCGTGGCAATCTGGGAGAGCCTCAGGCCGAATTACGCTCTCGCGCAGCAGGTGCCAAAGGATGACGCTCGAATCAAGACGGAGTATGCAACCGTATCCTCCCCGCAAGGCAATGGAAGCATAAAGGGGTATTACGCGCGTCCGGCGAAAGCCGCTGGGAAGTTGCCCGGAGTCTTGGTCATTCATGAGAACCGAGGCCTGAATCCCTATATCGAAGATGTGGCACGCCGCCTGGCCGTCGCGAACTTCCTCGCATTTGCGCCCGATGGTCTGACGTCCTTGGGCGGCTATCCTGGCGATGAGGAAAAGGCCACGGCACTTTTCCCGAAGGTTGACCAGGGCAAAATGTTTGAAGACTTTGTCGCCTCCTACGCTTGGCTGAAAGCCCGTCCAGAATGCACAGGCAAGATGGGCGCTGTAGGATTCTGCTTTGGCGGAACGACGGTCAATAAGCTGGCGGTGCGATTGCCGGACCTTGCGGCCGCGGTTCCGTTCTACGGCGGGCAACCCTCGGCCGAAGATACAGCCAAGATCAAGGCGCCTCTATTGCTTCACTATGCATCGCTCGACACTCGCATCACGGGCGGATGGCCGGCTTGGGAGGAGGCGTTGAAAGCAAACCACATTACTTACACCGCGTACATTTATGACGGCGCGAATCATGGTTTCCACAACGATACGACGCCGCGGTATGACGAGACCGCTGCCAAGCTGGCTTGGCAGCGCACCCTCGATTTTTTTAATAAATATTTGAGGGGATGAAGAGTTTTAAAGTGTCACAGACTTCAGTCTGTGGGTTTCCCATTGCAAGGACCAAACCCCACAGACTGAAGTCTGAGCTGCTGGGCGCGCCTAATTTGGCGGCAGGCGGTAAGCGATCAGCTCGCCGGGATAATTCGGGCCGCTGACGGCGATGACTATGTATTGCTGGCCATTGAGCATGTACGTCATCGGCGATCCGCTCTGCGGCGCGGGCATGTAGACGGCTCCGGCGTCCTTGCCGGTGGCTTTGTCATACGCGCGTAGCATCGCGCCTCGCATTCCGGATGGCATGGTTACATTCACAGACTCCCCGGCGATGACCAGAGTCTTGGTCGTCAGCACGCCGATCAAGCCTGCGCTACCCGTGCGCGGAATCGTCAAGCCTGCGAGCGCAGGATTGTTCCGGACGTTATCCGGCGTTTCCCCGTGGGCGATCTGCCAAACGATTTCGCCCTTGTCCAGATTGATTGCAGTAATGCGGCCATACGGCGGTTTCAAGAGCGGCAAGCCCCGAACGGTCACAGGCGGAATACCACTTTCAGGATTTGGGGCCGGGAGTGGTGGCGCGCCCATAGGTCTGCCGTTGCTCGGCGTGAAGCCTGCGGTTCCCTGAACATACTCCATGTCGGAAATTGTAGGACCGGGCGTGGGAAGGAGCCCGAGTGCGGAGAAATCGGTTCGCGAATAAACGTACAGGATATGCGAGTCGGGATCGAAGGAGCCGCCGGGCCAGTTTGCTCCGCCCAGCGCTCCTGGAGAAACGATTGTGGCCAGCGGCCCGTCGGCCTTGCTTACCGAGGGCGGCGTAAACAGCGGCCCAATTCTATATTTTGAGACAATTTTCTCCGCCTCCGCGTGCAGTTCTGGCGTGAAGTTGATCAGGCTATCGTCGGACACGCCTTGATTGTCAAACGCCGGCGGCTTCGTCGGAATCGGCTGCGTGGCGGAGTACCATTCTCCAGGAACATCTCCTTGCGGAACCGGGCGCTCTTCGATTGGCCAGATCGGTTCGCCGGTTTCGCGATTGAAAACGTAAAGGAAAGCTTGCTTGGTCGGCTGCGCCACAGCTTTCACCGTCCGGCCGTTTATGGTGATGTCGGCGAGAATAGGAGCGCAGGGGATGTCCATGTCCCACAAGCCGTGATGGACAAGTTGATAGTGCCACTTTCGTTTTCCAGTTTCTAAATCCACAGCTACCAAGCTCTCTCCAAATAAACCGTTCCCCGGCCGATCGCCTCCGTAGTAGTCGCCCGTCGGCAATTCAACAGGCAAGTACACCAGCCCGAGATTTTCATCCACAGAAATTTGTCCCCAGACGCCAGTGTTTCCGGTGTACGACCAGGATTCCTTCAGCCAAGTATCGATTCCATATTCATTGGGAAGCGGAATGGTATGGAAAATCCAGAGGCGCTTGCCTGTTCGCACATCAAATCCGCGGACGTAGCCCTTCAGGTTTTTCCTGCTTTTTGGCACTCCTCCGGTCAGGTGCGCGGCCCCAACGATCACCACGTTGCGGGCCACGACGGGCGTCGAATGAAGCCCGACCTCTCCGGTGACGAGATCAATATCCTGATCGTCGTCTTTTTTCAGATCGACCACGCCGCCAACGCCGAAGCCGGGCACAGGCACGCCGGTCTTGGCATTCAGCGCGATGAGCCGGTAACCCGGCGTGACATACAGAATTCGCTCTTCCTTGCCATCCGTCCAATACGCCAATCCATGTCCCGAGAGCTGTCTCGGAGCATTCACGCCGCGCTCGCCTTCATTCTCGCTGTGCATCCACAGCAGCTCGCCGGTGGACGCATCCAGTGCTACCACCGCTCTTCGGGTTCCGCCTGTCGAATAGAGCACTCCATGAACCATCAGTGGCGTCGATTCAAACTTAAATTCGGGCCGTGGACCAAGCGAGTCCGTTTTAAAGCGCCAGGCGACTGCAAGCTTATTGAAATTGTCCGCATTGATCTGGTCGAGCGGCGAGTAGCGCGTGCTGGCGAGATCTCCTCCGTAAGTCCGCCACTCCCCGTTTTTCGCGCCTGACTGCGCCTTTGCGGGGATGGTAATGGAAAGAGAGAACACGATCGGAGCCAAAATCACAATCCATCGAGAGGGCCGTTTCATCGACTTCCTCCTAGGCAGGATGCTGCTTATATTATGCGCGCAGGTTATCTAGCCGCGAAGAGCGCCTTATTCTGTGCCCATTTTCCGTTGGAAACAAGAATATAGGTTTGAATGCTAAGTTGTCTTCGCATTGCGACGGAAGCGCTCGAGGAGCGCCGTGTGCAGACGCTGGCGGACATCATCGGGGAGAGGGACGGGTTCGGAGTTGCAGAAAATCTGGATGGTTTTGCGGGTGGTGTCGACGACCAGGCGGCAGTCGGTGCAGCGGGAGAGGTGCTGTTCGAGATCGATTCGCATGGTGGAGTCGAGGACTCCGTCGAGATAGCTCGTCAATTCGATTATTACTTTCTTGCAATTCACTGCGGTTCGCTCCGTCGAAAGTACTTGTTGAGTTTTTGGCGGAGTTTCAGCCGCGCCCGCAAGAGGCGCGATTTTACCGCCGCCGCAGAGATTCCCAGAATTTGCGCAGTCTCTTCCGTGGAAAGGCCTTCCACGTCGCGCAGGAGAAAAGCGACGCGGAAAATCGGATCGAGTTCGCCAATCACGCCGTTGAGAATTTCGTTGAGCTCGATCTGGGCGAATTTTTTCTCGGGGGAAGGTCCCCAGTCCACGATTTCACGGAAGATGGAATCGTCGCCGTCGGCGTCCGTCAGCGGTTCGTCGAGGGACACCTGATTGGGGCGCCGCTTGCGCAATTTCATCAGTGCTTCGTTGACCGCGATGCGCACAAGCCATGTATAAAAGCGCGAGTCGCCCTGGAAACGGTGCAGATTCTGATAGGATTTCAGGAAAGCGTCTTGCATCACGTCTTCCGCATCCTCGCGGTTTTGCGTGATGTTCATTCCCAGGCGGAAAATCTTGCGCTCGTAGCGATTTACAAGCTCTTCAAACGCGGCGGTGTCGCCGCCTTTGGCCGCGGACACCAGTTGCGCTTCGTCATCGCGGACGATTGTGGAAGCCAACGGTTTGGGTTCGCTAGCGCTCACGATCCATCGTGCTCCAGGCGGCTGCGTGCAGAGGCCAGTCGCACTCATTTGGCAGGGTACCATAGTTCTCCTTTGCTTTTCCTGCCGGTCGGACCCTCATGTTCGGATGCTGCGCCGTGCCTTCTCGATGCAAGTTTTTTTGGGTTTTGTGAGAGCACACCCTGAAAAGGGCTTGCGCTGTCTGGGCGGCTCGCAGTGGTACAATTAGCCGCTTCCTCTCATTGGGGATATACCTTGGTTTCGCGTCCCGGCGCATGCATTTAGAATTTTGCGGAGTGTGCAGGCTCGGCCAAAGCATGAATGCTGGGAGTGCGCGGACCTATACAAGCTAAAATGCGGACCTTGCCCGATTATTTACGCAGCGGTATGAAACTGATCATCGTCGGTTGCAATCCCGGCGACCGTTCAGCTCGCGTCGGCCATTATTACGCGGGCCGCGGAAACGAATTCTGGCCGCTGCTCTACGATTCGCGCGTGGTGCCCGAATTGCTCGATCACCACAACGACAAGCGAATGATCGAGTTCGGCATAGGACTGACCGATCTCGTCAAGCGTCCAACGCGTGGGATCGAGGAATTGAAGCGCGAGGAATTTGCGGAGGGGCGCATCCTGCTGGCTCAGAAATTCGAACAGTACGCGCCGCAAGTCATCGCTTTCAATGGCGTGGGAACCTTTGAGAATTTCGCGCAGCGGCCGTGCAAGCCGGGGTTGCAAAAGGAGCGGCTGTACGGCGCGCAGGTGTTTGTGCTGCCCTCGACGAGCGCGAAGAACGCCACGGGCCGCGGCCAAAAGCTTCGATACTTTCGCCAGCTTGCCAAGGTGCTCGAAAAACTGCCGAAGTAGGCGACCAGGGGCCGCGGCATGAAAGCATTTCGAGCACGCCGCGGAAATGGCCGCTTCATTCCATGTCAGTGCTGACATCCTCTCATATGTCTTTAGAGTCCTTCTCGCGAAGGGAGTTGATGGTGGCGGCAGCCGCCGGGGCGGGCATCGTCGGATTTCTGACATTTAAAGGGAGAGAATCATCGTGAAAGCAAAAATCAAGTTTCTGCAGAAGCCGTCTTGCACCACTTGCCGCAAAGCCAAAGCTTTCCTGGAAAAGCGGAAAGCGGTGCTGGACTTGCGCGATCTGGGTAAGGACCGGTTGTCGGTCGAGGAGCTTGACCAGTTCATTGGCAAGCGCGATCATCGCATGTTTCTGAACACGCGCAACGAACTCTACCGCACTCGGAAAATGGGTCAGAATCCCCCGTCCCGCGACGAGGCCTTAAAATTAATGGCGGCCGAGCCCAATCTGATCCGTCGGCCGGTCGTGCTGCGCGGCGCCGACATTGTGCTCGGCTACGATGAGGAAGCGCTGAAACGTATTGCGAAATAACGCACCAGTTTGGAACGAAATCAGCTCGTGAGTATCAGCGATAAAATCGTACTTCTCCAAGGCGACCTGACGGAAATGGACGTCGACGCCATTGTCAACGCCGCGAACAATGATTTGCAGCTTGGCGGCGGCGTTGCCGGAGCGATCCGGCGGAAGGGCGGGGAAGCCATCCAGCGGGAGTGCGACGCCATCGGCAGCATTCCGATCGGCGGCGCGGCCATCACGACGGGCGGCAAACTGCACGCTCGCTTTGTGATTCACGCGGCCAGCATGCAGCTGGGAGGAGCAACAACCGCGCGCGCGCTGCGGAGTTCGACGGCGCACGCATTGCGCATCGCAGCGGAACGAGGACTGCACTCGATCGCATTCCCCGCCGTTGGCACCGGAATCGCTGGCTTTCCAATTCCGGAATGCGCTCGGATCATGCTGCGCGAAGTCGTGGAACATTTGAAGAAACCAACTTCACTCGATATGATTTATTTTGCTTTATTCGATGCGCAAGCTCTTTCCGAATTTGAAAAAGTCCGGGCGGAATTGGCCGCCGGCGGTGAATCGCAGGGCGCATCCGGGGCGGGAAGCAAATGAACGCACTCGCCGAAAAAGTTCGCGCCGAGTTAACCCAATACGAACACCCGCTCTTCGTGTTTGACGCGCGCCCCGCGGCCGAAGGCGTTGAAGTGGTGATTCAGTATTCCCCGCCTGAGCCGCAGGTGCACACCTACGTGTTCCTGCTCCGCCCGCGTGAAATTGAGAGCAAACAATTCCCATGGATGTTTCAGAAGCAGCTCTACGATTGCCTGCACGATTTCATCATCGAGATGTTTACATGCAATCCGCAGCGCCAGGACGTATGACGGCCGGGCCCTCCTCCGGATCCGGTGCCCGGGGCGAACCGCCCAAGCCGGGGGATCACGCGCACGCCCTTTCTGAAATTCTTGCCGAGCGCATTCGCACGAGCGGCGCGATCTCTTTTGCCGAATTCATGCGTGAGTGTCTTTATCATCCCGCTCACGGTTATTACTCGCGCGCCAGCGTCCTCCGGTTCCGGGACTACTACACGAGCATCGACGTGCATCCGATCTTCGGGCGTCTCCTCGCACGGCAAATCGCGGAAATGTGGGAGCTGCTGGGCTCGCCTCGCCCGTTCGTTGTGGCCGAATCTGGCGCCGGAGTCGGCCGCCTGGCCAGCCACATTCTGGATTTCAGCGCGCGAGCGCTCCAAGATTTTTATGCGGCGCTGGAATATGTCGCGGTTGAGCGCTCCAGCGCGCGTCGCGCCGAGCATGCGGCTGGCCTCGCAGATCATATGGCAGCAGGACGCGTTTCCAGCGCCGGCGAAATCCCACGTGCGATATCTGCCGGGTGCATTTTTTCAAATGAATTGCTGGATGCTTTGCCCGCGCACCGCGTTGTCGTGGAACACGGCGCGCTGCGGGAAATCTTCGTAGGATTCGAGAGTGGGCGATTCACCGAAGTGCTTCGCGAGCCCTCCATGCCGGCGCTGGAGCGATATTTTCAAGAGCAGGAAATTACGTTCGAAGAAGGGCAAGAGGCGGAAGTGTGCTTTGAAGCGTGCGATTGGATTGAGAGCGCGGGGCGCGCCCTGGAGCGCGGCTTTGTTTTGACCATTGATTATGGCCACGAAGCCCGCGCTTTGTACGGTGAACGTCACAATCGCGGCACGCTGCTCGCCTACCGCGATCACGCCGTTGCGGAAAATCTTCTCGATGCGCCGGGCGAGCAGGATTTGACCGCGCACGTCAATTTCACCGCGGTGGATTTGTGGGGCCGCCGTGCGGGCCTCGTTCGCACCGGCCTCGTCACGCAAACGCAATTTCTGGTCGCGCTCGGACGGGGAAATGAATTCGCCGATTTGTACGAACCCGGCCAGACGGAAGTGGAAAAACTGCGCGCCCGCCTCTTGCTAAAAAACCTCATTCATCCGGAAGGGCTCGGAGAAAAATTTCAGGTCCTCGTCCAGCACAAGGGAATCACAGCGCCGCGGCTCACGGGCTTGTCTGGGTATTGAGGTTTCGAGTAGCACTGGCTTCAGCTTGTGGGGTTTCCGCGGGTGCGGCGAAAATCTAAACCCACAGACTGAAGCCTGTGCTACTTAGGCTCCGGTTTCGCTGTAGGCTTTCTTCAGGGATTTTTCCGCTTCAGCTTGCGCCCCGCCGGTGTCGTCCGCCGTCTGCTTGGCCTTGCTGTATTCGTTGACGGCGCGTGTCCGGTCGCCCTGAATGTCGTAAATCCGCCCCAGGTAGATGTGCGACCACACCTCGGTCCATTTCGTGGTCAAGTCGGTGGCCCCATCGAGCGCGTCACGGAAGGATTGCGCGGAGGCCGCGTAATTCCGCTGGTAGAAAAACGCCTCACCCATGCGGAAATCGGCCAGCGCATTCTGGCGGTCCTGCTCGAGCGCCTTCTGATACTGCTGCACCGCATCGTAGTAGCGGCCCAGTTCGGCGAGCGATTCCCCGCGCGCGATGATTCCGCGCACGCGCAGCCGCTGGCTCGATTTCAGGATGTAGTCGTGCGGGTCGAGGATAATTCCGTTGGGCTTCGGCCGTCCGAACGTCTCCACGCTGAACGGGGACTCTTTCCCGGAAATCGTGATCGTCTTGAATTCGGGATTTCCCTCGGTCTGGACTTCAATCTCCACGTCCATGTGGAAGACGTCAAGATTCTGCTTCGCTTTGCCGACGATCCGGAATCCTTTCTTGGTGCGGTAGATCACGTACTCCAGATTGAATTCCGGGACTCCTGTCGAATGAAGCCACTGCGTGAAGAAAGGGCGCAAACTGGCCGGCTCCGCGGAAGCGGCGGGCGCGTTGCCCATCTTGAATCCCGTCGGCGCCGGCTGAGACAGGCGCGCCTCCGCCAGTTGCTCGAAATCCTGAACCCGCGCGGACTTGCCCGCATAGCGGGAATAGAAATCCTTCAGCAGGGCGCTGAAATTCGCATCCCCGATGATGGCGCGAAGCATGTGAAACACCATCGCGCCTTTGTTCACCACCACCGATTGATATTCCTCGGATCCTGGCTCAAGCCGCCTGGCATCGGCAATCGGAGCGGAATCGTCGAACATCAGCGCGCCCACAGCAAAATCCTCGAGCGCCTTGTTCAATCCCTCCTTGCCCGAAGTTTGCTCGACATACAATCCCTCGGAGTAGCGCGAGAGGCCATCCGTGATCCAGACGTCGGAAGGGGTAGCGGCAGTGACCTGCGTACCCCACCACTGATGGGCAACAAGATCCGCCAGCAGTCGATCGTTTGGCTTTGCCGACCATTGCCGCGCGCTCAGAAGCAACAGGCCCGGTGCGGCAAATCCATCGACAGTCCCGTCCGGGAGTTGCGCGACCGTCAAGCCCGGCTCCGGCAGAGGGCCAAATTCATCATTGAAGAAATCGAGGACATGCGAGATCGCGTCCGCATAAGCCGGCGCCGTGTTTGCCGACGCGGGCGGCGTGTAAATGGAATAGGTCACGCCTTCCGCGTGCTCAGGGCTCAATTGCAGCGGGGCGATGACGAATGTTCCCGCAGCTTCCGGCTTATCCACTCGATACGTGTACACCATGCGCTCGTTTTCCATCGAGGGAGGCGGGGGAGCGCTCATGGGCGATACCGGCGCGGCGTGCCGTGAGTTCCCCAGCGCGGGAGCGGGAGACGGAGCAGGTCTGGGAGTGACCGATTCCGGCGCGCCTGCCGATGTCCCGGTGCCCGCCACCGTCATGTTTCCGGGAACTTCGATCTGGAAAATACCCGTGTATCGATTGGAGGGAAAGTCGGTCAGCGGAAACCAGCGCGAAGGAAGCAATAAGTATCCGCCGTCTTTGGCGATATATGCCATCCGCACGGGTTGATTGGGATCGTTCATGCGGCTGGAAAGAGGGCCGCCATAATCAAAAAACAGCGTGACTTTTCCCCCGACGGGTATCGTATCGGCGAGCGTGACATGCAATTTCAGGCCGGAGATGTCGTCCCGATCGTAGGTCACGGGTTTGCCGGAGACATCGCGCACCGAATTGACGCGCAGATTTTGATTGAGTTCCACGTCCACGACTCGGCCGGACTCCCTTGCTGCGAAGTCAACCTTCGCTTGCGCATTCATGACTTGGCCGACCGCGTCAAGGGAAGCGCGAACTTCATAGTACGTCGCACGGAACGCAGCAGTGGAAATGGTTTGAACCGGCGCTACGGCGCGCCCTGGGCCCTGCGGCGCCCCCGGCGATTGAGCCCAGCCGGGAACAGCGAGACCTGTGAGGCTTGCCAGAATTAGGAGCCGTCGAAATTTCGACATGAGTTTCAGGTGCCTTTCTTTCCGGCGGAGGCCATGTATCTCAATAGGATACCAACTTGGGCTGATGAGTTGCCAGTCCAAGCTTGAGTTACGTCAGGCTGCGTTACGTGGGATTCAACATGCCCGCGATCAGGTCCGCCGCGCGCTCGACTGCCCCTGGCGGGCCAAGCTTTTCGCGAACTTCAGCGAGGCCTCGGCGCATCTCCGCGCGCGCATCCGGCGAATCGAGCAGGCCCACCGCTTCGCTCGCCAGGCGCGCAGGAGTGAAATCCTTCTGCACCAGTTCCGGCACAACCCGCTTGCCTGCAATCAGATTGACCATGGCGAACATGGGCGTGCGCACCAGCCATCGAGCGATCGAAGCCGTGAGGGGAGCGAGGCGGTAAACGACGATCATGGGCGCGTCCATGAGCGCGGCTTCCACGGTTGCGGTGCCGCTGGACACAATCGACAGGTCCGCCGCGCCCAGGGCGTCGTAGGTCGCATCTTCCACCACGTGCATGGCCACCTCAGGCATCAGATATTGGGTGATCTGAGGCTGTTTTACGCCTTGCGCCAAGGCCAACACGAATTGCACCTTGCTGTCCTTTTGGATTAGACGGCAGGCTTGCATCAGCGTGGGCATGTGGTGCGCGATTTCGCCAGAGCGGCTTCCCGGCAGGAGCGCAACAATCGGCTTGCTCGCGTCCAGTCCAAATGCAGCGGCAAACTGCGCCCGCGTTCTCTTCGCTGCAACATTTCCCACGAGCGGATGGCCGATGAAATCAGCTTTTACGCCGCGCGCGCGATACCATTCCTGCTCGAACGGGAAAATGCAAAGCCCGCGAACGAATCGCCGCCGCACCAGGTTTGCCCGCCAGGGCCTCCAGGCCCAGAACTGCGGGCACACAAAATAAACGTTCTGTACGCCCTGGCGCTTCAGGGCGCGCGCCAGGCGCAAATGGAAGCCGGGAAAATCGGTGAGGATCGCGAGCCGTGGTTTGCGGCGCGCCGCTTCTTCCACCAGGCGCTTCCACACGCGCTTCAGGGCGGGATACTTCTTTGCGATTTCGACAATTCCTACTAGTGAGACTTCGGAGCAATCGGCTACGAGTTCGACTCCGGCATCGCGCATGCGCGTCCCGCCCATGCCGAAAAGTTGAACGTCAGCGCGCGCGCGCAACGCCTCCGCGAGCCGCGCCGCGTACATGTCGCCGGACGCTTCGCCCGCGGAGATGAGGATTTGTGTGGGAGGCATCGTTTCGCGCGTGATGTAGCGCAGGCTTCAGCCGGTGGGGTTTGGTCCTCTCATGGACTAACCCCCACAGGCTGAAGCCTGCGCTACTTAATCGTTTCCCGGAACGGACGTACCGGCTTCGCTTCCCGCCGTCTCAAAGGACGCGCGCAGCTCCTGGTCTTTGTACTGGAGCTGGTACAGGCGATAGTAGATCCCGCGCTGGGCGAGCAGTTGCTGGTGCGAGCCCTGCTCACGCAATCTGCCCTTGTGGAAAACGAGAATGCGGTCGGCGTGCTGGATGGTGCTGAGCCGGTGCGCGATGACGAGCGCGGTGCGGCCCTCGAGCAAACGGTCGAGCGCCTCGCGAATCAAGATCTCGGTCTTTGTGTCCACGCTCGACGTTG
The DNA here is from genome assembly GCA_963842135.1 of uncultured Acidobacteriota bacterium. Lineage (GTDB taxonomy): Bacteria > Acidobacteriota > Terriglobia > Acidiferrales > UBA7541 > Palsa-360. The sequence continues at coordinate 2,424,560 of CAWJFI010000001.1, read as the reverse complement.
CTTCGTCAAGAATCAGGAACCGGGGATTGTGCCCGAGCGCCCGCGCGAAGCTGATCAATTGGCGCTGCCCCACGGAAAAAGTTGCGCCGCGTTCGCTGACGTTTGTTTCGACGCCTTCCGGCAAGGAGTCCAGCAAGGAGCCGAGCCCCACTTCGCGCAGCGCGGATTCAACCCTCGCGCGGCTGATGTCTTCATCGCCCAGGCGGACATTCGATTCCAAAGTGCCGGTGAACAGGAACGGGTCCTGCAACACGATGCCGAATTGGTGGCGCAATTGGTGCACGTCGTACCGGCGAATGTCCACGCCATCGAGCAGAATCTGCCCGCGCTGAATTTCGTAGAACCGCAGCAGCAGCTGGATGAGCGTGGTCTTTCCCGCGCCGGTGTGGCCGACGATGGCGAGGCTCTGCCCCGGCGCGATGTGGAAGGAAACGTCGCGCAGGACCCAGTCTTCCTCGCGCGGGTTCGCGCCGCCGTGGTAGGCGAACCACACATTGCGGAATTCTATATCGCCGCGCGGCGCGGTAAGAGCAAGCGGAGCTTCCGCGGGCGGCGCGGGCAGCGGCTCGTCGAGCAGCTTGAAAATTCGCTCGCAGGCGGCCATGGCCGACTGTAGGATATTAAATTTTTCGCTCAAATCCTGGATGGGCCGGAAGAAGAGCTGCGCGAGCTGCATGAATGTGATAAGTACGCCGACGGACACAGTGCCGCCGAAAGTGAGCACGCCGCCGTACCAGAAAACGACGGCGATTGCCGTCACGCTGAACAATTCAACGGCGGGAAAGAACACGGCGAAGGCCGTGATCGCGTCCTTGTAGGCCTCCATGTGGATGCGATTCAATTCGGCGAACTGCTCCCGCGCTTTTTTCTCGCGGTTAAATATTTGCACGATGCTCATGCCGCTGATGTGTTCCTGCAGGAATGAATTGATGCGGGCGATAGCGGTTCGGATCCGCCGGTTGGCGTCGCGCACGCGGTCGCGGAAGATCCACGTGGCGATCACGATGAGCGGCAGCACCGCCAATGTTGCCAGCGCGAGCCGCCAGTTCATAGCCATCATCAGCACGCCGATGCTGATCAGCATGATGGCGTCGTTGGCCATGGCCGCGATACCGGCGGCAAAGAGGTCGTTCAGTACGTCTACATCAGTCGTGACTCGCGTTACCAGGCGCCCCACCGGGCTGCGGTCGAAGAAACTCATCGGCAGGCGTTGCATGCGCTCGAAGATTTCTTTTCGCAGGTCGTACAGCGTCCGCTGCCCCACGTTCTGCATGATCCGAACTTGCAGGTATTGTATGGCGAAGCTCAGAAGCAATGCCGCGAGCGAGACGAGTGAGAAAAGAACCACGCCGCGAAGGGCATCCGAAACAGGAAGAGTGTGATTTGAACCCGGGACAATATACTTGTCCACGGTGTAACCAAACAGCTTTGGGCCAACTACCGTAAGCGGGCCGACCAATAAAGTCAGGATGACCGCGAAGACAACGCTCCACTTATATGGCCGCAAATATGTCATCAGCCGCCGCAAAAGCTGCGAGTCGTAGGCCTTACCTAGAGCTTCCTCTTCGCGGAAATCGCTCATTCGCGTTCCAATTCTTCCTCGAGCAATTGTTTCTGGTATAGGTCGGCGTAATAGCCGCGGCGCGCCAGAAGTTCCGCATGCGTGCCGCGTTCAACGATGCGCCCGTCGCGCAGGACCACAATTTGATCGGCGTGCTGCACGGTCGATACGCGGTGCGAAATTAAAATGGTCGTTCGTTGCCGCAGAATCGCGTCCAGTCGCTTCAGAATGCGCTCCTCGGTTCCCGTATCCACGCTGGAAAGGGAATCGTCCAGGATCAGAATTTTGGGATCGCGAATCACGGCGCGGGCAATGGCGGCGCGCTGCTTCTGCCCGCCCGAAAGCGTGATCCCGCGTTCCCCTACCATCGTATTGAATTGCGCGGGAAACTCGCAGATTTCCGCGGCGATGCTGGCGACGTCGGCGGCGTTGTGAATTTCTTCGTCCGTCGCGCTATCAACACCGAACGCGACATTCTCGCGCAGTGTCTCGCTGAACAGGAAAGTGTCCTGCGGCACATATCCCACGGCCCGCCGCAGCGTTTCGAGCGGCCATTCGCGGATCGGACGTCCGTCGATCAGCAAAGTTCCAGCAGGCGACTCCCAGAGCCGCGCGATCAGCGAAGCCAGCGTGGATTTTCCGCTCCCCGTGGGGCCTACAACCGCAAGGATGGAGCCGGCCGGAACGCGCAGGGAAATATCCTGAAGTACGGGTTTGTTGATCGCGGCGTTTCCATTCGATTTTGTTCCGTCGGTATCGCTCCGCACGGTTGGGTAGGTGAACGTCAGATTCCGGAACTCGATTTCCCCGCGGATTTCACCTGCGTTCTCGCGGACTGCTGCGTCGCTGATCTTTGGCTCCGAGTCGAGAATGTAGTTCAGCCTGCCCATCGATGCCCCGCCTCGCTGGAAGATGTTGGTCACGAATCCCAGCGCAATCATGGGGAAAATAAGGCTCGTCATAAACGTGTAAAACGCGATCAGCTCACCGGTCGTAATCCGGTTCAGCACCACCTGGCTTCCGCCCTGCCAGAGAACGAGAATAAACGTCAGCCCGAATAACATCTGGAGCAGTGGCATGAACAGACTCCAGAAATAGATCAAGCGCAGGTTGCGATCGATGTATTCACGGTTAGGGGCGTCGAATCCGCGAATTTCCGCTTCTTCCTGCCCGTAGGCGCGCACGACGCGCACGCCGGCCAGATTTTCCTGGGCCTTCGCGGAAAGCACGGCGAGCGATGCTTGAATTTTTCCGTACAGCGCATGAATCTGCCGGCCGAAGAGCCACACACTGACAGCGACGATCGGCACGGGCAGCAGGACGTAAACGCTGAGCGTCGCCGAAATCCAGAACATCAGCACCACGGCGAGCACCATGGTCGCAATCGTATTGGCGCTGTACATAATGCCCGGACCGAGCACCATGCGCACCGAGTTCAAATCGTTCGTGCACCTTGACATCAATTCGCCCGTCCGGTTTCGCACGTAGAATTCCGGCTCCATCAGCACCAGCTTGGACAGCAGGTCGTTTCGCAGGTCGTACTCGATATCGCGGGAAAGGCCGATCAGGATTTGCCGTGTGCAATACGAAAAAACGCCTTTCACGGCGCAAATGATGACCAGCGCCGAACAAAACACCGCCAGCGTATGCGGATCCTTCGGGTGGTAGTAGGGAAGAAGCGGGCCCAAAGCAATATGGGTCAGACGACCGAGCTGCGCCAGCGGGGTCTCAGCGCCCGTGAGGCAATCCGTGATTACGCCAAGGATGAGCGGCAGGAGCGTGCCGGTAATCCCCATGCCGGCCTGCGTAATAAAGCCGATCAGGACAACCAGCTTGTGACGCGCCACGTATGGATACAAACGCGTGAGCTGCGCCCATCCGGAGACGCGCTTGTGCGCCGTTTTCGGGGCCGATCCTGACAGGGTATTTGCCGCTGCGCTCATTTAAGAATGGACAGTGGAGTCTCGAGTGACGGGACCTCGCTCAGATACCTTTCATGAGACTGGTCGAACGACTGATAGCGTTTCGCATTTTTGTTCCAGCGTACATCGAAAGTCGCATTCCGTGGCTCGGAGCCTTGATCCGTGTTCACGTTGACAGCGTCGAATCTTTCCGCCGGCGTGAATCTCATCTCCAACCCTTCTTTCGCATCCTGCCTGTATTCCAATCGCCAGCCGGTAATGCGCGTCGCGGGAGAGCCCCCGAGATACCCATTCGGGTTTTTTAAATGCTCGTCGCAAAGCAGAACTTGGGACCACTGGCCGCCATTCTTTTCCAGGATGGCCGCCCGCGTCACGAAAATCGCCGAAGGGTCCTTGCTGCCTCCCTTGCTCGCCTGGGCTCCTGCCGACAAACGATTGACGACGAGCACTTGTTCCCGCCCATTTTGCGCAAGATTTCCCCGGGCCAGGATTTCCGCTTGCTTTCCCAAGGACGCATCCGCAGCTCCGCGCGCCTCGTCCGATACATCGGCGCTTTCGGCGACCGCCCTAACGTCGGCGGGCGCCGGCTGCTGCGCTGGGTGGCATCCCGCCAGAGATAACGTCATGATCCAGGACAGTGTTCCCACAGCCGCGCGCAGTTTTGGTCTCCCCATGGTCGGCCAGCGCACTATAGGCTTGGGAACGCCAGCGTAATTTCGGCCACCCGACCCGTATCCCGGGCGCACAGGACTTCCATCACCTGTGGAACGTCGGACCCGGCCCAGTCAAATTGGTAATACATCAGCTCGAGTTCCTGCCTGTTTTTAGATGCCGGGCCGCTGGAATTGGGCTCACCGTATAAACCTACCACGCGATCCTGCGAATCACCCATGCGCAGGCCAAGTCCGGTCAACCAATTCTTTGGATCCAGAAAATCCGGGCGCCGGTCGCTGCACTTTCCTTCCTGAATGCCGAGCGTGGTGATGGTGACGCTTTGAATCACGGATTTGGCATCGACTTCCAGGCGGATCGAGCGGCCCGAACAATCGTCGCGCCATTCCTTGGAGCCCGAATTGGGCTCCTCGATAAGATCCCTGGCCTTGAACCGTTTCTCCGCCACAGCGAAGGTGTCCCGCCCGGGCCGCAATCCCGCGAGCGAAGTTTCATTGATGTGGCGCACAGCGCTTTGCCCGGCGCCGGGAGAATAGATTCGCGCGCCCGCTGACACGGCAGCGCTCACCGTGGCAAGTACCAGACTAGCGCACAGCCAGAATTTCATCGAGCCGTGCTTCAAAGTTTTCCTCTCCTTCGGACCACAGGCGGAAGCGCTCCGCGGGCAGAGTTTCCTCCACCGCGCGCATCCAGCCCATGAGTTTCTGTATATTCTCTCTCGTTTTCTCCTGATATTCGCGCAAATTCTGCGGCTGCGACATCCACATCAGAAATCGCGCCTCTTCGGGATGCTGTGGCTCCGCGACGCGCCCGGTTTCTGCCGCGAGCAGCCCCGCGTGGCCCGTGAATAAATGCTCGAAACCGAGATCGGCCATGAAGTGGCCCGATTCGGCGAACACGCCCTGATCGTATTCGGGGCCGTAACAAAAAACATCCATCCGCTCGGGTTGCAATTTCCAGCTTGCGGTTTCCTTGTCGCGAATCCACAGATCCCATCGCGCTGCAACTTCGTAGCAAACATCGCCGGAGTGATGGTCCTTCGCAAGATTGACGATCTCCTCAGGAGTCGTCAAGTACCCACGCAAATCATATTCTTCAAGCGGCGTTTCCGTAAAATCCACCGCTCGAACCGTCATCCCCGTAAACCCCGGAGGGGAAGAAGCGAGCGGCACCGTGGCGAGGAAATGCTCGAAGTGCGAGAGCATATTCTCCTCGCCGAAATCGCGAACCCAGACGCTCGCGTAGGCACGGTTAGGCATCCGGCTATTATACAGGCAACGGCCCAAAGGGCCGAAAACGACCGGGCGAGGCAAATTGGGTCAGTTTCCGATTGCTCGACTTATCAGGAGTAATCCGCATGATCCGAAGATAACTTCCGATTAGCCGACGATACGTCCAGAGTTGCCTTGGAACGCGTCACACAGGGCAATGGCAACCGCAGTTCTAGCCTAAGATGAATGAGATAGACTTCAACCGTTCAGATCATTTATCATAATGGTTAATTGTCAATGGTCATCCCATGCCCTCACGCGCCGTCAACTCGAAACGACAGTGCCAGAACCTCTCGGACTACCTAGATCAGGTTAAAGAAATCCGAAGGCGTTGGAGAAAGACAAAGGCGGACTCCAAGGGCGACAGCAGGCCACTCTGGTTCCGCGGTCAACGATCTGCAAAATGGGACCTGCGGCCTCGGATTTATCGTCCCGACTATGAAAATGCTGAAGAATCTGAGATTCGGCTAGCGTTTGAGGGGCACGGTCTGCAGTTAGCCACCACAAATCTCAACCGAACCAAATGGGAATGGTACTTTTTGATGCAGCACTACGGGGCACCGACCAGGTTGCTCGATTGGACCGGGAATCCGTTAGCTGCACTTTACTTCGCGATTGTAGAGGAACGGGAAGGCGTCAAGAAAGACGATGCGGCCGTTTGGGCACTCGATCCTTGGCGCTGGAACAAATTGCACGGCGATGGACTCACGGGACCTGCCTTACCAGACTGGGAAGAGACGAAACCTTATCTTCCGGATCTAGAAGAGGCGTGCGATGGGGTGCGAGTTCAGAAATCTTGGCCAATAGCCACAGAACCCCCGAGTATCGATCGCAGGCTCGCTAGTCAAACAGCTCGGTTCCTCTTATTCGGGAAAAAGAGAGATCTGATCAAGGCTGCCGACCGAACCGACCTAGGGAGCCGCAGCAAGAAGCAAAGCCGACTTATGCAGATCGTAATTTCGAGCAAGAAGCTGGAGAATATGCGCCTAGAGCTTGACGATCTGGGAATCAACCATCGGATTCTCTTCCCCGATCTGGAGGGATTGGGAACGCACTTGTCGTGGACGTGGAAGAGTTTTCGGAAGCGAAAGCGGCTCTATTAAGCCCAGTCGCCATGAAATGCAATCCCATAAACAGGAAGTTTGGCCACCATTGCGTTTTTCATACCGATGTCCCATCCACATCGCACAAAGGAGGACAGTGGGCGCCACTCTTCCAATGCCGGTTAGTACATCGGTGCCCGTATGCTGAAGAAACTCACAAACTCGCGGGGCGGAGTGAGTCTAATCAAATTCAGTTATGATGTTCCACTTGGACAAACGATGGCTTTTGAAGCTGTGTATCCTGAAGCCTTGCAGCTAGATCTTTCTCAGAAAGTGAAATTTTGGGAGAAGCCTGGATCAATCTTTGCCTGGGTGTTAGCAGATGGGGAAATTGCTGGGGAGTCGTATGGTTTCCCGCTTGTCAATTCCAATGAGCAAATTGCGGGATTAGTTGATTTAACCGAAAACGAAAAGAAATCCGGGATCTATTTCTACTCAAACACAATACTTCCCTCTTTTCAGGGGCAGGGATTAGGAACAATTCTAAAGGCTCACTGGCTAGGACTGGCTTTAGGTAGGGGATTCGACGTCGTCTATGGCCACGCCCGTCCAGGAGCAAGTCAGGCACTTAATGCCAGATTTGGTGCTCTCTTTCTTAAGAGGTTTCCTAATTGGGCTGGCACGGGAGAGGAATACAGGTTGTATTGCCTCGCGCTCAAGTGAGGTTCCTGATAGCGCCGAAAAGTGTCAGTGACGCACACAAGCCGGACACGGATCCCTCACGATCGACGGCGCACTCGGAAGTAATCTAAATGCCTGATAAGTGCATAAACCGGAAACGAACCCCCGACCCAGCGGCCTGGTCAAGCGAAGAGATTTGCCCTGTCGTACCCCTCCAGAAGCCGTTTCCTGAGCTGGTGTTTCGCTCCATTGTCAACGAACGCTGCGTCCAAACCCATGAGATTTGCCCGGAGTAAATCTTGTCCGTTCCAATTAAATATGCGGTGAAGGCTTTCATGCTCCCTGGTCAGAGTCGTCGGAGTTAGCATCCTGCTGTCGGAGTTCACGTTGAGAGAGACGCCCGCGCGGTAGAGGCGATCGATGGGATGTTCCTCCATGCTTCCAATCGAAGTAATAATCTGGACATTGGCCGACGGGCAAAGCTCCAAGTGAATGCGTTTCCTGCGGAGATGCTCCACCAGTTTCGGATCCTCGATGCTGCGCGTTCCGTGGCCGATGCGCTGCGGGTCGAGCAGGCGAAGCGTTTCCCACACGCTTTCCGGTCCAAGCGCTTCGCCGGCGTGAGCGGTGCGAAACAGGCCATGCTCTCGCGCGTAGCGATACGCTCCGACGTGAGCGTCCAAAGGAAATCCTGCCTCATCTCCCGCAAGATCAAGCGCCACGACCCGGCTGCCGAGAAACTTTTTCACCAAGTTCGCAGTCTGCAAACTCTGCGCCTCCGTGAAGTGCCTTAGCGTACAAAGGATCAAGCCTGCTTGCATCCCAGTTTCACGGATCAAGCGTTCGACCGAACGTTCCACCACCGCAACGACGCGCTCAGGACTCAAGCCCTGCTCGGTATGCAGCAGCGGCGCAAACCGGATCTCGACATAAATTACGCCGTCCTCAATGAGTTGCCGGAATACATCCTCCGTAACCAGACGGAGTGCATCCTCAGTTTGCATGAGCCGAAAACCCTTGGGAGCGCGGGAAAGAAAGTCCGCCAGGTTTGCGCAGCGCGCGGGCGCAATGTAATCGCGTTGATACTCCTCTAGAGTGACGGATGGCGCCAGGGTGGAAACCGCCTGAAAGCTCAGCGAGCAGTCCAGGTGAAGATGCAGCTCTATTTTGGGGAGCGACCGCAGTTCCATTCGCTCACGATAACCCGCCGCGGAAATCTGGTCCATAAATCAGCGTATGGATAAGACTTTCAATTTTTCGGCCGCATTCAAATTTGAGTAATGGAGCCACTACTCTGCCGCGACAGAAGGAATTACTTTTTTTCCGCAGGAGGATTGACAGCGGGGGCCGGCGAATCTGGGATTGCCGGCGTTCCAAAAAGCGCGCTGAGCCCTGCGAGCTTTTGGTGAAGGGTTTCGCCCATCTCGGAGAAAACGTTGCTGCACACAGCCTTCAGCTTTTTCTCGGTGGTGTCGGCCAGTTCCTCGATTAGGTTTGTGGACTGTTGATTCAGCTTGGTTACCGTGGTCAGCAGCCAGGAGTTTGAGGCGTTTTCCAGGCGCTGCTTGTGCTCGTCCATGGCAACGGTTCCCTGTGAATTCAGCGATGCCTGGAACTGGCGGTCCAGGGCTTGAGACTCGGTAAGAAGGGCGTCCTTGGCCTGATCGATCTGGATAGCCAGCTCTTCCTTGCCCAGCGCCAGGGTTTGCTGCGCGTGCGCCGACAGGGCCCGCTGGAACTCCGCGGCGAAGCCGCGCGCGTCGCTTTCGAGCTTCGAACGGATTTGCGCCGTGTGCGCTTCCATTTGCGCGGCATTCTGTTCGAACGCCGTTTTCGTTTTGGAAGCATAAAGATCGAATTGTTCGCGTCCGAGCTGCGCGGCGCGTTCCGTGAACTTGCCGGCGGCGGCTTCGCCCGCTTCCGTGATTTGCAGGCTGCCGCGTTCGGCGGCTTCGCGCGCGCTTTCCTGCATCTGGCCTTGCGCGTGCTCGACGTAACTCCTGCTGTAGTGATCGAGTTCGCTGGCGAACAGGCCGGACATCTCGGCGGCCTTTTCCCGCAAGCGCGAAGCGGCCTGATCGAGCCCCTTCTCGAGCGTCGATTGCATGTGGGCTTGAATTTTTTTCTCGTACCAGTCGGCCGATTTGAAGAGCGCTTCAAACGTGCTGTGCGAAGTTTCGGTGGCCCTGGTTTCGAGTTCGGCGAGCCATCTTCCCGAGGCGGTGCGCGCCGATTCGCCGAAATCCTTCTCGATCTGCGCGAGAATTTCCTTGCCGCGGGCCGCAGTGTCCTGCAGGCCGCGATCGGAAACTTGCCAAATCCGCTGCTGATGCTCGGCGACCGACTTCTCGGCCTTGTCGCGGTCAAACGCGAGCTGGCCCAGGATTGCCGTGGCGCGGGCAATTTGTGGCGCGAGCTGCTGCTCGAGTTCGTTCGCCAGCTTCTCAATCGTGCCGCGGCCCGCGGCTTCGAGCATGGGCTGCAGCCGTTGGGTCATCCCCGCCACGGCCGATTCCGCCCGGCGGTTCATCTCGCCGCCTTGCGCTTCGAGCATGGCTTCGCCACGCCGCGCCCACTCCTCGGACGCTGCCTGAAAGAGCGCTGAGAACTCGCCGCGCCTCGCTTCCAGTTGTGCGACCGACTCCTGAAACCGCGAAATCACAGCTTCGCCCTTGGCGGCTTCCTTGTTGATCGCGGCGCGCAACGTCCCGAGCGCGCTCTCCGCTTCCGCAGTGACTTGCGAATGCGTGTTGCCTAGCATGTTGATCCGCTGCTGAAGTAGCTGCTCGATCTGCCGCGCGGAAACTTCGCTGCTTCTCGCAAGGTGTTCAGCCGCCCGCCGGGACGCATCCTCGATCGACGCTTCCATCTTTTCTTGCCAGCGCGCGCCGGCCGCTGCCAGGTCGGCTTCGAGAAGCCCGCGCCATCCAACTTCCCCGATGGCGGTCGCGGCGGCGATCTGCTCTCCCAGCCTTCTCGCCGCCTGATCCATCTGCGCCAGGCGCGCCTGGGCATCCGCGGTGCGCAGGTCCATCTGTTCCTGCCAGCGCCGGATTTCGTCCTCGGCGGCCTTCGCCGAGGATTCTCGCAACGTATCCATGACCGCCCGGACCTCGTCCTGATTCGCCCCCATGCTTCCGCCCAGGCTTTCGAGTTTCTGGATGGCCGCCTGAAGCTGGTTCTGAATCTGCTGCTCGAAATCCGCGCGCCGGGTACGCTCCACTTCCGCAAGCTGGGTGTCCATCTGCAGCCGGGCTTTGCTGAGCCGAAGGTCCAATTCGCCGGACAATTGCTCGAGCATGGCTGCCATGCCTGTTTCCCGCTCGGTCTGCAGGCGTTGCTGGGTTTCTTGCTGGGACTTTTCGATTTGCGCCGCTACGGCCGCAGCCACGGATTTTTCCGCCGCATCCTTCAGTTGGGTCTGTAGAGCGGCGAGCAGGGGGCGGGTTTCCGCAGCCACAGCTTGGGTGGCGCTCTCCCGGGCCGTGCTCTGAATGTGCTGCTTGGCCTCGGCGACCAGGCGGGCCACTTGCCGCGCGAGCTGCACGGACGCATCGGTTTCGGCCCGCATCGGAAGCACGCGAACATTGTCCTGCACAGGCTCGGGCGCCTCCGCCGCAGGCATTCCTGCTGTGGACCAATCATCATCCTCGGGAACAGCCTGCAGAGTTTCCGACGGGGCGGGAATCTCCAGGCTGGGCGCGGAACCGGATTCGGGGAAGGGAAACCAATCAGCCGGAGGAAAAGCAATTCCCCAAACGTTTCCGCTAACTTCGAGCTCCACGCCAATCTGAAACAGCTCGCGGACCGTCCGCGGGCGCTGAATCCACGTGACGCGCCCCCGCACACTGCGCGCCTCGCGGCCGGTTTCATTGTGGGGTACTTCGAGCGTGACCCACATATTTTTCAGGACGTAGTGTTTCGATTGGTAGCGGGCGCCGTGGCAATTAATGATCAGGGTGGAAGTGCGCTCCTGAAACGGGCGGCCGAGCGCGTCCACACCCGTAACTGTGAGCGGCACGGCTTGCACAATCCGCGTGCTGCGCCGCTTCTGGGTTTCCTGCTCGGGATGAAGATTCGATTCCGACACGAGAGCTCCCCCCCACGATCAATTTCAAAGCGTATCATTGCGGCACTCAGGCGTCGAGGCGCAGGGAAGGCCAATTTCGTAAAGGTTACGGCCCGCCGGGGTGATTCGTTACAACCGCGCCGGGATATGGCGCCTGCCAGCCAGTTCGGCCCGCATGCGCATCCCGGAAATACGCCGGTCACGCCGGGACCTCTTCGCACTTCCACGGGGGGATGGAGAGGCTGGGCGCCTTCTGAAAGTCAAATCTACTACGAAAGCCGGCAGTTGGCCAGAAGCATCAGGATTATGTCTCGGCCTGCTCCGCACAGTTTACTGGGCCGCGATAGATACAATCGACGGTTGGGGTGCCTGCCCCGGTCGCTCGGACGAAACCGGATTGCAACAGCGGATCTCAAGCTTTGCCAAATCTCCTTGCATTTCCGGCATTTGCCGCAAATGGGCCAAAGTTTCATTCAAAATCGCGGACGCAACCGCATCGTGGGGAGCTACCAAACGATAGTGCATCCACCGCCCCTGGCGCCGCGCGGCGACGATCCCCGCGCGGCGGAGATATGCCAGGTGACGCGAGATTTTTGGCTGGCTGACCTTTAGGATCTCCACAAAATAGCAGACGCAAATTTCCTTGTCGGCGATCAGGTTGAGGAGACGAAGCCGCGTGCGATCGGCCAGGGCGCGAAAGAGAAGATCGAGCGGGAATGGTTTTTTCTTCCGGGGCATTCCAGCATTATATATGGCTTGACAGATATGAGCAAGGGGGCGTATTCTCATTGCATACGCACAAGCGTATATATCCATTTTCGTCAGGAGGAGCCATGGCAACGGAATCAGGGAAAGCACGCAAGGCCCACGTTGCGATCCACGTGAAAGACGTCGGCGCGAGCATCGAGTTCTATGGAAAACTTTTCGGGATTGAGCCCTGCAAGGTGCGCACCGGATACGCGAAATTTGATGTCGCGAATCCTCCGCTCAATTTTACTTTGAATGAAGCGACAGAGGCAGGGCAGGGCGCACTGTCCCACCTGGGAATTCAGGTGGAATCGACGGCCGACGTCCTGGCCATCCGCCAGAGCTGGCAGGAGAGAGGCCTGCAGCCTCGCGACGAAATGAAAACAGAATGCTGCTACGCGCTGCAGGACAAGGCGTGGGTCCGCGACCCCGACGGGAACGAATGGGAAGTCTTCGCCGTTCTGGAAGACAACCTTCCTGAAAAGCCGGTTGCGGAAAAATCGTGTTGCGCTCCCGATTGCTGCGCGCCCGTTACTCTCTGAGCGCCGGACCATTCCCGCGAAAGGGCTCTCGATGGAGAAGCGCTACAACGTCCTCTTCTTGTGCACCGGAAATTCCGCGCGTTCGATCATGGCCGAGGCGATTCTCAATCGCAAGGGCCGGCCCAACTTTGTCGCCTATAGTGCGGGCAGCCACCCATCAGGAATGGTCCGTCCAGAGGCGCTGCGGCAAATCGAGTTGGCGCGCATGCCCGTGGAAAACTTTCGCAGCAAGAGTTGGGATGAATTCGCAAAGCCCGGCGCGCCGCAAATAGATTTTGTGTTCACCGTGTGCGATAACGCGGCCAGCGAAGTCTGCCCCGTGTGGCCCGGCCAGCCCATGACCGCGCATTGGGGAGTGCCGGACCCCGCCGGAGTTCAAGGGTCGCCCCAACAAATCGAACGCGCTTTCCGCGAAGCCTTCATGATTCTCGACCGCAGAATTTCACTCTTTCTGTGCCTGCCTCTTTCCACTCTCGGCCAACTGGCAATCAAGAGGGAAATTGATCGCATAGGCCTGCAATGAGATCTTCCCTATCTCGGCGCGTCGCGGCGGAATTTTTGGGAACAGGATTTCTCGTGGCCGCTGTCGTTGGCTCCGGCATCATGGGCGAACGGCTTTCCGGCGGAAACGTCGCCATCGCATTGCTGGCCAATACGATTGCGACCGGCGCCGCACTCGCTGCGCTGATCCTCGCGTTCCGGCCGATTTCCGGCGCGCATTTGAATCCAGTGGTATCGATGGCCGAGGCGCTTCGAGGTGGAATCGGTTGGAACGAAGCAGTGCTCTACGTCACGGCGCAAGTCTGCGGAGGAGTTGCGGGAACGGCGTGTGCGAACATCATGTTCGCACTGCCCGCATATTCCATTTCGCATCATGCCCGAACGGGCGCGCCGCAATGGTTCAGTGAATTTGTCGCGACGTTCGGATTGCTGTTAGTGATCCGGACCGTCGCGCGATTTACCCCCGACTGGCTCCCGTTTGCCGTGGCAGCCTACATCGCCGCTGCGTATTGGTTTACGGCATCGACCTCCTTCGCGAATCCTGCGGTGGCCATCGCGCGTTCCTTGAGCGACACGTTCGCCGGAATTCGCCCGCTGGACGTACCCGCATTTCTCGCCGCGCAAATTGCCGGTGGCTTCTCAGCGGTCCTCGTTTCGGATTGGCTTAGCTTTCGATCGAGCGATGCGTAAGTAGCGCAGCCTTCAGCCTGCGGGTGTTCGTCCTTGCAAGGACCAAACCCCACAGGCTGAAGCCTGCGCTACTCAAACCATCCCCGAATCCTGCCTTGAATGTCTGGCCCCGTGACGCGATACTGGCCCCATGCCGGAAATCGCATCCAAATCAGCCCTCCGCGTAAGCCAGCTACGAAAAGCGTACAAGGACGTGATTGCCGTAGATGGCCTCGACCTCGAAGTGCAAGCGGGCGAGTGCTTCGGCCTTCTCGGACCGAATGGCGCCGGAAAAACGACGACTGTCGAAATCTGCGAGGGTTTGACGCCGCCGGATTCGGGAGAAGTCGAAGTGCTTGGCCGGCGGTGGAGTTCGGACGCGGCACAGCTCCGCCAGCGCCTCGGCATCCAATTGCAGGATACGCAGCTTTCCGAGAAACTCACCGTGCATGAAACGGTCCGCTTGTTTCGCAGTTTTTTTCGCCAGGGAGCGGAAGCCTCCGAGGTCATCGCGCGGGTGCAGCTAGAAGAGAAACAAAATTCGCGCGTCGGCGATCTCTCCGGCGGCCAGAAGCAGCGGCTGGCCCTTGCCTGCGCCCTGGTCGGCGATCCCGACTTTCTTTTTCTCGATGAACCCACCACGGGTTTAGATCCACAAGCCCGCCGCCAGCTATGGGAATTGATCGAGGAATTCAAAGAGTCCGGCCGCACCATTCTGCTCACCACCCACTACATGGACGAAGCCGAGCGCCTTTGCGACCGCGTAGCCATCATGGATCATGGCAAGGTGATCGCTCTCGGCACGCCGCGCGAATTGATCGCCGCAACCTGCGCGGAACAAATGGTGGAGTTTACGGCGGGCAGCGTTTCCCATGCGCTCGATGTGACTGCCCTGCGCCGCATCGCAGGCGTCCGTGAAGTCCGCACGGAGAATGGCGCCGTGCTCCTGCAAGTAGCGGAACTTCACACTTCCGTCCCTGCTTTGCTCGCGGAATTAACGCGCCAGAATGTTCCGCTTACCGAGCTGCGAACTCACTCGGCGACATTGGAGGACGTCTTCGTAACTTTGACGGGACGCCATTTACGAGATGAGTGACAACACCATTCCCGCTGTTCGCGCCGGGGTGGGCGAGAAGAAGTCTCCTCGCGAGCATTCGCTCGCCGACCACCCGCTTGTGCAATTGACTCTGGTGCGCTTTCTTGAGTTTATGCGCGAACCGGAGGCCCTGTTCTGGGTGTTCGTGTTCCCGGTTCTTCTTGCGGCAGGGCTGGGCATTGCTTTCCGCAATCGCCCGGCGGACGTGCTGAGAATCGCAGCGGTCACTCCGGAGATTGCTCAATCTCTGCGGCAAGAGAAGCTGCTCGAAGTGCAGCAACTGGATCCGGGAGCGGCCGAAGAAGCATTGCGCACCGGTAAAGTGGCGCTGCTCGCAGCGCCGGGATCCAGCGGCGCGGTCGAGTACCGGTATGACGATACCAATCCCGAGGGCCGCGCCGCGCGCCTGCTTGCGGATCGAGCGATCCAGAAAGCGGCGGGACGCGTCGACCCAGTTGCTACGAGCGACCAATTGATGCGCGAGGCGGGCTCGCGCTACATCGATTTCCTGATTCCCGGATTGCTCGGAATGAATCTGATGGGCAGCGCGATCTGGTCGATGGGATTCGCGATCGTGGATGCGCGGCGCAAAAAACTTTTGAAGCGCCTTGTGGCAAGCCCCATGCCCCGGCCCTACTATTTGCTCTCGTTTCTGCTTTCGCGGATTTTGCTGCTGGTGGTGGAGGTTGGAGTGCTCGTTGGATTCGGCGCTTTGCTTTTCCACGTGCCCGTCCGGGGCTCGCTACTGGATCTCGGGATCCTATGTCTCCTGTCGTCGTTATCATTCAGCGCTTTGGGGCTATTGCTGGCCTCGCGAGCCAAGACGATTGAAGCGGCTTCCGGTCTGATGAACGTAGTGATGATGCCGATGTGGATCGCGTCCGGTGTGTTCTTTTCCTCGCAAAAATTTCCTGACCTGATGCAACCGTTCATCAAAGCGCTTCCCTTGACCGCCGTGATCGACGCATTGCGGGCGAACATGCTGCAGGGCTCGAATTTGGCGCAGATGGCTCCGCAAGTCGGAATCATCGCCTTCTGGCTGGTGATTTGCTTCGCGCTGGCGCTAAAACTTTTCCGCTGGCGCTAGCCCTCAGCTCTCACGGCGAATCCAATCGGCGAAACAAAATTCATCTGACCAACGAAGCAACGCAGGTTTTTGTAGCGCCGGCGTCTCGCCGGCGCTACCTTCTTCGGATGAACGTGCCTTGAGCCAAAAGTAGTTTCCGTTGAAGCGGGGCGTCATATCGCCAAGCAGGTGCGCGGAATATAAGTGGCTTAGCTTTCGATCGAGCGATGCTTGAAGGTGCGCTGGCCCTTGCTGTAGCTCGCCACGGTTTGACCCTTGCCGAAGAGCTTGTACTTGTAAATCGTGAGACCTTCGAGGCCCACGGGTCCCCGGGCGTGCAATTTCCCGGTGCTGATTCCGACTTCCGCGCCCAGGCCGTAGCGGAAACCGTCGGAGAATCGCGTGGACGCGTTCTGAAAAACATTGGCTGCGTCGACAAACTCCATGAAACGGGAAGCGACGTCGTGGCTCTCCGACACGATGGATTCGGTATGCCGCGAACCGTACCTGTTGATGTGCTCGATCGCTTCATTGACTCCGTCCACAACTTTGATGGAAACGATGAGGTCGGAATACTCCTTCTTCCAATCCTCTTCCGTCGCGGGAATGACACGCTGTCCCAATGCGAATTCCTGAGTCCTCGAGCAGCCGCGCACTTCCACTCCGGCCTTGCAGAATTCCGCGATCATTCGCGGCAGGAAGACCGGCGCGATCTCTTCATGCACCAGCAAAGTTTCCATGGCGTTGCACACGGCAGGGTATTGAACTTTGGAATCGTAGGCGACATCGATCGCCTTTTGTAAATCCGCGTCGCTGTGCACGTAAACGTGGCAGATGCCTTCGCCATGGCCCAGCACGGGGATCCGGCTATTCTCGGTGACGTAGCGGACAAATTGCTCTGAACCGCGCGGCACGATCAAGTCGATCTCTTCGTGCAACGTGAGGATCTGCGCCACATCTTCACGCGTATGGATCAAAACCACTGAATCGACCGGAATATCGGGAAATGCCGAAAGCGCGTCGTGCCAAATGGAAACGAGGATGGCGTTGGATTCGGCCGCTTCCGCGCCGCCCTTGAGACAAACCGCATTGCCTGACTTTAGAGCCAAGGAAGAGATTTGTGCAACCACCTCCGGGCGAGCCTCGAATACCACCCCGATAACACCCAGCGGGCACGTCTCCTTATGGAGAACGAGATCGTCGTCCAGCTCCATTGTTGAAAGGCGCCGGTGCAACGGGTCGGGCAGGCGCGCGACATCGCGCACACGCGCGGCCATTTCCGCGATTCCTCGCTCGGTCGTCCGCAAACGCGCAAACATCGCGCGGGACAACTCGCCGCGCTCGACGGTTTGCTGCGCTGCCAGGCAATCCTTTTCGTTCGCGGCCAGAATTTCTTCCGCGCGAGCTTCGATCGCGTTCGCCGCGGCCAGCAGCGCCTCGTTCCGGCGCTCTCCCGAAAGCGTCGCCAGGACGTGCGCGGCTTTGCGCGCCCGCCGGATGAGCTGATGAATATCGGAGGCTTCGAGTTGTTTTTGCACGACGCTCATTTGCGATCCAGTAAAACAATATTATCGCGCTTTACCAGCACAGTTGCACGTTTGCTCGTTCGGCCGCCGCCCTCAGGCGCGTGCGAACCGTTGCCGATCATCCCTTGCGCGTCGCCGCGCGAATAATCCGAAATACCGCGCGCGAATTCAAGCCCTTCCGCGTCCACGATGCTCACGACTTCCGCCGCGTCAAACTCTCCTTCGACGCCAGTGACACCGGAAGCCAGCAAGCTCGCCTTGCCGCCGGTGAGCGCCTCGCGCGCTCCCGCGTTGACGATGACGCGCCCTCGGACCCCCGCAGCGTACGCAATCCAGCGCCGCTTGCCCGCCATCCGTGTCTTCGATAGAAACACCGTGCCCGTCGGCTCGCCTTCAAAAATTTGCCCGAGCGCATCAGCTTTCGTTCCGTTTGCGATGACCGCGACGCCGCCTGCCTGCATGGCAATTTCCCCCGCTTCGAGTTTTGTCAGCATGCCGCCGCGCCCTCCTTCGGAAGGGCCGAGCGCGAGCGATTTCAATTCCTGCGTGATCTCCTCGACCAGGGGAATCACCTTTGCGCCCACCTCTTTCGAGCCGGACGGCCCCAGCTGCATCAATCCGTCCACGTCGGTGAGCAGGACGAGCGCGTCGGCTTCGATGTGGCTCATCACCAGCGCGGCCAGGCGATCGTTGTCGCTGAAAATGCGTTCGCCCGCGCGAATGTTCAGGTAGTCGAGTTCAGCCGTCGAGACCGTGTCGTTTTCGTTGACGATGGGCAGCACGCCCAGCTTCAGCAGCGCTTCCATCGTCTCTCGCAAATTGGAATACCGCGTGCGGTCCACGAAGTCTCCCTCGGTCAGCAACACCTGCGCGAGCTGGACGCCATGCGTCTGAAATAATTTTTCGTATTCATGCATCAACAGGCTTTGTCCCACCGCCGCGCACGCCTGGCGAATCACCATGTCATTCAACCGGTCGCGATGCAGGCCGAGGCGCCCGCGTCCCAGCCCGACGGCGCCCGAAGACACCAGCACGATTTGCCGGCCGTCCTTCTTCAGCGCGGCAATTGTGCGGGCGACCGGCGCAAGATGCTCGACGTTGAACTGACCGTCAGCGCCCGTCACAATGCCGGTGCCCAGCTTGATCACCGCGCGGCGCGCCGCCCGCAGCCGCTTCTGTTGCTCGGTTTCTGGATTCTGATTTGTCACGGATTCTTACTTTATCACCGACCAGCGTTTGCACAAGGGGCGCAGGCAGACATAGTGATTGGTCGATCTGGAAACCCTACCATTGGCCATCAGGAGACAAAAGAAGGTCCGTTCCTCCCACACTCGAAAGCCACTGGTATCCGATGACATCGCGTTCGCAGAACGGGTCAAGCAAACCTGCCATGTTGTCCCACCCTGATTTGGTCAACATACATTCGAATACGGAAGGGCTGATCTCACGAATACCTTGATCCCAACTGCCTAGTCGCAGAGTTAGCTCGCAAGAACCAACTCGTTCAATACTCGGCTCACTATGAAGCGGGACACTGATGCGGGACCCTTTCGAAAGGTCATAAAGTGTTTGGCGCAAGAAGCAGACTTCCCCCCGGCTGAACTCGTACATACGAATCAACGGCCGCTCCCTCGAGCCTCTAGATAAGAACTCCAACTTCATCCTCATGTCACCGGGAGACTAATTACAAATCGCGGCGGCCTTCCATGGCTTTCATCATCGTGACTTCGTCGGCGTATTCAAGGTCGGCGCCCACGGGAATCCCGACGCCGATACGCGTCACGCGCACGCCGAGCGGCTTGAGGAGCTTGGAGAGGTACATGGCCGTGGCTTCGCCTTCGGCGTTCGGGTTGGTCGCAATAATAATTTCCTCGACCGCGCCTCCCTTGAGCCGTTCAATCAAGCTCTTCAAGTGCAACTGATCGGGCCCAATGCCTCGCAGGGGCGCGAGCGCTCCGCCCAGCACGTGATACAACCCCGCGTACTGGCGCGTTTTTTCGATGGCCATGATGTTGTGCGGCTCTTCGACAACGCAGATGGTCTTGCGGCTGCGGTTCGAGCTGGTGCAGTAGAGGCACGGATCGACGTCGGTGATGTTGTTGCACACCGAACAAATTCGCATGTTCAACTTGGCGTCGCGGATGGCGTCGGCCAGCGCCAGCGCGTTTTCGGGATCGCTGCGGAGAATGTGAAACGCCAGGCGCTGCGCGGTCTTTGCGCCGATGCCGGGGAGGTGTTTCAGTTGATCGATCAGCCGCTCGACGGGCTCGGCGAAATCAGGCATGTGAATTGTTCCGTGACGGAGTGAGGCGGGCCAAAGAATCCAGATTCACTCGCAGTGTTGGCTTCAAAAAAGTTCTCAAAGGGCGCGGCTTAAAACAGGCCGGGAATTTTCAGTCCGGCGATTCCGGGAATTCCGCCCGTCAGGCTTTTCATCTGGTTGGTGAGCTCTTCATCCACGCGGCGGCCCGCTTCGTTCACGGCTGCGCGCACCAGGTCCTGCAGCAATTCCTGATCTTTCCCAGCGAATACATCGGGATCGACGCGAATTTCGGTGAGTTGTTTCTGGCCGTTCATCTTGACGGTGACCATGCCGCCGCCGGCCGAGGCTTCCACCTGCACGGATTCGACCTGCTTCTGCAAGCCCTCCTGCATTTGGCGAAACTGCGTGAGAATTTGCTGCAGCGCTTTCACTTCCACGGTCTACTCCTCGCCCCGGCGTTTCACGTCGGAAATCTGGCCGCCAAATCGTTCCAGCATCGCGCGCACGATCGGATCTTGCTCGAACTTGGCGCGCAATTCGCGCGTGCCGTTGGAAGTTGTTCCTCCCACCTGCACGGCTTCCAGTTTAACACAGACGCGCACCGTCTGGCCGAGGATGCGGCTCGCCACGTTGCGCAAACGTTCCATGGGGTCGCGCGCCTGCAACATCTCCGCGAGCGCGCGGCTCTCGGTCGGGAAAAACAATCGCACTTCGCCGCCGCTCATTTCCCAGCGAGACGCGTGTCCCACGAGCTCGCCCAGAAATTTTTCCTGCGCGAGGATCGCGTTCTTGATGGAATCGACTTGAGCTTCCACCAGCCCGTCGCCCGCGGCCGCGGACCGCGCGATGATGCCCGGCATCGCGGCGGCAGCAGGAGCCGCATTTTCAGGCCTCGGCGCAGGCGCGGCTTGCGCTCTCGCGGGTGCCGTGGCCGTGGCCGCGCCCTGCGATGTCGCGACGGCAAACGCCGCCGGAGTGCTCGCTCGCACCGCAGATGGAGTCTGCGCCGTGGCGCCCGAAGATCTCGCGGGTGAAGGGCTTGCCGGAGTTCCGCCTTCCAATTCAGCTAGAATTTCTTCCAGCGGCGCAAGGCGCGCCGCATTTACCATCCGCAGCAGGCCCATCTCCAGGTGCAGGCGCGCATCCGGCTTGCGGCGAAGATCTTCGTCGGTGTGCAAAAGGATCTGGAAAAAGCGGGTGAGATCTTCCTCGGTGAAAGATTCCGACGCTTTCTTCAATCCCGGCCGCTCGTCGGCGGGCGCGGCAACCAGTTCGGAATCCGTCCCGCAAACGCGCGCGACGAGCAAATTGCGAAAATGTCCGATGGCCTCGCGGCAGAAATGCTGCAGGTTTTGCCCCTCGGCGAGCAGGCGATGCACGAGCGAGAGCACGCGTTCGGCCGATCGCTCCTGGATCGCGCCGGTCAGCTCGTCCAGAATTTCTCCGGGGACGACGCCGAGCAATTCGCGGACCTGCGCGTCCGTAATATTTGAGCCGCAATAGGCGCGCGCCTGTTCGAGAAGCGAGAGCCCGTCGCGCAAGCTGCCTTCGGCGGCGCGAGCCATCACGGCGATGGCGCCCAGTTCTGCGGTCAGGCTTTCCTTCACGCAAATTTCCACCAGCGCATCCGAAATTTCGGCGAACGAGAGCGCCCGAAAATGAAAATGCTGCGAACGCGAACGGATCGTATCGGCCAGATTTTCCGGCTCGGTTGTGGCCATCACGAAGATGACTTTGTCGGGAGGCTCTTCAAGGGTTTTCAACAGCGCGTTCGAGGCTTCATTCGTGAGCGCGTGCGCTTCGTCGAGAATCACGAGTTTGTAGCGGCCGCCGGCGGGCGCGTAACGCACCATCTCGCGCAGTTCGCGAATCTGATCGATGCCGCGGTTGGATGCCGCGTCGATTTCGATCACGTCGAGGGAAGTTCCGAGGCCTATCTCACGGCACGAATCGCACTCGTCGCAAGGTTCCGCGGCGGGTCCCTTCGCGCAGTTGAGCGCCTTGGCGAGAATTCGCGCGGTAGTTGTTTTGCCCACGCCGCGCGCGCCCGAAAAAATGTAAGCATGGGCCACGCGTCCGGATTGAATGGCGTTGGAGAGCGTCCGCGTGACGTGCTGCTGCCCGACCACGCCGGCAAACGTTTGCGGACGCCATTTTCGCGCGATGACCTGGTAGCTCATGGTCGTTGAAACCCGAAAAGCAAAACTTAACACAGAGAACACGGAGGAGCACAGAAGGTCACGGAGAAAACTTTTGCTGCGCTCTCCGAACAGCAGCGCCGGCAAAATATCCTGGCGCGCATGAGATGAGAGGAACTTCGGGTACTCCGCGGCACACGAAGCGATCCCGGTACCGTTGCTCCCTTCCGGGCCTGGCGGGGTTCGCGGGACTTCGTCGCACAGAGCCCGAAGTTCCACGCATCGGCAGCCGTTCCACTCGGAAGCGGCTGCCAACGCAGTCTAGCACAGCGACGCGCGCGAAAAAAAGAAATGAGGGCAGTGCGCCCTTCCTCAGAATGGATTCACATGGCCTCGGCGCGGGTGGTCACGGTCTCTTCGATGATGCGGCCGTCGACGAGATGGATGGTGCGATCGGCCATTCCCGCGTAACGCGGATCGTGCGTGACCATGCAGATGGTCGCGCCCTCCCCATGCAACTCCTTCAGCAGATTCATCACGGCTTCGCTATTCTTCGAATCGAGATTTCCTGTGGGCTCATCCGCGAGCAGGATCGACGGCTGGCCTCCCAGTGCCCGCGCCACCGCCACGCGCTGCTGTTGGCCGCCGGAAAGTTGCGCGGGATAGTGTTCCATCCGGTGAGCCATGCCCACCCGGTCAAGCACTTCTTGGACGCGCCTTTTGCGTTCGCTCGCGGCCATATTGCGATACGTAAGTGGTAGCTCGACATTTTCAAACACAGTGAGGTCTCCGATCAAATTGAATGCCTGGAAGACAAAACCAATCTCGCGATTACGGATGCGGCTGCGTTCGTCAATAGAGAGGCTGGCAACCGGCGCACCGTGGATTGTGTAGCCGCCTTCTGTCGGTGAATCCAGAAGGCCGACGATGGAAAGCAGCGTCGACTTGCCGCAGCCGGAAGGTCCGGCAATCGAGACAAATTCGCCATGGCGGATTTCCAGGTGAACGCGGGAAAGGGCATGTGTTTCTAGCTCGTCGGCATAAAAGATTTTTGATACGCCTTCCAGGCGCACCAGCGGTTCGGAATGTGCGCTCATCTTTTCCGTCCCTCCTCAGAATCGAATTACCGCAAGCGAACCCGATCAAAGTTGTCCCAGGACGACATATCCGAAAGGATGACCTGATCGCCGGCCGACAGCCCCTGCAAAATTTCCACGCTGTTCACGGAGGTGCGGCCCAGTTTCACTTGCACACGCACTGCTTCGCTACCGTCATCCATCACCTTAAACAGCCCCACAGTGCTATCGGTCTCTCCGTGAACAGGCCGCCCGGTGGAAAGGACATCGGCCAGCCGCTCGATTTCGATTGTGCCTTCCACGCTCAAATCCGGCCGCGAGCCTGGCGGCAGCGTCCCATCGATGGACGCATCCACAGTCACTGTTCCGTTTTGCACCGATGGATCGATGCGCGTTACATGCCCGAGAACCGTGCCGTTGTGCGTGTCGATGGAAGCTTTCTGGCCGATGGCGATGTCCTTAGCCTGCGTCTCCGCGATTTTTAGCTCCGCCTTCAGATGTGACGGCTGAGCGACGCGAGCAAGAATCGTTCCCGGCGTTACCTGTTGTCCGACTTCTACCGCCAACTCCTGCAATACGCCGTCAATTCCAGAGCGCACGTGCAGTTGATCGAGCTGGTGCTGCTTGAGCTCATATAGGGCGCGCTGCCCGTCGACCTTGGCCTGCTGGACGGCGAGCTGCGCTTCGATCGACTGCGCAAACGTCTCCACCTGCTTTTCCGCGATCTCGTTTTGTTTCGCCAACTCTTCCTCCTTCACCTGCGATGTCTTCCAGACAATCTCGGCAGTGATTCCAAATTTGTAGAGCTGATCGTCCGCTTCGTGCTGCAATTGGGCCTGGTGAAATTCGGAGCGTACCCCAGCGGCCTTCGATCTTTGCTCCATGAGCTGATTGTCGAGCTGCGCTTTCAGATTGTTGTATTCCGCTTCGGCGCCCTTAAGCTGAAATCCCGCATCCAGAACGGATTGCTGGAGTTCGGAATTGCTGAGTTCCAGAATCACCGTTTTCGCGTTCACCGGAGTACCCGGTAGCAGCAGGCGCTGCTCGACCCGCCCGTCCGTGGCCGCCGGAATAACGCGAACGGTTTCCGGCACGAGCGTCCCAAGCCCCCGCACTTCGCGAAGCATCGGGCCGCGCTTTACCGTATCCGTCCAGACCGTTGTCTTGTCGACGGTAGGCGCAGCTGCCTTGAGCCTCGAAAGCCCCAATGTTACGAGCGCAAGGATAATCAGCCCCGCCGCGCCGTAAATGATCCGCAGCAGGCGACGCCTGCGTTTGAGTTCTGGTCGGGCGATATCCATTAGCCACTGCTCCTTTGCAATGCCTGCTACGGTTCGCGAAACATCATTCATGACGCAACGCCACCATGGGATCGACGCGCGAAGCCCTCCGCGCGGGAATCCAGCAGGCGGCGAATGCCACTCCAGCCAATAAAACAGCAACGCCAGCAAACGTCACCGGGTCGGTCGGGCTGACTCCGAAGATCAGGCTTTTCATCAGGCGGATGACCGCGAAAGCGCCGGATATTCCGACGGCAATCCCTATGAGGCAAAGCAAAAGGCCGCGGCGCAGCACCATCCGAAGCACGTCGCCGGGCTGCGCGCCCAGGGCCATGCGGATGCCAATCTCCTGAGTGCGCTGTTGCACGGTGTACGCCATCAGGCCGTAAATGCCAATTGCTGCAAGAATGAGAGCCGCGCCTGCAAAAATCGTCATCAATGTTGTATTGAAATCGTTGCGGGCAGTGGATTCCACTATCACTTGGTCCATCGGACGGATGTGCCCTGCCGGCAGTCCTTCGCTTGCCGCCCGCAGTTCCCGCTGAATGCTCGCGCTAAGCGAATCCGGCGCGACCTTCGTGCGGATCACCCACATCGTTGGAAGGTTTTGATTATTGAGGGCTGTCAGGCCATCGGAGACCTGCGATACTGGAATGTAAATGGTCGGCAGAAGCGCGCGGTTGAGTTCGTCATCCCGGACATCGGCGACAACGCCGATGATCTGCCGCAGTGGCTCAGTGTAAGGAGGGCCCGCACCTTTGTCGATCGTGATGCGCTCGCCAAGGGGATCGCCCTTTGGCCAGAATTGAGCGGCCATCGTTTCATTGATTAGCGCTACTGGCGGGGATCCCCCGCTGTCGCGATCGTCGAACGACCGTCCTCTGAGCAACGGAATCCGGAACACCTTGAAATAGTTTGGCGAGATGCTGCGCCAGGCGGACGCACCGTGATACCCATCCTTCGGCACAGGACGGCCTTCAATCGTAAAGGTTCCGTGATAGGTTGGCTCAAGGGGAAGGGAACTCGCCGTCGCTGCCGCTTCGACTCCCGGCAAACTCTCGATCCGCTCGACGCCATCGCGCACGAGTTGATCCACTCCAGCCGCCTTTTGAAACCGGGGACCGTCGAGCGTCATATCCATCGTGAGGATGTTGTGTGGATCGAACCCTGGCGCAACGCTCCGTAGTGCGATGTAGGTCCGAATCAGCAGGCCGGAACCCGCTATCAGAAGGAAGGCCAGGGCGATTTCCGTCAGCACAAGAATCGCACGGGTTTTGTTCTGCCGCAGTCCCCCGCCAGGGCGCGAGCCGCTCTCTTTCAGCGTAATGTTGAGATCGGCGCGTGACGCATGGATTGCGGGTATCAATCCAAAGAGAATACCCGTCAGAAGCGAGACCCCGAGAGTGAAGGCAACCACACGCCAATCCATCGCCACGTCCGCGCCCTTTTCCCCGATCCGCGGGATGTTGCCGGGGTTTATGGCAAGCAGCGCGTGCACGCCGAAGTAGCCGACAGCGAGGCCCAGTGTGCCTCCGCCCACGGATAAGAGAACACTTTCTGTCAGCAGCTGGCGGAGGATTCGCCCGCGCCCCGCGCCCAGTGCGGCCCGAATTGCCATTTCGCGCCTCCGGATTTCAGCTCGCGCCAGTTGCAGGTTGGCGACGTTGGTGCACGAGCTGAGAAGCACAAATACAACTGCGCCTGCGAGCAACAGCAAGGCCGGACGAACGCTCACCACTTGTTCATCCTCCAGACGCTCAGCCGTGAAGCTCTCCCCAGCATCTTGGGCGTCCGGAAACTTTCTCCGAAATGTCTGGTAGGCGACCTTCATCGCCGCCTTGGCTTGTTCGAGCGAAACGCCGGGCTTCAAGCGAGCTGCCGCAAGCAGATCGTTACTTTGGTTCGCACTATTCGGGTCGGCCCCCAGTGGAAGCCAAACATCGATAGGTGTGTCCCATCGGAAACTCGCATCGAGAATACCGATCACCTGGTATGGTTCACCGCCAATTTCAATATTCTTACCCACCACGCCCGGATCCCCGCCGTACCGATTGCGCCATAGCCCGCTGCTGATCACGGCTACAAGCGGGCCATTGGGGACATCCTCTTCAGCGGTGAACATTCGTCCAACGGCTACGCGCGCGCCAAACAGACGAAAATAACTCGACGAAACATGCATGCTTGTGAGCTGCTCTGGGTGCTCGCCCCCTGTCAGATTCATGGGGTAGGGGCCCTCGCTGTACAGGGCAGCATCCTCGAATACCTGCGTCTGTTCGCGCCAAATCATGTACTTTGGGATGGACGCAGCGAAAAAGTTGTCGTTGCCGGGAATGCTGATCTCGAGCTGCACGATGCGGTCAGGCTGGGGATACGGAAGTGGATGCAGCAAGACGGTATTGACAACAGAAAAGATGGCTGTATTCGCGCCGATTCCAAGACCGAGGCTTAGCAGCGCGACAATCGTAAAGCCCGGATTCTTGCGCAGCATGCGCAGGCCGAAACGAAGATCTTGTGCAACGTTTTCCAGCTCGGGAAGGCCGTGTTGCTCCCGGTATTGCTCCTTGGCCTGCTCCATCCCGCCGAGCTTTATGAGCGCTTGCCTGCGCGCTTCTGCCGGATTCATGCCGGAGCGAACATTGTCCTCGATGTGCATCTGGAGATGGCTTTCCAGCTCTTCCACCAATTCAGTGTCCCGCCGCCCCTTTTGGAACAGCCCTGCAAAGCGCGAGCATCAAGCGCGCAGACTTCTCATGAGAGTTCCTCCCCCGTGATCTCAAGAGCATCATTCATGGCGCAGCGCCACCATGGGGTCGACCTTCATCGCCCGCCGCGCGGGGATGTAGCAGGCCAGCAACGCCACGAATCCCAGCACAATCGCTACTGCTGCAAACGTCAACGGATCGGTCGCGCTTAGGCCATAAAGCTGGCTGGCCATCAAACGCGTCAGCGCAAAAGATGCCGCCAGCCCAATGCAAATTCCGATCAGCGCAAGCTTCAGGCCCTGCCTGAGGACAAGGAGAAAAACGTCGCTTCGCTGTGCGCCCAGAGCGATGCGTATGCCGATTTCGCGCACCCGCTGCTTGACGGCGTACGATTGCACACCATAAATTCCAATCGCGCCGAGTAGCAATGCCAAGCCTGCGAATGTCGCGAGCAATACCACGTTCAACCGTTGCTGTCCGAGCGATTGGTCCACAATGCTTTCCATGGTGACCACGCCAACCACGGGCTCATCGGGATCGACAGTGTGAACGGCATCGGTCACCGCGGAAGTCAGGCTGGTGGGCGCAGATCTGGTGCGAACGGCCAGAACCATCAGCGTCTGTGTGTTCTGACTCATCGCGTCGTAAATCGCCTCGACCGGTCGGGCGACGTCCAATCCGTCCAGCTTTACGTCGCCAACAACGCCGACAACCTCGCGGCTGGGCCCAGGCACGAAAGTAAGCGTCACGTGTTTGCCGATCGGATTTTCGTGTGGCCAAAAACGCTTGGCGAACGCCTCGCTGACTAAAATAACCGGCTGCGACTCGTCATTATCTGCATCCGTAAGATCACGTCCCTGTTCGAGCGGAATTCGCATCGCGCGGAGGTATCCAGGACTGATCAGGCGAACCGCCGCCTCAGGTTGGTCTGCCATTGGGACAACCGGCTGGCCTTCCGCGATGACAGGCTGCGTCGAGCCCCCTTGGAAGGGCAGACTGGAGACTGCGCCCGCGGACTCGACCCCGGGCAGCGCGCGGACGCGCTCCAGCACGTTCTTGAAGAAGTTCGTTTGCTGATCTGCGCTGGCGTACTTCGTATCTGAAATTGCCAGCGGCACGGTCAGCACGTTGTGCGGATCGAAACCCGGGTTGACGCTCTGCAGCAAGTAAAGGGTCCGAATCGTCAGTCCCGCTCCGACCAACAGCAAAAGGGACAGCGCGACTTCGGCGACCACGAACACATTTCGCGCCCTGTCGCCGCCGGAGTCTGAATCCGTTTTGCCTAAGCCTTGCTTCAACGATGCATTCAAATTTGTTTTGGTCAAATGCCAGGACGGCGCCAAACCTGCGATGATTCCGGTCAGGATCGAAATCGCCAGCGTGAACCCGAGTACCCACCCGTCCAAGCCAATCTCCACCGAGAAGCGCAACCGGGGCCCAATGAACGCCGCAATCGAATCGACTGCAAAGTGCGCGAGCAGGAGCGCGAGCACACCACCCGTCACCGAAAGTAAGACCGTTTCCGTGAGCACCTGTCGCATCACCCGCCAGCTGCTCGCACCCAGCGCAGTCCGGATTGCGATTTCCTTTCGCCGCCCGAGCGCCCTGGCTAATGTCAAATTCGCGACGTTCGTGCAGGCAATCAGCAGCACAAACGCAACTGCTCCCAGCAATATCAAAAGAGCGGACCGCACCGACCCGAACAATGAATCCCGGAGCGGCATGACGACAGCACCCCATCCGGCGTCGTCGGTTGGATATTCGTGTGCCAGGTTGTCCGAGATCGCGTCCATCTCGGACTGCGCTTTTTCCTTATCCACTCCCGGTCTTAACCGTCCCATCACCAAGTAATCGTGAATCCCACGCCCCCCGCCTTCCTTGTCGGTCCAGGCGAGCGGCATCCAGAGCTGCACCCGAGACGGAAACTCGAACTTAGGAGGCATCACGCCGATAATTACGTAACTTTTGTCGTCCAATTTTATAGTTCTTCCGAGGATATTCTCCTTAGCGCCGAAGTGGCTTTGCCGGAACGCATAGCTCACCACCACGACGTCGCCACGTCCCGGTCGGTCGTCGTCGGCGACAAAGCCGCGGCCCACGCTCGGCCGGATGCGCAGCACCGAGAAAAAATCGGCTGACACGGCCAACCCTGTAACCGACTCGGGCTGCCCCATGCCTGTTAGGTTGAGGCTTCGGAATCCGATGGCTGACATTTGGTCGAATACATGATTCTGGCTGCGCCAGTCGAGATAATTTGCCGGGGAAACCGCAAACCTCGCGACGCCCGGAAAGCTCTTTTGCGGCGGCGTATGCCAGATCATCATCAGGCGTCCAGAATCCTGAAACGGGAGAGGGCGCAGTAAAATGGCATTGACCACACTGAAAATCGCGGTATTGGCGCCGATCCCGAGCGCAAGCGTGAGCACAGCGACGGCGGCAAAGCCGGGATTCTTGCGCAGTACCCGCACGCCGAAGCGGAGATCTTGAAGCAACGTTTCGACCCAACGAATTCCCCGGCGGTCGCGATAATTCTCTTTCGCTTGCTCGACACCTCCGAGCTTGATGAGCGCTTGCCTCCGCGCTTCCGCTGGGTTCATGCCGGAGCGAAGGTAGTCCTCGATGTGCATCTGGAGATGGCTCTCCAGCTCTTCCGCCAACTCGCGGTCCCGCTGTTCCTTTTGGAGCAGCTCGGCGAAGCGCAGACACCATGCGCGCAGCCGTCTCATGAAGACTTCTCTCCCGGTGACAAGAAACGCGCGAGGATCGTGGTTGCCTGTTCCCATTCCCGCGCCTCTCTCTCGAGCTGTTTCCGTCCTGCTCGGGTGAGCTTGTAATACTTGGCTTTACGATTGTTGTCCGAGACGCCCCACTCAGAGGAGATGTATCCCTCTTGCTCCAGCTTGAGAAGCGCTGGATACAAAGTCCCGTAGTTGACAGACAACAAGTCGCCGCTGGTTTGCTCGATTCGACGGGCAATCCCGTAACCATGAAGCGGCCCCATGGTTTGCAGCGTCTTCAACACCATCACGGAAAGCGTTCCTTGCCAGACGTCCGGTTTCTCGCTCATGGTTCTCCTATTGGAAAGCAATAGAGAGGGTGCCATAAGTCCTATGGGAATGCAATACAAGAATGTCCTTCGGCGCCTTTCGACTTCAATCAACAGTCGATGGCGGAAGAAGCAGAAGTGAGACAGCGTTCAGCGCATGATTGCGTTTTCAGAACATCGCGCCTTACTTTGCCGTGCCGTTGAGGTTGCCGCGGGATATGATTTGTCCGGACGTTACCTCCGCATCCGGTCCGGCTCGCTCCCGCAGGGCGACGCCGGACGCACAGCGCCAGCGCATGGCCTCACGTCACGAGGCATAGCTCGCACACGGCCGCACGAGCGGCCGGCGCGATTGGATGGAGGATCCCATGAAACGAATTGTAGTGTCTCTAGGTGTATCGTCTGCCGCTTTCGTGTTGCTGTTCGCCGCTGCCGCGATTCCAGCTCGCGCGCAATCCCATGAACTTCTCCAGGGCACCGAGGTGCACCTGCGATTGATTACCGGCTTAAGCACCGCCGTCGCCAAGAGCGGTGATCCCTTTGTCGCCGAAGTGACACAGCCGGTTACCATCGGCAGCCAGGTGATTCTGCCCGTTGGTGCACGCGTGCACGGCACCGTCGGCGGAGTCTTTCACACCCGCCATTTTTCGATTTTTCGCGGTCAGGCTGCGATGAACCTTTCGTTTCGCGACATTGAAATCGACAGCCGCATCTTCCCGGCAAAGATGAGCATCATGCGCTTGGAAGGCCCATCCTCAGAAGATCGAGAAGGAAAGAAAAGGAGGGACGTCAAGGTTGATGAGGGCCAGGTGGTCGAAGCTAAGCACGACGTCAAAGGCGACGTCATTGGCGGAGCCATCGGAATTGGCGGCGGGACCCTCGTGGGCGCCGTGTTCAGCCACGTGTCGCGGGGTTTCGGGTTTGGGTTGATCGGCGCCGCCGTCTACATCGTGGAACGCAAAGGCAAGGAAGTGGATTTGCCGGCGCAGACTACGATCAGGGTTCGAATGGACAACACGGTCACTTTGCCCAGAATCACGGCCGACAGTGGTGAAAGGGAATCGGGCAAGGCGGACGCAGAATAGCAGCGAGAGCCACCGGAATCACCCCAGTTACCGGCAAAATCTGGGGAAGGGTATGAATAATGCCCGGATGAATTGAGTCGACTGGCCAAGGCTGGAAGAGAAGTGCGTCACGTTGGTTCCGACCGGGGCCATCGCGACGCATTCCGCCTGCTGACGGATCACTTTGCGGAAACTTTCGAGACGGCACAGTTCGTGGGAAAGCCGGCGTCGGATAGTTCGCCTTCTCGGAGGCTTCTTGCGCCCACCATTAAACGATCGCCTTTGCGTTTCACCCAAATGATTGCAAAAAGCCGCGGGTACTCATCCTGGAAGTTCTCGCCATCGGGGGCCAGCGGTTCGACGCCAAGAATGCCACCTTGGTGAACCGCGTTTCGTATCGAGAAACGGCAACCCAGATCACCGACATCTTCCAGACGCGATCGCTCCGCGAACTGGAGCCCTGAATCATCGACCCCGGTGATTTCTACCGCCGAATGCAGCAAAAATCGATTGTCCGGCCGCCGTTCGTTGGTCATTTCGGATCGGGATTCTGTCCGCCATTTTCCGGCGGAAACTTGATGTTGGCCAGCTTTTCACCCTGGAGCAACCTGGCGCCTACTGTAGAACTGCGCTCCTTCCGCGCGACCCACATGATTTCATAGAGACGAGGCTCCTCACCCGGCAAGTTATTTCCACGGGGGCCGAGTATTTTCACGGCAACGGTGTCCCCCTGTTGGACAGGCCCGCGGGCAGAGAAGCGGCAACCAAAATCGCTCACATCTTCAATAAAAGTTCGCTCCGTGAAGTGGTGCCCCTCACCGTGTATTTCGGTGACCTCAACCGGGGCATGTACCAAGATGCGCCTTTCCTCCCTCCTACGTTCGATTACAAATAAATTGAGGTCGCTTTTTTCTTCGGGCACCATGGTTCCTCGGTCGTTCCACGGTATTGGGGCACGTCCCGTGCCAAAAAAATGCCTGCATTGATTACGAAGTATATAGTTTACTTACTGCGTAACTTATCGGGCGTTCCATAAAGAGAACCCTTTACCGAAGAGGGACGCTAGAAATTCGTTTTGCATTGGATGGCCGCCTCTCGGCAGGCTTGCCTTCGCAGTTCGAGGTGGGGCGCGGCGCGCAAGTCCTAGGTTGGAACCAGCGCGCCACGTGCGGATTCTGGCAGGCTATTTGGGTGGGCGACGTGCAGGGTTGGCGATCAGCCCGAAAATGTTGGCCTCAGTCATGGCATATACAGAAATGCAAATGCCGTGCCAGTGAAGAACTTTTTCCGCCAAACAAAATATGCGACTTATCAATGATTCCAACTTGCGAAATGTGCCGAAGAATGAAACCTGTTCATGTCTGAAACCGGGAATTACGATCCCGCAGAGAACAAAGTGTTTTTAAATTTTTAGTTTGATTACAATGCGACTGAATTCGCCGGCTTTTTCTCAGCCCGTTTTAGGAATCGGTACAAGCTGGTACGCCCAATCCCGAGCATTTGAGCCGCGCGAACGCGATTGCCTTCACAGGCCTCAAGCACACGGCGGATATGTTGGCGGCGGACCTCCTCCAAAGGGAGTGGCCGCCAGGTCTCCCCGCCGCGGCTGTTTTGGGCAGCGGGTTTCAGCAGATTTTCAGGCAAATCGTCCATATCGATGAAGTCATTTACCGATGTAAGGCACGCGCAGGAAATCACGTTTTCGAGTTCGCGTACGTTGCCCGGCCAGTCATGTTGATACAGGATGGTTTGGGCCTTTCTCGTAAGACCTTTAATCTGTTTGCTGTAGGCCTCATTGTATTTTTTCAGGAAGTATTGAATGAGCAACGGAATATCGTCCAGGCGCTCGGACAGGCTGGGCACGCGGATCTGGATCGTGCTGAGGCGGTAAAATAAGTCCTCGCGGAAACGCCCGGCCAGAACCTCGGCGCGCAAGTCGCGGTTGGTGGCGGCGATGAGCCTCACGTCCACGTGACGCACTTCCGGTGAGCCAACGCGCTGGATTTCGCGGTTCTGGATCACTCGCAGCAGTTTGGCTTGCACGGGAAGCGACGTTTCACCAACTTCGTCTAGAAAAACAGTCCCTCCATTCGCGTATTCGAATAAGCCGGGACGCGTGTCGGTCGCGCCCGTAAAGGCGCCGCGGATATGTCCGAAGAGCTGGCTTTCGAGGAGCGTATCGACCATCGCGGAGCAGTTGCACACCGCGAAACGCTGTTGCGCGACGGGACTCATCTGGTGAATG
The DNA here is from genome assembly GCA_963842135.1 of uncultured Acidobacteriota bacterium. Taxonomy (GTDB): domain Bacteria; phylum Acidobacteriota; class Terriglobia; order Acidiferrales; family UBA7541; genus Palsa-360. The sequence goes on along the minus strand of CAWJFI010000001.1, from coordinate 2,391,380 downwards.
GATTTGGCGATCAATTCCTTACCGGCGCCGGTCGCCCCAATCAACAGAATGTTGGTGTAATGCCGCGCGACTTTGCGGACCATTTCGAACACATCCACCATGGCCGGGCTACGGCCGACGATTCCGTGAAACTCCAGGTCGCTCAGGAGCTGCTGCTCCAGACCGCGGATTCGCTTCCGCTTGTGGAACGACTCGGCAAGTTCGTCCAGGGATTTCTTAAGACGCGACCTGTCAACTGGTTTAGGGACGTAGTCGTAGGCGCCGCGCTTGACGGCCGCAATGGCGTTGTCCAGCGAGTAATAACCTGTCATGAGGAGGACGTAAACGCCCGGATCGCGCTGCATCGCCTGCTCGAGGAATTGCAGGCCGTCCATCCCAGGCATTTTAATGTCTGACATCACCACCCGCACGCGGCCCTTGTCGATCAATTCGAGCGCGTACTGTGGGTCGCTCGTGCCAATGGAGCTGTACCCGAGGCACCGTAGCGATTCTTGCAGCATTTCAACCATGCCCGGCTCATCATCCAAAACACATACCGTCATGGCTTCGTCGGAGCTGCCACGAACAAAGTGGCCTGCCTTGGGAGGTGCTGTCAAAGTGTTCATGATGAATCACTGGCAAGGCCAATGCCAAAATCGCTCTGAAAATCGGCCGGCCTTGCAATTCATCTTCTGGGCTTCAGGGCTGGATGGAACTTCTTGTAAGTCTACTGCAGACAATCAATTAGAATGGGGTGGATCAAAAATCATTTCTTCGCTGGGGGCATGGGTTTGTTCGAACTGACATCTGGTTTACGGATCGATCCAAAAAACTCGTTCCAATTTGGAGAGAATTGCCTTCTACGTGTGCCAAAGGCGAATTGCCTTTGGCGGGTGCCGGACCTAGTTTGCGACGCTTTCGTCCATCTCGCTTAAGCACGCGAAAAACTCGAATTCCTCCGCCGGATACCGGATGATTCCTCCGAGGTCCGAATCCATCTGGCAGTAATTGCCATGGGTATGGCAAAGCTCCAGCACGCGGTCGGGAGTTGGAGAAGTCGCGAGGCGAACTTCCTCACACGTGGCGAGCCGGTCTTGAGTCGTCGTCATCATCGTTTCTGGTTTCATTGGAGGACCTCCTCACGTTGCAACTCCACTTCGATTTCGTGCGCGTCGCAGACCCTTGGCAAATCCTCTGAGTTATTAGATGCATTTCTCTCCGCAAGAGATTCCTTCGAGCGCGGGTGCAATTGAGCCAGTCTCATCTGGCAAAGCCCGTTGCAATCCATCGGCCCAATACCTTGGACCTGATAGGCGACGGGAACGGCTCCACTCGAGGATTCAGATCTCAGCAAACGGATGAAGACAATGGCTCCCTCCGGCAATGCGTGATGCAACTGCACCTTCTTTTCACCGCCAGGCGTCCAAATCAAATCGGTCCTCTCCGCGAAGAAGCTGTTATCTAACCCCCAGCCCGAAATTTCAATCCGATAATCGCTGGAAGAGTTGAATGAGTTACCCATCGAAATCACGCTCCTGCCTCTGTCTAAAGCAGACGACGTGCCAGAGTGCAAAAATTCTCACGCGTTGAAAGGGAAGGATTTATGCCGTAGCGCCCAAAGTAGAGCGGGGGCTAAGAAGGGGCAAATTGAGACATGTGTGCAATTTTGAAACAGGGAGGCAACGAGGTCAGATTATCGCAGACGTTAAATTTCGAGTGGCGCAGGCTAGCCGTTGTGGACCCCGGCGTATAGGGTGCGCAGCGCAAAGAAAAAGACGGGCTGGAAAATTCTATCAAACAGCGACCAGGCGATGATCAAACCAAGCAGGGCGAAGTTCCGGGAATGCTGCACCCAGTCGATATACCGCTGGGCGACGCCTTCCGGCATCACCACCATGATCCCGGCATGACCATCCAGTGGAGGCACTGGAAGCAGATTGAACGTGCCCAGAAGCAGATTCAGGATGAAAAGGATACTCAGTGCCGAAGTGAGAAATGTGGGGTCCCCCGCATTCGCCGGCGACACCAGATTGGCATAACCCCGAATGAACTCCGGCGCTCGAAAGTAGCCGGCCGTCACGCCGATCCGTATCGCAATCCCAGCGAGAATCATGAGCGTGAAGTTGGCCGCCGGTCCCGCCAGCGCCATCCACGCCGAGCGGCGCGGATACTGCCGCTGCCATGCGGGGTTGAACGGAGCGCTCGCCCATCCGATCATCCAGCCGCCCACCACGTAGGAAAGGATGGGCACAACGACCATCCCAAATGGCGAGCGGCGAATGTGCGGAATCGGGTTGAGCGTCACCTGTCCGCCCTCGGCCGCGGTCGTGTCGCCACCGAGCTTGGCGACGAGCGCGTGCGCGGCTTCGTGGCACGTCGTCGAGAAAAGGAAGACGATGTACCAGATCGCGCCCAGGGCCAGGTCGGGTGTATTCATAATCGCGGCAAACGCTAAAGGTATGGCTCCGGGGCCTGGACTCGAACCAGGATAACCAGCTCCAAAGGCTGGCGTGCTACCAATTGCACTACCCCGGACCGGAGCCAAAAAGTGTAGCAGAGAAGGCAAATTCGGCACAGCGATTCCACTCACGCGTGGATGCGGTGCTGCACGGTTGCTGCATGGAGCGGTTGCTGGAATACCAGGGAAGAAGGCCATGCCGCTTGACAAGGGGCCATCCTGGCTGCATACTTTTAACGTACGTTTTGTTAGTTTAAGCGTACGTTTGGAGAAAGCCCATGACAGAAACCACAGCCGTGACGGTAAGAAAAGTTTCCGCGACAAGCCTTCGCGGCCGCCTGAAGACTTTCATGAAGGCCGCAAAGGGCGGCCAGGTTGTCCTCATCGAGAATCGCAGGCAGGAATCGAAATACCTGGTGGACAAGGAGTGGCTGGATACCTTGATGCGGGAACGCGAGTCCATTCTCGCCACCCTGGAAGTCCTCGCCAACCGCGAGCTTACCAATCGTTTGCTGAAACTTGCGGAGACCCTTGATGAGGATGTCCGCGCCGGCCGCCTGCACACGATGGAAGAGGTCTTTGGCGAACCTTGAGCGGAGTCGAGCCCGGGTATTCCATCGCGTTCACCGGCGATGCCTTCGGGGACATAACCGCTCTGGACGGGAGCAAAAGAAATAAGCTCAAGAAAGTTTTGACGAAAAAGCTGGCGATGGATCCTCAAGGCAACGGACTTCCTCTGCGTTCTCCGCTGAATCTCTACTGGAAACACGAATTCGCGGCACACCGCGTGATCTACCGAATTTACGAAGAGAAGCGCCTTGTCGTGGTCTGCGCCGTCGGGCCTCGTAAACAAGGAGACGCGGCAGACGTTTACAAGCAATTTCAGGCGCTCGCCCAAACGGGCAAAGTGGCCCAGCAGATCGCAGAGGTCCTCGGCGGCCTCGCGCCAGGCAAGAAGAAAATCGAACCTCCCAAGCGCTAGATTTCTTCTTTCTAGACAATGACATTAGAAACCCCATCCTTCGCGGGGCGCGAAGGATGGGGTGCTTGGCTCAAAGTTTCACACCGCCGTAAACCGCAAAATTGTAGTGCTTCCAGAGCACATCTACATCAGCAAAACCAATTTCCGTCAACCACGCCAACTGATCCACCAACCTTGCGGGATGGTCTTCGGCATGGTACTTGGCAATCCACTTTTCCTCGATTTCTTCGTCGGAGATGGTGTGGCGCATAAAGGCTCGCCACTGGTGCATATAAGTTGCTTGCAGGCGGTCGCAGGAGGCCAAAACTATATCAGCGTTGTAGAAAGCACCTTCGGGGCTCAGCCTCCCGTGTATCCGGCGGTAGAAGCGATGTTTGTCCTCATCCGTTGCAAGATGGTGTAAGGCAAGCGACGAGATGACTACATCGTATTCTCCGTCGAAGGCCGTGAAATCGCCCACGACGAAGCGAACGCCTGGGTAACTTGCGAGTTTGGCCTGAGCCAGTGCAATCATGTTCTCGGCCAAATCGAGGCATGTGACCTGTGCGTTAGGAAAGGCGTCCAGGACACTTTGTGCGACGGTCCCAGTGCCACAGCCAAGGTCAATTGCCCTTATGGGCGCGGCGCTTTCGAATGGCAGAGCCGCGACCAGTGCCTCTACCATACGAGGGTAGTCAGGGATCAGCGTCAGGATGATTCGATCAAAATCCCGCGCTTCCTCCTCAAAATGCTGTTTGATTCCGTCCATAGTCACCAGCCCTCTTGTATCAGGATTCTATTGCAGCTTTAGAGCCGCCACATTTGCTCCACAGCAGCGTGACGTCGGGAGGCTAAGGTTCATGGCACTGGATCGTACGCGGCGATCGATCCAAAGTAGGCCACGTAGACCCGGTGGGTGACGGGGTCCACGACGAGCGAATGCCCACCAAAATGCGTGGGGGCATTTTCGAGAACGTGGTATTGGTCGGGGGAATCCTGATGAATGACAGTCATCGTCCCGATGCCGTTTGCGGTGTAAACCTGCCGCAGGTCTGGATCATATCCTGCGCCATCGACACCTGCGCCGATGGGCAGCACGGCAACTATAGCTCCCGTTTCCGTGTCCATCACGATCAGCTTTCTATTCCCTGTGGAGCTGAAAAGTCGATGGTGAGCGGCGTCGAGGGCGAGGCCGGTGGGGCCTTCGCCAGGATCGAGTTTGTAGCGCTTGACCACGGCTTGTTTCTGCGGATCGATCACCACAAGTTCGCTCGTGTCTTCGAGGTTTTGAAAGATCAGGCCCGTGTCGGGATCGGCCTGGGGATACTCGGGTTCTCCGCCCAGTGGAATCGTGGCAATTACTTTCTGCGTCGCGGGATCGATCAGCATGCCTGTCTTCCCATTATGATTGCCAACGTAGACCAAATGCGCATGCTCATCGTAGATGATGGCGTCCGGGTCATCGCCCGCGGTAATTTTTTGCAACAGTTTGTTGGTAGCAAGATCGAATACGCCCACCACATTGTCGCCGCTCGAAGAGGCAAAGCCGAGATTGCGGTCGGCAACGACGGCGATCCCATGGACTCTGGTGAGGCCATCGATGGTAGTCACGGGCTGATTCGTGGCGGTATCCACGACGCCGACGAGGCCTCTGCTTGCGTACCCGGCATAAAGGCGCGAGCCGCTGATCGTCATGTAATCGATGAACGGCCGTCCCAGCCGAAATGACGTGGGGATCGAGACGACGCCCGCCGGCTTCATCGTCTTGGCGGCGGGTCGTGTGGATAGATAGACATTGAGCGCGACGATTCCCAGGAGAATCAGCGCGATGAGACCACCAAGCGCTTTCAGAAGAAACGTGGCCACTTTTTTCATATTAGCTCCTGATCCGCGGCGATTCCGCGCGTGCGCACAGCTCAACCATGACCAGAATGCGAATGACCTGCCTACGATTACGTTTGCGAATGTACCTTTGTTTCATTAAAAGAGGGGTGGGGCAAGCTTTAATGCAGAGGAAAGCCTTGGCGCAAAATGGCGGAGAGGGTGGGATTTGCAACCGGACTTCTCGAGCCCATCTAAAAACGAGGCTGCCGAATGCTAACCCCGGTAAAGCCGTATTGAGTCATTGAACTTTCGCAGGTTCAAGAACGCTCTAGACTGCGTTAAGCGGCGTTCCTCGTTACCCGCGTAACCCTACCATAGTGTGAATTTCTGGAAAGTAAATACACTTTTGGGTAACGTGGGTGCTAATTTTGGGGTTTTATTGGCAGGCTGCGCCCGACAACAATTGAATGGGATACCCGGTAGTGGGCCACATTGCGAGAAGACCGTTTCTCAGGATCTACCTGCACAATGGTTCCAGCGGAGGTGACCTCTAAAGCATTACGTTTCTCAGGTGGCGGATGGGAAGAGACGGAACAAGGGCGATTCGTCGTCCTCGGGCATCGTTTCGGATCTCCTCAACAGAAAATTCCTCTCCCTCTCGGCGCTGCCGCGATATTGCGCCCACAGAATGGTTGTCAAGACATCCGGTGCGAAATGCCAAGAATAGGTATGTGATCAAAATGGGACAGACAAGGGATCCCAATGCCTCTAACATGGCTCTTGGATGGTTGGCGTTCAATCAAGAACAGCGCAATCCCGGCCGCGGAGGGTCTGATAGAAGAACACTATTATGCGCAACAAGAAAAAAGACAAGGAAGCCAAGAAAGCATCCGATAAAGCAGTCATCGTGAGCGTGACTGAAGAAATGGCGCAGCCTCGTATAGTCAAATCGGCTCGAATAATAATCGATAAGCAGATCCATGCAAGTTATGGAAAATCTGTTTAGTGCGAGATTCCTCCTGCAACAGATTCGTCGCTCAGCTTTTTTCCGGGTCTAGCCCAGACCTGCGGAAGAAACCTCTAACTGGCCCCAGTCTGATATCGATGAGCTTGTTTTCTCAGGGCCTAACGCGGGGGAAGTTGGATTACGCGGAAAAAGAGCCGGCGTGCGACCGGGCTACGCGACTTGCGCGCAGTGGAGCAGCCCGGATTATTTAACCTTTTTGCTCTTGGCTGCAGGGTGGTCGGCACAAACATGGGCTGCAAAATCTTTGTCGCGCCGCCGCTCGTAGTTCTCCTTCATTTCGTCGAGCGAATCGCCGGTAGGTGCTCCTGAAGGATTGAACACCCATGCGCATTCGGAGCAACCCCAGCCCTGAAAAAGCTGTTCATCGACCCATACCAGTTCGCGCCGCATGACCCCCCTTAGCACACCTCTCGATTTGCTACGGTTATGCTCTTTGAGGGAAACTGCTACAACAAAAGCCGAACTTTTTACTGCCCTGAATGGGGTTCTGCCCAAGCCACTGGTTTTTGGACCCAGCAAATCGGAAGTGAATACACACGGCTAAAACTTTAGCGATAGAACGAGGCTGCTGTCTGTCGGGTATCCAACACTGGCAAGAATTGCTATCTCAATCCGAGGTCATCCTCGAATTGTTGAATGACGTCGTAGCACTCACAGGCGGATTTTTCGAGTTTTCTGCGGTTCACAATCTTCACTGCACCTCGCGCGTATTCTATGATTCCCTTTTTTTGCAGGACTGACGCTGCCAAGCTCACACTGGATCGGTCAGTACCCATCATAGTCGCAATGAAATCTTGGGTAATCGGAAGCACTCCGGAATCCACCCTATCCTGAGTCATCAGCAGCCACCTGGAGAGACGCTGCTGTATATCGTGCAGCCGATTGCACGCCGCAGTCTGTGCGACTTGCATTCCTTGAAGCCCCGAATGCCTGTTCAATATCAATTGCAACTTGGGGGCCGACCGCAGAACGAGTTCTAACGCATTCCCCATCATTCGGAAGCCATCGCCGGCAATTTGGATGATTTCACGCACTGAACTTCTGCTCAAGCCGGCTGCCAATCCTGCCCCAGCGTAGCCCTCGTTACCCACTACACCCACTTCCACGGTTCGACCGTCTTTGGTCACTACAACTTGAGAAACCATTCCTCGGTTCGGGAAGTAGACGAACTCGATTTTTTGCGTTGGCTCATGAAGGCTGAGATGATGCGGGAAGTCGATATGCTTCAAGTAAGGACGCATCAACTCGTATTCGTTATCGGGCGTTGCCAACAGTACTTTATTCCTTACTGCTTTTCCGTCGGCGTTGGTCCGCTCGCCTGCCTGTACGATTCGAAAGTTTTTTCCACTCATCTCAATCCTGAACGGCACCAGATTGCCTAGCATTCATTGGGAGAAACTTCGTGAGCCCTGAGATGTAACTCGTTGTCCCGCTGAGATTCCATGTCAATTCGACCAAAAAGGGGGCTAACAATCTGTGCAAAAGGGGGCAACTCTCCAAGGTAAGGCAGTATGTTTTGGTTTTGGATAGAATTAGATGCTTTCAGTTGTCTCTGCCCTGCAAGTCCCGATAAGTTCTCTTATCAGAATGTGGGAATTGCTGCTGAGTTCGATTTGGGCCACATTCAACTTCCAGGGTACGTCTGGCACGAAAGCGGCCCTTGGCAAGACAATCATGAACATTTTCAGTGGTGACCAGGGAAACGTCCCGTCCGAAGACATCAAAGAAAGCGAGTTGTCCCTCGAGCACGGATTCCTGCTCTTGAGGCGTGGCCATTTGAGGCAGATCTGAAAATAGAGCACGTCCTAACCTAACACGACTAAAACCTGATGCGTGGCGCCATCGTCAGTAAGTGGAATATTTGCGCGGTCGGCGAGTAACCTGCCGTCTAGACTGACTGAAGCAACGCCGCGAGAAACCCCAGATGGATTGTCCACCCTGATCTGATAGATAGCCGAGTGATTCCGAAAATTGATGGAGTAACTGGGCCAGCTTCGGGGGATGCACGGATCGATGGAAAGCATCATGCCATGGACGCGGAACCCCAGAATCCATTCCAGTCCAGCGCGATAGAGCCAGCCAGATGAACCCGTGTACCAGGTCCATCCGCCTCTCCCGATATGGGGAGGCTCGGCGTAAACATCGCCCGCAACCACGTAGGGCTCTACTTTGTAGCGCTGCACGCTCGCACGCGAAGAGGTATGGGTGATTGGATTCAGCATCCGGAATAATTCGCAGGCCTTATCGCCGTCGCCGAGGGCCGCAAAGGCAATGAGCGTCCACGCGGCAGCATGGGAGTATTGGCCGCCATTTTCGCGGATGCCGGGCACGTAACCCTTGATGTAGCCTGGGTCATGGGGTGTGTGGTCAAAAGGCGGTGTGAAGAGGAGAACCAGTCCCTCGGGACGGCGCACCAGTTGATGATCTACAGCGCCCATGGCGCGCGACGCGCGGCCCGGTTCGCTAGCTCCGCTCATGACTCCCCAGGACTGCGCGATCGAATCGATCTTGCATTCCACGTTTTCAGCTGATCCGAGCGGTGTGCCATCATCGAAGTAAGCGCGGCGATACCATTCGCCATCCCAGCCATCACGTTCCAGCGCCGCTTTCAATGCGCTCACATGGAGGCGCCACGCCTCGGCACGGCCGTGTTCACCGCGGGAATCCGCAACTTTGGCAAACTCCCAAAGAATCGTGTGCAGGAACCAGGCGAGCCAAACACTTTCTCCCTTACCATGCTCGCCGACGCGATTCATGCCGTCGTTCCAATCGCCCGTGCCCATCAGTGGCAGGCCGTGGCTTCCAACAGAGAGACTTCGGTCCAAGGCACGGGCGCAATGCTCAAACAATGTCGCCCGCGTCTCCGAAACGCGCGGCTCAAAATAGGATTCATTCTGGCCCTCGGCCAGCGTATCCCCCTCCAGAAAAGGCACGACTTCGTCCAGCACAGCCATTTCGCCCGTCGTTTCGATGAAGTTAGTAACGGTGTAAGGCAACCACAGGAGGTCGTCGGAGATGCGGGTTCGCACGCCACGCCCTGATGGCGGATGCCACCAGTGTTGAACATCGCCTTCGATAAATTGTCGCGAGGCGGCGCGCAGAAGATGCTCGCGCGCGACTCCGCGGTTGGAGACACACAAAGCCATCCCATCCTGGAGCTGGTCGCGGAAACCGTACGCGCCGCTTAGCTGATAGAAGGCCGCACGCCCCCAGACACGAGACGCGAGCGTCTGATACAGCAGCCAGCGATTCAGAAGAATGTCCATGGCGGGCTCGGGTGTGGTGATCTGCACGGTGTTGAGCAGGTTGTCCCACTGCCCCTTAACTTCGGAAAGGATCGCATTCAAGTTTGCGGTGCGATAGCGGCCAAGTAATTCTTGCACCTGCTCCCGATTTTCCGCTTCGCCCAGGAAAAACACGATTTCCGCGCTTGCCCCGGGACGTAGCTCGAGCAAAGTTTGCAATGCCGCGCAAGGGTCGAGACCTGCTCCTATCTTGCCAGAAAGGGGACCCCCACGCTCGAGTGCGGCCGGACGCTCATGCGTCCCGTTGCGGCCAAGAAATTCTGTCCGGTCGCCGGTGACCGAAGTCTGCCTGCCTCCAAGATCCAGAAAAGCGATGCGTCCTCCGAATTCCCCACTCCACACACTCCTCACGAAGACCGCACCCGTTTTCGAATCGAGTTCCGTAATCAGATAAGGCGCCGAGGCGCTGCGTGAACTTCCCAGCACCCATTCGGCATACCCGGTTATGGAGAGACGCCGCACGCGGCCGGAATCGTTCCTCAGCGTGAGGCGGGAAATCTTGATCGGGTCTGCGACGGGCACGAATTGCAACAACTCGGCCAGAATTCCGTGAGATCCATGATGGAATCGACTATAGCCCTTGCCATGGCACGCAATATATGGAGCAACTTCATCGCGTATCGGCAGCGCTGTGGGACTCCATACCTCACCGGAGCTTTCGTCACGGATGTAGATGGCTTCCCCAGGAGGATCGGTGACGGGATCGTTGGACCACGGCGTGAGTTGATTTTCATGACTGTTCAGCGACCAGGTGTGCCCCGAGCCAGATTCAGAAACAAGGAATCCAAAAGAGGGATTTGCAATCACGTTGATCCACGGTGCGGGAGTCCGCAAACTCTCTCCCAGGACAGTCACATATTCGCGGCCGCCATCGGCAAATCCACCAAGACCGTTGAAAAAATCGAGGGGCTGCTGGGGAAGCGGCACGTCAAATCGTTTGGCCGCACGCCGCTGACGTGAAGCGGGTGACGCCACGGCCACTACCCGCTCAGATCGAATGATTTGCTCGGACAATGTGCCACGCCGGCTGAGCAATACAGATCGCGCGACGGTCTGAAGCAACGCCCGCTCCTGCGGAGAGATGAGATCCGCGCGTAAGAGGAAAATGCTGCCGCGCACGTTGCTGGTGTCCGGAGAAAGCCGCAATCGGCTGCCGCGCACGAGTTCATCCAAAGAGACCTGTAACTCCTGCGCATACGAGGAGGACCTTTCATTGATGACGACCAGATCGGCGGAAAGTTGTTTCATCCGCCAGTATTCATGCGCTCGCAACAATTGACGGACGATTTCGAGATCCTCAGTTTCATCGATGCGCACCAAGACAATGGGCAAATCGCCGGAGATTCCGTGGGCCCAGAGCGCGGAACGTTCCAATGTATTGCGGCCCAAAACATCGGAAGATGGGCGTGAGGAAGCGTCCGAGTAAAGCACAGGGTTTGCGAGTCTTTGAAATAAGTGGGCCTCGTTGATGTCAATGCCCATGTGATGGAGTTGTACCTGTGCTTGTGTCCAAGCCAATGCCAGAGTGCGGTCAACAGTTGTGGGCCCGCGATATTTATCTGCGAGTTCAATCACTTGCTCTCGAGTGGAAGCGACTACGGTGGCAAAAACAACGCGCGCAGTGGTCCCGGACGGAATCTTTACCGTTCGCCTCAGACTAATGACGGGGTCGAGGACGGACCCGACAGTACTGGAAAGCGGCCGTCCATCGAGGATCGATACGGGATTGCACACATTGTGCCCACGCCCGATAAATCGCGAGCGGTCTGTCTCGAATTGCAGGTCACCGGCAGTTTCACCCTCCACAGCGACCACGTGCGCCACCCAAACGGCAATTTCTTTGTCGGATTGCTTGCGTCGCGTGGCCAGCAGCGCGCCGACATCGGGGACAAATTCGGTCTGAACGAACAAGTTGGAAAACGCCGGGTGGGCCTCATCGGCACCCTGGGAGGCCAGGCAAAGCTCGGCGTAGGAGGTAACCTGGATTTCACGAGTACGCATGCCTAAGTTCGTGATGGAGACGCGCCGAACTTCCGCGTCATCCTCAGGGGATACAACAACGTCAAGCGTGGTGGTCAGCGAGCGGTCGCGCCTGACAAATTCGGCGCGGTCTTCATGAAACGAAACCTCGTAAGAATCTGGCTCGACGCCGCTCGGCTGATACCCAGCGGACCAGAATTCGCCCGTCTGCGCATCGCGCAGAAAGAAATAGCTGCCCCAGCAATCGCGTGTGGCATCCTCGCGCCATCTTGTGACGGCAATATTCCCCCAACGGCTATAGCCTGAGCCCGCTGCGGTCAGCATCACAGCGTATCTTCCGTTGGAAAGCAGGTGCGTCCGCGGGATGGAACTATGCGGAGTGGTAAATCGCCGCATCGACAGCGGGGTAAGTTCACGAACATGAGCTGTGACGGATACTTCTTCGGCGCGCGGCCGGGCAACGAGCACGTCTCGCGGGGTGCGCTCTTGTAAGAGCAGCTCGGTGGCCTGCACCATGGGCTCGGCATGGAAACGGCTGCGCATTGCGCCATCGTTCAACAGGTTTGCGATGGCAAGGAGCGACATTCCTTGATGATGTGCCAGGAACGCACGCACAACGGCCACCGTTTCACCTTCCGGCAGTCGTGAACTTGTGTAATCGAGCGCTTCATAAAACCCGTACGCGCCGTTTCCGCCCGCTGCTTCCAGGCGACGAAAGTTTTGCAAGGCCGCAGCTGGATCAACCATGGCCGCAAGCGCGGTGGCGTAGGGTGCAATGACAACATCCTCGCTGAGGCCCCGCTTGAGCCCCAGGCCGGGTACGCCAAAGCTGGAGTATTGATAATTGAGGTTGAGGTCACGCGCATTGTAAGCTGACTCCGACACTCCCCAGGGCACACCACGCTCCGCGGCGTATTCAATTTGACGCCGCACAATTAATTCATAGGTCTGGCTCAGCAAGCTTCCTTCCGGGGAACGCATCACAAGCGCGGGCATGAGATATTCAAACATGGAGCCCGACCAGGAGATCAGCGCTGATCCGAGATCCACGGGCGTGAGCGCGCGTCCCAGATGAAACCAGTGCGTCGGCGGGGCTTCGCCTTTCGCAATGGCGACAAAACTTGCCAGGCGCGCTTCTGACGCGAGTAAGTCATAACAGTTTGGGTCCATGGTTCCGTCCGCCACGCAATAACCAATCGAGAAGAGCTTGCGCGCATCGTCAAACAGAAAACGGAACTCCATGGCCCGGACCATTTGGTCTACCGTGCGAGCAAGGACTGAAAGACGGCGAGTAAGTAGGTCAGCCTCCGCAGCCGAACGCCTCAACGCTTCGGCCAACTCATCCATTTGCGCGATCGTGGCCCGTTCTCCAGTGAGACTATTCCCCAGACGAGCGCGCAAAGCGGAAAGCTCATTGAGGGCAGAGTCGAATCTGTCAGGTGCATCCGCTAGCTTGGGGATAATGCGGAGGGACTGTTCGATCGCCTTCCCCTCGGGTGCCAGGTCTCGCAGAGCTTTGGCCAGTTTTAGAATGTTTTTCGAGTCCATGCGCGCCCACGGAATCAGGATCTCCGCATCACGGACGTGGCTTTCGACACAAGCTTTGAAGGCCTCGGCTGAGGTACGCAATTCGGATTCGAGATTGCCTCCATGCTCCTGCTCCAAAGCTTGAGCAATGTCAGCCACAGTCCGAGCGTGAGCACTCCACTCTTTGAGACGGATCGCCCAATCCACGGAATCCACAGGTAACGCATCAAGCGAGGCTATCATTGCGTCCACAGAATTGCTGAGTTGCTTCCGCGCAACGATATGTGCGCGTGGCATGTCAGCGATTTTGACAAGCCTCTCGCGCAGCAGCCGGCCTGTATCTTGCAATCCGGCGATAAGGTGAGGTCCGACGGATGATTTCTCCACCAGCTCCCTGCAACTGTTGCCGAGGGTTAACAAATGCCCGGCGAGATTTCCGCTGTCCACGGTCGAAACGTACTTGGGTTCGAGCGGGTGAAGATCAAGCGTGTCATACCAGTTGTATAAGTGCCCGCGAAACAATTCCATCTGGCTCACGGTCGCCAGCGTGGCTTCCAGGCGCTCGACCGATTCCAACATGCCTATCCATCCGAAGTCTCGTGCGCAAACCGTGGAAAGAAGATAGAGCCCGATATTTGTAGGCGAGGTCCGGTGGGCGACTACGGATTTGGGCGTTTCCTGAAAGTTATCGGGAGGGAGCGCGTGGCCCTCACGTGAGACGAAGGTCTCGAAGAAATTCCATGTCCGGCGCGCAATTAAACGGAAAGCCTCCTCGTCGGCCAGCGACAACCGATTTGTTATGGGAGAATGCGGTTGACGACCAATCCAGACTGCGACGGCAGGGGCCACAGCCCAGAGAACAAGGAACGGAGCCGCCGCAACCCAAGCCTGGGTATGTCCGTAAATCAGAGCCACAATCGGCGCAACGGCCACCACAACACCGCCGGCCATGCGCTTATATATCCCGGAAAGCTTGGATTCCGCCGAAAACTTAATCTGCGCTGCCGTCACCCACTCAAGCAAGTTCCTATGCGTGATAAACAGGCGGCCGAGTGTCCGCAGAATCGCGTCCGTCATCAGCCACGCCTGGTACGCCAAAAATGTAAAAGACAAGCCAATGTGTGACACCCCGAGCCCCAGGTCGCCTAACGCTCCGCGAATATGGCTTCGCAGGGAAATCCCTCTTCGACGCGGGCTGAGTCCGATAAAGAATGGGAGGAGCGCAGGGATTGCAATGGTGCCGAGAACGAAACGCGTCCATACCCAGGGAGAGGCCGGTGGCAGAAGCCAGCCCACAACGAGTGTCAGAAAAGCGGCGGGTGCTGACAAAGTACGGCGCAGGTTGTCGACTATCTTCCATCGGCCAATGATTGGAATCCTGAGAGGATTTTGTTTCCTCCGTCGCGATTGGCCCCGTCCGAAAAGCCAGGGCAGGAGTTGCCAGTCTCCGCGAGCCCACCGGTCCTGGCGTGCCGCGATGGCCTCATAACGCGAGGGAAATTCTTCAAACAACTCAATGTCTGTGGCCAGGGCTACCCGGGCGAAAATGCCTTCAAAGAGATCATGGCTTAAGAGCGCATTCTCCGGTACCTTGCCCGCCAGTGCCGCATCAAAGGCATCGATATCGTAAATACCTTTTCCAGTGTAGGAGCCTTCTTGGAACAGGTCCTGGTAAACATCCGAAACGGCCGAAGAATATGGATCAATGCCGCTTGGGCCAGAAAAAACTTTCTGTGAGAGGGAACTCGGGTGATCAACAGGCAGCGAAGGAGTAATGCGGGGCTGCACGATGGCGTAGCCCTCTACAACACGTCCTTCGCGATCGCTGAACCTTGGCCGATTGAGAGGATGCGCCATCGTACCAACCAATCGAGCGGCAGCACCCCTTGGCAGACGCGTATCCGCATCGAGCGTGATTACGTAGCGAACGCCCGTGAGGTTTGCTGGGAGGGGGCCACTGATAGTCACGAATGTGGTGCTCGTCGAACCTCGCAAAAGCTGGTTCAGTTCATAAAGCTTTCCTCGCTTGCGCTCCCAGCCCATCCATTTGCCGTCGCACTCGTTCCACACGCGTTTGCGGTGGAACAGAAAAAAGCGTTCGCCGTCGCCGGGACCCGGACCATATTTTTTGTTCAGCCGAGCGATGCCATCCACTGCAACGGCGAGCAGATCATCGTCGCCCTGCAGGGTTTCGCTCGGTGCGTCCAGCCAATCCGAGAGCAACGCGAAGCGCAGGTCTCCCTCTGGATTTGCCAGGTAATGAACTTCCAGGCGCTCGATGTGCTCTGCCACTTCAGCCGCGGTGGTAAGCAGTGTGGGCATGACCACGATCGTTCGCAAGTCCTCGGGGATGCCGTGGCGCAGCTCCATTCGCGGGAGCCTCCTCGGCCCGAGCAAGCCCATCACCGCGCGGTTGATCAAAGCAATCGCCAAGTCCGAGGCAGGCACCGCGGCGAGCAACCCAAGGAGCAGAAGTCCTCTTGCGGTCATGCCCCGCTCGTGGACCCGCAACAGCGGCAACGCCAGGATCATCGCAGTTACAACTGCAATGGTGGCCAGATAGCCCGGGACCGCGGTTCGGACGTAGAAACGGAGAAGCCAGCGCTTCCAGGTAACGTGAAAACCGAGTTCGCGCTCGAAGGCCGGGCGCCCTCGCGAGATAAGGTGATAGCCGGGCTCTTCTTGACGCTCTGCGCTGACGTTGTCGGAATTACGCTGGACCTCGCTGGAATCTTGGACCGTTTGCTTGACGCGCCGCACGACCCGTTTTGCAACTTCTATTTCCGAGTGTCTCGATCCGCGCGCGAGATTTTCGATGGCATGACGGTAGTCATCTCGCGTAGAAAAATCCATGTCGGCGAAATGGGTGTCGTTGCGTAGAATTTCATCTACAAGGCTGACGCTCTCGAAGAATTCCTGCCAGTCAAAGGCAGAAATCAAACGCATGCTGGTAATGATGTTGCGCACCGACACGCTCATGGCCCCTTGTTGCTGGTGTTCGGCGCGGACAATTTCATCGGCGTTCGTTCCCGCAAGGGCCAAGCGCTGATCGAGCCAAAGCAGAACGGGGCCGACCTTAGGGTCCAGATCCCGTAAGCGCTGTACAAGCTGCACCGCGAACGCCGTCTCCAAGCGACCTTTCTCAAGGCGTGAAAGGGTCGGCAAGATTGCGGATTGCCCCTCCGGCCCGAGCAAGCTATCGGCTAATGCGTCGGCTTCGCGGCGGGCCACCCTGCTGCTTACCATCCGCTCCGCCATCCTGCGCAGATTTTCCACCAGCACTACGCGCAGGGTGATTGCCACCGCCCAGAGCTCTCCGGTCGTGAGGGGTTGCACCCGCTGATACGCCGCCACGAAGCGGCGCAGCGCTTCAGGGTCGAATCGGCTATCCGTGTGCGCCACAAATGCCCAAGCGACTCCGAACACGCGTGGATAGCCTTCCAAGTGGCCCGAGGCAAGCTTGGGTAGCTTGCGGTAGTAGCCTGCCGGCAGATCATCTTTGATCTCCCGGAGTTGCTCATCGACGATGTGGAAGTTGTCGACCAGCCACTCCGCAGCAGGTGTGATCGAATGCTCGTCTTGAATCGCACGGGCGATCGCGCGATAGGAGATCAGCAGCACGCGGCCGTTCTCCAAGACCCGGGGGATAAGCGGGCGACCGCGGCTCATTTCATCTGTGACTACTTGCGCCGCCGCAAGACTTTCGGCGTGTTGCTCGAGACGTTCTAAACTGAAGAGTTCGGAGCGTATCGGCTCCTCCTGATTAGGAAGAAGAATGGTCGAAGATTGATTCGTACTCATTGTGGAAATCAGGGATTGTGGTGTGAAAGGGGTCTGCCAGCCCCAATACCTTTCTCCAATGAAGATAGAGGGTCTTCAGCTAACTTCAGAACCGTTCTCAACGAGTATAGCGGACGGCCCTATGGGTGTGTTGGTGAATGAACTTGCTGGGCCGCGATTTTTCCATTCCAAGTTCGTCGTGAAAGGGAAAAAATACGGCGCGGCAAGAGTGATTACTTGAAATTGGTTTCAATTGGCGCCTGCTGATCTCAGGGGCGAAGAACTTCGATATTCTTTTGCCGCTCCCCTTCCAAATCATCGGCCTCTTTCTTCACGCGTGCGGCTTCCTTCTGCGGAGCCTCTTGTCGTTCCAGTTGTACAGATTCGGCGATCGAAACCCCGGCTTGAGCGTCCAGCCGCTTATCAAACATGACGATCGCGAAGGTATCCGACACCGGGGACCGAAACAGATTAAACGAATATCGATCATCCTGCCAGCGTGCGATCACTTTTTCGGTCGCGCTGTACGTTGGGTTCGTGGGGAAATTGACTTGTTCGACAGGCTTCGTGGCAACCCCGTATTTTGCGGAAATGACTCGGATCATGTCTTCGTCGGTCAGTCCTTTAATTGCGGAACTGTCGTAGGTGACGAGCATCCTATAGAGTGCGCCATTGTCGAAAGAGAAAAGGATCTTCTCGACGGGCTCGGCTGGGCGCGAAGCTTCAAAGGGTTGCGGGGGATACCAGGTCAACTCTTCAATCAGCGCCGGCCGGTGATGGACCAACTGCAGCTCGGTAGCGCTTAGGTCCACTTGTTTGGAAACACTGGCCACACTCATCCCGAACGAAAAATTGCGGTACTTGGAAAGATCCTGTCCGTGAATCAGCGGAGCGAAAAGCAGGGCCATGAGTAACGAAATCGTTCCACGGCATGTTATTTTCATTTTCGTTTCTCCCCAATTACTTCCATCGCCTGCACGCTCGGTTCAAGCTGCAGTAATGCGTTCATCCCTCCATGCACGAGAATCATCGCCTCCGAGTAGAAACATCCCCTCCTGCATGTTTCGTTTGTGGAAGGACACAGTCGCGTAGGGCACTCCGAGGAAATGTTTGAAGGCTACACGCGTGACTTCCAGAGAATTAAATCTCTCCGACTTCAGGTCAGCCAGGATTCGATTGATCGCTCTGTGCACCGTTTCCTGTCCCTCATGACCGAGCACGGTGGCTCTCGTTTCGCCAGCCAAATAGAAGAATGTCCATCCCGCGTCATGGGTTTTTCGATCGAGCGCATTCCCATCCAGCCCTTGGACCGATCTCCATCCGGGGGAATACGCCGCACTCTCCAGCTGAAGGCCTTCCGGAAACAGCGTGCCTTCTTTGACCAAGATGGAACCCGATTTGATTGCATCTTGCATTTGGAAACCTCTCTAAAATTCCGGCGACCCATTCCGCCTACTCCCCCAATTACCATGCTAGGTGAGCCGGAGGGGCTCGTCTGTTCACATATGCACAGTCCTCAAGCTTATTAAGATGGAGACTATGGCGACTCAAGACCTTGCGTAGGCTGCAATGAGGCGGCGGGAGAGAGCGACCATGCCGCGCGAGGCTGGCGGAACCCAGATTGCTATCTGTTGGCCTGCGTAATAGACAAGAAACACTCCGAGTGCCACGAGACTTAGAAGGGAAAAGAGTCCGGTGAAAAGGACCAAAGACGCCAATAGCTCACGAACATAGTAGGAGTAAAGACCGAGCCCCACGATCACCGCACTGAGTCCACACGTGCATTCTATGGCTTTGATTTCACGCAATGAGTCCCCTTATCTTTTTCGGTGAAGCCTGAATTCTTAGAGCGGCGAGAATCGGAGGAGAACCGTCCCAGCCCTCAATCCTGGTTTCCATCTTCCTCATCTCGCCGTCAGTAGTAGCATCCTAGATGGGGTAAAGACAGATGTCTGTTCCCTTTTGATCACAATTTTCAATAGGCATTTAAATGCGTGGAGCAACGATAACACGGGGGGTAGCGGCTATGGCGGCATTCTAAGAGCGGGCGAAGCGCTATCCGCTCGATCTTCCGGGGCCGGCCGCAAAGAGATTCAATGTCCGCGTGGACAAAATTCCTGCATAGGGCAATCGGGGCGCCATCTGGCCAATCGCGGCGTCTAAGCGGACTTGGTTACGTTCCAAACGTAGAGGAAGTCCTCGTCTGTGGCTGTGGCAACTTTCAGTTTGGCGTTTCGAGTAGCGCGGTTCAACGCGGAACGGAGGTTTTCCTTGGAGTTTCCCAGCTCGGCCAGAGGCACCCTCAGGGCAGCGCCGTCTTTGAGTTGGCCGAGGTCACGCAGAATCATGGAAACAACTTTCTTATTCTTGCCGGCTCGTGAATGAGGAACGTCGCCCAGGTCCAGCGTCCTGAAATGCGCCACGGTTCGGTTTGGGCTCATCGTTATTCTCCCGCAGTTCAAGCGTATAACTACTCTCGCGTACATATAACATAGCCGTAGCCCTGCGTACAAATGAAATATTCATAGAGGATGACCCGCACTTGCATCGATGGCATCCCGAAAAAAAACGACGGCTCGCGTTAACGAAATCCAAATTCCCCTTAATGAAGGCGAGCCGCCACATCAAAGACTTGTTAAAGATTCTCCCCGTCTTCCTTGAGCACTGCTACGGTGTAAGCAGAAACAGGAGTGACGACCATGCGAAAAGGGAAAACACATTTCGAGCAGGTTCCAATGGAGGTCGCCGAGAACGCTCTCCGATTGCAACCCCGCCGGCTAAAACCTATCGCACGCGGAAGGCAGTTATTGAGGAATTCCGTTTCGACCCGAATGAGTCGGCGCCGCTTCCTTCGCAGGATCCATTACCGCTAATTCCTGGGAGGATTAAGATTCGCAACGAAGCGAAATAGTTCGAGAGCTAGGGAAAGCAACAAATCAGGTAAACCATTATGAGAAGAATGGTATGGATCAAAACCGCACGAATGGAAGCTTGGGCTTGCTCCGCGTGCGGCTGGACGTTTAACCCTTCAGGACCGCCGCGTGGCAGCGATCTGGACGAGATGAAGCAGAACTATGAACGCCAGCGAGACAATGAGTATGCCTCTCATATTTGCGCCGACCACCCCAAACCCGAGTGCGCTCGAGACGACTCCAAATTTTCCAGACCGGCAGACGGCCGAACGTACGGCACGAACCCCGGCAGTCGGCGGAGGAATGACATGAGGAGAGCGTTATGAAAACCAGCAAACGAGCAAACGCAAACAAGAAGCCCGCCCAATTCGACGCCGAAGCCTTTCTCAATTCAGCCGGTGTGGCGAGAACATTGACGGAGTTCGGGAAAAAAGAGACTCTCTTCTCCCAGGGCGATCCCTGCAAGAACATCATGTACATTCAAAAAGGCGGGGTGAAGATCTCCGTGGTCACCAAAACCGGCAGGGAGGCCGTGGTGGGGATTGTAGGAGCAGGGGACTTTATCGGCGAGGGGGGATTGGCAGGACAGCCAATGCGCATGGCGACCGCCACCGCCGTTACGCATGTGACAGCACTAACGATCGACAACGCGGAGATGTTTCGCGTGCTCCATTCGGAAAATGCGTTTTCCGATCGCTTTATCACCTATATGCTGGGACGCAACATCAGGATTGAGGAGGACTTGATCGTCCAACTCTTCAATTCCAGCGAGAAACGGCTGGCGCGGACGCTTCTGCTGCTGGCCCGCTATGGCAAGCAGGATAAGCCCCAAAGGGTGCTTCCCAAAATACCGCAAGAGACGCTGGCGGAAATGGTTGGTACCACGCGCTCTCGCGTCAACTTTTTCATGAATAAATTCAGGAAAATGGGTTTCATCAAATACAACGGCGGGCTGCAAGTAAACGCTTCTCTGCTGAGCGTTGTCCTTCACGACTAGGGGACTGCGCACTTCAGAGGGGACGCCCTCCCAATTTCCATGTCCATTTTTCGATCTTACTTCCACGCCAGAAATAGAGAACCACAGCGGCGGTGGCAAGCAACACCACGAAAATTGCCACTACGACGGGGTGTCCGTGCTCCGCGATGAAGGCGATGATTTGCCGGCCATATCGCGCGGCTAGATAAGCCAGAATCAAGTATCTGGAGATGCGGCCGAGCGTAAGCGCCGCCAGGAACTTTCTTACCGGATATTGCATGGCACCCGCCGCAAGGAGAAATGGAACCATGGGCACGGGCGGCGGCAACAAAGCAGGGATGGCGATAGCGCCGAACCCCCATCGCCCGAAGATCTCGCAAACTTTGTCCACTTTCCTATGCGAGAATCTGCGCTCGAGCGCCTCTTTCCCACCTTTGCGAGCGAGGCGGTAGGTAATAAAGCCTCCGATCACCGAACCAGCGGATGCCATTAAGACGTAGTAAAGCCACCACTGCTGCTGGCGCGCGGACATGACAATCGTGGCCACATCCAGGATTCCCGGAAGTGGAAGGAGGGAGTTATCCAGAAGGCCAAGCGGGATCAGACCTATGCCGCCGAGGTGAAAGAGCCAGCGCCGCATACTTCGTGCCGCCGTCGGCAGCAGCGCTGCGATTAAGTGACCGGTGATCATCTTTCTTTCTGCTGTCAAAATCAGAGTGCAGTTTCGTATACATCCCAGGCAGTGCCCTCCACACTACATCCCGAGGAATTTCTCCGCCTGACCGATTTTCTTTTGGACCTTCCCGCCAAACTTTTCGCCCTGGCCTTTGGCTTCCAGGTTGGGATTGTTCGTCGCTCTTCCCACTTTTTCCTTAACTTTACCTTTCACTTCGTGAAACCTGCCTTTGGCTTTGTCCCTCGTACTTTTCTTCATAGATTGTCTCTCCTGTATCGCAATTTGATCCGCGCGCCGCGGCGACGAGCCGTCCGGCGGTGACGCATTTTCAAATCACATCGGTTTCACTTTGGTGAGAGTGCGGTCAACGTATCCCGCCGACCAGGTATACGATCACCAGAATGAGGAGGACGGTTCCGACGACCCCCAGGCCTCCCCCACGTCCCCATCTGGAGTACCCGTAATAGCCGCCGCCTCCGCCGAACAACAGCACCAGAAGAATAATTAGCAGTAGCATCGCAAATCTCCTTTCAATTCGTAAAAATCAAACGTAGTGCCCACCGGAATATTGTCAACGGCTTGCAGCCGATTTCTGCCACACGCAGCCCCAGTGGTCCGATAGACCGGCGCGCTGGTAACGAAATAATCGAGGACCTGGGCGGCCGCGTCAATTCACTCGGGCATCCTTGGCGATGACGACTTCTTCAACGGCAAGAATCAATTCTTTTCTGACATCCATCTCCCATCCGGACTGGATGCGGACGCGCACGTCGGCGGCAGATTCGCCAACGATC
Source organism: uncultured Acidobacteriota bacterium (assembly GCA_963842135.1). Classification (GTDB taxonomy): domain Bacteria; phylum Acidobacteriota; class Terriglobia; order Acidiferrales; family UBA7541; genus Palsa-360. The sequence continues at coordinate 2,369,181 of CAWJFI010000001.1, read as the reverse complement.
CTGCACGGCATGGGGACATGGCACTGACGGATAACGACGAGCAAAACCACCGGTTTGCCGAACCAGGCAGAATACACAGGCGAAAAATCTTTCGTTCCCTCAGCGATCATGTTGGTCAGCCTCCTGGTTTTTGGGATCGACTTCACAAGATCCACGGGTATTTGTACCGCGGCCGCAATGGAAAATCTGTTCAAATCTGAACAGCTATCTCCCGAGTAGTCCGGAAATCGGCCCGGCTTTCCGCGTCCTCTCGACGGCGATTCGCGGCCAAATAAAGCCGATCCCGTGGGTCAACGCCGAGTCACGATGGGAACTGAGAGGCGCCCCTGGCTAGGAACCCTTGGAATGAGGCGGACTACCGACGCGGGACAAGGCCGAAGGAAAACGCTGATTGGGTCAATGTGCCACCTTCATTTGCTTCATCTCGTAGAGCGCGCGATCCGCTGCCTGAAACAAGGTGTCGATGGTTGCGCCATCTTCTGAATAAACCGCAGTGCCAACGCTCACTGAAAGCAGAGGCTCCTCGTGATCGCTGGAGAGCCATTCGCATATCCTGCGTCCGACAGCGCCTGCTTCTTTCGCGCCGGTCTCCGGCAGAACAATTGCAAATTCGTCGCCGCCGTAGCGCGCGGCAGTGTCAATCGACCGGCAAGAAGAGCGAAAGATATCGGCCAATCGGCAGAGCGCCCGATTGCCTGCCAGATGGCCATGGTTGTCGTTAATCCGCTTCATTCCGTTCAGATCAAACAGGAGCACGGCAAAGGCCCGTCCGGTGCGTTGCGAGCGTTTGATTTCTGATTCGAGGATTTCGGTAAGCCTGCGGTAGTTTGCCAGCCCAGTAAGCGCATCGGTAGCCGCTAAGTGACGTAAATTGTCTTCCGAAGCGCGTTGCGCCGTGACGTCCTCGGCAATGACCTCGCACCCCTGCGGGGCTCCTTCCTCAATGCCCACCTGCTGGCCGCTGAGACGCACTTTCATGGGTGTTCCGTCTTTCCGCCTCCATTCGACTTCGATCAGATCGACGTGGCCCGTTCGCCGGTAGGAATCAAAGAGTTGCGCGCGCTCGATTGGATCACGGATGATTTCCGTTGCCACGTTCATAACCATTAATTCCTCTTTGGATTCATAACCTAGCATGGCCACGAGCGCGGCATTCACATCGAGAAAATGGCCGTCCACGTCAAAGTGGCAGATGCCATACGTTGGATTCTCGACCAGAGCGCGATAGTGGGCTTCCGAGTGCCTCAACTCTTTCTCCGCGTGGTTCCGCTCCTCGCGCCGGGTTTTTTCCTCTACTGCCAGAGCGACGGCCAGGGGTAAACGGTTCAGGCGATTCTTATCGACACAATCGAATGCGCCCTTCCGCATGAACGAGTCCGTCATGCCCTCTTCCAGAATGCGAGTGGCAAGGATGAACGGAATATCCTGGTTCGACTGCTGTAACAGTTCGAGCGCCTCCATCCCCGTCCAACTCGGCATGGAGTAATCGCTCACAATCACATCATAGGACTGCGTGCGCAATCGTTCTTGGAACTCCGTCGCGACTTGAACCCAATCCGAGGAGACCGCAAAATCCATCCGTTTGAGTTCTTGCAAGCAAAGGTCGACGTCGGATTCCTTATCATCCACGAAGAGAATTCGAACGATTCGCCGCCGGTGGGTCGCGATACGACGGGCGCCAAGAATTTGACGATTCACATGCTTTTCGTTTTGGGCTGTGTGTAGCATTGCAAACCGCCTTCTTATCCTCCAAAGCTGGTGCGGGCCGCCCGACCAGCTAATGGAACTTATAGGGTTCCCATAGCGGGAATTTTGAATCGGGTCAGCATTCGTGACTGTTCAATTTGGTACACTTTATAAGGATGTGTCCTCTTAGATACACCCGAGGACTCACTTGTCTTGCTTCAAGGCGGCTCAAACTGCGCGGGCCCCAGCGACTCTTGAATCGCCGGGGCCCGCCACTTCTGCGCTAGACATCTTATGGACGGGAATTCAGAGGCAGGACTTCGGATACGATCCCGACCGTGGTTCCGATGACTTCGCCCGAGACCACCATCTCCACGCGGCGATTCTGCTGGCGCCCTTCCGCGGTGTCATTCGACGCCACGGGTTGCGTCTTGCCAAATCCCTGCGACGTCATAGACGTCGCCGGAATCTTCTCTTTTACCAGGTAATCGCGGACGGAACCGGCTCGCTGTTCCGATAGCGCTTGATTCATGGCTTCACTGCCCACGCTGTCGGTGTTGCCTTCGATGGCGAGCCTAAGGTCCGGATAGGCTAGAACGATTCCGGATATTTTTGCGAGCTTCTCGCGCGCCTCCGGACGAAGTGTGGACTTGCCGGTGTCAAACAATACATCCGACAGGCTCACGATAAGACCACGGGCAGTGTCGCGAGTGGCAAAAATCACATTGAATTGTTGTAACAATTTGGCGCGCAGTTCTTCGCGATCCTGCACTGCTTGATTGAGTTGCTGTTTTGAGTTCGCAGCGGCGAGACGGTTTTGGTCCGATTCCGCCTCCGCGTTTCTTTGTGCCTGTTGAGCTTCCGCAGTGGCTTGATTGGCGTCAATGGCGGCAGAGCGATTCCGATCCGAATTTGCCTCCGCGTTTCTTTGTGCCTGTTGAGCTTCCGCAGTGGCTTGATTGGCGTCAATGGCGGCAGAGCGATTCCGATCCGAATCCGCCTGGGCGTTCTGTTGTAGCCGCTGCGCCTCAGCTGTAGCTTGATCAGCCTCTACACGGCGGCGGTTTGCATTGGCGGTTGCCGCTTCGGCATCCATGCGGGCCCGCATTTCGCTCTTCGATGTAGCTTGGGCGCCTGCTAATTTTGCCGCCTCACGATTCTTGTCGGCATCCACGCGATCCGCATCGATGCGCTTCACGGCAATTTCCCGGGAATCATCCGCCGTCTGCACAACTTCGCGCGATACGGAGATGAGCGCTTTCCTGTTGACGTGATTCCTGGTTCCTAGATCATCTGCCTGCTTCATCTGGCTGGCGGCCTTTTCATAACTGGAGGCCGCGTAGCTCTCGGCTCCGGCCGACTTGGCGATGCGCAGGGCGTTGCGCGCTTCAAAGAATTCAAGAGGCAGTTTGGAATTCAAAACAACCGGGTCAAAGTGATAGCCTGTGGGAATATATCCGCCCCGGTCGATGAGTTCATACTTCGCATCCACGGCTTCGCTGGTTCCGACCGTGTCGGGCCGAATCACATTTTCCGCGATTACAACATCGCTGGGGCGGTGCACTGCATAATAAGGTTCCGCGGTCACGATCAGCGCGAAAGCCTGCAGGTCTGTCGTGACGTCCAGCTTGCTGCGATGGTCATCACCAACCAGGACTTCGCCCAGGTTTACGGGCCGGCCTTCGGGGGAAATTGCCCACATCACATAGGTGAGATATTCAGTGCCAAAGGACGTGGGTTTATCGAGGCCTTTGAATTCAGCTTCGACTTTCATGGCGCCACTCTTGCTCTCTACCTTCGCTACACCAGATGCGCCTGGCATCAGAGCCGTGCCTTCGAAATCGATCTTTGTGGAACCATGACGGTGCTCATACTTCACGGCGCGCGTCGTGCGGCTGACGACGCTTACGCTGTAGGTAGGCGTTTGATTGTGTTCGTCGGAATTTGTGGTTTGGGCCTGGGTTAACGTCGATGTGCCCAAAACTGCGAGGACTGCCAAAAGCACTGCGGAATTTTTCACGGTGAGTCTCCTTGAGTTACGGTGAGGTCGCAGTATCAGGGTTTGCGAATACGAATACTGTGCTCTATTGCTCGTTTTGCGAAGATATCTGAAATAAGGGCGTGCGCAGCATATTCTTGGCTACTGTGCTTCCCCGCGTGGCATTATTTGCCCCAAACTCGCCCCGATCAGGGATTCCACCCGGGCCCAGATCATCGGATCCCATTCAATCTGGCTGTGTGGCTTCACAAAGACACGGTCGTACCAAGGATACTCGGTGCATTTGAGGGAGCTTGCTGTGTAGTCAAATTGGAAGTTTCCAATAATTCGCGGGCGAGCCGGATCGGCGACGCGAATGTCGTGGCCGCCGAAGAGAAGTCCATGCGACTGGTAGAAATTGGCGGCCTGGGCCACGTTCGCCGGGATCGTTATGTCATTGCTGCCAGGCTTGGAAATGTCCCAAGGGAACCCATCCAATGATATTCAAGCGTCCCGCCCCGGCGGCAATCTTATTTCTTGACAACTGTCCGCGCCGGGTCGGGATCGTATTCGAACACAACGCGCGGGATCGGCGTTAGAGGACAACGCTGATCGCGAAGCGGGCACCGGGATAGTACGGGTCGTACATATAATACCCGCCATCCACGTAATCAATGTAAACGTCGTCGGTGTAGTACCAGCCTACCGGCCACGGTTGGACGAATCCAAACCAATAGCCGCCGTACTGGAATCGAGAATACCCGCCGACCATAACCGGGTTGCCCATGTGGAACTCATGCCCACGGCCAAAACTGGCTTGGAAACGGTCGTCTGGAATTCTACTGTTGCCTCTGTCGCTAAGACGGAGCGCCGGCTGCGCACGTTGCGCGGCCATTGCTTGCTGTGTGCGCTGGGGGCGTTGTGAAGATGCGGTCTGCGTTTGACGCTGCTGCTGTCCAGAGGCTTGCCGTTGTTCCTGTTTTGCAGGCTTGCCTTCTAGTTGTTGGGGTTTCTGTTCTTGCGGGGCCTTGGCTTGCTGTTGCTTTTCAGGTTTAGCCTGCTGCTCTTGCTGCGGGGCCTTAGCTTGCTGCTGTTTCTCGGGCTTAACCTGTTGCTGCTGCGGGGCCTTAGATTGCTGCTGTTTCTCGGGCTTAGCCTGTTGCTGCTGCGGGGCCTTGGCTTGCTGCTGTTTCTGGGGCTCAGCCTGTTGCTGCTGCGGGGCCTTAGCTTGCTGCTGTTTCTGGGGCTTAGCCTGTTGCTCCTGTCTTGCGGGCTTAGACTCTTCCTGTTTCTCTTGGCGTGCGTTAGCTGGAAGAGCTAATCCGAGAAGAAGAAACACGGCTGATGCACCGATAAATCGAAATGACTTCACCATTTTGTCTCCTTTACAGTGTTCTCGTACGCCCGCCACACTTTGGCATGTGGCGGGGGTTTTCAGCTCGATCCTTGATTCTGGTATGCGGCTCGCAGATCACTCCAATGCCGTTTATTCAGCCAAGTTCGCTATCCGACGCGAACGTGGGAGAGGGAGTGGAACAATCCGAATACGTTGCCGAGCCACCACAGCACGCCAATAACGACGACTGCGTTCAAAATGGATTTAATGGAACCCGCCATCGGGATAAACTGATTGATGAGCCAAAGAACGACCCCGACGACGATCAGCGCGAACAACACTTGAACTAAAGGCATGATTTGTGACCTCACTTTACTGCACGCGATTTTTTAGCGGCGTGTCGCATGATACGAGTATCGAAACCAAGAATCTGTTCATTTGTGAACAGCTTCTTATTTTGAGGAATTATGACTGGCGGTGAAATCAACTGCCCATGGACACGCGGAGCGTGTTCGTAAGCTGCCACGCCGGCGCTGTGGGACGCGACGATGAATTTATATCATTTCGGCTGATGGGGTATTTGCTCAAAATCGCGTCGGGCGAATTCCGGGCAAACTGTGCGAAATTGAACATACGCTTCATGCACTTTGACACAGGATGTTATGACAGATGCTCTGCGCGAAGCCGGTTGTGATTACTGTTTCGAGTTTGGAATGCGCATGGCAAGCGACGATGGATTCCATTGGGGCGTTGTGTTGAAACGAAAGAAAATCCCGCCTGTCAATTGGGAAACTATCCTCACGGAAATCGCCGGCGGCAACACTGCTGTCGAGTATGGTGCAAAGCGTAAAATCTTCTGGCAAGGCCAGCCCGCAGATTCCATTTTTTACCTGCGGAAAGGCAAGGTAAAGCTGGCTGTCACGTCCAATCAAGGTAAGGAGGCTATTGTCGCTGTGCTCAGCGCCGGTGACTTTCTCGGCGAAGGCTGCCTCGCGGGACAGCCGCTGCGCATCGCAACCGCTTCGGCGATGTCCGATTGCACTTTGATCCGAATTGAGCGGCCGGTAATGACTCGCATGCTCCACGAGCAGCATGACGTTTCGGAACTGTTCGTTACTCACCTGCTTTCCCGCAACATCCGGTTTGAAGCGGACCTCGTGGACCAGCTTTTCAATTCCAGCGAGAAACGCCTGGCCCGAATCCTTTTATTGCTTGCGCATTTTGGGAAGGAAAGCAAAGCCGAAACTGTCCTCCCCCGAATTAATCAGGAACATTTGGCGCAAATGGTCGGCACGACCCGATCGCGCGTCAGCCATTTCATGATGAAGTTCAAGAAGCTTGGCTTTATCGATTACGCTGACGGCTTGACGGTCCACAGTGGCCTGCTGAGCATAGTTCTGCACGATTGATCTCCCTCGCCAACTCTTTGATCTGCGACATTCCTGAAAGCTTAGTTTTCCCGGCACAGTCGGATTGAGCTGAATTGATCAGATATCTGTGCTGTATTGAACTGACACGCTCAATGCCGGTGCGTATAAACGATGCGCCATCGCCTGCCAGCCAGAATCTGGTGAAAGGCGGTGGACCCGAAAGCGGGACAACGTGTTCAAGAAGACAAAGCGGCTGAGAAGCCATAGCGCCTCGATTTCTGTGTGGCGATCCATCTTGTGTAACAGAAACGAAGACATACTGCGAATTACAAAAGAGGTTACAAAATGAAGCGATTCAAATTTGTGGCGATGATTTTCTGTTTTGTGTTGTCGGCAATGGCAATTACTGCGAGGGTTAATGCACAGACGACTAACGAGAGAACTATAATGACGTTCAGTGAGCCCTTCGAAGTGCCGGGCGTGGATGCCCAGATTCTACCCGCCGGCACGTATGTCTTTACGCTTGTAGAATCACTTTCCGATCGGAACATTGTCCGAATCACGAACCTGGACGGAACACACGTCTATACCACCATCCTCGCCATCGACAATGTCCGTTTGAAGCCGACGGACAAGAGCGTATTGACGTTCAAAGAACGAGGCGAGGGCCAACCCGAAGCGATTAAGGCCTGGTTTTATCCCGGATACGCTTGGGGCCAGGAATTTGTTTACTCAAAGAAACGGGCGATCGAGCTGGCAAAGATCGTAAACGAACCCGTCCTCGCAATGCCCGTCGAAACAACGACAGCGGTGCCTGTTGAGACATTGAAAAGCGTACCCGTTGCGGCGATCCAACCCACTGGCGAAGAAGTTCCAGTCGCTGCAGTAGTCCAAGCTCCTCCAGCACCAGTTGCGGCAGCCCCGCCGGCCACAGAGGTCGCGCAGGCCCTGCCCCAGACGGCAAGCTCATTGCCACTGTTTGCTTTGACCGGACTGCTGTCACTGTTTGCAGGTTTTACTCTATTGATCATTACGAAGCGATCTGTCTAAATCGGGAGGTTGTACGTAGTGTGGAGGGGGCGGGTGAGTTTGACCTGTCCTCGTGGGCGGTGGGGTCCGAAATCCGGGGCTACCGCTCAAATTCCACGAGATACTCGGAGAACCAAAGCGAAGTCAGAAATATATGACACGACACGCAGTTCAAAAGCGCTGGCTGCTTTCGCTCCCAGTTCTGATCGTTTTGCCTTGCGTCGTCACCTCTCAAGGCGTCCCACAACCTGAACAAGTGGGCCCGTACGCGATCCGAACGAGTGTGGACTTGGTTGTCCTGCAGGCAACCGTGAGGGACCATAAAGGCGCTCCGGTCTCCGGACTCGGCAAGGAAAACTTTCAAGTCTATGAAGATAAAGTCCCTCAACAAATCGAATCTTTTAGTCACGAAGATGTGCCCGTTACAATTGGCTTGGTGATTGACAACAGCGGAAGTATGCGTCCGAAACGCTCAGACGTAATTGGCGCCGCAATGGCATTTGTGCGCTCCAGCAATCCGGCAGATCAAATTTTCGTGGTCAATTTCAACGAACATGTTTCGATGGGCCTTCCAGCGAATTTGCCATTCACGAATAACGCGGCTCAACTGGAAACAGCGCTATCCAGAAATGCCATAACCGGAATGACGGCTCTCTACGACGCGATTGCTGCTGGTCTCGGGCAACTGCAGAAGGGCAAATGGAACAAGAAAGTATTGATCGTGGTCAGCGATGGGGGCGACAACGCCAGCAAGCGAAACCTGGCCCAAATCCAGTCCATGGTGAATCAATCGAACGCGGTCATTTATACCTTGGGGATATTTGACGAAACCGACGAGGATCGCAACCCACACGTGCTTAAGCACCTGTCAGGGGCGTCCGGAGGCGAGGCATTTTTCCCCGCGAGTTTGCAGGAGATTCTTCCGATTTGTGAACAAATCGCCCACGACATTCGTAGCCAATACACCATCTCGTTCGTACCAACGAACAAGAAGCAAGACGGGTCTTATCGAAAAATCGATGTGAAGGCACGCGAAGCGTCGGGTGGCAGACGATTTTCCGTCAGCACTCGTGCAGGGTATTCCGCGCCCCAAAATCTTCACTCGTCTGAAGTCAGCCAGAGCAATCGGCCATGAAGCTACGAATCACACGGCAGTCGGTTCAATCGACACGCACCAATAGAATCTTGCGCTGGTGCCGCGACGCCTTCCTGGTCGGCGGTGTTCTCGCGTTGGGTTACAGCGGTTTTGTATTACTCGACGCGAAACTCTACCAGGCGAATCAGGCTCGTCGCTTTCAACAACAATTGGAGAGCGTTAGACCGCCTATCGCCAGCGCTGGCGGGGTTGCCATTCTGACTGCCGCACCGGCGCCAGGCGGAGCGTTGGGAAGAATCGAGATCGCCAGGATCGGCCTTACTGCAATGATTTTGGAAGGCACGGACGGACGAACCTTACGGCGGGCAGTCGGACACGTTCGGGGGACGCCCATGCCGGGACAACAGGGGAACGTCGCGATCGCTGGACACCGGGACACATTTTTCCGGCCACTTCGCAATGTCCAGCATGATGACGAAATCACTTTGACGACGCTGGACGGCTCGTATCTCTATCTTGTGGATTCTATGCAAGTGGTAGCGCCTGAAGACACGCAAGTGCTGGACAATTCCGCTGACACAACCCTAACCCTGGTGACCTGTTATCCTTTTTATTTTGTGGGGCCGGCTCCAAAAAGATTCATCGTCCGCGCGCACAGAATTCCCGGATGAGACCAGATTCGTATCGCTGGAATCCTGAGCGTGGCGCATATTTTCCTATGTCTGTGCTTCGCTTGCCTCGGAGAAGTGCATCGTATTCGCCATCCCAAACGAGGTCGTCATTCAGATTCAGGCAACACCGTTATCCCACGGGATCTTTCTGACGCGTCGCCTTTACTCCTGACAGAATCCCGGCTCCTAAGAGTATGACCGCGCCTACCGCAATCCAGTGTGCGGGAACGTGCATCAAGTGTGCGGCATAAATCAGGCCGCCGATCACGATGGCAAACCCAATCGAGTAAAGGCCGAATGACATAGCATCTCCTTTTCGAGTCACCTACGGAAGTTTTTGCCCACGAACTCATCCTGATCTCTTGCGGGAGAGCAACCCAAAATGTGGTCGTCCACTGTCCTCGTCTAGTGCGTGTGGCCTTTGCAACTGTTGTGTTCACACCGGCAATCAATGTCCGGAGTTTTTTCCATTGCTTCGCACTGGGCGCCGCAGTACTTGCCCGACGTTGTCACGCACGAACAAACTGGGTGTGCACACTTCTCAGCTTTCGCATTGTCCATTTGCTTTCTCCTAGTTTCGGATCAAGATCGGACGATCTACCGCTAAACATTAGTCGCCAGTACCAAGTATTTCTGTTCAGAAAGGGACAAATTGGGGTAAGCCTTAGGGAACGCGTGTGAATTCCCGACGCCTCCTGTCCAAAAGGGAACAGTTTGCTCGTTAGCGCTCTGCGATAGTTCACCTTGGGACTTAGCCGGACGGTCAGAGAAGGATGGCAAGTATCCGAGGAGACTATGAAATGCCCACACAAAATTCAGTTGTTGCGGTGTATCCCACGCATACCGAAGCAGACCAAGCGGTGAAAGAGCTTCAGCGCGGCGGGGTCGACATGCACAAGTTGTCGATCGTTGGCAGGGGCTACCACACGGATGAGCATGCGTTGGGCTACTACAATACGGGCGACCGCATGAAGTATTGGGGCAAAGTTGGCGCATTTTGGGGAGGTTTTTGGGGGCTCTTGTTCGGTTCAGCTTTTTTCATGATTCCGGGTCTTGGCCCAATCCTAGCTGCCGGACCTGTAGTTGGATGGATCGTGGGAGCACTCGAAAGTGCGGTGGTGGTGGGAGGAGTGAGCGCACTCGGAGCAGGTCTCTATAGCATGGGAATTCCCAAAGACAGCATTGTGAAATATGAAGCAGCCCTCAAGACGGATCAGTTCCTATTGATCGCCCACGGAACGGCTGCAGAGGTGGCGAAGGCGAAGGACATCATCGAAACCACGCATCCCGCCCAATTGTCAGTGCATTCAGGGGAAGCGAAAGCAGCGGCAGCGGTCTAGTTTTTCTGCGAGTTGTATGGGCAAGGCTGTCGGATGGGCCTTGCCCATTGATTCATGCCTTCAGCAAATGTTTGCAGTAGCTCCATATTCGTCCGAGAGTTTTAGCATTTAGGCCAGTAACCCTCACGAAACCCGGAGCGGCTACGCCACGGATCACCCCTAATTTGGCCTCCTGAGCATTGTCTCTTGTCACGACTAGAGAGCGCTTGTCAACGGACCGCTGAATCGATAGGTGTAGATAATCCCGTTATCACCAGCAGTTGCCCATGGCGGCAGCCCAAGTTCTTCCATGAGAAGGCCGGTCTGAGTCAAGCAGGTTTTGTGGTTTCCATCGAGTGGTCTTCTATGGAGCCCATCCGCCTCCGCCGCCATCCTGATAAGAGGAAGCTAGTTTACGATTGGCAACCACACCGCGCTCGCCTGACTGGCCGATCGGAACACGGTCTGTGTCGCCTTCGAGTAATCCGACGGCTTCGCGAAAAAAATATTGGGCATGTAGGTCTGCGGATTCCGGTCGTATAGCGGGAACCAACTCGACTGGATCTGCACCATGATTCGATGGCCTGGCAGGAATACGTGGTTGGTAGTCGGCAGGACGAAGTGATAGCGTTGCGGTTCGTTGGCCGGGATGGCCGACGGGTGATCGAAGCTCTGGCGATAGCGGCCCCGAAAAATGTCCATCGAAACCGCCAACTCGTATCCGCCTAACTCCGGCTGGCTAGGAACTTCGTCGGGGAAAACGTCGATCAGTTTCACCACCCAATCCGAATCCGTGCCGCTGGTGGCAGCGAAGAGATCGGCAATCGGCGCGCCGCTAATGCGCACCGGCGCGGTGAGCAACTGCGTTGAATATGTCAACACGTCCGTCCGGTCGGCCACGGTGCGCTGATCGGTGACCAGCCACTGCTTCCAGCGGTCCGAGTCCGCAAAGCGGACCGGGCGTGGGAGATAGGGAACCGGCTTCGCCGGATCGGAGACGTAGGAATCCGCAGCAGTTCCAGAACTTGCCGGTTTGTCGAATCCCAGACCGAAGTCTGCCTCCAGATAAAGCGGTCTCAGCGGCGCCGCGCAACCCGCTTCGCAGGCCAGCGGCCAGTTCTTCAAGCGATCCCAATGGTTCTCGCCGGTGTTGTAGATGAACACAGGCGGTGTGTCGGCCTTCGGCGCGTCCGTTTTTAGGTATTGATCGAAGAAGGGTTTGAGCACGTCGCGCCGGAACTGAAGAGCGGTGTCGCCTTCCCATTTCAGCGGCCCAAGATTGTAGGCGTCGTAATTCACCTGGCTGTGTCTCCAGGGACCCATTACCAGATAATTATGCGCGACCTGCCCTTGCGCCTTAAGGGCCAGGTAACAATGAATCGCGCCCCACATGTCCTCTTGATCCCATAGACCCTGAATCCACATGGTCGGTACTTGCGACGGATGCTGCGCAACCAATTTATCGAGCGCTTGCCCCTGCCAGAAGGCATCGTACGCGGGATGTTCGATGATCTTTTCAGTCCAAGGCAGTTGATCAAGGCCATGGAGCCGCGCATAAGAGGCCGCCGACCCCGCCCGGCGGAAGGCTTCATAGTCGTCATAGTCGTCGCGTGGCACGGGGTCACCTTCGTCCTGCTTGGTCGTCTGGCTCGAGAAGTAATCGAAGTTGGTCTGGCGGAAAGCGCCGTAGTGAAACCAGTCATCACCCATCCATCCGTCTATCATGGGGCTCTCTGGAGCAGCAACCTTTAACGCCGGATGTGGATCGAGCAAAGCCATGACGACCGTGAAGCCTTCGTAAGAAGAGCCGATCATGCCGACGCGACCGTTCGATTCCGGCGTGTTCTTCACCAGCCAGTCGATCGTGTCGTAAGCATCGCTCACATGGTCCGTCGCAGTGCGGTTTAACGGGCCCCGGACCGGTCGGGTCATGACATAGTCGCCCTCGGATTTGTACTTGCCGCGGACATCCTGAAAAACGCGAATGTAGCCGCCTTCGACGAATACTTCGTCTCCCTGCGGAAGAATTGCGAGCATGTGCGGGCTATCGTTTCGGGCGGTGCGCTTGGAGGCGTTGTAGGGTGTGCGGGTCAGGAGAATTGGCGCGTTCTTCGCTCCCTTAGGCACCACGATGACCGTGTGTAACTTCACTCCGTCGCGCATGGGGATCATCACTTCGCGCTTGATGTAGTCTTGGTTGGTGGTCGGGGAGGTGAAGGCCTTGGGAATGTCGCTGTCAGCGCCCGAGTGGACTGAATCTTGAGGGGTGGCCCACACACACAGAGTGGGCAGGACGCAAAGCGCCACGAGTAAACCCGCGCCCAAAAGGCGTGTTAAGTTTCTCCGGCGGCGCGATTCGTTCCGCATCGGCGTATTCTAGTCCGATGCCGGCAATTTCGCATTAGTTCTGTTGTTCCTGGATCACCGCGCATCCGGAAGTTGCACCAATGCCAGGGTGGCACCCTTAACGTGAAAGACGGGTCTGCCGTCTATGTGAAACGGCACTTTGGTTTGCTCCCCACCGCCTTTGCAGTCATCCGCAGCTTTCTTTTGCCGCATAAGGTCTGGATCGCTCCAGCGGTTGGAAAGCAAAGATGCGAGAGCACCTCAGAACTGCCCGGCGCGGTCGAGCTTCTTCTGGTCCTCTGGGTCGTGCATTTCAGAGTCAAGATAAATTTGGGTGACTTCGAGCGACTTGTGGCCGAGCCAGTTCTTGATTTACATTAGATCGAAGCCGGAGCGGAGCCAGTTCGTCGCCGCCGTCTTGCGAAGTCGGTGCAGGTGGTGTTCTTCGCATACGGGCCGGCTCTCGCACGTCGTTTCGACTTTATGGCGGTTATCGTACCGGCCTTCCCGAATCGTCCTCTTGCACTGCCCGCAATTCAGCCCAGCGCGTTTGGCAATCACTTTGACCTTGCGGAGGAAATGGCCCTCGGGTTTGCCATCCTCGTTTGTGAAAACCCAGCGGTCGGACGCCGCATGCTTCTTGTGATCGGCCAACAGCGCACCCAACTCAGTGGTGAGCGGGACCTGCCGTTCTTCGTGGTTCTTCGGAACGAAACCAACATCCGACTTGCCCTCGCCGCTCACCGGGAACCGGAGTCCCTTCAGGTCGAGGTCTTTCCAAGTGGCGTACTGGAGTTCCTGCTCGCGGCATTCGGTGCGGACAAAGACAGAGATACCGCAAATATTCCGCGGGCGTCATTGCCGCGAAGAGTTTGGATAGTTCGTCGGGGTTGTACGCCTTCGTCCGGGTCCGCTGAACCTTCGGGAGCTTGATTAACTTCGAAGGCTTTTCGACACCATTCGCCTTAAGGAGAGAGAAAATAAAACCCACTACTTTAGGTATGGCGGAGAGGGTGGGATTTGAACCCACGGTCGAGTTTCCCCGACACACGCTTTCCAAGCGTGCTCCTTAAACCGCTCGGACACCTCTCCACTAAAGGAAGCTCAATCAGACTAGCACAAACTTCCGGCCAGAAGAAAATTGGTGATCCATCCCGGAGCACTCCGAATCCAACCTTTAAAGGAGTCTCCGCTTCGAGGACGCTTGCCTTCGACACCTTTCGACGCGGATCGTGTTCTCCTAAAATCCGCGCGCGTCCTGTAGAATCCTTTTGGAGGGCGGCATGAATCACTGGCAAGGCAAGTGGGCGTTGATCACGGGCGCGAGCGCGGGGATCGGCACGGCACTGGCGCGGGAACTGGCTGCCGGCGGGACAAATCTGGTGCTGACGGCGCGGCGTCGCGACCGGCTCGCCGGCCTCGCGACGGAACTGAGCGCCAAGCATGACATCCGCACGCTTGTCTGCGTCGCGGACCTGGGGCAGCCGCTCGGTCCGCAGCAGATTTTTTCCTTCACCGAAGAAAAGAACATCACGATTGACATGCTTGTGAACAACGCCGGCTTTGGCGCCTACGGGGAATTTCACAAGGCGCCCCTCGACCGGCTCGTGGAAATGACGCAGGTCAATGTCACCGCAGTGGTGCACATGACGCGTCTCTACTTGCCGGGAATGATTGCGCGCGGCAACGGGGACATCCTGATTGTGGCGTCTACAGCGGCGTTTCAGGCGGTGCCCTACATCTCGACGTATGCCGCAACGAAGACGTTCGATTTGCACTTTGCTGAGGGCCTCGCTGAAGAGGTGCGGCAATACGGCATCCGCGTTTGCGCGCTCTGTCCTGGTTCCACGGCGACGGAATTTTTTCAGGTTGCGGGGCAGCGCAACCACACGCGGCGCGCGCCGGAAACAGCCGAGAAGGTCGCTCACGTTGGGCTTGCAGCGCTTGCGTCGGGAAAAAGTTCGGTGATTTCCGGCTTCACGAATTGGCTGGGCGCGGAAACCGTGCGGCTAGTCCCGCGCCGGACGGTTGCGCGAATTGCCGCCGGGATATTCCGCCCGAAGGAAAAGCAAGCGTAGAATCTCGTTGCATGAACGGAGAAAATGACCGCCGATCAAAAATCGTTGGAACGCCAACTGCAAGATGAAGGATTTCTCCACACCTATGTTTGGCAGGACAGCCCCAACGCCCTTTATCCCGACCACACGCACGCTGTGGAGACGGCTCACATCATCCTGGACGGCGAAATGACACTGACGCAGGGCGGCGAGAGGCGCACTTATGGCGTAGGAGAGCGCTGTGATGTTCCCGCCGGCGCAGCGCACTCCGCGCAGATGGGACCGCGCGGCTGCAAGTATTTGATCGGGGAGAAGTAGTCGTAGCACAGGCTTCAGCCTGTGGGTTTTGATTTTTGTAAGCTCGGAAGAGGCCACAGACTGAAGTCTGCGTTACTGAGAGATGCAACCTACGTATTCTTCACCAGCGCGCGGTCGAGCAATTCCATGACGTGCACAACTTCCTGCCCCGTTGAGTGAATTTCCGCCCCCGCGCGCATTTGCAGCAGGCAGCCGGGATTTGCGGTGACGATCACCGGCGCGTTTGTGGCGCGCGCATGCTTCATTTTTTCCGCTAAAAGTGCGAGCGAAGTTTGCGTCTCGGTGACGTTGTAGGAGCCCGCGGAACCGCAGCAGTAATCCGCCATGGCCATTTCGACGAGTTCCAATCCCGGGATGGCGCGCAGCAGCTTGCGCGGAGCTTCGCGGATTTTTTGTCCGTGGAGAAGATGACAGGAATCCTGATAGGTGACGCGCATCGGCAACGTCGCAAGATGCGCCGAGAGTCCAAGATCGGCGAGGAACTCGGTGACGTCCCGCATTTTCTTGCGGAACGCGCGCGCCTTGTCGTGTTCTGCAGTCCCGGCTGCGAAAAGGTGCTCGTATTCCTTTAGCGTTGAACCGCAACCAGCGGCGTTAGTGATCACGGCGTCGAATTCTTCACCCAGGAAAATGTCGAGGTTGATGCGCGCGAGCGACCGCGCCACGTCGCGAACACCGGCGTGCGCCGCGAGCGCCCCGCAACAGGTTTGTCCGGCGGGGACGACGACTTCGCAGCCGTTCGCGGTGAGGACACGAATGGTCGCTTCGTGCAACGCTGAAAAACTCACTTGCGCCACGCATCCGGCAAACAAGGCCACGCGCGCGCGCCGATGGCCAATAGCGGGATAAGTGCGCCCAAGTTTCGAGAAGAAAAATTCATGATCGATCGGCGGCAGAAGCCTTTCCCGGTCTGCCAATCCCAGCAGCCGCAGAATTCCCGTCGCGCGCGCGAGCGATTGAAGGCCGGAGTGCTGGTACACGTAAAGAAGGCGCGCCAGGATTGCGATGCGTCTCGGGTAATGGAGCAGGCCGCGGAACACGAAATCCCGCGCCAGGCGCGAGAAAAATGGCCGCCGGTAATTCTGCTCGATCTGCGCGCGCGCCGCTTCCACCAGCTTGCCGTATTCGACGCCCGAGGGGCACGCCGTCTCGCAGGCGCGGCAATCGAGGCATTGATCGATATGTTTCACGAAGGAGTCGCCGAGCGGCAGGCGGCCCTGGTCCACCAGCACGATCTGGCGAATTCGTCCGCGCGGGGAATCGGCTTCGAGGCCCCACAGCTTGTAGGTGGGGCAATGATTCAAACACAGGCCGCAGTGAACGCAGTGCGCATAGTCGTCATACGCGGGAATGTCCGCGCCGGAAAATCCGCTCCGCGGTTTTGGGCCGGGAGTTTGTTCCATGTTTGCGACTTGATCGGTCATGGCCTCATATCCCGCCGGCGAAACGTCCCGGAGAGAGCACATTTTGCGGGTCGAAAGAATTTTTCACGCGGCGCATCAGCTCAAAATCCGCGCGCGACGGGCCCCACACGATATCCGCGGACGTTTTTAAATCCGCTGGGCACCATTCCAGCATGGCGGAAGCCTGCAGTTCGGGCTGGCCGCGGATACGAAAAACCTCGGTGACGATTTCCGTCAGAAACCTGGGCATTTCGGAAATTTCTATTTGGGGTAGGAACGCGGCGTAGATAATTCCCGACGCTCGTCCGAGAGAAACAAAGTCGAGTTCGTGTTGTACGGCCAGCACGCGCAGTTTTCCCAGCAACATGGGCATCGCACCGGGCACGGCGCCGATGCGGAAAATCGCCCCATAGGGAGCTCTTTCCAGCATCCGTCTGGGAAATTCACGAATTTGGGCCAGGACCGAATCGGCTTCGTCCTCGGTAAGAGCGAAGAACTCTTCAGCGTCCCCGGGGCCGGCCATCTGCCCGAGCTCGCGTTCGTGGCGTTGCACAACGGCGGGCTGACCCGCAGCCGACACAATGACGAACCATGTGCGCGGTTCGATACGCGCTGAAAATTCACCCGAAAAAATCAGCGCCGCGGCGCCAGGATTGGCGACTTCCACGATCTGCGGCGTCAGAACGGAATGCGAAACCATCCCGCAAAAATCAAATGCAGCCTCCGCCGAAGAAAAGGTCGCGACGAATGTTCCTCGCGCCTGGGGCATCGGGAACGTGCGGAAATTCACACGCGTGATTACGGCGAGCGTGCCCAGCGATCCGATCAGCAATTTGTGCAGGTCGTAGCCCGTCACGTTCTTCACGACGCGCCCGCCGCTCTTCGCCTGTGCTCCTTTTCCCGTCACAAATTCCATGCCGAGGCAGAAGTCGCGGACCCCGCCATAGGCGTGGCGCAACGGCGAACTCGAATTCGCTGCGACGATCCCCCCGATCGTCGCGCGGTCCGAGAACGGAACCGCGAGCGGCAGGAATTGTTTTTTCTTCGCCAACGTGCCAAGCAAATCCTCGATTCGCACGCCCGGCTCGACGCCGAGAGTGAGATCCTGCGGATCGTAAGCGAGCACGCGATTCATTCGGGAGAGATCGAGCGCAAGGTCGTAGCGCGCGGGCGGCGAGCCGATACCGAGCTTCGTGCCGCTTGCTGTGGGAATCACAGCCAATTTTTCCGCAGCCGCAAACCTAAGAATTTGCGCAATTTGGGCGGGGTCCGCAGGCCGGACTATGACGGCAGGCCGAACACCACAAACGGCGCGCGCCGCAATTTGCGCGGCATCCGTAACGACGTGAATGCCGCCGACGATTTCTTCGAGACGTAGGAGAGACGTTTGCGCGGGCCTGTTCATGTGGGAATCGTTGTGGAAGCCGGCATCGGTGGCACGCGGATTTCTCCGCAGGCCTTGCCCATGGGCAGCACTTTGCCGGGATTCAACCTCCCGGCGGGATTGAACGAGGCGCGGACTCGTTCCATCAGGGCGAGATCCTCCGGCGTGAAAATAAGCGGCATGAGCTCGTTCTTTTCCATGCCAATTCCATGCTCGCCGGTGAGCGCGCCGCCAACCTCGACGCAATGGCGCATGATTTCGCCGCCCGCCGCGACCACGCGCGCGAATTGCGCGCGATCGCGCTCGTCGAACAGGATGAGCGGGTGCAGATTGCCGTCGCCGGCGTGAAAAATATTTCCGATCTGCAAATCGTATTTGCGGCTAATTTCCTCGATGCGCCGAAGCGTTTCTGGAAGGCGCGTGCGCGGGATGACGCCGTCCTGCACGTAGTACATGGGCGAAATGCGCCCCATGGCGCCGAATGCTTCTTTCCGGCCTCTCCACAAAAGGTTGCGCTCCTGATCGTTTCGTGCGGATCGCACCTCGCGCGCGCGATGTTGGCGGCAAACTTCGGTGATCTCGGCGGCCTGCGCCTCCACGGCTTCGGTGAGCCCCTCGACTTCAATCAGCAGCACCGCCGCGCAGTCCTTGGGAAATCCCGCGTGCACGTAGTCCTCAACCGCGCGCAGGGTGAATCCGTCCAGCATCTCGCACGCGGCGGGAGTGATCGCCCGCACCGTGATTTCGACGACGGATTCCGTGGTGTCGTCGAGCGTGTCGTACACCGCGAGGAGCGTTTTCACCGCCTCGGGCTTGCGCATCAATCTCACGGTGATTTCCGTGATGAGCGCGAGAGTTCCTTCGGACCCGACCAGCAGGCCACAGAGGTCATAGCCCGAAGTCTCGATGCCTTTGCCGCCGATGCGCACAATTTCGCCCTCGGGTAGAACCAGTTCGAGACCCGTGACGTGATTGGCCGTCACTCCATACGCCAGGGTGTGCGGACCGCCGGAATTTTCGGAGACGTTTCCGCCGATCGTGCACGATTTTTGGCTCGAAGGATCGGGCGCGAAATACAGGCCCAGGTGCTCGACCGCCCGGGTCAAGTCGAGATTCACGACTCCGGGCTGAACAACCGCGCGAAGATTCGGCGCATCGATTTCGAGAATGTGGTTCATTTGCGAGAACGCGACCACAATGCCGCCGCTGCGAGCAATCGCTCCGCCGGAAAGTCCCGTGCCCGCGCCGCGCCCCACGATCGGAGTTTCGTAGCGATTGGCGAGGCGCACGATCCCGGCGACATCGTCTGTAGAGGCGGGAAAAACGACGCAGCGCGGAGATCCCAGCTCCACCGACCCGTCATATTCGTAAAGCATCAAATCTTCAGGCGCGGATAAGACCGACTTGGGCCCCAGGAGGGCCTCGAGTTCGCGGATGAGTTGCGGTTGCATCAAATGGATTTCCAGGTCCTTCGGCCACTATAGTCTGGGGCTTTGGGCAGAGTCAACGCGCGGGCCGGCCTGCGGGCTGGCCTGTGAAACCGATCGCCCGGATGGGGCTTTGGCGGGGCTAGAAATGTCGCGAAAAGGGCATCGATCGGGTTAAGATTATGTGCAGCGATGGGGCAAGAATCGGTCGTCCAGCTACCCGATGATCGTTCCGCGAGATTCATCTCTCTCAGGTGAACTGTATCGCAATACGATATAAATGGAGATGAGGATTCATGGGCCTGCTGTCAAAACTGTTCGGGTCAAAAAATGCCGCGAAGAACGGCCCTTCGGCGCAGGAAGTCGAAGTGCGTTTCGCATACGGTTCCACTAACTTTCAATATGTTTATTCGCTCGGCGACCAAATTCAGACCGCGATTGCCGAAGCCAAGGTCGGTGAATACGACGGGCACGCACTCCCCGCCGACGGCAGCGAAGGCCGATTCTTCGTCAACGGGCCGGATGCCGAAGCAATCTTTAAGGTGATCGCCCCTGTGCTGGAAGCCTCGCCGCTCATGCGCGGCGCCACGGTCACTTTGCATTTCGGGCCGCGCAGCTGGAGGACTCCCAAACGAGTCATCAAGCTCCCAAAGTAGCGCAGGCTTCAGCTTGTGGGGGTTCGGCCTAGAATGAACCAAAATCCACAGGCCGAAGCCTGTGCCACTGGCCATCCAGGCCAAATTGCATTTGAATTCAAAGTGATTATCCATCGGACGCAGCCCGCTTGTGAGAAATCCCGGGGGCAGCTGTGTTACTCTCCCCAGTTGTTTTTCAAGCGCCGGGGCCACGTGTGAGCATGCCGAAATTATTTTCCACGCATGTCTTGTTTGAGGAGCCGCGAAAGAAACTTGCGGAGCATTTCGACGTCGAATACTGGACAGGGGAGGAGCGCCCTCCTCGAGCGGAAGTTTTGAACCGCGTTTCAGGCAAGGACGCGCTCATCTGCCTGCTCACGGAAAAAGTCGATCGCGAGCTACTCGACGCGGCTGGGCCGAACCTGCGGATCGTCGCAAACGTGGCGGTAGGCTTCGACAATATCGATGTACCCGCATGCACCGAACGAAAAGTCGCCGTGACGAACACTCCTGGCGTGCTGGACGAGACGACCGCCGATTTCGCGTGGACCCTGCTGATGGCGGTCGCGCGACGCCTCGTCGAGGGGGACCGCATGGCGCGGTCGGGCGCGTGGACGAAATGGAATCTGGATCAATTGTGCGGAACCGACGTCTGGGGCAAGACGCTGGGCATCATCGGACTCGGCCGCATCGGACGCGCCGTGGCGCGGCGCGCTTCGGGATTCCGCATGCGCATTCTCTACAACAGCACGAAGCCCGCCGCGGCGGAGATCGAAAAGGAACTGAAGGCCGAGTACGTGTCGCGAGACGCGGTATTCGAGCAGGCCGATTTTGTTTCTCTTCACGTTCCACTCAATGCCGCCACGCGAGGATTGGTTGGGCCCGCGGAACTTGCGAAAATGAAGCGGACTGCGTTCCTGATCAACACCACGCGCGGCCCGGTCGTGCAGGAAGCGGCGCTCATCGACGCACTGGAGCGCGGCCTCCTTGCCGGCGCGGCGCTCGATGTGTTCGAGCGCGAACCGCTCATCCCCGACGGCTTGCGGCGAGGCAATGTTGTCCTCGCGCCGCATCTTGGATCGGCATCCGTCGAAACACGCACTCGAATGGCGCTGATTGCCGTCGAAAACGCGATCGCTTTTTTCGCCGGCAAGCGTCCGCCAACGATACTGAACCCGGAAGCGCTGCACCAAAATTGAAATTGCATAGCAGGATGAGGCATAACTCACGTAGTGGAAGCGCTTGCAACCGATCAAAAAGGGGAGACAGAAAATGGCTCACGTATCGCTCAATCATCCGAAACTCACGCTCGAAGGAGCGGAGGCCATATTGGCAGCGGCCAAGGCCCAAGCCGCTCGCATCGGTGTGCCCATGAATATTGCCGTTGTGGACGATGGCGGCTACTTGATGGCATTCGCGCGAATGGACGGCGCGAAGCCCGCTTCGATCGACATCGCGATCAACAAAGCGCATGCCGCGGCCATCCGCCGCCAGAACACAGGCCCAGCGCGCAGCGGCGACGAAGTCAGCGTTCTCCTGTCCTTGGGTCTGGCGATTGGGAGCCGTGCGCACCAAACGCCGATCCGCGGCGGACTCATGCTCGAAGTGAGTGGCCAATGCGTGGGCGGAATTGGCGTGAGTGCGGGAACCGAAGACGAGGACACCGAAGTGGCGCGTGCGGGCGTGGCCGCGTTTCTGAAAGGGTAGCTCTAAGAAGCACAGGCTTCAGCCTGTGGGTTTTGACTTTCAGGCGCGCAAAAACCCACAGGCTGAAGCCTGTGCCACCAGACCCCGCGAATCGAATGGCCGATCTCAAACAATCCGCGCTACGGATTTTTCGCGAAACCCTTGCGGCGGTCGACATTCCCTCGGCGATGCGCCGCAAGCTTGGCCGCGCAGGCTCGCGGATTTTCGTGAATGGCGCGCCTTTCGATCTTGCAGCGTTCGAAAGGATTTGCACCGTCGCTATCGGCAAGGCTTCCGTCGCGATGGCCCGCGGGCTTGCCGAATTGCTCTCCCCGGATTTCC
Source organism: uncultured Acidobacteriota bacterium (assembly GCA_963842135.1). Taxonomy (GTDB): domain Bacteria; phylum Acidobacteriota; class Terriglobia; order Acidiferrales; family UBA7541; genus Palsa-360. The sequence continues at coordinate 2,347,098 of CAWJFI010000001.1, read as the reverse complement.
GCGCCGAAGGCATTGTGGTTTCGCCGACCGCTACGTCCAGCTTGCCTGAAGGCTTCCGCGAGATCGTTGCAGGCCATCCCGTCCCTGATCAGGGGAGTTTCGCAGCCGGACGCGCGATATTAGATTTGCTTGGAGCCGCTAATCAGCACACTCTGGTTTTCTTTCTCTTGTCCGGCGGAGGCTCGGCGCTCGTCGAGCTTCCGCTAGATCCAGGCGTCACGCTCGAAGATATGCAGGCCGTGAATCGAACGCTGGTTACCTGCGGCGCTTCGATCGACGAAATCAACGCCGTGCGCAAGCATCTCTCCGCGGTAAAAGGGGGGCGCCTGGGCGTCGCTGCGGGCGCCGCAATGAAGATCACGCTCGGCGTTACCGACGTGCCCGAAGGGCAGGAGTCGGCGCTGGCGTCCGGCCCGACCCTTCCTGACCCGACGACGGTTTCGGACGCGTGCGGCGTGCTCCGCCGTTACGAATTGCTTTCGAAGCTGCCGGCGAACATTCGAATGCGGTTCGAACATCCGGAATCCATCCCCGAAACTCCAAAGGCGGGAGATCCCGCGCTTGACCCGCGCCGCGCCGCGTTTCAGATTGTGCTCGGGCGCCACGATTTGTTTCATTCCGCGCACCGCGCTTCGGAATCCGCCGAATTCATCACCATATGCGACAACACGACGGATAATTGGCCCGTCGAAAAGGCCGTGGATTTCCTGCTGGCGCAGCTTGGAGCGCTCCGGCAGGCCAATCCCGGTAAGTCCGTGGCCGTGATCGCGGATGGCGAAGTCAGCTCGCCGGTGACAGGCAACGGCATCGGCGGAAGAAACCTGGCGTTCGTGCTCAATTGCGTGAAGAAGATTGCAGGCCGCAATATTGTGGTGCTGAGCGCGGGCACAGACGGCGTTGACGGTTCCAGTCCCGCGGCGGGAGCCGTTGCCAACGGCGAAACCTTGGCGCGCGCGCAAGCCTTGGGTCTCGACCCAGCCGATTATTTCCGGCGCAGCGATTCCTACACCTTTTTCCGGATGCTGGGCGACACAATCGAAACCGGCCCCACGGGAAACAATCTGCGCGACCTGCGAATCCTGCTCGCGGAATGAAATTGTCATAACAAAACGATTGGCACGCCTTCCAGGGATGAACCCGCACCCCGTCCCGGAAATTTGTGTCATAAATCGCGGCAGCGTCTGGGGCTAGCCCGAAGGGGATTTTAGTTGCTCGTCAAGCACCTGCCGGACTCTTCGCCACAGAATCTCGCGAGTAAAAGGCTTTTCGAGGAGAATCACCCCGGACGCCAGCATTCCCGGCCAAGCGATTCCATCATTCGGATATCCCGACATGTACAGCACCTTGATGTTCGGGCGAATGCGCGACAACTGCGCAGCGAGTTGTTCGCCTCCCATGACCGGCATGATCACATCGGTCAAGAGCAGATGGATTGGGCCAGGAGAGTCGTGAGCAACTTGAATGGCCTCAATACCGTTCCCGGCCTCGAGAACCGTGTAGCCGCTGCGTTCCAGGGTTTCTTTGGTCAATGTCCGCAATGGCTCGGCATCTTCCACCAGTAACAGCGTCTCCGTCCCAGTTTGGACGCCCTTCAATTGTTTGCTGGGACGCAGGCGCGTTAGAGGGGTTTCGACGCGAGGGAGGTAGACTTTGAACGTCGTGCCGTGCCCATATTCGCTGTAGACCCATATAAATCCGCCACTCTGTTTGATGATCCCATACACTGTGGCCAGACCCAGCCCTGTTCCCTTGCCAAGTTCTTTGGTCGTATAGAAGGGTTCGAAGATGCGGCTTAGCGTTTCCTCGTTCATGCCGCAGCCTGTGTCGGTCACGGAGAACTGGACATAATTCCCGGCGGGTACGTAGGAGTGCTTTGACTTTTGCTTCTCTTCCAGAGTGACGTTCGAAGTTTCGACCGTGAGTTTTCCTCCCTGCGGCATCGCATCTCGCGCGTTGAGGACCAGATTCATAAGGACCTGCTCGACTTGCACCGGGTCCACAAGTACATGGCCCAGCGCAGGGTCGAGCGCGGTGACAAATTCGATGTGCTCACCGATCAATCGCCCGAGGAGTTTGCCCGTTTCCAGGATGGTGGCGTTCAGTGCCAGCGTTCGTGGATGGAATACTTGCTTACAGCTGAACGCCAGAAGCTGACGAGTCAGAACAGCGGCACTTTCCGCCGCCCTATTGATTTGAATCACATTATTAATAAGCGAATCTGTCGGGTCCAGCCGTTCGGACAGAACCTCGGTATGTCCCGTGATCACGCACAACAAACTGTTGAAATCATGGGCCAGTCCGCCAGACAAACGCCCGATCGCTTCCAACTTTTGGGATTGCCGGGCAATACTTTCTAAGTGGCGGCGTTCGGTGACATCGCGAGCAATCCCTTGCACGCCTTCCTTTTTTCCCCCCGATTGAATCAGGCGCGCGCTGGTCTCGAGAAGCACCCTCCGGCCGTCTTTGCGAATCAAATTAATCTCAAAATGTTGTAAAGGTTCCTCATCCAGTATGCGCCGCACCATCTCGCGGCAAGCAGCCTGATGCTCAGGAGCCACAAGGCTTTTGATATTGTGTTGCAAGGCGTCGCTCCGCGACAATCCCAATACCTCCTCTCCTGACCGGTTCAAGGTAGTGATATTCCCGTCCAGATCAAGCGTGAAGAGAATGTCCTTTGCGTTTTCAAAAAGGTCCTGGAAGCGTTGCTCAGACCGGCGCGCCGCACTTTCCGCCCGGTCGCGTTCAATGGCGTAGCGCAGAGTCATCCGCAACGAGTCCGGATTGATCGTCTCTTTCAACAAATATTCGATGGCCCCCTCCTTTACAAATTGCTTCCCAAGTCGTTCCTGTCTCCGGGAAACCAAAACAACGATCGGCAGGGAGCCGCAGTAAGAACGAATCTCAGTCATGCCGACGGTTTTTTTGGAGCCACGAACATGTAACCCCAGCAGAAGCGCATCAAATTTCTCCCCTGCCAACTTTGGCGCGGTGGCTTGCAATGACTTCGCCGACACCACCTGGAAAACAGGATCCTGGCCGAACGGCATCATGTCGCAGATGCGTTGGGCCAACGAAGAGTCGTCCTCAATCAATAGAATTCGATATGAACTGGACAACATGATTTCGTATTGCTCCTCTTTGCGGACATTCAGGGGCGCGTTGGCCGGAAGCCAGGCGCTCGACACTCGGGTTTGCTCGAATCCGCCAGGCCAGGGCCTGAGGCGATCTGAGAGGTAGTCCCCGCCGGTGAGACGCGTTGAAGGTCACTTTTGCTCGGGATGGTCCGGGAAAAGCCTGCGGACCTCCTCCATAAGTTTTTCAGGCATTTGGCTTTTTTCGACAAAGCCATCGGCGCCACATCGCAGGCACTCGTCCCGAAGGGAAAGACCGTTCAATTCCGTGAAGATAATGATGCGCAGTTTAGGAAAGGCCTTTCGCAGCACGGTCGCCGCCTGGAGTCCATTGATTCGGGGAATGCTCAAATCGGTTAACACCAGGTCGGGACGGAAGATCTGGGCCTTGCGCAAAAGTTGCTGGCCATCGGTAGCGGTCGCGATGATTTCGAAATCTCCCTCGAACTCGAGATATTTGCAGACAGAAAGCAAAGCTTTCCGTGAGTCATCTGCGACCAAGATGCGAATGCGGCGATTGCCGGAGGCCATTGCACACTCCTAGAGAATAGGGAAAGTTCCAATCAGCTGTGCATTGTGCCTTGCGGGAAAAGGGATTGAAATTCAGCTGATTCCCTAGGGAATTGGTTGTAGACGCGTAAGTTAGGTTCTAGCTCTGAATGATCTGATTGCGTACCGCGTACCGGACAAGCTCCGTGATCGAGTGGAAATTGAGTTTGAGCATGATGTTGGCGCGGTGTGTCTCCGCCGTTTTAACACTGATACTCAGGAATTCGGCGATTTCCTTGTTGCCTTTCCCTTCGGCCAGAAGTTGCAGGATTTCGCGCTCGCGGGGCGTCAAACGGCGCCGCGCCGGTGTGGAACCCTCGCCAGAAGGCAGTGATGATTTGGGCGCAGCCGCGGATACCCGTGAGGACAAGTACGGCTGGTGAAGCCGGAGCGCTTCCACGGCCGCAAGCAAATTGCGATCCGCATCGTCTTTTAGGATGTACCCCCGCGCTCCCGCTTCCAGAACCCCTTGGATCATGAGTTCAGAGTCGTGCATGGTCAATATGAGAACTTCCGTTTGCGGTGAAACCTTGCGGATCTGCCGAGTGGCTTCAATCCCGTTCAGCAAAGGCATTCCGATATCCAGGACGGCCACGTCCGGCTTCAGTTTGCCGGCCTTTTCCACGGCTTCTCGGCCGTTGGCGGCCTCTGCGCAGACTTTCCACCCGCGATTGGTCTCCAGGAGGGTACGGAGCCCGGCACGCACGACGTGATGGTCATCCGCCACGAGGATGCGAAGAGGCATTCGAAACCTCAATCATCAGTGGGATGGTTGCCCGCACTGTCGTTCCCGATGGGGTGGATTCCACTTCGAGCCTTCCTCCAAGCTGCGTCATGCGTTCGCGCATCCCAAGGATTCCGACTCCCAGGCGGGTTCCCGCGCCGCTCCCGCGCTCCACCCTAATCTGGTCCATCCCCCCGCCTTGATCGCTCACCTGCAGTTCGACAGAGTAATCGTCCGCGCGCAATCGAATTTTCGCAGTCCGGCTGCCGGAGTGCCGTTGGATGTTCGAGAGGCTCTCCTGCACAATGCGGAACAGGGCCGTCTCGGCTTCCTGAGGCAGGCGTCCAAAGCCCGATTGGACATCCAGTTCCAATGTAATCCCGCTTCGATCGCTGAATCCAGTCGCATATTCTTGAACGGCGGAAGCCAGGCCCAGCTCGTCCAGCACCGGAGGATGCAAAAGATAGGAAAGTGTTCGAATCTCCCGCGACATCTCACCCAGAATACCGCGCGCTTCAGAAAGCGCGCGTTTTGCCTGCTTGTCCAGAGGAACCGAGGAGCGCGCCACTTGCGCCAAATCTAGATTCACGGCCATTACGCTCTGCGCCAGAACGTCGTGGAGTTCGCGGCCGAGGTGCCGCCGCTCTTCGTCTTGGAGTTGCAGCAATCGCGTCGACAGTTGGTGTAGCGCTTCTTCTGCCTTCTTCCGTTTGGTGATGTCGCTAAACGCTGCGATCACACTTTCCACCTCGCCGTTCTCGCCGAACAAAGGCACGGCTTCCCCTTGAAGCCACAGAACGTCATTCAAGCCTGGGAGGCGCCAACCCATCACCCAATTCAAGACCGCTTGCCTGGACGCAATCGCTCGTGTCACAGGGCGCTCCGAAAACGCCATTTCCTTTCCATCCTCGTTAAGCGGAGTGGGGCCAAGATCCATGACTTTCTTCCCCAAAACTTGCTCTTCTTTCATCCCGAACATTTTGAAGCTGGCCCGATTTGCGAAACGAATTTCTTGATCCGGTCCAAGCAACACGACACCCACGTGCAAGTTTTCAACCAGAGTGCGGAATCGCTCCTCGCTGGCGCGGAGCGCCTCTTCCGCCTGCTTCCGTTTGGTGATGTCGACAAACGATGTGATCACCCTTTCCAGCTCTCCGTTCTCGCCAAACAAAGGCACGGCTCCTCCTTGAAGCCACAAAACGTCATTCGAGCCCGCCCGCCGCCAACCCGTCACCTCATTCAAGACCGCCTGTCTGGCCGCGATCGCTCGTGGCACAGCGCGCATCGAGAGCGGCATTTCCGTACCATCCTCGTTAAGTGGCGTCAGACTGAGATCGACTCCTTTCTCTCCTAAGACTTGCTCTTCTTTCCTCCCGAACATTGCGAGGCTTGCCCGATTGGCGAACTGGATTTCATGATTCGGCCCGTACAGCACTACACCCACATCCGAGTTTTGAACCAGAGTGCGGAATAGCTTTTCGCTGCCGCGCAGGGCCTCCTCCGCTCTCTTCAGCTCCGTTATATTTGTGAGGGATAGAATTACGCCGGTGGTTTCTCCTTGGTCAGTAAACTGGGGGATAGCGCCGATCAAAGTCCAAAGGACATCGCTGGAATCTGACCGGCGCCAACCGACCACCTGATTGCGAATCGTCTGCCTGGTTTCGATCGCTCGAACTCCGGGCAACATCGATCGCGGAAGGTTCGTTCCGTCCTCCCGGATGGGGGTAAAGGTCTGTGAAATATTATTCCCCAGGGCCTGCTCCCACTCCAATCCAAACATATCAAGAGCCGCCTGATTGGCGAACTTGGCTTCCGTGGCAGGCCCTAGCAAGAGGATACCCACGTGCAAGTCTTGAATAAGTTTGCGGAATCGCTCTTCGCTGGCGCGGAGCGCTTCTTCCGTCTTTTTGCGTGCCGTGACGTCCCGAGCGAGGGTTAGGGAAAGTGGCCGTCCGCCTTGCTCAATGACCTTGCCCGAAAACAGGAAGATGCGCGTCTCGCCGGACTTCGTCCGGCAATAAAACTCTTCCTCTCGCACTTCCGATCCTTCTTGGAGTTTGGCCATGACCCTTGCCCGATGGAGAGGGTCCACCCACAAGTTCATTTCTAGCGCGGTCTTTCCGATAATCTCTTCCCGTGTGTACCCAACAAGGCGCGTAAAGGTGTCATTGACTTCCAGAAATTGCGCTCCCGGGACCGTGTTGATCGCCATGGCATCGGGGCTCAACCGGAAGGCGGCGGAAAACATGTTTTCCGATCGCAGTTGCGCCTGCTCGGTTTGGAGAAAATTGTCCGCAAGGCGGCGCTGTTTTTCGCTGGGTAGGAGAAGGCGTGCGGCGGACACCAGGAAGGAAACGGTGATTGCCGCCCAGACAACCAAAGCCGCTTGAAGAACACCAGAAAGCAGGTGATTTGCGGGAGACGGACGCGATCTTGCAATGACAAGGACCAGAAGAGCGGTCAGCAGACCCGCGACCGCGGGGCCGAGTCTTGCAAACTTTGCGGAGGGAAGCAAGGGCCACCTTGACCGCCGCATTATAGCCTACGTTGACTTAGCGAAGTAAATAGCCGCCCCATCGATGCAGCTTCGACCCGGCAACGTTGTTGTCCTTTGTCAAATTCCTAAGCTGCCGGGCGCCGCGCAGGAGAGGTTTTCCACGAATCACAAATCACGATTCACGCGCCCCTTCAGTCGCTCTTGCTCCCCGGCAGGGATGCCTCGATCCGGCGCAGACGGTCATTCATGTCCGTGAGCTGATGCTCGAGATGATCGAGCCGGTCGAGAACCGCTTGATTGCTGTTTGATGCCGTAGTGCCGGCATCGCCGTTTTTCACGTCCGCAGCTGACGGTCCCTTCGACGGCGCGCCCTGACCCTTTAGCTTCTCGATCAAATCTTCCACGGCATGTGGAACGCCGATCGACAACTGACCGGTCTTCAGCAGCGCCTCGAGAGGCTCGACGGCCGTGGGATCGCCGCGGCGCCCCAGCGCAAAAATGGACGCATACCGGATGTCGAAGGAGGATTCATTCAAATACGAAATCAAGCGCGCGGTAATATCGTGATTTTTCGGGTCCACGCGCCCTAGCGACCCGATGGCGATACTGCGCAGCGCGGACGGTTTTCCCGGCGACGACCAATCGAGCAGCGCCGGAGCAACGGAATTGTCCCCCAGGGAGCCCATCGCGCGAAGTGCAGCGCTCCGCAGCACATCATCCGGCGAAGAAATCGTGAGCGCCTTTTCGAGGAGGGGCTCGGCGTTGGGCGCCTTGTCCAGGGCCAGGGATTGCAATGCCGCGCCGCGCACGGAATACGCTTTGTCGTCCTTGTAAATGTTTTGCAGGCGCTTGGCGATTTCCTCGTCGCCATGGTATTTGCCCAACTGATCGACGGCGACGGCGCGCACCCACGGTTGGTCGTTGGAAAGAGCTGCCAGCAACTGCTTCCGCGCCGGCGGAGAATTGATGCGGCCGAGCGAGCGCAACGCTTCTTCCCGCACGCCCCAGAATTTGTCGCCCAGCGCGGCCTCTCCCAGGGCATTCGCCGCGGCTTCGTTATCGCGCAGATTGCCAAGCGCATAGGCCGCGTCAGCGCGATCCGGCACATCCGGCGCAGTTCGCAGCTGCCGGATCCATTCTTCCGGCGACTTCTGGAAATCGACGGACTTCAGAATTTTGTCGCCCTTGTCAAAAAGCACCATCAGGGGCGGCCCATCGACGGAAAAAGAAAACGTTTCATCGGCCTTGGAGACTTCGATGGGAAAGAGCTTCTCGCCGCTCGATGTAGTAATCGAAACATTTAGCAACACATGGAATAATCCGACGTGTTCCTCCACCTTTTGAGTTTGCTTGACGCTGAGGCTGACCTTTTTGCCCTCCTCGTCGTAGCTGGATCGCACGGTGAAGCGCGGCGCGCCGGCGCCGTAAATCCATTGGTCGAAGAACTGGTCGACGTTTGTGCCGGACGATTCCTCGACGGCCTTGGCCAGATCCGCGCTGACCACGTTTTGCAGGCGGTTGGCTTCGAGGTAATGCTTGAGGGCGCGGAAGAACGCCTCGTCGCCCATCTGTTCGCGGAGCATGTGAATTACCCAGCCCGCTTTGTCGTAGACGTTGCCGACGTATTCCACCGAATCGTTGATGTCGCGCGTGACAATCGGGATCGGGTAGAGTTCTTTCGACTGCATCCAGGTATTCTGCTCGCGCCAGTAGCGGTAGCCGGACGCGTCCACGCCATAGTAATGCTCCTCCCACAGTGTGGCGCCAAACGTCGCGAAGCCTTCATTGAGCCACGTGTTGGTCCAGTCCTTGCACGTGACGAGATCGCCGAACCACTGATGCGTCATCTCGTGGGAAATCAGGCTGTCCGCCGCTTCGGGTTTCTCGGATGCGAATTCGGGGTGCACCAAGTCGCGCGCCGCGAGCGTCGTCGCGCTCACGTTCTCCATGCCGGATGCGACAAAGTCATCCACAGCCGTTTGCGCGTATTGGTCCCACGGATACGGCACGCCAAAGCGATCCGAAAAGAAATCGAGCATTTCCTTGGTGTGGCTGAATGTGGGATCGATCGTGCCTTCCATCCCGCGCGGGACATTGAACGTGATTGGGATGTTGCGCCAGGTGTCCTTCTTTTCCTTGTATTCACCGGCAACGAAGGAAATCAGATACGTCGAAACCGGCAACGATTGCCGCCACGTCCAGGTCTTTTGGCCATTGGGCGCGTCCTGGACGCTTAGCAGCTTTCCGTTAGAAACGGTGAGCCAATCTCCCGGCACGGTAAGAATCATTTCGGAGGTCGTCCGGTCGTTGGGATAATCGTAAATGGGAATGTAGTGGTGCGTGTCTTCCGCTTCTCCTTGCGTCCAGATTTCCTTGGCGCGGCCGGGATCGTCCTTGTCGGGGAGAATGAAATAAAGACCGGAGGTCGGCTTGCCTTCGTACTTCAATTCGACCTCGAATTTTTCGCCGGATTTTGCGGGCTGCGCCAGTTGCACGCGCAATTTGTCGTCGCGGAGGTCGAACGCGGCGTCCTTGCCGTTGACGCGCGCGCTCGAAACCGTGAGTTCCGCGCAATCGAAGTCCAGATGCGTCACGCCGTCGCGCAACGCGGCAAGCGTGTGCGTGACTTCGCCGATCACTTTGCGCTGATCGAGGTCAAAGTGGAGCGAGACGCGCACGTTCTGCAAGTCGTAATCGCGGCTCGGCGCATACGGCCGGTCCGCGCGCGCAACCGCGCCCAGCAGTACGGCCAATCCAAGAACCGCGACCGCCAGGGACTCGCGTGGACGCAGCTTTTTCCAGGGCAGTTTCATCCAGACCTCGCAAGGGAATATGCAGCGCACAAAACCATCCAGCCATTATACCTGCACGTGCCGCGCGGAATCAGGGCAAGCTTTCTTCCCATTGTCGTTAGACGCGCACCCGGGCGAAGCGTTTCCAGCCGAACTCCCGCGGCGGCAAACTTACTTGCGAAGGTAGGAATCCTCTTTGCGGATCCAGTCTTCGCGCCGCGGGGCGAAGATATCGACGTCCACGGTATCTTCCAGCGCCACGGCCGAGTGCGGCACATTCGCCGGGATCACCAGAACGTCGCCCGCTCCGACCAGGATTTCCCGGTCATCGAATACAAATTTCAACGCGCCGGAAATGATCCACGAATATTGCTCATTCATGTGGGAGTGGCGCGGAACCGCGGCGCCCTTCTTCAGCAAGAGTTGGGAGACGGTTGCGTTCTCCCCCGAGATCATCTGGCGCGAAAGCTTGTCGTTCAGTTGTTCGGTTTCCAGGGTCTTCCAGGATGACTTTTCAAGAGCGCTCAAAGGTGCCTCCTCGAGTTGGCCAAGCTGCGCCAGCATCCTCCCCCGGAAATCCGCGCCGCGTCAACCTCGTCTTCACAGGGGGCCTCTCGGCGCAAAAGTTAGTCGGACGCAAAACATCTGATAAGATGCGTAACGCTGTAAATCGTCGACAGGTGAGGTCAGGGGATGGCATCGGAGCCGAACATTGCGGGGATGGCGCGTCTTCTTTATCTTGTGGCGGGCGCTGCTGTAGCAAGCTGGGGATTGTGGGGCGCGGATCAGGGCTGGACGCAGTGGGCCTGGCTTGCTCTGGGAGGGGCGCTGCTGGTTCTCGGTCTGATCGGCTATTCGCCTCTGCACGCGTGGTTCGTGACAAAACAGCAGAAAGCGAGTTGAATGCGTTTCCTCCACGCCGCCGCCGGGTCCGTTCTTTTCTTTGAGTTGCCCATACCAATCTACTGGCTGATTCTTCACCCGTTTCACTCGTTCTGGCGAAGCCGCATTCGCCTTGCGTTCTGGATTGCGGGGCTCACCGCGTGGACTTGCGGCGGTGTGGTGTTATGGTTTTTCCGGCACTTGCTGCTCGCCGCTTCGCGCCCGTCCTGGTTCACGATCGCCGCGGGCTTTGCTCTGATCGCTGTCGAAGGATATCTTTTCGTGCGCGTTGAACGCGAACTCGGCAGCCGAAGGCTCATTGGCCACGCAGAACTTACCGGCACGGGCGAAATGTTTTCGGGCGGGCTATATGCCCGCGTGCGTCACCCGCGCTACGCGGGAATGTTCTGCGCAGTCTTGGGGGCTGCGCTGCTTGCTGGAGCGCCGTTGCTTTGGATCGTTCTGGTCGTTTGGTTGCCGTTCGCCCTGATAGTAATCCGCCTGGAGGAAAAGGAATTAGCGGCTCGATTCGGGCCCGGCTATGAGGCATACCGCAAGCGCGTCCCGGCTTTTTTGCCGTTTCGCTTGCGCGCGGCAGGGAGGCAGTAATTTTGGCAGAAGCAACGGCCGCAACCGCCAGACTGGCTGGCGTTGCCCAGCCGTCCCGGCTCCGCTAGAATGAGAGAACAACTGCGGAGAGGTGTCCGAGCGGTTGAAGGAGCTCGCCTCGAAAGCGAGTGTCGGGGAAACTCGACCGTGGGTTCGAATCCCACCCTCTCCGCCATACATAAAATAGTCCCATCCAGAAGTACTGTTGCCATCTGTGCTACAGAATGCTACATTTTTTGTAGCAATTGTAGACCCTTGCATGGCCTTGCAGCGAGGAAACCAGATGGCAATTCAAACTGTTTATTATCGGCAAAAGATCGAGGGAACAGGCTGGCGATACCGACCGCTCACCGTGGGACGACGCCCCGAAGCGGCCAGGAACGGCCCCTACTTTATTCGCGTCCGTAACGGCACCGGCAAGTATCAGTGGGTCAAGCACGACACGGAGCAGGCCGCGGCCAAGGCGGCAAAGGTCGCCCCCGTCGCCCGACAAGCACACGAGCTCGGCCTGACTGTTGACGACGTGACGAACGAAGCGAACACCAATCGTATTTCGATCAAGACCGCCGTCGAAAACTATTTGCAACACCGCCGTTTCGGTCGGCCCCGATCTATCGCCGCCTATGAGAACGCGTTCCACCAATTGCTGGAGAACCTGCCCAGGGGTGTCAGGTTCATCGATCAGCTGGCATCATCTCGGGCGTTGAGCTCCTATGTCGAGTTCTTACGCGAGCAAGACTACAGCAATAAAACCATCGCGATTCGAATGGGTTTTGTTTTCTCCCTCCTCAAGGCGAACGGTGTCGAAACTCCTTCGAAGTTAGTTAAACTCCCTAAGGTTCAGCGGACCCGGACGAAGGCGTACAACCCCGACGAACTATCCAAACTTTTCGCGGCAATGACTCCCGAGGAATATCTGCGGTATCTCTTCTTTGTCCGCACCGGATGCCGCGAGCAGGAAGTCCAGTACGCCACTTGGAAAGACCTTGACCTAAAAAGCCTCCGTTTCACTGTGAGCGGCGAGGGCAAGTCGGATGTTGGTTACCTCCCGAAGAACCACGAGGAACGGCAGGTCCCGCTCACCACTGAGCTGGGTGCGCTGCTGGCCGATCACAAGAAGCACGCAGTGTCCGACCGCTGGGTTTTCACAAACGAAGATGGGAAGCCGGAAGGCCACTTCCTTCGCAAGTTCAAAGCAATTACAAAGCGTGCGGGGCTGAATTGTGGACAGTGTAAGGTTGCGATTCGTGAAGGCCGGTACGACAACCGTCACGAAGTTGAAGTAACTTGCGAGACTCGCCCCGTGTGCGACGAGCATTACCTTCACAGGCTCAGGAAGACTGCGGCTACCAATTGGCTGCGTTCTGGCTTCGACCTGATGAAGATTAAGAGCTGGCTCGGGCACAAGTCGCTGGAGGTTACCCAGATTTACCTGGATGCGGAAATGCACGACCCCGAAGAACAAAAGAAACTCGACCGCGCCGGGCAGTTCTGATGTGCTCGCTCAATTGTGGAAGTACACTCATGGAGCGACATAGTTCACAGCTGCCAGCTCTCGTGAAGGTAACGGACCAGTTCTTGCGCCTGAGGCATTCATGGGCTCGCGCGTCACTGCTCTAGAAGCCTACGGGACGAGGCGGTACGTGGTCGAGGCACCGTTTGGCGGAAATCGATAGATCGCGTGCGATTCTGGATCACCGAGCCAGACTATTCCATTAGCATCAACGGCAACGGCCGAAGGCTGGCGAAAATCGGGGGAACTTGAAAAAATTCTTGCCTTGGCGTTTTTCTGGTCGACTCCGAGCGCCCAAACTTTGCGTCCTACTGAGTCAACCACATAGAGCGTGCGGTGGGCAGAATCGAAGGCCAAGGCATTGGGTTGACCCGTGAGTTGCATGGCTTTGGACACAGTCTTGGAGTCAACGTTAACGGCAAATACGATGCCGGTTCTCTGGTCGGCGGCATAGAGCACGTGGCGATCGGAGTCGTAGGCTAGCGGACCAAGGATCTGCGATTCGTGGACAGCGACGAGCACTTTGGTCGGGCTCGCAGCTGGATCGTTCAAGTCGAAGAAATAAATATCGTTGGTGAGCCCGCCAGAAAGAAATAGTCGATTGCCCTGCGGATCAGGAGCAATTCCGGTGAGTAGAGTCTTGGTGATCCAAGAATGCTCGAACTTCCTGTTGAAGTAACACATCAGCATTCCATTAGTCTCCTGCGCAAGAATGACGTAAATGCGATCACCGGATCCAGAGTGAACCACCGTCATATCAACCGCTTGCCAGGAGGCGCTAAAGGTCGCGAAGTTGGAGGAATTCTTCACGTCCAAACCCGCACCGACCGGAATGTAAGTGAGGCCTCTCGTTTTGTCGAGAACGTAGAGTCCGCCACCGGAAGCCGGCCACAAAGCGACAGGCTGGAGAAGGCCGGAAGTCCCAGCATTCAGGGAAAACAGGCAAACAAGCAGTATCCACACGATCAGACGAACAGCGAGACGGCTTGGCAGCGACATCATGGGTTTTTCCCAACAGGGGAAACAACCGGAGGATTGGGCCCTGCCTTCCCCAGCCATTTCTCAACGAGTTGGAAGCCGGTGAAAACGGAAATAGCGCCGAGACAAGTGGCAGGAATGAGTAACGTCGGATTCAAATTCACAACGCCGATCTGAACCGTGGAGTTGTCGAACGAAAACAAGACGATGGCGATTAGTTCGATTATTACAGCCAAGATGATGTTTGGCCACAAGTACCCGAGGAACTTGAGGGAGCCGGCATCCTTGCGAACTCCAAAAAACATCACCAGTCCGGCAGCAAGGGCCCCAAGACCGGCAACACCCACAAGAGCAGGGAAAGAAGGATAGAAATAAACGCGTCGGATGGCCCCGAGCGTATGCGGAAAACCTCCCTGGGCAGAAACGTAGTCGATCTTAAATTCCAGATTTTCAATTGCATCGGTGTCGCCGCCTTGGCCCCTGCCCGACGAACCGGCCGATCCGGAGCCGGCACTAAAAGGATTCGCGGAAAACGGCAGCAGCGAATCCTTGAGCACACCCCAAGCTCGCGGCTGCACTTTCCATACGAGCGTGGTGTGATTGTTGTTCTCATCCGGGCCGAGAATAACCGGAACGGAGGACGCGAGAATCGGCTGAGCGGTCCAGTGTGTGAGCAGCACCGGTTCAACTCTCGCGCCGGTGATGGTGACAGGCAGAAGGTACTTATTCTGGAGGTCAACCGAAATGGTGTCCCCCGCCAGATGGACTTTCGCGTTGGCATCTGGTTGCGTCCAGAGAGATGTTCCGGCCTTCAGGCTATGCACAGGAATCAATAATTCGACAGTTTGATCCTGAGCGCCACTCACTAGATGGATATGGACAGGCTTATCCTGGTCTGGGAATGAATCGTAGGGCGTGAGCTGAAAAGTGAACCGAGTTAGGGGAGCGCTCGCCACGGCGGAAGTAGATCGGACGTAGAAATCATAGTTTTCGAAACTCGCGTTGACTGTGATCGAGTTAACGTCGGCGAAGACCGCATATTGGTTATCGTCCGTCTGGCCAGCAACCATCTTCTTAAGGACGTCGGGATTGACAGACTCCTGGTCTGATCCAACCTCAAGAAACTTCACGATAGCGCCATCGTCGAACCTAGAGCTCTTCCATAAATCATGTAGCGTATTTGGCGTTAAAAAAGAAACTCTTGCAGTCGGCGGCCGAGATGGCTTGGAAAGCAGCCTTTGTGGCCACGAGCAATTCGCTCTCCGTACGGGGAGCTTTGCTGCGGAGGATTTGCTTGATCTTGCTCCACATATTTTCGATGGGGTTGAAGTCTGGTGAATAGGGCGGCAGGTACAGGAGACGGGCACCGACTGCTTCGATAGCCTCGACGATTCCCCGGATTTTGTGCGTGGCCAGGTTGTCCATGATCACCAACTCCCCCTTTTGCAGGGTGGGTGCCAGCCCCTGTGCGACCCATGCCAAAAACATCTCCCCGTTCATGGGGCCTTCAAAAAGCCAAGGGGCGCACGGACCGTTCCAGCGCATGCCGGAGATGAGCGTGCGGGTTTGATAGTGTCCGTGCGGGATGCGGGCCACCAGTCTTCGCCCCCCGAGTGCCCGACCGCGCAAACGGGTCATTTTGGTGTTGGCCCCGCTTTCATCCACAAACACCAGCCGGGTCGCCGGCTCCACAGCCAACTGCTCATGCCATCGAGCCCTTTTTTCGGCCACGTCCGGTCGGTTTTGTTCGGCGGCGAACAGAGTTTTTTTTATACCTCCAACCCAGTTGCCGAAGCCACAAATCCATCGTGGAAGTCCTAAAGGGGCGGTCCATGCGGGCACCCAACTCTGCCAGTGTTGCGTCCGGCTGCTTGGACAGCAGTCTTTGCAGGCGCTCCTTCCGCTCCTGCGTCAGCAGCGTGCTACGTCCACATAAATGGGTCTGGGGCTGGAGCGTGCCGCGCTGCCGGAACTGTTGGCGCACCCGGCGCACCGCCGCCACGCAGAAACCCGAAAACTCTGCGATCTCGCGGGTGCTTTTGCTCCGTTCATAGAGTTGCAGAATGCGCCGGCGCACCGGCAACGGTATCGCTCGCATAGGCACACACTCTGTCAAACAATCTCTCTTTTGTAAAGCTACATCATTTATGGAAACGCTCTAACGTCGTCGATCTTCATCTGGAGGCCGGACGCGAAAGTACCGACAACGATTGGGAGAAGCACTGCCGTAACTAGAGTTAGGGGGCGGAGTAGCAGCCGACCAGCGATCGAAGGAATGTCATCACCCAAGATGGTAACTCCTCGGGATTGAAGCGGCCTCACTCTATTCCTCACAGACAAATTTGTCAAATACTATATAAGTTCAAATTATATTTAGCATGTCATTAACTCCACACCAATTGGACAAGTTCGAGGTTTCGTCGGCGTGTGCCGCTACCTTAGGGTGAATGACGGCGCATTCGGAAACAATGGGCCTTGGCGAAATAGGCCCCTGTCCAGCGCGTTCCGCCCCGACACTCGAACGGGTAAGCTACAGCTGGCAAAAAGCGCGCGCGCGAACAACTCGAAAAGGGCTCTTAGCAACTACCGTTTTTACGAGCGGGAAGGTGAAGTTTTGCGATCATATTCACCGGAGCCTGCCCAGGAAACTGGATGATGAAGTTCACAGATTTCAAAAAGCTTGGGGACACTGATTCGCGACCGCGAGCCACGTGGTTCAAGTCCACACGCCTAAGCCATACTTTTCAATAACTTATCTAGTTCCTTTCTCGTGTCATTTCATATCACGACCGTTGGCGATTTTGAGACGGTCAGTCGTGATGCCAACGAATTCCACAAAGTTATGCTAGCAAAGTAGCATCATCTATTAATAAAAAGTTTACTTGACAACGTTTGGCATTTAAAGTAAAAGCCGCGCTATTGATTTCGCCGACCCGCTTGTTCGATCTGTGTCAGCGAAGTCTGACTACCTTCCGGACTCGTTCTGTATGCAAAGGGGGATCTTATGTCTGCTGTGTCTGCATCTCAACTTACCCCGCATCAACTTCTGGCTAAACTGCCCGGTGGGACCCAGCTTAACCCATGTTCGTCACTCAGCGGGTCAAAGTAGGATAAAGTCCTTTGAAATCAGTTTAGGCAATGGCCGAGTCTGCACTACATTTCAGGATCTGAATCGGCTCCAGACCTTCCGGTAACTGCAGTTGAAGCTGGTGCAGGATCTTCTGCTGCTCATTATCGAGTTTCGTGATGCGCCGCAGCCAGATCTCTCGTCCTTCGACGGTCGGCAATACGATATCGACGCTGTAGAGCTCCGCGAGTCGCTTCAGGACTTTGGCCGGGGAATAGTCCGAATCTCTCCGCTTCAGCAGATGCTTGAGGGTTACGAGCAGAGCGTAGCCGAGAAACGCCACCAGCACGTGCGCCTTCACGCGTCTTTCGAGTTGATGGAACAGCGGCCGGATCGCCAGTTCGCTTTTGAGCGTGCGGAAGGCTGCTTCCACTTCCGTCAATTGCATGTATTTCTTCCATAGAGCGGCAGCCGAGTCGGCGGTCAGATTCGTGCGTAGCAAATAGGCTCCCTCGCGCGCTTCGATCCATTGCTGTTGTTCCGCCTTCTGCCGCCAGAACAGGCGTGGCCCTTCTTTGCCATCTTTCACCGTCATCTCATACAGATCCGCTACTTGCGGGTGAGAGGCCTGGATGCGGCCGAGATTTCGCTCCATCTTGAAACGGTCCTTCAGTTGGCCTTCCGCGATGCGCTTCTCAAGTCCCGTGAGCGCTTTTTCGATCTTCACCACAAAGCGGCTGCGGATGGCTTTCTCTTTCTCCTTCCGTCCGGCCGTGCGACAGAGGATGTAGGTCTCTTCACCGCCCGGAACCTTGATCTGCTTGACCTCCACTTCGGGGCGGATCCTCTCGAAGTCATCCTTCAGCAGTTCCTGTTCAAACTGCTTCAGCTTGCTCCGCGTCGTGCCCACCAGATACTGTCCCCCGCGCTTGCGGATCGCTACCAGGTTCTCCTCGCTCACCACACCGCGATCGAAGATCCATACCCGGCGGGCCTTTCCGTGCTTGCGCTCCACCGTGCGCAGGATCGCTTCGACCGTCGTGACATCGGCCCGGTTCCCATCGAATAGTTCGTAGCTGAATGGAAAACCGTCTGGGTTGACGATCAACGCCAGCACCAGCTGTTCGCAGTCGGGACGATGATCCCGCGAGTAGCCCCGCTGCATCATGGGGTTCTCTTCCGCCGCCCCCTCCACATACGTGCTGGTCAGATCGTAGAGGAGCACGTCGAACTCGGCCTCGAACAACTCGCCGAAGCGCTGCTTCAGATGCTGTTCGATCTTGGCCTTCAGCGGCAGAAGACGATCGAGGCAACGATACAACCGCGTGTCGTTGATCTTGCCTTCCGCGATGTGCAGCAGATCGTCCAGTGCGGTGGAGGGGTACCAATGCTGCTCCACGGCCAGCTCACTGCCCGGATCGCATAGCCGGTTGATCGCCAGCACGGCTGCGACACGGGACCAGGGCACATCGGCACTCTCCTCATCGAGATGCTGAGCGAAGAACTCATCGAGCTTCAACTGCTTCCACAACTCCAGTCCGAGATAGCCGTCACCGAATCGTCGTGTGCGCTCGACCCGCACTTTTTTCACCAACACCCGTGCTACGTTCGGATCATCGGGCGCTTCTGCTTCGGAGGGAAACAGCTTCAGCTGGGTATGCTCGCCCTGCTCGTTGAAAGCCTCGACGGTCTTCTGCCAACGTGCATGGGCAGAACCGTTCAGCTCACCGAGATAGCAAAGCGTGCGCTGTCGCGGGCCATCGGGTGTTCGGAAGGTCTCGACGAGAGACCAATACCTGTGTTCCTTGCCGTCTTTGTTCCTCTGGTGCTGGCGAAGATACATGTTGCAGCGATGGTCTCAGGAGAGAAACTGCACTGCAAGTAGGTTGGTCTGCACTACACGAAGTTTTCGATCAGCGTGGGCTGAAAACAAATCACTTCGATAGGAAAATCAGGAGCAAAATAACTAAACGGCTGTTACCGTGACGAACTTCGGTTAGCCGGGTAACGAGGGGCACACAAGAAAAAGGAAACCAAAATCGATCTTACACCCTATGTCAATAAAGTTAAGAATCACTACATATATCTTGCGTTTCAAAATCCTCGTTCCGAGCTATCTGCGGAATTACAGACCGTTGACAGATAGACTCAGATACTATAAAAGACAGAATATTCCTCGTAGGATAACCGGCCCAGTGGGCGGATTCCGCCGCCCAAAGATATCAACGGCAACACCAGGAGAGCCACATGCAAATGTCTGGAACATTCTTTTGGAGATATCTAAAGCCCGGCTTCGTGGCAGTCCTTGTAGTAGCGGTATTCGCGGTTTCTCTGGCGCGCGAGCGCGGAGGGCGCGCCGCGCCCGGTCCGCAGACCCAGGCCATCCCACCGCTCTCGGCGAGCGATGTGTCGTGGCTGTTTCCGGCTCCATCTCGAGCCGAGGATTTTGCCAAATTGATCGCTGTGAGCGACCTAACCACGCCAAATCCCCAGGACCCGACAAAGCGCGACCCTGTTTGGCCCGACGCCGTGTTTCTACAGGTTATCGCGCTGGCATCCAGCCCGGCGGCACAAGTCGGCGGCCAGCAGATCGGCTTGCCTGGCTCAGCTCAATCGAAAGCGGCGTGGTTCGTTGCAGGCGTTCGTTTTGATCCCGGCGCGCCCGGTCTCTCGAACGACATTCGCGGACAATTTGGCCAATTTGCAGAGATCCGCCTGATCGTGCAGCCGGTGATTCGGAACCCTGACGGCACGCCCAAAGTGCTCGACATCGCCGGACATCTCATTTTTGATTTTCCTCTAAAGGTTGATCCTCCTGCGCAGCCCGGGTGTTTGCCACGTCCGGCGCCTAATGTCGCCGCCTTCAATTCGATTGTTGCGGACATCGCCGCCCTGCGCACCAAATTGGCGAACGGACAGCTTGGAGCAAACAAAGTCACGACGGCGGGAAAACCTTTGGGGGTTCATCCTGGGCTTGCGGATCCAACCACGGCAAGCAGTGTCCGCCAGGAGATGATTGCAGTCCTCGAAAGACACATTTCCGGTTCGCGCCTGGACGCAATGGCCATCACCGGACTCCCTGCCGGAGCAGCGGCACCGTGGATATTCTTGTCAATGACCCTGCTGCGCCCAGGTCAGAACCCAGCGTTACCGAACGGCGGATTCGTTCCCGTGCCGGGTCCGACCCTCGATGGAACGCAATTCGCGCAAATGCTAGAGCCGGCCGGAAGCGTCCCGCGGGTTGTGCCGCAGCCGCACACCAACAATCTAAACCCGATCACGTGCAGGAGCGCGGCGGTGCCTGGCGCTGTTCTTCCCATTACCGACAGAATGGGTGTCGCCACTGCGGATCTGTTCGTTAATCCACCGCCGCCGTCCGACAAGGTGAGGCAAACTCTTGATGTAATCGCCGACCCCACCAAAAGCCATTTTTTCAACACGGATTGCGCGAGCTGTCACACGGAGACCCGGCGCAGCATGGAGCTGCTGAACGTACAGAGTATTCCTGGGATCGACCCTGCAGCGCTCCCGAGCGGGCCTTGGGATGTACGTAATTTCGGCTGGGCGCCGAACACTAAGGGGCCCGCTCAGCCAACTGTGACCCGGCGCACGGCCGCCGAGACCGCTGCAGTAGTAGCCTTCATCAATTCACAATTGCTTGCCAAGTAGGCCGTGTTGAGTCGCTGAGGATGTTGGGGGCGATCTTAAGCGTAGCAATGTACAGGCTACCAGATCGTGAGGCGGAATTTGAAATAAATCGGTGGCTTTTCGGCCCATCCTATTGTTGGTTGAGAGGAGGATGAACCATGGAGAGCAACAGACTGAAATCATCGTCCAGGATATTTTATGTCCTGTTAATTCTCATAGTCCTGCTTACGATTCATTCGGGTGATTCTCGCCCAATCGCGAATGCCACGGTTTCGAACGATGCGCCTATCCCCCTCCTGAAAGCAGGTCAGCCGGTTGATTGGTGGTTTGTTTTCAAATTCAATACGAAGGCTTTCCCAGGTTGCGGAGGTAGCGCAACGAGGATGTGTCCTTTTGGTGGTAGCGTTCAGAACTACAAAGCGTTCGGCCAACAGTTTGTCTTTGCGAGCAGTGATAATGCTACCCTCCAAAAGGGAAGCGATTGTGCAGGCGACACGACCGCTGAACCGATAGGTGCAACTTTCGACGAGATCTACAACAATCAATATCACTATGTAGTTTGGAATGACCAGTTTTATGATGACCCAGTGATCACGGGATGTACCAAAGAGTGCGGCTCTCCTTGGGGCCATTCGAAGGGATTGGTAGCTTGGAATAACGCGGGAGAGGCGTTAGTGCTGCAAGTCACTACGCCTTCATGGCCCGCTGCGGGCAGCAAGGAATTCCCACGCAAGACAGACGGCAATACGCTGGGTTGCGTGAGCGATGATAATGTGGAGGTCAGCCAACATTTTTTTGCTTTAAAACTAGACAAAGACGATCTCGTCGCCATCTTGATGGCCATTCAAAATGCGAGCGTTGTGACCGACCCCACGAATCCGCAGATTGTTAATAACGGAGGGCCATCGGACATCAAACAACTTGTGCAGAACCTCGGGAAAAGATCCAAAAGCAAAGCCATCACTAAGACCACACTCTCGAGTGGAGTCGTATTAATCAGCAAACCTTCCGGACTTCATGTGCCTCCCTGGCAGATGGTTTCGGCTGTTCTCGATGGCATTTCTCTGAGGACTGCAACTTGGTGGGCGAACCCTAAGATTTACTCGACTACTGCATCCACTTCGATTGCTTGTTGGGACGATTCGCTGGGAATGCCTGGGCCTGTCGAAATCGCGACGAGCGGAGAGTGGGAAGGTAAGAAGTTTGGCCTAAAGGGGGGACTCGGGCCCGATTTCAATCATGCGAAACTGGGCGTATCTATCTCTGGGGACAAGCAATATTCCATTTTCGGCGACATGAACCAGCAGGGGACTGCGTCAGGTCCAAACTGTGCAAGCAGTCAGAACGGGAGAGGAGGACTGTTTTACGTGGTCGACAGTGCAGACTTGTCCAACGGCATTAAAAATCTAATCAGTGGCGACACAGCGCCCAGTGGACCGTCAGCAAATTGATTTAACTTTATTTTTCAAGCTCTATGCCACTGTGTGGCTGATTGAACTTGCTGCTTCATCATCTCTGCCCCTTACTAGCTGGGCGGCTGAGAAAGGTAACCTCTACATTCTAAACGTTTAGAGTAGATGTTATATGGACTCGGTTGCAAGCGGGGAGACGTTTGAGGTGGGCCTTCCTTCACTCCGTAATTGCAGAGGCCGTTGCGACTGCTATCATCCGTTTTGCCGCTGGCTGTATTGCCCCTCAGAGCGCTATTTTAGGCGTTCATATGGGGTTCCAGATCATAGATTCTGTAGTTGACAAGATACCTCGTCGGTAATCACAATGCGACACAAGGCACCCTTACCCTCTGCGCCCATAACCCGTGATCGAATTCTCACGATTCATGGCATCGAGACATCCGGAGACTGGCAAGAGGACGTAGCCCGGGCTTTCGCACCACACTTCGACTGCAAGACCATCAAATATCCTCATTACCGGTGGCTCGGTCCCCTGAAATTACTGGTTGAACCCTATATATTGCTGCTGTTGGGTGCGATCACGGCCGTCGTTTTGTTCCGCGTCAACCACTCTGCGCGCACCGGTTGGCTCTCCCTAGGAGGATTGTTTTTCATCGCATACATCGCCAGTTATTTGCGCCGTAGTTGTGCCTTTAACCATGTCCTTACCCAGGTGAGTCAATATGCGCGGCCGGAAGATCAATCGGAGACTCATCTCATCGCTCACAGCCTTGGCACTTATTTGATGGGCTTGGCCTTGCGAAAAAGAGAAAATATTCATCTCGGACGCATCGTCCTGGTTGGCTGCGTCCTACCGAGACGGTTTCCATGGGATAAACTGCCCGGACTTTCGGGCTCCGGATACCGCTTCCTCGACGTCCGAAACGAAGTGGGCCAAAAAGACGTTGTGGTGTGGAGCGCATGGATTATGTCTTGGTTGATTCGTGGCCTAGGAGTCGCTGGGCTGTGGGGATTCAAGGGACAGCCCAGCTTCATTCACACGCTCTCTGCGCCAGGACTTCTTTGTCCCGACGGCAACGCCTGCTTGGCGAAGGTACACAACATGACGTCCCGCTACCTCGGGCACAGCGACGCGTTCGTCGGCAGTGGATACGCGGAAACGTTTTGGCTTCCCTATCTCTGGGGGATCGACCCTGAGGAATACCAGCAATTCCTCCTCCGCTGCAAGTTGGCCTCGGGACTCGAACGTCCCTGGAGCCCAGGAGTTCGTGCGGGTGGGCACGTGGACCCGAGACTTACCCAGGTCGAGAACAAACTCCTGGCCAGCAGTTGGCGATGGTGCAATGGGACCTTTGCGGACTATGTTCTAGCGGAAGTCAAAAGCAAGAAGACTGGAACTCCCGAGGAATTGAAACAACTCACGGCGCTCGCGACGCGCGGGGTGTGGCAGGTGATACATCTGGCAGTCGAGGCCAGACTGAACCGCCAAGAACGGATGCGCACGAAGTTAGCCGTTCGGCAGAAATCCTTTGCGCAGAAGGTCGGGCTCGATTGGCGGCGTCACCGCATTTTCTCGAACGAAGATCTGGTTTACGACCCCGCAATCGACCAAATGATGGAATACTTGAATCCCCGCTTAGCAGTTCAGTGGGCCGTAGAAAGACTCGTGTAGGCTCGCGATGGAATCCATCAGTAAAAGCCAACTCGGCCAGGCGCTTCGCTCTCTCGCGGGCGACCGTTCTGACCAGGACTCGTGGCGCATTCTCTTTCTCGGGGCGTGGGCCTCAGGGCTGACTGCGGCCAATCGGACTCTCCGCGGGCAAACCGACCTCGCCAAGGACTCGACCCAGGAAGCGTTTCAGCGAATCATCAAATACTGCGATTTCGAGCGCCTCCAGGATCCCGACGGGTTCCTGTCCTATTTTCGGGCCGTTTGCAGGAATGTTGCTCGGGACGCGCTCAAACGTTTCGCACCGGAATTGGCCGCACAGGTTCCCCTGGAGGAGCTAGAAACATCTTCCCCGCGGAGCCAGAAACCCGAGACACCGGAGGAACTGGCGCACGCTCAACAGTTAAAGGACGAGCTACTTGGGTCACTAGACGCGGCCGACCAGGAGCTGTTTAAACTGCTGATCGAAGGATATACCCTCACAGAAATTTCGGACCGTTTGCAGCTCAGTTATGCAAACGCCGCCGTGCGTCTTCACCGGCTGCGACTCGCCCTTCGTAAGTACATGCAAGAGAAGGACTTGTAGAGTGCGGTTTGCTTGTAAAAAGACTCGGGACAAACAGGTTATAAAGAGTGTAGGGATGTGTTTCAATTAGACCGTTGGACGGTCGGGAGAGCGAAAATGGATCGGAAGCAATCTTGGAATGACCTGCTCACTCCGGCTCGCCAAGACGAGCTCGAAGATTTGTACCAGAAAGTTATCGGCAGGAGTTCGAAGGACTTACCCGAGGAAAAGCCTTTTTACCTAAAAGCCGCCGAAATGCGAAGCGCGGAACAAGGGATTTCCAGCGAGCAACTGCTCGCAACATATTCGGAACGTCTGCGGAATTCGAGTTATCCGACCGCCTATTGTCTTACGACAGAGGAGGTGCAAGCCTGCGTTTCCGGGAACTTTCTGGCGGAGGATCGCATTCGACACGCGGAAAATTGCGAGGGCTGCCGGAGTCTTCTCAAAGCGATCGAACCTTCTCCGGAGGTTGTACTCGAGCTGATGGAGGAAGTCCGGGTCATTGCCGCCCGTTGCTCGGGTCGCACTCGTGCAATCGCTGCCGGCGCGAGCCAGCCCGCCGCGGAAATGTTCAACAACCTTCGCGCTGCCGCACTATTTCGCCGATAGGTGCAAAGTACGCATTCCAGGAAATAGCTGTGCTCGCCTTACCAGCCATTTGCTTCAGGCACAAGGGCGGTCGTGCAATGCCGGTCGAGGCCCTCGCAATCGCTTCGATGTGATGTTCGTATACAGAATCCAGGCCTTATATTCGTATGTCTTCGAGTCGAACTTGGTAGCGCCAAAACCCGCGCCTCGAAGCGCTAGCCTGGGCGTTAATTATGGCTAATTACGTCCATGGAGTCCGCGACATATGCCTTGGTCGCTCGACAAGGAATCAGAATGCCCCTTTGCCCGACGCAGGTCGTAAACCCTCAAATGTCTTGAGCTCCAGATTTCGCGTGAACCGGCGAGATTGTGCCGCTGTGCCCTGTATTGAGGAGTTGGAGCATATCGAAGGCGCCGCCACGAATCTCGCCTGGGATGATGCGATCGGTTCGGCGCTTCTAATCAAAGTACAGTCAGTCTCTAAATTTAAACTTCGCCAGTGGGCGGAACGCCCAAAGAGGCATGCCGCGAAGAAATAGCCAACTTTGCCTGAAGCAGCTCTTACTCGATGCCGAGATGTATGACCGTGACCCTGCTGTTCGCACCTGCTGGCTATCCTATCGAGACTTTGACTTTTTCTTCCATCGAGCTTTGTTTCTGTGATACGAGCGGAGTTTTGAGGCGCGATGATTTATTTCACGAAGGCTGTTACCACACTCGTCCTTATCGCAGAGCCTCGTCTTGGCTACCCGCACTACAATATAACAGCGGCAGTTTTCACAGATCTTTGCTTGCCACGCATGTTCTCGGAGGTATAAGACGGCATTCTGATAAGGGCATGGGTCTGCAATCTCCGCCATCGTCGCAAACATCGGACGGTATCCTAATGATGGGAATATCGCAACGTCCGTCAGGTCATTAGGGTCGAAGACCGAGGTAAGCAACCGTAACAAGTCGAACATGTCGATGGCGAATTGACCGTTCCAAGCTTCATGCAACATCTCCTGATTTAGTTCCCACTGTTTGTTGGTTAGGGGCTTACGGTCAGAATCGGCCGGCTGGTAATCCCACCACGCCTGCGGAACAAACTCCGGATAATTGTTACGAAAATGTTCAACGTTCTGTCGGTCCAACGGATTAAGGTTTGTTTTGTCAAGATTTGCGAATTCCGCCAGAGCCTGCAGATCTCGAAATTCATTCGGACGTTTCACGCCAGACCGCCTCCACTAGACATTTGATAGCTCGCCACTCCGGGCTACTAGACATAGGTATGTTGTACCATTTGTCTAGCAATCTGGAAAGGCATAGGATTGGCCAAGAAACACGAAAGAAGAAACGCAATGGCGACCAAACACAAAACCAACGCAACCCCAACAGTCGCTGCTGTTCATTCCCCCGAATTCCGTGCGCAGGGCGCACTCAATATTATTCAAGCAGCGGCGTATTGCGGCGTCCGGTGCTCGGCGATTGAGGATGTGGTTCGTGACGGCAGACTCATTGGCCGCCGCCTCGGAAGAAACGTCATCATTTTGAAGGCTGACCTAGATGCGTTCCTCGCATTACTCGATGTCATCCCGCCTCACACACCGGCGTCCGTATTGAGGCGCCGCCAAGAACGTTCGAAGGAGAAGGCGGCAGCATGAACGACGTAACCCAAGCAACCGAAATCCTCGCACCCAAAACACTCGGGGTGTCTACAGACTCCAATTCTGGCGTAACGAAGCCCTGCGAAGAGTGCGGCAAACCATTCGCTCCGGCAACGCCTCGGCAACGATTTTGCGGAAATGCCTGCCGGCAATCTGCTCATCGGAAATCACCAGCGCACCTAGTCTACCTAGGCCAGCAGAGGCAACGCAGGTTAGCAAGACATAATCGACGATTCGCTGAAATGAACCGAGACAAATCACTCGGCACTTTATCCGTTTACAGTGGCCCCTCGGTGAACGTATTGCCGCTGGGATTGATGTGGCTACACATCCGACGCTGCAAGGTCTGCGATGTCATTCTGCGCAAGCCTCGTGTTCGGCTGTGCGATGTGTGCAAGGAATCAAATCCGCCGGCATGCTCGGAGGTGCTTCTGTGAGCGACAACCTAAACGACGAGTTCCTGCTCTGGCTCGCGCCTCAGACTTTTCAGGCTCGCGCAGCAGTCATGCAAATTCGGGGCATTCCAATTATTCCGCTGCTGCCAAAGAGCAAGGGGCCGTGTACGAGGCATGCGGCATATGACGCCACCTTAAACCCTATTATCATAGATGGTTGGGTGAAGACCTATGACCCAGCCAGCAACTGCGCGGCTGTCGCACGTTTCGATGGTTGTTGGATGCTCGACGATGACACCGGCACCTTGGCTGAGAAATATAAGGAAGACACAGGTCACGATTTGCCAGAGACTTTCACTGTTCAGACATCCCGCGGGTTTCACTACTACTATTTGCACGATGAAATGTCCCGGCTAATTCGATACGACGGCCATGAAAATTCGGGAGTGATTGAAATTCCGGGCTATAAGGGTGAGGCTCGCTGTAACAATCAATACGTGGTCGCCCCCGGCAGTGTTCATCCTTCTGGCGCGCTCTATGAAATCTATGATGGTGCCCCGATTATTGCTGCTCCTGCGCAGTTGCTCGAATGGTTGCAAAGAGCCTATGCGTTAAGTGAATCCCTAAAACCCGAATCAGATAAATCAAAGGCCAGTGGAAATTCCGACCCGGGATTCCGAAAGTTGTTCGATGCAGTGGGATACCGCCCGCTGGTAAACCGAATTAACACATTGGAGGATATCTATCTTCATGTGAGCGGACTCACGCGTGGCAAAACCTTTCCGTGTCCGTTGCCGCACCACAAACACAAGGACTATTCCGATTGCTTTGGTCCGGTTAAGAACGCCCCCGAGTTGTTGAAATGTCTCGGGAAGTGTCAGTGGACGGGCGATATGGTCGCGGCGGTCTATGAATTGGACGGCGGTAGAACCCGCTATAAGTCAATGTATGATGCCGCCCGGGCGATTTGCAAAGAAGAGAATTTGAATTTCGACGATTTCTTTCCTCCGAAGATAAACCCCTATAACCAAGGGCGTGATGGCTCGCACTCAGCCGGGAGCGAAGCGTCGAAAAGCAGCCCTGCCGAAGTACCGAAGCATGTTGAAGTGAATCAATGCGAACCCGAACTGAAAATTGCCGAAGAACCTCTTCCGGAGTTTCCTCGATTCACGGGTTCAGTCACAGATATGTCGGAAGCACTCGCCCCAGATTTGCCGTATTGCTTGAAATTCATGTCAGCAGTGACCATCGTCGGAAGTTTGCTCGCGGGAAAAGTGTACATAGCCGGCTCAACACATATCGACCCGCGGTTCTACACCGTGATGATTGACACAAAGGGCGCGGGAAAGGGCGGCTCGTGGAATGAGGTCCGTGGTGCTCTTGGTCCGCTCATCTTAGGGGAACTCAACATCGCACCGTCGATTGATTCAGGACCGGCACTTGTTTTGGAGTTGGCCCAGCATCCCCGAACGATGCTCTACGCCGACGAACTCGATAAAGTGTTTGAAACGGCCAAGCCAACAGGTTCATCCCGCAACAGTCTCTTCGCGGAATTGTTGACTCTCTACGATGGGCACGAGACGGGCAATAGTGCGAAAGCGAACTTCGCACTTCCGAAAGAGGTCAGGGACAAGGTGTGCAAAAGCGGTGGCTCCAACATCCATGTGACCGATGCTAGGTTCAGTCTCTTGGGTGGTGTGCAGCCTGACGTGTTCGCCACGATGTGGCGCGGGGTGAAAGGCGGCGCAAACGGTCTACAGAGCCGATTCATCCTAGTATCGAGCGGCAACAATTCGGTACCGGAGCCACAAAGAGTCGGCGACCGCGTATTGATTCATCAGACCATCGATAGAGTTGCGGAGCAAGTGCTGCCATACATCAACGCGGACGCGCCCCAATTTATTCGTATGCCCGATGAGTTGGGTGAGAGGCTTCGCACGTGGTGGAACGAGCGCATCGAGGCTCATCCCAAGGCATCCACACGAACTTCAGCAATGCTCTTGCGCCTGCTAATTGTCTTGGCTGTCACCAACAATCTTCAGGAAATCACGCCAGAGTTGGTGAATCAGGCCATTGGGTTTGGCGAGTATCAGATACAACTCGCGGAACGCTTCATGCCATCGGACGCCATGACGTCGACTGCTGTATTCGAGGAACTAATCTTGACAACGTTCAGGAAGCACGGCGGGGCTGGCCTGACCGGGAATCAAGTCCGCCGGTACGTCAACCCCGAGAAACATAAATTGCTAGGTGGTTTCGGTCCATTCCTTCAGGCGTGGAACAACCTGAATAACACAGGAATGCTTCTCCGGCTGAGAACGAACGCACGAGGGTTCTATGTTTTCGGGCTCAACGAATAATCAACAACTTGAAGGTAGTAGCCAAGTCAGCAATTCCTTACTACGATGGACCAACGTAGTAATGACGTAACTACGGTTCTTCTCACGTTTTCCTTTTACAATCATAGAATTGAACGTAGTAATTACTTAAGGTAGTAATACATCCCCCCTTCCAAAATAAGCGGGTGTTCCAGTTACTACCCGAATGTCTTACTACGATGCCCGACCGTGCAGCCAGACACGATAAGCAATGGCTATCGTTTTGCTCCTACGAAGGACAGTTGGCAATATTTCGCGACGAGGAGCTCAGGCCGGCCGCCGTGGGGCCTGACCCCGAATTGGACAGTCAGGAAGACTTGTTCTGACGGCCTGAAGGGTAATGGGGCCCGCGGCTACTGCGGGGAGATATTCCCCCCTATCCGCGTGGAAAAGGAATAGAAGAAGTGTATTAATAAATATAGAAAGATGCCGCAGAAAGGTCCCCGCAACCCCCCGCAGCATTGAGCTGGATTGAAAAGCAAATCGGTTTTGCAATTGCGACTGGAATTTTTTACCTCATTTTTCGACTGGGTAGTTTGACATTTTGCACTTTTTTATATTTTCGTGAACGATCTTTGGCCACGGAAAAATTAACTCACTTTTAGTGCTGAAATGTAGCGCGCTGGGTGTAGCAAGAAATTAAGATTCGCATTTTCTATACATTAGCTGTGTGGACGAGAGTTTTAACTTCTAAGCCACCCTCAAACGTTGTGAGTTGAGGCCGGGTCGCTCGTCCGGTCCCCCACGATTTCTGCCGTCATTCCGCTTCAGTCGAACAAAACAAATGATTTGGGGGATCCTTTTAAAACTACGTTTGGGGAATTTTCGCCCCAAGTACCTGGTCTCTGCCAGCTACGCCTGGCTACACCCCACCAACATCGGTCGTTAATACTTATTACGGAGAATGAGTTTTTCAATCGTGGTAAGTTCGTGAGGGAAAAGTCGATAAGAATCAAAACGTCGTCTCAACTTAGACCAATCCGTAACATCCGGCACCCCCAGGCGACGCTTCATCTCCGATATTGCCGCTGTTGTGGGTGACGTGATCTCCGCCCCTTCGACGATCTTTTGTGTGTCGTTGTGCTGGCGCTGGTATCTAAAGGTGGGTAATACCGTTTGATTGAGTAAAGGGCGAGCGACGATGCCAATTAAAGGTAACCAAAGACCCCCCGGACCGAAAGGACGGCCAATCGTTGGCATGGCGCTGAAGATCCGGCGCGATCCGCTGAACGTGCTGCGGACCTTCGCGCGGGAGTACGGCGATATCGTTCTCTTCCACGTCCTGATGCAGGAGCGCATCCTGCTGAACCATCCCGACTTCGTCGAGCAAGTGCTGGTGATCCAGCAAGACAAGTTTCACAAAAGCGAACTCACTCGGAGAATCACCGAGCGCATGCTCGGACAGGGATTGCTGACCAGCGAGGGCGATTTCTGGAGGCGGCAACGGCGGCTCGTGCAGCCGGCATTTCATCGCAGCCGCATCAATGAATACGGCGCGACGATGCGCGAAATCGCGCAAGCGCACATCAGCGGCTGGCGTGATGGCGAAGTGCGCGACCTCGCACAGGAAATGACGGCGCTTACGCTCAACAACGCGGTCAGCACTCTGTTCAGCACGGCACTTCCCGGCGAGGCGCAACAGGTGGGCCGGGCGATGACTTTCCTGATGCGCTATTCGCTCGGCAGGCAGCGGTCGCCAATCCGGATTCCGGAGAATTGGCCCACACCAAAAAACCGGCGCGCTAATCGCGAACTTGCGTTCATGGATTCACTAGTCTATCGAATGATTGAGGAGCGAAGGTCAGACAAGAGCTCCAACCGCCGCGAGGATTTGCTCTCTCTGCTCATGGCCGCCATGGATGAAGACGGCAGTCAGATGACGCAGAAACAGCTTCATGACGAGGCGATGACGCTGTTCATCGCAGGCCATGAAACAACGGCGCAAATGCTCGGATGGACCTGGTACGCGCTGAGCGAGAATCCACAGGCGGAAGCGCGGCTGCACGAAGAGCTTGACGGGGTACTGCGTGGGCGTCCGCCGGAAGCCGCGGACTTTGGGCGGTTGCCCTATCTGCAAGCGGTCATGAGCGAAATTCTGCGGCTTTACCCACCGGCGTACATCACGGCGCGCGAAGTGGTCGAGCTGTGCCAGATCGGCGGATACGAATTTCTTCCGGGAACGACAATCCTATTTTCGCAGTGGGTGGCTCATCGGGATCCACGCTACTTCGACGATCCGGATACGTTTCGTCCAGAACGATGGCTTGAGGGCCTTGCGAGTCGTCTGCCCGCGGGCGCCTATTATCCGTTTGGGGCGGGGCCGCGTCGCTGCATCGGGCAAGGATTCGCGCTGCTAGAAGCTGCGATTGTGATTGGCACGCTCGCGCAGCGTTTTCGCTTTCGATTAGTGCCCGGGCATCCGGTGGAAGCGGAGCCGCTCGTCACTCTTCGTCCTCGCCATGGGATTCGAATGACCCTGCACGCGCGGAAATGAGAAGCGCTGGTGCTGTGTGGCCCGCTGACCCGAACATTCGTAGAAGTCGTCTCATATACCCTAGATTTAAAATCCATCTGGGTAACTCTGGACCCCTGGCAGCGATTTCAAATTTCTATGCGCGATCGACGCCCCGGAAAAATTAGGTCACTTTAAGCGTAGAAATGTAGCGCTCTTTGTGTAGCGAAAAATTAAGCGCGTTATTCTTAATGCATTACGCTTGTGGGCGAGAGGTGAAAGTTCTAAGCCACAGATAATCGCCGCGCGCCGCATCGCGACCGCTCATCCCGGCCTCCGGAATCTCTAAAGTCTGCATCTGTATGATAAAAAGGGGGATCCTTTTCAAACGAGGTCTGGGAAAATTAACCCCGAAGTAGCCTTGTCCACTGGGCGAAGCCTGGTCACCTCGCGCCTTCGCTGTTTGTTAATTGTCGTTACAGACGTTGTCGAAATTTACTTTCCAAACCGCGCAGGAGTTCATGGCGAAATGGGCCATATGAACCAAAATGACCAAATGAACATAGCGAATTCCGTATGCAGCACGGCCGTGGTCACCGGCGCCTCGACGAAAACAAACAACACAGCATGAACATTGGCTTCACCCCTTCCTCACGATGGAATTCCAGGAAGCAAGCGGAAAGAAGCAGATCACACCCCGACAAATCCATAGTGAAAATAGTGACTCCGTAGCCCGTCGGAGATAAAAACCCCATGAATATTGACTTGGAAGGGGTCGTGGGTCGAGAGCCTACCGCCTCAGGTTGTATCGGTGCGTCTGCCTGCCAAAGAAATGCGCGCCACAACTTCCGTTGTACCTCAAGGAGAACACCTGGTTCGGGACCAGGAGGCCGGTGGTTCAAATCCACTCGCCCCGACTATCTTTCCTCATAAAATGTGGATCTCTGAAACTCTGGTAAGAAGCCGAGAGAGCTCCGTTCTAAGGTTGCGTTAAGTTCGGGAATGACGTGATGCGGTGAGATTCAGATTTCAATTCCATTTTAAGGTACTTTCTAAGAGTCAGACCTTACGACCGACCGTCACAAACCAGCCTACAACACGCGCCAAGTCCGGAAAGACGCGGGATATCTCGACGTCAAAATCCCCCCGCACCCCCGACAACCATGGAATACAGACGCAACCCATACCCAAGTGTGATCGTGTTTCCAGTTATCGTCTGATTAAATCTTGTCGGGAACGGGCTGGGAAGTGGCAAGTTTTCGCGGCAAGCCTGACTCCGCTTTTTAGCACTAGGAACTACGGCGCAGGATAACGCGGCAGGTCGTGCCGCTGGTGCAAGCATCAGGTGCACTCATGATCTGCGAAACTCGTGGTGTGTAGGGCGCGCCCAAATCCAGAGCGGCACGCCCGAACGATGACTTGGCCTCGAAGTAAGAAAATTGCAAAGTATGGTTGCGTTTCAGGTCCAGCGCCATGAGTCTCGCAGGATCCGGTCCGCGCAGGTCGAACCTTTGAACTAACAAAGGGGCCGGACCCACCGCATCCGGCCCCGGGGTGTGGGAAACGATGTTCCCTAATTGATTAGGGCGACGTTAGTTCTGATTTCCACCGAAGTCAATGGTACGGCTTGCACGCTGGGTCTCGAATAACGTAGCCCAATCCCCGAACTGTCTGGATCAGTCTCACCTTATGATCTCGATCAACTTTGTTACGCAACATCCTGATATAAACGTCAAGGGTATTTTCCTGGATGTCATCGTTCGAATCCCATATCAAATTTATTTTATAATCACGTCCCTGGACACGGCACGACCGAGACGACGCATCAGGAATTCCAGCAACCGATACTCCGTTGGGCTAAGGTTAATCTCCTCACCTGCACGCACGACTTGATGTGAAGCCGGGTTCAAGACAAGGTCTCCCACCTGCAAGAGAGTCGGACGTGGGGCTGACCCACGCCGCGAAACTGAGCGCAGCCGCGCGCGGAACTCCTCAATAGAAAACGGCTTCGTCATGTAGTCGTCAACTCCGACGTCCAGTCCTTTCACGACATCCGGCACAGTGTCGCGGGCACTAAGGACCAGGATGGGCGTGTCAATTCCCCCTCCGCAGGCGCTCCGCTACGCCAAACCCATCAATACTTGGGAGCATCAGGTCCAGAACGATGGCATCGTATTCGAGTGCCTGGGCCATTTCGAGGCCATCGCGTCCGTCAAATGCTAAGCTGAGGGGGTGGCTTTTTTCCTCCAGACTTCTTTCAGCAACTCAGCCATTTTCTTCGCGTCCTCCCCAATGAGAACATGCATCGACTGCGCGCCCCGGACATTCCTGGGTCTCTGTACGGATTCTTTGGAGGGACAGGTGAAGATCGATGTGAGTTATTTCAAGGCTTTCAAGAATCGAATGCGAAATTCAGGACCAACCCAAACCGATATAGACTTGACACGATTACGAATCATTTCCGTTCATCGAGAGTGTAGGCCGGTCTTAAAAAAAACCGCCTAATGGGATTTGATAGATATCTACGGATGTTGACCATCTTTGTGTCCGAATCTAGAGAATTATTGGAAGCAGATCAAAGCAAGGGAAGCAGATGGGTGTGGGCCGACCTCCTTCCCCTGTTAGTTCGGGAGTTGGTCACCGAAACTTGAGTACCGTTATCCTACCAGTAGAACGTGAATAAAATCTAAAAGGAGTAATATTTACACTTGCTAAATATAGTGAACCGGCCCTACGCCAAGTGTTCAATTTCAAAGCATAGGCAGCTTCGATCGACAGAGTCGGCGGCGTGAGGATGCTATAGTCTGCCCAAAGATGGAAGAAGAAAAGGTGTTTGAGAAATGGGCTGAAGAACCGCCGAATCTTGGCTTTGGAACGTAACCATGGCTGCTGTGAAGGCCCTGCAGTCGAAAGATCTGGCGGAGACTTGCGGGATCGGGCGGACAGTGTCAGTTGTTCGGGGGGCAAAACGGAAGTTTCCTGCGAGATGTGATACGCGCTAGATCGAAATCCTCTCGAAGCTGACAACACATTCAGGAGATCTTCAGGCCGTTTGATTAAGATCAATATGAGTAAAATCATTGGAAGCTTATGTGCGCGTGAAGATGACCGTGGATGCCGGCAAATGGCAGGCGAGTGGAATTCGGGCACTTGAGAAAAGATATAGGCGGGCACGACGACGTACGCTGGAATCTATGGGCAGCCGTCCACACCAGAAGAGGGGTGGGGCCAATGAGAAACCGTCTGATATTCTTGCCTCTTATGGTGGTCTGGACGGGATCAGTTTTGGGCCAAAGTTCATGCCTAAACTAACCGGTTGAGCAAACCAAGATGCATATCTCGGCGCCTTTCATACGACGGCCTGTTGCCACTTCGTTGTTGAGCGCGGCGATTCTGCTTGCGGGTGGGGTGGCTTTTTATTTTCTGCCGGTGTCGGCATTACCACACGTTGATTTCCCGACCATTTTTGTCCGCGCAAGTTTGGCGGGGGCGAGTCCTGAGACCATGGCCTCTTCGGTAGCGACGCCGCTGGAACGCCAATTCGGGCGCGTCGCCGGCATCACGCAGATGACGTCCTCCAGTCAGCTTGCGTCCACGGGAATCGTTCTTCAGTTCGACCTGGATCGGGATATAAATGCGGCAGCTCGGGATGTACAAGCGGCTATCAATGCCGCAGTGGGTCAATTGCCCTCAGGTCTTCCGAGCCTGCCGACGTACCGCAAGGTTAATCCAGCGGAAACAGACATATTGGATTTGGCTGTGTCATCGGACACGGTTACAAGAGGCCAACTTTACGATTTATGTGATTCTTTTCTTGCGCAAAAGATATCCCAGGTGGATGGGGTAGGTCTGGTCCGCATTTCCGGTGGAGCTAAACCCGCGGTTCGCGTGGATCTGAATCCGAACGCGTTGGCGCATTATGGGATTGGTTTGGATGAAGTGAATGCCGCGCTTTCGGCAGCCAATGCCAACACTCCAAAGGGAACCCTGGAGAATCAATCCACCCGGTGGGTCGTGAATGACACCGATCAACTTCGTAAAGCGGACCTATATTCTCCTTTAATCGTTGCCTATCGAAATGGGGCGCCGGTCCGATTAAGAGATATTGCGAAAGTATCCGAGGGTATCGAGGACCCTCGGAACTCCGGATACTCGAACGGCAAGACTGCTGTGTTGATGGGCATTGGCCGGCAACCTGGCGCCAACATCATTGAGACTGTCGACCACATCATGGCGCTGCTCCCGGAATTGCGCGCTTCCGTTCCCCCTACGGTTACGCTGAGTACCAATTTTAATCGCACGACGACCATTCGCGCATCTGTAAAAGACATCGAATTCACGCTGTTATTGACCGTGGCGCTTGTGGTGATGGTTATTTTTCTTTTTTTGCGCAATGCCTGGGCCACCATGATTCCGAGTATCGCGGTTCCTCTATCCATCGTCGGAACTTTCGGAGCGATGTATCTGTTGCACTACAACCTCGACAATCTTTCTCTCATGGCGCTCGCAATCTGCACCGGCTTCGTGGTGGACGACGCCATTGTCGTGATCGAAAACATCGCGCGTTATCTGGAAGAGGGATATTCGCCTCTCGAAGCTGCCATGAAGGGCTCCCGAGAGATCGGATTTACCGTCCTGTCGATGAGCACTTCGCTGATCGCGGTATTCATTCCTCTCTTGCTGATGGGCGGGATCGTAGGAAGGCTGTTTCGCGAGTTTTCGGTCACCTTGAGCGTGGCGATTGTTGTTTCTCTTTGCGTGTCGCTCACTACAACACCGATGATGTGCGCTCGATTCCTGAAATCGAAAAAGGAAATCAAGCATGGGCGAGCGTATCAGGCGATCGAACGGTTGTTTCAATGGAGTGTCGAGACGTACGCGGCCGGTTTGCGCTGGGTGCTGCGCCACCAGCCTTTCATGCTCGTCATTACGGGTACGACGATCTGCCTCAGCGTGTATTTATACATCGTCATTCCTAAGGGTTTCTTTCCGCAGCAGGATACGGGGCTGATGGCCGGAGGTATTGAGGGGGCACAGGATACTTCTTTCGCTTCAATGCAGGAGAAATTGAAGGAATATATCGACATCGTCATGAGCTACCCGGCAGTGAGGAGTTTGGTAGCGGATACGGGAGGGGGCGCAGAAAATACCGGTGGTATGGAGATCGAATTGAAGCCACTCAACGAGCGAAAAGTCTCCGTGTATCAAGTGATTGCTCGCCTCCGGCCGAAACTTGCGGTTGTTCCGGGTGCCACTTTATTTTTGCGGGCCGCTCAAGATATCACGGTAGGAGGGCGACTCAGCAGTTCGCAATATCAATTCACGCTGTCCAGTGAAAACTTAGGTGACTTGCTGGAATGGGCGCCGCGTGTGAAGTCGGCGATGGAACGGATACCCGAATTGGGTGACGTCGACAGCGATCAACAAACACGCGGCTTGCAAGCAAACCTCGCGATTGACCGCGACACGGCATCCCGCTTAGGGATTTCCCCGCGTGCCATCGACAATACTCTGTACGACGCGTTCGGTCAGCGGCAGGTATCCACAATCTACACGGAATTGAACCAGTATCATGTTGTGATGGAAGTCGATTCGGCCTTCCGGAATAGCACGGATGCGATTCAAGATTTATATGTGAAATCGCCAAAAGGGAATCAAGTACCCCTCAGCGCCTTTAGTCATTACGAGACGAAGAATACTGCCCTTGCCGTTAACCATCAGGGCCAGTTTCCCGCGGTTACGATTTCGTTCAACCTTGGAGAGGGGGTCGCTCTGGGCGATGCCGTGACGAAGATCGAAGCAGCCGTCTTACAGATGGGCCTACCCGCCGATATTCATACGACCTTTCAGGGAAACGCGCAGGCGTTTCAGTCTTCGCTGGCGAGCCAGCCGTGGCTGATTCTGGCAGCGCTGGTGGCTGTGTATATCGTATTGGGAATGCTCTATGAAAGTTACGTTCACCCGGTAACGATTCTTTCGACGTTGCCGTCCGCCGGGGTGGGAGCTCTATTGGCGTTGTTGGCGTTCCATACGGAATTGTCTGTGATCGCACTGATTGGAATCATTTTATTGATCGGGATCGTCAAAAAGAACGCCATCACGATGATTGATTTCGCGATTGAGACGGAGCGGACGGGGAAGACGCCCGAGGAATCGATTTATCAGGCATGCCTGCTGAGATTCCGGCCGATTATGATGACTACGGTGGCGGCGCTTTTTGGAGGACTGCCGCTGGCGCTGATGACCGGTACCGGTTCGGAAATGCGGCGCCCCCTTGGGATCAGCATTGTGGGTGGCCTGATGGTAAGCCAAGCTCTTACTCTTTACACAACTCCGGTTATCTATCTGTATATGGACCGCCTGCAATTGCGAATTAAGCGGCGCAAAGGTGCCAGCGTCCTCGGGGGCCAATTAATTTCGCAGTCGGCATCCGTCAAGGAACTACCGCTCACCTAGATTGCCAAGATTTTAACAACTGAGTCACCGAGCAAGGGCACAGGTCAAATCAATTCACCGATTGCCAACTAAACTGTTCTCTTCAAGCTCCTTAGCTAACTCCCATCCCTCCAAGCTACCATTCTTCTATTTCCCCTTGGCTTGAAACTGCACTAACATCACAATCCGCATTAGGATTGGCGATTTCAGCTTCGACGGAGTGTGCGGCGCTATATGGAATGTACGCCACGGAGGCTGCGCAAATAGGGGTAATTCTTGCTAACAGGCAGTATGTTTCACGAACTCTGATTTTTGATTCCATTTTAAGCCAGAGTTGCGAGGCTAACTGCTCCCTAATCCTGCACCACGTAAATGCGGACCTCCTCGGGATTGATTCCGCTCGCGGGGACGGCGAGGTAGAACCGGTCGAAGCCCTTGCCCTGCTTGCCCCAATATCCGGCGGTGGCAGCGCCAATCGCGGTGGGGACTTTGGCAAGAAGCTGGTAGTGGTCGGGATCTTTCATTTGGTAGGCGTAAATGAAGCCCTCCGAGCCCGGCATATAGACGCGCTTGCGATCGGCGTCGTAGTACAAGTCGTCGGTGCCCTGGACGCCCGGTAGCGCCGCCACCATCTTTCCGGATGTTGTGTCGAACACGGCGACGCGCGCAGGCGCATGTCTGCCCACAAACAACCGGTGATCGGGCTCATCAAGCGCCATGGGGAAATTGCTCTCCACGCCCTGCAGGGTCCAGTGCGTAATCGCCTTGGTCTCGCGGATCACCACCACGATCTGCTTCAGGTCCGGCACGTTTGCATAAATGTTCGGCCCAGACTTTTCGAGCTGAAACGATTCCGGCTCGCCGCCCAGTTTATAAACTTCATCGAGTCGCTTGTTGGTGACCGCGTCAATGGTGCCGATGGCGCCTGTCTTTTCGTTGTTGCCGCAACCGACATAGACGCGTTTGTTTGCGGAGTCGTAGCGCAAGTTGTCGGCGCCACGTTTGGGCTCGAACTCCGCGCACACCCGACGTTTTTCTTTCCGGGCTTGCCGGGGATCAATTCAGCGGACCGAGACGCAGCTGGATATAGAGGTGATTCCTTTGGCTGTCGAATACGGGGTCGAATAGCACCAGCCCGATGAACATTTCCCGAGAAGCAGCTTCCACAACGGCGGCAAATTCGCGGTACTCGATCAGCGTACGCTTAATTTTCGAAAGGTCCAGTCTTCGTGCCGCATGAGAAAAAGGACGACCGGTAACTGCGGCTAACTGATGGCGGGTTGTAAAGAACCACATCAGGAGACTTGGAGGAAAGATGGAACGAACATAGGAGACGTACTTATATCCAGATGGTATTGGTAGCCAAGTCAAGAAGTATTTGGCTTCTAGGAGTGCTATGTCTAGAGTGAGTGCCGTTTGGGTCTACACCCGAACGAGAAGAATTTGAGATACCGCCGGTTCTTTCCCGAGCAATTCGTTAAGTAGGCGCTAGACTTGCACGTCGGTTATGCACAACTGAAAGATCCGCCGATGAAGGGAGGAAGAATCTATAGAGAAGCGGAAATTCTTGGCGTCGTCGCTCGCGACGTCGGCTCTCGCTCTTGGCTCACCGAGAACGTTTATGCAGACCAGCCACGAAAACGTCAATCGTTGACTTTGAGATTTTGCCGCGGCCGTCGGAAAGTCGCTGCATTCAAAAAACCTGCTGGAGCACTGCACACTGACTGGGTCGTGTCTACGATATCGGGCGGTTCAGAAATCAAAATGGAAATTCCGGTTCACACTCCGGGCCGCACTTTTCGAATGGGAGGTCTCCCGTGAAAGGTTTCGTGGCGGGGCTGTTGGTGGGCGTTCTACTTCTGACGGGCAGCGTCTATTTCTATTTTGCTTCGGGCATGGCACCGGTCGCTGCTGCTGACCCGCCGATGCCGTTTGAGAAGACGATGGCGAGCAAGGCACTGAATGCGCATATCGACAAACAAAATATCGCGTCATCCCCGGTGCTCGCAGACGAGCCAAATCTTGTTGCCGGCGCGAGGATCTATAAAGAACAGTGCTCCGTCTGCCATGGGTTGCCGGACCAGAAACCGCCTGCGATAGCAGACAGCATGTTTCCCCACGCGAAATTGATGTTCAAGGGTAAGGGCGTGACCGATGATCCGCCTACGGAGAGTTATTGGAAGGCAGCTAACGGAATCCGGCTGTCAGGGATGCCAAGCTTCAAAGGCACGCTGACCGAAACACAGCTTTGGCAGGTGGCCCAATTCGTCGCTAACACCGACAAGCTCCCCGATTCCGTCAAGCATGTGCTAGCGCCTGAACCAACGCCAATGGCGCCAGCAGGCGCGGCGGCAAAGGGTCCTACGTCAAAACAGAAGTGACGTGCATGCTGGGGGATTCCGTAACTTTCATCAAGGAGAGGGTGCTCATGAAACGACTCGCCGTGCCTTTCGCTATTCTATTTCTGATGTTGACCGCTTTGCCCTTGATGGTGGCCCAGGGTGGCAATGTAGCGGATGATCCGAATAATAGGAACGTGGAGGCTCAATCTTGAGAAATCGAAATACGACCCAGGACCGCATCGAAGAGCTTGACTTTGAAATTCGAGGCGTTTGGCAATAGTGGGCTAAAGCAAATTGAAGAAGTAGTTGACTCCCAGGGAAACAGACGAATTCAAGAATGGAGTGGTAGTCTCGACGGCAAAGATTACCCGGTAACTGGAAATCCGGGCACTGATGCTGCCTCAGCGAAGCGTATTGACGCTCACACACTGGAGCGCATTAACAAGAAGGGTGGAAAAATAACTGCAACTGTAACAATGACTATAACTGCGAGCAATTTAGGCGCAAAGGACGGTAAGACACTGAAGGTTGTCAGGACCAGCGCGAATCCAAACGGGCAACCAACGAGCGACATTTAAGTCTTCGATAAGCAGTAGTTGAAGCGCCTCGCGTCAACATCCGATGAAAGTAGTGAAAGCACTGAAGACTGACTACGGTGCTCGTCCTTGGACCAAGTGGTCGAAGTCAGAAAAAATCTAATCTAAGAGGAGGTGCTTCGTATGTCGGTCCGTCGGGTTCTAATTGCGTTGCGCTGGGCCTATGTTCTCACCTTTGCGCTTTTGATTCTTTCCCCGGCCGTGTTCCATGCCGCGCCGCAAGATTCAGGCTATCGCGTAATTAGAACCATACATCTCGGGGGCGAAGGCCGCTGGGACCACGTGACGGTAGATTCAGATGCCCGACGCGTCTACATCCCTCGGAGCACGCACGTCATGGTGCTGGACGAGGACTCGGGCAAGCTCATTGCCGATATCCCGGGCATGAAGGGGCTGCATGGCGTTGCGGTGGTGTCGGAATTCAACCGTGGATTTGTGACCGGCAACAAGACGGAGATAATAACGGCAGGAGCGGAATCGGTCGACGGCTGGCAGAGGGATGGAACCATCTACGTTTTCGACTTGAAAACGTTGAAGATCAGCTCGTCGATCGAGTTGAACAGCATCGGTGCCGACACGCTCATCTACGACCCTGGGACTAAGCACATCTTCGTGAACAACGGCGACGGGATGAACGTGACCGTGGTTGACGCAACGACCGAGAAAGTCGTCGGCACCATGCCATTCAACGCCTCGCCAGAGGCAGCGGTGGCCGACGGTAAGGGGAGCATCTTCCAGGACCTTGAAGATAAAGGTCAAGTGATGGAATACGACGCGAAGACCCTCACCGTGAAGAACGTGTGGTCGACTGCGCCGTGCTATACTCCGGTTGGCCTTGCGATGGACACGACTCACCGTCGGCTGTACGTCGCCTGCCGAGCCAAGGGGGACGCCACCGCGGGTGTGCTAGTAGTCATGAACGCGGATAATGGGAAGCTGGTGGCTTCGATGCCCATCGGGATCGGGGTAGACGCGGATGTTTTCGATCCCTCCACCGGAAACGTGTTTGCTACTTGCCGCGACAGCGGAGACGGCAAGACCGGCGTAACCAACATCTTCCACGCGGATTCACCCGATAAGATCAGTTTAGTTGCCAACGTCAAGACGATCTACGGTGCCAATAATGTCGCGCTGGATCCGAAGACCCACCATGTCTTTTCCATTGGCACGGAGCAAAACGATCCTGTGCCGCCCACGGCCAAGAATCCGAATCCTCGGCCGAAACCTGTGCCCAGCACGTTTGAAGTTCTGGAGATCGGAAAATAGGTGGCAGATAGGCAGGTGGCGAAGGGAGTGGGACAGGCAATTCTAAAATCGACGAGTGCGATGACCAACCACCCAATCATTGTTGCGGACCATTTCATTATCGCTCCAGCTCGGTTTGGGTGGCTCTGGCACGGCATGCCGCATCAGCGTTGGTAAAATCATCTGCCTGACAGCTCGCACCGGATTTTACAGAATTTCACTCGAATATTTCAGGTATGCGACCTTAGCGAATCTGAATGCTTCATTCGAGGGTTTTCCGCATACCCAAAAGGAGGTTTGTATGAAACGCGTGCAAGTGGGATCGTTAGTTTTCATTCTGGCGTTCTCGCCACTGGCGTCCGGCCAGACGAAAAACAAGTCAAGTGCAGGCGTTGAAGAAGAACTGAAGAAACTTGATCACGCTTGGCTTGATGCGGAAAAGAGGGACGATGTGCCTTTCTGCGAAAAACTCTTTGCTGATAGCTATGTCCTGGTGATGCCCTCTGGACAAATGTTCAACAAAGAGCAGCGGCTCGGTGTTCTTAGGTCTTCGGATCGTCCCACATTTGAAGTGCTCGATCCCGATGATATCAAAGTACATCTCTTTGGGAACGTAGCCATTTTGACTGACCACACAATGATCAAGGGGAGCGATAGCAAGGGCACCAGGATCGACGGGGAGTATCGGGTGTTTCGAGTGATGATCAAACAAGACGGCAAGTGGCGGGCGACGGGCGCGGTGATGACAAAACTCCAATAACGAAACGGGAGGCTTCCTCATCTCACTCTTTTGACTTATATTTCAGGAGGTTGGAAATGAGACTTATTCATGTGTTGGCTTTGACCTCAGTTGCGGTCCTTGCATCTTTGTCATGGGCTCTAGACCCAGATCCCCAAAAGGAAACTGGTAGGACCGGCGACAGCATCGCGGAAACGGCAATAATCCTCGACCACGTATGGCTGGATGCCGCGCGCAACCGCGACACCGTGACTATGGCGTGGCTGTTTGCGGACGACTTTGTTGAGATGCACCCCAGCGGCGAGATCGTCAATGGCCAACAGCAGATCGATCAGATCAAGGATCCCAATCGCCAACTCGTGGAGCTTCACCCGGACAACATCCAAGTGCGGTACGCGTCGCCGGATGTCGCCGTCCTAACCGAGACGACCACGAATAGAGGGAGCAGCGGGGTCATGAAGTTCGACGACCAAAACCGCGCCATTCGGGTCTTCGTGAAGGAAAACGGACGGTGGCGGGCAGCGGGAGCAGGATTCACCCATATTACAACCCAATAGGATTTCTCGAAACGGCCTTGGAGTTCCAGCCGCCGAATTACACCCAAGAGAAACAACGCGACAAGAATGGGTTCGCTCTTTGGGCCGATCTCATTTTGCGAAGTACAATGTTGATATTTAATTCAGGAGTTATCTGCAATAGAGCGGGGTAGAGGTGCTGCAAGTAACCAAGCTGCTCCAACCCTCCGGACTAAGTCCATCACCTGGGGGCCGGACGCACCCCCCTACCTAAGCCACAGCTGCCCAAATTGAACTATTCGACGCAGTGATCGCATCTACTGCTTCGAGCCGAGCCGGGCCTTAATCCAAGGCATGACGACTTCTTCGGAAATTCTGGAATCCGGCCACTCTTGTGACCGTCCGGTGTGCCCGCCGTCGGGATTGACCCACGCCTCCT
Source organism: uncultured Acidobacteriota bacterium (assembly GCA_963842135.1). Lineage (GTDB taxonomy): Bacteria > Acidobacteriota > Terriglobia > Acidiferrales > UBA7541 > Palsa-360. The sequence goes on along the minus strand of CAWJFI010000001.1, from coordinate 2,303,289 downwards.
TGGGAGAACCGCCTGCCTGCAGCAGCAGGTAGAGGTCGGAGATAGGCACTTGGCTGTCCTTTTCGCCATTGATGATCAGCATTGGCGCCGACGGCTGGCCGAGGAAGCCCTCCTTCTTCAGAGACATGCGCGGCAGAAAGGCTAGATATTCGTCCAGTGTCGTGACACCGTAGGCCGAGAAGCGTGAAGCGAACAAGTCGAACAAATATTCCCGAGAAGCAAGCGACTTCCTCTGCCACTCCGGCTGCCAGTATCCGTCCACCGGACTGCCCCACACCACGACCCCGCGCAGGCGCTCCCGCTCGACGTACGCGAGCTTCGCCGCCCAATACCCACCCGAGCTCCCACCCCGGGCTACGATGCGGTTGCTGTCCACCTCCGGCCGGGTAGCTAAATAGTCGAGAATGCGCGAGAAGACCCGCTCCGCTCCCACATCGGCCTTTATCGGCATTTCTCCGGTTCCAGGCATGTCTTCCGCGAAGAAGCCGATGCCGTTTGAGATTAAAGCTGCGTCTCCCTGAGCGCTCTCCTCCTTGTACGTGTCGCCTCCGCCGATGGTGAGCACTACAGGCGCTGGCCGAATACCCTTCGGGAGTCGGAGATATCCGACAATTGCTTTGCCCTCGAATGGGATTCGGACCGTTTCTAGCGGAGGGTCGAGAAGACGCGCGTAGTCGCGGAAGGCCACCAGAGAGTTCTCGTAGGCCTTCTTTTTGCCAGGCGAATTCGGCGCCGGCCAGCGGGCAAAGTTGTAATAGCGCCAAGCCATACGGTAATCTTCCTGCGCCGCCTGGCTGTTGTTGCTGGCCTCCTCGCTCTTGGCGCGTTTATCATATCGCTCGGCGATCGCGCTCCAGGCCACCGCCCATTCGTCGCGGTCGAGGCTATGGATAGTCGCCAGCGCCTCGCGCGCATCCTCAGATTTCAGGCCCGTGATCTGGCCTCCGTCAACTCGCCTTTGCGTCTCCTCCTTGAGTTCTTCGATGCTGCGAGTCGGTGCCATCTGGGCAAGCGCCGAAACCGCTGCGAAGAAGAAGATGACAGTCGTTCCTGCTGCCGTTTGGCGTAGACGGGATGTGCGATCAAGAACGAACATAGGTGACCCTCCCTTGGTTGCTGGCATCGATCGCGATACGCGGTTTCTTCGGCCCGCAGCTTAGCTTTACTCTCAACTTGCTCCCATTTCGGTTGAAGTCAAACGGTGAAGCCTCTGTTCGAGTCGGTCTAGAATGCTAGTGAGCTTGCTCTCGATGAATCTCTACGGGATGTTCGAACCTCCCAAGTGGTTCGCGCTCGGGAATTAGAATTGTGATATGCCTCTCCACCCCGGGTCCGTCATTCCAACTTCGGTGTACCATGCCTGCCGGGATGAGTACCAAAGTGTTCACCCCAGCCTGCAGGCGTTGGGAACCCAGCTCAACCGTCATTGTGCCTTCAATCACAAAATAGAACTGGTCAAACGGATCGAAATGCGGGCTCGAGTCGCCGGATCCTGGTTGGACTTCATCCTCACGCAGAGCCGCGTGCTTCGAGCCAGTCGACTGCCCGGCTAACCACCCTGCTAAGCCCCGGCCCTGGGACAGTTCACCATTAATCGTCCGAATGTATTCTTTCGCGTTCGGCACCTTACGTGGGGAGGCCGGACTGGCAAGTGACTCCAGAGGCGTCGGGGGCACGATGACCTCAAGATGGGTCTCGGACACAGAGCCGCTATTCCAGTTCATGTGTGGAGTACCTGCCGGTATGAAGACCAACGTCTCGGGATCCACCACGAATTTGTCTACTCCGAGCTGCACATTCATCGTCCCAGAGAGTACATAATAGAACTGGTCTGCAGCATGGGTGTGTAACGCAGGTCCATGGCCTCCGGGAGGTACACGCGTGTAGATTAGGTAACAGCTTTCGGCGCCGCTGGTCGGGCCGGCGATGATCTCCCCGTGATACTCTTTCGGGAAGGCCGCGACGTCAACGTGCCGCACAAACCCAGTCGCCTTGGTCTGCTGTACTCCTTGGATCCCAGTACCCGATTGGGGGGCATCAGTTTTCAATTGTGCGGGATAGAAGGCCAAAGGGATCCTTGATTCCCAGATAGATACGCTTGCGAGAAGAAAGCCGCCCAGACACGATAGAACCTTGAGCGCGATCATACACATCTCCACTTAGCTCCAAAACGTGAGTCAAAACAAAGGGAATGTTGCAGGGCGTGGCTGGCAAGCAACACCACCCCATGTTGGGGACCAGCTATTCTCTCGAGATTGGCGCAGCTGGCACCGCCCGCGCTGGTGATACAAAAGGTCATGGACTGCGGCTAATCTTGCTGAGCTGGGTCTTGCCGCGAAAGCGCTTCGTATAAACCACCATAGGATTGACCCTTGGGTGGGGCAACAACGGATCGAATTCTAGCCATTCGCGTCTGTCGGTCGCCACCGAAACGACCCTCACACTACGAAAACGATCACGCCAAGAGTGCTCTAAATTTGCGAGTACGGCGCTGGCACCAGGATACTGACGGTTCTGCTGGAGACGATCTCCTCAAACGTATACCGGGGATCGGCTGACAAACCCTTCCACTCTGGCGAATTCTGAAACGCGCTCCAATGCTTGTCGTGTTCGGCGAGGCTCTCGTAGCCGATCATGTAGGTAAGGTTAGGCAACCGCGACCCGATGAGCGTATCAGCGTAGAATACATCCCAGAAACCAGCTTTCTCAAAGATGGGGCTCACGCCGGTGCTCATCTGTTGAATTTTCACCTTATGGTCCTGATCGCTCGGGCTTTCATAGGTACGCAGCTCGAAGATCCGCGAGTTTTTTGTCGCAGTTGCCGCAGGCAACCTGAGCCTCGGCATTTTCTCGAAGGCCTGCATCAGCCAGTTTTCCATGCGGACGAACGCTGCCTCTTTCGCTGGAGCGTTCAAGAAGGGTGCTCCCGCTTTCGTGTAGTTCGCGTCCTGCGCAAGGTGCAAGTCAACATTGACCAGAGTCTCCGCCGAAAGGCTCGGCATGAGCACATAGATCGACGGCATCTCCGGGCCGATTGCGACACTGAACACCCCAACCGGCGATACTCCCAGCCTGTTCAGTCCTGGCATTAGGGCATCGCGAAAGTAATCATCTGCGAGTTTCCGTTGGAATCCATTCGTGAGCACGTAGCGCCGCAGCTGATAATATTCACGGTTCTCACCACTCTCGCTTTCATGCGCGCTCTGCGTAAACGATCGAGGAGAGCTGATCGCGACTGCCGAAGCCGCGAGCGATGAACTCAGAAATTTTCGTCTTTCCATGGATCTTTCTCCTCATTTCCGCCTTCACCAAGGTGCACATTCGTACCTGTGTACTATCCCCTAGGCGGCCTCGTTGACTAGCCAGTTGATGCCGGCATCTCAGTTCTTCTGATTTTAGTCCAAGCAGGCCGCAATATTAGGTTCAGCGCTTCTCGGAACCTAATACTTTTTGAACTGCTTATTGATACCAGATAGGTATAAGCGAGATTGAAGCTACCTGAGTTCTTGCTTCTTACGGCCGCTTCGATAGGGTCCATGGCTCGTTGACCGACGACACAATACTACAAGGTTCGCGTTAGCCGCGACGGCCTGCTCCGAGCACTTCAGCTGCGCGGCTATAGAAGCATGTGGCTGTACCGCAAGAGTCCGGGAGCTATTGGTGGGATGGAACTCTATCAGTGTCCCAACGTCGGGAGCGTCGTCTATCCGGTATATACCAACAGAGTGGTTTCCCGGGAGCTACCGCGCGCCTGACCTCCCAAGGGTGCTTCGGAATCGAATCGATGATGGACGACATCGCCCGCAAAATGACGATAGATTCCATAGAGTTCGTGCTGAAAAATATGACGCGAAAGTCCGACGACGACGTATCCTACTCGAACTATACCCTCGAGGATTGCATCCGTCGCGGCGCGGACACTTTCGGATGAAATAAGCATTGGCATCCACCGGGAGTGGAAATAGGAGCGATCAAGCGGGGCGCCGGCATTTCCTTCATGGCCATGCGATCTCCACTGGGTAAAAGCAGCGCGGTGGTCTGCCTCGACTCAAATGGCCGGTACTCCGTATTCGTTGGCGTTAAAGATATAAGAGCTGGCGCCAAGACCACAATGTGCATGATTGCAGCTGAGGCGCTGGGCGTTCCGCTGTCGAACATCGAAGTGGTACGGGGCGACATTGACCGTTGTCGGTTCTCGGTGGGCGAGTCAGGCAGGTGCACCACGAACATGACTGGGTGTGCCGTCATTGAGGCTGCGCGCGATCACAAACGCCAGATTGCCGAGAAAGGGTTGCCGAAGGTCGACAACGCGCTGATCGCCTGCGCGTCGCACGACGCAAACACCGAGGCCTTCGCCGACTAGCTCAAACGCCATGTTTATGGTTTCAATCTCATGAACAATATTCAGTACAAAACCGGATCTCCGGCATAACCCGACAATAAGATCGTAAATAGCGGCATTCAGGTGGCGCGGGAAAAGGATGCATGGTTCGTTAGCCAGCTCAGGCACGGGAACTTTTTTGAACAATGCAAGTCTGTGGTTTCTTGCCATAACAACCGCCAATCCCTCCTTCAAGATGGGACTCACCACTAAGTTTGCACTTTCAACTGGCAAAGCCATGAAAGCAATATCAATGCGACCGTCTCGGATAAGTTGCGTGTTTGGTTCGGGCATATTCCGCAAGAGAACACGCACGTCCGGTAATCGAGTCCCAAAGCTTTTGAGCCTGTATTGTCTTAATCAGCGCCCGCAACACAAGCACGTGGCGCGAATCGAGCATACTGGAATTGCCACGGCCGCCCTCACAGATTTGTGTACGTTATCAGGTTCCAACGCAACTTCAAGATGGCGCTGCGGGAGGGTTCCCTGGGGGTGGGGTAGAAACCGTAGGGATGCGCCGCTTGCCTCCAACATCGCAGTTGTCGGATTAGAACTCATAGGGGCAAATTCGGCTACCCCACCGGTTGGGCGCGCGATATCGGGGAGCGTTCGGGTCTCTTTGGTGGCGCAAACGCGACGTGCGGTGTTATCGCGCCAAATGTACGCCACCCCCGCGCGTACGATGAGCACCGTTTGCGTGCTGCATCCAGCGTGGATGTCGATGACACTCCTTCGCGCACTTTACGCCGACAAAAAACCGCGATAGACTCCAGGAGTCTTGATCAAGCGTTACGACGATACCCGCAACTCCAGGAGGCGAACAATGCGAATCCGAACGATGATTCCTGCTCTGACTCTGACATTGCTTTATGCATTGCAGGCCAGCGCTCAGACGCCTGGTGCGGTCAACAGTCCCGATCCCGGTGTCACCCCGGTATTTCAGATAGACCGCGCTGAAGTTCGCGTCACACGCGTCGAGCTCCAACCTGGCGCCGTCCGCAGCACGCATACCCACGATGATGTTCGGTTCCACCTGTTTATTCCCGTCACTGGGAAACTCGAACTGACCATTGGCTCTGCAAAACCTGTCGAAGCGACGCCAGGGCAAGCATATTTCATGGAAAGGGGCACACCGCACGGGTTCAGGAATACCGGATCTACGCCAGCCATGGTAATTGAGGTTTTTATAAAGGATGGCGCGGCAACCGCCCAGCAAGAGCCAGGTCGGCCCGCTGGCGATGAAGATGCGCTGATCCTCGCGCTGGGGAGGGGGGGCCGACGAGTTGAGCCAGCGCGCGCCAGTCCCGTGGATGTGGACAACGTGGTCCCACGCGAATGTCAGTAGCGTAAGGCTCAGAGACTCCAAAGGGCAGATGAATTAGTTGGTACCGTGGTTTCAGCAACGTGCGGCTGAATTTTCTTGCGGTAGGTCTTTCTGCCTTGCCCGATTTGGACCTCTGTCTCGCGCACTGTACGCTTCTCCTGCCCTCGACACAATGAATCCTGATTTTTCAACAGACTCGAATGTTTCCGACCGGCTCGGTTTCCCGTCATTAGTGGGGGATGTTCGAGCGGTGCTTCAAACCGGCAAGCACTTGAGTCTATGACCCAAGGACTCTTTAGAGGGAAAAACCAGCGAGGTCCTAATTCAATGTGCGTTCGTTCCTGTTTGCGTGTCGATCAGAACCCGGGAACCTTCTAAAATCCTAGGGCGGTCCCGGTCTGGGCCGGAAGTAGAACACGGAATCTTTGTCGATCGAGCGGGCAACGTCTGGATTGGCGGCAATGGCCCCACGAGTCGCCAAGCGCTCAAGTTTACTATTGTTGTGATTGTGAGACCATTATGGGAACGAGTGCCGCGGCGGCGGATCTCCACTGCCCGTCGTCCTTCACAAATACCAGCAGAGAGCGGTGCGGCGTTGTGACGTCGCGGCCGTTCGAGTCAGTCCATGTTCTGGTCCTGCGATCGGTCGCGAGCGCCACGTCCCCGTACACGGCCATTAGTTTGAACTGGTCTGCAATGACCCCATTGCCGGGCTTATTACTCAGTTTCCCGATGGCGTCCAGCACTGCTTCCTTGGTTATCGTTACCATAGGGTCCCAGCCCACGATGTCGAACCACTGGTCGGTAAATAATTCTTTCAAATAATCTGACTTCTTAGTTTTCGTGGCCTCCAGCCACTTTTGGTCAATCGCCGCGAGCTGCTTTTCTAGTTGTTCATCCGGGCTCTTAGTGCTGGTTGGCGGAACCGGAGTTGAAGGAGGATTTGGCGGGATGACAGGTACCAACGCTGCCCCGGCTGGCCTCCACTCCCCATTCTCCTGTACGAACAACCGAAGCGCTCGGGAATCGCTCGTGAAGGCAAGCTGGCCGCTGGTGTTAACGGTTTTGAGATCCGTGTGATCCGTCGCCAGCGCGAAGTTCCCGTAAACGGCTATCAACTTGAAATCAGCCGGATACGGTTGCGTGGGACTCGCTGCGGTTTGCACGGCAATCATCTCTCCTTTGTTGCGAACCACCCCTATGGAGCCTATCTCGAAGAACTGATCGACCCAATACTTGCTCCTGAATTGCAAGCAATCCTTGTACGGCTTCTGATAGGGTCCGGCACACAGCCACTGTTGATCGACGTCCCAAAGCACCTTTTCCAAGTCGGAGTTCTTAGTCTGTTGACCCAAAATACAAGACGAAACAGCCATGAGCGCTACAACAAACAGCACTCGAACGCTTGTCATGATAAAACCTCCTCCTTCGTGGGCCTAGTCCAGGATTTCCGTTTTGGACTTCCAGTCAAACAGGATTGTACACCGACGTTCCTTCTTCGCACCGTTCTAGCGCAGGTTCCCTTCAGGATTGCCCCCGGTGGTCGCCGAAAGGGTCTGACTGCCCTTCACCCCAAACTGCAACCCGGGAAACTGCCTCGGTGCCAAGCGATTTCTCAGACACTACTTCCTCCTTTATTTCTTGTGGATCGATTTCTCTTCTGCTACAGCTTCGGCTATCCCGCGGGTGTCGGCAAGCTCTCGATGCGCCGCAGGATTCCCCCGAACACCCGGCGGGTCACGTGCCCTTTCGCCAGCAGCAGCCAGTAGTAGCGCGCATGTTTCACCAGTCGACCACCCGTCTTCACCAGCCGTTGCTGCAAACTGGTGAGCGACCAGTTCTCGATTCTCTTCGGCAGCGCCTGCCGCCGCCACAGGTTCCCCAGGTTATAGGCAATCAAGCTCAATCCCAGCCGCACCTCGTTCGACCGGAACAGGCGGCAAGACAGTTGGGTCATCATTTATTTACTGCCTGCTTGCCCTCGTTAATCCACTGCTCTGCCGTTCCCCGCTTATTGTAGAACCGCACCACGGCCCGGCTGTCCGTCTCCAGGTTGGTCACGATAAATCCAACCTGTGGGAACAACTCCACAAAGTGGAACTCAACCTTCGCGACCACCCGCCGCGCCGTCTTCCAACTGGCTGCTTGGTAGAGAAAGCCCTTGTACCAGACCACCGGCTTGTGACTCAGCCTGCCTACCGGGCGTGTCAGCAACTCCGCTATATCCCGCTCCAAGCTGTCGTTGGCCGGCAGCCGGATCGCGTACTTCACGCCCCGCTCTTCCAGGGCCTCGTAGATCTTCGGCTTAGCGAAGGTGGCATCGGCTCGAAGCACCACCTCCTTGCCCTGCTTCTGCTGCCACTCGATCTCCGGCAGCAACAGTTCTTCCCAGTCTTCCGCGCTGTGTACGTTGCCCGGCCGCAGCTTTGCCGCCAGACAGTCGCCTTCGCTGTTGAACATCAGCAGCAGGTGATAGCAGGTGGACTCGAAGTATCCGTCGTACGCGCTGTGCACTTGCTGGCCGTACACCGGAATCTCGGTGTTGTCCATATCCAGCACTACCCGCTGCGGTGAATCAATCTCCTCCGCCTTCGCGACCAACTCCCGGTTGATCTGTGCCTGGACGGCGAGGTTGTGTTCTTCGGCCAACAGATCTGTCTCGAACGACTGCAACCTCGAAGTCAGCGCCGCACCGCGTTCCCCGATATTCTCCGAACCAATAAGCCGCAGCGTGGGGTCTTGGGAGAGGCGCTCCGCGTCGTTGACGTCTTCGTATCCTGCCAGACGGCTGTACACCGGCCGCCGCAGCAAGTCAGCCAGCGGCAACTGGCTGTTCTTCCCCCGAGGGTCGGTCAAGTGTTGCTCGGCAAGTTCGCTGAATCCTAGACATTAGTCTAACTCCCGCATCAGAATCAGGCCGCCATAGGAAGTGACTCGCGATCCCTGGAAATCGACCTTCGAGGAAGCATTAAATGAAAGCTGAAAGGGCTGATTTTGCTTCTCACCCGATAGGTGTGTACCTCCGAGGCGTCTGCACTGCGTTTAGACCCGCATGAATACTGATGAAAAATAACGCCCGAAGGTTCGCTGGATAGAGTTCATCTCGGAAATGTGGGTTGAGGATACGTGCGACAATGCTGCTCATGCCTGGCCAATAACCCACTACTAGCTGCCCCACATTCCCACGGTTTGCCTGCACTACTAACCCTTCCGCGTGAGCAATCCGGGCAATAATCTGACGTGCCTCAACTAAGAAGGTTCGTCCAGCATCGCTGAGCTCAACTCTGCGTTTTGTTCGATGAATGAGTCTTACGCCGAGTTCCTCCTCTAATACCTTGATTTGCCTGCTAAGCAGCGGCTGGCTAATGTGCAGTCGTTCAGCAGCTCTGGTAAAGTGAAGCTCTTCGGCCACAGCGACAAAATATCGAATTTGTCGAAATTCCATTGGGAAACATTACTACTACATTTGTGGAAATGCCATCTTATACCATAATGGTATTAATGTGCGATGGAAAAAGTATTTGGCTTATGCAAATCTCTGTGGTTAGACTCACCACCACTTTGGATCCAAACAAATTCCGAAACGGTTGTTAAGTTCACACTCAAATCGTGTGAGATAGAGCTTTTTTCAACCGAGAACAAAATTACTTGCCGAACCGAGACGCGCTATGGCACAGAGAAACGCGACTCGTCGGAAAGTTTTTTTGAGGTTTCGACCGCTGTGGAAGCACCGAGGAGGTGATCAATGATTCGGCGGAACTCGACGAGGCTATGCGGGAGGCTGTCGATCTTAGTGGCCGTGGTAATGAGCTTGCTCCTTTACGTACCGATCCGGGCTCAAGTTGCCGGAGGATCACTTTCTGGCACGATGACGGACCCATCCGGATCGTCTATTCCTAATGGGGAAATTTCTATCAGGGACTTAGCGACCGGCCTCACCCGAATTGTCACGTCCGACGCTGCAGGTTTTTATGTGGCGCCCAACTTGCTGCCTGGGAACTACGAGATCAGGGCGACGGCTCCTGGGTTTTCAACCGAAGTGCAAACTGGCATCACAGTTACAGTTGGCGCAAAGGAAGTGGTGAATCTAACCATGCAAGTAGGGCAAACCTCTCAAACAATTCAAGTCAATGCTGACGCTCCAACGGTGGAGCTGGAATCGGCAGCCATCGGTGCTGTCGTGAACTCCAATACGGTCCGTGAGTTGCCTCTCAATGGCCGGTCCTGGACGGACCTTGCGGTGCTCGAGCCCGGAGTTGTTTCGGCTGAAACCCATGTGTTAGGGAATGAGAACCGCGGCTTGGGAGCTCAGGTAACGATTTCCGGTGGTCGTCCGCAACAAAATAACTATCGTCTGGATGGAGTCAGCTTGAACGATTATGCAAATGGCGGTCCGGGCAGTTTGCTGGGCGGAAACTTGGGAGTAGACGCCGTTCAAGAATTTTCTGTGTTGACCAACAACGCTTCGGCCGAGTACGGAAAGACATCGGGCGGGGTGATCAATGCTATCACCCGTTCGGGCACAAACCAATTCCATGGGACCGCTTACGAATTCTTACGTAACAGCGCTCTGGATGCCCGAAACTATTTCGACGGACCCACGATCCCCCCCTTCCGGCGCAATCAGTTTGGGGCTTCGGCTGGCGGACCCATCCGCCAAGACCAGACGTTCATATTCGGGGACTACGAGAGTATACGGCAATCCCTCTCGAGTACAACAATCGACACCGTTCCATCGATAGACGCGCGCGCTGGACAACTTTGCTCCGTGCCGGGCACGCCTCCCGTCTGCACCCCTTCAACGGTAACGGTTGATCCTGTCATACAGAAGGCTTTGGGTTTGTTCGCGCCGCCTAACGGGGCGCTCCTCCCCGGCGGGGATCTGGGAATTTTCTCTTTCCCATCGGGGCAAAACGTCGTCGAGAATTTTTTCACGATCCGGCTGGACCACAAGGTCACAAGAAACGATAGTCTCTTCGGGAAATATCAGTTCGACAATACTCCTGCGACGCAGCCGGACGCCTACGACACTGTCCTGGTAAGTCCTCACACAAGAGATCAGTTTGCCGCCGTCGAAGAAACCCACACCTTCAGCCCGACCTTGGTGAATTCTGTCCGGGTCGGATACGATCGAGTTAAGATTGCTAATAATACGGTTTCTAAAGTGCTTAATCCACTCGTTGATGACCCAGCGCTTGTCGCCGTCCCTGGGTTCGGTGCTGCCCCCACAATCACTATTCCGGGAATGCCGGCGTTCCTGGGAAGTGGGCTGGCGAACACGGTCTACTCATGGAATTCGTATCAAGTTTATGACGACGCTTCTCTCACCCGAGGATTGCACTCTGTGCAGTTCGGATTTTACTTTGAGCGCGATCAGTTCGATCTCAATGCGGCTCTTTCGGCGGGACAGGTCCGTTTTGGTTCCCTTGAGGCCTTTCTCACGAACCAGCCAAAATCTTTTACGGCGCCCTTGCCAGTTCAGTCGGCGCAGGGGCCGGGGCGAGGCTATCGTATATCTATCGCGGCTGGGTACGTTCAGGATAACTGGCGCTTGCGTCCTAGCCTGACATTGAATCTGGGAATGCGCTATGAGATGTCCACTGTTCCTACGGAGGTGAACGGCGATCTCTCGAACCTTTACAACATTACTGACGCACAACCCCACTGTTTGAAGCTTGTCGCGGGCTGTGCTGCTGTCGGTCCTTACTTTAAAAACCCTACCCTTCGCAACTTCGAGCCTCGTGTAGGTTTTTCCTGGGACCCGTTCCACAATGGCAAGACGGCTATCCGCGGTGCCTTTGGTATATTCGATAGTCTCCCTTTGCTATATAACTACATCACCCTAGACGGCAGGCAATTCCCATTTTTCGAGATGGGCAGCGTCAACAAAGGGTTGCCAGTAGGATCGTTCCCCTCTGGCCTGTTTGGGCTACTCGGTCCGACATCTTTCGAGCAGCAGTACGTTGACCCCAACCCCAAACGCAATTACGTGATGCAGTGGAATCTCAATGTGCAACGCGAACTTACGCCGAGCTTGGCAGCGCTGATCGGCTACGTCGGTTCCCGCGGCGTCCACATGGGCTTCCGCGATGATGATGCGAATATCGTTTTACCTACCCTAACCTCCGCAGGTTACTTGTGGCCCAACCCTGTCGGCAGCGGGACGGTCGTTAACCCCAATTTCGGGACGATCCGGTACCTAGATTGGGACGGGGACTCCTTTTATGATGCCCTCCAATTAGGAATCACGAAAAAGATGAGTCATGGATTGCAATTCCAGGGCTCCTTTACCTGGGATAAGAGCATCGACACTAGTTCGGGAGTCATTGCTGGTGACACATTTTCGAACGCAATATCAAGCTTGCCGTGGTTCAACCTAAAACTGGATCGCGGTTTATCGGACTTCAACATCGGCAGGATCCTAGTGATCAGCGGGGTGTGGGAGGTGCCTAGGCCAAGGTCACTTTCCGGCCCAATGGGCTGGGTCACGAGTGGCTGGCAGTTAGGCGCGATTTACAAGGCCAATGATGGAGTGCCGTTCTCAGCGACGTTTGGAACCGACGGAGATCCGCTTGGATTAAACAGCGGGGATCCATGGGACATGGCTAATCGTTTGACGGGTCCCGGGTGTAGTTCGCTGGTCAATCCGGGCAACCCCACTAACTATATAAAAACTCAGTGCTTCGCGATCCCGACGGCGCCCTCCAATGCCTTTTACACGGCGAACTGCGATCCGAGTTTCGGCACCGCCCCGCAATGTTTCAACCTGCGGGGCAACGCGGGCCGCAATCTTATGATAGGGCCTGGCCTCTCGAATCTCGATTTTTCACTATTCAAGAACAATTCAATTAAGAGGATCTCGGAAAGCTTCAACGTGCAGTTCAGGGCAGAGCTTTTCAACATCCTGAATAGGCCTAACTTTGCACCCCCGGTCACACCTAACAATACGGACATCTTCGATGCCGCCGGGGGCTCAAACGGGGCTGCAGGTTTGCTGACCTCGACCACGACCACTTCGCGTCAGATTCAATTCGCGCTGAAGCTGATCTGGTAACAGGATGCTATATGGTAAGGCCAAAACGGTCCATTGATTTCTCAAGGAGGCAAGAAATGCGGAAGTTGCCCGTGATGTTATTGACATTTATTGCTCTATTCGCAACCAAAGCCAAGGCACAAGGGAACCCTCCACTTAAGTTGATTGCAACTACCCACCTGCCGGAGCTGGTGGGTGACTTGGAGTTTTTCGCGACCGACCTCAAGGGCAACCGTTTATTCCTCTGCGCGGAGAACAGCAAAACCGTCGAGGTTTTCAATCTCCGCACGGGCAAACGGATCCGCAGCATCAAGGGCTTCGGGGCGCCCCACGACATTCTCTTTCTTCCCGATTCAAACAAGTTTATCGTGACTGACGGAGATGATAACTTCGGATGGGTCGAACTGGTGAGCGGAGAGTCTTACGAGATTGTCGATAAGATAAAACTTCCCAATGACGTGGACGAGGCTGTGTTCGATCCCGTCAACAAGTATTTCTACGTGGTGAGCGGCAGTGACGAACCTGGTAAGAAGACACATTTCATCAACATCATTGACACCAAGAATTTTAAACTCGTCGGGAACATCACGCTTCCGGGCAATAGCAATGACGGCATGGCTATAGACTCTGCGAGCAAAAGACTGTATGCCAACAATGGTGGGACTAGTGAGATTGCTGTGGTCGACCTAGAGACGCGCAAAGTTATCGCCAGGTGGCCTTTGCCGGAAGCCAAGGGCCTGAATGGGTTGGCGCTCGATGAAGCGAATCATCGTTTGTTCAGTGCCACCCGCCAACCGCCAAAGCTTTGGGTTTTCGACACCGATACTGGCAAACTCGTGGCCACATTCCCCTGCACGTCGTATAACGACCATCTGTCGTTCGATACCGTGCGTAAACGAATTTATATTACCGGAGATTCCGTCTCCGTTTTTCAACAGCGCGATGCCGACCATTATGACCGCACGGAAGTCCCGTCGGCCATCCGCGCCAAGACATCACTTTACGTACCTGAGCTGAATCGGCTTTATGTCGCGGTTTCGGGAAAGGGCAAGCCGCCCGGACAACTGGCGGTGTTGATCTTTGAGGGACAGCCCTGAACGGCATTTTTAACTGTCCACTTCCCAAGTTAGCGGGAAATGTAGACGCGCATTTAAGGTATATTTTCTGGCCTGCGGGAGGAAATTTCAAGCCCATCGCGATCTTTTCTGATGGCGATGCTGTTGCTGGCCATATTAGACTGCTGCGTTAGGAGGAAACGAGGAACACGATGCGCTGCTCGGGAACGCTTGTGCCCAGGGTGCAGAATATTCCCGGCCTACATTCGAAAACGAAAAACCGACGTGGCCGAATTGCGGGTAGATTTTGGGGTGTGACACTTTGGCCACAATCGGGCTCGAGAGCTCTCGATTGCACTGCTAGTAATATGCTTCAAGCGAGATTTCAGGCTAACTTAATGGAGGAATACACGATGCGATGGAAATCTGTGTTGAGAACAGTCCTTGGTTTATTAGCAGTTCTTGGTTTACTAAGGACGGCGACCCCGACGTGGTCACAGACTTCTCAAGCAATAGCCGTTCGCGCCGGTCGATTATTCGACTCCAAATCAGGTCAGTTATTGACGAACCAGGTTGTACTCATTAGGGGTGAGCGGATTGTGGAAGTCGGTTCGGCCGGCAGTGTGACGATTCCGCCCGACGCTAAGTTAATTGACCTCAGCCGGGCCACAGTGCTGCCCGGGTTGATTGATAACCACGTTCACCTTTATAACGGTAGCGGTAGCGAGGACCTGAAGCAGTCGCCGGAATTCTTCACGCTGTACTCCTTGTACAACGCCCAGAAGGCTCTCAACATGGGCTTCACAACGCTAATCGACATGGGGCACAGTCCTGCCATATACGGCCCCGCGGACTTACGGAATGTCATCAACCGCGGCCTTTTCCAGGGTCCGCGGTTGCAAGTAGCCCTCCGAGGCATCACCACTACGAACGGATATGGGGTTATAGCGGCCGTTAATACGACCCGGAACGCTTCTGGCGAAACGATCCTACCAGCAGCTCCTCCGTGGAACGTCACCTTGCCGAACCCCATGCTGACGGCGGATTCGCCGTCGGAGGATCGTAAAGCCGTGCGCGAACTGGCCAAGTACGGCACCGACTGGATCAAGATATTCGGCAGCTACCAGAATTACTTTAAGCGGGACGGCACTTTGGTGAGCGTTCCGACTTATACTCTTGAAGAAGTCAAGGCCATTGTTGATGAAGCGCACAAGGATGGCCTCAAAGTCGCGTGTCATGCTTATAGCGGAGAAGGCCTGCGCAACTGCATCGAGGGAGGTGTTGACGCTCAACATCACGGTGTCGACCTCGATGATAAGTCCATTAAAATGCTCATTGAGAAGGGCACTTACCTGGTTCCAACAATTTTCGATTTGACCGGTGCGGAGAAGTCGGAGTTGGAGTTTACCGGCGGAGTGAGTAGCAAGATTCTGCTAATGGAGAAGAGTTTCAGGAAAGCACTCGCCGCGGGTGTGAAGATCGGTTATGGGAGTGGTGGCGATGGAACTAAGGAAACGGCACTCCAGCATTTTGGAGTTCTCGTAAAATGGGGGATGACTCCGGCGCAGGCTTTGCAGACGGCAACTTCCACCGCCTCCGAGATCATGGGCTGGCAGGATCGTATCGGGTCTGTGGAGAAAGGCAAATTCGCGGACCTTATTGCCGTCTCGGGCGATCCGCTTGCGGATATCACGGAGATGCTGCGAATCAAGTTTGTGATGAAAGGGGGTCAGATCGTGCGAAACGACCTGAAATGATCGCATACGCGATGAATAGAACCTTATAACATCTTCTTACCATACCAGATCCGGTAAATAAATCTGGCGCGCAATCGTCGTATTCGAAATGCTGGCAGCCAAAGGGTCTGTGCCAAGGTAAAGTTGAAATCGGAAATGCCGGATAAGCCCATTCCTACTTCGGAAGCGGTTCGTTGATTTCTCGGGGAGGAGAGAAATGCCGAGATTGCAAGCGATGTTGTTATCTCTGTTTGCTGTATTTGCACAAGGAGCTAAGGCTCAAAGAAATCCTCCACTTAAGTTGATTGCAACTGCCCCCCTGCCTGATTTGGGAGGTGACTTGGAGTTTTTCGCAGCCGACCTGAAGGGTAACCGTTTATTCCTCTGCGCTGAAGACGGCAAGACGGTTGAAGTTCTTGATCTCCGCACGGGCAAGCGGATTCACAGCATCAAGGGCTTCGGGGCGCCCCACGACATTCTCTTTCTTCCCGATTCAAACAAGTTTATCGTGACTGACGGAGACGATGACTTCGGGAGGGTCGAATTGCTGAGCGGAGAGAACTACGAGGTTGCCGATAAGATTAGACTACCGCGAAATGTAGATGCGGGTGTGTTCAATCCCGTCAACAAGTATTTCTACGTGGAGAGCGGTAGTGACGATCCTAGTGCGAAGACGCATTTGATCAACATCATCGATACCAAGGATTTTAAACTCATCGGGAACATCACGCTTCCGGGCAGCCGCAACGACGCCATGGCTATCGACTCTGCAGGTAAGAAACTTTATGCCAATAATGCTGGGACTGATGCAGTCGTAGTAGTGGACCTAGAGACGCGAAAAGTTATTGCCAGGTGGCCTTTGCCGGAAGCCAAGGGCCTGAATGGGTTGGCGCTCGATGAAGCGAATCATCGTTTGTTCAGTGCCACCCGCCAACCGCCAAAGCTTTGGGTTTTCGACACCGATACTGGCAAACTCGTGGCCACATTCCCCTGCACGTCGTATAACGACCATCTGTCGTTCGATACCGTGCGCAACCGAATTTATATTACCGGAGATTCAGCGTCCGTATTTGAAGAGCGCGATGCTGACCATTACGACCACATCGCGGAAGTCCCGACAGCGCCCCGCGCCAAAACCTCGCTATACGTGCCCGAGCTGAATCGGCTTTATGTCGCGGTTTCGGGAAAGGGCAACTCGGACGCAAAACTAGCGGTGCTGATTTATCAGGTGCAACCATGAAGATGTGTATTAACTGCTTGTACTTTTCTGGCTTGGCGGGAAACGGCGAGCTGTTTTTCAAAGCTATTTTTTCCGCTCTGCGGGCGGAGATTTTCAAGGTACCTAAATCTAGCACACGATGAGGTCGTTAATTGAGTTCGAGGAAGAGCCGCAGAGTATTGAGGTGCCCCCCTGTTGCTGGCCGTGGGGCATCTGCACGGGCACATGTTTGGCCAGATGCTGCGGCGAATCTGGGAGCTAATGGTGCCGAGCGGGTAGAAATGCGATTGCGGTTGAAAAATTCGGAGCCGAGGGAGGAGGGGTCGGAGCAGTGTTTGAGAAATCGATTACGCGGGAACAAGCGGAGCTCGTCAGACAGGCAAAAACGAGCCGTCAGAGCCATGCAATCCCGTTGGCGCAAGCCCTCGCAGCGAATATGTGGTGTCGAGGACCGGAAAAGCCCACAAGTCACCAGGTGACATTGTCTTGGTGTTGTGGTCGACGAACGGTTCAGAAGCTGCTGCGCGGAAGAGTAGAGAGACTGAAGCGCCACGCGCTGCGACATGGCGCAGCGACTGAATCGTTGTGGAGGCATTGCATGAAAAGTAAGCTAGTAGCTCTTTTCGCTTTTGTTTGTCTGCTGATAGTTCCGGGGCCGATTTTTGCTCATCACGGAGGCGCGGCGTACGATGAGACGAAGTTGGTCACAGTTCGGGGAATAGTAACGGCTTTCGAGTGGACCAATCCCCATATACGGATACTATGGGACGTGAAGGACGATCAGGGAAACGTTGAAAATTGGCAAGCTGAATGGGGTCCCCCGACGGTGATGGCCCGTAGGGGTTGGAACAAGAACCTGATTAAGGCAGGGGACGAGATCACTGTGGTCGGCCATCGCGCCAAAAACGGCTCGACTAGTATGGTTCCTCAGAAGATCATATTGTCCACTGGCGAAGAGCTCAAGATGGGAGGCGGCTAACAGTACTAGTTAGCAGCACTGAGGAGTTGTTCGGCGAAGCGAACATGGGTCCATCTCTCATAGTTACAGCAGACGAAAGTGCGAATAGAAGCTGCGAGAATGGTTGGTTTATTAGTCGTTCGAGTCCTAGGATGCAATCGGGGGATTAGAGCAGAAGAGGAGTTTCAAAATGCGAAACCGCTTTATGCGTTCGACGCCGCTGGTACCTCTAGTCGCGGTGCTCGCCTTTGCGTCCCCTATGCGCGCTCAGACCGCTGAGCAGGTGGTAGCCGCCAAGACTCCACTCTCCACAACGGACCTTTCTGGAGTCTGGCTAGTACCTCATGATAGGAATTATACCTTGGATCCATCCGATCTGCTGGGCCTAAAACCCGATCACGGCCCTGCTATGACGCCTTGGGGAGAAGCGAAATTCAAGGCCAACAAACCGGCACATGGCGCCAACCAAACCACGCATCCGAACGATCCGTTTATGAGCTGTTTTCCTCCGGGTGTGCCAAGGATCTATCTCGAAATATATCCGATGCAGATCTTTCAGCTTCCTGACAGGGTGATCATGTTGTTCGAGTACGACCATTTTTATCGGCAAATCTATATGGATGGGCGCGAACATCCCAAGGACATTGATCCCACCTGGATGGGACACGCAATTGGTAAATGGGAGGGAGATACACTGGTGATCGATACGGTCGGTTTTAATGACAAGACTTGGCTCGATCGGGTCGGTCATCCTCATTCTGATGCTCTGCATATTATTGAACGCCTTCGACGGGTTGACCACGACACCTTAGAGGACGAAGTCACGATCGAGGATCCGAAGACGTATATAAAACCATGGACAGGGCTGGCAACGTGGAAGTTGATACCAGGTGCAGACCTTATGGAAGACATCTGCTTGGATATGGGCAACGATTATGTTAAATACCAACAAAAGGCAGGATTTTCTGGAACACCTGGGGTGAGCGCGGAGCCTAAGGAGTGACTCCCGATAGTTTCTTGGCGACCATCTGTCGATCCGATCTGGGAGATTATAGTAGTGGAGAACAACCTAAGAGCCGCCCCCGTTGGCGCCGCGGATTGAGTACAAGCTATTGAGTACAAAGCTTTGGATATATCCGCTGTGGCAACGAATTCAATTTGACAGACGAATTCCGGTTTTTTTTGCTCGCGTTGCTGTGCGGGGCTCCCGTCCGGCACACCGGAGCCAGAGATTCTGAGATTCCGGTGCAAAGGTTGTTCTGGAGTGCATGAATCAAAATAGAGGGAGGACTTAAATGAGGATTTCGCGCCTTGGCCTTCTTGCCGCAGGTCTGTTCTTTGGTTTGTTCGGTGCCTGTTTTGTACTGGGCACCCACGCCCGGCCCAAACCGGCGTCGCCCGGCTACCACTTGCTCAAGACAATTCCATTACCGTCCGCCCCGGGCAACGTCGAGTACTTCGACTACATCACGGTCGACCCCAATGCCCGTCGCGTCTACGTGTCGCATGGCACAGAGGTGGTGGTCCTCAATGCCGACGACGACTCCGTGGTGGGCAATATTGGTGGGCTGAAACGCTGCCACGGAGTGGTAATAGTAGAAGCACTTGGCAAGGGGTTTATTACTGATGGCGAAGCCGAGAATGTAGTCGTTTTTGATACAAAATCGCTTAAAGTCACCGGTGAAATTAAGACCAATCAACCCGACACAGATTCCCTAATCTATGAACCGTTCACCAAACACATCTTTACTTTCAATGGCAGCAGCCACAACACCACAATCATCGACCCAATGAAAGAAGCCGTGATTACTAACATCGACCTGATCGGAGGGGTAGAATTCCCAGCGGTCGATGGCAAGGGGATAGTCTACGACAATAACGTGGAAAAGAACGACGTAGTTGCAATTGATGCACGCACGAACACAATCAAGGAGAGATGGCCGGGTGCGCCGGCGGGGCAGCTAGTCGCCATGGCGATGGACCGGAAGAATAGGCGGCTCTTCTCCTCAGGCCGCAACCCGCAGTACACGGTGATGATGGATGCCAACAATGGGAAGGTTCTCCAGTCGTTCCCCATCAGCGCAGGAGTAGACGCAAACGTCTTTGAGCAAGCGACGGGCCTACTATTCGTCTCAACTCGCGAAGGCATGATCCACATCTTCCACGAAGACTCGCCCGACAAACTAAGTGAGGTCGAGACGGTCAAGACAGAGTACGGCGCCAAGACAATGCAACTGGATCCGAAGACGCACAAACTTTTCCTGTCCACTTCGGATTTTGATCCGCCGGCGGCTCCCACGGAAAAGCAGCCTCATCCGTTGCCGCGAGCGAAGCAAGGGAACTTTAGAGTGCTGGTCTATGGGCTATGATGCAGGACTTGGGAGCATCCTAGTGCGGCGAGAAAGAGCTAAGAATGATTATATTAGCAGACCGTTTCAGTGCATTTTCAAGTTGTTGTGATCTGATAGAAATGGGAAGTCTATGCATGTCCTGATTGTAGAAGACGAGAAGAAATTGGCGGAGCTGCTCAAGAAAGGTCTGGAGGAAGAAAACCATTCTGCCACCCTGGCATTTGATGGCCGCGACGCGCTCGAAATGGCCCAGGCTCTGGAATGCGACGCCATCGTGCTGGACCTGAATCTTCCAGGAATCGACGGCTTCGAAGTCGCACGACGTCTGCGGAAAATTGGGGACCTGACGCCGATCCTGATCCTTAGCGCCCGCGATAAAGTGCCGGACGTTGTCAAAGGACTGGACATCGGCGCGGACGACTACATGACGAAGCCGTTTTCGTTCGAAGAATTCCTCGCCCGTCTCCGCGCGGTTTCGCGCTTTGTTTCCGCACCGGGTCTTATGCTTCTGCAAGTGGCCGATCTGGTTTTGAACCTGACCTCGCAGCAGGTCACACGCGCCGGTGAGGAAATTTCACTTAGCCGTACGGAGTTCCGGTTGCTGGAGTTCCTGATGCGTAGCGCCGGGCGGGCCGTGTCCAGGGACATGATCATCCTCTCGGTTTGGAATCGGAACCACGCTGAGAGTAATACGGTCGATGTCTTTATCAGGCAGTTGCGTGACAAAGTGGATCGAGACTACAAGGTGAAGCTAATCCAAACGGTTCGGGGGTTGGGTTACTTTATTCGAGACCCAGCGAAGGCGCGATGACAAAAGAAACTATAGCTGCCGATTTCTGCGAAGGGCTAAATGTACATCGTCGTTAGCTTCGTCTTTGGTTCCCGTAAACGCCTTACCATTGACATCAGCGGAAATCAGGACTAGGTTTGGCCCAACCAAGAAGGGGAACATCGTTCCTCCTACACCCCGGCCCCCGATACGCACCCTACTCGTCCCTTTTTTATTTCAAAGGCTCTGTATGGGCGGACCGGATTCCGTCTGATAAACGGACGCGATATAAATGGGTGCCCCTGGTGGAATAGGTTTTGAGTGTTCCGCCCAACCCCTCCAGAAAGGAGCACCCTTTTCATGGATAACACGAAGTATATCGGGATGGATGTCCACAAGGAAACGATCTCGATCGCGGTTTTAAATTCGGCTGGCAAGCTGGTGATGGAATCGGTCATCGAATCCAAGGCCATTACGATTGTTGATTATATCCGCGGGTTACGCGGAGACTTGCGCATCACCTTGGAATAAGGGACCTGGGCAGCGTGGTTGTACGACCTGCTGAGGCCGCACGTCACCGAAGTGCTGGTGTGTGATCCGCGGAAGAACGCGTTGCTGAAAGTTGCGAGCAAGAGTGACCGCATCGATGCGCGGAAGCTGGCCGAGTTGTTGCGCTCGAATCTTCTCCGTCCGGTGTATCAGGAGAACACAGCGTACGAATGTTGAAAGAGTTGTCGCGCAGTTATCTGTCGATCAGTGGCGATCTGGCTCGCGTGATGACGCACATCAAGGCGGTGTACTGCAGTTGGGCCATTCCCTGTGCCGGCAAGCAGGTCTATACGCCGGGGCATCTTGCGGAGTGGCTGGCGAAAATCAGCGAGCCAGGTGTGCGCGCCGGGCAGAGTTTTACTACCGGCAACGGGATGCGCTGAGGGCTTTGCGCCAGCAAGTGCGGCGAGAGCTGTTGGAGGAAAGCAAGAAACACAAGGCGTGGAAACTGCTCTGCGAGATTCCGTCGATCGGTCCGATCCGGGCAGCCGTGTTGATTGGTATTCTGCAGACACCACGCCGTTTCCGCAATAAGCGACAGCTGTGGACCTGCAGCGGGTTTGGCATTGAGACGCACAGCAATGCCGATCACCGCTGGGTGGACGGCCAGCTCCAACGATCCAAGAAGCAAGTATCGATTCGCGGTCTGAACCACAATCACGATCTCAAAAATCTATTAAAAGGTGTTGCCATCGTTGCCTCCAGCAAGCTCGGCCCGTTCCAAGAGTTCTACGTGACGTTGCTGGCCAAAGGGATGAGACCAGAGATGGCGCGGCTGACGCTGGCGCGCAAGATTGCTGCGATCAGATTATTGAACTGAAAGAAAGGAGCAGTCAGAAACTCTTTCTCAGAGAACTAGGTGACCGTCGAGCGCTTGGCGCAATTAGAATCCCATGCACAACGTCGCTCGGCAGCTAAGGCCGTATGTCCTCTGGAGCGTTCTGCCCAATAAAGGAGCGTAGCTCCGGTATCGGCGAATCGATAGATGGTGGCGGCCTTGTCCTGAAAAGGATGAGGGGCCGACCCCGTTGAAGAGATTGAGCAAATTTCGCCCACCGGGCCGGGCCAAGTTGAATTCAACATGGACGGTTTAGCTTGAAAAACAAGCTACCGGATAAAACCAAGGAAGCGCCCTGCCACCCAACGTAGGGCCATTGGCACGAGATGAACCGCAGACAGCGGCGGGAAATGATGCGGAAAATTCAGAGCGATGACCTCCGTTTCGAGGTGGTGCATCCCGATGCCGCCGGCATTGATATCGGCAACGAATCGCACTACGTGGCCGTGCCGCCCACCCGGGATAGCGAATCGCTACGTCGGTTCGGCTGCACCATGGCCGAGCTGAAAGAGATGGCCGATTGGGTAAAGCAATGCGGGATTCGGACTGTCGCGATGCAATTGACCGGGGTGTACTGGATCGCGGTCTACGACATCTTGGAAGAAGCCGAGTTGGAAGTGTACCTGGTGAATGCCCGGGAGACGACGAATCTGCCGGGCGCAAAAGCGACGTGCAGGAGAGTCGATGGCTGATGAAACTGCACACCTACGGGCCGTTGCGAAATTCGTTTCGGCCGTCGCAGGAGATCCGCACGCTGCGAACGTACTGGCTACAGCGTAACGATCTAGTGCGGGCAGCGGGGCGGCACATCCAGCGGATCCAAAAGGCGATGACGCAGATGAACATCGAGCTGGCCAATGTGGTAAGTGACGTGAGCCAGTTGACTGGATAATTGATTATTAAGGTTATTCTGGGAATTCTTTCGGAGTACCGAGCTTCGTGCGCAGTCGTCGGTATTGCGGTCCGAGGTAGATGCGGCTGCGCATCAAAGTGACGGTCTTGAAACGGAACCCGGTAAAACCAGGGGGCTATACGTCGCCGGCGGCGGCGACGCCGCGCCCGAGCCGTTCGCGTGCTGTCAGTTTCCGCGGTCTAAATGAATTTGCAAAGAGCCAACTCCTGCAGAACGAGATCATTGAAAACGCTCTGCGAAAGCAGGTGAAGCTGCTGCCGAATAATAAGCTCTAGCGCCCGATATCAGAGTGGCAGAACTGGCGCCTGCCGCCCTGTAGTATGGACTCCGCCGTCTAAGCAGAAGCAGGGCGATGAGCCCGGAGGAAGGAACGTATCTGCCGCACTGCTAGGGGAATCCGCTCCTTGGGCTCCTTCCACGGGAACATGCTCACTTCGGCGTTTGGCGCGAGCATCGCGGCCTCCATGGCGACGGCATACGGATGCGGCGGAATGTCATCCGGCAGGATCAGTACGGGCGTCTGGCAATTGCGCACGAAATCGCGTGTTACAGTAAAGACGAAGTCGGGGTTGGTGCGGTACATCTTGGTCAGAAACTTGTCGACCATCTCCATCTTGATGTCTGGCCGGCGCTTGACCAATTCCGGACCCCAGCCCTTCATATTCTTGTCGTAGAAAAGGTCGCGCATCTCCGGACGCGACCCGCTGGGCTGCGCCAGCACGGCTGCGACAACACGGTCGGGCGCGCGCTTCAAGAGGTTCCAGATGAATGAGCCGCCAATGCAGAAGCCCAGCACCATGAACTTCTCGATACCCAGGTGATCCATCAGACCGAGATGGTCATCGGTATATGCATCCCACGGCCGGTCGATCTTTAGGGGTCCGGAGGACTGGCCGTCATTGGCGTTGCGCAGGTCCGACGCGACGCAGCGGTACTCTCCCTCGAACTCCTCGATCGGATTAAAGGGCCCGCCGCTGGTCAAGCCGGAGATTGTCGAATTCAATCCCCCGCCGGCGATGAGCAGCAACGGAAAGCCGGAACCGGCCTCCTCATAGTGGATGCGAACGGGGCCTTTTTCGTAGAAGGACATGGCGGCTCCTCCTTGCCCAATCTGCTGAGCAAACACGCGCTGCGCTGCGGCCAGTGCCCTCGCCGCGGCGTCCGTTGCAAGTATGTTGCGTCTGATCGGATCCAT
Source organism: uncultured Acidobacteriota bacterium (assembly GCA_963842135.1). Classification (GTDB taxonomy): domain Bacteria; phylum Acidobacteriota; class Terriglobia; order Acidiferrales; family UBA7541; genus Palsa-360. Next base: position 2,278,968 of record CAWJFI010000001.1, on the reverse strand, counting down.
AATCGGCGCCTTACTTGATCATCGTCATGGCCGGCACGTGCGCCTCGAAGCACCAAAGTACTGCGCGGATGACAGATTCAGGTATGATCCGTGGTGCACAAGCATTGTAGTACAGTTTCTCTTCGCGCTGAAGTGCCGAATGCCCACATGCCCGCTTGTGGCCCATGGGAGAAGATTCCAGCTGGGGTCAAATGGCGCCGCTTATTGGGGTACTCCGGCCGTTAACGCTCTCGCATGCACGATTTGGGCGAATCACACGGTGACGAAGCGCTGGAGCCGCTTTCGTGGTCATCCCCGATTTTGTGAGTTGGAAGTTTCCCAACCTCCGGCAGCGGAGACTTGCGCCATCGAACCAAGCAGACCCTGCGCCAAGTCCTGATTAACGGCGTACTCGGAAGCGATCTAGGTGGTTTCGTAACCCGGCAAACTGGCGCGAGTTCTGAGCAGTTATATCAGCCAAACCGGATAGGTCCTTCCATGAGAAGGCCGGCCTGAGTCAAGCAGGTTTTGTGGTTTCCGTCGAGTGGGTTTCTCTGGGGCCCATCCGCCTCTGCCGCCATCCTTCCATCCGCACTCTTGGTTGAGCGATTTTTCGCTCGGTGCAAGTTGGGCGTCCTCAATTCAGCAGGTGCTGCTACCTGATAATCGACCTTGGCTCTCATCTCTTCGACAGAAGTCGGACCAGGACTTGGGCGCAGTCACCTGAACTCGGCGCTTGAGCTCGGCTCTCGGAAACCAACACTAGGTCGCGGCGCCTGCCACTTTGCGGCTGTTCCGCAGTGGCTCATAGACTTCCCCGCTCACCCACAACTTGTGCAGCAGGACCGCCAACTTCCGTGCCACCGCGACGACCGCTCGTTTCTTGGCATTCTTTCCGCCCCGCTCGGCCAGTTTCAGCCCCCAGCGTCGCAGATCACTGTCCTGCCCAAAGGGCCCCAGAATGTAGTGCGCTCCCTGCACCAGCAGTGTCCTTAGGTGGCGGTCGCCTTCCTTGCTGATGTGCAGTTGCGGTTCGCTCTGGCCGGAGTTCCTGCGCCCGGGACGCAGTCCGAGAAAACATCCTGCATCCCGGCTGCGGCGAAATCGGTGTGGATCATCCAAAGTCAGAACGTAGGTCAACGCGATCAGGGTCCCCACACCTTTCACTTGCTTCAGCCGGGCCACTTCGGGGTGAACTTCCGTGGCGATTTGCTCGATCCGGCGATCGTATTCCGAAATGCGCTCGTTCAACGATTCGATTTCCCGCAACAAAGGATCCAAGGCATCTCGCAACTCCTGGCTTAGCCCCTTGCAGCTCTCTCGATTCATTTGTTCTGTCCCGCACTTCCGCAGCCGCTCGCCGTACGATTTCGTCAACCCTCGTGCCGCATTCACCAGCGCCGTGCGGGTGCCGACCAGCGCCGCTCGGGCGCGGATCACAGTCAGATGGATTTGCGCTTTGGCACTGCGATGTCGTACCGGTCCCAACAAGCCGGGATCGATTCTGGCGAGTCGTGCCAGCATCCGGGCATCGAGTCGATCATCTTTTCGACTGCTCTCGCCGATCAGTCGCACGTTCCGGGCATGAGCCACGATCACTTCGTGGCCCATCTGGCTTAACTGCCGGCTGACCCAGGGGGAATGTGTCCCGGTTTCCAGTGCGATCCGACTCCGCGGGATCTTGCTGAAGGCTTGGTGGACCCCTTCGGTGTGGTCGGCAGGTGGTGTTCCAGAATCACCTTACCGGCCTCATCCAAAATGCAGTAATGGCTGGACCGATCTCCCAGGTCCAAACCGATGGTCAGCTTGGACTCTTTGAAAATCTTGTTTCTCTTTGTTGTCACGGTGGTATTCTTTTTCGTAAGCCGGTCTCCTTTGCATTGCGCCTTGAGCGCGTCGATCATTGGGAGCGTATCGCATCCCGCCGGAGACCGGCCTTCTCATCCCATCTGAGAAGTTCTGATATGGCCTATAGCTTTTTCGGGTTGTCCGAGAGGGGCAGGGGTCGGCTGTGAGACTGGGTGCCCGAAGCACGCAGCGCCTAACTTATCGGCTGAGACTCGCTCTCGAACCCGAGTGTCTCGAGAACCGCACGGCCACCGCCAGAAAAAACTCAGGGATGAGCGGACTTGTTCAGAGGCACTCAAGCTGTTTGTGGTTTCAGAAATTTGGCGTCGAAGTGTGCTCCTTTCTTTCAGTTCAATAATCTGATCGCAGCAATCTTGCGCGCCAGCGTCAGCCGCGCCATCTCTGGTCTCATCCCTTTGGCCAGCAACGTCACGTAGAACTCTTGGAACGGGCCGAGCTTGCTGGAGGCAACGATGGCAACACCTTTTAATAGATTTTTGAGATCGTGATTGTGGTTCAGACCGCGAATCGATACTTGCTTCTTGGATCGTTGGAGCTGGCCGTCCACCCAGCGGTGATCGGCATTGCTGTGCGTCTCAATGCCAAACCCGCTGCAGGTCCACAGCTGTCGCTTATTGCGGAAACGGCGTGGTGTCTGCAGAATACCAATCAACACGGCTGCCCGGATCGGACCGATCGACGGAATCTCGCAGAGCAGTTTCCACGCCTTGTGTTTCTTGCTTTCCTCCAACAGCTCTCGCCGCACTTGCTGGCGCAAAGCCCTCAGCGCATCCCGTTGCCGGTAGTAAAACTCTGCCCGGCGCGCACACCTGGCTCGCTGATTTTCGCCAGCCACTCCGCAAGATGCCCCGGCGTATAGACCTGCTTGCCGGCACAGGGAATGGCCCAACTGCAGTACACCGCCTTGATGTGCGTCATCACGCGAGCCAGATCGCCACTGATCGACAGATAACTGCGCGACAACTCTTTCAACATTCGTACGCTGTGTTCTCCTGATACACCGGACGGAGAAGATTCGAGCGCAACAACTCGGCCAGCTTCCGCGCATCGATGCGGTCACTCTTGCTCGCAACTTTCAGCAACGCGTTCTTCCGCGGATCACACACCAGCACTTCGGTGACGTGCGGCCTCAGCAGGTCGTACAACCACGCTGCCCAGGTCCCTTATTCCAAGGTGATGCGCAAGTCTCCGCGTAACCCGCGGATATAATCAACAATCGTAATGGCCTTGGATTCGATGACCGATTCCATCACCAGCTTGCCAGCCGAATTTAAAACCGCGATCGAGATCGTTTCCTTGTGGACATCCATCCCGATATACTTCGTGTTATCCATGAAAAGGGTGCTCCTTTCTGGAGGGGTTGGGCGGAACACTCAAAACCTATTCCAAGAGCAGACTGTTACGAAACGAGAGTGATAAAGCGATTTAGAACGATGTTCCGAGTGCCGGTGCATCGCTTTTTGGGGGGGAGGCGAATTCACGTTGTCATCGTGTGATGACTGGTGGGAGCAGGATCAGGTGGCCTGCAGGGCTGCATGTAGCTTGCGTCCGCCGAGAATGTTCACCATGCGCTTCAGATTGTAGGCGGCTACGGCCAGACTGATTTCCGTTTGCGCTCCTCGCAGTCCACGCAGCAGGAATCGTGGATGTCCGAAGATGCGGTATTTCAAATTGGCGAATGGATGTTCCACGGTGGCTCGTCGCAGCCGCATCGCCTCCGGCGTGGCCCCTTGTTGCATGCGCTGTAGCGCCTCTTCGTGCAGGTGACGGGTAACTATCCGTCGCGGCGACACGGTGCATCGCGATTTCAGAGGGCAGGCTCCGCAGACTTCGGGTTGTGCTGCGTAGAGCACGGCACGATCTTGCCGCATTAGTTGTTTGCGGGCGAGAGTCTGCCCGGCCGGGCACAGGAACGTGTCGCTCTCAGGTTGGTAAGTAAATTCCGTGCGGTCGAACAGCGTGCCATCTCCGCGAGTGTTCACGCCACGATTGGCAGGCACATGCGGCAAGATGCCTTTAGCCTCGCAGGCTGCGGCCTGCTCTCCATTCGAGTAGCCCGCATCGGCAACCACGTTGATCGGCTGCGCAGGCCCGCCCGTCGCTGCCTGTGCAGCTTCCGCCATCGGCTGCAGGCTGCCGTTGTCGCCGGCCTGAACGGTCACTTGCTGCACCACGATCAACGCGTGTTCGGCATCGACGGCGGCTTGCACGTTGTAGGCAGGAATGAAGCCTTGAGTGGTGCGCATGAAGCCAACTTCCGGCTCCGGGTGCTCGCGTAACTTTTCCAGCGCGTCGGCCACTGCACTGGGGTCAATGACCACCTCGTCTTGCTCATCGCTCTGCTCCAACTGTTCTAGGTAGCGTTCCAGTGCCTCGCGCTCGCGCACACTTTTCACGCTGCTGACAGCCTGGAACTTCGAGCCATCGATGGCGACCCACTCACCCTTGACTAAGCCTACCGAGCGTGCCAGTCGCACCAACTCGGCTCCCGCAGCGGTTACGCCTTCTCAATGCATGCGCCGGAACTCGGCAATCGTCTTGTGGTCCGGCGCCAGCCGCCCCAGCAACCACATCAACTCAATGTTCCGTCGGCACTCCGATTCCAGTCGCCGCGAGGAACGGATCTGCTGCAAATAGCCGTACAGGTAGAGCTTCAGCAGATCGCGCGGATCATAACCAGGCCGCCCAGTCTCGGCCGCCTCGGCGCGCTCAAATCCCAAACCCGCCATGTCCAGCCGACCGACAAATGCATCGATGACCCGGCACACATGATCATCCGGAATCAACTCTTCCAAGGTGACTGGAAAAAGAGTTCCCTGCGTACGGCCTTCACCCTGCACAAAGCCCATAAGAAAATGCCCTCGCTTTCACGAGGGCATTTTCTCATTTATTTTTGGGCGGTCAACAGAGTTTCGTAACAGTCTGAAGAGGGGCGCCCTTTTTATATTGCGTCGTCTTATGGGAATGTGGGATTTTCCGCCAGGAATGTTGTGGGCCAGACCACATGGTTTCGACGCACCAAAAAACCCGAAACGTGGAATGACTCGCAACCCCGATATTAGTGGATCTCGTTCCACGCAGTGGCTGGTGCCAAGGTGCTCAACACCACGGGGTTCTCGCCCGCTGCACCGAGGCGCAGACAAATCCAACGCCCGATCCCGCCCCTCGTTTATGTTCACAACCGGGCCTACGTCAGGTGGAATTATAACTCGGATGGGAACTATCACCACTCATACCAATGCGGTATAAATAGATGAGCTAAAAGGTATTTGGCTTCTAGAAATCCCGCGTCTAGACTGACAGGCGTTCGGGTCAAACCTAACTAACAAGCGAAGGGGAAAGTTTGTTTTCATGCAGATGTCAATCTCCCTCAATTTTCTCCGTTTCTTTCCCGATAGTTTCCCAGTGACTCGCAGGTGAGAAAATCGTGTTACGGAGGCCACCAAATGAAAGCTTCGCTGATGTTCTTCTCTAGGATGGCAATCGTCCTGATCTACTCATCAGCGGTGTTCGCACATCATGGGACGACGGCATATGACCTTTCGAAAACGATCACGACAGAAGCGACAGTGACGACATTCGAGTGGGCGAACCCACACTGTTTACTAGAAGTTGACATCAAAGATGACAGCGGGAAAATCCAGCGATGGACCATCCAAACGTATTCAATATTGTACCTAGGCAGGGCCGGGTGGAACCGAAACACACTCAAGCCCGGGGACAAGGTCACCATTAGCTTTCATCCGGCCAAGAACGGTACCACTATTGGGTATATTCGTGACGGCGACGGTAAGATCGTTGTCGGCGGGCAGGAACTCAAATTTAGTGATCACACGGCGACGCCGACGGGGCAGAGCCAGGGACAACAATAACGACCTACTCGGTAGTACCCAAGTTATATAAAGGAGGCAAGACTGAGGCACCTTGGTTACGATCGTCGTATTGACGTTCGGAATCATCGATCTGGCGCACTCACAATCGCAAACATTAGCCTATTACTATATATTGCGGGATTAGGGATATGGGCTGTGAACCGCACTCTTGGGTACTGGAATCGGATTGACGAGGATTGAATGAGCACTTACTCAGTCGGAATTCCGTTACTTATATTCGAGCTGTTAATAGGATCGCCTGGTATGCGTGCTCAGACCGCTGGAGCATCGACGGCGACACGGAGCCAGACTTCAGTTTCGCCAAATGATCTGGCAGGCGTATGGGCTGGAAGCGTGATCGCCAACGATGTCGCTTCTATGTTGCCTTGGGCGCAGGCAAAATTCGACTCAAATACGGCAGAAATCAGACGGGGCCGTCCAATAACGACCGACCCGACTTTTCGTTGTGAACCGGGCGGCGTGCCACGAGCTTACCAAATGCAGATCCACCCAATTGAGATTATCCAGATTCCTGGCCGGATCTTGCTCTTCTATGAGGCGGGCCACAATTGGCGCACAATTTGGATGGGTGGGCGAGAACTCTCTAGAGGTGCTGATGGCGCTTCATGGATGGGGTACTCAGTTGGTCGTTGGGAGGGAGATACGTTAATCGTCGACACGATCGGCTTTAATGACAAGACCTGGCTTGATCGGGACGGACATCCGCACAGTGAGGATTTACACGTTGTGGAGCGCTTTCGTCGCATTGACCACGATACATTGCGTCTGGAAATTACGATCAATGACCCGAAGGCGTATACGCGATCCTGGGCAATGCAGGGAACCTATAAACTGCAGCCGACTTGGGAGATAGGGGAAGATTTCTGCATCCCGGAGGAACAGCAGAGTTTCAAAAAGCGCGTGCTGGAACCCACCGGAAAGCCGTAAGTACGATGAATGGTGCCTTTCGAAGACTCAGTCCCAGTTGTTGTTTAGTGTTTGCAACTGCCTTGATGAAATTCGCAAAGGCACAGGCACCGGCTGATCGGGTAGTTACAACTGGATAGCAATTCAAGAATATCCACGTGCTTAACGAAGTTCCTGTTACCAGGTCGGTCTTGTCTCTGCGCCTCATGGCGCTCGAGATTACGGATGGAAACTATCACGGAGAAATTACATCATGGCGCAAATGCACCTCGAGGTAAATGGGAAGTCGCGACTCGTCGATACCGATCCCGACACACCGCTGCTCTACGTTCTGCGCGATGATCTCGAACTGCGCGGACCTCGCTTCGGCTGCGGTCTTTCCCAATGCGGCGCGTGCACGGTGATCATCGATGGGAACACGGTGCGATCGTGCAGCATCCCGGTCTCCGCTGCCCAGAACCGAAGAGTCACGACGCTCGAGGGATTGGGGAGCGTGGAGCATCCCCATTTTCTGCAGACCGCCTTCGTCGAGGAGCAGGCGGCGCAGTGCGGCTACTGTATGAACGGAATGATCATGACGGCAAAGGTTTTGCTAGACAAGAATCAAAATCCAACCGAAGAAGAAATCAAACGAGGTCTGGAATCGGTTCTCTGCAGGTGCGGGAGTCACTTGCGAGTCATCCGTGCGATTGATCGCGCGGCAGCAAGCGTACGCGCGAAGGCGTAAGAGGGTTGAAAATGGACACAAACACGACGCCCCAGAATGCTATCTCCCGGAGAGGTCTTCTCAAGGGGACAGGCGCCCTTGTTATCAGCTTCAGCTTGTGGGAGCCAACGTCTCTTCTCCTGGCTCAGCAGCTCCCAGCCCCGCCCGGCTCGTCTCCGTACAGTAACCCTGACTATCTGGACCCGACGTCGCTCGATTCTTGGCTGGCAATTATGCATGATGGGAGCATCACAGTTTCCACGGGCAAGGTCGATCTGGGTACCGGTGTAGAAACTGCCTTGGCGCAAATGGTCGCCGAGGAGCTCGATGTACAATTCAAACAAATCCACATGCAAATGGGGGACACAGCGAAAACGGTCGATCAGGGGCGCACGGCCGGTAGCAACACGATCTTGAGGGCTGGACCGCAATTGCGACAAGCAGCTGCTGCTGCACGGCAGGAGCTTTTGAAACTCGCTTCTGCGCAACTCAGAGCGCCGGTGGAGAAGCTTACGGTCACTGATGGTGTTGTGAGCATCGTTGGCAGCCCGGCGAAGAAGATAACTTACAGCGACCTGATTGGAGGTAAGCGCTTTAACGTGAAGATAAATACGACGGGTATGCAAACCGGCATGATTGTCGCTCCAGAAGTCCGCGCCAAGGATGCGAAGAGCTACATGGTCGTAGGTATTTCAGTGCCTCGCGTTGATTTGGCGCCGAAACTTACTGGGAAGTTTGTTTATACCCCAGATGTCCGTGTGCCGGGCATGCTCCACGGTCGTGTCGTTCGGCCTCCAGTGGTCATTTCGAAACCAGAGAGTGTGGATGAGAGCTCCGTCAGCCATATTTCCGGTGTGGTGAAAGTTGTCCGGGAGGGAAGCTTCGTGGGCGTTGTGGCCCAGAAAGAATGGGCCGCGATCCAGGCGGCCAAAGCCCTCAAGGTCACTTGGTCTGCCCCAGCTACGAAGATGCCGGCTACCCCTGAAGAAGTTGATGACTACATAAGGAATACCAAGAGTTTTAAAGACCAGGTAGTTGTGGCGAAGGGTGATCTTGATTCTGCGTTCTCGCGCGCGAGTAAAACCGTCGAGGCAACCTATCACTGGCCCTTCCAGAACCACGGTATGCTCGCCCCTTCGTGTGCGGTCGCGGACTTCCAGGGTGACAGAGTGACGATTTGGACTGGCGCACAAGGTCCATTCACGACTCGCGATCGGGTAGCCTCCATGTTAGGACTTCCCAAGAGAAACGTGGATGTGCGTTTCGTGGAGAGTTCGGGCTGCTACGGGCGCCTGACGTCGGACGACGCAGCTGAGGACGCAGCGCTGATGTCTCGTGCGGTGAACAAGCCAGTGCGCGTCCAGTGGATGCGTGCGGATGAGCATGGCTGGGAGCCCAAAGGGCCGCAGCAGCTCATAAGGATGCGAGCCGCATTGGACGGCAAAGGCAAAGTCATTGGTTACGATTGTCTAGCTCGGACATTCCCTTGGACCGAAGCCCAAGGCACGCCACAGCTAGCGGAAAGGCAGATCGGACAGAAAAACACAGCCCCGCTCCCGGGTAATCCAGTCGGGAGTGGTGCAGTCGCCCCAATGTATGATTTCGAGAATCAAAAAGTGCTTGGGTCTTACATCCCCTGGCCGCAGGACGATCCAACGCCTCTGCGAACAAACCCATTACGCTCCCCGGGAGAACCGGGAGGGATCTTCGCCAGCGAGAGCTTCATGGATGAACTTGCCTCCGAACTAGGCGTCGATCCGGTCCAGTTCCGGCTGCGTTACGTCGGCGATAACAAACGAGCAACCGAAGCTTTGATCGCGGCGACAAGAGAGGCCGAATGGAAAGAGCGCCCGTCGCCGGCTCCAGCGTTGAGCGGCCCCAAAGCTGCAGGCAGAGGTGTTGCGTTAGCCGCCCGAGGCGACACCATCATTGCAGCCGTCGCCGATGTCGATGTGAACAAATCGACCGGGCAAGTGACGGTGAAGCGCGTTACACTGGCGCACGACTGCGGCCTGATTATCAATCCCGACGGGCTGAAGTTTCAGATCGAGGGGAACATCATACAGGGCGTGAGCCGAACGCTGATGGAAGAAGTGAAGTTCGACGCCACCGGGGTCACGAGCCTCGACTGGAGGAGCTACCCCGTGATTACGTACCGGGACGTACCGGACGTCAAAATCGTGCTAATCGACCGGCCAGAGATGCAACCTTTTGGAGCCGGTGAGCCGTCGATCATAGTGGTTCCTGCAGCGATCGGTAACGCTGTGTTCGACGCTATCGGAGTGCGCATGCGGCAGGTTCCCTTCACACCGGAGCGGATCCTGAACGCTCTCAAGGCCAAAGCCGGCATGTCGCAGCCGGATTGATTCACCGAAATCTCAGGAGTAGTTGTACTCACTAAATTCGGGATGTCCTTACACAAGAAGGACACAAGCTCCTCCAATGCCACTTCGGAATTATCCCCTTTTTTGTCGGGGGCCCGCAGAATGGAAAAAAATGGATAATTTCACGCTATGCATCTTGAAGATTTGGATACGAACGGGTCCGCAGCCCTCAACCAAATAATGGAGGCGTGGTCGTGCATACCATGAGAAAGCGCGCCCTATTTACCTGCCTTTGCTACTCCTTTGTGCTGGCGATCAGTCCTGCAGGGATAGCGCAACAGGCATCCACGTATAGGTATGACTCCACTTGGCCTAAGTTGCCACTCCCGAACAAATGGACCATGGAAGGCGTAATGGGAATGTATGTGGACAAGGGCGACCACATTTGGGTCCTACAGCGTTCGAGCGATTTTGACGAGGACAAAACTGAGAATTACGCCTCGCTGAATCCGCCGACTGCAGAATGCTGTGTCCGGCCACCCGCGGTGCTGGAGTTTGACACCGACGGCAACCTTCTCAAAGCTTGGGGAGGCCCCGACGCTGATCGCGACTGGGGTGCAACACACACACTTTTTGTCGATAAGAAGGGGATCGTTTGGCTAGGAACACCCGGTGGCGTACTCAAGTATGATGCGAACGGTAAATTTCTTTCTCGGCTCGGGGAACCGCAAAAGGAACCCGTCAACGGGCAGGCACAGAATAATCAGTCGCACAATATCTCAGGGCAGCCAGCTGGCATGGACTTAGACGAGGATGCCCATGAGATCTATATCGCCGACTGCTGCGTGAATAAGCGCGTCGTCGTTTGGGACTCCGATACTGGTGAGTTCAAACGCGCTTGGGGAGCATATGGTGTCCCCATCGATCTTATCGACAACAACCCCTCTCCGCGCCATGATCCTTTGGGTCCACCGGCCAAATATTTTGATCAAGTGCATTGTGTCAAGCTTTCGCGCGATGGGCTTGTCTACGTTTGCGATGATCACGGGGACAGAATACAGATATTTACGAAGCAAGGGAAGTTCCTAAGAGAATTCTTCGTGGCCAACAACACATTAGACCGTGGATCGGTCGCGTCCATCGACTTCTCGCCTGACCCACAACAGAAGAAAATTTTTGTCGCCGACATGATGAACAGTGTGGTCTGGATTCTTAACCGAGACGATGGCGCCATCGTCGGAAAGATCGGCGGCATGGGGCATAGCGGCGGCTTATTTCATTGGGTCCACATCGCGACCGTGGACTCCCACGGTAATCTCTACACAGGTGAAATTGATACAGGTAAACGAATTCAGAAGTTTGTCCCTGTGCGCTGATCCGCCGGCTGATTCCGAGCAAGAGCGAGTCGCGACGGTTCAAGACCTGCACCGAGGTGAGCGAACTTGGCTGTCTCCATGCGCCGCGAGTGCAAACAGCGTGCGCCGGGCCAGTGCTTTAGTCAGCGACACTTTGTATGTGTTCATTGAGAGTGGCTGGGCTCCCGCGATCGCAGCTTCGCCAGCCTTTGCCGCCAGCTCTGCCGTAATGCGTTGGCCAGCGAGTAGGCGCTCGATATTCGGCAGCCACCACGGAATCGGGGCGACACCGCCCAAGACGAGGCGCTCTCTCTGGCAGATTCTGTTGTCCATGGCGAGCATGACCGCCGCGCTGACAACGGCGTGTGTCCCGGCTTCGCGGTCGAGCACCTTGTTATAAGTGCTCCGCCTGCCGGGACGTGAGGGCTCCAACTGCACCCCGGCGAGGATTTCCTCGGCGGCCAGGACACTTTCTCGCCTCGAGTCCTGTCGCGGCAATACGAAGAAGTCAGCCGCCGGCACCACAAATTCACCCGAGAGTTCCACGACCCAAAATTTTGCGTCGAGCGCGACGAGTGCCGAGGCGGTATCCGACGGGTGAACCATGTAGCTGGGGCCGCCGAAGATCGCATGGTATCGGTTCTCGCCCCCGACGGAAAAGCACGTCGTGCCGCCATTCCTCAGGCGCGGAAAACCATTGCGGAAATACCAGCACCACGGGCGCTGGCAAATGTTGCCAGCCAACGTGCCGACATTACGAATCTGAGGCGTCGCGACCGTTTCGGCCGCTTCGGCTAGCATCGCGTACTGAGTTCGAATTAGAGGATGTTTGTTGAGCGCGTCGAGAGTGATGAGACCGCCGATGTCCACGCCGCATGCCGCAGGCGTGACCTGATCGAGGCCTTTGATCATCTTCAGGTTAACAAGCACATCCGGCTTAATGATAGAGTCTTTCACCAGCGCGAGAAGCTCGCTGCCACCGCCGACGAGCGATGCGGCCTGTGCATTCTTGCGTGCCTGCTGGACGAATGAAACCGCTTGCTCAAGAGCCCGCGGGTTTGTGTTGGCGAACCCACACTGCGGTCCGTCGTGTGCAATGAAGGCTTGCTGAAGCGGATCGAGGTGCTCACCATCAGCGAGCCCTCGACGGTTTGGACCTCTCGACCGTTAATCCAAACCGCTAGATTGCTGCAAGAGTAGGCGGGCTTGGCGTCTAGCAGTACCGTGCAGGCTCCGCACTCGTCGCGGTCGCAAGCGATCTTTGTGCCTGTAAGGCCGAGCTGGTCGCGCAGCGAGCTGTGTGGGCATGCGGTATTGTAACCTACCCGCCAGGCTTCGATCACCTCGCGTGCGTGTTGGAAATACACGAACCAGTTCTGGTTCAAACATTCATCACGGAACTTCCCGTTGAAGCTCTCGATGAACGCATTCTGTGTGGGCTTGCCGCGCTCGATGAAGTGCAATGACACCTGATTCTGATACGCCCACTGATCCACGACGCGACTGGTGAACTCCGTTCCGTTGTCGACCTGGATCGCAGCCGGTGTTCCACGTCGTTCTCGCAGCCCCTCCAGTACCCGCACCACGCGCAGACCGGGCAGCGACGTGTTGGGCTCGATCCGCAGTGCTTCTCGCGTGTAGCCGTCCATCGGATTCAGCGTTCGGAATTTCCGCCCACCGGCTAGTTCGTCACGCGTATAGTCCATCGTCCACGCTTCGTTCGCACGCGTCGGAAGCGCCAATGGCACCCACGCCTCGGCTCGAAATCGCTTACGCCTCCTCCGCTGCATCGCCAGCCCTTTCTCCCGGTACAGCCGATACACCCGGTTGTGGTTGACCCGCCATCGAAGTGTTCCGTCCTCGGTCTTCTCCCTTCGCAAGAAAATGTACAGTCGCCGATAACCGAATCGCGGGCGCTCGGCGGGCAATTCGCGCAGCCGAGCCCGCAACGCCTCTTCGTTCCGTTCCCTGCAGTGGTACCGCCAGCTCCCACGGTGCATCCCGATCAACCCACAGGCGTGTCGCTCGCTGAAACCTGCTTCTTCTCGCACGACACGCACCGCTTCTCATTCCGCCCGCGGGCCTACCACTTTTTTGCCAGCACCACTTTCAGCGCGTCCAGGTCCAGCGCCTGCTGCGCCACGATCTTTTTCAGCCGACCATTCTCATTTTCGAGTTGACGCAGTCGCCAGGTCTCGTTCACTTCCGAGCCCCGTACTTTGCCTTCCAGTGGTAGAACGTGGCGTCGCTGATCCCCACGCGGCGGCAGAGGTCTTTCACCGGAACTCCTGCCTCGGCTTCTTTCAACACCCCGACAATCTGCTCTTCACTAAAGCGGCTTCTTTTCATGGTGCTTCTCCTCTCGTCGTCTTATACCCGGAGAAGCTAAGTTTTGGCTCGACTAAAATTCAGGGGGCAGATCAGTTTCACAGTCTCAATAAAGAGTGGCAGGGTACTTGAGTGATTATGAGCGCCGTATACTACTCCGAGATCAACCCCGGCTGAATTCTGTAGTGGCCGTACTACGACATCGGTCCTATGAAGCCCCCCTGTGGAGGCTCGCACGACGCAAACACCGAGGCCTTCGCCGACTAGCTCAAACGCCATGTTTATGGTTTCAATCTCATGAACAATATTCAGTACAAAACCGGATCTCCGGCATAACCCGACAATAAGATCGTAAATAGCGGCATTCAGGTGGCGCGGGAAAAGGATGCATGGTTCGTTAGCCAGCTCAGGCACGGGAACTTTTTTGAACAATGCAAGTCTGTGGTTTCTTGCCATAACAACCGCCAATCCCTCCTTCAAGATGGGACTTACCACTAAGTTTGCACTTTCAACTGGCAAAGCCATGAAAGCAATATCAATGCGACCGTCTCGGATAAGTTGCGTGTTTGGTTCGGGCATATTCCGCAAGATAACACGCACGTGTGGATATCGAGTCCCAAAGCTTTTTAGGATACGTGCGACAATGCTGCTCATGCCTGGCCAATAACCCACTACTAGCTGCCCCACATTCCCACGGTTTGCCTGCACTACTAACCCTTCCGCGTGAGCAATCCGGGCAATAATCTGACGTGCCTCAACTAAGAAGGTTCGTCCAGCATCGCTGAGCTCAACTCTGCGTTTTGTTCGATGAAAGAGTCTTACGCCGAGTTCCTCCTCTAATACCTTGATTTGCCTGCTAAGCGGCGGCTGGCTAATGTGCAGTCGTTCAGCAGCTCTGGTAAAGTGAAGCTCTTCGGCCACAGCGACAAAATATCGAATTTGTCGAAATTCCATTGGGAAACATTACTACTACATTTGTGGAAATGCCATCTTATACCATAATGGTATAAGAAGTATTTGCGGTTCCGAGCCAAAGAAGCACCCTTACGGTCGAACCTGCTGTCCTCCAACTTTCGCAATCTGTGGCGCTGGCTAGTGCTGTCGAAGGGAATCTACGCCTGGTCAGTGTTTAGCTCGCAGCAGCGGATGGTCAAGACTGGTGGGCGGCTGATCAAGGATGCCGGCACCACTTGTTGTTGCTGGCGGGGGGATATCTGCTCCGGCGCCTGTTTGGCCAGATGCTGCGGCGAATCTGGGCGCCAACGGTTCCGAGCCGGGAGAACTGCAATTGCGGTTGCAAAATCTGTGGCCGAGGAAAGAGAGTCGGAATAGTGTCTGAGAAATTGGTTACGCGGGAGCAATTGGGGCTCATCGGACGGGCAAAAAGGAGATGTCGGAACCCCGCTGATCTCGCTGGGGCTTGCTCTGGTGGCAAATTCGTTATTGTCGAGGACAGGGTACTCGTATGATGCGCGAGACAGAGGTCCAAATCGGAAATTCCGGTTTAAATACTGTTCGAAAATTAATTCTGGGTTAAGAGATCCACCTAAATCCGAAAGAACGGATGGCAGGCTCCGACATGATCAAGAGACCCGTTGCCGTGCTCGGTTTAGCAGCCGTGCTGTTCTGCGCTATTCGAATGAGAGGTCAGGATCAGCCTCTGGTTGTGAAGGGCGGAACCTTGATCGACGGCACTGGACGTAACCCGATCAAGAACGCGCTCGTCATTATTGAAGGGAACCGTTTCAAAACGGTTGGCGTCAAGGGGAAAGTCGCCATTCCGCCGAATGCAAAGGTGATCAAAGCGGACGGTAAGACCATACTTCCCGGGCTGATCGATCCGCTGGCCCAGGGAGAATGGTCTTGGCAAGCTCCCTTCTGGCTGCACTTCGGATTCACCACCATCTATTGGTTCGGGTCGCCATACAAGCGCGGAAAAGGTGGCCCAGGAAAAGGGCGCATTCCAGAGCCCCCGAATCTACCTCACAGCGGACGGTGAGGAAGGTCCCGGTGTGAAAGGCCCCATGGAATTGCTTCGGGACGATATCCGGCTCACCTCCAAGCCCTGGCCAGCGGGATGGAGCGTACGAACGCCGGACGAAGCAAGAGCGGCCGTTGACAAGCGTTTCGCAGAGGCCGGGGGAGTGGCGGAAGCCCTGATGGTCCTGGACGGATTCAGCCCTGAGTTGCTCAGGGCCGTGACGGACGAAGCGCATAAACATGGCTGGGTAGTAGGAGGCCGCTCCGAGTTTGTGCGTATGACGGCCATGAATGGCCAGGATCACAACTGGCACTTGGCAAGCGTTACTCGATCCACCATCACCGACCCAGCGAACGTCGCAAAGCTCAAGGAGATGAGAGAAAAGCATTGGGGACAATACTGGGCCATCGCCGATGGGAATTACGCCTATATGATGGAGCCCGCCACGCTTGATCCTCTCATTCAGAAGATGGTGCAGCACAATATGTTCCTTGCTCCGACGATCACCCATACCTGGGGGGGGAACTCAAATCCCTCATGCCAAGGAGTGTGCGGACGAAATCATTGCGTTTGAAAAGAGCACTCCTGGACTCGACTTTGTACCCCAGCGCGTACGGGACCTCTGGTTGCACGCGCGCGATACCTCGGACAGGGTAAAAGGAAGATTTATAGTCGGCGACCAGGTGGACGCCACTCACCCGCTCGATATGGAGGGATACGCAAAGTGAGACGAATTCCTGCGAAGATTCGTCAAGGCCGGCGGAAAGCTCATGGGCGGCGCCGACAATAATTTCGATATCGTTCCCGGTCTGACCACGCATCAGGAGTTGCAGCAACTGGTGTACTCCGGTTTAACTCCTATGGAAGCTATCCTATCGGCAATTAAATGGGCAGCCGAATCCTGGCATAATGACAAGGTGCTTGGCACGGTCGAACCCGGGAAGATTGCGGACCTCATCACCGTGAATGGAGATCCCCTTGCGGACATCAGGAACACACGGAATGTGGACCTCGTAATTCTAAATGGGAAAGTCATCGACACCGCATTCGATCCGAAGTGGAAAAATCCAATACCGGGACCGTGACGCGGCCGGCGCGATTCACTCGGAAAGCCAGTTGGGAAAATCTCATCAAAACGCGCAAACGCGAAAATCAATCGCGATTCATGGGCGCGCTACACATCGGTTGACAGTCGATGGCGGGAAGAATAGACTCTGGTTCTTCCGCCAGGTGAGGTGAGAATCATGGATCCTCGTGACCGTGTCGATGCGTCGCTTCCGGACCTTCCCAAATTAGAAACAGACGGGCAAGTCCTCTCGCGTCGTGACTTGCTCAAGCAAGCCGGCGCGCTCGGCGTTACCATCGCGATCCCATCCGGAATCGTAAACGAAGAAGAGAAAGCGGCATCGGCGGCCGCGGAGGGCGCGTCGTTCCTGTCGTTCACTGCGGCCCAGGACGCGACGCTGAGCGCAATCGTTGCGCGTCTCATTCCGAAGGACGAGAACGGGCCTGGGGCAATCGAGGCCGGCGTCCCGCGCTACATCGACCGGCTGCTGCATAGCGACCAAAATAGGCACTATGGCCCGAACAATCCCGATCAGAACTTGACTGACGCCTACGCGGCCGGACTTAAGGCGATCGATGCCTATGCACAGGAAACCCACGCCGCCCCATTTGACAAACTCAACCCGAACGATCAGGACGCCATTCTGAACGCGATGCAAGCCAACCGCGCGACCGGTTTCGCGCCGGACTCCCGCACATTCTTCAATCTGGTTCGGCAGCACGCGCTTGAGGGGATGTTCGGCGACCCCTACTACGGCGGCAATATCGACTTCGCCGGGTGGGACCTGATCGGCTATCCCGGAATCAAGTTGTTCTTCACGGAGGAAGAGCAGAGGCTCGACGTCGACATCAAGAGCATCCACAAGGGCACCACGGACTACCGCATTTTTGCCGGCAGTAAGAAGGGGTTGTAGCCATGGCCGAGCAGCTCAAGAAAACAGATGTGGTGCTCCTAGGCGTCGGCGCGGCAGGGGGAATCGCAGCTTATGTGCTCACCAAAGCGGGGCTGAATGTCGTCGGGATCGAAGCAGGAGGACGGCTGACCGGACGCGACCAGAAACTCAACGAGCTGGCCGAGTCGTTACGCTACAACGTCTTCGGCCGGCCCAAAGCCAACTGGGAGATCCCCTCGTGGCGCCCGAACGCTTCCACCCGCGCGATACCCTCAACTGCTCGCGCGCCCGCCACCCCGATGATGAATGCGGTGGGAGGGACCTCGATCCATTACGCCACGGAGAGCTGGCGCCTGAACCCCTGGAATTTCAAAATGCGCAGCGCGACGATCCAGCGCTACGGCGCCAGCGCAATCCCCGAGGGCTCCACCGTCGCCGACTGGCCTGTGACGTACGAGGATCTCGAGCCCTATTACGACAAGGTGGAGCACGAAATCGGCATTTCGGGAAAAGCCGGCAACCTCCAGGGCAAGATAGATCCAGCTGGCAACATCTTCGAGGGCCCACGGAGCCGCGAATACCCGCTGCCTCCCCTGCGCCGCAGCGGCTTCACCGAAATGATGCGCGAAGCGGGCAGGCGCCTCGGCTGGCATCCCTTCCCTAATCCGAGCAGCGCCCACTCCGAGGCGTTCAAGGATACGCCGGGATGCACGTACTGCAGCACCTGCATGAACGGCTGCTTCATCGGGGCCAAGGGCTCTACCGATATGCACGTGATCCCGGCCGCGGAAGCGACCCGGAAGTTTTCCATCGTCACGGGTGCTCGCGTGATGCGCATTGAGAGCGACAACAACGGTCGAGCTACGGGCGTGACTTTCATCAAGAACGGCAGGGAATTCTTTCAGCCAGCCGGCGTCGTCATGCTCGGTACGTTCGTCTACGAGAACACGCGCCTGCTTCTGCTGTCCACCTCGAAGGCATTCCCGAAGGGTCTCTCGAACAACCATGGGCAGGTAGGGAAGAACTTTATGGCCCACAATTCATCGCACGCCGTCCTCGCGTTTTTCGGAGGCCGAAAGCTCAATCGCTGGGGCGGCCTCAGTGCGCAAGGGGAAGCCGTCGACGACTGGGCCGACGATAACTTCGACCACACCGGCCTCGGCTTCATCGGCGGCGGCATGTTCAGGGCTGGAATGGGGCAGAGCCCCATCGTGACCGCGAATTCGACGCCGCCCTCTGTCCCGACCTGGGGTTCGGCATGGAAGTCGTGGCTGAAGGCGAACTCGAATTCGATCGCCGTCGCCAACGCTCAGTGCGACACATTATCCTACGAGGACAATTTTCTGGACCTCGATCCAACCGTGCGCGATCCGCTCGGCGTCCCGGTAATCCGCATCACCTTCGACCTCAAGGAGAACGATCGAGGCGCATCCGCGTTTGCCGCGGAAAAGGTCGCTCTTTGGTTCAAGGAGGCGGGCGCGGTGGAGACCTGGACGACCGGCGTGCGCCCCGTTACCCTCCCCAACCATGCCTATGGTGGCACGCGCATGGGCGACGATCGAGAAACCAGCGTGGTGGACCGCTGGTGCATGTCGCACGAGGTCCCCAATCTTGCCATCCTCGGCGCCTCGGCATTCCCGACTTGCGGCGCGCGCAATCCCACTCTCACCGTCCAAGCCTTGGCCTGGCGCACCGCCGACCACCTCATCGATAACTGGAAATCGATCGCGCGATAGGGGAACAATCCTGCTTTATTGGCTCTTCAACTGCATTCCCGCTTCTGTCGGCAGCGCCGAACAATTGCAATTGCGCGATAAAAACTCGATCAGGTCACCTCTATATTGCGTTGCGCAGCAGAGCAGAAGAGGTGTATCGTGCCTGAGTTTGGTGTCCAAATCGGAAATCCTGGTTTAAGTGATTGCTTGGTTGTAAGTTGTGCGAAACAGAGGGTTTTGCAAGTTTTCATGCGCGGTTCCCCCAATGCTCATCGAGCCGCTTCACCGCCAAGCCCATCAGTTCGGGATAGGCCGCGTGTCTTGCCTCAGCTGGAACTGGAGAGGGCGTTCTTCCGTTAAGATAACGGAGAGGACGCATGGGAAAACAGCGAAAGCACTAGACTGGAGAAGAGAAGGTTGCCATCCTGAGACGGCACTTGTTGGACAAAGTGCCGATTTCCGATCTGTGTGAGGAACTGGGGTTGCAGCCAACGGTATTCTACCGCTGGCAAAAAGAGTTCTTCGAGAACGGTGCTGCCGCCTTCCAAGGCAAGGGCCGCCCGGACCACGAAGCCGAACAACAACGAATCTCATTCCTGGAAAAAAAGATCCAGACCAAGGACGAGGTGTTGGCTGAGTTGATGGCCGAGCACATCGCCTTAAAAAAAGTCTTGGGGAGCTCTGACCAAAGTGTAGGTGCCACACGATGTGCGGGACCTGGTGGTGGATTTCGTCCGGTGCTGGTCGGCAAAGACCGAGATCGGCGCCGGACGATTCATCCACTGGCTGGGCGTACGGGCCAGCAAGTTCTACGACTGGCGAGAACGCTACGGGCGCGTCAATGAACACAACGGTTGGGTTCCCCGGGATTTTTGGCTGGCGCCATGGGAAAAGCAGGCCATCATCCACTTCCATTGGGAGCATCCTCTGGAAGGCTATCGGCGATTGACATTCATGATGCTGGTCGTGGACGTGGTGGCCGTGAGCCTATCCAGCGTTTGGCGCGTACTCGGGTGGGATCTGCGGGAATCGATGACCGAAGCGGAAATCGAAGTCATTCTGCAGCGAGCCAGAGAGAAATATCCCGAAGCCAAACCCCGGATCATCTCCGACAACGGATCCCAGTTCATCGCCAGGGATTTTAAGGAATTCATTCGCATCGCGGGAATGACGCACGTACGAACGTCGCCTTACTATCCGCAATCCAACGGCAAGCTGGAGCGCTGGCACAAATCCCTAAAATCGGAGTGCATCCGGCCCGGCACACCGTTGACCAGGGAAGATGCGCTGCGCTTGATTTAAACCTACGTGGATCACTACAACACCGTGCGTTTGCACAGTGCCATCCGCTATATGACGCCGCACGATATGCTCGCCGGACGACAGGCCGAGATTCACGCCGCACGCGATCGCAAGCTGGAACAAGCGCGCAGCCAGCGACAACTCCAGTGTGCGGCAGGAGCACTTGCGGATTTTTCGAACACGGCTACAATGGCTTCGCCAGATGAAACGGAAGCGGGCTCTGCAGGGATGCGCCCACATAGTCCTCCAGATCATAGGAGGACGCGTGGTCAAGCTGGGTCTGCAGGTGAACCGCTGACTTGATGGTGGTTCTTGGTGATTCTTGGTTAGGTTAGTGGTTTGTGAGTTCTACCACCAACCATCCAACCGCCAACCGCAGCTGGCTACTTCTTCTTCAGCATGTACCGCTTGAGATCAATTCCAAACGTCTCTGCGTTCCAGATAGTCCCGTTCGCATCCGCACAAATCGCCTCTCCGGCATTGGGTTTCGAGTCTTCGGAAATTGGGGGCATGTTGAAGTCGTACGGCACGAACGCCGTGACTTTGCCATCTCGCGCGCTGCCGATGCGGAATCCCCTAACGTAGGGGGGGTTCACTTCCCCCCCCGGGCCGTCCGATTTGGAATCGGTCACGTAGAGAATGTCGTTGACGATGGAGAGGCCGCTCGGACGGCCGAACTGCGGCCACTGAGCGATAAATTTCCCGTCCTGGTCGAAGATCTGGATGCGGCTGTTGCCGCGATCGGCGACGAACAGGCGCCCTTGGGAATCCATCGCCAGCGAGTGCAGGTCCGAATCGAATTCGCCAGGACCGGTGCCCCTCTTGCCCCACGTCGTGATGAATTTCCCGTCGGGCGAGAACTTGACGATGCGCGAATTCGTATCGCCGCCGTGGCCGTCTTCGACGAAGATGTTGCCATTGGGCGCGACATGAACGTCGCTCGGTGCGTTGAACGTGTCGGTACCGGTTCCCTTGACGCCTTTCTTGCCGAGGGTCATCAGGATCATCCCCTCGGGACTGAACTTGACGACCTGGTGTTCCGCGGTGTCCGTCACCCACACGTTGCCGTCCTTATCTACGTCCATGCCGTGAGGGTTAGTGAAGAGTCCGCTTCCGAAGCTTCTTATGAGCTTGCCTGACGCGTCGAAGGCCAGGATGGGATCTTCGGTGCTGCCTTTGCACGCGTTATTGGCAGGTGCCCCGCACCTGTCGACTACCCACACCACACCGTGCGAGTCGACTTTGCAGGCGCCGAGGCTGCCGTACGGTTTGCCGTCCGGTTTGTGGCCCCAGCTCTGGCCGGGCCCGTAAGGATTGGGTTGGGAATTCGGGACTGGGATTGTCTGGGCTCCGGCGGAGGCTGCCATCAATGCAACGCCCGCCGCGAGGCTGAGAAACGTTTTCATATTATTCTCCTATGCGCCGGGCCACTCGCGATAGGCGCCCGAGCAGGAGATCTCTCCGATCTCCCAGCCCGGCTCAGGTCGAAATAGGCCTTGGTTCTCCACGGCTTCACCAGCGTCGTTGCGTCCTCCCTGATGAAGTCCACCTTAAGATGATCGAAATTCCCGCGGTTCAAGCGCTGGGTCACCTTGAGCTGATCTCCTGCTGTGAAATTCTACTCCGGGCCATCTATTGTGTCTACGCGCGCTTTCCTAGGAATCTTCGATAACGAGAGGGGACGATCCGAGGCTACGCGCGCCAGCAACGTACCGGTCGCAATCAAGCCGCAATCCGGACATATTAGCAAGGATTTCCGTTTTGGACTTCCAGGCAAACGGCATTGTACACCGACGTTCCTTCTTCGCACCGTTCTAGCGCAGGTTCCCTTCAGGCTTGCCCCCGTGAAGCATCCGCCGTGCCCGTCACATCGAACCGCAAGGGGATGCCGCGCCAATGGGTGTTCGCCGCCCGCATTCCATTTCGCTAGGGCGTCGTCCTAATTTTTCTGGACTTCGTAATTCAAGGCTTCTCTCGGAACAGCTTTTTTGTCACCGACTCGTACATTTCCTTACGCGTTTACTCCTGCTGGGCCGAGCTCAGTTTCTGAAGCGACTGTGCCATTTGGTTCCATATGTCCTTCAGCGTTGCCTTCATCAGTTAATCCACGCTTTCGCTGCTGCCCGTGCGTCGGGCCATTGCGGCTGCGAGAGATGCCAACCGTCACAGCCGGGCTTCAAACACAGCACCGGGATGTCGTTGCGGTACGCCGTGTTCAGCGGATTTGCTGCAAAAGCAATCGCCTCGGCTCTGGTTGCAAACCACGCGCGCAGCGTTCCGTTCGAGCGGCGGCAACGGTTTTGTGAATTCATCGCGAGATTCCGATTTCGCGTAGGAATTGTTTGTCTTCATCAGTCAGCACCAGGCGCGTTCGATTTCTGCATGGCGCGCAAACCAAGGCGTTTTTGTTCCGCGTCGATTTGCCGCACTTCGAGCAAATTGGAAAACCTGCGAGCGTTGTGTAGGATGGTTCATCGCATTGCCCTGCAGAAGGCGCGTCGTTGATGTCATCCATTTGTAGCTCTTTCGGCAACTCCGCTTCGAGTTCCCCGTCCAGCGGTTCCTCGGGCGGGTGCTATCCTGCCTGAAGGTCAGGACGGTTTTCCCTCACTCGATTTGATTAACCCGACACTGCGCAGCATCCGTGCTCTGAGAATGGCTTTCTGATCGGGCGACACGCGATAATGAAATTTAAAGGTCAGATCCATCTTGAAAATTGCGACATTCATAACCAGCTAGATTGCGAAGTAAGTTGAACTGTGATCTGACGATGACAGAATCGACGGGCGGTTTCGACAGCATCGCGACTTCCCAAGCTGTCTAGCGCCTGTAAGACGGTCACGTGAATCGAATATGTTCATGCCTTGCTACAGGCAGGCTTGATTTGGAGGCGCGGGGCGAAATCTAATCCCGTCGAGGATTTTACAAACCGTTTCTTGTCACTTTGTAATCGCGTTGCTGGCAGAATGATACACGCAGATCGAAACCTGCGTTGCAACAGACCTTCAGGAAACTTTCATGCAATCCGAGGAGTATATATAAGCGAGGCTATTGGCTGCGTACAACCACGTGCATTTGACGGTATACGCCGGGAGGATACAGCATGGCAATTGCCACTTGATGTCCGCGATTCGCGCCCGAAATATTGGGCGGCCTTGGCGACGGAAACCAGGATTTTGGGATAGTCGTCCAAACCGGAACAGAGGTGACGCCAATGAGGGAGAGTTTCATGATTTTGCCTCTAATGGTGTTTTGGGTGGGATCAGCTTTGGCGCAAGGTTCGGGAGCCACTTCATCTTCTCAGTCCGTCCGACCCATTGGCGTGGTCACAAAACTTCAAGCAGGCAGTCTGACATTGCACACCGACGCGGGTCCCGATTTGCTCATCGAGCTTGGGGACGGAGTGTCATTTCTACGTGTTCCACCCGGGGCGACAAATTTGAATACAGCCACCAAAATCACCATGAGCGAAATTAGCACCGGTGATCGGGTACTTGTGCGGGGCCGCATTTCGGAGGACCAGAAATCCATCATTGCCACTTCCGTAATCGTGATGACAAAGTTGGATTTGGCCAGTGCGCGCGAAGCCGAACGTTTGGACTGGCAGCGCCGTGGTATCGGTGGAACTGTCCAGGCGGTGAACTCCGAGACGAGGGAGATCACGATTATGTCTCCTGCGGTGCCACCCGCACCCGGAAATCCCACTCATCCAGTGACTGTTGCACTGGCTGCCAAAACTGCCTTGCTTCGTTACGCCCCGGATTCGGTGAAATTCAGCGACGCCAAGCCGAGTACCTTCGAACAAATCAAGGTCGGGGATCAAATGCGCGCGCTAGCCACGAAGAGCGAAGATGGCGGACACTTTACGGCGGAAAAAATTGTGTCCGGCACATTTCGAAATCTAGGGGTTACTGTGGTTTCGGTTGACCTGCAAAACCGCGCCATAGCCGTCAAGGATTTAGCATCAGGGCAACCCGCCCTGGTCCGAACGAATGCAGATTCAAAGTTGCATCACCTTCCACCGTCGGCAGCCCACGCACTTGCTGCGCTCAACTCCGGGGGAACGTCGGGAGGCAAGGCCGGAAACGAGCTGGGCGCTGAGCCCCTCGACGTGCAGCAAACGTTGGAGCGCGCGCCTGTCCTGGACCTCGCCGAGCTGAAACCCGGTGATCCTTTGATCGTGGTGAGTACGGAAGGGGCGAAGCCATCGGAAGTGACGGCTATCGAAATCCTAGCCGATGTGGAGCCAATTCTGGCCGCCCGTCCTAAAGGGAGCAATCAAGTGGTCGTAGGGTCATGGAGCCTGGGTATGAATGGGGGAGAGGGCGGTCCATAGCACAGAAATTCCCCGCGGGAATCGTCACGATGAACTGCCTAAGTCCGAGGCAGAGCGAATGAACCAAAACGATGGCAATTCTCCCAAGGGTGAGCGAGGTGATCAGTATGCATGAAATCTTGAGACGCGCTTTTCATGCTTTGCTGATTTCGTGTTTTCTTTCCGCCACGCTGCTGGCTCAGTCGGGTGAAGTTAGCCTGCGCGGTCAGGTGACGGACCAATCTGGCGCGGTTGTCTCAGGCATCCCTGTCACGCTCATCGCGGCCGGCGGTGCAGTCAGGGAGGCTATAACCGAGGAGGTAGAGGGCCGTTACGTCTTCCGGGATCTGCCTGCAGGCACGTATACACTGCGTGTCCACGTAAAAGGCTTCGCTGATATAGAAAAGCCAGGCGTTGTGATCATCCGCGGCCAGGCTCAGGTTGTAAACCTCGAGCTAGCTGTAGTGATGGAGCAGCAGGAAGTCACGGTAAAGGAAGATGAAGCCCCAAGTGTAAGCGTCAGTTCGGCGAATAATACCAGTGCCGTGACATTGCAAGGCTCTGACTTGGAGGCGCTGTCCGATGATCCTACCGACCTTCAGGCGGACTTGCAGGCGCTTGCCGGCCCCTCGGCGGGACCCAGCGGCGGGGCGATGTTTGTCAATGGATTCAGCGGGGGGAATCTTCCGGCCAAGGAGTCCATCCGCGAGATTCGTATCAACCAGAATCCATTTTCGCCCGAGTATGACACTCTAGGCTATGGCCGCATTGAGATTTTCACCAAGCCCGGCACGGAGAAATACCACGGCACGATGGACTACAACATTGGGACGGACTTGTGGAATTCGCGGAACCCGTATTCCGCCCAGAAGGCGCCATTCCTGCTCCAAGAATTCGAGGGAAACCTCGGCGGCCCGCTCGGCAAGCGCGCATCATTCGCTGTCGAATACCAGCGGAATATGGTCGACAATGGCTCCATCACGAATGGCGTCACGCTAGACCCGCAGACGCTCGTTGCCCAGCCATTCAACTCCGTGCTCACCGCAATTCAGCGCTTTACGCGGATCAACCCGCGCGTGGATTACCAGCTGAATGCAAATAATACCCTGGTGGTTGCGTATGACTTTACGCACTCGGATATCCGGAATGGCGGGATTGGCGGCTTTAATCTGATCTCCCAAGGGTCCCACGTAAGTTACACCGATCACACCGTCCAGGTGACGGAAACCGCAGTGTTCGGCGCAAATGTCAACGAGACTCGCTTCCAATATTTCCGCACCGCGATGCAGACAACACCCGATAGCCTTGATCCCGACATCCAAGTCCTCGGGTCGTTCAATGGCGGTGGGTCGCAGAACGGCCACTCCTTCGATACGCAGAATAATTTCGAACTGCAAAACTACACATCGATGGTCCGTAGCCGACACACCTGGCGATTCGGTATTCGCCTGCGTGGGCAGATGGATGACAGCATCGCACGGCAGAATTTTAACGGCACGTTCACATTTGGTGGCGGCCTCGCCCCGGAGCTGGATTCCAACAATCAACCCGTTCTCGACGGTTCTGGAAATCCGATTCTCATCTCCATCAAGTCCATCGAAGCGTATCGCCGAACGCTTTTGTTTCAGCAGATGGGTGATTCACCAGCAAAGATTCGATCGCTGGGCGGGGGCGCTACGCAGTTCACCATCGATACGGGCATCCCAAATCTTTCAGCTCACCAGGTGGACGTCGCAGTGTTCGCCGGCGACGAGTGGCAAGTGCGCCCGAATGGAACCATGGATCTCGGATTCAGATATGAAACCCAGAGCTACATCCACGACTGGAGGGATTTCTCGCCCCGAGTGGCGATATCCTGGGCTCCCGGAGGAGGCGCCGCGAACTCTCGCGCCAAGACTGTGTTGCGCGCCGGCTTTGGCATGTTCTACACTCGCTTCCCTCTGTCGGACATCGTCACGGCAGAACGCTACAACGGAATTATTCAGCAGCAGTTCGTGGTCGCCAACCCGGATTTTTTCCCGACGATTCCCCCGACAGGTTCGCTTGCAGCGCTGGGGTACCAGTCCAGCGAGGCAGTGAGTTCCCGCCTGCGCGCGCCCTACGTTATGCAATCGGCGTTGACTTTGGAGCGTCAGTTGTCGGCCAGCACCGCTTTCGCGGTCACCTACACGAATTCCCACGGGGTGCACCTGTACCGTTCGGAGGACATCAACGCGCCACTGCCGGGGACTTTCAACCCAAACGTTCCGGGCAGCGGCACGTTTCCGCTCGGGCATCCGGGGCCCGTGTTTCTGATGGAGTCGTCGGGAATTTATAACCAGAACCAAGTCGTCGCCAACATCAGCACGAGGCTGAAACAAGGCGTTTCCCTATTCGGTTTCTACGTGCTCAATCGAGCGATGAGCGATACGGATGGGATCAGCACCGTCCCGCCAAACCCGTATAGCCTCGCAGGCGAGTACGGCCCGGCGGCAACAGACGTGCGCCATCGCGTAACCTTTGGCGGCTCCATCAATACGAAGTGGAATCTAAGCATCAGCCCGTTTGTAATTGTCCAGTCCGGCCCGCCCTTCGACATCACCGCCGGAAGCGACCTTTACGGCACCACGCTCTTCAATGCACGTCCCGGCATCGCCACCGATCCCGGCAAACCCGGCGTGATCCAGACGCGGTACGGCCTGCTTGACCCGAACCCCTCGCCGGATGAACAGATTCTGGAGCGCAATTACGGGCGCGGGCCCGGACAGATGCAGGTGAACCTCCGGGTCGCCAAGGCCATCGGATTCGGGGCAAAGACTGAACGCGCTGCCGAGCAGCGGCCGAGTGCCAGCGCAGGAGGCGCCACAAAAGCGCAGGCCTCCGGCACGGGATTAGGTGGGATTATTGGCAACTCGAAGACCGTCCACCGCTATAACATGACCATGTCGATGTCTGTCCGAAACCTGCTGAATCACACCAATCCGGGACCGATCACCGGCGATATCACCTCGCCTCTGTTTGGCTATGCGAACAAGATCGCCGGTGGGATCAATGGTGAGGGGTTCTTTGAAACCGCGAACAACCGCCGGCTGGAGGCGCAGATCCGTTTCACGTTCTAGTGATGTCCTTGCCTGAGGACGGGGAATGCAACTGATGACACGGCGAACGAGATCCGGTTGGTACGACATAGATTGCTTGCGAGTCCACTGCGATGGCGCCAATATCCTCCCTCCGTATTCCCCCAAGCAGCTACGTTCTGCCAAGTCACCAGCGCGTTTACACTCTACTCCGGCACTCCATAATTCCATACTTGCGCGGCTTCCAATCCAGCTGCTGGCACGCCGACGTACAAGCTCGTCCCAAAGAAAATGCAGGTGCGGACGCCTACTGTTGTAGCGATGTTTGCACGCAGCGCATAGTGGTCCGGGTCATTCTGTTGGACTACGCTGATAAACCCCTCGCCGCCGAGCGCATAAATCCGCTTGCGCTCCGCATCGAAATAGACATCGCCGCACGATCCGCCGACGGGCACCCTTGCAACCTCTTTTCCAGTGTCGGTATCAAGTACGACGACAAATGGAGGTCTCCGAGTTACAACAAAAAGTCGGTGATCGTCTTCATTGAGCGCCATGGGATAATTAGCCTTAGCTCCATTCAGCCCCCACTTGGGAGGAAGGTCCTTCACCTGGATCAAATCGGGCGGACACAGATAATAGCGGCGGTGGCCCATTCCGGCACGTGGATTCCTCCGGGCAGTCTTCGTTGCGTCCTTTAAGAAATCCGACCGACTCAACTTACATTCGATGAGTATAGAACCCGATCCGGGAGCCCAGCCATTCACGTCGGGGTTCTCATCCGCTGGTGTGGCAAACTCGTACAGCACCACAGAACACTGTCTGCTAAGCCACCGGACACCTATCGCAACTAAAGTCGAATGCCGCATGTTCACTCAGAATTCTCACATTTTTGCTGTCCGCGTCCCATGTCGGATAGTGGCCGATAAGTTGACTTGTCGAAATGTGTCCGAGGGACAATGACCGACCATTTCAGGTCGTCAAGCGCAATAGAATGTTCTGTTCATTCAGGGAATGACGGCCAGCCGTTCTCAATGGCTTATGCAAGAAGATAGATGCAGGGGCAGTGACGTATTGCATTTCAATTCGGAATTGTACCCCTTCCCCCTCGACTGCAGTGTTCAAGCCAATAGCTGCCTTTCGACTTTAGCCCTAGAATCCATTTGTGAGACAAGGTCCAACGGAAACGGCGATCGTCAGTGAGCCATTCCATAGAGGATGTAGTTGATGCCGATGCGATACGCAAGCGATGCAGCGCGTTCGGGATATTGGGGGCTGTCGGCCCATTCCCAGGCGTCGCCGACATCGGAATTGTGGCAGATGGCGACGATGATGCGGCCTTTATCGTCGCGAATGGCACGCCATGCAGGGATGGCGCTATCCGGAGTGTACTGGCGACGCCCCCAGATAAAGCGCGTCCCGGGGATTTGAACCCGGTCATCCAAGTCGTAAAAGACATGGAAGATTTCGTCCTGGTTCTTCAAATCTTCGATAGGGCGATCGGGGAAAACCATGTGTATGCCTGCGAGGAAGGTTTGCCACTCGTAGTCGCCGTGCGAATCGTCGACCATCAAAAAGCCACCCCGAAGCAGATATTCCCGCAAACGGGCGGCCTGCTCTTCCGAGAGATGCCACGCACCGGCGTCCTCGACATAAAGCCAAGGCCAGTCGTATATGTCGTCGCTTTTCGCGTCGATCACATGCTCGGTGGAGCGCGCGTGCACTCGTGTGAGGCGGCGCACACCCACTGTAAACTGGCGGTCGGATTTCGGATAGTCCGCCGCCCATCGCTGAAAACGGAAACTCCCGAATTGAGAATTCAGGTCGTAATGAAAACGGGCGAAAGTCCACTCCGCTTTTTCGCGAGGATTCTCGGGAAGAAATCGTTCGCCGTCCATGTCGATGATGCCAGTGCTCTCCTGGACGGCTTGTGCGGCCAAAAGGAGAGGCACCGCTAGAAAGACAAGTAGAAGGAATTTCGCGAAATGATTCAACCAATGGCGATGCCTGGGCCGCACTTCTTCTCCCCCTTGACCACACCAGGTTAGCACCGCGGGGGAAGGTCTTGAAAGTGCCACAGACTGGCTTTTGGATGCGAGTCAATTTTCTTTGTCCGTGTACCTGTCCAAAGTAGCTTCAATTCGATCGCAGTGCTGGTCCATTCCCCTTTGTATTTTCTAATCCTTAGAAGCGGTCGGCTTGATGACCCGGGAAGTTGAAACAAAATCGCGTTCTCTGGGACTGCGTACAGATCCACGACATTTGGATCAGGTCCTGGGAAGTTTTCTTATCGGAATGGGCGAATTCGAAGGCGCCTGTACCAAAAGAATGGTTTGCTACACGCGAAATCGTTGCGGACGACCTAATCTTTTCTTTGTTTTGCCAGGGCTGCCGCGCGAACCCTTTGATACAGCTAATGGCACATGCCGATTCGGCCGGGCATTCCTCTTGCGCTCAATTCGGCATTCGTCATTTTTCAGGCGGCAAACGCGTCCGACCATCGCAGGCGTTTGCATATTTAAGGTGTGGTAGAGTGGCAAACAAAGGTGCACCAGTGAAAGGATTCCCGACACTCCAAGAAGTCGAGAAGGCCGACAAAGAGCAATTAGCCCGCTGGTATCGCTTCCTGCCTTCCGGGGAGAACGCAGCGGACCAGAAGATCATGAAGCGGATCGCTGAGCGGTTCGAGAAATTGGGCGGCATGACTGCCGAACTCAGCAAGAAAATTGGGATATAACTGCACAACGGTCCCCGTGCTACATTTTATTTTGCTGTGCTACATTCTCCTCGTGAATTAGCCTTCAGAACGCGTCGATAAGATCGGGCTGAAGCCGAAATCCAGATAAGTGCTTTGTTTCCTTTAGCCGAACAAGGCCATGCAAGGCGGTACAAGGCTCCACATTCAATGATTCGAATCCCACCCTCTCCGCCATAATTTTCTAAACCATCTAAAACGAACGTGAAACGTGACGTGACCGCTCCGGGTTACGCGCGGGTTACGGACTGAACGCTGCGACTCCCAGAAAAAGCCGTATTAGCCAAAAGGGAGACGGCGATGATTGGCATCTATATTCGGAGTAAAATTGACGGAAAGCGGACGTTCAGAGCAGCACCAGAGGGTCCCGGGGAACATGAATACTGGCTCAAATCTACTTACAATGGGCGTCAGAAATGGCACCGCGTGGGTCGGTACGACGGGGTTAAGAAAGCCAAACTTTTGCTTGAGAGGGAGCAAGAGAGGAAAGAAGCCGCTCGCAAGTATGGATTGGTGGCCCCGCCTGCGATCGGGCACGTAACGGTCTCTGAGGGAGTGGAAAAGTTCATTCAGAAGAAGATCGCGGCTGGAAAACAGCCTGGCACCGTGACCGCTTACAAATTTACGTTGGGGCTATTCCGAGAGTTTTGCCCATATATTTACGTTGAGGAAATAACCGGGGACACGCTCCTATCGCGCTGGGAAAAGCGTGGAAGTGGAGGAACCGTAAATGAAGTAGGGGAAACCACTTGAAGAAATCCAACGGGTGCAAGTCCCGTCCGGCCAAAGCTAGCGAGCAGGCCGGTAGCGAGTGTTGCCATTCACCGGGCGACTGGTGAGTGCGAAGCGTACACAGCAAGGAAGCAGGCCGTGAAGATTCAGCTCCGAAATCTGTCTTAGGCAGGTTATAGTCCAAAAGCTCGTAGTTTCAGGGAGTTCCGGGTAGCAGCGCCTTCACTGCGATAGGTAAAGCTGTCTTGAGCGCCTCCCGCGTGATCGTCTTCGTACTCGTCCACACGATTGACTTTGCCTTATTCCATACGGTATCGCTCTCGGCCGCTGCGAGAAACTCGTTGCCTGCGTACGTCAAATACTTCGGTCGCCAGCACACGCCAGCATGGGAAGAAACACCGGTGGCCTCGATCAGCCCAGCCTCGTGAAGCAGCATGATGTGATAGCTAGTTTTTTCTTCGGACTCGCCTTCGATTTGGACACTGTGAAATCGGCCATCAAAGGGTAGCTCACCAATCTTCTGCAAAAGGGTGCGCGCGAAATCGTGATCCAGTCTCATAGAATTTGCTTACTCCCAAACGAGAGAAGGCGTCATTCATCAACGGCGTGCCAAGACCTTGTACGCCACGTAGGCAAAGCCCGCGAACAACACGATTACAATGGTCACGCGCCACTCGTCTGTAAATAAGAACAGAAGGAGTCCAGCGATACCGAGTACAAAACCGAATCCGAATGGGGTTACGCCCGGTTTTGAGGGTACAACATTCTGCGTGACCCCTTCGAGCTGTGCGCCGGCGAACTGTTTACTAGGCTCGAAGTTATGAACGATGGGCGCAGCTATGCCTTCCTGAGCACAGAGGTCCTTTGACCTGGTAACTACCCACTCGCGAGCGTTGACCAGAAACCTTTTCGCGACGATGCCGTTCATCGGAAAGCTGTCATCTAAAGCGAATTCGAACTGGATTCCTTTGGGCGTATCGTGCCCCCCGATGACACCTACTCGAATCAATCCCTCCTGAAGTGTTTGGCACATGTGTTCGGTGTCTTCCGCCAGAACTATCTGATTGAGCCCTCGCTCGGCATTCTCGAAATAGATTAGCGTGGACTGCCACCCTTGTTTCTTTGCTTCTTCTTTCGCCTCCGCTTGAATCGCTTGTACTGCTGATATTGGGTCAAGTGACGGTGATTGAACTTTGGCAGTTGACGAATCCACCTTATAAGCCTGTAGCTCCGCTGAGTTCACAACGCGAAGCTTGATGGTGTCATTGCCCCATTCGTCTTTGGCCCGCGAATGCACGGTAGCTGTCAACAGGTTTACTTTGCCCTCGAATCTTGCAGCTTGTGTAGCACTGATGTAACCAATCTGTTGACCAGTTTGCAGGAGCACTCGGATAGCATGTCGGTCGTGTTCGTTGTGCGGGTCGGGGAGCAACTTGACAGGGTCACCGATGGAACAAAGTTGTTGGGCGGCTATGCGACTCGTGCCGTCATCGTTGTTGTGCGTGACACCCTTAACCAAACAGAAGTGGACGCCCTTCCGTGAAGGTGGCTCCGATAGAGTCGCCTCCTCGTCTGATTTTCCCCGCTGCTTCGTCGCTGCGACAGCGGCCACGGCCAATGTTCCAGCGAAGGGGCCGACGGCGTTAAAAATAGAAGCCCCGAGTTTTCTACGACGTCCGCTTGCCGTAAGCGGGATTCCGATTGTGCGTGATATGCGAGACTTAAACGCCGATATTCCAAGCAGCCTTCTCCATGAGAATCCTCCGAAATTCATTGCCTGTGACCCTCCAGAACCTGGCATTTCGCAGTATATCGTGAGTTGGAGCAGACAATCTCAAAATGGATACGCGGAACTGCTTTGCTTCTTGTTCGGAGAAATGTGTGTCATGTCAGCTTATAGCCCCCAATTTTCAGCCCCTTCGATGCCCGAGAAACCTCGTAGCGAGCCATCCTTAATTGATGAGCGCAAACTAACCGTTTCCGCTCACCACGCCGTAGAACAACTCCATGCGAATCGGAATCTACGCACGTGTCAGCACGAAGGACCAAAGCTGCGAGTTACAAGTCCGCGATCCACGAGCCTACTGCACTGCTCGGGGGTTTGACCTGGTCCGCGAATATGTCGACGTGGGCCAGTCGGGAGTCAAGGATTCAAGACCGGAACTCAATATATTGATGGATGACGCCCGCAAGCGGCAGTTCGATGCAATCGTGGTGTGGCGCTTTGATCGGTTCGCCCGCTCCACCAAGCACCTTCTCTCGGCGCTGGAAGAATTTCGGTCACTCGGCATCCAATTTATCAGCTACCAAGAGAACATCGACACGAGTAGCGCACTGGGGCAGGCACTCTTCACAATCGTGTCGGCCGTGGCACAGCTAGAGCGCGATTTGATCCGGGAACGGATAACTGCCTGGATTCGGAATGCGCGAACGAATGGCAAGAAGCTGGGCCGCCCGATGAGGACCGTGGACCAGGATCAGATTCTGCAAATGAGGGCGGAGGGCCAGAGCCTGCAACAGATCGCCGAAAACCAGGGAGTCGAGTACGGAACAGTCCGCGCCCGGCTCCTGAATGGGTGAGCTAAAAACCCCACGCGAAGCGGGCCACGGAAGACCTCTATATAAAGGATACTTAGCGGGGGCAGTTTAGGCGGGCGGAAAACTTCAGACTGTCGCTCAGATTCTCACACGGACTGTCGACGATGACCAAGAACTCGGCCTCCATATCCCGAACTCTGTTGTTGACGTGGGCCACATTTGCGTGATAAAGAGACCCAAAAAAACGTCCCCCAAGGGTCCCCCCGGCACAAAAAAAGTGAATTGATGTTGATCAGGACCGACGAGAAAAAAGGAGATAAACAATGCGACTGCGAATCAGCGGTTTGTTCACACGTGGCGCGGCAATGAGGGCAGCGGTCCGGTTGGGCGCTATCTTGCTGGCTGTTGGGCTGCTCATCATTGTCCCTGGTGGGGCAAAGACCACATCAACGACCGAAAATGTCGCGACGATTGTCCATGACCTCGATAGCAGCGGTAAGCCGCTCCTGCTGAGGAGCGACGATTACAACGACCCAGGTCTGTACGAGGCAACATACAGCGCTGCGCTGGACCCAAACCTCACGAGCGATATTTACAACGGCGCGTGGTTTCTCGACCTGTATACCCAATCGACTCGCATGCTCTATATTACGCCCGACAATGCCATCAACAGTTCGCAGCCCATAGCGCCGCTGCCGGGTCTGTACTGGCAGGACGTGGAGGTGTCCTCCAGGTGTTACGACCAGAACTTGAACCAAGTCCCATTCGAGAACGTTCTGACGTCAAGCGGCAACTGCCTCATGATCGTGGACTTTTACTCTGGGGGAACCAAATATAAATTGGCGATGGGCCCGTCGCTGTCGCAGACGCTTCAACAGACTCCGAACACTGCGCCCGCGACGGGCCTTGTCACGGTCACCTGCAACTCCACCAGCAACGGCCAGTGCATAAACTGGACGATCACTCCGAACGCGGCGACTGGCAGCAGCAATCCTCCGACGGTCGCGGATCTCTTCTACTACGCGAAAGGAGGCAAGCTGACGTATATTGGCCAGTATTACGACACGTACCGAATCGACATCACAGCTCCCTGAAAAAATCTTCGGAGTTCGCGCGATAGCGGCGGCACTCTGAGACAGGTAGACGAACGGTCGGTTTCGGTAATCACCCATAGCTTGTCCCCCGCGCTAGTGTGGTAGGCGCTCAGGAGCCGGAAGCCGTGGTGGAGTGAGAACTCGTTTTCCTTTATGTCTTCAGGAGGGACCTCTCCCCAGTCGCCGCTCACATGGCGAGCAAGAAAATCCCCCGGCTGCTGGCCCGCTTTTTCAAGCGCAGCCAGCGCACCGGGGGTAGCGACCACTTGACCGAGTGTGAAGAGACGCTTCACGCCGTAACGGACGCCAAGTGTTTTTCGTAGCGTCCCCGGACAGCGGCGTTCTCCGGCTTCGCGAGGAAAGCGTCTCGTTCGGTCCAGGTCATGGCGGCAAAACGCGGGCATTCCTTCCCGCCAATCTGGTTGAAGATGATCTTGGTGAACTTGCCTTCCGCTGTTCGCCGTGCGGCCTTGGCGCGAACTCCGGTCGCAACCTTCGCTGTGGGTTTTGGTCGCTTGACCGTCGCCTTTGGCTTCGTCGCCTTCCTCGTGGTCTTCTTCATGATCGCGTCCCTCCTTGGACTGGGGCGCTACCATACGCGTGTCGAGAGAGAAAGCTAGTGCTAATTTAGTGGGTACTTCAGTTCGTGCCGTGCGGCCGCAATTCTTCGACTCTTTCGTTCCCCCCAGTGGAACTGGATTCTGCCGTCGATTTGCAAACACCGGATGGGCTTATAATGTTTTATAAAATGCGCATACCAGCCGAGAAAACGTTCGAGTCGTTCGTCTTAAAGTTCGGCGGAGAACTCGTCAGTAAGCTCATCTCGAACGTTAATCCGTCGGAAAACGCCGACTACCTGTTCCGGTCGCCCAGTACTGTCGCTGAATTGAAATGCGTCGAACGTGAGGCCTTCACACCTGACGACCGGGACAAGCTAAACGCTTTGGCGCTTGATTGGATGCGTAGGGGTTTGATACCTCCCATCTTTGGCCGAGGACGCATTCATCTCAGGAACTTGCCCCCTCAATGTCGGCGCGAGTGGGTCAACTTACACAAGGGACCCTGGAAGAGAAAACTAGACAAGGCTAACAAGCAGATCAAAAACACTAAAGCAGTGCTCAAGGTTCCGAAAGCTTATGGAATCCTATTCCTGCTGGACGATGCAACGCATTCGTTTCCGCCTAAGGACGCGATAAACTTTATCGCTGACGTTTTGAGGTCAAAGAAGCCTGATGGCACTCAAATTTATTCTCACCTCGATTGGATCGTCTATTTTTCAGTCAACCCGAAAACCGTCACGCCGGAGGGCGTAGGGCTAAACTTTTGGATACCTGCTCACCGCCATAGCGCGGATGAAGTCATTTCTGACTTCTTGGAGTCGTTCAAGCGCGGCTGGACTCAGTATCTAGGCGACTTCCTGGGGATGAAAAGCTTCGAGATCCCTGGTGAGCACTCTTCCATTGAAGGAAACTGGGTGCCGGGCCTAAATCGACTGAGGGTCGAAGACTGATTCGCACTCCGTACCGCTCTCCGTACCGCTGAAACTTTTATTTTGGTGGTGGGGATTCCGGAAGTCGGCTTTTTGCAATATGCGCATACCGGCAGAAAGTCAGATTCCGAAACCCCGTTTATCACTGGCCGGAATTACTTGACATCCCCTTTTTAGAGACGTACAAGCGTGCGGGAAAGACGCCAAAGGTAGGCCCTACCCCGGGAAGTTTCTGCCAGGAATTCTAGTCGCAAAGGATGCAGAAGCGAGAGGTCCGAATCGGAAATTCCGGTTTAACTTATCCTACAGACCTTTCGAGTGGAAAAAAGAACATGCGATGAAAAAGGAGAGATCCGATGAGAATGGCGAAACCAAAGGTGCTACTTGCATGGGCGGCGGCAATGATCTCGGTCTGTGTAATTGGCGGCATGACGCCGGGCGCGCAGGGCGGAAAGTCGACGCCCGATGTCCCGGTGACGAGCACGCTGAACATTACAGGAGGTATTGTTTCTAGCACTAACTATCGGATCCAAGGCGACGAGGGGTTGGGCGTCTACTATAACGGCGTTTCATCGGTATCATCGATACTCCAGAGTTCCAGCGGCGATTGGGTGCTGGATACGACGAGTTCGAAAACAAGGACCGTGCTGTTCGACCTGCGTGATCCTGTCCCCAACAGTGGAGCCCAGCAGATTTTCGCGTATGCAAATCTTCCCACCCGAATTATCGTCAAGTGTAGCGAAGCCATCGCCGGCAGCTTCCCGGCAATGAAGCTGAACCAAACGCTGTCCTGCCCCACAGGGATTGGGTTCACTTATGCTGGAACCCAGTATGGACTGATGATGAGCTCCGGACCGAATTCCGATATCGATTACGCAGAGACAAACAATCCCCAAGTCACCTGTACGGCAGTAAGCTCCACCACTAACCAATGCAATGCCTGGACAATTGAGCCTATCCACCAGGCTGCTGGGGGAACCGTCGAGAATATCGCCAGATTGCGGAAGCCTTGTCATGGCGCGGGCTGTTTCGTCAATCTCGGAGACTTTTATGTAACATTCCTCTTTAACGTGACCAATCCTTAATTTGGATTTAACAGTATAGATTAGGTCAACCATGCGGCGACGGGCTGCTAACGATAACCAGTTTCTTGTTCTACTGTGCATCACCGCGACCATGTCATGCCTCTCCTAATCCTGGCTCTGGTCGTCGGGTGGTTCAGAATCGTGCTCAGCGCGAGTACGCAAATTGTGTTTCCCCGCTTTCAAGAATCAGCAATCTGTTGAGCACTTCGGACAAGCAGCCCTGCTGAAAAACATCGGTTTGCAGATAGCCAAAGAGTTATACTCTGCTGATTCTAAGTTGGTCGGAGCCCATGCCGATCCTTCCCGGCAGACGCCTAGGGCCTTACGAAATCCTCTCCGCTATCGGTGCGGGTGGAATGGGCGAAGTTTACCGTGCCCGTGATAGCCGCCTCGACCGAATCGTTGCCATCAAAGTTCTTCCTACTCATCTAGCTGATCGCTCCGAATTGCGCGAGCGCTTCGACCGCGAAGCAAAAACCATCGCCAGCCTGAATCATCCGCACATCTGTGTCCTCCACGACATCGGTCACCAGGACGGAATTGATTACCTCGTGATGGAATATTTGGAAGGGGAGACGCTCGCGCAACGCTTACAAAAAGGAGCACTGCCGCTGGAGCAAGTGCTGCAATATGCCATCGAAATTTCCGACGCGCTCGACAAGGCGCATCGCAAAGGCGTGACGCATCGCGATTTGAAGCCCGGGAATCTCATGCTCACCAAATCGGGGACGAAGCTGCTGGATTTCGGCTTGGCGAAGCTGAAGCAGGAGGCTGCTCCGGCGAACGTGTCGCTTTCGGACCTTCCCACGGCAAATGATCCATTGACCGCGCAGGGGGCACTCGTCGGCACGTTGCAATACATGGCCCCGGAGCAATTGGAAGGCAAGGGAGTGGATGCGCGCACGGACATCTTTGCTTTCGGTACGGTCGTGTACGAGATGGCAACGGGCAAGAGGGCCTTCGAGGGCAAGAGCCAAGCCAGCTTGATTGCGGCGATTCTGGAGCGAGAGCCTCCGCCGATGTCCACGCTTCAGCCGATGACGCCGCCCGCGCTCGACCGCGTCGTGAAGAAATGTCTTGCCAAAGAACCGGAGAAGAGATGGCAGGCAGCGAGCGATTTGTGCGACGAGCTGAAATGGATTGCGGAAGGTGGTTCCCAAATCACGTTCGCATTGGCGGGCACGGGGAAAGGCTTCCATGCGCTCGGACGACGAGAGCTGCTCCTCGGCACAGGCGCGTTGCTACTAACCGCGGCAACTGTGAGCCTAGCCACGTGGGAACTGAAGCCCGCGGCTACGCCTCCTACACGACCGGTTACGCGCACAGTGATCACTCTTCCGCCAGGGCAACGGCTCGCGCTGGGAAACTATAACAGTCCGGTTTTGGCCCTCGCTCCTAACGGAAACTTTCTCGCTTACGTAGCCATAATCGGTGGGATTGAGCAGCTCTACTTGCGCCCGCTGGACAGCTTGGAGGCCAAGCCCCTGCCGGGTACCGAAGGAGCCTTCAATCCCTTTTTTTCGCCTGACAGCCAATGGCTGGGATTTTTCGCTGGCGGGAAGCTCAAGAAAGTCTCCGTGAACGGGGGAGCGGTGGTCATCCTCGCCGATGCCTCAGCCGGTCGCGGGGCGAGTTGGAACAGCCAGGGCGAGATTATTTTCGCGCCCAACATAGTCGGAGTCATCCAGCAGGTGTCGGATGCCGGAGGCGCGGCACATTCGCTGACCCGATTCGATAAAGGAGAATTTACCCATCGCTGGCCGGAGTTCATGCCTAATGGCAAGGCCGCGCTCTTCGCTGGAGGCCCGAGTTTCGGGAGCTGGACGACCGCCCACGTTGTGGCTCTGTCATCCACCGGGGAACGGCGGAAGCTCTTAGAGGGTGGGACTATCCCGCGATACGCAGCTTCCGGGCACTTGATATACGCACGAGCCGGAACACTGATGGCCGTGCCGTTCGATCCGCAGAGGCTGGAGCTTGCTGGCAAGGCGGTTCCTGTTGCTGAGGACGTCATACAGTCTGCACTCACCGGAGCGGCGCAGTACAGCATTTCGGACACCGGGTCGCTGGCCTATGTAGGAGGAGGTGTCCAAGTGGGCCTGCGAAAGCTGGTGTGGGTGAACCGGGCTGGGGCAGAACAGCCTTTGGCTGCCCCGCCGCGCTCCTATCAGGGACTGCAACTCTCCCCAGATGGGCGACGTTTGGTTGTGAACATCTACGAGCAAGACGCCGACGTTTGGCAGTACGATCTGGCCCGCGACACTCTAGCCAGATTCACGTTTGCCGGAACTACGAATCAAATCCCTGTTTGGACACCGGATGGCAAACGGATCGCGTTTAGCTCAAACCGGGATGGCCCTTTCAGTATCTTCTGGCAACTGGCCGATGGGGGCGGCGCTTCGGAGCGGCTGAACACCTCTGAGTATCCCCAAAATCCGCAGTCTTTCTCTCCCGACGGCCACGTGATGGCTTTCATTGAGCAGAATCCCACCACGGGATTCGACATCTGGGTGTTGCGGCTTGCGGATCCCTCGGCAGGCTCTGGACAGTTGGGCAAGGCCGAGCCGTTTCTACGCACGCCTTTCAATGAAACGACGCCACGGTTTTCTCCCGATGGGCACTGGCTGGCGTATGTCTCGGACGAATCGGGCCGCTATGAGGTTTACGTACAGCCCTATCCTGGCCCAGGCGGGAAGTGGCAGATTTCAACTGAGGGCGGGACAGAACCAGTCTGGAATCGGAATGGCCGGGAATTGTTCTATCGGAGCGGTAACAGGATGATGGCGGTGGAGGTCGCCTTAGAACCGGGGTTTTCTGTGGGTAAGCCCAGGATGCTCTTCACAGGAGATTACGTGCCGGCCCCGAACAGCATGGTCAACTACGATGTATCTGTCGATGGCCAGCGCTTTCTAATGATCAAGGAAAGCGAACAGACAACCGCAGTCACGCAAATCAATCTGGTTCAGAACTGGTTTGAAGAGCTAAAGCAGAAAGTTCCTACGGGGAAGAAGTGATGGCGCTAGCTTCTGGCACACGTCTCGGCTCCTACGAAGTCGTCGCGCAGATTGGCGCAGGCGGCATGGGCGAAGTGTATCAAGCCCACGACACCAAGCTTGGGCGCGACGTAGCCATTAAAGTCTTGCCGGAAGCGTTCGCACACGATCCCGAACGACTCTCCCGTTTTCAGCGCGAAGCCAAGATGCTGGCGGCGCTGAATCATCCCAACATCGCGACCATTCATGGACTGGAACAATCTGGCGGCACGAACTATCTGGTCATGGAGTTGGTATCGGGCGAGACGCTGCAAGAGCGCGTCAAGCGGGATGGAATAGTTCCGATTGAAGAAAGTCTCGCCATTGCGAAGCAAATTGCCGAGGCACTTGAAGCCGCTCACGAAAAAGGAATCATTCATCGCGACCTGAAACCCGCCAATGTGAAGTTGACGCCCGAGGGAAAAGTCAAAGTTCTCGATTTCGGTTTGGCGAAAGCGTTCGCCGGTGACACATCAACTGAAGACATGGGCAATTCTCCGACGCTGAGTATGGCGGCGACGATGCAGGGAGTGATTCTCGGTACTGCGGCTTATATGAGTCCCGAACAGGCCAAAGGCAAAGCGGTGGACAAGCGAACAGACATTTGGGCATTTGGCTGCGTGCTGTTTGAGCTGCTCACCGGGAAGCAGACATTTCATGGTGAAGATGTAACCGACATTTTGGCTGCCGTGGTCAGAGCTGAACCGGAATGGCAAGCGTTGCCCGTCGCGACTCCTGTGAAAGTTCGTGATCTGCTGCGCCGCTGCTTGCAAAAGGACAAGACTCAGCGGTTTCGAGACGCGGGTGATGCACGGATCGAGATTGAGGATGCGATTGCAGCACCGAAAGATTCCGGTGCAACGCAGGCTGCTCCAACGACGAGAGTTTGGAGCGAGCGACTGGCTTGGCCCGCGACTGCGGCAATCTTCATCATGACGACCATCGCGTCCACCGCCGGCTTCCTGTTGCGGGCCCCGAAGCCGCCGCAGCCGATGCGCCTGACCGCGGAAATCAGCGTGGACGCAAACTTGTACATTGAATACGGTTCTTCCGCGGCCCTTTCCCCCGATGGCAAGCGACTGGCGCTTGTTGCCACCGGTTCCGACCAGAAACAACGCATCTACGTCCGCTCGCTTGACCAGTTACAGGCCACGGTGTTTTCTGGGACCGAGAATGCCCGCGATCCCTTCTTCTCGCCTGATGGCCAATGGATAGGTTTCTTCGCCGATAACAAGTTGAAGAAAATCGCGGTACAGGGCGGCGCTGCTGTCACACTCTGCGATGCCCCCAATGACCGCGGCGGAAGCTGGGGCGATGACGGCTCAATCGTCTTCACAGCGGATAACCGGGGGGGCTTATCCAAAGTCTCCTCGGCGGGAGGAACACCCCAACCGCTCACCACGCTCGATAAGCGGACGAGCGAAAACACGCACCGGTGGCCGCAGGTGCTGCCGGGGAGCAAGGCTGTGCTGTTCATGTCCGCCGCCGCGGGCGGAACCACTGCGGGCTTCGAAGACGGAGATATCGTCGTGTACTCGATAGCTTCCGGACAGCGAAAGGAGCTGCTGCGCGGCGGCTTTTATGCCCGCTATCTGCCGAGCGGACATGTGGTCTATATGCACGAAGGTACGCTGTTTGCCGTGCCCTTCGATCTGAAACGACTGGAGGTGACCGGCCAGCCCGCGCCGATCCTTGAAGGCGTGCTTACCAATCCCGTCTATGCCGGGGCACAGTTCTCCTTTTCCGAAACCGGAAGCCTCGCGTACGTCGCGGGGCGCAGTGGCGGGGCAAACGTCTCCATTTACTGGATGGACCGCGAGGGAAAATTCACGTTCCTCCGCGAAACTCCAGGCAATTACACCAATCCCATGTTCTCCCCTGACGGGAAGCGTTTGGCTCTGGAAATTAATGACGGCAAAAGAACAGACATCTGGGTGTACGAGTGGGAGCGTGACGCGCTCACACGCCTGACTTTTGCAGGCGAAGCGAACATATCCCCTGTCTGGACGCCTGACGGTCAGAGGATCGTCTATTCTTCTCAGGAAAAAGGCGGGGCGCTCAACCTTTGGTGGATACGCTCCGACGGCGCCGGGGCTGCCCAACGCCTCACGCAGGGCAACAACGCTCAGTTCGCCACGTCCTGGCGGCCCGACGGCAAGTTTTTGGCTTTCCACGAGCTCAACCCCAGCACTAATTTTGACGTCATGACTATGCCCATCGAAGGCAATGAGAAGTCCGGCTGGAAGCCCGGCGAGCCAAAGCCCTTCGTGAATAGCACTTTCACCGAAGGGGAGCCCGCCTTCTCGCCCGATGGCCGCTGGCTCGCCTATCAGTCCAATGAATCCGGTAGTTTCGAAGTGTACGTTCGGCCTTTCCCCGGCCCAGGCGGTAAGTGGCAGGTTTCCACCGGTGGTGGCGTTTATCCCAAGTGGTCGCACAACGGCAAGGAGCTTTTTTATCGAACAATAGACAGCAAGATCATGGTAGTCACCTACACCGCTTCGGGCGACTCCTTCCGCGCCGACAAGCCCCAACTCTGGTCGCCCGGCCAGTTCACCGGACGGGGAGCGGCCAACTATAACTTTGACCTGCACCCCGACGGCAAACGCTTCGCCGTGTTGAAGGCCCCGGGCACAGAGCAGACCGCTGCGGTGAACAAAGTCAGCTTCATCTTCAATTTCTTTGACGAGATCCGCCGCAAAGTCCCGACCGGGAAATGAGCGCATGATCGGCCAAACCATCTCGCACTATCGCATCCTCTCGCAACTCGGTGGCGGCGGGATGGGTGTGGTGTATGAAGCCGAAGACCTAAAGCTGCATCTGCATGATCCCTTCAGCTTTTTCTCAACCCTGTTTTTAAGCCTTGCCGTGTCCTTCGCCGCACCCCTCTAATTCTTACTCTTGCCGGGGGAGCCAAAATCGCCCTCTGCACCGATTCCTGCGCGGCGATTCTCTGCGCCATCGGCGATTGCGTGTAGAGGTCAATGGTTGTTGCGGAACTGCTGTGGCGGAGAATAGGCTCTGAGAAATTCTTCACCTGTAATTTCACCTGTAAGGATTCCGGCTTAGCCGTGCTTCCACGTACTTGGGCAGTCCCCGACGCTATTGAGGTTATTGGAAGTATGTAATCGCGGACCTTTGACACGGAAGGGGTCTGCGGTTCGAGTCCGCACGGGTCTGCCAAAACATTACTTTCAATTCATTCCGTCTGGGACATTTAAGAGGCAGGGTCTATTGCGCGAAAGCCTTGAGTGTAAAACTCTGACGCCTGAAATACATAAAAACGTGTTTACTTCTCCAAAATTCGCGCTTTGGTACGGTTACGCGGGTTACGGAAAACGCTGCCCGACGCGGCAAAACGCTTTCCCGTACCAGCGAAAGTTTTACAACGCAATACGGTTCTACTGGGGTTAGCGTTAGAAGGCCTCGTTTTTAGCTGGTTTCGGTGAGTCCGGTGGCAAATCCCACCCTCTCCCCCATGATATTGGCATGATTACTTCGGTGGTGCGCTTCCTCCAAGACTGGACTTGTTTCGAACCCAGCTTTTTTGCATGAGAACAGCAAGCTGCTTCTAGGCCGCGGCGATGCTTGTCTTCAGCGCGTATTTTACGCAGAGGCTTGGAACACCCTGCAGCAGGTTTTCGTCCATTTGTTTTTCCCGTAGATTGGCTACGGAACAAACCTGCATGGCCGTTAGTCCCTCTGCGAATCGAGATATCCGCTGAGGTGTGCGAAAAAGAACAGATGCCACCTGACACCCCCCTTTAGGTGTCTGTAAGATTTCCTGTTGAAAGTATGGGGAGAAAAAGCAAGGGTGTCTCCAGAACCAACGACCCTAGTGGGGGTCGAAGAGAGGAGACACCCTATGTCTATATCGCCTGTAGGAAGGGTAGCACTGCGGGAGTTGATGGAACAAGCTTGGCAACAGGTGGAAGGGCAAGCGCGGGGGATGCTGAAGAAAGCTGTCGAGGGGCTGCTGGTGGCCGAGCGAGACCGGCGCGTGAGCGAGGCCAAGCAGCGGGGCGAGAAAGTGTACCGTTGGGGCTACACGGTGCGGAAGTGTTGGACGACGCTGTGGGGAAGCCTGGAGCAAGTGCGCGTTCCGCGGCTGCGCGGGCGGGAAGAGATCGGACTGGTGGAACGCTATGAACGGCACGGGTTGGATCAGATGCTGTTCGCGCTGACGGTGGGCGGACTGAGTCAGCGCAAGGTGGT
Organism: uncultured Acidobacteriota bacterium; assembly: GCA_963842135.1. Lineage (GTDB taxonomy): Bacteria > Acidobacteriota > Terriglobia > Acidiferrales > UBA7541 > Palsa-360. Next base: position 2,234,344 of record CAWJFI010000001.1, on the reverse strand, counting down.
CGGATGGGTGCGGCGGTTTCTGGGCGGGACGCTTTCGCCGGCCACGATCGGAGCGGTGCTGCAGCAAGCGCAACAGCAAGTCGAGCAGCGGCGCAGCGCAGCGATTGTGCCGGGACGTTATCGAGCCATCGTGGTGGACGGAATTTACCTGCGGTATCGGCGGAGTGTTTCGCAGCCAGGACGCAAAGGCGTGCTGCTGGTGGCGGTGGGGGTGCGGGAAGGCGGCGCATTTGAAGTACTGGACTGGCGGGCGGCTTCGGCGGAAACCACCGAGGACTATGAAGAGTTGCTGACACGATTATGGAAACGCGGGTTGGAGAAGGTGGAATTGATCGTGAGTGATGGACTGACCGCGATCGTCAGTGCGGCGCAGATGGTGTATCCAGCAGCTCGGCATCAGCGCTGCCTGGCGCATTGGTTTCGCAACCTGGAAGCGCTGACGCCGCGATTTGCGTGGGTCCAGCGGCGGAAATTCCGGCGGGAGTTCTGGTGGATCTGGGACGCGGAGAACCAAGCGCAGGCACGGGACTGGGCGCGGCGATTCTGCGCGCGCTGGCGGTGTGCCGCGCCGGAGATGGTCGAGAAATTCCAATTCGAGCTGGAAGAGGTGCTGGCGTTTTTCAACTTCCCAGCGCACTGGCGCCATCGGCTGCGCACAACCAACTTGGGCGAAGGCTGGTTCAAACATTTGCGCCGCTATTTGAGCCGCTTCCCCGGATGTCGTAACGCCGAGCACAGCGAGCAGGTTCTCGGTTGCTTCCTGCTCGCAGCAGAATCGATGCATCGATGAGGAGCTTTATGAACCGGAGCACCCCTCAACCTGCTTTCAACAGAAATGCTGGACAGTGCCCCCTTTAGCATCTAAGGTTGCAGCTAGACGAAAAGGTGCCAGAGTGAAGAACTGGGCCAGTTTTCTTGTTGAGCCGCGTCTTGCTCATTATTTGGACGGAGGCCTGGAGCAATGAAGGGCCGGAGGAGGTTGAAGAACATGAAGATCTTCGAGTGTACCGGCGGATTTTCAAGGCCTCGATTGGGCAAGCAAATCTTGGGTACCGTGTTGTCGTTGGGTTTGTTGTTCGCGACATGGCCCCAGAACTTGTCGGCCTATCAAGACGCGCAACCCCCGGCGCAGGCCGCGCAGGCGGCGCCATACACGCAACAGACTCCCGAGCAGATGCAGCAGCTGGTAGCGCCGATTGCGCTGTATCCGGATTCGCTTGTGGCCCAGATCCTGGCGGCGTCCACGTTTCCCGAACAAATCGTCGAGGCCGACAGATGGGTGCAGGCGAACCCCGATTTGAAGGGCGAAGCTTTGGGTCAGGCTGTGGACCAACAACCCTGGGATCCCAGCGTCAAGGCGCTCGCCGCATTTCCATCCGTCCTTGGAAATATGGACAAGAACTTGTCCTGGACGTCTTCTCTAGGCGACGCCTATTACAACCAGCAGCAGGATGTGATGGATGCCGTACAGGTGATGCGCCGGCGAGCGGAAGAAGCCGGTAATCTTAAGACCACCCCACAGCAAACCGTAACGAATCAAGACTCATCGGTTGTCATCCAGCCTGCCAGCCCCGACGTCGTTTACGTCCCCGCGTATGATCCGTGGTTGGTTTACGGAGGCCCCATAGGGCCGTGGCCAGGCTGGTACCCGTATCCAGGGATCTGGTATGGCGGCCCGTACCTCTCGTTCGGAGCCGGCTTCGGAATCGGCTTTTTCGGCGGTTTTGGGTGGGGCTGGGGTAACTGGGGATTTAATTGGCATAACCGATATGCAATGTATGGTGGCGGCAGATACTACTCCCGGAGCAGTACGTTTTACAACCGGAGCAATTTCTACCGTGGAGGTGCTGCGCGGGGCGGAGTTGGCGCCCGCTCCTTCGCCGGGAATACCGCTGGGCGCGGCGCAGTTTCCAACCGTTCCGGGGCCACGGCTAGGCCTTTCAACGGAAACTCACAGGCTGCCCGAGGATACGCTGCACCCCGCGGCCAGACCGGCGTCCGCTCGGGTGCCTTCAGCGGGTACGCTCAGGGCGGACAGGCAAGGAGTTATTCCTCGCGCGGAAGCGCCAGCGTTGGTGGCGGAGCAGCGCGTGGTGGTGGCGGAGGATCTCGCGGCGGCGGTGGAGGACATCGCTAATCGTTTCGTAAGGGCGCGGGCTCTACTTTTACGCGGAACGCCTCTAGCGAAGAGTGGAGTTCGCCGGGGATATGTTCTCCGCAGATTGTGAAATTTAGAAATGGAGAAAGGCCAAATGAAGCCAATGAAACTGAACTTCGACAAATTTGATTGGGCCAATCTTTCTCAATTCGCCGCGGTCGCCATCCTTCTGGCGGGGTGCTTTCCTAACCGTTCCATGGCGCAGCAGCAGGGCCAGAAAACATTTGCATCGGCGGAAGATGCGAGCATGGCGCTCGTCACGGCAGCGCAGAATAACGACGAAAAAGCGACGCTCGAGATCCTCGGGCCAGACGGAAAGCAAATCGTTTCGTCCGGAGACGATACCGAGGATGCCGATGGCCGCGCTAATTTCGTGCAGAAATATCAGGAAATGCACCGCTTGGTGAAAGAGCCGGATGGAACCACTATCTTGTATATTGGGGCGGAGAATTGGCCTACGCCCATACCGCTCGTGAAAAAAGGTAGCTCATGGTATTTCGACACCGAAGCGGGCAAGAAAGAAATTTTGTACCGGCGAATTGGCGAGAACGAAATATCGACGATTCGTGTTTGCCAGGAACTCGTGTCGGCGGAAAAGGAATACCGCTCCACGCAACACGACGTGTACGCCCAGAAAATCTTCAGTGATGATGGGCAGCACAATGGCCTGTATTGGAAAGCCGCTGCCGGCGAACCCCAGAGCCCCATCGGGCCGCTCGTGGCGTCGGCCGTTGCCGAGGGATATGTCAAAGACCAAAACGGCGCTCCAACTCCGTACCGCGGTTACTATTACCACATCCTGACGCGCCAGGGAGCCAATGGCTCAGGCGGCGCGAAAAGTTACATTGTAAACGGCAAGATGACTAAGGGTTTCGCTTTCTTGGCCTATCCGGCGGAATACAGGTCGTCCGGTGTGATGACATTCATCGTTACCGAGGACGGAGTAGTGTATCAGAAGGATCTCGGCAAAATGACCGGCGTTCTCGCCAAAGCCATGCAGGAATACAACCCCAATTCCAGTTGGAAAAAAGCTGAGGACGCGCAGGTGGAATCTGCCGGCGACCAGCCAGCCAAGTAAAATGTTCTTTGCCGCTAAACTCACACCGGCGGACTCATGCCCAAGTGAGATACCGCAAAATCGCGAGCTATTCTTCAGCGCATATTTCCGCACAGACTTGCGACATCCTGCTGCAGGTTTTCGTCCATTTGTGCTCCCCGCAGGTTGGCCGAGGAGCAAGCCTGCGTGGCCGTCAGCCCCTCCGCGCCGCGAAGATCGGCGCCTTGCAGGTTTGCTCCGCTCAGGTCCGTCCCGCGAAGAACTGCGCCCTCCAGCAGCGCGCCGCTCAAATCCGATTTCCGCAGACTGGCATCCGTGAGGATGGCCTTGGAGAGATCCGCGTTATTCAAGCGAGCATTACTCAGGTTTGTGGAGATCAAGTAGGATTCCCCAAGATTCGCCATCGTGAGATTGGAGTTTTCCAGATTTGCTTCTCGCAGATCCGCTTTCTTCAGGCTCGCTCTCTGCAGTAAAGCGGAATGCAAATCCGATTTGTAGAGATTGGCGCCGTCGACCGTGGCATCGAGAAGCGTCGCTTCGGAAAGCACCGCAAAAGATAAATTCGCATCGCGCAGATCGGCCCGGTCCAGGTTGGCATTTCGCAGGTCGGCCTCCGGAAGAGTCGCGCGCGTCAGCCTGGCGTGGTCAAGAACCGCGAACTGTAAATCAACCTGGCGGAGATTCGCTTCCCGCAGATCCGCTTCCGAGAGATACGCACTCCGCAGGTCGGTTCGCCAGAGGCGGGCTTTCACGAGAAATGCGCCGTACGCCTGGATATAGCGCAAACTGAGCCCATTGAGATTGGCCCCTTTGACACTGGAGATTTCCTCTTCCCGCCCCGTCCAACCGGGAGGCTTCGTTGAGACGTCAGCTTCGGTCAGTTGTGCGAACGGGTTGTAGCCAACCGTCCAAAGGATGTCGGCCGCCCACGCCCTGATTCCCAAGGTAGGCGACCCCGCGGCGGCGCGATAGTCGTGTGGAACTCCCAGAAACGTGCCCATCGAAAGTAGAAAAAGAAGAAGTCCAATTCCCGGCGGGATGCCCCTAAAAATAAGGGCAATTCTTCTGCTGGAAGACTTCTCTGCGTTGCTGAGTCGCGTCGAATCGGGTCCAAACGCTCTCCCTGCCAATCTTGGAAAGTTCATGGCAGCGGCGACGGCGCCCACGACCAGCAATATATGCAGCGTCGTGCCGCGCAAATCCTCGAGCGTCATGTATCGGCCCCAAAATAGAAGCACCGTTGCGGGCGCGACCCAATACAGCAAAAGGATAGCGATTGCCGCTTCGAGGAAGGCCAGAGGAGATTGTGAATTTCTTAGCCATTTAAAGTGCCTGCGCGCGGACCACCGGGCAAACCAGGGGAGCCACGCGTCGAGTCTCCTGCCGTCGGGAAAGATTGCGGGTAATTGCGCAATTCCATCCCAAAGGCGCTGCATGTAGAGATGAAAATATAGATACAAACAGAGAATCATCACGGGCCCGAAGAGATAAAACGGAATGAACGGCAAAGTCGTCTGCAGCGCGGAAAACGGCAAGGCTGACGAATTTCTCACAAGCTGCGAATCTGGTGTCGTGAATATTCTTAACCACACCAGCCCATCCAGAAGCAAAGTCAGACACATCAGCCATCCGGCTTTGCCAGCCGTTTCGCGAACAAGCTTCAATCCCTCGAATGGGGAAATGGTTTCAGGAAGGACTGCGCCGAACAGGTTTGTTCCGGCAAGTTGCGGGCTGACGAGTCCCGTGGCGCCATGCATGTCGGCGGCCTGAAGATTCGCTTCCTGGAACTGCGTTCCAAGCAAGTTCGCTTCCGCCAGGTTTGCCTGGACCAAAGTCGCTGCACGCAAATCCGCAAGCGTCAGATCGGCTCGCTTCAAAATTGTCTTGTGGAGGAGAGCGTCCTTGAGTCTGGCATCGACCAGCTCGGCGCCTTCAAGATTCTTTCCAGAAAAATCCGCCCGAATGCCTGTCTCGCCGCTCGAATCGAGCCAATTGCCGTGGTTCTCGAGGGCTTCACGCAAATCCCTGCGGCTCGGTTTGTCCACGCTCATTGGCTCGGACGCCGATGCCTTCTCATTTTGTGTGGCTGTGACCATGATCTGAACCTTGAAACAACTGTGAGGCCAAGCAGTATCAGAATGCTGCCCAGCCAGGTGGAAGCCCCCTCTTTCCTTGTAGGGACAATATTGGACTAGAACACAGTGTTAGGTTACCTACCCGGAAGGCCAGAATTAGTACAGGTGATCTCGCCTGGGAACGCCAGCATCCAGCGCCGCAGCAAGACCGGGCGGCAGAAAAGACAGCCATGACTCGGCGGGCGCCGGACTGAATTTTGTCTCTTGAACTCGACCGCGTCTATCGCCCGGCAGTTACGTCACCGCTGACGATTTTTGTGGCCTGCGCTATGTCCTTCATCAAGGGCGTGCGGTTCGGCGTTCGTTCCAGTGATTTCTCAAATGCGGCGGCCGCCTGGGCCGGCTGGCCCGCATCCAGAAGCATTTCGCCGTACAGTTCCATGGCAGGTTTGATCGGGTCCGGCGGACCTGAGGGAGCAGCCATCGCCGCCTCGGCATCGGCCGCTTCCTTTGCCAGGCGCACGGCATCATCCTTTTGTCCCCGAGCGAGCAGGGCGGCGGCCTGGACTTCCTTTTCCATGATCGTGAATGGCTTTGCTGCGTAGGCGTTGCCTCTCGACGCTGTCCGCTCTGCCATGGCATGGAGTTGCGTTGCAGCCTGATCGGCCGTTGCGGGGTCACCCATCTTTGCGGCGCCGAATCCTGCGATAAATACCCAGGCGCCATTCGGTTCATACCGCGCGGCATTGTCGGTGTCAGCGGACATTCCGGGCATGCCCGGCATAGTTCCTTTTGCGCCGGCATCGGTCTGCGTTCTCGTGGAAGCAGCCGAAGCGAGTGGAATCTTTTCCCACTGCCGGGTCTCGAGAATATAGCGAGCGCGCATGCCGAGGTAACTCTGCTCGATGCTCCCATTGCCGGGGTTGCGATCCACCGCTTGCTTCGCCAGCTCGACATCTTTTTTCGCATCGTCAAACTTACCGAGCATGAGGTGCGCGTACTCCAACCACGATAGCGTATGGAAATCTTCCCGGCCTTCCGGGGTGTGCACCCTGGCGATCACCTCTTCGGCGGCCTTGTAGGCGGCGACATTGGATCGTTCCAGTTCAGGCCACATCCCCAGGCGGACGAAGATGTGCGATGGCATGTGCAGGGCGTGCGCCGCCGCGGGAGCGATATCCGCGTAGGCGCGAGCCGCCGGCAAGGCCAGGATGGCGTGGTCCGGGTCATCAAAGGCGTGGATGATGAAGTGAGGCGCGCCGGGATGATTCGGATTTTCCTGGAAAACTTTTATAGCGATGGAAGCTGCCAGCGCCTGACGGCGAAACCCCGTATCTCCGGGTCGAACGGTGCCGAGAATCGAGAGTGCATAAAAAACATCGACTTCGTGGTCATCGGGCCACTCCGCGTACATTTTGGACATGGCCTTGGAGTAGGCGATGTCCCTCGCCAACTTGTCACCGGGCGAATAGAAGAGCTGATCGACGGATTGGAGGTAGCCCTTTTCCTTGGGCGTTCTCGCTTTCGCAAGCCGGGCGTCAAGCGTGGGCCCCAGCTTTTCGAGCGCTCCCTTGGCCTTGTCCACATCCACTTCCGCCCAGAGCGGATGGTTGTGGCTCATGGCCTCGCCCCAGTACGCCATCGCGAAACTGGGGTCGAGTTGCTCGGCCTTTTCAAAGGCGAGCGCCGCTTCGTCAAACTGAAAACTGTGAAGCTCCTTCACGCCCTCAATAAAACTAGGTTGAGCGGCCACGGAACCGGAGGTTGGAAAGGTGATGACACCAAGCTGCTTGGCCTGCGAATGCGCCGTCGCACAGAATGCAATCACGAGTGCGAATGCCGCTGCAATGCGAAATCGCGTAGCTGCCATGTGTCTCCTCCCCATTTGCCGCAAGATTCCGGACTCGCTGCTTACGATACGATGCGCGCAATGCGATGGACGCAAGAATACACCAGCAGGCAGCTGGAACGGAACATCCGCTGAGCCGGCTTCAATCTGAGGGTGTCCGAACGGTCTCTCCTCTCCGAGCGGCGGAAGCGGAATAGCGCAGCGGCACACTCGTGCACGCAAGATCGCGAACATGCCTTATTGAATAAAACGGTATCGTTGTCTTCCCGGACAGGGGTTTTCTGGTGGAAAGGCTATGTTCCGGAGTAAATTCCCGGATTGTTGTGCATGAGGATTCGGATGGCAACGCCCCACTTGTACCCCTCCACCTCTTCGACGCGCACCACATCGCCAATCTGCTCGCGATGAATCGGGTCATCCTGGCCAAAGTTCAGCGTCACGATGACGTTCATCCCGACGAAGTAGTGCTTGGTGGATGTCACGAAATATACCCCGCTGCGCGACACGTTCGCAGTCGTGCAGATTTCCTCGGGAAACAGCGGATCAGAGGGGCGAACCAGGACGGGTTCGGACAATGTCTCTCGAGGGGTTAAGCGACATTCCTTCGCTGCAGTCAGCATGGCGATCGCTCCTGATCCCCTAGACGCGAGGGGAAGTCTAAGGATTCTCTAATCTAATCACACATACAAAGTAAGCCAAAGGTCTATGGGAGTCCAGAGACACGTCACTTCTGTGCTTTTTTAGCCAATACCCGATTTCGAGTAGACCGAGGGGAAAATCGAACGTCTGGCGATGAAGGCGCGCAATTTCGACGACGGGGCCGGCGGCCTTGCTTATGGAAAAAAAAGGAGAGGCGTCGCAAGAGCGGCCGCCCCTCCTCGATGAGCCTGTCGGAGGAAGGCTCACCGGTGTCCTGTATTGCCCGCCGCGCGGGAAATCGTTCCACTTTTTTTGAGGCGCGCTAGAGAAGAAAAAGCGAATAAATAAGACGGGCACACTCCTGCCGAAAGTTCCCGCCGCAAATGGACGCTCTCAATTCGTCCCTACGCAGTCGCAGTCCGGCTTCGTCTCCCCATCTTGGTGGAAGCGTTGAATGCGCCTTGCTGGAGGCCGAGCGGAACAATTTTCCCGCTCACCACATTCATGGCGTAGAACTCGTTGGAAGAGCGCCGGGCCAGGTCAAACATGTGGAGGCGCGCGCCTTCAAGTCCAATTACGCAAGCCCGCCAAAGCGAAGAGCCATCGGAGAATTTCTCGAACAGATCGTATTTATAGTTCATAGGAGTCCCTTTTTTTCTGGCGACCCTCTGAATCTTCAGACATGCTAATCCTTTGCGGCTCATCTGTCCAATCCATCTGTTTAATGATAAGAATCAGATTCAGGCACGGCAGATCGCCTCATCCCACAGGCTGGCTAAATCGCATACATGTCTTACAATAGGGAACCCGTGCCGCCTCCCGTTGAACTCAGCCGTCTGCGTGTTGTCCTGGTCGCTCCCCGCAACCCGCTTAACATCGGGGCGGCTGCCCGGGCCATGAGCAATTTCGGGTTTTCGTCGCTCCGCCTGGTGAATCCGTTCGCGCCATCGTTTCGCGAAGCGCGCTCCGCCGTTGGCGCCTCGGAAATCCTTTCGAACGCCGAGCGGTACAAGTCCGTGGCCGCGGCCGTAGAGGATTGCACGCTGGTTATTGGAACCACGGCGGTTCGCAATCGCGACCTGCAGCACCCGGTGAGGCGCCCGGAATACGGAGCCCGCCAGATCCGCCGGCGGCTGGGAGCCGGCAACGTGGCTTTGCTTTTCGGCTCGGAAAAATTCGGCCTTTCCAACGATGCCCTCAGCTATTGTCATTGGCTCATCCGCATCCCGACGCGCGATGAGAATATTTCCATGAACCTCGGCCAGGCGGTCGCCGTTTGCCTGTACGAGTTCATCCGGGATTCCAAGCACGAGCGGTCTGCGAATCAATCGAAGCTGGCCACGGCAAAAGAGCTTGAGCGCATCACCGCGCTGCTGCTGGAGGCCCTTCAGACTAGCGGATTCCTGGACCGGCGCCGCGTCTCCGACGCCGACGAAAGAATTCGCCGCCTCGTGCGCCGCCTCCGTTTGCCGGAGCGCGACGCCGTGATTTGGCTCGGAATGTTGCGGCAAATGCTTTGGAAAATGAACCAGGGGAAAAAGCCTGAGACTTAGAATTTCAAACCTCACATTTCAAATCAATGCTGTCCCATCATAAGTTGAAAAGTTCCAACCGGATATCAGGAACGCACTCTGGAATATCGGTGTCGAAGTAAGAAAATCCTTGGACAAGTGGGGTTCTCTCGAAAATCGCGACGCTGAGGACCTGCGGGATTTTGTACAAGCTGAGGTCCAGTTCGGCTTTCTTTTTCACGATCGCCACCAGCACGTACACCCCCAATCGCCACCCGCGCTTGCAGCAAATCCCCCATCCAACATTGGGGCAGCATTGATTGGGAATTGGAAATTTGAGAGGCAGAATTCACGCAACCCTGGTCGCAAATCACGAGTTCACAAGTCACCAGTCACTTGACCACCGTCATGATTTACAAACCGCGAATCACGCCAGAAGGGGGAGAAGGCCCCGGGTTCGTCAGGGGGATGCAAACCCGGGGCCGGGGGGGTAGAGACAGAAGCAGGGGCCGGAGTAAATTCAATCTCGAATCAAGCTATGACGTCGGGCCTACGATCAAACGGCACAGCCTGTACAATTCCTCATACGTGAAAACCAATCGCACGGCTGTCGTTCCCTGTTCCAAATGTCCCAGCCCAGACATCTCACAAATCTCTCGCAGTTGCTCTTTCGGCAGGCCCAGCATAAAGGCGGCCCTGCTCTCGTCGATCATTTCTCTTCGAATAGGCTCGTTGGTCATACGATTCGGCCCCTTAATTGTCACCATGTTTGGGCGCCAGGATTGACGGCCTAGTTCATGATGATGCTGGCCCAGTTGTCCTGCTCCACGGCCAGGATCATCGGCTTGTAAATATCGATATCCCAGGTGTCGCCGATTCGAAATCGCACCGCGCCATCTGTCTCCCCGACAATGATGCCGCGCAGCGGTACGCGCAAATCACCTGCCGCAACTTGAAGGATCACCGCTTGACCCACCCAGGATGCATAAGCGCTTGGCATCGCATTGCCCCCCTAAGATCGATTGAGTTCCGTGCGAACAATTGCCATTTTCCATTCCACTAGTGCGCCGAACAATGGTACGGAGGCCACAATCCAATAGGAGAGAAGTACTGTTAGCGGTTGCGGCACAAATTTTACGGCCTTGGCGGTACCAAGTACCCGAGTACCGAAATGCTGGCACTTCAGCTTCATTGCGGCGTCCGTACTACCCCTCCAAACTGGCCATATGACGGCCCCGCGTGTTCCCGAGCAAAACTTCAATCGTCAACCAGACGCCGAGTTGCGAACGCGCAGAATACCCGCTGGGGACGGGGGATCGGGGATCGCCCTGGCCCTGGGCGGCGGTTTTTCACGGGGATTCGCTCATTTAGGCGTCCTGGAAGTCCTCGAACAAGAGCAGATACCTGTTTCTGTCATCGTCGGCACGAGTATCGGGGCCTTGCTCGGCGCAGCCTACGCCGACGGCATTTCCCTTCGCGACCTTTGCGATCTTGGACGGCGCGTCCGCGTGCGTGACTTCCTTCGCTTTCATCAATCCGACCCCGAGCGGGTTGCGCAAAAAAAGGATTGCATCTGCCAGTTTGTACAAGAATGGTTCCGTGCCGGCCTGGTGGAAGAGCTGCCCATTCCTACTGCGATTGTGACCACGGATTTAGACACCGGAGCGCCATACGTATTTACCAGTGGGCCGCTCGATGTTGCCATCCGTGCGAGCTGCGCCTTTCCGGGGCTGGTTAAACCTGTGGAATACGAAGGCCGCCTGCTCGCCGATGGCTGCATTGTGGCGCCGGTGCCCACGGCGGTCGCAGCGAGAATCAACGGGGGATGCGTGGTGGGAGTCAACGTGCGTTCAAACGCGGCGAGTTCCTCTTCATCGGAAAATGTGGTGAAGGTATTCGATCCCGGCTTCCGGGCTTCGCACAGGAGCGCGCTGGACCCTTCGTGGTCCAGGCATGCGGACATTCTGCTGGAACCGCAAGTGCACCACATCGATTGGAATGATTTCTCCCGCGTGGACGAAGCATTCTCCGCGGGCGCCGAAGCCATGCGGCGCGCGCTGGCGCCCCTGCGCGAATTGCTCGACCGGCGGTCCCAATTGGAGCAGGCCCCGGGCGCGTCCTTCCGTGCGGAAAGAGGGCTGGCGTTATGAGAACTTCCCCGTTGATGCGGACGCTTATTGTCATGTTGGCGCTCGAGTGGGAACTCTGCAGCCAAGATCCGTTCGTTTTCTGTTACCGTATGGTAGTGGAGCCTGCGCGCGACTTCCTCGGGAGAACCGGCATGCGTGGGTGAGAGCGCTTGGGGTGCGGACAGCACTTGTTTACCTCGAGTTTCGAGGGGCAGCCCGCAGGAATAAATGATCGGATCAGTCGAGCACCTACTTCATTTCCTATTCAATGTTAAGGGCCTGATCGAGTGGGGCGGCACGCTACTCGTGTGCATCATCGTCTTCATTGAAACGGGCTTCTTCGTCGGATTTTTTCTGCCGGGTGATTCCCTGCTCGTCACCGCCGGCGTTTTTGCCGCCTCGGGACAACTTCATGTCTCGGAACTCCTCCTCCTCGTTCCTCTCTGCGCGATTGCGGGCGACCAGATCGGCTACTGGATTGGAAGAGAAGCGGGCCAGGCCCTTTATCGGCGCAAGGATTCGCTCGTCTTCCGCAAGCGCCATCTGGAGAACGCTCACCAGTTTTACGAAAAATATGGCGGCAAGACCGTCATCCTCGCGCGATTCGTTCCCATCGTTCGGACGTTTTGTCCGCCAGTGGCAGGTGCGGCACGCATGCCCTACGGCCGCTATTTTGCGTATGACGTGGCCGGAGGAATTCTGTGGGGTGGTGGCATGATTCTCGGCGGGTATTTTCTGGGCCGGCAAATCCCCAACATCAGCGAAAACATTCACTACGTCATCGCCGTGGTCATTTTCTTGTCGTTGCTTCCCCCAGCGATCAGCATGCTACGCGCCAGATCATCCGCAACGCCGAGGCCGTCCTCCATCCCGCAGCCTGCGCCACACGAGCGTGACTAGCCGTGCCGTTTCTAGGTGCCCCCGTTGAAAAAGCGCCGCGCGCCGTGATCTTCGACATCGGCCGGGTGATTATCGGCGTAGATATGTCGCGCTCCATCGCAGCGCTCGGAAAGCGCGAAGGTTTGTCGCACATGCAGGTTCTGCGCGAACTGGAAACGGACTCGCACTGGCCGGATTGGCAGCATGGCCGTATGACGCCGCGCGATTGGCACGCGCACCTTTCGAAAAAACTCCATTTTCCCTACGCCCTTGAAGAATTTTGCGCGATTTGGAACAGCGTCCTCGATCCCGAACCGATCTTGCCGGACCTCTTGTTCGAACGCCTCGCCAAAAAATGCCGCCTCGCCCTGCTGTCGAACACCGACCCCATCCACGTGGCCCATATCGAGGCCACCTATCCGTTTGTGCGCCTCTTCCCCGTGCGCGTCTACTCCTGCCGTGTCGGATCGAGCAAGCCCTCGCCAGCGATCTATCATCACGCGTTGCGCGAAGTCGCCGCCCTGCCCGACGAAGCAATGTTCATCGACGACATACACGAGAATGTCGCTGCCGCAGCCAGCCTCGGCATCAACGCTTTTCAATTCACTTCCGCCGGTGAACTTCTCGCCGAATTCTCCCGCCTGGGAATTTGGAAATCTTAAACGAATGGCATACGCGGCCGGGAATGCCAATCTCCCGATTGGCGTTCGCGGGTTTCAACTCTTCCCACATATCCAGAAAACTCCCGGAGCGCGTAAAGTTTTCACAGAGATCGAACGTATCGAGAAAGCAGGCTTCGCAATAACCCCTTACAGTTCAATCTAATACGCGCCTCCTGTCCTTATGGCCAGTTGGCGTCTGGCGTGCATATTCCTATAGCAGAGTTGGTACTTCAAAGGGGGGAATATGGCAGAAGAGATCGATCGTTCCGCTAACGGCAACCGAAGCGTAGCCGGATGGGTGATCGCGGCGGTGGCTGTCCTAGGGGTTGTTGCTTTGGTAGGGCTCGTCATGGCGCACAATGCCTCGACGCAGACCACGGAAACACAGCAATCGTTCGACACCAAAGTAAAGGCTATGCAAACGGATTTCACCGGCCAGATCGCCCAATTGCAGCAGCACGAGGCGCAGGTCGACACGACCAACGCTGGGTTGCAGAGCGACCTGACTGTGGTGACCAAGCGGCTGCGTCTCACGCAGAGCGACCTGAAGAAGGCCCGTGACGAAGCCGAAACGATTCGCACCGAAGACCAGCAGAAGATTGCCGAAGTGGATGCCGCCGCCAAGACCGAGCTTGCCACCAAGGCCAGCACGGATGACGTCAAGGGCGTAGACGGCAAAGTGGACGTCGTCCGCACGGATCTCTCTGGCACACAGAATGACCTGAAAATGGCGCGCAGCGAACTGGGCACCCTGATCGCGCGCAACCACGAGGATGTGGAACAGCTCCGCCGCCTCGGGGAACGCGACTACATCGAGTTCACCATCGACGCCAAGAACAAGCCACAAAAGGTCGGGGCCTTCATGGTCGAACTGCGCGGCACCAACCCCACCAAGAAACGCTACAACGTTTCCTTGATCGTGGATGACTCCCGTATCGAAAGGAAGAACCTGCCGCTTAATGAGCCGATCTTCTTCCACCAGGGCAATGATCGCCGCCCATTGGAACTGGTCGTCAACACCATAGCGAAGGATAAGGTGACGGGTTACATCAGTGTCCCCAAGGCCGCTGGCGCTCAATCTGCATCGAGCGATTAGTTGGGCCGATTAGGTCCGGGCGCTGCTTCAGCGCCCGGACTTGCGTTTCGGCGGGCAGGGCGCGGGGGTGCCCTGCCCGCCGTTGGCGTTTTGCGGAAGCGATTCGTGACTTGTGAATCGTGATTCGTGAAGAGCTTCCCCGGACTGGCAATCTCCTGCAGGAAAATCCAACAGAACTTTCGACAAGAGGCTAAACACCTCGCTTCCAAGCATCGCTCTCTCACGTTACACTGCTAAGCGTCTTGCTTGCCCCTCGTCATCTGATTTTTACCGCGCTCGAAGGCGCCCTGGTCGATCCGCAGACGGATTCTTTTTCAGGCGCGGAAGAGGCCTTGTCGGAACTGGAGCGGCGAAAAATCGCTTTCGTTTTGCTTACGGCGCGCACCCGGGAGGAAATCGACCCTATCCGGCGAAAGATGGGGCACAACCACCCGTTCGTCACGGAAAATGGTGGAGGGATCTTCTTTCCGGACGGCTACTTTAGTCTGCGTATTCCAGGCTGCGTACGCACGGCGCGTTATCTCAGCATCGCTCAGGGCCGGCCTTACGCGGAAGTCTGCGAGGCACTCGACGATATCGCGGAGGAATGCGCCGTTGGAGTCGCTGGGTTCCATCACATGAGCCTTCGTGAGATTGCCGACAATGCCGGTCTGCGCCCGCGCAGCGCCGAGCTGGCGCGCGCCCGTGAATTCGACGAACCGTTCTATTTCACTTCCGCTGACGATAAGGCCATCGCCCGGTTTGTGGAAGCCGCACGCGCACGCGGTTTCGACACGCGGCGCGGCCAGACTTTCTGGCATCTTTCCGCCAGGTGCGACGCCGCGCGCGCGGTGCGCACCCTCGCCCATCTGTTCCGTGAAGCAACACATATTAAGCTGCGTCTCGTGGGAATTGGAGGAGGGGAACAAGACCTGCCCTGGCTCCGCGCCGTGGATCATGCCGTCCTTCTGCCGGATTCGCGCGAAGCCGCCAAGCCTTCCGAGCATCCCCAGGAAACACCGGACCGGATAAGGACAATCGCGATGGGGGACGCGCCGGGCGCAATCGGATGGAATAAGGCAATTTTAAATATTATCGGCTAGTTCCAGTACTATCAGTACTTTTCCCTCGGAGATCATCTTTTCAAACAGTGGTAATTCACAGCCCCTTTTGCGCTGCCTTCTGCAACCACATCCATTCAAGAAATTAGAGCGAGCGCAGCTAATCCGCACACCTGAATGGGTTTACGAATTTCAATTGCCTCGTTGTGGCGTGGCCCTGGTCCTGCCATAGCTTACCTATCGTGCGGCGGCGGAGGTATCGTTCCGGCGCTCACGACTTGGGACCTATGAGCCAGCCAGACGTGGTTTGCATGGCGCGCTTCAGGAGGATGGATGATTCCAGAGCTTCGCCGTCTGAATGAGCCGGCATCCGATTCCCATCTTGGGATGGCGTTGGTTGTGGCCGCAGTTGCAATGGGCCTGATGCTCTGGGCCATCATCTGGCAGGCCAATATCATCGCCTACCAACGCGATCTCATCCGAGTTCTGTGGACCACTCGGTTCGGCGGCCTGGGATAATCATTTGCCAGCTGCCACCTTAGGTCGATTTTTTACTCTTTCCCTACCGGGGGAATGAGCGTGGGCGGCGCGGAAAGAACGGCGCCGCCCAATTTTTCTGATGGGTACAAATTCGCAAACATGCCGAGCACCCTTTTGGCATATACTGTGACTCATCTCCTATTTGTCACCAGAAGTGGTGGAGGATTTTCGTGATGAAACTTTGCCGCACGGCGATTTTGTTCGCCATTGGATTGCTCTCCATTCAAGCCACGACCGCCTTCGTCCCCAGCGTGTCCGCAGGGGCGATTCCCGCGGCGGCTTCACCCGCCAAAAAGAAAAACAAAGTCAAGAAGAAGAAGCAAAAGGTGTTGAAGAGCCGGCACAGCAAACACAGTCGAAGGCCCGCCTAGTCCGCATTCCTTACGAGGTCCGGTAGTGGACACGGAGCGAAATGGCAATACGCTGTCACTATGAGCCCATCCGATCACGATGGGCGAAGGATCACCTGGAGATATCCGCCGGGGAACGCCATTCTCCTGAATGGCGTTGCGCAATCCGCCAATCGGGAGATTGGCGTTCCCGGGGGGAAAACCAAAACGGGGAACCTGGCGGCTCCCCGTTTCAGCGCTTTTTGTTTTCGCCGTCGCGGCGCTCATTAGCGCCTCTGGCGGTACGCACCGCGTGCGCGGTGTGATGGCAGCTGTTTGTGTTCTAAGCCCGGTGGAGTCAACCTCACCTCCGCAGCTTGTCGAACAACAAATCCCTTTTACGCCTATGGCGCATTTTTGGCAAGAGCGCCTTCGTGATTTCCACGGTCAAGAATTTTGGGGCCACCTCTGAAACAAACGTCATTTGTTACGCACAAGATGTGGCGGGAATGTGACGGCAGGCTTACTTAACGAAGAGGCCTTCGCGAAGCTGGTCGCGTCCGACGAACATCTTGGAAGAACGGTACCGGCCGAATAGATTCGAAATTTCCCGGTTCTGAAAAACACGTTGCGGCTGGAAGGGACAGGATGCGGGAATCAATTCCAGGTTTTGAGCGTCCAAGACGCGGTAACGGTGGAAGAGTATCGGCTTGCGCGTGTGGAACATGGCAAAGACTACCCCGCCGTCGCGCACGAGCGACGTCAGGCGCGCGGCGAGCATGGTCATCAGATCGTTATCGAGATAATCTAAAATATCCCACAGGAGCACCGCATCGAAGGTGTCATCCGGATACAGCATGGTGGCTTCAAGAAACCTCTTCGCTCGCTCTTCCGGCGCCATCTCGGACCAGTCCGCGCCGACCGGAAGCTTCCTCCTGCGCTCTTCCTCGTCATCGAGGAAGTGCTTCCAGGTGGCCAGCAAATCCTCGGTGTACACCTTGTAGCCGCGCTCGATGAAGAAAGTGATTGTGGTTTGCCGGGCCGGCCCAAGATCCAACAAATGGCCGTGGCCAATTCCTTCGAGTTGCCAGAGAAATTCCTTCAGTCCATTGGACTGGCGCCCGCTCTGCGTCACGGCGCCGGGGGTAACGGGATTTGCGCCAGTGTTCGCGACGGCCACCGCAGTAGCGGGATGGATTTTCCCTGGCGGTGAATGCCTTTCCGGCAATAGCGGAATATGGCCCGGCCGTGATTTAGTGAAAAAATTCATCTTAGTTCCCGCTATCTCCGCCTGCCTTCATGGCCACCGCCTGTCCCGTTGCCGTGGCGCCCCCGGAAGGTTTTGCCACGGCGCGATTGTTCTGAGAGTTCTCCGTGCGGGCGATCTCCACTTTGCTGTGAATTTGCGCCCCTTCTCCGATGGCGATCCGCAAGGTGGCGATATCGCCACGGACTTCTCCGGTCGATCCAATTTCCACCCGCTCGCGGCCCCGCAATGCCCCCAACACTTTTCCACGGACGATAATTTCGCGCGCATCGACGTCCGCGGAAATTTTGCCGTGCGGCCCGATGGTGACGCGGCCATTGGTGAGATGGATGGTACCCTGTACCTCGCCATCGATATACAGGTCATCGCTGCCGTGAACTTCGCCCTTAATCAATAGAGTCGATGTAATAATCCCCCCGGAGGGTTGCACCACTTCCGCGGTCAGCCCCGCGACGCTTCGGACGACTGGCTGGTCCACGCGCGGCGCCGTGGCCGACGTCGGAATCTCAGCGGCTGGCGCCGCCGGTTTTGAATCTTCTGGTTTACGCCACATGAGTTTATCCCCCCGACCGAAAACTCCGTAGCCGCGAGGGTGGGGAAGGTGCAGAGCGGCCCGGAGAGGACGGTAACTTGCGAAGTATAGTATGGACTTGTTCGGCAGGCGAACCCTGCAAACCCGGTGTGTTTCCAATCGGATACGGGAGGGACCATCGGGAGTCACGTGGCGCCTTTGGAAAGGGCCTGGCCATCAGCTTTGGGCATATGAAACCACGAATCCGGTCTCGGTTTCGGGAGCCGGCTTGCTTCGTAATTCCCATCTCGCAACCAGGTAGCCCGCCAATTCGGTCAGGAAATGCTTTTGGCCCTGGCGCGTTTGCCACCAGCGCGAAGGATCAAACTCGGAATCGCGCGCGCCGCTGACGCGCAAGCTGACGCTCGAGGGAAGGACCCTTTCATAGATGAACCGTGCACGGCGCGCATGGTAGTTGGAGGTCACCACCAGGATGCGCTTCCATCCACGGGCCTGGATGAGCCGCGCCGCTTCGACCGCCTCTTCCCTTGTGTTGTCCGCTCTGTTTGTCAGCTTCACAACCGATGTGGCGGGCACGCCAAACGATTCGAGATCATGTTCCATGATGTCCGCAATGCTGACGTTTTGGCGCAACATTCGGCCGCTGGCCACAACAACGGGTGCAACCCCTTCGCGATAGAGTTCCGCCGCATGGAAGGCGCGATCCGCCGCGTAATTGTCGTCGCCGAGGACGATCAGCGCATCGGATGGCGCGGACGGGTCGTCCACCACCCAAAACTGCCCGGCGAGGCGCATCAGCGGGTGCCTGGCGAGATAGACGACGGCGAAAAATCCGAAAAATAACAACAGGAATAACAACCGGAAGAAAATCCCACCGTGTTCGCTGCGCCTCACGGGTTGGCATCCAGTTTGCGCAGCCGATTAGCTGCCTCTTCCGGCATGATGGCGTTGTAATAGACTTCCTTGATGCTGTAGGACTTGCTTCGCGTTTCCACGATGGGCAGGATTTCGATGTGCCAGTGATAGTCGTCGGCAATGGTTGTCCAGTACTGGGAAGCGGTTTCACCTTTGGGGTGGATCGTATTGGGTGCGGTGTGTACAACCAGATGGTAGGCCGGCGCGATTTGGCGAATCCGCCTGAGAATGCGGCGCAACAGCGCCGCCATATGCTTCCGGTTCGTGCCGGGGCGCGGCTGCTCGAACATGTAATTGTGCCTGCGATTGAGGATCCAGACTTCATACGGGACGCGCGAGGCATAGGGGCATAGCGCGACGTATTCGCCCTGCGTGTCCACGATGCGCTTCCCCTGGCGCTCTTCCTGTTTCACGATGTCGCAAAAAACACAGCGTTCCTTTTCTTTAAACCACTCCCGCGCGGCGCGCAGTTCATAGATGACCCTTCTGGGCACGAACGTGGTCGCGGTAATTTGCGAATGGGCGTGCGAGCCCTCCTGGCCGGCGAGGGGACCGTAATTCTTGTAGATCGAGACATACTTAAACCGGCGATCGCGCTTCAAATCTTCGACGCGCCGGCTCCAGGCTTCCGTCACCAGCAGGATCTGATCTTCGGTCAAATCCTCGAGCTTGCGGTTGTGTTCGGGAGTCTCGATGACGATTTCGTCCGCGCCCACAGGCTGCATCTGGTCGTAGATTCCGTCGGCGCGGCGCTCGGGGTCGCCCTCCACGCGATAGAGCGGGTCCGGGTGGGGGAACACGGTGACTTGCGACGGTCCCTGAGGAGGCAGACGAAGAAGAGCAGTCCTGGAGTTCGTTTTCTGGGGACAAAACGGACAGCCGCCCGTGGTTTCGCAAGTGTCTCCCCGGTGTCCCACGATCACCCAACTGCGCGTGATGGGATCTTTACGAAGTTCCATGAAAGGATTCTAAGTCAAGGCGGCGGATTGCAGAAGGATTCATTCGATCGGGGAAGAAAAATTCAAGGAAGCAAGGGTGGGAACAACTTGTGTGATCTGCAGATGCGTCATTCAGATTCGCGGACCGCAGATATTTACCGCGTGTACCTGGCGGGCGTGGGACCTTCTTCCAGGCGGTGCCGGTCCCAGATCGCGCCCTCGCGAGAGTAGGATGCCATCTCGAAGTCCTGCGTGAGCTCGAGGCAGTCGGTGGGGCAGGCGTCCTCGCAGAGCCCGCAGAACATGCAGCGCGAAGTGTCGTAGGTGAAGTAGGTCAACACTTTGCGGCGGGTCGCGTCATCGCGATGCCAGCCGACGACGATCAAATTTTCAGGGCAGGCCAGCGCGCACAGGTTGCACGAAATGCACAGCGTCTCTCCCGTCTCCGGATTCATGTTCAGGCGCGGCGCGCCGCGGTACCGCTCCGCGACCATCGGGCGCTCCAGCGGATACTGCTCCGTATAGATGTTCTTCGGATTCTGCGTGCGAAACGTCAGGATCATGCCCTTCCAGAAATCCGCCAGGAACAGCCGCTTCAGAAATGAATTCATGCAGTTAGTCTGTGGGGGTAGGGCGCGATTGTCAAGAGGGGTGTGGGGGTTGCGGTTGGGTCAGTCAAGCCGCATCAAGCTCCACGCTGTTTCTCACGAATTAGATTCTCCACTCTGGCCGATACTTCTTCATGTTCGAACGCTTCCCCACGTTCGACCTGGGCCAGGCCTATTTCAACTTGTCGAATAAACCATTCGTCATAACCCACCAAACGCTCGACGGCCTCGTTCACTAATGATTCAGGTGCGCGACCTTGCTCTGCGGCAATGCGGTCGAGTCTCGCTTGAAGCTCAGGAGGAAGATTCACTTGCACGTTGTAAGTGTAAAAGGGTGGCGATGAATCTGTCAAAGCGTCCCCGCGAACTGCATGGGCGCAAGAAATCCCAAGGCGCGTCACCCGCCAATCTAAATTTTCAGTTATGTGTAGCGTTTTGCCGCCTGGCGTGCCTGATGGCACCTTGCGTGAACCAAATCAGTGTTTCCTGGGGTATACCCGTCCGCAGCGTTCTTGCGGTCAAGCTCGGAATATTTCAGAGGCAGTTCCTCGCTGCAGTGGGCACATTTGCCACTCTGCTGGCCCCACTTTAGGGCTTTGAGCTGGGCACGAATGCCAGGTTTACCTCGCTCGTCATACCCCAGTTCCTTGACCAGTTTTCGGCGATAAGCAAACAGCAGAAGAGGATCGCCACTCGCTAAGCTGGTTAACCTCTCCCGAATGTCCGCAAGCAGTTCATTGGCACGTTTTAGCTCATCGGCGTTGAGGTTTCTGTTTGGCATGACCGAACAAGAGACTACAGCAGATCAGATTAAGACGATTATTGACCTGATAAATCAACTATTTTATCGATTTGTTCAAATTCAGAGCGATTTGGTTTCATCTGGCCCACTTTCTAAACGCACATGTTTTTGCAGCTCATCAAGCGCACTTGGGCCGATTAACACTGGCCGATGTATGCCATACAGCGTTAAAGAATTAAACAGTTGGGATGGCTTCACGTTTGAGTCTTTCATTTTCTCTACCATCAGGCGTCTTGCTTCGTATGCGATCATATCTGAGGCCTGAATGCCAGGATAGTCTGCATCGTTCACAAAACAAATACTGTGAATTCTGTCTTTAACCTTTTGGAAGCGTGAATCTTTCTTCAGTTCATTCAGCCATTTGTAGCAGCCCATTGCGTATTGCTCGTCGTCATCAATGACGATGCTAATCGGAGAGTGTTTGTCTATAATTTCTGTTTTCTCTATCCCTTGCATTACGAGTCTCTGAAAGGATAGGAAGAGGGGGTCTCTTGACAGCTTCTTAAATTCAGAATCCGGAAGTGACCTGAAATGATTCGCGGCAACAACTGCGCCAATACAAACGACTTGGGCGCTGCGAATAGTCGCGGCAAAATCATCCAACATGATCTCTCGCTTGCTCTCCCATTCGCTGCCCCATTTCTCTTGGGTCTCCTTCCATGCGTCATCTTTACTTTCTGGGGACATGATTCTAGACATGTGCACAGGTGGAACGCCCCATCGGAACCTGCAGTTGTTCCACTCCAAACTAAATCTCTGCCACTCGGAGATGTGGGCTACATACCCACAGAAGGATGTGTAATCGGACTTTCCGCTAAGTTTACCGCTCTCGTCGGCATAGATATGAAATGCGGCCATTCAATCCTCGGGTTCTACAGGGGAAAGCAGACAATATTCGTAAGGGCATTCACTTTCAAGGCCCATTTGCGAGTGGACCCTTCCTTTTCACCGGCAACTACTGAGACGCTCATCCGACACAATTTGGATGAGCCAAGTCAATTATTGCCCAAATTAGGAGACTACTAGAAATTCTCCACACATCTTCTCGCTTGACCGGCAGTGTATAATTTCGGCTAAAGCCAACGTTAATCAGACATGTCCGGAGCAAGGGAGGGGTTTCGAAATGCGAGATCGTTTGCTGGGCATTCTTCTTGGGCTGATGATCGTCTTGAGTTGTTCCGCAAGCGCCATTGCTCAAACCAAAGAGCCTGCCGCGACGCCGAAGGCCGCGAATTCCAACAAAACACCGGACTTGTCTGGAGTCTGGATGCGGGACGCCCCCCCGGCCACGGCGATGCAATACTGGATTTATGAGCTCAACCAAGAGGAACCACCCATGACGGCTTGGGGCGAGGCGCAATTCAAAGCGGCCAAGTCTTCCTTCGGAGCTCATGAGTATCCGCTGGAGGAAACGAATGACCCTGTGTTGCGTAACTGTTTTCCGCCCGGCGTGCCTCGCGTTTATATGCACCCATTTCCCTTTCAATTTATTCAAACGCCCGGCGAAGTCGTGATGCTCTTCGAGGTTGATTCTCTTCGGCGAGAGATTTACACCGACGGAAAACCGCGCGATCCTGGCCTCGTTCCCTTGTGGATGGGAAGTTCGATCGGGCGTTGGGAGGGAGACACGCTGGTCGTCGACACCGTCAACTTCAACGATAGGACCTGGATTGACCGGATCGGCCACCCGCATAGCGACCAATTGCACGTGATCGAACGCTTCCACCGGACGGCCCACGATCACCTCGTGGACGACATCACCATCGACGATCCCAAGGCGTACACAAAACCCTGGACGGCGCGCCTGGAATTCAAGCTAAGGCCATGGAAGCTGACGGAACAGTTCTGTGAGGATGGCGAGAGCTTCCTGGGGCTCGAAAAAAAGGAAGCGTCACCGGGAAAGTAGGCGAGTCAGTTATCAGGCGGGCTGTCCCCCGCGGCGGACCCGCACCCGTTTCCGACGGCCAACTTATTGCTTTCGCGTGAGTCGTCGCCGGGCACTGACTTTGGGATTGACATATCGCAGATCGCGGTAGATATTTTTATCACTCGTTTTTTTAGCGCCAGACGGCAATTTTGACTGTCGAGCCTCTGCGTCCAATCGGTGCTTTCAGGAGGATTAGAATGAAGAAGTTGGCACTCTTTCTGTCCACGATATTTTGTGTTGTTTTTGTTTCCGCCCCGCTTCTGGCGCATCATGGAGAGGCCAACTACGATACGGAGAAGACCGTTTCGGTCAAGGGAACCGTGACGGAATTCGATTTCGTCAATCCCCACGTGCAAATCACGTTGGACGTAAAAAATGACAAAGGCGAAATCGAAAAGTGGATTGGAGAAGCGCGCAGTCCGGCGATGCTCTCCCGCTATGGTGGATGGGACAAGAACACGATCAAAGTCGGCGACGTGATCACGTTCTACGGTCATCGAACCAAGAACGGAACGCCCTTCATGCGCCTGGAAAAAATCGTGATGCCGGACGGCAAAGAACTGCCAGATTTGTAGGGCGCGGCGCGTTATCCGGTTCCCTTACATTCTCATGCAGGAAGCTAGTTGGTACCCAGAAGTGTGTCGACCAGCGGTTGAATGTAGCGGCCCATGGTAATCACCGCGAACCACAAAAACAACGAACTCGCGGCTATGATCTTAGCGGAAATCGGCGCGTCTTCCCCGGCTCCCACACTCTCGACTCCTTCAAATATGCCCGTCAGATAAAACGCCGCCGCATTCAATCCAAGCAGCATTAGGGCCAATATCTTCAGCCAGAGAGCGCTGCTGAAAATGTAATTATCGGGCCGGGCTGCAAAAGCCAGCAGACCCGTTACTATATTGACACCTAACCCAGCCAAGCCCCAGGGAATTAACCGGTGCAAGGGCGCGATCGGGAGTTGCTTCACAAATCCCATGATGCGGATATCGAGAAGTCCGACCGTCCCAATGATCAGAATAAGCCCGAGAAAATGCGCCGCCATCATGAACGTCCACCACCACTTGCTGAAGGTCATGGCATCGGCAAATTTGTCCGGATCCGGCTCAAAGATTTGGATCATGGCCCCGATCCTTCCTTCTTTTACTGTTCCTTCCGCCACAGTCGCCTCATTGCCCGGCCGAACTTCCGGATGGCGGATGTCACCACCCGTATTCCCAGTTCTTGTCATGAGGCCTACCGTGAGAAGCGAAAAAAGCAGCACGGCGAGGACGTTCCAGCGCGGCGGACGCGCGGTGGCCTGAGATTGCCAGAGTCCGATCAAGGCCAGTGCTCCGGTCACCTCCATAAACCAGAGTGACAGCAATGCCGAGCCCTCGTGCCTGCGAATCAAGGCGTCTGACACGCCGGGCCCCTTGATCATTTGTTGCGCGCCAAAACCGCTCAAGAACGCCGGAATTGTCAAAAGAGCGATGGCCGCAAAAATGATATAGCTGCTTCGCCTCAGGTCCTGGTTCTTTCCGAAAAAAGAGATAAGAAACAGGCCAAGCCCGACGCACGACCCGATGACCGGAACATGATTCAGCAAAAGATGTAAGTGCGCATAATTCACAAGAGACTCCCTAAGCGGTTTGCTGCTACCTCGTTTGGTCCTCCCGCCAAGTGCGGCCAAACATTAGACCTTCGTTCCTCGAGTGCTGGTTTCATCCCCCCGCAGGATGGCCGTAAAAAAAATATCGGGCAGTTTCCGAGAGCAGGCGTCCCGCTCCCACGGCTCCAATCCAAAAGACGAGCGACCACGTCGCCATAGTTTTCCCTTTCACGACCATGGCCGCTTCGCTCAAGCTGGCGTCGCCAAACACTTGATTGTTCATCTTCGCCATGAGGTATACGGCGAGACCGATAAACGTCAACTTGATGTAAAAATCGGGGTTCGTGAGGGCCTTGGTAGGGTAGGCGGTCAAAAGGAGCAGGCCCGTCGTGACGTTGATTCCGAGGCCCACCCACATAATGCTGAAGAGCCGTTTCAGCGGCTGGAGCGGGATATCGCGGGCAACGCCAAGAATGCGCAAATCCACCACCGCATTCGCTCCAACCACCAATGACATGCCAATGGTGTGGAACAGGAGGATGAAATAGAACCCAAAAATCGATTGAGATTCGCGAAGCCACGTGCTGATGCCGGATTGTTCAATGGTATTAAAAATTAAAGGTACGGCCAAGTTTAGCCCCCTAATCTCGCCTTGAATCCTGAATTTCCCGCCCCGACCGGACCCGGAGGAGAAAAAGGTATACACCAGGCACACATATTTCCGCTTTTTGCTGCGTTCCCTGTAATAACAATTATAACGGCCTCGACTGGCGCGTCAAGCATGGGTATTTCCGGGACTTTGAGTTGCGGCGCCCGCAAAGCTTCTATAGTGATAAAATGCACGGCCATGAGCACCGCTAGCGCACGGCCACAACTTCAGATTCGGCAGGCCCAGGAAGACGACGCCTCCCCCCTGTGCGAAATTTTCAACGAAGCTGTGCAGGATCATCTGGAAACATTTGAATCGGACCCGCGCGTTGTGGACGGCCAGCGCTTGCGGATCGCCGCAGCCGAGCAGGATCCGAAGCATCCGATTCTGGTCGCCGAATTGCGGAACTGGATTGCGGGCTGGGTGGAGCTCGCGCCATACGACAACCGCATCGCGCTGGACGATATCGGCGAAGTCTATATTTATGTGCGGCGGGCGTTCCGAAGTTACGGCGTAGGCCGCCAGTTAATGCGCGCGATCCAGGAATCTGCCGGCAAGCTCGGATACCGGAAGCTCATCGGCCGCGTCTTGGTCCAGAATCAGGACGGGTTGGTGCTGTGCCGCGCAACGGGCTGGCGCGATGTGGGCCGCCACTCCGCCCACGCGCGCCTGAATAACGGATTGCACGACGTAATGCTGTTGGAGTACCTGATTCCTTCTTCTTCCCCGACGCAGCCGTGAACGATTTTGAATATATGCATCTGGCCATCGCGCAGGCGCAAGCCGCCGCGCTGCGCGGAGAAGTGCCCGTCGGAGCCCTGGTTGTGCTGGAGGGCCGGATCGTAGCCGCCACGGGCAATCGCACTATCACCGATTGCGACCCGACCGCGCATGCGGAAATCGTGGCCCTGCGCGAGGCCGCGCGGAAGGCCGGCAACCATCGCCTCATCGGCGCATCGGTCTACGTGACGGTTGAGCCGTGCGCCATGTGCGCGGGCGCGCTCGTGCAGGCACGCGTCGCCCGGTTGATCTACGGCGCCGACGAGCCCAAAGGGGGCGCCATTCGCACCTGTATGCGGGTCCTAGAGGCGCCCGCGCTCAATCATCGCGTCGAGGTCGTTTCCGGCGTCCTTGCCGGGGAGTCCTTGCAATTGCTCCAGTCCTTTTTCTCCGCACGCCGCTGACGCCCGTGAAGCGTGCTTCAGATTTATATCAAATTTCAAATCACTACTCCCCACTTGCGGTGGGCCAATCGCGTGGAACATCTATGTACGTTCGGTCCAGCTCGCTGATCGACGCGCATCCTAGAAGCTTCATGGTGCGTTCCAGGTCTGCGCGGAGGATCGCGATGGCTCTTGCGACGCCGGGCTCTCCTGCGGCGGCCAGGCCGTAGGCGTAGGCGCGTCCGACCAGAACGGCGCGCGCGCCCATGCAAATGGCCTTGATGATGTCGCCGCCGCGGCGCACGCCTCCGTCCATCAGGACTTCGATTTGGCCTTTCACGGCCTTCACAATTTCCGGTAGAACGCGCAGGGTTGCGGAAACGCCGTCCAGCTGGCGGCCTCCGTGATTGGAAACGACAACGCCTGCGGCTCCCACATCGATCGCGCGACGAGCGTCGTCGCCGGTGAGGACTCCCTTGGCGACGATTGGACCGGGCCATACTTCGCGCAGCCATCGAAAATCCTGCCAAGTTACAACGGAATCGGCGAGTGCGGCGGCAACGTCGATGAGAGACATTGGCCCATGCCCGGGAATCACGACATTCGGCAATTTGTGCAGGCCGCCATCCATCAAATAGGCGGCAACCCATCCGGGGCGGGAGAAAAATTGCGAGAGATACGGAATCATTCCGATCCAGTTTCCACCCATGAGTTGCCCCGTGCCGTTTCGGATGTCGCGCTCTCGCATTCCAGCCGTGCCTGTGTCGATCGTGACAAACAATGCGGAGAAGCCCGCTGACCTGGCGCGGTCCAGCGCCGCTTCCGCGGCGGGGCGGCCGCCCACCAAATAGAGTTGATACCACACCGGGCCAGTCGACGCGGCGCGAACGTCTTCGAGCTTGTGCCCGGCAATCGTAGAAAGAATGTATGCAGTGCCCGCCGCGCCGGCCGCACGAGATGTGGCCACCTCGCCGGCTGGATGGATGAGGCGGCTGTAACCAATGGGGGCAAGGATCGCGGGGATAGAAAGTTCGGCGCCTAAAACTTTTGTGCGCAGATCGCATTGCGGCACGGCCATCGCATTGCGCGGGCGGAAAGTTAAGGATTCAAAGGCGCGATTATTTTCGCGCAGCGACATTTCGCTCTCGGCGCCGCCGTCGAGATAATCGAAGACGGCTCGCGGCAGGCGGCGCTCGGCCAGCCGGCGCAAATCTTCAATGTTTACGACGCGAGGCGAAGAAATAGAGCGCGGCCACTTATTCATTCGCCACCGAATTCGCCGCACGCCGCAGGTCGGCGCGCCTCTGCATAATTGGACTGGACATGGCGGGAGGCATTGTACTCCACCAATCCGCCGTCCGATCACGCGCGGTTCGATTTTTGGCGGACTCCTCAGCAATGTTCTATGCAAAAAATAGAGCACGCAACCGGTCCCGGAGTGTTCCCGCGCCAACGGCTCGGAGGATGAAAGCCCGGGGAAGCGCCCCGGGTTCGCGTCCATCTAAATTGATCCGCCCTGAAGGGGCGGAGGGATCCCTGCGCCCCTTCAGGGCGCGTACCAATCGAACGCATTCATAACCCAGGGCGCTGCCCTGGGCTGGCATCCACCGGCGCCTTCAGCGCCGAAATTCGACTACAACGTGCCGCCTTTCATCTTCTGGCGCAGCGCACCCGCTCCCGTTTTTGTTTGACACTTCGACTTCTTGCAACGACACTTAACAGCCGATTCCTGCAAAACAACCGGATTTGCCGCTGCCGGATTATTCATGACGCTGACGCTACTCGACTGGGCCGTGATCGCCGGATATCTGCTGCTGATGCTCCTGCTGGGGATTTATTTCCGGCGGCGTTCGAGCCGGAACACGGAAGAATATTTTGTATCGGGGCGACAGGTGACGTGGTGGCTGGCGGGAACTTCGATGGTGGCGACAACGTTTGCCGCGGACACGCCGTTGGTGGTGACGGGCCTCGTCTACACGCAGGGAATCGCGGGCAATTGGCTGTGGTGGAGTTTTCTGCCGTCGGGCATGATGACCGTGTTTTTGTTCGCGCGGTTGTGGAGGCGTTCGGGCTTGCTCACCGACGTGCAATTTGCGGAGATGCGTTACGCGGGACGGCCTGCCGCATTTCTGCGCGGGTTTCGCGCGGTCTATCTCGGGCTCCTGATGAATTGCCTGATCCTGGGCTGGGTAACCAAGGCGATGACGAGCATCGTGGGATCCGTGCTCGGCAAAAGCGAGGCCGCGAGTCTGGCGATCTGTATTTTCTTTTTAATTCCGTTCACGGGATTTTACGTTTCGCTTGGCGGCTTGTGGGGCGTGCTGTGGACCGATCTATTTCAATTCATTCTGAAAATGGGGATCGTGATCGCGGTCGCGTATTATGGCGTGCGAGGCGCGGGCGGGATGCACGCGATGCTCGCGAAACTTTCGGCGATGCGAGCTGTCGCGGGGCCCGGAGCGTCGCGCATCACCGCGATGTTTCCGGATTTTTCGCGAGGACTCACGGGCGAAGCCTTGTGGACGCTGCCGGTGCTTACGTTTCTTGTGCATTTGGGAGTGCAGTGGTGGGCGTTTTGGTATCCCGGTGCGGAGCCGGGCGGCGGCGGTTACATCGCGCAGCGGATTTTCAGCGCGCGCGATGAACGGCACGGATTGCTATCCGTTCTGTGGTTCAACGTCGCGCACTACGCGCTGCGGCCGTGGCCATGGATACTGACGGCACTCGCCGCCACGGCGCTGTATCCTGGGTTGCAGCATCCGGAATCGGGCTACATGCTCGTCGCAACCACTTATATGCCGCATGCGCTGCGAGGAATTTTGATCGCGGGATTCATGGCGGCGTTCATGTCCACGATTGCGACGCAACTCAACTGGGGGAGTTCTTATCTCGTGGAGGATTTTTACCGGCGGTTCATCCGGCGTGGCGCGTCCGAAAAGCATTACGTGAACATTTCCCGGATCGCGACGCTGCTGCTAGTGGCGGCGTCGGCGTATGTTTCGGCGCAACTGGCGACGATCAGCCAGGGCTGGGAAGTCGTTCTTGAAGTTGGCGCAGGGACCGGCGGAGTCTATTTGCTGCGCTGGTATTGGTGGCGCATCAATGCCTGGAGCGAAATTTCGGCGATGGCAACGGCGCTGGCAATGACGCTGATTCTGCATCACTGGCAATTGTTCAGCGGCAGCGCGCCCGTCATTTTTGCGAAGACGACGCTCGCTACGACGGCCGTAACGACGGCCGTGTGGGTTGCGGTTACGCTGCTGACGCCGGCCGAGCCCACGGAAGTTCTGCTGCGCTTCTACAGGAAAGTGCGGCCGCACGCCGCGGGTTGGCGGCACATCGCGGCGCTCGCTCCGGAGCTGCCCGAAACGCGCGATCTCGGCAAGAATTTGCTGGCGTGGGTTCTGGGCTGCGCCATGGTGTACGCGGCGCTGTTCGGCATCGGCAAAGTTTGCCTTGATGAGACGGCCACGGGAATTGCGCTCTTGGCGATGTCCGCAGTTTGCGCCGCGTTGCTCTATCGCGATATTTCGCAGCGTGTGACGGCCGAACCAATAGGAGGCAGCGTTGTTTAACAAGGGGCGCGACAGCGGAGTTCCCGGCCTTTCGAGCTCAGGCCAGGCTCATGCGGTAACAGCATCCTTTCTGGGTTGGACGCTCGACGCGTTTGACTTCTTTGTGGTTGTCTTCCTGATTGACAGGCTCGCTGCGGATTTTCATGTAGGAAAATCAGCAATCATTGCGTCCTTGTTTGTGACGCTGGTGATGCGCCCGGTGGGCGCTCTCATCTTCGGCCTGATGACCGACCGGTATGGCCGGCGCATTCCCTTGATGACCAATGTGGTTTTCTTCTCCGTGGTGGAGCTGGCGTGCGGTTTCTCGCCCAATCTTACATTTTTTCTGGTGATGCGCGCGCTATACGGCATCGGGATGGGCGGGGAATGGGGCATTGGGGCTTCGCTCGCGATGGAATCCGTCCCGCCTCGGTTGCGGGGAATTCTTTCCGGGATATTGCAGAGCGGCTATTCGCTCGGGTACATCCTTGCCGCTGTGGTGGCGCGGTTTGTGCTGCCTACATGGGGTTGGCGGCCGATGTT
The DNA here is from genome assembly GCA_963842135.1 of uncultured Acidobacteriota bacterium. GTDB lineage: Bacteria > Acidobacteriota > Terriglobia > Acidiferrales > UBA7541 > Palsa-360. The sequence continues at coordinate 2,203,894 of CAWJFI010000001.1, read as the reverse complement.
CTGGCTGGGCGGCCTGCCGGCGCTTCTGGCGTTTTACATCAGCGCTCGCGTGCCGGAATCGGAAGCGTGGAAACAGCATCGCGCGCCATCGACGGGTGCAGTCCTCAGGATCGTTGCCACGCAGTGGAAGAGTTTCTTGTATCTCGTTTTGCTGATGACGTTCATGATGTTCCTTTCGCACGGCACGCAGGACCTGTATCCGGATTTCCTCGGCAGCGTCCACAAATTTACGCCCGCTATGCAGTCGTATATGGCCATTCTTTACAATATCGGGGCCATCGTCGGCGCAATTATCTTCGGGCAATTCTCGGAAAGGCTGGGGAGGAGAATCACGATGATCGCCGCGATGTCGCTGGCGCTCTTCGTCATACCGCTTTGGGCGTTCGGTACGTCGCTCGCCGTGTTGGCGATTGGGTCTTTTCTGATGCAGGCCGGTGTGCAAGGCGCGTGGGGAGTGATTCCGGTCCATTTGAGCGAGCTTTCCGCGGATGAAACGCGCGGGCTCGTCCCCGGACTCGCCTACCAGCTTGGAATTCTCATTGCCGCACCGACCAATTCGGTGGAGTTCATGTTGCGGGAACACGTGGGCTACCAGTGGGCGCTGGCGGGATTTGAAATTGTCACCATCGCCGTGCTCATCGTGACGATTGCGCTGGGGAAAGAACGCAAGGGGCGCAGCTTCCACCGGGCAGTCGAATCGCCAGTTTCAACTTGAAATCCATCTTTTCTCAAATCATATTCAAAGCTTGAAACATCGCGACGCGCTGGTCGCGCAGCGGATCGTTGACCACCTTGCTCACATTGTTGATGACCATCGTCGCGCGGTCCTTGGCATCGTAAGCGGGCCAGTGCGGCAGCTTCGGCGTGTTTGGATCCCCGGCGCGCGCGAAGGCGATCCAGGCATCGCTCACCTTATCGGCGAGGGCCATGGCGTCGGCTCCTCCGCCCGTCATCCGCGCTGAAATCTTCACGTTGTCAAAGGCAAATGGGATCTCCATGGTGTGAGGCGACTTGAGACGTCCACCCTGCACGGGAGTTTCCCAAGTGAAATAGTACAGATACACGGGCGCTTTACCCAGCGCGGCGCGCCGCTGGGCGGCGATCATCGTGGGAGCACCGTAGCTGCGATCGCTGGCTATCAAAAAGTAGATGTCGGAAGGCGAGGCCCCGGGATTGAGCTTCCGGTAGAGGTCGATCATCATGGGAGCGTGGTCGCCGAGCAGATCATTTATGCGTTTACGCATGTCCGCATCGTTCAGCGAAAACGCAGAGGGGTCATTCAGAGAGAACAGCGTCATCTCCGTCCGCGTGCAACCGATCATCACCGGCACATCGGCGGAGACAGGCGAGGCGGTAGGGTAGAACGGGTGCTGCGGCAGGATCTTGCCGTCCACCGCGGGCGAGAATCCGCCGAGCGATGGGTCGACGCCCGGATTTTCCTTAAGCACGGCGAAGTACGCGGCCATGATTTTCTCGACGGGAAGCTTTTGCACCGCGCGCACATTCGCCCTGTCGACGCCCAGCTTGGCGAGAAGCTGTTCCGCGCTGCGCACCGCAACGTCGCGATCAACAACCTTGACCGCGGCGCCGCTCTCGACGATCGCGCGGTGGAAAAGCCCCTTGGCAGATGGCATGGCCAGCAGCGTCTCTACCTTGCGCCCGCCGCCGGATTGGCCAAAGATTGTCACCGTGTTTGGATCGCCGCCAAATTGTGAGATGTTCGCACGCACCCATTTCAGCGCCTGAACGATGTCCAGCATGCCGGCGTCCCCGGAGGCTGCGAAGTCATCGCTAAATGCGCTCAGATTCGCAAAGCCGAGAACATTGAGACGATGATTGATGGTCACGACGACCACGTCGCCGCGCCGCGCGAGATTGGTTCCGTCGTTATCGGGCGACGATCCCGAACCGGTGGCGAAGCCTCCCCCATGGCACCAGAACATTACGGGGCGCCTGCGGCCACTCTCGGTAGCAGGGCTCACCGCGGGCGTCCAAACGTTGAGCACCAGGCAGTCTTCGCCCTCGGCGGGCAGGTTCTGGCCAGAGATTGTAAGAGCGCCTGGCGGAGGCGGTGGAGCGGCCGGGTCACGCTGCGGAGCGCTAGGTCCGTAGGCAAGCGCATCGCGCACGCCGGACCAGTCCGCCGGTTCCGCAGGCGGCATAAATCGGTTCGTGCCCGTGGTGCTCGCTCCGTACGGAATTCCTTTGAAAATTTTGATTCCGTTGCTGTCGACGCCGCGAATTTTGCCGAAGGCGGTTTCAGCGATGACAAACTTCTCATCTTGCGCATTTAAATCATGAAGAAAGACGCCGCCAGAAACGGCGAGCGCTGAGAGGTGCTTCAGGAAGTTGCGGCGCGTGGACGGAGAGACGCGAAAGGCTGGGGTCATGACGGTCTCCTAGCGAGCGATTTTATCACTCGAGTCAAACTCTTTACGACATCGCCTCGGCCGATTGTCCGGCCGGAATGAATGCGCAAGTGGAAAGGTGCGTTTTATTTTCGCCCCTTCAAATCCTTGAAGTCGCAGCGGACCTCGTCGATTCCCTCGCGATAGGCGGCGGCGTCGCCGTAAGGAAGAAAATGCGCATACCGGGCATGCGTGTTCTGAACTCGCCTTGCGTGCTTGATCGGGCACCAGTGCTGCTCGGTGCGCCCTGCAATTTCCATTGTGTATCCCAGCACGCCGTTCCCATACGAGCAGTACATGCAATTCAGGCCCTCGAGAGCGTTCAGATATCGCAATTTGTTCCGGTCAATCGCCATGTAATCCCTACGCCGTACCTTGGGTATGCCGTAGACGGGAAAGCAAACAGCCTGATATACGGAAACGAATAGATCAAGCAGCACAAATGGAAAAATCAAAGCATATATAAATGGCGATGTAACAAACGCGAAGAATCGGGAATGCAAAACGTAACGGACGAGCGAAGTCTTTAGCAGGCGATGCTCCCGCTTGATTTCCTCGGAGAACCATATCTCGCCGTTACGCAGCTCGTACCATTCCGACTTGATCTCCGATTCTAGTTTCTCGACGTCAGGAAGCTGGACGAGAGGATCGGATTTCTTTGAGCGATGATCGGCCACATTCACCTCGCATATATTGGATCTCAAAACTCGCGTCGATAACTTCTACACTCATATCGCCAACTTTTCTATCGGGAATTCGTTGGATGGGCGTACGAGCGGGATTTGCAGCCTAACGACAACTTACGGCATGATTGTGGCCATGGAAAGTGGCGAGCCGAAGAAAAATTTCGCGGGACTGCGTGTGCTTTCGCTCGAAAGCAGACGCGGGGTGGAAATGGCGAAGCTGATTGCGAGCTACGGCGGCGAAGCCGTGGTTGCCCCCTCGATGCGTGAGATTCCCCTCGAAACCAATACCGAGGCGCTGGCGTTTGCCCGAACCCTCTTTGCGGGCGGATTTGATATGGTCATTTTTCTGACGGGGGTGGGGACGCGCGCGCTTGCGCGGGTTGTGGAGACAATCTACCCAATCGAAAAGTATTTGGCTGAGCTTCGCAAGATTTCGGTCGTGGCGCGCGGACCGAAACCCGTGGCCGTATTGAGAGAATGGAATATCCCGATCGCCGTCACCGCGCCCGAACCGAATACGTGGCGAGAACTATTGCGCGCGCTGGATGAAAATGCCGAAGCATTTTCATTGAAGGGGCGACGAATCGCCGTGCAGGAATACGGTGTGGCGAACCCGGAGCTGATCGCGGGACTCGTTGCGCGCGGCGCGCAAGTCACTTCCGTTCCGGTTTATGTATGGGCTTTGCCTGAGGACACCGGTCCGCTGCGTTCCGCGATTGCCGCAATTGCGCGCAATGAAATCGACGTGATCCTGTTTACGACGGCGACGCAGGCGGATCATCTCCTGCAAATTGCGGCGGAAATGAACGAGGAGGACGCCATGCGCCGCGCGCTCTCGCGAATGGCCGTGGCGTCGATCGGCCCCACGACGACCGAGAGGCTCCTTGAATACGGGATTGCTCCGGACCTGGAACCGACGCACCCGAAAATGGGATACCTCGTCAGCGAAGCGGCGCAGCGCAGCGCAGAGATTTTGCAACGGAAGCGAATCGCTGCCGGGTAGCAAATCAATCGATCTGCGACTTTAGCCTCGTTTGTCCCCATTGGCGGGTTCAAGAGGCGCAGGCTTCAGAGCCTGTGTGGTAACTCGATTTCGAACACGCCAGCGGCTAAAGCCGTGTTGATTCTGCATACTTTACGGAACGGCTGAAGCCGTGCCCTACAAAGATTTCACAGTTTCCACACAGGCTCTGAAGCCTGCGCCACCGAAGAATTTCCTGCAGCCTGTTTTTGTAAAAAAATCCAACTAGATTAGGGAAACCGGTCGCCGTACCCTTCCAAATTGTGAATGCCGCGTGACGGCGTGTAAAGACTGATAGTTCGCATCCATAGGACGAATTGGACAGTCTTGGCGTACCCGCATAGCCTTGAAGTGTGAATGCAGAACTCTCCAAACTAGCCATGGCCGACAATCCAGAGGTTGATTTCATCCACAAGATGGCCAGCCGGATGGCTTCGGCGGATCCCCTGCATGAAGTGCTGTCACAGATCGTGGATTTTGCGGCCTCGGTGGTGAGCTGCGATTCCTGCTTCCTGTATGCGCTCGAAGAGGGAGAATTGATTCTGCGCTCCTCAAAAAATGCGCATCCAGACGTCGTGGATCGCCTCAAGCTGCGGCTGGGGCAGGGCATTACGGGATGGGTGGCGGAGCACGGGAAGCCGGTCGCCGTGGCGGTCAACGCGTCGCAGGATCCTCGCTTTCAATTGTTCAAGGATTTGCCCGAGGACAGGTTTGAGGCGTTCTTGTCCGTGCCCGTATTGTGCCGTGGGCGGGTCGTCGGAGTGATCAATCTGCAGAATCGCGAGCCACATGAATACTCGGAGCGCGAAATCATGCTGATCTCCACCATTGGATTTCTGGTGGGAGCGGAAATCGAGATGGCGCGCTTGGAAAGCGAAAACCTGCACCTTTCGGAAAAGCTCGAAACGCGCAAACTGGTCGAGCGCGCCAAGGGGATTCTGCAGCGCGAACTCAAGATCACCGAAGAAGAAGCCTACCTGACCATCCAGCGCCAGAGCCGCCAGCGGCGCAAATCGATGAAAGAAGTCTCCGAGGCCATCGTGCTAAGCGAAGACGTGAGGCGCGGCTTGGGCGTATAGTAGAACGGGCTTCAGAGCCTGTGTGGAAACTGTGAAATCTTTGTAGGGCACGGCTTCAGCCGTGCCGTAAAGTATGCAGAATCAACACGGCTTTAGCCGCTGGCGTGTTCGAAATCGAGTTACCACACAGGCTCTGAAGCCCGTCCTACTGAAAACCTTGACAATTGGGCTGTAGCTGCGTATCCTCACACCCGCATGCATGCACGCCATTATTCTTGGTTCGCCTTTACGTACCGCTTCCCTTGGTCGGGAAGCGGCCGGGGGCGGATCGCGCGCAAGACGAGGTAAATCGAAAAGCTAGAAAGCGCGAAAAGATTCCCAGAACTGGCCGCGAGCACCCACAGGGTCCGCGGCTTTTTTATTTCCCCTGAGGGTAAACGAAGCCAAAGGAGAATTTCAATGATCGTCAATATGTCAGCGAACGCGACGAAGGAGCAAATCGAGCACGTCATGGACAGAATCAAGGAATGCGGCTTTCTCCCCCATCTGATTCAGGGTGCCGAGCGCACCGTCATCGGCGTGGTCGGAAAAAATCGCGGGCGACGCGCCGAAGTCGAAGCGCTTCGCGTCGCGCCGGGCGTGGACGAAATTCTGATCATCTCGCAACCGTACACGCTGGTCAGCCTCGAGCTGCGGCCGCAGCGCACGGTGGTGGACGTGAAGGGCGTGAAAATCGGCGGGGCGGACCTTGTGGTGATGGCGGGCCCGTGTTCAGTCGAGTCGCGCGAACAGTTGATGGAAACCGCGCGCGGAGTAAAGGCGGCGGGCGCGCACCTGCTACGCGGAGGCGCGTACAAGCCGCGAACTTCTCCATACGATTTCCAGGGCCTCGGTCTCGAAGGGCTCAAGATTCTGGCGGAAGCGAGGAAGGAAACCGGCCTGCCGATCGTCACCGAAGTGATGGGCGTCGAGGACCTCGACGCGGTCGTCGAGTACGCGGACATGATGCAAGTGGGCGCGCGCAACATGCAGAATTATCCGCTGTTGCGCCGGCTGGCCACGGTGCCGCGGCCCGTGCTGCTCAAGCGCGGACCTTCGGCCACGATCAAGGAGTGGCTGCTGGCCGCCGAGTACTTGCTCTCTGGCGGAAACCCCAACGTCGTTTTGTGCGAGCGGGGAATCAAGACGTTTGACTCCGAATTAAGGAACACGTTGGATCTCGCGGGTGTCGCGCTTTGCAAGGAACTTTGCCACTTGCCTGTGGTGGTCGATCCTTCGCACGCCACCGGACGGCGAAGCCTCGTGCCAGCCGCCGCGCGCGCGGCAGTCGCCATCGGCGCCGACGGCATCATCGTCGAAGTGCATCCGTGCCCGGAGCGCGCGCTGTCCGACGGCCCGCAATCGCTCGATTTGCCGGGATTCGCTGCGATGATGCTGGGACTTCAACCTGCGATTGCCATGGCTGCTGCGGGAAGATAGGGTTGGGGCTGCACCCCAAGGAACGATTTTAGAATTCTTTGCCGTTGTGTGTTATCGCGCAGACCAGGCAACACCATCCGGGTCGGTGCCAACGGGCATGGTGCTCAGAATCTTCCGCGAACCCACTTCAATGAATGTCAACTCATTCGCGTTCGCATTTGTAATATATGCGTGGCGTCCATCGGAAGAAATGTAAACGCCGCTGGGTGATTTTGATAAAGTCAAACTGGCGATCAATTCGCGCGCGCGAGCGTCGAACACGGTCGCCTGATTGCTGCTTGGATTCGTCACCCACACCTGCGATCCATCGGGCGTGAAATCCATTCGCTTCGGCCCCTTCCCGCCGCTGGGAAATGACGCCACGATCTGATCCGTAGCCGTCGAAATAATCGAAATTTTATCGTCGAGGCGGCTTGCCGCCCAAACTTCCTTCCCATCCGGCGAAATCGCGATGCCCTCCGTGCCTGGGCCGGTCGATACGACTTTCACCTCGCCTGTGGATCGGTCGACTACGCTAACGCTTCCCGAGACTGTGTTCGTCACATAAAACTTCATCTCATTGGGCGTGGCTACGATCATGTGGCTGCGCTCTTGATTCGTATTCCACACGTGCAGAATCTTTCCCGTCGCGGAGTCCAGTTCGAGCACTGCTTGCGGTGTCTCCGTAGTCACCCAGACCAGCTTTCCGTCATGGCTCACGGTCATGCCGTGCGGTCCCGTATGGGTCCCGAGATCGAACGTAGCCTTCACTTTGCGGTCTATTAGATCGACCACGGTGATCGTATTGCCCGCTTTGTCGTGCGCCGTGTCCCCCGGCGGATATACACTATACCGGCCGAAGTTGGAGACGTAGGCCGTACGGCCGTCAGGCGAAACCGCCACTTCGTGCGGGCCGAGCCCCGTAGGCAACTTCACGAGCACCTTCTCCGTTGCTGGATCAACCAGCGCTAATTGGAAATCCGATTTGCAAACCACGACGACCGTGTCGGCCCAGGCCTTTGGCACGAACGCGCATGCGGCCAGCAATGCAACCAGCGAAAATTCACTCCAGGTTTTCTTCATTGTTTTATCCCTTGAGCGTTCCAAGATCTCGCTTCGCAAAGTTTTGCCCCCGGATCATTTCACATAGGTGATTCAGCGCGGAATTCGCTTCAGCCGGAGTTCGCGATTCCAAGTCTCTTCTCGAAGGCGACCGTACGCCGATCAACCTTACGTGTCAACCTCTGATCGCGCATGGCAGGGGCAAGGAATTCCATTGCGTACGGGGCAAAATTATGTTTCTTTGCCATAACACCGGCGTAGCCCGGGATGACGCCGGACGGAGAGCCAGGGCCGAACATGAATCCTATCGCGGCGAAGCAGCCACGGGGCTTGAAGAAATCCTCGAAATTTAGCCGCACCTTCCTGTTAAAGCTCGAGCTGCGCAGTCATCCCACTTTGCTCTGTGTGATCCGCGGCGCGCTGCAACCTTTGATGGAAATGTTGGGATTCTCCGCGGAACATAACAGGGGAATTATTCGCGCGGTTGACGAAGCCGTAGCAAATATCATGCGGCATTCCTATCAGGGGCGTCTGGACCAGCCCATCGAAGTTTACTGCAATCGCCTCCAGCGGCGCACGAATGGGGAAACGGAGCAGGGCGTCGAAATTCTGCTCTTTGATTGCGGGCCCGCCGTGAACACGACGAAGTTAGAAGCCCGCCCACTGGACGAGGTAAGGCCCGGTGGTTTAGGGTTGCATATTATCCGGGGGAGTATGGACACGGTCCAATACAAACGCGCCGGTCGGCTGAATCGGCTCCGATTAGTGAAATACGCCCGGTCCCCCAAGGGGGAGCACGGATCCGTAGAGGAGAAGCCATCGTGAAGATATCTGCCCGCCGAGTCGATAAGGCCACGATTCTGGATGTGTCAGGAAACATTGACATGTCGAATTCGCCGGAGGTAAGGAAGGCTTTGTTGCGCGAGATCCGCGAAAAGGGCGTGACGCGAGTCGTTCTAAACTTGACTAGCGTGCAGTACATCGACAGCTCGGGCGTGGCCTCATTGGTGGAGGGGCTCAAGGCGTCCCGTGAGGCGGGTTCCCGTTTTGTGCTGTTTGGGCTGAACGATTCCGCGCGGGAAGTATTGAAGATTTCGCGATTGCTGAAGCTTTTTGAAGTGTACGACGACGAAACGCAGGCCATAGCCTCCTAGGCGCATTCCGTTAGATCGGACAATTGATTTTGTAGAGGCCGCGGAAAACGTGATGGAACTTGTCTCCCAAATCGGCGCCGGCGTCACAGATAGCCTTTCCTACCTCGGCGCTCTCGCAATGCTCGGAAGCCGCGCCGCGTATTACACCTTCGTCGGACCGTTCCAAGGGAAGGCGCTGCGTTTGCAAAGCGCCGCCTCGCAGGCGATGGAAGTGGGCGTGCGGGCGTTGCCTATCCTTTCCTTGATCACGTTTTTCATTGGCTTGATTTTGGCGTTGCAGAGCGCCTATGAGCTGGGCAAACTCGGCGCCATGAATCTCGTGGCCAAAGCCGTGGCCTTGTCCATGTCGAGAGAGCTCGGTCCTTTGATTACAGCCATCGTTGTGATTGGCCGTTCGGGCTCCGCATTTGCCGCGGAGATCGGAACCATGAAGGTCACCGAAGAAATCGACGCGTTGGAAGTCATGGCGATTGACCCCGTTCATTTCCTCGTCGCACCGAAATTTCTGGCCATGATGGTGATGCTGCCTTGTCTGACGATTTGGGCAAATACGATGGGCATTCTTGGGGGAGCGCTGTTCGGAGTCACTCAAGCGGATTTCACCCTGGGGGGATACATCCAGGCATCTATCGAGTCGCTGTACTTGCGGGATATTCTGTCGGGGCTGATTAAGAGCGTGATGTTTGGCGTCACGATCACGGCGGTCGGATGTTTTGAAGGATTGTCCACGGGAGGGGGCGCGGAGCAAGTGGGCCGCTCCACCACAAAGGCTGTGGTGATTTCGATCCTGCTCGTCGTGGTCGTCGATCTCGTCTTTACCGCGGCATTTTTCTTCCTGGGGAATGGATAGCTCTTTTGAGTCTTTTATGGATAAAAGACATCCAAATTTGGATGAGTCAAAGGTGGTTATCTCCTTGCGAGACCTCCGCGTTAGTTATGGAGAGGTGGAGATTCTGCATGGCATACATTTTGACGTGAAAGCAGGCGAGACTCTGGTCATCCTGGGAGGTTCCGGCTCCGGTAAGAGCACGCTTTTGCGGACGCTGGTGGGACTGGAAAAACCGAGTTCGGGCCAGATCTGGATAAACGGCCAGGATATCGCCGCTGTTTCGATGGACGAATTGTATGAGATCCGGAAAAAAACGGGGATGTCATTTCAAGGGGGCGCCCTGTTTGGCTCCATGACGGTAGGCGAAAACGTAGCTCTGCCGCTGCGGGAACACACGAAATTGGAAGATTCCACGATCGAAATCATGTTGCGGCTCAAGCTGGAGCAGGTCGGGCTTGCGGGTTTTGAATACCACATGCCGTCCCAGCTCAGCGGCGGCATGAAAAAACGGGCCGCCGTTGCACGGGCTCTCGTGATGGATCCGGAAATTCTATTTTTTGACGAGCCCTCGGCTGGCCTGGATCCGATCATTGCTGCCGGTATCGATCACTTGATCCTGGAATTGAAGAAGGCGTTTCATATGACTATCATCGTCGTTACGCATGAACTCGCCAGCGCCTTTCTCATCGCGGACCGCATGGTGTTGATCGATAAGGGGAATATTGTAGCGATCGGGACGACCGAGGAAATGCGGACGAGCGTGCAACCGCGGGTGCGGCAATTTCTGGATCGAGTTCCCGAGCCGGACGTGGAAGGGGAATTAGATTATTTGCAGACGCTTACTGAACAATACCGGCGCCACGGATGAGTGCAAGAATATGGGAGCCCAAGAATAAGGGAGGATGATGAGCCCAAAAACTGAACAGACGCTTGTGGGACTGTTTGTCCTGGTTGCCGGAGGCATTCTCCTTGTCGCGGTGTTCGCTATTAATGGTGCGTTTGGCAACACGGCCAAGACCTACCATGCTCACTTTCCCTTCGCGGGCGGGCTGGAACCTGGCGCGACGGTCCGCTATTCGGGAGGTCCTAAGGTAGGGCGCGTAGAAAGTGTGCGCATTGATCCGCAAGATCCGACCCACATCGATCTCACGTTCAGTGTCCAGCCCGATGTGCTGGTGAAAACGGACAGTAAGGTAAAGATCATGAGCATGAGCCCGCTCGGCGACAATCACCTGGAGCTTTTTCCGGGATCGGCGCAGGCCGGCGCGGCGCCTGCGGGATCGTTACTTCCTTCCGAGAATTACGTCGACTTCAACGCCCTAACCGACCAAATCAACAATCTCGCGCCGCAGGCGCGACAGCTCCTTCAAACCTTGGACGCCCGGGCCACGGAACTCAAAGTGACGATCGACCGCGTCAATGATCTCTTGAATGCGCAGAATCGATCCAACCTTTCGGCCACGCTGGCCGAGACGCGCGGCCTGGTTGCGGATTCCCGGCCGCAGGTGCGGTCAGCCCTTCAGCACGTTAATGATCTGAGCGAGAAATTGGGGCCATTGATCGACGACTTCCGAAAGACCTCCGGCCAGGCGACGGAAGTCTTGGCGCACATTGATGCAACGATCGGGGAGACACAGCCGGAAGTTCGCAAAGCTGTGGCCGAACTCCGGGGCACACTGAAGTCCCTGACTGATTTGACCGGGCAGCTTAACCAGACACTCGACGTGAATTCGGAAAACATCGACCAGCTTCTCGATAATTTGCTCCACGTCACCGAGAACCTGAAAGAATTCACCGAGACGATTAAGATGCGCCCCTATTCGCTGATTCGCGCGACCAATCCGCCCGAGCACAAGACGGGGGAGCAATAGTGACTGGTGACTGGTGATACAACCATCGTGATTTGTGATTCGTGACTCGTGATTCGTGAAAACCAACTTTCGCAAGCATGGGTTTCACGAGTCACGAGTGACGAATTACGATTCACCAGTCACTAATCACCACAGAGGGGAGTTCAATGAACCGCAGATTCGTCTCGATCGCGGCGCTGGCTGCCGGACTTCTTACCGGGTGCGGAGCTGCGCGGCCCAGCAAGTATTATCAGCTTACAGTCCCCGGCGGCGACCCGGCGCCCGCGGCGGAACGCAGTCCTTATCCCGTGACGCTGCTGCTGGGCCCTCTGAGGGCTTCGCACTTGTACAGGGAAGATCGTATCGTGTATAGCTCGAGTGGCGAGAATATGGGCACGTACGAGTATCAACAGTGGGTTGAACCTCCAACCGAAATGCTGGTGGATGTTTTGCTGCGTGAGCTGCGAGCCTCCGGAAGATACCGGGCGGTGGATGCCCTGCGCAGCAATTCTCACGGGGACTATATTCTCTATGGCCGCTTGTACGACTTTAAGGAGATTTCCGCCGCGCCGCTTATGGCCCGCCTTACCATCGATTTGGAATTGCGCGAAGTGAAGTCGGGCTCGACGGTCTGGACCCATTATTACTCGCACGACGAGCCCGTGAGCGGGAAGGATATTTCCGCGGTTGTCGCCGCGCTGGACCGCAATGCCCAGCGCGGCATGGGTGAGGTAAAATCCAGCCTGGAGCAATATTTTTCAACGCGTTCTTTGAATTAGTGAATTAGGAATCGAACTATGCCCGCGCCCAACAATGAATCGGCCGCAAGCAACAAGACAGCGCAACAAATGACGTGTATGGAAGTCTGGGGTGGAAGCCAGCTCACCACGCGCCGCGTGGAAATGGGAGGGCTGGACGCTTGGGTGTACAGCAAGCCCTTCGGGGAGGCCCAGCGCGGCGGGGACGTCTATTACGCGTCGAGTTGCGCCACCGGCCGCATCACGCGCCTGCTGCTGGCGGATGTGGCGGGACATGGGAATTCTGTCGCCTCAACCGCTGCAAATCTCCGAACGCTCATGCGGCGATTCGTCAACCGTCTGGATCAAACGGAATTTGTGCGGCTGCTCAATCAGCAGTTCGCCGCGCTTTCCGAGGCGGGCACCTTCGCGACGGCCGTCGTGGCCACATTTTTTGCTCCCACTCAGCGTTTGATTGTCTGCAACGCGGGCCACCCGCGGCCTCTTTTGTACCAGGCAGCAAAGCGGCAATGGACACTTTTGGGCGCCGATGCGGCGAACGAAGTGGCCTCACCCAATAACATGCCGCTAGGGATCATCGACATGACAGAGTACGAGCAGTTTGACGTGGAACTGGAATCCGGCGACTGCGTGCTCAGCTACACCGATGCGCTGATCGAGTCCCGCGACGCGGATGGTGAGATGCTTGGCGAGGCCGGACTGCTGCGGATCCTGCGCCTGCTTGAGGATGTGGAGCCGCAACTGCTGACCAAGACTTTGCTGCGTGAAATTAAGGATCGACATCCGGACAATCTGACCGAGGACGATGTGACCGTTCTACTCGTCCGCGCAAACGGGCACAAGCCGCATCCTTCGTTCAGAGAATTTCTCTGGGCGAATATCCGGTTTCTCGGCTCGCTCATTCGTGGGATCAATCCCTGGGCCGAACGGCCGCCGCTCCCCGATTTGAACATAGCGAATATCGGGGGCGCGATTATTCCCGCCCTCGAACAGCGCTGGCGCGCTACCGGTTCGACACGCCGCCCGGCCGATCATGAGTAAAATACGTTCTGGAGTCCGTAATGCAGCTGCAAATCTTTGTAGGGCACGGCTTCAGCCGTGCCATAAGGTGCATAGCATCAACCCGGCTTCAGCCGCTGGCCTGTTCGAAATCGAGTTGTCACATAGAGAATTTAGCCTGTCGGCCGTTCCAAGCTGGCGAAGGTTAAAACCAAACAGGCTGAAGCCCGTCCTACTGAGAGGCACTTGATGATGCAACGATTCGCCCTGATTCTTACCCTGATCGCGGTCCTCGGCGTCGCGTGCGGATGCGGTAACGACAACAAGTCAAACACGTCCAGCGCGCCAAGCGCATCCAGCCCAATGAAAGTGACCGGCCAGCCCACAACAACTGCTTCCGGCCTGCAGTACTGGGAGATCGTAGTTGGTACTGGCGCAACGGCGGCGCCCGGAAACTCAGTGAAAGTCCACTACACCGGCTTTCTGACAAACGGCGCGAAGTTTGACAGTTCTCGCGATCACGGCGAGCCTTTTTCATTTCCGTTAGGAGCAGGACAAGTGATTAAAGGGTGGGACGAAGGAGTCGCGGGAATGAAAGTCGGAGGCCAGAGGCAATTGCGAATTCCGCCGCAGCTTGGGTATGGAGCAGCTGGAGCGGGTGGCGTAATTCCGCCTAACGCAACATTAATTTTTGACGTGGAACTGCTCGAGGTCGGCAAGTAACTTGCAAGAGTTTCTCCAAGACTTCAGCTCGGTTCAGAGTTTGGCATCCTTATACGGACGTGTGAGCCTGCACGCATTCAGAATCGTCGCGGCCACAACCATCCTCGGTCTCTCCGTCATTGCATTGGGCGCGCTTACGGAGGGCGCCCGGCAATCCGTCATGCCTCAGGCTCTTGATAAGCAGAGCCCAATCACCTACTTCATTGCCGACGGAAACGGCAAGCCTGGCTACCGTTCATCGGATCGAGAACTTGCCCGGTGGGCCTTGCAGGCCTGGCAGCGAAGCGCCGAGAATGGTTTTCGATTTTCGACTGCGACGGAGTCGAGCGCGCTCATCCGACTTTATTGGGCCGGGCCGGACAGCGGCGAGTACGGTGAAACGCGGCCGATCGTTGTCGGGGGACAGCAGGGAGCGGCCGTCTTCATACGCCCGGATATAGATTCGTTGGGTGAGGACATTGCGCGACGCGCCAGGAATGACTCGCTGCTGCGCGACAGCATCGTCTACTTGACGTGTGTGCACGAACTCGGGCACGCGCTGGGGCTCACGCATACTCGCGATTTCCGCGACATTATGTATTATTTCGGCTATGGGGGAAACGTAGTCGAGTACTTCGGCCGGTATCGCGCCCAGCTTCACACGAGAAACGATATCGCAGCAGTCTCCGGCCTTTCCGATGACGACGTGAATCGCATTCGGGCGATTTATGGAAGAGAATAAATTACTGCGGCGTGATCGACTACGGTTTCGCGTCTCCCGGCCCGCCATCTCCAGGAGTTCCACCAAAAATTCTGCGCCCATCGGGCAGGGTCACTCTTCTCGCGTCCGCCAGTTTAGAACCGTCCCTTGCCGGGTAGCCGCCGACAATGACCTGATCTCCCACTTTTAAGGAATCCCGATTCCAGCCTTGCCGGTGCAGCGAGCCTGGGCTCGCGGCCTCGCAGCCCCAGTTCGTCGTATTGCCCTTATCATCCTTCACATCGAGGTAGAAATAGACGTGCGGATTCGTCCATTCAATTCTGGTGACGACGCCCTTGAGTTCGATCAGCTTGCCCCCGTCAAACTCCGCCGAAAAAGAATGGTGGGCCAGCGCAGGCATCGCCGCCACCATAGCGGCGATCCCGGCCAGTACGGCAAATATTTTTCTCACGAATCGCAATTTACATCAGGGGAAAGGAGGGGTCAAGCTGTCGAAGTGCGTTCCTTGACACCGCCATAGCAGTCCGCTAGTTTACGCACATGCGACTTCTTATTGCGTGCAGTGTTATCGCTGCATTTTTGTGGGTGCACCAATGCGCCTCTGCGCAATCGGCACCGCCGCCGGAAAACCCCTATAGCGAGTTGAGTGGAGCTTCCGGGCCCGTCAAAGCGCCCGCGGGGCCGCTAAAACCCGCTCCGCGCACTGCGGACGGCAAGCCGGACCTCTCAGGATTTTGGAAAGGGCCGCTGATTTTCGGCGGCATGTTCAAGAGCGTAGGGGGGCCGCCGTTCACTCCGGCCGGAGAAGAGGCGTACAAATATAATCTGACGAAATCGATTAATCCGGAGGCGCTGTGTCTCTTCGCCGGGATACCGCGAGCCAGCATCAGCGGCGTGCCGTTTGAGATTGTTCAGAACTCGAATCGCATCGTATTTCTTTACGAGCTGATGTGGACGTTTCGCACCATCCCCCTCGACGGCCGCGGACACTCGAAGGATATTGAGCCCTCCTTTTTTGGAGATGGCATTGGCAAGTGGGAAGGCGACACGCTGGTCATCGATTCGATCGGATTCAAGGATAAGTTGAGTTGGATTGACGACGACGCGCATCCGCATAGCGACGCCATGCACGTGGTCGAACGGTGGTCGCGGCCCGACGCGGACCATTTGGCCCACGAGGTGACGGTAGAAGATCCCAAGTTCTACACAAAACCCTGGACGTTTTCGAGGGTCTTCACGGCCATGCCTCCCGGCGATGAACTCTATGAATTCGCATGCGACGAGAACAATGTGGACCGCGATGGCGGCCACTTGGGATACGGCCCGCTAAATCTAAAAACGTACCCGCTGAATCCTGCCGCACCGAAAAAATAGCGCGGCAGGATCTTTAACGGAGGAATCGAACATGAACACTCGGATGGTTCCAAGTTCTCAAACGCCGCTGCTTGCAGTAATGGCACTCGTGATCGCGCTGGCTGGCGTTCCGCACGTGTACGGCCAACAGGCCACAGCTAGCGCAAGTGCTTCCTCCACCGAAAAGCCCTATATGGTCGAATGGGTTTACAAAGTGAAGTGGGGTTACGCGGACGAATTCTGGCAGCTCTTCAAGAAGTATCAAATCGCGACCCTGAACCGTGAGAAGGAACTGGGTTACGTCACGTCCTACACTGTCTATCGGCCGGGATATCACACGGGTGAAGACACTCGATGGGAATTTCGCATCGTAATCACCTACAAGAACATATCTTCCTCCGGACATGGCAGTGAAGTGGAGAAGCAACTTTTCCCGGATCAGGCCACCATGAAACGCGAAGAAAATCGCCGCTGGGAACTTACGGAAGCGCACTATGACCTGCCGATTCACACCATTGACCCGAATGGAGACGGTACGGAATAGGGTGTCTCTGTTCGATCGTCGGCGCGAAACTAACGGGGGAGGCCAGCTATTCCATGGCGAGTGAATCATCAAGAACCAGTAGAAAGTCGCGCGTCACCGTCCTTCCATCGGGAAAAGCGCTCGGAGCGGAAATTCAGGGAGTCGATCTGCGGACGATTGATGCGGGTGATTTTGCGTGCATCTATCGAGCCTGGCTGGACCATTCGGTCCTCCTGTTCCGCGGACAGAATCTGACCGATGAGGATCTCATCGCATTCAGCGAGAGATTCGGAGATCTGGATTGGGCACCGGTACAAGAATCCGGGCGCCGCTTCGTTGAGGGGCATCCGGAAATTTACGTCGTGTCCAACGTGATGGAAAACGGCGCGCCCATCGGAAGCTTGGGCGCCGGCGAGGCCACCTGGCATACGGACATGTCGTACCTGCCGGATCCACCGAAAGCCAGCATCCTCTATTCACTGGAAGTCCCGCCGTCTGGAGGCAACACCTACTTCAACAGCATGTATCGCGCCTACGAATTCCTCCCCGATGCGGTGAAGAAACGAATCGAAGGCAAAATGCTGAAGCATGACGGGACTTACAACAGCGGCGGCTATGTGCGCCAGGGCGTCACTGCAATCGACGATCCCGTTACATCTCCCGGCACCTTTCACCCTCTCGTTTGCACGCATCCTGAAACCAAGCGGCGCGTTCTCTGCCTGGGGCGCCGGCGCAACGCCTACATCGAGGGTCTGTCGCTCGCGGAGTCTGAATCCTTGCTCGATGAGCTGTGGATGTATGCGAACCGTGAAGAGCTCGAGTGGCACAACGAATGGCGCGTCGGCGACCTCGTCCTGTGGGACAACCGCTGCACTATGCACCGGCGCGATCCGTTTGACGCCGGCTCGCGTCGAGTCATGCACCGCACCCAGATCAAGGGCGAAACACGTCCGCGCGCGTGATCAAAGTGCTCGATGTGTCGCAGCGCTGGCGCCACGAGACAAGCTTGCGTTTTTGGATGCCTCGTGTTTTGGATTTCCGCGAGTGCGGTAAATAGCCGTGAAGAAAATTTCCTTTGCCATCGTTGGCGCCGGAATCGGCGGAATGGCCGCTGCGGCCACCCTGCGGCAAATAGGCATCGACGTGCGCGTTTATGAGCAGGCGCCGCGCTTTACGCGCATCGGCGCCGGTATTCAGATGATGCCAAACTCGATGAAAGTTCTGCGCCGAATCGGCGTGGAGGAAAAAGTTCTCGCTACTTCTTTCAAACCTTATTCTCACCTCAATCGGAAGTGGGATACCGGCGAGGTGATGAGAGAGTTGCCCATGCCGGAAAGCCTTTTCGGCGCGCCCTATCTTTGCATGCACCGTGCAGATTTGCACAACGCCCTCGCCGCGGTGGTGCCTGAAGACATCGTCCACCTCGACAAGAAACTCGTGGGGCTTGAACAACGCGCAGGACAAGTCACGCTCGCGTTTGCCGACGGAACGCGCGCGCAGGCGGACGCCGTGATCGGCGCGGACGGCGTTCACTCCGTCGTGCGCGATATTATCCTTGGTCCAGACCAGCCGATTCACAAAGGACGCATTGCGTACCGCGCTATTTTCCCTTCTGCCTTGCTCAATGGAATGGAGATTGGACCTTCGCGGACCAAGTGGTGGGGCCCCGACCGTCATATCGTCATCTATTACACCAACGCCGCTCGCAGCGAGCTTTATTTTGTGACCAGCGTGCCCGAACCAGCGGAATGGGTAACGCGCGAATCGTGGTCGGCAAAGGGCGATGTGAAAGAGCTGCGCAAGGCCTACGAAGGTTTCCACGCCGATGTTCGTGCCGTGCTGGAAGCGTGCCCGGACTGCCACAAATGGGCGATTCTCGAACGCGAGCCTTTGCCGCGCTGGAGCGACGGACGCGTCGTGCTTTTGGGCGATGCTTGCCATTCCATGACACCCTACATGGCGCAAGGAGGAGCGGCCGCGATCGAAGATGCAGCCATCCTGGCGCGCTGTTTGGAGAAGACCAGCGGAGAAGACATCGAGGGCGCCTTCCGCCGTTTTGAGGCTCATCGCAAACCCCGCACTTCGCGCATTCAGGCGATCTCCAGCGCAAACACCTGGATGAAAGGTGGTGATGAGGACACAAGTTGGTTGTACGGCTACGATGCGTGGACCGTGCCTTTGACTCCCACGGAACCGTACGTCAAGGCTACTTAACGAAAATTTCGAATGCCGAGCATTTCGAACTTCATCCTAGATTTGACTGCGAGATCCAGTGAATTCCATTGACGGCCAGGTTGGCGCCGAAGGGCGCGAAAGTGAGCTACCCCGTCACGGCGACGCCGATGCTGCAAGCCTGCTCACGCGAATGGAACAGGTGCCGTTCTCAAGATGGCATGCGAATGCTCGAATCGTAATGGGCAGTGCGACGTTCTTCGATGCTTTTAATGCATTGTCACTGGCATTCGCGCTGCCTACCCTCATTCGGCTGTGGCACATCTCTCCCAGGCAAAGCGGCCTCCTGATTTCAGCAAGCTATGTCGGGCAGCTGGCCGGCGCATTGGTGTTCAGCGCCCTTGCGGAAAAAGTGGGGCGTATTCGCGGCACTACGGCTGCGATCGCCATTATGTCCGTCATGAGTTTCGGATGCGCGGTGGCAGGGAATTTCCCCACACTATTTGCATGCCGGTTCGTGCAAGGCATCGGCGTCGGCGGCGAGATGCCGGTTGCCGCCACCTATATCAATGAATTGTCACGGGCGCACGGACGGGGAAGATTCTTCCTGCTGTACGAAATGATTTTTCCTGTGGGACTCATGGCCACGGGACAGATTGGCGCATGGCTCGTGCCGGCCTATGGATGGAACTCTATTTTTCTCCTGGGAGGAATTCCTGGATTGCTGATTACTTTCCTGGTGGCGCGCCTTCCGGAATCCCCGAGATGGTTGATCTCCAAGGGACGCCTTCGGGAAGCGGAAGCAATTGTCGAGCAGATGGAGGCCAGCACCGCCCGCAGAGTTCCGATCGAGGCGATTTCCCTCACCGCTTCGACGGCAAACCTGACACAACGCGGAAGTTGGAGCGAACTTCTCTCGAATATTTATCGGAGACGTACGTTAATAGTATGGACGCTTTGGGCGAGCGCCTTCTTCATCGCCAACGGCCTGAATAATTGGATGCCGAGTCTCTACAACACCGTTTATCACTTGAGTTTGCGGCAATCGCTGCGCGCCGCTTCGCTGACCAATGTCGCGCAAGTCGCGGTCCTGCTCGTCTGCGCGTTCAGCATCGATCGAATTGGCCGCAGGAACTGGACGGTCGCAGCGTTCATTGTGGGGGGAGGAATGCTGGCGCTGCTGGGAATCATTGGGGCGCAAAAAGTATTGAGCGTGATGATTTTGAGCACGCTGGGTTACGGGATCATTGGGTCCATAAATGCCGTTCTTTATCTCTACACGCCGGAAATTTATCCCACCCGCATGCGCGCGATTGGAACCGGCCTGGCCACGTCCTGGCTGAGGATCGCCTCAGCGGCGGGACCAGCCCTTGTCGGTTTCATGGTCGATGCAAAAGGCATCCATTCCGTTTTCTTGATGTTCGCCGGGATAAGCGTCGTTGGCGCATTCGCCGCAACCGGCATGGTGGAAACAAGCGACCGCCGCCTCGAGGAAATCGCTCCTTGATCCCGGCAGCAAGCAAGAATTCACGAACTCAACCTTGTGAGTCCAGCCCCTCAGGATGGGCGAAGAACCACCGGTGACGTGGCCCGGGAACGCCAATCTCCCGATTGGCGTCGCGCAAACCGCCAATCGGGAGATTGGCGTTCCCGGGTTTCAACGGAAACGCTTCGTGCCAAGCGTGCGTTGTTATCTTTCGACGATCCTGGCTGGATCGCCGCGCAATTACGGTGTGCATCTACTTCTGGCCGGCGTCAAAGCGGGAGGTTTCGGTCATGACGGACCAGTCCAGCTGGCCCATACCGCGAGCTTGCGCGGCGAGGCACTTGTCGCGGACAACGCTTGCATAAGAGAGTGGGGCGTGGACTTCGGCGGCCGCCTGGAGAATCAGGGTGACGTCCTTTGTGCCGCCGTCCAACGTGAAGCCGGCGCGTCCGAAATCGCGCGTGCAGATCCGATCGACATACTCCGCCGCGGCAGGCATATATTGCTTGAACATACCGGTGAGGATGGAAGGATCAACGCCGCGGCATTCCGCAAACACGTACGCCTCGCCAATCAGCTCGATCAAGCTTGCGACCATAAAGTTACCGACGAGCTTCATGCTCATCGCAATCGCAGGATCTTCACCCATGGGTATGATTCTGTTTGCGTAGGCGTTCATCACCGGGCGGGAGCGTTCGAGCCACTCCGGTTTCCCCGCCACGAACGTGAAAAGCTTTCCTGCCGCAGCGGCGTCCGGGCGTCCAGCTACCGGCCCGGCAACGTAGTGGCTGCCTTGTGCCGCATGCAACTCCCCGAGCCGCGTGCTGAGCGAAGGCGAGATGGTTGTCGTGCCAATGTGGATGGCATCCGGATGCATTCCGGCAAGAATGCCATTGTCGCCCGACACGGCGCCTAGAACTGAGGCGTCGTCCATCAAATTTGTGACCACAATCTCGGCGGCCGCAGCTGCTTCGCGCGGTGTGCTCGCGGCCGTAGCGCCAGCTTCCACGAGCGGCTTCATTTTCTCCGTTGTCCGGTTGTAGACGGTCAGCCCAAAGCCGGCATTTTGGATATTGCGCGCAATTCCAGAACCCATGCGACCTAGACCCACGCAAGCAACCGATAGATTCATGGAATTTCTCCGGCCCTGAATTTTGCGACCTTAGCATGCGTCCCGAACGGAGACAAAGACTGCGGATCGCAGGGGGATGCGCCCATTTATATCACGGGCCAGTCGAGCTTGACACGAGAAGCGCTGCTCCGAAAATCAAGTGCCGCGACCCCTTCGATCTCACAAAAGCCCGGCTGAATACGATAGCGGACCATGAACGCACGCGTGATATACTTCGGCCACAGTGTTAAAGGGAGGTCCTCCTTGAGACACAAGATTTCAGCAATTTTGATCGTCATAATCCTGTTCTTCCTGGCGCCACCGGTTTGGGCACACCACTCTCCCTCGGCCGTTTTCGACATGTCGAAGGAATTCACGCTGACCGGCACACTGACGAAAGTCGACTGGATCAATCCCCATATTGTCGTTTATCTCGACGCCAAAAAGGACGACGGCAGCGTGGAGAATTGGAAGTTCGAGAGCAACCCACCTTCCTGGTTCAGACGAGTCGCGCTTGGCAGAGACGATTTTGCGAAGGCGATCGGGCAAACCGTCACGGTACAGGGAGTACGCGCCAAAGCTGGAGGGCTTTACGGTTATCTTCTGAAGATCACTTTCCCGGATGGGAACTCTCTGGAACTCGTGTTCCACCCCACGCCCTAGACTCAGTGATAAGGAGTATCCACGCCATGAAACACCGATTTGTTTTCGCAATCGCAGCGACGTTACTGCTGGCAGGACTCGCGACCGCCGACAATAAAGATAGCGCGACGGCCGTCAAGGCGCCACGCGCCGCGGACGGGCATCCTGACCTGAGCGGGATCTGGGCCTATGCGATCGATCTGCCCCCTGTAACTCTGAAGAAGGAAATCAACGGAAGAGTCACCCTCACAGACATCGATCAGAGCGCGGCCAAGCCCGCAAAAAAGCCTCTCGCGGGCGCTCTGACGTCCACTCCTGCTCCTTCCTACAAACCTGAGTTCCGGGAAAAAGTGAAGGACCTCTTTGACAACGAGAGCAAGACGGACGAAGTGTTCTATTGTGGCAAGCCCGGCGTTCCGCGCATCGGTCCTCCGCGCAGGATTATTCAACTGCCGGGCGAAATGGTTTTCCTCTACGAAGACGTATCGGGAGATCCTTACCGCATCATCCCCACCGATGGCCGCGCACACCGAAAGAATGCCAACCCGTCCTACTACGGAGATTCCGTAGCTCACTGGGAGGGAGACACGCTGGTAGTGGACGTTACCAATTTTGTGGAGAATGGCTGGTTCGGTGAAGGGGGCTATTTCCATACAGATTCCATGCACGTGACCGAACGCTTGTGGCGTGACGGCGAAAATCTGATCTGGCAGGCCGCGGTTGCCGATCCGAAAGTGCTTGCGGCGGCCTGGAGCATGCCCCCTCGTGTGGTGACGCCGTCCGACGATCCTCTGGAGGAATCCCCTCCTTGCGTCGAAGACGATGGCCACAGGCTTCTGAACTCCGACCATCATCAACAGCGGTAAATTCAATTTCCATTTCGCGCCGGTAATGTGGTGAAATGAAATTGAAAGTGGAAATCCCTGTTTAGACCATGAGAGATCTTCTAAAGCGCTACGCTAAGTTGGCTCTGGGAAAACCGTTCTTGCCCGCCTTGCTGAACATTCTGGTGACATCGGTATGCGACATGCGCTGTACGCATTGTTTTTTCACCGAACAGCTTGACGATGGCCCGCGCAAAAAGCTGCAAATGAAAACGCGCGAAATTGAAAGGATCTCCGAAACGCTGGGCGGAAATCTTGGCGTTTTGATTCTCGCGGGAGGCGAGCCGTTCACGCGAAAGGACTTGCCGGAAATCGCGCGCGCCTTTTACACAAATAACAAACTCGAATCGATCTACATTACGTCCAACGGCCAGATTCAACAGCGAATCTTTCCTGACGTCACCCGAATCCTGCAGGAATGCCCGCGACTCAATGTCGCCGTGGCTCTCGGCATCGACGGGCTCAAAGAGCAGCACGACAAAATTCGCCAGAAACCCGGATCGTGGGACATCGTCATCGACACGGCGCGCCAGCTCCAGGCCATGAAAAGGGAATACCCGCGCCTCGACGTGCAAACCTGCACCTGTTTCATGAACTCGAACCAGGACACGATTTTTGAATGGTATGACTTTTTAAAATTCCAGCTGAAGCCGGACAAAGTGAACTTCAACTACATCCGTCCTCCCGCTGCGGATTCCAGGGAATTGGAAATTGATGGCGCGCGCTATGCCACGCTCGCCGCCAGGATCGATGAAGACTCGCGCCGTGGCGCGATCAAGAATCACTACGCAGGCGACATCGGCTTTTTCAAAGCGGCCCTGGATGTTTATATGCACGGCCTGATCGCCAAGACCCAGGAGACGCAGCAGGCCCAGTTGACTTGCTACGCCGGAACTGCCGGCGGCGTGATCTACGACGAGGGTACGGTATCGTCCTGCGAAAACCTGGAACCCGTCGGAAATTTGCGGGACTACGACTGGAATTTCCGGAAGCTCTGGTTCTCTCCCGCCATGCAGGCGCGCCGCAAGAAGGCCGCGGATGGATGCTTCTGCACTCACGAATCGAATTGCTACTATCCGTCGCTGCCGTTCAACCCGAAACACCTCATCCAGATCAAAAAGCTGGAAAGAGAAATGAAAAATGCGTGGATCGGGATGGACCGCACGGAAGAACTGGAGGATCGCGTAGCGAAGCTAAAACATTCAAGGTCCACAGGTCAAAGCAAGACCTGAAAGTCAGTCAATGGATACGCCGTTCAAGAATCAAGTTCAAAATCCAGATTCAACAATGCCGAATAGGAACGACGGTCAGAGAAGCTCCGAAACCGCGGCGGCTCCAAGGGTAAGTAAGGGGAATCGGAAGCTGCGATTTGGAGTACCCACATTCCGGCAATAAAACACTTGAGGAGTTGCGTGCAGTCCAATTCCGGCGGGAGATTTCCGCACCGGAGTTGTTAGCGTGAACCCGAAGGTATGCGGCCCCGAACGAGTCGGGCGATTCACTGGGCTAGTAACTTAATTACAATCCTTCAGTGCGGCGCGAAGGGAAGCGCGAACGCTGTGAATGTTAGTCCCCCTGTAGTGACGACCCATTGCCGGCCATCGAGCATGTATGTGACGGCGGCCGAGCCCCAAACCGGCGCGCCCACTTCAAACTTCCACAGCTCTTTCCCGGTCGCGCCCTCGAATGCGTAAAAATACCCTTCGTTGTCGCCGGTAAACACGAGCCCGGACGCAGTGGACATCACGCCACCTGTCAAGTCCAGGGAGACGGTCGAGGGATATGGGCGGTATTTATGTTCCCATCGCCGTTGGCCCGTGGTCGGATCGATCGCCCGTAGCGCGGAGAATTGATCGCGCCCCTCGACCAGACTCCGACCACCGCTCGGGACGCGCACACCCATGGCGATCGGCTCCGTCGGCTTTACTCCCTCCCAGGTGGCGCAGGTTTCGTGAGCCGTTACAAAAAACAACCCAAGTTCCGGGTCAAACGTTGGTGGCTGGAAGTTTGTGCCGCCATGATTGTCCGGCAGGCATTTTTCCGCACTCCCAACGTTGTCGAGAACGATCGGTCGTCCGTCCTTGCCGATCTCCTTGGCCCAATTCGAACCGTCGATAAAGGTTTTGGCGACCAGCAGTTTCCCGGATTCGCGGTCGAGCGTATAGAAAAAGCCGTTCCGGTTGGCGACCATGATCACTTTTCGGGCCTGACCGCCGATCTTCAGGTCGGCCTGCACGGGCACGTGCGCCGAGTCCCAGTCGTGCACGTCGTGCGGAGTGAATTGGTAATGCCACCGCATCTTCCCGGTGTCGGCGTCGAGCGCCACGAGGGAACAGGTGTAGAGATTGTCGCCCTCGCGATCGTCGCCGTAGTAATCGGGATTCGGATTGCCCGTACCGAAGTAAACGAGGTTGAGGGCAGGGTCGTAACTCCCCGTCACCCAGACAGCGCCGCCACCCCGCGCTGCGACATCGGCGTTCGGCCAAGACTCGCTGCCCGGCTCCCCTGGCATGGGAATCGTGTTGAAGTGCCACGCGCGTTCTCCGCTTTGCGCATCGTAGGCATCGATGTAGCCGCGGCTCGAGAAATCTCCGCCGGCCACGCCGATAATCACCATATTTTTGACAACGAGCGGCGCCGCCGTGATGGCATTGGCTTTCTTGAGATCGCCTACAGCCACGTCCCAGATGACTTTGCCGGTCATTCGGTCGAGCGCCACGAGGTGCGCGTCCAGCGTGCCCATGTACAGCCGGTCGCCCAGTATTCCGAATCCTCGATTTACCGGACCACGACATACCGATGCAATAAAATTGGCGGGCAGCCTGCGGCGATAATTCCAGAGCGGACGGCCCGTACGCCCATCAATCGCCCAGGCCTGATTATTATTTCCGGTCACGTACAGAATCCCGTCGACGACGAGCGGCGTGTTCTCAATGCCTCGCCCCGGGAGGCCAGGGATATCGGTTTGGAAAATCCACTGCGGGACAAGTCCCGCGACATTTTGCGGCGTCAACAGTTTCAATGGGCTGTGCCGCTGCCCCGTGTAATCGCCGGAAAACGTCAGCCAGCGCGCCGGGTTCTTCAATCCAGCGAGCAGGTCCTGGTCCGTGATCGGAACCGGCGCCGATTCCTGCTGTCCGGCAAATGCCAGCACGCCGAGCGTTAGCAGAAGCGCAGTCATTGAAACCATCCGCCGCATCATCATGGACTTGCTCCTCTAGCCTCTCGCGTTCGAACAGAGAGAGTATCCGGCAAAATGGACTCGTCGAGATCCGCGAAACCTACTCTCGCCAGAGTATTCTGTTCAGAGTACTAATTGGCGCATCGTACGCTTCTGCCGCCCTGGGCACAACCGATTTGCCGTGACACCGCCAGGATCGTCTCTGATTGTTCTTGAGAATGGCCTCGCGGTGTATACTCTCGCCACCCCCGGTCGGTGGGAACCTTTTGGCGATTCCCTCGGGCACAAAATTCGGTTCCTACGAGGTCGCCGCGCAGATTGGCGCGGGCGGCATGGGCGAAGTGTATCAAGCGCACGACACTAAGCTCGGGCGCGACGTGGCCATCAAAGTTTTGCCCGAAGCGGTTGCGCATGATGCCGAACGGCTCTCGCGTTTTCAGCGCGAAGCGAAAATGCTGGCGGCGCTGAATCATCCCAACATCGCCACGATCTTCGGCCTGGAACAATCCGGCGCCACGCATTACCTCGTCATGGAACTGGTACCCGGCGACACGTTGCAACAGCGCGTCAAGCGTGATGGAGCCGTGCCCATCGAAGAAGCGCTGGCCATTGCGAAGCAGATCGCCGAAGCTCTCGAAGCCGCGCACGAAAAAGGAATCATTCACCGCGACCTGAAACCCGCCAACGTAAAGGTGACGCCCGAGGGTAAAGTCAAAGTGTTGGATTTCGGCCTTGCGAAGGCATTTGAGGGCGACAAAGCCATCGAAGACATGAGTAATTCGCCCACGCTGAGCCGCGCAGCCACGATGCAGGGAGTCATTCTCGGTACGGCCGCGTACATGAGTCCCGAGCAGGCCAAGGGCAAAGCCGTGGACAAGCGCACCGACATTTGGGCGTTCGGTTGCCTGCTGTACGAACTCCTCACGGGGACGCAGACGTTTCACGGTGAGGACGTAACCGACATCCTGGCTGCAGTGGTCAGAGCAGAACCGGATTGGACCTGCCTGCCCGCAACCACGCCGCCGTCCATCCGGAATCTCTTGCGCCGCTGCCTGCAGAAAGATGCCAAGAAACGACTGCGAGATGCCGGCGACGCACGGATCGAGATTGAGGAAGCCCTCTCCGGCACCGCAATTCCTGAAGGCGTTACTCCTGCCCACGCACAGCAGTGGCATCTTTTCGGTTTGATTGCTGTCACTGCCTTGCTTCTGCTCGCGCTCGTCGGATTGTCCTTCGTTCATTTCCGCGAAGCGCCGCCCGTTGTACAGAACCTGAGTTACCAAATCTCTCTTCCAGACAACGACGAATTCTACATGTTCCAGATCTCGCCCGACGGGCGGTATCTCGCCTATAGGCGTAGAACCGGGAACAACCGCCTTTTTGTTAGGGCCCTGGATTCGCTGGAAGAGCGCGAGATTCAAGGCACCGAAGGAGTGACCTCTCCCTTCTGGTCGCCCGATAGCACTCACATCGCATTTTTCGCGCAGGGAAAGTTGAAACAAGTGGCCTTGAGCGGCGGACCCGCTACCAACATCGCGGATGCTCCGGACGCGCGCGGCGGGACCTGGGGGTCAGATGGCACCATTGTCTTCGCGCCTGCGGTCAATGGTGGTTTGTCTCGCGTTTCCCCATCCACTGGCGGACCTGCCACTCCGCTCAAGCTCCCGGTTGCCGATAAAGATTCGCTTCGGTTCCCGGCGTTTCTTCCCGATCCTGGCCGCTTCTTTTACGTCTATCTCAATCAAGGTGGCCCCAAGCCCGATGAGGGCGGTCTCTATGTGGGCTTCCTCAACGGGACTGCGCCGGTTCGCATTCTGCCGGACATAACTACGGCCCGCTTTGTTCCGTCTCCTGGGTCGAGTACGAGCGGTCATCTGTTGTTCCGGCGCGACACCACCCTGATGGCGCAACCCTTCGATGCCGCGGCTTTGAAGGCTACGGGTGAAGCAATTCCGTTGGCAGACCCGGTTCCGGATATGGGCAATGTCCCCTACACCGCTTTCAGTGTGTCCGCAAACGGAATCCTGCTCTATCTCTCCGGTGGGAGCGCATCGAAAGAGCGCGAGATTACCTGGCTGGACCGAGCGGGGAAGCGCGGCAAATCGCTCGTGAAACTAAAAGGGATCGACTCCTTCGCTTTGTCTCCCAACGGAACGCAATTGGTGTACTCGACGGGCAATCAGAATACGATAGGGGACTTATGGCTGTACGATGTGGCGCACGGTACCACCCAACGATTCACGTTCGGACCCTTCAATGCGCAATGGCCCCTCTGGTCGCCAGACAGTGCCGCAATCGTGTTCAGCGCACTTCCTGGATATGAGCTCTACCGGAAGGCGACGCAGACCTCTGCAAAGGAAGAATCCTTGGGCATACACGGCGCGAACACACGGGCGACAAGCTGGCTAGGCGATGGCAAGTTGTTGGCATACTCTCAAACGGGCGACACCACAAAAGACGATCTCTGGCTGTTGCCGTTGGACGGAGACCGCAAGCCAAAACTCTTCAAACAGACCCGTTTCATTGAGACTGCCGGGCAAATCTCACCCGACGGGCGTTGGATGGTCTACAGCTCCGACGCGTCCGGACAATTCGAGATTTACATCGAGCCGATGCCCGCGGGTGGTGGGCAGCGGCAGATATCCGTGGGCGGAGGCCAGAGCCCGGTATGGCGCAACGATGGGCGGGAATTGTATTTTGCCTCGGGCAACAAACTGATGGCTGTGGACGTAAAGCCCGGGGCGGATCTGACCTTCGGCATGCCTCATGAGTTGTTCAGCGGTTTCAACCTGATCACCAACTCCCGCCAACGCGCCGTCTATCCCTCCGCCGATGGCAGCCAGTTTCTGGCGCTGCTGCCCGCGGGCGACGCCCCCGCCGCGCCGCCAATCACCGTGGTGACGAACTGGCAAGCGGGGCTGAAGAAATAGGTTATATCCGACGGCATACATTCCCTTACGAATCATTAGGTTAGACTCGACAAGTCGTGTACCTTTTTGATCCCGGAGTACATACGTACTACCGCTTTGTTACCTCGGGGCCATTGGCCTCCCCCGTCTCCTGTTTCATACTGAACGAGTTCCAAATTTATGCATTCCGCAGACGATGTCGACGCACTTCTAAAGGCCCGAGCTGAGATCGATGAGCAGCTCCGCAGGCACAAGAATGCCTTGACGGTGCTGTTTACCGACGTGGTGGGCTCGACCAGCTTCTTTGAGCGCAATGGGGATACGGCCGGCCTCGTGATGATCCATCGCCACGACGAACTGGCCGCGCGCGCCATCCAACAATATGAAGGCAAAGTGGTTAAGACGATCGGGGATTCCGCCATGGCGGAATTTCCAAATCCCGGGTCGGCCGTGCGCGCCGCCGTGGAGATCGAACGTCAATTCCTGAAGCTGAATTTGACGTTGCCGGAGGATCAGCGCGCAGAGGTTCGCATTGGCGTTCATACCGGCGTTGGCTTCCGGAAAGGGAATGATCTATTCGGGGATGTGGTCAATGTCACTGCGCGCATCGTTAAGCGGACGGCGCCGGCGCAAATTCTAATTTCCCGCGCGATGTATGAAGCAATTTCGCAAGATTCCGACCTGCACTGCCGGTGGCTAAGCAAGCTCACGATCGACGGGCGAACGGAAAAAGAAGATATCTTCGAAGTGGTCTGGACCGACGTCGAAGCCTATCGTGACGTGCAAGAAAGGATGGCGGCCTCTTCCACCATCCCGCCGCGATACGAAGTCCTATCTCAGATTGGGACGGGCGGGACCGGCATCGTCTATAAAGTTCGCGACCTCGAAACCAGCGAAATCGTGGCCCTGAAGATTCTTAAGCCTGAGATTGCTTCCGATCCGGATGTCCAGGAAAATTTTAAAAGAGAGTTGTGTCTCGCCCGGAAGATTACACACAAGAATGTTTGCCGAATCCATGAATTCAGCCGCTTGAACGGGACGGCCTACACTTCCATGGAGTTTGTCGAGGGCGAGAGCTTGCTGTCCCGGCTATATCGCGTAGGATCGCTACCTTTGAATGAGGCGCTGGAGATTGCACGGCAAATTTGCGCCGGGCTCCGCGAGGCACATGCACAAGGAATTGTGCATCGGGATCTGAAACCAGCAAACATCATGTTGGACCGGAACAATACCGTGAAGATCATGGACTTCGGCATTGCGCGCATGGTTCAGCGCGATGGCCCCATGACCGGCACGATTGTCGGCACGCCGGCGTATATGGCGCCCGAGCAGGCGGAACTCAAACCCGTGAGTTCATGCACTGACATTTATGCGCTGGGACTTCTGCTCTACGAAATGATCACCGGAGTTGCCGCCTTCAACGGGGACACTCCCGTCGCCGTAGCCTTGAAGCAGATTCGCGAGTATCCGAAACGGCCTCGCGAAATCGTGCCGCAGCTTTCAGGCGCAATCGAATCCGTGATCATGAAGTGCCTGCAAAAGGATGCCGCGAAACGTTTTCAGTCTGTAGATGAATTCGAGATCGCCCTGGTGAAGGCCGCGGGAGCCAGACCTCTCAGTCCCTGGGAGGCTGCGATCAACCGAGGGCTCGCGCGCGCGGACCTCGAGATTCGCAACCGTTTGCGCCAGAGCGCTGAATATGCGCAAACATTTTTGAAGCGGCAAGATTGGCGCGGCCTGCTAAGGAGACAAAAAACCCCCGTGGCGATGCTCGGTGTAGCGAGCCTTGTGGGGGCCTTGGCCGTCTTTCTGTTGTTCCGGGAATGGAAACTCCGCACGATCGATGCACACCCCGTCCAGGTCGCTAGCCAGAATTCTCTGCCGCCTTCCGCTGCGGCCAATGGTTCCTATTCTGGCTTCACATCGCTTCCGGCACAGAATTCTTTCCAGCCGATTGCATCGCATGAAGTTAACCTGTATGAAAATCTTAGGGTGGACGAGGGAAAGACACCATCGGTCGATCTTGACTTGAAGAATCTCAATCTTGCATCTGGGCCTCCCACGCCACGGGCCGTTTCTACGAAGCCGTCTCAAATCGTGAAACGCGTGAAATCGCCGGTTGGCACAGACGAGCGGAAGCCCCATTCGGTCGCACAAACCTCGACCCAATTGCAGGCGCTCGCGACCCCGGCCCAACCTGAGATCCTGACATCGTCCGGCGCCCCAACATCTACCGCTCAGGTACCTGCGAAAGATTTATCGCAGCCAATCGATGTTCCCGAAGCAACCGTCGAGCAAGCAAACACGGCGAGTCTGCCAAAAACTGGTGGCGACGAAACTAAGGCGTCCAAATTGTATTTCGAGGTGGGGACGTTCAAGGACGAGACCTGGGCGAATAATGCCGTGGACAAATTGACTCAACTTGGCTTTCACGCCGTGTTGATTCACAAAAATCTTCTGTGGGCGCAGTCCTACCATGTTGAAGTTGGCCCCTACACAAACCAAAAAGACATCGCGGAAGCGCGGCAAAGTCTCGTTTCGCAAGGCTTCAAGGCACATCCGGTAAATTAATCTTCCCCCCTCAAATCCTATAGAAGAAACGCGCAACGGTTCATTGGCTCCGTCCGCCTGCTCAGGCAGTCCATGCCACGGCTGCTGTAGACCGCTTTGAACATGAAGCGACGAGTTTCTTGACATGAATTGTTTTTGACGCTATAGGATTCGCAAGATGCTTCAGGTTGGGAGGATCCCGCCATGAATTCCAGAAACCCGAATCGCAGGGGATTTTTGAAGCGCGGCGCCGCGCTGGCCGATTTGGCCGTGGGGGCGATACCCTTCACGCGCGCCCAGTCGCTTCCGGCCGATGCAGCCGAAGAGCGCCCGCCCAAGGACCTTTCCTACGGCGAGCGTTCGCGTTTCGAGACCGCTGTGCGCACCGTAACTCTCGGTGGGCCCCGCGACATTATTCCGGGACTCCCGCCGGGCGAGATGGGCCAACGATTGACGCCGCTTCAGGATTCGAGGGGAATTATCACACCGTCGTCGCTTCATTTCATGACGGGCCGCGGTTCGCGCCTCCCCGACATCGATCCTCGCGAGCACCGTCTGATGATCCACGGCATGGTGGACCGGCCCCTGGTCTTTACCATGGACGAGTTGAAGCGCCTGCCCTCGGTCTCGCGGATTCATTTTATCGAGTGCGCGGGGAACAGCGGCGTATCGCATTACAAAGCCATGGTGAAGGGGCTGGAGGTGGCGAATTCCCCGGCATTGACGAAGAGCACGTATGTTATACAACAAGTACATGGCAGAGTCAGTACAAGTGAATGGACGGGAGTGTTGCTGTCCGTGCTGCTCAAGGAAGCCGGCGTCCAAAAAAATGCCAGCTGGCTGGTTGCGGAAGGCGCGGACGCCAACCGGCACTCGAAGAGCATTCCCCTCGAGAAGGGCCTGGACGACGTGCTGGTGGCCTACAGCCAAAATGGCGAGGCGGTGCGCCCCGAACAGGGTTATCCCTTGAGACTGGTCGTTCCCGGTTGGGAAGGGGTCAGCAATGTGAAGTACCCGAGAAGCGTCAAGGTGGTGGACAAACCCTACTATCTCAAAGTGGAAACCGCCAACTACACGAATATGACGCCGGACGGCAAAGCAAGCTGGTACGAATTTCAAGTCGGACCGAAGTCCCTGATCACTTACCCATCCGACGCGCACCAGCTTCCTAGCCGCGGATTGTATGAGATCACCGGCTTGGCCTGGTCCGGTCGCGGCGCTATCAGCAGGGTGGAAGTCAGCACCAACGGCGGGCGGACCTGGAAGGACGCGCAACTTCAGCAACCCGTGTTTCGAAAAGCATTTACCCGATTTCGCCTTGCCTGGAATTGGGACGGGGAAGAGACTTTGATTCAGTCTCGCTGCACGAACGAATATGGAGACATTCAACCGACGAGGAAAGAACTGGCCAAGTTGTGGGGCGATGCGACGCAGCCGGCCGTTGCGGGCAGCGATGTGGAAGCCTTTTGGGAAAGTGCGCCCATCATGGAATTTTTCTCGAATCCGATTCAGCCCTGGAGAGTCACTCGCGACGGGAGCGTTCACGATGCGCTTTACAAGAGCTAGCCTTTTAGTCCAGTTCGCGGCTCTGGTGGCTTGCGGCGCAGCCTGGGCGCAGTCGCCCACGTATAAAGTTGGGCGACCACCCACGGAAGCGGAATTGCGCGCGTGGGATAACGTTGTCGGGACCGATGGAAAAGAACTGCCGCCAGGATCTGGAACGGCGAAAGAGGGAGCAAGAGTCTACGCCGGAAAATGTTCGTTTTGCCATGGGCAAACCGGGACAGAAGGCCCGGCCCCGCGTTTGGTAGGCGGCGTCGACTCACTCTCCACGCGCACTCCAGTACTAACCCTTGGGAGTTATTGGCCGTTCGCGACGACAGTGTGGGACTATATCAACCGCTCCATGCCCCGGGACGCGGAGGGCTCTCTCGCTCCCGATCAGGTCTACGCAGTGACTGCATTTCTGCTCTACAAGAACGACATCGTAAAAGTGAGTGACGTCCTCGACGCCAAGACTCTGCTGAAAGTCCAAATGCCGAATCGTTCCGGATTCTTCCCTCCCAAGCCGGAAGCCACGGCGAAAAATGGCAACTGGAAGCCCAATTGGAATCAGGCTAAACCCGCAGCACACTGACAACTTCCGACTAGTGGACGAATAAAGAATTCCTGCAGCGTTTCGGTTTGGTTCATGTAGCGCCCGCCTTCAGGCGGGCATTTGCTCGATTCCAAAGTGCCCGCCTGAAGGCGGGCGCTACATAAAGTAAACCCCGCTCGCTTCAGCGATTCGTCCAGGTTTCTACGGCGAGGTAGGGGAGGTCATGGGCCCAGTCATCTTCTTTCACTCCGCCTGGGTAAATCACATGGGCCAGATTGTCTTTCGTGTAGGCTAGCACGAAGGCCGCGTGACCTACTTCATAAGCTCCATCGGGGCGCACGGCCGACTTCTTGGCGGGAGAGAGGTTCGCGGCAATTTGGGCTGCCGCGATTTCCGCCGCGCTTCCCGTGAGGCCTATGAAGCGTTTATCAAAATGATCCAGCCACGAGCGCAGCACCTGAGGGCTATCGCGTTCGGGATCGGTAGTCACAAAGACGACCTTAAATCGATCCGCGGAGGCCGGTGGTATTTTCCTGAAAGCCTCGGCAATCGTGGACATCTCGAGAGGGCACATGTCCGGGCAATGTGTGTACCCGAAATAAAGAAGCGTGGCGTATCCCTGAGTCCTCGACGCAAAATCGAATGGAGCTCCGGAGGTATCGGTCAGCGTGAATTTC
Source organism: uncultured Acidobacteriota bacterium (assembly GCA_963842135.1). GTDB lineage: Bacteria > Acidobacteriota > Terriglobia > Acidiferrales > UBA7541 > Palsa-360. Next base: position 2,169,641 of record CAWJFI010000001.1, on the reverse strand, counting down.
GGTTTTGGGAGCGACGGGGAAACCAGCCCGCCCCGGTACTTTGCTTCCGCCCCACCTGCCGGGGCGGGCTCAGGCGTGTTTTTCTGGGCCTGAGCCGACCCGCGGTGAACTGTACCGAACAGAATTGCCAGGGCCAACAACATTCCGCAAAAGAATCGCAACGTCATGTGGCCGGCCCCTAGATTACTCAACAATTACTTCACCTAACATACCATCTACGTCGTGAAGAGCGCAGTGGTAAAAGTAGTGCCCCTTGTTGGGAAAAAATATTCGAATTCGTGTCGTCCCGGGAGGCACCTGCGCGGATCCGGTCCGGTCCGGTTCCGCTGCCTGGATGAACCCGGAGCTCAGGAAGCTAAACGGGGTGAAGGGCGGCGGCGGTGGGGCAACCGAGTACTCCTGCGGTTTGAAAGCGGCATCACACGGAGTCGTCCCGGCGGTCGGTGCAGGAACTGTGGTGCAATTAATCGTGGCGATTACCACGCCCGTCCCCGGATCCTGGCAATCCGTCAAAATTGCCAACGTGCATGTGACAGGCGGATTGGGGATGGGCGGGCCGGCAGGAGGGAGCAGAGCAGGCGGGAGCGAGTAGAGAGTAGGGACAAATCCCGCGGGCTCCGTACCGAACGTGACTGTATGCGGCTCAGTCGGATCCAAATTCGTCCACAACACGGAGTCTCCTGCATGGATGCGAATCGTGCCGGGCAGAAAACGCACGACGGCGCGGTACTGGGTTCCTCCTCCCGTCGCTACGATCTCACCGATGCCGGCAGTCACGGCGTTATTGCCGTCTCTCCGATCGTCCCATCCGCGCTGATCTTCGTCCGGATGATCGTTGTCGGACAGAATAGCCTGAAGCTCATCCTGCGCCTGGTCGTCGTAAAACCGCTGGCCGTGAATGAGGGGCGCGTTCAGTGGAATATTAACAAGTACATGTACCGTTCCGTTCATATCCGTATGCACGAGACAAACAAGCTTGTAATTGCCCGCTTTCGGGAAGGTCACCGTAAAGGTGGTCCCGCCGCTCATACCAACGGGAGTGGAAACGCAGGCGCTGCCGTCGTAAGTATTCGGCACCGGCCCGCAGGCTACGCCCTGAACCGCGAATGGCGGCCCGGCGGGCGGCGGCGCCGACGGACGGATTTGTCCCGGCGTAAGGAAGGTAACCGTGTGGATCTCGTTCTTGGGAACAAAGGTCCACTTGATGCTGTCGCCCTCAAAAATCCAAAGTTCATTTGGGAAAAAACCGGTCGCCTGGACGGACTGGTCTTTTGTCTCGCCCCCGACATTTGCATTGTAAGTTGTGCTCGCTTTGGCCGGTGACGGAACGATCAAGACCGCCGCTAGCAGCATCCCGCACAAACTGGCTGGGAACAGGATGTGTTTCATTGGCCCTCCCTCAGATTTTCGTAGAGTTACGTTTCTGCGGAAACGGGATAGTTCATCTTCAAAGGATGATTCTTTCCGTTTTCGAAGTAGCGTTCATAGTTCGGCGCACTGCGGCATGTCAAGTTGAAAATTGCGATATGGCTGAATTTTTTCGACGAGTACTAGAAGTTGCAGTACTGATCCCGAACCGTGCGCCACACCCTTGCGAATCTAAAATCCCCCGAGCGAACTGAGAGTGCGAGACCCGTGATCGAACTGCCCCAGGCAAATGGGGCCAACTCCAGGATCTCCGGGATTTGCTTTCTTTGTGCGTAGCGGAACCGGCGGATTGTAAGTGCTTCCCGGCCCTGTTTTCCGTAAGATTGGTCTTTGCGGCACCCGCGGATTCCCTCCGGCATTCTCCCGGCCATATATCTTTCGGACTCTCGAATCCTTGCCTATGGTAATCTTTCGCGAGGTACGCGAACCGCTCCAACAAGAATCACAGGAGTCAGAAATGTACACATTGTTCAGGGCATTCGCTCTCACGATCCTGTTTGCATCTTTCGCTTATGCCGCTCCCGGTGGAGTGATTTCCGGCACCGTCAAGGGGCCGGATGGGTCAGCCTACAAAGGCGCTTTTGTGCGCGCGCAGAGCGCGAAAACTAAAATCACAGTGAATGTGTTGTCCGACCGGAACGGCGCCTACCGGATTCAAAACCTAGAACCTGGCGAATATCAGGTAACGGCAGCCGTGGTCGGTTACAAGAGCGACCCTCGCAGCGGCGTGAAGCTCGACGCGGAACAAACAATTTCCATGGATTTCGCACTACAGAAGGGAACGGTCCGATGGGCCGATCTTTCCATTCACGAGGGACAAATTCTCCTTCCTGAAGGTTCCGGCAAACAGTTGCTGTTTTACAGATGCATGAGCTGCCATGGACTCCAGACCAAGATTGCGGCGGTTCGACGCGATGAAGAAGGCTGGCAAAACTGCGTCGCCTTGATGCGCGACCGCGCGAACGGCGTTGGCGACCTGCGGATTACAGAAGAGGACGGCGCCGCCGTTGCTTCTTATCTCGGCAGAGTCTTTAGTCCCGATTCGGACCTACCTCGTTCCCCGGCCGATCTATCCGAGTATCCGAAAGCCAAGCACGCGCAGTTCAGCGACGAAGCGATGAAAATTGTTTACGTCCTCTACGATTTGCCGAAGGCGGGCCGCATCCCCTGGGTCGCCTATCCCCAAAAGGATGGCAGCGTCTGGATGCCGCATTCCTGGACAGCCGATCAAATCGCAAAACTTGACCAGCACACAGGCGAAGTTCAGGAGTTCGATCTTCCCCCGGGCACGAGGAAAGCCCTGCACCTTCACTCCGTGACCGAAGCACCCGATGGGATGGTCTGGTTCTCAGAAGACGCGGCTTGCAAGCTCGGGAAATTCGATCCGGAGACGCGGAAGTTCACCGAGTATCAGCCCAATTTCTGCAAGCCGAAGGACGACGACGCGAAGACAGGGCGCGGAATGAACTCGATCGGGCTGGGGAGCATGAACTCGATTCGTCTCGATCGCTTCGGAAACATCTGGGCCGGCGGATCGATTCTGTTGCGCTTTGATCCCAAGAAGGAAGAATTTATGGAGTTCCCCGAAGCGCGCACACCCTACGGCATCGAGTTGGATCAACAAGGCAACATCTGGTTCGCGGAATTTCCGCGTGAAGGCATGATCGGGAAGATGGATACGAAGACGTTGAAGATTACGAAATGGACTCCGCCCACCACCGAGCGGCTCGCGGCGCTCAATAAGAATCAGCCCGATGAAAACTACGGGAACAGCAGCACTCATCCCAAGACGTCGGGCCCGCGGCGAATCACCGTCGACTCGCAAGGAATCGTTTGGTTTGGCGAGTGGTGGGGAAATCAGATCGGCCGCTTCGACCCCAAAACAGAATCGTTCCAGGAATTTGCATTGCCTGATCCGGATCCCACGCCCTATGCGATCGCAGTCGATCGCAATGATTTTGTCTGGTACAGCTCCTACGACGACGACATCCTCGGGCGGCTGGACCCGAAGACGGGCGTCGTCGTCGAATTTCCTCTTCCTTTTTCAGGGAATGGGATGCGGGAACTCATGCCTGATTCGCAAGGGCGGATCTGGTTCGGCACTCCGTTCAACAACAAAGTTGGATACTTCATTCCGCCCGAGCAGCCGAAAACAGCGCAGCGATAAACAAGGCATGGAAGCGTGCTAATCGTGTCAGGACTGACCGGCATGAATCTCAATGATCTGAACTGAGGCAAGAGACTGAGAACGCTGGCGCCTCGAATCACCAGGCGACGCGCCGCAGCCCTGGGATAGCGTCGAAATGCTGGTCTCGGCTCAACAGCGGCAGGGAATGCTGACGGCAGAGCGCGGCGATCCACAGATCGTTTGCGGGGATGGGCTTGCCTTTCTTCTTCAGTTCCAGGGCGATTGCGCTGTAGGAATAAGTCGTCTCCTCGTCGATGTTCAATACGATCACCACGGCTATCCATTCTTTGAGCCAACTCTCGTAGCTCGCCCGATGGCGGGATTGGGCGATTCCAAACCGATACTCGCCCAGGACGACCACTGGAACTGCGACACGTTCGGCCTTGCCGATGTGCTCAACGGCTGAAGCTTGGCCGTCGGCGACGGCAGACAAAGCGTTCGTGTCCAAAATCAACGCCACATCTCCGAATCGATTTTCTCAGTTTCCTCTTCAATCAGGCGGTCGATGCGAAGCGTCTCCTTGTGCAAATGCTTCAGCCGGCCCATCAGTTTCAGCCAGGGTTTCTCGCCAACCCGGGCTTCGGTTGCAAGTTTGTCCTTCACAGCTTCAGTCACAAATTCTCGGAAGGGAATTCCTCGCGCAGCGGCTACCGACTTGGCGCGCCGAAAGACAGGATCGGGAATTTCCAGGGTGGTTTTCATGAAGCTCATACTCCCATATTTATGGGAATTAGTCAACCACGGCGTTGCCGGCGGGACGGGCCCAATGCCTGCGATACAAGACGTTCGGCATTCTGGCATAGTCGGCACGGGCATGGGAGGCTAGTATTGTTGGCGCGGCGAAGTTGAGAAAGGAAGGGGATGGCAAACGCCTCAGAGAAGAAAAGGACTGGGCCACTTGATGGTCTGAAGGTGATCGATCTTTCGCACATAATGGCTGGCCCCGCCTGCTCGATGTTGCTCGCCGACATGGGCGCCGACGTTATCAAGGTGGAAAAAATGCCGGGCGGCGACGACGCGCGGCGCATGGTGCCGCCGGCCGTTGGCGATGAGTCTGCTGCGTTCCTGATCATGAATCGCAACAAGCGCGGCATCGCGTTGGACCTGAAGACAGAGGCGGGACGCGATGTCCTATCTCGACTGCTGAAGGACGCTGACGTGTTGATCGAGAACTACCGCCGCGGCACGATGGAAAAGATGGGCTTCGGCTACGACGCCCTGCGTGCGTTGAACCCGAAACTGATTTACTGCTCGATCTCCGGTTTCGGACGGACCGGGCCGTACGCCGATCGCGGCGGTTTCGACCTGGTCGCGCAAGGCATGACTGGATTGATGAGCATCACCGGGGAACGTGTGGGCGCCCCGCCCATGAAGTCAGGCGCGCCCTTGACCGACATTACCGCCGGAATTCTCGCGTGCGTTGGCGTGCTTGCGGCGTTGCACGCTCGCGAGTCCAGCGGGCAAGGGCAGATAGTGGACACTTCGTTGTTTGAAGCAGGGATCACCCATACCTACTGGCATTCGGCCATATGCTTTGCGACGGGCCAGGCGCCGGGCCCGATGGGGACGGCGCATCCATTGAATGCTCCCTATCAGGCGTTTCCCGCGTCGGACGGCTGGATCACCGTCGGCGCCGCGAACCAGGAAAATTGGCAGCGGCTGCTCGAGGCGCTGGGAGCGCCGGAACTGGGCGACGATCCGCGCTTCGTGAACAACGCGGGGCGCATGCGCAACCTTTCGGCGCTGACTGCGGCGCTGACTCCGTTGTTCCAACGCCGCAGTGTGGCCGAATGGCTGCGTCGTCTGGAGGAATGCGGCGTTCCGGCGGGGCCTGTTCTGGACATTGCTCAGATGCACGCCGATCCGCAGGCGCTCGCGCGGGAAATGATCGTGGAGACTGTACATCCCACGGCTGGAAAGGTGAAAGCGATCGGGCTGCCAATTAAATTTTCGGATACGCCGGGCGGTATGCGCAGGGCCGCGCCATTGCTCGGCCAACACACGTGGGAAGTGCTGCGCGAGCACGGCTTCTCCGATGCCGAGATTGACCGAATGGCGGCGCAGGGCGCTATCCAATTGCCGGCCTCAACCAAGAAAGGCGCGACACGATGAGCCAGGAAATCCTGTATGAGATTAAAGATGGCGTAGGCCTCATCACGTTCAATCGCCCGGAGGCTAGAAACGCGTTCACCTTCCGGATGTACGAGAGGCTTGCAAAAATTTGCGAGGAGGCGTCGGCGGATTCCTCCGTCAAAGTGTTGGTGCTGACCGGAGCGAATGAAAACGCATTCGCAGCGGGTACGGATATTTCCGAGTTCAAAAAATTTTCCAGCGCGAAAGACACTTTGGATTACGAGGTGCGCATCAACCGCTTGCTCGACGGCTTGGAGCGAGTCCCGAAACCCACTATCGCCGCCATCGCCGGGGTCTGCACCGGAGGTGGCGCCACGATCGCCGCGTGTTGCGACATGCGTATTGGCGCGGCCAACGCCCGCTTTGGCGTTCCGATTGCCCGCACCCTCGGCAATTGCCTGTCGATGGCGAATTACGTCAGGCTGGTGGCTTTGCTTGGCCAGGCACGCGTAAAGGAAATCATCTTCACGGGCCGCCTGGTCGAGGCCGGTGAGGCGCGCGCGATCGGACTGCTGAGCGAAGTGCTTCCCGATTACGCGGCCCTGCAAACCCGCGCGGTCGAGCTCGCGCGGACGGTGGCCTCTCGCGCGCCCCTCACCCTGCGCATGACCAAGGAAGCCCTGCGCCGCATCAAGGAAAAGATGACCCCCGACGAAGACGACAAAATGATTGTAGCTTGCTACATGAGCCGCGATTTTCAAGAGGGCATGGATGCATTCCTGAACAAGCGCCCGCCGAAATGGACGGGAACATAGCAGATTCAAAGGTGCATCGTTGATTTCCACACAACGGCTGATTCTCCGTCCATGGAAGAACGAGGATTTTCTTCCCTATGCGGAGATGAATGCCGATCCGAGAGTGCGAGAGTTCTTTCCTTCGGTTCTCACACGCGAGGAAAGCGATGCGGAAGTGCGGCATTTCCAGGCCAGCTACGACAGGGATGGGTTCTGCATGTTTGCTGCCGAGCGGATCGCGACCGAGGAATTTGCCGGTATGATCGGCCTGCAGACGATGAACTTCGCGGTGCCCTCGGTAACACAGCCTGCGGTGGAGATTGGTTGGAGGCTGTCCCGTATGCACTGGGGAAAAGGCTTGGCAACGGAAGGCGCGCGCGGCGCAATTCGATTTGCATTTGCAAAGCTGCAACTCCGCGAGCTCGTTGTTATTACCGTGCCCGCCAATCTTCGTTCACGGCGCGTGATGGAAAAAATCGGAATGAAACATCTCCCGGAACTCGATTTCGATCACCCGCGCCTGCCTGAGGGCCATCCCTTGCGAGCGCATGTGCTGTACGCCCTTAATAATGACGCTGTTTCCATAGTTGCGAGCAGTTTCACTCAGCACACGAAGCCGGATAGCCCCAGATAAACGGAATTCGCGGTAACTGGAGGTGGAGTTGGCCCGGGACTTGGACTGGCGCTGTGGTATAAGCTGGGGTTTGGGGCTCGCTGAGACGAGCCAACTTCACTGCACTGGGGAAACTTTACAATGAAAAAACTTTTTGTCGTTCTCCTGCTCGGATCTTTGCTGGTCATTCCTGCCGCAGCACAGACGGCCCCTCAAACTCCGGCCAATCCGCTGTCTACATGGCTGCGGAACGCTTACATGGTCAACCGCAATAACATCGTGAAATCCGCCGAAAAAATGCCGGAAGAAAATTACGGCATGCGCCCCGGCCCGCAAGAAGAAGTGCGCACGTTTGGGCAACAAGTCGGGCACGTTGCCAAATTTAACTACCTCTGGTGTGCACAGGCCAAGGGCGAAAAGAATCCCAGTGCGGGTACCGATCTTGAGAAGCTGCCAACGAAAGCCGAGTTGATGAAGGCATTGAATGATGCATTTACTTATTGTGATAGCGCCTATGCGGCTCTGACCGACGCCTCCGGCATGGAAGTGATCGACATCACGCAAGAGAGCGGTAGGCAAACGCGGAATCTGCGCATGGCCCTGTTGATCTTGAATTACGGCCATAACAACGAAATTTATGGAAATCTCGTCACCTACTTGCGGATCAAGAGCATCGTCCCGTCGTCTTCAGAGCCCCGTCCGCAACAGCCGCAACCGCAACGCTGAAATTCGGAAGGCTATGCTTGCTATTCGCGGACCTTCTGCGCAAATCGGAAACTCATCATTGTGCTGAATGCGAAGGCGCCGGCAAGAAACAGTCCGAACGTCACATAGCTTTCATGTGAAACCTGGCCGACTCTGTACAACAGGCAACCGACCAAAAGATTCACGAATCCCCAGGCTACATTCACGGTGGGCGGGGACAATCCCTTACCTGGAGGATGCGCGAACGGGGTCGGGAAACGATCTCCGGAAATTCCGTGTACGAAGTGAGGAACAAAATTTGCCAGAAAAGCGCCAGCGAAGAAACATGCGACGTAGTTGTACCAACTCATGGCATTCATCCTCCCGCAGTGGAAAATATTTGATCTGGAATTTCTGAGTTGGGCCGATAGCTCGTGCATCGTACGTTTGTCTTTGCCCTGAGTCAACGAATTCGCAACGGGAGCAGTACCGTCCTACCAAGGTCGGGAAGTTCCGATTTGCGTTTTAAGAGTTTGTGCCGCGGAAAATTTCAACCACTGTTAATGTGCGGCATCCTGTTTTATTGAGTTGCTCGAAGTCCCGGAGGGACGTCACAATTTAGCCCACCGTTTAAACGGTGGGGTGCCGGGACGCGATCCTTCCAAGCCCCGTAGGGGCGGCACATCGGGGCGCCCTTTGTCGCCCCTACGGGGCTGGGACCTCTGCCCTCGCACCTACCCACCGCTGAAGCGGTGGGCTACGTTCTATCGTCCCTGACGGGACTGGCCAGGAAGATAAGAACGATTCTTCGTTCTGTGGGACAGACTTCCAGGGTTATACTCTGCCGATTCAGAGTCGGCGGAAGCACATGGCGATTCCCTCTGGTACAAAACTCGGTTCTTATGAGGTCACCTCGCAGATTGGCGCGGGCGGGATGGGCGAGGTGTATCAAGCGCACGACACCAAGCTTGGGCGCGACGTGGCCATCAAAGTTTTGCCGGAAGCGTTTGCGCAGGACCCCGAACGCCTTGCACGTTTCCAGCGCGAAGCGAAAATGCTCGCAGCGCTGAATCATCCGAACATCGCCACGATCTACGGACTGGAACAATCCGGCGCCACGAATTATCTCGTCATGGAGTTGGTCTCCGGCGAGAACCTCGCGGATCGAATCAAGCGAGACGGCGCAGTTCCCATCGAAGAAGCTCTCGCCATTGCGAGGCAGCTTGCCGAAGCGCTGGAAGCCGCGCATGAAAAGGGAATCATTCACCGCGACCTGAAGCCTGCGAACGTGAAAGTGACGCCGGAAGGCAAAGTAAAAGTTCTCGATTTCGGTCTGGCCAAGGCGTTCGAGGGGGACGCGGCGAGCGAGGACATCAGTAATTCGCCGACGCTGAGCATGGCGGCGACGATGCACGGAGTGATCCTCGGCACGGCCGGATACATGTCACCGGAGCAGGCGCGCGGCAAACGCGTCGATAAACGCGCCGACATCTGGGCCTTCGGCGTGGTGCTGTATGAACTGGTCACCGGAAAGCGCCTGTTTGAGGGCGACGACGCCGGCCACACGCTTGCGGCGGTGATCATGAAGGAGCCGGATCTCTCCACCGTGCCCGCGCAGGTGCTGCCTCTGTTGAAGCGGTGCCTGGAGAAGAACCCGAAGAAGCGGTTGCGGGATATTGGGGACATGGAGTTGTTGCTAGCGGACGCTCCATCCGCTGCGGCTCCGCCGCCGTCACCGTCGCGGCTCGGCGGCATCGCAGAGAACAAAGTGGCGTGGGGAGTCGCGGCGCTGCTGGCGGTGATCGCGCTCGGAGTTTCCTTCGTGCACTTCCGCGAAACGCCGCCGGCCGATCCCGTCCTCCATCTCTCGGTGCCGATTCCGGCGAACTCGCTTGCAGGCTTCCTGGCGTTGTCGCCGGATGGGCAGCGTATGGTCATTTCGCTTTACAACGAAGGAAAGAACCAGCTCTGGCTGCGCTTGCTGGACTCGCCGCAACTTCAGATTCTGCCCGGCACCGATAACGCCCGAGGCCCGTTCTGGTCTCCCGACAGCAAGTCAATCGGGTTCTTCGCTGACGGAAAGCTCAAAACCATTCCCGCGACCGGCGGACCGCCGCAGGTGCTGTGCGATGGAACGGGGCTCGCGGGCACAGGGACATGGAACCGCGATGGAGTAATTCTCTTCAGCACGAGCGAGGTCGGCGCGCCCCTGCAGCGCGTGAATGCGGCGGGCGGCGCATGTATCGTCGTCACAAAGCCGGAAGGAAACAGCAACCATGCTTACCCTGAGTTTCTCCCCGACGGGAAGCATTTCGTTTATTTGGTTCGTCAGGGCGACGAAGCCAAGCGAGGTCTCTACGTAGCCGCGCTTGACAATCCCACCCCACGCCGGCTGCTCGCCGATGACTCCAGCGCCATGTTCGCTCCGTCCACCACTGGAAAGAAATACGGCTACCTCCTGTTCTTGCGCGGAAGCGTGCTCATGGCCCAACCGTTCAGTGCGGAGAATCTGCAGCTTGCGGGCGATGTGTTCCCAGTCACCGCGGATGCATCCATCAATTTCAACAGCCAGGTTGCGGCGTCAGTTTCTGCAGGCGGCATTTTGGTTTACGAAGCCAATCTCAATCGCACAAGCCAACTCGCATGGCTGGATCGTTTCGGCAAAGAGCTCGGCAAAGTTGGGGGCATCCAGGACGAACGCGGCATTTCGCTCTCTCCGGACGGAATGGCTGCGGGCACAGTGCGGATGAACCAAGGAATCTGGCTATATGACGTGCAGCGCGGTGGGGAAACACGTTTCACCTCGCCTGCTCTTCCCGGGACCGCGCCGGTGTGGTCTCCGGATGGACGGATGATTGTGTTCGGCGCGGGCAAAGGCATGTACATCCAGGAAGCCAACGGCGAGTCCAAGGAAGAACTTCTTCTAGAAAACGAAAATGACAAAAAGCCTTCGGACTGGTCCCGTGACGGGCGCTATCTCATCTATACGGAGACCGATCCCAAAGGCCGAGGCGATATCTGGTACCTGCCGGACCCACTCAGTAAATCCGGCGACAAGAAGCCGGTCAAATTCCAGGGGACGGACGCAGTGGAAAGCCAGGGCCAGCTCTCGCCGGACGGCCGTTGGCTTGCCTATACTTCCAACGAATCCGGCGATTATGAAGTGTACGTCCGTCCTTTTCCTTCCGGGCCGGGACGCTGGAAGGTCTCCGCCAGTGGAGTTGTCGCCCGGGAGCCACGTTGGCGGCGCGATGGCAAGGAGCTGTTCTTTTTGGAAATCCTAATTCCCAACTACCGGCTGATGGCGGTTGCCGTGCAGTCCGGGCCGCACGGTGATTTCCAGGCGGGCGGTCTCCAGACGCTTTTTGATTTCCGTGCGATCGGCACAATTTCGACGTTCAACAGTTTCCTCTACAGCCCCAGCGCCGATGGCCAGCGCTTCCTGGTGCGCGTCGAACCTGGTGACGCCGAGACAACAGTGAACGTGGTCACCAATTGGGAGAAGGCTGCGCTCGGGAGCAAGTGAGGCTGCTGACCCGCTACACGTCCCGCCAGAGCCGTTCGCGTGATCTTTCTTCGACGACGTCAGCCGCCGCACCAGGAAAATAGTCTACCTGTGGAAATACTTCCACAATGGCGGTGCGACTAATTTCTGGTTGATGTGAACAAAAGCACGCGTTTCGATATCTGGAAGACGCCGCGCGGAGAGCTCAGGTTTTGCGACCCTGTCCACGGCGTCCGACCCGCAGGCGCTGCACCGACCGTGGTTGTCCAACGCGATTTGAGCCAGGCAGCTAGCGCACCACCATTGTGTCATCATCGGCTCCCCCGATTAACTACGGCCCCTCGGATAGCGGAACATGTTTTCGAAAGGGAGCAATGGCTGGGCCAAGAGCGCAAGGAGAGCGGCTTTTCCCGGCGACTTGTGTTCTGTTGGTCACAGGCAGTCCAGCCGAAAACGCTGGACTTACTCTCGGACTCGATTTTGGCTCAAAGAGTGCGGTTCAATGGCGCATCGCCGCAGAACCGGAAGCTGTAAATAGTTCCGGTCGCATCCATTTCTTACCTTTTGGCCACCCCAATCCCGTTCGCATCCCCGTGGCTACTTCAAGCCCGTGCCAATAGCGATATCCGGAAGCCACCCATTGGTTGGTTAAAACAACCCGCGATCACGGGATTACGACAAAGTTGTTGAATCCGCGATTGGCGTCCTGGAGCGACGTAAGTCCTTCGTTCACATCTTTTAAGGGGATGCGGCGATGCTCCAACACAGAGAGATCCAGAGTCCCATTGCGGGCCATCTCCGCCAATTCTTGTCCTTCGCCAGTCGTAAACCAGCAGGAGCCAATAAGCTGGATATTCATGCCCATGATCCGATGGACGTTCAGCGGCAGAGGTTCGCCCACGCCGCCGATATTGACGCCGCGGCCGCCGCGCCGCAGGGCATCCAACGCATCCTGCATGGCGCTCGAGGGAGAGCCTGGCGGCAGGGTATCGATTACAGCATCAACGCCTTCTTGCTCTGTTAATTCCAATGCCCATTCGTGAATGGGACGCTTTCCGACGGCGAGCACCTCTATCCTCGACGGCGCTAGCGCCTTCACGCGGTCCAGCAGGGCTTGATTGCGGCCTGTGCCAAGGATCGTCGTCACTCCCGTAGCCAGGCCCACGAGTGCGGCGCATAGCCCCAGCGTGCCGCCGATTCCGTTGATCAGCAGCGAGCGTCCTGGACCGGCGCCCGCTTTGCGTATCGCGGCGTAAGCCGTGCCGAGATATCCGAATCGAGCGGCCTGCTCGAAGCTGACATTGCCGGGCAACTTCACTAGCGCACTCTGCGGCGCGGTGATGTATTCCGACATGCCGCCATAGGGATACGCATCGAAAACCCTTTGCGACAAAGGACCGCGCCCAAAATAACCCTGAAACGTAAAGCCGCGGCAGTTCACGATTTCGCCGCTTCGGCAGGCGCGGCAGGATCCGCAGCCGCGCGCCGGGTTGACGTAGACACGGTCGCCCGTTCGGATGGAATGCACTTGGCTGCCCACCTGCGACACGATCCCTGCGACATCCAGCCCGAAAATTGCGGGGAGTTTCGGCAGCGGCAAGTAGGGAAACCACTCCGGCCATTTTGTGAGCACGTTCTTCAGATTCGGCACTACGCCACATGCCTTTACAGCAACTAGCACTTCTGTTGGGCGGGGTTCGGGTATCGGGATTTGCTCCAGCAACAAAGGGCCGCCGATTTCGTGCAAACGAGCTGCAAGCATCGTCTTCATCCACGACTCCCTTGAATTGACTTTCTCCGGCTGCGCAGGTTGCCGCAGGCGGTTTCCCCGACGGCCTGTCACCAACTCGCCCGCGAGCAGAGGTTCACACTCCGGGCTGCAGCATATATGAATTGAGGAAGGATTTGAATTGCGGAGGAATGGTAGAACCGCAAGTGCCCATTCAGATGCTGGAATGCAGGGGTAGGTCAGGTCGGAGTGCAGGAAGGCCGTCCCTCATTAAGTAGAGCACGTGCAAGCCAGTCCTCGGCATACACAAATCGTCGCGTAGCGAGGATTCACTCTACTTTCGAGCCATTTAGCTTTCCACGCGAGCGACGGCTTAGTACGCCGCCGTGCCGACTGGAATCTCTTCGGTTTCCTTGCTTCCCTGCACCGACGATTGGGCGCGCTCGATCTCAATGTGTCCTTTGAAATAGGCGCCGTCCTCGATGCTGATTCGCGTCGTCGTAATATCGCCAATCACCTGGCCATCCTTCTTGATCTCGACGCGGTCTCGCGCGCGGAGATTTCCGGAGGCATTGCCGTAGACGATCACTTCGCGCGCGGTAATTTCAGAATTCAAATTCGCCGTGCGCCCTACCGTCAGCCGGTGGCCGCGAAGCGAAATGTTCCCTTCGACCTTGCCATCAATCTGCAGGTCTTCGTCGCTGGTGATTTCACCCTTCACCACGATGGTCGATCCCAGGCACGCCAGTGTGCGTGCAATGGGAGCGCTGGGGCGGATGCCGGCGGGTGCATTCACCGGTGCGCCGGGAATTCTCGACTCCTTCGATGGAGATGTGCCGGGTACTTCTGACTGTGTTTCCTTAGTCCACATGGTTCCTCCAACATTCCGGACAAAATTCGATTCGGTCCTAAAGGACACGTCTAAGGAATACTGTATGTGGATGGGCCAAACCAGGCTACCGCAAAATGGCAGAGCGATGCCTACATCGAAACCTGCCCGCCGGGACAGGTCCAGTCCAAGCAATTTAGTGGACGCTAATCAAGCAGAGGCAGCCTTAGCACTTACAGAAACTTTCTTGACTAACCCAAGCTTCAATAGTTCGATTTCGAGAATGCCGTCACTTACCGTTGCGCTTACCTGGCCCGGGTCAATTTCAGACGGCAATTCAAATGCACGAAAGATTTGGCTGGAGCGCCGTTCGACATTCACGGCCTTATCGTCGTTCTGTTCCGATGTTTCTTGCCGCTTTCCGGTGATACACACCGAGCGAGGCGCAACTCGCACTTCTAATTCCTTTTCGCTGAACCCCGCCACAGCAACGCGGATCGTGAACCCGGTCTCCTCCTCCGTGACATCCACCGGGACGTCCAGGAGAATTTCCGAGGAAGCCTGGAGCCAATCTTCACGATCGTAGCCATCCACAGATCCCCGAAGCTCAAACAACTCGTAGGCGCGACGCGAGATCAAATCCCTGAACTCTTGCGAGAGTTCAAAGAATGCATCGCCCGGATTGTGCGTAAGGGTTTCCGGTGCGAGGAAACGCTTCGACTCCGTTTCGACCCTCATGTCTATTGTCTCCTTCTTGAGAGGTTCTCTCATTGATTGATTTCAACTTGAACAGGGAACGCATTTGACGTAGACCACGGGACCCCTAAAACACGCTAGCTCAGGTTAACTGTGAATATCAAGCAACAAGGGGAGCAAATGGAAGAGGAGAGGCTTCGATGGTCCGCAATGAAACATTTTCCGTGGCACGAGACGCCTCGGCCGCTTGTTGTCCTCGGCCGTGCGCCGCACCTCTCCATCGCGCCTACTCGTAATAGGCCGGCGCGTGTTTCATTTTGTCGCTTTGCGTTTTCTCGTGATTGATCCACAACTGTGCATGATAAAAAGAAATGAGATCGGCCATGCGCTGCATGGACAATTGGGTCTGAAGTTTCTGCTCGGCCGGCATGGTGCTGAAATACGGGATGCGGCGGTTGTCCCAATTCTCCTGCAGGTGAACGGCGTCGCCACTCAATAAAACCCAGCCTGTCTTGGGAAGATGCACGAGGCACGACTGATGTCCGGGCGTGTGGCCCGGAGTGTAGACGATCATGACCGAGCCGTCGCCGAACACGTCCAGGTCTTCCTGCACCAAATTCACCGGGTGCTCCTTCTGGAAAGTAGGCCTTGCGTCCGAGGGAGGCTTCGCAATCCCCGTTTTCCCTGGAGCGAAGTAGAAATCATACTCAGCCTTTTGAATCAAGAACGGCACGGCCGGGAACAGTTCGGCGTTGCCAATGTGGTCGGGATGCGTATGGGAAATTCCTACGAACTTTATGTCCGACGGTTTGACGCCGATTCCGGTAAGTTGCGACTCGAGCGACTTCGCGCGTGTCCAATGGATGTCCGTCGCCGGATTATTATTCGGATACCAGCCGTCGGGCATGGAGGCAACCGCATCGGAGATGCCGGTATCCCAGAGAAAGTAGCCGCCCGCGTGATGGACGAGATAGCAGTTGACCGAGATGTCGATCGGCTTTCCGACGTTCACGCCAACTGTCCATCGGGATTCGTCGGGGGCGTGCCCCTGACCGCAATCGAGGATGTAAAGACGATCCACGCCTTTCCCGCCCGATTGCGCCCAGGATGGACTCGGAAAAAAGAATCCGGCGAATGCTAAGACAACTAAACTGAATCGTTTCATTGGAAGACCTCTGTCCAGCCTTTCAGGAATTTCTGGTGATATTTCCCTGGAACGCCAATCTCCCCGCCGCGGCGGGCGTCCACGCAAAACACCCGGCGCGGCGGGGAGATTGGCGTTCCAGGGTTAGCTTGCGGTTTGTTATTTATCCTGGCCGCCGGGACATCCTGCATTGCCGCCAGCGCAATCGCCCCCGATATGTTCCGGCATCCCTTTTCCGGCGACCTCGGTCCTCATTCCCGCGGGATCCTGAATGGACCAGCCATATTTGCTATCCGCTTGAGGCTTGTAGCCGCGCCGCTCCAATTCGGCTTTGACGGCAGCCTGATCGAAATTCTCGACCGCCATCGAGAAATGCGCGACATACGATTTCTTGTCGGGATGCTGGCTCTTGCGGAGATAGAAATAATTTTCACCAAACTTGAGGAAACAGATCGGCCCCCCTTGCGCATCCACGCCGAACACATTGCCCGGCTTGTAATAGACGAGTTTCATTCCGAGCAGATTCATATAAAAATCACGGGATAGCTCAACATCGGGAACGTTGTAAACCAGATGGCTCACGGCGTAGGCCTTGAAACCGTTGCCGTCGGGTCCGGGAATTGAGCCGAGGTTCTTGGTGCCATCGGATTCCTTGGCGGTCGGCGCGGCGGCTCCGGGAAAGACGCCCTTCGTCGCGCAGATTTGAATCGTGGTGCCGTTCGGATCCTTGATGGACCAGGCGTAGGCGCCGTCCGGCTTCGGATCGAGACCCCGCCGAGTCAGTTCGGGTTTCACCGGCTCCAGTTCAAAATTTTCGATCGAGAATGCGAAGTGATCGACGTTGCCCTGGCCCATCTGCGCGGACCAGTTGCCGGCCGGCCGGTCGAGCGGCCTGTTGAGCGGGCGGATATAAATGGCGTTCGGCGGATCGCCGCATTCGACCGAGCACTGTTTGCCGTCGTCATAAACCAGCTTCATCCCAAACAGATTCACATAGAAGTCGCGCACCTTCGCGTAATCAGCCACTTGATAATTGATGTGATTGTAGGCGACCGCCTTGAGGGCCATGCCGCCGGCCATCGCTGCCTGCGCGCCACCGCCGGCAAATGCCGTAACTTCGGGCGAAACGCTCGCCGCCAATGCAGCGGTGGCAGTCAGACCCAGCGCCCGCATAAGCTGCCGGCGGTCGATCTTTCCGCTCTCGAACGCCTTTCGGAGTCCTGCAATATTTTGTTCCATCGCTGTTCCTCCAGGAAACGTCCGCTCGATTTCGCCAGGTCCAGTAACGGGATTGTATGCCCGTTCTGATTTGTACGGCACATGTTTTTAGTGGTTTTAGTAGCGCAGGCTTCAGCCTGTGGGGTTTCGGCCTGGCAAGTACCAAACCCCGCAAGCTGAAGCATGCGCTACTAAAACCTACTTCAGAATTGGAATATCTTTTGCAGAGGGCGGATGCGGCCGTGACTGCAGGAATGCGTAGATGTCAGCCAGTTCCTGATCCGACACGACCTTGGCGGTATACGGCGGCATCTCTCCCGTAGGCTTGCGGACGTAGCCAGCGAGCACATCGAACGGGACGGGGTCCGGCGCGATTCGCGGTCCTGTCATCGTCGAACCTTGCCCTTCGCGGCCGTGGCATTCATAGCAGCCAATTTTGGCGAAGACTCGTTTCCCGTTTTCGGCATTCCCGGCCGGCGTATCAGAAGGCTTTGAATCTTGGGCCGCAATCAAGACCGGCACACGCGTGGAGCAAATACATAGCATCATGGCAAGCGCCACAACAGCCGCCGTGCTGTACCCACGAAAGGTTTTCATGTTCGCTCCCTAGCCCTCCTTAACACGCCCTAGCGTGGTTGAGTGACAACGTCGAGTAGAGCCGGCTCACCGCGCTTGACCACCGCGATCGCGCGCCGAAGCGCCGGCGCAAGTTCGTTGGGATCCGTGATTGGGCCCTCGGCGTAGACGCCCATGCTCTGCGCGAGCTTCGCGAAATCCATATTGGGGTCCTCGAACGTGGTTCCGATATGGGCGCGGTCAATGCCACGGTTGTGCCGGTTGGCCATGCGTTGCACGTGCATGAGCTCTTCATGATAGGCGCGGTTGTTATGCATGACGCTCAAGAGCGGAATGCGATGATGCGCCGCTGTCCACAGAACGACCGGGGCAAACATCAAATCCCCATCGTCCTGAATACTGACCGAGAAGCGGCCGTGCTTCTTGTTCGCGAGCGCGGCGCCCACTGAAGCGGGAGCGTTGTATCCGATACCGCCGCCGCCCTGCGTGCCGATGTATTGGTAGTGCTTGTCGAAAGGCCACAGCCGTAGAGGCCACCAACTGAAATGCCTGAGAAGCGATACGAGCGACCAATCCTCGTCCTTGATCTGGGCCCAAAGTTCGGCGCACACGCGGGCAGTGCTGATGGGACTCGCATCCCACGCGTACGTCGCGTCGGTTCGAGCCTGTTCCAACGCATGGTCGTGTGCCGACGCCAGCTTGGCCCCGCGATCCTGCAAGGCCCGCTTGCGATCCGCCGTGATCTGGCGCTTGGTTTCCTCAAGGAGCGACGGCAGGGTCGCCTCCGCGTCGGCTGCCATGGCCAAATCAACGCCGGTGTAGCGGTAGAAATCCTGATAATTGGCTTTCGTGTAGAGATCGCCGGTGGTGATGCTGATCAGCTTCGCATCACTCTTCATGATAGGACGCGAAGTGCGGCGCACTTGATCGTGCATGGTGTTCAGCGCGCTCCAGAAGTCCGTCGCTTCAAGACCCATGATGACGTCGGCGTTGGCTACCACCGCGTTGCGGCGGGAGGTTTGGTTGAGTGGATGCCGCGTGGGAAAATTCATTCGCCCGGCTTGATCGATGACCGGCGCCTGCAGAGTCTCGGCGAGCTCGACCAGCAAATCGATGCCTTTCTGTGTCCGCGCGTAGCGGTCCACGACGATCAATGGGTTCTGGGCCTGCACCAGGAGTCGAGCCGCCTCGGCGACGGAGCCGGAATCGCCTTGCGGAGGCGACGCCAGCGTCAGCTTCGGTATGTGCAACGCAGCGTCCGCGGGAATCGGATTTTCCTGGAGTTCGCTATCGGCCACGAGCAGCACCGGCGCCATAGGCGGCGTCATCGCGATCTTGTAGGCGCGCACCGCGGACTCCGCGAAATGTTGCAGCGAGATGGGCACATCGTCCCACTTCACGTAGTCGCGGACCATCGCCGCGGCGTCCTGGACGCTATGGGGCCATTCCCCGTAAGCCGAATCTCGCATCGTGGCGTCCAGATTGTTGCCAATTACGATGTAAACCGGCACGCGGTCGCAATAGGCGTTGTAAATCGCCATGGAGGCATGCTGCAACCCGACGGTGCCGTGGGCGAAGATGCACAGCGGCTTGCCCTCAATCTTGGCGTAGCCGTGGGCCATGGCGACCGACGACTCTTCATGGCAACAGGTGATGAATTCCGGATTACTGTTACCTCCGTAGTTAATTACAGATTCATGTAATGCCCGGAAACTCGAACCGGCCACCGAGCAAACGTATTCGATGCCGAGGGACTTGAGGACATCCACCATGAAGTCGGACCCCGAGCGGTCCAGGTTCAGCACTTCAACGTCCACCGGCGGATCGGATTCGACCACCGGCGGCAGCAACGGGATGGCGCGCGACGCCCGCTCTTCGACCGGCTGTGCGGGCAGAGCCTCCGCCGGCGCGGCAGCTAGCGTTGCGGCTCCGGCGACTACGCTCTTCAAGAAGTCTCGACGGCCAGCCGGTATTTTCTTGGATCTCGCCATGGATTTTTTTCCTCCGCCTGTGCACCAAGCCCGAATCACTTTTTTTGGTCTAAACGGCAACATACGACTAACCGCCAACGAATGCAATCTTCGTTCGCGTTCATCGAGGGCTTGGGCGCCTCGCGGCTAGAACACAAATCAGTGCGATCACTGCCAGCGCCGCAGCCGTATAAAAAGCGACCCCGTAGTTTCTGTACCTGTCGAAAAGCACTCCTCCGATGGTGGGCCCGAGAATTCCGGAAAACCCCCAGGCAGTAAAGAGCGTGCCATAGTTCGTTCCAGCATACCGCGTGCCCCAAAAATCAGACACGGTCGAGGGAATCACCGAGGCTTGCGCCCCATAACAGAAATACACCACAAATATCAGCACATAGAGCGCAGCCAAATGAGCGCCGACCCAGTACAGCGAGGGCATGGCGATGCAAGAGATTCCCAGCACAACTCGCAGCGTATTCAGCCTGCCCAGGATGTCCGAGAGCCAGCCCGACAGGACTCGGCCAGATACGTTGCCGAAGGCCCCTACCACGAGTCCCAGAGTTGCCAGTGTGGCGCTGGCGATTCCCTGGCTATTCGCAAAGGGAATCAGTTGGCTGATGACCATGAGCCCCGCGGTGGATCCCAGTCCAAAGCCCAGCCACAACAGGTAAAAGGCCGGCGTGCGCAAGACTTCGCCGGGAGTGAACTGGTGGCGGGCAGTTATTGTGCTGAGAACGGAAAAATTATCCGTTGGCTGCCGGTTGACCGGGTTCTTCAGCAGAAAGGCCGCAGTCATAGTCATTGCAAAAAAAATTCCACCGAGGATCATGCACGAAGTACGCCAACCAAAGCGAGGAAACAACACCAGATTTGCGAACGACCCAAAAACAGCCGATCCGCCGCCAAATCCCGCGAGCGCAAGACCGATCGCCAAGCCGGTCCTGTCGGGAAACCACTTGGCCACGACGGGAACAACAGTCCCGAAGCCGAATCCAAGGCCAATGCCGCCGAGCACACCGTAGAAAAAAAAGAGGGAGTAAAGACTGTATGTATATGCAAAAAGTAAAAAACTCAGACTAACCAAAATGCTTCCCGTTACCGAGATCCAAAACGGCCCGAAGCGGTCTTGAAGTTTTCCAGCAAGAAGCAGCGACGCCGCAAACATGATTACTGCGAGGGTAAAGACGGAAGATGTCTGCGCCCGCTTCCACCCAAATTCATTTTCGAGCGGCGTGACGAAAACACTCCAGGCATAAAGTGTGCCCAGGGCCAGGGTCATCAGCAACCCGCCCAACATTCGCCACCAGCGGCTGATCGAAGCTTGCTCTTCGCTCATTCCAACGGAAAGTGGAATGGGCCGCACTGAAATGCCGCTGGGCGTGGGAGTCGCTGTCATCAACCCTCTTCCGATTATTTTTTGGGGGGTTCGATTCGTGGGCCTTCGATTCGCTTGGGAACATGGCCCCGCTTATAAATCATGACGGTTCGCTTGAATTCGATGACCACAGTTCCATCTTGTTTGAAGCCCGTGGTCTTGAAGCGGACAATTCCGACGTTCGGTCTGGACTTCGATTCGCGTTTCTCGAGAACCTCGCTTTGCGAATAGAGCGTGTCGCCATCGAACAGCGGATTCGGCAGACGCACTTCGTCCCAGCCCAAATTGGCCATCGCATTTTGAGAGATGTCGGCAACCGACTGGCCCGTCACTACCGCGAGCGTAAATGTGGAATCAACGAGGACCCGGCCGAATTCCGTTTTTGCCGCATAGGCATAATCGAAGTGGATCGGATTCGTATTCATAGTCAGAAGTGTGAACCAAATATTGTCGGTAGCAAGAATCGTGCGGCCCAGGGCGTGACGAAAAACATCTCCGACCTCGAAGTCTTCGAAAACTCGCCCGGTCCAACCCTCTTTAATTGCCATCATCGCCTTCCTTTAGTTGTTACCTGGGAACGCCAATCTCCCAATCGGCGTTCCCAGGCAAAATCAGATCATTTTTTCGCGCCGCCAACCTGCAATGGTCTCTGAATCAAACCCTAATTCAGCCAAAATAGCATCGGTTTGCTGCCCCAACGCCGGAACTTCGTTCATGACGGTTTCCACATTCTCCATTGTGACAGGGGGAAGCAACGCCGGCAGGGTGCCTGCAGGGGAACCCACCGTACTCCAGCGCTCCCGAGCCTTCAATTGCGGATGCTCCACAAACTCTTGAACGGTATTCAGCCTGGCATTGGCAATCTGCGCGGTTTCGAGCCGCGCGATAATTTCGGCGGCGGTCAGCTTCTCGAAAACATCTTGCATAACTAAATCGAGCTGCGGCCGATTCTGAACTCGCTTTGCATTGGAAGCAAAACGAGAATCCGCGAATAGCTGGGGATTTTCCAACACCACTTCGCAAAACTTTTTCCATTCGCGTTCATTTTGCAGGCCGAGATACACCACTTTATTGTCCCCGCTCACGACCGGCCCGTAAGGCGCGATGGTGGCGTGGTTTGCGCCAGAGCGCTGCGGAGCCGATCCCCCCATCGTGTAGTAGGCGGCGAAGCTCATCCATTCCGCGAGCGAATCGAAAAGGGAAGTCTCCAGGGCGACGCCTTCGCCCGTCTGCGACCTCACCAGCAGCGCCGTCAATATGCCAGTATAGGCATACATGCCGCAGGCGATATCGGCGGCGGAAATGCCTACCTTGCACGGCGTCTGCTCCGTCCCAGTGATGGAGATCAATCCAGTCTCGGCCTGGATCAACATATCGTACGCTTTCTTGTCCCGGTACGGCCCCGAAGATCCATAGCCGGAAAGATCGCAGATAATCAGACGCGGATATTTTTTGCGCAGTTCCTGAGTGACGAGGCCAAGCCGTCCTGTTGCTCCGGGCGCCAAATTCTGGACAAAAACGTCCGCCTTCTCCAGCAAGCGATGCAGAACCAGCTTGGCTCCCGGCCGCTTCACATCCAGCGTCAAGGATTCCTTCGATCGGTTGAGCCACACAAAGTGGCTGGACAACCCTCGCACGGTTACATCATAGCCGCGCGCAAAGTCTCCGACATCGGGGCGTTCGATCTTAATCACGCGCGCGCCCAAATCCGCCAGCTGCCGAGTGGCGAACGGCGCAGCGACGGCCTGCTCCAAGGACACGACCGTGATTCCTTCAAGAGGCAGCATCAATATGACCGGGGCAGGCCCAGAACGTGCTCCGCCAAATAGCTCAGAATTAAATTCGTGGAAATGGGCGCAACTTGATACAGTCGGGTCTCACGGAATTTGCGCTCGATATCGTACTCTTCGGCGAAGCCGAAACCGCCGTACGTCTGCATCGCGACATTTGCCAGCTCCCAGGAAACGTCAGCCGCCAGAAGCTTCGCCATATTTGCTTCGGGCCCGCACGCTTTGCCGCTATCGAACAGGCTGGCCGCGCGCGCGACCATCAGCCGCGCCGCCTCCAGGTTGGCGTATCCGCGGGCGATCGGGAATTGAATGCCCTGATTTTTTCCGATCGGCCTGCCGAAAACCACTCGCTCATTCGCGTAGCGGCATGTGCGTTCCAGGAACCAGCGCGCGTCACCGATGCATTCCGAGGCGATCAGGATTCGCTCCGCATTTAAACTGTCCAGTAGATATCGGAATCCCTGGCCTTCCTCGCCAACCAGATTTTCGGTGGGAACTTCCAAATTATCAAAAAACAATTCCGTCGTGGCATGGTTCATCATCGTGCGGATGGGGCGAATCCTCAACCCATGGCCCACGGACTGGCGCAGATCAACCAAAATGGTGGATAGGCCTTCGGTGCGTTTTTTCACTTGGTCCACAGGTGTGGTTCGCGCCAGTAGCAGCATCAGGTCGGAATGTTCTGCGCGTGAAATCCAAATTTTCTGCCCATTGATCACATAGCGGTCCCCATTGCGGACCGCCATGGTTTTCAGCTGCGTGGTATCGGTGCCCGTATTGGGTTCGCTCACTCCGAACGCTTGCAATCGGAGAGAGCCGTCGGCGATCTTCGGCAAATATTGCCGCTTGTGCGCTTCCGATCCATGCCGCAAAAGAGTGCCCATGATGTACATCTGCGCGTGGCACGCCGCGGCATTTCCGCCCGAGTGGTGGATTTCTTCGAGGATGACGGAAGCTTCCGTGACGCCTAGCCCGGCGCCGCCGTACTCTTCGGGAATCAGCGTAGCCATATACCCTGCATGCGTCAGGGCCTGGACAAAGGCCTCGGGGTAGGCGCGCTTCTCGTCCAGCTCCCGCCAATAACTGTCGGGAAATTCCCGGCACAATTCGCGCACGGCGGATTTTAGTTCTCCGTGCGATTCCTCAACGAAGCGGCTCGATTTATTCAACGGAAGACCTCGTCCTACGGCGAGCGCTAGCGTAAACTCTGTCCCAAAGGATAAGCAATCGCTTAAATTCACAAACGGCCAGAGGGCAGGATAGCAGAAATGAATTTGTAGAGTATCGTAACGAACGCCGGCACACTGCGGGACGGAGAATTCATGGACCCCATCACTCGCACACTCGTTTTTTTCTCTCATGCGCTCAGTTCCAAGGATCTGAGCAGCGAAGTCGTCGAGCGCACCAAGTATTTGCTTCTCGATTATCTTGGCGTTGCAATTGCAGGCTCGCTCACGGAATCCTCGCAGCCAGTTTACCGGATGCTTGCGCGCTCGGCTTCTCCGGGCCACTGCACGGTAATTGGCACGGCGTCAAAAACATCGCCGGAATCCGCGGCGCTGGCGAACGGCGCCGCGGCTCATAGCGTGGAGCTGGACGATACCCATCAGGCCGGGTCCATTCATCCGGGTGTGGTGATGTTTTCGACGGCCATCGCGCTGAGTGAAATTCATCCTGACATTGACGCCGGCCAATTTGTGTCCGCCGTTGTCGCCGGATACGAAGTCGCCGCGCGCCTCGCTATGGCGCTGCAGCCGAAATCTCATTACGAATTGGGCTTCCATCCAACTTCGACCTGTGGCGTATTTGGCGCGGCTGTAACCGCGGCGAAACTTCTGCGTCTGAGCGAAGAGCAAATGCTTTCCGCCGTTGGCATCGCCGGCAGCATGGCCGCTGGTTCCCTGGAGTTCCTGGCGGAGGGCACGTGGACCAAGCGGCTGCACCCGGGACTCGCCGCGCAAAACGGAATCCTGGCCGCGAGGCTCGCCGCGGAAGGTTTTCAAGGCCCCGCCACGATTCTCGAAGGTCGCGATGGCTTTCTTTGGGCGTACTCGCGAAAGGCAAAGCCCGAACTCGTCACTCAAGACTTGGGGCAAAATTTTGAAATCATGCGGACCAGCATCAAGCCCCACGCGTGCTGCCGCTATATGCAGGCTCCCATCGACGGCCTTATAGAACTTGCAAACGAGCATGAAATTTATCCCGAGCAGATCGAACGCGTCGAAGTCGCCGTCCTCGAAGCCGGTTGGCCCCTGGTTTGCGAGCCTCGGAAACGAAAATACTCGCCATCGAATGTTGTGGACGCACAGTTTTCCATGCCCTATGGTGCCGCGGTGGCCCTGACCGATCGTGCGGCCGGCCTCGATCAATTCTCAGGCGACAGTTTCCACTCGTCGCAGATTAAAAGTTTGATGGGAAAAGTGGTCCTGCAAAAAGATATGCGTATCGAAAAGAACTTTCCGGCGGAGTGGCCGGCCCTTGTATCCGTTCATCTGACGAACGGTACGCACTTTGAAAAATATGTCCGTTATCCGAAAGGCGATCCGGAAAACCCGCTGACCTGGCAAGAATTATCAGCCAAGTTCCACTCGCTTGCGACGCGTGTTTTTCCAACGGCCCGCTGCGACCAAATCATTCATTCGGTAAGGGACATGAATTCGGTCGCCGTCCTTCGTGACATTTGGAACTTGACGGCTCGCTCGAATTCGCTTTCTCTGCCGGCAAATTGATTCTCTCGGGGAGGAGACACACGTATGCCAGGCCGGCTGCACAACAAAGTGGCCATGATTACCGGCGGCAACAGCGGGATCGGAGAAGCCACCGCTCGCCGCTTTACACAAGAAGGAGCAAAAGTAACGATTCTGGCCCGCCGCGAAACAGAAGGTCGTGCGGTCCAGGAGGCCATCCGCGCGGAGGGCGGGGATGCCACTTTTCTCCCGTGCGATGTCACCGACCGCGCGGCCGTGGAAGCGGCTGTCGCCCGAACCGTCAGCATCTATGGCGGCTTGCACGTGCTCATCAACAATGCCGGTGGCGGCGCCCGCGAAATGTTCCCCGAGGAATCCGATGAGACATGGGATCGTGTTCTGCGAGTGAATCTGACCGCTTGCTTCCTAACCTGCAGGGCGGCATGGCCGCACCTCATCGCAGCCGGCGGCGGAGCGATCGTCAACGTGTCTTCCTTGTCCGCCGTGTCCGGTGTGAGCGACGCCGTCTTGGAAAGGTATCCCTCTCTTCCTTCGGCATCGTATATTGCCGCCAAGGCCGGCCTCGAAGGTTTTACGCGCTACATCGCGAGTCTCGGTGGACGCCACAATATTCGCGTCAACTGTGTCCGCCCCGGCCAAATTCTGACGAAACGTCTCACGACCGCCGCTGGCGAGCATGTCTTCGCGCGCCACTTCGAGATGTGGCAATTGCTCAAAGGCCCTGGCTATGCGGAAGACGTTGCCAACGCCATGCTGTTTCTCGCTTCAGACGAGTCGCGTTTTATAACGGCCGATATCGTCAATATTGATGGCGGCGCAGCGGCGAAATTGTAAGGCGGCTGCGAAAACACGAAAAGAATTGATTGAGGCCGGATTTAAAGATGTAGAATATCGTCGATCCCGCGCGGTCAAGACGAGCGTCTTAAATTATGGAGAGCAAAATGAAAAACGTATGGATCGGAGCGGTAGCAGTATTTGCAATATTGACTGCTCTTCCGGGTTCAACGCATGCGCAATCGGCGCAAGCCCTGCCCATACCTGGCGTCGATGCCGCCATCGATTTTCCCAACGAGCACGAATTGCCCGATCCCAGCCTGATGTACAAGGTGGTTTTCGATATCGGCAAAGCCTCCCCGAAAATCGATGAAGTGAATCCCGGTCTCACCTTCATCTCACGATATTTCAACACGCTCGCCAAGGGCGGCGTCCCGGCCGATCACAGAAAGTTCGTCGTGGTATTTCATCAAGAAGGAACCGAGTTGGCCCTGAACAACGCGGCGTACAAAGCCCTCAAGGACGGCCATGACAATCCGAATATCCCTTTGATCCACAGCATGAAGCAAGCAGGCGTTGACTTCCGCGTTTGCGGCCAAGGCGTATTGGGAAGGAAAATCGACATGGCCACAATCAATCCCGAGATCCAGATCGATCAGTGGGCAATGACCACGATTATGAATCTGGCGGTTCGTGGCTACATTCACGTGCCAGGGAATTAGCGAGTCTTTCCGCAAATTGTTCTCTCCGCAATCCACTGAAAACTCGGCCATCTTGAGGCCCTCGTCTAGCTCAGAGCAGATCGGCGCGAGTTTTAGACCGAGATTGACGAACGATAGACTTGATTTGGGGCCCGAACGCTATTTCAAGAGTGCTTTGATTTTATCGGTGGTCTGCGGGGAATCCAAAGCGCCCTGGATTACTCGCGCCAGTAACTCCGCATCGAGCGGCTCGAAACGTTTCCAGATCGACCTTTCAAGAGCTTTCAACCCTTCCTCTGAACAAAGATGCACACATTCATCGTAGCGCACTACAGTTTCCCGTGTGACGAAGGAATGCTCGCCAACTTGTATTATGCAAGTCGTGTCGCTCCGTAATGTGCGGGACGTGAAGTGGCACAAAACTACAGAACCATCGGGCAAAACCTTCAAGACACAATTCAGATGAATGCCAAACGCATCGGGAAGGAGAAAAGTGTCTCCCGGATTCATGCACAAACTACATTGAGAAAGAATTGCTCTCGGGCGCTCATGATAGCATCATGGATATCTTCTTCCGACCAACCTTCTTCCTTGAGGATAGTCACGGGATCAATCGGAAGAGATGATCCTTGAGGGTCTTTATATTCTGGAAGACAGTGCGTAATCGCCCGAAGCTCTAACGGCTTGAAATGACCATATTGAGCCAAGGTTTCTTGGAGAGTGTCACGCTCGTATTGGCTCAACTCATCCGTGGGCGGATTCGCCTGTCGTACTGAAATAGTATTGTCCTCTCGCTCAGTTAGGTACTCATACCAAGGTTGTACTTGGCCCTCTTCAGGTCCGCATTTGATATTGTCGTAGATGCGACTGAGGACCGGGCCGTGCGGCATGGAAACCATCGCGTCACCGGTAATAGATCGGCCTCGCTGAGACAAACTTTTCCTGTCGGCCAGGTAGAGAATTTTGATGAGCGAAAGCATATCCATTCGGCCGCCATTCAAACTCACCAAATATGCGGCTGCTTGCGCTGCTTTACGAGGGTTGTATAGGAATTCCATTTGACTATCCTACTAGATTATACATTTAGGAGAAGGCTCATTCAACTGCGTTTATGCCACCCGACGAAGCTGGACCGCCCTCCTCATCTCGATGTAGATATTTTTATCGTTGGATTCGTCGTCTATAAGGATTCGCGCAATTTGGCTTGCGTATTAGTTGATTCCTTCGTCCGAGAAAATTAAGCGTATAAGTCCCTTATTTATATCGTTGACAGAGGCTCACCTCCGGGGTTATATCAAAGCAAATCCTTATTCAAGGGAGTTCCGATGGCAGACCATGAACTGACGGACCCCGGCTGTTCCACCTCAAACACTTCAAACCAGATCTCAAGGCGGGACATCATCAAAAGCGTCATTGCGACGGGCGTTGTGTCCTCGACGAGCTACTTGTTCCGCGTCTCCAATGTGTGGGCGCAAGCATCGGCGCCGGGCGCGGTCGACCGGCTGATCACTTTGAATGTCAACGGGCAGCAGCGGCGCGTGGACGTCATGAAGCAAGAGACGCTGGTGATGACGCTGCGCTATAAGCTCGGCCTCACCGGCACGAAGATCGGCTGCGACCAGGCCGAATGCGGCGCTTGCACCGTGCTGATTGACGATGTTCCGTACTACTCCTGCTCGGTGTTCACGCACACCGTTCGGGACAAAAAGATCCAGACGATCGAAGGCCTCGCCAAGCCCGATGGCACGCTGCACCCGGTGCAGCAGGGCGTGATCGACGAACAAGGCTTCCAGTGCGCGTTCTGCATGCCCGGCTTCCTGATGGCGACGGTAGGTTTTCTAAAAACCAATCCCAACCCCACGCGCGCGGAACTCGCGCACGGCATTTCTGGCAACCTGTGCCGGTGCCAGGACTATGACAAGATTCTCACCGCGATGATGCGCGGCGCAGAGAACCTGAGGAAGGCGTAAACATGGCAAACATAACGCCACCAAACAAATACAAGCTGATCGGCAAAAACTACATTACTGGCGACCTCTACGCGAAAGTAACAGGCAAGGCGAAATACGCCGAGGATTATCGCGCGGATGGCATGCTCTTCTGCAAGCTGGCCCTGAGCCCCATGCCTCATGCACGCGTCCGGAGTATCGACGCGCGCGCGGCGCTGGCCATGCCGGGAGTAAAAGCAATTCTCACCGCGGACGATCTGCCCGCTCCGGCCAACAGCATCAACGATAACGGCACCGTGATCCTGGCAAACCCCAGGGGATTTCAGGCGCTGACGAATGAGCCGTTGTATCAAGGCCAGCCGATCCTTGCCGTGGCCGCGATCGACGAACTCACCGCCGCCGAGGCGATTGAAAAAATCAAAATCGATCTTGAACCTTTGCCGTTCGTCGTCGATCCGCTGGTTAGTCTGCGGCCCGGCGGCCCGAATGCAAGAACGGATGGAAACGTTTGGGTCCGCGTGACGCCCCTTCCGCCGAAGCCCGGGGAAAGGCCCGCTTTGACGCCGCCCGAATTGCACACCCTGAAGTGGACCAAGGAAGATTTCGAGGAGGCCAAGGCAGGCCGTTTGCCGTTGGGCAAGGAGACCGAAGAGTGGCATGTCGGGGATGTCGACGCCGGGTTGAAAAACGCCGCGCTGGTGCTCGACGAGACATTCGTTACGCCCAACACGAGCCACCAGTGCCTGGAGACACGCACCGCGATGGCCTACTGGCAGAACGGCAAGGTGTTCGTTCACACCGGCACGCAGAGCACGGCCCAGACCGCCCCCGCGATCGCGCGCTGGCTGGGAATCGACGTCAGCAATGTCGTATTTATCAGTGAGTATACAGGGGGAGGATTCGGCAGTAAGATAACTGGCGACATCACGCTGGTGATCCCCGCGCTCCTCGCGAAAAAAACCGGCGCTCCGGTCATGATGCGCATTAGCCGCGAGGAGGAGAATTACATCGGCCGCGGGCGTCCCAGTCTGCACGGCCGGATGAAAGTTGGATTCTCCAAGGAAGGCCGGATCATGGCCGTCGATATGTACGTGATCTGCGACAACGGCCCGTACGACATGGTGGGGGACGCGTTCTCTTCGGGCCGCATCGTCTCGGTTCTGTACCAGCCGCAAGCGATGCGCTGGCGTTCGGTGACCGTCCTGACGAACACGCCCCCTCGAAGTGCGCAGAGCTCGCCCGGCGGAATGCAGGGAATCGCGATCATGGAACCGGTTCTCGCGAAAGCCGCGCGGAAACTCGGGGTGGATCAGGTAGCCCTCCGGCGCCTCAACGCCCCGGAGGGTAAGGCCCCGTTCGGGCCGCTCGTGGCGGGCAAGCAGCAATATGCCACTAGCGCCTTCATCAAGGAAGCGCTCGACCGCGGCGCCGAGCAGTTCAAGTGGGATGAGAGGAAAGTGAACACCGGCAAGCGGAACGGATCGAAGGTGCGCGGTGTCGGCGTATCGGTCAGCACTTACTCCGGCGGCACTACGGGCTTCGATGGTTTGTTCGTGATCAAACCCGATGGCCGGGTCTATATCCAGTCCGGAGTCGGCAATCTGGGAACGGAATCGTGGACCGACGTGCATCGCGTGGTCGCCGAACTACTCGGCGTGCCCTGGGGAAAGTGCGATCTTACTTGGGGCAACACTTCGAAGAACCTGCCATGGACATGCCCCTCCGGCGGCAGCCAGACAACCCATGCCATGACGCGCGCGGCGCACGCCGTGGCGTCAGACGCCATCCTGAAGCTGCAACAGATTGCGGCCAAGGACCTCGGCGGCAAGCCTGAGGATTATGTCGTTGCCAACGAACGCGTCTCCCGGAAAGGTGGAGGCGCCGGCATGACACTGGCCCAAGCCGCTCAGCGGGCGATCAAGCTGGGAGGCGCCTACGATGGCCACGAACTGCCTCCGGACATAAACAAATTTACAGTGGTGTCAGCCACGGCGCTGGCGGGCCAGGGCCTCTTGGCCGTTGCAAAGGACAAGTACCCGCACGATGGCAATACATTTTCCTTCGTCGCCTCCTTTGCCGAAATTGAAGCCGACGTCGAAACCGGCCAGTACCGCATTTTGGATTTTCTCGCTTACGCCGACGTCGGCACCGTGCTCCATCCGCGGGCGCTTGGCGGCCAGATTCTCGGACGATCGACCCTAGGCATCGGTCATGCAATCGGCCAGAAATGGGTCTACGACCAGCAGTACGGCTTGGCCGTATCCCGGCGTTTCCACCACACCAAGCCGCCGACGATTCTGGATATCCCGGACAAGATGGCATGGGCAGCCGTCGAAATTCCAGATCCGGAGACACCGATAGGCTCGCGCGGCATCGGCGAACCTCCTGTTGGCGGCGGTTGCGCCGCCATCTTGAACGCTCTTTCGGACGCTCTGGGTGACGAAATCTTCCGGCGAGCGCCGGTAACTTCCGACGTCATCCTGGCTTCTCTGGAAGCAGGCAGGCCGACTCAGGATCCTTTGCGATCCAACATCTAGCATCCAGGCTCCAGTCTCTAGATACGAGGAGAACGGAAAATGGCAGTCATTCATGACGTAATACCAGCGTTCGAACTCTTCCAGCCCACGTCCGTTGATGACGCGTTGGCCTTGCAGGCCCGGCACGGCGCGAAGGCCTGGGTGCTGGCCGGCGGCCTCGATAGCTTTGACTGGTTCAAGGACCGGATCAAGCGGCCCGAGGTGGTCATCGATCTGAGCCAGGTCAGAGAGCTGCGCGGCGTGCGTGCGGCTGGCGACGGCCTCGAGATTGGCGCCATGACCACGCTCACCGAAGTGGTCCGCCACCCCATGATTCGGGAGAAGTACGGCATCCTGCCGAACGCGGCCGAAGCGGCCGCCTCGCCGCAGATTCGCAATCAGGGCACGATCGGCGGCAACGTTTCCCAGGATGCCCGTTGCTGGTATTACAGAGGCGGCTGGCCGTGCTATCGCGCCGGCGGCAACATTTGCTATGCGGATACTCCAACGGGCCTGAATCGCGAGCACGCCATCCTCGATGCCGACCGTTGCGTGGCCGTCAATCCTTCCGACACGGCGCCTGCGCTGATCGCTCTTGATGCGAAGTTTGTCATTCGAACGCCGAAGGGCGAGCGCGTCGTCGACGCTGAAAATTACTTCATCGGTCCTGGGACCGATATTACCAAGATGACGATCTTGCAACCCGGCGACCTGTTGACTACCATTCGAATCCCTTCCACCTGGGCCGGCGCGCAATTCTATTTCGAAAAGGTTCGAGACCGCGCCGTGTGGGATTTTGCTCTGGTCAACGTGGCGGCGGCGATGGTGATTTCTGGCGGCACGATTCAGCGAATCCGGCTGGCAGCAAACGGCGTGGCGGCTCATCCCGTCCGGCTAACCGCGGTCGAAGCCGCGGTGGTCGGAAAACCGCGCAACGAGGAAACGGCGGAGATGGCTGGGCAGCTCGCGATTCGCGGAGCGCAACCTTTGCAATATAACGGCTACAAAGTGCCGTTGCTCAGAAACCTGGTGAAGCGCGCGATTCGTGGCGAGGCTGCGTAGGAGGCAACTTGAACCTCATTCAGTGGGCGACAAGTCCGTGGGGACAGCAGGTGCCGACCCATATTTCCTGGACCCTCTTGTGGGTTTCCGCAATCGGGGGATTGCTGTTTCTCATCGTTCACGCCCTGTACGTGAGCATTTGGGCCAAGGCGGCGCATTCGGCAGCCTCCTCTGGCGTTTCCGCCGCGGCCGCGGGGCGAATTCCCGAGCGCGTTCCCCGGCACAATCTCAGCGCACGGCTGTTTCACGCGATCATGGCGCTGGCCATGCTTGCCTTGCTGTTCACTGCGTTTCTCCCCAAAGTGGGCGTCCAGTTTCCGTGGGTCACTTACCACTGGATCGCGGGAATCGTTCTTTCGATCTCCGTCGTCTATCACATATTTGATTCTTTCCTGGGTCTGGACTTCTGGTCCATCTGGCCTGACAAGTTAGACATCGAGGACGCTGGAAGGAGGATGAAGCGCGCCCTGGGGCAAGCCGCTCCCGAACCGCGGAAATTCGCCAAGTATCCGCTGGAGAATAAGCTGTATCACCTGGTGGTGATGCTGGCCGGGCTTTCCGTGATCGGCACGGGCCTCTTCATGATGAAGCGCGTGCGTACGCCCTTCTTCCCGCGCAATCCATATCTCTTCAGCGATATGACCTGGGGCTGGATGTACGTGCTGCACGGGCTCGCGGGCGTAGGATTTGTCGCGCTCGTCACGGTGCACATCTACATGGCGATTCGCCCGGAAAAGTTTTTCATCACCGAGTCGATGATCTTTGGCTGGATGAGCCGAGAAAAGTACCTCGAACACCACGACCCGAGCCGCTGGCCCGTTGCCGAACAAGTCCCTGCCACCGCCGCTCGGCCGGAATCAAAGAAAGCTCCCGCCTAGATGGGGCGTGAAGACGTAAGTGCCCGGTGCAATGCCATCGAAGAGTGTTACGAGTTCTTGCTTGCTTATGCCGGTCAAGGGCTTTCCGGCAAGGAAAACAGCCAATCCAGTTCGCAAGTGCGTGAATTCCTGAATCGCGGCGTCGAGGCGCTTACAGGATTGGCTGAGGTGTACACGAGAGCGGTGAAGGAAGAAAATCTTCAGCCCGCCGGCCGTTATTTGGAATTTCTGACTGTGCTCGAAAAGGACGCTCGGGATTCGCTCGCTTCGATTCACCTTGTTCTTGCTCAGGCCACCATCAGCTCTCAGTTGATCGATAATCTGAACGCTTCCATCCATCTGCGCGCGCTGCTCACGGACCTTTTTCTCATCGACGAAATCCTGAAGCCGCAACAAGTCGCGGCGAATCCGCCTATGTAGGGCGGGCTTCAGCCTGTCCGGTTTTGATTTGTGTCAGCGCGGAACGGCAGACAGGCTGAAGAGCCTGTGTGGTAACTCGATTTCGAACACGCCAGCGGCTAAAGCCGTGTTGATTCTGCATACTTTACGGCACGGCTGAAGCCGTGCCCTACAAAGATTTCACAGTTTCCACACAGGCTCTGAAGCCCGTCCTACTGGGATCGCGCAACACCTTTTTCGATGGTGGTCTCTTGCCTGTGGAACAACTGCCAGCGGCCGTCTCGATTCACCCACACACGAATGACGTGATAGGGCGGTTCACCTGCCGGCTGATGGTCGGCAATGATAATTGCCGTATCGCCGAAGACATACGCCTCGCCCCAGAGCATCTTGGGTAAGACGACGCGATTGGTGACGATTCCAATTTGTCCCACGCGTCCCGCCTTTGTGTCGGGCGATCCCGCGTATTTCCGGCCGATTCCGATGAACTCGTCCGCGACGTGATAGGCCCAGGTCTTGGCATCGTGGGATGTGACCGCCGTCTCCACGTCCTGATAGGCCTTTACGACTTCCTTTTGAGCCGCTGTTTTCGGCATATAAGGAATAGTTCGGCAAGGATTTTCGCAATCTACCGCAGCAGTCGCGCCTTTTCCGGCGGCGGGCGCTGGCGGGCTCGGAGGGAGCTTCGCCAGGATGACGGTGTCCTGATGGGTGAGCAGCAACCAACCGGCCGGCCTGTTCACCCAGATGCGCGCGAAAAATGTCCCGGGGCGTCCCGTGCGTTTGCCGATGCCGGTGACGATGGCGAGCTGGCCGTAATCGCGGCCCTTCACATCGGTGTACTCGGTGTCGCCCACCGCAGTGCCCGCCGAGGCGTCTTTCAGAAATTGCGCGCTCATCAGGGTTTGTCCGGCACCGTTGGTCCAGGTAAACTGCTGGTCCAGCAGCGCGCCGACCGCCTTCGCGTCTTTCTTTTTGAGGGCGAGTTGCAAAGCCGTGTCTGCCTGCAGAGCCGCGGCGCCGTCGTCAGCCGCGAATGTGATTGCACTGTTCGCTGTCCACGCGGCGGAAAAAATTGCGCCGATGAATAAAACACTTGCGACGAGTCGTCTCATGTTCACCTCTCCGTTGGGCACACTTATACACTCAACCCCTTTCCAATTGAACTGAATTATTGTGGTTCTAGCATCAACCGTAGCCTTTGGTTGGCCCGAAACTCATACCGATTGACAGGGCGGACCAGCCGCCATAGCATTCGGCGTACACGCTATCTGCTATCCCCACTGCGATTCAGCTGAAGGAGAAAAAATTATGGGGCCACGCTGGATTCATTTTAGATTGACGACGCTCCTCTTCCTTACACTCTTGGGACTTCTGGGGGCGACGGGTGCGGCGATTGCGAACGAACTGCAGGAGACGGCGCCGCTCGGCCACAATCAAACGCAACCTCCGCCGCTCGTGCAGGAAAACAAGACGATCAAAGTCTCGGAGCATGTTTACGTGATCCCGGACGGGCGCGTGAATCTCGTGCCCAACATTGGCATCATCGTTGGGACTCGAGCGACGCTGATCGTGGACGCCGGAATGGGGCCTAGAAACGGGCAAACCGTTTTGCGCGAACTCGCCAAGGTCAGCAAGAATACCGATCTGTATTTCACGACGACTCATTTCCATCCGGAGCACATGACCGGCGGGCAAGCTTTCCCTGCCAATACGATTGTGATTCGTCCCGAAGCTCAACAGGAGGAAGTCGATCGAAAGCAGCCGGAGTTCATCCACAATTTCAGTCAAAGGACCCCGGAAATGAAAGCGCTCCTGCAGGACGTCAAGCCCCGCCCGCCAGACATCCTTTTCGATCATGAAGCAACACTCGATTTGGGCGGAGTCACGGTGAGGCTGGTCTGGCTTGGGCCGGCGCATACGCGGGGAGATAACAACATTTTCGTCGTGGAAGATGGAGTTCTCTTCACGGGGGATGTGGTGATCAATCGGTTTTTCCCCATATTTCCCGATGCGGACGCGAGTGGGAAAAATTGGCTGTCCATCCTGGACCAGCTCGATGAATTTCACCCCCACACGATAGTTCCCGGCCACGGCGAAGTAGGCGGCGCCGCGCTCATCAGCGCGGAGCGCACGTACCTCAAGGCCGTGCAATCACGCGTCGTGGAACTCAAAGCGCAGGGAAAGTCTTCTGAAGAAACAGCGCAGTTGTTGTCCGCGGAATTTCGCGCGAAATATCCCGACTGGGAGAATCCCGGCTGGATTGCCGACGCGGCCAAGCGCTTTTACATCGAAGCGAAATAATTTTCTTGGGGGTTTTGTAGCGCAGGCTTCAGCCTGCGGGGGTTCGTCCTTGCTAGGACCAAAACCCACAGGCTGAAGCCTGCGCTACTGTCTATGCAATTCGATTTTACGGTATTGGCAGCAGAGGCTTATCCGTCGGGCGCACGTGCTGATCGAACGCGTTCAACAAAATGGCGGTAGAAGCGTAATCCCCCATCAGGGAAACGATGTTGACGAGTCCCTGTTTCCCATACAAATCTAGCGCGCGAGCTGCGACTTCCGAGCTCACGTGATGTTTGACGAGCACTTCACGGCCTAGATTAATGATGACCGCATCCTTCTCGGCGAGGCCATTCGTCGGTTTGCGGTATTTGACGACATCAACTATCTCCTGTTGCAAGCCAGCCTTCAGACCCTGTGGTTCATGCGCGGTCCACACATATTCACTGTCCGACTCCCGCGCCGTAACCAGAATCACCAGCTCCACCAGCCGCGGATCAAGACCGGATTTGTGCCGGAGGAAATCGTTCACGCCTTCCATGTGTTCGGACACGGGCAGGCTATAGAGCCGTATGGCCCCCGGTCCGAAAGAATCTACCGGCCCTCTCCCGTCGAAAAGTTTTTTTCCGGCATCGTCCAGATCATCGCGTTTGATGGCGGGAAGCCGGTTGCCTGTATTGGCGTAAACATCTTTTGGAAAAGTTGCCATGGACGCCTGCGATGGCGTTCCAGCGGCGCCGGCAGCTTGTTGGGATCGCCCGCTCAGTGTGCGCCCCGCGGCTACGCTAATCCCGATCACCAGCAACATCCCGATCAGATTTCTAAATGATCTCATGTGATTCTCCTCCCATGCCTACTGCAGTGAATCGATTTCAGGCGGGGTCAAGTCTTCGGGTGCAGAGCTTGTTGCTGTTTAAACGATATGTCAATAATATTCGCTCCGCACCGAGGCTTCTCCATCCTTGCACGAATGATGAAAATATTCCGATGGAAATTGAAGTGGCGTATGATTGCGCCGCAAAAGGCAGTGCGACTCGCTGGAAGTTTTTTCGGTGTGAAGGGCACAATGCGTTTTCCATACATCATCGCGGCTCCCGTGATTTCATTGGTTCTTCCAACGATGCTCTGTGCGGCTCCTGCGCAGAGCCAGCCGAACGCCGCTGAAGCGGATTCCGTTGCCATCAAACAGGTGTGCGCCGATTTCTCCGAAAATTTCAGCCGCCACGATGCGCATGGCGTCGCCATGACTTTCGCGGAGGACGCAGACTTCACGAATATGGGGGGAAGGCACAGCCATGGCCGCGCGGATATTGAAAAGTGGTTTGCATCGCTTTTCGCGGGCAATTTGAAAGACTCGCTGCGCACGGACACCGTGAAAAGCATCCGCTTTTTCACTCCTGAATTGGCGGAAGCTGATGCCGACACCGTCATCACCGGAACAAAGTCGGCGGACGGATCGGCGATTCCGCCTCGCAAGGGGCTGATGATCGTCACGATGATCAAACAGAACGACCGCTGGTTTATCGGCACGTTCCATGAGGCGGAATATCCCGCGCCTCGAGGCGGCACTGCGAACGCTCCCGCCAGCAATTCCACGAATTGAACGCGTCGCGCCTATAACTTTATCTCCCTGTACGCGCGGAAAGACGACCCCCTCTGTTCGACGCCCTACCTGCCGTAAATCAGCAGCGTGAATGTGCCAGGCACCTGGGTCGGCCGGGGATTCGGATTATCCGCGGTCGCCGCCGGCGGCGGACCAAAATCGGACGTGACGGTGAAGACGCGATGGTTCGCGGTGTCGAGCGCCATGGTCCGCGCGCCCCGCTGCGTTGAAATTGTTTCCACCACGGTGTACTTGTCCGGTGAATCCTCATGAGCCACGGTGATCGTGCCGTCGCCGCAGGAGGCAAATGCAAACCCGGTTGCTGGATCGAAGGAGGCAGCGTCCACGCCCTGCCCGATGGGCACGCTGGCAACGACTTTGCCTGCGTAATCCGTCACGAGCATTACTTTGCTGTGGCAACCGATGAACAGCCGCTTGTGGGCCGTATCGATGGCCATCCCAGTCGGTTCCTCGCAAGTCGCCAGAGGCCAGGTGTGGAGCACCTTGTATTCTTTTGTATCGAACTCCAAAAGCTGCGCTTTGTCTTCGACATTGACCCAGGCGTGGCCTGCGCCATCGGCTTGCGCCGCTTCGGGCTTGCCGCCAAGCGGGACCGTGCCTCCCACTTCACCGGTCTTGGCGTTCACAGCTGTTGCATCGTGGCTGCGGGCATTGAACACGAAGACGCTCTTCGATGCAGGGTCGTACATGAAGCCATCCGGCCCATCCGCCGCGGGCAATTTTACTTCGCTAATGGTCGCAAGCGTCTTCAGGTCGAAGATGGTCACCGAGTTTGAGCGCCCATTGCTGGAAAAGCCACGGCCGAACTCCGGCACGATTTGTGCGCCGTGGGTTCCTTGCAAATTGGGGATATCGCCGACGACGTTGCCGTCCGCATCCACAACCATGATGTGCGTGCCGCGCGAGATGAACAGGCGATGAGAGACGGGATCGGCGGAGAGATAATCCCAGGCGCCTTCACCACCGAGCGTCAACTTCTTCAACATGTGATAGCCCGAGCCTTGAGGTGCGGGAGCCGCCGCAAGAGTCGCAAACGCAGCAGCGCAAACTAGAAACAGTGCAGCCCAACTTGTTTTTCGCATAAGTTTCTCCACCATTTTCAGATTTAGGATTGCTGTTTGGCCCGCGGTGTACTTCTTCTCTTACCCTCAGACGTTATCGGCTGACAGGCAGTTACAAGTTTCTCGGCATCGCCTCGCAAAGCCGCCGCCTTCGCTGAGCAGAATTAGTTCCCACCCGACGTGTTGTTTTTTCCTGACGCTGGTTCCAGCCGAGCCTTGATCCAAGGCGTGATGACTTCTTCGGAGATCCGGGAATTCGGCCACTCCTGTGAGCGTCCCGTGTGCCCCCCGTCAGGATTGACCCAGGACCACTTGGCCGAGCCGCCCGATTGCATCAGCATGTACAGATCGGAGATCGGCACCTGGCTATCTTTTTCTCCGTTCACAACGAGCATCGGCGCCGAAGGCTGCCCGAGAAAGCCCTGCGTCTTAAGAGACAAACGCGGGCCGTAGGCCAGCATTTCATCCACGGACTCCACGCCGTAAATGGCGGCGCGCGCCGCGAACAGGTCGAACAGGTACTCGGGCGTGCCCAGAGATTTCTTCTGCCATTCCGCCGTGTAATAGTCATGCACCGGTCCGCCCTGCACGACCGCGCCGCGCAGGCGGGCCCGTTCTATATAGGCGAGGCTCGCCGCCCAATGGCCGCCGTAGCTTACGCCCCAGGCTACGATGCGCTTGCTGTCCACGTCAGGCCGGGTGGCCAGATAGTCGAGCGCGCGCGAAAACATGCGCTCCGACCCCACGTCCGCCTTGATGGGCGATTCCCCGGTGCCGGGCATGTCGATCGCGAACACACCGATTCCGCTGCGGAACATCGCGTCACGTCCTTGAACTTCGTCCTCCTTGCGCGAATCGGTTCCATTGATCATGAATATGATCGGCGCCGGGCGAACATCCTTTGGCAGCCTGATATATCCGGGAATGTCTTTGCCCTCGAAAGGGATGTGCACGATTTCGACGGGCGGATCGAGGAAGCGCCTGTAATTGCGAAACGCAGCTAACGCATTCAGATAGGCTTTTTGCTTCCCCGATGAATTCGGCACGGGCCAACGGGCCGCAGTGTAATAGCGGAAGGCCCAGAAATAGTCGTCACGCGCCGCGGTTATGTTTTTGTCCGCCTCTTCACCCTTCGCGCGCTTCTCATACCGCTCGCCGATGGCGCTCCAGGCCGCCGCCCATTCGCCGCGGTCCAGGCTGTGGATATTGGCGAGCGCCTCGCGCGCATCCTCGGACTTGAGGCCACCCACCGGGCCCAGGTTTTTGTCCACGCGCCTTTGGGTCTCTTGCTTGAGTTCTTCCCACGTGCGCGTCGGCGCCATTTGCGCCGCGGCAGGAACCCCTGCGAGGAGCACAATCAATATCGGCGATGCGGTTTGAGGCAGACCAAAACAGCGTTTCAAGAGGTGCATCGGAGCCCTCCCTGATTTACTGTGAAGGATGGCACAGCTTCCAGTCACTGGGCAAGGGAAGAAGTCTTCTTCAATATGCCGGAAGGGCAAGACCAAGATCAGGACGCGAAACTTGACGGGTGGGACTGTGTGGCGTGTATATTAGGGATCAGCCGGGGAACAGGAGCCAATATCCTGAGCCAATTCGCAATGGCGACCGGTGCCAAGAATGAACCTCGGGGTTTCGCTCTAGTTTGCGGGGCAGCGCTGGGCCGAAAAGGGAATCAGGGCTTCTGGCAATCCCAGAAGGCTGATTGGCTCGCTGCAGAAAAAAAGTTAACGATAATTTTTTGGGCGGCCAGGACGAACCTGCCAAGTCTTTTTCTTCGGCCCGTCAGCGGAGTTGCAGGATCACACCGATGTTTCTAGATTTTTTTGGTTTGCGGGAACAGCCATTTGGAATGACTCCAGATCCGGCGTACCTTTACGCCAGCCGGACGCACAGCGAAGCGCTTGCGTCACTCTCGCTGGGAATCGCGGACAACAGGGGATTTTTTGCGTTAATTGCCGAGCCGGGAATGGGCAAAACCACCCTGCTGTATCGGCTATTGGAAGAATTGCGGGACGGTACGCGAACCGTGCATGTGTTCCAGACGCAGTGCACGTCGCGCGAATTTATCGAGTACATCCTTTATGACCTGGGCGTCGATACCAGCGGAATGGGCCTCGTCGCGATGCACGGTAAATTGAACGAGATCTTGTTTGAAGAATTGCTCGCGGGCAAACGCTTTGTCCTGGTCGTCGACGAAGCGCAAAATCTGGATGACACGGTGCTCGAAACCGTGCGCATGCTTTCCAATTTCGAGACTCACAACACCAAGTTGTTGCAAATCATTTTAGCCGGCCAGCCTCGATTGGCTGCGAAGCTCGCGCAGCCCAGGCTCTCGCAATTGCGCCAGCGCGTCGCGGTCCTAAGCCATCTGGAACCTTTCAACGTCGAGGAAACTGGGCTTTACATCGAGCACCGGCTCAAGGTAGCGGGTTATCGCGGCGAACCAATTTTTGACATCGCTTCGGTCAGGCTGATTGCGCGGCAGGGCAAAGGCATTCCAAGGAATATCAACAACATCTGTTACACCTCGCTGCTGTTGTCCTCTGCTCGCGGGCGCCGGACAGTGACTGCCGAGATCGTGCATGAGGCTGTGAAGCGTCTGGATATGGATTCCCTTGCATCCGAGCCTTTGACAATTGCCGTTTCCGTGGCTGCTCCGGTTGCCTCTGCTGCGGCTGCTGGAGTTTCAGGACCTCGCTCCGCACCGATGACTGCCCCAAACAAAAAAGATCTTCAATCGAAGGGATATCTTACGTATGATGCGGGCGGAAAAATCAGCCTGCCAAGATGGCCCGTGCGGTCAGCAATATTGGCGGTCGTTCTTTTGTCCGGGACACTGTTGCTCGCTATCCTGGGCCGGTCGGAGTCAAAACAAGCAATAGCGGGGGCGATTTTCCATCATTCTTCCGATTCCGTCGGGGCGCAGATTCTTGCCGATCGATCCGAAGGCGCGAGTGCAAGTTATGACGCTGCACCCCAGGATACCGGAAATGGACAGGTACTTACCGTCGCGGCCGGTCCCAGGCAAACGCTTAGAGATCTCAGTCTAAGATACGTGGGATATTTCGACAGCGATCTATCCAAAAAAATCTGCAGTCTCAATCCCGGCCTGAAAGACCCCGATCATCTGGAAGCTGGACAGCTCATCCGAATTCCGTTGCCCCCAGGCGCAATGAGAAAAGTAAACGATACGGCGGAAGCCGCCACCCCTTCCAAACCAGAAACTTCAGGAAGTCTCCTCACCAGGTTCACGGCGCTGCTGCGAGTACGAAAATAAGGAAGCTGGGGATCAGCGGCTTCTCATTTCCGAATGCCCTGAAAGTCGCGGTTGAAGAGACGGCGGAACCTGCTGTAAGCTGTTGGAACGCGGCAAGAAACGAAATGCGCCCGTAGCTCATCTGGATAGAGTCCGCCGACGGCGGAAACCAGACTGTTAACGGGTGGAGCCACAGCAAACAAGGCGGATGCTAGAATTTGCCTCACGGAAATGCGCCCGTAGCTCAGCTGGATAGAGTCCGCCGGCGGCGGAAACCAGACTGTTAACGGGTGGAGCCACAGCAAACAAGGCGGATGCTAGAATTTGCCTCACGGAAATGCGCCCGTAGCTCAGCTGGATAGAGCGTCTGGCTACGAACCAGCTAAGCAAATACTATAAGCCTTTTCTCTGGCGTCGCTTACGGGCAAAACTATTCGTAACTTGCCTTCTGAATTGTACCGAGGATGTACCGAAATATCGTACCAACACAAGGGCACGGTTTGGGGCCTAGAAGGCCCTAGTTTTGGCCCCATCTTTTTCCTCGCGAGGCTCTCCCTCGTTGAAGGCGAAGCGCCCCCCCGCCTACGAATATCTGCTTGCAGGGGCTTGATTTGAACCAACGAGTTCCACCACTCAGTAACGCCCCTACTCACAAAGCAGATGCCCATACCATAATTGAGTGGTACGCTCGCCTCGCGAGCAGGAATCGGGAAACTACCTGATTTGAGTCCGTCGAAGAATTCATCGAACACTATTTTTAATCTGTGCCGTTTGCATTCGGCCCGGGTTAGCATCTGCCGGAAGAGTACGAAAAACACTCAATGACACGCTCCGGCAAGCTTCGCGGGCTCAACGATAATCCTTTCCACAGATACGTCGGGAGAAATTGCAAGACTCTAAAGTGCAAGGCGTCAGTGAATGGATTGGTGTGCCAGTGTGCCAATTCAAATTATCTCACAATGGGGTTCACCCCGGCATTTCGCTAACTCGTGGAGTGAACCCCTATTTTGAGACAACTTCTGAGTCTCTCTAGAGTGTGCAGGAATCGCAACCCAATTTCGAAGTGCGAACGTCTAACCAACCCTCTCGCAGAATGAGGGAATTGAGAGCCAGGGCGGTGACGGGTCCTCCCCAACTGATTCCCCATATGGCATTGACAAGGAATCGCGCCAGT
The DNA here is from genome assembly GCA_963842135.1 of uncultured Acidobacteriota bacterium. Classification (GTDB taxonomy): domain Bacteria; phylum Acidobacteriota; class Terriglobia; order Acidiferrales; family UBA7541; genus Palsa-360. Next base: position 2,126,644 of record CAWJFI010000001.1, on the reverse strand, counting down.
GCGATCCAAGCCATGTAGGCGCATAAAGCAGACTGAGCCGCATCCGCCTTCAAAGACGATAGCCGTTGAGCACGACCTGCTGCAGCTCAACGGCAATTGGAGAACGTTTCCCGGTCGGTATTCTCATGGTCTTCCCGAATGCTCCACCTTGAATGTAATCTATATCCAACTTCGTCCGCCTCACTTATGGCTGGAGGCCCCGCTTGGTAGCAGTCATGGTTGCAAGGAACAGAGCGGGGTACCTCAACCAAAAGTATGACCAAAAGGCCATTTCATAAACTCTGGTCAATCTCCTCCGCCGCATTCGATCCCAGAAGCCGTCGATTGCGAGTAGACCGATTGAGAACAGGATTAGGACTGAGAACGCCCAGAACATTCGGATAGGCGAAACAATGGTGTCATTGTCTTGCCGCTCGTAATTGAACACATCTATTGTGTTTAAGTAAGTCAGCAAAATGGCCGCCAGATATCGAATCCACGAATATGCCTCATATTCAGCGCGTTCAGATCGCATTCCGAGTCTACCGGGCCGAGCCTGTACGTCGAGACCTCGTTACTTCTTCTTTTCCCAATCGAAGTCGGCCAATATGAAGAAGAACCAAAACAAGGTCACAGTGGCAGCTTCGAGCAATGACAAGCCACGTGACATCGCCTTGCACCTCTTCACAAATTCAGTAGCACCGGGTCGCGCCGACCCGCGGTTTGCGCATCTAGAGCTTTACTAACGACCTCCGTACCCATGTTCGTGGTTAGTTCTTAGGTATATCCGTGCGGTTCCACCAGCCGCCGCCAAGAGCCTGAAAGAGAGCGGCGGTATCGGCATAACGGTTGGCCTGTGCCTGAACGAGGTTGATGACCGATTGCTGATAAGTTTGCTCGGCGCTTAAGACCCCCAGGTAATTGACATATCCCGACTGATATTGCTTTTGGGCTAAATCAAGCGTCACCGCAGCGGCATCTTTAGCGGTAGCTGCGGCTTTCAGACCATCAGCGTCCTGTTGGAGCGCATTGAGCGTGTCAGCAACATTCTGAAAGGCGGTCAATACCGTGCTCCGGTACTGTTCGGCGGCCTCGGTATACGCGGCTTTCGCTGCACGCTCGCGATGCAACAGAGTGCCGCCGTCGAAGATGGGCTGTGTGACGCCTGCACCTAGTGTTCTGTCCCATAAATAAATGGCATTAGTATTGCTCTGAAAATAGGCATCTCGGATGCACAATGGAGGTGCCTATGGCGATGGGAAGGCCAAAAGCGGCGTTGGTATTGAATCCGCAGCAGCGCGAACAGCTTGCAGGACTGGCGAGTTCGCGCTCGCTTCCTGCAGGGCTGGTGACTCGGGCGCGGATTGTTCTGATGAGCGCCGCGGGGATCAACAACCAGGAGATTGCCCGGCAGTTGAGAACAACGAAGGCCACGGTGGGGAAGTGGCGACGGCGATTTCTGAAGCAGGATGTGGCCGGGCTCCATGACGAGTTGCGCCCCGGTCGCCCACGCCCGATCAGTGACGAACGTGTGGCGCAGTTGGTGCGCAAGACGCTGGAAACGAAACCGAAAGGCGGTACGCATTGGAGTATCCGGCAGATCGCCGAAGCCACGCGCGTATCGAAGTCGACGGTGCACCGCATCTGGCAGGCGTTTGGATTGCAGCCACACCGACAGAAACATTTCAAGCTCTCGACGGATCCATTTTTTGTGGAGAAAGTACGGGATATTGTAGGGCTGTACTTGCATCCGCCGGAAAACGCCGTAGTTCTGTGCGTGGATGAAAAGAGCCAGATTCAGGCGCTCGAACGCACCCAGCCGATGTTGCCGCTGGGACTCGGTTACGTCGAGGGCGTGACGCACGACTACCGACGCCATGGCACTACGACGCTGTTTGCGGCGCTGGACACGGCGAAGGGCAAAGTGATCACGCAATGCCGGCAGCGTCACCGGCATCAGGAGTATCTCGATTTTCTGCGGCAGATCGAGGAGAACGTACCAGGCCAGTTGGACGTGCATATCGTCGTGGACAACTACGCGACGCACAAACATCCCCGGGTGAAGCGCTGGCTGGCGGCGCGGCCCCGCTTCCACGTGCACTTCACGCCGACCTACGCCTCGTGGCTCAACCAAGTGGAAATCTGGTTCAACCGCATCACACAGCAGGCCATCCGCCGCGGAACCTTCCGAAGCGTGAAAGAATTGATCGCCAAAATCGACGCATTCGTGCGAAGCTCCAATGCCCACGCGACACCCTTTGTGTGGACGGCAACCGCAGACTCGATCTTCGCCAAACTACAGAGACTTTGTGAAAGTATTTCCGGGACAACACACTAGGTCCCAAAAGCCCGTGCCGCCCGCGAAGATCCGGCTGAACGCCAATGACATACTGCCTACGTCTCCAGTCAGAGCAAAACTCGGAAGACGATTCGCAACTGCAACTCCAATTTGGGCGCTGGCGGAGTGTAGGTTTTGCTCCGCTTGCTGCACATCCGGACGTTGTTCAACGAGTTGCGAAGGAAGACTCACGGGCAATTCCTGCGGTAGTTGCAGACCTGAAAGCTCAAATTTCTCGGGCAAGTCGTGGTCGGGGAAGCCGCCAGACAGCGCAGTTAGGAGGTCACGCTGTTGAGCCAATTGCTTGAGCAGCGGTGGCAAGGTGGCAGCGACCTGGGCTAGCTGCGATTCCTGCGCCGCCACATCGAGCCTGCTCACATATCCCTTCGCATACTGGTTGCGCAAAATCTCCAGCATGTTCGTATTGATGGTGATCAGTTCGTGCGCTGCGTCAATCTGAGCCCGCAAGGACGCCTCTTGAATAGCGGCGGCGACGACGTTTGAGCTCAAGGTGATATCCGTTGCGACCAAGGCGAAACGTGCTTGTTGTTCCTGCGCCTTGAGCGATTCCACGGTTCGCCGATTCAGACCGAAAACATCCGGAACGAACGAAACGCTGACCTGCGGCGTGTAAAGGCTGTAGTAGAGGTTCCCGGAAGCCGTGAACGGTGAAACGTCCTCCGATGTCTTTGAGTGACTTGCCGAAAAAGCGCCAGCGAGATTGGGATAGTAGGCGCCGCGTTGTGCCAGGACATTCTCTCTCGCCACCAACAGTGCGGCCTGCGCTGCCTTGATGTCGGGATTAGCCTTCAGTGACCCCTCGATCAAATCATTGAGCGGCGTCGAGTGAAACAATGTCCACCAATCTCCTGGAATGTCACGCCCCTCAATAAGCTGTTGTGCCTCTCCACCAGAGACATTAGCGGTACTGCTGGTAGTCACAATCGGAGTGGGCGTATATCCGCTCACAGCCGGGGCAGCTGGCCTCTTGAAGTTAGGCCCAACCGCGCAACCAGCAGTGAGTAGTAAGACAGAGATCACGATGAAGGAGGTGAGGCGTGATTTGCCAATCAGTATCATACGAATCCATTCCTCAAGGCCTGCGGATCATACGGTTTCCGTTGATCGCCGCAGTATTCCTGTTATTTGAGTTCACCGATCCTCCAACGACCGCCGGGTTAGCACCGCGATGGCGCACGTCGTTGGGCAATGGCCCGGTGGGTCGGAGGACGTTTGTTCGACGACCGCGCAGGGCGGTGCTGACTGCTTCCTGCTGGATGAATCCGCCCTTTGCAGCACCAACGGATTTATTTGAACCCGGCTGCTGAAGACTCATGGCATTCTCGGGCGAGGAACGTTCCTGGGCATTCGGCAGCGGCTTAGGACGATTTGCCTTCAACAGGCCCGGACGGCTGCGTGCGATCTTCGTATCAGAAACATTGCGGCGGTCTCGTTGTTCGTCAGAAGGCTTTCCATACTTCCGATAATTACCTTCGTTGGCCGGAGCGCTGTGCGCGGCGTCGCGCGGATCGCCGCTGACTATCTTCGCGGCACTCTCGGAAGAAGCTTGTTGGGATGCGGGAGTAGATGGGGCTGCGTACGCCGTCCCAGACATCAACGCAGCACAGCTAAGCGTCAGGAAAAGGAGACACGTGGCCCTCACCTTGATTCTCCCAATGGTGCGACTGATGGTGGATTATTGTCGCGGCCCAGGAACATCATTCTCAGTGCGGGCACAGCGAGAAGCAGCATGACGGGGCCGACCAGCATGCCGCCCACGATCACAGTGGCGAGCGGTCGCTGCACCTGACTCCCGATACCCGTGGAAATTGCGGCAGGAAGGAGACCAATGCACGCCGAAAGCGCCGTCATCAGCAAGGGGCGCATGCGGGTGGATGCGGCGCGGAACATCGCGTCCACTGGCGTTCCATCGCGGATCTGCTTTTCTAGGTTGTAATAGGTAATCATCAGGATGCCGTCCATGACCGACACACCAAAGAGCGAGACGAAACCGATGGCGGCGGAGATGCTGAAATTGAGACCGGAGATATAGAGCGCCAACACACCGCCAGCGGCTGCAAATGGGATTCCGGCCAGCGTCAAAAGGCAGTCGCGTAGCGAATTGAACATGCTGTAGAGCAACCCAAGGATCAATACCAGGCTGATCGGCACAATGACCTCCAGGCGTTTCTTGGCTTCCTGAAGGTCTCCGAACTCTCCAGCCCAAATCAGTCGGTATCCGGGTGGAACTTTCACGTTCTTCGCGATTCGCTGTTGAGCTTCCTCAACAGTGCCGCCAAGGTCGCGGCCACGGACGCTGAACTTGACCGGGATAAAGCGCTGCACGCTCTCGTGATAAATCCAGGCCGCTCCCGTATCCAGGGTGATCGTCCCCAGCTCGCTCAAGGGTATATAGGCATTTGCGCCGCTGCTGGTTTGATAAGCCACTTTGATGTTGCGGATTCTTTCGATGCTGTCGCGGTATTCAGGCGTATAACGGACGACGAGATCGAACTGCCGGTCGCCCTCCAAGACCGCAGTCGCTACCGCTCCGCCCGTTGCCGCTTGAACGACCGAGTTAACATCACCGGAGTTGAGGCCGTAGCGTGCGGCCTTAGTACGATCCACCCTGATATTCAGGTTTGGCTGCCCAAGGACCGGGAAGATGCCAAGGTCGGCAATGCCGCGAACCTGGCTCATTTGGTCCCGGATTTGTTCGGCCAGCATCGTCAGTGTTTCGAGATTGGGGCCGACGATCTTGACCGAATTGGAACCTTTGACACCAGAGATTCCTTCCTCGATGTTGTCTTCAATGTATTGCGAAAAATTGAAGACGACCCCCGGCAACTCGTTGTTGAAATCCGTTTGAACCTGGTCGGTTAACTTCTCCTTGGTCAAGCCTCTTGGCCATTCGTCAAAAGGCTTGAGCGGTGCGAATAGCTCGACATTGGAGAATGGCGAGGCATCGCTGCCGTCGTCTGGCCGGCCATGCTGGGAAACCACCGTAATGACTTCAGAATGTCTCAGGAGAATCTCGCGCATTTTTCTCGCGGCCACCTCACCATCCTGCAGCGACAGCGTAATCGGCATGGAAGCACGAATCCAAAAGTTGCCTTCTTCCAAATGCGGAAGAAACTCGCTGCCGAGTCGCAATCCCAGAAGTGCGGACACGGCAAGAAAGGCGATGCCGATGCCGACCGTGAGAGGACGGTGATCCAGCGCGAATCGCAGCGCGGGATTGTAAAGACGGTGCAACACGCGGACGACAATCGTTTCGGTTTCCTTCACGTGCTCAGGGAGAAGTATGGAAGCGAGCACTGGGGTGATGGTGAACGTGGCAATCAAAGCCCCCGCAAGCGCATAGCCGTACGTGCGTGCCATGGGTCCGAAGATCTGGCCCTCAACTCCTTGCATGGTGAAGAGCGGCACGAAACCGGCCACGGTGATGAGCGCCGAGAATAGAACCGCCTTGTCCACTTGTAGAGCGCTGATCAGAATCAGCCGCAAACGATCCGTCCATTTGTGACCTGACGCTACATCTTCTTCTGCGGCTCTCGTCGGGTCGGGTCCCCAGGAACCTCCCGCCAGACGTTGTAGCAGACCCTGTCTTTCTCCCGGGTCTCGTTGAAAATTCCGGAAGATATTCTCGACCAGGATCACGGCCGAATCCACGATGATGCCGAAATCCACCGCTCCCACCGACAACAGGTTTGCGCTTTCCCCCATGATCACCAGGAGAATAGTGGCGAAGAACAGCGCGCACGGAATGTTCAATCCAACGATGACCGCGCTGCGGAGGTTGCCGAGGAAAATCCATTGAATCAAGAAGACCAGCAGGCATCCGAATATCAAGTTGTGCAGAACAGTGTGTGTAGTGATGGCGATCAGCGAAGAGCGGTCATAATAAGGGACAACCCTGACTCCCGGCGGCAGACTCCCGTCGTGATTCGACGTTTGAATTGCTGCCTCGACCTTTGGGATCATGTCGGCAGTCTGCTCCGTTCGCCGCATCACCACGATCGCTCCAACCACATCATCCTGTTGGTCGCGGCCCAGAATCCCAAGTCTTGGCCGGTAGCCGACCGACACCTTCCCGATATCCTTCATCAACACTGGGACGCCATTGACTTGAGTCAGAACCACATTCTCGATGTCACCAACATGGTAACCCTCAGCCAAATCATCATTGCCGCCGTCATCGATCAGACCGACACCCCGAATGTTGATGGATTGCTGTCCAATGCTGATTTCGCGTCCGCCTACGTTTATGTTCGCATTGCCCAGCGCAGTCAGGATTTGGGGCATTGTGACGTTGTAGGCTTCGAGCTTGTGAGCATCCACCTCGACCTGGAATTCCTTAGTGGGGCCGCCCCAACTGTTGACGGCTGCGATGCCGGGAATGGTCAGCAGGCGGCGCGCGACAATCCAGTCCTGGACCGTGCGCAGATTCGTGATTCCGAAGTGCTCTGGTCCGACGACCTGATAACGATAAATTTCGCCGGTCGAGCTATTCGCCTGGATGCTTGGAACCAGCCCGCCTGGCAGGCTGACATTCTGTTGCATCGCGACCGACGCCTGGGCGACGGCGAAGTTATAGTCCACGCCATATTTAAAGGAGACGCGAACAAAGGAGAGTCCATAGAATGAAGTAGAGCGAATGACGTCAATCCCAGGCGTTGTGTAGAGTCCAATCTCCATTGGAAGCGTGTAGTAACGTTCCATATCCTCGGCGGAGAGGCCCGGTGCCTGCGCTGTAATTTCCAGGATGACGGGCGTTGGGTTCGGATACGCCTCGATGTTGAGTTCCTTAAAGGCAACGAGCCCGGCGCTGACAAACACCAGTAAACCCACCACCACAATCGGACGGCGGCTCAGACAAAACGCGATCAGAGATTTGAACATGGCCTCTCGTCGTTAATGGAATGACTGGGCATTCGACCTACTCAGTTGGCGGCGCTTCCAGCATATTGCTGAGGAAGATCGCGCCGTCTGTAACGACCAATTCTCCTCGCTGCAAACCGTTGAGAATCTGGACCTGGGTGTCTGTCCGCATGCCTGTCCGGATCACTCTTTGTACAAAATGGTGACGATCGGTTGTCACCCATGCCGTCATGGTGCCGTCGGCTTCGCGGACCACCCCATTTGCGGGTATAGCGGTGGCAACTACCGGACGCTGGACCTCAATTGCGAAGGTCGCGAGCATTCCGGGCCGCAGCGCATCTTTGGGGTCAGCGATCTCGGAACGGATCGTTGCTCGATGAGTATTCGGATCGACCGTGGCGTAGATCTTCGAAACTTTGCCATCAAACACGCGCTCAGGGTAGGCCATCACCCTGACTTGAACCGGCTGTCCTACGCGAAAAAGTGGAATGTCGCTTTCGACGACGTTCGCCAGCATCCATTTGATGGATACGTTGGCGACCGTGTAAGGCGCTGGTGAATTCCCGGGCTGCACCAAAAGCCCCGGCGGCCCATCGAATGATGTGATTTGGCCGGATATGGGGCTGGGCACGACCAACGCAGGGTCTATCCTCCGCGAAGTGATGATCTGATCTATTTCAGCTTCTGACTTGCCGAACACGCGAACCGCATCGCGTGCGGCTTTAAGAGCGCCCTCAGCAGTTTGTTGATCGGAAGTAGCTTGCTCCATCTCCCTTTGCGGGACACTACCGTCAGATGTGTAAAGGCTCTTCGCGCGCGCCAGTTCTTTGCTAGTCAGGTCGTAGGTTGCAGCAGCGCCAATCAGCGTGGATTCGGCCTGGATGAGGTCAGGACTATCAATCGTATAGAGCGGCTGTCCCTTTTGAACTTCGTCGCCCAGTTCCACGAGACTCTTAATAAGCTTTCCTTGATAGGACGGAAAGACCTGAACCGACAGGTCGTCGACGAAACTGATGTTGCCAACTGCCTCCTTCTCAACGGGAAACTGGTAGCTTCCTACCGGTGCGATCTTGATCGTGTTCAATTGGCTTGGTGACAGGTCCAAGCCCGCTTCCGATGGGGACGCGTTGGAATTTGCACCTGATTGCCGAGGCGTATTTGCGTTCACAGCCTGACCATGACTGCGGTTCGATTCCAGAAGTCCCGTTACGGCAACAATCGCCGCCGCCGTGACAAAAATCACGGCGACTCTCTTGCTGATGTGAACTGGATATTTCATTGTTTTCGTTCGACCTTCAAGACTTTCGAGACCCGCCCTCTGTGGACCGAGATTGCTCCAACTTGCTAAACATCCAAGATCTTCACGCACCCTTTGGTGGTCGCAGCATTGGGTATTGTGAAAGGCACGTACGGGAATGAGAACCCTATCTTTGAGACAATCGAGCTATCTTTTGACCGACATGACTATCTTTCGGCCATTCTCGGCACACTGGGGTAGTCAGCCGAGACGAGTTGCGGCAATATGCAGTCTGTCAAGTATGGAACTCTCCTCCATCTATTCGCGCAAGAACCGAACATCTTTCCTCATCGGTGCGGCGATTCTGATCGTGCTGATTGCGACGATCGATTGGCTCACAAAGCCGTACATTTCGATTGGGTTCCTATATCTCTTCCCCATCATGCTAATCGCAGGATTCCTTCCACGTTGGCAGATCACCGTGGTTGCACTCGTCTGCGCCGTCCTGCAGGAAGTATTCAGCAACCTTCCCTCGAACGAGGCCATCACGCGGCTCCTAATGGCTTCTGCTGGGTTTGTTGGGACCAGTCTCTTTGTTTCCGAGATCATTCGCAATCGCCAGATGGCACTGGAGCACATAGAGGAGGTCGAGACTCACACGAAATTGCGGCAGGAGGCGGAGGAACAGCTTCGAATTCTTGTGGACAGCAGCCCTGCGGCGATTGTGACCATCGATTCCTCCGGTCGGATCGTGCTGGCGAACGATGCCGCCCAGACTCTCTTCGCCTCCGAAGACACTCCCATTGTCGGTCAATCGATCGCACAATTCCTTCCGGCTCTGCAGAGTGCCCTGCAAACACAGCGATCTACTCACTTCCGCACTGAGCTTCGATGTCGCGGGAAACGCAAGAACGGAGAAGTTTTTCTCGGCGCTGTTTGGTTTTCTACCTACGTCACGAGTCAGGGATCCAGGTTGGCCGCGATTATCGTTGATCTCTCTGAAGACTTGCGAGATCGGGAGGATCTGAGTCTGGATCACTTGCTGAAGAGCACTAAGATCCTAATGGGGGCCGTCGCGCACGAAATTCGCAATCTATGCGGTGCCGTTCTGGCCGTTCACAAGAACCTCTCCCGCCTCCCGGCGTTGCAGGACAACGAGGACTTTCGTGCGCTCGGATTATTGATCGACGGTTTGGAAAAACTCTCTGAGCTGGAACTCCTGCCGCCGTTGGATCAAACCCTGCCTTCGGTTGAACTCACTACATTGCTCGACGAATTGCGTGTTCTCATCGAACCGATCTATCAGGAGGCGGGGGCTAAAATTCTTTGGCATTTGCAAGACAATCTTCCCTTGGTCATCGGGGATCGTTACGGATTGCAGCAGGCCTTCCTCAATCTTGCTCGAAACAGCCAGCGCGCAATGGAGTTGACCGAACAGAAGCAACTCAGGATCAGCAGTGAAATCGAATCCGGCACAGTTATAATTCGTTTCGAGGACACAGGCGTAGGAATCCCGCCGCAATACCAGCTATTCAAACCCTTTCAGGCGGGAGCGAATGCGACTGGCCTGGGTCTTTACATATCTCGCGCGATTCTCCGCAGCTTCGGAGGTGAGCTAAGATTTGAGCCGCGCGCGGAGGGTTGTTGCTTTGCGGTGAATTTGGCTAGAACGATAGCCAGGAAAGAAGCTCTCGATGGGTAACACCGCAGCGAAGAATATCCGCCTCCTCCTTCTTGATGACCACGCATTATTTCGTGAGAGCGTCGCTCGACTGCTTCAGGCCGAACCCGGATTCGAGGTGGTTGCGAACTGCAGTTCCGGCACCGAAGCGCTACGGATCATAAAGTCACGGGAAATCGACATCGTGCTGCTGGACCTCGACCTTGGCGAGGAAAGAGGGGCAGATTTCCTGGAAAGCCTCCGGGCTGAACACTTCAAAGGGAAAGTTCTACTCGTAACTGCGGGCGTGAACGAACATGATGTCCCTACTTTTATTCGAAAGGGAGTCTCTGGGGTATTCATGAAGCACGGCTATCCGGCTGACCTGATTCAGGGAATCCACGAGGCGATGGAGGGGAAGGCCCTATTTAGTCAGGATTTACTGCGGAAGGCATTAGAAAGCGCAAAGGAACTTAGTCCACTGCAGGCTACCGTTAGATTCACGGAAAGGGAGCGACGAGTGCTTTCGTCTGTCTTTGAAGGTCTAGCGAACAAACAAATTGGAGATCGATTGCAGATTTCGGAGAGCGCAGTTAAAGCGTGTTTGCAACAACTCTTCGCCAAGACGGGTGTGAGGACGCGAAGTCAATTGGTGCGCATCGCGTTGGAGCGGTATCGAGACCAGATCTAGCCCACCTCGGCACTTCGGTACAATCGCACATTGACCAGGTGAACTGATGGCTTTAAGCGAAAAGCGGGATCTCCGATTTGTTGGAGAGCCTAGGTGAGCAATGAAGAAGGAACTGTTGGGCCCAAGGCAGGCGGACTACCGAAAACAACCGTCCTGTTTTCAACGTTCCTGCTGAAACCAAACAGCTTAGCCGCGATGGTGGCATGTGCCTGGCTGTGCGCAAATGTGCCCATCTGTCTGTTGGGTGGGCACAAAAGTTGGCACAATCGAGATGGTGCCCTGGCCCCAGATTCGAATACGGGATCGTGCGACATTCGCATCCCATGAGAGACGTCTTTCGGCCCGCCGGAGCGCGAGCATTCACCGTGTTTAGTGGACCATTCCGTAGAATACACAGCCAGGTTGGGCTTGGATCAGAGATGGGAGTTGGTTTACAATATGTCGGGCGTTGTGTATATACCCCGACGTTTAGTAAAAACCTTATGACCAATCCACGCATCACGCACCTTGTGAATCTCGTGCGGCGAGTAGGAATACTCCGACCGCGCGATCTCCACTCACATGGTATTCCTCGCGTGTATCTGCGCATGGCTCTTGACCAGGGAGCCATCGTCCGGGTGGGGCGAGGACTCTATGTTCCTCGTGGCGCAAAGCCAACAGAGCACCATAGCTTCGCTCAAGCGTCGAAGCGTGTGCCCAGAGGTGTCGTGTGTCTGCTTTCGGCACTTCGCTTCCACAATTTCACAACTCAGTCACCCTTTGAGGTATGGCTTGCCATTGGAGAAAAATCCCGTCTTCCGAGGTTCGAAAATCCTCCGCTCCGCATCGTGCGTTTCTCCGGCACGGCGCTGACGTATGGGGTTCAGGAGCACCGGATCGAGGGTGTCGCCGTAAATATTTTCTCTCCGGCGAAAACGGTCGCAGACTGTTTTCGTTACAGACATAAGATTGGACTGGACGTTGCGCTTGAAGCCCTTCGGGAGTGCATCCGAGAGCGCAAGGCAACTAGAGATGAAATCTGGAAAGCTGGCAGAATTTGTCGCGTGGCGAATGTCATGCGCCCCTACCTGGAATCCCTATCGTGAGCCGGGAAAAGCCGCACAACCTTGCAGCCTCTGTTCGCCAGCGGCTATTCAATCGGGCGCAGGACCGGCGCGAAGACTTCGGCCTAGTTCTAACGAAGTTCGGTTTGGAACGTTTCCTTTATCGTCTTAGCCAATCCGTTCACCACGATCAGTTTGTTCTGAAAGGTGCCCTTCTCTTCGAACTTTGGACGCACCGACCCTACCGCCCGACGCGCGATTTGGACCTTTCGGGGCAGGGAGATAATTCCATTGCCCGAATGAAGAAAGTCTTCGGAGATGTTACCGCTCAGACTGTCGAGGACGATGGATTGATCTTCGACCCTGCATCCATCCGAATAACGAAAATCAAAGAAGAACAGGAATACGAAGGGCTGCGAGTCAATTTCTTGGCTCGTCTGGAGCGCGCCCGAATATTGCTCCAAGTCGATATTGGCTTCGACGATGCCATCGTGCCAGCTCCGCTGGAGATTGAGTATCCGGGGATATTGGATTTTCCAAAGGCCACTCTCCGAGCTTATCCAAGAGAGACTGTAGTTGCGGAAAAATTTGAGGCTCTCGTAAAACTGGGTATGGTCAACACCCGCATGAAAGACTTCTACGACCTCTGGATATTAGCGCTTGAATTCGAATTCAGCGGCCCTTTGCTTTCCAAGGCAATCGAAGCCACATTCGCAAAGCGAAACACGGAACTACCCGTTACCGTTCCGCTTGCGCTAACTGAAGATTTCTTTGGCGACTCAAAGAAAGCAAAGCAGTGGAGCGCTTTCGTGGGTAAGAGTGGCCTCAATTTCCAATATGCCGAATTTGCGTCGATAATCGCTGTCTTGAAGAAATTTCTTCTGCCCCCGCTTAAAGCAATCCGGGAGTCCAAACCATTTGAGATGCATTGGGCAAAGAATGGGCCTTGGACCTGACCGGGGGTTTTTGTACCAAATGACATGAGAGAAAATTCGCCCGACGAAGGAAAACGGGTTATGCCGATGAAGAGATGCAAGCCGGAGTAGATCGTGGCAGTGCTGTGGCAGATTGAAGTCGAGATCGCGAACGGGAAGTCTAGGATTTCCTGCAAGTAATTGAATAAAGGCGCGCCTGGGGAGATTCGAACTCCCGACCCTCTGCTTAGAAGGTGTGACAGACAATTAAACGATGCGTGGCCTGCTTTGTTCTTCTGCAACTTACGTGCATGGTGTTAGACGGTGTTCGGCACGTTTTCGTGCCGTTCTGCTCCCAAACTTGCTCCCATATTTTGTGCCGTGACTGTCTGCCAGAATTTTAGAAGGTCATCGACGTGGAGCAAGTTCCGGGCAACGCTTTTAACACGGAATGATATTTGAGGGGCTCATCTAGTCGGAGACTGTGTTTTCCGTCCGAACCTTGGAATCTGAAAGTCGCTGATCTCTCCAGAAACTCTATGTAGTTGGCTTATCTGTTATTTCAATGCGTCCAGTTTCAAGGTCTTAGGAGGTGCGTGGGTTCTGTTCCCACACTTGTTCCCATGTTCGAACCTTAATCCTGAATGAAACAGGATTTCGAGGAGTTCACGCAGAGCGCCTTTGGCGTGATTTAGGGCGAGCCGCAAGAAGTGAAAGTCCGGTTTTCACGCGAGCAAGCTCCCTATGTTCAGGAGCGTACCTGGCATCCGAGCCAGAAAACCGAAAAGCGCTCCGATGGGGGTCTCGACGTTAGCTTCCGTGTCGCCAATCCTTGGGAAATCAAACGCATACTCCTGCGCATGTGTGCTACTACCACCGTCGAAATGCTTAACCCGCCTTTACCAGCTGTAGGCGATTTTCGGCGTTTTTGCACTGATTTTTATTGTTAAGCCGTGTGTTTTCATCTTCGCTCTCGGAAAAAACGGTAGGGTGGAGACCAAGTGTCTTCCCTCTGACCCTGGACTTCTGGCAATCTGCGGTCAGCATGTTTCTGCGCAGCAACAATCGCAAAAAAGACGGCAAAGATCATCGCTATTTCAGCATCGTAGAAAACCATCGCATCGCTTCCCACAAGACGGTACAGCGAACCGTTTTCTATCTCGGCGAGATCAACGACCAACAACAAGGGGCATGGCGCAAGACGCTGGCGGTGTTTGATGAACAGCAGCAAGAATATGCGAACTTGAGTTTATTTCCCGACGACCGCGAGATTCCCGCCGATGCGGTCGATAGTCTACAAGTGAAACTGAGCGGCCTGGAACTGCGGCGGCCCCGTCTGTTCGGTAGCTGCTGGCTCGGATGTCAGTTGTGGCAGCAACTGGGCCTGGATGAGTTTTGGAAGGCTCGCCTGGCCGGATCGCGGGAAGACGTCCCTTGGGAAAAAGTGTTGCAACTCCTGGTGGTGAGCCGGCTGCTGGATCCGGGCAGCGAGTTTCGTGTGCATCGCCAGTGGTATCTGTCCACCGCTATGGATGTGCTGCTGGGGACGGATTTCGCCGTCGCGGAGAAAAACCGCTTATATCGCTGCCTGGACCGCGTGCTGGAACATAAGCGGGAACTGTTTCTATGGCTGCGCGGGAAGTGGGCCGATCTGTTTCAAGCGGAATTCGAAGTGCTGCTCTACGACCTGACCAGCACGTACTTTGAAGGCGCGATGGAAGAGAACCCCAAGGCCAAGTACGGTCACAGCCGCGATAAACGGACCGACTGTTTGCAGGTGGTGATTGCGCTGGTGATCACCACCGATGGTTTCCCGTTGGCCTATGAAGTGATGGATGGCAATACCAGTGATCGCACTACGCTCCGCGGTTTTCTGGACCAGATCGAGAAGACCTATGGAAGAGCAAAACGCATGTGGGTGATGGATCGAGGAGTTCCGACCGAAGAGATCTTGCAGGAGATGCGGGATCCGGCACGCCAGATTTCCTATTTGGTTGGAACGCCGAAAGGCAAAATCCGACAGTATGAGAAGAAGTGGCTGGATCTGCCCTGGCAAAAGGTCCGAGAGTCGGTGGACGTGAAACTGTTTGAGCAGGACGGCGAACTCTATGTGCTGGCCAAGAGTGAAGGACGAAGAGCCAAAGAAACCGCCATGCGGCGCAAACGCCTGGCTCGCTTACTCAGAAAGCTCCGTGCTATGCGGCGAAGTCCGCCTTCTCTGGTCCAGCTGCTGATGCGCTTGGGCGCCGCGAAAGCCGAAGCGGGCCGAGCGTTCCATTTCGTGCAGATGCAAGTACCCAGGGAAGGCCAGCAGGTCACGCCCGAGACGTTCCAGTTTCGTGTGGACAAGAAAAAACTCCAACAGGCGGAATGGCATGACGGGCACTACTTGCTGCGCTCCAACCTTGCCGCAGAAGATCCCGGCGTCCTTTGGACGCGCTACGTACAGCTGACGCAGATCGAATCGGTATTTCGGTCGCTCAAAAACGAACTCCGCATACGCCCCCTCTACCATCAACTGGAGCATCGCGCCGACGCTCACATTCTGATCGCCTTTCTGGCCTACTGCCTGCAGATAACCCTGAAGCATCGTCTCTTGCTGCACGCCCCGGGGTTGACGCCCACGGCGGTGCTGGAGAAGTTGGCCGAAATCAAAATGATCGATGTGTGGATTCCTACGGTCGATCAACGTTGGTTGATTCTGCCGCGCTACACACAGCCTTCGCTAGACACCAAGCTGCTCATCGAGAAACTGAAATTGCAGTTGCCGAGCCAGCCGCCACCGCGCCTTGTCGCGCAAAAAGGGAGTTACGAAATCAACGTACAGCCCATCCCGTAAGCGGGCCGTTTGTGGTGGAGACCTTTCACCAACCTCACCTGATTCCAAAATACTTAACCGAATCAAATGTGCCCAGATGGGAAAGTTCGGCTAACCGCTCGGCGAAGGGCCGGCGCGAGTGCACCGGCCCTTTCGCGACTGGAAGAGCCCGCCGCCTATTTTTCAAAGACGCGGACGAAGATAGGAGAGCCACTGGTTCCGTCGACGTAAAAGATATCCGTGCCGTTCGTCACTGCTGCCGTGCTGGTTCCGGCATTTCCGGTGCCGTCGGCATTGATCGAGAACGAGAACGTCGTGGCGCTGCCAGTAGTGAGCCCAGAATTCTGCGAACTATCCCTGGTGACGACGATTTGGCCGGGAGTCGTGGTGCTGAAGGTTCCGGTTCCGGTTACGTCTATAGTTGCGCCGTCGCCAGGGTCCCTGGATGCGAAGGTGTAGGGACCGGACAGAGAGGTATTGGAGAAGGTCACGCCGCTCGGCTGGGCTTCGGCGTAACCGAATTCTGCGTCAGTGCCCGTTCCGGCAATGAAAGCAATGAACTGTTCGGTGTTGGACTGGGGTGTGATGGTGTAAAGAACAGGCTGACTGCCACCACCCCCGCCAGTAATCCCGATGCGCCCCGAAGGGCCACTGATCGTAAAGTTGCCGCTTATCGGAGTTTGCGAGAAGCCGCCGCTTCCGAGATTGTCGCTGAAATCCGTCCCGGACAACGTACCGGTTTGAGCGCCAACGGCGGTCAAAGTCACCTGGCTGATATCTACATCGGCTTGGGTTTGGTCCTGTTGGGCGGTCGGCACGGCTCCAGTTTGTTGGACGATGGCGCCGCCTGCCACCGCAGCGGCGGTGAACGAACCGCCAGTGCCAGTGACGATCATTCTGCCGACGGCGAGGGGGATGGTGCCATTCAATTGGTCGGTTGAGATTATGAATAACTCATTGGCATTCACCATATATATCGCCCAGTTCGCAGAGTAAGCTGTGGCCCCGGAGCCGATCGAGAAGGAACCAGTTGCGAAACCGGTCGTGGGGGAGATTGCGCCGATGGAACCCGTGCCGCCCGACAAGTTGCTCCCGAGGGTACCCCTATTATTCCAATCGGCAACGGCACCGCTGATGGTGGCGCCGGTGGAGCCGTGGTTGACGAGGGGTAAGTGGCCGACGATGTTGAAGTGACCGAGTGCGCCATTCACGCCATCCATGCCGAGCGCATAATCGGCTTTGAGATTGCTGCTAGTGAAGTCCGCGGGAGTCGCGCGCCGCAGGATTCCTGAGGTGAGGAACCCAAAAACTATATTCTGGTTGGAATTGAGATTGGAAGTGGAATCGTATTCGATGGCGTCGCCGCGAGAGGCGACACCCGCAGGGGCGCCGCCCGAGCCCACGCCGCCCAAGGCCAAACGGTAGGTGGCGGTTGAGCTCGTGACTCCGAGCGGGTCGTACCAGTTTCCGGTCAACTGGAGACACGCGCGGTTATCTGAACCGACGGTGTAACGACTGCCGCCGGGATACTGGGTGCCCGCGACGGTGGAATAGACGACGAAGTGCGCGTTAGCGTCTAAGCGCCGGTTCCCTTCCCCGCCTGTGCCTAGGCCTCCACTGTCGATGGTGACATTACCAGCACCGTCGAAGGTGATGCTAAACACCTCGGCTCCCGGGAAACTTTGGACACCAGCAGTAAGACTAGACTCGTTCATGAATCCCTGCAGCATGAAGACATATGTGCCGGTCAGTAGAGCTTCATTGCCGGTCCCCGCGCCCGCGCAAGTGTTCAGGATGGCGATGATCGTCGAGTCGTTGTGGCTCGCAATCGCCGAGCCGCCGCCCGAGGCGCTCACGCTGTTGACCTGCGGCGAGGTCGCAGTCGCTCCCACGTTCACCGTCACCGTGATCGCTGGAAAGGTGGCGCCTATCCCCAGCACGGCAAGGTTGTCGCACGTATTCGCCCCGGCAGTTCCCGGACACGTCCAACCCGTCCCGGCCATGGAGACCAACGTCAGGCCCGACGGGACTGTGTCGGTCACCGTCACCTTTCCGGTGGTCGCCGCCAACCCATTGTTGGTGACCGTCACGGTGTAGGTGGCGTTCTGCTGGCCCGGCGCGAAGTTGCCCGTATGAGTCTTGTTGATGCTGAGTACCGGCTCGACAATCGTCGTCGAGTCGGTGTTATTGGCAGTCGCCGCGCCGCCGCCGGACACGCTGACCGAGTTGATCTGCGGCGTGCTGGCATTCGACGCCACATTCACGGTTGCAGTGATCGCTGGGTAGCTCGCGCCCGCCGCCAGCGGGTTGACGTTATCGCACGTGGTCGCCCCGCCAGTTCCCGGGCACGTCCAACCCGTCCCGGCCATGGAGACCAACGTCAGGCCCGACGGGACTGTGTCGGTCACCGTCACTTTCGCGTTGGTGGTTGCCGCGCCGGCTGCGTTCGAAACCGTTAGGGTATAGGCCGCGCCAGCCTGGCCCTGGTTGAAGTTGCCGGTGTGCGTCTTCGTGATGCTCAGTAACGGCACGACGATGGTCGTTGAATCCTGCGTACTTGCAGTGGCCGAATTGCCCCCTGATACGCTCACACTGTTTGCCTGCGGAGTACTGGCATTCGCCGCGACATTGACCGTCACCGTGATCGCGGGGTAGCTCGCGCCCGCCGCCAATGGATCGAGGCGCGTACAGGTGGGCGCCACCGTGCACGTCCAACCCGTCCCGGCCGTGGCCACAAGAGTTTCCCCTGGAGGAGCGGTATCGGTCACGGTCACTGTGCCGACAGTCGGGCCTGCCGTGGCGCCATTTGATACTGTCACCGTATAGGTTGCGCCTAGCTGACCCTGCAAGAAATTGCCGGTATGCGTTTTGGTGATAGTAAGCGCGGGCGGCGCTACGCTGACCGAGCCCGTGAAACTCGATGCTGCCGAGCCGCCGCCCGACACATTCACCGGGATGCTGACCGTCGTGGCATTCGCGCCGACGTTGCCCGTCACTGTGATCGGTGGATAGCTGGCTCCTCCCGCCAACGCGTCACTCCGCGTGCAGGTCAGCGTTGGCAGGTCACATGTCCATCCGGGCCCGCTGATCGCGGTCACTGTGAATCCCGTGGGAGGATCGGTCACCGTCACTGTCCCACTCGTTGCTTGCGCGCCGGCAGCGTTGGACACCGTGATGGTGTAAGTCGCGCCTTGCTGGCCGGGGCTGAACTTCGCCGTACTCGAGACGCCAGATGAAAGGCTCGGCGCCGTCGGGCCGCTATTGCTGGAGCCACCACCACAACCCAGTGCCGTTAGCATGGCCATGAAAGCGGAAATTCCCAGTATGCGTCGCGCTAGACGACATACAAATTTAGCATCTGTGAACATTTGAATTGCCCTCCCATCGGGTTCCCGAAAGCCCCTCTGAGGAGGGCGGAAGTGAAGGGATGCGCCCAAACCCCCTGTGGCAGGCCTCTTGTATACTTGAATTGGATAGCCATGTCCAGAAAAAAGCAGTAACAAAAATGGCTGAAAAATGTGTCCATCCAATCGGCGTTTGCTCCATCCCTTGTAACCAAATCATTTCCGCGTCATCCCATAAGAATCCCGCCCGGCTTCGCAGCACGCTTCCAAAGAGCAGCCGCGAATGGTAGCTCTCCGCCAGAGGGGAGACTTCTATTTCGTTATGCAAATTCTGGAATTTCGTGTTATGGTCACTGCGGATTCGTCAGACAGCAGTTGAAAAATTCGTGGAGCGGGTTCCCAAATCATTGCTAGGCATGAGCGTGCGCATGTCTCCGAGACGATTTGCGGGGCGGATCGTTTTCGGATAGGTCAGACAGCACGACTGGCGCACGATCAGGAAATTCAGCAACAATAAGTACGTCGCCGCCATCGCCCGAATCGTTTTCCGTAGCGTCGATAGCAGTTGATCGCTGCGTTTTTCAAGCCGCGAGTGTTGCCTCGATGCTCGCCGTAACCCACACTTATAGCATTCTCGTGCTAAACTTAGGCACATGGAAGTCAACCTGTCGAAGAATTCCACTCCCTTTAAGGACTGGATCACCAGTAGGGATGACGGATTCAAGACGCGGCACCTAATTCCTCAGGTAAAGTCTTATGATTTGGACGCCTTCGAAGAATTCATTGAGGCCAGGAGGCAACTCTTGGTGAAACAGTTCAAAGCCATCTGAGGTCTGCTAGCGCCCAGAAATGCCTTCGGGTCGCCCAACTCGCGCTCAATTGGGCTAGATTCACCCATGTGGGGGTGGTCAGACTTCCGATCTTGTGAAGCAGGGCATGCCTTCCACGCAAGCGTCCAAACGCCCGTTAGTACTTTAGTACTAGCAACTTAGTGAAACCTTTAGCCAGCCAGTTGCATCCGAACCTCCATAAAGGTGTGCGGCGGGGAATCGTGGGGAACCCATGCACCCACAGCGAGAAAGAAAAGCCAGTCCCGTTTTTTGGGTCAACTCTGTAGACCGCCTCGGAAGAGGGATCGATCCTGCCGTATTGTCCGTAGCCCAAGAAATAGGCCCCAGTGCTGTCCGCTATGCTGAAAAAGTGCTTGGCGATCCCGCCTTGGCAATCACCCTATTTGAAGAAGCGGCGGCCACCGTTTCTCAAACCCAAAGGGAGAGAGCGGCCCGTGGCACGCCGGATGTGAAGGACATGCGCGGATACCTCTTCCTCGCCTACATCAGGCGCGTCAGAAGGGAGAAGCGGGCCGAACCTGTTCTCAACGATCCGAAGAGCCTTGACTTGGCGCGCCCAGCGCAATATATGGAAATGCAAGCTGTGGAAAGAAACCTCATAATGGCTGAAGCGCTTGCAACCTGTGATACAGTCTCTCAAAATATCGTCCTTCGCCGGTTGGAAGGGTTTTCGTGGAGGGAAATTGAACTGCTTTGCGATGTTTCCGCCCATGCGGCGCGGCAAAGATTCAGCGCGACGCTCCACCGTCTCCGAAGTATATTCCAGCGTAGAGGACGAGTCCCATGAGGAGGGTTTTCTGTGGTGGCGACCGTAGGAAAAAAGGCGAACAGAGTAGGGCAAGGAACCTTTTCCGAAAAGACTCTCGTCAAGTTCATGAAAGAGCACCTCTCGAAAGAATATCCTAACCCCCGACGAGAGGGGTGTCCGCCAAAGTTGACACGAGAACGGCTGGCCAAACAACCCCAGCAAGTCGATCCCTCTGTTGTCTTCCACGTTTTTCATTGCTCCCCCTGTTACAAGGAGTGCCGTCGTTTGCTAGCTCGTCTAAAAGCAAAGACAAGGGGAAGCAGAACCCGCTAAGCTCGCGTTGAATATTCGGATTTTGGACTCGAAACTTTTTTCAATCTCATCCCTGACATTTGTCGATTTTTTTGCCTCTCTATAGTGAGGGGAGTTCTCGCTCGAATTTCCCCCGCGAGCCGGGCGGACGCGAACCACAAGCGTCACCTGCCCGGCGTCGCATACGGCTGACAGACGACGAGCCGGACGCGAAGGTTGAAACCCTCTGGTAGGAGCGCGTGCTCCAAGTGTGCCTTGACACCATGCACGGCAAACCAGGACAGCGGTCCTTCTCCTTCGTGCCGGGTGAGCCACTGACGACCAGGAGGCACGCGAGAACTCTCCTGCTTAACGGCGATTCAAGAATGTGAGCAAAGGAGATATCGAGACATGAGAACAATTTGGCAAAACGCAATTCGGCTCAAGGCCGTTTCCCGGCAAGCCCTCGCGGTCGCGGTGGGCCTGCTTCTTGCTGCCCCCGCTTTCGCGCAGGCGACGGGTAGTTCTCCTTGGGAAAACGCCGTCAACGTTTTGATGACAGCGTTTACCAGCACGATTGCTCGCGGTCTCTCTCTCGTCGCAATCGTCGTGTCCGGGTTGACCTTCGCGTTTGGCGAAGGCGGCTCGAAACGAGTCCTTGCCGGTGTGCTCTTTGGCGTCGGCATGGCCATCGCCGCAGTGAACTTCATGGCTTGGCTTTTTCCGTGAGACGGGAATCGGACAGCACTTTCTGACTGGAGCGAGCAATGCCGAACGGCAGGCGGGTGAACACAGTTTATCGTTCGATCTCACGACCCCTGACAATCTTGGGTGCCGAGAGAAAACTGTTCTTCTTCGCAATGTGCATCGGTGCGGCGACTTTCAATTTACTAGGAAGCCTCCTCGGAGGAATCCTAATGTTCCTCCTGCTTTACTTCATCGCCCGATGGGCCACCGAGACGGACCCGCAAATCCTGCGTTTCCTGCTGACCTCCACCAGGCTCCGAACGCATTACGACCCAGCGAAGTTCACTCCGGTAACGATCCGCAGGGTGAGCCATGTTTAACCTTCGCCGAATCTTCAAGAATTACGAAGAAACCGGCTCATTCAACGAGCAGATCAGCCCACAGGGCTTTGTTGACGAGCACCTTTTCCTCACGAAGGCGGGGGATCTCGGTGCGATACTTGAAGTGCGTGGCGTGGACTTCGAATGCCTCGACGGAGATTCCGTTGACGGATTTACAAAGCGGCTCGAATCGGCACTGAAACTCTTCGACGAGAAATTCCGCGTCTACCAGTACATCTTCAGGGTCAACAACCAGGCCATCCCGCACAAACTATATGGAAGCCCGGTCGTCGATACCGCCATCAGCAATCGCATTGCCTATCTGGCGAGCAAAGCCGACAAGCTCTTCTCGCTTTCCATTTACTACGTCGTCTTGTTCGAGGGATTCCGCTACCAACGCAGAATGGGCAGTATTCTGCTCGAATTCCCAAACCACCCTCTTAGGACGTTGGGAGAGCTGTGGGCCTCCTTCTCCACCAGAAAGCAAGTCATCCTCCTCGATGGCGAGATCAGCAAAGGGCAGGCGAATCTTCACCAGAAATTGCGTAGTTTTATCCTGCAAGTCAGTGACTTCCTGCCAGTGCGCTTGCTCGACAAGCAGGAGGCGTTTCGCGTCCTCTATCGAACACTGAACTTTTCACCTTTGAAGGTCGGACTCGCCCGGCTCCGGTACAACACTTTCCTCGATACTCAGCTCTGCGACTCTTTTCTCGAGTGCCACCGGGGACACCTGAGACTCGACGACTACTACGTCAAAGTCCTCACGTTGAAGGAACCCTCCGCGCAGAGCTTCCCGCTGATCTTCAAGCGGCTCCTCGAAGTGGAAGCCAACTATTTCGTGGTGACGGAATGGAAAAAGGAGGATTCCGGCAAGACCCGCCGCGCGATCCAAGCCAAACGGAGGCACTTCCACAATACGAAGCGATCTTTCTTCAGCCAGGTGAACCTTAACGATGCGCCGCCGCAGGACGTTTTGCTCGACGACTCAAAGGAATCCCAGGTCCGGGAACTCGGGGAGAGCATCAAGGAGCTCGAACTCAAGGGCAACTATTTTGGCCAGTTCTCCCTGACCATCGTCATCTACGACCTCGAACAGGCGAAGCTGGACCGCGCTTGCTCCGAGTTTTACAAAGTCTTCAGCGTCCACGACGCTCAGCTAAACGAAGAAAAATACAACCTGCTGAATGCTTTTCTGGCGGTTGTCCCCGGAAACTACGCTTTCAACCTCCGGTACCAGTATCTCCTGAATCCCAACTACGCCGACTTTTCGTTCCTTTTCACCCTTCACTGTGGCGAGCCTGTTAACGCGCATCTCCGGCAGGAATATCTTGCGGTCCTTGAGACTAACCACCACTCACCGTACTTCTTGAATCTCCACTACCGCGATGTTGCCCACACGATCATTCTCGGGCGCACCGGGGCGGGAAAGTCTTTCCTGCTGAATTTCCTTATTACGAACCTACAAAAATATCAGCCCCACACGTTCATCTTTGACCTGGGCGGCAGTTTCGAAAGCCTCACACATCTGTTTGATGGTTCGTACGTGCGAGTGGGACTCGAATCAGGCGATTTCAAGATCAATCCATTCTCGCTGCCACCGAAAAAGGAGAACCTCGACTTTCTGACGCTCTTTGTAAAAGTTCTCCTGCAAGGCTCCGGTCAAATTGAGCTCGACCCCGCAATCGAAAGGGACCTTTACCACCAGGTCGAAAATCTTTACGAAGTGGACCCTGCTCTTCGAACTCTGGGAGTCCTCGCGAACACTCTGAGGCATGACCTCGCGGACAGGCTCGCAAAATGGACTCGCGGCGGACAATTCGGTTTTCTCTTCGACAACGCGGAAGACACGATTTCTTTTTCTCGCTTCCAGTGCTTTGACTTCCAGAGGATGAGCCAATACGCCGAGCTTCTGGAACCTCTGCTTTTCTACATCCTGCACCGCGCCAATGCCGTTATCGCCGACCGGGAAATAGCCACCTGCTTCAAGGCATTCCTAATCGACGAGGCGTGGGTATTTCTGAAAAACCCGAGCATCCAGCGGTATGTCGTCGAAGCACTCAAGACCTGGCGCAAGCACAACGCCGCAATGGTGCTCTCCACGCAGTCGCTCGACGAACTACGACGCTCCGACATACTCGACGTAATCATCGAAAGCTGCGCGACGAAGATTTTTCTCGCCAATCCCGACATGGACCGGGAACTGTACCGGCGGCAGTTCCACCTGAATGACAACGAAGTCGAACTGATCTCCACGCTAATTCCAAAGCAGCAATTCCTCATCAAGACGCCGGAACTCGCAAAGATCGCAAACCTAAATGTCGATCCCAAGAGCTACTGGCTCTACACCAACGACCCGTTCGACAACCAGAAACGTAAAGAAGCTTTCGAGAATTATGGGTTTGTGAAGGGTCTCGAAGTTTTGGCAGGAGGAAAGTCATGAAAGCACTAGCCATTACCTTATTCATTTGGATTTTTGTGGTTCCCGCCGCGACTGCCGTGCTGCTCATTTTCGGTTTGCTGGCAGTGATCGTGCCCGGCTTGTATTTCCCCTGCTTCTTTCTGGTCCTAATGTCTTACAGCTTCTTGTTCACCTTCGGGCCGTTCTTGTATTCACCGTTTCGCTTTGAATGTCCCTTTTGCAATTCGAGGACTCACTCAATCGAGGAGAAAAGTCATGACCAGCATCAAGAAACTGAAGTCGGCTCTTAGAAACAATCTCAGTCTTGCGATTCTCTGTCTTGCTGTTTTAGCTGCGTTCCCGGTGCATGCGGAAACAGGCAGCGGACGAACGGTCAAATACTCGCAGCAAGACATTGTCCCGGTCCACGCCAAAGTCCGCTTCTCGACGCTCATTGTGTTGCCGCAGAGCGAGGAAATTCTGGATTTTGCCACCGGGGACAAGGACTTCTGGATCATCAACGGAGCGCACAACCTCTGCTACGTTCATCCGGCGCAAACCGGAATTCGCACCGACCTTCACCTCATCACCTCCTCGGGCCATGTCTATTCATTTCTCCTGACGGAAATTAGCAACGACCCGAAGACCGAGCCGGACCTGAAAATCTTTATCGTGCCGCAGGAGCAGTCGAGCGTGGCGGGCAGCACCGGCCTTGAGGGATTCGTTCGCGCTGGTGAAGTGGAAGCTTACAAGAAGGAATTGGAAGCGATTCGCTCGCAATCCGCCGACCAGGTTCGTGCGGCGCAGTCGCAGAGCACGGAGCTGGTGAACAAATTCCGATCAGAATATGCCGGGAAACTCCACTTTGGCTATCAGCTTGACCACAAAGCTACGCGAGAACCGTTTCTCGTTACCGCCATTTACCACGACGACGCATTCACCTACATCAAGTGCGCTGCCCGTGAGAAGTCTGCGCTTTACGAGGTGAAAGACGGCAAACCGAACCTGATCAATTTCCAGGTCGAGAACGGCGTGTACATCGTTCCCAAAATCATCGACGGCGGGTACCTCGCAGTTGGCAAAAAAAAGATCACCTTCACGCGACACGAATAAGAACTCTGCGCGAGCTATTTTTCGAGAGGGGAAAGCCATGAACGAACCGATCAAGGACAACGCACCAAAGCCACCGGGCCTGCTTCCGAAGAACGTCCAGTCCTGGGTGATCATTGGCATCGCCCTGCTCATGGTCGTCATCATGTGGCTCACTGGCGGAAAGAAGCCGCAGGCCACGGGCAAGTCGGCTGCACCGACTGTCCTGACGCCAGCGCCGGTCGAAGTGAACGAAACCAAGATTGCAGACCTTCAGAGCCGGATTCAGGATCTGCAGAAGCAACAGCTCGCTGCGCAGAGCGCGCTCGCGCAGCAAACCCGCCTTCTCGGATCATTGCCGCAGGAACAGTCACAGGCACAACCCAATGCTGGTCCGAGCAACGCCCCGCCTGCCACCGCTGAAGATGCAATCAAGGCGGAACGCCGAAAGCGGGAGTACCTCTCGCTTTTTGCTTCAAACCTCGCGTTGAGTTACAGGAAAAATACCTCCAGTGCGTGGACTGGCAACACGGAAAATAGTCCTTCAGAACAGCCCCAGGCGGCGGCACAGGGTCCAGACGCATTCCAATTGGCACAACTCCTCAAAGAGATGCCGCCTCCTTCGTCGACACTGCAACTCTCAACCGTTCAATCAGAGGCAACGAGTTCCGCGCGGACCACATCGGCCCAGGCAACCGAGCCAATCCCCGGACGAAAGGAGGCCGATCACCCTGCCGCCGCGATCTCCGATTCACTGAACGCGGCGGCAGGGAAGACTTACATCCTCTTCGAAGGCACCGTACTCGAAACCGTCCTCATCAACCGGCTCGACGGGCAGTTCTCCGGTCCCGTCGAATGCCTTCTTGCAAACGACCTTTATTCCCACGACCGCCAGCATCTTCTGATTCCCGCCGGAACGAAGATTCTCGGTGAGACGAAGAAGGTCGATTCGTTCGGCCAAACGCGGCTTGCCGTCGCGTTTCATCGCCTCATCACGCCAGACGGTTATACCGTCAGCCTGGATAAGTTCAAGGGGCTCGACCAAATCGGTGATACCGGCCTGCGAGATCAGGTCAACAACCACTATCTCCGCATCTTCGGCACCTCGATAGCGATTGGCGCACTTGGGGCAGTGGCCGAGGCTGGCACCGGAGGAGTCCTGAGCCAATCTGGGACCGACCGGCTCCGGCAAGGATTTGGGCAGAGCACAGCTCAATCCTCGGCACAGATTCTCGACAAATTTCTCAACATCATGCCCACGGTCACAATTCGTGAAGGGCATCGCGTGAAGGTCTATCTCTCAGGCGATCTCGCCGTGCCCGATTACGCAAACCACAAAATTCCCTCGGACCTCTGAGGCAAAAGAAGGAGATGAAATGAAAAAGAAGTTGCTCGTTATTCTGATCATGATGGGCCTCGCGGTTGGTACCGCGTCGGCCCAGTTCGGGGGTGTCGTCTACGATCCCACGAACTATGCGAACGCGCTCAAGCGCTACTTCCAGCTTCAGCAGCAACTAATCCAACTGAAGAACAGCTACTCGCAGCTCGTAGCGCAATACAACCTGGCCGTGCAGATGGCCAAAAACATTCAGAACATGCCCGCGCGTTACCGCGCCGTGTTCTCGCAGTGGCGAAATGGCACTGCTCTGAATACGTTCGGCAACACCAGTGGATGGATGACCGGCATCAATTCCGGGACTGCCAATGGCGGCTACCAGCAGGCGACCACCCAACTCCTCCCTTACAGCCCGGACCATCTTTCAGGCATGAATGCTGACGAGTTGTCCCGCGTGAAATCTCAATATGCCTCAGTCGAGCTCTCAGATGGTGCCAACACTACGGCAATGGCGACCATCGGCTCAATTCGAGGCAACGCGCAAAGTGTGCAAACGCAGATTGCAAACCTCGAACAGGATTCGTTGTCTTCGGACCCGAATCTGAATACCGAAGTCTCCGTCCTCAACAAGATCAATGCCGCAGGCGTTCTGACTCTGCGGACGTTGCAGGACTCCAACAAACTGCTCGCGTCGCTGGTGGAACAGCAGACGATCCTCGCCAAGCAGCAGCGTGAATCTACCACCAACGCCATCAATGCCGATATCCAGCGCCGAGCGAGCCTTGCCGGAAACCTCGCGCAGGTCACCGGCACGATGACCAATTCACTTCAAAACTTCCGCATGCCGTAGGCGTGCGCAGAAGTACAGCCCAGGTCGAAGGAGCCGACGCCATGCAGCAGCCAGACTTCCTGCAATTCATCTTTATGGCGATCAACGATCTGCTCACGCAGAATGTCGGCTTCTTCGACGCTATGGGCCAGAACCTCTTCCGGGCCTTCGCCACCATTCTTATCTCCTGGTATGGTGTGAAATCCGCCCTTGCCGCAGCGAGCGGCAAAAGTCCATTCCACTTCGATAACTTCGCCAGCCTGCTCCTAACCATCAGTCTCGGATTTGGGATGGTGAACTACTACAGCAATCCCCTCCCTGGCATTGGCACCAGCTTTCACAACCTCATCACCGATGAATCGCAATTTCTTGCCAACAAGATCAACCAGGCTGAACTCCAAACCGTCACTGAGCGCGTAGCCGACTTCGAAACGCGCATGGATTCACCGGGCATCGCCGACCTTCTCGGGACCATCATCTACGCCATTGTCATAATTCTGCTTGCCGCAGCACAAGCAATTGCCATCGTCGTCATCGCTTACGGATTTATCGCGACAGCTGTTTGCGTTCTTGTCGGACCTATATTCATTCCTTTCTTTATCGTGCCGAAACTTGAGTGGCTCTTCTGGGGCTGGTTCCGATGCTTCCTCCAATACGCGTTTTACCAGGTTATCGCCGCAGCGGTTGTTTTTATCATCGGCAATCTGATCCTTGGAATCCTGAACCTTCAGCCAACCGGCACGATCTCAACGGTGCAGCTTATCGGCTGGTTCCCGGTCTTGTTCATCACCTTCGTCGCTTCGATATATGTGTTGCTGCGGGTCCCGTCTCTGACGAATCACATTTTCAGCGGCACTTCAGGCGGATCTTCCGCCCAAATCCTCCAGGACTTCTTCGCATGAAAAACGATGTCAGCTTTAACGATGCCAAACGCCTCTATCTCGAACAGTACGGTGACCCTATGGTGACGAACACCTATCTGAAGATTGCTCTCGCGCTGCTCTCCGTTGTTTGCGTCGCGCTGGCGCTGATTGATTTGAGGGCGATCCGCACGTTCCAAGACTTCCGACCTTTGGTGATTCGAATTGATGACCTTGGGCGAGCCGAGGCGATTAATTACCACAACCTCGAATACAAACCCCAAGATGCGGAAGCGAAGTATTTTCTCACGCAGTTCTGCGCCCTCTATTACAAGCGGAATCGTTACACGATCCAGAACGACTTTTCCAAAGCCCTCTACTTCCTTGACGGAAAGCTCGCCGATGGCATCCTCGACGAATACCGGAAGGACGACATCATCCGAAAGTTCATCACGAATACATCCGCAGCCGAAATCGATATCGAGGTAAAGAAAGTCGCACTTGAAGACATGCAATCTCCACCCTTCAAGGCACGCGTCGACTTCTACATGGTCTATTACTCGCCCGCAGATCACAGCGAGATTAAGCGCGACCTTTATACCGCGAACTTTGTCTTTGTTTTTAAGAGCAAAGTCCCCAATGAGCTGATCCCCATAAATCCGCTGGGTCTCGCGATTACATATTTCCGTGAGGATGAGGCATTCAAATGAACAACGACGTTCACGTATTGCGAAAAGAGAAGCACTGGTCCCAAGACGCACTGGCAGCCCGCGTGGGTGTCTCCCGCCAGTGCATCAATGCCATCGAGGAAGGCCGATTCATGCCCAGCATCGCCCTGGCCTACAACATCTCAATTGTCCTTGAAAGAAGCGTCCTCGAAGTCTTCCCGCCACAAGCGAACCCTCCGGGTCCTTCGCTAGGAACGCCGACCCGAAGGACTGCCAGGAAGGGCACAGGGACACTCATGTGATTTGGGAGATTCGAAATGATTGCCAACGCCCTCATCTTGACCATCGCCATTCTGCTCGCTCTTGGCTTCTGGCTAATGGGCGAGCTCAAGTTCTTCATCCCCTATAAAGCCGTTCTTCTCCACCAATACGGAACCGCGATTCTCGCCTTCGTCGCTGTCGTGTTTTTGAACGTGTTTGCAGTCGCCTTTGCCGTCAACCGCAGATTCTTTCTCAAGGACACGGGTAGGAAACTCTCCCACCTCGACAAGCAGCTACACATCGAGCACCGAGAACTGCCCGCACCTTCCATTGATTCCGTTGACGAGGAGCTGGATTGAAATGTCTCGCACGTATTCACCCGATGAAATGGCAGCACCACGCGACCCATCACGGGAACCGAGGGGCAACGAACCTGGCCCGCATCGTGATGAGGAAGGCCAAGACCAGGGCCGCACTGGCGGTGCAGAAAACCAGCCTCGCCCGAACGAGGCGCAAGAAGTTCAGAAGCCAGAGGCTCGTGCCGTCGAGCCTCGGAAACCCTACGAATACCGTAGCCGCACTTACGCCCTCCGAAGCTCTGAAATTCAAACTATGACGGACATTGGAAAGTTTCGCGCCGTAGACACCAAGGATTTAAGGGAGTTTGCCTACGGCGGGGACAGCACCCACTTGGAGGCAGACCTCACCAACCTTCGCAGGCAGGGCCTGATTGCTGAACGGGGAATCCCGCACCAGGAAACCGCCCCGCGCCAGCTTGTGGCATTAACCAAGCAAGGCCACCGTTTGCTCATTGCGACGAAGAGTGCCCCGAAGGACCAAGCTCTCTATCACGGCTTCACCAAGCCCCGCGAAGCCCATCACGATGCAGACCTCTATCGGATGTACCAGAGAGGACTCGAAAAGATTGCCCGCGAGGGAGGCACAAACATCCGGGTCATCCTCGACTCAGAGCTAAAGAAAAATCTCTACCGCGATCTGGCACGGGCGGAACAGAGGGGCAGTCCCGGCGACGCCAAATCCGAAATCGCCGAGCGGCATGGCCTCCGCGTCGTGCGCGGCAAAATCCCCGTCCCCGACCTTCGGATCGAGTACGAAACCCCGGATCACGAACACACTCGCATGGACCTCGAACTCGCAACAGAACACTACCGCTTCAGAAACATCGTCCAGAAGGTTCGCGCAGGCTTCTCCATTTACACCCGCGCTCAAGACGCCTCGAATCTGCGACGCGTCCTGGACCAGCACGAACTCACTGCGGAGATTTTGAGCCTATGAACATCCCCGAAAACCAGGTCGCACTGCTCATGGAGCTAGCCTACACCGAGCCGGAAGCGCGTTTTCTCTATGTCGTGGCAACGCACTCGGGCTACTTCATTCTCCGTCAGTTTCTGAACTTCACCGGGGCGCGAAGGGGAAAACGATCCAATCTATTTGCTCGCAAAGTCCTCAACAACGGACACGCCTCGGTCCGCGACTATTTGGGATACGGCTCCATCTATCACCTTTTTTCTAGGACTCTCTACGGCCAAATCGAGAAAGGCAACCTTCGCAATCGCCGCAAGCATTCGTTCGATTACATCCGTACGCGTCTGGTCTTGCTTGATTTCATTCTCGCCAATCCTGAAGCCGAGTATCTCGAAACCGAACAGGACAAGGTCACTTTCTTCTGCGAAAAACTAGGCGTCGCAAAGGAGTTCCTTCCAGGCAGGCTTTACGAAGGCGGGCCGGGAAGCCGTCCTACCCTTCGCTATTTCGTGGATAAGTTCCCTCTGTTTGTAGCGGCACCTCTCCCCGGCACTCCCCCTGTGGTCACCTTGTCCTTCGTCGATTCCGGCCTCGGAACCATCGCAGGCTTCTTGACCCATCTAGCAGCCTATCAGCCTCTCTTTCGCCAGCTTCAGGCTTTTCGCTTCCTTTATATCTCCCCGACGGACGCGCAATTTGCGAGAGCAACGGAGCGCTTCCGCGCAGTCGTGAAGCAACCGCTTGAGTCTGATATGTCCAGTGAAATCCTTCGGTATTTCCAGGTCCGCCAGCGCTTCGAAAAACGCCAGTACGTTGTGCCGGTGACGGAGGACTTCGAATTCCTGAACGAAGCGAAGAGCCGGTTTCATGGGGACAGATTTGAACGCCTCTACAGTGCCTGGATTCTAGGAACATTCAGCGAACACGACCTAAGACACGAGTTCTGCCAGATGGAGCCTCATAGAACAGTGTCTTTCGAGACGTACCTCGTGGCTCAGCATCGTTCGCATCTCCCGGAAAACGAACGCGGCGTGGTGAACGTGGCATGAAAGACACAGATCACTTTTTGACGGAGGTTCCGTTCACCTCTGCGGTGAACGGAAGTGTTGAGGAACACTGAGGATGCGCATGACGCGACATTCAGTTTTGGGCGCGGGCAAAACACTCGGATGGGCTGGAGCGACCCCACCTTTGGGGGCTTTCAGCCGCCCAAAGACCTCGTGGGGTCGCTCCAGCCCAGTGTTGGCAAGAAGAGTTCGCCAACAGCGTGTTTTGCCCACGCCAAGAGAAGACAACGCAGTAACCGAATGGGAGGAATCAAATGCCGATCATCACTAAGCAACCCGCAATCGTGAAACGTGAATACGCAATCGAGGAGCCCGTCGCGCTCGTCGTCGAGAGATACGCCGCGTTCATCCAAAGCACGCCGGACTACGTCGTAAATTCGGCCCTCACGAAAGTCCTCTTCCGGGATGCCGAATTCAAGCGCTGGGAGAAACAACAACAGGGAACCACGGGGAAGGGGGCTTCGAAAACCACCACGCAGCAAGGGGCGAAGGCATGATCCAGAGAATCCTAAGCTCCAAGAACTTCGTCGCCTGTCTCCTGGCAGCGGCTACGGGAATGGCACTCTTTTTCAAACTGCCATTCCCCGCAGAAAATGTCTTTCTGCAACTCATGGCTCTCCGAGCGCCCCTCGTGCACGAAGGGCTTTTCTACTCCTACAACCTCTTCTTGTTCACGACCCCCTATATCGCCTATTCGATTGTGCTGTCCGGCCTGTATGTTTTCGGCCTCAGCTTGCACAAGAAGATTCGTGCGGGGAAATTGCCTCTCTATCCCGACCCACGGAAACGCGAGGAGCTTTTCGTTGTTGTGGGCGAAGTCCACAACAAGCGTAAGCCAGGGCCTTCCGAAACTCCGCATTGGCTCACGATCCCCGAGCGCGGCCTCTTCACGGGCACCGCCATCGTCGGCGCAATCGGGACCGGCAAGACGAGCTGTTGCATGTACCCGTTCGCGGAGCAGATTCTCGCCTACCGCGCGAGCGACAAAGAAAAACGGATTGGCGGCCTGTTTCTGGAAGTGAAAGGAGACTTCTGCCACAAAGTAAGAGATATTCTGAAACGTCATGACAGAGGTGAGGACTATGTCGAAATCGGCCTCGGCTCCGAGTACCGCTACAACCCCCTGAATAATGACCTCGACGCTTACGCGTTGGCCTACAACATTGCGTCGCTCCTGAATAACCTCTTCGGCAGGGGCAAGGAACCCTTCTGGCAGCAGGCGTACACCAACCTCGTTAAATTCATCATCCTTCTCCACAAGGTTGCATACGGCTACGTGACCTTGTTCGACGTTTACGAGTGCGCGATCTCACCCTCTGTCCTCGAAAAGAAATTGAAAGAGGCAGAGCGCCGGTTAGGCGAGTCGGATTCCGTCCTCGTTTCAGAGGAAGCCTACCTCAAGCATCCCCGTGACCTCGAACCGTTCGAATTTCGGCTCAACACCGAACTCGGCCTGTACAAGGCCAAGAGTTCCGCTGGACTCTTAGCGGTACTCAAAGAAAAGGACATTTCGTTCGAGGTCTTGAATGAGTCTGCCGGGAAAGAAATTCCCCAGGACAAGCGGGAGCAACTGGAAGCCGTCAAGCGGTGGTTCTACAACGACTGGCAGCGCATCGAACCAAAGTTGCGAACGTCCATCGTCGAGGGCATTTCAGTCTTCCTGTCCCTCTTCGACGACAACCCGGTTGTGAAGCGCACCTTCTGCCCGCCTGCGGAGTGCTACGACCCCGTAGCCAACCACGACCACAAATTCGGCAAGCCCTTGCCTTCGTTTTCCTGGCTTATTGAAAACGGCAAGGTATGCGCCCTCAATTTTCCCGCAGTCATGAACGCCGGGCTGGCAAAGGCCCTGGGGGTAATGATGAAGCTCGACTTCGAGCGGGCCGTGCTCAATCGCATCCCTCAGATTGAGGCTCACCCGGACCGGTATTTCCGGCAAGTGCTTTTCCTGTGCGACGAATACCACCATTTCGCAACGGTGGGGGAGAGTGAACCGACAGGTGACGAAAAGTTCTTCAGCCTTTCACGCCAGCCCAAATGTATTCCGATCATCGCGACGCAGAGCATCAGCTCGCTCAAGTCCGCGCTGCCGGGCGATACCTGGCGCACTCTTCTCCAAACCTTCAGGACAAAGATATTCCTGGCGCTCTCGGACGACTTCTCCGCTCGTACCGCGAGCGACCTCTGCGGGAGGGAGGACAAGTTCAAGGTCAGCTACAACCTTTCCGAGAGCGGACATGACGCCCGCGTGAGCCTGCTCACCGGCAAGGCCCTCTCGCACCGCGCAAATATCACGGCGTCAAAGAGCTACAGCACGCAAACGGATTTTCGCTTCGACATGAAGACATTTATGGAGCTGCGGAATGCACAGGCCGTGACTCTCGCCTACGACGGATCGAGTCCCAGGCCGCCGATGTTCTGCTACCTGAAGCCCTATTACAACGACCCAAACAAATCCTATTTTGTGCAGGTTGCCGAAGGGGAGCTGTGATGAACGGATTCGAAATGATCCTGCCGTTCCTCAAGCCCATCGAGCACCTCATCCTCGACGACACAATCAGCGAGGTCATGGTGAATGGTTCAAGTCATGTGTTCATTGAGAAGGATGGGTTTATTCGGGAAATCCGTGGGCTTTCTCTCGGGGAAAAATCATTGATGATCGCGGTAAAGAACATCGCCCGCCGCCTCGGTGACGATATCTCCGAGGCGAAGCCCATTCTCGACTCACGACTGCCGGATGGGAGCCGCGTCGCCGCCGTCATTCCTCCATGCAGTTTGAACGGCGTCACTTTGACCATTCGAAAGTTCAACTCGCGGCATTTCGGCATTGACGACCTCGTGGATGCCGGGACTCTCGAACGGTGGCTTGCCAACCGGCTTGAGGATTATGTGTTGGCACACAAGAACATCCTTTTTGCGGGTGGAACCGGGAGTGGCAAGACGACTCTACTGAACATCGTCGGAAAGTTCATCCCGGAGGACGAACGAATCCTGCTGATTGAGGACACTTCCGAGATTCGGATGGGACAGCAGAATCTGGTTCGATTCGAGGCCCGGCAGCCGCAGAACGGGCTGCCGGCGGTAACGATCCGGGATCTTCTGAAAGCAGCCCTTCGCCATCGGCCAGACAGAATCATCCTTGGCGAGATACGCGGGGGAGAGGCATTCGACCTCTTACAACTTCTGAACACCGGACACTCCGGCAGTCTTTCAACCGTCCATGCGACCTCAGCGAAGCAGGCCCTGGCGCGATTCACGAGTTGTGTGCTCCAGAGTGGTGTGGAACTACCGTACCGCGCAATTAAGACCAACATCGGCCACTCGCTGAACGTCGTTGTTCAACTCGAACGGCGGCCCGGCAAGCGGTACGTCTCTGAGGTTGTCGAAATCAACGGATACGACCCTGACACGGACGAGTACGACTTCGCGGTGATCTTTTCGAGCGAACGGGCAAAGCCATGAATTCATTCTTGGAATCGAAACCAGATTCACTATCGGCCTCTGAATACATCCTCCAGAACTTCGAGCCGACCGACCGTATTGCAGTCCTCGTACGAAACGGCAGGGCGGGTGAAACGATCCAACGGATTACGACCGCGAAGAATGCTGCAAGCCCGGACTTCCAGGCGTGGCTCCAACACAAGAACTTTGCCTCAGACGTGTACATCGGAATGAATGCGCTGAAGGGCGACGCGCAAAGCCGCACCAAAGAGGATATCGAGACGATACGGCACCTCTATCTCGACATTGACCGTAATGGGCCGATGGCCCTGGATGCGATGGAGAATTCGGGCCTCGTGCCAAGGCCCAATTATGTCCTTGAGACTTCTCCCGAAAAATATCAGGTCGTTTGGAAGGTGGAAGGGATTGCTCAAGAACAAGCTGAAGTACTTCAAAGAGCGATGGTGAGAGAATTCGGTGGTGATCCCGCCGCTACAGATTCCACCCGAGTCTTACGTCTACCCAATTTTGTAAACCGGAAGTATGAAACGGACCACCTTGTGAAGGCGCGTGCCGAAGCCACGCAAACCTACCATCTCGAAGACTTCCGACTGAGGACGGATGCCCATGATGACCACCGCGACCTCCAAGCCCCAGATGGAGGCGGACAAAGCAGTCCTCGCGGTGACCCGAGCCAATCAGAACGGGACTGGGCTTTCGCCAAGCGTGCCCTGGCACGGGGCGATGACCCGGAAGAAGTCATTCGTCGAATTGCAGATTTTCGGGGCGACGAAAAACACACGAACTATGCACGATACACCGTTGAGAAGGCTCTAATGGAATTGCAACGTCGAGCTGCAAGTTTGCACCCCACCGAGAGAAGTTTTACTCAGACGAATGAACCGAGCCACGAACAATGAGCAAGACTTTAGGACCAGACTCAACGGAATAAGGACTTTTGGTTTTGGAGAAGAGATCGTTGCTATCAGACCACATGGTTGATAAAGTCACCAGAGCGACACCAGAGAATCGGCTCAGAAAGAGGAGGTCAATGAGTCGCCGCTCTGGTCAATCTGGTCATATTGAAGTGTCAGGTCGTTGGTACGTCGTTCGATTCTGGATGGATGTTTTGGGACAAGAAGAAAGAAGGCTTGTGCGAGAGAAAATCTGCCCAGCCAAAGGTCCCGGAAGATTGTCCGAGTCCGAACGTAAACGCAAGGCCAAGGAAATCATCGCAGCGAGCGGAACCGACACTGTCGAGCATTTTGAGAAGATTGTAGCCTCAAACCTCGGCACGATGTTCCGCGAACAGGCGGAGTGGTGGTTGAATCACATGCAAACCCGTAAACGTAGACCACTTGCTTCGTCCACCTTCGAAACGTGGAGATGCTGCTTGGATAAGTGGCTTCTCCCGGCGCTTGGGGACTTACCCCTGTGTGCCGTGGACAACGACCCTGTGAAGGAACTCGTTGCCAAGATGGTTGCGAGCGAGGAACTCGGCCCCAAGAGCATCAACGAGTACATCAAGGTGGTCAAAATGGTCGTCGCGTCCGCCAAAGACCCGAAAACCCGGAAGCAGCTGTACCCGGTGTTTTGGGATGCTGAACACCTTGACCTTCCCATCGTGGAAAAGAGGAATCAGAAACGTCCCGCGTTCGATGGAGCGACGGTGACGGGGTTGGTTGATCGTGCCAAGAAATGCATCCAGATGATTTACGTTCTGGAGTCTGCATTGGGCATGAGAATTGGTGAAGTGCTTGGTCTGGAGATTGACAAACACTTTGCCGATGACTTTTCAACCGTTCTCGTCCGACAGAAGGTCCGCAAGTGCGAAATGGAGGACTATCTCAAGACGGACAACGCCTACCGAGATATTGACCTCCACTCTTCTGTCGTCAAGATGCTCAAGGAGTTCATCGGCTTACGTACGTCAGGCTTTTTGTTCGCCTCTCGGAATGGAAAGCCGCTCTCCGACTCCAACATCTTGAACCGGCACCTGCATCCTTCCCTCAAGGAGTTGGGTTGGAGTGACCCAAAAACTAGGGACGGAACGGCGGGAAACCACGCCTTCCGCAGATTCCGCAATACGTTTCTGCGAAAGAGCCATGTTCCAGATGATCTCATTCAGTTCTGGCTTGGTCACGCGGGGAAGAGCATGACGGACGTTTACTCGCAAGTCAGAGACGATCTGAAGTACCGCAAGTTGGTCGCGGAACAAGTGGGGATTGGATTCGAACTTCCGCCTCAAACACCCTCAATTGTACCGAATGTACCGAAAAGCGGATTTGCAGGCGAAGTGGAAGTTGCTGTAAACTGTTCAGAAGTCAGTTAGATACAACAGTGCGCCCGTAGCTCAGCTGGATAGAGCGTCTGGCTACGAACCAGAAGGCCGGGAGTTCGAATCTCTCCGGGCGCACCATACTTCGATATGTTCCACGTTTACGTTCTGCGCAGCGAGACCACGGGCCGCCACTACGTGGGATACACCTCGGATCTGACGCAGCGTCTCGGCCAGCACAATCACGGAATCACCAAATCGACCAAGAATCGCGGTCCGTGGAAAATGGTTTATGACGAGGAGTTCAATACTCGCTCAGAAGCCATGCGAAGGGAGCGTTTCTTAAAGTCTGGGCAAGGCCGTGAAGAGCTCAAGAGAATCCTGTCTTTGCCCCGGGACTCAGCTGGATAGAGTCCGCCGGAGGCGGAAACCAGAAGGCCGGGAGTTCGAATCTCTCCGAGCGCACCATTTTCCCCAATGTTTATGCGGCTTCTGTGAGTTTCCCGAAATTGGACAGGCTGTCCAATTTGCTCTAGGTACACTTCAGGTACACCCGGAGCGGCCAGCTTAAGGACTTAGAAAACACTATTAGCAGGAGACTGGCGGCGCGGATCGCTGGAATCGTCGCAGGTTTGTGACTTCGCGTTCCATACATAGGGACGCGTAGCTCAGAAGGAAAGAGCACCCTGAACTAACGGGGAGGTCGCAGGTTCAAGTCCTGCCGCGTCCACCCACAATTTGACAAACTCAGGGTGTACGTTTTGCTTGCAATCCGCGCAGGCCGAAAGCAACGCTCAAGAAGGGCACAAAGCCTCCCGACCCGCAAAATTGGCGGAACGGCCATTGAATGGCGCACGCACAACTTACCAAACTAAGGTTGTATGTTTTACTTGCTATCAAGATGCTTAGCTGGGACAATTTCGAGACAAAAGGCATGCCAGACGAATCCCAAGCAGCGGCAGAAAAAGCGAAGAATCTTTCGCTCGCAGAATTCCTTGAGTCAAGTCCGCCAGACACTCAACTTCACGTCGATTTAGTAGCGTTCACATATGACCTCTCATTGGACATGAGTAAGGCTGACATTCATCTCCCGTGCAATAGCGAGAAGTGGGACGGGAAAGGGAATCTGGCCTTCCTCAAGACAAACGGCGCAACACATTTGGACCGCCAAAACTGTAGGTTCACGTTCGAGACCTACCTTTGCCGAAACTGTAGAAAAACCACCAAGACGTTCGCGCTCGCTGTAAAGGTTGACGCTAAAGGAAATTCTGGTGACGTTCTTAAACTCGGAGAATTACCCGCGTTCGGCCCGCAAGTTCCAGCGCGAGTCATCTCTCTAATCGGACCAGATCGGGATACCTTCCTGCGCGGTCGTCGTGCGGAAAATCTAGGTTTGGGAGTCGGAGCCTTCGCATACTATCGGCGCGTCGTTGAAAATCAGAAAGGACGCATCATTCAGGAAATGGCGAAAGTTGCCAAGAAATTGGAGACGTCGGAGGCTGACCTGAAATTATTTGCAGGCGCGGCAAACGAAACACAGTTCAGCACAGCCGTTGAAAAGATAAAGACGGCGATCCCGTCTGCTTTGCTTATGAGTGGTCACAATCCCCTAACTTTACTTCACAAAGCGTTGAGCGACGGGTTGCACGAACGATCTGACGAAGAATGTCTCGAATGCGCCCGGGAGATCCGGCTGGTACTTACTGAACTGGCTGAGCGAATGTCGCAAGTTCTAAAGGAAGAGTCTGAACTCAAGGAGGCCGTAAGTAAGCTGCTCGCACGAGCTGCTATCAAAAAGTCCGCAGAACCATCTGGGAAATAAGTCGGGGTTACTTGTTCGCATAAGTTCCTTTCACGCAAGGTATCGGGCCGACCGCGCCACGATCCGTCCGAGTTGCCGCGAAGCGAGAGCGGCGCAAATCTCATTGAATATGTATTGCGTTTCCTCTTCCGTCGCGGACTGAAGCACAGGTGTGTGTTCGCAGACTGCCAGCGCGACGAATGGAATTTGAGACGGCGGAATTTCGTCATCCGCGAAAAGTAGGGCCACAAGTTTTTCGGCGAGCTCGGCTGTGTTCATGGTTGACTCGGATTGACCGACCAGTGCCGCCATGACGTAAACGGCAAACGCGCCGCTGGTTTGCGCCTTGGCGCGGGTTCGCCGCGTCTGCGATTCTTTCGGTGTGGGCAATGTAGTTGCGCACCTCTGGCGCGTCCCGCATCGCTCGTATCTCCTCGCACGGCCGCGCTAGAGCCTCAAGGGTGGAGCGGTTTAGCCCTTCTGACAAGCCATGGTTTCGAGCCTCGGCTTCGCCGCTCGCTCTGAAGTGTCCACCCATCCCCCAGTTGGACAACATCGCAAGTGCCCGCTTCGCGCTTCATCCCCATTTACCCACGCTTCGTCCGGACGTCACTAACCGGACGTCTACGGTAAAGCTCTCGTAGTATTGGAGCAGTGGTAGATGGCGCCATTGAAGCGCGCAAAGGAGACCAAGCTATTTCGATTAGCGCGAGATGATCATCTGAGACGTGCTACTCATATTGATCGGTCCTGCCAGAAACGAAACGGGGGGGAGGTTGTAGGGGAAAAGGAACTGAAACGTGTAAACCACTTGTACCTGGACTGTACACCCTGGGTAATTGCTAGTAGTGTCGCAAACAGGCAGGTTACTTGGATTGGTCCACATGGGATTGATTACTAGCACGGCTGGATCAGTGTTAATTCCCAGCGGCGCAATCCCCCTAACGAAGGCCCGAATGTCATCCTGCCCAGCCTGACATTGGTTGGCAGAATTGCTGCAAAGATAGCCTCTCACACTTGCAAAACGCGTCCCCTCTCGCGCTGCATTGGAAATGAAATGGTAGGAATATAAGGCGCGGGCGAAGTCGATCATAGCGAAGATCAGCACCAATGAGATCACCAACGTAAAGGCGTATTCGAGGAGCGCGCTGCCGCGTTCGCCCGATCTTCGAGCGCGCCGCGCCGGCAATAGGCCAACAGGCGCGTTTATATTTTCGATACCCATACCCCCTCCGAGTTTGGGAATGGCGCTCATTGGACTTGCACCGGCATGGTGGAAGTGCCCATCAAGTTGAAAGTGGCGGGGAGCCCGGGATAGTGGAACAAAGTGCTCAGAGGGTAAGAAGTTGTTACGGTCAGGTACACTAAAGGATAGCAACCCAACGGCCCTGCACAGTTCCCGGGAGCAGGCACCGTGCCGGAGCCCACACATACGCAAGACTGTGGTTGAACATTCACTGTCAATTGGCCGGCGGGAATGTCCAGGCTGTTGTTCAGCGCTGCTTGAGTTATGTTGGGCGTACTCGCCGCATCGGCTAGACTTTGCGACCCATATTGGGCCCCGGCCCGGGCGGCGTCGGCGACCTCGATGCTAAAGTAGGCCGCCCGGCCAAATTCGATTATACCGATAACCAGCACCAGAAGGATCGGCAGGACCAAAGCCAGCTCTAACATGGCCTGACCCTTTTGTTTTGAAGCAGGCTCGACCCTCCGCGTGAAAGCACGTCGGTTCTTGCCGTAGAGATTGTTGTATTTCAACGGATGGTTTAGTTTCATATTCATTCCACCAAAGAGACATTTTCCAACGGAGATCCGCCAGGGAGCGCAACTAAGGGAGGGGGCGGGTTTGGCGTTGTGTCCACGTTCAATACGCTTCCATTAAAAACCGTAATGCTCGCGGCGACCACTGGTGTATTTGCGTTCGGGTTCAAGGAGCCGGCGATTGTTAGCGCTGCATTCGGGAAGTAGAGCGTCCCAGTGAGGATTATATTACCGGTTCCGTTCTCGCTCACGTCCGCAAAAACATTATCAAACTTGTCTTGAAAAAAAAGGATATCCGCCGGGAGGTTTTGAAAGCTTGGGTTACTGGATACTTCCGCCGCAGTTGGGGCGGTAAGCGTAACGGTGCTAGCGCCTGCGAAATTGACCGAGCCCCCATTCGTAATGTAAAACGTCACCCCAGTGCCGCCCACGTTTCCCGCACTGATTTGCAACGGAGCTCCTTCTATAATGTATAGCCCTTGCGCGAAGGTCGCGTCCGCGCTGACGCTGAGCCCATTACAATATGTGCCAGGCTGGTAATTTGGCGGTGTGGCCACCGCGCATGTAGCAGAGACTGTCGGAGGATTCTGACTCACATAGGCCAACGGGTCTTGTGCTGGTTGGGCCATGTTAACCCCGTAGACACCAACCGAAGGGGCGGTGATGCTCCCGCACCCAGTACATGCTCCGTTGTCAACAACGCCGCAATTTGGCGCGTTGATCCCTGCCAGTAAGGCCAGACCGGGACCACCTGTCTGCAGGGCATAGACGCAACCCGGCGAGGTTCCTACAGTGGCTACACCGGCAGCGGTGATCGTGGATGAATATATGCCCGATGCTTGCATGAACAAGGACGGAAATACTTGTTGGATCGTAACTTGAGCGGCAGTCGTAGGGTTTACAGCGGGATTGTTGGCGTCGGGACTGACGACGGGAAAGGTGACGTTCACGGTGGTGTTCACGCCGGGCTGAAACCCATTGGCTAGGGCAACCGCGTTTGCATCGTTGGTAGCGGTAGCCTCATCCAGCAAGCCGAGGTTTAGGTCGGTTGCAGCGGCAAGGGCCGCACTGTCGGCGGCGGACTGCATGAGCCGCTTTTCATAACGCAAATAACCCATGTCAATCGCCAGGCCCGCAGCAGCGAGGAAAGTAATCATGCCGAATGCTACAATTGCCAACGTTTGGCCCGCCTCGCTTCTGCGCTTCATCGTTCCTGCTCCTTCTCCCGTGGTCGGCCGAACCGCTCGTCATCAGGTCTGCTTGCATGCAGCTGGCCGGAAAGCCCCGCTAGCAACCGCCCAAAACAATCTCGCAAGTCCCGGGCACACTCAAAATATAAAAAGAGACAAGGGGGACTCTTCGGAGTCCCCAAACGGAGACACTCTCCCCAGTCTTTGCACCTGTGCAATTCCCGCGTTCGAACTCGGCTTATCCGCCAATCTACTGAAATTAAAACAAATACGCCCGTACTTCCTGGTAAACTTCAGGGGCTAGGCCCAAATTTCTTCACTTTGGGGATCCCTAAGCTCCAGACATCCGCTTACCTCAGGAGCAATTCCCGTTCCGATCCCAGCCGCAAATTCAAACAGTCTTTCTGCCGCTAGAAGCGAACCGAGATTATTCCTTGCGTGATGGCTTATAGCTGTAATCGTTTCAGGGAATTATACTTATTTGGACATTCAACGTCCGCGGAGAGGGTCCACCAGTTGGTTCAAGGGCACGGCTGGGCTTTGGAAAGCGCGTCGCAACCAATTTTGTAAATTCGAACGTGTCCCTTGAGGCTTTGGAAAACGACTGGCAGCTTTTCCTCGAGTTCCATTTCCCGCATCCGGCCAGGGAAGGTGGCTGTATTCCACTCCATATCGAAATCGTCATCCGCAATTAGCCAATATCTCGCACCAATAACGTGCGCGACATCCGTTATGTGCGCAAGCGACTCCTGAATGTACACCGGCTCGAAGAGCCCCGAAGTGGGGAAGACGACAGGGCGCATACTTTGTCGGCCGCTATAGAGGTAAAGACTAGCATCTTCGTAAGCGATCACCACGTCATCTCGGGACGTGCAGCAGGAGAGCCACTCGTAGGCCTCACGTTTTTCCGGCAGAAGAATGGAGCGTTTTCCGGCTGTTTCAGCCATGACTCTTCGAGCCCCATCGGCATAGTTCAACGCTAAACCGCAGATGATTGCCCCGACCACAAAAGCAAGGATCCCCGCAAGAGTTCTTTGGCTTCGAGGATGGCTCTTGGAAATTGTCCTGAATGAAAGCGCCAGGAAATGCTTAGCTTCGAACCACAATCCACCCGCGAAGAGTGGCAAGAACAGGAAGAAAAAGCGGTCGGTCTTGGGATAGTTCCAGACCAAGGTAAGAGCCGCGTAAAATGGAAAGACCCAGTGGATTGGTTTCCAACCGCGCTCCTGCGACTGCCGCACCACACCTGCGAAGATGCCGGCAGTCACCAGCAACATAAGAGCTGAGCCCGCCATGGTGCCCCGCGCGAGCAAAGGAGCGAGAAAGTAATCGGACGGCGAGCGAAGAATTAAAATGGCGTTATTCTTCAACATGGCCCACAGAATGTGAGCATCCGGGACACTGAGTTTCCAGAATCCCTGGTAGCTTGTGTAATAGATCCAAGCGCCCACGAAACCGGGTCCCCGTGGTACTCCATCCGAACCCAGTGGGACCGCAGGCGGGGCAAATATCCACCGCCAGACGACTGCACTGCCAAAGGGAACCAGCACTCCGCAGAAAATGGCGATCTGGCGCCATGCACGCCGCGCCACAGCAGCAGCCAAAATGCCTGCGGCAACAGGAACTCCGAAAGCGCGCATCAGGATTGATAGTCCAGTCAAGAAAGCACAGCCGGCTGTTCTTGCGCCGGTGGCATCTCGTTCCATTGCTCGATCGGCCGTAAGCATAGCCAGGAGTGCGAGCGCGGCAAACGGGACGTCGGACAGGACGCTGGCGCTGTAGTACAGGACGACCGGATGAAGGGCGATCAGAAATGTAAGCAGCAAAGCGGCAAAGTCCCCAATTCCCTCTAGTCTCCGCAGGAATACAAAGGTGGCCGCGAGGAATATGACGCCGAAGGTCGCGGTTAACGCCACAGCGTCAGTCAGGTTAGAAGGGAACGATGGATTCCAACGCCATACCCAAGAGAGAATCCAAGGGTAGAGTATTGGGTATTTCGTCGCAATGGGCCCGCCGGGTACACTCGGCAGTATGTACCCTTGATGGCTCGCGATGGCCTTGGCTGAACTGAAAAAGAGGGAATCGTCGTGCGTAGCTCCAAATAAGTCTAACGGATTGAATCGAAAAACCGA
The DNA here is from genome assembly GCA_963842135.1 of uncultured Acidobacteriota bacterium. GTDB lineage: Bacteria > Acidobacteriota > Terriglobia > Acidiferrales > UBA7541 > Palsa-360. Next base: position 2,082,405 of record CAWJFI010000001.1, on the reverse strand, counting down.
AACCAGATAAATGACGAGGATACAGGAGAGACCGATCCACGGCAGGGCACGCCTTTTGATTCCGTCGTCCATGGGAGAAGGTTTCGACATACTTCGGGAGCTTTAGCTAAACAGCACTTCTTTCGCCATAGTGCGGCTAATCGTGCTCCCTCGAATTTCCTTCGGTTCCAGCGAACTGCCCGTAACGCTAACATTTGCTTCATTCATAACGGGGAAATGTGAAAACCTCCAAACCAAGCAGGTAGGTCCGAATTTCCCGCCTATCCTTGTAAGACGATAAATGCCCTTAGGCATGAAAGTGGTCACCCATGCATGTTGCTGTGGCTCTTCAAGAGTCACCGAACGTGGACAATGTCGCCGTGTGTGATGGCCATCAACCCATATCTATCACATTCCAAGACACTTATTGTAGGTATCCTTGGCAATCGACGTGCTCCGTATTCATCGCACCGCACCACTTAAGGACTTGGGAGTGCGCCACAGAGGCCGATGACGATGAAACGGATTGCGATCAACATATTTTTGGTCTTCCACCTTACGGTAATCTGCTGTTGGGCCATCCCGCTGAATACACGGCTCGTTACAGTCGTAAGACCCGTCATTGCTCCCTACATGATTTGGTCGGGCCTTGCTCAAGGTTGGAACCTGTTTGCGCCTAATCCGCTAGCGATCAATAACCGCGTGGAGGCCGAAATCTCTTATCGCGACGGCCAAAAGACGGTTTGGAAGTTCCCTCGTCCACAAGAATTCGGGTACATGAAAAGGTACACGTTGGAGCGCCAGCACAAATTTAGCTTCGACTCGCTGCAAAACGATAAGTTTGGATACCTCCGACCCGACGCGGCCCGCTACTTAGCGAGGCTGAATAATACTAAAGTGAATGACCCTCCGGCGACTGTCACACTTGTCGGTTACCAGTCGAAAATCGCCCCCCCCGGATCAGGGCTGCCTGAACCCTGGACGCGCAGAGTACTCTTTACGTATTCAGTGCAAGCGGGAGATTTGAAATGACCTTGCGCCGCCTGTTCCAAAGCTGGAACGAGTTCTTCTACAAGCCACAATCACCGACCCCGGTATGTCTGTTTCGTATCTTTTATGGCCTGATCGTACTTGCAGACCTGATTATGCTACGCCCGGAATGGCTCATGTGGTACGGCCCTCATGCGTTTACGAGTTTCGCCACGACGCATAGGCTTTTCCACGGCGTAAGCATGAGTTTATTTGAAATTCTCCCGCAGACTGACCTTGCTATCAACCTCTTCTTTTGGGGGTTTCTGGCGTGTGCGGTGATGCTGACAATAGGGTTCATGACCCGATTCACTTCTGTCGCAGTTTATGTGTCTTTAGGCTCGATCCACATGCGGAACGGGTTCATCTTAAACAGCGGCGATACCCTAATGCTTGTCTGCGGTTTCTTCCTGATGTTCGCGCCGGCCGGTGCTGTCCTGTCAGTCGACCATTGGTTGCGGATCCGGCGAGGAAAAGAAAGCGTCAGCGTCCCACTGTCCAGCCCATGGGCTCAGCGCATGCTTCAAATCCAGACAGCCGTCGTTTATTTCGCGACGTTCTACTGGAAAACTCTTGGCATTTTGTGGATGAACGGCACAGCTGTGTACTACGCCCTGCGCCTGGAAGATTTTCAACATTTCCCATTGCCACCGCTGCACAACCTGTTTGTAATCAAGTCGCTCACTTGGCTAACGCTGCTGATCGAGTTCTCTTTGGGTGTGCTCATTTGGTTCAAGGAACTCCGGTACCCGGTGCTGCTGGCGGGCTTATGTCTGCATCTGGGAATAGAATATGCCATGAACATCCCTCTCTTCGAATGGATGATCGTCGCAACCTATGTGAATTTTATCGACCCTGAGGATTTAACGCGGATGTGGACCTGGACCCGCGCCCGATTTACAAATTTGCTCTCTAAATTAGCCCATATGCATGCGGTCGGACGAGCAAGTGAGGTAGTGTCAACAGCCGTGAATATCAATGATGGGCGCATTTGAACGAGTGCATTCGTTCCGATTCACCAGAGCATCAGGCAGCTCACAGCGCCCTGGTTGATAGAAAAGATGTCTCCATTTGGTGACACGTGAATCGATTGGTTCACTATTTCCTGGTATGAATGGATCACTGATTCGTTTCCTGTACGATTTCTCTAGCGCTAGAGCGTTGATTCACTTGGCATTACGTTCGTAGCGTCCTGTCTCCTTGAGCGGGGGGAATTTTTGGTTCCCGAATTGCGACGTGCTTCAGGGAGAGTGGGAGTAAGAATGTCCACGACAAGGGATGAATCCTTCGGTTTTTTACCTTGGATAGCCGTTCTGGTTACCGTGATCGTGGTTTTGATTGTCTATATTTGTGCCGCCACCCTTTGACGCGATCTTGAGACTTGTGCGCCATTCCGCTCAGCTAAGACCCAACTCGTAAGGTCCGAATTCTCCGGTCCATTTTGGAGATAAGCCATGCCGCCGCAAAGGGAATCCTACAACCTATTCATGGTGCTGGCGACATAGCCGCCGCCAAATCCGTTGTCGATATTGACGACGCACACGTTGGAGGCGCAACTATTCAACATCGCCAGCAGCGCGGCCAGCCCGCCGAAACTTGCCCCGTAGCCCACGCTGGTTGGCACGGCGATCACTGGCGCCGCGACCAAACCGGCGACGACGCTTGGCAGCGCTCCTTCCATTCCCGCGACACAGACGATGACCCGCGCCGCCGCAATTTTTTCACGGTGGTGCAACAGCCGGTGCAGGCCCGCGACGCCAACGTCGTACACACTTTCAACTTTGTTCCCCATGATCTCCGCCGTGACGGCCGCTTCTTCTGCCACGGGTATGTCGCTCGTGCCCGCCGCGACCACCAGGATCGTGCCTTTGCCAACGATCTCCCGGTTGCGGCGAATGCTGACTGCTCCGGAAAGACGATGAAATTCGGCGTGGCGGCTCAGGCGCCGCACGGCGCGGTAGATGCCCGCATCGGCGCGTGTGATCAGAATGTTATGCGTCATCCGTGGGCGCAGCATCCCGCGCACGATCGCGGCGACTTGCCGAGGAGTTTTCCCCTTCGCGTAAACCACCTCGGCAAAGCCCTGGCGCAGCCCTCGGTGGTGATCGATCTTGGCGAACCCAAGATCCTCATACGGCATGTGCCGCAACTGCTCGACGGCCCGCGCCACGGATAAATTCCCCGCGCGCACATCTTCGAGTAGCCGCTGAATGTCCTGTTTGTCCATCTTTCCTGAGCGGGGAGAATTATTTCTTCTTAAGGGCAGCGTTCAACGATCCTTGCCGGTACCCTTCCAGATCCAACGTCACGTACTTGAAGCCGGTTTCCCGGATGCGTTCGGCGAGAGCGTCCGCCATTTCCACCTGCAGCGCGCGCGGCAGTTCGTCCGGCGCGATTTCAATTCGGGCGAGTTCCCCGTGCGAGCGCACCCGAATCTGGCGGAAGCCGAATTCACGCACGGCGCTTTCCGCCCGCTCGATGCGCGACAGATTTTCCACCGTGACCGGCATCCCGTACGGAACGCGCGACGATAGGCACGCCGACGCCGGCCGGTCCCAAGTCGCCAGGCCGGCGCGCCGCGACAGCTCGCGAATTTCCGCCTTGGTTAGCCCTACATCGAGCAGCGGCGCCGCGACGCCGAATTCCGATGCGGCGCGGTGGCCGGGACGAAAATCCTTCATGTCATCGGCATTCACGCCGTAGGTCACGGCCTCAAATCCCCGCGCTGCGAGCACCTTCGCGAGCACGCCGAAGAGTTCCGTCTTGCAATGGTAGCACCGGTCCGCTTGATTCATGACGTAGAGAGGATTCTCAAATTCATGCGTCTCAACGAATTCATGTCGCAGGTTTACATGTCGCGCGAACGTTTCCGCTTGCTGCCGGTCGTATGCTGAAAAGCTCGGTGAGAGCGCTGTAATGGCCAGCGCGCACTCGCCCAGCGTTTGATGCGCCATCCAGGCGAGGTAGGCCGAATCGGCGCCGCCGGAAAAAGCCACCACCACCGAGCAAAGTTCTCGCAGGCGTGCAACCAACTTTTCCTGCTTTTCACCTGGATCATTCCGCATGGCGATCGGATTCCCGCTTTCCTGGCTTTACATTCCCTTTTCCGTCTACTTTATGGTCCCGTTCAATTTCTGAAATTGGAACGTCGCTTCGGCCAGCACCTGCTTCAAAGGAACGCCGCGTTCGGCCGCCACCTTCTGGCAATCCTCATACTCGGGCGCCACGTTCAGGATGTGGCCGTTGAGGCGCGCGATCTTCATGCGAATCGATCCGAGCGAAGTTTCCACGGCGATGCTTTCGCGCTGCAACGTGCGCCGCTTGAGGCTCGATTGCCTCACACCCAGCGTCGTCGTCTCGCGGAACAGCAGGTCCGAGAACTTTTCCCGGTCCGCGGGTTTGCAAAGCACCGTTACAAGTTGTCCCGGACGGTTCTTTTTCATTTGTACGGGGATCGAGAAGACATCGAGCGCCCCGGCTTCGAGCGCGCGCTCGGCGAAATAGCCGTAGATCTGCGGGCTCATGTCATCCAAATTAGCTTCGAGCGCGATGATGTCCTCATCGAGTGATTCGTCCACCCGCCGCTCCGCGGTTTCGCCGACAAATAAGCGAAGAACGTTTGGTTGCTCGGCGAGCTCAGCGCTGCCGGCGCCAAGTCCGATGGCCGCAACGGTCATCTCCGGCTGCGGACCGAACTGCGAAGCCATCGTGGAAACAATCGCCGCTCCGGTCGGCGTCACCAGCTCGCGCTGAATTCCATTGGAATACGTCGGCGCGCCGCGCAACAGTTCCGCGGTCGCGGGAGCCGGGGCCGGCAAGCTGCCGTGTTGAGTTTCCACGCGTCCGCCACCCACATTCAGTGCCGAGCAGAAAAATTTCTCGACGCCCAGCTGATCGAATCCCACCGCGGCGCCGACAATGTCCACGATGGCGTCGACCGCGCCGACTTCATGAAAGTGCACCTTTTCAATCGGCACATCGTGGACGAGCGCTTCGGCTTCTCCCAGCCGCCGGAAAATGCGAGACGCCCTCTCGGCAATCGGCGCGGGCAACCCTGCGCGCTCAATCAATTGAAGGATTTCGGAGAGGGACCGATGCCGCTGGGGATCGGAAGATTCCACTTTTACCTGCGTCGCCCGGAATCCTCGCCGGACAACTTTTTCTGAAGAAATCTTCCAGCCCGGCACCGGCAGCCGGCGCAGATGGGTCTCCATTTCCGCAAGATTGCACCCTGCGTCCAACAGCGCTGCGAGGGTCATGTCACCGCTTATTCCGGAGAAGCAATCAAAATAGGCTATTTTCATGTGGCTGAACTGATGCTGCGCGGCTCCGGGTGCCGTGAAGAACGCGCTCTTTAAGCGATGATACTAGCCCTGCGATTCAGCACCGTCAAGTTCGCCTAGCCAATCGCCCAGGCATCGCAGGCATTGGTAGGACACGCGAATTCGCGACCAACATTTCCAAAAATATGCACGGTGAATTGGTACATCAAGGCGATTTGAATTGATCTCCCTTTTCGAAGAGCGGAGACGCCCTGAAGAGACTGTGTGGCTACCTACATGAGGGCGCTCCTCTATGTAGGCGTTGATGCGAACAATCAAAACCTGCTCTAAAGGGGCGCCCTTTTATGATGCGTTTCTCGGGAGTTGCCCGCCGGAACCCCGCGATCCCCGTTACGGCCAACTTAAGCGGAAATCCGTCGTGTCCAGGGCAGGAGAAGCTTACGATCCGCAAGCTAGAGGTCCCAATCGGAAATTCCGGGTGTTTACCCTTTGAGTATTTGAAAGCTCTTTTGGTATTGTCGATTCCGCGACGTCAGCCTAGATTCTTGGCACACCGCTTTGGACTCGTGTTTTGGAGGTTCATGACATCCCATCTTGCGGACAGCTCCCTCCCCGCAGACCGCCCTCCCCGACAAGCACCAAAGACGATGCCTCCGGTCGTCGAACTGGAAGAAAAGCCGCAGAGTCGCGTGCTGTGGCCGGTTTTCCTTGTTAGTTTCGCGGCGCTCTACCTGGAGATATTGCTGATTCGATGGATCGGTACCGAAGTTCGTGTTTTCGCGTATTTCCAGAACCTGGCTTTGATTGCGTGCTTTCTAGGTTTCGGCTTGGGCTGTTATCAATCCGCGCGGAAAAAGGGATGTCTCTTCGGGCTGAGTGCACTGGGGATTTTGGTAATCCTGATTGAGCTCCCCTTTCCCCAATGGAAAGCGCTTCTGGAGATTCTCTCCTCGGGGCTCTCACTGTCGACGGATGCGCAGTTGTGGTCCAAGATCACCTCGCCGACTCCTATTTATGCCATCAAGGCCTTTCTGTTTTCCGCGGTATTCGTTTCAAGTCTGCTCCTTCTGATTATCGAGACGATGCGGCCGGTGGGGCAGTGGGTGGGCACGTATCTGGACGCCGCAAGGAACCCGATCGCCACGTACTCCGTCAATTTGCTGGGCAGTATCGCCGGAATCTGGTTTTTCGCCGGGATGTCTTTCCTGCACACGGCTCCCGTACTTTGGTTCGGCGTAGCCTATGCGCTATTTCTGCTGGTGCGCAGCCGTGACGCGCGAATCGGGGTTGCTCCGTTTCTGTTGATCGCCGCAAGCCTGCTATTGGTGCTCCATGCCGATTTTCAGTCCGGTGAAATCCACTGGTCGCCCTATCAGAAGCTGGAGGTGGTTAGCGGCCCAGACCGGGAATATAACGTCCTGGTGAACAATGTCGGCTACATGACCATGGCGAACGTTTCCCCGGATATGTTGGCTCGTCATCCGGAATTCGCCGCCAAGTACCAGGACAGTTCATACGATGCGCCGTGGCGGTTCATCGGACCGCGCGATCGCGTTTTGATCGTTGGGGCAGGCGCGGGAAATGACGCGGATGCCGCGCTTCGCAACGGGGCCGGTCAAGTCGACGCCGTGGAAATCGACCCAGAGATCTATGCCCTCGGGAAGCGCCTCCACCCCGACCAACCTTACTCCTCCGGCCGCGTCCAGGTGATTCTGAACGATGCGCGCGCCTACCTCCGCGGGACCAAGCAGAAGTATGACGTCATCATCTTCGGACTGCTCGATTCCCACACGCAGTTTTCCAGCTACAGCAACATGCGCATTGATAATTACGTTTACACGGAACAATCGCTCCGCGAGGCGAAAGGCCTTCTGAAACCTTCGGGTGTCTTGGTCGTGAGATTTTTTGTGGTTCCTCCCTGGGGGTGGATGGGGCAGCGCTTTTATACGATGTTCAACGATATTTTCGGACGCCCGCCGGTCGCTTTCCACCGGCCACAAATTGGCGGATTGCTCGAGGGTACGCTGTTTCTAGCCTCCAACGACGGTGGGCTCTGGGACCGCGCGGCGCAGCCGGAACTTGCCGCCTTCCTTCAGGCCAGTCCCACATCGTTCCCCTTAGTCACGGAAGGAGCGCCACCTCCAGTCACAGACGACTGGCCCTACATCTACCAGCGTGGCCACACGGTTCCCCGCACCTATCTTACGGTTTCGCTGATTCTTTTTGTATTCGCTTTCCTGGCTACCCGTAAGAGCCTGGAACCGAGAAAATCATCTACCTGGTATTTTTTCTTCCTGGGTGCCGGATTCCTGTTGTTAGAGACGCAGATGATCAGCAGGCTGGCCCTCTATTTTGGGTCGACCTGGCAGGTCAACTGCATAGTCCTGTCGGCGATTCTTGCCGTTCTGCTCGTCGCAAACCTGTTCGTCCAGCGAGTTCCCGCGTTTCGGCTTAATTGGCTGTATGCGATCCTGATCATCGCATTGGTGGCCATCTACATGGTCCCTTGGGAATCGATACCCTTCGGGGCACACGCTGCCGGGACGTTATTAGCAACCGCTTACTGCATTCCCATTTTTTTTGCGGGAGTGATCTTCGCGGACACTTTCCGTAAGTGTCAGAACAAGTCCACCGCATTCGGTAGCAACATTATTGGCGCGGTCGCGGGCGGGCTGGCGCAGAACTTGTCCTTTGTCATTGGGCTTAAGGCTTTGTTGTTGTTGGCTGCGGTTTTCTACGGCCTCGCGGCTTTCTTTGCTCTATTCTCTGCTGACCGAACGAAAGAGAACCAGGAAGCCGCCGGCGCGACCGCAACCTGGGCGTGAGTTTGGGGATTTTGCGCCTGGCAAAACCAAAGAGCCGGGTTGTTCCACTGAATGAACTGCTGCGCAAGACCAATTAAATAGGCGCAAGCGCAAGTTGCCCGGCTGCTTCGCGGACGGTTAAGAGTTTCATCCCATCCTCCCCAACCGCCGACTTGGCTTAGCGCCGGACTTATAACTTATGTTAGCGGATCGGCGTCCCTGTTGATGATGCCGTCCATTTAGACCACTACTCCGATCCCGCGCAATTAGGAGAATGACCTGCGACAATGTAATCTTTCCCACTAGATTGCTTTGGACTAAACCGCTTCGCGGTATTTGGTAGCGCCGCAACCGTGTTGCCTGAACGGATCACGCGCACTCTTATTCCGGTTTAAAGGTTTTCCTCCTTCTGTAGGTTCCTTTGCGAAAACATGAAGTCGCTGCTTGCAGCGCATTCCACTTCGCAAAGGAGCTTTCCATGACATCTCTTCGACAACGGATGATTGAGGACATGCAGATTCGGAACCTGTCTAAGTGCACCCAGGACTCTTACGTCCGGCAAGTCTCGCTATTCGCACGCCACTTCAAAAAGTCACCAGAACTGTTGGGACCTGAACAGATTCGGGCCTATCGAATCTACTTGATGAACGAAAAGAAGTTGGCCCCCATTTCGATCCTGGTTGCGATCTCGGCGCTGCGCTTCCTCTATGGGGTCACCCTGAAGAAGGACTGGTCCTTTAAAGACATTCTTCCGGTTCCGAAAAAACCTCAGACATTGCCCGTTGTTCTTAGCCCAGAGGAAGTCCTTCAGTTCCTTGCCTGTGTCACCAGCAGGAAACATCGCGCGATTCTGACCGTGTGCTACGCAGCAGGTCTGCGCATCTCCGAGGCCGTTGCTCTCACACCTGCTGCGATCGACAGCAAGCGCATGGTCTTGCGTGTCGAGCAAGGCAAAGGACAGAAAGATCGCTACGTGATGCTCTCCCCGAAGCTGTTAGAGATCCTGCGGGACTGGTGGCGAGTGGAGAGGCCTGAGCACTGGCTCTTTCCAGGCGACAAGTCGGGTGGGCATATTACGACGAATGCCGTTGCGTTGCAGTGTCGACACGTCAGACGTACCTGCAAAATCCCTAAACCGATCACACCGCATTCACTGCGTCACGCCTTTGCGGTTCACTTGCTGGAATCGGGCACCGACATTCGCACCATCCAACTGCTGCTCGGCCATCGCAGCCTGGCGACCACAGCAAAATATCTCCGCATCGCGACCAGCAAGGTGTGCTCGACATCGAGCCCACTGGATTTGCTGCCTCGCCCTGTCTCGATGGAGGTCCAGCCCACTCCACCCCAGCATTTCTAACCATCGACCCTCATGGATCGCCCGAAGCTGGAAGTGGCGGACATCTTCCGCCGCTACGGCGAAGCCTATCGTCAACAGCATGGTCCGTCGCTATCCTCTGCACAGCGGCGCGTCATGACCGCGATCCAGGTGTGCCGCACCGCAGCTCTGGGCGGTCATCTCGAGCGCTGCGACTGCTGTAATCACGAGCGGCCCTGCTACGACAGCTGCGGTGACCGCCACTGTCCAAAGTGCCAGTCGCTGGCTCGTGCCCAGTGGATTGAAAAACGAAAGTCCGAAGTTCTCCACACACACTATTTTCATGTCGTCTTCACGATTCCCGAACAGATCGCTGCCATCGCTTACCAGAACAAAGATCTGGTCTACGGCATTCTGTTCCGAGCCACTGCCGAGACCTTGTCCACGATCGCTGCCGATCCCAAACATCTGGGCGCAGAGATCGGCTTTTTCGCCGTACTTCACAGTTGGGGACAGAACCTGCTTTACCTTCCTCATCTGCATTGTGTCGTTCCAGGCGGCGGGATTTCACCGGATGGTACCCGCTGGATCTCCTGCCGCCCTCGCTTCTTCTTGCCGGTACGGGTGCTCTCCCGGCTGTTCCGCCGATTGTTCTTGAAGTACTTACAGCAAGCCTTCGACGTCGGCAAGTTGCACTTCTTCTCTTCACTCCAAGCACTGCAAGATCCCCAGGCGTTCACCCGTCATCTCGATTTGGTGCGAGACGTGGATTGGGTCGTCTACGCCAAGCCGCCCTTCGCCGGGCCACAGCAAGTGGTGGACTATGTCGGCCGTTACACGCACCGGGTCGCCATTTCCAATCATCGAATCGTTGACATCGAAGAGGGCCAAGTGAAATTTAATTGGAGAGACTACCGCGAGAACAATCAGCGGAAAACCATGACCCTCTCGGCGGACGAGTTCATCCGGCGGTTTTTACTCCACGTTCTACCGAGTGGGTTCCACCGCATTCGCTACTACGGGTTCCTTGGCAATCGACACCGGAAAAAGAAGTTGGAGCGGTGCCGCCAGCTCCTCGGTATGGCTCCTCCAAAGGAGAGTTCTTCCGAGCCCGCGACACCAGAGGACTATCGTGATCGATATGAGAGACTCACGGGTCGCTCTCTGCGGGAATGTCCCGTTTGCCATCGAGGCCGCATGATCACGGTTACGATTCTGGCCGAGGTTCGTTCTTCGCCGGCCCTCCAGGACACTTCATGATCGTTCGTGTGCCCATCCAACTCGCTCTCTCCAAAAACTCGAGGCCCTCGAGTCCAAGCAGGAGTGTTGTCCTACGGCATTCAGAACCCTTTGCGGTCAGCCAAGCACCCCGCATTTTGCCCTGTACAAGACCGCCGAAGCCCCCGCAGTACAGCGCACCATGCTCGTTCCAATCATTATCTACGGCCTGTTCTCTGGTCATCGCCTCCCACTCACCAATCAAAACCCATAGCACACGCACCTTGCAGCGGTTTAGTCCAATACATTTTTAGCTCACCGGCGCGGCTCCGATCACGTTTCCTCTCTGCTTACGCCTACTGTCGCCACGCCGCCGACCTAAAAATGCTCTGCATTGGTTGGATACAAAATCAGATAAAGCGCCAAGTCCGGAGAAGGCCTCTCTTCGGAATGTGGCTTTTTGCCCTCGGAAGGGACTTGCCACATTCCGATAATCCCCGTTTGAACGAAGCCGCTGGCGCGGCGGACGCTTCGCGTGCTATGCTCCGCACGTCATGCCCCAGCGTAACGCATCGAATTGCGGTTCTCGCGCATGCTCATTTTCTAAGTACCGCAAAACCAATAACTTACAGATGGGCGAAAAGATTGAATTCCCATAGCCATTAGCCCGCATCCGCCGCAAACGCCAGCGTCTTCCTTCAAACGGCTTTGGACTAAACCGCTTCGCGGTATTTGGTAGCGCCGCAACCGTGTTGCCTGAACGGATCACGCGCACTCTTATTCCGGTTTAAAGGTTTTCCTCCTTCTGTAGGTTCCTTTGCGAAAACATGAAGTCGCTGCTTGCAGCGCATTCCACTTCGCAAAGGAGCTTTCCATGACATCTCTTCGACAACGGATGATTGAGGACATGCAGATTCGGAACCTGTCTAAGTGCACCCAGGACTCTTACGTCCGGCAAGTCTCGCTATTCGCACGCCACTTCAAAAAGTCACCAGAACTGTTGGGACCTGAACAGATTCGGGCCTATCGAATCTACTTGATGAACGAAAAGAAGTTGGCCCCCATTTCGATCCTGGTTGCGATCTCGGCGCTGCGCTTCCTCTATGGGGTCACCCTGAAGAAGGACTGGTCCTTTAAAGACATTCTTCCGGTTCCGAAAAAACCTCAGACATTGCCCGTTGTTCTTAGCCCAGAGGAAGTCCTTCAGTTCCTTGCCTGTGTCACCAGCAGGAAACATCGCGCGATTCTGACCGTGTGCTACGCAGCAGGTCTGCGCATCTCCGAGGCCGTTGCTCTCACACCTGCTGCGATCGACAGCAAGCGCATGGTCTTGCGTGTCGAGCAAGGCAAAGGACAGAAAGATCGCTACGTGATGCTCTCCCCGAAGCTGTTAGAGATCCTGCGGGACTGGTGGCGAGTGGAGAGGCCTGAGCACTGGCTCTTTCCAGGCGACAAGTCGGGTGGGCATATTACGACGAATGCCGTTGCGTTGCAGTGTCGACACGCCAGACGTACCTGCAAAATCCCTAAACCGATCACACCGCATTCACTGCGTCACGCCTTTGCGGTTCACTTGCTGGAATCGGGCACCGACATTCGCACCATCCAACTGCTGCTCGGCCATCGCAGCCTGGCGACCACAGCAAAATATCTCCGCATCGCGACCAGCAAGGTGTGCTCGACATCGAGCCCACTGGATTTGCTGCCTCGCCCTGTCTCGATGGAGGTCCAGCCCACTCCACCCCAGCATTTCTAACCATCGACCCTCATGGATCGCCCGAAGCTGGAAGTGGCGGACATCTTCCGCCGCTACGGCGAAGCCTATCGTCAACAGCATGGTCCGTCGCTATCCTCTGCACAGCGGCGCGTCATGACCGCGATCCAGGTGTGCCGCACCGCAGCTCTGGGCGGTCATCTCGAGCGCTGCGACTGCTGTAATCACGAGCGGCCCTGCTACGACAGCTGCGGTGACCGCCACTGTCCAAAGTGCCAGTCGCTGGCTCGTGCCCAGTGGATTGAAAAACGAAAGTCCGAAGTTCTCCACACACACTATTTTCATGTCGTCTTCACGATTCCCGAACAGATCGCTGCCATCGCTTACCAGAACAAAGATCTGGTCTACGGCATTCTGTTCCGAGCCACTGCCGAGACCTTGTCCACGATCGCTGCCGATCCCAAACATCTGGGCGCAGAGATCGGCTTTTTCGCCGTACTTCACAGTTGGGGACAGAACCTGCTTTACCATCCTCATCTGCATTGTGTCGTTCCAGGCGGCGGGATTTCACCGGATGGTACCCGCTGGATCTCCTGCCGCCCTCGCTTCTTCTTGCCGGTACGGGTGCTCTCCCGGCTGTTCCGCCGATTGTTCTTGAAGTACTTACAGCAAGCCTTCGACGTCGGCAAGTTGCACTTCTTCTCTTCACTCCAAGCACTGCAAGATCCCCAGGCGTTCACCCGTCATCTCGATTTGGTGCGAGACGTGGATTGGGTCGTCTACGCCAAGCCGCCCTTCGCCGGGCCACAGCAAGTGGTGGACTATGTCGGCCGTTACACGCACCGGGTCGCCATTTCCAATCATCGAATCGTTGACATCGAAGAGGGCCAAGTGAAATTTAATTGGAGAGACTACCGCGAGAACAATCAGCGGAAAACCATGACCCTCTCGGCGGACGAGTTCATCCGGCGGTTTTTACTCCACGTTCTACCGAGTGGGTTCCACCGCATTCGCTACTACGGGTTCCTTGGCAATCGACACCGGAAAAAGAAGTTGGAGCGGTGCCGCCAGCTCCTCGGTATGGCTCCTCCAAAGGAGAGTTCTTCCGAGCCCGCGACACCAGAGGACTATCGTGATCGATATGAGAGACTCACGGGTCGCTCTCTGCGGGAATGTCCCGTTTGCCATCGAGGCCGCATGATCACGGTTACGATTCTGGCCGAGGTTCGTTCTTCGCCGGCCCTCCAGGACACTTCATGATCGTTCGTGTGCGAATCCAACTCGCTCTCTCCAAAAACTCGAGGCCCTCGAGTCCAAGCAGGAGTGTTGTCCTACGGCATTCAGAACCCTTTGCGGTCAGCCAAGCACCCCGCATTTTGCCCTGTACAAGACCGCCGAAGCCCCCGCAGTACAGCGCACCATGCTCGTTCCAATCATTATCTACGGCCTGTTCTCTGGTCATCGCCTCCCACTCACCAATCAAAACCCATAGCACACGCACCTTGCAGCGGTTTAGTCCAATACATTTTTAGCTCACCGGCGCGGCTCCGATCACGTTTCCTCTCTGCTTACGCCTACTGTCGCCACGCCGCCGACCTAAAAATGCTCTGCATTATCGAACGCGCGCAGAGAACCGTGCCCGGCTTCACTTCTTCGTGAAAACGCGCGTCCGATAAAGCACTAACGTTTATCAGATGGGATGAGAAGGCCGGTCTCCAGCGGGATGCGATACGCTCCCAACGATCGACGCGCTCAAGGCGCAATGGAAAGGAGACCGGCTATGAAGAAGATTAGCACTGTGAAGGGGTAGGCACCGTGGCGTAGAATTGAGTACGAAGAGCCGAGCTCAACCGCCGAGTCCAGGTGACTGCGAGTAAGTCCTGGGGCCCAACTCCCACAGAAACGGTGGGAACAGAGGTCGATTCTCAGGTAGCAGCACCACTGAAACGAGAACACCCAACTTGCACCGAGCGAATATCGCTCACAAAAGAGTGCGGATGGAAGGATGGCGACAGAGGCGGCCCGGCTCAAACGCAAAACCCCTGGCAGGAAAAAGAAAAACCGACTTGACACTAACCGTCCTTCTCATGGAAGGACTTGGCCATGGGGGGAACCGCTCTTGCCGATCATTGCTGAAGGTTCGTGCGGCGGAGCAGGTCGGCGAAGCGCGGGTCCGACCGCAGCGGATCGAATATCGGGCTCGTTTTTATAAATCCGGTAGTTACTATGGAGTGATCCTCATAAGCCTTTTCCAGCCACTCGAAAGCCTTGTCCTTCTCCCCAAGGCCCGAATAGATTTTGGCCATCCACAGCGCTGAAACATATTTCTGCTTCGAGATCTCGTTCAATTTATCGAGCACCTTTTGCGCGTCTGCTCTTTTACCCGTCACAGCATAGCCGTATCCGAGTCCCGTTAGCGCTTCTGTGTCGCCAGGTGAGATCGCCAGCCCCTTTTCAAACTCTTGCATGGCTTCCTTGTACATGGATTTTTGGGCATAGGCCATCCCGCGAAAGTAGTAGCCGTCAATGAAGTTCGGATCCAACTCTAGCACCTTTCCCTCTTGCTCTATCGCATGGTCATACTGCCGTGCCAGGAAGAATTCCAGACCCAAAGTGTCGTTATTGTCGAGTGAGAGTGGATCAAGCTCCAGGGTTAGCTTGGTTTCGGCGATGGCTTCGTTAAGCCGTCCGGTCTGCCACAAAACTACGGCATGCAATCCGTGGGCGTCCGCATAACTCGGATTGAGTTCGATGGCTCGTCGAATCTCCCTGTCGGCGCCGGCCCAATCCCAGTCATAGCTTGATTTGATTAACGCCAGTGAACCGTGAGCTTCGGCGAGGGTGTCATCAAGCTCCACTGCCTTCAGTGCAGCATCCTTGGCTCTCAGATAACCCTCCTTCGAGGAAATAAGGCCAAATCCCGCAAGCGACGTGTAGCAATCGGCCAGGCCGGAATAAGCCGGCGCGTACATGGGATCTATGGCGATTGCCTGCTGAAAGTATTTGATACCCTTGTCAAATCCCTCCCCGGTGCTCTTGTTCAACCAATAGCGGCCTTTCAGATAGTCCTGATAGGCTTCGGGATTCGCGGTCTCGCTCTTAGTCAGGCGCTTTTCTTCTTCGCCGGTGAGTCTCACGCGCAGTGCCGTCGTCATTTCCTTGGCGATCTCTTCCCGTAGAGCAACCATATCTGCGAGCTTTCGGTCGTACTGCTGTCCCCAAATGTGGCTGTTGTCGCGGGCATCAACCAATTCCGCGCTAATGTCCAGGTTGTCGGCCTGCTGCGTCAGACGGCCCTGGAAGACGGCTCGCACGCCCAGTGCTTGCCCGACGGTTCGCGCATCGGTTAGTTTTCCCTTGTAGACGAAGGTGGCGTCGCGTGACATCACTTTCAAGTGGGGCAACTGAGATAGGCTATTGATCAGGCTCTCGGTGATCCCGTCGCTCAAGTATTCCGTATTCGGATCGGCGCCGACGTTCACAAAGGGCAAGACCGCAACCGAATCGATCGCTTCGACTCGTCCGTTAAACCTGTAATACCAGCCCGCTGCCACCAGCAAAGCGATCAGCGCGACCGCCACAATTCCGACGGCTGCTCTGCTGCGCCACCAAAGCGGAGGAGGCGCCTCGACGATAGGTGCGCCAACAACTGGGCGGCTCGAATCCGTGTCGCGTTTCAGGCGCGCCAAGTCCACTTTCAAATCCGCAGCACTCTGGTAACGCAGCTTGCGGTCTTTCTCCAGAGCCTTGTTGATGATTCGCTCTAACTCCGGCGGCAGGTCTGGATTCAAGCGGGTTGGCGCGGTGGGTGCTGTGCGGAGGATGGCGCCAAATATGGCTGCGGAGGTGGTGCCCTGGAATGGCAATCTTCCAGTAGCCATCTCATACAACACCACGCCAAAGGAGAATAAGTCCGTCCGCGAATCCAGTTCCTCGCCTCGCGCTTGTTCCGGCGACATGTAAGCCACTGTCCCGAGCATGGTTCCGGGGCTGGTCAAGTCCACATCGGAAGCTCCCGCTTTCGGTAGTTGCGAAAGCGTCGTCCCTTCAGCCATCTTCGGCCGCCGCTCTACCTTGGCCAGCCCGAAGTCCAGGATTTTGGCGTGTCCCAGATGCGTCACGAAAATGTTGGCCGGCTTGATGTCCCGGTGCACAATCCCCTTCGCGTGCGCGGCGTCCAGCGCATCAACAATCTCTGCTCCCAGCTCCAACCACTGTTCGATTGTGGAGGGCTTGCCGCTTATCAAGTGCTTGAGCGTCTGTCCTTGCAGCAACTCCATGGCGATGAAGTGCTGGCCGTTCGCTTCGTCAATCTCATAGATCGTGCAGATGTTCGGATGATTGAGCGCGGACGCAGCGAAGGCTTCGCGCTGGAACCGTTCGCGGGCAGCCGGATCGTTTTCCATCTCTGCAGGCAGGAATTTCAGCGCCACATGCCGATGCAGCTTGAAGTCTTCTGCCTCATAGACTACCCCCATCCCGCCACCGCCAAGCTGCGAGAGGATGCGATAGTGCGAGATGGTCCGACCGATCATGGCTGATTCACTTCGTTCCGGCGTGGGACTCCTGCCAACCGCGAGTGGCCAGAGTATACAGCCACGAGGCCGTTCTTAGGGAAAATCAAGGACGTTTACGGAGCCAAGTCCCGATAAGTTTCTCGGGCGCTGGGACGCACCCTTTCCCAAAGGTCTGTCATTCGCAAGAACTCTACGGAGGAATCTTGGATTAGGAGGAGCCATGCTCAAAGCCGGGCCTGCTAAGAAAGTCAGCCTATACGTTGGCGAAGACCATCAACGGTTTAAAAGTGGTAGAAGTCGTGAGACTGGAGCAAAAGAGGCTCCCGCCCTAAAACTTTTGGGATATGTCCAGAAGCCTTGTCTCTACTTAGGCCCTTTTCCCATCCTGAGACGCCGCACCTCGATAAAAACCAGTCCTTCGAGGATACACAGCGCTGTCAGCAGCACGATCACATACAGGTTGTTTGCCATATCCTATTTCCTCCAATTCTGCCGCTCGCCAGAGAGGTAATTTTGCAATTCCATTTCCGCTCCGGCGTTGTTCATCCCAGCTAAAGTACTGGCATGCTACTCATTTATCGCTAGAGGAGTGCCCGCTCAGTTTTCTCGATAGGGGCCCGATTTCTGTTGAAAAGTGAATAGCGCATTTTCGCTGAGAAGTCATCGAAATCTTTTCTTCCAAGCCTCCTTACCTTGGCCTCGTAACCGGAATTTCGGATTCGGACCACTGGCTTGTGGATCGTACGCTTCTCCTGCCCAGGACACCACCAATTTGCTATTTTCCGGGGCAGGCGCCGTCGATCGCATGGTCTTCAGCGATGGACCGCGGCATGGCGCTCCGAAAACGGTTACGGCGGGTCTTCCGGTTCGGGCGATTACCACCGATAATCCCAGTAATCGAGGCCAAGTCCCGGGAAGTCCTCGTAAGAAAGTGGCCGCTAAGTTAATCATTCTTCGGGGAGACTCAGAGTCTCTTTCTTCCGTCCCTGTCTGGGCGGAGCCCAGTCAATCGCTTATCGGAATGTGGCTTTTTGCGGTTTGGCCGGGAGGGCATGAGCGCCCAATAACGCGCCTCCCAGGAAGCCGATTGCAAAGTGTGGTGGTCTTATACGTCATGCGCCACGGCGACCGCCTCCAGAGGGCCTGGCAGGCAGATATTTTTAGCGTGTGGGATGGCTTAGGGCTTCCTTTTGACGCGATCTCGCAAGGCGCGCCGGGCGTGGCGAGGCTAGACACGTCGTCACCCTGGTGGTATAAAGCACGCAGGAAGGAGATACAAATGGGTGACATGACCAAACCGAAAAGCCGCGCTGGGATTCGGCCCTTGTGTCCGATTCACCTGGAGGAAATGTCCGGCCCCGTTGATGAAAAAATGGAGTTCTATTCGTGCGGACGGCGTGGCTGTGAAATGCACTGGCGCGCTTCATCTGATTACTTCAGGTTTTTCCAAGGCGAACCGTTCCGAACATTTCCGCAATTGCAAGAAGAGGTGTTTTGCTCCAAGGTCGCGCACGGCCACAAGTTTATTGCCAGGGTAAAGTGGAGCAAGGCCGTTTGGGAATGCTCTGTGGAAGGCTGCTCGGAAACTGAAGTAAGACCCCTACCTCCGGCGAGCCTGTGGGAGATCCCTAAGCAACAGAGTCGATCCGCTGCACGATAATTTGGGCCGATTCCATGACGCTTTGCCGCAGTAGATAATTAATTGCCTAAGTGCATCGGCTGGCGATGCGGCAATGCCACTCGGAAGGGTTTCCGCGAGGGCACGGCGCGTAGGCACACCACAACTCACGAAAGGTGATTGCGCTGCGTGGCGAGGCTGGCAGAGGGGATAGCCGCGCCCGGATTCACTTTGGTGGGAACGTGCCCGCATCCATGGCGTGCGCGCTGCTTTGCTGGCCCTCTTTGTATCCGCGAATGTATCCCACTTTGTTGCCGACCTTCATGCCGTACCTGTAGCAAATCCACGGCACGCCTAGAATGACCACAGCAAGCGCAAGCACCAGAAATGCTAGCCAAATGAGAAGGATTTGAAATCCTATCGCCATCGCAGCACCTCCGTGCGGCCGATTCTACTAGTGTGACGCTCGATGGCGGAAATGGTCTGGCAGGTCCGGATAGGGGTCCAAGGGATGGGGCTATCACTTTGGTGGGACAAGCGAAATACCAGCTTTCGCCCTGTGCACTAAAATGAATTGCCGGTCACATTTACTGCAACCAATCGTGGACTGCCGAGGCCTGCGCGCCTCACAAGAGCTTGTAAATAGATGAAACATAAGGGCTTATTTGCCAGCGCTAATGGTTCTGGAAGTGCGAGATAGATTAGGGGAAGTTTTGTGCCAAAACTCGAAGGAACGCTGTACGACGTTAATTCCCGCCAACCAGGTTTCTGGGCCCCGAATATGGAATTTCGCGCGCCACTTCGGTATTGAGGGAGGCAAGTCAAATGGGAACTTTGTGGATCGCCTTTGTTTTCGTTGTGGGCTTGAGCGGCATTGTAAGCCTCTGGCTTTTTGAATTCTACCGGGTCGAACCTCGTAGCGTTTCCTCCACGGCCATGCAACGCCGGGTCGCCCGATGGGAGTTCTCACCGCAGGAGCTCGGCGGCTTCAGCCTTGGGAAATTGGCATTGGTGAGTGTGCTCGGCTTATTTCTCGAGCTGTTGATGATCCGCTGGGTTTCTTCTGAGGTCCAGATCTTTGCATACTTCAAGAATTTCGTTTTGATTGCCTGCTTCTTGGGATTTGGACTGGGATGCTACCTGGTGCGTCGCCGGATCAGTTTGTTGTCCCTGCTGGTTCCGCTGGCGACTCTTGCCGTGATCGTCAAGCTCCCATGGCCTGCCTTGCGCCAACTCATCATTGATCTACCCGGCTATATTGGCGCGACTTCGGAGGTAGACGTTTGGGGCGTACCCTATATCCCAATGGGCTTAAAATCATTGGCCCTTCTGGCCGATGCGACGCTGGTAATCGTGCCAATCTTCGCTCTGATTTCATTCGCATTTGTCCCCATCGGCCAATTAGTGGGTTGGTATCTGGAAAATGCTCCCAACGGGATCTTCGGGTACACCGTCAATATCGTCGGAAGTTTGGTGGGAATCGGTCTGTATACGCTGCTCTGTTTCTGGTTCCAACCGCCTGCAACATGGTTCCTGTTGGCGGGTGTGATGCTGGTGTGGTTCGTCTGGCCTGTATCCCGCTTGCGATGGGCCTCGGTTATTGTTCTGACTTTTTGCGTCGGCTTAACGGCTCTCGGCCCGGGCGGTGAAAGCAAGGTCTACTGGTCGCCGTATCAGAAGCTGACCGTGACACCGGTGCGCCAAGACGGTGAACTGGTCGGCTACCAACTTATGACCAATGGCAGCTGGTATCAGCAAATCTTTAATCTGTCGCCTTCCTTTGTGGCTTCCCATCCGAAAAACTTCAACCAGGAGCCCGTGGAATGGAACGCCTATAACTTGCCCTACCATTTTTACCAGGATCCACCCTCTGTCTTAGTGCTGGGCGCGGGGACGGGCAATGATGTTGCCGGTGCGCTTCGCAACGGCGCCGGGCACGTCACCGCTGTGGAAATCGATCCTCTTATTCTGAAGTTGGGCAAGACACTGCACTTCGAGAAACCCTATGACTCACAGCGAGTGACGGCCGTTCTCGATGATGCGCGCAGCTACGTAGAAACCACAAACGATCGCTTCGATATGGTGGTTTTCTCGCTTTTGGATTCCCACACCAACAGCTCCTTTTACTCCAACATCCGCATCGACAACTACGTCTACACGCTCGAAGCGCTGCAAGCCAGCAAGCGATTGCTCAAGCCCGACGGTATTATGGTCCTCAAGTTTTACGTGCTGACCCCGTGGATCGAGGGGCGATTAGACAACTTGCTCCAGGTTGTGTTTGGCCGCGCGCCGCTTGAAGTGCAAGCCGGTCAATCCCTTTTCACCACCCCCGGCCGATTTTTTATTGCCGGTTCCCAGGCGCGCATCGACCGAGCTTTGGCTGAACCGTCCCTCGCTGCCTATGTGCAAACGCATCAGGATTTCCCGACTGCGAAAGCCTCGTTCACAACCGACGATTGGCCATATTTTTATCAGCATGAGCCCGGATTGCCGGGATCGGTGATTATTCTTTCAGCGGTGCTGATCCTTCTTTGCTGGTCGTTCATGCGCCAAACCGGCGCCATCGTGAGTTCTCTTCGTTGGCACTTCTTTTTCTTGGGCGCGGGCTTCCTCTTGCTCGAGGCTCAAATCATCAGCAAAATGGCGCTGCTGTTCGGGACGACGTGGCTGGTGAACTCGATTGTCATCGCGGGCCTCTTGATGCTGATTGTCGCTTCAAACTTCCTCGTGCAATGGAAGCCGAAAATTCCCGTAACCGTTGGCTATGCCGGCATCTTGTGCACGATCGCGGCAGGATACTTTATCCCTCTGGAACGCCTCTTTTTCCAATCCTTTTGGGTGAAGGCGCTGGCGGCGACCGCCGTACTTTGCCTCCC
This sequence comes from uncultured Acidobacteriota bacterium, assembly GCA_963842135.1. GTDB lineage: Bacteria > Acidobacteriota > Terriglobia > Acidiferrales > UBA7541 > Palsa-360. The sequence goes on along the minus strand of CAWJFI010000001.1, from coordinate 2,061,049 downwards.
TGTCTTCTTTGCAGGGATCGTGTTCATTCGGAGTTTCGCCCTCGAAGGATTCCGCAGTGAGGCGCTCGGGTCGAACCTTCTGGGAGCCTTGACCGGCGGAATGCTGGAATCGCTTTCGATGTGGACGGGAATCCGGTCGCTGCTGATCATTGCCGGTTTGCTCTACCTGGCGTCATGGTGGGCGCTGGGCGCACAGAATCGGCTCGAGAAATTTGCGCCGCAAGCCGATGCGCTGGATGCCGGGCCAGTTGGCTTTCGCGCGCAAAAACCTCATCCGACAATGTAGTTTGGCCGTGAGGAGCTGAAAAGAATTCCGCCTTCAGCCGGGGACCCAGCTGGATAGATTCCCCGGAGGCGGAAGCCAGAGGGCCGGGAATTCGAATCTTTTCGGGCGCGCGATTTCCCATATAAATCGCTGATTTTACGGAGGGAAAGGCTAAGTGGCAGTCCTCGTTTGCCCCGTCGTCTGCACTGCCAGGAGTAATGTTTCTCGTTCAAGAATCAATCGGCCCAACCAACCACATCGCACAAGCCTCTGCTAACTGGACGCTTCTTCGGGTTGAACGGTTCCGCAATGATCACAGCTGCATCGAGCATCGGTGGTCCGCCGCTGACGTTCAATACCACTGTCAGTGGTTTGGCGATTTACGTTGATAACTTTGCCAGGATCGATCTTGCGGAGGGCGACCCTTCACGACGGAGACGCTTTATTGACGCGCCCCACTCCCGTGCGGATCTCTTGTTTTCAATTACAAACGCTGTTGAGCTGGCCGGACCGCTGGGTGAATCGGTTGACGCCGTAAGAACTTTCTTAGACGATATTGGGCCGCGCCGTCCTTGACGTTTTTCAAGGGCGGGTTCTTGGTTTGATTTCCTATGCCCACGGGATTATGAAGCCGCTGCGGTGAAGGATGCCTGCACGTCATTACTTGCAGTCGCTACCGGCGCTTGCCGCTTCTCCGCTCGGCTGGTTCCCCGGCTGGCCACGACGAAGGCGTGGTTCAGCTACTTCGTGGCGACACTTCCAACGTGAGCGGATCTAAATCGTCGTACATCTCTGCGAGCAGAAAAGAGCGAGCCGAACCATGTTCCAGGTTCCAGGATGAGTAAGGCAATCTAAATTATGTCTCTCAGGTTGCACCTGGACACCTCCTGACGATTTTCATCGCAATTCGGCATCCGAGAAAACCTAGTGGCCGGGAGAACCAGTATACTCCGGCGTTTCTTTTGGCGGGACCAGCGACGAAATTTCAATCTGATCCCCTACCTTCGTTCCAGTACGATAGATCGTGTGCGGCGGCAGTTCCAACACGCTGGAGGCTTTCAAGGAAACCCTCGAAATGCGAAACGGTCGCACGTACTCCTCCACGTGGACAACTTCCTTCTCCTTGCTGAGAAAGACCAAATCGATGGGAAACAACATCCCGATCGTATGGATTCCACGCGAAGGCACGATCCAGAGACCTGTGCCAACCCTGGCCCACCGCTTGGTTTTTCCGAGCAGCCCCACGAGACGGCGCAAATAACTGTCCGCCACGATCGCTTCGGTCGCTACGAACGCCTCACGGGTTCTATTGTAAACATACACTGTGCCTTGCGGCTGGTTATTCACCACCGGAGATCTCCGATCCGGCTAGCCAATTGATTTTTGACTCTATTCATACTTCTACTCAATCGCTTTATTTCGACGGCGCCAAATGATAATGAACAGCACCACGACCGCCAAAACGCCACATACCAATCGAAACATGGTATCCATTTTTATTCTCCTCTTTCTTTAGCTTCATTCGTTCCTAACGCTGTGTATCTTCCGCCACAACGGACGGCGGTTCACTTCAGTGTTGGCAACAATGTACGAATAATCGTAAGCACGGCCGGGCCCAAAATCACGACCATCAGAGCTGGGAAAATAAAAAACACCAGAGCCGGGACCATCTTCACGCTGACCTTGGCGCTCATCTCTTCCGCGCGCTGACGCCGCTTCGTTCGCAATTCATCAGAAAAGGTACGAAGCGCTTGCACAATGCTCGTGCCAAAACGGTCCGTTTGGACCAATATAGCCACGAGCGCCTTGATATCATCAACACCTGTGCGTTGGGCTAACTCCCGAAGCGCGTCCAATCGGGTCTTCCCAACACGCATTTCCAGATTGACCATATTTAATTCCGCGCTCAACTCCGGGTGGGCGATTTCGATTTCCTCTGCCACGCTTAGAAGCGCCTGGTCCAAGCCAAGACCGACTTCCACGCAGATCACCAACAAGTCCATGGCATCCGGAAGAGCCAATCGGAGGAGCTTTTGGCGGGCCTTCACTCGAGACGAGAGCCACAAATCAGGACCAAACCAGCCCAGGAATCCGGCCATCAGTACAATAACGAATGGATTGATCGCGGAAAGGCCCGTCCATATAACGGCAACAACCAGCAGGACGCTACAAAGCAGCCTCACACCCCTGATTGCCATGGGCGCATTTTCGCTGCGATATCCGGCTCGAATTAACAGAACCTGGTCTTGAGATTTCTTTTTTCCCTTTGATGCGGGCAGGATTTTCCCGATGGAGACAAAAAAGTTTTGCGCCCGGAGCCCGCCCTTACCGGACAAATCTTCCTTGTGCGCCGAAGGGGGAGGGTCCAGCGCGCGCGCCAGTCGACGGCCAACATCCACAGTTTGCGGACCGGTCGAATAGATCAGAACCATCAGAACAAAGACGGTTGCCAAAAATATGATAAAAGCGACGAAGAACATTTCTCCGTATTCCTTTCTAGACCTCGATCTGCACGATTCGCCAGAGAATTGCGGCCCCAATCAGCTGCATGAGCCCCGCGATTCCCAGGATCCTGGGACCCATCGGATCATGAAATAATATCGATTCATATTCCGGGTTCACGTACATCATCATCACCAGCATGCCTATCGGAAGCGCGATAAGAATCCCCGCGGTCATGCGGCCCAGAGCCGTCTTCGTCTGTACATCCCGGCGAATTCGAAACCGCTCCCGAATGACGCGGGACAACTGATCCAAAATTTCGGCAAGATTTCCGCCACTGTCCTTTTGAATAATCAGCGCCGTGACGAGAAAACGGACATCGAATAAGGGCATTCGATCGGCCAAATGTTCGAGCGCATCCCGGAGGGGGATTCCGTAATTCTGTTCTTCAAAAGCGATGGAAAATTCTCCCGCCAACGGTTCTGGAGATTCTTGAACGACCATTTGCATGGCCGAAGGGAAGGCATGACCCGCGCGCACAGCGCGGCCCAGCATGTCCAATGCATCCGGGAAACGTTCCTCAAACAGATTCATTCGGGTCCGGCGCTTCCAGGCCACGACGGCCATAGGGATCGTGGACGCTACGATCCCCGCGCCAACCGCCAGATAGAAAGGCAGAAAATGGCCAACGATAACGTACATTGCGACCGCGATCAGGACGCACATTAAGAAAATCTTGGCTGGTTTTGTTTTCATGCCGGCCTGGGCAATATACTTCTGCGCCCAGACCATTCCCGGCGCATGCGACAACAATCGATGCAATACTGGAATCGTGCTGAACATATCATCGCGGACCAGCTTTAGGTCCGCGGCAATTCCCGCCCAATTTTCGGCCGCTCGCAAGTGTTCGATTCGTCCCCGAACCACTTCTTGCGTCGATTCGCCCAAATACAAATACCAGACGGTTAAGACCACAGCGGTCGAGACGGCGAACGTGATTCCCGAGACCATCCAAATCATGTCGAACTCCTTTCAGCCGGCTCAGAAGTGAAAAAGCGGTCTTTCGCACATTCGAGCCTGACGAATCTTCACCATTGGATCCGTTTTCATCGGTCCCTTACACCTTTAAACATCATCGCGGGCAAAGTAATTCCGGCAATAGCAAGCTGCTCCGCGAACTTGGGACGCACGCCAGTCATTACGAACTCTCCGATAATTTCTCCCGATTCGCGGACTCCATGCTTCTTGAAAGCGAAAATTTCCTGCATGGTGATGATGTCTCCCTCCATGCCCGTAATCTCGCTCACGCTACTTAACTTGCGAGTTCCATCGCTGAGGCGGCTAACTTGAAGGACGACGGAAATCGCCGAAGCGATCTGGCGGCGAACAGCAATGGAAGGGATATTCAAATTCGACATCGCCACCATGGTGTCCAAACGGGCCAGAGCGTCCCGTGGAGAGTTGGCGTGAACTGTCGTAAGAGAACCATCGTGGCCCGTATTCATTGCCTGCAACATGTCGAGGGCTTCCTCTCCGCGCACCTCACCAATGATTATGCGGTCCGGACGCATGCGCAAGGAATTCATGACGAGTTGCCGCTGCTGAATTGCACCCTGCCCTTCGATGTTGGGGCGTCGTGTTTCCAACCGCACGACATGTTGCTGATGAAGCTGTAATTCAGCCGCGTCCTCGATGGTCACAATTCGTTCGCCATTAGAAATGTAGGAGGACAGCACGTTCAGAAGAGTCGTCTTACCAGCTCCGGTGCCGCCGGAGATCAGGATATTCAGCCGCGCCTTGACGCAGCCCTGCAACACTTCCAACATCGGTTGCGTCAACGTGTTATTGAGGACCAGATCTTCCGCCCCCAACCGTTCGTGGGCAAAACGCCGGATGGAAAGGCACGGGCCGTCCAACGCCAAGGGCGGAATAATGGCATTCACACGCGACCCGTCGGGTAGACGCGCATCGACCATCGGCGAAGACTCGTCGATGCGGCGGCCGACCGCGCTGACGATGCGGTCGATGATGCTCAGCAGGTGCGCATCGTCCTTGAATTCGATGCCGGTGAACTCCAAGAGTCCTCTGCGCTCGATATACACGCTCTTGTAGTTATTCACCAGGATGTCGGAAATCGTGGGGTCCCCCAATAGCCTTTCGAGGGGGCCCAGACCGAACACCTCGTCCAGGACCTCTTGGGACAGGCGTTCTCTTTCCTGCAGATTCATGGGCGTGGACTCGCCCGCGACCAGATTCTCAAGAATTTGGCCGACCTCGCGCCGTACCTCTTCCCGCTTGAGCTGATTGAGCCGATCCAAATCCAATTTCTGGATGAGCCGGCGGTGAATTGCCGTTTTCAGTGCACTGTAATCGGTTCGCGCAGATGGAGTCGGAATAGATGGCATGTTCGATTACCTCTTGGTCGAAAAGAAGGTGCTCAACGCGCCTCGCTTGTATTCGGATTTCACCTTTATCCCCGTTAGCTGCGAGGCCAGTTCACGGTAGTGGTTCGTTAGCAGGTTGTCGTGATTCTCCATCAGCGGCATCCCCAGATTAAAGGCCGTGCTTGCCTTCCGAAAATCGTTGGGCAAGTGCGTCAGTACCGAGTATTTCTTTTCATTCTGAATGGTCTTCAGAGTTTCCTCGTCTCCCCTGTGCCAACGGTTGACGATGACCCGGATGCGCTCTGTCTTGACTCCGATTCCCGCCAGCGCCTGCAAACGATGATCGAGGGTCCAGAGCGCCGGCACGTTGGTCTCCGTCACCATCAGAATCATCCGCGCCGACTGCAAAATGGGACTCCAATCGGAGGAGAACTGCGTACCTAAGTCCACCAGGACCGAGTCGAATTCGATCTGAGCGACGTTCACGACCCGTTCGAGTGGAGCAATCGGGATGTTCTGCCACTCCTCGGCGTGCAAGGAACCTCCCAGTAATTCCAGATTCGATTTGTGATGCGAAAGAAGACCGGCGAAGAAATGGCTATCGAGTCGATCCAGGTTCTCAACTGCGTCGCGAACGCCGAAACGCGGGTGTAAGTCAAGAAGAAGGTGCGCGTTCCCCAGGGGGCGCGCGAAATCGAGCAGCACCGTGCGCTTCTTGGCAAAGGTGCAAAGCTGGGCGGCTAGATTTACTGCGACGGTCGTCGTTCCGACGCCACCCTTGGATCCCATCAGAATAATCAGTTTTTCAGACGAGGATTTGCGGGTGTGGCCTTCTTGGTAGCGATTCAAAATGACACGCAATGCGTCAGGCAATACGGGCTTGGCGAGGAACTCTTGTACGCCGGAGCGCATGGCATCCATCAGAAGGTATTGGTCGGGTGGGAAGGCCAACGAGCACGCGATTATGTGGACAGTGGGCTGCAACTTGCGGATTTGCGCGGCAAGGGCCAAGTAAGGTCCTGGGTCACGGGTTAAATCCAGGAAAACAACATCGGGAATGATTCCAGTTACTTCGGGTGGTTTGTCCGAATGAACCGCCCACTGTTGAACGGAGGACACCAGTCCAACTTGTTGCAAGCTCGCCAGCAATTGGGCTGAGCTTGAAGCGTCGCCACTGGCGATAGCTGCAGTTAACATAGGCCGAATGTCTCCATAATACAGCGTGTCCCTATTTCGAGTTTGGAGCTGCCTGGTGATCCGGCTTGGCCGGCGTTGTAGGCCCAAGGAAAGTCCTTGGAAACACAGGGCCTGCAGGAACGTTCTCTGGATTCAGTGGTTGCACGATTCGTGGTGTCACCAGGATAAGCAATTCGCTCTTGGACTTGTTCAACGAACGGCTCTCAAAGAGCTTTCCAAGAATAGGTATCGCGCTGATTCCGGGAATCTTGTTGAATTGCTCGGTCACTTGATTATCAATTAGCCCGGCAATCGCAAAACTCTGTCCATCTCTCAGTTCCATATCCGATTCCGCCCGCCGTGTAGAGAGCGCTGGAACCGTGGTTCCCGAGATCGTAACCGAGTTCGTATAATCCAACGAGCTGACTTCCGGTTTCACGTTGAGATGAATCAGCCCGTCCGGCATCACCGTCGGAGTGAAGCTCAACCGGACGCCGAATTCCTTGAACTGAATGGTGATTGGGGCCACCCCGCCTGCGACCGAACCTTGCACGACTGGAACAGGAAATTGGCCGCCCGCCAAAAAGCTTGCCTCTTTTCCGGATTCGGTCAGCAAGTTGGGTTCGGCCAGAATTTGAAGCACGCTGTTGGTTTCCAGCGCCTCGATCATCATCGCCATATTGATATCGGGCCGGAAGATAGATATATTCAATAGATTATTGATATTATACTGTGGCGGGGTTGCGCCTGTGGTCGTCCCGTTCGTCGTGGTTGATGCCGGGCTACTATTTTGATAGGTGGGCGGGGAAAACTGCCCCGTGGAGACTGACATCGGCATATTGCTGCCGAACTGCCTGAGAATGTTGGCTCCCAACTGGCTGACCGTTGCCCGGTCCACCTCCGCGAATTTGACTTCGAGGAGAACCTCTTTCACAGGCGTCGGGGGAAACGTCATCAGGCTGATCACCTTGGGGGTTGAGCCCTTGACGATATCGAGAATCTGCGCCGCCACGAGCACCGAGGAGATCTTTCCGGAAAGCATGACCACGTCTTTGGATGTTTCCAGCTGAATCGCTTCGGAGGGGAAAACTTCGTGGATTTTCTCGTTTAGACTGAGAATATCGATGTCCACGGACACTTCAAATGTTTGACTTTGATCCATTTCGTCCCAAACCAAAAGGGACACTCCCCCAGGCGATTTTCCATTCAACAGAAGCTGATAAGGGCTTATGACCACAGGTTCGACAATGTTAGGATCGGCGACCGAGACGCGTTTGATCGGAGTGGGGGAAGAGATCACCAGGGAACGGCCGACGAGCAAATGTAAAGTGTGCGATGTGGTTCCTTCCTGGGTCGCAGTCGGAGGCGCGCCGGTCTGCACGACCTGTGTGCCTTGGGTGACCGCTGCCAGTGACGCGACATTCGTCTGTTGCGCTCGAGCTCCGGCTGCGATGAGAAGCGTGAACGCAGCTAGCGAGGCGAGTTGACGGCCAAGAGTCAGGCGAACGTTTGTGTTAGTGGCTCTGGGCTGGTTGGCCATTAGATTCTCCAGTGGAATGTTCCAGGTTCGGAAAAAGCTTGTTTTCCCGCTTGCCCCCGGCGATGACGTCGACCACGTAGGGGGACGGAGGAGTAGGTTTGGGGGCTGCAGGGACAAGATGTCTTTCTGCATGCGGGGGTTCATCCAATCCATAAATAGAAGCTTGCAGCACGGGAGGCGGATTCACGGCCTGGGTGTCAAGGGTGTTTCGGAGGGCCAGTTGAATTCTCCCCGAGCTGCTGGCCATCACGAGCCTCGCCGCATCCGCGGGTGTTACCAGCAAAGTGATGACGGCAACATTTTCCGGTCTCCCGTTGCGGCTCTCGATTCTCTGATTCGCGGCCAGCACCCGCACGTTTTCCAGAACGGTCTTGGTAATGTTTCCACTTTCTTTCGATGATCCCGTGGCGAGCACATCCACCATGGCCCCGGGTGTGACAAATCCTGCGACGGCTACAACGTCATTTACAGCCGCCGATAGGGCCCGCATCCCTTCGGGAATGGTGGCTGACAACCCGCCACCCGCTGCCACGGGGGCCAATTTACTTTCGAGGATTGCTTCATTTTGGGCGACCGACGTGATCAGGGCTCGGTTCTCGCAATCTTGCAAACGCGTGAACATGTTCGACACGGGTGCGGCCGCGGGCCAGGGAATGACCCGCAGATCCTTGGCAGTGAGGACTGTCCCGAGCGGCAGAGGTCCGGCCGCGACCACGATCTGCCGCATTTCGACCACCGGCGGCGGAATGGATGCCAGTTTGATCTCATGGTAAACAAATATGGCCAACAGGAGCCCTGCGAAGATTGCAATGCCCAATCCGACCATCATTCGGTTGCGATCCATAATTCAAATCTCCTTATGAATCCTAATCACCATTTCCATTTGGTCGCCAAAAAACACAGGACCGTCGCCAGCCCTGCAGCGACACCAAATGGCAGTTTCAGCAAGTCCGGATTATCGAGTGTTATCTCCGGAAAATTTCGCACGCCGAAGGAAAGAAAACCTTGGACCAGTACGAACACATTCATGAAGGTTTCTTTCACCCGTTTGGCTCGAACGATTATCACCATGGCCATAATTCCCGACAAGAAAATCGCGGTCGCCAGCACGAACAACATCAACACCGGCCCTAGGATCGCTCCCAGGGCGCCCATCAGTTTCCAGTCGCCGGCTCCCATGGCGCGCAGCAGAACTAACGGAAGCAAACAGGCCAATGCTAAACCCATTCCTTCGAGAGCCATGTGTACACCGCGCGGGGCTGGGGCAAGGCATTGAAAGACTATGCCCAGCAAGGCCCCGCTCACGGTGAGCCAGTTCGGGATCCGGCGAGTACGGTAGTCAATCAGGCCCGCCGCCAGGCCGACCGCCATCGCCAGTTCCCAGATTCTGATCGTCTCTATCATCGATCCTTTCCTTCTCAATGCTGCTCAAGGTAGGGATGTCCCCTACGACGAACTTTTTGGGTCGGCAACGCCGATTCAGCTTAACCGCCGGACGAACGCCACAAATGTCACCCGGTTCTCGCCACACTTCGCCCGCCGGAAGCGGCCGTGAAGCGGGGCTCGAAACTAAAAGAAACCAGCTGCACTTGTGGCAAACACCCCGGACTGGGCAGCGGTGGTCTCAGCGTTCGCAGCTGCAACCTCACTGCTGGAGTTCCGGCCGCCGTTGGCAGCCGCCTGATCGGCGTTAGACGCCGCGGCCAAATCTGCCGACGAGTTGAAGGCGGCCAACTCGGCCGCGCTCGCCTGACCATCAATGGCTGCTAATCCCACCTCAAACGCACCGGCAAAGGACCCAACATCCCTGGTATTGATATTTCCAGCCGCCACGCCGGCTGCCTCGGCGGCGGCTAGAGCAGCTGCCGCGTCGGTCCCATTCAAAGTCGACGCGTTGGTATCATTCGCGTTGTTGTTAACGGTAACAACGCCATTGCCATTGCCATAGGTAGTGCCAGCGCCAGCGGCACCGGTACCCACGCCCGCCATCGTTGTATTTGCGTTACCGAAGGCATTCTTGACCGTGGCGCCAAAGGATTTCAAGGTGGCGCCCGCGGCCAGAGCGACCATCGTCAGAAGCAACGCGTACTCCACAAGATCCGCGGCGTCCGTGTTCTTCCAGAAATTCCTCAGTATTTCCAGGACGCTTCTCATTTTCATTTTCATAAATTCTCTCCTCTTCCTCCCTGCCAATGGAGAACTCAACTGCTCCCTCCCAACAGAAAAATCATCCCCTCGCGAAAACGGACCGTGACGTTTACTGAATGGGCCGCCGGAATTGAAGGTCAGTCCCAGCGGCCTTCAGCAATGGCAGGGCCACGAGAATAGCCAATCACACTTTAAGTCGTGTAAGTGGTTAGGGCTGCGTTTGCGCTTACAAACACGCTGTTGACGGTCTTGCCGAGTCCTTGCAGAGTTGCGGCCGCGGCCAAGGCGATTAGGGCAAGTAGCAACGCGTATTCCACGAGGTCTTGGCCCTGTTCGTCCTGCCAAAGTCGCTTTAAAAGATTTTGCATATCGCTTTCCCTCCCAAAGTTTTGAGTAGAGCGGTAGATTCAGAAGACTGCCGCTTGGTTCTTCTAGTGCAGGTCGCGCACCACTCTTTCGCTTTCCCCGGCTTGTAGCCAAGTGCTTTTTTTTTATGAGGTTAGGATGGGCCACACATTGCCCTTAAAGCTCGCTTGCCGCCGGCTCACCCGAAAGCGTTACGATTTGATGACTCTCGCTCATCCCATAAGTTGTGATTTGGTGACGGTTAACCCGGCGTGCGTGACGCCGGACACACAGTTCCAGTGACATCCGTCACATGTGACGGATTCCAAGGCAGTTAGGACTCTTCCCCACAGAACGAAGGATCGCTCTTTTCCTCTCGGCCAGTCCCGCTAGGGACGAAAGATTGTGCGGTCGGGGACATACCTGACACTTTAGACCGGGCACATCCCTGACACTTTTGGTTCCCTTGCTTCTAGGGGATGGGGTGCAGGGGAAGGGGAAGCTTCCCCTTCCCCTGCACCCACGTGACAGGAAACCGCGCGCAACGGCAAGATTGTCCGCCGCTGGCTGTCAAAGCACGCAATCGGAAACGCGGCAAAGTACACCGTGTAGATCCGATCATCCACCGGCAGCAACCCAATGGGCTCCCCGATCAGAGTCTCGCTGAGAAACACGTCCTGCTTCTTCCAAGAAAAACTGCCTCGCCGCCTCACACGTCGCACGTGCATGGAGCTGTCGTATTCCGGCTCGCGCACCCGCGCCGGATACGCTCGCGGCGACGGCGTGTACACCGCACTCGGCGTTTGCATCCCTAGCGCTTCATGCGGACGCTCTTCGTTGTACTCACGGCGAAAACGGTGGAACGCTCGCTGCTGCGCATGCGGGTTCGCCTCCGGTGGCGAGGCCGTCTCCTGCTTCATCGTGCGATGCATCCGCTCGTGCCGCCCGTTCTGCTCCGGATGCCCGGCCGCGATGCGCTCTGGCACAATCCCCAACTTCATCCACCACACCGCCAGGCGCGACAGCCCCGCAATCGCTCGCGAGGCAAACGGCGCTCCGTTGTCGGTCCGCATCGCCTGCGGCAGGCCGTATTCGCGGAACGCCGCCTCGAACACCGCCTGCACGTGCTCGCTGTTGGTCTTGGCCACGCGCTGACAGCGCAGCAAGTAGCGGCTGTGCGCGTCCGTAATCGTCAACGGATCCACGCGTTGGCCATCCTGGGTCTGAAACCAACCTTTGAAATCGGCGCACCAAACCCGATTGGGCGCATCGGCCGACGCAAACGGCTCGGTATAGGGCGGCGCGCGACGCCGTTTCTTGCGCGGAATCACCAAACCTTCCCGCGCCAGCATCGCACCGATCGTGCTCGCCGCCGGCCAAGGTCTCTGCGGAGATTCCCGCTCCAACACGCGTTTCAGTTTGCGCGGCCCCCAGCGCATGTGCGCTCGCCGCAACTCCAGCACCGCCGCCTCGGTCCCCTCCGGCGTCTGATTCGGGTGACGCTCGGGTGCCCGGTCTCGGTCTTGCAGCGCCTCCAGCCCTCCTTGCTGGTACCGCCGCAGCCAATAAGTAACCGGTCTCCCGCGCGATGTCGTAGATCTCACACAATTCGGTCATCGTGTACATCTTGCGTTCATGTTCCAATACAAACTGCGTTCTCTCGTCCATCACACTGCTCGCTTTCCAGGGCATCTTGTAGTTCTACACGCCCTGTCAACTTGCAGTGTCAGGAATCTCCCCGGTCTATTCTGTCAGGCATGTCCCCGGTCCGTACCAGATCGTAGCCCACCGCGTAAGAGGGGGGGGTGGGCAGAGGGCCAAGCCCCGCAGGGCAACACAAGGCAGGACCGTGTGGCACAGCGCACCCCCCATGTGCCGCTCCACGGGGCTGTGAAAGATCGCTTTCCCTACCACACCGTTGGAACGGGGGGCTACGGCGTTGCGCCCATCCGGGACTTCGACCCACGGAAAAGGAGGACGGCAACCCTTAAATTAAATGCAGCGAAATTCTCCGGGGGGCAGCGTCCTAATGTAACTTTGTGTCCGCGAATACTTCCCGTGCCGCGCTTACAATGGTATCGGGCCGCTCAATGGGGAGCATATGCCCTGCGCCGGGAACGATAACCCATTTGCCACGGCTTGAAAGGCCCGCCAAACTCTTCTGAGACTCGATCCACGAAAGGTTCACCGCCGCCTTTTCTTCGGGGGGCACAGGCAAGTCGAGCAGGCTTTTTCCCACTATCAGGACGACCAGCGGCTTGTCCCCAAGCGTCCCTGCGGCCCTCAACTCAACCTTCCCCTCTTCCAGATTCTCCATCTCGCTTGCCGCCGCAGTAGCGAATCCTGGCTGAATCATGAAGAACCCCGATTCCTGTTGGTAGTAGGTCAAATCCGGGCTGTCAATTTCGTCTCCGTCCAGGAATCGGCTGATCCCAAACCTGTGGAAAGGTAGTGCCCATTTACGGTTATGCTGGCGCCACCTGAGTTCGGCATTGAACAAATTCTGGAGCCCCTCCGGGAAACTCATGTCTTCAGGGCTGGTATCGGCAAGGACCATCCCGGCAACCTCGCCCGGATATTGCCCGTTGTAGACGCGAACATAAGTCCCTCCGAAGGAATGGCCGACCAGGACGTACGGAGGTTTTTCGCCGGCTTTTTGCAGTAGAGTATGAAGTTCCTTGACAATTTCCGCAGTCGTTCGCGGCATCGGCCCGGGATCGCTCCAATCGTAGCCGGCGCGGTCATAGGAGCAAACGCGGGTAAACTTGGCAATTTCCGGTTGCACGGCTCGCCAGCTGATCGCGGAAACACCTAGTCCGGCCTCCAAAACGAAGGTCGGGCCACCTTGCCCCGTGCAATTGATATTTAGGGTGTAACCTCCTACGTCGACTGACCTGCCTTCCTGGGGAAAGCGGCGGGCATCAGCCCTGGCGTGGAAAAATTGGTACAAAGCTCCTATCGCCATTAATAGAAGGGCCAAAACCGCGAGGGCCATCATTGCAATGACAACATTATAAAACCAATCAACCAGTCGTTCACCTGATAGCCACTTTGGTTTTGAGGGCGAGATCACAGGACCGCCCTCCCCTGCAAGCTGCAAGGGCAGGGCCTGCTCGGATTGCAAATTAGTATCCATAATCCATTTCGCTTCGGCATATGCCTCATGCCTGAATCAACCGGAAATCGAGTTCGACCGGAGTTCGCGAAGGCTGAGCTACTCCGCGCCTCTAAATCAGGCCAGTGAACCACCGCCAGCGTACGCGTTGCATATAGGCTGCATACCCTGGATCTCTTCCCAGAAATTCCTCTTCGGCAAGACTTCTCGCCACGAACCAGAAGGCCGCCAGCAAATACAGTAAGAGGTTCTCCGCCGAGTACGAAGCTAACGTCCCCGCGATGATCACGAGAAAGACCGAGGTATAGATCGGGTGGCGCACCCATCGATAGGCGCCGCGATCCACGATCTGGCGTTGAGCGGGCAACATGCCGATGTTTCTCCCCAGGCTCAGCCGTCCCCAAATATCCATGAAAACGCCGAATGAATAGAGGCCCAGGAGGATCCAAGAAGAAGTTACTAGACGGCGCCCTGGTTGTTCGACGCTCAAAATAAAAAGACCCCAGTAAGAGGCCAAGAAAGCCACCACCCAGTAATACGGATTGGTAGAAATTCGCACCGGTTTTCTACGAAAAACCATGGTCCCTATTAAGACCAAAGCCTGGACGAGGTAGACGATCTCCCCGATTTTCATTTGGTGCCTGAAGTGCATCACGATGGGGTAAACGAAAGGCAAGACTGCTACAATGGCCAGCGTTTTGTCCACCCAGGGATTTACCAGCCACCGGGAGATGGGACGTCGTTCTGCAAACCGCTGAGGCGCGCAAGCTTGTTCGGTCATTTTTATCGGCGCCCGATCGGGCGTGAGATCGAGACTGGCTGTGGCTGCACGAACTCGCTCAATTCGACCTCTCTCCAAATTATCCTCGACACGAAAGCGCCCTAAAGCCCGCCAGCCGCAATACCCAACGAGGCCATTCGGACAGGTTCACAGGCGCGGTTCTCGAAGTTGAGATCCTAGTTTCCAGCAGGCGCCGCAGCGCGCGACCGAACAAAAATCGCGCTGAGATCGTCCGCGTAAGTTTGCTTCCAATCCGGCGAAGCAGCCAGGAGAGTCGCTAAACCGCTTGTGCGCTTAATCAGGCAGGATTGGATACCGTATTTGCCCAAAAGAGGAAGCGCATCTCTATCCAGATTAGAGATGTGCGCATAGTCCTGAAAGACCCCACTGTATTCATACAGGTCGGCGCGGCCGTCAATAAACACCTTGTGCTGCGGACCAAGTTGCCAAATCAGGTATCCTCCATACCAGTAATCATTGAACATTCCTGTCGGCTGGGGGTGCTGCCGCAGGTATTCGATAGCGGCAACCGGATAATCCTTGGCTACAAGCTTGGCCACCTCGGCTCGTCCAGGAGCTATTTTTGCCAGCGAAACTATCATCAGCGCGATGATGACCAGGTTCAAAGCGTATTTGTCCTTGTTTGGCTCGTAAGTGGGCGTCCACCTGGCGAAGAAGCTCGCCACTACCGGAACGATGATAATTACAAAGAACAGCATGAACCGGATATGGACGCAAGCTGCATAGACCGCGAACAAGAACAGAACCATCTCATACAGCCTATATTTCAAGGGGAAGAAAACGTGGGCCAGAAAAAGCACCAGCATCAAAGTCAAAAAATATTTCCCAATCGCCATTCCGAAAGAAAGGGGTTGCCACTCCTGGATATTCGCGATATTAAAGGGCTGCGTCGTAGCCATCACCACCGGGTAAGCGGCGAGTTGCGTTCCATACGGAGTTACTAGACTCGCCAGGCTGCTGAGAAGAAAGGCAAACAACAACTGCACGCGCTGGCGTCCGGTCCAGGGCTCGGCGACCAAACCTCCCAACTTAAATTTCACCAGGCCACCCGCGAAGTAAACTCCAATGGCTGCCAATCCAAAAACGAAAGTACCGTGGGTGTTCACCCAAATCAGAAAAAGAGGCGGGAGAAACCAGAGAGCCCTGGAATGCCCTTGCCGGAAGCGCTCCAGACAGATCAAGGTCAGGAGCAGAAAAATGTATCCGAAGAGTTGCGGCCGCACGTTAAAAATGACGCTGGCGACGGGGAGGAAACATCCGGTTGCCAAGCAGGCAGCTTTCCAATTACCGCACCGAACATAAGCGTAGTAGTACAGGAGTACGGTCAGGATGGCGACCAGGCCGATCTGCAGATACGCGATTCCCAGAAGTCCGCCCAGGCGCGCGGCAATCGCCATCGCGATTTCCCCAAGCCATTCGTAGGCGATCCAATGTTGCCCCGGTGCGGTAAACGAATAGGGATCCGCGGTTGGCCATAGGTGTGTATCCAGAATGCGCTGGCCAACGGCGATATGCCACCAGGTGTCCGGGTCGAGCGTGACTAGGCGTGATCCCACGAGCGAAACACCCGCGAGGAGAATTCCCATCAAGACGGGGAAGGAGGCCACCTTGCGCGCAGCCAGCCATATGGCTGCCTTATTGTCATCTGGAGCTGTCGTAGGCAGATTCGTCACACCTGTTCCAGATTGCGGAGGCAGAGGTAAGTTCACTCCCCCAACCGCAGGTTGCATGGCGGCATGTGATTGACTCATTGTCTCCTCATCCGTATTGGCTTCTGGCTCTGGACGTCGGATTTTCCGATCCATGTGAGGGCACACGTGTCACCAACTGATGACACTACGTGCTCCTAGTGCACTGATTACCATGCAGTTTTAATTCCACTTACCCTTTTCGATGGGAAGGAGGCAAGTTCCCATTTCGAGTGAAGCGGGCCTCATGCCGGGGCTCTCAAATGGTTGAAGACATCAAGGACTGCGAACGGAGTGCGCGTGCTGGAAACACTTTCACCAATCTGTTGAATCTGCTCCGGCTGGATGTGACCGAGGAGCGTCGCTGCTTGAGCGATGTATTTGATCTTCTCGGGCAACAAACCCATCATTCGGGCGCAGGTAGCATCTACTGCCACGGGATCGTCGCCCACAACCAGGACACCGCATGGCTTCGATTGGCCTTGAATCGGACCATTCCCTTCCATGGCGACGATGCCATCCACAATCGCAAAATCCGGTCGGACGGCCGCGTTGATATCCAGGATCGCGCGGTCAATCCCCGCCCAGTGCAATGCATTCTTGGGCCAGCCATAACAACTTCCCGGTACCACTCCAAACATGTTCTTGAGGGACAGTGTGACCCCAGCCCAATGGTGAGTCTTCATCTTCGGTAGAGAAACGAGGAAGTCGACGCCTAGGACGGTCCTGGGCAAATAAAGCTCCTTCAAGCGCGACGCACGCGTCCTCAGGCTAACGCGTTCGACGTCATCCACGTTCAGATCGACGAATATCCGCGCCAGCGGGCCCAAATATTCCCGCAAAGAGATGGATTCGATCACCCCCTGGGTGTCCCGGTCCATGGCCGGTCCTTCCCCGACGAGAACGACGGAAGCTCCCAAGCGCAAGAAGGATTCGCGTGCTGCGCTAACTACTGCAGGGTGTGTATTCGTCATGACCAGTGGGTCCAAGCCGACGAAGTTTGGTTTTAACAATACTGTTTTTCCCCGCACTGGCAGATCGAATTCGCGAATTGTTTCATGTAGAACTTCAGCAAGATCGGACTGATAACTGAGAGAACTCCGAATGGCGACCCGGGAACGCGGCCTGGAGAACGGAGGGATCAGTGAGGGGGCGGGGCGCGGCATCAGTCATCCGTTCCGTTGGATTTCTGCTTCAACCAGTTCTGGGTGCTGCTCAGTGCCAATCCAGCCAAGGCCACTTCAGACACATTCCACGGAATCTCATTCTCCTCAAACATTATTCGCAATGTTTCGGCCAGCCCCGGGTCCGATCGCCCGTAGGCATTCATGGCAATGACCGCGAGCGCCAGAGATCCCGGGCTTTGGATGGATTTCGAATTCCCTTCAAGCCAATGAACACTTTCCTGAACCTCCGACCGTTCAGGATGTTCCCTGAGTGCGAGAAGCGCCCACGCTGTTGAACTCACTTGCGGTATTCCCGGGATGCCGTAAACCATTGGGTTGCCGGAGTTCCAGCCGCCTCCTGGACACATGCGGTCGTATAGCATGGACTTCCCCATGTGAATCCGGTGTTTTGCGGTAGCAGGCAACAACTCCGCAGGGATCCTGCGAATGAAGATAATCGCATAGGACGTAGGCTCGACCCAACTTGCCGTTCCAATCGTCCAACTCCAGCCAAAAAAGGACTCATTCTGAGTCCCGACTCTCTTCTTCGTCCTCAAGCGCCGCACGAGACGGGGTAACAGACGGGCCTCGCCCGGCAACTCCTTACACAGCCAGCCCAACCCGCGCGCTACGTTTCCAGATAATTCGTTCCGACCAAGTAAGGCTAAGCAGACCAGCGAGGTAACCCAGGAGCCTTCTCGCAGCCCAGGAGAGGAAGGCCAAGAGCCATCCGGCAATTGAGCGGCACCAAGAAAGTGAAATGCTCGAGATGCGGCATTTTTGTGAGCCTGAGTGAAAGCACATTCGACCAGGGCGACCAGCGCCCAAGCCGTAGGTTCTGCGCGGCTCATGGACCCCGCATGAAAACCCCAACCGCCATCTTCGTTCTGGGCGTCCAGCAAAAAACGTAGACAAATATTTTCCACAAATGCCGAGCGCATGCCGTGTTGAAGGTCTCCAGATGTCAATGGGCCCAACAGTGAGTTCCCATTCCTGCAAGGAACCCGGCATCAGGAGATCTGCGGGGATCCTGGAAGTCTTTCTTCCACATTCGCGAGAAGATTATCTTCTTCGTACTGGCTGATTTCAAGCTGGTTGATTAGCCGATGCAAATATCCACGCGCCACACCCAAGCTGCGCGCGCTCTCCACTTTGTTCCACCCAAACTTGCGGAGCGTCCGAAGAATGAGCCTGCGCTTGAATTGGCGGATTTCTCCTTCATAGGAATTGCTGATGCTCACCCCGCGCTCGGAACCGATGAACGTCTCTGTTTCATGAGAGTTCTTGCGAATACCCAACGGCAGATGGGAGACATCCACGGTTTGTCCCTCAGATAGAACGACGGCCCGTTGCACCGCATTTTCGAGCTCCCGGACATTGCCCGGCCAAGCATATTCCTCGAGCGCAATTAAAGCTTGATGTGAAAACCGTTTCACTTTCTTGTTGAATCGCTGAGCAGCAGCGTCGAGGAACAACTGCGCAAGCAGGATGATATCGTCACGACGCTCGCGCAGCGCGGGTATATGCATATGAACCACATTCAACCGGTAAAAAAGATCCTCGCGGAATTTCCCCTGCTGCACCATTTCCGGCAGATTATGATGCGTAGCACTGATGAGCCGGATGTTGACGTTTACAGTCGTGTTGCCGCCGAGCCTCTCGAAACTGCGCTCCTGCAGGACGCGAAGCAATTTGGGTTGGAGCCCCAATCCTAAGTCGCCGATTTCATCGAGAAACAAACTTCCCTGGTCCGCGTTCTCCATGCGGCCCCGGCGCAAGGCAAGCGCGCCCGTGAATGCGCCCCGCTCATGGCCAAAGAGTTCGTCCTCAATCAGCGTGTCCGGTAAGTTCGCACAGGAAAATGCAACGATCGGACGAGCAGCCCGCGGGCTGGTTTGGTGGATCGCTCGAGCGAGCAACTCCTTACCCGTTCCTGTTTCTCCAGTGATCAACACATTTACGTCGCAAGGACCGATTTTTCGCGCCAGCGCAAACAATTCTTGCATGGCCGGAGCGGTGCCGTGCAGGTCGTGGAGTCTTGTGACCCCAGTAGCGCCGGACCGCAACCGCTGAATTTCCCTTTCTGCCGCCTGAAACTTGAAGGCTCTTCGCAGAATGAGCCGGAGCTCAACCATGTTCGGCGGGTGGGTAATGCTGTCATAAGCGCCAAGTTCCATCACCTTCAGAGTCACGTCAGGGCTGTCGTCGCTATGAAGCACAACCACGGGGGGATGAACGGGAAGCTCTATCAACTCCTGCAGGAACCGCAAACCTTCTTCCTGTGGTCCAGAAGGGTAGGCAGCCCGAAGGTCGATGAGCAGAACGTCACACCAATCCTTCATCTCGCCGAATTTGCCGATCTGGAATTCGCTGAAGCTGCGCGTGACGAAGTTACTACCGAGCACTCCTGTAAGCGCTCGCAGTAGGCCTGAATCTGGGGTTGCAAAACAGACACGAATCTCCTGATCAAGCAAAGGGCGACCCCCTTAATTTGGACAAGAACTGTAATAAGAAGTGCACATGTGATACCAAAACAGCACAAATACCATCCGCTTCGATAGGGAGCAGCGTAAACTCAACTGTGTCAGGGGTTTGCATTAACATAAATGTTAAGAATGTCTAAAGATTGAAAAGTGACTTGTATCCGATTCCTGAATAAGTGGGGAAGTACTTGGGTTCAATTGTACAACATTATTGCGGTACTGATGGGCCCAGTACTCTCTCGGTTTAGCCGCAAGCATCCAGCGTTGACTCGGTCAGAAGCGCATCAATGGGACTCGCTGTTGGGGACGATTTCCAGGGGAATTCCGACGAGGATTTCGAGAGCGACAGGTTTGCCCGACAGCATAGCAGGCCTGAACTTCCAGCGACTAAACGCCAGGCGCGCCGCTTCGTCCATTTCGGGGACAACTCCCTGATACACCTCAAGGCCATCAATGCTTCCATTCTCCTGCAATATCCCCTTGAGGACGATCAGCTTCTGGGCCTTGCCCGGAGGCACACTTACTCGCTTAAAATCGTATCTTGACTCCAAATCGAGATCAGGGGGAACAAGGCCTGGTTCGAGTCGGATAACTGCCGATTTGGGATCTTCCTTTGTGGCTTCCGCGGAAACGGATTTTTGGCAATACTGCATTGTCCAGCCCGTTCCAGTCATGGGCAGGAAAATCGTATAGATTTTTGCGCAGGGTAGGGCCCTGTAGACCCCTAGTCCACCACCGCCAGCGGGTCCCGCAGAAATAACCATTCTATTCTTAGGAAGGTTCAACCCTGACCCAAGCACCGGATAGATCATCTTCGCCTCGACGTGTGGGTCAAGCGCAGCAATTCCTCCGATGCTATTTCCTGTCCCCTTGATGCTTATCGAACTCGCCGATCCATCCTTGCCGCCTCCACCGCCTTCCCGGCCAGGTCCAAGCCCCACACTCTCGTCGCCAGCGCGTCCATTCCCGCCGCTACCGCCGCCACCCGCCACCCCGCCCGGCCGCCCGCCCGGAGACCCTGAATTTCCTGTACCAGGAGCAATCGAAAAATCTCCCCACCGGTTGCCAGGTGGCAATGCAACCCCGGAACTCGGTCCTGACGGATCAATCCCAATCGCCAGGATCGCCCTGCCGTAACCCGCCGCTCCTACTTCAGGAACTTCAGAGCTCGCACCCCCATCAATTCCAGCATTCCGCCGAATTGGCTTGGCAAAGGCGCCGGTGGGAATAGGCAACTTTGGTTGAGAATTCGTGGGCTGAAGGGTGGTTGCCAAGGAATAGTCGACATTGGTTTCAGCCAAAGGAGTCGCCATTTCCGCTGCAAGCTTCGCATTTTCCTGCGACGGTTTCTTGATGTTCAGGTCGAAGCTTGGTTTCTTGGGCGCGTCTAATGTGCCCAAAGATAGATTGGGCAATTGCAGATCGTTTGGAATGCGGAGGTCAGGGGGAGAGGCAGGTTGGATGATTGTTTGATGCAAATTGTCAGGGTGCAGCGGTTTCGAAATGACCGTAAGATTTCCATTCGAAATTGTCTTGCCGGGATCAGGGGAAACTTTCGGGCGAATACCGCTACCGGGCCGCCCTCCCGGCCCCCGCGGTGCGATGCGCGGGAGTCGGCTAGCAGTGCGGTGTTCGGGCACGGGGTAAAAAATCACTTCAGGAGGACGGAACGCAGCACTCAATCTGGGTGCACTTTTCGGGAGCATCATGGGAACAAAAAGAATGCCCAGTATCAGCGCGCAATGCAGAATTAGAGAATTGGCGATGCCGAAGCCTGGGGGTCGAAACCCAGTCAAGCTCGCATCGCGATAGAGGTGTCTTAAACTCCTTGAAGCAGGCAGCTTGGGTCGCGTGCACAGAGCTATCACGGATGCCAGACAACCCCGAATGGCCGATTCACGCCGCACCAGGAATCCCGGAGTCTTTACTGACTTTGCCGATTCAGAGAATTGGGTCGGTGGTTTAATTGGCCGATCAAAATCACGCGTCTGGAACAGTCGATTGGCTTGATCGGTGCCATGATAGCTCACCTTACGCTCCTGACTTCGGTCACCTAAAAAATTCAGAGGCTTTAGCCACATGCGGGCGCAAATCTGCTAAACGCCCACACCGTAAGACTTAGCACGTGTCGTACCAACTCCATCAGATGGCTGCACCTATTCATCCGGCCTCAAAGCAATCCAAGACCTTGCGTAAGTATCCGTTTGGGTACTCAGGCCGGTTCAGTGTGTGGCGCTTTGGTTACTCGGACAAAGGCGTCCAAGCCCTTCGAACGGGTTTGACGCCCGAAGGTGGCTATGAGTAATGGGACCTGCATCTTCCGCGGCGTGAAGGTGAATCGTAGCGCCTGCCCGCCGGCTCGAGTCTACCGATTACCGAATCGTATGACGATCCCCACGGAAGCATTCAGGTTTTCCTGCGTCAGAGCTAGAAAACGCGTCAACAAGTACTCGCCATCTACGCGGATTACGGTTCTATGATTCAAGGCGAAATCCAAGCCGGCACCGGGAGCCATCGCAAATTTATAGGCACTTTTAGAAATTCCCAGATACTCGGTGCTGCCGTGCACCGCTCCGAACTGCACATGAGCGAAAGGCGTAATTCTGGAATATCGACGGTAGGAAAATACCGGACCGTACGTGAGCGTCTGCGCATTCACAGAATAGGTGGTGGTCTGTCCGGAAACAGTAATGGCCTCACTACCCTGAAAACCGTTGAATTCGATCCGGCCGCCAAACCAGTTGTTCAGATTTTCCGTTGCGGTGCCGCTACCGCCGTTCAGATGGAAATGGGAGCCATTTAGATTTGCTTCCAAATAGGAGTACCCGCCAGACAACTCCCAAGCCGGCGTCGGCGTCTCCTGCGCACGCGCCGTGATTGAAAGTAGAAGAATTGCCGGGATGAGCCAGATGACATGTTTCATTTCGTAGTCTCCTCGCGTTTGGACTCGTCAATCCACCGCGCTTCAAATGAATGCTGTGTCCCGCCGGCGTCCCTCGTGACGATCTCTGCCAACCTGTCGTAAAATTGCATCGCCTAATTAACCTGCAAAGTTAGCGAGGTCGAGCCGGTCGCTGTGCCCGACGTGCCCGTAACAGTGATCTGATATGTTCCTGCGGGCGTTCCGGCAGGCACGCCAGAAACGCCTCCGCCGCAGGCCACCGACGCCAGTAGCAAGATCACCGCAAATCCAAAAGCTGCGGTCATGGGGCGTCGCCGAAGGACACCCACGGTAAGGACCATGAGGACGACAGCAATCCACATGAGCCACGTCCCGCTAAAATGCCGCATGAAGTCGACTGGATCGATTCTGATTCTTGAACCAGGAGGTACGAATGTTCGGAGCCCAGTCGTGATCGTCAACGTCGCCGTCGAATTCGGACCAACCGGATTAGGCGTAACCGAGCAGGTAGCATTCGTTGGCACGCCGCTGCAAGCCAGCGCCACCTGTTGGGTAAGCACGTTTGAAGAAATTGTGAGCGGATAACTAGCTATTTGTCCTGCCGTAACGGTTGCCGTCGGTTTAGACGATGTAATCGTCAAAGGGGGTGCCGGAATGCCGGTTCCGGTTGCCAAAATAACTTGAGGACTGCCGGACCCGTTGTCGGTAATCGTGATGGCGCCGATACTCCCGATCGCGGCGGCAGGTGCAAAATCGACCTGAATCACGCAATTGGATCCAGGCTGCAGCGGGGTTCTCACGCAAGTGTCCGCCTCAAAGAAATCTCCGCTAGCGGTAATGTTTGAAAATGTGAGTGAAGTAGTGCCGCTATTGGTCACGGTCACGTCTTGGGGGCTGCTCACGGTGCCGACGGCCTGGGGTCCAAACGTGAGACTCGAGGCGGACAGGGTCACAGTGGAAGTATTGCCAGCCAAGTTCAACACTTGGGGACTGCCGGGAGCGCTGTCCTTGATAACCAGGGATGCCTTTCGAATTCCTTGCCCAGAGGGAGTGAAGGATACCGTAATCGAACAAGTGGCGCCCACAGCCAACGACGTACCGCAGGTATTCGTTTCCGCGAAGTCGCCGGCGTTGGTTCCGGAAATGGCAATCATTGAAATCGATTGTGCCGTGTCGCCATTCGTGACTGTCACCGTTTGCGACTGGCTGGTCGTATTGAGGCTTTGTGCCGAGAAGACCAGGCCGCCCGGATTGAGGGAAAAACCGTCCAGAATGCTGATCCTAGCTATGTATGCGTCGCAATTGCCTCCAGGAACGGCTTGGAGCGGATTGGCGAGGGGAAAGTCATTTGAACATGTCTGCCCCGTTACGTAGGCCGAGTAAGTAGTGGCACCCAAATCCTGGGCCACGGCAATCCCGGTGGCCAATTCGGCGTTCGTGCCGCCCAGGTAGCTCGAGTACACCAATGTCGCTCCCGCGGAATCGAGTTTCGCCACAAAGCTATCGGTATTGCCGCCGCCATAGGCCGGCTGAAATACGGCGCCGGCTGTGGGGAAGTCTGTGGATGCCGTCGTCCCGGTCACATAGACATTGTTAGTGGAGTCCACCGCGATTCCTGTGGCCGAATCCGCATGGGTGCCGCCCAAATATGTGAAGTAGGAGAGCGCGCCCGGGACGGTCAACTTGGCCACGAACGCATCGCCTTCGCCTGCGTAGGTCGTTTGAAAAGTGCCGACTGGAGTGAACCCAAAGGCCGCGGAGTCGGTGAATCCAGCAACGTAAGCATCTCCCGCGCTGTCGAGAGCGATCGCGTTACCTTGGTCGAGGCCGGCGCCGCCGAGGTAAGTTGAATAGACGAGAGAGGCCGCTCCGGACGCGCTCGTATTCACCTTCGTTACGAATGCATCGCCGGACCCGCCATAAGTGGACTGAAGCGCCCCGGGAGTCATGGGGAACTTCGTCGAATAGGTCAGTCCGGTGACGTAAGCATTTGCACTGCTGTCCACCGCAATTCCATACCCGACGTCTTCGATTTCTCCGCCGAGATAACTGGAATACAGGGCTGAAGTCCCAGTTGCATCGAGCACGGCTACGAAGCTGTTAACCGAGGCGGTAGTGCAGCCGTTGCAGAAAGTCTGTTCAAAAGCGGTGGTGGTGATCGGAAATACAGCGAACGTCGCAAAGTTTTCCGAGGTGGAACCGGTGATGTAGGCGTTGCCGTTGCTATCGACGGCGATGGCTTGCCCCTTCACGTTTTGAAACTGCCCGTAGAACGTGGAGTAGAGGATCCCGGACCCAGCGGGATTCAGTTTGGTAACGAAAGCGTTCGAGACAATCGGCCCGCCGGTGAATTTTGCGCCGCATTCCCCGTCGCCGCCGCACAAGGTTTCGAACGATCCCGGCAAAATCGGGAAATGCGGAGACAGCGTATAGCCGGTCACGAAGGCATCGCCAAAGTCATCGACGGCGATCCCGTTTGCCGCATCCTGATTTTCACCGCCCAGGTAAGTGCAGTACAAGAGCGTCGAGCCATCCGCGCTGATTTTGGATACAAATGCATCCTGCGGAAAGTCCGGCCCGCCTCCGTCGTTGGCTTGCAGGGGATGGGCCGTCGGGAAATCTGCCGAGAAGGTTGAGCCTGCTATGAATGCCGTATTATCCGGGGCTACCGCAATGCCATTCGAGGTGTCGATATTGCTTCCACCAAGATAAGTGGAGTAGATCAGGATTGGATCGATGACCAGTGGACTGCGAGAATCGTATTCGGCGACCTGGAACGCGGCGCTGCGCTTGTCCTTGAGCACGTAGCCGACAGCGACCGGGCGCCTGGAGCCGGCGATTTCTTGATACGCCACTGGCTTGCGCAAGCGAACTTCGCCGGCCGTGGTATGGACGATGAGTTCTCCTTGCGCGTCAATCCGGATATGCCCGGCGCCCCGGAAGGCCAACTGGATGACGGACGGATCGCCGCCCGGGGCGACGTCAAAATCGTACTCGAGTTGGCCTTGGGTCCCGTAATAGACTAGATTTACTCTAGGGTAAACATTGCGTTCCAAAACTTTGCGGTATTGCGGGACATTGGTGCGCCAACCGTTGGGGTCGTTACCTATAAAGTAATTACTTTTTCCGGGCAGCGGTTCCAGCGCGGTGAAGCCGGGCGCGGCGCTCGCGCCCGTGAGTTGCATTCGCAGGACGGCGGGAGTCTTGGAAGGCCCGCGAAGCTCGAGGACGGCCTCACGATTCGCCAGGAACAGCGCGTATCCGCTGCCTCGGGCCAGAAACTTTGCTTCGGAGCTTGACGGAGCCCCGGCCGGCTCAAACGCCAAGGGCATTTGGCCATAATGCTTGATAACGTCGACGTGGCTGGACGATGCTGCCGACGAGACTGGCGCCGTTCTTTGACGAAGGAGGCCGGAAACCCGGCTCAGTCTCCCAGTGCGCAATGCTTGCTTGCCTGGCAGGTTGAGGCTGAGCGCAAGAATTGTTGCTAGGCAGATGATTCCGCCACTAGCTGTCAGCCATTTTGCTTTACTCAACTCTCTCATGAAGAATCCTCTCGCTCGGCCTGAAAAACTTTGCACACAATTACCCTTATAGGAAGTGAGCCCTTGTCAAGATCGCGACAAGATATCTCGCTTTTACCCCATGGGTGCACCTTGCAGGAAGCATGTGCGCTGCCAATTGAATCCCAGAAGAGTCTTCGAAGATTTCCGGTCCAAGCCATTGGTTTATAGAGGGTTATTGCCTGGCGCGATCCGCCGTAAAATTGCAGACGTACAAAAGAGCCCTACCTGTCTCTGGAAGTGCATCCTCGTCCAAACTGAATCGTCATCGGACGTTGACTATTTGAGTTGCTGATTACTCCTCAAGAGTGGCGAGTCAGACGGTGCGTCCACCGATGGAGGTCACACGACAGTCGAGAATTCTTAACTGCCTTGGATCGGTCCAGGGGAAAGCCGTCGTTTGGCTAACGATTCGATAGCAGGGGAAAAGCCTGTCACTCATTGATAACACCTGACAGGAACTGGCGAGACCCGGCCAACGCGAATTTTCGATAATCCATGGATTTTCAGGCGGCTCTAGAGAGGACACCCAAGAGAGGTCATCGAAATGCGACGGTTACGTCGCCCAATGGTTGGGAAACTAAGATCGTACCGTAGACTGAAACAGATTTCGGCGCTGAGCGATACTGGAGAAGGAAAAGTGTCTGAGGAATGGATGGGAGAAGCGTCAGAGTTTGGCTTTTAAGATTGCGGAAACGCGCTGCACGCAAAAAGCCTAACTGGAGCTTTGCTTGCTGACGAGGGCTGGGTGTACGTTCTCGGTCGGCCGGGAAGTCAAAATGGAAATCCCTATTAAAAGTTGTGCGTCGCGGTGAGTATGCGAAAATTTGCGACCTATGCGTCCGCAGGATCGATAGCCATATTCTTTCTGTATATCGCAGCGATGTACGGCATCGGGTACTTCGCCCCGGGTTATGGCTTGTTTCAGGACGACGGTATCTATCTGGTTACGGCAAAGTCGCTCGCCGAGGGAACCGGGTACCGGATCGTGAGCCTGCCGTCTGCCATTCCGCAGACCAAATACCCGCCGGTCTTTCCAGTTTTACTCGCAGGAGTTTGGAAGATTTTTCCGCATTTTCCTGAGAACACTTTCGCGCTCAAGTTTGTTCCTCTCTTAAGTATGCTCTGCTGGCTGTGGCTCACGTATGTTCTTCTTCGACGCATATCAGGATCGCCGGGGGTCTGTCGCTATTTAATTCTGCTCACCGCAGCGTCGCCAGCGGTGGTCTACTGCAGTGTCACGCTGCTTTCAGAGATGACCTTTGCGTGCTTGTTGAGTGGCGCCCTCTTGTTTCTCACACGCCTGCATGAAGAAGAAACGCCACGCACGAGTGCTGTA
Organism: uncultured Acidobacteriota bacterium; assembly: GCA_963842135.1. Classification (GTDB taxonomy): domain Bacteria; phylum Acidobacteriota; class Terriglobia; order Acidiferrales; family UBA7541; genus Palsa-360. The sequence goes on along the minus strand of CAWJFI010000001.1, from coordinate 2,033,691 downwards.
TTGTATGCCTCTGTCCTTACCGCCGCTGCGATCCTGACTCGAATGGCCGCTTTGCCCTTGGTATTTGCAGGGGCGCTACCGCTCCTTGTTCGCCGCAAGACCGGGCCGGCCTTGCTGTACCTGCTCACCACGGGAGCAATGCTGGGGCCTTGGTTAGGATGGGCGTCACACGCAAATCCGCCCTTAAATTCTATTGAAGCCTACTACGGTGGAGGCAACTACGCGGCTTGGACCCTTCTCGCGAATTTCACATGGCACCAGAGAATGACTGTCGTTCTCCATAACTTGCTTATGATGTTGCTGTCTCCCGGGTATTTGATGGGCATGCGTTTGTCGGGTTGGGAATCGGTCCCCGTGCTATTGCTGGCTGGTTTCACAGTCTATGGTCTGCTTTTATATCAATCGAACGGCATCACTCCCTTGAATCTTTTCGTCTTGTGTTACGCGGCTTTGATTCTCCTGTGGGTTTTCCCGCCGCCCAGGTTCTTGATTCCCCTCTTGCCGTTTCTATTGTTTTTCTGTTACATGGCTATGAGCCACTTTTGTGGCACCGTCTTCAAATCTCGTTCCGGATTCAGAGTGGTTAGGGTGTGCTGCTTGATAGTTCTCGCATTGTTACTAACGAGAGGCCTGTTCACCCAGGCGCGAAAAACAATACAACATCGATCCGCGCAGTTTCCGTCCTTTGAAAATGATGACTGGAACGAGATAACCTCGCTCTCACGATGGATTACCGGGAACACGCCCAAGGATGCCATCCTGGAGGGGAATCTGGATCCTGTCTGGTTCCTGTCTACGGGCCGCAAGTCGGTCAGGGCTTTTCTTGCACGTCCCTTCGAGGTGTTTTATTCAGCAAATCCTCAAAATCCTGTTGGGACGTATTCCGAGTTCGTTCAGAATCTGCTCCGCGAGCACGCGGATTACCTGATGCGAACTCCTGACAGAGATTATGGGGAAGGGAAGTATCTAAACGGCTTGATCGACCGGCTCGCATCTGACTACCCAGATGCGGTGACGCTGCAAATGCGGGGGGAAGATTACGACTACAGAATATACCGTATAGACCGTGTCAAGCTCGTTTCTGATTCCAGGGATAATTCAAACTCAGACTCAACGCCAACTGGGAAGTTTTGAGAGCCGCAAGAAAAGGCAGGCTACTCCTTCGCAGCTCAAAAAAAGCGCCAAAGGAAATTGGCATTGTTCAGGGAATTCATTTCAGTGGACAAGGCGAGGACCGCTCTCCCGGCAAATAGGCTGAATTGCGGCATCACTTAGGATGTTTTTTATTGCGGATGATCTGTCCGCGCGCCGGTTCGCCGGCGCTCACGAACTTTTTATCGGCGAGGTAATTCTGAAACTGCATGGGCAAGCCTTCGCCCTTAAATGGGACGGGCGTATTCTGCATGTGGATGTGAAGGTGAGGCACAGCGGTATTTCCGCTGTTGCCGCACTTTCCAATCGGCTGCCCTGCTTGCACATTCTGGCCTATCTTTACCCTGATGCTGCCGAGTTTCAGGTGAGCCAGGAAAGCGTACTCCGAGTTGCCAAGGTCGATGATGACGACGTTTCCGAACGGGGGGCTGTCCAAGGGGGCATTGATGGGGTTATCGGGGATGCCGTTGCTGACGTCGACCACCGTACCGGCGCCCGGGGCGACTATGGCCCGGCCGAAACAGAAGTATTGTTCGAGACGTGTGCCATCGCCGGAAAAAATTCGGCCATGCTGAATGGACGTGATGTCGTCGGCAAAGCGCTGGTCCACCGTATCCGCATGATGATTTTCTGTTATCGTGCGGCCGCCGGCCAGAACCAGCCAGTTGCCCTTAAAAGGCAAGCGGAGAGCCGCGTGGTCCTTATAGTCGAGGAAGTGACTCTCCTCGGCAGCTGTGGGCCGAATAAAAAATCCGGTAACAACCCCTTGATGATCGAAGGTCCACTGCACCATGATGGGTGCGAGGTTCAGCTGAAACATCGCTTTTCGGCGATAGAGGACGAGATCTCCCTGCAGCATGATTTGTTCATCGACGACCTCGGTTTCCTCACCGTACTCTCCGTTAATATGCAGGCGCATTCCAAGGATACCGTTGGCCTCGCTAAAAACTTTTTTCATATCGGGGGATAAATTTTGCCAGATCTCGTTGGCTTTGCCGCTGTAGAAAAGATTTGTATAGTCCCGGCCCTCCTGGAGAAAGTCGATTTCTTTCTGAGCGAATATCGGAGCGGCCAGGATCAGAGCGGCGATGAGTGCGCAGGTCTTCATGAAGAAATCAAAAATGATATTGCCGGAGCGTGTCCGCAATGTAAAGGCTTGCGGCGATCGCGCGGCGAAAGCTTCGGGGACGCGAGCGGACGGCTTGCTTGTGGCCTCGCGCATGGATAAAGTTGGTATGGGAGCATGCGGCATGAAGGTTCGATCAGGACGAAAGAATCCGGTGTCCGACGAAGCCGGACTTCGTTGCAACATCGCAAACGGCGTGACGGAGTATTGAGTGACGACAATGTCCATATTCTGGCGACCTTCCCTTCGTTTTTCGGGCGTGGTGTTTATCTTTGCCTTGGCCTTCGGAATCCCCGCGCAGGCGCAAGACCAGGGCCGGGATCAGGGCACGATTCACGTGGCCGTGAATCTGGTGCTCGTGGACGCGACCGTGAAGACCAAGGACGGCCAAATCATGGCCAATCTGAAAAAGGACGACTTCGAGGTTCGCGAAGATGGCGTTGCCCAAAAAGTGGAGATATTCAGCCGCGACGAATTGCCCGTGAATGTCGCGCTCGTGTTGGATCTGAGCGATTCGATTGGCCCCTTCCTGGCCCCCTTGCGTGATGCCGCGACGCTGGCCCTCGCTGCTCTTAAACCCAACGATGAAGTGGCGCTGTTTACCTTCGCCACCGAAGCCGAAATGCGGCTGCCCCTCATGAAAGACAAGAACAAGATTGCCGATCAGATCAATACATTCCAGGCGCGCGGCGCGACCAACATTAATGACGGGATTTTCGTCGCCGCAGAATATCTCCTGAAGTTGCCGCCGAATGGACGCCGGGTGATCATCCTGATCAGCGATGATGTCGGCACGGATGCGGGTGGGCAGGGGACGCGCGACATCGTTACCGAAGCGATCGCCGCGGACGCAGTCCTCTATAACCTGAAAATACCCGGATACAATCCGCCGGGAACCATGTTGCACTCGGCCATGACTCCTGGATTGGTGAACATTCACAAAGTGATGGAGGCAACGGGCGGGGAATTATTCGACGTCCAGGATGTGGCTCATCTGGATTCCGTATTCAGCGCTCTGATTCAGCGAATCAAGACCCGTTATACTTTGGGATATTACACGATGGCCAACGGCGCCGAGGGGAAACCGCACAAGCTGGATGTTCGTCTGGCCTCCTCGTTTGGAAAAAAGGGGCGCGATTACTCCATTTTGGCCAAAAACGGCTATTACATTCATTAGGGAACGCTCAGCACACTCGCCTGAAATCCTCGCAAATTTAGTGTCGCGCGATCCGACGCGCCGGCTTACGAATGTCTCATAGTGAACAGACACCGCCGCGTCTCTCCCCTAACATGCGTGGAGCAAACGGAATAGTGAGCTAAGGAGGTACCCATGATGAAACCAGGCACCCAAGATCAGGTGGAAGGCAAGCTCCACGACGTGAAGGGAAAGGTGAAGGAAGCAGCAGGAAAGCTCGTGAACGATCCCGACCTGGAAGCCGACGGTGAGGCGGAAGAAGTCGCCGGGAAAATCCAAAATAAAATCGGACAGGTGAAGAAAGTTCTCGGCAAATAGCGGAGCGGTTCCTCGTGAGTTGGCGATACCCGCGTTGTCCCTTCGACGCGGCCCCTCGGCCGGAATCCTAGAAACTTAGAAGGAATGGAGGCAAGTCATGAACCTGAGTGCATTGAGCACAACGCAATTGGCTTTGATCATCGGTCTCGTAGTGATTGTGTTTGCCGGCATCGCCACGCTGCTTTACATGCGAAAGCGCCGAACGGCGAGGCTGCGTACCCAGTTTGGCGATCCTGAATATACTCGCGCCGTGAAGGAAGGCGGGAACCAGCGCCGCGCGGAAAACAAGCTCGAAAAGCGCGCCGAGCGGGTGGAAAGTTTCCATATCCGGGCGCTCGCTCCGGCCGATCACGCACGGTTCCTGGAATCGTGGCGCAAAATTCAAGGACGGTTCGTGGACAGCCCCGGAGGGGCGGTAACGGATGCCGACCAACTGCTGGGAGATGTGATGTCACTGCGCGGCTATCCGGTAAGTGATTTTGAACAGCGTGCCGCGGATATTTCGGTGGATCATCCGCTGGTTATGGAAAATTATCGAGCAGGTCACGGAGTTGCGGTTCGTCAAACGCTTGGGCAAGCCAGCACCGAAGAATTGCGCCAGGCGATGATCCATTACCGGACCCTTTTTGAGGAGCTCGTCGGCGAGCCAGAGATGGCCCGTGCGAAGGCTGCGTCCTGAACAAAGAATCAATTTGTGTTTTAGCCGAAGGTGAAAACCGGTGTCCGATTGGCCAACCACGCTCGTTGAATGGTTGGCCAGAATCGATGCGGCGTTCAGTTCGGTTAGCGCGAAGAGGCAGGAATTCAATTATCGGCGTTTCCTGAATTTCTTAACTTCACATCGAAGACCACAGTTGAGGCAAGCAACTCGGTCGTAGTTTTGGTGATAGCCGATCTTGGCTCCGCAGCAACGGCTGCGAGTGCCCAGCCAAATCATTAAGGTGGTCCATGGAAACTTCATCACTCAACTCTAGTCCTAATCGCGATGGATAGCTCAGGTAATCTGCGTATTAGTTCTGGCAATTCCTCGAGGCTTGAAATTCCTATCGCTTTGTCGTTCTTGATTTTTACCGGTCAACCCTGCTTCTGTTCGATCGTACAACTAATCCCGTAAATGGCGGCGCCTCTGCCAGTTCGTTTAACAGTGGACGAATTGCCTTTGAAATTTCGCGCCTTGCCCCGCAAAATCAAATAGCGAATCATTCTATGCAAAGCAGAAGTGAGGCGATGATAAAGCTTTCGGTCCTTGACCAATCACCAGTTTCCGACGGTTACACTCCGGCCGACGCGCTACGCAATACAATCGAGCTGGCCCGCCTGGCCGACAGGCTTGGCTTCGAGCGGTACTGGATCGCTGAACATCACGCCATCGTGACGCTTGCCAGTCCGGCCCCCGAGATCCTTATCGCCAGGATTGGCGCCGAAACTTCCGGCATTCGTATCGGGTCTGGCGGTGTGCTGCTGCCCCATTACAGCCCTCTGAAAGTCGTGGAGAATTTTCGCATGCTCCACGCGCTGTATCCGGGACGCATCGATCTCGGCATCGGGCGCGCGCCGGGAGGAAGTGGCCTCGAGGCTTTCGCTTTGCGGCGCGACCGCAACGACCGCCTCCAGAACGACGATTTTGAAGAGCAGTTGCTTGAGCTGCTGGCGTTTCTTCATCATGATTTTCCTTCCGATCATCCCTTCGCTCGCATCAAGGTTTCGCCGGAAATGCCAGGTGCGCCCGAAGTTTGGCTGCTTGGTTCCAGTTCGTGGAGTTCGGCCGTCGCTTCAAAACTGGGCCTTCCGTACGCGTTTGCGCATTTCATAACTCCCGAGGAAACCCCGATGGCCCTGGAGTTTTATCGCTCGAATTTCCAGAAGTCGAAACATCTGGCCCAGCCGCGAGCAATCGTCGCTCTTGGAGTGATCTGCGCCGACACGGAAGCTGAAGCGAAGCGCCTGTTCACTAGCACGCAGCTGCACATTCGCCGCATTCGCCTCCAGGGCAAACGCCTTCCTGTGCCTGCTCCCGAGCAGGCCATCGCGGAACTGGGAAGCTTTGCTTTCGGAGCTGATTCCGTCGTGCGCGGAGCCGGCGAATGGCCGAGGTATGTTGTGGGTGCGCCCGAGCAGGTGCGCGATGAACTCGAGCGCATGGCGAGCAGTGTGCTGGTCGAGGAGATGATGATTATCGCCGTCCTGCACGATTATCAAGCCCGCCTGCGTTCGTATCAACTCATCGCCGAAGCATTGAACATTCGCTCGCGAGTGTCGAATGGTTCAAGGGAGCACTCCCGGTAGATGCTCGATTATGCTTTGCGAATAGGCTTCGTCATTAAATCGACAAAAAGTTTTTTAAAGCGATCGTGGTCGACTTCCATGAGGACGTTCACCAATCCTGCCGACGGCGGCGGGCCCAGATAGAACTGCCGCGGGTCCACAAAGACTCGCCGGTCTGCCGCACTCACGGATTTTCCGGCATCGGGAACGGCTTGCCAATTTTTTGGCCAGAACATCGAATCGCCGTAGCGGGGGCCGGGCGTCGTGCAAATGTCCACGTACATCTCGTCGGATTTTGTGAAGACACTTGGATCGATCACTTGCGCGGCAATCATTTCGTCCGCCATGCGGAAAAAATGCATGTTGGGATTTCTACGCAGTGGCTCCACGGCATGGATTTGGAAAAGATCGGAAATGGGGCTCTGTGCGCGGCTGGCAATTTCCTCAATCATCCTGCGGCCCGGCGCCATTTCATCGCCTTCGTGAATCTCTTCGGCGATGTCCACGGTGACGATGCTGCATTTCGGCCAAGCGGCGCGCAGAACCTTTCGCGCAGATTCGGGATCGAAAAAAATATTGAAGGCATTCGTGAACACGTGAAAGCCGGTTCCCATGATCACTACTTCAGGCACCATGGAAACGATGTCGGGTGCAAGACCAATCGCAAGCGCCAGATTCGTAAGCGGTCCCCCGGCATAGATCGTCACCTGACCTGGATTTGCGCGAACGGTCTTGATGATGAAGCGCGCAGCATGGTCCTGCTGAGCCTTCAAGTTCGCGAGGCGATCGTAAGGCGGCGGCAGAGGCTTGATCTCGTTCGGACCGCCATTCGTACGATTGAAAGCGCCCATCCAAGGGTCCAGGCGGTGGCCGCCGTAGAGTTGCTGGCGGAGCTGCCATTCTTCTTTTGTATTGAGCATGGGAAACTCGGCGCCGGGGTACACCGGAATTTCCGTGCGTCCCATCATTTCCAGCAAGCGCAGCGTGAACGCCATTTCCTGTTTCATCCACGCGTCGCCCGTCAAAAGCGTGATGCCGAGAAGATCGATGTTGTCGGCCTGCAACATCATCAGCGTTCCGAGGATGTCCGTGCCGAACGGGCCGGAATTGTCCTGGTCGTAAATTACCTTTCGCCTTGCGCCGGACTGCGGCGGCGCAGGGCCCGGCGTCAGAAACGGAGCGGCGGCCGCGCCCATCGTTGCCGGTTCTGGTGGAATTTGTGACGAGGCAATCGCGGCTCCCACCGTTTTGATAAATTCGCGGCGCGTTGTGCTCATTGGACCTCTTTTTTTGTAGGACGGGCTTCAGCCTGTCTGCCTTTGGCACTTCTGAAATTAAAATCGACAGGCTGAAGCCCGTCCTACTTGGACCGATTTATCGGTCGCGTCATCAAATCCGTGAACAGTTCGCGAAAGCGCCTCTTGTCGATCCCATTCAGCACCTGCACGCGGCCCGCCTTGATAGAAGGATTGTTCTGGCCTGCAAGTTCGCCGCCGTCGTCCTTCCAATTTGCATCCCAAAAGGAAGTGTCGCCGTAGTGGCCGTCGTTGTGCGTCACGATATCGATATACATTTCATCGTAGCCGGTAAAAATGGAAGGATCGATCGCGTGCGCGGCCATCATTTCATCGGGCATGCGGAAGGAGCGCCTTTGCGGATTGGCGCGCTGTGGCTTCTGTTCGTACTCGCGGAACAGATCGGCGATCGGCGAGTGGGCGCGATCGACGATGGTATCCACCTTGCCGTCGTCCTGCATGTGGACTTGCTCGGCAAGGTCCGTGGTGACGAGTGTGAATTTCGGCCAGCCCGCGCGAAAGCCAATCTTGGCGGCTTCCGCGTCGAAGTATACATTCACGGAACTCGTGGAGTGATGAATGCCTCCGCCCATGAAAATCACTTCCTTGGTGATGGGCACAATATCCGGCGCGAGCATCACGGCGAGCGCTAGGTTCGTCATGGGGCCGCCGCAATACATCGTCACCTCGTTTGGGTTGGCGCGGATCGTGCGAATGATGAAATCCGCGGCCGGCTCGGGCTGGGCCTTGATCTGGGCGAATCGGCTGTAGGGCGGCGGCAGCGGATTTACTTCGTCGCGGCCTCCGCCATCCTTCGCGAAGCAGCCCAGATATCCTTCGTTTCCAAGGGACCTCGACCCGAACATCTGGTAGCGCATCTGCGCCTCAGCCTTGGTGTTGAGCAAAGGTTCCTGCGCGCCCATGAACACCGGAATTTCCGGACGCCCCATGATTTCCAGCAAACGCAGCGCGTAGGCGGTTTCCTGTTTGGCCCACATGTCGCAGCTCACGGTGCAAATCCCAAGCAGATCGATATTGTCCGCCTGCAGGAGCATCAACGTCGCGGTCGTATCGGTGGAAAGTGGCCCGCGATGGTCCTGGTCATAAATTAGTTTTTTCTTGCCGCCTATCGCCGAAGGAGTTTGCGGCGCGGGAGAAAACATGGAGCTGTGGGCGAGCAGACCGGATGATGTTTGCATTGCGTCCCTTCTGTTTCGATCCACCGATCAAACCACTGCGGTCGATCCAAATTCAAAAGCCCTGGCCCGGCCTCGCAATTCTACCTTGTGAATGACAGAGCATGAATGGATGTTACGACTTCCGTGGGTCCGTTTGCAGACGTGACTTTTCATCGCGGCGGGGCCGCGTGGGGATCTGGCGACACATGACTGCGCAGCCATGGCACAAGCTTGTCGAAGCTGAACTGGTTTGTTTCGTACAGAGCTGCGAGGAAAACGTAGGTCTCCTGGGCGTCCGCTTCGAGACGCGCTCCATTGATGGCGAGAAAAGCATACACGGCGGCGAAAGCTGTGCGCTTGTTGCCGTCAAGGAAGGGATGGTTCTGTGAGAGACTCTCCCAGAGCGCGGCGGCTTCCTCAATCAGGTCGGCGTAATAACCGGTCTGGGGGCGGTAGAGGGCGGCTTCCAAAAGCCCTTGATCCCTTACGCCCTGTGTGCCGCCGTAGCGCTCGATCAGGTCGGCGTGCATCGCCAACACTTCAGCCAGGGTTAGGAAGTCGGTCATTCAGCAAGTTTCTTGTAAAGACGGCCATATCTTTCGTGGCTGGCGAGGTATGCGCCCATGACGTGCGGGCGCGGCTTGGCGTTCTTGTGCTTCTCGATCAGGTCGGCGAGGGCTTCGTCCATGAGCGCCTGTAGTTGCCGGCCCTCCTTTTCGGCGAGCGTGCGCACGGCCGAGAGTATTTCGGCATTGACTTGGGTGGCGAATTTCTCGCGAGTTTGGGACAAGGGGCACCTATTCTCGTATAGTATTAATGTATCATGATGTATCATGAAATGTCAAGTGGAGGCGAGCGGGTGAACCGTTCTTGTCCGCTCCTCCGGACAAGGGTGAGGTTATGGCCCTCCAAGTAAAGGGGATAAAGTCAAAAGCCCCACCCTTGCCAAAACCGCAAGGACGGGGCACCCACCGCAAACAAAACCAACCCAACCCGGGCCGACGCCGCCCGCGTTTAGAACTTACGCGTGTGCTGGTCTCCCCAGCGTTCGATTACGACCTTTTTATCCGTGTAGAATTCGATGGCGTCGCGTCCCTGCGCGTGCATGTCGCCGAAGAAACTGCCTTTCCATCCGGTGAAGGGAAAATAGGCCATTGGCGCGGCTACACCGATATTGATTCCAATGTTGCCTGCGGGGGCTTCGTAACGGAACCGGCGCGCCGCCGATCCACTGGAAGTGAAAAGGGAAGCCTGGTTGCCATACGGGCTGCGTTCCAGGAAGGCCAGCGCTTCGTTCATGTCTCTCGCGTGGACCAAGCTCAATACCGGGCCGAAAATTTCTGTGTCAGTCAGTTCGCTCGTTGCGGGCACGCCGTCGAGAATGGTGGGCTTCACGAAGTTTCCTGACTCGTGCTTCGGAATCTTTGCGTTCCGGCCATCGAGAAGGACCTTGGCTCCTTCCTTTTCACCGACTCCGATCAGAGACTCGACTCGCGATTTGCTCTGCGCGGTGATGACCGGCCCCATCTGCACGCCTTCTTCAAGTCCATCGCCAACGCGCAAAGACGCGGCAGCTTCGGTGATCGAGTCGCGAAAAGTTTTTTGGGCTTCACCGATCGTGACGGCGACCGAAACGGCCAGGCAACGCTGGCCGGCGCAACCAAAAGCGCTGTCGCTGATGATCTGCGTAGCCATTTTCATATCGGCATCGGGCAGGACAATGACGTGGTTCTTCGCGCCACCTTGGCACTGCGCGCGCTTTCCGTTGGCGGCCGCGCGTGCATACACATATTTTGCGATCGGCGTCGAGCCCACGAAACTGATGGCGCGGACTTTGGGGTGGTCCAGAAGGGCATCGACCACGGCTTTTCCACCATTTACCAGACTGATAACACCTTTGGGCAATCCGATCTGCTCGAGCAGCTCGAATACGCGCATCATGGTGAGCGGCACGCGCTCGGACGGCTTCAATACGAACGTGTTGCCGGTCGCAATGGCGTAGGGCAGAAACCAGAAGGGAATCATTCCGGGGAAATTAAACGGCGTGATCGCGGCCACCACGCCGAGCGGCTGGCGGATCATCATTTCGTCGACGCCGCGCGCGACGTCTTCGAGGTTGTAGCCTTGCATCATCGTGGGGATTCCGCATGCCACTTCCACATTTTCGATGGCCCTGCGCAGTTCCGCTTTGCCCTCGGCAAACGTCTTGCCATTTTCCTGCGAGATGATGCGGCCAAGCTCGTCCAGATGATCTTCGAGCAACATTTTCAGCTTGAAGAGCGGCTGGATGCGGTCTTCCGCAGGCGTGCGCCGCCAATCGCGATAGGCGGCGGCCGCCGCTTCGACCGCGGCGTCGACCTCGGCCGCAGTCGACAATGGCGTTAGCGCAATGGGTTCACCCGTGGCGGGATTGATCACCTCTCGCCACTCCGCGGATTTCGATTCCATCCAAAGGCCATCGATGTAGTTCAAGACCTTGGTGCGAGTTGCGGTAGCTTCGGTCATAACTTTCCTCAATTCAGGCGCCATCGGTAAAAGGCTTTTCGATGTCCCAATACGATTTGAATTCGACTCCTATAAATATCCATGGAAAAGGTATTCGTCTCTACGCGCTGGCTTTCGCCGCCGAATTGAGGAACCTCTCGATCCGGTCCAGAACTTGCATGGCGGTGAGGCATTGGGCGACGCTGGCATTCGGTTCGCGCTTTTGCTGGATCGCGGCAAAAAACTCGCGATCCTGCAGCTCGATGCCGTTCATCGACACGTCCACCTTGGAAACATCGATTTTGTTCTCCTCGCCATCCAGCAGGTCGTCGTACCGCGCGATGAACGTGCCGTTATCGCAGATGTAGCGGAAAAATGTGCCCAGTGGCCCTTTGTTGTTGAAGGAAAGCGACAGCGTGCAGATCGCTCCGGAAGGCGTCTTCAACACGATGCCCATGTCCATGGCGATCTTCAGCTCCGGATGAATCGGGCCTTGCACACCGTAACACTCGGAAACCAGCTCACCGGTTTGATATTGGAACAGGTCCACGGTGTGACAAGCGTGGTGCCACAGAAGGTGATCGGTCCAGCTTCTGGGTTTTCCGGCCGCGTTCATGTTCGTGCGCCGGAAGAAATAAGTCTGCACATTCATCTGTTGGACTTTTAGCTCGCCCGCTTTGATTTTCTTGTGAACGTACTGGTGACTGGGGTTGAAGCGGCGCGTGTGTCCGCCCATGCAGACGACGCCAGTTTCTTTCTGCACTTTCACGAGGCGCTCGGAATCCGCGAGAGTGTCCGCGATGGGGATCTCGATCTGGACGTGCTTGCCGGCGCGCATGCACTTCTCGCCCTGCTTCGCATGCATTTGAGTGGGCGTCGCGAGGATCATCGCTTCGAGGCCGGGTTGCTTCAAGCTCTCGGAGAGATCGCCCGTCCAATGGGGGATCTTGAATTTCTTCGCGACTTCTTCCGTGGCGGCCTGATTGCCACCCGTCAGCGTAATGACTTCGATGCCCGGAATCTTGGCGATGCCCTCCAGATGCTTTTGGCCAAACGCGCCTTGTCCCGCTACGCCAACCTTCATAATTTTCTCCCCAACATTGAGTTTTTGCTCAACTACCTTACCATAATTTAGTCATGGGACGGCGGGCCAGGGTGTTGGGTGAATCTGAAATTCCGGTATCGAAGTGAACGCAATTATCGTGATATCTTCGCCTTCCTGCCTCAGGGAAAGATAATACCGTTGCGAGCGGAGGAACTAATATGAGAGCAAGCAGCAAGACAGTGGACGCCGTTCGTGCCGCCGACGCGGCATGGCTGAAAGTTTATGCCGCGAAAGACCTCGACGCATCGGTGGCGTTCTGCGACGAACATGGCTCGATGCTAGTGCCCAATGCGCCCATTGCGACGGGAAAGAAAGCCATCGCGAAATTGATCTCGGCTGGATTTGCGCTCCAGGATTACAAGCTCGCGTGGCATCCGGACAAAGCCGGCGTGGCCCGTTCGGGCGAACTTGGCTATACGAGCGGAAAATACAAAGTGAGTTTCCAGGACGCATCGGGCAAAACAATCTCCGAAAGTGGGAAGTATCTAATGGTGTGGAAAAAACAGACGGACGGTGCGTGGAAGGTCCTGTTCGACATGAACAATTCCGACTTGCCGCCGTCCTTGCCGCTCTAGTTGATTCTTTCCCCCGTAGTCAGCAGGTCGTCCGACACGCGGTTCTCACTCCCCGGGCGAGGCCGGAACGCAGACCTTGTCCGCGTGCACGAAATCGACATCGTGAATCTCGCTTGTCACTCTTACGGACTCGGTTTCCGCTTTCTTCTCGGGCTTGGCCAGGAACGTCAGCAGGAATTGGTTCGGAAGCTGGCCGTTCAACTCATTGAGATATGGCGCGAATGCCACGGGAGCCTGGGGTCCCAGGTTGTAATAGCTCTCACCGCCGGTTGCTTCAGAAAGTTCAGAAAGATAATTCTGGCCCCAAGTGATTCTGTAGTAGCTGTGCCCAAAGTGCCCGGCGCTCGGCGTATAGATGGAGTACACCATGATGCCGGCGCACTGAGCGTCCTGAATGGCTGCATCCACATACGGGTTGTCCATGGTGCCCATATAAACGTTGTCGATGCCGGAGGTGATCATGAGAACCTCGCGCCGAGTTGCGGCGGGGCCGTGAGGCCACCGCTTGATGAAGTCGGATAGGGAGAGATACGGGCTTCCTTCCGCGCCGTAGTAGCCCTGCGCAAGCCGCACGGATTTTGCGGCAGCCGCGCGATCCTGCGTGAAATTCTGCGCCATGAAGACCGTGCCGTTTTGCATATACCCGACAGCGACCACGGTGGTCGGCGCCTGCTCACGAATGAAGGTCCGGATGTCATTCAGTTGGGGGCCCAAGCTGAACCCAGCGCCATCGTCAATGAGAATTGCCAATGCCAGCCCAGCGTTGTCTCCCTTCGCTGGGATCCAGCTAGTGACTGGCCGGCGATCATGCCCCTGATACACCATCACATCTTGCTGCGTGATCGTCGGAATCTCGTGGCCATGCTTGGGCTCTAGGCTGACGACCATTTGAACCGGAACGCCTTGGGCAGCGGCGGATTGCTGTGCCGCCGCCGGCACAGCGATGGGGAAAAATACCAGGCTGAGAGAAATTGCGGTCACAAAACGTCGAGTGTCGATTCCCGTCCACTCGATTGCGAACCAGGCGTTCGCCGCGCGTTTCAGTCCTACCAGGACTCCGAAGAGTTTTTGCCAGCTGATGTGTGGGCGTTTCATAATCAATCCTCCTAGCTTGAAGTTGTGGGTAGATGTCTTGCGCTGGAAGTGCGTCCGGGACAAGCTACTCATGAGCATACTACTCAAGATTGCATGAGGGTACCGTGGCGCGAGTCGCTCCTTGATACGGAGGGCCCTATAAGGTTGGTTGTTCCAAGCAGGTATTTGGTTGGCCGAGGCTTTTCGGAAAATCGATTCGCTTGGTGTGCCGAGGTTGTGCGCGGGGGCGATTAATGCAACAATTCCCGCCGGCGATTCGTGCCGGTCGCCGGAATCAAACGTCTGTCCAAGATTGGAGAGCCGAGCTATGAGACGAATTTTTATTTCAGTCGCCGCTGCCGTAATTGTGCTCAGTATTTCCTGCAGCGCCCGGGCGCAGACGGAGGTTACGCTAATCGCGCCGGGAGGAATTCGCGCGGCGGTCGAGAAGCTCATTCCGGGCTTCGAAAAAAAGACGGGCTACAACGTCAATGCGACGTTTGGCTCCGGCGGCGGGACTAAGCAACAAGTCGTGCGCGGCGATGCGTTTGATGTGCCGATCGTGCAGCCGCCGTACCCGGACGTGATCGCCTCGGGCAACGTTGTGGAAAGCACCGCGACGCCGCTTGCATCCGTCGCGGTGGGCGTCGCCGTGAAGAAGGGCGCGCCGAAGCCCGACATCTCGTCCACCGAAGCCGTCAAGAAAATGCTGCTCGCTGCCAAATCAATCGTGTGCCCCGATGCGGCTACAGGAGCGGCGGCCGGGGTCAGCATCAACGCAATGCTAAAGAGATTGGGTATCGACGACCAAATCGAACCGAAGCTTATTAGGCCGCGGGGCACTGGCCCAGGCGGCGCCGGTGGCGGCGCTGTGGTTTCGGCAATGGTCGGCAAGGGCGAGGCGGAGATCGGCATGACGTTTGTTAGTGAGATGGATGATCCTGGAATCGATATCGTGGGCCCGCTTCCCCGCGAGGTCTTGCCGTGGACGCCTTTAGTGGCGTTCGTCTCCGCTCATGCGAAGAACCCAGAAGCAGCCAAAGCGCTGTTGCAGTATCTTTCGTCACCAGAAGCAGCGGCTGTTTACAAATCTTTGGGAATGCAGCCGGGCAAGTGAAATGCGGAAGGGTCTTGCTTATGGTGTTAAACGAAGAGGGAAGGATCAACCCGAACCTGCTTAGTTCAACGGGTTGACAACACGAACTGATCCATAAGTCCGCCCATGCGAAAAATCTTCTGAATAAAGAATCGCGGCGCCGGCCCTTTCCACCGCATGAATAATGAGCGCATCCCAGAATGAAATCTGGAATCGAGTCTCAATCGTCAGGGCTTCGATCACCGAGTTATGCGTGTTGACCACAATTTCCCAGTCCGAGTAATCCTGGATCAGGCTTCGTGTCTCCTCTATCGTCAATGGCTTTACTGCTTTTCGTCGCAAATTGACGCAAAGCTCCTGGAGGACTTGCGTGCTCAGGACGCCGCCGCCGGCGCTCCAAAGCTTTTCAATAAGTGCGCGGGCGCGTTCGTTCTTGATGCCTGAGACGAGATCGTGCGCGTACACCAAAATATTGGTGTCCACGAAAGCCTTATCGTTCATGAAGTTCGTCTCGCGAAGCCGGACGGACCCAGCCAAGCTCGAATCCCTTGCGGAGTCGAGCCAGGGCGCGACTCTTGGAGCGAGCATAGCTCTTGCGTTGACGCACGAGTTCCTGCAGCTTTGACGCAAGCAATCCGCTGATGGAACTGCCTTCCTCAGCGGCTATGATTCGGATTTCCCGCAAGATTTCGGAGTCAATTTTGAGGGTGATATTGATTTTCATGTTTAGCACGTAAATGTGTGTGCTGCACAATTATCCGTGCAAATGGTCATCCTCGTCAATGGCAGTGTATAGCTACTTTGTTATCAACGTCTTGGGAGCGACTTGGAGCTAATTGGAATCTGATCAACAAACGCAGAGGGCCTGTTTCGCGCGTAGGCGTGGCAGGCCAGAAGAAACAATGCCGCTGCGAGATAGCTCAGCGTAAATTCCGGGGCGACCCACCAGCCGAGGCGATTTTCGATGCCCTGCGCGCTCAGCTGATACGCATGGATCACGCCAAGGGACGACAACACCGCGGCTACGAGCATCCAGGCAGACGCTTGTAGAAAACGGCGTTCGATGATCCAAACGAGCGCTGCCGCCCAAATCATCGAAACGAGTAAGGCTCCCTGGCCTAGCGCGATCATGCCGTAAATCGCCAGTTCACCGCCAAAGCGCGGGGCGACGGTCATCAGGTCGCCGCCTGTTTTGCGGATAGCCAGGTCCACGATTTGCGTTACCCACTGCGCCAGCATCGGCACAATTCCCAGCGCGACAGCGACGCAGTGCGCCGCGGGGACTTCCTGGAACGCCTGACCGACCATCGCCAATCCGAACCAGACTACGACGAACGCGACGACTTCGAGCGGAACGAAACGCAGCACTGCGGGGACAAGTCCCGTCAGACATAGCGTGGCGCTGGCTATTCCACCCAATATGGAATATCCGATTCTTGCGCCGTTGGCCTTATGCGCGTTGTGGCCAATGTAGAGCGTTGTGGGAAATGCGCTGCCCAGGGCCGCCCCTACAAGCGTGGCCAGACCGTTGACCAGCAGAGATGGAGTTGTCGGATAGTCGTCGCCGGCGAGCTTCACGCTTTCCAGGATTTGGAGCGAAACGATTGTGTCGAGCAAGCTCAGCGGGAGAAAGATCGAGGCGTACCGCCAGCCCTCGCCTACCACGAGAATCTGGTACAGGTTTACCGGTCTGGGAAAATAAATTCCCGGAGGGAGAAGCGGCGGCTGCGGCGGCAGGTGGTACAAATGAAAAGCTCTGAGAAGCACGACGAGGATACCGCCGACAACCATGGCCACGAGTCCCGACGGAATGCGCCAGGGCAGGCGCATTCGCGAAGCGTACGTCCCGAGCAGAATCACCGCCGGCAGGAGCGCCACCGCCGGTATCTGAAAAATTCCGAAAATAAATCCCAGGCAGAGGAAGGCCATCGCGAGACCTGCGAGCGGGCAGAGCAGCGCCGCGAGGGGCGTTGTGCGGCGCAGCCAATCGATGCAGAACGCGCTTGCTGATTGCACGACGCCGCTCACCAGGCTCGCGAAAATCCCCATGTGCCATGCCAGGTTCGCGTCATGCGTGCGCTCGTAGACCGGCAGCATGATCAGGGAAATGTAAGCAAAAATCGTGGGAGTGTTGATGCCGAAAGGGATTGCGGTCACATCGTCACGGCCGGAAATCCGCGCCAATCGGTGGGCCTGCCAGGCATAAAACAGATTGCCGAAAAGAATGGAAAACGCCACCGCCGGCAAAATGCGCGTCGTGACCAATTCTTGGGGCAGGCCGCACAACGGCGCCAGACTCGCGATCAGCAGCAAGTCTGGAAAGCCGCTGAAAAATAGCCCGAAGAAACCGTCGAGATCGCCCGCGACAAACCATCGCGGCCCGGTGCTTTGTTTGGGTTGGATCGCGCTAGAGATGAAGGAGTCCTCGCATCATGAGGTTCCGTATTGCAGGCCCAATTGTTTCAGCCATCGCCGGTATGCGATGGCAATCTGATCGGACCGCAGATGCAGCTCGGATTGCAGATCGAGGGGCAGCAATTCGGGGCGCTGAGAATTGACGATGCGGATGTCCTGCTCCGTCACTTTATCCTGAAAGTCGCGCAATTCTTTCTCTGGAACGTTATGCGCATAGTCCATGGCGATCACAACCCACGCCAGGCTGTTTTCCGCGTCGACTGGCGTGACGGTGCCCAGAATGGCGAAGTGCTGGCTGGGGTGCGTTTTAGTCAAACGCGTCGTGAACGGACGTTCGACCCAATACGTGTAGTGGACCTTGGCGGAACGGCCCGTGCCATCGGGATCCGGTTGCCAAATCGGAATGTCGCGCGCCACGATCCCTTCCGCCGTGGTTGTGACCGAGTATTCGCCAATTTCCGCATGGGCTGGGTCCCCAAGCATGCCCGCGTGGGCAATGGGCAAGTGCGCGAGATCGAGAATATTTTCGATGATCCGTGGTCCCTGCGCATGGAATTGGTATGGTCCTGTCGAAATGAGCCGGAAACCTGGAGCCTCGCCTTCGGGGAACGATGGAATATTCCCAACGGGTTTGCCCAAACACACCCACACCAGGCCGTATTTTTCCTGAACAGCGAAACGATCCACATGCGCGCGCGAAGGGGGCGCCTGATCCGGGTGCGCAGGCATTCGCACGCATTCACCGGTTGAGTTGTACTCCCAACCATGATACGGGCAGACAACGCATCCGCCTTCCTCCGGCCGGGAAATTCTGCCGAGCGAAAGTTTCGCCCCGCGGTGAACGCACAAGTCTTTCCACGCGTGCACGCCATCGCTGCTACGCCATAATACGAGATCCTGGCCCAGCACGCGCACAGCATCCAATTTGTTTTCCGGCAGGGAAGAAGTCCAGGCGACCGCAAACCATTCGTTCAGGAGGAGAGGGTCATCCAATCCGAGGTCTGGCGGCATAGAGACTTAAGCCCCCTGAATTCCGAGCCTATCGTATCCCATCCTTTTGGTTCAACGAAATCGCCATTCCTTATGGAAAGGATTTGACCACTGGTTTGTAGTTGACATACGGCAAGTCAGGCCCCGAGCGGCGCGAGCATCCCTGCGGACCCGGCCAGAATATATCTTGCGAAATTTCGATGGCTCGGCATGGTCATCGCTCCTCAATCATTTTGATCCAGAATTCGGCGGAGTCCAGCACATTCAAAGTTCGATTGTTTGTTCCTCGAAGGCGCGCGCAGCTTCGTTTTCTGATACATTCGCGACCGGCGGGAAGGATCGTGGAGAGCCGCGAATCGCATGAACATTCGCCAAGCGACGACGAGCTATGAAAAGTGGGTGGCTTCTTGCATCCCATTGGATCGCCACGCGCTTTCGTTCAAACACAAACAGATGACGGTTGGGCTTTTTCCGTTCCTGCGCGCGACGTTCTACCGGTGGGTCCAGATTTGGCGCGAGGTTGCCGGAGATGCCGCGGATGCGCCTTCTCTCTTGGCTGTCGGTGATCTCCACCTTGAAAATTTCGGGACCTGGCGGGACAGCGAAGGACGGTTGATCTGGGGCATTAACGACTTTGACGAAGTGGACACAATGCCCTACAGCATGGATCTCGTGCGCCTCGCCACCAGCGCGCACGCGGCGACTGTGGAGCAGCATCTAAACCTTCGCCCGCGCGCCGCAAGTGACGCGGTTCTGGAAGGCTACCACAACGCGCTGACAGTGGGCGGGCGGCCATTCGTGCTTGCCGAAAATCATCGATGGCTTCGCAAAATGGCGCTCAATCGGCTGCGCGATGCCACACTATTCTGGCAAAAATTGGAGCGGCTCCCCAAATCACAAGTTCGGCTGCCGCGTGAAGTGGAGTCGGAACTTCGCAAACTGCTCCCCGACCGTTCCATGCCATGCGAGAAGAAGCGTCGCATGTCCGGATTGGGAAGTCTGGGGCACACTCGCGTGGTGCTGCTCGGTCTATGGCACGGATGTTTCGTCGCGCGAGAGGCCAAGGAGTTAACGCCGTCGGCGTGCGTGTGGGCGCGAGGCAAGCGCGCGGAAGGACAACGAACCCGCTACGGGAGGATTCTCGACCGCGCCGTCCGCGTTCCGGACCCATTCGTGCGCCCCTACGACGGCTGGCTGCTGCGCCGCCTCGCCCCGGATTGCTCGCGCATCGAGCTCGCTTCTCTCCCCGGGAGCCGCGACGAGGAACGCTTGCTCTATTCCATGGGCTGGGAGACCGCCAACATCCATTTCGGCACGCCACGCGCTATTCCCGCGATTAAGCGCGACCTGGCAAAACGCTCCGGCAACTGGCTGCATAAGGCCGCCAAAGCCATGCTTCGCGCCACCGAGCGCGATTGGCGCGAGTGGAGACGCAAATAATCGCGCCCAGCACGCGGTTTCGATGACAGCTGGGAGACTCAAATTGCATTCGTATCGCCAGGATAATCCGATTTCAGTCGCTAGGATGCGGAATTTCGAATCGGCCCAACCTCAATAACCTGGCCGCCTCGAATCGAGGCCAGAGCCGAATGGCACGCGGGAACGAGTGGAAGAAGGTCAGACAACCGATTTGAATTCGCCCGCAACACGAGAACGGGAATTTTCCGCCCCGTCATATTTTGTTGAAATTTGATGTTCCTGTGGTTCGTCAACAGAACATCCCACTCGCCATCGGCGAGGGAAAGAAGTTCGCCATTCTTTTTGTTGGCAATACCAACGTCCTGAACGGTCTTGCAATCGTGACCATGTTGGATGAAAGCATTTTTGAGGCGAGCGGGCAGACATTCATCGATAAGGATTCTCATGAAGCGAAGCGAGCGATGAGAAGCGCTTTCGCCTCTTCAAGGGCCGCGATGGCGCTGTTCCGAGAGACGCCCGGAAAATCGATCAGGAACGAATCAATGGTCTCGCCGCCTTCCAGGTAGTCCAGAAGGGCCTGAAATGGGACGCGCGTACCCCGAAAGACAGGCTCTCCACTAAGGATTTCGGGGTCTCGAACGACGACACTCTCATCGGCCGGCATCATCAGGATCCTCCTCGATAAACAGTCTGTTATCGCACCGACACGAAGGATTCGCACAGCGCGATGATCAGAGCTTGCCCTGTGCTGTTCCGGGCAGCGGCATGCTGCGCGCGAGGGCGTCGGCGTCCTCGGGGAGGACGAAGCCCTGTTGCACGAGCGCCTCGACTGCGTGCTTACGTTTGTCGGAGTAATCCTGCGCGCTTTTGTAGCGTTCTTCGAGAGAGAGGCGCGGGTCGCCGTTGGCTAGGCGCTCTTGCTTCGTGGCGGCGAAGGGGATGTAGGAGCCCGCAAGGCCGCACAATTCTCCTCCGGAAAATCCTTCGGCGCGAACATTCCTGCCCGAAAACGTCGCAATCGGAACCGCAATCTCTGGAAGGATAATCCCTCCTTGCGGATTGCCATCCGCGTCCACAGGTGGGAAGAACACGGGATAGGCGGGGCCCGACGCTTCGGGCGGCATGCTTTTCTGATCGATCACCTGAAGCTGATTGTACAGGGGGCTAAACGGAGCGCCGGGGATTGCCGGATAGGACGCCTGCACTTTGGCAAGCGGGAGCAAAGTGTGGCTTTTCAAATTTGGAAACGTGGTGGGCGGCGGGGCGACGCCTTCGGTGACCCAGCGATCGAGCGCTACAAGCAAAGCGCGCGCGTAGGGCGCGTAACTCAGCGCATTTTGAATCTGCACGCAGTTGCCGCGCGTGTTCCAGTTCGGCGCCGGGTTATGCTCTTGCCCGGACATCATATAGGCGCGGACATTTTCGGGAAGCGCGAACGGACGGCCGCTTGTATCGGTGACCAGAAGCGAGTCGCGTCCCTGCCAGAATTCCGTATCGGAATCCAGATGCACAATCCGCGGGCACGTATGGGACTTTTCGCACTGCATCAAAATCCCGTCCGTTTTCCCGGTCAGAGAATCCTTCGATGTGGCATACGTGAATGGGAATTGGTCGCCCCCATATTGGTGATCCTCATGCTGGCGCGCGAACCGGCCCGGCTGAGCGAATTCAAAATTCGTGTCCGTCCGGCGAGTCGCGGACAGGAGCGGCAACGCGCCGTCGAACACCATTCGTCCATTGCTATCGGCGTTGAAGCCCTGGTAGATGAAATCGTTGATGGCACGGCCCGTCTGCGAGATGCCGAACGTGAGAGCTGCCTTGAAGGGCGTGCCCGGTTCCCGCGCAGGGTTGGGCTGGCCTGTGGCGTCCTGATCGGCATAGCGCAGAAATGAAACGAAATCCCGCGAGGCGGCCAGGCCAACGTCGGCAACCGCTTCGTTCGTTGCGGGATAGATCAGTTCGTAGAGCGCGCCGCGATCGAATCCGGGCGTTGCCGTGATCTCGACGTGGCGCTCGTCGATGAAATGCCAGCTCGATGCCGGCAGCGGCTTGCGTGGATCGGCTTCGCGTTCGCGCACGGTCAGGGTCGTGCCGGTGGTATCGAGCAGAGCGGGATAATCCAGCGTTTGCGTAAACACCGGCCCCGCCGCAACGTCAGTGAATTCTTCGCGGCTCAGCCCTGTCAACTTCCCGGCGATTTGTTGCATGCGGGCCGTACCTGCTATTGCCAGAATGGCGCGCATGGCGATTGGCAAGTGCGCACTAAGGAGCGACGGATTTCCGCCTAGATCCGCCTGCCAGCCGCTCCACGCGATGGTATAGCCGCGGCTCATTAGGAAACCGTTTCCCGCATCGTTTGCAGCGAAGGAATCACCGCTTTCGTCAAGACGCAAGATGGTGCTACGGCCGCGGTTGACGAAATCGTAGATCAGCTTGCCGTTACCCTTTTTCGCGTCCACGGGCTTCAGGATCAGGAAATCCATGCTGTATTCGACGTGGCCTTGGTTGTTCCACGGCGCGCTGGTGACATTGACGATGCCGATGTTGGCGGCCGCAAACGGATCAAGTTCTCCGTAGGCGATCCCGGCCACAATTTCGTAGGGTCCGGCGCTGCCGAACGAAGCGCCGCCAAAAGCGATCTGGCGTTTCGCGATGACCAGCCGGGTGACGCCCAGCCCGGTGGCCGGGGCGCTCTGCTGCGCGATTGCCGATCCACTAAGGAAAAGCGCAAGTCCCACTCCCAAAACGCCAACTATCTTTTTCATGTGTATGCTCCGTCGCTGACAGGTCACGGATCACACTTTTACTCCAAATACCCGGCATGAGCAACCTCTTCCACCTGGGCGCGTTGAGTTGTCTTGAGCGATATGCCCTCTTGTGATTTTACGGATCCCAGCCGACCGATCCGCGGGTCTCGGGGCGACTCAAGTTGCAGACTCACGGTACTAGCACGATCATCCCGTTACGTAGTTCACGGCCAAAGCGGTGACTGGTCAGCCTTTGCCGCGATGGAACTGGGGAAATGCGTGTCCGCCTTTTACAAGATCGATAAGGAACGCAGGCTCGTAATGAGCTGCGGGGCCGGTGTACTCACCAAGGAAGATACCTGGGGACACATGGACCGGCTATTGAAGGACCCGTATTTTGATCCTGAATTCTCTCAGGTGTTGGATTTCACGCAAATCGCCGGGCTCGACATCGATTCGGAAGACCTGCGCCAATTCGCCCAAAGAAACGTCTTTTCTCCGCGTTCCCGCCGCGCCTTTGTGGTAAGAGACGACCTGCAGTTCGGGCTCGCCAGAATGTTTCAGATTCATCGCGAACCGACCGGCGAAACAGGAATCCGCGTGTTTCGCACTTTTGACGAAGCGCTGGATTGGATTCTGGTCGGGAATGCCGCTTCGTAGGCCCTTTCCAAATTGCTTGGCGCCCTTGGAATAGTGATTCCTTTCAAGAAATATATCACTGAAAATGGCTGTAGAAACGGGTGCATGATCGGGAATATACGCGCAGTGACGGGAATAACGGGACTCATGACATTTTTCATTCTTCGAACGAATTCCTGAATTTGCGGTAGAATTTACGTCCTGATGCTTGCTCGGCATTGTCGCCGGGCATTTTTCTTCCCATTTTGACGGGTCAGGTCCGGATGGACCTGGGCGCCACACTGCACGTAACTAATTTCCTACCAAGTCGTAGGCCTGCCAAATAACAAGTTGAATTGTCTGATACGCTGTGATCTCTGGACTGAGCAATCTGGCAAGTTGGCGCTGGGGGCGGTACGATCCATTGCGTATCGCCAATGCCGTACATTGAAAAAATGGGGAGAAATCCCGGGAAACTCCGACTGATGCCGATAAAAAAACTTCTGGCCCTCAATCGCGGGGAAATTGCGATCCGCATTTTCCGCGCCGCCAACGAACTGAAGATCCGGACAGCCGCAGTTTATTCCGATGAGGATCGCCTCAGCCTGCATCGATTCAAGGCGGACGAAGCCTATCTCATCGGCGAGGGCAAGGGGCCTGTCCAAGCCTATCTCGACGTCGATGGGATTGTGGCGCTCGCGAAAGAAAGAGGTGTCGACGCCATCCACCCGGGCTACGGTTTTCTTTCGGAAAATCCCGCGCTGCCCCGGGCCTGCGCCGCGGCGGGAATTACTTTTGTTGGCCCGAGCGCGGACCTGCTCGACCTGCTGGGCGACAAGACTGCGGCGCGGCGGCTGGCGCAAAAAGCCGGGCTGCCGGTTGTGCCGGGCACGGAGCAACCGATTACTCAGAAGGATGACGCGCAAAGTATCGGGGACAAAATCGGCTATCCGTTGATCGTGAAAGCCGCATTCGGCGGCGGCGGACGCGGGATGCGTGTCGTGCAGAGCTCTCAACTGCTGCTGTCGGGCCTTCAGGAAGCGCGCGCCGAAGCCGGCGCGTCGTTCGGCAACGACGCTGTTTTTCTGGAGCGCTATATTCGCCGCGCGCGGCACATCGAAGTTCAAATCCTCGCCGACACCCATGGGAATGTTCTCCATTTGCACGAGCGCGATTGTTCCGTGCAGCGGAGAAACCAGAAAGTCGTGGAAGTCGCTCCTGCCGTGAACCTCGATCCGAAAATTCGCACGGGGCTTGCGAACGCCGCGGTTGCGCTGGCGCGCGAGTCGAAGTATTACAGTGCGGCCACCGTCGAATTTCTGGTCGATGCGGACACGGGCGAATGGTATTTCATCGAAGTGAACCCCCGCGTGCAGGTCGAGCACACCGTCACCGAAATGGTGACGGGCATCGACATCGTGCAGTCGCAGATTCAAATCGCACAGGGTCACGATTTGCACGGCTCGGAGATGAATCTCCCGCGCCAGAAAGATATTTCGCTCCACGGATTTGCGCTGCAATGCCGGGTCACGACCGAAGACCCTGCAAACGGATTTCTACCCGATTACGGAAAGATTCAGACCTACCGCTCGCCCGCCGGTTTCGGGATCCGCCTCGATGGCGCTTCGGCGTACGGCGGAGCCGTCATCACTCCGTTTTATGATTCCTTGCTTGTCAAGGTAACGGCGTGGGGCCGCGTATTTCCGCAGGCCTGCCGCCGTATGGACCGCTCCCTGCGTGAATTTCGCATTCGCGGCGTGAAGACGAACATCCCGTTTCTCGTGAACGTCGTGAATCACGAACGCTTTCAGGCGGGCGGGGTCACGACATCGTTTCTCGCGGAGTCCCCCGAGCTTTTCCAGTTCACTCCGCTGAAGGATCGCGCGACACGGCTCCTGCGCTACCTCGGCGAAGTCATCGTGAACGGAAATCCCGAGGTCGCGAACAAACCCAGGCCACAGACGATTCGCCCCGCTCCGCTGCCTGCCCATATTCTGGGCGACCCGCCGACAGGGACGCGCCAACTTCTGGACAAACTCGGTCCCGAAAAATTCGCGGAGTGGACGAAATCGCAGAAACCGCTTTTGATCACGGACACAACGTTCCGCGACGCGCACCAGTCGCTCATGGCCACGCGCGTTCGCACTTACGACTTGCTGGCCATCTCTAATTTCGTCGCGCACAAGCTGCACAACCTGTACAGCGTGGAAATGTGGGGCGGAGCGACGTTCGATGTGTCCATGCGATTTCTTCTCGAAGATCCATGGGCGAGGCTCCAACTCCTGAGGGAGGCCATCCCGAATATCTGTTTCCAGATGTTGTTTCGCTCTTCCAACGGCGTGGGGTATTCGGCGTATCCGGACAACGCGGTCGAGGCTTTCATCCTGGAGTCCGCGAAGCAGGGAATCGATATTTTTCGGGTCTTTGACGCGTTGAACTGGCTGCCCAACATGAAGCTTTCGGTAGAGACGATCCTCAAAACCGGCAAGGTTTGCGAGGCGGCCATTTGCTACACCGGCGACATTCTCGATCCGAAACGCGACAAATATCCTCTCCAGTACTACATCCGTTTAGCGAAAGAGCTGGAAAAAATGGGCGCGCACATTCTTTGCATCAAGGACATGGGCGGATTGTGCAAACCATATGCGGCCGAACGGCTCTTTTCAGTGTTGCGCGACGAAGTGGGCCTGCCAATCCACTTTCACACGCATGACACCAGCGGCATTAATGCCGCTTCGATCTTGAAAGCGGCGGAAGCCGGCGTGCACGCCGCCGACGCAGCCATTGCTTCGATGAGCGGCACGACCAGCCAGCCCAACCTGAATTCCGTGGTCGCCGCGCTCCAGCACACCGAGCGCGACACCGGGCTCGATCTCGCCGCACTCAATGCCTGCGCGGATTATTGGGAGACGGTGCGCACGTGGTACCGCCCGTTCGACAACGCGCCTCCCGCGGGAACGGCGGAAGTTTACATTCACGAAATGCCAGGCGGACAGTACACGAATCTCCGCGAGCAGGCCGAATCCATGGGACTCGGCGCGCGGTGGCAGGAAATCGCCCGCACCTACGCGGAATTGAATTTCGCGTTTGGCGACATCGTCAAGGTCACGCCTTCGAGCAAGGTCGTCGGCGACTGCGCGATTTTCCTGGTCAGCCACGATATGACGGTGAAAGATCTGGAGCGTTTGGGGGCGGATCATAATTTGACGCTGCCGAATTCCGTCGTGGAAATGTTTGCCGGAGCGCTGGGCGAACCCGAGGGCGGCTGGCCGCCGAAACTTCAGGCCGTGATTTTGCGTGGCGCCAAGCCGGCGTCCGGAAGGCCGGGCGAACACCTCGCGCCCGTTGATTTGGAAGGGACCAGAGTGGCAGTAGAGAAAAAAGCGGAGCAAAAAATCTCCGATGCCGACCTCATGAGTTATTTGATGTACCCGGATGTGTTCCTGAAATTTGCCGCGGCACGTTCGGCGTATGGAAACCTGGAAGTTTTGCCCACGCCGCAATTTTTTTATGGATTGGAGCAGGGCCAGGAAATCGCCGTCGAACTGGAGCCCGGAAAAATCCTGGTTGTGAAATTGCTTACCGTGAGCGACGCGCATCCAGACGGAACGCGCACGATCTTCTTCGAGCTCAATGGCCAGCCGCGCGAAGTGACCGTCCGCGACCGCGCGCTGCAAGCCACGGTACAGACCAGGCCTAAAGCGGACCCGTCCGTTCCGGGACAAGTTGGTTCACCAATTCCGGGAGCCATTTCGAGCATTGTTGTGGAACTTGGCGAGCAGGTGAAAAAGGGCGACCGCCTCCTGGTATTGGAAGCGATGAAAATGCAATCCACCGTCTACGCGCCCGTGGATGGCAAGATAGCAAAAAAATTGGCAAGTGTTGGCGATAAGGTCGAGGCAAAAGATCTGCTGCTCGTTATTGAATAGCTGACTCCGTGGCGCCGGCGTTTCGCCGGCGTTTTTCCAACGCATGGCCAGAAAAAAAATTGCCGGCGAGACGCCGGCGCTACTAAAGGCCTTCGCTACCCATACTTTTCCGCCGATCTTGTGGAATCCACCTGAACATGGAATAAGTATTGTGCCGCGAATCTTGCGACGAGGAGCCTCCCCCCATGAAATACGATGCCATTATCATCGGTTCGGGTCAGGCAGGGAATCCTCTGTCTTACCGGCTTGCAGACGTGGCATGGCAGGTCGCATTGATCGAGAAGGGCAATGTCGGCGGCACATGCATCAATACGGGGTGCACGCCCACCAAGACGATGGTTCACCGTGCGCAAATCGCGCACTATGCGCGGAATGCCGCGCGCTGGGGAGTGCACGCCGAGAACGTGGCCGCCGATCTTCCAACAATCGTCGCACAGAAAAACAATGTCGTCGCAAACTTTCGCAGCGGAATACAAAAAAAGGTCGGCCTGCATCCGAACATTCATTTCTACAAGGGACACGCCCGATTCACGAATGCGCGCCAGGTTCAATTGGGCGATACGCTGCTCGAGTCCGATAAAATTTTCATTAACACGGGCGGCCGCCCGACGATCCCCGCCATTCCGGGTCTCGACCCATCCAAAGTTCTAACAAATGAAACCATCATGGAATTAGCGGAAATCCCCGAGCATTTGGTCATTCTGGGCGGAGGATACATTGGTCTTGAATTTGGGCAAATGTTCCGCAGGTTCGGCAGCAGGGTCACGATCCTGCACAATCAGGCGCAAATTGTTACGCGCGAGGATCCAGAAATCGCCGCCGAACTTCAGAAAATCCTCGAGGGCGAGGGAATCGAGTTTCATCTGAATGTTCAAACTACTCAAGTGGAGCACATGACGGGCTCGGTCAAGGTTTTCGTGACAGGCGGGCGCGAACCATTTGCGGTTTCCGGAACGCATCTTCTTGCCGCCGTCGGGCGCCTGCCAAACTCGGACGATCTCGGTCTGGAGAAGGCGGGAGTCGAAACCGACAAGTCCGGCTACATCCGGGTGAATTCCAAGCTGGAAACAAATGTGCCCGGAATTTGGGCGCTCGGAGATGTGAAGGGGCCGCCTGCCTTCACGCATATTTCCTACAACGATTTTCAAATTGTTGACGCCAACCTGACGCAAGGAAAAAATCTGACGATCGAAAATCGCATCGTCCCATATTGCGTTTTTACCGACCCGCAGTTGGGCGGCGTCGGCATGACGGAAAAAGAAGCCAGGTCCAAGGGATACAGACTCAAAATCGGCACGATTCCCATGTCGCATGTGGCGCGCGCCATTGAGCGGGATGAAACCGCTGGACTGATGAAAGTTATCGTGGACGCCGCGAATGACCGGATTCTGGGAGCGGCCATCCTGGGATGCGAAGGCGGCGAACTGATTCACGTTCTCTATACACTAATGCTTGGAAATTTGCCGTACACGCTTCTGAAAGGCGCCGTGTATATCCATCCTACGCTGACCGAAGGATTCTTCACATTGCTGGACAGCGTGAAACCGGCGGACTGAGCTTGATGCGTAAGGAAAAAGCGGACGCTCCCATGCGTATTCGACGCCTGTGCCGCTCGGAATTGCCCGCCGGCACGATGCAACTTGCCAGATATTTGATCGGCAAGACGCTGGTGCACCACCTGCCGCGCGTGCGTCTCTCCGGCCGCATCGTTGAAACCGAAGCCTATCCGGTCGGCGATGCGGCAGGGCATGCGTTCGGAGGCTTTACGCCCAGCAGGCGCTCGCTGTTTCTTCCGCACGGATACGCCTACGTGTATTTCACCTATGGCTCCTGCTTCATGATGAACGTCTCCAGTGAGCAGGCGGGAACGGGCGCGGGAGTCTTGGTGCGTGCGATCGAACCGCTGGAGGGCATTCACTTCATGCAGCGGCGACGCGGCACAACTCGTTTGCTCGACCTCGCGCGCGGCCCAGGGCGCCTCGCGCAAGCGATGGACATCGACAAACGATTTGACGGAGTGAATTTGTGCGCCGGCGGCAACCTGTGGCTCGGGGCCGCGGTTCGGCGCACAGGCCCCATCGGCGCCACGATCAGAATTGGCATCACTCGCGACGTTCATCGGCTGTGCCGTTTCTACGAACGCGGCAGCCCATTTGTCAGCGGCCCAAAGCGTTTGCGAGAGTGAATCGGCAGAAGCGCGACATGCATCTACTAGATTCAGGAAGCAGGCCGCATTCCCCAACCGTGCGGATTCTTCCCTAAGTGTGGTAAAAGGGCAATCAGACCGGAGGAGGACGTAATGGCCATGCTGGAAGGATGTCCGCACGTCAAAGAAATCAAGAATGTGAAACCAAGCGCAAACGGCTGCGAGGATTGTTTGAAGACGGGAGACTCGTGGGTCCATCTCCGCATGTGCCTCATCTGCGGGCACGTCGGATGCTGCGATTCCTCCAAGAACAAGCATGCCACCAAACATTTTCACCGAACGAAGCATCCCATCGTGCAATCGGTCGAGCCCGGCGAGGACTGGCGCTGGTGCTACGTGGACGAAATCATGCTGGACTAACAATTACGCGGACCTCGGCAAAGAAGCAAAGAGGAGGAAAACGTGTCCGTTGCCAAAACAGTGATGGATCCCTCAGAAGCCTGGCCGGCGCTGTCGCTATCCGCCTGGGCAGATACGTATGCGACGCTGCACATGTGGACCCAGATTGTCGGCAAGGTCCGCCTGGCATTGTCCCCGCACGTCAATCATTGGTGGGAAGTCCCGCTCTACGTCAACGCCAGAGGGTTGACGACTTCTCCGATTCCTTACCGAAAGGGCGTATTTGAAGTTCAATTCGATTTCATCGATCACAGGCTCGATGTCACCACATCCAGCGGCGAAACGAAAAGCATTCGCCTGGAGCCGCGCACCGTCGCCGATTTCCATGTGGAGTTTCTATCTCTGCTCCGGTCTCTCGATATCGACGTCAAGATTTGGAATATGCCCGTGGAGATTCCGAATCCGATTCGCTTCGACCTGGACCGCGTGCACGGCGCGTACGACCCCCAGTACGCAAACGCGTTCTGGCGAATTCTCGTGACCGTGGATGCCATCTTCAAGGATTTTCGCTCGCGCTTTCTCGGCAAAGTCAGTCCAGTCCATTTCTTCTGGGGGAGTTTTGATCTCGCCGTCACGCGCTTCTCCGGACGCCGTGCCCCGGATCGCCCCGGCGCGGACTCGATGACGCGGGAGGCCTATTCTCATGAGGTCAGCAGCGTAGGTTTTTGGCCCGGCGGTGGCGACATCAAAGGAGCGGCATTCTATGCGTACGCCGCGCCGGCGCCTGACGGATTTGGCGAGCGGCATGTGCGTCCGGCAGCCGCCTGCTTCAACAAACAGTTGGGCGAATTTTTGCTGATGTACGACGATGTGCGCGCCTCCGCGTCTCCCCGGGATGCGCTGCTCGATTTTTGCCAGAGTACGTATGATGCCGCCGCCGATCTCGGGCACTGGGACCGCGCTGCTCTGGAGAAGTCGCACCCCAAGTAGCTGCGCACGCTGAATTATCCGACCCCAGCCCACAGAAATTCCGGCGTTGCACCGAATCTCATCGCCGCAAGACTTCCCGAAGGTATCGGTCAATTTTTTACGATATGCTTACAAGGGAGTTATACCGCCGGGTGCAATGATAAATGCCTGTCCGGCGTGCAACTCACGGACCTTGGCATTACGTCGAAACCACGATGGCGCGGTTCATTTCGATCATCGGCTTGATGTGTTGTGCGTTGCTCCTCGCGCTGCCTGTTGCTGCGCAGCGGGATCGCGGAGAACTGCAAATCGAAGTGCACGATCCGCAGGGAGCAGTTCTCAGCGCATCCGGAGAATTGGTCAGCCAAGGCAATCAATTTCACCTGGACTTTACGATTGGCGATGACGGCCGCTACGCCGCGCAAGACCTCGCCTTCGGCGTCTATCGGGTGAGCGTGTCGCACTCGGGATTTGTTCCCGCTGTTCAACTCGTGGAGATTCGATCCATTGTCCCCCAGCATTTATCTTTGACGTTGGGTTTGAAGCCCGTCGAAACCCAGCTACAAGTCAGCGAGACGGAAACGCTGGTCGATACGACGAGCACCAGCGCAGTGTATACGATCGGGTCGCAATCCATCGGTGAGCAGCTGTCGTCGCAGCCCGGCCGCGGAGTCCTCGATGTCGTGGATGCCCAGCCCGGTTGGCTGTATGAGGCCAACGGTGTTTTGCACCCGCGCGGCTCGGAGTATGACGTTCAATTCGTCGTTGACGGCTTGCCCATGACCGAAAACCGCTCCCCCGGCTTTGCGCCCCCGATCGAGTCGAGCGACGTCGAATCCATGCGGGTAATGACCGCCGGCTTTCCCGCCGAATACGGCCGAAAACTTGGCGGCGTGGTGGAAGTTACAACTCCGAAAAATAATCCAACTGGCCTGCATGGAGAGTTTGAAGCGGAAGGCGGCAGTTTCTCAACGGCCTCGGCGAGCGGCGCTCTCTTCTTTTCAACCGGAGGAAACCGTTTTTCCGTCACGGGTGATGGCTTTCATTCCGACCGGTATCTGGACCCGCCGGTTCTCCAGAACTACACAAATATCGGCAATGCCGGCGGATTTTCGTCCTCGTATGAACGCGATTTTTCAAACGGCGACCGCCTTTTCCTGACATTCGGGCAACACGCGGTTCGCTATGAGGTGCCGAGCGAACTCGTCCAGCAATTAGCAGGCCAGAGCCAGGATTCCGAGCAGAAGGAAACATCCGGCCAGGTCCACTACACGCACGCAATTTCGGCGGACATCCTCTTGAGTGTCGCGGGAAGCGTCCGCGATTCGTCCGCGCTTCTAAATTCCAACGCGGAATCCACGCCAATCATCGTCACTCAGGACCGCGGCTATCGCGAAGGATATGCGCGCGCGGACCTCGCGGGCCATCACGGGCGGCACGAGTGGAAGTTTGGAGTGGATGGAATTTTTAGCCCTGTGAATGAAAACTTGCAGTATCAAATCACGGATCCCTCGCAATTCGATCCCGGCACGGCATTGACGCTCATCCCCCCATTTTCAGATCGCCGATGGGACATCGAGCCGTCCGCTTATGCGCAGGACCAAATCCGTTTCGGCAAGTGGAATTTGAGCGCCGGATTGCGATTTGACCACTACGGTTTTGTCGTGAACGAATCGGCGTGGAGTCCGCGAATCGGCATTTCGCGCTTCTTTTCTTCCCTTAACCTTCTCGTTCACGCTTCCTATGATCGCGTTTTCCAAACTCCCGCGATGGAAAATCTATTGCTGGCGAGCTCACCGCAACTGGCCTCAATCAGCAGTCTCGTTGTGAGGCTCCCCGTGCAGCCGGCACGCGCGAATTATTATGAACTGGGTTTCACCAAACCTTTTGCCGGTAAACTGCGGATTGACGGCAATGTATTCTGGCGTGATTTCCGGAACTACTCGGATGACGACACGCTGCTCGACACCGCGATCAGTTTTCCGATCGCCTTTTCATCGGCGGAGATTCACGGCGAAGAAATTCAAATTGCCGTGCCGCGCTGGGGCCGCTTTTCAGGAGTTCTGAGCTACTCGAATCAGACAGGGACAGGTCAGGGACCTATAACCGGCGGATTATTTCTGGGAGACGAAACAGCCGGCATATCAGATGCCAGCAAGTTCCCGGTGTCGCAGGACCAGAGAAACACTGTACGCGCGCGTGTGCGCTTTCAGGCCACGGAACGTTTTTGGCTCGCCACGTCCGCGGAATACGGCAGCGGCCTCCCTGTGGATTTGAATGGCCCTGTAGACTCAAGCCAAATCAATTTTCTATTGCAGCAATATGGCTCCGCCATTTTGAACGAAGTGAATTTCAATGCGAGCCGCTTACGCCCGAATTTCTCATTTGACGCAGCCGCAGGCGCCACGCTGTACCACAAAGAAGGAAAAGACGTCTCGTTCGAAATCGAGGGCCATAACCTGACCGACAAGTTGAACCTGCTGAATTTCGCCAGCCTATTCTCCGGAACCGCGGTGGCGCCGCCAGCCAGCGTAAGTGCTCGACTGAAGGTCGGCTTTTGAGCGAGACCCGTGCGCCGGCAGTGCAAGTGGCGCGGGCTTCAGCCTATAGGGGTTAGTCCTTGCTAGCACCAAAACCCGCAGGCTGAAGCCTGCGCCACCAATTCTCGAATGCCCCATTTCTTTAAACGCAGAGGCGATTCAATGCGCCTTCAGCCTTCCTGCTCACCCGCAGGCATTCCCCTCGGCGCGCATTTGACAGGTTTGCAACCGCGGCATACGATTCTGACTGTTACATGTCCTTCTCCAAACTCATTCGAATGAATCGCTCAAAAACAATCCTTGCAACTCGTCCCCCACGCTGGCGTGCAGCCGGCTTGGCCGTCGTACTCGCGCTTCTCGCTTTCCGCATTGCCGCTGATACTAATTCTGCCGACCCCAAACGGTACTTGGATGACGTCAAGACGCTTTCCTCTCCCGTAATGGAAGGCCGCGGCGCCGGGACCAAAGGCATCGAGCGCGCCGCGAACTTGATCGAGCAGCGCTACCGATCATTGGGATTGCAGCCGGCGGGCGCCAAATCCTTTTTCCAGCCGTTCACCGTAATTACCGGCGCAAAATTGAAAGATGGCAATCGCCTGGAGGTGCAGGACGGCAAATCGAAGCAGGGGTTGAAACTGAATCAGGATTTCGTTCCCTTCAGTTTTTCCGCTTCCGGAGATGTCGCTGGCCCCTTGGTATTTGCCGGCTATGGGGCAACCGCGCCCGAATTTAACTACGACGATTACGCACATCTCGACGTCAAAGACAAAATTGTCGTCATCCTGCGCTACGAGCCGGCAGGCTTTGCCGCGAAGAGCGGAAATGCCGGATTGACGCAACACTCCCAACTGATCACGAAAGCGATCAACGCCCGGAATCATGGCGCTAAAGCTGCGATCCTGGTCAATGGAAAATTGGGAGATGGCGAAGAGGATCAGCTTACGAGATTCGGAAGCGTGAACGGGCCCGAGAACGCCGGCATCGTGATCGTGCAGGCGAAAAATGACGTCGCGAACGCGTGGTTTGCTGCAGCAGGGGGGAAATCACTCGCCGAACTTCAAAATCAGATCAACACATCTTCGGCTTCGGCGTCGTTCCCGTTTCCCGACAAGCTGCAGATTTCGCTCGGCGTCAATATCGAAAAGACGCGCGCAACCGTGAACAATGTGCTCGCCTATCTTCCCGGCAAGACCGATGAATACGTGATCATCGGCGCGCACTACGATCACCTCGGCTACGGGAACGTAGATTCGCTCGCGCCTTCGCAGATCGGAAAAATTCATCCCGGCGCCGACGACAACGCTTCCGGCACCGCGGGCGTTCTCGAACTCGCGCGCCTGCTGGCTCCGCGCAAAGGCCAGCTCCAGCGCGGCATTCTCTTCGCGAATTTTGCCGGGGAAGAACTCGGCCTGCTCGGTTCGGCGGAGTGGGTGAAGGATCCGACGCTGCCGCTCGACAAAGCCGTCGCCATGATCAACATGGACATGATCGGCCGGATCAAGGACGAAAAAGTTTTTATCGGCGGGACGGGAACGGGCGCCACGTTCAAAGATCTCCTCGATGAAGAGAAGAGCAAGTTCCCGTTTCATATCGAGTATTCCGCCAGCGGCTACGCGGCCAGCGATCACACCTCGTTTGTCGGAAAGAAAATTCCAGTGCTTTTCTTTTTCTCGGGCTTGCACTCGGATTACCACAAGCCTTCCGACACCTGGGACAAAATCAATGCGCCTGATGCGGCGAAGCTTTTGGATTTCATCGATGACGTGGCCATAAGAATCGATTCCGCAAACGAGCGCGTCGCGTTCGTCACCGTGAAAGAAGATCAGCCGGGCGGCCAGGCCGCGAGCGGTGGCGGCGGTGGTTACGGACCTTATTTCGGGTCGATTCCGGATTTTGGGCAGGAAGAAAACGGCGTCAAATTTTCCGATGTTCGCCCGGGATCGCCCGCGGCGAAAGCAGGCTTCAAGGCAGGCGACGTCCTCGTCCAATTTGGCGACAAACCGATCCACAATTTGTACGACTTCACCGACGCGCTGCGCCGCAGCAAGGTCGGCGACGTTGTGGATGTGCATGTGTTGCGCGACGGCAAACCCGTCAACGCGCCCGTAAAGCTGGAACAACGAAAATAAGCGAAGGAAAAAAATGCCGAAATCGCAGATCACCCGGCCCGCACTTTTCCTTTTGCTGATCACTGCCTCCGCATCTTTGGTGGCGTACTCTCAAGCGCCCAGCTCAGGGAAAACAAGTTCCGAGTCGCTCACAGTTCCCGGCGAGAAACATCTGGGTAACGTGCGCCAGCTCACTTTCGGCGGCACGAACGCCGAGGCGTATTTTTCCGCGGACGACAAATCCCTGATCTTCATGCATTCCGGCGCGGGCGTTCCGTGCGATCAGATGTACACCATGCCGGTGGATACGCCGGACGGCAAACCGGCCGTGCCGAAACTCGTGAGCACGGGCAAGGGACGCACGACGTGCGGCTACTTTTTTCCGAAAGGCGACCGGATCCTGTTTTCCTCGACGCACGCAACCAGCGCCGAGTGCCCGCCGCGCCCCGATTATTCGCACGGTTACGTCTGGCCGATTTACAGCTCCTACGAAATCTACACTGCGAAGCCCGACGGCAGCGATCTGCGCCTTCTGAGCCATTCTCCCGGAAGCTACAACGCGGAATCGACCATCAGCCGCGACGGCAAGAAAATTGTCTTCACCTCGACGCGCAACGGCGACCTCGACGTTTTTACGATGAACGCGGATGGCAGCGACGTTCGCCAACTGACGCACGAACTTGGCTATGACGGCGGCGCTTTCTTTTCCGACGATGGCAAGAAAATCGTCTATCGCTCGGAGCAACCGAAAACCCCGGAGCAAATCGCCGATTACAAGGACTTGCTCTCCCGCGGATTGATTCGTCCGGGGAATCTCGAAATCTGGGTGATGGACGCCGACGGCAAAAATAAACGACAGGTCACGCACAACGGCGCCGCGAATTTCGCCCCGTATTTTTTTTCCGGCGGCAAGCGCATCATTTTTGCCTCGAATGTAGCCAACCAGAAAGACCCCAGCGGCTTCGACCTTTACGCCATCAACGTCGACGGCACCGGCCTCGAGCAGATCACCTATCATCCCGATTTCGACGCCTTTCCAATGTTTTCCTCCGACGGCAAGCGCCTCGTCTGGGCCTCCAATCGCAACGGCAAAGCCCCGCACGAGACGAATATCTTCATCGCCGATTGGATCGAGTAGCGCAGGCTTCAGCCTGTGGCTTTTGGCCTTGCAAGGTCGAACCCCCACAGGCTGAAGCCCACGCTGCTAAGAGCCAATCGCCCGCCCAGGCACGAGATAATTCACAACGTAATCGCGCACAGCGTCTTCGAGCGAAGTGATCGGCGAATCGTAGCCGGTAGCGCGCAGCTTGTGTATGTCAGCCTGCGTGAAATATTGGTACTTGTCGCGGATCGATGCCGGCATATCAATATATTCGATGCGTGGCTCGCGAGTCAGCGCGGCGAAAACTGCGCGAGCCAAATCATTCCATGTGCGTGCGACTCCTGAACCAATATTGAAAATCCCATTTGCCGCGGGATTCGCGGCCAGATGCAGCGTCATGGCCACAGCATCCTTCACGTACAGAAAATCGCGCCGCTGCTCGCCGTCCCTGTATTGAAGGCGGCAGCTCTTGAAAAGCTGAATCACGCCGCTCTTCAGCACCTCGGCGTAGCTCTTGCAGACTACGCTGCGCATGTCCCCCTTTTGGTTTTCGTTGGGACCGAAGACGTTGAAATATTTCAGCCCGACAATGCGGTCGAGCCATCCCTCTCTCCAGGCGTGCAGATCCATCCACTGCTTGGATTGCCCGTACAGATTCAGCGGCCGCAATCGCTCAAGCAGTCGCGGATCCGAATCGTCCATGCCCGCGCTGCCATCTCCATAAGTCGCCGCCGAGGAAGCATAGACAAAACGCACGCCCGCTCCCAGCGCCCATTCCGCGAGTTTACGCGAATGCTCGTAATTATTTTCGCGCAGATATTGTTCGTTCGTTTCCGTGGTGGAGGAACACGCGCCCAGATGGAAAATGCAGTCGAGCCTTCCCATCGACTCGGACGAAAGCCGCGCCGGCAATTCCGCAGGTTCGATAATTTCTGTGTAGCGCAAACCGGCCAGATTGGCGCTTTTTTCGCGCTGCGCCGGATAATCCGCGATCACCACCTGTGAACAGCCGCGGCGATTCAGTTCCCAGACCAGCACGCTGCCAATGAATCCAGCGCCGCCCGTCACAATGACTCGCCTGTCCTTCCATTTCTCGCTTGCAGAGATCATAGAGGTGATCAAGGTTGCCACGACGCGACCATCGAGGCAATCCCATCCCGCCTCACGATGGAACAACCGGCGCTCGAGCAGCTGGGCCGTTGTGCAAGATGGGCGAACCGCCATTCTTTTCCGTTTTTCACTTCGCGTTGTATCATCAAGTCCTCAATTTAGCTTGACGGTTCTTGGGGCAGGCACTGCAATGAGCAACGGACTCTCTCGATCCTTCTATCGGGAAACAGTGCAGGATTCTGGGGTCGCCGACGGAAAAGTCATTCGGCAACGAGGCGGGGTCGGTGTCTACGCGCACGTTCGGGTTGAGGTTCGCGCTTTGAGCCGTGGACAGGGTACGATGCTCGCTTGGAACGCAGGACTGAGCTTCCCCGCCAGATTTATTCCCCCCGTTTTGCAAGGGATTCAAGACGCATTGGGTGCTGGGGTTCTAGCAGGTCTCGAAATGACCGATGTATGCGCATCCGTCGAGGACGGGAGTTACCATGAGGTGGATTCAACAGCGGATGCATTTAGAGAAGCAGCAAAAACAGCCGCCACAGAAGCGCTTCAGCAGGCTCGTCCCATAATCCTGGAGGCTCTATGCTTAGTTACCATTACCGTCCCTCTTAATTTTATTGAAACGGTTGGTGCGGCGGTATATTCACACGGTGGAGAGGTGAGAACAACAACCTCTGAAGCACAATCTCGAACTCTTGCAGCCAGCGTACCGGCGTCCAACGTGAGCAAGCTGATTGTTGAGTTGCTACGAATCAGCGACGGGTCCGCCAGCATTTCAAGTCTCGATGATGGTTTTCGGCCAAGACCTGAGCCGCCGGATTCATTTGGATCCTGGGCTGCGGTCACGTAGAAGATCCCCGTTCCAATTCCTGGTAAATCGTTTGATCGGAAATTGACTTAGATACCTGCCCTCGCGACGCCTTGAGCTTTCTCACTCCCTGCGCTAGAGTAACCGCTCCCAGGCGGAGGGGATTCCCAGTGCATGGTCACGGGCAGGAGCATCTGAAGGTCCTGTTGCGCAGCAGCGCGATTCAGAAGCGCGTTCGCGAAATGGGACTTCAAATTTCCAAGGATTACAAAGGCCAGCGCGTTCACCTGATCGGTGTCCTCAAGGGCGCTGCTATTTTTCTTTCGGATTTGATCCGCCATATTCGCGTCGAAGTATCGCTCGATTTCATGTCCGTTTCCAGCTACGGGCACGGCAGCCAGACTTCCGGCCAGGTGCGCCTCAACAAAGATCTCGATACCAGCATCGAGGGCCTCAACGTCATCGTTGTCGAAGACATTTTGGATACGGGGCTCACTCTCGGATACCTGCTGCGCGTTCTGCAGCAACGCAAGCCGAATTCGCTGAAGATCGCGGCGCTGCTGGACAAGCCGGAGCGGCGCATCAAGAAAGACGTCAAGGCGGATTACATTGGATTTCAGATTCCGAATGAGTTCGTCGTGGGATATGGGTTGGACTATGCGGAGCGCTATCGCAACCTCAAGGACGTGTGCATTCTTTCGCTACCACCGTCTTAGCATGCATTTTGATTTCGCGCTTTTCGTAGCGCCGGCGTCCCGCCGGCATTTTTCGACTCGTGGACAGCGGAAAAATAGCCGGCGAGACGCCGGCGCTACAAAACCCGGTTCGAACCGTCCTGGTTTTCATGAAACCTCTTATCACAGCTGCGGATTTGGAGCGCGTCCCACAGAATGGCGAGATCGCCATCACGGACGATACGCTCATCACTCTTCTGGCGCGCGAAGAGGCTGAGCGACGCGGGATCACGTTTCGTATTGCCTCGGCGCGCCAGCACGAAGCCCCTTCCAGCGCGGCTTCGGGGGAAAGCTCTTCGGAAAAATCCGCGCGAGTTGTAGCAATTGGCGCCGATCACGGCGGCTTTGAATTGAAGCAACAACTGATAGCCCATCTGCGCGATTGGGGCTACCAGGTTCTCGATCTTGGCACCGGCAGCGCGGAAGCCGTGGATTATCCGGACTTCGCCGAGGCGGTCGGCAACGCAGTCGCGCGAGGAGACGCCTGGCTCGGCATCGTGCTCGACAGCGCGGGCATCGGCAGCTCGATTGCCGCCAACAAGGTGCCCGGAGTGCGCGCAGCGCTATGCTATGATCGCGCGACGGCGCGCAACAGCCGCGAGCACAATGACGCGAATGTGCTGACGCTGGGCGCCAAACTGATCGCCCCGGAAGCCGCTCGGGAGATTGTCGCTTTGTGGCTCTCCACACCCTTCGCAGGAGGGCGCCACCAGCGCCGCGTGGACAAGATTCGGGGCATCGAAGAACGCTCGAAAAAAAAGTGATGTTTTCGAAATCTTCCGGGCGATTCGAATAGGGCTGAGCGAGTGGATCAGAGCGAATTCGAACAGATGGTTCGTGTGGTCACCGAAGAGGTGGTGCGCTACCTCGGCGCTCCCGGAAGGGAGATTGCTCGTAGCGCCGGGAGCGACGACGAAATTTGCCCGGATTGCGACCTGAACTGCGCAGAGAAATGCGCCAGAAAAACACGCGCTGTCGTCGAAGCCGGCGCCGACCGCATTTCCTGCGGCCCGTCGGTCGTTGAATTGGAAGCTGGCTTTGCGGGCCTGATCGATCACACCCTGCTGAAACCGGAAGCTTCGCGCGACGATATCCGCAAGCTCTGTCAGGAAGCCGTGCGTTTTGGATTTGCGTCGGTCTGCATCAATCCCTGGAACGTGCCGCTTGCCGCGGAATTAGTGCGCGGCACAAAAGTCAAAGTTTGCACCGTGATTGGATTTCCTCTCGGCGCGACGCTTTCCCGGGTGAAAATTCACGAAGCCGAAGAAGCGATCAAGCTGGGCGCGCAGGAAGTCGACATGGTCCTGAACATCGGCGCGCTGAAGTCCGGCCAGGATGACGTGGTGGAATCCGATATCCGCGGAGTTGTGGAAGTGGCGCACCGTGGCGGCGCAATTTGCAAAGTCATTTTTGAAACCTCGCTGCTCACGATCGAGGAAAAGGTGCGCGCCTCGCTCGCGAGTAAAAGGGCGCGCGCCGATTTCGTCAAGACCTCGACTGGCTTCAGCACTGGCGGTGCCACGGCCGAGGACGTTGCGTTGATGCGAGCGGTGGTGGGAACGGACATAGGAGTGAAAGCCTCGGGGGGTGTGCGCACTTTTGACGATCTTAAAAAAATGGTTTGCGCGGGCGCAACGCGAATCGGCGCGAGCGCCAGCGTCAAAATCATGGAGCAAGCGGCCGGCTCGGTGCCTCCTCACGCAGTTGCCTGAGGCTCGCAGGCATCAACTTCCTATTGATTTTTGCCGCAGTAATCCGATTTTTCCCGGCGTGGAGACTCGTCAATTCATCGGTTTTTCACAAGGCCATAATCTCTACCTGCTATACTAAATGTTTCTTGGGGAGTCGCGCTTCGTCTTCGAAAGTCCGGAGCGCCGTACACATTCACAATCTATGGATCCCGTACAAGCCCCATCGCCGCTCAACGTTCCCACGGAAGTTCTCGCGACGCTGGTCGAAATCGGTGAGGAAATCAATTCCTCGCTCGACCTCGACGAAGTATTGCGGAAAACCGCGGCGCTCGTGAAGCGCCTGATCGACTATGAAATCTTCAGCGTATTGCTCGTTGACGAATCGATGCACCGTCTCTACCACCGCTTCACCATCGGGTACGGCGAGGAAGCCGGCAAGGATTGGGTGATCCCGATCGGACAGGGAATTACGGGGACGGCTGCGGCGACGGGCCGCGCAGTGCGCGTGCCGGACGTCCGTGAAGATCCCCGGTACATCAACATCATCGATTCGGTCCGGTCCGAGCTTGTGGTTCCGCTCATGGTGAAGGGACAAGCGATCGGCGTGCTCGACATTCAGAGCACACAGGTCGATTACTTCACGCGAGATCAGCAAAGTGTTTTGACGTTAATGGCCAGCCGTTTGGCGACCGCCATCGAAAATGCGCGGCTCTTTGAACGCGTCCGCAGCCAGGCTGACACGCTGCTGGTTCTCAACGAAGTGGGCCGCGAGGCGAATTCCATTCTCGCGGTGGAGGAGTTGCTGCGCCGCGCCGCGGAACTCGTCAAGCGCGTCATCGACTATCAGATTTTGGGAATCTTGTTGTATGACGAAGCGACGAATTTGTATCGCCATCGCCTGGACATGAAATACGGCCAGAGCGCTCAGGGAAAGCTGCGAGTTACGCCGCATGAAGGAGTTGTAGGAGCGGCCATCGCCACGGAACTGCCGGTTCGCGTTCCGGATGTGACCCTCGATTCGCGGTACATCATGGTCAATCCGGAAACCCGGTCCGAGCTGGCGATTCCGATGCTTCACCAGGGCCGCGTCGTGGGCGTTCTCGATCTCGAAAGCCCGCAAATTAATTATTTCACCGAAGAGCACGAGCAGACGCTCACGATCCTGGCGGCGCACCTGGCTGTGTCGCTCGAAAACGCGCGGCTGTACGAGAAGCTAGCCAAGGATGAAGCGCGCATGGAGCGCGAGCTCACGGCCGCGCAGCGTCTGCAGACAGCACTCTTGCGGCCGGTGCCTAGCATCGATTACGGCCTCGACATCACCGCGCGAATTCATTCCGCGCGGGAAGTCTGCGGCGATTTGTACGATTTCCTTTCTTACGGAACGCAACAATTGGGCGTCGCTTTGGGAGACGTCAGCGGGAAGGGAACCGCCGCTGCGCTCTACGGCGCTGTGGCCACCGGAATTCTGCGCAGCCTCTCTCCGCAAAAGCTCCAGCCCGCCGAGCTTCTCCGCAAGCTCAATCAGCTGGTGTGCGACCGCCGGGTGGAGGGCCGTTACATGACGATTTGCTTCGCCACGTGGCAAAAAGGGCGCAGCAAACTTCGACTGGCCAATGCCGGGCAGACGCAGCCGTTACTCTGGAAAGACGGGCACGTCGAACAGATTAAACTTTCTGGATTTCCGATCGGCATTTTCGATGATGCAACCTATGAGGAATGGAGCGTGCGCCTCACTTCGGGCGATATCCTCCTCTTCTTTTCCGATGGTCTGACCGAGGCGGCTAACCGGGAAGGAAAATTTTTCGGCACCGGCCGCATAAAAGATCTTTTGGCCGCCAACGCGCGCTTGAACTCAAGCGAACTTGCCGACCGCTTGCTCAAGGAAGTAGAAGAATTCACACAAGGGGGCGCCATCACGGACGATCGCACGCTGGTGGTGATGAAAGTCAAGTGAGCGCGGCGTCTTCGCATTCGCGCGCATCCCGCTCCGCCGGCGTTGTCGATCCGGCGAGCTATACTCCCGCATTTTCCTATCGGGGGTCTCAACTATTTTGTGAAGGCGTTTCCGTCGCTGCGGCCGCGAAGCGGTTCGGAACGCCCGCGTATCTGTACAGCCGCGCGAGCATCGAGCAGGCCTATCGCCGCATGGATTCCGCGTTCGGCACGCTTCCGCACACGGTTTGTTATTCATTGAAGGCCAATTCAAATCTGGGAATCTTGCGCGTGTTTGCCGCGCTTGGCAGTGGATTCGACATCGTTTCAGGCGGGGAACTTTATCGCCTGCGACGGATCGGTGTGCCGGGAAACCGTAT
This sequence comes from uncultured Acidobacteriota bacterium, assembly GCA_963842135.1. Lineage (GTDB taxonomy): Bacteria > Acidobacteriota > Terriglobia > Acidiferrales > UBA7541 > Palsa-360. The sequence goes on along the minus strand of CAWJFI010000001.1, from coordinate 1,990,791 downwards.
CGTGTTTTCCGGTGTCGGGAAATCGCGCGAGGAAATTCGGGAGGCGCTGCGCGCGCGGATTCTTCTCTTCAATGTGGAGTCGCCGGCGGAACTCGATCTATTGGCATCGGAGGCGTCACGGCTGCGTGTGCGCGCCGCGGCCTCCATCCGCGTCAATCCGGATGTCAAAGCCGGCGGCCATCCGCACATTGCCACCGGACAGCATCGCCACAAATTTGGAATCGACTGGGAGACCGCGCGCGGCCTGTATATCGAGCACCGCGATTCTCGCTGGATCGACTGGCAGGGGATCAGCGCGCACATCGGTTCGCAAATTGTGACGCTTACTCCGCACCGCCGCGCTCTGACGCGGTTGGCTGGATTTGTGCGCGAGCTTGCGCGCGCCGGCATCTCGCTCCGCTATCTCGATTCCGGCGGCGGACTCGGGATTCGCTACACGTCGGAGAAGCCGCCGGAAAAAGCGGCCTGGGCCGCGGAGCTCGCGCGTGTCGTTCGGCCGCTCGGCTGCCATCTGCTGATCGAGCCGGGGCGATCGTTGATCGGCCCCGCCGGCGTTCTTCTGATGCATGTTTTGTACACGAAACAGAATCACGGCAAGAAATTTGTGATCGTGGATGCCGCCATGAACGATTTCATGCGGCCCGCGCTATACGATGCGACGCATCCCATCACGCGCGCCCGGCGGACTCCCGGCGCGCTCGCACGCGCCGACATCGTCGGCCCCGTGTGTGAATCGGGTGATTGCTTCCTGCAGGATTGGCCCCTCGGAAACGTGGCTCCGGATGATGTGCTGGTCCTGTGGGGAGCCGGCGCCTACGGCACCGTCCAAACCTCGAACTACAATTCACGCCCGCGCCCGGCCGAGATTCTAGTGGAGGGAAGCCGGATGCGTTTGATCCGCCGCCGCGAATCCCGCGCCGACCTAGTCCGCGGCGAGTGAAAAAGGAATGGAACCACAGATGAACACAGATAAACACTGATAAAACCTAACCTCTGTTCTCAATTATCTGGATTCTGGGCTGCTTGCTGGTTGTTTCCCATTTTTAATTTTGTGTTTTGGTTTTATCAGTGTTTATCTGTGTTCATCTGTGGTTGCAATCGGTGGTTTATCTTTCGCCCCACTTCAGTTTGTTGCGGAGGATCTGGTAGTAGGTTTTTTTTGCGGGGCGCACCAATAGTAATTTTTCCGCCGCCTTGTGCACACGGATGCGGTCCCCCCGAACCAGTTCGATTCCGACCTGCCCGTCGAGCGTCAGGAAAACGGCATCGTCCCCGGCCTTGAAGTCCACTTCGATCGTGGCGGAATCGGGAATCACCAACGGCCGGTTCGTAAGCGTGTGCGGGCAGATGGGAGTTACGACGAATGCCTCAACGATTGGGTACACGATCGGTCCACCGGCCGCGAGGGAATAGGCGGTGGACCCGGTCGGCGTGGAGAGAATCAGGCCGTCCGCTTTGTATGTTGTCACGTATTCGCCATCGACGCGAAGCTCCAAATCCATGATGCGAGCGAGCGCCGCTTTATTGAGCACCGCATCGTTGAGCGCGATCTGCCGCCGGATGACGGCGCCGGCGCGGACAATTTCGGCTTCCAGCATCACGCGTTCGCTCACGCGATGTTTTCCAGAAAAAATCTCTTCCAGGATTGAATAGATTTCGTCTTGCGAAACCGTCGTCAGGAAACCTAGTCCGCCCAGATTCACGGCGAGAATGGGAACTTTACGTTCCGCCGCGAGCCGTGCCGCGGAAAGCAATGTCCCGTCGCCGCCCAGCACGATCAGCAAGTCCGTGCAGCCGGGGAGTTCCTCGCGCTTCCGCGTCTGCACAGCGAGCGGTCCGAGACAATCGCTGGTCTCGGAATCGCAGGTCACCTCCGCGCCATGGGCCCGCAACCAATGGACGAGAGGAGGAACGACGCGCGCGATGTCCTCGCGTCGCGGGCGGGAAATAATTCCGACGGTCTTGATCATTTTGGCTTTTGTCGAAGCGCGTCCAAAGTGAACTCTACTTTAGCATCTGTCGCGCAGTTCCATTTCCATGATTTTTAATCAGCATTAGCTTAGCCTCCAGGAGTGATCCTCCTCGCATGAAGAAAGAATTCCTGATTTCCCTCCGCGCCCGTCACGCGGCTCGGACGGACGCCTTCGACGCGCAACCCGGCGGCCAGCGCCGCCTGGCGCACGCGCTCGATCGCGCGGTCGTGCAACGAAACGTCGCGCACGATGCCGCCACGGCCGACATCCCCGCGGTCGAGTTCAAACTGCGGCTTGACCAGGATCAGGTACTCCGCATTGGCACCGGCGGCTGCGACCACAGCCGGAAGCACTTTAGCCACGGAGATGAAAGAAACATCCATCGTCACGAGATCGGCGGGCTCCGGAATTTGCTCCGGCCGAAGATTGCGCGCATTCGCCTTGATTTGCGAGACGCGAGCATCTTGCACCAGACGCCACGCCATCTGCTGCGGCGTCACATCGACCGCATAAATGCGGCGCGCGCCACGCTGCAACAGGCAATCGGTGAAGCCTCCGGTCGACGCGCCTACATCGAGGCAGACTTTCCCTTCCACATCGATTCCAAAATCTTCGAGCGCGCCCTCCAGCTTCAAACCTCCGCGGCTGGCATATTTTGCCGAACCTCCGCTGACTTCAATGCGCGCGTCCCCGATGATTTGCGCGCCGGCCTTTTCGCTCCGCTCGCCGTTTACGCGCACTTCTCCAGCAAGGATCATGGCCTGCGCCTTTTCACGAGATTCGGCGAGGCCTCGTTCGACGACCAGTTGATCGAGCCTTTTTTTTGCGGCTTTGAGTTTGGATGGCACGCAGCCCCGCTGTAGCTCGTCCGCCGTGGCGGACGAGGGTTTTTCGCGCGCATAGGCAGCCCACTCGCATCGGCGGAAACCCCCGCATCTGAAGACGCAAGCTACAATAAACATCTCCCCTTAGTTACGCGCGCCGGTGAACGATCAATTCGGCAAGCTCTCGCAGCCGAGCAGCGCGCTTGCCGTACGGCTCAATCTCCGCCATCGCGCGGGCCTCCAGCTCTTTCGCAAATTGGCGCGACTTTTCCAGGCCGTACAGCGACGGATACGTTGCTTTTTGTTGGGCCGCATCTTTGCCCGCCGTCTTTCCCAGCGCCGCGGACGACTCTTCCACGTCGAGGATGTCGTCAACCACCTGAAATGCCCAGCCGATCGCCTCGCCAAAGCGTTTCAGGCGCGCCACGTCTTCGTCGTCCGCGCCCCCGGCAATCGCCCCGGCGACAACAGACGCACGAATCAAGGCCGCCGTTTTCGAACGGTGAATATACTCGAGGTCCGCCGCCTGGATGGCGCGTCCTTCGGCTTCGAGGTCTGCGACCTGGCCGCCGACCATGCCGTTCACCGTGCCAGCCGAGGCGGCTACGTGAGAAAGAATGGCAACGCGCCGCGCCGGATCGATAGAAGCATTGGCGAGCGTTTCGAACGCCAGCGTCAGCAACGCATCGCCGGCGAGGATGGCGGCCGCCTCACCAAATTTCTTGTGGCAGGTGGGCTTGCCTCGCCGCAAGTCATCGTTGTCGAGCGCCGGCAGGTCGTCATGGATGAGCGAGTAGGTGTGAATGAATTCAAGCGCGCAAGCGACCGGCAGGACGGGAGTCACATCGGCGGCAAAAATTCGCGCCGATTCAAGACACAGAATCGGCCGCACGCGCTTTCCTCCAGCCTGCACGCTGTAGCGCATGGCGCGGTGGATCGAGGGAGGCTGTGCATTTTCACTGGGCATCAGCCGGTCGAGGGCAGCGTCTACCGCGGCCCGGTCTTCTTCGAAAAATGCGGGAAGGTTCATCAGGTGGAGGGCGTCTCAGGTCGCGCCCGCGGCGCGGCCGGTCAGGAATCTTCCTCGCCTTCGGGATCGAAGGCTTCTGCCGCCATCTCGCCGCCGGCTTTCTTGAGCAGAATTTCCACTTTGCCCTCGGCTTGCTCCAGATATTTCTGGCAGTCGCGCGAGAGTTGCACGCCTTCCTCAAACAGCTTCATGGCTTCGTCGAGCGACAGATTCGCGCTCTCCAGTTTTCCGACAATCTCTTCGAGGCGCGCGAGTGAATACTCAAAATCAGGCTTCTTCGCGGCGTCGGGTTTTTTTGGCGATGCAGGATTCACGGTTGTCATGTTTCACATTCGCTGGCAATGGGCGCAAAAGTAAGTCAATCGCCCGCCTTGTTCGATCCGCAGAATCTTCCAGCCGCCACCACTGCGGCTCGCGAAAATCAGCGGGCGGATTGAGGCAACATTCTAATGCACGCGCGAGAACCGAAACAACCGCTTTATGAAGCGTCCGGCATTCCGCAGTTGGTGAGACAGCCCCCATGGGTATAACCACTTCTGCGGTGTCTCTTGGGCCGAGATGCTGAGGCTGCTAGAATGAGCCGGCGGAGGACCTTGTTGATTTGATCGGGCTGCGACTCCTCGGACTGTTCGCTCTCGTGGCCGTGAATGGATTTTTCGCGGCGGTCGAGTTTTCGCTGGTTGCGGTGCGGCATTCGCGCGTGCGGCAACTGGTGGATGAGGGGCGAGTTCGCGCGAAGATCGTTTTGGATTTGATCGGCAAGCTGGACCGCGTGGTTTCCGGCGTTCAGGTGGGAATCACACTCACCAGTCTGGGGCTTGGCGCGCTCGGAGAATCGACGCTTGCTTCGGTCTTGAGCCCGCTGGTCGCAAATATTCCGGGAAGGCACACGACCACGCTGGTTCATGCGGTGTCGCTTCTCGTGGCGTTTCTTTTTCTGACGACGCTGCACGTCGTGCTTGGCGAATTGGTTCCGAAAAGCATGAGCCTGCAGCGCGCGGAACGTGTCGCCCTTTTGGTTGCGCCCCCATTTCAATGGTATCTCGAAGCGTTCCGTCCGGCGATTAGTCTGCTCGATGGGGCCAGCCGGTGGGTGCTCAGCGGGCTGGGATTCTCCGGACGCTCCAGCCACACGCAGGTTCACTCCGCGGAAGAATTGCAGATTCAGATTCAACAAGCGCGCGAACGCGGCCTCGTCGGAATGGAGGAAGAGAAATTCATCCTCGGCGCGATCGAACTCGACCGCATGCAGGTGCGAGAGTTGATGGTGCCGCGGCCTGACGTGCGCTTCGTGGCCGCCGAGGCCACGCTGGATGACGTGATGCGCGTCTTCGTCACAACGCAGCGTTCGCGGCTGCCCGTCTTCGAGGGCAACGGAGAACAGGTGCTCGGGTACATTCACATCAAGGACATTGTGTGGGTGTTGCTTGACCGGGGGCGCCGCGCGGAGGAAGGCTGGACCGCGGGCGAGTTCAACGTGCGGAGCATGTTACATGAGATTGCCATCGTGCCGGAGAGCAAGCCCGTGAGCGAAATGCTTCTGGAATTACGCACGAGCCATGGCTGGATGGCCATGGTCGTCGATGAATTCGGCACCCTACTGGGATTGCTTACGCTTGAAGACATTTTGGAACAACTGGTCGGCGAAATTCACGATGAATTTGACGTTGTCGAAAGACCTGTTGTCGTCGGCCAAGGGGCGGATGCGGCGACGATCTTCGACGCTTCGCTCGGCTTGCGCGATCTCGAATCGCAGTACAACATCCTCCTGCCGGAAGATCGGTCCTACGCCACCGTGGGGGGCTTCGTGCTCGCGCGCCTCGGTTTCATTCCACGTGGCGGGGAGAGTTTTGATTTTGATGGATATCGCTTCACCGTCGTGGAAATGGATCGGCGGAGAGTGGCGCGCGTCAAAATTCAGCGGCTGAAGACGCCGGCGGAGCGGGGCGGTTCGGTGCCGGTGGCCGACATGAAGCCTGCCGCCGAGAAACCAGCCGCCGAGAAGGTGCTCAAACCGAAATGATCCGCCATTTCCTTCAGCGTCTTCTATACACGTTGCCCGCTCTTTGGCTGATCCTCACGATGGTTTTTTTGATGATCCACATCGTGCCCGGCGATCCCGTCCTGCAAATGCTGGGCCAGGATGCGCGCGCCGAGGACCTTGCGCAACTCCGCCATTCGCTTGGACTCGATCAGCCGCTCGGCGTGCAATACGGGCGATATCTTGAAGGGCTCGCGCGCGGCGACTGGGGGCAATCCATGCGCTATGCGGCACCCGTGCGCCCGATTGTGCTGGCGCGCTTTCCCGCAACGCTCGAGTTATCGCTTGCCGCACTGGCCGTGTGCCTTGCCATCGCCATTCCCGCGGGAGTATTTTCCGCGCGGCGCCGCGGAAGCAGGGCGGATCGCGCGACTTCGTTCTTCACCCTGCTGGGGCTTTCGGTTCCCAATTTCGCGCTGGGCCCGATTTTGATTTTGGTTTTTTCGATCGAAATCGGATGGCTGCCTGTGTCGGGACGCGGAGGAATCAGCCACTTGATTTTGCCCGCCGCAACTCTGGGAGCGGCGCTCGCGGCCATACTCACTCGCATGGTGCGCGGGTCGATGATCGAGGAGCTTTCGAGCGACTACGTGCGCACCGCTCGCGCGAAGGGAATCGCGGAAACGTCGGTGCTGTTCCGGCACGCGTTTCCGAACGCGCTGATTCCGGTGATCACGATTGTAGGGTTGCAGTTTGGGTCGCTGCTCGCGGGGACGATCGTCACGGAAACAATTTTCTCGTGGCCTGGAATAGGACGCCTCGCGGTGCAAGCGATTTCAGCGCGCGACTATCCGCTCTTGCAGGGCTGCATCCTGATCATTGCCGTATCGTACGTCGCCGTAAATTTGCTCACGGATTTGGTCTACGCCATCGTGGATCCGAGGGTGCGGCTGCAGTGAAGTGCGGGAGTTTTTCGCGATCTTGGGAATGTGCAATCGAGAGCGAATGATGCCGTGAAGCGGTTGTCACCAATTCGACAGTTTCTTCGCACCAGCGGGCTAGGCCGCTGGGGCCTTGCTGTAACTGTGCTGCTGATCCTTCTCGCGGTCCTCGCGCCGTGGATTGCTCCGGCAAATCCCTCCGAGCAAAGCTTGCCCGATCGATTGCTTTCGCCGAGCGCGCATCACTGGATGGGGACCGACGAACTTGGCCGCGACGTTTTGTCGCGTACATTGTACGGTGCGCGCGTTTCGCTGCTCGTTGGCGTGTCGGTCGTGCTCGGCGCTGGAATCGTGGGGCTGGCGCTTGGCTCCCTCTCGGGGTATTTCGGCGGCGCGTTTGACCGCTTCATCAACATTGTCCTGATTAATTCGTTTCTATCCTTTCCCGGCATTCTCCTGGCCATCGCGTTTGCGGCATTTCTGGGGCCGGGATTGGACAAGGTCATCCTGGCGCTGATCATCACCGGATGGGCGGGATACGCGCGTCTGGCGCGCGCCCAGGTGATGAAGGTGCGCGAAATGGAATTCATCCTTGCTGCGCGGTCGCTGGGCGCTTCGCATGCGCGCATTTTGCTGCGGCACCTGCTGCCAAACACTCTGCAACCCGTTTTGATACAAGCGACGATTGGAATGGCGGGAGCGATTTTGGCGGAGTCAACGCTGAGCTTTCTGGGGCTAGGAGTCGTCGCGCCCACACCCAGTTGGGGCGCGATGCTCAATGACGCGCGCAATCATTTGTTTGACGCGCCGCACCTGGTGGTATTTCCGGCGCTGGGAATCATGGCGGCGGTTCTTGCGTTCAATCTGCTGGGCGACGCGTTGCGCGACTGGCTCGATCCGCGCACCCGCGCGTTCTTGACGACGATGGACTTGCCGCGCTGAAATTTAATTGCATTGCAAAAATGAAAAGGGCTAACTGAGGTCGAGAGTAACTTCGGCGCCGCGATTTGCGCCGAGCGTGCGCGCGGCGCTGCCGCGGTTCACGGCAATTTCCACGTAACCGGTCGAACCCAGCACGGCGATCGGCTCTCCCGGATTGCCCGAAGCAAACGTTTGGGCAAACTTGAGGACCTGCTTGCCATTCACGGCAAGCTTGATCGCCCCGCCACCGAGTGCGCCGATCGGGAAATCTTCCGCCGTGAGATTGGTCATCAAGTTCCCGAACGCATCGACGCGCAGGATGACGCCTTTGACTCCCTGCCCGCTGGACTTTGCTTTCGGCATCGTGAACCGCACGAAATCCGTGATGACCTCTCCAAACGCTTCCGTCTGGAAGGCTTTCGAGAGCCACGCCGCGGTCGGCGCGAAAATGTCCCGTCCATGAAATGTGGGGCTGACCGGATTCAAGAAATAGTGTTCCGCGGTAATGTGCCGGACGGTGCAGGATTCACGCTCATAAATCATCGAGAGCACGCCATTGTCAGGCGCGACGAAGAACTGCTTCTCTCCGCTCACAAGAATGGGACGGCGCTCCGTTCCCACTCCCGGGTCCACAATGACCACGTGAATCGTGCGCGGGGGGAAATACCGGTATGCGCTCGCGAGCGAAAGGGCCCCGTCCAGAATATCGAAGGGGACCACGCTGTGGTTGAGGTCCACAATTCGCACGGCAGGATTGATGTTCAGAATGACGCCCTTCATCGAACCGACGAGGTGGTCGGTCGCGCCAAAATCCGTGGTGAGCGTGATGATGGGATCGGCCAAAGAGGGTCTCCGTTTGAAACGCCGCTCGCGAAGCACAGAACACGCGCTCCGTATCTTAATCCATATGCAACCTTTCGGAGGATCAAGTGTAATTGCAGCGTGTCCGAGTGGCTACGCCCAGTAGCGCAGGCTTCAGCCTCCGGGGTTTGGTTGCAGCAGGCGCGGTCGTGCTAGGACCAACCCCCGCAGGCTGAAGCCCGCGCTACAAAACACCGGCGCCTTGACCGCTCCATCCGCGAACGATATTCTGCATTCAGGACCTATCGGCTTCTGCTTTTGACTTGAAGGGTTCCAATGAAGCGAATTTACTTCGACCACAACGCAACGACTCCGATCACGCCTGAAGTTCTGGCGGCCATGCTGCCGTACCTCACTGAGGAATACGGCAACGCCAGCTCGATCCACGCCTTCGGCCAGAACGCACGGGGGGCGGTGGAGCAGGCTCGCTCGTCTGTGGCGGCTCTCGTAGCTGCGCGCGACGCGGATATCATGTTTACCAGCGGAGGCACGGAGTCGAATAATCACGCGATTCTCGGCGCTGTAGCAGCGGCCCCCGGCAAAGCCAGGCACGTGATTACGTCCGCGATTGAGCATGTTGCCGTGCTCGATACGTGCAGGGCCTTAGCGAAGAGTGGTATCGATCTCACCGTTCTGCCGGTGGATCGCGAAGGTCTCGTGAATCCTGAAGATGTCCGCGGCGCGATTCGGCCTGAGACCACCCTGATCACGCTCATGCTCGCAAATAACGAGATTGGAACGGTTGAACCCATCGAAGAAATTGGCAAAATTGCCGCCGAGAAGAGAATCGTATTTCATACCGACGCTGTCCAGGCCGCCGGAAAGATTCCCATCGACGTGGAGAAGCTGAGCGTGGACCTGCTCTCGATTTCCGCACACAAGTTTTGCGGACCGAAGGGAGTGGGCGCGCTGTACATCCGAAAGGGAACGCAGCTCGGGCCCTTAATGTTCGGCGGACACTCGGAACGGGATCGCCGCCCGGGAACCGAAGATGTCGCCGCCATCGCCGGCATGGGCAAAGCGGCAGAACTCGCGCTGATGGGCATGCGTAAAGAGAGCGAACGAATGCGCGGCCTCCGGGATCGTTTGGAACGAGGACTGCTCGATCGCGTGCCGCACTCGTGGGTCAACGGCGCGCGAGCCCCGCGAGTGCCCAACACGTCCAATCTGACTTTCCCGTTTATCGAAGGCGAGTCCATGGTGATCGCGCTGGACCTCAAGGGAATCGCGTGTTCTACCGGAGCCGCTTGCTCCTCGGGAGCCCTTGAGCCATCGCATGTGCTGATGGCGCTCGGTCTTGCTCCGGAGGACGCACGCGCCACCCTGCGCCTCAGCCTGGGTCACCAGACGACCGAAGACGAAATCGACTTCGCGCTCGAAACAATTCCCCCGGTGATCGAGCGCCTCCGCCAGCTTTCCCCTACGTACAAGTAGCCTGCAATCGCCTGATTTGACGCTATACTAGTCAGATGGATTCGAGTCCAAATCAGCGCCCGATGACGGCCGTCGCAATGAGCGGCGGCGTGGACAGCTCGGCAGTTGCCGCCATCCTGAAGGAGCGCGGCTTTCCCGTCGTCGGCTTGACGATGCAGCTATGGAACCAGCGGCGGCTGCCGGAGCTTGACCGCGGCGGCTCGCACGGCCAGCGCTGCTGCTCGCTTGATGACGTCTATGACGCCAAGCGCGTGGCGCAACACCTCGGCATGCCTCACTACGTCGTGAATTACGAGCAGCGATTCGAGGAAACCGTGGTACAGCCTTTTGTCGAAGAGTATCTCTCGGGCCGCACGCCGATTCCGTGCACGATGTGCAACAACCACGTGAAGTTCGATCCGCTGCTCGTGACTTCGCGCCAGATCGGCGCCGACCGTCTGGCGACCGGCCACTACGCCCGGATTCGCCACAATGAAATCACAGGGCGCTATGAATTGCTGCGCGCGGCGGACAGCTCCAAGGATCAGACCTATTTTCTGTTCGGCCTCAAGCAGGAACAAATGTCGCGCACGGATTTTCCCCTCGGCGAGCTCGACAAGACTGCGGTGCGCGAGATCGCCCGCCGTGCTGCGCTTCCAGTGGCGGAAAAGCCTGAAAGCCAGGAAATTTGTTTCGTGCCGTCAGGCAACTACGTCAAGTTCATCGCCGCCTACCTGGGCGAGCGCGGCGAATCGTTGCCAGAGGAAGACGGCGATCTCGTCACCACGAGCGGCGAGATCATTGGCCGCCACCGAGGCGTCCACAATTACACAGTAGGGCAGCGCAAGGGATTGGGCGTTGCTGCGGGAAAGCCGCTCTACGTGGTGGAGCTGGATCGCGCCGCCAATCGCGTCGTAGTCGGCGATGATTCTGCCTTGCGCGCCAACGTTTGCGAAATACGCGACGTGAATTGGATTTCGTTCGCTGCCCTGGAAGCGCCCGTACGCGCAACGGTAAAAATTCGGCATCGCCACGGGCCGGCAGCGGCAACAATCGAACCCATCGACGCAACTTCCGCGCGCGTGACCTTTGACGAGCCGCAGCGCGCCATCACGCCGGGGCAAGCCGCAGTCTGTTATTCGGGAGACGTGGTTCTCGGTGGAGGATGGATTCGGTAGCGCCGGCGTCCCGCCGGCGGTTTTGCGCCGCGACACGATGACAAAAATTGCCGGCGGGACGCCGGCGCTACAAAACCCCGTTTCCCAAAGTTAAGCGCGAAGCTCCCAATCCAATTTCTTGAATCGCGGTGAGAAATCAGGGCTAAGGTGAATTTTACCGCAGGCTTGAACTAAATAAACATTCCTTCGTCTTGCTGCTCGGCGGATGCTTCCACGTGGTCGATCGGGCCGCGCCTGTGCCGGGCAGTCCTGAAAAAATCAATCCCCGCCTGAACGCCCCGGATCATTGCAGTGGCTTTGACGACAGGTCCCCAGACCGTCCGCCGCAGATGCGATCCCGCTTCTTCCACCGCTTCCATAGCGCCGGTCAGAATATGATCGACGTGAATCAATTGCATGCGCAGCCGTTCGAGAGCCTCGCTCAGGATTCGATCGACTTTCTGCGCCTCTCCGCGTGCCAGACGTGTGATCTCTGAAGCGTCCGCCACAATCCCGGAAATGCGAGGGGAGATATCCTCAACCAGGATCTGGACCCGCAAAATAAGAGGACTCAGCTTGGTATTGAGGTCCGTCACGGTCTGCTCAACCCGCGCTGCCGTGCGGCGCAACTGAACGAATAGCACAATGAGAACGATCGCTTGCAGAACCACGGCAAGCGCAGTCACCACCACGAAAAAGGGCATCCAGCTTTCCATTCGTCTCCCTCGTCGCGATTACTGAGCCGCCTTGGCTTTTTCGCGCTGATAAGCGTCGCGGCCGGCATCGACAGCCGCTGAAATCGTTTCCTTCTGCCGCACGGCGGCCGTCTTGCCCCGCTCGAGAATGTCTTCGGCCCGCTCGCGCAGTTCCCGCGCTTTGCGCTGGGCGTACTCACGGCCTTCATCGGCTTTCGCCGCGAGGAATTCGCGCGTTTCCTCACCCGATTTCGGCGCAAACAAAATTCCTACCAACGCGCCAATTCCGAGGCCCACCAGAAAGAAGCTTACTTTTGATCCCGCATTATTTTCCGACATGTCGTACCCCTTTCAAGCCTCGAAAGTAGCACAGGGGCCCGGCAGAAGCAATCGGGGGAACTACCGCCCGGGCAACACTGTACCGGTTGCACCCGCCAGGTGGGCGGATACGCGCTCGGCAAGCCCTCTGGGCACAACCTTCGCGATTTGTTCGATGCTGGCGGAGCGCAGTTGCGCGACGCTTCCGAAATTCCGCAGTAATTTTTGAGCCGTGCGCGGGCCGACGCCGGGGATGTTCTCCAGTCCCGTCTGAATGGCGCGTTTCGCGCGGCGTTGCCTGTGAAAACCCACGGTGAAGCGGTGCGTTTCATCGCGAATTTGCTGAATGAGATGAAGGATCGGGGAGTGATGTTCCAGCCGGATGGGCTGATCCTCCTGGCCGAGGACATAGATAATTTCTTCCTGCTTCGCAATGCTTGCGACGGGCTGGTTGATGACTTCGAGTTTTTCTAGCGCCGCCGCGGCCGCGTGGAGCTGGCCGATTCCGCCGTCGATCAGGATCAGGCCCGGAAACGGTTTCTTCTCTTCTTGCAATCGCCGGTAGCGCCGCTCGACCGTTTCCTTCATGCTCGCGAAATCGTCGTTTCCCCATTCGCCGCGAATGATAAATTTCCGGTAATCGGATTTCTTCATTCGCCCGTCTTCCCAGACGACCATCGAGGCAACCGTGTCCGAGCCCTGCAAGTGCGAGATGTCGAAGCTCTCGATTCGCCGCGGCGGTTCCGGCAGGCCGAGTGCCTGTTCGAGCGCCTCGACGATGGCCTTCGAGCTGGGCTTCAACACGCGAAAACGTTGCTCGAAGGAGTGCCGCGCGTTTTTCTCAACCAATTCCAGAAATGCGTGTTTCGCGCCGCGTTGCGGCATCAGAATTTCCACGTGGCTGCGAGGCGGGTCGAGATGCGACCCTCGCTCGGTGAGAATATCTTCAAGTAGTTCACGATCCTCGAAGTCCATGGGAACGTGAATGGCGCGCGGCAGATACGCGGCATCGAGATAGAGCTGCTTCAAAAGCGATGACAGAAATTCGGCCGGCTCAAATTCCGCAAGGTCTTCCCAGTAAAAATCGCGCCGGTCCACGACGCGCCCTCCGCGAAGATGGAAAAGATTCACGGCGACGAGGGGAGGCTCCGCGTGCCACGCGAGGACGTCAATGTCGTCTCCCTGTGCGGCGGCAATCTTTTGGCGTTCCTCGATCTCCGAGAGCGTGCGCAGAAGATCCCGGTACGCCGCGGCTTGCTCGAAGCGTTCCGTGTCGGAAGCCTCCATCATGCGGGATTCGAGGCTCTCGATCAGGTCATGGCGGCGGCCCTCGAGGAACAATTTCGTGTCGCGCGCCGCTTCCGCGTATTTCTCGTCCGTGGCGAGGCCGGGGACGCATGGCCCGTGGCACCGGCGAATGTAATACTGCAGGCAAGGTCGCGGGTGCGCGCGCGTCAGGTCCACCGTGCAGGAGGGGATGCGGAACATCTTATGGATGAAGTGAACGATCCGGTACGCGAGGCTGTGCGGGAAGAACGGCCCGAAATAAATCGAGCCGTCTTTGACCAGGCGCCGCGTCACGTACACGCGCGGAAATTTCTCGAACGCGGTATAACGAATGTACGGGTACGTCTTGTCGTCGCGAAGCAGGACATTGAATTTCGGCTTATACTGCTTGATCAGACTGTTTTCAAGCGCCAGGGCTTCGCGTTCGTTGTCCACGACGATGTAGTCGAGATCCGCGATTTCCCGCACCAGGGACCCGGTCTTGGCATCCACCCACCGGGATTCGAGGAAATACGATTTCACGCGATTCCGCAGGGAACTCGATTTTCCCACGTACAAAACATTTCCCAGGGCGTCCTTGAACAGATACACGCCCGGCTCTGCGGGAAAGCTGGCGGCTTTTTGATCGAGTTCCATTGCGGGAGTAGAATGAGAGGCGCGGCAATCCGCTCTCGGGCAACACCCATGATAGCAAAGTGAATCTTAATCTGCGCGCCACATGAACCGACCGGCACATATCGTACTTTTCGGAATATTTTTGCTCGCAGGGGCTCGATCGCTGAGCGCGCAGCAAGTTAATCCAAGAGTTCCGCCACCTCCGCCACCGGCGGAGACGCCAGCCGCGCCGCCACCCGTACCCCCATCTGCTGCAACGCAGCCAATTGATCCGACCATTCCGCCGCCCCCTCCTTCGGCCGATTCGACGCCCGATCCTCCGGCCACTCCTTCGGGGCCCGTGTTCGACCCGCTTCATGCGGAAAGGAGCATAGATATCGGCAGGTTCTATCTAAATAAGGGATCGTACGACGCGGCGATCGACCGTTTCGTGGAAGCGTCCAACTATCAACCCACTTTGGCAATGCCGTGGAAACTTCTAGGCGAAGCTTACGAAAAGAAGCACGAGTACGCAAAGGCCGTTGAATCCTACAATAAATATCTCCAAATTCTCCCACATGCAGTAGACGCCGCGAAAATAAAGAAAACCATCTCCGACCTCGAAGAAAAAGCCGCGCAGGAATCACCCAAAAAAGCGGAGCGCCAGTAGCGCAGACTTCAATCTGTGGGGTGCCAATGGGTCTTGCCTAGCGCGGCCGTCCTGAGCGAATTGGACGGAAGGCCACAGACTGAAGTCTGTGCTACCTGGCCCGCCGCGCACGCCGTAGCGAAAGGCGCAACTTTGAGATAAGCGTCCTAGCGCACATGCTCCAGAAATCTTCGAGCCCGGGCATACTGCGCAAAGCGCTTTTCCTCGGCGCGGAATTCAGGAGAGTGCGACTGCAGCCCGCACGCGGCGGCGCGCATCGGATGCTTCACGTGCAACATTTCGTGATAAAGGATGAACTCCACCGCGTAGGAGGGGACTTCCGCACGGTCCAGCCGCTTGTTCATCACAATTTGGTCGAGCGAAGGATCGTAGCATCCAAACTGGGAGCGCCAGGGCCGCGCGCTCCATCCTAGGCGAGGGCGGCGAAGGCGTCCCTCGAAGTATTCGACGTTGAGCGCGGCGAACATGGGATCCAGATCGTGCGCCGAGCCGAGCGGATTGTCCTGGATGCGTCTGGCGCGCTTGCGGCGAACGCGCGCGATGTGACGCCGCGTGGTATGCGCCAGCGCGAACCGGCGATAGAGATCGCGCAGCTCGCGGGGCACGCGGCGGCGATACATTTGCCCGAGTAAAATCGCCGCGGCGGCTTCAATCACGGTGACAGGCGCCTCATGCAAAATGTCGGAAAGCCGCACGTAGGCCACGTCCTGCCGCAAGCGCAGCGTGTGCGAAAGATTGGCGTACGGGTACAGCTCCACTTGAAATTGCGGCGGCCGTCCCTGGCATCCCAGGCGCGTGAAGATGCGCTGAAAAATGCGGTCGCCCCCCAGAAGTGCGGAGGGCACGCGGTGGTCCTTCCTCAGGCTGGGTGAACCTCTCACGACGGTTTTCGCCGCACCGGCGGCGCAGCCGCTTCCTTCGAGGCCTTCTCCACATCCTTCGCCGCGTCCTGCGTGGCCTCGATCGCGTCGTCAAGATTTTCTTTATACGTTTCGCGTTCCTGACCATTCGCGGCCAGGTCCTGAAGGTAGGGTAGGAATTCCTTGATTCCCACTTGCATCGCCTTTACACCGTCGCGAATATCCTGCTGCTTTTCGATTCCAATGCTGATCAGGTCGGCGGCATCGTCGATGCAGCCCGTGTAGCCGTTAATCAGCCCGTTCAGGCGTTCGGTCCTCTTCTGGTCCGTCGGATCGAAATGCGCGAATTCATACTGGAGTTTCTTGATGCGGTCCGAGGCGAAGGTCGCAAAAAGTACGATGCGCGGACCCGCCGCCCCGGCATCGCGAATCTTGTCGGCCTCCGACACGGACAGATACTCCCTCTTTTGGGGCGCAGCATTGGCCATGCCAGCCGGCACTGCGTTTAGAATCGAAACGAGGAGTAACATGGCGCCCGGTATGGTGATGGATCGCATGGGACACCTCAAGGATCTGATTTCGCCGGATTTCTGTCCGGCTTGCGCGGAAAGAGCGCGTCGATGAGCACGTTTTGATCCATGAACAAATCGTTGCGAACCTCCCGGAAAAATGGACGCTTGTCCACATTCAGCGTAAGAATCAGGTCATCGATGCGCCGGATGGTTCCGCGAAGACTGATCTGAAGCTCCTTGAATCCAGCTGGTTTCTTTTCCGCGTCGACGCCCGTGCCGTGCAACGCCGTAACCAGGTCGTGAACTTCGTCGCGATATTGTTCGAGGGTGTGAAGGGAAGCGACCTCGTCACTGATCTTCAGTTGTCTCGTCGCCAGCTCGACCTGATCGTCACCCAGTTTTACCAGCGCGCGCGATTTACGGACCGGGTCGGTCTCATGCTGGTATTTCGCCAGGTCCTCGGCCAAACGGTCTTGCGCGGCGAGCGGAGCGCACAGCGCCAGCGCCGCAATCACTGCGATCCGAATTTTAACCGGGACTGTCATCTTGGAAGGAAGAAAAATATCGTCATCCGCTTTCACTTTTTCTTGGACTGTCCCAGTTCGCGCTGCAAAACGAGGATGCGATGGCGTGCCTGAAAATCCTGCGTGTCATGCTGCCCGTCGTCCTGATCGAGAAACTTCTGATACGCCTCGATCGCCTCCGCCTTACGGGAAAGTTTATCGTAACAGATCGCGCGAACAAACCATGATCCGGGCTTTGGTGTTTCCAGTTTGGCAAGGTGGTCCATCGCCTCGAGCGCCGCGGGATAATTTTCATTCAGATAAAAAGCGTCGGCGAGGTCGCGTAGTGCGTCCGCGTTTTGCGGATTCTGCGCATACGCTTGCCCCAAAATGCGAACGGCCGAGGGATAGTCGCGCAATTCGATGTCCACGTGCCCAATCCACCCGGCCAACTCCGAATCCTGCGGCGTGAGCGAAATCGCCTGTTTCAGCGCGTCACCCGCTTCCTTCCACTTTTTCTGTTGCATGTAGATTTCCCCGCGCATTTTCTGCGTTTCGCCGGTAGGCGCGACGCCCGCGTCGGAGCGATCGAGCTCGGCAAGTGCTTCATCGAATCGGTCGAGGTTCAAGAGCGCCGAAGCCCGGTCAAAATGCGCGGACTTGTCTCCCGGGGTTAGCTTCAGATATTCCGCCAGGGCGTCGCTCGCCGCCTCATATTTCTTTTGCGCCAGCAAAGCGCTCGCAAGACCCAGGCGCGCCGGAGCTGCGTCGCCTCGCGATGCGATGGCCGCGCGGAATTGCTCTTCCGCGCCGGCCGCGTCATTCGAGCGAAGCAGAACGCGGCCCAGGCCGAAATGAGCTTCATAATCCTTCGGCGATAGAGCAAGCGCGGCGCGGTATTGCTCGACGGCCTCCGGAAATTTGCCGGCGTGTTCAAGAGAGAAACCCGCGAGAAATCGTGGACGGCTTTCCGTAGGCTGCAATTCGGCCGCATGGCGAAATGCTTCCGCGGCTGCGGCAGGATCGCTATCCATCAACACCAGGCCGAGATTCAGGTATGCGGCGGCCATCTTCGGATCGAGCGCAATGGCGCGCGAGAATTCGGCCTTCGCATCTTCCGGACGTTTCAATCCCACATAGGCGTATCCCAATTGAAAATGGGGGTAGGGCTCGTCCGGCCGTTGCGCGATGTATTTCTGAAGCGGATCGACCGCCGCGGCAAAATCCATTTTGTCGATCGCGTCATTCGCCTGTTGCAACAGTGGCGCGAGCGGGTCTTCCTTTTCTTGAGGCGAAGAATTTGCCGGTGGTTTCGCGGGAGTTTTTCGCTGGGATTGCGCGGCAAATGAAATTCCCGCTGTGGCGAGCCAGGCGGACGCCAAACCAACTCGAATCCAGCGCGTCGCAGAATCGCTCCGGGGGCACATGCGTTTTATTTGCTCCGCACAGCGGAATGCGGCGTGCCATGGTTGTTATTTGCGTGAGAATTCGCAAGCGCCCGCGAAAGAAACTTGCCCGTAAACGAATGGGAATTGCGCGCAACCTGCTCGGGTGTTCCGGTGGCGACAATCCGCCCGCCCTGCGCCCCGCCTTCCGGCCCAAGATCGATGACCCAGTCCGAGGATTTGATGATGTCGAGATTGTGCTCGATCACCAGAATCGACGCGCCACCGTCGATCAGCTTGCGGAACGCCGTCAGCAGCTTCTGAATATCGTCGAAGTGCAGGCCGGTCGTAGGTTCGTCAAAGATATACAAGACGCCCTCGTTTGCCTGCGTGGTGAGATGCGCCGCGAGCTTCAAGCGTTGTGCTTCGCCGCCGGAGAGAGTCGTTGCGGACTGCCCCAGCCTCAAGTAGCCGAGACCCACTTCGTCGAGAATCCTCAGCTTCGAAGTGATTTTGGGCACTCCCGCGAAAAAAATCAGGGCCTCGCGCACCGTCAGTTGCAGCACTTCGTGAATGTTCTTTTCGCGATAGCGCACTTCGAGGACGCCGCTCTTGAAGCGCGTGCCGCGGCATTCCTCGCAGATCAGTTCGACGTCCGCCAGGAACTGCATTTCCACGGTGACGATGCCTTCCCCCTGGCACGCTTCGCAGCGGCCTCCGGGAATGTTGAAGGAAAAATGCCCGGCCGTGTATCCGCGCTTTTTCGATTCCGGCGTGGAGGCGAACGCTTCGCGGATCGCGTCAAACGCCTTGAGATACGTGGAGGGATTCGATCGCGGCGTGCGCCCGATCGGAGATTGGTCGACGAGCACGACGCTTTGCAGTTGATGGTCCCCTTCGACGCGATCGCATAACTCCTGGAATTTCACGCCAGTACGTTTCGCTTCGATCGCCTTGTAAATCACGTCATGCACGACAGTGGATTTTCCGGATCCTGACACGCCCGTGATCGCGACCAGCATGTGTAGAGGAATCATGAGATCGATGTTCTGGAGATTGTGCGCGCGCGCCCCGTAGATCCGCAGAAATCGGCCGCTCGGCTTGTGCCGCAGCGTCGGGACGGGAATGCGAAGCTCTCCGGTGAGGTAGCGCGCCGTCAGAGATTCGCGGCTCTCGAGGAGTTCGCTGCGCGGCCCCGCAAAGAGCAGGCTCCCGCCGTGTTCCCCCGCGCCGGGCCCCAAATCGATCACGTAATCGGCGGCGGCCATCATGTCCGGATCGTGCTCCACCACAAGGATCGTGTTGCCCAGGTCGCGCAGGTGTTTCAGGATGTCGATCAGGCGGTGCGTGTCGCGCGGATGCAGGCCGATGGAAGGCTCATCCAGCACATACAGCGCGCCGACAAGATGCGACCCGAGCGAGGTCGCCAGTTGAATGCGCTGCGCTTCGCCGCCCGAAAGCGTCGAGGAGAGCCGGTCGAGCGACAAATATTCCAGGCCGACTTCGTCGAGGTAAAGAAGGCGGCGGCGAATTTCCTCCAGGATTTTATCGGCGATGGCGGCCTGTTCCGCGCTCAATTCGAGGCTGTCCATGAATTGCCGCGCATGGGCCACCGTCATGGCGCAGACTTCCGTGATGGATTTTCCCGACAGGCGCACCGCGCGCGCCTCGGCGCGAAGGCGCGATCCATTGCAATCCGGGCAGAGCGCATAGCCGCGGTAGCGGCTCAGAAACACGCGGACGTGAAGCTTGTATTTTTTGCGTTCGAGCCACTTGAAGAAGCCATTTACTCCAAAGTAATCAGTCTTGGCGTCGCCTTCGATCACCTGGTTCTGCTGCGCGGCGGTCAGATTCCGGAAGGGGACATCCATGGGAATGTGGTTGGCCCGCGCAAATTTTCTAAGTTCGATCGCCACGGCGCGGAAGCGCGGCTTGGTCCACGGTTGTATTGCACCATCGTTGAGAGATTTGCCCCGATCCGGAATCACCAGATTGAAGTCGAAATCGACGGTGTTTCCAAATCCCTGGCAGCGAGGGCACGCGCCATAAGGATTGTTGAACGAAAATAGGCGCGGTTCCGGCTCCTGATACACCGCGCCGCACGTCTTGCACTCGAACCGCTCGTTGAACACCATCCGGTCTAATGGCCGTTCCGATGGTTCGGCCGCCGCCTCAGGCACAAATTCGAGGATGGCCTCGCCGCGCCCTTCGCGGTAGCAAATCTCGACCGAATCGACGAGCCGCGAACGCATGTCCGGCCCGATAGCGAGTCGGTCCACCACAACATACACGGGCTGCGAAAAATCGATGTCGAGCAGCGTTTCCGGAGACGAAAATTCGTGCACTCGGCCCGCTTGGTAGAGCCGCTGGAATCCGCGCCGCTGCAAACCGGCCAGCGCCAGGCGGATCGTCTCCGGCGCAGGCTTGGCCGGTTTTTTCGCCGCACTTCGCCGCGGCGGCGCGGCGGGCGCAGGCGCGCCCTGCGGGACTGCCGCAACGAGATCAAGTGTGTAGAGCACGTAAAATCGCCGCCCTTGCGGCATGGCAAGAACGCGAGCGGCGATTTCGTCCATCGTATCCTTGCGGACCTGGCTGCCGCACTTCGTGCAAAAGGTGCGGCCCGCGCGCGCGTAGAGCAGCCGCAGATAATCGTAAATCTCGGTGGCCGTCGCCACGGTCGAGCGCGGATTCCGTGTTGAATTTTTCTGCTTGATCGCGATGGCGGGAGCGATTCCCGTAATCTCATCCACATCGGGTTTTTCGATGCGCTCGAGGAACTGCCGCGCATACGCCGAAAGCGATTCGATGTACCGCCGCTGCCCCTCGGCGTAAATCGTGTCAAACGCCAAACTCGATTTGCCCGATCCCGAGACCCCCGTTACCACGGTGATGGCGTTATGCGGAATGTCAAAGCTGATGTTCTTGAGGTTGTGGACGCGCGCACCGTGCACATGGATCGCCTCCTGCTCGGCGGCTTCCGCAACGGCGCTCGTTGCGAACGGCTCTGCAGCGGTGTGTTCTCTGGCAGCCACGCGGCCCCCTCCTCAGCGCCTTCGGCGACGCAAATCTAAACTCACAATTATACGTCGCCGCAAGAAGCAGGGCAATTGTGCAGGACGGCCATTCTTGGCTGCCCGGGTTTTGCCATCGCCATTTCATGGGTAACCTTCGTATTAGGCTTATAAACCCGCACAGCGGATAGTGGCTGTGCTACCCGTCAGTTTTCCCTCACGGATGCCACGCTGTATACTTTTCACCGAGGCACAATATGGCGCCGTTCGAACGAATCATCTGGATTGTGCTGGACAGCGTGGGAATCGGCGCGCTTCCTGACGCGGCAGATTATGAAGACGTGGGTCGCGACACGCTCGGCCACATCGCCAAATCGCGTTTGCTGGCATTGCCGAACCTCGTGAGACTCGGACTTGCGAATATTGCCCCGCTCGATCACCTGGCGCCTCCCGCGCGTCCTGAGGGCTGCTACGGCAAAGGCGCCACACATTCTCCGGGCAAGGACACGACGACAGGACACTGGGAGATGGCCGGGATCTGGCTGCCGCGGGCATTTCCCGTTTACAAGCACGGTTTCCCGCGTGAATTGATCGAGCAGTTCGAACGCGCCATTGGCCGCAAAACGATCGGCAACAAGCCTGCCTCCGGCACCGAAATCATCAAGGAACTGGGCGAGGAACACGTTCGAACGGGCTTCCCGATCGTCTACACCTCGGGCGACAGCGTTTTCCAAATCGCGGCGCACGAAGACGTGATCCCCATCGCCGAGCTGTACCGCATGTGCGAAATTGCCCGGAAGATGCTCGACGGGCCGAACAAAGTGGGCCGCGTGATTGCCCGGCCGTTCACGGGCGCGCCAGGAAATTTTCGGCGCACCGAGCGCCGCCACGATTACGCGGTCGAGCCGCCGCGGCCAATGCTGATGGACGTGCTTGTCGATAGAAAAATTCCGATTTTCGGCATCGGCAAAATTCACGATATTTACAACGGTCGCGGCGTCGACCATTACGTCACCACGAAAAGCAACGCGGACGGCATGCAGAAACTCCACGCCACGCTTGCGGAGCAGAAAACCGGCCTCATCTTCACCAATCTCGTGGATTTCGACATGCTCTTCGGACACCGCAAGGACGTGGAGGGGTTTGCGAAATCGCTCGAAGAATTCGACGCGCTCCTTGCGCCGCTGCTGAAAGCGATGGCCCCGCGCGACTTGCTGATGATCACCGCCGATCACGGCTGCGATCCCGATCCCGCCTGGCCGACGACCGATCACTCGCGCGAGTACGTCCCTATCGTCACTTACAGTACGGCGGGAAAGCGCGGCGTCAACCTGGGCATCCGGGACACGCTGGCCGACATGGGCCAAACCATCGCCGAAAATTTTGGCGGCAAAATCCCGCACGGCAAGAGTTTCCTGCCGCAAATCTCGAATAATTGAAATGTGGGTTTTAGTAGCACAGACTTCAGTCTGTGGGGTTTTGACCTTGCAAGGACTAACCCCCACAGACTGAAGTCTGCGCTACTGGTGCTCTCAATTTCCCGAAGACGGCGCGCGGGAGGCGTAGTATCCGGTGCGCGTGCGCACCGTAAGTTTTCCGGCGTTGTGCGGCGGCGTCACCTGGACTGACACGGTACGGAAAGTTCCATCGTGCGCCGCATTGGTCGGGTAATAAGCGAGCGTGTACTGATTGCGAATATCGTGGGCAATCTGCGTGCAGATCGCTTGGGTGTCGTCAGCGGTCTCCGGGAAAAAAGCCAGGCCACCGGTGGCATTGGCGAGATCGCCCAGCGCGGTCCGCGCTTTCTTCATGGCGCGATGATTATGCTTGATGTCATCGTCGCTGAAGACGCCCACGGCGTAAATCACGGCGTTCGCCCGCTGCGCCTGCTCGACAACATTTTCCAGACTGTGCCGGCTGGCGTTGTCCTCGCCGTCGGTCACGACCAGCAGAACTTTCTTGTCGCGCGTGCCTTTCTTCAGGTGATCGAGCGAGCCGATGACGGCGTCGTAAAGCGCCGTGCTGCCGCGCGCATCAATGCGCTCGAGGGCCGTTCTCATTTCCGCGAGGTCGCTGGTGAAATCGTGCTCGGTGTCCAGGTAGTAGTCGTCGTTGAAATTGACGACGAAGCCCTCGTCCTGCGGATTGGAGGTCTTGACGAACGTGAGCGCCGCCGCATTCACCTGCGGCCGCTTGTCCCTCATGCTGCCGCTATTGTCCACGACCAGGCCGAAACTGACGGGCACGTCCTCCTGCTTGAAGACGGAAAGCTTTTGCTCGACTTTATCTTCCAGCACCCGGAAATTGTCCTCCATCAGTCCGGGCACAAACACGCTTCGATCATTGAGCACCGACACATGCAGGACGACCAGGCTGACTTGCGACTTGATCTTGTACGTATCCGGCGAGATGTCCTGCGGGGGAGCATTCGGCGCGGGAGGCTGTGTGGAGGGAGAAATGGGCGCTTGCTGCTGTTGCGCGGACGCGCCCGCTGCAAAGAACACACCGAATGCCGCAAGAAAAAATGTGATCAGAAAAACGGCAAGGCCGCCGAGGCTATTGGTTCGGAGAGTAGTATCCGGTCTTTGCATAGACATTGAGTGGAGGAAGCCCCTTGGGCGGCCGCAGTTTGACTTTAATCTTTCGCCACGCGCCATTGTGTCGCGCGTTGCTCGATTTGTATCCGATGACATATTGGTTTCGGAGCTCCATTCCAATCTTCGCGGCAATGTCGGGCAGTTCGCCAAGATTTCCCACCGGAAAGACGCGGCCTCCGGTCATTTCCGTCATTTCAGAAAGCAGCGAGGGCCCTTCCAGTTCTTCAGGCGTTCGGGAACGTATGCCGATCGGATCGAAGATGCCAATCGCGTAAAGCTGGCAGTCGGCTTCTTTCAGATAGTTCTTAACATCGCTCTCATTGTACCGGCTATGATTATCTCCTCCATCCGATATGATGAGCAAGGCCCGTTTGCCGTTGTGTGCACCCCTCATCTGGCTGAGCCCGAGATAGATGGCATCGAGGAGCGCGGTGCGCCCTTTCGAGGCGGTGAACATCATCCGGTTTTGCAATTCATCCACGCTGCTGGTGAAGCCGCTGGTTAATTCGGCACGATCGTTGAAACTCACCAGAAAAAATTGATCCAGCGGATTCGCCGTGCGCATGAATTGCACGGCGGCCTCGCGAGCCTTTTCGACCTTGTCCGACATGCTGCCGCTCATGTCGAAAACCAAGCCGATCGAAACCGGCACATCCTCGCTGGACAGCGTGAGCACCTCCTGCTCGATGCCATCTTCAAACACGCGAAAATGTTCTTTTTCGAGCCCTGTGACGAGGCGGTCCAATGGATCCGTGACCGTGAGATTCACAAGGGTTATGTTGACGTCAATCTTGATCCCTTGTCCTGGTTTGAATTGTGGCTCGGAGGGTTCCTTGGGGGGCTGGACGGGGCCTTGTGTCTGATTAAATGCCGTGGTTGCCAGCAGGGCGCACACAGCAACAGCGAAGATGCGGAAGCAAACCCGATTTCGTCCTGCCATCACCGCATTGCCTGCCTTCGCCGGCGCTGCCCGGGCGGTCACGGCCGGTTCCGACGAGCGAACCTTCGACCCATTCTACCACTCGGGATAGCCCGCGCAAGACCTAGCTACCGTTTTGACAATTTGTTTACTTAAAGATCTGAATCACGAGTCTTGATCGCTGCTTTACGGGCTGCGTGCGGGTTTGTTCGAACACTGTGATAGGATTTCCAAGTTCCGCTGCCCATCTTGTGAATCGGCGGGCGGAAAGAAACCTTTATGGCCATCGCTGTAATTCCCGCTCGTTATTCCGCCACCCGCTTGCCGGGCAAGCCCCTTGTCTCTCTCGCCGGAAAGCCCATGGTCCAGCGCGTGTGGGAGCGGACGCGGCAGGCCAAGCGCATCACCCGCGTTATCATCGCCACCGATGATGAACGCATTCTAAGGGCAGCGGCTGCCTTCGGGGCCGAGGCGGCCATGACCCGTTCGGAACACCGCTCCGGCACCGAGCGTGTGGCGGAAGCGGCCGTGCACATTCCTAGTTCCGGGGAAGAGGTTTTCGTTAACGTGCAAGGGGATGAGCCGCTCGTCGAGCCGGACGCGATTGACACTCTGGTCGAGGCCATTGAGTCCGAGGACGGCGTTTCGGTCGCCACGCTCATGGTCCCTATCGTGAAACCCGTTGACATCATGGACCCGAATATTGTGAAGGTGGTTCTCGATTTCGACGGCAATGCGCTCTATTTTTCACGCGCGCCCATTCCGTGGGTGCGCGACCGCGACGCTCCGGTGCACGCGCGGCACATGAAGCATCTCGGGCTGTATGCGTTTCGGCGCGCCGCTCTGCTCGATTTTCCCACGCTGCCGCTGGGAGACCTCGAGCGCATCGAGCAGCTCGAACAGCTTCGCTGGATGGAAAACGGCTACAAGATTCGCGTCGCCGAAACGCAGCACGATTCGGTCAGCGTGGACGTGCCG
Organism: uncultured Acidobacteriota bacterium; assembly: GCA_963842135.1. Taxonomy (GTDB): domain Bacteria; phylum Acidobacteriota; class Terriglobia; order Acidiferrales; family UBA7541; genus Palsa-360. Next base: position 1,965,361 of record CAWJFI010000001.1, on the reverse strand, counting down.
GAAGACATCGTGCGTGTCGAACTATTGCTGCGCAACGCGCGCTCCGCGTAGGGATGGTTTTGCGGGAATTTTTTTAGAACTGCCGGAGAAGCGCGCCGACGGCAAGCTGCCCCGATTGTATTCCCATGAGGTAGACCTGTGTGGGACTTACGACGTACGCGGCATAATTTAGAGTGCCGGAATTGAGTGTGAGAGTTGCGCGTCCAGTCGCGGCGGGAGCGGAGTAGGAACCCGTTACGGGTTGCCCCGTGGTAAGCGTCGTCCCTCCGGTGTTGATGTCAAGATTCCCCGACGTTACCGCGCCCGCACCATCGGTGCCAAGCTCGCCCGTAATCACTTGCATGGATGTTCCGAAGATGCCGCTGCTCTCGATCGCGTAGTTGCCATTGATGGACGCCAGCAGGAACGGCGCGCTTTGTTGCAGAGTGAAATTTCCATCGCTGGCAATCATCGAATCGGTTTCCTGAAACACGGCGGTCGTATTGCTCCCTACAGGACCCAGATAAAACACGAACGTGTACGTCCGGCTTGTCGTTGCGAATTTCATTGTGCCCCGGCCATTCGACGCCACTGTATAGGTGCCGGCGTTTGTCCCATTGGGCTGGAACGCCAGGCCTGGAGTCGGCGCCCCATTCACGTTTTCATCGAGCACGCCGCTCTTGAGGTTGCCGCTTCCATCCGCAAGAAAGCTTCCCGCAGTTGCAATCGTGCCTCCCAGCCCCGATCCGGCCAGAAGAAATGCGTAATTGCCGTTGAGAGCAGTGACGTTCATCGAGGCATTCGGAGCCTGCTGGGACGTGAATCCCGCGACCTGCAGCACCGTGTCGGTGCCGACGAATTTCGCAGTTCCACGGGAGACGACATAGAAGTTAAGCGTTAAGGCCGGGCCGGCGGCGCACGCAGCGGTCAGCGTATTCATCGTCAAAGTGCCGCGTCCTTTCGAGCTAATCGAGTAAGTCGATAATGTGGATGGCGCCGGAATGCACCCACTTTTGCTCCCGGCGATTTGAAATTGGCTCAGGGTTCCGCCATCGTTGATGTCGATGGATCCTTCCGTAATATTTCCCGCGCCGTCTGCGGTGAATTCGCCGATCTGCGAAAGTCCATTCGATCCGTGCACGCCGGCAAAGTCAAAGACGTAGGTCCCGTCCAAAGCCGAGAGTGGCGTTCCTGCGAACGTCGAAGCATCTTGCGCATTCGCTTGCCCTGTCGCCGTTCCGTTTGCGTCGAATCCAATGATCTGCAATTGAGTGCCATTCACGAGGACAAAATCGAAACTCGTGGGTGTGAGCCCGTCGCTGAATTGCAGAGTCCCACGGCCATCCGCGCTTACCGTATATGTGCCGGTAGTGGAGATCGGCGTTGACGTCGCGCTCGAAGCGTTGTCGATGTCCTCCAACACGCTGTTCAGATGCCCCACGCCATTTGCCAAAATGCCATCCGCCGCAAAGCTGCCGGCCCTGAAGAAGTGGCCCGACGCATTGCTTCCCGCCATCGAAAAGGCAAACTGCCCTTGTAAGGAAGAAGTGGAGTAGCCGGAAATTGTGACGGACAGGGTCGCGGTCGAGGTTGGAGAATCTTGGGCCGCAGCCGTAACGGTGACGGTCTGACCGATAGGCGGCGTGAGCGGCGGGCTATAGACGCCGCTCGCGCTGATCGCGCCGAGCGTCGCATTTCCACCCAAAACTCCGAGGCCGCCAACCGGCCCCACGTACCAAAGAATAATATCGGTCGTTCCGCCGGTCTCGGTTGCGCTGAAAGTCACGGTGTTCGCCGTGCCTGAAGTTACCGTCACGGGAGCGGAAGGGGAAGTAATCGTGACGATCGGGGCAGGCGTGATGGTGACCGTGGATGTGGCGGATACTTTTTGATCTTCAAACGAAACGGCGGTTACACTCACGGTGTTTGGGGAAGGAACTACCGTAGGGGCATGGTACAGCCCGTTTGAATCGATTTTCCCAGCTGTATCGCTTCCGCCGGTCATTCCGTTCACCTGCCAAATGGTGACAGAATTCGTTCCTCCCGAAATGGAGTCCAGGAACTGCTGCTCTGTCACGACGTTCACGGAAATAGTTGCGGGTGATATTGTGACGCTAATATTCGTCACCGGGTCGGTGCATGTGGATGTGGAAGTCGTCGCGGAGGTGGTCGAAGTGGTGGTGGTGCACGTCACCGCCGTGCTCGTGGCCGTCGAGCCGCAGGAAGCCAGACCAAACAGGGCTGTGAGCAAAACAAAGAAGAGCAGGCGTTTCACCGCGCCTCTCTCTTCGCTGTTCGAAATTCCCGGCACATACGGTTCCGTGTCAACCCTGATCCCCAAAATTTGAAATCACAACTTAATTCTCGCGGGCTACGCGCCCCGGCCCGGCGGTTATTGCTCGAGTAAAGCTCGCACGCGATCCTGTCTTCAGCGGCGCGCTCCCCGAATTTGGACTTCATTCAAGCTGCAAGGGCGGGCGCTCCTGCCTAAAACTGATTGTAGATTGCGCCAATCGCGGTGCCCGCCGGGTCCGTGTCCAGGGCGTAAAACAGTGTCGGACTCACCATGTACAGCACCCAATTCCGGGTCGTAGCCGGTGCTGTACCCAGGGGAAGAGACATCGTCCCGCGAAGGTTTACCGCCGGAGTAGGGAGAAATGTTCCATTCGTGATCGCAAGGCCCGTCTGAGTCGCCCCGAAGTCATTGAGATCGAGCGACCCCACCGTCACATTGCCCTTTCCGTCAGATGTCAGCTGCCCGAGAAAATCTTCTCTCTGGCCTGCCGTTCCGGCGGCGTTCGTCCCGCCGAGCCTGAACGCGTAGCTGCCGGTTAAAGTGCCATCCGCGAACGGCCCGCCCTGCGACGGTAGGAAGAAGCCATGAGCGATGACCCCGGATGTCGTTTCCTGGAGTACGGCGTCGGATGCCTCCGAGATGATATAAAAAACATACGAATGGCTGCCAATTGAAAGAGTGCCTCTTCCGCAGGGATCCATTGTGTAGGCGCCACCGAGCGTTCCGAGCGCCGACGACACTGTGCCGCCATTATTTTCGTCAATCGAAGCGGCGCTGGCGGCGCCCGTCGTGCCGTCGTTCGATGCGGTGAAGCTGCCCAAATCCGCGATCACAACCCCCGAGGAAGCTCCCGAGGTTTCCAGTACCGTCGAGCCATTCAGTGCATTCAGGCCCCACCCGCAATTGGAGCTCGTTTGCTGTTTATACGCGTCGCCGAACAATATCGAGTCAGGCGTCGTTATTGGAGAAGCGGGAGAATCGATTTCGATGAATTTCGCCCGGTTGGCCGAAACCCGATAAAAACTGAATGTAAGTCCATTTAGGGTCACAATCCCCCGGCCGCTCGAACTAATCGAATACGAAGTAGCGGCGAGGGTTGCCGGCAAACTGGCTGGAGTCGGATTTATATCGATCTCGCCCGGCGCCAGAGGTGCCACAGAGCTGCCGGCGCTGATGCTGCCGAACCCGTCCGCCTTAAATTCTCCTACGGAAGACTCCTCCGTCGCGCTAGTTGAAACCCCCGTGAAATTAAACGAGTAGGTGCCGGACAAATTTCCATTGTAGTTGGGAAAAACCAATGGGTCCTGAGAAATAATTTCACCTCCCGCAGTTGTCGTTGCGGAGGCCGCTGACGGAGAACTGAATTCAATAATCTGCGCCTGGCTCGGGGAAATAACCACGATGCGGAAATAAGCGGTTGCAGGCAATCCCTGCGGGCAGGCCGAACTCGTATCTTCGCAGAATTGCATTATGCCGCGGCCATCCGTACCGATGGAATAAGATCCCGTGAATTTGCGTTGGGAAGGGGGAACCGTGTTGTTGGTCGTGTTGTTGACCGTATTGGGAGATCCACCCTGATTGGTATCCTCGAAACCGATGAGGGTGCCACCGCCTGCTGAAAAAGTTCCCACACGAGCCCAAAATGCGTTCGACGAGTTCGTCAGCCTTCCGCTCGTGGAGAAAACGTACGGCCCACTGAGGACCGCATCTCCGAAAACCACGGTGGCCGTCACGCTCATCGTCTCGGTCGCGAGAGCCTGCGAGGTGGCGGTGATGGTGACCGACTGTCCCGGCGGGGGAACGAGCGGGGCAGTGTAAACGCCCCCGGCCGAGATCGGTCCAATAATTGTAGGCGAGGTTATACTGGGATTGCTTGTGTCCGCGTCGCTCCAAAAGACAGGAACGCTAGCACCGGTGGAGGCCGTAGCCGTGCAATCCAGCTGATTGCCGGAGGAAACAGTCGCTGTCGGAACCGGAGGAGATACATCCGAACATATGACGGCGCTAATCGCCACGGCAGCCACGATGGTCACGCTTTGCGTTGCGGTCAGGCTGGCTTGCACTTGCGAAGTTGCGGTGATCGTGACGACGTTGTTGTTGCTTGCCGGCACAGTCGCCGGCGCCGTATACAACCCCCCGCTATTGATCGACCCATTGCCGGTTCCACTGACTGTCCAATTCACCAGCGTGCTGCTTGAGTTTAAGACGGTGGCCGTGCATTGAGAAGTCCCGAGCACGGTCACATCGGTGGGGTTGCAGGAAACGGTGATCGTCGGAGCTACGGTCGTCGAGGCGGCGCCGCAGGAGCTCAGAATTGCCAGCGCCGCAATCAGCCCGAAAAAGAAAAGAAGGCGCTCCCAACGCACCTTGCCACGCCCCAAATGAAAATTCGGCTCCAGCACTAGAAATCCCCCCGCCCGCATGACGCTGATTTTCCTGAAGAAGATACGGTCCCCTTCATTCCGGCGGCCTCGCCTTGCTGCGTCAGGACAAGCAAGCAGAGCCCGCACCCGTTCGATGGAGCGCACATCGGATGCCTCGATCCGAAGGAACGTCTCCGTTTGCCGTTTGAAAATGCCTCACACTCGCCGGTGAATGTCCGGCCGCTGAGACCCTGTTTTCCCACCGCCGCTGAAGCGCCACATCCGCACACCCGCAACCAACCTGGTTGCAATCCGGTTAGGAAGCTGGACAGAATCTCATTCCCCGCGAGGCATAGATGCGGCCTCGCATCATAGTGTCGCCTGCAGAAAAGCGGAATGTGACAATAGACCGTTGCCCCCCGATAAAGTCAAGAGAAATTTGGAAACTTAAGTGTGTCTGTAAGATTTCCTGTTGAAAGTATGGGGAGAAAAAGCAAGGGTGTCTCCAGAACCAACGACCCTAGTGGGGGTCGAAGAGAGGAGACACCCTATGTCTATATCGCCTGTAGGAAGGGTAGCACTGCGGGAGTTGATGGAACAAGCTTGGCAACAGGTGGAAGGGCAAGCGCGGGGGATGCTGAAGAAAGCTGTCGAGGGGCTGCTGGTGGCCGAGCGAGACCGGCGCGTGAGCGAGGCCAAGCAGCGGGGCGAGAAAGTGTACCGTTGGGGCTACACGGTGCGGAAGTGTTGGACGACGCTGTGGGGAAGCCTGGAGCAAGTGCGCGTTCCGCGGCTGCGCGGGCGGGAAGAGATCGGACTGGTGGAACGCTATGAACGGCACGGGTTGGATCAGATGCTGTTCGCGCTGACGGTGGGCGGACTGAGTCAGCGCAAGGTGGTCGGATGGGTGCGGCGGTTTCTGGGCGGGACGCTTTCGCCGGCCACGATCGGAGCGGTGCTGCAGCAAGCGCAACAGCAAGTCGAGCAGCGGCGCAGCGCAGCGATTGTGCCGGGACGTTATCGAGCCATCGTGGTGGACGGAATTTACCTGCGGTATCGGCGGAGTGTTTCGCAGCCAGGACGCAAAGGCGTGCTGCTGGTGGCGGTGGGGGTGCGGGAAGGCGGCGCATTTGAAGTACTGGACTGGCGGGCGGCTTCGGCGGAAACCACCGAGGACTATGAAGAGTTGCTGACACGATTATGGAAACGCGGGTTGGAGAAGGTGGAATTGATCGTGAGTGATGGACTGACCGCGATCGTCAGTGCGGCGCAGATGGTGTATCCAGCAGCTCGGCATCAGCGCTGCCTGGCGCATTGGTTTCGCAACCTGGAAGCGCTGACGCCGCGATTTGCGTGGGTCCAGCGGCGGAAATTCCGGCGGGAGTTCTGGTGGATCTGGGACGCGGAGAACCAAGCGCAGGCACGGGACTGGGCGCGGCGATTCTGCGCGCGCTGGCGGTGTGCCGCGCCGGAGATGGTCGAGAAATTCCAATTCGAGCTGGAAGAGGTGCTGGCGTTTTTCAACTTCCCAGCGCACTGGCGCCATCGGCTGCGCACAACCAACTTGGGCGAAGGCTGGTTCAAACATTTGCGCCGCTATTTGAGCCGCTTCCCCGGATGTCGTAACGCCGAGCACAGCGAGCAGGTTCTCGGTTGCTTCCTGCTCGCAGCAGAATCGATGCATCGATGAGGAGCTTTATGAACCGGAGCACCCCTCAACCTGCTTTCAACAGAAATGCTGGACAGTGCCACTTAAGTTAGGAGCTTGTTATACTTTTCGCTTGCTGTTATCCTGTACTTCCAATGGCAAGCAAGAAATCGAACCTCGACAAAGCTACCGACATCGTGGCGAAGATCATCAAGGAGCAGCTTGATACTTTGTCCCCTGCCATTGCTCAGGCCAAGCGTAAAGAATTGCGCGAACTGGCGCTTAAAGTTTCCCCTTCTTCAGCGCGCGGTAAGCGTTCACGGCGAGCGCAAAGCGCGGATCTTCGTCGAAGATCTCGATCCCGCGCAAATACCGCATAAGATCAAGCTCCGTTCCGAAGGCGAGCAGGCGCTTAACATCCGACCTGTAACTCTGAATCTCTTTGCGTGTGTGCTGCTTCGGCTTCCGCATCGATTTCGACCAGTCCTTTCCACATCATAACCTGAAGCAAACAGGAAGCTTTATTACAATTATGAGTCTCCGTGTTCACCAAATTTTCGCGCTCCCGTAACCCCGCTTCAATAACCAGATTCCAGAGTACCGCCGGTCGCGCCAGCCCTCTCCGTCCACAGAGTGGCGGCAATCCCAGCTTCCCGAAAAAGAAAGGTGACTGACATGTTTAAGAAAGCCGCAGCCCTGGGGCTCGCATTTGCCCTGTTGGCGGCACCGATGCTTGCCCATGAGGGCGATGTCCCCAAGGGGATCCCCTACCTGGACCATGTTTTCGTTATTATGATGGAGAACCACGGTTACCAGCAGGTCATCGATAATCCGAACGAGCCGTACTTGAATAGTCTGATCGCGAGCAAGAAAGTCAATCTCGCGACCAACTATTTCGCCGTCGGGCATCCCAGTTTGACCAACTACCTGGAGATCGTCGGCGGGTCGAATTTCGGCATCCGCAGCGACAATGCCCCGGATTGGCACGACTTGACGTGCACTCCCAATTTGGCGACCGGAATTGTGAACGCCGATGATGGCGGCGGCCCGGCGCTGGCGCCCGCCCCGTTCGAAACCACGAGTATCTGCCCGATCGCCGGAACGGGTCAGGACGCCGTGACACCGGCTGTCGACACCTGGAACGAAGTAACGCTGCCGACGTTTCCGTACCTCGCTGACCTCGACGGCGTGAAGTCGGTGCCGGCGGCCTTTACCAAAGGTAAGATGATCGGTGACCAACTCGTACGGGCCGGATTGAGTTGGAAGAGCTACCAGGAGGACCTGCCGATCACCGGGGCCGACCTGGTCACCTACAGCAACGGTACAGCAAGCAATCTGACCGACTTCACTTCGCTCGCGCCTCTGACTTCCAGCAGCGTCGTGCAGGCATATGCCGTAAAACACAATCCGTTCGCATATTTCCAGAGCGTCCAGGAGGGAACGGAGTTGGGGAACAGTTTGGAAAACATCGTCGGTTTCGACGGCCCACGTGGCTTGTATTCCGACTTGGGGAGAGGCGATGTCCCGTCGCTGGCTTTCATTGCGCCGAGCCAATGCAATGACCAGCATGGGCGAGGCAATGGCGATGCGTTCTGTGCTTTTGACCCTGGAATAGGCACCGCCGGCCTCACGAACGGCACACAGGTTGGCCTGAATCCCGGGTTGATTCTGCAAGGCGACACGACGATCGAGCGGCTGGTCAAGGCCATCAAGCACTCACCGGTATGGCACGACGGCCGCACGGCCATCGTGATCGTGTGGGATGAGAACGACTACAGCGGCATCAGCACGCCGCCAACCGGCCTGTTCCCTCCGCAGAATCAGAACATCGTCGTCCTCACCGTCGAGACCAACAGCGACGCGGAGGAAGGCGTTCAAAGCGACAGATATTACACCAGCTTTTCGCTGCTCAAGTCTCTCGAGGCGGGATTCGGGCTGCCTTGCCTGAACCATGCTTGCGACGACAACGTCAAAGTGATGCGTGACCTGTTTGGCCACGATCACGATTAAGTTGGCGGCGATCCTCGCGGCCGCGACGGCAACTAAGAAATGAACGAATCGCCGAAGGATGGCGCGGTGGAGGATATCCCCTCGCGCCATCTACTGTGATTTTGCTTCCGAAGGACTTGCACAATATTCTCCTAAAGTCGCGCTTTGTGCGGCGTTCAGGGCGCCATGCGGCTGCTCGTTGACAGTGACGTGCTTTCCCCGTAGAATGCGTTGTACGCCAACATCTTTCTGGAGGATTGAACCCAGTTCCGCATTCCATATTTTGTAAGCGGCTGGAACTGAGCGGATGGCGCCGAAGTATATTTTTGTTACCGGTGGTGTTGTATCCTCCCTGGGTAAGGGCGTAGCAGCGGCGTCGATTGGCTGTCTTCTGGAAAGCCGCGGTCTCCGAGTCACTCTCCAAAAATGTGATCCCTACTTGAACGTGGATCCGGGCACCATGAGCCCGTATCAGCACGGCGAGGTGTACGTCACCGACGACGGCGCCGAAACCGATCTCGATCTCGGCCACTACGAGCGCTTTACCCATGCCAAACTTACGCGCGAGAACAACTGGACGACCGGCAGAATCTACGAAGCCATCCTCACGAAGGAACGGCGCGGAGATTACCTGGGCAAAACCGTGCAGGTCATTCCGCACGTCACCGACGAGATCAAAGCTGCGTTCCGGAAAATCGCTGTCGATACCGACGTCGTGATCATCGAGATCGGCGGGACGGTCGGAGACATCGAATCGCTTCCGTTCCTCGAAGCGGTCCGGCAGATGCGGCTGGAACTCGGTCCGGAAAATTTTGTGCACGTGCACGTCACGCTCGTCCCGTTTATCCCCACGGCGGGCGAATTGAAAACCAAGCCGACGCAGCATTCGGTGAAGGAGTTGCTTTCGATCGGAATTCAGCCCGACCTGCTGCTGTGCCGCAGCGACCGCACCGTGCCGCAGGAATTGAAAAAGAAAATCGCGCTCTTCTGCAACGTGCCGGAAGCGCGCGTCATCTCCATGCCGGACATGGACACGATCTATGCCGTGCCGGTGGCGCTGGCAGACGAAGGACTCGACGACCAGATTCTCCAGCAACTGCATTTGCAAGCACGGGAGCGCGATCTGAGCGCGTGGTTTGAGTTGCTCGACCGCATCAGGAAGCCGCAGGGCCAGGTGCGCATCGCCGTTGTTGGCAAATACGTGCAGCTCGAAGACGCCTACAAAAGTTTGCGGGAAGCGCTGATCCACGGCGGCCTCGCGCATAAGGACCGCGCCATCATCGAGTGGGTCGAAGCCGAAGAGCTGGATTCGCGCGAGACAGCGGCGCTGCGCTTGCGCCACGCGGACGGAATCCTGATCCCCGGCGGATTTGGCAAGCGCGGCATTCAAGGGATGATTTTCGCCATCGAGTATGCCCGCACGCACAAGGTTCCGTTTTTCGGCATTTGTCTGGGCATGCAGTGCGCGACGATCGAATATGCGCGCGACGTTGTAGGTCTTGCCGGGGCGGACAGTACCGAGTTCGATCCGCAAACGCCGCACCGCGTGATCTACAAACTGCGCGAGTTGCTGGGCGTGGACGAAATGGGCGGCACGATGCGCCTCGGCGCGTGGCCCTGCAAGATCGAGAAAGATTCAGCGGCGTTTCGCGCCTACGGAACCACCGAGATCAGTGAACGCCACCGCCACCGCTACGAATTTAATTGCGAGTACGAAAAAACGCTCACCGATGCCGGATTCCGCATCACGGGCCGCTCGCCCGATGGCAAATACGTTGAAATCATCGAGGCCCCGAACCATCCCTGGTTTCTCGCCTGCCAGTTTCATCCGGAATTCAAGTCGACGCCCCTGGTGCCGCATCCGCTCTTCTACGCGTTCATGGGCGCGGCGCACGCGCATCAGCATGGCGGCAGCGGCGTGACATCTGGAAACTCAGCCGCGATTTCCATGTCCGCTAAGACGTCGCCTTCCAATTAGATTTTAGTAGCACAGACTTCAGTCTGTGGGGTTCCGCCAATGCTGCCAGGCCACCAGCGCAAGTCAAGATCGACGCCTAGCCAAATTCGACAAGCCTGCCAAGATCAAATGGAAACCCACAGACTGAAGTCTGTGCTACTAAACCGCGGTCGGTGCGCGCGCAGGCAACTGCGGACGACGCTTGTGCCACTCTGTTGCTTGCTCGTACGCATGGGCGAGCTGAAAGACGACGGATTCGCCTCCGTGAGGGCCAATGATCTGCAATCCGATCGGGAGGCCCTGGCTCGTGAAACCGCACGGGAGGGAAATGGCGGGCCAGCCGTTGACGTCGAAGGGTGACGTGTTGCGGACTTCCGGCAAAATATCATCGGCGTGCGGATCCGAAATCGCAGCGGGCGGAATGGGGATCGTAGGCGTGACCAGCACGTCCACCGACTCCAGCCATTTTCCGGCCGTTCGGCGGACTTGCGCGAGGTCGCGGCGGCCTTGAATGTATGCGGGAGTAGTCACGTTGGCGCCCGCTTGAATCCGTTTCAGTGTGAGCGGCTGGTAGAGCTCCGGAGTTTTGGTGACGTATTCACGGTGGTACGCATAGGCCTCGGCGGCCCTCACAACGTCTCGTAAAGTTTCCATGGAATTCGCCGAAAAGGGGACATCGCGAATCCCGGCCGTGAGTTTCGCCAAAACGGATAAGGCCTCCTTCACTGCGGCGTCAATTTCCGGATCGAGGTCCGCGAAAAAGAATTCGCGCGGCGCGCCGATTCGCAGGGAAGACACTTTCGTCCCGAGAGCTTGCGAATAATCGGGGACATTCATCTGCTCGCTCGTCGTATCTTTCTCGTCGTATCCGGCGATCACTTGAAGCAAGAGGGCTGTGTCCGCCACGGTGCGGGCCATCGGTCCGACGTGATCGAGCGACCAGGAAAGAGGGATCACGCCGCGTATGCTCACCAGGCCGTACGTGGGTTTAAGACCAACGATGCCGCAAATGGATGCCGGAAGACGCACGGAGCCGGCCGTGTCTGATCCAAGCGCTCCGTAGCAGAGATCGGCCGCCAATGCCGCTGCGGAACCGCCCGATGAGCCACCGGCGATGTGGCTTAACTCCCAGGGATTGTGCACGGCTCCGAAGTAGCTGACGATGGATGTGCCGCCAAACGCGAATTCATGCATGTTGGTTTTTCCCAGCAGCACAGCGCCTGCAGCCTTGAGCCTGCGCACCACTTCGGCATCTTCCGTGGGAATGCGATCTTTAAATACGCCGCTGCCCGCAGTTGTACGCACGCCGGCCGTATCGAACAGATCTTTGAGAGCGATCGGGACTCCGTGAAGCGGGCCCCGCCATTTCCCTCGCATCACTTCGGCTTCGGCTTCGCGCGCCTGTCCCATGGCCGATTCTGCGGTGATCGTGATGAAGGCATTCAGTGTAGGGTTGATTTGGTTAATCCGCGCGAGGCACGCCGTGGTCAGTTCCACGGGCGAGACTTTTTTCTTGCGTATCAAATCGGCTGCTTCGTGGATGGTCAATTTAGCGAGGTCGTCGCTTTGGCTGCCGCTCACTGGATTTGTCCTTTGAGAATTCAGGTCTGTTTCCGTCACTGCGGGAACTTTCGCCAAAGAAATAGCAGTTCCTGCCAGAGTGGCTTTCAGAAAAGACCTTCGCGATAAATCATCGGAAGGATTCGTCATTTGTGCCGGAATGTATCACACAACCTGTTTGCGAGTACACGGCAACTCGCCTACCGACGCATTCAGGTTGTCGTGGGTTCGGATTGCCCGACCTTTTCTTATGCGTGGCCTTTACTTCCGTTGCAAAACTTGGCTGTCCCGCATACGCTATGATCCGCGCGAGATTTAAAGGGAATTCTGAATGCAAATTGCGAGGGAAATCTCGATTGGAAGCGTCCGCATCGGCGGCAACCAAGCGCTTGTGTTGATTGCCGGTCCCTGCGTGATTGAGAGCGAAGGCCACGCGCTGTTGATGGCCGAGCGGCTGGAGAAAATCGCAGCTGACGCCAAAGTGCCTTTTGTTTTCAAGGCTTCCTATGACAAGGCCAATCGATCCTCCGAGGAATCTTACAGGGGGCCCGGCCTTGCCGAGGGTCTGCGAATCCTGAAAAAAATCAAGGAGCGCTTCGGGATTCCGATTCTGACGGACATTCATGAAGCATCTCAGGCCGCGCCAGTATCCGAAGTCGCCGACGTCCTGCAGATTCCCGCGTTTCTTTCGCGGCAGACGGACTTGCTCGTGGCCGCCGGAAAGACGGGTCGCGTGGTGAACCTGAAAAAGGGGCAATTCCTTTCGCCGTGGGAAATGGCCAACGCCGTGGAGAAAGTAGCGAAGACCGGCAATGAAAATATTTTTCTCACCGAACGCGGCGCTTCCTTCGGCTACCAAAATCTCGTTGTCGATATGCGCTCCTTTCCGATTATGCGAAAGACGGGCTGTCCCGTAGTTTTCGATGTGACGCATTCGGTACAACTTCCGGGCGGAGCAGGGAAGTCTAGCGGAGGGCAGCCCGAATTCATCGAGCCGCTCGCTCGCGCGGGCGCCGCCGTGGGCGTGGACGGCATTTTTCTGGAAGTGCATGAAAACCCCGGGAAAGCTCTTTCGGATGGAACGAATGCTTTGCCGCTCGCGGAATTGCCCGCGCTGCTGGGAAAACTCAAACAGATTGCCGCGCTAGTTCGCGGCTGGAGCGTGCAGTGAGCCCCGACCGGAGCCTTGATACGGCGAAACGCGTTCTGCGCATCGAGGCCGAAGCTCTCACCGAGCTTCTTCACAGGCTCGACGCGAGTTTCGAGCGGGCCGTGGATCTTTTACTGGCCTGCAAGGGCCGCGTGGTTGTCATCGGCATGGGGAAGTCGGGATTGATCGGCCGGAAAATCGCCGCGACGTTTTCGAGCACGGGCACGCCTTCGGTTTTTCTGCATCCAGCGGAGGCAGTCCACGGCGATTTGGGCATGCTGATGCGCGAGGACGTGGTGTTGGCGGTGAGCTACGGCGGCGAAACCGAGGAAATCGCGGCGTTGCTCGAAACGATCAAGCGGCTAGGGCTGCGCATGATCACGCTCACCGGCCATCCGAAATCCACGATTGGAGTGGCGAGCGATGTCACGCTGGACGTAAGCGTCAAAGAAGAAGCTTGCTCGCTCAACCTGGCGCCGACGGCTTCGACGACGGTGGCCATGGCCATGGGCGACGCGCTGGCCGTTTCACTGCTCGACCGCCGAGGATTCAGTTCCGGCGATTTCGCCGCGTTGCATCCAGGCGGGCGCCTGGGCAAGAAACTTTTGCGCGTCGAAAATCTGATGCACTCGGGAGACGCCATGCCGCGCGTCCCAATCACCGCGAAAATGCCGGACGTCATCTACGAAATCAGCAAAAAAGGATTGGGCATGACAACGGTTGTGGACAGCGAGGGCCGCCTGGCGGGAATCCTGACCGATGGCGACTTGCGGCGCTTGATGCAGCAGCGGGGAGCCGCCACGATTGGCCTTGTGGTCGGCGATTGCATGAACAAGACACCGCAAACGCTCGCGCCGGCCGAACTCGCCGGCAGCGCCCTGCGCATCATGGAAGAGCGGCACATCACCTCCCTCGTCGTGGCCGATGCCGCGCGAAAGCCGCTCGGCGTGGTGCATCTGCACGATCTCTGGACGCTGGAACTTTTCTAGAGTTTCCCTAACGCAACGCAAACGGCGCTTGGCATACGACCTCTATGATAAAAACAATATCTAATCCAAAGGTAAACAAGTCGCTGGCGGAGCGCGCGAAAAAGATTCGCGTGCTGCTGATGGACGTGGATGGCGTGTTGACCGATGGCCGCATCTGGCTGCTCTCGCGCCGGGACGGCACGGCCAGTGAAATCAAGGGATTCAGCGCGTATGACGGGGCGGGATTGAAGCTCGCGCGCGCCGCCGGACTTCGCACGGGGATCATTACCGGCAGGGAATCCAGCGCCGTCACGCAGCGCGCCAGGGAATGCGAAATCGAGTTTGTGTACCAACACCGGGCCACAAAACTCGGCGCTCTCGAAGAGATTTTACAGGCCACCGGGGCGGACAGCAGCGAAGTTGCCTACGTGGGCGACGATCTCCCCGATCTTCCCGTGTTGCTGCGTGTGGGGCTCGCGGTCGCGGTTGCCAACGCCGCCCCGGAAGTGAAACGTGCCGCGCATTTCGTTACTTCACGTTCGGGCGGCGAAGGCGCGGTTCGCGAAGTGATCGAGCTGATCGTCAAGGCGCAAGGGAAGTGGGCCGCCGCATCGCGAGACGCCAAAGCGTAATTTCTTAAATGTAGCGCCAACCTTCAGATTGGCATTTTCGAATCAAACGGATGCCCGTCCGCCGCGGCGGACGGGCGGTACATAAACCAAGTCCAAGTTGCAGCGGTAGCCCGCGAGTACAGCTGTCCGCATTGCTCCACTTGGGACAGGTGGAATGTCCGGCGCAACAGACGGCTGAGGCCCTCATTTTTCTGAATAGTACTTTCGTACCACCACTTCCGTCCCATTCCACCGCAACTCTATTCCCGTTTCCGTGTTTTGTATGGTGCTGGCCGGAATTTTTGCTCGGTATTCGGGGCCCGGCGCAATCCTATCTGGCAATGGTCTATACAAACGAGTGGAGACCACCGAGTCTTCGCAGGAGACGAAAAATGAATTCCAGATTATCGCATATTTTCCTGGGGTTAGTGATAGCAGCGATGCCTCTTTTCTCAGTCGCATGCGGTTCCAGTTCCAGCGCCAATTTGGGCTCGAACGGTGGGGGAACGCAGGATGGCAGCGTGAACATCATGGTGAGCGATGCCTCCACGGAAGACTGGGCCACGATCGGTATAAAGATTCTGAGCATTTCACTTGTCCCGCAAGGCGCGGGCAGTCCCGTCAGCGTCTACACGGCACCCAGCCCCGTACCCACCACCAATTTGGTGCAGCTCGATCAACTTAGTGACATCCTCGGAACTTTCTCCGTGCCAGCCGGCACGTACACCGGCGCGATTCTCACGATCAGTGCGAATCCGGGCGACGTTACTTTGATTGTTGCCGCAGATCCAGAGACTGGGTTCGCGGGCACGGCGGGCGCAACCATTCCGGCGAACCAAATTCAGATCCAGGGCAAGTCTGGCAGCTCCGGGAGTTTGACCGTCCCGGTCGACGTGAATTTCGTTTCCCCGCTGGTCGTGGCGGCGAATCAAACGAGTTCCGTGGACGTGGAATTCGATCTCGCCCACCCGGCATTTTTGGTGGGGCATGTCCCACCGGCTAACGGTGGACAAACCATTTGGGCGGTGAACTTCAATAAAGGTCCTGTGCGCCATCATCCCATCTGGGACATCACACGGCTTATCCTTCGTCACACGTATGGCACCGTGACCGGTGTTTCCATGGATGACAGCTCCATCACGATCACGAAGGATTTTCCGGTTGAGCCACCCACCAATCCGGAAACCGCTATCGTTTCGTCCCGCTCTCTTACGATTCTAGCGGACGCGACAAACGGGACACTCTTCTATGACGTGGACGCAAAAACGGTCGTCACGATCAAGAACTTCTCCACGGTGTCGAGTGGCTTGACGAATAGGTTCGTTCGCGTCGCGGCGCGGTATCAATCCGACGGGTCGCTCGTCGCGGTGCGCATTTGGGCCGCCAACGCCTTCAACAGCGTTTACTTTAGCCCTGAAGGCCACGTGCTCCATGTGAATACGTCGAACGATGTGATCACGGTCCAAAACGAACTGGGCCAGCCCGTTAACCTGATCGTCGACGCGAATACGGAGTTCTATTTCCGGACCCCATGGAATGCCGTGGCAGACACCACGCCCATCGGACAGGGAACCGGTTTCCTGACGAGCAAGAATCTGGTGCGCGGATTCAAGATCCACGCCAGCGTGGACCCCACAGTGGTTCCGCAGGACCCCACGCTCGGTCCGTTCACGGTAGAGACCGTCGACATCGAGGTTGCCCGGTACGACGGCAGCATCTCCGCCGTAAATGCGAACAACTTCACTTATACTCGCAAATTCAACACATCCTCTGACAACTACACATTCTCACTGCCCTACATTTCCAGTAACACGCCGAATGGAACCGATCCCTCCACTGGCGCCGCGATCATGGGGTTCAAGTGGTGGAACTTCACATTTCCGACGCTCCCGAACGACGGCTCCGGCGCAATCATGTCATTTGAGAATGCGACGAATGGCACGGTGAACTTCGGCGGCACCGCGGGAGCGTATCCAGTGTGGGGCGAAAGCTATGCCACATGGAACGATCCCATCCTGGCGAATGCCTGGGCTGTGCCGTGGACTGTTCTGATTCCCACCACGGTTCCGCTTGGCACAGCACAGACTTCTTACTCCAACGGAACTTTCATGATGTCCGAGCCACTCGGTAACATGAACGTGCCCGTGGACCTGAGCACCACTCCGGGTTCGGGGACACTCGTGTATCAGGTGGATCGAACCAGCGTCGGCGGCGTGAGCACCGTGACGGTCAGCGCCGTCGACATCACGACCAGCGCCGGTCAAACTACAATTACAACCAACCTCACTACCGGGACCCCAGTTAAGGTCTACGGTATCCCGCAGGCCAATGACACGATCAAGGCGTACGTGGTCATTTACTTCACGGGAACTTCGCCGACTGCGACAGCGGTCGATTGAGCGTCCGAGCTTTTTAGGAAGTCTCGATAGGAAGCGAACGGCGCAGTGGAATAATGGGACGCCAGTCATGGCGTCCCATTATCTTTTTTCGAGATTCGATTCGAGCATTTGCGCGCTCACTCAACACATCGCATGAAAATGGATGGGCCGCCCAAGACAAAATCTTCACCTCACGCGTAGGCCAACACGACTGCTCCGGTAAAAATAAGGCAGCCACCTACCCAGTGGTGCCACGTCATGCGCTCGTGAAGGAAAATTGCGGCCAGCGCGATGGCCACGACGACGCTGAGCTTGTCCACCGGGGCGACCTGCGAGGCTTCGCCGAGTTGCAAGGCTCGGAAATAGCACAGCCAGGAAAGGCAGGTGGCGATCCCCGACAGAATCAGAAAAATCCAGGTGCGTTTGCCGATTGCCGAAAACGGCTCATTTTTGGTCACCAGCGCCACCGCCCACGCGAAAATCAAAATGACTACGGTGCGGATCGCCGTCGCCATGTTCGAGTTAATCTGCTGGACGCCGACCTTGGCAAGTACCGCGGTCAGGCCCGCGAAAAATGCGGAGAATAACGCCCATAGAAACCAATTCATAAAGTCTCCTTACCTGTCGTGTAGCATCCGGGGGAGCGGTTTGAGTAGGACGGGCTTCAGCCTGTCTGGTTTGATTTTCGGTGCGGGCCGGAAAAGCAGACAGGCTGAAGCCTATCCTACCGAAGCCCGGGGATGTTCACGCGAATTTTGTAAACGCCGGTGCGGGCCGCGACGTAGAGCGTCTTGTTGTCATGGTCGCCAAAACAAACGTTCGCGACAAATTCGGGCGTCAAGATGGTGCCCAGATGTTTGCCGTCCGGCGACATGATCCAAATTCCGCGCGGGCCGGACTCCCAGACATTTCCCTTCGTGTCCACCTTCATGCCGTCCGTGATTCCCCCGGCTTTGTCCGAACTCATATCGATGAACATCTGGCTGTTGGTGAGCGTATCGTCGGGCTGCACGTCGTAGCGGCGGACGTACTTGTTCTGGCTTCCATTGGCGTACAAATATTTTTCGTCCGGCGAAAACGCGAGACCGTTCGGGGTTGAAATATCCTTGATTGCCAGCGTGACCTTGCCGTCCTTCCACATGAAAATTCCGGCGAAATCCAATTCCGCCGAGGGGTCCTTGTCCCTGCCTCGCAGCCCGCCGAAACCATCGGTAAAATAAATCGCTCCGTCCTTCTTCACGACGAGATCGTTCGTTCCGCCAAATCGTTTGCCTTCGTAACGATCGGCCAGGATGGTGCGCTTGCCGTCCTTTTCGATCCGGTCGATCGAGCGCCCCGTCCATGTGGCGATCAGCAATCTGCCCTGGCGATCCAGCGCCAGGCCGTTCGATCCGATCATAAAGAAGACGTCTTTTCGATTGGCGTCGGGTTGCGGCATGCCCACGCGCCAGATGTCGTACCCGGTGTAGCCGCTGTGATCGAGGTAGAGGGAAACTTTTCCCTCCGGCGTGACTTTATAAATCACGTTCGCATACATGTCGCTTAAGAGCAGGTAGCCGCTGTTACCCTGGTCGACCCACACGACTCCTTCGGTGAATCCGAAATCGTTTTTCACGAGTTCCAGTTTGGCATCGGGTGAGATGAGCGCGTCCAGGGAAGGATCCAGTTTCACGACCGGTTTCTCCACGGGCGTCTGCGCGCGCAAAGGGCCGAACGCGAACCATGCCAGAAACAAAGCAAACAGCAGCGATTTTTTCATGTTTCCCTCACTCAAACAGAAATGCAGCATATGACCGTGCGCGGTGCGGATTCTTTAGCTCGCGCGTGAATGGAAGTCAAGCAGTTTTGCCCGAATCAATAGGGGGCATTTTTTCTCTACAGACCGGGCGCGGGAAACACAATCATCATCTGAGTGGGACTCTTCGAATTTCGGAGCACGTACCAGCAGGGAGTGTACCCGAAGTGAGGAAACAAGGAGTGAACGCACGGATCCGATTTCATGGGCGATTGCGCGTCCAGTGCATATTCAACCTTGTTGCCCTTCTCGGGAATCGCGAGAATGTGGGGATAGGTCACAACGTCGAACGGATCGCCCGGCTTTTGCGCGCTCATCCTGCGGCGAACGGAAGCATAGTCGTAACCGTATGCAACAGCGAGCAGCATAAGTAGCGCGTACAGGACCCGATTCAAGTATGTGCGCATGAAATGGACTCGCTTAGTATAGTCGCACATTTTCGCGGCGGACCGCTTCTTAACCGGCGTTTCCACTAACGGCTGCTTTCGAGGATTTAGTAGCGCAGGCTTCAGCCTGTGGGAGTTCGTCCTTGCATGGACCAAACCCCACAGGCTGAAGCCTGCGCTACTGGCCTGTGCGATAAAAAGAAAGAGCCCCGCGAAGATTCGTCGCGGGGCTCTTGACCCGTCATCGGGAGGGGCCTGATGGATTCAGCGTCTTCTGCGATTACTCGGCAAGGAAGAGCGTGGAGCCTTTACGGTTCACCAGGAGCAACGGATTGTTGCCGGCCTTGCGGACCGCTTCCTCGAATTGCGCGACGTTCCTTATCGGTTGATGGTTCACTTCCTGAATGACGTCGCCGGTTCGCAGTCCCGCCGATGCGAGTGGGCTAGACGGGTTGATGTCGGTGACGACCACTCCGGAAGTTGCCGCTGGTACTCCCAACTGTCTCGCCGATTGCGCGTCGAGATTTTCCACGGTCACTCCGTCGAGTGCCTGCTTGGAAGATCCTTCCTCGGTCTTGGCCTGTTCCTTGTCGGTTGGCAATTCGCCGAGCTTGACGTTTACGTCGGTCGGGCTGCCGTTCCGCACGAGTTTCAGATTCACGGTCGCGTTCGGATCCATCATCGAGATGGTCATCCGCAATTCGCGGCTGTCTTCCATTGGTTTTCCATTGACTTCCAGAATCACGTCGCCTCTCTGGACGCCGCTTCTCTGCGCCGGACCGGTGGGGGTGACATCGCCCACGAGAACGCCCTTCATGTATTTCAAGCCCATGGCCTTGGAAATTCCGGGCGTAATGTCTTGCACCATGATGCCGAGGTAGGCGCGATTGACCTTGCCGTGGTCGAGAATTTGATTCATCACGCTGCGCGCAAGATTGACGGGAATGGCAAATCCGATTCCCTCATTGCCGCCAGATCCGTGCGAGAGGATGGCGGTGTTGATTCCGACCAGTTCGCCGCGATCGTTCACCAACGCTCCGCCGGAATTGCCCGGATTGATCGGCGCATCGGTCTGGATAAAATCTTCGTAATCTTCGATGCCCAGGTTTCCGCGGTTCATGGCGCTTATGATTCCCATGGTAACGGTCTGCCCGACGCCGAACGGATCTCCGATGGCCAGAGCATAGTCGCCCACTTGCACCTTGGAGGAATCACCGATGGTAATGGCGGGGAATCCGCTTCCCTCGACCTTCAACACGGCAATGTCCGTCTTGGGATCGGTTCCCACGACCGTGGCCTTCAATTGGCGTTTGTCGGCAAGAGTGACGCGGACGTCCGTGGCGCCGTCGACGACGTGATTGTTGGTCAAAATGTAGCCGTCAGGGCTGACGATGACGCCCGACCCGAGGCTGTCTTCGCGTTGGTCGCGCTGTCTTGGCGCGCGATTTTCAGAATTGGGGCCGAACTGTTGTCCAAAGAACTGTTGGAAAAACGGAGGCATGCCATCCGGCATCCCATCCTGCATATCGGGGTGATCGGATGCTTTGACGACTTTGGACGTGGAAATATTCACGACGTCCGGCAATACCGTTTTCACCACGGGGGCAAAACCGGTTCTGCTGGGCCCTTCGGCCGGGTCGGCCAGCTTCATGGAAATATGCACGCCGGGCGTAAAAAACTTCTGGCTGGCGCGGGCCACGCCCCAACCGGCCATCCCGAGCAAAAGAATCATTGCGCCGGCAAGAATTTTCGATTTCCCCCTAAACCTCTGCAAATTCATGGTTTCTCCTTATCCGCAATCCGGAATTTCAAGTACCTGGCTCAGCATTGCCAGTTTGCGCTCCCTATATGAGACGGATGGCAATGCCGCAGGTTAGCGAGCAGGAGGGCGATGCGCACACCGGACCTGCGTCCAAATGCAAGCGAGGAGACTACATAACGGGGCAGATTGCCAGGCCAAAATCCAGAATCTTGGCTTGGCGTGGGTTAACGTCCCCAGAAAATAAAAGAGGCGGCTGCGGACCTTCCCTATCGGTTAAACGGCGCCACAATCGTGGCGTGTCCCGCGATGTGCCCGTCCATGGCCTTCATCACATCGGCGCGTGTGGCCGTGGCAGGCAGGTCGAGCTTTAGATCCAGGGCAAATAATTCGAACGCATAGTGGTGCGCCACCGGGACATCTTGCGGCGGACACGGCGGGCGGTAGCCGAAGTTTCCGCCCTGCCCGGCGTTGCCATTGGTTTGATGGCTCCCGTGCGGCAGATCCGCGCTCGCGGGAGACACGGCGGTGGCACGGCCTTTGTCGACGTCATCCCCGCCGGAATCTCATATCAAGAACCCCGCCCTTGAAAGGCGTCAAGGATGGGGCACCCGGCTGACTCGCCAGGCCGCTCTCCAGTATTCTCCGTTGGCAGAAATATGCCCTTGGTGTAATATGCCATAGATGGCATGGACGATTGAATACAGCAATGAAGGACGGGACGATGCGGGCGAGTTGGCGCGACATTAAAAACCGGACGATGACCAGGGAGCAACAGGCCCGCGCTCGTTCGCTGGCAATGCGGGACTTGAGGGAGATGGAGCTGCGCGATTTGCGTGAAGCATTGAAGATGACACAAGTCACGCTCGCCAAGAAGCTCAAGACAACACAGGCCGCCGTCTCGCGCCTGGAAAAGCGCCCCGGCATGCTGGTGAACACCCTAGGCGATTATGTCGAAGCCCTTGGCGGCAGGATTGAAGTGCGTGCGGTATTGCCCGACCGCACGGTTAGTCTCACGCAGTTTTTTCGCAAGAAGCCAGCGGCTGCCCGCTTCCGGAAAAAGACCAACACCCGCCGAACCCCCCGGAATCGCGTAGTTGTGCAGCCCTAAGCTTCGCGCCCAGCTTCACGCCGCCTGCGCCGCCGCAGCCCGGGCACCCCAAACGCTGAATTAGCTGGCGTCTCAACTAGCCCCGGACGGGCCACCCACCCCATGATCGGAGTTAAGATCGAGATGGCCGAGTAACCAAGCCTGGACATTTTTTCCGGCCTTTCAAATTTTAAAGTTGTAAATTGGAGCGGACACTTATCGACGACATCTCATCCATGAGCAGCCATTTTAACAACGCAGGCTCATTCTCACTACGTGACGGCGATAAATTCGTGTTGTTATTGGTTACGAATGTTTTCAATGAACCTCGTAACCTTCCAGAGGTTCAGCTCGGCGATCACACGTGGGTTTTGCACGGGTACCCCACCGCTTTTGATATGCACTGGGAGACTTTGGTTGGCACAATTCGGTTTGAAGAGATCAAGAACGCAAATCTGGTACTAGGTCGCGTCAGTTCGAGCCGATCCTATGCGATCGAAAAAGAAGACGAATTGCTCGGCGAGAAAATGGCACACTTATACTCGCTGCTTCAACTGAGCGGGGTAATCGAGCATCAAGCTGCCAATCTCGTGACAGGAAGTCTGGACAGCGGAACTGCGTACATTCGCCAAATGGCGAGCATTGAAAAATATCAGCCCACAAAGGGATATATTCGAGCAGCAGTTACTATTGGACGACTTCAACAGGCTACACGCTTCCTCTCAGTATTGAATGCCCTCCGGGCTTCTTCAGATTATCAAAGATTTCTAAGGGGACTGGGCATCCTCTTTGACGGCCTTCGACAACAAGGCGGACAAGAACGACTGCATCAATTTGTCCGAGCCTTGGAAGCACTCACATTGCCTTCAACGGGGAAAACGAAAAAGGATTTTTGTCACCGATGCCAAACTTTTGCAAATGCGAATGCCGAAGCGTTGGCAATCCTGGATCAAGCATTTGACATGAGGAGTGACGCTGAACATGTCCACGAGTGGGATCGCAGTCTCCGCTGTGTGACTCCGGAGAAACCTGAGGACGTCGCGCTGTGGAGAACCAGACAGATGGAGCGACTCGCCTGTTTTGCGTTTTCGCGGTTGCTCGCAGACGACGGACTTCGACAACATTTTTTCGATGAAAGCTCGATTTCTTCATTCTGGAAGTTGGACGACACGACACGCCGAGGTATTTGGGGTAGTCGTCTCGACCTATCATCTATTCCAATCGTGCGTAACTACGATCAGTGGGGGCGGGCGATAGGCTGAGGGCGGTTCACGATTTCTCCTGAAATTCATCGCGAGAGGTCCTACTGAGTCCAGCATAATATAGGGTCATTCAGGCCACAAGGAAGCCTGTTTCCAGAAGGCGGTAATGAGGGTGGGACGGCGGCGCATGTTGCGAAGTGCGCGGCGGGCTCCGTGCTTCAACTCGGCAAAGTCCTTGGGGCAGGCGTTGGGAAGTTTGTGGTGCTTGGCGTGGCCCCAGATGTATTCGGTGGGATTCAATTCCGGAGCGTAAGCAGGCAGGTACTCGATGTAGATGCGGCCGTTCTGCGCGGCCACGAACTGCTGCACTACACGGCTGCGATGCGCGGGCAGCCGGTCCCACACCAACAGCAGCTTTCCGGGAATGTGCCGCAGCAGGTGTTTGAGAAACGCCACCACTTGCGGAGCGCGGATCGCTCCGGGATACAAGCGGAAGTAGAAATTCCACAGCGTGATGCCTGCGATGACCGAAAGCGTCTTCCAGTTAAAGTGATATTGCAGCACCGGGGTGTGGCCTCGCCGCGACCAAGTGCGGCAACGGTGCGGCCGCTGGCTCAGTCCGCTTTCGTCGAGAAAGACGACCGTTCGCCCCTCTTTTTGGGCTTTTTTTTAATGCCCGGCCAAGAGACCTTCTTCCAGTGGCGGATGGCTTGCTCGTTGCGCTCCAGCGCCCGGCCCACAGGCCGCTGGCAGCTCCAGCCCAGCGATACCAGCAGCTTCCACACGTGGCCCGGATGATAGCGCACGCCAAATTCCCGCTCGATCAGATGCGCCACGCGCTCCGAACTCCACAAGCTGGTGTCGTAGCCCAGTCGTTCGGGGCCTGCCAGGAGGCGTTGTTCGAGCTTGGCCTTCTGCAGCTCGGTTAAACGAGGTTTGCGTCCGGCGCGTCCCGCCTGGCGCAAAGCGCGCTCGCCGCTTTTGCGATCTAGCGCCGCCCAGCGCGCCACGCTCTGGCGTACTACGCGCAGCCGCCGCGCCACTTCGGATTGGTTCAGTCCTTGCCGCAACAGCCGCAAGCCCTGGAATCTTCGCCGTTCGAGAGCATCAAAATCACGTCGCACTCCAGCAGGGTTTCCCATACCAGGTTAGATGCACGATACTTCGAAAAGTGTCGCTATATTATGCGATATTCAATAGAATATGAAGTTCAGATCAAAGGGGACTCTTTGCTCCACTATCGGAACCTCGTTGAAATTCTATCTAAGCTGACAGACGGTTTTCCACATAATAATATATCCTCCTGATGGAACTGTTTTTCGAGGTTCTCAATGCCCCGAATCGTCCCAAGTCAAGTCGTCGCCTTCATCGACGCCATCCCTCTCCCCCCTGATGAAGGTTTCACCACCCAGACGTACTCCATCGACACCGCCGATATCTCAGGACTTGCCGACCTAATCGACCAGATACCAGAGGAGCTCCTCACGATGGATATCTCCAGTTATGCATCGTTCATCTGCTCCAAAGCTCGAATCAGAGAAACAGTCTTGGTGTGGACTGCGCGGTCTGATAATACGCTGGAACCCTCACGCTTCCTGATGCCCCCCTCGCGAATGCGCTTAGGAGAATTCGGGGCGCACTTGCACAATGCCCTGACGAGTCCCCTGCACCAGCCACCTCCGAACTCAAGTTCATCAGTGACGTGGACCTGCGGGCAAATCTGCGCAACGATATCGGAGCTGTCACAAGAGCCTTGTCCAACGGCGAATGGAAGGCAGCCACAGTTCTATCCGGCTCTACGGTCGAAGCCCTGCTCCTGTTGTCACTTGACCAGCGACCACCAGCTGACATTGCAATCGCTACCGCTGCTCTTGTGAGCGGTGGAAAGCTCGGCAGGCAACCGGATTCAAACCTTGACCGTTGGGACTTACATGAATACAACGAAGTGGCATCCAATCTTGGGATCATCAAAGACGATACCTATACAAAAATCAATCTTGCCAGAGAGTACCGCAACCTAATCCATCCTGGGCGGGCCAAACGACTCGGCCAGACATGTGATCGAGGGACAGCTCTATCGTCCGTAGCGGCTCTCGAACACGTCGTCCGAGATCTTTCTTAGACGGCGAGTAGCCCGGGCTTAGGGAGATCTTTGAATTTGGGTGTACCTCGGTCTTCGTGGTGGGAAGGGCGGTGCCTTTGTCGACGTTATGCCCCCGGAACGTCATGCTGACCTTGCCTACCGGTTAAACGGCGCCACAAGCGTGGCGTGTCCCGCGATGTGCCCGTCCATGGCCTTCAGCACGTCGGCGCGTGTGGCCGTTGCAGGCAGATCGAGCTTCAGATCCAGGGCAAATAATTCGAACGCATAGTGGTGCGCCACTGGGACATCTTGCGGCGGACACGGAGGGCGGTAGCCGAAGTTTCCGCCTTGTCCGGCGTTGCCGTTGGTCTGATGGCTGCCGTCCGGCAAGTCCGCGCTCGCCGCGGACACACCCTCGGGAAGCGAATTTGCGCCTGCGGGCATGTTCCAGACCATCCAGTGCAGGATGTCGTCGACGCCTTTGCGCGGGCGAGGCTCCATGTCATGCACGATCAGGGCGAAACTGGCCGTGGCTCGCGGCGGCTGCATCCATTGCAATGCGGGCGAGACGGCATCCGCTCCTGCGGCGCAGGTGTACTTTGCGACGAGCATCTTTCCATCGGCGATGTCCGTGCTCACGAGCCTCATGGGCGGAGGAGGCCCCGCGGCGCCGCGCTGGCCGCCTGGACCTGGAGCAGCTGGAGCAGCTCCAGCCGCCGGCGCATTCTGCGCAGCAGCCGCAACACTTGACGCAGCCAAGACCACCAGGGCGCTCATCAGAAAAAATAAGTTGTGTCGCATACGCGCTTGCCTCCTTGCCTCAGTAATAGACATACGCTGCTCCTGATTCCTCGGCCGGCTTAGCGGTTCGAGCAGGATTGACGCCGGCGCCGCCTCCGCTATCTTTGAAAGCGCCCACGGCCAGCACTTTACCGTCTGCGTTCAGGGCGACGGAAATTCCAAATTCAGCGGAAGCCCGCACATTCGAAGCTTTGACGTAAGAGGCAGGCGTCCAAGTAGCTCCGCTGCGGGTGTAGACATACACCGCGCCGGAATCTTCGGCGGAGGCGTCCTCCTGGTCGCCGTTGAGGCCGGTTGCGCCGCTGTCCTCGAGATGAGAGCCGACGGCCAGCGTGTTGCCGTCGCGGCTCAGGGAAAGAGCCCATGCGAATTGGTCATTGAGGCGAGTGTTGGTCGCTTTGACAAACGCCTGTTGCGTCCATGCCGAGCCGGTTCGAACGAAGACGTACGCCGCGCCGGTGGAGACATCCGATGCCGCGTCGTTGCTGCCTTCCGTTGGCGGCTGGATTCCCCGGAGAAGGCTGTCTTCGTCGAATGCGCCTGCGGCCATCGTA
The DNA here is from genome assembly GCA_963842135.1 of uncultured Acidobacteriota bacterium. GTDB lineage: Bacteria > Acidobacteriota > Terriglobia > Acidiferrales > UBA7541 > Palsa-360. Next base: position 1,938,792 of record CAWJFI010000001.1, on the reverse strand, counting down.
TTGCCGTCGTCGCTGATGGCGATGGAGCATCCAAGCGAATCGCCATCCTCGGCGTTCGAAGCCATCAGGCGAATTTGTTGCGACCAGGCGCTGCCGGTGCGAGTGAAAATGTAGGCAGCGCCTTTTCCTCTCTCTTCGTCGTACGCGCCTACCGCCATCGTATCCCCGTTGCCGCTTAATCCCACGGAATAGCCGAAAAGGCCTCCTCGGGCCGTGGTGTTCCAGGGTTTTACGTAAGCCTGCTGCGACCACGCGCCGGCAGCACGCACATAGACGTAAACGGCCCCGGCGCCATCGAAGGATTTGTCCGCCTGATTGCCATTGATTCCCGTGGCCGCACTGCGTTCGGAAATTGCGCCGGTAGCCAGCGTATTGCCATCGCCGCTCAAGGCGACGGAGTAACCGAATTGGTCGCCATCGGTTTTTTCGCCTGTGTTCGAAGCCTTTACATAGGCTTGCTGCGACCAGGCGGCGCCTGTCCGCGTGAAGACGTACACCGCGCCGGCGCCCGGCATCGACGCGTCTGCTTGATTGCCGTCAATGCCTGTAGCCGAGCTGGCTTCGCCGACGGCGCCCACAGCCATCGTGTTCCCGTCGTTACTCAGGGCCAGAGAGGACCCGAACAGGTAAGACTTCTTCGCGTTCGATGCCTTTACGTAAGCCTGCTGAACCCAGGCGCCGCCATTCCGGATATAAACATAAACTGCTCCGGCATTCAGCACGGAATGATCCGCCTGATTCCCGTTTATCCCCTTGGCCGCACTATCTTCCGCGGTCGAACTCACGGCCATCGTGTTACCGTCGCCGCTAAGCGCCACGGTGAATCCGAACTGGTCGTCTTTCATTGCATTGGAAGCCTTAAGGTAGGCAATCGATTTCGGATTCCATGCGGAGCCCGACGGGCGAATCGGAGTACCGCGGGGATTTGCGGCGGGTTGGGGAGTGGGAGCCGGCGCCTGAGCAAAACTCACCGCGCTGCAAATAGTCAGCCCCGTGAGCGTTAGGCTGAATAGACTGGCCGCTAAAATTTTCTTCCTCAATTTCATTCTGGCCTCCGTTGAGGGCCCTCGCAATGCACGTTCAAACCTTCACAAGCAGTCCCATAAAAACACGGCACAAGCGTAACCGATTCCAGCGGCGACAATGTACGGAGCCGGGTGGTTCCAAAAAACTGTCTATTGGCCTTGCGCGCTTCTGAAGCTGTTGTGGATTGTCTTGCCGGTATCCGTCATCGTAATTTTGCTTTCGTGGGAAAGATTCATGTCGTAGGAGCCGTTTTTGTTGCGGGGACCAATGATCGTGATTTTGTCCCCAGGCTTCAACGTGTCTCTTTCCCAGCCGTCGGCCCTGCGCAGTGCGTTCGCACCGCCCAGTTCGGCATGCCACCGTTGAGCGGCGCCATTGTTATCCTTCACTTCGAAAATAATTGCCGAATGCGGGTTCTCAAGTTGAAATTCCAAGACAGTCCCTTGCACAGTGTATGGGTGTTCCTCGTCATAACGGCCTGCAAAACCGTGGTGCGCGAGCACCGGGACGGAAACGACGAAAAGCCCGACGGCCGGGAGTAAAAAAGAGACTAGCGATTTGAATTTCATAAATGACCCCTTTCCTTGGCGGCGAATGTCTCATCGCTACGTGTGATTTGTCAATCCGTGTATCTACCTGCCGGTCCATCCTTAGGCGCCGATTGGCTATTCCACTTTTTGCGAATCCGGTGTGCGAGAGATATGCACTGGATAGACGTGCGTGCACCGAAACAGGTTGCGGATTATGTGCGGCTGATGGAACGCATCAAACCCCAACAGGACGTTTCAGATGTGCTTTCCCACACGCTCTTCGAGCAGGCTCGAGGCTCGCGGTCCAACTGTTTCCTTCCAGCGAGCGCAATGCCGCGCCAGACAGGGGCAGAATAAGCATCCGCTTCGTTGAAAATGATGCCTTGGTGGGCAAGCTTGGTGGCACACCGTGCTCACAGCACGCGGCCTGCCGCTGCACCCGAAGCCCAGGCCCATTGGAAATTGAATCCGCCCAGGTGCCCTGTGACATCGACCACTTCGCCGATGAAAAATAATCCTGGCACACGCTGGGACTCCATCGTCTTGCTCGATAATTCTGTGGTGTCCACACCGCCCACAGTGACTTCGGCTTTTTCGTAGCCTTCCGTGCCCTCGGGCTCGACGACCCATTCATGCACTTCACGTTCAAACACTTCCAATGCCTGGTTGGTCCAAGCCGTCGGCGTGTGCAGGTCCAACCAGCGCTAGGCTAAGCGTTTTGGAAGAATCCCCTGGAGAGCAAACCGCGCGGCGGCCAGATTTCTTTCTTTGGCTTCGCGAATGGCAAGAGTGACGTCACGGCCGGGCGCCAGGTCGATTCGGATCGAAGAATGCTCCCGCCAGAACGTGGAAATTTGCAGGATTGCCGGTCCGCTCAATCCTCGGTGCGTGATCAACATTTTCTCCCGGAAGGCCGAATGGTCCGTGGAAACCTCGACTTCCGCGGAGACTCCCGCCAAATCACAATAGTGCTCGCGGTCTTTTTTCTCCAGCACCAGCGGGACTAGCGCGGGCCTCGTTTCGCGGATCTTCAGCCCGAATTGGCGGGCAATGTCATATCCCAGCGAGGTCGCTCCTAACTTTGGTATAGAAAGACCGCCCGTCGCGACGACCAAGACTGGCGCATGAAATTCGCCGGACTTCATGCAAACTAAGAATTCGTCCGTGCGCCGAATCTCTTGAACTTCGCTGTTTAGAATAATCTGTACTCCCACAGCCCGGCATTCGGTTTCGAGCATTTCCAAAATATCTTGCGCGGAACGGTCGCAAAAAAGCTGGCCGGGCGTCTTCTCGTGATACGGAATGTGGTGTCTTTCCACCAGCGCGATGAAGTCGGAGGGTTCATACCGGGCCAAAGCGGATTTTGCGAAGTGGGGATTTGCGGAATAGAAGTGTTCCGGCCGGCAATGGAGGTTCGTGAAATTGCAGCGGCCTCCGCCGGAGATAAGGATCTTTTTGCCCGCGCGATGGGCCCGTTCCAGGACTGCGACGCGCCGGCCGCGTTTGCCCGCCTCGATCGCGCACATCAGCCCAGCGGCTCCGGCGCCCAGAATCACCGCATCAAATTTGTGGACCATGATAGGGAAGCTTGTACGGCCAAGGCCGCCGCGAACGATTATGGCATTCCGGGGCGGGGTTTGGGCCGGCATCGCTATCGTAAGGCGAACTCCCGAATTTCAAGAGTTTGCTATTTTGCAGATAGATTTTGTGGATTGGACTTTCCAAGAGGCTGGGGGGGACAGTAGACTCTAATTATTTGCAAACGGGAAGCCTGTGTAAATTAAGGGGATCCTGATGGCGCAACCGAGTGCGGGATCGCAACGGAACGAAGAGGAACTGCCAACAGTGATGCCAGCCTCGGATCCACGGCACTCCAGCTATGTACTGACACTGGAAGAAATCGGCCATCTTGCGGCCGAGGGCGGCAAACCGGCGGAAACCCTGATGAACGTGGTCGCCCTGATCGCCAAACGCTTCAAGACGGAAGTTTGCTCCGCCTACTTGCTCGAGCCGGACCGGACCAATCTCATCCTGGCTGCGACGGTCGGTTTACGCCCGCAATGCATCGGCACTTTGCGGATGGCGCTGCACGAAGGGCTGGCAGGCCTGGTTGCCGAACAGGTGCAGCCCGTCGCCGTCGAGCAGGCCAAGCATCATCCCCGCTTCAAATATTTCAGCGAGGCGGGCGAGGAGGCTTACCAGTCTTTTCTCGGAGTGCCGCTCATCGAGGGCGGAGTTCTGCAAGGCGTTCTCGTCGTGCAAACGATCGCTGCGCGCGTTTTTAACGACGAAGAAATCAAGATGCTCTCCGAGGCAGCCGCGCAGCTTGCTCCAGTGGTGAGCGAGGCGCGTACGCTGGACCGCTTTGTCGCTCCCTTGCAGGAGCGCCTGTGGTCCCTGGCGCGCAACCTGTGGTGGAGCTGGGATAACGATTCGGCGAGCTTATTCCACGATCTGGACCCGCTGCGTTGGAGGCAGCTCAATCACAATCCGATCGCCCTGCTCTCCGAAATCCCATTGGCGGGGGTTGAGCGCCGGGCCCAGGAGCTCGTGCTGCATAGCCGGGTCAATTACGCCTTTCGCCGCAAGCGCGAGTACCTCGATGCGGACCACACTTGGGGCGCGCGGCACGCCGGTATTTTGCGGCCGCGTCCGGTTGCCTATTTCTCCGCCGAATTCGGATTGCACGAGTCTCTTCCCGTTTATTCCGGCGGACTCGGCGTCCTTGCCGGGGACCATATCAAAAGCGCTTCCGACCTGGGGCTTCCGCTGGTGGGCATCGGCTTGTTTTACGGGCAGGGTTATTTCCGGCAACGACTGGACAAGAACGGCTGGCAGGAGGAAGAGTACTTCCAGACGGACGTCAGCCAAATGCCCATGGAGCCGGCCATCGGGACGAAAGGCGAGCCTGTCACCGTGCAAATTGAGACGCGCAGCGGCTCGATCCGCGCCAAGGTTTGGCGCCTAAAGGTTGGACGCTGCGCGTTGCTTCTGCTCGATTCCAATGTCGAAGGAAACGCGCCTGAAGATCGGGAACTCACCTCGCGGCTCTATGGAGGCGATGACCGCTTTCGAATCCGCCAGGAATTGCTGCTGGGCGTGGGCGGTTTCCGCGCCCTGAAAGCGATGGGCATCACGCCAAGTGTTCTGCACTTGAACGAAGGGCACAGCGGGTTTGCCGTCCTCGAAGCGATTCGAACCCGCATGGAGGAGGAAGGCCTGGATTTCAACCGCGCTGTTCCACGCGTCTCCCGCGAAGTTGTCTTCACGACCCATACGCCTGTTCCCGCCGGTCATGACCGCTTCGACGCGGGTCTGATCGAGGAGCATTTGGGACCTCTGCGGGATTCCCTGGGTCTCTCCCACGACTGGCTGATGTCGCTGGGGCGCGAAAATCCAAACAACTCCAATGAAAGTTTCTGCATGACCGTGCTGGGGCTGAAACTCTCACGGCGCGCCAATGCTGTTTCGGCACTGCATGGCGAAGTGTCTCGCGCGATGTGGACGTCGCTCTTTCCGGGAAGGTCGGAAGAGGCAATCCCGATCCGTCATATAACGAACGGCGTGCACGTTCCCACGTGGCTGGCGCCGCAAATGTTTCGTCTCTACGATCGCCACCTCGGGACCGGCTGGGCCGAACACAGCGGCGAGCCCCAGATTTGGGAAGGGATCGAGAGTGTGGACGACGCGGAGCTTTGGGAAACACACCTCAGCTTGAAAACCCGCCTGATTGAATTTGCTCGCCTGCGAGCGGTGGAGCAAGCCGAACGCCGCGGGGAATCAGCGAAGACCTTGCAAAGCCTCGGCAGAGTTTTGAGCCCTGATGCGCTGACCATCGGGTTTGCGCGCCGGTTCGCCACCTACAAGAGAGCAAATTTAATTCTGGCCGACATGGAATTGCTGGCCTCGATGGTGAATGATCCCAAGCGTCCGGTGCAGTTCGTTTTCGCGGGGAAAGCGCATCCCCACGATACTCCCGGCAAGCAGGTGTTGCAGCAAATCGCGGAGTTGATGCGTAATAAGCGTTTTGCTAATAAATTTGTATTTATTGAAGACTATGACATCAACGTGGGCCGCTTTCTCGTGCAGGGCGTCGATGTGTGGCTGAACAATCCCCGCAGGCCGCTCGAAGCCTCGGGCACCAGCGGCCAGAAAGTCGTCTTGAATGGCGGCCTCAATCTTTCCGTTCTGGACGGGTGGTGGGCGGAAGCGTACGACGGCTTGAACGGCTTCGCGATTGGGACCGGCCGGACGCACACGAACATGGACGTGCACGATCAACGCGATGGGGAGAACCTGTACCGCGTTCTTCGCGAGGAAGTCATACCTCTTTTCTATCAGCGCGATCGCGATGGCTTGCCGCGCGGATGGATCAAGAGCATGAAGCGGACCATCCGGACTCTCGGCTGGAGATTCAACGCCAACCGCATGGTGATGGATTACACTTTGAAATGTTACATCCCAGCCGCAGGCGGCGCGTCGAGCGACATGCGAGCCGCAGGTTGACCCAAGTAGAACAGTCGGCCGCGGCGGACTGTTGGTGTTGAGTTTGGGCCCCTCCTGCAAGTTGGAAGATAATTCCAATACCGGGCAACGAGGCTCCGTTCTGGGACGCGAAATTCGCGGAACGGATCAGAAATACGGGACAGATGCCCTCGTCTTAAACTCGACTGAGCCGCAGTGAAACAGTAAGGATATTTCACATGTATTTGGACTTGCCTCCCTGTTAGCGCCGTCCTACATTTGCAGCTTGTTCGCTTCGCCTGGGAGCGCCAGGACTGCGCGAATTCGCGGACAATCTGCAACCCTGATGGCATTTCAAGATTCTGGCGCCACCATGCCATGATGCCGCACGAACGTCGTACCAGCATACGGAAAATGCCGGAACATTTCGCTTACCTCAGCTTGCCGTTTAATAACGGCGGGGCTGTGCTGGATGTCTCCGAGGGAGGCTTGAGCTTTCAGGCGATCGCTCCGCTGAAAGCGGATGGGCCGATCCATTTCCGGTTTGCGATCGATTCGGCCAAAAGGATAAGCGCCGTCGGCGAGTTGGCATGGATAGATGAGACAGGAAAAATCGGCGGATTGCGATTCACGCAATTGCCTGACGAGACTCGTGACCAAATCCGCGTTTGGGCCGGCCAATCGAAAGCGAGTGTCATCGATATTCCGGTTGCTGAACCGGCGATCGAAGCGGAAGTCGCGCCCAGCAGCAAAGCCGATTTTGCGCCCGCCGTGGATATTCCGGCCGCTGAACCAGTGAACGACCCCGAAGCCGCGTTCGGCAGCAAAGCTGATTTGGTGCTCGTCCTGGCGAGCAGAAATCCACTTCATTACAATTTGAAGCCTTCTATATACAGCGGGCCATACTATAAACTCTCGATGTTTCCGCTGGAGTTGAATTCCGGGGCAGGAGCAACTGCCGTTGTGGTGCCGCCATCCGTTGCCATAAGACACCCCATTGCAGCAGTCGGGCTGACCATTGCCTTGGCGTTTCTGGTCTCGATTGGAGTCTTTGCTTACGTGGACACGAGCCGGGCAGGAGAATTGCTCTTTGATTGGGGAGAAAAAATGTGGGGCGGATTTTATTCGCAACCAATTTCGCGAGACCCTGCGCCGCCGGCGAGTTCCGCGCCGGACTCTTTAAATGTACCTCATCAGTAGGTAGCAAAACCGGCCAGCAAGATTTTACTTGTACGATTGTAACTTGGGTTGGCTCACCTACTTGATCTAGACGTAGTTCCTCAGCCTGTGAAGCCTGTCCTACTCGGATCGCGAAACGCGGGGTGTGCATTCCCCCTATAGGCGTCTCTCAACAAAAAAACCTGCCACCAGGACATTGCTGGATACTCTTGTGATTGATCCTTGAGCCAGATTATTTCTAAAAAGAGCCGGTCCTGATATGATGGCGCTCATCATTCGACTTCTAAATGTTTAAGCAGGCAATCGGTGGGAGGTGCTTCGTGAAGAGGAAACTGGTCGTCGTCCTGGCTGTGGTGGGGAGCCTCGCGATGTTTTCGGGCGCCGTGATGGCGCACCACGGCGTGGCCGGATATGACATGACCAAAACGGTCACCCTCCATGGGACGGTGACCAAGTTCGATTGGAGCAATCCGCACGTGGTCGTCTATGTGGACGCCAAGAATGAAGGCGGGGAGATGCAGCATTGGACGATCGAGTTCGCCGCGCCGGTTCACATGGTGCGCGCCGGATGGAGCAAGAATTCGATGAAGGCCGGAGACGACATCCTCATTGAAACTCACCCTTCACGAAATGGCGCACCTGTCGGAATTACCAGCACCATCACGTTTATTCTCAAGACCGTCGTCAACGGCCAGGCGCTTCCCGGCCGGTCCGAGTGAGTTAGCTTGTTCGCGCGGAGGAAACTGAAGATGTCAATTCGCGAAGCGGTTTTGATGGCGTCGATGGTGGCGGCGCTGGCGTTCTCTTCCAACTTGCCGGCGCAAACTGCACCTGGCTCGGCCGAGGCAAAGCCTCGACAGCCAGGCCTGATGTCCGGCGGGATACCGGACCTCTCCGGCACCTGGGACGCAGACTTTAAAGGCCCCGAAGGGACAAGAGTTAATACATGGGACTCCTCGGACCCATTCGCCAAACATCCTGAACAGGCTCCCATGACGCCCTGGGCGGCGGAGAAATTTAAGGACGTGAGACCCCCGTTCGGCGCGCTGCAAACGTTTGACAATACGAACGACCCCGTCCAGAGGTTTTGCGATCCGCCGGGCGTGCCCCGCATTTATATGTATCCCTGGGAATTGAAATTCATTCAAACGCCCAAGGCGGTCTACATCCTGTACGAGTACACCAAGGTCTGGCGGGAAATCGACCTGGATCGCGAGCACCCCAAAGATCCGGATAACTCCTGGATGGGCGATTCGATCGGAAAGTACGGGGGAGACACATTCGTCATCGACACGATTGGCTTCAACGACAAGACCTGGCTGGATCAAACGGGGCATCCCCACAGCGACGCACTCCACGTCATCGAGCGCTTCCGCAGGCTGGACCACGACCGGCTGGAACTTTCCGTCACAATCGACGATCCAAAGGCTTATACGAAAACTATGTCTAATACGAAAGTGTTTAGGCTGACTACCGCACCCATGGGTGAAACGCTTTGCGCCTATTCCGAAATGAAAGAGTTTCAGGAAAAAGTCGTGGACAAGACGCAAACGCCGCCCGGAAAGTAAAGCTTGTGTGAGAACGCGGTTTTGATTTGTGTAGCGCCCGCCTTCAGGCGGGCATCTGCCTGACTCTAAAAATGCCAACCTGAAGGTTGGCGCTACGATAGCCCGACGATTCTACTCTTTCACAAGGGCTCAAGCAGCCTCACCGACCTTCGCCTGTTTGTGATCCCTGTCACGCGCTAGGGTTCCCTCCATCACATCGTCCTCCAGCGCAAAGTGGCATCCTACTTTTGGTGAGGAGGAACGGCAAAAGGAGGGCGTCATGGTCAGACAAGATTATCTTTTCATGGTGATGCTCATGTTGTGCCTCATTTTCTTCACGCATTGGGGAGGAACGCACCACTTCCGGTTTTGAGCCGCAGCGAATGAATGCTACTAAATCGGGGGCGTTCAAACTCGAACGGTTGCATGGGAGCTTCTGTGTCTTGATAAAGTGTATTGCATTGTCCGTGGTATTGGTGGAGGCGCGTGACACGGCTGCCAAGGGGGCAGAATGACTCTCAATCCAGGTTTGCGGCTTCTGAAATCATTGGCGCTTGGCATGTTCTTGCTCTCCGGCGGGGCCGCGGCGGCTCAGACAAAGCCCGCGGCGCAGAAACAGTATGAGCAGTTGATTTATTCAGTGAGAGGTCCGGACCTATTCCGCGCGCACTGCGCGGCCTGCCACGGTCCCGAGGGCAAAGGTAACGGCCCGGTGGGAGCAGCGTTGAAGACAAAGCCCGCCGACCTGACCGTCCTGGCAAAGAACAACGGCGGAAAATTCCCCACCCAGCGAATCCAAAAATTCATTTCCGGCGACGATCCTTCCTTGCTGTCCCATGGCTCCCGCGAGATGCCCGTCTGGGGCCCGATCTTTCACCAGATCGAAGAAGACCAGGATTTCGGCAACGTCCGTTTGCAGAACCTGATCAAGTATCTAGAGACAATCCAGCAGAAGTAGCAAACTGCCAATTCTCCGCTTTCCATCGCGACACTTCAGGATGTTGCTTTTCTGGCGCAGAAATATTTTTGACGTCCTCATTCAGCTTACAATAATGAAATGCAACGAAAGGTCTTCTGGACCACATTTGGCTTATTGGGCCTGGTGGCCGATCTAGCCTTGCCGTTTTGGTGGGCGATGGGTGCGACCATCCCTCTTGCCTGGGTGAGTTGGTGGGTAGCGTATCGCAGCGGCTGGTTCTAGTAGCACAGACTTCAGTCTGTTGGGGTTCATTCGCACACTCAGCCCGCTCGCATTAACCAAGATCAAACGGAACCCCACAGACTGAAGTCTGATGACATAACAAAGTCGGCCTCACGACGATCCGAGTAAACTGTGTGCTGTCCAACGCGCAGAGCTCGGGTCGAAGGAGGCCGAGATGCGAATTATAGGATGCGATTTGCATGCGCGACAACAGACGATTTCGATGGTGGACATCGAGACGGGGGAAGTGACCGAAAAGACGCTGGCGCATGAAGGCGAGGCGGTTCGGGAGTTTTACGCCGCGCTGCCCAAGCCGGTGCTGGTCGGGTTGGAAGCGACGGGATCGATGTTCTGGTTTCTGCGGCTGCTGGAGGAGTTGGGGATCGAGTACCGAGTGGGGCATCCGGCGGCGATTCGCAAAGCGGAGACACGGAAGCAAAAACACGACCGGCGCGATGCGGAGTTGATTCGGCGGCTGCTGGTGGAGAAGCGGTTTCCGCAGATCTGGCTGCCGACGAGCGAGCAGAGGGATCTGCGGACGTTGCTGCAGCACCGGCACCAGTTGGTGCGGATGCGGGTGATGACGCAGAACGGGCTGCAAGGGCTGGCACTGAGCCAGGGGTTGCGGCGCGGCAGCAAACTGTGGAGCCAAGCCGGCCAGCAGGAACTGAAGGGACTCGGGCTGGCTGGATTTGCGGCGACGCGGCGAGAGCAGTTGCAGGAGCTGCGTCAGGAACTGAACCAGCGCCTGCAACAGCTAGATCAAGCGGTGAGGGAGCAGGCCGAGCAGCGAGCCGGGGCGCGGTTGTTGTTGAGCCACCCGGGCGTGGGACCGACCACAGCGCTGGCCACGGAAGTCTTCTTGGGAGACGCGCGGCGATTTCCCAACGCCAAAGCGGTGGCCAGTTACGTGGGGATGATTCCCAGCGAACACTCCAGCGGCGGCAAACAGCGGAACGGAAGTTTAAGCAAGCAGGGCAATCCGCTGCTGCGGTTGTTGTGGGTGGAAGCGGCGCGAGCGGCGGCACGCAAGGATGCGCGGTTGAAACAGTTTTATCGTCGCAAGTTGGTGCAGAAAGGTCTGGGCAAGGCGGTGGTGGCCACAGCGCGAAAGCTGGGCATTCGGCTGTGGATCATGATGCGCGACCAGATCGATTACACCGAGTTCTGCCGGCGGGCAGAACAACGGTGTCCCCATGCGGGAATGCCTGAGTAGCACAGTGGTCATGCTGTATGGACCGGGAGTCTGATGAGGCCACCCGCCTCCCCGAGTTGCGGGGAGATCGAATAACTCCTCATGGTCTGAAATGATCGGAGAGATGTTTGGTGGGTACACCGAATTGAGGAACGCAATGGGGCCCGAGCCTGGCTTGGACACAAAAATTCACCAGCGAAGACCACTCGGTCCCTCACGAGAATCAACCAGGGAAGCGAGATACTTGGGGTGCGCCCAATCAGGTTCATTCCCAGCGCTCGATTCCCCTTGACACGGCCGACTTTGTTAGAGATGTGCTACTTGGTTTTGCGCCGCTCGCGTCTTCACGCTACACTGCTCGCGGGAGAAAACCGAGTCATTTGCCTCCGATCATCGCTGCGCAAGGGCTTTCCAAGAGATACGGCGCCGAACCGCTTTTCCAGAATATTTCGTTCACCGTTTCCGAAGGCGAGCGGATTGGCCTGATTGGCCCGAACGGTTCGGGCAAATCGACTCTGCTCGAAATTCTGTTCGGCTGCGTACATCCGGATACCGGGGAAGTGGCGATTCGCAAGCGCACACGACTGAGCAGCGTCGCGCAAAATTCGGAATTTCCGGCGGACGCGACGATCCGGTCCGTGATCGGGGGCGCTCTCGATCGGGCGGAAGTGCCGGAGAAAGATCGGGCGTCGCGCATCGCCGAACCTCTGGGCCGCGCCGGTTTTACAGACCTGGATACGCCCACGGCGGAGCTGTCTGGGGGCTGGCGCAAGCGACTGGCGATTGTCGAAGGCCTCGTGCAAGCGCCGGATGTTCTGCTGCTCGACGAGCCGACCAACCATTTGGACCTGGCTGGAATCCAGTGGCTCGAAACGCTCCTGCAAAACGCGCCGTTCGCGTGCGTCGTGATCAGCCACGACCGCTACTTTCTCGAAAACGTCGCCACTGCGGTGGTCGAGCTGGCTCGTTCGTACGAGAACGGTTTTCTGCGCGTCAGCGGAAACTACAGCACGTTTCTGGAAGCGAAAGAGACCTATCTTCACGCGCAGCGCAAGAGGCAGGAAGCGCTCGAAAACCTGGTGCATACGGAAATCGAATGGCTGCGCCGCGGCCCCAAGGCCAGAACGACAAAATCGAAAGCGCGCATCGATACCGCTCAGGAATTGATCGGCGAATTGGCGGACCTGAATGCCAGAACACGCACTCCCTCCGCCAAAATTGATTTCTCCGCGACGGACCGCCAGACCAAGCGGTTAATCACACTGCATGACGTCACTTACGATATTGGCGGCCGCACCTTGTTTGCAGGAATCCATTTCACCGTTACTTCAAGAATGAGAGTGGGACTCGTGGGGCCGAACGGGAGCGGCAAGACCACTCTGCTTCGTCTGCTGCGCGGCGACATACAGCCCACACGCGGGGAAATTCGCCGGGCCGATTCGTTGCGCATCGTGTACTTCGATCAGAATCGCGAGCTCGATCCCGATATCAGTTTGCGCCGCGCGCTCGCGCCGGACAGCGATTCCGTGATTTATCAGGAATGCGTGATTCACGTCGCCGCCTGGGCCGCGAAATTTCTCTTCGATCCCGAGCATTTGAGCCAGCCCGTCGGCAAACTCTCCGGCGGAGAGCGGGCGCGCGTTTTGATCGCGCAGCTCATGCTGCAGCCGGCGGACGTTTTGCTGCTCGACGAGCCGACCATCGATCTCGACATTCCCACGCTGGAAATTCTGGAAGAAAGCCTTCTGGAATATCGCGGCGCGCTGGTGCTCGTCACGCACGATCGTTTCATGCTCGATCGCGTCTCGACCATCGTGCTGGGTCTGGACGGCCTGGGCGGCGCGGAACGTTTTGCCGATTACTCGCAGTGGGATGTTTGGCAACGCTCGCAACAAAAGGGAACCACGAACTTGTCGAGCGGGACCAAGCGTTCGCCCGGGGCCGGAGAAGCGCAGTCCGCAACCGCAAAGAAAAAGCTATCCTATCTCGAAGTTCGCGAACTGGAAACGATCGAAGAGCGCATCGCCGAGGCGGACAAAAATCTTGAGGCCAGGCGCGCCGCCCTGGAAGATCCCGAGGTCACGGGCGATCCCCCGCGCCTGAAGGCGGCCTGCATCGAAATGGATGAGGCGCAGAACGCCGTGAATCGTCTCTACGAACGGTGGGCCGATCTGGAAAAAAAGAAGGGCGGCGCCTGAAAGGTTACCCTCGTCATGAAGAAATAAAGATCAATTCAGCGTACCCTGATGTCAAGGAGCGGACATGCAGAAGCAGGGAAAAAATATATTGGTCATCGACGTGGGCGGAACGAACATAAAAGTGCTCGCCACCGGGCACAAAGAACCGCTCAAAATTCCTTCCGGACCGAAGATGACGGCGAAAAAGATGGTGAAGGAAGTTCGTGAGGCGACAAAGGAATGGAACTATTCCGCCGTCTCGATTGGATATCCCAGCCCGGTGGTCCACGGGCATCCGTTGAGTGAACCGCACAATCTCGGCGGCGGCTGGGTCGGATTCGATTTCCGGAAAGCGTTCGGGCGCCCTGTGAAGATCGTGAACGACGCCGCCATGCAGGCGCTGGGCATCTATCGAGGGGGAAGAATGCTTTTCCTGGGTCTCGGCACCGGCCTGGGCTCAGCCATGATCGTCGACGGCATCCTCGAGCCGATGGAGGTCGCCCATCTCCCATACAAAAGAGGGCGAACTTACGAAGACTACCTCGGTATCCGCGGATTAAAACGCCTGGGGAAAAAGAAGTGGCGGCGCCACGTGGCGCGTATCGCGGAACAACTTAAAAACGCGCTCGAAGCGGATTACGTGGTTCTCGGCGGCGGAAATGCAAAGCTGCTGAAAACATTGCCGCCGGGCTGCCGTTTGGGTGACAATTCGACCGCCTTCATGGGAGGGTTTCGGCTTTGGCACGAGCCGGGAGAAAAAGCGAAATGGAATCGACCGCGCGAGCCGGAAGCGGCAGCGAAGACCGGCTAAACTTGTTCCCGTTTTGACCGATGATTCCTCTCGGAGTCATCGTATGCCCGAATTAGACGATCCGGAAAACTACCAAACCGTCCTCGATGGCCTCGAAACCGGTGTTTACATTGTTGACCGCAACCGGAGAATCCGCTTTTGGAACGAAGGCGCGGAACAGATTACCGGGTATCTGCGGCAGGACGTAGTCGGCCGCTTTCTGCGCGACCACTTGCTGGCCACCGGTGACGGTGCGAAAGACCTCGATTCGGAACCGGACGATCCCATCAACCTCGTTTTTCGCGACGGAAAATCCTCGATTATGGATGTATCCATCCTCCACAAGGATGGGTACCGGGTTCCCATCGTTCTTCGAACCAACCCGATTCGGAACAGCCGCGGCGCGGTCGTCGGTGCCGCGGAGAGTTTTGAGAAGAATCGTTCGGCCTCCGACTGGACTCGCCGGCAAGCCGGATTTGCCGATTTTGGCTGTCTGGACGCGGTGACCGGCGTTGCGGCGCAGAGTTTCATGGAAACGCAACTTCGCGAGGACCTGATTACCTTCGCCGAACACCATATTCCCTTCGGGATCCTCCTGGTCCAAATCGATCATATGGATCAGTTCCGCTCCAGCCGAGGGCCAGGCGTGGTGTCCACAATTTTACGCGTCATCGCGCAATCGGTGGAGAACTGCGTGCGCCCGACCGATCTAGTCGGTTGCTGGGGCGAGAACCAATTTATCGCAATTCTATTGGAGTGCAAGGAATCCGAAGTGGCCCTGGTTGGCGAGCTGGTCAGAAGTATGATTGGCCGGTCGGAAATTGAGTGGTTGGGTGACAAGTTCTCCGTCACGAGCCCGGTGGGCGGCGCTGGTTGCCGGGGCGGGGACAAGGCTGAGCTGCTCGTTGCGCGAGCGGAAGCGTCTCTCAAGGAAAGTATTGGGAAAGGCGGGAATTGCGTCACCGTTCTCTCCTGACAAGTCAGGAGCAATCCGGAGGTTCGGACATCGATGTTTTCTATTATAGGAATCGTAGTGGTCTCTGGCGCCGTGCTCGTCGGGTACTTGATGGAACACGGCAATTTGAAGGTACTGATGCAACCCGCGGAATTGATCATCATCCTGGGGGGCTGCGATCGGAACAATCTTGGTAGCCAACCCGCTTCACATCCTGACGAAAATCGGAAGTGGAATCGGTGGAGCTTTCGGGGGCTCGCCCTTCAATAAACAGAGATACCCGGACGATGCCATCGAAAAGCACGGCGTGCGCGGAAGAACAGTGCGAGTTTTACAAAAGCCATTCACGCACGAAAGCCTTACGCAGAGCGTCCGCGAAGCGCTCGGGCCAGTAGCGCAGGCTCCAGCCTGTGGGGGTCCGTCCATGCGTGGACCAAACCCCGTAGGCTGAAGCCTGTGCTACTAAAACCTGCCCCAGGGGAGCGCACATCCCTGCACAGTCGTGGTTGACTTCCTGCCGTGCTGCTCTTGTAATGGATAACGCGAAACTATGAACTCCCCTTGCAGAATCAGTTCGTGAGCGGCGCCGGGACAGCGGTCGCGAGCCGCTTCGCCTCGAAGCGCTCGTCGTTTCTCGTTGCCTCCGGAATTTTCCTGAGCCGCATCGCGGGACTTATTCGCGATCGCGTGTTTGCGCATTACTTCGGGAATTCCGACGCCGCGGACGCGTTCAAGGCGGCGTTCCGGATTCCCAACGCGCTGCAAAACCTGTTTGGCGAAGGGGTTCTCTCCGCTTCCTTTATTCCCGTCTACGCCGCGCTTGTCGCGCGCGATGAAGATGAAGAAGCCCGCCGCACCGCTGGAGCCGTGGCGGCCTTGCTCGCGCTCAGCACTTCCATCCTTGTCTTGTTCGGCGTTTTGGCGACGCCTTACCTGATTGATGCGATCGCGCCGGGATTTAGCGGCGAAAAACGCGAATTGACGATTCGGATTGTCCGCATCCTGTTTCCCGGGGCGGGGCTTTTCGTTTTTTCCGCGTGGTGCCTCGGAATCTTGAACAGCCACCGGCGTTTTTTTCTTTCCTATACGGCGCCGGTGATTTGGAACGCGGCGATGATCGCCACGCTTTGGGGATTCGGCGCGCGTTACGCCCAGTTCCAGCTTGCCGTTGTTTTGTCATGGGGATCGGTCGTGGGCGCTGCGCTGATGGTGGCGATCCAACTGCCCGTTGTGCTGCGTCTCCTGCAAGGTTTGCACCTGTCGTTTGCATTTCATCTCGAAAATGTCCGGACGGTTGTGCGCAATTTCTTTCCTGTGTTTTTCAGCAGGGGAGTGGTGCAGATCAGCGCCTACGTGGATGCACTGCTCGCCAGTTTGCTGCCAACGGGCGCAGTTGCCGCGCTGGCCTACGCGCAGACGTTATACACGTTGCCTGTGAGCCTGTTTGGGATGTCAGTGTCGGCGGCGGAGCTTCCGGCCATGTCGGGAGCGGTGGGTGCGGAGTCCCAAGTCGCCGAAGTGCTGCGCGCGCGCCTCAATGCGGGGCTGCGGCAAATTGCATTTTTCGTGATTCCGTCGGTCGCGGCTTTTCTTGTGTTGGGCGATGTGATTGTGGCTGCGATTTATCAGTCAGGTAGGTTCACGCATTCGGACGCAAACTATGTTTGGGGAATTTTGGCGGGATCGACGGTGGGATTGCTGGCGTCCACTCTCGGGCGTCTCTATTCGTCCACCTACTATGCGTTGAAAGATACGCGGACGCCCCTAAACTTCGCCATCATACGCGTCGTCTTAACGACGGTCCTCGGATATCTCTCGGCGATCCCGCTGCCGCACGCCTTGGGAATTGATTCCCGATGGGGCGTCGCCGGGCTGACAATTTCAGCGGGCATTTCTTCCTGGATAGAGTTCACGCTGCTGCGCCGCACTTTGAATCGGAGAATTGGCGCGACGGGCCTATCTCCTGCGTATCTTGCCAAGGGTTGGGGTGCTGCCCTGGTGGCCGCAGGGATCGGGCGCGCGCTATTACTGGCGGTCGGCCATCGCAATCCAATCCTCGTCGCGATCGTGGTCCTCGGTCCGTACGGCATCGCTTATTTTGCCGGAGCCGCAGCGCTCGGTCTTCCCGAAGTTCGCGCCATCCTTGAAATGTTCTCCCGGATGCGTGCCCGGTCCTAAATCAACTGACTCGGAAACTACCTGGCTGATTTCTCTTGAGTTGCCGCCGCTTCCGTCGGCTTCCGCGCATGTGAATCCGGCGGGGCGGCTCGCAGATATTGCGCGGGCCAACTAACTTTTTGTTTCAATTCGCGCGCGGCTCGCAAGGGCCAATAAGGATCGCGCAGGAATTCGCGCGCCATGCAAACCAAGTCCGCCTGATTTTTGGCGACGATATCGGCCACTTGTTCCTTCGTTTCGATTAACCCGACGGCGGCGGTCAAAATGTTGGCGTCGCGCCGGATACGTTCGGCGAACGGAACTTGAAAGCCCGGGCCGGCGATAATTTTCTGATCTACAGCGAGGCCCGCGGACGAGCAATCCACCAAGTCAACGCCCAGAGGCTTGAGCTGCTTTGCCAGCGCCACGGCTTGGTCCAGGTCCCACCCGCCTTCCTTCCAATCCGTTGCCGAGATTCGAATGAACAGAGGAAGATTTTCCGGCCATACCTTGCGGACCGCGGAAACGATTTCCCGTCCGATTCTGGTCCGGTTTTCGAACGATCCGCCGTACTCGTCTGTCCGGAAATTGCTGAGGGGGGAATAGAATTCGTGGGCCAGATAGCCGTGCGCGGAATGAATCTCCAAGACTTGAAAGCCCGCTTCCAGGGCGCGGCGCGCAGCCTGCGCAAACGCGTCAACGACGCTTCGAATCTCTTCTTTTGTCATGGCTCGGGGCATGGGATAAGTCTCTGAGAAAGCAACCGCGCTCGGCGCTATAGGCACCCAGCCGCCATCCGCGATTGAAATCTTGCTGGAGCCCTCCCAGGGCCTCTGCGTGCTGCCTTTGCGTCCCGCGTGGGCAAGCTGCATGCCGGGGACAGTTCCCTGACTTTTGAGGAATCGAACGATGCGTGAGAGATACTCGATATGTGCGTCCTTCCAGAGTCCAAGGTCCTCCGGGCTGATGCGGCCTTCCGGCGTCACGGCAGTTGCTTCCGTAAAGACTATGCTGGCGCCGCCGATCGCGCGGCTGCCCAAATGCACGAGATGCCAATCGCTCGCGAAACCATCCTGGCTCGAATACTGGCACATCGGGGAAACGACAATGCGATTTTGCAGCGTGATTCCGCGAATCGATAGGGGGTCAAATAAATGGGCCATGTTCTCCTCTTGAGATTTTCGGTATCGTACGAATCGCATTGCACTCGGGTGTCTTCATCCGGTATTGCAACTCGCGATATTGGATGCTTTTCAAGCCCGGTCCGGTGCAGCGGGATATTGTACAGTCTGCAAGCGCTCGGTGCCCGATTTATGTGCGCCACGTCACATCCTCATGTTATTTCGGTACAAGGATGCAGCATGAAAACGGGAACATTTATTTGCCGCTCGCGAATCGCCGCTCCTGCCGCCGAGGTGTACGCGTGGCATGCCTTGCCGGGGGCGCTGGAGCGGCTCACGCCTCCGGGGGAACGCGTGAAAGTCGTTGAAAAAACTGGTGGAATCGAGCGCGGCGCGCGGGTTGTCCTCCAATTTGGGCGATGGCCATTCCGGCGGCGCTGGGTCGCCGAACATGAGGATTTCGAAGAAGGCAAGTACTTTTCCGATGTTCAGGTTTCGGGCCCCTTTGCATATTGGAAGCATACGCACACATTTGAGCCGGATGGGTCGTCCGCTTGTTTTCTCGAAGACCGCGTGGAATATGCTCTTCCGTTCGGCGTTCTCGGGCGATGGTTTGCAGGCTGGTACGTTCGCCGAAAGGTCGCCAAGTTATTTGAATATCGCCACAACGTGACGTTGCACGCGTTCATCCGGAAAAGGCAGAACGGCTAACCCACTTTTCTCAATTGATTCGATGCTGGGCACGAAGCGGGCTCGGGAACGCCAAACTCCCGATTGGCGTTATCCAACCCGCCAATCGGGAGTTTGGCGTTCCCGGTGTCTCCTCAATCGGTTTCCTGCGTGACGATGTGCACATCCGCCGCGGGCGCGTCACGCAAGAAGCGGTGGATGGCGGTCATGTACAAATACTTTCTCCATCCTTCCACCGCGGAACGGCCGAAGATCACCTGCGTCACATGTTTTTCGCGGACGAACTCCGCTGTGGCGGAAGACACATCCTTGCCTGTCAATTTCACGACCTTCGCCCCAAGGCTTTCCGAAAATTGAATATTCGCGTTGAGCGAATTTTTATCCTGCTCCGATTTGTCGTGGCCGATGTCCACGTAG
Source organism: uncultured Acidobacteriota bacterium (assembly GCA_963842135.1). Classification (GTDB taxonomy): domain Bacteria; phylum Acidobacteriota; class Terriglobia; order Acidiferrales; family UBA7541; genus Palsa-360. The sequence continues at coordinate 1,919,343 of CAWJFI010000001.1, read as the reverse complement.
ATGGCGTACAGCTCCGCGTCCATGCGGCGCGCCATGCGGGAGGCGCGCGCGATTAAATATTGCGCCCGGGGATTCGAGCTGAAGCAGACCGCGATGCGTTCCCGCACCGGCCACGGATCATGGATGTCCTTCTGTTCCATGTAGGTTTCCAGGCTGCGGTCCACCTGTTCGGCCACCTGGCGCAGAGCAAGCTCACGAAGGGCGATTAGATTTCCTCTCCGGAAAAAATTTTTCAGCGCCTGGTCCACTTTTTCGGTGTGATAGACCTCGCCGCGCTTCATGCGGTTCTGCAGCGCTTCCGGCGTCAAATCGACCATGACGATTTCATTGGCGTGTTCCAATACCCAATCGGGCACGGTTTCGCGAATCTTGATCCCGGTGATCGCGCCGACGGTGGGGGCGATGCTTTCGAGGTGTTGCACGTTGACCGTCGAGAGGACTTCCATTTTCGCTTCGACGAGATCCAGCACGTCTTCATACCGCTTGCGATGTTTGCTCCCTGGAATATTGGTGTGCGCCAGCTCGTCGACGAGAACCACCCGAGGTTTTCTGGCCTTGATGGCCTCGGGATCCATCTCTTCGAAGATCGTCCCTTTGTATTCGATTTTCCGCCGGGGGACCTGTTCGAGCTGGGAGGCAAGCTCGGCGATGCCTTTTCTTCCGTGCGTTTCGACGACGCCGATGACGACGTCCTCGCCACGGCTTCGCCGCCGGATGGCTTCGCTCAACATGCTGAACGTCTTGCCCACGCCGGGGGCATAACCCAGGAAGAGCTTCAGAATTCCCTCGGTGCGCTCTTTAGGGGAGACCTCTTCCAGCCATTCTTCCGGTGTTTTTGTCACGTCAGATATTCTCGTTCATTCCGCCCGGGAAATGCTAGGCTAGAATCGGCCTGTGACCAAAAATCTGCTCACCACCCTCGCCCGATATGCCGCCGCTCTGGCCGCGGTCCTGGCCATTACCTATTTCTACGTGCACACGCACCGGTTTAATGCGACCACCGTGGCGTTCACCTATTTGCTGGCCATCCTCGGTGTTTCCGCCGTTTGGGGACTTGGGATTTCCGTGTTCATGTCACTAGTTGCGACGCTTACCTACAATTACTTTTTCTTGCCGCCCGTCGGCACGTTTACTATCGCGGACCCTCAAAACTGGGTTGCGCTCGTAACATTCCTGGCGACTTCGGTTCTGGCTAGTGATCTCTCCACACGCGCGCGCAACCAGGCTGCGGAAGCGAACCGCCGGCGCCATGAGGTGGAGCGGCTCTACAAATTCAGCCAGCGCCTGTTGAGCGCCGGGAACCCCATCGAATTGTTGAACGCGATTCCGCGCCAGATCGTGGAAACGTTCGAAGTGGGAGCGGCGGCGCTGTTCCTTGTGGACAAGCAGAAAGTATACCGCTCAGGGGTGAACCTGCCTCAGCTCGACGCGGCCTTTTTAAAAGCGGTTGTCGCACGCGAGGACCTGCAGATCGATGCCGAGCACAGTGTCTGCTTTGCTCCGTTGCGGCTCGGCTCGCGGATTCTTGGCAGCATGGGCATTTCAGGTCCAGTCCTCTCCCGGGAGTCTCTGGAGGCCATGGGCACGCTGATCGCGGTCGCCATCGAGCGGGCCCACGCCATCGAAATGGTGGGGAAGACCGAGGCGGCTCGCGAGGGCGAACGGCTGAAGTCGGCCTTGCTGGATGCGATTACGCACGATTTCCGCACGCCGCTCACGTCCATGAAGGCTTCGGTAACCACGCTACTTTCCCCGGCGAAGCTTGACGGGGGCCAGCGGGACGAACTGCTACACATTATCGATGAAGAGTGCGACCGGCTGAACCGCCTCGTCGGGGAAGCTGCGGAGATGGCGCGTCTGGAAGCCGGCGAAGTCAAACTTCAGCTCGAACCCGTTCGCGCGGACGTTTTAATTTCCGGCGCGCTCGATGTTTGCAAGGGTGTCCTGGGGACGCGGCCGATTCGAATTGAATTGAAAAATCCGGACTTGCGGGTCCGCGCGGACGTCGCGCGCGCACAGGAAGTGCTTGTCCATTTGATCCAGAATGCAAATTTGTATTCCTCCGCGGACCATCCCATTACGATCGGCGCGGAAGAGAAGGACGAATTCGTTCAGTTCAGCGTGGCTGACCAGGGGCCAGGGATCGGCGAAGGCGAACTCGGCCTCATTTTCGACAAATTTTATCGCGGCACGGACCAGCGCTATCGCGTGCAGGGCACGGGCATGGGTCTGCCCATCGCCAAAGCGATCGTCGAGGCGCATGGGGGAACGATCGGGGTGATCAGCCAGGTGGGGCACGGGTCTGTGTTTTCTTTTAACTTGCCGATCCTCAGGGGGACGACGGAACAAAAATGAGCACACCCACGATACTGGTAGTGGATGACGAACCGCAGATTCGCCGCGTGATGCGGACGACCCTGTCGAGCAACGGCTATACCGTAATGGAAGCGCGAAGCGGGGAGGAAGCGCTCGAAACCATGCGGAAGGAGCGGCCCGAGCTTGTCCTGCTGGACGTCAATATGCCGGGCAAAAGCGGTCTCGACACTTGCCGGGAAATTCGCGATCAATCCGACGTCGCCATCATCATGTTGACCGTCCGGAATACGGAGCACGACAAAGTGCTCGCGCTGGACGCGGGGGCCGACGACTACGTCGTGAAACCTTTCGGCATGGAAGAGCTCCTCGCGCGCATTCGCGCGGCACTGCGGCGCACCTCTTCTGCCGAGCCTGTCCCCACGTATGTTTCAAGCGATCTGGAGATTGATTTCGAACGAAGGAAATTGCTGGTTCAGGGCCGCCCGGTGCGCCTGACGCCAAAGGAATTTGAACTGCTTCGCCACCTGGTGGCGAGCCAGGGCAAGCCGTTGGAACACCGGCGCCTCTTGCAGGCGGTGTGGGGGCCGGACTACGGCGATGAGACGGAATACCTGCGCGTGTTCATCAACCAGTTGCGCAAAAAAATCGAGCCGGACCCTGCCCATCCCAAGTACATCCATACGGATCCGTGGGTCGGCTACCGGTTTGAGCCTGCCAGTCCCGCTACGAGCAAACCGAAAAAGAAATAGCTTTGACTAGCACAGGCTTCAGCCTGTGGGGTTTGATTCTCTGCAAGGCCAAAAACCCACAGGCTGAAGAGCCTGTGCTACTTACTCATCGGATGAGTCGTATCGAGGTCGAGGTTCAGTTCGAGCACATTGACGCGGGGCTCGCCGAGGAATCCGAGTTGGCGCCCTTCGGCGTGCCTGTCGATGAGGGCGCGGACGTCGGTTTCGCTCATGTTGCGCTCGCGAGCGATTCGCGGAACCTGGAAGGCCGCGGCTTCGGGTGAAATGTGAGGGTCGAGACCCGAGCCGGACGTAGTGACCAAGTCCATTGGGACCAGTGCGTTCGGATTTTCCGCCTGCGCTTTTTGCACGTCGCCAGTCATGCGGTCGACCAGCATCTTATTGGTTGGCCCTAGGTTCGAGCCGCCCGAGTTGCCGGCGTCGTAGCCGTTGCCTGCCGCGGAAGGCCGTGATCGAAAATATCCGGGCGACGAAAACGGCTGGCCGATGAGGTGAGAGCCGACGATCTTTCCGTTCACCGTGATGAGGTCGCCGTTGGCTTGCTTGGGGAAGAGAACCTGCGCGAGGCCCGTCACCACGAAGGGGTAGACGATGCCAAGCAGCAGCGTGGTCACAATGGTCATCCAGATCGAAGTCATGAAATGCTTTTTCATCGCAGTGTCCTCTAGACAAATTCTCTTTCTCAGGCCCAGCGCAGGCTCGTAATGACCACATCGATCAGCTTGATGCCGATGAAGGGCGCGATAATCCCGCCTACGCCATAGACCAGGAGATTCCATCGAAGCAGCGCCGAGGCCCCCATGGGACGATACTGCACGCCGCGCAATGCCAGCGGAACGAGGGCCACGATAATCAGCGCGTTGAAAATCACGGCGGACAAGATCGCCGATTCCGGAGTCTTCAGACGCATGATGTTCAGCGCCTGAAGCACAGGGAATGCTCCCGCGAACATGGCGGGAATGATCGCGAAATATTTCGCCACGTCGTTGGCCACGGAAAACGTGGTCAGCGCGCCGCGCGTAATCAGCATTTGCTTGCCGATTTCCACCACTTCGATCAGCTTGGTCGGGTTGGAATCGAGGTCGACCATATTGCCCGCTTCCTTGGCCGCCTGCGTGCCCGCGTTCATCGCGAGGCCCACATCCGCCTGCGCCAGCGCGGGCGCGTCGTTGGTGCCGTCCCCGGTCATCGCCACGAGCTTGCCCTTGGCCTGCTCCTTGCGGATCAGCGCAAGCTTGTCTTCCGGCTTGGCCTCGGCCAGAAAATCGTCGACGCCGGCTTCCTGCGCAATGGCCGCCGCCGTGAGACGGTTGTCTCCCGTGATCATCACCGTGCGGATTCCCATGGCGCGAAGGTGATCGAAGCGCTCGCGCATGCCCCCTTTGACGATGTCCTTGAGCCGCACCGTGCCCATGATTCGGCCGCTGATAGCGACCAGCAACGGCGTCGCGCCGGAGCTGGCCACGAGTTGCACGGTTTCATCGACCTCTACGGGAATTGTGCCGCCGTGTTCGATGATATATTTTTTGATCGAGTCGGGCGCGCCCTTGCGGATCGCGCGGCCGTCGAAATCGACGCCCGACATACGCGTCTGCGCGGTGAAGGGAATGAATGTGGCATCCATGGAGGATAGAGGGCGCCCGCGCAATCCGTACTTTTCCTTTGCCAGCACCACGATCGAGCGGCCCTCGGGAGTTTCGTCGGCAAGTGACGCGAGCTGCGCCGCGTCGGCCAGTTCCGCGTCCGTCACGCCGGGAGCGGTAATCAATTCCGTCGCTTGCCGGTTGCCGAGCGTGATCGTTCCGGTTTTGTCGAGGAGCAGCGTGTCCACGTCGCCCGCGGCTTCCACCGCGCGGCCCGACATGGCCATTACGTTCCGCTGAATCACGCGGTCGATTCCCGCGATGCCGATGGCGGAAAGCAATCCGCCGATCGTCGTCGGAATCAGGCACACCAGCAGGGACCACAGCACGAAGGCGCTTTGCGGCGCGCCCGAATAGATGGCCATGGGCTGCAGCGCCGCGACGGCCAGCAAGAAAATAATCGTGAGGCCGCAAAGGAGAATGTTCAGCGCGATTTCGTTCGGCGTTTTCTGCCGCGACGCTCCCTCTACCATCTTGATCATGCGGTCCAGAAACGTCTCGCCGGGATTCGACGTGATGCGGACTCTGATTTCATCGGAAAGCACGCGCGTGCCGCCCGTTACCGCCGAGCGATCCCCGCCCGATTCGCGAATCACCGGCGCCGATTCACCCGTAATGGCGGATTCATCGACCGAGGCCACGCCCTGGATGACTTCGCCGTCTCCCGGAATAAATTGTCCGGCGATAACGACGACCACGTCGCCCACGCGCAAATTGGATCCGGACATTTCCACCGTGCACCCATCGGGCTTCAATTTATATGCGATGGTTTCCGTGCGGGCCTTGCGCAGCGTGTCCGCCTGCGCCTTGCCGCGCCCCTCGGCCATGGCTTCGGCGAAATTGGCGAATAGTACCGTGACCCACAGCCAGATCGTGATTTGAAACTCAAATCCAAACCCGTGCGTGTGATGCAGCACGTGGCTCACCAGTTCCACGGTGAGCAGCGCGGCGCCAATCTCGACGACGAACATGACCGGGTTCTTCATCAGCGTCCGCGGATTCAGCTTTACGAACGAATCCCACGTTGCTCGGCGGGCAATTGCACCGTCCCAGATCGACTTGTTCTTCCTTGCTTGGGCTGTCATTTATGATTCCTCAGAAAGTCTTTCCCGCGTACATCAGCAGATGCTCGAGAATCGGGCCCAGGCTGAGTGCCGGGAAAAAGGTCAGCGCGCCAACAATCAAAATCACGGAAATCAACAGACCGGTGAACAGCGGCGTCGTCACAGGAAACGTGCCCGAGGATTCCGGGACATGCTTCTTCCGCACCAGACTTCCGGCGATCGCGAGCACCGGAATCACCATAAAAAAGCGGCCGAACAGCATCGTTGTGGCGAGCGACGAGTTGTACCAAAGTGTGTTGGCGTTGAGCCCGCCGAAAGCCGATCCGTTGTTCGCGCCGGCTTCCGCATAGGCGTAAAAAATTTGCGACAATCCGTGCGGTCCGGCATTCGTTATGCTGGATAAACCAAACTTGGGCGCCAACAGGGAAATGGCGGTGAACGTCAGGACCATCAGCGGATAAATCAAAACTGTGAGCATGGCCATCTTCACATCGAAGGCTTCGATCTTTTTGCCCAGATATTCGGGGGTGCGGCCCACCATCAGGCCCGCGATGAATACGGAAAGGATAATGAACACGACGATTCCGTAGAGGCCGGAGCCGACTCCTCCGAACACGACTTCGCCCAACAGAATGTTGATGAGCGGAATCATCCCGCCGAGCGGGGTGTAGGAATCGTGCATCGAGTTGACCGCGCCGCAGCTCGTGTCCGTTGTCACCACGGCCCACAGCGCGGAGTTGGCAATGCCGAAACGAACTTCCTTGCCTTCCATGTTTCCTGCCGGCTGCAAATGGTTGGCCGAGGTTTGCACCAGCGGATTGCCCCGGGCTTCGGCCGAGTACGCCGCCGTGACTCCCACCATAAACAAGATCGCCATCGCGCACCACACCGCCCAACCGTGGCGCGGCGATCCCGTCATTTGCCCCAGCGTGTACGTCAAAGCCGATCCGATTGCAAAAATTAGAACGAGTTCGAAGAAGTTCGTAAGGGGAGTGGGATTTTCATACGGATGAGCGCTGTTGGCGTTGAAAAAACCGCCGCCATTGGTTCCCAGCTCCTTGATCATTTCCTGCGAGGCTGTGGGGCCGAGCGCGATGGTTTGTTCTTTGACGATCTGCGTGGCGGTCTTTCCACTGGAGTCGGTTGTCTGCACGGATTGCGGATCCACGAGTTCGGCTGTCGCGTAGGGCTTGAAGTTTTGCGGCACGCCCTGCCAGACCAGTAAGAGGGCGCCCAACACGCAAATCGGCATCAGCACCCAGAACGTCGCGCGCGTCATATCCACCCAGAAGTTGCCGAGCGTATCCTGTTCGCGGCGCGCGATGCCGCGGACGATAGCGATGGCCAGAGCGATTCCTACTGCAGCGGAAATAAAATTGTGATACGCGAGTCCGGCCATCTGCGTCAGGTACGACATGGTTGTTTCCGGCACGTACGCCTGCCAGTTTGTGTTGGTTGTAAAAGAGGCGGCCGTGTTGAATGCCAGGTCCGGCGCGACGGCGGCGAGTTTCTGCGGGTTGAGCGGCAGATGGTTTTGAAGCCGCTGCATCAGATAAAGAACAAACATCGTGACGCCGCTGAACATCAGCATGGCGCCTGCGTATTCGGTCCAGCGCATCTCTTTAGTTTCATCGACGCCCGTCAGCCGGTACACCAGCTTCTCGATCGGGCGCATGACCGGGTCGAGAAATGTCTTCTCCCGGTTGAACACTCGAGTCATGAACGAGCCCAGCGGTTTCGTAAGGGCGAGCACCACCAGCAGGAAGAACAGGATTTGGAACCAGCCGTTGTTTGTCATGGTCAGAACTTTTCCGGACGCAGCATCGCGTACACAAGATAGATAAGCAAACCCGCGCACACCGCCAGCGATACGATCGTATCGAGCATTTCCTCTACCTCAATCCATCGCAGAATTTCACGTACAGAACGGACATCACAAAGAATACCAGCGTCGAGATGGCAAAAATCGTGTCTAACATCGCCGTCCTTCCTTCATAACTCCCGGAGCATCATATCCCGCAGCGCGGGCACCGTGGTTCGCTCACCTCGTGGAAACCCGCCTCACCGGCACTTCAGGTGTCCCATATGGGGCCGTACTGTGAGCCGGTTTGTCACTATATCTGTCTCGAGCCCGAAACGGAACCACGGAAAGGCCGCCCTGGGCACTGTGAGAAATTGGATGTGTCACGACGATCACGTCAGCCCAGTCCCGCCACCCATATTCCGCCGCGTACCTCCGGGCATTGTTCTTTGGCCCGTGCCCCTCTTTCCAGAAGTTTGCCAGGACATAAAGTAGAAAAACGACGCCCAAACCATTTAACACAAGAAAGATTGTCATTGGCATTGGATCCCCTTCCGGCGCCGGCTGAGTACTTCAAGAATCTGGCACCCTTTCCGCCTCCTACCTGGTAAGTCCGTAACAGCCGTTACCCCAAGTAGTTTTGTTTCGATGCCGCTTGTACTCGATTGCCGCCACGTCATGGTGTGCGCCTTGTCAGGCGTTGCCATCCATCAAATCACTCGTTAGGTTCCTGCCTGATGAAGAAATCATGCGTCTTCCCAAGTTAGGAAGTCGTGCACAGCTCATAAGGATTCTGTAAGACGGCAAAGGGCCCAGTTAAGTCCCCTTGTTCCAGCGAGCTGGCCCCTCTACAATGGAAACCTCTTGTTTATGTCGTCCTTTCTCACGAGCCGACGTGCTGGGCGCATCGCGGGATTTTTATTTCTAGCGCTTCTCGCTACGGTCAGCGCGCACTCGCAGGAGCGTGCCGACTGCCGCGCGTTCCACAGCGCCCTTCTTCAATCCTCCGTGCGATATTGCGTTTATCTGCCGGCCAGTTATTCGGCCGCGGATGCGACGACCAGAAAATACCCGGTGTTGTACTTACTGCATGGACTCGGGGGGAACGAGCGGTCCATGGCTTTGGACGGGGAGTGGACCACGTTGCAGGATTTGCGCCGCGAACACATGGCAGGCGAATTCCTGGTCGTGGCGCCGGACGGATGGGATACGTTTTACATCAACTCACAGGACGGGAAAACTCCGTACAGTGATTTCTTCCTGCGCGAATTCATTCCATTTGTGGAACGCACGTATCGGGTACGGAGCGATCGCACCGCGCGCGGAATCACCGGCTTTTCGATGGGCGGATACGGAGCGCTGCGAATGGCTTTTGCGCATCCGGAACTGTTCGGTTCGGTCAGCGCGCATAGCGGGGCATTGATGCGGGACCCGCCGCAGGGCGTGAGCGCCGGCGCGTCGTCGGGGAATCCGGCCGCGGAGCTTCTTGCCAGAGTGTTTGGCACTCCGATCGACCGGAAATTCTGGGACTTGAACAGCCCGTACGTGCTGGCGCGGAAAAATGCGGCCGCGCTTTTGAAAATGAAAATTTACTTCGATTGCGGCACGGAAGACTCGTATGGCTTCTACCGCGGCGCGAGCGAACTGCACGAGACACTCGATTCGCTCAAGCTCCCCCACGAGTTCCACCTCTATCCGGGAGGCCACAGCGTTTCCTACTTGCTGGCCCATCGCGACGCTTCGTATGAATTTCACTGGCGCGAATTCAGTTCAGCAAAATGAATGGAGAAGAAGTGAGGACTCGCAGGAGTGCATCCCGGGGTCCGACAGGATTGCAATTTGTCATTTTTCATGACATTTGGTATTGATATTCAAGATAGCGATAGAGTAGAATGTCTCTCACGCGGTGAAGTCCTCCCCCTCCAGGATGCCGCGCTGATGCCGTTCGCACGATGATTTTGGGGATCCCCCTTTCAGGCTGAAGCGCGAAGCCCTCGGTCGTTCAGACCTCTCGGATATCTTCCGCGTTCGCTACGGGCGTCTGTTCCCAGCCCCGTTGACGACTGAAAGGGAGGCGCCCGTGCGCACAATCATCGCCGCAGCCATTTTTGCCCTCATTTTTGCGACATTTTGCCCGCCGCTCGCGGCGCAGACCGCTCAGCCTATCTTTCTGTTTTCGCTGGAGGGCAACGGGGCCGGCGCGGTTCACGTTTTCGGCGTGAACACGTCGACGGGCGCCCTAACCGAAGTCCCCGGCTCGCCCTTTAATGCTGGACTGATGCCGGAGCAACTTGTCGTCGATCCCACAGGAAGATTTGTCTACGTGGCAAACGAACATTCAGAGGATATTACGGGATTTTCAGTCGATGCCTCCACTGGTTCGCTGACGGAACTATCCGGCTCAGCGTTTACGATCGGAAGCCAACCCATAACGATGGCCATTGACCCGACCGGTCGGTTCCTTTATGTCTTTGCGACTAGCGTCGTCAACGGCGCGCTAGAGGAATTCCTTTACGAATACACAATCGACAGTGTCACAGGGGTCTTGACAGCCGCGAGCTCATCCCCTACGCCATCGGTATCCGGGCTAGGGATCTCCGCTGTTTCGATTGCTTTTGATGCGGCAGGGAGTTACGCATATTTAGGTCAGGTCGTGGCCGGCAATTTGGGCGCGCCGACCGTGGTTTGCTCTATTGATTTTAGCAGCGGAACGCTCACGCCAATTGGATCGGTCCAGCCCGCTGCTACCGGGGAAGCAAGCCAGATTGCCGTATCTCCCAGTGGTAATTTCTTGTATTCGATTAATTCCATGTTTAGTGAAACCGATGCGTTTACTATCGGTTCAGGAGGCGGGTCTCTCACCGAAATTTCAGGATCACCCTATTCGGTCCCATATGGTCCTTCCTCCTTAGTTGTGCATCCATCGGGGAATTTCCTCTATGTCGCGAATTCGAACTCTTCTTTCCAGGCCCCCCCGACTACAGGCCCGGTCGAAGGAAGCATCTACGCTTTTTCCATTGATTCCGGAAGTGGAGGGCTCACGGAGTTGCCCGGCTCGCCATTCGCTGCCGGGATTAATCCGAATTCGATCGTTGTGGACCCCACGGGCAATTTTGCCTATTCGACGTCTACAATGTATACATCCACAACGACAGCTTTCGCGCAAATCCTGGGTTTCTCAATCGACGCTTCTTCCGGAGTGCTGACGCCATTTTCCGGGTCACCGTGGACGGATACGGCAGAAAGCGTCGCAGGGGGATTGGCGATCTCCTACGCTCCATCGACGACACTCAATCCTGTCCCCATGATTTCCTCGCTTTCACCGCCTTCGGCGATTGCGAACGATACTGCCTTCACTTTGCAAGTCAATGGGGTGAACTTCGTGCCCGGGGCCGTGGTTTATTTTGGCGGGCAGGCGCGGAGCACGACGTTTGTGAATTCGACGCAGTTGAATGCGAGCATTCTCGCTAGCGATATTGACAACGGCGGGACTGCCGTGGTCTTTGTGTTCAACCCGCTCCCCGGCGGCGGGGCTTCGACTTCCGTCGAATTCCCCGTCTCCAATCCTTCCCCCATCATTTCCTTCATCAGCCCTCCGAGCGTTCCTGCTGGAGGAAATGCATTGGCCTTGTTAGTGAACGGCTCAAACTTCGTGACCAGTTCCGTCGTGAATTTCAACGGCACTCCCCTGGCGACGTCGTACGAAAGTTCGGCATTCATCACAGCACAGATTTCGATGGCTGAAATCGCGGTCCAGGGAACAGCCAGTATCACAGTAACAAACCCATCGAATGGGGTCCCCGGCGGTGGAACTTCCAACGCAGTGACTCTCTCGATTTTGCCGCCCAACACGCAGCCGGTCGTTTCAAGTATTTCTCCGACAAGCGCGACAGCGGGAGGGCCGGCGTTCACTCTCACCGTGAATGGAAGCGGATTCGTGCAAGGTTCACTAGTCAGCTTCAACCTCAACAATGTCTCCACGACGTTCGTAAACTCCACGCAACTGACAGCTTCTATTCCGGCGAGCGCTATTGCAATCGCGGGTAACCCCTACGTGATCGTGACGAACCCCGACGGCTTCGGTTCTGGGTTGGTGACGTTTACGGTCATGCCAGGATTAGGTTCCATCACCCCGCCAAGTCTCCCTGCGGGCAGCAACGCGCTAATATTGAATGTCACCGGCACGGGCTTTGCGCCAAATTCCGTCGTCCTTGTAAACAGCACCAGCCGTCCGACGACCTACCTGAGTTCCACTTTGCTAAAGGCCATGTTACAGGCCAGCGATCTGGCGCAGGGTGGAACGTTGGATATCTCAGTCATGAACCCGCCCCCCGGCAGCGGCACATCGGCCGTGATCACTTTTACGGTGGCGGACTATAACGTGACCTCGCCCAGCTCAACTCCTCCCGTCACTGCGGGACAAACGGCGAATTTCGCTTTGACCGTTTCGCCCTTGAACGGCACGTTTTCCAATCCTGTGACGTTCATCGTATCGGGGCTGCCAACAGGCGCAAATGCTTCCTTTGCGCCATCGGCAACGATCATTCCGGGCGCCACGGCGCAAACTGTGACGCTTTCCATCACGACGACGCCACACACCGCTGCGTCTACGATCGATTTTTCTCATGGGTCCCATCCTGTCTTGCCGTTGCTCTGCCTTGTAGGTATGGTTTTTGCCCTGGTGGGATTTTGGCTCCGGGCCTCCGGAGGCCGAGTGCCGCGTCTCGCTCCGCAACTCCTTTTGGCGTTCTTGCTGGTGGAAGCCGCGGGCCTGGTTGCTTGTGGTGCAGTGGGAGGTGGGCAATCTTCCCCGCCACAGCTGAACCCGGCGACTGGCACTCCGGCGGGGACATACCCGATAATCGTTTCGGCAACTTCTGGCGGAGTTGTGCACTCGGCGACCGTCACGCTTACGGTTATGTGATAATCGTCTCCGTGCTTTTTCTTGGGACCAAGGGTTTACGAAAGGACGTGGGTGGGGTCAATCGTTCTTGCTATATCCGACCCGCGTTAAACGTTTGCGGCTGCCCGGTTGTGTGGGGAGTGGTCCTTGTTGCCGCGTTCGCCGGGAGCGCTGCGGTCCGCGCCCAGGAAACGCCGCCAAATCCTCAGCCGCCGGCCGCACCGGTAGACTTGCCCGGACAGGTCGTGCTGAGCAGGTCTGGCCAGTGCGTCCAGCCGCCGCCCATGGTTGAATTGCAGGATTACGACGGGCCGTTTCACAAGGTCATCGGCACGTTTACTCAAAAACTCGACCGCCAGTCGGTTCACGATCCCCATTACAGGCAAGGTTTCGTCCTCTGCTCGCTCGGAATCAAAGACAAATTCTTTTTGTTCCTTCGCGATTCCGTCGATCCCGAAACGTTCCTGGCAGCCGGGTTCGACGCGGGCATTTCACAGGCGGAGAATGATGACCCATCGTTTGGCCAAGACGGCAGGGGGTATGTCAAACGATTGGGCGCGAGTTATACCGATGAAGTTCAATTCCGATTTTTCAAAGAGTTTGCCTATACGACTATTTTTTCAGAAGACCCGCGGTACTACCGGATGGGCCAGGGTCCGGCGGAGCGTCGTCTTTTGCACGCAGTGACGCACGCGATTATCGCCTATGACGACCACGGCAAACCCATCTTTAACTATTCCGAATGGCTGGGAGAAATCAGTGGAACATCGCTCAGCAATCTCTATCATCCCGGAGCACGGCGCGGATTTGCGCCCGCGGCCCAGGGCGTTGCTTTCGATGTGGCGTTGGACATTGGATATGACGAGCTCCGGGAATTTTGGCCGGAGGTTGCGCGAAAACTTCGGCTCCCCTTCCGCGATCAGAACGAGCCGCCGCCGAATGCGCTTCCTGCCGGGAGGTAATCTTCGCGCAGGACGACCCGCGTCTTCCAATATTAATTCCCGGAATATTCGCATTTCAGAAAAACAGGAAAGTCTTCCAAGCTCAAGCGAGCTTGCCGACATGAGCTTCGAGGAGGCTCCAGGCGCGCTCTCCAATCGTTTCTTTCCAGCGGGCGTAATAGGACGCCAGCCGGGGCCGGAACGAAGAAGTGTCCGCTTCGTTGAAAGTCATGCCCTGCGTGGCCAGCTTGGTTCGAAGTTCGGTGTTAAGGGCGCTCAGTTCTTCGCGCTGCAGGCGTACGAATTTGACGGCGTTGCGCTCGATGATTCCCTGCACGTCGGAAGGCAGACGTTGCCATAGCTTCCAGTTCGCGAGCAGATTGAATCCGGACCAGCCATGATTGGTCATGCTCACGTACTTTTGAACTTCGTAGAGTTTTAATAATTCCGCGACGGCCAGAGGGTTGGTCTGGGCCTCGGCCGCGCCACTTTTCAACGTTTCGTAGAGCTTGTTAAAATTGGCGACGACGGGCGAAGCGCCCATGGCTTTCCATGCTTCCACGTAGATGGGAGCGTCCGGAGTGCGAATCTTCAACCCTTGCAAATCCTCCACCGTGCGGATCGGCCGGGTCGAGCAGGTAATCTGGTGGAATCCGTTGTCGAAGCAGCCCTTCGGAACGGCGTAGATGCCTTTGGCTTTCATCTCCTGCCGCAAATAATCGCCCAGGTCGCCGTCCAGCGAGTCAAACACCTGAGCGGGAGTGTGGAAGGCGAACAGAACCCCCTGGACATTCGACGCTGGCACGAGATTTCCGATAGAGCCGCCATTCAACGTGAAGAAATCCAATTCGCCTGTGACCACCATATTGAGCGCGGCGGGGTCTCCTCCCGTGAGCTTGTTGTTGTCCGCAAAAGTTTGAACCAGTACGCGCCCGTTTGTTTCGGTTTTTACGGCGTCCCACATTTGCGTGAGCCATTTATCCAGCGGGCTAGCGGCCGGCTGATTGTGGAACTGGCGCAATTCAAACTCTGCGGCGCGAGCGCGGCGGGTAACGAGCAGCGTTCCGCCCGCGGCGATCAGGCCACGTGTGAATTTCCTGCGAGAGATTTTGTGAGGCATCTATTTCTCCTGACTGCGGTAGACCGCTCGTCCTGGAACGCGTGTGGTGACTCGATATCGAGCGGGCCAGCGGCTAAAGCCGAAGTGATTCTGCATACTCAACGGCACGGCCAAAGCCGTGCCCTGCAAAAATTGTCCAGCCCTCCAAAGATTGTCCAGCTCTACAAAGATTCTGTCGATAGCCGCACGCTCTCTGGGCTAGCCCATCTGGCTCAACGATCGTCCAAAATAAAAGCTGCGGGCGGTCTGATCGTCCCATCCGACATTACAGTGCGGGATCGACCATTTCTGGATCTTTGTGGGTTCGGTTACCGGTTTGCCCAGAGCGGGGCAGGACAGGCAGTAAGATCCTTCGTGCGTCCCGATCCAGATCAAGTTTCGATCGAACTCGACGAAAACATTCTCCGTCGTGCCGCGCCACCAGGAATCATAGTTATTGATTTCGCCCTCGAGAGGAGGCACGAACCACGCAACCTCTTTCGGCTCGGTGGGATTGGAGATATCGAAAACACGGACGCCGGCATTGAACCAGGCAATCACGATGATTGCGGGATTGGAGGTGCCGGGCGCGAGCCAGCACTGCGTGTTGTGCGAACCAAAACGCCCACGCGCGAAGCAGAAGTCCGTGTAAGGAGCGTCGGGAGGCGCCGCGGGGCGCGGGAAGAAGCCGATGATCTTCGGATTTTTAGGATCTTTCACGTCCATCATGTAAGGCGTGTGATAGTTCTCGCGGCAGTCGGCTTCGAGCGCTTCGTGCACGGCGACGACTTTGTTCAGAAGCCGGGGATGTGCCGCGTCCGCGATGAGCGGATAGCACGTGTGGAACGGAATTGTTCCGTAAGTGTCGAATTCATATTGCATGTGGCCGTAGGGCTTGGGGTGTTTGATGTCGGACAAATCCATGGCGTAAAAACCGAATGCGCCAAATCCGCCGTAGCCGATCGTGCCGCCGTCTTCGACGCGCTTGGGCACGGTGATCGCGCCGTGATTTCCGGTCCAGGAGGTGTGGTCTCCGGCGAAGCGATATTTCTTGTACTCTTCTTCCTCGCCTAATCTTTGTCCGGGGACCCACCACCTTGAAACTTCCTGCACATTCGCGGGATCGGACATATCCACGATCATGAGCGCGTTGCTATAGGGGCGCTGGTGATTTCCCAAACGCAACTGGTCGTCCCATCCGCAATCGAGATAGGCGTACTTTCCGCCGTCGTAAAAATTGTGGTGCGTGCCGTTGCCTTTTTCTCCAGTGTTATATTCCTGCAGCGTATTCGGTTTGGTGGGATCGGTGATGTCGTAGTTTCGGATTCCGCGGAGCCCTTTATAGGCGAGGACTTTGTCGCGCAATTCCTTGTCATACTGGCCGTGCGGATATTGAATATTCGCGCTGGTAAGCGGCTGCGCCGCGGTGCACATCATGATCCATTTTTTGAGCTTGGTGTTGTACACGACCGCGCCACCGCCTTGAATCACGCGCTTCTTATTCAGCGCGACCGGATTCTTGGCCTCGCTGACGTCGATAAAATCTCCGCCAGCCGGCAACAATCGCTGCTTGCCCTTGGCCCACATGGCCATGAGCGGTTCTCCGCCGCTGATGCTTGCGCCGTGCAGGTGGGAGATAACTTCCATGTTGTGGATGTATTGCTTCTTGTCGAGAAAGGTCAGCGAGCCGAGGGCCAGGGGAATTTCCGGAGGCTCGTTGGAGGTATACAGTCCTTGCACCTGTGCGCGCACGCCAATCGTGCTGGCAAAGCCCGCGGCCGTCGCGCCGACTGCAGCGCCTGCCGCGCTCTTCAGGAGCGATCTCCGGCTGAACCCGTTACGCGTTCCTAAGGGTTGCTCAGTTTTGCCTTTGGACGAGAGGGAAGGCTTGCGTGTTTTCGACATGGCTCTCCTTTGCCCGCTTCTAATTTTTGTGGGGCAAATAATGATTTCAAGATGCTCGCGAAAGGCTATTACACCCAAACGCGCCCGCATGCCGCGCATCATACTCCAACTGATTGCTAACACAAAGTTGCCGATATTGTTGGTAATGACCCATTTCGAGGGTACGGGTCCGCAAAGCGCTCAGGTAGCGCCAGCATCTTGCCGGCAGCGTTTGAGCTTGCGAAAGGGTTTGTGGCCGGCGAAACGCCGGCGCTACGGAAGCGAGGGCATCGGAAAAATCGAGTTCGTTGGAGCATGAATCAGGATTTCCGAATGTATATGAAATCCAGATCGATCCGCCTCGTTAGAGCGGACACTGTCGCGATTGCGGCCAAGCGATTCAACCTGTCGTACAATATCTGCCTTGGGCTAAAGTAGAGGTCTAGCTGGGCTGTTGGAAGACTTCTTCCGCGCCACAGCCAAGGAGCCAGGATGAGCGTAACCGACGCAAGCGCTTCCATTCACAACGCCGCCACCTCGATGGAGATGCTTTGCATCAACACGATCCGCACGCTTTCCATGGACGCCGTGCAGGCGGCTAATTCCGGGCATCCCGGCACGCCCATGGCGATGGCGCCGCTGGCCTACTGCTTGTGGCAGGAGTTTCTGCGCTACGATCCAAGCGACCCGCTATGGCCCAACCGCGACCGGTTCGTTCTCTCCGCGGGGCATGCTTCCATGTTGCTGTATTCGGTGTTGCACCTTGCCGGAGTGAAGGAGGCCGGAAAGAATCTCGAAATTCTCAATGGTCCCGCCGTCCGGCTCGAGGACATCAAGAATTTCCGGCAGCTTGGAAGCCGCTGCGCCGGGCATCCGGAATCGCACCTGACCACCGGCGTCGAGACGACGACAGGGCCTCTGGGCCAAGGGTATGCGAATAGTGTCGGGATGGCGCTTGCCGGGAAATGGCTCCCAACACGATATAATCAGCCCGGGTTTGAAGACATCTACAATTACAACGTGTACGCGCTCGGTGGCGATGGCTGCATGATGGAGGGAATTTCCAGCGAAGCCGCCTCGCTCGCCGGGCACCTCAAGCTTTCCAATCTTTGCTGGATCTATGACAGCAACCGGATCACGATTGAAGGCGGCACGCCGCTGGCGTTTTCCGAAGACGTGGCCGCGCGATTTGCCGCCTACGGTTGGAATGTCGCGCACGTCACCGACGCGAACGACTTGGACATGATTCGAGCCGGCTTCCGCACATTCCTGGGAACGAGCGACCGGCCGACGATTATCATCGTGAACAGCCACATCGGCTGGGGCTCGCCGCACAAGCAGGATACCAAGGAGGCGCACGGCGAGGCGCTCGGCGAAGAGGAAGTCAAGCTTACCAAGCGCGTCTACGGCTGGCCCGAGGACGCGAAATTCTTGATTCCCGACGGCGTGTACGAACATTTCCAGAAGGGAATCGGGGTTCGAGGAAAAACAGACCGCGATCATTGGACGGCGCGATTCGGCGAATACCGCGCCACCTATCCCGAATTGGCCGACGAAATCTCGCAAATGGAGCATCGGCAGCTTCCGAATGGCTGGGACAAGGAATTGCCTTCTTTTCCCGCCGATACGAAGGGACTTGCCACGCGCGACTCCTCCGCCAAAGTCGAAAACGCGATTGCAAAAAATGTTCCGTGGCTGATAGGCGGTTCGGCTGATCTCGCACCTTCAACCAAGACCTTGCTCACCTTCGAGCCGGCAACTGGATTTCAACCAGGCAACTATTCGTTCCGGAATTTGCATTTCGGCATCCGCGAGCACGCCATGTCCGCGATCATCAACGGTATGAGCCTGACCAAGGTGCGTCCGTTCGGCGCCACCTTTTTCGTGTTTACCGATTACATGCGCGGCGGCTTGCGGCTGAGCGCGATCATGGGAATTCCAGTCATCTACATTCTGACGCATGATTCGCTCGGCGTTGGGGAAGACGGGCCAACGCATCAGCCGATCGAGCATCTGGCGATCGCGCGCGCCACGCCCGGCCTGCTCACGTTGCGCCCGGCGGACGCCAATGAAGTGATCGAGGCGTGGAAGGTGGTCATGCAGCTTCAGCACGAGCCCGCGCTGCTGGTTCTGACGCGCCAGGCGCTGCCCACATTTGACCGCGCGCGATTCGCTCCTGCCGCGGGGCTTGCGCGTGGCGCGTATGTGCTCGCCGAAAATGCCGGAGCGCGCCCTGATGTGCTGCTGCTGGCCACGGGCAGCGAAGTTTCGCTGTGCGTCGAGGCGTTCGAACAGCTTTCGAAAGATGGGATTCAGGCGCGTGTCATTAGCATGCCGTCCTGGGAACTATTCGAAAGGCAGGATCGGGCTTATCGCGATTCCGTTCTGCCGCCTGCGGTGAAGGCGCGCGTTTCAGTCGAAATGGCCACCACGTTCGGCTGGGAGCGCTACGTTGGCATTTCGGGCCGCAGCATCGGAATGCACAGTTTTGGCGCCTCCGCGCCGATCAAGGCGCTCCAGAAACATTTCGGCTTCACCGTTGAAAATGTCGTCGCCGCAGCGAAGGAACAGATTCAAGCCGCGAAGTAAGAGGGGTTAAGTAGCACAGGCTTCAGCCTGTGGGGTTCAAGTTTTGAATGCGCGGAACCGCACAGGCTGAAGCCTGCGTTACTGAAACCCGGGAGACCGCATGGACGCATCCGAACTTTGGAAACGTTACCGCCAGTATTTTTGCCGCGTGGATTCGCTGGACCTCTCGCTGGATATCAGCCGCATGCATTTCGACGATGCGTTTCTCTCCTCAATGGAACCCGCCATACAAAAGGCATTCAAGGACATGGACGCCCTGGAAAGCGGCGCGATCGCCAATCCCGACGAACAACGAATGGTGGGACACTACTGGCTGCGCGCGCCGCAACTCGCGCCCACGAAAGACATCGCCCTGGAAATCACAGGCACCGTGGAGTCCATTCAAAAATTTGCGGCCGGCGTGCACGCGGGCAAAATCAAGCCGCCCAAGGCGGAACGATTCACGCAGGTGCTGGCGATCGGTATCGGCGGCTCGGCGCTGGGCCCCATGTTCGTCGGCGATGCGCTCGGAGGGCTTTCGGCGGACCGCATGAAGATGCATTTCATTGACAACACCGATCCCGACGGCATCGCGCGCATGATCGAATCGTTGAAGGGGCTCCTTCCGGAGACGCTCGTCATTGTGACCAGCAAGAGCGGCGGGACTCCCGACACGCGCAACGGCATGGTGGTCGTTGCAGAGGCCTATCGCGCCGCGCATTTGAATTTTGCGCCTCACGCTGTCGCTGTCACGATGGCCGGATCGCATTTGGACAAGCTCGCGTCCTCAGAAGCGTGGCTCGCGCGCATTCCCATGTTCGATTGGGTCGGTGGCCGCACAAGCGAACTTTCGGCAGTGGGCCTGCTTCCGGCGGCATTGCAGGGAATCGACATTGTCCGTATGCTCGCCGGCGCGGCGGCCTGCGACGCCGCCACGCGCGTTCACGAAACGCGACGCAATCCCGCCGCACTGATGGCCTTGATGTGGTATGTGGCGACGGAAGGAAAAGGAAAGAAGGACCTCGTCGTCCTTCCCTACAAGGATAGCCTGCTCTTCTTCAGCCGCTATTTGCAGCAGCTCGTGATGGAATCGCTTGGCAAACAGCTCGATCTCGATGGCCGCCGCGTCGAGCAGGGAATTGCGGTCTACGGAAATAAAGGGTCCACCGATCAGCACGCCTTCGTGCAGCAGTTGCGCGACGGCGTGAACAATTTTTTTGTCACGTTCGTGCGCATACTCGAGTCCGGAGGCTCGCCAATGGAAGTCGAGCCCGGCGTGACGGCGGGAGATTACCTGCACGGCTTCCTGGTTGGCACGCGGGAAGCGCTGTACGGAAACGACCGCCAGTCCATAACGATTACGATTCGCCGTGTGGACGCGAGGACGATTGGCACGCTGATCGCCCTGTTCGAGCGCGCGGTCGGCCTCTACGCGTCTCTCATTCACATTAATGCGTACAATCAGCCGGGCGTCGAAGCAGGAAAGAAAGCCGCGGCTGGCGTGCTCAGCCTGCAGGCCAAGGCGCTCGCGGCCCTTTCAAACACGCCGCAGACGGCGACCCAAATTGCCGCCGCCATCGGAGCCGCGGAATCCGCCGAAAGCGTCTACCTCATTCTCGAACACCTGGCTGCCAACGGGCGCGCAAAGGTAGCGCCAGCCGCCGACCCCGGCGACACGACGTTTGTTCGCGGCTGAATCTTATCCCCAGGAAATCGCGTTCCCTATGTCCCTGGTGATACCCCTGGGAACGCCATTCTCCTGAATGGAGTCTTGCAAACCGCCAATCGGGAGATTGGCGTCGCCGGGTTTCTACCAATACGGCCCGCGCCGAGTGTGCCCGGGTTAAGACGTCACTTGAAGGACGGTGCGCGCGCCGTCGCCTTTCTCCTGCCGGCCAAGGCCGAAGGCCTGATGCAGAGCCTTCACGGCTTTCTCCATTTGGCCAGATTCCACCAGGAAAGAAATGTTGTATTCCGATGAGCCTTGCGCGATAGCAATGACGTTGATTGCTTCCTTGCCCAGCGTGCTGAAGACGCGCCCCGCGATGCCCGGTGTTCCGGCCATGTTCTCGCCGACCGCCGCGACGATGGCCACGTTGCGGTTTACTTTGATGTGTTCGAGGTCGTGCTGGTGCACGTCTTCATACAGCGCGTCGCGCAACGCCTTTTCCGTGCGCGCCGCGTCGTCAGCCTGCACGACGAAGCAAATGATGTCCTGTGAGGACGACTGAGAAATCATCACGATATTCGCGCGAACCGATGCGCTCGCCGTGAAAATGCGCGCGGCAATGTCCGGAACGCCGATGATGCCGGGACCGGCGATGACAATCATGGCGACGTCGCGCGTCGCCGTGACGGCTTTCACGCCTTGCGGCGCGGGCCGCACGGAGTGCGTGATTTTGGTTCCGGCCAGCTCCGGCTGAAAACTGTTGCGAATCCACACCGGGATCGCGCTTTCAATCATCGGGCGTAGCGTCATCGGATGGAGCACTCTTGCGCCGAAGAAAGCGAGTTCGCCCGCTTCGGTGTAGGAGACTTCGTCAAGCGTGGCCGCGTCGGGAACCATGCGCGGGTCCGCCGTCAACACGCCGTTCACGTCCGTCCAGATAATCACTTCGCTTGCGTCGAGCGCCGCTCCCAAAATCGTCGCGGAATAATCCGATCCGCCGCGGCCGAGCGTTGTGGGAATGCCTTTCGCCGTCGCGGCAACGTAACCGGTGACGACGGGAATCCCGCCCGCTTCGAGCACGGGAAAAAGCGCCGCCTGCGTTTTCTTCCGTGTTAGATCGGCCAGCGGCCGCGCGCCGCCGTGAACTTCGTCGGTCACAATCAAATCGGTCGCGTCAAATGCCACGCCGCGGAGCCCCATTTCGCGCAACACGGCGGCGGCCATTCTCGCGGTGAGCCGTTCTCCCGTGCCGGCAATCACGTCGAGCGCGCGAGGCGAGAGTTCGCCCAGGAGCGCGCAGCCGCGGCAATAATTCGCCGCGCGTTCGATCAGCGCATCGATTTCGGAGAGTAGTTGCCGCCGGTTTTCGATGTCGGAAATCAGATTGCCGATGGCTTCGTGATGTTTTTCCTGCAGCGCTTTGGTAAGTGCCTCGGCCGCGGCTTCGTCCCCGGTCGCTGCTTTTCCGGCGGCGGCAATCAGGGTGTTTGTCACTCCGGACATTGCGGAAACCACCACGACGACTGCGCGTTGCTGCGACGCTTCCGCAGCGATCGCCGCCGCGCTGCGGATTCGGCCGGCATCTCCGACCGATGTTCCGCCGAATTTCATCACCTGAATCGGGCGGCTCATCGCACCCTGGCTTCGGCAGGGGCCGCATTTTCACGCGCGGATTTTCCTTGGAGCAGGCCGCGCGCCTGCAGCAATTCCAAATTCAGGATAGCCGCGCCGGCCGCGCCGCGAATCGTGTTGTGACCCAGAACAACGAACCGGTAATCGAACACGCGGTCTGGGAAGAGGCGCCCGACGGTGACGCTCATGCCGCCGCCCGCATCGCGGTCCATGCGCGGCTGCGGCCGGTCTTTTTCGTCGCGCACGAGGACGGGGTGTTTTGGCGCGGTGTGCAATTTCAGTTCCTGTGGGACGGAGCGATACGACGCGAGCGCCTCGCGAACTTCCTCGATCGAAACGCGCTTCACCAGCTTTACGCGCACGGCCACCATGTGGCCGTCAGCCACATTCACGCGATGGCATTGCGCGCTCACGGGGAAGGGCGCGTTCTCGAATGAATCGTTCCCGAGGCGGCCGAGAATTTTTCGTGTCTCGCTCTCCATCTTCGGCTCTTCGCCATCAATGAAGGGAAGCACGTTGTCCACCACATCAAGCGACGGCACGCCGGGATAGCCCGCGCCGGAGACGGCTTGCAGCGTGGTCGCAATCACGGCTTCGATGCCGAATTTGGCGTGCAGCGGCGCGAGAGCCAGCGCCATGATGATCGTCGAACAATTCGGATTCGTGACAATGTAGCCTGTCGAGAAGCCGCGTTCTCTTTTTTGCCGGTCCAGCACATTTAAATGATCGGCGTTGATTTCGGGAATCAGGAGGGGAACATCGTCGTCCATCCGGAACGACGACGCGTTGCTGATGACGGGATAGCCGGCGCGTGCAAAAGCTTCTTCCGAGGAGCGCGCGACATCCGAGGGCAAACTCGACACCACCACGTCGCAATCGAGCGGCGGCTGCGGCGGCTGCACGACCATCGCTTTCACGAAGGCCGGCATGTCGCCTACCAGCCGCCAGGTACAGGCCTCGCCATACGATTTTCCCTGCGAACGGTCCGACGCCGCCAAAGCCATAATCTGGAATTCCGGGTGATTCTCGAGCATCTGGACAAAACGTTGGCCGACCATCCCGGTCGCGCCCAAAATTCCAACACGCACTCGTTTATTCGACACCGCCCCTCCCGTGGAGACCATGATATGGATGCTGCAGAGCAAGCAGCAAAATATCTTCGTCGAGTTTGCTTGAAAAGTTATTGTCGCGCGCATCTACATTTGCCGGCACGCCCGCGACGACTCCCACGACGAGCAGCGACGGCGATGCCGCTGCCGGGCACTCCGGCAATTGCCCGACGGTTGTGCGCAAAATCGTTTCGTCCTTTGTGGTCGCGCGCGAAATCACGACGCACGGAATCTCCGCGCCGATTCCCGCCGCCTGCAGTTCCGCGGCAAGTTCGGCGTAGCGATTGCCGGGCATGTAGATGACGTAGGTTGTGTCCGCGGCCACATGACGCTCGTTGCGGAGTCCCGTCCCGCCTTCGCGATGCGCCGTGACGAACACGACGCGCGAGGCGTGACGCCGGTCCGTGAGCGAAATTTGCGCCGAAGACGCCGCGCCGAGCGCCGCGGTGACTCCCGGAATCACCTCGAAATCGATCCCCGCCTGGCGCAGCGCTTCCATTTCCTCGCCAGCGCGGCCGAAAAGCAGAGGATCGCCGCTCTTGAGCCGCGCGACAATTTTTCCTTCGCGCGCCAACTGCACCATCAGTTGATTGATCTCGGCCTGCGAAATTCCTTTCGCCCCACAACGCTTTCCGACATTCACCACCTGCACCGCTGGCGGAAGGATGCACAAAAGTTCCTGCGGCACGAGATCATCGTGCAGCACGACGTTTGCGGACTGCAAAACGCGCCAAGCTTTGCGCGTCAGCAATTCCGGATCGCCCGGTCCCGCTCCCACCAGATAAACTTTTTCCGCCATTTCGATTGCTACTCCAGACTTCTAATTCAACCCAGATTCCCAAAGTGGAGGTCGGTTTGCGTAGCGCCACCCTTCAGGATGGCATTTTATCGCCACGCAGTTACCCGCCTGAAGGCGGGCGCTACAAAATCCACATCCGAGATTCTTGCTCGTTATTGCGGCTTCGGATCCACGCTCGCGTACTGGTGCAGCAAGCGTTTGCGCTGTTCTGGCGGCATTGGAATGCTTTGCAATTCCTCGCGCGTGCGGCCGAGCTGCGCGACCCACGCTTCCCACTCCGGACCGAATTGCTGTTCGAGTTCCTTGCGCAAGCGCTGCGCGAGCGCGGGGCTCAATCCGCCAGTGGAAATCGCGATTTGCAATTCACCGCGGCGCACCACTGCGGGGAAGTAGAAGTCGCAACGCTCCGGCTCGTCCACCGCGTTGCAAAGCACGCCCCTGCTTTGGGCCTCGGCATAAATTTCATCGTGCAGAGCGGACGATCCCGTCGCCGCGATCACCAGGAACATGCCCGCAAAATCGGCCGGCCTGTATTCGCGCGCTTCCCATTCGATGCGGCCCTCGCGCTCCCATTCGCGCACGCGCGGCGTGGCCTTCGGCGCGACCACGCGCACGGAGGCGGCCGTCGCGAGAAGGCTCTCGATCTTCGCCTCGCCCACAGATCCAGCGCCGACCACGAGTACTCGGCGCCCTTCGAGTTTCACGAACATGGGAAACAAACTCATCGTCATTCCTGGTCCAACTTCCGACTTTGACTCAAGGGCGTGTGTAGCAACAACAGCCCAGCGGCTAAAGCCACATTATTCCTCGATCCTTTTCGGCTCGGCTGAAGCCGTGCCCTACGAACCTTTGGCAGGTCCTACACAAGCTTTCCGACCCAAAATCTTCAACATCCAATCAGTAATTTCAGGTTTCCAACTTCCAATCTCCGCCTTCACTCCGGCGCGTGCAGGCCGCACTCTTTTTTCGCGAATCCCGACCAGCGGCCCGCGCGCGGGTCTTCTCCGGGCTGCACCTGGCGCGTGCACTGCACGCAGCCGATGCTCGGATAATTCTGCTCGTGCAGCGGGTTGTAGGGCACGTTGTGGTCGCGAACATATTCCCAAACGTTTTCCCAGGTCCAGTCCGCCAGCGGATTGAATTTCACGAGGCCGAATGTTTTGTCCCACTCGATTTTCTTCGCGTTCGCGCGCGTTGGCGCCTGATCGCGGCGGATTCCCGTCACCCAAGCGGACAGGCCCGCCAGTTTCGCCTTGAGCGGCTCGACTTTGCGTAGCGAGCAGCACTGGTTCGGATCGATAGTCCAAAGTTTCGGCCCGATCTGGGCCGCCTGCTGTTCCGGCGTAAACAAGGATTTCACGCGCTCGACGCGGATGCCGTATTTTTGCTCGATCTTGTCGATCAATTCATAGGTCTCAGAGAAAAGAAAATCAGTGTCCAGGGTGAACACCCGAATGTCCGGCCGCACGCGTGCCGCGATGTCGATGAGCGCAACGTCCTCCGCGCCAAAGCTGGATGCGATGGCGGCGTGCGGATGAAACTCCGCCAGGCCCCAACGCACGATTTCTTCCGCGCTCCAGCTCTCCGCGCCGGCTTGCACGGCGTCGATTCTTTCCTGTGCCGCTGTGCTCATCGTTTCCCTGCCAAGATTTCTTCTTCAGGCCTTCCCCGGAATTTCCGCCCATAAACAAAAACGCCCGCGAGCTTTTGGCTCCACGGGCCGCGTCTAAGAGCTGGAAGGATGTCTTACTGCGCTTGCGTATCCTTGGCTCCCAAGGGGGTCCGCGCCGCCCGGCAACACGTGGGCGTGCGCTTGGTAATCGTGATTCCCTTGAGAATTGGTATCATCATTGCCATCACAGCTTAAATCAGCCACCGAATTTGTCAAGCCAAAGTTCCCATTTAGATAGCCTGCTGATTCTCTCCACGGCGCAACTGCTTCATCCACAAGCATCTGCAGGCGCTCCACCCGCGATCGAGGGGACGACCAGGACGCGGTCTCCCTCACGAAACTTGTAGTTGTTGCCGCCGAGGAAGCGAATGTCTTCCTCGTTGACGTATATGTTCACGAAGCGCCGGACCTGCCCGGAATCGTCGCGCAGATGCTTGCTGATCGCGGGGAAGCGCTGCTCGATTTCGCCCAGCAAATCCGGCAGCGTCTCCGAACTGCATTCAATTGTCTGCACGCCGTCGGTGAATCGCCGCAGCGCTGAGGGAATTTCGACTGTAATTTTCATCTCGATATGTTTTCCTGATTCGCACCTTTGAAATCCCGGGCACCGCTCCTATTTTCCCGCGACAGCTGCCATGCGATCGTTGATGTAGTTTTCAAAGACCGTGAGGCGCGGCTCGATTGCGGGCGTGAGCGTGTACTCCTGCGAAATCGCGTCAATCGTCTTTAGGCCGTTGCCGGTAATGCAGGCGACTGTCGTCTCGCTTGGATTGATGTATCCCTGCTCGAGCAATTTCTGTGTGACGCCGGTGGTCACGCCTCCGGCCGTTTCCGTGAAAATACCTTCGGTTTCGGCGAGCAACTGAATGCCTTTTACGATTTCGGGGTCGGAGATGTCCTCCGCCCAGCCGCCGCTTTCGCGAATCGCGCGCGCGGCGTAATAGCCGTCCGCCGGATTTCCGATGGCGAGCGACCGCGCAATCGTCGATGGCTTTTGCGGCTCGAAATGATCCAGCTTGCGCTTGACGGCGTCCGAAATCGGCGAACAGCCGGTCGCCTGCGCGCCGAAAAATTTTACTTTCTTTTCCTCGACGAGGCCCAGCGCGACGAGTTCGTTAAACGACTTGCGGATTTTCGTGATCAGCGAGCCTCCCGCCATCGGGCACACGATGTTGTCCGGCAGGCGCCAGCCGAGTTGCTCGGCGATTTCGTAGCCCACGGTCTTCGACCCCTCGGCGTAGTAAGGGCGCAGATTCACGTTCACAAATCCCCAGCGGAATTTCTCGGCGATTTGCGAGCACAGCCGGTTCACCTGGTCGTAGTTGCCTGCGATCCGCACCAGCTTCGCGCCGAAGACTTGCGTCCCGGTTATTTTCGCGGGCTCGAGGTCGGCGGGAATGAAAATCCACGCGTCAAAGCCTTCGCGCGCGGCCTGCGCGGCTACGGCGTTCGCCAGATTGCCCGTCGAAGAGCAGCTCACCACCTGGAAACCAAAACGCCGCGCCGCCGCGAGCGCGGTCGCCACCACGCGGTCCTTGAAGGAGAGAGTAGGGAAGCAGACACCGTCATTTTTCAGGAAGAGATTTGTCGTGCCGAGCTTCTTGCCCAGGCGGCGCGCCTGCACCAGCGGTGTGAAGCCTGCCGGGATGGTGCCTTGATAGTCCTCGGGGAGGGGAAGCAGGGCGCTGTAGCGCCAGAGATTCGCGGGGCCGGCTTCGATGTTTTTACGTGTGAAGAGAGGGCGAATGGCGTCCAGATCGTAAACCACTTCGAGGGGCGAGAGGCACTCGTCGCAGAATGAGCGCGCCTGATTTCCCCAGAGCTTGCCGCATTCACGGCATTTCAGCTGATAATGTTCGGCCATTTGGCCTCCTGCGTTCGGCCCGCAAAGCAATGAGATGGCGCAGCGGGCGAATCGGCTCCATACTTTTGGCTGGTGAGCTGCCGCAGGTTGGCGGCGCGAGAAGGGTAAAATAAAAAACCCTCCGCGCCAAAGAGGGGGAGGGCTCAAAAACTCTTTCTGAGTGCTCGTCCGACTCTTTAGCAGTTTTTTACGTGGAGCAAGTTGCCTTAAATCGCCACGTGTCCAGCACAGTTATTAAAACTTACCCCCTATGTTTTGTCAACACGTTTTTCCTGCGGAAAGCTTTCGCCTTGCTAGAGATAGAAGATTCGGGTACTCTGAAGGCGTGAGAATTCTAAGCCATCCTGCGGAGATCCGAGTTCGCTGTCGTTGTTGTGCCGCCTTGGGTTAGGTTCTTCGGGGGTGGGCAAGGTACTCAATCTAAAGCAGGTTACGTAGGTTTGCATGTCGCTACCCACCGCCGCAGGACTTGGTCGGTGGGTTTATTGTTTTAAGACAGAAGCGGGCTCTTCGAGATATGCGGCAGGAATCAACGGTAATGGCTGACACATCCAAAGAAGCTGTGAATACGAGCACCACGAATGGCGCTGAGCGGCCCGCGCTGCTGACGCCGCAGAAGATCAACTACCTTAGAGCGCTGGAGGCGGAGAGCATTCACATCCTGCGTGAGGCGGTGGCGGAGTTTGCGCGGCCGGTGATGCTGTACTCGATCGGGAAAGATTCCTCGGTGATGCTGCGGCTTGCGCAGAAGGCGTTCTTCCCGGGGAAAATTCCGTTTCCGCTGCTGCACATCGATACCAGCTACAAATTTCCGGAGATGGTTGAGTTTCGAGATCGCTACGCGCGGGAAATTGGCGCGGAACTGATCGTGCACAAGAATCAGGAAGCGCTCGACGCGGGCGCGAATCCGTTTGTCCTTGGGACGCAGAAATGCTGCGGCCTCTTAAAAACGAAATCGCTGCTCGATGCTTTGGCCGAAGGCGATTTCACGGCGGCCTTTGGCGGCGCGAGGCGCGACGAGGAAAAATCACGCGCCAAGGAACGCGTCTATTCCTTCCGCGATTCGTTCGGACAGTGGGACCCGAAAAATCAGCGGCCCGAGCTGTGGAACATTTTCAATTCGCGCATCAACAAGGGCGAAAGCATTCGCGTATTTCCCCTCTCGAACTGGACCGAAGCGGACGTGTGGTTCTACATCTATCTCGAAAAGATTCCGATCGTGCCGCTGTATTTCGCGAGAGAACACAACGTGGTGATTCGCGGCGGCTCGATCGTGGTGGCGTACGACAAGTGGGACCTCTTGCCCGGAGAGAAGACGCAGCGCATGGTCGTGCGCATGCGCTCGCTCGGATGCGTGCCGTGTACGGGGGCGATTCGCTCGACGGCGGATACTCTGCCGAAAATTATCGAAGAGATGATTTCGTTCCGGCGCTCGGAGCGCGAAAACCGCGTCATCGACCACGACGAGGAAGGCTCGATGGAAATCAAGAAGCGCGAGGGCTACTTCTGATGAGCCTTGCCGCGAATCAGGAAGCTTGGGGCTTCGAGTCCTTCATGCAGCGGAACCTGGAGAAGGACCTGCTGCGCTTCACCACGGCCGGAAGCGTGGACGACGGCAAATCGACGCTCATCGGCAGGCTGCTGCACGATTCCAAGTCCGTATTCGAGGATCAACTCGCCGCCGTAAAAAAGAGCCGCATCAATCGGTCTACGGGCGCGGTGGATTTTTCGCTGCTCACCGACGGCCTGCGCGCCGAGCGCGAGCAGGGCATTACCATTGACGTTGCCTACCGTTATTTTGAAACGCCTCTGCGGAAATTTATTATCGCGGACACGCCGGGCCACGACCAGTACACGCGCAACATGGCCACCGGCGCTTCGACCGCGAATCTCGCGGTGATTCTGATCGACTCGACGAAGGGCGTCCTCGCGCAGACGCGGCGGCACACGTACATCGCCTCGCTGCTGGGAATTCCGAATGTCCTAGTGGCGATCAACAAAATGGACCTCGTGGATTACCGCGAAGACGTTTTTCTCAAGCTGCAAAAAGATTTTGATGCTCTCGCGAAGCAGCTCGCCGTCCCGCACGTCGTCGCCATCCCGATCAGCGCGCTCGCGGGCGATAACGTGGTGGAGCGCGGCGCGCGCATGCCCTGGTACCATGGTCCAAGGTTTCTCGAACACCTCGAAACGGTTCCGATCCGCATGGAAACGCCCTCGGACGCCTTTCGTTTTCCCGTGCAATACGTGATTCGACCGGACGCAAGCTTTCGGGGTTTCGCGGGCCCTGTGGCCAGCGGAGTGATTCGTCCGGGCGATCCGGTCGTCTCTCTTC
This sequence comes from uncultured Acidobacteriota bacterium, assembly GCA_963842135.1. GTDB lineage: Bacteria > Acidobacteriota > Terriglobia > Acidiferrales > UBA7541 > Palsa-360. Next base: position 1,889,295 of record CAWJFI010000001.1, on the reverse strand, counting down.
CGTCCGAACAGAAAAGCCGCGTGCGGTCGATTGTCACGTTTGACGGCGACGCGCCGGAAGCGTTTCCGCCGATGTCAGTTACGCTCACGCTGGAGGACGAAATTGATTTGAGCCGGGGCGACATGCTCGTTTCGCCTGGCCATCCGCCGCGCGTGTCGCGCCATTTCGACGCCATGGTGGTGTGGTTTAACGCCGAGCCCACCGAACCGGGAAAGAGCTACCTGCTCAAGCACACCTCGCGCACAGTTCGCGCGAAGGCGCTCAAGTTCCGCTACCGGGTGAATGTCAATACACTGGTGCAGGAGCCGGTGAGCAGCCTGCAGATGAATGACATCGCCTACGTGGAATTCGAAACCGTCAGCCCGCTCTTCTTCGATCCCTACACGCAAAACCGCATCACCGGCAGCTTCATCCTGATCGACCCGATCTCGAACGCTACTCTCGGCGCCGGAATGATTCGCGCCGACCTTGCAGACCAAACCGTTGCCGATGTCTCCGCGAAGGAATTCGTGCCCGTGACTGCAAGCGAGCGCTACAAGCGCCACGGCCACTACCCCGGGCTAATCGTGGTGGAAGGCAACCCCGCCCTCGCCGCGCGCCTCGAGCGCGCCCTGTTCGACGGCCATGTCGAAGTTCTACACGTGAGCGGCGACGCTCTGCCCGTTTCTGTCCTGGAGAGCCAATACGCCGCGTTTGAATCCGCGGGCCTCGTCGTGATCTATTCCTGCGCCGCTCTGGCTCCGGAAGCGAAGCGTAAATTAAGCGCGCTGGCGGCGGACCGCTACTTCGACCTCTCCGCCTTACAGCTTCCCGCGAAAGAAATCGACGCCGTGCGGATGATTCTCGCGCAGCTTCAACCGCTTCGTGTCGTGGCGGACGACGGAAATCAGGGCAAGATCAACTGAGCCGCATTTAGGTTTCTTTTCGTTTCCAATTTTCGTTTCACATTACACGTTGCGATCTTGCTCCGCCGTCACGCCGCGCGTATACTTCCTTTCGTTCAGAATTTCCAGCGAGAAAATTGGGTTTCGATTTGACCCATGCAGGTTCCGGTGGAGTGCGAAAGCCGATTTTTTCTTCTCGCCTTTCCTGGTGCTCACGCGAACGTTTCTGGTTGTGGCCTGCCGGCGTTCCATTTTCGGCGGAGTAGGTTTTTTTGTGGCGCGATAGCATGGCATACGACACCGCAGAAAAAATTCTGGAAAGAATCAAGGGCATACAATGGTCGCATCCCATCGACTTGGGACACGGCGTCGTGCAGCGGGAGTGGCATGTACGCCGCCGGTTTCAGAGGCGGCTCAAGCTTATGCAGATCCCCGAGGACCTGAAAGGTTGGACGGTGCTGGACATCGGAGCCTGGGACGGTTATTTCTCGTTTGAATGCGAGAGGCGCGGCGCGGACCGGGTTTTGGCCATTGACACCTATGCCTGGGATACTCCGCACGGGATGGACGGCTTTCTGGCGGCCAGGGAAATCCTCGGATCGAAGGTGGAATACAAGCGGATCGACGTTCAAGATATTTCCCCGGAGGAAATCGGCAAGTTCGATCTGGTCATGTTTTTCGGGGTTTTGTATCACTTGCGAAATCCGCTGATTGGGCTCGAAAAAATTGCCAGCGTCACAAACAAGCTGCTGATTTGCGAAACGCACGTTCTGCTCCCGTTCATTCATGAACGGCATGCTCTCATCCCCTTCTTTCCCGGGGATGAAGAGACGCGCGGGGTGCCTTATGACCTGTGCGCTATTCCTACATTAAAGTGCTTGAAGCAAATGCTTTTGGCGGCGGGATTTAAACACCTGGACGTGAAGTACACCCCTTCGTTCAGGTACTGGAAGAAGTTCGTGGCCTTATTAAAAAATATGCCGCAGTCCGGGCGCGGCATCGTACACGCAAGGCTTTGACGCCTCGCTAAGTCGTGCGCCAGCGGCCCGTGTTCCCCAACGTCCTCAATTACTGTCCCAATGTCTGGCCTTAAAAGAATCAAGAAATAGGCCCTTCCTCCGAATTTAGTCCCGTGTCCGAAATTTGACCGCTTGCGTAGGGGAGTGATATCTTGGGGATGTCCTGGTAGAGGTGCGGAAGCAATGAGTAGCCGGGCCGATGTTCCGAGGAGCTTCGGAGGCCCGAGTGAAAGGTGCAGCAGGATTTTCCGCCGAAGTCGCTGACGGCAGTCCCGCCGAGGCGGCTGGGGGGCTTGGCTAACACCGGCCCACTGTCATCCCGCGGATTGGGATGGAGCGCTATCGAGGAGCAAGGCGCCTTCAGTATTCCCGCGTCCTGCTTCTTTCCCCGCGCGCCGTTCCTTCCTGAGGATCACAATCGATCGTGGTTTTTTAGTAGCGCAGGCTTCAGCCTGCTGGTTTTTCTGGGATTCATGTATACGCGCCCTGAAATTTTTGCGGCTTTAAGCATTCACCAATGCAAAACCCGCAGGCTGAAGCCTGCGCTACTTACGAGCGAAACGAATGCACCCATTTGAAATGACGCGCGAGCTGGTCGACATGGAGTCGATCACGGAGAACGAGAAGCAGGTGGGCGAATACCTGCTGCACTATCTCTCCGGTCTGGCGGCAGGTTCCGATGGCAAAGCGGAAGCCATGACCGTGACGCCCGAACGCTTCAACGTGTACGCCGAATGGGGCGCTCCTGTCGTCGTGCTTTCGACGCACATGGACACGGTGCCGCCGTTTTTTGCGTCGAGCGAAGACGAAGAACATATTTACGGGCGCGGTTCATGCGATGCCAAGGGGATCATCGCGGCGATGATTGCCGCTGCCGAAAGGCTGATTGAAAGCGGCACGCGGAATTTCGGCCTCCTGTTTGTCGTGGGAGAAGAGCGGAACAGCGCGGGAGCGGAAGTTGCTTCGCGCTCGCCGCGTGGCGCACGCTTCCTGATCAACGGCGAGCCGACCGAGAGCAAGGTCGCGCTGGGATCGAAAGGAATTTTGCGCTACGAAATTGTGGCCGCGGGTAAAATGGCCCATTCGGCCTATCCGGAACTCGGCGAATCCGCTATCGAGAAACTTCTCGATGCGCTGGAAGCGATTCGGCGCATGAAGCTGCCCGACGATCCCGTGCTGGGAAAAACGACGGTGAATATCGGCACGATTTCCGGAGGCCGTGCGCCCAATATTATTCCTGACGCCGCGAAGGCGGAACTTGCGATCCGCCTGGTGAGCGACGGGCGCGAAGTCGATCGGGCATTGCGCGCTGCCGTTGGAGACCGCGCGGAGGTAAGAGAAATCCTGACGCTTCCGGCGATGCAATTTGCCGCGCTGGACGGATTCCCGACGTCGGTAGTTGCGTTCACGACCGATATTCCCGTGCTGGCGCCGGCGTGGGGCGAGCCGTTCCTGTTCGGGCCGGGAAGTATTCACGTGGCGCACACAGCGGAGGAAAAAATTGCGAAGCGCGAGTTGCTTGCCGCCGTCGATACGTATGTGCAAATGACTCGGATGCTTCTGGGCCGCGCTGAGGCGCAACATGCCTAAGAACCTTGCCATCGTCGGATACGGAAAAATGGGCAGGCTGATCGAGCAGCTTGCACCGGACGCGGGATTTTCGGTCGGCTTGAAGCTGGACATCGACACGAACGTGAACCAGGCGGGCATCACACCGGAAAATTTTCGCGGCGTGGATGTGGCCATCGAGTTTTCGACGCCGCACACGGCGGTGGCGAATCTCGAGCGGCTCTGCGCCATCGGCGTTCCGACCATCGTGGGTACGACGGGATGGTACGGCGAGCTGGAGCGTGTGCGGGGCTTTGTCGACCAGTGCGGCGTGGGCGTCGTGTGGAGCGCGAATTATTCGATTGGCGTGAACGTTTTCCGCCGCGTCGTCGCCGAAGCGGCGCACCTGCTTGCCAACCAACCGGAATACGGCGCCTGGGCGTGGGAGGTGCATCATACGTCGAAGAAGGACGCGCCTTCGGGAACTCTGCTCCAACTGATCGAGGAAATGCAGCGCGCGGGGTACACGCGGCGGATCGACGCGAGCTCGAATCGCGCGGGAGCCAATCCGGGGACGCACGAAATCGGGTTTGACTCGCCGGCGGACACGATCACGCTGCGGCACGCGGCGCGCAGCCGCGAAGGATTCGCGCGCGGAGCGCTGAAGGCCGCGCAATGGGTGATCGGCAAACGCGGGCTTCACGAATTTGGGGAAGTTATTTTTGCGGACGACGCGAATGTGATGCGCCGCCCGGTAAATTCATAAGAGGTGGCAACCATGTTTCGAGGATTTGTGGGCTGTGGCACGGCGCTGGTCACTCCTTTCCGGAAGGACCTTTCGCTCGACGAAGAGACTCTGCGGCGCCTGGTGCGCCGGCAGATCGTCGTCGGGATTAATTTCCTGGTGCCTTGCGGGACGACGGGCGAAAGCCCCACGCTGTCGCACGAGGAGCACCTGCGCGTCGTGGCGATCACGCTCGAAGAGGCCAAGGGTAAAGTGCCGGTCCTCGCGGGCGCGGGCGGCTACGATACGCGTACCGTGATCGAGGTGGCGCGCGAAGCCGAACGAATGGGCGCGGACGGGATCCTGTCCGTCACGCCGTATTACAATAGGCCCACGCAGGAAGGGCTCTACCATCATTTCAAGGCTATCGCGTCGTCGATTTCACTTCCGATTATTTTGTACAACGTGCCGCCGCGCACGAATGTCAACATCGATCCCGCAACCGTGCGCCGCCTCTCCGAAATCGAGAACATCATCGGCGTGAAGGAAGCCTCCGGAAATATTTCCCAGATCACGCAGGTGATCCAGCAAGTTCCGGAAGAGTTCCTCGTGCTCTCGGGCGATGACGCGCTGACGCTGCCGCTCGCGGCCATGGGCGGCCGGGGAATTATCTCCGTAGCTTCAAACGAAATTCCTGCGGAAATGACGCGCCTGGCGCAGTTGTGCCTGGCGGGCAATTTCGCCGAGGCGCGCGCACTGCAGCGCAAGTGGCTGCCGCTACTGGAAGTAAATTTTATCGAGACGAATCCGACTCCCGTGAAGGCGGCCATGGCGGAAATGGGGCTGCTCGAACCCGTGTTCCGCCTGCCGCTTGTGCCGCCGCGCACGGAAAATCTCGCGAAGATTCGCACTGTGCTGGAATCGCTCGCGCTTCTCGAAAGGGCCCACGTTGCCAACCGCAGCTGACAAGCTCGAAAAGCAAATCGAGGCGTTGTTTGACGCCAAGCCCGCGCGCTACACCGAAGAAGACCATCAGCTTTTTCGCGCGTTCAAGGGAGAGCTGAACGCGGGCCGCATTCGCTCCGCGGAGCCCGACGCTTCGGAGCCAAGCGGCTGGCGGACCAACGCGTGGGTGAAAAAGGGAATCCTCGTGGGTTTTCGCATGGGAGCAACCGTGGATATGTCGGTTGATCCTGCGAAGCAGCCATTCTTTGACAAGGACACTTACCCGGTGCGGCATTTTTCAACAGCTGACGGCGTGCGCATCGTGCCCGGTGGATCGAGCATTCGCGACGGCTGTTACATCGGACGCGATGTCGTGTGCATGCCGCCGATGTTCGTCAATGCGGGCGCTTACGTTGGCGACGGCACGATGATCGATTCGCATGCGCTCGTTGGAAGCTGCGCGCAGGTAGGGCGAAGCTGCCATATATCGGCGGCCTCGCAGATCGGCGGCGTTCTCGAACCCGTGGGCGCTCTGCCGGTGATTATCGAAGATGAGGTCCTCGTCGGCGGGAATTGCGGCGTGTACGAAGGAACGATCGTGAAGCGTCGCGCCATACTCGGCACGGGAACAATCCTCAATCGCTCGACGCCGGTGTACGACATCGTGCGCGGCAAAGTATACGCGGCGACGGATACCGAGCCGTTGATCGTGCCCGAGGAAGCGGTAGTAGTCGCTGGCTCGCGTTCCATTTCGCGCGGCGTTGGCGTGGACTGGGGAATTTCACTTTACACGCCGGTGATCGTCAAGTACCGCGACTCCAAGACCGACGCGAAAATTCAGCTCGAAGATTTGCTGCGCTAAGGTGCAGTTCCGCAGCGCCGGCGTCTCGCCGGCGAATTTGCAGCGTGTGGAGATCGGAAAGATCGCCGGCGAGGCGCCGTCGCTACTTGGTTGCCAAGATTACCGTTGAAGGCGGGGGCACGGGAATGGTCGTCACTTTGCCGAAGCCGGCGGCCTTCAGCCAGGCGCGGTATTCTCGCAGCGTGAAGACGTTTCCTTCCTCGGTTTGCAGGAGCATGGTCAATCCAAACAGCACCGGCATCGCGGGGCCCGTGCGCGTGTCGTTCGGAACAAATTCCCCGATGAGCAGTTTCCCGCCGGGCCGTAGAGCCGCGTAGGATTTCCTCAGAAGTTCCTTGCCGTGCTTTTCTCCTTCCGAGTGGATAATGTGGCCGAGGATTACCAGGTCATACGTATCGCGCCCGAAGTCAACCTGCCGTAGGTCGCCCTCGAGATAATCGTATCGGGCGGCGACGCCGAATTTTTCGGCGAACTCTCGCGTGATCGGCGTCATCTCATGAAAATCCACGGTCGTGACGTGCGCCTGAGGAATGGCCCTGGCAAACGGCAGCGACCAGGCGCCCGAACCGGCGGCTACGTCCAGAATTTTGTGGATTTTGCTGCGCTCCCTCTCCGGAAATCGCGAGACGGCCACTGTTGACGCGGCAAAGCTCCCGGGAAAAATGCTGGCCACCAATTTCGGAAAAAACTCTCTGCCGTTATCCGCGACATTGATGGTCTCAGCGGAGTGGCCGCTCCTCACCGCCTCCGTCAGATTCTTCCAGGAGTCCCATGTGAGCGAAAGAGCGTGAGCCGTCTCACCCGCGTACGCTTTTCTCCCGGGCACGAGAAACGCGGCAGAAACGGGCTGGAGGCTGTAGCGGCTGCCGGTTTTGCGCAAATAGCCAATCGCTGTGAGAGCATCGAGCAGGGAGGCCATGCCACGAGGTGATGCTCCCACCGCTTCGCCAATTTCCTTCACGGTTCGTTTCCCCGCGACGATTTGGCTGAACACGTCCAATTCCACCGCAGCGACCAGCGATCGAGCTCTCCATGCACCCATGAGATCTTCCATGACCAGAGCCGGCGAGAGCAGTGTCTTTTTCGTTTTTCGTGGCATGAGTCCCTTCTCATAATAAATAGAGCTTCCCGCTTTCCGTCGTAAGCTTGTTCCGTGATCTACTTGATCCCGACAACCATCGAGTCCGGCCCGAGAAAATTTTCTACTTTGTTTCCAATCGTGAAGTCGCAACCAGACTATGTGCACTGGTCCGGTCTAGTCAACTGGAATGCTGCCTCGTCTCCGAAATGACCGCCTTTTGAAAATGCGGCCGCTGACTTAGCAGGCCGCAAAGGTACTCGCCGACCCCGGCATAAGGCAAATTCTAGGGGAAATGCCGTTAAACTCTGATATAGTTGTTGTGTTTTACATGGGAGTCGGGGGTTTTTCTTCACCTTCCGGGGTGTTGGGAATGTTAGCCCCTCGTGACCTCATCCGGTCCTCACCATCGCCATCAAGCGATCTGAATCCGGCCATTGACGCCGCGCGCTCTGCTGATTCCCAATCTTGGAGAGAGAGAAAATTATGAAGAACGTGTTTGTCGGGAATATGAATTTTCAAACGACGGAAACAGAGCTGCGCGCCCTCTTTGAACCGTTTGGACAAGTCACTCGGGTTCACATCGCCATGGACCGGGAAACAGGACGTGCCCGCGGGTTCGCGTTCGTCGAGATGCCCAACGACGCGGAAGCGGCAAAGGCAATGTCAGGCCTCGACGGCAAAGAAGTCGGCGGGCGAGCCCTGAAGGTCAATGAGGCGCGCCCCAAAGCCGCATCCGGTGGCGGCGGACCGCGAGGGAGTGGCGGGAGCGGAGGCGGTGGCGGCTTTGATCGCGACCGTGATCGCGATCGCAACCGCGGCGGCAGCGGTGGCCGGGGCGGAAATTCCCGCCAGGGTGGCCGGTTCTCGACCGAGGATTATCGCGACAGTCCCCGGCAGCCTCGCGAACCTCGCTGGTAACGCGGAACACGTACTTTAACAACTCTGGCCGTCCGCACGCGCTTCCACTCAAGGAGATTAATATGGCTACGTCGAAATCTACGTTTCAGAAGCGCCAAAAAGAGATGAAAAGGCAGGAAAAGCAGCGCATGAAGGCGGAACGCCGCGCGCAGAAAAAGCTGGTTGGCCGTCAAGATGCCGACTTTCCGATGGAACCCCTGACCGGCCCCATCGTGGATCCCGATATCGTTTTTCCGGAATCGGACGACGAGGGTTAATCGGGCTCTCTCCCCAATGTGAGGGTTACGTAGCGCCGGAGTCCCGCCGGCAATTTTTCTGATCTCCCTACAACGCAAAAACGCCGGCGCTACCACACATCCTCAGAAATGGCTGGATTCGCTGGTCGAACCTCCAGAGTCCGCGGGACCCGAAGAGATTTTTTCCCACGCCGACCGCTTCCAATTTTCCACGAAATGGCGTCCAACTCCCCAGGAGGGAAGCGGCATCAGCAAGCGCAACGAAAGACCATTCAAATAGGGCTCGTACATTTCGCGCAATTCGATCAGCTTCTTGTCGCCTGATTCGCCGCACTTGCTGGATGCGCGGCATTCCACAAGTAGGTTGCGGACCTGGGCAACTTCTTTCGGGGGGAGGCGGTCGTGCGCCGGCTGGGACGCCGGAACTCTTAAAACCTCCGCCAAGTCCACGACCGCGTGGCGCGCAATCGCGAACGTCAATTGCGATTGCCATTTGGCCGTTCCCTCGCCGTAGGCGATGAGCAGCGCGGACACATCGAGCACGGCCGTGAACGCGGCGAGCCAAGATTGATTGTCGTGCTGCGAACGAAAATAGCAGAGCACCGGATAGGACAGGTGGCTCTCCATGAGTTGCGCGGACCATATTTCCCAATCGCGAAGATACGGAGTCAGGACCTCGTTGTCGGCAAATTGCGCGTGCCTGCGCAGCAACTCGGCAGCGGTGGGCGGTGATCCCGCGCGAGCGTCAAGAAGCGAAATGTTTAACTCTCGCTGGGAAAACGCGCCGTAGAGCGTCGGAAGATACGAAATCATGAGGCCCAGAAAGCCGAAGCCGGTTCCGCCTTCGGTGACCGTGATCGCCTTCGCCAGCGTGCTTCGCGGCGTCACGTCGCCCAATCCCAAAGTAAAAAACGTTGTCCCGCTCAAATAGAAATCGGTCAGGAACGTCGGCGTCTCCCCTGGAGCGTTGATCGCCGAACCGGCGGCCCAGTGCAGCATCGCAAATCCGAGCACCAGCAAAATCGCCCAAGTTGCGAATAATCCCAGAAGAGAAAGTGGGCCGTAGTAGCTGAGGTGTGCGTCGCGCACCTTTTTCGAGCGGATCAACCGGTTGGCTGCGGCCCAGAATTTCCAGGTGACGCGGTAAAACATGCGAACCAGCCGGATCGGACGCGTCACCCGCCGGGGCAGAATGATGGTTTCAAACGCCTCCCACAGCGTGATGAAGAGAATGAAGAGACCTGCGATGGCGATCAAAAGTTTCATCCACGCTCCGTCGGCTCACAACACAATATCAGGTGTTGGTCGCGAGCAGAAATTCTTGCAGCTCGGAAAAACGGTTGGGAAAGGGAATGGATTTCTTCTCCCGGTCCAGGAACCCCGCCAGACGTTCGGGCATCTCCGGACGGACGCCGATGGCGCGCGCGACAGTTTCGGCGAACTTGGCGGGATGCGCCGTGGCGAGCACGATTCCCCGCGTCGCGGATTGATTTTGTTTCGCGAAGCTCTGCCAGCCCAGCACCCCGACGGCGGTGTGCGGATCGAGCACGTAGCCGTGGCGCTCGTCCACATCGTGCATGATGCGCAAGGTTTCCTCATCGTTGAAACTGCATCCCCAGATGTCGCGGCGGATGGCCTGAAGATCGTTGTCGTAGAGATCGACGATGCGCGCGAAATTGCTCGGGTTCCCGACGTCCATCGCATTGGAAATCGTGTGGCGCGAGGCGCGCGGTATCAGTTTGCCGCTGCGGAGAAATTCGGGCACGACGTCGTTTGCGTTGGTCGCCGCTATGAATTGCGCAACGCCCAGGCCGATTCGCTTAGCCAGCAGGCCGCCGGTCAGATTGCCAAAATTGCCGCTGGGGACGGAAAACACGGGAAGAGAATCCGGCGGCCCGAGTTGCGCGACCGCGGCGAAATAATAAAAACTTTGTGGAATCAGCCGCGCAATATTGATGGAATTCGCCGACGTGACCGTGATCTTTTCCGTGACCACGGGATCGACCAGCGCTTGTTTCGCCAACCGCTGGCAGTCGTCGAATGAGCCGGACACTTCGAGCGCTGTGATGTTCTGCCCGAGCGTCGTGAGCTGTTTTTCCTGCGCATCGCTGACGCGCCCGGCGGGATACAGGATCACGACACGGATGCCGGAGACACCAAGAAACGCGTGCGCCACAGCGCTGCCCGTGTCGCCCGACGTCGCCACAATGACGGTGAGCTCTTTCCCCGATTCCTGAACAAAATATCCCATCAGCCGCGCCATGAAGCGCGCGCCAAAATCCTTGAACGCCAGGGTCGGCCCGTGGAACAGTTCGAGTATGTGCAGCCGTTCACTGAGAGGGACGAGCGGGACGGGGAAATTAAACGCCTCCGTCACGATCTTCATCAGAATGTGCGGTGGGATTTCGTCGCCGGCGAACAACGCGCCTACTTCCTGCGCAATTTCCGGAAATGTGAGCGACGGCAGGCGTTCCAGGAAATCTTTCTCCAAGTGCCGAATTTCGACGGGCAAGTACAGCCCGCCGTCGGGCGGCGATCCGCGGAGAACGGCGTCGCGCAAGGAAACTTCCGGGCTGCGGCGGAGAGTGCTTCGGAATTTCATCACGCGGGCCGCGCCTGCCCTTCGAGAAGCGCGAGGAAACCGCGCGCGTCGAGATTGACGTTCCTCAGGAGGTCCATCGAAACGATGCGGCGCGCGTAGCGCTCGTAAAGTTTTTTTCGCTGCGCGATAAGTTGGGGATAGCGTCCCGCGATCGCACCCTTCGTGGATTCGCCGAGGCGGCGGAAAAACTGATCGCCCCACAGGACGGGCTTCGGGTCCGACAAATACCGCGCGATCAAGAGTTCCTCTTCCCCGGGAGAAGCCTCGAGATAAACCACCGTCGTGAGACTTTGCATCCGATGGCAGATTTCCTCGCCCGTGTACACGACGCTGCCCGTGGTGTCCAAAACGGTGCCTTCCTCGGCCGACGCCTGAATTTCATCCAACGCTTCGTCCATGGAATTTACTTCGCATTCCAGATATTTTTTCTCGCGTTCGCGATAGGTGGGCTCGTCCGGCCAACCCATCCAGGCCGCGACTCCGCCAATGCCGCGGTACCCGCCTGCCGCAAGCTCCGGAGCAAGTTTTTTCTCGATCCGGTCGTCAATACTGATGACGCGAAATCCGGCGCCCGCCAGCTTCTGCGCCCAATGCGACTTTCCGGCGCCGGACATTCCGATTAGAGACAGCTTGATCACATACCCTCGGTGGTGTTTGCTGTTGCCTAGCGGTTCTGTCCGGCCGCGCCTACTTTTCGGCAGCTATTTACTGACTCCTCATCGCGGAGGGCAGCTTGATTTTTATCCTGGAGACCGCCCAAAGAGGATAGCGTCCCCCGATGCACGCTGCAAGCCCCGGGAAATAGTGAGCTGTAAATTACAACCTCGTTTATGACGGGCATGCGGTGGGACTCGCCAGCTACGCTGTTTTTGAGGCTAGGGCCAACGAATCTTGAATCACGTCATAGACGAAATTCAGTTGGTCGGACGTGATGACATACGGCGGCAGGATGTACACGACGTTGCCGAGCGGCCGCAGGAGGACGCCTCGGCTGAGGAAAAATTGGTACAGGCGCGGGCGCAGCGACGACAAATATCCCGCGTCGGGCACCTTGAGCTCGATGGCCGCGACCGTACCGATATGCCGGACATCCGCTACACTGGGATGCAGGGCGAACATGGGCAAACGAGCCGAATGGATTTTTTCAATCGCGGCAATCCTCTCGAATACCGGCTCGCTTTCGAAAATGCGGAGAGACGCGTTCGCGGCGGCGCAGGCGATTGGGTTTGCAGTGTAGGAGTGCCCGTGGAAGAACGCGCGCGAGCGATCGCCGCCCGTGAATGCGTCGTGAACGCGATCGGTTGCAAATGTCGCGGCCAAAGGCAGAAATCCGCCCGTCAGCCCTTTGGCGACGCACATTAGATCGGGAACCACCGCGGCTCGCTCGCAGGCAAACATGCGGCCCGTTCGCCCGAAGCCGGTGAGGACTTCGTCGGCAATCAGCAGCACATCGTGAGCAGTAGTCAGGCGGCGAACTCCCGAAAGAAATTCCTCAGGATGAACGATCATCCCGCCCGCACCTTGAAGCAGAGGCTCGACAATCACGGCGGCGATTTCATCGCGCTGTTCGGAGAGCACGCGCTCCAGTTTGTTTAGACATTCGATCTGGCAGGTCGCGCGCGTGAGTCCGACAGGGCAGTGCGCGCAGTAGGCCGAATGGGTACGCAGGATAGGAATTCGCATGGATTCGAATGCGGCGGTGAATGGGGAATCGTCGCTCACCGACATGGCGCCCACTGTGTCGCCGTGGTAGGCGTTTTCGAGCGCGACGATTTTTTGTTTCCGAGGCCGCCCGCAATTCTTCCAGTATTGCACGGCCAATTTCAGCGCAATTTCTACCGCGGTCGAGCCGTCATCCGAGAAAAAAACGTGGCGCAACGGCGGCGGAACAATTTTGCCCAGGCGCGCCGCAAGCTCTTCGGCTGGCTCGTGCGAAAATCCCGCAAAGAGGACATGTTCGAGCCGCGCGGCTTGCTCGGCAACAGCGTCCACGATCGCCGGGTGCGAGTGGCCGTGGAGGTTGACCCACCACGACGAAATCGCATCCAGAATTTGGCGTCCGTCCTGAGTTTCGAGAAATGCGCCTTTGCCGCGGCGAATGGAAAGAGGAGGCGGGTCCACGCCTTCCTGCGTGAATGGATGCCACGGATGGAGATCGGAAGCGCTCATAATTTATTGGAAAGCCCCATGATCGAAATGTTTTTCATAGACGTCAAGCAGCGCCGTGCGATCAATTTTGTTGAGCATGGGGATGTGACCTACGACGCGGACGTTGCCGTAATGTTCGATGGCGCGGCGATTCTCAATGTTCTTGTCGCCGACGAGCGCCACACCGCAAATCGGGAGGCGCGCCTCACGCAACGCGGCAAGCGTCAGAAGTGTGTGATTGATCGTCCCCAGCGCCGTGCGCGCAGCAACAATGGCTGGAAATCCGATCCGCCGGATGAGGTCGCGCATCAGGTCGCGCTCGTTGAGAGGCACCATCACTCCGCCCGCGCCCTCGACAATCCATTTCCGGTCCGCCGGCGCTTCCGGCAATTCGAACGCATCGAGAGCGATTCGAATCCCTCCCTCGCGCGACGCTAAATGGGGCGAAATCGGCGGATAAAATCGATATCGTTCCAAAGGGAGCCGGTCTTCTGCGGCTTCCGCCCATGCGCGCACCGATTCGCGATCGGTGCCTTCGCTGGCGCCCGTCTGCACGGGTTTCCAATACACGGCATCCAATGCGGCGACGAGGAGGGCGGAGAGAACGGTTTTTCCAACGTTCGTGTCCGTGCCGGTCACGAAATATCCGGTCATCGGGATACGGAAGCCGTGCGCGCGGTGGAATATTCGCTGCGGGCTTGAATCATTGCGGCAACAAGCTCGGTGAGAATTTCTTCGGAATGTTTTGCCGTCAGAGACAAACGAAGCCGCGCGGATCCTGCCGGAACAGTGGGCGGACGAATCGCGCGGACGCCGAATCCCCTTGTCGACAAGTATTCGGCAAAATGAACCGCGGCATCGTTCGGTCCCAGGAGGACGGGCACGATTTGGGAGTCACTGCTGCGAGTGTCAAAGCCACTTTTTCGCAATTCGTTCCTCAGGAAAGAGCTCAATTCAATCAGACGAGCGCGTTCGCATTCCATTTCCTTGGCGAGATTCATTCCGGCGGAAACCTGCGAAGCAAAATATGACGGCAACGCTGTGCTGAAAATAAAAGTGCGCGCGCGATTGATTAAAAATCGGCGCAGGTTCTCCGAGCCGCAGACAAATGCGCCGGCCGCCGCGAGCGCTTTGCCGCAGGTATGCACGGTCGCGAGAACGCGCGCGGAGAGTCCTGCCTCGGCCACGCAGCCGCTGCCGCATGGCCCGCGCACGCCGATTGCGTGCGCCTCATCGACGATCAGTTCGGCAGCGTAACGTTCGGCGAGTGCGGCGAGATCGGCGAGCGGCGCGCGGTTGCCCTCCATGCTGAAAATGCTCTCGACGACGATCACACGCGCTCCGGCAACAGACGCGTAGCGGCGAAGTTCATCCTCCAAAAAAGTTAGGTCGAGATGCGGAAAAATGAGGCGCCGGCATTTCGCAAGGCGTATTCCGTCAATCAGACTGGCGTGATTGGCGCTGTCCGAGAAGACAACGTCCTCGGGGCCGAGAAGGGCGCTCAGCAGTCCTATGTTCGCCGCGTAGCCCGAGGTGAAGTACAACGCCGCTTCCGCGCCGGCCCATCGAGCAAAATCATGCTCGAGGAGAGTCCATCCTTCCTCGTGGCCGGACAATAAGCGAGACCCGGTGGACGCGATGCGCGAGGCGGAGTTCATGCCTGCCAGAATGGCGTGCTTCATCCGCGGATCGGTGGCGAGACCCAAATAATCGTTGGAGCTGAGATCGGTGCCCTGAACCGTTTCCAGATGGCGCAGCTCGGCGCGAGATTCGAGATCGGAAAGCTCGGCGAGAATGCGCTGGTTCATGTCCACGGAAATATTCCTACCGCAGCGGCAGCGGTTCCAGCCCAAGGGAATGGAGCATCGCCGCATCGTCTTCGGGTTCAGGATTCGGAGTGGTCAGCAATTTTTCGCCGATGAAAAGCGAATTGGCGCCGGCTACAAAACACAGCGCAACGGCCTCGCGCGAAAGCGCCTTGCGCCCCGCGCTGAGCCGGACCATCGATGCAGGCATCAATATGCGCGCCGTCGCAATGGTGCGCACAAAGACGAGCGGATCGAGCGCGTCCAGGTGTTCGAGGGGAGTTCCGGCGACGCGCACCAGCGCATTGATGGGAACGCTTTCCGGATGCGGATCGAGCGTGGAAAGCTGGTGCAGCAGGCCGATGCGATCGCCTTCCGATTCGCCGAGCCCGATGATTCCTCCGCAGCAAACGGTAACTCCGGCTTTTCGCACCGACGCGAGCGTCCGTAGGCGGTCGTCGTAATTGCGCGTCGTGATAATCTGTCCGTAAAACTCCGGCGAAGTATCGAGATTGTGGTTGTAAGCAGTCAGGCCCGCGTCGGCAAGGCGCCCCGCCTGCGAATCATCGAGCATGCCGAGCGAGCAGCAGACTTCCATCCCGAGCTTCGCCACGCGGCGCACCATTTCCAGAATATTTTCAAAATCCTTGCCCTCCTGAACCTGCCTCCACGCGGCACCCATGCAGAAGCGAGTTGCTCCTTCACCGCGGGCGCGCTGGGCAAATTCCACGACCTCATCTACGGGGAGCAGGCCGCCGCGCGAAACTTCCGTCGAGTAATGCGCGCTCTGCGGACAATACGAGCAATCTTCCGGGCATCCGCCGGTTTTCACGGAAAGCAGGCGGCAGAACTGGACGCGCGTGGGATCGTGGAATTCACGGTGCGCTTGCTGGGCCGAGAAAAGAAGATCAGGCAGCGGCTGCCGGTAGATGCGTCGAATTTCTTCACGCGTCCAATCATGGCGCAAAGCCGTCTTAGCTTCCGAAACGCCTGCATCGTTTTGCGACAAGGGTGCTCCTCTTGGACGATACTCGTCGTGCGCTGACGTGCGAATCATTCGCGGCGCTAACCGCTTCGTACGGGCCCGCCCAGTCGGCAACGGCCCGCCGCGAAAAACATTCTAACGCACATTCGACGTGAATATCGACCTCGCGCGGACCATCGAGGATTCGGATCGATTCCATCCGCGTGGGAAATCCTGTGACTGGTGATTGGTGACCGGTGACCGGTTATTCCAGAACTCCCTTCCTTCTTCTCTGTCCCCTCTGTGCTCTGCCCTCTGTGCACTCTGTGTTGCGCTTTTAAAGACCTTTAGGTCTTCCCCGCCTCCGCCTTGTAAGGCTGCGAATACCATTCAGTTTGTATGAGGCACATGCAGTTCAATCGAGGTGGGAAGATGGAAAGAAAAATGGGCGCGAAAAGGGAGAGAGGAAGAGAGAACTAGGTGGCTATGTAAATTCCGAAATGGCCTACAGGCTAGCCTGTTCCTTGCGATTCGTCTTCTTGGATCCGGGGTTGGAAGCCGGGGAAGACGATTCACTTGCCGTCGAGTTCTTCTTGTGGCAGGAGATCGCCCACCAGCGATTTTGGTATTGCGGCAACTCGCACATCTTCGTGCAATGTTTCAAGCCGCTCTCGTACGCGCAATGGCAGTAGCACAGCAGCATCGCAGGCCCCGATCGCAGCGTAGGCGCCTGATTGGCGAGAGCAGCAGCCGAAACAGTTCCCAGCAGGATTGCAGTGCGAATCGCTTGTCGGAATCCGCGAGCTCTAGATTTCATGTATTCATTGTGAAACTATTCTTATAAAAAACCGATAGCTCGCAGGTTGGGAAATTGCTGGTATTCAGGGATTGACCGTACTGGCGGATCGTAATGGTACCGGAACGTAGGGCATATATTTCTATCCATTAGGCTCAAGAATAGGCGAGGCGAAGGGAGAATTTGAGGGGAAAACGATTGCCGGGCTTAGGTCCAGGAATTGGAACAGCAACTCGGATGAACTGACAGAGAAGGCGTCGTTAGACCACTGCGCTTGGAGTCTTGGCCAACAAGATTTTCATCAGCAAGCTTGTAAAGAATACAAAGTCAACAAGCCCCACAGCCAAAAAGGCAGCAGGCGCAATCACGCATTGGATGTCTTGGTTTCGGCCAAATCGGCCAGCTCCAGCCGCAAGTTTCCCGCATTTGTTGCATAGCTAAGTGCGGACTCGAGATCGAGGATTCCGGTTCGGACCAAGCGTTCGAGTTCCCCGTCGAAGCATTGCATTCCTTCGGTCGAGCCGTCTCGCATCGCGTCGAGCAGTGATTTGCCCTCCGTTTCGCCCTTTTCCACATATTCGCGTGTGCGCATGGTCGATTTCAAAATCTCAATGGCCGCGACTCGGCCGGTCCCGTCCTTTTTCGGGATCAGACGCTGCGAAACAATGTAGCGAAACGCTCTTGCCAGGCGGGAGCGTATCGCCTGTTGATCCGCAAGGGGAAATACACCGATGATCCGCTCAATCGTTTTTGACGCATCCACCGTATGCAGAGTGGAGAAGACCAGATGGCCCGTTTCCGCCGCTTCCAGCCCGATCTCGATCGTTTCCTTGTCGCGCATTTCCCCAACAAGGATCACTTTGGGAGCCTGGCGCAAAGCCGCCCGCAGCGCCAAAGCGAAGCTCGGCGTGTCGCTGTGGAGTTCGCGTTGATGAATCGTGGACTTCTTGTGCAGGTGCAGAAACTCGATTGGGTCTTCGATGGTGAGGATATGGTATGCCTTCTCTTCGTTGATTTTGTTCAGGATTGCGGCCAGCGTCGAAGATTTTCCGGACCCGGTAGGGCCCGTTACGAGGACGATGCCATTTCGCAATTCCGCGATCTCACCCAATCGCACCGGCAGGTTGAGCGACTTGAAATCTGGTATTGTCTGCGGGATGACGCGCATGACGATCGCGAGCGTGCCGCGTTGACGAAATATGTTCACTCGAAAACGAGCAATTCCAGGCAAACTATAGGAAAGATCGGTTGATCCCTCTTTTTCGAGTTTGTTGGCCACAAGTTCATTATTTCCAATCAGATCGATGGCTATCCGGCGCGTTGCATCCGGTGTCAGCTTGCCCACCCCGGCGATATTCACTTCACGGAGTTGGCCGTTTAGTTCAATTTGAGGGGCGCGGCTTGGGGAGAAGATCAAATCACTCGTTTGCATGGAAACTCGCAGCATGGTGGCGACTATGGCAGCAGTGGAAACCTTGGCTGCCGGCGTAGAGTCTTGCGGTGAGTTCTGGCTGACGGCGGGGGGTTGCGGCAGGGTAGAAGGCGAATCCATTGGTGGCTCCCGGATTAAAGGCTGAGTTCTTCGTAAGTTCAAGTTCTGTAATGGTTTGCGAGCTTTGCCGGGCGGCTATTTTCTTCTTGGTTGACGAGGCCGGGAAGAATCTATTAGTTCCTTCTCGATCGCTCGAACCGATTCAGCCCTGAGTCCCACGAACTCGACCCCGATCCCGATACTAGGGAGGCAATATCGTACTTCGCCACGAGTCTGGACTTCGACGTTGGACTGCGTCAAGCGAAATCGGAGGATTACGACGGCGCCTTCCGGAAAATGTGTCGAAGTATTCACGAACATCCCGTGAGTGCTGAGGTCGGGAGGACGGATCGGGATCTCGCAGGACTCGCCTTCATAGATCATATGGAGGTCGCTCAGGTGCTGAATTCGCTGTTCTCGACGAGCAGGTATCGAAGTCGCTGCAGTGCGTGCGCGCTTCTTCAAGAAAGGACCCCTTCTGTGACATGGAGCGATGACCCTTCGGGAGAATCCGACACCCCAGGCCCGCGCCGGGTCCCGCAATACGGACAGAATCGGTACGCGAGGGGAAGCTCATGCCCGCACCGTTCACATCCGGAGGTAGCTAACGCTTCCATGGGAACAACGCGAATAACCTCCTCCAACGTGGTCACGCCTGCCTGAAGCTTTTCTAGAGCGTCTTCCTGCATTCGGCGCATTCCTGCGGCACGAGCCGCGGTTCGAACGAGATCGGGTTTATAAGCGCCGCGCAGGATGGAGCGGATCGAGTCATCGATCATCAGAAACTCGTATATTCCAACCCGGCCCTTGTATCCCGTGTGGTCGCAAACACTGCATCCCTTCGGCCATGCCACGCGGTCCGGCGGCTGGATCCAGCCCACAGCCGCGAGGCGCTCGGCGTAATCCGGTGTGATTTGCTTTTGGCTATGACATGCGCAGAGCTTTCGAAGCAGACGCTGGGCCAGAATTCCAGTCACCGAGGAAGCGATCAAATATTCAGGAATCCCGAGATCGAGCAAGCGGGCAACGGCGGAAATGCTGTCGTTGGTATGCAGCGTGGAAAGGACCATGTGCCCGGTCTGCGCGGCTTTCATGGCGATTTCGGCGGTTTCCAGATCGCGGATTTCCCCGATCATGATGACGTTGGGATCCTGCCGCAGGATCGAGCGCAGGCAACTCGCAAAGGTCAATCCAGCGCGTGAATTCACGTGTACCTGATTGACGCCTGGGAGCGCGTATTCAACGGGATCTTCAACGGTAACGATATTCACGGCCGGCTTGCGCAACAGATTCAGGGCGGAATAGAGCGTCGTGCTCTTGCCCGAGCCCGTCGGCCCGGTCACCAGCAACATTCCCTGTGGCAGCGCTATCACTTGCATCAGCCGATCGGCCACATCCGGAGGAAATCCCAAGTCTGTAAAACTCAATATCGGAGCCGAGGCATCGAACAGCCGCATGACGATTTTCTCTCCGTATTGTGTCGGCAGCGACGACACGCGCATGTCCACCCTGTGCTGGCCCACCGCAACCATGAAGCGCCCATCCTGTGGGGCGCGGCGCTCTCCGATGTCCATGTCGGAAAGAATCTTGATGCGGGACACGAGCGAGTTCTGAATGCTCCGAGGAACGCTTTCCAGTTCGCGTAAGACTCCATCCACGCGGATCCGTACAACGGTTGCCGCGGCTTGTGGCTCAATGTGGATGTCGCTGGCCTGCTTGTTTATCGCTTTCTGTATGATTTCCGATACCATGCGGACCGCCGGAGTTTTCTTCTGGTTGAGTTCCGCCTGTATTTCCTGAATGGCATCGCGATTGGCCTGGCGGGTACTGGTCGAAATGAACTCCATCTCTGCCCCGGCTTCCGCAATGACCTCATCGGCCGCCTGCCTCGCGGGCGCGGTACTCTCGAAGTGGTCATAATTCCGCACAATCGCGGAAAGTATTTCGGCACGAAATCCAAACCGCGGGGAGATGTCCTTCCCGCTCGTGAATCGCAGTTCATCGATCGTGGTTACGTTTTGTGGCTCCGCCATGACGACGACCATTCGGGACTGGTCCAGGTGAACAGGAAGAATATCCAAACGAACCGCCATGGACTTTGGAATGGATTGTAGGACTGCCGGATCGCATTGAATCGTGGCGCAATCCAGATACGGTACGCGGGAAACCTCTTCCAGAGCTTTCACTAAGGAACGCTTGTCGACGAGGCCGCGCTCCAGAATCAGTTCGCCCAGGCGAACCATCTTGCCTTCTTGCTCCAGGAATAATTTCTGAAGGGCTCCCGCGGATATCTGGCCGCGGTCCTGCAGAATTTCCCCAAGCTTCTTACGCTTCATGCGCACTTCCTCGATGATATATAGGGCACGCGAAGTTCCAAATCACGATCGATAGGCGCCGCTAAGTCCTACGTAAGGAGCGGGAAACAGGGAGCATCTAAGGAAGTTCCAATACGTCTTGTTTCAAAAAGGGATTCATGCCGCGCTTGCCTGCCTTGCACGGAACAGGGAACTGAAATGGGTGCATCCATCATCCGCGAAGTCGATGCGAATCGCGGGTGCAATGTCATTCGAGATGACAATTTCAACTTTCGATGGTTCACAAATTAAATGAGCGAGGATATCGTCGAAAGGAAAGGGACAATTCCCGAGGTGGGAGAGCGCTCTCCCGAAACAGGATTTGCGCCCCTTGCGAACGCATGAAAACACAATTGGCTCAACTGGAACATCAACAAAAATAAGGGAATCTTGCGATGGGACATGAACAAGGGATTGGCCTGCCGCGTGCATTAGCAGGGAATCGTGGACGCATTCCGATAGACGACTTTCACAAGTCTGCGAGTGAGGGGGAAGGGGCTTGCTCAAGGACGAGTGCCGGTCGTTCCCACCTGCCTCTGAGAGGGAAGCTAGGATGGATGACCCCACGCCCCGGTCAAAAAAAGGCCGGGAAACGGAATGCGTCTTAGGGGGCTCTTGTTCCCAAGCAAGGGCCCCCATCTTATTTTGATTTTATGTTTGGACCCGCGCTTCACTCGGATCGTTCACCGCATAAGTAGAGCCCGCACAGGTCTAAATCTGCGATACCGTTCCCACTGGTTCCACGCGCCGCAACACCGGAATTTTGGCTTGCCTGAGTGCGTGCTCGACTTCCGTCTCTTTTAGCCGCGAAGCGTCATACTCGAACGACAGCCGGTTCGTCTTTTCGTCCACGTGAAAACGGCGCAGTCCATAGGTGTTGGCGAAGCTGCCAAGCGCGCGCAATTGCTCGGGCTGTAGGGGCGATTGCAACTCGTAAGTAATTTCCATGAGTGTCATAAACGCATTATAGCAGCAGGACGAGTAGCTAGGTACTGGCTCACTTTCCAAGAAATTCTAGGACGACGATGTTTTAATTTTGGTAACGCGGCCGTTCCGCCGGCTCTGTGCTAACTTCTCGCAATCGAATCCCGCTGGCAAGATGCCGGCGCTACCGAAATACTCGGCAGAGCAGTCAGGCTAGTTACTGCGATGAACCGAATCAGTTGCCAGCACCCAACCAAATCAATCGCGGATACCCCGCCGGGTTGACATAGGGGGTAGGGGTATAGTACAAAAGGACGGGGGTAAGGAAACTCGTGGAGATTTAATGTCAGCGAGAAGAGCCGAAAGGAATCGACAGGCGGCAACTTGCGGTTGCGGCGCGCATGAGAAGAGCTGGAAAGCGCTGGCCGTCGATCCCGAAATCAAGTCGTCGAACTTGAAACGCTTGCGCCGGATTGAAGGGCAGGTGCGCGGTTTGCAGCGCCTGGTGCAGGAAGATCGCTACTGCGCCGACATACTCGTGCAGATTTCTTCCGCGCAAGAGGCGCTCCGTTCCGTGGGGCGCGCCCTGATGAAGAATCATCTGCGCCATTGCGTCTCCGAGGCCATCCGGGACACCGCGCCGGGCCGCGCGGAAGCAATGTACGAAGAGTTGTTGAACCTGATGGACCTGCATTCGAGGTAGGGGAGTTATGGACACCCAAAATATGCCCGCCAGCGCCATGGAAAAAGATCCTGTCTGCGGAATGACGGTGGACCCTTCGCGGGCGAAAGCGACATACGAGCACGCAGGGAAGAAGTACTACTTTTGTTGCCCGGGCTGCAAAGAGAAATTCAACGCCGATCCCGCAAAATACTTGATGCCGAGGACCGTTGTTGGAATTGCTCCCATGTCCGCGCATGCGGTGCAGATCGAGCCTGCCGCGACCCACGGCGATTCACAACCAGTTCTGAAAATTGCGGCGATCCCGCGGCCCGTGAGCAAATTTGCCTCGAACGAATACACGTGTCCGATGGATCCCGAGGTGCGCCAGCAAGGGCCCGGCGACTGCCCGAAATGTGGCATGGCGCTAGAACCTGTCCTTGCCGCGCTTCCAGTGACAAAGACTGAATACACCTGCCCCATGCACCCGGAAATTGTGAGGGACGCGCCTGGGTCCTGCCCGATTTGTGGAATGGCACTGGAGCCGAGAACGGTAAGCGTGGAGGAGGAGCAAAATCCCGAGCTTGCCGGTATGACCCGAAGATTCTGGGTTTGCGTGGCGCTCACGATTCCGATCCTGGTTGTGGCCATGGCGGGTCTTGTGCCCGGGCTTCCGGCGCTGATGCAATTTGCTTCGCCAAGGGCTTGGCAGTGGTTGGAATTTATCCTCGCGACTCCGGTTGTTTTGTGGGGCGGCTGGCCATTCTTTGTGCGGGGCGGGAGATCGCTCGTTACGCGCAATTTGAACATGTTTACGTTGATCGGTTTAGGAACCGGCGTGGCATACGCTTTCAGCGTGGTGGGCGTGCTGTTTCCCGGTTTATTTCCAGCGTCGTTTCGCGGCGAGAATGGTGAAGTCGCTGTGTATTTTGAAGCGGCCGCGGCCATCACGACGCTCGTGTTGCTCGGGCAAGTGATGGAATTGCGGGCGAGAAGCCGGACGGGCGCAGCGATCAAGGCGCTTCTCGGACTTGCGCCGAAAACCGCCCGGCTGATTCGCGAAAATGGATCGGAAGTGGATGTGCCGCTCGATGACGTGAAGCCCGGCGACAGGCTGCGCGTGCGACCTGGCGAGAAAATCCCGGTGGATGGCGTCGTTTTGGAAGGCGCGAGCAGCGTCGATGAATCGATGATTAGCGGCGAGCCGATTCCCGTCGAAAAATTCAAAGGAGCGCGCGTCACCGGCGCAACCGTGAACGGCACGGGCTCTCTGGTGATGCGAGCGGAGCGAGTCGGCGCGGGAACGCTGCTGTCGCAAATCGTGCGAATGGTCGGCGAGGCACAGCGCAGCCGCGCGCCGATTCAGAAGCTCGCCGATATTGTCGCAGGATATTTCGTTCCGATCGTTGTGGGAATTTCCGCGCTGACGTTTGTGATTTGGGCGCTATGGGGGCCGGCTCCTCGCTTGGCGCATGCCCTGGTCAATGCGGTCGCGGTGCTGATTATTGCGTGCCCCTGCGCGCTGGGCCTTGCCACGCCGATGTCGATCATGGTGGCGATGGGCCGGGGCGCGTCGCTCGGCGTGCTGTTCAAGAATGCCGAGGCCATCGAACTTATGCGCAAGGTGGACACGCTCGTGGTGGACAAGACCGGCACGCTCACCGAAGGCAAGCCGAAACTCATTTCGGTCGAGCCCGCTGCGGGGTTTGACGCAAGCGAATTGCTGCGGCTTGCAGCAACGCTCGAACGCGGCAGCGAGCATCCGCTTGCCGCGGCGATTGTCAAGGGCGCGGAAGATCGCGGCGTCACTCTTGCCGGCTTGGCGGAAGCGTTTGAATCGCTAACGGGCCGGGGCGTTCGCGGCCGCGTCGCAGGCCGCGCAGTCGCGCTCGGGAATCAGAAGCTTCTCGAAGAACTGCGCGCCGATGCTGGGACGCTTGCCGCGAAAGCGGAGACTCTGCGCGCGGACGGCCAGACCGTCATGTTCGTGCTGGTGGACGGAAAAATTGCCGGACTCGTCGCTGTCGCCGATCCCATCAAAGAGACCACTCCCGAAGCAATTCGCCGGTTGCACGCGGACGGCATCCGCATCGTGATGCTGACTGGCGACAGCTGCACGACGGCCGAGGCCGTTGCAAGAAAACTCGCCACGGCGAGCAAGCTCCAGATTGACGAAGTCGTGGCTGAAGTGTTGCCGCAAGGAAAGGCCGCAGTCGTGAAGCGGTTGCAAGGGGAAGGCCGTTTCGTCGCAATGGCCGGCGACGGAATTAACGACGCGCTGGCGCTGGCGCAGGCGCAAGTCGGAATCGCCATGGGCACAGGCACGGACGTCGCGATGGAAAGCGCCGGACTCACGCTGATCAAGGGCGATCTGCGCGGCATTGTGCGCGCGCGCGCCCTCAGCCGCGCCACGATGAGCAACATCAAGCAGAATTTGTTCTTCGCGTTTGTTTATAACTCGCTCGGCGTGCCCATTGCGGCGGGAATCCTGTATCCACTTTTTGGTCTTCTGCTCAGTCCGATGATTGCCGCGGCGGCGATGAGTTTCAGTTCGGTGTCGGTGATCACGAATGCGCTGCGGTTGCGGAAGACAAATCTTTCTGTCTAATTCCAATCCAAAGGTTTCAACATCTCAGTTGGCTCGCGACAGCGAGGAACCCGACCTGCCGCGATTTCCTTGATTCAATCTAGGTTAAATTGGTGTCCGTCACTACTCAAATTTAGCCCTTTGTAATCAAATACCTAAATGAGTTTTGATGATTGGGCCGATTGTCTCCCACAGGGTTGTAAGACTCTTTGCGGCGGAAACGGCAGTTAGGATCCATGCCACAACAGCTTTCAAAACTCCCTTTGAGCGATCCTCGGGTTTCTTAGCAGCCTGTTCTACAACGGTTGATAAAGACTCCACGACTTCCTGCCTCACTGCTGCCGAAAGGGTTGCTTCAGAAAGGACCGCCTGTGTTAGCTGTTCAACTGCCCTCGCAAATTCCCTCTCCGAGGCATCCCCGCCTACCGAGATAGACTGTAAGGCAGCATTGATATTACCGACCTGGGATCCTAGGTTTAAGTTAGCTACATTGCTGTTTTTGATCTGAATCGCAGGCGCATTCACGCCCCGCAAATCTGCGTCTAAGACAGGAATGGGGTGAATTTCGCTTCCGAGCGCACGCCGAACTACCTGGTCCCCGTCTACCAAGACTTCGTGCACAAACTCGCCCAAAGTGCTGGGCGCATCAGCGACAGATTTTACCGTTCCAGGCCGCATGCCTATCCCCACCAGCACTCGGCGTCCAACAGAGAATCGCCGCCTTGGAGGTATCCTCATTGTTGAATTATGCCATAATTGGGCGCGCCAGATTTTTGCAGTTTTGAACTTGCGTGTGCCCGCCCCTCGCGATTTTTCGAGGGGTCGGAGAGTTTGGTTTCTCCCTCCGCGTTTCCATCTTCAATGGACAGGACCGATGCTGACCAGCACTTTGGTTTTGGGACGGGGAGAACACTAAACCCCGATCCTTCCATAAACCCGAGGGGTCGGGCACCCTGAAAAACCAAGCCAGCCCCTCAGCGTTGACGTATTGGAGTGGTATTATCCCATCGTGAACCGCAATCAACGGGGAAAGCGTGAAAGGGTCAGCCACCCAGCCAAATATCACAGCAATAAGAAATGGAGCCAGTGAACAATGTCAATACAGCAAGACTTAGAGGGCCTCGGTTTTGAGCGGGGACGGGTACAAGACGGATTGGAAGATTCGAAAGTGGTCTCGTACACCAGAGGCGAAATCGTTCTTGAAGTGTATATGTGGTCCGATGATGATTGGGATGTGGGACCAGCTTACGGCCCGAGAAACGCCTTGCAATCCATCCAACCCGAACTACTGAGGTTGATACAGCGAACACCCGCGAGGCAACGGCGAATAGCATTCAGAACAGGAAAGCCTCCCGAGGCAAGCGACGGTTAGGCCGGGTGCGCCGGGCTTTGAGCGGTATTGAATTTACGGATGCGCGACCCCTGGCGGTTTTTGAGGGTCGGAGGGCTTGGTCCTTCCTTCCGCGATTCCATCTGATTCCTGATACTTGCGAGAACCCCAAAAGCAACGGGCTGAACAGACTGCGGAAAAAGCAGTTTATTTTGTCATTCCGAGCGAAGCGAGGAATCTCTCTTTCTTTTGGCTTTGCTCGCCGAAAAAGAAAGAGAGATTCCTCGGCACGCAGCGTGCCTCGGAATGACAAAAAGTGGGGGTACTGGAAGTCGGAACTCAGTCCTTTGGCAAGTGAATTCCCACTTAGCATCACGCAGTCATGCGTTTCCGCTCGATTCCTCGCGGATCGCTACGGGGATGTCGTTGGACTTGGCGAGCCAGTCCTCGCTTAGGTCCCGCCAATGAGGATTCAACTTTTCAATGAGCGCAATGCGCTTGGCACGGGTCCAGGCCTTGATTTGCTTTTCACGCGCGATGGCGTCGCGCACGTCGCGAAAAGCCTCGCAATACATCAGTTGCGTAATATGATATTTCTGCGTAAAACCTGGGACATGGCCGGCCTGATGTTCGAATACGCGCCGCTGCAAGTCATTTGTAATTCCGGTATAAAGGACGCGAGACGCGCTCGCGAGGATATATACGTGGTAGACATTGCGGCGCATGTCACGGATTGTGCCATAAAAGCCACGGTGAATCCATCCCAAAGTCAGACTATTGCCGACCGAAAGTTGGTCCCAGTGCCGTCCGGCCCACCCTTTTGTCATTCCGAGGGCCGTTTTTGGCCCGAGGAATCTCTCTTTCTCTTGACTTACTCAATCAAAAGCTCAGAGATTCCTCGCTTCGCTCGGAATGACAAAATAAAATACTTTGTTCGCAGCGTGTGAAACCTGTTCTACTTGGACCCGCTACATCGCGACGACAAACGTATTGCGTTTGATCAGCGACTGCATTTGATCGTCGGTGAGGGAAAGTTTCACGTCGAGGCGGTCTCCCGCGGGGACAATTTGCGCGCTGTCGAGGAGCGCCCCGAGGTCCGGGTTAGTGTTTCCGATTTGATATTTGCGGTACATGAGGCCTGCGGTCATGAGCGCGGCAAAGGTGTTGGCGTCGTCGGTGGAACCGCACACGGCTTCGAATTTCGCATCGACGCCGCTGCCTCCCTTGATGCTGATCGTCATGGCCTTGAGTTTGGACGTGAGTTGCGCAGCGGCGGGGAACTGTGATGTTTCCGGCACGAGTTGCTGCATGGCGAGGCGTGTGTAGGCTGGGTTCAGCACGGCCCAGACGGTTCCGCTGCCGTTGGCTTGATCGACGAGCGCGGAGAAATCCGTGTTGGCATAGAGGCCCTGGCCTTCTCCGTAGCGCACGCCAATCATTTTTTCAAGCTGCTGCCGCTGGCCAAAGGCCGCGGTATTGGAATCGATGAAAAAGAAGAAGAGATCGTTCGGCCCGCTGCCGCCGCCAAACGCGAAGAGAGAAAACGTGCGCACCTTCACGATGGGCAGCTTCTTGGAAGTGAAATAGGCCTCCGCCGACGCGGGATTAAATTGACCGAGCGCGACGCCCACGATCTGGTCTGTGCTCGGGACGGATCCGCCGCCGGTATCGGCCGTTGATTTGCTTGGCACGAGCGCCCACGCGAGTTCCGTCACCTGGGTGTTCGGGTCGATGCCCGCCGAAGCCAGAAACGTCTCGAACTCGCGGAATTTCGGCGGCAGCATTTGTTCCTTGAGTTGAGTGAACCAGGGAAATGCGCGCGCCTCCTTCAAGTCGGCATACGCGAGCTCGCCGGATTCCTTGGGGAACATGCTGAGAATGTCCGACCCGAGACTGCCCGCGCGGGCTGTCCCCGGAAGCACGGATAAAATGGCGATTAGTGCGGCGATCCAAATGATTTTTCCGGTGTTCATATTCTTCCTCCTGCCAAGCAACCAAAGGTTCGACTCGACGTTCGATTCCAAAGAGGAATCATCTACCCGTGGTTACCGGCTTCCCTGACAATTTTGCTTCAATTTCGGCCGCGGCGGATTTTATTCTTCCAACCGTGCCGGCATCTCGTAACGAGGGCAGAAGCGCCTCTGCGCTTTCCAGCGCGCCGCGGGCGGCGGCCATCGCCGCTTGTTTGACCGCAAGCCAGTCTAGCAGCATAGACGGCGCGGCCATGGTTTCGAGTTGTACCAATCGCTCATAAATTTCCGCCGCAGCTAAGGCCACTTCCAGATGGGAGGCGGCGGCGCGCTTGGGTCCGCGCTCGATAGCGATTTGAGAGCCGGGCGACGCCTCCTGTGACGCGCTCAAAGCGCGCCCCGAAAACTCTTGAACGGCCTCGCGTAACGTCTCCACCAGCGGCTGGAGCGCTGCCCCCGGTTCTGCCGTATGGGTCGGCAGGGACGGCAGAATGCCGGCCACGGCGGCTAGACGGTTCTCGAGAACTTGCGCGGGCGAAAAATTTTCGAGTAGCAAGTAATCCTCAGCCGAAAGCTCGATGGCCTTGCGCGGAACGAGGCCGACGATTTCGCTTCCAACCACCGCGCAGCCGCGCCGTTCGGCTTCACCCTTAACCGTGTCAAAGACGCGGTGTAGAGGCGTCTGCTCGAAATCCGTTAGGTTGATCGAAACTTGTGTGAGGCCCCGCGTCTTCATCTCCACGCCAATGGCTTTGACGTGGCGCAGCCCACCGCTCGAAGAGCGAATCGCGCGGGCGATTTCCCTGGCGACCGATACATCGACCGTACTCAGATAGATATTATAAGCAATTAAAATCTTTCGCGCACCCACCGCGGTTGCGCCCGCCGTCGGGTGAAGGCGCGGCTCGCCGATGTCGGGTGAACGGTCGGGGTCGCGCAGAGCATCTTCGCGAAGACCTTCAAATTGTCCTTTGCGTATATTTTCTAAATTCACGCGCTCGGGTCGCGTGGCCGCGTCCTCATAAAAATAAACCGGGATGCGGTAACGGTCCCAAAGTTCCTGACCAACATGCCGGGCTAGAGTGACGCACTCCTTCATGGAAACGCCTTCGAGGGGAACGAACGGGATCACGTCGGTCGCGCCGATGCGGGGATGCACTCCTGATTGGCGCGTCATGTCGATGAGTTCCGCGGCCTTGCCCGCTCCGCGAATCGCGGCTTCGGCAACGGCTTCCGGCTCGCCGGCCAGCGTAATCACCGAGCGATTGTGATCGGCGTCGCTTGCGCGGTCGAGGACCCACGCGCCTGCGACGCCGCGCACGGCATCCACGAGGGCGTCAACCTTTACAATGTCACGCCCTTCGGAAAAATTTGGCACGCATTCGATCAGGCGGTTCATGAGGGCCCGGGGATTTGCGCAGGATCGATTTCCTACGAAGTGGCTGTAATCTTGCGCGCGATCCGCCCTTTCCATAGCGGATAGCACATCGATCATACGGGATTTTCCGCTGGGCCCCCTAATGGAAGATCGCAAGCTCAGCCTAATTGCCAACTGGCTGCGGCGGCAGGGTCGCACGGCGAAGTTTCATTGCGTGCACGGAGATTCGTGCGGTAATGTTCTGGTTCGCCATGGCCTACGCGACACTCACGGAAAAGTTGCTGAACGCGGTGGACCGGATGCCCAATGATCGGGCATTGTCGCTGCGCATCAATGGGCGCTGGGAACCAACATCGTCGGCCGAATTCCTGCGGCGCATTGCCGGGCTTTCCAATGCGCTGGAGCAACTGGGGGTCAAGGCGGGCGATCGCGTCGGGCTGTTCGCGACCAACCGGCCGGAATGGCACATCGCGGATTTCGCTATCCTTGGTCTCGGCGCGGCCGATGTGCCCATCTATTTCAACGAATCTCCCGACCGGATTGTTTACATCCTGAATCATTCAGGCGCCGAGGTAGTCATCGTTGCGGGAGAGATGCAATCGCGGCGTTTGCTGGAGTGCCGCACCCGGCTCACGTCGGTGAAACACATCATCTGCGCCGCCGCGCCGCCTGATCTCGGCGACGACGTCCTCCGCTTCGAAACCTTGGTGGCCGCGACTGGAGACGCGGCGATTGCTGAATACCGCCTCCGAGCCGCCCGCCTAACTTCTGATCAAGTTGCCACCATCATCTACACCTCCGGCACGACCGGCGAGCCGAAGGGAGTGATGCTCACGCACAATAATCTCAGCTCGAATGAGGAAACTTCCGTCGAGGCATATCGAATGACGCCGGCCGACATGGCGGTAAGTTTTTTGCCGCTCTCGCACGTGTATGAGCGGGTTACTGCGTACGCATATTTGTTTCATGGGGTTCCGGTAGCTTATGTCGAGCGCATGGACGACCTGCCGCAGGCCCTCCTGGAGGTTCACCCAACGTTGGCCGCCGCGGTCCCTCGCGTTTTTGAAAAGCTCTACGCCAACGTTATGCAAAAGGGGCGCGCATCGACGGGATCGAAACGCCGGATCTTCGACTGGGCTGTGCGCGTGGCTAAGGAATCCGTGCGCTGGAAAGCTTATGGCGAGGAGGCTCCGTCCTGGCTGCACTTTCGCTGGAAGATTGCAGACCGCATTGTCTATTCGAAAATCCGCGAAGGGATTGGTGGCTGCTTCCGCGCATTCATTTCCGGCGGGGGACCGCTTTCCCGCGAGATCGCCGAATTTTTCTGGGCCGTGGGAGTGCCGGTCTATCAGGGATACGGCTTGACGGAAACTTCACCCGTCGTGAGCGCGAATTATCCGGGGGCCAACAAAGTAGGCACCGTGGGGCAGCCGATCGAGCATGTGAGCGTGCGCATCGCGGAGGACGGCGAGATTCTCGTGCAGGGCCCGTGCGTCATGAAAGGCTATTACCAGAAACCTGAAGACACGAGCGCCGTGATTTCGCCGGAGGGCTGGCTGGCGACCGGCGACATCGGGCGCCTGGATGAAGACGGCTACCTCTACGTGACCGACCGCAAGAAGGATTTGTTCAAGACAGCGGCGGGAAAATTTGTCGCGCCGCAGCCTATTGAGAATCTGCTGAAGGTGAGCCCGCTGATCTTGAACGCCGTGCTCGTTGGGGACAAGTATAAATTCATCTCCGCACTGATCGTTCCTAATTTTGCGAATGTTGAGGCCGCCGCACGCGTGCAGAGCCGGACTTTTGCGTCGCATGAACTACTCGCCGCCGATCCCTGGGTCCATGAACTGATCGGCAGGGAAGTGGCGCAGGTGAATTCGAAACTCGCGCAATATGAGACGATCAAGAGATTTGCGCTGCTCGACCATGATTTCACGTTTGACGGCGGACAGCTTACGTACACGCTGAAGCTCAAGCGCCGCGTGATTGCGGAGCGCTACGCGCAGATCATTGAAGGGCTGTATGCGGAGACGCCGCAGGAGCGTGGCGGGGTTTAGTAGCACAGGCTGAAGCCTGTGCTACTGGCTCGCAGCGAGTTACAATCAATCGAGGAGATGGAAGATGAGCGATGAACTGGCGATTGCAGGGCGCGCGTTTCGTTCGCGCTTGATCGTAGGCACGGGAAAATACCGCAGCCTGCAGGAAATGACTCGCGCGCACGTAGCTTCCGGCGCGGACATGGTTACAGTTGCTGTGCGGCGCGTGAATCTCACCGACCGCACGAAGGAATCGCTGCTCGACTACATCGACCGCGAAAAAATTTTCATTCTGCCGAACACGGCCGGGTGTTACTCGGCGGACGAAGCCGTTCGCACGGCTCGGCTCGGTCGGGAAGTGGGCTTGTCGAACTGGGTGAAGCTGGAAGTGATCGGCGATCAGCAGACTTTATTCCCGGACACGGAGGAACTCGTACGCGCGACGCAGATCCTCGTGAAAGAGGGTTTCGTCGTGCTGCCCTACACGAATGATGACTTGGTGGTCGCGCGCAAGCTGATCGATGCGGGCGCCGCGGCCGTGATGCCCCTCGGCGCGCCGATTGGTTCCGGGATGGGAATTCAGAACCACGCGAACTTGCGCATCCTGCGCGAGCGCATCACCGAAGTGCCGATGATTGTGGACGCGGGCGTTGGCACGGCATCGGACGCCGCCGTCGCGATGGAATTGGGCGCGGACGGCGTCCTGATGAACACGGCGATCGCCGAAGCGCAAGACGCAGTCGTAATGGCCGAGGCGATGCGCGAAGCGGTGTCCGCGGGGCGCAAGGCGTTTCTCGCCGGACGCATGCCGAAAAAACTATATGCCTCAGCGTCGAGTCCGCTTTCGGGAGTTGTGCGGTAGATTTGACGGGAGGCTAACTTCTCGTGTGGCCAGCCAACGATGAGGCCGGAACTCCGGGACCAATCGATCCCACAGGTATATGGAGACTTGTGTTCTGGTTGACTTTTGTTCTTGGCAATCTCGACTTGGCTTTTTCTTTCTTGCTGGCAATGGTCCCGTCGCCTCGTAATCCTGATTTTACTCTGTGGTATGTCATCCGGTCAATTGATGCTGGTCTTATGCTGATATCGATTCTTATGGCCAGATGGATTTGGAAAATAAGGAGCCCTCTCTCCGAGCGAAAAGTCGCGACTGGAATGCGGGTCGTCTTATCCGTGGCGTGGACTGAACTAGCTTTTGCTGTCTATTTGATCCTCGGTCTAGCAACACTTCAGCTGTTTCGGCACTATCGTTAACTATTGGCCATCTCTGCTCTAGCAGGACGTTTGCTGAGCCTTTTCGTTGCCGCAGGCATCCCTGAGACCGATCAGAGTGTGCGAAAGGCCAAGTGCCAGGCCGTGTCCACGAGGGCATGGACAATGGCTGAGGTGAAAATGCTGTTTGTCTTGCGCCATGTACGGCCGTAAAAAAGCCCCGCTATCGTCGCGAGGATGGCGTAGCGCCAGTTGGGAAAGACGCCGTTGTTGGTGATGTGCGCTAACCCGAAAACGACGGATGCGGTGAACCAGCCGCCCATTTCGCTCGCGAGAGTGTGCGAGAGGGAATTCTGAAGCAAACCGCGAAACAGTAATTCTTCAGGCCACGCCGTCAGCAGAAAAATGGAGATCGCGTCGAAGGGCAGAGATTTCCAGTTCACTTGCGAGGGGTCGAATCGGATGAAGTGCGATGCTGTTCCGAGCGGAATCACTATGATGGCGAGCAATCCGAAGTGAAATAGTACAGCGAACACCGCGTTATGTCCCCAGACGATGTTGTAACCGACGCCGTCGAATTGCCGCACGAAGAGGAATGTGGCCAGCGCCACGCTAATGGCGAGGAGAATCATGGCCACGTAGCCGATAGTCGGTCCGCCGTAGGGCCAGGGGACATTGAGCAAGCGCATTTTCAGAGGAAGAAAAATTGCGAGCAGCGCTAGATAGTCCTGCCATGCGCCGGGCTTCGCTGCGCCTGCGGAAATCGTGAGGAGGACGGGCGTCAATGTGTAAGCTGCGGCATACGCTGCGCGCCACCATGTGAAATTATTTGTTCCCGCCAGATAAATCAGGTATGCAAGAAAAGGTATGATGGAAATTAACACGCTGCGGTGGGATCCGGCGCGGCGCGCAAATCGCTCGCCGAGATTTCCGGCGGCCAACGACAACTGAATCGCAAGAAAAAAGGCGAGCACGCCAAGAGTGGCGGCGTAGGCGCGCCCGCTGTATCCGTGCCATGCGCCGTACACGGCCGCTGCAGCTACGGCCGCGGCCCACAAGCCAAGCGCGGTCCAAATGGATAGCTGGCGTTCACCGGACATGGCACGATAGTGTATCGCACTCGTTCAAGACGCCGATGGCCGAGAAAACTACAAAGCGAATCGCATACATCGACTGGCTGAGGGGACTCGCGTGCCTGATGATGTTCCAGACGCACTGCTACGATTCCTGGCTCGGCGACGCCGCTCGTGACGGCGGATTGTTCAAGTTATCCCAGATTGGCGGCACGCTTCCCGCGCCCTTGTTTCTTTTTCTTGCCGGCATCTCCTTCGCGCTCGTCACCGACAAGTTGCGTCAGAAGGGTGTGTCGGCCGACGAAATCGCTCGCACGACAATTCTGCGCGGCGGAGAAATCTTTCTTCTTGGCCTGCTTTTCCGACTGCAAGAATTTCTTCTCGGCCAGCCTGGGGCGCCGTGGACGGACTTGCTGCGCGTGGACGTGTTGAACGTGATCGGCGTATCGCTAGTGATGATGGGAGTCGCCTGCCGGATCGCCGCGGCTGGAGGCGCTGCCAACCCGCAGCAGTTGCGGCGAGCGACGATTGTGACAGCGATCGTTTGCGCGGCCGCGATTGCGGTCTTGACTCCGCCGCTGTGGACAAGTTGGCGCCCGCACTCGCTCGCCTGGTGGCTCGAGTCCTATATCAACGGCGTCCACACATTCGACAAGCCGCAGCCCTGGCTGTTTCCCATTTTTCCATGGGCCGCGTTTGCGTTTGTGGGATTGGCGGCTGGCTCGCTTTTGTTATCCGAATGGGCGCGAAAAAACGAAGCACTTGCGCTAGCGTCTTTCGGAGTGGGCGGAGTTGCGCTCATCGCGCTGGGACTGTGGCTGGACGCGCGCCCCTTGCGGCTTTACGGCGCATACGATTTTTGGCACACCAGCCCGAATTTCTTTCTGGTTCGCGCGGGAATCGTATTGATCGTTCTCTTTCTGGGTTACGCATGGTGCCGTTGGGGAGCCGGGGAGTGGGGCTTTAGTCCGCTGATCGAAATGGGCAAGTGTTCGCTGCTGGTTTACTGGGTCCACATCGAATTCGTGTATGGCGGACTTTCCATAGTGCCGCGGCATCGCGTGGGCGTCGGGACAGCAACGCTTGGGTTGATTGCGATTTTTGTGGCGATGACTTTGCTGGCAACGGTTCGCAACCGGTTTCCCAAGTGGAAGCCGCAAATGTTGGCTCTGTTTCGCGGCGCGGCGCGAACTTGAAAGCCCAAGTAGCACAGACTTCAGCCTGTGGATTTTTTCGATTCACATTTTTTGCTGAAGCGCGAAAACCCGCGGGCTGACGCCTGTGCTACTTGGGGGCCGGCTTAGCCGCGTCAGGCAGTTTAAATATCATCTCCCCGGGACGCGCGAGGCCCATTTCTTCCCGGGCGATACGTTCGATGGATTTGGGATCGGTCTTCAGCGAGTTGACCTGCTCGGTCAACGACTTATTTTCGTCGTTCATCTTGCCGATTTGCTCGCGGATCTGTTCAATTTCTTTCTGCGTGCGGCGCATGGCAATGAAGCCGTGCGGGCCGAAAACGTCGTGCACTAGCAGGGCAAAGAGCGCGAGGCCCAGAATCTGCCGCGCGTTTTTCCGCAAATAGGCGGCGACTTCGCTCGGAGAAATTTCGCGAATTTGTTTCAGCCTCGTCATGCCTTCGCTTCCTGCGCTGAGTCCATCACCCAGGCCTGCGTTTCGCTTGCGATTTTCGACGACTCTTTGAGCGTCGCGGCCTCGGTGTAAACCCGCATCAGCGGCTCAGTGCCGGAAAGCCGCAGCAGCACCCACGATCCGTCGGCGAATTCCATTTTCACACCGTCGGTGCGGTCCAGGCTTTTGACGCGCCGTCCCAGAAACGTCGTAAAGTCGGCCTTGAGGCGATTCACTGTTTTCAATTTTACATCCTCGGGCAAGTGAAGATTCGTGCGTTGGGGCCAGAATTCGCGGCCCACTCGCTTAAAGAGCACCCGCAACTGCTCCGCCAGCGAAGCGCGCCGGACTGCGATCATTTCCGCGACGAGCAGGCATGCCAGAATGCCGTCCTTTTCGGGAACGTGACCCCGGATCGTCATTCCCGCGCTTTCTTCTCCGCCCATCGCGATCTTGTCCTTCTCGATCAGTTCGCCGATGTACTTGAATCCCACGGGAGTTTGAATCACCGTCGTGCCGCGATGCTGAGCGACCGCGTCCATCAGGTGCGAAGTGGCCACGCTGCGCGCCGCCGGCATTTTCCATCCGCGCGTTTCGACGATGTAATCGTACACGAGTCCAAGGATGTGATTGGGCTGCATCCACGTTCCGTCGGAATCGAGGATGCCGAAGCGGTCGGCGTCGCCGTCGGTCGCAAGTCCAACCGCCGCTTTTTTCGCGAGCACAGCTTCGCGCAAGGGCCGCAGATTTTCCTCGGAGACGTCCGGTCCGGAGCCATCGAAGAGCACGTCTCGATCCGTGCGCAGAGCCTGCACATCGACGCCATGCGCCGACAGCGCCCGATCCAAGTATCCGGCGCCGCATCCGTGCAGCGCGTCGGTCACGATGCTCACTTTCGCATTGCCAAGCGATTTGAAATTCACGAGCTGCGCGAGACGCTCGAGATAGGAATTTCGAGGATCGATTTTCTCAAATGGCTTGTCGTTCGCCTTGGCGGGACCTCGTTCGCCGAGTTTGGCGGCGCGCACCTCGATATCGTGAGTGACTTCGGGAAGCGCCGGTCCGCCGTCAGGGCCGGTAAACTTCAGGCCTTGATACTCGGCTGGATTGTGGCTGGCCGTAAAATTGATGGCTCCATCCACCTTGCGCCGCATGATTTCGTGGGCGATCACCGGCGTCGGCGTGGCTCCGTCGCACAGTAGCGCGCGGATGCCGTACTCGCGAAGAATCTCCGCGGCCGCGCGCGTGAATTCCTCGGCAAAGAATCGCGTGTCGTGGCCGACAATCAATGTCGCGTTTGCATTGCGGCTTCGCACGTGCTCCGCGATCGCCGCCGTGGCGAGGCGAACGTTCGCGAACGTAAAATCTTCCGCGATGATGGCGCGCCAGCCCGAAGTTCCAAATTTGATCGTTGCCGTCATTTCCCGAGTAAAATGTTTCCGGCCTCGGGCAGGTATTGTAGCCTGCCGTGCAAGTGTGAGACACCATGGAAATG
This sequence comes from uncultured Acidobacteriota bacterium, assembly GCA_963842135.1. Taxonomy (GTDB): domain Bacteria; phylum Acidobacteriota; class Terriglobia; order Acidiferrales; family UBA7541; genus Palsa-360. The sequence goes on along the minus strand of CAWJFI010000001.1, from coordinate 1,852,580 downwards.
TCGCAGGCGAGAAAGAGTAACGGGGCGGGAGGATTCCTTGACCGATAAATATCTGGTTCTGGTGACTTGCGCGAGCATCGCGGAAGCGAGGAGCATCGCGCGCGCCATCGTCGAAGCGCGCCTGGCTGCGTGCGTGAACATACTTCCCGGTGCGGTCACGTCCATTTATCGCTGGAAGGGAAAGGTGGAGTCCGCCCGGGAATGGCTACTGCTCATCAAGACGTCGCGAAAACGCCTCCTGAGGCTGCAAGCAGCGGTCGAGCGGCTCCATTCCTACGATGTGCCCGAATTTATCGCGCTGCCAATCGCCGCGGGATCGCACGCCTATCTCGCTTGGCTTGAAGGGGGCTAAGTAGAACAGGCTTCAGGCTGTTGAATTTGATTTCTTCAAGTCATCAAAAAACCAACAGGCTGAAGCCTGTTCTACTTAAATCCAAACGCAACTCAGATCTTCCGGAGCGCCTGATCGAGGTCATTGATCAAGTCTTCCACGTCTTCAATTCCGACGGAGATGCGAATCAGCCCGTCGGTGATTCCGATCCGCTGGCGCACTTCGGAGGGAACCGAGGAGTGCGTCATGGTCGCCGGATGCGAGATGAGCGTTTCCACTCCTCCCAGGCTTTCCGCAAGCGAGCACAGTTTCAAATGATTGAGAACGGTGCGCGCGTTTTCCAGTGTAACGACGTCGAAGGAAATCATGGCGCCGAATCCGCGCTGCTGGCGGACGGCCACGTCATGCTGCGGATGCGAAGGCAGTCCGGGGTAGAGGACGCGTTTCACACGGGGATGGTCTTCGAGGAATCGCGCGATGGCCCGGCCGTTGGCGTCGTGCTGCTTCATGCGCACGGCCAGCGTCTTGATTCCGCGCGACACCAGAAAGCAATCCATCGGGGCGAGTCCCGCTCCGGTGGAGCGCTGCAGGAAGTAGATTTTCTCCGCGTCGGCGGGGCGCGTCAGAACGACGGAGCCGCCCAAGGCATCGCTATGCCCGTTCAAGAATTTCGTCATCGAGTGGACGACGATGTGCGCTCCCAAGGCGATTGGCGATTGCAGGTAGGGGCTGAGAAACGTGTTATCGACGACGAGAGTGGCGTTGCGCGCCGAGGCAATCTTGGAGATCGCGGCGATGTCGGTGACGCGCATTGTCGGATTCGTGGGCGTCTCGACGTATATCATTTTGGTGCTGGGCTTGATGGCTTGCTCCACCCGCTCAAGCGATGAGGTGTCCACGAAACTGAACTCCAGCCCCCATTGCACCAGGAATTGCGTCGTGAGGCGGATGACGCCTCCGTAGACCGCTTCGGAAATGATGGCATGGTCACCCGGCCTTAGGAGACGAAAAACGGAGTCAATGGCGGCCATGCCGGACGTAAATACGTACGCCGCGCTGCCGCCTTCCAGCTTCGCCATGGTGCGCTCAAGAGCACGGCGATTCGGGTGCGCGGTCCTTGCATAGTCGTAACCCTTGTTCTTGCCGAGCTCTTCCAGAACGTATGTCGAAGTCTGATAGATCGGCGCGACGATTGCGCCGGTCGCTGGATCGGGCTCCTGCCCCACGTGAATGGCATCCGTTGCGAATCCCATGAAAAAATCTCCTTGCTATTGGCCGCGGTGGCTTGCTGTTGGCCGGAATTTCTTCGTCCAGAGCGAATGTCGGCGGGCCTTCAGCCGAGGGTGCTGACGCTCGAGGGTTGCGCTAAATGTTGCGCGGATCGAAAGTAGCTCAGGACCGCGGCTGAGTCAATGCGATGAGCTTGCGATGGGCTTGCGCAATCCTGGAAAAGGGGCAAGAATGGGACATCCAATGCTTGCCTTAGCTCTTATAGCCGGACGCCTGCCGTGAACAATGCGTCGAGTTCCGTGAAGACTTCGCTGCGCATCGTTTCGTTCCTGATTCTGCTTATCGCGATAGTTGCCAATGGCCAGGAGAAAGACGCGGACGCAAAAGCGCAGGCGGACTCCGGCTCAAAGGACGTGCGGCTGACCATCGTCGTCACCGGAGGAGAGGATAAGAAACCCATAGACAGCGCCAGCGTCTACGTCCGATACGTCGAGGAGCACAAGCACGGCAAGGACAAGAAGATCGAGATGAATTTGAAGACGAACCAGTCCGGTGTATGCCATGTGCCGGTGATCCCGCCCGGAAAATTTGTGGTGCAAGTGATTGCCGAGGGTTGGAAGACTTACGGCGAGTATTACGACATCAACCAGACAGAGCAGACGATCAACATCACGCTCGTGCGTCCTCCCAAGTGGTATTGAAACAGGAATCCTGCCGGTTTTTATTTCCTATTTTCGGTTTTATGCGAATTTATTTTCTCGGTTCGGCAGGTTCTGTCCAAAAAATCATCTTCAACATTTTTGTTGTACATGAATTTTTGAAAAAAACTGCTTCATCTTTGTGCAAACAGTATCAAGCGCCGTGTTTCTCGTGAGCTACGCGCTATGGATTCGTCTTTTCCACACCCTTTTCAACAAAACTGTTGAAAACTTCTGGGGTGCAATTCGCATGGCATTCCTTTGATTATGCCTGTCCGCGGTGTTAGATTAGCAGCACGGGGAACGTCGCGCGAGATCGTGCGGATGGAAGAAAAACCATACAAGGGATTTGTGATCTGGCATCTGCTGTGGAGCAACCTCGGCGTGCGCCCGTTGCGCTCCGCGCTGAGTGTCCTGGCGCTGGCCCTTCAGGTCTTCCTCGTCCTGCTGATTGCGGGCCTGACGTCGGGCGCACTGGCCGACTGGCGCACGCGCGCCGAGGGCGTCGGCGCCGACATCATCGTGCAGCCGCCCAACTCATCCATTTTCTTTGCGTTTTCTAGCGCCGTTATGCCTGAATCTCTGGCGGAAAAAATTGCCAGCTTGCCGGGAGTCGACGAAGTGGCGCCGGTGCTGATCGTCGTCGATCAGAAAAATCTGGGAGTGGTCTACGGCATTGATTACGAACGTTTTGCCGGCCTCAGCAGGGGCTTCACGTTTATTTCTGGCAATCCATTCCAGCTGCCGGACCAGGCCATCGCCGACGACCTCGCGGCCCAGTCTCGTAAGCTGCGTGTGGGCCAAAAAGCGATTCTTCTCGGCCATGAATTCACGATTTCCGGCATCGTGGTCCACGGCAAAGGGGCGCGCTTCTTCGTTCCGATCAAGACAGCGCAGGATATTGCCGGCGCGGATGGCCGCGTCTCGATGTTTTATGTGCGCAGCAAGGGTGATACAGACGCCGCGCGGAACGAAATCGTCAAGCTGCTTCCCACTTACAAGATTCGTTCGATGGCGGAGTACAGCACGTTGATGAGTTCCTCCAACTTGCCGGAACTAAAACCCTTTATTCGCGCGTTCGTCATGCTCGGGGTGGCCATCAGTTTTTTGGTCGTGCTCCTCACGATGCACACGATGGTGTTTGAGCGCACGCGGGACATTGGCGTTCTCAGGGCGCTGGGATCCTCACGCCTGGAAGTTTGCTGGATGATTTTGGGCGAGACTTTGGTGATGGTTGGGTTGGGCGTGGTCTTCGGATTGCTCTGCACCTACAGCGTGGTCGCGATTTTGCACAGGACGTCGCCCACCCTCCAAATTGCCATCGAGGGCGGCTGGATTGTTCGCGCCATCCTGCTGACGATTGCCGGCGCGATTGCCGGCGCGATGTACCCTGCTCTGCGCGCGGCGCGAAACGATCCCGTGGACGCTCTCGCCTACGAGTAATTTGGGATTCCAACCTTCCGCCAAGCAATCCTGCCCTTTTGCACATATGCACAACCCACCGCGCAAATTTAATTGCGCCTGTCCGATTAATTCTGATACAAGGAGATCCCGGGCCGCTTGTCGGAAACTATTGCAAATGGAGATACATCTCTACACGGAACCCGGCTGTAGTGCGTGTATCGAGGCGAAGAGCTTCCTCGAGTCGCGCGGGATCTCCTTTGAGGAGCGGGACGTTCGCGCCAATCCGGAATATCTGCGCATTCTGACGGACGATCTCGACAGTTGCACCTTGCCGACGCTGGTGGCAGGCGATACGATCATTGCCGGCTTTGACCGGGAGGAATACCAGCGCCTTCCTGTCAGATTGTCAATGAAAAGAGATCGCTGATCTACTGATTGCCAATTCAAATATCGGCCGGTCGCCATGCAGGCAAAGAATCGAATACTGGAAAGGGGCAAACTTTTATGAAGCTGAAACAGGCAGTTGTGATGTTCGCCGCACTCGCGTTGGCGTTGCCGCTTGCGGCTCAGATGTTCGGACCACGGGTTCCCACCCTGAGCGGGATTTGGCACCCGGTTGTGGGAACGGGAGCGGCCTATGAGATAACGAAAGATGGAAAGAAATCTGAGATTGAAATCACCATCGTCGGCAAGGAAGATGTCGAGGGCAAGACGGGTTTTTGGCTGGAGATGGCGATGACCGATCCGGGCACATCCCAGCCAGTGTACGCTAAGAACCTAATGTCGGTGAGCGACGCCGGTGTAACTTCCATGCGCATGGTTATGCAAATGCCTGGGCGGGATCCCATGGAAATGGACATGAACATGAATCCGGCGGGCCGCGGGATGAAACAATCTACCCCCGTCAATATCGCGGACAAAGCGGAAGTTGTCGGAACGGAATCGGTAACGGTTCCGGCCGGCACATTTTCCTGCACACATTTCCGGATGAAAGATGGAACCGGTGATGCGTGGGTTTCAGACAAAGTAGGTCCGTGGGGCCTCGTGAAGTTCCAGGGCAAGGATTCTTCAACGGTCTTGGCAAAAGTCATCACCGACGCCAAGGACCACATCACCGGCACGCCTAAGAAATTTGATCCAATGCAGATGATGCGCCAGGGCCAGCAAGGCCAGTAGAGAGGCTCGCTTTAACCGATTCGCTATTCGCGAGGTCATTCCGGGGCCTTCTCCCTTTTTGTGAATTCGGCGAGGCGCCCGGTTTTATTCGCGGTTCACCCGGGCCCGATCCCGTTCCGCTTCGATGCAAAAAATGTACGAAGGAGACCTGGTGGCCCCTCTCGGCAACAAGTTTTATTCCGCCCGCATACTCGAACGGCGCGACATAGCCGATGATCTATGGGCGCTTCGTGTGGATCCGGGCGGGGAATTCCCATATCGAGCGGGCCAGTACGCAACCCTGGGAGTCGTTACCCCCGAAAAGCACCACGAGCGTCCCTATTCCATTGTTTCTGCCCCCCATGAGAAATTCCTGGAGTTTTTCTTTGAGTTGGTTCCCCACGGCCAGGTAACGCCCAGGCTTCACGCGTCCCGGGTGGGTGACGAGATTACGGTGCGAAAAACCGCCAAAGGGAATTTCACACTCGACCTTTCCGGTGAACGCGCCAACCATCTTCTGATTGCCACGGTTACCGGGGTCGCGCCTTTTGTCAGCTATGTCCGGTCCCTCTATCACGACTGGAAGAGCGCAAAATTCGGCGGGGTGCACAGACTTTTTATACTCGAAGGGGCCAGCCGCTCTTGGGAGTTGGGTTATTCCGACGAAATTGAAGGCGTGGCTGGCGAGGTTCCCTGGTTGACCTACGTACCCACCGTCAGCCGCCCGTGGGAGGACGAGGGATGGAGCGGCGAAACAGGACGCGTGGATGACTTGATCCGCAAGTATGCCGATCTGTGGAATCTAACTCCTGGAGATACCAAGGTCTATCTGTGTGGCCACCCCAACATGATTGAAAATGCCAGAGGTATTGTCATGCGCCGCGGTTGGCAAGAAAATGCCATCCAGGCGGAGGCGTACTTCGTTCCTCCACGGCACGACTATACGGCATAGCCTGAAGACGGATCGAGAGTCGCACTCAACGGCTGGATCGCGTGCCACGGATTACCATCGTTCGTGCTTGAAGTAGATGACTCCGAGGGCCGGCATGCGCACGTGGATGGAATACGGGAGGTTGTTCCAGGGAACCGCTTCGGCATGCACGCCGCCCAGGTTGCCCACGTTGGTCCCGCCGTATTTCTCCGCGTCGGTATTCATGATTTCCCGATAGAACCCCGGCTCGGGCACGCCCACGCGATAGACCTCTCGCTGAACCGGCGTAAAATTGGCGACCACTACGATGAAATCGCCCGGGTCCTTCGCTCGCCGAAGGAACGATAGGACGCTCGAATCCGAGTCGGTGCAATCAATCCATTCAAACCCGTGCCAGTCGAAATCCACCTGATGAAGCGAAGGCTCATTCCGGTAGATCGCGTTCAGGTCCGCCGTAAGAGTCTGGAGTCCGCGGTGAGTATCGTATTCCAGCAAGTGCCATTCGAGACTGGCCTCCGCGTCCCATTCACCCCTCTGGCCGAATTCGCCGCCCATGAACATCAGTTTCTTGCCGGGATGCGCGGTCAGGTACCCGAAAAACAGGCGCATGTTCGCAAACTGCTGCCACAAGTCGCCGGGCATTTTGTTGATCAGCGAGGCCTTGCCGTGAACGACCTCGTCGTGGGAGAGCGGGAGCACGAAATTTTCCGTGAAGGCATACAACATCGAGAACGTCATCCGGTTGTGATGGTACTTCCGGTAGATCGGGTCCACGGCGAAATAACTCAGCGTGTCATTCATCCAGCCCATATTCCATTTCAAGCTGAAGCCCAGTCCACCTAAGTAGGTGGGACGGGAGACCATCGGCCAGGAGGTGGACTCTTCCGCGATGGTTAGCACGCCGGGGTGGCGCGCATACACGACTTCGTTCAATCGCTTAATGAACGCGATCGCAGCGAGGTTCTCGCGCCCGCCGAATTCATTCGGAATCCACTCGCCTTCGCGGCGCGAATAATCGAGATACAGCATGGAAGCCACGGCGTCCACGCGCAAGCCGTCGATGTGATACTTGTCAATCCAGAAAAGAGCGTTGGAGATCAGAAAATTCTGAACTTCGTTGCGCCCGTAGTTGAAAACCAGAGTTCCCCAGTCGGGATGGCGGCCCTGGCGCGGGTCCGCGTGTTCGTACAAATGAGTGCCATCAAATTCACCGAGCCCGTGTCCATCGCTAGGAAAGTGAGCCGGGGTCCAATCCAGTAAGACGCCGATCCCTGCCTGATGAAACCGGTCGACAAACGTCATGAAGTCATCGGGCGATCCGAACCGGCTGGTCGCGGCAAAATATCCGAGCGTTTGGTATCCCCACGACCCGTCGAACGGGTGTTCCATCACGGGCATGAGCTCCACGTGTGTATAGCCCATCCGCTTCAAATAAGGAATGAGCTGATCGGCCAGCTCGCCGTAAGAAAGCCAGCGGCTGTTTTCTTCAATCACGCGCCGCCAGGAGCCGAGATGGACCTCGTAGACGGAGATGGGCGAGGACAACCAATCATTCCTCGATCGCCAATCGATCCAGCCCGAATCGTTCCACTGGTGGTGGTCCAGGCGGGCAACGATCGAGCCGGTGTTAGGTCGAAGTTCTGAGCGGAATCCGTAGGGATCGCTCTTCAAAAGAGGATGTCCCCCGGACATCGGCCGGATTTCGTACTTGTAGACGGCCCCCTCCGCGAGTCCGGGCACAAATAGTTCCCAGACTCCCGACGGCCCGCGGTTCCGCATCGTGCTTATGCGCCCGTCCCACTGATTGAAATCTCCCACTACGCTTACGCGCATCGCATTGGGAGCCCATACTCCAAACTGCACTCCCGCCACGCCGTCGACGACCGCAGGATGCGCGCCCATCTTTTCGTATTTCTGGTAATGCGTCCCCTCGCCCATCAAATACAAATCAAAATCGGAAAGAAGTGGAGGGAACGCATACGTGTCATGAACCTCGCGCACCGGTTGGCCCTCCTCCATGACTCTCCACCGATAGCTGTCCGCTGAAATCGGCAAGTGCGGGAAGAGCGGCAAGACAGCCTCGAATAATCCCTCAGGGCTTATGCGCCTGGCGGGAATTGCATCGGAGCGCTCTTTCAAAATGATTGAAGCTTGCGTCGCTCGCGGGAAGAAACAGCGCGCCACCAGGCGTTTTTCATCGCCTTCCTCGACGATATGCGGCCCAAGCAATCGAAATGGGTCGCGGCTCTCCGCGCGCAGCAGGAGCGCGATCTCGCGATCGAGCCCGCTTGCCGGTTCGGTCTCGGCCGGAAACTCTCCAGATGATTGCTTTACTATGCTCAACCCGGTCTCCCCCCTTATTAAAGATCTGATCCGGTGTCGCAACCATTCTATCAGGCTACCGCTGTAGAGGAAGGATTCATTGGTGAGGAAGGCCAAATGTGAAGGGTCGGCCCTGCGTTCACGCCACACATAACGTGAGCAAAATGCTTCCTTTCGTGAGCACTGTTAGAAACTGTTGTTCACACAATTTCCGGCACCCGAACCGCGAGGCTAACTAACACGTGTAGAATCAGCAGGTTAATTGATTACCTTTATGGCACAAAGCTTGCACTGTTTCTCACTGAACGCGCTCCCGATTGCTCGCTGCAGACCTTCCGGACCGCTCAAGTTAAGGACCCGGGTCCACTATGAGAAACCATAACCGATTGCTCTACAGCATAGCTAGAGTTCTCATCATCGGTGCCATGGGCCTGGTCTTCAGCGGCACGCCAGCACGCGCGCAATCCTACCTCTCTGGTACCTACAATTGCGTGAGTGTTGAAATCGCCGGGAAGACGCGCCATTGCAAGGCTCCTTCCTTGGAAATGAATTCGGATGGGAGTTATCAAATCCTCGCCGAGCGTGGGACGTACGAAATTTTGCGAGGACACTGGCTGATCCTTTCGGCCGCCAAGAATCACGAAAGGGCCCGCCTGGACGGCAGCAAACAGATTATTTTCGAGTTTGTTTCCGGCGGCAAAAAAAGCAAGATCACCTATCGCCGAAAGTATCAGAGGCCTCCCGCGTGGGTTTCCGGCTAAGACGTCCACTTCGCAAGACTGCTGTTTGCCCCATTTGACCGAATGTTTAAGCCCCCATTCTTTGTGTAACAGCTTGACCCACAGAACGAGCAAGTGTTCACCGTCGAAACAGTCCAGAAATTCTCCCCACGCAGTGCCGGAGTGGAACTACTCTAACCGCCTCTCCTGAATAAGCTTACATGCCTCCGCCTTGTTTCATCTTCCAGCCAAATGGTACCCCAGTTGCTTTTATACAAAGCGTGTGGCCAACGAAGCGCCAGTGAATCGTTGAACCGAACAAGTGGAGCAAGGGGGAGACATGTCGGTGACTATGTTACAACATGCGGAAGTCGAAGAAACAGCCGAACAGAAATTGTGGCGCGCCGTGATCGCCAGCACCGTGGAAGAATGGATGAGCGGCCCGCTTCGCAAAAAGCGTGAAGCGGAGCAGTTCTTGTTTACTGATAATAAAGATTATCGTACTGTTTGTTATTCGGCAGGAATCAACCCTGAAAATCTACGAGCCCGCCTGGAAAACATTCGCTCGCGCGAGATAGCCGAAGCGCAGGCGCGCGCTGCGCGAAATTAATTTCGCTGCTGCTGGAATTGCGTAGCTCGTTTGACGAACCACTCCGCTTCCGCTATCATGACTTCGCGGGGTGGAGCAGTCTGGTAGCTCGTCGGGCTCATAACCCGAAGGTCGTTGGTTCAAATCCAACCCCCGCAACCAATTCAAGCTGTTAATGGACAAGGGCTTGCCCCACAAGAGCAGGCCCTTTCTTTTTGAGAAAAGGTCCAGAAGGGTCCAGAATTGCTCCCAACTGGGCCGCGATTCGCACATCGTCTTCCTTCGCCACGTGACTGTAAACACCGAGCGTCATCTCCGCATCGCTGTGGCCAAGCCTCTGTTGCCGCAACTTTAGCGGCACGTTAAGCCTGTCCATGGCTGAAGCTGAGAAATGACGGAAGGCGTGCAATCCCGCGCGCGCGATCCCAAGCTTCTCTAGGAGCGGACGTAACTTCCGCTTCACAAAAAGGTTTTGGTCCCACGGTGTGCCGTTCTTCGAAGCAAAGAGCAGCCTTTGATGATTCGGACGCCATGAAGCGATGAATCGCCCAAGGTGTTGAATCAGGTTTGGAGAGAGAGCAAGGGTCCGTGTAGCGTTCTGCGTTTTCGGTTCCTGAAGCTTCCCGCGCCACGAGCTTTGTCTCACGTGCACCTGCCCGGCTTCGAGATCCACATCTTCGAGTCGCAAACCACAGAGTTCTCCTGCACGCAGTCCCGTTTCCGCGGCGAGCCAGTAGAATGTCCGGTGCGGCTCGGGCGCGGCGCCGAGGATGCGCGCCACTTCGTCCTGTGTGAAAAAGAACCTACGCGGAGTGCGTCTCTTCGGCAGCACCACCCCATCAAGGGCGTCGTGTGCCACATACTGCCAGGCGCGTGCTGACTTCCACATCATCTGCAGCGTGACGTAGATGTTTCGCACGGTCTTCGGGTTTGCCTTAATCTGCGAAATGAATTGCTGCACCGTTTCCGGCCGTACATCCCGGACTGCCAATCTCCCAAAAAACGGCGTCAAGTGTTTCCGTAGATGGCTGCGAAGATTCGTCTGGGTTGAGGGTTTGTGTTGGATGACTACGAGAGCTTCCCACCGCTTTGCGAATTCGGCAAATGTCGAGGAAGGCCGAGCCCGATACATTGGGTCGTTCACGACGGCCAGCCGTTCTTCGAGTCGTCGCTTCGCTAATGCCCGAGTGGGAAGGTCTCCCTCCTTTTTTTCGCCAAGAACTTCCGATCTGCGTACGCGCCGGATGCGGCCATCGACGATCTCATCTTCTCGCCACCGGCCGATCCACACGCTACGCAATACACTTCCGTCCTCGGCTTTGATAACGCGGGTGAAAAGACTCCCGCGCTGGTGCCTCCTTCTAGCCAACGAGCCTCCTGGCTCGCTGTCATATTGCCCTTGGGCTTGAAAGGTACTCTCTTCGCGGTAGCACTGCAACCCGGGGCCGCGCCGGGCACTGTCCAGCATTTCTGTTGAAAGCAGGTTGAGGGGTGCTCCGGTTCATAAAGCTCCTCATCGATGCATCGATTCTGCTGCGAGCAGGAAGCAACCGAGAACCTGCTCGCTGTGCTCGGCGTTACGACATCCGGGGAAGCGGCTCAAATAGCGGCGCAAATGTTTGAACCAGCCTTCGCCCAAGTTGGTTGTGCGCAGCCGATGGCGCCAGTGCGCTGGGAAGTTGAAAAACGCCAGCACCTCTTCCAGCTCGAATTGGAATTTCTCGACCATCTCCGGCGCGGCACACCGCCAGCGCGCGCAGAATCGCCGCGCCCAGTCCCGTGCCTGCGCTTGGTTCTCCGCGTCCCAGATCCACCAGAACTCCCGCCGGAATTTCCGCCGCTGGACCCACGCAAATCGCGGCGTCAGCGCTTCCAGGTTGCGAAACCAATGCGCCAGGCAGCGCTGATGCCGAGCTGCTGGATACACCATCTGCGCCGCACTGACGATCGCGGTCAGTCCATCACTCACGATCAATTCCACCTTCTCCAACCCGCGTTTCCATAATCGTGTCAGCAACTCTTCATAGTCCTCGGTGGTTTCCGCCGAAGCCGCCCGCCAGTCCAGTACTTCAAATGCGCCGCCTTCCCGCACCCCCACCGCCACCAGCAGCACGCCTTTGCGTCCTGGCTGCGAAACACTCCGCCGATACCGCAGGTAAATTCCGTCCACCACGATGGCTCGATAACGTCCCGGCACAATCGCTGCGCTGCGCCGCTGCTCGACTTGCTGTTGCGCTTGCTGCAGCACCGCTCCGATCGTGGCCGGCGAAAGCGTCCCGCCCAGAAACCGCCGCACCCATCCGACCACCTTGCGCTGACTCAGTCCGCCCACCGTCAGCGCGAACAGCATCTGATCCAACCCGTGCCGTTCATAGCGTTCCACCAGTCCGATCTCTTCCCGCCCGCGCAGCCGCGGAACGCGCACTTGCTCCAGGCTTCCCCACAGCGTCGTCCAACACTTCCGCACCGTGTAGCCCCAACGGTACACTTTCTCGCCCCGCTGCTTGGCCTCGCTCACGCGCCGGTCTCGCTCGGCCACCAGCAGCCCCTCGACAGCTTTCTTCAGCATCCCCCGCGCTTGCCCTTCCACCTGTTGCCAAGCTTGTTCCATCAACTCCCGCAGTGCTACCCTTCCTACAGGCGATATAGACATAGGGTGTCTCCTCTCTTCGACCCCCACTAGGGTCGTTGGTTCTGGAGACACCCTTGCTTTTTCTCCCCATACTTTCAACAGGAAATCTTACAGACACCCGCGCCGCGCCGCGTGTTGCGTGACTCGTGTCAGAAGCTCAGTCACTCCACTGTCTGCGTTTCTCCCACCCGTGTCTTGAAATACCCGGTGCCCCCGGGTCGCGCGCTACTCCGCCGGCGCGAATCGGCTGTTCCACAATCACTTGTTTCTGGAACCTCTCAACTCGGCGTTGCCGCACTCGCTGTTTCAGTAGTTTGCGGATGTCCGATCAAAGGGGTTTTTGGAACGCGTGGCTGAGGTGCCACTGCCTCCCGCTTCGCTCGATGCTCCTGTAGAAGCGAGGCCACGCTGCGCGGATTGTCTGCCCAGGCCGCAAGTAAGGTTTCGACGAGGGCACGCTCGAATCGAATCTGCTCGCGCCGCCAATGAACCCAGAGCACACGCCACTGCTGCCAATGTTTGAGAGCGCGGCCGACGGCCTTCCCGCTGACGCCGGCACGCTTGGCGAGTTCTGCCACGGTCACGGCGCCGCTCGCCCGGCCGCCAGCGTCAGCACGCTTCGGAAACCATTCAGCGATCGTCGCCAGAACTCGGAAGTGCTCGACGCGCCTTCGGTGCATCGTTTCGATTTCCACGCGCGCGAGGTTGGCGCGACGCTGCAGGGACGTGTTCGAGTTGGGTTTCACGCTCACTGGATCCCACTCGCCACCGGCGCGGCATATTTCTTCAGGATTAGCACTTTCTGTTCTTGTAAGATCCTTCGCCGATCTTCCTGTGAAGCGGAGGTGGGGGATGGTTTGGAAGGGGGCTCCCCCCTTCCATGAAGTTTGGTATTGGTCGGTGAGGCAGACGGCCGCTCCTGCGAACGCAGAGCGGGTATCGTTCTCTCACAATCAACTTCTCCTTCAACTCTCAATTCAAATACTTGGGTCGCACCGGTGCGACGGGTACCCGTTGCATCTGTGCGACGGGAGGGGTCGCATGCGTGCGACGGGTGGGGGTCGCGTCCGTGCGACCCCTCACTACTGGTATTCTTGGCAGTGGCAACCTCCACATGAACATCCTTGGCAGCGCGAAAGAGGTGAGTGCGGAAACGGTAGTACACACCCTTCCAATCGCCGCCGGTTTGTGGGGCTCGGCTGAGAAACACTTGGAACTCGAGAACGATTTCGTCATCAGTAAAGCCGGACTTGCGCAATCCGTTCATTTGTCGGGGAAAGAATTTTGCCTTTCCACCACTTGCCGCGTACAAGGCCGTGCCGAGTGAGTCGCCTTGCCCCTCCCAAGGCATGGCGTCCTTCTGGATGCACAAATCGGGATGCATCCTCGCCCATTCGTCATGATCGAGAAAACGATACACAACTGCCTTACCTGGCTCTCGCTGAACGATCTCGGCCCAACCGCATTGGACCAATTCTTGAAGTGCCCTGAAGACGGTCGCGCGGTCGCAGTCAAAATAGTTAGCAATGCTCTCGACGGACGGAAAAAAACAGTTTGATTTAAAGGAGAGCCCGCGGCCCCATGAGTAGATCAACGGTGCGAGGTGTGAGTTAAACTCTCGGAGGTGCCACTCTGCCGAGCAGTGAAAAGTGTTCCGATGTTCCGACCACAGAGAATTTTCAGTGGAAACACTCTTTGGACTTGACTGCGGTGAGCTTTGCGGACTAGGATTCGTTTTGGACATGCATACGATGTCCCTTTCTGCCGACGTTCTCGCGTCGGCATTTTAGTTTTTACCCCAACAACGGTCAGTAACCAGTCCCACCGACCAGATTCCCTTCAGTCGCGTAGTTCGGCCCTAGTGCGCTACGTTTACCGTTTCCGCGCATCCTCAACCCTCGCGTTTCAGCACGAAGGCTTATCCCCACCTGTCGGTATGGAGATGCCCACACTTACAAGAACTTCTTTCGCTCGTTCGGGACTAAGGAATTCCAGATTGAGAAAAATCGGCGCTCGTCCACCACCACCAGATTCATTGTCATCCCGTCCACCGTGGCCTTTCAGTCGTGCCCAGGCATTTAACGCCTGCATACGTGTGGAATTGTCTGGGTCGGTGTACGTAGCGGTCAAAGATCCCATGAAATGCACGCGCTCTTTTTTCGTCGCATCGAGCAACGGTTTCAGGTGGTTATTGAGCACCGCCTCATCTGACAGGCCAATGCGATCCATCACGTCTGGCATCCTTTCTTTGATGGCCTGTAAGGCTCTATGTGTGCTCTCTGGATGCTTGTAGCCAGCGATCTCGCCAGCTTCCTTCTGTGTATCCGCGGAGGGGATAGCTTTAATTAACTTCTGCTGCTTTGGGGTGAAACGACGCTTTTTGATTGGCGCTGACACTTGATCCTCCGAGTTTGCTACTCCGATTCGACTGGGGCTTTTCTAAACTTTAACGATCACTGCGCGCCCGCTCCCGCCGGCGGTGTAGCTGAAATCCTCATACCAGGAATCATCGCGCTTGGCTGCCTCGGAACTCCGCCAGTGAGCGCGGCCCGAATCCGGCTGAACAGTTCTTGCCGGCGCGCGGGCGCGTAATTGTCCAGGTTCAGGTTCAGGACTTTGTTTTGAAGAACCGGCCGGAGCGTCTTCCGCTCGTCGGTGCTGGCCTTGTTCCAGACCTTCAGGGCCTCATCGATCGGAAGCTGTTTGAAGTCGCGCACGAGCGGAGGCGTTTGCGAGTTACGGAGAATCTTTACTGCCTGCCCCTCGGTAAGTTCGCCGCGATTGACGGCCTTTCCGAGTTCCTGCGTCCGCATCTCACCATCCCTAATTTTCTGCTCGTAGCTCCTCGCGAGTTGGTTTGCCTGGCGCTGGTCTTCGTTCCCGGGGCCCAGTGGCGAGCGGTCCATGGCCAGTGTTGACGCAAGCCTTTCCGCGGGAGTCTTGACCTTGGTGCGGATCCCGGCGAGGCCCGCGGCGAACTGCGGAATGCTCTGGCGCCCTTCACTGATTCGCGAGGCTTGGCCCACTGGAGCAACAGCCTGCGCCGCGTATCGTCCGACCTGCTTCGCGATGTCTCCCGCCGGCGCGTTGGTGTCGTAGATTTTGCGCCCGCTGTACAGGTTGCGATTGAGAGCGAGTTCCACGGCTGCTTTCGTATGCGCTGCCGGTGTGACCACAGATTCGAGGACTTCTGTGGGCGTCCGGTTCCCTCGGGCGAGCTGGGCCAAGTTCCAAATGAATGTGCTGGCACCCGCGCGCCGGAATTCGGCCGTCTTGTCGCCAGTGAGAAGCTTGGCCAACTTGTCGAGTTGCGGATACGCGACGAACGTGACTAGCCCGAGCATTGCGAGCCGGTCCAGGGATTTCAACCTCTCAGCCTGTGGCACATCATCCGAAATCAGCCCCTTGGCCATTTCGCCGTAAGACCGGAGCGCCCCGTAGTGGTACGCCCCGAACATGGTGAGATCCGGATTGCTCATCAGCTTCGCCAGGCCCGGGGAGTCGAAGATTCGCGTGGGCAACCGGTAGTCCGGGATATGTTTCGACACGTCGGTCACTGCATCCTTGAACGACTGGCCAGTCCGCTCCATGTGCTCGTACGTTGCCTGCAACATTGCAACATCGTTCGTTACCCAGGTCGCTTTCCCGGAAAACTTGTAGATCGCGCGCACCAGCTTCGCCGGGTTGGCATAGCCCAAAGCCTTCGCTACTTTCTGCGCGGCTGTTGGATTGGCTTCCAGCTCTCGGCCCATCCGCTCGACGAGAAGCTTCGTTGCGGCATCCCGTTCGAGTCGTGGTGATTGCAGTGGCGCGCCCTCGTCGAGCGCATCGAGGAAGTCCTGATTCTGGTGGATCACGGCATCGATCGCCCGGGAACCTGTCCGGAGGATGCGTCCCCAATTCTGCGGGCCGACGCCGGTCAGACCCTTTTCAACAAGCCAATGCACACCGATGTTGGGGGTGTGAATTAGTGGGTTGAAGAAAATGGCCGTCCGGAGGAAGTCACCAACCTGCCGATACAGATTCGGGCCCTCGGCCTGCATCCGTTTGGAATACCAATCGAGCACTTCCGCGGTGTGGGGCTCGAACACGTACCCATGAAACTGCGGCAAGTCCGTGGTGCGCCATCCGGCCGGCGCGGCGCCATCGCTGACCTTCGCGGCAACCTCCTTGAAATCAGGAGAACTCTTGTAGGTTTCCAGGAAGTCGAAGGCTCTCTCGGCTTTTCTAATGTTTAGAAACGACATCACGGACGAGGCGAGCGCGTTCTTGTAGTACCTCTGGCCGGTGTTGGCCTCGATTTCCTTCGTCGTCGCCTGTGTGATCTTCCACTGCTTGCCGTTCTTATCCACGAAAACGCGATCGCGAAGACCATTCTCGGAGAGCAGTTGGCCTTCCTCGGTGCGGTGGGCGCCTTGGATCGCATCGCGCAGTTCGGCCGCGCGGTCGTCGATGTTGGCAATGCGACGTTGCGATGCGGCCTCGCGGCTCTTGGTCGCCGTCAAGGTGCGGCGTTCCGCTTCGAGCTTATCGAGCTCTCCCTGCATCGGCTCAATTTCGCGCGAGAGCAGCTCGCCCTTCGTTTTCAGTCCTTGCGTTTCAAGTCCGCGGATGCGCCCGAGGTTCTCCGCGTTGCCGTTGTCGAACGCTGTCACCTGGCCTTTCTTAATTGCCACCACACGACGCTCGCCGTCTTCGTCCTCTAAAGCCATCATCACGCGGCCTTTTGTGGCGCTCGCTGATTTGGACAGGCCGCCACCACCACCGATATTGCCCTCACCGCCAAGGATTCGTTCCAAACGACTTCCTTTGCCGATGGGGATGCGGTGGACGTAGTTCTCGACCTGGCCGCCGCCAAGCTTTTCGTTTATTCGTTCCGACTCGTCGAGCATCGGTTTGAGATAATCATTCAGGATGCTGCGCTGTGTGCCGGTCAATGGTTGACTCGGATCCTCGAGGTGGTGATAGATTGCCTCCTGGTCCGCGGGAGTTCCCGGCGCTTCCTTCAGCACATCGCGGGCCCGCAGAACGTCCGCGGCATTATGAGATTCGAGGTCATACAATCCACCTTGTAGCCCTCGCGCGCGCCGATTGGCTTCGACTTCTTCGCCCACCTTTTCGCGCACTGATTCAGGAACGAGGCGCTTCACGACCGCAACGGGATTGAGCCCGGCGTTGAACGTGCCCTCTGAACCTTCTCGACCCTCGGTTTCAACGGACGCTGTTTTGCCCACTTCACGAGCAGGCTTACCAATGAGCCGGTCAAGCGCATCGGTTTGGAAGTTCTCTTCCGGTTCTCTGGCTCCCCTCATGGCCTCCAGGATGTGGTCTCTTTGCGGCCCCCCAAACTTTACACTGGCAGCTTCGGAACCGTTGGCGCCCCCGGAACCTTCGGCAGGCCCGGAAGCTTCGGTACTTGTTTGATTCCCTGGACCTTTGGCACGCCCAGCTTCTGTTGCCCGAGGTTCGTTACCATTCCCAGCAGCTTCCTGAGTGCTGGCCTCTTTTGCTGCTGCGTCGATTGCTGCGATAAGCGGGGTTGATTGTTCATCGGGCAATTTCTCCTGGGCGTACTTCCGCCAACCATCGAGCGCGGCCGGGTCGCCATTCGCAAGCCCTGTGAGGTGCGAGGATAGTTCCGGATCGCTCTCACGGAGCTTGCTGGAGAGCTCTTGTAATTTCGGTGCAAAGTCGCCCACAGGTAGCTTCGCCTGTTCATTGCCATTCGCACGATAGTTTTCAACGAAGGTGTCGAGGTCGTCGGGCCCTCGCAGAGCGCCTTGTTCTTGCGGTGTCTCGCGTGACACCGATGTTTCTGAGGGCTCAGTGGTCGGCTGCGTGGGAGAGGCTTGACGTTTCGCGATCACTTCTGCAGGGTGCTCTACGCCAACTTTCGAGTCGGGGAACTGCCGGGCGAATTCCGCAGCCTGTTCAGCCACAGCCTGTGGGTTGGTGGCGTCAACTAATCCCGCTTTGAGTTCGGTGCCCGCTGCATCCCGCGCCACCACCGTGGTCGGGTTGCCGTTTGCAGCGGCCTCCTCCTTTGGTTGTATGAAGCCCAAGAGTTTCGCGTAACTGCCGTCCTTCACCGAAGCGCGGATCTGTTCCGGTGCAACGTCATCTGTGTGGTACCACGTTCCCGCGCCGGGCTTGTTGCCCTTGACAACCGTGACGTTGGCATTATCCGGGGGCTCTGGAATGTTCGCCTGCCCCTTGGGAAAGTACACGGACTTGTTTGTGCCGTTTTGTAGCGCGCCAACTTGGGCTTGGAGGGTTTCAGGGCGTTCCGGATGGAGTTGCTCACCGGCGCCGATCATGGCCGGTGCCTGTACCGGCTGCGGGGTCGCTTGCGAGGGTTGCGTGGAGGGCGCTGTTGTGGTGTCCTCACCGGTTGAACTGGCCGGTTCCGTCTCTGGAATGTTCTGCCCGACCGGTGCGGCACCGGCACCACCCTTGAGGGCGTGCTTCCCGGCCGCTGCACCCATCGCGACACCGCCAACCATAAGTGTGGCGAGGCGTTTCGCCTCCGAATAATCCCCGCGGTCCACGGCGGCTTTGAATTGCGGATACTGGTCATACGCGCCCTTGAGCATCTGCGCGCTAAACACACCACTAACGAGACGCGGGAGAATCCTTCCGGCGGCTCCGGGCATTGTTCCAAATCCCGCCGTCCCGGCCATCAGCAGCGCATTTGTGGGCGTGGTGAGACCACCAGCGAGTTCGCCAAGGCCGGTCAAGATGGGATGCTGCGTTTGCTCGGTTGGCGTCATCGCCTGCCAGGGCTCAATCTCGGGCTCGCGTTGCTCGTCTCCGGGCTGGAGCACTTTGCCGCTGCGGTTTCCAAGAACGCTTCCAGGAGGCGCTCCGAACGTGAGCACGTTTCGGACGCGCTCGCCAAGCGTAGGGGTGCGTGGACCGATCGAAGTTGTGGGTGATGGCTGCGATCCGGCGCCGGCGACACGCATCGCAGTAATGATCGGATCGCCCTGAAAGGATTTCACAAAGGCGTCGAGATCATCGGGGGCATTATTTGCTTGGTAGGACTGCACGAAAGTATCGAGGTCGTCGCCGCCGGGCTGAGATGGTTGCGCAGACGCACTGCCGGCTTGGTAGTTCTTGACAAATTCGTCGAGATCATCTGCCGAAGCCCGGGCGCGTGGTTTCTTGCCTGAGCGCATCGCCGCCAGAATCGGATCGGCGACGGCCGCACCGCCATCGCCAGCGCGCATTGCATCGAGAATAGGATCGTTGGCCATGAATGCTCGCTAGGAGTAGATAACTCCTTCGGTTCCAACGGCCGCACATGGGCTTGCAGAAATGATTTCAATGGTTGTTCCACTGGGTGCGGTAATGTCACTGTTCAAAGTGGCAAGCAAATCTTTCGGATGTGCCGACGCTGCGGAAATTATCACCTTGCGGACAGGAAACGTATAAGCGTACGCGCTCCCCACTACGCCGGCAGCGGCTGCCTTGACGTACCGAAATTCCACCGTATACAAACTGAGTTGAGCCATGGGACACCTCTCGATTCTTTCTAAACATTAGAAAATTTTGGGGCATCGAAACCCCGGCCCCTTACTTCTTCACGCGGTGGCCAAAGTTCGGATCGTGCTTGCTGGCATCAGCAGGGTGGGTTCCGACGTGTTCGGCCCCCTCTTGTTTGTGTTTCCCGACTCCGCCGTGGTCCCCGGTTTTTATCTCTTTCGCGCCGCTGCCGCTGGTGTTGAAGTCTGTGTTTGCAATTCGCTTTTTTCCCATGTGACTTTCCTCCGTCATTAGATTTACTTCGTCGAATCCTTGCCAGAAAGAGACTTATCCGTTGTCGCTACCAGTATTTGCGCGCAGGATCGCCCGAGTTCTTTCTCCGCTGAGGCGGGCTTTTTCGCACACTTTTGCTGCTTCACGAGAAAAATTGCCGCGGCCGGACTGTCTCTCCATGTCTTCGTCAGCGTTATCGGTTAGTGCGGCGACCGTTGCCGCGTCCGCAGCTTCTTCGTTGCCTTCTAATTCACGAACACGACTCCCAAGCTGCCGCAGTTCACGCTCGATTTCAGCAAGACTTTTCATGAGTTCTGTTCTCCATCCGTTGATCTTTTTACGCCATCGCTGGCGAGTCTTGAACTTCCAAATTTCGGGGTGCCTGAATTCGAAAGGGCGAAAACAGCCAGTCGGCATCCGCGCGCAACGCCTCGGTCATCTTGGCGCGCTCGTCAGAGGTTGGTTCAGCCCAGCCGTTACACAACCGATTCACCCGGACGGGGTGCAGGCCGACTTCGCGCGAGAAAGCGATCTGACTCCCGAATCGGACTTCGATGGCCGCTTTTAGGTTTGCTCTCACGGTGCCCTCTCTGAAAATTTCTTCACCTCGACCGCAAATAAAAAGCCGCCCACCTGGCGGAGGACGGCTTGGACTTGGGAAAGTTTTTGAACCGGAGAAGCTTCGGAAGCTCCCCTATTCTTTTACACTGGGTATGTGGAATGAATGTTCTTTTGATGGGTATGTTTTGCCGTATGTAGATGATTCCACGAGAGAAACAAAATCCAACCGCATTACCTCATCTCGGCGCCGAGGCTAGCTTCCTGGCGGCGCCGATAATCTGGGAGATGGTTCCCTGGTTTATCCCGAGCTTGCGCGACAATTCATTTTGCGAAAGATCATCTTCGGCCCACATTTTCAACAGCTTCCTTCGATCCGATGTGAACCTCCCTCTGGATGCAGGGGAGTTCAGGTACCCCAAAACTTTGGCACGTTGAGCGCCTTCCCCGAGCGCACGTGAGTTGACATCAACATAGACGGGTTTGGTGCTGGGGCTGCTTGTTGACGCGATTGCATCAACGACTTCATTGGGAGACATGTCCGCGTTACCCCCCGTTTGCTCATTGGAAATCTCTGCTCTCTCCTCAAGTCTTGAAAATAGGACAGCACGGCTCATGACATCATCTCGTCGGGCCCTCTTCGTCGGCATAAGCTTGTTGAAATCATGCATTTCGCCATTGGCAACGGCTGCGGCCAGGCGCTGATTGAGGTCTGGAGAGGCAGACTGGATTGGTTGGCGCGCTCTTTCTTCCGCGTCACATTCCTCCAACCATTTGAGATCCTCCTGTGTCAAGTGCCACGGATTGATCACCCGAATTTCTTCGGACTCACCACATGCCCTGCAAAAATGAAATACTCTCATAACGCTTGTGGTCGAACCCGAGCCCGGACGGTCGTCTGCCGAATCTTCATCCAGATAGTCCAGATCCCCACAGATGATGTGCATCAACGCCACTGCCATCCGCTCCCCGCCTTCCTCGATACGATTCCCGCAAGACTGGCAGGTCGTTTCAATCGTTGCCAGTTGTCCGCCACCTTGCAGGACCGCAGCCCTCGAACCCGACCCACCTGTTTTTGGTTTGGCGCTCGTCGCGATGGGTGCCGGTGGCTGGCAGTGGAGACAGTGGACCATCTGTGCGATGTATTGCTCAACGATCCCGCCGGGTATTTGCAACTCTTTGGCGATCTGGCCCGGTGTTTTCCCGGCCGCCCTCCTCACTGCCACGTCCCGCATGGTGCGCGGCATTTTGCGGGTAATTGGCCGGTCTAGGGCTTGTTCAAAGGTCTGAAGGGTGGGGCTTCGTGCAACAACAGTAGAAGAATTTGAGCTCGTGGAAGCTTCGATCATGAATTCTCCGGTTCGCCTCGCGCGCTTTCCCGGCGCTCGAAGCATCTTCTTGTTTCTACCACACTTTCTGAGATGCGCTACTTTATCCCTCCGATGCAGAAATTTTCTCCCAGGTTGCACTTTTCGCTTGACAAGTCAATACATGGTGTCTTATCTTGTGAATGTGAAGACATACACCACCGTTCAAGCAGCAAAGGAACTGGGCGTCGGTCGCGACACAATCTACCGCTGGATGAGGGCGAAGAAGGTGAAAGGCGGACGTGTGGTGCGGTTCGGGACAGGTGCGGCAGTTCAGCTTCGGGTGTGGACTGAGCGCGACTTGGCTGCTATTCGGCGGTGGATGAGAGAAAATCCTTACAAGGGTCGAGGGAAAAAGCGGACGTAAGAAAACAGGACGCGCCCGGTCATCACACCGAACGCGCCCCTGACCAATTCAGTCTGAAAAGGAGACTCAAATGGCTACACGACATAGTACACCTGCACTGCAAACGTCACACACTCGCACTACAAAAAACCGACCATTCCCCACAGTACCCCAGGCTGTTCCACGTCCCGCAAGGTCCAAGACGTTAAAGATAAAAATCGACCCCGAGACGCTTGAATGTCTAGAGTTTTTTGGAAGGCATTCTGACACGCGCCACGACGCCCACGTTGACGGCATCCATTACGCCATCGCGTGGACCGTACTGGCGTACCTGAACAGCAGAGAGCCGAGCAAGATGGCGTTTGAGATGATGTCCGTCCACGCAGGTCTGCGCGACAAGTTCAAGGAGCTCCAAGGGTGCCGAGAGGCCGCGGAGTTGACTAAACTCTACAACCTGCCTGACACCGAAAAAGAAACGCTGGCCAGTTAAGGCCGAAACGGGGAGCAATCCCCGTCGCGCCGTCACGCGGCGCCCGACGATGGCCGAAAGGAAGGGCATCATGCGAGTCGCAATCTACGGAAGAGTTTCCACGTCGAACCACGGCCAGGACATCGGGATGCAGACGCGCGAGCTCGAGCAATTCGCCGCGGCCCGCGCGGGCGCGGCAGGAGTCATCCGATGACGAGAGATCCGAAACCCAGCGAGCAGGCGGCCCGGGTATTCCCATTCCCCTTACGGGACACGGCTTCTCAAAATGGCGGAGCCTCGGTAGGCCGCAAAGAATTGTCGGCTCTGATCGAAGACCTTTTGATCTACGGCCAGCAGCGAGGGTATAGCGCCCACACCCTAACGTCCTATCGTGAGGCAATCACCGACTTCCTCGAGTTTTTCAAGGGCGCCGACCTTTGCACAATCAAGCCGATGGACATTCGCCAGTGGATGCATTGGCTAATGACCCAAGGAAAGAAACGGAACACGATCTCCGCTCGACTCTATGCCATTCGTCAATTCTTTGATCGGGCCGTCCTCCTGGACGTGATGCAGTCGAATCCAGCGCGGCTTATAAAAATTCATGCCTACAACCGGCCATTGCCAAGATTTCTCAGCGAGGAAGAGGTAAGGAAACTCATCTGTGCGCCAGAAAGCCTGCGAGACCGCACCATCCTCGAGGTGCTCTATGCAACCGGTTGCCGGCAGGCCGAAGTCGCCGGGATGAGAATTGAGAAC
Organism: uncultured Acidobacteriota bacterium; assembly: GCA_963842135.1. Lineage (GTDB taxonomy): Bacteria > Acidobacteriota > Terriglobia > Acidiferrales > UBA7541 > Palsa-360. The sequence goes on along the minus strand of CAWJFI010000001.1, from coordinate 1,829,312 downwards.
ATCAGTTGGTCTGACCGAACCGTTCGCGTTATCGGAAAGGGCGATAAACAGCGCCTAGTTCCCCTGGGACGTATAGCCCGCGACATGCTCACGAAGTACCTCAAGGGGCGCACAGAAGGTCCGGTCTTCCTTTCAAAGGAAGAGCATCACGCGACGCAGCGCGGCGGCTTGGCGTTGCAGCGTGGAGGCGGTCGAGACAGCGAGGCTAGAGCAAACGGAACAACTTGGTACGCTTACTGGTGCGAGACGGTCAATGGAAAGCGGAAATTGCATGGTCGGCGAATCGGCACGATAGACCAGTTCCCAATGCGAGACCTAGCACGACAGGAAGCCAATAAGTTCTTGGCTTCTAAAGACGCCGTCATAGGCCGACACAAATTTACTCATCAAAGTGCTTCGGGTCGCGGAATCCTCGGGAGAGACATTGGGAGGATTGTAGCTAGCGCGGCAAGGAAGGCGGGGTTGCGCCACGCCCACCCTCACATGTTGCGCCACTCGTTTGCAACGCACCTTCTTGAGCATGGCGCGGACCTAATCACCATCCGAGACTTGCTCGGCCATTCGAGCGTGATGACTACTCAGATTTACGCAAGCGTGACCAAAAGCCACATGGAAAAGACACTGCAGCGGTGTCATCCGCGCTGGCAGGAGGAAACAAATGAAACGTCTAACTGAAGCAATCGTAGTTCCCGAAGTACTCAGGCTGGGCGAGATCGAACAACGCCGCGGCCAGATCAACATGGACATGCTTGATGCGCTGGTTCAGAAACGAGTCGCTGAGATCGTCACAGCGAGGGATGATTTTGTTTTCGAGCCATTCTTTCGATCGCGCCAGGTGGCTTATGAACTCAAGCGACTGCAGACCGTGCCCGAACGCAAGAAGTGGGGAATCTTCTTTGAGCGCCACGGCTGCCTATCCTGTCACAAGCAGGACCATCCCCATGCTTCAAACGGGTTCTGCGGCGCGTGTCACGGGCGGGTCTTTCAACAACTTAAGGCAATTGTCACCGAGTTAATGCAGGAGCGACCAGAGGAGGTCGAAAATGCGAACCGCTATCTACGCCCGCGTGAGCACGGCCAATAACGGCCAGGACCCGCGCGTTCAAACTAGGGAGCTACAGGAATACTGCCAGTGCCGCGGCTGGACCGTCGCGGGCGAATACATCGACATCGGGATCTCTGGCACCAAAGAGAAACGACCAGAGCTTGACCGGCTCATGGCAGACGCGCACCGTCGCAAGTTCGATGTGGTGATCGTCTGGAAGTTCGATCGCTTCGCCCGTTCTGTCTCTCACTTACTCCGGGCTTTGGAGACGTTCAACGCGCTTGGCATCGCGTTTGTGAGCCTCAGCGAGCAAATGGACACCACGACGCCGGCCGGCAGGATGGTCTTTACGGTCCTGGGAGCGGTGGCTGAGTTGGAGCGCAGCTTGATCATCGAGCGCGTTAAGGCAGGACTGCGGAACGCACGGGCGAAGGGCAAGCGGCTCGGGCGCCCGCGCGTGACCGTGGACGCTCACAGGATTGCCTCGCTGCGCGCGGAAGGTTTGTCCTGGGAGTCAATCGCGGAGCGCATGGGTGTTGGAGAGGGAACCGTATACCGCGCGGCTCGGGCGTCCGCCAAAATCCCATCGAAAACCGTACCCGTAACTCCTTGCCAATGCGCGGCCGATTGAGGTACGTTCGCGTCCGCCAGAAAGAACTGTTTGTGAAGGGGTCTCAATGCGGGAAAGTAGCTCGGCCCGCGCGCGAGTCAAATACGTTCTCTGTCGTGGTCCCCAAGACGACGCCGCCAATGATTGCCTACTATTCCTGGCCGAAGTCTTTCCAGCCAGTTTAACGGACGGTCGTCTTTGCCGTTTGGTAATCGGGCGGACAGCACTCGCCGCGGAGAATCGGCCTCGCACTTTGGCGCACACGGCTGGATTTAGAACCATCGAGGCCATCTCTGATAAACGGTTTTTGAGATCCGTGCGACCAAGTGAGGAAGTGATCCAGCTTTCCAGGTTGGATACTGCTGATGAGCTTCGTGATGCCGTCGATCGGGCGCTGCAAAAAACAGAGGCATTGCTGGCTGGGAAATGCCCAAAGTGCAAGCGCACAGTTCAGACGACCAATCGTCAGCGAGAGGCTAACTTGCAGACTTCAGAACAGACCGTCTACGTTTTGAAGTGTGACTGCGGACATTCCTTCCGTAGAAAGAAACGCGACCTGCTCGTGCTCGCAAAGGCAAAGCCGTCGGGCCTGACAATGATTCAATCACGGGTTTGACACCAAACGCTTCCCAATCGACCACTTGCGCAGCCAGAGACAGGACTGCCTTCTGATTCCAGGAATCAAGGTGCATAGTAGCTTTCAGGGCGGCGATGACATCGGGGTCATCGCCTGTGATCTTTCGAGCAAATTTTAGAAGCTTCCGTGTGTGGCTGTCTGCGTCGGAACGGTTTCGATTACTCCTGGTGGTCATGGTTTCTTGCCTCCTATTCCGCAGTGATGTGCCTTGCGCCCTCTCCCGGGTGCCTCGGTAAAACAACTTTGGTCGGCACCTTGGAGTTATCGAACTGATTGACCGCCCCGCAGTTCTTGCATTCATAGTCCTCGCACAGGTAGTCCGAGCTGCACTCGAACATGACCCTCTTACAATTCCCGCAAATCGCTCTCATGGCGTTCCCCTCCGATCGCAGTCCCCCGCATTTCGTAATACGGGGCGTTTCTAGACACGATCTGGGATTCCTGCACCCACCGTAGCAGGAGGCTTAAGACCAGTGCAAAAACCCGCATAAATCGGCCTGTTTGTCCGGGATAATTCGTCTGTCCTAGATCTTGCCGCAAGTTTCCGGCAGGCATCGTCGCAGTGGAGTGCTCCGCGCCGTTTACCGTCAGGCAATCTCGCTCCGCATCCCTTGCAGGTTCCTGGGGCATGTGTCTCTGCTCCGTCGCGGCATTTCCGCGAACACCAAACGCCGCTATCGTCCTGTCTAGTGAAACGCACCGGGCCGAGAATCTGGCCGCAGCGGTCGCAAGTCCCCGTGACGTAGAAGCCGTGCTTTTCAAGGAGTGCGTAACTCTGTTGTCTGGTCAAATGCATCTGCAAATGCTCCCTCGCCGATGTCCGGATCTGCTTCTTCCATCTCCGGTAGTTCGGAAACCAGATCGCCCGCGCGCGCCAGCAAATCAAATTCCTGTGCCACGGCGTTTCTAAACATTAGAATTTTCTCGATCCAGCGGGCTTCCGCCGGATTCATGGCCGCGTAATGCCTTAGCATTCGCTCGATGTGTGGTGGGACGCCGATGCACTCACGCAGTTCTTCCACCGCGTGCCCGGTGGCCAGCATCCGGTAGAGGGCGCGAGCTTCCGCGCGCACCCCGCGACCGTTCGAGCAATTCTCGACCATGCGGTCGGCTCCGTGGGTCCAATATGGGTCCAAAACGCGGGTGAATTGGGTCGAAAAATTGGAGGCTGCGGGGGGAAGGGCAATACAATCAGCAAGACTTAGAGATGACCGTTCGGGCTCATAACCCGAAGGTCGTTGGTTTAAATCCAACCCCCGCAACCAATTCTTGAAATCGAAGGCTGGGTCGAGACACCCGGCCTTTTTCTTTTGGACGCTTTAGAGCCTCGAGGTTTGGTGTCCGTTCTGCAAAACGAAAGGCCCATCCTCGCTCCGCAAGGATGGGGGGCCGGCAAGCTCAGACCCATCTCACAGGCCGGCGTGCCCGGCACTTCAGGCGAACTCCCGTGGTATAAGTAGGAACTCAATGGCACGGCGTTCCTCCACACATCGAGCTTCTTATGAATACTTCCGCGATGTTCCTCTTCGACGCCTGACCTACCTGCTGCTTGCTATCTTTTGCCTCTTCGGAATGTTGGGCTTCCTCATTGATCTGATAGAACTCCGCCAAAAGTCTTTGTCGGAGGTTCTCGTTTGGACGATTTTCACTGGAGGAATGGCCGTCTTCTACTTGCTTACGATCATCAGAGCCCCGCGGTGGTTGCTCTTCCCGTTGGGGATACATGTCGCGGGTTCCTGGTTGATTCGAGCATTGATCGTTCCTTCCGTGGGGGACTCCGCCAGTAAGCCGATTGACGAAATTGGAATCAGGATGGCAGCCGTCGCCAGCCTAGCGTTGAGCGTGCTCGCAGGGGGACTTTTCTTGCAATTTATCCGAAGCGAAGGCCGCCGCGCCGTCCGACTGCAAAGCGAACTGTCCGTGGCGCACGGGATTCAGAAAACACTTGTTCCCGTAATTGAAAAAACTGCAATCGGTTGCGAATTCTATGGCGTATCGGTTCCCAGTGACAAAGTTGGGGGCGACCTTGTTGATGTAGTGGAGCTAAAAGAGGGGCAGACCTTTGCCTACGTTGCGGATATTGCGGGGCACGGTCTACCTGCCGGGATTCTGATGGCAATGTTTAAGACTGCGGCGCGTACGCAGCTCATGGATTCCCCTCGACTCCCGCATTTCTCGAACGTCTAAATGAAGTCTTGCCGCAGGTGAAAGAACCGGAAATGTTCGCCACTTGCGCGGCTATCCTCCTGAAACGGACGAATGGTCATTTCAGCCTGGAATACTCGTCGGCAGGACATCCACCAATTCTGAGGGCAAAGCGTTCGTCTCAGCGCGTCGAGAGGTTGGCAGAACCCCAGTTCCCACTGGGCTTGGCTGCGTCTGTGAGCTATGCGAGCCGGGAATTGAAGCTGGAGCCTGGCGACGCATCCGGCTCATTCCGTTTACAGTCTCGATCCCACGCACCAAGCACAGTGGGGATTTCCCGCAAATCAAGTGATGGGGCGCCGAGGGTAGAGGAGTCCGGCGGATGTATGAATGGATGGACGAGCGTCCACGTTGAGCAGCAGAAACCTTCCCGCCCGTTTCTGCATGCGGGCGATAGAGGCCTTGCCACTCTTTTTTTCACGACGTCGGAGGCAGGATGCGGATGCAACTCTGGTGATAAGAGACCCACATGACAAAGTAACGGCAGGGGCCCGCCGTTTGGCGGGCCCGAGTCCGTACCTCTACTTCAGGTTTGGCTATGACTTGCGCCATTGATCTCGGTGTTAGCCTGCTTCACTCCTTTGGTCGCCTCGGCCTTGAAATCGGCATTGGGGTCAAGGGTTTGGATGGCCTGGCCGAGCTTTAGATTCGTCTGGGTTACATTGCACGAAGTGGTATCCGTGGATGGCAGCGCCTCTCCTGTCATGGCCTTTCGCAAACAGAAGAAGTCAAGGTTACGGTTGTTGGCGACGTGGATCGCTGAGATGCAGCGGCCCAGGTTGGAATAGCCCTGGCAGGCCGTCGCGAGTCCACCCGGGGGGACCAACTTCCCCAGAGCCTTGGTTAGCGCAGTGTCCAGGTGCTGGTTGTTTGAGAGCTGCGAACTGGCCGAGTTCGGACTGGTCCCGGTCGAGCTGGCCGTGGCGGGTGCGTTCCCATTGCCGTGCATTCCTGAGTCTCCATGCATTCCAACTCCCGCCATTGCGCCGCCTGCGCCCTGACCATGCTGGGCATAGGCGAACCCGCTGCTTAGGCAGAGAACCGCAAGCACTACTAGGAAGAAAGTGACGCGTTTCATTTCTTTGACCTCCCGCATTTATTTAGCTGATTGACTAGACTTACCGAACAATGAACTCAGATTGACGCCAACTCCAAATGAAACTGAATTCAGCGCATAGTGCACGCTGCGCGAATAGCCAAGGTCCAGATCCAGATATGGCTTCGGACTGAAGCTCAGATCGGCATTGAAGCCGTCGTCGCTTGTTAATGAGGACGTTCCGGTTGTCAGGTGGTTGTTTTCAAAAGCGCGGCTATGCGTAACGCTCCCCGAATTGCCCGGGGCTCCCGCAGGTACAACACGGCTAATGACAGTTTGCGTTCCCCATGGCGCGATATCGTATCCGGAGAGAGTCAAACTGAATGAGTGAGAGAGGTCGACGTCGGTTCCGGCTTCGAAGTGCGCCAGATACCCGTATGAGGAAAAGGGGCGCAAAAAGTATCGTGTATCCATGATCGAGTTTCCCACGCCGATATCAACAAAGGGCGTTAGCACACCGAAGTCATGGTTGACGCGATTGTCCCAATCGAAAGTGGCGTGTCCCGTGCTCAAACCCTTCCTCGAGTCGCCAGTGGGCGCGGTGCCGGTTAGAGAAGTGCCGTAATTTAGAAAGGGGCTCTTCCAAACGGCGCGCAGGATTACAAACACATTGCCGATGCCGCTTGTTGATGTAGTTCCAGTCGTCGAAGAAGCGGAATGATCGAAGTAGATCGGAATTCCAATGCCGGCGCTGAAATGCTGATTGAAATGGTACGCGGCGGAAGAACTGAGAACCATCACTTGCCCGTCCGAATTTGAATCGCCCTCGATAGATTCGTAAAACACAAATCCTCTTTCGTTCCCTGCAGGGCTCGGCGCAGACTGAGCATGGACAGAAATAGAAGGTCCGAAGAGGAATATGAAGAGTGCTGCCGGCCACACGCTCACCATTCGTTTGCTCATCAGTTAACGTTTTCCTCCCAATGAAATCTATTTCCACCTTGCGACTGCGGATGGTTCTTCTAGAGCGATCATGAAGTACTGAAGCACTTCCTTCGCGTGTCTGTAAGATTTCCTGTTGAAAGTATGGGGAGAAAAAGCAAGGGTGTCTCCAGAACCAACGACCCTAGTGGGGGTCGAAGAGAGGAGACACCCTATGTCTATATCGCCTGTAGGAAGGGTAGCACTGCGGGAGTTGATGGAACAAGCTTGGCAACAGGTGGAAGGGCAAGCGCGGGGGATGCTGAAGAAAGCTGTCGAGGGGCTGCTGGTGGCCGAGCGAGACCGGCGCGTGAGCGAGGCCAAGCAGCGGGGCGAGAAAGTGTACCGTTGGGGCTACACGGTGCGGAAGTGTTGGACGACGCTGTGGGGAAGCCTGGAGCAAGTGCGCGTTCCGCGGCTGCGCGGGCGGGAAGAGATCGGACTGGTGGAACGCTATGAACGGCACGGGTTGGATCAGATGCTGTTCGCGCTGACGGTGGGCGGACTGAGTCAGCGCAAGGTGGTCGGATGGGTGCGGCGGTTTCTGGGCGGGACGCTTTCGCCGGCCACGATCGGAGCGGTGCTGCAGCAAGCGCAACAGCAAGTCGAGCAGCGGCGCAGCGCAGCGATTGTGCCGGGACGTTATCGAGCCATCGTGGTGGACGGAATTTACCTGCGGTATCGGCGGAGTGTTTCGCAGCCAGGACGCAAAGGCGTGCTGCTGGTGGCGGTGGGGGTGCGGGAAGGCGGCGCATTTGAAGTACTGGACTGGCGGGCGGCTTCGGCGGAAACCACCGAGGACTATGAAGAGTTGCTGACACGATTATGGAAACGCGGGTTGGAGAAGGTGGAATTGATCGTGAGTGATGGACTGACCGCGATCGTCAGTGCGGCGCAGATGGTGTATCCAGCAGCTCGGCATCAGCGCTGCCTGGCGCATTGGTTTCGCAACCTGGAAGCGCTGACGCCGCGATTTGCGTGGGTCCAGCGGCGGAAATTCCGGCGGGAGTTCTGGTGGATCTGGGACGCGGAGAACCAAGCGCAGGCACGGGACTGGGCGCGGCGATTCTGCGCGCGCTGGCGGTGTGCCGCGCCGGAGATGGTCGAGAAATTCCAATTCGAGCTGGAAGAGGTGCTGGCGTTTTTCAACTTCCCAGCGCACTGGCGCCATCGGCTGCGCACAACCAACTTGGGCGAAGGCTGGTTCAAACATTTGCGCCGCTATTTGAGCCGCTTCCCCGGATGTCGTAACGCCGAGCACAGCGAGCAGGTTCTCGGTTGCTTCCTGCTCGCAGCAGAATCGATGCATCGATGAGGAGCTTTATGAACCGGAGCACCCCTCAACCTGCTTTCAACAGAAATGCTGGACAGTGCCTCCTTCGCCAGATGCTTGATCCTTACAAATCAATGAGTCATGTTAGTCTCAACGGAATTTCGTGGTACCCCCGAGTGCCCAAAATGACGCTAGAAACTGAATGCGGGAGCTTTTCATTCCGGACGAATAATTGCCCCCCTGCCTGTCGCGACGTGTTGTCTGCAAGTTTACTGAGCGGTGGCAGCAGGTCTAGCTGTTCGGCGGGCCAGATTTGGGGCAGGTGGCGTTGGTGTTCTGGATCCGTTTCTTGAAGGGCCGGCCATGCGCAAGGATGGGTAGCCGAAAAGATTCGCGTATTTCGATTCCACCCTACCCCCCCGAGAAACGCATTATCGGGATGTGGCCTGGGGCCTGAGCAGGTCAAAAACCACATTCCGGTAAGACAACCTATCAGGGCCTGGGACCAAATCGTGATACGTTTTGTTGTGCTTTGCGCCCTGCGCTGATCCGGGATCGAAGGAAATTCCCCTGAGATGGAGATCAGCGGATGGTTACGGAGCTACCTCCTCTACCTGTACTTTGGGTCAAGTCGTGTCCAGGAAAGCATGGTTTTCTCCATCCTTGCCCGCTGCTAACGAGCACGCTAGCCTGAAGTTCAGACTCTACGTCGGGCCGGAGGGTTCTCGTGAAAGCCACCAAATTGCTCTATTTCAGTGCTGTTGTGATTTTCGGGTTTGCCGCAAACTTGGTAAACGCCCAGGGAAACAGCAATGGGCATGGCAAAGGACACGACAAGGACAACAATGGTAATAGCGACCATGATCGAGGCGGTCGTGACTATGCGTACTCCTATTCCAAGCACGATCGTGATCAGTTGAATGACTGGTACGATCACCACCGGGGACATCTCCCGCCGGGTTTGGCAAAAAAGGATCGATTGCCTCCCGGATTGGAAAAGAAAATGGTAGTTCACCAGGCGCTGCCCGTTGAGTACCGCGAATATGTGCACACTGCACCCGTAGAGATCGTGCGCGTGTTGCCTCCACCGCCGCCAGATTGCGAGCATGTTGTCGTAGGTGGCCATATCGTTCTGATGAATCGTAAGACGTCCGTGGTCTTAGATATATTCAACGTCGGCTTTTAGCCTGGTCTAACCAGGTGAGCGCCCCAACCTTCATCGAGCCGGTGCCACGCCGCTATGGGCTCGATTGCGTTTCTTTCGGTCAAGACAGCGGGGTGTCCTCAATGATCGTACAAAAATAACGGCGCGACGGATGGAAGCCGCCACATTCCGATAAGACAGGGGCGGAAGGAACTTGGTTTGAGCGATGATTGGGGGAGCGTGAGGATGCGGCAAGCTACGGCCCGAAGTCGTCAATGGTGCTCTGTGAAGCCCGTCGATAAGCATGGGTCCGAGGCAGCGGACAGGTCAATGATGACGTCTGTTGGCAACAACAGCGATCTCGATTAGAAGAGTGCAAGGTTTCGCGCCTCGGGCCGCGTTCTCCGCACAAGGAGAAAACGATGGCGAAGAAACGAGAGAAGCGAGAGTGCAGGGCTGTTGTACTAGAACCGGATGCTGCCGGGATCGACATTGGAGCGGAAGAAATCTACGTGGCGGTTCCCCCGGATCGCGATGAAGAATCCGTACGCATGTTCAGCAGTTTCACCTGCGATCTGCACGCGCTGGCAGATTGGCTGCAGCAATGCCGGATTCGCACGGTGGCGATGGAGTCCACTGGGGTGTACTGGATTCCGCTGTTTCAGATCCTGGAAGCAAGAGGTTTGGAAGTCTACCTAGTCAACGCGCATTACTTGAAGAGCGTTCCTGGCCGCAAGAGCGATGTCTCCGATTGCCAGTGGATTCAGTATTTGCACTCGGTTGGATTGCTGAGAGCTAGCTTCCGCCCAACCATGGACATCTGTGCGGTGCGTTCCCTTTGGAGGCATCGAGGAAGTCTGCTGCAGATGGCCTCCGAGCACATCCTGCATATGCAGAAGTCGCTCAGCCAGATGAATCTGCAGATTCACCACGTACTGAGCGACCTCACCGGAGCCAGTGGGCAAGCGATTTTGGATGCGATCCTCGCTGGCGAGCGTAATCCTGTGCTGCTCGCACAACTCTGCAACTGTCGTGTGAAGAGTCCCCGCGAAGAAGTGGCGAAGGCTCTGGAAGGCGACTACCGGCCTGAACACGTGTTCACGCTGAAGCAGTCACTGGATGGCTACCGCTATTACCAGAAGCTGATCGCCGAATTGGATCGTGAAATCCAGCGCCTCATGCAGACCCTGCCCAGCGCCGTAGAGACCGGACAGGAAATTCCACGGCGTACCAAGCACTCTGCTTTTCAGCGTCAAGGCAACGACCCCGGCTTCGACCTTCGAGCTCAGCTATATCGCATCGCTGGCGTCGATCTTACCGATATTCCCGGAGTCAGCGCGGTTACGGCGCAAGTCATCCTGACCGAGGTCGGTCCCGATCTTCATCGGTTCCGCCACGCCTCTGCTTTCGCATCCTGGCTCGGTCTCTGTCCGGAGAATCGCGTCAGCGGCGGCAAGATTTTGTCCTGTAAAACACGCAGAGTGAAAAGCCGAGCTGCTCTTGCTCTTCGGCTTGGCGCTAACTCTCTGTGTCGTGCCAAGGGCTACTTCGGAGAATTCTTCCGGCGCATGCGTGCCAAGCTCGGAACCGCTCAAGCCATCACCGCGACAGCACACAAGATCGCTCGTGTCCTGTACCACGTCTTGCTCACCAAAGAACCTTATGCCGAGACCGTCTTCCACCGGTCTGATGAACACGCCCGGCGACGAGCAGAGATGAGACTTCGCAAACAAGCCGCGCTACTCGGATTCCAAATCATTCCGGTTCCGGCAGATTCAGCAACTTAGCCCATGAGTTCCTTAGAAGTAAGCACCCGCGATGTGCTGGTCAATCAGGTGAGGAACTGGGTGTCAGGCCTGCGGCAGTATTATGAGCAAGGCCATGCGTGACGGCAAGTAGACCGAAAAGTTGAATGGTGCGTCCTTCGAGAGCCCGTTTAGAAGTGTGGTCCCAGACTCTGTGTTCAAATCAGTGATGACGGCGGCCTCCTACGGAGGTACGTCGATCTCGTTCAGGAGAGTACTCGATACTGCACAGTCTGGGCCGTCTCGCATGGTACATCTATTTAAACTGAGGGAGAGCCATGTCGAGAAGACGGAAGAACAACCCAACGACAGGTGCGCCAGTATTGCACTGCCTGAACCCGCATGCTGCCGGTGTGGACGTTAGGCGCGACAGAAATCTACATTGCCGTTCCTGTGGACCGAGATCCACGACCGGTGCGTCGATTTTCGACCTTTACAGAGGACCTACGTGCCGCTGCAGCTTGGCTGAAAAGCTGCCACATCGAGACGGTAGCGATGGAATCGACGGGGGTTTATTGGATTCCATTTTTTCAGATCTTGGAGGCACAAGGATTCAGCGTCTTCCTGGTCAACGCACGCCATGTTAAGAATGTGCCAGGGCGCAAATCGGATGTTTCCGACTGTCAATGGCTGCAGTATCTGCATGCGGTGGGTTTACTGCGCGGATCGTTCCGGCCGGAACAGGCGGTCTGCACGGTGCGTTCGATCCTCCGCCATCGGAATGATCTCGTGCAGATGGCGTCGAGTCATGTCCAACATATGCAGAAGGCACTGGATCAGATGAACCTGCAACTGCACCACGTGATCAGCGACATCACCGGCATGACGGGTGTAGCCATCCTCGAAGCGATTCTGGCGGGCGAGCGCGATCCGCATACGTTGGCTACACTACGCGACCGACGGATCAAAGCCAGTGCGGATACCATTGCCAAATCGCTGGTGGGAGACTACCGACACGAGCACCTGTTCACACTCCGCCAGTCGCTAATGGCGTTTCGTCATTACCAAGAGTTGATCGGAGCGTGCGACACAGAAATTGCGCAGTATCTGGAGGCGTTCGAATCGAAAGTGGATCCGCCCGAAGGTCCGCTGGCGAAATCACAAGAGGAGCAAAAAACAAACAGTGACCAGCCCCATTTCGATCTGCGCAGCCATCTCCATCGCATCTTCGGAGTGGACCTGCCACGAGTTCCAGGGATCAACGTCCTCACCGCGCAAACTCTCTTGGCGGAGATCGGTCCGGACTTCTCGTGCTTTGCCCAGGGGCCGGCATTCGCATCCTGGCTCGGATTGTGTCCAGACAATCGGATCAGCGGTGGGAAAGTGCTGTCGGTCAAAACACGTAAAGTCAAGAATCGCGCCGCCACGGCACTTCGCATGGCGGCTCTATCGCTTCATCATAGCCAATCGTATCTCGGACACTTCTATCGCCGGATGCGAGCCAAATTGGGCGCTCCCAAAGCGATCACGGCCACGGCGCATAAACTGGCGCGTATCATCTATCACATGGTGACCGCAGGCCAGGAATACCATGAGACCGTCTGCGCGCAAAACGAAATGCAGCATCGCCAACGTCTGGAAGCTAGGCTTCGCAAACAGGCCCGAGAGCTTGGGCTCCAACTCATTGCCGCATCATAGACCATGAGAAGTTCCTCAGGAGCGGACGCAATATAAAAGGGCGCCCCTTTGATGTAGGTTTTGATCGTTCGCATCAACACCTACGGAAAGGAGCACCCTCATGTTGAATGACAAAAAGTATATCGGGATGGATGTGCACAAGGAAAGCATTTCGATTGCGGTGAGGAATGGTGCAGGAAAGATCGTGATGGAGTGCGTCATCGAGACGAAAGCCAGCGTGATTCTGCAGTTTATTAATGGGCTGCGCGGAGACTTACACGTCACGTTTGAAGAAGGAACCTCGGCCGCCTGGTTGTACGACTTGCTGAAGCCGCACGTGACGAAATTAGTGGTGTGCGATCCGCGAAAGAATGCCTCCATGAGGGAAGGCAACCAGAATGACAAGATCGACGCGCGCCGGTTGGCCGAGCTGCTGCGCCTGGATCATCTCAGCCCGGTCTATCACGGGGAACACGGGCTACGAAGCCTGAAGGAATTGGTGCGCAGTTATCTGACCATCACCAAAGATCTCGGACGGGTGATGTCACGCGTGAAGGCGATCTATCGCAGTTGGGCCATTCCCTGTACGGGCAAGCAGGTCTATGCACCGCGGCATCGCGTCGAGTGGCTCGGGAAGATCAGCGAAGCGGGTGTGCGCCGCCGGGCAGAGTTTTACTACCAGCAACTCGACGCGCTGAGGTCATTGCGTCGGGAAGTTCGGCGCGAGTTGCTGGAGGAAAGTAAGAAACACCAGGCCTGGAAACAGCTCTGCCAGATTCCTTCGATTGGTCCGATCCGGGCGGCCGTGTTGCTTGGCGTTCTGCAGACCCCGCACCGTTTCCGGACCAAGCGGCAGCTATGGACGTACAGCGGATTTGGCATCGAGACACAAAGCAGCGCCGATCACCGGAGTGTCGACGGACAGCTGCAACGAGTGAAGAAACCGAGCTCCATTCGCGGACTGAACCGCAACTGCAATCACGATCTGAAGAATCTGTTTAAGGGTGCGGCGATCGTGGCATCGAGCAAACCCGGTCCGTTTCAAGAGTTCTACACCGCTTTGCTGAGCAAAGGCATGCGGCCGGAGATGGCACGTCTAACCTTGGCCAGGAAGATTGCCACCATCGCATTGATCGTGTGGAAGAGAGGAGTAAACTTCGACGCCCAGCATCTGAAACCACAAACAGCTTGAGTGTCTCTGACCGAGTCCGCTCCATCTCTGGAGATTTCTCTGGCGGTGGCCGTCGGGTTCTCGAGACACTCTGGTTCGAGAGCGAGTCTCAGCTGGTAAGTTAGGCAGGATGTGCCTCGGGCACTTAGTCTCACAGCCGACCCTAGACCCTCTCGGATAACCAGAAAAAGCTATGGGCCACGAGTCCCAAATAGAACTATGGTCGCCAAATTTGACCACCGTTCTGCTTTGCTGGTTTCGGAACTGACAGGCTTCGTCGCGAAGAAGTGATGAAAACCGCTGATAGAGAAAATCCAAACCACGGGGCTACCTTGCCCCACCACCGAGCACATGGCGCGGTCGGTCAGAACAGATTTCGCTCGGTCAGGGGGGCTGCGAAGCAAGAAAAATTCCGGCCGACGGAGAAGTGTTTTTTCTTGACTTCTCCCTTTATAGAACTTACCAGGACTTGGCCTCGCCAAGCCGATTCAAGGAAATTTTGAAGCGTCCGCCTCGGTACTGAACTAGTACGTATAAATCCCGAATACCAAAAATATTCGATCCCGCGCACTATGGGTTTTTGGTCAGACCCATTTCAATATGGAGACATGAAATTTGGTGCAAGACTCCGCTAACCTCAGATGGTCACTTGGGTGTGGGTGCGGCGCAGAGTTTGTTGCGTGTTTCGAAAAACACTTTATAGGATAAAATTTGATTGACCTCCGGCCGCAACCTACACATAACAAGAATCATAGGAAGCTCTCGCGGTACGACTCCGGGTGGACAGTTGAAATAGACAGTGTCTCGCGCCATGAATGGGATCACACGTTGGAGCAGTTCGACGATGCAACCATCTACCAGTCGTCCTCTTACGGAAATGTCCGCTGGGGCGAACAAAATGTCAGTCGTCTCGTCCTGAAGCTTGATGGCGAGGCCCACGGGCTCGCGCAACTTAGGATCTTTCGACCCACAAGGCTCAGTTTGGGTATTGCGTATTTAGGCTGGGGTCCTCTAATCGAACGTCGAGGGTATGGCTTGTCTCGCGAAGTGGCCTCGCGTATGGCGTGTTGTTTGGAGGAGGAATACTGCCTCAAGAGGAAGCTGTTTTTGGGTGTCACACCGAATGCTTTTGCCGGATCGCCCCGTGCCATGTCCATAGAATCCGGCTTCAGGCAATATACGCGCGAACGTCTCTTTCGGAGCAGGCCTTACAGGACTTCTATACTGGATCTTTCTCCTTCGCTGAAAGATTTGCGGAGAGGCTTCAAGAGAAAATGGCGAAACCAGCTCACACGGTCCGAAAAGAATAATTTGAATGTAACCACCGGATGTAGCGTCCATGAATTTAAAGAGTTCTGCTCCCTTTACGAACAAATGCGGAAGCGCAAGGCGTTCAAAACGAACGTGGATATAACTGAGTTTTGGAAAATCCAACAGGACCTCGATCCATCCCAACGCATGCGCGTGTTCCTTTGCGAAGAGAAAAGAGTCCCGGTGGCGGGACTTGTGACTTCGATCATGGGAGGAACTGCGATTTACATGTTAGGCGCGACCACTGAGGCTGCGTTGCGCTTGAAGGCCTCTTATTTATTGCAGTGGGCGCTGATTCGATGGCTCAAAGAGAATGGAGTTCGATGGTACGACCTTGGCGGTATCGACCCCGAAGGTAACCCGGGGGGCTATCACTTTAAGAAAGGATTGTCAGGCGAAGAGGTAACGCAAACATACCCTTTTGTATCCTGCCCAGGGGAGGCCTCTTCTGCTATTGCCAAGCTAGCTTTGTCCGCGTATCGAGTCCTACGCGGTTCCTAGACGTGCCTCGCGAGCTAATGTCCGCTAACTCCTTCCATGAGAAGGCCGGTTAGTGTCAAGTCGGTTTTGCAGTTGCCTTTGATTGTCGAGTGGTCTTCCTAAGAACCGGGCCGCCTCTGTCGCCATCCTTCCATTCGCACTCTTTGGTGAGCGATCTTCGCTCGGTGCTAGGTCTAGGTGGGTGTTCTCGTTTCAGTGGTGCTGCTACCTGAGAATCGACCTCTCGTCCCACCGTTACTGTGGGAGTTGGGCCCCAGGACTTAGTCGCAGTCACCTGGACTCGGCGGTTGAGCTCGGCTCCTCGGATCGCCACTCTCTAGGCCACTTCCCGCATCGCTTTCTGACTATTGGGCAGTGGTTCGTACACCTCTCCGCCTACCCACAGCCGATGCAGCAGTACCGCCAGCTTCCTCGCCACCGCAACCACCGCTCGCTTCTTGGCATTTTTCCCTCCTCGCTCCGCAAGCTTCCGCCCCCATCTCCGCAGATCGCTGTCTTCTCCAAAAGGTCCCAGAATGTAATGCGCTCCCTGCACTATCATCGTGCGCAAATACCGGTCTCCATTCTTTGCTGATGCCCTTCTGTGGTTCGCTCTCCCCAGAGTTCCTGCGCCCAGGTCGTAACCCCAGAAAACAGCCTACCTGGCGACTCTTCGCAAACCGATACGGGTCCTCGATCGTCAGGACATACGTCAGAGCGATCTGTGTTCCCACGCCCTTCACCTGCTTCAGCAAGGACACTTCCGGGTACACTTCCTTGGCGATGTTCTCCATCCGCTCGTCGTACTCCTTGACGCGCTCGTTCAGCGATTCGATTCCTTTAAACAGCGGTACCAGAACCTCGCGCAACTCCGCGCTCAATCCCTCGGCTAGCTTCTCGCTCACCTGATAGGTGCCGCACTTGGGCAGTCGTTGGCCATAAGACTTCACCAACCCCCGTGCGGCATTCACCAGGGCCGTTCGAGCACTCACCAGTTCCGCCCGCGCCCGGATCACCGTCAGGTGGAGTTGCGCTTGCACACTGCGATGCCGCACCGGTCCCAATAGCGCGGGATCGATTCGCGCCAGCCGTGCCAGGGTCCGAGCATCGTGCCGATCATCTTTTCGATTGCTCTTGGTGATCCATTGCACCTTTTGTGCATGCGCCACGATCACTTCGTGTCCCAACTCACTGAGCAGTCGGCTTACCCAGGGGGAATGTGTTCCGGTCTCCAGTGCCATGAGACTCCGCGGTATTTTTCCAAAAGTCTGCTTCATCGCCTCCGGTGTCGTCGGTAGTTTTTGTTCCAAAATGATTTGGCCTGCTTCATCCAAAACACAGTAGAACGACCGGCGATCTCCCAGATCCAGCCCGATCGTCAGCTTTTACTCCTTGAAAATTTCGTTCTGGAATACCTGTAAAGTGCTAGAAGCTATTGCACAACCCTCCGTAAGACGATCATGAAGCAAGCGATATGAAAGAACGCACTATAGATCGTGAGCGAGCGGTCGTATCGTACGACCAAGCGTCGGAAGTTTCCGAGCCATGCGTTGGTGCGTTCGACGATCCATCGCCTTCTGTAGCGCCGCAGGGCTCGACCGTCTTGGGTCGCCGGCCGAACGCGATTCTTCTTGTGCGGGCAGATCAGTTCGATCCCGCGTTGCCGCAAACGCTTTCGCAACGGATCGCTGTCGTAGGCTTTGTCGGCAATCACTCGCACCGGCTTTTGCCTCGGATGGCCCGCGGGATGACTCCTCGCTACGCGGATCGTCGCGAGCGTCGTTTCCGCGAGTTTGACTTCTGCCGGGGATGCGGAGTGAAGGTAGTTTCCCAGAGGAAGACCGCGGCCGTCGACCACCACCATCCACTTCGTCCCCTTGCCCCGCTTGGTTTTTCCGACTCCGCAGCCCCCTTTTTCGCAGGAGCAAAACTCCCGTCCAAAAACGATTCGCTCCACTTCAATTGCTGGCGCTCGTTCAACTCGCTCAGAAACGACCGCCAGATGTTCAACCAAACGCCCCGCTCTTCCCAGTCTCGCAGCCGCCGCCAGCAGGTCGAGGGATGCGGGAATTTCTCTGGCAGGTCCTGCCAGCGAGCCCCGCTCCGCAGAATCCACAGAATCCCTTCCAGCACATGCCGGTTCTCGATCCACGGACGACCACCCTTGCGTTGTTTGGGCGGCTTCGGGAGTAAAGGGGCGATCTTCTTCCACTGCGCTTCGGTCAGCAACGGACCGGATCGCGCCATCGGCCCTCCTTCGGCGCTGCTGACCTTGCTTATCTCTCATTTTCAAAAATTCAACTATCGTCATTTCAATGGCTTGTCCATGGTTGTGCAACAGCTTCTAGCGTCATTCATGAGGGTGCTCCTTCCTGTAGGGATTGATACGAACGATCAAAACCTACTCCAAAGGGGCGCCCTTTTATAATGCGTTTCTCGGGACTTGGCCGCCAGAACCTCGCGCTCCCAAATGGGGCCTGCTCTGGTGGCAAATTCGTTGTGTCCTGGGTAGGAGAAGCTTATGATGCACAAGCGAGAGATCTAAACCGGGAATTCCGGATTAGACTGTGTACAATAAGTTGTATCGCTCTGGAATCTAACTAACCGAGTTGAAACACTTCTAGTGGTTCGGTTTTTGTCGTGGGGACGACCTGTCGAACAAGGATTCACTACGGCAAACTATCAAAAGGCAGCCCAGAGAATAGCGTTCGGCTTCGTATTCGCCCCGCTTTGCATGGGTGCGCTTCTGGCTGCGGCACAGCAACCGCAACAGCCGCCGCCCGCGAGTTCATCTACGCTGACCCCATCGAAGCCGGACGAGAAGAGCAGCGGCGATCAAAACAGCACGAGTCAGCAGCGGGAAGCGAGCCCAAAGAACGACCGAATTTTCTGGACCCTGCCGAACTATCTAACCGTGGAAAATGCCGCGCACGTCCCGCCGCTTACGACCGGTGGGAAATTCAAACTGACGGCCTAGGATTCCTTCGATCCCGTCGAAATTCCCTACATCGGTTTGCTCGCAGGCATCAGCCAGGCTCAGAACAGCGAACCATCGTACGGGCAAGGGGCCGCTGGTTACGGCAGGCGCTACGGCACCGCCTTCGCCGACAATACGATCGGGAACTTCATGACGGAGGCCATTTTCCCATCCATGCTCCGGCAAGACCCTCGCTATTTTCAGTTGGCAAAAGGAGGATTTTGGCGACGCACTGGTTATGCGTTCAGCCGCCTCTTAGTCACGCGCACTGATTCCAGGCAGAGTCAGTTCAACTATTCCGAGATCGCAGGCAATGCGATTGCCGCCGGGATTGCCGCGTCCTACCATCCCGCACAAGACCGGACATTCTCGAACACAATGAGCATCTGGGGCACGCAGATCATGTGGGATGGGGCAGCCAATGAAATGAAGGAGTTTTGGCCCGACATTCGCCACTGGTTTCGCAGGAACAAGAAGGAGCAGCAGTAGTTTGCGTCCGTGGATTCCCATGATTCTGATCCCTGCCCGGCCGCCGCGTCTATCGGGAGGTGAAAACTTATTGTACATTCCCTTGACACCAATCCATAAATTGCGAACATGTGCGCATGTGGTACGGGAGAGAGCCAAACACGGTCGCTGAGAAGATTCTGTTTTGGTTTGCTTGGGTGGCAGTGCTTATCGGTTTTGCGTGGCTGACATGGTATTTCTTTTGGGGGAAAAAGCCTGAACGAAAGGAGTCACCGGCAAGGACGCTCTCGGGAGCATCTGCAGTTGAGTTCCAGCTACGAACCCCTACACGCCGCGGAAAACCTCAATTCCGAAGAATGGACTTCGATCTGTCTTAAGCAATCCTGCCCACAGTCTCGACACAACGGTCAACGCGAGCAGTTCCGGACTCGAAGGCAGGGTTCGCGTATGTGGTCTTATCGGAACCTGGCTTTTTGTGCCGAAAGCGGACTAATTCCCACATTCCGATAATGCGTTTCTCAGATGGGATGAGAAGGCCGGTCTCCGACGGGATGCGATACGCTCCCAAGGATTGACGCGCTCAAGGCGCAATACAAAGGAGACCGGCTTATGAAAAAGAATAGCACCGTGGCGAAAAACAGGAACGAGATTTTCAAACAACCCAAGCTGACGATCGGGCTGGATCTGGGAGATCGCCGGTCGTTCTACTGTGTTTTGGATGAAGCAGGCCAAATCATTTTGGAACAAAAACTACCGACGACACCGGAGGCGATGAAGCAGACTTTTGGAAAAATACCGCGGAGTCTCATGGCACTGGAGACCGGAACACATTCCCCCTGGGTAAGCCGACTGCTCAGTGAGTTGGGACACGAAGTGATCGTGGCGCATGCACAAAAGGTGCAATGGATCACCAAGAGCAATCGAAAAGATGATCGGCACGATGCTCGGACCCTGGCACGGCTGGCGCGAATCGATCCCGCGCTATTGGGACCGGTGCGGCATCGCAGTGTGCAAGCGCAACTCCACCTGACGGTGATCCGGGCGCGGGCGGAACTGGTGAGTGCTCGAACGGCCCTGGTGAATGCCGCACGGGGGTTGGTGAAGTCTTATGGCCAACGACTGCCCAAGTGCGGCACCTATCAGGTGAGCGAGAAGCTAGCCGAGGGATTGAGCGCGGAGTTGCGCGAGGTTCTGGTACCGCTGTTTAAAGGAATCGAATCGCTGAACGAGCGCGTCAAGGAGTACGACGAGCGGATGGAGAACATCGCCAAGGAAGTGTACCCGGAAGTGTCCTTGCTGAAGCAGGTGAAGGGCGTGGGAACACAGATCGCTCTGACGTATGTCCTGACGATCGAGGACCCGTATCGGTTTGCGAAGAGTCGCCAGGTAGGCTGTTTTCTGGGGTTACGACCTGGGCGCAGGAACTCTGGCCAGAGCGAACCACAGAAGGGCATCAGCAAAGAAGGAGACCGGTATTTGCGCACGATGATGGTGCAGGGAGCGCACTACATTCTGGGACCTTTTGGAGAAGACAGCGATCTGCGGCGATGGGGACGCAGGCTTGCGGAGCGAGGAGGGAAAAATGCCAAGAAGCGAGCGGTGGTTGCGGTGGCGAGGAAGCTGGCGGTACTGCTGCATCGGTTGTGGGTAGGGGGAGAGGTGTACGAACCACTGCGCAATAGCCAGAAAGCGATGCGGGAAGTGGCCTAGAGAGTGGCGATCCGAGGAGCCAAGCTCCACCGCCGAGTCCAGGTGACTGCGAGTAAGTCCTGGGGCCCAACTCTCACCGAATCGGTGGGAGCAGAGGTCGATTCTCAGGTAGCAGCACCACTGAAACGAGAACACCCAACTTGCACCGAGCGAAGATCGCTCACCAAAGAGTGCGGATGGAAGGATGGCGACAGAGGCGGCCCGGCTCAAACGCAAAAACCCCTGGGAGGAAAAAGAAAAACTGACTTGACACTAACCGGCCTTCTCATGGAAGGACTTGGCAGGTTTGGAGGGCGGTAATGTCAGTGGTCAGTCGCTAATAATGTGCTGCCTTAGAGGGGAAGATTGCCCCGATAAATGAATTTCTTGCAATAGCGGAAGACGAACTGTGCCGTTGAGATTGGCAACCCTAGACCGTGCCGCGCAACTACTGGATGCCAATCAGCCGGCTCAAGCGTTGGAGTTGCTTGAGAGTCTGATCGTCCAGTGAAGGAGCGCTATCTACACAGATTCCGAAATCGGTGGCACATGTGATCTGGCTCATTTCTTGGTTTCTGGATCACTCTCCCGCCCCTGCTGGCTGAGGAACAGCTTTCTGCCGTCAGAAAACGTAACGCTCTTGCCGACTGCAGTAGAGGAGAGGTCCTTGGCCTGGTAGCCATCGACCAGGATTTCGGAGCCAGGCGGCAGGGAATCCTTTGTGAACCCGAGTCTGTACAGATTGTTCGGACTGCCGGCTTCGATCATCCAAGTGACTACCTTTCCATCATCGCCCTTCACGTCCATGTGGATCCAGGAGTGTGGATTGGTCACTTCCCATTTGACGACCGTTCCCTTCAGCTTGAGCGGTCTGGTCTGGTCGAATTCCGACGCAAACCCGTGATGCGCGAACGCCGGAGCCGCCGCCAGAAGCAGACCAATCAGTACGAATAGCTTCGTTTTCATCTGTTACTCCTTCCGCTTACGTTGTCGCACTACTTCGCTGACTTCTTGGCCGCTTGCTCCTCGGCCACGCGAGCTCCACGGAGGGTATTGGCCAATCCATAATTCGCCTCATGACACGCATACTCGTAGAGTTGCCCATCAATCTTGGTGATGGGCAATTCCCCAGACCACGGTTTGGTCCACATTCCCGGATCTTCCACGGTGAACTGGTAGAGGATCGTGTCTTCGTCGGCGCGCGTGAGCCGCTCAATCACATGCAGGTTCTGGGCCCCCCTGAACGGGTTCAGCTCGGTGAAATTGGTGGTGTCGATGACTAACGTATTGTCCTCCCAATGGCCAACCGAGTCGCCATACCACTGGTGGATGCTTTCGGGTATATGCGGACGGCCATCAGTGGGAATGATCCGAACGTCGTGGATCATTTCTGTTTCGATGGCCACGTATCCGGCACCCTGGACAATCTGCAGATTGCTGTTATAGGCCGAGGGAAGCATGGGCGGTCCCACGTTCGGCCGAGCCAGACACCGCGCGCCCAAGGACAGGTTCTCCGGGCCGTCGAACTCGTGTCCTTTGGCCTTAGCTCGTATTTCCGCAAGCCTCTTGCGAGCGTCAGGCGTCAAAGGAGGAACCGTCCCCTGTGTCCCCACAATGATTGACGTTCGCCGGTTCCAGGCGAGCTTAGCCTGGCCCCGGTCCAGCCCGTACTGGGAGAAATCGTAATGAACGTCGTCCGCGGGCGCGCCTTCTACGCCAGAATGGTTAGCAAGCGGCTGGCCCTCCTCCTCAACTTGGACGAGTCGCTGGCGTTCCTGCTTGGCAAGGGCCTGCAGCTCCGCTTCCGTATAGAACTCCTTGCCGGCAAGGTCCTTGGGCCGTTCCAAAGGCGTCACGGTATTGTTGGTCCATACTCCCTGCAGGTCCGGCTTGCCATCGGGCGTGCGGGGCAGTGTCCACGACTTCCCGCCGGCGGGTGTCGCCTTTGCTGGCGCCGCCTTTGTAGCGGCCGACTGGGCCTGTCCGGCGGCGGGGGCCCGCGCCATCAGCAGGACAGCGATCATGGCCGCCAAAGCGGTTGTTGAAGCAAGTAAGCGACGGATCATGGGAGCCTCCTTTTCCGATCTAGTTACTGGGCTTCTTGCGAAGATGCCCATACAACAACTCCTCCGCGAATTCCGGGCACTTGTATTCCAGGAGCCGGGCATTCTTCTCCACACGGCGATAAAGCGGCATGCTGATCTTCCAGGGCCGCGAAAAAATCTTCGGATCCTCGATAGTGGCCTCATAGTTAAGAGTGTCCGCACTGCGTGGAGTGTAGCGCTCCACCACATGCAATGCGTCACTGTGGAAGTTCCCGGAACGGTCGAACCAAGTATCTTCAATTTGACTGGTCACATCGACCACCAGCGTTTCGCCTTCCCAGTGCCCGTTGGACCAGCCCATCCAACTATCGGCCGGGGCCTTGGTCGGGGCCCCCATGTTGATGATGCGAACGGCGCCCGCGTACTCATAGGAAATCAGGATGGTGTTCTGAGACTGGACAATTTGAAACGGGTAGGGCAGATAGGTGGCGCGTGGCACACCCGGCAAATAGCACTTGACCTCCGGGTCCAGTTTCACCCAATCCGCTTGATTCTCCTTTTTTTTCGCGGCCATCGCCGGCAGATACGGGATCTCATCGCCTTCCACTACGCCCAGCCCGGGCGGCTTTGCGAATACCGCTCCCAACGAGGGCACCGGCCCCGCTGCGGCTGCCTGGCCTTCGAGATCCCAATCTGCGGCGTTGAGTGCTTGCCAAATCCCGCTCAACTCGGGTTTACCATTCGCCGTCCGGGGCGCCCGGTAAGCAGGTGCCTGAGCAGCGGAGGGCGGGGCGGCCAGCGAGAGGACATATAGCACCGCGACTCCGGCTATCATCGAATCTCTGAGCCAATTTCGCATTTCATTCCCGCCGTTAATGGTCAATTCCAATCACGCCGCGTAAACCCGGCAAACAAATACAGCTTGATACGGACTATCGCGCCTTCAGCGGAGCCGGTCTGGGATTTCGGTTTTGACCTCCCGTATTGGACGCCTTATACACCCGAGACGCGTCCGAATGAAGCGAATTGTTCTACGTCGCACTATCTTCCTATCTTCCAGTTTGGGAGAGCTACTTGTATGCCGCAGTCCGTGTAGGTACCTCGCCTTCGGGGGCATTTCCCACATTCCGATAATCCCGTTTCTCGGGACTTGGCCCACGTAGGGCTAGAGATACTTTTCATTGATTGACTTGTCAATCAACATTCGATTGGTCCATGAAGCGCATCAGATCGTCCACCGTGTCAAGTTTCACGCCTCTCTCTTCTAACGCCATGACGAGTTCGACGAAATCGAGGGTGGATTTCACACCGAATATTTTCAGTCCAATGTCGTCCAGAGTATCTGTTTTCGCCAATGCCCCTGACGAAATGGCTGAACGCAGCTTCTTGCGCAGGTCCGAGAAATGATGGGTCATGGAGACATTTTAGACCTAAACACGGATAGTCAACGACGAGAACAGTCGAAGCTGGGGGAGTTGGCCACATTCCGATAATCCCGAGAATCAGGATCTTCGACTAGATTAATTGAGTCGAGAGAAGAGCGTCTGTATGAAAAGGAACAGGTCTACTTGTGTGCGTATTAGGACAGACCGGCGAACCCCGACCCTAATAAACTTATTTCGTTTACTGCAATCTAGTTCCTCTCAAAGCGAAGTCCCGCCCCTTATTCTCCGGCGATAGCGAGCAGGGATCTGGAGACGGGTGGAGTCCGTTCCTTCGCTTCAGGGGTGAAGAGCAAGAATTAGAGAGTAGAGAAATCTGGTGATGCACAAACGGTTCATTGTGCTGCTCGGAATGTTTCTGGGTAGCCACGCGCCGGCGGCAGCACAAACACCGGCACCACAGATCGTCCTAGCGCAAGAACCTGTTGCGCCGATCATAACGATGCCCCGAACGGCATCGGCCCCTT
This sequence comes from uncultured Acidobacteriota bacterium, assembly GCA_963842135.1. Taxonomy (GTDB): domain Bacteria; phylum Acidobacteriota; class Terriglobia; order Acidiferrales; family UBA7541; genus Palsa-360. The sequence continues at coordinate 1,804,909 of CAWJFI010000001.1, read as the reverse complement.
TGTCGGCCCCTTCCGCCTGGCCCAGGATCACGGACAATCTCCAGCTCGTTTCAGTCTCCAGTTCGCGGGGGCTTACGAGCGTGACCACAGCCTGGAGCCCCTTCCGCCGATGGAAGAAGTTAAGAATTTGATTCTCTCGCTGTCCAGCTTCCCGCTCGTCCAACTCTGGGGCGGAAGGCTCCAACTGGACGCCTTTCAGAGCACGCTGCATAGTCAGAACGTGCAGCTCGGACCTTTAGGCTACGGCGGCATGCAGGGTTTCCGTCCCCCGGCACAAAGTTATCCGGGCGGGCCGCGCTCGGCCCGCATCAGCCTGAGCTTTCACTTTGGCCGGGACGCGCGGACGGGACGCCCGACCCAGGCATGGCGGAGTCTGTCGCGGGTTGTCGGCACCGTTCTATATTGAACTGTATTGCTTCGGTCAGGTGAACGATTGCATCGCGATACTGCGTCGTTCAAGGATGATTACGCAACACTATGCTCAACGCGTCTCGCGGCAAGACTGATCATCAGACGTGTCGTACCGGTCATGATTATGCTGATTCCCACAAGCGTCCCGATCACCCACAACGAGCTTGAGGGCCATTGCCTCCAAACCAGCAGGCCGAGAATGAAGGTGATGATGCCGTCCACCAGAATCCAGCCCGATCCTGCAGCGTTGCGGTTTTGAAAATACGCCACCAAGTCCATCACTCCCTCGGCCACAAATAAAATTGCTAGGGCCAAGGTGAATCCGGCGACCCCTATCACAGGATTCATCAGGAAATAGATCCCGGCGATCAGATAAAGGATCGCCACGAGGACCTTCCAGAGTATGCTACCGGCACCTTTCGACTGGAAGGCATGGATAAATTGAAATCCACCGCTGAAGACAATCAGCCATGCGATGACTAACACCACGCCCAACGATGTGACCAACGGGAGTGAGATCGCCAGGAAACCGAAGACGATGAGCAGAATCGCCCACACGATTGATGTTCCGGACCCCAGGTTGAGAAGTTTCGTCTGTGCCATGATTCAATTCCTCCTTGCAATTAGACGATTTGCCGATGGCCTAGACAGAGCTTATAGCACCGATACACTAGAATTGTTATATGAACCAAACGGCCCAAGCATTGGATAGGTATGCGGAAACTGGCTTTCTGCTCCGTGATGGTGTGGGCCACATTCCGATAATCGGAATGTGGGAATTACCCAAACCGAAAGCCGGGAAATCCATTTTGGTGTCGGACGACTGACTACGGAGGGGAGTCCCCCCTATTCAAAAACAGAGTGGTCATCCGAGAACTGCCGAGTGAGTTTTTTGCGAAAGGCCGAATCCCGAATGAGCTTTTGAATTTTGCGGTTGTAGGTCCCCTGTACTTTCTGTGCGTCCTTCCCAGTTTCGATGGCCTGGGCGTTCTCCCACTCCATTTCGAAGAACAGTGCACCAAGAACGTGTTCAGCGTGATGAGCTGACATGCCAGTGGCCACCATCTTTTCAAAGGCGGCTCTAATCAAGGGATCCTGTTCGATCTGCCCCTTCACGGCCGCATGCGCAGCGATGTGGGCCATTGGATTCACCGTTTCGCCCCCTGCACTGATTTCGTATTGCTCTCCCTCACGTACGTCCGCGAACTCAAGGGCATTGTGAATGTGTTTTAGATGCATGTGTTCCTGAATCGCTTGCGCGTAGAGCTGGCTCTCATGCGGGAGTTCACGCACCATTCCGCTGTTGATTGCGTCGTAGACGAGCTTCGCATGTTGACCAACCAGGTCGCGAAGTTCTTTAAGTGTGGCGTCGTCCATTTCTTTCAATCCTTTCTTGCGGACAATGCTACTACGCTGTGGCTTGGTTTGTCGCGAGATCGCTGCGGTCCAGCCAGCGGCATCCAGACCGCCAACCTACAATGCGACCTCAAAGCCACATTCCGATAATCCCGTTTCGCGGGAGTGATTCGATTTACAAACGTCGTTGGCTCATTCAACTACCAAGGCCCGGCTGCGTTTGGAACTGCCTCATGAGAAGTTCTCTCCAGAAACTCCCTGAGCTGGTGCTTTAGGCGGCGGGAGCCTGGACCAGTTGGAATCCAAGCTTGGCGGCTTTCTGCTTGAGAGGCCTGATCTGTCGGGTACGCTGTTGAACTTCGTAGAACTGTGCTCCCCAGTCGACGTATTTGGTTCCGTAACGAAGCATGCGATAGACCAGACGGGCTAGCTTCGCGGCCATGGCCTTGATCGCGACGGGGGTATCCAGCCTGGCTCGGAATCGACGGAACTGCGCTCCGAGATAGCTCTGACTCGTTCGTAGGTTGCTGGCCGCCAGCTTCAAAGCGACCGTGACTCGATTGTTGGTCGGCAGCCGACCTTTTCCAATGATTCTGTCTCCGCTGATGCGATTGTCTGGAGACAGCCGCAACCAGGAAACAAAATGGTCCTCGTCTTGCCATTTGATCATGTCCCATCCCGCTTCGCTCAGGATCGTAGCCGCAGTCATGACGTCGATGCCGTCGATCTGGGTTAGCTCTGTACCCGCCATGCGAAACAACTGCTGGCGCAAGTCGAACTTCGGCTTATTTCCCTTCCTCTTCTGCAGCCGATCCTTCCGCATGTCTTCCGGCAGGGTGGCCCCTTGGCTCCGATCCTCCAGTTGCCGGAGATACTGCTCGAGCTGGCGATCACACTCGGCCATCTGCTTCTGGCAGAACTCGTAACCCGCCTGTTCCTGCTTCAGCACAAACAAGAGATCTTCTTGCCAGTTTCCCTCCAGGCTTCGCGCGATCTCCTTCTCGCTGGCCTTCACCCGGGGATCCCGAAACGCCGCCAGCTTCTGTGGATCACGTTCGCCAGCCAGAATGGCCTGAATGATCGCTTGTCCGGTCACTCCGCTCACATCGCTCAACACATTGGCCACCTGGATATTCATCTGCGTCAGCGTCTTCTGCATCCGTTGAATGTGCCGACCCGCGCTCTCGATCAGATCCTTGCGCTGACGCCAGTACGTCCGCATCCTGCGGATCTGCTGCGACGGCCGGAACGAATTTCGCAACAGCCCGTAGGTGTGCAGCTTCATCAGCCATTGGCTCTCTTGCACATCGCTTTTGCGCCCCGGCAGATTCTTCGTCTCCCGCGCGTTCACCAGGTAGACTTCCAAACCCGCCTGCTCGAGAAGGTCGTACACTGGGATCCAGTACACGCCCGTGGACTGCATGGCTACGGTCCGAATTCCGCATTGCTTCAGCCAATCGGCCATGGTTCTCAGCTCGGCGGTTGTGCACCCGAAGTGCCGCACAGGTTGGCTGTCGCGGTCCGGCGGGACCGCCACGTAGTGGGATTCGTTGCCGATGTCAATGCCGGCGGCGTTGGGATGGACGAGCTGTAAAGTGAGGTCTGCTCTTTGGATCTTCCGTTCCATGTCCCGTCGTTGCTTGCGATTCATCTGGTGCCAATGGGGCTGGGTAGACTGGCCTGTGCCTTTGGGGCTGGCTCCTTTGGCGTGGCTTTCATGGTTACCTCTCGGTGTTCAATTCAACGTGGCTCGGCCCGGTTGACGAAAACGGCTCAATCTCTCCATCGGGGTCGGGCCATTGTCCTTCTCAGGACAACGCCTGCCACCACCCACACAATCGTCAGCACCGGAGCCATGCTATAAATCGGGCAGAAACGCTCCATAGAACATTCGGCCTTAGCTGCCAAGCCATGTTGTGCCTCCGATGCTACGTCAGTTCACGGTCACCGATCTCTGCCGGAGTTTCTGGCTCAGACAACCACCCCGCAGGGGCGGCCAACGCTATAAAAAGGGATGTCAAGACAAATGCTTCCCCTGCGACGGCAAAGCGCAGAGAAAATGGTCTTGCCGTCCAGCCCCAGTAATGGAACGAGACGCTGTGAGTTTTCTTTTTCCGCGGATTCATCGTGCTTTGGTAACGACGCCCATCAGTTCCCAGCGCAGACAAGCAGAGTGGTTGTGCAGTGCCAACCATGGTTCTATCTGAGACTTTGCGCCTATCGCTTTTTCTGGTTATCCGAGGGGGCCTAGGGTTTCTCGAAAGACTCCGTGCCCGAAGCACAGGCCTAACGGGATTCTGGATACTCACCCTCGAACCAGAGCGTCTGCAGAACCAACCGGTCATTATCCGAGATGAATCCGGGATGGACTCTCCACAGACGCTCAAGCTGCTTGTTGTTTTAGATATTCGGCGTCGAAATCGACTCCTTTCTTCCAAACGATCAAAGTGATGGCCGCGATCTTGCGCGCCAGGGTGAGGCGCGCCATCGTTGGCTTCATCCCTCTGGCTACTAAACCGGCGTGGAACTCCTGGAACGGTCCAGGGACGGCAGCAGCCCGGGTCGCCGCACCCTTGAAGATATTTTTCAGATCGTGATTGTGGTTGGCGTTGAGCCCGCGGATGGCCAGGAATTTCTTGGAGCGTTTCAGCTGGCCCTCCACGATTCGGTATTCCCCGCTCGTGGAGGTTTTCAATGCCAAACCACAGTAAGCCCACAGTTGTCGCTTGGTGCGAAAACGATGTGGCGTCTGCATCAGAGCAATCAACAAAACGGCCCGAATGGGTCCAATCGAAGGAATCTGGCGCAGCAAGTTCATCGCCCTGTGTTTCCGGCCTTCGGCCAACAGGTCTCGTCGTACTTGCTCGCGCAATGACCGCAATGCGTCCAACTGCCGGTAGTAGATCTCCGCCCGGCGACGCACGCCGGCTTCGGTGATCTTGGCCAGCCATTCCCAGCGATAGCGTGGTGCGTACACGCGCTGCCCCGCGCAGGGAATCGCCCAACTCCTATACAGGGCTTTTAAGCGATTCATCACCCGTGTGGTATCGCGGGTCAATGCCAGGTAGCTGCGGGCCAGTTCCTTCAGGGTGCGAATTCCTGTTTCGCCGTGATAGACCGGGTTGAGCTTGTTCAGGTACAACAGGTCGGCCAGCTTCCGAGCATCGATGCGGTCGCTCTTGTTCCCGGCTTTGATGAGTGCGTTCTTGCGCGGATCACACACCAACACGTGTGCCACATGCGGCTTCAGGAGATCGTGCAACCACGCCGCGCAGGTTCCTTCTTCCAAGGTCACGTGCAAACTGCCGCGCAGACCACCAATAAACTGGAGAATCGTTTCGGCCTTCGTTTCCAGAATCGCTTCCATCGCCAGCGTGCCGGCAGAATCCAGAACGGCCACCGAGATGGTTGCTTGATGAACATCCAGCCCAATATACTTAGCGTCATTCATGAGGGTGCTCCTTTCTGTAGGTGTTGATGCGAGCGATCAAAACCTACTTCAAAGGGGCGCCCTTTTATAATGCGTTTCACAGATGGGATGAGAAGGCCGGTCTCCAGCGGGATGCGATACGCTCCCAATGTTCGACGTGCTCAAGGCACAAAGAAAAGGAGACCGGCTATGAAAAAGACTAGCAGAGCGCCGGGATAAACCGGTCTGAAGGAGGGGATGAAAGAGCCCTACGAGTAAGGAGTAACGATCCGCTCGGCCCCGAGTTTGGCGATGAGTTGTCGCGAGGCAACCATCGAAGCATAAAACAGGGGATAGGCGGGCAGGGTATTGAGCTTCGAAAATTTGCAATCAGGGCGCCAACGCTGTTGCTAGAGCGGAAGGCAATATGGCCAGGGACGACATCGTGAGGACCTGGACAGCCCTGCGTAGCCGCAGACCCCTGACACGCCTAGAAACTTCAGACACGAGAACCGGGAGACCTCGGTGGTGCCTGCGGCAGAGCACCGCAGCAGGACGGCGGGTGAAGGCGATAAGCCGCAAGACTCGCGCGCACGTCACCGAGGAGTCGGACAACGGCAGGGTACCGATGAATCATTCGAACAAAGACGGGAAACTGTTCGCGGAGAGTGAGGAGGGAAGGCCGTTGATCAAGGAGAACATTCGTCAACCTAACACGTACCCGACACAGAGCGAGAAACACGTGTCACATGGGCTGATGAATGTGCGGAAAGCAGCAAAGGGAAACAAGGAGATGAAGTTCACCGCCTTGCTCCACCATCTGACGATCGATCTGCTGCGGGAAAGCTTTTATGCGCTGAAGCGAAAAGCTGCACCCGGAGTGGACGGCGTAACGTGGCAGGAGTATGAGACCGGACTGGAGGATCGACTCGTCGATCTGCACGGTCGGGTACATCGGGGAGCGTATCGAGCGCAGCCATCGAGAAGAAAGTATTTAGAGAAACCCGATGGGCGGCTACGCCCATTGGGGATTGCGGCCGTGGAGGACAAGACAGTCCAACAGGCCGTGGTTACGATCCTCAATCAGATCTACGAGGAAGATTTTCTCGGCTTTTCGTATGGATTTCGTCCAGGATGCAGCCAGCATCAAGCGCTGGATGCACTGTCGTATGCGCTTCTGAAGAAGAAGGTGAATTTCGTACTAGACGCAGATATCAGAGGCTTTTTCGATAATCTCGATACAAGCCAACTGGTCAAGTTCGTTGAGCATCGCGTTGCCGACCCCCGAATCCTACGGCTGATCCAGAAATGGCTGAACGCCGGGGTGATGGAGGACGGCATATGGTCGGAAACGAAGACAGGTACCCCGCAAGGAGCGGTGATTTCGCCACTGCTTGCCAACATCTACCTGCACTATGCTTTCGATCTCTGGGTGAAAGTATGGCGCACGAAGTGTGCGCAAGGAGACGTGATCGTCGTACGCTATGCCGACGATATCCTATTGGGATTTCAACACCGAACGGAAGCAGACCGCTTTCTGGAGCTGTTCCGGGAGCGGCTAGGAAAGTTCGGGTTGGAACTCCACCCAGACAAGACGCGCCGGATCGAGTTCGGGCGGTATGCCGAACGAGACCGGGAGCAAAGGGGAGAAGGAAAACCTGAGACGTTCGACTTTCTGGGTTTTACGCACATCAGTGGAAAGAACCGGAAAGGGACGTTCACCGTGAGGCGCATGACGATTCGCAAGCGCATGCGGGCAAAGCTGCAGCAGATTAAGCAGCAACTCCGCAAGCGTATGCACGATCCCGTTGCGCAAACCGGGGCATGGCTCAAATCGGTCGTGCAGGGTTACTTCAACTACTACGCGGTACCGGGAAACACCGACAGTCTCAACGCGTTCCGCACGCAGGTGAGTCGATTCTGGCGTTGGACGTTACTCCGTCGCAGCCAGAAACGCCAATTCAACTGGGCGAAAATGCGCAAGCTGAGTGAATACTGGATTCCCAAACCGCGCGTGCTCCATCCCTACCCTGAGACACGCTTCGCCGCCACCCATCCGAGATAGGAGCCGTATGCGCTAACGAGCGCCCGTACGGATCTGTGCGGGGGGCATCGGGCAACCGATGTCCCTACCGCGACCTATTCGGGTAAACGGAAACATGATTTTCAAAGGACACAAGCTCACGATTGGTTTGGACCTCGGAGATCGCTGGTCGTTCTACTGTGTTATGGATGAAGCGGGCCAAATCATTTTGGAACAGAAACTACCGACGACACCGGAAGCGATGAAGCAGACATTTAAGAGCATACCGCGAAGTCTTATCGCCCTGGAGACCGGAACCCATTCCCCTTGGGTAAGCCGGCTGTTAAGGGAGCTGGGACACGAGGTGCTGGTGGCGCACGCGCAAAAGGTGCAATTGATCAGCAAGAGCAATCGAAAAGATGATCGACACGATGCTCGGACACTGGCACGGCTGGCCAGAATCGATCCTGAGCTATTGGGGCCGGTGCGGCATCGCAGCGCGAAAGCACAAATTCATCTGACGGTGATTCGGGCGCGGGCGGAACTAGTGAGTGCACGAACCGCCCTGGTGAACGCGGCGCGAGGGTTGGCGAAGTCTTATGGGGAACGGCTGCGCAAGTGTGGCACGCAGCAAGTGAGTCGGGAGCTGGCCGCGGAATTGAGCGTGGAGTTGCGAGAGGTTCTGGAGCCGTTGCTGCAAGAAGTCGAATCGCTGAACGAGCGCATCAAGCAATACGACGCACGGATGGAGAAAATCGCCAGGGAGAGCTACCCGCAAGTCGAGCTGCTCAAACAGGTGAAGGGGGTAGGGACCCAGATCGCGCTGACGTTTGTGCTGACCTTGGAAGATCCGCATCGGTTCCCAAAGAGTCGCGAGGTCGGCTGTTTTCTGGGGTTGCGCCCTGGGCGCAGGGACTCCGGAGAGAGCCAGCCGCAGATGCACATCAGTAAAGAAGGAGACCCTTATTTGAGGACCATGCTGGTGCAAGGGGCGCACTACATCCTGGGACCCTTTGGACAAGACAGTGATCTACGGCGTTGGGGACTAAAACTTGCGGCGCGAGGAGGGAAAAATGCAAAGAAGCGGGCCGTGATTGCGGTGGCGAGAAAGCTAGCGGTGCTGCTGCATCGGTTGTGGGTAGGTGGAGAGGTGTACGAACCACTGCGCAATAGCCACAAAGCGATGCGCGCCGTGGCCTAGAGTGAACAGCTCCCCACAAAACAGGGGAGGCTGGGGGTCGACGGAGTTGGCGATCGTCGTTCCTGGGCGATCCTGGCTGGAAATTTCTCTGTGAAAAGCTGGGAAAGGCAGGAAGAAAGAAACAGGAGCAAAAAAGTAGGAAGAGAGAGGGTATCCAAACAGCCGAGCTCGACCGCCGAGATCAGGTGACTGCGACAAGTCCTGGACCAGTTCCCTTCGAAAGGGGGGAACAGAGGTCGATTCACAGGTAGCAGCACCTACTGAATCGAGTACACCCAACTTGCACCGAGCGACAATCGCTCAACAAAGAGTGCGGATGGAAGGGTGGCGACAGAGGCGGCTTGGCTGAAATGCAAAACCTCTTATAGAGAGAAAAAAGAAAAACCGACTTGACACTCACCGGCCTTCTCATGGAAGGACTTGGGTGCCCAATTAAATTTTCTAACATGCTCCAAACGCAAGGCTAGGTAGCGGGTCAGTTTGAATCCACATGTGACTCTGCTATTGTGCTTCCGCGCTTGACCCACAAGAGACCGGGCATGCGAAAGCCTATGCCCTCGATGCCACATGGCTGAGGATCACGATGGTCCCTGTCCTTCAAGATATATTCGGCCCGCTATGAAGACTGATCGGATTGCAATCTGGAGGCGGAGGATCGGAGCGGCTAGCACTTCATTGGGTGTTCTCTTGTTCGTGGGAGCCGGCTTCGTGTACCTGAGGTATGCGTCCGATTCCTCAAACTTGCACGTATAAGAAAGGCTTCAGCATGCCCGAACATTAGGGCTGTTCTGGAGTGTCAGCCTCTACGGATCGGTGCTTTTGTTTCTATTTTCGCTGTTTGGTCTTGGATGGAGTCGTTGGGTCGGACTCATAGTGAATGCCGGTGCGTTGCTCTTCGCCCTGATGACCTTAGGGGCGATGTGTGGACCGTTCGGGTGCTAGCTTCGCAGTTCAAACGTCGCTGTGCGTTTTCTGGGCTGGCAAGGCCAAGTCCTGGTAAGTCCGCTTATCGGAATGTGGCTTTTTGCCCTTCGCATGAGTTGACGACGGGAAATGCGTGGTGGGCTACTTTGAGATGTGAGGAGTCCATGACCTCCACAGCAAAAAGAATAAAACAACGTGGAACAAGACTATTGCAAACGAAATCAACCAATCGGTCCCCGTAAACGGAAGTCGGCGAACAACGAAGCCACCATTTTCCCAAATGGGTGCCGTCGAAGGGCAGGATGAACGAGAGAACGACCCACAGGAAAACTTTCAGCAAGGAGGCCACGCATCGTAGAACAACCGAGGGATGTTACGGAAGACGGACCTACTGCGATTCCTAGAAGATCTTCACGGTCACTGTCTACCGGGCTGTCTCTCTGGCATGAACGCCTGTCGAATTAGATCTTCATATTGCCACTCTTCAAGCGTCACGCGAAAGGTCGCTGTCGGTTCTCCAGGTATCCACGCCTTGGTGATGCTACTGGCGTGTACTTTGATGCCAGCGTCAGCGAATAGATCAACGATAGATTCCGTCTTTGTTTCCGGATGCTGACCGTGGAACGTAACGAGGCCTTTGTTGCCTTTTCTGGTGATGTCAACGTGCATTGTGTTTCTACTTTAACGTGCTGCTATATCGAGATCAAACGTAAAATGATCTGAGTGGCAATCTGGCCCACAGCCTTCTTCAAACCATTTCTGGGCGCGTGCGTTCCGTGCCTCCACGGAAGGGAAGTGCAAAATTCGCCAACGCCCTGTGCATTTCGAGATGCACGCGAAGCGGCCGTCACCTCTGATGCCTTGCCGGGAATATGGGAACTTCTCTGCCGCTGCGCACTGGTAAAGCGATCTGATTGGGATTCCATAGTCACTTCTCCTGAACTGATGTCATGCCTTATTTGAATAGGTCCTCCGCTTGCTCCTGTGCCTCTTGCTCTTGTTTCTCGTGACGGCGCGTAGTGAATTCGAGTGATAACTTTCCCAGTTTGATGCTTCTTGCCGGGGCATCCTCGGGCAGGTCACTCACGGTCGCGGCGGCTTTTACTTTTGCGATGTCCTCCTGATCGTCGGCGGAAAGTGTTTCGATGAATTCAGCGGGCATGCTGGTAAGTGGCCCCTTTGAATCCCAATACCGATTGGTGGCGTCACGCTCCGTCTTATTTTGCAGCTCACTGTCAGCTTCGCGTTCAGCAACGATCTTGCGTGCGACAAAACCTTCAAAGCCGCTGATGAAGAAAGACCAGCCAAATCTAGTTTTTGCATTCACGGCGGCTGGTGGATTTTTAAGAAATGATCTGCCTGCCACCAGAAACTTTTCTCGACCGTGTAGCAGTTCTAGCCTCTCCATTTCTTTGCGTTGTGCCGGTGTGATTGGACTACTTGCTGCCAAGTCCTGATAAGTCCGCTTATCGGAATGTGGCACGATAAGTCTTCCTGGTCCCTTGAAGTGGTATCCTTGTCAATCCATTTGAGAACTTTCCGTCAGGAACTGCGGGCACTGTAATCAGCGGAGGGTAAGACATGAAACCAATTACGTGGGCAGGAATCGTGTTGGTCGTCCTGGGCGCGCTGGCTTTAGCCTATCAAGGCATCAATTATACCCGCCAGAAAGATGTCGTGGATCTGGGATCGATACATGTCACGACAAAGACTCAGGAGCGAATTCCCATTCCTCCGGTACTCGGAGGCCTGGCTTTGGCTGGAGGGATCGCTTTGCTGGTCATGGGGGCGAGGAAAAAATCATAGCCGAGACCATGGAAGGATGTTTGAGAGAACCGCGCGACGAATAATTATCCTTGCCCGATAAGACGGATTGTTGGAAGGTGGCCGACCGCAGTTTCCGAGAATCCCGTTTTCTCAGGCCGAATCCGCTGCGCGTACGTCGAAGCCTTGAAAATTAAAAGGGGGCCGATGGAGGTCCTTATTCGCCCCCCCTCTTTTTTGGGGTGGAGTTTTGTTGTTATTTAATCGATCTGAACTTACTCTCGATTGCGGTCGCGGTCAATGGACCATTCGATCATTCCGTGTGCTTCTTCTCGTCCTTCAATGAGGTTCGCACACCCTCTTCTCCCCAGTTGGGTCGCAATATTCCAATCAGTACGAAAATGATGACTGGAACCATCAAAATATATAATTCCGGACCAATACCAAGCGCCCAAATCAAAGCACTTAGGACTAGAAAACTTAGAACTATTAAGAACAAACCAACAGGGACGAGCTTCATGCTTCTGATGCTCGGTGCCCTCTTTAGCGGGTCGTCTGTGGTTTGAGTGGGAATCACAATATTTCAGTTGCTACGTATTCATCTGCCTAACTGTAAAAGGCAGCAAAACGTTTGCATTCTCAATTGTTCGCGCCTATCTCTTCTTCTTTCCTTCTGCTGAGGGAATAACCGTAGTATCGGCCATTGCAGTTCATGCAAGAATAAACGCGCAGAAAGACCAATTGCAGGACGACTCGTTTGAATGTACCGCCCCCTCGATGACGATGTATATCGAAGCTTCCACACTCGGGGCATTGGCGAACAACAGACCAAGGGTTCCACATGCTTCTCAATGCTTGCGCAGGTTGAATCTCCTGTCAACCCCATGGCGGCTCGCCAAACAAGACCATCTTAACTGGCACTGGCAACGAATCTTGCTTATCGTGTTGGTTTAGGCCACATTGACGAAAATTACGTTTAACTAAGGCCCTATTCATTCTACAAAGCGGACGGAAAGTGCTTCGGGCCGTAGAAGCGCTGGCGGCATTTTTCACAACGATAGGGCCGTGCAGATAGAAAGAGAAGAACCCAATATTCCAGAAAACGGCCATGTTTCGTTCGGTTGACAAGATTGGTCCCGCAACGAGGACAAGACTTTTCCTCTGAGTACGCGAATATTCCAAGAACACGCCGCATCGAGGGTGAATCGTACGACGCTCTGTCAGCGGGATGCAATCCCCGAATCGTATTTGCATCCCATCCAACATAACGACCTCGCCGAACTCCTCAAAACGAAACCAGCACCTGAAACAACGCACAATCCTAATGCAATTCGGCTTGTTGAGAAAGTCACATCCTGTGAAGTCGTGCCGGCTCAACCGGTCAATGTAACACCCTTCTAATCTCTCGATCCGATAGTGTTTTTCAAAAGGACCTGATCCTTTGTGCTGTACTCGATTAAACCTAAACAGGGCCGTCTTTTTCTTGAATCAACGCTCGAGAACGAGTTTAGCCATTGAAATACCTGCAGATAGGACTCCGGGTGAGTGTTGCGTTGACCCATTGAGACCGCCCGGCTTATCGGAAGCTGGCTTTTTGCCCCTGGGCCCGGTTGACGCGATGAAGAATGACGTGCTCAGACAAACTAATAGTAAGCATGGCGTACCTCAACTCAACATTCACCGGTCGCAAAATTCCCTACACGCGGCGTATGCTCGCCCCCACAGCAGCGAGTTTTTCCTCGATGCGCTCGTAACCGCGGTCGATGTGATACACGCGGTCGATGACGGTTTCACCCCGCGCGACGAGCGCGGCCAGCACGAGCGAGGCGCTGGCGCGCAAGTCCGAGGCGATCACTTGGCTGCCGGAGAGCGTCGTGGGGCCGTGAACCACGGCGCGGCGGCCCTCGATGGAAATATTCGCGCCCATGCGAATCATTTCGCTGGCGTGCAGGAAGCGGTTCTCGAAAATTGTTTCCGTGATCTCCGAAGTTCCTCTGGCCTGCGTGGCCAGCGCCATGAACTGAGCCTGCATGTCCGTGGCGAAGCCGGGATATTCCTCGGTGGTCACGTCGGCGGCGACGAGCTTTTTCGCCCCGCGAACTTTCAGCGTGCCCGGACCGGTTTCGCGGATATCGACGCCGGTTTCGCACAGCTTGGCGATGACCGAAGCGAGGTGTTCCGGCGCGCAGCCGGTGAGTTCGAGATCGCCGTTGGTGATGGCTCCGGCCACTAGAAACGTGCCGGCTTCGATGCGGTCGGGAATGACGGTGTGCGTCGCGCCGTGCAGCGTTTCTTTTCCGCGCACGCGAATCGTGGAGGTTCCCGCGCCTTCGATGTCCGCTCCCATTTTGATCAGCAGTTCCGCGAGGTCCGTAATTTCCGGTTCGCGCGCCGCATTCTCGATCAACGTTTCGCCCTCGGCGAGGGACGCCGCCATCAAAATGTTTTCCGTTCCGGTGACGGTAATTTTGTCGAAGAAAACGCGGCCGCCCGGCAAGCGGCCACCGCGTGGAGCGCGCGCCTCCACGTAGCCGTGGGACATTCCGATTTCGGCGCCCATTTGTTCGAGCGCTTTCAGATGCAGGTCCACCGGGCGCGCGCCGATCGCGCATCCGCCGGGGAGAGAAACCCGCGCGTGGCCGCTGCGCGCGACGAGAGGCCCGAGCGTGAGGATCGAAGCCCGCATGGTTTTCACAAGTTCGTAAGGCGCTTCGGCCCCGTTGATTTGTTCCGACTGAATGATCATCGCCGTGGGAGGAATCTCGGGGGTTTCGACGGTCGCGCCCAAATGCGCGAGCAGGCGGCCCATCGTGATGATGTCGCGCACGCGCGGAATGTTTTCGAGCTCCACGCGGTCGCTGGTCAATAGCGCGGCGGCCATCGCCGGCAGCGCGGCATTCTTTGCGCCGCTGATGCGTACCGACCCTTCGAGTGGCGTTCCGCCTTCAATCAGGAGTCTATCCATGTGGGTTGTGCCGGCCGCCTGCGATTGTTTTGGCGTGGTTAAGTGCGTTGTGGACATGTCCGTGGGTAGCGCGCAAGAGGCGTTTGGCCTGTAGTGCGCTTGCTCCTGTCTTTAACATTATGAGCGCAGCGCCGAGATTGTGTCCGGATTGACGCAGGGCGCGTGTCGATTCGGCCACGCCCGCCCCGGAAGCCTCCATGAGGATCCGCAACCCTCGGGCCTGCAACTTGCGATTCGTCAACGCCACGCCGATCATCCAGTTGTCGTAGACGCGGCCGAGACGAATCATCGTGGCTGTAGAGAGCAGGTTGAGGACCAACTTCTGCGCCGTGCCTGCCTTCATCCGCGTTGAGCCTGTGATCGCCTCGGGTCCGGTCGGCGTAACGATACTGATTTGGGCCATTTGTGTAATCGGCGTCCGCGGGTTTGATGTGAGTCCAATCGTGACCGCGCCTTTTCGCTTGGCAAATTCGAGCGCCCCGAGGACGTAGGGTGTTGCGCCGCTTGCCGCGATTCCGACGACGGCGTCCTTGGAATTGAGGCCGCGCGCGGCCAGGTCTTTCGCTCCTTTCGTGCGATTGTCCTCGGCGCCTTCGACGGCGTGCGTGAGCGCGCGGCGGCCTCCCGCGATCACTGCCTGGACCATGCGCGGCGGCGTGCCAAACGTTGGCGGAAGCTCCGCGGCGTCGAGAGCGGCAAGGCGGCCGCTCGTTCCAGCGCCAACGTAGAAGAGACGTCCCCCTCGCTGAAGGGCGCCCGCGATTGCGTCTACCGCGCGCGCAATCGCGGGAAGCGCGCCGGACACGGCCTTGGCCACGGACGCATCCTCACGATGAATCGCCCGCACAATCTCGCTCGTGGATTTGGCGTCAATCCCGCGCGTACGGTGATTCCGCTGCTCGGTCGCTCTAGGCGTGGTCTTTTCCCCGTAGCGCCGGCATCTTGCCGGCAGTTTTTTCGATCTTCCACATTGAGCAAATTGCCGGCGAGACGCCGGCGCTACAAAATTTTACAGCAATCGCAATGCTGATTGTGATTTCTGTCCACTCGCATGGTTCCCAAGATATAAGCTGGAACACTATCTTCGCATGTGCGGGAGCGGATTTGGTGCGGCGAATCTGCGGGAATCACTCATTGAGTAAGGGGCAGCAAAGAGGAAGCACGCCCTGGGAAATTACTTCGCAGCGGGCGCAAGGCCAAGCGACTCGATCACGGCGTCGTGCACGGCGGGCCGCACGGCCGCAATCTTGTCGTTTTCGCGCGTGGGATAGACGCGGTTGGTCAGCAGGATTACGAAAAGCCGGCGGTCCGGGTCAATCCAGATCGACGTGCCGGTAAACCCCAGGTGTCCGAAGGTGTGCGGCGAAAAATAGCGGCCGCTCGAGGAATTGGGCGTCGGCGTCATCCAACCGAGCGTGTAAGCATTGCCCGCAACGGCCTGGGCGGCGGTGAATTGCGAAATCGTTGCGCGCGCCAGCAGGCGGTGGTCGCCGTAGATGCCGCCGTTCAGAAGCATTTGGCAAAACGCCGCGAGATCGGACGCCGTGGTGAACAAGCCGGCGTGCCCAGCGACGCCGCCCATGGCGAACGCATTTTCGTCGTGCACTGCGCCTTGCACGAGCACCTTGCGAAACGTCGCGTCATTTTCCGTGGGCGCGATGCGGCTCAGAAGACTTTTCGGCGGATTGAACATCGTGCCGGCCATATCGAGGGGCGCGAAGATTTGTTCGTGCGCGAGTTGATCCACCGTTTTGCCCGTGGCACGCTCGAGAATTTCCCCGAGCAGGATGAATCCGAGATCGGAGTAAACCGTTTTCATCCCTGGCGCGTATTCGAGAGGTTCCCTGCAAATCGCGGCGATGAATTCGCGCTTGGAATGGAGCGTGAGGAAATATTCCTTGTGCGCGGGAAGCCCCGCAGAATGCGTCAGCAAATTTCGGATTGTCACCGTCTTGCGCCAATCGGGATTCGGGCCGTCATTCCACTCGGGAAGAAAGCGCGCCACGGGCAAGTCCAGCCCGATGCGGCCCGCTTCCACCTGCATGGCGATGAGCGTCGCCGTCACGACAGGCTTGGTCAGCGAAGCGGCATCGTAGATCGTGTCCGCGTTCACGGCCGGTGATTTTGCGTCATACGTTTGCCGGCCGAATTCGTGAACGATCAGTTCATCCTGGTAGCCGACCGCGAGCACGCCGCCGGGAAACGCGTGATCGGCGACGGCGCGATCGAGCACATCATACGCGCGCTGTAATTTTGCTTCCGATTGCGCATCCGCTTCGCGGAGTTCCATGGGATGCGCGGCGAGATCGAGTCCCGCGCCGAGCGCGGCAACGCCCGGGATATTTACCGGCAAGCGGCCTCCGACGGCGATCTGGCCAAAGAGCGCGCGGCCCATCGACCACTGCGCGACATCGACGGTGCTGAATGCCGCGATCCAGGTTTTGGCAGAAGCAAAACGCTCGGCCAGATACGGGCTCCCAAAGCAGGCGACCACAACGGGCTTGCCTGCGGCGAGCAGACGATCCACGACGGCGGCCTCGTCGTCAGGGAGGCCAATGCTGCCTTTGCGATCGGCGACGCGCACGAAAATTGCGGCAATCGCGACATCGTAGGTATCCGGCGGCGGCAATTTCACGGTGTCGGCTCGTACAAAGCGAGTATCCATGCGAACGCTCGCCAGCGAATCGACACGCCAGCGAATTTCGTTTTCGAGATTCCCGGCGGGGTACGGATCGTTGTCGCCCGAAACGGCGACGAGCAGGACGCGCGAGGGTTTCGTCGAGTCGAGCGGAAGGATGTGCTGATCGTCGCGCAGCAGCGTTATGCCGCGATCGGCGATGTCCAGGGCGGCCTTGTCAAATTCTGGCCGGTCAAAATTGCGCGCCAGGGCATCGAGGTCCACGAGCTTCGATTTGTTCAAGCCGAGTTTGGCTTTGGCGCGAAGAACGCGCGTCACGGCTTCATCCAGGCGCGGCATCGGAATTCGCCCGGACGCCACGGCTTCGTGTACGGCCTGGAGGGCGGCGTCCAGAACGGGCGGAACGAGCAGCACGTCGGCGCCCGCGAGAATCGAACGAACTGCAACTTCGCCGGGCGGATAGCGCACCGTCACGCCGCCCATGTCCAGCGCATCGGTCACGACCAAGCCGTCGAAACCCATTTGGCCGCGCAGCAGACCGGTCATGATTTTGGGAGACATCGTCGCGGGCACGTCCGGGTCAGGCTCGAGCGCGGGGACGGCGAGGTGGCCGGTCATGATCGTGCTCGCGCCGGCGGCGATCGCGGCGCGAAACGGCGCAAGTTCCACGCGATCCAGGTGAGCGCGGTCGCTCGTTACGGTCGGGAGATCGAGGTGCGAATCCATGCTCGTATCGCCGTGGCCGGGGAAATGTTTCGCAG
Source organism: uncultured Acidobacteriota bacterium (assembly GCA_963842135.1). Lineage (GTDB taxonomy): Bacteria > Acidobacteriota > Terriglobia > Acidiferrales > UBA7541 > Palsa-360. The sequence goes on along the minus strand of CAWJFI010000001.1, from coordinate 1,787,457 downwards.
TGGCCAGGCCGCCGTTTTCCTCGACGCCGCGCACGAACGCAGCGACAAATTCGGAGACGCGCGCCGGGTCTTCGCCAAACGAGCGCGTGTTAATGATGGGGTTGTCGGGATTGCTGTTGACGTCGGCGTCGGGCGCGAAAATCCACGGAACGCCGACGGCTCGCCCTTCGAGCGCCGTAATTTTCCCCATCGTGTAGGCGTCTTCGGGGCGGCCCGTGGCGCCGACGGCCATGGCGTGAGGAAAGGAAGAACCCTCTTCGACGCGCATGGAGGTGCCGCGCTCGAAATCCGCGGCGACGAGCAGAGGAACTTTGGCGTGGCGTTGCAGCGCGTTGATCAGGACGGCGGTCGGGTACACCTGGCTGCGCTCGATGCCGACGGGCGAGCCTTGCGTCTGGATCGCGAACGAGCCGATGTGCTTTCCCTCGACATCGCGGAGAAGATCCTTGTAGTCTTGGCTTTCGGTGGAAAGGAAAGAGCCGTAGGCCCAGACGGCGAAGAGTTGCCCGATCTTTTCATCGAGCGACATGGCCTTGAGAGTTTGCGCGACCCAGCGCTGGCCTTCGGAGGAAAGCTCCGCCGGTTTCGGCGCGTCCGGCGCGCGCGGAGATTTTTGTGTGCGGCCCGTGGTAGCCATCGAGAAGAACGCAAGCAGCAGGAGCCAGCGACTTCCTATTCGCATCGCGCGGATTCCAGTTTGGTCGCCCGCATGCCGACATCATATATAGCACTCGCGCCAGGGCGTTACAAATCAGATTGGAACCACAGATGCACACAGATAAACACGGATAAAACAGGGAAAAAGACAATTTGGTCAAGAATGTTTGACTTGAGATGAACGACGCGGCAAAGCGCATGCAAAAATCTGAAAAATCAATTGTTCGATTGTCTTTTTCTCTTTGGTTGCTCTCATCAGTGTTTATCTGTGTTCATCTGTGGTTCCAAGTTCCTGCGCTTTCCGCCCAGATGCTGACCGGGATTGACGTGCTCGAAGCGCAAGGCTTCGCTCCGCTGGCCGGGAAGCGCGTTGGGCTCATCACCAATCAGACTGGAATTGACCGCAATCGGCGCAGCACGATCGATTTGCTGGCCCATGCGCCGGGCGTCAAGCTGGTGGCCCTGTTCAGCCCCGAGCACGGCATCCGGGGGACATTCGATGCGCGCGTTTCTTCCACGACAGATGAAGCGACTGGCTTGCCCATTTACAGCTTGTACGGCGAAACCGAGCGGCCGACGGATGCCATGCTTGCGGGACTCGATGTGCTGGTGTTCGATATTCAGGATGCCGGCGTGCGCTTCTACACTTACATCACGACGATGGGATACGCGATGGAAGGCGCGGCGGCGCATCACGTCGCGCTTTACGTTCTCGATCACCCCGATCCGCTGGGAGGAGAGCGCATCGAAGGCCCCATGCTCGATCGTGACCGCACGAATTTTACCGGCTATTTTCCGATGCCGGTGCGCATGGCGATGACGCTGGGCGAAATGGCGCAAATGTTCAACGCCGAAAAAAAGATTGGCTGCGATCTCCACATTATCCGCATGCAAAATTGGCAGCGCCGAATGTGGTTTAGCGACACGGGCCTCCCGTGGGTGAATCCCTCTCCCAATCTACGTTCACCTGAGGCGGGAATTCTGTATCCCGGCCTGGAAATTCTGCAGGCGGGCGGCGTTTCGGTCGGGCGCGGGACGAGCCGCCCATTTGAATTGCTGGGCGCGCCATGGATTCGCGGCGAGGAACTCTCGGCTTACTTGAATCGACGCGCGATTCCCGGCGTGCGATTCGAGCCGGAGAAATTTACGCCGGATTCCGGTTTGTATAAAGGCGAGGAGTGCGCGGGGGTAAGGGTTGTTTTGGCCGATCGCAACGCTCTGCAATCGATGCGCATGGGGATTGAAATTGCCTCGGCGCTCGGGAAACTTTATCCCGGCAAATTTGAAGCGGCAAAAACGATCGATCTGTTGGGAAATGCCGAGACCATCAAGCAGCTTGCGGAGGGTGGCGACCCTCCGGCGATCATTGCGAGTTGGAACAAGGATCTCGAGGCGTTTCGCAAAGTGCGCGCGAAGTACTTGTTATACCGGTGAGGCAGGAGGCCGGGAGGCAGGGAGCTAGGAAGCAGGGAGACAGCAATAGAGAATCATTTTCGTGGTAAATTGCGGGGAATGAAGATTTGCTCCTTGCTGCCTTCGGGCACTGAGATTTTGTTTGCGCTGGGACTTGGCGACCAGGTCGCCGGGGTCAGCCACGAATGCAATTTCCCGCTGGAAGCCAGGTCCAAACCCGTCCTCATCAAGTCTCGCATTACGCATACGGAGAGCGCGGCAGCGATTGACCGGCAAGTGCGAGAATTTCTCGAACGTGGCGAGAGCCTCTACAGCGTTGATTTTGAACTCTTGCGCGCGATCAAGCCCGACATCATCGTCACGCAGGATCTTTGCCACGTGTGCGCCGCCACGCCGGACGATCTGGGCGCGGCGCTTGCACATCTCGAACGCCAGCCGCGAGTCGTGACGCTCAACCCGCATTCGCTTGCGGATGTATGCGCGGATATTCGCGCGGTGGGCGAAGCGACAGGACGCACAAAGCAAGCGAATGTTGTTGTTGCCGAAGTTGAAAGAAGCATCGCCAGCGTCGAACGATCCGTTGCCGGGCTCGATCGGCCGCGCGTCCTATGTCTCGAATGGCTCGATCCGCCGTACGTCGCGGGGCACTGGGTGCCGGAAATGGTGGAGCGCGCGGGCGGGGTCGATGTTCTAGGGCACCTGGGAAGGCCGTCCTTTCGCGTGGATTGGGAAACTGTGATTGCGGCGCGGCCCGAAGTGATCGTCATCATGCCGTGCGGTTATAGCCTTGCAGCTGCGGAGGCAGAGTTTCGCAATCTGCCGCTGCCGCAAGGATGGAATGATTTACCGGCTGTTCGAGAGGACCGCGTTTTTGTCGTCGAAGCTTCGGGCTATTTCTCGCGGCCCGGCCCGCGCCTGGCCGCCGGGTTGGCGGTTCTCACTAGGGCGATCCACGCTGGAAAGCAGAAACGCCTCCTGCCGTTCGAATCAGGTGCGCTGCTCACGCGAGTCGCCGCCGCTGGTTGATTGTTTTGAACGATCCGCGCATGGGCAGGAAGTTTTCGCTGCCAGTGCGGATAGAAAATCAGTCCCGAAAAAATCAATACGAGACCAATAGACGAACGAACGGGGCGCGCAAGCCACTGAGCGACATTCAGCGCCGCTGCCCCCGCCAGAAACGCCGCTGGCACCCACGGATGCCCCAAGCGGCGATTCCGGCGCACAAGTCTGGATTCGTTGCGCCGCATTTGGATCATCGAGGCGGTCGCGATGCGATAAAAAATTCATGTGGCGAAAAGAAACAAGGAAGGAAGTTGTTCGAACGTGTTTATCTCGTTTCGCTTGCCGCGGCCGGCGTTTCGGTTGCGAGACTTACGAGCGCACCTGTCAGGAAAGTGACTCCAACGCTGAGCGGCACGTACCAGGTCCACAACAGCGGCGTTCGAAAGTGGACGTAGAGAATTACCGCGAGTCCCACGAACATGCCGGTGAGGACTCCGGGAGCCGTTGCTCGCGGAAACAGGAAGGTCAGCAAGAAAAGCCCCAGCAAACTTCCGAGAGTGATTGCGGCGATGGTTAAACCCGCTTCGAGCATCGGTCCCCATTGCACCGTGCCAAGGATCGCAAGCGCAATCCCCCAGATCAGCGTCATCCAGCGTGAACGGCGCAGCAGGCGTCCGGGATTTTCTTCTAACACTCGCAGGCCGCGCAGGTGCTGAAAATCGACCACGCTCGACGCGGCGAGAGAATTGAGCGAGCCGCTGGCGTTAGACATGGCGACGGCAATGATGGCGGCGAGGATCGCGCCACGCGCGCCGCTCGGCATGGCGGTGACGATGAAGTCGGGGAAAACGGAATCGTAGCTGCGGCCCGCAATCACGGCCGGCGCCCCGTGCCACGCGTAGAGCATCACTCCCAGAACCAGAAACAGCGCAAATTGCAGAAAAATAATGACACCACTGGCGAGCAGCGCGAGTTTGCTTTCGCGTTCGGATTTGGCGGCAAGCAACCGCTGCACGATGGTCTGATCCGTTCCGTGGCTTCCCATCGTGAAGAACGTGCCGCCAATTACGCCGGACCAAAACGTATAGAGCTTGGCGGGGTTCGTTAGGCTGAAAGAAAAATCGAAGACGCGAAATTTATGAGCCGGGGCGGCTGCGTGAACGATGGTTTCCCATCCTCCGGGGATGCGGTGCAACAGAAGGAAAAATGCGGCGAGCGATCCCGATATGTAGAGAGCGAATTGCACGACATCGGTCCAGATCACGGCTTTCATTCCGCCTTCAAACGTGTAGATCAGAACAAGGGTCATGATCAGCAGGATGGAAGTGCGCTGCCCGGTGCCCAGCGCCGCCGTGACGACCAGCGCGATGGCCGCGATGCGCACGCCCTCCGCGAGAACGCGGGTGACGAGGAATGTGGACGCCGCGACGGCCTTTACTTTTGCGCCAAACCGACTTTCCATCAGTTGGTAGGCCGTATAATATTCTCCGCGGAAGTAGTGAGGGAGAAACAACAGGACGATCACTACGCGGCCGACTAGGTACCCAAACACGAATTGCAGGAACGTGAGATTTCCTGCAAAGGCCAGCGCCGGTGTGCCGACAATCGTGAGCGTTGAGGTTTCCGTGGCGACAATCGACAGGGCCAGCGCCCACCACGGCGCCGTGCGTCCGCCCAGAAAATAATCGCGTACGGTGCTTTGCCCTCGCCGGAAGGCGATGCCGAACAGAGTGATACCGGCCAGATAGGCGACGATGACGGCAAGGTCCAGAGAGGTCAGGCGCATGTTGAGGGCGTCGCGATGACGGGTGCGGGCTCTACTTGGAGCCCGCCAGAATATAGGTTCGCATCCGGGCGGCGTCAAGCGCGCGTGCCTGCTTTTCGCCGATGATTTGAGCAACAATGAGGTGCCATGGGCTACTCCCTAGGTTTTGACGGTGGCGGGACAAAGACGGACTGCGTTTTGCTCGACGCACGTGGAGCCGTCATCGGCGAAGCACGCGGCGGCCCGGCGAATCCGTTGCGATCAGGATACGACGGCGCGTTTTCCTCGCTTCGAGAATCCGCCGCGGAGGCGATCGCGGCCGCAAAAATTCGGCCGGCCGACATCACGCGCGTCTGCGCAGGTCTCGCGGGCGCCGGCCGCCGTAGCGTCGCGCGCCGAATCAAGGAATTCCTATCGCAAGAATTCCCGGCCGCCCTGACGCACGTTGCGACCGATTATGAAATTGCGCTGGAGGCGGCCGCCGGCTCCGGACCAGGCGTGGTATTGATCGCAGGCACGGGATCGGTGGCATATGGGCGCAACGCCGCGGGTGAAACCGCACGCACGGGCGGCTACGGACCGTGGATCGGCGACGAAGGCAGCGCGTTTGAGATCGGGCGGCGAGCCGTCTCCGCCTTGGCGCGCGCGCGCGACATGGATGCACCCGTCACCATGCTGACCAAGATGATTCCCGCCGCCCTGGATTGTCCGGATTGGGACGATTTAATGCTGCGGATCATGAAGAATGCGGATGAGGTTTTTCCAAAATTATTTCCGGTCGTGGCGGCTGCGGCAAATTCCGAGGACAGCGCGGCCAAGGAAATCTTGTTTGCGTCGGCGATCGGCCTGGGCAACCTGGCCATGGTCGTGATCCGCCGCCTGGAAATGAGGGGCCAGCAATTCCCGCTCGTGAAATGCGGCGGCGTGTTCGGCCGCAGCCGGATGCTGGATTCGCTCTTGGACTCCGTGCTCGCGAGCGGCGCTCTGCGCGCGAAAATATCGCGTCTCGAAATTTCTCCGGCGATCGGCGCCGCGCGAATAGCGGCGCGGCTATCCGAACCGCCTTCGCAAGCCGCGTCCCATGGCGCTTGATGACCGCGCCGATGTGCGGGCCGCGCGCACGGCGGCCCACGAAGCGATCCCCGAACTGCTCGCTTCGGGCAATGAGGAAGCGCTTCGCTCGTTGATCGACAATCCGGCATTCGACGAGACGCACGTGTGTCTCTTGCTCGAGCGGAAAGACCTCTCGGGTTTGCTGCTCGAGGAAATCAGCAAGCGCAAGACGTGGCGCGCGGTGTATCGCGTGCGGCTGGGCCTCGCGGCGCATCCGCACACGCCGCGCCTCATCGCCATGCGCCTGCTGCGCGAGTTGCACTTGATGGACCTGGTGCGGATCAGCCTGCTGCCAACTTCTTCCATGGAACTTCGGCGCCTGGCGGACGAGCGCGTCCTGACGCAATTGCCGCAATTGCCCCTGGGGCAGAAATTGATGCTGGCGCGCCGCGGTTCGACGCGCATCGCGGCGGGACTTGTCGCGCATGGGCCGGAACAGGTGGCGCGCGTGGCGCTGGACAATTCGTTTCTGACCGAATCGCAACTGCTGAAGACTCTCGCAAAGCAGGCGCTTCCAGAGCGGATTGTTGCCGTTGTGGCGAGACACGACAAATGGGCAAAGCTGGTCAACATCCGCGTGGCCGTGCTGCGCCATCCTCACGCGCCTCCGGAGCTCGTGCCGGCGCTCGTGCCGGGCTTGCCGCGCCGCGAGATCGAGGATTTGCTGGAGCTTTCGCGGCTTCCGGAATACGTGCGCGCTCGTCTGCGTGAGGAACTCACACACAAAAAGGAATGATCGATGAACATGAAATGCACCGGCGCTGAGGCATTTCAGATCTACATTTACATTCCAACTGGCGGCTATCTCATGATTTACTTTTGGGTGGTTTTCTCAGCTCGAAAACCTGGCCACGTTTTCGCGCCAACGGCGCGGAGGAAGCCAGTCCGGGGCAACGCCCCGGGTATCGCGCCCCAGTATCATCTTCCGCCCTGAAAGGGCGGAGGGATTCCCCCGCGCCCTTTCAGGGCGCACCACAATCCATCCATTCTGAACCCCAGGGTGTTGCCCTGGGCTAGCATACGGCGGCGCTTTCAGCGCCGGAGGATGTCGATTTGGTGGGCCTTGGAACGTTCACCTAAAAATGTTTTTGTTTTGGCCCTGCCAGAGTATTTGCGAGATGGGTGTCTCACCATCCGAAACTTGACACTCTGCCGCTCGGCACTTAGCATCCTGCGTGGGAGCAAGAGATGAACACTCAGCCATCAGATGAAGCAACCCCCAGGATCGAGCGCCGCCAATTCCATCGCAGGAAATTTCGAGGGAAGCTGGAAATCGAATGGGGGTCCGCCATTTTGATTGGAGAGGTCCGGGACATCGGCCCTCGAGGTCTCTTTGTGGAGTTGATCCCTCCGCTTTGGTTGGGGGCGGCGTTCCGTGCGCGGCTGATCTTGAATCCCGTCTTATTGTTGAATTGCACCGTCGCCAGGGTTGAGCCGGGGATGGGGATTGCCGTCGTTTTCGAAGTTGCCGAGGAAGGCGGCAAGGCGCAGCTCGAAGCTCTCTTATTGAGTTTGCCTGCGCTATGACACGGTGTCTCGATTGCGGCTCCGATCGCATTGCCGATCAATGCCCGGCGTGCGGACTGACTTCCGCCGCGGCCGAGCTGGTGGTGCGGCGGCGGCTCGTGAAGCGGACGGCATTTTTTCTGGTGGGCATCATCATCTTTGTGGCCGCGAGCCAGGTATTTCCCGCTCTCGAACTCGATACCATCCAGATTTTTGGCGGCATCGTTTTTTTTCTCTCTCTCGCGCTCGGCTATTGGATCGACTACCGCGCCCGAAAGCACGAGGAAGTCGAGGTCATGAAGCGTATCTATTTCGGCATGATTCCCGTGCCGTGGATTTTCGCGGGCCTTCTTTTTCTGAACGGAAAGCTGGACACTTCGCGTCCCATTCGCGTGCCCGCAACCGTCGTCGGAAAAGTTGCTACGGGTGCGTTCCCGCGCAGCCGCCGCCTCATCGTCACTTCCTGGCGATATGGCCGGCCTTTTGAACATATCGCCGTCGATCAGAATGACTTCGATCGCTTCCAGAAGGGCGACGACATTATCGTGCAAGCGCAGAAGGGCGAATTCGATATTCCCTGGGTGTACGGAGTGTTTCGCCAGTAAGTGATTTCGCGCGGCATGGATCGCAGTTAACGGGCCATATTCCAAGAATCCCGGTGCTCTCAATGGGTCGATGCAACGCCATCTAAACACTTGATCTGACATTACTTCCCATCGAGAATCGATCTATACGGCAGTACTCAATCAGAACTTAAACAGGGCTTGGTTTCGTTTGAATCAACGTCCGCGAACGAAATCAGCCTCGCAGACTCGTAAAAGAAGAGTTCGAGCAAATGTTGCATCGACCAATTGGGACCGCCCCGTCTAGCCGAAGTTCGTCACGGTAACAGCCGTTTAGTTATTTTGCTCCTGATTTTCCTATCGAAGTGATTTGTTTTCAGCCCACGCTGATCGAAAACTTCGTGTAGTGCAGACCAACCTACTTGCAGTGCAGTTTCTCTCCTGAGACCATCGCTGCAACATGTATCTTCGCCAGCACCAGAGGAACAAAGACGGCAAGGAACACAGGTATTGGTCTCTCGTCGAGACCTTCCGAACACCCGATGGCCCGCGACAGCGCACGCTTTGCTATCTCGGTGAGCTGAACGGTTCTGCCCATGCACGTTGGCAGAAGACCGTCGAGGCTTTCAACGAGCAGGGCGAGCATACCCAGCTGAAGCTGTTTCCCTCCGAAGCAGAAGCGCCCGATGATCCGAACGTAGCACGGGTGTTGGTGAAAAAAGTGCGGGTCGAGCGCACACGACGATTCGGTGACGGCTATCTCGGACTGGAGTTGTGGAAGCAGTTGAAGCTCGATGAGTTCTTCGCTCAGCATCTCGATGAGGAGAGTGCCGATGTGCCCTGGTCCCGTGTCGCAGCCGTGCTGGCGATCAACCGGCTATGCGATCCGGGCAGTGAGCTGGCCGTGGAGCAGCATTGGTACCCCTCCACCGCACTGGACGATCTGCTGCACATCGCGGAAGGCAAGATCAACGACACGCGGTTGTATCGTTGCCTCGATCGTCTTCTGCCGCTGAAGGCCAAGATCGAACAGCATCTGAAGCAGCGCTTCGGCGAGTTGTTCGAGGCCGAGTTCGACGTGCTCCTCTACGATCTGACCAGCACGTATGTGGAGGGGGCGGCGGAAGAGAACCCCATGATGCAGCGGGGCTACTCGCGGGATCATCGTCCCGACTGCGAACAGCTGGTGCTGGCGTTGATCGTCAACCCAGACGGTTTTCCATTCAGCTACGAACTATTCGATGGGAACCGGGCCGATGTCACGACGGTCGAAGCGATCCTGCGCACGGTGGAGCGCAAGCACGGAAAGGCCCGCCGGGTATGGATCTTCGATCGCGGTGTGGTGAGCGAGGAGAACCTGGTAGCGATCCGCAAGCGCGGGGGACAGTATCTGGTGGGCACGACGCGGAGCAAGCTGAAGCAGTTTGAACAGGAACTGCTGAAGGATGACTTCGAGAGGATCCGCCCCGAAGTGGAGGTCAAGCAGATCAAGGTTCCGGGCGGTGAAGAGACCTACATCCTCTGTCGCACGGCCGGACGGAAGGAGAAAGAGAAAGCCATCCGCAGCCGCTTTGTGGTGAAGATCGAAAAAGCGCTCACGGGACTTGAGAAGCGCATCGCGGAAGGCCAACTGAAGGACCGTTTCAAGATGGAGCGAAATCTCGGCCGCATCCAGGCCTCTCACCCGCAAGTAGCGGATCTGTATGAGATGACGGTGAAAGATGGCAAAGAAGGGCCACGCCTGTTCTGGCGGCAGAAGGCGGAACAACAGCAATGGATCGAAGCGCGCGAGGGAGCCTATTTGCTACGCACGAATCTGACCGCCGACTCGGCTGCCGCTCTATGGAAGAAATACATGCAATTGACGGAAGTGGAAGCAGCCTTCCGCACGCTCAAAAGCGAACTGGCGATCCGGCCGCTGTTCCATCAACTCGAAAGACGCGTGAAGGCGCACGTGCTGGTGGCGTTTCTCGGCTACGCTCTGCTCGTAACCCTCAAGCATCTGCTGAAGCGGAGAGATTCGGACTATTCCCCGGCCAAAGTCCTGAAGCGACTCGCGGAGCTCTACAGCGTCGATATCGTATTGCCGACCGTCGAAGGACGAGAGATCTGGCTGCGGCGCATCACGAAACTCGATAATGAGCAGCAGAAGATCCTGCACCAGCTTCAACTGCAGTTACCGGAAGGTCTGGAGCCGATTCAGATCCTGAAATGTAGTGCAGACTCGGCCATTGCCTAAACTGATTTCAAAGGACTTTATCCTACTTTGACCCGCTGAGTGACGAACATGGGCTAGGAGAACCTGGCACGACCTACTAGTTTAGTTGCTCCGTGTGAATGCGACGCAGTTAATCTAGGAAGCCCGAGCCGTCACTTATTGATCTTCTCAATCAGCCAGTCGGCCATTTGCGGGATCATGACGGGCCAGTACTCCACCGCGCAATGCTCGCCGCGGCCGAGCAGCCACAGATCGCCCTCTTTCGCCGACTGGTAGGTCGACACCAGGTCCGGCACGGGGTTGCCGGCATCGCGCGTGCCGTTGGCCACGAGTAGAGGCCCGTTGATCAGCTTGTCTCCGGGTTTTGCCTCGGGCGCCAACGAGTTCTTCTCGCCTAAGTGAAGCCCCGCGCACATGGCCACAATCGCCTTGACGCGCGGATCGTTTCGCAGCGCGGCGCGCAACGAGGCGGCCCCGCCATAGCTTTGCCCGAAGAAGCTGATCCGCTTGGTGTCGATGTCCTCTCGCTTCATGTACGTGCCGAGAACGGCGAAATTGGCCTCCGCCTTGGTATCCGGGGGCCACTGCCTGCTCTCGCCGAAGGCGGGCAGGTCGAGCGTGGCGACGGCAAAGCCCTTGGCGAGCATGTCCTGGATGGGCCGCCAGTGGTTCGCCTTGTACTGGTCGACGCCCCCGTACCAGATGACGAGCGGCGGTTTCGCGACGCCGAACGGCTTGTGCAGATAGGTCGTGATAAAACCGTCCTTGTACGGAGCCTTCACCAACTCCAGCGGCACTTCGAACAGTTTGCCGCCCTTCTGGTACACCCGCAGTTGTGCGTCATAGGCCTTCGCCTCCTGTTCCGAATTGATCCTCGGGAACCAGGCGAGCCCGTAGTAGACGTTTGACGTCATGTAGGCGTCGAGGGCCGGACGCCGCTGTCCGGTCTCGAGGAGCGTGTCGCCGCGGCCTTCGTAGTACTTGCCGAGGACACTCCACTCATAGACCCATCCTCCGGCGGCGTCGCCTTCTTGCCTCACGATCCGCTGGAGCGTTTGCCGGATGATGTTTTCATCGCCCCCAAGGTACGAATACGCTCGAATACGGCGCTCCTCAAGTAACACCTTCCCGTCTTTGAAGTTCGGGCTCTTATCTGTCGCCTGGAACGCGGGCAGGGCCGGTGCCTGGGCGAAGCTGGCCGACACAGCTAGCAGTAAGAACAATGCCACGACCAGACCGATCCCCACAGATCCGCGGAGTGCCCGCGTAAAAGTCTTCCTGAGACAAGACATAAGCATAAGATTGATCCTTTCTAGTGCAAGACGACAGGATCGGCGGAGTATAGCACCAGGTGCGCCTCGATCCGCATAAGTTAGGGTAGAAGTAATCCTACGTCAACAAGATGCTCATGTACGAAGATGGCCAAGTCCTGTGAAGTCGACTTCTCGGAAACTGGCCTGCTATCATCATGGGAAACATCCAGGCGCTCTACCCGGCGCCCGAGTAAGTCTTGCGGCGAAGAAATTCGCCGGTGCCGGGCTTGCCTGTAAATATGCCGTTGTCGATGATGACGCGGCCGCGGGAGAGCACGGTCTTCGTTACGCCTTTCACGCGCATTCCCTCGAACATGGAATAGTCGACGCGCATGTGGTGCGTTTTGGCGCTGATCACTTGCTCCGCGTTGGGGTCGAAAATCACGATGTCGGCGTCCGAGCCGACGGCGATCGTGCCTTTGCGCGGGTAGAGACCGAACAGTTTTGCCGGGGCCGTGGAAACTAGCTGCACAAATCGGTTGGCCGAGAATTTTCCGCCGTGGACCCCGCCGGAATAAATCAGGCTGAGGCGGTGCTCGACGCCCGGGCCGCCGTTTGGAATTTTCGTGAAATCATTTTTGCCCAATTCTTTTTGTTCCTTGAAACAGAAAGGGCAATGATCGGTCGAGACGACTTGCAGCGTGTCGCGCGCGAGGCCCTGCCAGAGTTTTTCCTGATTCCATTTTTCGCGCAGCGGCGGTGTGAAAACGTATTTCGCGCCCTCGAAGCCGGGGACGTCCATATTTTCGAGGGAGAGGTGAAGATATTGCGGGCACGTTTCGGCGTAGGCGGGCAGGCCGCGATCGCGCGCCTCGCGCACTTTTTCGAGCGCGTCATTGCAGGACAGATGCACGATGTACACGGGCGCGCCGGCCATTTCGGCTAGCGCGATGGCGCGCGACGTCGCTTCGCCTTCGGCCGTGGTGGGCCGGGTGAGGGCGTGATATTTCGGCGCGGTTTTTCCCTCGGCCAGGGCGCGCTGCACCAGCACGTCAATCGCGCCGCCATTTTCCGCGTGCATGCAGATCATGCCGCCGTGCTTGGCGGCCTGCAGCATGGCCTTGAAGATCGTCGCGTCGTCAAGCATAAATATGCCGGGATAGGCCATGAAAAGCTTGAAAGACGAGACGCCTTCGCGGACCAGGGCGCCCATTTCTTCCAGTTGCGTATCGCCAAGCTCCGTGATGATGCAGTGGAACGCGTAGTCGGCGACGGCTTTGCCTTCGGCTTTTTTCATCCAGGCATCGAAGGCGTGGCGCAGCGTCTGGCCTTTGTATTGAATGGCGAAATCGATCAGCGTGGTCGTGCCGCCGAAGGCCGCGGCGCGCGTGCCGGTCTCGAAATCGTCGGCGCTGGTGGTGCCGCCGAAGGGCATGTCCAGGTGGGTGTGCACGTCGATCCCCCCGGGGATGACGATGCAGCCCTTGGCGTCAATCAATTTTGCGGCGTTCTCGATGGGGAGATCCTTGGCGATGGTGGCGATCTGTCCGCTCGTGATGCCGACGTCGCCCGCGTACGTATCCGTTGCGGTCACGATCGTGCCGTTGCGAATAATCGTGTCGAATCCCATCTTTCCCCCAATGCACCCAGATTGAAAGCGACGATGCATCTTAGGCTAAGCGGGGAATGACGGGCAAGCAGCCGAGGCAGTACGCAATCGCGCTTTAATCCCCGCGACTCATGGCCCGGACCTCCGGAACGAAACTTGGCATTCTGGGATTCCATGACCGGGCCGCTCAAGATTCTGGACAGAAACTCAGAAATGGATTAATGTTACGTTAATGAAAAAAACACCTTTGATCGCTGGGCTGACTACGTTCGGGATTTTCCTGGGAATGCTGGCCACATTGCCCATGGCCGCGCAAGAATCCGGACCCAAACCCGTGGGACAGTTGGTTTTGTTTGCGGACACGGCTGTATTCGCGGATCCGGCGAATCCCGAGAATTGCACTCTGAGGAATCGATTCAAGAGAGGCGACAACGTGGGATTCCGCCTTTATGCCGTTGACGGAGGAACGAACAAACCCGACGAATCGGCTACTGTCGTGGTGCACATCACTTCCGGCGGCAAAAAGTACGACCTGGCTGCGCTGTATCGCGCAATACCCCACAAGAACGATAAGGGAATGGACATGCCGATCCGTCCGGGCATGTGGACCGCAAAGTGGTTGGTACCGGACGATGCCCCGACCGGCACCGTTAAATATTCAGCTACGGCCACTGATAAATTTGGCCGGACGGCGGAATGGACGGCGAAGGGTGGCGAACCGTCCTGGGTAACCATCGTTCAATGACGGAGGAGTTTTTGGTCCGTAGTCCACTCCGTTTCGGTATCGCCACTATCCTGGCTTTTGTTTTCTGCACTTGCTTGCTTCTGACCTTTCCCTCCGCACGAGCTGCGAGTTTACAAGCCGCGACCGTATCGGATGCTGCTTCCATCCAGAAACTGGAATTGAAATACGATAAAGCCATTGTCGGCGCGAAAGTTCGAGTTACCGCCGAGGGGTTGCCTGCCGGCGAAACCGTTGAACTCAAGTGGAGCACAGTGACGGGCGGGTGGGTGATCCAGAATTATTACTACTTTCGCGGACGAAAATATTCCGAGACGACTCTATCGCTCGGAAAATTTCCGGTGAGCGCGAGCGGCCGTCTGGATGCAACGTTTGCAATTCCCGAAGATTACGGCGGCGTTCACGACGTGATCGCATCCATCGATGGAAAAGTCGTCGCACAAAATGGAATTGAAGTCACCCAGAGCTTCGAAATGACCCCTGCGTCAGGTCCGGTGGGAACGCCCATTGAATTGCGCGTCAAAGGACTTGGATGGCGAGCGATGGAAAATACATGGGTCGTAGACTGGGATAATCGGGGGCTCGGATTCGTCAGTGCCGCCGGGACGCGCGGCTCGGCCGTAGCGCGATTTCGCGCCGCGGGCCCTGCCGGCGATCATTTCTTAAAGATCTACACAGGATGGCAAGGGCAGAGTTACCTCAACTTCCAGCAGGCGCCAAACGCGTACCTGCCGCGTCCCGAATTCACGTTCCGCACGACGGCAGGTCCATCCTCGACGCCTGCTGCATACGCGGACGAATATCAGCCGTATGCTCTGCCGGAGCCAGAAGTCCACGTTGCAAATGGAAGGCTGAGCGTCAGTCCGACCCAGGGGCCAGTGGGCGCCAAAGCAACGCTGCGCGGCGAAGGTTTTCCGGCCGACTCGACGTTGGATCTCATCTGGCAGACGTACGTCGGAAGCCGGGTAAGCGGCAACGGATTCGGGCCGCAGGAAAATTTGATCGCGAAAGTGAAAGTGGGAAGCGATGGAAAGATCGAGTTCCCTCTGACGATTCCACTGGATTTGGGCGGGGAACATGGGATCGAGCTCCGCGAGGGGGACAAGTCACTCGGGCGCGCTTACTTTGCCATTGAGACGACCATCGTGAGCATGGAGCCGGCTTCCGGTCCGGCTGGAACACCGGTAACGATCCATTTGAAGGGCGTCGGCTGGACCGAGTACGACAACATGTATGCGGCGACGTACGATAACGCGTACATGGGATATGCCTGCGGCTTTAATTCGCAGGGCGATGTGGTGATTACGTTCAAGGCGGCGGGTGAAGCCGGCACACATCTGATTGATCTTTTTCCGGGCATCTATCAAGGACCGCCTACGGAACCGCAACTGCTCTATCGCATGCCGCAACTCACCTATGCCGACGATCACCCGGGCAACAAAATTCCTGCACTGCATTTCAAGTTTGTCGTGACTCCGTAGCTCTCTTGGCCGGCACGAATATTTCATCCTATATCGATGCAGGTGATCTTCCGTTCTTCAGTAATCGCTGCGGAATGTGGGTAAGCTATCCAGTAGCGCAGGCTTCAGCCTGTGGGTTTTGATTGCAGCAACGTCGACTGTGCTCCCACTAACCCCCACAGGCTGAAGCCTGCGCTACTTGCGGCTTTTGCCGCACGGGTGCAAATTCGCCAGCGATTGCTCTTGTCCGGCAATGCTAGAATGGCGCTGGAATTCCAGCCCCGATGCCCGGTGGGAAAATTGGTCCACCGGGTTGCGTGTTTCAGGGGAGACCCCGAACTCGAGGTGAGCGCATGCCCCTTCGCGAAAGCGCGCCGAAATTGTCTCCTGAAAAATATGAAGAGAATTTTGCGGACATTACGCCGCCGCTGAACGCGCGCCAGGCGGCCATCGAATCCGCGCGGTGTCTCTATTGTTTTGACGCTCCATGCATTCAGGCTTGTCCTACGCGAATCGATGTGCCCGGCTTCATCAAGCGCATTATGACGGCGAATGTGCGCGGGGCGGCGCGCGTCATCCTCGAAGCGAATATTCTCGGCGAAAGTTGCGGACGAGTTTGCCCTACCGAAGTGCTGTGCGAGGGCGCGTGCGTCATGGTCGAGAAAGGCGAGAAGGCCATCGAAATTGGCCGGTTGCAGCGGTTCGCGGTGGACCATGTGCTGGACCGCAAGATTCAGCTGTTCCAGGCGGGCAAGGCGAATGGGCGCCGCGTGGCCTGCATCGGTTCAGGGCCTGCGTCAGTGGCGTGCGCGGCGCATCTTGCGCGAAAGGGTTACAGCGTGACTGTGTTTGACCGCCGGGAACTTTCCGGAGGATTGAGCACCTATGGCATCGCGGCTTACAAAACGCGCGTCGCCGATTCGTTGCGGGAAGTGGAAATGGTGAAATCGCTGGGGGTCGAATTCCGGCAGAAGGCGGAAATCGGACGGGACGTAAGCTTCGAGCAACTCGAAAAGGATTTCGACGCCATCTTCATTGGAGTGGGCCTGGGCGAAACTTGGGCCATGGATATTCCCGGTGAGGACCTGCACGGAGTGTGCGGCGCGCTTGAATTTATCGAAGCCACGAAGTCGCTGCCATTTTCGCATGTCGCCATTGGCCGGCGAGTGGCTTGCATCGGCGCGGGAAACACTGCGATTGATGTGGTCACGGCCGCGCGCCGCCTTGGCGCGGGGCCCGTGTACCTCGTCTACCGGCGGAGCGAGCAGGAAATGCCGGCGTTCCGCTATGAATATGAGCTGGCCAAAAAAGACGGCGTGAATTTTCTGTGGCAGGCGCAACCGGTGCGCATCCTCGGTTCGGGCGGCGGGGTGACCGGACTGGAATGTGTGCGCACGCGCCCCGGCGAGCCCGATGCGCGAGGAAAGCGCTCTCCTGAAACGATTCCCAACAGCGCATTCACGATCGACGTGGATATGGTTGTCCGCGCCGTCGGGCAGAAGCAGGCCACGGACTTCTTGCGCGGCGTTGCGGGAATTGAAGTCCGCAAAAATGGCACAGTGGTGACGGACGCGCAGCATCGCACCGGCAACTCAAAATATTTTGCGGGCGGAGATTGCGTGAACGGCGGCAGAGAAGTGGTAGACGCCGTCGCGGAAGGCATGGCGGCGGGGCGGGGAATCGATGCGTGGCTGGCACCGGCACTGGGAGCAGGGCACAGGGAGTAGGGCGCAGGGGGTAGGGGGCAGGGAATAGGGCATAGGGAGTTCGGAGGATTAGCTTCTCATGGAAATTCCTGGATCGCTTAGCGAAAGGTTTCCGTTTCTCGACGCGCTCGAGGAAGACTGGGAAGCGGTTTCGCGCGCCGCGTTTTTTGGCTGGCTGGCCTTCTACGCCATACTGCTCGGAAATGCGCTTTTCGGCGGCCACTTGTTTCAATGGTTCGATCTCGTTTTCATTCCGATCCATGAGGGCGGCCATTTGCTTTTCCGATTTTTCGGCGGCGAATGGATCATGGTGGCCGGAGGGACTTTCTTGCAGCTGTTTGTCCCCTTTGCGCTGGCGACTTATTTTGCGTTTCAGCGCCAGGTGCTCGGGACGGCTTTTTGCATTTTCTTTTTCTTCGAGCAGTTTCTGCCGATCGCAACCTACATGGCCGATGCGCGCGCTCAGGAGCTGCCGCTTCTCACGGTCGGTGACTCCGAAGACGTCATTCACGATTGGTTTTATTTGTTTTCTCATGCGGGATTGCTGGGGCACGATACGCAAATCGCCGGCGCTTTTCGTATCTTAGGTTGGCTGGGAATGTTTGCCACAATCGCATGGTTTTCGTACCGCTCCTGGCGGAAGAATTGAATCCACAGATGAACACAGATAAACACTGATGAATAAAGAACCACAGAATCAGAAAGAAATGGAAAATGCTCCAATTGCGGCAATTTACCCTGAGCAGGAATTGACTGGGAAAATCCTCGAGGGGGCGTTTGCGGTTCACAACACTTTGGGTTGTGGCTTCCTAGAAAAGGTGTATTCGAATGCTCTCTTGTTTGAGCTTCGAAACATGGGACTACACTGCGAGCAGGAAATTCCCTTCAAGGTCAGATACAAAGACGTCGTGGTCGGAGACTATTGCGCCGATTTGATTGTCGAAAGGCGTGTGCTCGTTGAGTTGAAAGCGTGCGCAAGCCTGGATTCCGTGCACGAAGCGCAGATCCTAAATTATCTGAAAGCGAGCAACATAAAAGTCGGTTTGCCGTTGAATTTTGGCAAGTCAAAATTGCAGTACCGAAGGTTTATTCGATAATAAGCTTGAGGTTTTTATCTGTGTCTATCTGTGTTCATCTGTGGTTCCATTTGATTTTCAAGAGGTGAAACATGGCCGACCTGCGCGTAAAATTCTGCGGCATCGAATCGCCGAATCCGTTCTGGCTTGCCTCCGGTCCGCCAACGAACACGGCCGGGCAAGTGATGCGCGCGTTTGACGCCGGATGGGGCGGCGCGGTTTGGAAAACGATTGGCGAGCCGATCGTCAACACATCTTCACGTTACGGCGCGGTGGATTACAACGGCACGAAAGTGATGGGCTTTACCAATATCGAACTGATCAGCGACCGGCCCACCGAAGTGAATGTCCGGGAAATCGCGGAGGTGAAGAAGCGCTATCCGAAAAATCTGGTGATCGCGTCGCTGATGGTGGAATCCAAGCGCGAGAGTTGGCACGAAATGGTGCGCCGCGTTGAGGGCGCGGGCGCGGACGCGCTCGAGCTGAATTTCGGATGTCCGCACGGGATGAGCGAACGCGGGATGGGTTCGTCCGTGGGGCAAGTGCCCGAATACACGGAGATGATTACGTCGTGGGTGAAAGAGGCGGCGAAAACACCGGTGATCGTGAAGCTCACGCCCAACGTCACGGACATCACGCGCGTCGCTCTGGCCGCGGAAAAAGGAGGCGCTGACGCCGTCAGTTTGATCAACACGCTCAATTCGATTATCGGCGTGGATCTGGAGACATTTTCGCCGAAGCCCAACGTGGGCGGGAAGTCCTCGCACGGCGGTTATTGCGGGCCGGCGCTGAAGCCGATCGCATTGCACCTGGTTTCCAGCGTCGCGAAAACGGTGAAGATCCCGATTGTGGGGATTGGAGGAATCGGATACTGGAACGACGCGGCCGAACACATCGCGCTCGGAGCGTCCATCACGCAAGTCTGCACGGCGGCGATGCATTACGGATTCCGCATCGTCGAAGATATGATCGACGGCCTCTCCGCCTACATGGACGATCACGGTTTTCACGCGATCGCGGATTTTCGCGGGCGCGCCGTGCAGAATGTGAAGGATTGGGGAGACCTGGACCTCAATTACAAAGTCATCGCCGATATTCGTCACGATCTGTGCATCGGCTGCCAACTCTGTTACGTGGCGTGCGAAGACGGCGCGCACCAGTGCATTGAGACCTATAAGCTCGCGGGGAACGGCAAGAAAAATCCGAACGGGATGGGCGTGCACGTTCCGCGCATCATCGAAGACGAGTGCGTGGGATGCAATCTTTGCGCGCTGGTTTGCCCGGTGGACGAGTGCATCACGATGAAGCAGATCGACACGGGCCTGCCGTTGGAAAGCTGGAAGATGCGTGTGAAGAGGCTTCAGTAGGGCGGGCTTCAGTCTGTCTGCCTTTGACTTTTGCCATCACCGCAAAGATCAAAAGCAGACAGACTGAAGTCCGTCCTACACAACCCTGTGTTAAATTTGCTGTCGCCATGAAACGTATTGTTGTCGTGGGGGCGGGATTCGGCGGATTGCAAGCCGTCACGCAGCTCGACACCATGTTTCGTCGCGATCGCGACGTCGAAATTCTTCTCCTCAGCGATCAAAATTATTTGCTCTTCACGCCGCTTCTTCCTCAGATCGCGTCGAGTTACACCGATCCGCGCCACATCGTCCAGGCCGTTCGTGAAATTCGCGGCAGACGCAAATTCCGGTTTCGCAGGGAAGCAGTGCGCGCCGTGGACGCGCCGAACCGGCGCGTGATCGTTGATTCCGGATCGATCGACTACGATGCGCTCATTCTTGCGTCCGGCTCACGCACCGAATTTTTCAATACGCCCGGGGCGCGCGAGAACAGTTGGGATTACAAATCGCTCCAGCAGGCGGTGGAGTTGCGCGAGAGAATCATCGACTTATGCGAGCACGCGGACCATACCGAGGACGCCGCCTCGCGCCGCTCGATGCTTACGTTTGTGGTGGTCGGCGGCGGCTACACCGGCATCGAACTTGTCACGGAGATGCGCGATTTTCTCTTCGGCTACGCCGCACGAAAGTATCGCGGGATCAACGCCTCCGAGATTCGCCTGATCGTGCTGGAAGCAGCGCCCGATGTGCTGCGCGGGATAGGGCCGAAGCTGGCGGCGCACGCGCGCAAGCGGCTGGATGTGAGCGGAATTGAAGTGCGAACTTCCACCCGAGTCACGCGCGTGTCTGAAAGCTCTGTCGAGATCAATGGAAACGAGACCCTCGCGGCGGACACAGTTATCTGGACCGCAGGAGTTCGCGCATCCGAGCTGATTGAATCGCTTCCAGGGCCGCACGACCGCATTGGCCGCGCCGTCGTGAATGCGCACCTCCAATTGGAAGGCCACCCGGAGGTATTCGTCATAGGCGACTCAGCGGCAGCCGTAAATGCGCAGGAAGCGCCGCGCGTCGCTCCCGTGGCGATCGAGCAGGGGCGCGTCGCCGCACGCAATATCGGACATTTGTGGCGCAGCGAGCTACTCGAGAAGTATGCATACGCGTCCAAGGGCATGCTCGTTTCTCTTGGGATGAACTACGCGGTCGTCAAGATCGCGGGAATCCAAATCAGCGGCTACTTCGCATGGCTCTTCTGGAACGCCGTTCACTTGTACAAACTGGTGGGTCTGAAAAAACAGGTGCAGGTGGCAGGAGACTGGATGCTCGGTTTGATTTTCCCGCGCGATGCGGCCATCGTGCGCCGACCGCGCCGGTGCAAATTGTGCGGCACAGAGAAGCCGCAGCCTTCACCTCTTACGATTGATGGAGGAGGATTTTAGTAGCGCAGGCTTCAGCCTGTGGGGTTGGTTGCGGGGACCGCGAGCCCTGGCACAACGAAAACCCACAGGCTGAAGGCTGCGCTACTTGCTATCGCTCGGCGCGCGCATCATGGCCCAATACACCGCAAAACTCGCCGCGAATCCGACGAACCAGGCGTAGTCGTACAGAACGCGCAACGCGGGCACGATCAAGCCGATGAACGCCACGCCGGCGCCGGCTGCGAGCGCTGCCATCGCCCGCCAGTTGATTCCATTTGCAAATTCGTAAAATCCGCGGCGCTGATACAAGTCTTCTACCAGGATGATTTTTTTGCGCACCACGAAATAGTCGCAGATCATCACGCCGGCGATCGGTCCGAGGAACCCGGAATATCCCAGGAGCCATCCGAAAATGTAGTTGCTGTAGTTCGCGAGCAGTTTCCATGGCTGGACGGCAAGGCCTCCCACCACGCACGTAATCAACCCCCCCGTTCGAAAACTGATCAGGCGCGGCGAGAGATTGGAGAAATCGTTCGACGGCGAGACCAGATTTGCCGCGACGTTGACGTTCAACGTGGCTAGCAACAACGCCACCATCGCGACTACGACCGCAATTGGATTTCCAAGGCGCGCGAGCACCTGCACGGGGTCCCAAATCGTCTGCCCGAAAATAATCGCGGTCGCGGACGTGACGGCAACGCCGATGAAGGAATAGAGCGTCATGGTGGTCAGCAAGCCCATTACCTGGCCAAGCATTTGCGCGCGTTGGCTGCGCGCATAGCGCGTGAAATCCGGAATGTTCAAGGCCACGGTGGCCCAAAATCCCACCACGCTCGTCAGCGACGGAATGAAGAAGCGGAAAAATTCTCCGAACGTCCGGAACTTGGACGGCGCCGCCAACATGGTTCCGAAGCCGCCCGCCTTCACGACGGCCCACGCGAGCAGCGCCACGCCGATGAGCAACAAAAAGGGCGCGGTTACGCCTTGCAAAAATCGGAGCGTTCGGATGCCTCGCATGATGACGATGACGTGCAGCAGCCAAAAGCCGCCAAAACAAATCCACACACCTGGGGAATACGTTCGCCACGAGGGAACTAGAGCGGCGACCATCACATTTACGGCAGCGCCGCCAATCCACGCATTAATGCCGAACCAGCCGCACGCCACCAGGGCGCGCAGAACGGCGGGAACATTCGCGCCCAGCACTCCAAACGATGCGCGCGCGAAAACCGGGAAGGGAATTCCGTACTTCGCTCCCGCATGGGCATTGAGAAGCATCGGCGCGAGGACCACGACGTTTCCCAAAAACACGGTGAAGATGGCCTGCTTCCAACTCATTCCTCCCGCGATCATCGCGCTCGCCAGCATGTACGTGGGAATGTTGACGCTCATCGCGATCCATAGCGCGGCGTAGTTGTAGGTGCCCCAACTGCGGCGCGAGGCGGGAATCGGCGCGAGGTCTTGGTTGTAAAGGGAACTGGAGCGAATGGTTTCGGCGTCAAGGACGCCGGATTGGATGCCGTCCTGGCCGGGATGTTCCGCGGCGCTCACCGATCAGTAGATCCCGCGCCGTAGATCGGGCATTTGAGGAATCTCGATATTGATCATGCGGCCTTCGCCGGCAAGTTTTATTAGAATGCGCGACGCCGAGCCGACATCCTTGATGCTCCAATCCGAAGTCGCCATGGGTTTCGCGTGCTTGTCCGTTTCGCGCCACAAAAGACCCTCGCCTTTGTGTTCCAGCTGCTCCGGCTTTATTTCATAAACTTCCATATTGCGCACGTAAATCACCAGGTAGCGAGAGCCGAGCTGGAGTAGCAGAGGATCAAATTTTTTTCCGGCCTGGAAAACATTCCATATTTTCGGCGCGCGCGAGTCCACTTGCAGGATCGCGTTGGGAATCGATTTCCAGACGATTCTCTCTTTGTCGGCGGCGCGGGAAACGGTCACTATGGCGAGACACAATCCCGCGATCCCGAAAAACCGTCTTGCGCGATCGAGGATGTGTTTCACCTACGGCACCTCAGGGCCAACTGACCGGCAAGCGGCGCGAATTTACGACCACGTATTTATTCCTGCGGGCAAATTCCACGAGGTCCACCAGCAATTTCACGTCGTTCTCGCAATACTTGCAAACCTCTTCTTTGCGTCCCTCGCGCCACCACTGGACAATTTCCAAACCATTTCCTGTTTTCTGATTACCCAGGGTTTCTCGCGCAAGATCGTCGAGTTTAATACGATGTCCGAGCCGGCGGTGCAAATCCACCAGCAGGTCGAACGATTTGCCGAGCAGATGCTTCACCGGCTGGTAGGCGCTGAGCACTTCAAAATCGAAGCGGTCGCCGTTGAAGGAAACGATACGATCGAACCGGCCGAGTTCGGAGATGAGCGCCTTCGCATCCGGCTCGAACCAGCGCCGGAAACGGTTCTGCGGGTCCCAGGTCACGGCGACGGCGAGGCCGAAGCGCGCGATGCTCGACCAGCCTCCTTCCACCTCATGCGAGAGGCGAAGCGTTTCGATGTCGAAGAAGATTTCGCGTGTCGGGTCGGGAAAAAGGCTGGGTGTTGTCGCCATTTCGTTTTGGTAAGCGATCAATTTAATTTTGCAATGTTGGCCGCATTAGGATACTGATTGTAGATCAACCGGTTGGCAATACTTAAATTTTATACGCAAGGCCGTCGGAGCGAATATCTACGCCACGTGGAAAGCCATGAATGTTGGTGAGGTGCAAGAGAACTGCTAGGGGGTCTTGTCCCGCAGATTCTGCAGGAATTCCACGGCGACGCCCCAGGCCCGGTCCGGCAAGCGATCGAGGCGGGCAACACGAGCGGAATATTCCCTGTTGATGCTTCCGGGGCCGGTCCAGTAGGGATAAGTCACCTGCAAGGGCGATCCAATCTGGTAGTTTTCCTGAGTCCTAAAATAGAGGCCGCGAAGCGAAACATTCAGTGTGAGCGTGATCTCGTCGATTTGGCTTTGTTTCGAGGTGCAGCGAACGCGAATGGGCAGAGCCAGTCGATTGCGGCCGGATCCGCGGCGTTCGCCTTCACGTACCTCCGCGCACGCGACTGGATCGGATGCGCTTGACTCAGGCTGCAATACAGGTTCGCTTTCCGCCTCTTTCAGGTAATTCAAACGATCAGGAATATTCCACGATACATTCGCGCGAATGGCAAGCAGCCCTTCGTTGATCACCTCGTCCACGGCGGAAAAGACATCTTCGTCCCAACCGTCGATCTCCAAGGCTGAGCGGCGGCAGATGCGCAGCAATTGCAGGAGATCTTCCAGCCCAAAGTGTTCATCCGCCGCCAGGCACGCTTGTTGCCGGATCCATTCGTCCAGCGGCGCAAAATTACAGCGCAACATGGCTTGCGCGCAAGCGTCATACCAACTCGCGGCTTGCCGGACTCGCTCCTGGTAAGGGAGCAGGGAAAAGAGGCATTGCCCGGCGGCTCCAATCGCATCCGCAGTCCCGGCGGCGAAGCGCTCACACCTCTGCCTCTGCTGGCGCGCTTGCGACTTCGTGACTTCAGTCTTTTGGAGCAGCATGACTTTCCTTCGCGCCTCTCCCGCCCCCGGCACTCTGAAGGCTGAGCGCGAGGGCACTGCCGGCGATCGGCAAGGGCCAGTTATACATTGTTCGCCACAACTCCAATTTCATCCTCGATCGCGCGAACGAATTTGGG
The DNA here is from genome assembly GCA_963842135.1 of uncultured Acidobacteriota bacterium. Classification (GTDB taxonomy): domain Bacteria; phylum Acidobacteriota; class Terriglobia; order Acidiferrales; family UBA7541; genus Palsa-360. The sequence goes on along the minus strand of CAWJFI010000001.1, from coordinate 1,762,926 downwards.
AGAAATACCGACGAACTCGACTCCCACTCCTACTCCCTTGAGGCAATAGCGGACCTCGCATCGAGTCTGTACCAAAACGCCGCTTCGCGACAGCCGGAAGCGCAGTTTCAGGACCGCGCCTTCGGGGAACAGTTTCCCTGTATTGATGAACATGCCGTGGGGACTCAAATCCCGCGCCCGCAGGACGATAGCCTCCGTGAAGCCTTCGTAGATCATCGAGAGTTCGCTGAGCTGCGGATAGCGCACATCCCGCCGAATTGCAATATCCGACTTGCCTCCTTTTCTGCCCATGGTTAGAGGACTCCCTCAGGAACTAAATCTCGTTTCCGCGATCGGCCAGGCAAGGACTCAAGCCGGCAACGCGCCCCGCACGACGGACAAAAATTAAATGCTGGAAGAATGTGGTGGTTGCATTTTGCGCATTCCGCACATACTGCAGTTTCCATGGGTACGACCCGGAGGATCTCCTCCAGTGTCGTCGTGCCAGAGAGAACCTTCGCCAACGCATCTTCCTGCATGAGACGCATTCCGTTCGATCTCGAGGTTTCGCGAATCTGGTCGACGTTCCCGCTGGTGCGAACGATGGCGGGAATGGAATCATCCACGCGCAGTAATTCATATATTCCAATTCGGCCCGCGTAGCCGGTTTGGTTGCACTTATCGCAGCCAACGGGCACAGCCATCTTTATCGGGGGTTTGGACATGCCTAATTGGATCAGCCGCGCCTGAAATTCCGGAGTCGCGGGCTGGACGGAGTGGCAGGAGCAGAGTATTCGGACCAGACGCTGCGCCAGGATACCCGTTACCGACGAGCTGATCAGGTAGCCGGGAATCCCAAGGTCGAGCAGGCGGACAATCGCGGAAATGCTGTCGTTGGTGTGCAGCGTGGAAAGCACCAAATGGCCTGTTTGCGCCGCCTTCATGGCAATTTCAGCGGTCTCTTTATCGCGAATTTCGCCTACCATGATTATATTCGGATCCTGGCGGAGAATCGACCGGAGGCAGCTCACAAAGGTCAGGCCGGCCTTGGTATTGACATGCACTTGGTTGATGCCTGGGAGCACATACTCGACGGGGTCTTCGACCGTGACGATATTGACCGAGGACTGGCGCAGTTTGTGAAGTGAAGAGTAAAGAGTCGTGCTCTTGCCCGAGCCCGTCGGTCCCGTCACCAGAATCATGCCTTGAGGCGCTGATAGAAGCTCCGTTAGCCCCTCTGAAACGTCGGCCGGCATTCCCAAGTCCGTGTAGGAAGTCAACGGCGCGCTCGTCTCCAACAACCGGATCACAACCTTCTCTCCGTACTGTGTTGGCAGTGTCGAGACTCGCAGATCGAGCTGCTTCGTGCCAATGGAAACCATGAAGCGCCCGTCCTGAGGGGCGCGGCGCTCCGAGATATCCATATCGGAGATAATCTTGACCCGCGAGATCAGTGAGTTTTGCAGGCTTCGCGGGAGCAACTGATGATCATGTAACACGCCGTCCACGCGCATGCGCACGACGGTGTCGGAGGCTCGCGGCTCTATGTGAATATCACTGGCCCGCTTGGCCATGGCCACTTGAATCACTTCGGAAACGAGGCGAACCGCCGGAGTTTTTTTCTGCCGCAGATCGGTCTGCGCTTCCTGGTTGGCCTCCAGGTTGGCTTGCCGCGAACTGGTGGAAATGAACTCCACTTCTTCAAATTGTATTCGTTCCGTTCCGCGGACCGTCCCGTAGGAAGGCCCGTGCCCACCTTCGGCGGCGTAATGTCTGTCGATTGCTTGTTGCAATTCGCTCCGAAAGGAGAGCCGGGGGGAAATCTCCCAGCCCGTCGTAAACCGCAACTCATCCAAGGAGGCAAGGTTCTGCGGCGCGGCCATGGCGACAATCAGGCGTCTCTGTTCCCTTCGTATGGGTAGGACGCACAGCCGCTCAGCCATCGAGCGGGGGAGCAACTTCAAGGCGGCTGGCTCCGGTATGGTTGAGGTGCAATCCATGTAGGGTATGTGGGACACTTCTTCCAGGGCCGCTCCCAAGTCCTCCTTGGCAACGAGACCCCGCTCAAGCATCAATTCACCGAGGTGGATCACCTTGCCCTGCTGCTCCCCAATGGCTTTTTGGAGGTCTGCAGAGGAAATCATTCCGCGGTCACGCAATACTTCCCCAAGTTTTTTCTTCTTCATGAAGTCCTCACGACGGCAACAACAAACCCCAAGGTGGGATTTCGGGGAAGTAGATACCCGCGAGTTTCCTGGGTCAGCAAACCCTAGTTTACGGTACCAGTGCTATGTTCATTCTGAAACACGATAATTGGAGGGGTGTGCCAGACAGGAACCTAGCAGTTCAATCTGTTGATTTGTAAAGTAGTTAGCGAACTCAATCAAGTTCTGTTGGGCGAGTTATTCAGGAGAATTGCCATATGGGGAATCTATATATCCGCACCGGAGGTCATGGCCGCTTAGGGTGCATGAAGTCGGTTCGGCGACGTTAGAATTGTAGTTCTCCGAATGATCTATCGAGGAGCCGCACGGCCTCGTCTACATCCGCACGGCCGATATTCAGCATGGGCGAGAGGCGAATCACGTTGCCGTACAGGCCGCCCTTGCCGATCAGCAATCCGTGCTCGCGCGTGCGTTCGAGCAGTTGCGTAGTCGCTTCCGCAGCAGGTTCCTTGGTTTCACGATCCTTCACGAGTTCGAGCCCCAGCATCAGGCCTTTGCCGCGCACATCGCCGATCACCGGATATTTCCGCTGGAGTTCCTCGAGCTTTCCGCGGAAATAGTTGCCCACCGTTTCGCAGTTCTCGAGAAGTTTTTCCTCTTCGATGAATTCGATGGTCGCTTTCGCCGCCACGGACGTTACCGGATTTCCGCCAAACGTGGAAATCGTCAGCCCTTGAAACGATGCGGCCAGTTCTTTCGTGGTGATCGTGGCGCCGATGGGAACGCCGTTGGCCATTCCTTTGGCGCACGTCATGATGTCCGGAGTCACTTCCCAGTGCTCGATGCCGAACCATTTTTTCCCTGTGCGTCCAAAGCCGGTCTGCACTTCATCGGAGATGAACAGGCCTCCATATTTTTTTACCGCCTTGAAAACGATCTTGAAATATTCCGGCGGCGGCGTGATGAATCCGCCGACTCCCTGAATCGGTTCGGCCATGAAGGCGGCGATGTGGCCGCTGGTGCCCGTCTGGATCAGATTCTCGACGTCATTCGCGCAGGCGACTTCACAGTCCGGGTATTTCAAGCCCAGCGGGCAGCGGTAGCAGTAAGGATTAATCGCGTGCGCAATGCCGAAACTGATGATTCCCGATTTCCGCCACGGGGCCTGCGCCGTCACGCTCTTGGTCAGCGACGATCCGCCGGAATAGGCGTGGCGCAGGGCAACGATGTCGTAGGAGCCGGTTGCCATGCGGGCCAGAAGGATCGCAGCTTCATTTGCCTCGGTGCCGGAACTGGTGAAAAAACTGGACTGCAGCGCGCCCGGCGTAATCTGCGCGACTTTTTCGGCCAGCGCCACAATGGCTTCGTTCGGATAGAGCGTGGAGAGATGCTGCAGCCGGTCGACCTGGGCCTTGATCGGTCCCGTAATCCTGGGATTGGCGTGGCCCACCGAGACGGTCAAAATGCCGCCGAAGAAATCCAGGTACCTGCGGCCCTCGAGGTCCCACACGTGCTGCATCGAAGCGTGATCGGCCACCAGCGGTTCCTTATAGAAATTCGTGACCGCCGGCCAGAGATATTCCTTGTGCTTGCGAACCACTTCTTCACTGCGCGTCGTCTGCTTAGGCTGCGTCGTCATGAAAAATCCTCTTAGCCACAGATGAACACAGATAAACACTGATAAAGACTAAGACAAAGAAAAAGGGGATTGGCAGGAAGACGAAATCTGATTCGCCCGCAAATTTCCGCCTCTTTCGCATTTCTTTTCTTTTTCTTTCATCTGCGTTTATCTGTGTTCATCTGTGGTTTCAATTCTGTTCAGTCCGCTGCTTGCGTGCTGCGCGCCGTCTGCGTGCGCGTGATTTCGCCATAGGTTTCCGGGCGGCGGTCGCGGTAGAACTGCCAGGTGTCGCGGACTTCCTGGATCTCGTCGAGATTCAAGTCGGCGACGAGCAATTCATCCTTGTTGCGGCTGGCTTGCGCGATAATTTTTCCGCGCGGATTGCAGAAGTAGCTCTTTCCGTAAAATTCGCCGATCTGCCAGGGTTTTTCGATACCCACGCGGTTGGACGCGGCGACGAAGTAGCCGTTGGCGGCGGCGTGCGCCGGCTGTTCGAGTTCCCAGAGATATTCGGAGAGCCCCGCCACGGTCGCGGACGGATTGAACACGACTTCCGCGCCGTTCAGGCCGAGAATTCTCGCGCCTTCCGGGAAGTGGCGATCGTAGCAAATGTACACGCCCACTTTCCCAAAGCGCGTCTCGAAGACCGGGTATCCCGCGTTTCCCGGCGTGAAATAAAATTTTTCCCAGAAGCCGGGATGGCAGTGGGGAATATGGTGCTTGCGATATTTTCCGAGATATTTTCCGTCCGCGTCGAACACGGCCGCCGTGTTGAAATACACGCCGGTCATTTCGACTTCGTAGACCGGGACGATGAGAGCCATGCCGTATTTCTTCGCCAGTTTTTGCATGCGCGTCACGGTCGGGCCGTTGGGCACGGGCTCGGTCAGCTCGTACCACTTCTGATGCTGTTCCGCACAGAAGTAAGGGCCATAGAAGAGTTCCTGCAGGCCCAGGATCTGCACCTTGCGTTTTGCAGCGGCGGCGATGAGCTTCTCATGCTTCGCGATCATGTTCTCTTTGATTTGTGCCAGGGAAAATTTCGGGTGAGACCATTCACAATGCGCCTGAATGAGACCGCAACGCACGATTCGAGCCATGCTGCACCTCCGCGGAATTTGCACTGCGAGTGTACTCTGCGGCGGCGCCGCGCGACAAGACCTGCGCGCGAGTAGGACGGGCTTCAGCCTGTCTGTTTTAAGTTTGCGGCTTGATCGAAAAAGCGACAGGCTGAAGCCCGTCCTACTGGGATTGCGGGACTAGAATTTTCCCGCAGAGGATCAAAACGCAATCGCGTTTTGAATGCTGCCGTCGCGGTTCACTTTCCACGGCTGAATGGCGTTAAAGTGGCCGACGACCGTGTCTGTCTTTTGGAAGAAGTCCGGCTCGACGCGCCAGAACTCGGCGATTTCGGCCACCGTCGGTTGCACCTCGCCCTGATCGTCCGTCGCGCGAGATTGGAGCAGGGTTTCCTGTCCATCCCATTCCCACGCAAACCCGAACCGGGTATGAGCCTTTGGATAAGCCGGGCCCTGCATTTCCGCAGCCTTCCAGTTGCGCCCGCCGTCGATGGACACTTCGATCTTCGTAATGGCGCCGCCACCCGACCACGCCAGGCCCGAGATTTCGTAGAATCCGGGGCCGGAGAGTTTTTGCCCACCCGAAGGGCGGGTGATGAGGGGTTTCGGTCCCAGCTGGGATTGGAACCAGCGGGCTTTCCCGTCGATCCTCAAACTGGGATATTTTGTGGTTTCCCGCATCGCCATCACGGGCTCTGCCACAACTTTGATTCGCCGGAGCCACTTCACGTTGTTGATCCCTTCCCATCCGGGGACGAGAAGGCGCAGCGGATAGCCCTGCTCGGGCCGTATGGCCTCGCCGTTTTGGCCGTACGCCACCAGCATGTCATCGAAGGCCTTTTCGATGGGTATGCTCTTCGAATGTTTTCCTTTTTCCGCGCCCTCGGCAACGATCCACTTCGCGCCTGTCTGGACGCCCGCTTGTTTGAGAAGCAGGGAAACCGGAATCCCGGTCCAGACGTTGCAACTGGTCAAGCCGTGCGTGTCTTGTGCGTTTGCGCTTGCCCCTCGACGTATTGCACCGGTGGGGCCGGTCGGAGCGCTGTTGCCGTTACATTCGACGAAGTGAACGCGAGACACGGAAGGCAATCGCCTCAAATCCTCCAGCGTGAAAATCAACGGATGATCCACCATTCCGTGGATCAAGAGATGGTGCTCCTTCGGATCGATGTCCGGAGGTTCATAACCGTGGGAGACGATGTAATGCAGAGGCGCCGGGGTGACGATCCCGATCGATTCCTGAAGCGGTGTTCTGAATCCGAAATCCTTGTGATAGTCCGGAGGGCTCGTGGGTTGGGGCCAAGTGCCGAGGCTGCCTGTGCGTATCGAGGCCTCGAACCGTGAGCGCTCGCCGTAGGCGTGCAGGTCTTTCGGCCGAATGTCAGTAGTTTCGGCCTCCAGAGTCTCGCCGCCCGCGGTCCGCAATCCTGCCGCGGCCATGCCTGCCAGCACGGCCCCGCTTTTCAGAAATCGTCTCCGATCCGGAAATTTTCCCATCGTCGTTCTCCTTCTATTTCAGGAATCGTCAGCCACGCTTCGCGAAACGGCTTAGCTCTTCTTAACTTTCCGCGCCCAAAGGTCCCAGTCCTTTGGAAATTCCTGATTGCCGACTTCAGCCTGATGAGCCTCTTCCGGAGAGAGGGTCTCGATCTTTCTGCTGCCCGCCTGGAGGTGCATTTCCGCGTTGATCTTCAGATACACGCTACGGCCGACCGAATGCATAATGCTGTTTCCTACGGTGATCCCGCCGTGTCCCCGCATGAGGGCTCCCGGCTTGTCGGCGAGCGTCTGGGCGAGAGCTTTGCCTTTCGCCGCGTCATTAATCAGCATGTTCGTCATGCCGAAAGATTTGCGAATGTCAAAGGTGGGCAAGCCGGTGCCGATAAATCCTCCCATGTGGTAGATCGGCAGGAGAGGCTCGTTGATGGTTCCCATCAGCACCACGGTTGGCGCATGCGTGTGAACAATGGACTTGACGTCCGGCCTCGCCCTGTAAATCTCGGCGTGAATCCAGCGCTCGCTATAAAGTTTTCGCGTGTCGCCGTTGGCCGGAACGCAGTCGTAATCCAACTCCACGATGTCGCTTACGGTGACCAAATCGGGAGCCAGCCAGCGCGAAATGTAAAAGTGATTCGGGTTGGCGGGATTACGCACGCTCACGTGTCCGTAGCCATCCACCACTCCCTGATCCTGCAGGATGTGATTCGCGGTGACCAGGTCCGCCAGCAGCGCATCTTTGTCTTGCTTGTCTTGCGGAACGGCTTCCGGCGGCTCAGGAAGCGGCGCGGGTTTGGCCTTGGCTTCTTCCGTCGCGCCCAACAACGCGCCCGTCAGCAAGAGGCTGGACCCGGACAGAAAGCCACGGCGGCCGAATCCGGCCTTGAGCAGATGATTTATCTCCATTGAAATCTCCTTGGAAATCGATTTGATAGCGTGGCCCTGAACGAAAACCTCCATCGCCACCCGCGGAGGGAGCATTTCCAACTCTCGACCAACTCTCGACCAACTCTCGACCAACTCTCGAAATGATTGGCAATTCATCGGATACACCGATTGCCTCCCTCCTGTCAATCACGGAGTGGATTGAGTTTAGCGGGCCGCAAAATTTATCGTGCATGTCCCCAAATGAACGAAAGTAGGCTATCCTGACGGCGTTTGATTTGAGAAAACATTGAAGCCTGACACAACGTCAACGTTTTTAGAGCGATTCTACCGCGCCCTGCTTCGTGTCGTTCCGAGCTGCATCACGCTGTCGCAAGCGGTTGCGTTCAACATGTTCCTGGCGTTTTCGCCCATGATTCTCGTGGTGCTGGGTGCAGTGGCCGGGTCCGCCGCATTCCGGGGGGCACTGCAAGGAATCATCGCGCGGCTGCGCATCTTGCTTCCGCCGGGGACACTCGGCATTCTCAACAATTTTCTTGGCCGGCAGAGCCTGCAATCCTGGCAATGGATTTTCCTGGGACTGGGCGGAACACTATTGGCGGGGACGCAAATGATGAAGCTGCTGATGGAAGGGTTTCGCAAGGTTTACAGGGATGAGAGCCGGCCGGACGCGGTCAGCATGCACGTGCGGGCATTGCTTCTGCTGAGCATCACCATCTTCCCATCGATTCTCATCGTGAACCTGGTCGTTTTTGGCAGACAGGTTCGCAACAGGATGCTGCATATTTCATCCATGCCCGTGCTCATTCGATTGACCTGGAGCGGCTTGTACATCGTGGTCTCTTTGTTGATTGCCTTGATCGTGCTTACCGTGATTTACCGGGTCGGACGGCCCGGGCACCACGGGTTGAAGACACACCTGCCGGGGGCGGAGGTTGCCACCGTGTTGTGGTGGGTGGTCAGCATCGCGCTGGGATTTTATTTGCGGACTGTGCCCTACAGCCTCATCTATGGCGGTTTGGCTGTCACCATCGGCCTGATGCTCTGGATGCAATTGACGGCAACGATTCTGCTGATCGGCGCCGCGTACAATGCCGAGTTGCTCGATCCCTCGGACTGACTTCCCCCCCCAATCGGAGTACACTGTTTGTGTCAGAGTTCGGTCACGGGAGGCAGCGATGGGCGAAATGCGCGTCGAGTGCTATGCCGGTTATCGAGCCGATGAGCGTCCCATCAGGTTTACCTTGCGCGGGCACACTTTTGAAATCATGGAAGTGGAAGACCGGTGGTATTCGCCCGGCGCGATCTATTTTCGCGTTCGCACCGGGGACGGAGATTATTTTGTCCTGCGTCATGATGAACCTCAGGATCTGTGGAGCGTGGATGCGTTCCGTGCGGCTCGGGGACGCTCGGATTTGCCCGAGGCCGGGCAGGTCGGGTCGAGCTGAGGAGGAGAAGGTTACAGGTTGTAGTGGGCAGGGTATAGTGGAAAGCCTGAAACCTAAGGCCTGCTACCTGCAACCTAAGGCCCCATAGGCGTACTGTAATGGCACGGCTCCATTTCCGATCGCAACTTTTCTCTCTCCATAGGGTTAAACTGATTGCGTGAGTTGAAAGCCATGACCCTGCCGTGCCACCCGCGCTGACTCCCGCAAGGGGAGATGGGGCTATGAAGAGAGTTTCTTCCCGCAAAGGCGATGTCCGCACGACTCGACCGGCATCACTCGCCGGAATGATTGTAATTTTCCTCCTGGCCGCGGCCACATTCGCAGCGCCGTATCTACTTGCCGCAACCGATAAAAAAGATAGCAAAGGGAAGTCGCCTGAATCTTCAAAAGCTTTGAAGGGGCTGCCCACCGAGGCCCTGACCGAAGACGAAGCCGTCCTGCAGGCGCTCAATCGTCTGGGCTTTGGGCCTCGTCCGGGCGATCTCGAGCGCGTCAAGGAAATCGGCCTGCAAAAATGGATCGAACAGCAGCTGCATCCGGATTCGATTAATGATTCCGCCCTGGATGCGCGCCTCGAACGTTTCCCTACATTGAAAATGTCTTCCGCAAAACTCCTGGACGAATTCCCCGAGCCGCAGGTCGCCGCGCGCCGCCAAGGCATAACTGTCGAGGAATACCGGAAAGAGCAGCAGGAACAGATGCGCTCGGCGATCCAGTCGGCCATGCAGGGTGAAACTCAGAGCGAGCCGCAACAAGCCGGGACGCAAGGCAACGCCCAAAGCGATCTCCAGATGGCCGATGCGCTGCACATGCCGAATTTCGAAGCCATGGACAACGATCTGAACCCAAATCCGCCGAAAGAAAAAGGACAAGCGAAAGGGCAGGGCGGCTTCGGCAACCGTATGGTCAACTACGAGCAGATTCGCCTGCCGCAGCGCATCGTCGCCGAGCTTTCCATGGCTAAGATGACGCGCGCCGTTTACAGCGAGCGCCAGCTCCAGGAAATGATGGTGGATTTTTGGTACAACCACTTCAACGTTTTCGCCGCCAAGGGGGCGGACCGCTGGCTCATCACCCAGTATGAACGCGAAGCGATCCGCCCGCACGCCATGGGAAAGTTTCGCGATCTGCTGGGAGCAACGGCCAAGAGTCCTGCGATGCTGTTTTTCCTGGACAACTGGCTTTCCGCCGATCCAGTCGCGTGGCAGAAGCTGCAGCAGGAACAGCAAGAGCGGCGCCAGATGCGCGGCGGAGGATTTGGAGGCGGGCCATTCGGCATGCCGCGTTTCCCGCAGGGACGCCCTGCGCCGAACGGAAATCCGAACGATCCGAACGCCAACGCAAAACAACAACAAGAGCGCGGCCTGAATGAGAATTACGGCCGCGAACTGATGGAATTGCACACGCTCGGCGTGGATGGCGGATACACGCAGGACGACGTCATCAATGTCGCGAAGGCGTTCACGGGATGGAGCATCCGGCAGCCGCGGCGCGATCCGGAATTTTTCTTCGAGGAACGCCTCCATGACACGAGCGTGAAGACTGTGCTCGGGCACACGATTCACGAGGGAGGAATGAAAGACGGCGAAGAAGTCCTCAACATTCTGGCGCGCGATCCGCACACGGCGCACCACATTTCCTTTGAGCTGGCGCAGCGCTTCGTTTCCGATAATCCGCCCGAGGCGCTGGTAAACCGCATGGCGCAAACGTTCTTGAAATCCGATGGTGACATCCGCGAAGTCCTGCACACAATGATTTATTCGCCAGAGTTCTGGTCGAAGGAAGCCTATCGCTCCAAGATCAAGACGCCATTTGAGCTGGTGGCGTCGGCCACGCGGGCCGTCGGCGCGGAAGCGGCGATCCCGCTTATGCTCGTGCAATGGACGAGCCGCATCGGCCAGCCGCTCTACCAGTGCGAGCCTCCGACCGGCTACTCGGACAAAGCCGATGCGTGGGTGAATACCGGAGCGTTGCTCAGCAGGATGAATTTTTCGCTCACGCTCACCTCAAATCGTCTTCGCGGCGCGCAAGTGGATATCGATTCTCTGTTCGGCAGCGACCTGGCCGCCAATCCGCACGCCACACTCGACCACGCGATTCAAGTATTGCTAAGCGGCCAGGCGTCGCAGGAAACACGCGACACGCTGGAGAAGCAGTTGGACGATCCCCAGATTTTGCAGGCAGCCCTCGACGACAAGGTCAAGCAGGTGAACACCGCGATGATCGCGGGATTGGTTTTAGGGTCGCCAGAGTTTCAGCGCCGATGAAGCGTACACTCGACGCACGCATTGTAGCTCGCCCGCCGCGGCGGGCGAGGCTTTCTCGAAGTTAGGCGAAAACCCCCGCGTCTGAACACGCGGGCTACAGCAATAGGAGAACGACCATGAACGTTTCACGGCGCATTTTCCTGAAAAGCGGCGGCGTGGCCATGATCGGCATGAGCACGATTCCCGCGTTCCTGCAACGCGCGGTTGCGGCGACGCCGATGCCGAACAAGAAAAAACTGATCGTCGTCTTCCAACGCGGCGCCGCGGACGGATTGAACATCGTCGTACCGTTCGGAGAAGAAAACTATTACCGCATTCGCCCGACGATTGCGATTCCGCATCCGCGCAACGGCGCCGACGGCACTGCGGTCGACCTCGACGGCTTCTTCGGTTTGCATCCAAGCCTCGCGCCCCTCGGCCCTCTGTTCCACAATGGGCAACTCGCCATCGTTCACGCAGCTGGATCGCCTGACACGACGCGTTCACATTTCGACGCGCAGGATTTCATGGAGTCCGGCACGCCCGGCGTAAAATCGACAGAAGACGGTTGGCTGAATCGCACCGTAAATGGGATGAGCGAGCAGGATGCGTCTCCGTTCCGCGCGGTTGCGATGGGTCCGAACCTTCCGCTCACGCTGCGCGGCGCCGCGCCCGCAATCGCTCTCGCCGACGTCAAACAGTTTCGCGTGATGAGCCAGTCCACCGCGGTTCAGGGTGGTTTTGAGGCGCTGTACGCGCAGACGGTCGATAAAGTTCTGCGCGGCACGGGCACGGAAACATTTGAAGCGATCGACATGCTGCGCAAGGCCGACCCTTCGCGCTTCCAGCCGGAGAATGGCGCCGACTATCCCAAGAGCCGCGTCGGCCAGACGTTGCAACAAGTCGCGCAGCTTCTCAAGGCGGACATCGGCATGGAAGTCGGCTTCGTCGATACCGGAGGCTGGGACAACCACGTGAACGAAGGCGGCGCGCAAGGACAAATGTCCAATCTGCTGCGCGACATGGGGCAAGGCCTGGCCGCGCTGCACCAGGATTTGGGCGACCGCATGGAAGACGTTGTCGTCGTCACCATGTCCGAATTCGGCCGCACCGCGCACGAAAACGGAAACCGCGGCACCGATCACGGCCACGCGAATTGCATGTTCGTAATGGGCGGCCCGGTGAAGGGCGGTAAAGTGTACGGCAAATGGCCGGGCCTCGGTCCGGGCCAGTTGAACGAAGGCCGCGACCTCACGCTCACCACCGATTTCCGCTCCGTCCTCGGAGAAGTCATCGGCGGACACCTCGGCAGCAGCAATCTGCGCGCGGTTTTCCCGGGCTTTGACAATAGCCCTGCGAAATTCCCGCGCCTGTTGAAGGCGTAGTGAATTCATCGACAGAAGGACTTCCAGGCTGCACCTGCGCATAATGCTATTTTCCCCCTTGAAATTCGTTGCAGGTTTTCTGTTTTGTAGCGCAGGCTGAAGCCTGCGCTACTTGTTAGAAGCGAAATTTTAGTGGTACTCCAAATGGACCACTTGGGCGCGCAATTGGAGGGAAAATGAAAGTTGCGCTGCTCAAACAGCGATTGAATTTGATACTATGTGCCATCTGCGCGATCAAGAAATAAGTCTGACCAAGAAGCACGGGGCGAGCAATGCTCCCTGCTTGGAGGGTGCAACATGGCTTCGGTTGGTCAACCAGACCGTTCTGCATCCTCAGCTGGCGATCCTCCCGCTTCCGCCGGCGCTGTAGCGTCTTCGAGCGCCGCGTCCTCAGCATCGCCGCTCACGCCCTGGATACAGCTTGTGTCTGGCGTCATCTGCATGGCCATGATCGCCAACCTGCAATATGGCTGGACCATTTTCGTCGGCCCGATCGACGCGAAACACCACTGGGGCAAAGCGGCCATCCAAGGGACTTTCACCCTTTTTATTCTTCTTGAGACATGGCTTGTGCCCTTCGAAGCTTATCTTGCCGACCGCTTCGGCCCGCGCCTTCTGGTGATGATCGGAGGGGTGATGATCGGGTTTTCCTGGGTGTTGTTTTCCTGGGCAAACACTCTCACAGCCCTATATATCGGCGGGATGATCGGCGGAGTCGGTACCGGCCTCGTTTACGGGACCTGCATCGGCAATGCATTGAAGTGGTTTCAAGCCCGTCGAGGATTGGCTGCAGGGGTAACGGCGGCGGGCTTCGGAGCGGGCGCGGCGCTGACGGTGTTGCCCCTGATGCATTCCTTGACGGCAAACGGATACGAGGCGACGTTCTTCCGCTTTGGTCTGCTCCAGGGAATCATAGTTTTTCTCGCGGCATTGGCGCTCAGGAAACCGTCCGGCCGCGCGGCGGCTCGCCGTCCAAATCCGCGTCTGCCGCAGACCAAAGTGGACCGCACGCCGTTCGAGACTCTGCGGAGTGGCGTGTTCTGGCTGATGTACGTCGATTTTGTGCTGGTGGCCGCGAGCGGCCTCATGGCTACCGCGCAACTCGCGCCTATCGCCAACGGCTTTGGCATAGCCAAGACCTCAGTGACACTTCTGGGCGTCACTGCACCGGCCCTGTTGTTTGCCTTGTCGCTCAATAACCTGATGAACGGTCTGAGCCGACCGCTCTTCGGCTGGGTGTCGGACTGGCTGGGCCGGGAAATGACCATGTTCCTGACCTTCCTGGCCGAAGGCATCGGCATTTTCTACCTGGAGCGATACGGCAGCAATCCTGTCCTTTTTGTGATTCTCGCCGGATTGGTGTTCTTCGCCTGGGGCAACATCTTCAGCATTTTCCCTGCGCTCACCTCGGACCACTTCGGCAACAAGTACGCCACCACGAATTACGCGCTGCTCTATACCGCGAAAGGCTGCGCTGCGTTCTTCGTGCCGATCGGCAGCATTCTTGCCGCCCGGACCGGAAGTTGGTCCCTGACACTAGAGATTGCTTCCGTAGCGAATATTCTCGCCGCTCTGCTGATGATTGTAGTGCTGCGTCCCATCCGAGTCCGCGCCATCCGCCGCGAGGAGGCTCTCGCAGCGGCCGCTGCTGATTAGTCGGAAGACTGACTATCCGGGCGGGAAGCTGCCGAACTTCTCTCAGGTTTTATCATCGGGGCTTGTTTCTGGTAACATTGAAGCTGCGTCCTTTCTGCGTTCCCCATCTACCAGGAGGTTAGGTTCAAATGGCAAGCCCAATGGTTCAGATTCAGATTACTGCGCCGGTTTCCGACGCTCACAAATCAGTGCTGAGTACCGAAGCCGTGGCCTTTCTTCAGAAACTCTCTTCCACATTCGAGGAGCGAAGGCAGGAATGCCTCGCGCAGCGGCGCGAGCGGCAAACGAGGATCGATCGCGGAGAATTGCCCGATTTCCTGCCCGAAACCGCGGGCGTGCGCAAGGGGGAATGGTCCGTTGCGTCTATTCCCAAGGATTTGCTGGACCGGGCCGTTGAAATTACCGGGCCCGTGGACCGGAAGATGATTATCAACGCGCTCAATTGCGGCGCGGAAGTGTTCATGGCCGATTTTGAGGACTCGAACTCGCCGACCTGGAGCAACAACCTGGACGGTCACGTCAATCTTCGCGACGCGGTTAACCGCACGATCAGCTTCGTCAGCCCGGAAGGGAAGAGCTATAAGCTGAACGAGAAGACGGCGACGCTGCTGGTTCGCCCCCGCGGATGGCATCTGGATGAAAAACATTTTCTGGTAAATGGCAGGCCGATTTCCGGCGCCTTGTTCGATTTTGGGCTGTTTTTCTTCCACAACGCGAAGAACCAGCTCGCGCGAGGAACAGCGCCGTATTTCTATCTGCCGAAGCTCGAGAGCCATCAGGAAGCGCGTTTGTGGAACGACGTCTTTAATTTCTCCCAGGACTATGTGGGAATTCCTCGCGGGTCGGTTCGCGCCACGGTGCTGATTGAAACGATTCTTGCGGCGTTTGAAATGGACGAAATACTGTACGAATTGCGCGAGCACTCGTCGGGGCTCAACTGCGGACGCTGGGATTACATTTTCAGTTTCATCAAGAAATTCAACAACCGCCCCGACTTCATTCTGCCAAATCGCGCGGAAGTCACCATGACGCAGCCCTTTCTCGCCTCTTACGTGGAACTGTTGATCCACACGTGCCATCGCCGGGGCGCCCACGCCATGGGAGGAATGGCGGCGCAGATCCCCATCAAGAACGATCCAGTCGCGAATGAAAAGGCGCTGGCGAAGGTGCGCGAAGACAAGGTGCGCGAAGTGAAGGCGGGGCACGACGGCACCTGGGTCGCGCATCCAGGTCTCGTCTCCGTCGCCAAGGAAATATTCGACGAATACATGAACGGCCCCAATCAAATCAACCTCAAGCGCGACGAAGCACATATCCCCGCTCAGGATCTACTCGCCATTCCCAAGGGAACCATCACAATGGAAGGCTTGAAGTGGAACATCGATGTCGGATTGCAATACCTTGCATCATGGCTCGGTGGAAATGGTTGCGTTCCCATTTACAACCTGATGGAAGACGCCGCCACGTCGGAAATTTGCCGCGCGCAGGTCTGGCAATGGGTCAAGCACGGCGCCAAAATGCAAACGGGAGAAACGGTGACGGCGCAAATGGTGCGTGAGGCGACGGCAGGGGTGCTCGAAAAGCTGAAAACGCAGATTGGCGCTGAGAAGTTCAATGCAGGAAATTTTCCCGCAGCCGGCAAGATTTTAGTGGAACTCATGACCAGCCCGGATTTTCATGAGTTCCTCACCACGGACGCCTACGCGTACTTAGCCTAGGCCGGCGGCTGAATCTGACATCCTTCAGGGGCAAATGCCCTGGGTGCAGCCGCGCTTGTGTTCGTCCGGGATGTCCGCATATCGCGCGGGAACGAAACCGTTGCGATTGGGCATTTGCACCTTGGGCAATGTCTTCTGATCCAGCACGTCGCCTTCCTTGATGATGTTGCTCTTGAAAAGAATGAACGCCGTCAGCGCGTACACTTCATTCGGTGTGAGCGTTCCACTCTGATCCCGCGGCATCGCGCGGTGGATGAAGTCATAAACAGAAGTCGCGTACGGCCAGTAGCCCCCTACCGTTCTGACGGGCTTCAGCGTGGTGAGCGTTTCGGTGTCGGCAATTCCCCCTACTACTCGAGGGCCGATCTTGCCCCCTTCGCCATTTGTGCCGTGACATACGGCGCACTTGGCTGCATAAATCGGTGCTCCGTCTTTCGCGGTCCCTTGCCCTACCGGGAGCCCCTTGCCGTCAGGCCCTATGGAGATGTCCCAGGCCTGAATTTCCTCTTTCGTTGGTGTTCTGCCCACATTGGAGTAGGACGGCGCCTGTGCCAGTGCCAAGTCCGCCACCAGCAAGAAAATCCCGGCACTGAAAATTCTAGACAAGCGCATTTTGGACGCTCCCGTCCCGGTTTACTTTCCAAGGCTGAATCGCGTTGAAATCGCCCACGACCTGTTGCGTTTTCAGGAGAAAGTCCAAGTCGGCGTTCCAAAGCTTGGCAACTTCGAGGATCGTAGGTTGGACCGTACCCGTATCATCCGTGCAGCGAGATTGAAGGATGGTCTCATTCCCGTCCCAAGTCCACGGGCTGGAGAATCGAGTGTGCGCCTTGCGCGCGATGGGATCGTGGAGTTGCGCGTCCTTCCAGGTGCGGCCGCCATCGGTAGAGACTTCGACCCGCTTGACGGCTCCCGCGCCGGACCACGCCAGGCCGGTGATCTCATGGAAGCCCGGGCCCGGCATTTTGTAGCCACCGGCGGGCCGGGTGATAACGGATTTTGGTCCCAACTCGAATTCGAACCAGCGCGATTTCCCGTCCAGCCTCATGCTGGGATATCGGCTCGTCTCCATCATGGCCATGTAAGGCTCGTCCACCAGATCAATGCGTCTCAGCCATTTGACGTTGTTGATCCCTTGCCAGCCAGGAACGATCAGGCGCAGAGGAAAACCCTGTTCAGGGCGCACTGGTTCGCCGTTTTGACCGTAGGCCACCAGCGCATCGTCCAAGCCCTTTCCTATTGGAATACTCTTGGAGTGTTTGGGCTCGTCCGCGCCCTCCGCAATCATCCAGGTCGCGCCCTTTTGCACGCCGGCCTCTTTGAGAAGCGTGGACAGCAGGACTCCCGTCCATTGGCTGCAACTGGTGAATCCGTGCGTCTCCTGAGGAGTCGCATCTTTCGAAACCCGGGCATCCCCGCCAGGGCCTCTCGGAGAGCTGTTGCCGTGGCACTCGACGAAATGAAAGCGGGTTACGAAAGGCAGGCGTTTCAGTTCGTCCACGGAAAAAATCAAAGGACGATCGACCATGCCGTGGATCAGCAAGTGATGTTCGTCGGGGTTGATATCGGGCGGCTCGAAACCGTGGGAAATCGTGAAGTGGAGAGATGACGGCGTGATCATTCCCACCGAATCCTGAAGGGGAGTCCTGAGGCCGAAGGCCACCTGTTCGTCTTTTACGCGGCGCTCTGGATTGTTGATGCTGCCGTTCCGCACATCGGTCACGTAATGAGAGCGCTCGCCGTAGAGATGTAATTCGTCAACTTTTTCCAGGGCGGGTTCGGCGGCCGCAGCTGGAAGCGCGCTCGCCGATGCCCCAACGGCCAAGCCTGCCAGCGCCGCGCCGTTTTTGAGGAATCGTCTTCGATCCGTTTGCTTCGGGTTCATATGGCCCTCCTGACAGATTTATGGGAATGGTATCACAGGACCTGCTCGGTGGAACGCGCGAGTAGGACGGGCTTCAAACCTGTCGGATTTCCCCATGCTGATTCATTACAAAGGCGACAGGCTGAAGCCCGTCCTACTGGGATCTCGAAACGCCGCGCATAGTATCAAGGGCAATGCCCGAGCTTGCAGCCTCGCTTTTTCCAATCGTGGATTTCGTCCAGATTCTGGGGAACGAATCCGTCGCGATTGGGCATTTTGATTTTGGGCAGAGTCGCGGCGTCGATGACGGCGTCTTCCTTGATGATGTCATTGCGATAGAGGATGAACGCCGTGAGGGAATAGACCTCATCGGTCTTTAGCGATCCTTCCGCATATCGCGGCATGGCCCGGCGGATGTAATCGAAGACCGTGGTCGCGAACGGCCAGTAGCTGCCCACCGTCATCTTTGGGTGCAGGGTAGTGAGCGTGTCCTTGCCGCCGACGAGCGCGGGAGCCTGCGCGCTGCCTTCCTCATTTTCACCGTGGCAGGCCGCGCACTTCTGCGCGAATACGATTCCGCCCGTCTTGGCATTCCCGCTGCCGGGCGGCAGTTCCTTTCCATCCGTGCCGATCGCGATGTCCATGGCCTGGACTTCCTGCGCGGTCGGGGTACGGCCCACGTTTTTGTAGTCGGGCGTTTGCGCTGCCGCAGTTACACACGCGGCTACGGCCATGACGGGCACAAGAAAATTAAAATGAAATCGCATTTTGGACGCTCCCGTCAGGATTCACTTTCCAGGGTTGAATGGCGTTGAAGTGGCCGGGAATCGTTCCCGTCTTGATGAAAAAGTCCGGCTCGACTTTCCAGAATTTCGCAAGCTCAACCACCGTCGGTTGCCTCTCGCCCCCTTCATCCGTGCAGCGGGACTGAAGGACGGTTTCCTCGCCGTTCCAATCCCAGCCAAATCCGAATCGCACGTGCGCTTTCGGATAGACCGGACTTTGAATTTCCGCCTCACGCCAACTTTTGCCATTGTCGGTGGAGACTTCGATGGATTTGACGAGTCCTCCGCCAGACCACGCCAGGCCGCTGATTTCGTAGAAGCCGGGGCCATTTAATTTTTGTCCGCCCGAAGGACGGGTGATGACGGTTCGCGGGCCCATCTGGAATTGAAACCAGCGCGACAGGCCATCGGGCCGCAAGCTCGGATACTTCGTGCTCTCCCACATTCCCATGTAGGGCTCTTCGACGAGCTTGATTTTGCGCAGCCATTTGACATTGTTGATTCCTTCCCAGCCGGGAACGAGAAGGCGGATGGGATAGCCCTGCTGCGGACGCAGCGCCTCGCCATTTTGGCCGTAGGCGATCAGGACGTCATCCATCGCTTTTTCGATCGGGATGCTCTTGGTGTGTTTGCCCTTTTCCGAACCCTCGCCGATGATCCACTTCGCTTCCGGTTTCACTCCCACATGTTTCAGGAGGATCGAAAGCGGCACGCCGGTCCACAGGCTGCAGCTTGTGAAACCATGCGTATCCTGCGCCGTCGCGTTCGGTGCAACACGGTATTGGCCGGTTGGACCGGCGGGAGCGCCGTTGGCGTTGCACTCGAGAAAATGAGCGCGCGTGACGGACGGAAATCGCTTCAGGTCGTCGAGCGAAAAGATCAAGGGTTTTTGCACCAAGCCGTGAATCAAGAGGTGGTGCTCGGCGGGATCGATATCGGGCGGCTCGTAACCGTGCGCGATCACAAAGTGAAGCGGGGCGGGAGTGATATAACCGACCGAATCCTGAATCGGATTCCGCCAACCGAAGTCGCGATGGTATCCGGACGGGGCAGGGTCGTACAGGCCCGGGGCGCCGAGGCGCGCGGAAGTCTCGAATCGCGAGCGCTGGCCGTAGCCGTGCAGGTCCTTGAGGCTCGCATCAGGATTGCCCGGCGGATTGTCCTCGGCCCTCGCGGCTTGCACCGCACCGACGGCCAATCCAGCTAACGCGGCACTGTTTTTCAGAAAGCGCCGGCGGCCGGAATCTTTCGGTTTCATGAGGTTCTCCCCAGGAATACTTGAGCGAGTCTTAACAAAGGCAGCGCACCTTGTCAACGAAATGGTGCGAGGAATGCGCGAGGCTGAGTTAACCAGATACTAAAAAACAAAGCAGGGCTTGATCCGCGTCGACCCCGTGAACTGATGTGCCTACCATCGGAACGAAAATCAAAACCACCGCCCCTTCGAAAAACCGCGAAGGAGCGACCACCCGAAAATTCAAACCCAAAGGCTGGCCCACCCGCCAAGGTTTATTCTTCCACAGGGGGAATCCGACACCCCAAAGTCTGCTCGATGTATGCCACATCCTCTTCGTCCAATTGGTACCGATAAAAGCCGTTCAAGAAGCACCGGATAAATTCATCTTGTCGATACATAGCTGCGGCGAGACGATGAAATCCATCACTCATTCCCCAGCGGGGTTCTATTCCCACCTTTCGTGCACGTCGAGGCGGAACCACACACAAAGTTATCGGACAAGGCCATCAGTGCACCACTAGGTGGGCAATACGCTCCAAATGCTCATTGCGAGTCTGTCCACCTTCCTTGTCCCTAAACTGCCGGGCTGCAATTTTGTCCTTTATTTCTTCGCGACGAATGGGGTTGCTTTCCCACTCGGGGAGCGTGCGCCACTCTTCTTTATTTGTGTCGGGCAGAAAAGTACACCACCCTAGAGCGTTTCCATAAATGATGTAGCTTTACAAAAGAGAGATTGTTTGACAGAGTGTGTGCCTATGCGAGCGATACCGTTGCCGGTGCGCCGGCGCATTCTGCAACTCTATGAACGGAGCAAAAGCACCCGCGAGATCGCAGAGTTTTCGGGTTTCTGCGTGGCGGCGGTGCGCCGGGTGCGCCAACAGTTCCGGCAGCGCGGCACGCTCCAGCCCCAGACCCATTTATGTGGACGTAGCACGCTGCTGACGCAGGAGCGGAAGGAGCGCCTGCAAAGACTGCTGTCCAAGCAGCCGGACGCAACACTGGCAGAGTTGGGTGCCCGCATGGACCGCCCCTTTAGGACTTCCACGATGGATTTGTGGCTTCGGCAACTGGGTTGGAGGTATAAAAAAAACTCTGTTCGCCGCCGAACAAAACCGACCGGACGTGGCCGAAAAAAGGGCTCGATGGCATGAGCAGTTGGCTGTGGAGCCGGCGACCCGGCTGGTGTTTGTGGATGAAAGCGGGGCCAACACCAAAATGACCCGTTTGCGCGGTCGGGCACTCGGGGGGCGAAGACTGGTGGCCCGCATCCCGCACGGACACTATCAAACCCGCACGCTCATCTCCGGCATGCGCTGGAACGGTCCGTGCGCCCCTTGGCTTTTTGAAGGCCCCATGAACGGGGAGATGTTTTTGGCATGGGTCGCACAGGGGCTGGCACCCACCCTGCAAAAGGGGGAGTTGGTGATCATGGACAACCTGGCCACGCACAAAATCCGGGGAATCGTCGAGGCTATCGAAGCAGTCGGTGCCCGTCTCCTGTACCTGCCGCCCTATTCACCAGACTTCAACCCCATCGAAAATATGTGGAGCAAGATCAAGCAAATCCTCCGCAGCAAAGCTCCCCGTACGGAGAGCGAATTGCTCGTGGCCACAAAGGCTGCTTTCCAAGCCATCTCGGCCGCCGACTGCAAGAGTTTCTTTTTTAACGCCAAATACGCTACATGATTTATGGAAGAGCTCTAGGGGAGAAAACTTAAACGGGTCGTAACCAGGGCATTCCGCGAGGGTCTTCGTCGGGACTGAAACGAGCACTCTGTCTGTGGATTTCATCTTAATTTAGTTAATAGCTTTCGCTTCTGTGCAAGCTCCCGCTCAAGCTCCTCTATTGAGCGATCATGCAATCGCGTATTCCGTAGTTGCTCTCTACGCGTCGCCCAACGCACATTGCCGGGTTCATAATGCCCATCGTTGTTGGGGTAGCGGTCTAAGCTGTGTTGTGGGCTGGGTCGCCTACCGACTTCAGCTAAGAACTGCTCGTAGCTAGTGAATAGAAACTTTATGCCTCGACCACCGTAGTGTTTCCATCCGGCGAGCCTTGGGTTGTTGCAGCGGTATTTAGCGTCGCAGTAAGCGACATACTCCGGCGTGCGGTTGGTGGCCTCATAGCCCTTTTTGGCTCTTTTTTTTGAAGTAGCTTTGCGAGAGCAAATTGCACATTGCTTAACGTTCTTAGTGCCATTGCTCGTGACTGCGTCAGCCCTGAACACTTCTTCGACGCCACAATCGCACCGAAACCGCCACCAGGTGCGCCCTCGGCGTCCTCCGTCTCTATGAGAGAACGCTACGCCGAAGAGGGAACCAAACCTCTTGCCTTTTAAGTCTCTGAGCCTGTGCTTTAAGCAGCCGCAACTTTTTTTGGCACTACTAGGCACGCCGACCCATTTACCGCCGCAATCGCAGTCAGCCTCCCATCTCGCCCGACCAAGTTCATCTATGCCGACACATCGCCGGAAGACCAACATTCCGCGTCTTACCCCCTCCCTGTTAACAAACTTTGCCATAGTCCCTGTGCTTCACGACGTTAGCCCCTTGTAAGTTATCCTCTTCCCCGCGACCGCATCCACGAGACTGTCAAGTCTCCTGAATGTATGCCTACCAGCACACAGAAACTCGCCAAGTTGTAAATCCCCTGGCGCACCTCGAGCACAGTACACGTCTCAATTTTGCGCGTCTCGAACAGGAAGGCCACATGCACTTCATAGTCCCGAGAAGTCGTGGGTACGCCCTAACCGCCGTAGTATCGTCTTGACGCCATCTCCAGAAACGCAAAATTCCGTCAAGGTGTGCGACTTTCTCATTGCCGTATGCAATCGATCCATATCACTGGGCAATACGACAGTGGCGAGTTCCTCGAAAGTACTTGGACAATTGTCAATCACTTGACAAACCTTCCTTAACCCGCTGAAGCTAACTGCTCTTTTCATCTGATCTTTCCGCCGTGAGATTTAATGATGGAACATACTTTTCTTGCAGCCTCTTCTGGGCTCACGGCGCCGAAATCTACTTCGAAATCGAATTCAGGCGGCATGTGGCGATGGTAATGGTATACAGCACCGTGTCGAAGTTCTGCTCCAATCGGATAATATGTCAGATTCCATTCAGACTTTTCCATGCCGAGCCCCCGTTCTTCATCCGTGTGATTCATCCAGGTCATCAAAGATAGGCCGCTGCACGACGGCTCTAGGGCGAAGGCGGCGGAGAATTCGTTCCCAACTTTCGGATAAGAAATGTCGTCAAAGAAGACGGTAGGTGCATCGATCTCCGGTGAAAGTGCATGTCCGTTACGGGCTTGTACCTTTGTAGGTTTGGGTTCGTTGGGCAGGTTCTGGAGTTTCGCGGATTGATTCGAGAGCAACAGTTTCGCGTCGTTGACAGGAATTGCAAAGTTCAGATTTTCGCCGCCTTCGAGATACATAGTATTGATCCCGACAACCTCACCGAGCATGTTGAACAGGGGCCCGCCGCTACTGCCAGGAGAGATCGGCGCAGTGGTCTGCAAGAATTTACCGCCTTGTTCTTTAGATGTTCGCACCCCGCTGATTATTCCGTTTGAAACCGTCAGTTCCAATCCGAGCGGATTGCCAATCGCAATGACTTCCTCACCGACTTGAATTTGATCTGAATTACCGAGCATGAGCGTTCGGAAGGTTTTCCCATGTATTTTTATGACGGCTAGATCACGGACTTTATTGGCTGCCAGAACACCGTCAACGGGCAGGACCGTGCCGTCAGGGAACTTAACGACAGCGACGTTGCCTTCCTTGATGACGTGGTAGTTCGTCACAATCACGCCGTCCGCGCTGACAAGGAAACCAGTGCCCTGGGCTATAGGCTTATCACCAGTCGCCGTGATGACGGTTACGATGGCCCCATTCGCAGCCTTGGCTATTGCTGGTATGTCCTTCCGAGGCGGTGCCGATTGCGCGGCGACGACACCAGCGACGAGGCAAACCAGAAAAAGAAGTCTCGCTATCATTTCTCCTCAATCATTGCGGTGGGCACCGTGTACGTCAATGGAGCGCGTCGAAGCAGTTATTTGCAAACGGGGGCCAGGAGAGCTGACGACCGAGGGGCACCATCTATCGCTGGCCCACCTGTACCGAATGAGTAATCTTTTGCTTATCTGTACCATTGACAGAAGGTGGCAGCGCGAAACACTCTAGAAACACAGGAGCCAATGGTCCACAGCTTAGATAGCACGTTGGATGTTGATTCTATTTACGTCGCAGGTAGCTGGTCCATTGGTGAAAAAGAAGCGAAAGGAGAGATGAAATGACCAGGGCAATGATTGGCAGAAGCATACTTGCGTTTGTCATATCCTGTCTCGCCGCTGCGAAGATCGTCAACGGGTTCTACAAAGCGACCTCGCAAACTGCTGCCGGTAATCTGGCCGGCGCGGCCGGAACCGCACTGGGAACTTTAATCGTCGTGCTCCTCGCGCTCGGCGTCTACTGGATGATCAGCAAGCGAATGGGCTCTACCAGCCAGGGGAAAGGAGAAATGAACTGAGCGGTCAGGCACAGATAGATTCGGGAAAGGCAGCGCCATCAAGGGCATCGGCCAGGGCACCATCTGTCTACGAAAAGGTGATGTTTTGGTTGTTCGTCTGCGGCGGGATATCGTTTTTTCTACTTCCCAAAGGTTTGCCCTTCATTACAACACGGACCCAACTTGGCTTTTACGATATCGTTGAGGGGATAAGTGATATGTCCGTGCTTTGGCTCATCATCTGGCTACTGCTTCGGGCCAAGCGGATTCGTAGGAAGCTTCAAGACTGAGGTCATCACAAGGTGGACGATTCTCGCTGGCGGGTGGCCCGGGCTTTACAAGCGAGAAGGTTTTGAAAGTGCCCCATCTGTCGTCCGCCCCAGCGGACGCGACAGGTGGGGCTTTTGACTTTGTTTCGTTCGTCGAAAGCTGTCAGTCATCTTCTCCAATCCTTTGAAGATGCGAACCCTCGATATTAATTCGATTGGCGGATGCGCATTCCGTAGAACGAGCGGTAGACGAAGACAAAGGACACGGCGAAAAAAGCGGCCGCGAGTGTGCGCGTCAACGTGCCGCCGGAGGTCGCTGTCAGTTTCACGGCAAGCTCCACGGCGAGCAGGCCGAAGAGCGTTGTGAACTTGATGACGGGATTGAGAGCGACGGAAGAAGTGTCCTTGAACGGATCGCCAACTGTATCGCCGATAACGGTAGCGTCATACAGCGGGGTTCCTTTTTTCCGGGTGCCGAATCCGCGCGGGCGGGCCTGCTGCTTGACGGCGGGATCAGAGCGAAATCTCGCTGGTGGTCAATCGCTCAGAATTAAATTGCTGATAAATCAAGGCTCTCTGGAAGTCGACGAGATTCAGCGGGGCAGCTACAGTTCCAGCGGCGTTTTCACGATCTGAGCGACAGCAGATCCGAGCCTTGTAAAATCACGGGCATTCCAGGTCAGCAAAATATCCGCTCCCGCCTTCAGAGCGCAATGAGCAATGAGTGCATCATAGGGGGCTGCACCGACGATGGTCTCGGAGGAAGCTCGCTCAAGGCCGGAAACATATTCCTGCTCACTGAGGGTAATCAAGGTGAGCCTTTCGCGTATTTGCTTTACGATGCTTATGCCCTCCGGTCCAGTGATGCGGGGCCGAAGTGGCAGGCCGGTGAGCGTAGCGTAGACCTCGCCGAGGGTGCGGAGCGCGCAGAAGTCGTCCTTTCCCGCGGCAAGGAATAACTGTGTGCTAGATGAGTGCTGCGGATGGTCAGCGTAGAAGACCGGAACCAGAACAGAGCTGTCAAAGAACCGCTTCAAGAATGCTTGCCCAGGATGTGCTGCGCCCTTTCTTCGCGGGCCTGGCGGATGGCATCATCGACTACGCGCAATGGCAGCGGCCTGCCGGTACGGTAGACAAATAGCCCGTTTTCCCAAACCATACCGCTGCCCTCCGAACGGGCGGCATCTCCCAGCTTGAGCGGCAGCTCATGTTCGACGAGCCGCTCGAGGTAGGCTTCCACAGACAACCCTTTGGCCGAAGCCAGGGCTTCCAATGCGGCGGCTATTTCGGGTTTCAAATCCAGCGTCATGAGATACTTCTCCAGCTAACTTCAAGAGTTTAAGTCACGTATCGCTCTCTGTCACGGGGAAAATGGGCGGGCTTTACAAGCGAGAGGGTTTTGAGTGTGCCCCATCTGTCGTCCGCCCCGGCGGACGCGACAGAGGGGGCTGTTGACTTTGATTCGTTCATCGAAGACTGTCAGTCATCATCTCCGATCCGTTGAAGATGCAAACTTTCGATATTAATTCGATTGGCGGATGCGCATCCCGTAGAACGACCGGTAAACGAAGACGAAGGATACGGCGAAAAAGGCGGCCGCGAGTGTGCGCGTCAGTGCGCCGCCGGAGGTCGCCGTCAGTTTCACGGCAAGTTCCACAGCGAGCAGGCCAAAGAGCGTTGTGAACTTGATGACAGGATTGAGAGCGACGGAAGAAGTGTCCTTGAACGGATCGCCAACCGTATCGCCGATGACGGTGGCGTCATGCAGCGGCGTTCCTTTTTGTTTCATCTCCACTTCCACGATTTTCTTGGCGTTGTCCCAGGCGCCGCCGGCATTGGCCATGAAGATAGCTTGGTACAGGCCGGAAATGGCGATGGACATCAGGTAGCCGATGAAAAAGAAAGGTTCGAGGAAGGAAAAAGCCAGCGTGGCGAAAAAAACGGCGATGAAAATGTTCAACATGCCCTTCTGCGCATATTTCGTACAGATTTCGACGACCTTCTTGCTGTCCTCGACGGAGGCCTTCTCCACGCCTTCGAGCTTGATGTTGGCCTTGATGAACTCGACGGCCCGGTACGCGCCCGTAGTCACGGCCTGCGTCGCAGCGCCGGTGAACCAGTAGATCATGGCGCCGCCGGTGATCAGGCCGAGCACGAATGGCGCGTGCAAGATGGAGAGCTTGTTGACGTTTTCGGTGAGGCCGTTGGTCAGCGCCATGATGATCGAGAAAATCATCGTCGTTGCGCCCACCACCGCCGTCCCGATCAAGACAGGTTTTGCTGTCGCCTTGAACGTGTTGCCGGCTCCGTCGTTCTCCTCCAGCAGATCCTTCGCGCGCTCAAAATTGGCATCGAAATTGAAATCCTTCTTCAATTCTTCCTTGATGTTGGGAACCTGCTCGATTAGCGACAATTCGTAAATCGATTGCGCGTTGTCCGTCACCGGCCCGTAAGAATCCACGGCGATCGTTACAGGTCCCATTCCCAAAAAGCCGAAAGCGACAAGCCCGAAGGCAAACACGGGCGCGGCGATCATCAGCGCGCCGAGGCCCAGGCGGGCAAACAGGTAGGCGATGGACATCAGGAAAACCATGGCCATGCCCAGATAATACGCGGAGAAATTTCCGGCCACGAAGCCGGACAGAATGCCGAGAGACGCGCCGCCCTCTTCCGCGGAAATCACCACTTCCTTGACGTGCCTGGATTCGGTGGAGGTAAACGATTTCACGAGTTCCGGAATCACCGCGCCCGCCAGCGTGCCGCAGGAAATAATCGAAGCCAGCTTCCACCACTGCGTGCTGTCGCCGCCGAGTTTCGGAATGATGACGGCGGAAATCGCGTAGGTCATCGCGACGGAGAGAAGGGAAGTGAGCCAAACCAGCGTGGTGAGGGGCGCCTCGAAGTTCATCTGGTCGGCATTGGCGTAGCGAGCCTTGGCGTATGCGGCGTTGAGGAAGTAAGCGGCGGCGCTGGAGACCAGCATGGCAATGCGCATCACGAAAATCCAGACCAGCAACTGGACTTGTATAACTGGATCCTTCACGCCCAGCAGGATAAATGTGATGAGCGCGACGCCCGTGACGCCGTACGTCTCGAAACCGTCGGCGCTCGGCCCGACCGAGTCGCCCGCATTATCGCCCGTGCAATCGGCGATCACGCCCGGATTGCGCGCGTCGTCTTCCTTGATTTTGAACACGATCTTCATCAGGTCCGAACCGATGTCGGCAATTTTGGTGAAAATGCCGCCGGCGATGCGCAGGGCCGCGGCGCCCAGCGATTCACCGATGGCAAACCCGATGAAGCATGGCCCCGCGTACTCGCCGGGAACAAATAGCAGGATGAAGAGCATCATGATCAGTTCCACGCTGATCAGCATCATCCCGATGCTCATCCCGGCTTGCAGCGGAATCTGGTAAATCGGATACGGTTTGCCGCGCAGCCCTGCGAACGCCGTCCGCGAATTGGCAAACGTATTCACGCGGATGCCGAACCAAGCGACCCCATAGCTCCCCGCAATTCCGACCAGGCTGAACAGAAGAATAATCGGGAGCGTGGTGCTGACAGGCGGAACGGGCGACAGAACGCCAAAGTACAGCACGATAACGACGGCAATAAAAACCCACAGGAAAAGCAAAAACTTGCCCTGCGTGATGAGGTACGTTTTGCAGGTTTCGTAAATTAATTCGGATACTTCACGCATGGCGCGATGCACCGGCAGGTTCTTCAGACGGCTATAAATGGCAAGTCCAAAGATTAGCCCGAAAATACAAAACAGAATTCCGAACGTCAGCAGCTTGTGCCCGTCCGTCCCAAGAAACGTGACCTGCGAAAGGTCGGGCAGTTTCAGGCTCGCCTCGCCGGCCGGGTTTTCTTGAGCCGACGCGCACGCAGCGCTCAGCAAAGTCAGCAGAGCGCCTACCGCGCCTGCTTTCGCGAATCGGCTTCTAATCGAGCCAATGCCCGCGAGCCAGGTACGCATCAGTGATCCTCCGTTGAAATCATGCCATCAGGCCAAAGTCCCATCTTGCCGCCGGTTTCCGGCACACCATTTCGCCCTGTATTTTTTGCTCAGGGCGCTTATGGAATGGCTTACCGGATTTGGTACAGGTTGCCACTTCAAGAAAGGACGGAAGTGCATCGCTTTGCCCCGGACTTTCAACTGCAAACCGGCAAATTTAGAAACGGAAAACACCCACAACCGGCTACCGGGGCGGCACAAAGCTCACGTTTATAACATGAGGGGGTATGAGGGTCAAACCGTTTTGCGGGGTATTACCAAGACTGCAGACCCGGTTCGGAACGCTTCCCGGTGGAAAACCCCGGCCCTGGCGACGTTCCGGGGATCTAAGCTCCTTGAAATGATAGCGCCGGGGTAACTCATCCGGCGCGGCGTCTTTCTCTCCTATTTTACTCGGCACAAAAGTAGGCCACAATTAAGCACTTTCCCAGATGGTATCGCCCGGGTTCCTGAGGAGAGTGCCGAACCGGTGTGTTGGAAGGCTGCACCCTACCATTGGGAGCGTTGCCGGGAGCGCGCCGGCGGGAGGCAAATGTAATGCGCAGGGATTCCACAGGACTCAAGGTGGAAATCGCCTTTGGATGTCTCGTCGCCCTTCTGATCGGCGTCAGTTGGATGGGTTTGAGCCGCATGGGGCAGATCAACGCCTCCACGAATCACCTTTTCGACGAACGTTGGGAAAAGCTCTACACGACTCGGCAAGCGGCCACCTTCTATAATTCCAGCTATCGGATCACCGTTCGTATTTTCCTGATGGGGCCCAGAGACAAGCAGGAAACGGCTGCGCTGGTGGCCCAATTGAACGAAAACACTTTGAAGGGTTCTGCTGCCTGGAGGCAGATCGAGGCGGAAACGGCCTCTGACGAGGAAAGAGACCTCCTCAGGAAAATCGATGCGGCAAAAGCTCTTGCCGACGAGAGTCTTCAGAGGAGTTTGAGTTTGCTGGTCGATCAGGGCAAGACACTCGAAGCAAACAAAATGGAGGTACATGAAACGCTGCCTCTCCTGGACAAGTATCGCGATGCCTGGACTGCCTTTATCGAGCACGAAGAAAATCAGATGGACCAGGCGAGGATGCAGACCAGGGCAAATTATGTGACGGCCCGGCGACTTTCGGCGATGTTGATCTTGCTGGCGATCGGGCTGGCCGTCTCCATCGTGGTGTTTGTAACTCGCAGGTTGAGTCGTGAGATGGAAGACCGGGAAAACGCTCAATCCGCTATCCGGAATCTCAACGAAGGCCTGGAGAGGAAAATTGCGGAGCGGACGGAGGACTTGGCCCGCACGGTGGAAACGTTGAAGGAAGAAGTGAACGGCCGGAGGGCGCAGGAAGCGGATCTTCGGCGGCTGGCGGCAATCGTCGAATTTTCAGACGACGCCATCATCGCCGCTTCCTTGGACGGAGTCATTACGGATTGGAACCCCGGCGCCGAGCGTATGCTCGGCTTCTCCCGAAACGAAATAATCGGAAACCCGCTTTCCCTGATCACTCCTCGGGAACTTTGCAACGAGCCCCTGGAGAGCCAGTCGAGATTATTGAAAGGTGAAAGTGTGGTGCGCCTGGAGTCCGTGCGGAGAAGAAAAGACGGAAAAAGAGTACACGTCGCCATTTCGATTTCCCCCGTCAAGGATCAAGGCGGCCGGATGGTAGGGGGTTCCGCCATTATGCGGGATATGACCGAGCGGAAATTCCTGGAGGACATTCAACGGCGCTCGGAGGCGAGTTTTCGATCCTTTGTGGAGAACGCCCCATTCGGAATTTTGAGAACTACTCCGGAAGGACGAATCGTGCAAGCCAATCCGGCCCTCGTGGAAATGCTCGGCTACGACTCGGAACAAGAGGTACTCGGTCTGAGGATGGGCAAGGATGTTTATCTCAATCCCGGCGAGCATGAAGAGGCAACCAGGTGGTCGCGGAACCAGGACTCGGTTCGAGGAATTGAAGTCGAATGGAAGCACAAGAGCGGAAGGCCGTTCACCATCCGAAGTGCCGCGCACGTGGTGAAGGACAGCAACGGGAACGTGGAATTCTTGGAGGGCTTTGTCGAGGATATTTCGGAGCGGCGAGCCTTGGAGCAGCAGTTGCGACAGGGGCAAAAGATGGAAGCGATCGGCCGGTTGGCCGGCGGAATCGCCCACGATTTCAATAATTTGCTCGGAGTGATCATCGGGTATGGGGATCTGGTGTTGGAACAGGTCGGCGCGGACAACCCGCTGCTCAAACCCGTGGAGCAAATCAGGAAGGCGGCCGAGCGGGCGTCGGTGCTTACGCGCCAGCTTCTTGCTTTCAGCCGGCAGCAAGTGTTGGAAATGAAGGTGCTCAATCTGAATGAAGTGGTTGCAGAAATGGGGATGATGCTGCCGCGGCTGCTCGGCGAGGATATTCACCTGGAAACTATCCTGGACCCGGCGTTGGGAAAAGTGAAAGCCGATCAAGGACAGATCGAACAGGTCATCATGAATTTGGCCGTCAACGCGCGTGACGCAATGCCTGGCGGCGGGCAATTGTTGATACAGACGAGGAATGTGCCTCTCGATGAAGGATTTGCCTATAGGCAACCGACAATGGTTCCCGGGAAATACGTAATGATTTTGGTGAAAGATACCGGGATGGGCATGGATGCTCTAACGCAAGCCCACATTTTTGAGCCGTTTTTCACGACCAAGGAGCGAGGGAAGGGGACAGGGCTCGGCCTTGCAACCGCCTATGGTTTTGTGAAGCAGAGCGGCGGATATGTTTGGGTCAAAAGCGAGCCCGGAGTTGGCACAACGTTCACGATTTACTTGCCGCAGGTGTGCGAAGAGGCCGAACAACAGCGCGTGAACGCAGCGACGGCCGCCCCGAGTCGCGGCGCCGGAACAATCCTCTTGGTGGAAGATGAGGAGTCGCTGCGCACCTTAACGCGCAGCATTCTCGAACAGAGCGGGTATACAGTCCTCGAGGCTTGCAACGGAATGGAGGCGGTCGATATCGCGAGGAAGCACGCGGGCCCCATCCACCTGCTCCTGACGGATATGGTGATGCCCGGAATGAATGGCCGGGCTGCGGCGGAAAGAGTGGGCCGATTGTATCCGGATATTGCTGTTGTCTATATGTCCGGGTACACAGGGTTTAGCGCGGAGGAAGCCGCCAGCTTGGACGCGGACATTATTTCAAAGCCTTTCACCCGCGACACACTGCTCCAAAAATTGGGTGAAGCCATGAATTTCGAGCAGAAACCAAACCGAACCTAGACTCCACTTCTCACCAGATTTGGCGATTGGCGTTCCCGGGATTCAACCGAGTGAAACCGAAAAGAGCGGCCGGGACGATTCATTTCCGCCGCCCTTTTCATTTTTTCAAGGCTTGGCCGGGCGCTTACATTTTTTTCTGCGCGGTGGGCGGGAGCAAGCCGTTGATTCGCAGGTGCATCGAGAGCCCGGCATAGTGATCCGCGAAATCGGTGATGACCGCCAGAGCCGCTCCAAGACGCGTGATCTGTTTGCCGCCGAAGAACGGGACCATTTCCGCCATGTTGGCGTCCGTCATTTTTGAGAATTGCTCTCCGCAATAATCCATGGACGCCTTGAGCCCGGCGACCAATTTTTCTTTCGGATCGGTATCGGAGCTCTTTGCGAAAGGTGTGGCCGGCGGCGTGAACATCCTCGAGCAGACGGCATTATTCACATCGGCGATGTGGCCGATCGTTTTTCCGAAGGTCATATTTTCGGGAGTTGGGCGGAAGCTGTATTTTTCCTCGGGCATGATTTGGGCAGTCGCCACCAGATTCTTTGCATAATCGTCAAACACTGCGCGAACGGTGGCGGTAAGCGGATTTGCCGCCGCGCCTTGCGCCCGGGCGACCATGGGCGCAACAAGACAAATTGCTGCCAGACAGATCAATCGTTTCATTCCTGGATTCTCCTTTGAGATCACTCGGTCAACCCAGCATACGACGGATGGCAGGCTCATTCAAGCGGACGTCGGATGGGGCACTGTCCAGCATTTCTGTTGAAAGCAGGTTGAGGGGTGCTCCGGTTCATAAAGCTCCTCATCGATGCATCGATTCTGCTGCGAGCAGGAAGCAACCGAGAACCTGCTCGCTGTGCTCGGCGTTACGACATCCGGGGAAGCGGCTCAAATAGCGGCGCAAATGTTTGAACCAGCCTTCGCCCAAGTTGGTTGTGCGCAGCCGATGGCGCCAGTGCGCTGGGAAGTTGAAAAACGCCAGCACCTCTTCCAGCTCGAATTGGAATTTCTCGACCATCTCCGGCGCGGCACACCGCCAGCGCGCGCAGAATCGCCGCGCCCAGTCCCGTGCCTGCGCTTGGTTCTCCGCGTCCCAGATCCACCAGAACTCCCGCCGGAATTTCCGCCGCTGGACCCACGCAAATCGCGGCGTCAGCGCTTCCAGGTTGCGAAACCAATGCGCCAGGCAGCGCTGATGCCGAGCTGCTGGATACACCATCTGCGCCGCACTGACGATCGCGGTCAGTCCATCACTCACGATCAATTCCACCTTCTCCAACCCGCGTTTCCATAATCGTGTCAGCAACTCTTCATAGTCCTCGGTGGTTTCCGCCGAAGCCGCCCGCCAGTCCAGTACTTCAAATGCGCCGCCTTCCCGCACCCCCACCGCCACCAGCAGCACGCCTTTGCGTCCTGGCTGCGAAACACTCCGCCGATACCGCAGGTAAATTCCGTCCACCACGATGGCTCGATAACGTCCCGGCACAATCGCTGCGCTGCGCCGCTGCTCGACTTGCTGTTGCGCTTGCTGCAGCACCGCTCCGATCGTGGCCGGCGAAAGCGTCCCGCCCAGAAACCGCCGCACCCATCCGACCACCTTGCGCTGACTCAGTCCGCCCACCGTCAGCGCGAACAGCATCTGATCCAACCCGTGCCGTTCATAGCGTTCCACCAGTCCGATCTCTTCCCGCCCGCGCAGCCGCGGAACGCGCACTTGCTCCAGGCTTCCCCACAGCGTCGTCCAACACTTCCGCACCGTGTAACCCCAACGGTACACTTTCTCGCCCCGCTGCTTGGCCTCGCTCACGCGCCGGTCTCGCTCGGCCACCAGCAGCCCCTCGACAGCTTTCTTCAGCATCCCCCGCGCTTGCCCTTCCACCTGTTGCCAAGCTTGTTCCATCAACTCCCGCAGTGCTACCCTTCCTACAGGCGATATAGACATAGGGTGTCTCCTCTCTTCGACCCCCACTAGGGTCGTTGGTTCTGGAGACACCCTTGCTTTTTCTCCCCATACTTTCAACAGGAAATCTTACAGACACTCGGATGGGGTAGGGTCTTGATCTGTCTGCGATACCACCACAGTTTCGCCCGGCTACGTGTACTTCACTAAATTCATGAATCCGAAATCCATGTGCAACTGCATGTGGCAGTGGAAGAGAGATGGGCCGGGGTGGCTCGCGACAAAATCGACTTCCGCGTCGCTGAAACGCGGAATGTTGACGATGTCTTTCTTTATGCCGGCCGTGGTTTTCCCGCCGATCTTGACGATTTCAAAATCGTGCCGGTGCAGGTGAAGCGGGTGAGAGTCGCCCGTCTGATTGTGGAAGACCATGCGGTAGCGCTTGCCCTTTTGAACCATGAGCGGGTCCGTGTCCGGCCACGATTTTTCGTTGATTGTCCAGCGGTTGTAGTCGACGCGATTGCCGGGAATTTTCTTGAACGTAAGATCGAAAGTCCCATCGGGCACTGGAAGCTTGTCTTGTGTGCCGAAAGGAGTGTAGTCCCACGGCACTTTGGCGGTCTTCACCCAAACCGGTTCGCCCGTCTGGCCCGCGTATTCGATGACGATGCCCATCCCGTTCATTCGCTCTTCGTCGTCGATGGAGCCGAGGATCCAGATGCCCGGCTGATTCATCTCCACAACGGCGTCGACGCGTTCCGCAACGCCCATGGTCAGCACATCCACGGAAGCTTGCGTGGGAACAGGGTTGCCGTCCATGGCGATCACTTTGAATTTGTGTCCCGGAAGAGCAAAAGAAATGTCGTCGGTCGCGCTGGAATTTAGAATGCGCAACAGCACTCGCTGCCCTTGCTTCACGCGGATGGGATCGCCGTGTCCGAGAGCTTTGTCGTTGAACGAGCCGTTCTTGTACGCGATTTCCCACCCGTTGTTCGCCGGCCCCAGGTGCGCGAGCGAAGGTTCCCAGTGATGCGCGGCTAGAAAAATTTCCTGGTCGTAATTACCCGGCTCGCTCTTCGGTTCCACGTAGAAGAATCCGAATTGGCCGTTGAACGTGCCCATATCAAGGTTTCCCTTGGACGGCATGTGCGTGTGATACCAGCGCGTCCCAACCGGTCCCGGCTCAAAGGTGTATTGGCGGCTGCCGTGTGCTGGGACAACTGGCGTGCCTTCCTCCTCGGAGCCATCCACGTCGGAAGCAACGAATTGTCCATGCCAGTGAACAAGTTCCGGCATGTCCGTGTCATTGTGCACATCGACGGTGACGCGCTTGCCTTCGCGAAAGCGCAGGATGGGGCCCGGGACTTTGCCGTTGTATCCGACCGTCTTGATCACAACGCCCGGCGCAATTTCGACGCTGACCGGCGCGATGCGCAGCGTAAGATCGGGCTTGGCAAGCGGAAGCGCAGCCGCGGAGGAAAATCGCGGCACGGAAGCCAAAGCCGCACCCACGGCGCTCACCCCAGTTACGGCCAGAAACTCTCTCCGGTTCAGCATGGTGACCCTCTTGTCTTTCGGAACGAATCGAGTGGAAAAGATTGTGAAACGCCATGATCCAATCGACATCGGATCGTGTCAAGTAAGAATCCCGTGAAACCTGAGCTATTGTTAGGCCCCTGCTGCGAACTGCTACCTTCAAGAAACGCATTTATTCGGCGCGACCGGGACGAATGGCCATGTCTCCGAACTGTTCCGTAGGCCAGTTGATTAGCTGCAAGGGAGCGCGTAGATTGATCTTGATCCATTTTCGTCGTCATTGCTTTGTGACCCAAGGGAGAACGGACAGAAGAGGGACCATGGCGGAAGATTCTGCTCTTGCCGAATTCAAACTAGGATTCAATCTTTTGCGAAAAGGACAGGCAGGCGAGGCCTTTGAATACCTTCGGCACGCTGCCGAATTGGACCAAAAAAACCCATATTACCTTTCCTTTCTGGGGGTTTCAGTTGCCCGTTCCCGGCGGAAGTGGGCTGCGGCAGTGGAACTTTGCGAGAGGGCCCTAAGTTTGAGACGCAATGAAGCGCAACTCTATTTGAACTTGGCCGAAGTCTACGTATGCGCTGGACGGCGTGACGATGCAGTTGAGGTACTTGATAAGGGTTTGATTTACTTCAGAGTGGATGCTCGAATCAGGCGAGCGCGTGCCAATTTAGGCAGGCGGCGCTCTCCCGTACTGCCATTTCTTGAGCGCGGGCATTTCTTGAACCGGAGTCTTGGGAAGCTGCGACGCCGCGTCTCGAGACGACTCCGGAAGTCAGAAAACTAGGATAGAATCTCCGAACCTAAAGCCATATCCCTCTAATTGGAAAGTGACATTCCGCAGAGCTGCGCGTACGAGTCCGTGGGTGGAATGGCTCTGGTACAATCTCTCTTCTTCGATTGTCCCATATGGACTCACCGACGCCGAAATTTCATTTGCCTCATTGGCTTCAGGCGATCGTCGCCTCCGCGGGAGGACTGGGTCTTTTCCTCATCGCGTTTCTGGATTCGTCCGTCCTGACGTTTCCGGTGATCAATGATCTGTTGTTGATTGAGCTTTCCGTTCGCAATCCGGCGCGAATGCCGTATTACGCGGCGATGGCCACGATTGGCTCGGTCGCAGGGTGCCTGCTGCTTTACTACATTGCGCGGAAGGGTGGGGAAGCGATGTTTCATAAGCACGCCGGGCCGCGCGCCCAGCATATACACGCCTGGATCAACCGGAACGGCTTCCTCAGCATTTTGGTGACGGCGCTCTTGCCGCCTCCAACCCCCTTCAAGGTATTTGTGATCGCGGCGGGCGCTCTGGAGATGCCGGTACGCACATTCGTCCTGGGCTTGCTGGCGGCGCGCGCAATTCGCTTTTTTGGCGAAGGTTTTCTGGCGATTCGTTATGGCGATCAGGCGAGCCAGTTTCTTTTGACTCACAAGCTGGAAGTTGCGGGAATTACGCTGGGCGTCGTGCTCTGCCTCTACCTTGTGTCACGCATCGTGTTTCGGCCGCAGCGGGCAAGTTGATCGCGATCCCAGCAGTTTGCGGAAAAGGTGCGCCCTTTTGTCATTCCGAGGTCGCCGCGGCGACCGAGGAATCTCTCTGCTGTTTAGGCGGAAGAAAAGAGAGATTCCTCGGCGCGCAGCGCGCCTCGGAATGACAAAATATTGAGTTTTTCCGCAGCCTGCTTGGAGAAATTCACGGACTCATCGGCTTGGCGAGCCGTCGTATTCGAAATGCTCGCCAGTCACGAGGCTCTGCGCGTTCAAGTCAATGACCGCGATGATCCCGCGCCGGCCGGCCAATTCGGACTCGAAACGCATGTCGCGCAGGCGGACTTGGAAACCATCGCCATCGGGTTCCACGTGCGCGAGCGGGAATCGCGCGAAGTTCAAAAACTCGATTGCCGAGGAACTGGTGACTGCGTTTTTTAGCGTTTGCGACGGCTCCGGCTTAAAGTGCACGTCCGCCAATTCAGGGTCGAATTCGCGCCCGGGGCCCAGTGGAACTTCCAGATTGAAGAGCGCGTTGTCCGTCTCCACAACTCCGGACCAGAGAAGCGGATTCGACGGCTTGGGAAAGGCGGCCACCTCGAGCGGCGTTTGCCCGCGATAATCGCGCGAATCGAGAAGCGCGATTGCCCGCTGGTGCACAAACGCGCGGCCCGCGATGACCAGCGCGACGAACACCAGACCGAAGATCGCTCCTCGCTGGCGGCCGTGGCGCTTCGGCTTCGATCCAATCTCTTCAAGCACCAGGCGAAATAATTCCGGAAAGAGCAAGCCGACAAGCAGGAAAAAAAGAATCCACGAATCCACCGAGTCCGCCAGATCCCATGCGTACCACTTCGGACTGAAGGGCCAGAGCAGCTTCACGCCGTAACCATTCAACATGTCGAGCAACAAATGCGCTCCCGCGCCAATCGTGCAAATCGCGAGCGCTGGGAAAATTCCCACTGCGAGCTTCGGATATTTCCGGCCGGTGAACCAAGAGGCTGCGGCAACTGCGGCGATGATTGCAACAGTCCCGACTAGCGAATGCGTCACCGTTCGATGGCCGCGCAAAAATGTGGCTGCTCCGCCGAGACGCGTGACCCAGTCAACGTCCGCAATCAAGCCGGAGACGAGCAGCATCGGAGTCGCGGCGCGCGTGATTTTATTTAGTCCGGCGCGCCCGAGAGCAATGGAGGTCAGCGCATGCGTTACAGGTTCCATGGTGTGTCAGTCCACAATTCTCACAGGTATTGCACGATCGCAGCGAATGCGTTTCCCCGCACGCCGACGAACGGTCTTAGCGACGCGGTCATGTAGCGCAGGCTTCAGCCTGCGGAAGTTGACTTTCGCCATCACAAAATGCCACAGACTGAAGTCTGCGCTACTGAATTCGCCGCGGGAAATACTACAACGGATCGGGCATGGCGAGGGTGAGAGCGTTGGGCACGATCCGGAACTCGACGGGGAGACACCCGGCAGGCTCTCCATCCACTTGAATCTGGACCTGGGCCGCGCTGTTCGATGCGCACTGCAGGGAGCTTGTCTTGAAGAAGCGCACGTATCGCGCGCCACGCAGCTTCCCGGTCCAGATCAACGGCATGTAAGCGAGGTAGCGCCAGGCGCTGCGCGTGGTGACGAACGCGAGTTCGAATTCCGGCTGCAGAAGGTCAGCTTCGGTCGTGATTTTGAACGGGCCGCCGTAATGCTTGGTGCGGCCGACGACGACGAGGGAAGCGTCAATGTCAATTGCGTTGCCCGCCATCGACGTTCGAAACATGGGGAAATCGTATTGTGTCAACTGGCGAAGGCCTTCCAGCCAGTAGGCGAGAATGCCCGCCTTGAGCTTGATTTCCGGGCGCACGGCCGAAACCAGCGCACCGTCCGCTCCGGCGCCTGCGACGCTCAGGAAATAACGCGGCTCGCCACTCGATTTTTCCGGGATGGCGAGGCCGAGGGCAATGCGCCGGTATGGCGCGTGCACGATGCGCTCGGCGGCGCGCGGCAAGTCCCGCGGCAAGCGCAATTCCTTCGCGAGGACATTCGCGGTCCCGGCAGGCAAAACGGCGAGCGGCACCTTGCTGCAAGCCAACCCGTTGACAACTTCATTCACCGTGCCGTCGCCTCCGCACACAATCACGAGTTGCCGCGATTCGTCAACGGCGCGGCGGGCCATGACGGTCGCCTCGCCGGGAGCCGTCGTGTTGTGAAGCTCCGTTTCGATTCCGGCGTCGCGGAAGATGCGGCGCGCCTCGTCCAGTTTCCGCACGGCTCGGCCGCCGCCGGCCGTGGGATTGACGATCAACACTGCCTCGCGAGCTTGCGTCGACACCTGGTGTACTCCGTTCCACTCAAACCGAACTCAATCAAAGAAAACTAACATACCGTGCCTGGGCGGCGAACGTACACCTGTTTCGAGGCCGGGCGCGCATTGTATACTGAACGCCCGTTTCTTTCGATTCTCCGAGGCCGCATGGCGAAGAACGCGACGACTGCCAAAAAGATAGAAAAGCTGCGTGAGGAACTCCGCCGCCACGAGTATCTCTACTTCGTGCAGGATGATCCGGAAATTTCCGACGTCAAGTTCGACCGGATGATGAAGGAGCTCAAGGGGCTCGAAGCAGAACACCCGGAACTCGTCACGCCGGATTCGCCGACGCAGCGCGTCGGCGGCGCACCGCGCAAAGGATTTGAGACGCGCCAGCACACCCCGGCGATGATGAGTCTCGACAACACGTATTCGACGGAGGAGCTGGA
Source organism: uncultured Acidobacteriota bacterium (assembly GCA_963842135.1). Lineage (GTDB taxonomy): Bacteria > Acidobacteriota > Terriglobia > Acidiferrales > UBA7541 > Palsa-360. The sequence continues at coordinate 1,723,660 of CAWJFI010000001.1, read as the reverse complement.
AGATTTCGACCGGCGCGTGCGCGAACTCTCCGGACGTGAAAAAGTCGACTACGTCACCGAACACAAATTCGACGGCTTGAGCATTTCGCTGGTTTACGAGGGCGGTGTGTTGGTGCGCGGCGTCACGCGCGGCGACGGCACGACCGGCGAAGAAGTCACCGCGAATGTGCGCACGATTCGGTCGATCCCGCTGCGGGTGGATGCCGTGGAACTCAAGAAACTGCGAATGCCTTTGGATTTTGAAGTGCGCGGCGAAATCATCATGCCGCTGCGCGCCTTTGAAGCCTTAAATGAGAAGCAAGAAGAAGAGGGCGGAAAGCGTTTCTCGAATCCGCGCAGCGCCGCGGCGGGCGCCGTGCGCGTGCTCGATCCTGAAATCACGCGATCCAGGCGGCTGGATTTCTACGGATATCTTTTGCTGGCGGCGGGACGCGTCCCCACACGTCTTCACTCGGAAGCTCTCGAAGCAATGCAGAAGCTTCACTTCAAAGTTTCCCCCGACTGGCGCGTGTGTCCATCGCTCGAGGCGGTGAAAAAATTCATCGATTCCTGGGAAGGCAAGCGCGAGAAATTGCCTTATGAAATCGACGGCATCGTGATCAAAGTCAACGAAATCGCGCAGCAGCAGGAATTGGGTTTCACGGCGAAAGCCCCGCGTTGGGCCGTCGCCTACAAATATCCGGCGCGACAGGAAACGACGGTTGTGAACGACGTCCTCTTTCAAGTGGGCCGTACGGGCACGCTCACGCCGGTCGCGGTGCTCGAGCCGGTGCAGGTCGGCGGCGTCATGGTCAGCCGTTCGACGCTGCACAACATGGATGAAATTGCGCGGCTGGGTCTGCACATTGGCGACACCGTGATCGTCGAGCGCGCCGGGGAAGTGATTCCTCACGTGATCAAGGTGGTCAAGGAAGGAAAGCCGCGCCGCGAAATTGTCGTGCCGGAACGATGCCCCGAATGCCACAGCCGGATTCACAAGGACCCGGAAGATGTCGCCTACCGCTGCGTCAATGCGAGCTGCCCGGCCAAGCGCAAGGAATCGCTGCTGCATTTCGCGGGGCGCCATGCGATGAACATCGACGGCCTCGGCGAAAAAATCGTCGACCAGCTCGTGGACAAGGGCCTGGTGAAAGACTTCACCGACTTGTACGAATTGAAACTGGATGGCGTGGCCGAGCTGGAGCGCATGGCGGAAAAATCGGCGCAGAATTTGCTCGATGAAATTGCGGCGAGTAAGGGCAACAGTCTTGCGCGGCTGATCTATGCACTGGGGATGCGTTTTGTCGGCGAGCGCACGGGCCAGCTCCTCGCCGAACATTTCACTTCGCTTCCGAAACTTGCCGAGGCCACCGTGGAAGAGCTGGAGGAAGTTCCGGAAGTGGGCCCCAAGGTCGCGCAAAGCATCGCCGATTTTTTCTCGGAGCCCGCGAACCGGAAATTAATTCAGCGCCTCAAAGACGAAGGCCTGAAGATGACGGAAAAACGCGCGGCGCCGGAAGACACGCGCTTCGCGGGGAAGACCTTCGTCTTTACCGGAGCGCTGGCGCGGCGTTCGCGCGAGGAGGGCGGCGCGGAAGTGACTCGCCATGGCGGAAAGGTGGCCAGCTCGGTCAGCAAGCTGACCGATTACGTCGTGGTCGGAGCCGACCCTGGCTCAAAGTATGACAAGGCGCGCTCGCTTGGCGTCACCATCCTGAACGAAGATGAATTCGATGATCTGCTGGCTGGGCGGCGGAAAGCCGAGCCGGACCGCGTCTCAGCTCAGGGGGCCTCGGTGAAATCCAAGGGTAAGGGACGCTCGAAAAGGGCTTCGGGCAATCGTTAAGCTTGCGGAAATTTTGAGTGTCCCTGTTTACACAACGTGTAAAGATTACGTGTCCAACCCGTGCATGCATAAAGCCTGCCAAACTGGAAATACTTCCTATTTGTTTGTGGGATTGAGACTTAACAGTACAATTCGATTTGTTGCCAAAATGGACGGCTACGTGCGATAGTTATATCGAGTTTTGGGGGAAAACGGAGAAGTCCTGGCTACGGGTCAAGGCGCCCAGAACTGATTATTGTGGGGGGAGACCGTAAAATGAGTAAGGGAATTTTGTCCGCAACAATCACTCTAGCTGTAGGTATGCTGTTCATCGCCGGTTGCGCGACCAAGAACTACGTCAAGCAGAGCATCACGCCGGTGGATCAGAAGATCGATCAAGTCGACAAGAGTTCGCAGTCGCGCGATTCCTCGCAGGTCGCCGACATCAACAAGACGAATCAGGTTGTCGATGAAGATGAGAAGAAGCTGTCCGCCACCGACGAAATCGCGAAGACCGCCGACAGTACCTCGAAAGGCGCGATGGCCAAGTCCAACCAGAACACTAAGGACATAAGTGATTTGCGGAACGTAGTTGCGAATATCGACGACTACAAACCCGCCAATCAGACTGTCGTGCACTTCGCGATCAGCAAGGATACGCTCACGAAGGACGAGAAGGCCAAGCTGGACGAAGTGGCCACGCAACTCGGCTCCCAGGCGCGGTATTTCATTACGGTCGAGGGATTCACGGATCAAACCGGAAACGCAGCCTTCAACGACCAGCTGAGCCGGGCGCGTGCCAATCAAGTGATTTCCTATTTGGTAGGCAGCCACGATGTTCCCGTATACCGGATCCATATGGTGGGACTCGGGGATCAGAAGCTGATCGACGAAGGCAAGGGCAAGAAAGCACGTGAAGCGAGCCGCCGCGTCGAGATCACCGTGTACACCGCCAAGCCGCTGTCAGCATCTGCAACCGGGGGAAATTAGCTCCGTTCGGAAAGTCGGTTCTACTTTCTTTTACTGGGAGTGCCGGCCTCGAAGACCGGCACTCTCGGTTTAGGAATTGGTGATTTACCCTGCGAAAACGCTCCACGTGGCACCCCCGATTCTCGCCTGGATTACAATCCAAATAACCCAAAAGATTTAGCTGCGACTGGGCCGCGTTCCGAGCCCGCAAAATGATTTCAGCGGTCCGGCCAGCGCCCATTTCTGTGTATTTTTCCGTGCCATCAGCTGAGCGGGCGAACGATGCGAGATGATATACTGAGAGTGGCGGGCAGGCCGGGTGATCGCTGGGCCGGCCTTCGCATGAAGGCAGGCCGGGAGGAAAGTCCGGACACCGTTGGGCAACGCGCCTGGTAACGCCAGGGGGCTGACTCTTCGCGCAGTTCGCGCAAGCGAGGCGAGGTTTCCGGCTACGGACAGTGCCACAGAAAATAAACCGCCGGTGCAATGCGCCTCGGTGGCCATCTGAAGGAAAACCTTCAGACAGCCTGAAAGCAGCCCGCGCAAGCGGGTTGCGGAAGGCGATAGCGCTTGGTAAGGGTGAAACGGTGGGGTAAGAGCCCACCGCGTCCCGAGCAATCGGGACGGCACGGCAAACCCCGCGTGGTGCAAGGCCAAATAGGAGGGGAGAGCTGGCCCAGCTCGTTAGGACCCTCGGGTAGGCTGCTGGAGTCCAGGTGCGAACCTGGACCTAGAGGAATGATCGCCACGGCGCGCAGGTGGCAACGCCCACGCGCCGCACAGAATCCGGCTTACAGGCTTGTCCGCCACTACATACTGTTTTATCAATTAGTTGTGGATTTTACGGTCGCTTTTTGAGGGTCACTGTGGCCAAACTGTGCCCAACTTTCCAGCCCTTCTCCATTCTCCATCAGCCGGCGCACCCGTTCCCGAAGTTCTCTTACAAACGGCGTGTAATGCTTCTCGACCGTCTCGATGGTATCCCCGAGCAGTTTGGCTACATCGTAAGGGCTCGCGCCACGCGCCAGCATGTCCACGGCGAAGGTGTCGCGAAAACGGTGCGGGTGAGCGTCTAGCACTCCCGCTCGCCGACCGAGCGCCAGCATCCGTTCGTACAAACGGGGCCGGGTATAGGGCTTTCCAGTGTTTGGATTGAGGAGCACTCGCTCTTCAACGTGGGGATTGCGTTGCGTGTATTCGGTCTCCAGCACGAACTGTAGCTCCGGATGAATGGGGACAATAACGCGCTTGCGGCGCTTCTGTGTCAATCGATTGATCTCTTTGCTGGCCCAGTCGATTTCTCCCCAATGTAAGCCAACGGCGTCCGATCCGCGCAGCCCGGTCCACCGAAGAAGCAGGAATGCCAGCAAGTCTGTACCGGCCACGCCCCGCAACTTGGAGAGATGATCTGCCGTAAAAGGCTGAGCGCCTGATTCCGGCTGATCTCCTGGCCTCCCTTCCATTCTCACGGGATTGGTCTTGAGCAGCTCGCAGTCGACTGCGTGCCGAAAGACGCGATGCAGGATTGCAGCGTCGAGTACGAGACCCGCGCCACCGCGTGAAAACTTACGTTTTCGGATTTCGGTTATTCGCCATACCTTGAAATTCTCGACGACTGTCTTTGTGACAGTGTCGAGCTCCGTCACGTTTTGGGTGGCGAGGAAAGCGTCGAATCCATTCAGCGTTTGTTGATACCGTTCCCAGGTGGAAGTGCGGATTTTCCCGATCGCAATGCGACGCTCCATCTCGGCCGTGAAGGAGTTCTTCAGATCCAGCCACGTTGGTTTCGGAGGAGAAATGGGATCGGACTGTAGTTTATAGCTAATGAGGCTTGCCAGTTTTTCAAACGTGGTACTCGGAAGCACTCTCCGCAATTCCAGCCAAAAGGCGGAATCAGGGCCCCTTTCGATCGCGAAATTGACGTTTCGGGCCCACTCGCTCGCGGTCGCATGATTCTTTGTTCCAAGGGAGACGCGAATCCGGTGGCCCCGGAATCGACCTTCGAGCTGATAGACGGCCAAGCCCTTCCTTTTGCGCACACTCAGTTCAGTCGCGCTTCCCATCAGCGCAAAACCCTCAGACGTTTATGCTCGATGGCCATTACTGTTTCTCGGGGTATGAGTTTATGCCCTCTGCGCCCTGATCGAGCAAAGTCTAACACAACCTCACCGCGAAGATGATTGTAGACACTCGCTCTGGAGCACCGCCACCTCCTTGCCAGCTCTGAAACGCTGAAGAAAGCAGGGTCTAAATTGCCCCGAGCCTCTGAAGGTTGAGATTGAGTGGCTGTCGGCATTTCGGCTCACAGCCTACGTGAATCCTTAGATGTGTCAACTTGACGCCCGAGAGCCAAGTGTCGGCCGCACCGTGAGGGAGGCACCTACGGTGGGCCGCAGATCCAAGGACCTTGTAATTAATTGAGTGAAAATAAGTTAGACTCCTTCGGCCGGAAAAGCTTGCGGCGCCTCTACTATAAGGGGATTTTGTGTTCATTTGGCCGATTGAAAGATTACTGGCTAGCGCTCCATTTTTCCTCAGAGCCACCGCTCTACTACCCATAATTGGGTCGAGAGTTAGCAATATTACGAAGCGGCAAACGGCGGCAATACCAGTTCCACGGTGGTTGGCTTCTTGATGCCAAAATTGAGGCACGGAAGACAAGCCGACTTCCGCAAGGATCGTTCGAGCCGGCAAGTGCGGCTTGATCCGCCCCCGCAACGTTCGGAGCGTCCATAGTGAAAACCTAGAAAGCTGCTCGAACCACTTCGACACCGAGGAGGCGATTAAACACGGTTCTTTTTTGTCAGACTTTCTTGCGCCAATTTCCCCTTTCATGGCTAGCCTTTAAGGTCTTTCGCCAAGAAATCACCAAAGGGATGAAACTGACGTGACTCCAACGTCAGGCATCGGATTGAACAAAGTAATTGTCCCAGGGGTTGCGGGGCAGGATTGGGCGATAGGCGACATCAAAGCCGCAGAGAGTGAAGCAGTCCGCTTCTGCCCATCCAACCACCAAATGCGTCCTAAATCCTCAGTCGGAGATCTTCGCGTAGTCAGCAGTCTCGCTTAGCCGCGCTTTCAGTTCGTTCAACCAGCCCCGCGGCTTAAGACCGTGGATCAGACGGCCCAAGAAGCCGAGCCTTTCAGCCACATTGCTGCGGTTCCGAAGGATGTCTTCCCTGGTGACCTTGCTGTAGATCGCCAGGAACTCGGACATACTGGCAGGCCTGGAAAAAAGGTATGTGGCATGGCCGAGCCGGGGTGTCTCCACGACGACCGCTCTTTCGAGATCAAAGATGTACTCGGACCGAAAGAGATAGAGACAGCGAGCACGTCTACAGAGCTGCTTGTAGAAGAACTCATCGTAGTCGGGTTTCCAGGTGATCAAAGCAACGTCGAAATCGCTAGGCATGCCCAAACGAGCGCAGAGCTTTTGGAGGTTACTTCTCTCGATCGGCACGGATTCCAGGCTCGCTCGAATGTGATCTAGGGCCTCGGCAAACTCACCGAAACGATGATGGAGCCTGCGGGCTTCCGCAACCTGTTCAGCAATGTTTGAGGGCAGCGCCACTTCGAGGCGACTCGAAAGAGCAGTTTCCCATTTCACTAGATGCCATTCGCCGGCGCGGTGTTGATACTTGCCGCTTTGAATGAAGGGCGCCTTGACTCCCACCTTCGCACCTAGCAAATGCTTCCATTGATTCCAACTCGAATCCCACAACAGCGGCAGCGATGTTTGGTCGAAGAGAACCTCGATCCGATGACGTGAATCTCGGTAGATTGCGTGATCCTTATAAAACGTGATCTTTCGCACCGGCGCTTCGAGCTGTTTGAAGTTTTGCTCGGGGCGAAAGGATAGGATGCGGGATGCGTAAATTATCTTCCCGTCTCTTGAAAGATCTCCCGCAACAAGCAACGAACCAAAGCCGCCATATGGGAATAGCACAGGAGACGCGGGATCGTTCCGGAGAGCGTCGTAACAAGCGCGCAGTTCTGGTTGCGCGAGAATGTTGAAAGCGCGCTCTAACGCACGAAGGTCGCCAGTTGAAGCGCGTGCTGTACAGAGTTCAAGGCTGCGCAATTTGAAAGCGAGGCGCAGCTCTGCCGGCGACACGGTGGGACTGACGCGCAAGAGTTCGTAGAATGAGGGCTGCCGATCCCAGGCGCGGCGGCGGTCGCCAACGCAGAAATAATCCCTGAGCGCCTCGCAGCGGAGATGGATAGCTGAGATGCCCAAGCTGGGATCGCAAACCTCAGCGGCAACGAAGAGGTTGTCCCGCTTGTCCTTTCGGGGCTGTGTGGCATAGCCGATCTCTGCCTGAAAGATGTCCCTCCTTCTTTCCTCCGGATTCGTGTTGCGAATGTAGATTTGTGTGCCTGCGTCCGCTGCTTCAAGCTCCACGGAGAATAGCAATTCGTCACCGGCGCCAATGAAGGACGCCAAGAAATTCGAGACTAAGATGGCAGTGCCATCGGCGAAAACACATTCGGTCTTGCTGCCTTTTGGATTCGTTCTTAGAACCTGCCGACGGGCAACATTCGGTGGCGGGCTGGTTCCGGCCGGGATTGCGATACCCATAGCGGCGAGGACTCTAGCACCAGCGAAACCGTTTGCCAATTAAGTGGGCACCGACTCGTAAGTCATTGACCTGCCATAGCTAGGCGAGGACTCGTCTATGGGTTCCGACTGCGAGGTCCAATTCATCGGGCTCGCCTCCGCCACGGACCACTCGGCTTTGAAACGTGTAAGGTGGCCTAATCGCGAAGGGAGCAATCAATGGCGACTGGAACCTGGGAAGATTTCACGGACAAGTATGGGTTTAGTGATGGTGAGGGTGTAGACCAGCGCGATTTCGAAGCACGCGCAAGACTGGTCGAAATGCTCAACGATCATGAAGCGATGAAGGCGGCTGGGCTCCATGCTCTGGAATACGACCGACCCGGCCTTCACAATCCATGTTTGGTGGTTGTGGTCAAAGGGGAAACGAAGGCAGCCAAGGAGCTGTTGAAGCTCTGGCTGGCGGGCGAGATCAAGGAAGCGCCGTTACCTGACGAAGTTGACCGCGAGATCGCCAGTTTCGTGACCGAAGCATACGAGTCTTGAATTCGCATACTCTCGCAATTGCGTGCACGGCATCCGCACGACTATCTCAGCGCTATCTTCTCTTCAATTGAACGTTTAGCTCTCAGATCAAGACGACGACCAGCCTTGAAAGCGCCCCATCGTGAAACCGGGAGGCTCCTCTTGAAACTCTATTGTGCGGACCTGTTTTGCGGTGCGGGAGGAACCAGTAGCGGGCTGATCGAAGCCGCGATCGAACTGGAGTTTGAGGTAGAACTTGTCGCGATCAATCACTGGCCGGTTGCGATCGCGACGCATTCAGCAAACTATCCGTGGGCAAAGCACATTTGTGCGCGGGTCGAAGAAATCCGCCCGCGAGATGTTGTTCCACGGGGTCGCTTGCACCTGCTCGTGGCGTCTCCAGAATGCACGTTCCACTCGGTGGCGCGTGGGGGCCGGCCGATCGAGGATCAAAAGCGCGTGCCTGCCTGGGGCGTGATTCAGTGGGCGCAGGAACTTTACATCGAAAACATCATCATCGAGAACGTACCTGAATTCGTCCGATGGGGTCCGCTCGGAGCAAATGGCAGGCCCCTCAAATCCAAGATCGGTGACACCTATCAAGCATTCCTCCAAGCTCTACGTTCGCTTGGTTACCGCGTGGACGAACGGTTCATTTGTTGCGCTGATTATGGTGACGCAACAACTCGCAAGCGTCTGTTCATTGTTGCTACACGAAGAGGAAACCCAAGTTGGCCAATGCCCTCCCATGGGCCACGCGAAAAGGTCTCGCTGCAAACCTCGCTCTTCTCTTCGCCGCCCCTCAAACCATGGCGCCCGGCCCGAGAAATCATCGACTGGAAGCTGAAAGGCGAGAATATCCTCACGCGAAAGAAACCGCTGGCAGAGAAGACGCTGAAGCGGATTGCAGCGGGCATGAAGAAAATCAATGGCCTGGATATAGAACCTTTCCTCGTGATGTTCTACGGCACCAACAAGACGCGCTCGATCGACCAGCCGTTGCCCACAGTTACCGCGAACGGGCAGCACATCGGATTGTGCGAACCCTTCTTGCTTTCTCAGGCCTCGGGTGGAGCGCCACGACCCGTAGAGGAACCTGTACCGACGATCTGCGCCAAGGGTGCGGTACAGATGGTTGAACCGTTCCTGATTCCATTCTTTGGTGAGCGAGAGGGCCAACAGCCTCGCATACACACAGTCGATGAACCGGTCCCCACCATCACAAGTCACGGAGCGGGCGGCGTGGTCGAGCCGTTCGTTGTTGCCATCGATCATCAGGGAGTCAACGGTCGGTACGTTAAATCAGTGGATGAGCCGACGTCGACAATTACAACGAAAGCCAGGCTCGGCTTGGCAGAACCTTTCCTAATTGGCGCGGGAGGTCCCGAACGGGCCGGTGAGCCTCGGTCTGTCGAAAAACCCCTGAACACAGTGCTCACCCGTCAATCGATTGCCGTCGTCGAGTCGTTCCTGGTTGCCGCCGGTGGACCAGAAGGCAAGGGTCGCAATCCCAAGAGCGTTGACGATCCCCTCGACACCGTGTTGACGGAAAACCATGACGCATTGGTTCAGCCGTTTGTAGTCGCAGTCAACCACGGAGATGGAGGTTCCGCTTCGTCCCACGATCGCTGTCGTCCAGTGGACGAACCCATGCCCACACTGACCTGCAAAAATGGGTTTGGTGTGGTCGAACCATTTCTTCTTCCTCATCAGCATGGCAACGATACAGAGCAGAACGTGCGCAGCGTTGAGCAACCAATGCCCACTGTGACCGCGACGAGTTCGGACATGTTCCTAGTCGAACCCTACGTTTCCAAATATTATGGAACCGGAGTCTGCCAACCTATCGACGAACCCCTGGACACCGTCACCACGAAAGACCGTTTCGGTTTGGTCGAGCCCTACTTAATTCCAGTCGGTGAAAACCAATATCTCGGGATCCGTTTCCGCATGCTTCAGCCTCATGAGTTGGCCGCAGCGCAAGGTTTCGCCAGGAGCTACAAGTTCCACGGAAACAAATCGACACAAGTGAAACAGATAGGGAACGCTGTGCCGCACTACACAGCGAAGGCGCTGTGCCGAGAGCGACTCAAGCATTACTCGGGACGCAATGGCGACCCTTCACTCCGGCAGAAAGCGGAACGAACGGGAGAGCAATCGTGAGACAACTGACTCAACGGAAAAGGCGCTTGATTGTGGAGACGTCTTGCGTGATACGAGGACGTCCCCTGGTGGTTGATGTTGAGGCGTCCGGCCTGCAATTGAGAGAGAAAGGCCGGCGTTCGAAGATCGATATCAGCTGGGCCCAGATTTACAACCGTGCCGCGGAAATTGCTGCCGACCGCTTGCGAGAGGCGAGACGGCAACGCAGATCCAAAGCTCCGAGCGGATGAACGAGAGGACTTCGGCGTCCTTTCCAGTAAATTCTCCCTTCATTGGTGTTCCCCCAGAGGTCCTGTTTCTCGAAGTCTGACGTAGACCGATTCCGAAGTCGGCTTTCGCGCACTCGATCTCCGAAGGAGCATGCCTTCACCTCTATGTTCTTCATATTTCTTGGTCTTCTCTGCTACGGCGCGCAACTCTTCGCAGAGAAATTCACCGCGCAATTCCAAATGGGTGACGCACAATGTTACACGAATTCCGAGACGTACAGTTCATGTCAGCCGCTCAGAAAACAACGGTCCTGCGGGCCTGGATTCGCTTCCTCAAGAGCGGTTTGCGGTTTGACCAGTTTACAAAAGCGCTTTACGACCACCTGATTCAGCATTGCAGTTTCATTGCTCATTACAATCGGGCTGGATTTTACAGCCACTACTTCGAGGCGGGTGATTCAACCGCTTTCTTCCTGTCGCAATTCGATTCGCGTGGCCGGTGTTTGTCCGTGGAATACGGTGGCCAATATTGGCTGTCCGGCGACTATGAGGACGTCAACCGGGCAATGATTGCAGAAGGCGAGGCGTTTATCCCATCGCTTCTTGACACTGCTCATCGGAGGCAAGAGGCCGCTGATATAGCTACCGCCACCGCTCTGTTGGCTAAGCATGGAATCCCCACTGAAGGGCTCGGAAGACCGAGCGGGGCTGGTCGTTCCACCGGCGAAGCAGTGAAAGCCCAGCAAGAACTCTTACCGCATGGCTGATTGCCCCGAGGATTTGCACGACCTACAGATTGCACGGATTCCCAAGCGCGCAATCTTCGCTGTTCGCAAGTCGTGTGCGAATCATAAGTAACAACCACTCTTCCACTCCGCGCTATAGCAACTTGTTAGGACTCAATCAGGAGGCTGTCGATGCGTCTTGCTGGTCGTCAACGTTTGGGCTTCTATCCTCTTCCGATTGCGGAGGCCAAACGGATTCGCACATTTCTTCAATTTCCCGAACAGGTTTGCTCGGCTCTTGACCCTTGCATAGGAGAGGGCGTGGCGTTCGCCGAAGTCACGCGCGATGCAAAGACCCGCCGGTACGGAATCGAACTGGATGCGCAGAGAGCCGCGCTTGCCCGCTCGTTGGCAGACGATGTCATTCATGGAAACTGTTTTGACGTGCAGTGCCCGGTGGAATCCTTTTCATTGATTTACCTGAATCCTCCATACGATTGTGAGATCGGTGAGGACAAATCGCAGCGCATGGAGCGGTTGTTCCTCGAGCATGTGTATCGTTGGCTCAAGCGCGGCGGTGTGTTGATCCTGGTCATTCCCAGGGACTACATCCGCGATTGCGGCCAGATATTGGCATATCAATTCCGCGATGTCCGCGTTTACCACCTCACCGAACCCGACAGCGTGAAGTACAAACAGGTCGTCGTAATGGGAGTGCGACTCACCCGGTCCGAAAGGGATCGGCTCCAGGATAGCGAGATCACTCGGGCACTCATGCGGTACGAGTCCCTGGCGAGGGACCCAGAGAAACTTCTGTCGCTGCCCTCCGAGCCTGACCACCAATACGTCGTTTTACCAAGTGAGCCAGTGCAGTTGGTTTATCGCGGGCTGCCATTGGACGAAATCGAGGACCTTCTTCCGAGATCGTCAGCTTATCGCCAAGCCTCAGCTGTGCTGTTCGCGCAGCAGGCAGACATCAGCGGGCGTCCGCTCACACCCTTGCACGGCGGGCACGTCGGGTTGCTCTGCACCGCCGGAATGCTCAACGGCATCTTCGGTAACGGCGAAACGCGGCACATCGCGCATTGGCAGTCAATCAAACTAGTGGATAAGTCGGAAGAGGAGGAAGACGGGACGACAGTCATTCGAGAGAAGGAGCGTTTCTCGAACGAACTAACGTTAGTCTTCTGCACTGGCGAGACTACCAGTTTGAAGTGACTAACCTGCCGGAGAAAGGAAACAGAGCCATGAGTGATCGGTGTTACTCAACACTCGTTTGTGCCGGGCAAGACAAAGACATTTTCGAAAAACTGGGCTACCGACTCGAAGAGTCGCAGGCACTGACACTGGATGGAGATGAAATCCCAGGTGCGGTCGTAATGGTGGATGCGGAAGCAAACAACGGACACTACGATGAATTGACCGCACTGACAGGCATTCCTTTCTTGGTGTGCAACGGCTCGTGTCCTGGCGCTTACGGCGACCACCTCATTGTTTCGGACGGCAAGGAATGGCACTACTCCGAAGCTCTACATGAGAGCAACTATCCGGCCGTTCGGGTGGAGTTCGGCGGCGTGATCCAAAGCTCAGAGGTTGATAACGCAAGGAAATACTGGACGGTGTATTCAACCGCCGTAGCCGCGATTAAGAGAGCTGCCTAAAGAGGCAGACCCAAAGTCAAACTACGTGATCCGGCCATTTCCCCGAACCGGACTTCTGGCCCGGAATAGCTTCCGGTTAGCTCAACAGGGCAACCAGTCGATGAGGATACTCAATACGGCATCCGCCAGTTTTCTGCTCAGCGGCAATGAAGAGCACCAGACTTGACAAACTTTTAGATTAGATATATTCCAGATCTCGCATGGACGCTTCGGCGATTAAACGGTCCTTGGAGGGCAGCGAGTTGCGGTGCACGCCGCAGCGCTACGCCGTGATGGCATTCTTAATGGAATGCAACAGGCATCCCACGGCTGCGGAAATCTTCGAAGCCGTGAATCGCGTGGATCCACGCTCTTCAAGGGCCACGACTTATAACAATCTGCGGGACCTGGTGCAGGCAGGTTTGGTGCGTGAAGTGGCCGTCGAGGGCCGCGCTGCGCGATTCGATGCCAAAGGCATACGGCATCACCACTTCATCTGCGACCGCTGCGGCAACGTCGAGGACATGAAGTGGTATGACGTGCCCAGGCCTGCCTCGGCCTCCCTCGGTAAGCGGGTTCTTCGCGAATGCGAGCTCATTTTTCGGGGGCTCTGCACGAAGTGCGCTTCGCGTCGCGCTTCCCGTAAAGTGTCGTAGGCATGCGGGTGGGAATAAATGGCGCGCCAGCTTGCGAGCCCCGGCGGCGATGGCGCGAGCGGGAAGCGAGTTTAGGTTCGGAACTTGCAATTCTTTTGACCTAATCGACTAATTCGAAAGAAGGAAGGAGCAAACTTTGTCAACCGAAGCCAAGTGCCCGGTCATGCACGGGACCACGAATGTTGGAATGAGGTCGAACAGCAAGTGGTGGCCGAACCAGCTGAACCTCAAGATTCTCCGCCAGAACTCGCCCCAGTCCGATCCGATGGGCGAGGCCTTCAACTACGTCGAAGAGTTCAAGAAGCTAGACTTCAAAGCGCTGAAGAAGGACCTGTACGCGCTGATGACGGACAGCCAAGAGTGGTGGCCCGCGGATTTCGGCCACTACGGGGGTCTCTTTATTCGCATGGCATGGCACAGCGCGGGCACGTACCGCATCGGCGATGGACGCGGCGGCGCGGGCGCCGGCCAACAGCGCTTCGCGCCGCTCAACTCCTGGCCGGACAACGCGAGCCTGGACAAGGCGCGCCGGTTGCTGTGGCCAATCAAGCAGAAATACGGCCGGAAAATCTCCTGGGCCGACCTGATGATCCTCGCCGGCAATGTCGCGCTCGAGTCGATGGGCTTTAAAACCTTCGGCTTTGGCGGCGGGCGCCCCGATGTGTGGGAGCCCGACGAAGCCGTGTACTGGGGCAAGGAGGACACCTGGCTGGGCGACAACCGCTACACGGGCGACCGCGAACTTGAGAATCCGCTCGCCGCCGTGCAGATGGGTCTCATCTATGTGAATCCGGAAGGGCCGAACGGCAAGCCTGATCCCGTCGCGGCGGCCAAGGATATTCGCGAAACGTTCCGCCGCATGGCGATGAACGACGAGGAGACGGTTGCGCTCATTGCTGGAGGTCACACCTTTGGAAAAACCCACGGCGCCGGCGATCCGAAGCTTGTTGGCCCCGCTCCCGAGGCAGCGCCCATTGAGGAGATGGGCCTCGGCTGGAAGAGCCGTTATGGCACGGGCAAAGGCAAAGATGCGATCACAGGCGGCCCGGAAGTCACCTGGACTCAGACGCCAACGAAGTGGAGCAACTACTATTTCGAGAACTTGTTCGGCAATGAATGGGAGCTGACCAAGAGCCCGGCCGGCGCCTATCAGTGGCAAGCCAAAGGCGGCGCCACGCCAATTCCGGATGCCTTCGACCCTTCAAAGCATCACGCGGCAACCATGCTGGTGACAGACCTCTCTTTGCGGATGGATCCGGCCTACGAGAAGATCTCGCAGCGCTTCTACGAGCATCCGGATGAGTTCGCCGACGCGTTTGCCCGCGCGTGGTTCAAGCTCACCCACCGCGACATGGGCCCGCGTTCGCGCTATCTCGGCCCCGAAGTCCCGGCGGAGGAGCTGATCTGGCAAGACCCCGTTCCGGCGGTCGATCACAAGCTGATCGACGCGAAGGACATTGCCGCTCTGAAGGCGAAAATCGTCAAATCTGGTCTCTCCGTTTCCCAGCTCGTCTCGACGGCTTGGGCCTCGGCGGCAAGCTTCCGCGGCTCCGACAAGCGCGGCGGAGCGAACGGCGCGCGCATCCGTCTTGAACCACAGAAGGACTGGGAGGTCAACCAGCCGGCTCAGCTGGCGAAGGTGCTGCGCACGCTCGAATCGATCCAAAAGGAGTTCAACAGCCCGAAATCCAACGGCAAAAAGGGGAAAAAGGTTTCGCTTGCCGACCTGATCGTCCTCGCCGGCTGTGCGGCTGTCGAGAAGGCCGCGAAGGCCGCCGGTCACAACGTGAAAGTCCCCTTCACGCCGGGGCGCACGGACGCGTCGCAAGAGCAGACCGATGTGGAGTCCTTCGCCTATCTCGAACCGGTCGCGGACGGGTTCCGCAACTACCTCAAGGCCAAGTTCAGCGTATCAGCGGAGGAGCTGCTGATCGATAAGGCGCAACTGTTGACGCTAACACCGCCCGAGATGACGGTTCTCATCGGCGGCCTGCGCGTCCTGGGTGCAAATTACGGGAAGTCCACACACGGCGTCTTCACCAAGCGGCCGGAGACGCTGACGAACGACTTCTTCGTCAACTTGCTCGACATGAGCGCACAATGGCAACCATCCACCGGCAATGGCTCGGAAGGCGTGTACGAGGGGCGCGACCGCAAGACAAACGTGCCGAAGTGGACCGCCACCGGCGTCGACCTCATCTTCGGTTCGAACTCCGAGCTGCGCGCCCTCGCGGAAGTCTATGGATGCACCGACTCCAAGGAGAAGTTTGTGAAAGACTTCGTGGCGGTGTGGACCAAAGTAATGAATCTCGATCGCTTCGACCTTGCCTGAGCTCGTTGGAAGAAGAGAGC
This sequence comes from uncultured Acidobacteriota bacterium, assembly GCA_963842135.1. Lineage (GTDB taxonomy): Bacteria > Acidobacteriota > Terriglobia > Acidiferrales > UBA7541 > Palsa-360. Next base: position 1,708,059 of record CAWJFI010000001.1, on the reverse strand, counting down.
TATCGGCTTGGTACTAATCCCCGTTCCCGTTGTTTGGATCGGCAAAACCGAAGGGCGTGCTTTTCTTGGTTCGCGCGGGCTGGATTGTGCGCCATTTGATTTTGCGAAGGTCTTAGTCGCTGAAGTCACCGAGTGACTTCGAAGCTTTCGGTCGAGTACCGGAATCGATAAGGCCATCAGGGTCCTCGATCGCGCTCTTTAAACTTCGCAACGACCGTTTGCCTAAGCCTCTATCCGTGGGCAGATCAGAAACATAGTGTGGCACAACTGCGCTGATTCCGCTTCCCACCCCGACGCGTCCTGCACGACGAATTTCTCAAACAGTGTCTTGTGCGCGTACACCTCACCGATGTCGCTCGCGCCGGAAAAAATCAGCATAGAAGCCAGCTCCCGATAAATGGGAAACACAGGTTTCTCTGCGCTATCTCGGACTGACCCATTCGACCCGCACTTCCACGACTTGAAATAGCTTCGATCAATTCCGTAAGAGCCGTTCAACCGATTCTGCTTCCCGGGAAGTGGGCAGACACCAAGCGTTGAGACACCTTCCTCTGCAAGAGTCGAAATTACCAGTTAGCTCCGAGCCTCAATTGGGGGCGTGGATGCGACGCAACTAATGGCTGGAGGAAACTGCAATGCAAAACGCACACGAACGCTTTGGAACAGTGGAGTTTACGAAGCGCACGAAGGACACGACCACGCGCGTTCGGGTTTACATTGACCGAGCCGTTCTGGAACCCGCGAAGGAGGAAAAAGGTCAGGCCTGCGCCCACTTGATTTCTATGATCGGTGGAGATTCGGAGATCGGCGCCCTCTGGGCGGCAGTCACCGAGACAGCGTTGTTGCAAATTCACCTTCCGTGCCGGCCGGTCATTACCACCTCTCTTGGCCCCGAGGCACAGTGTTTTCGCGGGAGTGTGGCGGTTCCGGGCCGGAAGCGCCCAGGCAGGCACTTGGTAGCTGTGTCGGCCGAGCTAGCCAAGACGAAACCAGGGACGGACCGAGAAGGCAGACGCACTATTTTGTGCGATGACGATCCGGTGTTTGTGCTCTATCGCGTTGCATGCCGATACGGCCTGCCGGTGGTGCCAGAGTGGGCGCCATGGTTTATGCGGGAGCTCAATCAGCGGAAAGCAATCCGACCGTTGCTGGGGTTGGGATGCTCACCAGTGCTGGTGAGCGGGACCAAGCCTGTCTTCCTCAAATGGATCGGCAAGGCTCTGAAGGAAGGCTCAATCCACATTCCGGAAGAGAATGGCTCGATCACTTGGAAGCTGCCGAGAACTTTTTTGGAGCGGTCACTTTTGGAGGCCGCAAAGCTCGACGCTGCCCCATAGAACCGTTTTGCAAGAGCGGAAGAAGGAGGGGACTTGTGCAATTATTCTAAAAGTTTGGAGCACCAACCCCGATTACAGCGCCGGATGCGATTACGCAGTCGTGGAAATCAGTGAGGACTTCGCGAAAGTCATGCTTCGGCGAATCGGTGTCCTGAGTGAGCAAAAGGTCCTCGATCCCGCCGTCTGCGAGACGTATTACTGGGACTGTTCGCCGCAGTATTTTAGCCCCTGGATCGATCGCGCCAGCGAAAGCCAACAGCGCGAAGTCCAGGCGACGTGTACCGCGTTGGAGGACACGCTCGCGGACCTCGAAGTTGACACATGCGAAGTGGTGACTGCGCCAGACGACTTTCGTGTTTTAGACAGTCAGATCGCCGCCGTAGAGTGTTCCCAGATGATCGTGCGCGACGGGGGCATCGCGTTCACCGCCATCCCAAAACACACCGGCATCTACTTAACGACTGCGGAGATTCCGAAACAAGTTCTTGAATCCGCCCTGACAACCGCTACTGCTTGATGCGTTCCAGATCGTCTTCCTTTACCAGCACAGCCCCTTGCTTCGACTGAACAAACCATGAGGAAACAGCTATGCAACTACCGAAGGATATTAACGAGTATCTGCGTGCGCGCGCCTCCGAACTGGCTGAACGGATTCTTCAGACCTACCCGCCGCTCCACGGCATCGACGACATAGCTTCGCCGCTCATCGGGCAACTCCTCCGCAAGCCATTTCCGGCACAAACGCTCGCAATGATGGGCGCGGTAAAGCGTTGGAATGAGGCGCGGGGCGCTGCGGTGATCGCGGAGTGCGGGACCGGGAAAACCCTGATCTCACTCGGGGCTGTTCATGTGCACAGTGACCGCAAACCATTCACGGCCCTCGCCATGGTGCCGCCCCAGTTGGTTGAGAAGTGGGCGAGAGAGGCATTCCTAACTCTGCCTCGCGTGCGAGTTTTCTTCATCGACGGCCTGCGGACTCCGACAAGTTCAACGGGCCATGCAGGAATCAACGAAGTGAGATTACGACACGGCCGCATCGTTCGGGAAGGGCTGCGCACCACACTCACGGAGTTGCGGCAGCGGAAGATGGCGCGGACAGCTCGTGAGCGTTGGGATTCCATCTGCGAACTCCCCTCGCTTTTCATCGTGGGCCGCGACCGCGGAAAGCTCAGTTATTTCTGGCGGCACGCATACGGACTGGCCCGATGCGGTCGCTATCAAGGGAGCGTCGTAAACGCGGACAGTGGCCGTCCGGTCTACCTGGGTGAAGATGGAGAACGGCTGCTGTCAGACGACTTCAAGAAGTCGAAACTGAGCGAAATTGTAAGCAATCAGGACGGAGAAGAGTCCGCTAAATCCCGCCGGGCGTTGTACAGCGCATTGTGGCAGGCGGACGGGACGAAAACCCGACGTTTTGCTCCGGTGGACTTCATCGGGCGCTACATGCCGGAGTTTTTTGATTACGCAATTGCCGATGAGGTGCACGAGCTAAAAGGCGATACCGCCCAGGGAAACGCACTTGGCACGCTGACTGGATGTGCGCAACGGACGGTGGTGCTCACTGGCACGCTCCTTGGAGGGTATGCCGATGAACTCTTCAACATCCTCTTCCGCTTGCAACCGGCAAGGCTGGTGCGGGAAGGGTATGAGTATGGTGAAGCTGGCGTACGAGCTTTTACGGAAACCTATGGGCTGCTCGAAAAGATCACCGTAATTGAGCCTGCAGATAACGCTTGCTCGGATGGGCGCATAACAAAACGCATCCGCCGTCGCCCAGGGGCTTCACCACTTCTCTTTGGCCGTTTCCTGATGAGCCTGGGAGCGTTCATTTCCCTCGAAGACATTTCAGAGGCGCTGCCACCCTATCGCGAGGAAGTCGTAAGCATCGAAATGGATGCCCCGCTACGCGACGCATACAAGAAGCTCGAAGAAGACATCAAGAAGGCCCTACAGGAACATCGGCGGAATCCGTCAGTCATGAGTGTGGCATTGAATGCCCTGCTCCTCTATCCCGACCGTCCGTTCGGCCTTGGGGACCTGTATGGGTATGAGTACGACCCTGAGACTCAGAGACGCGAGCGATTCCTTATCGCCGAGACTCAGAACTTGGACGAAGCTCACGTCTACGCGAAGGAACGCCGCTTAGTGGAAGAAGTGAAAGCGGAGCTGGCGCGTGGCCGCCGCTGCCAGATTTATGCGGTTTATACAAAGAAGCGTGACGTCACATGCAGGCTTGAGCGGATCCTCGCAAGTGAGGGTATCCGTGTGGCACTGCTCACGACGGAGGTGCCGCCAGAGTCTCGGGAAGCTTGGTATGAACGGCAACTCCGCGCAGGAGTGCAAGCGGTCATCTGCCACCCGAAACTAGTTCAGACCGGGCTCGACCTGATCGACTTTCCCACGATTCTGTTTTACGAGACTGGATACTCCATCTATGTTCTTCGGCAAGCAAGCCGAAGGAGCTGGAGGATCGGGCAGCGGCTTCCGGTGAAAGTGAAGTTCCTCCACTACGCGGAGACAATGCAGGAGAGCTGCCTTCGTTTAATGGGCAAGAAGCTGCTGGTTTCTCTCGCCATGGAAGGCAAGTTCTCTTCCGAAGGGCTGCAATCCATTAACGACGAAGATGACATTCTGATGGCCATGGCCCGCGAACTCGTGACGGAAAAAGGGATCGGCGAGCGAGCCGATGCCGTGTGGGCCACGCTTCAGAAAAAGCAAGACGACACGGTTGGCACACGAATGGCTGAGGATACAGAAATCGCTGCCGAGCAAACCGTACCCGAAATGCCATTGATTGAGCCTACTGTGACTCAAGTCGACCAGTGGTCGGCACTCAAATCGGCGATGGACTCATCTCGACGGAGGAGTTCTCGGCGGTCGAACTCGGCGACGCCAGACGGGCAGCTCGCGTTGTTCTGAACGGTTTGCGATTCCCGAAGCCAGAACTCCCACTGAAGCAGAGACCACTCACACCATAAAGGAGGAACGTGATGGGGATTCTTGGATTAACACACGATGAGAATGGCACCGCCCTCGAGAAACTCCCGGTGACAATGAAAGTCGCGATCGGAGAAGGCCCCGAGCCTGGCAGCGAAAACGGGCATCCGTGCAGACTGGATCATTTCGTGTTCAAACGGAAAACCCTTCGCGGGCAAGACGTAGTGTGGGTGCCGGCCCCGGAGATTGCTGAAGTGCATGGGGAGAAGCCGACGGAATTGGGAATCATCTTCCTCAACGACGATCCACGCGAAGTCTTCCGAACGGAGTACGCTCTGTGGACGCCGGGCGGATGCAAATGCCGCGGCGAACTTGTACAGCTTGCGAATGGCGGCGGGCCCCGGTTCGAAATGCAAGCGACTCGGAGAACGCAAAAGCACCCTGAGGGCGAGACTTGGCCTGGCAACTACAAGTACGTCGATGGACCAAATAAGGGCCAGCCGGTTGAGCCCTGCGGTGACGGTTGCCCCGATTTGGAGCAAGGAGATTGCCGGCCATCGGGAGATCTCTACTTCATCTTGGAGAAGTTTCCGATGTTCGGCGCAATCTGCCGGCTTCACACCAGCAGCTATCGATCGGTTCGCAACCTTTCCAACGGCTTGATGCAGATTCGCCGGTTGAACGGGGGCCGTTTAACGGGCATCAAAGCCACTTTGAAAGCCACCCCGGAGAGAATCTCCTACTCTGACCGAGATGGAACGAGGCATACCTCGGTGGCCTACATTCTCAGCCTTGAAATCGGAGCGGCAAACCTGAGGGCCTTGGTCGCAAATATGACCGAGCCTGTTAGGCTTTTGGGCGAGGGGCGCGCGGCGCTCGATCTGTCTCGGGGAGTTCAGTACGCCGTGCGTGAGACAGACGCGGAGCGCGCCGCAGAGATTGCAGGTGAATTCTATCCAAACGGCAAAGCAGCTGCCGAAGACCCAGTGGAGCCTGTCATCGGACAAAGTGAGAGAGACGAGCAGCTAGCAAGGATCTGCGAGTTGGCGCGTCGGCTTCGCTTTAACGATGCCAAGACGAAGATGCTGATCGGGCAATCAGCAGGGGATCTCGCTGGCCTTGAACGAAGGCTCTTGAATGAATTAGACGAGCGGCCGCGAAGGAAGTCGACGGGAAACGGCGACAATGGCCACCGGGACCAGCCGAAAAAAGAAACAGGCCAAACCAGCAGAACTGCGACCTCAAAAACACCTGATAGAGTCGCGCCAGATGGATCAGCACCGCCTGACGGAGGATTCCTCTTCTGAACCTCTGATGGTCCCGGGGGGATGCCCCCAATTTGCTGGTAGTTGAGGAAGATTGTGAAAACTTAACAAGTTCGAGACCAAAGACAATTCTTGGCGAGTAGCTCCTCTCGCGGCCCCCTTCTAGGGGGGCCGCGAGAGCTCTGTGACACCGCGCACACCGCAATGTGACGCGCCTCACCGCGCATTCTCGAATCATAATGGGAGGATGAATTAAGTAGGAGATACCCATGTACAAAGATGAGCGCGACCTTTTGGATGTCCTCAAGGCGGAACTCGCATTCCTGGAAAAGGGCGGTTACGACCGCTTGGCACGGGAGTCCTGGAGGCAGCCCCTCATTTTCGAAGATTCTCCAAGCTGCATGAACTACGAGTCCAAGGATCATGCCGAACCGTGCAGTTCGTGCGTCCTCTTTCAACTCGTGCCGCCACAATTTCGCGGGAATAAGATTCCGTGCCGGTATATCCCCTTGAATGCCGAGGGCGAGACGCTGGACTCCCTCTACCGTTCCTCCCACCAATTCGAAGTCGAAGAAGTATTCGGAAATTGGCTCCGGAGAATGATTGCCGCAGTCGAAGAGTTAAGGGGACCTTCACGCGCTGAGGGAAACCCGCTTTCGGCACCTGGCGGAGGTAACGCGACGGGAGAGCCTCTGTCTCAAAAGTTGCACCCGAAATGCGCGAACCCCGTTTGTGCCACCGCTTTTCGTTGGCTGGAGGGAGGCAAATTCTTCCGTTTTCGACCCGAATCTGTGGCCTCGCGCTCGGAGGACAAAGGCGCTCCCACAATCCTCGGAATTCCCGAAGTGGAGCATTACTGGCTCTGCGAGCGCTGTTCGCATGTCTTCACTCTCGCATTTCAGGAGGATCAGGGTGTGATATTGAAGTTGCTCTGGCCTGAGCTCTTGGCCGCCGAATGCCCGAAGCAATTGACGACGGGTTAGCTTTCGGTCGCCCTAGTGCGGATGAAAAAAATACAATCCATGGGGCTTTCCCTATGGCGGAGATTCCTAATAGGAGGTTTGGACATGCGTCGCGCAGTTTTGCTTACGAGTCTGCTTTTCGTTATTTCTATAGCCAGTGCTCAAGGTGTTCCCGCCGTGGATGACACATTTCCACCGAATTATGTGCCGTCCGGCAAAGTGATGTACAAACAATATTGCGCTTCCTGCCATGGTATCGACGGGAAGGGCCAGGGTCCCTTTGCTCATATGCTGAAAGTACCGCCGCCGGATCTCACCACACTCGCCAAACGCCATGGTGGCAAATTCCCATACGAGGTTGTGTCCGGAATCCTCCGTTTTGGGCCAGGCCCTACAATTCTTCACGGTTCGGCGGACATGCCAACATGGGGTCCGATCTTCCAATATCTCGACAAGAATGATGAACGTGCCGTACAGCAGCGCATCAAGAACCTTTGCAACTACTTAGCGTCTTTGCAGGAGGAATAGCGAACTTCAATGGTGCGCGCAAACGATAAACAGGAGTTCGGCTGGGCTGCAATTCTCGGATCAGGGATCGCAGGAAAACGTGGCGTTCAGAAAAATGAAAATTGAGGTGATCATCTTGAAAAAACTGGGCGAAACACTGAATACAGGATCCAAGATGATGTTGGGTTTCATGCTCAGTGGCTTCGCGGTTGCCGGCTTGGGTGCAACTCCTCAGAACGCGCCTAAGCTGCAAGAGAAGGAGAAGCAGCAGTTGGAACAATTGATTTATTCTGTAAAAGGACCGGATCTATTCCGTGCCCATTGTGCAGCCTGCCATGCTTCGGATGCCAGAGGTGACGGCCCGCTGGCGGTGGCTCTAAAGACGAAGGTTGCCGATTTGACGATGCTGGCGAAGAACAACGGAGGCCAGTTCCCAATTGCGCGCGTGCGCAAAATCGTGATGGGCGATGACATTTTGGCGTCCCACGGTTCTCGCGAGATGCCCGTCTGGGGTCCCATCTTTCATCAAATCGAATCAGATCAAGATTTTGGAAATGTTAGGCTCAAGAATCTGGTGGACTACCTGGAATCCATCCAGCGAAAGTAATCCATTCGAGCCACCTGTGGCCAAAGAACTCTCTCTTGTCGAGTTGTGGAATTCTACCGCACTTGGTGACCGCACGATTCGGTCCGATAAATTCTCGGTGCTTCCCGAGGCAGCAAGACGCTATCTTGAACATGCAATTGCTCCCGGGACAGTGCTGGCATCGTCCGTCCGCTTGCGGATGCACGGTCAGATCAAGCTTGAGCGCTGGCTTCCATTCGTCGCGGAGCAAGTCATCCGTGGCGGCAAAGAAATGATCTGGCGAGCCGCAGTACGAAGGAGCGGCATGACGATTCGCGGTTTCGATCGCTTTGTGGACGGCGAAATTGCCATGCAGTGGAAACTGTTCGGAATCGTCCCCGTAATGAAGGCTTCCGGCCCCAATATCAATCGCTCTGCCGCCGGCCGTGTGAAAGCAGAATCAGTTTGGTTGCCCTCCATTCTCTGTGGCGGTGACGTGTCATGGACAGCAGAGGATTCTCTTCATCCAAACGCTCACTTCACAGTGCGTACGGACACGCAACCGCTCGCGCTTACTATCGACGATAAAGGCAGACTCAAGAGCATCAAGCTGCAACGCTGGGGTAACCCCGAGGGCGGTGAGTTCCACGACGCGCCCTTCGGCGGAGTTGTGGAAAATGAAGGCACCTTTGGGGGGTACACGATCCCGACCTGTGTGCGAATTGGCTGGTATTTTGGAACGGATAGATTTCAGCCGGACGGCGAATTCTTCCGCGCGACGGTTGATGATGCCAAATTTCGGTAGGAAACTTGTCGGTTGCGACTGCCCTCTCGGTCGAGCGCGCGCAATCCACGGCCAACAAGTCAGCTGAAGGCGCGAGAGAATAGGCGGCGCTTCGCGATCTCAACGAGCAAGAGGTATGTGAAGGTCGAAATCGCAAGGAAGATGAAGTACATCTCGGGAAGTACCGTGAAGCCAAGGATATGGGCCAGGGGAGAAAATGGGAGCAGCACACCGAGAATCACGATGACAATCGTTGTGACTGTCAGCGGCCGGCTGGGGCGACTGCGCAGTGGATTTCTCATGGTCCGGATTACGAACAGGACGAGCGTCTGCGTGGCAAGCGATTCGACGAACCAGCCGGTATGGAACTCGACCTGACTAGCGTGAAAGAAATGCAGTAAGACGTAGAAAGTCAGAAAATCGTAAATCGAGCTGATGGGCCCGATCAGAATCATGAAGTTGCGTATCAGGCTCATGTCCCACTTGCGTGGCGTACTAATGTACTCAGGATCCACGTTGTCGGAAGGAATCGTGATCTGCGCCGCATCGTACAGAAAATTATTCAGGAGGATTTGCGTAGGGAGCATTGGGAGAAATGGAAGAAAGACTGAAGCGGCCGCCATGCTGAACATATTTCCGAAATTCGAGCTGGTGCCCATCAGGATATACTTCAAAACGTTGGCGGACGCTCGGCGACCTTCGATAATCCCGTTGTGAAGAATCTGCAAACCGGGTTTCAGCAAAATGATGTCGGCTGCTTCGCGGGCGACATCGACGGCCGAGGAAACTGAGATGCCTACGTCTGCGGCGTGAAGCGAGGGAGCGTCGTTGATACCGTCGCCCATATAGCCGACCACGTGGCCGCGGCGCTTCAGTGCATGCAAAATTCGGAGCTTCTGCATCGGCGAAACTCGCGCGAATATCGTCGTCTCTTCGGCAATGTGACCGAGGGCCGTATCGCTTGTGCGATCCAGTTCACTGCCGGTGATGATTGATGGGTTTTCCAGGCCGACTTGTTCGCAAACATGACGCGCCACAAGTTCGTTGTCGCCCGTCAGAATCTTCACTGTCACGCCATCCCGCTTCATGCCAGCGAGGGACTCTGCCGCATCGGGACTGGGAGGATCCGCAAATGCGAGAAAACCAGCCAGCGTCATCGAAGACTCATCGGCTACCGTGAACCCGGTGTGCTGACCCATGTGTCGATATGCGACCGCCAGCAAGCGAAATCCCTGAGCGCATAGATCATGAAAGACTTTCAGGCAGCGATCCCGTGATGCTTGGTCGAAACCAATAACCTGCCCATCGATTTCCAGGGACTCCGAGAGTTCGACGATTCCTTCTGGAGCGCCCTTTGTAATGAGCAGGCAACCCGCCTCTGGGTGATCCCTCTGTTCTACGGCAATCGAAAGTCTGCGGCGCTCGAAATCGAATGGAATCTCATCGCATTTTACGAATCCTCCGTCATTGGGCGGCTTTCGGTTGAGGATGGCAACGTCAAGAGGGCTGCGGATGCCGGTTTCAAATTGGCTGTTTAGAGAGGCGAGTGCGAGTGGCCGTTCGGAGGGTTTCCCGAAGGCATCCAGGGCCGTGCTCAGCGTCATCTCGCCGGTCGTCAGTGTCCCGGTTTTATCGCTGCAAAGGACATCGATGGTTCCGAAGTTCTGAATCGCCGGAAGATGTTTGACTACGACATTTTCACGGGCCATGCGCACCGCTCCACGGGCTAGTGTGACGGAAGTGATCATCGGCAGGAATTCGGGCGTCAATCCAACAGCAAGCGCGACGGCAAAGACGAAGGATTCAAAGGCGTCCTTGTGCATCGCCACGCGCACCGTCAGGATGAAAAGGACCAGGAAAAATACGGCCCGCATGATCAAAAATCCAAACCGTCGCATGCTGCGTTCAAATTCAGTTTCTTCGGGCCGTTCGGCGAGTCGTGCCGCAATCGCTCCGAAAGAAGTGTGCGTGCCTGTCGCTGTGATCTGTGCGATCGCCGTTCCGCTGACGACGGATGTACCAAGGAAAATGAAATCGTGAGCTTCGGGCGTGCCTTCCGTTTCGCCGGGATTGAGTTGAGAGCCCTTCTCGACGGGCAAAGATTCGCCGGTCAGCGCAGCTTGCTGGACATAGAGGTCGCGCGCTTCGAGGAGCCTCCCGTCCGCCGGGATCAGGTCTCCGGCCGAGAGCCGGACCAAATCTCCTGGAACGATTTCCGTTCGTTTAATTTCCTGCCATTGGCCGTCGCGTAGCACCGTCGCCGTCGGCGTGACATTCTCGCGCAGCTTCCGAATGGCTTGCTGCGAGCGATACGTCTGGATGAAATTGATCGTTATGCTGAGCAGAACGATCACGAGGATGATGGCTGCATCGACCGCATCACCCAGGAGGAACGAAACCAGAGCTGCGATTAAAAGGATGATGACAAGCGGGTTTAGAAATAAGAAAAGAAGGTCTATAAGCGATGCACCATGCCGTACGTGGGTCGGATCGTTTGGCCCGTATTGCCCGAGCTTTTCCCGCGCCTCCTGGGATGATAGTCCCTTCCATGGCGGCGGGGAAATGTTGGTGGTTGGAAGCGCGGAAGGAACGGTATTCATACAACCGCCTGAAAGGTATCTAGAGCCACGTGAATATACCATTCAAGAAAAAGGAAACCTATGCGGAATCGGATTGGCACGAGCGGCATCCCAATGGCTCTCTCTCTTCGCCTTTCGCACGTCGCTTAAATGTTGGATTCGATTTCCATCACAAATGACTTTGAGAGAAATCACGCCACGAGGGGGGATCTCTACAGTGTCAATACAGCACGGATGACTCCCACGTCGGAATCCTCATGAATCTGGAAGCCCTGCCGGGAAGCCATAGCGCGCATGGCCACGTTCTGCAGTAGAATCGTCGCGACGATGCGTTCCACGTTTTCATCACGGGCAGCCTGGATTAATCGGGCCAACAACTCCGTCCCCAGCCCGCCGTGTTGATATTGGTCCGCCACCAGGACTGCGACTTCCGCATCCCGCGTGCCGCGCGACCGGGTCAGCCGGCCGACCGCGATAATTTCATGGTTCTCATTTTCATGACTTGTACGCTCGGCCACCAATGCGATTTCACGGTCGTAGTCGATAAAGCACTTGCGCATCAGCCGCTCGTGCGCTACGCGTGAGCTGAACTTTTCCATGTGGAAAAAGCGGAGGTAGACGCTCTGGTCGGAGAGCGTCTCATGGAATTTAGCCATCGCGGGTTCGTCTTCTGGACGAATCGGACGCAACAGAACCTGCGTTCCATCCTTCATTCTCCACGAGGAAACATACTGCACAGGGTATGGCCGGATCGAAGGCCGCGGCAGACGATCCTCCGGCATCCCAGGGTTCTGAAGGACGATGCGCGCGTCGAGCGCGATGATTCTCTCCGAGGACGCCAGAAGAGGATTGATGTCCATTTCTTTGATCCAAGGCTGATCGACGACAAGTCTGCCGAAGCGCACCAGAATATTTTCGAGCGCGGCTAGATCGACTGGTGCGCGCCCGCGCACTCCTTTCAGTGCCCGAAAGACGCGCGTTTGTTCCATCAGCCTTATGGCCAGCGTCGAATTGAGTGGCGGGAGCGCCAGGGCACGATCCTCATAGACTTCGACAAGTTGCCCGCCAGAGCCGAAGAGAATCACCGGCCCGAACTGAGCGTCCACACTGCTCCCAACGATCAGTTCGTATCCATCGACCTTCACCATGGGCTGGACGGTTACGCCGAGGAAGTTCTCTGGCCCGGCCTTTTCTCGTACACTGGATTCAATGGCCCGATAGGCTTGACGCACGGATTCCTCATCTTGCAGATTGAGTTTCACACCGCCCAGGTCGGATTTGTGAGTAATTGTCTCCGAATTGAGTTTCAGTACGACGGGGAAGCCCAATTTCTGCGCGCACACGACTGCATCGGACTCGCTGCGCGCCACGCGCGTCTCGACGGTCGGAATCCCGTAGTGAACCATCACTTGTTTTGACTCCGCTTCGGTTAAAATCGTCCGGTCTGCGGCACGTATTCTTTCGAGCAACTCCTTTACCTGCGCTTGTGGTTCGCCGAGTGAGTTCAAATCTTCCGTCATGGAAGGCGTTTCGTAGATTCCGCGGAGGTTGTAAGTGAAATTCCACATATAGGTGAATGCTTGGACCGCGGTGTCTGGGTACGAAAAGGTGGGAATCCCGGCGGTGTTTAATGCGGCAATCCCTTTTGCCACTGACTTGCCGCCCATCCAGCTTGCCAGCACTGGCTTGCCGTGAATTGTGGCGTGCACCTTCAAGGCCTCCGCAACTTGTCCAGGGTCCGTCATTCCTTGGGGCGAGAGGATGGCAAGCAAGCCGTCGCTGTTCGGATCCTTGACTGCGATTTCTAGCGCCTTCGAGTATCGATCGGGATCGGCATCACCGAGGATGTCAATTGGATTGCCATGACTCCAGTGAGGAGGCAGGAGCTCGTTGAGTGCCTGAAGCGAGGCGTCCGAGATGGAAGCAAGTTCTCCGCCGGTGGCAAGAAGCGTATCGGTCGCGAGCACGCCAGGCCCGCCCGCATTGGTGAGGATCGTGAGGCGAGGGCCTCGCGGCCGAGGCTGTTTTCCCAGCACTTCAGCCATGTGGAACAGGTCGGCGATGCGCGTCACTCGCAAAACTCCGCAGCGGCGCAGGGCCGCATCGAACACTTCGTCGCTGCCGGTTAACGCACCGGTATGGGAGCTGGCCGCTTTCGATGCCGCTGCGGTACGTCCCGCCTTGATCACGATAATCGGTTTGCGAAGCGCGACTTCGCGGGCCGCTGAAAGGAAAGTGCGCGCGTCGCCGACCGATTCCATATAGAGAAGAATGCTTTCGGTGGCCGGGTCATCTCCAAAAAAGTCGATCAGGTCGCCCCAGCCGATGTCGAGCATCGATCCCGTGGAAACGATCGCGCTGAAGCCGACTTGCTCCTCCAAACTCCAATCGAGAATCGCCGTCAACAGCGCGCCGCTCTGGCTGAGAAACGCCACATTGCCGGTGCGGGCAATGTCTTGCGCAAAAGTTGCGTTCAGACCCAAGCCGGGATTCATTACTCCAAGACAATTTGGGCCAATCAACCGCATGGTGCCACGGCGAAGCTGCTCCTGAATCCGGAGTTCGAGCGCAGCGCCTTCCGCGCCTCGCTCCTTAAAACCAGCTGAAATCACGACGGCTGCACGGACTCCGGCATCGACACACTCGCCGATAACACCCGGTACGGTCTGTGCGGGAGTGACCACCACGACGAGGTCCACTTTTTCGGGGACATCGCCGATCTTTGCGTAAGACCGAAGGCCGAGCACCTCTGTTCGGTTGGGGTTGACCGCGTATGTCTTCCCACGTATTGCGCCGGAGACCAAATTGTCGAGGACCGCGCGACCTACAGCGCCTTCCCGGTCGGTAGCTCCGATAACGGCAACAGATTTCGGCGAGAAAAGACTTTGAAGGGCGGAACGATTTTCTAGGGCGCTGGCGTCCGAATCAGTCATAGGCAGACTCTACCCCGATGCTCACATGACACCCACAAGCCGGAGTGTGAGTAATGATACGAGAGGCGCAAGGAGCATGCACTCTAGAAATCCGTCATCTTGTGGAATGGGAGGGCTACACGAACCGCGTTGAGGACGGCCGCCAAATCAATGATCTCCTGTGCTATGGCGCCTTCGATCGGTGAGAGCCTGCCGAACGCTGCGGCGATCATTCCGATGACGCTGAGCCCAATTCCTCCCAGGGCGCTGATCAGCGCGATGGAACGCATCCGCCGGCCAATGTGCATTAGCTCATCGACTTTACCGAGTGAGGCTTCAAGGATTACTGCATCGGCGGCCTCCGCGGTTATATCGCTGCTCATTCCAAATGCGACTCCCACCGTTGCCGCCTGCATCGCGGGAGCGTCATTGATACCGTCTCCGACGAACAATGTCTTGCTCCTTTTTGTTTCCTCCAGAACGATTGAAACTTTTTCTTCGGGACTCTTGCCTGCATATACTTCGGTGATACCCACAACATTGGCCAAATAGCGGACCTCCGAATCGCGGTCGCCCGAGACCAGAAGGACACGGCTGATGTGATGGCGAGGACGGAGATGATTCACAAAGCTTGGGCCCCCGGCGCGGACAATGTCGCGAAAGCGAAACGTCGCGGCGTATACGCCATTGATGAAGACCACACATTCGAGGCCCGTTGCTGCCGCGGGCAGTGCAAATGTCCCATCATCTACTTTGTTTCGGCCAGTGATCCACACTTCCCGCCCGGCAACCTTTCCCCGCAGGCCCTCACCCTGTTTCTCGCTGATCTCCGTGACTGGATCGAGCGCGATTCCGGCGTTGCGTGCGGCGTCGAGAATAGCTCCGGCCAACGGATGTTTTGAATATTGTTCCAAGCTCGCGGCAGTTCCGAGAACCGTGTTCTCTGATACGCCCGGCGCACAAAACTTTTCCGTCAGAGATGGACGGCCATAAGTCAATGTCCCAGTCTTATCGAATATCAAGGTTTTGCAGTGATTGATCTGCTCCAGCACAGCCGGATTCTTGATGATGATGCTTCGCCGCGCCGAAAGCGAAATGGCCCCGATCACCGCCACGGGGATTGCCAACAACAATGGGCAAGGCGTGGCAATCACGAGCACGGCCAGAAATCGATGCGATTGTCCGCTGAGAACCCAAGCCGCCAACGCCAAGGTGACTGCGAGTGGGGTATACCAGGCCCCCAGCATATCGCCCAGCCGCCGCAGGCGCGGCCTCCGCTGCTGCGTTTCCTGCATGACCTGTATGATTTTCGCGTATCGCGAATCGATCGGAAGCTTTCCGGCCCGAATAGTGAGCGCGGTCTCGCCGTTCACGGCTCCGGAGAGCACCTCGGATCCCGGCGTCTTGGACATTTCGAACGGCTCTCCGGTAAGGTAGGCCTCATTCATCCTGCCTTGACCTTCCAGAACGACTCCGTCCACCGGACAGATTTCATGCGGGAACACAACAAGAGTTTCTCCCACCTGGACGGAACCGATTTCTATATCCGTGATTCCGGTTGTTGCCTTGCGATGCGCCGTTTGTGGCATTCGCATCGCCAGTGCTTTCAGCACTGAAGAGGCGTGCCGTGTCGCGAAGTTTTCGAGAGCTGTGCCGCCCGAAAGCATCAACACGACGATCGATCCAACCAGATATTGTCCCATCACGACGGACACCACGATGGAAATGCCCGCCAGCAGATCGGAACCAGACTCACGCGCAAAAACTTTGCGCAACAACTGAAAAGTGAGAGGCAGACCGCCCAGAATCAACGTGAGGTAGAGGGGGATGAACTGAGCAAGAGAAGAAGTTCGGAAGCCATAACGAAGCACAAGATGCGCTGAAATTCCTGCGGTTGCCAGAGCAGCAATAAAGAAATCGCGACGCGACGGGTTATCTGCCAACGCTTCGAGAGGAACCCGGGGTTGGGAGGCATGCTGTTGGTCGGTCGCTTTCGAAATCCTCTCAACCCCGGACTCTGTTGCCCCGATTGGCATCTGCGCCACACTTACCTGCATGGCCTCTCACCCACGGACAGTAAGTACTGGGCACTCGGCTTGTGTAACGACGCGGTGCGCCGTCGAACGCGACAGGTGTGTTGTCGCACCCATGTTGCCTGCCGCGCCGCGGACGCCAAGAACGATCAGGTCGGCACCCAGCGCGATGGCAACTTCCAAGATCTTCTCCGCAGCTGGCCCCTTTTCCACTCTTGTGCGCGGTTCACACCAGGACTTCGCTTCAGACGGCACCAATTCACGGAGGCGGCGTAGCGTGGATTCGACATAATTCTCAGCATGAACCAATTCTCCAACCTCGGGTTCACCGATGACATGGAGGATCGTCAATCGCGCTTCGTGTTCCTGCGCAAAAGAAACCGCGTATGGCAACGCACTCAACGATTCCGCAGAGAAGTCGGTCGCATAGAGAATCTCCTTCATTTTGAGGCGGCGCTCCGTATCATTCGATACGTGCGGGCCAACGGTGAGCACCGGACATGAAGCCCGCCGGAACACTTCCTCGGCTACAGAGCCGAGCACAGCCCTTCCTACTCCCGTCCGTCCCCTTGTGCCGATTACAATCAGGTCGATGTTCTGCTGCCGCACCATGTCAGTGATTGCGGGCCACAGATCACCCTCACGGACCAAAACGTCATGCGGAACGGTGGACAAGATTTCGTGTAATTGTTGTGCCTCGAACTTGGCTTGTTCCTTTGCTGCTTCGATGATTTGCGGCATCGCCTCGGGACCGACGATCAGAGGATAGGGCGATTGGACGTGCAGAGCATGGACTTTCGCTCTGTAAGCTTTTGCCAATCCCAAAACGTAAGGCAGGGCACTCGCCGCCGCGGGTGAAAAATCAGTGGCATACAATATGTTCTTGAGTGAGATCCGTGTTTGTGTGGCAGTCGCGTTCATGACTCACCTCCTTGCACACCATGAATACACTTCCGAGTGCGCGCAGGATGTGATGTGTCTCACCTCCAAACGTGACATGAATCACTTCGCTGACCCGGCCCTCCTGCTAACTTAACTCGAGAAGCCGAGTTGGCTTCAGCTGGGAGACGGTAATGCACCAATGAGGACTCCAGTCGGAGGGCTCTCCTCGCATGCAGTTCCGGCATAGTAAGGCCGATCCGGTCGGAGATGTGCCATGTCCGCGAAAACAGAACGTATTACATCGCCAGAGGAATCAGACTTTAGTTGCGGTCCGCGTCGTGTTTGGGTTTACTACCCGCAAGGGTTTCTACCAACCCACGGGGATTTTCAAACGGGCTCTGTTCGGGAAACAGGTTCGCTTTTTTCCCGCAAGTGCCGGCCAGGAGAGTTGAATTCGGAGCAACAGGGACAGGGCGATGCCGCTCCGTATCCTGGCCATTCGCTTTTCCAGGAATCGTTCTTTGTCTGCACGGTCAAGGACTTCGGCGATGTCCCGCGCGTCAGGGATATCTATGTGGAGACGGTCGTAGATGCCAATTGCAGGCTAGGTTTTGCGAAGGTGTATCCCTCAAAGAACGCGATGAATTGTGTCGACATCCTTCAGGACCGGGTCTTGCCCTTCTACGATCGATACGCTGTCAGAATCAGGCATGTATTTACCCGCAGCACGCGCGAATACTGTGGCTTGGCACCGGTTCATCCGTTTGAAACGCTCTTGGCCACTTCGCACATTGAGCACAGGTCCTTCGATCCAAGCTGCGGGATGCACAACCAGCCCTGCGAAGACTTCTATCGCGTCCTTTGCAAGGAATTCTTCACCCCAGCGATCCGAAATAATTCTTACAAGTCGTTCGGTAAACTGCAGCAGGATCTGGATGTCTTCGTTGAGAATTACAATCACGCGCGGCCAAGCTTCGATCATTCTTCCCAGGGACTCACACCCTTCGACATGTTTTCGGACGCCATTGGCATCTCCACCGGCGGCAAGCAGTCACCTAAAAATTCACACGGAGGACTTTAATGCTCATCCAAGTTGTTCGCAATGTCGCCGTGGTGTACGTGCTGTTTGCATCGATCATCAGCCTCCGAGCCGCGCAACAAGAGCAGGTTAAGAAAGTTACGGTCACGAGTTCAAATTTTCCTTCTGGTGCGGAACTGTACAAAGAACACTGTGCGGTCTGCCATGGAAATGATTTAAAGGGAGTTGGTCCTGTCCCAGTTCCGTACAGAGTGCCACCAGACCTGACCAAGTTGGCCCAGCGCCACGGTGGCAAGTTCCCTGATGGCTACGTTACGGACGTGCTGCGGAATGGCGTGACAATGCCCGCGCATGGCCCCGCTGAGATGCCTACGTGGGGGACAGATTTCAGAGAGATGGACGGATTAGGTGCGACTCAAGTCAAATTGCGGATTGCCAATTTGACTAGCTACATTAAGTCCCGCCAGACAAGCAAATAGGGCGATGAAGTATAGCGCGCTTATCCCGTCCAGCGCGTCATTGGTAAGCGTGAATGTTGAGGGAAGTATATTGTCGCACGGAGTCTTCTATGAAACACAAATATGATCTTTTTGAGAAATTCCCAGATGGCTCGTCTCTTTGGCGAGATTCTGTTCTCGGATTTGAAACTACCCGCATGCGATTGCAGGAATTGGCCCAGAAATCGAAGAGTCAATTTTATGCAATCAATCTAACAACAGGCGAAGTTCTTGCCTTCAACCCGGAACTGGATGCTCATGGATTCCGCGCACCTTCAAAATCTGAAGGACGAAGCAAGAGCCATGCTGCTTAGGGACGGTAGGTGCAGCGGGCGCCTCCCAGCCGGCGGGCAGTGCTTCATTGTCTTTCGCGGCTGCGCTGTGTATACGGAAGGAACCTAGCCTACTGGTTATACAGGATGGAGGTGAGACGTGTTCCGGCACACCATTCCATTGGGACGGATCTTCGGCATAGTGGTGGACCTTGACTATTCCTGGTTCCTGGTTTTCGGTTTGCTCACTTGGGTTTTGGCTGTCAGCTACTATCCCGCTGAATTCAAGAACTGGAGCCCTGTAGAGTATTGGTCGATGGGAGCTATGACCGCGATCATGCTCTTCGTGAGCGTGTTACTCCATGAGCTTGGACATTCTGTGGTCGCAATGCGGTTTGGAATTTCCGTGCCGCGAATCACGCTGTTTATTTTCGGCGGGGTCTCGCAGATCGCGACGGAGCCCACGAGTGCTGCCAGAGAATTCTGGATCGCGGCTGCCGGCCCTGCCGTAAGTTTCTTGCTGGCAGCGATCTTTTGGGGACTGCGACCGATTTTCGTGAGCGTTCCCCCATTGCTGGGTCTGGTGAAGTACTTGGCATTGCTGAACCTTGTGTTGGGCGTTTTCAACCTTATCCCTGGTTTTCCTTTGGACGGAGGCCGCGTCTTTCGAGCGATCGTTTGGGGAGTCACGCGGAACTTTCATCGCGCTACTGCTACCGCGGCACTCGCTGGGCGGTTTTTCGGTTTCATCCTAATTTTTCTTGGCGTTTGGCAGGCCCTAGCCGGGAACCTCCTCAACGGTTTGTGGACGGCATTCATCGGTTGGTATCTTGACAGCGCTGCGACAAGTCAAGCACAGCAGCAAGTGCTGAAGGATTTGCTCGTGGGGCACAAGGTATCGGAGATCATGAGCCGGGATTGCACGCGAATCTCGGAAAACCTGACGTTGCAGGAACTCGTAGACAAATACGTCTTAGAGGGCGGGCATCGCTGTTTCGTGGTGAGCCGTGGAGATGAGACAGTTGGGCTGGTAACCCTTTTGGAAATCAAAAAAGTGTCGCGGTCGTTTTGGTCCACTACGAATGTGGCACAGGTAATGGTCCCATCAGACAAGCTCACCTCGACGCCAGCGAGCGCAGAGGTTTGGACGACGATCGAAAACATGGGACGAAACGGCATTAATGAGCTCCCTGTCGTGGAGGGCAGCAAGATCATCGGAATGTTTTCGCGTGAAGATCTCGTTCACTATTTGGGAATCTTGCAAAAACTACAGACGTAAGTGATGCGATTGCCAGAACAAATGCACAAAGGCTTCGTTATCAGGAAAGTTTATTTTTGAGGTTCAGATGACGAGGCTATAGGAGAGGTATATGAGACTCTTGCTCGCGATCGATGATTCGAAGTTCTCAGTGGCGGCCACGCAAGCCGTGATCGCGCAATACCGGCCGCAAGGAACGGAAGTCAAAGTTCTGAATGTGGTCGATCTGGCCATCCCGATCCCTACGTCCTATGCCGACGCGTTCCACCAAGAAAGTCTGAAACACGGCCAGGAACTGGTGCAGCGGGCTGAACGGTTGTTGAATAAGGCCGGCTACAAGACGCAGACAGCGGTGGAGGAGGGTGACCCGAAGTCCAAGATCATTGACCAAGCCACTCAGTGGAAAGCGGAGCTGATCATAATGGGATCGCATGGCCGGAAGGGACTCGCCCGCTTTTTGATGGGAAGCGTCGCGGAAGGCGTCGTGCGCCATGCGCCCTGTTCAGTAGAGATAGTACGCATTCTTAACGGCTGAGAATTTCGTGTTTAGCGGGCTTGCATGGAGCCCGCAGCTTGGGTCACGCTTTGGGTGGAACAGCCTTTGCATTAGTCGACGGTGGATTCGGGGGCTTCTTTTTCGGCTGGTTGTACAATTTGTTCGCTGGGCGAGCATCCTGATCAGAATATCCTCCGGGCGAATGAATCGGAGCGGATGCTGTACGGGAACCGGAAAGGCGGTTCATAGCGCAGTAGTGGCGACTGGACGCTAAGCGCAGTGAGGACTCAAGCATGAGCAGTTCAGCACATCGCAACCGCCCCTCTGAAACCACGAGCTCTGACACCCTCGCCGAGTTGGCTTTGGACCTGCGCTGGTCCTTCAACCATTCCGCGGACAAACTTTGGGAACGCCTGGACCCCGAACTTTGGGACTTGACGCATAATCCGTGGATCGTCTTGCAAACCGTTTCCCGAGAGAGACTGCGAATTGTTACCACTGACCCGGATTTCCAAAAGCTGTTGGCTGATCTTGATCGTGAGAGACAGGCTGTGGAGCATTCTGAGGCTTGGTTCCAACGAGTTCATCCCAATTCGCCTCTGAAGACAGTCGCATACTTCTCGATGGAATTTATGTTGAGCGAAGCGCTGCCAATTTATTCGGGCGGGCTTGGAAACGTCGCCGGTGATCAACTAAAAACAGCCAGCAATCTAGGCGTACCGGTGATCGGCGTAGGTCTGCTCTATCAACAAGGCTATTTTCGGCAGGAAATCGACGCGCAGGGACAGCAGCAAGCTCTTTATCCATTCAACGACCCTGGTCAGCTACCGATCAAGCCGCTGCGTGAAACAAACGGCGAATGGCTGCGCTTCTCAATCGACTTCCCTGGCGCCAAGCTCTGGATTCGGACCTGGCAGGCGCAAATAGGCCGGACGAAGCTTTACCTCTTGGACACGAACGACCCCGCGAATATCCCCGCATATCGAGGGATCACCAGTGAACTCTATGAAGGCGGTCAGGATCTGCGATTGAGGCAGGAGCAGGTGCTCGGCATTGGAGGTTGGCGACTCCTGCGCGCCCTCGACTTGCAACCAGAGGTCTGCCATTTGAACGAAGGTCACGCTGCGTTCGCAGTACTTGAGCGCGCACGATCCTATATGGCGGAAAACAAGACACCATTCAATCTTGCCCTTACGATTACACGGCCAGGAAATGTCTTTACTACACACACTCCCGTTGAAGCAGGTTTTGATCTATTTGCTCCCGAACTCATTGAAAAGTACTTTAAGAAGTATGCTGAAGATGAACTATCAATCTCATTCCAGGACCTGCTTGCGCTCGGACGCCGTGACCAGAACGATTTCTCCGAGCCCTTCAACATGGCATATCTGGCCATCCGCGGCAGCGGTGCTGTCAACGGTGTAAGCCGGCTCCATGGGCAGGTCAGTCGCCGAATTTTTCAAGGGTTGTTTCCGCGATGGCCGGAGGTCGAAGTTCCGGTGACCCATGTGACAAATGGCGTTCATATGCCGACGTGGGATTCCGTTGAGGCCGACCACCTTTGGGAGGCTTCTTGTGGCAAAGGGTGTTGGCGCGGGGAAATGGAGGGTCTCGAAAGGGATATTCACAGCGTGACTGACTCTGACCTTTGGCAACTGCGCGCCGATGCCTGCAGGTCTCTTGTTGCTTACGTTCGAAAACGGAACGTCCGGCAGCTGGCAGGGCAGGGTGTTTCTTACGAGGATCTTTCGCAGGCCGCTCAGGTGCTCGATGCGAATGCGTTGACTCTAGGCTTTGCACGGCGCTTCGCGGCATATAAGCGCCCGAATCTCCTTCTGAAGGATCCAGAACGGCTGGCGCGAATCTTGACGAATCGAGACCGCCCTGTCCAACTGGTTCTCGCTGGGAAAGCCCACCCCCAGGACGTGGAGGGGCAAAACATGATCCGCCAGTGGATCGATTTCATCCGCCGCCCGGACGTGCGTTCGCACGCTGTCTTCCTGAGTGACTACGACGTGTTGATGGCGGAACATCTCGTTCAAGGCGTTGACGTCTGGGTGAACACACCGCGGCGCCCATGGGAAGCAAGCGGTACCAGTGGCATGAAAGTGCTTGTCAACGGCGGGCTAAACCTATCGGAGCTCGATGGTTGGTGGGCGGAAGCATATTCTCCAGAAGTGGGATGGGCCATTGGCGACGGAAAAGAGCACGGCGACGACCCCGCATGGGACACGGCCGAAGCTGAAACCCTATATAGACTACTGGAGCGGGAAGTCGTTCCTGAATTCTACACGCGCAACGAAAAGGGAATTCCGGTCGGCTGGGTTGCGAGAATGCGGGAAAGCATGGCGCAGTTGACTCCCGCCTTCTCTACAAACCGCGTGGTCCGTCAGTACACGGAAGAGCACTACCTCGTGGCAGCAGAAAATTATTCGGCGCGCACAGCAAACAGTGGCCGGCTGGCTCTTGATTTGCTCCATTGGCAGGCGGCGCTCTCAAAACACTGGCCAGCGCTGCGATTCGGTTCCGCAATAGTGGACCAGCAGGGGGAGCAATATGTTTTCAATGTCCAAGTGTACCTTGATGAGCTCGATCCGAAAGCAGTGAAAGTCGAATTGTACGCCGAAGGGCTAAATGGTGGCGTGCCGATTCGGCAGCTAATGAATCGTGGTGAGCGTCTCGTCGATTCGGCAAACGCCTTCATCTATACCATCCGAGTTCCCGCGACTCGCCCTGCAGCTGACTATACCCCACGGCTGATTCCCCACCACAGCGGAGCATCTGTGCCACTGGAAGCTTCTTTCATCCTCTGGCACGACTCACCGGCCTGGCGAAGACCCCTTGAAAGATAACCACTCGAGCCCGATTCTTCCTCATCTCTGTCAGCCGCTCTCTCGATGATTCACGGTCAATTGGCTCGGAGCTTGGAACTTGATGGGGCCGCGTTGGGCATGGGAGTCTGAATGGCATACATTTTTTGAGCACAATTCAAGTTGAAATCGGGAATCCCGGCCTAATAAAGTTGTAGCGTTCTTTTCAGAAAATACATCGTTGCAGCAAAGAAAGCTGAACCTGAGCGAGAGCGCCCATGAATAGGAAGTTTGGCGTCCATCCTGACGTGCTCAAGCTCGGTCTTGTGAGCTTCCTCACGGATGTCAGTTCTGAAATGATTTTTTCTGTATTCGCGATCTTCTTCACGACCATCGCCGGGGCATCGAGCGCTTTGCTGGGTCTGGTTGAAGGGTTCGCCGACTTCTCGGCATCATCGTTGGACTTTGTCGCTGGCTGGTTGTCGGACAAGACGGGCAAACGCAAGGTCTTCGCGCTTGCGGGATATGGTTTCTCGACGGTTGCAAAAGTCATTCTTCTGTTCGCTAATTCCGTTGGTGCCTTGAGTTTCTTCCGCGTAATTGAACGCCTAGGCAAGAGTTTTCGCGGCCCGCCTCGGGACGCATGGCTGTCGGCTATTGCCGCCAAAGACATCCGAGGATATTCGTTTGGTGTGCACAAGGCGTTTGACAAAGCCGGGGCAATTGTCGGCCCGCTTGTAGCCTATGGATTGCTTTCGTGGCTCGGGCAGGCCGCCGCATCTTTTCGAACGTTGTTTTGGGTCGCGCTTGTTCCCGGTGTGCTCGCCGTCCTCGTGCTGGCCTTGATCAAGGATCAACCGGACGTTCGACACCAACACGAAAGTATCTTCACGGCATGGAAGACGTTGAGTCCCGGATTCAAACGCTACCTTGTCGCAGCTGGGATATTCTCTCTGGCATACTTCAGTTTCGGCTTCCTTCTTTTGCGCGCAAGTAGTGTCGGTTTTTCCGTCAAGGATGTCGTTTTGCTTTACGCATTGTTCAATGCATCTTTCGTCGTCGCCGCTCCGCTCATCGGCAAGCTGGGCGACCGGATTGGCAGGACGCGTGTTGTCGTGTTGAGCTACCTGATCTATCTGGTCATGAGTCTCGGGTTCGCTTTCGCAACGACAAAGTGGGAGATCGTGCTCCTATTCGTCAGCTACGGCGTCTTCTATTCGATCGACGAAGCCCAGAGCAAGGCCTTCATCGCAGATGTCGAACCCGAACGACGCGCGACTGCGATCGGCGTCTTCAATTTCGTGACAGGAGTTATCTACCTGCCTGCGTCGCTTATCGCGGGAATATTGTGGGCAGCGCACCCAAGCATCGTCTTCATCTTGGCGGCCTTCCTTTCGCTTGTGGCAATCACTGCAATCATGTTCTTGCGGCCAGCAAAGCAATAGGAATCTGGCACCAATCTGGACGGGTATAGACCCGTTTTTGCTATTTTCCGGGAATTGGTGGGGAGTGTGGACCCACGGACTTCGAGAATGTCCTGATCTATTTCGCAGCAGGTCGGTCTTCAACCACCCCCTCACGGCCGGTGACCTACGTCACGAGCTTCGGTGAGCTGCAGCACTGTGCAAATCTATCGATCCGTCCATGCTTGCCATAAATCCAAAGGAGGCAAATCCGATGAGTACGACAATCATCCAGCCACCCTCCCCGGAGATTGCTCCCGACCACATTTTCTTTCCAAAGGCTTCTACGTTGCGTCGCGATCCCTCCATGCCCGCGTTTTCCT
Organism: uncultured Acidobacteriota bacterium; assembly: GCA_963842135.1. GTDB lineage: Bacteria > Acidobacteriota > Terriglobia > Acidiferrales > UBA7541 > Palsa-360. Next base: position 1,683,138 of record CAWJFI010000001.1, on the reverse strand, counting down.
TTGACAGGCGAATCGATCTGAATCGAACTCTTCTTACGTCACATCGGATGCCGTCGACTTCGCATCGGAGGACCTTGACTGTTTCCTTTTTGTTGCACGTGGTGCTACTCGCAGTTCCGATTCTGGTCTCAATGTGGTTTACCGACGCGCTGGACTTCCGCACCTATACGAAGACTCTTCTCGTGGGCCCCCCGGCACCGCCGCCAGTGCGTCCCCGAGCTGTTGCGACGGCCATGGTGCGCAACACTGTGCACCGTGTCTTTATCGTGGACGGGAAGCTGCTGGCCCCTCGCGCCATTCCGTCTCAAATCGCCATGCTCCGTGAGGAACCGCTGCCGCCAGAAGCTGGTAGCGCGGGCGGCGTGTCGGGAGGAATTTGGGGCGGGCTCCCGAATGCCGCCTTCAATGCAATATCGCCGCTGGCCAAGAGCGCACCCGCTCCCACATTGGAAAAGCCGCAAGAGCTGGTTCATATAGGTGGAAAGGTTCTTCCGCCTCGGCCTCTCTACGCGCCGCCACCCGCCTACCCAGTGCTTGCCCGCCAGGCGCATGTGGAGGGATTCGTGGTACTCGATGCCACGTTCGACGCACAAGGGTCTGTGACCAACCTGAACGTTATTTCCGGACCGCAGTTGCTCTATGGCGCAGCGTTGCAAACAGTCAGGACTTGGAAATACGAACCGGTGTATCTCAATGGCGTGCCTGTGGCCTTCGAGATGGAGGTGACCGTACATTTCCACTTGGACTAGTTAGTTGAAACCGGTGAACTTGGGAGGGGAATCAAAATCGCCAGCCAAGAGGGAGGTTTGCACCATTCCGGCAGACCGACGTGAGAGTGGCGCGACGGTCCGCATTGTGGACGGCAGCCCGGTCTCAGATCGCCGACCCCGATCCACGCGAAGCAATCCGCCCTGAACAGTTTTCGAACGAGACCCCATACACCACCTCTCGATGGGGCGGACGTACTGGTGAGTGCGTAGTCTTGTTGGAGAAGCACCATCGGATGGAATCTGCAGTTGAATCTGACACGAAGCAAACGCGCGGGGCCCCACCCGAAAGTCAGTTACCGAGAATCCCGTTCGGGCGGAGCCACTGTTCGTCAGGTCCCCGAAAGGTCGATGAGCCTTTAGCGAACTACCACGCATCCTATGTTCAGCGTTGTTAAGATTGCGGGAGGTCCTATATGCCTGTCATCCGTGCCTGCAGCCACTGCGGACAGAAGAACCGCATTCCAGTCAAACATCTCGCTAGCACTGGTCAATGCGGAAACTGCAAATCACCGTTGCCGCCTATTGCCGAACCGCTCTCGGTCGACGACACGTTATTCGATGAAATCGTTCAAAATGTACGCGTTCCCGTACTCGTGGATTTCTGGGCGGATTGGTGCGGGCCATGTCGCGCTGCTGCTCCTGAAGTCTTACGCACGGCTGCGGACATGGCGGGCAAGGCGGTTGTGCTAAAAGTTGATACGGAAAAACACCCGCAACTGGCTGGGCGCTTCGATGTTCGTGGAATACCCAACTTCGTTGTGCTCTCTGGTGGCCGCGTTCTGATGCAGCAGGCCGGCTTGGTGAGCCACGATCAAATGGAGCAGTGGCTCATGTCTGCCGACCCCACACGAATCAGCGCCTCGATGACATAAGAAAAAAGGAGCAGCGGTCTCTGCCGAGCCAGTCCGACCGTGATCGTCGGTGCGTCGAAACTCGAGGTACTGTCCTAATGGCTTCGCGCTTCTGACCGCTGTTCCTGAGAATGGATGGTCATGCGGATGCTTTCAGGACTGCAGTCCCCCGGACCGTTTCTCTACCCATGGTCCGTATCCGTGGAGCCCCTCCATCTTCCGCATTCCTTATACAACGGGTCACAGCCAAATGCAGTGATCGGCGTCACGCATCGGTGTGACCGCTAATACACCTTCGAGTCCCCCGTTAAAAATTGAAGAAAATTGCATTTTTACATGCGATTGTTGTTGATTTTTACGCAGAGAGATTGCAAGGTTTCGGCATGGCGAGTGCCAAAACCTTGCAATTTTATTTTGGGGAGCAGGGATGAAACCGAGACCCAAACCGCAGGACAGCGGGACGCAGGAACTGTTTCGGTCGAAGCTGAGGAACATCATCAATCTGCAACACGAACTGGTGCAGCTGGGTGAATTGATCGACTGGGAGCGGCTGGAAGCGCATTTTGCGCCGTACTATCGCGAGGCCGGACGTCCGGGGCTGCCGATCCGTCTAGTGGTGGGGCTGCATTTGCTGAAGCATCTCGAGGGGCTGTCGGACGAAGCGGTGTGCGAGCGGTGGGAACGGGATCCGTACATGCAATATTTTTGCGGGGAAGAATATTTTCAGCACGCCTTTCCGCTGGAGCGCTCGGGGATGACGCATTTTCGCAAGCGCGTGGGGGAGGAAGCGCTGGAGACCTTGTTGCAGGAGACGCTGGCTGCGGCCTATCGCGGCGGGGCGCTGAATGTGCGGGCGACCGAAGCGGTGGCGGTGGATACGACGGTGCAGGAAAAAGCGATTGCGCATCCGACCGAGCACGGGCTGCTGCTGACGGCGATCAAGCAGTTGGGCCGGCAAGCGAAAAAGACGGGGCTGCGTTTGCGGCAATCGTATGTGCGCGTGGCGCGAAGAGCGGCGATGAAGACGGGGCGATACCTTCACGCGCAGCAGAAGAGACGCGCCAAGCGGCAGGTGAAATTTCTGCGGGTGCGTTTGCGGCGGCTGATCCGCGACGTGCGCCGCAAGATGGCGGCGCTGCCCGCGCTGGCGGAATCGTCCGTCGAGCGACTGGAATACACGCTAGAACGCGCCTGGCGCATCGCGCGCCAGCAGCGCGGTGATCGGGATTACGTTTATTCCTGGCACGCGCCGGAAACCGAATGCATCAGCAAAGGCAAAGCGCGCGCTCCCTATGAATTCGGCTGCAAAGTTTCCATCGCCACGAATCTGCATCCGGCCAAGGGCGGGCATTTCATCCTGCAAGCGCGCGCGTTGCACGGCAATCCGTACGATGGCCACACGCTGAAGCAGGCGCTAGACGATGTACGGGAAATGGTGGGCCGCAGCCCGCTGCGCGTCGCGGTGGACCAGGGGTATAAAGGGCACCGGCTCACGGGTCATCCACACACGGCGGTCTTCCTCACCGGGCAGAGACGAGGAGTCACAAATAAAATCAAACGGTGGCTGAAACGTCGCGCGGTGGTCGAACCGATTATCGGCCACGCGAAAAACGACGGGCTGCTGGGCCGCAACTGGTTGAAGGGTCGCACCGGAGATCGCTGCAACGCATTGCTGGCAGCCGCAGGTTTCAATCTCAGGCAGCTACTCCGCTTCCTGAGAGGGCTGCCTTATTTTTTGCGCGCCTTTTTCTGCGCCATCATGTTCATGCCGCGCACACCTATAACCCTCGCACCGTAAAACTCAAGTTCAAAATGATTTCTTAACGGCGGACCTTCGAGCCGCTTCTAAATCGAAGCAGTTTTCCAGCCCTGCGCGTCCGAAGTATCATTCCTCATAGATTCCACGGTGGCTCGCACCGGTGTTCCGGCAACGAAGTGCGATGCTCCTATGAAAACGATGCCAGTTGTTTACGTAATTGCACGAGATTGGACAATGCGCATCGCTGTCCGCGCTGAACTACGCGAGATGGGTGTTGAAGCGCTCGGGATGGATTCGGCGGACGACGCTGATCGCGCCATCGCATCGGGCAAACTTCCCAATGCGGTCGTCCTTGAAGCCACCGAAGAGCTTCTTGGCAACCCTGGCATCTGGAATCTGGTCCAGCGTGCCCCCGCCGTGTTGATAGCCTCCCGCACCGTAAACCTTTCTCCTCCAGACGCTGCCGCCGTATTCTACCGCCCCGTTCGTGTCGCTGAGATTGTTGCTCGCGTGAGCGAACTTCTGACCCGGAATCACGCCGCCTGAGAGAGTGAACTATGATGGTTAGAAGCAGACTGCAGCCTTCGAACAGGGGGGGTCCAATGGCGATTTCCTTGGAGCAAGCATTGATTGATGTCTGGCGGCAAGTCCTCGTCGAAGACGCGAAGGTCGTCGTGCTAGGAACAGAGCGTTACCTCGTTAGGCTAACTCCAAAGCGCCACCTACGGGAGGTGGGTTTCATAGTCGAAGGGAACAATATTCGAGGGCTTGAGCAAAATCCCGAAACGAAATCTCGGTGGGCGCAGATGGCGCGGTCCGGCAAGAAAGTGATGCAGTTTCTCAGCGAAGGCCGATACGTGGCAAATGCGGTTGATGGGAAGGTGACTTTTTACGGCAAGCGTGCCGAAAGAAACCGCTGAACGGATCGGTTGCACGTGGATTGTTAGTTATTGCAGTGTTCTCCGATTATGACTTGGCGTTGTGATACGAATCGAATTTCATCGCATGACTCCGAGCGCAGATCAGCTCATTGATAACCAGCACAAAACGCAATGGGAGACCGAGCGGTCCCCCTTATTGCGAGTTCTCAGTTGTGCGTGGGCTTTACACTGACTGCCAGCCTGGAACCCACGCAACGCACCGCGTACGCGGAGTGATGTTAGTAGTGTCAGTAGCTTGTTCCAAGTCCGGTGGAGTATTCCTCCTTTCCGTGACCTTCAAGCTTTTACTGTGTCCCTTCAAGTGCGAATTGAGTGTAAACAATGTGACCGGCGCCACGCTTCAACGTGATGCCTATCACATCTGCCCCCGGCGCCACGATATACCATCTAAGCGGTAAATTCGGGCTCAGAGGGAGGAACGCCATGGAACGATCAACAATCCTCGTAATGCTTTTCAGTGCGTGGGGTGTTATCACGGCTGTTCTGGCCGTTCTTTTGATCTACCGTGCGACGCTGTCGTCAAAGGAAGATGATCAGATCTTCATCGACGTGGCGGAGCAGCATCACTTAGAGGAGCAAAAGGAGGTTATCGCTAGAATGACACGACTTCGGAAGCCGATTATCGTGCTGACTGCAAGTTCGGCCGTTCTCTTTCTTTCAGGAGTCAGCTTCTGGCTTTATGAAGGTTTGAAGAGCTTCTAACCGGGCGATGCCGGAGGTGCATATGGAACCACTTTTCGCAACCCTGATTGCGATGTTCAAGGCTCCTGTCACGCTTGCTCTCTTTGTGATCGCTATAGTGGCAGCCTATCTGGGATATCGTGTGGTGCATGGAATTCGTGTTTACTTCATGTTTCGGGGGACTAGGCTGGTGACTTGCCCCGAGACACAGGAGGCCGCAGTGGTTGAGTTAGCTGCCAGGTCAATAGGGATGCAGGCGATTTTGGACGAGCCTTGCCTCCGGCTCAGTGAATGCACGCGCTGGCCGATGCGCCGAGACTGTGGACAAAACTGCTTGGCGCAGATCGAAGCCCATCCATCGGAAATGAGGATGTCCGCTGCCTGGAGGGCCTCGTAAACGGAACTCAGATGTGAGGAACGAGGCAACCATGTGAGAACTCTTGAATCAGCCGACTGGCGACAGGGAGCAGACTAATGGGCTTCGACAAGAAGGAAATGATTGAGCAGTTGAAGTTTGAAATCAAGATGATTGAGAGGGGCGGATACGACCCCTCTGTTCGGGAACCCCACCAAAATCCGGAAATCTTCCGCGATTCGATTACCTGCCTCAACGTAGGCCTTGAGGAAAAGCAGCATCCTTGCTCGAGTTGTTTCTTGAGCGAATTTGCGCCGCCCGAAATCCGTAACTCGACGGGCGATCTCTGCCACAAGATCCCGCTCAACGAAAAAGGTGATACCGTCGAGTCGCTCAAGGCTGAAGACGATCCACAGAAGCTCCAAACCACTGCTCTAGGCTGGTTGAAGAGAACTGTCGCAAAACTGGAAGAAGAACTCGCGGTCAAAGAGTAAGCGTCACGAGTTGCAATTCTATCCAGTTAATCTGGCTGGGTCCCGAGAAGCGGATTATCAGGATGTAGCCTGCAACGGGGAAGCGGCGTTTGCGTGTCATTGATGGCCGTGACACACGTCACTTTTAACCGTGATATCGGTCACATACCGCTGAATAGCTTTCCGCTAAAAGGAATCTTAAGGGAAAGGGTTATGACAAAAAGCCAAACACCGTCGGTGGGCCGCTTTCGATTTATACCGCATGGCAAGCGAGAGATGCTGACGCGCACATCCATGCGAGCGCCGTATGGCCTAGAAATAATCGAAAGTTGCATTACATGCCCTCACCGTGAAGATCGGCTATTTTGCAATCTTTCCCCAGCAGCCGTGCAACGTCTCTCGACAATTACGCATGCATCGTCCTACCCAAAAGGCGCAACCCTCTTTCTTGAGGGACAGAGTGGGCGTGGCGTTTTTATCCTGTGTTCAGGGCGGGTTAAGCTTTCGACCTCTTCGATCGATGGAAGAACACTTATTGTCAGGCTTTCGGAGCCAGGAGAAATCCTAGGCTTACCCGCCACCGTAACCGGAACACCCTATGAGCTGACGGCAGAAGTCGTCGAGCCTACCCAGGCGAATTTTGTTTCTTGTGAGGATTTCCTAAACTTCCTTCGCGAATACGGTGACGTTGCCCTACGCGTGGCCCAGCAGCTCGGCCAAACCTACCATGCTGCTGTCGCCGAAATGCGCGCCATTGGGCTTTCGCATTCAGCGGGAGAAAAGCTGGCTCGCTTCATTCTGGACTTGACTACAGATCACAATTCTGGGAAAGGGGCTGCCACGGCTAGACTTACCCTTACGCATCAAGAGATCGCGCAGATGATAGGAACTTCTAGAGAGACAGTGACGCGAGCTTTTACGGACTTCAAGAGGAAGAATTTGTTGTTCATGAAAGGTTCCACTCTTACCATAAAGGACAGGTCGGGCTTGGAGCGGCTTGTCCAAGCTTAAATAAGTACATATGTGCTTTGCGAAGCGCAGCGGAACAAAGGCGGGTCTAGATTCCACAGTCATTAAGTTATTCCACATCTGAGCTTCTTGAAGATCACTGGCGTAAAGACCGCGATTTAGCACGAGAGATGCCGGCAGGAGGGTAACCGCTTGCCGAATAGCTCCATGTAGGGTTGTCAAGGCTTGCCGTCACTGTGCCGTCTCTCGGCAGTGCAGTGGAAGGACGTTGGCGCGATCGCCTCGCATCCTCATCGAATGGGTGGACATCGGAAACCTTTCCTTCCATACCGATGTCATGCCCGTCGCGACGTGCAATTAATCGAGCGCTGGTTTCATCGGCTGCGGGATTAATGAAGTTGATACGCCAGGCACTGAGTGATCGATTGTAGGTTCCTATCGTGGTGGCGAATCTGTCTCTGTGAGTCGGAATGCCGAAAGGGCGTTCGGCTCGGCGCAGGAACATGAACAGGCCCTGAATCGCTCGCCTCTCCAACACTCAGCAAGTGTGGACCTCTCCTCTCCTGCCCTGCGTCCGTCCGTGTCGGTCTCGGAGGACGGCATCCACCCCCAACTTCCGATCCGAAAACAAAAAATGTCGTCCACCTCCGGCATTTCGGACGCTCGTTGAGGAGATGCAAGAGCATCCAGAAAAGCAGTTGAAATGGTCAGCTGAGAAAAATCGCTGCCCGTATCCCCATTTCAGTCAAGGCACGCCATGAACATATCCACAGATCTTCTATCTGCGAACCTTCCAGGATCGATTCTAGCTTTGAGCCAATCACGACACGGCGACATGGCTTGCGAGACCCTATACGTTCGTAAGCATGTCCAGAGTGCAATGGTCGGAGAGTCCGAACCTGCGGCACGAGGAATCGAAATCCACCAAATCCTGGCAACCTACATCAACCACCTGGTCAGAACCGGAAGGGCGACGGACCTGGAAGCCTTCGACGCCTTGATGAGAGGTGTCGGGGCGGAAGCAGCAGAGGTTCTAGAGAAGTTCCGGGACAACCACGCATTTGATCCAGAGAAGATCCTTGCAACGGAACTCCACGTTGCACTCGATGAAAACTTTCTGCCGATCGAGCATCCGCGCGATGACGGGCAAGTAGCCGAGTACGAGGGAACACTCGATCTGGTAATGCTACATTCGCTCACGGAAGCCGAGATCGACGATTGGAAGAGCTACTACCAGGTCATTGATGCTGATACATTCCAATCCAAGTTCTATCCCCTCCTCCTGATGTGCCTCAACCCTTCACTGGAACACGTGAAATTCGTTCTTGAGTTCGTGCGTTACGGGGTTTCGCGCTGTGTCGAATACACACGGACGGATATGCCGTGGCTCAAGGAATTGGCACAGAGGGAAAGGGCACGCCAAAGAAAGCTCCATGAATTAGTTTCCTCTGGCGACCGGGACTTGAAGGTCTCCCCAGGCAGACACTGCACTTGGTGCCCGCTTTTGCTGAACGGCTGCCCGGTGGCAGAGACGAATCCCTACGGACAGATGACCCCCGAACAGCGGTTGCGCTTTGCGCTGTGGCTACAAGAAGCCGAAAAGCAAAACACAAGGGTGCTTAAGGAACTGATGGTGGAGCACGGTCCAATCCGCTATCGGGACGAGAACGAAAGCGCGTACTTGGCCGATTTCGTCCCTGTAGACAAGAAATTCTATCCCTATCGCGATGCCATTCCGATTCTCGACGGATGGTTCAGGACACATCCCGACGAGAGGAACCTACGGGAGAAGCTGACAATTTCGGGGCTGTCCTCCGCGCTCAAGGCAGAGAAGCGTTCTGAGCTTGCGCAGAAGCTGGCTGCCATCGTGGACATGCGTGTCGAAACCGAACTCAGGATTGGCCGGGAGAGCAAAGATTGAAGAAATCTGCTGATAAGGCTGAATTCGGTAGATTTTGACGGCCGCCTGCCGGAGTTGGGTGTTTGGTCCAGCAAGATCTGGCAGCCATGTGCCGAACACCAGCTATATGTCATTTGCGAGCAACTGTGACATATGCTAGAATTGTGACACAAGGAGAAGAATCGACATGAAGTTTAAAACCCGCATGCGCGTGAATGAAAACGGCCGAGTGGTCATTCCTGCCACTTTTCGCAAACGGCTGGGCATCCGTATTGGAGACGAGGTAGTTTTGCAGATCGAAAACGACGAATTGCGTATCATCACCTTGAAACGCAACATTGAGCGGGCTCAGCGGCTTGTCCGCAAGCATGTCAAGCCGGGCACCTCTCTGGTTGACGAATTGATCGCGGAACGGCGCGAGGCCGCCCGAAATGAATAGAGTCGTGCTGGACGCATCCGCCCTGCTCGCAATTCTCAATCAGGAACCCGGCTCTGAAAAGTTGACGCCAGAGATTTTGAGCACCGCGGCAATTAGCGCCGTCAATCTGGCCGAAGTGCACGGAAAACTAATCGGTCGGGGCCTCAACCCTAACGACGCGTGGGAGGCTACGATCAGCCCCATCAGGGAAGCTGCGGCATTTACCTCCGAGCACGCCAGGCTTACGGGCGATTTGGTCGCACAAACCCGTACTCTTGGCTTGTCATTGGGGGACCGGGCCTGTTTGGCGCTCGGGCTCGCTTTGAAGGCGCCGGTATACACAGCCGACAAATCTTGGAAGAAGCTGAAAGTAAGTATTCGCATCCACGTCATCCGGTGATGGTCAGTGCGCCCACCGGACGAGCCGCCACGGAGTCTCAGTTTTTTGGGACGAAGGGCAATCCGTGCCCGTCTCCCGTCCCCTGCCACCACGAAAATCAGCTTGTTCCGCGAGGACAATCCACGGCGAAGAGTCGCGACTACGATCATTTCGAATATTTTCTGGGGCTAGCTGTAATTCATCCCTGAGGTTGATCAGACTTCACCGTTCCTGATCCCCGCAGCTCGAAACCGACACATTTCCTGACGAAGACCATTCGTTTGCGGTTCTAAACCCAGTCTTTTTTCACCAGACCCCCTGTAGGACTGCAGAACCAATAGTTTGCAATTGCTATGGAGAATCGATGCGAATCACCACCTTGACGTTAAAGAACTTTCGATCGCACCAGGAAACGGTCCTAGACTTTGATCGCTTCACCTTCGTGCGCGGGCCCAATGCCAGTGGAAAGAGCTCTATCCAAATGGCATTGGAGTATTTGTTTACGGGACGATGTGAAATGACAGATGCGGCTGGTCGCGGAGCCGAATCTTTGATTCGGACTGGAGCAAAGGAACTTGAGGTTTCGGCGACCCTTGAAGGAGGAGAGACAATATGCCGGCGGAGGACGCCACGATCGCACATCGTTGAACTGAACGAAAACCGGGTACCTGTAGACGCTGCGGAAGCCTCCCTGGAGAAACGCTTTTGCTCATCTGACGTTTTGTCCGCTGTGCTGAACGCGGGCCGATTCATCGAAATGTCGGAGGCCGAGCAGAAGCGGCTCTTGGCCCAGATGGTCGACGCGGGAAAAGTAGATATTCCTGAAGACATTAGCAACGCGCTGCGGGCCATGAATGAGGAGCAGCCAAGACTGACGTGCGTCGCCGATATCGAGGCTGCCCACAGACGTTTCTATGACTTGCGCAAAGAGAACAGCCGCGCTCTAAAGGCACTCGGGCCGATGGAGAAGCCGGATGTGCCACCGGACCTTCCGAGTGTACAAGAGGTAAAGAAGAAGCTCGAAGATCTGCGGCAGCAGAAGGAGAGACTGGTCGCGCAGAAGGCGGAGGCAGATGCTTCTTGGGAAAGTGCTCAGACGCGGTTGAAACAACTGCAGAGGGAAATCGAGGAAGTATCGTTGGACATCCTCGACCCGAACCAAGAGCAAGAGTTGCTTCAGCTTGAGTCTCAGCGAGGCCATGCAGAGAAACTGCGTCTGGAGGTAACGGATCTGATCGCCGAACAGAAGGCGGTCGAAACATCCCTTATGGCACTGGAGGGATTGAAGGGCAAGTGTCCAACGTGCGGGCAAGCCATCTCGGAGGAAGTAAAGACGGCAGAAATGGAGGCGTTGCGCGAACGCCTTGCTGACCTTGAGGGATCACTTCAAGGCGCACGGGAAGAATTTAGTGAATATGCGGAAATCGGAATGGCGGTCCCGCGCCTCGAAGGGCACCGTAAAGCTCTCGTCCGACGCACAAGGCTGATAGAGGAACAATCGAAGCTTCAGGCAGTGCAGAGACCGAATGATGGCGACCTCGAAAGCCGAATGACTATCCTTGTGGAGCGAATCAACAAGGGAGAACGAGTGCTGGAGAAGGCCCAACATGCTGAGAGAGCCATAGAACGCTGGGAAACTTACGTCAGGGAAAACTCGGCCTTAGAGAAGAATATCGGTCTGCTGGATAGGCTGACCGACTTCTTCGGACCGAATGGCGCGACGACGCAGCAATCAAGCGGTCGGATCAGATCGTTTACTGAGGACTTGAATCGGCATCTCGCAGCTTTTGGGTACTCCTGCAGCACCGTACTTGAACCGTTTGAGTTTCGCATCAGTTCGTCGGGCGACGCACGTCTCGGCTTTTCGCTAAAGCACCTCTCTGAGTCAGAACGGTTTCGATTTAGTGTCGCATTCCAAATTGCCCTGGCGATGGGAACGGGGTTGCGATTTCTTGTGATTGATCGTGCTGACGTACTGGACAAACATAGGCGAAGAATGTTGACAAGCGCTCTGTTGAACAGTGGGCTCGATCAGGCCATCGTCCTTGCAACTAGTGAGGACACGCTGCCTCCAGTCGTACCTGCTGGAGTGAAGTTTCACGACCTTCCACATTGCAGCGACCTAGCCGATGTTGCCGTACTGACGGCAGCCACCAGAAGTGCAATATGAGCTATGGGCGAATTTTGATCGATCCTAATCTTGTGAATCTTGATGGAACGCTTTCTAGCGGCAACGAATCTGGGCGAGCGTCGGTTTTGTCATGTGGAATTGCGCACGCCAGAGACAATTCATCTGAACGACCGCTCCGGTGATCCTCGTCACAGAGTTTTCGCTCAGTTGTGACAAGCTATGGTTGAATTAAGGGTTTTATAGCTAACTGTTGTGGACAAAAAAAGCGAGAGCCGACGAGACCATGGGGCATACAAAGGAGAAGTCACGGAAGGGCTCAATCCAGTTTGACCAAAATATCAAACGAATCACCACTGACAACTGCTTTTATCGAAGAGCTCTCTATACGGCGTCTCACAGTCAATTAGTGGTCATGAGTATCCCGCCGAAAACAGAAACCGGCGAGGAAAGTCAAGACGACGCCGACAAGATGCTCTTTATCGTCAAAGGGAAGGCCGTATCAAGTCTGAACCAGCGGGTGCGGGAGGTGGGGAAAAATGATGTTATCTTCGTTCCAGCGGGAAGCCTTCACAATCTGAAGAACGTCGGGCGTCACTACCTAAAACTGTTTGTGATTTATTCGCCACCTCTATATAAGGACGGTATGCGCGAAACACAAGAGGAGGCTTCGGTAGCTACGTGGAAAAAGTTCGCATATGCTTGGGAACAATAAGACATTGTCATATCTCCTGCCGCGCCCGCGGCTGTAGCAGCTGCTTGGAAGGATAGGTCGGTAAGGGGAGGCGGGATTTAATCCCCGTAATGATGTCGCCTCGAGGAATTCGGAAGCCCGAACTCAGCCTGGCGGCACAGCAAGCTCCTGTGATTCAAGGCAGTGATTTTTTTTAAAACGCTGAACGCAGGCATTGCAATGAATTCGACTTGAGCATCTCACGCGTCGGTTTGTCCTCCCCACATGATCCTCATATTCTAGTCACAAGAAGCGGCATCACGGCAAACACCACAAGCAGCACGTAATAGATCGTTCCCGACACACGATCTCGGGTGGCGAGGTACTCTCGCACCGACAGACCACGAAGCCAGAGGACAAGCCCGAATTCCGCAGCGAGCAGGAGGCCTAGCGCGATACAGCCCATCCCTAGTCGTGCGGCCGCTCCGGACGATATTGCGAGGTGCAGAACAATCCACCGGGCTGCCACAATCGTGACCGCAAACATGATGGGCGCTTCCATCAGTTCGGCGGTTCGCGTGCCGACACGGGGGACAACCCACAGTGTACGGACAGTGCCAATCACGAAGCCAGCCCCGAAGACAAGTGCGAAGTAGAGTATGCCCGCTTCCAGAATCTGCATAACCGTTTCTAAGTATTCTTTTGGCGCCGGGAATGCCTGCCAATGAAATAGCTCTCACTTCAGCCAGCACCACAGCACGATCAATTCGTTGATAGCGAAAAGCGTACCGAAAATTGCCTTGTTGTGCCGTGCCATCCAGTTTGGCAGATAAATGTCGAAGTTGGGAGCCCGGTCGGCGGTGAACCGGGCCGCCAAACCCGTCAGCGGGCATCGGCCCCTATTGAGGGCAAGCACGCCGCACTCAGCGACGATGATCACTGTCAGGATCATCGCCCAGTCGAAGCGATGAAGCAGCGCAGTTATTGGCAGCGCCAGGATGCATCCGGCAAGCACAGCCCAAACTGCCGTGTGCAGGAGTTTGATCGTCACCAGAGCGTTGACACGCCGAGATCTGTTCGCCATTGCGTTAAGGAGCTATTCCTGATGAAACACCACATTATCGTCACGGTGGAGTTGCAGAGGTTTGTGAAGACACGCTTCCTTAAGGAGTCGTTGTGGAGATTTTGGACTTCAACAATATGGCAGCTGATGAGGAGAGGAGATGTCTCACTGGTCTGCGGAACTGAGAGAATACTGGAAGTGAACCATAAGAGCTTGGGGCGGTGCAGAGATGGGTGTCCGTGCGGTGGCGAGAAATAGCTGCCCAAAAGGAAGCCCCTGTAAGTCATCAAAGCAGCGGTCGTTATAAAACACAAATATTGTCGGCCTGGAAACGAGCTTTGGCCCGACCCGCGCCTTGCCGTGCCGGCGAAAACTCGCTGGCCGATTTCATCGTGGCTAGCTACCTGCCCGCAGACCTCCTTTGGCGGACTAGGGCTGACAATGCCCGTTTAATCCGAAGAAGCCCGTACCATCCGCCAAGTCACCGCATAACGTTCCACTTCTATTGAAGGTGCAAATGGTTGAAAATCAATCGTGCTTGATTTGGATCTAACGCTGTTGCGTGAGCCGAAGCGTTTTGAACAGATGTGCTTCCGACTCGCGCGCTACGAATTTCCCGATGTGATTCCCCTGGCGCAGAGCTGGGACGGCGGGCGTGACTTGGTCGTTTTCGAGCGGGCTCCCGGTCAGAACGGCGACGTTGTGTTTCAGTGCAAGTTCGTCAAGGACCTGAGCGCCGCTAAGCATAATATCGCAAAGTCGCTAGACGCGCTGGTTAATAATGGCCGTCATACCGCACAGTGGATTCTGTGTGTGCCAGTCGAGCCTTCCGGAATATTTATGGATTGGCTCAATGGCGAACTGCAAGGCCGAGGTATTGCTGGATCTTTGTGGGCGCGAAGCGGACTCCTCGTTCGGCTAGAGCGACACCGCGACGTGCTAGAGACCTTTTTCTATTCCGTGTTCGCCGAACTGGCCGCTTACTTCCGCTCCGGAGATTTGGAACTGTACAAGTTAGCTCTCGACCCGCAGTGCCAATGGACCCAGGCAGATGGCAAAGTGCTCTGCTTCTCCCGACGTGGCGACGTAAGTTCGCCCGACCTCGTGCTCGATGTGATTGTCCGGAACGTAGGCACCGTCGGTCTCGCGCTTACCGGAATTCAGGCGGAAGTCTTTGATCGTCATGTGAAAATGCATGGAGTGCCTGGGGACGGGCTACTACTTCCGCAGATTACGTATGCCGTATCGATCCGTGGCGGGAAATCAGGTGTGCATTTTGCAGAATGCGAGCCGCCGCTCCGTGTGAAAGGCGGCGATCTTGAGCGCTTCAAGATTCGCGTCACAGACACAGGGTATGCTTGGAATGGCGGGTTGCGTGTGTCATTGCAGACAGGCCCGCTTGGGCAGCTCAGCCTCCCGGCGTTGCGTATCTTTACGTAACTTTCGATAGAGCCTTCTCATAGATGGGGCTTTTGGTGGGAGACTGCTGCGGGTCCATCCAAACAATTATGGCGCGACAACCTCGGGATGCTTCACCAGCCATAAAGGCGGCCAATTTGGCGAATGGCGGCAATGCGCGGGACCGACGCAGAATGCGGAGAATGGTGCAAAGCATTCTCGAAACGTACGGCTATTCGCCGAGAGGTGTGGACCATGCGGAGAAGCACCAAACCTTTTTGGATTTCGTTCTCAGGTATGTAGCGGCCGCAGTGGCATTTGGCGGCCTCGGCTACGAGGTCCGCGAGTTCAGTCCGGTTCTTGCCTCGGCGTTGTATCTCCTTGCTCTGGCGGTTTTCTTCCGAGGATTCCGGGCTTGGTGCAATACGGGGCGGAAAGCCGTTGCGCTATACATCGCCATCGGAATGGCCGCGCTGTCGTTCGCTTGGTTTGATTACAACTGGATAAGAGAAGAATGGACCCCAACCTTCCTGTACCTCGTCCCGAGCCGCGAGCTGATCGACTGTGAGCGGCGTGCATTTTTCGTTAACCACTCCGGGTTGAGGCGCCTGGAAAACGTAAGGGTCATCATCAAGGATAATAAAAGCGGCTCCGTCGAAGAGATTGACGACTATAAGAATGGAATTGAGCCTGGTCCACAAAATCCGGATGCTCCGCGCTACATTTGGGTGAAACCATCCCATCCCTGGGATGAGGATTACACGATCACGGTCACCGGATCGCGGTTTCGTTCAGTCCAAGAGACGGTGCTTCGCAGCGTCAAACAAGATGTGCAATTCGCGACGCAAATCACAGTCGACCCGAATAAAAAGCCTGTGGTGAGGTGTCGCGACAGCCTGCTCCCAGAAGCTTATTCACTTGGCCGCGGCGCCAGGGATAGTTGCATGACTTTGATGGCCGCTGACCGAGGGTTTCTGAACCGACTGCAACCAGAGCCTTACGGGTTTCAACTGGCAAACGGCGGGTATTCGGCGGTCAGAATAAGAACGCTCCCGACTGCCTCTGACCTCGACGCTCAGTCGGAAGACAGGCACCTGACTGAATACGAGCAGACGATCATGAGGTCGAAACTCTCCGAATATCGGGGGGCGAAACTTTTGATTCTCTACGCCGGTGGCCCAAAGACTCTGGCCTATGCAACGGAATTTCGCGATATCTTTCAGTCACTACATTGGAAGGTGGACGAGCCGCGTGCTGTTCCGACCGGTGATGAGCGAGTCGTGGATGTGCAGATATCCGTCAGTCAACGCTATTGGAATATGCCGTATCCCAGGGCCGCTGATTTGCTGAACAGCTTGGAGGGCATAAAGCATCGTCAACGATACGTGTATGACGCCGCGATCTCGCCCGATCAGATCGTGCTCTGGGTCGGGCCGAAGAGTCCTGACAATTTCGGGCCGGACGATTGCGCCTCGGCGGTTTTGCATCCGAGCCCAGGAGTGCCTCACACATGCGAGATTGTTGCCCAAACTCCCGGCTACTGCCCATTCCCTCCGCAGTAGATAAATCGCCGAGGTTGGGGCTGCGCCTGCCGTTCTTTTGCGATTTTCTAGAAGGTGACCGCATGGAGTTCCGTCGTGACATCGCGGACGCCGGGAGCATTCCAGATTTCATCGCGCAGCAGGAATCGATGGCTGTTCGTGCGCTCAACAAAGGTAGCCCGCTCCATCGCCACCGCATGCGGGATGAGCGCAGCACGCATGATTCTGTAATCTTCGTCGAACAATACCCCTGCGAGGAAATCAAAATGCGCGCCGCCGAGATCCCGGATTGCGGACAACTGGCGCGAGCTGGTGTATCGCGTAATCCGGCGGCCCTTAATCTGATACCGAATGCCGTCGGGGCCGATTGCATCGATGTTGGCGCGAGAGTTGCCCGCTTGCTTCCACCTGAATGCCTTGCAGAAAAGGTACTCTGCCAAGTCACCGGTAGGATTGTTTGCGCTTCTCGTGATGCCTCGCTCACGAAGCTGGTCGGCCACCTTCGCATGCAGAGACAGCAGTTCGGGAGCAGACAGCTTTGAGAGATTCATCTTACTTGTCCTCCTGCAAGCCGATCTCGGGGACGCTGTCGCGGCTGGCTGTGAAGGACCGCTTGCTCACGTCCACGCAGCAAAATGAATTCACGCACATACCATTCGGATTTGCTTATTCACCTGCTCCAAGGACGAAACAGTTCGATCGTATACAAGATCAAGGGCAATTCCCCAACCTGCACGACATTGGTTTTCATCGATTCTGAATGCCCCAAGAGCATCTGAGACTTTCGCGGCAACCGATGTAGAAAGCTTGTGCGCCTCGACGATTCGCAGGCCGTTCAAAGCGAATAGCGACTGGAGTTCGGGGACGATTTGGGCGGGGTTCCAGGATGCGGAGATTTGCGCGCGATCAGAAACTAAATTGAAGCCGCCTTCGTTCGAGATTGCCGCCAATTGACAAATTGCAGCCAAGAGTTTCAACCCCTTAAACTCCGCTATTGCTTCCTTCTTCACCCCGAGTTCAATCAGAACATGGCGGAGCGGAGCCGGCTGAAGATTCTCAAGCAGTTTGAAAACCTCAGTGCATCGGCTTAGGAAATCCGAACGTGCCATAGTGAGCGGAACGACATGCCCTAATGATCGAAGCTCGGGAAATGTCCACCAGCCGCTGTACGCAATGCTCGCAGAGTCAAAGTGCCCGATCTCCGCTTGCGTGAAGGACAATCCGGTCGCGTCACACAATTGCGAAAGGGTCGCCGTGAGTTGCAAAAACGCTTGAACTAGGTCTCTAGCTCGAATCCCGATGTGACGGGTTCCGAAAGTTTCGCGATCCTTTTCAGCGAACGCTGCCTTCACGGCAAATTTGTTGAAATGCTTTATGACATCAAAAGGCGCACCCTCATAAAGTTTCCTTAGTTCAAGCTCGATGTGGTTTCGTCCGAACCGGCTACAGTAGCTGACGGACCAGCGGCCGTCGTAGCTGACGAACCCGTCTTCCGGCGTGATTTCGAATTCATCGCGTTTCTCATATTCGGCGAGAACTTCGTCTCTCACATAGGCGAGTTCGAAGTGTTCAAACGATATTTGTATTCCACATCCCTTAATTGGCGTTGCACGGTCGGGCCATGTCAATTCCGATTCGGGCGGATCAGTGATCGGCTGGCCATTCGGAGTCAGCAAGAGTGCGCAACCCCATACTTGCGAAACTTGATTGCCGCGTCCAGGGGGCATTGATAGAAACCACAACTCGCGTCCAGGCTGTTCAAATTTTGCCCCTCGTTCCCCCATGAGGGCTGCAACCTCAGGATCGTCAGAGGAATAGCGCTCATCCCAATAGGTTGCAACCGCCGCGCAGCCCATCAGGCTCAGATAGTCCTCAAGATAATCTCGGCGGACTGTGACTCGGGCTGTTGTGGACACGCCAGCCGAGTAAGTCGATAGGGGAATAACCCGAACCACGTCATAGACGAGCCGGTCGGGATCATCCCAGAAGATGCGGCCATCGTTGCCTATTCGTGGAATCAGTCCATAAGACATCAAGAGAGCGCTGTCCGGCAGAAGGACCGTTTTATTGTGATTCAGCCAAGTGTGGACGAGACTCTCAAAATGCTTCGAACGAGCGGGGCCGTCGATAAAAAAAGGCGGAGAATAGCCACCGCCCATTCGGAAAGCTGGATGCCGGGGGGCAGATCGGACGCCATGACCGATGCCGCCTACTGCTTTAAGGACTGAGTCAACTTCCTCCAAAGGCACCAGGGCCGCGTACAGCATTCGATTCCCAGAAAATCCATCAACCGGTTCGCTGGTGATTTCGCCGATTGTTACCTCTTCGTCGGCGGCAGCCACGAGCGGTCGCGCGCAATGACGAAGGGGTTGAGGCCAGAAGTCTTCTGCGGGGGGAGTTGGCATGCTATCAACCTCTTCTTAGCAGACCGCCATTGGCGGCGTCCGCATTCAACATACTTCAGACATGGTTATATTCAGAGTGAAATCCATATCCTTCTCGCTGTCTAACCGATAGGAATCAGAACCGGATGCTGCTCAATATCGGTATCGGGCATGCGCAGAAGGCTTAAGTTCGCCTGATCTCCCCGGATTGCTGCACGGCGTGTGTTTCCGACTTAACTCGCAGCAGGACTACCGACTCAGCCACGAGAAGCTGCGAATTCCACTCATAGACAGCCTCGTTGCGGCCTGCCGCTTCTCCGCAAAGTCGGGGGGGGGCGAAGCGATAAGGATACGGTAGGTTTCTGTTCTGGTCTGCGTGGGGCTATATCCTTGTACTTCTTTTGTTCATTCGCAAAGGCTATTGAACTTGCGAATGAAGGATTCCTGAAGCTGACGGTCCGCGGGCAGTGCCCCCTTATACCACTCGACGAATTTGAGAAACGCGTCGTGGAAGTTGTTCCTGTAGACAATTCTCTCTTGGGCGTCGACGACGGTACCGACAGGTCCCTTCGCCTTTATGGTCCAGCCCTCCCTGGTTCGGGCTTCGTGCAGCAGAGCACACCTGACGCCCACATAAAAATCGGTGGCGAGACCGTTGTCGAAGCTCTTGGCGAACGGCTCTCTCTTGCTGAGAAAGTTTGCGAACAACTTCCCACTGTCGGAATACTCGTATTGCCCGAGAGGTGGATCGTTGCGGCGCTTATGGCGATAGCTCAGGCCTTGGAGGGTCGATTCAAGGAACTCGATAATGCTGCAATGGATGGCAAGGATTGAGAATCCTTCGCCTTGAGATGATCCATTGTCTTGCAGAACCTTTATTGGCCCGAGATACCGCGATGACAAGCGTTCATGGAAATAGCCATCAAACGCTCTTCGCCAAAGAGCTGGTTCGCCTCCCGGAACGAGTGTGGCTCTAAAGACTTGCCAATCATGTATAGTTCTCGAGCCTGCGATCTGAATATCGCCTGGCGTCTTCGCGTCGCGATGTGTTTTCCCCACGAAACCTCGTACAACCTTGCTCACTATGGTCGGAGTCCGTGTCGTCTGTTGGCTGCAGTTCCGCACCGAAATTGTAATCCAACTGCCAAAGTTTCTGTCATCCGATGCCGCGCCCACCGGCCCACTGAAAGGAGGTGCCTGGAATGCGTTGTCCATATTGCGGCGACCGACGAACAGAAGTGCTCAAGACGGTTTACCGCGGCCATAACTCGTATCGCCACCGACGATGCGTCTACTGCGGGTCCCGCTTCGGTACCCAAGAAAGGCCTGTACGCTGGAGTCGCGTGGAGAGGAAATGGCCGGGGGTGCGACCATCTAGGAAGGGATGGAGGAAATGTCGGATGGGAGCACTCCGTGGAAAATGCGAGGTAGAGTCATGCGGGGTAGACTTCAGGCAGGTTGGAATACGCCGCCATGTGGATCACATTGTGCCAGCGAGGCTCATCCGGCGATTAGGAGCAGGTAATCCAGACCGCCGAGAAAACCTTCAGTGCATCTGTGGCACCTGCCATGGTCGCAAGCTGCAGGCGGACCACAAGCTCTGCTTGGGCAATAAACTCGGCTACCTGGAGATTCTTCGGAGCCATAATTTTGATCTAGAGCGAGTCGAGCGGGCACTGGCGATCTACGGCCTCTGAACCCGGATGGGATTGCCGCAATTCCGCAGCTTTGACCTGGCATTTTGATGCAGGTGTTTTGTGCAAAGTCGTAGAGAAACACCTTACCGCTTTAACGAGTGATCTTCCTGAAAATCAACTGATAATCAATTCGGAAACTTCGGTCCCATTGCTGGCATCGACTTGCCCGTTGTTTTTAGGTGATATTCTTGCATCATTCCAGTCGCAATCGTTCTGTAATGCATTACGATCTCAGTTGCTACAATGATTCACTTGGCTACGATATGGATTAAGGTCGGTTAACGTGCGGGGAAGCGAACCCCATTAGATGAAGCCAACCCTCAGCTCGGCGATTGCCGCCTTTGGAGCCAAAGCGAAAGAAAAACTAGCGAACCCCGCAGCGAGCGGGCAGCCTGAGGACCAGCTGCGGACGCCGTTCGAGCAACTGCTTGGCGAATTGTCCGAGATTTCAAATTTCGGTAAAGCTGCGGTTTCTGCGGTGGGCGAATCATCCGTAAGCGATTTGAAGACAAGGCCCGACTTCGCGGTGACAGTTCACAACGCGCTTGTTGGCTTTGTGGAACTGAAAGCGCCCGGCAAGGGCGCGGACCCGCGGAAGTTCAAGGACCCGCACGACAAACTTCAGTGGGAAAAACTCAGCTCGTTACCGAACATCATCTATACCGACGGCAACGCTTTCAGCCTTTGGCAAAACGGGCATCTGGTAGGGCCCATCGTCAGCCTCATAGGCGACATCGAATCCTCCGGCAACAAGCTTCAGGCCCCGGCCGGACTCCAGGGTCTGTTTGAAAGCTTTCTGCGTTGGGAACCCGTCCCGCCACGAAGTGCGAAGGATCTGGCCGAAACCACCGCATTCCTTTGCCGATTGCTACGCGAGGAGGTGACGGAGCAGCTGGCCCTGAAGAGTGAGGCGCTCACGAGCCTTGCCGCAGACTGGCGCAAGCTGCTTTTTCCCGATGCGACGGATGAAAGGTTTGCCGACGGCTACGCTCAGGCGGTGACGTTCGGCATGCTGATGGCACGGGCCAAGAAGATCAAGCTCGCGACCGGGCTGCAGCAAGTCGCCGCAGAGCTGAGTCACACGAGCTCTCTAATCGGCGCAGCGCTTCGACTCCTTACAGACAATGCAGAGAATCAGGAGACGCTCAAAACGTCCCTTGGCACCCTGACACGGGTGCTCGATGCGGTTGACTGGTCGAAGATCAGCAAGGACCGGCCGGATGCGTGGCTCTACTTCTACGAAGACTTTCTGGAAGTGTATGACAACGAACTGAGGAAACAGACCGGCTCTTACTACACGCCGCCTGAAGTTGTAGGCGCGATGGTCGCCCTTGTAGATGAAGCGCTACGCACCTCTCGCTTTGGCTTGCATGCCGGACTTGCTTCACCTTCGGTGACACTGGCTGATCCTGCGACGGGTACAGGCACGTTTTTATTGGGGATTCTCCGGAAAATCGCAGAAACGGTCAAGGCCGACGAGGGTGAAGGGTCGGTCAGCGGAGCCATCAACTCGGCCATAAAGCGACTCATCGCCTTTGAAATGCAACTGGGACCGTTCGCCGTGGCGCAGCTGCGCATTCTCGCCGAGATAGTTGACCTCACCGGTGCCGCGCCCAAGAGTCCCGTCCGCATGTTTGTGACCAATACGTTGGGCAACCCGGATGACGACGAAGGTTGGATTCCGGGTATCCTGGCACCGATTGCGAAATCCCGCAAAGACGCAAATAAGATCAAACGCGACGAACCAATCACGGTCGTGATAGGAAATCCACCCTATAAAGAGCGAGCGAAGGGCAGTGGGGGCTGGATCGAGGGCGAAACCAAGAAGGCAGAGAAAGCCGCTCCGTTAGCCGACTGGATGCCACCAAAGGAATGGAAGGCTGGATTACACAGCAAGCATCTTCGCAATCTCTATATCTATTTCTGGCGTTGGGCCACGTGGAAGGTTTTTGACCATCATCCGTCAAACAATTCAGGCATCGTATGCTTCATAACTGTGGCTGGTTTCCTTAACGGGCCCGGCTTCCAGAAAATGCGCGACTACCTGCGTCGAACCTGTGACGATGTCTGGGCCATCGACTGCTCGCCAGAGGGACACCAGCCCGAAGTGAACACGCGCATCTTTCAGGCCGTGCAACAGCCCGTTTGCATTGTAATGGTTTCGCGCTCGGCCAAAAGTGACACTAACATTCCAGCGAACGTCCTGTTTCAAGCCTTGCCGGCTGGAAATCGGATCGACAAATTCAAGGCTCTAGAATCGATCAGACTGAAGAGCAAAGCCTGGATTACGTGCCCCTCCGAATGGCGCGCCCCCTTTCTTCCTGCCTCGACCGGTGCATGGGCAAATTACCCCAAGCTGGAAGAGTTGTTTATTTACAACGGGTCAGGTGTGCAGCCGAAGCGTACTTGGGTTATTGCCCCCGATGCGGACTCGTTGGTGCGGCGTTGGCGTCGACTAGTAGAGGCGCCTCTCGACAAGAAAGAGCATTTATTCCACGCCACACTCCGAGATGGAGAGCCATCCGACAGACATATCCGTTCGGTCGTTAAGGAAGGGCTTCTTGGCCACAAACCAATCCTAAAACCGCTCATAGAGGAAACGGGACCCTGCCTGACACCGGTGCAGTACGGATTTCGGTCCTTTAACCGTCAGTGGATCATCCCGGACGCCAGAGTCATTACCCAACCGAACGCGGAACTCTGGCAGTCACTCTCCGGCCGACAGGTTTATTTAGCGGCTCTCACCCGGAAGTCACCCACTAAAGGACCAGCGGTCACCTTTAGCGGTCTTGTGCCCGATCAGGATTATTACAAGGGATCTTTCAGTGGGCGTGTTTTTCCCTTGTGGCGCGATCAGCAAGCTAGCGACCCTAATGTGCCGCCGAATTTACTCGTGTTTTTGGGTCAGAGGTATGGGATCGAAGTAAGCGCCGAGGATCTGATTGCTTACATAGCCGCCGTAGCAGCCCATTCAGGCTTCACGGCGCGGTTTCATGACGACCTTACGACCCCTGGCCTGCGAATTCCTCTCACGAGCGACCGTGAAACCTTCATTAAGACGGCCGAGGTTGGACGCACGATAATTTGGCTTCACACGTTCGGGGAACGAATGACAAATCCGCAGAAGGGGCGACCGGCGCAACCCCCGCGACTCCCGACCGCAAGAATGCCGCGGATTCCGACAGCAGGCGCGATTCCGCAAGACGCTGCGGCAATGCCGGACTCGATAGACTACGATCCTAACAAGAAAAGGCTCCTGATCGGGCAAGGCTACGTCGAAAATGTTGAGCCTGGGATGTGGGGCTACGAAGTATCTGGCATGCAGGTGGTTCCGCAGTGGTTTAGCTACCGTAAGGCAAACAGAGAGCGGCCAATCATCGGGGACCGCCGGCCCCCGTCGCCACTTGGCGAAGTTCAACCGGATCACTGGCTCGCGGAATACACGACCGAGCTTATCAATGTGCTTAACGTCCTTGGCTTGCTCGTTGATCTCGAACCAACTCAAACCAAGCTACTGGAGAAGATTTGCTCCGGCCCCGCCATTTCAGGCGACGAGTTACGAAATGCCGGAGCACTTGAAGTCCCTGCTAAACCGAAAAAGGGTAAGAAACTTCCAGCAGGGCCCGACCTCTTCGATCATGCCGAAGGGACTTCTAATTAGACTTCGCTTTTTGTTCCCCCATCTACTAGAATACTGAATGTCGTACTTTTTGCTTTTGGAAAATAATGCGTTAGACAGTTTAAGGATGTAACGTGTCCGAGATGACCGGCAACAAAGAGGCCGTGTCGGTACTCGGACCGCTGCTGCGGTCCACAGACGATCCCTGTCCGCTCATTTTGCTTGGTGCAGGGGCCTCCTTCCGTTCAGGCGTTCCCACCGCCGCAGACTCTGTGAAGCAGATAGCTCGCCTTGTGTATTC
Source organism: uncultured Acidobacteriota bacterium (assembly GCA_963842135.1). Classification (GTDB taxonomy): domain Bacteria; phylum Acidobacteriota; class Terriglobia; order Acidiferrales; family UBA7541; genus Palsa-360. Next base: position 1,658,838 of record CAWJFI010000001.1, on the reverse strand, counting down.
GGAACACGTGTTGAAAAACGCGCGGCCCCCCGAGCGCGTGAAGCCGTCGGAATGGGAGTCCTGGCTGCAAGGTTTCGATTGGTTTCTTCCTGGAGCCGACCGCCTGGCGGAGAATTTCCCCCTCGTGGTCGAACATCTGCTCGTTCCCGCCGAATTCCGCAAACGTGTGCTGCTCGATCTGATGCGGCCCGTGAACGGCATTAGCGCTGGCTACAAGATGCTCGCCGACTTCGTTATGCGCGGCCTCATCCGCACAATGTTCACCACGAATTTCGACACCTGCCTTCCGGACGCGCTCAGAGAGCGCCAACCACACATCCGGCACATACACGAAGTCAACCGTGGCCCAAGCGACTACGACCAGTTCAACGTGTACAGCAAGTGCCAGATCATTTGGTTGCACGGGCGGGCGGAACAATATTCCGACAAGAATTCCGCAGGCGAGGTAGGCGCGCTTGATCCGGGGCTGGTTTCCCTGATCCGTCCGATGCTTAACGCATCGCCCATCATTGTTGTCGGTTATCGCGGCTCGGAGCCTTCGATTATGGAAGGACTCTTCGGCCAGAACAAGGAAGGCCGCCTCGATTTTCCCAACGGCGTGTACTGGTGCACCCGGCACGCAGAGAGCCTTCATCCGAACGTGGAAGCATTCGCCCGGCGCCTGGGCACTAATTTCCGCCTGCTCAGGATTGATGGATATGATGAACTTTTCGCAGACCTCTCGAAGGAGCTTGCCGGTCACGACCGGTATGCCACGGCTGGAGCTGGCGGCAGGACGCAACATGACATTCAGGCTTTCGACGAACGCGTCACTGATCAGGCTACGCTGGACGATTTAGATCTGGACCTGGCGCTGTCGATCCTGCGCGAATATTGCCAGAAGCTTGGACGCGCACCACTAACGCGGGAAGTGCTGCTTACGCTTATGCGCGAGCAGGGTTTGATCGTGCCTAATTCCGGCAACGATAAAGTCACAGCGGGAGCATTGCTCCTTTTTGGCAAGCGCACGCAGGATTTTTTCCCTCATGCCGTCGTGGCGCTGACGGAGGCGGGCAAGAAACGTGAAATCTACGAAGGTAATCTCATCGCTCAGCACCGTGCGCTCCTGCAGAAGCTCGAAACCACCGATGTCAATCCGCAGCTGAAACTCAAAGGAAGGCGCCAGCATACGGACCAGACCGCGTATCCGCCCCGCGTCCTGGTGGAACTGCTCGTCAATATGCTCGTGCATCGCGACTACCAGGTTCCAGAGCCGTCGAGCATCGAGCTGCATCCCGGTTCCGAGATCGTGTTCACCAATCCCGGCGCGCTCACGCAGAAAGTCGCAGGGAGGGTAACGCTTGAGCATGATGGCCGCATCATCCTGTCGGAAGGAGGCGTCACCGATCAGCGCAATCCTTCGCTTTGTGACATATTCTTCGGCATTAGCGCGATGGAACGGGCAGGGACCGGCCTGATCGACGTGGGCGAACTCATGCTCAAGAGCGGGGGCGGCTCTGCCTTTTATCACAACCCGGCCGATGCGCGCTTCAAGGCCATCGTCGCGCAGCCGATGGCGTCGGCCGGTTCACGCAGCGTTGCCCGCTCGGACGTGCCGACCGGGCTTTACGTCCTCAACGTCCTGCCGTTCAGCGCCGTCCCGGAAAATGTGTCGATAGTGAAGCTCACGAGCCCCTTGCGTGACCGACCCCGCACCATAGACCTCGGGGAATGCGGTACCTTTATAGATCGGGGCACTGAACTCTGGAGTTTCGTACCCCTGCCTATTCTCACCACGCTGCTTGAGCCTATCTCGGACGAGGAGGGCAGCAAGTCGGAGCCGCGAACAAAGATTGAGGCTTCGCAAGACTCAAAGCGTGTTCTTTCGTGGCTGCTCCGGAAGCACTTCGAGTATGAACTTATGACTTTTGAAGAGCAGGACGGGCTGATTCTCGAATACGGTCGCAAGCACCGCGCATATTTTGCCGGCAAGAATAAAGCAGAGCGCACTATCGTGTGGAATAGCGCGCAGCGGCGCGGTAACCGGCGAGAAGTCGTGAAGAGACGCGGCGATCCGCCCAGGGCTTGGTTCGAGAACGAAGGCTTTGGCTACGAGATCGTCGATATGGGCGGCATGTGGTGCGTGCGCATCAAGCCGTTCTACATGTTCACCGGACCCGACGCGTTCACGCCGCTTCCCGCGTTCACCCGAACCGCCAAAGCAACGCGCCGCATCAAGTTTGATCGCAACAAAAGCGTTGAGGCTGACCTTACGTTCTGGGCAAGCTTCCTCGGCCGAGGAGCCGAGACCATGAACGTGGGTGACCTTCACGTTGACGACCTTTTGATTGATATGACTTTTCTGACCGTGGAAGTACCAGAAATCGGATTGAGCAATGAGCCTGAACATAAGAATCGAATGTCTGCCTGAGCCCAAGCTGTTGTTCGGGGCCAACGAGACGGGAGTTGAACCGCGTCGCGTCATGGCGAAGCACGGGGCGGCGGACAAATCCGCGCCCAGGGAACTACGCATCGGCATTGTCGGACCCGGTGCGGAAGTGCACATCGCCCGCGCCTGGCTGCCCCGTCTCAACCGGATGGCTATTGCGCGCGAGAACAGCGCGCGTCGCTACCCCAACTGGCCGGGAGCGCAACAGGCGCTCGGCGTAACGTTTGTCATTGAAGACAGGTTTGTCCGGTCAATTGACGAGGAAAAGCTCACTCTGGCGCTGCATAATTCTTCCCCGTCGCAAAAATTTGACGACCTGCTGGATCTGTTCGACGCTAAAATTCAGGGACTCTTCGGTGACGCCCGTCCCGACTGCATCATCGTCTGTCTTCCTGACGAACTGGCCGACATGCGCATAAGTAATCCGAAACTATCCGCTAGGGAGCGCGAGGCCCTGGAGCGGTTGCAGCGGGAAGAGGAGCAGGAGCAAATGTCGCTCTTTCAGCCGACGCCGGAGGAATTGAAGGCTGCCGAGGAGTTGCGCACGCAGGCGGAGGATTTGCTTTTCCGCACGTTCTACCGAGCGCTCAAGGCCAAGATCATGACGCACCAGAATCCCGTGCCCGTACAGGTGATGCGGCGAGACACGTTCCTGCGACCCGATAACGAGGGGCAGAGCTATGCTACGCGCGCGTGGAATCTCGGCACATCGCTTTTCTACAAGGCCGGCCACGAACCGTGGCGTCCTGCGGATCTGCCCAGCAACACCTGCTTCATCGGCGTTTCTTTCCATCACCTCAAACGCCGCGAAGGCGACGTGGTCTACGCGAGCGTTGCACAGGCTTTCTCAAATGAAATCGAGCCGTTTGCCCTAAAAGGCTCGCTTGTACCACATGATCAGCGCCGGGACCGACAGCCGTACCTGACAGACGCACAGGCGGCCAGCCTCATGACCGATGTCCTCGACAAATACGAGGCACTCGCGGGCATGCTTCCCACACGGGTCGTCGTGCACAAAACCAGCACGTACCAGCCTGAGGAGGAGAAGGGATTCCGCACGGCCGCCGAGGCGCGTATACCGGCATGCGACCTTGTCTGGATGCGCAGCACCGCATTTCGTCTCATCCGCAAAGGCATGCAGGAGCCGTGGCGCGGTACGCTGTGCACCATAGGAGATGAAGCGTACCTGTTCACTATGGGGTACGTTTCGTGGTGGGATGAGTATCCCGGTCCGCATATTCCCGCCCCGCTTGAGATCGGCTCATGCGGAAACACAGACATCCGGGAGCGCGCCCGAGAGCTGCTGGCACTCACGAAGATGAACTGGAATTCCAGCGAAGGCATGGGACGTTATCCCATCACCATCTCCTTCGCGCGGAAGGTCGGCATGCTGATGACGGAGCTTTCAGACAATCAGACACCGAACCCGTCCTACCGTTTTTATATGTAGTTCCCGGTTCCTCGCACGCTATGGCTGGCATCAACGACAACAGAATGGGCTGGATAAGAAGCCTTGAAGCCCCCGCCGGCGGGTGTCAGCAATACACCGTTGAATATGAGCTGGGCTCTGAATGCCAGATTCCTGGCCTGCTGGACTACGCGGACGGGAAAATCATCTGCGCCTCAATGAGCACCGAAGAGTCGAAGGACGGTTTGTGGCTTTACAACCTCATCCTTCGCTATCCGCTCGGACCTCACGATTACAATCGCAAAGCAGATGAGGAAGGGTATTACTTCAAGGACGGGATACTCGGCGAACTGCTGGCCCTGATGTCGGTGTTCTTCCGATGTCGCTTTTATTTCATTTCCAGCAGGCTTCTGCCTGGAAGTCCGAGCCTCGGCATGACCATCAAGAGGGAGTATCCCTTCCTCCGGGTGCAATGCAATCCGGGAATTCATCCGCCTCTCTTCCAGAATCCGAATAAAAACCTCGCGGCCGGTTTCAAGGAGTTCTTGGACATGGTTAAGGGGCTGGATCAAAAGTTGCATCAGGACTTCATCCTCGCGTGTCACCACTATGCACGCGCCGTCAAGGAAGTCGGTGTTGATCCCGAGATGGTATTTATCCGGCTGGTCTCCGCGATTGAGACGCTCTCCACCAATATGCCGCTGGATCAGAACGACGATAAGCTGGAAAAGCAAGGCGTCACCGATCTTATCGAGCAATCCACGCTGCCCAAGGAACTCAAGGGCGAGCTAAAGACGATCTTCGATGTTAGAAAATCACGGAAGAAATTCATCCGCTTCATCGAACAACACTCCTGCGGATTCTTCAAGGGCGGTAATTTCAAAGCTAAGCACCTGAAGATCAAGCGCGCAACCCTCGGCAAGGCATTGAATGTCATCTACACAGCCAGGTCGAAATACCTCCACGCCGGTGAGCCAATGTTCTTGAGTCAGCCGATTAAGGGCGACGAGAAATGGGACATCGATCCCACGGCTGGCATGATCGCCGACAACAGGTCATTTACCCCGTCGCAGAAGCTGCCATACGCCTATTTCTTCGAGAGCCTGGTACGGCAGTGCTTGCTGAACTATCTTAGAGTGAATTCATCGTTGCTTGGGAGTTCCATGAGCCAGCAGGTATTCGCATTTGGTTCCAACATGTGCTCAGGGCGATTTCGCGCGTACGGAGTGTCCCCTGAAGGCGCAGGGCGTGCCGCCGTGCTTCCCGGCCATCATCTCCTTTTCAACAAGAAAAGCGCTGACGACAAGTCCGGAAAAGCTAACGTCGTTGCTCATGCGGGCTCAGACGTTTGGGGCGTGCTGTATACCATCCCGAATGCTGACTTAGACAAACTCGATAAAGGGGAGGGCGGATATCGACGAGTGCGGTTATCGCTACGCCTGACGGACAACACAAGCACTGACGCCTGGGTGTACGTTGCCAAGAAACCAAAGGATGATCCCACGCTACGCCCGTACACCTGGTACAAGCGGTTTCTTGTTGAAGGCGCTCGCGAGCATACCCTCCCGCCCGAATATATCGTGGATCTGGAACGCATCGAAGCAACCCAGGACCCAGACCAGCAACGCGACCGGGAGAAACGAGCGCTAGCGTGTCGAACCGCGTCATGAATATTTCCGACCGCCTGTTTGAGTTAGCGACGTTTTATCAGGGTGAAGTCCACAAGTGCATACGCTTCAGTCGTTTACTTAGAAGCAATTCAAATTTATTCCTCCGGGAGAAATTGGGCAAAAAGTCTGGCGATTGGGTGAATGAGCGGGAAGGAAATTATTCTTGGGTCTTGGAATGTGGCGGAAACCACAGCTACGGCGCGACACTTCAAATCACGGGCCACACCTTAGCTTTAGGTCTAGGAACCTTCGGAGAAGGAGGATGAGGTAATCGGTGACTGTGCGTTCAACGACCAGCATAGTTTCTTTTACCGCATCAAGCTTGTGCGAGGATTCTTCTGAAATATATGTGTAGATGGCGCTGAAAAGCTTTTCCTCGGCAAGCGTCATGATACCTACTGTCCGAAGATAGATCCTACGTTCACCGTCCTTGTCCCTCCCGGCGTACGGAGTGCCCGTTATCTTCTCGATCTCAGCTACCAATGCGCGATGCGCGACATCGATTGAAGTCCTCAACAGGTCTCCACCGATTTTCGTGTCGAAAGCACCAGTCGAACGCAGATATTCTTTCGCTGTTTCGACTGCTTCGGCAAGACTGAGATCCAGTCGCGCGCTCACGAGAAGCCCGTGCAGGTCGGTGGCCGGTGATGCCTCCTGTGCCGTGCCGACAATCGTTTCTTCGAAGAGTTCAAACTCGATCTGTTTCACCGTCCGGTCGAGCTTCTCCGCAACCTCAATAAGAGTATTTGGAAATTGGCAGCCGGTAAGCCCGGTTGCGCGCTCGGATGTGAAAATGACGCATTGGACCTTAATGGCCTCAAGCACGGAGGGAGGAAACCGCTTCCGATACAGGGTGAGCGCGCTAATAAACTCGGGAGCTATCTTGCGCACCCAAGCTTCCATCCCAACAGGATCATTCCAACGGAGGAGCGCAAAGACTATCGCCGGAAGTTCTGCGACAGGACCGAACCTGGCCCACGCTCTGACGATGACCTCGTGAGCGGACCGGCGAGGATGAGGCGGAGTGAGATGGGAGTATGGCTCGCTTAGCAGTTCCGAACGCAGCACGTCGAAGAAGGTCTTCTGATCGTTCATGTACTGTAGCCGCTTATACAAAACTTCGAGCAGCTCAACTGTACGATCATAGTTCACAATGTTCGCGCGGTGGCCCTCCAGGATTTGCGACAAGGCTTCATGGAGATTGGGCATCTTGGCGAAGCATTCTATACTGAAGCGGCCGATTTCGTTTTTGTGGGGGCTGCGCCGAACGGTACGGGATCGCCTGCGTCTTGCAGTTTCGACCTACCCGATATGAAGCAAACGCAAATAATTGGCGGAGAGGGCCGCCCACAATCAATCCATGTGGTCTACGATTTGGACCTAGCTTAAGTCCATTATTGTATGTATAATCCTCCATAGTTGGAGTAACATAAGGGGGAGGAGTTGGAATGGCGACGCTCAATCGACCTCTAACAAGATTAGGGTGGGACCAACCAGCGGACCTCTCTAATAAGGATGTTGTAAAGCGGCTCAGCCCATCGGCCGTCAAAGGATTCCTGAAGATCGCAAATCTGTGGGAGTTGCGCGACGAAGATGCCAGGCAATTACTCGGCGGCATGTCGAATGGCGCATATTACGAGCTGAAGAAAACAGGTTCGAGATCACTTGATCAGGATCGATTGACGCGAATCTCCCTGCTCATCGGTATCTTCAAAGCACTCAACATTCTCTATGGAAAGAAACTCGCTGATCGCTGGGTTCATTTGCCAAATACGAATCCAATGTTTGGCGGAGAGATGCCACTCGCTTACATGACCAAAGGCGGGATGCCTGCCATGCTGAGAGTGAGGCAACTCCTCGATGCCCGTCGGGGTGGAATGTAGGTGCTTCCGCATGTTTCGCGTCTTCTCCAGGACGACACTCACCGACTGATCCCATCTGCATACGACAAAGAAACTGTCCTCAACAGACTGACCAAAGATTCCGACGAGCTGACTGCCCTCTTCGAACTCGAGGGCGCTACTAACGACCGGTTGCTGGGCGAGGCCGGGCTTCTGCCTGGGATCACGGTTCGGGAACTGGTGTTTGGCCTTTCTTACTCCCACATCGTGAATTCGGCGTTCACGCACGCCAAGCCGTTCGGAAGCCGCTTCAACGGACCAGAACGAGGGGCGTGGTATGCGGGATTTTCGCTGGAGACAGCGGGGATCGAGGTCGCGTTTCATAAGTCGGAAGAACTGCGGGAGATCAACTGGCAAGAGAAAGAGACGTTTCTTTATGCTGACTTCTTGGCTGATTTCCGAGGGGAATTTCACGATATTCGTGACGATTCCCGTTTTGCCAAATGTTTGGATCCAGAGAGCTATGCAACCTCTCAAAAGTTGGCGAGGGAACTCCTAGACAAGACATCGGCGGGCGTCGTCTATCCAAGTGTTCGCCATAGCGGAGGAACTTGTATTGCGTGCTTTCGTCCAGCGCTGGTGAATAACGTCCGAAAGGGTGGCCAGATTTCGGTTGAATTTGAGAACGCGTTTGCTCCGCCCGTGATCCGTCTCGCAACTTGAGGTTGAAATTACCTAGGGCTCAGACTCGGAATCCCGGTTTTGACGTATCGCGATCCACTGCTTCACGTCCTCCAGCTCAACCTGCTCCATCCGTGAATTCTCCGGATTTCGTGCAATCGCGTGGCGCAACTTGGCAGCCAAGTCCTCCAGTTCTGCGAGACCCATCTTGTCCAGGGAAGTCATAGACTTAGATTCTATCCGAAAGAGCATGCTCGCTCAGAATGTTACGGGTCCGCGTGATTTGAACTGCAACTGAGAGATTGGCTAGCACTGGCGAATGATCTCGCCCAACTCAACCCGGGCACCCGCAATGCACCCGCTGCGATCTCACAGCTTCCAGCCCCTCCCGCAGAATTAGGGGAGTAAGGGCCAAAGCTGCGACGGGGTCGGCCCACGACTTACCCCCAAAAGCGTTCACCGCAAGCCCTGCGAGAGCGATCCAAGCCATGTAACCACATAATGCGGATTCGGCGGCATCGGCTTTCAGAGCGGCGCTCGAAGTAATAACTGCCAATTTCCGCTTCCGGACGGCGAGCAATGGCATTGCGATGGCGGCGGCCAGCAAGATACCGATTCCAATCAGACTGCGATCGGCCTCGCGATACCCAATAAAGTTCAAAACGGAGGTCAGCGCGACAAGTCCCGCCAAAGCAAAAAGCAAGACGCCCGCAATCTGAGCGGCGCGTGCTTCGTCGAAGCGAAACCTAAATTGCCAAAGGACAACAATAGCTGAGAGCAGTTCGATTAAACTATCCCCGCCGAATCCAAACAGAGCAGGGCTGTGTGCGCGCCAGGCCGCCCCGAGAGAGATTGCGGCTTCGATAGTCATCCAAACCAGTGTGATGATTTGCAGCCGGACAACACTGCGAGATACTGTGGTCAACGGCGTTGCTGTCGATGCAGTCATGAAGTACTGCTAATAATTTTGGTCATTCGACGCGGCAGTAGCAATAGAGGAACTGCTGAGTCGTCCCGAACGGCGTGTGATGCAATTCCTTCGAACTTTCCACCAGCCGGAACGGGGCTCCAAACTGATCGTGGAGTGATTCGGCGTCATAGCGCATCACGTCAAGTCCGCTGCATCTTGTCGGGCCTTCGGGCCCAAACGTACTGACAATCACATGGCCGCCCGGCTTGACCGCGTGCGCCACAGCATTGACATAGGCAATACGCTGCTCCATCGACGTGAGAAAATGGAACACGGCGCGGTCGTGCCAGACGTCATAAGCGCTTGGAGCGAGCTCGACTTTGGTAACGTCCCCAGCGATCCAGTGAACGCATTCGGCAGCTTCTTTCAGACGTTTCTTTGTCACGTCGATTGCGGTTTGGGAGATATCAAGAACGGTGATGTTCTGATAGCCTCGCGCAAGGAGATCATCGACAAGGGTGGATTCACCGCCGCCGACATCAATGATGGACGCTGAGGCTCCGCCGGCCGCCCGCTCGATCAGAGAAAGCGACTTTTCCAGATGCGGACGGTACCAACTTACTGTATCCGGTGTCGTGCTGGTGTAAACCTTCTCCCAATGCGTCTTGATGTCCATGCCATTGCCAATTGTAAGCGATGCTTGCCTGACTGGTCTAACAGATGCTGGGCGGAACGCACGCGTTGGACCAGGACTAAGTATCTTGGCGGTCGTTCCGCTGATGACAGCGTCGTGTCATCGGGATGAGCGCCAAACGCGACCAGGCCATATTTCCCGTTCGATGTCGTCCGCATCACTATGGTAGTGGGAGTCTTGTTGCGTGCGATTCGGGGCCCGGAGCCTCAGTCCCTCGTTCCCAAAGCAAGAACGCCGCCGATCACTCCCAGCGTTCCTGCTAATAGACCCATCATCCCCAAAAAGATGTTTAGAGCCGAAGCGACTAAGATCACTACGCCCCAGCTTCGGCGTTGTTCGGGTTTGATGTAAAGCATGACCGCGCCGACCAGCACGACAATTCCAGCGAAGACCCCAAGCCAGGGCCACCACACCCCAAAGCTCCGCATTCGCAGGCCCGACATCCAACCGTCCATGCGGTGCCATCCGCCGCCCATCATGCCTCCCCAGCCGAAGCCACCCATCATGCCTCCAGCCCCCAGCATCCACAGGCCTGCCAGAAGTGAGAGCACGAACGCTGCTGTTGGCTGCTCAGTTCTTTGGATCTGCGCTTCTGACATATCGTGAACCTCCTTTTGCCTTAAATGGTTTTAGTCTCCTTCACCCTGGGTGCCGGCTCCACCGGGGCGGTGCAACTACTTCGAATCTGGCGGGCTTGGCGGAGCGGGCGGGGTGCCACCACCCATCATCCTCTGCATCATGTTCTGCATCATGCCGCCCTGCTGCATCATCTCGTTGCGCATTTGATCGAGCAGGGCGCGATGCTCGGCCAGCTTTGATTTCAGCGCTGCCGGGTCCTTCTCGTTTTGGATCGCGGTTATGCTTTGCATCAGCTTGTTCATCGTTTCAGTGATCTGCTGATGGTGGACCATCATCTGCCCCATCGTCATGCCCATCATCATGCCCATCCTCATGTCGCCGCCCATCATGCCCTGGCCTGAGCCCATCATGCCTTGGCCCATCATCCCGCCGCCCGAGGTTCCGGGCTTGGATTGGTCTTGTTTGGGTTGATCTTGTGTAATCTGCTCCTGAGAATTTTGTTGTGAATGCTGAGCCGCGCCAGCAATTGCGAATACCGAGAGAGTTGCCGCAAGGATTGAAGCGGTGAGTACTTTGTGTCTCATGGTTTTCCTCCTGAACGGATAAATGATGCCGAACTCTTGAAATCAGTTATGTGATCTACATCACTCCAAACAGCAAGCTAGCTCACAACGCTGCAGGCCGTCGCCTCTGATCACGACGAATGCCTTCCCGACCTATCCCAAAAAAGAGAAGCCGTGATCGTGTTCACCCACGACGCGCCTCGCGAGATCGAAGGGCGGGTTATACACGCACCTCCGCGCGGAGCCGATCTGAAACCACCAAGCCTGCTGAGACAAATGTTGCGGGTCATCAAGGAACGTGGTGTGTTGATTCGCACCCGGTCTTTTCGCGGTGTCGCAGAAGAGGCGCCGGGCGCCTACAAAGATGTCAGCGCCGTTGCGGGAGCCGCCGAGCAGGCAAACTTAGCGCGGCGAGTTGCGCGCCTCGTACCCGAAATCTGTGTCAAAGGCTGATTCTACGTTTCCTTCGGTGCATGCCCGAACTATGAACTTTGGATAAATCTTGTGGCCCGCGTAGTATCGCCCGCCAAAAAACTAGCAGCCCAGCCGTCAGCAGGACCAACGACAGTACAATGAGTGTTGCCATAACCGCATTCCTCCGTTTTATGTTTCCTTGCCACGTTCGCTGTTGGTCTCCTACCGCGCGCAATGGCGTGCAACGTGCAGCGACGCGCTGTGTATAAGAGTTGTCACACGCTTACTTTGTAGCCTGCAGGCCATCAAAATGGATGTGATCCAACTCACTTCTTATTGTGTCGATGTCGGAAGATTTTCTCGAGTTGTGCACACAAACCACGGTCTACGTCTCCCCGTGTGAATCTCAGAGATTCGCAATAAACGTTGATTTCATGACGATTCCTTACTCCCATGGAATCCAGATTCTCGAATGACTTCAACAGAGCAGTGTGCATGCATCGCAACGGATTCAGAGACGCTGCCCAACATGAACCTGTCGATGCCCCGGTAGCCGTGCGATCCGACCACGATTAGGTCTGCACGCAAATTTTTCGCCTGCTCCAAGATGACTTCTCTGGCGTCGCCTACCGGCACAAAGCCGGTTTCGATAGGTTTGATGTGCGCACCACTAAGTACCTGGCGCGCACGGGCAACGGCTTCTTCGGCTTGGCGCCGCGCCTCTTTTTGAATCGTCTCAACGGTATCTAGCAGCGGATAGGCAGGAGCAATGGCGGGCGACATCATCTCGCCTGCAAAAATGGAAAGCGGAACAGCGCTGACCACGCACATCTGGCTGCTGACAGGTCAAGGGCGTCTCGCCACTTCGTCCACTACGGTCTTCGAGACTGGCAAAGAGTCGATCGCGACCAAGAATTTCATCACGTCCTCCACTTTTCGGAACCATGCGCTCTCGGGACGTTTGGTGAATTGTCTTTTTCGGACGCTTGCAGAATATGTACGTTTCATCGCCATTGACTGTGACTCAAGTCACATACGCATCTGGCGGAAAGCTATACAAACTCGCATGGATTGTCGAGATAGACGAAGGAACATTTCGGAGGGCCGACGATTACGCATCCGGTGGCAATGGCTGGGGGCTCTCACTTCGTCGGGTAGAACGCTAGGAGCAATAAACGCGCGGTTCCTAATCAGAAGTCATGCGATCACTGAGGATCCCTAGACAGTGCTAATTCAAGATACGGGGGCACACGATGAAGAAGCGGAAGGTCACGTGGCTAATGTTATTTCTATTTCCCGTTACCATTGGCTGGAGCCTGGCCGGGTCGTCGCCGCAAACCGGCTCGGCAGGAACAGTTCCGGTCAGCATGGTGGTGTCGGTGGAGGCGAAGCATGGCGGAGAGGTTCCGACAATCAACCGTGAGGATGTGAGGGTGTCCCAGGGTAAGGATCGGGTCCAGGTGACGGCTTGGGTTCCTCTGCAAGGGGACAAGGCCGAGCTCGAACTATATGTGCTTATAGACGACGTGGCGGACACGAATATTGCGTTGCAATACGACGATGTGCGCCAATTCATGAACGCCCAACCGGCCACTACAGAGATTGCGGTAGGCTACATGCGGTTTGGGACAGTGCAGATTGTTCAGAAGCTTACGAAAGACCACTCTCAGGCAGGGAAGGCTTTGCGGCTTCCGACGGGCGTCGGGGCTGGGATAGGTAGTCCGTATGTGTCAGTCGAAGACTTGATCAAGCGCTGGCCGGAAAGTGCGTCGCGCCATGAGATTCTAATGGTCACGAGTGGCATCGACCGGCTGCAAGGTGGCCCAGGTGATCCCTACGTGCGCGAGGCGATTGAGCGGGCACAACAGGCGGGGGTCCAAGTCTATTCGATCTTCGTCTCAGGTGAAGGTCACCTCGGTCACAGCTTCTGGAGATTCAATTGGGGCCAGAATAACCTCGCGCAGCTCACAGATGAAACTGGAGGCGAGTTCTATGTCCAGGGGTTCCAGACGCCCGTTGCTTTCAAACCTTTCTTGGACGAGTTGTCGGATCGGCTGAGGCACCAATACAAGCTCACATTTCTCGCGAAACCCGAGAAGAAGGCGACCTATCAACACGTCAGGCTCGAAACCGAAGTGCCGAATGCGGAGCTGGTCACAGCAGACAGAGTCTACGTTCCAGCTGCGAAATAGTTTGCAAAATTCGGCCGGGATTAACTCTCACATGTTTGACCAGATCCGCGGACGAAATCGATGGACCAAAATCTACGTGGAGCGATAGCCGGCAAATGAAAATTCTACTTGCGATCGACGATTCCGAGTTCTCAAAGGCGGCCGTGCAGAATGTCGTTGGGCGAGCTTGGCCACCGGGCACGGAAGTAAGAACCTTGCATGTTGTGGAGCCGCCATCACTCTTACTCGGCCGTGAAATGACTGGCTATGACCCGGAATTCGAAGCAGTGTGGAAAGCACTCCGGGAGCAAGCCAAGGCTTTGGTTACGAAGGCGACTGACGTCCTGCGCAAGTCAGGTCTGAATGCCACAACAGCCCTAATTGAAGGGGATCCGAAGTCACAAATTATCGACGTTGCCAAGGAATGGCCCGCCGACTTGATTGTACTTGGGTCACATGGACGGAAGGGTTTAAGTCGTTTTTTGATGGGGAGCGTGTCGGAAGCTGTAGTTCGCCACGCCCACTGCTCTGTGGAGATTGTCCGGACTCAGGTGTAGTCCGAGGCCGTGCGAGAGTAAGTTTACGCAGAACGCGAAAATGTCACGACCAGATGTGAGTGGTATCACATACAAACAATTGCGCAGCCCGCAAAATGTCAATATGGAGCGAGGTTACCATTACCAAATTTCTAGAGCGGTTCTGGCCACCATCGGTGTGTCTCTTGCAGCCGTGGGATCATACCAGGTGCGCGAACTGCTAGCAGCATTGCTCATTTTTAGCGTCTTCTTCGGCGCAGTGGGAATGGCTCTCTTGATCCTATTCTTAATCCAGGAGGTTGCTCTCAAGGGAGTGACCCGCTTAGAAGAGCGCGTGGCTTATGTTCGTGCGTGGCATTCCGGCGTATCAGGCCAGCCAGCGAAGGATCATATACTGAGGGGTTCACGATGGAACTGATGGATGTGATCAAGAACAGGCGTGCTGTTCGCGAGTACACTGACGCTGAAATCGATCGTGCGACGATCGAGCGCCTCACTGGAGCCGCAGTGCTGGCACCGAGCGCGATGAATCTGCAGCCCTGGGCGTTTGCGGCTCTACAGGGTCGCGAACGTATCGAAGGCTACGCTAAGCGTGCAAAGGAGTGGTTGCTTGCAAGTCTTTCGCAAACAGCCTATGAACCGTCGATTCGCCATATGCTCGAAGATCCACAATTCGCTTTGTTTTATCACGCTCCTGCGCTTGTCGTGGTCCTGGCCAAGGCCTCGGGAACGCAGGCTGCAGAAGATTGTTGCCTCGCAACAGAAAACCTGATGCTGGCTGCTCGTAACGAGGGCTTGGGGAGCTGCTGGATCGGCTTCGCCCGTCCGTGGCTTGATTTGCCAGCAACGAAAGCTGAACTCACATTACCGGAGCACTATCACGTCGTCGCGCCCATCGTGTTGGGCCATCCCAAGGCTTGGCCGGAATCACATGGACGGAAACCCGCGGAAATCCATTGGCTTTGATGAGGAGTGGGGTTTCTGGCAGTGCGGTCAGACGTGAAGGGATCATAAGGATGACTGATGAAAAATGTAGGGAGCGCGATCGATCGCACTTGCCCCCCCCGGGTCCAACGCCGGATCTAGGAAGGAGGCTTCAAGATGAACTTCGAAACTACGATCGAGTCTCCAAGGTCTTTTGACGACACCGTGAAAGCGATTGAGCAAAAAGCTGCGGAGAAAGGTTTTCGCGTCTTGCACACGCATGATGTCGCTGCCACCTTGGCCGAGAAGGGATTTCGGAGAGATCCGTTGAAGATTATCGAAATTTGTAATGCTCGCTACGCGAATGCGGTCCTAGAGAAGAACGTAAAAGCGTCTCTTATGCTGCCTTGTCCGATCAGCGTGTATGAGCAAGAAGGAAAGACCTTCGTCAGTGCGCTGCTTCCTTCTCGAATTGCCGACTTTTTTCCTGGGGCGGGAATGGAGCCAATTGCCAACGAGGTAGAAGAAGTTGTCTTAGCGATTGTTAGAGAGGCCACAAGCACAGGATTAGCTGAACGACCCAATGGTCAACGCAACGATAAAGAAGCCTCGTCGCGAATGACTGCAGAAGGGTGTCCCAATGAACCTGATGCAGTCCTCCCCGGGGGAATGAAGTCCTCCGTGAAAGCGGCGACATGAAGACGACGCTAGTGTATCCCTCCCAAGAGAACGCGCGGTGGTTTAGCTATGTTAGGGCGGCAAATTGAATATCGGCGAAACGTATGAAATACGTCTTCGCAATTATAGCTTGCCTGCTCATGAGCGTTAGCCTGGTTTGGGCAGGTTCTTTGATGGCTTCTTGTGGCAACTGGAGCAGCGCTTGGGTGTGCCGCGTCGCCGAGAGAGTAGGCGGCACTGTGCTTGCGCCCGGTCTCATGACTGCGTTGTACAGCGGCTCACGACTCTTTGTCCTTATCAGCGACACGCTATTCTATGCGGGAATCTTCTTCGTGATCGTGTGCTTGTGGATACAACGAAGGCGCAAGATCCCTTAGGTTATTGCAAGGCCGCCATCCATTTCGCCGGGCGACATCAAGAGCAAGATCGCGAAGGTGCCCGAACGGGCCGCGCAGGTGGATGCACGGGTATCACAGTTGAAATCACCAGAGGCAAGGTAATCCTTCGCGGAGAATTGAAAACACAGGCAGATGAGGATGAGGCGGAACGCACAGCAAGGGCCGCACCCGGCGTATTCGAAATTGAGAATGACATGCGGATTGCTGCCAAATTGACTAGCGCCCTAGGGGGAACGCGTGGTCTCCCGATCGGTAATTTTCTGGGAAGTGGATACGCAGGCTGACTTCATGTTGCCGGGCGGAAAGTTGTACGTTCCGGGCGCTGAGCAATGCATTCCCAACATGAAGCGTTTGACCGATGCGGCTCGACAGGGACGGGTCCTCATTGTCGGCGATGCCTGCATGCACACGCCCGACGATCCGGAATTCGAACGCTTCCCGCCGCATTGTATTCGGGGTACACCCGGCGCCGAAATCATTCCTGAAACACGCGCAGACAAAGTGCTCTCGATTCCCAATCACCCGGATGCGGCTTTGCCGCAAGATCTCTCGGAGTATAAGCAAATTATTCTCGAAAAACAGACTCTCGACGTGTTCGACAATCCAAATACAGAAGCAGTTCTGAATCACATCGCTAAATTCACCGATGCGGACGCGGAGTTTTGCGTCTTTGGAGTTGCAACCGAGTACTGTGTTCGGCTTGCAGCAAAAGGACTACTGGAACGAGGCCTGCGCGTCGCACTTGTACGCGACGCCATTGAGACCCTTAAGGTAGAAGATGGTGAGAAGGCTATTGACGAACTGACGTTACTCGGCGCGCGACTGATCAGCACAGACCAGGCGCTCGCAGCGCTCGAAAGACCGAAAATGGATTCTGCATAAGAGCGATTTCTCCTATAAGATTCTTTGTTGCCTCGGCGCTTTTTTTTTGAGGCCCGATAGGGCTGGGATAATAAAATTTTGCTTCGAATCGAGTGTGCGTATGCAGCCATTGCTCACCCTTCGAGTTTTGGCCCTATTGGCGGCGGCAAATGGGACGCCGGTGGTCGCAAAGGACATTTTGGGAGACGGTCTTGCGATCCCAATCGATGGCGGCGTCACATTTATTGATGGGCGCCCCCTACTCGGCTCATCGAAGACGGTTCGGGGCATTTTGCTCTCGATCTCGGTGACCTCGGCACTTGCTCCCGTTGTCGGTCTGAACTGGAAAATCGGAGCGCTGGTAGCAAGCGTGGCTATGGCTGGAGACCTGTTTTCCAGCTTCCTGAAGCGGCGCATGAATCTGCCCTCGGGCGGAAAGGCGACCGGTCTGGATCAGATTCCGGAGTCTCTGTTTCCCCTTCTCGCCTGCGGGAGCGCGCTGCCGTTGTCTGCGCTGGATATTATCGCGGGGGTAGCGATCTTCTTTGTCGGCGAGCTGCTTCTTTCTCGCCTGTTCTACCACTTCCATCTTCGCGATCGTCCCTACTAGCTCCGCGGAAGGAATGAGGGGCGACGCAGGTGATGCAGCGTAATTTCCGGGGGGCAGTTGAAACGAACCGCAACAATTGACGACCCAACTCCAACCGATGTGTAGCCGGCCATATTGTGGTACTTCCACGCCCCGCGCCCCATGTGCCGAGGCAGAACCGAATCGAGCGTGATCGGAATCGAACCAGGCAGGCAAACCTGACCGCCGTGGGTGTGGCCGGCGAGGAGCAATTTGAAATCAGCGTGCGCCGCTTGACGGTAAATTTCCGGCGTATGCGAGAGCAAGATAGAAAACTCGTCGTGCGGGATTTTGGAGGCCGCGTTTTGGATATTGTCTGCCCGGTAGTAGTGAGCATCATCGATGCCGGCGAGATGGATCCGCTGACCATCCAGATTGATCGTCTCGGACTCGTTGAGCAGCATCCGTATTCCCATCTCTTCCAGGCTTGGGACCATGCGGATCGTGTCGTGATTGCCGAGCACGCCATAGACCGGCTCCTTGAGATGGGCTCGCACCAGCGCCACGCCTTCGAGGGCCGCATCAAAGACGCCGAAAGTTCTTCCCCGGTAATCCCCTGTCAGGACACAGATGTCGTATTCGACCCCACCAAGAAGCTCAACCAGGCGATGCATTGGGCCGGGATTCATATCTGCGTGCAAGTCGCTGAGTTGAAGGATCGTGAATCCTTCAAACTTTGAGGGAACGTCGTCCCGTCCGACGTAGTTGTGCCGTATTGCGATTCGTTCCGTGTTGTTCTGCCCGCGCCAGTACAAACCTATCAGTTTGAGGAGGGTTCGAATACCAGCATGGACCGAATACCAGTTTTCCGGATGAAAGAAGTTGATGCCCTGGCCAAATATCTGTGCCTCATGATCGTTCTCGATTCCGAGCCGTTGCCGCGCGTGCACTCGGCCGAGACGCTTCTCCAAGCGTGTCAAAATGTCTTGCTGCGTCAAAGGCCATGCTTGTGGCACGCTGTTGCCCCCATTCCCATAGTCGGTAGGAAGTTATACCGGATCGGGTCGCACTCGTGTTGATAGAGTTTTCTCACCCGCGGCGAATTATCAAGTTTAGATCACGAATATTGGCGGCGAGATTGTTGGAAGCGCTTCGTCCGATTCTGCCAATGCGCGAATACTCTGAGAATTCGGCTCACACTCTCGATCTCATCATGTCTGCCACATCCTACCCTAGAGGATGGATTCCTTATGAACACGGCAGTATGAAAGTGAAGCTAGTATCTGCTCCCTTCGTTGAGCCAGTCCGCTCCTTTCCGTCTCTTATGTCGCTTGTGAATGGCATCCGCCGCGAAAACGGCGGGAATGGCCAGCAGACCGGTCAAATAACCAACCATGTTCGGCGGTGCTTGCCCCAATAGGTTCGCGAGCGGGTGAAAATAAAGAAAACCGAGAAGCATCGCAGCTTCGCAGAACACTGCAAGAACTAGGTAGCGATTCGAAAACCAGCCTAGTTTTCCAGGCCAAAGACTGGCACTTCGGCAGGCGAAAGCATTCGCCATTTGCCCAGCAACAACCGCCGTGAAAGCAGCGCCCGAGGCTGAGAAAAAGGCTGTTCCTGACGGGAAGGCCAAGCCTGGCCTCCACCCTGCATATGATAGCGCCGCAAGAAATGCAAGCATCTCGACGATGGATTCCGTTAGCCCGAGAACAATGAAAGCTCTAAACAGCAGGGACCAATCTACGAGGTGGCGTCCTTGTGGCGGTTGCGCGAGCGCCCTGAGGCTCGATGGTTCAGCTCCCAGAGCTACTGCTGGCAGGATATCTGTTCCGACGTCCAAGCAAAGCACCTGCAAAACGCCAAGCGCCAAGGGAAAGCGTCCACCAGAAAGGGCCCACAGGACGAAAGGAGTCAACTCTGCAATGTTATCTGTGAGGTGGTAGGTGAGGAACCGTCTCGCATTGGCGAAGGTGGTGCGGCCCTGTTCGATGGCTGCAACGATCGTTGCGAAATTGTCGTCCAGCAGAACGAGGTCCGCCGCCTCGCGCGCGACGTCTGTCCCCGAGCGCCCCATTGCTATGCCGATGTTTGCTTCGTGGAGCGCTGGAGCATCATTGACGCCGTCGCCGGTCATGGCGACGACATGTCCACGTTTACGCAATGCTCGTGCGATATTTAACTTCTCTTCTGGCGAAACACGGCTGACAACAATCCCATCCCTGTCCATCAACGCGCCCAGGACCTCCTCGTCCTGCGGCAGCTCTTTTCCTTCAATCACGCGTCCATCGTTAATCAACAATCCAACTTCGCGGGCGATCGCGCGTGCGGTTGCGGGATGGTCGCCGGTAACCATTGCGACGCGAATTCCAGCGCGCCGACAGGCGGCAATGGAATCCGCAACGCCCGATCTCGGTGGGTCTTCGATACCGACTAGACCGAGTAGGACCAGATCGTTCTCAATGCCGTCCGGCTTGGAGGGAATCTCCCTGCTGTTGATGTTGCGGACTGCAACAGCAACGACTCGCAATCCGCGCTCAGCCATGCGCGCCACGGCCTGTTGTGCATCGCCGATCTCTCGACAGCGCTCCAGGACGGCTTCCGGCGCACCTCTCACAATTGCCCGATTCCCCACGATGACTGACATCCGCCGCCGCCGAGGATCGAAGGGGAACCGTCGTATTGCCGGAGAAACTTCTTCCTCCGCTTGGACGTCAACCTTGAGGCGGCGAGCAAAAACATCGAGGGAAACCTCGAGAGGGCTCCCCTGAGCGACCCAACGCCCCTCATGTGAGACAGCTCTACCGTTTGAATAGAGGGCGGCCGACAAAGCGAGTTCTTTGAGCAGAGATAGCAGTCCTGGTTCAGCCTGGACTGTGCCTGTCGGGTCGTAACCCCGCCCTTCAATCGAAGCCTGTCCTTTTGGCGTCCATGCTTCAACGACTGACATCTCGTTCTGGGTGAGGGTTCCTGTCTTATCGGTACAGATGAAGGTGGTTGAGCCCAGCGTCTCGACCGATTCCAGACGCCTTACTAAGGCCCCGCGCGCCGCCATTCTCTGCGCGCCCATAGCGAGCGAAAGCGTAACTGTCGGAAGTAGGCCTTCGGGGACCAGAGCGACCGTCACTCCAAGAGCGAAAAGAAAGCCATCAGAAAGTCGGATTCCCACGAGCAGGGCGATGACCAGAAAGACGGAGCCAACGGCTACGGCTACCAACGCGATTACACGGACAAGCCGGTCCAACTCAAGCGCAAGAGGGCTGGGTGGGCGCTGTCCTTCCGCCGTCAGACGCGCGATCTGCGCGAGACGGGTGGAACCCCCAGTAGCTGTAACAATCCCGATCGCTTCGCCTTCAACCGCAAATGTGCCCGCAAAAATGATTTCTCCGGGTTGGGGAACAGTAGGAGCGCTCTCCCCAGTGAGCGTGGATGTATCTGTGGATAGCCCGTGGACTTCAATCAGTCGCATATCCGCGGAGATGCGGTCGCCCGCATTCAGAAGGACGACATCGCCAGGAACGAGATCGATTCCGTCGATACTCTGGCGCTTTCCTTCCCTCATTACCATGACGCGCCGGGGAAGCAAATCCCGAAGCCGTTCGCCAGCTTTCTCCGCACGATACTCTTGAATGAACGCGAACAAGCCGTTGACTACGATAACGACGAAGATCGCGAATCCGAGTTGTGGCATGCCGGCCAGAATGGCCAAACCGCCGGCAATCCACAGCATGACCGCAAAAAAATGCACGAGTTGGGCTAGAAGGCGCCGCCAGATGGACAGATGCTGAGGGCGTGGCAGCAGATTCAAACCGAACTTTCTTTGGCGCTGTTCGACTTCCTCGGTGGTTAATCCAGCAGATTCGAGTGGTCTCGTGTTGGTGACACCGCTTTCGCGGGATTGTTCGTCAGATGTGGGTCCGAGTCCTCGAGTTTGTGAATCTTTTGTCATCTCGATTGGGCCAAGCCATGCTGCCGGGTTCTCGGATGATGATACGCGCGCGGTGCGAGCGACTCTGTGAGATCGATCACTGTCGCTAGCTACCGCGATGCTATCGATACTGCGGGGTTTCGTGGCCCATCGTCACGAATCAAAGTCCGGCACCTGCTCCAATTGAGCCAGCCACAAGGTTGCTTCTGCGTCGCTTGGGGCTCGGTAGTCTCCCCGGGGCGACAACGAACCGCCTGACCCCACCTTGGGAGCATTGGGTATGGTGCTACGTTTGAACTGGCTGTATTTGAAGAACCGTTCCAGAAAGACTTTTAGCCAGTGCTTAATCTCGCCGATTTCATATTGGTGTCGCCTTGACTCGGGCACATCCGGCCATGCGCCTTGGTTCCGATCATGCCAAGCTGACCACGCAAGGAACGCCACCTTTGAGGGCGCGTAGCCAAAGCGCAGCGTGTAATAGAGGAAGAAGTCCTGTAACTCATAAGGTCCGACTACCTCCTCCGCACCCAGGGCCGGCTGCGCGGCCGAGTTGCCAGGGACAAGTTCAGGAGTAATTGTTGTTTCGAGCACTTCCTCAAGGACTGCAGCGATCTCGGACCCATGCTGTCCTGTCTTGGCGACCCATCGGAGAAGGTATTGGATCAACGACTTGGGTACGCTCGCGTTCACATGATAGTGTGCCATCTGATCGCCCACACCATAAGTGCAGTAACCCAGCGCTAGCTCGCTCAGGTCACTCGTGCCAACTACCAGACCGCCATTCTGGTTGGCCAAACGAAATAAGTGACTTGTCCGTTCACCAGCTTGAACATTCTCGAAGGTCGTGTCGAATAAAGGCTGTCCGGCGGAGTAAGGATGCCCAATGTCTTTCAGCATCTGCAAACAGCTTGGGCGGATATCGATTTCATGAGCTTCGCATCCTATGGCAGACATTAGGCGGCGGGCCTGCTGCAGGGTGCGTTCGCTGGTGGCGAACCCAGGCATTGTGTAGCCGAGTATGTTCTTGCGCGGGAAACCGATCACGTCCATGGCGCGGGCACAAACGATGAGGGCTTGGGCCGAGTCCAGGCCGCCGGAGACGCCGATCACCACCTTACTAATCCCACTCGCCCGCAATCGTTTGACAAGCCCTTGTACCTGGATTTCATAAACTTCCCGGCAACGCTCATCGCGGCGTACTGGGCTGCTGGGCACGTAGGGAAAGCGCTCGTACGATCGTTCCAGTGGAAAGCGGTCACTAGCCGGCAAGCTAGCCGAAAATCGGATCGTCCGAAAACGCGCTACATCCTCTTTGAAGTTACGCATGGCTTGGCCAAAGCTGTTCTGGCGCATCCGGTCTTGTGCGAGGCGGTCCAAATCGATGTCGCCCGCTATGGTCTGCGCGCGATCGAGGAACCGCTCGGTTTCAATAACGCGCACAGCGTTTTCGTATATCATGCCGTGCCCATCCCAGGCGAGATCGGTTGTCGATTCACCGCTTCCGGCGGCGCAATAGACATAGGCGGCAATGCAGCGGCCCGACTGGTCAGCAACCATCAGACGCCGATAGTCGTCTTTCCCCACTGTCGCGTTGGACGCCGAAAGGTTGACGAGCACCGTCGCTCCCGCAAGCGCGGCATACGACGACGGCGAAACGGGCACCCAGAGATCTTCGCAAATCTCCACGAAGAACGTAAAAAGCAGTTGGTCTTCCGCCTGGAACAGCAACCGGTTCCCGAAAGGAACGTCGCGGTGGCCGGCAATTTCGATGCTATCCCTAAGTCGATTGTCCGCTGGCACAAACTGGCGAAGCTCGTAAAACTCGCGATAGTTGGGAAGATAGGTTTTGGGGACCACACCAAGGAGTTTCCCGTGATGCACGACTGCCGCGCAGTTAAACAGCAGATTATCGATAACAAGAGGCACTCCCACGACCGCGATGACGGGGATATCGCGCGAGGCCTCGATCACCTGACAAAGGGCGTCTCTGCTTGCGTCGAGCAGGGGTTGTTGGTGAAAAAGGTCTTCACAAGAATAGGCAGAGAGCCCGAGCTCCGGAAACACAACCAGGAGCGCCCTGCGTTTAGCCGCTTCCCGCATTAAGTCGATGGTTTGGTTGGCGTTGAATGAGGGATCAGCCACGAGAACTTGCGGAATGGCTACAGCTATGCGGACAAAGTTTTGGCGATAGAGGTTGAAAAAGCTACGCGCGTCGTTCACGTCAGTGACTATCCTTGATCCGCCTCGCACCAAGAAACGGAGGGCAATTTCGCGCATCAGATCTCATATCGTCTTCCTGAGCAGGCTTAAACCAAATAGTATGGACGAGAGGATAGCAATTGTGGGGCCCGCTGTGGAGAACTTGAACACAAAGACGTTCAGCAGAAATCCTGCCATTACCGCAAGCAGGCTTGCTGCCGCGGCGAGCAGAACGAATTGTGACAACTTGTTGGTCAACTGCCGCGCGGTCGCAGCAGGGACGATGATCAAGGCGCTTGCCAGGAGCGCACCCATAAAGCGCAGTCCGACGAGCACCGTCAGGCTGAAGAGGAGGAGAAAATAGAGATCGAGGCGAGAGACGTTAACGCCCGTAGCGGCAGCTAGGTCTGGAGAGAAAACGGTGAGGGATAACTGGTCTTTGAGGAGGAAGACGGAAAAGATTACAAATAACACCGCTGCCATACCCAGAAAAAAGCCAACTAACGAAATCTTCGGCAATTCGCCAAAGAGAGATTCGACGAGATCCTCGCTCGGTGTCACGGCAGCTCCGATCGCTAACGCGGCGGCAAAAATCACCCCGATCGCCGCCTCAGTGGCCAAGCCCGTCTTTTTCTGGAGCTGCCAGACCAGAAACGTCCCGAGAAATAATGTCGCGCCGCCGCCCATCACAGGGTTCACCCTAAAAAGGAAGGCTAGACCAAGTCCGGGAAGCGCCAAATGTGAGATGACATCACCGGCCAGGAGCATCCGTTTCATCAAGGCAATACATCCCACCATCCCAGCAGCAAGCGCAAAGAACATCGCGAGCACCAGCAGAGGGACTTGCCCCCTTAGCATTATTCGGGCTCCTGCGAATTGTGATTGAGCCACTCGTGCTCGTGGATATGTTGGTAGTATTGCGATGGAGCCGCATACAGCTCTTGGAGCATTCCAGGTGTCAGGATTTCTTTGGGCGGACCCATGCAGGGTTTCCCTTTGCTCAGACACAGAACCATGTTTGCATACCGATAGACAACGCTGAGGTCGTGTGAAACTAACAGAATCGTCATGCCCTTGTCCTCTTGCAGTGAGTGAAGCTGCTCGTAGATGCGTTCTTCGGTGAGTTCGTCGAGGCTTGCGGTTGGCTCATCGAACAGCAGCACATTCGGTCGTCCCAACAGGGCAAAGGCAATCAATAATTTCTGAAATTGCCCGCCGGACAGGGTTCCGATGCTGGCGCTCAGAAGATCATTCGTGAGACCAAGCTCAGTAGAAACCTGCTCTAATTCCGCACTCTGAAGTTTTAGAAAGCCAGCTTTTGCGACGAGCAAATCTCTCGCACTGAAGGGGAGTTGCCGATCCGCGGCAATTTTCTGAGGGACATACCCGAGCCTGGCGTCATGGCTCCATCGAATTTCTCCCGTGTAGGGAATTAAGTGTAGCAAGGCCCGGAGGAGTACGGTTTTGCCGGCCCCGTTCGGTCCGATGATCGCCACGCAATCTCCTTCACAAACTTCGAAGCTCAAGTTACGAATGATTGCGCGACTCCCGAAGGTGACAGTGAGATCGTTCACGGATAGTAGTGGGTTTGTCATGGACGCCGGAACCTTGTCATTACTCGCATCTGCGCCTTTAAATGCCTCTCGGCAAGTCCGAGTACCAAGAATGTTATTCCGCCGTCAAGGACTGCTCACGCAGCGAGATTCTATGGGTTACGAGAGAACAAAGGAAGTGATCTAGCTTATGAGTCCGCCGGCTTCCCTGGCAGAAGGTTGCAACACTCGTTCCGGATCGCCGGGTCCGACCCGATTCAGCGCAACATTAGCGAATTCTGTCTCTAGCCTGCCTTCTTCGTTTTCGTGCTTCTTAATGGACTGCATGTTGCCGCTAGACCTCGCGATTCCAGGGCGGAAGCAAGTCCTTGGGTATCTCGCTACCCGTTGCTTGCTTCCGCCCGACCTAGTGGTGCTTCTTTGCTTCGCGCTTATTAAGAGGCGGACGCGGCCTTGGGCTTCACCGCAGATTTGATTTCAATGCGGCGAGGAAGTGCTGCCGCCGCAATCGGGGCGCTGATCTCCAACACACCATTGTTGTATTCGGCAGTGATCTTTCCCGTGTCCGTTCCCTCAGGTAATTCGAGCGTTCGTTCCAGTGAGCCGTAACTGAACTCGCGACGCAGATAGTTGACATCTTTGCTCTCGCGAGTCTCTTTGCGCTCCGCACTGATCGAAAGCACATTGCCCTGCACATTCAACTGCACGTTTTGTGGATCCACCCCAGGCAGGGCAAGGCGAACATGGTAGCTCTTGCCCTCTTTGTCCACCCAAGCGTCGATCGCAGGCACCTCGGGAGTAGATGCTACTGACCGAACGGCTCCCCAAGGTTGTTCACTGAGCAAACGGTTGAACATCTCATCGAAATCACGACGAAAGTCGAACAGGTCTCCGAAAAAACTTCCGCGCCTTGCTAGATTGGTCATAATTTTCCTCCTTGTAACGTTTGTTGGAATTACTGATGGAATCGAATCCGATCTCCCGTCCGCGAAAGAGCAGATTTGCGGTCTTGCCAGATGCACGAAATCGGCGTTTCCCATGCGGATAGCATCTGAGTGGGTGCCGACGCTGAAAATGATCTCTGGGTCGTCTGCTAGCGCCTCATCCATGTACACGGGCAAGCCATAGAGTTCACCGAAAGGCGGCACGGCACCTGGCTCGCAATCCGGGAACGAGGCGTAGCACTCGGATTCCGTCGCCAGCCGCACGTCACACCCCACAATGGAAGCCAACTTGTTCAGATTGACCTGGAAAGAAGCCGGGAGCACGGCCAGCAAAGTCTTCTCTCCGGCGCGCAGGACTACAGTCTTGGCAACCTCTTTGCCCGGGACGTGCATGACGGACGCAGCACCCTGTGCAGTATATGTAGGGATGTGGGAGATCTGCGAGTAAGATATCTTGGCCTGATCAAGATGCGACTTCAAGCGCGTGGGCATTGTCATATGCATTCTCCTGAAGCCTCATCGGGGCGTTGAAATGGTTGGTACGGATTTCTTTCAATTTCTGATCCAGTACGCCGGCGAATTCACTTGGCCGAAGCGCTGGCGCCCCGAAGCATTTCTGACCACTATTCATGAGAGGCAGCCACCAGCATCCCTGTTCTACTGGGTAGGCATAAAAGACACTGCAATTGAATCTGCCAAGCAGAGACACAAGCTTAGTAGCTTGATGCATCGGGCTCGTACTGAGAATCAGGTGAACCGTGCATTGGTGGAATAGCGCGACCGCTTCCTCAGCCGATCCGGCAAACGAGCAATGGCAACCACGCTGCCCCAGGTGCCACAAAAGATGCGAAGCCCCTCTTGCGCATTTGCCCAGCAAGACGACCCTGACGACCTCTCGACTCATGGTGCCCCCGAGTGCATGGTTCGGACTGTAGTTTGCCTACGACCTTTGCGGACCTTTGGGATTTCTGGAAAGCAGTAGTTCGAAAATTAGAGGCAGCGGCTGGCTGCGAAGTGCTTCCGACCCTGACGGGCCGGTGCGTCGAGATACCTGGGCGCCTCGTTCACGCTTTGAGCCTGGCCGCTGCCTCGGAGCGAAGGACGGAAGGCTGCTCAGTGGCTAAGTCCTGGCCGCTTCTTTGCGGAAGTTGCTCAGTTCGAATGCCTGTGCTTCTGGGACTCTTAAAATCCGTTCGGCTCCAGAGCATCTGTCCCACTTGCAGCCTCCATCCTTCGGTGAGATGTTTGTACTTTGTTCTTCCAGAGAAGGATGTGATCTGAATCACAGTTCAATGTGTGGTGGACCACAACGACGAAGACAACATTCCATGATGATATTTTGCCGTCCATGGCTTAAGGGTTAGCATGAGGGCTGTGGAAACGGTGCCTGTAGTGACTTGTCCTAGATCTCGCGATCCTGAAACAGATGAAAGCGAAGCAAACCTCCAGACACATCGATTCCTTCTATCATCTTGCGCGAATAGGGGAAGGGGAACAACTCTGCCAGTGCACGGCATGTTTCATGGCCCGGCAACCGTGACCATATCGGTGATCGTCTGATGTGTCCGGACAAGGGCGCGTATATTGTCTGGGCAATTGTTTTGCGGCCCCGGCTCCAAATAACGATTTCGCGCGTCCGAAAATGAAAATCCTCTCTCATGAGCCAATTGTCCTCGGCCCGATCATCGAGGGTCCGATGTCATCTCTTGCTGCTTGGCGCTATTGAAGCACTCGATCACGGCAGGTCTCGGTGACGTGAAACAGAACTTCTTCTGAGGTAGGTCACATCCCGCTATCTGCAGTTGGGTATTCTGTCCCCTCGGCCGATTCATGGCGTGCTCGGCGCGACCGCGATTTCTCGCGCTCGAACGACGAATCGTTCCGGCGCCGCACCAACGAAATAGAAAGGAAAGCAAGTAACCAACGTGAGTGTCGACTCAGCCGTTGGCTGGAGCACCCGCACAGCAGTAGGAGGGACAACCGCGGTCCATTCCACCAAGTACTGGTATTTGCGATCCGGCGTGGTCAAGGTGACAGAGTCGCCGGGCCGGACGTTGCGCAGCGGTCGGAAGAGCCCGTCGCGATGACCAGCCAAGGCAACGTTTCCCACTTCGCCCGGCAAGGCGGTTTTCGGGAGATGCCCCACCGCACGCCGCAACAGATTCTCCGAGTCGCCTTGGACGACAATCGCTTTCAACTTCAGGCGCGGCACATCGATCTCGCCAATCACGCCGCCATCGGCAATGGGAATCGCTTCAATAGCACGCGGCTCGGTAAGCGTATTGATCCTCTCAAACTTTGACATCTCAACTTCCTGATACCAATACTGGTCGAGGACGACGAAGCCCGCATAGCTGAACGCCAAGATCCCGGCCGTCAGAAAGATGTAATAAGCCGAGCGAAACACTGAGTGTGTTCGTTCTCCTCCCTGGCTCGCGGTGATAGTTACTCTCATGACCGGTCCTTGCTGACTTCGGCTGCGGATTGTTGCTGCGGCGCAGCAGAATAGCCGGAGCGTGTCCGCACTTGCAGTTTGCCTCGTCCAGGAGCCGTCGCTTCCACACGGATCTTCCGGAATGGGCCATTATTTTTCTTCTCCGGGGTGAACCCAATCGTGTATTGCTCGCGGAGATCGTGCGCGATGCTCGCGGAGATGTCCGAGACCGATTGCCCTTCCGCCGGAAAGAACGCCAAACCACCAGTGTCCTTGCATAGACGCCGGAGGACAGCGGGGTTTTCTTCCTCGTGTGCATCGACCAGTCCGATCGCGTATATCACCGCCTGTGACCGGCGTGCCAATTGCAATACGTCTGCGTACTTCCGCCTGCTGGCGTTGTCGCCGCCGTCGCTGACGATGATCAGCGCCTTCTTATCCGAGCGGCCGAATTGAAGATGGTTCAGACCTTCAGCAATGGCATCGTAGAGTGCGGTCATTCCACGCGCAGAGACCGCCGAGACAGCTTGCGCTAGTTCCCGAGGATTGCTGGTGAAGGGCTTTCCGCCGGGCAGTTTGACCGACACGTTGTCACTGAAATCCACCACGAACATTTCATCTTCCGGATTGCTCGATTGCGCAAAGGCAGAAACGGCTGTGGCCACACTCTGGAGCTTTGGGCCCATGCTGCTGCTGTGGTCTACCACTAACCCCACAGTCACGGGCGTATCTTCCTGTCGGAAAAGCGTAATCGGCTGCTGTCGGCCGTCTTCGAACACTCGAAACTGTTCCTGCGTTAGTCCGGAAACGAAATCCCCATTCGCCCCAGTAACGCGAACAGGCAACACCACCAGGGCCGTGACTACGGAAATCCTGCCCTGATCCCCGGAACTGGACTGCGCCGGTTGCGGGGTGCGCGTGTACACGGCTGCGCCGCACAAAAGCACGCCTGCGGCGAGAATGCCGCAGATGTGACAAATTCGATTGCGGATTTGTGTAGCGAGATTCACGAAAGAACCTCCTTGCGCCGCGGGCCGTAGCACCAACTCCTGCCCGCGGCGCAGTGGAGTTTCCTTGCGTTCATAATGATCAGCTCACGAACCGTTTCAGCACGAACGCGAAGCTGACCGAAAGCACGCCCAGCAGCGCAATCAGCGGAATCTGGCTTGCCGTCTTCGGCAGAGCCGGAGCTGACGCCACTGTCTCCGGAGCCGGGGTCGGGATCGCCTCGGCGATCGGGACTTCCTTTTGCTCAGGGGTTTCCGCAACGATGGGCTCACTCTTGAATTCCTCGACAGTTGCGGGCTCGGTTTCAACCGCTGGGATGGACTCGTGGGTCACCTGGGCGAGCTCCACTGCGCGCGCCTTCGGATACACGAACTCCTGGCCAGAGTTCTCGCCTGGGTAGAACCAAGCCTTCAATGCGTCCGGAGCATTGCCGGGCCGCTCTGAGAATTTCATTACGTTATCGCCGGTTGGCGTAAGCCGCTGGTTCGGAATCGCCAGCACGGTGGCGATGAGCTTTGACCGGTCGGCATTGTAAACTCGCACGATATGGCGGTTGCCAAAGCTCTCGTAGAGTTCGATGGTGTAAGTGCCCGACGGAAGAACTTGGCCGGGAATTTCCACGGGCTGGGTAAAGGTGACAACGGTTCGCTTGCTGAACGCGGTATCGGCACGTGCGCCTGCGGCAAACGTGACCATGAGTAATGTAACTGTGAAGATCGTTAGGATCGTCCTTGCTATTCTCATTTTACTTCCTCCTCAATGTGACAATGGATGCCAACTTCCAGTTCGGCTGGCTCTTATGCCCTCTGCATAGGTTCCGTCCGTACCTATTAAGCGTTTACTCGTGTCCCGCTTTTACGTATGTGACCGCGCTCACAACTGCGCGTGGTCCGCGTCACCGAGGCGAAAGCGAAGATTTAGGTCCACGTAAGAGAACCGCGGGAAACCGCTGCTCGTTGTCTCGCCGTAATTGGGTAGCAAAGGGACCTTTGCGGATCGTGAAGGATGCCCACAAGGAGGAATGAAGTCAGTACTCTTTCAAATGCAGACAGATTCTGGGGGCCGAGTCACTGCCCTGGATCCAAG
This sequence comes from uncultured Acidobacteriota bacterium, assembly GCA_963842135.1. GTDB lineage: Bacteria > Acidobacteriota > Terriglobia > Acidiferrales > UBA7541 > Palsa-360. The sequence goes on along the minus strand of CAWJFI010000001.1, from coordinate 1,628,365 downwards.
GACTGTGGCCCGCATCACTTCGGGAAGTGATGATCATCACAGTCCGATTGGCCTTTCGACGCCAAAATGAACAACAAGTAAGGGCGACGCCAATTAATTTTCTAGATCGCAAAGTAGTGAACGGGAGGGTGACGTGATCAAAAATGTGAAAGGTGGCTACCAGGTTGTTTCGAGCAAGGGCAAGAATCTGGGAGGGCCGTACAAAACCATCGAAGAAGCGAAGAAACGCCTCCGGCAGGTTGAATTCTTCAAACACCGGAAGGGAGCATAAGATTACGAAGATTTTAGAATGGGGGAGTCATGAAAGTTCTGGTTGGGGTAGAAGATGCCAAGTCATCGCAGCCGACATTACAGGCGTTGACCGCGCAGTTTGATCCCAAAGGAACAGAGGTTCGCATCGTGCACGTCGTGCCGCCGATTACTTATTTTGCTCCGCCCGAAACGGCAGCCGACTATGCTCCCGAGCTCGAAGATCAGATGAAGGAGGGACGACAACTCGTTGAGGGGATCGCAAAGTCAATGCTCGCCACCGGGTTCAAGGTGAGTACCGTAGTGAGACAAGGTGACGTTCGGGAAGTAATCATCGATTCAGCTGCAGAGTGGCTTGCAGACCTGATCTTTGTCGGCTCACACGGGCGAAAAGGTTTGCAGAGGTTTTTGCTTGGCAGCGTCGCAGAGTTCGTTGCCCGGCATGCCCGCTGTTCTGTGGAGATCGTGCGCGAACCGATCCATCGATGAACAGCCCTCAATAGATGAATTTCAGGAACCTTGTTCCTAATTGCTGACCACTCATTTCATCTACTTCGTGTATTATTCTATCGACGCTTTCGTCGACCTATGCGAAAGAAGAGAGCTAGAAAATGAGACGTACAAAATCGTCGAAAACCAAGAATCCTTTTATCAAAGTACAAGCAATCCGTTCAGCGGTTTGTCCCGGCTCTCCTGCTGTATAAAGTCATTTTCCCATCAGCCACGTTCGCCACGTAGCGGCCCTCAGTGAGGAACTGCATCACTTTCTTGCCGGACCGAGTCATTTGGGCCCACCGCGACTTTGTTTCGGGGTTCTGCTCAAGCCCTCGAATCTTGTTCTGTTCGAACACAAAGTCTACCTGTCGCAGGTGGCGCTTCGGGGTCTGTCGAACGGGGTAATGCTCTCCGCCTAGCTCGACGATGTTGGCATTCTCAACGAGGACTTGCCGCCAGACATCAATCAATACTTGCTCAAGGGAAATCGTCATGAGGCACCTGTGTTCGAAGGCTGCGATTTGCTTTTAGGTATGATAATTCACTATCTGAATTGAGAGGCTCCGCATTGCCTTTGCCTAAACTTACTGACTCCCAGATTGCCTGGGTCATCCAACAGGTTGCAGCATATATCGGCGAGCAACGCGACATCTATTTCCACAGGGCTCTGCCGCTGGATGCCAATCAGAGAACGGCAATGCGATCGTTCTTTCGGGCTGCCATTCTGGATTCGGCGCGAGTCCTCGTGCTTTCAGAGGAGCGTGTTGGGAATCCACCTTTTTACGGAGACCTCATCAAAATCGGATTTTCGGGTAATTCCTTGCCGGATTTCGCACACATGGCGGCGATCACATTTGTGGACACGGTGGTCTCTCACGAGCCGTTCACCGAAAGGCTCATCTTTCATGAACTCGTTCACATCGTTCAATATGAAAAGTTAGGGATGCCGGATTTCTCGGCTAGGTACGTGAGAGGCTTTCTGAGCGGAGGTTCCTACCAAGCCATCCCATTAGAAATGAATGCCTGTGAATTAGACGCACGGTTTGCGGCAGGTCCGACGAAACCATTCTCTGTGGAAGCAGAGGTTCAATCGTGGATTGATGCGGGCAAGTTCTAGTTTGAGACGTGTCAGCGGTCACATCGATGTATGACGCCGATCACTGCGTTTGCTTGAGTGCCATCGTACATTTCATGCGGATGATGGATGGAAACACGGACGGGGACCGTGGGTAATAGAACGGTCCTGAAGGACGCCAGTCCTCAACGCATCCGCATGTAACCCTCTACATCCGGGAGCAGCGGTCAGAAGCGCGAAGCCGTTAGTGCAGTATCTCGACTTCCAACGCACCGACCTTTGCGGTCGGACTGGCTCGGCACAGGCCGCTGCTCCTTATTTCTTGCTTGACGGCGCGATCCAGATGAGAACGCAAATGCACTTATGATCCCTTTTCGATCTCCGCGGCGGGTTCAGATTCAACTTGATCGCCAAGGGCCAGTATGGATTTCTTTTGAGCGTCCTGTCGAGACACGGCCGAGGCATTCGCTGGCGCGATACCCAGTAGTTCTTCAAGACTAGTCTTGGGTGCGTTCTCAAGTTCCTCGATCGTACAAAGCGCTCTAAAAAGTCTCACAAAATCGGCCCATTCCGTCTTGGATCTTAAATTGGCGACGTGAGGTTCCAATTCCTTTTTCAGTCCTTCAATCGTTTCGGCATAAGCGTTCATGTTATTTCCCGTCCGGCCGCTCATCCTTGGGCCACCTCGACGACCTATTTGCAGTTTGCACCTGAGGTGCCGTCGACGCCGGCGCTTCGGGTCAGCACTTTGGCCGGATGGTTCCTTCCTTAACGACCATCTCAGTTTCTGCTCTTTGTGTATATAAAAGATCCCTCACGTGGTCAGTGATGTTAGTCACAAGGGGCAGCGATTCGGCGGGTTGAAATTACGATGCGCGGCGAAGGAACGAACGCAGGCTGCCTGTGCGGGGAGCCGCACGAAGATTGCGAAGGACTTCAGCCTCGATCTGGCGGGCGCGCTCGCGCGTGACGCCGATCGTCCGGCCGACCTCCTCATGCGTGCGCGGTTCATCACGTTTCCCGGTGATTTACATCACAGATGATTACAAGCAACGAGGCTAGGTTGATAAGCGAGCAGGGGAGGAGACCTATGTCATCGATGCCAGACCGGACTCCTGTAGAACCAGCCCCGGTAGGCCCGAACTTAATCGCTTTGCCGCGTCCTCCAAAGGCGCATCGATCCCCATGGCTAAAGTGGATTGTTGGAACGACTTTGGTCGCTCTCGTCGCTACCGGCGGACTCTTGTGGCGAGCACATTTGCAAAATGTAGTTCAATACGAATCTGTACCGGTCGAGCGCGGTCCGGTCCAAGCCAATGTCACTGCGACCGGAACACTGAACGCAGTTGTAGATGTGCTCGTCAGCAGTCAAGTCTCCGGGAACATCAAGGCGTTGTACGCCGATTGGAACACCAAGGTAAAAGCGGGGCAGTTGGTCGCGCTCATTGATCCCGAAATCTTTCAGGCTCAAGTGGGCCAGGCCACAGCGACGGTCCGTTCGGCAGCCGCCGCGAGGATCACGGCCGAGGCGCAACTCGAAAAGACGAAATCCGACCTCAGTGGAGCAATCGCCACCGAGAAGAGCGTCGAGGCAAACATGACGAAGGACCAGGCAAATGCCGCGAACGCCAAGGCGCAATTTGATCGCGTGGCAGCCTTGGTCAAGGAACAAGTCATGTCCCCCCAGGATTACGATTCGGCGAGGGCCGCAGCCGAGTCATTACAAGCACAAGTGACGGCGGACCATGCGCAGATCGAAGCGGCCACTCAGAACGTTGTATCAGCTCAGGCGCAGGTCCGGGTTAGCGAGAATCAGTTGGCTTCGGCTCAAGCACTTGAACATCAGGCACAGGCCGCGCTCCGGCAAGCGCAAATCAACCTCGACCACACCCGTATCATGGCGCCAGTCGATGGAACCATCATCGCGCGGCGCATGGACGTGGGACAAACCGTCGCCTCATCGCTCAATCCCCCCACCATCTTCGAAATTGCGCAGGACCTGACCAAGATGCAGGTAGATACAAACGTCGATGAATCCGACGTAGGGAATGTTTCCATGGCCCAGAAGGCCACGTTTACGGTGGACTCATTTCCGGACACGCTGTTTCACGGTGTTGTCGCCGATATCCGCAAAGCGGCCATCGTTACGCAGAACGTTGTCACCTACGACGTCGTGATCACTGTCCAAAATACCGAATTGAAGCTCTTCCCCGGGATGACCGCCAACGTCACCATCGCAACGCGGAGGCTCGACGACACGACCAAGGTTCCCAACGCGGTCCTCCGTTTCCATCCTTCATCCGCCGTATTGAAGCAAACAGGATTGCCGGTCGCACAGCCCAATAAACAACAAGTGTACGTACTCAAGGGAGGAAAACTTGGTGCCGTGCCAGTCAAATTCGGCATCTCGGACGGGAGGTATACGGCAGTGACCTCGGACGAACTAAAACCGGGCGACCAAGTTGTGGTGCGAGCGACCGTCGGAGGTGGAACGCCAAGCACAACGCCGACCAGCACCATGCCCGGAGCACCGAGAATGTGAGAATTGATTATGCCTCCACTGATCGATGTTCGAGAGCTCACCAAGGTGTATCGGTTGGGGGAAATCCGGGTCAACGCCTTGCAGGGAGTCACGCTCACAATCGAACGGGGTTCCTTTGTGGCGATCATGGGGGCCTCGGGCTCCGGTAAGTCCACCTTGATGAACGTTCTCGGTTGCCTGGATCACCCCACGTCAGGCCAGTATCTGCTCGACGGCATCCCCGTGGAGAGCCTCGATCGGGACCAACTCGCTGAAATCCGGAACCAGAAGATTGGTTTCGTCTTCCAGAACTTCAATCTGCTTCAGCGAATGAGTGCGCTGGAGAATGTGAAATTGCCCTTGCTATACAAGTCCGGAGAAATCCCCAATGAGGATGACGCGGCAAGAGGTGCGTTGGCTGCGGTGGGGCTTGCAGGGCGTGAGAGAAACTTGCCGACGCAACTCTCGGGCGGCCAGCAGCAGCGCATCGCGATCGCCCGTGCGCTGATCAATTCTCCTGAAATCATCCTGGCCGACGAGCCGACCGGAGCTTTGGATTCACACACGAGCGCGGAAATCATGAACATCTTTAAGCGCCTGAACGGGACCCACAAAATCACCATTGTCGTGGTGACCCACGCGGCTGAGGTCGCCAAATACGCGGATCGGATCGTCACATTCCGCGATGGCCGGGTGGTTAGCGACACGCTTGACGTTAGTCCCGTCAATGAGAGTCAGGAGATATTCGCGCCACAAGCCACTACGGAGGTGCGGCCATGAAACATCTTCTCTCTTCGGTCCGCATCGCCTTCCGGGCGCTCCAGATCAATAAGCTCCGATCGGCCCTCACGATGCTGGGGATTGTCATCGGCGTGGCCGCAGTCATCGCCACGGCCGCCATAGGTTCCGGAGCGAAACAACGCATCCAAGAGCAAATTGCCAGCATCGGTAGTAACGCCATAATTATTCTCCCGGGAAGCTTGACGAGTTCCGGAATGCGGATGGGCAGCGGAATGACCGTGACGCTCAGCGAATCAGACGCGCGGGAACTCCCCGCGCAGTGTCCCGACATTGTACGCGCCGTGCCAGTCGTGCGCGGGGGTGCGCAAGTGGTCTACGCCAACAGCAACTGGGCAACCATCATCTTCGGGGTAACACCCGCATTTCTTGAGGTGCGCGGTCTCTCCGTGGACGAGGGAGCCGCCTTCAGCCCAGCGGACGTCGTGGGGGCGAACAAGGTGGCCCTGCTCGGCAAGACGGTGGTGGCTAACCTGTTCGGTGACATCGATCCGATTGGCCAAGCGATTCGGATCAAGAAGGTGCCATTTACCGTCATTGGAGTGCTAAGCCCGAAAGGCCAGTCGGCTACAGGCCAGGATCAAGATGACGTCATCCTGCTGCCGATCTCGACCGCAAAGCGCAAGGTGATAGGCATAAAATCAGCGAATGCCGACGCCGTGGATAGCATCATGATGGAAGCCGGCAGCGGCACCCAGATTCAGGCCGCACAGGAAGAAGCGCGCGCTTTGCTCCGTCAGCGCCACCATTTGCTGGCGTCCGAGGATGACGACTTCTCGATCCGCAACATGCAAGAGATCTTCGCCGCGCAGGAAGCGTCCTCTCACATCATGTCGTTAATGCTGGCTGCCGTAGCTTCGGTTTCCCTGGTTGTCGGCGGTATCGGCATCATGAATATCATGCTGGTTTCGGTTCGGGAGCGGACGCGAGAGATCGGGCTTCGACAGGCCGTGGGAGCGAAGACTCGCGACATTCTTACGCAATTTCTAGTTGAAGCTGTGACGCTATCGATTGCCGGCGGATGCGCCGGGATTATACTCGGGATCGCCGCATCTGCCATCATCTCGCGCTTAGCGAACTGGAATACGGTCGTGAGCGTAGGCGCGGTCGTTCTGGCGGTGTTCTTCTCTGCCGTGGTGGGGATCAGTTTTGGATATTACCCTGCCCGGAAAGCTGCCTATCTCGACCCCATTGAAGCTTTGCGTTCCGAATAGAATATTGATGACGACAACAGCACTGGCTCTCTTTTCATCGCTCCGCGATCGCACCGGATTCATGATAAGGGCTACGCGCCGAGGTAGGACGCATACGTCAAGCACTATCATTGCTGTCGCTCTGCCACGTCGAAGTTGAACTGTTCCTGAAAGCCCCAGACGCCCGCGCGTTTTTCCTCTCTGAGAAATCTGAAAAGAGCGACGGTTAGCGCGAGGATCAGAGGTCCGATAAAGACGCCCAGGCCGCCAAAGGTTTTTAACCCCCCAAGCAATGCGAAGAAGATATAAAGTGTCGATAGCTTTACGCGCTCCCCAATCAGATATGGCCTCAAAACGTTGTCCACGGGATGTACAACTGCCACTGCCCAGACCAAAAGAATCAAACCCTTTATCCAGTGACCACTGAAGATAAGCATAAGAATTGCCGGCAACAAGACAAAGGCCGTTCCAATGACTGGCAACAGCGCGCAGAGAGTCGTGACGATTCCCCAGGCAACGGGGGACGTGATTCCGAGAAACCAGAAAGCTAGCCCTGTCAGGGCCCCTTGGATTGCAGCCATAGCGAGGGTGCCATACGCAATTGCATTCAGCGTATCTTTCATACACTTAAGTAGCCGCCGCACCTGATCAGGCTTTAGTGGCAGGACGATAGCTCCACGCCGGAGTATGAATCGGCCATCACGGAACAAAAAAAACAGAATGAAGAACGCAATCAGCGCATCTAGGGCGAGAGAAGTCATGCTCCCGACTGCGCCTACGATAACTGCGATCAACCCAGCAACTGCTTTTTCGGCTTGATTTAAGATCGAACTTTGTAGATCCGAAATAGGAATGGGAATGAAGCGGCTCGCGAAGTCGATTGCCCGATCCGAAAGCTGAACGATAAACACAGCGAGACGTTCCTTGCTTTCGCCAGATTCGCTCAGCGATTGGTATACGTCGCGGAGCCCTGACACTAGTGCTTGCCCAAGAAAAAGAGAAAGCGAAGTAATGAGTAATATCACCAAGGTCGTGGAAAGCGCCGCCGCAATATTTCGATTCTGAATCCAGCGACCGATGTATGCATGGATCGGATACAGGACAACAGCGAGGACGATTGAGAAGATCACAGGCTTGTAGAACGGTGCGATGAGGAGATAGCAGAGGTACAGCGCAACGATTGTCAGCCCCAGCAAAAATACAAGCGCCGCCCGATTTCTCGTCATGTTATTGTGCCCGAACACATACAGCCTCTCGCTGCTTCCGGGCCGGGGGTGAAATACAGGCTCCTGCGACTTACAGGTCACGCGCAGGTCTGTCGAATCCGGTCACGGATGCCATCATCGGATGCCAAACCATAGCGGCAAGGCCAACACCCCCTGACATTTATTGATTCGCTTGCGCCGACAAATTCTTCGGGGATCGCTTGTCCAGCACAGATAGCAATTCCTGCGCCGCCGAAGGGGGGCTCACCTTGTCTTCCAGGACAATTTCTTTCGCCGAAATCGAATTCCCATAAACTCGTTTGTTGGCTCCGTTGTCAGGCCGCAGTGTAGAGCCTTCAAGATAGACTCCCGCAAACAGCCCACGCGATCTCGAATAGCTCAATACCTCTGCTCGCAAAGCCACGTCGGTTGCCGCGCTTGCGTCGCGCCCTTTGGGCCCCGCTGCCGCAGATACTCCTGCGCCCAGCTTCACTTTGCTCGACAAAATCGAATCGGCCCCCCTCGGATTCATTACCAAGAGAACAAAATCAGTGGCTTGTCCTCCCAGCTGAAACCCGAAGCTACCCCCTTCAAGAGCCATCATCGTCGGGGCTCCCCAAGGTCCCTTGAAATCCTTGCCCCTCCGGCAAGTCATTAGACCACGGCCGTAGCTCCCACCAAACACGATCGCGAATCGGAGGACGGATGGGAGGACGATTACGCATTCCGCCTTATCGAGAAGATCCTGTGGGATGTCGTCCGGCACATTGAGTATCTCTGACATCACCGTGCCAGCGTTCCTGATTCGATCGTTCTCCTTGCTCTGAGAGAATGCGGGTGAGCTGACCAATAACGTGAGCGCAAATAATGAGGATATGATTTTCATAGTGTTCCTCCTTCAATCTCATCATGTTTCGTCGCCTTCGAAAGTAAGGGACGCTTATTCAAGTGGTCGATTGTGGATTCCACTGTTGCGGCCAGGTCCTTTAACGTAGGTTCGATGCGGTCGATTGCCTGTTGTTGCCAGGGCGAAGCCGCCGACCTGGTGTTCTGCATCTACGCCAATAGTTTCCCGGACGCATTGACATGTTGCTTAATTTCTTCGACTTTCGCCGAATGAGTCTGCCAGTGGAGGTTAGATCTAGTAAATGACTTCAATTCTTCTGCATCCTGTTTCAATTGGACTGCTTCTGTCTTCGCCTCCGACAAAAACCCCGAAACTTCGCTGGAGCCCTTCGATTGCCCATAAACCGCAGGAACCATCGACGTGAACGCGAACAACAGCAAGCCGAGGCTTGAACCCTTAACGAACATTTGACGTTTCATTTAAATCTCTCCTTTTGTGTCGGACGCGGCCCAGATCTCGGACCGGTCGATAGCGGGCCGGTTTTGTTCGAGACGTCACTACGAAAACTTCCCCCCCCGATCACACGTTGGATGTTGCCGCCGTCACTCTCAAACGTCTGTGTTGGCAATCACAGTGACACGTGCGCCAAGTCACAGACCCATGAGGAAGGACGCGTTACAAGAAACGTGCGCGTCAAGGGACAGTTTGACGGTACGTCTCCCGGATTTCTGAAACAAGGAGGAAGCGAAATGTTCAATCCAAGAAATCCCAAAATGAACCAGCCGTTGTTCTTGGCGATCGTAGCGATCGCCTTCGTCAGTATTGCTGCATTTGCACCAACATGGGCGAAGGACCCTCCGGAAGCGTCGCCCGTTCAAGTGAAGATGTTGGTCACTGTTCAAGGAACTGAAGGAAAGAGAATGCCAGACCTCAAGCGTGAAGACATCATTGTCAAACAAGGGGACGAGCGCTTTAAGGTCACGGAGTGGACTCCAGCGAGCGGCGAAAATGGCAGCCTCGGTCTCTTTATTTTAATTGACGAAGCCTCCAACCCAAGTCTGGGCGGGCTCCTGGATGATGTCCGTTCGTTCATTCAAGCGCAACCTGCAACAACACTGGTCGGCGTGGGCTACATGAGCAACGCTACGGTACGCATCGCCCAAGACCTGACTAACGACCACGAAAAAGCCTCCAACGCTCTCCGTCTCCCGCTGGGAAACCCAGGCGCGTATGGAAGCCCCTATCTTTCATTGGCCGACTTAATCGAGCGCTGGCCGGATCATGGTGGCCGCAAGGAAGTGCTCATGATTACGGACGGAGTTGATCGCTTCCGAAGTGACTACTCCAGGTTGGCGGCGTTGTCTCCCAGCCCTGATTTAGACTCGACTAGCGGCCTCTGTCAGCGGGCGGGCATTCTGGTCCACTCGATCTACACGCGCGGCACTGGGCACCGAAGCCGCAACTTCTGGATTCTCACCGGGGGTCAAAACGGCCTCGCCCAACTAGCGGATGAATCAGGCGGGGAGGCCTTCTTTCTGGGCTACCAGAACCCAGTTAGTTTCAAACCATACCTTGACCAATTGCAAGGGATTCTGGACAACCAATACTGGCTCGGATTTGAAATGAAACCTGGTAAGAAAGCAGAACTGCGCTCCGTTGACGTTGATGCGGAAGTATCCGGTGTCGACATCAGCTCGGCGAATGGCGTATATGTTCCGGCTGCCCAGTGAAATTGTTGCCGGGGGCAGACTTGTGGTACGCAATCCGATTGGCGGTCTGCCCCTCAACGATGCTCGCAAAACAGCCAAAATGCCACAGAGTGGCAAGGGGTGACGACAACAGGAAAGGATGGCAATTGAAATGAATCGCATCCACGCACATTCACTTGGCCTTGTGTTCGGTGTCTTCCTGGCGCTTTGGCACACACTCTGGGCTCTCTTGGTCTGGATTGGTGCCGCACAGTGGCTGCTCGATTTCGTCTTTCGGCTGCACATGATCACGCCGCCGTATAAGGTTATGACCTTCAGTTTCGGCACAGCCTTTGCTCTAGTTTTGATAACGGCCTCTATCGGCTATGTCACAGGGTTCGCTATCGGCGTCATTTGGAACCGCTGCGCCGGGCGTACAGCTCGCAACTAGATAGTCATCCCGCGTCGATCGCCACTTGATCTCGGGACATTATCTCTCGGGACAGTCGGATCAGGACGCCCGTTCGCGAAACGGTCGTCCTCTTTTGATCCTAACGCGAGAACGCCACCGATCACACCGAGTGTGCCCGCTAATAGGCCCATCATTGATGCCAGTTCCTCCCGATTTGCCTGAGCTTGATTTGCGGGGATGGTTCGCCGAAGAACTAGCCGGATGCGAACCCGGCCAAGTGTTCGCCCGCCACCAGCATGCAATAGCCTTCGCCAGAAAACTTCTGTCGGGAGACTCCGCCTGCGACGCGGTCGGCTATGAGGTGCGCAACGACTAAAGCCTGCGCGTGTGCGAACACGTTGTTTATGCTCCTCGTCTTTCCGAAATCACCAGGCGTAGTTTCAGTCGCGTTCGACCGTACGTCGTGCTTACGAGTTAAACATGTTCTTGGTTTGGGGACGCAGCAGGTACCAGAGAACCCAGACGCTCACAACGATTATCCCCAGGTTCCACGTCAAGCCGACCTGACTGAATCGCACCGATGCCGCGATCAGTCCTATGCACGCTCCGATTGTACTAAGTCCAAATAGGAGAATCGTAAGAATGCGAGCCGCGTTGCGGTGCTGCAACAAACCAATCGCCAGGAGCACATGCAAGCCGCCGAGGAACAGAAAAATCACTCCGGCAGGGCGACCTACTACGGCGCCCTTGGAACCCATGAGGGAGAACACAACGCCCGCACGGACAAGCAGAACACCGGCGATGATCATTATTGCGGTGAGGATCGTGACGCCGGTCGGCATTCTCGGCCTCCCTGGCAGAACGTTGATGTGCTCGCCACGCATCGCTTGCGCCGACCTGTTCACCCCAACACGGGAAAAGACACGGAATTTCTTGAAAGCCGTAGTTCGAAAATTAGAGGCAGCGACCGGCTGCGAATTGCTTCCGACCCTGACGGGCCGGTGCGTCGAAACACCCGGGCGCCTCGTTCACGCTTCGTGCCTGGCCGCTGCCTCGGAGCGAAGGACGGAAGGCTGCTCAGTGGCTAAGTCCTGGCCGCTTCTTTGCGGAAGTTGCCGAGTTCGAATCCCTGTGCTTCTTGGATTTTTGAGGTCCATTCGGCTCGAGAGTATGTGTCCCACTTGCCGCCTCCATCCTTCGATACACTCTTTCTACTTTGTTCTTCCCTGGAAGTATGTGATCTCAATCACAGTTCTATGTGTCGTGGGCCACAACGACTAAGACCACATCCAGCGATCATGTTTTGTCTTACCTGACTTCAGAGTTAGCATGAGGACTGCGAAAACGGCTTCTGCAATTTCTTGTTTCAGACCTTGCGATGGTGAAACAGATGAAAGGGAAGCAAGGCTCAGGACACATCGATTCCTTCTATCATCTTGCGCGAAAAGGCGAGGGGGAACAGCTTTGCCGGGGCACAGCATGTTTTGTGGCCCGCCATGTGAACCCGGGCCGGTGGTCGGCAGCCGTTTCTCGAGAGCAGCGTGTGTATTGCCTTGGCAATTGTTATGCGGCCCCCGCATCGAGTAGCGATATCGTGCGCCCGCAGTTAAGAGCGCTCTCCCGTGAGCCGATCATTCTCGGTCCGATAATCGATGGTCCAATCTCTTCTCTTGCCGCGTCTACTACGAGGGGCGGCTACCGTGCACTCGACAAAGCACTGGGCCGCCCACGTCCAGAACTGGTGAGTGCGGTTGAACTTTCAGGGTTGCGCGGACGAGGCGGTGCAGGTTTTCCGACTGGAAAGAAGTGGCGCGCGGTTGCCGAACAGAAAGGGTCAGAAAAGTTTGTAGTTGCGAATGCCGACGAGGGAGATCCCGGAGCTTACATTGATCGCTTCCTGATTGAAGATGATCCGCATCGCTTGATTGAGGCGATGGCCATTGCGGGGTACGCGGTCGGAGCGGCGAAAGGCTACATTTATTTGAGGAAGGAATATCCCCAAGCGCGCGTCGTTCTCGAGCAGGCCCTTGTCGAAGCGCGCCGAGAAGGCTTTCTGGGAGAACGGATCGCACACCGCGATTTTTCTTTTGATGTCGATCTGGTAGTCGGACAAGGCAGCTATATTTGCGGCGAAGAAACAGCGCTCCTCAATTCGATCGAAGGACGCAGACCAGAAGTCCGACTGCGGCCGCCGTATCCATCCGAGTTCGGGTTGTTCGGAAAGCCCACCCTGATCAATAACGTGGAAACGCTCGCCAATATTCCCTGGATAGTTCGCAACGGCGGCGAAGCATTCCGGCGGCTCGGTTTCTCAAACAACCGTGGCAGCAAGGTTCTCTCACTCAATTCCTTGTTTCATACTCCCGGTCTTTATGAAGTCGACTTTGGCATCACCATCCGCCAGATCGTGGAGAATTTAGGCGGGGGCCTGAAGATTGGAACCCTAAGAGGCGTAATCATCGGCGGTCCGTTGGCAGGTATTATTCCACCGCAGTTGCTTGACACTCCACTCGGATTCGAGGAACTCGCCGGGATCGGCGCAAGCGTGGGGCACGGCGGTGTGATTGCCTTCGACGAGCACACTTCGATTGTTGACCTAATCCACCACGTTTTCGATTTTGGCGCGTACGAATCCTGCGGTAAGTGCACGCCGTGCCGGTTGGGAAGCCGGCGGATCGAGCGAATGTTTCAGCAAATTCTAAAGACTGGCAACGTCCCAGCCCAAGAACGGAAAGAATGCGTTGAGATTATGTCCGCTTTAGATATGACCAGTCTGTGCGGATTAGGAACGGGACTTGCCCAGTTTGTTCAAAGTGCATTTCGCCATTACGCCGAGGAATTGAAACCTTGCTTCAGCTAACGATTAACGGTCAGCCATACGAATTCCGCGAGAGCCTCTCGATTCTCGAGGCCCTGCGCTCGCTCAAAATCGAGATTCCAGCGGTCTGCTACGACGAGAGGATGAAACCATTCGGCGGCTGTCGCCTATGTGTTGTACGGGTGAACGGCGGACCACACCCTGTAATCGCCTGCGACACACAGATTTCCGCTGGAATGACAATCGAGACTCATACGCCTGAGGTTGAGGAATGGCGACGATCGCTTCTTCGGCTTTTGGCTCAGCAATATCCTGCTGAAGCCCTATATCAATTCCCGGACAAAGAGTTCCATCGACTCCTCCGCGCCTATGGTCTTCAAGAAGAATGCTTGGGCCACATCTCGCCCGAACTCGTTGACGAATCGAATCCCTACATTCGTGTGGACATGTCTCAATGCATTTCCTGTTACTGCTGCGTGCGCATCTGCGACGAGGTTCAGGGGCAATTTGCCTGGCAGATCTGGAATCGCGGCGACGCCGCAAGGATTCGCCCTGATTCGGGAACTACTTTGCGAGAAAGTTCCTGTGTGAGCTGCGGCGCCTGTGTGGATACATGCCCCACTGGAGCACTGGAGGACAGGACCGTTCTATCCCTGGGGACTGCGACCAACTGGATGAGAAGTACCTGCGCCTACTGCGGGACCGGATGTGAAATGAACGTGGGCACGCGTGATGGCCGGATCGTGGTGATCAAACCCGTTCTTGATGCTCCAGTGAGTCGTGGCCACCTTTGTGTGAAGGGACGTTATGCATTCGATTTTGTCCGTGCCCAGGATCGTGTGACCGAGCCGATGATTCGAGTAGCCGGAGCGTGGAAAGAGGTCTCCTGGGACGAAGCGATTTCATTCACAGCAAATGCGCTGCGGCGCGTTGTCGGGGAACATGGTGCGGATAGCGTCGGTGTTTTGGGCTCTGCACGTGCCACCAACGAAGAGAACTATCTCGCTCAGAAGTTTGCCCGGATTGTTCTTGGGACGAACAATGTGGATTGCTGCGCGCGTGTCTGCCATACACCAACCGCAACAGCGATGAAGTTGATGCTGGGTGCGGGCGCTGCGACGAATTCCTTTACCGACATCGAAAGTACAAGCACGATTCTGATTTGCGGTGCGAACCCGACGGAGAATCATCCGATCGTTGGCGCGCGCATCAAAGAGGCGGCCCTCCGGGGAACGCGTTTGATTGTGCTTGACCCGCGCAAGACTGAACTAGCACGTTATGCCACGCTGCACCTGCAACTTAGACCGGGAACGAATGTCCCCTTGCTGAATGCGATGGCCTGCACGATCGTGGAGGAGGGCCTGTATGACGAAGGCTTTCTGAAGAAACGAGTCGCTAGCTTCGAAGAATTTCGCCATTTCGTTCGATCCTGGTCTCCTGAAAGAGCGGCACCTGTGTGCGCCGTGGAAGTGCAGCAGATCCGCGAAGCGGCGCGCCTCTACGCAGGACAAGGGCCTGCGATGTCTTTTCACGGCTTGGGGCTGACAGAACATACCCAAGGCACCGAAGGTGTGATGTGTCTCGTGAATCTCGCTCTACTGACTGGGAATATCGGGAGGCCGGGCGCCGGCGTCAATCCCTTGCGCGGACAAAATAACGTTCAGGGCGCTGCTCATATGGGATGTGACCCGGGCATTCTGACCGGCTCTGTTTCCCTCAGAGAAAAACGTGATTTTTTTTCGGCGGTATGGCAAGCGGAGGTGCCGTTAACAAAAGGTTTAAACCTGCTGGAGATGTTGGATGCTGCTGAGGACGGGCGATTCAAGGCCTTGTGGGCGATTGGCTATGACATCTTCTTGACGAATGCCAACGCTGATTCTACAAGACGCGCCCTGGAGCGCATGGAGTTGGTCATTGTCCAGGACATGTTTCTAAATGAAACCGCAAGAGAGTTTGGCAATGTTTTCTTGCCGGCTACTTCCTCATTCGAGAAGGACGGTACATTCATGAATGCGGAGAGGCGTATCCAGCGAGTGCGGAAAGCGATCGACCCTGTTGGCGCATCGAAACCCGATTGGGAGATCATCTGCGATGTCGCTCACGCTATGGGAAAGGGTGACTTCTTCAACTTTTCCACTCCGGAGGAAGTCTGGAATGAAGTCCGTTCTGTCTGGAATGCTGGCGCTGGGATCAGTTATAGGCGTTTGGAGAGCGGGGGGCTGCAGTGGCCCTGCCCCGCAGAGGATCACCCAGGCACCCAGACGCTTCACGTGGGATCTTTCTCCGTTGGCAAACAAGCCGAACTTCGGCGAGTCCAATACCGGGCAACTAAGGAGGTTGCGGATAACGAATACCCCTTCATACTGAACAGCGGCCGCACGCTCTATCACTTCAATGCTGGCACCATGACTTTACGAACCGCCAACAAACTTCTCCGTCCCGAGGATTGCCTGGATATTTCAGCCGAGGATGCCGCGAGATTAGGATTGTCCAACGGCCAGCGGGTACGAATCCATAGCCGGTATGGAGAAGCAATTCTTCCGATCAAGATTGGAGATTCAGTGCGGCCCGGCGAGCTTTTTGGTACGTTCCATACGCCGGAGGTTTTCCTAAACCAAGTGACGAGCCCGCATCGCGACAAGTACGTTGGTACGCCGGAGTATAAAGTTACAGCCGTGCGCCTCGAAACGATCCAGGATGCAAGATAAGACTTGCCGTTTGCACGAAAGATATGTCAGCTCCATTAGCCGGACGCAACATGAGGGCATCGCGAAGGGTTGTGTCCTAGCACTTACCATTTATCCGTACCGCGCAAGCACACAAGTGTGATCCACATCACTGTACGGTTTCTTGTCGTTTGCGATTCTTATGCATAACAGCGCTGGCCTCCGGAAATCCTGCCAAATCGTCCTGCAATATCGGGCTGAGCTGGCCGATAGGACTTGAGGTCAGGTTGAACGAAAACAGGAGGCAATGCAGTAAGACCTCAATGAAGAAAAGGAGAAAGACCATGAAAGTCGCAGACTTGATGACGAAGCCGCCAGCCTATTGCAATCCACAAACGAACTTGGCAGCCGCTGCTGAAATCCTGTGGAACAATAACTGCGGGATTCTTCCCATCGTGGATTTTAAGGACAAGGTTGTTGGCGTAGTCACGGATCGGGATATGTGCGTCGCTTTGGGAACCCGGAATCGGCTGCCGAGTGAAGTCACGGTCAGCGAGGTAGCCTCCGGCAAAGTCATCGCGTGCAAGCCGGATGATGACCTCCGTGGAGCTTTGGCGACGATGGCCAAGGCAAGAGTGCGCCGTTTGCTGGTAATCGATGTTGCAGGCAAGCTTCAGGGAATACTGTCGATGGATGATATCGTCCTGCGCACAGAAACAGGAACGCTCAAGAAGGACTCTGAACCATCGTTCGAGGACGTGGTGGGAGCTCTGAAAAGTGTTTACGCACCACAACCTCTACGAGCAGTGCAACAGAAAGTTGCTGCGGCTTGATCTGAGTTGAGCAACATTAATGATCGCGCTCAACGAGGTCGATGGCGTGGCCTCTCACTATGAGGGTGCATCGGGTCACGCCATGCGTCAGTCCAGTCCATCGCTCGGCGGGTGGTGTGCCGAAGTGTATGACGGTTGTTGAGACCGGTTGCTGCTCCGAAAGACGCGAAGACGATCGTGAATACGCAACCATACATTCGGTCAACCGCCCGATGGTTCGCTACTGGTGTCGCGTTCACCGCTGCGTCATACGCCACGTATGTCGCCGTCACATGGTATCGCTACGGGCGTGTGGCGCAAGCAGCTGATCCAGACGACAGAGATTCGTTGCTCGACCACTTCATTCCCGTGTACGAAGTGGCGGAACGCCACCACGTGCGCGTTGTTGCGCCGGCAGAAATCACATTTTCGGTTGCATGCAACATGGATCTTCAGCAGTCGGCGGTCGTCCGCTCGATCTTCAAAAGCCGCGAGTTTATTCTCGGCGGCAAGCCGGAGGAGAAATCTTCCCCGCTGGGCTTAGTGGCCCAGGCCAAGGCGTGGGGTTGGGGCGTCCTGGCCGAAGACCCCGATCGCGAGATCGTCTTCGGTGGAACGACACAGCCATGGCTTGCCAACCCCGTATTTCGAGCACTGCCCGCATACGATTTTGAGGCCTTCCGCGAACCAGGCTATGTCAAGATTGCCTGGACATTGCGCGCTGATCCGATTGATGCAGCGAAATCAGTGTTTCGTACCGAAACGCGCGTTGCTACCACCGATCCAACTTCGCGTGCGAAGTTCCGGCGGTATTGGGCGTTCCTATCGCCCGGCATCAAGATGATTCGGTGGGTTTCTCACGCGCCCCTGAAAGCGGAGGCCGAGCGCCGTGCGCATCAAGCTCTCTTGGATAAGAGGGAAAGTCTGTGCCACGAATCATAGCGGGAACTTAAGACCTTAGAAAGATTCGAGCAGACAGAAGGCAAAGCGGCGATCAGTCCAACTCATCTCGAATCACTTCTTGCCACCAAAGTCATCTGGGGTCGCGGAATCTCGGACGCGTAACAGCGCGATGGCCAGCACCACCACCCAGAGCAGGAAGACGCTGATGCTGATGCGCTCCCAGACCCCTACAAACGGCGTGGGCAGATTCGCTTGGATGCGGGGGGCATCCATTCCGGTCAGCGTGCCATATGCGACGAGGATCACCATAGTCGCGAAGGAGTAGATGCGGAACCGCCTCCCAAATGCCGCTGCCCCGAATCCAATCTCGAGCATAAAGAGGAAAACGGTCACGACCGACCAAACGATGTGCATGGTATCGGTCAGCGTTCCCCCACCCGCTGCCAGCACCGCACGTTGGTGCATTGGGGGCCAGTCGAGGCCGATGACTCCGGAGGCGACCATCAAGCCTCCCACGATGCGAAGGAGGCCGTTTCGACGAGCTGACGCCCAGACGCCACATCCGAAGGCGACCACAAGCGAGGTGTAGGCGATGCCCAGCAAAACCCATAGCGGTCTCGTCGGAGCGCCGATCGCGGACAGCTCGCTGACCGTCTGAGATGCGCAGCTGTAGTCCTTCCACTGCATCGCCACAAAGACGTTCATAGCGACATAGAGCAGCGAAGAGAGGATACCGCAGACGAGCAAGGCCTTTCGTGCCATTCCTTCACCTCCGCCACTTTGCAATCAGGCGGCCTGCTCCATTTGCTTCGAATCGCGTTCTGCACGCCGCTTCAGGTTCGCGAACTGGCGTACCTGCATGACCCAGTGTGCAGGTTCCAAGAAGAGGTTTGCGATCAGCTGGAGCCAGCGGGGCTGAACGATCCAGTAGCCACTGACAATCAGCCGACTGCAGCTACCCGGAAGCTCCTTCAATTGGAAGCCCCAAAGAGAATCGCTGTAAGAACTCGGCCGTCTTCCCCTTGGATTGAACGGTCGGCCCCGCAGGTCCACAGACGCGCGCAGCCCCAGGAAGCGCTGCGGATCAAGCGCGGCCACCTCCCGCCCGATGCTAGCGTCCGGCATCGCACTCAGATGATCCCCAATTGAGATCTTCTGCCATTCGGGATGGATTCGTTCCGCGCTGTGTCGGCCCCAGTTGTCGAGACGATCCCAGCTATACCAGCCGGCGCGGTCGTAGCCCATTTGTACCAGCCAAGCCCAGACGCTCGCTGGCGGAGTTCCGATCGTGATTGCCATCGTGCCGCTGCGCAGGCCCCGTGGAATGAGGTCAGCGCCCGGATACGGCCCCGCAACTTCTTCAGCCGTGGCGCCCCAACGGATTAGACGGGGACGTACGACCAACCCGTAGGCACCCAGGAGGCCCAACAGCGAAACGAGAAATGCAAAAAAATAGTTGTGCAACATTGAAAGACTCCTTCGTACAAGACAATGAGTACGCCGGACATAAGGGTTTTTCCGTGACGGAGGTCACGACCGAAGGGGAAGAGACGTAAGCCCAAAGCGCCCGGCCGATCGTCGAGTACCAATGATGCTTCGCTCTTGCGCCGTCTTCTTTCCGAGAACTCTAGGTGGCCTGTACCGCCCGTAAAAACTTGTATGACACTCAGAACCTGCTCCGGCGTCAGAGCGGTTCAGCACCTCGACGTCAGCTGGACGTATTCATTTGGCGAGCACGGTCGCTAAATTCAAGAGATGCGTGTTAAGCATCTTTCTCTTGCCCACAACTTCAACAAGGGGTGTAGTTGTGATTTCGTCTTTGATGAGTCCCACAAGGACGCCAAATTCATTACGGGCGATGCACTCTGTGGCGGCCGCGCCCATCCGAGTGGCGAGTAGCCGGTCAAAGACACCAGGCGTGCCGCCCCGTTGTACGTGCCCTAGCTTTACGACGCGCAATTCGAAGCCAAGGCGCTCGCGGTGCTCTTCGAAATAGCGCGTGAGCGCCTCGGCGTTGTAGCAAGCCCCTTCGGCTACGACAACGATGGCGTGCGCTTTCCCGCGCTCATATGCAGCACGCAACTCGCAGGCAATAGTCTCCGGGGCAGTCGGCATCTCTGGAAGAACGATACTTTCGGCTCCCCCAGCGATACCAGAGATGAGCGCCAGATAACCGCAATTACGGCCCATGACTTCGACCAGAAACGCCCGCTCGTGGGAGGAAGCGGTGACCTTAATCCGGTCTATCGCTTCTAAAGCTACATTCAGCGCTGTGTCCACTCCTATGGTGATCTCAGAACCGCACAGATCATTGTCAATCGTTGAAGCGATCCCCACAACGGGGAGACCCTTCTGTGAGAGCGCAAGAGCGCCGGCTTGCGACCCATCACCTCCAATAATGATAAGGGCTTCGATGCCTCGCTGACGGAGAAATCGTATGGCCTTCAGTTGTGTCTCATCAGCTTTGAATTCAGGATATCGCTTGCTGCCCAGCATCGTGCCACCACGTTGAATGATTCCGCCGACATCTCGAAGGCCCAAGGGAAGAAGGTCATCGTTGGCAAGGCCTGAATACCCGTGGCGGACGCCAAAGGTCTCCCATCCCTTGTCAATTGCCGTTCGCACGACCGCTCGAACCGCGGCATTGATTCCTGGAGCGTCTCCGCCACTGGTCACTACTGCGATGCGCCTCATAAAAACTCCTTAAACCAAATTCTAGCTGTCTTCAGAAATTGCAACCGTGACCTAGCTCACATATCGTCATTGAACCTCCGATTTCGCAAACGCGCGGAGTCACGCAGTTGGGTGACCGAAATCACATACGCCCGCTTGGATGTGGACTATATTGTTTTTAATTTCGGATCGGAGAGTCAGTGGGTGCAGAAACAAGAAGGCAAGTTCTCATTATCGACAACAACGAAGATGTGCTGGCGACGCTCGATCGAGAGCTGAAGGAAGCAGGCTACGATACGGTGACAACTTGGAGCGGGGTTGAAGCGCTCCGTCTATTGAACTCACACACATTTGATTCGCTGCTTGTCGATGACTATCTCCCGGATTTATATATTGGCGATTTTCTGGAGAGGGTTTCTCGTCTGCCAGTTCGGCCGCGGATCCTGGTCATGCAGGCGAAGCCAGGAAAGAACGCTCGCCTTTCCGAATCGCGAGGGGCTTGGTCGCTTGTAGATAAGAGCCAAATCGTCACACTTATCACAGTTCTTGACGCCGTTCGCGGCTGGATTCACTGAAACACATGAAGTGCCTCAGTCGATTCCCTAGCCGCGCACAGTAAGCACGGGACAAATTGCCCCGGTGACGACCCTATAGGCCGTGGCCGTCGCGAGATGCCTGGATGCACCAGCAAGTCTTGGCGTCCGTTTTACACCTAACAGAATGAGATCCACGGCCAGTTCCTCTCCCAAACTCAGTATTTTTTCCGAAGCAGTGCCAAAATCGACGTATGCCTTTGGTTCGCACCAAAGCTTTGCCTCTTGCGGAATGAGAGCAAGGAGCCGTTCCTTTAAGGAGCTCTCCATCGCCCTATCGACGGGACCATCAGTGACATGTAACAGATAGAGACGCGCTTGGTGTTCTTGGGCCATGGAAATCGCATAAGGGGCAGCCGCCAGTGATTCAGAGCTGAAATCGGTCGGGTATAGGATCGTGCGCATTTCCACGGCCACATCCGGCTCGCCGCAGACGTTTGGTCCCACCGTGAGGACCGGGCAGTGTGCTTGTCGAAAAATCTCCTCCGCGACGGAGCCCATTAGCACCTTACTTATACCCGCGCGTCCGTGCGTTCCCAATACAATCAAGTCAATTCGCTCCTCATCGACGATTCGGGACAGCTCTTTCGAAATGTCACCTTTCCGAATCAATGTCTTGTGCGGAATTCCCTCCAATTGGGGCTCGAGTTTCATCATGGCTTCTTTGGCTTCACGCACAGCTTGAGCCGCCATGGCCTGCCATGCAATCGTTGGAGAAGAACTCGGAAAGGGCGACAAAGAAACCACGTGGATGGCAAAGACCTTGGACCCGTACTTGCGCGCAATAGACAGTGCGTAGGGCAGCGCTGCATTCGAGTGCCCTGAGAAATCGGTGGCGTAGAGGATATTCTTCAGCGGAACTCGCGCGGCTGCGACTTGCTTTTGCAAATGCCACCTCTATGGCTGGGAGCGTCTCCGCCTTGCCGGTTTTACAGCGCTTCGAGACCGAACGATCTCGACGGAACACCCTGCATGACGGGTCACGGCTTCCGACACGCTTCCCATCAAGAACCGGCCCAAACCCTTCCATCCATGGGAACCAAGGACAATCAGCTCAGCGTGCCAAATCGCTGCATAGTCAACGATCCTGGTCTTCGCGTCACCCTGTTCCACGACTTCACTTGCTTTAAAGCCCACTTTTCTCAGGTGTCGAGCTGCGCGCTCGACGAGTGCTTTGGCTTCTTTTCGCCGTTCCCGTTCCACCTCTGCGACGTAGGGAACAAAGCGCGGAATCATGTCAACAGAGACATAACTGCTGATTGGTTCGACTACATGCAACACTCGAACCTGCGTTCCTTTTGTCCGGAACTGTTTGGCAACTGCCTGCATGGCGATTTGTGAGAATTTGGAATTATCGATTGCGAGGAGGATTTTCATATGTAGTGGTTTACGCCCGATTTACCAAATTCCTTGCTTCGTCAGGCTGCCTTCCTTTCCTACGCTGTGAACAGTATCACCACATGATCCGAGCGATCTCAATAGCAAGCTTTTTTCTAGAACTGAAAGAGGCGACAGTGACCCGCAAAGGAATGCATCTGAAATCAGGCCTCGTTATGCTAGGTTTCCGCGGGGATATGTCCACTGATATCCCTAATCTCTACAGCGTTGAAGGATACGTCTCAGGAACCTCGCCAATTTCCCAGGCCGCGGTTCGTTCGAGAGGCTCAACGGCACGAGTCTCATCGAAATGCAGAATGGCGTCGAATTGGTGTGGAAGCTGAGCGTGGAAGTAGTGGCTCACACGCTCAGATCGCGGTAGGTAGATGACACCAATTGCCCGCTCCAGATGCGGTTCCTGCAAGAAGGACGTGGCTTTCTCTTTATGGCCGAGCGGAAGCATGAACTTTTGAATTCCGGTTTCGTGGAAAAGCGCCTCGTAACTCCCAGCTAATGCCGGTCGAACATGTTTGCGTTCTGCAGGAGCTTCCCATCCTGAAGCTGCGGTGACTGTGCCGGTGTACGTGGTGAATCCGACGAGCGTCGCTTCTTTTCCATAGTGTTGACGCACGAGTTGTCCGAGATTTAGTTCGCCCCGTTGTCCCATCTCGGTGGCGCGAGCATCTCCCAGGTGAGAGTTGTGCGCCCAGACGACGATCTTTGACTTTGCGCCGAGGTGATGCGTCAATGCGTCCAATGTCTCCGCCATATGGCTATCCCGGAGATTCCAGGATGATACGCGTTCATGGAACATCGAACGGTAATACTCCTCGGCGTTCTTCACCAACCGAGCATTCTGCTCTGCGAAGAAGAATGCATCTCGGGCGACGCGGCCATCACGGTTCGCCAGATCCGCGGCGCGCCGTTGCATTTCCATCCACTGACCAACGACTTCGTTTTCGCAGCTCTTACTTAGGCCGAAACTGGCGGCATAACCGTAGGCTTGGGTGTCCTCGCCAAAGTTCTCGAAGCAGGCGTAACGGTACCGTGCACGACGTGCTGCCTCAGGATCGACTTTATCCAGGAAATCCAGTACTGCTCGCATGGACGCATGCAAGCTGTAGAGATCCAGCCCGTAGAAACCAACCCGCTTAGAATATCTGTGCTCGTTGTAATTGCGCAACCAACCGACAAAATCCAGAACATCAGCATTCCGCCACATCCATGCAGGAAATCTCCGGAAGCCCGAAAGAGCGTCGACGGCATCTTCGTCTTCACCCTCAAACCGAACAAATTGATTGACGCGATAGGCGTCTGGCCAGTCCGCTTCTACGGCGACTGCGGTGAAGTCCTTTTCCGCGATCAAGCGCTTAGTGATCTCCCCGCGCAGGCGATAGAACTCATGGGTTCCATGCGAAGCCTCACCGAGTAGAACGAAGCGAGAGTCACCAATCATCTTAAGCAAAGTATCGAAATCGGTGGTTTCTCCCGTAAGCGGATGAGCCGACTGGCGAATCGCGTTGATAAGATCGTGTTCGTGTTTTGAGATCATTTTCATACCCCCAGGTCAGTACAACGTTTTCGACACCGTCATGTGTGGAACGCTCGACCGGTAGTCATTGCCGTGTTGCCCTCGCTGTGACCTCCATACTCTGATGCTGCGGTTCACGTCGCTGCCGTGAAGCGTTATCGAGCAGGTCCTTTACTTCCTCATCGGATACTTGCGAAAAGTCATCGTAGAATTGTCCCACTCCGTAAAAGGGCTCTGGCATCTCCAAGCACACGAGTTCATCTGCCTCAAATTGGAGTCGATTGCAGGTGGAAGCCGGAGCCACAGGAACCGCAATCACTATTCGTGAGGGCTTCATTTGCCGTAACGCACGAATGGCAGCCCGCATACTCGACCCCGTGGCGATACCGTCGTCGACGAGAATGACGATCAGTCCATTCACGTTCAACGGTGGTCTCCCGCCGCGATATGCCCGTTCGCGGCGTTCCAGTTCTTGTCTTTCCGCCCTTGTCACACGTTCGATATCCAACCCGGTGATCCCCAATCCTTCAACAGTATCCCTGTCAACGATGCGAACTCCTCCGCTCGCAATGGCTCCGAATGCGAACTCCTCACGGCCTGGAACACCGAGCTTGCGCAACACAAACACATCCAGCGGTACCCTGAGTTGAGTGGCTACCTCGAACGCAACTGGGACGCCTCCGCGCGGCGCTCCTAGTACAACTACATCATTACGGTTCGCATATTTTCTCAAAAGAAGCGCCAATTCCTGGCCCGCTTCTGTGCGATTTGCAAAGATCATATGAGCACCTCGCGGCTATGCGCTAATTCTCGCCGGCGATTGAGCAGCAAGATTTGGTCCTGCTCATGCGGCTGTCCGCAATAGAAATAACCTTTCTCGAAATGCATTTCCTGGTGCGGTTTCGCGGGTTTAGAAATCTCCTTGATTGTCTTTGCGACTTGCGCGGCAGGAGCGTGAAGTGCGATGTCCGCTTGAGACACAATGCCGATGCAGCGTCCCCGATTGTTCACAACGGGGAGTCTGCGAACTTGGGTTTCCTGCATCAGTTCTTCGCACTCTTCCAGCGTGTCCTCAGGGCCACAAGACACCGGAATACGGGACATGAGATCCCCCACCTGCACAACACTAGCGTCGCTCCCGGCGGCGACGATCCCGCAGCACAAGTCACGATCTGTTACCATGCCCTCAAGAAGAGGATCTAATAAATCAGCTACCACGGGAATTGAACCAACCCCGTGCGCTTTCATCAAACTCGCGGCCGCCCGTGCCGTGTCCCACGGCGTGCACCGCACCAGCGAGCTAGACATGAGGTCCTTCACGAGCATCTTCGTTCTCCTTCGTGAAGCTATATTCGAGCACTCGACGGTGCCAGGCTCAGTGAGATTAATCACAGCCTAGCGTGAGGCTGGTCACATGCCGCCACATCGGGGATCTGAAAGGATTGCTGTGAGTTCATGCGAGACTTAACGGGCGATCCGCCGGGTGGTATATACTCCAAGTTCTTCGGGAACCCGTGCTTGGATGTCCCGACTTACTGCACATTGAATTTTCAGCGGATGCATGATGCTAAGAATTGACAAAATTCTTCTTCCGATCGATTTCCACGACTCCTCGAAGCCCGTGGTTCATCAGGCCGCAGCTTTAGCCCGCCACTTTCATTCCGAGATCGTGATGTTGCACGTGGTGACGCCGCTAACCTATTCGGCGGCTATGATCGAGGGTGATTATGTGCCGGCTAATCTAGGCGATCTGCTCAGGGAACTCATTCGCCAGGCCCAGAAACATCTGGACAAAGCTCTGGGGCCGGAACTCGATGGTCTTTCCGTAAAGCGCATACTGCTGGAGGGGGATCCTGCACAAACCATTGTGGAAACCGCTCGAGTTGAAAAAGTCGACTTGATCGCCATGCCAACGCACGGCTACGGGGCGTTTCGCCGCTTCCTCCTAGGTTCGGTAACAGCGAAAGTGCTTCACGATAGCGATTGTCCTGTGTGGACCGGCGCCCATCTGGAAGAAAAGCCCGCCCGCGAATTCTCGATTCGCAACATCCTATGTGCGGTAGATTTGACTCCCCATAGTGCCAAGACTGTCCAGTGGGCCGCGCAAATGGCCGCGGAATTTGAGGCCCGGCTGACGCTTGCTCATATCACCGCTGGAATGGAGGCTTATGGTCCTGGGCCATATCAAGTCGATCCTTCTTGGACGGAGGCACTCGTAAGTTCTACCAACGGCCAGCTCGCAAATCTTCAGCAGGAGGTTGGCACCAAGGCCGAGGTATTCATTGGTAGTGGTGACGTGCCCAAGCTGTTGAGCTATGCGGCAAAGCAAACGAGCGCGGACGCGTTGATTATCGGTCGTCCCCCTAGCGGCCGGTTGCGTGCCACCGGGTATGGAATCATCCGCGAATCTTACATTCCCGTCCTGAGTGTGTGAGGCTGCGTTGGCCTGGAACAGGCGGCTATGTCATCCGCGCGCAAGTGATCGAAGTGCTGTTTCTTGCTTCTCGCTTACCGATTTAGGAATATCTCCTGGCTTTTCTTCTTGTGACTGACCAACTATCCTCAAGAGCATTTCTGTGGTGGGGATGAACATTATGCCCAAGAGAAGTGCAGGCCTAATGTTGTATCGCACGGTCCGCGGCTCCATGGAAGTGTTCTTGGTGCACCCCGGAGGTCCATTCTGGGCGAACAAAGACGACGCAGCTTGGTCTATCCCCAAGGGCGAATTTGACCCGGGCGAGGACCCGCTGGAAATTGCCAAGCGAGAGTTTCAAGAGGAAACAGGTGTTGTCGCCAAGGGAGAGTATCAGCCCTTGAAGCCTATTCGCCAAACAGGCGGAAAAATTGTCTATGCGTGGGCAGTGCTATGTGATGAAGAGGTAGCAGCAGTCAAGAGCAACACCTTTTCCATGGAATGGCCGCCTAGATCGGGCAAGATGCGGGAATTTCCGGAAATAGACCGAGCCGAGTGGTTCAAAATCAACCTGGCGAGACAAAAAATTCTGAAAAGTCAATTGGGCCTGCTGGAGCAACTCGAACAGTCCATGGCTTCGCACAACTAAGCTGCGCGGGACCCACCCCCACCTTTCGAGCTATCCTCCGAACCATTCCTTCATGGAACGGAAGACGCAAATCAAGAAGTGCGGCGCAAGTAACTGTGAAGGTGCCGGGCATCGGCGGAATTCCGCAAATCGCGAATCACCTGCTTCTCAATCTGCCGGATGCGCTCTCGCGTTAGACCAAGTGTCTCACCCACTTCTTCCAGAGTGTGCTCCTCACCGTCAAAACCGAAACGCATCCGGATGATCTGTTCTTCTCGTAGTGTAAAGGATTTCAGTGCTAGGGGGCTCCCATAGGAGAGGCACAAATGTCACACTCTCTCACAATAAATGGGGCGCGGGAATCTGGTCAGCGGTTCGATCAATGCCCTGGGCGCCATTCGGAGTTGCGACCGCTAAGAAGCGCAAGGACTGTGTCCAAGGCGTGACAAATGGAACGTATCCGCTGTGATAGAATCGAGACGATCGACGCGGAACCAGTTTCATCATTCGTCTATCTTAATCGGACGATTGAGTCGGTGTGTACGTCCGGGGGAGTTCTCTTATGAAGATGACGAACATTGGCAAAATCTTGGGTGTCCTCGTAATGAGCTCACTTACACTAACTCCCACGGGTGCAGTGCCTCAGGCAGCCAAAACCACGCCTCAGTCAGAGCCCGTAGATTATCCAGTGAGCGGATCAGACTTGTATCGTTTCCACTGCGCACCCTGCCACGGTTCCGACGCTAAAGGCAGTGGTCCGGTTGCACCCGCTTTGAAAATGAAGGTGCCTGATTTAACGATGTTGAAAAAGAATAATCAAGGTCAATTCCCTTTGGACCGTGTGCGCAGAACGATTTTGGGCGATCAAGTTGTGGCTTCCCATGGGTCTAGAGATATGCCGATCTGGGGACCCATTTTCGCCCTGTACGAGAAGGATTTGCGTGAACCAACAAATATCAGGATAGAGAACGTTTTGAAATACCTGGAATCAATTCAACAGAAGTAGGCGACCCCTAATCGTTCCGCGTAAGGCGAACCTCGATTCGGCTTATGTTCCCGCAGAATTTGCCGTGTATGGGAGTGGTTCTATTTGGCGGTTTGATCGAAAACACACTGTCGTCTTTACTCTAGCGCCAACGGAACTGCGCAAGGGTTGTGGGGAGCGTCTCGTTTACAATGCGAGGACCGCGTCCTCCACCTGCTTGGCCAGCGCTGCGTAGTCTTGGCCCCGAAGGTATAGTGGCGCGCCAAAGACAATCTCTACGCTGCCGGGCCGCGGCCACCACTGGTGCCGGTGGAGGACTTTTTCCACGCCCCGCAACCGAATGGGAATCACCGGCAACCTCAGCCTTCCGGCGAGCAAGCCGATCCCAGGTTGGAAACGGTGAATTTCACCCGCCTCTGTACGCTCACCTTCTGGAAAGAACAAAATTGACCAATTATCGCTAATCAAGTCTCCAATATACCTGAGCGACTGGCGTGCGCCAGCTTCGGTCTGTGGAACCGGGAACGCATTGAAGAACAACGCCACGAGCCGATAAATGAGGCTATCCACAAATCGTTCGAACCGTGTGTGGCGCTCTGGCGAAAAGTGAGCATCGAAGTACTCCTTCCACATTGCCACTGCAACGCTGTAGCGGTAGCGCGCAGGCAAAGCAGACAAAATCAAGGGCGTATCCAGATGGCTCTGATGGTTTGGGGCAAAGATCACAGGCCCCTGCAGCGAAGCCAAGTTTCCTCGGCCGGAAACATGGGCGTGGGCGAAAAGCCGAGTGAGTGGGAGCCAGACTGTGGGTAACGTGACATTGCGAACGACTCTCGCCAGGCAAGTGCGGTTCCATGTGGGGAATACCGAGGCGATGGGAGGCATGCCGATTTCAGCCAGCGCTGAAACCGTCTGCGCGCCAGTCAAAAGCGCTTCGTCGATGCTGGTATCAAGATGCTGCTCCAAGTCAATCATGAGTTCCACCCGGTCGAGAGAGCTTAGTCCCAGTTCGTCTAGCGTCGTGCTCGGCGCGATGGCCCGGTCTGGAGCATATCTTCGGAGAAGATCGATCATCTCCTGTCCGCTTGATGTTGTCGGCGCTGAAGTACCACTCTCGACCCACGCCTGGATCTCGCCATGCTTTAGTTTCTGTGTGCCTTCCGTACGCGGCAGCCGCTCACCGGGCCAAATCGAGACGCCTCGAATCTTCTGGTGATCCTCGAGTTGTAAGTTGGCACGGCGAACGACTTCGTTTTGGTCGACGATACCCTTAAGAACTAGCACCGCATGCACGTGGTCCCTGCCTACTACCGCAGATTCTCGGACTCCTGGAATCTCGTTCAGCACGGCCTCCACGTCCTCCGGGAAAACCTTTAAGCCCTCCGGTGTGACGATCATTTCCTTCTTGCGTCCTCGAATGATCAAGTTCCCAGCATCATCAAAGGATCCAAGGTCACCCGTGTGAAACCAGCCGCCCGCGAGCGCCGAAACGGTCTCAGCGGGAGCATGGTAATAGCCCGACGTCACATTCTCACCGCGGACTAGAATTTCTCCATCTGGTGCTATCTTGACTTCTACGCCCACGATGGGCTTGCCGACAGTGCCTTCCTTAGTATCGAATGGATTGTTGAACGCAACGAGAGGGGCCGTCTCGGTGAGACCGTAGCCTTGAATGACAGCGAATCCGAGCCCGGACCAGAATGCTTCCAACTCCTTGGCAAGCGGCGCTCCTCCGACGATAAATGCCCAAAACTTCCATCCGAATGAGGAATGTATATGGCGGTGTTGACACCAGCGCCATACCCAATACGTTGGACCCTGGGGCAAACGTGCGGCTTCCGGAAATTGGCGCAGAGTGTACTTCCTGAGGACCTCGAGGATCTTTGGGACTGCGATCACTACGGATATGCGGCGGGTGCGGATTTGCCGCACAATTTCGTGCGGACTGTATCCGCGCATGAAGACTGCCACTCCAGGAATAATTGGCAGAATAAAGAGCGTGATCACTTGTCCGAACATGTGGCTGAGGGGGATCAAGCTTAGAAAACGCAGCGGAAACACAGGTCGAAACCACTTGGCGTACCTGGAAACAATCTGCTCTGGTGACACAATATTGGCCAGAATATTTCCGTGCGTAAGAAGGACCCCCTTTGGCTCTCCCGTAGCGCCCGAGGTGAACACGATCTCAGCGATATCGTCCCTCCCGATAGGAACAGAAGGCGTTTCACAGTCCTCATTGGTCCACTCGAGTTCCGAGAGTCGCCAAGCGGGCACCTGGCTGTCGGACGGGCTCAGCTGAACTTCCTCCCCAATCAGGATGAGGCGAGCATCGACGATCTCTTGAACATGCCGCAGGAATCGCTGTGACGTGCGGTAGTCGATTGGGACAACGATGACGCCGGAGAGGATGCAGCCCCAGAATGCCGCAACCCATTCGGGGCGGTTTTCGGACCAGAAGATTACTTTGTCGCCCTTGCGAACGTCGTGCTTGCCTAGCCGCATCGCAAATTGACGCGCGGCGTGCGCCACTTGTGCGTACGTGTATTTCCACCTGCGATACCCGTTATCGTACTCGATAAACTCCTCTGGATATTGGGAGAATTCGCAGAACAGGTCTGCGAGGTTCTGACGAGAGCGTGACCGTGACTCGGGGTAGTTCGACATGCCTTGCTCTGCGAGTAACCGAATAGCCCCCACCTCTGTCTTGTATCCCAGATGGGGTGCGGTCTCTGTGAGGCTCATCACATCTTTTGGGATGAGCAAGGAAGTAAATATGCCAATAGGCCTGTGACGTGCCACGTGGACAAATGTGTAGATGTTCTGCTGCAGATGAACCCGCGAACAATGTGGGGCTGTGCGAACACGGATTAACAAGGATCGACCTTCGAACGCAAAGGAGCGACTCGCTATGACATTTCATCTGAGTAGCCCGGCGTTTGAAAACGGCAAAGATATTCCAAATGAATTTACATGCGACGGAACGGATTGTTCGCCTCCCCTAATCTGGACCGATCCCCTTCCAGAGACAGAAACCTTTGCACTGATCGTGGACGACCCGGACGCCCCGTCAGGCACGTGGGTTCATTGGGTCCTCTACAATCTTCCCGCCACACATCGAGGATTGTCTGAAGGCATGGCTAAGGATCGCCAACTACCCAATGGAGCACGGCAGGGACGCAACGATTTTGGCAAACTCGGCTACAATGGGCCTTGCCCTCCTCGGGGTGCCCCACATCGCTATTTTTTCAAGCTTTACGCTTTGCACTGCAAAGTGAACCTCAAGCCAGGAGCCAGCAAGGGGGAACTCGAGCGCGCTATGAAACGTCACGTGCTGGCAAAGGTCGAACTGGTCGGCCGGTTCCAGCACTAGACATGTGCGATGGTATTCCAGCAGGGCATACTGCTTGGCAAACGAAACATCCTAGAGATTAGCTGTACCGCACTGAAATTGAATTGGCAAACGCGCCTGAGCACAAGCTGCACAGCAGAGATGTCAGGCCCTGCCCGCACCCTTGGCGCCACCAGCCGATTGAGCCTGAGACCTCTTTGCAGGTTTGAAATGGCTACTGAACCACTCCGCGGCAACTCCTGCCACTTCTTCCAATGTTCCAGGTTCCTCAAACAGATGGGTCGCACCGGGAACAATGACCAGCTTCTTGTCGGGAGACTTGAGCTTTGCCAGGGCTTCTCTATTCATACCGATCACAGGCTCATCATCACCTCCGATAATCAAAAGCGTTGGAACTTGAACAAGTTCGAGTGTATCTCCGGCCAGATCGGGCCGGCCTCCACGGGAAACGACTGCAGAGACGACATTGGGAAACTCGGCAGCTGCCATCAGCGCGGCGCCAGCCCCGGTGCTAGCTCCGAAGTAACCCACTTTGAGGTCCTTTGTATCGGGGCTGCTCATGATCCACTTGGTCGCGCCTACCAAGCGCTTCGCAAGGAAAGGGATATCAAAACGAAGTTCTCCTGAGTATTGATCAATCGATTCTTCTCTTCGAGTGAAAAGGTCAAACAATAAAGTGGCGATTCCATGTGCCTGGAGTACCTGCGCCACGTAGCGGTTCCGCGGACTGTGGCGGCTGCTACCGCTGCCATGTGCAAAGAGGACCAACCCATTCGCACCTTTGGGAAGAACTAATGTGCCCTCGAGCCGCGCTCCTTCAAGGTCAATCGATACCTCGCGTTTAATGCCATCCAATTGTGATTTCCGGCCTGGGATCATGTTCAAACTCCCTTCTGGATCACTGGGATCGTCCTGGACAACGTTCTGAAGAGCTGGCACCGCAGCTCGACCAAGCAGTTCCGCCACTTCCTCATCCGCCACCTGTGAGAAATCTTCATAGAACTGGCCGATCGCATAGAAATCTTTCGGCGCATAGACACAAACGAGATCATCCACTTCACGTTTGACCCGATTGCAGGTGGAAAGAGGAGCCACAGGGACGGCGACGACAAGGTGGGCGGGCTTCATTTGCCGGAGTGCCTTGATGGCGGCGCGCATGCTGGATCCTGTGGCGATGCCATCGTCTACAAGGAGAACGGTTAACCCTTCGACCTTCAGAGGGGGCCTGGCGCCTCGATAGAGATTTTCGCGTCGCTCAAGTTCCTTCTTCACTCGTGCAGTGATTTGATCGATTTGCTCTTCGGAAATGCCTACTGCTTCTATGATCTCCCGATCCAGCACTCGCGTGTCGCCGGTCGCAAGAGCGCCAAATGCGAGTTCCTCATGTCCTGGAACGCCGAGCTTTCGCGAGAGAAATATGTCCAACGGAGCATCCAAGGCTTTCGCTACTTCAAAGGCGACCGGAACTCCGCCGCGTGGAATTCCGAGGACATTCACATCCTTTCGGTTCGCATATGTCTGTAACCGCTCAGCCAGCTTCTGTCCGGCTTCTTCTCGATCTCGAAAGATCATGTATTCATCTCCGAGCATGATGTTTATACCCTCACTCTCACCAGGCCGGAAATCTCAAGGTGCAACTGCCATATAGCCTACAGGCTCGGCTGAATGTCGCAGTGATGTGCATCACCAACCATGGCTCGAATGAGAGCCGAGTATGCGAAGAGACTTTCTGAGTTTCATATGAACGTGTCCAACGACGAAGCAAAGTCACCGGAACAGAGACCGGTCGGCTCGAAGACCAGGGATTACGATCCGAGTCGCGCTCCTTCAACCGTCGCTTTCCCGACCTCTCGAGCGGCTTCCACCGCCTTCAAATGCTGCGCCATCAATCCCGGCTTTACACGCCGCTGGCGAATATTGTTCAGTGTGAAAGCACTGCCTGTAATCAACGCGAGCGCGAGCGAAGTTCTGAGAACTTGCCCACCGCCTTCACTGATTGCACCGTCTATCGAGAGCGAGGATTTAGTTTGGAGCATGTCGGGTCATTCGCCGCGAACAGTCATTCGTCTGACATCTTTATCTAACCACGAGAGTCTCTCTCTGATAAGCGGTACTACCGAGAGGACCGCAATATTTGCCGCTTCGATCCCTAAACGGAGAGGAACTGTGTCAGTGAAGAAGATGCGTTTCACACCGAGCGACCATAATTTTGTCCACGAGGACTCCGTGAATAGGCCATGACTGACCAGGATATATATCTCTTCAACCCCGACTGATCGCAGCTTCTCGCAGGCGGAGACAAGGGTGCCGCCCGTGTCGATCATATCGTCTACGAACACGGCCTTCGCCCCGACTTTGCCGACAGGGCCGTGATGAATGATCCCTTTCTCTGTTCTCTTTTTTTCAAAGTATGGCGTCTCGCCAATCGTCATCCCTGCCGCTCTCTTCACGTCCTCGCATCGTTTGATTGCCCCGTTGTCGGGTGCCACGATGGTTGCATCGGTCAGCCGATATTTCTTAACGGCGTCGGCAAATAGAGGGGCTGTGGACAGAGAGATCAGAGGGATGGGAAATAATTGTTTGTCGCGCTTGCTGTGCACATCGACGGTGAGTACCTGATCAATTCCGGAGCTCCTAAGGAGCGCTCCAACCCACGCGGTCCCCAGACTTTCTCCTGGTTTATCTTTATCCTGCCTGCTATAGGCGAGATAAGGAAACACGGCCGTGATCTTGTCCGCCCCTTCCTTCTTAAGCGTTTTGGCGAGCAGCGTTACGGAAAGCAAGCATTCGTCCGGGGGAGCGATTGTTCCCAAGATCAAGCAATGCTCTCCTGAAACAGGTTTCTCGATGCTGGTATGCAATTCTCGATTGTCGTAGCGGCCCACAATGAATCGACCCACTTGCACTGAGGCAACTGCTCGCAGCTGCTGTGCGATGTCCTCATAAGCCGAGAAGCTGAACAGAAGCATAGCTGCTACCCAATCGCTGGTATTTGAAACGGGCTGACCTCTTGCTGCTCAATCAACTCAAGCCGTCTTCCTCTTAGCCGCTTCCTGAATTCCTCGCTTGGAGACGACGCGGACCGTGCTTGCTTGGGGTCCTTTTTCTCCCGCCTCTTCGACGAACCTTACCGTTGTCCCGACCTGCAAACGCGGGAACGCTTTGCCAAGAACACTGTTCTTGTGAAAATAGATTTCACGTCCGTCGTCCAAAGTCAGGAATCCATAACCTTCCTGCGGCAAAATCTTGCTCACGCGGGCCTCGGGAAGTAATGTTGAACTCTTGATGTCACCTCGCTGCCGGCGGGCATAGTCCTGCAAACGCCGGCCCGCGGCTTTGAACGCATCGTCAATCGCCTGGCGAAGGTCTCTATGCGGGACCTTCACTTCCGATTGCTTCTTGGTCTCTCGTTCGCCTAAATGCCGAGCCCGAGCGTTCAGGCTTGGTTCACGTTTCACTACAATTTCTCCGTGGGGCACGGTCAGGTCGATACGAATGTGATACGGACGTCCTCTCTTGTGGTGACGATGTGGAACCTCGACAGCCACGCGACATCCCATCACCCGGCTGTACAGGGTATCAAGCTTAGCTGCCTCGGCACGAATCCACTTTTCGACCTCTGTTGATGGTTTCATATTTCGGTATGTAATCTGCAGTTCGGATTTCATGGCGGCACCTCGCGCTCGCATTACAGTTCGGATGATTGCCTCAGTGATCTTGTTGCTGGCTGTTTCTCAATCTCCCAAGAATCCCCATTGGCCGTTCGCGCCACCCGCCATCCTTCTCATACTTGAGGGTGTAAATGTGGAGCAACCGCCATCCTGCCTCAAGAAGCCGGTTAACTTCCTCTCGCCCCGGGCTTCCAGGTTGTGCCCAGTAAGTTCGACGATATCCAGTTGCCATACGGGCAGTCTCTCCAGCAAGCCTATTGGCACCGTGTTTTCCGCCATTTCGGTGATCGTCTTTCGCTTGGCCATGGCTTCTTTACATCGCACAAAATGCATAACCGCAGGAAGAGCAAGAAATACATCCAGAAGTCTCTACCATGGTGCCACCGCATTCTGGGCACGCCTGACCGCCGACAGGGGTAGTCTCCTCCAGCTCGCCGGGTCGCAATACCTGTTCTCCTTTGCAACCATCGCGAAAGACCGTTCTCTTCATCTAAATCAAAATAAACCTCCTTTGCTTCTTATGTACACCACATCTAACGAATGGCTCTGTGACCCCAATCACAGATCGCTGCAGACAAAAGAACTACAAAGGATTTGTGAATTTGTCCCACAAATTGCGGCTCTTGAGTTTCTGGCGAGGGTGATGCAATGAAGATATTGCTAGCAGTTGATGGTTCTGAGTTTTCCCAGGCAGCAACGCAGGCCCTCGTTTCGCAGATGCGCCGGGAGGGAGCCGAGGTCCTCGTCCTACGGGTGGTAGAACTACGCGCATTTTTTACTCCGCCGCAAATGGCGCTGGGATATGCGCCCGAGCAGGAGGGAATTATTAAGGAAGATTTTCTATACGCGCAGGAGTGCGTGGATCAAGCGAGCCAAGTGCTCCGCTCTGCCGGCTTCAACGTCAATACGCGTGTGGTTGAGGCCGAGGCACGAAACGGGATTCTTGATAGTGCTGCGGAATGGCGTGCCGACTTGGTTGTACTCGGTTCACATGGGCGAAAGGGACTTCAGCGATTCCTGCTTGGGAGCGTCGCAGAATTCGTTGCCCGCCATGCTCACTGCTCCGTATGGATCGTGCGAATTCCGTCAGGCCGTTGACGGAACGCACATCCGGTTGTGATTGGAATCACAAGACTTCGAACTTGCTATATTAAAAACGAGATACTGGAAAATGCGCCCAGCTAAACCGAGAGCATGTTTCTTACACCGAACAGGATGTGCTCCATGTCGAACTGGAAAACGTTCCGAGATGTCTTGGTGAGTTCGCGGGAAAGCTGGCCGAACAGAACATCAACATCACGACAGCTTACGGGAGCGCCGCTAAAGCATGCAAGAAGGCGACCGTTATTTTCAAAGTGTCTGATTTGGAGAAAGCTGCTCGTTTGCGGTACTGAGTGATTCTTGTAAGCGATTTGCCGGTAGAGGCAGTGATTGGCGAAGACCCACGAGGGCCGTGGATTTAGCTCGTCAAGCCGAAGAGACGCCTGGCCCCGCCTTATCCGAGGGACTTCCGCCCTCGGCCAAACGAATCCCTTTCCTTGTTATACAACCTCATCACCGATCGACTCGCTCAGGCGATAGAAATAGAAGACATCGTGCCTGTATGCGGTTCAAGTGTTGCCTAACCCGAGCTCCCTCCGAATCGCGTTGAGATCAACCTTCAATTGCTCGCTGAAATGAACGGGATACGGGGTCGGCGCTGATGGCAAACCACGAAGATAATCCGGCAAACTTTTTAACTCGGATTGCAGGCACCTGCGGGATTCCGCCAATTCGATTCGGGTGACCGGCTGCCCACAGAGCAATAGAGGCTTAAGGAGCGGTTCACCAGCAATCGGTTCGTCAAACCGCCCAATTACATCTCCCACCATTTGGCCGTCCTCAATTTGCCGAAACACTTGTTTCCGGCCTGGATATATCAGCTTTTTTGCCGAAAGTTTCAATCGACCCTTCCCGGCATATTCCACGAGCTTGTAAGCCATATCGAGGTCCGGCGCATCGGCGATCACGGCCAGTTTGGTTCCGACGCCAAATGCATCAATCGGTGCACCGCAGTTCATCAGTTCCTGAATCTTGTATTCGTCGAGACCACTCGATGCGAAGATCTCTACCCTTTGCAGGCCCGCCTCATCCAACATCTTGCGTGTATCCACGGCCAATCTGCCCAAGTCGCCGGAATCGAGTCGCACGGCACGCACTTGAAAGCGGCCCCCGAGTTTCTGGCTAAGTTCAATGACCTTACGTACGCCGGCAAGTGTGTCGTACGTATCCACTAGCAGTGTGGTTCCCGGGTAGAGTCTCGTAAAAGAATCGAACGATGCAGATTCTTCGTCATGCGCTTGGATGTAACTGTGCGCCATGGTGCCAAACACGGGAATGCCGTAAATTTTGCCGGCGAGCACATTTGAGGTTCCGTCGCCCCCGGCGAGGTAGGTGGCTCGTGCCACTTTGAGGGCCGCATCCGTTCCGTGGGAACGCCGCGAACCGAAGTCCACCACGGACCTGCCCTGAGCAGCCGCGACGACACGCGAAGCCTTGGTTGCCGCAATGCTCTGGAAATGAATCTGGTTCAGAACGAATGTTTCGATCAGTTGCGCTTCAATGATCGGCGCAATCACTTGGAGCAGAGGCTCGTTGGGGAAAACAACGGTTCCCTCGGGCACGGCATACACATTTCCAGTGAACTTCAGACGCTCCAACCCTTTCAGAAACGCCTCTGAAAAGTCGCCGATTCCACGCAAATAGCTAAGCTCTTCGGGTGAAAAGTGGAAGTCCGGCAAGAAATCGATGACGTCTTGGAAGCCGGCCGCAACGATATAGTTGCGGTTCTCGGGCATTTCCCGAAAGACGAGTTCGAAGACGGCTAATTGATCCATGCACTCGGCTTGATACGCCTGGGCCATGGTCAATTCGTATAGGTCCGTAAAGAGGGCTCGATTACACACGCTACTCCGCGCAGAGGTATCGCCAAGATTTGCGTTTGTGGACGACTGGGCGGCTGCCATATAACCTATTCTCTCTTGTTGGTTGACGGTACTGTCGCTGGTAGCGCCCCAAGGGCCTTTTCTCGGCAACCAGATTGATCTTTAGTCCGCAACAGCGATCGGGGGTTTCTCTCGCATCTCGTCGAGTTCGGGAGACAATTCGTATCGCTCCTGAATTGATTCTGCCAGGGCGTTATAGAGATCTCGTGTGTGACCGAGCCGGTATCGCTGCTCCACTTTTCGCACGCCGGATGCAAGCACATGGTCCCGTCGTAATCAAGCGCCAACACACTAAACTTCATGTTCGCCTTTGCACACCGCCACTGGCCGCAGTTGTAGCGTTCAACCTCAGGCATGGAGTAGTTAGCCCAGCAGCCTGCCTTTACTCGCTATTCTCTAGTGTAAGTTCAGCCCGATCGTTTTGCCCGGTGTCTTCAACGTCGCCCACCACTTCGACCTCGAATATTTCGACCACTTCTGGTTCCTGGCCAAGAGTCTCAAGGCCGACCAACTCGAGTTCCGCCACATCTGGCCCCGGGCTTTGCTGTTCGACTGCACTTTTGCTGCGGACCTGGCCGAGCTGCGTGACTGCCTTCCTCCTCCGAATTGGTTTCTTGCCATGTGCCCTCTTTAGAGGTCGGGCAGCGCGCGTGCCTTTCGCCGCCTTTTTGTGGTGCTTTGCCGTGTGTTTTGACATCGGGGCTCCTTTCTCACAGTTAGTCCTCGTCCAAAATCCAAGATCAAGCGCAGCATGCCTTGAACTCTCGCCGAAAGCTGTGACACAAATCACGCCCATGTGTGTGGGCGCATTCGTCTAGCCGGCGCGCCAGAGATCACTTTCAGTGCGGGGACTCTCTCCGATGGCCTTCGTATGGGCAATGCCGATTTCGTGCACCTGGTAAGGCCTCGGATCTGCTCGTTCGCTGAAATAGGCAACGTGATCAGGGAAGACGATTTGCACGACGTGTTTCCGCCCCAGGAGGGTGGCGGAAAGTGAATACGCCTTAGCGCTCGATTCGTTGAATACCAGTGCTCAGTGGCTTGGGGGGCGGACGATCTGCACCGAACAGCGTGCGTGCCGTGCGACCGCCTCCGACACGCTTCCCATAAAGAAGCGATCCAAGCCGTGTCGCCCGTGCGAGCCCACTACAATCAAGTCGGCGTGCCACTCTGCGGCAGAATCAATGATTACTTCTTTCGGATTTCCCTCCTCGATGGCTGTCATCACTTTGAAGTTCTTCTCGCGCAGTGTTTGACCGGCCCGCTCTACCAAGGCTTCGGCTTCCTTACGTTGTTCCTCCAAAACTTGCGAGGCTTCCGGGCCATATCCCCAAGCCTGGCCGTCAGGATAAATGGGAATGGGTTCGATCACATGAAGCACTCTTACTTCCGTCTCCTGAGGTGTGGCTTGGCGGATTACTGATTCGATCGCGGCCTCGGAGAATTTGGAATCATCAATTGCCAGTAGGATTTTCACTTTGCTTTCCTTCGACCTGGTTTAGATCGTGCTTTTGGCGCTTCTCCGACAGTGTTAGCAACGGCCTCACCGCGAATTTTATTCGCACATGTCGGGCAGATGCTTTCTTCGGAGGGCTGGCCACAAACACGACAGAGCGCCTGCTGGCTCTCGGAGGCAACCGGAATCGACGCTTTATCTGCATTTTTGATTTCGTTAGCGGTCATATTCACCTCGACCGAGAGAATACTTTGGCGAACAACAATGAATTTTCTACAATCTGCCGTATGCGAGCTTCGAGACTCGCTTGAGAATGCCAAGTCCAGTCCGTTCGTCCCAGAGTATTCGTCCTCTGCACGCCGGACTGCATTGTGGCCG
Source organism: uncultured Acidobacteriota bacterium (assembly GCA_963842135.1). Taxonomy (GTDB): domain Bacteria; phylum Acidobacteriota; class Terriglobia; order Acidiferrales; family UBA7541; genus Palsa-360. The sequence continues at coordinate 1,588,645 of CAWJFI010000001.1, read as the reverse complement.
CTCCATTCGTAGATTGACAAATGCTCCTAATGCCGGAGCGAGGCCATGATACGACACAGCCGAAACCGAGATGTGATCTAGCTCACACAGCTGACAATTAACATGAATGGGAACTCTTGCTATGGAGGATCCAATCAATTGCATTGGTTAGCCGTACTTGTCCCTAACAAGAAATAAGTGAGGATTTGTACTCGCACAAGTGGCAGAAAAAGAAAGAATCGAAATCAAGCTGCGACTAATGCCTGTAGGCCAGGTTTATTGAGAATCAGAATGGTCGCACCATTTGTCCTAATGACCATCCTGCGTTTGAGCTCCGTCAATGTCCGCGTAGCCGTCTTGCGTGTTACACCAACTGATTCGGCGATCTCCTCGTGCGTGAAGGGCAGGTTCATCTGAATCCCTCGACTGGTCTGCTGTCTCTTTGTCGTTCCGGAGTGAGCCCGTAACCGAACAAAATGGAGAGATCGAGCCTATTCCTCGTTCGGAATGATCCGCACACAAACCTGTGATTTCAATCACAGCCTGCACCAGAGAGGCCGTGTAGCCTGCACTTGAAGTAGCCGGTGGAGGAGATTTTCTAAGAGCAGCACGAAGCCGGCGCCAACTCCTGAAAGGGGAAATAAGATGACAGCGAATGCTACAGCAACACAGATGGCACCTGTTCCGGCAAAAGCAATAGAGCGGCAGGACGTGTACGACGGATTCGATCAGATCTACAACTCAATCGCCCAGCGCGCGTTTGAAATCTTCGAGAGCAACGGCAGAAGCTTTGGCCATGAGCTTGACGATTGGTTCAAGGCCGAATCCGAACTGCTTCATCCGGTTCACATACGAATGGCAGAATCGGATGATGCACTCGCGGTTGAGGCAGAAGTACCCGGCTTCGAAGCCAAGGATCTGCAGATCAACCTCGAACCTCGGCGGCTCACCATTAGCGGCAAGAAGGAAACCAAAGAAGAGCAAAAGAAGGGAAAGGCCGTGTACGAAGAGCAGTGCTCGAACGAAATCCTACGCGTGATCGATTTGCCAGCTGAGGTGGTTGCCTCGAAGGCCGCCGCCACACTGAAGAATGGCATGCTCGAGCTTCAAATGCCAAAGAGCCCGAAGACAAAGGGCACCCATGTCGAAGTGAAGCCTGCGTAGTTGCCTGGAGGGTATCGTTTGAATTGCCGAGTTCAATATGAAAAAGGAGATGACAATGAAGACCGATAAGCAATTGCAGCAAGATGTTTTGGACGAACTTGTTTGGGAACCCAGTGTTGATGCTGCCGAAATTGGCGTGTCCGTCGAAAACGGCGTCGTGATACTCAATGGAACCGTAAAAAGTTTGACCGAAAAATGGACGGCGGAACGCGTAACTCAGCGTGTCGAGGGAGTTCGGGCTGTTACGGACAAACTCGCCGTTAAGCTCGCGGGCGATAGTCAGTACACCGACGCGGACATCGCCCAAGCAGCAGTCAATGCCTTGGATTGGAATACTTCCGTGCCGTCCAACCGCGTCAAGATCCTTGTCCAAAACGGCTGGATCACTCTTCAAGGGAATGTGGAATATCACTTCCAAAAGATCGCAGCGGAGAGCGCAGTACGTCACTTGAAGGGCGTGAAGGGCGTATCCAACCTGATCGCCATAACGCCACGCGTTTCCGCGGGGGATGTCATACACGCGATCAAGAAGGCGCTCCACCGAGCCGCACAGGTGGACGCAGAAAAGATCTCCGTGGATGCGAGTGCTGGCAAGGTGATCCTCCGTGGAAACGTGAGGAGCTGGGCGGAGCGAGAAGAAGCGGAGCGGGCAGCCTGGGCCGCACCGGGTGTCACCAACGTTCAAAATGACATACAGATTGTCTACGTCCTCGCCGCGTAGAAACCCCTGGGCATTCGACACGCACCTTGCTGAAACGGAGGATCCAGTCTGCATGATGGTTTCAAATTTGTGATTGCCAGTTAGCTGAAACGGGAGATGAGAGGCAAGATGATCCTTCGCATACGATCAGGAGGGGCGTTCCCACCTCCTTCACAAAGACTGTCAACGAGGCGCTCTGATACAAGTTCAACGCCAACCCAGGAAGGGGACAGTTGTGGGATCAAGTAGCAACACAGTTGCTGTTCACAGCCTGCAGGATAGTTGCCGAATTTGTTGTTCGCCACGCCCCTTGCTCCGTGGAGATCGTAAGAACGATGTCAGGTATCGCGCTGCCGCTCGGTCAAAAAGACGACGCTTTGAGATCTCGACCAAGAGCAAAGTGAGCATCGATATCGCCAGGAATGCAAAGTACGGGGCGGGCAGGAGCATAAAGCCGAGAATGCCCTTTAGGTGAGAACAAGGAGAGTGCTCATTCAGGTGCAACAGATTCCCGGTGTCCCCTTCGCTGAGCAGTGCGGATATGTTTTAAGATTCGAGCGAATATCTTCTTCCATCACGAGGCGCATTTATTCTGTTCAGGCGACGTCGCATCTACCTTGCGCATAGTCTTCTCAGGCGTCTTGATTGCGGCACTGGGGAGCACTGGCACTATCCCGTGAGGAAGGTGATGTCTGTTCACGGTGAGGGAGCGAGGAAACCCCGTCCAGATAGCCCGGCTCAGGGGGTTGCGCGATGGCCGGTAATCTGAACGACGTGAATGCGGTAAAAGACCGGCACCATCGGGCGCTCTGTGCCGTGCAGGATCGTTTTCAAGTAACCGGGCTCCCACCACATGGCTCTCTTTTGTAGCAAATTGTAAGCGATTGCGCGCTCGGGCTGATATTCGGGCGTATCGGGCAGCTCTTCGTAGCGACCGAATGCGATTACACTCACCCATTCCTGCGGGCTCACCACCTCGTCTGCTTCGACGCAGACCAACGGGTTGGCGCGCATCCAGTCAATCTTTTGCCCAACCGTGCTAAAGCTATAAAGAGAATTATTGTTGTAGGCAAAATAGCATGGCACTACGTAAGGCTGACTTCCTTTGGCACACGCTAATCTAAAGAGATGCGTACGCGCCAGGAGGTCCAGATTCGCCTGCCTGATCATTTCTTGGATCATGACGACAACCCCCTACGTGGCGATGGGTCGCTTAGATGACTCCCTTCCATTCAACTGCCATGGCCGGCACACCGCCGAACTCAGCATGGGCAAGCGCTTCTTGCTTTGAACCTTCACGCCCGCCACATAACAAATCCAATGCAAGAATCACCCATCCGAAGTCACCCGTGATCCTTGAAAATCGACGCGCAAAAACCTGTTGAAGGTTAGTTGAAAGGGCTGATTCTGGTTCTCACTCACTGTGTGCCCACCTCCGGAAGGTTTCTGTGTGCACGGCTCACGCATGAACACAGGCGATGCATATCTCCTACACTTTTATCGCCGATTCTCAAATCGGAAATCCGGGTCAATATGTTTTCCACGCAGATGTCCGAAGCGGTATCCGATCCCCCGCGCGCCAACAATAATGAGAATTTCTTTCGGCTTCTGCACAGCTGCACGGCCTGACGAGTCTTGTCATGCCGCGATCGTCAGATTATCCTCGACTTGGCCAACGCCCGGTGCAGCCCAAGCAGCACGTTCTGCATCATTGCGTTCCGCCCACGAACGGACGTTGCCTCGCAGTACAACCTTGTTTCCTTGGACTTCGACGTTAATGTGTGCCGCCTCTAGTTCGGTGGCGCGACGCAATGCATTCTCAATCTTCAATTTAACCTCCGAAGAATTTACTGCGGGCTGTTTCACAGAAATTAAGTTAATCACGCCTTTTACGCCCGTTAGGTATCGGACGGCGTCATCGGCGGACGTACGCTGGAACTTGGAATTCACCGTACCATCCAACGTAACCCATCCCCGCTCCACGCTCACTATAACGGTGTCCTGAGGTACCCAGACGTGCCATTTCAGTGCATTCAGCACTGCCTGAGCAATGTCCGCGTCGTCACGCTGATGCATGGAAGGTAGCTCTACCTTAATCTCATTAGCAACCGCCTTGACCCCGGCGATCCGTTCAGCAGCGTGAGTCGCCGCATTTTGTTCGGCGTAACTTGCCACGGTGCCGGTAAGGCTAACGATCCCGTTGTGAGCGATCACCCCGATCTTTGAGGCATCGACGCTGGGCTCGTATTGCAGTTCGTCTAATACATCGCGCTGAAGCTGTTTATCGGTTTTCACAAATCCTCCATTTTTGTTCCTTCTGTTAGCTCAAAAGAGTTTGCTCTCATTAACGGTGAGCATAAACATCTTCTGTGTTTCGCAGTTTCTACCTGTCTGCGCGATTCGCGCGGTGACGTAGGTCACCTTTCCATGTAGTCGGTCTTACAGGCAGGATCCGTACCGCAATGGCCTATACGTTGCCGTTGACAGCCGCAAGCGACGCGGGTTGTTCACCGACATACTCTGCCCACACCATTCAACTGGATTGGCATGGTTTGCACCGCATTTATTTCTCTGCTGTACATAAGCGATTGCCGGGGGGCCGCTTCATGATGCGTTCAAAGCGGCGGGACGTCGCGTGCAGGATTTCGCAAGGCTTCATCACGGCGACGTGAAGAGTCACCAACCGAAGGCAGAACTGGTTAGTTAAGCCTCAAGCAGCGATCTTTGAGAGGTAGGAGGAGCCTCAAGGCAGCGCCTTAAGACTCCATCGTGGGTAGGCTACTCAATGCGGAAAGACGGAGGAAAGTGATCGTGGCGCGAAACGAGAATTCTTCGATCTTTTCATATGACCTCTCGAATTCCTTGTGTCTGCATGATGGTCTGTTGTTCAGGCTGCCACATAGGCTGTTTTTTCGGAACCGATCGTATCCGCGAGCGCCAGCCAAATGATTCTCTCTACTTCCAGAGGATTGGGCGGGCAAACGATATAGTCATATGCGCCTGCTCCGAGTGCTTTCAGGTAAGAATCCCAGTCATACGAACGCCCAAACACGATTACTGGGGTGTAAGAATTTGATTTTTGTACTTCTCTCAAGACCGCTCGGAAATCACCATCCTGCAGAGCTTCGGTGCACAGCAACATCCTAAATTCTTCTTGGGGCAACAAGGTGCGTGCTTCTTCCAAATTGGAGCAGCAGATCGGACTTAGTCCGCATTTAAGAGCCGCCGCGACAATCTTTTCTCGATCGGGTCCCTGGTTACAGATGATTAAGGCAAGATCGATATTTGGCATTGGCTCTCCTCTGCACGGCCGATCTGTGTGAACGTTTCTAGACGTGTGCGTAGGTCTCTAGGGCCGCGCGATTGGGGATCGTCATCGTCGATCCTTGGATCGCCACCAAATGTCGGACCTTGAAATCGCTCAACGTGCGCGTGACTGTCTCACGAGTGATCCCGATGAACTCGGCAATCTCTTCGTGGGTGAGAGGCATTTTGATTCGGGTCCCCTCTTTTGTCTGTTGCGATCCGGCGGACCACCCTAGGAGAAGCCTAGCAAGTTTTTCCTGCGCGGAGGCCGAAAGGCCAACAGTGTGAAGTTGCTCGCAGGCTGCCTGGTATTGCATGGTCATCTGCCTTGCCACGCCCTGCGAGGCTTCGGGATACTTCGCAACGAAACGTTGGAAGTCTTCCCGGCGAACAAAAGCAACCTGGCACGGGCGAATTGTTTCGGCGGTCACTTCATACGGGCCTCCCGACATTCCCGCCATCAGGCCTAGGATCTCGCCGGCCTTGGCAACTCTCATGATGAGAATCTTGCCTTCGCTCGAACTGATTGAGAGCTTCACATCTCCCTCGCAGAGAATATAGACGCCGCGCGCGTCCTGCCTCTCCATGAAGAGAAATGCGCCCTTCGGATAGGTCGATGTAGACTTAATTGCATCGAAGTCCTTCACTGCGGCCGGCGACAATTGGCAGAAAAAGCTAGCCGTCTTGAGTTTGCAAGTCTTGCAGCCATCGTTCAATTCCAATCCGTATGGGCCTTTCATCGTATCCCCCTTACTTTCCAGATTCCAAATTTGTTCGAATGCCCTGCATTGCTTCTTCGGCGTAATACTTCGTCAGCGGCCTATCTGCTATAAAGTCAGCCCCGGTCTTAGCGTGGATCTCGGCGAGGAGCTGTCTTCCGCTCGTATCCATGAAAGTTACTCCGCGAAGATCAACTGAAAGTTTCCTCGACCCCAGAGACGGGGCCAAGTCATGCCATGCCCGCTGGAATTCAATAAGAAATGGATCGGCAACCCTTCCGTCGATCGTGAGGATCACAGCTCCTTCTGGTTCATGAATTGTGATTCTCACCGTAAGCTTGCCTCATTTCGATTCACGGCTCACTAAAAGCAATGCGAGAGCCAAATCTTTTTTCACATGCACAAATAAGGCATCCCTAATTCTGACAATGTTTTAGAAGGGAACGCGTGGGCAATTTCGAGAAATGACGACGGCAATGTGACGAGCAATACTGACGGTTAATCGTCATGCCTGACTGTAGGCAGTCTTTTCGATCGTGAAGAGGCCATTCTTCACGGTGCTACATCTTTGAAACCAGTGCGCACCTCCTCAATTCGAGAACGGTAGGCTGATGCGTCCCCGTAGGGAAGGAAATGCGCGTACCTGGAGTGAGGCGCCATAACCTCATGAGCATGCTTGATGGGGCACCAGTGCTGCTCCGTGCGACCCGCGATTTCGACGATATAGGCCATCAACCCATTCGCGTATGAACAATATCTGCAATTGATTCGCTCAAGAGCATTGAGATAACGCAATTTGCTCCGGTCAAAAAACAGGTAGTCCGAACGACGAACCTTGGGTATCCCGTAGATCGGAAAACAAACAGCCTGATAGGACGTGATGAAGAGATCGAGGAGCAGAAAAGGAACGATGCAAAGGTAAATGAAGGGCGCCGAAAGCACTACGAAAAACCGGGAATGGAGAATGTAATTCCAGACAGAAATTCTGAGGCGCCGATGCTCGCGTTGTGTCTCCGGAGAAAATACAATCTTCCGTCCGTGGACCTTATAGTTAGCCGCGCCTCGAACCGATCCGCCATGAATCTGGGTAGGAGCGTCTAATATCGCCGGCTGGACTACTCTCATGTATCACTCCGTCAATTCCAAAGTTATAATCCATTTTCAGTATAGGAAGCGATGGCTCCGACGGCGGTGATGGGGCGCACACTCTTCTGTGATTGCGATTGCATCCAGAAGATCATCGTCTTAAAAAATTGCGCGTGCGGGCTAAATTGTAGCGAGAGTATTGATTACATATAATCTTTGCGGTCGATACCCAGTTTTTTCATCTTGGAGTTGAGCGTGGTCCTGATTAGGCCTAGCCGAGCTGCTGCTCCTTTCGGCCCAGCGACCTTGCCTTTTGTTTCACGAAGGACACGAAGGATGTGTTCTCGGTCCCTCGCTTCCAGGGAAGAATCCTCCGCAGATGTCGTTTCTTCCATGACTTCGAGTTCAGAGAGGGGCGCGCGCAAGACTGGTCCCTTTGTAAGAATGACGGCCCTCTCGATAAAGTTCTCAAGCTCTCGGATGTTTCCGGGCCAATCCCATCGTGTGAGGGCGCGCATGGTGTCTGGGTGAATCGTTTCAATTTTCTTATACAGTTGCCGGGAATGCTTATCGACGAAGTACCGGACCAGAAGGGGGATGTCCTCACGCCGGTCGCGCAAGGGCGGAAGCGTGATGGGAAATACTCTCAGGCGGTAGTATAGGTCGCTGCGAAATTCCTTGTCCGCCACCATTTGTGTGAGGTCACGATTGGTGGCTGCCACCAAACGGATGTTGACTGGAATCGTGCGCGTGCTGCCGAGCCTCTCAAATTCTTTTTCCTGTAACGCGCGCAGGATCTTCGGTTGGAGCTCCAAGGGAAGATCTCCGATTTCATCCAGAAACAATGTTCCCTCGTGCGCCAGCTCCAGGCGGCCGATCTTCCTGTCTATGGCGCCCGTAAAGGCTCCCCTCTCATGTCCAAACAATTCACTTTCGAGGAGCCCGGCAGGAATGGCCGCGCAATTTAGTTTGACAAGAGTTCGTTCATTCCTTGCGCTCAGTTGATGGATTGCCCGGGCAATTACTTCCTTTCCCGTACCTGTCTCACCGAGAATCAGAACAGTTACGTCTGTCGCTGCCACGGTTTCGACATGCTTCAGAACTCGCTTCAATTCGATGCTCTCACCAACAATGTTTTCGAACCTGTATTCGGTGTTTAGCTCTTCTTCGAGGTACTGCTTCTGCTGTTCGCTTCGCCGCAAGGCCTCCTCGGCCTCCCTTTTTTCGGTAAGGTCCCGAATGACACTCAACACGATCCTGCCCTCGGCCGTCTCAACCGGCCCAAGCATGATGTCAACGGGGAATTCGCTGCCATCCTTCCGCCTGCCATAGAGTTCCAGGCCAATGCCCATCTGGCGGACGCGAGCCTTATCAGAATAGTCTTTTCGGTGGGTGGGGTGCGTCCGGCGGAATCGCTCGGGTACCAAGACATCGATCGATTGGCCCAACAATTCAGTTCGGTTGTAACCGAAGGTGCTTTCCACGCGGGCATTCACTTGAGTGATTCGTCCCTGCTGATCGCTCGCGATGATCGCGTCAGGTGAGAATTCGAATAGAGCGCGTAGCTGCTGTTCGCTGCTTCGAAGAGCTTCTTCGGCACTCTTTCGTTCGGAAATATCACGGATGACGCTGAGCGTAATTCGACCATCCCCCGTCTCGATGGGGCTTAGCATGATGTCAACGGGGAATTCGCTCCCATCCTTGCGCCTGCCAAAAAGCACTAGTCCTGCACCCATCGGGCGAAGGCTGGGTTGTGCGTTGTAACTAGCGCGATGGCGCGGGTGCGCGGCGCGAAAGCGTTCAGGGACCAGCAACTCGACGGGCTGGCCTGCCAGCTCTTCGCGCGTATACCCAAAGACGCGCTCAACCTGCGCATTGGCCTCCGTGATCCGGCCATCCGGCCCGGTCACGACAATAGCATCCGGTGAGAACTGGAAGAGTGACCGTAGCTGCTGTTCGCTCCGTCTCAGGGCCTCTTGATCTCGCTTTCTCTCCGAGATGTCACGAATTACACTGAGAACAACCTTGCCCTCTTCTGTTTCCACAGGACTGAGCATGATATCCACAGGAAACTCACTGCCATCCTTACGTCTGCCGAAAAGTTCGAGCCCTGCTCCCATTGGGCGCAGCGTCGCTTGAGCGCGGTAGCTCTCTCTGCGTTGGGGATGCTTATTGCGGAATCGCTCGGGGATAAGGATTTCGACCGGCTGGCCCATCAATTCTTCACGGCTAAAGCCAAACATTCGTTCAACTTGCGCATTAAGCGAAGTAATTCGGCCCTCAGAATCCGTGACTATAATGGCATCGGGAGAGAACTCAAACAACTTCTCAAACAGTGCCTGAGAGTGGATCGAACGCGGCATTTTTGGTGATGTCCCGTGCATATTTCTATTTTGACAGGTGACCTAAGATTTGATCCTGGTTGCTGCTCAAAATCTGCAAAGCCGCACAAGGGGACACAGATGATGTCCGATGGGTACCAGCAAAGTCTTGAATAACGTAAATTATCATTGTAAATGCGGTGTGACAAGGGTGACTTAAATTACGTCGCGCTGTGATCTCAATCACAGTGTCCGCGCGAAGGATCTAGTAAAAAGCAGTTGCTTACGGTACATCAGCTCGCATCATGAGTGGCTTCTAGGGACGCGGGATCAGGTCCCTGACTCGGGTTGACACCGCCAGCAATGGACAACGAGATTGAGGAGAACATAGATGAGCGCACAAACAGCAACAGCAATGCAGCAAGCGAAAACAGCTGTACCGGCCAAACAATCCGTCACCGATGATGTCTTCGATCGTATCCAGAAGACCTACGATACGATTGCTCGAAGAGCGTTCGAGATCTTTGACGGCAACGGTAGGTGGCTCGGCCACGAATTGGAAGATTGGCTCCGTGCCGAGTCCGAACTCCTGCATCCCGTGCACCTGGAAATAACAGAAACCGACAATAATCTGGCAGTTCGCGCTGAAGTGCCCGGCTTTACCACCAAGGAACTCACAATTGATGTCGAGCCGCGTCGGCTAACAATCACCGGCAAGCACGAAGTGCAAGAAGAAAACAAGAAGGGCAAGACCGTCTATTCCGAGCGGTGTGCCAAGGAAATCCTAAAGGTTGTTACCCTGCCGGCGGAGGTTGACAGCTCAAAGGTAACCGCGACATTGAAAGACGGCATCTTGAACATTGAAATGCCGAAGGCAGCCCATGCGAAGACGGTTCGGGTCGAGGCTAAGGCAGCAAGTTAGAAGGACGATGAGGGGGGAGATTCTGCCCTCCCTTCGACCTGGGAAGCAAGAACAGCGAGATTGCGAAAGCCGAGAGGAGGGGGCATGTTCGCAAAATGCTCAAATCCTGCTTGCGGGGCGCCACTCAACCATCGCGAAGGTCGACTGATTCGACTTTGTAAGCCCCCATTGGATGGCCAGGCATCCACGGGCCAGCATCGTGTCGAACTTTTTTGGCTCTGCGGAAGATGTTCAGAACTCTATGTGTTCGAGTATGAGAAAGGAGCGGGCATGAAGATCAAGCTCCGCGCGCGAGAACGACCGGAAAGTGCGGTTCCCGTTTTCGCTTTACCTGTACGGTGGTGAGGGGCTTGGGTGAGCCGATGAACGCGCAAGACCGTGGGATCAAAAGCGAGCAGGTAGCGAGGGAGTGCAAGACCATGACAAATAAACCGAAGAAGAGCGTGTTTGTGGGAAGTTTGGAGCATCGCGGTGGCAAAAAACTTTCCCAGCAGGGGACCGAGTTCTTTCACAAGGTCAAGGAAGTACGCAAGCATCCGACGCGCGGCTACCGCGGCAAGAAAGGCTAAGCATCATACGTCGAGGGTGCGCGCCCGATACATCCTGCCCGCGTCCCACTTTGCCAGATGGAGCCCAGAAGGTGGCCGGTTACGTGCTCCCTCGCGCCCTGCGGGGGAGGTCTGTTTCGATCTCAGTTGAATATCCTGCTTGTCTCTCGGAGGCCAGCAAAACAACAATTACCCACGAACGGTTAGGACCGGGCACGCCGCCTCGGTGATAACCTTGTAGGCAATCGAGTGGGAAAAGTGCGTAATCGCCACGGGATGCCCTTGGGCACTCCGCACGCCGAGAACAATCAAGTCGGTGTCATGTCTTGTCGCAACGCCAAGAATGGTGTCTTCGGGTGCTCCCCGCTGTACGATGCACCTCAGTTTGGATTCGATGCCCGCACCACTGGGAACCACATCTCGAAGAGTGTGGTATGCGGAATCCACTTGACCTGGTTCCGCATTCTGAATGGAATGCATGAGGATCAGTTCTGCCCGATGTTCCTTCGCTAGACAAACCGCGTACGGAGCAGCCGCCAGAGATTCCGGGCTGAAATCGGTCGCATAGAGGATCCGATTCAACCCCGCGACCGCAGCGTGGCTTGCCTTTGAAGCGACGGCAGGGCCCACAGTCAGAACAGGGCATGTGGCCAGCCGGAAGCTTGTCTCCGCCACGGAACCCACCAGCACCTTTCCTATTCCTGTCCGTCCATGCGTGCCGAGGACTAGCAGATCGATCCTCTTGTCTTCGATAATGTGTGCCAGGTTTTCCCAAACATTACCCGTCAGGAAGAGAAATTCGTGCGGAAGTCCGCGTAATACTTCTTCGAGTTCGTTCTTTTTCTCTTCACGAAATTCTCTTTCCTCTTGAGCAATCTTGGGCCACTCGGACGGTGGCACGAGAGGATAGAAGTCCGGTTGGATGACGTGCACTGCATGAATCGTGCCGCCCGATCTGCGCGCAATCTTGAGCACGTAAGGCAGCTCCAATTCGCTTATAGACGAAAAATCTGTCGCGAACAAAATATTCTTGAAAGCGATTTGAGCAGGTGCTGGCACTTTATGCCTCCACGAAGCGAGCCTCACAGGCTGCAATTGCATTTGGTTTTCGCTTGCAGGGTTCATTGCATCGGCCTCTTGTTCTTGACCCTTTCTACTTGATTGGAGCCTTTTGCATCTGTGCGTCAAATCACAAGTCCACTTGATCCGTGCTATGCCCGGCGTGGCGCGCCTCAGAACGAAGTCACGAACTCACGACTGGTTGTTCCTCAATGATAAGCGCAGGTTCCAAGACGACTGCGCAAGCAACGGAACGGCCCAGTAAGCAATTCTTCTCCGCTTTGTGCAGCAGGCGGTGGGCACGCTCCCTATCTTCCGCCCGCGTAATGGTTAGTCTGGGACGAAGCACGACTTCTCGGAAGTGCCAGCCCACTTGATCTTGTACAACGGTTCCTTCAGTCTCCAATTCAAGAGAGAGGAATTCAAAATTAGAGTTAGAAGCCATCCCGGAAAAAGTGCTGACGTAACAACTTGCCACGGCCGCGACGAAGAAATGCTCAGGGGTCCAATGGCCTGCCTGGCCGTTAAATTCCGGTGGGGCGCTGAACGCAATCGAGGGTTCGATTCCCTCGGCGACCGCCAAACCGCTTCTCACTACTGTGGAAGTGGCTCTGATTTGATACTTGTGTGTAACGTTCATGTTTGTCTCCAATCCCATGCACGTCAAATCACTAAGATCAGGCTAGCAGCCAGCTGATCCAAGGACTGTGGCCCGCATCACTTCAGGAAGTGATGACCATCACAGTCCGATTCGCCTTTCAACCTCAGAATGAATAAGAGACAAGGGAGTCGCCAATGGTTCTTCGAGTTCGGGCAGGAACTGGCCGAGTCTTAGGTGCTGGTTAGTTGGATTTGGCTAGCCCCGGAGGAGTTTTCCCATGATTTCCGGTCCTGTGAATGAACGGAATGACATAGAGCGCGAGGTTTCCATCGAATTAAGCAAAGTGACGCTCAAGGGGAATCTGGGTCTGCCACAGGCAGCGAAAGGTATCGTTCTTTTTGCTCATGGGAGCGGCAGCAGTCGGCATAGCCCCCGCAATCGATCTGTCGCTGGAGAGCTTCAATCCCACGGAATGGCAACATTACTCTTCGACATTCTTACCACAGAAGAAGAGGCTGTTGATCGGAGAACAACGCTGCTACGTTTCAATATTCGCCTACTCGCAAAACGCCTCGTTGGCGCGACCCGCTGGGTCATGGGCGATTCAAAGCTGTCTGGCCTGGATATTGGCTATTTTGGTGCAAGTACGGGTGCTGCCGCCGCACTGATGGCCGCCGCACAGCTTCCAGACTCAATTGCGGCCATCGTATCCCGCGGAGGCAGACCAGATCTCGCAGGAGAGGCCCTGGGTTCTGTCCAGTCGCCGACACTACTCATCGTGGGAGAGATTGATGCGCCAGTCATTACTTTGAACCAGCAAGCGTTGGCACGGCTCCACTGCCGGGAGAAGAAGCTCGCCATTATTCCCGGAGCGACTCATTTGTTCGAGGAACCGGGAACTCTCGCAGAAGTAGCCGGTATCGCGGGGGAGTGGTTCGTAAATCACTTTACAACGGTTGACCGTGCTCCAGCCGGACACGCACTACAAACAAGATAAGGAGATACCCGTGGCTTCCAAACGATTGCTGTTTCGATCCGCCGCACGCGAAAAAATACTGAGTGGCGCTACTGCATTAGCGGATGCCGTGCGAATCACACTCGGACCAAAGTCCAAGTGCGTTCTCATTCAGAAGAAGTGGGGCAGGCCGATTGTTTGTAACGACGGAATAACGATTGCGAAGGAGATCGAACTCGAAGATCCCGAAGCGAACCTCGGAGCACAAATGATCCGTGAGGCATCCGAACGCACGGGAGACACGGTCGGCGACGGGACGAGCACGGCGGCAATCCTGGCTCATGCGATTTTTGCCGAAGGTTTGCACAATGTCGCCGCTGGTGCCAGCGCCGTCGACCTCAAACGGGGCCTGGATCGCGGTCTGGGAGTCGCTGTGAAGGCGCTGAAGAATCTTTCTCGCCCGGTGGCTAGTCGCTTGGAGAAAGCCCAGATTGCGACGATATCGGCGCACAATGACGCAACGATCGGCGAACTCGTGGCAGATGCATACGAGAAAGTGGGAGCAGAAGGCGTTATCACGGTCGAGGAATCAAAAACCACGGAATCCACTCTCGAGGTCGTGGAGGGAATGCAATTTGATCGTGGATTCATTTCGCCATATTTCATTACCGATCCTGAAAAAATGGAAGTGGGGCTCGACGATCCTATGATCCTGCTCTATGAAAAGAAACTCGCGAATATGAAGGACATGCTCCCACTTTTAGAGCAAGTCGCGAAGGCGGGCCGCCCTCTCTTGATCATCGCCGAAGATGTGGAAGGTGAGGCGCTGGCGACGCTTGTCGTCAATAAGATTCGCGGCACGTTGATCTCCGCCGCTGTAAAGGCGCCAGGATTCGGCGATCGGCGAAAGGAAATGTTGCAGGACATCGCAATACTCACGAATGGACAACTAATCGCTGAAGAACTTGGAATGAAACTCGAAAATCTCATACTTGACCAGCTGGGCCGGTCCAAGCGAGTTCTGATCGACAAGGATAAGACGACGATTATCGAAGGCGGTGGATCAAAACCTGCCATCCAGGGTCGATGTGCCGAGATCCGCAAACAGATCGAAAAGACCACTTCCGATTATGACAAAGAGAAACTACAGGAACGGCTAGCAAAACTATCGGGTGGAGTGGCCGTCATCCGAGTGGGAGCGCCATCTGAAACAGAAATGAAGAACCGCAAGGAAGCCATTGAAGATGCGATCAATGCAACCAAGGCGGCTCTCGCGGAAGGTATCGTGCCGGGCGGTGGTTTGGCGCTGCTGCGGCTGATTGATGCTATCAATTGCGAAGAGAAAAACTGTTCTGGAGACGAGCGTACCGGACTCCTGATTCTGCGACGCGCCCTTGAGGCTCCTACACGTCAGATCGCAGAGAACTCCACAGTTGATGGTGGTGTCGTTGTCGACCGCATGCGGTCGGGCAAAGGAAACTTCGGATTTGATGCCGCCCGCTGCGAATATCTGGATTTGGTCGAAGCTGGAATCATCGATCCCACCAAAGTCGTTCGGATCGCGCTTGAGAATGCGGTTTCTGTTGCGAGCGTCCTGCTGTTAGCCGAAGCTACGCTCACCGAAAAGCCGGAAGAGAAGAAGGAGGCTCAGCCGGCGCGCGAATCATATGAATAGTAACGAGATGCCTGGCAGATAGCATGGCCTGAGAACTGGCGAGGTTAGTCTGAATCCCATGACAGACCTATGAAACGATTATTCGATCGGCATGCCATCAGTGGCAACAACCAGCGAGATCTACGTACGGCTCTCTATTTGGGCATGGCATTTTGCTGCATATTGGGATTCGCGACGGCCATTGGAGTCTGCGCAACGCAGGAAGCTGCCCGGCCTGAATCTGCCCAGCAAAGTGACTCAGCAAAAACGTCTCCTGCGCCAGGAGCAGAGAGAGCAAAACTCGCCGAAGGTGAATACGAAATCCAGCAAGAGGGAAACAGCGGGGCAGTCGGGCCCGCAGGCGAAGAGGTGTACGATTTTCACGAACCCTGGACATTGTGGCGCCTGGGAAAAGGGCAATACGAAGTGGAAGGAGTACAAAAGTTCGAATCCCCGCGCGAAGTGAAGCATGCGGACCGATTTCTTATTCAGCTTTCGCGAGACCTGACGCCCATCCGTATGACGGAGTTCGCGAAATTGGCCTGGCAGCGGGATTCCGGCCCCCTGATCTGTGAATTCCTGGTCAAAGAGGTCCACTGTTCATCTGGCGCATGCAATACCAAGCAGGCTATCGACCTGCGCGTCCCCATGGAGTTTCCATACGGTTTCCTGTGGCCTATCTCGCCGTTCTCTCTTAGCGGCCTGACGCGGCAAGCGGAACGCGATTTGAACCGTCCGAATCCAATACAGCTCTTGTCGGTCGAACAGCCCAGCGCGGACAACCCGATATTGCCGATTGTCCGAAACGGCCAACTTCACTAACCAGGGGACGAAAACATAGATGTTGCTGAGCAAACTTGGCACGCCCATGAATTCTCGCTTAAGGTGCCATCTTATCCGCAGTTTCTTATCTGGACCTCGAGGAGCGGACTTCTTCTGTCTGTGACTGTGGAGCCCTGACCTAAATTGGCCAAAAGAAGGGATGAAATTAGTGCGATTTTGGAAGTGGGCAGACTTTTAGACGATTGAAAGAGATCAGGAACTAGCTAGAGACGTTCCGATCGTGGAGAAAGGATGAAGGTTCTCGTTGGCATTGATGACCCACAATCATCGCAAGCTACTCTGCAGACAGTGATCGGCCAATTTAATCCGACTTCGACAGAGGTGAGGCTTCTGCATGTCGTTGCACCGCTCATTTTATCGGCTCAACCTGAAGTGGCTGGCGGGTACGCCCCGGAACTCCAGGATCAGTTCCGTGAGGGACGCGACTCTGTCGAGCGCGCGGCGAATATCCTAGGCAATGCGGGGTTCAAAGTGGACACGTCAGTCAAGCAAGGAGATATCCGGGAGACAATCATTGACTCGGCGGCTGAATGCGGCGCAGATCTGATCCTTCTGGGTTCACATGGGCGCAGTGGGCTGCGACGTTTTCTGCTCGGCAGTGTTGCAGAATCTGTGGCTCGGCATGCCTCTTGTTCAGTGGAGATTGTGCGCGGCCCGGTCAATCGATGATGTGCGGATGGGAAATCCGTAAGGGGTGTCGATAACGATGATGCAAGGAGATCGTTACTTCCCGCGAAGTAGAAAAATTACGTCCAGTACTGCAAGGATGGCCACGAACACTTCCAGGACAAACGATCGCGATTCATTCAACTGATCGATCATGAAATCGTAGAGGTCGCCTGCGGTATGAAGTTTTTCATCGACAAGCGTGCGGTAGTCGGGAACGCCGATCCGCGTCGCCGCTAACCGATAGACGCGCGCATAGTAGACGTCGCTGACAAACTTGATCGCATTATCGATGCGCTCGGTCAACTCCATCACATCCAATCGAACGGTATTGAAACGCTGGGCATCGCGGGGCGAGCTCCAGCGCGACAACAGAACATTTCTCTTTCGGTCAAGAGTGTCGTAGAAATCGGCCAGCACTCGGGTCATTAATCGATCGTAGTAACGGAATTCCAGCAGTTGCATTTTTGCGTACTCCAGAATCTGCGTAACCGCTGCGGCGTCTTCGGAGCGGTCACAGACAACTGCCGCATATGATCCCACGACGACCAGGTCCCGCGGGTAATACGAAAGGCTGGCCTGCAGTGCTTCCTTAGATGCCTTCGCCGAAAGAGGAATCGACTCTCCCCGCACGAGTCGCACAATTTCCTCTCCATACGAGGCTAGTAATTCATCGGTGGTCGGGTGTTTGCCAAGCGCGTTCTGAATCTCATGTATTTCAGTGACAATGTAGGTTTCCTGTAGCCAATCCGCCGTGGGACGGATCACGGCCCGCGAGATATGCTCTAAATGCCGGCGGGCCGTCTCGCCAACGTCTTTGTCCACATCGGAGGCATCCATCCATCGCGAGTTCTGAGAGAGTAGAAATTGCCAATCACAATCGAATGGAATCTCAACCCGAACCACGACGACACCGAATGCATAATATTTGATCGAGCAGGTCGCCTTTGTGTCGCTCCCGATCGGAAGCGGCTCAACAGGTTCGACGATCGGTACGTGCTCAAAACGGACGTATTCAGGTGTACGTTTTGGAAAGGGACGTTCAACGGGGCCCGCATGCGTACCAAGCAAGTTCTGGAGCATTCCTAGATCAATAGCTTCGGCCACGTCGTAGAGAAAGAGTAATCGAAAGCATCCGCGTAATCGCACAGGGTCTTTTACCATTTTTGACCACCGAAAGTAGACTGATATAAGCGTTTCCAAGTCCTCGAGCCGACATTTGCCTCACTCTTGCTTAACCTGGCGTCACCGCGGACTGTGATTTGGCTCACAGAGCTTAGCTTAGCGGGGCGCTATTCTTTCACGGGTGAAGAGAGGGAGGATATGACGCTAGCCATCCAGAAAGATAAAGAATTGAGCAGAGAGACGAAACTGCTTCTATGGTTCGACGAATGCGGCATTGCCGACGTACCCCTCGTGGGCGGCAAGAACGCATCGTTGGGTGAAATGGTCGGGCACCTTGCGCCCCAGGGAATTCGCATTCCTAACGGCTTTGCCACAACTGCTTTTGCGTATCGCCAATTTCTGGCCGTCACAGGAATTGATCAGAAACTCCGCGCGCTTTTTGCAGGGCTCGCTTTTGAGGACATCGGACAAGTCCGCGATATCGGCCAACGTGCCAGATCGCTGATCCTGGAAGCATCGCTTCCGGATGATTTGGCTGGAAGCATCCGCGATGGATATCTGAAGCTGTGCGAGCAATACGGTCCGAACACGGACGTGGCCGTCCGATCCAGTGCGACGGCGGAGGATCTCCCGGATGCCAGCTTTGCGGGGCAGCACGAAACATTTCTCAACGTGCACGGAGTGAAAGGAGTGCTGGAGTCGTGCAAGAAATGCTTTGCCTCGATTTTTACGGACCGTGCGATTCACTACCGGCAGTCACACGGTTTCGATCAGTTTTCGATCGCCCTTTCCATCGGCATTCAGAAGATGGTTCGCTCGGACCTGGCCAGTTCCGGCGTGATTTTCTCGATCGATACGGAAACCGGCTTCAAAGACGCAGTACTGATAAGCGCTTCCTATGGATTAGGTGAAAACGTTGTCCAGGGAGCAGTAAATCCGGACGAATACGTCGTTTTCAAAACAACGCTGAAGCAGGGATTCCGCCCAATCCTCAGCAAAACCGCCGGAACGAAAGAATTCAAGATGATCTACGACACGGGCGGAAGCAAGATGACGAAAAATGTCCCGGTACCTCCGGAAGGGAGGCGCCGCTTGGCCCTGCGGGACGATGAAATCGTGCAGCTCGCCAAATGGGCCTGCGTGATCGAGGACCATTATTCTCAGGTCCGCGGCGCTTTTACTCCGATGGACATGGAATGGGCAAAGGACGGGCTCACAAACGAAATATTTATTGTGCAAGCGCGTCCCGAGACTGTGCAGTCGCGGAAGAGCAAGCTAGTTTTGAGGACTTATCGCCTAAAAGAAAAGGGCAAGCTGCTCGTCAGCGGCCGCAGCGTAGGTGAGGCAATTGGGGCCGGACGCGCGCGAGTTATTCTGAACGCCCACAACCTTGGCGAGTTTCAGGCTGGCGAAGTTCTGGTCACCGATAAAACTGATCCCGATTGGGAACCTATCATGAAGAAGGCTTCTGCGATTGTGACCAATCAAGGAGGCCGGACGTGCCACGCGGCAATCGTCGCTCGTGAACTAGGGATTCCCGGGATCGTTGGGGCGCAAACAGCGACAGGATCTCTCAAGACAGGCCAGACAATCACGGTCTGCTGCGCGGAAGGAGAAGAAGGCCACGTGTACGAAGGCATCCTCCCGTTTCAAGTCTCCGACATTTCCGTCGATCAGTTGCCGAAGACGCGCACCGCCATCATGATGAATGTCGGAAATCCCCAGGATGCTTTCAGCCTCGCGGAGATTCCGAATGATGGAGTCGGATTGGCGAGACTCGAATTCATCATCGCCAACCACATCCAGGCCCATCCGCTTGCCTTGATTCATTTTGATGAGATCGCCGATCCGACCACTAAGAAGAAACTGGCGGATATGACGTTTCTCTATGATGACAAACCACAATTCTTTGTGGATCGGCTGGCGGAGGGCGTGGCAACCATCGCGGCGGCATTCTATCCGAGGCCGGTAATTGTGCGCCTGTCGGACTTTAAAACGAACGAATATGCCCACCTGGTCGGTGGTGAGCAATTTGAGCCCCGTGAGGACAACCCCATGATCGGTTGGCGCGGCGCATCCCGTTACTACGACCCGAAGTACCGCGAAGGTTTCGCGCTGGAATGCCGGGCGATGAAGCGTGTTCGTGAAGAGATGGGTCTGACGAACGTGATCTTGATGATTCCTTTTTGTCGCACGCCAGAAGAGGCTAAATCCGTCCTCGCGGAGATGGCCAAGCACGGTTTGGAACGCGGGACCAACGACCTTCAGGTTTACGTGATGTGCGAAATTCCGAGCAATGTCATCCTGGCAGACGCGTTCTTCCAAGTGTTCGATGGGTTCTCGATCGGGTCAAATGATTTGACTCAATTGACTCTTGGATTGGACCGCGACTCCCCTTTGGTCGCTCGATTGTTCGATGAGCGCAATGAGGCTGTGAAGCGCATGGTGACCATGGCAATCGAGGCAGCAAAACGAAATGGCAAGAAGATCGGGATCTGCGGCCAGGCTCCCAGCGACTATCCGGAATTTACACGGTTTCTGGTGGAACAAGGAATCGACTCAATCAGCCTTAACCCGGACACCGTGCTCAAGACTAGAATCGCTGTTGCGGCCATTGAGTCAAAATAACATCAGTCCTGGATCGCTGGTCGAGCAAAAGGTTTCTCAGCAACTTCCTTGATCCGTTTATATCGCTGCTGGCACGTACACTTTATCGGCAGTGTCCAATTCGGCGTTTGGTACCTCTGTCTCAAGTCTCAAATGCTGATAGCTGGACTTGCCGCCCGGCTTGGCGAGAAACGTCAGATTGTATTGGTGGCCAAGCCGGCTCGCGAACTGATCCAGAAACGGCGCAAATGCAACCGGAGTATCGAAGCCTTGGAAGTACGACTCGCCGCCGGTCTCGTCAGCCAGTCTCGAAAGGTTGTTTTGTCCCTGATTGACCCTCCAGAGCGTGTGACCGAAATGGCCGCTACGTGAGGCGTAAATGGCGTAGACCTGCGTTCCGGTTCGTTGGGCCTGTTGAATCGCTTCGTCAAGATACGAATCGGAGATGCCAGGCTGTAGAGGATCTATACCATCCGATATGAGGAGAATCGCATGGCGAGCGGAGATTTCCGGCCAGCGCTTGATCGCATCGACGATCGACAGGTATGGGCTGCTTCCGCCAGCCGCACCGCCAAGCGGAATCCGTAATGTCTTTCCAGCAGCTGCATGATCTTTTGTGAAGTTCTGAACGATTTGGACCGTGCCGTTCTGCATGTATCCGATGGCTACTGCGGTCGTCGACGGTTGCGAGATCAGAAAGCGCCGTAGATAATCAAACTGGGAAGCAACACTTGTGCCGGTGGCTTCGTCGATCAGTACGAACAGGTCCAGTCCAGCCTGGTTTCCTTGCAATGGAACCCAGTTCGTCACTTGATCCCGATCCTTGCCCTGAAATACCCTCACATCTTCACGGTTCACAACAGGGACATCCTTGCCGTGGCGTGCCTCGACAGAAACCACGGTGCTGACGGGAACTGTTTCAGAGGAGGGTTGTTGCGTTCTCCCGGATAATGTTACCAAGCCAACGCCGATTACTACTCCAAGATTGTCAGCCACCTTAGGTATTTGCGTCTCATGATAACTCCACTCGCTCAGAGGAAGCGGTCGCCGTCATTCGTCAATGGGAACTCTAACGGCTACCCGCTACTAAGTGCGGTGATGCACGTCACTGGGTACCCAAACTCCTCCACATTTGGATGTGCAACGTTCGAGATCTCGCCCGCATCAAACCAGCTACCGTGAAGCATAACCACAGGGGGAACGGTGCGGCTTTTTTACGTTCTGGCTTTGACGTCTGGACTCCTTATTGCTTCACTTCAACCTGCGCCTGCAAATGCCGCGGAAACTCCACTGCCAGAATACCGGTTGCGGCTCTTCCATACCCATACGAACGAGCGGATCGACATTGTCTATCGAAAGGGAGATGCGTACTTGCCGGATGCCGTCGATCACCTTGACGAATTTCTTCGCGATCACCGTACGGGCGAGGTGCGTCAATTGGACGAGCGACTATTTGACTTGCTTCATGACCTGACCGAGTTTGTTGGCAGAGTTGGGGCTGAAATCAATATTGTCTGCGGATATCGAACACCGTTAAGCAATGAATTTCTGCGCCGCACGACTTCGGGCGTTGCCTCACACAGTTTGCATATGGAAGGTGAGGCGATCGATATCAGAATACCGGGTGTCCCAACCGCTGAATTGCGCGACGCTGCTCTGGCTCTGCACCGAGGGGGAGTAGGTTTCTATCCGAAATCTCAATTTGTGCACGTGGATGTTGGTCGGATTCGTCACTGGTGACAAACAATTCCCGAAGCTCAACTCACCGATGTTCTAATCGGAGTTTGGGTAGTCCTCATTCAACACGCGCTCCAGGGCTGCGTCATATCCGTAGATATCGTCGAAAAATTGAATTTCACCGTCTTCCTTTACCACTGCGGTTCCGTAGAGAATCAATACGGGAATGGGGTCTTTTATGTCGACTTGGATTGTCTCATCCCCATTCATTGTGTTGCGGATGGCTTCCGGAGTCCATTCCGGTTTGTCTCGCAAAATCCATGCAGCCAAGGCCACGGGGTCTTCAACACGTATGCATCCGTGACTGAAGTCTCGTCGGGACCGGGAAAACAACTGCTCCGCAGGTGTGCCATGCATATAAACATCATACGGATTCGGAAATTCGAATTTCACCAAACCCAAGGCATTGTCTGGGCCGGGCCTTTGCCGGACGGCGAGCTGCCCCGATCTGAGGGAGTTCTTCAACTCATCAGTTACCGCGCCTTCGCTGACGACGTGCCCGCTTCGATCCACAATTTCGTACG
The DNA here is from genome assembly GCA_963842135.1 of uncultured Acidobacteriota bacterium. Classification (GTDB taxonomy): domain Bacteria; phylum Acidobacteriota; class Terriglobia; order Acidiferrales; family UBA7541; genus Palsa-360. Next base: position 1,566,129 of record CAWJFI010000001.1, on the reverse strand, counting down.
AGTTTTCTAAGAGGTACGAAGGATTCTTCTCAATATGAGGCAAGATCTCAGCCCGTTGAATCGATAGGGGCACATTCCAATAAGGCCTGAATATCACGGACTTGATCTGATTGGCGAACACGGGAGTTTTGTGCCGGTAAGCCCTGCCGACCACGACCTTCATCGACAAAGCCCATTGATAGTCCTCGTTGTCGGCATGCAGCCGGAACTCCGGGATGTTTACAACAATCGGAGGTCTCTCAAATTGATGGGGCAACCAGCGCCAGCGGTCCAACGTGAGTTGGAGTTGAACCACTCGCCGGCTGAGCGGCGTGTTGAGCTGTTTAAAAGTCTGCACATCGATTCGACCGCTCGGATCTAGCCCGTGGCGCTCCTGAAAATGTCTTACCGCATTGACGACGCCGCCCTGGTAAATCAAGCCAGTAGCCGATCCTTCGTCTTGCGCTGAGAGATCTCCAACAAGGCGCAATCGTTTCGCGAGAAGCGCCATGCCTGGGTATGAGTCGCCGGGCTTCACAACCTTCGCTGGCACGGGCAAAGGCTCACCCTCGTCCTGGCGCGCGAGTTCAAGATATCGATTCAAAGCGTCGATGGTTCGATGGTATGCGGGAAACGGTGGTTCGATTGTTTCCATCACTTCGCTGACGTCTTTTGCATCAACCAGTTCTAACCTCAGGAATTCGGACAAATCAAATTGCTTCCGGTCGATATCGAGTCCGAAATGAAACAATCGTGGATTGACGCGCCCGATATGCAGATCCGAGACGTACCTCATCGTTGAAACTGTGAGTGTGACGTCGAACCGGAGAAGATCAGATTCCGGTGCCGACCTTGCTTGCTGTAGGGCTTCTATGCGCTCATCCCACATGGGGCCGTCGTAGTCTGCTGGCCGCAGGCCCTTCGTCTCTGCAGCTTTCAACGACTGAATGATTGCGAGTGCCTGGGGGGTAGGCTCAGAATCTTGGATCCATGGCAAGGTATCATTGAACGCGCGGTAGAATTCCTTCACCTCCTCTTGGTAGTTTTGAAAACCGGGCCATCGAAGATCGGGGAGATCTGCTGTTTCAAGAAGAGCCCGTAATCTGGATGTGCCCGCGCGCGTGAGATGTTGAGGCCCCGAAGCAGCATGGGCCTTTCCAATGCCGACACTGAGACGCGCATTCCTGGGATTGCCCAAACGTTTCTCGCAGCCCACTACAAGAACGACTGCGAGAAGCCCCAACCAGTAGAGGCGATGCGAGCGATGAAGACTCATCCCGGATCGGACAACGTTTAGTGATGAACCGCACTCCATTTTTAGTTTCTTTCTTGTTCAGCGGCCGTTTCGGTGATTCCGAAGTGCCTACGAACTAGATAGCCGGCCTCGGTCTTTTCTCACACTTTTTACGGTACGACAGGGTTTGTCGATCCGATGTGAGCAATGCCACAGCCCGAAGTGATCGATGTCACATACAGATCGCATCGCAGAAGCAAAACTACCACTGTCATGAAGCGGAATGGCGTCAGTCGGATAAACGGTACAGTCATACCCCTCAATGACTTGATCAGGGACGCCTACGATCGCGTGATCCACTATGCCGACCGGCGCAACGGAGATACTCCTACGGAGCCTCGCGCAATAACCCCTGCGACTAGAATGGAGCTGATAAGTCTAAATCCGGACGGCCCTAATCCTTGAGGGTTCACGAAAGTTGGTCCTGGCATTTCCAGGAAGAGGCGACTATGTCGGCCAAGAAACAGCGCCTGGTGTTTGGCGTCGTGATGTGGGTTACTAGGACTTTCGGGTGGATCTTGATTGCTCTCGCGATCCTCGGACTCCCGCAAATGCGATCTTTTACAGGGCGTCTCGCAGTCAGCCTCGGCCTGCTTACGTCTGTGGCACTCGGGTTGGGGGGCGTCGTGTGGCTGATCGGAGTGGAGTTGTTCCTACATTTTTTTGATGAATACCTGTCACGCAATTAACTCGGGTGCGCGTCATGGAAATAAACTTCTTCGTCGCGATGGCTGCAACTCTCTATGACCACTTGCGCTTCCTGAAGTCAACTCCTTCGTGAAATTTGCTCAACTTCAGTTGCGAGGCAGATCCGGAGTCATCTTCAGTCGCAGAAAAACGATAAGTCTTTATTGTAGATTCGTGCGAGTTGTCGCAGCTCCACGAAATCCACATGCCTTTCGCGGAACTCGCATTTTGAAATAAACGAGTGGGCTTTTCCCAGGCGTTTGGCGACGTCCACCTGAATCATGCTGCATTACTCTCGGCGTGAACTTTCCGTATTGCGTGAGCTTTGGGCAAATCGATCTCAATCGTGCGGCCCTTGAATTTGGCAGTAACTTGAGAGGGTTCGACCTCAACAGGAAGGTCGAGAGAGCGGAAGACCAAATAGCCGTTCAACTTCGAATTGCCCCCCTCCAGCGTTTCACTTGACGTACAGAAAGCGTCCTTTCCGCAAATCGTGAGACGCCGCGGCTCGACGTAGACTGCAATTTCTCCATCCGCAAAGCATGCGGCATCGGTATTCAACTCAATCTTGTCGTCCGATATCAGAAACCCGCAATTGAGTGGGCGCACAGTTTCGGACTCCGCACGCCGCCAGTCTTCCAACTGACGCCCTGGTTCGCGCCCGCGGCTTTCACTGATCTGAAAAGCCCTTCGCGCGATCGCATCGCGAATCTTTGTATCGCGCACGTTCGAGTCCATGCGCATAATGTTCAAACGCCTTCCGTTCCATGATCGCTCAGTTGGTGAGGATACTCTCATGGCGTCCCTCCAATAGAATCACCCGTCGGCAGTGTAGGCGGGGTGAGCTGCTGCCGATATGTCCTTGGTCACACCGTTTGGTGATGTAGCGCACAGATTCAGACACTGCGGCCGGGATAAGAGTTCTTTGTCCCGGGGGATGTACTCTCGAAGGAACCGGTCATTTTGCGGGATGAAAGGAAGGAGGAGGGCCAATGTCATGCAACATTGGACGGACTGAACGCGTATCCCGGCTACTTATCGCTCTGGTGTTACTTGGAGTCGGGTTCTTTCACGTTCTGACCGGAGCCCTAGCCATTCTAGCTTACGTGTTGGGCGGCATCGCGTTAGTCACGGGTCTGGCTGGCTTCTGCCCGGCGTGGGCGCTCTTCGGAATCAACACCTGCCCTGTGAAGTGCGCTACAGTTGGTGCTTCCCGACAGTGAAGGACGAACTGTTCAATTACAGAAAAAGGACAGGTCTTTATTGTAGATTTTTGCGAGTTGTTGAAGCTCCACGAAATCCACCCGCCTTTCGCCGAGTTCGCATTTCGAAATAAATGAATGGGCCCTTCCCAACCGCTTAGCCACGTCGACCTGAGTCAGTCCGGCTTGCTTGCGGGCCTCAATCAGTCGAGCGAGGAAGTTTTTGTAGGCCTCGTGGTAGGCCTTGTCCTTGGAATTCACCCCGAATGTATATTCAATTGTTGACGGATTCCCCAAAATGGGGAATCATGCAACTCACTGAGACAGGAACCTCTTATGGGCAATGTCGGCATCTCTGGGGAAATTCACTAGTACTAAAGTACTATGGAATCAGCAACTTACATCAAACCTAATCTCTTTACCTTGCATCTACTTGCTCAACAGGGTACCCATGCCCTTCAAGCGAGAAACGACCCGTCCCGCGTTCTTGCTCAACTCGGTCGACCGCCTAGGAAGGCCAATCGATCCGGGCGTGCTGTCCGTTGCCCAGGAAATCTCCCAGCAGGCGCTAGCGTACGCCGAGAAGATTCTCGGCGATCCCGCAGTCATTCAGAATCTTTTCGAAGAAGCGGCTGCGGCTGTCTCTGAAGCAGTGGAAACCAAAAAGGCGTCCGCCAAACCTCCAGTGAGGGATCTGAGAGCCTACTTATTCCGCGCCTTTGTGCACCGTATCGCACAGGAAAAGCGCAGAGAGGCTACCCTAAGGAACGAAATTAATTTGGAGGGAAGAAATCGATCAACAAGTGGCACTCCTGAGTTCGCCAGGGAGTTGCTCTTGGATGAGGTGATGGCGGCGTGTGATAAAGTGACGCAAGAAACCGCCTTGCGTCGCCTGGAGGGTTTTTCGTGGAATGAGATTGGAGATCGCTACGGGATCTCAGCCCATGTAGCTCGGCTCCGCTTCAGCAAAGCTCTGCAGCGTGCACGGAAGAGACTTACGGCACGCAGCGTAGGAGGATAAGGGGGGAATTGCCTTGCCGTTTTCTAGCAAGAGACGCAAGAAAGCAAGTGGTGCGATCGAGAAGAAGTTGCTTCGCGGCCTAAAGAAACATCTGTCCCACGATTTTCCGAATCCAAAGAGAATCGGCTGCCCGACGAATCGGCAACTGAAATTACTAAGCGTTCAGCCGACCCATGCGGAGAAGTGGATTGTGGACCACCTTCTGAGCTGCTCGCCGTGCTATTTGACCTACAGCAGGATCCTCCGCAAACAGAAGGCGAAAGGTTTCACGAACCAGGCTCTCCGTCGTAAACAAAAGAAACTGCGAAGAGCCTAATAAAGCCAGAGACAATCTCTCCTGAAAGTCCCTCTATATAAATGACAGGTGTTGTCACGGGATTGTGCGCGCTAGCTCGACGCATCCCAGCCCAGTCGAGAACTAATGCACGACAATTCGTGATCGTCCATTTCATGAGGGGTCGCGATGGGTGCCCCCTGGTGACCGTTTGATGTCAACTGAAACGGAGGCAGGTTTGGGTTGGGAGGAAAGCAGAAGGGGAATTCTGGAGTCCGGATGGCGGCTGTTGTGCGGCCTGCTAAATGAGAAGAGAAGATCACGACCTAACGCGCAAAGAACGGACTCGTTGATTTGGTAATTTGTTTCCCACTGGACAACGTTCTCGGCTGTCCTCGCCAGCGAACCTCCGGTAAGAAGTTGGCAACGCGGCATTTGTCTGAAGTTAGCGTCACCGGGACGTATCCACCGCAGATAACGGTTCCATGCGGGGCTTTTCGCGTAGCACAACCGAAGGGGATCCTTACCGGTTTTTCAGCCCGGAACAAGTCGATAAGATTTTGTGCGAAGGCGCGAGACGTGGACGGGCGGGTTCTCATGCGGCTATCGAAAGAATTCTCAAGCTAGAGCCGGGAATCGAACGAGCGGAACTCTGGCAACGAGTTCGCCAGCTCAAATACCCTTCTAACGGAACACGTTACCGCCGGATCGTGTGGACCGCCGACGACGATCAGATCCTCTCTCGCGGATATGAAAAAGGCTGGTCAGGGAAGCAAGAGGCAATACGCGAGCTATTGAAGCGCCATCCTGACTGGCGGCCCCACCTGATCTGGAGACGCGCGGCAAAACTCCACCTGACTCGAAAAACCCCCGAACGTGATCAGGAGCGGTCTCGTCTACCATGGTCCGAGGATGACGATCGGATTCTCCTCAATCTGGCCGGGTACAAGGCGTCGCGGGTCCTCGCCAAACTTCTACACCGGTCCGAAGTTGCCGTGCGTTATCGGCTCATGGTCTTGGGAAAGAGCAGTCGGGTTCACTTGGAAGGGTTCGCGCGGCATGCACTCGCACGAGATCTGCACTTTTCCAGCAGCACCATCCAGCGGTTGATTGCTCGAGGGCTGCTTGAGGTGCGGGACCCGCGTATCACGCGACAATCGCTCGACAATCTAGGCAAGTCCGACCGTCTCGATGAGATTCGCCAGAATGTTCCGCCGGAATCGGGCGGCCCGACAGCAGGCCTTGATGGCAAGGGGAATTCCGTGCCGGGGAACGATCCATCGGTTGCGGGCTCAACGGGTTTGCCAACCTCAGCAGGCAAGTTTTCACGGGCCAAGCGAGTGTGGGCGGAAGTTGCCGAATCACTCGGCGTAGCCGTGGAGGCAGTGCAAAACTTTGTTGCTCGTGGCGTTTTGAAATTGTACGACTCGACGATTACAGAAAAATCTCTGAGACATTTCTGCCGACGTTATGGATCGTTGATCGACTATGACTTCCTAAACCGAGAGACGCGGGAGTGGCTCGAGAGTTCGATGGATTGGGTGCGGACGGCGGGTGAATCGACGTCTCGCCGCTTAGCACCCCTTCGCAAGCACGCGCGAGTCACAAGACACTGCACTACATGCGGCCGCGAAATACGCGGGAATGCATTCTTCAGACATATCAAGAGGTGCGATCGGGGGATCTCGTCGAACAACCAAAAGCAGGCCATTAGCATAACTGCTTAATGACTTATCTCATCGAGGCCCTCTGACGCACGAGGCCGGGCTCTACTTTAACGTACTCTTCTGCAGCTTGTTCCCATTCATGCAAAGAAGGATAAGGAACTGCACGGTTCCGGGACCACTCCTGACTCAAATGCGCCGCGTAGGCCCGCATCCGCACGTGCCATGGATGAGAACGCACCTGTTCGCGAAGTGAGTCGAGCCAACCTTCTTCTTTAGCCTGAGACAAGCAATGGTCTTCCCCCCACATCACGACGCGGTGCCATATGCTTAATTTCGTCAGATGGCTCTTGCGGACGCCTAAGCCCTCGAACTTGGAAATACCGGGGCACCTGCGTTCAAGTTCGGATATCACATGCCGGCGCAGTGTGAGCTCCGTGCCCAACAATGGCCGCAGCCAAAGCATCAGCTCTTCCCAATCGAGATACCTTTTAACCGCCCTGGCAGCCCCTAAATAACTGGTCTTGTCACAAAGCTTCCAATGCAAAGCCGAACGCCACCATTTGTCGAACGTGGGACGTGAGGTCGGCCGCTGTGTGTTCCATTCGCTCTCGCAATGTTCCCAATATGCCCAAACCACCCGGGAGCGAGGATGTCTAACTCCGTAAAAGGTCAGTGCATCGAGCCAACCCTGCCGCTTTGCATGGCCGAATCTCTCGTTGTGAACCCATTCAAGGAGGTGGAAGGCCAGGAGTTCAGGCTCCCGTGAGGGTGCCTCTCCCTCGATAAAACCCGGACAGCGCTCCCGGAGCGTTGGCAAAAGCCCTGATGGAGCGCGGCCTTCGGTTGCAACGACGGCTCGGCCCCAAAGCGCAAGGGCTTGCCAACTGGGGTACTCCTCGTAAGCCCTACGAAAGCGTCGCCATGGGACACGCAGTAGTTGGCTATTTGCTCGGCGACTGGCGAGGGCTTGGACTTTCAGTTCAACACGTGAAAATCGCGGTGCCTTCATCTCGTGTTTTGCAAGGGACACTCGCTGCTCCAGAAGACGATTCGTGAGGAGCGCTACACGGACTGAGACTACCGAGAATCAGAGCACCGTTCAAGCACCGATTCAGGAACAAGAAGTAGCCATGAAATATCAGACTGGCAGAAAATTCTTCGCGGCGCACCGCGACAGCCCCCGAAATGACCTCCGAGGACCGGCAGTTCAGATTTCACATCGGGTAATCGGTGAGCCGAATGTCCTCATCAATGTTAGCCATGACATTTGCGATTGGCGAAATAACTTTTTCTTATTCGCGAGGCGGCTCGGACTTTTGGGGCGGACAGAGAATCTGCTATCGCCGGTCCAAAACTCGGTGACACCGGCTCGAGTCAGCCATGAAAACTTCGATTGGTGAAATTTCTTGACTCGCCGTGATCCTCGGAGAGCGCCCGAGATAAACGGGCGGGCAAATCGGATGTTCGACTGCGCAAGACTTAATGGATGGTCGAAAGTTAGCCATGAAGGTTGCGATTGGGGGAAAAACTCAAAAGTGGCGGAAGTCCGCCGCAGGAAAAATCGTCCGGAAATCTATCCGAACACGGCGTATCACCTTTCGCTCCCATATGTTTGTGTCTCCATGCCGACCTGATCGGTCGTGCAGATAGCTCCAGTTCTATGTTTGTTCAGCTCTTCCTTCTCGTGATCGTCAGAACCCGCAGGTGGTGTCGATCAAGTGCGCGCGCGAAGTTTTTGGGTTATGTTCTGCCCGCCTCACGGAGGCGGGATTTGTGTTCGCATCAGTCGAAAAACTTGCGCAGGGCCTGAGGGATGCGCAGTACGTGGTTGACCCGGTAACCCTCGAGGTCGTTTATCTCGCCGCGAAAATGCAAAAGCCCCTGCTGGTGGAGGGTCCGCCTGGCTGCGGAAAGACAGAGCTGGCTTATGCGGTCGCCGCTGCGGCAGGCACCACTGTAGAGCGCCTTCAATGCTACGAGGGGATTACCGAAGAGAAGGCCATTGGGAAATTCGATGAGTCCCTGCAGAAGCTTTTCTTAGAGACGCAAAAGGAACTATTGGGACAAGACTGGGATGGCATCCGAAATCGGTTGCATTCGATTGATTTGTTCGCAGAAGGCCCTCTGCTGCGGGCGCTCCTGAACAAGATAAAACCGTGCGTGTTGTTGATTGACGAACTCGACAAGGTTGACCACGCCTTCGAGGCGCTACTTCTTGAAATCTTAAGTGCGTGGCAGATCACAGTGCCGAAACTCGGGACCGTCAAGGCTCAAACGGTTCCATTTGTCGTACTGAGTTCGAACGAGGAACGGCGCCTCGGTGACCCGCTGCGCAGACGGTGCTTGTATTTGCGGTTCGAGTATCCCACGGTCGAGCGGGAAGTCGAGATCCTTGCGGCGCGCAGTGGAAACCAAGAGGCGATGCTACTCGGCCAAATGGCGGGCTTAGCACACGCGCTGCGTGGCTGGAACATGGAAAAGCCGCCCTCTATAGCCGAAATGCTCGACCTATCACAGGCACTAAAAATACTTGGCGTTAAGGAGATCATGCCAGAACAAAGAGACGTTCTTTTGCCATTATTGGCGAAGACGGAAGGAGACCGAGGAAGGCTACTGCTTCGCGAGGGCTTCGAAGGTCTCATCGTGGATTCGAAGATGTACAGAGACAAACTCCATCGTAGCAATGCTGCTATTGGTGTAGCGGCTTGAAGGTTACAACGATGATGAAGTTCGCTAAGGCGTTGGTTCTCTTGGTTTCGTACCATGCATCTGTAGTGTGCGCTGCCGAGCCAACTCGCGTGCATGACTTCTCCGCACGATGTGCGGCCTCTTACGCATCGGCATTTGGAGTACCTGTGGAACTCGTTGATGCAGTCATCCAGGTGGAGTCAGGCTGGAACCCTTATGCGGTTTCGATAAAGGGGGCAGCGGGCCTCATGCAACTGATGCCCGCAACGGCAATCCGATTCGGAGTACACGACCGATTCGACATCGAAGAGAACATTCGGGGCGGCGTTGCCTACTTGGCGTGGTTGATCCGACTGTTCAAGGGGGACCTGCGGCTGGCCGTTGCTGCCTATCAAGTGGGTGAGTCTCAGATCCTTTCGCGGGGCCTAGCATACTCTTCTCAAGAGGTTTTTGATTACGTAAGTCGTGTGGCGCAGGTGTACCGCGCCATGCGACGTGAAACTGTGCGGATGCTCCCAAGACATGTAGGTCCATGACGGGATCTCGAGGTGGACGATGAAAACTCGATGTGGCCTTTGGTTCTTGTGCTGCCTTCTTGGGACCGGTGTGGCGTTTGCACAGGTCGCTCAGGTCGAGCCTCAAATCCTTACCGAGACAAACCTCCAGGGAAAAGTGGCGGTGGTCGAGGTGGCGCCGCGGTTTGTCACCACAATCCGTTTGCCTGAGACCGTCAACTCTGTCGTTGTCGGGGACCCCTCTGAGTTCCAGGTTGAGCACTCGGATCGAGAGCCAAGGCTCGTTTTCGTCAAAACAATCTCGACGAAGCCAGCCGAGACGAATCTGCTGATCTCGACAACCAGCGGACGCCAAGTCAGTCTGTTGTTGGTCAATCGGGGCGAAATTGCCTCGCCGGACACAGATCGCGTGGACTTCCTGCTGAGGTATGAACTTGCGGGTGGATTTTTCGTTGCACCCTCAGGTTTTCCCTTCGCATTGGTTGGAGAAACTGTTCCCTTGACGCAAGCAGATAAGGTTTCGGCCAGCCCGACGCGAAGGCCTTCACAAATCGCGGTAAGCGCGAACCTGGGGACCGCGGGAGATCCTCCGGCAAATAAGGGTGATGCTCCGCGCGGTGATGTCCAGAGCGATGGCCTGGACAAGCTTCTCGAACAGCAAGAAAGCGCCCCGTTACCGGCGCTTTATGGAGAGCACGTCAGTGAAGAATCCATCGGCGGAGACAGAGTGCGAGCGGGCGCCAGCCGTGTGATTGACGGAGGCCAACAGGTGGTTGTCTTGTTCTCGGTCGTGAATCCCACTAAGCGCGCGATCTTGTTGATGCCACCACAGGTACAACTTGGCGGAAAGACCACTTCAGGAAAATTCATACGACACGTAAAGTGGTCAACGGCAGAGCAATTGCCGGTGGCGGATTTTCGGTTCAGCAAACGCCGCCTTGGTCCCGGCGAGCGCGCTGACGGTGTCGTGCTGTTTGACCGTCCGCCGTACAAGCAATCGAATGAGACGCTTCTCTTGCAAGTAGCGGAGTCGGGGGCTGTGGACCGTCCTGCTTTAGCCCCAATCGGGTTCGGGATAAGTACTGCGCGGGAGGACCAAAATGGCAGAGGAAAATGAGAGAAAAACAGACGCAACAGAAGCTGGCCCTCTGGAAGAGGCGGCGACCGAGGAAACCGACGTTTCCTCTCGTCCAGGATGGCGTGACATCTTTCGTCAAGCCTTCGACAAGGCGCGACGGGAACAGCAGCCTACAAACCGGCGCGAGTTAGGGCGGGACCGTAGTCGTTCATTGTTTCTTCTTGCGGGGGCAGCAATTGCTGTACTTCTGCTATTTCTCGGCGTGTTTTCCTCCTCCAACACAACGAGGAAATCCACAGTTGGGAGGCGGCCGGGAACGCCGGACTTGGGACGTAAGGTGACTCCGGGTCAGCAAGCGACAGGGCAAACGGGATCGGTCACACCTTTACTGAATGCCGAGGCCGAGCAACAACAGGCTCCGGGCAGCCAGGACGTCACACCGGATGAAGTTGGTAGGACGGCCCGACCGACTCAGTCGTTTCTTACAGTGCAGCCAAAGCCTGCGACCCCTCCCTCGGTCCCAAGAAATGCGGGGCCCTACGCCTTGGGGAAAATTGACTTTTCAGATGTTGTACCGAACGAGCCAGCTCCTCGCGTTGCTAGCTCGTCAGCGCACTCAGCGGCGGATGATCTTCGGAAACCTTCGTTAGTGTTCGTCCGAAGTGTCCAAAGCAATGGGGCAAGCTCTAGCACGAGACCAACGTCGGCTGCAGTGGAAGAAAGTCCGAGCACATTGAACGTGCCGGCGGGGACGCGGCTAGTCGCTCGCCTCCAATCGGTTGTGAACAGCGCAATCAAGACGCCCGTTGTCGCGGCGATCGAGTACAACTATGAAAGGGACGGGGAAATTGTCATACCTGCAGGAGCTCTGGTACTCGGCAGCCTCCAGCAGGCGGACCGGTCTGGGTTCGTAGCGATCCGGTTCGACACAATTCAAATGCCGGACGGATCTAGCGAAAAGATCGACGCCACGGCCATGAGCTTGGCCTTCGGACCTCTAAAAGGTGTTGTGAGCGGGAAAAGATCCGGCACGAACTTCCTGGTGCGAACCTTCACAGGTCTCGGGCAGGCAGCGACGTATCTTGTGGGGTCCAATGGGCTCAATGGACCACTATCGGAAAGTGCTTTCTTGCGGGATCGGATTGCGACCAACATCGGTATCGCCGGCGACCAGGAGTTGAGCAACCTGATGTTCAACCAAAACGTTGTCGTGAGTGTTCCGGGGAACACCAGATTCTACATCGTAGTTGGAAAGGGTACGACGGTGCCTGAGGAAGAAGTGCATTCGGCCAGGACACAGCAGGTCAACAATGCACCACTTCCGACCGCGGACGAACTCCGCCAGCTAATGCAGTTGAGGCGAGAACTGAGTGAAATGTATCAGCAGCCGGGCGTGCAAAACATGGCACAACAAGTGCCCCAGCAGTGAAGGAGATCGGGGAATGGAACCGAATTGGACGCCTCTCGAGCAGAAGCTCGGAACGAAACGGTGTGCCGGATTCATGTTCATGGGCCGTGTGAATGGCATCAACCTCTACAAGCATGGCATTGCACGGATGTATCTGAATCTGGATGATTCCGGACAGTGCTATGTGTCTCGTGAGCGTTGGAGATTCGAGAAGGCGGAATTTGCCGGTGAACTCACTAAGTTGGAAGCGGCTCTTGCGGAGCTCGGGGAGACCTTGGAAAGTGCTTACGATGAAGCGTATATCGCGCAAAAGAGAGATGCTTTGCGAAAGGTAGGCATTCCCCTGGAACGAATCGAGATTCAACCAGAAGACGTGTCCATAAACTAGAACGTCTCTCGACCCCTCACGAGTTCTCCTCAGGTACCCTTGGTCTCACCGTCCTCATAAGCTAGAGTATGGGCAGGAGAAGAAGGCGCGTGTTTTCCAGGGGCTATAGCGGCTCTGGTTTCGCCCTCGCGCACCGTCTGGGATGGCATTTGGGTCGCGGGGTGAGCGGATTTGTCTCCCAAGTCCGTGATTCTTTTCGTAGGGGCTATCAGTCTTCTGTAGCAACTCCAGGAGCTTCAAACGGTCCGACAAGCGGCAAGGAAAGGCCTTTTCTTGCTCTGATGCTGGTCGTCGTGCCGCTTGCTGTGGTAGCGGCAGTTGGCCCGCCAGAATGGTTTCTGAATTGGCCGACAATGTTTGCGGTGGCTCTCTTGCTCGTGGCCTTGTTGCGCGGGCCGCTGTCGGGCATTCACAGCATCGGAAAAAAGATCGTAAAACTGGGGATCTCGATTTGTTTGCTCTACGGGTTCTGGCTGTTGCTGAATTGGAAGCCACTGTGGGGCTTCCTTGAACCTTTGGGGATGACGCGAAATCGATCGGGTTTCCGTTTGATCCTGGTCGCTATCATCGTGTGGTGGGTGACAGTTTTTTGGATCATTTTCTCCCGAGGGAAGGCACAAAAAGCAGCTGTCGCAAGCGGACCGAACCCCACGCTTTCGTCTCAATCTCCGTATTCCGCACCGAATCGGGTTTCCAGTTCACCACAGCAGCAGATGTCGACGAGAGTGCCAGGACTCCGTTTCTCCGACATAGGAGGGCTCGAAGAAGAAAAGCAACAAATCCGAGAGCTGGTTGAGAGCCGGATGCAGCCGGGGAAATACAGTAGGTATGGTGTTGTGAGAAATGGCATTCTTCTCTACGGGCCGCCAGGTAGCGGGAAAACGTTCCTGGCCGAGGCTACATCTGGCGAGTTTGGCCTTCCGTTTCGGCGTGTTCTGGCTAGCGACTTGATCAGCATGTGGATGGGTGACACCGAGAAAAGAATTCACGCGGAATTTGAAGACGCGGCGAAGCAGGCACCGGTTCTGCTGTTTTTCGATGAGGTCGATTCGCTGCTGACGTCCAGGCAGCATCTGGCAGCGGGCGGAGATCCGACTGGGTCCGGCCGTTCATTCAACAGCGCGACCACAACGTTCATGGAAATGATGACAAAGTACCGCGACGTGCCCGGCCTCGTATTGATTTTGGCCACCAACAAAATGGAGGGGTTGGACGAAGCGGTGGTTCGGGAGGGCCGGATTGACCTCGAAATCCGAGTCGACCTGCCGAACGAGGCAATGCGGCTAAAAATTCTTGAGAAGCAATTGGAGAACAGGCCCTGGCAGCGATTCGATTTGAAGGAGTTTGCACAGACAACGGCTGGTACAAGCCCTGCGAAGATACGGGCGCTCGTTGACAAGGCAGCCACGTTTGCGGCTGCAGAAGGACGCCGGATCGAGGAAAGTGATCTGCGGCGTGCCTTCGAGCAATCGGGCGGCAAGGACCGGCAACCGTTTGAACCTGTTGAGTGGTCCGATCTGGTGCTCGAAGAGGATGTTGAGGGCGATGTGCGGATGCTGATCAGGCTTCTAAATGAGCCGGAACTTGCAAAAAAGATGCAGGTCCCGATTTCCACCGGAGTTCTCCTAGTCGGTCCGACCGGAACAGGCAAGACGACGATTGCCCGGCTTATTGCAACTCAAACGAATCGTAGTTTTTACGCAATCACTCCTGCGGATATCCTAGGAAAGTACACCGGGGACTCTGTGAAGCAGGTCGCTGGATTGTTTTCCCGAGCCAAGGCACACAGTCCTTCCCTGATTTTTATCGACGAACTTGATGCCCTTCTGCCACAAGCCAACGCTTCCCTAGGTCAGCACGACATTCAAGTAGTGGATCAGTTCCTAATAGAAATCAGCAGCTTGCAAGCTGAGAACAATGTCTTCCTTATGGGCGCCACGAATCGCCCGGAAAGCATTGATCCGCGTGTTCTGCGAGGCGGACGGTTCTCGGAGAAAATCAAAATTGGTCTTCCTGGGCGAAATGGACGCGAAAAGCTACTTATCAAGTACCTGGGTCCGGTCCGACTGGAAGCCGGACTGGAATTCGAACTCATCTCGGGTCTCATGGATGGTTTTGCTCCGGCGGATCTTAAAGCAATCTGCGATGCCGCGAAGCGGCTGGCATTCATGAGAGCACAGAAAGACCAACCTCCCCCTCCTCTCAGCCGGGCCGACTTTGAAGGAGCAATCGAGCGCGTTCGCGGGTTCGCTTGAAACTTCCGGATTCCTGGGTTCGATCCTTTGACTGCTGCCAATCGGTCACACCTATAGTACCCCTCACTTTTTTGACAAACGCGAGAACTGGTCGTAGGTTCCCCCCTGCTTGAGATGCTTTCCCGCCGGGTCGTTCACAAGGAAAGAGGCGGCGAAGCAGAAAGGGGACTGCACTCTATGAAAGTAAAGGTGGACGACGCATTGCGGCGGGCACTGGCTGTATCCGCTATCAGCCTCATCCTTGCAGGCCAGTATCTCTGGGCGCAAAACCTGGGAACCCAACCGCAAACGAACGTGGCCGTCCAAGGGCAGACCGCCGCTCAACCGGAAGGCGCCTTCCTGAACTTCATCAACTGGATTGGCAATGTCATCGCCCCTGTGGGAGCCGGAGGCGCTGTAGTTGGCGCGGTTGTTTCCTGGCTGAATGGACGAGGTGTTGGCCGGTGGCTCGCAGCAGCAGCGGGATTGCTGGCAGTTTCAGGGGTAACCCGGTTGATCGAATTTTGGATCACCAATGGGACCGCGGGCGTGCCCTAAACCGAGGCAGCACGCGTTTAGTGACGGAGTTGGCAGGCAGTTGGAAGGGGGAGAAATGATTCAGACTGCCTGCCAATCTCCGCTCAGGAGTCAATTCGAACCGCTTTATAAAAGAGAAGAGGAGAACGGAGCAATGGCTGTCCCACAACTTTTGAACGACGTCGTCCAAGTTCTCCTGCAGCTTGCGCCCGCGGCTTCTTTGGTCGCAATGGTTCTCGCGGGAATCAGCTTGAGACAGGAGGGCGGAACGACGTTCCACATCGGAGGCAGCTTCACCAAGTGGATGTTTTGGGCGATCATATTCGTAACGCTCGGACCTCTGCTGGGATGGTTCACTTCGTTCGGCGTCGCAACGCCGTTGCCCACTGGTGGGATTGGGACCTCATGGCTCGCTTCGTTGGAATCAGACGTATCCAACTTCGTCACAACTTTCGTCGCCGGTAGGATGGTCACTACGCTCGCGGCATATTTCGTCCTTCAATCCATTCTTGACGCCGCCTCAGGCGGACATCCTTTGCCGTCCATCCTTGCCGCAATGTTTTTACTCGGTACGCAGACGACGCACACCTTGATTCAGAGCTACAACACGGGAACGCAGTTCGCTACCGCTGATGTCCTGGACAGCCTGTGGAATTACTTAGCAGGGACCATCCTGCCGATCGCGGCAGGCCTCGCGATCATAGGAGCCATCATCAATTTTGCCACGCGCCGTCCGGCCATGCGTTTAGTTGCTGTTGCACTAGCCATGCTGTGTGTTTCAGGAATCTGGAAGTTGGTGCTTTCCATGGAGGCGTAGAAAGGGCGATGTCGTTCACCAATGGAATTCTGAACCTAACGAATTGGGCGGGAAACGTGATTCTACCCACGCTGGCTGGTCTGTTCTTTGCGATCGCGGTTCTGAAATTCGCCCGGTCAGAGCCCTCTGCGGCTGCGATGTATGGAGGATTTCTCTGCCTGATGGCTTCCGGATTGTTGCGAGCGATGGAAACGTTCGCTTCCCAAAGGGCCTGGAATGACCCTGACGTTTATTGGATCTCTTTGGTGAGCCTGGTCGATTGGATTTGCAACGTGCTGATGCCCGTATACGCAGGTTTGCAGGTGGCGGCAGGGGCCCTGCGCATGGGCATCATCACGCGAGTTCATCCCACGGAAGGATGGATGAGGCACTTCGTGGCAGCCGGCCTCTGTCTGCTTCTTTCGGGACTGCTGCGGCTTGCGGAATTTTTCGTCGCGCATGGAACGGGAGGAGTCCCGTAGGAGATGAAAAGATGGCGCTTGAAATTACACCTGCGTACCGCAATCTCCGGACGCGAGTCACATTTCTCGGACTCGAAGCCGAAGACCTGTTCGCGATCCTCGCGCTGGCGGTCGTCGCGAACATTCTCGGAAGGTTTCTTCATCGAGAGATGTTTGGACTACCGATGAATATGGTCCTGCAGTACGTCGTGCCCGTGTTGAGCATTCCCGCGCTCATGCTGTTCAAGTACGGCAAGCAGCGCGGTTACCTCCAAGACTGGGTGATGTTTCATGCAAAGCCACACGTCTACTCTGGCTTGGAACGGGACCGGGAACTCACACGGGAATACCTGCGGTCAGGAGACTAAGAATGCCGATGACGGTCGAACGGTACGAACAATCGATGAGCGCGCCCCCGTTGTGCGAGCAACTTCGGATCCGGGACCTGCTGGACAACATAGCCGTGCAAATCGACGGCTCCATGGTGGCCGGGTTCGAGGTTGGCGGCATTCAATCGTATTACGCCAGTGATGAGGCAAGAAACAGGCTCAAGGATCTTCTCGAATCTCTGGTGAGATCACTGCCTGAACGCTCCATGCGGATGCAGGTGCGATTTGAGATTTCGGAAGGCACTGGCGATTTGGTATCGCGTTATGTTCGGGAGCGCCGGAACGAAAGCCAGGTGCTCCGAGAACTCGATCGTCTTCACATCGAGCTGTGGCATAACCGGGAATCCGCAGGCTTTTATCTGGAACACTTCCTTCACTTGTATTTCATCTGGAACCCCCGCGCCCATCATCAGTCGCCGGACTTCGAGTGGAAACGAACAATGAAATCGGGCGGACGCTTGAGCGTCTCCGCTGCGAAATGTATCGAACGATCACGGCAGGAACACGAGGAGCTTCTCGCCGAATTTAACAGTTTGTTGGCTGGGGTGGAGGCGACGCTCGGGGCAACAGGTATGTCGATTCGCCGGATGACCCAGCAGAACATCTTCCTCGAGATCAAGCGGGCACTCCAACCCCTTGGTAATGACACTCTGCCTTACTGTCCGCCCGACGAGTCACTCTGGTATGAGAGCGCCAGAAGCCAGATGGTGAACGTGAACATCGAAGATGAACAAGATGACTACCTCAAGGTCGGCGGTGTCCTCTATTCATGGATCAGCTTGAAAGACCTCCCGGATGCCACTTTCCCTGGGATTCTGCGCGAGCTCGTTGTCATGGATTTTCCTCTCGTGATCAATGCGGACGTGATCCTCCCCGACCAGAGCAAATCGATCAAACAGTACAAGAGTCGCCTGCGAAAGATGCTTGCCGCGCAGAAGGATTTTCACGGGGGCTTTCGCATCAATGTCGACGCGCAGGTGGCGGAGCACCAACTCGTCAAGGTTTTGCAGGACTTGATTTCGAGTTCTCTGAAGTCTTGCCAGATGAGCCTGATCGTAACCGTAAGGACTTCTAGGTCGTGCCGGAACCGCATGGAGCGGGAAGAGGCTGAACGCATTCTGGCGGACCGGCGTCAGCGCGTATTACATGCGATCGCGCGGATGAATGGCGGCCGGGGCATTCCGGAGACCCTTGCGCAGAAGCGTCTCTTTTTCACCGGCCTTCCCGCAATGGGAGGAGAAAACCGGCGAGAGCTTGATCTGCTAACTCTCAATGCCGCTGATCTATTGCCCGTCGAGATGCCGTGGCGAGGGACCCGGCATTCACCGCTCATGCTTTTTGAAACGCCCTACCGGCAACTGGTGCCTTTTTCGCCGTTCGACGCAAGCCTCGGCGACGCCAACATGCTCATCATGGCGAAGAGCGGTGGCGGTAAGACCTTCATGGCCCAACTCTTCTTGCTCATGATGGCGCGTGCCAACCCCCAAATCTCGGTGATTGAACGCGGTGATTCCTACCAGCCACTTGTGGAATTGATGGGCGGGCGCGTCATCAACGTCAAGCTGGATGGCACTGAGACGCTCAATCCTTGGGACTTGCCAGCGGGAGATACGACGCCAAGCAAGGAGAAGATCGCGTTTCTCAAGAATCTCACCCGTCACATGATTGGCGAAAGTCCGGGCTCGGACAATTCGCTGGTCGACAACCTATTGAGCGATGCGATTGCGCGGACCTACAAACGGTGCGCCATTCGTTACTCGAACCCGATTCCCACATTCAACGATCTTCGCGAGGAGTTGGCGCAATGGCGCGACGAAGAGCGCATGCAGCGAACGATCGACGAAGCCCGTCTGGCTGCGATCAAACTCCGCGGATGGACGGGAGAAAGAGGGATCTACGCCAAGCTTTTTGACGCTCACACAACCATGCGGCTCGATAGCAATTGGCTTTTCTTCAATGTCGAAGGATTGAGCGCCGATCCGAAGCTCGAAACGGCCATGAGCATTTTGATTGCGAATGCGGTGGCATCCCGTGCTGGCGGGAAGACGGGTCAGCCGAACATTACCGTTCTCGACGAATGCTGGTTCCTGTTGGACTCCTCGACACTCGCGCCCGAAGTGGTCCAACTGTTCCGGACAGCGCGCAAAAGAAATGCGAGCGTCTGGGGAATCAGTCAGACGGTGGAAGACTTTGTGGGAACAGAATTCCAGCCACGCGAGCATGGTCCGGGGATCCTGAAGAATGCAAGCATCAAAATCATCGGACAGCAACCGGGGGACGTGAGTCCTCTGGTCAATCACCTCTTTTTGAACCCAGTTGCTTTGAATGAAGTAAAGCGCTTCAGCGCGCCACACAAAGGGGAGAGTGCGGACGCGCTCCTGGTAATTGGAGAAAAGGCGGAAACGACCCAAACGATTCGCATCACGCCAACGGCCGTGGACTACTGGGTATGCACAACGTTTCCCCGAGAGCGAAGGTACAGGGCCTGGCTCTTGAAGAAATTCGCGGATCGGCCACTGCTCCAGACCTACCAGGAATTGGCGCAAAAGTTCCCTCGAGGACTCGCCGATGTTCCGCCGTTGCCGGAAGAGCTCTCAGGCGCGGTGACGGGAGAAACGCAGCCATGAAACGACTCATTGGCAATATCTCCGCTCGATATCAGACGCCGCTCCGCTCCGCTGCCTGGGGAGTGCTCATCGTCTTGCTCTTGGCGAGCCTGCCATTTCTGGTCGGCCCGGTGAGTCGAGGACTCGATTGGGTTGTTTCCGCATTCGAGCAGGCCATGAGAGGAGCCCTTATGGTGTTGCTGACAGACGTGCTGTTCGGATTGTTGTTCGTTCTCTTTTCCTACTGGATGGTGGTCGCAAGAACCAGGCGACAGATCCTTGCTCTCACGTTGACGGGGGTCCTAGTCGTGGCGCTCGTCAGTCCACCGGCCGCTCAGGCCCAAGCGAGCCTTATCGGAGCAATTCAATCCGTGCTGAATGTGATCAACGGCTTGATCAAGACGGCAACGAACTCGATCAATTCGGTTCGCACGGCGATCAGCAATTTCTACCAGCAGGTGACCTGGCCAGTTGCCCTAATCAACCAGGCGAAGGCGATGGTAACGCAAATGATCGGCCAGTACAGAAGTCTTATGCAGAGCATTTTCAACATCAACTTAAAAAGCGCCACATTGCCCAATCCGGTTGCACTCGAGAACGTTATGCGAAATCACCAAACCAATGATTTCGGGGGTCTCACGTCTGCCTATGGCAACACCTATGGCACCCTCCCGACTGTGACAGCGGCCAGCCCCGCGGACCGCGCGATGATGGACATGGACGACGCAATGGCGGTTGACAACTTGAAGACGCTGAAAGAAAGCGACGCCTCCGATGATCTGACTCTGCAGGCAGCCAATAATATTGAGAACGCTGCCGGCCAAGCAGCTCCCGGGTCGGCGCCGTTTCTAACAGCGACGGCGGTAGTAGTGAGCATTCAGAGTCAGGCTCTGACGCAAAAGATGCTCGCGGCTGAGTTACGCCAGGAGGCGGCCCGATTGGCTCACGAAAATGCCCTTCGCAAACGCGGAGCGACAATGTCGGGAGATGTGAACACGCAAATTCTGAATCTGCTGCAACGGCACTAAGAGAGGAGACGGGCAATGAAGAGAGCCATCCAGACTGTGAAGCGAGGTCTGCGGTGGGCCTGGGGACACAAGGTCCGTACCGTTGTTTTGTTGCTGGTCCTTACTTTGGCGGTCCCAAGACCCGTACGAAGTCAATTCCTTGATCCGTGCTGCGCGATTATGGCGGCTGGTCTAAGTACGATCAGCAGCACTTTGAGCAGCGTTATAGGTGGAGGCTTGAATGGCATTCTCTCGATCGAGCAAGGGATCTCGACCTTCGAACAAACGGTCGTCTGGCCGCAGAACTTGATCAATCAAGCCCGTGCGCTCGTCGGAAGCGTACAAGGCATCTTCAGCCAGATCGAGGGAGTAATGCGTGCTCCGGTGAACAGCGCAACTCTTCCGGCAACCCAGAAGTTTGAACAGAACCTGCTTTCTCGCGATCCGAATCAGATCGCCCAAACCAGCGCGCAATATACGGCTGTGTACGGTGCAGTGCCGGATGCGACTGCGGCGTCCCCACAGGCGCGGGATATGGTTGATATGACGGATGCCGCGGCACAAGCAGCAATGAAAAGGGCAATCGAAATCGATGCTCTAGCGGATCTTGAACTTCAGGCGGCAGACCAGATCAACCAGAGCGTTCAGACGGCCGCTCCTGGTAGCGCACCGATCATTGAAGCACAGGCAGATGCCTGGCTGGTTCGCGCCAATGCATATACACAGGCAGCAACAGCTGATCTGATGCGCGTGCGTGCGATCGACTTGGCCAACGCAGGTGCGAATGTTAAAAACGGCGCCGCAAGTGCGACCGCTGTACAGCAGCAGATTTACAACCTCCTGAAGAGGCAATGACCCGTGTTCTATTTCGAGCAACTGCTCCAAACAGCTCTAAATGGGATTGATACCGCAAACGTTACGAGCGCGGTGCTGGGCGTTGCGGGGACCATCCTTCTCCTTAGTTTTCTCTATAGCGCGTACGAAGCGTTTGCGGCTGGGGGGGACGTTCGAATGCTTGCGAGTTCGGGAACCAAGTATCTGGTCCTGGGACTCGTGTTCGCCAATTACGGCGCTGCGTTTCGCGACGTCAATGGAATGTTCAATTCCGTTGCCAATTTCATTTACAACTCCACGGGCGTCGGAGATCTCTTCGCGAATTGGATGAACCAGTTGGCCCAATATTGGCAAGCGAATGGAAACACGTCGTTATGGAATCTTGTGACTGGCCTGGCTTCAGGAGTCATCAGTCTAATGCTGATTCTCAGCGCGTTCGTGATCTTTCCCATTTGCTATCTCATTTTCACCGTCTTCTATGCGATGTACGGGTCGGTACTCTACGTAACGGGCCCGTTTGTATTGGCGCTGCTACCGACACGGGGACTCGGGCAGTTGTCACGCACATACTTAGTTAACCTTATGATCTTTCAGGCATGGGGTCTGATTTACGCGATCATTCAAGTCCTCATGTCGGCGGTGAATCTGTCGAGCATAAACGCTGTGCTCGGCGCTAACGGAGTTCTAAACAGTTTCGTCGGTTCGAGCGAAATGATACTTCTGGCGCTTACAGCCAGTATTTTTTCTTTCTCGATTGCGTTGATTCCGTTCATCGCCAGCCGCATCGTACGTGGTGACGTGGGCAGCACGATGATGACGATGGTCAGCACCATGACTGCCACCGCCGGTGCCGTTGCGAGTTTGGCCGCTGCATCGTTCATTGGTGTCGGAGAAGGTGCAGCCGCCTCTCACGCAGCCGGGGGAGAGCCACCTCCTCCACCACCACCTCCGCCACCTCCGGGTGGCCTCGGAGCCTCGTCGTCCGCGCCGGTACCAGTAGGCGCATCGAGTGGCGGTGCCGGGGGCGCAGCACTTGCGTCCACGCCTCCAACACCGCCATCTGAAAGCGGGATTAGTGACGGGAGTGCCGCTATACCTACTAGCGGAACCAGCGTTACACCATCCTCCGCGACAACACCTGCACCGCCCCCGCCATCTTCTGCGTCGCCGTGGCGTTCCTCGAGTCGCCCCGGCCAATATCGTGGATTCAACGCTACGCATGCGACGGCTTGGTACGTCGGCTACTCACTCGGGTCAGCTTACAGAGGATTGAAAGGAAAGGAATAGCAGATGAAAAAAGTTAGCCGAATCGGTGAGCTTCCGGAGGTCACTCGATATACCAAGTATTACGAGCACGACGGAATGATCCGCGCTTATGCGAATCGCTCCATGGTGCTGGCAACGATTTTTGGCGTGCTGGCAATGGCATCTCTGGGGTTCGCCGTGTACGTTCGCTTGCAACCGCCGACCGTGATCCACGTGGACAAGGACGGCAATGCCTCGGTTGTCGGAGGACCTCACCCGGTCAGCGCGGCGACGTTCAGCCTGTCCGCGAATGCCTCCTCTGCAAATGACCCCACGAGCGTAGCGCCTACCGATCTCGAAGGCAGGGCGGTAGTGCGTCAGTTTCTCAGTCGATATCTCGCATATACAGCGGACTCGGTGGACAGGAACCTTGCCGAGGCTTTGAACATGATGACGGCAAACCTGCGCGTGTATTCCATGAGCAGACTTCGCGATGACGATACCGTGGGAAAGATCAAAAACGATCACGTGATTTCAGATTTTGAGATCCGCTCGATGGAGCACGTCAAGGGAACACCGTGGACGTACACCGTCTTCGGCGTAAAGGAAGTTCACCGGGTGAAGAACCAGGCGGAGGCGACAGACCAAATCGTCGCGCGGTACAACGTGAGGCTGGTTGAAACGACGCGCTCGGAAGTGAATCCGAGTGGATTTTTGGTAGCCGAATACGGCGAACAGCAGATGGTAGGTGACCGGGACGCAGGGCTGTTGCAAAAAAGTGGGCTCGACAAGGACAGGCCTTGAATGATTTGCCGCTAAGAGGCATGCACTCAAAGGCGGTGGAGTAGAAGAAAGGAGGTCTCTATCGTGGCGGCAGGTGTGACAGAAGCAGTTGGAGAAGGGAAAGATTTGCAAACGAGCCGCCCCTCGCGTGGAACTCGCAAATTGCGAATGGGACCGGCGAATGGAGTGGAAGGACAGCGCTTCTTTCTTGCCAAACCGGGAGGCAGTAACGGCGTTCCCGAATTCGGCAAGGAGTTCGCGGGCGAGCCGGAGGCGATGGTTGAGTCACTCAAGAGCGGTTTGAACTACTTCGTGATTTCGGAGTGGCGAGGCGTTGCCGATTTCTCGGGCAAGAAGCCGCAACTCGGACGAGAAGCCGTTCGCGGCGGGCCCAAGACGGGATAGCAAAAGCTTCTTCACAGGCTGAAGTTGGTCTGTCGAGAGCCGTCCACAAGCTCCATTAATTGTGGATGAGTGCTTGGCTCGCTCGACGTGTGCCCAGTCGGGCCTCATCAGGGTGGGTCAGCAGACTCTTTGTTTGTGGTTGCCGAGCAAACAAGGAAGAAAGGGCGCAGCAACGAAGAAATGCAAAGCGTTGAACTGCCCATAAACAAGTAAACCTGGTCCGGTTCTTCGCGAACCTGACCGGAAACCGTACCTCGTTTTCGGCCTAGGACAGCGAAGAGACCGGCGGCAACGGCCTCCTCCTCTGTCCCTTGCCGGACAAAAATAAGGAGGAGGAAATGCCAAGTGAAATAAGCAGTGGGATGCCCGTGATTACGATCAACATCAACGAGATCGGGCAGATGAAGCGGATGTTGCCAAGATTGACCCAGGAAGAGCAGCTCGAAAATACGCTCCTCCAGGGCCTTTATCCCGACATTCGCGTCGCACGACTCAATGTCCCACCTGGGCGACTCGAAGATCACCAGGAAAACGAAGTGCAAAGATCGATGAGGTCTTTCGATCTGGATGGTGTGCGGTTTCGACTCATAGGCGCGAGCGCCTCGGCGAAGAGCGGCAAGTTCTACGCCGTGGACGAACGCTACGAGCCGGCGATCGCGGAGCGCTTCCGTAAATGGCCGGAAGCAGCGATCACCTATTTCGGCATCCTGGTATCGCCGTGCAAACAGCGAATCCAGTTACCCGACGCCAGGGTGATGGTCGTAAAGGACCACACTTTGGGAACAAATGATTGCCGCGGCTGGATCTCGCGGTCGGTGTTCGAGCGGTTTCATCTGCCCCGGCACCGGCTCTACCAGTTCCGACTGGCATTCGAAAACACGCAGGCGAAAGGCGCATGCAAGGTCATGCCGGACGATGTCGCTCAGAAGCTCGGAGCCGACATCATCTTGCCTGAATCGTGTGTCAAACCCGAATATAAACAATCCACACGCTTCTTGGACTTCCTCCATTGGCGAAAACCGAAAATCGAGGTTCGCACCTACCGGGGACCTGTGGTATTCGGCATCCGGGAGGTTTCTCAAACGCTCCAGCTCCAAAGCAGCTACACGCTGATCGAGCACGCACCTTGGGAGTCCATCCAACTCGAAATCACGCCGTTTGCCATGGAGCAGGCGCACAAGCTGCGTCAAGCGTGCGAGGACGCGAACTATGACGAGGTCATTGAACTTCTAGGCTCGTCTCACGCACAAGCCACAGGGGAAGAGGCGATCAACTCGGAGTACACCTCATTCGAGCACACCGTCGTTGAAGCCGTGCTCAAGGTTGATTCGAGTGGCTACCTCATCAAACATCCCTACATCAACAACGCGTTGAACCGTCTGCTTGCGAAGTGGACCTTCAAGCTTTGCACCGCAGGTGGCTTCAAGATCCCGGGTTTTGCCCTTGCCGACGACGGTTTTCTCGGCCTGTATCAAGGTCAAGTCGTTACCGCATCGGACTGGCTGCCTCAGGACCGGGCGATCAGTTCGGTACCGTGCCGGAAAGGGCTCGTCGTGCGCTACCCAATCCGTATGTTCGAAGACTTGCTTCCTTACAATCGGGTGTCCACCGAAGAGGCGGTCGCCCTGGTGACGCAAGTCATCGAAGAGCAAAACGGGTGCTCGATGGACAGCGGGGCAGTCGTGGATTTGGTGGAGAAGCAGATCAAACTCGAGGGGACGTTTACCCTACACAGCGAAACAGCAGCCAAGAACGGTGGAGACTTCGATTTCGACCTGGTAGCCGTGGTTGAAGGAGACCGTTTCCCCCGTTTTGTGGAGAGCCGGTTCGTGCATCAGGGTACTCATGAAAAAGGAAAAACCAAACGCACCAAGAAGCAGAGCCCTTGGTGGAATCTCGCTCTGGTAGCGAATCAGGCAAAAGGAAATCAGATTGGCTCGATAACCGATCTGAAGACCTCCTGTTACGCCGCCGGTTTCAGAGGAGAAGCCTACCAACTCGTGGATGAACTGCAGCATGCCTTGGACAGCCTCAAGTGGGGCACTGAGGTAAACCAGCAGCTCATCGCCGAGATTCGCCAAAAGGTGCCATCGGCGCCGTGGCTCCAACTGAAAGATAAAGAGCGGGTCAGCGATATGCCGGTGCATCTTGAAGTTCTGTCCACCGACAAGATCGGGTACCTGTACAACCTCGCGAGGAAGGAAGTCGAAGACTTCTTTTCCGCGAAGTTACCGATCGCCGACTTTCACGGGCTAATTACGGGCGAGCATTTCACGCGGGAAATGTCCCAGGAGTGCCGCTTGGTAAACCGGATTTACGCCGAGGAAGTCGGAAAACTCATCAAGGAAAAACAGGTCTTGGACGAGGCTCTGGCGAAAGCTGAGGCCGAGTATCAGGCCAGACGAAACGACAAGGCAACCAGGAATGAAGCGCGCACTGGACGCAATGCCGCCCGCAGTGCAGTCCACGCCAACAAGGAGCGGTCCCGTGAGGAGTTCCAAGCCTTGCGGTCAATCGTTCGAGCGTGGGGAGACGGAAAGAAGCAGAACCGGCGAGGCTGGTGTCAGTCCCTGCACGCGATTATCTGTGCGGGGAAAGGAAACGGCTCGTTGCTGTTTCACGCCTTCCCACAGGAAATCATCGACAAGATCGCGGAGGAGACCGGCAGCAGACCTGTCGAGGTCTTCGTTCCCGATCTCGTGGATGGTGAAATCGAGTTTGACGAGGAAGGCCGCGTCTTTCTCGTTGAACAATTCCCCAACGGCGATGGAAGCACGCACGAGCGCAAAATCTTCCTCCTTCAGATATCGAAGAAGGGCGAAGTGCTCGTGGACGGGAAAGCCGTCGATGGCGTGCAGCCATTCCCGATGCGATATGGGTCAGGCACGATCCGCGATGGCAAGCTGGTGTTCAACGATATTCGCCAGCGCACCACCGTAATAAAACGCGCAACGTCGACCTTGAGCAAGCCGTGTGACGACACTCGCGGCGAAAAGGCTTCTTCGAGTGACGCGAGCACGGCCCGTGCACAAGGAGAAACTCCATCGTGAACCAAATCCTGTCCAGGAGGCCTGAGGTCTGGGCCTCCTGGGCAGTCCATATATAAAGATGACAAGGAGGAAACGTGAAGAGGTTTTGGAATTCTTGCATAGCAGTTGCAGTCCTTTCATTGCCTGCCTGGGGACAAAAGGTGGAGGTGCAGAAACCGGATCGCGGACAAATCCTCCATGTTGAAACGGCCTTGAACCACTTGACTGTTCTCGAAATGAGCGAGCCGGTCAGCACGGTTGCGGTGGGGAGTCCTGTGTTCAAAGTGGAGTGGCGCGAGAACAAGGTCTTCATCGAACCAACCGAAGCGAGCGTGGCGACCAATCTGTTTGTGTGGACGGCGTCCGGCCGCTTCAATTACGAACTCGACCCGTCAGGAGCCGTGCCACAAATGGACTTCGCGATTGATCAACCGGCAGCAGATCCCCCGGCCAATGTTTCTGCGAATCGGGCTGTCACGCCAAGTGACCCATCGCCGGCGGACGTACTCATCGAAGCCAAGCCCGTCCGTTTATATGGGTCTATTTCTGAAAAGAATCGAATTGCTGTTTACTTGACGGATTTGCTCGAACACGACGGGCAAGTCTTCATCCGGTACACCATTCGGAACCAGACCCAGAAAGCTTATGTGCCCGGAGCCCCACAGGTAGTGGCACTTAATGCCCCGCGTTACCGTCAGTCGCTCTACCCTCTTGCAAACTATCAGCTCAGCCCCGACGAGGCAGCACGATTGAAGAGCGGCGGTGAGACCCGCATCGAGGTCGCGAAAGGCCAGATACGCTCCTCAAGAATTGAGCCAGGACAGGAAACGACGGGAATCGTGGCGATACCGCTTCCTCAGGAACACAACGAACCAACCGTGCTTCGATTGGTATTCCTTGCCGGTCCTAAGGGACCGATTAACGCAACGCTGGTGCTTTGAGATGCCGATGCAGGTTTCGTCACATGAGGCGCACGCCTGGATCAAGGAGTCTTTGGGACAACGGTCGGACATCGGTCTAACGAAAGCAATCGTCAACACGCTGTTCGACTCCCCCAGCCCCTTCGACCCGAGAGCACGACGCAAACCCAAAGCAGGATTCGTGCTTGGCGCAATCCTATCTGTTACTGCCGTGGTCTGTTTTTGCTATTTCAACTTCGCGGGTTAATTGGTTGTGACTCGATGAGCTTCTTCGTCCAACTATTGGAGACAATCGCGATTGTCGTCCCAGATGTTCTCACACTGGGGTTGGTCGCTCCTGCGTTCTTCAGCCTTTACTGCATCGCGAAAGCGCTCGGTCTGACCGGAACCGCAGACATGGACTCGGCTCTTAGGGTCTCTCTCACCCTCGCGTATTTGGCTACCGTCGCCGCCAACATCATGAGTGTTGTGCTAACTCCAGCGCGATCGAGAATGAGGATCACGTCTTGGTCGAAGTCAAGACCCGACCAGTCTGGGCGTGAATCCGCGCCTGGGAAGCTGGAGGTGCAACCCATCCGACACGGAGGCGCGGTCATCGAGTCATGAACCCTGCGTATCCAGCACCGCGTGAGCATCCGCCTCTCGTAGAGACTTACGAGGTTGTCATCGCTGCACTCTTGCTGGCCAGTGGCTCGTTCACCTGGTACCTCGCACGCGAGCGATACCACTTCACGGGCCGGCAAGTCGCGGAGATGGCCTGCTATCTCTTCATCGGAATTACCGCTCTCTATTCCACAGCATATCTGTTTCTGACAGCACGCTTGCGCCGAGAAAGACAGTGGCCGCATCCGCCGCTGGTTGTGCGTCCCAACAGAGACGAGCGCGCAACTCAGCAAGCCTGGACGCAGGATGCCGTTGTGCTGGGCTACGACGTACACAGCAAGGCATGGCTGTGGCCCGATCGTGTCCGGGTGATGCAAGGAATTGTATTGGGGATGACCGGATCAGGAAAAACGACGCTGCTGCGCAACATCATTACGCAGGACTTGTGCCGAGTTGTGGGACCTCCCGAAGACCGTCACCACATACCGATGGTGATCTTTGACGGCAAGGGTGACATGGAATTCTTTTACAGCCTTCTCCCACACATTCACCATGCCGGTCGCCTGAACCAGTTGCGCGTTCTGAACCCAGCCCGGCCGGACGTATCGGTGCGGTACAACCCCTTCCACTGTAGCGACGAGGATTACATGCCAGTGGTGAATATGGTGTTCGGTTCCTTCAATCTGCACGACGAGTTTTTCGGCAAGCACCAGTTGAATTACCTCGCGGATATTGTGCGGGTGCTCGTGTACACGGGGCTGAAGTTCAACTTCTACGATGTGCTCGTCATGGCGATTGACGAACAGGTATTGCGGGAACAGGTGGCGAAAGCATCTCGACATCTTGAGCAGGACACAGGGATAAGCACGCAGCGGAAACTCAACTTTGAGATGTCGGTGAAGAATTTATATCAATCGTTCCAGGACCGGGAAAGGGTTCCGAAGATTCAAGGATTGCTGAACGAGTGCATGACGTTTCTCGACGACGAGTTGAGCGTCATCACAGGCCCGTATGAAGACCTGCTTTCTCTGGACGAGGTCATCGAACAGGAACTCATCCTGTTCGTGACGTTGAATGTGAACAAGAACACAGAGCCTGTCCGCGCACTCGGCAAGATGCTGCTGCAGAATCTTCAACTCGTGGTCGGCAAGAGGTACGAAAACGAGGAACAGCGCCACAGGGCGAACCGGCCGCTCTTTAGCGTCATCCTGGACGAATTCGCGCCCTTTGGATACCGGAACTTTCCCCAGATTCTGCAAACCGCGCGAGGGACCCACACAGCGTTTCTATTCTCGATGCAGAGCCTCCCTCAGCTCATGCACGTCGGCCGCGGGTTCAAAGAGGACGTGGCCTCCGCACCTAATACAACCGTGACTCTGCGAACCCGCGATGAGGAAACGGCGAGCTATTTTCTGCGGGCCTCGGCGGAGCATCGCGTCACGCGGCGCAGCCTGTCCATGGAGCGGTGGAAGTTCTTCGGATACGAACGATATGAGGAGACCGGTCGGGCGGTAGACGTCCAGGCCACCGAAACGCGTGCGCTCGACGAGCACATCAAGAACCTGCCGAAAGGTCAGATGGAAATTCTAATGACGGATGACACGCGCGGAACTCTCCATGCGCACTTGCATGTGCGTCCTCCAGCGGATGTTCGCGTGCCTCACTTCGAACCCGCGCTTTATCCTCGTCTAAAACAATCGCGCGCAACATCGGTGGGCGCTCATCTGCGCTTTAAGAGCGCCGAATTCACGGCGACGCGATCCGTGAGGCGGATGCGTTGAGAATTATGAACCGAGCAATCTGTAGTAGTTTGCTGATGATCATCCTTTTCCTTCTTGCTCCCAGTGTCCAAGCGCAAGCCCCGCAGCAGCATGTTGGCCGGGACACTTGGTACGAATTTCTGTTGAAGCAATTCAACCGAAGCAATTTCGACTACGGAACCTGGTTTGAGAAACGACGTGAGGTTTTCCTTCAAGCAACCGTGAAGGAACCGCACTTCTGGTACAGCGTGTCTGTAACGGTCGGGATGTTGCTCGTCATGGTTGCCTACACCAAGCTGTATCTGGACCACCGCCGCAGCATGCGAGTCACCGCGGAGATGATGGCGGACATCTATAGTCACGATCTCCTTGCCCGTCAGGCGGCAACCGAAGCCATTGAGAAATACAACCGACACATCGAGCAGTGCAATCGCGCGATCGAGGCCTCGGAAGCAGGAGACGTCCGACCCGGCTGGGGCGATACGCAAGTAGACAGTCTGAGAGCCGAGCTCCAGCGCGTCGCGGGTCAACTCGAAGCCACGACACAGGATCGGAACAAGCTTCAGGAAGAGCTTCAGCAGAAATCACTTGTCGTTGCTGACCTTTCCATGCGGCTCGACGCATTGTCAAAGAAAGTGAACGGACCGCGAAGCTCAGGGGCCGGCAATGGGGAAGCCGTGTCGCCCGACGCAAATGGGGACGGCGCTAGGCTTGTGGGCCACATCAACCGACTGCAGGAAGATTTGTATGCCGAACGGCAGAAGAACAAGCGTTTGAAGGGTGCATGACAGAAATGCTGGTCACGATTACAGGCTTTGGGAGTGTTTGGCGACATCGCTTTGGTAAGAACCACAGCGATCCGAAGCGGTTTGCGCGCGCGGCATACTTCAACACAACCGGCGTTCCCGTCGGTGGGAAGATGCGGACCCGGCCGAAGATTGTCGGTCATGTGCGGTTCAACGGTGTCGGCGGCTTCGATCCGAATCATCCGTTGGCAATGATCAACAGTGTCTTCGAGTGCGCGGAGCCCTGCATATGGCAAGGACAGAACAAGGTTCTGTTCAAGCGCACGCTGCCAGCCCCGCAGCAGCCTGACTACTTCTTGGTTGTCGTTAGAGCCTGTGAAGTCGGACATCTCGATGTGGGGTCGCCGGCATGGAGGTCGGAAGGCACGCTCCTGATTTCCTTCAGCGAGTGTCGCAACCAACAGGAGGCGATGCTGTTGATGCCGACCCACAGTTGGCTGCGGACTGATGTCGGAAGGTTCGTCGTCCGGCCGTTCATCTCCTGGCCGTGGAGTGCGCGGCTTCAGTTAGAGCTCGCGAATGGAGATAACTGAGCAATGCGCTACCCAAAAGACTCCATTCAACTCAACTCATCCCGAGACCTCCCGCTCTTGCGTCAAATCTTACGCTCGGAATTCGTCACCCACTCGCAGCTGTTCGAATTCATGCAACTAAACCACTACGAGCGGAATCGCAAGTCTTTCGATTGGAGGTTGCGAAGATTGGTGGACCGCGACCTTGTTCGGCGGCAGACAACGTCAAATTGTACGGGTGAGTTCGTGTATTCCGTCGCGAGCAGTGCTGCCGTTCTGCTACAAGGCATGGGGGAGTACTGCTTGGTTGGTCGCAACCGATTCAACGGGAAGGAAGCTGAGCGGAGCGTTCTTCATGCCATCGGGCTCAACGAGATTCATCTGAGTGTGCTCCGGGCAAGGTTACTTATCCGGTGGATCGGTTCGATGGAGGTCCGCTCGCAGAACGAGCTGACGGGGTTTGGTTTCGCGAAAGACTACGATGCGGTTGTGACGGTTCGCACCGAGGCGGGTGAGCAGCGCTTCGCACTCGAATACGAACGGAGCCCCAAACCAATGCGGTACTACAGGGATGTCGCAGCTTCGCTGAGTCGAGAAGCGCATGTGAACCACGTGCTGTACCTGGTCTGCAATTATGACTTGCTGCAGTTCATTTCTGGCTTCTTCGGGAATAGCCAGTGTCGTGTGGTTTTTGGTCTGGTGAAAGACTGGCACGATCAGCTTCTGGACATGCCGGTTTCTTGTAGTTCAGCGACCCGCTGCTTCCGATTTCTGGAGACTCTTCATGACACCCCTGCCGCACGTGTCGAAGGGGCAGCGATTTCCGCGTGAACGCTTCGGTGGCCCTTCCATTGGCTTGTCTTTGGCTCGACATTGACTCGACATTCTCCTTCCCCGATGCGTCGCAAGTAATTGAGTAAGCAGAGCTTGCGTATTTACCATTCTCGATGCTGGTGGTGTTCTCGGCCCGGAACTGACGTTTTGGAGTTGGGTATTGACGCGATGCCGGTGAGGAAGGGTGTGCTTGCCTGCCCGTGAGGTGCATGTCGTGGTTGTGCTGGGGCTGAACTGGTTTGGAGTCGTTTTTCAATTGAGTGCATCTGCGGTATTGCAATGGGCACGTCCGGGCGACACTAAACCGGAAAGTGGAGCCTAGCCGATAGCTTCGCTATCGTTGCGCGCTTGTCCATAACGGATTTTTTCCGGATACCCCATAATCCGACAACTAAGATTCCATTAGGGCTCATAAGCTGACTTTCTCACCCATCTTCTTAGTTGGTGAATCGGCCCAAGCCAAACTAGCAGCCTCAAGCTCAATGAAGACCAAGAAAGCGACTTAGACCTATACCGGGAGCCGCAAGGCTCTCCGGTTGCTCCAACCATTTTCGGACCGTTGTTCGTAGAACGGCAGGATACGTCCCGCTCCTACACCGTCCGCTTTAGTGCGATACGGTCCTTTGCTGGCCGGCTTGCCAAGAGCAAGACGCGGACAGATGAACTGTCATCGTTTTCCCGGCCAGATTCTCTTTAGTGAGGGGAAGTTCCGTCTGCTTTCTTCGTTGATCTCATCTGAATCGATGTGCTTCGACATGATGCCGCTTTCCGAGATGTCGATTCCGTCACGGTTCTCCAAAGTTGAGCCAGAGTCTAAATATGCGAGCAAATCGTCCCACTGACACCCTTGGACGAGATCGGTAACCTCCTGTGAAACGCCCAAGAAGGTAACCGGGGCCGGGATACTTTCGTTCGCTACTTCGAAGGTCGGGAAGGAAAGAACACTTCGCCTCGCCAACCGTGCATCGAAGATCGTTCCTCGGTACAAAGATTCCGGTACGCCCGGTTCGGTCACCCGGGCGTGAACGCGAAGATTCGCCGGCGCAGAGGTCGGTGCTGGCTGTCCGTCCTCCAATCCGCTCGCGACTTGCGCCAACCACTCTGCCAATCCGAGAGAGCCTTCGTTCTGGAGAGTGCTGTGGGTGGCCGCGTAGACGTTCTGGTAATAGCGCAACACACATGCAAGCTCATCGCTTTCAGAAGGAGCCCGCGTGCCCTCCAAATCCGCTGGCGGCGGATCTATCAAAGTAATCAGCGAGGAGAAGTTGGTCCGCTGAGTATGCCGATACAGCGCGACTGATCCGGTACAGCCGGCAATTGCGATGGGAGCAGCACCTACATTCTGAGCTGCTTGATCAGCGACATATTGTTGCGTTTGATCCTTTTGCTGTGCGATGTCAATGCACATGCCCTGAACCGAAGTGTCGTACGTTGTCCCTTTTGTTTCGTGAAAGAAACGCTGACCGCCAGAGTAGTATTCGAAGTCAACTCGACGCGTGCTGCTGCCGGCAGTCATGAATCTACGAAAACGATTGAGGTTGACTTCAAACTGCGCGCACATCGCGGCTATGCCCAGCCCGATGCCGACCACCTCGCTCAGCTTGGTCAGCTTTTCGCTTACCGCATCTGTGGTGAGCTGCTGCGGTTCGAAGGTCAAATACGCGGCGTATTGTAGGTTAAGCGTGTTCCACAGTAGCTGAGTTCGGGCAAATGTTCTAAATTCGTCCTTCGCATCGTCCTGGAGCCAGAGAGAACCCAGTGTGAACAACCGCTGCTGTGACACGCGCGTCTGTCCATTCCGAGGAAGAGCGTTACCCGGCTTCAGACGCGGATGTTGAGCGCAGCTCGCCTCGACATTGATTGGAATCTGAGCCATACGTCCCACAATTATGTAGTGTCCTGAAACCAACAAGGCCGCCTGGCATATTATTCCACTGACAGCCAGTCACATAAGAGGTCAAGACAGTTCGTCAGTCTGGTAATGAAAAGGGCCCTTGTGTTCACAAAACAGGGTCACTTCTTCCGGGTACGTCACTCGGGCGGGGCCCGCGTTGGGCTTCTGCGTGGGCAGCGATCGAATGTCGTTGAGATGTGGTCTAATGTGGGAATATTTGCTCCGCCCGCACGGGCCATTCCGTTTCGAGGGTATGGCAAACATATCGTTCAACTCAGTGGGTTCGGAGTAACAACGTCCCTTACCATGTGCAATGTACCCGAAGGGGATCACTGATGAGCGACCAGCCGAACGATGATCTGATCCGCGAATTGTACGCCAGGTTCGGTTTGGCTTACTATCAAAGCGAATGTCTGCACCGAGAACTCTGTTTTATTTTTGCGTGGTCAGGCTTACCGTCTCCCGACCTGATCACGCGCCCCCGAATAGATGAGCGGCTGGCCCAAGCTTATACTCTGACCCTTGGCGATGTTGCAATCAAGCTGGAAGGGGTGCTTCCGACCGAACTTATGGGCGAACTGCAGGAGGCCGTAGAGGCACGGAACTTTCTCGCACATCACTTTTGGTTCGAGCGCGCGCACCTCATGTACAGTGTCGCGAACGTACACCAGCTGATCGCCGAGCTAGACCGGTATGCCGAGAAATTCGACCGGCTCGACACCCTCGTATCCGAGTGGAAAGAGCCAAAGCTCCGACAACTCGGGCTCACCGAGAAACTGCTCGAAGATAGCCAGAGACGAATTCTCGCCGGTGAGTCAGATGAGCCACTCCCCGATAGGGGGACCGTCAGGGAATTGGCAAAGAAGCTCAGCGGGCGACAGCGCTTGATTCGGGTCTGGGAGTTTGCCTTGGACAATGGGCGAAAGCCCCTCATCTTCGAGCTGGCAGATGGATCTCTCTGGCAGCTCTCCGACGTCGGGCTAGGCTGGACCCGGTTCCAGAAAGTAGATCCTAACTGGACGGAGCATCCAGCCATCAAGCTGCATCTCCCAGCCGATATATTTCCGCGTCCGAGAGCCTTCGCACCGTGGGACTACGAATTCACGCTTGCCAATGGGGCGGTGTTATGGGTAAAGCCCGGCCGGCAGAAGCAGACATTCAAATGGGGCATGCGGACGGCAAGCACAAGCTCCGACTAGTCGATGGCATAATTGTGGACGTATCGTCGGCAACTAGAAACTGATCCGCAAGTTCCCGCAAGATTCATAAACCCCCATTTAACTCAATTCCCCAAACGCGGTCCTCGTCCCCGCTTGCAGTGGCCAGTTTTGATCTAACAACAAGCGTCTGGATGTCTGTCTGATTCAGAGTCGAAAGGAGGAAGTCAAATGTTTGGAAAGATGAATGTAATCCCAATCGCCGATCTCCGGCATACACCGGAGGAAGTGGGAGGCTCCGTCGACGGAGCAATCGCTAAGTTACTCGATGTGACCGAGCACCCCAGAATCGCGAAGTGTGTCCAGTTCCCGAAAGCCCTGTTCGTGTTTCTTATCGTCCCCGCTGATCCCGAATCCGGCGCCTTCTACATCTATGACCGCCGTGCGAGGGTTTGGTTCTGGTTGGATTTTGACGACGAGAAATTCGGCGGCTACACGGTCAGCGATTTCGACCGCTTGGTGCGGGAGTGCCGATTCCTGGACATCGTGGAGCATCCTCAATTGCTCCCAAGCCAAGAACACTGGGTCGTCCAGCCGGGTCTTCGGCCGCGACGTGCTGCGGCAGCCACCGACTAAATTTCGAGGTGTTCCGTGCATGGATGGCGGTCCGAACCATTGGTTCGTACCGACTTGTGCTTGCGCGCACCTTTGCAGATGACTTCGCCGACCCGCAGCAAAATCCCTGAGACGACTTGGACGAGGACTACTACTACAAAATGGATGAAAGACATTGGGTGTAGGTTCCTTTGCCCTACACCCATGGTCAGTATAGTCAATTTTCTATAGTTCATTATCAAAATCAAACGCGATGAGTATCCGTAACCACTCCCATATCAATGCGTTAGGGCGCATCGCCACTTATTTGACAAAGATTACGTGCGGGTTTAAGTAGAGCACGAGCTTCCTGCGTCGGGAACTACTCGGAAAGGAGGAGTCGTGGCGACTGCGATTAAAGCGACTTCCGAGATCGTGCGGGACTACAGGCGCCTGTTTGTGAATCGCGGCGCGTACACCCTGCAATCCTCGCGGCCTCATCCTGAGAGCGGACGTCACTATTACTTTCGACCGAAGGCAAAGGGGACAGGCGGAGAGTTGAGCCTCACCGCAGCCACGATCTGCCGTCACCTGGAAGGCGAACTCACCATCGGGCTGTACGCTATTAGCCCCTCAACGCAACGATCGAAGTGGGTCGCGATTGACGCCGATTATGCCGGCGCGATGGAGGATCTGCTCAAGCTGCAGTACTTTCTCCAGGAGGACAAGGTGGAAGCCGCGTTGGAGATGAGCAAGCGGGGAGGCCATCTTTGGATTTTCATGGAGAGGCCTGCCTTGGCGCGCGAGTGCCGAATCTACATCTACAATCTGGCGTTGAAACTGGGAGTGCGGATCAAAGGCGCAGGCCTGGCCGAAGGCATCGAAATCTTCCCGAAGCATGACGAGTTGCGGGCAGGAGAATTTGGCAATGCCATCCGTGGTCCGCTTGGGATTCATCGAGGAGCAAACCGGCGGTATTGGTTCTACGGTGCGGACTACGCCCTGGAAAAGCAGATCGAATACCTGAACCGGCTTCGGAAGTTGAGCGAGGAGCAACTGCAGGGTTTCATTGCGGGCAAGACCATGCCACCGGAGTTTGACAGAAAGCGCTCGTCGCCGGACCAATCCGTTCCATTCGTTCACACTTCCGGTCACGAGTTTCGAATCCTTGACCACGTAGGAAAGACTCGGAGGGTCGGGCGGAATCACGTGACGCAATGCCCATCCTGTGCCGAGGCCGGACAGGATCGAAGCGGCGATAACCTAGCGATCTCCATTGAGGACTCACGGAAGTACATCTGTTGGGCGGGTTGCACGAAAGAGATGATTCGTCGAGCCGTAGGTTGTCCGATCCCAGTTCAACGATCCGCGTGAGAGGGTATCCAAATGCAAGACAAGCAAGATTTCTTGGGCCGTCGAGGGCTCACTCTGGCGAGGCGGGTGTTGCGCCGCTTGGATGACGTAGGAATCTTTGCTCAGTCGAGCGTGAGTCTCGAACACCAACATTTGGCAGGACGGTATGTCATGCGAGGAATCGAATCCGGCGGAGCCGTGAAGGAGATCGGCCGATACGTTACCTTCTGCGGGCTAGATGGTGAGCCACTGGCCTACCTCCATCCATTCGACGCCATAGGCGTGAACGGAGTTCATGCAGTGGTCATTGCTCCGGTCCTTGTTCGAATCGAGTTATTCCGAGCCGGTCGAACCTGCCAACTGCTAATTTCGAAACATCAGCCGGGAAACACGGAAAACGGGAGACGGCCTCCGCTGGAGAACCGTGTTCTGTTTCGTGGGGTGAATGGATTCCTCGATGGTGAGCCCATTGTCAAAGAGGGTCATTTCCCCGCATCGGCTATGCCTCGGTTCTGGTCGCGCAGTGGAGAGCAGCGTGAAATTCCTCCGTCGTTTGTGGCAGCAGTTCGCGGAGCAACTACCGGCGCAACTTGTGTCGGGTGCTCTCACACACATTGCTTGGTCGCTCCGCTTGCGGTGTGGATAAGTGACGGGAGTGTCTGATCAGGCACGCGATGCGTCGAGGAGGAGATGGAGTGGAAAACTCAACCGATCTGGTGACGCCGACTGCCGTATCTCCAGCGCAGGAAGAAAAAGAAGAAAAGAAACCAACGGGCAAGGAGACACCTGAACAGAAAGATCTATTCGTCCACGCTCAACGACGGAAGCTCCCCGACGAAAGGAAGTCCATCACGCACAAGTTCTCGATTGGTGGCCACGAGGGCTACATCATTGTTGGGATGTACGGGGAGGGAACACCCGGAGAAGTCTTTATCAAGATGGCAAAGGAAGGGTCCACGCTGTCGGGCTTTATGGACGGCCTCGCACTTTCGATCTCCGTCGGCCTGCAGTATGGCGTGCCACTCAAGGCGATCGTGGACAAGTTGACGAATACTCGTTTTGAGCCTTCAGGATTCACCGAGAATCCGGCCATTCGTTACTCAAGCTCTGTGCTGGATTACATTGCGCGCTGGCTCGGCGGTAAATTCATCTCATCGGAATATCTCAAACCCAGGACTTCGTTGAGCGAAGAGGAAGTGGCCACCCGCGCGGTCGGGGCGTCCGCGGTCGCCAAACCGGAGACTGCTTTCATTCAGGGGTGCACTCCTTCCTCTTCGGTGTTGCCCGGAGACGCGCCGTCCTGTTCAACTTGCGGCATGCTTATGGTTCCCAACGGAAGTTGCTATAAATGTGTGAATTGCGGCAGCACGAGCGGGTGCTCTTGATCGGGAGTAGAGCCATGCGATGCGCGAAGCGGCAGCACATACGTGCTAACCTTGCTCTTGTACTGTTAGCACGATTGTGCTAACCTGAAGTGGTGCGGAGGGGCATTGTGGCGAAAGTGAAGGCTAGAGTACGGCACAAGAAAAGGGAGCGCACTGTCGCGGCAGTAAGGGATGCCGGCGTGTACCACGGCAAGCAAGCAAAGACCGGCAACTCCCTCGGTTTGCGCTTCGAGCGGGCCCTATTCCATAGTCATCCCGAATTCAGCGGTGACGTGGAAGCCCGTATCATTGGACCGGGGCGCATGCTCGTAGTTGCCGATCCCAAACCAAAAAGAAAGAGTGCCGAAGAAGATCCCGTGCTTTCCTCGTTCATGAGCGTTCTAGCGGCTGACATGCAGCGTTCACCTGAACACATCAAGCCGCTGGATGCCGGGGTCATGGAGCGAATTGGCACACTTGTGGGTAAGGTGGCTACCTCTCCTGAGGAGGATTTGGGAGACGAGGCGCTGATCTAAATGGAAGTGAACGGCTGGCGGCTGTTCCAATACCCGCTTTTTGAGAACCAGCTAAAGAAATTGACGGAAGCGGTGGAAGGGCTTGCGATTAGCCAGCCGGATACCTACAGAGAACATCCCAAAGCCAAGCTTTTGGCGACAATTCACCGCCATGTGACGGAAATTATTCCTCGAGATCCCAATGGTCCCGAGTTTCGGCAAGGCGATACATTGGGACCCGACAACCGGCACTGGTTCCGCGCGAAATTTCATCAGCGTTACCGCCTGTTCTTTCGATTTTCCACCAAGGATCGGGTGATCGTGTATGTCTGGGTCAACGACGAATTTAGTCTGCGAAAAGCTGGTTCGAAAACCGATGCTTATGCGGTTTTCAAGTCGATGCTGAATGCAGGTGATCCACCGCGGACGCTTGAGGCTCTGCTGAAGCGCGCGAAGGAAATGAGAGAGGGGGACACGACAAGAGGTAAAGCCTCCCCTGACAAAAAAGATTAAACGATGTCTTGTTCGGTCCGTTTACAGTCGGGGCGACTGACACTCGTTACGTTCGACCAAGGTTTCCCAAGCAAAGCCAAATCACTCATCCCATTCGAATCATAGCTGACTGGTGTCTGCGGGGGACGTTCGGCTCACAAGAACTCCAGGCAGTTTTCTCCCCCGTGTGTCTGCAAACGCGAGAACAAGAGCCAAACAACCAGGCTTCGGACTGTTTTAACAATCCCGCCAGAGGTGTATCCAATGGATTTCTTCGTTGAAAAGTCTGATCTCTTGAAGGAACTGAACTTCGTGCGCAGTGCAGTGGAAAAGCGGAACACGATTCCTGTCCTTTCCCACGTGCTCCTCGAAGCGGGAAGCTTCGAATTAAAGATCAGTGCGACGGACTCGGAGATCGGGGCTCGGACTGCCTGCCCGGCAAAGGTAAGGGCCAAAGGAACCGCGGTCATTCCCGCACTCCGTTTCCTGGATATTGTCCGGTCCGCCCCCAGTGGTGAGATCCGCTGCCGCGCGCTCGAGAACAATTGGGTGCAGGTCACTTACCAACGCTCCTCATTCAAGATTGTCGGTTTGAGGAAAGACGAGTTCCCGAAATTGCCTGATGTTCCCAAACCCATAACCCAGCTCGAGGCCCAGGTTCTCGCGGACTGCGTGCAAAAGACGTCCTTCGCCATGTCGGTCGAGGAAAGCCGGTTTGTGCTGAATGGTGCCTTGCTGAAGCTGCATCGTGACGGCGTGACCATGGTCGCAACGGACGGACATCGGCTGGCCCTTGCCGAGCGGAAGCATCAGTTGCCGCACCTGAAGCAAGAAGTCGCCGTGTTGGTTCCCCGAAAGGCGCTTCTGTCTGTTCGAAAACTTGCCGATGAACACGAGGAAGGGGCAACAATCGAGCTCTCACAAGACGATTCACACTTATTCTTCGCGCTTGGGTCGCGCATTCTCACGACGCGGCTGCTCACTGGTCAGTTCCCGAATTACGAGACGGTGCTGGCAAAGGAGAATGGGAAGGTCGCCGAGCTGAATCGCGAAGCCCTCGCGGGTGTCGTTCAGCGTGTCTCTCTTTTGGCAGATGATCGCCTGCATGGGATCCGGCTGGCACTCGGAAAGAACCGGCTGGAAGTCTCGGCGAGTTCGTCAGAGTACGGCGAGGCGAAGGAAGTTGTGGAAGCTCAGTACGAGCACGAAGGCGTGCAGATCGGCTTCAACGCAGAATATCTGCTTGAATTTCTTGGCGCCGTTGGCGCAGCGAGTTCAATTCGCATGCAAGTAAAGGACGCCGAGAGCGCCGCGCAATTCCGGCCATCGGGCAATAATCAGCCAGAATGCACATATGTCTTAATGCCGCTTCGCCTATAAGTGATCGCCGTGCCCAGGGGGCAGCAGACACGCTGTCGAATCTGACGGCGGAACCCAACAACCAAGGAGAATTTGTCGTGACGCAAGATCAGGAACGGAAGACGGAAGTGCTCAAATTCACGGACCAGTTGCGAGCTGCTGGCGTGACAACGGTAACGGTCAGCTATAGCGGAGATGGCGACGAAGGGCGCGCCGAACCCCCTCAGTTCCAAAACGCAACGGACAATCCAATTGACGAATCGAGGTTGCCGGCTGACCTTGACACCCAAAAGCTTGGTGACCTGCTCGAAGGTTTCGCACCCGAAGGATATGAGGACGGCGAAGGTGGACACGGCACGATTACCTTCGACCTTCAAGCTGGTAAAATTCGCGTCGAACACAACTGGTATGAAATCGTCAGCAATCCCGCCGACCCTCGGGAGATTTAAGTCATGGCCCATCCCTTGGAGCACGCGAAGAACAGTGCGCGAAAGTTCGGCGGCGTCGCCGAAGACTACCTTCCCATCCACGAATGGTTTGACGAGTCAAAAGCCATGCTGGCGGATTTTCGCCATCGCGCGCTGCGCCATCATGCCGAAGGAATCTTTCTGGCAGAACGGATATTCGGCGTCGCGATCCGTAACAGCCAGGGAAAAGATGTCCCTGTCCGGTATATCGGCGAGCAGCATGTTCGGGAGGATCTAGGGCGCATACCCAGTTTTCAGGACTGGGCAATGAGGATTAAGCCGGAACCATGGATGTACGGACAGAAGCTAACGAAGACAACTCAAGTCTGAGTTAACCATTCTCACTGGTCAATCGTATGGTGTGACCCCTCTCAACTCGCCGCCGTCCGAGTATTTGTCTCCTTACAGATATTCCCCCCCCAACCAGCACAACGCCTAATTGCTTGCGCAGCCTGGTGCGGGATGCGTTCGCATCCCGGTCGTATTTCCCAGGCAACGACGTGAATGACTCCCCACAATCGTCGCCACCTTGTCGCCGACTGGAATTCCGTAGTCGGTCATCACCGCCCATATTAGTTGGCTGAGTCATTTGCCCAGCCGACAAAAGAAACTCGTGAAGTCTGGTCTGTGGATTACGCCACGGTCCCGGACTTCTGAGTAGATTCAACACTTTGAAAGGAGAATTACGTATATGCAGCAGGCTCAACTCATGGCTCACTGCGGGAGTTCGAAGATCACGCGGGAGGAATTGAAAATGATTCCGACACCCGCAGGGAGCGCAACCCATCAACCGCTGCCGCACTTCGAGATCGTCGGGGCGCTGGTCGAAACCTTGAGTTTCCGGCAGATCTCAGTTGTACGGGAGGAATATGCGGTTTCCGGCGACGGCATGAAGATGTTCGGCGTCCTGGACCTTGAAACAACCTTCGACGGATGCCGCTTCTCAATCGGCGTCCGGAATTCCAACGACAAGTCCATGCGGCTGGCTCTCACCGTTGGCTACCGCGTCTTTGTATGCGACAACATGGCGTTTCAGGGCGATTTCACACCCGTACTCGCGAAGCATACGAAACGTGTCAGCCTTGTGGACATCCTCTCGATCGGCGTGGACCGCATGCAGCGGAACTTCGAACCGATGCGGAAGCAAATCGACGCATGGAAGCAATCGTGTCTCACCGACGAAACGGCGAAGCTCATTATCTACCGTGCATTCGTCGAAGGCGAACTCGATGTGCCGAAGCACTTGACGCGCAGGGTTCACGACCAGTATTTCAATCCGACCGTCGAGGAGTTCGCTCCGCGAACGTTGTGGAGCTTGTCCAACGCGTTCACGAGCGCATTCAAGGATCTCGATCCAATCCCGCAGTTTAAGACAACCGCAAGCCTGGGCTCATTCCTTGAGCTCGCAACTGCTGGCTCTGCCCGACCTCAAGGTTAACTGGCGGAGAGCCGAGGCTGGGTTCGTCTTGGGCGCATCGGGCCGCATAGCG
The DNA here is from genome assembly GCA_963842135.1 of uncultured Acidobacteriota bacterium. Taxonomy (GTDB): domain Bacteria; phylum Acidobacteriota; class Terriglobia; order Acidiferrales; family UBA7541; genus Palsa-360. The sequence goes on along the minus strand of CAWJFI010000001.1, from coordinate 1,523,482 downwards.
GGCGGCCCGAGCGCCCAACCGCGCGGCTGTAATGTTCGGAATCTGAAACAAAACGGACGCCGCAGCACAGAGCTCGGTCTGTACCGAAGCGCGTAGATGCCGCCACTACAGCCGGCCGCTTCTCATCGCGGTGTTTATTCCCTTACGTAGGTTCCTCAATTGTGACTCCGAATTCGTCAACCACCTGACATTCGAACCAATCCGCGGAAATTGGCTGTTTGGGAAATTCAGAGTCGGCTATGGCCCGAATTGCTTTATACGCTTCGCCAGCAGTTGGATACTCTTTATATGAGATAACTTCGTCCCAAAGCAATTTGTCGCCACCAACGGGCCGAGCACAAATAATTGCGTAGCCGGTCGCCTTTCGCCGCTCCGCGAGGGAGTGGTCGTAATAATCGCCCCGGTAGACTCGCCACGACTGGGCCTCTGTCAGCCATTTAAACCGCCCAATCATTTTCTCGTTCGCACGCGGCTTAATTCCTTTGCCCGGTAAAAATCTAGTTGTAATAAATTCCCACAAGCCCAGCTGATAATCCGGGTCCTCCTTCGCCTTCGAGCGCACACAATCGAAGAGGTCAAGATCTCGCTCCTGGATGTACGGCTGGAGACGTTCGAGTTCCTCGACTGTCAGCACCTGGAACGGATAGATATAGAAAGGTTCAACCGGCGGACGAATTCTCTTTATGAGTCGTTTCAGGCCCGTAGTGAATTCGGTCGCTAAAGTTCTAGCCAGCCCCCCGAATTTAAAAATCGGCTCGTGCACGATTATAATTGGGAGTATGCGACGGATGCGGCCCGACGGTATCTGGCTGCATTCGCGCGGTTGCTCAGCGGAAAAAATGTGCTCAATATTTCTAAGCAGCTGTTCGACCGCCGCCCCAGGCCCGCTGCCGAACTTCTCTGAGATCCCCTGATAAAAAGGACCTGCCTTCGCTGCGTACCTGTCTGCGATTGGCAGAACCGAACCTTTAATTTCTATCGGAATCAACCCATCACCGAGGACAACTGCGCAGTCGAAAACTTCAGAGCCGTTGTCACTATAAGTGGGTCGACGCAGAAAGCTGCCCGGTTCGGCGCTAAACGATTCGGCCAATAGCTGGCGCACGTATTCCTGTACCAGTTCACCCCACAGAGATTGAAACTGAGATCGGAGGTGATCATCGACCAGCCCGTTGACCACCGTCCAATAAAACCCATAAGAGGAAAGCCTTTCGGCCATGAAGATTGGGTCGATCAAGAAATATCTGTAATTGCCCGATCGCCAGAGCGGAAAGCGCCGAAACATGGTCACGTCAAAGAAGAACGCGAGATCTGCCTCGGAATCCCGAACCAAGGACGGCGCGTCTTCGAGGCTGATAGCCATGGGCTCAGCCCAACTCTTCAGTTTTTCCCCCGAAACATATCTCTTAGGCTCTCTCACGTCCACGTATGCCATTTCATCGGTAGACATCAGCTCGTCCAACATACGGCTGTGCTCCATGTGTAGGTACAGCGTGAGGTCCAAGAAATCTCTGAAGTTCAGCCCATTCAAGAGTGTGAAGATTCTCTCGAACGGCGGCGGGAGAACTTGACCCTTCAGGCGCTCTAAATAATCGTCCAAAACCGGCCCGAGGAGACATCTGGTGCGTACCAGCCCGTTCAAGATTAGCTCGGGGTTGTTAAGTTCGGCGCTCGCGGCGAGTTGGGCTGAAACATCGTCTAATGGCCAATTCGGCTCGCCGAGGTCGGGGCCATAAAATGAGTTGATTGCAAGAGCGAGTTCTCCAATTTGATATCGATCCGCTTCTGTTTCAAGGGTGCTGCCGCCCTCGCGCGGGGCATAAAGTGCTAACAATTTTATGCCCACCAGCATTTGAACCCGGTTCAAAACGACGGCAGTCCGGTACAGTTTGTCGCCGAAAGCGCTTACGACCTCCCGTAGCCGCGGAGGTGACAAAACGCTTGCGGTTAGCTTTTCGCTTACATCGGCCAAGATGTTTTCGTCTCCCGAAGCGATTGCGAGCGACAGACACACATTTAGCCGCGCTAGAAATGCAGCGCCAGCCTCGTAATTGAATCGTTTGACCATTCCCACCAGCTCTTCAGACGAGGGCTTGCGCTGGCCGAGGTCGTAGAACGAGATCGCGGCTATCAGTTTACGGGCACCGTGATTGCGCTCTTGCTCTTCCAATTTGACCTCGGATCACAGGAGGTTTACGGCAGATCCGTGTACATTTCAGCAGATAGTATAGCTGTTGGCGGCATTAACCATGTCGGGACGTGGGGGTAGAAATGGACACTGGACCTGTTCTACTTAGGAAACGCAGCGTTCTTGACGGCATGGACAGCGAGTGCCCGGTTGACGGCCTATCCGGAAGTTGAGAGCGTGACCCATTGTTGCGTCTGCACTTCCGTATAGCCGAGATCATAGTCTCTCTCCAAGAACCCTTCTTCCTCGCCAGTTGCAATCGCCTTATCAATCCACTAGCAAAACTTAGAGAGGATGTATGAATGCAGCAATCTGTGATGAACCCATTGAGGGAAGACAGCAGCAGGCTCAGCCCTCGCACCTCGCACAAGACTCTTCAGAGTGCCAGGAACAACTTGCGCGGCGTTCCAAACCGAAGTACGTGTGGCGGACAGAATACGACGCTTATCTTAGTACACACTATTTCGGCGGACTGAATCGTCGCTTCCAAGTGCTCAACCAAATGATTCGGCTGACTGGCTTGCCGCGCTGGTATGTCAAACGCCAAGCTGCACGGTTGGGACTGACCCTGCATATGGATCGCAGGCCTTGGACAGCCAGCGAGATGAACCTTCTTGAGAAACTAGCCGGACGCGTTTCTTCGGCAACTATCGCAAAGCGATTGCACCGTCCGGAGAGTTCCGTCGTCAACAAACTAAAGCGCATGGGCACTTCCCGACGTGTGCGAAACGGCTATACGATGCGCGAGCTTGAATTGTGCCTCGGGGAAGACCACAACAAGATTAACCAGTGGATCAAGAATGGCTGGTTGCAGGACCGTTTGCAGGGCACACGGCGCCATGATGGGAATGGCAACGACATCCATCGCATCCGCGAGAAAGATATCCTTACCTTCATTCGAAACCATCCGCAAGAACTCAACCTCGGCAAAGTGGACCAGACATGGTTCCTGGATCTGGTGCTGTTGAGAGGTCGAGAAGTGCCTGCTGCAAAACTGCCTCGGAAGCGTGATACCGCAGAGGACGACGCAGCAGCATAGCCGCTCGAAACTCCCACCATGCTTGGCACTGGCCCTCTCAGGCGCCGCGTTGTTCGTGTCTCGAGGGAGCCAATACACACAACAAATGAGGGGAGTCTTGTGATGCAACAACTCAAGAGACAGCGAGTTTTCGCACTCGGCCACATTCTCGCAACGCCAGGCGCCTTAGCTGCGCTTCAGAAGGCTGGCCAGGAACCGGGTGATTTCCTTAAGCGGCATGTCGCGTGCGACTGGGGCGATTTGTCCGACGAGGACCACAACGAAAACGACTCCAGCCTTGAGAACGGATTCAGGCTCTTGAGCAGCTATCGAACGAACGCGGGTGACAAGCTGTGGATCATTACTGAGTCAGACCGCTCTGCGACGACCCTGCTTTTGCCCGAAGAGTATTAAACAAAACGCTTAAGAGGAAAGGACACGAAAAGAAATGAACACAACCAGTGGAGCGAGCGAGGTGATCGCAGTAACGCCGGGAGGCTCATCTGTTGGGGATATCCCGCTAGAACGAATCCGCGAGTCCACAACCAACCCGCGCTGGGTATTCGATGAAACCAAGCTACGGGAGTTAGCGGATAACATCCGATTGCACGGTGTTTTGCAGGCAATTCTTGTCCGTCCGGCTCCTGACGGTGCGGACGGCATGTACGAATTGGTTGCCGGCGCGCGCCGTTTCCGTGCATCACGGTTAGCTGGCAAAAGCACGATTCCAGCAGCTGTCCGGGATCTCAGCGACTCCGAGTGCCGAGAAATCCAGCTCATCGAAAACTTGCAGCGCGAAGGTATCCACGAGCTAGACGAGGGCGTGGGTTACCGGTCGCTAATGGACCTAAATTCGGATTTCTACACGGTGGAGACGATCGCGTCGCAGGTCGGCAGAAGTCCTTCCTACGTGAAGGGCCGGATCTCGCTCACCGATTTGATCCAGCCCATCCAAACCGCATTCTACGACCGTAAACTTACGATTGCCCACGCGCTGGAAATCGCTCGCCTCCAACCGAAGGACCAGGAGCGTGCTCTGATGGAATGCTTTCCGGGCCATCGCACTTCTGGTTCCATTCTGAAGGATCGTAAAGCAGAAGCGCTAACCGTACGCCAGCTTCGTGAATGGATTGAGCGTGAAATTCAACTCGACTTGAAGAATGCACCATTCGATACGGAGAACGCGAATTTGCTGCCCGCCGCGGGAGCATGCACAGCCTGCCCGAAACGTACTGGGAATAATCCGCTGCTCTTTCCAGAGATACGGAACAAGTCGCTGTGCACGGATCCAGCTTGTTATCAGGCGAAGGTCCAGGCCTTCGTTCAGCTGCGGGTCGAGCCTTTGGTGAAGGAAGGGCAAAAACCCGTTCGGATTTCCGAGAGTCCTTCCTGGCAGGTGCGGTCAAAGGTTCCCGACACGCTCTACGAAGGGGAGTATCGCCGTGCAGACCGCGAAGGAGAATGTCCCCACACGCAGGCCGGCGTCATTGTGGATGGCAGCAAGGCGGGGACCATCCTGCACGTTTGCACGGATGAAAAGTGCAAAACGCACAGGCAATTCTCTCACTACCAAATTTCGCCGAAGGAACAGGAACAGCGCAGAAAGCTCGCACTTACAGTTCGGGTTCAGAAGGAGTCACGTTCGCGCATTTTGAAAGCGATCAGGGAGAAGCTTCCCCCTGCATTGGCGCGCGCGGACTTCGAGATGGTCGCCTTGGATTACTTCCGACGCTTGGGTCACGACAACCATCACCGGCTGTTCCAGGTCTATGGCTGGGAAGAAAAGAAGACAAAGACATCCTGGGGCGGAAATTCAGTGGACCACGAAAAGTTGGCCGAGGCTCGAATCCGGGCGATGACTGCGGCTGATCTCAACCGCTTCTTGGTCACGTGCGCGCTGGTCCCCGATCTGTATTGCCCCGGCTATAGCTCTGCCGAGGATTCGTCGAAAAATGCAAACCTCATGCGGTCCGCTGTCCGCTGCAAGGTTGATGCATCGAAGATCATCGCCAAGGTCTCTGCGGAACTGTCAAAGAAGAGACGAATTCGCGGCGGTCAACGACGTAGATCGAGTTAAGGTTTAGTTCACTGATTTTCAGCAATAACGCGGCGGGCGGTGTCCATGCGATCTTGCTTCAATTCCAATCCTTCATTTTTGTGTGCCCAAACTGTGCCCAAAATCATTTCGGCGTTGACGCGATTGACATAGTTGACGCCTTGCAGAGTTTCGCTTAACCTTAAGTTTCAGTAACTTACAGAATCGCGGGCATATGGGGAATTCGGTCTGGGGAATCCGGCTTACAGGCTTGTCCGCCATTTATTATTTTGCTCTTAGTTAGGCCGCTTCTCATTCTAGAGGCCCGGAAGCAGGAATCCTCCGTCCACCGTGAGCGTTTGGCCCGTAATGTAAGAACCCTTCTCAGAAGCGAGTAGCAGGGCAAGTTCCGCGACGTCAGAAGGCTGTCCAAGGCGCGGAATGGGCTGCTTCCCAAGCACGGTGTCTCGTTGCGCTTCATCTTTCCAGTAGTGCTCACTGAGCGCCGTTTGAATCAAACCGGGGGCAATGGCGTTCACGCGGACGCCTTTTGGTCCAAGCTCCAGCGCGTAGGACTGCGTCATCATGATGAGCGCGGCTTTCGTCATGCTGTAGAGGAGGCTGTGCCGTTGCGGGCGAAAGCCTGCGATCGATGCGATGTTGATGATCGATCCGCTGCCGCGATCGCACATTCCGGGGGCGATGGCCTGCACCAGGCGGAAGGCGCTTTTCAGATTGATCTCGATCATTTTGTCGAATTGCGCCTCGTCTGCATCGAGGCATGGCCCGAAAGAAATATTCGTCGCGGCGTTGTTTACCAGAATGTCAATATGCCCAAATTCCCGCGTGGTGACCGCGACCATATTTTCGATTTGATCCGCGCGGCCGACGTGGCATGCGATTGGCTTCACCGACGGCCCGATTTCGCCGGCGGCCTGGTCAAGCGTTTCCTGCTTGCGTCCGCAGATCACCACGCGCGCGCCTTCGCGGGCAAAGGCTTCGGCGATGGCGCGGCCTATGCCGCGGCTTGCGCCTGTAACGATCGCAACTTTTCCGGTCAACTCGCCCACAATTCCGCTCCTCGACGAACCTTTGGGACAACGCAATTTCGGACAGGCCAGCGGATAAAAAAGCCGCATTGATTCCGCTTACTTTACGGCACGGCTAAAGCCGTGCCCTACAAAGAATTGGCAATTACCTCAAACCCTCGAAACTATTTCGCCGCCGCGTTGGTTTCCAGTCCCGCCAGCCGCATCGCTAGCGCGATGGACCGGGATGGGTCGTATGCGCGGAACATCGCCAATTTCTCGGCTTCCATCGAACCCTCGGCGTGCACCGCAAGTACCGCCTGGTACCCGCCGTAAAGACGCGTCGTCAAATCGCTGATCAGATTCATGATGGCCATGCGCCGGTCCGCGGGCCATGCGCCGGGCAAATATTTTTCCAGGACGGGCCTGATTTCGGGTGAATCCCAGTCCATGCCTCCGGGCCCGGTGACGAGCAGCCCGCCGGCGAGGTCCTGCACCTTTTCAACGGCCTGGTGAAACTCGCGCGCAAAAGTCCACTTGGCCATGTTCGTTGTGAACACGTCAGGGCACGCAATCCCGTTTTCCACTTTGCAGCGAAGCGCGGCGAGTTCCGTCAGCCCGCGCACGGTTTCGGCATATCCGCCGAGCCACGTCAGTTTATCGCGCACATGTCCCGCGCGATCGATGCCGTTCGCTTTCGCGATCATGATTCCCGCGCCCACCAACGCGTCCAGCAAAGGAAGCTTATAACTCACCGCAGTGAATCGATGAAACTCGACGAATGTGAGCGCGGTTGCTCCGGCCAGGTCCGGCCGGTCCGCGAAAAACACGCGGTCCCAGGGGACGAACACATTGTCAAAAACCGTTAGAGTTTCCACCATTTTGTGATTCGTGGAAATGGGGCGCGTGAAGGGATCATCCGTGCCATGCAGATAGTCAGACGCGTAAAGGCGAAGCCCCGGCGTTGCCGTGGGAACCGCAAAGGCGAGCGACCACGGCTCATCGCCCGGCCCCATGGACCGGCTCGGCAGCACGATCACTTCATCGACATACGGAGTGCAAGAAGTGTGGATTTTCGCGCCGCTGACGATGATGCCGTCCGCCCGCTTCTCCACAGCGCGCACATACATGTCGGGATCGCCCTGCTCGGAGGGCCGCTTGCTGCGGTCACCCTTCACATCGGTTTGTGCGACAGCCATGGCGAGGTCTTTTCCCCGGCAATGGCGGTAAAACGCATCGACGCGCTGAATCCCTTGCGCATCGCCGCTGCGGCCAAGGACGCGCTTCAGGGCGAACAGCGCGTCGGTTCCAATTTCCTTGATCAGCAGCACCAGGGTGGCGCCCTCGGCCGTGCCGGCTTCGATCAGCTTCGAGCGCGAAAGCAAATCCTGTGAGTTGCGAGGCACGCGATAATAGGCGGAATACTCGTCTGAGCCCTCGCGGTGAACGGCCAAGTCGCGAAACTTGGGATTTTCTGCTATTTCATAATCGATGGAAGCATGGCGGGCCGCGACGCCCAGCTCGGGATGGTCCACCACGCTCGGCACGCGCTGACCACGGTAGTACACTTCACGGGTATCGCGCAGGCCCGCGAGAAATTGGGCGGCGGTTCGTAGAGCCATTTCAGCGCCTCCAAAGGATGAATGCGGATTCTACTAGATCGTGATTGAGCGCGCTCTCTTGAAATTTGCACCGGTAGGACAGGCTTCAGAGCCTGTGTGGAAACTGTGAAATCTTTGTAGGGCACGGCTTCAGCCGTGCCGTAAAGTATGCAGAATCAACACGGCTTTAGCCGCTGGCGTGTTCGAAATCGAGTTACCACACAGGCTCTGAAGCCTGTCCTACCCGCCGCTCAATCGGCGGCGCAAAATGTACTTTTGAATTTTGCCCGTTGAGGTTTTGGGAAGCTCCTCAAATCGAATCTCTCGGGGCGCTTTGAAGCGGGCGATCCGTCCGCACACGAATTCGATCAGTTCCTCTTTTGTCGCGGCCATCCCCTGCCGCAGGACGACAAATGCTACTGGAATTTCACCCCACCGTTCATCCGGGCGTCCCACCACGACCGTTTCCAAAACCGCGGGATGCTCGGCAAGGGCTTTTTCAATCTCGACCGAAGCGACGTTCTCTCCGCCGGTGATGATGATGTCCTTGGCGCGGTCTCGGAGTTCGATATATCCGTCCGGAAAACGCACGCCAAGATCGCCTGTGCGAAACCATCCGTTGGACTCTGCGGCGCGCGTGGCCGCTTCGTCGCGGTAGTAGCCTATGGTCACGTTGTTCCCGCGGATCACGATTTCGCCCAAGGTTTCGCCATCGGCTGGAACTTCCTTGCCGCCGGCGTCAATCACGCTGATCTCCCTCGTGACCACATTGCCGACGCCCTGGCGCGCGTTCAATCTTGCCTTTTCGCTTTCGGACTTCGCAGTCCACTCCGGCTGCCAATCGTTGATTACCGACGGGCCATACGTTTCCGTCAAACCATACAAATGCGTGACGCGCAGGTTCAGGGCGGCAAGGCGCGCAAGCAGCGCAGGAGTAGGAGGCGCGCCTCCCGTGAACGCATGGACCGGATGTCTAACTTTCCCGCCGCCGGACGATGCGGCGGCTTCCGCGATCATCGTCAAGAGGGTAGGCGCGGCGCAAAGATGGGTCACGCTACCGCTACAAATCGCCTGCCAAATGGCCGCCGGATCGATCTGGCGCTGACAAATGTGAACCGCGCCGGCAGCCGTCACCGCCCACGTGAAACACCAGCCGTTGCAGTGAAACATCGGAAGCGTCCACAGAAAGGAGCTGTCCAGCACAAGGCGCGAGTGAAATGCCATCGCAAGAGCCTGCAGGTACGCTCCGCGATGCGTATACATTACGCCTTTCGGGCGGCCCGTACTTCCGCTGGTGTAATTAATCGCCAGCAGCGACATCTCGTCCATCAAAGCGGTGGAGTAGGGCTCTGAAGATTTTAATAACTCTTCGTACTCGCTGGACTCGCCACCGGCAAGGATGAGCCGCACTCCCGTCGAGGAGGAAAGCGCTCGCGCGGCCTCTGCCAATTCGTGTGTGGCAATCAGGATGCGAGCGCCTGAATTTTCGAGGATATAAGCCATCTCCTGCAGGGAGAGCCGAATATTCATCGGCACTAACGCGCAGCCCGCCATGGGCACGCCATTGTGCATCTCCAGCATGACGTGGCTATTGGTGCAGAGCGCCGCGATTCGATCGCCGTACTGGGCTCCTGCTCCTCGCAGCGCTCCCGCGAGGCGATGCGACCTCTCTCCAAACTCGCGATACGTGAAGCGGCGCTCGCCATCTATGCCGGCTGTGCGCTCTGAAAAGATTTTCGCGGCGCGATCAAGGAAGTACGCCGGGTTTAGTGGAGTTGTGGCGCTCAGAGGCATTTCCTGCTCCGGTTAAGGGTGAACCTAAATTAACACTAACCTGAATTTCTCATTAGAAATACTGAAGGCGCCAAGGCGTGGAAAAGTTGCTTTCCGTGTTTGACGTTTTTTGTAGCGCAGGCTTCAGCCTGCGGGGGTTCATACTTGCAAGGACTAAAACCCGCAGGCTGAAGCCAGCGCTACTGGTTGTGCGCGCCGTCAGAAATTCCGTCAAACTCAGCATTTATATATGAAAGAGGAAGAAAGCTCCCAGCGCGGTCAGGACAAGCCCGTACAATCGTTCGAGCCTGCTGGCCTTCGTGCGAATCGCAATTCGGGCGCCGAGATAAGAAAACGGCACGGAGCCAAGAGCAACGAGTCCCGCGACCGTCCACGATATATGTCCGAGGTAGGCGTGGACGAAGGTCCCGGGCAAAGCCAGCACGGCGGACACGGCCAGCGAGCACGCAAAAGATTTCTTGATCGGCTGCCTGAGGAACCGGGCATAAGCCGGCGCAAACAGAAAGCCCCCGGCATTGGCCAGAAGTCCCGAAATGATTCCCACTCCGGTCGCGATCAGCACCAGCCGGAGACGCCAATAGGACGGACGATTTTCTTTCAGATAATTTGGCGAAGATGCCGCGGTTCCTTTTTCTCTCGAAGATAATAAGAAGGAAAGACCGAACCCAAGGACCAAAATTCCGGTGACGATCAGCAAGGGCCGCGCGCCTGTGAACTTCGTGAGAAGGGAGCCCACAATGGTTGCGGGGATACCTACACCGATGCTCCACCACACAATTTCCCAGTCCAGCAGATGGGATTGCCAGTATTCCCCGGAAGCAATCAACGTTCCCGGAATGGTGGCAGGGAGCGGCGAAGCAACCGCGATGAATCCAGGGTAACCGACAAGGACCAAGAGCGGCGTCGCTATAGCGCTGCCTCCTTTTCCAAACAAGCCTCCGAGAAACCCGACGACCATGCCGATAACGAACGCGCCGAGCTGCTGCAATGTTCCACCTTTCGTTAGGGCAAACGCCCTATCGAAAGTTTTGCCAGATGAAACCGGGAAAGTCCAGACGGGACCTGCATTGAATGCGAGGCACTCAGGAAGCTTCGATAGGCACGACATCCACGGAGAAGTCCATCCAATGGCGCTGGCCGCCGATCAGAATTCCTCTGGACGGGCCAACCTTGTCGGAATCTTTTTCCCTGGCCAACGTGATGTGACCATCGGTCGGCATGACCTATTGGTGGGATCGAATTCCACCCAGCCTGTACCTGGCACGAATATGCTGACCCAGGCGTGCGACGCATCCGCGCCCGTGAGCCGTTCTTTTTCCGGAGGGAGAGAGGTCACCATGTACCCGCTGACATGTCACACGGGAAATCCCAGCGAGCGCAAGCAGCCGATTTGCAGATGTGCGAAGTCCTGGCAACGCCTGTAAAAAGGATGTCTTGGCGCTTTACACTTCAGGCGGGCACCTCTTTGATTCTGAAAGCCAACCTGAAGGTTGGCGCCAATCCATCTCACCCTTTCCTTCCAAATCTCTTACCCGTGTTTATCCGTGTTCCCGCCGCGGCGGGTGGTTTCATGCATTGATTCACATTACTGCGCAGCGAATACCAGAAGCGCGTTGCCGGGCGTGCCTGCACCAAACACGTAGCCGGAGCCGACAAATACCATGCCGCCGGCGACGGTCGGGCCGGCAGCCGCCATCGAGCCGCCCTTGGCCGGGACGTGATTTACTGTTTCGTAATCACGTACCATGTTATATTCCCAGAGTAAATGCCCGTCCTCGGTGGAGAAGGCGCGCAACATGCCGTCCCATCCTCCCGAAAAAATGGCGCCGGGAATCGCCGTGATGGCTGCCGTTTCCCCCTTCGGGCCCGGACCTTTCGTCACTTCAATCGGGGTGAACCATTTTTGTTCGCCCGTGTCCATGCGGACCGCGGCCACGCCGCCCGTCCGCAATCCAAAATAGGCGTTTTGATCGTCGGCAGCCCCGCCGAAAGTGATCATGCCGAGGGCGAGTTTTTTCACGAGCTGCGCTTTCCAAACCACCGTGCCTTCGCGGTCAGGATCGTGACCCCAGACCATGCCGCTCTTTTGTCCCGCCACCAAAATCCGGTGCCCGTTCGGCAATGTTTTCAAGATGGGAGAAGCGCCAAAGTCGTAATCCGGGCCAATCTCCGCGGGTGATAAGCAATTTTCCGATTTGATTTCGCCTCCGCAGCCGGAGAGCCAGGCATCGTTTTCCGTATCCTGAATCGACCACATGACCTTGCCCGTCTTCATGTCGAGGGCCATGATGGCGTCGGTATTCCTGGAGACGGGCTTGGTGTACGCATCGCCGGTGCCGATGTAGATGGAGTGGTTCTTGGCGTCAATCGTTGGCGTATTCCATACGGCGCCGCCATTCGGGCCGTATTGCTGAACACCGTTGGAATTTTTTGTCGTTGGTTTGGGCGGATCCTGAACCGGGTAAGTCTTCCAGATGGTATGGCCGTTCGCGGCATCCAGCGCGACGACGCTGCCTCGAAACGTGCAGCACGGATACACCGTGCTGTAACCGGCGGAGCGCTCCTCCTGCGACGAGACCGGCACATACAGGCGATCTTCGTACAGCATGGGTGCGCCTGTGATCTTGGCCACTGGATGGTCATCCGCTTTCACTTTCCAGATCTCTTTGCCGGTAGAGGCATCCAGCATGTAAACGTTCGCCCGGATGTCGCCAAAGTAGACGCCGTATTTGGCCGCGCCTTTTCCTTTTTCGGGCCCAATGCTGATCGCGGTGCGCACGCCCGCGTCCGCCTGATAGGACCAATAGACACACCCAGTCTCCGCGTCGATGGAATAAACCGCTCCCGTGTCCACGCCAAGGAATACACGCCCGCCCGCGACAGTGGGCTGGCCGTAAACCTCATCGGCGCCCGGAAAGCCGAAGGCCCACTTCAATTTGAGGTTGGGCACCTGGTCGGCGGACAAACCCGCTTCTTTCGCGGATTGGAAGCGCGCGTTCGAGACGTCGTTGCCCCATCCGTTCCATAGGGGTTTCGACGACAGGGCGCCCATCGGAGAATTGCCGGGGCACGGGTTCGCCATAAGCTTTGCGTCCGTGATCTTCCCAATGTCCACACGCCGGCGGCCAAGATAAAAGGCGACTTCGCGCCAATCATTGTCCGCGAGCCCGGTGAGGGATGCATGCGGAGCCTTGCCGAACGCCGCGTAGATTGCTTCCGGCGTCATCTTCCACAGGGACAGGACTTCCGGCGCGGGCGTTGCGCTGCTTGGATTTCCGTGGCAACTGGCGCAATGATCCTCGAAAATAACGGCGCCTTTCGTAGTCTGGGCGTGAGAAGAGCCCGCGGGCCAGAACATTGCAATCAGGACAGCCAAAACCCAAGCGGATCGTTTCATTTGAGGTATCCCCCGAGCCGAATATTTTGTTGTGTCTTTCGTGCTGCGTCACAATATACGCCTGCCTGCTTCCGCTTACAATCTGCTGCGTTCATTGGAGCGCCTGCGTCACGCGGGCGCCAGGGTCAATTTTCGGGGAGACCGTATCTCGGGCAAAATTCGCTTTGGGTCGCCAGGACGATCTTACCTTGACACGGCAAAATAGCTGCCGTAAGGTCATTCGCGCGGGCAGAGATACCATCAAAACCCGATATCTTGTTTAGCGCAACCGCTGAAATGAGGACACCCATGAACCTGATCGACTCGGTTCGATTAGTCCTGAAACAGAAAGGCCAGAACGTATGGTCTGTTTCGCCGGAGGCGTGCGTCTACGACGCCATAGAAATCATGGCGAATAAGTATGTGGGAGCCCTGATGGTGGTGTCTGAAGGCAAGCTGGTTGGCGTCGTTTCCGAGCGCGATTACGCGCGAAAAGTTATCCTGGAAGGAAAGTCCTCCAAACAAACCCTGGTCAAGGAAATCATGACGAGTCCCGCGATTTTCCTGACTCCCGATCAGACGGTCGAAGACGGCATGAGAATCATGACGGACAGACACATCCGCCACCTGCCGGTAGTAGAAAATGGGGAAATATTGGGTGTGGTTTCAATCGGTGATCTGGTGAAGTGGATGATCTCCGCGCAGCAGCACACCATATCGCAATTGCATAGCTACATCACCAGCTCGTATCCGGGCTGATCCCCCGGCCGTACCAAGCAAGATTGTTCCTGCTCGTGCCCGATTATCCCACCTGCTTGTTCGAGCGGACAGTACGATGAGGATTTCAGATTCGCATTGCAGTTATTAGTTTCCGGCACCCTTGCCCAATCCGCGGTCAGCATCATTGCCCGGATCCACATCGAGCTCCATCAACCGTATATGCACGCCCTGCTCCCACGACGGCTCATTCTCCACTTCCAGCACCCTTTCCACAGTCACTTGCGTTGTCATGGCTATGACGATCTGAGGTGCTTCACTCTCGTGACCATTCTCCGATGATTCGGAGACGCCCGTGGGCGTTGCGGGCGAAACTGCCGGCATAGGACTTGCCGGCCGGGGCGCTTCAACCTCACGACTCTTGCTCACTGTCTCGGAAACTTTTGCGGGAGTCTTAGGAGCAGCGACCGGCGCCGGCTTCTCCGTTCGAGGCGCTTCCTGCGCGGCGCTACTGAGTTTCTCCTTTAGCAATTCTTCCGCGCGCGCGAATAAATCCTCCCGGGAAATTTTTCCTGCATCCACGTCAGCGAGGATCGAGCGCTGTGCCTTGTAGTCCTTGTTCTCGATCCCTGCCTTGCTCTGCAACATGCGCCAAGCCTTGCGGCGCTCCACGCAGAACATTACCAACTGGCGCGAGAGCGAGCGGTACTCTACTTCGCCCTTGGGTCCCTGCACCTTTATGTAGACTCCGAAGTCGGGGATGTAGGACCGATGATCGGGAACCAGATAGCGGCGGTAGACCACATCCTGTTGCGTGACACGGACGAGCATGTTCTCCAGCGGAATCATCTTGGCCGCGTCTTCCGGCTTGATTTTCTTCAGGTGATTCCGGAAGCGCGCTTCCGTTGCGCACCAATGAGCTACGGTATACCGGTACGGCTCGTCGGTAGACTTGAACTTTGTTTCGTACCAATCCTTCTCCATCGACGGGTTGCCCTTAAGATCGAGTGCTTCCTGGTAGGTTTCGCCAAGGCGGGGGTTGAAAATAAACTCCGGCGCTCCGCGGGAATCGCGGACGCGCTGCGCCTGGGTGAGGGCCATGTCATCCGCTACCCCATGTTCGGGCTGGCAGGTGGTGAAGCACTGTAGGAAGGCCGTTCCCCGATACTCGATCCCATCCAGGATGGCTCTGTAAAGCTTCGGAGCATTGGCGATCGAGACTTGCGCGATGAAAGGCGATCCGTGGCCGGCCAGGAATGTTTCGGCTACTGTTTTCTTCTCGACGTTTTTGCCCTGCGTGGCGGCGCCAAACACGTTCATGTCGTTGCCGCCCAGCATCGGCGTCGAATCCGAGTTCTGGCCGCCCGTGTTTGAGTAGACCTGCGTGTCAAGCATCAGGGCTTTGACGTTCGGGCGATTCTGGAGAATCACCTTCGAAGTGTTCTGATACCCGATATCGCCCATGCCCCCGTCGCCGCCAACCACCCAGACTTTCGGAAGTTCCAGAATCTCCTGGTCGGTCATCACGGCATCGGTGAAATGCGTGTATTCATAATACTCGCGCGGACTGATGACGTTTTCTGTCCGTTGCAGCAGGACATCGGCCAGCCGTTCGGGAACGACGGAGCGGCGAGCATGATCCACGATGAAGCTCTCACCCAGCAGCCATCCCACGGTGATGCCGTCCTGGAATAGAGAGTTCATCCATGGATATGGGTGCGGGTTGTTTGAGGGCGTCGAACCATAAACGGTATTGCAACCGGTGTGAGCGGCCATGGCCATCACGGACATGCCGTTGGCCAGCCGGCCATCGATGGCCTGAAGATTCATGTGATTGAAGGCTTCTTGCAGCAAAACGGTAGCAATGGCGTGGACGAGATCTCCATCTGTGATCTCGCCGTGCGCGGCGATGCGCGCCTTGGTGTCTTTTTCGTCTTCGCCGCCCAGTCCCATCACCAAGTGAGCGATGGCCTGACGCAGTAGTTCGTACTCTTGTTGGTTGCGGGCCTTGAGGTCCACGAGTTTCCGCACGCCGGTCTTCTCGAGGTCGCTCGCTTTGGCGCGGAACCGCTCGGCTTTCGCGTGATACAGGGGCCGCATGTACGCTTCCGTGACCGAGGTAATGGCGCGCAACACGCTCTTCTCGCCGCAGCCCGCGCAAGCGCCGTCGCCGGAGACCAGCGCGTCATAGTTGCGCCGCACCATCAACAAATTGCGCAGCGCAGCGGTCTTGGAGTCCTCCGGGTGCGTATCGTTATAGAGGCCCAAATACTTCTGCGACGTGTCCGGCAAGAGGTTCAGGAAAGCGGTTCCGGTCTCATGCTCGGCGTTGACGTCCTCTGTCTCCTGCACCATCCTCAGCGCCTGGTGATCGCCGCAAGCGGTGACGCACGCGGCGCATCCTTTGCACAGGTCCGAAACGAAGATGGAGAACACGCCGCCGCTACCCGGGGTTTTCCTTTCCGGCGTGGAAAAGATCGCGTTGGTCTTCTGGAACGCCATCGGAACTTTCTCGATGACGGCGAAGAATTGGCGCTTGGCCTCGTCGGAGAATCCGTCAACCTCACTTGTAATCTTGCGAAGGAGTTCGGGAAGGGGAGTGGGAGCTTTGCTGGTGACGGCATCCCGCATTAACGCGCGCGTGCGCTTGTCAATCTCCGGCACTGACCGGAACATCTTCGCGCGTTCATCCGGGTCGGTCACGTAGTTCGCGATGGCGGTTCGCAGAACGGTTTCCAAATCCTGCGAGCAATTCGGCAGCGCCGTGTCCGGGCAAACCGCAATACACTCCATGCATTGCGTGCAATTTTCCGCGATGAACAGGGGCGTTTCGCGCCGCGCAACGTATTTGGATGCGGTGTCTCCGCTGCCGGCAGCCATTACGCCCACAGACGCCAGCGGCGAGGCCGGCTGATTGTAGCCGTAGTTTGAGCGAAATTCTGAATCGAACATGGCGATGGTCGTTAGCGGCGTGCGCTCGCCCTGGCCCGCCGGAACCTCATGGGAGCGGCACCCGGAGCCGCAACCGCCCTCCGCTGAATTGTTGGCAAGTAGCGGCAGCAGGGCCTCGCCGCGGAGCGAAGACCGGTCCGGTGCTTCCATCTCCCCTACTCGGATTTCACGAACTTTCTCAAAGCCTTGCGTCATGACTTCCATGTTGGAATTCACGACCGCGTCGCCCAGCCGGCCGAATTTCTTGACGTACTGCTTGTGGACCACGTCCCGGAACTGTTCCGGCGTAATTCGGAACTCCTGCAAAATCGGCGACACCGCAAAGAACGCGCCGAGAAAAGCGTTGCCTTGCATTCTCAGTTGCAGGTCCGCGCGATCGGTCGCGTTGCGGGCGATCACGAAGCCGGGCAATGTGTACACACGAATGTTTTTGTCGATGATTTGCCTGCGCGCCCACATGGGCAGACGCTCCCACGCCTTTTCGCCTTCTTCCTCCGATTCCCAGATTAAGGCGCCGCCTTCGAGCATTCCGTCCAGCGGATTGGTGTGTGTGAAGGCCTTGGGATCGCAACATAGAACGACTGTGACATGGCGCAGATCGCAGTTCACTCGAATCCGCTGGGGAGCGGCGACCATGAAGTAGGAAGTCGGCGCGCCCTTTTTCTCCGATCCGTATTTCGGATTGGCGCTGACGTGGATGATTTCTTTGGGATTGCCCCACTCGTCCACAACCTTGTCGCGATCGTAGAGCAAATCGTTTAAGTCGCCGATGATCGCGCCAAGATTTTTTCCGGTGGTGATTGCGCCCCACCCTCCAATGGAATGGAATCGCACGGCCACGGCTTTTTCGGGCAAGAGCGAAGGCGTCTCGTCCGATCTCACTTCGTAGGGATGATCGACGCCCAGGACAAAGAAGGAGACTCCATCCGCAACGCCCTTGCCGTCCTTGCGCGTCCGCTCTCCCATCGCAAATTCGTAGGCGCCCAGAACGTGCTCCGGCCTGAAATCCCGCGAACCCAAGCCATAGATGCCGGCCAAGAGACGCGGCATTTGATCCGGGGTAACGGCGGGGAGATTCGCTTCCGCGGCGTGACCCTGTGTCACCAGGGCCTTGCTCAACGCCGTTCGGATTTCCCGTCCCATGGGGTTGTCTCCCGACATGGGTTCGTCGGTGCGCTCAAGAACAATGACATTGCGCTTGCCAACCAGCGCCTGGACGACGGCGGCCTCTGGGAAGGGCCGGAAAACGTTCAGATGAATCGAACCAACTTTCGCGTTCCGCCGCTCTCGCAGATAGTCAACGGCCGCTTCGATATTCTCGGCAGCCGAGCCGAGGGAAACAAATACTGTGTCTGCGTCTTCTGTCTTATACTGAGTGATCAAGCCATAGTGGCGGCCGGTCAAGTTTCCGAAATCCTTGTAGGCCTCCTCCAAGAACTGCAGGATCGGCTCCGTGAAGTTGTTGCGGCGCGCCACAACGCCCTGCATGTAATGCTCCTGATTTTGCACGGGACCAAGGAGCACAGGGTTGGTCAGATCGATCATGCGCGGCACGCGCCGCCGCTTCGGGCCAAACAGAATGCGCTGGCTTTCGGTCGGACAATCGATCATGTCATCCGGCGCGCCCAGATATTCACGCATCAGTTCCGATTCGTGCTTGTAGAAGGTGCGCTCCAGGTGAGAAGTAAGAAATCCGTCCTGGACGTTCATTCCCGGAGTCAAGCTGAGTTCCGTCACGCGCCGCAGAATGAGCGCCTGGTCGGCCGCCTGCTGAGCGTCTTTGCCGAACAGAATGATCCACCCGGTATCGAGCGCACCATATACGTCGTCGTGTCCGCAGTGGACATTCAGCGCGTGCTTCGTGAGGGCGCGAGCCCCCACCTCCAGAACCATCGTCGAGCACTTGCCCGGCGCGTGGTAATACTGCTCCACGCCGTATACGATTCCCTGGCCCGACGTAAAATTGACGACCCGCTGGCCGCAAACAGAATGCGCGATGGCTCCGCCCTGCGCGGCGTGCTCACCCTCAGCCTCGACCGCGATGGTGTTGTGGCCGAAGACATTCAATTTGCCTTCCGCATAGGCCTGCTGGTACAGCTCGCCGCCCTCGGTGGACGGGGTGATCGGGTAGAAGATTCCCGCGTCGGTGATGCGAGTTTCAGTATGATAAGAAACGAGTTGGTTTCCGTTGGCTGTTACCCGGATACCGGGGTAACGAGGTTTTTCGCGCACGGGCCCTCCATGCCAGAGGTCATGCTGACTGTACCTTATGGAGAACTTCAGGCACTCAGCAAAGGCCTAGAGCTGTAATCTATAATTCCGTTGAGAAGCAAATTAGCACTACCGTGGGAACTGCGCAAGCACTTGATTTCGTTAGGATTCAGTTCGATACGATGCAATCGGGACGGCTAATGACTCTTGGGAGACCCCTCCTTGAATAGGCCCGACTGTCTACCTCGACTCGTGCAGCTTCGCAGGTAAGGTGCCGCGCGGCTAAGTTAGCGATGGCCTACGTCGATAGTCTCGGCAACTGACCCAGTACCAATTTCCCGGGTTTATGGGGCATAATGCGAGTCACCGTTGCAAATTTCGAATTTGACGAATTCAGGACAGAACAGGGAGAGAGTATGAGGTCTCAAACAAGAATCCTGGCACTTCTTGGGCTGGCGCTTTACCTCGCGGCATCCTGCTATGGAGCGAGCGTCTCGGGAACCGTGAAGGGGCCGGATGGCGCGCCGGTCGAGGGCGCGTTTGTCCAGGCCCAAAATACGAAAACAAAAATGAGTTTCTTTGTTCTATCGGATCACGAAGGGCACTATCGCGTCGAAAAATTGCCGGCGGGCGAATATCGGGTGCAGGTCAAGGCTACTGGTTTTCGGGCCGATCCCAAAAGCGGCGTCGCCCTTACCGCTGACCAAAGTGTGGCGCTTGATTTTGCGCTCGAGACTGGTGTGGTGCGCTGGAACGAGCTTTCCATTTACCAGGCGAAAAAACTCTGGCCGGAGGAAAAGGCCAAGAAGACGATTTTTACGGAATGTTTTATCTGCCACGGATTTCAAACGCGCATGGCTTCGGTGAGGCGCGACGCCGACGGCTGGCAGGACCGCGTGCAGTTCATGCGCGACGCCATGCATTTCAGCTTGGGCTACCGCGTTACGGACCAGGATGCCGCGGAGATCGCGACGTATCTGAACAAGCTGTATGGCGAGGATTCGGCATTTCCAAAATCTCCCGCCGAACTGCCTGGGTACAAAGAAACCGTAAGGCCTTTCTCGAGCGAGGCCATGAGTATCGCGTACGTCGAATATGACATGCCTGGGCCCAGCCGCATGCCGTTCAGCGCGGCGCCGGCAAAAGATGGATCCGTTTGGATTCCGAATTTCGGAATTGGAAACAAGATTACCCGGCTCAATCCGAAGACGGCCGAAATGCAGGATTTCCCTGTTCCGAACGAAGGGACCGCGGCGGTCCACTCCGCCATCGCTGCGCCGGACGGTTCCGTCTGGCTTACGGAACAGGCTTCCGACAAGCTGGGCCGCTGGGATCCAATCACGCAGAAGATTACCGAGCATCAGGACGCCTATGCTGCCGGGATGGAGGGAAGGGAAGACGGCGGCTCACGACATACGGTTCGCATCGATTCCAAGGGTATGGTTTGGTCGAGCGGCTACCCGCTGACACGCTTCGATCCCGAAACCGGGAAGTTCAATGACTTCCCGGAAGCGGCGCACACGTACAGCCTTGATTTCGACAAGGATGAGAATGTCTGGTTTACGAATCCGGGCACGGGCCAGATCGGTAAAGTGGATGCCAAGACCCTGAAAGTCACGCAGTGGACTCCGCCAACCCTCAACACGTACGAACGCAGAATCGTGGTCGACTCCGACGGTACGGTCTGGTTCGGCGAATTCCAAAAGGGGAAGATCGGCCACTTCGATCCCAAGACGCAAACCTTCAAGGAATATGATTTGCCTGGAGGATTGGACACCTTTCCGTACGCGATGGGCATCGGGCTCGACCACAGCATCTGGTATTCCTCCTACTATCTGGATGTGATCGGCCGCCTCGATCCGAAAACCGGAAAAGTGATCGAATATCCCTTTCCACATTCGGAAAACACCATCCGGGAATTCTTCCGCGATTCCGAGGGCCGGATGTGGTACGGCTCGCCCTCGAACAACAAAGTTGGCTATTTCTATTTAACAAGCGCTTCCGAGCGGGCGGGGAAGTAAGAAACAGGACACGCGGCGGTTACGCGGTTCCAAAGAGCGCTAAAATAGAAAACATTCGGGCCCTATGAGCACGCAAACGACCAACTCCAAAGTGAGCAACGTGATTCGCGTCTCCAGCGGCAATTTTCTGGAGATGTACGATTTCATGGTGTATGCGTACTACGCGTCGTATATCGCGCACGAAATTTTTTCGTCGAGCAACGCGTACGCATCGTTGATGATGACGCTGGGAACTTTCGGCGCGGGTTATCTGATGCGGCCGCTTGGGGCCGTCGTTCTCGGCGCGTATGTGGACCGGCACGGCAGGCGCTCCGGTCTTATCCTGACTTTATTTTTGATGGCGATCGGGACGCTCGTGATCGCTTGCACGCCCGCTTACAGGACCATCGGGATCGTCGCTCCCATTGTGGTGGTGCTTGGGCGATTGCTGCAGGGGTTTTCAGCTGGAGTCGAAGTGGGCGGCGCGTCCGTGTACCTTTCGGAAATGGCGACGCCCGGGCATCGCGGATTTTACTGCGCATGGCAATCGGCGAGCCAGCAGATCGCGGTGGTTTTCGCGGCGCTTCTGGGAGTCGCGCTCAGCGCCGTCGTGCCGCCGGAGGGGATGGCCCAGTGGGGATGGCGCGTGCCATTTTTCATCGGCTGCTTGATTGTGCCGCTGCTGTTCTGGCTGCGCAGATCGCTGGCGGAGACGGAAGCGTTTCTGGCGCAAAAGCGTCATCCCGGAATTTCGGAGATTCTCGCCTCGCTCGCGTCCAACTGGAAAATTGTCGGCATCGGCGTATTGCTTTCCACCATGACGACGGTGTGTTTCTATCTCATCACCGCGTATACGCCGACCTACGGCACTGAAGTGTTGCACCTGACGAGTCGGGAAAGCTTGATGGTCACTTTCTGCGTAGGCATGTCGAATTTTTTCTGGTTGCCTACTGGCGGAGCCATTTCCGACAAGATCGGCAGGCGGCCGATGTTGATCTTAATTACGGTGGCCGCGATTGTGACTGCGTATCCCGCAATGTTGTGGCTCGTAAGCGACCCATCGACCGCTCGCCTGCTGATCGTGGAATTGTGGCTGTCCGTTCTTTTCGGCGTGTACAACGGGGCGATGATCCCGCATTTGGCGGAAATCATGCCGCCGGAGATTCGCACCTCCGGCTTTTCATTGGCGTTTAGTTTGGCGACGGCGATCTTCGGCGGATTCACTCCGGCGATTTGCACTTACCTCATCCACGAGACCGGAAACCGGGCCATGCCTGCCCTCTGGCTATCGTTTGCGGCCGTGTGCGGACTTGTCGCGGCGCTCGGCGGCGGCTGGCAACGAGCCGAAATGACGGAGCTCGAGTCCAGCGTGTCAACGCAGTGAGCGTGGGAATCCGGATGTCTGTCAATTTAATTCGTCCGACCGGCGAAGCATGTGGAACTGCCGCGCCGCGGGAACTGCTGCTGACATTGCAGTTTGGGGAAATACTGAAAACACTGTCATTCCGAGGCACGCTGCGTGCCGAGGAATCTCTCTTTACTTAGGTTGATACCTAAGAGAGATTCCTCGCTTCGCTCGGAATGACAACAAGAGGCGATTTTCCGCAAGCCGTTTACCCGTAAGCGATCCAGCGGCCTGCGGCGGCGATGCCGAACCAGAGCAGAATCGAAATCAATCCCGCGGCGCGCGCTGACAGCGGCCCGACCGGGTCGTTGTCCCACTTGCCGACACTTTGGTAGGCCGCAGAATGGAAAACCAGCGCGTTGATTCCCGCGACGATGATCAGCAGCATTTTGATCTCGAAACCGATATTGATGTACATCTTCGTTGCCTCGGATGAAAATAATAGAAGCCCGGTGGTGACTTGAATGAGGAAGCCCGCCCAGGCTCTGGGCAAAAATCGCCCTCCCAGCTTGGAGACGGATTCGTCGCGGAACGTTAATCCCATCAGGCGCGGGTCCAGAATCGAAGTCGTGCCTACGAGCAAAATGATGCCGAAGATATGAACAGTCTCTATGATCGGAAACAGCCACAAGGATTCGCGAATGGTCGTGCCCACCGTCGTTTGCTCCAGCCACTGGCAAATCGCAAAAATAAAATGCATTTCTCCGGCCCTCGCAATGAATCGGATAAGTTGAATTTGTCAAAACCGCAATCAAAACACACAACCGGCATTGCATGAAGCTTTTAGTGCGCGATTTCTTCGCCGCTGATTAGCGTTCCCCTTGGACGCGTGGCGCATTTGCGCCGTTTCGCATGCAAGCGCTCGACACACGCATACTGCGTACTCGCTTGAACGGTTCATTTATTTTAACCTGATTCGCTACCCAAGACCGTTCGCCTTGCGGCATTCCAGGCTAACTTGCAGCGGCTCTGTCACGGGTGCGCAGTCTCGATTTGCCGCGATAGTGGCCGAGGAGCGCCCTCGGATCTGCTGTACGAGCATGTGGAAAAACTATAAGCTTAGTCTTGAACAAGTGCGCGGGGAGCGGTGCGGATGGATTCAATCCTTGTGAGATTCCCAATTCGAGGGGGACTTGATGGCGAGGCGAGCGGCGATCCTGTGCGCGCTTTTATGCTGTGGATTTTTAAGTTGCAAAGGGAAATCGCCCGCCGATACCAAAATTCCCCAGGAAGAAGTTGACCGCAAAAATCCAACCGAATCCAATCCTGCTTCCATTTCGGAAGGGAAGCGCCTTTATGGCGCTACGGACTGCGCCCTTTGCCATGGGAAGGTCGGAGACGGCAAGGGAGTGCTGGCCAAAGACGTCAGCATGAACCTCCACGATTGGAGGAAGCCCGAATCCCTTTCGCACTTCACGGATGGTGAACTTTCCTACTTGATTCTGAAAGGCAAGGGCCGCATGCCTGCATACGATGGCAGGGAAACTCCCGAGCAGGTCTGGCAGATCGTCAATTACATTCGCTCGATGCCCGCGAGTGGGGACGCTCCCAAATCCTAGGCGAGTTTTTCAGCTGTCAGTATCGAGTCAGCTACAGGCTTTGGACAGAGCAATCAACGACGACCGCCCGCTGATCCCATGGACCCGCCTGAGTGTGAAGCCGTGCCCGTAGTCGAGGTGCTCGGACTTGAAGTTACGCTGGTTGCCGGACTTGCACTCGTCGTTACCGCGCTGCCGCCTCCTTGCGTACCATATCCTCCCCGGAATCCGCCCATCGATGCGCCACGCGCAATGGCGGGCGCGGGCGGAGAATGGGGTGCCATCAGGGCCGGGGGGGCGGAGCTGAGCCGCGTCAATCGCAGATCCGGTGTCAAGGCATTTGGCCCTCGCAGAGAAGCCGGAGCGCTATTGCCCCGAGCGAGTGAGGCGGGAGCGGATTGGACAAAGGATTTGAGGTTTGCGGGTCCGCTAGCAAGCGCGGTGGCTTTCGTCGATTGCGTTGTTGGTGCGTTAAAACTTGGTGACGGCGCCGTAGCCGCCTCAAAACTCATCCCCCCGCGGGCCACAGGGATGCGCGACCCTGCCCCGATTGCGCCGTTCGCGCCATGCCCCGCCAGAATCACTGTCGACGGGACCGCAGCCAGTTGAGTTTTCGTGGGTTTAGATGATAGTGGAGGGCCGTTGGGAATCCAGCCCAATTGATTATTTAGACGCACCCATCTTGCCGTCGCCGGCGTCCAGGTATTCGCGCCGACCGGCAACCATGCCCAGCCCACTCCCGGGGCATTGACCCATGATCCAAAGTGATAAGGGAGCCAGCCCCAGGGCTCGCCGCTCATCCAATTCCAACCCAAGCCGCCCATGAACTGCCATTGCCCATCCGCAAACGGCATCCAGCCCATTCCGGCGCCGTAAGGCATCCAACCTGCTCCATAGCCCGGTATGTACGACCAGACGCCGTAATTGTAGAGATCGGCGTAACCTTCGGTATAGGAATTGGTCCCCAGGACGGCAGAAGTTTCGCTTTGGGCCGAGTTCAACGCTTCTTCACGGTGAGAAACCCACTTGTCGAAGTCATCCTGGGGCGGGTTGCCGGCTACTTCCGGCGAACCCGAGACGGCTGCCCCCTCATGCAGGGTGTGGCCTCCGCTCAGAAGAGAGGGAGTTCCGGCGTGAGAGTCAACCTGCACCTTTCCGTGGAACACAGTCACCCAGCTTTCCGTGGGAGATATGTCCAAGCGAAAGCGACCATCACGAGGCACATTCAAATTCAGATTGGGGGCGGCGACCGACACCGCATCCTCGCGCTTTAGTTTTGCACTGATAATGGCGGTTCCCTGCGGAACTGTCAGCTTGGTGATCCGCCCTCCGTTCTGCAGCGCCAACTCCGTAAACTCTACTGTCGCATCGGTTGCCAGGCGCAAAGTCAGGGAGCCTTCAAACTCCACCTCGGCGTATCCGTCGGCCGTCCTTAAGGCGAAGCCTTCCTGGATCGGCAAATTCAGGCCGGCATCCTGCCAATCCTGCCCGGGGCGCTGGTACTGGACTGTTCCTTCCACGAAGCTGAGCCGCACAATGCGTATATTGCTGTAATCCTGGGCCTTCGCGGGTTGAGCGAGCATCATGAACCCCGCCGAGAGCAGGGCCAAGGGAACAAGCAGTTGGTTTTTCATAACGACCTTTTTCCGTGAGGGCAAGCCATCTTCCACTGATGCTATGATGCTAGAACAAGCGGGGACGTGACGCTCTCGTCCCAAGATTGCCTTTTTCGCATCTAGTGCGACAACATTGTACACCCGCCGGGTTGAGAGCAACCGCCTTGTTTTCAGTTGAGGTCCGGGCTTGACTCAAACGGTCTGCTGTCGTAGACGTAGTATGTATTGCTTTTGTAAGAGCGGAGGACCATACCGTGATGCCTATCCTAAAAATTCGGTCCAGTCTGCTGAAATTCAGCCTGGGGAAAGTTTCGACGCTTCGGCAGATTGGGATTGTCGCAGTTTTTGTTTTCCTGGCTTGCGCTTCCATCGAAACCCTGCGCGCTGGGCAAGAGCAAAGCGCCGCGAAACCATCCGGCCCTGTAGCTCACGGCGTTGAACTCACAATTCTGGACAAGACGTGCAAGCCGTGCGAGGACTTCTACCATTACGCCAGCGGCGAGTGGCTGGCCAAGAATCCCGTTCCCGCCGCGTACCCGAGCTGGGGGCGCTTCAACGAGCTTGCAGAAAGAAATCGTGAGCTGCTTCACCAGATTCTCGAACAGGCGGCGGCAAATACGCAGGCGTCCGCCGGTTCAAATGAGCGGAAAATCGGGGACTTTTACGCGAGCTGCATGGACGAGAAGCAAATCAATGCCGCCGGAGCCAAGCCGCTCGACGCGGAATTTGCGCGGATTAACGGAATCCAGAGCAAGGCGGAACTTCAAGCGGAAGTCGCGCGGCTGCAGGGCCTGGGCGCCCGCGCGCTCTTTGATTTCAGCTCCACGCAGGATGCGAAGAATAGTTCCGAAGTGATTGGCGGCGCCGACCAGGGCGGCCTCGGCCTGCCGGATCGCGATTACTACACGAAGACGGACGACAAATCGAAGGAAATCCGCCGGCAATACGAAGAGCACGTCGCCAAAATGCTTGCGCTCGCCGGCGACGATGACGCCAAGGCCTCCTCGGAGGCGAAAGCCATCGTGGAACTCGAAACCGAGCTGGCCGGCGCTTCCATGACTCGCGTCGAGCGGCGCGACCCGGAAAAGACCTACCACAAAATGAATCGCTCCGATCTGCGGACCCTGACGCCCAACTGGTCCTGGGAAGATTATTTTCAGGAAATCGGCTACACCAATATCGATTCCGTCGACGTGTCCGCTCCGAAATTTTTTGAGGCGCTGAGCCAGGCGCTCAAGGACACATCTCTCGAGACCTGGAAGACGTATCTCCGCTGGCATCTCGTGAATTCGACCGCGCCGTATTTGTCCGACCCTTTTGTGGACGAGGATTTCAATTTCAAGGGCAGCGTTTTACAAGGTACCAAAGAATTGCTGCCGCGCTGGAAACGCTGCGTCACAGCCACGGACCGGCAACTCGGCGAGGCGCTCGGGCAGATCTATGCGCAGAAATATTTTCCACCCGAGGCCAAGGCCCGCGCGCTGGAAATGGTGAATCACCTGATCGACGCCCTGCACGACGATCTGCAGAAACTTCCGTGGATGGGGCCGGCCACAAAGAAACAGGCATTCGCGAAGCTCGCTGCGTTCACGCGCAAGATCGGTTATCCGGAAAAGTGGCGCGACTATTCCGCCTATGCGGTGGACCGCGGCCCGTACGCGTTCAATCAGATGCGCGGCGCCCAATTTGAATTCAAGCGCGACCTCAATAAGATTGGAAAACCTGTGGATCGCACCGAGTGGGGCATGACTCCTCCAACGGTGAACGCCTACTACGATCCGGAAATGAACGAAATCGTTTTCCCCGCTGGAATTCTTCAGCCGCCGTTTTTCGATCCGAATGCCGATGACGCTTCCAATTATGGCGCGATGGGCGCCGTGATCGGCCATGAGATGACCCACGGCTTCGACGATGAAGGCAGGAAGTTTGACGCGCATGGCAACTTGCGCGATTGGTGGACGCCCGAGGACGAAAAGAATTTCAACGAGCGGGCCGCGTGCGTCGAAAAGCAGTTCGACACCTACGTCGTGCAAGACGATATTCATGAGAACGGCAAGCTGGTGCTAGGCGAGAGCATCGCGGATCTCGGCGGGCTGAATCTCGCCTATCGCGCGCTTCAGAAAGCGGAGAAGGGCAAGAAACCCGCGCTGATCGGCGGCTTAACGGCGGACCAGCGTTTTTTTCTTTCCTACGCGCAAATCTGGGCGTCCAACGACCGGCCTGAATTCGAGCGCCTGATGGTAAACACAAACCCGCATCCGCTGGGGCGCTTCCGCGCCATCGCAGCGCCATCCAATATGGCGGAGTTCGCCCGCGCGTTTGATTGCAAGGAGGGCGACGCGATGGCCAGGCCCTCGGCAATCCGCTGCCAGATATGGTGAACATTCAGATGCGGGCTGTACTTGTTTACCCTGAGTTTCAAAGGGCGGCCCGCCAAGCGGATGCACAGGCCATTTTGGATTACGCCGCGATCCGAAAGTAAAAACGATCCAGCGGGGGAATTGCTAGTGTGCTGGTCGGATTCTCCTATGGAACCCAACGAACATCGCCCCGCTTGGAAAACCTTGTCGGCGTTCGCGATTATTTACTTTGTGTGGGGAACGACATTTCTCGCGATTCGAGTTGGCGTCCACGAAGTACCGCCGTTTCTTTTGGCGGCCATGCGTTTCTTAATTGCGGGGGGCGTCCTTTACGGGTGGATGATCGCGCGGGGCGAGCGCTCACCGACCGCGCGCCAGTGGATGGCAGCATCTTCCATCGCGATCTTGATCTTCGTCCTCGACTACGGACTGTTATTCTGGGCTGAGCAGCGAGTGCCTTCGGGCGTTGCCGCGGTCATGATGGCCACGATCCCGGTGTTTATGGCGCTTTCGGAAATTATTTTCCTGCGTACGCAAAAACTTACCGTCCGCTTGACCCTGGCGCTCTTGATTGGAATTGGCGGAGTAGCCGTGTTGATAAGCCGTTCGTTGAACCTCACCGGCGCTCCAATAGACAAGAGGGGCGCCCTCGCTCTGATCGTTGCGGCGATAAGCTGGTCGCTCGCGTCGGTGCTTACGCGCAAGGTGGCGCTACCCCCTTCGAAAGTCATGAGTTCGGGAGCGCAGATGCTCGCCGGGGGGATGTTTCTGGCACTCACCGCAGCGGCACTGGGCGAATTTCGTAGTTTTCATCCGTCAAACGTATCGCGCGGTGCGTGGCTCGCATTGCTCTACTTGATTGTCTTCGGCTCTATCATCGCGTTTACGGCCTATGTATGGTTGATCCATCATGAATCGCCGACAAAAGTCGGGACGTATGCCTACGTGAATCCGGTGGTGGCCGTGCTGGTGGGATATTTCTTGGGCGGGGAAACGCTCGGCCTGCGAACGATTCTGGGGACTCTGTTTGTTTTGACCAGCGTGGTAGTGATCACCAGCGCAAGATCTGATTCAACCGCGACACTGAAGGTGGGAGATCCTGCAAAGGCGGTGGAATCGTAGATTAGTGGCAAGGGTTTTGTAGCGCCGGCGTCCCGCCGGCAAACCTTATAGTCATGTCGCGGCGCAAAACCGCCGGCGGGACGCCGGCGCTACCTACCCCCCGCTCCCTACAATGAAGCGCAGCTCCCGCCTGCACATTCTGAGCGGCTCGTCGCTTGCTCGGGCCGGACTTATTTTTTTGATTTCTTGTCCGGGAAGGGAATGAGTTTGTAGCCGAGCCCTCGCACCGTCATGAGGTGGCGGGGATTGGACGGCTCGTCCTCGATATATTTTCTCAAGCGCACGATGAAGTTGTCGATCGCGCGCGTGTCGGTATCCTCATGCAGGCCCCACACATTCTCAAGGATTGCCTTTCGTGAAACGGGATGTCCCGCGTTTTGGACCAGGTAGCGGAGCAATTCCGATTCCATGAGCGTCAGTTGCACGGTTTCGTTGCCGGCCTGCAAGCGCAGATTTTGAAAATCGACGATTTTGTCCGCAAATCGAAATGTATCCGGCGAGGCAGCGTTGCGTGCGGCGGCCTTGGCCGAGGGTTCCGTTGCGCCGCGCTCCCAAGTTTTGCGCCGCAGCAGGCTTCCCACGCGAGCGATGAGGATGGAGAGGTTGAACGGCTTGGGCAAATAGTCGTCGGCCCCGGATTCAAATCCCTGCAGAACATCTTCGGGGCGCGAGCGTGCGGTCAGCATCAGCAGGGGAATATAATTCCCGGCCTCGCGTAAGGTATGCGCCACCGTGAAACCGTCTTTCCCTGGAAGCATTACGTCGAGCACCAGAGCGTCGAAATCTTCCTTACTTTTCAAGAGACGGTCGAGCGCTTCTTCGCCGTTGCCCACCACCTGGACGGAATAGCCCTCCTGCTCCAGATTAAAACGGAGCCCCTCCGCCAGGTGGGCTTCATCTTCCACTACGAGGATCCGGTTCATACGGGATAGACCCTCGGGAGCCGCAGTGTGAACGTGCTTCCGCGCCCCGTGCCTTCGCTTTCGGCGAACGCATCGCCTCCATGCCGCCGCGCGATCGAGCGCACGATGAACAGGCCGAGCCCCGTCCCTTTGACGCGGCCGGTGGCGGAACTTGCCACCCGGTAGAATCGCTTGAAAATGCGCTTCAATTCCGGGTGAGGAATTCCGACTCCTTTGTCTCGCACGCGCAATAAGATCGTGTCGATGTCTGGAGACAGCAGGTCGACTTCGATTTCTTTTTCCTCGCCGGAATATTTCACGGCATTTTCAACGAGGTTGAACACCGCGGTGCGTAATTCCTGGGGATTACCACGCAAGTAGATTGTTTCATCGGCGGAGCCCGCAAATTGTAAGGCCTCGTCCGGCAAATGATGGCGCAGCCGCGTGAGTTCCACAGTCTCGGCCACGATCGCGGAGAAATCGACTTTCTCCCAATTCTTTTTGCTGCTCGCCTGGCGCGCCTCGCCGGCTTTCAAAATTTGCTCGACCGTTCCCAGAAGCCGGTCCGTATCTTCGAGCATGATTCGATAGAAATCCTTGTGCTGCGCCTCCGTGAGTTGGCGTGTCTGAAGCGTTTCCAGGTACAGGCGAATCGAGGCAATCGGAGTTTTGAGTTCGTGCGTGACCGCGTTGAGAAAACTATCCTGCTGTTCGTTCTTGTGAATTTCGCGAACCAGAAAAACCGTGTAAACCACAATTCCGGCGATGATCAGTCCGAAAAAAATGATGCCGAGGACCAGGGGAACAACTTCCCTCCACTTGAGGACAATCCAGGTAACGTTCAGCGCCACCGCCAGTCCAACCAGGCAGGCGCCCATCGTTACGAAAAACGCGATTTTCTTGGCACGTCTGGTAAAGCGCATCGCAGGTTCCTATAGGACCATACTAAACGAGACGCGCACAAAAAAAAACCGCGGGGCGAAGGCCCCGCGGCGGAAAGCGCTTGCACCGGGCATATTTCGAGTTTGGGCCTAATCTCCCACCGCTTCTTGCGGAAGAACCTCTGGCGCAGGATGTGCGAGAACATCCAGGGATTCGGGGGCTGTTGGGGAATTGATCGTTTTCACGCGTCCCAATTTTGGCAAGGAAATGTCCCAGGCCAGGCCAACCATGCGCAACGCGCTGATCCCGTACCAGTTCGGATCGACTTCATACCAGGCCAGGCCGTGCCGAGCCACCTGGGGGAAGGCGTGATGATTGTTATGCCATCCTTCGCCGAACGTCAGGATCGCGACCCAGAAACTATTCGTGGAGTCGTCTCCGGTCATGAAGCGCTGCGATCCCCACATGTGCGTGGCGGAGTTCACCAGCCACGTGGAGTGGAGTCCAAAAACGGTGCGGACAAATGTGCCCCACAGCAAGTAGGGCAGCCCGCCGAAGACAAGAAGAAGGACGCCCACGACAACCTGTGAAACCCAGTGCCATTCGCTGATCCAGGAGTGAAATTTGTCTTTGCGAAGATCGGGGACATAGGGCAGGAGGGAATCGAGCTTATTGTGCATGGCCTTGCCGGTCAGGATCCAGCCCATGTGGGACCAGAATCCTCCTTCGCGAGGCGAGTGCGGGTCGCCTTCTTTATCCGTATTCTGGTGATGCTTGCGATGCGTGGCGACCCAGAAAATCGGTCCGCCTTCGAGTGCGAGGGTTCCGCAAGTGGTAAGGAAATATTCGACCCATTTCGGCGTTTTGTAGCCGCGATGGGTGAGCAGCCTGTGATAACCCATGCCAATCCCAAGGCTTCCTGCAACCCACCACAGCAAGATTGCTACTAAGAGTGGTTTCCATCCAAAAAAGAAAAATGCCGCCACTGCGCCAATGTGGAACGCGACCATGAAAGAAGTCGTAATCCAGTTGATCGATTGAGAAAATGTCTTGTCGCGATTCCCATTGCTGGCCATGGCCTGGTCCCCTTTGTCAGCGGCCAATTGTTTCTGCTATTTCCACCCATTGCCGCCTGAATCGAACGTAGCATGAGGGAGCAAAACGCTTTGTAATACTTGTGTAATTGTTGATTCGAGAGGCCCAAATGACACATGCGAGCGAGGATGATTTCCGGTTCGGCGGTCATGCCTTGACACTAGGCCCGGGCTGGCCTAACGTCTGACAAAACTCAGTTTGAATTGAGCGCAAGGTTAAAATCGCATGTGCTGCATTGACGAAAGGAATCCGCATTGAAACGAACACTCGCACTCGTTTGGCTGATTGTCATGGTCCTGCTGTTGCCGCTGGCAGGTGTGGCCACTGCGCAAGCGCAAGCACAACCCCAGGGCTGGGTTGCGGCGCAAGTTCAATTTGAGAAAAACTGCTCGAAGTGCCACGGCAATGGCAATTCCCAGGCGCAGGCCGCTTCGCGCGAGGCGCTGATGAAGTTGTCTCCGGAAGCGATCTACGCGTCCCTGACGACCGGTTCTATGATAGTCCAAGCCAAGGATTTGACCGATGACCAAAAGCGCTTGATCGCCCAGCATCTCGGTGGCCGGCCTTTCGGCGTTGCGGGCGCGGGCGACGCTAAAGCAATGTCCAACCGTTGCGCGGCAAATCCTCCGCTCGCCGATCCCTCGTCAGGCGCGTTTTGGAATGGCTGGAGCAACGACGCCGTCAACACGCGCTTCCAGTCTGCGCAAGCCGCGGGTCTGACCGCAGACCAGGTCCCGCGCTTGAAGTTGAAATGGGCATTTGGAGTTCCCTACGCTACAGAAATGTATAGCCAGCCGACGGTTGTGAGCGGGCGCATCTTCATCGGCGGCGACTCAGGCTACGTGTATTCTCTCGATGCCGCCACCGGATGCGTGTACTGGTCTTTCCTGGCGCAGGCCGGGGTACGCACAGCTCCAACCATCGGCGCCGTGAAGACGCAAGGCGCGGCGAAGTATGCAGTCTATTTTGGCGACCAGCGGGCCAATGAGTATGCCGTCGACGCTGCGACCGGCGGATTGCTGTGGAAGCAGCATGTCGAAGATCATCCGCTCTCGCGAATTTTGGGCGCTCCGAAACTCTACAAAGGGAGATTGTACGTGCCCGTTTCCTCCGGCGAAGAGGGCATCTCCTCGAATGGCGCTTATCCTTGCTGCACGTTTCGCGGCAGCGTCGTGGCGCTGGACGCGGAGACGGGAAAGCAGATCTGGAAGACCTATTCCATTCCCGACGCTCCCAAACCGACGAAGAAAAATTCCTCTGGCACGCAACAATATGGCCCCGCCGGCGCGGCGATTTGGAATTCGCCGACGATTGACGTGAAGCGCAACGCCTTGTATGTGGGCACCGGGGACGCCTACACCGAGCCGGCCGCAAAAACGTCGGACGCGATTCTCGCCATGGACCTCGACACGGGCAAAATTCTGTGGTCCTTCCAGGACATCAAGAATGATTCGTGGGCCGTGGGCTGCGACGGCAAGCATGTAGTCGGCAACTGTCCGGAGGAACTCGGCCCCGACTACGACTTCTCGGTTTCTCCGATGCTTCGGACATTATCGAACGGCCGCCAATTTTTGGTGGTAACGGGGAAGAGTGGCTATGTGCTCGCGCTCGATCCGGACAAGAAGGGCGCCGTGTTGTGGAAGACGCCTCTCTTTGAAAAGCCGCCACTCGCATCGGGGCTGATTGTCTTTGGCGGAGCGTCCGACGATCAAGACGCGTATTTTGCGTTGAACCAAGTCGGCGGCATGGCCGCGGTCGATATGGTGACAGGAGAGCGCAAGTGGTTTACGCCGCTCGCTCCGGAAGAAATTCCGGGTGAGCCGCCGCGGCCCGGACAGTCCGCGGCTGTGACGGCGATTCCCGGAGTGGTGTTTTCGGGAGGATGGGACGGCTGGCTGCGCGCGGTCGCCACCGGAAATGGCAGCGTCATCTGGGAATACAACACAATCCGCGATTACACCACAGTGAACGGCGTGCCGGGCAAAGGCGGATCGATGGGAGCGCCCGGACCAACGGTTGTGGGCGGCATGCTCTATGTGGGTTCGGGATACGTCGGCGTCAACAATGGCCTGCCCGGAAACGTGCTGCTGGCATTTTCGGTCGAATAACCTTCTGGTAGGACTATGGGCGAAAAGTAAAAGAAAAGAATGTAGGTTACTACTTTGCGCAGTCCCGGACGTACTAGGTCACCCGCTGGCGTGCAACGGCATCGCGCAGTTATAACAAATATTAACTTTTAAAAAGTATTGATTTTATGATAATAATCGGTCATCTCGCGGTCCTGAAGAGGCGGCCAGATGCGGATTGGCGACGTGTCCCTCCCCAGGTTAGTGCTGCTTCACTTCTGCCTATTTTTTGTTCCGCTCGCGGCTTGGCCGCAAGCCGCTTCCCCCCAGTCCCGCATCGTGGAACGAGTGAACGAAAGTGCTCTAGTCACACTTCGCGGGAATACACACCCGTTGGCCCAGCCTCAATTTGACCAAGGCGCAGCCCCGCCCGATCTTCCGATGGCGCGCATGCTGCTCGTACTGAAGCGGAGCGACGCCCAGGAATCCGCGCTGCATACGCTGCTCGACGACCAGCAAGACCGAAACTCACCGAGCTATCATCAGTGGCTCACGCCCGACCAATTCGGCCAGCAGTTTGGGTCCAGCGATCAGGACATACAGGTTGTCACGGCATGGCTCCAGTCGCATGGATTTCAGATCGGCCTCATTGGGAGAGGACGCACGGTGATCGAGTTTTCAGGCACCGCGCAACAGGTGCAGCAGGCGTTCCATACTGAGATTCACAGGTATGTTGTAAACGGCGAGGCGCACTGGGCCAATGCCAGCGACCCGGAGATTCCCGCCGCGCTCTCCCCTGTGATCGAGGGAGTGAATTCGCTGCACAATTTTTCGAAGAAACCCATGTATCGACTTGCCGGGCATCCTTCAAATTCAGGGCCTGCGGGACAGATCCAAGGCCTGAACTCTGATTTTACTATTCCAGGCTCGCAGTGTGCGATTAGCGGCAATTGCTATTTTGTTGGCCCGTACGATTTCGCGACCATCTACAATCTGCTGCCCCTCTGGAACGCGATGCCGGCGATTGATGGCACGGGTCAGACAATCGCTATCGTCAATGAAAGCAATATCAACATCCAAGACGTTCGCGATTTCCGGAGCATATTGGGGCTTCCTGCGAACGATCCTCAAGTCGTTGTAAATGGCGCGGACCCGGGTCTCGTGCCGGATATCGAAACGGAAGCAGACTTGGATGTTGAGTGGTCTGGAGCCGTGGCGAAGGGCGCGACAATCAAATTGGTCGTATCAGCATCCACCAATTCGACGGATGGTGTTGATCTTTCGGCGGTGGATATTATCGAGAACAATATCGCTCCTGTAATGAGCGAAAGTTTCGGGCAGTGTGAGCTTTTTCTGGGTGATGCTGGGAACAGCTTCCAAAACGCGATCCGGCAGCAAGCGGCGGCGCAGGGTATTACGTTCATCACCTCCTCCGGCGACGAAGGGTCAGCCGAGTGCGATCCCTTTTCGGGGAGCACCCCGGAGCCCGCGACTCATGGGCTCGCCGTCAGCGGGCTGGCCTCACCGCCTTACGGTGTGGCTGTCGGCGGCACGGACTTTCAAAACTTTGGCGCGACCTTTACCACGGGAGTTCCCACCCCTTATTGGAATTTGACGAACAACTCGAATCAAGCTTCGGCGATTGGATACATTCCCGAGACAACTTGGAACGGCACTTGCACTAACGGTGTCTTCGTTACCCTCGGTGCTGGTACCAGCCCGGAAGCGAGCTGTAACAACGCCCATCTCTTGCAAGGCGTGCTCGTCAGCGGCGGGAGCGGAGGCAAAAGCAGTTGCACGGCGTCCAACGGGATGGCCACCTCCAATTGTTCCGGTGGATATGGAAAGCCCTCATGGCAATCCGCGCCAGGCGTGCCTGGCGACGGCGCGAGAGACATCCCGGACGTTTCTCTGTTTGCCAGCCCAGGATTTATGGACAGCTCCTACATTCTCTGCGAATCCGACCAGCTCCAACCCCCGCAACCGTGTAGCCTGAACAGCCCATTCAATACCTTCCTGGGGGTCGGCGGAACTTCCGCATCCGCTCCTGCCTTTGCCGGGATTATGGCCCTCGTCAATCAGTTCACGGGATCTTCCGGCCAGGGAAACGCGAACTACGTACTGTACAAGATGGCATCTTCGTCCACGCAGACCTCACAACAATGCGGCGCTGCATCGCGCCCTTCGCCCGGCTGCATTTTTTACGACGTAACATCGGGCACGATTGCGATGCCCTGCGCCAAGGGCAGTCCCGATTGCAATGTGACAAATGGATCGGACGTTTACGGGGTGCTATCTGGCTACAACGCCGGCGCAGGTTACGACCTGGCAACGGGGCTCGGATCGGTGAACGCCTTCAATCTCGTCCATAATTGGATTCAACCTACTGCGGCTTCGGCGACCACCCTGACGCTGAATGGTGGAAAGGCTGTTTCCATCACCCACGGCCAAACCACTCCTTTCGACATCACGGTGACTCCGAGTGCCGCGACGGGAGTCGTGTCGCTTGTCGGACAACCCAGCGGTAGCGGCACCGCCAACATTCCGGTGGCTTCCTTCCCATTACAAAATGGGGCGGCAAGCGGAACAACGACAGCGCTCGCAGGTGGGAAATCGTACAGCGTGACGGCGCATTACTCCGGCGACGGGACGTACAAGCCCAGCGATTCGAGTCCTCCTATAACGGTAACTGTTGCCCCCGAGCCGAGTAAGACTCTGATCACCGTTCCCGTCTTCAATCCGAATACTGGGATTGAAACTACCAACACTCCCACTTCAGTCGTGTACGGTACGCTGGTCAGCGCGCGCGTGGACGTTGGAAATTTACAAGCCACCACGACATTCCCCCCACAGTTGGTCTGCGTCCCGCTGACATGTCCAACAGGGAACGTCACGCTCACTGCAACATTTAACGGAGCCCTAACGACTCTCAGCCCTGCAGGGGGGTTCCCTTTAACCAATGGCGGGTACGCGGAAGACGACGCCGTCCCCCTTCTCCTAGGCGGGACACACCAATTCGCGGCTAGCTATCCGGGTGACAACAGCTACATGAGCAGCTCGGGAAGTTTCACCCTGATGGTCACGCCTAACCCGACCAATTTGTCTCCGCTTCCAAGTCCTTGCTCTCAATGTTTGGTCGGAACACCTGTGACCCTAAGCGCGCAGGTGAATGCATCGAGCGCCTTCCCAGGCGCCGCGCCCACCGGAACGATCACATTTTACGACGGAACGACGCCGATCTCGGGAACCGTAACCTACGTCGTGGGGCCCGGGTCCTGCTGTGTGATCGCGGCCTACTCGGGCTTCCTCACCAGTACGTTTACAACCAGCGGGACACACCAAATCTCAGCAAAGTACAGCGGGGATGGCAACTACGGATCCGCGACCTCCCCGGCAACAAACGTCTCAGTCGTATACAGCACTTCCGGCGTGGTGATGGCGAATCCCACTACAGTGAATTTGGGGCAGAGCGTGACCGTAACAGCGACCATAACCGGGGCCAACAAGACGCCGCCGATGACGGGTACGTTCCAATTTTCAGGCTCATTTATGGGTCTTTCCAATCCGGTCACGGTCACGCCGACGCCTGGTATGGATGTAAATGGCAATCAAACCTTGACGGCGACTGTGACGGTTACGCCCCAAGCCTCCGGCGCCATCTTCGTCTATTATGTTGGCGATACCAACTATGCGGTCACGCAGGCCTCTACCATCGTCAACGTCAACCTTCCCGATTTCACGATAGCGACCAGCCCCCCGAGCGTGACGATTACCGCGGGGCAAACAGCACCCACGCAGCTCACGCTGACACCCGTTAACAACGTCCCGGATTCAGTCGTGCTCTCTTGCTCATCGAACCAGGTAGCGAGCGCAACCTGCTCTTTTAGCCCACCTTCGCCGCTGAATCTCACGGGTGGGATGACGGCCACGACCACTCTATCCATTGCCACTCTGCCTCCGTCTTCGAGCGCTACGACAACGTTCGTTTTGCATCGCCGGACGCCGTGGAACATGACATGGCCTCCCGGCTATTGGGTGTTAGTCGTGGCTGACGCACTCGCGATAATATTTCTGTCACTATCGGCCCGCTGTAGGAAGCGGCGTCTGGCAGCGGCAATGGGAATGGCAGGGCTGTTGTGTTTGGTCCTGAGTTGCGGAAGCAGCAATGCAGGTGGTGGAGGAGGGGGCGGCGGCGGCGGTGGGGGACCGGTGCCAACTTCCGTGACCCTCACAACATCCGGTGTGAAGGTGCAATCCGGAACGACCGTCACACTTACGGCAACCGTACATTCATCAAACGCCTTGACAGGCTTTGTTTTTTTTGATGATTCCGTTTCCGGAGTTCTAAGCGCGCCAGTTCTCAATGGCATCGCAACGGTGCAATATGCCTTCTCGCCGGTCGGGACGCATCCGATAACTGCCCAATATGGCGGGGATCAAAATAATCAGCTTTCGCAGACGGCCGGTTCCATCAACCTAGTGATAACCGGCACAGGTCAAGTGACTGTTTTCGGATCAGGGAAAGGATATTTTCACGAATCCACAGTAAATGTCACAATCCAGTAGGTCGCGGCGAGGTATGAGGGACGAGGCCGTTTCCCCCGCCACACGTTGGTAGATGGTTTGCTAGGGCCAGAGTTGGTTGAGTAGCAGGGCGAGGCGTGCCCCGGCCTGAGCAAGCCTGTGGCGGACAATTGGAACGGCCATGTTCCGATATGGCTCCTCGATTCGCTCGTTCAGTTTCAACATGCGCGCGGAAACGTGATTGTCATCCGCGCAGGACATGATTGGTTGCGGAGTTTCGATGGGGATGCGCACAGGGAGTTTGCCGTACACCTTTTTTGCAGCTAATTGAAAACTTTCCCACGCCCACGAATCGAAGTCCGCGGGACCATTCTGCCAACGGGCAATTTTATTTCGGAACAATTGATCGAGTTCGGCAGCGACCTGGTCAACGGTCATTCCGGTTGTAGCTCTCTCCAGGATATTCGTATCCCAGACGGCATGCAGATTTGGGGAATAGATTTCCAATTGCGGATTGCGGAGTTGCGGAAGTTCGTCGAAGAACGCTACTGGAACGCAATTGCCGCCTTGGTCGTTATTTGTTGTGGCGTGAAGGGGCTGGTGCAAATCGCCCACGAAATGAATCACAAAGCGCAACGCATCGGCTCGTTTTCGAGGGTCCGTTTCCGAGGAACGCAGGATCGCCAGCTGATCGGTGATGGCGCGAGTGACGCAACTTTCTTTTGGATCGCAGAATTTCTTGACATCACGCCGGGTCGTGCCGAGAGGGATATCGACGTAATGCCACGGCCCAGTTTCAGGATGCTGCGTGCGGAAATCGTCGGCCCAGGTGGCGGCATCTGCCATGGCATCGATGCCGCCTTCTTTGCAGTACCGGTTCAAGGCCGGATCGATTGGACTGTCGCTCAGAATCTTTTTCACCATTTCGAGTGCGTCAGGGGAGAGATGCTTCTCCGCAAGCAACGCGATCACCTGGTGCCCTTCGCAGCCCCAGGCGCGCGCCGGCGCAGGCAGACTCACGACGGAGAAAACCAAAAGGCACGCAAAAATTCCGGCGCGCAGGAATTGGCGCGGCAATGAAGCGCGGCGCAGCAGGGAAAGAGAAAAAGGAGCCACCGCGTCCCTCAGCATCATTCGTCCTTTTCGACCAACTTTAGGGACGCGGAATTGATGCAGTAGCGCTGGCCCGTCGGGCGCGGGCCATCGGGAAATACGTGGCCGAGGTGCGCGTCGCAGCGGCTGCACAGCACCTCCTCGCGCGTCATCCCATGGCTGACGTCCCGGTCGATTTCGACTTTTGTTTCATCGACCGGCGCATAAAAGCTCGGCCATCCGGAACCGGAATGAAATTTCGTTTCCGAACTGAACAGCGGCTGCCCGCAACACACGCAGACGTATACGCCAGGCTCTTCCACATCCTCGTACTCTCCCGTGCCGGGAGGCTCTGTGCCTTTTTGGCGGGTCACATGATATTGCTGGGGCGTCAGAATCTTGCGCCACTCCGCTTCGCTCTTACGAATTTTTTCGCTCATGTCAGCCCTCGCGGGAACATCTTAACATTGAGCGGAATCCGGAAGAAATCGCTTGCCTTCGGACGCGCTCAACGGACAGAATCTCACGAACGGAAAGCGCGTTCGGACGCGATCCTTCAAGAAAACTGGCAAGAAAATGGTTAACAAATTGCGAGTTGCGCGATGACCCGCTTGCTGGGAAAATTTGTAGAAAACCTGGCAGTCCCGGGCATTGCCGTTATCGCGCTGGTGCTCGTCTCTCGCGTTTCACTCGCGCGCCAAACCTCTTCGCAAGCCGCAAAGGCGCCATCGGCGATGGAGCCCGTTCCGGCCTTGACCCCGTTTGTGGAAGAGCATGCTCACTTTGACGAGAAGGACCCTGCAGGTTCAGTCCGCTCCGCGATGGCCGCCCTGGGCCGCGAAAACGCGGCCATGATCCTGTTTCAGATCTCCCCGGACACATTCGATCATCCCGGCCGCTATGATTCGGAAATTATCCTCGCCGAGGCCAAGAAGCATCCCGGCAAGCTCGCGATCACGGGCGGCGGCGGATCGCTGAATGCCATGATAATGCAATCCGTGGCCACTGGCGATTCGGGGCTGGAAGTCCAGAAGAAATTCAAGGCGCGCGCGGAAGAACTTTTACGGGAAGGCGTGATCGGCTTTGGCGAGATGACTGCGGAGCACTTCGACGGCTTCACACCATACCAGGCTGCGCCTCCGGACCATCCGCTCTATCTGTTGCTGGCCGATCTGGCTGCCAAACACGATGTCCCAATTGACCTTCACATGGAGGCTATCCCTGAGGATATGCCGCTCCCGCCGGACCTCAAGTCTCCACCGAATGCGACGCGATTGCACGCCAATATCGCCGCGTTCGAACGTTTATTGGCGCACAATCCGCGAGCCAAGGTTATCTGGGCGCACTTGGGTTCGGATTTCACTGGCTTTCGAACGGTGGAGCTTGACCGCCTCTTGTTGCAGGCGCATCCAAATCTGTATATGGAG
Source organism: uncultured Acidobacteriota bacterium (assembly GCA_963842135.1). GTDB lineage: Bacteria > Acidobacteriota > Terriglobia > Acidiferrales > UBA7541 > Palsa-360. Next base: position 1,482,533 of record CAWJFI010000001.1, on the reverse strand, counting down.
ATCAAAACCGATCCAGAGGCTCACGGAAAGAATTATCCGCTTGCGCCTGGCGGCAAGATCAAGCCGGAATGGCTAAAATTGTTCACCGATTTTCCGGATCGTTTTGTCATTGGAAGCGACCAGCACTATCCGGAGCCGAAAGACGCGGACAAGAGGTGGCAGGAGACAATTCTATTGTTTAACCAGCTGCCCGCGGACGCCCGGAAAAAAATCGGTACGGAAAATGTCGCGCACATTTACGGAAATTCCGTGGCGCCATTTTTGCGCGCCGCCAGGAATTGAATTCTGGAACGAATCGAGGTCATAACTCATGAATCGCCGCGATTTATTCAAGACTTCGCTAGCCGCCTCGGCGCTCGCGCTGACCAGCCGCCGCATGGACGCTTCTTCTGTGCCCGCCGCGGAATTTCCGAAAGCCACCGGACTCACCAAATCCGTTGCCGAATTCATCGTCAGTTTGAAGTACGAGGACATTCCTGCGGACGTGATCGAGCTGGGCAAGAAATCAATTTTAGATGGCTTCGGTTTGGCGCTTGCGGGATCGGCTTCGGTGATGGGTCCGATTGCGCGGAAATACGCGGAATCTTTCGGCATGGGCGAGATGCGGGCCAGCGTCATTGGCACCGGAATGAAAGCCCATCCGCGCTTTGCAGCCTTTGTGAACGGAGTGTCCATCCACGCTGACGATTATGACGACACGCAGCTCTCCGCGGCCAAAGACCGCATCTATGGCCTTCTGACGCACCCGACCGTGGGCGTTCTTCCTCCTGCATTTGCCATTTGCGAGTTGGGACGCCGTTCCGCTAAGGATTTCATGGTGGCGTATCATGTGGGCGTAGAGGTCGAGACCAAGATTAACGAAGCCATTTCTCCGCGCCACTACGATGAGGGTTTTCATTCCACCGGAACGTGTGGCACGTTCGGCAGCACCGCGGCATGCGCCAGACTTCGCGGACTCGATGTGATGCAAACCGTTTACGCCCTGGGAATAGGCGCAACCGAAGGCGGCGGTTTCCGAGATAATTTCGGTTCCATGACCAAACCCTTTCAGGCGGGGCATGCCGCGGAAAACGGGACAGTCGCAGCCGATCTGGCGGCACTCGGATGGACTGCAGCCGTTGATATTTTGGAAGCTCCGCTCGGATTCTTTCAGGCGGAAGGCGGCGGATTCGATCCGGACGCGATCGTTGGACGTTTCGGCAAGCCGTGGACGCTTGCTTCGCCGGGCGTCTCGATCAAGCCGCATCCTTCCGGCTCGTTGTCGCACCCGGCCATGGGAGAAATGCTGCGGCTGATTCACGAGCACGACATCAAGGCTTCGGACGTCGAGAAAGTGGATGTCGGAGCGAACCACGCCATGATGACTTCGCTGCTGCATCACCGTCCGACGACGGGCCTGCAAGGCAAATTCAGCATGGAATTTTGCATGAGCATTCTTCTGCTCGATCGCAAGGCGGGGCTCGTTGAATTTCAGGATAAGGTCGTGCAGCGCCCCGATGTGCAGGAGATGATCAAGCGCGTGAACTTCTACATTGACCCCGTGGCGGAAAACGCCGGCCTCGACAAAATGGCGAGCATCCTCAAAATCAGCATGAAGGACGGTAAAGTATTTACCGGGCGCGCCGAATTCGCCAAGGGCAGCCCGTCAAATCCCATGAGCTACGCCGAAGTGGCCGACAAATTCAGAGGGTGCGCCGAATTTGCGAAGTGGCCCAATGCAAAGGCGGAATCCGTCATCGCCGCGGTGAAAACGCTGGAAAACCTATCCGATGTCAGCAAGCTCGTGCCTGCTCTTACAAGTTGAGCGCCAACTGGATATTAAGTAGCGCCCGCGTCTCGCCGGCAATTTTTCTCATCTGCACGTTGCGCAAAAAAATGCCGGCGAGACGCCGGCGCTACAGATGCCAATTCCTGAACCATTAACGCGAAATTCGGACTAGACTGTCCGGGCTTGCAACCTGTCCAAATTGGAAAGGACGCATGGAGTCGAATCCAGAGCGAAATGCGATGCGTGATGCCGGCGAAGATTCCGCAGGCGTATTTGCGCGATTGGGAATGGGACTAGCCGACTGGTCCCAGAAGTGGTTCCCGGATGCATTTGTGTTCGCCCTGGTGGGATTGATCATAGTTTTTGTGGCGGGATTGTTTGCGGGAGTCGGAACGCGAAATTTGATCAAGTACTTCGGGGACGGATTTTGGGGGCTGATTCCGTTCACGATGCAGATGGCGATGATTATCATAGGAGGATTCGTTGTAGCCACGTCGCCGCCGGTGCACAAGCTGATTCAAAAGCTGGCGAAAGTCCCGCGCACGCCTCGCGGAGCGGTCGCTTTTGTCGTCTTCTTTTCCATGATGACGTCGCTGCTGAGCTGGGGACTCGGTCTGATCTTCGGCGGCATCCTCGTTCGGGAAATCGTAAGAAACGTGCGCGGCATCGACTATCGCGCGATTGGCGCCGCGGCCTTTTTGGGGAATGGCAGCGTGTGGGCGTTGGGATTGTCTTCGTCCGCTGCGCTGGTGATGGCGACGCCCGCCTCGATTCCTTCCGCACTGCTCAGGATCAGCGGCGTGATCCCGCTCAGCCTGACGATCTACACCTGGCAGAGCGCCGCCACCGCGGCGCTCCTCACGATCTCCTCCGTCACCGTGGCCTATCTATCTACTCCCGCGAATTCGACGAAGGACGCGGAATCTTTCGGAGTCACGGAAGGACTCGAAGTCAAGACGCTCGAGGAGCGCAAGACGCCTGCGGAATGGCTGGAATATGCGCCTGTGCTCACGATCGTAGTCGGGATTCTCGGCCTGGCCTACATTGCGCAGGTTCTCGCCGTGAAGGGTCCACTCGCCGCGCTCGATTTGAACACTTACAATCTTTTGTTCCTGATGACAGGGCTTTTACTGCACTGGCGGCCGAGGTCTTTCGTGCGCGCGGTAAATGATTCGGTTCCGGCGACCGCGGGCGTCCTAATTCAATTCCCGTTTTATGGCGGAATTTTTGGGATCATCACGTATTCCACGCTTGCCGGGAAGCTGGCCCACTTTTTTGTGAGCTTTTCCTCGGCGAATTCGTATCCCATCCTGGTCTCGATTTACTCGGCCCTGCTCGGAATGTTCGTGCCCTCCGGCGGCAGCAAATGGATTATTGAAGCGCCATACGTCTTGCAGGCAGCCAAGGACTTGCACGTGAATCTAGGATGGGTCGTCCAGATCTACAACACGTCGGAGGCGTTGCCGAATCTGATCAACCCGTTCTGGATGCTTCCTCTTCTAGGCCTGTTGAAGGTAAAGGCGCGCGATTTAATCGGATACGGAATGCTCTACTTCATGGTGAACTTCGTGTTGGTGCTCTTCTTCATGTGGTTGTTCGCGCGAACGTTTCCGTACGTTGCGCCCGTCATTCCCTGACGCCGGCTCTAATTGCAAGTTGGCGCCGTGGAAAAACATTTCAGATCAAGCGCCGCGTTATGGTGCGCTGCCTGGGCGTGTTCGTAGAGAGAGAACGACTGCGGCAGCATCCAGAGTGTTCGCCAATACCATTTTTGTATCGGGCCGTGGTTCCGAAAATAGTGCGCGGTGACTGCTTCGACGCCAATTTCGATAGCGCCGCCGACCACGTACTTGTGAGCGTCCGGGTGCTGGCCGACAAAAAATCTTGACACACCGATTTCCAAACAACTTGGGCAACTGTGAAGATTGTTCAGGCTGGTCACCGCGTCCGCGGAGGACGCGCCAATTTGCCCAATGGTCAGGACGCTCCATTGCGGATCGCGGAACATTACAAAATCCCGGGCTGTAGCGGCCACTTCCCGGGCAACTCCTAAAGGTTTGGAGAGTAGCGGGTTGCGAACTGTCGCCGCAGGCTGAACTTTTTCAATTTGTTGGGAGTGCGCAATCGGTGAAAGCAGAAGCCCCAATACCAGCCAGCAACCGTGTTTCATGGTCCCTCAGGTTTTCGGGCCGTATACCGTGCCCGTTCTGAGAGGAAACCGCTGCTGCGCCCCACGGATAACTAATCGTCATTATACTTCAAATGTAATCACTTTTCGCGAAAACCAGGAAGAATATTGTTGTCGAATCCCAGTTTGGCACACTGGAGAATTCGGTAGAAGTGGCTTCACCCTCGCGGTTTTACTCCGCGCACCAGAAAAGCAGACAGGCTGAAGCCCGTCCTACATACCTCACTGAAAATTACGGTCAAATGCGGGCATGGAACTGTGCGGAAGCAGTCCTCACAACGACATCGAATTCGGGAAAAAATAGTAGAAAAGAATGCTGATCAAGATCAAATAGGCAAGGAGTATGAGTGTCCAGCCCATATTGTGCCGGATGACCTGGCCTTCGCTGCGTACGAGTTTGCTGGTCGAAACGCCCACGCTGGCGGTTTGCGGCGCGATCGGTTTGCCCACTTCCGAGCCGACGGAGTTGAAAGAAGGCAACATCAAGACCGGGAGATGCAGCAACCTTCCAGTCATCGCCTGCACAGGACCGAACATGGCATTCGTGGAGGTGTTGCTGCCGGAAAGAGCGACGCCGATCCAGCCGAGAACGGGCGCCAGGACCACGAAGAACACTCCGATTTTGGAAAGCCCGAAGGCCAGCGAATTCGCCATCCCGGTGAAGACAAAAGTGTAGGCGAGCGCGAAAATAAAAAACGCGACCAACAACGCCCCCCACATCTGCTTGAACGTGCGTGAAAAAACTTGCCGCAGTTGCTGGCGGCTCGGCCGCAGGACCGCCAAAATAATGAGCCACGAAGCCAGCGTCGATGTGCCACCGCCTAGCGGGGCGAAGTTGAAGGTCGAGGAAATGGCGCTATGCGTGACGGAAGAGACCGCCTGGACCGTCAACTTTGTCAAACTGAATCCGGGGAGATGCGACCACGGGCCTGTCCAACCTACGACGACAAGAATCAACACCAGGAAGGGCATCCAAGAGTTAAATGCTTGCCGCATGCTGGCCATTTCCAAAGCACTTGCTTCAGAAGTGGGCGGTAACGCGAGTGGCTGGCCGCCGAATCCGCGAATCGTCTTCGGGCGCCAGATCTTCACGAAAATAAATAAAATCCAAAAAGAAACCAAAGCCCCACTCAAATCCGGGAGATAAGGTCCGAGGTAATGGGCCACGGGCCATTGCCCCAGAATATAAGAAAGGGAGCCCACGATCGCCAGCGGCCATGCCTCTGTAACACCTTCCCAGCCGCTCACGAGGTAGATCAGCACCCACGGCGGAAGCAAGGCGAGGACTGCCACTACATTGCCAATGGAGGCGGACAATGCGAGCATCGGCAATCCGGTCACGGCGGCGAGTCCCAGAATGGGTGCGCCAAGGGCTCCGTAAGACACGGGGGCATTGTTGGCAAGCGCGGCGACGCGAATCGCATCCAGATCCGCGATTCCCAGTCCGACGAGAATGGGCACCACGACGGCCCACGGATAGCCGAACCCCACGAGCCCCTCGAGCAGCGCGCCGAAAGCCCACGCCAGCATGATGGTCTGAATTCGAATGTCGGCGGTGGCATGATGGATCATCCAGTTTTTGAACCGTTCGAAATCCCCGGTCAGCACCAATGTGTTGAAAATAATGAGGCCCCAGAAAGTGATCCAGTCGATCACCCAAAAGCCCGTCAAGCCGCCGTACAAATAGGATTTGAGCGTTCCGGCGAGCGGCGCGTGCCACACGAAGACGCCAATCGGGATGGTGATCGCGCCCACGAGGATTGAGGCGAGCCAGGCCGTCATGCGAAGGGCTGCGAGCATGAACAGAAGGGCGATCAGCGGAACAAGGGAGATGAATACGCTGAGCCACACGTGTCCCGTGGGGTCGAGTATCTGCTCAAACATTGCGATTGTCCTTTCGCTTGCGATGCGGCGTTTTGGAAGGACGCATCTCAGGCGCACCCGGCTGCAAACAGGGTTTGCCCTGCCGGAATTTCAAGACGGCTCTGTTCGCTTGAAAAAGTCAGGGCAAAGCAATATCACAACCAGATCACAGGTCAACAAGGAAATTTGTTGATGGATGAAGCTCGCTTTTCAATTCATTTTCATGTTCCATTTGCTTGGTATTGTACGCTTCGACAAAAGCATCCAGGTCTTTCTGCATCTCGCCAAGCGACAGGTGAAATGTTCTCCGGAGGGCCAGCGGAAAAAATTCCTTCAGCAGGACCCGGTAGAACTGCTCGCAAAGATAGTTATATGGTTGGCTGGCATTGTTCATTTCCAGGTGCTCAATGTGAGAGGAGACAAGAAACGTTTCAAACGGGTGCGCGGGCGGCAATCCGCAATATTCGCTCGTATTTCGAGTGTGAATTTCTTCGATCGCAATTCCCTGACGCTCGAAAAAGGGCACGACACGGCTCGCTAGAATATCGACGGCGTTCATCGCGTTCTTTGCGGGGTAGACCTTTGCGAATGCGACGCCGGAATCGCGGTCCACGACTGTTTCGACGTAAATACACCCCGTCGCTGGAGCATCGCCAACATTCTTGACCGTGCAGAAGAAAAACACTTCCTGGAAGAGCGAGTGTCCGTGGTTGGAGGCCGCATCTTCTCTTTCCTTCTTTCCCTCGAACTCACCCTTCCCCTTCATGCATTGATGAAAAGTGAAGCGCCGGTTTTTCAGAAGGCGGTCTGAGCGCGGCGCCGATTCGGTCCCGAGGTATCGCAACAGCCCTTGCGGGTAATACACCCAAAGGAAACGCGAACCTGGTCCATAGGTCAATTCAGCAGAGGGCGAAGATGGAATCAATTCACGCAGCATGGGTTAGCTCCCTTCCTTGCCAAGGCCGGCCTCACTTCTACAAACAGCATCGCATATGGGAGCTCTTGGGAAAGTGACCGCTCTCACCGCCCAAGGTGACAGCAATCACATCCAGAATTCAGCGTTCGGCATATACAAGATCTATGAGGAGGTGACTTATGAACGCTGTCGCAGCCAAAACTCGAATCGCTCTGAAGAACATTCTATTCGCGACGGACTTTTCCCCCACTGCGGAAGCTGCTCTGCCATTTGCGATTGGCCTGGCAAAACAATACGGCGCCAAAGTGCATGGCTTGCATGTCCGGTTCCCCGCGACGTACCCCATCGTCGGTCCCGAGGCTATGCCGCTAGTGCTCGAAGCCGCCGAAGAGCAAGCTAAGTTTGAAGCAAAGCAGTTGCATGAGATGCTGGAAAGCGTTCCCCATGAAGTGACCGTCACCGAAGGAGATCTGTGGCCTGCGCTCGGTAAAATCGTGGACCAGCAGAAAACGGATCTGATTGTAATGGGCACACACGGACGGACCGGCGTCAGCCGCGCGTTGCTCGGATCGGCGGCGGAAGAAATTTTCCGGAAGGCTTCGTGCCCAGTGCTTACAGTAGGGCCTTACGTTTCGCGGAACACGGAGCGCCGCCTGGCGATGAAGGAGATACTCTTCGCGACGGACTTTTCACCGGAGTCTCTCGCCGCACTGCCCTTCGCGGTGTCCTTGGCGCAGGAACATCAGTCGAATCTGACGTTGCTGAATGTTAGCGGCAAACCCGAGGTCGGAGAACTTGTGCATGCGGGGCAATACGCGGAGTCCACGCTGCGCCGGCTCCAAACCCTCGTGCCGGCGGGAGCCGACCTATGGTGCGAGCCGAAATGCAGGGTCGAGCAAGGGCCGGAGGCGGAGAAAATCATGGAGGTTGCCATCGCTCTTGGCGCCGACCTGATCGTTCTCGGCGTGCGCGCTCCGCAAGGAGGAGTGGGTGCAACGACGCATTTGCTGCGTTCGATTGCACACCAAGTGGTTGCAAACGCCCAGTGCCCGGTTCTGACCGTGCGTGCGTGAAGGACAATCGAGGTGGATGTTGCCCAAACGCCGATTGCGGCGGGCGCTGCCGTGCTCTTGGTCGAGATGAGAATCACGTGTGAGGAGTTTTAGTGAACATTATTTGAGGCGAATAGAGAGGGTGCCATCATGCCTACTGCAACATTTCCTTCCTTACCGATGGAAAAGAAGTCCACGACAACGATGAGAGCTTTGGTCTTTCGTGGTCCGAATCAAATTGCCATCGAGCAAGTCCCGATCCCCAAGCCCGGCCCCGGCGAGGCGGTCATTCGCGTTACGCTGACGACCATATGCGGGACGGATTTGCACATTTTAAAAGGAGAATACCCCGTGCGGCCCGGCCTGGTGATCGGCCACGAACCCGTAGGGGTCATTCACGAACTCGGCGTCGGTGTCACAGGATATGAGGTTGGCGACCGAGTTCTGGTCGGCGCAATCACCCCGTGCGGGCAATGCAATTATTGTCTCGGCGGCGACCTCGCGCAATGCGGAGGGCCCATCGGCGGCTGGAAATTCGGCAACACAATCAACGGCGCCCAGGCGGAATATCTTTTGATTCCCAGCGCCCAGGCTAATCTGGCTAAAATTCCCGATGAACTGACAGACGAACAGGTCGTGCTCCTGGCGGACATTGCTTCCACCGGCATTTCCGCGGCGGAAAGTGCGAATCTCCAAATCGGCGACACGGTTGCGGTATTCGCTCAGGGTCCCATCGGTCTCTGCGCGACGGCGGGCGCAAAACTGAAGGGCGCGAGCCTAATCATTGCCGTGGAATCGGATCCCGTTCGCACGCGCATGTCAAAGCGGATGGGCGCCGACATCGTCTTGAACCAAAACGAAGTCGACGTGGTGGCGGAAATCAAGCGCCTGACGGGCGGCAAAGGCGTGGACGTGGCGATCGAGGCCCTGGGGACCCAGGCTACGTTCGAAAACGCGCTGCGCGTAATTCGGGCAGGCGGAACGCTTTCGAGCCTCGGGGTGTACTCAGGCAAACTGTCGATTCCTCCCGAGTCATTTGCCGCGGGTTTGGCCAATCAGAAGATCATCACGACGCTTTGCCCCGGCGGAAAGGAGCGGATGCGCAGGTTGATCGAACTCGTGCGTCACGGCCGCCTGGATCTGGTTCCGCTAATCACCCACACGTTTTCCCTGGACAAGATCGTCGACGCCTACAAGCTGTTTGGCGAGCGTCTGGACGGGGTAATCAAGGTCGCGATCAAGCCGTAAACGCAAGGACGACACATCAATCGTTTTCGGAGCGGGCGGAAAAAATCCTCCCGCTCCGTTTGCGTTTAGGAACACCTCGAAGCGTGGACCGGCGTGTAGTGTATTTGTTCGAACTGGGGCGATTGCCAATTTGGGGTGGCCCGTATGTTTCGCTCTTCACGAATCACAAAGTGAGGAAGGCCGGCGGCCGCACTTGCCGTACGATTGGGTTGGATAGCGGCCGCCGGATGCGATCCTTGCCTTTCCTCTACCAGCGAATCCTCAGGAGGCAGGCAAGTGCATATTGTTTTCCGCTGCAGGCAATTCAGGCCACAGCGGCAGAATCGCGACTCCCCGGCCGGGCTCGTAGTGAAGCGTGTAGACATTCGAGCACCGCTCGCAGAGCCAAAAATGTCCTATCGCGTGTGAGCCGCTTGCACCGGTGGCCCTTCCATCGGCGGGAGCGAGTTCTCGGGATTCGCGCGGAAATCGGAAGAGCTTGCCGCCCGCCAACCACTCGAAAGCCGCAGCACAACTCGGATTCGCGCATTTTGGACGAATATTTAGGACCATGGCAGCCCTCCATGCCTTGCGCGGCCGAGGTCACCACAATACGGACCGGGTCACGCCACCGTCTTTCAACCTAGCAATGCCGCAGGTGATTCTGGACTTTCCGCGATCTCCAACTTCGCAATCTCCTTTTGCAACCAAATGGCCAGGGCCTCTTCGATCTCATGTTCTGTCCCCCCTCGATACAAGTGAAGCAAAGTTTCGCCGTCGGATGAAATGGGAATGTGACGGCACGGAATCTTCTCACCGCGTTTGTCCGCAGGCACAAATTGCATTAGCAAGCATTCGGCGCACGGGGTTCGGTTTTCCTTGGTGTCGTAGTTCATGCAGGTTGGAGAGTCTTCAAAAATCAATTGCGCGCGCCAAGGCTCTCGCGGGGAACGGCCATAGCCGCCCTTTTTCACATAGTTCAACTCCGCCTTCAGAACTTCCAGGGTATTTCGATCGTCTTGCGGCATCGTCTTACCTCCTTCACCTTCCCGATTATTATGAGCAGACGGGCCGCGCAGGGCTGTGACCGGCGTCACGGAATCGCGTGACGCGCGTCACGGTCAATGCGCAGGGTCTCGCGCATCATGATCTGGGTGAACCGTGATGGACGACGAACAAACAATTTCGACTGGCAAGTTCCATTTCGTGAATCGAGGCAGGGGGCGTTTAGCAGGGGCAAGTATTTCTACGCGCTCTCCGTACGGACTGCAGATCATCGAAAACTGCGTGACTTGCCCGCACAAAGAATCCCGGCTCTTCTGCAACCTGGCTCCTGCGGCGGTGCAGCGGCTTTCGGAAATCACCGGATCGGCCACCTACCCGAAAGGGGCCACGCTTTTTGTGGAAGGGCAAGCTTCGCGGGGCGTGTTCATTCTTTGCGCCGGGCACGTCAAGCTTTCGACATCCTCCTCCGATGGCAGGGCGCTGATTCTTCGCATCTCCGAGCCGGGCGATCTGCTGGGATTGCCGGCCACGATTTCCGGGCGGCCTTACGAAGTGACGGCGGACGTGATCGAGCCCACGCAGGCCAATTTCATCAGCCGGACCGATTTTCTAAATTTCCTGCGCGACCACGGCGAAGCAGCCCTGCGCGTGGCACAGGAACTCAGCGAAACATACCAATCGGCGTTTGCTGAAATGCGCACCATTGGCCTTTCCCATTCGGCGCGGGAAAAGCTGGCGCGCTTTATTTTGGACTGGAGCGCGCATCATCCGTCCGACAACGGGGCAACCAAATTCAGCCTCACCCTGACGCATGAAGAGATTGCCCAGATGATCGGCGCCTCCCGGGAAACAGTGACGCGGCTCTTTGCGGACTTCAAGAAAAAAAATCTCTTGCAAATCAAGGGATCGAGCGTCACGATCAAGGACAAGCGCGGGTTAGAACTGTTGTTGCATGAGAACTAGGCCTCCCCCTTCCTGCGGAAATTCCCATTTGGCGTGAGTGCGTTCTCGATTCTCACATTTCCGCTATCAATTCTACTTTGGTTTATAAGGTGATCTTGAGGCTAAGCGTACAATATTGGACAGACCCGATCCAAGTCGGTTTCCTATGCTGTCTGACGAGGAGCTTCAGATTGGAAGCTCTTGGGCAGATGGTCAGCCGCCCGAGGGTCTGAATTTGTGACCTACATCACATCGAGATATGATAATCGTCACGGAACTTCGTAAAGCTGTTACCGAGAATAAGTCGCTTTGAACTTGGGAAAGGGCCTTATTCAAAGCGTATCAACTGGAGAGGCGAAAATGAATCGCTCGGTGAGCCCTCTTATGGTTTTGGCCTGCATTGCCGGGGCGCTTTTCACTCCTGCGATCGCAAATGCGCGGCCCGTCCCAGGGTACGAGCGAGCACAGATTGCGGCGAGTGCAAACTCAGCCTCCAGCCAGAGCAAGACGCCTGCAACACCCGCCGCCGCAGACACCTCCGATTACGTCGGGACGGATACATGCAAAGCATGCCATGAGGATATCTACAACAATTACGAGAAGACGCCGCACTGGAAAACATTGAATGACACACGCGGAGGACCCTCCAAGCAAGGGTGCGAGGGGTGCCACGGTCCGGGGGCGGCCCACGTCGCCGGTGGGGGCGACGTGACGAAGATTTTTATCTTCAAAAACCACTCCGCCAAGGAAATCAACGATCGCTGCCTGACCTGCCATGCCTCCGGCACCCAGCAAATGAATGCCATCAGTTCGCTACATGCGAAGAGTGATGTCAGTTGCATTTCCTGTCATTCGCCGCACCATGCGCAGACCCGGGAATTCCTGCTCGTAAAAGACCAGCCTGAGCTTTGCTACTCCTGCCATCTTCAGCAAAAGCCTCAATTCAGCATGCCCTTTCACCACCGCGTGAATGAAGGGCTGGTTCAGTGCAGCGATTGTCACAACCCCCACGGAACTGTCGCGGCAAAGCAGGTGCGGTACTCGGCGGCGCAGGACGCGGTTTGCTACACCTGCCACGCCGATAAGCGAGGCCCGTTCGTGTTTGAGCATGAGCCGGTGAAGGTGGAAGGCTGCGAGTCTTGCCACACCCCGCACGGCTCTCCCAACCCTCATATGCTGAAAATGAGCAACGTGAACCTATTGTGCTTGTCGTGCCATACCACCTCCTTCGCGAATGCGCCGGGGGCCCCTTCATTCCACAACCAGGCTGCTCAATATCAGGCTTGCACGCTATGTCACGCGCAGGTCCACGGATCCAATGTCGACCACACATTATTCAAATAGGGGACGCGCGATGAACTTCGGCGATGAACTGAACCTTTGGGGAATCCGCACAGCAGGGTGCCGGCCGTCTGGGATTCTGGCGGACGCAAATGCGCCTAAGACGCGCCATTGGCCATTCATTTTGGCCTTTGCCTTGTCGTTGTTGTCCGTGGTGTCCGCCAAGGCGCAGTCTCTTGGCCTGCCAGACCAGACGCTGACGCAAACCGCGGATGAATCGGCGGGGAAAACTTCCGGAAACTACAATATTCAGCAGAGCGTTGAATTTGGCTACCGCGACAGCATGATTGGCGGGAATCTGAACAACTACAATACGTTTGACAACCTCAATTCCGGTTTCCGGCTATTCGATTACACCGTGGACATGCGGTCGATCAACCACCAGGGAATCCTGTTCGACAGCCTGACTTTCAGCAACTTTGGGTACGGCGGCGATCCCAACGACGTTTCGCGTCTGCGGATCGAAAAGAACAAGTGGTACGATTTTCGCGCCCTGTACCGGCGCGATAAGGATATTTGGAATTACAACCTGCTCGCGAATCCTCTGAACCCGGCGGTTTTCAATCCGGCGACGCCGATCGTCAATTCTCCGCACGCCCTTGATTTATCCCGCCGGATGCAGGACTACGATCTGACTCTGTTCCCGCAATCGCGGATCCGTTTCCGGTTGGGGTATTCCTACAACGTTGATAGCGGACCTGCATTCACCACCATTGAGGGAGGAGAGGAACCGCTTCTGACCGACAACGTGCGCGAAACCACAAACGCGTATCGGGCGGGAGTGGATTACCGGGGCATTTCAAAGACGACGCTGTCCTTCGATGAATTGCTCACCTATTCCAAGGTGGACAACATCGAAACGGACAATAATCTTACGTACCAGCTTTCCAACGGTACTCCCGTGGACCTGGGCCTCGTTTTCAATGGCAGTTCTCCTTGCGCCAATCCAGTAACGAACGCGGCCAACACTCCACCGACGGTCACCGCGAATTGCAACGGATACCTGTCGTATAGCCAGGTCCAGAATCCGCGGTCCACGTTCCCGACCGAACGTTTCAGTTTTCAGTCTACTTACATCAAGAACCTTTCGATGAGCGGGTCGGCCAGTTACAGCAGCGGCGACAACACAGTCTCTGGTTTTAACGAAGCCATCGACGGCTGGGCGAGCAGGACGATCACACGCGGGAGCACGACCGCGGGGCCGGCGGAGGCCAAACGGATTTCCGCCAACGCGAATTGGTCGGGCGACTACCGGGTGACGGACAAGCTGGACATCGTCGATGAATTCCGGTACGACAACTGGTGCATCCCCTCGATGTGGGCCACGGCTGAAACCAATCTGTTCGCCACGCCGCCCGGCGCCGGCCAGACCGGTTTGTTGCTGCCCATTTCGGCGGTGACTCCGGCGACGTTCGCCACGGTCTGCCCCACGGCTCCTTACAATGGTCCGCTTTGCCCGCAACACAACGCGAGTTCCGGCGCGGACGTTACCAATGAACTGGTTTCCCAATTTTTGGGACAGAACATCCGGTCGAATTCGATTGAGCTGAAGTACGACATCACGCACAGAATTAGCGCCTACGCCGGTTACATGTACACGGCCCGCACGATCGCCGATTTCAGCGCAACCTTCGATGCGGGTGAAATTTACTTTCCGGGAGGGGTAGGCGGCACTGCGGGAGCTCTCCAGGGAGGCACCGCGAAGGGCAATTATTACAATGCGGCGCGCGGGGACTGCGCAATACCCGCGGCGGGCAGTACCATATTGCCTGCCGCCTGTACGCTGAACGCGGACGGTTCGCTTCAAGAGGGTTCGCCTGCAAATCTCGTGCCGGAAGCCGGTAACGACACATCGCGAAACCTGTACGAAATTCATGAAAATGTGGCATTGGTGGGCGTCACGGCGCGGCCAACCGACCTGTTGCGGATCACCGCGGACCTGATGTTTGGCTACAACGACAATTCCTTTACGCGCATCAGTCCCCGACAACTGCAGAGTTACAAGATACAAGTGCGGTACACTCCCGCCCCCTGGGCGGTCGTAAGCGGCGCCGTGGATATCCACGAGAATCGGGACAACGTATCCATGGTGAATAACCTGGAGCACGGGCGCACGTACAGCTTTGTGGCCACCCTTGCTCCGAATTCCAAGCTGTTCGTCGATTTTGGTTTCAATTACATGGACATCTTTACGCAGACGGAAATCTGTTTTCCGGATACGGGATCAACCATTTTTACGACGCCTTGTCCGATTGTGGGCGCGACCTCCCCGCTGGGAACTCTTTCCTCCTATTCGAGCGATGATTATTACGCGTACGGCGACGTGATGTGGAAACCATACAAACGAGTGACCGCCATGTTCGGATATTCAGGCAGCATCGTGCGCGGCAATACCACCTTTCTCAGCCCGCTGGCGCCGACCGGCACACTGGATTTCAACTACCTCACGCCGCTCGCGAGCCTGGCGTTTGAAATCTACAAAGGCTTGATTTACAAGACGGCATGGAATTATTACGGGTATAACGACAAGGGAATCGCAAATCCGGCGGGACTTGCGCCGCTTCCACTGCAGGATTTCAACGGGAGCAACGTCACGTTTTCATTCCGATATGCGTTTTAAGTGAATACGAAACAGTGGGGCCGTCGTGCGCCACTGCTCGACAAATGAGGAGGCAGATGAAATGAACCGTTTAATGCTTCGATTCGGCCAGAGCTTATTCCTGGCGCTAGCGTTTACGCTTTTCCTGAGCGCATCCCTGCGAGCCGATGATGCGGCGAGCACCTTTAAGGCCAAGTGCGCAGGGTGCCACGGCCCGGATGGAAAGGGAAACACCGCCGCCGGGAAAGCGGTCGGGGTACATGACTTTGGTTCGCCGGAAGTCCAGAAAATGTCTGACGCGGACTTAGCCGGGATTATCTCCATGGGCAAAAATAAAATGCCCGCCTATGCGAAGACACTGAAGGATCCGGAGATTGCCGCCCTGGTGACCTACGTCCGCTCACTCGGCAAGTAAAATGAAGGTCCACGGCAAGACATTCTTGCATTAGATCGCTGCCTCTTTGATGGACGCAGGAAGCAGCAGGAGGATTCGTGACTGGGCTTCTCATCGGTCAAATTGTCCTCACCATTCTGTTGGCCTCTATCTTCTTGTTTCGCCCCTCGGTGACTACTGGCGCCGGCTGGAAGATTGTAGCCTTCATTGGATTGTGCGTGCTTCCGGCGCTATGTCTTGTGGCAGGGATGAACACTCACGTACAGCGCTCCGAGCAGACACAATTTTGCATTACCTGCCACGTGATGGTCCCATTTGGGAAAAGCCTCTACGTGGATGACGCCAAACATATTCCTGCCCAGCACTTTCAGAATCACAGGGTACCGGCCGACATGGCCTGCATTTCGTGCCATGCCGATTACACGCTCTACGGTCCGCTGAACGACAAGTTCCGCGGCTTGGCGCGGATTTACTTTCAATACGTGGGCACGGCGCCCGATCCGGCCAGCATTGGCATACCAGGTGGATTCAAGAACGCACAGTGCCTGCACTGCCACCTCGGGGCCCGCGATTTTGAAGGGAATCCGGTGCATTCCGCGATGATGGATTCCCTCAAATCGAATCAGATGTCCTGCCTGACCGGTGGCTGCCACGATACCGCGCACGATATACCAAATCTAGGCCATGAGAAATTCTGGAGTCCTGTCCAATGAATCTCCGTCAAATTGGAGAGCGAAGGCTTCTGCAAGTTTCGAGCGCACTGATCATCCTGGGACTGCTCATCGAAATCGCCACCCTTCTGTGGTTCCATCCGCTTGCGTTTGTGCTTTTTGCATTCGTTGGCGCATCTTTGATCGGACTGGGAATTCTGGTCTATCTGGCATCGCTCATTTTCGGTGTTATCCCTACCGCCGAGAACCGCGGGTGAAATGCGAAAACCAACAACTAACCTCGGATATCGCCGGCGTTCCGGCCGGGGATCAGGTCGATCAGGAACCAAGGTGGGATATCTTTCATGACTCCCGCCTGCGCATGGTGGGATGGCGCGACCAGCGGCCCGGCTGACTCCGCTTATCCAGAACATCTCGGAAGGTTCAAGCATCATCGTTTCAAATGCTCGTATTGCGTTGCGCAACAGCTTCTACTCAAATCATCAAGGAGTGAATGCATATGAAATCGATTCAAGAGTTAGCCTTTTCTCTGTTGGTGTCGCTCACGGTTGCGGCTGGAGGCGCGATCGCCGCACAACAAAGTTCCACGAAGCCAGTTTCGAGGCAAATGTCAGGCGCGCAATCGTCAGCAACATCGAAGGAGAACGATACCGCGCGAGGTCGATATCTCGTGGAAGAGGTTGCCAGGTGCCCCGATTGTCATACACCTCGGGATTCCAATGGAGCGCTCGACCGGTCTAGATGGCTCCAAGGCGCTCCGATCTGGATTATGCCAACCCAATCAAAAGAAGCCTGGGCCACGCACGCCCCGGCTTTGGCAAGTTTTCCTTACAGTGATCAACAGGCGCAGGACATCCTCGAGAGGGGCATTGGGGCAAATGGAATTCCGATTCAACCGCCCATGCACGCGTATCACCTGCACCATGCCGACGCAGTGGCCATAATCGCGTATCTGCGGTCTCTGTCACAGTCTAGGTGAAGTCTATTCTGGGAGAGTGATCGTGTCTTGCCGCAATCGCCGGACCGGTCAATGTCAACGAGCGCCGGGGAATTATTGCCGACACGGCGCTGCGCTTTGCGCGCTACTTCAAGAACAGCCCCACGTTTGGGATGAACCTTCAGACCCACTACGATCTGGAAGTTGCTGAGGACAAAATCGCAGCAAAGGTCCAACGCGACGTTCAGCCGCTTCAAGCCATCCACGTGCCGGAGGCGTAAGAGCGAAAGGGTTGGGGGATTGAGACGCGGAGATGATCTTTTGCGGGCCTCGCATCCACCCATCAGAAGGATCGACGCGGAACCTCGAATAAGCCAACGCACGCAAGCGAGCGGCAGGCAACCGCCGGGGGTCTAGGAGAATCCCTATTGGTTGTTATTGGGATGTGGACGGCTCCCTATTGGGAATCAAGTATGGAGAGAACCGATGGAATCACCGCAATTTACCGGTGCGCGGCTTGGCAAGGCATGTTGGCTGGCGCTCCTGATCAGTTCGTTGCTGATGCCCGCCGGCTCCGTGCGCTCCCAACAACAACCGCCGATCAGTGTCGAGGTCAAAGTCGTCAACGTGCTCGCGACCGTGCGCGACAAACACGGCCAGATCGTCTCCAACCTGGGCAAGGATGACTTCGAGTTGGAGGAAGACGGGCGCCCCCAAACGATCACCTATTTCACCAAAGAGACCGACCTCCCGCTGACACTCGGCCTGCTGGTGGACACGAGCGAGAGCCAGCGCCGAGTCATCGACCAGGAGCGCGATGCCAGCCACAGTTTCATAGACAACATGCTGCGCGAAGACAAGGACAAAGCCTTCGTGATTCACTTCGATCGCGAAGTGGAACTCCTGCAGGATTTGACGTCTTCCCGCCAGAAGCTGGAGAGCGCTCTCGATTTGCTGGGAGCGCCTCAATTGGTCCGGAACGGGGGAGGGAATGGAGGTGGGAGCGGAGGCTCGCGCCAGCAGTACGGCGGAGGTGGCACCTTGCTCTACGATGCCGTCTACTTGGCCTCCGACGAGGTCATCAAGAAACAGCAGGGCCGCAAGGCGCTGATTGTGCTTTCTGATGGAGTAGACCGTGGCAGCAAGGAGACTCTGGTCGACGCCATCACGACCGCGCAGCGCGCCGACACAGTGGTCTATTCGATTCTGTTTGCCGATGAACAGCAAAATCAAAGTCCATTTGGCGGTTTTGGAGGTCCGGGAATGGGCCGGCATGGCGGCGGGCACAGATACCCCCAGGAAGAACGCCCCGACGGCAAGAAGATTCTCGAACGGATCTCCAAGGAGACCGGCGGCCGCTTGTTTGAAGTCTCCAAGAAACAGCCCATCGACCAGATTTATGCGTCCATTGCAGAGGAACTGCGCAATCAGTACAGCCTGGGCTACGCGCCAGGACCTGATGTTGCGCCCGGCTATCACAAAATCCATCTTGCGACGAAGCAGAAAGACATGACCGTGCAGGCAAGAGATGGGTACTACTCGGGTCGATAGCGAAGTGCGGCAAGGCTGGAGCGGGGCGAGTGCTTATCTGTGCCGCGTCGATGTTGTCGAATGTGGCGACATGCCACTCAGGTCCAGAGGGTGGGGAAGCTCTATATCGAGCAGGCGATCTTCGGTACTAATTTTAGCGCGAATCCGAAAAACCGCTTCGGTATCGCTCGCATCCCAGTCGGATGTGGCCAGCGGTTGCGCCGGATGATCGGAAGGATCCCAAAGAAGATCGTCCGCTTTGTGTTGTATCTTGGATGAGTCAACTTCAAATAGTTGTCGGTCATGAATCTTAATCAGCAGAAAGCGTTTGTCCATTTGGATAAGCAACGGATCACGTTTCTTACCGGTCTGATAAACACCCCAGTCTTTCACGGGCGCGTCGTTCACTCGGAACAATGCATCATCGATGATCTTCCATGAGACGGGTTTGTCTTTGGCGAATGACCTGCCGCCCGAGGCGCACGCCGCCCCGACCGTTGCCAGCAAAATTAATTTATGGAGTAACCGCCGCATCGACTTTCCGCTTTCCCCAAGATGATCCGCCGCGCATTGCACGATAAGAGTCTCACATACTAGCGTCTTCCCGCGTTAGAATCGCATCCCTGATCCCCCACAAGTCCGAGGGTCGTTCACTGCAATCCAAATGTGTCCATTTTCATCCAAGTTTCAATCCCGCACAATTCCCATGACCGCTGGGGTTTGTGGGAAATCTACCGTGACCGAGGAAAACTGTCCCTCATAGCGCAGGGAAGAGACGGAGCGTGGTTGGGCCTAAGTCACTCAAAACATTGGCGGGGCCGACGAGACTCGAACTCGCGACCTCCTGCGTGACAGGCAGGCGTTCTAACCGACTGAACTACGGCCCCGCTGGAAAGTTTCTTGATTGGTGGGCAGTGCGTGATTTGAACACGCGACCTTCCGGGTGTAAACCGGACGCTCTAACCGCTGAGCTAACCGCCCGAAGCATTTAGATTCTACAGGTTAGCGAAACCGATTCCTAGTCCAAATCGCAAATTGAGAGTGTTCTGTGGGCGAAAGGATTCGCCTACACCCACAATTTGCCAAATATAGGGGTGGGTTTTGCGAGTTGAATTTGCCGAAGTCAAAAGAATTTTGCTCCATAATCTTGCTCATGGAAGAAGGCTGGAAAGAATGGCCAAAATGCCGAAAGAAACTTTCAACCTTCTGTGTTGTCTGCCCCGATTGCGGTGCTCCATTGAAGGGATTGTCCGCGCGTTGGTACCGTCGACCACGGAGATCAACTTGATAAAGGCGCGAGCCGGTTTTACAAAATTTGAAATCGTTACCGATCAGCGGGGGCTCAAGCAATCAAGGGTGCAACCGAACTCTGCGAGCCGGTCGGTCTTCATGTTGCGTACCTCTCAAGCAAGGTAGCGGGCCGACTTTAACGTCTTGCGGGCGATGCCGCGCGCGGCAAGTGCGCCGACTAATGAATCAGAAATATATTGCGTTTGCTATGGCGTCCCGCCTTGCGCGATTCTAGTCCACTAGCAAGTCTATCCCTTTCAATCTGCCGTTGATCTTGAAGCGGTAATTTTGGACGGCCAAACCCGATAGGTCACCCCCGGCAAGAGGCTTAACGACTCTGCAAACTTTCGCAACAACGTCGAGTGTTATCATGGGCCCGAGTCCATCGCTGCGAAGTAAGATCGTTAAGTGGATGTAAGAGTCCAAGGGAATCTCGGGCTCACAGAAAAGAAAAGCACCTTTTGATGAAATGTCCCTGGTGAATCCTCGAGCTTTTTGTTTTCCCGTATCCGATTGCCATTCGATTTCTACAGGAACCTGAAATTCATACCTTAATTGTTTTCGAAACTCTTTACGCACAATTCCCCCTTTCAGCGCGGGGCGGCCGGCTTAGAACATCGGCCGGTCGTTTCTTTATCTTCCAGGCCAAGCGCCATCGGTCGGGGGTTTACGCGGTGGGGGGTTACGCGGAGTCAGGTGCGATTGGCGTCAACCGTGTTCAAGCTACCTTTGAACGCAGCCAGATCCGGCCGATTGTCAGAAGCAACGGGCCGTCTCGACTTACTTCCTTGATACCCTTGTCAACTGGGATTGTCAACTAAACGTTTACGCGGGCACTGTCCAGTATTTCTGTTGAAAGTTGAATCGACCACAATGCTTTAGGGCGAGATTTCCTCGAGCGCACGCTCGCGCGTTTCCACTGTTCGGAAAGAAATTGCCGCGCCTGCGAGCGAGATCATTCCAAACAACAGGAACACGCCGCTCACTCCGTAGCCTGCCAGCGCGAATCCCACAATCGCCGGTCCAGCTGCCGAGGCAACTCGCAACCACGCGCTCGCCGCGCCTGTTCCAAGAGTTCGCAGCCGCGTGGGATAGATTTCAGTCGTGTACAGGTAGACCAGCATCGAATTCCCGGAAATGAACAGGAAGCTGATCGCCACCAGCACGATGACTTCGCGCGGATTGGGAGCTCCTCGAACCCAGATGGCGATCAGCGGTGCAGCCCCAAACAAGTATGCCAGGATGAACCACGGCTTGCGTCCGAGGTGATCCACCAGCATGGCACACAGGAAAGCTCCAGCCAGGCCGGCAAGATTGATGATCACGCCATTCCGGAGCGCGTCCGCAACGCTATATTTGTAGTACGTGCGAAAAATAGTAGGCAGCCATGTATTAACGCCGTAGGTCACGAAATACGTGGTGATCCAAATGCACCAGACCACAATTGTACGGGGGCGATAGATTCCCCGAAAAAGTTCGAGCCAGGAAGTTTCACGCCGGGCAACGGCAGCGATCGGCAAGGGCTCGGGCGCCGAAGAAATTTCTGCTCCGGCCGAACGTCCAGCAATTTCCATTTGTCCGACGATCTCCTCGGCTTCATCGAACCGCCCTTTCGATACGAGCCATCGGGGCGATTCCGGAAGAATGTTTCCGACGAATAGTACGAGCACCAGAATTGCGGGCAATCCTCCAATCAAAAACATGGTGCGCCATCCAAACCTCGGGACCAGCCAGAAACCGAGCAGGGAAGCGCCCACCAATCCGATTGGAAAGATCAACTGATATAACAGAAAGAAACGCCCGCGGCCCTTCGCATGCGAAATTTCGTTGACGTAAGCCGCCGCAACAGGAACTTCTCCGCCTAGCCCAATCCCTTGAATGGTGCGAAACACCAGGAGCGAAGGAGTATTCCAAGCCATCGCGCACAGAAGGCTCATCAGCGAATACAGAGCGATCGTAATCTTCGCGCACCGTAGCCTGCCAATACGTTCTGCCAGCCAGCCGAAGAAAAGCGCTCCCGCAATCTGGCCGACGAAGCTCGATGAAATCAGCACTCCAATGGTGCGCGGCGCGAGTTTCCAAACTCCAATCAGTGAGGGAAGAACGTACGCGATTGCTAAAACATCAAAGGCATCGAAGAACGTGGCGCTGCCCATGATCAGGAGCGCCCTGATGTGCCACGGGCTTACCTGAGTTCGCTCGATTCGTGCGAGCAGCGAGGCCGCTCGCCGGTCATCTGAGGCAAGAGCCATTATCTAGTCCCACTTTGCTCGGGGAAGTCCATCTACCGGCTGCTGCAGGGGGCAGCGTCAGACCTGCACGAAACCCGCTGCCCGCGCCTGTGCGCCCGATAACCTGGCCTCAGACTTTTCAATTACTGACAGGCCCAGTTTTTGGAGCAATTCATAAATCGTGTCAATCTCCACCTGGCGGGGAAGAGGCATCGGAGGACGCATATAGGGATTCGGAATCAATCCCCGAAGCCACGCCGCCGTTTTGTACCGCGTATGCAGGCGGCCCATGTCGGCGATGTATTCATGCAGCTGTACCAGGCCGCCATCCCAAATTTTGCAGGCCCCCTCGAGGTCTCTGTGCTTCCAGGCGTCCAGGTGGTCGAGCATTGGTTCGAACGCGAAGTTCCAGAAACCACTGAGCGTCCCGTCGAAAAGTCCGGTGGCGTTATATTCATGAAAGCGGCTGGCGAGCGCCCCCAGAACGGCTACATGGCGGTCGAGCGACCTGAGCCCATTCGCAATGATTCGAAATCCGTCGTAACCGTAGGTCATCTTCCACCCAACGATATTGGGGACTTCACGGCAGATCTGGAGCGTGGCGTTCAATGGCAAGCCGGGAGAAAACGGCGGCCGTGATCCGGACACCGGGTGCGTAATAATTGGCAAACCCACGGCTTTGTCCTGCGCCTTGATCATGTCCGACCACACTTCGGGATACATGTCCGCATCCCAGCAGGAAGTGACGTCCTGAGCGCCGCCAGGAGGCGTCACAAAGATTCCATCCGCTCCTAATGCCTTCACGTCGCGCGCCGTGGCAACCGTTTCCTCGGTTGTCAGAGCCCAGGTGCCTGCGAAAATGGGAACTTTTCCACGAGCCTCCTCCATAGCGATCTCGAGGGCGCGCCGTTTCTCCGCGCGCGTGAGATAAAAAATTTCTCCAGCTTCAGGATTTATGCACAGCCCGCCAGTCTTCAGAAAGCGAGGTTCGCGCAGGAAGTATTGAATGAAGCGGCGATAGGCCGGCTCATCGATTTGCAGCGACTCGGTCATCGGAAGCAAAATCGCAACGTAGTACCGGTCTGCAATATTCGTATTAATCATATCGGCCTCTCCAAAAGGAATGCACTTCGCCTGGCATGGCTAAATTCTTTTCACGACTTGCGATACGCTCCAGCATTTTCGCCATCACAAGGATTCACCAAGCGGCGCAGCGGAGAAAACTTGACGGCATGAATTAATCTTAGTCATACTGCGACGCCCATGACCTCTAACAATTTTAACGAATGTTACCACGATTCAAGAGGCACGAAGAGGTGCGAACTCGCGGATCTTCCGCGGCGAAATTTTCTCGCCGTAGTATCCGCCATCGGCGCCGGTGCGTTTTTTTCAGGCGCACCATTTTCCGCCTGGGCCGCCGGAAATCCGGGGCGCATCGATATTCATCATCACTTCCAACCGGATGTTTATTATGCCTTCCAGAGGGCGTACGGCAAGGGCTTCGACACAAATCAATGGAGCCTGGCGAAAGATTTAGAAGATATGGACAAGGCCGGCACGGCCGTGGCCTTTCTTTCCCTCACGACCCCGGGATTCATGTTCGGAGAGATGAACGAGGTAAGAAAAGTCTCGCGGGGTTGCAACGAGGCCGCTGCGAAATTGTGCTTGGATCATCCAGGACGCTTCGGGAGTTTCGCTACGATCCCGTTGGTTGACACCGAGGGCGCCCTTCGCGAAACCGAGTATGCGCTCGACACTTTGAAGGCGGACGGCATCTCTCTCTTCTCCAACTATGGAGACGTCTGGCTTGGTCACGCGACTTTCGCGCCCGTTTATGAGGAACTGAATCGGCGCAAGACATTGGTATACGTTCACCCTGTTCTCCCGAACTGCTGCGCAAGCCTGAGCGTCGCGAGGGACGGCGTGCCCAACGAAATCGCTATGATCGAATTCGGAACGGACACCACACGCGCCATCGCCAGCCTTATCTTCAGCGGCATGACCACTAAATTTCCGGATATCACCTGGATATTTGCACATGGCGGCGGCACCATGCCCTTTTTGATCGAGCGCTTTTTCCAGGGAGGAGCGTCAGCGGAGATTGTCCCCGGCATTCTGACCAAGGGGCAGGACGAGCCGCCGGCAAAGAACTCGCCCACCGGCGAAGACATCCTCCGCGAGCTAAGAAAATGTTATTACGACACGGCGCAAATCTCGAACCCAGTCGCGCTCGGCGCGCTTCGCAAGGTTATACCCGTTTCTCAGATCCTCTACGGCACCGATTACTGGTACAGAACAGCAGTAGATAGCGTTCGGGGCCTAAACACGAGCAAGGTTTTTAGCGCGGAAGAACTCCGCGCCATCAACCGCACCAACGCCGAACGGATCCTGCCACGCTACCGCAAGCTGTAGCGCCCCTGTTCAAAAGATTCGTAAACCTTGACACCATCTGGCGGTGGGCATATCGTCTCGAACAATATAGGGAAACAAATATCCAAAAGTTCAGTGCGCGCCGGGATCTTTTCGAGTCCCAGGAGGCCGCTACATGGCAATTGCAAACCAGCAGCCATTAGAACGAAATCGGGGAAATGAGTTGGCGAGCGAGATGGCCGAGGTGGACTTGGCGCGCACGGGTCCCGGCACTCCGGGCGGGCGTTTCATGCGGCGCTTTTGGATGGCCGTCTGCCGGAGCCAGGATCTTCAGAAAGGCACCGCAAAACCGATCCGCATCATGAGCGTGGACTATGCTCTTTATCGAGGCGAATCGGGCCGGGCTCAGGTCATTGACTATCGCTGTGCGCACCGCGGCGCGCAGATGCATCTGGGCTGGGTGGAGGGCGACGACATCCGTTGCATCTACCACGGCTGGAAGTATGACTGCACCGGCCAGTGCGTCGAGCAGCCTGCGGAAGACGACAGCTTTGCCCGCAAGGTCAAAATGGGCAGCTATCCGACTCGCGAATATATGGGGCTCATCTTTGCTTACTTTGGCGAAGGCGCGCCGCCGCGGTTCCCGCCGTATCCAGGCGAGAGGCCAGACGCCATCGTCGACCTGTGGAACGTCGAACACGTGCCGTGTAATTATTTGCAGTGCTTTGAGAACAGCATGGATGAGGTGCACGTTGCCTTCGTGCACCGCCCGGGCGGGTCCCACAAAAGTATCGCCGATCTCCCGGAAGTTGGCGCGGAAGAGACCGACTGGGGCATGCTGCGTCTCGGAACTTGCGCGAACGGAAAGGTAAGACGAAGCCTGCATTACATGCCGAACGTCACGCGAGTGATCGTGCCGCCCGTAGCGGGCATGGATGGCGTGGGCGGATGGGTGGAAATTTTCTTCAATTTCACCCCGATTGACGACGAAAATCACATGTGGCTGATCACCAGCAACGTGACCGTGAGCGGCCCGGAGGCCGAGGCGTATCGCGCCAAGCGAGCAGAGTATCATCAGAAAATCGCCGCGGCTCGCCCGGCGCGAGACCTCGCGGTGGAGCTCATGGCCGGTCAGCATCAATTCGCGGAGATGAAGCATCCGGACCTGGTAATTATTCAGGACATTGCGGTACAGGCCGGCCAGGGACGAATTGCCGACCGCGAGCAGGAACGCCTCGGCCGGTCGGACACTGCCATCATTTTGTGGCGAAAAATCCTGGCCCGTGAACTGCGAGCCGTGGCAGAGGGAAGGCCAGGGAAAAATTGGACGCGCCCGCCTGCGGACGAGTTGCCGACCCTGGGCTTCTGACGGCTGGCACCCGTGCATCACATTTGGCATTTTTTTACCCGAAAATGAAGGGACACTTTGATGGCTGATCCGAGTGAAAGCGGCTTCGTTCCGGAAATTCCGTCGCGGCCAAGTTCCGAGCCTTCCCTGGGCGGCGTATCGCGCAGAACTGTTCTCAAGCGAGTGGCGGCAATGGGAGCTGGCGCCGCTCTTTCCGTTCGCCCGGTTCTCGAGGGTATGCCAAGTGTCGATTCCAATCCCAAGCGCGGGCTAATCGACGTGCACCATCACATGCTCCCTCCTTTTTATATGGACCTTCGGCGCGCGGTCCCCAACGTTGGGCCCATGCCCACGTGGTCGCCTTCCAAGTCGCTTGATGACATGGAGAAGAATGGCGTTACGACGGTTATGCTGTCACTGGCCGTATCCGGTGTGACGTTCGATGCCGGGGAGGCTGGGCGAAGCCTTGCGCGAAAAAGCAACGATTTCGGCGCGCAACTCGTCAGGGACCATCCGGAGAATTTTGGATTGCTTGCGGCGCTGCCCTTGCCTGATCCTCAGGGCAGCCTGAGTGAGATTGAATACGCACTGGAAAGCCTTCACGCCGATGGAATCGCGCTGCTGAGCAGCTATGGCGACAAGTGGCTCGGCGACGCCACCTACGCGCCCGTTTTCGAAGAATTGAACCGTCGCAAGGCCGTGGTATTCGTCCATCCAAATGCGCCGAATTGCTGCACCAACGTTCTGCCCCACGTGCCGGCGTCCACCATGGAATTTCTATTCGACACGACTCGAACGATTGAGAGCCTCCTCATGAATGGCACCTTCTCCTGGTTTCCGAATCTTCATTTTATTTTTTCTCATGGCGGGGGAACCATGCCCATACTGGCAAATCGAATCGCGAGAAACTTTCCCAAAGAGTTTGCGCCGCAGGTGCCGAACGGCGTCCTCTACGAATTGAAGCGTCAGTATTACGACACGGCGAGCGCAAGCAATCCAACTTCGCTTACTGCGCTCCTGAGTGTCGTCCCAAGTTCCCAAGTGGTTTTTGGAAGCGACTTTCCGTTCCTTTCGGCTGCGGAGCCGGCGAGCGATCTGATGCATTCCGGTTTGCCCGTCGAAATAGTGGAAGCGATTAATCGCGACAACGCGGTCCGATTGTTTGGACGCCTCGGTCCCAAGTGAGCGGCGGTCGTTGGAGAAGAACTCGCAAAAGGGGGGAAAGACGCCACCGGGGAGAATTCACGCAAATTCGACTTTTTCGAGCTATAGTGTGACTTCAGAACGAAACCTCAGGAGGAAATACGATGCGAATAAAGCTGATCCAATTGCTTACCGTTTTAGCATTTCTGTTGGTCGCGGCAACCGCCAGCGTGGTCGCGCAACAACAAGCAGCCCCGCCTCCACCTTCCAAGTTTAAATTGACAAGCTCCGCATACACCGAAGGCTCCATGATTCCGACGCAATATTCGTGCGCGGATCCCAATGCGGCTTCGCCGGCGCTCTCTTGGACCAATCCACCCAACAACACCCAAAGCTTCGCCATAATTATGCATGATACCGATGCTGCCCCTATGAAAGGGGTAATGGATGTCACGCACTGGATCTTCTGGGGCGTGCCTGCCAGCTCCACTTCTGTAGCGGCAGGGGTGAAACCGGATTCCACCCCCGACGGTATCGTGCAGGGCAAGAATATCCGCAATGTGAATGGATATCAGCCGCCGTGCCCGCCTCCCGGCGCTACTCCGCACCACTATATTTTTGAAATTTACGCGCTGGACTCGAAGCTCGACCTGCCAGCAGGATCGGCCCGCGCCGACCTCTTGAAGGCGATGGATGGCCATGTAATCGGTAAATCAACCTACGTGGGTTCTTTCGGGCGTTAATCAACTAGCTGCGGGCCGGCTGTTCTCCGTGAACGGCCGGCGCCGCAAAACAACGCGGAGAGCCCTCAGGGTGAACTCTTTGTTCGCAAAGTAGCCCAGTCTCAAAAAGCCAGTATCCGAGAAGCAATAGACTGGGCTCCGCCCAGACAGCAACGGAAGAAAGTGGCTCTGCGCCTCCCTGAAGAATGAATAACTTTGCAGCCGCTTCGGTAGAAGAGGGCTTCATGGGACTTGATACACATTTCCAGCAACGAACTGCAGGGCACTCTGAACTTCCAAATCAAAGGCTGGGCCAGCCGCTGAAAAATTCGCGCACGCACACGGTACTCATTCTCGCACCACACGGGTAGACTTCAAATGCTGGCGGAACGATGGATTGCACAGCATTCTTATCACGTTGTTCTGTAGGCGAAATCGGAGTTGTAACTACTGCAATCGTATTCCCCGGCGTCGCGCGGACGCGAAACTGACCTGTATCAGGCTCGAAGTTTTCGAAACTGAAACAATGGCCGATGCAAGCACGATCCACAATGTGCTGTATCACGATTCTGGATCCTGCAGGCGGCCTGATTGCGCTGAGTACCTGACGGCCTGGAGGGAGCGTGGCCACCGATCGTTCGACTTGTTCTTCCATTTGATTCACGACTCCTGTGTCCTGATAGAGATAAGAGAAAAAGATGACGGCGATCAGCGTGTATCCCACTAAGTGCCATTTTCGGGGCCGCATTATTCCCAAAATACAACAGGCCAGAATTCCCAAAAGCGAAGAAAGCCGCTGAGTGAGCAGGCCTATTGGCGCATTGTAATGAGCTAATGCAACGGAACTGGGCAATAAGACCGACGCCATCCCAGCAACGCCGTACAGTTCCAAGGGTAGCCTGTACGCCGACCAGAAATTAGAGGCGCGCTCATTGCTTCTTACATCGATCGCCAACGCCACCAGAGCGAAGGCAATGAACAAACCGGCCGGAACATAATAACGACTGCCGAACAGAACCAGTTGGTCCGCGCCATTGTAAAGATAGAAGGGCTTGTTGGGCCAGTCTACCTGGTAATTGCTGGTAAGAAACACCCGCACGGATATAAGAAATACTCCCGATGCCATCAGCAAATACCAGCGGTGACGGGGTCGTGTTATTTCGGCCAGAAAAAGGTAAGCGGCCGAACCCAATAGCCAGATGATTCCAAGGGGGTGCGCCATCCAAATGAATGGGACCAATACTAGAGGCATGAGTCGCCTGCGGCCAGCCGAGCGCCAGAAGACCGCCAGGGCGAAGAAGGAAAGACCAAGCGAAATGTAAAAGTTCGTAAGACCCATTTCGAAGGTCCAGCCGTATGTGAATATCGCGATCGCCGGCGTCAAGAACCACGGTGCGCGGCGAGACGCGGCGGCAATCAATGCAAATGCGCTCCAGAAAAAAGTCATCACGGCGAATGAGACAGCCATCCTTTCGGCGACTCGTAGTCCGAATAGCTCTCCTAATCGGCTAAGTATCACGTCGAATAGAATGTTGTTCCATTGCCGCGCGATCCACAAACCGGGAGCCTGTCCACGGCGGATCAAGTGCACCAGCCACGCATTGTATACATGGCTGGCCAAATCGCCTGCTTCGATGCGCCGATGCCAATAAATGGGAATCAGCAGGACAGCAGAAGTCACGAGAATCCGCAGCGGGTTTTGTCGTAAGAATTGTGCGAAAACTGAAAAGGGGTCCCCGTCAACTTGGGTTTCCGGCATCTCCTGTTGGATTGGGGGAGCCCAGCCTGTGATTTCTTCCTGGCGTCGCTTCACGGAAGGATAATACCACTGGCAAAAATTAACGCGGAGCAACGACAAAGGGATTGCCAGAGGGGGGCGAATAACCCTCATTCATATATCAGTTCCGGGGAGAGAGTTTACTCTGAGCCCGATGATGAGGATAAGTCCCGAAAAGCAGGTCTTACCGGAATGTGGAAATCTATCCCTTTCAGCCCAAGACTGCGTTCAGAGAAGAAATTGATCTGGCTCTGCCACGATGGGGAAAGGAGAGTGTTGCTTCACCCCCTGAAGAATGAGTAAGTTAGCGGCCACCTTCTTATGAGCCGGGCCGTCAGGATCTAGCCACAGGTCGCGGGGCAATTTGCGGGAAAACATTTGCTCAAATGTGGTAATTGAGTAGACTTTGAGCGGTATGCGGAAGCGGCCTTTTTTCGGTCATGATTCTAATATACTGAAGCTAATAGAGATAGGATGTCCCCGTCAACCGTAGACGAATTGAGGTTTGGTATTTCTCCTGCTGAGGCATGAGCCAAGACAACACCATGGCCAATTCTCTTCATCAGTGTTGCACACCCGGCTGCGGGACCCTAGTGCCCGCAGAGTTGGAGATGGAGGGGTTCTGCGTTCCGCACTTCCTTTCGGCTGCGGAAAAGGCCTGTGCCGAGATGCGACGCGAAGCTGCCACGGGTGAGTCAAGCGCAGCCCGACGAGCGGAGTTTGAAACCTATGTGGCCGGCTCCGCCATGAAGCTAGCTCTCATCGGCACCGGAAATGTGCGGTTATCTGATGAAATGAAGAAACGTGTTCTCACTACTTTCCATACGCTGATGATCCTCCGGGAGAATCTTGACCGCCCCGCAAACCCTTTCTTGCCCAGACCACGAACCACCAGAACGGAAGTGACTGCGGTCTCAGCCGCAGCGCATATCTGATCGAACTCCGACGGCACCATTTGCCTCCAGCTCGCCAATAATCTTCTGAGGACTGCCGGTCAAGGTTTCGACGGTGAAGCCTTTTCGACCATGCGCGAACGCATTCTTTAGCAACTCACTCGTCATGTTATCCGCGGTGATAACGAGCACAGAAATGCGATCTTTGGGCCGTCGAAGAGACTGGGATACCCGACTGCCTCCAACGCTCTAAAAACAAGCATGTTCGGGGGACGCAGAACGGGTTTCGTATTGCTGTCTGTAGTCAGAATCAGCGTGATACTGCCTGCAGGGACGCGACTAATAATGACGGTTTATTGAAACTCTTGCAATACGTATGAAACGTGAAATCAATGCTTGCAGAACCTGAGATCCAGGGCACGGATGCAAAATCCTAGTGCCCAGCTAAGCCAACTGGCATGTGCTTACTTCCTGATGACGGGCGAGGTTAGCCGAAGTTCGTCACGGTAACAGCCGTTTAGTTATTTTGCTCCTGATTTTCCTATCGAAGTGATTTGTTTTCAGCCCACGCTGATCGAAAACTTCGTGTAGTGCAGACCAACCTACTTGCAGTGCAGTTTCTCTCCTGAGACCATCGCTGCAACATGTATCTTCGCCAGCACCAGAGGAACAAAGACGGCAAGGAACACAGGTATTGGTCTCTCGTCGAGACCTTCCGAACACCCGATGGCCCGCGACAGCGCACGCTTTGCTATCTCGGTGAGCTGAACGGTTCTGCCCATGCACGTTGGCAGAAGACCGTCGAGGCTTTCAACGAGCAGGGCGAGCATACCCAGCTGAAGCTGTTTCCCTCCGAAGCAGAAGCGCCCGATGATCCGAACGTAGCACGGGTGTTGGTGAAAAAAGTGCGGGTCGAGCGCACACGACGATTCGGTGACGGCTATCTCGGACTGGAGTTGTGGAAGCAGTTGAAGCTCGATGAGTTCTTCGCTCAGCATCTCGATGAGGAGAGTGCCGATGTGCCCTGGTCCCGTGTCGCAGCCGTGCTGGCGATCAACCGGCTATGCGATCCGGGCAGTGAGCTGGCCGTGGAGCAGCATTGGTACCCCTCCACCGCACTGGACGATCTGCTGCACATCGCGGAAGGCAAGATCAACGACACGCGGTTGTATCGTTGCCTCGATCGTCTTCTGCCGCTGAAGGCCAAGATCGAACAGCATCTGAAGCAGCGCTTCGGCGAGTTGTTCGAGGCCGAGTTCGACGTGCTCCTCTACGATCTGACCAGCACGTATGTGGAGGGGGCGGCGGAAGAGAACCCCATGATGCAGCGGGGCTACTCGCGGGATCATCGTCCCGACTGCGAACAGCTGGTGCTGGCGTTGATCGTCAACCCAGACGGTTTTCCATTCAGCTACGAACTATTCGATGGGAACCGGGCCGATGTCACGACGGTCGAAGCGATCCTGCGCACGGTGGAGCGCAAGCACGGAAAGGCCCGCCGGGTATGGATCTTCGATCGCGGTGTGGTGAGCGAGGAGAACCTGGTAGCGATCCGCAAGCGCGGGGGACAGTATCTGGTGGGCACGACGCGGAGCAAGCTGAAGCAGTTTGAACAGGAACTGCTGAAGGATGACTTCGAGAGGATCCGCCCCGAAGTGGAGGTCAAGCAGATCAAGGTTCCGGGCGGTGAAGAGACCTACATCCTCTGTCGCACGGCCGGACGGAAGGAGAAAGAGAAAGCCATCCGCAGCCGCTTTGTGGTGAAGATCGAAAAAGCGCTCACGGGACTTGAGAAGCGCATCGCGGAAGGCCAACTGAAGGACCGTTTCAAGATGGAGCGAAATCTCGGCCGCATCCAGGCCTCTCACCCGCAAGTAGCGGATCTGTATGAGATGACGGTGAAAGATGGCAAAGAAGGGCCACGCCTGTTCTGGCGGCAGAAGGCGGAACAACAGCAATGGATCGAAGCGCGCGAGGGAGCCTATTTGCTACGCACGAATCTGACCGCCGACTCGGCTGCCGCTCTATGGAAGAAATACATGCAATTGACGGAAGTGGAAGCAGCCTTCCGCACGCTCAAAAGCGAACTGGCGATCCGGCCGCTGTTCCATCAACTCGAAAGACGCGTGAAGGCGCACGTGCTGGTGGCGTTTCTCGGCTACGCTCTGCTCGTAACCCTCAAGCATCTGCTGAAGCGGAGAGATTCGGACTATTCCCCGGCCAAAGTCCTGAAGCGACTCGCGGAGCTCTACAGCGTCGATATCGTATTGCCGACCGTCGAAGGACGAGAGATCTGGCTGCGGCGCATCACGAAACTCGATAATGAGCAGCAGAAGATCCTGCACCAGCTTCAACTGCAGTTACCGGAAGGTCTGGAGCCGATTCAGATCCTGAAATGTAGTGCAGACTCGGCCATTGCCTAAACTGATTTCAAAGGACTTTATCCTACTTTGACCCGCTGAGTGACGAACATGGGTTAGCTGTCCTCCCTCGCGCTGCCATCAATTGACTTTCACTGAACTCTGGACATGACAGTTCGCTTAGATCCCACCATTGTTCTGAAGGGAGAAGAACGACACTCTTGAGTCTTCATTTCTACGGCGCACAATACTTCCGTAGCGGGCAATTGGGTCAATAAATCCTGTAAATACAGCAAGATACACTAAAAAATGTGAAGCGCGCGTTGCAATCAGTTATCTCCATTTCTTAGGTTGAATCTCGACCGAAAAGTAAAGGCTAATGGACATTTGCCTCCCCTCAATTCCACTGATCGCCCCCACTGGTTGTCATCCATCTTGGGGACCGAGTAAGTCCACTGACGCACAGTTCGGATTCCCAAGATTGAGATGTGGCATGCACTGGAGATGTGAATTTGAGTTACGGCTAGAGGTCTCCCGTAAAGTGAAACTTAAGGCCACTTGTGGACAATCCTTGATTCCCATAATCTTCACTACACTGGGAAGTGCCAGTCGGCCCAGGAAAAGCGGAGACACTCAAATCGCACACAGATCCGAGTATGCGGTCGAACGAAGGAAGGGCATTCGTTATCGAATGAGTGCATCGGTAATGTTCCGCTGGAGTGGGCCTGAGGACGGACAGTACCAAGGCGAGGGCGTCACACGAGACATCAGTGTGGCTGGCGTATTTGTTATGACTGCCACTTGCCCGCCTCCGAATGCTGCGCTCCAGATGGAGGTTCTACTTCCCCTATCGGACGGTACCTCAAAGGCGCTGATGAAAGCGGACATGATGATATTGCGAGTGGAACACGACGTCGAGGGTAACAAACGAAGTGGGTTTTCGGCTGTTGGCAAAGGATTTTCTTTGCGCACCCTCTCGGAGCGAGCATCGCGACTCGTAATAGGCCTGATCAAAGAATCGGAAGAGACCGTGGACACAAAAGAATGAGCGGCGCGAATCCAATCGTCGGAAGGCGCCGTGATGACTGGGCTGTTCGCCGCAGGATTTGGATTAAGAGTTGTGCAAGTTCGATTTCGCTTTGGGCCGCGGATATAGCCGACGCGAGACCGGATCATCGAATTTGAGGCCGTCTCTATTAGGCCACTGCTGAGAAGCGTTTGGTCCTTATAGTTTTCGAGTGAGAAATGGGACTGAGAGGGCGAAGCCGTGTCTAGTTCGCAGATACACCTTGAATCCATAACGCAACTTCCTCCGCTGGGTTTCGCTTCGAAGGAATCGAGCTGGTATGCGGTTCACACGACGGCGCGGCACGAAAAGCGGGTTGCTGCGCAGTTTGAAGAGAAGCGTGTGTGCACGTTCCTTCCTCTTCTCCGCCAAATCCACAAGTGGAGCGACCGACGGAGCACGGTGGAAGTCCCCATGTTTAGCTGCTATGCCTTCGTTCACATCGCGCAGACGGCCGAAGAGCGGCTAAAGGTATTGCGAACGCCAGGCGTGCTGGGGTTCGTCGGAAGTGAAAGACAAGGGACTCCGATCCCGGAGGAACAGATTGAAAGCCTCAGGACCGCGATCAACAGGAAAATTCCGTGCTTCCCACATGATTTCATCAGTGACGGGAGGCGCGTGCGCATTCGCGGAGGATCGCTTGACGGCGTCGAAGGGATCCTGGTGGGTCATGGTGGGGATCAAAGTCTTGTCGTATCGGTGGAGTTGCTCCATCGATCTGTGGCGATTCGAGTTGCAGGGTATGACGTTGAGTTGGTTTAACTTTTTCAGACCTGAATCATCCAGATCCAGACTGCTATTTCGCCCCAGGTTCGGAACCGGGATAAAATTGGGGGAATATTAGAAATGAAGACTTGGAGTTCAACCTTAAGGATCCTAACTCTCAACTTACTTGTGTTTACCGCCGCATATTCCTCTGCCGGACAGAAAATGTTAGTGCCAAGCGCCATTGATGGCGGGCAACCTGACACCAGCAACAAGGCGCAACAAGCTACACCCGGCGAAACTGGCCCTGGCCTTCACAAACGAAACTGGCGGTACAGGATCAATCCGAGCGACACACTGGAACTGACTTTCGCGCTGACGCCGGAATTTAATCAGACTGTGACCGTCCAACCGGACGGCTACATCACTCTGCGCGATGTTGGAGATCTACCGGCCGCAGGACAGACCCTTCCGGAGCTCACCGAGTCCATTAAGACGGCCTACTCCAAAATCCTTCAAGACCCTGTGATCTCTGTTGATCCCAAGGACTTCGAGAAGCCGTACTTCATTGTGGGCGGCCAGGTTGGAAAACCTGGAAAGTTTGAATTGCGCAGTGACGTCACCCTCACACAGGCAATCGCCATAGCAGGAGGTTTCACAGACGCCTCCAAGCACTCGCAAGTGCTTCTATTCCGGCGCGTATCGGACGAGTGGACCGAGGCCAGGATCATCAACGTGAAGAAAATGCTGAATTCGCGGGATCTGCAGGAAGATCCAGAGCTGAAGCCCGGAGATATGCTGTTCGTTCCAAAGAATGTGTTATCAAAGATCAAGCCCTTCCTGCCAACCAGTTCCGTAGGGCTCTACGCTAGCCCTGCAATCCTGTAGATTTAAGAAGAAGGGATATTTGAAATGGACGTACAAGACTTTCAATCCGACGCCAACGGAACGGAACGGTTACCCACGCTCAGGGACATCGCGACACCTCTGTTCCGTCACCCTAAGCTCGTGCGTTTGTCCTTCTTGGGCCTCCTGTTGGGCACGGTCCTCGTAATCATGCTGCTCCCGAAGGATTACGAGGCCAAAATGAAAATACTGGTCAAGCGCGAGCGCGTAGATGCGGCTGTCTCGCCCGGTCGAGACGCCGTGATGACTAACCCCGGAGAAGTCACAGAAGAGGAGCTCAACTCTGAAGTGGAACTTTTGAAGAGCCGAGATCTTCTCGAGAAAGTGGTGGTCTCCTGTAATCTCCAAGAATCTCATTCCAACCATTTCTGGAACCGGCTACTTCCTGCGGCTGCAACCCACGAGAGTGGTGACGGACAGGACAGCGAGGAAAAAATCTCTCTGGCTGTGCTGGCCCTTGAAAACAAACTGCAGATTGAACCGTTGAAAAAGACGAACTTGATCCAGGTGACCTACGACTCGCCGGACCCGCAACTAGCTGCGCGCGTCCTGCACACGCTCAGTGATCTCTATTTGGAGAAGACAGTAGCGGTTCACCGTCCTCCTGGGGCGTTTGAGTTCTTCCAAGAGGAATCTCAACACTACGATCAGGAACTCCAAACGGCCGAAGCTCAGCTCGCCAAATTCGACCGCGACAAGGGTGTGACAGATCCACAACTCGAGAAACAGATCGCTCTTCAAAAACTTTCTGAGTTTGAAGCCACCTTTAATGCGACTCAGGTTGCAATCAATGAAACGGAGAAGCGAACCCGGGTTGTGGAGGAACAACTCGCCTCCACGCCCGAACAAACCATTTCTCAAGTCCGCTCCTCAGAAAACCCCGGTCTCATGCAGCAACTCAAGACCACACTACTGGACCTTGAATTGAAGCGCACCGGGCTGCTCGAGAAGTTCAAACCCGATTATCGGCCGGTACAAGAAGTGCAAAAACAGATCGACCAAACAATCGACACAATCACCAAAGCGCAGAATTCACCAGACCGAGAGGAAACAACGGACCGGAACCCATCGTACGAGTGGCTTCGGTCGGAACTCACAAAATCTAACGCAGAGCTCGCCAGCTTGCATGCCCGGGCCGCTGAGACACAGAGCGTAATCCGACAGTATCGCGAACGGCTTGGCGTGATCGATGTGAACGGGGCGGCGCAAGAAAATCTTCTCCGAGAGGTCAAGGAAGCTGAGGGGAATGATCTTCTTTATAAGCAGAAGCGAGAAGAAGCGCGAATCGGTGATGCGCTGGACCGTCAGCGGATTGTGAACGTGGCCATCGCTGAGGCGGCCACCGTGCCGGCTCTCCCGGCCCATCCTCACTGGGCTCTGACGCTGCTCTTAGGGATTTTGCTGGCGTGTCTTGTTAGTCCAGGAGTTGCATATGCCGTGGACTACTTTGACCCATCGTTGCGAACCCCGGACGAGTTGCGCGATGTTCTGCAGATTCCGGTGCTAGCGGCGCTGTCAAAGGAGAAAGGAAAAAGATATGTTTCTTGATTTCTATAAGATGAAAGAACAGCCCTTTGGGGTGACGCCGGACCCTCGCTTTCTGTACCTTGGCTATAGCCATCGCGAAGCGTTAGCATCGCTGTATTACGGCATCGAGTCCAATCGTGCCTTTGTGGCCTTGATTGCGCAACCGGGCCTCGGAAAGACGACACTGACCTTTCAGCTCCTTGAAAATCTCCAGCAGGCCTCCCGAACGGTGTTCCTGTTTCAAACGCAATGCAACACAAAGGAACTGTTTCACTACTTGCTGAACGGTCTGGGAGTCGATGCCGAGGGCATGGAACTGGTTACCATGCACAACAAGTTGAACGAGATCCTCTGCCGCGAAATGTTGGCTGGCCGCCGCTTCGTCCTGGCCATTGATGAGGCTCAAAATCTCGATCCGCAAGTACTCGAGGCGATTCGCCTGCTATCGAATTTTGAAACGTCTCAGGCCAAGATGCTTCAAATCCTGCTGATCGGGCAACCGCAACTGGCTAAAAAATTGGCCAGCCCCGAACTGGAGCAGTTGCAACAGCGGATCTCCGTATTTGCCAGGTTGGAGCCGTTCAGTTCCGAGGACACTGCCCGCTATATTGCCCACCGCCTCCAGGTTGCGGGGTACGAGGGAAGCCCTCTGTTCAGTCCAGGAGCGCTTCGACTCATCGCGGAACAATCGCAAGGAATCCCGCGAAAGATCAATGGCTTGTGCTTTAGCGCGCTTTCACTCGGCTGCGCGATGGGCCGTAAACAGGTTGACGTGGGGATGATGGAAGAGGTGATTGCGGACCGTGATGTGGAATCCTTACAACGGCCCAGAGTTGTTCGGCGCGTTGCGCCCGCGACGGTGATGTTAAGTCACCCCCTCTCCTCCTATCCCGCGGCAAAGCCCAAGAGAAGTTTCGGAAGTTGGGCCCTGGGCACCACTAGCGTAGCGGCTTGTATCGCCATTGGTATTGGAATTCTCTCCCTTTCCCCCAGCCGTTTCGACCGATTCTTTCAAGTATCATCGGAGGCCTGGGCATCAATTCGAAACGCCGGGGTATCCATTGGAAGTTCCACGGGAGTGAGATCCGATTCCGGTCCGGTCTCTTCCTCTCTGAACGTCCAGGCCGCGGAGCTTCCCAATGCTGGGTCCGGGCAGTCATCCCCCTCAAGCGACGATGCTGAGATCAATACGGTCATCGTGCAACCAGGAGAGACGTTGCCCCAAGTCATTCTCCGAACCATAGGAGACTATAACGGCGACACGATCGAGCAGATTCGAAGGCTGAACCCAGCCATTGCCGACTTCGATCACCTCGCGGCCGGCCAGACGATTCGATTCCCGCGGGTCTCTGTGCCTGTTGATTCTTCGACTTCCAGCAAGGGAGCCAGCACAGCTGGTAAGAACTAAGGAATGAGTCATCACGAATGAGCAAGAATTTTGAATTGTTGCAGCGGGTCGCAAAAAATGAATTTTTCAACGTTCCGGACGAGCCCGCCTCGCCCCCGGTGAAGGGGCCTACTGCGGTTCCATTCAAGAAAGACCCCCCGGACCCCGAGATCACGAAACTGGTTCAGCGATTGTTCTCACAGGCCGGCAAGGGCAGCGGACCCAAAGTGGTGTCTTTCTCCGGAATTACACGCGAGGACCGAAGCAGCTGGATTTGCGCACGAGCGGGGGAGGCTCTGGCTGAGCAGGCACACACTTCGGTTTGTATCGTTGATGCGAACCTTTGGTCGCCGCAACTGAATGTTCATTTGGCCGCGGCCAATCATATTGGGCTGGCAGAAGCTCTGACCACTAAGGGTCCAATCCGGAGTTTTGCAATGCCGTTTTGTGGAGAGAATCTTTGTCTAATCCCCTCGGGTTTGGTGAAGCCGGGCTTTCACCCTTCCATGGAACGATATCGAGAGCGCTTCGCCGAACTGCGCGAGGCGTTTGATTACATCCTCATCAGCGCCCCTGCGCTTAGCCGTGAGACTGAGGCGACCTTTATGGGACAACTGGCCGATGGAGTCGTACTGGTCGTCGAAGCCAATCACAGCAGACGAGAGACGGTGCGGCGGGCAAAAGTACAACTGGAGAGTGCACAAGTACAACTCCTTGGTGCAGTGCTGGATCAGCGCACATTTCCCATTCCCGAAAAGCTGTATCAGAGGCTTTAGCGAGTTGGCCTTAAATTCGACCGAAACCTTTTCAATTCATTTAGGCCCGTACAGCGATTTCTAGAGATCCGCATCGATGGGTTTCTGCCAACTTTTCCAAATGTCAATCCATACTTTCGGCTACACGACGATCAGCTTAGACCTGGTCCTTGTATGACAAACTTCCGTCGGCAAATCTTGCTCAAGATGTTCATGCTTCTCGACCCAGGCATGCTCACTTTTTCTTACATGGTAGCTGCCGTCCTGACTTGGCATCTGACAGAATTCACTTCCTTCGCCGCTTTCTTCTCCATGCGCATCAAATTGTGGAACTTTCTTGTGTTTCTCGGCCTCTTTTATTTCTGGCATGTCATTTTCAGTGCGTTCGGCCTTTACGGGTCCAGACGGCTCGGGAAACGGAGAGAAGAGGTAGTAGTTGTCCTCAAGGCCACTTCGGCAGGGGCGCTTGTGCTTGGTTTTGTCGCAGCTTTCTTCCGTGTGCGAATGATCACTCCAGCTTTCATCGCGGTATTCTGGATTGTCGCCGCCTTTACAATTATTTTTTCCCGATTGGCATTACGGGAGTTTCTCCGCCGGGCGCGGATACACGGGCGCAATCTTCGCCATTTGCTGATCATCGGCACGAATTCACGCGCCGTGGAATTTGCCCGCGCAATAGAAGGCAGGCCCGAATTGGGCTACCACCTTGTTGGTTTTGCAGACGAAGAATGGATTGGAAACCGGGAGTTTAGAGAGAACGGCAAGTCCATCGTCAGCGACCTGGAACACTTCCCCGACTTCTTGCGTGAGCGCATCATCGATGAAGTCGCAATCGCTCTTCCCATGAAGTCATTCTACTCGCAGGCCGCCCGCATTGTGGCCCAATGCCAGGAGCAGGGAGTCATCGTTCGTGTACTGGCGAGCATATTCGATCTTCAAAAAAGCTGGGCAAACAATAGTCATGTTGACGGAATGGCTATGGCTACATTCAGCCCCAATTCATCCGAAGGCTGGCCGATGATCTGCAAGCGAATGCTGGACATATTTGTCTCTTCGCTTTTGCTTATCATCCTCGCCCCCGTATTTCTTATTGTCGCCGTATTGATCAAATTGGATTCGACCGGGCAGGTGTTCTTCGTTCAGGATCGAGTCGGTCTGAACAAGCGGCGCTTTCAAATGTTCAAATTCCGAACCATGGTCGGCGACGCGGAGAAGAAGCAATCTGGACTGGAATCCTTGAACGAAGCCGACGGCCCGGTCTTCAAGATTAAAAACGATCCGCGCATCACTCGCCTGGGCAAGTATCTCCGCAAGGCTAGTATCGACGAACTGCCCCAATTGCTGAATGTTCTGAAGGGCGACATGAGCCTGGTTGGGCCTCGGCCTCTCCCCATTCGCGACTATCAGGGATTTGACCAGGACTGGGTGCGCCGCCGATTCAGCGTTCGCCCGGGAATCACGTGCCTCTGGCAAGTCAACGGCAGAAGTTCCCTCTCTTTCAAGGAATGGATGGAGTTGGACTTGCACTACATTGATCATTGGTCTTTTTGGCTGGACGTAAAACTAATCGCAAAGACAATTCCCGCGGTGTTGAAGGGCGTAGGAGCCGCATGAGCACAGGACTAAACCTTGGCTCCGCATCGCGAGGAGCGGAAGAGTTGTTGATTTCCTCAGAGACCGGAGTTGGCTCCGCGATAGCGGGGCCGGCGCTTCCGGTCGAGGCGAAACCAATCGCGCAGCCCGCGCGCCGGGTGCTGCCATTCGGCCTGGTCCTATCTCCCGACAGGGCGCTTCATCAAGGCATTATTTCCCTGGCCGACCAAGCCGTGGCCAGCGCCACAAATTTTGCGACCGGCATTATCATCGCGCGCGCCTGTTCCAAGGAAGAACTTGGCCTGTACATGCTTGGTTTCAGCTTGATCTTATTGATGACTGACTTTCAGACCTCGCTGATTACGACACCTTACATGGTTTTTGCCCCGCGCCTGAAGGGGCGGGCGCACGCTCTATACACGGGAAGCACGCTGATTCATCAGTTGGCATTTTGTCTCCTCACGATGTTCGGTGTTGCCTGCGGCGCGTTCGCGGTCTCAAGGGGAATGGGCCCCCGGGGCCTGGGGCCGGTCCTGTGGGCCTTGAGCATCGTGATTGCTCTGATCATGCTTCGGGAGCACGCGCGCCGCGTAAGTTTCGCCCGCCTCAGGCTCGTGACCGCGTTTCTATTCGATACTTCCATTGCGGTTGGACAAATCTGCGGCCTGCTTCTGCTTGCCCGTTTCGGTCTGTTATCGGCGAATCGCGCGTTCTGGGTGATTGGATCGGTCTGCGGCATCGCCGTCCTAGGGTGGCTCTGGTCGGATCGAGAATGCTATCACCCGCGGGTGAGCGAAGCATTGGCGGACCTCAAGAAAAACTGGGTCTTTGGGAAATGGGTTTTCGCGAGCGGCCTGGTCTGGACCGTCGGCATGAATTTGTATCCCTGGTTTCTGGCGCATTTCCACGGTGCGGCCTCGGTGGGAGTGCTGGCGGCCTGCTCAGGAGTTGTGTCGGCGGGCAATCCGGCGCTTCTGGGAATCCAGAACCTCGTGGGCCCCAAGATCGCGCACGAATACGCGGAGCAGGGCCCGAAGGCGTTGCGCCAGATGGTGCTCCGGATCACCGCCGCCGTCGCTCTCCCCGTGTCTCTTCTGTGCCTCGCGCTGATCGTTTGGGGAGGGCGGCTCGTCCCCCTGCTGTACGGCCGCCAGTATGCCGGCAACGGCCTCGTCGTCGCGATCCTGGCGTTGAACGTCCTGGTCGCAGTGCCGGCATTTTCGTTTTCGCGCGCCTTGTATGCCATCGAACGCGCAGACCTGGAATTCCGAGTCAATTTCGCGGCGCTGTTCATGCTGGTCGCGCTTGGCTTTTGGCTGGTGAGAGACTTCGGGCTGCTCGGCGCGGCGATTGGGTTCCTGGCGGCAAACTTTGTAACATCGGCGGTAAGGGCGAGAGTCTTCCTCAGGCTTCTAGCACACACTAGTGCGAGCCCTGATAGCGATCATGGAACCAATTAACCGATGCGGGGTCAGCACGCTTGGAGGAACCCTAGCCCCCTTATCCGCGAATCCCGGTACTGGCTGGAACATATGAAAATTCTTCTTGTCGGATACAATTGCAGCCCGAGCAAAGGGTCGGAGGCAATCTGTACGTGGAACTGGGCGTGGCACCTTTCCAAGTACCACGAGGTTTGCGTCCTTGCGTATCCGCACGACCGCGCGGCTGTCGAACGGTTCCTCATGGAAAACTCCAATCCCAATCTCTCCTTTGCCTGGGCGGGGCTCCCTTTGGCTCTTGACCTCTGGGACAAGCAGAAACGCCCCCGAGCGCTTCGACTTCATTACGCACTCTGGCAGCTCTCCGCTCTCTCGGCGGCTAGGAAACTTCACCGGCACCACGGGTTCGATCTGGCTCACCATGTAAGCTGGGGCACAATCAATACACCTCCGTTATTGTGGAAGCTTCCTATTCCATTCGTCTGGGGCCCCGTAGGCGGCGGGCAAGTCACTCCACCCAGCTTTCGTCGTTACTTTGGCTCGAGTTGGTCGAGGCATGCATTCCGGACGCTTTTTGTCACAGCTGCGCCATTTATCCCTCCGCTACGTCGAGCAGCCAAACGAAGTGCAGCTGTGCTTGCTACGAACACGGACACAATGCGGTCCCTCAAGGCAGCCGGGGCAAACAACGTAATTCTCTGCCCCGACACAGGCGTATCCAGAAGCTTTGTCGCGCAGGCACCCGTTCGACGCGACTCGGGGAGGAGCTTTGACTTGCTTTGGGCAGGGGGACTTATTCGCAGAAAGGCCTTACCCCTCGCGCTAGAGGCATTGTCGCAAGTCAGGGATTTGCCAGTCCGACTCCTAATAGCGGGCGACGGCCCGATGAAGGAACAGTGGGTGAACCTGGCCCGCGATCTTGGTCTGGAGGAGAGAACGGAATTCATCGGCCGGGTTGAGTGGGAACGGATGCCTGACCTTTACAGGAAAGCGCACGCCTTCCTCTTTACGAGCCTCTGTGACTCGTTTGGGGCGCAAATCCTTGAGGCGATGGCCCAATCCCTCCCGATCCTTACCATGGACCACCAGGGAGCGGGTAACTTCGTTCCAGCCGATGCCGGAATAAAAGTGCCAGTAACGACGCCGGAGAAAACCGTCGCTTCGCTCGCTCAGGGTATCCGCCGTCTTGTCTCGTCTCCCGATCTGTGTCACCAGATGGGTGAAGCTGCTTGGGAATGCGCGCAGCAACACACTTGCGACAAGAGAGCGCAATGGATGAGCCGACTCTACGAAGATGTACTCCTTGTCCGCCGTCCTCTTCACAGCCCGTTCCCACACGCAGCCCCGTTAGAGAGTAGGCCGGGAGCAACTCAGGTGCATTAGGGACCTCCCACGGTCTGAACAATCTCATGCTGGAATCGGTTAAAGTTCGAGATAGTGGCATCGACGCTGCCAGCGTCACGGTGTTCTTTGTTTTTCTTTCCCTCGGCGTTCTGGTTGGAGCTTATCCGCTCGGCGCTCTAGCTCTTTTCGGGGTACTTGCGGTGCTGGGTCTTGGAATGCTGGTTCTCGTCCGTAGTGGCCTTGCGAGCTTGGCGCTGTGGAAGGCACTTGTGTTGACGGCCCTGTCCGGATTTATGGTTCTCGGCTATGGATTTGCGAATTTGGCGTTTCATATCGGTGGGATCCCCGTCATTCTCGGTCACGCGCTAATGTTTCCAGCATTAGGGTTGGCAGTGCTCTCCTCCAAGCGTGGGGCGACCCTCGCGGCTTTGCGCGAACCCGCGATGCTCGCTCTTCTCGCTCTGCTCTTAATGGCCATCCCGCACTTGGCCTTCGACATCCCCCAGCACGGGCTGTATGCTGTGCGCGACGCGTCCATCTTCTTTGAGGGAATTTTTATGCTCTCGGGGTTGCTTTGGGCGCGGGACTCTCGCAATACGGAGTTGCTAACGAAGTGGCTGTTTTTTTTGTTCCTGGCGAATTTGACATACAGTTACACCTTTCAATGGCAAGAACGGCTCGCCGATTGGTCGCCTAAATCTGGCGTCTTTTTAGTTGTGCCAGTTCTGGGTTCGTACTACCAGATGTCTCTTTATTTGGTGTTGGGGGCGCTTTTTTGCCTTTTGCTTGGGTCTCGGGTGGCGCGATGTCCATCTTGGGTCTGGACCGTTCTTATTCTGGCCCAATTGGCTGAACTCGCGATCCACCAAGAGAGGTCCATGTATCTGGGACTTGCCTTCGTCCTTGTTTTGCTACTGATGCTCGGCGAAGTTCGAAATGTCGCTAAACTGACCCTGATTGTCGCGTTGGGCATCATTGCGATCGTGTTCGCTACTGGGGTTCTGGGCATCCAGATCTCGGGCCGCATCGGCCCGGTAAATCTCGAATTCCTTGAGGCTCACGCGCGAAGCCTGCTACTGCAGCGTGGGACGCCAGAAACGCAGACTCTCGAAGACCGGGCGGATTGGTACGCTCAAGTTTGGAGGCGTACGGCGTCCAGCGCGACCAACCTGCTAGTGGGTCAGGGATTTGGCGAACCCTTAATTGACTTCGTCACCGACGATCCCGTAAACAAGGATATCACCATCCGACAGCCCCACAACACGTCCCTGAGCGTCTTAGCAAGAATGGGCCTGTTAGGTCTGTCGGTCTGGCTGATATTCCACTTAATTGTCTTGAAGAGATTCTTTTCAGTCTATCGCAGGCGTTCCCGTTTGGACCGCAAGGCATACGAGCTCGTGATGTTCCTTTTCTTCTTTTACCTTCTTTCGATGTTCTTTACCCATGTGCAGCCCGCCCTGGAGTTTTCATTCGGCGCTATTCCTTTTTATTTCATGACCGGCTTCGCCCTTGGTTTTATGCGA
Source organism: uncultured Acidobacteriota bacterium (assembly GCA_963842135.1). Lineage (GTDB taxonomy): Bacteria > Acidobacteriota > Terriglobia > Acidiferrales > UBA7541 > Palsa-360. The sequence continues at coordinate 1,437,721 of CAWJFI010000001.1, read as the reverse complement.
CGGCAACTTCGTATGACGGAGCAGATTCGGCGAAACGTGCCCAACAACGTGGTTGAAACGTCGCCAGCTTGACTCTCACGAACACTGCCGGGATCGACACACGATGACAACCTTCTTCACGCAAAAGATGCCGAGAAATGTGGAATCCAGCCACGGCACGTTTCGAACGCTGGCGGTTCGAGTAGACGCGGTCCAAATCCTAGACGTCATCAAGCGGATGGAAAACTGGATCGTTACCAGTCCATCATGCCATTACGTCGCCTTTACCGGGTTGCACGGCATATCTGAAGCAGAGAAAGACTCGCAATTCAGAAACATTCTGAACAGCGCCGATCTGGTCGTGCCGGATGGCATGCCGCTAGTCTGGTTGGGTCGTTTTCATGGGCACGCGTTGCACCGGCGCGTTTACGGTCCTGAACTGATGGAAACGTTTTGCCGCGAAACGGGCTCCCGGTACCGTCACTTTTTCTACGGCGGCGCGCCCGGCGTGGCGAAAAGCCTGGCAAAGAGCCTGCGCGAACGATTTCACATCGTTATCGCAGGGGCCTATTCTCCCCCTTTTCGCGACCTTACCGAGGAAGAGGACAGGGCGCTGGTGGAACGAGTACATCAGGCCGCCCCGGACGTGCTGTGGGTTGGCCTCAGCACTCCGAAGCAAGAGCGATGGATGTACGAGCATCGAACTCGACTGCGCGTTCCCGTCCTATTGGGTGTTGGCGCTGCCTTCGACTTGAACAGTGGGCGGGTCAGGCAAGCCCCCGCGTGGATGCGCGAGAACGGCCTGGAATGGCTTTTTCGGCTCCTCGTTGAGCCACGCCGGCTGTGGAGGCGTTACCTTGTGACGATTCCGAGCGCAATCTGGAGTATCTCGCTGGAGGCGGCCCGTTTCTGGAAGTTTAAGTGAATCTCACTGAGGCGACTGCCGAACTCCAATCATTGTACCTTCACGCCGATGTTAGTTGGGCTCGAAGGCAACGAGGATACTGCAACGCATCCCATTGTTACCAAGCCTGTCGGAAGGTTCACATTACAAAGCCATTGCGGGAAAAGTGGATCGTAAGTCTGCACAGTACTGGGGGGTTGGTATCCGTATGCCTTCGCCGCCGTTGTCGTCGGAGTGAAATCGGCAATGATCGTGGCCATGCAATTGGGCACGCTGGTGGACGATCCGCAGCTAGGCGCTCCTGGGTTGCTTCCAGGCGCGTTTGCGAAAACTGGATCAGTTCCAAAGTTGTTATTTGGCCCGAATGAAAAACTGCACGACGATCCCTGTGTATTGTTCCCAGCGGCGCTGTAGCCGTAATTGTTGTGAATCACGTTCCCAGCGCACGGCGTTTGTACGAAAAACACATAATTCTTATTCCCTCCGCACGCTGTCGCGGCGTTTGTCCGGGAGAGATTATTATAGGCCTCAATGTTGGCCGAAGACTGACTTACGATCTCGCCACAGATGCCTTCGCTCAAGCCTGCGCCGCCGCTATTTCCGTAGGTTGTGTTATTCAGGATGTACCCTTTGAATAATGTGGACGCAATAGCTCGGATTCCACTCGCGCCGTTCAGGAATGAGATGTTGTTTGCGACAACAGCTTGCTGGGTGTAGGAGTTCACGTCCCAACTGTCGAGAGTAATTCCTTGGCCATCGGTAGGCGATCCCCCGTTGCAGGGATTTGGTTCGACATTATCCCAGGTGAAATTTCCGGCGACATACTGATGCGTTCCAGGGAGTGTGTCGGTCTGAACCGGAACCGTGATATTGATTCCACTAAAGCACGACCCACTACTCTGTACGCTGTTGTAAGCGATGCTCCCGATAACGGCAAAATAATCCACTCCGAAGGAGCCTTGACTGATCGTCAGGAATCCGCTGTTTTGACAGCCGTTGGCAATATCGTTTGCGAATATGATGTGGTGAATGCTCGGGCCGGAACTGCTCGTCGGCGAGGCAAAGAAACAGGTTGCACCAGAGCCGGAAGCTGTGATCTCAAAACCCTGCACTCCCCAATAACTTTTATTGACCCACATCGCCTGATAGTTGGTTGAAGTTATTTTGCAGGCATCAAAGGTCACGCATTTGAGCCAAGCGACGTTGTTTCCAGCAGCGCAGGTAACGGTTCCCCAATCGAGTCCGAAACTAGCTTGGGCGTAGGCCGTGCTCGCGGCTGCGATGATCACATCCCCGCAATTGACCGGGTGATTCGGAGTCAGCCAGGGAGTACTCGCGGAGGTGCCGTTGTTGGAATCGTTGCCGCCGCCGGATGCGGGCGCGAGGTAATAAGTATTCGCCCACGCGGGAGCCGCAAGCAGGATAAACAAGATGGTTAGCGCGAATTTTTTCATATTAATAGCCAAGGTGCCCTTGATAGTGGAGAAGATTCAGAGTGAGGTAGCTCATCACGACTCCATCTTAATTCGCGACCGCGATCAGGCACTACTGGCACGTTGGACAGGTAAGGTACAGGTGTCCCAAGATCATAACATTTTGAATCAATTGTCGCCCATTGCGAGTAAGAAAGTCGACCGGTACGGCCAAGTCGCCATCAGCTCAAGGAGGAGCGATCATGCCCACCCCCAGCCCTTCGCGAACTAATTTGGAAAGAGAGCTCGCCCGTATTTGGGAGGATGTGCTCCAATGCGCGCCCATAGGGAGCCAGGAGAACTTCTTCGACCTGGGAGGCACTTCGGTTCAGGCGGCGCGCGTCTTCACCAGGATCGAAGAAGTGTTTCACAAGCGGCTGCCGCTCTCCCTCATTCTCGGCGCGCCCACCATCGAGCAACTGGCTCCGTCGCTCCTTCCAGGCAAGTGCCTGGACCGGAAGACCTACGTGGTCCCAATACAATCCGGAGGTGAAAAACCCGCCTTATTTTGCGTTGGGGGAGGCCCATCCTGGCGCGCCTTAGCGGCCCATCTGGGAGCGGACCAGCCGGTCTTCAACATCGGGCTGGAGCCTGGGGCGGTCGCGCAAACGAAGGGGCCGAATCCGCTGGAAAAGCTTGCCCGCCAGATGGTATCGGCGCTCTGCGAGAAACAGCCCCAGGGTCCATATTACCTTTGTGGATATTGTATAGATGGAGCATTTGCCTTCGAAATGGCGCGGCAATTGAAGATGTATGGCCATGAGGTCGGCTTGCTCGTCTTGATCGAGTCTCGGAATCCATCCCCGGATTTCAGAATTCGCATGGTGAATGGTGCGAGGCGCAATGCGATGCGGTTGGCGTTTCAGGTGGATCACTTATTTCAACTGATTAGGAAAGGCGAAATCTCGCGGTACCTCCGCGGCCGGCGGGAGGAACTGGAGCGATTCATGCTGCGAGCGTTATTGCGCGCTTGCCCTGGTTTCCAGCATCGCGTGCGCCAATCCGGCCGGTTAGACTCGCAGGAATTCCTATACCTCGAAATGAGTTTTTCCAAGCTGAAACCATTGGAGTGCCCGACGGCCATTTTCCGATGCCAGGATTGGCCAATTTATGCTGCCGGCGATCCTTATTTCGGGTGGCGTAAATTGTTGACGGGCCGCTGTGAAACCCATGAGGTTCCTGGGGATCATATAGGGATACTCCACGAGCCGAATGTTGCGGTGCTCGCCGAGAAGCTGAGGGCTTGCCTCCAAAACACAAGACAAGCGGAAACACCGGGCTACAACGTAATCATCGACGCCGATCGAAGGCTTTATTTGGGCCAATCGGGCGCTTGAATAATTCTCGCCTCCAGTTTTCCATGGCAAAAAGTCTGGTCGCAGACCTGTAATTTTTCCTAATCGCGAGTTTGCCGATAGATCGAAGAAATCTCTTGAACGATTCCAATTTCCCGCGCAATCGACAGAAATTTCAACGTCAATTGGCAATTCTTGCTTTCTTCCGAAGTGCCAACCCGTCTAGATGAGATCTTCGGACAGTTCACCGGCAGCAACCCTTTAATGCTCGAATCGATTACCGGAGGTCTATAGTTCGGGTAGGGAACTCTGTGGGGACGACGGCCTCGAGATGATGGGATTGTAAACAGGTCGCCTAACTCGTCGATTCTGGAAACCAGTTTATTCCGCCCCTTTCTCTCTTTTACACCCCCACCGGCCCCGGGTTTGCTCCCCCCTCCTCAAACCCGGGGCCGCTCTATTCTGCCCAACATCTTCATTTTGGTTTCCTGCTCACGTTCGACCAGCCCACCTGCCGCAGTTCTACCTTGCGAATGCAAGGCAGTTGCTCGTGGATGGCCATCAGGTAGTAGGCCATGCGCCTGGACTCCGGAAATTTCCTCTCCAGGAACTCGTCGAACGCTCGTTGTCCACCCTCCGGTACTGTCCCGCCCGAACCTCGCACAGATAGCGTCCGAGTTCGACAAACTTCGAATCCCGTTCGCGGTCCGTCGCCTTTTCCCACGCCAAGATCTCGTCGATCTTTGAGAGCACAAACACAGCCCGCCGGCGATTGAGCTTCAGAGCCATCAATGGCCTTCCGTTAGTCGTCAAGCACGTCAAGCCAATCAAAGTCGCTCGCTCCCGGTTGCCGAATGAGTCTGGTTCCGGCTAGTGACTCGTTCCCGAGGCACAGCGCAGGTGTGCACAGCTGACGCACTCGTTCTGGGGGAAACGGATTCCTGGTTGGGAAGGGAACTGGGCAGTTTCGATTTGACGAGCGGTCGCTTCGACCAGCTGGCCAAACTCCTGCCACTGCTCTTCGGTAATCGAAGCCAGATTGAAAAGTACGAGTTCTTATCCGACAGCGAGGATGTTGCGTAGAACCTCGTTCCGCGAGTCCCCGGCCAAGTGCCGATTAGTTCCGTTATCGGAATGTGGCTTTTTACCCAGCACTGGTTTCGGGCCACATTCCGATAGGCACCGTTTCTCGGGACTTGGCAAAGCAGCCTCAGGAGGCTCGCCGCATCCACCACGTTCAACTCCCTGCTTTTCACTCGCCCCGGCGCTTCCATTCGACGCAGCTCCTTCTCGTTTATCCCAATTCTTCCTATCCAGCCTCCTTCCTAGGCCGCTCATTAGGGGACATTTCTATCGAGGAGGAAAGGGGACATTATCATCGAGGTTCAACAGGAAGCCGACTTTGGTACTTGTGTCGTTTGGTCAGGGACAAAGGAGCAGGCGAAAGTACAAGTGACAACTGGCTGGGTGGCCAGTTGAATCTCCACGAACGCTGCGAGACGATTGGAGTAGATCATGGGAAGCTGAAGACTGACTTGCAACGGCCTTGATCCACTCTGGATGCGGTAGTGGGAGGGTTCGATGTCATCGAATCAGATCGCACACGCACAAACACGGCGCAGCTCACGCATTGAAAAAGCCGTACCGCTGGCGGTGCAGGGCGTAGATGCCTTCCGTGCACCCTATCGGGAGGAAGTTACAACGGTCACCATTAGTTGTCACGGCTGCACCTACCAAATGAAACATGAGGTTCTTCCGGGTGAAACCGTGATCCTGGATGTGGGGCAGCGTCCGAAAGGCCACTCTGAATGGTCCAGTCGAGCGCGGGTGAAATGGATACAAAAACTCAACACCGCCGCGGATCCGGCGTACGACGTCGCGGTAGAATTTGAAACCGCCGGCAATATTTGGGGCATCCCATCGCCGCCAGAGGATTGGTTTCCCGCGCAGGGGAACAAAGTAGTAGAGCCTAATCCTGGACGAGAACTGCGACTAATAACGCGGAACGAACCGCAAATAATTCAGAGCCGGAGTGGGGGAGCTGCACCGGTTCCCGTTTTGAAGAAAAGTGAGGCGGCCGCTTCACTGTCCCCTTGGTTTTCCGACCTTATGGGCGGCTTAAGCAATCAGATTCAAGTCACGGTTTCTGAAATCGCAGCGGTGACGCTCGCTAATGAAAAGAACCGTTTGTTGGACGAATTTCGCGTCCAGCTACTGGACGAGGCGGCCGGAACGATTGAGCGAGTGATCGCGACCTCGAAAGAAGACATGGCTCGGCGGGCGCTGAAAGTATTGAACGAGGCGACGGAGACTACAGTCCGAACGAGCCACGAGCGTTTGGTTGGGGCTATCGAGCAAGATATAGAAAAGGCCAAGCAGCGCATGTTGATTCAGGGGAATGAACTGAGCCATCGCGCCGACAGTATGGCGACTTCCACGATGGAGCGGCTGCAACGCACCCTCGAAACCTCACACAACGAAGCAGCAGCCCGCTTCGTATCGCGACTGCGAGAACAGGTCGCGCCCGTGCTTGGAGAAGCAAAAGCGGATCTTCAGAAGCTGGTTGCTTCTCAGACTATTTTCAAGGAAGAATCGCAAGCGATTTATGCGCGAGTCACAAACGAACTCGAAAGCGGCGTCAACGCAAGATTGATTCAGACTCACGACGAACTGGACAAAAGCTCCACTGCGGTTTTGAGCGAGTGCAGCGAAAAGTTACTTGAGCTTTCGCAAATTTTCGAGAACACTGCGCGAGATACCATACAGACCCTGATCGCGTCGGCCACGGGCGATGCTAAAAAGAACCTGGAGGGGCGAGCTGCGGAGATATCTAACGATTTCACCGGTCAGCTTGAAGGTCATATTCGTAATTATCTCGAATTCATCGGCGACTCGATTGCTGAGTTTCCAAAGAAAACTCCGGCCCCTTAACTCAATTCACTTTGGTCACGGCCGTCGCTACGTTGCACGGCTTGCGGATCGTCAAAGAATTCTTCTCCCATTAAGTGCCGAACTTCCGACGAGAGCGAGAAGCAGGAGGAAATTTGTTCATTCCGGCAATCTTGCGCGGCAAGTCCTTATAAGTCCTCTCGTGGGAATCTAGCTTTTTGGCCTCAGGTAGCTTGGGCCACATTCCGATGAGTCCGTTTATCGGGAGTTGGGGGCTCTGCACGATGCTGCGATATTGAAGAGCGGAGTAGGTGGGAGACTTTCTACAGATTCAGGACATGAATGAGGAAAGCCCCGGGTTCGTCAGGGGGATGCAAACCCGGGGCCAGGGGGTAAGACAGAAGTGGGTATCTTCGCAGCCGCGACTCGCTGTCTCAATGGACCGAATGCTCCAAATTTTCCGGTACCCGGGTTGTAGTACTGGCTAGGGGTCTGTCGCCATTCCCAACAGATGTAACGGCTAAGCTGGATTCCCATTGATTTCAGCCGAATCGGTCCTGGTAAGTCCTCTCCGCGGAATGTGGGAATTGCCACTGTGTTCAATTTGGGCCACATTCCGATAATCCCGTCCATCGGGCGCTAACCGGTTCAGGCATGGGACAAGAGGGTGACCTTACCGGGGGTTTTTGTACCAGGTGAATTCTCTCTCATTTCACCTGGTCCAAAAATCCCCGATCAGTTCATTACAGCAGTACGCTGGAAATCACGCCAAGATCACGATTCACGTCACGCTGTATACTTCCACGGAGTATCGCGAACTGCATGCCAGGGGTCCCTTGGCCAAATCGAATTACAACAGCCTACTCGGCGAGGTCCAGCTTACCTCCGAAGGCCAGATGGTACTTCTGCATTACAACTACAGTCCGGAGCTGGAATGAGGGTCGGACACTTTCGCGAAGAATGACCGGGTGCCAGAGCCGCTCTCGATAGTTAACCGCAGACTGAATGTCCTAAATCAGTTCAGCACAGCCGCCTCGCCCTTTTGGGCGATTAGCTGGTCGAAATGGGCGACGATTTTGTCGCGCCGGGCCATGACCGCGTCGACCTCGCTTTTGTTAAGGTGTGGCTGAGTTCTTTCCAGGACTTCGTTCCCGTCCAACATCCTTAATTTTTGCAGGAGCTGGCGGTCGCACTTAACCAAATCCTTGGGGGCCTGCAAGTCATGACTCAGCCTGAAGGCACGAGTGAAATCGATTCTCCAGACCTTCCAATCCTCTGTGATCAGAATGTTCGTGTTGTTCGTGTCAGTATCCTCGATGAGCTGATCGAAAACCCGGATTTTGTATATCTGATAGGCCCAAGCGTCCTTGTCCGGCGGATCTAGTTTTTGCTTCTGGCGCATGCCTTCATCCCACTTCCAGGAGATCCACCAGGACAGCGCGCCAGTTTGAAGGTTCCATGTACGTTCCACGTACACGGGGATCATGTCACTCATGCCCAACAACTTGGCCAATTGATACCCGGCGATATTGTAGTGGTAGGAGTCGACGAAGTTTAATTCGGTGTGTCCGTCCTCGAACTGCATTGAGGCCTTATGTTCGTTAACGGGTTGAAAGGCGGCATCATGGGTCAGTTGGCCATCGCTGAGCGTCAATCGCCAAGGGTGAGTGATGCCCTTGCCCAGTCGCTTACCGGCCAGCACCTTCGCATGTAGCAGGAAGTCCGACTGTTGCTCTTCCGTCAGATTTGGTTCTTTACCTGGGCTGACTTGAGCAGTCCCTTGCGCTAAGCAGACAGCAGCTAGCCACAGTGATCCAGCGAGTAGAAAGAAAGTGCGCCGCTGAGGCATGTCCTTACTCCTTTCGTTTAAAGGAGCCGAGCTAAGTAACACTAAGCTCCCCCGTTTACCATGCCTGCTAATGCTTTGACGATGCCTCGAGTCACGTTGAAGTCTTCTTCCAAGGCGTCGAAGAGATCCTCCCTGTCAATCTGTAAGGCACGGGTTGATTGGGAAGCCGCAGCCGTTTCTGTGTGGGTTCCACCGGTCAAGGCCGCTAGAGTTCCTATCAATTCGCTCTCCCCACGGCGCTGGGCCGTCTTCCCTGAGCGCAGAAGCTGCACCTCTCCTTCGAGCAGAAAAAAGATGGAGTCGGCGGGACTGCCTTCTTGGTAGACCGTCTGACGCGATGCCCAACTCAACTCATTTGCAATAGCCGCGATGCGAACTAGGCTCGGCGTGGGGATTTCTTGAAAGATGGAGGCCCTGCGCAAGAGATCGACCTTTTCGAGAACTGTGAGCATCCCCGTTCCTTCGGCAGTTTCCACCGCCGCGAGCCGTGCACTCGCCCAGTTCCGGGTTTCCTCGAGTAGTGGATCTTCGTATACCAATTGGCGCACATCGTTGTCAAGCTCCGCCAGTCGAGCACGGCCTGCAGCATACAGGGCGCAAGCATATAGCCAACGGTCGCCGGATCGGAGAAGCGTGCGCAGTGCTTCGGCCTGTGAATTGATGCTGGTTTGGCACAGGCGACGAGCAAAAACCAGCCTCTCCGCCGTCGTGCTATCCGGGTCGACTCCGCTAATCAATCGCCGATATAGATCCGGCGCGAGAAGATGTTCGAGCACTTCCATGGCGTTTGCCTGGTGTTGTGGCCGGACCGAAATCAGACCCAGGTAGGCGTTGTGGACGTCGCGCGGGGAATGCAGAAGCCCTAAAATGCGAAAAACGCGTTCGAACTCCTGTTCCATTCGTTCCCGCACGGCTTTGACGATTAAGGGTTCGGTTTGGGGAGCCGCCTGGAGCTTTCCGGACGCCATCTGCAAAGCAGTCAGAATTTGAAAGGAACGGTAATAGCCTATCAGTTCGTAGTTGAACATATTCGCTATATCGATATCCGCAGGCATTACGGCCGGATCCCGCGCGCGGAGCTTGTTGAGCGCCTTGATTATTTCGTAGCGAATTTCGGGATCGCTTTGAATCAGGCTGCCGGCGAGGGCGAAGGCGGAACTCGCAGTGGCGGTGCGGGCCAGCGCTTGGGGGATTCGCTTGCGCACAGATGTGAGAGCGGCGGTGTCGTTGAGTCTGTCCTGGAGCGCGCCCACGGCTGCGTCGCCATAATCGGCCAGCGCGGTCATCGCTGCCGCAAGCAGACGGGGCTCTGCCAGTTTTTCCATGACCAGAGGCAGAAATTCTCCAGCGCGAATTTTGCCCGCGCTCAGAAGGGCCTGCTCGACCACCTCAGGATTTTGATCGCACAGTAACTTGAATAATTCTGCGTGCAATTCAGACGGGGCGGGGATGGCGCCCAGGGCTCTGGCTGCTTCCAGTCGAGAGGCCAAACCCTCTGAGCCTTCCACGGCGAGCATGGTGTGCAGGATGAGCCGGGCCGCAGTCAGATAATCAGACTCGCCCGAGCGCGCCAAGTGGATGACGATCGCGGATTGCAGGCAATGCGCCGGAACCTCCATCGGAGTCTGTAGCAACTCGAGCGGGTCTTTGTGCATTTGGACGACCAGATATCGCAGCGCCTCGGCGCGAACCTCGACTGCTTCATCTCCCAACATTTTCTCCACCTGCGGCGTAATCCGCTGGTGTCCGGCATCCACGAGAAGATGCAACGCTCGTTGCCGTACCACGGCCGAAGGATGCTCCAGCAAACTACAAAGGGCGGGATGCCATACAGGTTGGCGCCCTACCTCGAACAAGCTGAGCCCGTAGAGCACCTGTTGTTCACCGCGCCGTTCGAGCGAATGCGCCAGCACTTCGGCACTCGTGGCATCCAGCACTCCGGCAGCGGTTCGCTCCGGATCTAACGTGCGCTGCTCGATCGCACCCCGCAACACCGCCATGTACTCCCGTCTGACCGCGTAGGCGATCACAATCCAGCCAGACAGAAAAACGAAGTTCACCAGGCTGATACGTCCGGGGTTGAACTTCATCCGGTTTCCAAACACGAAAAGAGCGATGCCGGCGAGCCCATCCGCCATGCGCCAAACAAAGCCATCAATAAACGCCTTGATCTGACTTTTCATGGCTGGAGGCGCCACGGGCAGGTACAGCAGTTCCGTCGTGGATTTGTCGAGGGAATAGCGCAGCAGCCCTTGACTGCCCTTCAGGACACTCGCGCTCAGTAGCGCGGGTGCCAGCAATAATCCCACGCTGCCACCCAGAAATACCGTGGGCATCACGAACAGTGTGACCCGGATGCCAAAGTAGCGCAGCAGCCTTCCCGTGAGCAGCAACTGCAGGATGAATGAGCCCAGTCCGATGTAGCCATTGAAGCGGCCGAAGAATGTAGCCAGCGCCACCTTGTCCCCATGAAAGCTCTTATAGGCGATGAGCTTGAACTGGTAGCCGATGATGGTCGTGCTGGCGCAACCCACCAATATCAGCGCGGTTATCAGCAGCAAATATCGCGAACCACGGATGTAGGCCCACACCTGACGGAAATTCCTGGGCATACCTGGCACGGTGGCTGGAGCTTGGTTGAAACCCTTCATCCGGTGGAGCTCTTGGCGGAACAACAGATTGACCGATAGCGCGCATACTACCAGCCCGGTGGCCATAACCAGGAGGAGTGTCTCTGGCTTCACTGCGCCGCCGTGGGTCAGATCTGCTGTCAAAAAGCCGGCACATGGCGCGCCCAAAATTGCACCCGCGCCGATAAATCCGAATATCCGCCTGGCTTCCCGTGTTGTCAGACAGCAATTGGCCAGCGTCCAACCCATGGTCGGAACGAGTGCACCTACCATGTAAACCCATATGTAGATAAAGGGATATGCCCACCGTCCGCTAAACCGTGTTGCCGACCAGAAGAACGCGAAACCGAGCGCGAAAAATAGAAGCGAGCCGACGATCAACCGCTCCAGCCGCAGGCGGTTAGACAGCCGTATGTAGGTCGCGGTGAAAGCGCCAACCACAATGGCAGTGGCGATGATCACTTGCGGCAGATAGGTAGGAAAGGCGCTCAAGAACAGCGCATCGCCTACCGTCTGTCCCATGATGTAGACGCCGATGGCGAGGAACAGGTAAAGGAACAAGAGAGACGCAGGTCTGAACTCTTCGCGGCGCACATTTAGCGCCTTCTCGAGGTAAGGCATCATGGTTGCGGCCCGCTGAGCGCCTTATTCGGGACTAGAGAGGAATTTGCGATTTTCGCGGGTGCCGGCAATTCCTGCGATTTTTCATTCACGTAATATGCCGTGAAGCGTCCGCCATTGATTCCCAGCGCCGATGCCCTGCCGCCGAAAACAGCCTGGAGCATGCCCGTATCGATCAAAAAGACGTGGTCGCCAAAGCGTGGATGTATGCGGCCATCGGCTTGCGGGGTATGAGCGATGACCAGGTAACCGATGCTTAGGCGCGTTAACATCGCCTCTACGTCTGATGCGAGCGTTTGCTCCGATTCCGTGGCCAGCCCGCGGTACCACACCGGGCTATCAGGAGAATTGATGAACCATGTGGGAAACGTCAGGAATTTCCGGAGCTCCTCATTGAGTTCAGCATCTACTTTCGGCTGCGCCTGGATGGCGGTCCACTCGCTTTCCGCTTGGAGAATGGCTTCCTCGATGGTCATGTATCGCCAAATGATCTTCTTTTTAGATAGTGACTGCCAAAGGGCATCGAAGGTGGCGACATCCGAGCGGATCCGCTGATTCAGTTCGCGAATGTCACGGAAGGAAATATTTGGACTCAGGCCTCCGTGCACAAACACTCCATCTTTAATTTGAACCACCGCATCGTGTTCACGCAGCCAGCGCCCATAAACCCCTTGCGGACCGAAAGCGTCGCGACGCTCGAAATAGCCGAGCGGGTGTTCCATCATCCAGCTTTCACGCGACTTTGCGCCGGGAGCGAATTCCTCTCTCACGCGATCGCTTTGCGAGGACATGAATTCCAAATAATCCTGATAGGCCTGCTCGCGTACCTTTTCCGATTTGTCGGTGCGAAAGCCCTGGTAGTCTTCTGGAGAAACGTAGCGCAGGTCACCGGTCATCGCCATCACCTCGTGGTTTCCCAGCAGAGCGATGACTTTCCCTTGTTGGTTACCGGCTTGGCGCTCCAGCGCCATCAGCAGGTCCAGACATTGACGAGATCTTGGACCGCGGTCCACGACATCGCCTGTTTGTACCAGCACCACGCCATGACCGATCCATTGGTGGCCAGGGCTCATCAGACCTGTCGTTTGGAGAATGGCTTCAAAGTTCGCGAGATCGCCGTGAACGTCCCCGATGGCGACAACGCGTTGGTCGGGAGCCGCCGCAGCGACCAGAGTCGCGCAAAGCAGTAGGACAAGGTATATCGCCTGTGAACGAATTAAACGGCTTTTCACCATGCGGAAAGTACGTACCCTTCCACTCAAGTTAACACACTCTATGCAGGTTGCCGCCCCATTGCAAGTGTTGTGCCGTCTAACGGGAGCGGGGAAGTGCGCTTGCGATAGAACGAATTCAAGCAAGCTGCACGCGGTTGCGGATGATGCGACAGAGATTTCAATCGAGTTGAACCGTTGTGCTGGACCCGGGACCCTGCAGTTTATTTGGAGGCTCTTACAAAATGGTTATGGGCGGGTGGTCGAATACGAGCGCCAGCGGCAGCGACTGGAGCAGGAACTCAGCGCCGCCTGCGTGAAACTCAAAGCTGGCGAAACACTCGTGCTCTTCAGCGATGCCGTCTCCGAAGCTGCAGAACCCGAAGCGCAATTCTTCGGCACCTTTCGTCTGCACGAAGCCCTTGCTGGCCGGCACGACACGCCCCTGGGCCATCTCCAGAAAGCGATTTTCGATTCCGTTGAGAGTTTCACACGCGGCGCTAGCTAGGCTGACGACATCACTGTCCCCCTGGTCCGGCACCGGGCCGCCGCGCAGACTGCCGCGCACTGAATTTGAGGAATCTGTAAGAAGAAAACGGGGGTATACTCCCGGGCAAGCCGGATCCTGAAACGAGAATGCGCGGCTAAAATTTCGTTGTTAGGCCCGCCCTAGTTGCCGCCGCAATCGCTTTCCGACATGGAGGAAACATACGTGGCCTTAAAAATAACAAATCAAGAGATAGATGGAGTGGCCGTACTCGCTCTGGACGGGCGAATCGTGCTCGGAGAGGAAACCAGCGCGCTGCGCGAAAAAGTGAAGAGCCTACTTGGAGAGGGCAAGAAGAATATTTTGCTGAACCTGAGCAAGGTCACGCTGATTGACAGCTCCGGTCTTGGCGCGCTCGTCACCGCCTATTCGAGCGCGATATCGGGCGGAGCGTCGCTGCGCCTTTGCAACTTGGGATTGAGATCCAACGAATTGCTGCAGATCACCAAACTCTACACCGTCTTCGAGGTATCCGACACCCAAGCGAACGCGTTGCGTGCCATGGCGAAGGGGTCTTCCGCGGATTGAATCGAAGCGGGCTATTGGGCCAAGTTTCTTATGGCGAGCAGTTCTACGAAACGCGGGTCCGAGCGCAGCAAATCATTGCAGCTTCGCGTACTCTGCCTTGGCTTGCTTCAAGATGGGGATGTCTGAGTCGGCGTCTTTCCACAACGTGAGGAAATCCTGATAGGCGGCGCGGGATTTGGCGCGTGCGGCATCTGCATCGGCGCCCTTCTCTGATTGCGCCTGGAGCGCGTAGGCGCGACCGAGTTGAAGATGGGCAAGAGCACCGATAGGTGAGTTCCAGACAATTCCACGATGGTCGAGGACTTTCTGAAACTCTGCCGCAGCCTCGCTACCTTGATGAGCCGCCAGATAGGCCTCTCCTCGAACAAAAACAGGATACAAGCCGTTCCAGCTGTAGTCGCTGAATGTTGTCCGTCCTAGTTCATATGGCACAGCGGCTTTAAGGGTCTCTAACGCTTCAGAAGCGTTCCCTCGATTTATCGCAAGTTTTGCGCGGAGGCTTGGTAGGTAATTGAACTGCACGATTGCGGCTTCCGGGAACCGCTTGTCCAACCCCTCCATCAGATCTTGTGCCCGCCCCGTGTCAGCGGCATACGCCAAGGCGAGCGCGGAGCCATACTGGACATCGACGCCATCGGACTGTTCCATTGCTAGCGTGGCATGCCGTCGGGCTTCCTCGGCTTTACCAAAGAGGGCTTCCCTTAGTCCGGAGGTGGCGGAAAAGGTCGCGGCTTTTTCTTTTTTTTCTGCCCGTTCCGCTGATTCCATCGCCCGCCGAGTCAAATCTTCCGCCTCTCTGAGCCGTCCGAAATAGGCAGCTGTATCAGCCTCGTTCGCCAGCAATGTATCTTCTATTCCGGCTTGACCCGCCGACTGCATGACTTGCTGTTTCATGCCCGCTGTATCGTTCTGCAAGAATGCAATCGTGTAGAGATCCTTGGGGTAATAAGGATCGTACAATTTGCGTTCGAGAGCCTGCCTGTACGTAGCCTTCGCTTCATCGAAGCGATTTAGCTCTATATAGCCTTCCATAAGGAAGGCGTAGGAGACAGAAAAGTCCGGTTTCAAACGAATTGCCTCTCTGGCTTCTGAAACCACTCCATCATATCGGCCCATCTGCGGGTAGATTCCGCCCGACAAGTAATCATGCGGCATCTCGGCGCGAGGATACGCCTGCATCCAAAGCTTGCAGGTTTGTTCGGCTTTTTCGAGGTTACCCGGGACCTCTTTGTAGTAGATGGCCGATATGAAATACCTCTCAGGCTCACTTGCGTGGTCGCGCAGTTCGTATGCCTTGCGGGTATAGTCCGCCGCTACGCTGGGCTCTCCCGTCGAGGTAGACCAGATGCCCAACCAAGCGTAGGCCGCCGCAAAATTCGGGTCGAGCTCGACAGCGCGCTTATAAAAAGAAATAGCAAGCGGTGGGGAAGTTGCGCGTTGGCCGGCGCTATAAGCTTTTAGAGCTTCGAGGGAGGGTGTAGTGGCTTGTTCGAGGGGGGTGTCGAATTTTTGCACCGTGCTCAGTGACTCGCCCAGTTTGTTCCGAATTTCTGAAGCCGTCTTTCCCAGAGCATCGAGCACATGACTCTTGTCGCTCGCCTGTGCTTCCGTGCTCGCGAGCGTTTGCCCATTTGAGCAGTTGACGGCTTTCACGGTCAGAAGGTATGGCGTGCCAATTTGAGCGATCGAGCCGTCAAGGACGGCGGCGCTCGACGTCCGCTCGCACAGTTCCCGAGCAATCTCCGGCGTGAGCTTCGCATCCGGGTTCTGGCCCATCATCTGCAGCGTCTGCTGATTTTGCTGGTCAGAGACAATGCTCAGAAAGGGCGATTGTTCGAGTTGTACGGAAAGCCCTTGCCGCAGCGTGTCGTCAAATACCGGATCGCCGGTCTTATTCTCGAAATCAGCGAGGACGATGGTGTCCTTGTCAGTCAGCGCGTGCGCCTTGCGGGGGGAAAACAACCAACCCCCCACGGCCAGTCCAATGACCAGTATTGTTGTGCCAGTGACCAACACCCATCGAAACCGCGTGGATTCCTTGGCGGGCTTCAACCCGGCCTCGGCTACTGCGGCGGCTGCACGACCCGAATCTGAATCGCGCTTCAGGCGATGCAAATCGGTGCGAATATCGGCGGCGTTCTGGTATCGCAGCTTCCGTTCCTTCTCCAGCGCCTTGTTGATGACCTCTTCGAGCTTTGGGGAAATGTCGGGATTCAGTCGGACGGGCGGTACGGGACTGCGATTCAGAATCGCTTCCGCAATCACGCCAGTGGTCTCGCCCCGGAACGGCTGAACCCCTGTCACCATCTCGTAGAGCACCACACCAAACGAAAACAAATCCGTTCGTGCATCGAGCTCTTCTCCGCGCACCTGCTCGGGCGACATGTACGTCATGGTGCCCATCACCGTGCCAAGTCGAGTGAGCTGCTCTAGCTCAATGACAGTAGACATCGCCGAAAGATCCACGGCACCGCCCGCCGGTACGAGCTTCGCTAGCCCAAAATCCAAAAGCTTGGCGTGCCCCCGCTTGGTCACAAAAATGTTGGCAGGCTTGATGTCGCGATGCACGATTCCTTGCGCATGAGCCGCATCGAGGGCATCGGCTACCTGCACTCCCAAATCCAGGACTTCCTCGACATCGAGCGGCTTGCCGCTGATCCGGTGCTTGAGCGTCTGCCCTTGCAGCAACTCCATGGCGATGAAGTGCTGGCCGTTGGCTTCGTCGATTTCGTAAATGGTGCAGATGTTCGGGTGATTGAGCGCGGAGGCAGCAAACGCTTCCCGCTGAAATCGTTCACGAGCGGCAGGATCTTTCTCCATTTCCGGAGGCAGAAATTTCAGCGCGACATGCCGGTGCAGCTTGAGGTCTTCGGCTTCGTACACCACACCCATCCCGCCGCCACCGAGCTGCGAGAAGATGTGATAGTGCGAAATGGTTTGGCCGATCATGGAGGACAACCTTCTGGGCCTGCATATTAGGCCGCACCCCAAGGCAAGTCAACGCGCCGCATTGCGTGAGATTATTTCAGCTTCGCGTACTCTGCCTTGGCTTGCTTCAAGATCGGGATGTCTGGGTCGGCGTCTTTCCACAGCGTGAGGAAATCCTGATACGCTGCACCAGCCTTCGAGCTGTCACCCACAAGCACGTATGAGCGGGCGACACCCAGATGCGCTAATGCGCCGATTGGGGAATTCAGGACGATGCCGCGATGGTCGAGGATTTTCTGGAACTCGACGGTGGCTTCGCCGCCCTGATGTGCGGCCAAATAGGCTTCTCCTCGCAGGTAAGCGGCCAGAAAGTCGTCCCCCCAACCCGCCTCATAGGGCGTCACTGGCGCGAGGAACTCCACTGCTTGCATTGGTTTGCCTCGCTTGAGCTCGATGGCGGCTCGAATCTCCGGGAGCCACACCTTGTTGGCGAAACCATCTGGCGGAGTATGGCTTGCGAGACGGTCCGCCACATTCGCGGCCAGAACCGAGTCACCGGCGAGCGCCAAGGCCATCGGGGGAATCGAGTCACCGGCGGGCACTAAAGCCACCGTCGGCTGTTCACCGAGACTCAAAGCAGCGGCTGCATGATGGCGCGCCCCGTCCGAATTGCCAAACAGTTCCTCTCGGAAGGCCATCCTTGCTTCGATTTCGGCCGCGGTCGCTCTGTCTCCGTCACCTAAGGCGGTGCTTTCAGCGCGCCGAGATAATTCCTGGGCCCGCCCCAGGTGTCCGAAGTATGCTTCCGTTAACGATTCCTCCAAAAGAGCTTTGATTTCGTTACCCGGCTGGCCTGTCAGCGAAGCGGCGACCTTCGTCATCATCTCCTTGTCGCCCTCAAGAAAGGCTAGGCGGTAGCGTTGCCGGGCGGTCTCGGCGAAGTCCAGCTTGCGAGCCTGAGCCTCTTGGTACACTGCATGGGCTTCAGTCAGTCGATTCAATGCCATGTAGTCAACCACGAGACCGGCGTAGGGAAGGGACTGACTGGGATCCAATTCCTTGGCCTTGCCGAATTCCTCTGCAGACTGGTCAAGCCGCCCCAGGTACCCGTTTTCATATCCCAAGATGCGGTGTGGGGTGAAGTCGCGGGGATAAGTCTGCGCCCAAAGTTCGCAGGTCTGAATGGCCTCTTCTACTTGGTTGGTAACGAATTGATAGTAGCCGGCCGAGATCTCGAATTTCTCGCGTTCGCTCGTGCGGTTGCGCAATGCAAAAGACTTGCGAAGTGCTTCATCCATGCGGTCTTGCTGCCCCAGGATCTGATAGGCGCGGCCCACATTGGCGTAGGCAATGGCGAAATTGGGGTCTAGCTCAATGGCCTGCTGAAACAGGGGGATGGAACCGCCTTGGTCGCCCTTGGCGAACTTGGATAGGCCGAAACTATAGGCCTTCAGAGCTTCCAGTGAATAGGTTGTCGCCTGCGCCAGCGGCACGTCAAATTCCTGGATCGAGTTGAGCGACTCTCCGAGTTTGTTGCGCAGTCTTTCAGCAACACTGCCGAGCGCCGCTAACACCTGCTGCTTGTCCCCCGCTTCAGTCTGTTCCCGTGCCAGGGCATCTCCGGTAGTGCAATTGATGGCGTTGAGACCGATCACATAATGCCCACCTAGATTGGCAATGGAACCCGCAATGTATGCCTTGCTTCCTGTGCGTTGACACACCTCCTGCGCCACACTTGCGGTTAAGGCTTCATCCGGAGAGCGCGTCATTTCCTTCAGCGCGGAGCGCATTTTCTGCTCCGGGAGTATGTTTAGCAGCGGCGATTGGCCCAGCTGCACCGCCAACCCTTGCTTGAGTGCGTCATCGAAGACAGTGTCGCCAGTGGAGTTTGCGAAGTCAGCCAGCACGATGGTGTCCTTGTCAGTCAGCGCGTGCGCCTTGCGGGAAAAAAACAACCAGCCGCCCACGGCCAGTCCGATGACCAGTGTTGTTGCGCCCGTGAACGCCGCCCATCGAAACCGAGTGGATTTCTTGGCGGGCTTCAACCCGGCCTCGGCTACTGCGACGGCTGCACGACCCGAATCTGAATCGCGCTTCAGGCGCTGCAAATCGGTGCGAATATCGGCGGCGTTCTGGTATCGCAGCTTCCGTTCCTTCTCCAGCGCCTTGTTGATGACCTCTTCGAGCTTTGGGGAAATGTCGGGATTCAGTCGGACGGGCGGTACGGGACTGCGATTCAGAATCGCTTCCGCAATCACGCCAGTGGTCTCGCCCCGGAACGGCTGAACCCCTGTCACCATCTCGTAGAGCACCACACCAAACGAAAACAAATCCGTTCGTGCATCGAGCTCTTCTCCGCGCACCTGCTCGGGCGACATGTACGTCATGGTGCCCATCACCGCGCCAATTCGAGTGAGCTGCTCTAGCTCAATGACAGTGGACATCGCCGAAAGATCCACGGCACCGCCCGCCGGTACGAGCTTCGCTAGCCCAAAATCTAAAAGCTTGGCGTGCCCCCGCTTGGTCACAAAAATGTTGGCAGGCTTGATGTCGCGATGCACGATTCCTTGCGCATGAGCTGCATCGAGGGCATCGGCTACCTGCACTCCCAAATCCAGGACTTCCTCGACATCGAGTGGCTTGCCGCTGATCCGGTGCTTGAGCGTCTGCCCTTGCAGCAACTCCATGGCGATGAAGTGCTGGCCGTTGGCTTCGTCGATTTCGTAAATGGTGCAGATGTTCGGGTGATTGAGCGCGGAGGCAGCAAACGCTTCCCGCTGAAATCGTTCACGAGCGGCAGGATCTTTCTCCATTTCCGGAGGCAGAAATTTCAGCGCGACATGCCGGTGCAGCTTGAGGTCTTCGGCTTCGTACACCACACCCATCCCGCCGCCACCGAGCTGCGAGAAGATGTGATAGTGCGAAATGGTTTGGCCGATCATGGAGGACAACCTTCTGGGCCTGCATATTAGGCCGCACCCCAAGGCAAGTCAACGCGCCGCATTGCGTGAGATTATTTCAGCTTCGCGTACTCTGCCTTGGCTTGCTTCAAGATCGGGATGTCGGGGTCAGCGTCTTTCCAAAGCGTGAGGAAATCCTGATAGGCGGCGCGGGCTTCGGCGGTGTCGCCTTGCATGGCATAGGCTCTGCCAATTTGGAGATGCGCGAGCGCTCCGATGGGTCCGTTGAGCACAATTCCGCGATGGTCGAGGATTTTCGTGAATTCGGTGGCGGCTTCGCTCCCCTGATGCGCTACCAGATAGGCTTCGCCGCGCACATAAACGGGATACACGGCTGACCAATCAGTAGTGACGCTGACCTTACCTAGGTCATACGGAGAGGCGACTCTGAGAGCCTCAATGGCCTCAGAGGCATTTCCCCGATTAGCTGCAAGCTTCGAGCGGAGGGTCGGCAGGTAGTTGAACTGCACGACTGTGTCTTCCGGGAAGCGCTTGGCCAAATCGTCCGTCAGCGTTTGCGCTCGGCCGACGTCCTGAGCATACGCCAAGGCTAGCGCCGCGCAGTACTCCATATCGCGGCCTCTCGCGCTCCCCACTGCGAAAGTGACGCGCCGTCGTGCTTCGGTCGCATTGCCAAACAAGGCTTCCCGCAGGCCAGACACAGCAGAGTACGTTGCGGCAATTTCTCTTTTGTCTGCCCGGTCAGCGGAATCCACCGCCTGGCGGGAAAACTCCCGTGCCTCCCCAAGCCGCCCGGAATAGGCCGCGGTATCGGCTTCCAGGTCCAGCAATGCGTCCTCTACTCCTGGTTTGCCCACCGACCATGCTACCTGTTGCCCCATCGCCGCAGCATCGTTCTGCAAGAAAGCAATCTGATACAGGGCAGTATGGAAGAAAGGGCGATTCAGTTTGCGTCCGAAAGCTTGCGCGTATGTGGCCGTCGCCTCATCGAGTCGATTCAGAGCGATATAGTTCAACCCAAGGACGGAGTAAGGGATGGGACCGTCCTGAGACAAACGGATCGCCTCCTTGCCTTCTTCCACCGCTTTCTCATAATGTCCCAAGACCGGGTAAATTATTCCCGACAAGAGCATGTGCGGCTCTGGAGAGCGCGGGTAAGCCTGTATCCAAAGCTCGCAGGATTGTTCAGCCTTTTCCATGTTCCCTGTGATCACCAAATTAAAGGAAGCCGAGATGAAATAGTTCTCCAGTTCACTCGTTCGCTCGCGCAGTTCGAATGCCTTTCGGGTGTAGTCGGCAGCGACGCCGGATTCTCCAATATCCCCATACATGCGGCCCAACATCGCGTAGGCGAGTGCAAAATTTGGATCGAGTTCAATGGCATGCTTAAAGAACGGAATCGCCGCGGCCGACCCTGTTGTGCTCGCAACCATGCCGCCTGAGCTGTAGGCTTTAAGGGCGTCGAGCGAGGGCGTTGTGACCTGATCGACTTGAGCGTCGAACCTTTTCAGTGAAGCAGGCGATTCGCCGAGGTTCGAGCGAAGGTCTGAAGCGGCGGCGGTGAGCGCCGCGAGAACCTTCTCCTTGCCGTTCGCAGTGACTTGTTCCCTGGCCAACGTTTCACCGCTACTGCAATTGACGGCGTTGAGGCCGAGTACGTACTGATTTCCCAGGGTGGCGATCGACCCTTCGATTTCCGTCGTCGCGTTGGCGCGCTGGCAGACTTCTCGCGCCACTTCGGGAGTCAGCCGTGTATCGGGCGGCTTTTCCATCAGGTGCAATGTCCTCCCGATTTGATCGTCGGAGACGAGTTGGAGGAACGGCGTTTGTTCGAGCTGCACAGCAAGCCCCTGCCGCAGAGTTCCGTCAAAGACCTCATCGCCCGTCGTGTTTGCGAAATCGTCGAGGACGATGGTGTCTTTCTCGGTTAGCTTCGGCGCGCGGTGGACATAGAAGTATCCTCCTGCAGCAAGCGCCAGCACTACCGTTGCAATAGGTACACCGACGTTCCAGAATCTTCTGTTGTCCTTCGCGGATTCCGGTCTAGTCACTGCTGGCATCCGTGCCGACTCTGTATCGCGCTTCAATCGCTGCAAGTCGGTTCGAATCTCGGCAGCGCTTTGGTAGCGCAGTTTCCGGTCTTTTTCCAGCGCCTTGTTGATGACCTCTTCGAGCTTTGGGGAAATGTCGGGATTCAGTCGGACGGGCGGTACGGGACTGCGATTCAGAATCGCTTCCGCAATCACGCCAGTGGTCTCGCCCCGGAACGGCTGAACCCCTGTCACCATCTCGTAGAGCACCACACCAAACGAAAACAAATCCGTTCGTGCATCGAGCTCTTCTCCGCGCACCTGCTCGGGCGACATGTACGTCATGGTGCCCATCACCGCGCCAATTCGAGTGAGCTGCTCTAGCTCAATGACAGTGGACATCGCCGAAAGATCCACGGCACCGCCCGCCGGTACGAGCTTCGCTAGCCCAAAATCTAAAAGCTTGGCGTGCCCCCGCTTGGTCACAAAAATGTTGGCAGGCTTGATGTCGCGATGCACGATTCCTTGCGCATGAGCCGCATCGAGGGCATCGGCTACTTGTACTCCCAAGTCCAGGACCTCCTCGACATCGAGCGGCTTGCCGCTGATCCGGTGCTTGAGCGTCTGCCCTTGCAGCAACTCCATGGCGATGAAGTGCTGGCCGTTCGATTCGTCGATATCGTAAATGGTGCAGATGTTCGGGTGATTGAGCGCGGACGCGGCAAAGGCTTCCCGCTGGAACCGTTCGCGGGCAGCAGGATCGTTCTCCATCTCCGCAGGCAGAAACTTCAGCGCGACGTGCCGGTGCAGCTTGAGGTCCTCGGTTTCATAGACGACACCCATCCCGCCGCCGCCGAGCTGCGAGAGAATGCGATAATGAGAGATGGTTTGGCCGATCATTTCGCTTGGGTTGCCGTGCGCCGCCGCACTTCGTCGAAGAAGTTTTCGAGGAAGATCACGTGGTTCAACGCAGCCGTTTGTCCCGAGCCCGGAGTTTTCAACACGGCGAAGCGTTTGCCGTCAGGGTGCGGGTCAAAGTTTAAGTAGTTCCCGACGGCGGTGAACTGTCCGGGCGACCAGAGCTGGGGCTTGTCGGCACGGAGGGAATCGCCGGAAGAGGTGTAAGTCGCCACCATGATCTTGTCGTCCATCGTACGATAGAAAAGCTCCTTGCCGTTGCGCGACCACTTGGGCATGACGCCGCCTCCGGTGGAAACCTGCCACTTGCCTCCCGGTCCGGGAAAGGGCCGCACGTACACTTCGTAGTTGCCGGATTCATTCGACTCATAAGCCAGCCAGCGGCCATCCGGGGAGAACGTGGGATACACTTCGGTGAACGTGCTGTTCACGAAGGACTTTGGCTCTCCGGGCTTCCAGCCGGACTTATCGTCGCCTTCGATGGGAAGCGTCATAACGTCATAACCACCAGTGTCGGGGTCCTTTTGGAAGAACGCCAGAATCTTGCCATCGGGCCGCCAGGAGCCTCCATACTGCGAACTCTTACTTTCAGACAGGCGTTGCGCATCCCCGGCGCCATCGGCGCGTATCCACCAGAGGTTAAACTCTCCTCCTTTTTCTTCAGAGGAATAGACGACCCTCTGCCCGTCGGGAGTCCATACGGGGAAGGCGTTTCCCTCACCCGCAAAGGTCAGGCGCGTGAGGGTGTCGCGTTCCCACTCGTACACCCAGATGTCGAACTTCTTCCCGTCATTGATTCCCAGAGCTAAACGCTTCCCGTCAGGGGAGAACGCGGGATTGATGTAATTGTCGGGAGTCTCGCGGAGGGGCGTGAATCTACCCTCGCGGTCCATCCAGTAGATGGAAACGGTCTGCCCACCACTGCTGCCCGCGACGTACACGAGGTTTCCGGCGTCCGAAAAGGAGAACTGTGCCCCGGCATTGATGGGAGTGTTGGCTACACCTTCGAGGATCGGCGCGGGCTGGCCGGTCACCTCCAGCCGCTTCATATCGAAGGGCACAGCAAACAGTGTGCCCTCATGCATGTAGACCACGTGCCCGCTGGGCAGATAGCGGGCGTAGGAGCCGCCGCGCTGTAACGTCTTTCGCTGTCCGGTGGCCATCGAATACACAACAATATCGGAGTTTTGAATGCCTATGCTTCCGCCCGTGTTGCTGGACGTGAACAGTACAGCCTTGGCTCCGGGTAGCATCTGTGGCCAGCGTTGCGTGTTTTCGGTGGTCTGCTTATCTAACATTGTTAGCGGCTGGGGTGTTCCTCCCGCAGAAGAAACTTTGGATAACGGCGACGTGAGGTCCTTGGTGAACACAATTGTGTCGTCGTCTCCCCAGCTTCCGCCACGGTCATCGGTAGCCTCGCAGAGCGTGACTGCGGAACCACCCTGCACGGAAATCTTCTTCAGCTTTTGGTCAGCGAAGAATCCAATCCACTGGCCATCAGGCGAAAAGAAGGGACCGCGGGCATTCTCTGTGCCGGAAAGCGCGTTGGCCTGTAACTGATCGAGCGAGCGGAGGTAAATGCGGCGCTTCTGGTCGGAACCAGTGGCAACAAGAGCCAGCCGCATGCTGTCGGGTGAAAGAATCGCGGAAGCCCCGTTGGTGGTGTACAGGCTTGCGTCCGCTCCAATGTCCGCGCTCAGGCGCATCGGCGGCGGCGGCTTTGGTGCACGCAACACGAAGCTAATGGCAAACGCGATGGTCGTTAGTGCGAGCACGCCCGCCACCACGGCCCATGCCACTCGCTCGCGCCAGCCTCTGGTCGCTGGAGCAGCCTGCGTGGCACCGGAATCTTTCGGTGCCGCAATCGCATCTTCAATCTCAATCCTGAGAATCGCCGCATCCGGGATTCGCTGACGCCGATCTTTCCTCAGGCAGCGTTGCAACAGTACGCGAATGGACGGAGAGATGTTCGCGGGCAGCGCCTCGAATGCGGGTTCCGTCTTTACCACGGATGCGAGAATGTCCCCGACATCTTCGCCGTGAAATGCGGGCTTACCGGTCAGCAACTCGTATAGCACTGCGCCGAAGGCCCAAATGTCGGTGCGTTTGTCCACCGCTTTGCCCTTGGCCTGCTCGGGACTCATGTAGGCCGCAGTGCCGAGAATCACGCCTTGCATCGTCGCCGCCATGCTAAGCGTAGGGGAGTTGCCCATGTCCTCTATTGATGTGTCGCCCGAGAATGCTTTTGCCAAGCCGAAATCCAACACCTTCACTTTGCCTTCCGGCGTCAACTTCACGTTTGCAGGTTTCAGATCGCGGTGAATGATGCCTTTCTCGTGCGCAGCTTCGAGTGCTTCGGCAATCTGTACGGCGATCTTCAGCGCTTCCTCGATTGGAACCGCGCCTTCTCGCTTGACTCGTTCTTGCAACGTCTCGCCGGACACCAACTCCATGACCAGATAACTCGTGCCACCAGATTGTTCCAGCCCGTAGATCGTGGCGATGTTGGGATGGTTCAGCGCCGCCAGCATTTTCGCTTCGCGCTGAAAACGTGAGAGTCGTTCGGGATCGTGCGCGAATGCTTCCGGCAAAACTTTGATCGCTACATCGCGTCCGAGCTTCGTGTCGCGGGCTCTGTACACTTCACCCATTCCACCCGCACCAATAGCGGAGAGGATTTCGTAAGGCCCTAGACGTCTGCCGGGGAGTATTGCCATAGAGCTCCCGCCGACTAAGAGTTGGCAGAGTATAACCCGAAGAGGCTCTGAATTAGGGTTGCATTCTTGTCACGAAAGGCCGCACCAGGTGCAAACCTTCTTGCTTTGGTCTTGTGGATGGAATTTTGATTATGGAATGCGAGCGCAAAACTTGAGTTGTGCGTTCAAAACGGATCAAGTCTGACCAGAACGATTCAAGTCGCCAGGAGCGGACTTGTACCACGCTATCGACTATTAGACCGGGATATTCAACTCGTCCTGTTCTTTCGTGGCGCGTTTGTTGGCGTACAGTGTCTCGTCAGCACGTTGCAGTAATTCTTCGGGCGATTCGCCAGGGAGGTAGTTAGTCCATCCAGCTGAGAAGGCGAGGGGAATCGTTTGCCCTGCAAGATCTAGTTTAATCCCACTCAAACGGCCAAGGACGTGCCGCACTTCTTCGGGCTTGCACTCCGGCAACAGCAACAGAAACTCATCTCCACCCTGACGGACGGCTAGATCGGAACCGCGAATTGCCTTGTTGATTCGTCCGGCAAAGCATTTGATCAGCTCGTCACCAGCGGCGTGGCCGAACGTGTCATTAATATATTTCAGTTTGTTCAGGTCGAGCATAATGACCGTCAGCGGATGGCCATACCGCTGGGATCGCGAGATTTCTTCTGCGAGACGCTGTTCTCCACACCGCCGGTTATACAGTCCGGTGAGCGGGTCCAGTATGGCCAGCTTGAAGACTTCTTCGGTACGTGCCTCCATTTTCCCCATGGTGCAAACCTGTTCGGCTAGGTCGTCCTGCAGGCGACGAATTTGCAATTGCTGATAAACCGTATAGACGTTGAAAAGCAAAACAAGACCTACGAGGCCCCGCAAAGCCTGGTCAAGGTCAAACGAATACGTGGCGTCTGGATTCGATAATAGACCGGGGAAGGCGAACGAGGCGATCCCCAGCGTCAACAGCAGCGTCACCATCACCGCGGATGACCAAAGCCACCATTGGCGCCTTCCAACGCGACGCATGGCGGCCTGAATCTCCCGCCCGCGCTCAGCGCGATCCCCATGAGGAGAGTCGGGTTCTGACCGAACCACAACACCTTGAACCATATCCTATTGAAATGCGTCGTTAACTTTAGGGCAACAGAATTCCCTATGTTTGTTTCCAAGCTTTCAAAGGAGAGTACCGCGCTAGTTGCTAAACTTCTTGCTTCGGTCTTTTGGATTGAATTGTGTCCCAGGAATATGAGCGCAAAACTCAAGTCTTCCGTTCGGCGTACTCGCGCTCAGCGCGATTCTGAAGCATTCGACCACCAAATCGAGAGTTTCAGCGGTACGGAGAGCGGTACGGAATTGCTGAAAACAGGGTGGCGAAAACCTGGTTTAGTCCATCGCAATGATATGGTAGGCCCGTGCGGACTCGAACCGCAGACCTCTACCGTGTCAAGGAATACTGACCTTCTTACCGATTTTGACGGCTTGCCAAATATATTGATTTACATTCACTTGCGAAAAGTGGTCAAACGGCGTCAAAGCCCATCAATGCAGCCACCCGCTACGCCTTCTGCTATACCTTTCCGGATCGCCCGGCACGCCATCACGTTCTAGCTGGAAGTGGACCTGTGACCCGCAGTGGTGCGCCGTTTTTTTTAAGGGTCAAAAAGGACACACCTGTTTATCGGGAGCTATAAGGACGAAGACGCACGCTGTGTCCAAAGGTGTCCGCTACAGCGGTGACGTCAAGCTGCCTGTGTAAATAGTTTGAGGGTGCGGGTTTTCCAGTCCTCGTTAAAGCGAATGAAAATCGCATAGATGATCCGATCCACGCTCTGGACATTCATGAACACGACCATGGGCCGAGTTCTCCGCCGCACTTCGACAAAGCATCTCTCGATGGCATTGGTGGTGCGCAGCTTCGGCCACAGGTGCTTTGGAAACTCGAAGAACACCAGTAGTTCAGGCAGATCCCGCTCCAGGCGCTGCACCAACTTGGGATACTTGGTCCGCCAACGAAATCGAAACCGCTCGAACGCTCTGCGAGCGGCACCTTGGTTCGGGGCTTGATAGATGCGCTGTGCATCCTGCTTCACCGCGTCGTGGTCGCTTCGGCGCACCGCTTCGCACAGATTCCGCATCTTGTGCACCCAGCAGCGCTGGTGTCGCGCGCGCGGATACACCGCCGGGATCGCCGCAGCCAACCCCGGACAGCCGTCGGTAATCACCAACTGCAATCGCTGGCCCCGCAATCCCCGGCGATACAGATCATTCAGCAACCCTTCCCACCCCGCCTGGCTTTCGCTCTTGGCCCGCACAAAGGCCAGCAGTTGGCGGCGACCATCGGTGCGTACTCCATAGGCCGCTAACAGCAGCACTTTCTGCGGTCCAAACGCCCGCCGCACCTTCAGCCACACGCCGTCCAAGATCAAATAGCACCAGTCATCACCCAGCGGCGCGTGGTGAAACTTGGTCACTTCTTCATCGAGCACCCGTGTGAGCTGCGAGACCGTCTGCGCGCTCACCGACTCCCCAGTCAGCAGAGATACCACCCGGCCCACCCCGCGCGTCGAGATCCCCCGCAAAAACGCTTGCCGAATCATCTCGTTCACCTCCGGGCTGCGGCGTTCCAGCGCCCGCATCCCCCGCGGCAGAAACGAACGTAGCCGCGTCCGCGAAACGCGCAAACGAATCGCTCCTAGCGGGGTGACATACTCGCGCTGGTAAAACCCGTTCCGATAGTCGATCCGCCCCGCTTCTCCCGTGGCTCGCTCATGCCACTTCAGCCCCAGATACTCGGCCATCTGCTGCTGGGAGTCGGTTTCCAGCAACTTCTGCAACGTCTCCCGTGTCCGTCCTTGAAAATCCCCCCAGAAGCTGTCTTGCAGGTCCTGCACAAACACTTCAAACCGCTGTGTGTTATTCTTGATCCGCATTTGGGTGTAGGCTCCTTTACCGGAGATTTTGTTGCTCGTCACAACAAAACCTACACCCTCTTTCTTTTTACACACTCAAAATTACGTCACCCGCTACAGCAATAGATTTGCGGTAAGGGAGCGCGTAAATTAAACTCGATGCCAGGAGATTTTCGCCGTCCTTAACTTTTGCTCTCTCACTTCGACCGCGTGATATATACTCCATTCCATCTAAACACGATTAACACCAAGATTTCGACCCCAGGGTGAATTGGGCCCGCCTAAATTCCGGCGATTCCCGTTTGGTAATTTAGAAAAGAAGGTGTATATGCCGAGATTTATTCCAGCTGCGCCCGTGTTGGGACTCTTGAGTCTGTGTTTGGCCGGATCGAATTGGTTGGCAAGCGAGCCTGCGCGGGCTGCGGGACAACAGGCGCAGACGCCACAAGGGCCCCAATCCCATCCCTTGTTTTTCCGGGAAGACTGGAGGCTGGCTAGAGCGTTTCCATAAATGATGTAGCTTTACAAAAGAGAGATTGTTTGACAGAGTGTGTGCCTATGCGAGCGATACCGTTGCCGGT
Source organism: uncultured Acidobacteriota bacterium (assembly GCA_963842135.1). Classification (GTDB taxonomy): domain Bacteria; phylum Acidobacteriota; class Terriglobia; order Acidiferrales; family UBA7541; genus Palsa-360. The sequence continues at coordinate 1,408,807 of CAWJFI010000001.1, read as the reverse complement.
GCGCCGGCGCATTCTGCAACTCTATGAACGGAGCAAAAGCACCCGCGAGATCGCAGAGTTTTCGGGTTTCTGCGTGGCGGCGGTGCGCCGGGTGCGCCAACAGTTCCGGCAGCGCGGCACGCTCCAGCCCCAGACCCATTTATGTGGACGTAGCACGCTGCTGACGCAGGAGCGGAAGGAGCGCCTGCAAAGACTGCTGTCCAAGCAGCCGGACGCAACACTGGCAGAGTTGGGTGCCCGCATGGACCGCCCCTTTAGGACTTCCACGATGGATTTGTGGCTTCGGCAACTGGGTTGGAGGTATAAAAAAAACTCTGTTCGCCGCCGAACAAAACCGACCGGACGTGGCCGAAAAAAGGGCTCGATGGCATGAGCAGTTGGCTGTGGAGCCGGCGACCCGGCTGGTGTTTGTGGATGAAAGCGGGGCCAACACCAAAATGACCCGTTTGCGCGGTCGGGCACTCGGGGGGCGAAGACTGGTGGCCCGCATCCCGCACGGACACTATCAAACCCGCACGCTCATCTCCGGCATGCGCTGGAACGGTCCGTGCGCCCCTTGGCTTTTTGAAGGCCCCATGAACGGGGAGATGTTTTTGGCATGGGTCGCACAGGGGCTGGCACCCACCCTGCAAAAGGGGGAGTTGGTGATCATGGACAACCTGGCCACGCACAAAATCCGGGGAATCGTCGAGGCTATCGAAGCAGTCGGTGCCCGTCTCCTGTACCTGCCGCCCTATTCACCAGACTTCAACCCCATCGAAAATATGTGGAGCAAGATCAAGCAAATCCTCCGCAGCAAAGCTCCCCGTACGGAGAGCGAATTGCTCGTGGCCACAAAGGCTGCTTTCCAAGCCATCTCGGCCGCCGACTGCAAGAGTTTCTTTTTTAACGCCAAATACGCTACATGATTTATGGAAGAGCTCTAGCGGCTTGCCCAATATTAATACTCCGCAGGAACCGGAGCATGCAATCGTTCAAGGGGACGTCGCGAACCCAAATTTGGAAGTGCACCTGTACGGCGACAAGGGTGGCATTGTGACTGTCAATCAGCCCAACAACAATAACATCACCTACGTGATGACGCTGCTTTGCACGTCAAACTGCGCGATCACGCTCAGGGACAAAAACAACGATGTGGATTTGAGCGGGCTGGCGACCATCCGCTGGCGCACCAGGATAAGCGGCTTTCATTTACTCCATCCTATTGTGAAGCTCGCCGACGGAACGTGGCTGGTGGGCGACCATGCGACCGCCTACTCTACCGACTGGGTGGAGTCAGAAATCCAACTGGCTGACGTGCGCTGGCAGCCTCTCAATATCGAAAATGTTATCGAGGGCCGGGGCGACAAGTGGGTGGATAATCCGAACCTTAGCAGGGTGGAGGAGATTGGCTTCACCGACCTGATGAGGGGAGGCGGTCACGGAGCTCCAGGTTCGCGGGTCGACTGGATTGAGGTTTACGGTAAGCCAGTTCCGCGAGTTGCATCGGGCACCACGAGGAGCAGCCGGTAGAGGTACAAGTTTTAGACGTGCTAGTAACGAAGGCTGATGGATCTTCGTAGGCTTTATTATCCGAAGGGCGAGAACGCTGTCAAACGGCTACCTTCTTGAATCTGAGCGTTCTTCGTAGCTCGGGCGAGAGAAACTGCTCCAAGAGTGCCCCTAGCTTAATCTTCCCCGAATGACCCGCGAACCCGAACAATGGCAAGCATCTTCTTGAGATCACCAACCTCAGCCTTGAATTGCGCCAAGTCCCGATAGGTTCACTTCCCGGAATGTGGGATTTGCCCCTGACTTCGGTTTCGGCCAGACGGGCGGAATGCTTGTCAGAAAGGGCCGTGCTGCTTAAGGAGGCCTAACCGGAGCAGAGGGCGGACGGCTGCGCGGCGGCAAGTTCGGACGGCCAGACTCTTCTCAATAGCTCGAAAACATGGGACCGTCTAAATTAGCGGGGAGCACCTCCATCGGAACGACGAGGGGAAAGATCGAATTGGGACAGACCCAACCTCAACGGTCGGTCCCGATAACTCGTCGACCGGCCCGAAGCTGGAAAGGCCCTCTGAGTAGAAGGACATGCGAGTGCCGCAGCCGGGCGGGATAGAGTGATCATCCATGAGTGAGGGACGCAATTTGAAGAGAGGAAAACAGCGAAGTGGCCTGCGCCTATGCTAAGGCTCTAATTTTCAGCAGGGCGCTGTGCCGGGAGGTTCGCCCTAGGGCCGTCGCCTACTTTAAGGTCCTTTGAGCGCTCTTATCCGGTGTTGACGGTGTAGGGAGCATAATTCGTCTGCGGAGGAACCGATGAGAAATTTCTCGTCGAGGGCCATGCGTTGCGCGGTTGCGCCGCGATCTATCTGGCGCACCGCGGACGCGGCAGTTCGGGTTAGACCTTAAATTTTCGGACGAACTGCCCGTTGTTCTCCCAGCGGGACCGTTTGGATTGCAAGTCCGCTTCCTCGGGCTGCATGGCGCCATTCACGTCGGTGGCGCGAGAGGTGATAGTGTGATCGCCGGGCGCGGGCGCGGCGAACTCGGAGGTGAATAGCTTCCAGGAATATTTCGTATTGTCGCGACCCATCCTGGCGGACTGCCAAGGTCCGTCGTCGAGGCGAATTTCCACGGAGCGCAGCGGCGTTCCGTCGTTGAGCGCGAAGCCGGTGGCCACGAACTTCCCGCCATTGCGGGTGAGCCTGGCGACCATGGACTTCAGCCGGATGCGGCTGACCGACGTCTCTTCCCAGATGGTCTGATCCCCGTCCTTCTTCTCCATGAGGGTGACGTAGTCACGCGCCATGAAACGTCCCATGAAGCGCGTATCCTGAATCTGGATGTGGTTCAGCCACTTCGCATTGCAGACGCCGTACCAGCCCGGCACGAGCAGGCGGACCGGGCCGCCATGTTTCGGAGGCAACGGAACGCCGTTCATCTCCCACGCGAGAAGGATGTCCGGATTCATCGCGTCTTCCAGAGCGAGGCTTCTGGCAAAGTTCTGTTCATATTCTTGAGGCTGGCCGCCGCCGTGAACAATCTCTTCCGTTCCGTGGTCCGCACCGAAGAAGACCACTTCCCTCGCGGTGGATTTGAGGCCGACATCCTTGAGGAGCGCGGCCACGCTGGTTCCGGCCCAGCGGGCGTTGCCCACCAGCGTATTCAACCGCACGGGATTGTTGCCGGAGCACTCAAAACCAGCGATCAGCTCCGTGCGCGGCCGGCGCTTCAGCTCTTCGAGGCTAAGTTCCAGCGGCTTGTTGACAAGGCCGCTCAAGCGGAGTTTGTAACTGGCGAGATCTACCTGCGTCGGGCCGTAGTGCTGCACGACAAAGAAGTCGTCGACCGGCGTGATGAACGAGGATTCCTGGATGGTCCGCGTGTCCAAGCTGTGCGGTCCCGTTCCCGCAGCCGGGTCGAAGCCATTGGGGACGTCGGTCCACGGAACGACCTCTTCTGATCGCGCCAGGGCGGTCGACATCCATGCCGGAATCTCCAGCGCGGCAAGCCCAACCCACGCCGTTCCGCTTTTAATCGCTGTGCGACGAGAAATCTCGTTCATCATGAGGTTGTCCTCCTCTGGAAAATTGGCGCGCCGTCCCCTTGCTATGCCCAGCACGCAAGCCAACCCGAGTATGCCATGATCTCGATTTCCGCCCCTAGCCGAAATATATAAGCTCCCATTTCCGCTCGATCGACAGGTTCAGACGAACCGGACGACGCGGGGCGGGACGGTGATTGGTTGGATCGGAATGGCTAAGGGAACGATCGATTGGGGGAAGGCCAGCCTAATTGCCACGATTCCGGTGACTGAACACATAAAGGATGAGCTCGACCCGGGTGGAGACTCCCAACTTTTCGAATATTCGGTAGATGTAGTTCCTGATGGAATGTTCCTTTACCTTGAGCCGCTGAGCGATTTCGCGGTTCTTCAGGCCGTCGGCGACGAGGCGGACCACATCTTCTTCGCGACGCGTCAATAGGGGCATTCCCTCGGAATCGTTTAGATGAAGAGGCTTGAGATGGGTAAGAGCTTCTATGAGATGTTCGAGATCTTCGTTAGCGGCCCAGATTTGCCCCTGATGGACCGCTTGGATGCATTTCGAGAGGGATTTCAAGGAATGAGTTCGATAGAAAACGCCCCGCGCACCGTCACGAAAGGCGTTCACCACTCGCTCGGGTTTGGAACTTTGCAGGAGCATGATTGAGGAAGTACCCTGAGTGTCCCGCGTCTTCTGAAGGACCCTGATGCCTGCTTCAGGGCCGTCCTGAAGCTCTTCACTGATCAGCGCGACGTCTGCTTTGTGTGCCCCCAGCTCGCCAATAATCTTCTGAGAACTACCGGTCAAGGTTTCGACGGTGAAACCTTTTCGACCATGCGCGAACGCATTCTTTAGCAACTCGCTCGTCATGTTATCCGCGGTGATAACGAGCACAGAAATGCGCTCTTTGGGCCGTCGAAGAGACTGGGACACCAGACTGCCTCCAACGCTCTAAAAACAAACATGTTCGGGGGACGCCGAACGGGTTTTGTATCGCTGTCCGTAGTCAGAATCAGCGTGATACTGCCTGCAGGGACGTGACCAATAATGACGGTTTATTAAAACTTTTGCAACACTTACGAACTGTGAAACCAATCCTTGCAGAGCCTGAGACCCCGGGACACAGATGCAAAATTCTAGTGACCAGCTCAACAAAATTACAAGTGCTTGTTTCCTAATGTCGGGCGAGGTTAGCTGTCCTTCCTTGCGCTGTCAAGAATTAAGTTTCACGCAACTCCTGACATGTCGGTGCGCTTAGATCTCACCAATCTTCTTAAGGCAGAAGAACGAGACTCTCGAGTCTTCGCTTCTACGGCGCATGATACGCCGGCAACGGGCAAATGGGTTCATAAATCTTTTGAATGCTGCAGTGCATACTGATGAATGTGAAACGCACGTTGCAATTTGTCATGCGTAATTTTTAAGTTGAAACTAACTCCAGAAGTTTAGGTCAATGGACATTTGCCTCTTCCCCTTGTCCACCGATTACAGCATTAGCGGGGCAGCGATCTTGGTGATGATCTTTGCCTGGGGAAGTGAAGATAAGGCGGTCTCAACAGCGAGAAGTGCCGCGCACTGAAAATGGGATTTTAAAGTACTTCAGAACATTTCCTGCAAAGCGGGTCTTAAGGCCACTTGTGAACAATCCCTGAATCCCATAGTCTTCGCGACACTGGGGGAGTCCCAGCTGCCCAGGAAAAGCGGAGACACTCAAATCGCACACAGATCCGAGTATGCGGTGGAACGAAGGAAGGGCATTCGTTATCGAATGAGTGCATCCGTAATGTTCCGTATGCCGTGATCCAGATGGATTTGTTTCTTCCAATATCGGACGGCACATCAAAGGCACTGAAAGCGGACATGATGGTGTTGAGAGTGGAACACGACAACGCGGGAAAAAACCGAAGTGGGTTTTCGGCAATCGGCAAAGGATTTTCGTTGCGCACTTCTTCGGAGCGAGCGTCACGACTCGTAGACAGTCTGATCAAAGAACCGGACGAGATCTTGGAAGGGAAGGGATGAGCGGCCCGTATGGGGCTTCATAACGAATCCATTTGCCACGAGTCAGGCGGCGAACTGGAGCAGATCCAGTTCCTTCTGGGGCATGTCAGCGTGCAAACAACGGAGCGTTACTTGGGTTGCAAGCAGAGGCTGCGAGAAGCGGTGAATGATAAATTGGGGCTGGAATCCGTCCGATCCTCCCCGGATGATTGATAGCTCCTAGGCAATGTTTTCGGGAAGGCCAGTTCTGCCAGAACTACTTTGTAAAAAGTTTTTCAAATAGTTCCCGCGACCGCTTTGCACCTGCCTCTGTCAGTAAGACTGATTTTGCTTTCGTTGCTGGATCGGAGATGTAATCCTTCCCATGTAGACGATCTAGGGCGTCCCAATTGTGCCCCTTCCAAGCCCTCAACCTGGGTTTGTCTTCAAAAGTAGTGAGATACAGCAGGGCCAGCACCACGTCGTCGATCTTATCTTCATCTACTTTCATGAGGCACCCACTTAGGTGCAGGATGCCACAGCCTGAAGGTGGGGAATAAGCGCAAAGAGAATATTGGGGTTCTCGACTCCACCGGGTTGGGCTAGGGGCCCCATTCCGATAATCACGGTGGTCTCAATGGGTCAACGCATCACTCACCAGGAGTCCTATCTGCAGGTATTTCAATGGCTAAACTCGTTCGCGAGCGTTGATTCAAGAAAAACGCTGCCCTGTTTAGGTTTAATCGAGTACAGCACAAAGGATCAGGTCCTTTTGAAAAACACTATCGGATCAACAGATTAGAAGGGTGTTGCATTGACCGGTTGAGCCGGCAACGTTCATCAGGCCCTCTCCGGTTCATGTGGGGGATTACTTCCGGTTAGCCCGTAATTCAGTACTCATCGGGTCTTTGATCGAGTAAACTCAGCCGACTCACTCCCATGCCACTTTCTGCAGGCGCAAAACTCGGTTCATACGAGGTCGTATCCGCCATAGGTGCAGGCGGAATGGGCGAAGTCTATCAAGCGCACGACACCAAGCTCGGGCGCGACGTAGCGATCAAAGTTCTGCCGGAAGCATTCGCACACGATCCCGAAAAGCTTTCTCGTTTCCAACGTGAAGCGAAACTACTCGCATCGCTGAATCACCCAAACATCGCAACGATTCACGGCCTCGAAGATTCCAACGGCACAAGCTACCTCGTTATGGAGTTGGTGCCGGGCGAGAATCTAGCGGAGAGAGTGAGGCGAGACGGAGCGGTTCCGGTTGAAGAGGCTCTCACGATAGCGAAGCAGATCGCCGAAGCCCTTGAAGCGGCCCACGAAAAAGGAATCATTCATCGCGATTTGAAACCTGCGAATGTGAAATTGACGCCGGAAGGAAAAGTCAAAGTTCTTGATTTCGGCTTGGCGAAAGCCTTCGCAGGCGACACATCAGCGGAGGACATGAGCAACTCGCCAACGCTGAGCATGGCGGCGACGATGCAGGGAGTGATTCTTGGTACTGCGGCTTACATGAGTCCCGAGCAGGCCAAGGGCAAGCAGGTAGACAAACGTACCGACATCTTCGCGTTTGGCGCAGTGCTGTACGAGTTGCTGACCGGGAAGCAAGCGTTTCATGGCGACGACATTGGGGACATCCTTGCAACGGTGGTAAAGACAGACCCCGACTGGAACCGACTACCGGAAGCCACCCCATCTACGATTCGTACACTTTTGCGTCTCTGCCTGCGGAAAGACAAGCGGCAGCGTATCTCAGACGCGACTGACGTGCGACTTGCGATTGAGGAAGCGATTGCGGCACCGAAGGATTCTGTTGTCACGCAGGCTGCTCCAGTTTCCACGAGCAAATTGCTGCTGGCGGTGGCCACAGCACCAGCAATCGTAGCGGTCCTCACGTCGTTCGCGCTCTGGCGGTCGACGCGGTCTGTCGAGCGACCATTGGTGCGGCTGGACGTTGATCTCGGACCCGACGTGTCGCTTGGCTCCTTCGCCGGGTCCGACGAAATCATTTCGCCCGACGGCACGCGGCTAGTGTACGTGTCGCAGGGACGGCTCTTTACCCGGCGGCTCGATCAGCCCAACGCCACTGAGCTTGTAGGAACGCAGGGGGCAATTGAGCCTTTCTTCTCTCCCGACGGGCAGTGGGTCGCTTTCTTCACGTCTGGAAAGCTGCAAAAGATTTCAGTAGAGGGTGGCCCGGCAATCGCCTTGTGCAACGCACCCGTTGGTCTGGGCGGCAGTTGGGGCGAGGATGGCAACATCGTCGCGGCGCTCAATCTCACTGGCGGCTTGTCGCGGATTCCTTCCGCCGGAGGTCCGCCAACGCCAGTGACCGACTTGCAGAGCGGAGAGGTCACTCACCGCTGGCCGCAAATCCTGCCGGGAGGCAAGGCCGTGTTGTTCACGGCTGGCGGAACAACGGGGTTCGACGCGGCCAACATCGAAGTGATGTCTTTTGCCGATCACCGCATGAAAACTCTCGTGCGAGGCGGCACGTTCGGGCGCTACTTACCCACCGGCCATCTCGTTTACGTGAACCAGGGCGCACTGTTTGCTGTACCGTTCGATGTGGATCGGCTGGAAGTTCACGGGACGCCTGCCCCGGTGCTCGGCCAAGTCGGCTACAGCGCCGCACAGGGTTCGGCACAGCTTGATTTCTCTCAAACCGGAACGCTGATCTACCGCAGCGGCGGAGCGGGCGGCGGACCGGTCACTGTTGCGTGGCTGGACGGTGTGGGGAAAGCACAGCCACTGTTAGCCAAACCGGGCATCTATGGGCGTCCTGGCATGTCGCCTGACGGGGAGCGACTGGCCATCGAGGTGAAGGAGGGATCGGGCATAGACATCTGGCTTTACGACTGGCAACGCGACACCATGACGCGCTTGACCTTCGCCGGAAATGGAGGGTACCCCGTATGGAGTCCAGACGGCCGGTATATCGCGTTCGAAGTGCTGGGTGCCGGCGTGGCTGTGACCCGTTCCGACGGATCGGGCCAACCGCAACCCTTGACCCAGAGTAAGAACGTTCAGCTTCCGTGGTCCTTCACGCCCGACGGAAAGCGGCTGGCGTTCCAGGAACAAAGTTCCGGGACCTCATGGGATCTATGGACCGTGCCGCTGGAGAGCGATAGCACGGGGCCGCGTGCCGGAAAGCCGGAGGTTTTCCTGCAAACCTCGGCAGACGAACGGGACCCTTCCTTTTCCCCCGACGGGCGATGGATGGCCTATGCTTCGGATGAGTCGGGGACGTTCCAAGTTTACGTTCGAGCCTTTCCTGATAAGGGTGGCAAGTGGCAAATCTCAAATAGCGGTGGCACGTACCCGATGTGGTCGCACAGCGGGCACGTGCTTTTTTTCGAGACAGGGGATAACCACCACATCATGGTGGCAGCGTATACGGAGAAGGGCGATTCCTTCGTGGCCGACAAACCGCGAGTGTGGTTGGAAAAGCAGCTCGGGGGCGTGCTCAATAAGAACGTCGATCTCGCGGCCGACGGCAAGCGCATCATCGCGTTAATGCCAGTCGAGACAGCGGAAGCGCAGAAGGCCCAAAGCCACGTAATCTTCCTCGAAAACTTCTTCGACGAACTGCGACACAAGGTTCCGGTCGGCAAGTAACTGCAATCGCGCTTAACCCTTCAAATCTTCAATGAAAACAAGCTTTTTGAGGTGGTTTGGCCGGATAAAGTATGGATTGTCGGCTACACTGAAGTAATCCCGGCGTACTGCTGTTCTGGGATTGGACTTGGGATAACTTGCGGTTTGCCCGTTAACCAGGACCTGGCTGCTTTCTGATCGAGTGATTGAGCTAAATCAGTCATATGCCGCTACGGCTCCTCCGCGCCAAGAGAACCTGTGCTAGGATCCTTTCGAACTGCGGATCATACTGGCTGCACAGACCGGCCATGAAAATGATCAAGGAGGACGCCGACTATGGGTTTAACCAGACGAACCATACTGGCAGCGGGCGCCGCGGCTGCGGCAACGGCCGCCTTGCCGCGCGCATTCGCTCAGCAGGCGAGCAATGGAGGAACTGGCAAGCTCTACGAAAAAGGCTCCGTTCGTATCTACTATGAGGAGGCCGGGTCCGGTTTCCCGTTGATGCTGCTTCCCGGCGGGGGATTGAACTCCACCATAGCCTTCTTCACCGGCAACTCGCCCTTCAATGCCATTGAGGAGTTCAAGGGACAGTATCGCTGCATCACAGCGGACCTGCGCAACGCCCCTAGCGGCCAGTCCACCGGCCCTGTCGAGGTAGACCGGCCGTGGGATTCCTATGCCGACGACCAGCTCGGTCTGATGGATCATCTAGGCATCGACAAGTTCATGGTGATGGGCTTCTGCATTGGCGGCCCATTCATCTGGAGTCTCTTGAAGCGCGCCCCCGATCGCGTTGCCGCGGCTGTGATAGCGCAGCCCGTGGGGTGGCGTCCGGAGATGCGCGACCGTAAGTACCCGGGCGCATTCTGGACGACCTGGGGTCCGATGCTGACCGCTAAGCGCCCCGAGATTACGGCGCAGACGGCCGACCAATTTGTGACCCGGATGTTTGAAACCAATCCCGACTTCGTCTTCACCGTGACACGCGATTTCGTGCGTAGTTGCCAAAACCCGATCCTGGTCCTGCCGGACGACGTCCCGCCGCACCCTTACGCTGTCGCCATGGAGTGCGTGATGCTCGCGCCGAAATCCGAAGTGAGCATCTTCCCTTGGAAAGAGCCCAAAGAGCGGATTCCGCTGGCCGTGCGCCAAATCCATTCCTTCCTCAAGGCGCATCAGTCTGCTTAGATGGCGGCGTCTATACATCAGGGCCGGGGCGCAACCGGGGGAGGTTCGAGGTGGCGTCGGTATTCTCACATGCAGTAGCTGCTCTTGGCATTGGAGCATGCTTCTACACCCCGAGCATTCCGAAGCGAGTCTGGGCAATTGGCGCCCTTTGCTCTGTTGTTCCCGACCTTGATGTCATTGGATTCCAGTACGGCATCCAATACGGTGACTTTTGGGGTCATCGAGGGTTCACGCACTCGCTTATCTTCGGCGCCCTTGTTGCCGCCGTTGCCTTAATTGTAGCGTTTCGGCGTGGTCTGCCCAGCATCAGTAGATTCTCTTTGTGGATGTATTTCTTTCTCGCCACTGCAAGTCATGGTTTGCTAGATGCCATGACTGACGGCGGTCTTGGGGTCGCTTTCTTTGCTCCATTTGACAATCGTCGCTATTTTCTTCCCTGGACTCCAATTCGAGTTTCGCCCATAGGCATCGAGCGCTTTTTTACGGCTCGCGGCCTTGCCGTTATCCAGACTGAATTGCTTTGGATTTGGCTTCCTGCAGGGTTACTGGCAATCTCGGCCTGGATGATACGCCGAGGTGGCTTTGCCGCATCTGATGTTTAACGCTTCAGGCCACATTCCGATAATCCTGGTGGTCTCAATGGGTCGATGCAACACTTGCTCAAAGTCTCCTTGAAGGAGTCTAGGAGGCTAATTTCGTGCGCCGGCATCAATTCAAACAAAACAAAAGCCCTGTTTAGGTTTTGATTGAGTACGGTTGTACTGATAAATTCTCGATGGGAAGCGTTGTAAGATCAATTGGTTATAAGGTGTTGCATCGACCGGTTGAGCCGGCACTGTTTCTCATGACTTGGGATGGGTACAAAGAGCAGAGAATACCCAATTGTGATAAATGCGATCACCAAGGGGAAGTTCGAGGGCCCTTGCAGTACATAAGCGCAAAGGTTATAAGCCGAACATAGAGTTTACCCCGTGTCGCTCGCCTTGGGCTGAAGGTTCTCGGGGCGCGGTTTGAGAAACCGAGGCCGGCTGGGTGGCTGCCGGCGGATTCTCAGGTTGTTCCGCGCGAACAGGAAGCGTGGCGGGAGTGGCAGGTGCCGCAGCCGCAGTACTTTCTGCAACATTTTGCGTAGTAGCGGGCTGCTGCAGAGGGGTGACATCACGAGGCTTCTGCGTGACCGGCTGAGCGGCGGGAGATGGCAAATTCAGTTGGTGCTCCATTGCACTGGCGATTCGGTGCAATTGCCAGATGAGCTTTTCGAGTTCCTTTGAACGGCCGAGGTTCAAGTTACGGTCCAATAGAAAGCGGATCGACAACACCAAAACAATCGGCAGGCCGATGGCTAGCGTCGCGAGTACGACGGTCACGAGCAGCCCGTCGGGGGATGGGAGGGAATGGATCATGGTGCCTCCAAATGCAGGGATTACGAGGGCAGCATAACAGCAACGCGGCAGTTGGGACAACGAATGTGGGATTCGTCAATTTTCAAGTTACCGGTAATCCCGTTCTATAAAAAGGGATGTCAAGACAAATGCTTCCCCTGCGACGGCAAAGCGCAGAGAAAATGGTCTTGCGTTTCTCAGATGGGATGAGAAGGCCGGTCTCCAGCGGGATGCGATACGCTCCCAACGATCGACGCGCTCAAGGCGCAATGGAAAGGAGACCGGCTATGAAGAAGATTAGCACTGTGAAGGGGTAGGCACCGTGGCGTAGAATTGAGTACGAAGAGCCGAGCTCAACCGCCGAGTCCAGGTGACTGCGACTAAGTCCTGGGGCCCAACTCTCACCGAATCGGTGGGAGCAGAGGTCGATTCTCAGGTAGCAGCACCACTGAAACGAGAACACCCAACTTGCACCGAGCGAAGATCGCTCACAAAAGAGTGCGGATGGAAGGATGGCGACAGAGGCGGCCCGGCTCAAACGCAAAAACCCCTGGCAGGAAAAAGAAAAACCGACTTGACACTAACCGGCCTTCTCATGGAAGGACTTGGGGAATGACTGGTGCTATCCTGACTGCGGAAGACAGCTAATACCCTAGCCCATGCGTCTGTGTGATCTGTCCGCTATTGGGTGTGGAGAAATCGGCAAGAGATACGGGTGCGGTAGTGTTGGCATATGCCTGATATGGAGATTTTTGAAAATCTAACCTAAGAGTCGCAGCAAGTCTTTGCTAATCCGGGAACGTCCCTGGAAAGAGGAGAGCCATGAAAATCTTAACAGTGGTAGCCTCATTCACTTTCTTGATGGCGGGCTGCTCGGGTACAGCGCCAATCAGCACGCCGCCGGCTACTTCAGCGAAGGCCCCGGATGTATCTGACCAGATTCGTAAGTCTTTGGACCAAGCCGCCTTGAACGATGTTTCGATAAAACAGGATCGAGACAAGGGTGTTGTTACACTGGGCGGACATGTTCCATCCGACAATGATCGGTCGCGTGCCGAATCTATTGCCAAGGACATCGCCAACGGACAGGTTGTATCGAATGAGATTGGCGTGATCCCGCCTGCCATCAAGGACGAAGCCAAGAAGGTTAACTCGGATCATGACAAAGCTATCGCAAAGAACCTCGACGCCGCACTCGTCCAGAATGGACTCAAAGAAGATGTTAAGTATGATGTGAAAAATGCTGTTGTGACCCTCAAGGGCAAAGTAAGCCCACAATCTAAGCGCGCCGAAATCGCAAGGATCGCTGCGGCGATTCCCGATGTGCGGCAGGTTGTGAATGAGCTTCAGCCGAAAGACTGAAGGCAAACAAAAAACCAAAGTAGCATGCAATCTTAGGACCTAATATGCCGCCTCTAGTTTCCGGTGATCAAAGGCTTTTCCGACGGGCCAGTTGCCGATAAGCCCGTTTATCAGGCGCTATCTGCCTGTGCAAGGCTCGCGAAATGTCTGCTCGTTGCCGAGCCGCGATTACAAGGCCCTCCAGGCGGTGGAAATCCTCAATTCTGACGGGCGGGCTTCGATCTGCCTCAAGCAGTCTTGTCCGCAGTCTCGGCACATCGGCCAGCGCGAGCATTCACTGAGCCGGAGTGAAGGTTCGCCCAAAATCGCCTGCATACCCATGGACCTGGCAGCCACTTCAACCACTGCGGGCTTGTGCGTCTCGGGGCAAGTCACCAACCGGGTCCCGCGAAACCTGATGTAAACGCGAATTCCCTGGGCCAGGCGGTAGCCCCAATAGGGCACCTCCAGACCGAGGACGACGACAGCAACGACGAAGAGCGCGACGTCGAACGCTGCAACGAGTATGTTCATATGGCCTCCTCGAATTGCTTGGACTTACCCTCTATAAATTGCACAAATCTCGAAGTAATTCCGTGACCAGTATCACTCGGCCTTGTGACTTACGTCACTCTGCCTTCTGATCCGCGGCGACCTTATCGGAGCGGACTAGAAGCCAACTTGCCAAGAGCCGTGAAAGAGGCCACTCAGAGGGCGCCGCCAGGATCTATGCTCAGCAGCTCCAATCTGCAACGAACGTCCCGGTCATCACTCGTGAAACACCGCATTGCAGATCGGCCACTTCCTGTGAAGTTTTATCGGAATGTGGGTTCAAGCGAGGAGACACGTCATTCATTCGAAAAGTGAAGCCGTGCGACTATTGGAGCAATTGAGGTAGCACGAGCAATCAAACGGTCCCCTTCTCGGAAGTTCTCAATGACAACACCGATTACTCCTCCTCCGGTACCGAGGACGGGTCCTCCAGAATGTCCTCCTTCGGAGAACTGCGCATCGAAGCAGATGACTTCTTCTGTGCCAACGGTCCGATCCCTCCGTTCAGACCAAAAGGACGGTACGCTATTAACTTCGATGCTGATCCCGCCAGATTCCGTAGTTTTTGTCGGCCTATAGCCAGCCGTGACGAGGCCGGTTTGGCCTGCAAACGCGATATGAGCTGGGAACAACGGATGCTTACACGGAGACCTATTTAATTGAAGGACTGCGAGGTCAACATTCGGGTCGGCGTATAGTCCACAGGCATCCGCTTTGCCATCTTTGAAACTCAGTCCTAGATTTTGGCGCCATGCACCGTGTTCGATTACCACATGCTTTGCAGTGATGACCCAATCAGGTTTGATGAAGACAAAGGCAGTACCAATGATGCGGTCGAATTGGCGATCAATCACCAACCCGACGGAGTTGGAATCAATCGTAAAAGTGAGGCCATTTGCCATCAAAGAGATTTCTCGGGCCTAAAGTAACATGCGTCCTGCTATGGTGTCGAACGTCGAGCTAAGGGACTTCAAGTCCCGGGAAGTCCTAGTGCTGTATCGGAAGCGCGCATCGACAGAAGAATGATGTGCGGGCAGGCTGCTCCGGCGCGGTTTCGATACAGCGACTTGAAGGAAGTCGCCCGGCGGCGGACGCGGGCCCTATGGGGATTGAATGGGATGGAGGGGTGGTGTCCAGGTGTGTCGGGCTGTTGCCGCGGGGCACGGAAGACAACGGCGGATGCTCTTGAGTTGGGCGAAACGCAAGACGGCCGGGGAATAAAGACTGGAGAAGCTGGAAAGACCAGGTTTGTAGAAGGGCAAGGCACAAAGAGAATGCGCGCGCCGCGACACGCAAAGAGTTCGTGATGTTGATTGTCGTCTCATGTGGCAACTGTCACCGGGACAGGAGGAGAACGGAGTTGGATCTGGGCAGAAGTGAATCGCTCGATGGCCGCCATCGGCCCACCGCACTTGGGACAAAACCAGAGATCACTAGCAGTGGCCATGGAAGCTTCCTGCCTGGCTTGTGGTTGTGGTGCTGAACCGAGCAACTGAAAACAGAGTGGCAAGGTCGTGGCACGCCGGCGATGGGCCAGGAAGCCGAAATGCCGGATGCGCACGAAACCTTTCGGGAGGACGTGCAACAGGAAGCGACGCAGGAACTCATCAAGCGATAGGGTGAGCAACTTCTGTTCGTTGTTGTGAGCGGAGTCGCGCCAACGGAAAGTGACTTTGCCCTCCGCAAAGGAAACCAAGCGCTGGTTGGAGACGGCCACGCGATGGGTATAGCGCCCCAGATACTGGAGTACAAGTTGTGGGCCACCGAAGGGGCGTTTCGAATAGACCACCCAATCTTTTCGGAACAGCGTTCTCAGCCACGATGAGAAAGTCTTCGGCTGAGCGAGCGGTTGCAGACCTCCGTGGAAATCCAGCTGGCCATCCTGGAAGGCGCGTTTGAGGGCCGCAACAAACTTGCCGCGAAAAACACGCCCGAGCACTTTAACGGGAAGAAAGAACGCGTGGTGTGAGCTGATCCAGTGGGAGTGGTCGAATGACGGCCCACCGGCCGGCACCACGCAATGGACATGCGGGTGAAGTTGGAGTTTCTGATTCCAGGTGTGCAGCACGCTGAAGAAGCCGATCTCCGCACCGAGGTGTTTTGGATCACGTGCGATCTCCAGAAGCGTTTCCGCACTGGTGCGAAACAGGAGATCGTAGATGACCTTCTTGTTCTGCAAGGCGAGTGGCACTAGCTCGTGAGGCAGCGTGAAGACCACATGCACATAGCGCGTCGGGAGAAGCTCCTGGCGACGCGCCGCAAGCCAGCGGTCGCGAGCACCCGCTTGACACTTCGGGCAGTGCCGGTTGCGGCAAGAGTTGTAGGAGATGGCGCGATGTCCGCAGCGGGTGCATTCATCAAGGTGGCCGCCGAGCGCGGCGGTGCGACACCGCGCAATGGCCAGCAACACTTTGACGTGCTTCCAAGTGATCCACGTACGGCTTCGTTCGATGAAAGCGTCTCCCGCGGCGCGGACTAGATCGGCCACCTCCAGCGGTGGCTGGCTCATCTACGGGTCCTGTGGTGATTCGTCGTTTAGCTTCAGCGAGTCCAGAGGACTGGCGGTCGCGTTTAGGTGACGTTGCGAGAGATGCAGATAGATGGTGGTCTCTTCGAGATCACTATGCCCCAATAGCATCTGGATGGTACGCAGATCCGCGCCCGCTTCCAGCAAATGCGTGGCAAAGCAGTGGCGCAGGGTGTGCGGATGCACACCGTTCGGAAGGCCGGCCCGCCGCGCAGCTCTTTTGCAAGCATGGTAGATCACTTTGGGGGTGATGGGGTGATCGCTGGCATGACTCCGCTTGCCAGGGAACAGCCATACGCTCGGTTTTCGTCGCAACCGGTGCCAGTGTTGCCGGAGTTCGTCGAGCAACTTTGCGCTGAGCAGTACATCGCGGTCTTTGCGGCCTTTACCGCCTTGGACGTGGATCACCATGCGCTGGCTGTCGACGTCACTAACTTTCAGGCGTGCGAGTTCGGCACGGCGGAGTCCGGTGGCGTAGAGCGCCATCAGCAGAGTGCGATGCAACGGAGGGCGAGCTGCATTGATGAGTCGCGTCACTTCTTCCTGGCTGAGGATCGTTGGCAGGTGAAGGGCCTTCTTTGGGTAGGGCGTCTCGGTAATGCTCCAGGTTTTCTTGAGCGTTTTCGTGTAGAAGAATCGGAGAGCTGCAAGATGTTGCGCCACCGTGTTCGGCGAGAACTTCCGCTCGTGGAACAACGCGGCTTGATATTCGCGGATGTGTCGCGGGCCTAAGCGATCCGGGGAAGAGTGGAAGTGTCGAGAAAAATCTTCGACGGCGCGAAGGTAACAATCGATGGTAGTCTCGGCGTAATTACGACGCTGGAGTTCTTCCAGCATCATTTTTCTAAGATGGGTCACAGGGACCTCCTTGTGACCCAAAACTTATCTCAACCAACAAGCAACCAAGGCTCGGCTCACCTCACGCGTAGCGTCCGCCGCCGGGCGGCTTCGTTCAAGTCCGCTTATCGGAATGTGGCTTGACGCTCTTCGTTGTCGCCTCCTTGACTGTCTTCAATGAGGCTTTATGCCGCTGTTTGGATGGGCGTACGTCTTTGGCATCTTGAGCTGCGAACAGAGCATTAAAACCGGATATTCGGCGTCGGGAACCTCCGCCTAGGGCTGGAACTCAACTACATTGGATTGACATCAAGTGGATACAGATCGGAGCTGTAGCGTTTCGCAAGAATTGTAGTAGCTCACGGGCTGGGCGCGGGCAGAGAGGATTCGCGGCGTTTTCCAGCGAAATCCAAAGCGAAAGAAGGGTTGGGAGATGTCCCGGTAATTGAAAAGGGAACCACCGTAACGGACTTCTGTTTCAGGAACGGAGTGATCGCCTTCAATACCAGTGCTTTGAAACCCGACGTCGTGTCGGATAACTTTCCGTAGGTGTATAAAATTCCATGGAGATCAACTTTTCTGTCCACCAAGTTGTAGGTGCCTTGAAGCTGCGCGCGCGTACCCAGAGCGCTGAAGGAGACCTTGGACAGAGTCACGACGCCATTCTTCACCGAGACCTGCCCTCTAAACTTCGAGAGCACCGTTTCCGGGTCTTCGGCTTGCTGCTTCTTGTTCTCGTCTCGCGCACTCTCGGTCAATGCATTCACCGGCTGCTGGATGTCTGGGGACGTGAAGCGTTCGCTGCCAATGCCGAAACTGCCTGCAAGATCCAGCTTCGTCAAGAATCCCGGAGGCCCCGGCGGCACTTGTACTTTCGCACGCAGGTTGATGCTGCCAGTCATAGCCGGGCGTTTCTCGTCCGTAAAAAGGGACAACAAATCCTCGATGCGGCCTCCATTCACCGCCATCTCCAGCCGGACTGTTTTTCCGTGCTGGCCAGGGTGCCCGACTACGCTACCATTCGACGTCAGAGTGGTTCGCTGAAAGTGCGAGTCCACGTTCTGAAGATAGGTGTCTCCATTCGTTCCGTCCACAACCGCCTGGAATTGCGAAATCAGGTGAACGGTGCGGCTGCTTCCGGATACACGGAACTCGGGCACATCGATGTCGCCATTCGCGTCGATATGGCCGATCGTGCCGCTAAACTTGCCTTGGGACGATAGGGTCCCTTAGATACCCTCGAACACACCCAGGTTCGCGTGCTCATAAGTGTAGGAACCAGTCACCGAAGTGCTGCCGGGGTCATCCTCATTCCAAGGGCCGATCTCCCCATCCGACCGGATTTCTCCTGGCGGCTCGGTATTTAACAACGCTGCATGGAAGGGGCTGGACCCGTTCTCAGCGACCTTGTCCAATGTCAACTGATGAACCAGCAGCTTGAAGGTTTCTTGCTCCCGCTGCCGGGGCATAAACTCCAATACAGCGCCATCCGTGGAGATCACGCCGATCGTGACTGACGGAGTGCCCGAGGTGCTGGTTGTCAACGGCAGCACACTAGGGGGCTGCCCGCTCGGACCCGGCGGCGGTATTAACACGTGCAACCCGTTCACCTGGACCTCATCCACGCGCTTGTGGATCCGGAAAAGGCCATTGTAGCTCCCTCGAATGACCAGCGTCTGGACCGTGATCAACGGTGGCAAGTCTTTGCGTTGCCGGTGCAGAAAACTGACCCCTTCAGCCACGCACCCCGGCGGAAAGAAGGTTTTGCGGAAGCTGCGGATCTGGACGGTTCGGGCGAATCGGTCCTGAAGTGCAGAGGTGACAGCCGGTTGCGTGTATGGCCAGTTCCAGACCAACATGATCAGCATTATTCCTGCGATGACTATGAGGGATGCGCCTATAACCAGCCACCACCGTCCGGGCACCCGCCGCTGTTCCCGCGTGTGGACCTGCCCCGCGCCGCTGCGTGTAGTAATCGTGGCCAACTCTCTGTCACTTATATAAGTGTATTACGCTTCAATGTATTCAGCCGGAATTTGCGATTTGGACCTCTGGCATGCGCATCGTACCCTTCGCCTGCCATGGACACAACGAATTTGCCACCAGAGCAGGCCCTGGGGAGATCGCATGGTTCCGGCAGCTCGTTTTTGCAGTCTGACGAGCGCCCGGTTTCCAGGCCAAGTCCCGTGAAGTTGCTTATCGGAATGTGGCTCGGCTCGGGCCGCCGGGTCAGTCGGAGTGAAGCGACGCAAGGATTTTAGCGTTAATTACCGGCTTTCAGCATGATTTCCGCCGTATCGCCCTTTACTCCCACCGTCGTGCCAAAGGGCTTTGACGCGTCGGCCAGGCGCTGGAGGATATAAGCCGCTCTCGCACCCGTCACCGGCGAGGGCAAGCCGCGAGTGTCAAGGAACTGGTTGTTGGTGTACTGGTTGTGAATATCAGGCTGGCCCTCGCCCACGTTATTCAAGGCGATCGGCCGGAACGAAATCGATTTCAGGTTCTTCCCCTGAAATTGGACGTACGCGACAGCGCTCTCCCAATTCATCGGTTCGTCGATGTACGTCAGCGTAGGCGGCAAGTTGTAAATGAAGTTGCCCAGATCGTAGAAGATGGGCCGGCCATGATAAATCTCCACGCCGTGCAGCAGGGGCGCGCCATGCATCACGATGATGTCCGCGCCCGCATCCACCTCTTCATGCGTCCACTTCTTGAGCCAATCATTCGGGGCGAGCCGCTCCTGCATCCCTTCAGTGAAAATCGTGGTGAACGAGTGATTCCCGAAGACGTGGTTATGTTGGTACACGATCACAAGGTCTGCGTGCTGGCGGGCGTCACGAATGCTTTGAAGGATGCGTTGTGAATCCTCCTGATTCGGCGTGTTCCCGGGCGCGCCGGGCAGATCGTCCGTGGCTTCATTTTCTATGCCGCCGGCTTCGACGCGAAGCTCATTCACGCCCGGCCTCTCCGCCGTGGCGCTTCCTCCCGGCGTAATCAGGCCTGACGCGCTGGCGATCAGAGCAATCGTGCCCTTCGGTGTGTGCAGATAACCCGGCGCTACAGCTTCGGCCACGTTGTTTCCCGTTCCGGCGTGAACGATCTTCCGGCTGTCCGCCTCCCGGATCGTATTCTGAATGCCCGTCACTTTCACATCGAATGCATGGTTGCCGGACAAGGACAACAAGTTAAAACCAAATGTCTCCAGCGCATCGAGCGCTTCAGGCGGAGTGAGAAATCCCCTGCCCTCATGAACCGTCTCGCCTTTTTCGGCGACAGCGGCTTCCAAGTTGGTGAACACTACATCGCCCTTCAGTAGCCCCTGGATCACTGGCACGGCTGCCGGTGCGGTCGCGCGGATGTCCGACCGGATCATCGACTGCCCCACCAAGGTGATCGTTATCGCAGTCGACTGCGGCCACACGGCAGCGCCCATCGCGCACACGATTGCGAACAGAACCGCGAGGCACGCTGCTCTCGCCAACAATCGGCCAGTCCTCAACATTGTTGCCATTTGCGTTGCCCTCGCGTTTTAGGTTGAGCGCTCGTCGTACTCGCGACTCTGCCTAGTTCCCACCCTTCAAGCTGATCTCCGCCATTTCGCCCTTCATCAATATACTCGGGATACTCGAATTCGGGGAGTATCTGCATGCTTTGAAGGGGCAGCACCTGAAGCGCGAGATTTGTGCTGAGTCGTCAACCACTCGGAAGCCATTCTCGGACTTGCCCTCGGCATTGCAAGTCGGATAGGTCCCGATAAGTTCAATAATGGGGAATGCCAAGAAAAATAATTCTCCCGCAGCCGGATTTTTCTTTGCTTTCCAGCCCGTGTAATTGAGCAGGAGTTGTTCTAGCCTTCTGCTCCATGAGCTCGGTTTGCTGCGCACCTTTGCGTAGCAGTTTTGGGTTCCTCTCCCAGCGGTTTTCATCGCCTCTTCGCGACGAAGCCAGTCCGTTCTGAAACCAACAAGCAGTTCGGCGGTCCGTTCCCGCCATGGTTGTATTGGGGACTCGTGGCCCTCAGCATTTTCGGGTGATGCGAGGGGGCCTGGGGCCCTCTTATCGGAATGTGGCTTTTGCTGCTGTTCTGAAATCGGGTGTTTCTTGCATGAACAAGATCGCTTATTCGGCTACATGCGAATAACTATTTAAGAGCAGATTTCGATGAGGTTCTTGACGGATGCGTGCGCCCGCCGGCGACCCGTTCCTTCTCCCGCGCCCAACTGTGCCGTGATCTTCATCCAGCAAAGCCCATGTATGTGTTGGCGCAGCTCTCTCTTATCGCCAGGGAATGAACGAATAGTCTCCATCCTGGACGTTTCCGTGCTCAATGAGAATCGAGGCGGAATAGCAGATGTGAAGGTACCCATGTGATAGGCACAATCCGCCTGCGGAGCCGAGAGAGAAGCTCGCATGGCAAGCGAGACCAGAAAAAAAGTCTCTCCCTGCCACATCCAATTTCCCGATCTTTGCGTACCTAGGTGCTACGAGGGGGAACTCGAGGTTTTCGTAGCGCCGTCAGACCTGCGATGGTCGCCCTTTTCCAATTCTAAGAAGGAGTCAAATGTGAAGGTCAAAACTCAGCCTATCAGTCTTGAGAAACGCTGGGCGGCTCGATTGTTTGTACCTTTGCTCGGCACAAATCTGGCGGCAACTGAAGGCCCCTTGGTGTGTGTTTCCGTAAACGCGGTCCACCGATCTTGAATTCAAATCTTTGAAGATGAGGTGAATGATGAACATGAAGTGCATGACGAAGACCAGAATTTCCCTTATTGCTCTAGCCTTAGCCTTCGTAGCGATCGCCACCCTGTCGGTCCGGCTCATGGGCCCGGCTGCGATCAAGGCCTCCAGCCACCGCGAAGCGCCCATCACGGCCCTCGACCCGACGGCCGACATTACCGATGTTTGGGCTTTTCGCAGCTACGACGTCTACGGCCACGATACAAAAACCCCTAGCATCACGATGATCATGGCAGTCAATCCATTCGAGGAGCCGGCGAATGGCCCCACCTGGTTTCCCTTCGACCCCAAAATCCTCTATGAAATTCACGTTGATAATGACCAGGATGGCCGGGATGACATTGTGTTTCAAATTCGATTCTCAACGCAGTACCAGTTGCCGACCGTTCCCACCGCCTTGGCAGGATTCAACTCTGCCTCCGGTGGTACCGCTCCGGGAGTTCCTCCCCAAATCACCGACTTCAACAGCCCCGGCCTGAACTTGCGGCAGACCTACACCGTCACCATGATTAAGCACGGTGTCGCCACTCCCATTATGAATAGCGATGGGTCGCCGTTTTACGCCGTTCCCGCCAACGCCGGTCCGCGCACCATCAATTATGCCGATCTTTATGTCGCGGGTACTTACACCGACACCAATAAGGGCATTTCGGTATTCTCCGGCACCGTCGACGATCCTTTCTTTATCGATCTGGGCGCAACGTTTGACACTGTGAACCTCCGGCTTCTCGAAGGAGGGGCACCAGGTGGCACGGGTGTCCCGGGCGTCCTCTCGGCCACCGAAGATGCCGCCAACCAAAACTTCGCCTCGGATACGGTTTCCGTTTATGCGGTCGACGCTATCGCCATCCAAGTGCCGATCGAGATGCTGACCAGCACGGGAAGGGTTGAGCCTGCCACATCTCCCAACGCAACCATTGGAATCTGGGCTTCGACTTCACGGCCGCAGGAAACGATACGCCGTGACGCCTACTCGGAGGCCGCACACGGAATCTGGGGCTCAGCTTCCCGGCCACAGGTAACGATGCGCAATGCCGCCTTCTCGGAGTCCTCACACGAACCGGATTCGGAACATTTCAGTCAGGTGCAAAGGCTGGGAAACCCACTCATCAATGAGCTCATCATCGGGATTGGGACGAAGGATTACTGGAGCATGTCCAAGCCCGTGAACGATTCCCAGTTCGCGCACTTCGACTTGGATCCGCTCTTCGTCTCGATTGTCGACTCCCTCTATTCCGTGCTTGCTCCGGGAGCGCTCAACTCGCCACCTGCTCCGCGCACGGACCTACTTCCATTGGTCGAGTATCTGCCTCCAATCGCCGCACCGGGGACACCCGCTGGCCCGGTCGCGGACTTGCTCCGACTGAACACAGGTGTGGCCCCCACCGAGCCCAGTAAAGCTAGTCGTCTAGGCTTGCTTGCAGGCGACGGCGCCGGATTTCCGAATGGCCGGCGACTGGCTGACGATGTGGTGGACATCACTTTGCGCATTGCAGTTGGAGGCGTCCTAGCAGGGAACAAGTGCGGTTCCACGCACACCACCAGTTGCAATGTTTTTCCGAATAACGTTCTGGGTGATGGGGTAAACGTGAACGATGTGGACACCGATGTCGCCACGGACGGCGTGACGAATCTGGTCGAGCCCAACACGCATTTCCACACCTCCTTCCCCTACGTTGATTACTGCCCAAGCGGACGCAACCGCCGGCATATCGATCCCGGCGAACCTGGTTGTACCGGCGGCACCGGGCCTGCCTGCCCAGTTCAGTAGATTCAAACTGCCCCAGGGGCTAGCCACACTTGTGGAAGGCCCCGGGGGCGGCCAATCTTCGAAATCTATGGGAGATCAAAATGAAGACTCTGGTCCTTGCACTTTTTCTGGCTATCTGTGCTTCGGGGGCTGCTGGCGCTAGCGAAGGTAGTTCGCCCTCCCCGGCCGAACTCCGCATCGAGGGAGCTCAGAAGGTCCTGCAAAAGCAGCCGAACCGTTATCAGGCTTATAACGACCTGGCAATGGCGTTTATTCGCCGCGCAAGAGAGGCCGGAGACAACTCGTACTACGAGCAGGCCCGGGCAGCCATTGCGAACTCTCTACGGGTCGAGCCGGAGAATTTTGAGGCAAAGCAGGCGCAGGTCGATCTTCTGCTGGCTGATCACAGATACCGCCCAGCACTGGAAGAGGCCCGTGCGCTGAACCACCGTATGCCCGACGCAGTGTTGGTCTGGGGGTATATGGCGGAGGCCGAGGCAGCGCTCGGGGACTACCAGCAGGCGGAAGAAGCCGCGCAGTGGATGATGAACCTCCGCCCCGGCAACCTTCCGGCTTATCTTACCGGCGCAGATCTGCGGCAGGATTGGGGCGACATTGACGGCGCCGAGGAGTACTTGAGTAAGGCACTCCAGCAGACGCCCCCATTCGAGACCGAAGAAACAGCATGGATCTTGACGAGGATGGCAAGGCTCCTCCGACAGTCGGGGCGCCCCGATACGGCCGAAGCGCTACTCCAAAAAGCGCTGAAGACATTTCCTGATTACTACCTGTCTCTCGAAGAATTGGCCGAAATCCGCCTGGCCCAACACCTTTATCACGAGGCAGTTGATTTGCTGGAGAAGCGCAATCGAAGCCTTCCAAGTCCGTCGAGCCAACTACTTGCAGCGCGGGCTTACGAGGGCGCCGGGAGGCCAGCTGACGCGGCCAAAATGTACGCAGAATTTGAGCGCGACGCGCGCGGGCAAATTGCCCTCTCGGACGATGCCAACTTGGAGTTGATCATTTACTACGCTGAGCACGCCCACCAACCTCAGGAAGCGCTTCGCATCGCCCGCTTGGAGATGGAGAACCGCCACGACGTCTGGGCGCTTGACGCCTACGCTTGGGCTCTCTACGCGAATGGTCAATACGCCGAGGCAGACCAGCAGATTGAGAAGGCGCTCGCCATCGGGACGCGTGACGCGGTGCTTTATTATCACGCAGGAGCAATCGACGCAGCCATCGGGAAAAGGGCCGAGGCAAGCCATTATTTGCAGGAGTCTCTCGATCTCAACCCCGCGTCGGAAGTGTCGGAGACCGCTCGCCGCGCGGCCGCCCAATTCCCCGTGAGCCGGACATGGGAATAATCGGAAACACTAACGGCGAGGCGAAAGCACGGCCCCTCCATACGCGCGCTCTGAAATGCGGGTTGATGTTGGCCCTGGTTCTCGTGGCCGCTTGCGGGAGCGGCGTTGCGCAAACGACTACCGACGCGACCATCCGTTCCTTACAGACCCACCTCAAGATTTATCCCCAGGACTTCAAATCGTACGACGCGTTGGGCGCGAGCTATATCCAGAAGGGGCGGGAAACGGCTGACGCGAGTTATTACGAACTGGCGAAGGAGGCCTTGGACAAGTCCCTCGATCTGGTTTCGAACGGCCCCGACGCGGCCTCGGCGAAGACGCACATGGCTGAGGTGGCAATGTCCGAACATCAATTCGAAGAGGCTCTCTCTTGGTCGCAGGCGGCTCTGGCTCTTGGCTCCGGCGACCCCTCGCCTTGGGCAATCGTCGGCGATGCACTGACAGACATGGGAGAGTATAAGCGTGCGGAAGATGCCTACGGGAGGTTGCGCGACCTGCTGCACCCGGAGGATGAATCAAACGCGTTGGCCTACGAGCGAAACAGCCGCGTGGCCTACTTGCGCTTTCTCAATGGCGATGCCCCTGGCGCGATCAAGTTGATGCGCGCGGCGATCGCGGTCTCCATGACCTTGCATCTGCCCGTGGAAAACGTAGCTTGGAGCCAATACCAGCTCGGCGAGATATGCTTCAAGAGCGGAGACCTCATCGGTGCGGAGCAAGCTTACAGGGCAGGGCTGGCCATTGACCCAAATTCATACCGCAACTTGGCGGGCCTGGGCGAGGTCCGAACGGCGCAGGAAAGATATCCGGAAGCGATCGCACTTTATCAGAAGGCCATTGCGGTGGTGCCGTACCCTGCCTTCGCCGCGGCGCTCTACGACCTCGACCTGCAAGTAGGCCGTACCGACGATGCACACAAACAGCTTGAGCTCCTCGAGTTCATCGGCACACTCAATCCTCTCAATGAGAGGCTGTTCTACCGCGAACTGGCGCTTTTTTATGCCGATCATAATCTCAAGCCAAAAGAGTCCGTCGAGTTGGCGAAGAAGGAGTTGGAGGTCCGCCATGATATTTACACGTGGGACATCCTGGCGTGGGTGCTTTTCAAGAATGGGAGCGTCCCTGAGGCCGCCGAAGCTGTAGAAAAGGCGCTCGCCCTCGGCACCGAAGATGCTCTTTTGGATTTTCACGCCGGAATGATTGAGTTGCAACTCGGCCGATCCGGGCGCGCGCAGACACTGTTCAAACGCGCCCTGACCTTGAACCCCAACTTCCACTTGGTCTACGCCAGCCAGGCGCGAGAGAGGCTGCGCCAACTCGCCGATTCCGACACGCGCACGGGGAGCGCAAACGCTTCGGCCGTGCGGGGCTCGAAGCTGGGAAGGTCTCTCGAATGACCTTCGAAACTGGACTAATGACGACGCAACGCAAGATCATCCCCGGGCTCCTCCTGCTCATTGCAGGGCTCTTGTTTATTGCTCCCCGAGATGTCCTCGCACATCCCATGGGTAACTTCAGCATCGGCCATTACGCCTCGATTTACATTGAGCGCGATAACGTGGAGCTGCGCTATTTTGTCGACATGGCGGAAATTCCGACGTACCAGGAGATTCAGAGGACCGGGATCTCCTCTCAGGAGGGAGACATTTCTCTCGCGCCCTATCTCGTCCAGGAATCGGCGGGGTTGAGCGAAGGGCTTCTATTGGAAATCGACGGCCAGCAGGTTGAGCTTCGCGCAGTCGATGGTAGGGTGCTCTTCACACCCGGAGCAGGCGGTTTGCCAACGATGAAGCTCGCATTTGTTTATCGAGCGCAAATCGAAAACATTTCGCCTGATGCTGCTCATCGTGTTCATTATCTGGACAAAAATTTCGCCGGTCATTCCGGTTGGAAAGAAATTGTCATTACCCACGCCGATGGCATTTCCTTAGTCAGCAGTTCGGCGCCAGCCACCGACCGCAGTGCGCAATTATCAAATTATCCTACGGACTTGTTGAACAGTCCGCCGCAGGATTTGGAAGCTACCGCGGCGTTTTCGCTGCCGCCGCTCGCGTTCGCACCTCAGGCGGCATCGAAGCCAATCGCAACTCCCGTGATGGCATCGGCCTCCGTTCCTTCCCATCGAGCCGTGCGGGGCGCATCAGAAAATCGTGGCGCTGCGCCTCGGCGGGAGCTTGGGGCCGATCACAGAAGCAGCGCAGAAAGCCGGGACCAATCACCTAGCTCTACAATCCAGCTACAAGCGAACAAACAGATGACGCCCCGAAGCAAGTTCACCGAACTGGTTTCGGCGTGCAATATGAGCTTCTGGTTCCTTTTCACGGCAGCGATGATCGCCGCCGGGCTCGGCGCTCTGCATGCCTTGGAGCCGGGTCACGGCAAGACGATCGTCGCGGCATATCTCGTGGGTTCGCGAGGCACGCCCCGGCATGCAGTCATGCTCGGCTTGATTGTCACAGCGGCGCACACGGCAGGAGTGTATTTGCTCGGCGTCATCACGCTGTACGCATCTCGATGGATCGTCCCCGAACAATTGTATCCGTGGCTCGGGGCAATCTCGGGACTGATGATCGCGGGGCTCGCCTCGTACCTGTTTCTGCGCGCCTGGACCGGCGAGTCGGCAGACCACAGTCACGAGCCAGGTCAATCGCACAGTCACTGGTTCGCTGCGCTGGTCAAACCCCGATTCGCGGATGCGGTAAGCGCTGCGGCGGCCGCGAAGGAAACACAGCCTGCAGAAGCTTGCGCCTCGAACATTCCGTTACGGCAACTCCTCACGCTGGGCATTACCGGCGGCATGGTGCCGTGTCCCGCGGCGCTTGTTGTCCTCCTGAGTGCGCTCTCGCTGCATCGCGTTGGATTGGGTTTGTTCTTGATTGTGGCGTTCAGTCTTGGCCTCGCTGCCGTGCTGATCGTCATCGGTCTGCTGATGGTCTACGCGCGACAATTCATGGCCCGCTGGAAAGGCGACGGACTGTTCGCCAAGCGCTGGCTGCCAATATTTTCCTCCGGGACCATGCTGATTCTGGGCTTGGGGATCGCCGCGCAGTCGCTGCGGAGCACCGGAATTGGCGCCGGCTTTCTTGCACGTGGGCACGTTGTTTCGTTTGTTGGCATCGTGCTGCTGGGCCTCTTCCTGGGTATGCGGCACTCGACCGATCCCGACCATGTTGTAGCAGTCTCGACCATCGTAAGCCGCGAACGTTCCGTGCGCCATGCAGCACTTATCGGCGTGCTCTGGGGAATAGGACACACGCTGACGATCTCCTTGGTTGGCTCGGCAATCATTCTTTTCGGGCTGGTCATACCCCCGCGTATCGGCCTCTCGATGGAGTTTTCCGTGGCCCTCATGCTCATTCTGTTGGGCGTCCTGAATCTGACGGGAGTTCTTCGCTGGTTGACGGAGAAATTCACGCCGGCGAGCCATTCCATCGAAAAATCCGAAGCTCCCCAAGACGCAATCCAGGTCGCATACAGTCCTGTGAATCGCATGATCGACCGATTTGGTTTGTACCAACTGCTCCGGCCACTGGTCGTCGGATTGGTTCATGGACTTGCAGGCTCCGCCGCAGTCGCGTTGCTTGTGCTCTCGACGATTCGCAGTCCACTCTGGGCCATCGCCTACCTAGTTGTATTCGGCGTCGGAACGATCGCGGGAATGATGCTGATGACTACGGCGATCGCCTTGCCGATCGCATACACAGGTAACCGTTTTACGCGCGCCGGGAGTTACCTCGGAGTCGCCTCGGGAATCGTTAGCACGGCCTTCGGAATGTTTTTGATCTACCAGATAGGATTGGTCGACGGCCTATTCAGGGCGCAGGTCCACTGGACCCCGCGGTAGCTGGTTTGACAATCCTTGCAAAGACGACTTGTTGCGCCCAGGACCAATAAAGATCCGATTTGAACCATAAAATCTTGACCCAGCACTCGGAGCCCCGTGATCTTGCTCACGCGCGTTGATGGCAAATTCGGTGTGCCGAGGATCGGGGAAGCGTACGATGCGTGACGTAAAGGTCCGAATCGGAAATCTCGTATCAAGAGTAAGTCCAATTCTTGTGTCCATCTTCATCGGAGCCAAGTCATGCCAATCGATTACGTGATCGACCACGAACAGCGGCTCGTCATGGCCAAAGAACACGGCACCTTGACCCACGAGGACGTGACCGGGTATTAGCGGGCCGTCTGGTCGCGCCCCGAAGTGAATGGCTACAACGAATTGGTGGACACGAGCCAAGTCAAGTACATTGCCTTGCAGTCCATCGAACGCGTACGAGAATTGGCGAAACTCTCTGCGGGGATGGACGCTCGCTCCTCGGCACCGCGGTTTGCCATAGTCGCGCCGACGGGCGAAGCCTTCGGGCTCGTGCGCATATACCAAACCTACCGCAGCCCGGACGACCGGAGCACAAAAGAAGTCAGCGTCTTCCGGACTCCAGGGGAAACCTTAGCGTTTCTGGGCAACACAGGGCCTTCTGCGGCCGAGGCTCATAAGTGATTCGGATTTGTCAGAGTCTTTAAGCATCACTCGCTGCCCCCCTGTATGAAACCGGCGCGGCCATAGACGAAATGTCGCGAAAGTGTAATCCAACTCCCGGCAAGCCGGTTTCTTGGAATATGGCTTTCAGTCTAATGATGGGGTTCCGGGCCACATTCCGATAATCCCTGCGAGCTCAACCGGTCTATGCAACACCTTCTAATCAGTTGATCCGACAATACTTTCCCTAGAGAACTGATCTCTACGGCTGTACTCAATCAGAACTAAACAGGGCAGTGTTCTGTTTGAATCAACGCTCGCGACCGAATTTAGCTTTGTAGACTCCTAGAAATAGACTTCGAGCTAGTGTTGCGTCGACCCATTGAGACCGCCCCGTTTATCGGGACTTATCCGGTTTAGGCGGTTGTCTTCGCTAATTGCAGTGGTTTACCTCTCTGGATCCTCTGTGATGGTGACCTCGACGTGATCACCCTTTTTGAGCTTCATATCATCGCCATGTTCGTCTGTTAACGTATTTTCAAAACGGAGATGTCGATGCCGTTGGTCGGCCCCGTCAAGAGCAATCTGTGCCTTTTGCGGCTGGCTCGGATGTAGAGACGGGATAATTTTCTTGACAATTCCGGGCATGGTAATACTCGGATGTTCTGGAATTCGCGCAGTATCTAGTTTCAGTTCCGCTATTCTTGCGGACCTGGTCATTCGTGGCTTCGCCATTTCCTTCTTGACACTGGCACGTGTCGCGTTGCCGGTCTTTTTCCTGGTTTTCTCATGCAGCATACACCCCCCCTGACACCGAGATAGAAGCGGCGCGGTCCCATTTTGCACGGTTGCGAATGTTCGTCTTGAAGTTTCTTTAGACTCGCTTGACGATATAAATAATCAAGCAAATAATCACCAACGTACCGATCAATCCGTATCCAAACATTGTTGTCTCCTAGTTTTTGACTAGCGGCTTTCAATGGAATGTGGTGGCAAGGGCAGCTTCCAAGCGGTCAAACTGCAAAGGCCCACCCGGGCTACCGTGTGCTGTCACCCCGCGAAGGGCATGGCCGCGACGTTCCATTAAATCCAACACTATGATGACGATATTCAGGATGAATGTCTGTCCTGTTGTGAACATCTAAGATTGGCGTCGTTCTCTATAGTGAGTCGAGGGAGATAACAATGAATTTTCGAAGAGTTGGATGGTCAGTAGCATTGATTTCGATGGGAGCATTTGTGGTGCCGCCGGGCATTGGAGCATTTGATTTGAGCGCAGCGGGAGTACAAGGCTCACAGCAACCCGGCAACCCGACTCCTAACGATCCTAACGGCCCTAATAACCCGCCGAACAACCCCAACGGGCCGAACCCTCCGGGGAGCAATAATCCCGACAAGCCCAACGCTCCGAAGAAGCCAAAAAATCCCAATGATCGTAAAGCGCCGCCAAAGAGTCCGCCGAGCGGTCCCGACAATCCGAATCCCCCAAGCGGCCCAGCACCCACGGCGCCATCAGGGCCGGGCGGTACTGATGGAACGGGCGGCGGAACTCGATTGGATAACAACGGATTTTCGAAGACAGGGTAGGCGGCTATATATGGAGCCGCCTCCCTGTTTATTACACGCCTATGAATGAGGCCGGCGGCTATTTGTGATGACTGCTCTGGTAGCCAGCCTCATATGCTTTTTGATCATCCTCTACCTTGAAGTTCCTCTTCTTGGAGTGGTCTCGGTTGTGCGCGAGATCATTCTTGCCGTCGCGCATGCCTTGTTGGTAGTTCTTGTTTTTCGAATAATCCTGCTCGTGCTGTTCCTGGGCCGGAGACGCCGCGACCCGTGCCGTTCCTCCAGTGATACCGATCCCCAGAGCCATCACCCCAATCCACACACATTGCTTCAAATTCATACGCATAGAGCCTCCATTCCTCGTGTTGATCCGTCACCATCGTGACGATCGACAGAACGAAAGTCTGTTCTGTTTTGAACAATTCGAGAATGGCTTGTTCGCTTATGGGTTTGGACTCGATCTCAACGAAGAAAATTGCCATGTGTGAGTGTGTTCCAGGTCCAGGGACGCGCCGAACGATTCACCAGTAGGCTGGAAGCGTCTGATTCCGACGCGAGGGATGGCGGGCATAGCGCGGATGGCACGATCTCCAGGAAGCCAATGTGCACGTGTAGCAGTGGCATAGGCCACGATCACGCAAACCACGAGCCAGTGGCGATACTCGTGCAACAAGGGCGGACGCAGGGTTATTTCCCAGGCAGCGCACGTAATTTCGCAACAACTTGCTGCAATAGAGCGTTCAGCGCGACATCGAGTGAATGGAATTTCCGCTGTTGTTGCGGTGAGGAAGAATTCTCCGCCGCGATTTTCGCCAGATGCGAACCGTAGTCCAGGGCGTCGGTTTGCGTCAGTAGCAGGTTTAGTTCAAACTTCTCACCCGAAGAGAAGAGAAGTTCGTGTTCCTTCGTTTTGGAAATGGCTGCCCGGGTGGCTAATTCACCAGGCGGAAGTTGAAGCGCGTGCAAGTTCAACGTCGTATCATTCTTCGCCAACGTTTCCAATTGTTCCGCCCCCTCACCGGCGGTCTTTGAAATCGCTTTAATCAGCCGTCCAAGTTCGGCGGAATTGCGCTTAATGATTAAGATTTTGCTGACGTTCTTTTCGTCGCCAAGCAAATCAGCAAGCAGGCTGGCAGCATTGTTGCGAA
Organism: uncultured Acidobacteriota bacterium; assembly: GCA_963842135.1. Classification (GTDB taxonomy): domain Bacteria; phylum Acidobacteriota; class Terriglobia; order Acidiferrales; family UBA7541; genus Palsa-360. Next base: position 1,376,825 of record CAWJFI010000001.1, on the reverse strand, counting down.
CTTCGATTTTGCTTTTGTCAGGAGCGGCATTGGGCGGAGTGGATTTCTGAGCGTTTGCGTGACCGCAAGACAGTCCGGCAGCAAGGCAGAACATAAAGAGGCGCTTCACGAGAGAACTGATAGACATGTTCAGGAGATATGTCTTCATGCCGTCACGGTATCAGCGCAGGGGAAGACCGGCAATCAAGGAAATGGTGTCGGACGCGTACGTCGGCGGCAGATTCGCCAACAATGCGGCGAGGCATTAGGACATGACATTGGCGCATAACGACGAACATAACCACCGGTTTCCCGAACCAAGCAGTATACGCGGGCGGAAAATTCTTAGTTCCCTCAGAGGTCATGCTGGTTCTCCCGTTGACCTTCGGGTGAGTCCGAGAATCGACCGCAATGGAAGCACGGACGTTTTGTAACGCAGGCGAATTGGAAAATCTGTTCAAATTTGCACAGCTGAACTGCACTCATGGCATTCGGGCGCGAAGGCTCGTCCCCACCCGCGCGTAGCTGGTGCTCGCCCAATAGTTGATAATTGTTCCAAAACTAGGAGTAGAATCGTATCGTGCGTAAGATCCAGATTACACAGATTCCGCAGAATGCCCCACTCCGCGATCAAGCTTGGATGGACGTGGACCGTATAGCTTCGGTTGAGGTTTCTTCGGAAGAGAGCGACTATCCAATTGAATCTGCGTTATTACTGGAAGGAAAGAGAGGCTGGCGTGCGGCTAACCCTGGGATGCAGACAATCCGTCTGATCTTTGACGAACCCCAAAAGCTAAAACGGATCTTGCTTGTTTTTGAAGATACCGAAAACAGCCGGACGCAAGAATTCGTCCTTCGGTGGTCCCCTGATATGCAGTATTCTTCTCGCGAAATTGTCCGCCAGCAGTGGAATTTTAGCCCGCCGGACTCAGTGCGGGAGACAGAAGACTATCCGGTTGAACTCTCCGAGGTCAAAGTATTTGAATTAGAGATTGTTCCTGACAAGAGTGGTGGAGAAGTGCGCGCGTCTCTCGTGAGTTTGCGTCTAGCTTAATTCTAAAGTGTTGCTCACCTGTTACCCCCTTTGCACAGTTTGCAGAATCTATGACCGCAGTTCTGGCAAACCATGAGATTCTGCAGACCGAACCACGGTGTCGATTGGGCGATTTTGGAAGGCGTTTGGTCACCGGACCGTAGCCGCACCCAGGCCTCCCGTGAGTCTGATTCCGTTTGTCGAATTTGCTCTTCTCGAAGAGACAATCTCCGACTATCAAAGACCTGGAAATGGGGGAAAATGGCTCTGTAGGCAGACCCGACCGATGTTGTGGAGGCAGTGGCCCGCCACGGTGCACCGTTTTTTCTAAGGGTGAATAAGAGCACCCCGGCGTTCAAGGCGTCCTGCGCAATTAGAAATATTTCCAGAACCTGAAAACGAGGCCCGCATTAAAGATAGTAAATGGGCTCAACTGTTCATTTCACTTGGGGCAGCGGGCTCTCGGGGAAATCCCACACAGCCATTAGCACCAGAATGCCGGTCAAAAACAACAAGATACTGAGTGCTCTCCGTTTATTTTTGGCCATCATCAACCTCAAATGTTTCCGTACATGCCTTGCACTATTGAGCACCGCAAGCCGAGCGCCACTAGAGGCATTGATTGGAAGTCATGCATCTAAAGCGGTTAGATGCTTGCGCGGACCGAGGTCTGTCAGAAGCCGAGTAAATTGTTCGAACAAACTAGAAGATGTGGCGTGTGTGCGCACACCGAAGCGGTACAATTGGGATGAGTCACGCCCAATTGGCTTGACCGGGAACACCGTAGGAAGACAGGCTTTGCCTAACTGAATCATCCCAACCGACTAAGTCTCCTGCGGTCAGTAATTTCGCAGACCATCGGAAAATACAGATCTATACGGGGATATGGCCCTCCCAGTGCACCTACAACACTGTAATTTCAATCTTAGCGTCCCGCCACTCAGCACTTGAAGACACGGAGATGATGCCATGCATAATCAACACGTCTTTTTGCTTGGGGAAACACACGCTGCGGGCCGGGAAAAACAACTTGTGATCCTGCCCCCACCTAAGGTACAGCCTGCACGGGATGTATTCGCCGTAGCCGTGCTGGAGGAATCTTCGGCACACCAGCGGGGCAGCGCTTTGGATTGGATTGTGTCAATTGGCGTCCACGGCGCGATTCTGGCTGCGCTTTTGATTTTGCCACTTTATTTCACGACGGGGCTCAATTTCCAGAAGGCCAATCTCACATATCTGGCTCCACCGCCGCCTCTCGCGGCTCCGCCTCCCGCACCGCTGACTTCCTCGGCCGCGCCGCAGCCAGCTCGCATTGTGCCTGCGCGGGTCTTCACGCCTGGACAACTGACGGCGCCTACATTCATCCCGAAATCCATCTTGGCCACTCCAGGCAACGCAGTGGCACCGCCGGATGAGGCATTGATGGGAGTACCCGGTGGTGTAACCGGCGGCGTTCCAGGAGGCCAAGTGGGAGGTGTTCTAGGAGGTGTTTTGAATGGCGTTCCGCCGCCGGCACCACCGGTTGCGGAAGGGCTGAAGGCGCCCGTCCGCGTGGGTGGCAATGTGAAGCCGCCACGCCTGCTGTTTGGGCCCGAACCGGATTATCCAGTTCTTGCCAAGCAGGCCCGCCTATCTGGGGTTGTCGTCATTGAAGCGGTCATCGACGAGCATGGCAAAGTGACGGGTATGCGCGCGATCAGCGGGCAACCGATGCTTATCCCCGCCGCATTGAGCGCTGTTTCGAAAAGAAGGTATGAACCTACGGTCCTTGATGGCGAGCCAACACCGATCGATTTGAGGGTAGAGATCAGCTTTAGTTTTTCGTAGCTCACCACCACCTGGTAGGGAAGCTGGGGCTCATGACCTGCAAGGTGGATCGGAAGCGAGAAGTTAAGTGGTGTGGCTGGTCACGCGGATGCTTTCAGGACTGGAGTCCTCCGGACCGTTTAGCAACCCATGGTCCGTATCCGTCGCCGGTCGATCCTGCCCGAGCGACCTTCATTCCGCCCAGCGGAACCAAACTTAGCTTTCATCAGATCGTCGCTGAGCACCCCTTGCTCGCCGATTCACTCCCTCTTCTTGGAATGTGGCCAGCGAGCCGAATAGGCCAAACTCCCACATTCCGATAATCCCGGCGGTCTCAATGGGTCATTGCAACACTCGCTTGCAGTCTACTTGCTGGAGTCTCAAAACCCAAAGTCTTTCGCGGGCGTTGATTTAAACGCAGCTCGAGCCCTTACAGGTGACGATCTACGCTCGTGAAAAGGGAGTGGGCACCGCTTCAAAGAGGTTGCTTAATCGTGTAGGACAACGCTCAAGAGGGAAGCGTCGATGTGGATACCGCCATTGTACTTAATGAAGCCCAGTTTCTTGAATTTGTTCATGAAAAAATTGACCCGGGAGCGCGTCGTCCCGATCATTTCCGCCAGTGTCTCTTGCGACACTTTGGGAAGACTCTTTTGAGGCTGCTCTTGCTGGCCATATTGAGCGAGCAGCAGCAGAGTGCGGGCCAGCCGCTTTTCGCTGGAGTTAAAAAGCTGGTCGACCAAATCCTCCTCGATGCGGATGTTTCGTGAAAGCATATAAGCCACGAAGCGGTCAGAGAACGCATGTTCAGTATGGAGCATGTGAATCATCTCTTTTTTTTCAATAACAAGTAAAGTCGTGGGAGTGATCGCGGTCGCCGTCCCCACACGAACAAGCTGGCCTGCCATGCCTCCTTCACCAAAAAAATCACCGGGTCCAAGCATCGCCACGACTGCCTCTTTGCCAACCTCATTAACAACGGACAGCTTTATCCCGCCTTTTTGAATGTACAGGACATCCTTAATAGATTCACCCTGAGAGTAGATTTTCTCTGATCTTCGATACTCCACGACTCTTCTCGCCAAGCCTGCTGAATCGAGAAAAGCCTGGGCGTTGAAGACAGGATTTTTCCTGGATCGTACCTTGCTTGAACTTGCGATTGCTTTCATATTGTCACCTCTTGAGCGTTGCTACTTCTTTGAAAGCTCGCCCTTGAAACGGCTTTCAACACCTTCACGACTCAGCGGGTTTTTTGCATTGGTCAATACGATCGAATAGACGACTTCATTGCCTGCAAGCTGCGCGGTGATAAACGCCCCGTCTTCAGGCAGTTCTTGGTAGATGAATTTCACTTTTCTGCCGTCTTCAAGTGTTTTGATCCACTCTTCGTCTGGCATTTTTGCGTCAAATCTATCTGAGAGACCCGGTGCAACAGCTTAACAGGTCAAGTCCCTCGAAGTCCTCTTCTCAGAATGTGGCCGTGGGCGACCCAGCAGCCAAGCTCGCGTTCACAAAACGAAGTGCGATAGGAGTACCAGGTGACCTCACTTCCTTTCAAGGGCCTCAATAGCGGAAAGCTTCCTGACTAGGTGAGGTTCTAAGCGCAAGCCTCCTGAATACAGGATACAACCCTTCACGGAAGCTACACCGCATGTGGGGCAGGGGACGGAGGACATTTGTTTGCGGGTAAGGTCTTTCTTTTTCACTAGGCTATATTGACTTAATACCCGGCCAAAAAACTGTTCAATTTTGTACGTTCTCCGTGATGACTACTGGCGAAGTTTGAAAACTAGAACAGGACATCCAAAGCCGGAGCCAAGTCCTTCCATGAGAAGGCCGGTGAGTGTCAAGTCGGTTTTTCTTTTTTCTCTCTATAAGAGGTTTTGCATTTCAGCCAAGCCGCCTCTGTCGCCACCCTTCCATCCGCACTCTTTGTTGAGCGATTGTCGCTCGGTGCAAGTTGGGTGTACTCGATTCAGTAGGTGCTGCTACCTGTGAATCGACCTCTGTTCCCCCCTTTCGAAGGGAACTGGTCCAGGTGTCAGCGCCGATGCAAAAATCCCCATAGTGCCGTTTGAATATTCCCCACCCCTTGATGTGGTAAACCGGGACGCACTCCAAATGGAGGAGGTTCCGAAACTTGTTAAGGGGGAGAGACGTGCAAGAACTCAAAGAACTGCAATGGCAAGGAATGAGCATCCAGGCGATCAGCAAGTTGACCGGCTGGGATCGCAAGACGATTCGGAAGTATGTGCAGGCGGCGGGGTTGGTACCGGAGTATGGTCCACGCTTGGCACAACCGAGCAAGCTCGATGCGTTTAAGCCGTATTTGGAAGAGCGGTTGCACGCCGGGGTGTGGAACGCTCGGGTGTTGCTGCGCGAACTGCGCGAGCGGAACTATGCAGGCGGCTACACGATCCTGACGGACTGGTTGCGGCCGCAACGCAGCGCGGCACGAGTGGTGGCCGTGCGGCGCTTCGAGACCGCTCCGGGCCAGCAGGCGCAAGTGGACTGGGGACATCTGGGCACGCTGGAGATGGCCGGGCAGGAACAGAAGCTGCACGGTTTTACCTTCACGCTGGGTTACAGCCGGAGAATGGTGGCGGAAGTGGCGTTGGACCAAAAGCTGGGCACGCTACTGCGGCTGCATGAAGCCGCGTTCCAGCAGCTCGGCGGCGTACCGGAAGAGATTCTCTACGACCGCATGAAGACGGTTTGGCTGGGAACCGACGAGCGCGGCGAGATTGTCTGGCACCCGGTGTTTCAGGACTTCGCGCGCTACTGGGGCTTCACGCCGCGGCTGTGCCGGCCGTACCGCGCACAGACGAAAGGGAAAGTGGAAGCAGGCGTGAAGTACGTGCGGCGAAACTTTCTGTGTGGGTTGCAAGGGCGCGAACCCAGCAGCCTGAGCGATCTGAATGCGCAGTTGCGCGAGTGGATTTGCGGTGTGGCGAACCAGCGCGTGCACGGAACCACGCATGAGCAAGTGGCGGTGCGCTGGGATGTCGAGCAGTTCAGTTTACAGTCGCTGGCGGGGCAGCCGCCGTATCCGTACGTGGATGGCGAGTTGCGCAAGGTGGCGCGGGATGCCTACGTGGACTGGCAAGGCAGTCGGTATTCGGTGCCTTGGCAGTATGCGGGCCAGGACGTGTGGGTGCAGGAAATTGCGGGGGAAGTGGATATCCGCACGGGCCGCGAGCGGATTGCGATGCACGGCAAAGCGCAACGGAAACACAGCGTGTTGACGTTTGCGCCGCATCATCAGGGGATCCCGCTGGGGGTGCGAAGGGCGGAAAGCAAGATTCTGATTCATCTGCGGCAGAGCGCGCCGGAGGTGGAGAAGCGTTCTCTGGCAGCGTATGAGCACGTGGCCAACGGAGGTGAGCGATGAACACGCCGATCGAGCGGTTGCAGACAGCGCTGGAGACGCTGGGATTGAAAGCAGTGCAAGCACGACTAGAGAACTTGCTGGAACAAGCGTCGAAGAAAGAAACCAGCTACGCGGACTTTCTCGATGAGTTGCTGAGCTGCGAGGTGGAAGCACGAAGGAGTCGTTATCTGCGGGCTAGGCTGCAGCTAGCGCATTTTCCCTTCGTAAAAACCTTCGAGCAGTTCGATTTCGCTTTTCAGCCCTCGCTCGATGAGCGGCAGATTCGGGAGTTGCGTTCGTTGCGGTTTATCCACGAAGCCAGCAACGTGATTTTGCTGGGACCGCCAGGGGTGGGAAAAACGCATTTGAGCGTGGCGCTGGCGGAGGAAGCGATCCGCTCGGGATTGGGGGCGTATTTCATCACCGCGCACGATCTGGCAGCGGACTTGGGGCGCGCGTATCGCGAAGGACGGCTGGATCGCCGGATGCGCGTGTACCTGGCACCGAAAGTTCTGGTGATCGACGAAGTGGGGTATCTGCCACTGGACGACCTGGGAGCGACGATATTCTTCCAGTTGGTGAGCGCACGGTACGAACGCGGGAGCATCATCCTGACCTCGAACAAGAGTTACGGGGACTGGGGATCGATCTTCGGAGATTCGATCATCGCCACGGCGATTCTGGACCGGTTGCTGCATCACTCGACGACCATCAACATTCGGGGTGAAAGTTACCGGCTGAAGGATCGCCGCAAAGCCGGACTGGTGCCGCCGCGAGGACAGGAAGGGGCGGAGGTCGCGGCTCGTTCCTTGGCCTCGGACTCCGTTGCGCCCAAAACGCGCCAAAAAACGGCGCTGGGCTCCACTCCGTCCGAGGCCAAGGAAGCCCAATCATGAGGTTCAGGGGTGGGGAATTTTCAACCGGTACAACGGGGAATTTTCAGCCGGAGTTGACACAGGACCTGTCGCAGTCACCTGATCTCGGCGGTCGAGCTCGGCTGTTTGGATACCCTCTCTCTTCCTACTTTTTTGCTCCTGTTTGTTTCTTCCTGCCTTTCCCAGCTTTTCACAGAGAAACTTCCAGCCAGGATCGCCCAGGAACGACGATCGCCAACTCCGTCGACCCCCAGCCTCCCCTGTTTTGTGGGGAGCTGTTCACTCTAGGCCACGGCGCGCATCGCTTTGTGGCTATTGCGCAGTGGTTCGTACACCTCTCCACCTACCCACAACCGATGCAGCAGCACCGCTAGCTTTCTCGCCACCGCAATAACGGCCCGCTTCTTTGCATTTTTCCCTCCTCGCGCCGCAAGTTTTAGTCCCCAACGCCGTAGATCACTGTCTTGTCCAAAGGGTCCCAGGATGTAGTGCGCCCCTTGCACCAGCATGGTCCTCAAATAAGGGTCTCCTTCTTTACTAATATGCATCTGCGGCTGGCTCTCTCCGGAGTCCCTGCGCCCAGGGCGCAACCCCAGAAAACAGCCGACCTCGCGACTCTTTGGGAACCGATGCGGATCTTCCAAGGTCAGCACAAACGTCAGCGCGATCTGGGTCCCTACCCCCTTCACCTGTTTGAGCAGCTCGACTTGCGGGTAGCTCTCCCTGGCGATTTTCTCCATCCGTGCGTCGTATTGCTTGATGCGTTCGTTCAGCGATTCGACTTCTTGCAGCAACGGCTCCAGAACCTCTCGCAACTCCACACTCAATTCCGCGGCCAGCTCCCGACTCACTTGCTGCGTGCCACACTTGCGCAGCCGTTCCCCATAAGACTTCGCCAACCCTCGCGCCGCGTTCACCAGGGCGGTTCGTGCACTCACTAGTTCCGCCCGTGCCCGAATCACCGTCAGATGAATTTGTGCTTTCGCGCTGCGATGCCGCACCGGCCCCAATAGCTCAGGATCGATTCTGGCCAGCCGTGCCAGTGTCCGAGCATCGTGTCGATCATCTTTTCGATTGCTCTTGCTGATTAATTGCACCTTTTGCGCGTGCGCCACCAGCACCTCGGGTCCCAGCTCCCTTAACAGACGGCTTACCCAAGGGGAATGGGTTCCGGTCTCCAGGGCGATGAGACTTCGCGGTATGCTCTTAAATGTCTGCTTCATCGCTTCCGGTGTCGTCGGTAGTTTCTGTTCCAAAATGGTTTGGCCCGCTTCATCCAAAACGCAGTAGAACGACCAGCGATCTCCGAGGTCCAGACCAATCGTGAGCTTGTGTCCTTTGAAAATCATGTTTCCGTTTACCCGAATAGGTCGCGGTAGGGACATCGGTTGCCCGATGCCCCCCGCACAGATCCGTACGGGCGCTCGTTAGCGCATACGGCTCCTATCTCGGATGGGTGGCGGCGAAGCGTGTCTCAGGGTAGGGATGGAGCACGCGCGGTTTGGGAATCCAGTATTCACTCAGCTTGCGCATTTTCGCCCAGTTGAATTGGCGTTTCTGGCTGCGACGGAGTAACGTCCAACGCCAGAATCGACTCACCTGCGTGCGGAACGCGTTGAGACTGTCGGTGTTTCCCGGTACCGCGTAGTAGTTGAAGTAACCCTGCACGACCGATTTGAGCCATGCCCCGGTTTGCGCAACGGGATCGTGCATACGCTTGCGGAGTTGCTGCTTAATCTGCTGCAGCTTTGCCCGCATGCGCTTGCGAATCGTCATGCGCCTCACGGTGAACGTCCCTTTCCGGTTCTTTCCACTGATGTGCGTAAAACCCAGAAAGTCGAACGTCTCAGGTTTTCCTTCTCCCCTTTGCTCCCGGTCTCGTTCGGCATACCGCCCGAACTCGATCCGGCGCGTCTTGTCTGGGTGGAGTTCCAACCCGAACTTTCCTAGCCGCTCCCGGAACAGCTCCAGAAAGCGGTCTGCTTCCGTTCGGTGTTGAAATCCCAATAGGATATCGTCGGCATAGCGTACGACGATCACGTCTCCTTGCGCACACTTCGTGCGCCATACTTTCACCCAGAGATCGAAAGCATAGTGCAGGTAGATGTTGGCAAGCAGTGGCGAAATCACCGCTCCTTGCGGGGTACCTGTCTTCGTTTCCGACCATATGCCGTCCTCCATCACCCCGGCGTTCAGCCATTTCTGGATCAGCCGTAGGATTCGGGGGTCGGCAACGCGATGCTCAACGAACTTGACCAGTTGGCTTGTATCGAGATTATCGAAAAAGCCTCTGATATCTGCGTCTAGTACGAAATTCACCTTCTTCTTCAGAAGCGCATACGACAGTGCATCCAGCGCTTGATGCTGGCTGCATCCTGGACGAAATCCATACGAAAAGCCGAGAAAATCTTCCTCGTAGATCTGATTGAGGATCGTAACCACGGCCTGTTGGACTGTCTTGTCCTCCACGGCCGCAATCCCCAATGGGCGTAGCCGCCCATCGGGTTTCTCTAAATACTTTCTTCTCGATGGCTGCGCTCGATACGCTCCCCGATGTACCCGACCGTGCAGATCGACGAGTCGATCCTCCAGTCCGGTCTCATACTCCTGCCACGTTACGCCGTCCACTCCGGGTGCAGCTTTTCGCTTCAGCGCATAAAAGCTTTCCCGCAGCAGATCGATCGTCAGATGGTGGAGCAAGGCGGTGAACTTCATCTCCTTGTTTCCCTTTGCTGCTTTCCGCACATTCATCAGCCCATGTGACACGTGTTTCTCGCTCTGTGTCGGGTACGTGTTAGGTTGACGAATGTTCTCCTTGATCAACGGCCTTCCCTCCTCACTCTCCGCGAACAGTTTCCCGTCTTTGTTCGAATGATTCATCGGTACCCTGCCGTTGTCCGACTCCTCGGTGACGTGCGCGCGAGTCTTGCGGCTTATCGCCTTCACCCGCCGTCCTGCTGCGGTGCTCTGCCGCAGGCACCACCGAGGTCTCCCGGTTCTCGTGTCTGAAGTTTCTAGGCGTGTCAGGGGTCTGCGGCTACGCAGGGCTGTCCAGGTCCTCACGATGTCGTCCCTGGCCATATTGCCTTCCGCTCTAGCAACAGCGTTGGCGCCCTGATTGCAAATTTTCGAAGCTCAATACCCTGCCCGCCTATCCCCTGTTTTATGCTTCGATGGTTGCCTCGCGACAACTCATCGCCAAACTCGGGGCCGAGCGGATCGTTACTCCTTACTCGTAGGGCTCTTTCATCCCCTCCTTCAGACCGGTTTATCCCGGCGCTCTGCTAGTCTTTTTCATAGCCGGTCTCCTTTTCTTTGTGCCTTGAGCACGTCGAACATTGGGAGCGTATCGCATCCCGCTGGAGACCGGCCTTCTCATCCCATCTGTGAAGCCCCCTTCAAAGAAAGTGGCCGCTAACTTATTCATTCTTCAAGGGGGCGCTGGGCCACTTTCTTCCGTCCCTGGCTGGGCGGAGCCCAGTCTATTGCTTATCGGAATGTGACTCAGTGGCGGGACAGCACACGTTTAAGGCTATCTGTGATCGGATTGCTCGGGATTCAGACCTCGGGCACTGAGAGTACTTGCGAGCGCCAATCCAATCGCGCACCAGAGGATGACTCGATATCCCGATAGGAACGACTCAGCGATCGCTCGATCCACGAGCGGATTGCCGCTCTTGGTTGCGGCAAGGCTGGGGCGAACACGATCCACGTCTTGACGCTCCGCGGGCGAAAGGGAAAGAGCTTCGAGACGGTGACTCAGAGCACGGTTGAAGCCGGCGTACAGCATTAGACCAAAGACGGCGACGGCAAGCAGACCGGCGATTCGTGAGACGGCATTATTGACGCCCGACGCGATGCCTGCCTGGCTTTGAGGTACCGCGTTCATTACAGTCGTGGTCAGTGGGGCGACACTGATCGCCATGCCGAAACCCAAGACCACGAGGGCTGGAAAGAATGTCATCCAATATGAGCCTCCAATTCCTGGCCGAAGCAAAAGAGCAAAGCCAAGCGCAGCAACTAGTGGACCGATTGTGAGCGGCGTTTTTGGTCCGACCCGGCTAATCAAGCCTCCAGACCAGCGAGAGAGCACAAATATCATCAAAATTAAAGGGAGCAGCGCGGCTCCGGCTTCGGTGGCTGAATAATGCTGCACTTGAATCAGATTGAGAGGCAAGAAAAACAAGATGCCGCCAAAAGCCGAATAGAGAAAAAAGGTGAGGAGATTGGCGTCGCTGAAATTGCGCGACCGGAAGAGCGCCAACGAGACCATCGGCGAAGGCGAACGAGCCTCTACTCCCAGGAATCCAGCAAGTGTAACAAGACCGATGACCCCACCCAGGCTTACAGCAATTCCTCCGCGTGGAGCTTCGATCAATGAGAACGTGATTGCGCCCAAGCCCACGGTGGCAAGCAAGGCGCCTCGCCAATCCAACTTGCTGCTCATTCCATCGTTGCGGCTCTCCGGCACGCGCCACAGCGTAATTCCAATCACGAGTACCGCCAGCGGAAGATTGATGAAGAAGACCCAGCGCCACGATGCATGATCAACAAGCCAGCCGCCAAGGACAGGCCCGATTGCTGCTGTGATTGCCGTGAAGCCTGACCAAGTGCCAATTGCCCGACCCCGTTCGCCGACTGGAAAGGATGCGCTGATGAGTGCCAAGCTACCCGGCACAAGCAGGGCCGCGCCCACTCCTTGTGCGCCTCGCGCGAGGACCAGCAAAGAGATGGAGGGTGCAAATCCGCACCAGACTGATGCCGCAGCAAAAAGTAGGACCCCATAGATAAATATCTTTCTTCGTCCGTAGCGATCTCCTAGCGATCCACCAACGAGCAACAAAGACGCGAGCAACAGCGCATATGCCTCCACCACCCACTGAATGTCTCTGACCGTGGCATGGAGCGCGGTTTGCAGTGCAGGAAGAGCAACGTTAACAACGGTTCCGTCAATGAATGCCATGCTTGAGCCGAGGATTGTAGCTGCCAAAGTCCATTTGCTACTTCCGGCCGTGGGCACCGCTGAGTACCCAGCGAGAATCACCCCTTCATCGCAGGGTGGTCTGACTGCCACCGTCATTGCTCTACACTTCGCATGAATCGTCCAAAATTATCATGCCTCAATACGCTGCTCGACCGAAAGTTTGTATCCAGGAGTTGGTTCCTTGCCCCACCTTATCGGAATGTAGCACCGTTTATCGGGATCTGGCCGCAGAATCGACCTCTAGCAGTATGATCTTTCGGAAGCTACGCACCATTCGCAAGCGAGGTTTGATTAGAGTTGTCTGCGGTTCTTTTGACGACACAATATCTTCAAGGACGGTTTCTAGGAGCTGACCCATGGAAAATCCATTGCCCCGCCGAGCTGCTGCGAATCCTACGCAATACAACATTGACGCGATCGCGAAGCTGGAGCATGACGCTCTTGATCGTAGGACCCTCACTGAGCGAGCTAGTGACGTAATTACAAAACTGGTTGGCAATGTGGGATTCCTAATCGCCCAATTGCTTCTGATCTCCGGATGGTGCCTGGTCAATCTTCACGTGATCCCAGGACTCAAGGCATTTGATCCATTCCCATTCGGTGTCCTCGCGCTCGTCGTCTCTTCCGAAAGCGTGTTTTTGATGACCTTCGTGCTGATTAGTCAAAGTCGAATGGCCCGCCAGGCCGAACGGCGCTCTCATTTGGATCTCCAAGTCGGCATGCTTTCCGAACAAGAACTGACAACAGTCCTTCAGATGTTGCAGAAACTCTGCCAACACATGGGCGTGAACGTAGACTCCTCCAAGCAAGAGGTTCAATCATTTAGCAAAACAACGGACGTACACAAATTAGCCAGCGAACTCGAGGACAAACTTCCGGAGGAATAACGCGGAAAGCCTCTTATCGGGATGTGGCCCCGAGCTGGATTTGCCAAATTCCCACATTCCGGTAAGACCGTTTCTCAGTTGAGGCGGACTGCGAGAAGTGTGCTGGAAGCAAGTGTCACTTTTTTGCCTGCCGATTCAAGTTCTGAATCAGTCTTAATGGGGAAATGGTCACTTTCCAGGACCGTGTGGATGAGGGAAGGATTAGGCGAGCTTCTCCTTGAGCCACTGATTAACCATTTCCCCTACGGCCCCTCTCTCCTGACTTCCGCGGCCCATGTGCTTTGCGCCGGCCATGATCCGGGCCATCTTCGGCTGGCCCGTGGATAGTAGTAATGGGATCTCTTGGGGCGAAATCCATGGATCCTTGTCGCCGTTGACGCAAAGCATAGGCGCATTGGGCTTGCTCAGCCAGCCCTCCTCCATTAGCGACATTGCCGGAGCTGTCCGGACGAGTTCGTCGAAATCCTTCAGGCCGTTCGCATAGATCATCGAATCGGGGAAAGGCCAGAAATATTCCTTCTCGTCAGTCAGCAGATACGTTAGCCAGTCCTTCTGCCAAGTGTAGTGAATCGGTCCGCCGAATTCGACGCACGCCTTCAGCCGCTTCGGCTCAACGTAGGCCATCTTGGCGCCATAGTATCCGCCGTAGCTTCCTCCAACAAATCCGATCCGCCGCCCATCCAGGTCCTGGCGGGTTGAAAGGTAATCAATGATGGCGACGTACAGCTTCTCCGAATCGGGCTTATTGAAAATTGGGCACTCGCCGGCTCCTGGCATGTCGACCTCAAACCCCGCCGCACCAATGGCGAGGCTCTCATTCAAGCTGCGACCTTCCTTATAGCCGTCCACGCCGCCGGTTCTGATCACAACCGGAGGTCGGGTCACTCCCTTCGGCATCCGCAGATGTCCGACGATCTTCTTGCCCTCAAACGGGATCTCAACAATCTCAAGCGGGGGATCCCATGACCGGATCGCCTTCCGGAAATTCTCGATGCACTTGCGATAGGCGGCCTGTTTAGCCGGATGATTAATCACCGGGAATCTCGCAACTCCGTAATACATTGAGGCCTTCTCATACGCCTTGTTCGCCTCAGCCATCTTGCCCTGCGACTCAAGTTCGGCGCCCTTCTGCTCGAACGGCACGGCCAACTTGGTCCACTCTGCCACCCACGGCTCGGCATCGAAACTCGTCATCTTCGCGAAGATTGCCCGCGTTGCCTCCGGGTCGGCACCGCCGCCAATAAACGCTTGCATGCGCTGCCGTGCGCCTTCGGCGTAGCTTGGATCTTTGAAGGGATTCACTTTAGAGGTCGACGAAGACGGTGAATATGACGAACTCTGCGCCATTGCAAGCGGACCTTTGAGCGCAAATGCCCCTACGATCGTCGCCGCGCCAGCCGCTCCAGCTGCTCGCAGCAGTTCTCGCCGGGAGGGCTGGATTTTGCGTATCCCCGGCGCAAGGAGGAAAGTATTTGCTCTCGTTTCTTGCGGGTTTCGGAGTTCATCTGCGTTTCTCATTTTGCATTTACCTATACAGGAAGCGTCGATCTCTTGGATCAGACGAATAGTCGTGAATGTTATCGGAGAATACCAAGCCGAAGGTTTAACGCAATTGCATCTTTCCGTCAAGAATTTCGCACGCGCCCAGGCGTGTGCCTGTTGGGATGGCCATGATCCCTCCCGTCAGAGTGCCCGAGTATACCGTTTTCAGCCCTGCTGGCGGCAAGGGCGTTCTGATTCTGGCCCCCATCGGCGCTGGAGCCGGAAAAGCAGCAGCTCTTATTACGGGGAAGAAAGAAGTCAGCCTACCGCCTGAAACTCCACTTACGTTCACACACGCAGAGCCACTGACGATCAACGCCAAGGGCTGACCAAAAGAGCTCTTGGTGTTACTTGATAGGGTACATTCTTCGCACCCCTACAGGAATTACCCGATGGCGTCTTCCGCTCTTGAACTGCAATCTTCGAGATGGATGGGGAAATAAGGAGGCACATGATGAGTCTCGCGATGGATACTCAAGAAAAGATTCGTTCAGGTTTGCAATCGAAAATCCCTGAGGGGGCTAGGATCTTGATTGTTTGTGAGGACGACTCTGACCGAAAACGACTGACGACTTTGCTGTTGGAGGCGGGGTTTGCCTTGGAGTGCGTCAAGAGCATCACGACGGGTTGTGAGGCTGCCAAAACCGGTCAGTTTCAGGTGGTGGTTTCGACACCTCAGCTGAGGGATGGATCGTGGAGCCGGCTCGCCGATATTGCTAATCACTATGATCTTCGCTTTGAAGTTGTTCTGTGGGCGCACAATTTTGATCTCCGTGAATGGGCGGAAGCGCTCGACCATGGAGCGTTCGACGTCCTGGATGCCGTCTATGAGCAACCAAGAGTCGTCGAAGCCGCCAAAGGGGCATGGTGGGCAGCCTATCTGAAGGGCGCTGGGCCCAATCCAAGAGTGATCCGTCCGCATCAGGCAGCATGATTGGTCCTGCGTCCTGCGCCTTCCGCTTTCAGCAGACGGGGAGAAATACATGAGCAATTCGGCAAGGGTCGATCAAAAAGGCCGATTGAGAATTCCCGCGACTCTTCTTACGACGCTCAATCAACATGGCACGGAGTTCTACATCACAAGTGAAAATGGCGATTCCGTCCGCATCTACCCCATGCAGGTCTGGAACCAAGTCGAGAATCGGCTGAAGCGCCTGTGCTCACACAATAGGAACAACGAGAAACTTCTTGCCCTTGCGAAATACTTCGGTAGCGCTGTCACAGTCGACAAGCAGGGCAGAGTATTAATCCCAATTGGTTTGCGGAGAAGTGCGCAAATGCGCGGCGCGGTGGACATACTCGATTACTTGCCCTATCTGGAAGTTTGGAACCATGCCAGGTTCATGAAAAAGCTGAGAAACAGTCCGACTATTGTCCCGGGCGAGGAGACGCTGAACAAGTTCATCTCCGCTCTGAGATCACCTTGGCCGGCGCAACCGAAGAAACGGAATGACCTTGCCCTCAGAGATGCAAGGCGATTTGGCGTGATCCGCCGTCTCAGCAGGCATTCATCCCGTCAAGCGATCCACGCAATCCAAGAGGCTCGAACCGCCCCGACCGGCCATGCCATTGTGACCGGATCAAGTTAACGCTGGGTTTTGACGCTGGACTTAAAGCACGGGCGATCTTTGTACTCGTGCTGAACACTTTTCCTCTCGTACGCGCCACGAGGCGGTTTTTGGCAAAAGGGGTCGTGGGGAGCCAGAGGTAACATTCCATGTGAATCACAGCGCACTCTCTTGTAGACAAACACGCAAATCGTTATTCATTTGAACTTCCCTAATTCTATTTTGATTAACCCCATGGGTTTCGCTCAGACCGTCACCTAGACGATGTCCTGAATGGTTTCGACGTGAATCAAATTACCGGCCATATCGAGCGTGCCAGTGACTTTTACTGTCTTGCCTTCAAAGGGCCTCGCCTTTTTTGGGTCGTCGAGCGTATACCTGGTCTTCGTCGCTGAATCACTCAGCACAAAGTTCTCGCCATTTTTCAAAACTGTGCCCATAAACGTCTCGGCCACGGGCTGCGCTTGCGTTTGAATCTTGGGTGTTGCCAGTACAGTAGATTGAACGGGAGCGGCCATCACGGTGAATATTGTTACGAATCCGGCCAGTGAGAGGAAAATCCGTTTCATACATTACCTCCGGTGGGCTGTGCCTATTTAAGGAAGCAATAACCATGCCAAGTCCGCACTGCATTACACGCAATACTATCAATGAGTTGCAGTGAATTGATCTCTTTGCCCGCGTGCGAATTTTTTACGGCATCCGGAAGAATTGTCGTTGCCGTACACGGCATGAGAAGGAAGACCCGAAGATTATTGATGCCAAGACTCTGTTTTCTATGTCACTTGAACAGGAGGGCGCTTAGGTAGTTTCCGAGCTGGCTGGGCGAGCCTTTTCTGCTATGCTTGAGAGGTTCCACCCAATTGCAATACACGAGTGACCGTGAGGGCTAGATCTCGCAGGGTAGAGGATTTCGAGACGAAAGCGTCTGCACCAGCCCATCTGGCTGTGGCAGGTATCTCATGGACGCTGAAGAATACAATTTTAGTCGACGGCGCGATTTGCCGTATTTTTGAGGCAGTTTCAAACCCATTCATTCCCGGCATACTCAGGTCAAGAATCACAACGTCAGGGGATAGTTCCGGAACCATACGAATTGCCTCCATCCCATTTTGGGCTTCGCCGCACACCTCGAATGAATCGTTATTGGCAAATAGCATTCGCACACTCGTACGAACTGCTTCATGATCATCAACAATTAGAAGATGGGCGGGCATAGTCTTCCTGAATTCCCAAAATGCGTTCCCCGAGGCACTATATATGCCACAAGAGCTTTTAAACCGGTATACAGTGAATCCTGTATAGTAATGGACGGCAACGCCGTATGCGCATGAAATCAGAGGCGGACTGAATTCTTGCGAACCACTACGCCCGAAACCCGCCAAAGCACCCATAAAGCCAATGACGGAGTTCAAGACTTCGAGAACCCATCTCTCTTTTCAAGCGCCTTGTGCCTTCGATCTCCCTCGCTGGTAGGCCTCGCGGCCAGCGTCGACTGCCGTTGCAATTTGTTCTTTCTTCTGCATGACCACTTCCTTGCCGTGCTCGACTAAGTCCCCAGCACGCTCCTTCAACTCCCGCGCTTTCTTCTTGGCGTACTCGCTTCCGTCTTTTGCCTTTTGTGACATGTATTCGCGAGTCTCCACACCGGATTTCGGCGCACACAGGATGCCGATCAGCGATCCGATGCCCAGTCCCACCAGGAAATAGCTTGCTTTGGAAACGATCTTTTCGGCCATTGCTAACCTCCTATTTCAACGGAAATGTATTTCTACTTTAGCGTTTCTGAGAACATTCCCCGCTGCTGCACCAGAAGCCCGTGTAGAGACGGTTCGGGAACGGGCGTGCGCCTGCATCCGAACTCCCGTGATACGGGGCACGCGTGTTGGAAAGATGGATAGCCTTGCTTTGTCTTCTCATTTGTGTCGATCAGCTCTCGGGAATATCCCAAGTAGCTATCAACACTAAGATGCTGCCCAACACCAACAGAAGGCCGACCGCTCTGTGTTTGCTATTCAGCTTATCCATGGCAACCTCGATTCCTTTCTGTCCCTGACTGGCTACGAACCAGGGTCTAGATCAAAGGCCGCGTGGCATCCTTCGAGCCATCTGAAAGGCGACATAAGAAGTGCTGGCGAGATGATCTGCGTGTCTCACCGTCCATTTCCGGCAAAACTCGAGTGTCCGATGAAACAAGTCTCGCCCTGTTGTCCCGAACCACGCTGGCGTGTTCAGAAATCAATTCAGCTGCGACGAGACACATAATTGTGCAAAGAACAAGCCCAAGATAAACAGCAACGAAGGTCGAAAGCGCAGCAATAAACTGGAGCGTGGCACTGAATGTTGCAGCGGAATTCATAGAAGATCTCCTAAACAGCGGCCTGGGTTCAATATGGCTAGCCAAACGTACTCCGAGACATGGGACGATCTGTATTGTCGTAGTCCGCGGCGGATTCTCTAGTGGAAGAAATATCCTCCGCCCCAGTCGAATTGAGCAACCGTTTGGCTTTATTCGCCCAATAGGTACTGTCGCAATGCACAGATAAGAGGATGCCGCCCTTTTCGATTCGCCCTTGATACCGCTTGGCTTCGTACTCAGGCACTCCCAGTCCTAGCAGTGCTCCTGTGAGCCCACCCAAAGTGCCACCGACTCCAATTCCCGCCAGTGTCGCAACAATGGGTCCGGCAACGAGGAGTGGCCCGAGGGTGGGGATAGAAAGTGCGCCAGTTGCTACCAACCAACCTAGCGCGCCTCCGATCACTGCTCCTGAACCTGCGCCAGTGGCTGCGCCTTCCGGTGCTTTCGTCGCCTTCTCCGTAACAAGATCCTTTGTCCCAGGATTTTCCTGAAGCAGGACGGAAATGTCCGTGGTGCGGAACCCCTCCTGCTTCAAAACTCCGAAGGCGTATTCAAAACTTGCCCGATGCGGATAGGTTCCAAAAACTGCAATATTTTTTCCGGTCATCTCTATACTCCTTCCCTGCCGCTCGTCTCATTTCGGCATCCGCTCTCAATAGCTTCCCTGCGTTTAGCGCGCGAACGAAGATAAGGGGCGGACCTGGGTGTCCGCCTCCTCATTGTGGATGTGAACAATTTTAAGACCTCAATCGGGGTGATGCATTTTCCAGCTGCGCGATCAAATGACTCGCGATGGAAGGGGCCTGCACCTCCGATTCCCTGACGATCTGCGCCGCAGTGACGGAGCGTCCGTAAAGGTCGTGGTTGGCCTTGTTATCCGGACGGAGCGTCGAGCCCTCGAGCGAGATTCCCGCGAACACCCCTCGCGCTCGTGAGTAACTCAGAATCTCGGAGCGCATGTAAGCGTCTGTGTCCGCGGCAGCGTCCCGTCCCACGGGCCCAGCGGCTATGGACGCATCGGCGCCAAGCTTGACTTTGCTGTGCAACAGGCTGTTCGCTCCTCGATCGTTCATAATGAGAAAGACGAAGTCTGTTGCTTCGCCGCCAATCTGAAACCCGATGCTGCCGCCTTCCAACGCATACATTGCAGGAGCGCCCCAGGGGCCTGAAAAGGCCTGCCCAGTACGGCAGACCATTGTTCCGCGTCCGTAATCGGCTCCGACAATGAACGCGGCTTTAAGAACCGATGGGATTACGACGACGCACCGGGCCCTGTCGAGTAGATCCCGCGGAAGATCGTCGGGGACATTAAGAATCTCCGTCATAACAGAGCTTGAATTTGCTATGCGTTCCTCTTGCTTCTTCGCTCCCTCGTGGTCCCTTGCGAATGTAACCGGAGCGAATGCGAGAATCCCGATCATTACCACTGCCCATCGCTTTAGGAGAATCATCGCTAAGCCCTCCTCAACTCGCTTTTGATATTCTTCATCAATCGGACACGTTCCTCTATCCGAGTGCAATTCTCATTTTGTGAAGGGGGCAATATAGATGCCAAACAAGGAAATAATGTCTAAGTCGCGGCGGTTCAAATACGTATGTGCTGTTTTTGAGTTTTTTGGAGGGGTACTGGAACCCGTAATTTTGTCGGCAGCTATCGCTTTTTTTCGCAGCGGTCACGCGGACGGGCATCCATGAATTTCAAAAAGAACGAACTTCAGCGGATGCTGAGACCTTTTTCGGCCTACTGCTTTTCATCGCTGCAATTAGGATTGGGGCGAAACGAAGAAGGCCTGATTGTTGAGCGCGGCATCAATCGCCTTTAGGAGTGTCTCGCCGACATCGTTCTTCGATATATACCCGTTCACGCCAATCTTCTTAGCGACTTCCGTAAACACTTCGGTTCTATGCAGTGAAAAAATTAGAATCGCGATCTGCGGAAAGGCTTTCTTTATCTCCCGAGCCGCACTGAATCCGTCTAGCACTGGCATAGAAACGTCCAAAATGACCAAGTGCGGTTGGATCTCATGTGTTTTATCAATTGCTTCTTTTCCGTTTTCCGCCTCATACACTTCAACGTCATCGCGGGACTCCAGGACCGAGCGGATCCCCCTTCTCATGATTTCATGATCGTCCGCGATCAAGACCTGCAACATGGATAATCAGCGCACCTTTCGGGGCTGCCTACGCTTTGCACTCAGATTCTAATTACTAAACTGCATTGGCATCCCCCGCTTCCTAAGCAGATGGCGGGAGCGATATTGCACCTAACTTTTGGGACGCGGCACTAGCTACTCATTACTTTCCGGACGTGTAATGGCCATCGTTGCCCGGTTCTTCGGCGTTCGGGGCGGAATCCCCATGTCCGAGAAGTTCCTCAATCATGCCAACCATGGAGAATACATCCGTTTTCGAGACAACGGACCGAATACCAACTTCCTGCGCGTGCTCCTCCAAGCTCGGGCTCGCGTGCTGCGTAAGCATCACGATTGGCACAGCGGGTGCAATCTCCAACATGCGGCGCGCGGCCTCCAACCCGTTCAGGCCGGGCATCTTAAAATCCAAGATCACTACGTGAGGATGCAGATCTCTGAACTTTTCCACAGCGGTTAAGCCATCGGAAGCCTCGCCGCATACTTCCCATTCAGGGTTTGCTTGCAAAACTGTGCGGAGCCCTTGCCTAACGGGCTCGCTATCGTCCACGATCAGAAACCGCTTATGCATCTGGCCCCCCTGCGACTTTCGCCAGAATTTGAGTAAGCGCCAGGAAGCGGAGTGTTGAATACGGGTCCACTGTATCAAGCTCAGGACCGATGGCGAGAAGTGTGAACAATGGATTTCGACTCCTCAGAAATGTTGAGCGAGCGGCCTCCGTGATTGACCCTGGCATCATGCGACGGTCGCGATGGCGTTAACAAGGGGAAGGGCCGCTGTGACAGTCGTGCCGTTCTCATCTGATTGAACTTCGAGGGTGCCTCCAAGCTCTCTTACGCGCTCCCGCATCCCGCTAAGTCCCACCCCCTGGTTCGTTCCAAGGGACAAGGAGATACGCTCCTCCAATGGTATCCCTCTGCCTTCATCGCTGACTTGAACCATCAGCAGCTTTTCCTGCGAAGGCCATATTTTGATATTGGCCGTTTTGCTTCCTGCATGGCGGTAGACGTTGGTCAGGCACTCCTGCACGATTCGAAAAATCGAAATCTCCATATTGGGAGCGAGCCGGCCAATTTCAGGCGAGAGTTCCACGGCAACGTTTACGTTGCTCCGCTCAGCAAAACCTCCCGCAAATGACTTAATTGCGGGCATGAGGCCGACTTCGTCAAGAAGAGGCGGATGAAGCAGATGAGAAATAGTGCGTATCTCTTTTGACAACTGTTCCACGAGCAGGGTGTTCTGGCGGAGAACGCCGGCGGCTTCAAGGCTGAACTTGTCCGCCTCCCTAAGAGCCAAACCGTTATTCATTGAGAGCGCCGCGACGAGTTGTCCCACGCTATCGTGTAAGTCACGAGCGATGTGCCGGCGCTCTTCATCCTGAGTCGCAATCAGCCGAGCCGAGAGAGTGCGCAACTCACGATTCAGCAGTTCCATCTGGCGCGTCTTGCGGTGCAGGTCCGCGAAGACGCTTACTTTCGCTCGCAACAATTCTGGAACAATCGGAACGGAAATGTAATCTACGGCGCCGCGTTCGTATGCCTTGAGCTGGTCCAACTCCGTAAGGTGCACGGCGGAGATGAAGATTATGGCGGTTTTCTGAAAACGCGGGTGCTGCCGGATCATGTCTGCCAGTTCGAAACCATCGAGTTCCGGCATGCTTACGTCCATCAGGACGACAGCGATATCGGTCTTTAGCAGGTGGTTCAAGGCCTCTCGCCCGGAACGGGCCGTGATCAGATTTTCGTGCAGTTCGCTGAGTATGGATTCGTAAGTGAGCAGCTTGCCAGGCTGATCGTCTACCATGAGGATGTTGACCTTTTCGTGTCCGCTCATAGTCTTTCCCCCGCGTCGGATGACTCTACCCCCGTACCCGGAAGTCGAAACTTGACCGTCCGGAACGGGCATTCCCGCTACCGATGGAACCACATCCGAAGTGCCGAAAGTAGCTGCTCCGTATTCACCGGCTTTGCCAGATACTCAGAGGCGCCAGCTTCGAGGCACTTTTCGCGATCCCCTTTCATGGCTTTGGCAGTTAACGCGACGATTGGCAGGCGCCGAAACGAAGAATTCTGGCGGATCACCTGCATCGTTTCATATCCATCCATTTCCGGCATCATGATGTCCATCAACACAATCGCCACATCTGGAGTCGACTCCAGCGT
The DNA here is from genome assembly GCA_963842135.1 of uncultured Acidobacteriota bacterium. GTDB lineage: Bacteria > Acidobacteriota > Terriglobia > Acidiferrales > UBA7541 > Palsa-360. The sequence continues at coordinate 1,354,109 of CAWJFI010000001.1, read as the reverse complement.
GGCGATCGCTTCCCGGCCCGTCCCAGCGGTGAGCACGGTCATCCCACGACGTTCCAGCACGCTACTGAGTGCGAAGATGTTTCGCACGTCATCATCCACTACCAGCACCTTCTTACCCACCAGGGCCTCGTCGGAGTGGTGCAATCGATCGAGCATCTTCTGCTTTTCTGGGGGAAGGTTGGTGACAATGCGATGCAGAAACAATGCCGTCTCATCGAGCAGCCTTTCCGGAGACTCGACACCCTTGACCACCACACTGCGCGCCAGCATGCGCAGACGGGCGTCTTCTTCCGGAGACAGGTCCTTCCCAGTAAACACCACGACAGGCAATTCGCTGAGCGACGGAGTATCGCGGATGCGCTCCAATATATCGAAGCCCGACATATCCGGAAGACGCAGGTCGAGCACTACGCAATCAAACGGCTGTCCGGTAATGGCCGCGATTGCGTCCGTGCCACTAGCAGCGATCTCCACATCGATATCGTCATAACCCAGCAGTTCCCGGATACTGAGCTGCTCGGCAGGATTGTCTTCCACAACCAATAGCCGCTTGCGGCGTGGCATCGAATATTCCTTAATGCGGGTGAAGGCGGTCTCCAGTTCTTCTGGCGACGACGGCTTGGTCACATATGCGAATGCCCCGCGTGCCAAGCCATGCTGCCGGTCTTCATCCAGTGTCAACATCTGAACCGGAATGTGACGCGTGGCCGAATCCTGCTTGAAATGGTTAAGCACTGTCCAGCCCAGCATGTCCGGCAAGAAAACATCCAGCGATACGGCCGTGGGCTGGAACTCCCGGGCTAGCGCCAAAGCTTCTGCGCCTCGCGTGGCCACGAGCGCCTTGAAACCCTTATCGTGGGCTAGATCGACCAGCATGCGGGCGTAATACGGATCATCTTCGACAATTAACAGGATCGCATCGTCCCTCCGCAAATTCTCACGGTCGTCCGCGATCCGCTCGATTGAGCGCTCGGATGCGACTACGGCGGACATCTGAACGGGCGCGGGCGACAACGAGCCTTTGGTGTCCGTCACCGTTACTCCCGAAGCGGGACCGACATAGGTTTGGGGCAAGTAAAGGGTAAACGTGCTTCCCTCCCCAGGGGCACTGCGTAATTGGATCTCGCCTCCCAGCAGGCTTGCGAGTTCGCGGCTGATTGCGAGCCCGAGGCCGGTGCCGCCATATTTACGGCTAGTGCTGGCGTCGGCCTGCTGGAAAGCCTCAAAGATAAGCCGCTGTTTGTCAGACGGAATGCCAATGCCGGAATCGGATACTTCGAAGGCTACGACAGAGGCTGATTTGCCAAGGACCGGGTGGCCCTCGCTCCAGCCGCCATGGGCGGCGAAGACCGACAGACGCACTTTCCCCTGTTCGGTAAATTTGAATGCGTTCGAGAGCAGATTCTTGAGTACTTGCTGCAAACGCTTCGAGTCGGTGACAAGGCTACGCGCAAGATTAGGATCGGTTTGTATTTCGAAGTTGAGCAGCCGATGCTCTGCTTCGTGGCGGAATGGGCGAGCAATCATGTCCAGCAGGCTCACGAAGAAAAGCTCCTCAGCCTGCACCGAAACCGTGCCGGACTCGATTTTCGATAGGTCCAGAATATCGCTGATCAAATTTAGCAGGTCCGTTCCGGCGCCATGAATGGTGCGGGCAAATTCGACCTGCTTCGCCGTCAAATTGCCATCGGGATTATCAGTAAGTTGTTGGCCCAAAACCAAGATGCTGTTGAGGGGCGTGCGCAGCTCATGGGACATGTTGGCAAGGAACTCTGACTTATACTTGGAGGTCAGAGCCAGTTCTTTAGCCTTCTCTTCGACCGCTCGGCGTGCTTGCTCAATCTCCTGGTTCTTGCGCTCCACCTCCACGTTCTGCTCCGCAAGCTGCTGGGCTTTTTGGGCAAGTTGCTCATTGGTCTGCTGCAATTCCGTTTGCTGCGTTTGAAGTTCGGTAGCCAACTGCTGGGATTGCTTCAGAAGTCCTTCTGTCTGCATCGTGGCCTCAATACTGTTGAGCACAATGCCGATGCTGGAGGTCAGTTGTTCGAGAAATGCGAGATGCGAGGCCGTGAAGTCGCTCAGCGAAGCCAGCTCAATAACCGCTTTAACGCGATCCTCGAAAAGAACGGGCAGCACGATGATGTTTTGCGGTACGGCTTGGAATAAACCCGACCGGATGGGAACGGCATGCGCTGGTACCTTAGTAATCAGCATTCGCTTCTTCTCCGCGGCACACTGCCCAATAAGGCCCGTTCCCACCCGGAGATGATCGGGATGCCCGTCTTCACCATTGTCCGCGAAGGCCGATAGCAGCACCATGTTCGCGGATTCCTCTGTCTTCATCTGATAGATCACGCCTTGCTGGGCATTGACGAGCGGAGCCAGCTCGGACAACAGCCTTCGACCGACAGTGGTTAGATCGCGTTGCCCCTGCAACATTCCCGTGAAGCGCGCGAGGTTTGTCTTTAGCCAATCCTGCTCATTGTTGCGGTCCGTAGTGAGCCGAAGGTTATCGATCATGGTATTGATATAGTCTTTAAGCTCGGCGACCTCGCCGCTAGCCTCAACCTGAATGGAACGGGTCAGGTCACCCTTGGTAACCGCAGTGGTTACTTCTGCGATGGCGCGGACTTGATTGGTCAGGTTGTCAGCGAGAAGGTTAACGTTTCCGGTCAAGTCTTTCCATGTGCCGGCCGCACCGGGCACATTTGCTTGCCCACCGAGACGGCCTTCCACCCCTACTTCGCGCGCGACTGTTGTTACCTGGTCTGCAAACGTAGCTAGTGTGTCCGTCATGTTGTTAATGGTATCGGCTAGCGCAGCGACTTCACCTTTCGCGTTAACCGTGAGTTTCTTTGTCAGCTCGCCGTTTGCGACAGCGGTCACAACCTTTACGATTCCGCGCACCTGCTCGGTAAGGTTCGCGGCCATGACGTTCACATTGTCTGTGAGGTCCTTCCAAGTCCCGGCCACACCGGGCACTTGCGCCTGACCGCCCAGTTTGCCTTCCGTGCCTACTTCGCGCGCCACGCGCGTCACTTCAGCGGCAAAGGCATTGAGCTGGTCCACCATCGTGTTGATCGTGTTCTTTAGTTCGAGGATTTCGCCCTTTACGTCCACGGTGATTTTGCGCGACAGATCTCCTCGCGCCACAGCGGTGGTCACCTCGGCGATGTTGCGCACCTGGCCGGTTAGGTTCCCGGCCATGGCGTTCACGGAGTCCGTAAGATCTTTCCAGGTGCCCGCGACTCCTGTTACGTTCGCTTGTCCGCCAAGCCGTCCTTCGCTGCCTACCTCGCGCGCGACACGCGTCACCTCGGCGGCGAACGAACGCAATTGTTCGACCATGGTGTTGAGCGTCTCTTTGAGTTGCAGAATTTCCCCGCGCACGTCCACGGTGATCTTGCGGGAGAGGTCGCCGCTGGCGATGGCTGTCGCCACCTCGGCGATGTTGCGCACCTGACCGGTCAAGTTGCTGGCCATGAAATTCACGTTATCCGTGAGGTCCTTCCAAGTGCCGCCTACACCAAGCACTTCCGCTTGGCCGCCCAACTTACCTTCCGTTCCTACTTCGCGTGCCACACGTGTGACCTCGCCCGCAAACGCGTTGAGCTGGTCTACCATCGTGTTGATCGTGTTCTTTAGCTCCAGGATTTCGCCCTTCACGTCCACGGTGATCTTGCGCGACAAATCTCCTCGCGCCACAGCCGTGGTTACCTCGGCGATGTTGCGTACCTGGCCGGTCAGATTCCCGGCCATCGAGTTAACCGAGTCGGTCAGGTCCTTCCACGTTCCAGCCACCCCTGGCACGTTGGCCTGCCCTCCAAGCCGCCCTTCGCTGCCCACCTCGCGCGCGACACGCGTCACTTCGCCCGCGAAGGCGTTTAGCTGATCCACCATCGTATTAATCGTTTCTTTAAGGAGGAGGATCTCGCCGCTTACGTTAACAGTGATTTTCTTTGAAAGGTCGCCGCTTGCGATGGCGGTAGACACTTCGGCGATATTGCGCACCTGCCCGGTCAAGTTGCTGGCCATCGAATTAACGGAGTCGGTGAGGTCCTTCCATGTACCCGCGACGCCCGGTACTTGAGCCTGTCCGCCAAGCCTGCCGTCAGTGCCTACTTCGCGCGCCACGCGCGTCACTTCGGATGCGAAGGACCGCAACTGATCCACCATCGTGTTGAGGGTATCCTTCAGTTCAAGGATTTCACCCTTTACGTCCACGGTGATCTTGCGCGATAAGTCACCTCTCGCCACGGCGGTGGCCACTTCGGCGATGTTGCGCACTTGACCGGTCAAGTTGCTAGCCATGAAATTCACGTTATCCGTAAGGTCCTTCCAAGTGCCGGCCCCAGGTACCTGAGCTTGACCGCCCAACTTACCTTCTGTGCCTACTTCGCGTGCCACACGTGTGACCTCGCCCGCAAACGCATTGAGCTGGTCCACCATCGTGTTGATCGTATTCTTCAGCTCGAGGATTTCGCCCTTCACGTCCACGGTGATCTTGCGCGACAGATCTCCTCGCGCCACAGCCGTGGTTACTTCGGCGATGTTGCGTACCTGGCCGGTCAGATTCCCGGCCATCGAGTTAACCGAGTCGGTCAGGTCCTTCCAGGTTCCAGCCACCCCTGGCACGTTGGCCTGCCCTCCAAGCCGTCCTTCGCTGCCCACCTCGCGCGCGACACGCGTCACTTCGCCCGCGAACCGGTTCAACTGGTCCACCATGGTGTTGAGCGTTTCTTTGAGCTGCAAAATCTCTCCGCGCACGTCCACAGTGATCTTGCGGGAGAGATCGCCGCTGGCGATGGCCGTCGCCACCTCGGCGATGTTGCGCACCTGACCGGTCAAGTTGCTGGCCATGAAATTCACGTTGTCCGTGAGGTCCTTCCAGGTGCCTCCCACCCCTGGTACTTCCGCTTGGCCGCCCAATTTACCGTCAGTGCCCACTTCGCGAGCGACACGTGTGACCTCGCCCGCAAACGCGTTGAGCTGGTCCACCATCGTGTTGATCGTGTCCTTCAATTCAAGAATTTCGCCCTTCACGTCCACGGTGATCTTGCGCGACAAATCTCCTCGCGCCACCGCGGTGGTTACCTCGGCGATGTTGCGCACCTGGGCGGTTAGGTTGCCGGCCATGGCGTTGACGGAGTCGGTAAGGTCCTTCCACGTTCCAGCCACTCCAGGCACGACTGCTTGCCCTCCGAGCTTGCCGTCAGTACCCACCTCGCGCGCCACGCGCGTCACTTCGGACGCAAACGACCGCAACTGATCCACCATCGTATTGATGGCTTCTTTGAGCTGCAGAATTTCGCCCCGGACGTCGACCGTGATCTTGCGTGAGAGGTCACCGCTCGCGACGGCCGTGGCCACTTCGGCGATATTGCGCACCTGCCCGGTCAAGTTGCTGGCCATCGAATTAACGGAGTCGGTGAGGTCCTTCCATGTACCCGCGACGCCGGGTACCTGCGCCTGCCCGCCAAGTTTGCCGTCAGTGCCTACTTCGCGTGCCACGCGCGTAACCTCAGCCGTAAACACACCGAGTTGCTGAATCATGGTGTTCACGATTGTGGCCGACCGCAGGAATTCGCCCTCCAGGGGTCGCCCATCGACATCCAACTGGACGGTTTGTGTCAGGTTGCCCTTCGCCACGGCCGCGATGGCGCGCGTGACTTCGGTCGTGGGTCGGAGCAAGTCATCCACGAGCGTGTTAACCGACACTTCCATCTCTCCCCACGCGGCTTTCGGCAAGTGGAATCGCATCCGTTCCCGCGTTCTTCCTTCCTTGCCCACGACTTGTCCGACACGCTTTAGTTCCTGCGCTATTTGCTGGTTTGCAGTGACAATTTCATTGAATGTGTCTGCGATTTTTCCCGCCAGCCCGGTCCAGTTCCCTGGGAGGCGCACAGAGAAGTCGCCGTCACGCATCGTCTGGAGGCTAGCCAGTACGACGCTCAAGTCAGCGGACGCGATTTCTGCACGGGCGCCGGTATGCCCGTTGCTTTTTAAGTTTGTCCCGGCATTTCCACTTGTATCCGCGGTTGCCGTGCCTTGGTCGGTTCGCTTCATGCTCACCTCCAAACTTCAAGGACCAGCCGTGCTTGTACGGGGCCGGTATCGTCTGCTGCGCCTCAGGTTCGCGGTCCGTAGCGGCCTTCGAACCTGTACCCAAGCATACCTAAGCCATGCATATTACATGAGCTAAGGAAAATTTCAGTACCTCGCAACTAATAGCACGGAAACCTCTTCGGGAGCCTACAGGGTTTACTGTATATCGGACCGGGAAAGGCTGGATTAGCTAACTAGAAAAATAAAGTACTAAAACCCGCGCCCACAGAGAATTACAGTCTTTTCCCTATTGTTGTCCCGATTCGGTAAATGGTATCAACTAGAGGACATGTACCAATCAGAGAGGGGGCGCGGTTTGGGTTCGTCAGGTCGAATGAGGAAAAATATGGTCGCCAATCGCGACCGCGATGCGGTGGCCAATTCAAGAATGTCAGCCGCGAATCGCGTGTTGAACCGCAAGCTTGTCGCCATTCGTCGACCGAAGGACTCTTCATCCGTTAATACCGTGGATGAAATCCTCTTGTCGGCTCTACTGGCTCAAGATAAGGAACTATCTCACATTCTGGACGAGGTCGACGAGGTTTCCAAGACTTCCAGATCGGACGCCCCAGACAGCCAAGCTCTCAACAAGACCCTTCAACGCACGGTCCTATGTGCCGTCAAGCAGTCGTTACTTGATAGGGAACTCCGATCTCTTGCCCTGACTGACGATCTTACTGGGTTTTATAACCGACGCGCTTTCTTAGCATTGGCGACGCAGCAACTCAGAGTAGCCATCCGCAAGAGCCAGGGGCTATTGCTGTTCTTCGCAGACGTCGACTATTTGAAGGAAATCAACGATACCTGGGGGCACCGGGAAGGAGATCTCGCACTTGTTCGCGCGGCAGACGCGTTAGAACGAACATTCCGAAATTCGGATATCCTCGCCCGGCTAAGTGGGGATGAGTTTGCCGTGTTAGCCCTGGAGGCTTCAAGTCAACACGAGGATGTCATTCTTCGGCGTCTCGAGAGGAATTTAAAGGCATCGAATGCGGGCGAATCTCGTTATGAACTTTCATTAAGTGTGGGAGCGGCCCGCTTCGACCCTATGAATCCTGTCTCACTTGGAGAACTCCTGACGCGCGCAGATCAGGCTATGTACGGGCAAAAAAGAAATCGTTCGAGATTTTGGCCGACACCTTCAATACATAAGTGAGTTATCTAACAAGTTACCCCATGGGAAGTAAGCAATAAAGGCTCGTTGGCTGGGAAGGAGGATGCCATGATCGCGACACTGGCGGTTGCCAAAGATTGTGACTATCCTGTTGCCATCCGAGAAAAAGACTTGCTAAAAGTACCGTCGTTCGCGCTCGAAGCGCATGAATTGTGCACGATGTGTGGCGAGCGGTTCGGAATCGGATATCTGCGAACATCGAAGCATGGGATGGAGTTGACATTGGGGGCGGCTGAATTGCCCAGAAAATTGACAGAAAGACTTGCAAGGGATCATCGACAGGAGCGCAAGCACTTAATTGATCTGGGATAATCAAGGCGACCTTACCCGGAAATTGGTACGCGGCCCAGTTGCGAACAGAAGCGCCTGCCGAGCAGCGATTGCTATGCTCGTCTAAATCCAGCCAACTTACGAAATAATTCAGGCCAAATCGAATTTTCCTACCACCGAGGTGGCGTGCGCCCCGGCATGCTGATTTCGGCGAGTCCACCAAGTTGGGTGAACGAATCGAGGAATATTTTGAGTTCCTGCGGTTCCAATGAACTCCTTCGTTGTGAACCTTTTTCTCGACACGCAAGGGAGCTCAGACAATAACTGGCAGCAAAGTATTTTGTGGTGCAGCCTATATGGCACCGTGCAAAACTTGGCGCTTACTCGTGCAGGAGAACATTCAGGAGCGAGGGGTTGACGCGGAGACCATCTTTGTACTGAATGTAGCCCAACCTTCTGAATCGATTCATAAAGAAGTTGACCCGGGAGCGTGTTGTGCCAACCATTTCCGATAGCATTTCCTGTGATACTTTGGGGAGCATCTTTTGGGGTGGTTCTTGCTTGCCGTAGCCAGTAAGCAGCAGTAGAGCGCGAGCCAGGCGTTTCTCGCTGGAGTTAAAAAGATGATCAATCAAGTCCTCCTCGGTGCGGAGCTTTCGAGAAAGTAGATTGGACATAAAGCGCTCTGGGAACGTACGTTCAGAGTGGATCGCAAGCATCATATCGTTTTTTTGAATGACGGACACAGTTGTGGGTATGATCGCGGTTGCCGTCCCCATACGAACAGATTGACCTGCCAGGCACCCCTCACCAAAGAAGTCGGCTGGTCCCAGAATTGCCACAATTGCTTCTTTGCCGACTTCATTGACAACGGAGAGCTTTACCTTTCCCTCTTGAATGTACATCACACTCGTTGCGGGATCACCTTGAGCGTAGGCCAGCTGTGACCTTCGAAGCTGTACAACTGTTTTCGCCACGCAGGCCGAATCGAGAAAAGCCTGGGTGTTGAAAGTCTGCCCGTTATTGGATCTTATTTTGGTAGAACTCGCAATTGCTTCCATGCGCCGATCATGCTAAAGACGGAATTCCCGTTGAATACCGTCAACTCATCAGAACGATGGGAAATTTACTGTATGCCGAGCTCGGCGTATTCCTGGTACTTGTTGCCGCCGGAATCTATCCGGCATCACCACAACAGGGAGGGAATTCTATCTCGTTTGATACCAGCAATTTGTTCCACAACCGGACGACCAGGATGTCCCACGTGGGTACAAAAGACCGGATTCGGCAACACCTTCTCACAAATAAGGGCGTTTCAAGGCTCAATGATCTGGTTGCGTACCGCATAGCGCACCAACTCACTCACGCTGTGCATGTCCAGCTTGCGCATGATATTGGCGCGATGCGTCTCGACTGTCTTAACGCTGAGGTTCAAAGACGAAGCGATTTCCTTGCTGCTCTTGCCCTCAGCCAGCAGCTGAACAATTTCCCGCTCGCGTGACGTGAGGCGGTCGCGGATCGATTCCGGGACCTTCGTAATGGGCCCAACCGCGTTGAAATTGCTCAGAATCACTTCCGTCGCGAGAGGTGTAAAGAAAGGTTGGTGTTTCGCGAGAGTCTCGACAGCGATGATGAGGTCACGATCCGAGTCCGATTTCACGATATATCCGCGGACCCCGGCATCGATAATTTCACGTATCAATTGATCGGAGTAATGCATGGACAAAATCAGGACTTCAGTATTGGTCGATGCCTTTCGAATCCTTCTCGCCGCTTCCACGCCGTTCAGATCCGGCATGCTGATATCCAGGATTACGATATCCGGTTTTAGCTCTTCCGTTTTGCTGACGGCCTCACGACCCGTGACGGCTTCCCCGCAAATCTGCCAACCCGCACGTGACTGAAGCAGCGCCTTAACTCCACGCCGCACTAGATCATGATCGTCAGCAATCAGAATGCGAAGGGGCTTCATGACACTCTCCGCTAATCCAGAGGTTATTTTCGCTGACGCCGTACACGGGGAGAAGTGTCTTTCAACGACACAACGTCAGCAAGAAATTCATGGCAAAACGGAACTATATCTTTTAGATCGAGATTAGTGCAACTTTATATTAGGACTTGCCGAGTCCAGTCGAAGTTGTCACCCGCGCCAAATTCGCGGGAATGTTACGTCGGAGAGACATTTGATGATTACTGCAGCGCGAATTCCATAAGAAAAAAAATCGTGCCTCGTGCGAAAACGGATTGTGGGCCTTCGCGACATGCCCCGGTAACGTCCCCGATGAAACTACATAGAAACCCCGATTGTCCCGACAGAACGTAGCTCGTATGCTTCGCCCGGATAGGATACACACACTAATGGAGAATGGTTGGCGGGTGCAATTCCGCGCATGCGCCCGCCAACGACAACGAGACAGAAGGTTGGCAAACACCCGAGAAGGAGCAATCAATGATTTCGGCAAGCGACGACTATAGCTCCGAAATTGTGGCCCTCATTGTTCTCATTGTTCTTAGCGCGTTGAATCATTTCTGGTACGTCCTGATGGCCATCTGCATAGGAGCGGCCCTCCTGGGAATGTGTTTCTTTTTTGCGAGGATCATCCTTCGAGCGACGATGGTCAGCCAAACAAAAGGGACTCCATGAAACTGAGCCTGCGGCTCATCCTGATTCTGGGGGTGGCGATCACCCTGGTCACGTATGCCGTGGCACGAAACCAGGTGCGCACGGAGAAACTCGGCCTGCGTTCAGATCTCGAGCGGCACGCGGAAACTCAGGCCGAAAGTTTGCAGGAAACGCTCGAACCCGTCGTACAAAGGGGAGCTGCTCCTCAACTTCGCCGTTTAGTGGAGCGGTTTGCAAACCGCGAACACTTGGCAGGTATCGCTGTCTATGATGGCCTTGGGAAGGCTATCGCTGTTAACTCAAAACTCCCCGCCATTGTAGCGGGTTCCCCCAATTTGTTCGCAAAGTGTGTAAGCGAAAATCATGGTCTCGGCGCTTTTGAGACGATGGGTCAAACGGCCATCTATAGCTATGCGCTTCCCTTGCATCGCGAATCGGAAATAGCGGGTGTCCTCAATACCTTTTATGACGCCTCCTACATCGAAGCGCAGAGTGCGCGAATTTGGCGCGATGCGCTCTGGCACGTCTTTGCTCAGGTCCTGCTGATCCTCTTGATTACCTTCTTTGTGATTCGTTGGACCATTGTCGTTCCAATCACAAGAATGGCTCACTGGATGAGGGATCTGCGGCACGGGAAGGTCGTGCCCTTCCCACATCGAATTGCGGAAAGTTTTCTCGGACCGTTGTCCACCGAGGCAGCCAGTTTAGCTGAAAAACTAGCGGAGACAAGGGCGATCGCCAAAGAAGAGGCGCGGTTGCGTGAAGCCGGCGATTCTCTGTGGACGGCGGAGCGATTGCGCGTCAGCATTCAAAAGCGCCTTCATGGCAGCTCACTATTTGTGGTTTCAAACCGCGAGCCGTACGAACACGTGCACAGCGGCAAAGGAATCGAGGTGCGCGTACCAGCGAGCGGCCTGGTTACAGCACTGGAGCCGATTCTGTGCGCCTGTGACGGGACGTGGATCGCACACGGCTCCGCGGACGCAGACCGGGAAACCGTCGACGCAAATGACCGGTTGCGTGTTCCCCCGGATCATCCTCGTTACACACTCCGCCGCATTTGGCTCACAAAGGAAGAGGAGGAAGGATATTATTTGGGGTTCGCAAACGAGGGAATCTGGCCTCTTTGCCATATGGCCCATACGCGCCCCGTGTTTCGCGCTGGAGACTGGGAACACTACCAGCGCGTGAATGAGAAATTTGCGCAAACCGTGCTGGAAGAAATCGAAAGTGCAGAGAAGCCTTTTGTGCTGATCCAGGATTACCATTTCGCATTGCTGCCCGGGCTCATCAAATCGAAGCGGCCCGATGCCCGGGTCGCGATCTTTTGGCACATTCCCTGGCCCAACCCGGAGGCATTCGGGATCTGCCCCTGGAAGCAGGAACTCCTGGATGGATTGCTGGGCGCCGATCTTGTCAGCTTCCACATTCAGGCGCACTGCAATAATTTCCTGGAGACGGTGGATCAATCCCTGGAGTGCCGGATCGTGCGGGACCGCTTTACAGTCGAACGGAACGACCACTTCACTTTGGTTCGGCCGCATCCGATCAGCGTAGCCCTGCCGGAATCGGCGGCGGAAGATGGCTCCGGCGTTTCTACGGAGCAGAATCGCACGGCCATTTTGGAGCAACTTGGGGCGGAGATTCTCTTCCCCGGCGTCGGCGTGGACCGCATTGACTACACAAAGGGAATCGTGGAGCGTTTCCGCGGGATCGAATGTTTTCTCGAGAAGTGTCCGCACTATCGGGAGCAATTCACGTTTGTGCAATTCGGGGCTCCCAGCCGCACGAGCATCAAACGCTACCAGGACTTTGTCGCTGAGGTGGAAGCGGAGGCCGATCGTATCAACCGGCGCCTGCAAACCGAACGATGGAAGCCGATTGTTCTTTTCAACCGACACCACAGCCATCAGGAAATTGAACCCTATTACAGGGCAGCGGACTTTTGTCTCGTCACCTCGCTGCACGATGGCATGAATCTTGTGGCCAAGGAGTTTGTCGCGGCCAGGGAAGACCAGGACGGCGTCTTGATCCTCAGTCAATTCACCGGGGCCAGCCGCGAATTGCACGACGCCCTGCTGGTCAATCCTCACGACGTCGGCCAAATGGCGGAGATGATCCGCCGGGCTTTGGAAATGCCCTCTGAGGAAAGGCGCGCCCGCATGCAACGTATGCGCAGTGTCGTTCGCGAGCGCAACGTTTATCGCTGGGCCGCGGAACTGATTTCAGAACTCTCGGAGATTCGTCTCGATACGCCAGAAATGGCGGAAACTCGGTGAGCCGCGATGCGTGGCCAATCAACTTTTCGAGAACGATACACTTGTCCCTCACCAAAATGTTGGCCGACTTCAGAATCAACCGTTTCGCAGTATTCGCCTTCTTACAGCTTTCTGCAGACTGGTGCAGAAAGGCTCAGACGGATTATGAGTTCGCTGCTCTGACCAGCTGATCTACAGGTCTAAATCACGACGGAAGAGATGACAACGACAGTTACGCCCGCCCGCACGAACGTGTTCTAGTAATCCTCGCGTTTCGCTGATAATAAGAAGAACGATCCCACGGCATCTCACATTTGTTGACGAACAGCATAAAGCGCGAGCTCTACCCGGTTGGCCGTTCCAAGTTTGTCAAAAATTCGAAACATATAATTTCGCACTGTGTTTTCGCTCAGGCTCAGCTGGCGGGCGATGTCGCGGTTTGTCAAACCTTCGGCCACGAGTCGAACGATTCCGTTTTCTTGTTTGGTTAACAGCGCGACACCTTTATCGTTTAAGATTCGCGGCGAAGCCGACTCAACTACTGCATCCACTAGGAAACGCGATGATTCAGCCCTGACCCAAATTTGTCCTTGATGCACAGCCCGAACGCACTCGCACGTTGTTTCAAATAATTCGTCTCGGGAAATAACCCCGTGAGCTCCGCGGCCAAAACTCTCGATGACGCATTCTCCTTTCCAGGGCAAGGCCTGCCACCATCCACACGATCGCCACTACCGGAGCCATGCTATAAATCGGCCTTAGCTGCCAAGCCATATTGTGCTTCAGATGCTACGTCAGTTCACGGTCACCGATCTCTACGGGAGTTTCTGGCTCATACAACCACCCCCCGGGTGGCCAACGCTATAAAGGGGAATGTCAAGAAAAAGAATTCTCCTGCGGCCGGATTTTTTCTTGTTTTCCAGCCCATGTAATCGAGCAGGAGTTGTTCTAGTCTTCCACTCCATGAGCTCGGTTTGCTCCGCACCGCTGCGTAGCAGTTTTGGATTCCTCTCCCAGCGGTTTTCATCGCCTCTTCGCGACGAAGCCAGTCCGTTCTGAAACCAACAAGCAGTTCGCTGGTCCGTGCCCACCATGGTTCTGGTATGGACTCGTGGCCCATAGCTTTTTCGGATGGTGCGAGGGGGTCTAGGGTCCTCCATGAGACTGGGTGCCCGAAGCACGCAGTGCCTAAGGGAACGATCGATTGGGGGAAGGCCAGCCTAATTGCCACGATTCCGGTGACTGAACACATAAAGGATGAGCTCGACCCGGGTGGAGACTCCCAACTTTTCGAATATTCGGTAGATGTAGTTCCTGATGGAATGTTCCTTTACCTTGAGCCGCTGAGCGATTTCGCGATTCTTCAGGCCGTCGGCGACGAGGCGGACCACATCTTCTTCGCGGCGCGTCAATAGGGGCATTCCCTCGGAATCGTTTAGATGAAGAGGCTTGAGATGGGTAAGAGCTTCTATGAGATGTTCGAGATCTTCGTTAGCGGCCCAGATTTGCCCCTGATGGACCGCTTGGATGCATTTCGAGAGGGATTTCAAGGAATGAGTTCGATAGAAAACGCCCCGCGCACCGTCACGAAAGGCGTTCACCACTCGCTCGGGTTTGGAACTTTGCAGGAGCATGATTGAGGAAGTACCCTGAGTGTCCCGCGTCTTCTGAAGGACCCTGATGCCTGCTTCAGGGCCGTCCTGAAGCTCTTCACTGATCAGCGCGACGTCTGCTTTGTGTGCCCCCAGCTCGCCAATAATCTTCTGAGAACTACCGGTCAAGGTTTCGACGGTGAAACCTTTTCGACCATGCGCGAACGCATTCTTTAGCAACTCGCTCGTCATGTTATCCGCGGTGATAACGAGCACAGAAATGCGCTCTTTGGGCCGTCGAAGAGACTGGGACACCAGACTGCCTCCAACGCTCTAAAAACAAACATGTTCGGGGGACGCCGAACGGGTTTTGTATCGCTGTCCGTAGTCAGAATCAGCGTGATACTGCCTGCAGGGACGTGACCAATAATGACGGTTTATTAAAACTTTTGCAACACTTACGAACTGTGAAACCAATCCTTGCAGAGCCTGAGACCCCGGGACACAGATGCAAAATTCTAGTGACCAGCTCAACAAAATTACAAGTGCTTGTTTCCTAATGTCGGGCGAGGTTAGCTGTCCTTCCTTGCGCTGTCAAGAATTAAGTTTCACGCAACTCCTGACATGTCGGTGCGCTTAGATCTCACCAATCTTCTTAAGGCAGAAGAACGAGACTCTCGAGTCTTCGCTTCTACGGCGCATGATACGCCGGCAACGGGCAAATGGGTTCATAAATCTTTTGAATGCTGCAGTGCATACTGATGAATGTGAAACGCACGTTGCAATTTGTCATGCGTAATTTTTAAGTTGAAACTAACTCCAGAAGTTTAGGTCAATGGACATTTGCCTCTTCCCCTTGTCCACCGATTACAGCATTAGCGGGGCAGCGATCTTGGTGATGATCTTTGCCTGGGGAAGTGAAGATAAGGCGGTCTCAACAGCGAGAAGTGCCGCGCACTGAAAATGGGATTTTAAAGTACACCAGAACACTTCCTGCAAAGCGGGTCTTAAGGCCACTTGTGAACAATCCCTGAATCCCATAGTCTTCGCGACACTGGGGCAGTCCCAGCAGCCCAGGAAAAGCGGAGACATTCAAATCGCACACAGATCCGAGTATGCGGTCGAACGAAGGAAGGGCATTCGTTATCGAATGAGTGCATCCGTAATGTTCCGTTGGAGTGGGACTGACAACGGACGCTACCAAGGCGAAGGTGTCACTCGAGACATGAGTGTGACAGGCGCTTTTGTTTTGACCGCCGCTTGTCCGCCTCCCAGTGCCGTGATCCAGATGGATGTGTTTCTTCCAATGTCGGACGGCACATCAAAGGCGCTGATGAAAGCGGACATGATGATATTGCGAGTGGAGCACGACATCGAGGGTAACAAACGAAGTGGGTTTTCGGCAGTCAGCAAAGGATTTTCGTTGCGCACTTCTTCGGAGCGAGCGTCACGACTCGTAGATAGTCTGATCAAAGAACCGGACGAGATCTTGGAAGGGAAGGGATGAGCAGAACGAATCGAATCGTCGGAAGGCGCAGTGATGACTTGGCCGCTCGCCTCCGGAATGGGGTCAAGGGCAGTGCGAGGTCGGACCAGTATCGGGCTGCGGCCAAACCCAACGCATGTGCAGATAATCGAATTTATTGCTGTTTCAATTAGGCCCCAGCGGAAGATGGCTTAGTGGATCGTTTTTTTAGCAAGAAATGGGACTGACAGGGCGAAGCTGTGTCAAGTTCGCAGATACACCTCGAATCTAGAACCCAACTTCCTCCGTTAAATTGTGCGCCGGAGGAATCGAACTGGTACGCCGTTCAGACGATGGCGCGGCACGAAAAGCGGGTTGCTGCACAGTTTGAAGAGAAGCGTGTGTGCACGTTCCTTCCCCTTCTCAGTCAAATCCACAGGTGGAGCGACCGGCGGGTCAAGGTGGAGGTCCCAATGTTTAGCTGTTATGCCTTCGTCCGCATTGTTCCTACTGTCGAGGAGCGGCTAAAGGTGTTGCGAACGCCAGGCGTGCTGGGGTTCGTCGGAAGTGAGAGACAGGGGACTCCAATTCCGGACGAACAGATCGAGAGTCTTAGCATAGCGATCAACGAGAACATTCCGTGTTTCCCACATGCTTTCATCAGTGCAGGGAGGCGCGTCCGCATTCGCGGAGGATCGCTAGACGGCGTTGAAGGAATCCTCGTGCGTCAAGGTGGCGATCAAAGCTTGGTCTTATCCATGGAATTGCTCAATCGATCTGTCGCGATTCGCGTCGAAGGTTATGACATCGAATTGGTCTGCTAGGATCTGGCTCGCTTCGCTTCAAAGGATTGAAGTCAAATCACCTTAACTTTATTCCGACAATCCAACATATCGGGAGGTGAAAATTGGGAGAAATGGTTTTGTCAGTGTTACCTACGATTTCTTATAGAACGCCGCGACTAACTTTTGCCAGTCCAGATCGTCGCCGGAAAGTGATTCGTCGAATGTAGCGGCCAGTTTGTGCCAACCCGGCTTTTTAGTAGATTCGGCTCGCACGATGTAACCGGTGCTAGATATGCATATATTGTTGCCGCCTAGCCCAGCGCCCAGGAAAGTAACTTCTACCTCGATTGACTCGCCTGGTTCAATCCGTTGCGGTGCAGGGAAACATAATCCGGTTTTGCTGAGATTCTGCGTTAACAAAGGTGGGGAATCGTGTTGAATTATGCCCCCCACGATCTTTAAACGGAGAGGCAACCAGGCAGTGAATCGTGGGTGGCGCCTGCGGTCGGGCGTCGCCGTCATATCTCGCCATGCGTTCGCGAACAGCGGGGTTTGAGCCCACCAATAAAGCGATTATGTCGATACACAATTAGCTCTCTTATGATGGGACTTCAACTATTGCGCGACAACTTGGTGCACCAGGCAAGAATTTCCTTTTTGAGGCTCGATTGGCTAAAAGTCTACCCAAAAGCTTCCAATCGGAAATTCAAACCGAGCAAATGTAAGAAAGGTCTCGGGCCGTGTCTGTTCAAAATTGGTCACTTTCGGGATCGATTGCCTAAAAATCCGAATCTGCCCCGGGATTAAGGGTGGGTCAAATCAGATTGTCAAACGCACAACTTCAATCTGCCGCAGCAGCGTTACGATCAGCCTACTTCGTCCGGGTACTGGCAGCCCCTTAGAGCTCTTCCATAAATCATGTAGCGTATTTGGCGTTAAAAAAGAAACTCTTGCAGTCGGCGGCCGAGATGGCTTGGAAAGCAGCCTTTGTGGCCACGAGCAATTCGCTCTCCGTACGGGGAGCTTTGCTGCGGAGGATTTGCTTGATCTTGCTCCACATATTTTCGATGGGGTTGAAGTCTGGTGAATAGGGCGGCAGGTACAGGAGACGGGCACCGACTGCTTCGATAGCCTCGACGATTCCCCGGATTTTGTGCGTGGCCAGGTTGTCCATGATCACCAACTCCCCCTTTTGCAGGGTGGGTGCCAGCCCCTGTGCGACCCATGCCAAAAACATCTCCCCGTTCATGGGGCCTTCAAAAAGCCAAGGGGCGCACGGACCGTTCCAGCGCATGCCGGAGATGAGCGTGCGGGTTTGATAGTGTCCGTGCGGGATGCGGGCCACCAGTCTTCGCCCCCCGAGTGCCCGACCGCGCAAACGGGTCATTTTGGTGTTGGCCCCGCTTTCATCCACAAACACCAGCCGGGTCGCCGGCTCCACAGCCAACTGCTCATGCCATCGAGCCCTTTTTTCGGCCACGTCCGGTCGGTTTTGTTCGGCGGCGAACAGAGTTTTTTTTATACCTCCAACCCAGTTGCCGAAGCCACAAATCCATCGTGGAAGTCCTAAAGGGGCGGTCCATGCGGGCACCCAACTCTGCCAGTGTTGCGTCCGGCTGCTTGGACAGCAGTCTTTGCAGGCGCTCCTTCCGCTCCTGCGTCAGCAGCGTGCTACGTCCACATAAATGGGTCTGGGGCTGGAGCGTGCCGCGCTGCCGGAACTGTTGGCGCACCCGGCGCACCGCCGCCACGCAGAAACCCGAAAACTCTGCGATCTCGCGGGTGCTTTTGCTCCGTTCATAGAGTTGCAGAATGCGCCGGCGCACCGGCAACGGTATCGCTCGCATAGGCACACACTCTGTCAAACAATCTCTCTTTTGTAAAGCTACATCATTTATGGAAACGCTCTAAGCACGAGTGCCGTTGCAAAGGTGTTCAAGATTCGTGGAATTCGAGCCGGGCTAGCGAGGGTTACTTCGGACAAGCTGCGTCATAGCTTCGCAACACACATGTTGGACCACGGTGCAGAAGTCTGCTTCATTCAAGAATTGCTCGGGCATGTCTGTCTCAACACGACAGAGATTCACACCCACGTAAGCAGAAAGAAGCTGATGCAAATATTCGTTCGGTGCCATCCTCACCGCGTTTAGACCCGCAAAAATACTGATGAAGATTAACGCCAAAGGTTCGTTGGAAAGAGTTCATCTCGAAAATGTGGGATTCAAAGATGGATTCGTCAAGGTGAAATGCAAGTACTAGGAATACTAAATCGGCAATATGATGGCAGTGCATTTCGTTGCGAAAAAAACGGTAGAAAAAACCTCTAAAGGAGAAGGTAAAGTGTCTCATATTGAACAGTTTCGCCTTAGAGGATTTAATAAGCTGTGTGCCTAATTGGATATCAGGGGTTGTGTTTTTTCTGATTCAACGGCTGATGCACTTGATTGATCCAGCCACTGGCAATGAACGCTAGTCAATTGGTTTCAAACGCAGAAATGGGACTTAGGGGGCGAAGCTGTGTCTAGCTCGCGGATACACCTCGAATCTACTTCGCAACTTCCTCCATTGGGATTCGCTCAGGAAGAATCGAGCTGGTACGCAGTTCACACCATAGCTCGGCACGAAAAGCGGGTCGCTGCGCAGTTTGAAGAGAAGCGTGTCTGCACGTTCCTTCCCCTTCTCCATCAAGTCCACAGGTGGAGCGACCGTAGGAGTGTAGTGGGAATCCCGCTTTTTAGTTGTTATGCATTCGTCCGCATGGTTCAGACTGTTGAGGAGCGCTTAAAGGTGCTGCGAACGCCAGGCGTGCTGGGTTTCGTCGGAAATGAAAGACAAGGGAGTCCGATTCCGGATGAACAGATCGAGAGTCTTAAGAAAGCGATAAGCGAAAATGTTTCGTGCTTGCCACATCCGTTCATCAGTGCCGGGAAGCGCGTCCGCATTTGCGGGGGATCTCTTGACGGCGTTGAGGGGATCCTCATGCGTCAAGGTAGAGATCAAAGCCTGGTCATATCGGTGGAGCTACTTCAACGATCTGTGTCGATTCGAGTCGAAGGTTATGACATCGAATTGGTTTAGTTGTTTGGATCCCACGATCGTCTCATCCACAGGTCCTGAGGACCTTAAATTCCGCGGGTCGCGCACCACGACGTTGCCGTTCGAGATAAGGTTGCCACTATTAGGTCTGGAACCATGCCAGCTGCTTCCAGTCCGGTGCGGGTAGAGTGAACTGACATGAGCGAACCGGATATTCCCATCACGAGAATTGGAGAAAGTGTTGCGCGAGCCCCCGTTGGGGAGAACGCCGAGGATGCGCAAAGCGTAGAGCAGAGGTTCCTGGAACACTATGGACTCAGCGAACAGCCGTTTGGAGTAACTCCTGATCCGCGGTTCCTTTACCTTGGCACCCAACACCGGCAAGCGCTCGCCGCCCTCAACTATGGCACGGAATCGAATCGAGGCTTCCTGACGCTCATTGCCCAGCCAGGAATGGGAAAAACTTCGCTAATTTTCCAATATCTTGAGGGCTTGGGCGACAAGGCCCGAACGGCTTTCTTATTTCAAACCGGTGGCAACTCGCGTGATCTCATGTACTACCTTCTCGCCGATCTCGGGCTTGACGGTGCAGGTAAAAGCCTTCCGGAGATGCACACGATCTTGAACCAGGTTCTACTGGAGGAGATGCACGCGGGTCGGCGCTTCGTCGTCGTCATTGACGAAGCACAGAACCTGACGGAAAAGGTTCTGGAATCTGTCCGGCTGCTCTCGAATTTCGAGACGCCGTGGACGAAACTCATGCAGATTGTCCTAGCAGGACAGCCACAGCTGACCGAGCGATTGGCTAACCCCTCGATGGCACAACTGCGGCAAAGAGTTTCTTTATCGATTCGCATCGAACCTCTCACCAGCGAAGAGGTCAAGGCCTATGTCGATCATCGCCTCTGGGTCGCCGGGTACAAGGACGCTCCTCTGTTCAGCGTCGGTGCACAGACATTACTTGCGGAAGTTAGTGAAGGGATTCCTCGGAATATAAATAACATATGCTTTTGTGCGATGTCACTCGGCTGGGCCACGAAGCAGAAAACCATCGACCGAGAGATGATGCGGGACGTATTGGCCGACTTGAATCTCGGAATGCCGAATGGAAAGACAGACCTCGTGCCGAAATCAGGAGATGAACCGAAGCACGGCGTCTTGCAAATTCTTCGCCCTCCGGTGCTCACGCTCAAGGAACCGCCCGCCCGCGGCTGGCTAGCGAAGGTTGCTATCTCGAGTGTGGTGCTACTTGCTCTGGGCTGGTCCGGGGTCCAATTCAACCTAGGGCAGCGACTAGCGTTCTCCTTGCACGGTATCGGAGCGGTCGTAAAAAGTCTTGTTGTCCCGACCCCGGCGCCATTGTCTCTCGACCCACCACCACCGGCTGGTCTCGATAAGTCATCGACCGGCCTAAGGTCAGCAGCGTCCACCGGCGATGAGAATCCGGGCGTGCCGCACCAAGCGGGGTACAAACAACACTCTCAAGCCGGGAACCCAAGTAAAGCATCTCATTGAGTTTATGGTAGGTCACCTGTTTCACAATCGGCGCCGCACGCATGGCAATGAGCTCGGCGGTCGCCGAGTTTTTGCCAAAAACAATTCTCATCTCGTGGTTGTAAGGTCTGCCGGGGGTTGGAATGCCCGATGAACTAGATGATTTTGCATTTCGCAGCTGGGAGGATTACTGGGCCATCGCGCTCCGACGGCGCTGGTGGATCTTGGTCCCTCTATTTCTGGTTTGGGCTACGGTATGGGGGGTGAGCTGGCTGTTGCCGTCCACGTATCAGTCGGAGGCACTGATCCTTGTGGAGCAGCAGAAGGTCCCTGACCAGTATGTCGTACCCAACGTCACCGCCAATCTGCAAGAGCGTCTCCAGAGTATAACGGAGCAGACTCTTAGCCGCACACGCCTTCAAGGCACGATCGACCGTTTTCATCTCTATTCCCAGCCTCGCGGCCTGAGCGGCCTGCTGAAATCTGGCGATCCAGTCGAACAAATGCGCAACGACATCAAGATTGATCTCGTGGAGGCGCCTGGCCGTCCGGGCGAATTCGCGGCTTTCAAGATGCGTTACTCCGCTGGTTCGCCCGAGCTTGCGCGGGAGGTGAACAGCGAGCTGACTACACTTTTCATCGACGAAAACGTGAAAGTGCAGGCGCAACTTTCCGAGAATACGACGGCTTTCCTTGAGAACGAGCTCGCGGATGCCCGAGCCAACATGGCAGAACAGGAAGCCAAAGTGGCGGCCTTCAAGGCGAAACATCTCGGGGACCTGCCCAGTCAATTGGAGAGCAATGTCCAAATCCTGTCAGGCATTCAGGCTCAGTTACAGAACACCCAGCAGGCGGTGGACGCCGCCAAGCAGCAGAAGCTCTATCTGGAGTCACTGCAACAACAATACCAATCGGCGCAAGCGAGTCTAGGCAGGGGTAGTGGGGATTCGACAGTTACCCCAATACAAGGCCTGGATACAGAGCTGCTGAATCTGCGCCTTCGCCTTCAGGATTTGCAGTCGCGGTATACCGACGTGCATCCAGACATCGTTGCGCTCAAAGGTAAAATTGAGAAGACGGAGAGACTAAAGAAACAAGCCGAAAACGAAATGGCCGCCGATCAAAAAGGTCCCAAGACAACAGATGCTGTCGACGCGGCAGCGATGGAAGAAGTACAACACGGCTCACCGACTTCCATGATGCAGGTGCAAAGCCAGCTCAAAGCCAATCAGTTGGAGATCCTGAATGATCTGGAGCACGAAAAAGAACTCGAATCAAAAATTAATGAATATCAAGCACGTCTGAATTTAACTCCAGCAACAGAGCAGGAACTGACAAACATTTCCCGTGGGTATGAAGAGTCCAAATCTAATTACAACTCGCTATTGCAAAAGCAAATGCAATCGCAGCTTGCCACGAGCCTCGAACACCGACAGCAGGGTGAACAGTTCCGCATCGTCGATCCGCCGAGCTTGCCCAATAAGCCTTCAACTCCAAACCACTTGTGGTTTAGTTTGGGCGGGTTGATTGCAGGTATTTCTCTAGGACTCGGTTTAGCCTCTGTTCTTGAACTGACGGACGTACGGATTCGGCAGGAAAAGGACCTCGAAGGGATTGTTCCGGTCCGCGTGCTGGTCGGAATTCCTCGCTTAAGTACGCCGAGGGAAGACCATTTTCGCGCGCGGGGAAAGTGGACGGAACTTGGGGCAGTCGCGGCGTTGATCATGTTGATTGTGCTTGGCAACCTGTACGCGTTCTACAAAGGTTAGGAAGAGTCAGCGAAAAAAGTATGAGTCGGCTATTTGAAGCCCTGAGTAACGTGCAATTGAAACGCCGTTCACTGGGCGTCGTTCGCCCAAAAACAACCGCCGTGGAGGCGGCTCCGCCGGAGCCCACGCAAGAAGTGGAAGGAGCAAACTGCTCGCCGGACGTCGTTCAACTAGCGGTAGAACCACCGGGCGTGGTTCGACCGGACACGATTAACTCGAATGCGGTTCCGTCCGAACCCACACAGGAAGCAACGGCGTTAAACGAAGTCCTGCCGGCGCCGGTCGAGGCCGTGGAAGGTGTTTCGGTAAGTGTGGAGGCTTCGCCAGAGTCGCGTTTAGTCGCCCTGACGAATCCGAATGGTTTGGGTGCAGAGAAATTTCGAGCTCTCGTCACGCGTTTGGACCATCTCCGTAAGCAATGTGAGCTGAAGTCCTTCCAAGTCACCAGCAGCGTGATCAACGAGGGCAAGACCCTGGTGGCCGGAAATGTGGCGGTGACGCTTGCCAAATATTCTGGCTCTAAGACTCTGCTGATTGAAGGGGATTTGCATAGGCCGACCTTGGCAGCGCTGCTCGGCTTAAGTGAATTGCGCGGCCTGAGTCACTGGTGGTCCAGTCGGGACCAGGAGCTCGCGCCGTTCCTCCATAGGTTGAATGACATGCCACTATGGTTTCTTTCTGCCGGGAAGCCTTACGATCAGCCCTCAGAGATCATACGTTCGGCGCGATTTGTGAAAGCCTTCAAGCAGTTGGCGAGCCAGTTTGAGTGGATCGTGGTGGACTCCACCCCGATGCTCCCCATCGTTGACATCAACCTGTGGTCGAAATTAGTGGATGGCACACTCCTCGTCGTCCGGGAAGGCCTGACGCCGGTCAAAGCCCTCAAGAAAGGCCTACTGGCTCTCGATCACCCCAAGTTGATCGGTGTGGTATTGAACGAGGCATCGGAATCAGATCAAGCAAATTACGATGATCAATATTACGGCGCCAGCAAGGCCGCCGCAGTGCGAGTCGTCAAGTTGAGCTAAGCTAGGATCGTGCGCAATTGGAAGCCGGCCCGCATTGCGTTAGTGCTGGTACCAGCTAAGAGCCAGGCCTTGAGCTTGGTGCGACAAATCTGTGCCTTCCGAACCCACTGCCAATATTCTAGATGGAAGTTTTTCTTCGAGCGAATCGAGGAGAAGCACGTTATTGCATTTGCTCATGCTAAGCGGTTTGGTGTTGATTATGTACGCGCCGATACTCTGCTCGTTGGTTCGGCAATGGTGGGATGACCCTAACTATGGCCACGGTCTGCTGGTGCCGTTATTTGTGGCATATCTTCTGTGGCGCGAGCGTACTCGATGGCGCTTAGTGCCCGTTCGAGCCAGCGATTACGGTTTGCTGATCATGTTGTCAGCCCTTGCGTTGCTCCTTCTTGGAATGCTCGGTGCGGAGCTATTCACCGCGCGTGTTTCCCTAATCATTTTGATTTCCGGAATCATCGTGTTCCTGGCGGGCTGGCAGGTGCTTCGGTCAATTGCCTTTCCAATCGGCTATTTGATCTTCATGATTCCGCTGCCGGCTCTCGTGTACTACCAGCTGACATTTCCTCTGCAGTTGTGGGCCTCGAGGCTTGGCGCGCATGGCCTGGTCATGCTTGGTGTGAACACCGTGCGGGAAGGGAATCTGCTCATTCTCCCCAACGTCACTCTTGAGGTGGTCGAAGCCTGCAGCGGAGTACGATCTTTGCTCTCTTTGTTGGCCGCGGTGGTCGCTTATGGGTACTTGGCGGAACACAGTGCGTGGAAACGTTGGTTGCTGGTTGTCTTAACCATTCCGATCGTGATTCTGAGCAACGGCCTTCGCTTAGTCGCGACCGGCGTCCTGAGTTTTGTCTACGGGCCAGAAGTGGATTCGGGTCCGATTCATACAGTACTTGGGTTAGCATTTTTTGTACTCGCTTTCCTTTCGATTCTCCTGATCCATAGCCTGCTCCGCCGCCTCACAAGTCAGCGGACTTCGGCTCCGGTGCACTGATGATGACTCTACGACCCTTCGTTGCGGCGTTCGTTCTTTTAGGGGGGATCTTTGCGACGCATAGCATCCCCCCGCCGATCATCCCTGAGGCGCATCGGCCCTTGCGTGACTTTCCTGCCGCTATCGCCTTGTGGCACAGCGAGGATCTTCCGTACGAGGCTGACGTGGCGGAAGCGATTGGAGCGGATGATTACATCAATCGAGTGTATTCCGGGGTAACACCTCCGATCGAACTCTACGTCGGCTACTACAAAGATCAGCGTTCCGGTGACAGGATCCATTCTCCCAAGAACTGCCTCCCGGGCAGCGGATGGGAACCCGTCCACTCCGCGCAACTCCAGATTGGTTCCGTAGAGGGCCGCCCCGTGGTTGTGAACGAATACTTGGTGGAGCAAGGCACGAATCGAGATATGGTTCTTTATTGGTATCAAACACGCCGGCGCATTATTGCAAGCGAATACTGGGCAAAGTATTTGCTGGTTGTCGACGGGTTGAGGCACAGAAGCACCGACGGCACAATGGTGCGCATTTGGACCACGGCAGCCGATGGAGAAGAGAGTGCGCGAGCCCGTGCTACAGACTTTGCCAGCCATGTCTATCCGCAAGTCGCTGAATTACTGCCGGAATGAACGACTGGACGGGGCCTTAAAGATGGGTAGCGAGAAACGGAGAGTTGGTACGGGGATGACGCGTGATCTCATTCCGGGTACCAAGCCGGCTAGGAAAGTAGCTATGGAAGAACGACGTACGGCTCAGCGGTACAAAATATCTGCAGCGGTATTAGTCAGGCGGCAGTCCAAGGCGATGGCGTCAGAGTTTGTTCACGCGGAGACCCATGATGTTTCTACTCGCGGCATATTTTTCACAAGCAACCAACGATTCGCAGTCGGGGCGCGAGTCGGCCTTTCTCTTACGATTCCTCTCCAAACCACCGATAGGAGCCAGCTTGTCGTCGATGCTAAAGCAAAAGTGATGCGCGTGGAGGAGGACCCTGACAATGCAGCCGGGCGCGTCGGTATCGCCGCTGTGATCGACAGTTACGATATCGTCCCACCGAAATCTGCAGCATAGTTTGGCTGGAGTTGTGGCTCAAGGTGGTTGCAGAGTGTGCGCTAGGAATTTAAGACTAGCCCGACGATCGCATGAAAATGCTGTTTTATTCGCACCAGACAATGGGTAATCGAAAGCTAAGTTTTTGAGGTACGCCATTGTAGTGCTTCCCGTTAAAACTGGACATTTTATCTTGCTAGAATCAAAGTCTCCAAATAGCAGCCAACATGAGCAGGAAACCGCGAGTAGATCGATCCCCCGAAGAGAAGTGGCAGATCGTACAGGAAGGCATCAAGAGTGGGAACGACCCGGAGACGTACCGACGATGTGGCTTTAGAACCAGCATTACTTAATTCCGTCCGCTCGTTCGTTCCGCAAGGGAAGCGGGAATCTGGCATCTTATGGCGCACAGGAAACTAACCCACTCGTCCAGAAATAGGACTGTGGGATTTAATTGAGGCTTTCTACCGGATCCATATTTTCAAATGAAAGCTGCGTTGCCCCCCTCCGCAGAGTTAAAAGACGACTATTCACAAAGGAGAATATCATGTTTAAATCAATCCCCCTATGTGCATGTTTAATCTGTTTTGCCGCGCTGTTCGGCGCGGGGACTGCCTCAGCACGAACTGGAGGAATTTCTGCTCCTGTCGTGGGGAGACAGCTCACGGAATTCAGTGTGCTCACATCATCGACGACCAATTTGGCAGAACAAGCCCTTTCGCAGATGTTGAGACGCATTGGGGCTGTCAACGGAGTGCAATCAGTGGATTCCGGCCTAAATGTTTCGGCATCTCTACTCCCGACGATCTGGTCCAACAAAACCATCTTGTGGGGGCAGGATGGCGATTACAAAGACAAAGACCATGACGGGGACAAAGACCATGACAAAGACAATGACAAAGGCAAACGCCATGACAAGGGCGGAGCCCCGGCGCCTACTCCGGAGCCGTCCACAATACTGACCTTCGGTGCCGCGTTGTTGATTGGAGGAGGCGTTTTTCTTTCTCGACGGCTTCGCGGCAGTCGGAAATAACTCTTCCTGTTCAACGCCATGCGGTTCTGATTGCAAAGATTGACTCTGGCCGTCCCCGCTCAGAGCTCAGCTTAGACTCGCCGGTCAGCCCGGAAATCAAAGTAGCACTCCAAATTAAGTCGAGAGCGAGGTGTGACGCCATGCGGTATCTGGTTACAGGTGGTGCAGGATTTATTGGTTCCAACACTGTTCAAGAATTGGTTCGATGCGGTCACAAGGTTGTTGTTCTGGACAATCTTTCAACTGGCAGAGAATCAAACCTCGCTGGAGTGAGAGACCAAATCGAGTTTATCCACGGCAGCATTACAGATCCGGAGATGGTTAGCGCGGCGTGCCTGGGAGTTGACTACGTCCTGCACCTCGCCGCGCGAACCTCAGTGCCGCGCTCGATGAAGGAGCCGGTCGAAACGAATTACGTCAACGTGGACGGGACTCTAAATGTTCTATTGGCGGCGCGCGATGCAAAGGTAAGGCGAGTTGTGTTTTCAGCGTCGTCCTCGGTATATGGTGAAACGCCCACTCTGCCAAAACGCGAAAGTATGATGCCAGCGCCGATTTCTCCGTACGGCGTGACGAAGCTGATGGGGGAGATTTACGGAAGGCTATTTCACCGCATTTACGGATTAGAGTTCGTAGCGCTCCGATACTTCAACATCTTTGGGCCACGACAGGATCCCGACTCACCTTATTCGGGGGTTCTATCGCGGTTCAACGCAGCGTTCTTGGAGGGCAGAGAACTGACCGTTTACGGGGATGGGCAGCAGTCACGCGATTTCACCTTCGTCGCGAATGCAGTTCAGGCGAACCTGCTGGCCTGTACTACGCAAAATGTCGCTGGTCTTGTGTTCAATATCGGTACCGGCAACCGGTACACATTGAATCAGACGCTTCAGATGCTTGGCAAGATTGCCGGCCGGTCAGGGAACACCAAGTATGCTTCGCCGCGCGAGGGTGACATTCTTCACTCTCAAGCTGATATCTCAGAGGCGCGCGAAAAACTTGGCTACAACCCGCGGGTGGGATTTGAGGAAGGCTTGCGGCGAACTTGGGAATGGTTTTGCGAAAACTACACCACAAAAGAGCTGGCATTGGGAGCTGCAGCCGGCTCCGCCCGGGCCATAGGAGTTGCTGCTTTGTCGGACGGACTTCCCCACAACCAACAAATCGCGGCGGATTGAGTTTATAGCTGCCAAGGCAGTATAACCGCGCTCTTGTGCAAGTGAAAAACGACTAAGACAAGATATGTAATCCCGAGTTTATTCCTTGATCCGACTGCTAAACGCCTATTTTCCGAGACGAACCCTCTTCCTGGGGGCTTCAGAAGCGTGCCTGATCTCACTTGCCTTCCTTACAGCCACGCTTGCGCGGTTGGGTGCTGGCGGCGCAGGGCACCTATTTAACGACCAACATGGGTCCTTAAAAATCTTAGTTATGTCGGTTGCGATCGTTAGTTGCATGCACTATTTCGACCTCTACGACGCTTCCATTTTAAGCAATCGACGAGAAGTTCTTATCCGTCTAACCCAGGCGCTGGGCACCGTGTATAGTCTCTCCGTTCTGCTTTACTTCTTCTATCCTCCCCTAGAATTAGGCAGAGGGATTTTTGTGATCGGCCTCCTACTCACTGCAACGCTGCTGTTATTCTGGCGGGGGCTGTTCTCAAAAATCAACAGCGTGCCGGAGTTTGCCGAACGGACTCTCATTTTCGGTGAAGGTCCTCTAGCTGAACTTCTCGAAACTGAATTCAAATCTCGTCCTGAGCTGGGGCTTCGGGTTGTTGGTCGTGTTCTGCCAACTAGCAATGGAAACGGAATCCATCACGGGGGTTACGAACCCGCAGAATTTGTGGGCGGCCCTCCCGTCAAAGATATGACTGATGATCTTTCGCATACTGTCAAACTTCTTCGCGCGAATCGCATTGTAGTGGCGATGGGCGACCGACGTGGCAAGCTTCCTGTCGATGCGTTGCTTTCGCTCAAGTGCCGCGGATTGCAAGTCCAGGATGGAGTTGAAGCCTATGAAGCGATTACAGGAAAAGTTCCGATCGAATCCGTTCGCTCGGGCTGGTTACTTTTCTCGCCAGGCTGTCACGCTTCCCGGTTTCACCTGGCTTACAAGCGAGCCGCATCCGTCTTGGTTTCTATCGTTGGCCTGCTACTGAGTCTACCCCTGCTTCCATTCATTATTTTGGTCATCAAGCTAACCTCACCGGGACCAGTGTTTTATCGCCAGAAACGCGTAGGACGGGACGGCATTGTGTACTATTGCTATAAATTTCGCACGATGCGCGCAGATGCAGAGGCAGATACCGGACCAACCTGGGCCGGGGACGACGATCCACGCATCACTTCCATTGGAAAATTCCTCCGGCAATTACGTATCGATGAAATTCCACAGTTGTGGAACGTGTTAAGGGGAGACATGAGCTTAGTTGGTCCGCGGCCCGAAAGGCCTGAGTTCGTGGACACGCTCAGTAACGAGATTCCTTACTATAATTTGCGGCACACCATACGTCCTGGGATCACCGGGTGGGCCCAGATTCGGTACAAGTACGGAAGCTCGATTGAGGACGCCAAGGAAAAGCTTCGCTATGACCTGTTCTACATCAAGAACATGTCGGCAGGGCTTGATTTGCTCGTTTTTCTCCAGACTATCAAGATCATTCTGCTAGGACGGGGCGCAAAGTGAAGCTGTTATTCTGGTTGTCCTTGTCCTTGATCTTCTTTGCCTACGCAGGTTACCCGATCTGCCTGTATCTTCGGGCTCGGAACTGGCCTCGGCCAGTTCGGCGAGCGCGCATATTTCCCAGGGTAACGATCGTTTTGGCAATCCACAATGAAGAAAAGGACCTGCTGCGCAAATTGGATAACCTGGCCGCACTGAACTATCCGGCCGATCGCCTCGAAGTCATTGTCATTTCCGATGGTTCAACTGATCAGACCAATAAGATTCTCGGTGCATGGCAGGATTCCAGCCGTCGAGCAGTGATCTTGCCGAAGCATCAGGGTAAAGCGAACGCCTTGAACCATGGCATGGCTGAAGCACACGGTGAAATCATCTGTTTTACCGATGCAAGGCAGGCCATCGCTTCCAATGGTTTGACTAACCTGATCGCGAATTTTGCGGACCCCTCAGTAGGCTGCGCGAGCGGCGCGCTCATGATCGGTGAAAACGACTCCGCTCCATCCTCCGATGGTGTAGGCCTGTACTGGCGATTGGAAAAAAACATTCGAAACTGGGAGGGACTTGCCGGATCAACGGTTGGGGCAACGGGGGCTTTCTATGCGGTTCGAAAAGATCTGCTCTTGCCACTTCCCATGGGAACAATACTGGACGATGTATATATTCCGCTCCAAGTTGCGCGGCAACACAGCCGAGTTGTTTTCGATCCCGAGGCTGTGGCTTGGGATGACTTCACGCCTAGCCCTAAACAGGAATTTCGCCGAAAAGTAAGAACTTTGGCCGGCAACTATCAGTTGTTGCAACTTGCTCCTTGGCTTGTAACGCGGACCAATCCACTCCGCGTTCAATTCATTTGTCACAAGCTACTGCGCCTGTTGGTGCCCTTTGCTCTTGTGGGTGTTCTCGTTTCGACGCTCTGGCTCCGCCAAGGTGTATATGAACTTGCTCTCGTGCTTCAAATTGCTTTCTATACTTTGGCTATGTTGACAGCATTGCGCACGAAGATCGGTTTTCTGTCACGATTCTCGAATATCTCATTGGCGTTTGTCGTGTTGAACACGGCGGCCGTTGTCGCATTTGTTTATTTCATTACCGGCAGGAAGGCAGTATGGGCTCGGTAACCAACTTAAGTCAGAACGATCTGGGCAATGTGATCGACGCGACAGCCACGGACTCGCTCTCAGCGCAACGCCATACTTCTCGACGGAAACCGCTCGTTGGGGCGTACGTTGCTCTGGTCCTATTCATGGTTATTTACTGTGCCCGGCCTGAGGACTGGATCCCCGGTCTGTCGAATGTGCCTTTGGCAAAGATCGCTGGAATTTTCGCATTACTAGCTTTGGTTTTTTCCCTTCGGCACATCCGCACCCGCTTCCCTCGAGAGGTCACCTACCTATTCCTACTGATCGGGCAGTTGTTCCTGGCATCGGTATTATCTCCAGTATGGCGGAGCGGGGCGTTGCTGACGACAGTTGACTTTGCAAAGATTCTACTCATCGTCGTCGTAATGATTACGGCGGTAAAGACAACGAGAAGATTGCGCCTGCTCATCTTCGTCCAGGCTGCATCTGTGGCCTTGATCGCTGCAGTTACTGTCCTGAAAGGTCGCGTGTTCGGTGGGCGATTGGAAGGCATGCTCGGTGGAAACTATTCCAATCCCAATGATTTAGCACTCGCAATGGTTATCTCACTTCCTTTGTGCCTCGGGCTGCTGTTTCTGACTAGGAATAAGCTTTGGAA
This sequence comes from uncultured Acidobacteriota bacterium, assembly GCA_963842135.1. Lineage (GTDB taxonomy): Bacteria > Acidobacteriota > Terriglobia > Acidiferrales > UBA7541 > Palsa-360. The sequence goes on along the minus strand of CAWJFI010000001.1, from coordinate 1,323,014 downwards.
AGCTGCTTGGGCAGTAGCCATGCTAGCAATGGCTTACGTGGTGTTCCTGACGGGATCAAGGGGAGGATTTATAGCTCTAATAATGACCGCAGTCGTGTGCCTGTGGCACTTCGCCATTCGCGGCCGCCGCCGTTATATCTTGGTGCTCGTATCGTTAGTGGGTGCGATCTTTTGGGTATCCTCGGGAGACATGTTGAGCAAGCGGCTCAACGGGACGTTTAACCAGAAGGATGATACTGCCTCAGCTTACGATTCCGCTCAGCAGCGTCAGCAACTGTTCTGGCGTAGTATCGACATCACGGAGGAACATCCGCTATTCGGTGTGGGCCCAGGGAACTTTGAGCAACTGTCCGGTAGCTGGCATGTGACGCACAACACCTTCACCCAAATGAGCTCAGAAGGAGGTCTGCCAACGTTGATCTTGTATGTGTTGATTCTGTGGCATGGTTTCACAAACGTGAGAACAACCAAACGATTGGCGCCCAGGCGTACAGAGTCGAGCCTGCTGGCCGGGGTCCTCCACGCAAGCTTGATCGGATACATAGTAGGCTCTGTGTTTGCTAGTGTAGGCTTCCAGTTTTTTCCTTACGTCTTAGTTGCATACACCACGGCACTCTTCTCGATCGTGAAGAACACTGCTTCGCATTCCAAAGAGTCCAAATTGGTGAGCCAATCAACTCTTAAAAACGAAGCGTATGCACACACGACAGAATCGGGCATGTCTTGGCATCTCGGCTGAATGCATGGTGACCGGACATGCTCGTTAGCTGAACCCGAGCACTGTCATCGAGTAATTAACAAGGTTTTTATGCCGCTGCCGTACCCAATTCTCCGCCGGCTGAACTCGTCGTGCGATTCCTATTGCCGAGAGACTCGGCCAAATTAGACTCGGCGTCGTTTTGCTGAGGAGGCAACGAGCAATGGCTCTCCTGCAGTAGACGCAAGAAACCTGGGTTTGGAGCCCGCGAAGCAATGAATAGAAAAGTGAGCATATTCGGCCTTGGGTACGTGGGCTCGGTGACAGCCGCTTGTTTGGCCCACCGGGGTCACCGAGTGCTCGGCGTAGACATAAATCCTGAGAAGGTCGAGATTCTTGAGTCAGGTCATAGCCCGATTGTTGAACCGGGCCTGCAGGACCTTGTGGCTTCTGAGCGTAAAGCTTGCCGGCTGCACGCTACCACAGATACGGTTTCAGCCGTTCTTCAGTCGGAGATTTCTCTGATTTGCGTGGGCACGCCTAGCCAGCGCAATGGCAAGTTGGACCTGAGCCATATCGAGCGTGTATGCCGTGAAATTGGCGAGGCGCTACGCAGAAAGAACGAATTTCACTGGGTCGTACTGCGAAGCACCGTTCTTCCGGGGACGACCGAATCCGTTGTCATCCCGATTCTAGAGGAAGTGTGTGGAAAACATGTTGGCACCGATTTCGCCGTATGCTTTAACCCCGAGTTCATCAGGGAGGGCACGGCGGTGGCTGATTTTTTCGAACCGCCCTTCACTGTACTCGGTGCTGCAAAACCTTGTCATTCGGCAGCATTGCGCGATCTCTATGATGGCTTGCCTGGCCGAGTATTCGAAACTTCCTTGGCTGCTGCCGAAATGGTGAAGTACGCATGCAATGCGTTTCACGCTGTGAAAGTGGGATTTGCCAATGAACTGGGAACACTATGTAAGAGCCTTGGCGTTAGTACGCCGACAGTGACAGAGATTTTCACCTCGGATGTCCGGCTCAACATCTCGCCCGCTTACCTGTCTCCGGGTTTTGCTTTCGGAGGGTCTTGTTTGCCGAAGGACCTGCGTGCGCTTATATATCGCGCGAAAGAACTCGACCTGTGCTTGCCTTTGCTCGAGGAAGTCTTGCCCAGCAATGTCCGCCACATCGAGCGAGCAGCAGAGGCCGTGTTGAGGATGAACATCCGCAAACTCGGCGTCCTGGGCTTGAGCTTTAAGACTGGCACCGATGACCTTCGGGAAAGCCCTCTGGTACAGCTCATCAAGCGTCTTATCGGCGAGGGGCTCGAGTTACGAATATGGGATCGCGATGTTTCGCTCGGCCGGCTAGTGGGATCCAACCGCCAATACATCGAAGAAGTTATCCCCCACATCGGCTCACTTCTGTGTTCAACGATGGAAGAAGTCGTTAAGACGGTCGACATGGTACTGATTGGGACCAAGGCCGTAAATCCGCAGGTGCTCAGCGATTTGCTCCGTGAGGATCAGGCGGTTATTGACCTCGTCAATCTGAATCCAGCGGAGCGCCCGCATGGCCTTTTTCGCTACGAAGGAATCTGCTGGTAAAAGGACAGAGTGTTGAAGATTCTATGGGTTAAGGTCGGGGGGCTTGTTCCACTTGATACCGGTGGCAAGATCCGCAGCTATCACATCTTGCGGGAGTTGTCTCGCCGACACGATGTCACCTTCTTTACTTCTTATGCAGAGCATCGGGACGATATCCACGGCGAACTGGACCACATCTTTGCTCGAGTCATTCGTTATCCCTTGCGCGTGCCCCGCTCGAGGGGCTTCGGACATCTTACCCACTATGCCCGCGGCTTTTTCTCCAGGCAGCCTCACCAGCTCGTTAGGCACCACAACTCGAAAGTGACCCTGGGGCTTCGACACTTGCTCGAAAAGGAAAAGTTCGATGTCGTCGTATGCGATTTCCTTGCAGCAGCAGGGATGATCCCGTGGCACTTTCCCATCCCAAAAGTGCTCTTCACACACAACGTTGAAACGCTCATTTGGAAGCGTCAATGTGCGGTAGCACGCAATCCACTGTGGAAGGCAATCTGCTGGCGCGAGTACTGCACGACAGCCCTCGCCGAGCGCCGTTATCTGAATCTCGCCGACCATGTCCTGACAGTTTCCGACACGGACCGGGACCTCTTTGCCCGGACAATTGAATCGGCCAAGATCACTGTGATTCCCACCGGTGTGGACTTGGACTTCTTCCAGCCCGCAGCCGGGGAGGAGCAGCCCAATACTCTGGTTTTCACTGGATCGATGGATTATATGCCAAACGAAGACGGGATCTGCTACTTCGTGGAACAGATCCTGCCGCGTGTTCGGTCCCACCTACCAAACGTTGCTCTCCTAGTCGTTGGGCGCCGCCCGTCACCGCGATTGTTAAAGTTGGCCACGATGACCCCAGGTGTCGAGGTTACAGGGGCAGTCGAAGACATTCGGCCCTATGTGCAGCGTGGATCAGTCTATGTCGTCCCCTTGCGAGTCGGTAGCGGCACACGCCTCAAGATTTTTGAAGCGATGGCTATGGGGAAGGCCGTAATTTCGACTTCCGTGGGTGCAGAGGGGTTGCCGGTCCGCTCGGAACAAGACATCCTGATCGCGGACACCCCCGACGCATTTGCAAATGCTGTTCTGAGGCTATTGGCAGATCGCAACCTACGTAGCGAACTTGGCCGAGCGGCACGAGAACTGGTCGTTCAGAAACACAGTTGGGCTTCGGTCGCGCAACACTTTGAATTAACTTTAGAAACGCTGGTAAGCGCGGACAGTATGCTCTTGGAAAGTGTTTGACCTTAAGAGAGTGGACTGCGTCGTGCCCGGCGGTCGAAGAATGTAATGCCAGCTAGTCCCAGTTTCAAGATGCTGGTATTGCCGAGACGGTTCATTTAACTAGAGGACTTGACCCGATGTGCGGAATCTGCGGGATTTTCGATGCGGAAGCTCGTGGCGTATCCCAAGAGCCACTCGTCCGTCGCATGGCGTCCATGATCGCCCACCGAGGTCCGGACGAGGAGGGTTATCATGTCACACCCCACTGCGTCCTCGGCCACCGACGGCTGAAAATCATCGATTTGTCACCCCGTGGTCGCCAGCCCATGACGAACGAAGATGGAACAATTTGGGTTTCTTTCAACGGCGAAATCTACAATTACTTGGAGCTGCGCGACGGTCTGGTCCGCCGTGGTCATCAGTTTCGCAGTGAAACTGATACAGAGGTCCTAGTCCACCTTTACGAAGAAAAGGGTGAGAGCTTACTCAATGATCTTAACGGGATGTTCGCATTCGCCCTTTGGGACGCTAGGCGCGGAAGGCTGCTGCTGGCGAGGGATCGTTTCGGTAAGAAACCTCTCTACTACTTCATCGACGGCTCCCGTCTGCTATTTGCCTCAGAAATTAAAGCCATCCTTGCGGATCCGTCGGTCCCGCGTCAAATAGATCCAGAGGCGCTTTCTGCGTATCTCAGTTTGGGCTATGTGCCGGGTCCAGCTTGTATTTTCAAGGGAATCCAAAAGCTGCCGCCCGCTTCGTGGATCACGATTGAACTTGATCCCGCGACGCAAGGGCTGAAAACTGACGGCCCCCACCGCTACTGGACCCTTCGCTATCAGCCCGATTCGCGGCTAACGGAAACAGAGTGCGTGCCGCGTATCCAAGATCTGATCCGCGACGCAGTTCGTGTCCGGCTCTTTTCCGACGTCCCACTTGGAGCGTTCCTGAGCGGCGGACTCGACTCGTCCACAGTTGTCGCGTCGATGGCCGAAGTAAGCGAAACACCGGTCGAGACATTTTCGGCCGGGTTCGATGAAGAGTCTTTCGACGAGCTGCACTTCGCCGAGATTGTAGCGAAGCGCTTCGGCACGAATCACCATGTGCTTCATTGCTCGCCAAACATTCTCGAGATTCTTCCGAAGCTCGTGTACCACTTCGACGAGCCATTTGCTGATTCGTCGGCCATACCAACATATTGCATCTCTGAGGCAGCCCGGCAACAAACCACTGTCATACTCTCAGGCGATGGGGGAGACGAGATTTTTGCTGGATATACACGCTACGACGATGGAATGCATCTTTGGAGACAGCAGAATACGTTGCCTGGCACTCTGGCGCGTGGTATTTACCGGTTCTTGGTTGATTTTTACCCTGTCAAAGCTCGTGGTTGGGGCATTCTAAATAAGCGCTCTCTCCCCGCGCTTGATTCCTACATTGCGGACCTGTGCATCTACCAGCCGCCGCAAAAACGGGACTTGCTCGCTCATGAGTGGAGAGCTCCAGCAGAGGGCCAAGCTTTTCGGTTGAGTCGTGATCTCGCCGATCCAGTTGGCAGCGACGAATTTCTGTCCAGGATGCAAGGCATGGACCAAATGTCATACCTCCCCGACGACATCCTGGTGAAAGTAGATCGCGCCAGCATGGCTGTCGGATTGGAAACGCGTGCTCCGTTGCTCGATTATCGGCTTGCTGAGTTCATGAGCACCGTGCCAGAAAACCTCCGCTACCACAATGGCATTAAGAAGTACTTGCTAAAACAGGCCGTGCGAGCCAAGTTGCCGGCGGAGATCATCGACCGCCCAAAGATGGGGTTCGCGGTTCCACTGAAGCATTGGTTCCACGGACAGGCGGCTGACCTGGTCCGCGACGTCCTACTCTCCAAGTCGGCCCGAGAGCGTGGGATCTTCCGTCCACAGGAACTCAAGCGACTCGTCGACGGACACCACGGGGGCCGAGACCTTTCTTCCCAACTTTGGGCTGCCGTCTTCTTCGAATCCTGGTGCCAGAAGTGGCTGGATCATTCGGTAAGCGCAGTGGCGGCAGCTTCGATGACCGCTGGTCCCGAGAATGACCGTTATTCGTTGACCCGAAGTAACGAGGCATCCGCTTATGAAAGGTTGGTTTTGTAGATGCCGGGTACTCTTTCAATCCCTCGACCTCAAACGCCCGTTCTGCAGACCCAATCAAGCGGCGGTCGCCCTCGTGTCATGTTGTTCACTGATAGTTTTATCCGGGGAGGCACGGAGCGCCAGTTCGTGGAGACTCTGAAGCACCTTGATCGCCAGAAGTACGAAATTATCGTCGGATGCTTGCACAAACGGGGGCCCTTACTAGGCGATGTGCAGTCCTTTGGGTTTGAGATAGTGGAGTTTCCGATTCGTTCGCTGTACAAGAAGGATACTGTGCGGTGGTTTTGGCGACTCGTACGATTCCTGCGTAACAATCGCATCGCAATGCTTCATGCGTTCGATTTCTACACCGTTTTATTTGCGGTGCCGGCTGGCCGGTTGGCGCGCGTCCCCGTGGTGCTTGCGACGCGCCGGGAGCTGCTTGATTTGCGAGGCAAGTGGCAGCAGCGGGCCGTTCGAGTTGGCTGCTGGTTGGCGACTGGAGTGGTGGCCAATTCACGTGCAGCGGCAGCAAACCTATTTAGTGAGCGCCGCAATGGGACCAAAGTGACGATCATCCCCAATAGCGTTGATCGCAATGTATTCCGCTCAACTGTCAGTCCGGGTGAAATTCGGCGCCAGTTAGGTTTACGAGAGAATGTGCCTGTGGTCGGCGTCCTTGCGGCCTTGCGGCCTGAAAAAGATCTGCAAACCTTTCTTAGCGCTGCCGCCCGGGTGAGCAAGGAAATGCCAGAGGCGCAGTTCCTCGTAATCGGCGATGGCACCGAACGGTCGAAGCTGGAGCAGTATGCCTTCGATTTGGGACTTTCCGACCATATCTCGTTCTTAGGTGATCAGACGGAAGTCGCCAACCTGCTCGCAGCATTGGATGTATGTGTTCTATCTTCGTTGACCGAGAGCCTGCCCAACGCAGTTCTAGAAGCGATGACCATGGGCCGTCCGGTCGTCGCGACCAACGTTGGCGGTACACCCGAGTTGGTGGTAGACGGCGAGACCGGCTATCTGGTACCAATTCGCGATGCCGAGGCGATGGCTTGCCGAATTCTGGAACTACTGCGAAATGCGGAGCGGCGGCGAGCGATGGGTCAAGCCGGCCTAGAGCGCACACAGGAGCATTTCAGCCCGGAAGTCATGAAAATGCGGTTGGAGTCACTTTACGATCGGCTGCTCCGCGAGCACCGGCCGAACGGCCGAATCTTGCAAATCGGAAACTATCCTCCTCCCGTCTGCGGTTGGTCGCTCCACACCCAGTCTGTCCAACGAGCGCTGCTTCAGAGCGGTGCCGACGCCCGTGTCCTGGATATCGGACCGGGCCGCCAAGTGCGTAAGCCAGACTGCATTCAGGTCCGGAACGGGTTCGATTATTTTGCGAAATTGCTGGCTTATCGACTGCACGGCTTTCGCTTTCAGCCGCACGTGAATGGTGATTCTTGGAAGGGTTACACGTTGGCGCTCGCCGCAATCTTGATCGGACGCGTAACGGGCAAGCCCGCTGTCTTGATGTTCCACGCTGGTGTGAATCAACTCTACTTTCCTCGCAAACGAGGTTTTTGGCACCACGCTTTCAGGCTGCTTTTCAGCGCCAGCGGAGACGTGATCTGCAATTTCGAACCTGTGAGACAAGCGATTCTTGGATACGGAATCCCTGCCGCGAAGATACATCCAATATTTTCGGTGCAATATCGCACCGAGAATATTCCTGTTCCCTTGCCTGAGACTGTAGACAGTTTCCTCCGTGCACATGAACCGCGCCTATTCAGTTACGCGTTGTTCCGCCCCGAATTCACCACGGAAGCCCTTTTTGAGGCTTTCGCGGATCTTCGCCGCGAGTATCCCCGAGCAGGGCTCTTGATTGTCGGCCCCCTGGAGGTAACAAAGGAGGCGGCAGAGCAGATGCGCCATCTGGGTATCGAATCCAGCGTGCTCTTACCCGGCAATCTACCACATACTGAGTTCCTGACCGCGGTGAAACGCTCGGATGTCTTTGTCCGCACACACTTGCGCGACGGCCTTTGCGCATCGGTTATCGAAGCGTTGAGCTTAAGGGTACCTGTCGTGGCTGCTGAAGACGGTCTTCGGCCCCCTTCCGTGATCACATACAAGCCGGGCGATGCCGCGGACCTCAAGCTTAAGCTGTCTCGCGTTCTTTCAGATCTTGAACGCGCGACAGTGAGCGTTTGCCCGCCTGAAACAGGCGAGAGCCTTGAGGCCGAGATCTCACTGCTGCTAGCTGAAAGCTAGGTGATTCCGAAGGGTCAGAAACAGCGGCACCGTGCCAAGTAGGCCAGCTGAAAGGGCTTTCTCGCCGAAGAGGACGCCACATTGTGATGTATCGTCCTGCGACGCTGTCTCCAGCGGCTTCATCACAGTGCATCTCAATAGGCAAGGCATGCTGGCGGCAGGGAACAAGCTCGCAGTTCGCGTAGCTTGCTCAAACCTCCCCAATGGGCGAAACACAAAAGATTGAATGCTTTCTTCGAGAAAAATTCGGCGCTTTTGTGAAATGGATCTCTCCGAGTTTCGGTTCCGTCTCTCGCAAAGAGTTCGAATCGCGCGGGAGCGGATGACACTAGCGCGCGGCGACAGCCTCAGACCTGGTTGGTCGACATTCTGGACCACCACGCGGGTGGAGGACTCCAAGCTGCGTCATGCGATCGAGTCCCATGATAATGGAGCGGCGGCCGAATTGCTTGGTCCATACCTGACTGAACGGCTTATCGGCCGTTTTTGTCCGCCTATTACGCCCCATCAGGCATTAGTCGCGACTTACCGTGAGCTGTTCCCTGGCCGGGTGGAGCAGATCATTGAAGAGGCAGATCGGCTACGCAAACATCGAATGCGGATTTTTGCTTATGCCGAAGTGGAGTATGGAGTGCCGCTCTCGTGGCGACAGGACGTCATTCACGGAATCGACTCTGAGTTGGCTCATTGGAGTCGGATTCCGTATCTTGACTTCAAGCGGGTGGGCGACAGCAAGATCACATGGGAGCCAAATCGTCATCAACACTTCGTGACGCTGGCCCTCACCTATCGCTTGACAGGAAACGAGCAGTACGCGGAAGAGTGCTTCGCTCAATGGGAAGACTGGCAGTGCCAGAATCAGTATCTGTGCGGGATCAACTGGGTCAGCAGTCTCGAGCTGGCTTTTCGCGCCTGGTCGTGGATCTGGATGGTTCACATGCTTGCCGGCAGCCGAGCGATGACCGGTCAGCGTTTGGCTGATCTAGCTCGGGAGTTAACTCTACATGCTGATTTCATTTCGGCGAATCTCTCTACCTATTATTCTCCCAATACGCATCTGCTCGGCGAGGGTTTCGCTCTCTTTGTGATCGGTTTGCTCTTTCCGGAATTGCGTCACTCCGAGATTTATCGAGATATGGGCAGAAAAATCCTCAATGAGGAGATCATTAGACAGGTTCGTGAGGACGGCTCTCACGCGGAACAATCCGCCTGCTATCATCGATATGCGACGGATTTCTTCCTTTGTGCTGCAATCCTTGCCGATCGAAATGGGTGTGCCTTCTCTTCTTCTTATCGTGCAGCCCTTGAGCACATGATTGATTTCATGATGCACACCGCGTGGCCGAACGGAAGTCATCCCATGATTGGGGACGCTGATGGCGGCCGGTTGTTACCTTTCGGCCTTCGAGATCCCAACGATAATCGAAGCGTCCTTTCCACCGCTGCCGTTTACTTTGGACGCGAAGATTTTCGAGATCGTGCAGGACAATTTCAAGAGGAAACCCTGTGGCTGTTGGGGCCGGACGCCGCTGTTCGATTTCAGGAATTGACTCCGACACCGCCTGCCGAGACATCGAAAGCGTTTCAACAATCAGGCGTCGTCGTGATGCGAAATGATTGGCAGGATGATGCGAATATGCTGCTGTTTGATGCGGGTCCGCAAGGAATGCATGGCTGCGGCCATGGCCACGCCGACGCGTTGAGTGTGGTTTGTTCTGCACAGGGTACCGTTTGGCTCGTGGATCCGGGAACATTCGTTTATACCGCTTCTAAGGAATGGCGCGACTATTTCCGCTCCACCCAGGCACACAATACCCTTGTGATTGATGGGCAAGGGCAGGCGCAACCAGGTGGGCCGTTCAAATGGCTTAACCTGTGTCCGGCACGTCTTGAGAGCTGGGCCACATTACCCAATTTGGACTACGCAAGCGGGGTGCATGAAGGGTATGGGCGGCTTGCGGAGCCAGTGGTACACCGGCGCCGGGTAGTTTTCGTGAAACCGGATCGGTGGTTTCTGCTCGACGATTTGAGCGGCGCGGGGACTCATTCGCTAGAGTTCTTCTTCCACTTTCCCTCGGATGTCCAGTTGCGAGTTGAGGAACAATTGTGTTGGGCCACAAAGGGCGACAGTCGTTTTCTGATCATCGCGGATACACACATGTCTCTCGATGCGGGTCGCGGCAAAGAGGGCCCCGTGCAAGGGTGGTATTCGCGGGACTACGGCCATCGTGAAGCTGCTCCGGTGTTGGCGGGCAAAACTCGCTGCTCCGTGCCCGCTCGATTCCCGTGGATCCTATGGCCAGACGCTCCGGACGAAGCCCGGCTTCATCAAGTGCCAGGTCAAGGATCGGCTTGGACCTTGGAGACAAGTGCGCAGGTCGACTATTTCATCTTCTCCGACGCGTTAGGGATGCAACCGGACCAGAAGGCTGCGACCGACGCCGATTTTGCCTTTCTCCGGCAGAGTCGGGATAGGAAGATTGAGAGGATGACGTTGCTCGAAGGTTCATGGCTGAACCTACAGGGAGCGCCCGAGTTTCGCAGCCGAGGAAAGTTCGAAGCGTTCGACTTGGTTTGCCAGGGTGACTCGCATGAAATCCACATGCAGCCGGTGCGGCCGTTCACACTGGCGCTTCGAGGGGCAAGATCTATTCGGCTGAACGGCAAGCAGGTTGATTTCAAGCACACTGAAGACGGGATTGCGGTCTGGGAAGGGAACTAAGGAAATGTGCGGCATTTGCGGAGTTTTGGAGCTGGAAGGCGGGCGTCGGGTCTCACGCGAGCATGTAGAGGCCATGGCTCAGAATCTCGTTCACCGCGGACCCGATGATGCCGGGTATTACTTGAATCCTCCCGTGGCGTTAGGGTTCAGGCGCCTGAGCATCGTGGATTTGGGCGGCGGCCACCAACCAATGTCGAACGAGGACGGAACCGTTTGGATTGTATTCAACGGCGAGATCTATAACCACGCGTCGATCCGCCCTGATCTTGAACGCCGCGGTCACCGCTATGCCACGCGCAGCGATACAGAAACGATTCTCCATCTATATGAAGAATACGGTGATGATTGCGTTCATCATCTCCGCGGGATGTTTGCTTTTGCCATCTGGGATTCGTTGAAGAGACGCTTGTTTTGCGCCCGAGACCGTCTAGGCATCAAGCCTTTCTATTACGTCGTGACACAAGGAAGATTTGCGTTTGCTTCCGAGATGAAGGCGTTGTTCGAGGTGCCAGGCCTACATCCACAAATGAACCACAGCGCATTACCCGAGTTCTTCGCCCTTGGCTATCTCTCCGCCAGCGATTCACTATTCCAGGGGATTTCCAAGCTTCTCCCGGGCCATCGCCTAAGTATCGACCTGAATCACCCAGATCCGCGGCCACGCACCGAACAGTACTGGGATTTGGACATCACTTCCGAGGAGAAGGAAGCCACGGAAGTCGATTACATCGCACGGTTCCGGGAACTTTTTACCGAATCGGTCCGGATGCGTTTGATGAGCGATGTTCCTGTGGGTGTGTTCCTGAGCGGTGGGCTCGATTCCAGCTCGATTGCAGCAGTGATGGCCGGGCTCTCGAAAGAGCAAATCAAAACATTTTCTGTCGGCTACGCGGAGGATCGCTTCAGCGAGCTACCGTACGCGCGGCGCTTGGCCGAACACCTTGGCGCAGAACACAACGAGGTTGTGCTAGGCCCGGACGACTTCCTGAGTAGTTTGCCACGGTTGATCTGGCACGAGGACGAGCCGATGGTGTGGCCCTCGAGCGTCGCACTTCATTTCGTCTCTCAGTTAGCGGGTCAGAAGGTAAAGGTGGTCTTGACAGGTGAAGGAGGCGATGAACTCTTCGCCGGATATATGAAGTACCGCGCCACGTTGTTCAACTTGCGGTACGGCCCGGCCTACGAAAGATCGGTGCCTGGACTGCTGCGCGGCGTGGTGCGTGGTGCGCTAGACCGTCCAGTACTGCCGGCGACCATTCGGAGAAAGCTCCGACATTCGTTCCTCTATTACGAGAATCAGTTTGAGAAAGTCTATTTTGACAACTTCTACTCGGTCTTTCCGCAAGAGATGCAGTCCCGACTCTTCACCCCGGACATGGCGAACCAACTGCGGGATATTATAGCTTATGCGACTTCGATGGATTACTTCAAATCAGACGGTCAGCCGGACAGTTTGCTCACGCGTCTGCTCTATCTTGATATCAAGACATATCTCGTCGAACTGCTCATGAAGCAGGACCAGATGAGTATGGCGGCCTCGATCGAGAGCCGGGTTCCTTTCCTCGATCACAGGCTGGTAGAGTTCGCTTTACGCATACCTTCCAGGTTGAAGGTGCGCTACTTGTCCGGAAAATACCTCCTTCGGCGGGCCATGGAAGGCCGCCTACCCGCAGAAGTTCTTCACCGCTCGAAGATGGGATTCCCGACCCCGGTGAAACCCTGGCTGCGCTATCAGCTTTTCGATCGCGTCGCCAAGCTCCTAACGGATGGCCGGTTGGCCGAGCGAGGAATCCTCAATGCAAACTATGTGCGAGATCTCTTAGAAGCGCACCGGACCGGTCGCGTTGATGCCACGGATGCTATCTGGCGCCTCCTGAATTTCGAACTCTGGAATCGCGTGTTCTTCGACCGAGACCCTGCAGTTCTGAATCATTTCGGTGCTGTGGCGACAGGTGTTGCTGCAAGCCGTTAGGGCGCTGGCCGACCTCAGACTTGGCTTCGAACGAGATGACCAACAGGGCTCCCGGACCCCAATTGAAAGTGCTACTCCTGGGTCCATATCCGCCTCCGCACGGAGGCGTTGAGTTGGTATCGCGGCGCTCCAGGATTTCCTTCATTGGCATGAGGTCTGGTGTGAAGTGGTCAATATTGACTCGCCATCGAAAAACGGAAGGCCAAGGAGTTTACTATCCAGCGAGTGCGATGGATGTGGCTCGAGTGCTCTTACAAAAGAACACCGAAATAATTCAACTGCATATCGGAGGAGATGTTAGCGGGAGGCTTCTGGGGCTCGGCTTGATGTGTTCGCTCCTACCGACTCGAAAACTCGTTCTTACCCTGCATTCGGGCGGTTATCCTTCGGCGCCAGCAGGGAAGGTGGCACGTCCCATTAGTCTGTGAGGATTTCTCTTCCGCCGCTTTGAAGGGCTCATTGGGGTCAACCAGGAACTCGTTGACATGTTTGTAAGTTGTGGCGTGCTCCTGACAAAGATTCGTTTGATTCTGCCCTCTGCATTGCCCCCCAGGTGCCTGACGTCGCGCTTCCTGAAACAATCCGCAGGTTTTTCGAGGCGCACAGCCCTGTATTCCTCACCGTTAGCGGCTTGGAGCCGGAGTTTGATTTCCCTTTGCAGATCGAAGCTCTTGGGCGTTTGGGCGAGATGTGCCCGGACGCAGGTTTGCTAATTATCGGTGTGGGAAGCCGCGAAGGTGAGATCCGCGACCGAATTCGGGCTAGGCCTTATGCTGAGTACATCTTCCTTCTTGCTGGCGACGTCTCCCACGAAGTTGTGCTCCACATAATGTCTTTGTCCGATATCCTCTTGCGGACAACTTTCTATGATGGCAACTCGATCGCCGTCCGGGAAGCCCGGCATTTCGGATTACCCATTGTAGCGACGGACAATGGGATGCGCCTTGAAGGCGTGACCTTGATTCCAGTTGCTGATCAAGAGGCGCTTTGCCGAGCCGTGCGATGGACTCTCGAGGAACCGCAAGTGCGACAGACATCATCAGGCGCAGACGCTTCAAACTTGCGGGCGGTGGTCGAATTCTATCGAGAACTCCTCAGCCCGGCGTGATGAAACAATTTCCGCCAGAATAGAACCCGCGAAAATGTTTGATGCTCAACATGACTCTCAAAGGGGCAGTCATTTACTCCCGCACTTGCATATGGCAGTGTAAAATTCCGGTAGTGTCAGAGCCAGGATGTCGAGATCAATATATGCATCAGAATAAGCGTCTGACAGTGGTTCATGCTCACGAAGTCGATTCTGGGGAACGATTTCAATTTGGCCGCAATTGGAGCGAGTTTTTAAAATCGTTCAATGAGGAGCAGACTGGCCGAGCGGAAGAATCCCTCAAACAAATGCTTAATGTCGAATCTTTGCGCGGAAGGTCGTTTATTGACATCGGTTCAGGAAGCGGATTGTTCAGTCTAGCTGCGCGTCGATTAGGCGCACGCGTTCATTCTTTCGATTACGACCCCTATTCGTTCGCCTCGACCGCCGAACTGCGGCGCCGCTATTTCCCCGAAGATGGGGAATGGCGGGTAGAGCAAGGCTCGGTGCTCGACAAAGCGTACTTAGAGAGCCTTGGGCAGTTCGACATCGTCTATTCCTGGGGCGTCCTGCACCATACCGGGTCCATGTGGCAGGCTCTGGAAAATGTAGTGCCGATCGTCAAACCAGGTGGCACCCTCTTTATCGCAATCTATAACGACCAAGGGAAGCGAAGCCGCCGGTGGCGATCGGTCAAAAAGGCCTATAATAGCCTTCCTCCGAACCTTCGCTTTCTGGTTCTTTGGCCAGCGTTCCTGCAAATGTGGTGGAAACGCTTGCTCAAGGACGTGCTCGCGGGCAGGCCGTTACATTCCTTTCGGAATTACAAGGCCCTTCGGGGAATGTCATTGTGGCACGACGTCATCGATTGGGTCGGCGGCTATCCCTTCGAAGTGGCTAGACCGGAACAAATATTCGATTTCTATTACAAGCGCGGATTCAACTTGGTCCGCATAACAACGCAGGCGGGCGATCTCGGGTGCAACGAGTTCGTTTTCATGAAGCATCACTGGCGGCCACCAGCCGGTCCACAACGAGGACAAGACGGTTTGGATCGTCTTCAACGGAGAAATTCATAACTTCTCTGACTTAAGGAAAGAGCTGGAGAGCCGGGGCCGTCGCTTCTCTACCAATACGGATACAGAAGCCATCGTTCACATGTATGAGGAATTTGGATCCAAACGTGTGCAAGAGCTGCGGGGGATGTTTGCATTTGCGATTTACGATGAGCGCCGCCGTTCGGTGCCACTGGCCCGGGACCGGCGAACGCGGCGCCGGCTCGCAAAAGCGAACTGGAATCTGGGGCAATTTCGGGCTGTGCTGGTGCGGATGGCAGACCGTCGGGAGTGCTCCCGATGAAAATCGTTTCACAGTGTCGCGAACAACCGAGACGAATGTACTATGGTGCCGTTTTCGAGATCAAAACAGAAACTCCGGTTTAATTAACTCGCGCCAGAGTTTCAGGGATACCTGGGAGCGGACCCGGAGATGAAGCACTTTCGAGATTTGCTCACCACGCGGAGTTTGTTGACATACGTGGCTTGGCGAGTCTTTCGCCTGCAAAGCCGGTTGGAAATCGAGTTACGACAAGGGGAGCGGATCCTTATGC
Organism: uncultured Acidobacteriota bacterium; assembly: GCA_963842135.1. GTDB lineage: Bacteria > Acidobacteriota > Terriglobia > Acidiferrales > UBA7541 > Palsa-360. The sequence continues at coordinate 1,307,738 of CAWJFI010000001.1, read as the reverse complement.
GGCCCCTGCCGGCCGAGGATTATGGCTCGGCCATGGAGGTGTTCCTCGATGAAGTCTACAAGTATCCGAAAACTCCATTGCGGCCGCCTCTAAACATCCTAGATCTGGGCTCAAACATCGGATGTTCTTGTCTGTATTGGTTGCGGCAGTTTCCCGAGAGCCGGGTGACAGCGTTTGAGCCGCATCCGATCCATTTGGAGCTGTTGCGCTCGAATCTGGCCCGGAATGGCTTGACCGAGAAGGTGACAATCCATGCTGCGGCTGCAGGCACTCGCTCCACGGAATCCTTCCTAACCGATCAAGGGTTGAGTTCGCGGATAGTGGGGCAGGACGAATTGAGTTCCTATAGCATTACGATCGTCGACTTCTTCTCTGTGATCGGACTCGCGCCAATTGACTTGCTAAAGATTGACATCGAGGGCTCGGAATACGAGTTACTCTCTGATGAACGATTCTCGGATCTGCCGGTAAGAGCGCTAGTGATGGAATGGCATCCCACTGACCAGCATCCAGGCGAAAGCGGAGCCGAGTGGTGCCGGCAGCGATTAAGCGCTGCAGGCTACACAGTGGAGGAGCATGGAGGATTTAACGTGATGTGGGGATTTCGCCAATAAGATACCGGACTCTCGGGTCCTGGAACATCGATATTCATTTGTGGCAGCTCCTTATCCCACATTTCCGAGATGAACTCTTCCCAACGAACCTTCGGGCGTGCTGCGTCATCTGTGGTTATGCGGGTTTGAATGCGGTGAGGGCGCCCTGGAGGTACGCACCTAATGAGTGAGAAACAAAATCAGCCAGTTTCGGGACGCGCGTTGGGAGAAACGAGACTCTGTCTTGCGCCCCGGGCCCAGCCAAACAAAAAATAGTACACTGCAATCCCTCGATAGGTACATACCGTGAAACTCTTGAAAACCAAAACGGAATTTCTAGCTGACTAAGAAATAGCCCTTAGGAGAATGAGATGGATCCGATGGCAGAGTGGAGGGCAGGCACCGGCGACTGGAACCATTTCAATATCCCTCTAGAGCAAGTTTTTGAAATTGCATCAGGGTGGAAGACCATCTTGGCCGGTTTAGAGAAACCTTGGCTTTGCTGGAATGTAAGCCCACGATGGTCCATCCTCCAGCAGAAGCTGGTTCTAGCCGTCGGTTGGACCCCCATTGTAGGTTTTGATCCGCGAGTGGGCCCACCTCCTATTGTTGATGGTTCTATTCTGATCGATTTCAACGAGAAGTTACAATTTCCCGTATTATGGCCGCACATTCCGTTGGAATTCGCCTTCCTATTCACTGATCGTCTTGCGTTCTGGCATGCGGATTTACTCTGTCGAATACCGGTGATGAGACAGCTCGCCGACCAGTTTGCATCGCTGCAAGACGGACAAATGTGCGCTGTTTTCGACAGCGGTGGCGTCAGGAGGCGGTTGAAAGTTAAGATGCATCGTTTTTGGGAACTATGTGGCTGCACCACGAAGAGCGCGAGTGAGAATCAATTCTACAATGGTACTGGATGGTGGCGGCACTTCCAACTCCATCCAAAGTGCGTGCTTGAAGAAGAACGCGCTCGACGCAGCAGCTATGATTATGACTCTGGTGTCGGCATACTCTACTGGAAGAACAATTACAATGGCCACGTGATACCCATTGACATAAAGTTGGTTAAAGAAGGTCATTGTAGCGAGATCGGTAACAACGCTTATCGCGCTCTTCCAAACCACCTGAATGCAATGCGAGATCTTCGGTCAGAAATCGATATGAATTATTCTATCGATGAAGTCGCCGCAAGATTGGGAATTGCCCACTTATTCTAGCGTCGAGACTGAATGGTGAAAATCGTGCCGGGACCCAACAGGGTAGAACAACCTGTAAACGCTGATATCGAACCAACCGATTCGCCCGAAGCCGTGCTTGCCTGCGACGAGACAGGCAGCCAGAAGAGACTCGACAAGGCGCTTGTAGGCGGAGTCGCATGGACCTCTGGGGTGAAGTGGATCAGCCAGGTTTTGACCTGGGGAATGACACTCCTCGTGGCACGGATGCTCCAGCCCTCAGACTACGGCCCTTTCGCAGATGTCGGGATTTCCTAAGGTTACCGGCGAGACCGTGAAGTGAACACGCACAGCTACGAGACCCCAGGCTTAGTCTCGCCTACGAGGTGATTCCCAATGTTTGCCGTCAGTGTCATAATTCCAGCCTACAACACCGCGTACATTGCCGAAACGCTCGATTCTGTCTTTGCCCAAACCTTCACAAACTTTGAGGTCATTGTTGTAAACGACGGTTCTCCGGACACGGACAAGCTTGAACGAACCCTCGTTCCGTATCGCAATCGAATCGTGTATCTCAAGCAGAGTAATCAAGGGCCAGCGGGAGCACGCAATACAGGGATTCTTCACTCGCGAGCTGACCTGTTGGCATTCCTGGACAGCGACGATCTGTGGCTCCCCACCTTTTTGGCGGAACAGGTTGCCCTTTTCAACGCTGACCCTTTATTGGACTTGGCCTACGCTAGAACATTTTGCTTTTCAGGGAGCATTGCAAACAAATATCTGAGCCTATCGCCTCAGTCCGATCAAGTTAACTTTGAAACAATTTTGACGCAAAAAAACCAGATTTTTGTGTCCTGTACAGTTGTTCGAAAGCAGGCCGTTATGGATGCTGGGCTATTCGACACTCGTTGGCGGGGGGTGGAGGACTATGACATGTGGGTGCGTATGGCGCATCGTGACGATAAGATGCGGCGAAACGACAACTTGCTTGGCCTGTACCGCCGTCATGAGGCAGGCTTGTCCCACAACCAAGTAAAAATGACCTCTACATTTATCGAGCAGCTTCGTAGCCTTCCGTCACGATTAGAACTGTCCGACATTCAAAAAGAACTGGTTCTACAGGTAGAAGCCTTTGCTCAGAGTCAATTGGCGTTGCTGCTCGGCAAAGAATATTTGTATGCGGGCAACAGCGCAAAGGCACTGACACATCTAGAGCATGCCTATAAGCGATTCCATACTCGAAAACTTCTATTTACGTTGCTGGGACTGCGTGTCTTCCCGAAACTTATTGTAGCAGCGGCTAGATTTCAGCGCACGCTACGCGCTGACCTTCCCGTAGAATATCGCTGATCGCAAGGGAATCGGGAGAACCACCCAACTCGATCGATATGTGGTGACAATCGTGCCGGGACCCAACAACGTAGAACAAACTGCAGGGGTTGATATCGAACGAACCGGCTCGCCCGAAGTCGTGCTTGCCTGCGACGAAACAGGCAGCCAGAAGAGACTCGACAAGGCGCTTGTCGGCGGATTCGCATGGACCGCTGGGGTGAAGTGGATCAGCCAGGTCTTGACCTGGGGGATGACACTTATCATCGCGCGGTTGCTGCAGCCCTCAGACTACGGCCTGATCGGGATGGCCGCGATTTACCTTTTTTTTGTGCAACTCTTCAGCGAATTCGGACTGGGAACAGCCATCATCACGATGCAGGATCTAAGCGATGATCAAATATCCCAGCTCAATAGCGTTTCGTTACTATCGGGGCTTGCCGGTTTCGGAGTCTCTAGTGCATTCGCACTCCCTATTGCCAGGTTTTTTCGGACGCCGCAGCTGCGTCTGGTAGTAATCGTAATGAGCACGGCATTTCTCATCTCTGCATTCTCCATTGTGCCCAATGCTCTGCTGAGAAAAGAAATGCGCTTCAAGATTCTTGCTATTATCGAAGGAATGCAAGGCGTGGCCCAGGCCATTTCGACGCTAATCCTCGCCTTCCTGGGTTTCGGTTACTGGGCGCTTGTAATCGGAAATCTTTCGTTTAGCTTTACCGCGACGGTCCTTACGCTTCTCTGGAAACGGCAGCGATTCGCAAGGCCCCGCATGTCTATGATTAGAAGTGTTCTCATCTATATCCGGCACATTGTTGTCGGGCAATTGAGCTGGTCGATTTTCGATAACAGCGATTTCATCATCGCTGGGCGCGTTCTTGGGAAAGCGCCACTCGGCAATTACAGTATGGCTTGGACGCTGGCGCATGCCCCGCTTGAAAAACTCACTAATCTGGTCAACCGCGTTACTCCTTCGATTTTCGCTGCCGTACAAACCGATTACGTCGCCTTGCGCCGCTACCTGCGGAACATAAGTGGGGCGCTTTCCCTGGCCATATTTCCTGCTGTTTTGGGGATGACCCTGGTTGCGAATGATTTTGTGCGCGTCGCACTTGGCCAGAAATGGATCGGAGTTGTTTTGCCGCTGGAACTGCTGACGCTCCACGCTCTGTTTCGGTCGAATGTGATCTTGTTGACCCCTTTGCTCAACGTCGTCGGTGAGGCGCGCTTCGGTATGTGGAATTCTCTCCTCGTGCTCGCAGTGCTCCCGCCCTCATTCTATATAGGTAGTCACTGGGGAACGGGAGGCATCGCCGGCATATGGGTTTTCGTCTATCCCCTTGTTGCGCTGCCGCTTTTCTGGCGCCTCTTCCGAAAGATCAAGATGCCAGTCAGTGAATACATTGGCGCTCTCTGGCCAGCTATAAGTGGCTGCATCCTGATGGCGATAGCTGTCGAAATTTTCAAGCACACGCGCGACCCCGGATGGCCCCTCTATCTCGATCTTGCATTGGAAATTCCGATAGGCGCAATTGTGTACGCGCTTGCCTTAGTTTTAATGCATCGCAATCGTCTGCGCGCTTTTATCGGAGTGATCAAGAATTTCCGAAGCCAAGCGGCGTAAAGAAGATGAAATAAGAGCTTATTGCTTGCGCGAGTGGAGGTGGCGGCCATACAGGCACCCGGCGAGATCCCACCAGTCGAGTTCGGCGGAGAATGCTTCCGAAAATCTTAGTTTGCCGACCAAAGCCTTTTTTATGGCACGGCCAGAGCCGCGAAGAGCGTTTCCATAAATATAGCGCGGCACGCCGAAAACATGTGGAACCGGCGCGCGGCGCTGCCGATTCAGCACGGATCTCGATACGCCCTTCCAGAAACACCAACTCCGATAGTACGATCTCGTGAGCCGCGATGCGGGAATGTAATGGTAGATAATTAGGTCAGGCACATATTTCCCGCGCGCTTCCGCGGCAATTAGACGCTCAAACATATCGTCGTCTTCGCTGCTGAGCAATTTCTTATCGGTTCGGCCTAGCTGCGTCGAATATGTGCCCACTCGCTCAAATATGCACCGCCGGACAACGGCATTTCCTCCCATCAGTATGCCCGGATAATCCAAGCCAAAAGTGCGCACTTCCTGGACTTCATCGGTTCTCCCGATTACGCCGGGAAAATTGTGGGGTAGCCACTCAGGCGGCTTGGTCTCCCAAGCCGGTTTATACGGCCCGCCGATAAAATCGATGTCGTCTCGGCTGAACCATTCGCGAACAACTTCAAACCATCGCTCGTCGACTTGCTCATCATCGTCGATCATTCCAACGAGGTCGCCATTCGTTCCAGCGATGCCCGCATTTAATGCGTAGGATTTGCCCTGGCGTTGTTCGAATATATACTTCAGACGACCCTGGAACTTCGGCTCATATGTTCGCGCGACGCCACGCGTATCGTCCGTTGAATTGTTGTCGGCGACAACCACCGTGACATCGAGACCGAAGGGGACATGAGCTTTGAGAAGACTGTCGAGGGCGATTCGCAGCAAGCCGCAACGATTGTAGGTGGCAATGATGACGTCGATTCGAAGATCAGCCGCCATGACTAATGGTAATGCTACGGCAGGACGTCAAGCTATGTCAATTACGCCAGATTGTTGTAGCAACATAGAAATGTCATCCCCGCGGAGTTCGAGCCGTTCTTGGGGCCATCATCCTCTGGACGGTCAATTGATGCCATCGACTCGCGGACGAGTGGCGTTGTCGGAGGAGACGGATGCGACCGGACGGAACATAATCCGGAATATTTGTATCGAGCTCCACGGGAAGGGCTGCGAGGAAGTGTTTTTCGCCGCACTGAAGGATTTCGATTATAAATTGGGACATTCCGGTGAATTAGCCATCTGTCGGAACTAGCGCCCCAAGAAGACGCCCCAAACAATGACCGCATTCCCCTGAAAACGTTCGTCTCGAATGGGGCAGTTGAACTGGCGGTCCGCAGCGAATTTTACAAACCTTATTACCTCGGACTTCGCAATCGCCCTACCCAAAAAGAACCGAAGAGTTTTTGCCGTTAACAATTTCCGTGGGTCTGACGAGGAACTGAAAACCAGGAATAAGGCGATTAAAATGAGCACTAACCGGAGAATGATGGTTCCATGAATAGAACTAGACCAAGCCAAATAGATTGCCGACCTCCAGGCCGCGAAACGACGAAGTGAAATGTGGACCAACATCCAATATCGAATTCTAAAAAGAATCAGCCCCGGAAGCCCAGATTGTTGTACCGGAAGCGTCTACGAAGGTAAGTCGAAACTCGAGATTCTATTGGGAGATGAATTCCTCAGTAAAATATCAGGCAAAACCGTCATCGACTTCGGCTGTGGCGAAGGGGTTGAGGCCGTTAAAATGGCTCAAAAAGGAGCCAAGCGGGTAATCGGTATTGATATTCGTGAGGACGTTCTACAAACAGCGAGACAGAAGGCGCTCACCGCAGGTGTTCAAAAAACCTGTCTGTTCGCATCTTCGACGAAGGAGCTTGCAGAGATTGTCGTTTCCATCGACGCCTTCGAGCATTTCGCAGACCCCGCTGGAATCTTGCGCATAATGAACATGCTCCTGCAACCGACGGGAGAGGTGCTCATCAGCTTCGGGCCGACTTGGTATCACCCTTTGGGTGGGCATTTGTTCTCCGTTTTCCCCTGGGCACATCTAATATTCAGCGAGAAAGCTCTTATCCGCTGGAGATCCACCTTTAAGACGGATGGGGCAACGCGATTCAGCGAGGTGGCCGGCGGTCTGAACCAAATGACTATAAGGAAGTTCGAGGAGTTGATCGAGGGCAGTGCCTTCAAGTTCGCCACCCTGGAACTTGTGCCCATCAGAAGTCTCCGGCGTATTCACACCCAAATGACGCGCGAATTCACAACTGCGATTGTGCGCTGCCGTTTGACCAAACGGAGAAGCGAGGATTTCCGAGGGTAAGGTGGCGACAGCGGACTGAATGCAGTCTGGCCCGGCCATTTTTGCGAGCAGGCGTGCCGGGCAGCGGGAAGAGGAGAATCCCCTGCCGCTAACATTGTAGGTTTCAAAACGCGTGGACGTCGGAGCTGCAATGACTCTGCTTGGTAAATCGGAAGCAGCCTCTGCAGGGGCGGGGTCATGCTGAGAGATAATCTGGCGGGCCTGTCGCATCGATGTCGCACGATGTGGAAGTCTCTCACGCTGCGCTTCGGCACCTGGAATACAGCATCGGGACGAGAGGCCCATGCCTTAAAAATCCCCCCGCATCGAAGGGGCGAATTTTCACTTATGGAAAACGCCACCTCCGCGGAAATCTGTCCATGCCAGTCAATCTGCGGCCTCGGTCGGCAATCTACCTACGCAAACCCGTACCCATCACGCTTGGTATGCACAAATTAAACCTCGAACTCTCCAGTTTCGTTGCCAGTTGATATTTTGGTGAACGACCGACCCAATTAATTAATTATAAAAATTCCATTGAGCGCGTTGGATGTGTCAGTGTTGAATGTCGTCCAGTCCCACACGCCGATGTCTTTGCCGTCCGTGCCCGCATTGTGATAGGGGCTGCCAGTTGTGAGTTGATAATTTGCGCCGGAATAGTTCGTAAATCCAACCCCGGAGGACGTATTCCAGAATGTTCCGGTAGGATAGGTGCCCGTGACGGTTCCATTGGCATTTATGAAAACCATATCTTTGTATATATAATCGGGAGCGAATGTCTTCAATGCTACGGTGCCTGACCCAACGCCGTTTCCAATTATTCCGTACTCGCCATAGTTCGCAATCATGTTGGTATATTGAAACTGCGAGGTCGTAAGCGTGTCTCCAAGGTAAAGCGCGTCTGTATCATCGAATACGGTGTTGTGATCAATCGTGATAGCACTCATCAATGGAGGAGAGGGGTCTACACTCACTTGGAATCCCCGACCGGGACCGCCCCAGTTGGCTGCACTAATGTCATCTAGGAGATTGTTTTGAATCAGGATTCTACCCGTTGGTACGCAGCTATTTGTCGATAGCGGCCCCGCACAGGGGACCAAAACAACTCCCATCGGCGCGTGTTGGATAAGATTGTGGATAACGGTAACGTCTTGCACCACACACCATGTGCAAGTCCCCCCTTGATTTACGGACCTAAAGATAATGGCTTCGGCCTGTCCCGCCGCCCAAGTGTATTGCAGGACATTGCCGTCGAGTAAAACACGCTGAGCGTTCTTGAGTTCAAGAAGATTCTTTACGACCCAGTTGTAAGGTGCGGCCTCTCCCTTCCACGTCTGATTCTTTTGTATCAAATTGCCGACAATGGTGATGTCCGACGGAACTAGATTGGTGATTGCCGGGTCAGCACCACCAAACATGATGTTTTCGCCAGCCGCCTGAATGAAGTTGTTCTGGATCAAATATGGCCCAGGCCCATTAAAAGCAGCGAAGCATTGGGAATCCTGACCATTGGAATGGATTTCATCGCAGTAGCTACCGACGATCCCGAATGACGCAATATCCATGTCGATCCCGCGTGTTACGTTCGCGTTGGACAGTCCAACGATATAGCAGCGGTCGAAGATGACGTAAGACGGCATTCCGGCGAGGCTGGTAAGACTGTTACCGTCACTGAGAACTAGGTTGTATACCGTATTGCCCGTGCTCGCGTAAGATGTGGTGATCTCAAGCCCTATTAAACGCCAGTGATTTGAGCTCGCAAGAAACTCAACAGCCGGAGCAGTATTGGGCGTTGAAATTATCGCCATATGGGAGACGTTGGACGGGCCGACCCTGTTTCCCGATGCCGGTAGGCTGGATAGGGCGCTAGACTGAATCAGTATCCACCCGGAACAGGATGTGGCCGGAATCGTGAAATTCCCGCTGTACGTCGATCCCGCAGCCAAGATGATCGTGTCTCCGCAGGTGGCCGCGTTGATGGCGTTTTTAAAGTCCGTCGCATTCCCGGATCGGGGAGTCCGAATGCAGTTCGAGCCGGTCGTCAGTGTCGGGCAGGCTGACCCACCTTGCGTGGGCATGGTCAGACTCACAAATGCCTGAGGCAGCGTTGGCAGCGCGGGCCCATTTGTTCCAGACCCAATGATCGTCAAATTCACGGCACCCGATTTCTTCGGATCGGCTACGCTGGTTGCTGTAACGGTGACAGTGGGAGGAGATGGAACCGCTGCCGAAGCCGCGTAGAGTCCGCCACTATTGATCGTTCCGCAAGCCACACCACTGCATCCAGCCCCCGTAACGCTCCATGCCAAAGCTGTGTTTGAGGTCCCCGTCACAGATGCGTTGAACTGTTGCGTTGTTCCTGTGGGCACAGAGGCGTTGGGTGGATTCACCGTGACGGCAATTACGGGAACGATTGTCACACTTGCTGAAGCCGATTTGGTGGGATCCGCAACGCTGTTTGCAGTCACGCTGACGCTTGCTGGCGCAGGGGCCACAGTTGGCGCTGAATAGACAGCTGACGATGCGCTGGTTGAAATTGTCCCACAGGATGAGCCGCTACAGCCCGCCCCGCTCAAACTCCAAGTGACCGCTGTATTCGTCGTGCCGGTCACGCTTGCGGTGAAAAGTTGGGTGCCAACGGTAGCGACAGAAGCACTCGTTGGGCTGATGCTTAACAAGACCGCGGCTGCGGCCACAATTGTTAAGGATGCCGAAGCTGATTTGGTGGGGTCCGCCGTGCTGGTCGCTTTCACAGTCACCGTCGCTGGTGTGGGAACATTCGTCGGGGGAACGTATAATCCATTGGTCGAAATTGTACCACACGCCGCACCATTGCAGCCGGCGCCGCTCACGCTCCAGGTCATGCCTGTATTGGCAGTCCCGGTTACATTTCCCGCAAACTGTTGAGTACTTCCTGCCGCTACTGTCGCGCCACTCGGGTTTACCGTGATGGCTACCGGCGTGGCATTGACCGTGAGCGTAGCGGCGTTACTGGTCACGTTCCCTGCCGAGTTGCTGACGAGAACGGTGAGCTGCAACCCGCTATCCGAAGTGACTGTGGCCGGGGTCGTGTAGGCCGACAAGGTTGCACCACTGATGGCCGTCCCGTTCTTCCTCCACTGATAGCTGAGTGGAGCCGCGCCAGAGGCAGTAATAGAAAATGTAGCGGTCTGGCCGGCACTAACTGTCTGGCTTGCCGGCTGAGTTGTGATCGAAGGCATCGCCGGTACACCTGCGGCAGCCATCGTGATTGTTTCCAGTTTAGTGGTAATCGAAGGAGTCGCCGATCCACTCCCACCTGTGAGTTGAGGTGTGGTTACCTGGCTCTTTGTGATCAAGAGACTTCCCGAAGCGTCACCTATTCCAGGCGGTGCAAACCTTGCCGTAAAGGTCGCGCTTTGCCCCTCAGCCAACGTCAATGGGAGCGACGGCCCCTCCACAGTAAAGCCCCCACCAGAGGCGACAGCCTGGGTGATCGTAATGACTGCAGCGCTGGAATTCATGAGGGTCAGACGCTGATTACTGCTGGAGCCCATCGCCACGTTCCCGAAATTGAGGCTCGTGGGACTTGCAGTGAGATTTCCGGACGATGAGACGCATCCTGATTGGGTAAGGGCTGCCACTAGGACTATCAGGAATATTGAGAATATAAAGGGGTTACGATAAATTGAAACACTACGTACATTTGCTCGGAGGGGGACGGAATTTGGGGCAAGGTAATTCACTACATTGGCAGTTTAAGAACTGTGGTCGATCGAGACCAACTGGTCGGAAGGTCAGATAAAGTACAGGTTTCCATCCCACCCGAGAGAACCTCCGAAGTTTGCCTTCACCCAAGCGATTTATCGGGCAGTCAAAATGGAAACCCCGGCTAAACCATTCAGGAACTCTCCGATGACGAACGGATATAATGGAACTCCTAACGCGATGAGTTCGATGGGATCTCATAATCGAAGTCACACGTTAAAACGACGATGGCGGGCGACAATAGGAAGAGAGGGAGCAAGTCGCATCCGATCAAGCTGGCCCTCGTCAGCTGCGGATTAGGTCGGGTACAACGCGGCTTCGAAATATCCACCTCGCGTTGGCAGGCTGCACTGTCATCGGATCCGAGACTCGACTTGAGAGTATTCAGTGGCGGTGAGTTCCCCAACGCGGAGCGCGTTTGGAATATCGCCCGCAACGACATACTCAATTCTCCCCTCGGTATCTTTCGTACGTTAGACGAACGGCGATTTTGGGACCTCTGCTATCATTTTGAACAGATGACCTTCAGCATTGGCTTCATCCCGAAACTTCTTTCATGGCAGCCGGATATTGTCTGGACAAAAGAGCTGCCTCTTGGTCGCCTTCTCATGGTCATTCGCAAAATGTTCCATTTGAAGTTCAAGATTATCTTTGCCCACGGAGACGCCTTGGAACCGTCAAGCTACGAGGATTTCGATCACATTCAGCACTTGTATCCGGATTCTTTTAAGAAGGCTGCGGGATTCGGCATTGAAGAACAGAAGATGCACCTTCTCCCCAATTGCGTCTTCTACGCAACTCCTGGAGAATCCCGCGAACAACTGCGTCAACAATTCGGTTTCCAGAAGGAAGACTACATAATAATCTGTGTTGCTGCGTGGAACCGTTATCAGAAGCGTTTAGATTATCTGATTAGAGAAGTCGCCGCTTTAGGAGATCCCAGCGTCAAACTCTTGCTATGTGGACACCCGGAAGCTGAGACGGATGCGCTAAAGTTACTCGCCGCTAAGGAATTAGGACCGAATGTCCGCTGGTTTACGTTGGCTCCTGAGGATGTTCACCGCGCGCTCTACATCTCGGATGTGTTTGTTCTACCAAGTTTTACAGAGGGGCTGTCGAATGCATTGATTGAAGCAGTGATGGCAAAACTACCCGTCATTTGCCATCCTCATCCTGGTGGAAAGTATATTCTGGAAGACGATCAATGGCTTGTCGATCTGTCCACAACAGGCGCGCTGGCGAATCGAGTGAAGATCTTAAGAGGCCACCCGCTCCCGGAAGAGGAAATAAAGCGATTGCAAGATCGCGCCATTGAGAGATTTAGTGCCAACACTCTAGCTGGGGAATTTTACGAGATGGTAAGGATAGTTAAAACAATAGATACAAAGAACCTGTAACGAAGCATTTCCCCCGCGCTATTTTTTTAAAACTTCTCTTGATCCCTGTTTGTTTGGGGCAAGCAGCAGCTGAAAGCGCTGAAAATCAGTTTAGGCTGTAAGCGTTGACTGTAGACCGTCTTGACGGATTTGTTTGGTTTACTACGCAGCGCGGAACGAGCCTGGAGCAAGTTCCGAGGCGAGGTTCCAGGGCAAAAGCTCCTCGATGCGGTTGATGGGATGATCGGCGATACGTTCCAGCACGTTGCGCAGATACGCCTCGGGATTTAGATCGTTGAGTTTGGCGGAACTAATGAGGCTGTAAATAGCCGCGGCCCGCTCGCCCCCTGCGTCCGAACCATTAAATAAATAATTTTTCCTGCCCAACACCACGGCACGCAGGGAACGTTCTGCAGCGTTATTATCGATTTCGAGGCGACCATCGTCGCAGTAGCGCATCAGCGCTTCCCATCGTCCCAGCGCATAGCGAACGGCCAGCGCGGTGTCGGACTTCCTCGACAGTTTCCCCAACGTCTCCTCGAACCATTGCTTCAGCGATTCCAGCAACGGTCGACTGCGCGTGTTGCGGATCTCGCGGCGTTCCTCTGCTGGACGTCCCCGGATTTCCTTTTCGATGGCATAGAGTCCCGCGATGCGTTCCACGGCCTCAACAGCAACCGGAGAGTTATGAGCCACCAGCAGGTCGTAGAACTTCCTGCGGACGTGCGCCCAACACCCCGCTTCCAGGATGCGGCCGCTTTCGTAAACCCTCTCGTAACCCGCGTACGCATCCGCTTGTAGCGTGCCGGTAAAGTCGCGCAAGTGCGCTTGCGGGTGTTCTCCCTTGCGATCCGGTGTGTAGCAGTACCACACCGCCGGGGGCGTCTTATCTCCTGCCGGCCGATCGTCTCGCACATACGTCCATAGCCGGCCAGTTTTGGTTTTTCCGCGGCCCGGCTCAAGCACCGGCACCGGCGTGTCATCCCCGTGAATTTTGTAGCCGGCCATCACGTGACGGCGCAGCGCTTCGACCAGCGGTGCGAGCAACCGACTGGTTCCCCCCACCCAGTCCGCCAGTGTCGAGCGATCCAGCTCCACACCTTCGCGTGCATAAATCTCCGACTGCCGATACAGCGGTAGATGATCGCTATACTTGGAGACCAATACGTGGGCTAACAGTCCGGGACCAGCCATGCCGCGCTCGATCGGTCGACTTGGCGCCGCGGCTTGCACGATGCGATCGCAACCCGCACAAGCCAGCTTCGGGCGAACCTGCTGGATCACCTTGAAGCGCACCTGCACGTACTCCAGGATTTCGGATACGTCTTCACCCAGTGGTTGCAATGCTCCGCCGCAGTCCGGACAAGCCTTTTGCTGTGGCAGGTACTTGCGCGTTTCGCGCGGCAGATGCTCCGGCAAAGACCGCCGCACGGGTGCTGGCACTGGCTGGTTAGGGAGGGCTGGTCGCGCAGCAATGTTGGCCGCGGGTTTCTCCGCTTGGCTCGTTTGTAGCTCTTCCAGTCGCAACTCGAGTTGTTCGATCTGACGATCGACCTTCTCCGAAGAGCGACCGAACTGCATGCGCCGCAACTTGGCAATCAACAGCTTTAAATGCTCGATTTCCGCGTCGCGCGAAGCCAGTTGCTCGCGCTGCGAAAGGATTTCCTCTTGCTGCGTGCTGAGTTGTTTCCGATGGGAAAAAACTTGTTCTTGCAGGGACAGGATGAGGGACTTCAGCGCTTCGGAATCCAGTTGCTCGAGATCGGCAAGCGTGCGGGCATCCATTGCCGCCACTCTACCGCACTTTGTTTACAGCATGATTAAAATGCACCCGAAAATAGCAAAATAAAAATAAAATCTTTTCTTTCACACCGCCATCTGCGGATCGTAGCTGCGGATCGGACGTCTCCAGTCGATGCCCTCAAGCAACATCGATAACTGTGCCGGTGTGAGTGCCACCGTTCCGCTCGTGGCCTGCGGCCAGATGAATCTTCCGCGCTCCAGTCTTTTCGCAAACAGACACAACCCGTCACCATCGAACCACAGTACCTTGATCAGATCTCCCCGCCGACCACGAAACACAAACACCTGTCCTGAAAACGGATTCTCCTGGAGCGCCGTCTGCACCATCCCGCTCAGGCCCGTAAATCCGCGACGTAGATCCGTCACTCCTGCGGCGATCCAGATGCGTGTTCCTGTGGGCAGCCCGATCATCCGAGCAAACTCTCGATGGCCGTACGCAACACCACCACGTCCACGTTCCCTGCTACGCGAATCGTCCCTTTGCTGAGCTTGATCTCCAGCGACCCGACCACGGATGACCAAGACGCAGGTTTACCGCACGTGCTATCGGACAAAGACAAAGTTACAGGTAGGAGCTTACTGGACGGGCCCTTACTTAGCCGTCCTTCGCGATACTTCTTGCGCCAGTAAAAAACCTGATTGGCGTTCACGGCATGCCGCCGCGCCACGCGTGCTACCGACGCCCCGGCTGCTAACGTCTCTTCGACGATTCGTCGCTTTTCTTCGACCGATCTTTTCTGCCTCTTTTTTACCTGGCTGGCGGCCGCAACGGTCATCTGCTCGGATGTGTCCACGTATCCCTCGTGGACACTTAGCGATGTGCCCACAACCGGCAGCATCCTTAATTATTCACACTTCGTCTACACGGTTCAGACATGACGCTTACTTTAGGCTGACCCAGGCTGTGACATCGTACTTCTGGGAGGCCCTATCCTCCGCCCTATTCGTTGTGAAATGTTATACAACTCGTGTCTGAATATCTGCGAAGCCATTTAGTCACTTCCCTATGCCACGACTGGTGACAGGTTCCGCAGAGAGTGTTCAGGTTTTCCTCTGCGTCGTCGCCGAGTCGGCTCCGCCACTGAATGTGATGGACTTGAAGACCTTCCATCCGCCCACACCATTGGCAACGCCAGCCATCTCGCTCCAGGACTTCGCGGCATAGCTCACGACAAGCTTCAGGGTCAAGCTTTAGGCGTGGCCGTTTCGCGCGCATTCAACTCAAAGCGCGACCTGGACTGCTTCAAGAAGTTCCCTTATCTGCGACTCAGGAAGGCCGAGTACCAACCGAGTCAGCGAATGCAGAAGAGCGTCTTGATTACCGGCCTCCAAGCCGACTCCTGCCAGAAAATCCGCAGAGATCATCTCCAAGCAGTAGCCTCGCGACTTGTCGCTCCCAAGCATCAGACCCGCTGTTTCTAGCGCCTGCTCAATTACGGGAAGTTGGCTCTTGTAGGCCTTGAAATAGAGGATCTCCCACGGCTCGGTGTCCTTGCCAGTCAGGTAGCGATCAACCTCGCGCTTGAATTCCTCCCTGGGCATCCTGCTGGCTTTGTGCACCCAGGGTGCACAATCGAACTCCTGTCTATCCCGCCGAGCCACCTTGGCTAGCTCCCGCGCCTTGGTCCATCCGATCAGTTCCAGTTCCCGCTTGCGGATTGGCGTTAGGTGCTCGTAGATCGCCATCAGGTAGTAACCCCTGCGTCTGGACTCGGAGAACTTCCTCTCCAGGAACTCCCTGCAGCCACTTGGTACAACCCGATTGGCTTGGCGGTGAGTCAATCTGCGAAGACGTTGAAGAATTCTTCGTCTTCGCATTGAGGGACATAGGGAACGAGCCCGCCGGCTGTGATTCTCCAGAGCCGATAGCCGAAGCTTCGGAGAAAATCTGCGATTTCTGAACAAGAATGGCCGAACGCGGCTTGCATCGGTTCGTTGAATTCCACGATCAACTGTGGATGATGAAGAGAAAGGACGGATTTGGCTCCGCGTAGCACGTCCATTTCCGCCCCTTCCACATCAATTTTAATTAAGGAGATCTCTGGATTCCCATGATCGGCTAGGTACCCATCCAGCGACACACAAGAGACAAGCGTAGAAATGTTAGACGTATACTTGTTAGGAACCAGAGAGGTGGCCCCGATGTTATCGGAGCTCGCAGAGAAGAGTCTCGCTGAATGTGAGGATTGGGCTAGTGCGCATTGATTCAAAAAGACTCTGGCAAGCCCGTTTTGTGCGACGTTCCCGGAGAGAATCGCGAATGTCTTAGGCTCGGGCTCAAAGCTGTGTACTGTACAACCGATCCCAGCGGCGAGCAGAGTGTACTGGCCCACGTGCGCACCGACGTCAATCACCGTATGGCCATGCTTTATGTGTGAGAGGAATACGGAAACCACTTCGGGTTCGTAGCAGCCTTCTGAACGGATCGCAGATCCTACAGAGTCGGTCCATACGACCTGCATCTTCATTCCATTTCTAAGCCTTGCAGGAACGAGAACCCGAAGGTCAATCGCATCAGCAATTATTCGCAAACTCCAGGGCGGCGTATGCCCTGGAAGGACTCTGGAGGCAACTTTCAGCCCGAACCCCGCGATGCGGGGAGCTCTTCGAGAAATTCGGAGGGCTACTTGAGATAGGCCAGTACGCATATGTTGTGAAGCGTTATTCGACAGACTGACTTGTATCGCCTAGAAAACAATGCACTAAGCCAAAATATTAGATGCGCGGCCTGGCCTCGATTTGTGACATCCTCGGCCGAAGGGCACCAGATGGCGTGTATAGAACAGATACCCAATCCTTTATGGCGAAAGAAGGCTAATAACATGATAGCGCCATGCGGCCTCATAATTCCCATTCTCTCCTTCAAAGTCCAAGATGGCCTGGAGCCTAGCAACATATTTTCGCGCCGGCGTCGTGTGATACGCGCGGGCGGATTCAGGGCAAGCCCCGGCGGATCGCCTCGGGCTTGCGCAAGCGGGCCGTCGCAGACTGCATTGACGCGAGAGCAGCTTGCAATCCTCCTATTTGAAGGCCGCGGCCACCATGGTCCAGCGCTGCGAGCTCGGTCCCCAAGACATACTCGGAATCACTGGCCCTGGCGCCGAGATGCTCATGTCTTCATCGCCGCTGAACGTGGCGATATTGGAATCGCGCAGCGTGAAGCCGGGGCCTGGGCTGAAGGTCATGCCAACGGCACCTACCGTAGCCCCGACCACAACCAAACCACCGATTCGCGAGGAGGTCACGGCAGGCGCAACGCCGGAAGTGGCCGCACCCGATCCGCTAGCGCTGGCTTGGGAGTCGAGAGGACTGCTGGGATCCGCTCCCGAGTACTGCAAGACACTGATCGTCAGCCAGGCATCGGGTGAGGCGAAGTGGCACGTGACGACGTTGCTTGTATTGCCATTAATGTTCTTGGCGTACCACATCTGAATCACGCCGACTTCCGGAGTCACCGCCGGGATTAGCCCCACAAACTGGTTGCCGGCCGTATCGGTGGGCGCAGTCTGGCTATCAAGATAGTTGCCATTGCGACAGATGACGACCAGCAGGTTCCCGGCGGTGTGGTTGGCTGACGGTGCTGCGATCGAACTGAACGAGTTCCCAGTGCTGTCCCCGGCGCTGACCTGGTTGACCAGTGTGATGGTCGTCGTGTTCGGAGGTTTTACTGGTATAAACGCGGCGGCCACCATGGTCCAGCGCTGCGAGCTCGGTCCCCAAGACATACTCGGAATCACTGGCCCTGGCGCCGAGATGCTCATGTCTTCATCGCCGCTGAACGTGGCGATATTGGAATCGCGCAGCGTGAAGCCGGGGCCTGGGCTGAAGGTCATGCCAACGGCACCTACCGTAGCCCCGACCACAACCAAACCACCGATTCGCGAGGAGGTCACGGCAGGCGCAACGCCGGAAGTGGCCGCACCCGATCCGCTAGCGCTGGCTTGGGAGTCGAGAGGACTGCTGGGATCCGCTCCCGAGTACTGCAAGACACTGATCGTCAGCCAGGCATCGGGTGAGGCGAAGTGGCACGTGACGACGTTGCTTGTATTGCCATTAATGTTCTTGGCGTACCACATCTGAATCACGCCGACTTCCGGAGTCACCGCCGGGATTAGCCCCACAAACTGGTTGCCAGCCGTATCGGTGGGCGCAGTCTGGCTATCAAGATAGTTGCCATTGCGACAGATGACGACCAGCAGGTTCCCGGCGGTGTGGTTGGCTGACGGTGCTGCGATCGAACTGAACGAGTTCCCAGTGCTGTCCCCGGCGCTGACCTGGTTGACCAGTGTGATGGTCGTCGTGTTCGGAGGTTTTACTGGTATAAACGCGGCGGCCACCATGGTCCAGCGCTGCGAGCTCGGTCCCCAAGACATACTCGGAATCACTGGCCCTGGCGCCGAGATGCTCATGTCTTCATCGCCGCTGAACGTGGCGATATTGGAATCGCGCAGCGTGAAGCCGGGGCCTGGGCTGAAGGTCATGCCAACGGCACCTACCGTAGCCCCGACCACAACCAAACCACCGATTCGCGAGGAGGTCACGGCAGGCGCAACGCCGGAAGTGGCCGCACCCGATCCGCTAGCGCTGGCTTGGGAGTCGAGAGGACTGCTGGGATCCGCTCCCGAGTACTGCAAGACACTGATCGTCAGCCAGGCATCGGGTGAGGCGAAGTGGCACGTGACGACGTTGCTTGTATTGCCATTAATGTTCTTGGCGTACCACATCTGAATCACGCCGACTTCCGGAGTCACCGCCGGGATTAGCCCCACAAACTGGTTGCCGGCCGTATCGGTGGGCGCAGTCTGGCTATCAAGATAGTTGCCATTGCGACAGATGACGACCAGCAGGTTCCCAGTGGTGTGGTTGGCTGACGGTGCTGCGATCGAACTGAACGAGTTCCCAGTGCTGTCCCCGGCGCTAACCTGGTTGACCAGTATGATGTTCGATCCCTGGGTGACAATGAAGCCATTGGCCAGCGTTCCGATCTGTGTGTCGGGATTGGTAACCACAATGCTCCGCGCCCCAATCATGGCGGTGGGTGTAACCGTGATGTTCGCTGTGATCAGTGTGGTGGAGCTAACGGTGCAGGAATTCACAGTGATGCCCGCGCCGAAGCTGCAGGTAGCGCCGGTCTCGAAGTTATTGCCGGTGAGCACGACGCTAGGAAGAAGCTGTCCTTGCGCGCCAGAGTTGGGGTTGACCGAGATCAGCCCGGGCGGCGGCCCGAGCTGACCCTGGATGATATAGACGGCACTCGTGACCGCGCTGTTGAGGAACCCTGCCGCAGTGGCCATGGCCTGGATGGTGATTGTCCTGCTGCTGCTGATTACAATAGCGCTGGTATAGAGAATCGATGATGAACTGGGCGTGCTGCCATCTGTAGTGTAAAAAACTGACGCTCCTGGTGTTGGATCCGAAAGTATCACTGACTGAGCCGCGGAGAATGTTCCGCCCGCCGGACTGAAAGTTGGCGTGGCCGCCTGTAGCGCGGGATCTAGCAGACCGTATACGTTCAATTGCCCCACGGTTCCCGCATACACCTTGCTGTTTGCAACGGTCGGCACGGTGAACTTGACGGCGTCTCCCGCGGCGTCGCGGCTGCTGTTCTGCTCGGAGTTGTAAAGTTCAATGGAGACATTACTGGCGTCGTTGGCGCGAAGGATGGCGGGACCACTGGAGAAATTGGGGCCCGCGCCGACCGCATCAGTCTGCAATGACCAAACGATTCCGTTGCTGGCCCCGCTGGACGAAATCGAGGGAGTCGCACCTGGAAAGCCATAGGTGACCGCCGATTGCGAGGTAGGTGAAGACGAGAGTAATCCATTGCTTAATGCAAAAGCTTTGAGTTGGTCATTGACTGCCCAGAAGTAGACATTGTTGTTCCAGTATGCGGCCGTTGCAAACATACTGCCCAATGCATTGGCGATCTCCTGCACGATTTGCGGGTCGCTCACATCGTTGTTGCTGAAGTGGCCTAAATTGTCCCGGTCGAGCAGATGGATGCCTCCCTCTTTCCCCGCTGCGACCAGCAAATGAGGATGGCTTCCCGGCTGGTCGGGCAATAGAAGCGCTCCTCCCGATCCGAGATCCTGGTCACCCACGCTGAGGGTGGCTTGGTCGTAAGGGGTAAAATAATCGTTGACGGAAAGATTGCCACCGCTTAGACCTAATTTGAGCACACTGTCGCCGAAATCCGTGGGCGAACTGCTGCTCGAATCAAAGGTACCGTTACCGGTCACCAAGAAAACGTTGCCGACCGCATCCGCTGCAGCGCCAGCGCCGCCCATCCAGATGCCCCCCTGAGAGCCGTTAGCGGTGTCACTGTAGATCGCCAATTGCTGCAGTGTGGAGGCATCGTAGGCCATCACCCAGCCGTGATAAGAACCCAGGTCGCAGAAGCCTGCCCATTCGATGTCGATCACGCCATTCGCCAGAAGCAGTCCCGATCTTTGCAGCTGGAGCAGGGGAGTAAATCTCAGGGAGCCCGACGAACTGGCAGTCCCGTTGCCCGGCACGGAGCCTTGAATCGTCGTTGGTCCGCCCAATTTCTCAGCGCCGGTGGCCACGTCCAAGGCATGCAGGCGATGGAAGTATGCACCGTTTTCTTTGGTCATTGCGACTACGTACAACGTTCCAGTATTCGCGTCGATCACGGGCGTGCTGGTGATACCAATTTCCGGAGTCGCGATGTCCGGGCAGCTAACATCGGCAATTGGGACGGGAGTAACACCGGACGACAGGAAACTCACGGTCCACAGCGGGGCCGCGTTGGCGCCGACGTTACCATCTGCATCAAACGCATACACGCTGTCGTGTTGAGTGACCACATAAACCACGTTATGAGTGCCTTTTCCAGGGATAGTGACGTTGGCCAGGTAGAGCGGCTGCGCGTATACGGACCCATCCACCACCTGCGTGAACAGCTTGCCAAACTGACTCGGGTTGACGTTCGCAGGAGTAAGGTTCGTCTCTTCCACGTTCTGGCCCGTGCGACTATTGTCGTTTCGATACGTGAGCACATTCGTTTGTGCCCGCGCAGGACGAATCCCCAAAAGAAGCACGCACAGCACCAGCATCCGGCGCCATCGGGGCGCAGCCAGAGCAGGCGCAAAAGCGCTCCCCATTGTCAGTATGCGACACAGGATTCCGCTTGTCAGGGATGCGCCTCTCATGAAGTTAACCTGGCAGTGGGTCATGTAGAACTCTTTCCCTGTTTAGCGCGTAAGGTGGGCTTCCAGGTAGACACGAAGTCCGGGCGCACTGTTCTTGGTAAAGTACGAATTCCTTTTCAGCATCGGACAACCCCTGAGTTGGTCGGCTTACACTGCAGCGGGTAAATAAACCGCCTCTACCATATCATTTCTATCGAGTGGACGTAAGCGAAAAGAAGGTCAGTTAAACTCCCTAGTACTATGACTCATAGAACTATATTTTACTTTCGCGTGGCAATGCGAGGCGAAAACCATTGTGTATCTCAGCCTGGCTTGGCAGGGGATTTGCGCATGCTTGAGACAGCTAAAGTGAATTTCGCAATCAAGTTCAGGCCCGTGGCGAGATCAGGCACGTCATTCGAGCTGAGAAGGGAATTATGCGTCCGATCGAACTTCAATGACGGGTCGGTCGAGGGAATCCAAATCGAGACGATATGCGGACTGGGAGAAAATGCCGGTGCCAATAGCTCCTCTTGAAACTTCATAAGTCTACCGGGTTCGAGCTTGGTGAAATCCACATGAGGCAAGGATCTGCGCATGTGATTTTCACCCCATCGTCGTCGATCACCAAGATAAACCATCGGCGGCGAAAATATTTATCCCCAGGACATTGAAGAAATCATTTACCGCCATTTGTCCATAGTGGCCGATGTTGGGCGTTAGGTTGTCCAAGCCTTTTTGCGTCTTCGAGCGCAGGGGAGCAGCTTACCTGAAGCCCCGAGAACGTTCCTTGAAGTGGGACCAGCCTATGAGATTAATTAACAGACATGAAAGCAATGAGAGGGAAAGATGAAGAACTGATTTGCGCGACAGACTAGAGCCACCGTCGCCAAGTGTAAAACTTAGCCTTAATGGTTTTCCGTGGATGGGTGTGCTCCTACTGCCGGGGCTGCAGAGCCGATTCGCTTCCGCACCCAATCCGAAGCGGTTTCGCACGATTCACTAACCCGAAAACAATTTGCCGCTTATCACGGCGATTCGACCCTGGAAGTGCGAGCCTTCGTCAATGAAGAGTTGCTGTGCAGACTCTGCGACCGGTCCAACAGCCCAAGAGTCAAGGCGAGTATCAGTGCAAGCAAAGGGTCAGTGATCTCGGCCACCCTACCGGGAAGGTGGATTTGGATCACTTCGATTGTGCCTAGTATCAGCGCCACGGCAACGGCCGCCCGCGTTAGGCGCAAGCCGGGCGCCCGCAAGAGCCAGATCGCCGATCCATACCAAAAACATTTCCGAAGAAATGTCAGCATGCCGAACTCCCAGTTCGCCGCGAGAAATCCACTGAATGGTATCCAGGAGAAAGGATTGGCAACGCTGCTCCAGTGATAGGGAGCGAGGCCCCGCAGAATCAGCAGCGACACGATCAAGCCAGCCAGAAGAGTTGCGCGCCGCGGATACCCGCTTAAAAAATACGAGCAGATGTACGCCAGCCCTGCGCCAGCCAATTCGGACCAAGTGAAGGTCCTGCCCGCTATTAGGAGTTTGGCCGGCAGCACGAGCAGCAGTAGCGGGATCCATCGGCGGGTCCGCTCTGCGCCCAGCATACGTTCTAACAGTTGGGCTACGACCAACCACTCGACAAAATACGTGAACGTTTCGAGGGGAGAGACCGACACCATCGCGAAGAGGTCCCGGAATTTCTCGGCCAGCCTGGTCCGGACCAGCACCGAGAATAAAGGAAATGCCTGGAATGCAAACCAGGTATAAAAGAGCAGGATCGCACCGGACGGATGCAGAAGCTTGGCTTTCTCTGCTCGGGCAACGAAACCTTTCAGCCAGTTTTGATAGAGGTAGCCCAGGGTCACACCGAATACTGTTCCGCCGACATTGCAGACCACGTCAGAAGCAGTGCATTCGCGCGCATCGTCGAACAATTGGGTCATCTCGATGGCGCTGGACAGCGCGAGCGCAATCAACACCGTCACGGTCACGGCAAACGAGGTGCGAAAGTTCTGTCGGAGCGCGAGAAAGCCAAACACGCCGACTGGCATGTAAATCAATAGGTTGACCGCGATATCGCGAACAAGGAATCGGTCAATGCCCGTCGGCCAAGAATGAATAAGCACCCAGAGCGGACTAGCGGCCAGTTGTGTGGAGTGGAATTCCCACGGATACAGGGATCCGTACACGATCAACGCGATCACAATTAGGAGAATGCGATACAAGCTGGGTCTGACTCCTCCCGCGTGCGAACCGGCGGCGGTTGCTAGATTGCTGCGACATCATAGCACCCTGCTGCAAGCCTCTTTTCGCTTCGAGTGGGAGACCGACCTTGTTGAAAAAAGATGGCTTTGCGCTATCAGTGCGTTAGAGAGTCTGGCTCCGTGTCTCGCCGTTGTCGGTGAGCTCTATGGTGACACATGACACAAAGAGCTATCAGATTCTCTGCTGCGTAATCGCCTAAGTGGCTCCGCCACTGAATATGACGGACTTGAAGATCTTACATCCGCCCACACGATTGGCAACGCCAGCTATCTCGCTCCAGGACTTCTCGGCAGAGCTGGCGATAAGCTTCAGGGGCAAGCCTCAAGCGGGGCCGCTTGGTGCGGATCCCAGTCAAAGCGTTACCTGCACTTCTTCAAGGAGTTGCTTCCGCTGCGGCTTAGGAAGACCAATGACCAGCCGGGTGAGGGAAGGCAATAGGGCATCTCGGTTGCCCGCCTCCAAGCTCACTCCTGCCAGAAAATCCGCACAGATCATCTCAAGCAGTAGCCTCGCGATTTGTCGCTCCCGAGCATTAGACCCGCTGTTTCTAGAGCCTGCTCGATTACACGTAGTTGGCTCTTGTACGCCTTGAAATAGAGAATCTCCCAAGGCTCTGTGTCCTTGCCAGTCAGGTAGCGATCGACCTCGCGTTTGAATTCCTCCCGCGGCATCGTATTCGCTTTGTGCACCCAGGGTGCACAATCGAATCCCTGTCTGTCCCGCCGAGCCACCTTAGCTAGTGTTCTGTCCCATAAATAAATGGCATTAGTATTGCTCTGAAAATAGGCATCTCGGATGCACAATGGAGGCGCCTATGGCGATGGGAAGGCCAAAAGCGGCGTTGGTATTGAATCCGCAGCAGCGCGAACAGCTTGCAGGACTGGCGAGTTCGCGCTCGCTTCCTGCAGGGCTGGTGACTCGGGCGCGGATTGTTCTGATGAGCGCCGCGGGGATCAACAACCAGGAGATTGCCCGGCAGTTGAGAACAACGAAGGCCACGGTGGGGAAGTGGCGACGGCGATTTCTGAAGCAGGATGTGGCCGGGCTCCATGACGAGTTGCGCCCCGGTCGCCCACGCCCGATCAGTGACGAACGTGTGGCGCAGTTGGTGCGCAAGACGCTGGAAACGAAACCGAAAGGCGGTACGCATTGGAGTATCCGGCAGATCGCCGAAGCCACGCGCGTATCGAAGTCGACGGTGCACCGCATCTGGCAGGCGTTTGGATTGCAGCCACACCGACAGAAACATTTCAAGCTCTCGACGGATCCATTTTTTGTGGAGAAAGTACGGGATATTGTAGGGCTGTACTTGCATCCGCCGGAAAACGCCGTAGTTCTGTGCGTGGATGAAAAGAGCCAGATTCAGGCGCTCGAACGCACCCAGCCGATGTTGCCGCTGGGACTCGGTTACGTCGAGGGCGTGACGCACGACTACCGACGCCATGGCACTACGACGCTGTTTGCGGCGCTGGACACGGCGAAGGGCAAAGTGATCACGCAATGCCGGCAGCGTCACCGGCATCAGGAGTATCTCGATTTTCTGCGGCAGATCGAGGAGAACGTACCAGGCCAGTTGGACGTGCATATCGTCGTGGACAACTACGCGACGCACAAACATCCCCGGGTGAAGCGCTGGCTGGCGGCGCGGCCCCGCTTCCACGTGCACTTCACGCCGACCTACGCCTCGTGGCTCAACCAAGTGGAAATCTGGTTCAACCGCATCACACAGCAGGCCATCCGCCGCGGAACCTTCCGAAGCGTGAAAGAATTGATCGCCAAAATCGACGCATTCGTGCGAAGCTCCAATGCCCACGCGACACCCTTTGTGTGGACGGCAACCGCAGACTCGATCTTCGCCAAACTACAGAGACTTTGTGAAAGTATTTCCGGGACAACACACTAGCTCCCTCGCCTTGGTCCATCCGATCTGTTCCAGTTCCCGCTTGCGGATGGGAGTCAGGTGCTCGTGGATGGCCATCAGGTAGTAAGCCTTGCGTCTGGACTCCGGGAATTTCTTCTCCAGGAACTCATCGAACGAACGGACGGAAAGGAACTGGGGAGTCTCGATTTGACGGGCCATGGGTTCAACCAACTGGCCGAATTCCTGACACTGCTCTTTCGTGATCGAAGCCATCAGGTATTGAATCTCCGAATCGTGTTGCCTCCTGTTTGGGAGGCGCTGATTCCACCCAGATAAGTTGGCCAATTTGGCTGGGAGCACTACACGGTGTTCAGACAGCTGATAAGCATCACTGTTTATCGCAAATACTA
This sequence comes from uncultured Acidobacteriota bacterium, assembly GCA_963842135.1. Taxonomy (GTDB): domain Bacteria; phylum Acidobacteriota; class Terriglobia; order Acidiferrales; family UBA7541; genus Palsa-360. Next base: position 1,282,078 of record CAWJFI010000001.1, on the reverse strand, counting down.
CACTGGTGAACCAAAAAGCGATATGTCCAGTTTTACTCATGTGGTAAACCAGCGTGTGTTTATCTTAAACTTGACCCCGGCCTAGTTTCTCGAGGCAGCGAAAGTTATCTACTTTTGGACCAAGCAATTCCCAGAGTGTAGAATATTGGCTCGGGAGAAAATCAAACTTGATAGGGAAGGCACGGAACTAATTCATTCGGCGATTTTTTCGTTGCCTGTTCGAAGGCAGGAATCATCCATATGGAAGCCCCGATCAAGAATCGCCGTCGCGCACCACGTGCGAAGGTGTCGCTACCGATCCGGATCCGTTGCTTGGACTCTAATTGGCCTGAAGAGATTGGCCGGACATCGAACGTGTCGCGAGAAGGACTGTATTTTGAGACCTCGGCAAGGCACTACCTCGAGCAATACTTCCACAACTGGAAGGTGGGCGTAATACGCAACTTCCAATCTGGAGACATCATAAACCTTGAAGAAACAGGTCAGATTGTGAGGATTGATCGTCTACCAGATGGAAAGTCGGGGGTCGCAATCCACATCCTGTTGCGCATAAAACCGGAATTTACTGAGGCGCCCGACCGTTCTAACGCGAACGAGTAGACACCCTGCCGATTACCAGCAGTCCGGTTGGTCGCTTTCCAGCTTACAGCTGCCCCTATTGTCGATGGGCTTTCTGATGGCATGGCGCGCAGAGGGTGATCAGATTCTCGGCCGCGTCATCGCCCAGTCGGCTCCGCGGCTGAATGTGATGGACTTGAAGATTCTCGAGGCTCCCGCACGATTGACAACGCCAGCCATCTCGCTCCAGGACTTCCCGGCAGAGCTGGCGATAAGCTCCTGGACCAAGCCTCAAGCGGGGTCGCCTAGCGCGGATCCCAGTCAAAGTGTCACCTGCACTTCTTCAACGATTTGCTTCCGCAGCGGCTTCGGAAGACCAATAACCAGCCGAGTGAGGCAAGGCAATAAAGCATCTCGGTTGCCGGCCTCCAAGCTCACTCCCGCCAGGAAGTCCGCACAGATCATTTCTAAGCAGTAGCCTCGCGATTTGTCGCTTCCGAGCATCAGACCAGCTGTTTCTAGTGCCTGCTCGATTACAGGCAGTTGGCTCTTGTACGCCTTGAAATAGAGGATCTCCCATGGTTCGGTGTCCTTGCCAGTCAGGTAGCGATCAACCTCGCGCTTGAATTCCTCCCGCGGCATCGTGCTGGCTTTGTGCACCCAGGGTGCACAATCGAACCCCTGTCTATCCCGCCGAGCCACCTTCGCAAGCTCCCGCGCCTTGGTCCATCCGATCTGTTCCAATTCCCGTTTGCGAATTGGGGTTAGGTGCTCGTGGATCGCCATCAGGTAGTAGGCCTTGCGTCTGGACTCCGGGAACTTCCTTTCCAGGAACTCGTCGAACGAACGGATGTTGTCCACCCTCCAGTATTGCCCTGCCCGAACCTCGCACAGATAGCGACCAAGTTCGACAAACTTCGAATCCCGTTCGCGGTCCGTCGTCTTCTCCCACGCCAAGTTCTCATCGATCTTCGAGAGCACAAACACGGCACGCCGGCGATTGAGCTTCGGAGCCATCAACGGCCTTCCGTTAGTCGTCAAGCACATCAAGCCAATCAAGGTCGCTCGCTCCCGGTTGACGAATGAGCTTGGTTCCGACCAGGGACTCGTTCCCAAGGCATAGGCCGAGATGTGCGCAGCTGACGCACCCGTTCTGCGGGAAACGGATTCCTGGGTGGGCAGGGAACTGGGCCGTTTCGATTTGACGAGCGGTCGCTTCGACCAGCTGGCCAAACTCCTGACGCTGCTCTTCCGTGATCGAAGCCAGCAGGTATTGAATCTCCGGGACGCGTTTCCTCACGAAAGCCACAATGGCTGCATCGGAGATGCCACTGATCCAGGAGTAGCAGACAAGCTGAAGGTCAAGCGAGGTCAGACCTTCAGGCTGGTCTGGATAACGAGCACTCGTGGTTTTCCATTCCAGCAAACGCCGTGTGCCGTCCAGGTGGCCAATGGCATCGACATAGGCCACAAACTCGTGGCCGCTCGGGAGCGAGCGGACGATTTTCTTCTGCAGGTTGCGTTTGGGTTGGCGAATCCGGATTCGCTTATCCCGAGCGAACTGTTCGAGCAGTCCGATTCCCTGACGAAGCAGGCGCTCCCAGTCGTCTCCGTGGGAGTACTCCAGCGGAACTTCGCGGTACGCTCCCCACTCCTTGAACAATACCGCTCCAGCATCCTCGCGCTCGAAGAGTGCCGCCAGAGCCTTCTCAAACGAGCGGCCGAAGCACAGCGCCGCGCGAGACTCCTTCTCCCTCCAGCCGTCCAGATACCGAAAGCGGTAGCTCCTCGGGCAGCGTAGGTACTGGGAAATTTGCGAGTAGCTAAACGTCACGGGCCACCTCCTGATTGCTTGTCGCAGACACGGAGAGTTCATCCCATTCACTGGCTGGGGCAAACCCGCCGAGATTGAGGAACGAGCGGCCGTTCAGGGTGGTGCGGGAAATCCGCACGATTCCTCGAAGGCCGACGAGCGCCTTTTCGTCAACTTCGTCTCGGCCCAAGAGATCAGGGTCATAGCCAAAGTCCCGGAGGAACCAGCGAAGTTTCCAAAGTGCTTTGGGAGTGCAGTAGAGGCGACCGTTGAGGGAACGGCCTTGATGTTCTCTTGGTTCGAGAATGGAGAGCCGCAGAACGTAAAACGGTCGTTGCGGGTGCCAGCGGTAGAAGACCCGATCGACGCGGACCAGGAAAACACCCTCCAAGATGCTCTCGGAGTTGAGACTTTCGCCATGCAAACCTGGGATATGGCGTTTCAAGGGGCCACCTCCTGCGATTTGGAATAGCTATTGAGCTGACAAATCAATCCCGGACGGTCCTTGGCGGCGCGCTCGGCCAGACCGTTGATGAAGGCTTCGACCTGCTCTCGGCTAGCATCTCGCAGGGTGGGGGTTCCGCAGTAGTCGGCTGCATAGGCCTTCACGAGGCCAGCATCAAGATGATGTTGGCGGATCAGCAGGCAGAGGCGGTCGCGGAGGCGAGGCTGGCCGTTCTGGTGGCCGTTATTCCCGTTCGTGGAAGCCTTGCGATGTTCGGATGAGCCAGAAGAATTGGATCTGGGGGCCCAGCCAAGTTCCTCGACCGAACAGAGGCCGATGCCGTAGGCCTTGCGGAGGGCGCGGTTGACGGCGCGAGTTTCGGCGACGCGCATCTCGGCGCCATGGACCAGAGAGGAGACGTTGGAGGGATCGGCGTCACCATAGCCGACAAAACCTTTTGAGACAGTTGAATTGTAGACAATCGCCTTGAAGACCCATCGGCTAGCTGAGGGGTCAGAATACTGCTTTTCTAATCTCGTCTTGATGCCTGAGCAATGTTTCCGATGAGCTATTCGGAGCAGCCCCGCATGGGTGACGTACCAACCAGTGTCGATAAATATCACGTCTCCAAGGACTACCGACAGTCGATATCGGCCGACCAATTTTCGCAATTCTGCTAACTTCTCAGCGCTTATCCCGAACCATCTGCGTCTCGCAAGACTGATTTCTTTACGAACCAAATCACTTTTCCGCTTCATGGAACACCTCCATACTAAGCGGTTAGTATATACGAAGCGCTTAGTATGGTCAAGTCTTCTAATTGATTTTCGAGTCGCGTAGCGATAAGGTCAGATCTCCTGATGACGATGAAGAAAGAAAAGGACCCAAACGCTGTTGCGTTGGGGCGAAAAGGCGGAAAGGCAAGGCTCCAAAAGATGACGCCAGAACAGCGCAGCGACATTGCGCGAAACGCAGTAAAGGCTCGTTGGGCAAGAGCAAAAAAGCAAAAACCAAGTTAGTTACCATCATCTCATTCCGGTATCCTCATACCTGAAACCCGGCAAATAACTTTGTCAACGAGTTACCATAACAGAATTGCCCTGCAGGACTCTCTCGTTCGTCTCATACCTTCAAAATCATCTTGAGGCTTGAAATAGGCGGCTCCAAAAAGGAAGGCTCCAAATTCCTCCAGCACTCTCTCCCGCCAGAAGAAAGAGCCCTCCGAATAGTTACGGCTCGTCCGGATATCGACCAATTCACCGGCTGTGCCAGTGAAGGCAAAGCGCCGTTACAAAAATTAAATTCCGAAATATATTTGTCCTTTAGGCACTATCCCTCAGAAAACCTCAACCTCGAATCTTTTTACGGCGTCAGAATTGAAGAGTTCTGATCGCCCGGGGCACAACGGGTCTTCTGCATGCTCTGACTTGCGAAGCCTTCTTGAAGGCAGGCTCTGAGAGTTACAAGAAAAAAGGATCTGGCTTTCTGCAACGCTTCCTTGCCGAACCTCTAGCTAGACCAAAGGACGATTAGAGAATTTGCGGAGCGGCTACTTACTCGAGAAGATAAGAAGATAGCTTCCCTAACCCGTGAAAGAAGCGGTTAGCATGCCGCTATCACAAGCTAGACTGCACACGCACATTCTGCATTTGATATGTGATTCGCCAATCTTCAACAGTCTGGGAATATTGCTGTTTTAGACATCACGATTCATAAAAATTTAAGAATCGGAGCGATTCGCGCCGGACTTCACCGGAACAGCAAGCAATGGCAAGGCCTATCACCTCGCCGATTATCAAGGAAAGTTTGTGGTGCTGGAATGGCATAACAACGGTTGTCCCTACATGCAGAAGCACTATAAGAGCGGAAATATGCAAAATCTGCAGAAGCAGTGGACCGCCAAAGGCGTCGTTTGGTTCACGGTGATCTCATCCGCACCGGGCAAACAAGGATACGTGAACGCAAACGAAGAGAACAATTACTTGGCAAAGATGGGAGCTGCACCAACTGCTGTGCTCCTCGATCCGACCGGCACCATCGGACATCTGTATGACGCCAAGACGACTCCACAAATGGTCGTCATCAATCCGCAGGGCGTGATGATTTATGATGGAGCGATTGACAACCGTCCGACGGATGACCTCAAGGATATTCCTGGCTCCACGAACTACGTCAGCCTGGCGCTGGAGCAATCTTTGGCGGGTAAGCCCGTAGAGATTGCGGCGACTCGCCCATACGGTTGCTCGGTGAAATATCCCGGGAGTTGGTTCTAGTTGTGCCAAGCCATAGCTGTTTTGCCTGAGACAAGCAGCTCGGTCTCGTAAACTCCTGCGCTCGCAGCTTGAGCGCGCAAAGCGGATGCGCAAGGGGCAACCGCAGCCACCCCAGGTGGACGTGAAGATTTCCTGATCCCGAGGGCAGGGAATCAGCTACTCCGTTCCCGTGCTCGCTCTGTGTCCATTTATACCCAGGTCGCTGGCTCCGCCAGCCGAGGCTGGCGGAGCCAGTTTCATGCAGATCAAACGTCGCTATCAGCTCACCGGATACTTGACGATGGCGGGGAAAAGGTCTGGATTGCCACGCCCCATTTGTCATCTGCTCGCTTTTCAGCTCGTACAACGATACCTATCAATGCGTGTTTCAAGGGACTGCCGGGTTGGTAATCGCTCGCTATATGGACGTTCATGCCAGGGGCGTAATGACCTGCCGAAGCGGCCAGGTACAGGCCGTCCGGTGAAACATTGACGGTTGTACAGTATTCCGAAGGCAAGCTCTGGTCAAAGGGACATATGCGAACCATCTGTGACAAATTAATTCGTGGTTGGCGGCGTCGCTCGGGGATTTCAGTTGTCACAGCGGAATCAATACCACAGGCTAATCCGAAGTAAAAGCCGGATTCCGAGCCTGATGTGGCGAGCCTGCGGAAGGCATTATTCCAATTAGTATCACCTTTTCATGCGCTGGTTTCGGCCACATTCCGATATCGCCCCGTTTATCAGGCGCTGTCTAGTTCACCTTTTGGGGCCGTCCAATAGCGCTTCTTGTAAAAACCGCCTAAAGTGGGCTGATGAGCGACTTGTGGAAAGGCGCGCTGCTCGGCTTCTTTTTTGGATTCGTTACGAGCTACCTTTGGGACTTGAAGGCGCAACATCGGGCCTACAAAGCTGCGGTCAAACTCGTCGGCACATGGGTAGCGCACAACATTCACGGTCAAACCGTGGACGGCACTCCAATCCCGGGCGCGGGACTTACGGTCGTATCCTCGAAGCCTCATTGGTGGTCGGCTGACTCAGCGATTCTTGATGCTAGCGCGCAGGATATCGATGCTTCCACCGGTCACCGAAGAGATCACTATGGTCACATCGTACTTGATCCTGCGTTCCCTGGGCGCGCAACTCGGATTGTTCGTTATGCCGACTCAAAGGAAATAACGGAGCAGCGCCTTGAAATCAGTCCGGACTTCAACACAGTATATGTTTTACCCGTCCCAACCATTGCGACTCTTGGCGATACATACACGAAGTATGCTTTGCGACGCAAAAGTTAAGTCCGTCCACGGTGGCCCTCGAAATCGATAAGTGCTGGCCGATATAAACCGAGCCGCGCGACTTAATGGTCCATCTTCCAATAATGCCGCCGGCGGCGGACGCTGGCAGTTGGAACCCTTGCAATCCTTCTGGAGCAGGCCATGGCAAATTCGTTGTGTCGAGGGCAGGACAAGCGTACGATGCGCGAGTTAGATGTACAATGCGGAAATTCCAGTTTGGAAGTCTTCGCGTGAAAAGGACTTGAAGGTGAAGATCGCAAAGGATATTACCGAGTTGATTGGGAACACTCCGTTAGTACGTTTGAACAAAGTGTCGGTTGGCTGCAAGGCAGCCGTGCTGGCCAAACTGGAAAGCTTCAACCCGAATGCCAGCGTCAAGGATCGAATTGGTGTCAGCTTAATTGTGGAAGCCGAGCGGGCTGGAAAAATCCATCCTGGAAAGACTGTCCTCATTGAGGCGACAAGCGGCAACACCGGCATTGCCCTCGCGTTTGTTGCCGCGGTCAAGGGCTACAAGCTCATCTTGACTATGCCCGAGACGATGAGTCTCGAACGCCGTGTACTGCTCAAGGCATTCGGGGCCGAAATTGTTCTCACACCTGGGCCGAAAGGCATGAATGGAGCGATACAGAAGGCCGTCGAAATCCTGGCGGCGACACCGAACGGCTACATTCTTCAGCAGTTTGATAATCCTGCCAATCCCAAGATTCACTTTGAAACGACGGGCCCCGAAATCTGGAACGACACTGACGGCAAAGTCGACATTCTGATTTCAGACGTTGGGACAGGGGGCACGCTTACAGGAGTTTGTGAATACATCAAGCCGAAAAAACCTTCTTTTAAGGCTATTGCCGTGGAGCCATCCGAAAGCCCGGTGCTGTCTGGTGACCAGCCGTCCCCGCACACGATTCAGGGTATCGGGGCTGGATTCGTACCGAAGATTCTGCGAACTGAATACATTGATGAGACTCTTCAGGTGTCGAGCCAGGATTCCATCGAAATGGCGCGCCGGTTAGCCCTTGAAGAGGGCTTGCTCGTCGGGATTTCCTCGGGCGCGGCCGTAGTTGCCGCACTGCGTGTCGCACTACGCCAAGAAAATGCCGGAAAACTCATCGTCGTCGTGTTACCGGACTTTGGCGAACGCTATTTGACCAGTGTCCTGTTTGAAAACCTGACAAATGAAGCGCGCCAAATGGCTGCCGCCGCAGGGTAAGCGATGGGAGTTTCATTGCGTTCAATCCGAGAGGAAATCGCGTCAATTCTGGAGCGCGACCCGGCGGCCAGATCGAGACTTGAAGTCGTATTGTGCTACTCGGGCTTGCACGCTATCTGCGCCTACCGGTTTACGCACTGGCTGTGGAACCACCAATTCCGGTTGCTGGCCCGATGGCTCTCCCAGGTCGCCAGGTTCCTAACGGGCATCGAGATTCATCCAGCAGCGCAAATTGGGAATCGCTTGTTCATTGATCACGGCATGGGTGTTGTCATCGGAGAAACCTCGATCATTGGCGATGACGTGACGCTGTATCAGGGTGCAACGCTCGGCGGTACGGGCAAGGAAAAACTCAAACGGCATCCCACCATTGGCAATGGAGTTGTCATCGGCGCGGGCGCTAAAATCTTGGGTAACATCCGAGTCGGAAATGAATCCCGAATTGGCGCTGGCTCCGTTGTGCTGAGGGATGTTCCAGATGGTTCTACTGTCGTTGGCGTGCCGGGACATGTCATCCTGCGGCATGGCGAACACGTGATCATCACTGACCCGAAGCAGGTCACTGATCCTCTTTCCTCAGCTCTGGCTGCTCTGGCAACCGAAGTAAAACACTTGAGAGAAAGAGTTCACGTGTTGGAGGGAAACCAATCGTCGGAGTCACACGCTCCCGACGAACTGCAAGCAGTAATAGAAATCGACTACCAAATTTAGACAGCTTCGGAAAACGGTTCGCCTATTATTTGATCAAGTGAGATGGGCAATCACGATCGGAGGTATGATGCCCAAGAAGAAAAAGAAATCCATCCACAAGACCAAGAAAAAGCTAGCGCGCCCGGCCAAGCGAGCTCGCAGTAAGGTCTCATCCCGGAAAAAGAAACCCGTAAGGAATCAGCGCCGGACCGCCGGTGCGCTTGCGCTCGAAGTGACTGAGGTAGAGTTAATTGGAGAAATCGAGCAGGGTTCCGTCGACGAAATAGAGACTGCCGTGATAGACCCCGAAGACGAGCTTTATCCACCGGAGCATGGAGGCAGTGAATAAAGTCCCGCTCCACGGGTGAGATCAATCTTGCATCTCGCATCCCAATCAATCGCTGTGGCTCCCGGTTCAATACTGGTTTCTCTCCTCCCGGAGACATTCGAACTCACGACGTTTTCGGGCTCATAACACGAAGGTCGTTGGGTCAAATCCAAACCCCGCAACCAAATTCTTGGATCGAATGCCTGGTGCCAGAGGCCCGGCCTATCTCTTGGACTCTAGTCCAAGAAGCATACTCCTCCACAGCTGGAGGACAACGATAAAGTAGACGACTATGGCTACTATTTGTCGATCTCGATCATTTCGAGGCGCACTTTGTTTTTTTCATCATTGTTTTTTCCATCTTCGAGGCGTCGACATTTGTCTTGATCTGATTTTTATTATTTGCTAATCTTTGCAGAGAAATCAAACCGGAAGATGCAGCAGCTGGGTTGTGTACCTGAGTTCAAACTTTTAATGAACAGATGGTTGATATTCTAAGAAGTCGGGAGGAAACTAAAAGCTTAGTTTAGTCAGTCCGGGCGATTGTTTCTTAAAGACGAAGGCGAGGTAAGCGTGCGGCTTCTGAAAGAAGGGAGCGGCCATGGTTACTTCGCTTTTTTTGTTTTTAAGGAGAAAAACAGATGGACCGGACGAATCCGATCTGGAACCAAGTTCTGGATCAGCAAAAAATCATTGCAGCTCCTGTGCCCGAATCACAAAACAGTGGTAGTGAGCCTGTAGATGCACCCAGCGAAAACGGCTACGAGGCTGGGGCAGAAGTCGCACCTACAAATCTGACCACCCCAACGGGTCAGCAACAGAGAGTCGCTCCGGGACCACCGCACGACGATGTTCAATCCTCAGCGTTGAGGTCCGGTAAGGCAAGCGCAGCACAAGAATTTCCCAAAAAGAAGCCGCGCAAGGCACGCCGCACGGATTCCAGCAAACTGCATCGCGTAAAACATGGGATGCTCGCCCGTGAAGCCCTAGCTTAGCCCTGGTAGCACAAATCGGCTTGAGCATTCCACGGCACGTACGCTGCGCCAGGCGAGCGCGGCAGGGGATACGAATGCCCAGCGTGCTTTTCTCGTAGGCGACCCATAGTCCTGCAGAGTTGCAGGGAGCGCAACCATGCCCTGCACGATGGTAACGATGAGAGGACGTTGGAACATCTGCGAGAACACTGATTGGACTGCCTATCTTGCCCTGGTTGTGCATTTCGGGTGCAACACATTCCCGCTTGCTAGGGTGCGAACAGCCAAGCAATCTTGACGCTTGATCAGATGTGTATAGAATCACGAGCACATGGAGACCGAAAAGAAAAAGCGAGGATGACCTCTCAAACACGGCGTAAAGGATAGGGCGGCAAATGGCCAGTAACTTTTTGGACTCCGCTTCCGCATCGGACTTGACTGTGGTGCGAGTCAGATTTTAAACTCACTGCGTTGTCGGTGGCATGCTTCGGTTTTTCCCCCACCTGTTTTGAGCTGGCACGTTGATTTGAAATAGCACACCGTTTGAAATCCCAAACTGTTTAGTGTTCTCGGCGTACAAAGCTTCTTATTTTTGGAGGAAACCGTGCCAAATAAAGTCCCGGATTCCGCCTCTCCAATTCCGTCCGGCGCCGCTTCGAGACAGGAGCCGTCTGCAGCTTTACGCCTCGAAACAGATTCAATCGAAAAACAGGCGACGACGTGCGCAAATTCTAAACCGCCAGCTGCAGAGAAGCCGCGCAAGCGCCAGGACTGCGGACATCTCCACTCGCCTCGGCACCTAGTGCTGTCTCGTTTTCCATTGGAGGCACTTCGACGTCAGGGTGAGAGCGTCAAGCAATATCGCGCAATCGAGCGTCAGTTTCGCGAAGCACTCAAACCTGCCGGGGTAATTGGTCTCATGCTTTTCGATCGTTTTTTTTCTTCCTATCTGCGATGTGTTCTTGCCGCTCGATTCGAATCAGGAATCGTCGTTCCCCGAGCACCCTCTGCCGATGGATCTTCGGCGCCCGCAGTTCTCTATGACCGCGCTGTCCCTACGTTGGTCTTTCCGGACGTAGTGGATGGCGCTTCGATCCTCGCGTCTCTTCCGCCTGATCTCTTTCATGAACTAGTTCTAGTGCAGCGCTACGACCGCCACTTCAATCACGACATGATTCGAAACCTATATTTAGTCTTGTCGATGCGGGACGGAGGCGAAGATGCGCTGCGGCAAAGTATTGAACTGATGCTAGGCGTAGGTAAACGGTAAAAAGGAGGCTGTCGATATGCCGGATATGCCAGATATGCCGTTGAACATCATTCAATTCATCGAGCATACGAAACTGCTAAATGACCGATCACTCTCTCTCGCTCAGCGGGTGATCCTAAAATCAATCTATGGCCTCGATCTTAACCAGAGCGAACTCGAGTTCTACTATGCAGCCACTGGCCTTGACAAGTATGACGCGACCGAGGTCAGAGAAGTCACGATCATCGCGGGACGCCGAAGCGGAAAAACCTCCAAGATCGCTGCCCCCATCGTAATCTACGAGGCGTGTCGCGATCACGGTGTCCCACAGGGCGAAGACGCTTACGTTCTGCTCCTCGCTTCAACAATAAAGCAAGCCAAAATTGCATTTCGCGCGATTCGCAAATATCTCCGTCAGTCGCCAATCCTTGCAAAGCGCATCGTTCACGAGACCAGAGAGGCAATCAAGCTGGACAACGGAGTCACAATCGCTTGCTGTGTTGCCTCGTATTCTGCTGTTCGAGGTCTCACCATCGTTGCTTCAGTCTGTGACGAAATGGCGTTTTGGCCTCACGACTCAAACGCAGCAAATCCTGAGCGCGAGACTCTAGACGCATTGTATCCAGGTATGGCGAACGTCGTGAATCCAAAACTCATCAAAATCAGCACGCCGTTCGGTAAGAGGGGAACCCTCTGGACGGAATTTCAACGCAGAGCATCTCTGCCTTTCCCCGTGTTTCAGGTTACGACATCTGAGATGAACCCGACAATAAAGCCCGCGGAATTAGAGATGCATCGGGAACGAGATGATTCAAAATACCGTCGCGAGTTTATGGCCGAATTTTCCGAAGATATCAACGCCTGGATTGACGCGGAGATTTTGTACCGATGCGTCGTTCCAGGTAGAAAGGAGTTGCCGCCGGAACCAGGCGTGTCCTATTTTGCCGCGATCGACCCGGCATTCCGGCACGATGATTTTGCTCTGGCTATTGCGCACAGACATTCAGGCGGGACGGCCGTGCTGGATCTGTTGGTGCGATGGCGAGGGTCGAAGAAAATACCGGTCTGCTGGGAGCAAGTGCGCGACGATATCCAATACAATTGCAAACGATATGGAATTTACGTCGTCCACGGCGACCAACACTGCGCTGCAATTATTCAAGAACAACTGCTACAGCTCGGGATTCACTTCAAAGAAAAAACATTTGGCCCACGCACGCGTGCCGAGATTTTCGGCAATCTCAAGCATCTTCTGCGCCAGTCCAAAATCGAATTGCTCGACAATCGTGAATTTCTAGAACAGCTCCTGAATCTTGAAGAACTAACGAAAGACGCAGGCAGAATCGATATTCAGCCTGCCGGAACGATGCGGGATGATCTCGCAGTGGTGGTCGCGCTCTGTTGCGATGAAGTGTGCAAGCAGGAGGGCGCGCTGCCAGAACCGCGGCTTGGCATCGTCGATCGCAGCATCAGATTTCTCAATTGCATCCCCAGTGACTGTCCCGTCGCAGCCGTTTGTGCAAATTTTCCATACTGCATGGACGCGGGGAGCTGCCAAGGCTTTGAGGATCAAAGACTTATAGTAATATCAAAGCGCTAGCTTCGGGACAAAGTTGACGCTTCTTGATTGCTTAGCAGCTGCCTTCGACCAACCTGAGCGGCTAGATCGGATGTTGCGGTACGAGTCGAGGCTAGAGCAATCATTCGATCGGACATTGAATTTGGGCGTGAGATCAACAGGATTGTGAACCGGCTTGTGCGGTCGCAGCTGATGCGCAAGGGGCAACCGCTGCCGCCCCAGTTGGACGTCAAGATCTCCTGATCCCGTGGGCAGGGAATCAGCTACACCGTTCCCGTGCCGGCGCCCGCAATGTGCCACCTCGCGAAGACGTCTGTGTGCTCTGGCGCTAGCGGCGCTTGCTGAGGCAGACCTGCGTCCACCGATAAGGGCGAGCGATCCGAAAGACCAAGAAAGCAAATTTGCAAAACGAACTCGTCTAAACTATGTGAAATCTATAGCTTGTCTTTTTCAGAGCAAGCGGAAAAGCGTTGCAATGGATATGTCGAAGCTTGATGAAGACCCACAATTCACCACTATGTCGCCTAAGGCTCCATATGAACCTTATCAAGCGTTAGCACGAAATTCTGGAGTCTCGAGTGGAACAACCGCAAAGCAGAGTACTTTCGATTCCAGCTGGACATGACCGTTTTGTGGAGGGCCTGGAAATAAGCTTTAAAATTCTCGGGATAGTCACGATTCGGAGGAAAGATGGCTATCAAGAGACGTGATTTTCTGAGGGGGATGGCCGCGGTAAGCGCATCATCGCTGATTCAGCCGGAAGCCGAAAGCGCGCAAGAAATAACACCGCAACCAAAATACCACTACAGTAAGCGGGTGATTGATGCGCACTTTCATTGGTACAGTTTAGACCGCATTTTGAGCATCCATCGCAGGGTTTTAGAGCGAGGACGACACTACATCTTTGCGTGTAGTGAACGAATTTTCTCATCATTAGGAGCAGGTTTTGGAATATCAGGGGGTTGATTTCCCAAATACTCATTCTGCGCGTGAACGACGTTGGCCAAATCAGCGACTTCTTTTGACAGTTCGCGGACAATTTCCCGCAGATAATTTATTCGCTCTTCCACCTTTTTGTTTTCCATACAGCACCTCTCGTCCATTTCTATCGCCAGTCGCTAAAAAGATCAAGCACTCGGAGATATGACTATGATCGATTTGAACACAATACTTGCCCGTCGGGTCATCCCCAGCCCGGCCTGATTTTTTCGCGTCTCTTTGGGCCGCAACGCAACGCTTAACTTTTAAGGAACAACGAAAATGATCAATTATTCGTAACAAGAAGTTCCCAACTGGCGGGAGGGCGGCTTTTGACCGGGGGAGGATGTTGTACAAAAAGTCCGCCGCGGTCATTCCAGGCCAAGAGGTCTCGGATCGCCTGATGCGCAACGAAACACATTTGAGCCGCGAGATCGATAGGGTCGTGAACCGGCTCGAGCGGTTGCAGCGGATTCGCAAAGGGCAACCGCTGCCGCCCCAGATGGACGTCAAGATTTCCTGATCCCGAGGGCAGGCAATCAGCTACTCCGTTCCGGTGCTGGCCCACGACCTTGGCAACCTATGGCGGCAGCTCGTGCTGCCGAAGGAAATCGACCAGGTGTCGCCGAAATTCGATAATAAAATCGGTGGTGTAGCCTGAATCGACGATGTGTAGCTCGAACCGATCACCAGAGGCCTGTAGTGTAGGTTGGTGACTCTGTGGGGACGCCGGCCTCGAGATAATGGGATCGTAAGAAGTTCACCCGACTTGTCGATTCTGGAAACCAGTTTATTCCGGCCCTCCTTCTGTCTTAAGTTAGTTTTCCACTTTGGGGTGGGGGCATAGCGACGCTAGCAGGACTGTTCGGTATGCAGTGGAGTTGGCGGAACCTGGGGTACAACCTCAGGACGAGGCTCAGCACTTAGCAACGATTTTCATTCGGGGCTTCCTGCACAAGAAAAACGGCCGGCAGTTTGATCTGCCGGCCGTTTAAGCCTTTCAGTTACCGACGGAGCTTACCTGCGTCCGCCACCGTGTGAGCCACCGCCGCCGCGCGATCCGCCACCGCCATGAAACCCGCTTCCGCCTCCACCGCGAACGCCGGCGCTACCGCGCAGGCTAGATCCACCTCGGAAGCCGCCTACCGATCCACCTCCACGCACCGCGCCGCCACGGAATGCGCCAACCGAGCCGCCTCCGCGCACCGCTGCGCCGCCGCGGAATCCACCAACGGGGCCGCGTCCGACGAAGCCTCCGCGACCGCCAACGAACCCACGCCCTCCGTAAAAGCCGCGCCCGCCGTAGAACTCGCCGCGGAACCATGGGCCTGCCCCGATGAAGATGCCGCCCGAAAACCAGCTAGGACCGTAGTACCCATAAGGCGCGCACCCGTACGGGTAATAATCATAGTAGCCGTAGGCGCACACTGGAGGTGGGCCTACATAAACTGGTTGGTTGTAAACCGGCGGACCGTATCCCTGGTTGCCGTATCCTGAGTCGCCGTAACCCTGGTTGCCATTTCCCGGGTTCTCGTAACCTTGGTTGACGTTTCCCTGGTTGACGTTACCTTGGTCGCCGTACCCTGGGTCGGCGTATCCCGGGCCGTTTTGTGCCTGTGCGAACGAAGCTGAAATCGCGAAAACTCCTACTATCGCCAGAAATTTTGGGTATCTCATTTTAGGCCCCTTCAATGAACCGCAAAACTCGTCTAAAACTCGTTCCGTTGATTCGCCCGTCTTTCCATTTCGGGCGACTCTGCCTTGTAGCAATGCATTAGCATTGCCAAACCACCTTACTCCGGCATTGCATGTATAAGTCTTGTATTACCATGAATATACCGGCCCCTGCCGCCTGCTGGCAATTATTCAGCCCGCTCCGGGTGGTGCTTTTCGAGCGCAACTGGTGGTTTTCAACCAGCCGACACATTGTCAGCACGAATGCAATTGGTTTACACAATCAACCCCTTTTTATAGTCAGATTTCGAATTTCTAGAGTTTCCCGATCACGCTTTGGCTAACTCTCACCGTGTTTCTGCTTCAACAAGTCCTGAATCGGAAACAACACTAGATCAAACAAGGTCTCAATCGGGACTTCCATTTTGACTTCTCGGCCGACCGGTAGCGTACACGCAACCCCGTCAGCATGCAATTCTCCAGCCAGGTTCTTGAGTGCAGAGCCTTTCCGATGGCTGCAGCAAAATCTCAAAGCCAAAAACTGACGCTTCTCCCACCCATTCCTCAAACACTTTCCCTTCTCCAGTCTCGCTGGGTCCCGAAGTCTGTTTCGGTCGAAATAAGTGTGTCTGTAAGATTTCCTGTTGAAAGTATGGGGAGAAAAAGCAAGGGTGTCTCCAGAACCAACGACCCTAGTGGGGGTCGAAGAGAGGAGACACCCTATGTCTATATCGCCTGTAGGAAGGGTAGCACTGCGGGAGTTGATGGAACAAGCTTGGCAACAGGTGGAAGGGCAAGCGCGGGGGATGCTGAAGAAAGCTGTCGAGGGGCTGCTGGTGGCCGAGCGAGACCGGCGCGTGAGCGAGGCCAAGCAGCGGGGCGAGAAAGTGTACCGTTGGGGCTACACGGTGCGGAAGTGTTGGACGACGCTGTGGGGAAGCCTGGAGCAAGTGCGCGTTCCGCGGCTGCGCGGGCGGGAAGAGATCGGACTGGTGGAACGCTATGAACGGCACGGGTTGGATCAGATGCTGTTCGCGCTGACGGTGGGCGGACTGAGTCAGCGCAAGGTGGTCGGATGGGTGCGGCGGTTTCTGGGCGGGACGCTTTCGCCGGCCACGATCGGAGCGGTGCTGCAGCAAGCGCAACAGCAAGTCGAGCAGCGGCGCAGCGCAGCGATTGTGCCGGGACGTTATCGAGCCATCGTGGTGGACGGAATTTACCTGCGGTATCGGCGGAGTGTTTCGCAGCCAGGACGCAAAGGCGTGCTGCTGGTGGCGGTGGGGGTGCGGGAAGGCGGCGCATTTGAAGTACTGGACTGGCGGGCGGCTTCGGCGGAAACCACCGAGGACTATGAAGAGTTGCTGACACGATTATGGAAACGCGGGTTGGAGAAGGTGGAATTGATCGTGAGTGATGGACTGACCGCGATCGTCAGTGCGGCGCAGATGGTGTATCCAGCAGCTCGGCATCAGCGCTGCCTGGCGCATTGGTTTCGCAACCTGGAAGCGCTGACGCCGCGATTTGCGTGGGTCCAGCGGCGGAAATTCCGGCGGGAGTTCTGGTGGATCTGGGACGCGGAGAACCAAGCGCAGGCACGGGACTGGGCGCGGCGATTCTGCGCGCGCTGGCGGTGTGCCGCGCCGGAGATGGTCGAGAAATTCCAATTCGAGCTGGAAGAGGTGCTGGCGTTTTTCAACTTCCCAGCGCACTGGCGCCATCGGCTGCGCACAACCAACTTGGGCGAAGGCTGGTTCAAACATTTGCGCCGCTATTTGAGCCGCTTCCCCGGATGTCGTAACGCCGAGCACAGCGAGCAGGTTCTCGGTTGCTTCCTGCTCGCAGCAGAATCGATGCATCGATGAGGAGCTTTATGAACCGGAGCACCCCTCAACCTGCTTTCAACAGAAATGCTGGACAGTGCCAAATAAGTTGCTATCGGTCACACAAACGTGGCATGATGTGTGTCCGAAGCTTGTTGGATCCTCAGGACGCTCATTCGTTTCGACCTTCTGCGGTATTAGATTTCTCTGGATTCCCTTTGATTTCAGACAATGTTGTTCCAAATGGCGTTCCCGCTGGTTCTTCGAATCGCAGCGCAGATGAACTGGCGGGCGATTAAATTCATGGCAAGGATCCTGCGACCGAGGCAAGAGAAGGATGGCGCGAGCTGTCGCGAAGCCATCAAAACGGCCGGCGAGATTTTCCCCGACGGCACGACGCTCGAGTTGATCCGTCATACCTCCGGGGGTGGCGAAACGAGCCTGTTGCGGTGGGACGGGAAAAGCGCGACCGTCGGCCAGCAATTCGAGGTAAACGGCAAAGTCTACCGGGCGCAGCAGTTGAATTCCATCACTCTCCGCGCATTACGCCTCCCCGGACGCATCGCTCCGTATGGATCAACCCGCGACTTGTTTGATGACATTCGTCAGTTGCTCATCAAATACACGGATATTGCCGAAAACTATTCCTGGCTGATTGCTTACTTTATTCTTGGCAACTGGCTGGTGGACCGCTTGTCGGTCGCCCCTTTTATTTTCGTCATCGCCCCCTGGGCGGTGCTAGGGCCCAATTACTGCGGCTCCTGTCTAGCCTCTGTCGGCGTCCGCTAATGTTGGCTGAAGCGACCCCTACTGCCATATCCAGTTTGGCAAGTCTGCGGCCCACATTCCTTCTCGACGAACCGAACTTGAGCCGGCGCGCTGAGCGGCTCCTGTACGCCACCAACAACTGCGGCCGCTTTGCCCTTAGAAATGGGCGGATCACGGAAGTCTTTTCCGCCAAAGTAATTTGCTCTCGAGAACCGTTGCGCGATGCTTTGCTCGCCAGCCAGGCCCTCCAAATCACACTGTCACCCGCGGGACGACAGGTTTCGTTTTTGGAGCCTCGTGTCTGCGAACGGATTGCAGACGAGTTTCAATCCAAATTGCTGCAATACCGGCTGACAAGCCTTCGTAGAATTCGCACCCCCCAAATCGACGTAAGCGAACTGACGGTCCCGATGCAGGATGTCGCGCGGGCCTATGTGACCAGTATTACGGACGATGAAGAATTGCAACTTGGTATCGTCCACCTTCAGCGCGACCAGGATATCTACCTTGACCCCTCCACTGAGCTCGGATCTGTCATTCTGGAAGGGCTCCTGTTTTGTTGCCACAGCGAGGGGCGATCGAAGGTACTCTCCGGTGAGTTGGCCGACATCGTCAACACGATTTGGGAGAAACGCGGTGAAGGCCGGGAGACAACACCTGAATCTGTCGGCTGGAAATTGCGGGCGCTAGATCTTCGCACGGAGCCAATTGATGGTGCCGGGAAGGGCCTCCGGCTCACCGAGGCCGTTCGCGCCCGAATCCACAGTTTGCGGGACGCATTTAGAGTTCCATCTCTCCGGCAGGCTGCTCAAGGGGGGTGCCCACATTGCAAAGTGGCCTTTGGGAAAAAGTGAGTGCTCTTGTTGCCACTGAAAGTTGCCGGGGTCTTGGGAGGTTTAGGAGGTTTTGAACGTTTTTTCTTTTATTTATTTCCGTTCGCTGTGAGCGGGCTTTGCGTTTCTTTATGAATTTCATGCATAGAGTTAAAGCGACGGTAACCAATGCAGGACTTTATGGAGACGTATTCGCGCCTGTTTACGCCAGATCTAATTCGTCAATTGGTTGCTACTGGCTTTCTCCCAGTACACGCCCAAGACGCTGCGATCACGCATCCGGCGCCGCCTTGGCTGAAAATCTCCCAGGACGGAGACCCGCTCGACAGTACTGCATTCGACCTCGACTGCGGTGCCGGCACGGGGTGCATTCTCGATCTCCACGTCGCTGTGGATCTGTCGGCATTTTCGATTTGGAGATGGGAGCTCGATCTTCCGTGGAAGGATCCTAAATTTCAATGGGTTCCCGAACCCCCGGAAGGCAAGTTCCCTGACAACGTGTACCAAATCCCTGGCTGCGAGAGACTGATATACCCATGGGACCAGGTTATCAATCACCGCCACAAGCTGCAACGTGGCCACGGCCTCGACGGACTGCTGCTGGGATTTAGTTTTGAGTCGATTCCGGACTACTATCGCCATGGGGAAAATATCGACGCCAGGCTGGTGCTCATCAACGATATGGAGCGTAGTTTCTCAAAACCGGTTCAGCTTTACGTTGATCGGAGCGCAAAGATCAATCGGCAGCGGGGGGAAAAGAAGAATAGAAGGAGGCTGCTCGATCAACTAGTTTACGGCGAGGACGTACTCAAAAATGAGGAGGAAGTACTCATCCAAACGTGAATTTCATGACCGATAGGATCGTGAACCGGCTCGAGCGTTCGCAGCGCATGGGCAAAGGGGCAACCGCTGCCTCGCCAGTTGGACGTCAAGATTTCCTGATCCCGAGGGCAGGGAATCGGCTACTCCGTTCCCGTGCTGCTGCGCAACCTTGTTGCAGCGATTAGGGAATCGAAGCTAACCGTTCTGGCGATCGTTGCTACAGTCGGCCCGAGGTTTTGGGAAGGTGACACAGTGGCTGCATACGGGAGAAGGCTAGAATCCACCTTGCCAAGAGCCGTGAAAGAAGCACTCAGATGCCCGTGATCCAGGAGTAGCAGACGAGCTGAAGGTCAAGCGATGTCAGTCCCTCGGGCTGCTCCGGGTGCCGAGCGGGTAGCACTCCGACTGCGGTTGCAAAATCTGGGGCCGAAGGAGGAGGGTCGGAGCAGAGTCTGTGAAATCGATTACGCGCCAGCAATCGGGACCCGCCGGGCGGGCAAAAACGAGCCATCGGAACCCCGTTGATCTCGCCGGAGCCTGCTCTGGTCGCAAAATCGTTGTGTCCCGGGCAAGAGAAGCTTATGCTGCATGAGCTAGAGACCCAAATCGCAAATTTCGGGTTACTGTTGATAGCTCGACGTGTGGTTAGGCATCTTGGGTCGTGGAGAACAATGGTCATGCGCAAGATCAACAAAGCATCTTCCCTAATCGTTGTGGCAGCCGCATCCATCGCTCTGGCGTTTGGAGCTGCAGGATGTAATAAAAACAATAGCCAGGACAACAGCGCCCAGAGTCAACCTGCGCAGGGACAGACCGATCAGTCGCAGGATCCAGCAGCTGCGGCAAACCTGGCTCCTGAGGGCGGAAGCCAGTCGGCCAGCACCTACGATCAACAGCACCAGAACTATAATGAAGACGCCGACTACCAGGAGACGAGCTACGGTCAGCCGGAACTTCAGGCATCAGATCCGCCTCCACCTCTGCCTGAATATTCGCAGCCTGATTGCCCAGGCGATGGCTATCTCTGGACCCCTGGATATTGGAGCTACTCTTCCGAGGGCTATTACTGGGTGCCAGGCGCGTGGGCGCAGCCGCCTGAAGCGGGCTTGCTGTGGACGCCGGGATATTGGGGATATTCGAGCGGCAGGTATCGCTACCACAACGGATTTTGGGGCCGGCATATTGGCTACTACGGCGGCATTAATTATGGATTCGGCTACGTTGGCACCGGGTACCAGGGCGGATATTGGAGCGGGAATCGCTTTAACTATAACCGGTCAGTGAATAATGTGACCAATGTTAACGTCACCGTGTATAACCGAACGGTGAACAACACGGTCATTAACAACACCACGACGAGCCGCGCGAGTTATAACGGTCCGGGCGGCGTCACTCGCCGGCCTGTGCCGGCGGAAATCGCCGCAACACGTGAGCAGCGCGTTCCTCCGATGACCACGCAATTGCAACAGCAGCGGACGGCAGCGCAGAGTCGCCAGCAATTTGCTTCCGCCAATAACGGGCGTCCAGCCGTCTTCGCGGCGGCGAAGCCTATTCCGGAGGGGAAACCGATCGCTCCGGTGATTCCCGCTCGTCCGGCAGCTGCAACTCGACCGGAGTCGCCGAACGCACAGCCGAATCGTCCCGAATCGGCTCCGGGACGCCCGGTCGCTCCTGCGCCGATAACTCCTAATGAACCCGTGAGGAAAACTGTCCAGCCCGAACAACCCGCAGCTAAGCCTGGTGCGCCGCCACCGGCGCGACCGACACCGCCTCCTGCGCCATCCGAGCGCCGCGCTCAACCACCAGAGCCAGCTCCGCATCCGCAGCCACCGAAACCCGTGACGCCGCCAACGCCTCCGCCGAAGCCGGCTCCGAAGCCCGCGCCGAAGCCGGAAGCTAGGCCAGCAACCCCGCCCGAAAGACAGTCGCAACGTCCGGCGCCTGCGGCTAAACCCAAAGCTCCACCGCCGAACAAAAAGGAACCGGCAGACGAAAAAGGTCGAAAGCCTGAATGAAGCGATCACACGGCGCTAGGCGCCCGCGTCCTCCCGGTGGAGCGAACAAGCTCCGCCGGGTCTCACCGCGCACCGCCACAGGCAGTCCTGGTGCCAGCAACGCATGTATAAAAGGGAATGTCGCGTCAAATTCGCTAGAGAAGGCTCTGCTGTAGTCCAGCATTGCCCTAACTTGCTGCCACCTAGTGTTCTGTCCCATAAATAAATGGCATTAGTATTGCTCTGAAAATAGGCATCTCGGATGCACAATGGAGGTGCCTATGGCGATGGGAAGGCCAAAAGCGGCGTTGGTATTGAATCCGCAGCAGCGCGAACAGCTTGCAGGACTGGCGAGTTCGCGCTCGCTTCCTGCAGGGCTGGTGACTCGGGCGCGGATTGTTCTGATGAGCGCCGCGGGGATCAACAACCAGGAGATTGCCCGGCAGTTGAGAACAACGAAGGCCACGGTGGGGAAGTGGCGACGGCGATTTCTGAAGCAGGATGTGGCCGGGCTCCATGACGAGTTGCGCCCCGGTCGCCCACGCCCGATCAGTGACGAACGTGTGGCGCAGTTGGTGCGCAAGACGCTGGAAACGAAACCGAAAGGCGGTACGCATTGGAGTATCCGGCAGATCGCCGAAGCCACGCGCGTATCGAAGTCGACGGTGCACCGCATCTGGCAGGCGTTTGGATTGCAGCCACACCGACAGAAACATTTCAAGCTCTCGACGGATCCATTTTTTGTGGAGAAAGTACGGGATATTGTAGGGCTGTACTTGCATCCGCCGGAAAACGCCGTAGTTCTGTGCGTGGATGAAAAGAGCCAGATTCAGGCGCTCGAACGCACCCAGCCGATGTTGCCGCTGGGACTCGGTTACGTCGAGGGCGTGACGCACGACTACCGACGCCATGGCACTACGACGCTGTTTGCGGCGCTGGACACGGCGAAGGGCAAAGTGATCACGCAATGCCGGCAGCGTCACCGGCATCAGGAGTATCTCGATTTTCTGCGGCAGATCGAGGAGAACGTACCAGGCCAGTTGGACGTGCATATCGTCGTGGACAACTACGCGACGCACAAACATCCCCGGGTGAAGCGCTGGCTGGCGGCGCGGCCCCGCTTCCACGTGCACTTCACGCCGACCTACGCCTCGTGGCTCAACCAAGTGGAAATCTGGTTCAACCGCATCACACAGCAGGCCATCCGCCGCGGAACCTTCCGAAGCGTGAAAGAATTGATCGCCAAAATCGACGCATTCGTGCGAAGCTCCAATGCCCACGCGACACCCTTTGTGTGGACGGCAACCGCAGACTCGATCTTCGCCAAACTACAGAGACTTTGTGAAAGTATTTCCGGGACAACACACTAGCCTGGTGAATTAACCAGGCTAGTGGCAAAATCGTTGTGCCGATGGCAAGAGAAGGGTACGATGCGCGAGCCAGAGGTCCAAATCGGAAATTCTGGTTAATTCGACTCGTGACCAGCGGAGAGCTGCTCGGGGGTCTGTGTTGGTCAGCATTTAACGCTGGAAGCGATGACCGGACTAGCCACTAATCCGACAAGAAAGAAGGACGCAGCGTGAATCTCGAGAACGAGCGATCTTATGGGCCTCTTTGACTTTCTAACATCGACGAAACGGCCGCGGGCGGGCACTCCTGCCCTGTCGGCTGACGAAGTGCGAAAGCGCATTCTGAGCGTGAACCGCGCTACGGCGCCCTATCGAGTCATTGACGGTGCTTCCGAAGGCGTTGACGTGATTGCGGAATGGAAGATCGTCGATGCTTCGTGGTATGAGATCTTTGCCAAGGCCGGTCTAACCAAGACGTTCAATATTTTCATGAAGCTGCATCCGGAAGAGCATGAAGTGTGGGCCGTGGATCGCGAATACACCGTATCCTGGTCCGCGGGCTTGCCCACCGTTGCGTTGGCAGCGAGTGCTTTCCGCGGACAGACCCAAAGCATCGAATTTGGGAAGGCTTATGGCTTTACTGAGACGTTGGCCCCGGGTCAAGTCTACAACTATCATTTCGACACCAGCGAGATCAAGAAACCCATTCAAGAAGCCGTAACCAGTTGCGGCTGGACGTATAAGGGCGTGGCCTTCGGCAAATTGTAAGCGCGCCGATAACTTAGCGCTGGCGGCCGAGCCGATCACACCCGACCTAGAGTGGCCTGAGCGTGGCGAGATTGCTGAAGAACCGGACGTTCTAAAGTATTTGGGCTTTCGAGCAGGAAGATACGCCACATAGCAAATTCAAATCCAAGCGGCCGGCTATTTGCGGACGATGATCTCGACCCTCCGATTCTTCCTGCGGGCATGTCCCTATCCGAGTAGTGGTGCTTGGACGATGGTTTTGCCAGGAACCTCTCGCACCACTACCCAGATTGCTGGACCTATAGGTTGGCTATCCGTAGCAGAGGGCCTGTCAAGAATGGCGGCGGGAGTCTGATTGGCTTCGTCGATTCTACTGGTTCGAGCCGATGCGCCTGTCGTTAATCTTCAATTGGCCCAATGTAGTTTGCACGAATCTGCCTAAGTCTTCAGATGCTTGCAGTGGCGCCTGATCGCCGCCTGATGCCTGCTGTCGGATGCATTGCAGATCTCCACTGGTCTTGCTCGCATACGTAATCTGAGTGTGCGTTCCAAAGGAGACCGATTTCGCACATCCTCCAGTCGGGATCTTGCTGACATCCCCAATTTCTTTAAGCAGGCGCCGCAGGGTCTTTGTATCGATCGCTCCAGGAGGAAACTGTTGCGATCGCGATGGCTCGGTACGAAGGGCAGAGCTGGCGCCACCAATTTCTGCTACGGCGCTGCCGTCAACGTGGATCACAATTCTATAGCCAAGGGTGTTGGTAGAGCGCGATTGGGTTATGGTGGCCAGAATACCATTAACGCCCGTTTCCTGTTCTGCTGTCGCCGTGGCCTGGTGGTTCTCGGGCGTGATTGCCTGCTGAGCGGATGCAGGGTTGCTTGGGAGCAACCCTGCGAACACGAGAACTAACGGAACGGACAGCAGGAAGGCATTAGGGGGCCCGTTCCCATATTTCTTTTCAATCTGCATTCGCGCTTCTACCTTAATGGTGTGCGTATGTTCATACCCCGACCGTTATGGTGCTAAAGCGTTGATCAGGCCAGTGCCATTCGGACTGCCCCAGCCAGTGACCAAGTCGTAGCCCGGCTCTGCCGAATACTTACCATTGCTGCCGCTGGTGATGTCGTGGAAATCATCGTGGTAGCCGGCACCCTTACCAATCGAGTAGATGGCTGGGTTTATGAACCCCAAAGTTGATTTCCCCTTGGCCACCACTTGTTGATTGACAAGCGCAAGAAAGCCGGCCCATCGCGGCGCGGCGAAGCTGGTGCCGCCAAAGTGTCCTGTACAGGATCCTTGGTCGCAGACATAATTGTCCGTATTTGCTTCCGCAGCCACGTCCGGAACATTGCGTATGGTCGTGGAAGCCTGGTTGGAGGAATTGGCCACGCCGGCCTGCCAACTCGGAATCGCGAAGCCATCGTCGGCAGGACCACCGCTGCTGTCGAGCCACGCCGTTTCTGACTGCCAAGGACCGCCCACGCCATTCGTGGTCAAATCCGTTCCGCCGACGGCCACCACGTAAACAGATTCCGCCGGATAGCTATTGTCTGTAGAGTTCGACCCCGTGTACGCTCCCGCGT
Source organism: uncultured Acidobacteriota bacterium (assembly GCA_963842135.1). Classification (GTDB taxonomy): domain Bacteria; phylum Acidobacteriota; class Terriglobia; order Acidiferrales; family UBA7541; genus Palsa-360. The sequence goes on along the minus strand of CAWJFI010000001.1, from coordinate 1,257,113 downwards.
CTCCAGATGCCACGAAAAGATTCTGGCCTTGCGCTGCAAATTCCTGGAATATGGGGTCAAGCTGCGCAGTGTCATCCGGATTCCATCCCCACGAGCAGCTTAGTTGCTTGGCGATATTTTCGGTTGCCATGTCATTGAATATGTCGACGTCGCCGACACCGATTTGCGAATTGCCTGGAGCGATATAGACACGAATTTGGCTCATCCCGGGAGCCATGGACGCCGCCTGCACGATATCCAGAACTTGTTCTCCATCATCGCCGTCTGAGCCGGCGCTGGCGCCGTCGAGCAGCACGTTCTGAATGGGAACGCTATTGCGCTGTCCTGCAAAGCTCGCGATTACATCGCTCATGTTGTAGCCGTCGAACTCCAACAGTCCCACTGCCTGGCCACTGCCTGTGAGAGCGTTGCCGCCGTAGTAGGCCGCACGCATGTCGCTACCAAGATACGCACCACTCGGCCCCGAGCCAGTGCTGTTGCGGCGAAAGTTCGCTGGAGCCCTTTTGAACTTCGGGCGTGGTAAGGAGAAATTGTTCAGCCCCGCAATGTGCGTGATCGGGACGCTAAGGTCGAGTGAGGGCTCACGGTCGGGCGAATAGAACGTACGGTTGTCCGTTGGATGGCGATAGTTCATCATCGCCACATGGAAAGTCTTGTTAATCTGTGACACTGTGCCATTAATATCCACCAGCAGACGATTCGCGGGTGTATTGGTCACCCTGAAACCTTTAGATCTGGCGAACTTCACCACAGCCTGGTAATCCTGATTCGTGGGGCCAAACCGTTGCGTGAACTGAGCCACAGTAAGAAAATGCCGGTAATCGGGGCTGGATGGGTCATAAAGCTGTTTTAATAAGTTCGTCAGTTCGCTTTGATTGCGGAGTGGCAAAATGATCGCAAGCCTCATGCGCTGACTCTTTGACATCGGACCGACACGTCCGGCTTGGCCGTTGGTGACGGCAGGGCGAACATGCTTATGCAACACCTGAGATCGCTTTCGGGCTGCCGCTGGAATTGAGAAGAAACATAGCGCGACGAGGCAAATAAGGACGGCGGGCCCGGTGCGACCCCTTTTGCTCGTTCTCATTTTCTTCTTATCCTTTCGACCTTCTAAGTTCGACGAGATGGCACACGGAATGATGTGAATTTATGCCGGGCGGCTGGCCAATGTAACGACATCATAGCCGAGATCAGCGAGTTCTTCCGGTTTCCCGTTGACTCTGGTCGATCCCGACGCGGGTGACCTGCTCCCTTCGCTCCACGGGAGTTTTCCCGACTCCACACTACTACGGAGCAGCCCATTTTGCCAGGTTATCCCTACGGTTTGTATTGCACTCACCCTGGTGAATCCTGACGCGATTTTTTCCGCCTGTTTCTTCGGAACGAGGGGCCGTCTCTGGCCCGTGTGCAATGAATGTTCAAAAATTCTGGGACGCACACTAGGGTACGAACGGTCGAAATGATTTTGTTTTCAGTTAGAAGGATTTGGGTGAGCGATGGGATTTGGATTTGAAACTCAAACGCTAAGTCTCGCTGAATCTGTTGCCCTTGTCGTCGCGCTGCTCGCAATCGGCCTAATGCTTGCTCGGCTCATTAGCATGTTGATACGGTAACCTGACCCCAGCAAAGGCTTTGGATTGCCGATAATTTCGTATATCGGGACTTGGCCGCTGGAACCCGGCGATCTTCGTGGTGTCTCGTCTGGTAGTTTAATCGTTGTGTCGGGGGTAGGAGGGGTGTGCGATGCACGAGATCAAGGCCCAAACGAAAAGTCCGCCTTAACCCCTTTCTGTTCAATAGGGAACAGACAACCATCCTTGTTACAGCAAGGATAGTGTGTAGCAGGCGCTTCAGACGTTACATGTTCGTCGGGAATGGAGCACCTTATGCCACGCGCAAGCAAGCTACCTTCACACGCCGATACTCTCTCTTCAGGAGCCAGTTTGGGCGGCACGGTCGCGCACTATCGCAGCAAACAAAACGTCTATACTCAAGGAGCGGCTGCTGCCTCCCTCTTCTACATTCAAGAAGGAGAGGTGCGGCTCACCAACGAATCGAAAAATCGCCGCTCAGCGGTTACCGCCATCTTGGGCGAAGGTGACTTTTTTGGTGCGCAATGCCTCATAGGCTTTCCTCTTCGTCTGTCCACAGCCGTTGCCATGACCGGCAGTTCGATACGGTCCATTCCGAAGCAAAGGATGATCCATCTGCTCCACACGAAAAATAAGATATCAATTTCCCTGGTGTCCTATCTGTTGTCCACCCTCAAAAAGTATCAGGATCATGTGGCAGCGCTGCTGACTTTCACTGCCGAACAACGTCTCGCGCGCGTTCTCTTGGCGCTAGCCCACTTGGATAGAAAAGGGCCGGCCATTACGGAAGTCCCCAATCCAAATCATCAAGTTCTTGCTGACATGGTCGGCACGACCCGTTCCCGAATCAATCTTTTCATGAATGACTTTCGAAAGCAGGGATACATTAGCTACGATGGTGGATTGGAAGTGCACAAGTCCCTCCGCAAGGTTCTTCGCAACAAGTAGTTGAAGTGTCCAAGTGGTTCCGAGGTTGTGACAAGGGTCAACTACCGATAAGCGAGCGTGTTTTTCGGAAGTCATCCGAGGTTCGACTGAGCTGCACAAGTGCTGATGGTCACTCGTGCAACCGCCCGACTCAAAAAGGCTAAACTTAGATTCAGAGAGTGGTCCGGCCAATCCCAAAGCCACATTCCGATAATCCCTGCCGGCTCAACCGGTCGATGCAACACCAACTAATCGATTGATCCGGCAATACTTCCCCTAGCGCACCGATCTATTGGGCTGTGCTCCTTCATACCTAAACAGGGCGGTTCTGCTTTTGAATTAACGATCGTGAACGACTTTAGCTAATGAGATCGCTGCAAGTGGACTTCGAGCAAGTGTTGCGTCGACCCATTGAGACCGCCCCGTTTATCAGATGGGATGAGAAGGTCGGTCTCCAACGGGATGCGATACGCTCCCAATGGTCGACGCGCTCGAAGCGCAACGAAAAGGAGACCGGCTATGAAAAAGACTAGAAGCTGTTGCACAACCGTGGACAAGCCATTGAAATGACGATAGTTGAATTTTTGAAAATGAGAGATAAGCAAGGTCAGCAGCGCCGAAGGAGGGCCGATGGCGCGATCCGGTCCGTTGCTGACCGAAGCGCAGTGGAAGAAGATCGCCCCTTTACTCCCGAAGCCGCCCAAACAACGCAAGGGTGGTCGTCCGTGGATCGAGAACCGGCATGTGCTGGAAGGGATTCTGTGGATTCTGCGGAGCGGGGCTCGCTGGCAGGACCTGCCAGAGAAATTCCCGCATCCCTCGACCTGCTGGCGGCGGCTGCGAGACTGGGAAGAGCGGGGCGTTTGGTTGAACATCTGGCGGTCGTTTCTGAGCGAGTTGAACGAGCGCCAGCAATTGAAGTGGAGCGAATCGTTTTTGGACGGGAGTTTTGCTCCTGCGAAAAAGGGGGCTGCGGAGTCGGAAAAACCAAGCGGGGCAAGGGAACGAAGTGGATGGTGGTGGTCGACGGCCGCGGTCTTCCTCTGGGAAACTACCTTCACTCTGCATCCCCGGCGGAAGTCAAACTCGCGGAAACGACGCTCGCGACGATCCGCGTAGCGAGGAGTCATCCCGCGGGCCATCCGAGGCAAAAGCCGGTGCGAGTGATTGCCGACAAAGCCTACGACAGCGATCCGTTGCGAAAGCGTTTGCGGCAACGCGGGATCGAACTGATCTGCCCGCACAAGAAGAATCGCGTTCGGCCGGCGACAAACCCAGCCCCTAGGAGATCCTTGCGCCCATCGGCGCGGGCGGCATGGGCGCTCCGATGCGGTAGGCCCCGAGTTGGAAGCCCACTGCAATCTGCGTCGCGGTCGAGTCGGCTTGCAACTCAGGATCGGCGCCGGCCAGGAGCGCGCTCCGCTCGGCAGCCCCCAGTTTCAGAGCCGACTGGTAAAGCTCTCCGACCTGCCGCCAGCGATCGGAGGCCATCGACGCTTGATTGTATCGCACGGGGCCGCTGGCGTGAGCGCGCCCGAATGGTTTAGAGCATTTTTAATTTAAGTGCATACATATCCAGAAGAGGCGAAGTAGTTTGCGCACTCAGTTGAGGAAAGGGTGTTAAGCAGCTCGCCGATTTCCTCCCACAGGGCGTCGATTGATCGTTTGGCGGCTTTGCGGAGTAGCGCCTTGAGTTTGGCGAAGAGCTTTTCGATGGGGTTCAAGTCGGGCGAATAGGGCGGCAGATAGAGCAGCGATGCGCCCGCCGTGGCGATGGCATCTTTGACCCCTGCCACCTTGTGGCTGCTGAGATTGTCGAGAATGACGATGTCTCCGGACCGGAGGGTCGGGCATAAAAATTGGCGCACATAAGCAAGAAACAACTCGCCATCCATCGGCCCGTCGGCGACCAGCGGCGCGGTCAATTGCTGGTGGCGCAAGCCAGCCACAAAGGTGGTGGTTTTCCAATGGCCGTGCGGGGCCGAAGCGATACAGCGCTGCCCCCTTGGGGCCCGTCCATAGCGCCGCGTCATGCTGGTCGATGTCCAGGTTTCATCGATAAACACCAGCTTTTCGAGGTCCATCCTGGGCTGCGCTTCACTCCATGCGCGCCGCGCCGCCTGCACGTCCTCGCGTTCTTGCTCGCTGGCGTGCAAGGTTTTTTTTGAAGGTGAGATTCCATTTGTTCAACTGGTGCCACAGAGCGCCGATCTTGATCGGAACGCGCTGTTGCGCCAGCCGTTGCTGTAACTCAGCCAATGTCAGATCGGGTTCGGCTGCGATCCAGGCGCGCAGCACCTGTTCCCTCTCCGCCAACCGCGAGCGGCGATGGCCGCCGATCTGAAAACTGCTACGCACGCCCGTTTCTTGCTCCCGGTCGCGCACCCGATAGACCCAAATGCGGCTCACTTCGAACCGCCGCGCAATCTCCGTCGGTCGATCCCCGCGATCCAATGCCCGCAACACGCGCTCGCGCAAATCCTGCGAATAGGCCTGCATCCATGCCTCCCCTCTACCAGCAGGAGGATTATCGCATGAAATGTAAACACTTAAATTAGAAATGCTCTAAGGGTGCAATGGTATCCGAAATAGATTGCCCTGGAAGTCCTGCTTCGTGAAGACGTAGGTCGAAGGGTCATTCCCGGCGTACACAGCGCCCCGATTGAGCACTCGTATTCCGGGTATCTCCAGGCGGTCGGCGCGCGAGGCGATTCCGGAAACGGGCAAGTCCGGCAACACCTTGCCGGGCGGCAACGGGATCGCGAGCGTCCGTCCGTTTGTGCTTGAGGATCTTTCAGTGGTGATGTAGAAGAATTTCCCATCGGGAGACCACTAGGCGGGGCAGTTATATGAACAAATCCTTCTGGGATCGCCGCCTCGGACGGGAAATGCCAGCGTGTCAGTGTCCCCTGAGGGGCCGCTCCCGGCGGAGAATGCCGCCGCATCCCCTGGGGCGCCCGGCACGCTGGCGATCACCCATTCGCCATCTGGGGAAAGGTAAAGCTTATTGGTGATGTTGGCGCTCGTGATCCGCTCACGCCCGCTTCCGTCTTTCTTGATCCGGTAGAGGAAGCTCTGCTTCGTCTCCAGCGCCCGGAATATCAGGTCTCCGTTAGCGCCGAAGGATACTTCGTCGCCGCCGCGAGTTATTAGGCGGGGCGGAGAGCGGCGGTCCAGCGCAGCCAGCCAGATCTGCGACTCTTCGCCGCTTCGGGTGGTGTATGCCGCCTCGCTCTCATCTCGCGAAATCGCATAGTCGGTAATGGACGAGCCCGGGACCAAATGCTCGGTCTTTCCCGAGGAAAGATCGATCGACCATAACTCGCTGGCAGATCTCTGCTGCATGAGGTAATACACACGCTTGTTAGCTTCGGAGAGCACCGGGTCGAACGTGAATCCCTCCGAGGAAAGCGGACGGTCCCCGCCCGCATCATGAATCCAGATCCCGCTCCGGCGAACGCCAACCGAAGTGATCAATGATCGGCCGTCCGGCGCTACCGCGATACCCTCCTCCTCAGTTGGGCCGAAGGTGATCTGCTCGGGTGTTCCATTTGGTAACCGCTGACGCCACAGATGCCAGCTTCCAATTGGACGAAGTCCAGTCGCGCCGGCGCCGCCTTCGGTTGAGGCGCTAAAGTACATCCACTTCCCGTCCGGAGACCAGCCCGCGGCGGTGCAAAAGCCGCGCGGACCGACTTGTCGGCCCTGGGATGTTCCATCCAACGGCAAGAGTCGGCAGGGTTGCCAGGCGGCGGTGCGGTCCATTTCGACGATCAGCGCCGACTTGCGGTCCGGCGATGCGTAGGAGTAGTGCGCCATGGCGCGCTCATGCGGCGGGAAGTAAATCTCCCGTTCCTCCGCCCGGCTTTCGGTAGAGGTCACGATCTCCATATGCAAGCCCCGTCCGCCCATGATCTCGGAATACAGGATGTGCTGATCGCTCATCCAAGTTAGGCCGGAGGCATTAGGCAAGAACCGCGTCGGCTTGCCTCCGAGTACCGGAACGGTCCACGTGTCCCACCCGTCGGTCAGCCAGGTGAAGGCCACTCGCGAGCCATCCGGCGTAAACACGGGTCCGTACTTGGGCGCTGGGCCTTCGGTGAGCTTGACCGACTCGCCATTGGGGAGCAGCTTGACGTATATCTGACCCTGGCTCAGGAAGGCATTTCCGCCGCGGATGAACGCGACCATGCGCCCATCCGCCGACAGAGCGGGCGCCACGGCGGAATCTGTGAAGTTCGTGATCTGCGTGTACTCCGACGTCGAGGTTACCGGCGATTTCGCGGAGAAAAAGTACTTGGCTCCGCCGGCAATATGTAGAAGTGCCAAGAGGACCAGACCCGCCGCGACAAACGCAGGGCGCCCCAGTGTAGGACGCGGAGCAGGCGTGGGCACCGTGGGCGCTGCCGTCTCCGTGGAGTGTCGAGCGATCCGGCGCACGTCCACGACCATTTCGCGCATGGTCTGGTAGCGGTCTGCTGCGTCCTCTTCGAGAGCCTTCTCCACCACATTGCGGAGGGCCTGCGGCACTTCCCCGCCCAGCGGTTCGGGCGAGCCATGAATGATGGTCTTCAACAGCTCCAGATCGGACGCCCCTGTAAATGGCCTCTTGCCGCCGAGGATTTCATACAGCACGATGCCAAAAGAGAAAATATCGCTGCGCGCATCGAGAGGTTTCCCGGAGGCCTGCTCGGGCGACATGTAGGCGATAGTGCCGACGATGACTCCGGAGCGGGTATGGCGCTCCGTCAGCGTGCGGGTGAGATCTCGATTTTCAGCGCCCTCGGCGGCCTTGGCGAGCCCGAAATCCGCCAGCTTCGCATAGCCGTTTTTGGCCACCAGAATATTTTCGGGCTTGATGTCGCGATGCAGAATGCCGGCTTGATGCGCGGCTGCGAGTCCATCGGCAACGCCCACCAGCAGCTCGACAATCTGCCGCCAGGTTCGCTTCTCGCTACGCGCCCAGCTCTTGAGTGTGCCTCCATCGACGAACTCCGTAACCAAGTACTGCTGCCCTTCAAACTCGCCGGCATCATAGACCGTCAGAATGTGGGGGTGGTTGAGCGAGGAGGCCAACTGGGCCTCCCGCTGGAAGCGGCGGCGCGCGGCGGCGTCCGCCAGTTCATCGGAAAGAAGCTTGATGGCCACCGGCCGGTTCAGTTTAGTGTCCAGCGCGCGGTAGACCACGCCCATACCGCCTGCGCCGAGCAAGGCCTCGATTTGGTACGGTCCTAGCCGTGAGCCAGGCGCCACCATAGTTAGCGTCGAATCTGTTAACAGGTCCTCGGCGGGCCGGTCGAGAATCTTGCCGCCCGAGGCGTCCTGCGCCAGCAACATTTCCACCTCACGGCACAACTCCGGGTCGGCCTGCGCGAGCAGGGCCGCGCGATCCGCCGGCGCCCGCTCGCGCGCCGAGTGGTACAGCTCCTCGATTTGCCGCCACCGTTCGGGGGTCATACTGCCAGTCTCGAGTGATATCAACCAATATTACTGCATTGTTGCGCCGGAGGCCGCGCGATTTTCCAGTTTCGCCGCCGCGCTGCGTAAGGCTACCTGGACGGCGCGGGCGGGATAGCGTCCGGATGGTCGGCAAACCGGAAGTAGCGTCGATTGCGAGGCGGCAGCTAGGTCAACTTCCGAATGCCCGTTGCCCCGGGCACAATCGTTAGAGGTGCAGCCAATCCTTATTCATGAGGAGCGCCCACACTTCCAAAGCGCTCTCCTCTAGATTTTCCAATCGGGCGTAGCCACGTAAGTGCGGTTAATCTCCGACACATTCTGTGTGCCGCAATTGCCCATCGCCAGTTTCAGTTCGCCCTGCAGGATTTCGAGCACGCGATCGACGCCGGCTTGGCCGAACGCTCCCAATCCCCATAGGTAAGGACGCCCGATCCCCACGGCCGTTGCGCCCAGCGCGAGCGCCTTGAAAACGTCGGTGCCTCGGCGAATACCGCCATCAACGAATACTGGAATGCGGTTGCCCACTTCTGCCACAACTTCGGGCAGCGCCTCAATGGTCGGGCGCAAGGTTTCTGTGGCCCGCCCGCCGTGGTTCGATACCAGTATTCCGTCGAGACCGTGCTCAACGGCGAGCCGCGCATCTTCGCGCGTGTCAATTCCCTTGATGAAGAACTTCCCTTTCCAGAATTTGCGCATGCGATCGGCGAATGCCCAGTCCAAGGCGGGGTTCAGGATCGTTAGGCCGTTCATGTTGATGCCATCGTACATGCGGAATTCGTGCAAGTCCGTGAAAGGCTCGCCTTTATGGCAGGCAGCGCATTGAGCCAGATCCTTGGGGCGAGTGCGCAGGTAGGTTTCGCTGTTGCGGCCGCTGGTGTTATCCACGGTGAGGGCGATCACCGGACATCCGGCCGCTTGCACTCGCTGCAGGAGTTGTTCGCAAGCTTCCCAGGTGCTCGGCGCATAGACCTGATACCACACCGGTCGGCCAAGAGCTTTGTTGACATCTTCAACTCCGGTAGATGAACCCGACGACAGAAACTGTAAAGTGCCGCGGGCCTTTGCTGCTCGCGCGACCGCCTCTTCCCCGTTAGGCCAAAACGCTTTGTGGGCGGATGTGGGGCACAGGAAGATCGGGCTGTCGTAGACATTGCCGAACAGCTCGACACGCATGTCTACTTTAGTGGCGTCGCGCAGACGGCGCGGACGCAATTGCACGTGCTGATATCCTTCGCGATTGGCGCGCAGCGTGCCATCGTCGTCCACGCCACTCACCATGTAAGCCCAATGGCTATCCCGGACCTTGCGGTGCGCGGCCTCTTCGAAATCGAAAACGTCGAGGGCTTTGGTCGGGTCCGTAATTACGGAAGCTGCCGACGTGTCTTGGGCGAAGGCACCTTCCTTCATGAAGGCGGTCACCCCGCCGAGCGCAGCGACATAGGGGCTAGCGGCCAGAAATGTTAGAAATTCACGACGGGCCGTGGAGCTGGGGGTGAATTGTCTCATTATGGTTGCGCATAGTAACTCTGGTAACCATATCTGACCAGCAAAAATTATGGGTGCAGGGGGCAAATTACCATTGTAGGGGATCAACTTTTTGTCTCGTTGTCCTAATATAGCGCGCTGCGCATAGAACAGCGGTGAATGCTTGGCGGTTGGTCCGCAATCCGGAAACTATCCAGAAACGGGGTTCGGGGAGATCGCTGGCCATGTCCCCCAACCGGACTTGAACGAAGCCGCCCGGCGGCGGACGCTACGCGTGAGGTGAGCCGAGCCTTGGTTGCTTGTTGGTTGAGATAAGTTTTGGGTCACAAGGAGGTCCCTGTGACCCATCTTAGAAAAATGATGCTGGAAGAACTCCAGCGTCGTAATTACGCCGAGACTACCATCGATTGTTACCTTCGCGCCGTCGAAGATTTTTCTCGACACTTCCACTCTTCCCCGGATCGCTTAGGCCCGCGACACATCCGCGAATATCAAGCCGCGTTGTTCCACGAGCGGAAGTTCTCGCCGAACACGGTGGCGCAACATCTTGCAGCTCTCCGATTCTTCTACACGAAAACGCTCAAGAAAACCTGGAGCATTACCGAGACGCCCTACCCAAAGAAGGCCCTTCACCTGCCAACGATCCTCAGCCAGGAAGAAGTGACGCGACTCATCAATGCAGCTCGCCCTCCGTTGCATCGCACTCTGCTGATGGCGCTCTACGCCACCGGACTCCGCCGTGCCGAACTCGCACGCCTGAAAGTTAGTGACGTCGACAGCCAGCGCATGGTGATCCACGTCCAAGGCGGTAAAGGCCGCAAAGACCGCGATGTACTGCTCAGCGCAAAGTTGCTCGACGAACTCCGGCAACACTGGCACCGGTTGCGACGAAAACCGAGCGTATGGCTGTTCCCTGGCAAGCGGAGTCATGCCAGCGATCACCCCATCACCCCCAAAGTGATCTACCATGCTTGCAAAAGAGCTGCGCGGCGGGCCGGCCTTCCGAACGGTGTGCATCCGCACACCCTGCGCCACTGCTTTGCCACGCATTTGCTGGAAGCGGGCGCGGATCTGCGTACCATCCAGATGCTATTGGGGCATAGTGATCTCGAAGAGACCACCATCTATCTGCATCTCTCGCAACGTCACCTAAACGCGACCGCCAGTCCTCTGGACTCGCTGAAGCTAAACGACGAATCACCACAGGACCCGTAGATGAGCCAGCCACCGCTGGAGGTGGCCGATCTAGTCCGCGCCGCGGGAGACGCTTTCATCGAACGAAGCCGTACGTGGATCACTTGGAAGCACGTCAAAGTGTTGCTGGCCATTGCGCGGTGTCGCACCGCCGCGCTCGGCGGCCACCTTGATGAATGCACCCGCTGCGGACATCGCGCCATCTCCTACAACTCTTGCCGCAACCGGCACTGCCCGAAGTGTCAAGCGGGTGCTCGCGACCGCTGGCTTGCGGCGCGTCGCCAGGAGCTTCTCCCGACGCGCTATGTGCATGTGGTCTTCACGCTGCCTCACGAGCTAGTGCCACTCGCCTTGCAGAACAAGAAGGTCATCTACGATCTCCTGTTTCGCACCAGTGCGGAAACGCTTCTGGAGATCGCACGTGATCCAAAACACCTCGGTGCGGAGATCGGCTTCTTCAGCGTGCTGCACACCTGGAATCAGAAACTCCAACTTCACCCGCATGTCCATTGCGTGGTGCCGGCCGGTGGGCCGTCATTCGACCACTCCCACTGGATCAGCTCACACCACGCGTTCTTTCTTCCCGTTAAAGTGCTCGGGCGTGTTTTTCGCGGCAAGTTTGTTGCGGCCCTCAAACGCGCCTTCCAGGATGGCCAGCTGGATTTCCACGGAGGTCTGCAACCGCTCGCTCAGCCGAAGACTTTCTCATCGTGGCTGAGAACGCTGTTCCGAAAAGATTGGGTGGTCTATTCGAAACGCCCCTTCGGTGGCCCACAACTTGTACTCCAGTATCTGGGGCGCTATACCCATCGCGTGGCCGTCTCCAACCAGCGCTTGGTTTCCTTTGCGGAGGGCAAAGTCACTTTCCGTTGGCGCGACTCCGCTCACAACAACGAACAGAAGTTGCTCACCCTATCGCTTGATGAGTTCCTGCGTCGCTTCCTGTTGCACGTCCTCCCGAAAGGTTTCGTGCGCATCCGGCATTTCGGCTTCCTGGCCCATCGCCGGCGTGCCACGACCTTGCCACTCTGTTTTCAGTTGCTCGGTTCAGCACCACAACCACAAGCCAGGCAGGAAGCTTCCATGGCCACTGCTAGTGATCTCTGGTTTTGTCCCAAGTGCGGTGGGCCGATGGCGGCCATCGAGCGATTCACTTCTGCCCAGATCCAACTCCGTTCTCCTCCTGTCCCGGTGACAGTTGCCACATGAGACGACAATCAACATCACGAACTCTTTGCGTGTCGCGGCGCGCGCATTCTCTTTGTGCCTTGCCCTTCTACAAACCTGGTCTTTCCAGCTTCTCCAGTCTTTATTCCCCGGCCGTCTTGCGTTTCGCCCAACTCAAGAGCATCCGCCGTTGTCTTCCGTGCCCCGCGGCAACAGCCCGACACACCTGGACACCACCCCTCCATCCCATTCAATCCCCATAGGGCCCGCGTCCGCCGCCGGGCGACTTCCTTCAAGTCGCTGTATCGAAACCGCGCCGGAGCAGCCTGCCCGCACATCATTCTTCTGTCGATGCGCGCTTCCGATACAGCACTAGGACTTCTCGGGACTCGGCCTCTAAATGGATGGAGGATTGCACTGGTCAGCGGGATCATCGCTTCTACTTCGTTATTTTTATTTTTGGAAATTTTCGCTTAACTGCGGCAACAACAGAGGCGTGCTCCGGCTTCCCCGAACTCCTCGCCAAGGCATCTCGTGCGTGAGCGCCATCAGGGATCGGATATTTTCTGGTGCCTTTTTCCACGAAGTCCGATTTTGGAAGTTTTTTCCTCGCAGCAGGAGTTAGTTTGGCCATTTTAGATGATTCTCCTCTTGGAAGGACTTAGCAGGAAATCCCGTTTTGACCTTCCGACCGAGCGATAGCGTACGCCCGACCCCGTCAGTGCCCAATACTCTCACAAGGTTGGAGGATATGGTAGGAACTAACTTCCCCATCGTGTCCGTCGATGATATTCGCCGCCGCTTAAGCCGCCGAGGTCAATCACAACCGCGACAACCAGAATCAGCAAATTAATACCCGCTATAGGCTGCCGCGTATTCGTCATCCATGCATATGCCAACGTTGTTAGAGGTAAAAACAAAAACCCGAGCAGAGGCAACAGTAGGCCGTGATACGCTCGCTGCAAGTAATTCGACGTCAGGAACAACCAAATGAGTGCGATTCGAGGGAATGCGAGAAAGACGATCAGTACGAGACAAGGCACGATGTTCTCCTAGCGCATTAGTCGAGTTCACACAGCCCGGCGACCGCTAAAGAGATGGATCACTAAGAAAACGACCGCAAGGATAATCAAAACGTGGATGAGCGCAGCTGCCACGTGGAAGACGACGAATGCCCCAATCCACGTGAAGAACAAAACCAGCGCGAGGGCAAGAAATATAAACCTCATGAACAGACCCCCTTATGGCCTGCCATAATATCACTCTTCGGAGAGTCCATATGCTCGCGAGGCCCACGGGGCCACATTCTGGGAAGACGACTTCACAAGACTTGGCACATCATTGGGCCGTTTGGAATAGAATCAACCGATGCCTTTTGACCGTGAAATTATCGAGGCTCGCCTACATTGAGAGCCTCGGCAATTTCACTGGGAGGTAGGACTCCTCGGAGGCATCTGCGTATTTCTGAGCGATCGATTTTCCCCGCGGACGCAGCTCCTTAAACTTCATGGCTTTTGCAGGAGTGTTGGGAGGACGCAACGGATGAAAGACAAGTGTTGGCGGCTGACATTGTGCCTCATCGTGACGGTGTTCGCGGGGTCAAGAGTATGGGCGCAGGGTCCTCCGTTCCAAATTGACGATCCGGTTCCGGTCGATCTGCACCACTACGAGTTCTACGTCTTCGGCAATACGGACGGGACGCCTGCGGAGACCGATTCCAAGGGGCCGGCTTTTGAATTCAACTGGGGAGCCATTCCAAGAGTGCAACTGCACGCCATCCTGCCCTGGGGTTCGATCAACCCCTCCAACAACCCTGTCTATCTGCCCGGAGGGACAGGACCCAGTGCGTTTGGACTGACCGATATGGAATTGGGCGCCAAGATCGCCTATATCAAAGAATCGAGGTACATCCCTCAGATCGGCTCATTTACGATGTTCGAAATTCCGACTGGCAGCTACGATAAGGGCCTTGGCGTTGGAAAAGTTTGGTACAAACTTCCCCTGTGGCTCCAGAAGAATATCGGACACTGGCTCCTGGACGGCGGCGCGGGCGAAACGATCGTCCCACAAACCGGCTACCGGAACTTCCCCTACGGCGGGTTCCTGTTGAAATACGCCTTTGGCGAGCGGCTGGAGTTAGGAGGGGAGGTCTTTGCGCATGGACGCGAAGGTTTCGCCACGCCGCAGACGGAATCTTCGACGATGATCGACGTGGGCGGTTACTACCATTTCAAGCGTCACCCAGGCGAACAGTTTTTGTTTTGTTACGGACACTCGGTTGCCGGACAGACGGAAAACTATGCCTACGTCGGCATGTATTGGACATGGGGAAAAGACCAGAAGAAACCGGACGCTAGCAACGCTTGGTTACCGGCCCCGGTGCACCCGATGGGATTTCCGTGATCCGCGGCTTGATCTGTCCATTGCGGATGGCTCGCAGAAAAGGGTGTAGGAAATGGAAATTACGACACGCGCTCTCTGGACTCTAATACATGGCTTGGGATTCGGCGGCCTCTATATGCTGGCATGTTCAGGCGCAGTCGTGGAGATCTGGCGCCGGTACTCTCCCACGCGCAGATAACCGTCACCGCGAGGGACAAAATCTTTCTTCGGATGGTACCTCACTGTCATTGAATGCCACTACGCTAAGTCCGCTTATCGGAATGTGGCTTTTCTGTCGTCCGGCCCAGTTTCCGATGATCCCGCTCCTCGACGCCGAAGAGATTGAGGCTTGTGCTTGAATTAGCCTGATTCTAGAAATGCTGCCTGCTATGAAGGGGTGCCCTCCAGAATTTATTTCTCCTGCAAGGATGCTAGATAATCGCAGAGGTTCTTGATGCGTTGCTCCACGACACGTTCGTTATTCTTGTCAAACCATCGGAAGATGGAACCCCATGCTGGCATGTCCGGCGAACCGTGAAGATTGGTAGTGCCCGGCCCATACCGGAGGACGTTGGATACATACTCGTATGGAAATTTGCCATCATGACGCTTGGCGAGGGTGCTGAGATTGGCTGGCGGCACTTTCAGCATGGAAGCATAGGGCCCATCACCTTTGGCTTCGTCACCATGGCAAACAGAACAATGTCCGAAGTACATCGCCTTGCCAGACGGCACAGCACGCCATGGAAGAGTGCTGTTTTGAGCAAGCCCACTTTTGGTACCGCCTATACAAATTACCAGCAGCAACATAGTGGGCAGAATCGCGTGACGCAAGTTTTTGGTCTTCTTTTTCTTAGACATGGCTGCACATTACTCAAATCGCAGTCGTACGTCAATTCCACGGATCTCCTAAATCTTCAGGCCACATCATGATAAGTTTATCGGGAAGTGGGCGCCAGAACCTTGCGACCCTTACTGGCGCCTGCTCTGGTGGCACATTCGTTGTGTCTAGGGTAGGAGAAGGATGGCGACAGAGGCGGCTTGGCTCAAACGCAAAAACCCACTGGTAAGAAAAAGAAAAACCAACTTGACACTAACCGGCCTTCTCATGGAAGGACTTATTTGAGCTAAGTGCGGGCTGACCGATGAGTCCGGGCAGAAGCGAACACATGAGGATTTGTCGAGTCTAAATTCGAGCAAGGAGCATACGTGGACTCATTGGGGTCCAAGAAAGCAGTTCGCGATGAGGTCGCTTTGCGGCTGAAGGAGAGCTATTTACGGTAGCGGCGATGCAACCAATATCGCAATCTGCTCTTTTCAATACAGAAACACAGTTTCCCGACGATTAATATCTAAGCTTGGATCACCCGCTCTTCAGTTGAAACTAGGAGAAAACAAATGGAAACCGCGAAAACCGACAAGTGTGCACACCCAGTTTGTTCATGTACCACAACGACAGGTAAGTATTGCAGTTCGCAGTGTGGAGCAACACTATCGATGAAATGATGCGGAATTTTGCGGCGAAGTGGGTGCGTTCGATGAGCGCTGAGAACTGGCAGTTGCCAATGACGCTGAGATGTTCCAGTAGCATGGTCAGAAGGTAGCAGATTTACGTTGGTGTATAAACGCCACCATGTTTAGATAGTTTCCCTCATGCGTCCGACGATAAAATTCCTCATCGGTCTGGTACTCAGCCTGGCAATCCTGACGTGGGTGACTGCCGTGCTGGTACAACGCACAACCCGGAGATGGTTTGAAAACGATGTGCGTCTGCGAGGGGAACTCGTTGTGAGTGGAGCGCGCGAAGCGTTGAGCGCCCATTGGACCGACAATGACCAACGTGAATTGGGGAGGATGCTTGAGGAGATCACGCGAGACGATCGCATCATGGCCGCCGCTGCTTGTAAAGCGGACCTGACTTTGCTCACCAATACGCCAGGCTTCCCACCGCAAATTTCCTGCGGGGGCCTGGGGGTGCACGTACTGCATTCTGACGGTGAAATGACCGAAACTTGGTCGCGATGGGACGAGTCAACTTCTCTGCCAGGAGGGTCGGTATTTGTCAGCGCCATACCCGTCGAAAACGCAGGCCAACACCTCGGGTTCGTCATCCTGGTCCACGATTTAAGCTACGCGGAACAGCGCGAGACTCGAACGACGCGAGTCGTGCTCATCGCATATGGTTTTCTTGCGCTGGCGGCTTCTGTGGCTACCATCATCGTTGCTCGCTTTACGTGGCGAGGCTGGAGTGACGAAATCCGTCGAATAGCTCGAGGTGGGGCATCCGCGCGGCCCGAATTCCAGCCGATCTTGAGAGACGTCCGTGAGTTGGTCGACCGGATCATGGTGGAGAGGGAAACGGAACTCGAGGGCGGTGCATGGACTGCGCAGCGGCTCAAGCTGACTCTGAATCGTCATCTCCAAGGGGAGAGGGTTGTCATTGTAGCGAATCGTGAGCCTTACATCCACGAACGTCAGAGTGACGGGGGGATCCAAGTCCGACACCCTGCGAGCGGGCTTGTCACCGCCCTTGAACCGGTGATGCATGCGTGCTCGGGTGTGTGGGTTTCCCATGGGAGCGGTTCTGCCGATCGAGATGTAGTTGACCCGACGGGACACATTGGCGTTCCTCCGGGAGAAGTGTCCTATTCGCTACGGAGATTATGGCTTTCGGAGGAAGAGGAAAAAGGCTATTACTACGGATTCGCGAACGAAGGGCTATGGCCACTCTGCCATATGGCTCATGCCCGCCCTATTTTTCGGACAGAAGATTGGCGTTACTACCAGAAAGTGAATCAGAAGTTTGCTGATGCGGCTTGTGAGGAAGTGGATTCCGAAGATCCAATCATTCTCGTCCAGGATTACCACTTTGCGCTTGTGCCTCAACTGATCCGCGAGCGCCTACCTCATGCAACATTGCTGATGTTTTGGCACATTCCGTGGCCCAATTCTGAAGGATTCGCGATATGTCCCTGGCGGAAGGAAATTCTGCAAGGGATGTTGGGAAACAGCATCATCGGTTTCCACACCCAATTTCACTGCAATAATTTCATCGAATGCGTTGATAGATTACTTGAATGCCGTATTGACCGCGAACAAAACGCCGTCATTCAGCATGGGCACGCCACACTTGTCCGCCCCTATCCGATCTCCTTAGAGTGGCCGGTACACTGGCTCAAGACGGTTCCGGCACAAGAGGAATGCCGTGCCGGCGTGATTGCGGAACACGGATTGAAGCCCGATGCGTTGTTGGGAGTCGGAGTCGACCGCCTTGACTACACGAAAGGGATTGAGGAGCGCTTCCTCGCAGTGGAGCGTCTGCTGGAGCGGCATCCCGAGTATCAGGGACGATTTACGTTCGTCCAACTTGCTGCCCCCAGCCGTACGCTGATCGAACGCTACCGTCAACTGAACGAAAGCGTTGAGCAATTGGCGGCGCGCATCAACGAACGATTCAAGCAAGGATCCTATCGGCCCATCATATTGCACCGGGCCCATCATGAACCCCCTACCGTGTTTCGGTATTACCGTGCGGCGGACGTCTGCTATGTCTCAAGTCTCCACGACGGCATGAATCTGGTCGCAAAAGAATTCGTGGCAGCCCGAGAAGATGGGCGCGGTGTCCTCGTTCTCAGCCAATTTACAGGCGCCGCGCTGGAATTGACGGAAGCGCTCATCGTCAACCCATACGACATTGACGAAGCCAGTTCAGCCTTGGCGACGGCACTCAGGATGTCGCCCAACGAGCAGATGGAGCGTATGCGTTCGATGCGTGCATTCCTTGCCGAGTTCAACGTGTACCGCTGGGCGGGGCGGATGCTCGTGGATGCGGCACGGGTTCGGCGCCGCGAGCGGTTGACTGGCCGCCTTGCGGAACATTGGGTGGAGGAAAAACCGGTTTGATGCGTTACATCCTGTCCGTGCGAAGCGGTTCAGTTCTCAGGAAGTTTGCCTCCGGGAACGTGCTCATGGCTTTCGACTTTGATGGAACGCTTGCGCCGATCACCTCAGAACCTGACCGTGCTGCGATTCCTACCAGCACACTAAGGCTGCTCCAGAAACTCACCATTCAATACCCATGCGTCGTTGTCTCGGGTCGGAGCCGCGCAGATGTCCGGCGGCGACTTAGTGGAATTCGGTTTGAGGAAGTCATCGGGAACCATGGAATCGAGCCCTGGGATTCGTCGCCCGCGATTGCAGAGACCGTGCGAACTTGGATTCCTCTCCTTAAGAGGAGGTTTGAGCCTCTTCAGAGCGTGATTCTTAAAGACAAACAATATTCGGTAGGGTAACGGAAACGGGAATGCAAAGCCACTTTCTCATTCATAATACCTGATAATTCCTCTATCATGAAGATAGGCACAAGTCCTTTGTGTTCAATGCGACGCTTCTCCAGGACAGCCCATTTTCATGCCACGTGGTGCGCTGAAGGCGCATGAGGTCTGCTATGAAAATGGCCTCAACTCCGACTGAAAATAAACGATTTACGGCGCGAAAGCCCATTTTCATGCTTGGTGGTGCGCCAACGCCACGTGAAGTCTTATCGGAATGTGGCTCGCGGAAACCAATCCAAGCCCGGGCGAAAAGCCAGGTTCCGGGAACTAGCAAATCATGTCACTGTCCTTCGGCTGTATCAGAAGGATCGTGGTATGCCTTTACTTGCCAATCATAAGAATCGTAAACGAGCCCGGTATCGCCGCACCCCGGCCCCGGCGGCCTCCGTCAGGTGGTGGCGGCGGTGCCGGTCCACGCTCATCGCTCATCGTAAAGATGTGGTTCGTCTTGTTGTCAAAGGCGATCGTCCGGGCGCCATTCATCGTCTGCAGATTTTCCTCAACCTCAAAACTCGTCGGGCTGTTTTCTTTGACTACCGTCAGCGTACCGTTGCCCTGTGTACTATAGGCTTCCATGGTTGCCGTGTTGAACATCTCGCCGTCAGAGCCACCGGCGAGCGGCAGGTTGGCGAGGATCTTCCCATCGTCGGCACTCAAGATCACCATCATCGCTTGCGGCGGGTCCGCCGGCGGATTTCCTGACCGGCCGCACGCGGCGAAGAGCACGTGGTTTTTCGCATCAAGGGCGAGCCCGTTACAAGCGCCTTTATCGCCGAAGGGATAGTGCGCGGTTGCCTTCATCGTTTTGACATCGACGGCTGTGACGCTGCCCTGCGTATCCTGCATGACCACATAAAGCATGCCTTTGCCGTCGGGCACGCCTTCCTCGGGGACGCCGCCCAGATCGATCGTGCCCAGCACCGTACCGTCCTTCGTATCTATCACTGTTGTGTTCTTTGTTGGGTGACTGAAAATATAGACCCTCTGATTGAAGCCGTCGGCGACAATGCCGTCCGGCGCGGCATCGCCGACATCGATGGTCTTGATCAATTTCATCGTTTTGGTGTCGAACATCGACACCGGCTTGCTGCTGGTGAACCCGTGTCCCGATTTCGGGTCGACCGCTGTGCCATTACCGCCGACGCCGTCAATTTGCCCCACTGGTTCCAGCGTGTCGAGGTCGAAGATCGTCAGTCGCGTCGGAATCGGTGCCGTCGCCGGATCGGCTGCGCCCGGAGCCGGCCCGCCACGACGCGGAATGTACAACCGGCGTCCCGGGGCGTCCGCGTAGATGTAGTCCCAGTTCCCTTCACCGCCAACTCTGGCTGTTTTGAGCACTTTGTACGGTCCGTCGCTCGAAGCGTGTTGAGCCGAGCCAGCCGCCATTGCAAGAACGGTCGCAATCGTCAGGATTGGAGCAAATCGGAGCATGTCAGTTCTCCTCGTGGACGGCATCCAGGCCGTCGATCGCAAATCCAGAATTTACGACTTGACCTCTCGGATAGCCACATGTATACACCTGCGTCCCTTCCAAGGATATAAAATATTCTTCCCCGAATAGCTTCCGATAAACACTATTGCAGGAGTTCAAGATGAGGTTTTGGGCGAAGCGCTGACCATTCTGGAATTCACGGCAGACCTGATCGCCGAATTCAACTCTTCGTTCAGTCCCAGGGGCTGGGACACTGCTCTCAAGGTGTTTTGCATGGCCATACTCGTGGTCATGACGCTGAAGCAGACATTTCTTCTTCCCGGCCCCGTTTCCGTATACCCGGTCATGGGCGGCGTCGCCGCCTACCTGCTGATCGGTGTGACCTAGGCGTTCGGTTACATGCTGCTCCTGGAAATAATTCCCAACGCAATCCATCTCCAAACACCGCTGGCCGCCGGAGTTACCACAGGTGAACCGAGCCGCTTGATCTATTTCAGCTTTGAAACCCTCACAACCGTGTCTTATGGCGACGCGTATCCGGTCCATCGCATTGCGCGATCGCTGACGACCGCCGAAGCACTCATCGGGCAACTCTACCCAGCGATTCTGATCGCAACATTGGTCGGGATGGCCTTGCAAGTGCGGTTTAACGCGGCATTCGAAAAAACCGAGTTCAAGAAACCAAGCTGAGTGCAGGAGGATCCCTTTTCGATTCTGTCGCGGCGTTGCGCTTGTACTTTTTCCATTCGTTGGGACACGCAAGATTATTGCGTTTTGCATCGGCTCTGCAGAAAAGGGGTCTAAACTGTGAACGCTAGTCTCCACGGAAATCGTAAGGACTCTAGCTGTGCTGACTGTCGGCGAGAAGCGGCGTCACCTCGCCAATCGTAGGTCAGGTCCTTCCATGAGAAGGCCGGTTAGTGTCAAGTCGGTTTTGCAGTTGCCTTTGATTGTCGAGTGGTCTTCCTAAGAACCGGGCCGCCTGAGAAACGCATTATCGGAATGTGGAAACTCGCCTCCATGAGATCGAAAAGCCACCCTCCGATAAGAACGGATCGGGAGTCGGGAAATCAACTTACGAAGAAGGTTAATAAAATGTGTTGAGCCCGCTCTGTCGTGATTCGATTTTGCCTTAACAGCGGTACTAAATTGTACGTAAGATAGGATCTGCTGAAGGAGTGCGGTGATCTAGAAACAAAATCTATTTGCCAAAACTTTGGTGAATCTTGAAGAAAATCCAACCCGGCGAGAGTTGTGTTATCCCCCTCTCGTATCGATCGAGCAACGCGGCAAGGCACATCTTCGTTCGTTTGTAGGTTCGTTAGGATCAGCTCTTGCGAGCGAATCACTTTTGCAGAAAGCTGTATCAATCCCCCCACTGCACTAACGTTTAGAGTTTTCGTGCTTTCCGAGAACGGCTCACCTGCCAGCCAGCCGTACACGAATACGGGCGTGGCGAGCGCCACTCGATAACTGCGCCGTCTTTCCTTCTGCATCGGCGTGCGGCTGAAGCGCTGGCGCCGCCTCGACCACCAACGGATGGCGGCCAGAAGCAAAAAGACAACAGCAACGCCAGTTACCAACGACATATGACCTCTTTCGGTGAGTAGTTTTTCCGTCCAGAAGTTTCCGCCCGCCCATAGTTTAATCCAGGCGTCGGATCCCCTATGTGAAGATCAGTGATTCTCGGAATGCGGAAATCCGCTTCGGGCCACATTCCGATAAGCGGAATTCACAGGACTTGGCCAT
Organism: uncultured Acidobacteriota bacterium; assembly: GCA_963842135.1. GTDB lineage: Bacteria > Acidobacteriota > Terriglobia > Acidiferrales > UBA7541 > Palsa-360. Next base: position 1,235,391 of record CAWJFI010000001.1, on the reverse strand, counting down.
TCTAGATGGTGGGGTTGAGGGCTGGATTTTCACAACGGCGCTATCCGTTTAAATGTTATCGGGAAGCAGCACGAGCGGATGCGACTTCGGTCGTTGAGCCTTCCACATTGAACGAACGGAACGTTGGCTCTGCCTGCAACAACGGTTTGTAGGACTCCAGCAGTTGCTGGCTCTGACCTTGCGTGAATCTGTCGGCGTCCGCTTTGCTGTTCCAAATGCTGATGCCAACAACTTGGTCCTGTTCGGTTTCGGGAGTCAGCGCAATCGCCTCAACGAAACCTGGCTGCTGTTTTAGAACGGTCAGAGATCGCTCCGTCATCACTTTGGTTAATTCCTTACGTCGCCCCTGTTTAGCTGCGAGTTGAATCATACGTGCAAACATGGTGGCCTCCTATGGATTTACTGTGGGTGGGTAACAGCGAGGTGAAACAGGCATGATGTTGGTCCAGGTGTACGGCCCGTGTCAAGGATGAACAGCCAACCTGTGGAAAACAGCCGTAACGGTGTCTGGTCTTATGGTCGGGCCACATTCATAGAAGCAATTGACTGAGGTCTGCCCAGACGGGGGACCTGGATTTTGGCCAAAAACAATCGGTTCATCCACGAGCTGCGAATTTCACAGCGCCATGCCCGAGGGTTGGATAGTCAACCTTTGAGTGTCCAGAAGTGGGTCTTTTTGCGGCAAGCGAAACACACTTTTTTAGCAAGCCAATTCCCAACGATTCTGAGACCCTGAGAAATAGGGTTATACCCCACTTTGATTGCAGCTACAGAATTACATCTGAGAACGAGAGTGTGCCGAAATGAACAGATATCTTCTTTCGAGGCTATTAATATCCGCGTGTGCGGAATGATGTCGAGAAAATAGACGTCAGTGGACTGCACAAAAAGATAAATTGCTGCTTCTCGCGCTGAGAAGCAAGGAGAGCCAACATGCTTGGGATAATCGCAGCGGTCTTGATCGTTCTTTGGTTACTTGGGTTTTTCGCATTCCATGTAACCGCTGGATTCATTCACATTGCCCTAGTTGTGGGCCTGATATTACTTGTGCTGCATTTCATGACAGGCAGAACAGCAAGCGTGTAGAACCCTGACCAACGCCAGATCCGCACGGAATAGGAGACCAACGATGTCAAGAGGCGATGCACCGAGAACAATCTTCACATTTATTTTGGGGGTAGGCGTCGGTGCTGCGACTGCTTTGCTCCTTGCGCCCAAAGCTGGAGAGGAACTGCGAGCCGATATTGCCGCCGGGGTGAGCGATGGTGTCGATCAGGTCCGCAACGCTGGCAAAGATCTAAATCGGAGAGCACAGAAGATCGTAGCTCTGGCACAAGATCGCGTACAGGATGCGATGGAGGCAGGGCAAGCCGCGTACAGTCAAGCGAAGAAGGCCTGAGTCTTACCAAGCAGCCCGGAGCGTTGCCGATCGCGAACTGAAAGTAACCTGGTGAGTTCGCCAGAATATCGGGGAATGTAGCCTAGCGTCGACTTAGGATTTGGTGACGCTTCGGGTGGCCACTAGACACAGACGGCCCTCTGAACAATGAAAAGGAGCAAGTAAATAGAAACACAAACGGGTACGCTTTTTGAGGGGTTGGTCGCGTAGCCAGAGGTGGCTCGTGCGAAGGCAGCATCATAAACCTCGATTCAGAAGCGAAAAGGCGTGTTAGGTCGTCGGGAGTGCAAGACATAAAAATGAGGAGGCAATCCAGTGGACAAAGCAAATGAGATAAGAGAAGAAGAGACGGATGTAGCGCTGACGACTGCGACTTTGGCCGGTGTCGGCGCGCGATCGGAAGTGCGACCTGTCGCTGCTTCGAGCTTCGGCGTTGGGGTCGTTTCATCTGCCGGAACGGCAGCCGCTCCGGCTATTGACGAGCAGGCGGCGCCGCTGTTTTCGCTCGAAGAAGCAAAGGATTTTCGTGCCCGGTGGGATGCGATCCAAGTGAGTTTTGTTGACGAGCCTCGAAGGACAGTGGAGCAGGCAGATAATCTTGTCGCATTAACGATGAAGCGCCTGGCTGAAATGTTCGCGGTTGAAAGAGCGAAACTCGATAGCCAATGGGATCGCGGCGATAATGTCTCGACCGAGGATCTTCGTCTTGCACTGCGGCGCTATCGGTCGTTTTTCGGCCGCCTTCTCTCGGTGTAACAAGTCGAGGTCCACTGGACCCAGTGGCAGCGAAGATCCGGCAAGATCGAATCCGTGATTGGAGTCGGGTGGCGGCACAGTCGGAAGTACGTGACCCTCGGTCTGTCCAATGCCTGTTTCCAGATTAATTATCCGCAACAAGCATTTCCACCGCCTATGCTGGATTCCGCCTGATAAACGTTAAAGCTTTATCGGACGCGCGTTGCGACTGAGCTGTGAAGTCAGGCAGGGTGTTCAAACGGGGTACTCGGTAACTGGCCCGACGTGCACGTTGCCCGAAATCCCACACGAAGATAAGGGGCTTATCAGGAGTTGAGTTCCCAGACTGCTCTTGAAAGCATTTTATAGGTCAGAGAGCGTGCCGTCCGTTCCAAGCTCACTATTTGAAGTGTGCACTCTCGTACAGTCAACGATTTACCGCAGCCATATACTCCTGGCGTCGCTATGGAGCAACGATTCCCTCGATTTGTCGATAGTCTATTGCGAGTCTCGGGTTTGGATCGCTTTTCAAAGGGTCAAAGTCAAATGAGAACACGGCGCATCAAGGAGGAAAACGCACATGGACGATACTGTTGATGGTGTAGCAAGTAGCCCGGACGTAGCAGATCCGATCCAAGAGCGAACGGACGATATTAAATACTCCACATGGCAACCTGAGTGCCGAGCGGTGATGCTGGAAATTGACCCGATTAAGGTTCAGGAAAAGCTTGCCGCCGCTGAGGCAGCAATGGCTAAGCGATTACCGCAGATCACTGCGTCGGAGGGCCAACCTGAGCGTCGGGCGATGAAAGCGCAAGGCGAGGCATTAAAGTTAGCGCTCGATGAAACTCTGAGCCAGCATCCGGACCTCAATAAGTAGGCGTTATCGGAATGTGGCCCAAAGCCAGTGCAATGGCCGCTACCGTGATGTGTTTCGAGCGCGGACTCTGTCAGAAAAGGTCTTGCCACGAACCTACCGAATGTCCACTTCGTGGAAGCCGAAACCCTTTAACATGCCCGAGATAGTGCTTTGCGCGTTGTCTGTGGCGATCTTAAGGATGCCATCTTGCAATGCGTCTTGCTGGAGCTGGCGCTCGGCTTCTTCGCGGACTTCGCTTTCGAGGTTGGGATCTGGAGAAGAGAATAAGCCGGTGTCACGGGAATATACTTTCGTCCTCGCATTATCGATGCGCGTGCTGAAAACTTCCGCTGCGGGCAGATGAATCGTCACTTTCTGGCCCTGAATTAGGACATCACCGGGCTGCACGGCGGTCAGATTGATTCCCCCAACCACTTCTCCGTGCACTACCAGCAGCAGGCGGTCACCCGCCAAAAACTTCGGCAGGTAGGCGTTGGAGTGCTCACCCGAAATAATCTTATCCATCGTATAGCTCACCGTTTCTAGCCGCTGGAGTTGCTGAATTTGACGAACCACGGTCGGCTGACTCACATTGATCTGCGTTCGCCCTCCGCGCAACATGCTCATCAGGCCCAATAACCCGATGCCCGTGGACAACCACACGAGTGCCCCTACCAAAACAACAGCAAAAACCGCTCCTAACAAGGTCCCCAAAACCCAGGAGTATAAGGTCCGCGACTTTCCTCGCATTCTGCGAGTTTCTGTTTCGTTAACGAGTGGAGCATTGTCAGTCGTCATGTGTTCGCCCAACAGCCCCAGTGTAAACCAAGCCAAAAATCAATGCCCGAATTCGTTCACAACGACCACCTAGTCGTCGCTACCGAACCCGACTACTCAGTCTTGTCCAAATTAGCTTTTGAGCGGCGGCGGTGGAACTCTGCTACGGTTTGCATTGAGAGACGTGAACCATAAGGAGGGCCAGCGCCGCCTTCCGATTTCAGACGCACAATGCCTAGAGCATTAATTCGCACCACATGGCGGAGAGCAAAAAGCGACAATGTCGTGGACCGTTCCGCCGAACTGGCGAAAATCTCGTTTCCGCGTGGACCTTCCATGATTCGCGATGAAGATGGTGCGCTGAGCGAGGGATGTCCAAGCGGATCGCTGCTGTCGCAATGAGCAGTAGAATCGGTGAGACATTTGATGCCATTCTTACAGGAGTGACTTCACACGGAACGTTTGTTCGAGTATTGAACTCCGCTGTAGAAGGGTTATTGGCACAGGTCAACAGGGAGCAGATGTTGGAGACAATCTGCGGATGAAGCTGATCAGCACCGATACCCAGCGCGGATATGTTGATTTCGCGCTCGCGGGATTTTAAGAAACGTAGCGGTAAGGTGAATCGCGTGCCGTTCACGGATGCTCTTTGGGTTGCTCCGCAAACGAATACCGATCTGGCCCAATGAGGCGGCCCACTGATTGGCGATGTCGAAGGGACGCGGCTCGTCGAACGCGTTTTTGAACCAGTCGTTGGCGTTGAACGCGCGGCCGTTCCAATAGTACTGCGCGTTCGCGTGAAACTCATTGCCCCCCGACTTGGTGATGTAATTGATGTTTCCGCCCGCCGCGCCGCCGAATTGGCCGGAATAGCCGGTCGTCACAACGGTTGCTTCCTGAATTTGGTTTTGGCCCAGGAGAAGGAAAAGAGCGCCGACCTGTTGGACGTGATACAAGTTGTCGGTGACGCTCGACCCGTCCACTGTAAAACGATAGGAATCGCCCGGCATCCCCAGAATTGAAAAACTGCCGCTCCCCGGCATGTCTGTGTTCATGATCGCACCGGGGGCAGTTTGCGCAATATAGGTGAGATCGTTTCCGGGATTTGGAACCTCGCTAATCTGCGTCTGGTCCATCGTCGTCGAAACGTCGCCATTCTCTGCCTGGATGAGCGGGGCTTCTCCCGTCACTTTCACCGCGGTATTTTCTTTCGCGATTTCAAGAGCGAAGTTCATTCTCCCTGGAGGCCCGAGCAGAACATTCAGATCTCGGCTTTCTGTTCGAAAACCGTCATGCGAAATGGCCAGTGTGTATCTCCCCGGCGCCAGGAAGAAGAACCGGTACACACCGTAGTCGTCGGTTTTTGAAGTTTGGATGGTTCCCTTGCTGTTGTCCCTGAGTTCCACAACCGCATCGGGCACCACCGCATGGCTTGGATCGGTTACGACACCAGTCAATCCACCAGAAGTCGTTGTTTGAGCGCTCAGCTGGTTGGAGAACGGAACCAATAGAAGCAGGGCTGAAAACAAGAAGAGCGAAAGCCTGAAGTTCATCGATGCACTCCGAACATTCCGACAGAGCCAGACCCGCTAGTCCCTCGACGACAATTCTCGCCTGGGGCTCCGGCCAAATCCGCCATCTGGATCGACCCGAAACAACTGGGAGTTGCGTTTCGCTCGATAATTGAAATGCATCGTAATTTGTGCCTGAGATACTAGGTCACAGGTTTAAGCAAGTCAACGCGGAGGGACGGATCCTGTCAAAGCTCTTTAGAAATGTCCCCTTTCTAAAAAGCTTGGACACGCCAAATTGATTTGAGTTGACGCGAGAGGCCAGCCGACGTATGTTTCGCTTACCGGTAGAAATTTCTACATTACGCATGAGGTGAGCTTATGCCAGCACAAATCCCCAATGATCGTCTCCCACGCGCAGTTGGAACCTTTCTCGTCCTGACGGCTCTGTTGTTGGCAGGCGCGACGGCCCGCTTGGGCATGGCTAAGACGCCACCCAAGCCCCCGAAGACCGCCGCCCCGGACATCTCCGCCGACGATCTCCAGCGGTCCCGTCGCCTGGATACGTATACGATCCTGGCTGATAGCGGCGCGGTGCGCGGTGAAAACATTTACTTTTATAAGTGTTGGATGTGCCACAACCAATACACCAAGAGCGCCCCGTTATTGAAGGACCTCTTTCAGCGTGAGAGCCTGTCATCCGGTGATCCCGTAAATGACGACAACGTCACCGCTAAAATCAAAGAAGGCGGCGCCGGAATGCCCGCGTTTCGCACCAGTCTTTCCGAGGCGGACATATCGGATCTGGTCGCTTATTTTCACTCGGGAAAATGCTGCGTGGAAGGCGAAAATCCGCCGGCGAACCCCTGGTATCGCGCCGAGACGCAGAAATGGCCGGTGCAAAGTGGCCTCACGGGTGGCGCCACGGGTATGGTGCGGATCGCCAGCGGAGATTCCCCCGAGGGCGTAGGCGTCCAGCTCGTCGCGCCGAACGGCGTGCGAACCACCGTATATACCGGTGCGGAAGGCAAATTCGAATTCCCGAAGATGCAAGCCGGCTCCTACACCTTGCGCATTCCAACCCCCGTCCCATTCAAGCCCTATCGGCGAGAGTTGGTCTCGATCAATGGCGCTACGAAGCTCGACGACATCGTGCTGGAGAGGGTTGCCGACTCGGATAATTTGCCTGCCTCACCGGCGCTGGAGTCTCAGCTCAGCAGCGCGGAGATCCTGTGGAACTTGCCGGGCACGGCTGAAGAAAAAGCAATGTTGCAGAAGAATTGCTCCGGATGCCATTCCTGGCAGCAGATTTTCAGGAACCGTTATGACGAGCATAGCTGGAGCCTGATTGTTGACCGCATGATGCATTTCACGGGCACAGCGATTGCAGTCCGCAACAAGCCCATGTCTGCGCCGGACCCTGAATACAACATCCTCGTCAAGTTCCTTACGCGAGTGCGCGGTCCGGATGGAAAGGACGACCCACTGCGCGTCTTCCCGCGGCCGCGCGGAGAATCGACGCGGGTCGTCGTTACGGAATACGAGCTACCGAAGCAATTGCTCGCCCTTCACGACGCCACCGCTGACAGCCAGGGCAACATTTGGTATACCAGTCACAAGACGCGCTATGTCGGCAAGCTCGATCCTAAAACGGGCATTGTGACGGAGTACACGATTCCCCTGACCCCCGGCGCCATGCCGGGAACGCACCACGCCGTCATCGACAAGAAGGGCATCGCCTGGATTTCGGAAAATTGGGCTCATCAGCTCAACCGCCTGGATCCACGGACCGGAGAGGTGAAGCAAGTCCGTATCGAGAGTAAGACTCCCATTAATGCTCCTAGTTTCGGAAATTTCACACTGGACGCGGAGGGCAATGTGTGGGATGCCCGCGCGGACAGGGTTGCGAAGCTCGATCCTACAACCGGCAAGGTCTTGAAGGAGTGGCCGCTTCAGGCCAACAGCAGCTACGACAACGCCATTTCTTACGACGGTAGGTACTGGGGCGGCAGCGGGCCGGCGAATTGGGGCAATACAGTCGAGATGCTGGACATTGAAACTGGAAAGATGCTGAATTTGAATAGCGGCGCTCACATGATGACCGCGAAACGCGGCGGGTTTGATCCCTTCGGAAATACTTGGTGGGGCGGAGCAGATGGGGCTCTGATCGAGCTCAATGCGAAGGCAGCCCGAATTGAAGAATACTGGCCGCCTACCGCTCCGGCCCCGTATACCGATTTCTACGAAGCTATGCCGGACAAAAACGGGGAAGTGTGGGCGGGTGTGCTGCACGGCCGGCAGATGCTTCGGTTCGATCCCAAGACCAGTCGTTGGTCCGCCTATCAAATGCCGGAGCCATACTCCTATGACCGGCGAACCTATATAGACGCCTCCACGCATCCAGTAACTGTCTGGTATGTTGACTATAATGGTTATTTGGTCCGCGTCCAGCCTCTCGACTAGGTTTCGTCGAAGGAAAGGCCGTAACTTTTCATCGCCACGTTCCGCCGCACGCTTTTTGCCCTGCGACACGTGCGGCATTCCGCCCGCGAGGCAGTCGCAAAAAATCTATCTCGCTCGTCCGTCTAGCTTTGTTGTTCGTTACCGTACGCGGACCTGATTTGGCAGTATTTGGACTCAAGGCGGAACCCTGACTTTAGAGTTTTCCGGCGCGAGCTTGAGCGCCGACTTCTCCGAATCTGGGTTGGGCGCCGTCCACGCCCGCCGGCTGATTCGATTGGCTTCACATTTTTGGAGAATGCCGTGCGAGCTGTAGCGCCCCGGAATGTGTTATCCTCCGGCGACATACAGACCTCTTGCTCACGACTACGGCGAAAGAGAGGAGCCATCTCATGCGCAAAATAGTTATGGGTATCTTCGTGATGCTCATCGCATCTTCGGTGAAGGCACAGGCGCCGATGGTCGCGACGGACATCACCGCTGCTCAGGTCCAGGCGTTCATAAAAGATGCGCCTCGCGATCGAAACAGCGATCGACCCATCCGTGTTATCGACACCGGAGGCTACCGCGTCGGTGTTTTTGGCGTTTTTCGGCCGAAAGATACTCCACCCTCCGCGACCGTGCATCAAACCAACGTCACCGAGACCTACTACATGCTGGAAGGCGCCGGAGTGCTGGTGACCGGCGGCACGCTGCGAAAACCTGCGAAGCCGCGGCAATCGACTCTCGGAGATTGGACGGACCTCGGGAGCGACGGCATTGAGGGCGGCGTGTCACGTCGACTCGCCAAGGGCGATGTGGTGATCATCCCCGGCGGCGTGCCACATGGGTGGGCGAGTCTCGAAGGAGACATTACCTACCTGATTGTCCGGTCCGATCCCGATAAGAAACTCCCGCTAAAGTAGCTTGGCTTGGGACGCCATCGCAAGCCTGATTGGTAAGAGGCCCTCGGAGCGAGCCACATTCCGAGAAGAGGATTTCTCGGGACGCGGCCGGAATCACTCAGCAATCGCTTCCGTAGCGGACTTCGGGTTGGGTTTCGATTCAACGGGCGGGTTCATTGGAAAACATACCAGTAGTGATTAACGAACCATCCAATTATGAATAGCAGACCAATGACTATCTGGAGGCCGACCGCTTTTCGAAACGAATGGGGAGACTTAGTACTGTCGTCTTCGGTGCATTGCAAACCCCCGCAACCATGGGCCTTTTCCGCTGAACGCGGGACAGGCCCTTCTTGTCTCCGCGATGTCGCGCGTTTCTAAGAAGCGTTTCTTCGCGAATGTGATTTGGAGCGCATCAAGTCGCCCCTTCTAGATTGGGGTCAGCGAAAATCCAACACATCGGCTCGAACAACATCCATGACGGCATTTCCAGCAGTCATTCAGCTATGCCATCGATTCAATGCGCCGATCGGGTATGAACCATATCATTGCAATTACGACGTACAGAACGAGTGCAATCCACGGGCGTACGAAGGCCAACGGAATCGCCAACACGTAAATCAATAGCGACACCTTGCTTTTCAGATCACCGCCGACGGCACGAGCCAGCCTTGAAGTTGGGCCGTTGCATTTGATGATCGCTCGCTCGAGCAGAATGTACGCGATCGAGCATAGAACCAACACGACGCCGTAGGCCGCAGTGGGCGAAGGGGCGAAATGCGTATCGTCCATCCAGCGGATTACAAATGGCACGAGCGACATCCAGAAGAGTAAGAACAGGTTGGCCCACAAAACCATGCCATTGATCCTCTCGGTCGCATGAAGCATATGGTGATGGTTATTCCAAAAAATGCCGACGTTGGCAAAGCTGAGCGCATAGGCGAGGAACACCGGCAGGCCGCTCCTGAGCGCGGCAAAATCGGCGCCCTGCGGCACTTTCATTTCCAATACCATGATGGTGATAATCACGGCAATCACACCATCCGTGAACGCCTCAAGCCGTTGCTTGCTCACCTTTGTCCTCTATCTTCTGGATTCGCGGCCGGCCGCGGGCTGGCAGGCATACGTCATTAACGGACTCCACGAGCCGGATTCTTGGAGCGGCCATCGGGAGAGTGTACAGCAATAAACAGTTGCAAAGGCTGCCGCGCTAGGGGCACGTGCTCTGAGCCTTAGCGGCAGCAGCGTTCTTGAAACATGCCTGGTCAAAGTAAACTTGCTTCGCCAACTGCTGGTACATCAGGATGGTTTTCTTACCGTTCGCGGCTCCTTCCGAAATAGCAGTCCGGCGTTTGAACGAAACCGATGTCGGGCCGCCTGCCAGAGCCTCTTGCAATACCCGTCCCTTCAGTTCGCCCTTGCCGGCGACATCAAGTCCAAGAATTTGTGCGAGTGTGGGCGCAATGTCCGCATTGCTTACTGGGGCTTGATCAACGAACTGCTTCTTGAAGTCCGGTCCGATCGCCGCCATGAATTGGAACGTATTTGATCGTCCGAAACTTCCGTGCATTCCCTGGCCATGCTGCAAATCATAATCCGTGATCTGCACGTCACTCATGATCGGTCGCTTGGGATCCGCGGGAAAGGTTTTAAATGTGACAGCGATGGTTGGCGACGGGGTTAGAGAGGAGCCGATCAGGCGAATGGAGCTGGAGGGCAAAGCGCCGGGCACATTTTCGTACTCGTCGTTGACGAATAGACCGCCCACATAGTCCTGCTGAGCGAGAAACGCGACGATCTTCTTCACCAAGTCCGGATCATGACCGGGAAGATAGATCAGATCGGAGCCGCCGTTCGCGGCGACGACGACCTTCGCATCCGTTTCTTTCGCAATCCGGCCAGTGCCGCCAATTAATCCGTTGCCGGCAATGGGGTGCTGGCGCACGTTTGGGAGCTGCTGAGCAGCGGCCGGATCCACCGGCTCAAACATTTTCTTGCCATCTGGACTATCTATCTGACTGTCAGGATCAAAGAGTGGAAGGCCCAATTCATGCGCGAGATCAATCGAAACAAAGCCCACAGGCAGATATCCGGTGTTGACCTCTTGCCGGCCCTGGGCGTCTTTATAGATCCACTTCGCCGCATAGCTCGCCGTCGCATGGCCTGCTGCGTCGATATCATGCTTGCTGATCGTCGCAAAGCCGTGATCGGCCGTCAAAAAGATATCCGTGTTCGCGGCGAGTTGTGGATCGCTGTTGATGTAGTCGATGATTTGCTTCAGGTTGTTGTCGGCATTTCTAAGTCCCGCCTTGGAAGTCGGCCCGTTAATGCCGGGGATGAGCTTGTTCAAACTGTCGCCCTGATAGTGCTGCGTCCCATCGGGATCGCGTGACCAGTAGAGCAACGCGAACGGTTTTCCATCTTTAATGAACACCGGCAAGATTACTTTGCTCGTGGCGTCCGCAAAATACGCTTGCTGAACGTAATTTGGATCCTTGGTCCCAGGGGTCGTGTTGTTTCCCGTGGGCTGTACACGGACAGGAGTGGTTGTGGGAAGCCCCGCGTTAAGGAGAGCCGAAGACACCTCCGGTGCAAGTGGCACCCCGTCCGGGGTGCCTGTCCCGTCATCGATGATGATCGTCTGGGGTATCGCGAATCCGCCATTTACGGGATTCAACTGGCTTACATCCTGGATTGCCACCGGCCCCATCTTTCCAATGGATGCCGTGCTGAACCCGTGCCTGCGCGCCGCGGCGAGCAATGTTTCCTCGTTCAAATAGTTCCCGTTGAATTGGGCGTCGAGATCTCCAAGGACTCGATTATTTTCGACGTAAGGCGCGTAACTTCCAGGTGGCCGTCCGAAATCGCCATCCAGGAATACCGGACGCCCAATATAAATTTGATTGCTGTAATCGCCGGTGTCGCCGAGGTAGTGACCCGTGGCGATAGCGGAAGCATTCGCGGTAGTGAAGGTCGGAAAAAGCGAGTGGCTGTTTACAAAACTGACTCCATGATTGCGAATCCAAAACATAGTTGGCGAATCAACCGCATTGACGGACCCAGCGCGCAATCCATCAAAAACAAAAATCAAGATGTTGCGGGGTCGAACCCCAGCAGGCTTTTCCTGCCCCGAGATGAATGCAGACCGAACAGGCCATAACGCCAGAGCCGCTCCAAACCAAACCAATCTTTTTTTCATCCCAAGTCCTCTTTAGCGTGAATGCAATTTTCAAAGCCCGAAGGTCAAGGCCTCTCCGTGCTTTGCGCGAATAGAAGCTGACACATTTTGCTGCCCCGCAAACATGTCTGCAAGGCAGAGTTGATTTTCCTTGTTACCAGCGGCTGACCGGAACTGCAGCGCATACGGAATGGAAAATGTCAGACTGGGCTATAATGCCCGCCAGAATTGTGGCTGTGGTTGGGAGCAAGGCTATTTTCGAGATCAAGATTTCCTCGAAGGCGGCAACGATTCGCAAGGCTTTGGGGAAATATCAATGCGGGGTTGAGCGCAAGGCTCACCGTAAGGGGGGCTCGCACGACAGGGAAGTTGTCAGTTTGCACTTGGGTTTCCATCTCAATTTGGAAGGAGCGTTTGGATATGGCAAACACGAATTGGATCCGAAGTCTGCAGATATTTGTATTGGGCGCAATACTGGGTGTCCTTTTCGTTTCGTCGTGGGAGCACCCGGCAGCGATGGCGCAGCAAAATAGTCCGCAGGCCAATCCCGCAACGATGCAGGCGGATGTGGCGCATCTGAAAGACATCACCCCGCCGAATTCTCATCCCATGGTGGAAGTGGGGATGTTCGCCGCCAATCTCTGGTTAGCAGGCGAGAAGCAGAATTGGCCGTTAGCCGGTTACTATCTGAACGAAACGCGCAACCGCATTCGGTGGGAAGTGCACCTGAATCCCGGCCCGAAAGGCGCAGACGGCAATCCTGTGGATATGCAATCTATCTTCGACGGCATCGACAACGGCACCTTGCCACTGGTGCGCAAAGCGATCGAATCGAAGGACAGCAAACAATTTGCCGTGACGTATAGGAGCTTGCTCGAAGATTGCTACTCCTGCCACAAAGCGGCGGCCCGGCCATACCTGCGTCCCATGGTTCCGGTTTCCGGCGCGCAACCCATTCTCAACCTCGATCCCGCGGCCACGTGGCCGCAATAGGAGCGCTCACTGCCGCGCCATTTGTTGATCGGGAGAACAAGCATTTGCCCAACCGGTTTGCCAAGATGAGCGGTATTATTGTTTTCTGGAGCGCCGATGCCTTACAGTTATTCACGGCTTTTTGAAGAAGTCACCGGCCGCAAATTCGAGAATCGGCCCGTGTTCGATCCTCCCAGATTGACTCCGCTGCGAAGACCCGTCGCCGAGTCCACGATTGGTTTGTTCGCCAGTTGTGGCGCCCAACTGCGGGAGGACCCGGCATTGGGAGAGACTGAAGACATTTCATTTCGCCTGATTCACCGTGATACGCCAATGTCGCGGCTGGTTGTTGCGCACCAAACCAAAGTGCGAAAGTGGGCTGTCGAAGATCTCAACGTCGCGTTTCCGCTGGAACGCATGAGGGAGCTGGAATCCGAAGGCGCGTTCAAGCGTCTCGCGCATACCGCTGTTTCCTTGGTGGGCTCGATCCAGCGTTACACGGAGCTTGTCGAACAAACCGTCCCGGCGATCAAGCAGATTTACGATTCGCAAGGCGTGGACCTTGTCTTCCTCTTTCCGTTTTGCCCGGCTTGCCATCGCGCCACGACCGTCATTGCGCGGGCGCTCGAGGCGCGCGGCCTTCCCACGTTGAGCATGAGCGTGCTGCTCGAAGCCGCCGAAGAAGCGAAGCCTCCGCGAACATGTTTTTTGGATTTTCCGCTCGGCTGCCCGGCGGGAAAACCTCATGAACCCGAACTACAGCGCGAAATCCTTCGCAGCGCTTTGAAGCTGGCTCCCGACTTTGACGGGCTCCCGTGGCACATCAAGTCGTTGCCGTTTCAGTGGTCGCCGGATGGAAGCCGCGCGTGGGAAGAGGAAGTCAGCGAACTATATCGAAACGGCGGCTTGAAGATTGTCATGGCGCATCGGGACGCTCATCATGAACGTGGCGAATCCCTTGTGGGGCGCGAGCGGGAGTTCGCCATCCGCTGCAACTGCTGACTAGAATATTTTATCTCAGTTGATGATTGCGAACACATCTCCGCACTTTCAAAACAGCCGCTGATTTCTTGGGGTTTGTAGCGCAGGCTTCAGCCTGCGGGGGTTAGTCCTCGCAAGGACCAAAACCCGCAGGCTGAAGCCTGCGCTACTGGCCCTGACGAGACACATTCGTATTGCACGCGGCGGACAGCAGGGTGTACGTTAGCGCCCGATGAAGACAAAAATCCTTGGTCACACGATGGAAAATGACACGCCCGCGTTTTTAACGGGCGTTGCGAGGCGGAAATTCCTTGCCACTCTGTCAGCGTTTGGCGCCGCTGCCCTTCTTCCACGTGCTTTCCTGCGGGCGCAGGCGCTACCCGCCGTTCCAGTTCGGCCGTATCGAATTGACACCCATCACCACTTTTCGGCGCCCGGATTTATCGCCGCGATAGCCGCGAGAAACACGAACCAGCGCCCCTTGGAGCAATGGACTCCGAGCAAATCCATCGAAGACATGGACAAAAGCGGCGTCGCGACGGCAATGATTTCGACCAGCGAGCCGAGTGTGTGGTTCGGTGATAACGGAGCGGCGCGCAAGCTCGCGCGCGAGTGCAACGAACTCGGAGTACGACTCATGGCGGATCATCCGGGCCGCTTCGGCATGTTCTCCACGGTACCGCTGCCCGACGTGGATGGATGTCTCCGCGAAATTGAATACAGCCAGGACACGCTCAAGGCCGACGGCGTCTGCCTGATGACGAGCTACCAGGGGAAATATCCCGGCGACCCTGCGTTCGCGCCGGTGATGAGCGAATTGAACCGGCGCAAGGCCGTGGTCTTCTTTCATCCTGTCAAGGCCGAGTGCTGCAAGGACCTGCAGCCGGAACTGGCGCCGGCTTTGATCGAGCTGGGAACCGATACCACCCGCGCCATCGCGAGTCTCATATTCGACGGCACCGCTTCGCGCTATCCGGACATTCGATTCATCTTTTCCCACGGCGGGGGAACGATGCCGTACCTGATGACTCGCTTCGCTGCGCTCGCAACGCGGCCTGACATTGCGCAGCGGCTGCCGAATGGCCTGCTCTACGAAGCGCAGAAACTGTATTACGACACAGCGAGTTTGAATGGCCCGTATCCTTGGCCGACTTTGCTGAAGCTGGCGCCCGTCTCGCACATCCTGTTCGGGTCCGATTTTCCTTTCGTCAGCGCGGCGGTAGTTGCCAAAGGACTGAGCGAGGTGGGGTTGACGGCAAGCGACCTCAAGGCCATCGAACGCGAAAACGCTCTGGAATTGTTCCCGCGGCTCAAGAACGTCTGAGCGCAACGGCAATCCTGCTTGCACGCCTTCCAAACATCGCCGGGCGGGTGTATATTTCGCGTTACGAAATCAAACTGAACACTATGAGTTGTGATTTCTGGCTCAAGTGGGGGTTCTTCCGTGAAAATTCGGTGGCTGTTATTACGCCCGCTGTTGCTGTGCGCAATCGTGTTTGCCGCCTTCCTATTTCGTGGACCAGCCGCGCGCGCCCAGGGTCAGGACCGCGCTCCGGAGTATTTTCAGACCGACATTCAGTACGGCGCGCAGATCTTTGCTACCCAGTGCACCGCCTGCCACGGCGCATCCGGCGATCAGATCCCCGGCATCAACTTCCGCGCAGGCCAGTTCAAGCGCGTTGTTTCCGACAATGATTTACGGGCCACGATCACCAACGGCGTTCCCGGCACCGCCATGCAGCCCTTCACATTTGGCGCCTCCGAACTCACCGGCATTGTCTCCTATCTCCGCAACATGAGCAGTTTCGATGCCCGTGGCCTCATGTTAGGCGACGCGGCTCGCGGCCGGGCACTGTTCGCGGGAGCGGGGAACTGTGCGAGCTGCCATGCCGTCAACGGCAAAGGGCCGCGCGTCGCTCCCGACTTGGGCGACATCGGCACGCTTCGAACCGCTGAGCTTCTTCACCGGACACTGCTCGATCCTGCCGGCATGATGCTCCCTGCTAATCGGCCCGTGCGCGCGGTAACCAAGGACGGCAAAGTCATCAACGGCCGTCGCCTCAATGAAGACACGTACACCGTGCAACTCATCGACGAGCAGGAGCGCCTCGTCTCTCTTACGAAAGCCGACCTTCGCGAATTTACCGTCCTCAAGACCACGCCCATGCCGTCCTACAAAGACAAGTTCAGCGCCCAGGAGCTGGCCGACCTGGAGGCGTACCTTCTTTCCTTGAAAGGTGTGAAATGAATCACTCATGGCGGACGATCTTCCTGCTGGGTCTCGCTTTGCTCATTCCTTTCGCGTTGCGCGCCCAGGTAACGCCTGAGCGCCTGCTCCATGCGAATGACGAGCCGCAGAATTGGCTGACCTATTCCGGCGGTTATGCCAGCCAACGCTATAGTCTCCTCAAACAAGTCGACCCTTCGAACGTCAAGAACCTCGAGCTGAAATGGGTCTTCCAGGTGCAGTCACTCCAGAAGTTCGAAACCACGCCGCTGGTTGTCGACGGGATCATGTACCTCACGCAGTCGCCCAATGACGTTGTGGCAGTGGACGCCAAGACGGGCCGCGCCTTCTGGGTCTACCATTACGCTACTTCTCCCGCCGCCAGGCCTTGCTGCGGCATCGTGAATCGCGGCCTCGCCATCCTCGGAGACACGCTCTTCATGGCCACTGTCGATGCGCACCTCGTCGCCATTGACGCCAAGGACGGCCACGCGCTCTGGAACGTGAAGGTGGCCGAGCCCACCGCAGGCTACGCCATGACTTTGGCGCCGCTGGTGGTAAAAGATAAGGTGATCGTGGGTGTTGCCGGGGGCGAGTTCGGTGTTCGCGGCTTCATCTCCGCCTACGAAGCCGGAACCGGCAAGCAAGCCTGGCACTTCGACACAATTCCCGATCCCGATCAGCCCGGCCACGAAAGCTGGCGTGGAAGCGATTGGGAACATGGCGGCGGTGCGGTTTGGATGACCGGTTCCTACGACCCCGAACTAAATTTGACTTACTGGGGCACCGGCAACCCCGGCCCGGACTTCAACGCTGCTCAGCGCCTCGGCGATAATCTCTACTCTGATTCCGTGCTCGCCCTTGACCCTGACACGGGCATGATGAAGTGGTACTTCCAATTCTCGCCGCACGACCCCTACGACTATGACTCGGTGCAAGTTCCTGTCCTGGCCAACGCGGATTGGAATGGCAGCCCGCGCAAGTTGATGCTTTGGGGCAATCGCAACGGCTTCTTCTATGTTTTGGATCGCGGGACGGGCAAGTTTCTCACCGGCCAACCATTCGTAAAAGTCAATTGGGCGAGCGGCCTCGATGCCAACGGCCGCCCGATCGCCACGCCGCAGCCTCCGGGTGTGCCGACGTATCCGGGCATCCAGGGAGGAACGAACTGGTATTCGCCTTCCTACAGCCCTCGCACTGGGCTCTTCTATCTCTCCACATGGGAAGATTACGGCACGATTTTCGCCGGCGTGAATGCGGAATTTAAGGAAGGTACTCGCTTCACCGGCGGCGCCAACACCGGCCCTATTCCCGGGGCTGATAACCCCGGAGGCGTCCGCCAGGGGCCCGTCAATACTTACACCGAAGCGCTGGCCACAGGCGGCGTCGTGGCTCTAGATCCGCAAACCGGACAGAAAAAGTGGAAGTTCGCCATGCACGACGTCAACACCAGCGGAATTCTTACCACTGTTACAGACCTGCTTTTTGTCGGCGGCCGGGAAGGATATTTCCAGGCGCTCGATGCGCGCACCGGAGCGCTGCTTTGGAAGCAAAACCTGGGCGGAGAAATCATTGCCGGGCCGATTACCTTTCAGGTAGATAGCAAACAGTATATTACCATCGCCTCCGGGAACAGCCTTTTCGCATTCGCGCTCCGAGAATGATCGTTGTAGGACGGGCTTCAGAGCCTGTGTGGAAACTGTGAAATCTTTGTAGGGCACGGCTTCAGCCGTGCCGTAAAGTATGCAGAATCAACACGGCTTTAGCCGCTGGCGTGTTCGAAATCGAGTTACCACACAGGCTCTTCAGCCTGTCTGGTCTTGATTTTGTTAATTCGGAACGGCAGACAGGCTGAACCCCGTCCTACTGGCTTTTCGGGGAGACATTCTCCGCCGCTGAGGACAGGACGCCTGGGGGGATAGCCTTCTTTTTTCGGGATTTCGGCACGGACGGCGCTGCCGCAGGGGAATCCTGCATCGGCAGGCTGAAGCGGCGAATTCCGTCGAAGGAATGCAAAGCGGCAGCCACAGCGCCCGCCGTCGGAACCAATCCGATTTCGCCGGCTCCCTTTGCGCCATACCCGCCGATTTCGTCGGGGACTTCAATCAGAATCACATCAATTTGCGGCGTTTGCTTGGCGCCCAGAATCCCGCAGTCGCGCAAGAGCAGGGAATCGGGCACCCCATTGGTGGAGGTGAAATTTTCAGAGAGCGCGTAGCCAAGTCCCATGTGCACGCCGCCTTCGATTTGCCCAGCGCATGCCTTCGGGTTGATGGCATGGCCAACGTCGTGAGCCGCCACGACGCGCTCCATGCGCCCATTGTCGTCGAGAATCACGAGTTGGCAGGCATAGCTGAAGGTCATGTGCGTCGTCGGATTTTTCAGCGCCTCCGGAGTACCCGGCCGGGTTGTGAAGTCGCAGATGTATTCTCCGCGGTACTCGCGGCCGATCAGCTTTTCGAGCGGGAACTCCTTCAGGTCTGCGGCGAACTTTTGCCCCGCGCGCTGCGCCGCGGCGCAACTGAGCGTGGTGGCGCGCGACGCCCACGCCTCGCCGCACTTGGCGCCCATCTCCTTGTCCCAGCGTACCGTCATGATGTCCGGTGACAGCCCTGTCTCTTCGCATACCGCCTGCCGAACGGTCGTGAAAACACCCTGGCCCATTTCCGTGTACCCGTTAAGGATCTCCACCCGAGGACCTTCGACAACGCGGATAATCAAGTGCCCGCTTTCGACGGCGCCATTCCCGATTCCGGTGCTCTTGATGCCGCAGCCCAAGCCGGCATACTTTGCAGTCTTGTAAATGTCCTTCACGGACTCGAGCGCCACGCGCATCCCGCGAACGCTTTCGCGCATGATCTGGCCGGTGGCGAAAGCATCGCCGGGATTCAGAATGTTCCGCATGCGGATTTCCCAGCCATCGACGCCCACTTTTTCCGCGAGCATATCCATGACGCCTTCCATCGCGAACTGAGCCTGGTTGCTGCCAAAGCCGCGCATGGCGCCGCTCGTCGGATTGTTTGTGAATACGGCCTTGGAGTTCACGTCCACGTTAGGCACGCGATAGACGCCGCAGGAATGGCACGCCGCGCGCAGCAGGCATTTGCCGCCGGTGCCCGCGTAGCCTCCCGTATCGCCCACAATGCGGACGCGCACCGCGAGCAGATGGCCTTCCGCGTCCGCCCCGACTTTATACTTTAGGGTCATGGGATGCCGCTTGCCGTGGTGCTGCGTCGATTGCTTGCGCGTGAGGACAGTCTTCACGGGGCGCTGCAACAGAAACGCCGCCAGCGCGGTTTGCCCCTGGATCGTGAGTTCTTCTTTCGCGCCAAAAGCCCCGCCGCTGGCGGCCAGCTCGACATTCACTTTTTCGAGCGGTAGCTTCAAGATGTCGGCAACCATCTTGTGGTCAAACGTCGAGCCCTGACTCTGTGAGTAAAATTTTATTCCGTCGCCTTCCGGCATGGCTAGACAAGCTTCCGGCTCGAGAAACGCCGGTTCGACCGCCTGCGTAGTCCACGTCTGTTCGATGGTGTGCGCAGACTGGGAGAAGGCCGCCTCCACATCGCCGCGCGAAAAGGCGGTGGTATCGAGGATATTGCCGTGAACCCACAAGTTGCCAGGGGGATGCACTTGCGGCGCGCCGGGTTCCATCGCGGCAAACGGATCGGTGACCGGTTCGAGCACGGTGTAATCGACTTTTACTTTGTCGGCGGCCTGGCGCGCATGGAAGGCAGTGTCCGCGACCACCATGGCCAGAAAATCTCCAACGCAGCAGGTGGTTTCGCCGATCGCCACAAAAATCGGCAAGTCGGGATAATTGAGGCCCGTGCCACGTTCTCCGGGAACGTCGGCGGCCGTGAAGATCCTCACAACCCCCGGCATCGCTTGAGCGGCCGACAGATCAATCGCGTTCACTTTGGCTCGCGGGTGTTCGCTGAGTACCATTGCGCCGTGTAGCATGCCCGGAACGCTCATGTCGTCGACGAAGGGCCGCTCGCCGAGTGCTTGCTCAAAGCCGCGATAGCGGGAAGGGGAGTCGCCGATTCCGAATCCGTTTCCATTTCGCTTGGCGTTTCCATTTCCGTTTTTGCCTTTTGCATACACGGGGTTGCGGCTCAATCCGAAATCTTCACCGAAATAGGAATGGCGGCGGGGTTCCTTGCGCGGCAGTTTTCCACCGTTTTTCCATGCTTCACCGGCGGTTTGAATGGCGTCAAGAATCCGCGTATAACCGGTGCAGCGGCAGAGATGGCCGCTTAGCCCCTGCTTTACAGCCTCGCGATCATCCGTGCAGCCTTGCCGCAACATCGAAGAAGCGCGAACCACGATCCCCGGGATACAGAAGCCGCACTGCACTCCGCCTTCGAGCACGAACGCTTCGCCCAACACTTCCCGCATGTCTTCCGGGACGCCTTCAAGCGTCACCACATCGTGGCCTTCCATTTGTTCCGGTTTACGCAGGCATGAGAGAGCGGGCCGCCCATCCACGAGGACCGCGCAGCAGCCGCAAGTGCCTTCGGGGGCGCAGCCATTCTTGGGAGAAACGATGCCGCACTCCTCGCGCAGAACTTCGAGGAAGTGCATCCCCGGTTCATAGGAGCACGTTGTGCGTTTCCCGTTTAGGATAAAGCTGATATTCGGCATAGATGCGGTCACTACTCCAAGCGATCAAACCAAGCCACTCCCTAAATTATACATTGCTTCCGCCTGGGAACAAACCACTCCATTGCTGGGCAGTGGGCCAGCTTCCAATACGAGGACTCATCGAGACTCGGCTCCGGCTGCGGAGATCCTGTTCTAGTTTTCCGACTTCCTTAGTGGTTACCACGAATACTGTCCAAAATCGAACAGTTTAGCGGCGGGTATTAGGTCAATCTGGTCAAATGAAAAAGTTAGAACTCACCCGCGCACAAATGTCCTCCGTCCCCTGTCCCACCTGCGGTGTAGCTGTCGGGAAGGGTTGCATCCTGTATTCAGGTGGCTTGCGTTTAGAACCTCACCTAGTCCGGAAGCTTTCCGCTATTGACGCCCTTGAAAAGAAGTGAGCTTACGTGATACTCCTATCGCGCTTCGTTTTGTGAGCGCGAGCTTGACCGCTGCGGCGCCCTCGGCCACATTCCGATAAGGCGACTTCTCGGGCCATTACTGCCCAATCGCGAAAAGTTCAAGGATGAAGCAAATGACCCAAAAGAAGAAAGCCATTCAGGCAACTTCCAAAACGCTGCCGAAATCGTCGACTGGAATCCAGGGGTTGGACGAAATCTCGGGGGGAGGGTTGCCAACCGGGCGTCCCACTCTTGTCAGTGGAGGCGCCGGTTCTGGAAAGACGCTGTTCGGACTGGAGTTCCTGGTTCGGGGCGCCACAGAATACGACGAACCCGGCGTGTTCATGTCGTTCGAGGAAACGATCCCGGACCTGGCCCAAAACGCCGCTTCATTGGGTTTCGACCTGGACCGTCTAGTGGCCGAAAAGAAGCTGTTCCTGGACCACGTGCACATCTCACGAAGCGAGATTGCGGAAACCGGGGAGTATGACCTCGATGGCCTCTTCATTCGAATTGCCGACGCTGTTCAGAGGGTCGGGGCGCGGCGAATCGTCCTGGACACCATTGAAGCGCTCTTCGGCGAGATGCCAAACCCAGGTATCCTGCGCGCCGAAATCCGCCGCCTGTTCGATTGGCTCAAGCAAAAAGGATTGACCACGGTCATTACCGCCGAGCGGGACAGGCCGGACAAGCTGACCCGGCACGGCATCGAGGAGTTCGTCTCGGACTGCGTGATCATCCTGGACCATCGTATCCGGGAGGAGATTTCGACCCGGCGCCTGCGCGTCGTCAAGTACCGGGGATCGACACACGGTACTAATGAGTATCCTTTCCTCATCGATGAACACGGCATTTCAGTCCTGCCGATCTCCTCGCTGGGCCTGGACCATCCGGCGTCCGCCGAACGAGTTTCGACTGGCATTGACCGGTTGGATGGCATGATGGGCGGCAAGGGCTTTTATCGGGGCAGCAGCATTCTGCTGTCCGGCACCTCCGGAACGGGTAAAACCAGCGTGGCGGCGCATTTCGTGGATGCGGCCTGCCGCCGCGGCGAGCGCTGCTTGTATTTCGCGTTCGAGGAATCACCCCGGCAGGTCGTCCGCAATATGCGCTCGATCGGCATCGATCTCGAGCCGTGGATCCGCAAGGGGCTCCTGAAATTCCATGCGGCGCGTCCCACCTACGGCGGGATCGAAGAAGTCCTGCTCGTGACCCACAAACACATCTCCAGCTTCCAGCCTAGCATCGTGGTGGTGGACCCGATTACCAATCTGCTCATGGTCAGCACCCTGAACGAAGTGCGGTCCATGCTCACGCGGCTGGTCGATTTTCTGAAGACCCAGGAGATCACCGCGATTTTCACCAGTTTAACCGCGGCAGGCGGCTCCCTGGAAGCCAGCGAGGCGGACGTTTCCTCCCTCATGGACACCTGGCTGCTGCTGAGAGCCATTGAGGTCGGAGGAGAGCGGAACCGCGCGCTCTACGTGCTGAAATCGCGAGGCATGGAGCATTCCAACCAGATTCGCGAATTCGTGCTCACCAACGACGGCCTCCGAATGCTGGACGTGTACCTCGGACCCGAGGGCGTGCTGACCGGGTCCGCCCGGGTGTCACAGGAAGGGCGCGAGAAAGCAGTGGTCACGTTCCGCCGGCAAGAACAGGAGACCCGCCGGCGCGAACTGGAGCGCAAGCGCCAGATTTTTGAGGCCCGCATGACCATGCTCCGGGCGGAGTTTGAAGTGGAGGAAGAAATAATTCAACAGAGCATCTCCGAATCGAAATTACTCGCCGAGGAAGTGTTGCAGGACCGCGGGCAGATGGTGCGGAGCCGGGAAGCGGACACCTCCGCCTATAAAAAGGGGGGAGGCGCGCCAGCCGCGCGGAAACGTTAAATGCCGAAAACCAAGAAAAAAACTCGGGCGCGGCCTCGCAAACCGACGCTCCGGAAACCGGAGTTTTGGAAGCTGCGGCTTTATGTGGCGGGCCAGACTCCCAAATCGATTCGCGCCTTTGCCAACCTCAAAGTGCTGTGTGAAAAACACTTGAAGGGCCGCTATCGGATCGAAGTGATAGATCTTTTGGAGAATCCGCACATGGCGCGCGGCGACCAGATCGTGGCAGTCCCGACCCTGGTAAGAGATCTTCCGGGTCCTGTCCGAAAGATCATTGGAGACCTGTCCAACACCGAGCGGACGTTGATTGGCTTGGCCCTGCAACCGTTAGTCTGACTGCGCTCAGAAAGGTCCACATGAAAAAGCCCCCGAAAAAGACCGGCCCTGCGGGAAAACGGAAACCCAGATCGGCCGGGGAAATGGAGCGGCGTGGCTCTCTTTCTCTCCAGGCAAAGTACGTCTTGCGTTTGTACATAAACGGATCCACGTTGAAATCGGCTCTGGCTGTAAAGAATATCAAGCAGGTTTGTGAGCAGCACTTGAATGGTCGTTATAACCTGGAAATCATCGACATTTGCCGGCAGGCAAATCTGGCCAGAGACGAGCAGATTGTGGCGGTGCCCACGCTCATTAAACGGCTCCCGCGCCCGCTGCGAAGGCTCATTGGGGACTTGTCGGACCTTAACAAAGTGCTCTTCGGACTGGACCTGAAAATACGGGAGTGATAGCTGGCGGAAGGCGGAAAAGGGACCTTCAGGAAACAATTGCTTTTGACGATCCAGCTCGCATCAAGGAATCAGCAGGAGTAATTATGGGAAATGCGGCTGCTGTGGCTCATAGGAAGACATTGCCTGTCAATAACAATAAGAAGAACGCGTCCGTAGCAGCGGACAAGAAACGCCCGATTGCCGGGTGGGAAACCTTCCTGACTGGAATCACCTTCGGGAAAACTGTTTTAGAATACCGTGCGCACCGCAACATCTACATGCAAGGACAGCCGGCGGAATCCATGTTCTTTCTCGGACGAGGCAAGGTAAAGCTCGCGGTTTCATCTTTCGAAGGCAAGGAAGCGATTGTCGCCACTCTGGACTCCGGTGAATTCTTCGGTGAAGGATGCCTTGCAGGTCAGCCGTTGCGCACGGCAACGGCTATTTCAGTGGAAGATTGCACTATTACCAGGGTTGAAAAGCCCATCATGGCACGATTGCTCCACGAAGAAAAGGGACTCGCGGAAATATTTGTAAGTCATCTGCTCTCCCGCAACATCCGATACGAAGCGGATCTCGTCGACCAGATTTTCAACTCCAGCGAGATTCGCCTGGCTCGGATGCTCCTACTCCTGTCCCATTTTAGCAAGGAGAGTAAGACCGAAACTGTCGTTCCCGGGATCAATCACGAAAACTTGGCACAAATGGTCGGCACAACCCGGTCACGAATCAATTATTTCATGAATAAGTTCAGGAGGCTTGGCTTTATCGATTACAACAGCAGAGTAACGACGGTTCACAGTGGCCTCCTCAACGTGGTCCTTCACCCTACAAAAAGCGGTTACTATGACAAATAAGAAAAACCGGCTTGAAGCACTTCGATCCCGCGTCTGCTAGGGGATACAACCTCCAGGTGATGTTTCCTCCCGTCGTTTTTACGCACTGCAATTCCGCCTTCTACATCGAATTTGACGAAAATTATGCGGCCTCGGGAGCCGTCGTACAGGACCCAACGCGACTTACCGGAAACTGACCGAGAGCTTATTGCTGAAAGGGCTGGACTTGCGTAAGTGTTGTATACTCCCCCGGAACGAAATTCCAATTAAAATTCTCTGGCAAGCGTTGCACGCAAGGGGGATGAATCATGAAAATCTGGGCATGGGTTGCCGCGCTGTCCGTGTTGTCTGTTGCACTCTTAGGCGTTTGTCTTGGAGCGCGTGCGCAGAGCCGCGCCGCTGGCGCGCCTCCCCCATCCATTCACACATTTTCTACCGAAGATATCGCGAGCACCGGGTTCTTTTATGTTGGAGGACAGTATGTCGGTGCGCCCGGCAAAGAAGTCATGGACGGCGCCGAGTACGTCGAAGTCATGGTGCCGAAAAAAATCCGGCATCCGTATCCGATCGTGTTTTTTCATGGCGCGGGACAGACCGGGACGGATTGGTTGCAGACACCGGACGGCCGTCCGGTGTGGGCGTATTTTTTTATCAAGCAGGGATATACGGTTTACATGGTGGATTATCCCGCGCGCGGACGGTCTCCCTATAATCCCAATTCGGATGGTGACGGGACTTTGACCACGCGCACCGCTCTCCAACTCGAGCAAGCTTTTACTGACATCGGCGCGCAAGGGAACTGGCCGCAGGCCAAGAAGTTCACGCAATGGCCGGGAGAAGGCCCGAACAAGGGCAAGATGGGCGATCCAGTGTTCGACGATTTCGCCAGGACGCAGGTCCAATTTCTGGCGGGCGGAAAACAGGCCAAGCTGAACCTCGATGCCCACATTGCGCTGCTCGAAAGAATCGGTTCGCCTGTCATCGTGATCACTCACTCGCAGGGCGGAGAATTTGGCTGGCAAATCGCGGATGCGCGGCCGAAGCTTGTGAAAGCGATCATCACTGCCGAACCGGGCGGTCCGCCGATCAAGAACGTGGACATTTCCAAGATCGCTTACGGCGCGGCGAGCAGCTACGCCTGGGGCGTTGCGTCCCTTCCGCTCCACTATGATCCGCCGATTAGCGATCCTGCCGAATTGCAGCCCGTGTTGGAAGAGAAAGCCGAAGACCCGGATACTGTGCCGTGTTACTTGCAGAAGGAGCCCGCGCACAAACTTGTCAACATGAAGGACATTCCGGTGCTGGACGTTTCCACGCAGGCGAGCTATCACCGTGTGTTCGATTCCTGCATTCCCAAGTGGCTCAACCAAGCGGGCGTGAAAACGCAATACGTCAAGCTTGAAGATGTGGGAATCACAGGCAACGAGCACGAGTTGATGCTCGACAAAAACAGCGACGAGATCGCCAAGTTCTTTGCGCAATGGCTCGACAAAAATGTGCGTTAGTGTTTAGTAGGACGGGCTTTAGCCTGTCTCTCTTTTGAATCGCAGTTAGGACGCTAACAAAACCAGACAGGCTGAAGCCCGTCCTACTGTTCTTTTCCCGCCTTCTTGAAATCATTAAATGTGATGTTATCTTCGCAGATCATTTCCGTCAGCTTCCAATCCGGTTCGAGCACGTAGATTCGCTCGCCTTCCCAGGTCTTGGTATACGTTTTCGGGTCGTCGATGGTGATGTGAACGACCAGCGTGTCGTGTTTGGGGCGCGTGATGTGCTCGATGACGTGTAACTGATCGGAATGCGGCAAGCCCGCCCGATCCAGCCACGTCTTTTCATTGAACCCGACCGAGTCGATCACCAGCGTATCTCCCTCCCACCAGCCGACCGAGTCGCCCATCCAGGTGGGGTCCAGATCCTTGGCATGTGCGTGGGGGCCGGTCGTATAAATTTGCCGGACGAAGTGGTTGAATTCGAACAGTTGAACTACGCGGCCGGGAATTTGAATAATCTCCATCGGGAAAGGGTGCACATAAATTCGCGGCACGCCGGTCGGGAAACATCCGATTTCATTGCCTGTTGTCGGATTGACGAGATCGGTGGAGTCGACGACGGCGCGTTGCCCCCAGGACGGCTTCGTCTGTTCGTATTGCGCCTTCCCCCACGGCGTCATCTCAGGGATATCTCCCGTAAAGGAATATCCAGCATACTTGCGGGCGCTGGGCGGCATGTGCCCCTCCCAAACGCCGGAGAAATCCGGCATGCCGTCCGCTGTTCTGGGAAGTGCTTGCGGCGCCGCGGTTTTTGCGTCTGTTTTCGGCGAGGTCTGCGCGCACAGTCCGGACGTGAAGACCAAAGCCGCCGCAAGAGCAAGTGTCTGACCCACCCAATATTTTCGCATGTCTGGAAATCCTCCTGTCGTTCGGATCGAATCAAACCGTCGCGGAGCACGCAACGTTGCCGCTCCCGGGATGAGCGGAGCTGCTGCCACGCGATTCGCAGGAACCTCCCGGAACTATTACTGGCCGGGCTCCGGCGGCGGACCCAAAGGAATTACTTCGCCGTTTGCCCAGGAGATTTTCCGAAGATTCAAAACTTTCAGCCCGTTTTTGGCAGGAGCGCCGACAACGGTGATCTGGTCACCCTGTTTTAGTTTGTGCCCATTCCAACCATAATGGACCAAATGATTGGGCGCGGTCATTTCCACGGACCATTCGGTGACGGCACCCTGGTCGTCTTTCACTTCCAGAGTGATGAGCGGGTGCGGCTGGATGAATAGAAATTCCTTCACGGTTCCCGTCATGGTCATCGGATGGGCCGTGTCGTAAGCCCCGCCGCCGTGATGCGCGAGCGCAGGTCCGGAAAACGCGAACAAACACACAGCTGCGAAAACGACGGCGAGCAGCGCATTCCTCATAGGTGAACACCTCCCGTTGGCGTGGAATATCGCACTATTCTAGTAGACGTGTCAATGAGAATGGCCGTTACATCCGGGATGGATTGCGCGCAGTCCTTTCGCAACGCCATGGTAAATGTGAAGGTATTATTTAAATGGATAACGAGAATATGAGAGCGATGGGGACTGGAAACCGCAGCTTGACAGGCGCCAGGCCCTGCCGTATCGTCTTTACAAAACAGCTTCATTTTATGTTGCGAAATGGGGAATGCCGGCGGGGCGCCGGCTGAAAATGCCTGAAACCAATACCCCTTCGAGCACAGTCTTACTGCTCAAGACCCGGCAGAGTGAATGGGGTCCATTCCCGGTATCGAAATCTGCGCTAAAAATGGAGGCAAGAACATGGATTCTTTATTGAACGTAAGCCGGAGAGGCTTGGTCAAGTGGGGCCTGGCGGCAGCCGGAGTTCCCATGCTGACCAAAGCGCTCAGCTCGAACGAGCTTGCTCAGGACGCCGGCCCCGAAGGCGGAAAGAAAGGCGCGATCGGCGGCCGGGCGGAAGAAGAACTCTATACGGGCAAAGGATTGCAGGGCGGCGGACAACTCGAGATCCGCTTGACGCAATCTATTTACACGAGCGATCCGGACGCGCTCGAAGTCGCGCAGCGCATGAAGCCGTTCGACCTGGAGTCCTGGATCGTGGAGTGGACGCGAGTCGCGGAAAAGAACGAAATGCTGGCCGATAAGTTCGCCGCTGAGGGCTACAAAGTCACGGCCAACGAATACTATCTCAAGGCGTCCGGCTTTTACCGGGATGCCTGCTGGCCGCAGCCGGTCGATGAACCTCGCATGCTGCCGACCTATAAAAAGATGCGAGAAACCTACGACAAGGCCTGGAAGATGACTCGGCCGCCCTTCGAGCGCGTGCAGATTAACTATGAAGGAAAAATGCTGGATGGTTATTTCCGGAAGCCGAACGGTCCTCAGGGGAAGAAGTTTCCCGTTGTGATTCCGTTCCAAGGCGCAGACACGATGGCCGAAGCGACGATCCTGGGCGCAGGCGCCTACACGGCCCGTGGCATGGCGTATCTGGCTGTCGATTTCCCAGGCCAGGGCGGAGCGATGCGCTTGCTCGATCTGCACCTTCCGCCGGATACCGACAGGGTTGTGAAAGCCATGATCGATTATCTTGAGACGCGCCCGGATGTGGACGCCACCCGCGTCGGGATGCAGGGAATCAGCATGGGCGGATACGGCGTGCCTCGAGCCGCAAGCGGCGAGAAGAGAATCAAGGCTGCATTCATGGGCAGCGGCTCCTACGATCTGAAATCAGACCTGTTCGAATACTATCCTCCCATACAGGAGCGCGTGCGCTGGATCATCGGGGCGAAGGATCTGGCCGATGCGAGGAAGAAACTTGGCGACTATAACCTCGCGGAGGGAAGAGCGGAGAAGATCGAAGCCCCCATGTTGATCGGCTATAGCAAGGACGACCGGATCATGGACCCGGCGGGCGCCCTACGGCTCTACGAGGCTGCCAAGAACTCCAAGCGCGACATGGTCGAGGGCACGGGACACGTTCAGGCCGCCAATGCTGGCGGACCGCGAACGTCGCGGCCAGTCGTGTTTCCGGATTGGGCGGCGAAGACGCTGGGGGCGGATTCGTAGCGGCTATTAGGACAGGCTTCGCAGCTTCCGAAAAAGTACCTCACACTTTTGCCATTCCGAGCGGAGCGAGGAATCTCTCCTTCTTTTTCTTGAACTTAAAATCGAAGAGAGATTCCTCGCTCCGCTCGGAATGACACAATATTTAAACCGTATCGCGTGCACAAATAAAGAAGGGGCCGGAGGTTAGTCCGGCCCCTTGTGTGAGATGTAAAAACTACCAGGTAAGTTTCAAGCCCAATTGCATTGCCCGAGATCCGCCCGAGCCGAGCTGCGGGTTGGAGCTGTAGACGTCTGGCGTAGCTCCGGAGAAGCCGAATGGTGGCCCACCGGAGGGATCACCGGGACCCCCGCCAGGTCCACCACTCGGGTTCGAGAAGTCGGGATGGTTGAGAACGTTGAAGAATTCAGCACGGAACTCGGCCTTGAGGCGCTCTTTGATCGTGAACATCTTGGCTACCGACATGTCCCAATTCTTGAAGCCGGCGTCGCGGAAGATGTTCTGGCCCGTCGTGCCGTAGGATCCATAGGCCGGAGGAAGGAGCATGGAGTTCCCGACGGCGTAACAGCCCAAGTTGGTAAGCGAGGCTACGGCCAGTGGACCCATGGACGTCGCTTTTGTCAGGCAGGTCGCGTTGCTCGTACCGCCGAAATAGGGAACTCCGCCGGTCCCGCCGTTGGTATCCGTGAATCCGTGGACTGGCGTAAAATCACTGGCATTGCCAAAGAAGTCCCATTGTTCACCCTGGGTGCCCGCCGAGGTGTGGATCACGTTGGTTCCGCTGAAATCGGTGGTCGCATCGGAGAGGCCCCAGCCCAAGCCGCTCTCGACGATCACGATGGAATTGATCGTCCAGCCTTCCAGCATTTGCCCGTAACCTTTCCTTCCAGGAACCGCGTAAGTGACCGTAGTCGTGAAGCGGTGCCGGATGTCAAAGTCGGTGCTGGCATAAAGCTCCTGTTTGAGATTTCCGTAGCTGTTTAGGGGAATGGGGAGATTGCCTGATGTGCCTTGGTCGGAAGCATCGCCTAGGGCGTGGGAATAGGTATAGCCAGTAGTGAAGGAAAGGCCGTGGTAGTTCCGTCCTGACAGGGTCATTTGCAAACCATTGTAATTGGAGTCGTAAATGTTGTTGAGCTGGGTGATATAGCTCAAGAAAGAAAAGCATGAATTATTGGGGTTGAATCGTCCGCCGGAGCTGTTTGTTGCGCCGGGGATGTTCACCCCTGTCGGGCCGGCACAAGGCGCCGTGAACGGCAGGGCCGCCTGCTCTGCAGAGGAACTGGGGGTGCAATTACCCGCTGGCCCGTTTGAAACATTGTCGTTAATACAAACATAGGCTGGGGATCCGACTGCATTGACTCCGGTTCCGGTCCCGTTCAATGGGTTCCCCCACCCTGGACTGAAGCCGCCGACAAGCTGCGGCTGGTTGAGGTCGAGCTTGCCCAACAACTTTGAGCCGTGGTTGCCAACGTACCCGAAGTCAATTGACAGGTTGTTGGTAATAGCGTGCTGGATGTCGAGGTTCCAATTGTCCACATAAGGGGTGCGAATATTGGGGTTCACAGCGTAAATTTCGCACGGGGACGGAGCGACCGCGTAGATGCCGCCAGTAGACAGAGGGCTAGGGTTATTAATTCCGTCGCCGCAGGCGGGGTGCGCAATACCGGCGTAAAGAGTTGCTTGTCCGGAAACCGGGAGCGCAGGATTGAAATTTTGCCATGCCTGGTTGATTGGGGGCAGACTTGTCCCGGTAAACGTGAGGGCTTGCAGCTGGATATTGCCGGCCAGCGGGAGCGCCGTCGTGCTGCCGGCGTTGTAAAGAGGGATGCCAGTGGGGAAAGTGCGCAGACCGAGCAGGTTGCCTTCGCCATTCATCACGTCGAAGCTGAGTTGCTCGTAAAGGATGCCGCCTCCCGCGCGGACCACGGTCTTCCCATTGCCCTGGACGTCCCAAGCGAAGCCGACGCGCGGGGAGAAGTTGTTGTGATCGCCGTGGTAGGGGTCGTTGGTCTGGACCAGTCCTTCAACCGGATCGAAGTTCCCCATCAAGCCGTTTTTTTCATGGACGACGGTGTTGAGTTCGTAGCGCACGCCCAGATTCACAGTCAGCCGCGGCGTCATGCGCCAGTCATCCTGCAAGAAAGCGGCATACCCTTCGGAGGTCAAGGTCCGCACGGCATCTCCGAGAAACAGGTTCGCCTGGCTGAGATATCCTTCGAAGAAGTTATCCAAAGCGGAGTTGCCCGGTAAGACGCCTGCCGCAGCGAACCGAACCGGTCCCTTGGCATTCGACGTTTCGTCGGTGGTGGACATGTTCTGTATGATTTCACCGCCAAACTTGAAGGCATGCTTGCCGTGAAGGATCGAGTAGTGGTCCAGGAACTCCAGAACACCGTCAGGGCCAACGATCTTGGGCCAGCCGGCGGCAGCGATCTGGTCCCCAAAGCCCGAGATTCTCATCCCTGGAGCTCCCCCATAAACCGGGTTGGTGACCCCGGTCGGGATTTCATACGTTTGCCCGTTAAAATTGTAGTTTGCGGCGTTCTGGCTGCTATCGGTGGCGAAGAAGGTCTGGTAGTAGTGGGCGTAACCGAAGCGAACCTCGTTCACCAGGTTAGAACCCGGCGTGTAGGTCCAGTCGCCCGAAATGGCTTGCGACCGTGCATGTTGCGCGGAAATCCAGTTCGTTGAACTCTCGGAAGTGGGGCCGTCCACGGCAATATCGTCGCCCTGGCTGATGAAATACATGCCCTCCAACTGATTTTTGTCGTTGGCGCGGTAGTTCACCTTCCCCAAGCCCCCGTAAACCCTGTTGGTGGTCGGTATATCCAAAGAGATCTTTCCACCGGCGTTCACCGGGAATAAGCCCTGGAACGCAAGACCGCCCTTATCTTGCGTCAACTTTGAGGGATCAATCGCGCAGGCGGGGGTAAGGCCAGCCAGAGATGCGCTGAGCAGGGAGAGGCCAGAACCACTCGCACTACCCGTCACCGGTGGTGCAGGGGCTGCCAAAGCCGTCGCGCACGCCGCCTCGAGTTGCCCTTGCGTTGGTGAGGTGATTTGCGCTGGATTTCCGATCGAATAGCGTTGGCTCTCAAAGTTCATAAAGTAGAACAGCTTGTCTTTCTTGATCGGCCCACCCACGGTGGCGCCAAACTGCTCGAGCTCCACTGGCTGCTTTGTCGGATTGGAGCCGAAGCCCGGGTTGAAGTAATTGCGCGCGTCGAAGGCCGTATCGCGGCCGTAGGCATACGCGGAACCGTGAATGCTGTTGGTACCCGACTTGATTCCGACGCTGACGATCGCGCCGGGCTTCCAGCCGTATTCCGCCCGAGGATTTTCCTCGGTCTTGAATTCGTCAATCGCATCCACGGGCAGGATCGTGCCTGCGTCGCCCGCAGCCATGACGGCGTTGAAAACGCTCTGGCCCATCCAAGGATCGCTGGCCATGATGCCGTTGACCATGTAGACGTTGTCATGGGGGCGCTGGCCGTTAGCGCTCTGCGCCCAGCCGGAGCCGCCCGGATAAATCGTCACTCCGGGGTTCAGTTGGAGCAAGTTTTCGAAGTTGCGGCCGTTCAAGGGGATGTCCTCGATGATCCCGCTTTGCAGCGTGGCGCCCAGTTCGGCGTTGGTGGTCTCGACCATCGGGGCTTCCTCGTTCACGGTGATGGTCTGCGACACCTCGCCGGGCTGCATGACCAGGTTAATTCGAATCTCTCCGCCGACCTCCAAAAAGACGCCCGAGCGATCGAAGCCCTTGAAGCCCTTGGCCTCGGCGCGGACTTTATAATTTCCGGGCAGGAGGTTGGGAGCGTCGTAATCTCCCGCTTGGCCCGTGGTCAATGTTCGTGGAACGTTTCGGTCCACATCCGTGACGATGACGGTAGCGCCGGCGATGGCGCCTCCGCTTTGATCGGTAACCGATCCCAGAATTCGGCCCGCCGTGCCCTGTGCGAACAGCGGAGCGCAACTCAAGAATGACAATCCAATTGTCAGAAAGAAAACTACCGCAGCGATTTTCCACTTAGCAGAAAACAATACCCCAGGCTTCATAGGATCCACCCTCCTCGGTTCGTTTCGCAGTCATGGCGAAGGAAGGATCGCAAGCCTTTTTTGAGGCCGCGCCTTTACCTGGTCAAACAGAATGGCCAGGAATCGCTACGATCTGCCACCCCTATAGACAAGAGAAAAACCAAAATGCCAGCATATTACAAATATGAAGTACAACAAAAAAACAAGCCCTGACGACATCCCCAATGAGCGCGATAGTCGTTCATTCAAAATTAAATGTCAAGTTAAGTTTTGCAATTTTCGGAATGTTCCAGGCGGCACTGGAAGGGTGTTCAGTTAGGAGTTGGTCGGCGCCACCGGATACCGCTGGCAATTTATTCTTTCGGAGGAATCTCCGGGCGATTTGTCGGGCAGACACACTTGGAAGATTGTATCGATACTTCCGGAAATTGCTACCAGGGGTTGCGCGGGATCAAATGCGAAACCCAGGGTCTTTGTGGAATCACCCAGCAGGCGGCAAGGAACCGGTCTGGTCCCTTGCCGCATCGCGGAGAGTTCTTACTTTTCGAAGTCCTCGAAGGCGCCGTTGTCGGTGCAGGCCAGTTCCATGATGTCCCAATCCGGCTTCAACTGAAAAAACAACTGCGATTTCCAGGGTTTAGCGAGCGCTTTCGGATCATCCATGGTGAGATCCATCTGCATGTTGTCGCGATCGACGCGGTGGAAGCGCTCGATCACGTGCAACTGATCGCTGTGCGGATGGCCATCGCGGTCAAGCCAGGTCTTGACGTTAAAGCCGACGGTGTCGACCACCAGCGTGTCTCCCTCCCACTTGCCGATCGAATGGCCCATGTAGGTTGGAGTGACATCCTCGGGATGCGGACGGCCGTCCACGAAGATTTGGCGCACGGTGTGATCGTATTCGAAAATCATGATGATTTCCTTGGGAGTCTGCACGATTTGAAAGGGAAACGGCTGGAGGTAAATTCGCGGAGTGCCGGGAGGAAGGCACTGTCTCAAAACCGGATCGTCGGTTTCCTTAAGCGAATGCGTCCGAGGACCGTTGGAGGGCTTGGCGGCATTGTATTTCTCCGTTCCCCAGGGAGTCATCTCGGGCGGCTCGGCCGACCAGGTGTTGCCGAAAAACCGCCGCGCGGTGGGTGGGGCGTGCATGTTCCAGACACCCGAAAGATCGTGTTCCGGGGCGGGTGCGGACGCCGCCGCGGGCTTCGCCGATCCCGGCTGCTGAACGGTCTGAGCGGGCAGAGCGGAGGAGAGCGCTACAGCCGCGACCCCTGCGAGAAGGAACGTACCAACACGATTCCGCATACTGAAACTCTCCTTTGGAGCAAGGATTATGTTGCTCGAAATTTTGCCACAACGATGCCGAATTTTCTAATTCCCGCCACCCGTCGGAAGTTCTTCGCCATTGCCCATCACAACTTTCTGGATCCAAATTTCGTGAGAGCCGCTCTTGGTGGGATAGCCGCTGATCGTGATGCTGTCGCCGGGCTTGATGGAACTCTTTGTCCATCCAGCCCTGGTCAAACGATTGGGGCTGGTGAGTTCTCCCTGCCATTTCTGGACGGTTCCGGACTCGTCTTTGGCATCCCAAAAAATTTGGACGTGAGGATTGACGAAATCGAATCCAGTGGCCACGCCCGTCACAGTAATCGACTTGCCCGTATCGTAGTTCGCCGAGCCGTGGTGCGCGAACGCCGCGGCAGAAAGCGTCAGAAGCCCCATGCACAGGGCCAGAAACCTCACTCGAGTAATTTTCACGTTTTCCCCCATCGATTTTATTCGCGAATCCTCGCGACATTTCTGCCGGAGAACACCCTTCGCGGGTCCGACACTATATATAAGACGAAGTATACGGCAATAATGTTTCAAAAATTTAAAATCGTTTGCAGATTTCTGAAAGTGGCGCATCGCCTGAAACAGGATGATATTGACACGTCTATGCCGCAGGCATATAAGGCTTGAGGGCGTGCCTGAATTCCGTGCCACGCTGACCATACAAATTTCAGAGTTGGAACATTGGGAAGGGGAGTCATGCGTAGAGTCATGCTGATAGTTTTTGCGATTGGTGTTGGTTGCTTGATCGGATTTTCCTTTGGGAGCAACCGGTGGACCGTCCAGGGGCAGGGAAATTCTGGCAGTATTGCGGCGGTCCCGGGCGTGGTGGGAGGCCAGGACACCTTCGGTCCTTATGATGTTGCCAAAGATTGGCCGGCCAACGTCAGCACCTTGCCGGGAAACGAACAATGGACCTGGGGAGCGGGTCAGAGCATTTACGCGGAGAATCCGAATCGCGTGTTCCTGCTATTCCGAGGCGAGCTGCCGAACATCAAACGGCCGGCGGCAAAACTGATTCCTGATTTCGGGCCGAGCTTGGTATTTCCAATCGGCCGTCTGCCGTGGCGAGATGCGACGATTTCGGCCCTGCCGGGATCGGGCGGAACGGGTCAGGAACCTGAGGATGGGCCGAAGAACTGGATGGAGGGAAAGGGAGTGGTAGGAGTGGATGCCAAGTGGGAACACTGCCTGACCATTGTGGACTCGACGGGAAAAATCATCGAGACCTTTCCGCAGTACGACCATCTGTTCAAGCGGCCGCACTACGTGACGATCAATCCCTACGACCCGGAAAAACACATTTGGATCGTGGACGATCACATGCACGCCATCTACATATTCACGCATGACATGAAGGAACTCGTGCAGACGATTGGCACGCCCACAGTAAAAGGCGCCGACGGCACGCACTTCAACCGGCCAACTTTCCTCTCCTGGCTTCCCGACAGCACGCTGTTCGTGGCGGACGGATACAACGGCACGCGCGTCGCGAAGTTCGACAAGAACGGGAAATTTCTGATGGACTGGGGCAAGCCCGGAATGCACCTGAGGGGTTCAGATCCTTTCGACACGCGCCCCTACTACATGAATAACGTGCATGGAGTGGCTTTAGATCCAGTGACCAAGCACGTTTTTGTAAACGACCGCGGAAATCATCGCGTGCAGGTCTTCGACGAGAATGGAAAATATCTCTACGAGTGGAGCATGGGCAAGGAACCGTCCGATGTTCACCTGATTTATATCGGAGCTGACCGAATGTTGTGGGCCTATGACCGCGGCACGTCCAAAATGCTGAAGTACGATCTCGAAGGACACTTCCTGTACTCCTGGGGCACCTGGGGAGATTTTCCCGGCGGCTTCTGGGGAGTGCACGGATTCAGCGTGGACCAGGACGGGAATTTCTATACCGCGGAAGTGGACAATGGGCGCGCGCAAAAATTCACACCGCGTCCAGGAGCGAATCCCGCGTACATGGTCAGCAAACCGATTTACGCCGCGTGGAAATAGGGTGTTCGCGTTGGCGGGATCTTTGGGTGGTGCGGACGTTTTTTCGATTCCTTGGACCTAAACCCCCGCCATTTGAAAACCACAAGAGGTGGGGCACCCGTTCGGACAAAGTAGAGTTAATTTAAATGGAAGCTTGAGGCCGCCTCGATGTCACGTTAAGCTTTCCTCGACATCGAGGCGGTCATATTTTTGGATCGATGCGAAAGTGTGGACGGGGGTAGTCATGGGCAATCTTGAAAAAAAGGAATCCGTCAGGTTGCACGAAGAGGCCGTTGCGGGGAATGGTTTGATTGACCGGCGCACAATTTTGCGGAGCGCGCTGTTCTCCGCCGGGATCGCTGCTGCGGGCGTGGGCGCTGCGGAGGCTGACGATAGCGTTGGCGCGGACGCACCCGAATGGATGAAGACGCCCGGCCGGCCATTTTCAGCGTACGGCACACCTTCGAAGTGGCAAGATAAAGTGCAGCGTATCTTCATGATCGGCCCGGGGCGCGCTGGAACGGGCGTCTCGCGCACGCCGCTGCAACTGCTGGAAGGAACCATCACTCCGGGTGGATTGCATTTCGAGCGCCATCATAATGGCGTCCCCGACATCGACCCGGCGCGTCACGAATTATTCATTCACGGAATGGTGAACCGGCCGCTGGCATTTTCGCTCGACGCGCTCATGCGCTACCCGATGGAAACGCACATCCACTTCGTGGAGTGCGCCGGCAACAGCGGAGCGTTTAGCTCGCCGCAGCCACCGCAAATCACCGCCGGCGAATTGAATGGCCTGCTCTCCTGTTCGGAATGGACCGGAGTGCGGCTTGCGACTTTGCTCGCGGAAGCCGGCGTAACCAAGGAAGCGAAGTGGGTGATTGCGGAAGGCGCCGACGCAGCCGCCATGAGCAGGAGCATCCCGCTTGAGAAATGCATGGACGACGCGATGGTTGCTCTGTATCAAAACGGAGAGGCGATTCGCCCGGAGCAGGGCTTTCCGATGCGCCTGTTGCTGCCGGGTTTCGAAGGCAACATGAACGTAAAATGGCTGCGCCGTTTAAATGTGACCGATACGCCGGTGGATGCCAGGGACGAGACTTCTCACTATACGGAATTGATGCCGAGCGGAAAGGCGCGTCAATTCATGTTTCTCCAGGGTGCGAAATCCGCGATCCTCAAGCCGTCCTTTGGCATGACGATGAAAGGACCGGGATTATACGAAGTATCCGGACTGGCTTGGTCGGGAGCGGGCCGGATTTCGAAGGTGGAAGTTTCCGCGGATGGCGGCCAGTCGTGGGCGCTCGCGGCGCTGAACGAGCCGGTATTATCGAAGGCATTGACTCGCTTCCGGCTGCCATGGCGTTGGGATGGACGGCCTTCCACACTAATGAGCCGCGCCACGGACGAGACTGGCGGCACGCAGCCAACCAGGCCCAGCTGGATTGCCCAATATGCGCCTGGCCAGGGGTACCACTTCAACGGCATTCAGAGCTGGGGTATCGAGGCCGATGGGACGGTGAAGAATGTCTACGCCTAGGTTTGCTTTTTTCTTCCCGTTGGCGGCGTTTTTTCTACTGCCGTTCGTGTGTGGTGCGCAGGGACCCAATCTCGGACGGCCGCTCACGCCCGAAGAGATTCGAAAAATAGACATCACGGTAGCGCCCGATGGAAGGGGACTGCCTCCGGGCAGCGGGTCAGTTTCGGTGGGCGCTGCGGTTTACGCCAAGTCCTGCCAGTCCTGCCACGGGGCGCAGGGCGCAGGCAAGCCGCAGGATCAGCTTACTGGAGGCATCGGGACGCTCGCTTCGGGCAAGCCGGTCAAAACGCCGGCGAGTTATTGGCCGGCCGCTACGACGTTGTTCGATTACATTCGGCGGGCAATGCCGATCACGTCGCCGCAGTCCTTGACGAATGAGGAAGTCTACGCTGTGACGGCTTACATCCTGTCCATCGACGGAATCGTCCCTAACGATGCGGCACTCGACGCGAAATCTCTGCCGCGCGTCAAAATGCCGAACCGAGACGGATTTGTAAGTTGGTGGCCGAAGCCGCCGCGCTGAGGCGCGGGTTTTTCGTAGCGCAGGCTTCAGCCTGTGGGTATTAGGCCTTGCAAGGACTAAACCCCGCAGGCTGAAGCCTGCGCTACTTGTCCTCCATGCTGGCTAGATTTTCCAGTCGGGCGTTTCCACGTATTCGCGGGTGATGTCGGCGACGGTCCGTGTGCCGCAATTTCCCATCACGAGTTTTAGTTCGGCCTGCATGATTTCGATCACGCGATCGACTCCGGCCTGGCCGAAGGCTCCCAAACCCCACAGGAAGGGACGTCCAATCCCGACGGCTTTGGCGCCAAGCGCGAGGGCTTTGAATACATCCGTGCCGCGGCGAAAGCCGCCGTCGACGAACACAGGAATTTTGCCGCCAACTTCGGCCACAACTTCCGGCAGCGCCTCGATCGTTGCGCGCGAAGTTTCCGTGGAACGTCCGCCGTGATTCGATACGAGCATGCCGTCGACGCCATGTTCGACGCAGAGCCGCGCATCCTCGCGTGTGTCCATCCCCTTGATGAAGAGTTTCCCCTTCCAGGTTTTGCGGAGGCGATCGAGAAATGCCCAGTCCATGGAAGGATTCTGCGTTCTCACGCCGGTCAAGTCGATGCCGTCGTACATCGGCCGTTCCTTGACTGTGGGCCCCTCGGGAGTTTCGTGGCAGTTGAGGCACTGGTGCAGGTCCTTGCCGCGCGTGCGGAGATACGTTTCACTGAAGCGGCCCGTGGTGTTATCGACAGTGAGTGCAACTACCGGGCAGCCCGCGGCTTCCACGCGCCGCAGAATTTTCTCATTCACATCCCATGAGGTCGTTGCATACAGTTGATACCAGACCGGCTGGCCGCGTTCTTTGA
Source organism: uncultured Acidobacteriota bacterium (assembly GCA_963842135.1). Taxonomy (GTDB): domain Bacteria; phylum Acidobacteriota; class Terriglobia; order Acidiferrales; family UBA7541; genus Palsa-360. The sequence goes on along the minus strand of CAWJFI010000001.1, from coordinate 1,196,102 downwards.
CGACCTGTTCGACGGACGTCGAGGTTGCCGTGGACAGAAATTGCAAAGTGTTGCGCGCTTTGGCCGCCCGCGCCACGGACAATTCGCCATCGGCAAAAAAAGATTTCTCACCGCCGGTCGGGCACAGGAAGATCGGGCTGTTGTACGTGGTGCCGAAAAAATCTACGTGTATGTCCACTTTTGTGGCGTCACGCAATCGGCGCGGACGCAATTCCACGTGCTTGAAACCATCGCGATTCGCGCGGAGCGTAGCGTCATCGTCGACGCCGCTCGCCATGTACGCCCAATGGGCTTGCAGGACCTTGCGGTGCGCGGCCTCCTCGAAATCGAAAACGTCGAGGGCGCCGGCCGGGCTGGTGATGACGTCGGAAGTTTCCTGGCTGCTCTGGGCGAAACCGCTTTGCTCGAAGAAAGCGGCGACTCCGCCGAGGGCTGCAACGTAGGGGCTTGCGGCCAGAAATTTAATGAATTCGCGTCGAGCGGTGGAGGTGGATTGGCTCATAATGGTTGCCGATTGTAGCGCTTCTCTTTCTTACTGACTAGACTCAACTTTTCCGCAAAGCGCAACGCAAATAATTCCGCGGAATTTAGCAAAGCATAAACAAGGCCGTTCCTTCAGAGCTGACTCGGGTGTATAAGTAGGCGCATCCGGAAGGGCCAAACGGAAATCGAAGTCAGCGGGGAATTGACAATCCACCATGCCGACTCGCAGAGGATTTCTCAAAAGTTTGTCCGGGACAACGGCGGGGATTTATTTTGCGGGCTGCTGCTGCGCTGATTCCGCATTTGGTTTTGCGCGGAACCCAGGGCAAACCTCAGGAGAACCCGTTGTCAACCGCAAACGCCGGGTGCTCATTGTTGGCGGCCGCCGCACGGCAGTCGTGGACGTTCACGCGCACGTGCGAGTGCCCGAAGCCTGGGATCTAGTCAAGGACCGCATCGGGCGCGAGGGGCGCGCAGGCGACGTGACGCTGGCAAATCCGGACAATCCCGCCAACATTCACAATGATGTTGAAAAACATCTCGCGGATTTGGACGAAATGCGAATTGATGTGCAGGCCGTTTCAATCAACCCCTTTTGGTATTGGGCGGATGAGGATTTGGCGCGCAAGATCGTCCAGATACAAAACGAGAAAATCGCGGAACTGTGCGCTGCGCATCCGAAGCGTTTCGCCGGCCTGGGCAGCGTGGCCCTGCAGCATCCGTCGCTGGCCGTCGAGCAAATGGAAGACGGCGTGAAAAATCTGGGCATGCGCGGCTTCGCGATCGGGGGCAGCGTGAATGGAGATGACCTTTCCGCACCGAAGTTTCACCCATTTTGGGCGAAGGCCGAGGAACTGGAGACGCTGATTTTTATTCATCCGCAATCCGCCGGGGCGCCAATCGACGAGAAGAGGCTTAAGGGAAATGGATTTTTGGACAATGTCGTCGGACACCCGCTGGAGACCACCCTCGCGCTCACTCATTTGATCCAGGACGGAACTCTGGACCTTTTCCCGCGCTTGAAAATCTGCGCGGCGCACGGCGGAGGCTACCTGCCTTCCTATTCGAGCCGGAGCGACCAGTGCCTAACGGCGTTTCCCAATCTTTGCAAGCCATTGAAGAAGCCTCCGACGGAATATCTCAAGAAGTTATATTATGATTCAGTATTATTTACCTCCGAGGACATGCGGCATTTGATCGCCGTCGTGGGCCCGAGCCAGGTCGTTGTGGGGACCGACTATCCCACGCTCTGGAATCGCACTCCCGTGGATCGGATTCTGGCCGTGCCCGGGTTGAACGACGCGGAACGCATTTCGATTTTCGGCAGCACCGCAGCGAAGCTACTCAAGATGAGTGTTTGAACCCGCTGCGGCCAAGGAGAAGACATGAAAATCCAGGGTGGGGAGACAAGCAAGAATCGCCGCAATTTCCTGAAGGCTGCCGGTGTTGCAGCCGCAGCGTTCGCCGCGACGAAAGGCGCGTTGGCTCAGAGCGCGAGTTCCAAGTCCGTGCCGCCGAAGGAACGCGGGCGTGTCGCGCCTCGGGACCGAAGCATGTGGATTACGTGGTACGACCTGCCCGTGGAAGGCCGCGATGCCTATTTTTCCTGGCTGCACGGGACGTATCTGCCCGATCTTTTGAAGCGCCCCGGATATTTGTGGGCGGCGCACTACGCATCGCAGGACCTCGAAGGCGGCGCCGAGAATGCCACGCGGTACAAGCATGTCGACGACCCCCGAGTCGGCAAAGGCTATCACTACATGCTCTTGATTGCCGCGGCGGATGCGAGCGTGTTCGGCGACCCCGTGCCAAGCTTAATCAATGCAGCGTTGCCGGAGCAGGGTAAGAAAATGCTGGCCATGCGCGTCGGCGAGCGCATGAACATTTTTACCGAGACTTGCAGGCAGGAGGGCCGCGCCCTTGGCGCCTATAAGGAAGGGATGACGGGCGCTCCGTGCATTCAAGTCGGGAGCTTCGATTGCGCGCTGGAATTCGAGGAAGAAATGCACGCCGGGTACGTCTTGGAGCGGCTGCCGAAGATGTGCGCTACTCCTTCCTGCGTCAGGACGAGGAAGTTGAGTTCCGTTGCGGGTTGGGCAAAGCACGGTATTATTTATGAGTTTGCGTCCAAGGAAGGATTTGATCGTGACTATGCGCCCGCGGTTGCGAATTCGCCCTTGGGTCTGAACGGCCATTCCGTGGTTCCAAATCTGGTTCACGCGCCTAACGGGCCCAACAGTGCGCTCAGAATTTGGCCGCCAGTGTCGACGGCTTAGCAGATCACCGGAAGGGTTGCGTAGCACAGACTTCAGCCTGTGGAGTTTAATTTCTGCACGCCCGAAACCCCACAGACTGAAGTCTGATGACATAACGAAGTCGGCCTCACGACGATCCGAGTAAACTGTGTGCTGTCCAAAGCGCAGAGCTCGGGTCGAAGGAGGCCGAGATGCGAATTATAGGATGCGATTTGCACGCGCGACAACAGACGATTTCGATGGTGGACATCGAGACGGGGGAAGTGACCGAAAAGACGCTGGCGCATGAAGGCGAGGCGGTGCGGGAATTTTACGCCGCGTTGCCCAAGCCAGTGTTGGTCGGGTTGGAAGCGACGGGATCGATGTTCTGGTTTTTGCGGCTGCTGGAGGAGTTGGGGATCGAGTACCGAGTGGGACATCCGGCGGCGATTCGCAAAGCGGAGACGCGGAAGCAAAAACACGACCGGCGCGATGCGGAGTTGATTCGGCGGCTGTTGGTGGAGAAGCGGTTTCCGCAGATCTGGCTGCCGACGAGCGAGCAGAGGGATCTGCGGACGTTGCTGCAGCACCGGCACCAGTTGGTGCGGATGCGGGTGATGACGCAGAACGGGCTGCAAGGGCTGGCACTGAGCCAGGGATTGCGGCGCGGCAGCAAACTGTGGAGCCAAGCCGGTCAGCAGGAACTGAAGGGACTCGGGCTGGCTGGATTTGCGGCGACCCGGCGAGAGCAGTTGCAGGAGCTGCGTCAGGAACTGAACCAGCGCCTGCAACAGCTGGATCAAGCGGTGAGGGAGCAGGCCGAGCAGCGAGCCGGGGCGCGGTTGTTGTTGAGCCACCCGGGCGTGGGACCGACCACGGCGCTGGCCACCGAGGTGTTCCTGGGAGACGCGCGGCGATTTCCCAACGCCAAAGCGGTGGCCAGTTACGTGGGGATGATTCCCAGCGAACACTCCAGCGGCGGCAAACAGCGGAACGGAAGTTTAAGCAAGCAGGGCAATCCGCTGCTGCGGTTGTTGTGGGTGGAAGCGGCGCGAGCGGCGGCACGCAAGGATGCGCGGTTGAAACAGTTTTATCGTCGCAAGTTGGTGCAGAAAGGTCTGGGCAAGGCGGTGGTGGCCACAGCGCGAAAGCTGGGCATTCGGCTGTGGATCATGATGCGCGACCAGATCGATTACACCGAGTTCTGCCGGCGGGCAGAACAACGGTGTCCCCATGCGGGAATGCCTGAGTAGCACAGTGGTCATGCTGTATTGACCGGGAGTCTGATGAGGCCACCCGCCTCCCCGAGTTGCGGGGAGATCGAATAACTCCTCATGGTCTGAAATGATCGGAGAGATGTTTGGTGGGTACACCGAATTGAGGAACGCAATGGGGCCCGAACCTGGCTTGGACACAAAAATTCACCAGCGAAGACCACTCGGTCCCTCACGAGAATCAACCAGGGAAGCGAGATACTTGGGGTGCGCCCAATCAGGATCATTCCCAGCGCTCGATTCCCCTTGACACGGCCGACTTTGTTAGAGATGTGCTACTAAAATCTGCTCTGAATCGACTCTTCGGCAGTCGGTTGGAGTGACGAAAAGGATGAATTCAATGACCACGCTTTCCAGAAGAGAAATGCTCCTGACTCCCGTCGCGCTGGCCGCCACGAGCGCTGTCGCGGCTGCTGCCGGCGGGAAGATGACGCTCGCCATGCACCAGAACACATCGAACGGAGCGGGCTACCGCAAATCGCTGGAAGGCTGGGCTCGGGCAGGGATCAAAAATGTTGAGATCACGAATATCCTGCTCGACGAGTTTCTGAAGACCGACGACCTGGCAGCTGCCACCCGCGTGATCACTGACCTGGGTTTGAACCTCGTTCACGCCGCGACTGGCGTCACGGAACTCTGGGAGCCGAATGACAACCGCGCCGCCGCGCTAGACAATCTCAAGAGACGCTGCGAAATGTTTGCAAAGATGGGGCTGAATCGCGTCTACGCTGCCACCGCTACCAGCAAGAAAGTCACGGAGGACGATTACAAGGCCGGCGTGGACAATATGTATGATGCGGGAGACGTCGCCAAACAGTTCAACATGACGCTCAGGATCGAATTCCTTCGCACGTCGACTTTCATCTCCACGCTTCCGACAATACTCAAAATGACCCGCGCCGCCGCGCATCCGAACATCGAGCCCATGCTGGACTTCTACCATTTCTGGTCCGGCCTCAACAAGTTCGAGGATCTCGATATGATCCGCGTCGGGGAAATTGGCCACGTGCACTTTCAGGATGTGCCCGATATGCCGCGCGAGTTATTGGATCTCTCGACGCGCATTATTCCCGGCGACGGAATCAGCCCGCTGGCAAGAATTCTGGGCAAGCTCGCCGAAAAGGGATATGCCGGTCCTCTCTCGGTGGAACTCTTCCTGCCGAAATTCCAGCAAGGCGATCCCTTCGAGATCGCCCGCGAAATCCGCGTGAAATCAGAACTCGTCATGCGCCAAGCCGGCGTGGCGTGAGGCGCGACGCGCCTTTCAGTAAAGAATTTAAATCAAGCGGTTGGGAGATTCACCAGATGCGGATACCAAAGAAACGGCTTGCCGTCCTTCAAGAGCACATCAGGGCCGAGAGCGCACAAAACATGGAAGTGCTCCTCGAGGGAATGACCGCCGATTGCTTTAACGATGTTTGCTGTGTGCCGAAGCCTTTCGTCGGCCCTAAGAAGGTGGCCGAGCGATATAGGAAACATTGGGCCGGTTTTCCCGATTTCAAGGTCCGCGTAAAGAGATTCCTTGCGGCGGATGACAAGTGCATCGTGACCGAAAACGAGTGGAGCGGGACCCATCGGGGCACGTTTCTCGGCCTTCGGCCTAGTGGGAAGCGTGTGCGGGTGCGAGCACTTGTTGTGTGGCACTTTCGAGGGAACAAGCTCTGGGGCGAAACAGTCTTTTTTGATATGGGCTCGATCCAGAAGCAGATCGGCGCTAAGGTCGCGGTAGCCGCGCGCCGCAAGTCACGCTCGGATTGAATTTGACTCCATCTTCCATTCAGCCATGGTATCGCTCCCTTAGCCGCATCCAATGGAACACGCTCTTGGCGTCGAATCTCGGTTGGGTGTTCGACGGCTTTGAGGCGTATGCATTAATCCTGACAGCTAGTGTGGCGCTCCATCAGTTGCTGCCTCCCGGGCAATATTCGAAAATCCCCGCCTATGCAGGTGCGGTCATCGCCACGACATTATGCGGCTGGGCCATTGGAGGCATGCTGGCCGGCGTCCTCGCCGACTATGTCGGCCGGAAGCGAATGATGATTTACGCGATTCTGACCTACTCAATCATGACCGGGCTGAGCGCGTTTTCCTGGAATTGGACTTCCTTCGCCGTCCTTCGTTTTCTCGCCGGCTTTGCCATCGGATCCGAGTGGGTAACCGGGACTTCCATGACGGCTGAATTCTGGCCTGATGGCGCACGCGGCAAAGGCAGCGGGCTATTCCAATGCGGTTTCGGAATTGGCTTCTTCCTGGCTTCCTTCCTCTGGCTCTTCATTGGTGCGAGTGGTCCCGGTGCGTGGCGGACGATGTACCTGATCGGAGTACTCCCGGCACTGCTAACTCTTTGGATCCGGCGCGCTATCCCGGAATCGGCCCTTTGGGAGGAGGCGAACAAACAACGCAAAGCGGCGAACCGGCGGAAGCGAAGCGGTCGCGGGGCAATGCCGGAGGATCGTGCGCTGACGCGCTTTACGTTTTTTGATCTATTCGCCTCGTCGGCGATCCGCAAGAGGACGACCATCGCATTTCTCATGGCTACCGCTTCAGCTGTGGGATTCTGGGGGATCTCGACCTGGGTTCCTCCTTATATTGGATCCGTGGCGGCGACGGCGGGCCTTTCCTCACCGCAATGGGCGAGTTTCACCGGAATGGCTTATAACGCCGGATCGATCGCAGGATATGTCAGCTTGGGCTTTCTTGCCGACGCGTTTGGGCGAAGGCCGGTGACGCTCGCTTACTTCGCATTTTCACTCTTGGCGACGCCAGTCTTCTTTGTATGGACACATGAGCTTCACCTGCTCGTTATGTTTTCCGCGATAGTCGGATTCTTTGGCTCAGGACAGCTCACCTGGCTGTCGACGTGGCTTCCCGAACTCTACCCGACGCGTATGCGCGCCACAGCCTTGGGGTTCCTCTTTAATGCTCCTCGATTGATTGCTGCAGGGGGCACGCTTATGGCCGGCACGCTAATTGTGAGATTCGGCGGCTATGGGAATGCGGCAATGATTGTATCTACGATCTACCTCCTGGGTCTCGCGGCCGGACCGTTTTTGCCGGAAACTCGCGGCAAACCGTTGCCTGAAACGGTCTAACGAATTGCCGCCATGATTCCTAAACCTGATGAGTGGCGAGAGGGAAAACGTCGACAGGCCGGTGCTTGGCGAGGGACATGCTTTACGCCTGCTCAGTAGAAATAATATTTACGATCCTGGGTGATGCGTAAACATGGCGCGGTTTCAATCCCGGAAAACAGGCAACTCTTGCTACAATAAAAAGACCGCAATTCCAATGCGGAATATTGTCTTGGATGTTGGGGGAAAGAAACTTGGCAGCGACTCAGACCGAAACTCTCGTAGATGTTGGACCCAAGGTCGTTTATAAAGTTTTGGCGGCCATCAGCGTGTGTCATCTTTTGAATGACATGATGTCGTCGCTGCTGCCCGCAATTTATCCGTTGCTGAAGAGTTCATTCAATCTGAATTTTGCGCAAGTTGGCCTGATAACGCTCACCTATCAGACGACTGCGTCGCTCCTGCAGCCAATGATCGGATTCTACACGGACAAGAGGCCCAGGCCGTTTTCTCTGCCCGTGGGGATGGGAGCCACGCTGATTGGGCTCATCCTTTTGGCGGCCGCTCGGACGTTTCCCGCGCTTCTGGTGGCCGCGGCGCTGGTTGGAACTGGCTCCTCGGTGTTTCATCCTGAGTCCTCCCGAGTGGCGCGCATGGCGTCCGGCGGGCAACACGGTTTGGCGCAATCGATTTTTCAAGTTGGCGGCAATGCGGGGCTCTCCTTTGGCCCGTTGCTGGCGGCGTTTTTTGTGTTACCACGGGGGCAAAACAGTCTCGCGTGGTTTTCTCTCGCGGCCCTCGCCGGCATGATTCTGCTGACGGGAGTGAGCAGTTGGGCCAAGAACCACGCGGCAAGCTGGAAGAAATTCAGCGCGAAGCACGAGATTGACAAGCCGCCGGACCTGTCCTCCGCAAGGATTACGGCGTCGATTGCGATTCTGATGGCGCTCCTATTTTCGAAGTTTGTCTATTTAGCGAGTCTGACAAGTTACTATACGTTTTATCTGATGAGCAAGTTCCATGTGACTGTGGAAAGCGCGCAGGTCCACCTCTTCGTGTTTCTGGGCGCCGTAGCGCTGGGCACGCTCATTGGCGGGCCCGTCGGCGATCGAATCGGCCGCAAGAGCGTCATCTGGTGCTCGATTCTTGGCGTTCTCCCATTCACTTTGCTTTTGCCGTACGCCAATCTGTTATGGACCGACATTCTCAGCGTGGTGATTGGCCTGATTCTGGCTTCGGCATTTTCGGTGATTGTGGTGTACGCGCAGGAGCTTGTCCCGGGCAAAGTGGGAATGATCTCTGGGCTGTGCTTTGGTTTCGCCTTTGGGATGGCGGGATTGGGCGCGGCAGTTCTTGGCTGGCTCGCGGATTTGACCAGCATCAATTTCGTGTATCAGGTTTGTTCGTATCTTCCAGCGGTGGGGTTGTTGGCGGCGTTCTTGCCTAACATCGAGCGGCCCAGGCTGCGGACAATCCATGAAGAGGCGATTGCGGATTAGCGCCAATTCCCGCGGACCGAATAAACACTTCGTACAATCTCAAATTTCAAATCTCCAATCTCAAATGCTCATGCGCCTGCTTTGGCCATTTCGGCGGCGCGGTGGATGGCGCGGCGAATGCGCGGATAGGTCCCGCAGCGGCAGATATTTCCGGACAAGGCGCGGTTGATATCGTCGTCCGCCGGGTTGGGAGTTTTTTCGAGCAGCGCCGCCGCGCTCATGATCTGTCCGGACTGGCAGTAGCCGCATTGCGGCACTTCAATTTCGAGCCACGCGCGCTGCACCGGATGATTCCGGTCAGGCGAGAGCCCCTCGATGGTGGTGATTTGTTTTCCCGCGGCGCGCGATACTGGAGTGCTGCAGGAACGCACTGGCCGTCCATCGAGGTGCACGGTGCAGGCGCCGCACTGCGCAACGCCGCAGCCATACTTCGTGCCGGTCAAGCCCAGATGCTCGCGCAAGACCCAGAGCAGCGGGGTGGAGGGCTCAACGTCCACCTTCACGCTGCGTTTATTTACTGTTAGAGAAATCACGGGATAAACCTCCTCGAAAAAATCCGTCCGTGCCAGCGCATCGACTTGCGTACATTCTCATTTCTCCGCGCATTAGGTTTTCAATACCGCCAACACGCGTTCCGGCAGGAACGGCGACTGGCGCAGACGGCGCCCGGTTGCGGAAAAGAAAGCATTCGCGACCGCTGGGCCGACGCCAATTCCTCCGAGGTCGCCGATTCCAACTGGATTGCGTGTCGAGGGCACGATATGCGTGTGCACTTCAGGCGCTTCCGACATCCGCAGGACTTGATAGTCGTAGAAATTCGATTGTTGAACCGCGCCGTTCTTGAATGTAATGCGCTCCTTGAGCAGATTGCTCAAGGAGTGGATGACGGCGCTTTGCAGCTGCGCGTCCAGATTGCGCGGCATGATCGGAACGCCCACGTCGGCCGCAATCCAGATTTCCGGCACGCGGATCACGCCGGTCGCGTGATCAACCGTAACTTTGGCGATCGTGGCCATGTACGTTCCTGCGTTGGTGACGTACGACACGCCGCGGCCCGCCTTCTCGCCTTTCTTCCAACCCGCCATGCTGGCCACTGCGCGAAGCACTTCTTGTTCGGCCGGTGCTTTCCGCAGCAGGTCGAGGCGCATCTCGAGCGGATCGACGCCGCGGGCGATCGCGATTTCGTCCACAAAGCTTTCCGCCGCGAATTGATTCACCGTTGAGCCAACGCCTCGCACGGCGGACATGCGCACTCCCAGTTTGTTGCGAACCGCCTCAACAAGTACATTCGGGAAATCGTAATCGGTCCTGATCCCAGTGGTGGAAATTCGCGGGAATTCCTTGCCCAGTTCGAAGCGGGTCGGATCGGTCATGGCCAACGCTTCGTCCGCGACCAGGCGGTGATGCCAGGCAATCAGCTGGCCATTGCTGTCTTCTGCCGCCTGCAAATATTGCGCCGTCATCGGTTTGAATCGTCCGAAGCGCACATCGGATTCGCGGCTCCAGATTACCTTCACCGGCTGTCCCAACTCTTTGGATACGAGGGCGGAGTCGACAGCCCAATCGTGATCCATGGCCGATCGCCGGCCGAACCCGCCGCCAAGGTAGGTGCGATGGAGCAACACGTCCTCCGGAGCAATGCCCAGCGCTTGTGCGACGGAGCGCCTCAAGTGTGTGGGTGTCTGAGATCCGGCCCACACTTCCACGCTTTTCCCGCCATCTTTCACCCAGGACACGGAATTCAGGGGCTCGAGTTGCGCGTGGTAGACAAATTCGGTGCGGTATTCAGCCTTGTAAACTTTGGCCGCGCCGCTCAGGGCGGCAACAACGTCGCCCGTGTTCTGTACCTGCACTCCGGCTTTGCTGAGATCGCGCGCAATCGCAGACTGCTGTTCCATCGCGCGGTCGCTATCGAACTCGCTCAAAGCAATTTTGCTCCACGTGATTTTAAGCGCACGTTCCGCGGCGAGCGCCGCCTCGTAAGTCCGCGCTGCAACGGCTACTCGATCGGGCGGCAATTGCATCACCTTCAGCACGTCCCGCATTTTGGAAACTTCCTCGACGTTGACGGAAGTCGGCGTAGCCCCCAGAACGGGAGCGCGCACGACGGTGGCATACACCATGTTTGGAAGCCGAAAATCGATGCTGTACTGCGCCGAGCCATTGGTCTTGGCCGGGACATCCACGCGCGGAACTTCGTGGCCGATCAGGCGGAACTGGCTCGGGTCCTTAAGATCTTTTTCCGAAACGGTTGGCAGTGTTTCCGGCAAAGTGGCAAACCCTGCAATCTCTCCATAGCTGAGGCGTTGTCCGCTCTTGGCGTGGACAACCACGCTGGGCTCCGTCGTAAGTTCCGCCACGGGGACGTTGAGGTGCGTTGCAGCCGCATCAAGAAGGACACGCCGCGCCTGCGCGCCATAAAGACGCATGTTCTTGTAATACGCCATCACCGCGGTGCTGGCCGCCGTCACCATCATTCCGAAAAAGAATGAAAGTGGATTGCCGTAAATTTTATCGTCCGAAGGGCTGAACTCGACGGCCACCTTGTTCCAGTCGGCATCCAGTTCCTCGGCGAAGATCACCGCCAGCGCCGTCATCGTGCCCTGGCCCATCTCCGCCGCCGGAGCCATCATGGTGATCGCGCCATCCGGAGCGATGCGCACCCAAGCTGTTTTCACGCCTGCACCGGTTCCCGCGTTGTCGACTTCCGTGGCGGCGCCAATTGCCGGTTTCAGGTCGAGGCCAAAAACCAGGCCCAGCCCGCTCACGCCGACGCCGACGAGGAAGTCACGACGTTTGATAGGGAATTCAGTCATGTTGGTGGCACCTCCAGTCGCGTGGAAATCTGGTGAAATTGAATATACGACAGCTGCACAAGTTGGGACAAGTGCGCGCAACAAGGCCTGTCCCGATTTCCGGATTTCATATGTCAGCTTTGCGCGTTATATGTCCGACTGCTCCGACGTTGTTGAGCAACTTAGAGCCTAGGAAGTCTTCTTGGATATCTCCGGAACTTTTTGCGAAATTAATCGATCGAACGCGGTTAGCTGTTCGGCCGTCTCGAAAACGCGCTTCGGAATGACCGTAAATGAATGGTTGCCGTAATAGAGGATGAACGAGTGATCGTCAACGAGTGCGCGACTATATATGCTCCACTGGAGCTGGGAATCGATATGAGCTGTGTGAAATTGAATGCCATCGGGAGAAAACGTAAGTGAATAATCATCGCGGAACTTCGGGTCACGACGGAAAAGCAGCTTAGGTACGACGCCAAAGACTGCGATTAGCATAAGGACTAATACCGCTGAAAGGCATATCAGCCCGATTCCCCAACGGCCTGAATCCGGCGACCGCCACATATAGGCGCCCATCAAGGCCGTCCCCACGGCTACCGCAACGTCGAGCTTAAGTCTGAGGCGCGAAGCGTAATGTGCGCGCACCGCTCTGGCGTAATCTTGTTCTGAGTACCGGAATGAAAGATGAATTATCGAATCCATCGAATTCTCCCAACGCAATTATTTTACTCGTTCAAGAACCTCGTTATTACAGCAGTCGGGCAATTTATAATTGGGCTTTTCAAAATCTAAGACAAAATGCAGATTCAAATGGAAGATAAGTCGAGTGCCCAGACAAGTCTTTTTGCGCTCCGGTAACAAGATTCTTGGTAACAAGGACTCGGACAACGACTCAGGGTCCAATCATTCCCCTCACCAGCCTAGTCCTGATATTTTTGGCGTAGGCGTGGAGTGAGCCGAAGCATTAGTTGCACGCGCTCCACTTCGTTGAACCAATCGCCCAGCGTGGCGTCGAGTTCATCCTTCTCGGGAGCGACAATGCCGGTCGGGCAAAGTGGGCCGAGCCTGGCGCGGGCCAGGGCGCGGTAACGGTTGATCGTACGATCGCCTGCGGTGGCGCACCATTCGTTATCTTCGGACAAAAATACTACGACGGGCACGCGGCTGCCCGCGTTGATGCGCATCTGGGGGTCCAATTCACTTTCCTTGGGCCGCTCGACAATGCGCAAATCAATTTTTCCGGTATTGGCTTCGGCGATCCGGTAAATCAGCGGACATTGTTGGACGCAATCGCCACACCAGATACCGCTGAAGATCAGAATCTTCATTTCGCGCACGAAGCCGGCGACGAGCTGCTTCTGGACTTCGGTCAAGTGGGCGGCGTCAAGGACTTGGGTCCAGCGGCGTTGTTGCTCTACGGTGCCGGTGTGAAGGTAGCTGTCATAGGGGAGGCCCGATGCGAATTGAGCCGAAAGGTAGGAAACGTTTATCATGGTGGGGAGATTATATACTGCGCGAACCGTATCAGTGGAACCCCGGGAACGCCAATCTCCCGATTGGCGAATCGCACGACGCCAATCGGGAGATTGGCGTTCCCGGGTAACATCGCTTTGCGTTTATTTCTTACCGGCATCTTTTTCTAGCTTCTCGAGTTCTTGCACCAGTTGCTGAGCCTGATCTTTTATCTGGCGCACACGCTCGCCCAGATCGGTGACCTCCTTTCCAGTCGTAGCGGGTGCCGGGGCCTGAGCGGACGCAGCGGTCCCGGCGACGGACTTGGAGGGCACGGCGCCCCCGGTCAGTTCGGCCAGAGCCTGATCGAAAGTGTCGCGATAAATCAGGCGGTCGCCCATGGCCAGGACAACTTTTTTGAGTTGAGGCATGCGGGCTTCGGTCGCCTGGATGTAGATGGACTCGACATAAAGAAAGCCGCCCGTCACGGGCAGGGAAATAATATTTCCGCGCAGGACACGCGAGCCCTGCTGGTTCCACAACGTCAAGTCCTTGGAAATGTTCTGGTCTTGGTCGATGCGCGACTCAATCTGCATGGGGCCATACATAAGTTGCTGCTTGGGGAGCTGGTAAAAAATTAGATTTCCTAAATGATCGCCGTCGCATCGCGCGGCCATCCAACCGATCAAATTATCCTTGCCTCGCGGAGCGAAGGGAAGAATGAGCAGGAATTCAGGCGCCTTTTCCCCAGGCAAAGTGGCTACAACGTACATCGGCTGCACGTTCTCAGGCTGGGCCGACTGGCCAAAAAGGTTATGCGCGATGTCCCAGATGTCTTCCTTGTTGTAAAACACCTGAGGATCGCGCATGTGAAAAGTCCGGTAGGCCTCTGCCTGCGCTTGAAACAGAGCTTCGGGATAGCGTGCGTGGCGGCGCAGGTCGGCAGGCATCTCGGAAACGGGCAGAAATAATTTTGGGAAGAGATGCTCGTACGCCTGAATGATGGGATCGCTCGGATCAAACACGTAGAGAGATATTTTCCCCGTGTAGGCATCCACCGTGGCCTTCACCGCGTTCCGAATGTAATTCGCGCCTACTTCCAGTCCGGCTACCGGAATCGTGGCGGAATACGGATGCGAGAGGGAAGTCGTATAGCCATCCACCATCCAAACCAAGCGGCCGTCATCAGTAATCACGAGATAAGGATCCTGATCCCAGGTCAAAAACCCCGCAAGATACTGCAATCTTTCCTGCACGTTGCGGTGAATCATCATGCGGCTCTGCCCAGTGAGATAACTCGTGAAAATAATGTTCATCTCGCCCTGTGAGACCGCGGCAGCTGTCTTCAGCAGAAAAGATCCGATAGGAAAGCCGCCCGTCCCCTGGTAGGTCGAATATTTATTCTGGTCGCCAGAGGGATAGTCAAATTCTTCGCGAGCGGTGTGGACGAACACCGGATCTTGCGTCTTTGCACCGTAATAGATTTCAGGCCGGGTGAGCTGGAAGCCAGGAGCTTTGATTTCCGGCGGAGCGTTTTCGATCAGCAGCACGGGGAGGCCATCGGGCGTGATCTTGTTGACCTCCGACATGACGACGCCGATGCCGTGCGTATAAATAAAACGCGGATTGATCCAGCTCTGGCTGGCCTCGGCCGACAACTGAGCAACGTCGATTTCGCGCGGGGATAACAGCACTTCCTTGATGCGGCCATTCGGGAAGTAGCGATCCACGTCGGTTGCCGGAAAAGTGTAATAGGGGCGCAGCGCCTGGATCTGCGTGATCGTCGCGTTGTAGGCGCGAAGGTCCCACAGCCGAACATTGTCGAGTAGCGTGGCATCCTGTACAGGATCGACCGTCGCTTGCCCGGATGGAATAAATGGAAGTTCCTGGGCATTCCGATTCAGGCCGAAGGCAATTGAAGTCACCTCAATGTGCCGCTCGATATAAGGCCGTTCGATGGAGATTTCGTTCGGCCGCACATAGACGGCATGAACGATGAGCGGCAAAGCCAGTTGCAAAACAAAAAAGCCGCTGACAAGGATGGCCGCTTGCTTGTATTTCCGCATCCAAACGAGGGGCAACGACCCGAGCGTGACCGCAATGAGCAGCCAGCGCAAAGGGAGCGTGACCTTTTCGTCCACGTAATCGGCGCCCGTCATGAAGGCGTGAGAATTGAGCAGCAGTTCATAGTTGCCGAGATAAACCCAGACGGCAAAGCCGAGCAACAAGATGACGGTAATAATGCGGACAAAGCCGGCGCGCGTAGCGCCCGGCAGCAGCAGGGAGCCCGGCCCAATCGTAAGGGTCCTGCGCGGCCCGTCATCGAGCGCCCCGTAGCGAAAACGTTCCGCCAACTGCCAGCCTCTCGCCGTCGCCCAAAAAACCAAGGCGCAAAGAATCGCCAGCACAAAAACAAATCCGAGCACTTCCGCATAGAAGGGCAAATCGAACAGATAAAACGGCAAGCCGCGTGAAAAAACCTGGTCCTTCCAGGCATCGGCGGGCACCGTGAGTCCGCGCGACCCGAAAAAGCGCATTACCGTCCAGTAATCAATCGAGCTCGATGCGAACAGGATCGCCACGACCGCCAGCCCCACGGGAATCAACCGGGAGTACAAACGGTGATCGCGCGGAAGAATTCCGGCGAAGTGCAGCCCGCGCCCATGAGCCACCCACAGCGCGAGGAAAGCCACCAGCGAACCTGCCGCCGCGGGAGCAATGCTGTACCACAGCATGCCGACCCACGTATTCACCTGCCCGATCTCTTTCCACCAGTTGTACTCAATGACGAAATCGGCGGCCGTGGAGCTCGCCCAAAGCGCAAGAACCACGAGCACTGCTAGAACGATGAGGTTGCGAATTTTTGAGGGACGCATAAGAGGCAGTTTCTACCTGTAGAGCATTGGCGCCGCTTCGAATCGAAAAAATCACATCTCGACCGGCACAGTATTTTAGTTGATTTAGGTCTCCCGAGATCGTATCACAGTACACTGTAAGTCCCCGTAGCCTATTCTTTCTAATGGGCTTTGCAGTGATTCAGCCTAAAGTTTTTTGATAACCCTAGTCCTATTCCCTAAGAGTCCGCTACTCGTGAGATTTATTAGTCAGGTAGACACACGCACCGCAACTCTAAATTGACCCTCATTGGCCGCAGACGTAGCGTGTAGAGGACGGCATTTTGTGTAATCCGGTTATTGTCTGCCAGGTTACCGAACGGTCTAGCCCAAGTTAGACCAAATCATGAAAGCCCGCGTCCACTTTGGTGGACCAGTGTGCGGCGAAGTGTGTGGAAACAGGTGTTACGCGTTCGACGCCAAGCCACGAAGGAGCAAACAACCGCCATGAAACTCTCATTGAAGTCCGCGTATTTCGTATCCCTGGTGTTGATAACGCTGTTTGTATCTTCCTGCTACCCCGCGCACACCGGGTCGGGTGGCTCGTTGAGCGGTAGCAGTGGCGGCAGTGGCAGCGGTAGCGGCTCAGGTTCGGGCTCCGGTTCCGGTTCGACCCCCGGGACAGAGACCATCGGCGGGTCGGTCGTCGGCCTTCTTGGAACCGGGATGGTTCTGCAGGATAACGGCGGGGACGACCTGCCGATCCTGGCAAACGGCGGTTTCACCTTCAAGACTGCTGTATCTGGCGCCTACGTCGTCACGGTGAAGACGCAGCCCTCTGGACCCGTCCAGACCTGCAGCGTCGCGAACGGCACAGGAACTGCGACGGCCAATGTTACCAACGTTCTGATCAATTGCGGTACGACTGGCCTCACGATCGGCGGTTCGGTTTCCGGCCTGCTTGGATCCGGGCTTGTCCTTCAGAACAACGCTGGTAACAATTTCTCGGTCTCCGGACAAGGAAACGTCCCTTTTACGTTTGCGGCGCCCGTTACGACGGGCACTGCTTATGCCGTTACCGTTCTAAATCAGCCTTCTAACCCCGCGCAAGTGTGCTCTGTCGTGAACGGCAGTGGCAACGCGACCACGAACGTCAATAACGTGGAGGTCATCTGCACACAGCCGGGTTTCAAAATCAGTGGATCGGTGGTCGGTCTGGTGGAGGGCGCCGGCGACACTCTCGAATTGCAAGACAATGCGGGGGACGATCTCTTTGTTACCGGTGATACTACATTCACCTTCCCCACTCAAGTTACGAGTGGCGGCATTTACAACGTAAACGTGTTTCAAGAGCCAATGAGCCAACCGAAAGTGCCGTGCAACATATTCTTCTATACAGGCGTGGCCAGCACCAATGTCAGCGACGTTCTCGTGGATTGCGAGCACAACGACTGGGCCTGGGATTCATGGTATGTCTCCACGACGGACAAGGCCAACAACTACGCCGCGGTCACTACGCCCCTTTTTCCTCCCAACGAGGTTTTCCCGCCGAACGTCAGCACTCCCGGCGGCAGGGACTTCGCCGCGTCCTGGACCGACACCACGGGTCGAAAATGGCTCTTCGGTGGACTTGGCTTTCCATATCCCAACCCAATTGCTAACCCAGGTCCAGCCTTTCTCAACGATCTTTGGGTTTACGACACTTCGGTCGGGGGTTGGGTCCCGGCCAATCTCCCAATTTATACAAACACTTCTACAGTCACCCCCATCTCTTCGGTGCGTACCGGCCCGCTGGAAGCGGAAGATGTTCCCACAAACACCACCACCAACAACACCCTCACGCCGCCTCTCGTTCCATATCCAGGTGCGAGGTGGGGTAGCTCGAGTTGGACAGACACTTCTTCCGGCGACCTATACTTGTTTGGCGGCCAGGGAATCGACACCAATAGTGTTGAAGGATTGCTCAATGACATGTGGAAATGCACTCCCGGTGCTTCGGTGGATGGAACGGGCGCTGGTACCAGCTCTTGCCCTTGGAGCCTCGTAGCTGGTTCGACCATAGGCAACGCGAGCGGCACCTATGGCAGTCAAGGAACACCGGGAGGAGTTCCGGGAGGCCGCTGGGCTGCTGCGACGACCACAGACGCGTCCGGAAATTTTTGGCTTTTTGGCGGCCAGGGCTTGGATTCCGCCGGCACGACCGGTTTGCTAAATGATCTCTGGGAATACAACGCTGCCGCAAACCAGTGGACGTGGATCGGGCCTTCCAATTCCAACGTCGCCAATCAGATTGGCAATTACGGCATGCAAGGAACAGGAAGTGGCACTACAGCTCCAGGTGGTCGTCAGGCAGCAATACTGTGGGCAGATACATCCGGCAACATTTGGCTTTTCGGGGGATTCGGACTGGATTCAGCAGGGACAGGCAATGCCGGTCCTCCCCTTGCAGGGGCGATCCTGAACGATCTCTGGGAGTTTAATATTACGACCAAGCAGTGGACTTGGGTATCGGGGAACAAATTCGCGAATCAGACCGGCAACTATGGCACACAGGCTACGAACAACCTGAGTACCGGCTTGGCAGCAAACTTTCCAGGGTCGCGTTGGGGCGGTGTCGGCTGGAGCGATGCCAACAGCAATCTCTGGCTTGTCGGTGGCTGGGGATACGGTACCAGCACCACGGACCCGACTGGATTCCTGGACGACATCTGGGAATATCAGCACAGCACCGGGCAGTGGATTTGGTGGAAGGGAATCAGCAATGCCAACCAAAACAGCGTGTTTGCGACCATACCCATACCTTTTGCCGACGGCGTGCCATTTGTAAATAACGTCGTCGGCGGACGCCGGGGAGCCGCAATCTGGGCTCCGGACCCGCTTGGTTTCATCACCGTCTTCGGCGGGGAGGGCTATGATTCTTCCAATGGCACGCCCCCAGGCTACCTGGACGATTTGTGGTCCTATCTGCCATTTCCTAACTGAGGAATCGTGGTTGGGCAGTACGTAGTATTGAAGGCCGGACGCCTAACCGTCCGGCCTTTTCATTTCTAAGCGGATGCACGGGCGCCAAAACGATTTCTTTCCCGTAGGTCTTGTGAGCGCTTGATTTACTGTGCAAGCTTTCCACAACGCCTTCATATGCTTTTGCGTCGCCTTGAACGACTCGAACGGATCCAAGACATTCCTCGCATTGAAAAATCGGCTCTGTCAAACGACTGGCGGAGAATTCTGAAAGGCGCGCAGGTGTACGTAACATCCTTGAGAGTGCAAATGCGCATCCGATCACAAATTTGCTATATTTCCTGACGGCTTACCGGGTCGAAACCAGATTCCGCATCGCAACGAGGTGCTTCATGGATTCCGGCAACATCTTAAAACGAGCCACGCGGCGGGAAATTCTGCGAGCGACGGGAGCGCTCGCCGGCGGATGGGCGCTGTCGCACGTATTCCCCGAAGCGCTCGCAGGTACGTCGCCGTGGTTCGCGCAGCAAGCTGGCGCGACAGGTGGCGACGCTCTTGCCGCAGCTCGGGCCCGGTTCGGAAAAGTTCCCATCTCGTCGGCCAAGCTTTCGGACAATCTCACCCTGCTGATGGGGCCGGGCGGAAACGTTGTGGTCTTGAACGGCAAGGACGGCAAGCTGCTCGTGGATACGTTCACGCAATATGCGTGGGACAGATTCAAGAAGACGCTCGATGACCTCAGCAACGCTCCACTGAAACTCGCGATCGACTCGCACTGGCACTGGGACCATACCGATAACAACGCCAACGTGCGCGGCGCGGGAGCGACTTTGATCGCGCATGAAAACACGCTGAAGAGGCTGAAGGAAACCCATGATCTCGACGTCATCGGCCTGCATTTCGATCCGTCTCCCGACAACGCCCTTCCCCAGCGCACGTTCAAGGAATCGTATCAGATGAATTTCAGCGGCGAGCACGTGGCGCTGGGGCACATCGCTCCCGCGCATACGGATTCGGACATTTATATTCACTTCCAGAAAGCGAATGTCCTGCACATGGGCGACGTTTTTTTCAACGGGATCTACTGCTACATCGACAAGGAAACGAACGGCAGCATTGCAGGCATGATCGCGGGCGCGACCAAGATGCTGGCCATGGTCGACAACGACACCAAAATCGTTCCCGGCCACGGCCCGCTTGGGAACAAAGCCGACCTCAGAAAGTTTCGCGACATGCTCGTCGCCGTGCGGGCCCGCGTGCAGAAACTAAAGTCCTCCGGAAAGTCACTCGAACAAGCCGTCGCCTCCAAACCCCTCACTGACCTCGATCCGATCTGGGGCAAAGGAGTCCTAAGCAGCGACGCATTCGTCCACGTCGTTTACACGACGCTGTAAATCAACCTGGCATTGGAGCGCACGCCGGAGGCCTTTCAAGTAGCGCGGGCTTCAGCCTGCGGGTTTTGGAGCTTGCAAGGACGAAACCCCGCAGGCTGAAGCCCGCGCTACTTAACCGCGATGCAGGCCGGGTTGCCAGCGAACATCTTCCTTGCCCTTGTCGTTCAGAAATCGTGCCAGAACGAAAAGAAGATCCGACAGGCGATTGACATAGTGCAGCACCGCGGGGTTCACCGGCTCATCAGCCAAAAGATGCGCCACATCGCGTTCCGCACGCCTCGTAACCGTTCTTGCGTGATGCAAGTGGGCAGCTGCAGGACTTCCGCCCGGAAGCACAAAGCTATTGAGCGGCTCCAGTTCCGCGTTGAAGTGGTCGATCTGATTTTCCAGCCACGTGACCTGTTCTTGCGTGATGCGCAGCAACGCCTTTTCCGCGCCGGGCCGCTCGGGCCGGCACAAATCGGCGCCCACGTCGAACAGATCATTCTGGATGTGCCTCAAAAGCTGGAGAATCGCGGAGTCCGCCACGTGCAGATTCGCCAATCCGATGACGGAATTGGCTTCATCGATGCTGCCGTAAGCGGTTACGCGGAGATGGTATTTCGGCAGCCGCGATCCGTCTCCCAACGAAGTCTTTCCTTCATCGCCCGTACGAGTATAGATTTTGTCGAGTTTCATCGTGTGTACCGTTTGTGTAGGCGGTTCATTTCTCGTATCGTAGTCTGCATGAAGATTGGAGATTTTCCAACCTCGCGCGTAAATTTTGAAGATGTCCGCGCGGGCCTGCCTCCTTGAATCGGGCAACCGC
This sequence comes from uncultured Acidobacteriota bacterium, assembly GCA_963842135.1. Lineage (GTDB taxonomy): Bacteria > Acidobacteriota > Terriglobia > Acidiferrales > UBA7541 > Palsa-360. The sequence continues at coordinate 1,175,297 of CAWJFI010000001.1, read as the reverse complement.
GAGGCCGTGCCGGCCATCCTATCGAGGAAAAGGAAAGGGTCGGCCCCATGGTCCGGCCCATTTTCTTTTGGCGGAAAACGAGATACGAGGCTGGCTTGCCGCCCGGGAAATTTCCAATGCTGCGTTCGTGAAGACTTCTACTTGACGAAAATTGCGCTTCGCAATAACTTCATAGGTATATGAGCCTCATAACTTTGAAAGTAAACGGAAAAACCCACAGCCTCGACGTCGATCCGACAACGCCGCTGCTCTACGTGCTGAGCGATGACCTCGGCCTGCGCGGCCCGAAATTCGGCTGCGGCCTCGGGCAATGCGGATCCTGCACCGTCCTTGTAAAGGGAGAGACGGTTCGCTCCTGCAGGAGAGCGGTGGAATCGGTGCAGGGAGTCGAGATCGTCACTCTCGAAGGTTTGGGAACCGTCGACAAGCCGCATCCCATGCAGAAGGCGTTCATTGAAGAGCAGGCCGCGCAATGCGGCTTTTGCTTGAATGCCGTGATTCTTACCGCTAAGGCTTTTCTCGATAAATATCCCAAGGCCACGGAAAAAGAAATCCAGGAAGGAATGTCTCGCGTCATTTGCCGGTGTTTCACGCACACGCGCATGCTGCGAGCAATCGGCCGCGCGCAGAAGGAGATGGCGCGATGAAAAATCCATCTCTATCCGAGACTGAAACCACAATGGCGCAGGGCGCGGCGGATGCACTGGCGCGCGCTGGATTTTCGCGCCGCACCTTTATCAAGGGAACCGGCGCGCTGATCGTCAGCTTCAGCATGGGCGGCGCGTTCAGGACGCTTGAAGCGCAGCAAACCCGCGCGGGCGCGTTCGGCCTGGACTCGGCATCGGATTCTCCGCCACCCAATCAAGTCGATTCCTGGATCGCCATCGCCTCGGACGGCAGCGTGACGGCCTACACCGGAAAAGAAGAACTCGGGCAGGGCATGTCCACGGCGCAGACGCAACTCGTCGCCGAAGAACTGTGCGTGCCGTTTCATCGTGTCAACTTGATTGTCTGCGACACTTCCCTGACTCCCGATCAAGGCGTTACCTCCGGCAGCCAGTCGCATCCCGCGAATTTCAATCACAATAATCTGGCGGGTGCTTGCGCCACTGCTCGAGAGGCGCTGCTGCAACTCGGATCGAAACAATTGAACATTCCCGTGGAACAACTTGTCGCCGTTGACGGCGAGATTCGCTCGAAGAGCGATGCCTCAATGAAGGTGGCCTACGCTGAACTTGTGGCCGGAAAGAAATTTGACATCAAAGTGGATCCCGCCGCGAAACGAAAGCCAGCCAGCGAGTGGACCGTGCTCGGAAAACCCATTGGGCGGCCGGATATGCCGCAGATGGCCACGGGAACATTCGAGTATGCGCACAACGTGCGTGTGCCCGGCATGCTGCATGGCATGGTGGTTCGCCCGGGGGCTGTGGGCGCGAACCTCATGAATGTGGACGAGAGTTCGGTTTCCGGAATGCCGGGCTTCGTGAAAGTCGTGGTGAAAAAGAATTTTGTCGGTGTGGTCGCGCAAAAACCGTGGCAATCCGTGCAGATTGCCAAGGCGTTGAATGTCACGTGGTCTCCCGCTCCCGAACTGCCCAAGCAGGAAACGTTCTACGAACATCTGCGGAATCAAAAGCCCACGCGCGACACGTTGTCCGTGAATTCCAAGGACGTGGACGAAAAACTTGCCGGGGCCGCGACCTTGGTGAAGGCGAGCTACAACCATCCGTACCAAATGCACGGATCGATCGGAAGCTCTTGTGCGGTCGCCGATGTTCAGGGCGATAAGGCTACGGTGTGGTCGCCGACGCAGGGAGTCTGGCACCAGCGAGCCACGCTCGCCATGCTTCTCGGCCTGAAGCCCGAAAATGTGCGCGTGATTTTTCGGCGAGGATCGGGTTGCTATGGAATTAACGGCGCCGATGCGGTCACGTATGACGCCGCGCTTCTTTCGCAGGCCGTCGGCAAACCGGTGCGCGTTCAGCTCACTCGAAAAGACGAAATGGCGTGGGAGAACTACGGATTCGCATTCACAATCGACGAGCGCGCCGGCCTTGACGCGGAGGGAAATATTATCGCCTGGGATCACGAAGCGTGGTCTCCGGTGCTCGGGAATCGCCCGGTCTACACGTATCCGGGGAACGTCATCACCGGTTTTCTAGCGGGCTTTCAGCCTGAGGAATTCAGGCCCCGCTCGCCCGCGCCCGAGCCGACTGCGTTCAGCAACAATGCAAACGCGGTTCCGTCCTACGTGGTGGGCCATGTGGGCGGCGCCGATCATGGCGCGGGCACGATCAAGTCAGAACGGGTCCTCTTGCACAATGTCGTTTCTCCGTTTTGGACCGGCCCTTTGCGCTCACCCCAGCGCCTGCAGAACACATTCGCGCACGAATCCTTCATGGACGAGCTTGCGGCCCGAGCCAAAGCCGATCCCGTGGAATTTCGATTGCGCCACCTGAGCGAGCCGCGAATGCTTGACGTCGTGAAGGCCGCGGCGAAAACGGCAAACTGGGATACTCGCCCTTCGCCAAAACCGCGCACCGCTTCAGCAAAGGGCATCGCTAGTGGCCGAGGCATCTCATGCGTCGCCTACGAAGGCGACAACGGCTTCTCAGCCATGGTGGCCGAAGTCGAAGTCGAATTGGCGACGGGAAAACTCAACGTGAAGCGAATCGTCGTCAGCATCGATGCCGGACCGATCTCCAATCCCGACGGCCTCCGCAATCAAAGCGAAGGCGGCGCGCTGCAAGGCATGAGCCGCGCCCTCGGCGAAGAAGTCACGTGGGACTACCACAATGTGACCTCGATCGATTGGAAAACTTACCACTCGCTCCCCCTCGGCTTCGCCGTCCCGAAAGTCGAAGTGGTCCTGCTGAACCGTCCAGACATGCCCGCAACGGGAGCCGGCGAAACCGCGATCACAGTTGTCGCAAGCGCAATCGGAAACGCCATTTTCGACGCGACCGGCGCGCGCATCCGTCAGGTGCCCTTCACGCCGGAGCGCATTAAGGCTGCGCTCGCGGGCTAACCGGCCGCGCTGGAGCAGTGCGCTCATTCCTCGACTCGCCAACTTTGCTTTCCGTCAATTCCAGTGAATTATATTGATGATGCTGGAATAGTCGTCCGTCCAGAGCCGGCTGCCGGACTGGAGTTGGAGGTCATGCCAATTCGGTTGTGACGCCAGGGAAGCGAAGTCCGAACGTTGGCGAGCCATCAATACCCAAGTAGACGCAAACTTCCCACGACTCAACTCATCAGCACCAACACGCACATCGTCTTGAACGATGGAGGCCAATCCCGCATCGTGCGCCAGTTCGCCTAAAACGGGCCTCATATCCAGATATCGATTGCTGATGTTAAAGGCCATGAGCCCGTGATCCGCCAGCTTGGCGAGGTAGAGTTCGATTGCCTCTCTCGTCACCAGATGCACCGGCACCGTGTCTGAACTGAATGCGTCTACAACCACCAGATCGTATTTGTGTACAGATGCGGATCTCAAAGAAAGCCGGGCATCGCCGATGACAATCTGGGTTTCAGGTGAGCAGTCACGCAGGAAAGTAAAATAGCGAGGATTGCGGGCAATCCTCTCTACCAGTGGGTCGATTTCGTAGAAAGTGAAGTGCCGCCAGGGTTCGCTATAGCATGCCAAGGAGCCCGCGCCTAATCCTACCACCGCAACTTCGCGCAGTTGTTCGCTGATGGAAGGCGAGCGAAAGACTTGGCCGATGGGCCCGGTCTCGTAGTAATAGGAAAGCGGCTCGCTGCCGCGGGCCGGATCCATGCTCTGAATGCCATGGATGGTGCTTCCGTGAAGGAGTTGCCGGTACCCCCTATCTTCGGAGACTCGATAGACTCCAAAAAAGCTTCGCTCCGTGAGTAACACACGTCCGTACGGGCCGGAATATAACCCGCTCGCAAGAAGAAGCGATCCAAAGCCAAGCGCAAAGCGCAGCGGGCGCCTCGAAAAACTGAAACAAACCAGGAGAGGGCCGGCGAAAACCGCAAGACTCATCAGAGGACTCGCTCTAAACGTAGTCGAGCGCAACCAAAGAACAAGCAGCGCCACTCCCACGCCTAAGGCAGCCGGTAAAATAAAGTCTAGTCTGTTTAGCGAATTTTTCCGCGTGTGCGAGCTGAGTAGCGCAATTGCGAGTGCCAAGAGGAATAAACCGATTGGTAGTTCCACGACCGACTTGAAAACCACAGGCGCGATGATTGCATTGAATAGTCCGCCCAAGACGCCGCCAGCGGACACGCAAAGATAAAACCGCGTCAGATACGAGGCGGAGGGGCGGCTGATTGCCAGTTCGCCGTGGCAAGCCATGCAAGCAAGGAAGAGAACTGTGAGATAAAGAAGGATCGCGAAAATCGGAGACAGTACGGATTTTGACGCAATAGGGAACGCGACCAGGAGCAATAGGATGGGTATTGCTTCAACGACGGTACCCTGATAACCAACCGGCTTCTTGGCAAACACAAGAATGAAGCTTAAAAGATAGAGCGCAAGTGGAAGAACCCAAAGGAGCGGGATCGGTGGGAGTTCCGTGGTTAGGGCGGTTGTAACTCCCAGCATCAAACTGGAAGGAATGAATGCCAGCGCCAACCACTTGAATTCTTGGAGCCGGGTGGGTTGCGGGCCCATTTCTGCTCTGGTATTACTCTCGATCGCTTTAGTCTCTGGGGCCCACCAAATGCTGATCGCGCATGTAACGGTCAAAGCTACTAGGACCACATATCCCCACTCCCATAAACGGCTCTGCTCGGTGAGCCCGAGATGCCTCTCTACTATGAGCGGGTAAGAGATTAGGCCTAGCGCGCTTCCAAAATTGCATGCACTGTAAAGGACGTAGGGGTCATTGACACCGACGTGAGAAGTGCTTGCATACCATGTTTGCAGGGTGGAACTATAAGTTGAAAGGACGAGAAAGGGCAGTCCCATCCCCACTGTTAAGAGTGTTAGCAGCCACAGTGTCGGATTCTCTTTGAAGGGCGAGCTCTGCAATTCAGGAAGCCGAATGGGCAATGTGAAGAACGCTGCGATGACCATTCCCATCTGTAGTAGGGCCGTGCGACGAGGGGTCAATCTCTTCGCGAGTTCGTGCGAATAGGCGTATCCTGCGAGTAACAGGGCCTGATAGAAGACCATGCATACGTTCCATACTGCCGGCGTGCCCCCGAGCTTCGGCAATGCCATCTTGGCGAACATCGGCTCCACAAGAAACAACAACGCGCCACTCAGGAAGAGCGTTAAACCATAGAGAGCAAGCAATCTTGCCTCCCGGCGTTATCCCGTTCGCAAACACACTAATGTAAGCTACACAAGCCTTGACGGTGCAGAAGATTTCCGCCGCTTGTTCGCACCTGCCGAATCCTTGCAACGCAGCTGCTTTCCTGCTAGATTCCGCGTAAGAAAATCATCTAGAATTGGACATATCATTGATGCAATTCTTATTGATTCGCCAAGAGATCGCACCGCGGCATATCGAAATAAGGAGGGTCCATGCGTCCAGCGTGTAAGAGCGCGGTTTTGTTTGCGTTGCTGCTTTCTCTTGCGTCGATAGCATACGGCGCTACTGTTTCCGGCACGGTGAAGGGCCCCGATGGAAAACCCTTCAAGGGCGCGTTCGTCGAAGCCCAGGATATGGATTCAAGGATCGCGACGAATGTCCTCTCCGACAATGACGGCCGCTATCGCATCGAGAATTTGCAGGAAGGCCAATATCAATTGTTGGTGAGGGCCGTCGGATACCGCTTCGAGCCGCGCACGGGCATCCAATTGGCTGCTGGCCAGAACGCTACTTATGAAATCGCGCTGGAGAAGGGAACCGTGCACTGGACCGATCTCTCGATCTACCAAGGCAAGCAGCTTTTGCCCCAAGGACGGGGCAGGGACAAGCTGGCAAGCGCTTGCTTCGGCTGCCACGGTTTTCAGAGCCGGATGGCGGCCCAGGTTCGGGACGAGACTGGCTGGCACGATCGCGTTAATTACATGCGCACCAGCTTTGGTTATCTGCTGAAAGATGTCAACGAGAAAGATGGCGAAGATGTCACCGCGTATCTCACGAAATATTTCGGGCCCGATTCGCCGCTCCCACGTTCTCCCGCGGACCTGCCGGCTTATGAAGAGGTCAAGCAGGCTCCCTACAGCGACGACGCGATGAAGATCGTTTACGTAACATTTGATATGCCCGGATCAAATCGCTTTCCCGGCTCCGCCAAACCGGAACGCGATGGGAACGTCTGGATTTGGGAGTACAGGGGCCATTGGATTGGCAAGCTAGATCCCAAGACCGGAGTCATCACCGAATATTCGATTCCCAATGTCGATCAGGCGTCCAACCATTCCGTCGTGGTCGGTCCGGATGGGATGATCTGGTTTTCCGAGCAGGCCACCGACACGATCGGAAAAATGGATCCCGCGACGCACCAGATGACGCGCTACCGCGAACCAAGCCGCGGCACGAAACACACGCTCGTGGTTGACTCCAAGGGAATGGTGTGGGGCACCGGAGAACCGCTGACGCGCTTCGATCCCGAAACCGGGACTTATCACGACTTCGCCGAAGTTCCGACCGCGTACGGCCTGGCCCTCGATAAAGACGAAAATGTGTGGTTCTCAGAATATACGAAGGACGGCAAGATCGGCAAAGTCGACGCCAAGACGGGCAAGGTCACGAAATACGCGCAGCCGACACCACAATCATGGCCGCGCCGTTTGAAAATCGATGCCCAGGGCAACGTGTGGTTCTGCGAATACGAAGCGGGAAAAATCGGCCGCTTCGATCCCAGGACCGAAACGTTCAAGGAATACGCGCTCCCCGGCGGCAGGCCCACTCCCTACGCGCTGGTGATCGACAAGAACACCGGCCACGTTTGGTTTTCGTCGATGGAAATGGACACCATCTCCGAACTCGACCCCGCGACCGGCAAAGTTACGCTTTATCCGTTCCTCTTCCCCGAAAACGGCATGCGCGATTTCTTCCAGGATGCCGACGGCCGCATCTGGTGGGGCTCGCAAGCCAACAACCGCGTCGGCTATTTCTATCTTGCGGGATCGCCAGCCGGCCAGCACGCCATGCTGGCAGCGCAAACAAGCGCGAAGTGACGGAGCGGCAAGGCAAAAAGCTTTAACATAGAGGGCACAGAGAAACCAGAGGAGAAAGCATCATGGCATGATTTTCTCTGTGCCCTCTGTGTTCTCTGTGGTGAAATCCTTTCCGTATTGTGCGAGCCTAAAAGGCGAGAATGCGAGCGGAGGTCACGGTACACACCGGTTCTGGAAATCGACTTGCCAAGCGGATGAGGTTTTGGTAGGATATTCCTACCAGGAGAAACGTATGGCAAGCCGGCCAACAACTCTCGAGTATTTGGCGACGACAAAGATTGGCGAAAAGGGGCAACTAACGGTCCCGAAGCAATTTCGCAAGGATCTTGGGTTGGGGACTGGCGCGCCTTTCGCGGTCCTTCGATTGGGCGATGGGCTCGTCCTATTGCCGGAGCAACAGCGATTTCAGCATCTTTGCGAACAAGTGAGCGACGCTCTCACCGGCGCTGGGCTTACACCAGAAGCGATTCTTGCGGCATTGCCTGAGGTCCGCAATCGCGTCTTTGAACGCCGCTACAAGAAATTGGGTTCCTCCAGGAAGACTTCACGCCGCCGCTCACGCACGCAGCGTTAGAAGTGGCCAGCCGCCGGCGAATTCGGCTCTTCCTCGACTCCAATGTACTCACCGGAGGGATTGTTTCTCCCTGGGGCCTCGACAAAGCCGTGCTGTCACTTTGCGCGGCGCGGCTCTGCCGGCTTGTGCTTGCGGAAGTTGTCCGTGATGAAGTGGAAGAGAATTTGCTCCTCCACGCGGAGCGCCTTCCCTCCTTGGAAGCCGATAAACTCATCGAACGCTACCGCCGGCTGATCAAACTCACGGACCCCGAAATGGTTCCGTATCCGGATAAGTTGCTCGTCCGGTCAAGCCGGCATCTAATCCGGCACGAAGCGGACGTTCCAGTAATCCTCTCGGCTATTTCTAGTCGGCCGGACTGGCTGCTCACGCACAACACGAAGCATTTCACACAGGCAGTCGCCAAGCGTGCAGGAGTCCGCATCGCTACGCCTGCCGAGTTTTTTCGAATCTTAACTTCTTTATTATTTTAGGGCGCGTTTCGAAAGGGAGTCCCCGATGTACTTGGGGCGGCGCCACACTTATTTCGTGCTCATCGCTATTTTGTCGCCCTTCACGGTGACCAGTGCGACCACATTTTCGCCGCTTTCCGTCAGCACCAGCTTGCCGTCCGCGAAGTGCATCATGTTCCGCACCACGCCGCCGCCGGCAGGAATCATCCAGGTTTGAAACTTCTCGCTCTTGGGATCGAACCGCACCAGCGTGTTCGGCTTCACTCCGGCTTCGCTGTACCAGACGATGCCGTTCACAATCGTGATTCCGTAAGGCCGCGATTGCGGGCCGCTCGGCGAGGGCCATTCCTTCACAAATTTTCCGGTTTTGGTGTCGAACTCCCCGAGATAACCACGCCCGTAATCGCTGTAATACAGAACGTCATCCGTGGTGATGGCGACTCGACGCGGCCGGGCCCCCTCATTGGGCAGAAGGTATTCGTGGATCTCCATCGTTTCCGGATCGATGCTGGCGATCTTGTTTGCTCCGAACTCGACGAAGTAGGGAATCCCCTTTGTGGTGATGACCATGCCGTAGGGATTCGCCTTCGGCGTCGGCGTAGTCACCACTTTCGACTCGCCCGTTTCCGTGTTCAGCCGGCCCACCATGTTCGCTCCCTGCACCGTGAACCACAGCGTTCCCTTTTGATCGAAGATGGGCGTGTGCGGATCGCGAGCCTTGGGATCCAGCGGGTATTGCGTGAATTTGCCCGTCGACGGTTCAAACTTGCCGATGTACGCCTTGAAATTTGCGGTGAACCAGATATTGCCCTGCTTGTCCATCACCAGTCCGTGCGGGCCGGACATCGGCTTGCTTGTGCGATATTCCTTGATGTCGCCTGTCTTCGGATCGATGTGCCCGAGCAGGTTGGCCATGTGCCCCGTGTACCAGATCGTTCCGTCGGGCGCGGCGAGCGGATCATGAGGCCGCGTGCCAGGCGTGGGCAAGTTCCATTCTTTAAAGGACACTTCGACGTTGCCTGGGATGGACGCGGGAGCCGGTCCAGGCTTCGCCGGAAAATTCTTGATTAGATAATCCGTGAGCATATCGATTTTTTCAGGAGGCACGGCGGCGCCGACATTCAGCATCATGGCGACCGTGGTTTTCCACTCTTCGGGCGTATGCCCCTGCGAGTTCGTAATGTTGGACAGGCTATGGCATGCCGAGCAGGTGTCCCCGACGAGTTCCTTGGCATCGCCATCAGGCAACTGGACGGCCGCGCGATTTTGCATCTGTTCCTGCCCGCGCGCGGGAAGAACCAGAAGTAGAGAACCCGCGATCATGCAAAGCAAAAGCGATTTAGCAGACATAGTCCCTCCCGCAACGTGAAGCCACCCCTATCTTAGAAGAAGATTGCCTTAGATGCGTTACAAAAAATTGTTTTGTCTTAGCCTGGGATCGCCGGCCCGCCTGCGACACCACGCAGGCTGCCCGGTAACTCGGAAAGGATGATATTCCTCGGCGAGTTCCCATCTCCTCATCCTGCCGAACCCATCCTTTCCGGGAAGTTGATATATAGTGAGAATCCCGGAGGAACGGGTGAAGCATTTTGCCGTGCTGTGCATGGTCTGTCTCGTACCGCTCGTTACGGCGGCGCAGAGTAAGCAGTTTGCGTCAAAGCCGCTCGAGATTACGGACGTTACCGTAATCGACACCATGGGCGCGCCGCCCAAGCCGGACCAAACCGTTACCGTGGAAGGGAATCGCATCTCGCAAGTCGGCGACGCGAAAAAAGTGCTTGCCCCGAAGGGCGCGCAAGTCGTGAACGCGCGCGGCCTGTACGTGATTCCCGGCCTGTGGGACATGCACGTGCATGTCTGGGAGACCGACCGCACGTTTCCGCTGTTCATCGCCAACGGCGTCCTGGGCGTGCGCAACATGGGCGGACATCTCGACGACCTGAAACGCTGGCGCGCGCAAGTCGTGAGCGGAGAACTGCTCGGCCCGCACATGGTAATTTCCGGCCCGCTCGTCGATGGTCTGAATCCCGCGCATCCCGACCACTCCGTCGTGGTTCACGATCCCGCCGAAGGCCGCACGATTGTCGATTCGCTCAAAGAGGGCGGTGTCGATTTCATCAAGGTGTTCGACAATTTGACGCCGGACGAATACTACGCCATCGCCGAGGAATCGAAAAAGGTGGGCCTGCCCTTCGCCGGACATTTGCCGCAAGGCGTCTGGGCGAGCGACGCCTCGACCGCGGGCCAGCTCAGCATTGAGCACCTGCTCGGCAGCCTGGAAGAATCGTCGAAGAATTTCGATCGAATCGTGCATCTCAACGATTCGCCGCCGGCGAGTCCCGCCGAAAAAGCCGCGCGCGCTCTGACCTTGCTGAAACTGGAAGTGGACGGATTCGATCCCGAGCGGCTCAAGAATCTCGCCGTGCTGTTCGTAAAAAATGGAACGTGGCAGGTTCCGACGCTCGTCGCGAGATGGATCGAGCCGTTTCTCAACGATGACGGCGTCGCGAAAAATCCGCTCCTCGCCTATATCGGCGCGAAAGATCGTAAAGAGTGGAACGACCTGCGCGATCGCCTGATTAAGGACAGCCCGCCGGAATTTTGGATGCTGCACAGGGCCGCGTACCAGGAGGAGTTGGCCATCACGCGCGAATATCACCGCGAAGGCGTTTCCATGCTTGGCGGCACGGACGCGGGCGGTCCTCCGTTCGTCATCCCTGGATTCGACTTGCACAACGAACTCGCCACGCTGGTGGACGCCGGCTTCACTCCGATGGAAGCGCTGCAATCGGTGACGCTGGACGCCGCGCAGTTTCTCGGCCGCACCGATGAATTTGGCACAGTCGGCAACGGAAAGGCCGCTGACCTCGTGCTGCTCGATGCGAATCCGCTCGACGACATCCACAACACGCAAAAAATTCGCGCCGTAGTCGTTCAGGGAAAATATCTGGATCGCGCCGCGCTCGACGCGCTGCTGGCGCACGCGAAGGAGTCGGCGAGCCACTGATACCCATTGCCGCGCGCGCTTTGGTAGCACAGGCTTCAGCCTGTGGATTTTGATTTTCTTCCGTGGAAACTTCTACAGTCCGAAGCCTGTACTATGCGGAACACACGAAATGATATGATCCGCGCATGATTAATATGTTTAAGTGAATGGGCGGATTTAAATCAATCAGGGAGGGCGTTATGGCGGAAAAGAAAATCATTGCGGTATTGGGAGCCACGGGCGCGCAAGGTGGAGGTTTGGTCCGGGCGATTTTGCGCGATCCGCAAGGCGGTTTCGCCGCTCGCGCAATCACCAGGAATGCGGAGAGCGAAAAGGCCCGGGAACTAGGGAAAATGGGCGCCGAAGTAGTGTCCGCGGACATCGACGACGCTGCCAGCATGGAGAGGGCGTTCGCTGGCGCGTACGGCGCGTACTGCGTCACATTTTTCTGGGCGCATTTCTCTCCCGAAAAGGAAATCGCCGAGGTACAGACCATGGCCACGGCGGCCAAGAGCGCGGGACTGAAGCACGTCATTTGGTCCATGCTCGAGGACACGCGGAAATGGTCGCCTCTCTCGGATAATCGCATCCCCACACTGCACGGGAAGTACAAAGTTCCGCACTTCGACGGCAAGGGCGAAGCTTGTCATTTCTTCACCGATTTCGGAGTTCCCACGACCTTCTTGCTGACCTCGTTTTATTGGGACAATTTTGTGGGTCTCGGCATGGGCCCGCAAAGGGGCCCGGACGGAAAGCTGGCCATCACGCTCCCGATGGGCGATAAAAAACTGCCCGGAATCGCCGCGGAGGATATTGGGAAATGCGCTTACGGCATCCTCAAGCGCGGCCACGAATTTATCGGCAAGACCGTGGGAATTACCGGCGAAAACTTGACTGGCGTACAGATGGCCGCCGGCTTCAGTGAACTACTGGGCCAGGAAGTTCGCTACAACAGTATTTCCCCGGATGCCTACCGGGCGCTCGGTTTTCCCGGCGCGGACGATCTCGGCAACATGTTCCAGTTCAAGCGCGATTTCAACGAATATTTCTGCGGGGCGCGCGATCCCGCGTTCTCAAAATCGCTAAACCCCGAGCTGCAAGATTTCCGGACCTGGCTGAAAAACAATAAAAACGCGATCCTCGGCACGCAGAGCGCGGCGAGGGCGTAAGTTGCGTTGGACTATGTGAGTCGCGCCTTCATGCACGACATCGATGCCCTCCGGTCGTGAGGGGTTTCAACCCGTGAAGCGATGATGTCGGGGAATACGGCCGGAGTCACATTGCCCGTGCGGCGTGTAGAGTTCGAGGTGTAATCTGTGCGCGAGCATGCTGGCTGCTAAATCCAAATGCAAACAGCTAAGCTTTGGCCGCGTTGAAACCCGGCCCTACAATAATTCGGCCCCACGAAAATGTTTGTAGGGCACGGCTTTAGCCGTGCCGAATCGACCGTCAAAATGGAGGGGCTTTAGCCCCTGGCTGCTGCGTTGCACGCCAAATTCAGAGGAGGAAACAGATGAACAAGACAAAGCGCACGCCACTCGCCACTGGACTGTCTCTCCTGGCGCTTACCATTGCGGCGCTTTTCATTTGCACGCCCCCCGTGCGACCGCAAAGCCTCGACGCGCTCTACGACAAAGCCAAATCCGAAGGCGCAGTGGTCCTCTACACCGGAGGCCCGACGGCGCCTTGGGACGCTGTGGCCAAAGATTTTTCCGCGCGCTATCCGGGCGTCAACATGTCAGTCACCGGCGGCTTCAGCAATGTGCTCGACAAGAAGATCGACGCGCAGCTTGCCGCAGGCAAACTCGAACTCGATATCGCCGTGTTCCAGACGTTGCAGGACTTTGTGCGCTGGAAGCAGCAAGGCGCGCTCCTCGAGTTCAAGCCGCAAGGCTTCGACAAGATCGATCCCAGCTTTAAGGACCCGAGCGGAGCCTATTTCGCCGTCCAGATCAACGCCCACACCTACGCCTACAATCCTAATTTAGTGAAGCCCGAAGACGTGCCCCGCTCGGCCCTCGACTTCCTCAATCCGCGCTTCAAGGGCAAGGTGGTGTCCTGCTATCCCGCCGATGACGATGCCACGCTCTACGTCTTCTACAGCATCGTCCAGAAATACGGCTGGTCTTACATGGACCGCTATATGGCCAACCAGCCGAATTTCATCCAGGGCCATCTCGGCGTAGTGCGCAGCATTGCGTCTGGCGAAAACCTCGTCACGTTCGATACCATCGCCACAATCAGCATGGACCAGAAAAATTTGGGCCTGGTGCAAGCTGTCGCATTTCCACAATCCGATCCGCTCCCCATCTGGCCATTCACCGCGGCGATTTTCAAATCCGCGCCGCATCCAAACGCCGCGAAACTTTTCCTAACGTGGTACCTCTCGCCCGAGGAGCAGGCCAAAACAGGGAACTGGTCGCCGCGTTCCGACGTCCCCGCCCCCTACGGCTGGAAGCCCATCCTTTCCTACAAAGTTGTCAACAACTATCGCGCTTTCCTCACCAACACGAAGCAGCTTGAAGAATTGAGGAAGCGTTTCGAGGCCTACACCGGCCCGGTAAAGAATGTGGGTGGTGTGCGGTGAGACTTATCGCAGCCCAGACCTGCGAATCAGATTGGAATGATCGGTTTCAAGATGTAAGATGAACTTAGGACGATGGCAATTAAGATTACTTCTCGGTTTGCTACACCGATGGAAACCGCCGACAGATTGGGCGTGCCACGCAGTCGGGCATTGAAGCTCATTGAGCTCCTGCATTCGGTGAGTACGGCCGCGAAGGAGAATGGTGTCATCCGGCACAAGAAGAAAACGGCCTCGCGAAAGCGAAAACTCTCAAAGAGGCAAACGCGTGCCAAGTTCTCGAAGGCCGCCCGCTGACGTTTTCCTGAATATTCCCTACGACAATCAGTTTCACAATTTGTGTCTCGCCTATATTTGCGGAATCACCGCGTTTGGGTTTTTTCCGAGAGCGACTTTGGAGATTCCGGGAGGGAGCAGGCGCCTCGATCGTATTTTCAAGCTCATACAAGTTTGCCGATTTTCAGTTCATGACCTCTCGCGAGTCGAGCTCGACAAGAAACGCCCGCCCACCCCGCGTTTTAATATGCCTTTCGAGTTGGGTCTCTCAGTAGCTTGGGTACGGATTGGAAAGAACAGGCATACTTGGCATGTATTTGAAAGACAGACTCATCGGCTCACAAAATCTCTGAGCGATCTAAACGGGACCGATGAACACATCCATGGCGGACGATAAACGGAGTCTTTCGTGAGCTTTGCAGCGCCTTTGTCCGGCCGGGCAGGCAACCTTCCGTCCAACAAATGCGCAAAGTCTACCGCGAAGTCGAGATACAGTTGCCTGAGATTTTAAGGCGCGCTGGTGCGAAAACTATCTTCAACGCGAGAGTGTTCAAGGACATTTGCGTAATTGCCAACGCATCGTCTGAAATGAATGTACGGTGAAGGAATTCCCAACTTTACCTCGCGCCTCTTCTTCGTTGTTTGAAATGTGGAGTTTTGCATCACAACGCCACGCTGATTCTTGGAAGTGGTGGTATCCTGCCACGCGATGCCCGGCGCGGTGCAAGTAAAATGTTCGCCCGGCGCCCCGGAATCTCGTATCGCACAATGCTGATTCAGCTTAGGTGTGAGAGGATGCTGTGTTCCGGGCCAAATCGAATTTAACCCAGGAGGGTTACTGTGAGAGCGATACGTGTGCTGTGTTTCGTCGCGGCGATGGCAGTTTCGGCACTTGCATTCGGCCAGGAGCCGGCCAAACAGACGCCAAAAATGGGCAGCAAAGAGTGGACAGAGCTCGAAAAGACGCTTTGGGATGTGGATCAACAGTGGCTGTGCAGCGCGGGCGCCACTCCGTATCACAAGGACTACAAAGAGTGCGTCGAATTTCGCAATCAATTTTGGACCGATCAATTTTTCGAGATCTCCATCGCGGGAAAAGTTCAGACCAAGGCGGAGATGGTGGCCATGCAGAGGGCGGCGCATCCGTCTCCGGGCGTCGGCCCGCATCCCGACGATTTCAAGCTGATGGCGGTCTACGATAATTTTGCCCTGGCGACCGACCATACGTTCCTCCGGCGCGAAAGTAGGGACGGCTCAGTTGCGGGTACCCAAACACGGGTGCTTCGCATGTTCGTCAAAGAGGATGGAAAGTGGAGGCCCGCCGGCGCTGCGCTCGTACCCATCATTCGGTAGCAATGTTCAGCCGAGGGTACCCGATTGAGGATGGCGCAGCGTTCCGCGTCACCCTGCCTTGCTTTTTTTTGATAGGCTTGAACGTAGAACCCACAGCGAGAGGAGGAACGTCATGTCAACCGGACCTCTCGTCGCAGCAGCGCCCTATCTCATCGAACAGAAATATCAGGACTACACGCCTGACCAGCATGCGGTTTGGGCTGAATTGGTCCGCCGCCGGCGCCCGCAGATCGACGCGCACGCCTGCCAGGAGTATCTCGAAGGATATGAAATCATCGGCTTGCAGGACGATCGGCTGCCGAATCTTCGCGCGATCAGCGATCGAATAGGACCCCGAACCGGGTGGAGCGCAACGCCAGTGAGCGGTTTTCTTCCAGGGGAAGCGTTTTTTGAAATGCTTGCCGCTCGGAAGTTCCCGACAACCACATGGCTGCGCGGCCACGATTCGCTTGAGTACATTCCCGAGCCGGACATTTTTCACGACGTCTTCGGGCACGTCCCGATGCATGCGCATCCCGTATTTGCGGACTTCCTCCAGCACTATGGCAGCATCTGCGCAAAAGCAAGAGATGCGGACATCCTCGAACGGTTGGGCCGCCTGTTTTGGTACACGGTTGAGTTCGGGCTGATTCGGCAAGGTGGAAGAATAAAGGTCTACGGCAGCGGCGTCATCAGTTCTCATCGCGAGTGCACCAACGTGATCGAAGAAGGCTGCGAGGTGCGGGATTTCAATCTGGACGAGGTTCTCGCGACTTCTGTCAAGGTTGACGAGATTCAGAAGCGGTTGTTCGCGATCGAGAGCTTCGATCAAATCTACGAGGCCGTGCAAGAGGCCGAGAAGCGATTGATGGCGGGTGAGTAGCGCAGGCTTCAGCCTGCGGGTTTTTCCGATGGGTAAGCCCAAAACCCACAGGCTGAAGCCTGCGCTACTCACCCCTCGAATTCAGCAGTCATTTGACACAGGATCAAAACGCGATCAGAATTCCCGAAAATCGTGGAGGTGCGACATGTCCACCCACATGTGCCTAGATTGTGATTCACCTGGCGACGGGAATTGTCCTGTGTGCCACGGCAGAGGAAAGATCCCAGGAGACAATATCCCCAGCACGCTCGGGGGTCTCGGGAATGATTCATCCTGTGCGTCATGCAGCGGTAGCGGCGAGTGCCAAAAATGTGATGGAAGCGGGCAAATCGAGGTCGGAGGCGAAGGCTGATAGCCGGTCCGGCCACATGCAATTGCATCTAAATTCGTGACTAACCCGGGAGCCAGTCCTGCATTCACTTACTGCACAGCGAAAACCATAACCTCCGCGCACTTATCTCCGTGCGGCGGCACGGCCACAAAATACTCGTTCAATGCCGGCACCAATAGACCGGTCTTGCCCAGCGGACCAGTGGGAACCTTCCCGATGGCCTCATAGTGGTCCGGGTCGATCTCCTTATACACATTGACGAATCCCTCGCCGGTGGCCACGTAAACCCTCTGGCTTGCGGGATCGAACACCATGTCGTCGACGCCGGTGGAGATCGGAAGATTCTGCAGAACCTTTCCGGTATCGGAATCCAGCACATTCATGTTGCCGTCGCGGCACGCGGCGAAGAGCCGATGATTTTTTTCGTCCATCGCGACGGACGCATTCACTCTACACGTTAGCGGCCAGACCGCGGCCACGGCCTGCTTCTTGCGGTCAATCACGCCAATAGAATTCTTCTCGGTCATATTCAGGAACAGTCTGGATCCCGATTTCTCGACGGCCATGGCTTCCAGGCGATTGGAATCAATTTTAATTTGACCTACGTGCTCGCCCGTGTCCGTGTTCACGATTTCCAGGAACGTATAATTGAGTTTCGCATCCAGCCCGCCGTCCGCGATGTAAAGGTAGTGCGTCACGGGGTCATACCCGGTCGCATCCGAGTCCGCGAGGAGCTTCACGGTCTTCAGCAGTTCGTACGTGGCGCCGTTGAAAATTTTCAAATCGCCATCGGAGCCGTCGGTCACGAAAATTCTGTCAATGTCGGCGCGGTACACAACAGAATGCCCGACGCCGATTCCCTTGATACTGTGAACAAATTTCCCGGTGCGAATGTTGTAGACTTCAATCGACTTGTTATCTTCCGGGACGACGAAGAGGCGGTTGTTTTTCAGATCGGGCGTCAGGTGGTCGAAATGGTTCTGAACGCCGACCATGCGTGTCGTCGTCAAATTCTTGGCCAGCTGATCCGACGAAACATCGGGTTCGCCGCTGCGAATATCCTTGAGCTCGATGGTCTGAACCAATTTTAGTGGAGGCGTCTCCCCGGCAAATACGAAAGCCCGC
The DNA here is from genome assembly GCA_963842135.1 of uncultured Acidobacteriota bacterium. GTDB lineage: Bacteria > Acidobacteriota > Terriglobia > Acidiferrales > UBA7541 > Palsa-360. The sequence continues at coordinate 1,157,649 of CAWJFI010000001.1, read as the reverse complement.
GGCGCGGTCCATGCTGCGATGGCGAGTGCGGCAACCCAGAAGACATACCGTTGATACGAGCGCATTAATCCCACCACCCTTCCAAACTTGGCAGAATAGCACTGCGGCAATTACGAAATGATAGCACGCGATTGAGCCCGGCTCCAAAAATCGGCCGATAGGGTTTGCCTGTGGACCCCCTTTTGCAATCCTTCGAGGGTCAAAAAAGTCGGCTAATTTTTCATCCAATCCTGCGCCGCCCTCGTACTACAAGCTGCAGGGCAAATCACAATTGGAAGAGAGGGAAAACGAAATGAAGAAGATCGCACAGATATGTTTGATCACGCTCGTTGCCGCAACCGCTGTTGTTGCCGCAACCAATCCGATGGTGGGCGGGCACGAGATGTTCCCGTCGAAGAACATCGTTCAAAACGCGTTGAACTCGGACGATCACACGACGCTGGTGGCCGCCGTCAAGGCTGCCGGCCTGGTGGATACACTGGAAGGGCCAGGACCGTTTACCGTGTTCGCGCCGACGAATGAAGCGTTCGCGAAGCTTCCCGCAGGCACCGTGGACACGCTGCTGATGACGGAAAACAAAGCCACGCTGACGAAAATTCTCACCTATCACGTCGTATCCGGCAAAATGGACTCGAAAGAAATTGCCAAGGCAATCAAGGCCGGCAACGGGAAGGCGGAATTGACCGCCGTAAGCGGCGGCAAGCTGTGGGCCAGCATGCAGGGCAAGGACATCGTCCTCACCGACGAAAAGGGTGGCATGGCCAGAGTTACCATCTCGAACGTCTTCCAATCCAACGGCGTAATCCATGTGATCGATTCGGTGCTTCTACCTAACTAATCCGAAGAAAAAATCTTCCACACAGGGGACACGGGGAAAACCAGAGGAATCAGGCACAGAGGCACGGAGAAGCGGAAGAGGATAGCGAAACATCTTCCGAATTTCTCTGTGCCTCTGTGTCTTTGTGCCACCTTTCCCGCCGAGTCGGTGCTGGTGTCATTTGCCTTAGAAATTTGGTGGCGGCCTCGGCTGAAAGGGCCGCCAATTGCTCATTCCTTAGCTATCCCATCTGCATCAACCACCAACGGCAGTCGAACCCCCTTCTCGTTACGGCAGAAAATCGGAGTTGTCGACTGGCGTAAGTCGTCAGAAATAAAGGGGATAAGGTTCTCGGCAGCCAGGAAAGGCGGCCTACCGCCGACCACAAAACTGCCTGTATTTCCCTTGGCTTTGCCTGCTCTACCGATTGCAGTTATGCAGTTACGGCGATTTACTCGCCTTACAAACGCTTTCTCAAAGAAACTCTCGCATTTGAAGGCCGCTTGCGCCTTGCACTTCGCGCACTACAATTTTTGCAGGGTGCATCAAACTTTGCGCGTGACCCCTGCTATGGCAGCGGGTGTCGCAGACCATATATTCTCAATCGAAGAAATTGTAGACCTACTGTACAGAAGTGGTAATATCGCCGCCTAAACTGCGCCGCTCGACCGTGAATCGAGCGTTTGGGCGCTCCACGTGCTCTGAAAGTAGCACAGGAGTGTGCCCCGTGCAATCTGAGAAAGTCCTAATAATGCCGATTCCTACCTCCGGTCGTCCCCCTCAGCTCCGGCGCGAGGAAAACCCTCCCTACCCTGGATATGACATCGAGATATTACGTGAGGTCTTGAAAATAAATGAGACCGTAGGCGAGACGGCACATGCCGTCAACGCCTTGGAATCAGAGTTGAAAAATCATGGAGAAAAGCTAGGACGTATAGCCGAATTGGCACATGCGATTAGGACCTTAGAAAATGAGTCCAAAAAACATGGAGATATGCTGAACAAGATCGACGGACATATCCACAACCTCAGGGGAATTCTGTGGTTCCTAGCTGCAGTGAGCGCAATCATCGTAACCGTGGCTGCCGCCCTCGAGTTGTATAAATACTTCCACTAATCTCAAATGACACCACTACCCGCCGAGTCCCTTTGCTTGACAGGGGCGGGACGCGGGCGTATACGGGTGGTGACCCTGTCCACGGCCACGGAAATTCAAGGAGGCATCCCATGAGCGCCAAGAAGCGGGACATTGGAACACGGATTAGCCAACTGGAAGCAGGTGCGCAACGCGCAAAGCCGGTCCTGCACCAGCACGCCAGGGAAATTCAGCCCTACGGAAAAATCGCCAAATTGTCGATCGCCCTGGATGAAACCGCTTGTGAATCGAGCATCAACAACCTGAACCAAATCCTCGCGGATACCATGACGTTGCGCGACATGTACAAGAAGCATCACTGGCAGGTCGCGGGCGCCACGTTTTACCAGCTCCATTTACTCTTTGATAAACACCACGGCGAGCAGGACGAGTTCGTCGACACCATCGCCGAGCGGATTCAACTCCTGGGCGGCGTCAGCATCGCCATGGCGGCGGATGTCGCGGAAACGACCATCATTCCGCGTCCGCCCCGCGGCAGGGAAGAGGTGCCCGTGCAGATTTCGCGCCTTCTCGAAGCGCACGAGTTCATCCTGAAAGAAGCGCGCACCATGGCTCGGGAAGCCTCTGAAGTCGGCGACGATGGGACCAACGATCTGCTGGTGAGCGACGTGATTCGCGGCAACGAGTTGCAGGTCTGGTTCCTCTCCGAGCATTTGGTATCCATGCCGCTGTCGCATCCGGAGCAGGCTAAAGCCGCGTCGCCCGGGAGTTAGTTGGCGGTCTTTCCCGGCGCGCACGGCGAAAAAGATTTCAACATAGAGGACACGCAGGACACAGAGAAATCCCGGAAGAGACGCTTTCTCTTTATTTCCTCAGTGTTCTCTGTGATAAACCTTTCTTTCCATTTTGCGGTTCACCCTTTATTTGCCGCTGCGGATTTTCCGCGAATCATCGCGACGAGTTCCCGCGTGACCGGAACGTCGAGCCCATGTTCCTCCGCGCGGCGTAAGATTGGCCCGGCGATACCGTCCAATTCGGGCGGGTTACCGGCGGCGACGTCCTTCTGCATCGAGCTGCGCCCTCCCGGCGGCGTTTTGTCGAAGAACTGGATGATCGCCGAAGCGTCGAGCGGTGTCCCGCTCGCCGTGCCAACGGCGGCGACTTCGCGAGCCACGGCCTCCAGCCTCTTCCGCCACACCGGCTCGCGGTTCACTTCGCCGATCGTCAGCCCCGCAGCCGTGGTCGTCAGCGCAAAGGGGGCGAGGAAAGACAGCTTGGTCCATAGGATCTTCATCTCATCCGCGACGAATTGGCAGGCAAAGCCGAATTTCTTGAATTCCTCGACCGTGGTCGCCAGCCTGCTCTCCCCGATCGAGGAGAATGAAAGGCGAACAGCCATCCCCCGATGATTGATCTTGCCGGGCGCGGCCCTTTCCGCCTCCACTCCAATGCTCGCCGGGACGACCCGGTCATGTCCAAAGCGCCCCCGGAGCAACGCGACGTGGTCAATCCCGTTCAGCAGGGGAACGACCGCGCCAATTTGACCGGGATCCACAGTGACGCTGCGCAGCGCGGATTCCAGCTGCGTGGCCTTCACCGTGATCCACAGCACATCGTAAGCCGCCGCGACGCTCGCCGCGCGCTCCACCGGAACACTGAAAGAGCCAAGGGGGCTCTCGAGCGAAAGCTCCGCCGGATAGTCCTTCAACGCTTCTGGCCGAAGCACAAGCGTGACGGATTCTCCCGACTTCGCGAGCGCCACACCGATAAGCCCGCCCACGCCGCCTGCTCCCAGTATCGCGTGACGCATGTTCTCCTCCGGGGTCCGATTGGTAGGACGGTTCAGCCTGTCTCTTCTGTCCAGCCGGGACGGTCGTAAAACCAGACCGGCTGAAGCCCGTCCTACTCAAACCGCCTGTCCCAGTCGCCAATATAGGCGTCCATTGTACGCCGGGTTGCGTTGCGGATGACCGTCTGGTTTGGGGCGGAAGCGGAGGAAGGGCGGGCATTTGACCCGCTTTTCATCCGGCGCTCATCCCTTAGGAATCAATGTAGATTACGTAACGTGCGCGGAGATCGACTAGGGTCTTGAGGCAGCCCGCGATGCTATGATTCCATCATGGTGACGGAGAAGGTCACACCGAAGATTGCCTACTTTTGCATGGAGATCGCTCTAGACCCGGCGATTCCTTCCTATGGCGGGGGGTTGGGCATCCTGGCGGGAGACATGCTGCGGTCGGCAGCCGACCTGGAACTGCACATGGTTGCGATCTCGCTGGCGTATAGAAATGGCTATTTCCGGCAGCGCCTGGATCAAGAAGGCAATCAAATCGAGGAGCCCGATCCATGGCAACCGGAAACGGTGCTCCCCTCCGTCGAAGTGGCGTTTACCGTTCGCATCGAGGATCGTGATGTCCACGTCCGCGCATGGCGCTATAGCGTCCACGGCTTGTCCGGGTTCATCGTCCCCGTCTATCTGCTGGATACCGACTTGCCTGAAAACTCCGATTACGACCGTACCCTGACCGATGCGCTCTACGCAGGTGACCAGCACCATCGAATCTGCCAGGAAGTGCTGCTCGGGATTGGCGGCATCACTTTGCTGCGGCACCTGAATGTCTCGTACATCGGAAGTTATCACATGAACGAAGGGCACGCCGCGTTCCTCACCCTGGCGATGCTGGAGGAGCAGCTCAAGCTCCGCAAGTACACGGTGGCTGTGGAAGCGGACATCGAAGTGGTTCGCCGCCGCTGCGTTTTTACGACGCATACCCCGGTGGAGGCGGGCCATGATCGGTTTCCCTGGGACCTGGTGCGCCAGGTGCTCGGAGAATACAGGACCGGTTTGTTGCAACAATCGGGCTTCGCCAACGCGAACATGCTCAACATGACGGACCTGGCCATTCACTTTTCCCGGTATGTGAACGGGGTAGCCATGCGGCACGGCGAAGTCTCGCAGACCATGTTCCCGCAATTTCCCATCCACGCGATTACGAATGGAGTCCACGCGGCCACCTGGGCGTCGCCGCAATTTCAGGAATTGTTTGACCGCGAGATCCCGGAGTGGCGCCGCGACAACGCGTACATGCGGTATGCCGTTGGGATTCCGATCGAGGAAATACGCAAGGCGCATTGTCTTGCCAAGGCGGTCCTGATCAAGGAAGTGCTGAAACGATGTGGAGTGCAGCTGGATGATTCGGTCCTGACCATCGGCTTCGCGCGCCGCGCGGCAACCTACAAGCGGGCCGACTTGCTGTTCAAGGACATCGACCGCCTGAAATCCATCGCCAAGTCGGCCGGCCCGATTCAGATCTTGTATGCCGGCAAAGCCCATCCCAATGATGCGGGCGGCAAGGCGTTGATCCATCGGGTGATTCAGGTCGCCGCCGGACTGAATGAAAACATCCAGATCGTATACCTTGAGAACTACAACATGGCGCTTGCCAAGCTCATCACTTCCGGCGTCGATCTCTGGCTAAATACCCCTCAGCGTCCGCAGGAGGCTTCCGGTACGAGCGGCATGAAGGCGGCCCTGAACGGCGTTCCCAGTCTGAGCGTGCTGGACGGCTGGTGGGTCGAGGGTTGCGTCGAAGGCGTCACTGGCTGGGCCATCGGTTACGACAGCAAGATCGTCGGGGACGAATCGGCGGCCGAGGTCGCCTCGCTCTACGACAAACTCGAACACCAGATCGTTCCCATGTACTACCGCGCGCCCGAAGCCTACGCGCATGTCATGAGATCGTGTATCTCCCTGAACGCCAGCTTCTTCAACACCCACCGCATGCTTAGCCAGTACAAGGCGAATGCCTACTCGCCCAGGGCCCTGATCAGGAAGGCGAAGGAAGTTTAATCGGAACAGCAATTCTGCCATTTGAGTTTGTAATGATCGGCAACTCCTGCGTTGTTTCCCAGTCCGCAAAACTATTGGGGCATATCGGATGGTACCGGCGCACTATGGACGCCGTCTGCGGCTAACCGTAACCTACTCCTTCGAGACGAAGAATGAGCTGAGGGCTCCATCTCCAGAAGTGGAGAGCGGGAGGCCCTGAGGGAGTCCGGCGTGAATGAGCTCCAACAGAGGATTTTTTCCCAGAAAGAAGAAGAGGCTCAACCAGACCGGTCTGACCGGCGTCGCGAGCCCCGCGTCCAAGTCGATCGGCTAGTCTACGTCCAGCTCGCCAATTCAGAAGGTGGGCATTTCGAAGAAGTTCGCTGCATGAGGGATCTCAGCCGCAGCGGGTTCTACTTCATCACGGATAGGGATTCCTACCAACCGGGGATTCAATTGCTCGCAGTACCGGCCTTCGGATGTCTCAACCTGGAGTACTTGGGTGAGGTCGTACGGGTCGAGCAGTTGCGCTTTGGAGAGTTCGGCGTTGCCGTCCGTCTGCTTCGCGTTGAGAGTATGGTAGCCAACACTCGCTCGACTACCATGGCGGCGTTTGAAGCTCTCGCGATGGCGGATAGCTCACCCATGTTCGTCACTCAGCGGGTCAAAGTAGGATAAAGTCCTTTGAAATCAGTTTAGGCAATGGCCGAGTCTGCACTACATTTCAGGATCTGAATCGGCTCCAGACCTTCCGGTAACTGCAGTTGAAGCTGGTGCAGGATCTTCTGCTGCTCATTATCGAGTTTCGTGATGCGCCGCAGCCAGATCTCTCGTCCTTCGACGGTCGGCAATACGATATCGACGCTGTAGAGCTCCGCGAGTCGCTTCAGGACTTTGGCCGGGGAATAGTCCGAATCTCTCCGCTTCAGCAGATGCTTGAGGGTTACGAGCAGAGCGTAGCCGAGAAACGCCACCAGCACGTGCGCCTTCACGCGTCTTTCGAGTTGATGGAACAGCGGCCGGATCGCCAGTTCGCTTTTGAGCGTGCGGAAGGCTGCTTCCACTTCCGTCAATTGCATGTATTTCTTCCATAGAGCGGCAGCCGAGTCGGCGGTCAGATTCGTGCGTAGCAAATAGGCTCCCTCGCGCGCTTCGATCCATTGCTGTTGTTCCGCCTTCTGCCGCCAGAACAGGCGTGGCCCTTCTTTGCCATCTTTCACCGTCATCTCATACAGATCCGCTACTTGCGGGTGAGAGGCCTGGATGCGGCCGAGATTTCGCTCCATCTTGAAACGGTCCTTCAGTTGGCCTTCCGCGATGCGCTTCTCAAGTCCCGTGAGCGCTTTTTCGATCTTCACCACAAAGCGGCTGCGGATGGCTTTCTCTTTCTCCTTCCGTCCGGCCGTGCGACAGAGGATGTAGGTCTCTTCACCGCCCGGAACCTTGATCTGCTTGACCTCCACTTCGGGACGGATCCTCTCGAAGTCATCCTTCAGCAGTTCCTGTTCAAACTGCTTCAGCTTGCTCCGCGTCGTGCCCACCAGATACTGTCCCCCGCGCTTGCGGATCGCTACCAGGTTCTCCTCGCTCACCACACCGCGATCGAAGATCCATACCCGGCGGGCCTTTCCGTGCTTGCGCTCCACCGTGCGCAGGATCGCTTCGACCGTCGTGACATCGGCCCGGTTCCCATCGAATAGTTCGTAGCTGAATGGAAAACCGTCTGGGTTGACGATCAACGCCAGCACCAGCTGTTCGCAGTCGGGACGATGATCCCGCGAGTAGCCCCGCTGCATCATGGGGTTCTCTTCCGCCGCCCCCTCCACATACGTGCTGGTCAGATCGTAGAGGAGCACGTCGAACTCGGCCTCGAACAACTCGCCGAAGCGCTGCTTCAGATGCTGTTCGATCTTGGCCTTCAGCGGCAGAAGACGATCGAGGCAACGATACAACCGCGTGTCGTTGATCTTGCCTTCCGCGATGTGCAGCAGATCGTCCAGTGCGGTGGAGGGGTACCAATGCTGCTCCACGGCCAGCTCACTGCCCGGATCGCATAGCCGGTTGATCGCCAGCACGGCTGCGACACGGGACCAGGGCACATCGGCACTCTCCTCATCGAGATGCTGAGCGAAGAACTCATCGAGCTTCAACTGCTTCCACAACTCCAGTCCGAGATAGCCGTCACCGAATCGTCGTGTGCGCTCGACCCGCACTTTTTTCACCAACACCCGTGCTACGTTCGGATCATCGGGCGCTTCTGCTTCGGAGGGAAACAGCTTCAGCTGGGTATGCTCGCCCTGCTCGTTGAAAGCCTCGACGGTCTTCTGCCAACGTGCATGGGCAGAACCGTTCAGCTCACCGAGATAGCAAAGCGTGCGCTGTCGCGGGCCATCGGGTGTTCGGAAGGTCTCGACGAGAGACCAATACCTGTGTTCCTTGCCGTCTTTGTTCCTCTGGTGCTGGCGAAGATACATGTTGCAGCGATGGTCTCAGGAGAGAAACTGCACTGCAAGTAGGTTGGTCTGCACTACACGAAGTTTTCGATCAGCGTGGGCTGAAAACAAATCACTTCGATAGGAAAATCAGGAGCAAAATAACTAAACGGCTGTTACCGTGACGAACTTCGGTCACCGGTAGCCCTCCCGCAAAGCGATTCAAACAGTTCGTTTTAGATTTCTTGCCGATCCGTGTCAGGATTTTTGGACGTTAAGTAATGCTCTCACCTGTGTTGGAGAATCGCCCTTCCGTTTTCAAATTGACCCACCCGCAAGCCATTTCTTTCCCAGCGCATACAGCGCGTCGGCGTCGGGACCTCTCAGCCCAGGCATATCCACCTTAACCTTGAATCCGAGGCCGGATTGCAGGTAGGCCAGATGCCGGTAGCCTTCGGGGAATTGCGCGAGAGTTTTCGGATCCAGTTGCACCGTTTTCGAAGGATCGACCGGATCCATGCGGTCTTTTTCATAGAATAGTCGCCGCAAAACAATAGCCCAGCGATCGTTCCGCTTTTCAAAAAAGTCGTAGAAGCGTCCCGTGCAAAGTACGTCCACCATTACTCCATGCACCGGCGCGCGCTGCGAAATCGTCATCTTCGTCTGCGCGATGGCGCGCGAGCCGGCGACCTCGACCGACGTTCCTCCGAGCAAGTGCAGGATGCTGACGCCCTTGTTCCAGCCCTCCTGATTGACTCGGATGAACTCCTCGAAGGTTCCCTGAAACCACGTTGCCATCATGATGCCGTCTTCGTGCCACACGGTACGGAACCGTTCCCAGTCGCCGGAGTCGCGAAACACGGCCCAGTTCTCGACGACCTCCTTGATCGCCAGAGTGTCGAGCATTCGTTGATCCACGCGGTTTCCTCCCCATTGGGTGACTGGTGACCGGTGACTAGTGACCGGTGTTTCGTAATTCGTGAGTCGTGATTTGTGATTCGTGCCAGGAATCCGAGATTTAAGATTCCATTAGAGCGGAATATTTCAAGGTGGTTTTCACCAGTCACCGCTCACCAGTCACACTCCTCACCTCACATACGTCGCTAAAAATTTCAACGCGAGTTCCCACGCTTGCTTCGCCGCGGTTTCCTTGTAACTGGGGCGCACGTCGCAGAAAAATCCGTGGTCGGCGTCGGAGAATTCGACGTTCACGAACGTCTTCTTCGCTTCCAGCATGGCGTCGATGAGCGTGCGAATGTGTTCCTTGGGGATGTGCGAATCGAGCGAGCCCCAGAAGAAGAGAATCGGCCCATGCTGCTGGGCAACGCGTGGCAGAAGCGGCGGAACGATTCCTCCGCCGTAGAACGAAATCGCCGCCTTCAGGGGAATCGCCGAGTTCGCAAGAAACGAGACGCGTCCGCCCATGCAATAGCCGACGCTGGCGGTCGCGTTCGGCAGGACGCGCGGATTCTTTTGCAGCCAGTCAAACGCCGCGCGCGCGTCGGCGATCAAGCCGTCGGGGGTGAGCGCCTGCATGTGCGGCATGCAGGCCGAAAAATTCGAGTAGATGCCTTCAAAGCCCGGCCCCGTGCGGTGAAACAGCTCCGGCGCGATCGCGACGTAGCCTTGCTTCGCGAAGCGGTCCGCCACATCGCGGATGTGGGGGTTCACGCCGAACGCTTCCTGAAACACCAACAAGCCCGGCGCTTTCCCGCCCTCCGCCGGAGTCGCGACGTAAGCGTTCATGGACGTTCCATCCGCGACCTGCACCGCAATGTTTTCCGTGCGTATCGTTTCCATCGGGTTGTCCTCGCGTATCGGTTTGAGCTGAGCCGACACATCATATCCATTTTCCCCGCGGGCACCAAGTCGCCGGCGCGCCAAAATGAATGCAATGCATCCCAGTAGCGCAGGCTTTAGCCTGGGTGGGTTCGTCCCTGCAAGGACCAAACCCCGCAGGCTGAAGCCTGCGCTACTCTTAGAAAAATGAGATAGGATGTCCCACGGAAGGGGAAGGAGAGGGAATTCGCTTTGCCATCATCTCTTGCGGGGAAAGTAGCGCTGGTGACCGGGTCGGCCAAACGCATTGGCCGAAGCGTGGCCTTGCGCCTCGCGTCGGAAGGCGCGGACGTAGCCGTCAACTATCGCAGCTCGAAAGGCGAAGCGGACGAAGTGGTCGCGCAAATCGAGGCGATGGGGAGACGCGCGGTGGCGGTTCAGGCCGATGTCGCGAAGAGGGAAGATGTGATCGCGTTGTTCGCCGTCGTTGAAAAAGAATTCGGGCGGCTGGATATTCTCGTCAACAATGCCGGAATGTTTTTTCCCGCGAAATTTGAGGAGTTGACTGAAGAGCAGTGGGACCGCATCCTCGGCACAAATTTGAAATCCCAATTTTTGTGTTCCCAGGCGGCAACGCCGATGTTGCGGCGCAGCGGCCACGGCCGGATCATCAACTTCGCGTCGCTCGGCGGCTTGCTCGCCTGGCCGGCCTACACGCATTACTGCGTATCCAAGGCGGGGGTCATCATGCTGACGCGCTGCCTCGCGCGCGCCCTCGCGCCCGAAATCACGGTGAACGCGATCGCTCCCGGCACGATTTCGTTTCCCGGCGATGCGCCGGAACTTGCGGAGGATTTCATCCGCCGCGCGCCGTTGCACCGAACCGGCACGGCGAGTGACATTGACGATGCCGTTGTGTTTCTCGTCCGATCGGCTTTCGTCACTGGACAAGTAATCGTCGTCGATGGGGGAAGAAGTCTCACGTAGCACAGGCTTCAGCCTGTGGGGTTTGTTTTTGCTCATGCCAAAAACCCACAGGCTGAAGCCTGTGCTACAAAGACAAATCCAGCGGGATCGCGTGAGAGGCAAGCAGTGCGACGAATTTCTCGTCGGCCTGCAGGAAATTGTATTGAGGCAACGCGGAGGGATCAGCCCACTCGAATCCCTCAAATACCAGATTTTGCAGCGGCGCGGCGCGATCGACGTTTGCCTGGTAGAAAATCAACCCGAGTTCCGGCCCATATTCGCTGTAGCGATGGTGTGTGCGAAAAAGCTCCCTGCCGATGGCGGCCTCAATTCCGAGTTCTTCGCGAAGTTCGCGCGCCAGGGCTTCCCGCGGGGTTTCGCCGGGTTCGACTTTTCCGCCCGGGAACTCCCATTGCAGTGGGTGCGAGTCATCGCGACGCCGCTGGCAGACCAGAATCTTGGAGTCGCGGAGAATCAGCGCCGCAACGACTGTAAGTTCGGGCTTACTTGATTTCTCCGGTGCGCGCTGGGATGCGCCGACGTCCATATTTTTTATGAGAAGAGCGGATTCGGCTTGTCAAGGTTGATTTCGAGTTCCTTGACGGCTTTTTGCACGATCGCCGACTCAATTTTCCCTTCGCGGAACAACTCATACAGCGTGGCGAGCGCAATGAATCGCGCGTCCACTTCGAAAAAGTCCCGCAGCGCCGCGCGGCTTTCGCTGCGGCCAAACCCGTCGGTCCCGAGCGAGGCGAGCCGCCGCGGCGTCCACCGGCTGATGAGATTGGGCAGAGCCTTGAGAAAATCCGACGCCGCAACCAGCACGCCGTCCGAATCCGCGAGGCACTCGGAAACATACGGCGCACGCGGTTTTTCGCCCGAATGCAAAAGGTTCCAGCGTTCCGTATCAATCCCGTCGGTGTAAAGAGCCTTGTAGCTGGTGACGCTCCACACGTCCGCGGACACGCCGTATTTTTCTCTCAAAATTTCCTGCGCCTTCAAGGCCTCGCGCAGGATGGCCCCGCTGCCGAAGAGTTGCGCGCGCAGCTTCGACTTCTGATTTTCGGATGCGCGGAATTTGTACATGCCCTTGAGGATTCCGTTTTCGACGCCGGCGGGCATCGCAGGCATCGCGTAAGGTTCGTTCATGACGGTGATGTAATAAAAAATGCTATCGCCGTCCTTGTACATGCGGCGGATGCCGTCCTGGATGATGACGGCAATCTCGTACGCAAACGCGGGGTCGTACGCGCGCATTGTCGGAATCGGCAGGGCGAGAATGTGGCTGTTGCCGTCCTGGTGCTGCAATCCTTCGCCCGCAAGCGTCGTCCGTCCCGCCGTCCCGCCCAGCATGAATCCGCGGCAGCGCATATCCGCAGCGGCCCAAATAAAATCGCTGATGCGCTGCAGTCCAAACATCGAATAGTAAATAAAGAACGGAATGGTATTGATGCCGTGCGTGGCATACGCGGAACCCGCGGCGATGAACGACGCCATCGAGCCCGCTTCGGTGATGCCTTCCTCGAGGATTTGTCCGTCCTTCGCTTCCTTGTAGTAAAGCAGCGTGTGAACGTCGACGGGTTCGTAGAGCTGTCCGCGGCTGCTGTAAATGCCCACTTGCCGGAACAGGGATTCCATGCCGAACGTGCGGGCTTCATCGGGGACGATGGGAACGACCAGCTTCCCGATTTCGGGGTCGCGCAGCATTTGGCGCAGCATTCCGACGAACGCCATGGTCGTCGAAACTTCGCGGCCTTCGCTGCCGGTCAGGAATTCGCGGAACAGCGCGTCGTGATCCGCGACGATCGGCTTGGACCGCACCTTGCGTGCCGGAACGTATCCGCCCAGCGCTTGCCTTCGTGCGCGGATGTATTGGATCTCGCGGCTGTCTTCAGGGGGAAGATAGAACGGCGTTTCCGCAAGCTGCTCATCACTGATCGGAATGCCGAAGCGCGAACGAAACTCGCGAAGCTCCTCTTCATTGAGCTTTTTCTGCTGGTGCGTGATGTTTCGCCCCTCACCGCTCTCGCCGAGGCCATAGCCCTTGATCGTCCGGGCGAGAATGACGGTGGGCGAACCCTTGTGGTCCGACGCCGCTTTATATGCGGCATAGACCTTGCGCGGGTCGTGGCCGCCCTGGCGCAGCGTTCGCAGCGCCTCATCCGGCATGTCCTCGACCATTTTCAGGAGACGCGGATCGCCTCCGAACACTTGCTGGCGAACGTAGGCGCCCGATTCGACGCTGATCTTCTGCATTTCGCCGTCCACCATTTCGCCCAGGCGCTTGGCCAGCAGTCCGTCCGTGTCCCGTTCAAACAGCGGATCCCAGTCGCTGCCCCATAGAACCTTGATGCAATTCCAGCCGGCGCCGCGGAAGGCGGCTTCCAGTTCCTGCACGATTTTTCCATTGCCGCGCACGGGGCCATCCAGACGCTGCAGGTTGCAATTGATGACAAAAATAAGGTTATCCAGATTTTCGCGTGAAGCAAGAGTAATAGCGCCCAGAGTCTCCGGCTCGTCCGTTTCGCCGTCTCCGAGAAACGCCCAGACTTTGGCGTCCGTGCGCGGCTTGAGGCTGCGGTCTTCCAGATAGCGGTTGAACCGGGCCTGGTAAATGGCCATGAGAGGGCTGAGCCCCATCGACACCGTGGGAAATTCCCAGAAGTCGGGCATCAGCCAGGGATGCGGATAGGAAGCGAGCCCGCCGCCCTCCCGCAGTTCACGCCGGAAGTTTTCCAGTTGTTTCCTGGACAAGCGTCCTTCGAGAAACGCGCGCGAGTAGACGCCGGGAGAAGCATGTCCCTGGAAATATACGGTGTCACCCTCGAACTCGTCGGTGCGTCCCCGGAAGAAATGGTTGAAGCCGACTTCAAACAGCGTCGCCGCCGAAGCGTACGTGGAAATGTGGCCGCCAATGCTGTGGTCGACGCGGTTGGCGCGTACCACCATGGCCAGGGCGTTCCACCGGACCAGGCTCTTGATGCGGCGCTCGATTTCCTGATCGCCCGGGAAGATGGCCTGCTTTTCAAAGGAAATGGTGTTCAGGTAAGGAGTGTTCGCGGTGAAGGGAAGGGCGATGCCGAGGGATTGGGCGTGGCCGCGAAGCCGGTCCAATAAAGTGATCGCGGATTCCTGGCCTTCTTCCCGTACGACCTGGTTGAAGGACTCAACCCACTCTTGTACTTCCTGGGGATCCATGCCGAGAACGTTGGTGTCGGTGTCGCTATCCATGATTTCTCGCCCTCACGCTCGCTGGGCCGCTAACTGTACAGTTTACGCCCGATCTTCCGCCCGGGCGTAAGAAATCCGTGCGCCATTCAGTGTTCGGCTGACAAGACGACATGGCTTGTTAGCGGTTGGCGCGGCCGGTTGGCGCCGATTCAACTGCGCCGGAATGAGTAAATTCGGGCGCTCGTCCCGGGCACAAGCAGCGCCAGATGTGGCCGCTGCGGAAGAAGTCCTTGTGCCGACGGACGATAATATCTTAGCAGGTCGGGAAAATCCTGCAATTGCATTCCGCGTCTTGGTTGTTACGTAGCGCAGGCTTCTGCCTGTGGATTTTGGCTGTCGCTGGCGGGCCGAACCCCCACAGGCTGAAGCCTGTGCTACTAAAAACCCGCTGGCGCGCTCAATCAATTACGGCCGGCGGTCAGAGCGGGAGCGGGGTAGTCGGGGAGTTTCTCCTTGGTATTGTCCGCGCGCTTGACCTCGAGTTCGTCAAACAGCACCGAGGGACTCACAATCGTCATAAACGGCACGCCGGTGCGATTGCTGACCAGTGGATCGTCACCCGCGGCGACCAGATCGCTGCGCAAGGCGCGAATGTCCAGCTCGTTGAAAACCGCCCCGCGCACGAGTTCTTCGTGACCATCGTCGGTCCACACCCGGTAAAGCATGCGCGGCGCCAGGCGCGGGCCGAGCGTATCCACGAAATAGCCGTACTTCATTCCGCGAGTGCGGCACTCGTCGAGGAGCTGTTTTTTGAGTTCCTCGCGCGTGCTGGTCGTGGCGGGCCGGAAGAACATATTGCCGGGCGCCGGCGCCGTGTTCCCGTTGCCCGAAGCGCGGCCATGGCCATTGGAAACGGGGAAATCGCGGATCGGCACTCGTCCGATCAAGTAGTTCACGAGCGTTCCTTTGTCCACCACAGTGACCGGAGCAGCGGGAACGCCTTCATCGTCGACCTGGTAGCTTCCTCCCAGGCCATGCCCGGCAAACGTGTCCATGGTTGGATCGTCCACAACCGAAATAAAATCGGGCAGAACGCGGGCCCTCCAGCTACTGGCAAACGCGCCGACCGTGCGAGCGGGCCGGCCCGGCGCGGGACGCCGGCCCAATACGTTCGGCACGATCAATTCGAAAAACATGTCGGTAGCGGCGTCGTTCGAGAAAAGGACCGGGCCGCGATATTCCTCGTCCGCCACCGGAGCCTCGCGCAATGTCTTCATGTCTGCGACCAGTTTGAGCGCGTCAGTCTGGAATTCGTCGGGGGTCGGGAGTTCCTCGATGTGGCTTGCCGTGTATTGCGGAGCGCGGTCCAGCCTCATGCCGTCAGACGCCTGTTCACTCGCGCTCAAGGTAATCTGGTAATGCGCGGATCCGTGCCGGGTGACCGTGCCTTCCGTGTTCACGAAATACTGGGAGAACACGGTGAAATTCAAGCTGGCCATGAACGATTGAATCTGCGGGTCGTTCCTGTAAACGGAAGTCGCGGACTCCAGCATTTTCGTCCACTTGTCCGGAGCCACGTCCAGCTTCGCCAGCGGCCCGATGGACACGACCGGCTCGGCCTTCGCGAAATCGTCCACGGGCTCGTCGATGTTGAGCTGTTTGAGCTGCGCTTTCTTGTTGGAGAAAGCCTCGCTGGCGCGCTTGTATGCCTGGTCAGTCGCCAGCCAGACCTGGTGACGGATCGCGAGTTCATCGTTGTCGAGGGGAAGAATGTCGCTGATCCCCTGTCCCGCATTGAAGAAACTATCGAGTTTGTAATCCCCCAGACGCACGACGGCCCGGAGCAACCGCAACCGCGTCCGGTTTTGGTCGCGCAAGGCGCCGAACGCCGCGCTGGCATCGAATTGCTCGACGTCGAAGACGCGGTATTCGATGTAGAACGGCGAATCGACATTGTCCATCTTGAGCTGCGCCTTGGAGCGCGTGAGTTCCGTCTGAAGCCCGCGCAGAATGGGGTCCGAAGCGGCGTCTGCGGGGTTTTGCTTTTGCTGTGCGGCAACTCCAAAGGGAGAGGTCGCCAAGAAAACTAGAATGATTGCGGCTACTCGCCACGCGGGGACGCGCCGGGAAAATTTCATCGCGCACCTCCCGCCGGCGAGGTCGGCGCCGAACTGCCGGATGACTCTTCATATCCCGGCGCGGGCAGAATCGGAGGGCGCTCGCGCGAGGCGCTGCGCTTCTGCACTTCCATTTCGCTGAAAAGCATTGCGGGCGCCGAAGCCGATACTGGCACGCTGCCCGACTCTGCTCCGCAGATTCCGTTGAATACTTCCGTCTTATCGCCCGTCAATAAAATTCGATTTAATGACGCGAGTGGTGTGCCCACGATATCGACGCCGCGCACGAGCTGATCCGGCCGGCCGTCGGGGTACACGCGCCATACAATCACGGGAAGCACCTGGAAAGCCTGGGGAAGTTCGCGCGTCGTCAGCGTGAATCCTCCCTGCACATCTTCGAAGTAGAGGCCGTACGGCTTTCCCTGCCTCTTGACTTCGTCGATGAGCTGCGCGCGCATTTCGGAATCCTTCACGGTCTTGCTCGATTGAACGATCAAGTTCCCCTGGCGGCCTGTGGGCATGAACCCGGCCTGGTGTCGTCCGTGGCCATTCGATTGCGAGAAATTTGTAATGGGCATGCGCGACATCAGAAAATTCTTCAGGATCCCGTCCTGAATCAGCGGCACGCGCTGCGAAGGCACGCCTTCGTCATCGTGCGAATACGTGCCCGACAGCGGCACGCCGTTGATGGTTCCCAAAGTCGGATCGTCATACACGCTCAAAAACGCAGGCAGTACCGGCTGATTCACTTTTTTCGTGAACGTCTGTCCTTCCGTGTCGCCGCGCTGCCGGTGGCCTTCGAGGCGGTGTCCCAGCACTTCGTGGAAAAAGACGGCCGCTGCTCGTCCGGAAAGAAGCGCGGGGCCGTCAAAAGGCTCGGCCAGCGGAGCGTCGCGCAGCGCCTTCAGGTCCGACGCCATTTTCTCCTCTTTGGCGGTCAGCTCTTTTTCCGACGGCAGCCCTTCGGGCTTGGTCGATTCAAACGTCTCGACGCGCACCAGGTCCATCCCGTCGTCCGCCCGCGTGCTCGCTTCGACCACCAGCCTCGCCATCAGGCCGGGAGTTTCCACCTTGCTTCCTTCGCTCGAAACAAAGTAGGAAGTCGTCTGCTCGACTTGCAGTGTCACCGTGGAGTTGTAAATTTCGGGATATTTCCGGAAGAGCGCCGAATATTTCCGAATTTTTTCCTCCCATTCCTTTTGATTGAATGCAATAGGCGCGCGCGGCGCTTCCACGTACGCCTGGGCAGTCTCCTGAGAAAAATCGGGAGACTTGTCTTCCTCGGCGGCCTCCACGGAATTGTTGGTCATCACCTTGGCGTAGGCGGGTGTGGCGCGGCGGTATTCCCGATCGGTCAGCTCCCACAAAGTGCGCGCAATGGCGTCCCGATCGTCCGCCAGGGGAAGCGCGCCGGAGCTGATTCCGGAATCGCGGTTTTCATTATGCGTATTGTCCATGGCGGGAGAGCCCACGCGCATGGTTACGTCCGCCCAGCGGTGATTTCCCGTGGCGGAAGTGACAATCGTTCCGTACGTTCCAGAGACCATGAGGTTGCGCTGATCGTAGACCTCGTAGCTGATGAAGTATGGCGCCGGATCGGATTTTGCCAGGGAAGTTTTCGCGCGCTCCAGCTCCGCCTGCATGGTCGACAGGAGTATGCCCTCGCCTTTGTCGGCGGGCGGCGCGCTCCAAGCGAGAATTCCACTCGCGGCAAAGACGGCTAAAAACAATAGGGGAATCGAAAGCCGGAACCTGTTCATCGGTATGTTAGACGTACGACCTCCTGCTTTCGATAGATGCCGAATGACCGGTTTGCGCGCGCAAGTTCTTTCAGCTGTGCCCAATCGACTGATAATGCCCGGAATCGACCCGCCGGGCAAACGGTTTTACACTGCAGCCGTTCTAATAGACGGGACGTTGACCTCCCCAGGTTGCCGGAACTAAGATGCGTCGGCCTTGCTAAACAGCTGGTTTTAAGTAGCGCAGGCTTCAGCCTGTGGGTTTTTGCTGCACTTCCCTGTGGCGGAGGAATCATGCCCGGCCGCAGAAAGTTTCTAAAGAGTTTCGCAGATGCCTCGGCGGGCCTCTGCTTCGTAAATTGCGGCCTGACGCGCGCGTTTGCGGCCGTTGAGCAATCGGGAGCAATAAGCAAACGCCGGCAAATCATGGTAGGAAGCCGCCGCATCCGCACGATTGACATCCACGCGCACTGCTACGTGGACCTGCAGGATTTGATCCAAGGACATCCGGAAGCCCTGATTCCCAACGGCGGGCCGCCCACGTTCGATGGCCCATTTCTGAGCCCCACAAAAGATGTAGAAGCGCGACTTCGCCACATGGACGAGCACGGAATCGACATCCAGGCCG
Source organism: uncultured Acidobacteriota bacterium (assembly GCA_963842135.1). GTDB lineage: Bacteria > Acidobacteriota > Terriglobia > Acidiferrales > UBA7541 > Palsa-360. The sequence continues at coordinate 1,139,075 of CAWJFI010000001.1, read as the reverse complement.
TGAGCCTCGCTCCCGCGTACAACTACTGGGCGGACCGCGATCTCGCCAGCAAGATCGTCACTCGCCAGAATGAACAAATCGCCGCATTGTGCGCCGCTCACCCGGACCGCTTTGTGGGACTCGGTGGCCTGGCGCTGCAACATCCCGATCTCGCCGTCGAGCAAATGGAGCGCGGCGTAAAGCAGCTCGGATTCCGCGGATTTGAAATTGGAGGCAGCGTGAACGGCGACGAACTGTCGAATCCCAAATTCAATCCGGTGTGGGCCAAGGCCGAGGAGCTGGGAATCCTGCTGCTTCTGCATCCCGCGACTTTTGTGGAAGGTCTGAAGCGCTTTCAGGGCAACGGATTCCTGCCGAACGTTGTGGGCAATCCGTTGGAAACGACTGTCGCGTTCACTCACCTGATTTTCGAGGGCACGCTGGATCGCTACCCCGGCCTGAAAATTTGCGGCTCGCACGGTGGCGGCTATTTACCGTCGTACGCGGGCCCCACGGATCATTGCGCCGAGCTCAGCAATCGATGCAAGCCCGTGAAAAAGCATCCCAGCGAGTATTTCAAGCAGCAACTCTACTGCGACTCGACTGTTTTCACGGCGGAAGGTTTGCGCCATCTGGTCGCCGAAGTCGGCGCGAGCCACGTCCTGTTCGGCACGGATTTTCCCTTCGACGTGATCGATCCCTTCATGGGCGACCCGCGCGAAGTCGATTCCGTGCTTGGCGTCCCTGGCCTAAGCGAAGTCGATCAGCGCGCCATCCTAGGCGAGACCGCCGCCAAATTGCTGGGAATTAAGTAGGACAGGCTTCAGCCTGTCTGGTTTTGATTTTCGTTGGCTCGGGCCGGCAGACAGGCTGAAGCCTGTCCTACTAGGACCACGGAACGAGTTATACTCCTGCCATGTACAGCGAAGCAGTCCTCGATCATTTTCAGAATCCGCGGAATGCGGGCACGCTCGACGCGGCCACGGCCAGGATTTCCGTGGAAAATCCCGTCTGCGGCGACATCCTCGAGCTTTCTGTCCGAGTGGAAGCGGGACGCATCGCTGAGGCGCGATTCCGCACGCGCGGCTGCGTGACTGCCCTTGCTTGTTCGTCGCTGTTAACAGAGTTGCTGCGCGGGAAAACTCCCGCCGAGGCGCGCGCCATCACTTCCGAGCAAATTTCGGAAGCTCTGGGCGGCCTTCCGCAAGCTACTTTGCATGGCGCGCAACTCGCGCGCGACGCCGTCCAGGCTCTCCTAGCCAAACTGAACTAGAAAAGAATTAGCATAGAGGACGCAGAGAGCACAGAGAAAACACGGAAGAGAAAACTCAATTCATGTTTTTCTCCGTGCCTCTGTGGCTAATTCGCGTCCGGCCCAATCGTGCGTTTTAGCATGTCGGGGTCGTTGATATTCAGGACGACGCCTTCCTCATCGGTCGGGACTTCGAGGACGTCGGCGGCGTGAGCCCAGACCACGGAGCGCGCACCCTTGTCCGCAGGCGCGGCGAGAAGTTCGCTGAACAGCGCGTTTGAAAAAATCACGGGGTGGCCGCGGCGGCTTTTGTAGGTAGGAAGAACGATGGCCTTCTTGTCCTCATAAAACCGTTCCACCAACTCGCTGACCAGGCGCGCGCTCACCAATGGATGATCGACCGGGCAGAGAACAATCCCGTCGATATCAATTCCCTCCAAGCTGCGCAAGCCCGCGCATATGGAGGAAAGCTGCCCTTGTTCCCACTCCGCGTTCAAGACAACGACGGACGGATCGAGTTTCGCCATCGTTCGGATGACTTCAGCGCCGGCGCCCAGCACAATGCGCGTCACACCTATGCGCGGATGGCGCGTCACCTCGATCAAGTGTTCAAGGAAGGTCCCTTCGCGGTAGGGGAGCAGGGCTTTCGGTCTTCCCATCCGGCTCGATGCGCCGGCGGAGAGGATAACGGCGGCAAGCAAACGGGTTCCTTTATGAAAAAGTTTACGATGAACGTTCGCTGTGAACCGAAGCCGATGTTGCGTTTTCGATTTTCACGGACTTGTGCGGCAAATTGTTCGCCCCGCGGCGAATCGCGATCAGCTCGGCCGTGATACTGATGGCGATCTCTTCCGGCGTCAGCGCTCCAATGTCGAGCCCCACGGGAGCATGCACGCTCGCAAATTTTTCCAGCGGAATGCCTTCTTTTTCCAGCGCGCGGTAAACCGAAAGCACCTTGCGCTTGCTGCCGATCATTCCGATATAGCGCGGCGAAGTGCCCACGGCCCAGCGCAGGACGTGCATGTCGTCCTTGTGGCCCCGCGTGACGATCACCATGTACGTCGCGGCAGTGGGCTTAATCTTCTCAAACGCTTCCTCGAAGCTGGTGTGAATTTCCTGCGCCATGGGGAATCGTTCGCTATTGGCGAACGATTCGCGGTCGTCGACGACGCCGATGGCGAAGCCCGCGGTATTCGCCGCGTTCGCGAGAGCGATCGAAACGTGGCCTCCGCCGAAAATGTAGAGCATCGGCTGCGGCAGGATCGGCTCGACAAAAATTTCCAGCGTGCCGCCGCAAATCAGGCCGTTATCGTAATTGGCTTCGTTGTTCAAACTGAAGGTCATCTTGCGCGGCGCTTCCGCGTGCATCACTTCCTTCGCCGCCGCCCAGACTTCCGCTTCCACGCACCCGCCGCCGATGGTGCCGGCAATCGAGCCGTCCTCGCGCACGAGCATCCGCGAACTTTCATAGCTCGGAATCGAGCCGTTGGTGTGGACAATCGTGGCCAGCGCTCCGCGCTTTCCAGCGCGCCGGAGCTTTACGACTTCTTCAAACAGGTCCATAGGGAAGCGCCTGAAACTACGTGCGGCCTCTACTTGGAGCCCGCATAGTTTAAGGGTACGGCGGGTGTATCGGTGTGTCAACCAAAGAGCAGGGTTGCCGATAGGATGCGGACGCGAAATGCCTGCGCACACCCTACCCGTTGACGGTCGTGCGTCAGGCCATAGAGGCGGGGGGCGCTCCTAATTCTGCCCGGCAGCCTTGGAAAAGAATGCGTCCTGCCGGCGCTTCATTTCTTCCGGAGCTACATCTTCGATGTGTGTGGCGATGCCCCATTGCTGGCCGAACGGGTCGGTAAGCTTTCCGTAGCGGTCGCCCCAGAACATATCTTGCAACGGCGTATCAACCTGAGCGCCTCCAGTCACGGCGCGGTTAAATATCGTATCGGCGTCCGGAACATACAAGTGGATATACATGGGGTTGCTAAACCCTTGGCCGGGGCCCGGCACGGGCGTCTTGCTCATCGTGTCGTTGAGGAAGAATTTCGAGTCCCCGATCTGCAATTCCGCGTGCATGATAGTTCCATTTGGTCCGGGCTCCCGCCTGAGTTCTGTGGCGCCGAAGGCCGTTTTGTAAAATTCGATGGCCCGCGCCGCATTGCGGCAAACAAGATTCGGCGTCATGGTGCGGTAACCTTCAGGGACGGGTTTTACAGGGTTTGACATAGGAACCTCCTTTTTCGTTTTTCGGGGCGGGGATCCGCGGCACTGAAACGAGGGCCGGGAGCGAACACTGAAATTGTGCGACTCCGCCCGCAGCCATGTCAATACAGTCGCGCATAAATTCACGCCGCTTTCACATATTGTTGCCGACAATCAACTCGCTCCGTTCACAAGTGGCACGGAAGCATGGAGTGTGAGAAAATGTGTTGGAAGGACGAGCCCCCATGAGCACATCCGTTGGCAAAAACGTAACCCTGGAAAAGCCGGACGATTTCGGCAAGTTGCTGCAGGACGAAGGGATCATCTTCACGCAGCTCGATAAGGCCGTGAACTGGGCGCGCAAGAGTTCCATCTGGCCGCTGGGATTCGGCCTGGCGTGCTGCGCGATCGAAATGATGTCGATGGCCGCATCGCGTTTCGACGTCGCGCGATTCGGCTCGGAGGTATTCCGTCCATCGCCTCGCCAGGCCGACCTGATGATCATCGCCGGGCGCGTATCGCAAAAAATGGCGCCGGTCATCAAGCAACTTCACGCGCAAATGCCGGAACCCAAGTGGGTGATCTCGATGGGCGCCTGCGCGACTTCCGGCGGCGTCTTCAACAATTACGCCATCGTGCAGGGAGTCAACCAGGTGATTCCCGTGGACATTTACGTTCCCGGATGCCCGCCCCGCCCCGAGGCTCTGCTCTACGCTATCCTGCAACTGCAAGAAAAAATCACCAACGAACGAGGCAGCTTCAAGCGCGCCCTGAACATGGCGTAATCATCCCGCCAATCTTTTTCCAGATTTTCTCTGTGTTCTCAGTGTCCTCTGTGGTGAAATCCTAGAAGTTCAACTCAGAAGACGCGGAGTCCCACAGAGAACCAGAGAGAAGTTTGTAGCGAGGAGGATACATGACAAAAATTTCGGCCGTGCAACCAAGACCCGAAGAGGCCGCCACGATGCCCTATGCTCCAGCCGTAAGTATCGAAGCGCCCGCGGAACTCGTTTTCATTTCCGGAGCGACTTCGTCGCCTCTCTATCACAAACATCCGCATGTTCCCGAGGAGCACGTTCAACCCGACGACATCCGCGAGCAGACGCGGCGCGCGATGGAAAACATCAAGATTGTTCTCGATCATAAGAAGTTGACCTGGCGCAACGTCATTAAGGTAACAAAATACCTGACTGACATGCGCGAAGCCGATGCCATGCACGAAGTGATGAACGGCTATTTCGGGGAGTGGCGTCCGGCCAGCACCACGATCTGCATCAACAATTTGAGTTCGCCCGGCGCGCGCATCGAAATCGATATGATCGCCGCAGGCCCCTTGACCCGGCAATGAATCATGGATGGATAGAGTTCGCCCGTGCAACGAGTGGCGAGAGGTAGGGCCGAATTGCGTTCAATGCAGGGAGTGCCGCGCGCCTAGTGGCGAGGATGCGTGAACCAACCCACGCCCAGCCTCAATTGCACTGTATTGAGGCCAGGGTTAGGCGTTTCTAAACCTGCGTTCGAGATGTGCATGAAGCGCACGTCCGCAGTCCAGGTCAATTTGCCCGCCAGAAAATGCACGCCGACCGCGCCGGCAGTCGTGAAGTTGACGCGGGAAGTTCCCGCGGGAACCTGGGTGTTGGTAAACAGAACCCCTCCGCCGAGATCGAAGTAGGGCACGACGCGCCCGTGCGTATCGAAATCCCAGATCAGCGCGAAAGGATTTAGCGCGGCGCCATACGCGGTATTCGTCGGCTGAAAAAGCACGAAGACCGGAACCGCGTCGACGGCGTACTCGAAGCGTCCGCGTAGCAAGCCCGGGCCGTGCGGCTCGGTGATGACCCAGCCGTAGCGAAAGCCCGCGGTCCAGACGCCGGTGTGCTGCGCGATCCCATTCGTTCCGTGTCCTCCCGTCGTCCAGAATTCCAATTCATTCCCATCCGTCTCCGGCCCATTCTGGGCCCGCACGGGCGAAGCAAATCCGGCGAGAAGCAATCCGCAGGAAAGGAACAACATTCCAACGGCCTTCATAAATGAGCTTCTCGGCGACGGAAATACATTGTGCATGAAGTAGGGAACGATACCGGAACTCGCGCAAATACTCAATCGCTGCGCGCGGCGTCTTTCAGGCAGAAGTTTTCTTTGTCAGGAAAGGAGGCGCAATCACTTCCGCGGGAATTCCCGAAGCATCCATGCGCGTTCCGATGGCGGAGTGCTCGCGCCGCAGGTAGCCAAGACCAATCGGCTGGCCGAGCCTCGGAGAAAACGCGGCGCTCGTGACGTTTCCGATTTCAGTTCCTTCATTCAGCAGTTTCGTGCCGGGAGCGGGCGCCGCGTCAGAAAAAAAACGCAATTCCGTGAGCCGGCGGTTCACGTGCCCGCGCGAGCGGACTCGCTCGACGATTTCCTGTCCCGTGTAGCATCCCTTTTCATAGTTGATGTGTGAATGTTCCAGTCCGGCCTCGTGCGGAATTTGCTTTTCGTCGTAGTCGTGGCCAAACCACGGAGTCCCGCACTCGAGCCGGATGGAGTTGAGCGCTTCCATTCCGGCGGGCGCGCCGCCGTGAATACGCACGCGCTCCGCAAGTTCGCGCCACAATATGGGAAGGTGCTCGCGGCCAACGATCAGCGTTGCGGCCGCATCGCCTGCGAATTCGCGACGCACGACGCGGCAGGGAATTTGCCCCACCGTCACTTCTTCGTGCGCGAGGAGCGGCATTCCCGCAAAGTCGCTCACGCCAAGCCCCGCAAGAAGCGCCGCGGCGCGCGGCCCTGCGAGGTCCAGCGTTCCGGTCGAGGCCGTTACATCTTCGAGCGTGACATCGTCCATGATGATGAATTTCTCAAACGTGGAAAATGTTCGCTCGCGAATCATCGCGTGGCTAGAGGCGAGAATGCTTTCCTCCCGCGCAAACGTTTCGACTTCCGCGAGGATGTGTCCCTGAGGATTCAGCAGCAGCCCGACCGCCCCTTGCCCGGGCTTGAGATCCCGGACATTGGAGGTCAGGATAGCGTTCACGTAGCGTTGCCGGTCAGGGCCGGTGAAGGAAAAGAAAGCGCGGAAGTTCGTATCCAAGAGGCCCACCGCATCGCGCAAAGCCGAGTATTCTGCAGCGAAGTCCCCGAAGCGCGACGGCAAGAGCGTGCCAAAATATTCGCTAATCTTTGCGCCACAGGATCGGTGCAGGCCAAGCAATGGAGTTTCGAGCGGCATGTTCAAACGGAATCCTCAGAATCTACAATAACATCAAAGCAGAATGAATTTTTGCGCTCTTAGTAGAACAGGCTTCAGCCTGTTGGTTTTTGTCGGCGGAACCACAATCCCAACAGGCTGAAGCCTGTCCTACAAATGTTATATTGAGACGTATGCGGGAAACCCAAAAACTCATTCACGAAATCCTCCCGGTCGGCATGTTGCAGTGCAACTGCCACATTGTGGGTGACCCGCAGACGCGCGAAGCGATCGTCATCGATCCCGGCGACGATGCCGCCCGAATCCTGGAAGTAATCGAGCGCCATCACTTGAAGGTCACGGCCATCGCGGTTACGCACACGCACATCGATCACGTCATCGGATTGCGCCGTGTCCAGGAAGCGACCGGCGCACCCGTCTATTTGCATGCCGACGATCTGCGCCTGTACCGCATGCTGGACATGCAGGCATCGTGGCTCGGCTGGAAAACGCCGGACGAAGTGCAAATCGATCAATTTGTGCGGGAAGGGGACGCCATCCGCTGGGGCCGCTATGAAGCGCAAATTCTTCATACGCCAGGCCACACGCCGGGCAGCATTTGCCTGTACATGCCATCGGATATGCCCGACGCGCCCACGGACGCGGCCGCCGCCGCGAAGTCCGCCAAGAGCGGAACCGGCCAATTGTTTGCCGGGGACACTTTATTCGCCGGAAGCATTGGCCGCACCGACCTTTGGGGTGGTTCGTTTACAGGAATCATGCATTCGCTGAAGGGGAAATTGCTCGAGCTCCCCGACGACACCATCGTGTATCCAGGACACGGCGAAACCACCACGATCGGCAAAGAACGCGCGACGAATCCGTTTCTGACAGGGAATTAGGTTTCCAGTAGCACAGACTTCAGTCTGTGGGTTTCCATTTAATCTTGGCTAACGCGTGCGGCCTGGGCTTGCTTACGGACCCCCACAGACTGAAGTCTGATGACATAACGAAGTCGGCCTCACGACGATCCGAGTAAACTGTGTGCTGTCCAAGGCGCAGAGGCTCGGGTCGAAGGAGGCCGAGATGCGAATTATAGGATGCGATTTGCATGCGCGACAACAGACGATTTCGATGGTGGACATCGAGACGGGGGAAGTGACCGAAAAGACGCTGGCGCATGAAGGCGAGGCGGTTCGGGAGTTTTACGCCGCGCTGCCCAAGCCGGTGCTGGTCGGGTTGGAAGCGACGGGATCGATGTTCTGGTTTCTGCGGCTGCTGGAGGAGTTGGGGATCGAGTACCGAGTGGGGCATCCGGCGGCGATTCGCAAAGCGGAGACACGGAAGCAAAAACACGACCGGCGCGATGCGGAGTTGATTCGGCGGCTGCTGGTGGAGAAGCGGTTTCCGCAGATCTGGCTGCCGACGAGCGAGCAGAGGGATCTGCGGACGTTGCTGCAGCACCGGCACCAGTTGGTGCGGATGCGGGTGATGACGCAGAACGGGCTGCAAGGGCTGGCACTGAGCCAGGGATTGCGGCGCGGCAGCAAACTGTGGAGCCAAGCCGGCCAGCAGGAACTGAAGGGACTATCGCTGGCCGGATTTGCGGCGACGCGGCGAGAGCAGTTGCAGGAGCTGCGTCAGGAACTGAACCAGCGCCTGCAACAGCTGGATCAAGCGGTGCGGGAGCAGGCCGAGCAGCGAGCCGGGGCACGGTTGTTGTTGAGCCACCCGGGCGTGGGACCGACCACAGCGCTGGCCACGGAAGTCTTCTTGGGAGACGCGCGGCGATTTCCCAACGCCAAAGCGGTGGCCAGTTACGTGGGGATGATTCCCAGCGAACACTCCAGCGGCGGCAAACAGCGGAACGGAAGTTTAAGCAAGCAGGGCAATCCGCTGCTGCGGTTGTTGTGGGTGGAAGCGGCGCGAGCGGCGGCACGCAAGGATGCGCGGTTGAAACAGTTTTATCGTCGCAAGTTGGTGCAGAAAGGTCTGGGCAAGGCGGTGGTGGCCACAGCGCGAAAGCTGGGCATTCGGCTGTGGATCATGATGCGCGACCAGATCGATTACACCGAGTTCTGCCGGCGGGCAGAACAACGGTGTCCCCATGCGGGAATGCCTGAGTAGCACAGTGGTCATGCTGTATTGACCGGGAGTCTGATGAGGCCACCCGCCTCCCCGAGTTGCGGGGAGATCGAATAACTCCTCATGGTCTGAAATGATCGGAGAGATGTTTGGTGGGTACACCGAATTGAGGAACGCAATGGGGCCCGAGCCTGGCTTGGACACAAAAATTCACCAGCGAAGACCACTCGGTCCCTCACGAGAATCAACCAGGGAAGCGAGATACTTGGGGTGCGCCCAATCAGGTTCATTCCCAGCGCTCGATTCCCCTTGACACGGCCGACTTTGTTAGAGATGTGCTACAAATACCGGCTAGTTGGCGCGCAAGCGGTTCTCCCTCTCCACGCGCAAGTCTTCCATGACGCTCTGAATCAGCTCCTTGGCCTTGCGCAATTCATCTGTAATGATCTGGATGTCCATCGTAGGCTTGGATGGATCGCGCTGGCTGTGGCAATACACGCCGTGCTGCCCGACGAGCACCATCGCATTGGTCACGCGATCGAGCGTCACGGCCAACCGCCCGCGGTGCGCCCCGAGCATCTGCTCGTAATGTTGAAGCTCATCCTTGTGGTCGTCAAAAGCCGACATGTTGACTCCTCCTGCCTGCGGTCCCCCGTTGATTTTCCCATTTCCAAACTACGCGGATCGGCAAAGAATGGCAAACCGGAGAGGATGGTGGTAGGAATATGGTGATAGCATGCTAATTTCTTGTTGCGGGCCCCGGAGGAGCGGCAGATCGTAGCCCACAGCGGAAGCTGTGGGAAACCTGCGCACCTCGGAAAGAAAGCCCCGTCAGGGGCGACACATGCGCCCCAATATCAAAGATGCTCGCCAATTTGCCGAAGCTTCGGCTACATTTCGTGTTGCACGGATGGAACCTCCGCCGCGCCGGAAACTTTACACTTCGGGTAACTGGTCGGATAATTCAAAATGACTTACGAGCCCATCCACGAGCGGTTCGAAGTCGTGGGGCCTGACGGCAGCCATCTCGAAGTTCACTTTGTCCGTGCAGGCTTTTTGACCCAGGGGGATCGGCCTGAACTCTTCTTCTTTCGAGTCAATGGGGAAGAAACAGTGGTTGGAATTTCTGGTTTGAGCCTGGCTCGATTTGAGCGCGGGCGCAGCCGCTTGTCTCGCGAGCAGAAGATAGATGTCACCGGACGGTGGCTGAAACGGCAGATGGAAGCCGGCTTGTTACTAGATTCAAGGAGTTTGTACATCCAAGACGATGAGCTGGCAAATCTGGCAAGCGAACTCGATTTTACTGAGTGAGGTAGCGATGAGACGCTCTGATTTGGTGCAGACGCCGTCCAAGGGTTCCACCCCGCGGACGACGCAGATTGTCTTTGGGGAGCGCCAGCACCTTCTTCGCGTGCTTGATTCACTGGAGACAACGGCCGTGCCGCAAGTTCGTCTCAATCAAGAGCGCCGCGTGATCGAGGAACTGATCCACGAACGCACGCGCGAACTCAATCACATCAATTCGTCCTGGGACGAAAAGGTTGGCCTCGTCCTGAACGCGGATTCCAAAGCCGAAATGCTGGACAAGCTGGAGCGTGAGGCGCCCGAAACCGATTACTACCTGCTGCGCCTGATCAGCGAACACCCGAAAGTCACTTCCAAAACGCTGGCCCGCCTGGCCAAACATCCCTACGCCGCGATCCGCGAAAATGTCGCGCGCCATCCGAACGCCGACCCCACCACGCTCGCGTGGCTCGCCAAAGACCGCAGCCAGCCGCTCTGGTATCTCGTGGCGTTCAATCCCAATACGCCCTCCGTCCTGCGCCGCAAATTGCAAGACCGCCTGCGCAAGCTGGGGCAGAGCACTTCGAGCAAATGACGGACTTACCGGAGATCTTCGGTTTCGCGAAGGAAGTCCAACGTACGATAGGGCCGATCCCTTCCAAAAAATCAGAGAACCGATATCGTTAACGTTGCCCGTGACATGGTTGATCTAGGGCTTTGCATCGGCCGGGTGACCGTGCCCGTCACGCTTTTCATTTCCCTTGAATTTGGTGACTTTATCGGGGTGTTTTGATGGGTCAGCTTTCTCGCCACGATTCGGGGTTGGACCCTTATAGCCGTGCTGAGGATCGAAGTGGTTGTTTACCTGGCCGTGGAAATTGTCAGGACCCTTAAACCACGGGCCTGCCCCGATGAAGACCCCATCCTTAAACCATTCTGGACCGTAGTATCCAAACGGAGCACAAGCATAGGGAGGACTATCAAAAAACCCGTACGGGCACACAGGCGCGATAGCCACATCGCAGGATTGAGCGCGTACGACCGGAACATTTCTCGTCCAACAGATGCCCGCCACCGTGGCTACTGCGAGAAAAATGATGAGTCTCTTCATAAATTTCCTCCGTCTCGTAGTAGATCGCCGTCGTCTAAGGGTTCAAGCAGTCGGCGACCATCTTTCATTTTCACGTCATGGAACGGTGCGGCCAATCTCGTACAAGTGTGCACTAACGCCGCGGAAATGAGAATCAAAATTCTGCTCACGGTGGCGTGCCCTCTTCCGCTTGGTGCTCACTCTCCCCTGATTCTCCAGAGGGCCCACTAGAACGGCGTTAATTATACGCCCAAACCGGACACCTCACCTCTTACCGAGCAGCGTGCGAGGCGGCCAAATACTTCTGCATCGCCTTCTTGTACGAATCGTTTTCCGGATCGAGGGCCAGCGCCTTTTCTTCCGTTTCAACCGCCTTGTCAGTCTGTCCGTCGGCGAAATAGGCTGCGGCCAGCGTGTCGAGGTAGTCGGGATTACTTCCAGCGGCCACTGCTTTGGTCGCCAGAGCAATTGCCGCTTGTGGATTTCGGACGCTCGATTCCTTGGCGGTGGCCATCAGCAGGGCGAGATTATTCATAGCGGGGACGTAGGTCTGGTCCACAGCTTTTCGATACCACTTCGCAGCTTCGACGGAATCCGGGGGCACGCCATCTCCGTTCTCGTACAAGACTCCCAAACCCATCTGACCCGCCGCAAGATTCTGCTCGGCGGCCTTGCGCATCCAGTTCGCCTCTTCCTTCACATTTCTGGGCACGCCCTGGCCCTGGCTGTAAAGGACGGCGAGATTGTACTGGCTCTGCGCGTCGCCTTGCTCGGCTGCCAAGCGCAGCCATTTGGCGGCTTCCATGTTATCGGCCGGCACGCCGCGGCCCTTGAAATACATTTCGGCCAGGTAACGCTCGCCGAGCGCGCTGTCCTGATCGGCGGCCTTGCGGAGCCATTTCACGGCCTCCGCATCGTCTTTGGCAACGCCGTCGCCGGTCAAGTAAATCACGCCCAACTGGACTTGCGCGTTTACGTTTCCGGCGTAGGCGACCTCTTTGAGATCGGCGATTGCTCTCTTCTTGGCCGAGGCTTGATCTGACGACTGAGCCATCGCCAATTCACCCGGCAGCAGAAAGAATGCCACTGTCAGCGCAACCACGAGTAGTTTATTCATCATTCGCCCAACCGATGCGGCAGCTTATCACTTTGATGCGCGCCTTGCCCACGCCCGCCGTTCGATCATCGATCCGTACGGGTTGCCTTCCCCGTGACGTCATCCCACTGCTTGTGATCCAACTCACTTCCTCGCGTGACGCCGGGCACAGAGGCATGCCTGCAATGACGCCAAAATAAAACGGAAAAGGGAAGTATAGCTTTAGAAGCTGCTAGGGAGAAATCATGAGCGGACTATCGAATCTACTGACATACCTGGTGGGGTTCTCAGGCGCAATCGCGGCAGTCCTTGTGGTCCTAGTGATTTACGGGAACGCGCTGGACACAAGAGCGGACGAAGAAATCTATCTCAACAAGACCGAGGAAAAGATGATGGCGAGCGAGCAGCCGGCGCTGGCCAGCAAGATGAGTCATCTCGCGCGAGTCATCACCGTCCTGGCAATTATAACGGGCGTTTCTTTGCTCGCGACAGCAGGCGTCTGGGCCTACATCGGCCTTTACAAGTCGTAAGGGCCTCTAGATAGTTTTGGTCTGGCCGCCGTCGAGATCGACTAGCGAGCCTTGCATATAGCGCGATTGCGGCGACACCATGAACGCCGCGAGATTTGCTACGTCCTCGGGTTCTCCCAGGCGGACGATATTTGATTTCCGGATGATCGCTTGCAGGGCGGCATTCAAATCGCCGCCATGATGCGCGGCCTCCTCCTTGAGCGTCTGCTGGAAACGGTCCGTTTTAACGCGCCCGGGATTGATCGCGTTCACTTGGACTCCGTCCTGAATGCCGATATCCGCGACGGCTTTCGTGAACGAGAGGCATGCGCCGTTCACCGAGCCGCCAATCGTGAATTCAGCGCTGGGGGTTCGTCCTCCCGCGCCGATAATATTCAGCACCGAACCTCGTCGCGCCTTGAGGTGAGGCCATGCCGCGCGCGTCAGGCGCATTGCGCCAAGAAACTTCAGCGCGAATCCGTCCGCCCAATCTGCGTCGGTCAGTTCAAAGAAATCGCCCCGTTTTGTGGCTCCGGCATTGTTCACGACAATGTCGATTGCCCCGTATGAATCGAGGGCGGCGTTCACAAGAGTGGCGGGAACGCCGGGATCACGAAGATCCCCCGCGACGGTGGCTGCGTTGCCGCCGTCGGACTTAATTTTCGACGCGACCTTGGCCAGATCGGCTCCGGTCCGGGCGGCCAGGACGACCGTGGCGCCATCCTGCGCCAGCCGCAGCGCGATCGCGCGGCCAATGCCTCGGCTCCCCCCGGTCACGATCGCGATTTTTCCTTCCAGCGGTTTGTCGCTTGCCATTGAGTCCTCTCCTCTAAATCGGAGAAGCAGTTTACCCCAAGTAGGACGGGCTTCAGCCTGTCGGGTTTCGCTTCCCCGGGAACAAAACCCAGACAGGCTGAAGCCCGTCCTACAAAAAGAGAAGACAAATTGGCTCTTTACACGTAAAAAAGATACTATAGATTGGCCTGATTGGATGAGCCAATGATTCCACTGCATCTCCAACCCGAGAGTCACGTTCCGCTCTACATCCAGTTGCGCGATCAGATTCGCGCGCTGGTTCACGGCGGAGATTTGCGTCCGGGCGAGCGCATTCCCGCAAGCCGCGAACTCGCCACGCAGTTAGGCGTTCACCGCACCACCGTCGCGAACGCGTACGCCGAACTCGAATCCGAAGGCCTCATCAGCGGCCACGTGGGGCGAGGCACCTTCATTCGCGGCGAGAGCGTGGCGAGGGAAATTTCCACGGTTCCGCATCCGACTTCTGTCGGCGGAGGTCTGCGCTGGGAATCGCTTTTTGCCGACGAACGCGGCGAGGAAATCCTGAGCCGCCTGACGCAGGCGGCGCCGCGCGGCTCTATTTCTTTTGTGGTGGCGAGGCCCGCCGCCGAATTTTTTCCGATCGAGGAATTGAGAAAGTGCTCGAATGCGGTTTGGCGGCGCGAAGGCACCGAAATTCTTCAAATGGGGGCGTCGGACGGATACCCGCCGCTCAAGCAGGCGATCATTGCGATGCTCCGCTCGGAGGGATACGAAGCGGGCGACGAAAATTTATTGATCACCGATGGCGGCCAGCAGGCGCTCGATCTTGTCTGCAGAGCGTTCCTCCGCCCGGGCGACACGGTTTTGCTCGAGAATCCGGCGTATCCGGGAGCGCTGGCGATTTTTACCGCAGCGCGCGCTCGGATTCTGGGAGTCCCGGTGAAAACGGAATCCGGCCCCGGCATGACTCCCGGCGTGGATGTTTCCGCGATCGAAGCGGTGCTCATGCAAAATCGCGTGAAGATGATGGTCCTCACGCCCGATTTTCACAATCCCACCGGGACGACACTGCCGGTTGCCGAACGCCGCCGTTTGCTCGAGATTGCCGCGCGGTTTCAAGTGCCGGTCGTTGAAGACCACATTTACGCGCGCCTGCGCGCCCGCGGGGAACGCGTTCCGTCGCTGAAGCAGCTGGATCGTTCGAACTTGGTCATTCAAATCGACAGCTTTTCGAAGATCGCGTTTCCGGGAATGCGCGTCGGCTGGATCGTCGGTCCTTCGAATGTAATCGAGCGGCTGCGCCTGGTGAAACAGTCCACCGATTTGCACACCGGTCATCTGGCGCAGGCCATTCTCGCCGAATACGTGCGTCGAGGACTTCTCGGCCATCACCTGGAACGTACCCGCAAGGCCTATAGCGGGCGCCTGGCTGCGCTCGAACAGGCGCTGGGCCGCCACATGCCTTCCGGAACAAAATGGACGCGTCCTGAGGGCGGCCTGTGCGTTTGGGTCGAGCTGCCTCCGGGATTTGATTCGAATGAATTGTTGATTCACACGCGCGAACGCGGCGTAGTGTTTGCCCCCGGACGCTATTTTTATTTTCAGAATCCGCAGCCGAACACGCTGCGCATCGGGTTCGCGGGAGTCGCCGAGCGCGAGATCGCGCGCGGAATTGCGACGCTGGCCGAAGTGTTGCGCGTCGAAATGCGCAAGCGCCAACGAGGAGCGCGCCGCGCGGAAGTCCCCCGAGTCGCGTTGGTGTGACGGTTTTTGAGTAGCACAGACTTCAGTCTGTGGGTTTTCTGCTCGGCAACTCAAAACCCCACAGGCTGAAGCCTGTGCTACTGAAGCGCGACGAACACGAGCTGTAAGGAGTGAAATGAAGCTCGATCCAAAACCCGAGAACCCGTGCTTCGGCTGCGGCGGTGCGAACCCGCGCGGGATGCGGCTGTCGTTCGAACAGGATGACGCGCGCCAGCGCATTGTGGGGCGCTTCCGCCTGGGAGAAGAGTACCAGGGCGGCTCGGGTTTTCTTCACGGCGGGATCATCGCGTTGCTTCTGGACGAAGCCATGGGCAAGGCGGCCCGGTTTCACTCCGAGCGTGCCGTCACGGCGGAATTACGTGTGGAGTACAAAAAGCCGATCCGCGTGAATACGGACATCGTGGTGGAAGGATTTGTGACACGCCACGACGGCCGTCAGTTGTATCATGAAGGAGAGATTCGGAACGAGGCGGGAGATTTGCTGGCCCGCGGCGAAGGGCGGTTTGTAGTCATCGACCGGGAAAAGTATAAGGCGCGGTGAATCGGTAACAGGTGATTGGTCGAGGTCGGGGCGTTTCGCGCTGCGGAATATCGACCGAGGAGAAAAAGAATGACAGTGACGATGGGAAGCAATGGAAATTATGGAACCGATCAGTGGCGAGTGAAGGTGGGCTTGGCCGAAATGCTCAAGGGCGGCGTCATCATGGACGTCACCAACGCCGAGCAAGCGCGCATTGCCGAGGACGCCGGAGCCTGCGCCGTGATGGCGCTCGAGCGCGTTCCGTCCGACATCCGCAAGGAAGGCGGGGTCGCGCGCATGGCCTCGCCGAAAATTATTCGCGAGATCATGAATACGGTGAGCATTCCCGTGATGGCCAAAGTGCGCATCGGCCACTTCGCCGAAGCGGCCGTACTTGAGGCGCTGGAGGTGGACTTCATCGACGAGAGCGAAGTTCTGACTCCCGCCGACGAGGAAAATCACGTCTGGAAACACGATTTCAAGGTTCCCTTCGTTTGCGGGGCGCGAAACCTGGGCGAGGCGTTGCGGCGCATTGCGGAAGGCGCGGCGATGATCCGCACCAAGGGCGAAGCCGGCTCGGGCAACATCGTTGAAGCGGTTCGACACATGCGAACGATTACGTCGGAGATGCGGCGCCTCACGACGCTGCGCGGCGACGAATTCATGCGCGTTGCGAAAGAACTCGGCACGCCGCTGGACCTCGTTCGTGAAGTTGCCAATACCGGAAAATTGCCGGTGCCGAATTTTTCCGCGGGCGGTATCGCGACTCCCGCCGACGCCGCGCTCGTCCGCCACTTGGGCGCCGAAGCGGTTTTCGTCGGATCGGGAATTTTCAAGTCCAGCGATCCGGAAAAGCGCGCGAAGGCCATCGTGCAAGCCACAACCCACTACCAGGATCCCAAAGCTGTCCTCGCGGCCTCGGAAGAACTGGGAGAAGCGATGAGAGGCCTGGATATCCGCCAAATCGACGAGAAGGATTTGCTGCAAACGCGAGGGTGGTAGTTTGTAGCGCCGGCATCTTGCCGGCAGGGCTCAAGATTCGCGAGCATGCAAAGAGCCGGCGGGACGCCGGCGCTACTCCAACCGAGATGGAAAAAGCGATAAAAGTCGGAATACTCGCCGTTCAAGGTGATTTTGAAGCGCACGCGGCGACGCTCGCGCGCATGGGCGTCGAGTACGTATTTGTGCGCACACCTCGCGATCTCGAAGGCGTGGGCGCGGTCATTTTGCCGGGCGGCGAGAGCACGACGCAATGGAAATTTCTGGTCGAGGAAGGTCTCGATAAGAGTCTCGTTGAGCACGCGGCGCGGGGCGGCGCGATCTTTGGCACGTGCGCCGGAGCGATCCTGCTGGCGCGCGAAGTTCACAAACCTGCGCAGGACTCTCTGGGCGTCGCCGATATTACCGTGATCCGCAACGCCTACGGACGCCAGCTTGCGAGCGAAGTGCGCCATGGAACCACGGCGATCTCGACAGAGCCCATCGAGATGGTTTTCATTCGCGCTCCGATCATCGAGCGCATCGGACCAGACGTGTCGGTGCTCGCCGAGTCCGAGGGCCAGCCCGTCCTGATCCGTCAGGGCCGCATCCTAATCGCGACATTTCATCCTGAACTCACGAGCGACACGACTGTGCATCAATATTTCATGCGCATGCCAGAGAGAAACGAAAACTCTCGCGGCAGCGAGGCTGGAGTGCCTGAGGAAACTAAAGAGGTGCGCGCGCAAGCGGAACTATGAACTGAATCCCCTCTACCTGCATCGAATGAAGCCGCGAATCGTTCGTAATGAATAGGTCTACTCCAGCCGCGGCGGCACATGCCAACTGAATCGCATCGGGAGGGCGAAGTGAACGATTGCCGCGCAACGTAGCGTATATTCTTGCCGCCCTCACGTCAAAATCGATAGTGATTGATGCCGTTGTAATGGCGTCGGTATATTTTCTGGCGAGTTGTTCGTCGTGCCGCTCAACTGGTTTGACCAGAACTTCTCCAAGAGTGAGCGTAGAAGTTAGCAACTGGTCTCCTCGCGCAAGCATCGCCTTCCGTAGATTGGTCACGAGTTCAAAGTGCGGACCATGGCTCTCCAACAGGTAAATGAATAAGTTCGTATCCCAAAAAACGCGACTCATTCCCACCCCTCCCGAAGGCGGCGCACGTACTCATCGGCGTGCTCATCGGCCCAAAGAGCTTTACCCGAACCGGCTAAAGCCAGGAGCGGATCTGTTCCTGAAGACGCAATCGTCGCGGCGCTAGACCAATCGCGATACCAAGTTAGCAAATCGCTATACCCAACGGGCATTTCATCTGGCTTGGGAATCATTTTGGAACCCTCACGAGCTGGATGGTAGGCGTCCCCCTTGCGAAACAGCCTGCGCCTCCCCGGCCGGGTTTCGAGGAGCATTCGGTAGCGGGCTGGGTTTGGGCGACGATTGGCGACACAATGCTGAACTACGTGGACATACACCCCAGGGCGAATTGCGCCTGCAATCTGCTCCTTCACCGCACGTTCCATTATTTCATCGACGGAAAAATCGGATTGTGCTGGATTATCACGATGCAATAGTGCTGTGACAATCCAAACCTCATCTGCGACTCTGACTCGGGTACGTGAAAGTGTCGGCATACGCCCTCCGTTCAAAACAATTATACAATATATTTATGTATTGTCAATAGATGCTTGTTTCGATCGATTTCCGAGGTAGTATCGGCCTTTCGCCGGCTTGAGCCCCGGTAGAATTCGTGTCATTCTGTGTTGTCTCAATCCGAGCCCGGAAAGATGAAGATGGTCCCGCGCACCAAGGTTTTATTTCTATGCATCGGCAATGCATGTCGCAGTCAGATGGCGGAGGCCATCGCGAAGCACAGCGCATCGGACGTGATTGAGCCATCGAGCGCCGGGCTCGTGCCCTTTGGAGAGATTCCTAGCACTACACTCACCGTGCTCGGCGAACGTGGCATTTCCGCCGACGGCCAAAGGTCCAAGCCGCTGAGGTCGGAAGATATGTCCGCTGCGGATTTGGTAATCAATATGACCGGACGCTCGAGCGAGGCGATTTTTACGGAACCCCTGCCACACGTCGAAGATTGGGACGTGGGCGATCCGTACGGATTTAATCTCGCGGTTTATCGCGCGATTCGCGATCAGATAGAGGCGCGGGTCGAAGATCTGGCGCGGCGGCTCCGCGAAAGGTTAGACTCGCCGGACGCAGCGTAGCCCGACTGTTGTAGCGCCAACCTTTAGGTTGGCATTTTCGCGAGCCGATCCGATGCCCGTCCGCCGCGGCGGACGGGCGCTACATGTACTGTCCAAAAGGAGACTCATGCGGCGCGAAAAAACCAGCGTGTCGCGCGAAGACTACCTGAAGGCCATCTGGGAGATGGTCCAGGAGGAGCACGAGCCGATCAGCGCGCGCCTGGCCGAAGAGCTGGGCGTGACGCCGCCGGCGGTGACCGCCGCGCTCAAGCGCATGACGCGCGACGGGCTGCTCGTCGTGCGCCGCGACGGCCGCATTTCCCTAACGCGAAAAGGGAGCAGCCTCGCTGACCACCTGGCCATGCGCCACCAGCTTGCGGAAAAACTGCTCACCGAAGTCATCGGCCTCGACTGGACGCGCGCCCACGATGAAGCCGAGCGGCTCGAACACGGAATTTCCCCTGAAGTCGAGAAATTATTGCTGGCGCGTTTCGGCGCGGAAGGTTTCTGCCCGCACGGCGTGCCGTTGCAAGGCGGCCTGGCTAAATTGCGGCGCAAGCACGGCGCCGTCCCACTTTCCGACGTGGACACGGGCCGGACAATCGAAGTTCTGTGCGTTTATGAGAAAGATCCGGAATTCCTGAAATTCCTCTCAGGGCTCACACTCCATCCCGGCGCGCGCGCCCGAATCCGCAGGCGCGAATACGACGAAACGATGACGCTCGCTGTCGGAAAACGAACCGTCCACCTCGGCAAGCCCGCGACCAGCCGCATCTGGGTGCGAGCGCTGGCACAATGAACGGCCCTCGGTCACGCACTTTCTGCACGTAATCCAGTGTCGCCCTGTTTTAGGAGGCCAAACTCGCCGCCCTCGAAGGCAGGGGTTCCATGTAGCCGAGCATCGCTTGCTTCAATTGCGAATCCACTTCGTCGGCGATGGTCATCACATCGAGCAGGACCGTGCTGAAATCCACAGTACCGAGATTGTTTTGCAGAGTATTGAAGATGCTGACCTGCAAAATTCGCGACTCCTCCACAACCATTGCGGCTGTGTAGCCTTGGGTGTGTCGTAGAACCCCGTGGTCGTGCGCGGCGCTGGAAACAGGAGCTTTGCCATTGGGATGCAGCCGCAGGCGGCGGACGAGGTCCCCCATGAGCTTCGGGAGATGTCCGGTACGTTCCGTAAAGTTCAGTGGAAGGGCCGCGAGTTCCTCGTTTTGCTCCACGCTCGACACCCAGTGCTTGATGGTGGGATCGACATCCCGATCCAGAATTGCGGCGACGCGCTCTTTGGCCAGCGACAAATGAGCCGAAGGATTTGAGAGCTTTTCCCTGATGATTTCGGCAATCCTGGCCAACTTTAGGGGCTTCACAAGAACCTCGTCAGCTTGTAGGAGGATGGTCGTCATGGCCTCCTCAACCGCGGGGTAGCCACTGTTCACCAGAGTTATAGCCTTGGGTTGTATGTGGCGCATGGCGCTGACGACGGTAAATCCATCGGCAGGATCGGGCATGTGTAAGTCGGTGAGCAGCGCATCGAAGCTTTGTGTAGCAATGAGGTTCAGCGCTTCGTTTACGGTGGCGGCAGGCACAACATCGAACCCATGATGTTCCAAGCCTAACTGGTAAACGGTGCGTAGCTCGGCGTCATCATCCACGAGCAAAATCCGGTTTTTCTCCATTGGAATCTCCTGTAATTGAAGTACAGGAAGGGGAGGCCGAAGCCTGAAAAAAGAATCGCTCAGTCAAAATTACCTGTCAACGACAAACCGATAAGTAGGCGCCATAAAAGTAACCTGAGTAACCATCTAGCGGTCACACGAAATCTGAGGAATATAGGAACATCCGCGAAAAGAAAAAGGGCCGAAGAAACTGTTCGGCCCTTTCCATTTTCAGCTCATTCGTTGCTTGCTGCCGCCTTATGAGATCGGAGTGCAAACCGCCTTGACCTCGGTGTACTGCTCGAGGACTTCGTGGCCCATCTCGCGGCCCCAGCCGGACTCTTTGTATCCGCCGAAGGGAAGCGCGGCGTCGAACACATTGTAGCAGTTGATCCAAACGGTTCCGGCGCGGAGCAAGCTCGCGATCCTGTGGGCTTTCTTGATGTCGCGAGTCCACACGCCGGCCGCCAAACCGTAGTTCGAGTTGTTTGCTTTTGCGGCGATTTCCTCGACGTTGCGGAAGGGAATCGCCGTGACCACGGGCCCGAAAATTTCTTCCCGCACCACTTTCATTTTTTCGTTGGTGTTCACGAGGACGGTGGGCTCTACGAAGTAGCCTTTGTCTCCGGATCGCGAACCTCCGGTGACCGCCTTGGCGCCTTCCGAGAGTCCCGATTCGAGGTAGCCGCAAACCCGATTCAGTTGCTCTTCGGAAACAAGAGGCCCCATGTCGCTCGCGGGATCCATTCCGGGGCCGACACGAATGTTGCTGGCATAATGAGCGACGCCTTCCACCACTTTGTCGAAAATATCCTGTTCGACGAAGAGTCGCGAGCCCGCACAGCAGCACTGGCCGTGATTGAAGAAAATGGCGCTGGCGGCTCCGGGAATGGCGGCATCGACATCGGCATCCTCCAGCACGATGTTGGGTGATTTCCCGCCCAATTCCAGGGAAACTTTTTTCAGATTGCCGGCAGCGGCCTGCAGGATCAGCCTGCCAACCTCCGTGGAACCTGTGAAGGCGACTTTGTCGACGTCAGGATGGGCCGATAAGGCAGCGCCTGCCGTCTCCCCGTAGCCCGGCACGATATTCACGACGCCGTCGGGGATGCCGGCTTCCTGAATCAATTCGCCAAGCAGAAGGGCGGTGAGAGGCGTTTGTTCCGCGGGCTTCAGGACGATCGTGCAGCCTGTAGCGAGTGCGGGGCCAAGTTTCCAAGCCGCCATCAACAGCGGGAAATTCCAGGGAATGATTTGCCCGACGACGCCGACCGGCTCGCGAACCGTGTAGGCCAGAAATTGGGTTTTCCCTCCACCCGACGAAATTGGAATTGTGTTGCCTTCAATCTTGGTGGCCCATCCCGCCATGTAGCGGAACAAATCGGCCGCGAGGGGCACGTCGGCAACGCGGGCGATCGTGAGAGGTTTTCCATTATCGAGCGATTCGAGCTGCGCAAATTCTTCCAGGCGCTTTTCGATTAAATCGCCAAGTTTCCAAATCATGCGGCCGCGCTCCGAGGGCGTGATTTTCGACCATGGGCCGCTTTCAAACGCGGCGCGGGCCGCCTTCACGGCGCGATGAATGTCTTCCTTATCTCCTTCGGCAACCCGGGACAGGACGTCGCCTGTGGCGGGGTTGTAGGTGGGAAAAGTCTTGCCGGAAGCGGCTTCCACCCACTTGCCGTTGATGAGGATCTTGTGCGTCTTCGCAACAAATTTCGTAACATTCTGATCGAGCAACGAAGCGGATGCTGTAGTTGCCATATTCTGTTCTCCTTCTCTGCGATCCGATGCAGGGATGCGTTGTATTGGCGAGGCGAAGTCCAAGCTACTCCCCTCGAACGGAAAATTCAAGCGGGTGATTTTTCGGCTTGAAAGGGGGGAAATCCATATGCCGCATCGGAACTACTTCGTTCGCGGACCGCAGCCAGACAATTCGAGGATCTCGAAAAGCCGGACCAAACCGAATTGCGCTACACTGTGGACGCGCGAGTCGGCCGCAGCCGAGGAGTTGAAAAAGGATCAGCATGGATCTGCGTTATCCCATCGGCAAGTATGAATCGAAGATCACGCTCACTCCTGCCGAGCGCGAAGAGGCGATTACGCAAATTGCGGAAACGCCGAAGCGCATGCGCGACGCGTTGGGCGGCCTCTCCGGGGGGCAACTCGATACTGCGTATCGTCCCGGTGGATGGACCGTGCGCCAACTCGCGCACCACGTTCCGGACAGCCACATGAACGCCTATGTGCGGATGAAACTGGCGCTCACCGAAGACGAACCGACCATCAAGCCGTACGAGGAAGGACTGTGGGCGGAGCTATCGGATTCGCGGGAAACGCCCGTCGAAGTTTCTCTCGCGCTGCTGGAATTTCTACACCTGCGCTGGGACATTTTGCTGCGCTCGCTGCAACCGGGGGATTTTGCGCGCCGCCTGCGACACCCGGCCCTGGGAGTGATGACTGTGGACCACCTTGTCCACCACTATGCGTGGCATGGACGGCACCACGTCGCGCACATCACTTCGCTGCGCCAGCGCGAGGGCTGGAACTAGCCGGCGCGATGCTCACCGCGCTCCGCTACTACTGGATCACCGCGAAGGGTTACCGTCTGCGCCCGTGGGCCAGTCCTTACATTCGCTGGCGTCTCGAAACATTTTTTGGCGGTGACATGCACGCGCTGCGGCCCGCGGAATTCTTCCGGCTCATTTGGCGCGAGCGCAAACAACTCGCGCGATTCCTCGCGTGGACGGCCGAGCGCTGGCGGGCGCAAAGAGGAGACGACATTCGGTAGAGGTCTAATTTCGCGTGGGTGGGAGCCATGTGCCGCCCCTGCCGGGGCTAACTTGCCTGCCCTGTACGTCTCCCCGCCCCGACCGAGTCGAGGGGGGCTACGGTATTTCGTCCCTCCGGGACTTTAAGATATCGGAAGCATGGAATCTCAAATCTCAAATTTGAAATTAACTTCTCCTCCTCCTGATTGGCATCGCGCGAAGAAGTGTATACTTACAGGTGATCGACTCGAAGCAGGAGAGAAGTTTCCCCTTCCGCATGCCGCCATGAATGAATTGAAAATATTTCAGAATACGGAATCGTTGCACGAAGGGCGCTGGTGGGAGCCGATGCCGGACGGGCGCGTGCACTGCTATCTTTGCCCGCGGCATTGCCACATTGGGGAAGGGCAGGCCGGCTTTTGTTTCATTCGCGTGAATCAGGGCGGAAAACTCTACAGCTTGGGATACGCTTCGCCGGCGGCGCTGCAAATCGATCCGATCGAGAAAAAGCCGCTGAATCATTTTCTGCCGGGCACGCGCGTGTTTTCGCTCGGCACCGCGGGATGCAACATGGGCTGTTTTTTCTGCCAGAACTGGGACATTTCTAAATCGAAGGCCGACCAGGTTCGTTCGACGCACATTCCTCCGGAAGATATTGTTGCACTTGCGATTCGTTACGGGTGCCCGTCGATTGCATTTACCTATAACGAGCCGACGATCTGGGCCGAGTACGTGATCGATATTTGCCACGCCGCGCGGGAAGCGGGAATCCGCACCGTTATGGTTACGAACGGCTACGTCACCAGGGAAGCGTTTCACGATATCTACGACCACGTGGACGCCGCGAATGTGGACTTGAAAGCGTTCACCGAAGGATTTTACGGCCGGATCACGCTCACGCATTTGCAGCCCGTGCTCGACATGCTCGTGTGGTTGAAAGAGGAGACGAGCGTTTGGTTTGAGGTCACCAACCTTGTGATTCCGACGCTCAACGATGACCCGCGCGAAATCCGCCAGCTCTCGGACTGGATTCTGGAACATCTCGGCGCGGACGTGCCTCTGCATTTCACGGCGTTCCATCCCGATTTCAAGTTGCAGGATAAGCCGAGAACACCTCCCGAAACGCTGCACGCTGCCCGCAAAGTAGCGCTAGCCTCGGGGCTACACTATGTCTACGAAGGGAACATCCACAGCGACGCTGCCCACACCTACTGTCCCGGCTGCGGCAAAATTGTGGTCCGCCGATCGTGGCACGATGTTCTCGAAAACTCGCTCCGCGACGGCGCGTGTCCCTCGTGCGGCCACAGGATCCCGGGCCGGTGGACGAATGCTCCCCCTCGAAACAATGCCGCGTTCCTGCGTGCCTCCGATAAAGCAGCAAGAAAATATGGCGCACTGAATCTTTGAATGAAGTAAATTGAGGATCGGAATCACTAGTCACCGGTCACAAGTCACCGGTCACGCTTTATCCTACTGACTCCCCGCCATCGGCATATCCATCGGCATGCCGGAATCGCGCGGCTTCGAAGGCATTCCCGCAAGATACGCGTACATCCACAACTGCCATTTGCGGTCCAGTTCCAGGGGAGTCGTGCCCAAGGCTTTCGTCACTCCGGCAACGTTGGGGTGCGGCATCTTTGCGGCGTAGAGTTTCCTTACGGCATCCGCGCCGCCGAATTCGGCGATTTCGCTGATCCATGCCGCGCCGAGCAAGGTCTGGTCATCGGGAGAGGAAATTTCGCCGCCCGGGTCGCCTAGCAAACTCGCGAGCTTCTTGTGGCCGAGGCGTTGCTCCACTTGCGTCGCAGCCATACCGATTTCCGCGCCGTTCCATTCGCCCACGAGCCAGATCGCGGTCCACTGGCCGAGTTGCGCGTTTCCGGGTTTGCCCCAGGCTGCGCGCAGGAGCGCTTCCGCATCGGCTCTGGCGGGAAGCTGGAGAGTCTGCCCGTTCAGCTTCGTGCGAATGGTCGCTCCCGTGACCGAGTATGGTTGTAGGCGAGTATCGCTGGCCGGCGGGCCGGGAAATTCGGGGTCATAGACGATGCGGATTTTTATGTTTGAATCGGCGTCGCCGACCTTTTTGTCGAGGGCCGCGAACAAAGGCTCTCTCCGCGTGGCGAATTCTGTCATCGCGCCCGGCGAGAGATCTCCTGACGGGCAGAGAACCTCGTAGTGCGCGGAAGTCACGCGCTGCATCAGCGATTCTCGGGCGAACCGGCGAAGCGCGCCGCCAAAAAAGAAAAGCGCCACGACGATTGCTGCGATGCTCAGGGAAAAGATCGCCAGCGGCTTGCTGAAGCCGCGTTCGCACGGCACCTTGGCGGTCATGGCGTTCCGTTCCCGTTGCGCTCTTGGTGGATACTTCCGGCAGTCGCAGGCTGGAAATATTTTGCGACGTCGGTGTCGGGAAAGCCGCGATTGTTCAGGTGGACGCGCAGTTGCGCAACGGAAACGGGGCCTCTCGGAAATAGGGCGTGGATTGATTCGTAGGCGACCTGATGCTCGGGCTCGATGAAAACGTGCTGGCTAAGAGATTGCATGAGTTTCAGCCGCTCCTCGCGAGGAGCCGCCTCATCGCAAAGCGCGCGGAGGACCTGGAGTTCGGTTGCGAATTGTGGTTCGCGATCCATGGCAATGTTGCGGGCGGAATTTCTCTCCCTTAAAGCGGGTTTTGATTTGCGCGAAAAAATATTGTCAGGCGCGCTACAGTTAGTTTATTCCAGAAGGAGCGCGGCTGACGAGGATTCTTCCGTCATACGGAGGATCGACCCGAGGAAGCGATTCTGGAGTAGACTACCCACGTCGCGCGGCGTGGAGCGCGCTCGGAAGGGAATGACCCCATATCAAAAATGTTCCGCTTCTTGATTCTCACGTTAATGCTCGTCTTTGCCGGCGGCGCGCTGGCGCAAGACGAACCTGACTGGACCAATCCGTTTCCGCCCTATCGGGTCATCGCAAATATTTACTACGTGGGGAGCCAGGGTCTTGCCTCTTACTTGATCACGACTCCGCAAGGAAATATTCTGATCAACAGCAGCCTGGCATCTTCGGTACCTCTCATTCGGCAGAGCGTCGAAAAACTTGGCTTTCGTTTCACTGACATCAAGATTCTCCTGATCAGCCATGCGCACCGCGACCATTGCGCAGGCAGCGCAGCAATCAAGGAACTGACGGGCGCCAAGTACATGGTGATGGATGCCGACGTACCCGAAATCGAGGCGGGTGGAAAGATAAATTTCGGGGGCGATTCCAAATACGGTGATTCCGCGACCCCTCTCTACCAGCCCACGAAAGTCGATCGCGTGTTGCATGACGGCGACGAGGTGCGGCTCGGAGACACCGTTCTAATTGCGCACCTCACGCCGGGACATACGAAGGGCACCACGACCTGGACGATGAAGGTGGCGGATGCAGGAAAGACCTACGACGTGGTCATCGTGGGCAGTCCCAACGTGAATGCCGGATACAAGTTGGTGAACAACTCGCTCTATCCTCAGATTGCGTCCGACTACGAGCGCATGTTTCGCGTCCTTAAATCCTTGCCTTGCGACGTATTTCTCGGCGCGCACGGAAATTATTATGGGATGGAGGCGAAGTTTGCCCGAATGAAAGACGGCGAGGCGAATCCTTTCATCGATCCCGACGGCTACAAGAGTTATATTGCCGAACGCGAGCAAACGTTCCTCGCGGAATTGGCGAAGCAGAAGGCCGCAGCCCGATAGAGGCCGCTTTCGGACACGATGCCATGCAGACGAGGGTATTCTGTGCTACTCAGATCGGAGGTTTCTTGTGAGAAATAAGTTGCTCGTTGTTTTCATGGCCCTTATTTGCTTCCTGGCCATTTCCAATCCGCTGGCGGCGCATCACGGATCGGCTGGCTACGACATGGAAAAACAATTGGTCATGAAGGCCACCGTGACGGATTGGCTGTGGGCCAATCCCCATTGTTTCCTGAGGTACGATACAACGGACGACAAGGGCGAGGTCGCGCATTGGGCCGTGGAGGTTAGCAATCCCGTGGACATGACCCGGCGCGGCTGGTCCAAGCATTCCTTGAATGCGGGGGATCAAGTCACCGTGACGGTGCGGCCCGCCAGGAACGGCGCCCCGGTCGGGCAACTCTTGAAGGTTGTTCTTCCCAACGGCCAAACATTGATAGGGTGGACGACTGCGGTGCGCTGACGCGAGAGTCGTGTTCGAGGTCCAACGATTGCTTGCGCGGAAGAGTACACCCGCAATAGCGAGGAGCCTTCGCCAAATGGTGCGTGAGGATTACAAGATGCTCAAGCAGTTTGTGAACCCGGTCATAGGAGTAGTCGCGGCACTGGCATTTTCTTTGGGAGTACGCGCACAGGCCACTCCGCTTCAACAACCAGCCGCAGCGAAGGATCACAAGACAGCCCCGGCCCCGCGCCGCGACCTCTCCGGAATTTGGGCCCCGGAAGATACGATGGAGGGAATTTCCCCGAGGGGCGTGAAGTTGCACGCTCCTTTCACGGCTTTGGGAGAGAGCATAGCCAACAACGTTTATAAACCCGGAGACGGTCCCAGACGAGTTCCCATCGGCCTGGTAAACGATCCGCTCGACAGTTGCGATCCCGCAGGATTCCCGCGCGATCTGCTGTTTGAATTGCGACCCTTTCAGGTCGTGCAGACTTCGAGCAAATTGCTCATGGCGTATCAGTACCAACAGGTGTGGCGCGTCATCTGGAAAGATGGGCGAGAACTTCCGAAGGATCTCGATTCGCGCTGGTATGGATATTCGGTGGGGAAGTGGGTGGATGATTACACATTTATCGTTCAGACGGTCGGGACGGACGAGCGGACGTGGCTCGATAATGCCGGGGATCCGCACAGCGGGGACATGCGCGTGGAAGAGACATACCACCGCGTAGATCACGACACCGTTGAATTGACAGTGAAGATCGACGATCCGAAGATTTACACCGAGCCGTGGCTGGCTCGCGACAAGCTGCGTCTCAAATTGCTGCCGGACAATACGGAAATTATGGAGATGATCTGCGCCCCGAGCGAAGCGGAAGAATATAAGAAGTCGATGGCCAATCCTCTTTCCAAGTAGCCCTTCGTAACTTCCATCAAGAGTTTTCGTTGGCTTATTTGTGTTTGTTTCCCACGTGTTCGTCAATCCACTTCAAGATGAGATCGGCGACCTGGTTGCTATTCTTGTCCTGCATGAGCATGTGACTGTTGCCGAACTGCCCGTACTTCGGCAGGTGCATCATGGTCGCGTCGCCTCCCGCGGCGATGACCTGCTGCACGAATTGTTGGCACGAATCAAACCTCTCCGGCCACTTGATTGGGGAGGAAGGAACGTCTCCGAGGTGGTCGCCGAAGACGACGAGCGTCGGGATCTTCGCCAAGTTTGAAATCTGCTCAGGATTCAGCGCGGGGCACGCGGTTTCAATCGTGATCATGGCTTTTATGTCCGTCGGATTGATGAGCGCGGCTTGCTCGGGAAAGAAACCTGATTCGGAGTGGCCCATCAAGATAGCGCCCTTCAATTTGATTGCCAGGCCCGACAGATTCGTCCACGTGGGATTGACCGCGGCAAGCCCGCCGTTCAAGTCCGGAATCACTTGCTTCCCGAACTCCTCGAACGCCTCCACTGGAAACTGCTCATCCGGAAACGCTTTCCCCGCGGAGGGGCCGAACCGGAAGCCCAGCCACGCAATCTCATGTGTTGCCGACCGAATCTCGGGCATATCGCTGGGCGGACGCTTTCCTAATTTAATTTCATTGAGGATCGTCGCATCGAACCCGGAACGCGCGCGCGAAACCTGGTCGGGAAGATAAACGGCGCGGTGCTTGCGGAGGAAATATTCGTTCCAGCCCATGCGCCCGTCGGGAGTCGTTTCATAACTCTTGGAGCTCAGGCAGCAGCCGTGCACCATGACGACGGGAACATGGGAATCGGCGCCCTCGGGAATCTGATACTGAACATACATCTGGTCGACCGTAATGTTTCCAGTGTTGATGGCGGTGCCTAGAAATCCGGTGGTTGAGCCGGTGAGCGCGTCCGTGAAGACGGTACGGCCACCGACGAAGAAACTTCCTTGCTCCTTCAGGAGCAAGGAATCGGCCGTGGTGACGCCTGCGGCGGCAAGGAGCAGAACCGTCATCGCCGCGAGCACGACAGACTGGCGAACAGATACTGTAAATCGACGCGTATTTTTCACGCGACTCTCCTTTTGGGTGGCTTGAGTAGGACAGACTTCAGTCCGCCGAATTTATAGCCGAGCTGCCAACGAAACCAGACAGGCTGAAGCCTGTCCTACTCAGCGCTCGTAATCGCTCCCTGGGAAGCTGAACTCACCAACGCCGCGTACTTGGCGAAAACGCCGGTCTTGTAACGCGCCGCAGGCGCCTTCCATTTTGCGAGGCGCGCCTTGATTTCTGCGTCGCTCAATTCGACGCGCAAGCTCTTGGTCGCGAGATCGAAAACGATTTGATCTCCCTCGGCAACGATTGCGATGGGCCCGCCGCGCGCGGCTTCGGGAGCGGCGTGGCCCGCCATCAAGCCGCGCGTCGCGCCGCTGAAGCGGCCGTCGGTCAAGAGCGCCACGTCTTCGCCCAGGCCCAAGCCCACGAGAGCGGCAGTTAGCCCAAGCATTTCGCGCATACCGGGCCCACCGCGTGGCCCTTCATAGCGCACGATGACGACGTCGCCCTTTTTGATTCGTCCCTTCACAGCGGCATCCATCGCGTCTTCTTCCCGATCGAAAACGCGCGCCGGACCGCGGTGGTGAGGCCTTTCGTGGCCGGAAGTTTTCACGACGCATCCTTCGGGGACCAGATTGCCCCGCAAAATCATGAGGCCGCCCGTATTTTTAATCGGGTCTGAAAGCGGGCGAATCACGTCCTGGCCCGGACGTTCCTTCGCCGCGAGTGCTTCCTCGTCCAGAGTTTTCAAGCTGGCCGTGATTTGGCCGCGATGGAGCAAGCCCGCGTCCAGTAGGCGCTGCGCCAGCAGCGCGGGCCCACCGGCGTTGTACAGATCCACCGCCGTGTATTTTCCCCAGGGTTTCATGTCGGCCAGAAGAGGAGTTTTCGCGCTGATGTCACCGAAATCATCGAGATGAAGTTCGATGTCCGCTTCCTTGGCCATGGCCAGCAAATGCAGGACGGCGTTGGTTGATCCGCCCGTCGCGGCCACGGAAAAAATCGCATTTTCAAACGCCTGGCGCGTCAGGATTTTGCGCGGCGTCACGCCTTTGCGGAGCAATTCCATCACCAGAGTTCCGGCGCGATAGGCGGCTTCGTCCTTGCGCGGATCAGTGGCGGGAACATTACCTAGTCCGATAGGTGTTAGGCCAATAAATTCCAAAGCCGTCGCCATGGTGTTGGCCGTGAACTGTCCGCCGCATGCGCCCGCGCCCGGGCAGGCCACGGTCTCAATCTCCTTGAGATCGGCGTCCGACATTTTTCCGGCGGAATGCGCGCCAACGGCTTCAAACACATCCTGGATCGTGACGTCGTGTCCGCGAAAGCGGCCCGGTTGAATCGAGCCGCCGTATAGGACAAGGCCCGGCAAGTTCAGGCGCGTCAGTCCCATCGCGGTTGCGGGAATGGTCTTGTCGCATCCGGCGAGTGCCACCATCGCGTCAAACATGTAGCCGTGTCCGACGAGCTCGATCGAGTCGGCAATCACTTCGCGGCTCACGAGCGAAGCCTTCATTCCCTCGGTGCCCATAGTCTCGCCGTCGCTGATGGCGATGGTGTTGAATTCCAGCGGCGTGCCGCCGGCGGCGCGGATTCCTTCCTTTACTTTTTCCGCAAGCTTGCGCAGGTGCGAATTGCAGGGCATGGCTTCGATCCAGGTATTCGCAACGCCGACGAGCGGCTTGGCCAGATCCTCATCGGTGAGGCCGATCGCGTAAAAATAAGCGCGCGCGGGCGCCCGCGACGGGCCGTCCAGAATGATGCGGCTGTGTTCTCTAAAACGCGAATCCATCATTCCTCCGGAATAGTGGCTAGTGACGAGTGGCGAGCACGATGCACTGGGCATTTTTCGCTAGCCACTAGCCACTCGTCACTAGCCACTCAGCGTAACTGGCTTACGCGCCTTCGGCGATTACCCGGTTTTTCTTCATCCAGGGCATCATCGAGCGCAATTCCGCGCCGACCTTTTCGATCGGGTGCTTCTGGCCGGCTTCTCGGAGCCGTTTGAAATTTTTGAGGCCGGTGGCGGCTTCGTTCATCCATTCCTTGGCAAATTTGCCGGATTGAATGTCTTTCAGGATGACCTTCATGCGTTCCTTGGTGGCTTTGTCGATCACGATGGGGCCGCGCGTCAAGTCGCCGTATTCGGCGGTGTTCGAAATCGAGTAGCGCATTTCGGAGATTCCGCCTTCGTAGACCAGGTCCACGATCAGCTTCATCTCGTGGCAGCATTCGAAATAGGCCATCTCGGGCGCATAGCCCGCTTCGACCAGCGTTTCGTATCCCGCCTGAATCAGCGCGGTGAGGCCGCCGCAGAGCACGGACTGTTCGCCGAAGAGGTCCGTTTCGGTCTCCTCGCGAAAATTCGTTTCGATTACCCCGGCACGCGCCCCGCCGATGCCGCTGGCGTAGGCGAGGCCGATTTTCTTCGTGTCTCCCGCGGGGTCTTGATGAATGGCCAGCAGGCAGGGAACTCCCGCGCCCTGCGAAAACTGATGGCGCACGAGGTGTCCCGGACCCTTCGGCGCGACCATGAACACGTTGACTTCCTTGGGCGGCTTGATGAATCCGAAATGGATCGAGAAGCCGTGCGCGAGCGCGAGATATTTCCCGGCACGCATGGCCGGCGCAACATCGGCATCGTAAATCCCCGGTGTCAGCTCATCGGGAGTAAGGATCATGACGATGTCGCCTTCTTCCGCCGCCTGGCGCACCGGCAGTACGCGTAGCCCGGCCTTCTGCGCCTTGGCAACCGATGCGCTGGTGCTCTTCAAACCGACAATTACGTCGCAGCCCGAGTCGGCCAGATTCATGGCGTGGGCATGGCCTTGCGATCCAAAACCGATCACGGCAATTTTTTTGTCTTTGATGTAATTCAAATCCGCGTCTTTATCGTAGTAAACCTTCACATTTCCTCCTGTTGCGTTTCTGGGTTCGCAATCTCAGCCGCTGGAACTGTTCTTTTTGCGCGTGTTGTTGAATTGGCCTGCGCTACTGAAAACCATCCGAGACGAATAGTTTAAACCTTTGCTTGCGGGTAGCATCCAAGAATTTTTACCGAGTCGGCAAATTCCTTGAGTTCTTCGAGCGCCGCGCGCGTTTCCTGGTCCTTGAGCGAGGCCTGGAGATCGAGGTAGAAGCAGTAACTCCACGGCGTGCCGGGAATGGGGCGGCTTTCAATCTTCAGCAAATTCAGGTTGCGCTTGGCGAAGGCGTTCAGCGCGGAACATAGCGATCCCGGTTTATGCGCGAGGTGCAGGACGAGAGAAAGCTTGTCCGCATTTTCCGCGACTTCGGCGGAAGCGGCGAGCAACAAGAAGCGCGTGTAATTCTCCGGATGATCCTCGAGGTGCTCGCGGAGAATCGCGCCGCCGTAGACTTTCGCCGCGCGCTTGCTGGCAATCCCCGCTTTCGTCGGGTCGCTGGCGCCCATGACTTCCCGAACGCTGCCTGCCGTGTCATCCGTCGCCACGCGCTTGATCGATGGATGGCTTGCGAAGAATCGCTCGCACTGAGCGAGCGCGACCGGGTGTGAGGAAACCTGCGTGATGCGTTCAAACGTCGCGCCCGGCACGCCGATCAGGTTGTGCACTATCGGGATGACGACTTCGGCTTGGATGTGCAGGCCGCTGGAAATCAGCAGGTCATAGGAACGATGAACCGATCCGGCCAGACTATTTTCAATCGGAGCGAGGATGTAATCCGTGGCGCCATCCTTGATGCTCGTGTAAAGCGCCTCAAACGTGGGCCTCGGGACGAGTTGGATGCCTTCGCCCAGCAGCTTGACGGCTGCTTCTTCGCTGAATGCACCGCGCTCGCCCTGAAAGGCGATTCGGGAAGAGGGAGGGACCTTCATTCCCATCGTCCACAGACGAGTATTAGCATATTTAGGCGTCGCGGCATAAGCACTCAAACTATCAGGGCGCGAAGCCGTCCGTCAAACTTTGCATAGATTGGGTAGTGAATCAATTTGAAATGAAACGTGCCCTCTCCGTCGCGAAGACCACGGGACGGAGAGGCCTCTACAAAACCGTAATGCATTCAAGCCGTTGGTTTCGTCCGGGCCGCCCGTCTTTAGGGCGGCCAGTCTTTCGCTTTATTCAACTTTTTTCAACGAACCGCACGGTCAAAAGATCGCACGCGCTAGGCGTGCGGGACTCGCTTGCCGCCGAGCACGGTCGCATTCGGGAAGAGCCTCTGGTGGCCGATGATTTTGTTATTGTAGTTATCGAGGAAATCGAAATTTCCTTTCCGCAGCTCGAGCACCGCGACATCGGCGGGGGCGCCCACGTTGAGCGTGCCGCGGTCATTGAACAACGGGAAGATGCGCGCAGCATTCACGGTAGCCCGTGCGATCGCCTGATCGACCGTCATGCCATAACCGAACAGCTTCGACATGCAGTTGGGAAGGTCGATGACCCCGGTTTCGTGGGCGTTCGTGTTCCAGTCGGTAGAGAATGTATCGGGCCAGAAACCGGCTTTCATGATCGCGGCAATGGTGTCCCACCGCATGTGCCCTTTCTGTCCGTTGCCGACGTCGAACCAGACGCCGCGGCGCCGCGCCGCCAGAACTTCGGGCAGGATGTGGCCGCTGTCGTCGATGATGCTGTTGGGCGGCGGTGCAAACATGTGGGTGACGATGTCGCCGCGCTTCAACATATCGACAAGCTTGGAAAACGGCGAAATCGTTTGCCCCATGTGGATCATTACGGGCAGGCCGAAGGAGGTGGCCACTTCCTGCGTGCGCCGGAGGACTTCGAAATCGTTCTCGCCCGCGACATCGCGCGAAAGCCGCGCCTTGACGCCGGCAATGAATTCGCGGTTCTTCGTGATCGCGTCGCGCGCCGCATCGACATCCGCGCGCTTCAAGTCCATTGTGTCGCCTTCGGGCAGGATGCCGGCGCGGCCGATGTTGAGCAGCACGCGGCCCTGCTGCGGCGACGATCGCGCGACGGCGATCGTGTCGCCAATGTGGTCGGCCCCTTGCGATCCCGCGTCGATCCACCCGGTCACGCCGTCCCGCAGCACGAGGCCGGGGCCCTGGGGGAAGCGCCCGCAATGGGTGTGGATATCGAGCAGGCCAGGGACGACGAGCTTGCCGCGCGCGTCGAGGGTGTCCGCTGCGTCGCCCGCGATGTTCGCTTCGACGGCGGCGATGCGGCCTCCCGAAATGGCCACGTCGCGGATCGCGTCGAGACGCACGGATGGGTCGATGACGCGCCCGCCTTTGATGATCAGGTCATAGCTTGCCGCGAATACTCTCTGCACGGGGGCGAATATCGCCGCACCCGCGCTCGCTGCGGCGACTGAAAGAAACCGGCGGCGGTTCAACATCGCAGCCTCCAAAGTTTTTCTTGAGAGTGTCTTGCAGACCAGATATTGGGCGCGCCTGACCTGTCTGTCAACAAGTGATCGCCCAGAGGGACACCTATGCCCGAGTGGCAGGAGTCGCCAGCACCCTCACCCACTACCAATCTACAACTTATTCAACCCATCCAAGCCGGCGACTTTGTAGGCTTCCGCGAAGGTCGGATAATTGAAGACGGTATCGCGAAAATAATCCATGGTGCCGCCGAAGGTGAGGACGGCCTGGCCGATGTGCACGATTTCCGCGGCGCTTTCTCGAATAACGTGCACGCCGAGCACCTTGCGCGTGTCCGGATGGAAAAGAATTTTCAGCATGCCGGTGTGATCGCCGACGATTTGCGCTTTGGCCAGCTCTTCATATTTTGAAATGCCGACTTCAAAGGGGATGTGCGACTCGGTCAACGTGTCTTCGGTCTGTCCGACCATGGAAATCTCGGGGATGGTGTAAATCCCGTAGGGGAGAAGAGCCGTGCTCATTTCGGCGGGGACGCCAAAAATGTGGCAACTGGCGATGCGGCCCTGTTCCATGGACGTGGAAGCGAGCGAAGGAAATCCGATGACGTCTCCAGCCGCGTAGATATTGGGGACAGACGTTTGGAAGGACTCATTCACTTCGAGTTTGCCGCGCGACGCCGAGGTGAGACCTGCGGCTTCCAGGTTCAGCAGATCGGTATTGGCCTGGCGGCCTACCGCGTACATCAGGCAGGTGGCGTGGATGTGCTTTCCGCTTTCGAGGTTCGCGACCACGCGGCCGCGCTCGTCGGTTTGAATGGCCGTGACTTTTTCGCCGAGGCGGAAGATGGCTCCCTGGCGGCGCATGTGGTAGCGCAACGCCTCCACGATTTCGGAATCGACAAAATCCAGGAGCGTCGGCCGTTGCTCGATCAGGGTGACTTCCACGCCCATGGCGACGAGCATCGAGGCGTATTCCAGGCCGATCACACCGCCGCCCACGATGATTAATTCGTGCGGGATTTCGTCCATCTGAAAGAACTGGTCGCTGGCAATTATTTTCTTGCCGTCAAAAGGGATGTCATCGGGGTGGGAAGGCCGCGTGCCGCAGGCGATCAGAAAATGGGTGGCGTGAAGCATGTGCGCTTCCGTCGCGCCTTGCACTTCGATCGTGTTGGCATCCAAAAACTGGGCGGTGCCGCAAATCAGCTCGATCCCGTTGCGGCGCAACTGGTCGCGCACCACCCCTGTTTCCCGCTCCACCACCTGCGATACGCGGGCGGCCAAATCGCTAATCGATATGCGGTCCTTGACGACGTAGTCGGCTCCGTAAAACGAGCGGTGGCGGAATCCGGTAAGGTGAAGAATGGCTTCGCTAGGGGTCTTGCTGGGGACGGTACCGCCGTGGATGCAAACGCCGCCGACCATGTCGTTTCGATCCACCATGGCCACGCGCTTGCCGAGTTTCGCGGCGGCGATGGCGCCTTTTTGACCAGCGGGCCCGCTTCCAATGATCACGAGGTCGTATTGAATCGGATGCATCAATCCTCTTCTGTTTGGTTCACGCAGAATTTCTGTTTGCAAAAGAGAGCGCCCTCACGGTTGAAAAGCAATGAAATCCGTTCGCGCCCAGTGTATGGGAGCGTGGGAGCAGAAACTATCCTGGCATCGGTCTGTCTCACCTTCATGGGGTCACTATTCTACAACTAATTCATGTGTAAGTGGTTTGGACACAGCAGTTTTGCGCTAGCTGTGAAAATCTGCGTATATGCGTTCCATCGAGAAATTGAATCGGCGATGTCCCCAATGCCAAATAGTAAGACGCGCAAATGAAAGCCAGGTTGCACTCCCAATAATTTTTATCGGCCACTATCGATCGTTCGCTTCACTGGTTTCCACCCGAAACCAGATTTGGAGTCTGCGCGGGTCGAAACCGTGGGACAATGTAAGTAAAGGGGACGCGCGCAATGTAATTCTGAAGAGAATTCTTGTAACCAAACCGTGCCCTGGAGCCCTCTAAGACATTAGATTAAATAATGTAGACGGGAGCGAGACCCGGAGCGTTCCGGATAGATAATGCACATCTCCGCGCCATTTATACGACGGCCCGTTGCGACTTCGCTCTTGAGCGTTGCGATTCTGCTCGCAGGCGCCGTCGCCTTTTATTTACTGCCCGTGGCGGCTCTTCCCCACGTTGATTTCCCCACGATCTATGTTCGCGCCTCCTTGCCAGGGGCGAGCCCTGAGACCGTCGCCTCATCCCTGGCCACGCCGTTGGAGCGCCAGTTTGGCCGAATTGCGGGCATCACGCAAATGACGTCCGCCAGCCAGTTGGGCAACACGGGGATCACGCTTCAATTCGATCTGGATCGCGATATCAATGCGGCAGCCCGGGACGTGCAGGCAGCCATTAATGCGGCCGCTGGACAATTGCCTGCCGGCCTGCCAAATCTCCCGTGGTACCGCAAGATTAATCCATCTGAAACGGACATTTTAGATTTGTCAATTTCCTCGGACACGATTCCCAGGAGTCATCTATACGATTTGAGTGATTCCATTCTTGCGCAAAAGATATCCCAGGTCGATGGCGTGGGCCAAGTCAACACTTACGGCGGAGCAAAACCGGCCGTCCGCGTGGACGTAAATCCCAACGCGCTGGCCCACTATGGGATTAGTTTGGAAGCGGTGCGAACCGCTCTTCAATCCGCGAATGCGAACACTCCCAAGGGGAATCTGGAAGACCCATCCAACCGGTGGGTTCTGTCCGACACCGACCAACTCCTGAAGCCAGAGCAGTACGCGCCATTGATCGTGTCGTACCGGAACGGGGCTCCGGTACGCCTGAGCGACATTGCGAAAGTGACGGAGGGAATCGAAGACCTTAGAAATTCGGGATATGCAAACGGCAAACCGGCCGTGGTGATCGGGATTGGCCGGCAACCCGGCGCGAATATTATTGAGACCGTTGACCGTATCAACGCTTTGATGCCGGAGCTGCGCGCCTCGATTCCGCCGTCGGTCGTGCTGACACCCACATTTGATCGCACCACGACGATTCGAGCGTCGGTCAAGGATATCGAATTCACGTTGTTGTTGACCGTCGCGCTGGTGGTGATGGTTATTTTTCTATTCTTGCGCAATGCCTGGGCTACGGTCATTCCCAGTATCGCGGTGCCGCTGTCCATCATTGGAACGTTCGGGGTGATGTACCTTTTGGATTACAGCCTCGATAACCTATCGCTAATGGCCTTGGCGATCTGCACTGGATTTGTGGTGGACGACGCGATTGTGGTGATCGAAAACATCACGCGCTATCTGGAGGCTGGGGAATCGCCGCTCGCCGCGGCGATGAAGGGATCGCGCGAGATTGGATTCACCGTATTGTCGATGAGCCTTTCGCTGATTGCTGTGTTCATACCTCTCTTGCTGATGGGTGGAATCATCGGGAGACTCTTCCGTGAATTTGCAATCACGTTGAGCGTGGCTATCTTAGTTTCTTTGTGCGTATCGCTGACCACGACTCCAATGATGTGCGCCCTGTTCCTGAAATCGGAAAAGGACATGAAGCGCGGGAAATTGTATCGGGCGAGCGAACGGGTATTTCAATGGGGAGTGTCCACCTACGCTTCCGGGTTGCGCTGGGTTCTACGCCATCAACCCTTTATGCTGGTGCTAACGGGCGCGACGATTTGCCTCAGTGTGTATTTATATATTGTCATCCCTAAGGGTTTCTTCCCGCAGCAGGATACGGGTCTCATGGCTGGAAATATCCTCGGATCACAGGATACTTCCTTTCCCGTGATGCAGGATAAATTGAAGCAATATACCGACATTGTCATGAGCGACCCCGCGGTGAAAGGCACGGCGGCAAACACCGGGGGCGGTGCCGAAAATACCGGGCGTATGCAAATCGAATTAAAACCAATCGGCGAACGAAAGGTCAGCGTCGACCAAGTCATCGCGCGCCTCCGGCGCAAACTTGCAGTGGTTCCCGGGGCAACGCTGTTCCTCCGGGCGTATCAAGACATCACGGTAGGCGGTCGGATCAGCAGTTCGCAATATCAATACACGCTATCGAGTGAAAATCTCAATGATCTTCTGGCATGGGCGCCTCGCGTCGAGGCGAAGATGAAACAGATGCCCCGGTTGCGAGACATTGCCAGCGATCAACAAACGCGCGGTTTGCAAGCAACCCTGGTCATTGACCGCGACACTGCGTCGCGACTCGGGATTTCACCGGCGACCATCGATAACACGCTGTATGACGCGTTCGGCCAGCGGCAGGTATCCACAATCTACACGCAATTGAATCAGTATCATGTGGTGCAGGAAGTCGATTCAGCCTTTCGCGACAGCACGGATGCCATCCAGGGCCTTTATGTGCGGTCGTCCACTGGAACCCAGGTGCCTTTGAGCGCTTTCACCCACTATGAGACGCAGAATACCGCCCTGGCCGTCAACCATCAGGGCCAATTTCCCGCGGTCACGATTTCGTTCAATCTTGGAGACGGAGTCGCTCTGGGCGACGCCGTGACGGACATCGAATCGGCAGTTTTGCAAATAGGACTTCCTTCCGATATTCATCCGACATTCCAGGGAAACGCACAGGCCTTTCAGTCCTCTCTATCGAGCCAGCCGTGGCTCATACTGGCCGCGCTCGTCGCTGTATACATTGTGCTGGGGATGCTGTACGAAAGTTACATCCACCCGGTCACGATTCTTTCGACCTTGCCCTCCGCCGGGGTGGGAGCTCTTTTGGCTTTGCTGGCATTTCACACCGAATTGACCGTGATTGCGCTCATTGGAATTGTCCTATTGATCGGCATTGTAAAAAAGAACGCCATCATGATGATCGATTTTGCCCTGGAAGCGGAGCGGTCCGGGAAAACGCCCGAGGAATCCATCTATCAGGCCTGCCTGCTGCGTTTTCGTCCCATCATGATGACGACGATGGCGGCGCTGTTTGGAGGCTTGCCGCTGGCGCTGGCGACCGGCACCGGCGCGGAATTGCGCAGGCCGCTCGGCATCAGCATCGTCGGGGGTTTGATGGTCAGCCAAGCCCTCACGCTGTATACGACTCCGGTGATCTACCTCTATATGGACCGGCTGCAACTGCGATTCCGGCGGCGCAAGCACGCGCCCGCGATTACCGGCGAAGTTCCTCCAAGACCGGCATCCCTGCAAGGCCCGTCGCTGACATAAGCTCCGAGGTGTCGTAGAATCGGGACGGAACGCGCCTTGAAAATCCTTCCCTACATTGCAACTGCAATCCTGCTGTCGGGGCTAAGCGTCAGCCTGCTGGCGTTCCAGGGACGCGTGTTCGAGGAAGACGAAGAAACCCCGCCGCTTGCTGCCAACGCGCATGAGAATGCGGAATGGGCATTTGCGCGTTACCATTTTAGGTCGAGCGATGAATATGGCGGCTTCCGGCGTTTCCAGCTATGGAAGGCGGATTATCCGAAAGCGGATCGGCAATTCACAATGGGTGTGCGACGCCTCACCCGGCTCCATGCGCGGGGAGTGGAACAGATTGTCGACGCGGACTCCGACGAGCTATTCAACTGGCCGTGGATTTATATGGAACATGGCAATGACTGGAATCTAACAGAGGATGAGGCAGCACGGCTACGCCAGTACCTGTTGAGGGGCGGTTTTCTGTTGTCGGATGATACGCATGGAGATTATGAATGGGAGTCGCTCGTCCGAGGCTTGGAAATGATCCTCCCCGGGAGGCCGATTGAAGATTTGAAGAACGACGACGAAATTTTTCACGTGATGTACGACCTGGACGACAGAGTACAGATCCACGGAACGCGATTTCTCTGGGGAGGGCGGCCTTATGCGCCCGACATGGTTGTGCCGAAATGGAGAGCCATCCGCGACGACAAAGGCCGGATCATGGTGGCCATCTGCCACAACTCTGACGTAGGCGACGCCTGGGAGTGGGCCGATAGTCCCCATTATCCCGAACGGGAAACTGGACTGGCCTACCGAATCGGAATCAACTATATCCTCTTCGATATGACGCATTGATTTCCGGCAAGCAGAAATGCCGGCTGGATTTGCAGATGCAGGCGAATTCCGCTCAAGGGAAAAGTCCCAGGCCGAATTTGAGTTCGGCCCGGGGTTCACATTTATAAGAGGAGAAAAGCTATTCGTTAATTCCAGTCCTCGTCGTCGTGGTGGTCGTCCCGATCGCCGTGATCGTCATCGTCACGATCCTTCGGCGCGAACGCCACTCCGCGATACACTTCTCCGGACTTTGCTGAGCGAATTATCTTGATAGAGCCGAAATGGTTATCATCATCACGGTTATAGTCGCCATCGTGGGTCGGAAGAGTTGTGGCATCGAGACGATCCGTAACCTTGAACAGTTTGTTCGGATCGGCGCCTTGGTCCCCACTGTTGCTGATGGTTGAAGTCACCGCGTAAACGGTAACTGTGCCGTCACCGTTGTGCTGGCCCGTCATGTTGCGGCAGCCGCCGGTAGCGGGATTGAGCGCCGTGGGGTAATTTTCAACGCTGTAAGGGACGCCGATGTTCAGGCCCTTGTTCATCACGTAAGCCATTTCCCAGGTGCCGTTCACCAGAATCCATTTCTGTACCCCGGCGGTGGCCTGCGCGTATGCGGTGGCGACATTTCCGTTTACTGCGGGGGTCACAAGTGTTCCATCTCCCTCATCGCAAACGTACAGCGTGTTTGCATCGGCAAACCAAATGCCGAACGGGTACAGGATCGGGGTCGCAGCGCCAGTTGTCGGATCTGCGCCCGCCGCAAGAGTAATTGGAAACCCAGGCAGGATCGTGATTGGCAGCGCCGCCAGGGTTGCGACGTCGCCGGTTGGCAAAACGCCGCCATTTCCCACCTGGTAGACCGTGTTGATCCCGTTTCCGCCGCTCCCCTTGGTGACGTAGAGGGTGTGGTGGAAGATTGTGATGCCCCGGAAATTATTATCTTTGCCGGCTTTGTCCAGCGCATAAAGCTGTCCCGTCAGCGGGTCAATCACTTGATTGATTTCGAAGTCGCCGATTTTGGTGATGTTGGGTGGAACGGGTGGCGCCTGACCGGGAACGAGAAGTTCCGCGCCCGTGGAAGTGACGAGTTCCTCACCGACGATGGTCGTCGTGACTTGCTTCTTGGACAGGTTCCCGCTGTTGTCATTTCCGACCAGGTAATACAACGAATCCCCTTTGATCGCGCCGCGGCCATTATCTCCGCTGTAGGCATTGCCCTCCGTAATCATAAGGTGGCCATGGGCATCTACTTCCGCCACGGAACGGTAGTACTGGCCGACAGCGGCATTGGTTGGGTCGATGAGGCCTGGCGTGTTGCCGTTGGATACATCGAAGATGTTCGTCGCAGTCGGGAATCCCGGACCGCCGCGGTAACCCACGAAAGTAAGCGACTTTCCATCGGTTGACAGGTGCAGGGCCAGCTCGGATTTCGAACTGAAGCTGGTCACAATCCGATCGGTTGGGATCGGTAGAGTGTCCAGCCGGTGGCCATCGGTCGTAAGTTCATCCAGAAAGATGGGAGAAGTGATACCGAAGTGGCCGTCGGTAGCGGCGTTGTTGAAGACTGTGGGAAATGTCCCATCGGCGCTTGCAACGGAGCACGGGACAGGTATCGGCGGTGTCATCCCTCCAGCAATCAGCGGTACGGTGACCGAGATCCCAGTCGTGCCTCCCATGCAGCCCGGCGGTAATACGGTCTCGCCGACTACAAGCAAAGAGGGTGTCCCAACATATACGCTGCGGGTGAGGACCAGGGTGCCGGGTTGAAATTCGAAGTGATCGGAATGATGATCGTCGTCATGATCATTGCCGGCTTGAATGCCTCCAGCCAGTGCAATGGACACAGCTATTGCGAGAAGTGCTTTCTTCACGTCGATTTCCTCCTGAGATTTACACATGGGGACGGCATGTGCGCGCAGAAAATCTCACGGATCGACGTACCGCGACATTAACTGTCGATGAATACTTCATGAATGGAAGATCAAGGCGCGTCCCATAACTGGTACCAATGCGATTTGAGGTTGACGCGGCACAGCTGAGGACGTATGTTTTGCGCAAAGTTTGGGATTCTCGATGGGTCTTCCCAAGTGCGGGGGATTGAGCGCTTTGGGGACAAATAACAATGGAGATTAAATCGTGAGACACAATGGCAATGTTAGGAGTTTCCAACTATTCTTACTGCTTTTGCTGGCAGCGGCGGCGCCCATGTCCGTCCTGGCGCAGAAGCTTCCGCCGGACGGTCCCGGAATCCCGACTATTGCGTTGACCGGGGGACCAGCCAGTCAGGAGCCGGCTCCCAATTCTCCCGATCAGCAATCTCAATGGAACATGGAATTGGCGGGCTGGAGCGACCTTCAGGGCCGTTCGGCATACCAGCCGATCATCATTGACGAGGGTGGCCGCGAAATCGCGTATGTCGGGCACCACACCGGCAGCGCGATGAACCCGCTTACGGGCGTCGTGGAGCCCAATGGGACTTCGATTGTGGATGTGACCGATCCTGCGAAGCCCAAGTACCTGGCTCATATTCCGGGCTCATCGGAAGCGGGCGAGGAAGCCGGCGGCTCGCAGATGGTGCGCGTGTGCAGTGGGAGCCTATTGCCGCATGGAGTGCGCGGCAAATGGTACCTGTTGCGGCCGCTTGGATCGAAGGCGCAGGAAATTTACGACGTCACCGATCCGGCGCACCCGACTCGTCTGACGCAAATCGTGGGTGAACTCGATCGCACGCACAAGAATTGGTGGGAATGCGATACGGGGATCGCGTATCTGGTTGCGAATGCGCCGGCGGAAGGCTGGAAGGGCCAGCACATGAAGATTTACGACCTGAGCGACCCGGCCAAGCCCGTCTACATTCGCGACTTTGGTTTGCTCGGCCAGCAGCCAAACGCAACGTCACACGAAGGCGTGGTGGAGGGAATTGCGATTCACGGCATGATTTCGGCTGGGACTGCCAAGAACCGGGTTTACGCGGCCTATGGCACGGGAGCGAACGGCGTCATTCAGATTCTCGATCGAAAAAAGCTGCTCACGGCCTTTGAAAATCCCAAGAAGCCGACGACCGAAGAAATGCTTGCGCCGCAGGTCGGGTACCTTACAATGTCGCCCGATCAGGGCGCCCACACCACGTTTCCGATTTTTGGCGAGCCGACGCCTGGATTCCAGGGCCATACGGCACTAAGGAATCGCGACCTTCTGATTGTCCCTTCCGAATCTTCGCGTGGGGACCACTGCGCCCCGGGGCCCGGCGGAGAGCGCGCGGCGCCGCATCTGGCCTTCCTCGTGGACATCAGCAATGAAGCCACGCCGTGGCCTCTTTCGACATTCCGCGTTCCTGAAACTCCGGGAGATTACTGCGGCAAGGGCGGCCGGTTCGGCACGCATTCGGTCGCCGAATCGTTTTATCCCCCGTACTACGGAAAGATTGCGATTTTTTCCTGGTTCAATGCGGGCATTCGCGTATTTGATATTCGCGATCCCTTTGCCGTGCAAGAGGTCGCCTATTTCATTCCTGCGCCGAACAAGAACACGATGGCTTTCTGCCCGGAGGATGGAATCAGCCATCCCGCCGGCGATCCCAAGATTACTTCTGCCTGCCAAAAAGTAATTGAAACGAACAACGTCGAGGTCGACGATCGCGGACTGATCTACAGTGCGGACCGGGCGGGGAGCGGACTGCATATCATGCGGCTCGCGGGACTTGCGAAGGAGATCGTGACAGCGAAATAATTTGTTTGAAGTTAAGTAGCACAGGCTTCGGCCTG
The DNA here is from genome assembly GCA_963842135.1 of uncultured Acidobacteriota bacterium. Taxonomy (GTDB): domain Bacteria; phylum Acidobacteriota; class Terriglobia; order Acidiferrales; family UBA7541; genus Palsa-360. The sequence continues at coordinate 1,094,441 of CAWJFI010000001.1, read as the reverse complement.
TGGGTTTCCGTCGCGGCACCGAGCAAAGAACCCACAGACTGAAGTCTGTGCTACTTTTTCGTGCTACTTTTCTTGGTAGACGTATTTGTTATTGTCGCAGACGTATTCCGCGATTTCCCAGCCCGGCTTCAGATGGTAGGTTTGGGATGCCGTCCACGTCTTCGTGTATGCCTTTGGATCTTCGATCGTAAAATCGTCCACCAGGGTGTTGTGATCGACTCGGTGGACGCGCTCCACGACATGCAGAGCTTCCGTGTGTGGAAGGCCGACGTGATCGAGCCAGGTCACATCGTTGAACCCAATGGTATCGACGACCAACGTGTCGCCTTCCCATTTCCCAACGGAATCGCCATTGTACGTTAGGTCCAGGTCCTTGCTGTGGTCGCGATTCATATGAATTTGGCGTAGTTGGTTTCCAGCCTCTTGATACATCAGCACCTTGTCCGGAACTTGAAAAATCTCCATGGGAAGAGGCACGAACATAAGGCGTGGGATTCCGTGAGGCAAGCAGGCCAGATTCGGATCGTTTACTTGGGTGTCGGCCTTCTTGAATTGCGCTTCGCCCCAGGGCGTAAACGGCGGCGTCGTCCCTTTCGGAAATAAGGCCGGTTGGAAATGGTCGATCATCCAAACTCCCGTGAGATCGGGCGCGCCCGCCGCTTTGGATTGATTTGCCGTCTGAGCAAAAATGGCAGGAAAAACGAAAACAAGCGCCGCGATGGCAACCATCGAAACTTTCAAACGATTTCCCACCATGAAGCTCCTTCACCGAAGCAGGACTGGAAGACGGCTCACCTGACCTGCGCTGAGAGTTCCTGCCCGTTTGCGAACGCGATCTTATCAAGGCGCATCACGGTTCTGCCGTCCTTGGCGCGATTTCCGTACATCGTGATTGCGTCACCGGGTTTGACCGTGTCTCTCTTCCAATTGACCCTGGAGAGCATTCCCAGGCTGGCGAGTTCGCCGGTCCACTCCACCGCGTTGCCCTTGTCGTCTTTGGCCTCGATATAGATGTATGCGTGAGGATTGCTCCACTCGAATTTTGTGACCGTGCCTTTGATGGGAGTCACCGCGGTCATGTCATATTCCGCGGTTGAGTGGTGGGCGAAGACCGGGCTCGACAGCAGGATCGCACCTGCAGCGAGCGCAAAAAAGAATATGAATTGCTTGGCGTTCACCGCGATTCCTCCGGAAAAGCTGGGATTTTCCAATTCAAGGACTTGCAGGAAAACATATGCCCGGGGTTTATTTCTGTCAACTCCATTTGTTAAATCAATCCTTAAACTTGTGCGTGCTGACCGGAGATAAATGTGACCGTGCGAAACGCGTTTTCGGCCGCGGGCAACGTGCGTTGATTCTCACGAGAGAATGTGCGGTCGAGACTTGTTTTGTGTCCGGCTCGACATCATAATGGAGCTAGTTGCCATGTTCAGAATGAACGCACAAAAACTCTTATTGCTGGCGGCTGCCGGCCTTGGTTTGTTTGGAGCCGCGCGCGCGATCCTTCCTCGAATCTCTTCCGCTGCTTCCGCAGAGGACGCGAACACGCCGGTGATTCGCTTTGTAAAAAATCCGGAAATCGCGCCGCCGCTGCAGGCTCAGGACCTGCTCGGAAAACCGGTGAACAAGGACAACTGGGCCGGTAAAGTCGTGCTGGTGAATTTTTGGGCGACCTGGTGTCCGCCCTGCCGCGAGGAAATTCCCGAATTGCTGGAGCTTAAAAAAGAATACAAGGACCGGCTGGAAATCGTCGGGATTTCAGAAGATGACGACCCGCCGGAAAGTGTGTTGAAGTTCGCGCGGCAGAAAGGAATGACGTATCCCATCGTGATGGCCACACCGGAGTTGATCGATGCCTATGGCGGCGTCGCCGCGCTGCCCACCACGTTCCTGATCGATACGCAAGGCAGGGTTGTGCAGAAGCACAGCGGGTTGTATCCGATCGAGGAGTATGACCTCGAAATTCACTCGCTGTTGGGCATGCCCACGAATGCGCGCGTGGAGACTTTTGTAGATTTGGGGCAGGTCTTTCTGAAAAATGCCGCCAATGCGACGGAATTGCCCGGTGTCAGTTTCAAGGGTTTGACTGCGGAACAGAAAAAGCACGCTCTACGCCGGTTGAACTCGGAAAGCTGCACGTGCGGCTGCAAGCTGACGCTTTCGCAATGCCGGGTGAACGACACGGAGTGCCCTGTCAGCGGCAAACTGGCAGCCCAAATCGTCAAAGAAGCTGCCGGCGGCGCGAAACCGGCGCGAACGCCGCCTGCGAAGGGGACGAGTTCGATCACGCAATAGTCTTGAGTAGGACGGGCTTCAGCCTGTCGGTTTAGATTTCCCCACACTCAAACCCGACAGGCTGAAGCCTGTCCTACTCGGAGGTGCAAAAACATGTTGCCAAGCGGGGCGAGTTGCAATTCGTCGAGTGATGTTGTGGCCCTTCCCGATCCCGCGGCTGACAATCCGCTGGCCGCGGCAAAAGGGCGGGAGACGGTTGTCATTGCAGGCGGCTGCTTTTGGGGAATTCAGGCGGTGTTTGAACGGCTGAAGGGCGTCCTCGGCGCCACCTCCGGCTATTCGGGAGGAGCGGCAAATACGGCGACGTATGAAAGAGTGTGCTCGGGCCGCACCGGACATGCGGAGTCTGTCGAAGTTGTTTTCGATCCATCGCAGATCTCGTTCGGGCAGATCTTGAAGGTGTTCTTCTCCATCGCGCACGATCCCACGCAACTCAACCGGCAAGGGCCCGACCACGGCACGCAATATCGCTCCGCAATTTTTTACGCGTCGGAAGACCAGAAGCGGATCAGCGAGTCGTACGTGAAGCAGTTGGATTCAGCCAAAGTGTTCCGGCAGCCCATCGTTACAGAGATTGTTCCGCTCGAGAAGTTTTATCCTGCTGAAGATTATCACCAGGGGTACATGGACCTTCATCCCGAGAACATGTACATCGTGATGAATGACTATCCAAAGGTTGAAAACCTGCGCAAGCAGTATCCGTCGCTGTTTGTGGAGAAAAAGTAAGGGAAGCTAAGGAAGTAGAGGAAGTAAAAGAAGTCGAGGAACGGCAATATTCAGCGGTGCCGGCACCCAGGCGGCTATTTGAGTTTGTCGAGATTGTATTTCGTTTCCATCGACTGTTCAAAAGGGAGCATTACCTTGACCGTGGCCCTGCCGGGCGCGAATTGCTCGGCGTCGAATTGCAAAAGAATTTCCCGCGTGTAGGCTATGCAATTGGCGAACGTTGGATTCACTAACGGATTGTAGGGATCACAAAGCACTGTGCTAGTCACCTTCCGTGGTTCGATCGGTTTTGTTTGAGAGACGACAACCTTGAAACTATCGGCGGGCGGCGCAGGACCCGAATAGCCTGTTTTTAGAGAAACGATGGCTCGCACAATAACCAGCCCCGGGTTCGCTTGGTAGTCTTCCTCGGCTTTAAACTTGCTGTATTGGGTCGTGCGCAGAGATCGCAAAACGATTTGTTCGTACGGCGTTTGGAATTCCACCGATGATACGAACGCAACCGAGTTGTCAGCAGGGTATTTGAAGTCGTGCTCGTACTGGTTGAGGAAATCCGCAAGCTCTTCGTGGTTGGATGTTTGACCGAGAGAATACGCGTCTTGAACCTCTTCGGGCTGAAGTGATGAGTTAAAAGCCAACGCGTTCAGTGACAACAGAGTGCAGAGGGCGAGCGCAAATAACTGAATTCGCATCTCTCGGGCCGGTGGTGACGCGAGTCCGTATCCGCTTCTCAGCTTCATTTCAACTAAGTATACCGCCAAATTAGGGAATCAAAACCCGCACTCTTGCGGAAAGCACAAGCATGCGGCGCCCGGCTTCGAGTCAAAAGCCAGCGGAAAAAACGCCCGGAGACCGCCTGCGGTCTCCGGGCATTAGGTTCGAAAGTTAACTTGACTAATTCGCGAGCGGGTCGGGGCGCAACTGGAACTTTACGGCCTTGCTGGTTGTGCCCTTGCCGCCTTCGATGTGCCACGGCGTGCGCGTGGCGTAAGTGGACCAGAGTCCCTTGCCCTTCCATCCGGTGTTGGGATCATCGATGCGGCCGTCCATGCTCTTGGCGAAGAAGCCCATGGGGTAGGGAACTCGCATCACGAGAAACTTTCCGGTCTTGGGGTCGAGGGCTTCGAGCGCGTCCATGTCATTCGCGGTGGCGATTGGAATGTTCTTGCCCATTCCGAATGTGTCAAATTGATCGACCCAGTTGTAATAGTTGGTGTCGGCGCTGCCGTATTCTGTCTGGCCCTGGAAGCTCGGTCCGGGAGTGCGATATAGCGTCCAGCCTTCGGGGCATTGCTGGCCGGTGGCAGTGGGGCCGTTGAGCGGGCCTTTGCACTTGCGGCGGTCAAAGCTGGCGAAGTGTCCGCTGGCGAGCACTGTCCAAATCACGCCATCGCGAGTGATGTCCATTCCGCGCGGTGAAAAACCCTGCACGGGGGCCTTCGGGTTGTTCCACGGCACTTCATAGATTTCGGCGAGCGATGTGCGCGCGGGGTCCGAGCCTGGATTCAAGCGGACGATGGAGCCGGGGAAGCCCAGCACCGTGCCCCAAATCGAGCTGTCCACCGGGCTCGGGCTCACGCCGTAGAAGCCCACCTTGATGCGCATGTCCTTGGTGGGATCCATCGGCTGGCCTGGCTCCGTGTATTCATCCCGTTTGCCATTGCCGTTGGTGTCGAGAACGAATGGCGTCCAGCCCTGCGATTTTTCGGCGTCGTGGGTTTCATCGAACATTTTCGTGTTCAGCCAGCCGACATTGTCGCCGCCAGGATTGCTGAACCAGAGAGTGTTGTTGGCGTCCTCGGCAAACATCAGGTGCTGCGAGCTGCTGCACATGTTAACGAGCGTCCACTGCCCGGTCTTGGGATCGTAAAAGTTGGTCTGCCGCGAGCTATTCGCAAGCGGGAGCACCATCGCGGACTCATCGCTGGAACCCTTCTTGCAGAAGTCCGGATTTCCCCGGTCGCGCGTGGCGGCTGCGGTCCAGATTCGGCCCTGGGAATCCATCATCAAACTGTGCGCTGTGGCGTGGGAAATCGCGACCGGTTCGTTTCCCCAATACGGCGAGGGTTCGAGCAGTTCTTCCGGCTCTGCCATGGGAGTGCCCGGTTTGTAGGGGATCGCAATCTGACTAAACGAGTTTTTCGTCGGATCCAGAACGGTTATGAAATCCGAGCTGTCTTCATGGACGCCGTAGACGAGGCCGTTTGGATTGGAACTCGGATTCCGGCGATCGACGGAAATTTCATCGTGGAAATATTCTTTGGGAGTGGCCCAATCCCACTCGGTGATGACCACGTTGCGTTCCATCCCTTGTGGGCGCGGAGGAGCGGGCGGCAATTCGCCGGCCTTGATGCGGTCGGTCCAATCGGCATATTCCGTGAGCATGCGCTTGCGGCCAACGCGCGTCGCAACGGCGCTCATCATGCTGCCGACCTGCGCCGACTGGATGCGGCGGTCCCACGCCGCGTAGGAAGTGTCAAACGCGCCCAGACTGGAAGGAATCGTGCGCGTGGCCTTGTCGCCGAGTTGGTGGCAAGCTTCGCAGCCGTCGGTCTTCACGTTTTCAACCCAAGTTCCCTGATCCTTGATGCGCTCGGAGATGCCATTTCCTTTGTCGCCCGTGCCGGGAAAATCGCTCTTCGGCGGAATGTGAAGCAGGGAATACCAGTAGGCGGCGGGATAGTATTGCGCCGCTTCGTGCGCATCGGGCGCGATTACAGCGGTCAAATCGAGCATCTTGCCCGGCATCGTTTTCACTTTCGGAGAATCCACGAGGCCGTAGCCGCGCACCCAGACATCGTAATTCGCTTTCGGGAGTTGGGGAATGACGTAGCGGCCCTGATCGTCGGTGACAACGATCTTGCGATAGCCGGTGGGCAGATCTTTTGTTTCAGCGATCACCCACACGCCCGCTTCCGGGCCCTTGGAGCTGGTGACCACGCCTCCGATGTCGTCGGAGACGATTTTAATTTCCGCGGCGGGCTTGCGCGCCGTGTGGCCGGTGCGCACGATTCCCAGGAATGCGGTGAGCGTGATTGCCACGATTCCGAGATACGACATTTTCTTCTTCATATCGCTGATCTCCTTCGGCGGCTGGGCCAAGGCCAGGGCATCCTCAATCGAAGATTGGGATGTGTAACTACAGCTTGAATTGAGGGCCGTGAGAAATCGTATGCCGGACTGAAACCATTGTCAATCGGTGGTTTGTAAGGGAATTGCAAAGAGACGGGCTGCAAGAGTCCGTTGGGAAAGAGAACGCAACTCGGTGGTGCCGGAGGGTCGCGCGGAGATGCTTTGCCCGACGATTCAGTGGGAGATTCCCCTCGCGGTTTCTATCTAAGGACCGTAGATAAGAACGTTGTACTGGACATTGATCGAGTAAGCGAGCTCATAAGAAAGCGCCAACTATATGTGCTTGATACTTATGAGAATGTGAAAGATAGATTCAATTCGTATGGATATAATCCTGAAAAACCAAGAGAGGAACATCTCAAAGAAAGCGATCACATCGTGGCCGCACTCCGCTATGCCATTTATAATCACGCGCTTAAAAGCATGAAAATCCCGAGACCGAAAACAGCGCTCGTCTGGCCATTTCCCGGTATGGCGGCTTAACTTTCAGCGCGCGCGTGATTTTAGTTTTTTTTAAAAAGGGCAGGAATCAACGGAGAAGCAATCGACGAAGCGAGTGCGAGCCATGCGGCCAAATACTCGTGTGAGCCAAACCAATTCACAACCCAAATAGCATAACTCAAATCTCAAGACATTCGCAACTATGGGCTCGACTACCGGGCTCCGCAAAACTCTTTCCATCGCCTCCCGGATGAGGCGTAAAATACGCCGCGATGCATCCTCTCCATTGGGTCTACAACAACCGAGAGTTTCTTCAGGCGATCAGCGGGATCGCCATCGGATTGCTTACAGTCCTTCTGATTATTTTGAACGGCATTTACGTCCGCGCTAATTGGACGACAATGCGTCTGATGCAAGCCGACGTGCGCTTTAGAACTCAGCCTATCCCAGCGATGCGTATGACCATCGGAACCGCGGGCATGAGCAATACTCTAATAGCAATGCTCTATCTGAGTACTTCGAATGCTCCGTTAAGATTAGCATTCATACGACTGGAGTACGTATTCAAGAGTGACGCTAGGGAAAGTCGCAGTTTTTCCGCCTTCGACAATCGTTTTTTGCCACCTGGGCAAGATTTAGAGATCCAAGACAGGTATGAGGCCACAGAACCCTTGAAAGATTATTTCGCCGTTCTCACATATTTCGATCTGGCGGGATTATCAAAATTCACATCGACGTTTGGCGCAGACAAGACCGTTACTACCACTATCATTCCTTCACCTTCGTTGCCGGCGCGCATATGGGCATACCGCCCTTGGGCTGGCATCTAGTCTCAACTTATCCCCACCCGGAACGCCCGGCTCGCTTCTTCTAAACTGAAGGTATCCGAGCGTCATTATCAACAAGGATCCCTGTAAGCCGTCAGTATATGACAATGCGTATAGCCTGGAAAAACGTAACCCGCAGAAAACGTGGAAGATGGAATGGTGCCGGGGGGGAGAGTTGAACTCCCTACGCCGGCCTTTTCAGGGCCGCGCTCTACCGGTGAGCTACCCCGGCATTTCGGTAGACAGGAGATTGTACGAGTCGTGAGGGCTAGAAGCAAGTGAGAGCCGGGATTCGCGGCAGGAAGTTAGAGATTGGAGGTTTGAGGTTGGACGGAAAAATCTCACGCAGGAGCGTCCACGCTTAATTGCCGGTCCGGGGGTTGGGATTTCTAACCTCCAACATCCAGCTTCCAACCTCTATCTCATCGACTGATCGATCTCGCGCATCCAGTCTTTTGCTTTTAGCACTTCGCGCGGCTTGGTGCCATCGGGCGGGCCTACGATGCCGTCTTTTTCCATGATGTCGATCAGGCGCGCGGCGCGGCCGTAGCCGATGCGCAGGCGGCGCTGCAATGTGGAAGTGGATGCGCGGCCCGCTTCGCAAACGACGCGCACGGCTTCCTGGTACAGATCGTCGTCGACGGCTTCTCCTTCCGGTTCGCCATCGGGGCCTGCGGCGTTTTCCTCTTTTGGCGCTTCGAGCAAACGCTCGTTGTAGACGGCCTTGGCCTGCGAGCGCCAGTGATCGCACACGGCGGTGATTTCGTCTTCTGTGACTAAGGGACCGTGCATGCGGTTCAGGCGCGCCGAACCCGCCGGCAGATACAACATGTCACCCCGGCCGAGGAGCGATTCCGCGCCGTTGGCGTCGAGAATGGTGCGCGAGTCCACTTTGCTCGCCACGCGGAAGGAAATGCGGGCGGGGAAGTTGGCCTTGATCAAGCCGGTGATTACGTCGACGGAGGGGCGCTGCGTCGCGAGGATCAAGTGGATTCCGACCGCGCGGGCCATCTGCGCCAGGCGCGTGATCGATTCTTCGACATTGGTCGTGTCGACCATCATCAGGTCGGCGAGTTCGTCGATGACGATGACAATGTAGGGCAGCGGCTTGTGTTCCGAGTTGTCGGTCTCGTCGAAGAGCGAGAGCGACTGGCTCTTCTGGAATGTGCGATTGTACTGATCGATGTTGCGGACGCCGCGCGCGGCGAGCAGCTTGAGCCGGCCTTCCATCTCGCGCGTGGCGTTGCGCAAAACATTGGACGCGATTTTTGGATCGGTGACGACCGGAGCCAGAAGGTGCGGAATGTCTTCGTACAGGCCGAGCTCCAGCCGCTTCGGGTCCACAAGCACGACTTTCAGTTCGTCCGGGGTGGCCTTGTACAGCATCGAGAGAATCAAGGAGTTGAGGAAAACGCTCTTGCCCGTTCCCGTCGATCCGGCGATGAGCAGGTGGGGCATTTGCGAGAGATCCGAAACGCGGTTGCGTCCGATCAGATCTTTGCCGAGGGCAAGCGTCAATTTGGAAGGCGAATTGACGAATTCGGCGGATTCAATCTGTTCGCGCAGGGCGATCGTTTGCCGATTTGCGTTCGGGACTTCGATGCCCACCGTCGATTTTCCGGGAATGCGCTCGATGAGAATGGATTCGGCCTTGAGAGCGAGGCAAAGATCGTCCGCGAGCCCCGTGATGCGGCTGTATTTAATTCCGGCTTCGGGCTTGAATTCGTAGGTGGTCACCACGGGGCCGGGATTGATCTGGGTCACGCGGCCGCTGACTTCAAACTCCTGGCATTTTTGCTCGATCGCGTGCGCGCATTCCTTGAGTTCATCCTCTTCGATTCTCTCGTGCCGCGGCGCGGGGCGAAGCAAATCGGGGGAGGGAAGGCGGAAGCTGGTCGCGCCTTTGGCGATTTTCGGCGACGAAGACGGCCTGGACTGCGACTTTCTTTCTTCCACATTTCGGAAAATGATCGAGCGCGGGCGGTCGGATTCACCAGATTCGGTTTCTTCTCGCTCGTCTCGTTCCGCGACGGCGCTGCCATCCACTTCGGACACGGATTGCAATGGGATCGGAGGCCGGCCCTGCGATTTGATTTCGGCGAGGCGCTCTTGCATGCGCCTCTCCTCGCGTTCCTCGCGCCAGGTGTAGTAGCGTTCCTTGAGCGGGCCGATCACGTTCAGTTTGCCGAGCGGGCCGCGCAGCGTTTCGTGCGTTTCGATAAATGAAAATTTTGTCGTCAAGAAGAGCGCGACAAAAAAGATGGCCAGCGCAACCAGGTTTGCTCCCACCGTGTTGAATCCGGCAAGCAATCCTGTCGAAACCAGATGGCCCAACAGGCCTCCGGCAGGGATCGCGCCGCGCACTTCCGGAATATGCCAGAGCGTGAGCAACGCAGGGAGCATCAGCGCCAGCAGCGAGGACCCCACGATTTTGATGACTGGTGATTCCAAAAGTTCGCTGCGAAACCACCGAGATCCGACGGCGAACATGCCGATCGGCAAGAGGAATGCGGCATAGCCGAAGCCTTGAAACAGCAAGTCCGCGCCGTACGCGCCGACCGGGCCGATCCAGTTCCGGGCGGAATGCAGGTCGGAGGATTCGGCGGAAACATTGAACGAAGGATCGTGAGGGCTGTAGGAAATCAGCGCCAGCGCCACCAGGATGGCGATCGTCATGCCGAGAAAACCAATCAATTCATTGAGACGATGATTCTCAGTTGGAGTTAGAACGCGCACGAATATCTCCTCGAAATAGGGGGAAGGTGCTCGTCGCAGGAAGGGTGCGCGGGCGCTGGCGCGCGGATCCCATCTGGAAGTGCACGAGCAACGCAACGACTATACCAAAGACCGGCTCGCAGGCAAGAAGATATGAAATGGAAGTAGCGGGTCGGTTACCGACAATCCGACTTCTCATCGGCATCATATGGATGAGGAGTCGCTACTCCCAGGCGCGATTGTCCACTGTGTTCTGATAGGTAGCGCCAGGTTCCGTCAGACCCCAACCGAGCGTCCACTGGTAGGTATGGTCGAACCGTTCGCGAGTGTAGGGTTCGGGGGGCGCATTCAGGATGCGAGAAAGTTTGAGGTCTCCGGGCCCAAGCTCGCCGCCGGCCTCTTCGATCAGGTAATGCGCATATTTCCCAGGGTTCTTTTGGATTGCTGCAGCAGCTTGCGCCTCGGCATCGAACATCTTTCTGAGCGTCGGGCCGTCCAGTTCGTCCCCGGATGCCTCGCTCCTTGTGGAATGGGATTCGATGAGCACGGTGTGTCCGCGCTTCTCGGCAACGCTGATCCAGGGCTCCATCAGACAGACGGCCTTGACCTCACCCTTGCTCAACGCCTCGAGCCGCTCCTCGTGCGTTCCGGCGTTCATCCACTTGATCTGATCGCGTTCCAGGAAGCCTTCCAGCATCTTCAGCATGGTGAAATGGGAACCGTTGAAAGGACTAACGGCGATGGGTTTGTTCTTCAATTGCTCGGGTTCGTAGATACCGAACTTGGAGTCGGACACAATCGCGAAGGTGGACATCGCGGAACCCAGGGCGACGATCTTGGCCGGGCGATGCCCGGACTTCACGTTGGATTCGACGGCGCGTTTCATCACGCCCCACTCGCACATGCGAAACTGATCGCACGCGCCCTTATCGTAGAGGGACTCCATGGTGCGTTCAAAAACATTGTCTCGGAGAGCCTGGTGATCGGCGCGTCGCTGCGCCGTGCCAGGAGTCTTGAGAATCTCCACATCCAGTCCCTCATCCTTGAAAAAGCCCTCATCCCGGGCCACGAGCAAGGGCAGATCGTGGATGGCATTCATCATGGAAACTCGCACGTTCTTGAGGGCCTGCGTTGATGTACTCATGGATGATTCCTTTCTAGCCGAAGTGGGCAGCGATAACGAAGGTCCAAACTCGCTTAACATGATCGCCATCTTGAGTTTCCGCGTGCCAATGAGATCGATAACTATTTTTAACACGTTTGTATCGTCAGGGGAAAGAAAAGATATTGTCGATCAAGCTTGCGCAACGTCCTTTCCCTCTTCTGGATATAAACTCTGATGCGCATCAAAGGGAGGCCGTTTCTGCGGTGTCCGTGGCCGGCTGTTATGTCAGGGGACGGGGCACTACTCCAAGGTCACCGTGTTCGGCGCGAAGAGTTCTTCGAGGCTGGGTTTCTTCGGTATCACTTGCTGGTCGAACGCGAACTGAACGATCGCCTCCAATGCTTTTCGATTGGCATTCACGCCGAAAGGGAAGGGATCCCCGCCCACTGCGCGTCCCAAGCCGATAGCTGCCTCATCCGCCGGGGAAAGGTCCACCCCCTTTTCCAGTCGGGCGAGGTAACTGTTCTTGGCAGTTTTGAACGCGTTGAAGAGCTCTTCTGCCACCCACGGTTCCGCATCCAGGATTTCGTTCTTGATCACCAAGCAGTGATTGACCGGGTAGATCCCTGTCTTACGGAAGTATGCAATTCCTGCGTTGCGGGCGTCTGGGATGAGAGATTTGACGTCCGGTGTGTCCACGCGTATATCCCCAACCGCGGCGCCAATTTCGCCCGAGAGCAACAAATCCACTACCGCCTTCCCCTTGTACGAGTAGTTTACGTTGGGCGGCGCTTGATACTCCGCCACGTGCTCATCGCCGGTCGCGGCCCAAGTGATCCGTTTGAGGTCCACCCCGTAATCGGTCTGAAGAATTCCCCTGGCCCACAACCCCGTTGTGACGGTGTAGCCGCGATGCACACCGACGGTCCGTCCCTCCAAATCCTTGGGCCCTTCGATTCCGGAATTAACGTTGAAGAACACAGCGCGGTGGTGAAAATTTCTGGCCGGGAACACGGGAATGCCGGTGAAGGGTTTTCCGTAACACCGAGCACACAGATAGGTCGAGAGAGCCATCTCGCAGATATCGAATTCAAGGTCCCGCACCATGCGCCGCATGGCCGCGATTATTGGGTCCACTTGAATGAAGTTCAGGGTCAGGTGGCCGCACTGTGTGGTCCCGTCCTTCAGGGACTTCGTAAGACCGGGGTTGCCAACGGCGATCGTTAAAGGGCGCACCTCGATGAATCCTTTGGAATTCGCGAAGGAGAATACTTGCTTTAGCGCTGTGCCGCAAGGATGTCCGAGCGCCAAAAATTCATTAGGACTCGGCCAAGTTGCGCTGACGATTCCTCAGCAGGTACGATGTGCACATTCTGGAGGTTGCGTATGCTCGTCAGCGATGCCCAGGTGCACCTCTGGGAACCAGAGCGGCCGGACCGGCCCTGGCCAAAGGGACCACAGCGTCCCCCTCATAGACCCGATGGGTTTAGCGCTGAGGAAATGCTGGCGGAGATGGATGCGGTCGGAGTTGACCGCGCCTTGATTGTGCCCCCTACATGGGTCGGTGAAAACAACATGATGGCGTGTGAAGCCGCCGCCAGGTATCCGGCGCGATTTGCTGTCGTCGGCCGGTTCGATGCCAAGGCCTCCGACGCCTGCGCACAACTCGAAAGATGGCTGAAGCAGCCGCGGATGTTGGGAGTTCGGATGTCCTTTCACGTGAGGCCATTCATTGACCGGCTTGAGGATAGTTCACTGGATTGGTTTTGGGCGTCTTGTGAGCGGCTCGGAATTCCAGTCATGGCGCTCGTACCTGGGATGGTTCACAAGCTTCTGCCTATCGCCGAGCGCCACAGCGGCCTCAATATTCTCATTCCTCACATGGGCTGTCCGCTGGATGTGCGGGGCGCTGACGCGTTCGCCGGGCTCAGCGATCTCTTGACTCTGGCGCGCCATCCCAGGATCTTCGTCATGGCATCCTCCGCACCGTGCTTCTCCAATGAACGATATCCCTTCCGTGACCTCCACCAGTTCATTCGGCGGATCTACGACGTTTACGGTCCGCGACGAATGCTTTGGGGGGCGGACCGGAGCCGCCTCACCAGTACTTATCGGGAGTGCCTCGACCTTTTTCAGGTCGGCCTCGACTTCCTCTCTGTGGAAGATAAGGAATGGATTCTAGGCAAGACTTTAGCGGAAGCGCTGAACTGGCCCGAAGTCTCTACCGTTAGAGAGCCACATTAAGTTCGCATTCGCTCTGCAATTACTGACGGGATCAGGGATCGACCAAACGAGGGTGAAAGATGCGGATGAAAATCGCTTTTTTGGCATTGATCTTAAATGTGGGGAGCGTGCTCGCTGCTCCCGCTCAGAAACTCGCGCCGGCGGCTCTCGCGGGCCGGGTGAGTTCGGATGCTGAAGGGGCGATGGAAGGCGTGCTGGTCAGAGCTAAGGGGGAGGGCAAAACTATCAGCATCACAGTAGTCAGCGATCACGAGGGGCGCTATTCCTTTCCGGCGAGCAGACTCACGCCTGGCAAATTCAGCATTGATATCCGAGCTGTTGGGTACGACCTTGCAAACCCAGTGTCCGTCGAGGTGGCGGCTGGCGTCACAACCCGAGCAGACCTTAAGCTGGTAAAAACCAAAGACCTCATTCCTCAACTCACCAGTTCCGAGTGGTTGATTAGCGTCCCGGGAACAGAGGCGCAAAAGAACCAGTTATTCCGGTGTGCCGCTTGCCACTCCCTCGCGCCGATTGTGCAGAGCACTTACGATGAGCAGGGGTGGCTTACCACTTTTGCGCGGATGAGAAGTTATTCCGAGCAGGCCGTTCTTGAACATCCTGTTTCATTACCCTACAAGGTTGCGGTTCAGCCGGACCCTGAGTTCGCGAAATATTTGAGCACGATCAATTTGAGTTCGACGAGAGAATGGAAATATGAACTGAAGACGCTTCCGCGTCCCACGGGTAGAGCCACGCGTGTCGTCATTCCCGAATACGATCTGCCCGAGCCTGGACGGCTGCCGCATGACGCCGACCTCGATGATAAAGGAATGGTCTGGTACAACGATTTTCGCGAGCCGCTCATCGGCCGCCTGGACCCGCGAACCGGCGAGACCAAAGAATGGCGCATGCCGCCCCTCAAGCCGGATTTTCCCGAGGGGACTCTTTCCATCGAGTTCAATCGCGACGGCTACTTGTGGATTCCGCGATTCCGCCAGGGCGGATACACACGGTTTGATCCGCGGACGGAGAAGTTTCAAACCTGGCTCGTCCCCCCGGAATACAACGACGCGCGCGCCATCCAGCCGCAAGTGGCGGCGGCGCCGGACGGGACCGCATGGTTTCCGGGAGGCGAAAGCCTCTTGATTTTCAAGGTTGATCCCGAAACTAATCGCGTCACCGCTTATCCAATGTATCCGGGCTTTCACCCCGACGAGAAAAGTTCCGGTATCATCCAATTCAGCTACAACGCCACGCCCGTCGGGCATTCGACCTATGGGCTCGCGGCGGATTCCAAATCGAACATCTACATTTGCGATATCGTCGGAGGGAACATCGGAAAGATCGATGGGAAAACGGGGAAAGTAACTTTATATAAGACCCCCACTTTGAATTCCGGTCCGCGCCGCGTGTCCGTGGATTCGCAAGATCGGGTCTGGTTTGGCGAGTATTATGCGGACAAGCTCGGGATGTTTGACCCGAAGACCGAGCAATTTAAGGAGTGGACCGCGCCGACGCCGTGGCTCGGTCCCTATCCCGCAAAAGCGGATAAGAACGGAGAGGCCTGGACATCTGGGATGGGCGCGGACCTCGTCGATCGCCTCGATCCCAAGTCAGGGAAATTTACGGAATACATGCTGCCGACCGTGAATGCAAATATCCGGCACATCGATGTGGACAACTCCACATCTCCGGTCGCAGTCTGGGTCGCGGAAGTGCATCAGGGGAAGATTGCCAAGATTGAACCACGCGACTAGTGGCGCAGTCCTCAGCCTGTGGGTGCTATATTAGCAGGGGCCAACCCCCACAGGCTGAAGCCTGCGCCACTAAAACCTTAAAATCGTTGACGACCTCGATGGCCGGATGTATAGAGTTTGCAAGTCATTGTTGCATTTCTCAGTGCTTGCTCTCACAAACGAAAGGGGGAGAATGAAACCATGAAAACAAACTACAAAATAATGTTGGGAGTGCTGGTCGGCGCATTGATCGGCGTGGGAGGCGCCACAGCGATTCATGCGCGGCAGGCGAAAGTATTGCCCGGCTACGTCGTTGCGGAAGTCGATGTCACCGATCCGGCTACCTTTCAGAAATATGCGGATAAAGTTCCAGGAACCGTTGCGGCTTACAATGGCCACTATATGATTCGCGGAGGCAAATTCGAGTCCATCGAAGGCGATGCGCCAAAGCGTTTCGTGGTGCTCGCATTCGACAGCTTCGAGAAAGCGAAGGCCTGGGAAGATTCGCCGGAGTATAGTGCGATTAAGCCGATCCGGCATAGCTCAGCGAAGAGCCGCGTATTTATTGTTGAAGGCGCCGCTGCACAGTGACACCGGTCTTCTGCCCAAAAATGTGAATCGCCGATGCGTGACCATCCGATGAGGAGTTCGATGCACAAAGCGATTCGCGCGTTCGCATCCGCTTCATTATTCCTGGCGGCGGGATTTCTTATATCTCTCCCTGCCAACGCCCAAGAAGTGCCGAAGGAGCTGCAACCGCCTGCCAACGAGCAACTCCTTCTGCGGGTGCATGCCAAGGGCGACCAGATCTACTCCTGCAACGCGGATGGCGGGAAATACGCCTGGACGCTGAAGGCTCCCGAGGCCCAGCTTTTCGACAAAAGCGGCAAATCATTCGGCAAGCATTTCGCTGGACCTTCCTGGGAAGGGAACGATGGCAGCCGCGTCACGGGCAAGGCTGCGGCCAACGCGCCATCACCCGATGCCGATTCCATTCCCTGGTTGCTGGTCACGGTGGTGAGCCACAGCGGAGATGGCGCGCTCGCGCATGTCACGTCCATCCAGCGCATCAACACCAAGGGCGGCAAAGCACAAGCATCCGGTTGCGACGCCGCGCATGCCGGCCAGGAAGATCGCGTACCCTATTCCGCAGACTATGTATTCTTCGCCCCCAAATAAGTTTCAATCGTTTTGACCACGACCGAGGGAAGCGAGAATCATTTTCGCCTCCCCGCGAAAGCATGCCGGTCAGTTCCGTGAAAACGGATGAATGCTGATTTCAGCAACAGTAATTCTGTCACTTACTGGAAAACGGAATTATCAATGATTGTATTTCTGCGCGAAGGAACGCCGTGAAGCGGATCTCAAACTGAAAAAGGATTCTGGGTCGGAGTCACTTCTGTGACTGAGGTTGAGAGGCGGCTTGATCGGCTTGGTCAAGGGTGGCGTCGATGACGCCGGTAAACGCAAGGAAGTGATGTTGAAATGTGGAAAGGTCCGTGGCAAGCGCCACATCCATGCCCAGGACTTCTCGCGCATAACTCATTGACTTTTGGTTTCTGCTGCTTGCGCTGACGGCCACAGTGTTTACCAGGCCCTGGTCCAGCGAATCCAGGTTGCGGGCCAGCTCGTTCAAGTCAATCAGAAGGAATAAATCAAGTTTGAGCGTCTGCTTCTGAAGTAGCTTTTGGATTTCTTCTCGGGCGTTATCAAGCGATTGCATACACCGTTCGTGGCTTCTCTCCAGTTCTTCTCTCTCCTGAAGATCAAGACTCAAGGACTGCACATCCATTTTTTTCAGCTGCACTTGAGAGCGGAGCATGGCCGAATCCAAACGCCCTAGAAAAATAGCAAATTCGCTATCGTTCATGAGGCGTAGGGCCGGTTGAGGCTGTTCTGTGGCGAATCGAGAGGTGTTAGAAAACGCCGGAACGGCACACAGGAATGCGAAGATTGTGATGATAAGTTTGCGAACCATTTGCCTTCTCCCAAGCTTCCAGTTAATCGAGTGCCATTCAGGAACTGCGTTTACCAGTCGCCACTGAATAGAGGGCAAACCAGGTGCCATCCGCACCCCGCCCGTTAATAGGTTCGACACAAATAGAGGAAACCCTAGCAATCATGGGACTTAGGGTCGAAGTTCAAAGGTGTCAAGAGGCCGTTTGCGGAGTAGATGCTGCTGTCCCAACCAGCTAAACACCAAAAAGTGGTATAAGGGGCGCCGAAGATTGTCATGACGCGTCCTTCAATGCTTCAAGGAACACTTGAAGGCGCTTTCGGCTGATCCGGCTTCGCGTGACGCGGCGGGCTTTTCGGCCCGGTCAGTACCCCATGTGGCTCAGAACGCCGACCGCTACTGCGGCTGCCAGGCAATAAATCCCGAATAAATACCAGCGGTCGCTCTCGAGCCATTTGCTTAGCCATTTGAGCGCCAGGAGCCCGGCGACAAACGCGCACACCATTCCGACGAGGCTGGGCACCATCGCAGACGCCAAATTCAGCCCGGTGCCGATCTGCTCGGCCTTCATGAGCCTGAGCACTTCGCGTCCGTCCGCTGCGGGAGTGAGCGCCACGGCGAGAGCGAAGCTGAACGCTTCGGAGCGCGATTTCTCGACTCCTGCCAAGAGTCCGGTTGATATCGTTGCGCCGGAGCGCGAAAAGCCGCGGAAGGGGAGGCAAAATCCCTGCACGATTCCAATCAGCGCGCCCTGTTTCATTCCCAGGCCGCCGGTGTCGCTCGGGCCAGCGAAGGGGCGCCGCTTCTCGAAAATGCCGGCAATCAAAATCAAAACGCCGGCGGCGGCGAGTGCCGGCGCGATCAGATCGAGTCGCCCGAACAGCTGTTCCACTTCCGCGTTCTTCGCGCCGTGAAAACCGAATTTCTCGATCCCCTTGATCAAGCCCTCGCCGATTACGCCCGTCAGCGCCGTGGCCACGATCAGCAGAATCGCGATTCGCTTGAATGCTTCCGCGCTCTGAAAATACGTTCTCATCCATTGCTTCCAGAAGTAGATAATCACCGCGAACATTGTGCCGGTGTGCAGCATTACGAGGAGCAGAGTCATTTGGGGCGATGCCGGGTCCAGGCCCATGAGTTTTTCGGACACGACCACGTGCGCCGAACTCGATACGGGCAAGAGTTCGGCCAGGCCTTGCACGATGGCAAGGATCACTACATGCAGAAACGTCATGGAAGGCCCTTCACTTGGGATTTCCGTTCTAAACGCTTTTGCATTTCAAAAGCGTTCCGGCCGCGGCCGTAATAATTGTCGATCGTTCCAGACTCACGATAGCCATGCTTTTTCCACAAAGCAATTGCAGCTTTATTCGTTGTTGCTGTTTCAAGATACATGCAGGCAACGCCTTGGGAGGCGCTTTCCTGTTCGGCGGCCTGGAGGAGCAGGGAACCGATGGATTGGCGGCGGAACGGTTCGAGAACATCGAGTGTGATGATGTGGGCGAGTTCGCCGGCGCGTTCCGTGAGGATGAACCCGGTAACCATTCCAGGAGTTTCCGCAACGATGCAGCGGGAGCCTTCCGATTGCAGATACTTTTTCATCTCGCGCCGCCCGTAGGCAATTGTTTTTGGAAAGCAAACTTGATCCAGCTCTAGCAAGGCTTCGAAATCGGACGGCTGGTAGGGGCGAAGAATTAGTCCGGAAACAGGCACGGCGCCGGCTCACAATTCGAGGATCACGGGAAGAATTAGCGGGCGCTTGGATGTCTGCTTCTTCAAATAGCGCCTCAGGTCCTCGCGGATTTTTTCCTTGATGACGCTCCAATCGGTTTTCTCCTCGGCATTCGATTGCTCGACGGTTCGGAGAACGACTTCGCGCGCGCCGTTGAGCAATTCGAGACCGTTATCGGAGGGCATGAAGCCGCGCGTGACAATTTCAGGTTGCGATTCGATTTGCCCCGTGTGCTTGTTGATGGCGATGATGGGCACAACGACGCCGTCCTCGGACAAGTGCTTCCTATCGCGGATGACGACTTCCTCGATTTCCTCGAGTGAGCCGGAATCGACGCACACGCGCCCCGCGGTCACCGGCTCGCGGCGGTAGGCGCGATCGTCGGTGAATTCAATCGGCTGGCCGTCTTCGATCAGCATGATTTCCTCGGACACCGCGCCGACCGTGTGCGCCAGGGCAGAGTGGCGGAAGAGTTGGCGGTACTCCCCGTGAATCGGAATAAAGTAGCGCGGGCGCACGAGATTCAGGAGCATCTTCTGTTCTTCCTGGCAGGCGTGGCCGGAAACGTGGATCGTGCCTCCGTCATTGTCGTAATAAACGAGGGCGCGCTTGCGGAACATGTGGTCCAGCATCCGGAAGATGGCTTTTTCATTGCCGGGAATGATGCGCGCGGACAGGATCACGGTGTCGCGTTCGTCGAGAGTGAGCAGGCGGTGGTTATCGACGGCGACGCGCGAGAGCGAGGACATGGGCTCAGCCTGACTGCCAGCGACCAGGACAACGAGTTTTTCCGCCGGGTACGAATTGATGTCCTGGGAGCGTACTACCAGTCCATCGGGAATGCGCAAGCGGTTCATGCCGTGAGCGATCTCGACGTTATCGACCATGCTGCGCCCGATGAAAGCGATTTTGCGGCCCGCCGCGGCGGCAATGTCCACGATTTGCTGGATGCGCGGGATCGACGAGGCGAAACAGGAGACGATTACTTTGCGCGTCGCCGCGCGCGTGAGTTCCTCGATGCGCGGGCGGACATTTCGCTCCGAAGGCGTGTAGCCGGGGCGCTCGACGTTGGTGCTGTCGCTGAACAGAGCGAGCACGCCTTCCGCGCCGTAGCGGGCGAACGCGTGCAAGTCAAACGGCTGGCCGTCAATCGGGGTAGGGTCCATCTTGAAATCGCCGGTGTGAATCACGATTCCGACCGGAGTGCGGATGGCGAGCGCGACGCAGTCAATCGTGCTGTGCGTGACGCTGATGAATTCGGCCTCGAACGGGCCAATTTCCAACTTGCGTCCCGGAATGACTTCGCGTAGATCCGTTTTGTCCAGCAGGCCATGCTCTTCCAGGCGCTTGTGCACCAGAGCGAGCGTGAAGCGCGTGCCGTAGATGGGCACTTGCAGATCGCGCAGGATGTAGGGCAAAGCGCCGATGTGGTCCTCATGGCCGTGGGTCAGCAGGATGGCGCGCAAGTATTGCCGATTCTGCTTGAGGTAAGTGATGTCGGGAATGACGATGTCCACGCCGAGGAGTTCGACTTCAGGGAACATCATCCCCGCGTCGATCAAAATCATGTCGTCGCCCGAGCGAAGAACGAGCATGTTCATGCCGAATTCGCCCAGTCCGCCCAGGGGAATTGCTAAGAGAGAAGGTTTATCCAATGTAGCTCACGTCCTTATGTAAATAAGACGCATCATCGTATCACATGGGAGTGTGAGAAAAAGGCCGAGCGGGACGATTGCGTGACAAGTTCCAATCAACATTCAGCTGGCGAAGCCCGGGATGCTGCCATCCCCATGCAGTTCAGGCGTAAGGGATTCGAGCCGATACGACTACGGTGAGACCTTTTGGCTATGCGATTCGGATAAACGTGCGAACACACGTTCCACCACGCGGTCGCAGCGGACACCCATGAATGGGAAAGCGGCCTTTGCCGAAGCCCCCGCGCGAGCAAAGAGGTGTTTGCGCACGAGCGCCCTTCCGCGATGAAGCCGGACTTTCACGTTCACTTCCGTGATGCTTAAGGCCGCAGCGGTTTCCGCTGTACTCATTTCCTCGACATCCCGCAGCATGAGCACTGTGCGGTATTGCTCCGGCAACGCCAGGACCGCCTGTTCAAGGATCCGGGTGATTTCGGCTCTGGATGTACTCTGTTCCGGATCAAGCGTGGAGTTTGAAAGGCTCAAAGAAGACTCTCCATCATGAGTGGCACTGTCCAACTGTTCGAAGCGGTTCCGCCTCCGGATACGGGAGAGGGCTTCGTGAATCGCGATTCGCGCAAGCCATGTCGAGAAGGGCGCGCGTCTCTCGAACTGATTCAAATGTTGATAGGCGCGGACATAAGCGTCCTGAATTACATCTTCTGTTTCACTGTCGTCGCGCAGAATCGCCCGAACCACGCGGTACAGACGCTGGTTGTAACGCCGCATGATAATTTCATACAGAGCGGTTTCCCCCGCCAGCACACGTTCGACGACTTGCTCGTCGGTCCATCCTTCGTATCGCGCCTTTTCCAGTAGTTCCACATCTTCCTTTATATGGAGAGTCCGCATCAGCCAAAAGGTTACAAGCATTCAATTGAAATTTGACATTCTTGAGTGTCCGACGCGCGCGATGGCCGTTTTTTTTTACACCTCCCGGCTGGATCAGGAAATATTGTAACCTCGCCGACCCTGCGCACTCCTTTATGTAGGAGGAAAAAATGGCAGAATTCGATGCTCGGCTTAATGCTCCCTGGTGGGCGCTGCGGATCGGCCTCGGAGTTGCACCTATCGTCGCGGGTCTCGACAAGTATTTCAACCTTCTCACAAATTGGGGCGCGTACCTCAGCCCCATCGTCACGAAAATAATTCCCGTGAGTGTCCCGACGTTCATGCACGTCATCGGGGTGATTGAAATCATCGCCGGCATTCTTGTCCTTACCCGGTGGACCAGGATTGGCAGCTATATCGTTG
The DNA here is from genome assembly GCA_963842135.1 of uncultured Acidobacteriota bacterium. GTDB lineage: Bacteria > Acidobacteriota > Terriglobia > Acidiferrales > UBA7541 > Palsa-360. The sequence continues at coordinate 1,072,601 of CAWJFI010000001.1, read as the reverse complement.
CGTTGTGGCTCCTGGGCATCGCCGTCAATTTGCTCACCACCGGGATGTTCTTCGACATTGCCGTGCGCGACGTTGAGATTGCCATCGCCGCATTCGCCTTGGCTCAACTCACCGCGGTTCGCGAGAGCTCTCTGGCAACGGAAACGGTGAAACACCAGACAAACTCGCATCTTGTCGCAACCCAGTAATCGTTTCGGCCGAAGGCCCGGAGAATTTCGGGGACCGAATCGCGAACTTTCATCGAATTGAAAACGAATTGAAAACGAAGCTTCTCTCGGCCAAGGGTGGAGGTGTGTCCAGTTTCTTACGGCAATCCCCGAGTCGCAGACGACCGCCTAAGGCGGGCTTTGGCGACGGCGCGCGGAGCCTGTACCCGTGGAAAGCTGGCTTTTGCAGGTTTTCAAGACAGTGTGAAGGGAGCGAATTCAATGTCCAAAAAAGCATCGTCGATCATCTGTGTCGCATTAACATTTCTCTTTTTGGTGGGTGCACAACGGATCAGTTCTCACGAGGGTGAAGAGGCGCGCTCAGACTCGACTGCCGACCCCACCATTCAACCAAATGCCGACCGGATGATCCATGAGGGCAGGAGCACATTCCGATTTGACACGTTCGGCGACGAATCGTTTTGGGGCGATACGCTGCACTTGCACCAAGCTATCGAAGGCGCAAAACTTGGTGGCGTGGGACCTGGCGTGAGCCCCAGAGTAGCTCTGGCGGTAGGACTCAAAGTAGATGTGGATGCGCTCCCCACAGGTCTAATGCAAGCCCTCAAACTTGGGCAGGTTAACCTTGATGATTCCGCCACGACGCTTGCGCTCCTCAAACTAAACTCCGTCGTTGGCGTCACTGGATTTTTCAACGATCAGGGCAGCCTCCGCTCGATCGGCATTCAATGCGCGTTCTGCCATTCCACCGTTGACAGCTCACTCGCACCAGGCATCGGCCATCGCTTGGATGGCTGGGCCAATCGGGATTTGAATGTTGGTGCCATCGTCGGGCTTGCTCCCAACCTGCAACCGGTGGCCGACCTTCTCGGGGTGGATGTGAAGACGGTGACGGCGGTGCTCAATAGCTGGGGCGCAGGGCACTTTGACGCCGAGTTGTTCCTGGACGGTAAGGCTTTCCGCCCGGACGGAAAGACCGCGGCAACTTTGATTCCTCCCGCGTTTGGGCTCACAGGCGTGAACCTTCATACGTGGACGGGATGGGGTTCGGTGACCTACTGGAACGCGTTCGTGGCGAACCTCGAAATGCACGGCCAAGGCACCTTCTACGATCCTCGCCTGAATGACGCAACACAGTTCCCGATCGCTGCGCGAGCCGGCTTTGGGAATGTCAGAAATACTCCCGACTTGATTACTTCCAAACTCGGTGCACTCCAATTCTACCAGTTGGCGATTCCTGCTCCCAAACCCCCGAAAGGAAGTTTTGATGAAGAAGCGGCCAAGCGTGGCAAGCAGGTCTTCGACGGTCAGGCGAAATGCGCCACCTGCCATGTCCCGCCGCTATTCACCGAGCCTGGTTGGAACATGCACACCCCGTCCGAGATCGGCATCGACGATTTTCAGGCGAACCGTGCGCCAGATAAAGCCTACCGAACGTCTCCCTTGAAGGGGCTCTGGACCCATACGAGCGGCGGCTTCTACCACGATGGCCGCTTTGCCACGCTAGCGGACGTAGTGAACCATTACGATCAGTTCTTTGTATTAGGTTTGAGCGCTCAGGAAGAAAAGGACCTTGTGGAATACTTGAAGTCTCTGTAGGGGAGGGCTCATCGCTGAACCTGGGCGATTTGCGCGACCTATTGGGTCTTATTTTTCACGGGCGCATCGCTTGCGCCGACTGGGTCGACTTTTTTGAAAAAGGACGCTTGATCCGAATAGATGCAGAAATCTTCCCGAAATTCCTCGTTCTCGGATCGTGGTGATTTCGGCGCCCAATCGAAGAGCAATGTGTCGCTTACCCAAGGCTTCGTGTAGGTCTTCGGATCGGTGAGCGTAATCACCAACTCCAGGTGGTCATGGTCCACGCGGCGGAAGGTTTCATGAAGCGTCATTTGGTCGCTATGCGGAGAGCCTAATGGATCAGTCCAAGTTCGATCGTTAAAACCGTTCGATTCCACGACAAACGTGTCCCCGTCCCACCGGCCGACCGAGTATCCGTAATACGTCGGCTCGGGATTTTCGAGAGGCTTTCGGCCGTCCGTCCAAATGTCGCGAAAGGTATGGCCCCATTCGAAAAATTCCACGACTTCGTTGCGAGTTTGAATGAACCTCATCAACGGCGCAAAAATTTGCAGCATAACGCGTGGGTAACCCGCAGGCTCGCACTGGAGCATCGGGTCATTCCATTCTTGTTCCGGAGCAATGGGGGGCGCGATTCCCGGCGCCCGGCTGTAGGTGAATGAACCTCTCACGGCATTGAATTTCGCTTGTCCCCAAGGCGTCATCGGAGGACGATCGCCGCTTAAAGGGGCGTTTCCCTTAGGAACTTTTCCTCTTACCCAAATTCCAGTTAGATCATGTGGGTCAAAAGGCTGTGGCTTCGCCGTCTGTTCCTTGGGCGCTCCCGAAGGCTGAGTAGTCTGCGCAAACGTGACCGAGGATAAGGTGAGGGACGCCGCCACCACGACGACTGAACGGATTAGACGATTTTGCAAGTTGAAACTCCCGCGATCCAGTCCTTAATGGCAGGTCTTCATTCTGGTTCTTGTGGTAAGCCACAACCCTGAGTCGAATGTAACTTCCGACCATCCGGGAAGAATACGTCCGCGCAAATGCCGACAGGCTTGCCGTCCTTGCCGGGGTGGAACTCAAGAGAAACTTCGTCGCCGGCCTTCAGTGCCACGTGAGTCCAGCCCAATCGGATTAAATTGCCCGGATTATTCAGTTCGACGGCCCAATTTACAACCTTGCCTTTGTCATCCTTCGCGTCAAGATAAATTTGGCAATGGGGATTGGCCCACACGAATTGCGAAACCGTGCCCTTCACGGTGATTCGCTTCGTAAAGTCGTACCCCTGTGAACCATGGTGCGCCACAAGGGGGCCGCTAAACGCAAGGAGGGCCACGGCCAGTGCAATAAGTGATATTAGTCTACCTTTCATCCCGCACCTCACAGCCCCATATCTTACTCATGTGGCCCCTAATGTTCCACAACTGCGCAGAGGAACCCTCTGCGCATACATCTGGGCAACACGTAGAAATTTTGACTATCGCATCTTAATTCGCACCACGAACATCATATGCCGAAGTTTCCGATCCGGGCCAATATTTGCCGCATCCCACGTTTCTACTCGGCCCGATCCTACGGATTTGGCACCAGAAGAGCCGCCTCTTGCGGATAAGATCAATCTTTCCCGCCGGAAAATATTCTAGCAATCGCGACCAGGATGACGGCCCCTACAGTCGCCGCGGCAATGCTGTAAAGCAAACCTCCGCCGTGAATATTGAGCTTCATAAAAATCCAACCGCCGATGACTGCGCCCACCATGCCCAGGATGATATCGGCAATGCAACCGAAGCCGCGGCCGCGCGAAACGGTTCCCGCCAGCCAGCCGGCGATCAGGCCGATAATCACCCAGGCGATCACCGATTGGGGGATATATAGGGCAAAGATGTGCATCGAGGCCTCCTTGTTTTGATTAGCACAGATTTAACTTTGCCGGCCGGAGCGGGCGATTTTAGTAGCACAGACTTCGTCTGTGGGGTTCCAGTTGGTCTTGGCTCGCGCGCTCGGGCCGGGAGCTTTTGACGAAAGACCACAGACTGAAGTCTGTGCTACTTGGGCTCTTGCTGCGTCATGCAGTGTAACGTACCCAGGCCAAGAACGAGATCGAGACACGCGATTCCCACGACTTTACGGCCGGGGAACAAGGCGACAAGTTTTGTGAGCGCCGTCGCGTCGCGAGCATCGTTGAATGTGGGTACGAGAACCAACTGATTCGCGATATAGAAATTCGCATAGCTGGCTGGGAGTCTCTGGCCATCGAAAAAAACGGGATCGGGCATCGGAAGCGTTTCGATGCGGAGTGCGCGGCCGTCCTGGTCCTTCATTTCGCGGAGCAGTGCTAGATTTTCCTGCAAGGGCTGGTAATTTGCTTCCGAGGGATCATTTTCCACGACGGTCACAACGGTTGTTGGATCGACGAAGCGCGCGAGATCGTCCACGTGGCCGTGCGTATCGTCGCCTCCGATTCCGTTTTTGAGCCAAAGTATATTTGTGGCACCGAGGTAATCGCGGAAGATGGCTGCCAGTTCATTGCGCGTTATGCCGGGATTGCGCGCCTGGATCGGACTCAGTAGGCATTCCTCGGTGGTGAGCAAAGTGCCAAGGCCGTTGACGTCGATGCTGCCGCCTTCCAAAACGACGCGGCGCCCGCGATGGGCGGGCGACCACATGTGCCATTTGAGTTTCGATGCAAGCTTATCATTCGCGGCGTCGTCTTTTTTCCAGTCATCGTATTTGGCCCAGGCGTTGAAGTGCCAGTTCGTGGCTACAATCTCGTCTTTGCCGCTGCGCACGAAAATCGGGCCGAAATCGCGAACCCATCCTCGGTTGGTGGGCACGTGAAAGAAGTGCACGGCTGAGAGATTTGCGCCGGCGGATTTCAAGATGCGGCGAGCCGCGCGTTCCATCGGCGCGTTCTCGACGAGAATTCGCACGCGCTCGACTTGCGAGAGGTGGCGCACGATGTCCGCGTAAACCCAGGGGATTGGAGCGAATTTTCCGGGCCAGTCTGTCTCTTCGTGCGGCCACGCAAGCCAGGTGGCCGCGTGCGGTTCCCATTCGGCGGGCATTCGGAAGCCGAGCGCGACGGGTGCGGGCTCTACTTGGAGCCCGCCTTTATGAAGACTGGATGGTTTTCGGCGGGCGGGCTTCACTCGTGCCATCGCTCGAGGATCGGGGAGTAGGCATCGATGCGGCGGTCGCGAAGAAACGGCCAGTTGCGGCGTGTCTCCTCGACGCGCGCGGGATCGCATTCGACGATCAGGATTTCTTCCTTGTCAGCGGACGCTTCGGCGAGGACGCGGCCAAACGGATCGGAGACGAAGGAATGTCCCCAGAATTCCAGGCCGCTTTCGGGGGAACCTTCGAAGCCGACGCGATTCACTGCGGCGACAAACACGCCATTGGCGATGGCGTGGGAGCGCTGGATCGTGCGCCAGGCGTCGAGTTGCGCCGCGCCGAATTCCTGCTTTTCGGAGGGGTGCCAGCCGATCGCGGTGGGATAGAAAATAATGTTGGCGCCACCGAGGCTTGCCAGACGCGCCCCTTCCGGATACCACTGGTCCCAGCACACCAGCACGCCGATGCGGCCGAATTTCGTATCGAAATTCGGAAAGCCGAGATCGCCCGGAGTGAAATAAAATTTCTCGTAATAGAGTGGATCGTCCGGAATGTGCATCTTGCGATATTTTCCGAGGAGCGCTCCGTCGGCGTCCAGAATCACGGCGGTATTGTGGTAGATGCCGGCGGCACGGCGCTCGAAGAGCGACCCGACGATCACGACTTTCAGATCGCGCGCGAGTCGCGAGAGGGTTTCGGAAGAAGGTCCCGGAATCGGCTCGGCGAGCTCGAATAAATCGGCGTTTTCTTCACGGCAGAAATATTGCGAGCGGAACAGTTCTTGCAGGCAAACGATCTGCGCCCCGCGCGCCGCAGCTTCGCGAATACGAGCCACTGCCTTGGCAAAGTTCTCTCCCGGATCGAGCGAGCAACTCATTTGAATCAATCCAACGCTGAATTGTTCCGGCACAGTCGAATCATAGCATTATCCATTTCGATTTGAAGGGAAGAGTGTGAGCCAGCCGATCCTACGTGGCATGAAAGTGATCAGAAGTGAACAGACTTGGATCCACGAAGCGTTTAACCTAAGATTTGTGGGTCGTTCAGCCGGATGAAATCTGGTTTCTAATCATCGGTTCGCGCACGGCGCGAGGCGACTGCGAATTTGGTATCTTAAAACGGTATGGCTTCACGCCGCAAAATCGCCATGTGGTTGCTTGTAATCACCGCATGCCTTCTGTCCGGCGTGGTCTTCCTCGCGCCAATTTTCTTTAACCTGGATCGCTACCGGCCCGAGGTGATTTCCTATTTCGAACAGAATACCGGAAAGAAGGTGGAAATCGCGCGGTTGGCGCTGACCTTTTTCCCCCAGATAACGGTTCAGATGGACGGCTTTGGCGTGAAAAGCCCCCCACTATTTCCTCCCAGTTACATCGTCAAAGTGGTCCGGGTTGACGCCGTGTTCGACTTTTGGCCGCTGCTGCGCCGCAAGGTAGTCATAAGGTCGGTAGTGCTGGAGGACCCGGAGATCAACCTGGTGTCGGATCCCGATGGCCCTTGGAACTTCGAAAATCCTGAAACGACGAATTCGAAGAACACGTTTCCCTTGGGCATTATCGATAAAGTGGTGATTCATCGGGGAAGATTGATCTTGTCTAATCTGTTGCCTTCCGACGCGGCGGGCCCGATATTTTTTGAAGCCCACGATATCACCAGTGAACTGGATAACGTGAACCTGGCAGCTATCGTCAATCCCACCTCCCCCTCGCTGAACGGCCAGGGGACCTGGAAGGCGAGCCGTCTTCGCTTTGACGCGGTAGAGACGACAAATGTGGATTCTACGTTCCGGCTAGAGTCGAAGGAGATTTTTTTCACAAGCTTAAGTGCGGACGCTTACAGCGGGAAAACAACAGGCGACTTCTCCGTAAGTTTAGCGAAGGGGACGGCGACCTTTAAGGCGGAGGCGCGAATAAACGGAATCAACATGGGCCAACTGCTGGCGGCGTTCCATGAAACGCGTGGAAGATTGACGGGGATACTGGAAGGAGATTTGAAATTTGCGGGAGCAATCGAGCACACGGTGAGCCCCCTGGCGGGGATGCGCGGAACGGGGCACGTAAGGGTGATCAATGGGCAGGTGCCCAGTCTGATGCTCAATTCAAACTTGATGAAGTTGGCGCACTTCAACGATCTGGGGCCCGCCAAAGAGAATCCATCTTCGTTTAATTCGATTTCCACAGACTTGGAGCTTGATAATTTGCGAATATCGAGCAAGGCGATTGACATCGACGGCTACGGAGTGGATGTGGACGGGTCTGGAAGTGTGAGCGTCTCGGGTTCTGACGAACTGAAATATCAGGGTGTGGCGGCAATTACCACCAAGCAAGGATTTTTGACGAACACGTTCGCCCGGTTGGCGGGAGCGAAATTGGTGGATGGGAAGTTGTCGTTTCCGTTCCGGATTGACGGGACGATCGAGACCCCGAAATTCTCGAAAGGATCGAAAGACAAGTAGGAGACAGTCTGATCGAGCGCCTGCTAGACGCGGGGAATGGCACCACGAGCAATCAGTCGTCTTCGCCGATCATGATGGCGGCGGCGAGGACGGTGGTCCACAGGCCGCGCTTGTCGCCGACGGCGGACTGCGTGATGTTCATAGTGCGGACGATCTTGTTGGAGATGCGGTAGACTTCTTTTTTTTCATCCCAGGACAAATCGGGGTCGAATTCGACGTTGAGCGTTGTGGCCAGCATTTCGGCGGCGAGCTCTTCGGTGTATTCGCCGGCCACTTCCTCAGTTTCGCCGAAGGAGTGGTGCTCGGAGAGATAGCCGTACATCGACTTGTCGGCGGGAAGAGCGAGGCCGATGCCCGCGGCGATCAGGCGATGCGCTTCGCGCGTGGAATTTTCGCTGATGACGGTGAACGCGACTTGCCCGGGCTTGAGGTGCTTCAGCCCCTCGGCGCGCGAGATGAGCTTGCAATTGGGAGGGAAGATCGAAGAGACGCGCACGATGTTGCACGCGGCAATGCCCGCGCTGCGCAATGCCAGCTCGAAACTTGAGAGCCTCTCGCGATGCTTTCCCACGCCTTTTGTCAGGTAAATCTTTTTCGCGACGAACGCCATGAGGGGTGCCGGGGTACGGTGCCTCCTAGATGATTGCCCAAAATTTGCGCGAACTTTAAAGGCGTGCCGAAAAGTAACAAGAACGCACTACTGTGTCAATTACTTTCCGGTCTCAAGAGCAAGAATGTAATCAAGTTGTGACTTCTGGAGGACGCCGAAGGCCTCTTTCGTGAAGGAAATCGCAAACGAGCGAAAAAAACCGATTCACAGGAGCTCGCCCGTACGGGCCATTTCTCACTCGGCCTTGCAAAGTTTCAGGAAGCGGTCCAGCGTGGGCGAAAGCGACACCAGGGTGCGCAAATCTCTTTGCGTGAAATCGGCGCCTGCCTGTGCGAGTGACCGGGCTTTCCTCGAAATTTGCACGACGCCTTGGACTCGCGTTCCGTCCAGGATCGGGGCGCTCATGATCTTTTGGATCAATTCGCTTGGATCCCGTCCGAGGGGAACGGCTTCAAAAACATTGGCATGCCGTGCCGTACTGAAATTGTTCAGGAGATCCGGCTTGCGTTCGCGAGCTGTTTTCGCGGCGAGGGCCGTGGTGCTAGTGAGCGGAATCGTGCCCACCGGAGAAAGTTTTTCCGGAATCACGAACCTCAGGCACTTGTTCTTGGGGGCCAGTTTCAGAATCGCCACTTCATCGGTATCGACGCCGAACAGTTTTGCGAGTGTTATTCCCACCATGGCGAGCGCGTCGGAATCGGGAGCTACTCCACTGCTTTCCATCGTGTTGACGAGCGCTCCCAAATCGGCAACCTGCTGATCGGACATGAACGTTCTCCAGTATTTCAAGCGAAACGCATTATATCCAAGTAAGGGGCGGGGGGATTTTTAATATTCTCACTCATATCGCCATTGAAAAACCACCGGAAATTACCTATACTGAAATTTCTAATCCATCGGAGCCGGGATGCCTGCGACAGAAGTGGATTTTCGACAGTTTCGCCAATTTTCCCCGCGGACATATCCATACCAGAAGATTAAGAAATTGCCATAGTGCGGCTGGGTGTTTCAAGAGGGAAGGAACGTGGTGTGCCGGTACGCGCGATGTGCGCCGGAAGGGTTTCGGCTTGATGCCATGGAAATGAATTCAGGAGCACCGCAATGACAGAAGCAACGGCGGCAACGAAAGCTGCGCCGAATCGCCTCCTGGCACTTTGGAGCAGCGTGATTGGAAAAAAAGTGGTCATGGCCGTTACCGGAGCCGTCCTCATTCTTTTTGTGATCGCGCACATGGTGGGCAATTTGAAAATATTTGCCGGCCCGGAGGAAATCAACGCCTATTCGCGTTTCCTTCGGGAAGTGGGCTGGCCGGAGCTCGGCTACGGCCAGCTTCTGTGGATCGTTCGCAGCGTGCTGTTCGTCTGCGTGATCCTGCACATCACCGCGGCCGTGCAACTGACGCGCATGAACTGGCAGGCGCGGCCGGTCGGGTACGACTCGAGGAAAAATGTGGAGACGACCTGGGGCGCGGTGACCATGCGGTGGGGCGGCCTGCTGCTCGCCGTCTTCATCGTGTTCCACTTGTTTCACTTCACCGGCGGCATGGTGGGATTTCAGCCGGGCCAGTTTGAACACTTGATGGTGTATCAAAATGTGGTGGCCGGCTTTTCGGTCTGGCCGATCGCGTTGTTCTACATCATCGCCATGGGCGCCTTGTGCCTTCATCTCGATCACGGAATTTGGAGCATGCTGCAGACGCTGGGCTGGGTCACCCTGGACAATACAAAAAGTGTGAGAGCCGTCTCCAGGATTGTGGCTCTCGTGATCTTCGCTGGTTTTATCTCGGTGCCGATTTCGGTGCTCGCGGGCTGGGTGCGTTGAGGGGAGAGAAATGCTCGAGTCCAATATTCCGTCCGGTCCAATCGAGGAAAAGTGGGAACGATCCCGCTTCGAGATGAAGCTCGTCAATCCCGCCAACCGCCGCAAACACACGGTGATCATTGTTGGTTCGGGACTCGCGGGGGCTTCGGCGGCTGCGTCGCTCGGCCAGCAGGGCTATAACGTGCATTGTTTTTGCTTCCAAGACAGCCCGCGCCGCGCGCACTCCATCGCTGCGCAGGGCGGGATCAACGCCGCGAAAAACTATCGGAATGACGGCGACAGCATCCACCGCCTATTTTATGACACGGTGAAGGGCGGAGATTTCCGCTCGCGCGAAGCAAACGTATTTCGCCTGGCGCAAATCAGCGTCAACATCATCGATCAGTGCGTGGCCCAGGGCGTTCCCTTCGCGCGCGAATACGGAGGATTGCTCGATACACGCTCGTTCGGCGGCGTCCAGGTGTCACGCACATTTTATGCGCGGGGACAGACGGGGCAGCAGTTGCTCCTGGGCGCGTACCAGGCGCTCGAAGAGCAAGTCGCCGCCGGCGGCACCAAGATGCATACGCGCAGCGAGATGCTGGACCTTGTCGTCGTCAATGGAAAAGCTCGCGGCATCGTCACGCGCGATCTCCTGACCGGCGCGATCGAATGTTTCGCAGCCGACGTGGTGGTTCTGGCGACGGGCGGCTACGGAAACGTTTTTTATCTCTCCACCAACGCCAAGGGCTGCAACACCACGGCGATCTGGCGCGCGCATCGCCGCGGCGCATTTTTTGGGAATCCCTGCTTCACGCAAATTCACCCGACGTGCATTCCCGTGAGCAACGAGAATCAGTCCAAGCTGACGCTCATGTCGGAATCGCTCAGGAACGATGGGCGCGTGTGGGTTCCGAAGAAAAAAGGAGACACGCGGCCCGCAACGCAAATTCCCGAGGACGAACGCGATTATTATCTCGAGCGGCGCTACCCGAGTTTCGGAAATCTGGTTCCTCGCGACGTTGCCTCACGCGCCGCGAAAGAAGTCTGCGATGAAGGGCTCGGTGTCGGCCCCGGCGGACAGGGCGTTTACCTGGACTTTTCGGACGCAATTCGCCGCATGGGAGAATCGGTGGTCCGGGAAAAGTACGGTAATCTCTTCGACATGTACCAAGAGATTACTGGAGAAAACGCCTACAAGGTTCCCATGCGGATTTATCCCGCGGTCCATTACACCATGGGCGGCCTGTGGGTCGATTATCGATTGATGTCGACGATCCCCGGGCTTTTTGTCGCCGGGGAAGCTAATTTCTCCGACCACGGCGCCAACCGCCTCGGCGCGAGCGCGCTGATGCAAGGGCTCGCGGACGGTTACTTCATCCTGCCGTATACGATTCCGAACTACATTGCGTCCAGCTCGCTGGAGACGGTCGATACGTCTCATCCTGAGTTCGCGGCCATAAAGGAAGCCGTGAACAAACGGATCGCCAAGTTGATCGGCATTCAAGGCAAAAGGACGGTTGACTCTTTCCACAAGGAACTTGGCAAGCTGGTGTGGGAAAACTGCGGGATGGCCCGGTCCGCGGAAGGCTTGCGGAGCAACCTGGAAAAAATTCCCGCGTTGCGTGAGGAATTCTGGAACAACTTGAGGATCATTGGGACGGGAGAGGAACTCAACCAGTCGCTCGAAAAGGCCGGGCGGGTTGCGGATTTCCTGGAACTTGCTGAGTTGATGTGCCTCGACGCGCTGGAGCGGGAAGAATCCTGCGGCGGACATTTCCGCGTCGAGAGCCAGACCCCAGACGGCGAAGCATTGCGCGATGACGAGAGATTCTCGTTCGTGTCGGCATGGGAATGGAAGGGCGAAGGCGACCAGTGGGAACTGCATAGAGAGCCCCTTACCTTCGAGCACGTTCACCTGGCCCAGAGGAGCTACAAGTAGCCCATGAACCTCACACTAAAAGTTTGGCGGCAGCAGGGCACCAAGTCCGCCGGGAAATTTGTCACATATCAGGTGCAGGGTGTGACGCCCGACATGTCGTTTCTCGAGATGTTGGACTTGCTCAACGAGAATCTCCAGGCCCAGGGGGAAGCTCCAGTCGCTTTTGAACACGATTGCCGCGAAGGAATCTGCGGCATGTGCGGGTTCCTGATCAATGGCGTGGCGCATGGCGGGCACCGAGGGACAACGGTCTGCCAGCTTTCGATGCGCTTCTTTAAGGACGGGGACTCGCTGACACTCGAGCCGTGGCGCGCGAAAGCGTTTCCCGTGCTGCGCGATCTGGCCGTCGATCGTTCCGCGTTTGACCGGATCATTCAGGCCGGCGGGTTCATCAGTGCGCCCACCGGCGTTGCGCCGGACGCGAGAGCGATCCTCGTCACCAAGGATGCGGCTGACCGTGCGATGGACGCGGCGGCCTGCATCGGATGCGGGGCATGCGTGGCCGCCTGTCCCAACGCAGCGGCCATGCTGTTCACCGCCGCGAAGATCACGCACCTCAATTCACTTCCGCAAGGACAGCCGCAGCGCTACCAGCGAACGGCGGACATGGTCGCGGCCATGTCCAACGAACTTTTCGGAAGCTGCACGAATCATGGCGAGTGCGAGGCCGTGTGCCCCAAGAAGATTCCGATCGAGTTTATCGGGCGGATGAACCGCGACCTGATCCACGCCACTTTGCATCGCCGCGGCGAGTAACGGCCACAACGGTGGTATCCTACCTCCATGCGCGCTGACGAATTTTCTTCCCGGTCGCGCGAGATTCATTTTTCAAGCCTCGTGTTTGACACTCACGCGGATACGCCGCAACGCCTCCTCTTCGATCAATTTGATTTGAGGAACCGCGACGCCGAAGGTTGCGTCGATATCCCCAGATTGCGCGAGGGAGGCATTGGTGCCATCTTTTTTGCCCTGTGGGTGCCTGTCGAAATTACAGGTGCCGCGGCTACTCAGCGCGCGCGGGATTTACTCGACGCCACGCTAAAACAAATCGAAATTCATGGCGACGATTTGGCGCTTTCGGCCTCTTCCAAAGAAGTCCGGGCGGCGCGAGCGGGAAATAAAATCGCTGTGTTGTTGGGAGTAGAAGGCGGGCACGCCATCGACAACAACCTTGCCATCTTGCGCGAATTCCAGGCGCGCGGCGTGCGGTACATGACGCTGACTCATAACGCGGCGACCGAATGGGCGGACTCCTCGAACGATGCCCCGCGCCACCACGGGCTGACGGATTTCGGCAAACAAGTGATTCGGGAAATGAACCGGCTCGGAATGCTCGTCGATGTTTCCCACGTCTCCGATCCAACCTTTTACGACGTCCTGGAGGCGTCGCGCGCGCCGGTGATCGCATCGCATTCCTGTTGCCGCGCGCTGTGTGATGCTCCGCGAAATCTTGATGACGCGATGATCAAAGCGCTCGCGTCCCGAGGCGGCGTGATTCATATCACCTTTCACGACGGCTTCCTCAGCCAGGAATATGCGAATGCGAACCGCGCCCTCGCTTCCGAAATCGCGTCTCACGAACAAACGGTCAGCGAAAAGTTCGGGGAGAACGAGGCGCGGAATTTAATGGAATTGCAGCGCCTGAGCGATGAATCGATTCGCGCCGGAAAACTGCCGCAGGTGAGCTGGGAGAAAATCGTCGACCATATCGATCATGCCGTCGGCATTGCCGGCGCGGACCACGTCGGGGTCGGTTCGGATTTCGACGGCGCATTCATGCCGGCCGGGATGGAAGACGCGTCGAAATTTCCTGTCATTACGGAGGGCTTGCTGAGGCGCGGATATGGGGAATCCGATATCCGGAAAATTCTCGGAGAGAATACGCTTCGAGTGATGGACGATGCGGAGCGGGCTGGTCAACTGTTGCGCTCAGAGAAGTCCTAGTCAGATCACGGGAATCGCGGCATAATATGCGCCGTCCCTTTCAACTGGAGAAACTTAAGATGCGCTACGCTATTAAAATTGCGTTCCTCAGTTGGGCCTGCTCCATCATTTCCATTGCCGCGGCGGCACAAACGCCAGCCCCGGCGCCGGCAAAGAAGCCGGCGGCTGAGGCGGCTGCCCCCACTGCCAAGACAACATCCTTTGACCCCGCGCTGCTGCAGCCCGAAACGTTACGCGCCAAGGCGCCGGCGGAATACGAAGTCAAATTCGTGACCACGGCGGGCGAATTCACGGTCAAGGTGACCCGCGCGTGGGCGCCAAACGGCGCGGACCGCTTTTACAATCTGGTCCGTCATCATTTCTACGATGGCGCGGCCTTCTTCCGCGTTCTGCCGGGATTTATGGCGCAATTTGGACTCAGCGCGTATCCCGAAGTCTCCAAAGTATGGGAAAACGCGAACATTAAAGATGATCCGATTGTGCAGAGCAATCATCGCGGATTCGTGTCGTTTGCGACCGCGGGACCGAACACGCGCACGACGCAGGTCTTCATCAATTACGGCAACAATGAAGCCCTTGATAAAAGCGGGTTTTCCGCATTTGCTGTGGTTACAGACGGAATGGAAGTTGTAGACAAGCTGTACAGCGGCTATGGCGAAGGCGCTCCCGACGGCCGCGGTCCGGATCAGGGGCTGGTCGGCAGCCGCGGGCGCGCGTACCTGGAAAAGGGTTTTCCTAAGCTGGACAGCATCCGGTCCGCGACGCTCATGCCCGCCGCACCGGCGCCCGCTCCGGCGAAGTAGGTTTTTGTAGAACAGGCTTCAGCCTGTTGGGTCTTGTCTTTCGTACAATTAAACCCAACAGACTGAAGCCTGTTCTACTAAATGCTAGGCTACTCCGAGGATGTTGACCAACTCGCGCACCGAAGCGGCAGACTTATCGAGCGCGGCTTTTTCTTCGGCGGTGAGTTTGATTTCGATTATTTGTTCGACGCCCCGCGCCCCGAGTTTCACTGGAACGCCGACGTACAATCCGTTGATTCCATACTCGCCTTCGAGATACGCAGCGCACGGAAGAATTTTCTTCTTGTCCTTCAGAATGGACTCAACCATTTCGACAACGGCTGCGGACGGCGCGTAGTACGCCGAACCGGTTTTCAGAAGATTGACGATTTCAGCGCCGCCCTTGCGCGTGCGGTCGACGATGGCGGCGATGCGGTCGGGCGGCAGCAGGTCGGGCAGGGGAATGCCGGCGACAGTCGAGTAGCGGGGGAGCGGCACCATGTCATCGCCGTGCCCGCCCAGGACGAATGAATTTACGTTTTCGACGGAGACGCCAAGCTCCATGGCCACAAACGCGCTCATGCGCGCCGAATCGAGAACGCCGGCCATGCCCATCACGCGATTCTTCGAGAAGCCGCTGACCCTGAACGCCGCCTGCACCATGGCGTCGAGCGGGTTCGTCACCATGATGAGGATTGCGTTTGGCGAATATTTCACGACCTGTTCCACGACGGCTTTGATGACGTCGTAGTTCGCCTTCAAAAGATCATCGCGGCTCATCCCCGGCTTGCGCGGAAAGCCCGCGGTGACGACGACCACATCGCTGTTGGCCGTTTCCTTGTAATCTCCCGAAGCCGTGCAAATTCCTGTGACGCGCGCATCTGAGCCCGTGATCGAAGTGGATTCCACCATGTCGAGCGCCTTGCCCGCGGGCGGACCATCGAGAATATCGGTCAGCACAACGTCGGCCAGCTCCAGATCCACGATGCGCTGCGCCGTCGTCGATCCCACAAACCCACCGCCAACAACCGTGACTTTCTTCCGCATGAGTGCGTTCTCCTGTATTGGTTAGAATGAAATTGAAATCCGGCAGAAGTGCCCGCCACGCCACCATTGCGATTCTTATCTTGCGACTGCCTGCGACTGCATGTTCTCGATGATGGCGCTTGCAAACTGCGAAGTACCCAGCTTCGTCGCGCCTTCCATCATCCGTTCGAGGTCGTACGTGACCCGCTTCTGTCCAATGGTGCGCTCGATCCCCGTTTCGATCAATTTACCCACTTCGTTCCAGCCCATGAATTCAAACATCATGACGCCGGAGAGCATCACCGAACTTGGGTTGATGACGTCCTTGTCGGCATATTTGGGCGCGGTGCCGTGAGTGGCTTCGAAGCAGCCGAAGCCATCGCCAATATTAGCGCCGGGCGCCATGCCGAGTCCGCCGACTTGGGCGGCGCAGGCGTCCGAAATGTAATCGCCGTTCAAATTGGGCGCGGCGATGACTTGATATTCGTCGGCGCGCGTGACCACCTGTTGGAAAATCGAATCGGCGATGCGGTCGTTGATGAGAAGTTTCTGCTTCCATTTGCCCTGGCCGTGCGTGGCATAAATTTTGTCGAGTACCGATTTCACCTCGTCGCACACGGATTTGCGGAAAGCCTCCGTGGCCTGCTCGAGTCCCGGTTCGACGAGCGCCGCATTTTGTTCGATGGTGATGTTGGGATTGCGGTCGCGATTGTCGAGGATCCAGGTCTCGCGTTCGGTGACGGTCTGGGCGCGGAATTCTTCCACCGCCAGTTCGTAGCCCCAGTCGCGGAACGCGCCTTCGGTAAATTTCTGGATGTTACCCTTGTGCATAATGGTCACGACGCGCTTTTTGTTATCGAGGGCGTATTGAACCGCCCGCCGCATCAGCCGCTTCGTGCCAAATGGAGAGATCGGCTTGATGCCCACGGCGGAATCGGTGCGAATCTGTTTTGGCCCGCCCCCGAGCATTTCTTTATTCAGGAATTCAAGCAACTTCTTCACTTCTGGCGTCCCGGATCGCCACTCGATCCCGATATACACATCCTCGGTATTTTCGCGGTAAACGATTATATCCATCCGCTCGGGATGCTTTACGGGAGAGGCGACTCCCTGGAAATAGCGCACCGGGCGCACGCAGGCGTAGAGATCGAGGATCTGGCGCAACGCGACGTTCAGCGAGCGAATCCCGCCGCCGACGGGAGTCGTCAGCGGCCCTTTGATCGAAATTCGGAAATCGCGCACGGCCTCGACCGTTTCATCGGGCAGCCATTGCTTGAATTCGTTGTACGCTTTTTCGCCGGCGAACACTTCAAACCAGGCGATCTTCCGCTTCCCGCCGTACACAAGTTCGACGGCGGCGTCAAACACGCGCTGGGACGCCTTCCAGATGTCCCGCCCCGTCCCGTCGCCCTCTATAAAGGGAATGATGGGCCTGTCGGGAATGATGAATTTGCCTCCAACATACTGGATCGCCTGTCCGTCGGACGGAATGGTCCTGCCGTTATACGATGGCTTCATGTTTATGTTCCTCTATGGATTGTGATTGCAGTGACGCGAATGGGAGAGAATAACACACCCGGCGGTCAGAGGACACATCGAGCACAATCAAAAGTTAGTTTCAAATTCAAAATGAAACTACGTCGATCTGAAACAACCTTAATTTACGGCCAAACAAAAACGCCCCCGACGACTTCGTCGGAGGCGTTCTCGTGAGTCTAGGGCGATGCACATACCGTAACGACGCGATCCCGGCAAATTCCTAGATGTCGTAATACAGGTGGAACTCGTAGGGATGCGGTCGCATCCGGACGGGATCGGCTTCCACTTTTTTCTTGTAGTTGATCCAGAGTTCGACGAATTCCTTGGTAAACACGTCGCCTTCGAGGAGGAACTTGTGATCCTTCTCGAGTTCGCCGAGGGCTTCTTCGAGTGAACCGGGCATCGACGGAATCTTCGCGGCCTCTTCCGCTTCGAGCTCGAAAATATCTTTGTCGAGCGGCTTGCCGGGATCAATCTTGTGCTTGATGCCGTCGAGCCCGGCCATCAGCATGGCCGCAAAAGCGAGATAGGGATTGCACGACGGGTCCGGAGGCCGGAACTCGAGGCGTTTGGCTTTCGGGCTTTCCGAGTAGACCGGGATGCGGACCGCGGCTGATCGGTTGCGGCGCGAGTACGCAAGGTTGACGGGGGCTTCGTAGCCGGGCACGAGGCGCTTGTATGAGTTCGTGCCGGGCGCGATGATGGCGGAAAGCGCGCGGGCATGCTTGAGCAAGCCGCCTGCGTAATGCAGCGCCATCTGCGAAAGGCCCGCGTAGCCGTCGCCCGCGAAGAGCGGCTTCCCACCCTTCCACAGGGATTGGTGCGTGTGCATGCCCGAGCCGTTGTCCGAGAAAATCGGCTTCGGCATGAAGGTCACGGTCTTGCCGGCCTTCGCCGCCGTGTTCTTGATGACGTACTTGTACTTCATCATGTTGTCGGCGGAATTCAGCAGAGTGTTGAAGCGCAAGTCGATTTCCGCCTGGCCGCCCGTCGCCACTTCGTGGTGCTGGCACTCGACGTCCATGCCGATAGCTATCATATTCAGGACCATCTGGGAACGCAGGTCCTGATAGTGATCGGCAGGGGGGACAGGGAAGTAGCCTTCCTTGTAGCGCGTGCGATACCCGAGATTTTTGTAATCGCCCTCATTCGGGCGCCCCGTGTTCCAGCGGCCTTCGTCGGAATCGACGTAATAAAAGGAATGTTGCGGCGCGCTGTCGAACCGCACACTGTCAAAAATGAAGAACTCCGCTTCCGCCCCGAAGTAAGCTGTGTCGGCGATTCCCGTGGATTTCAGATAGGCGTCAGCGCGCTTGACTACGTGGCGCGGATCGCGATGATAGGGTTTCTGCGACGGTGGATCGGTGGCGTCCCCAATCATCACGAGCGTAGGAACGGCGAGAAAAGGGTCAATGAAGGCCGTATTCGGATCGGGAATCAGGAGCATGTCCGATTCGTGGATCGATGCCCACCCGCGAATCGAGCTCGCGTCGAATCCAAATCCTTCCTTGAAGGAGCTCTCCTCAAGCTCGCCAATCGGATAGCTGACATGCTGCCAGAGACCGGGAACATCTATGAAGCGAAGATCGAGAATCTTCGCGCCATGCTTTTTCGCAAATTCCAGTACACCTTTTGCGTCCATTCGCTCTCCTTAAGACGAAGTTGGTCGGTAAATGATCCTCCAAGGCATGGAACCCTGAATCGGAATTGCGAATCTACCGGATTGGCGGAAAGGTAGTCAAGCAGTCTGAGTGATGAAAATTTGGATGGCGTATATCTGGAATCTTTATGAAATATTTATGTCCCACCCGGGGCCCACTTTGACGCCATTCGATTCCGGGGAACAACTAAGGACTAGTCGTAGTATTCCTGGCCCAGGTGTGTGATCAAATCCTCGCCCATCATCCAGCGCAGCGTGTTCTTCAGCTTCATCGACTGGATAAACAGGTCGTGCTCGGGATAAAGTTCCGGGGCGCACATGGGAGATTTGAAATAGAAGCTGAGCCATTCCTGTATGCCGCGCATTCCGGCGCGCTTGGCGAGATCAAGGAAGAGAATCAAATCGAGCACAATCGGCGCCGCCAGAATCGAGTCGCGGCACAGGAAATCGACTTTGATCTGCATTGGATAGCCCAGCCAGCCGAAGATGTCGATGTTGTCCCATCCCTCTTTGTTGTCGCCGCGCGGCGGATAGTAATTGATGCGGACCTTGTGGTGAATCTTGCCGTACAAATCAGGATACAGTTTCGGCTGGAGGATATATTCGAGTACGCCGAGCTTTGATTCTTCCTTGGTTTTGAAAGACTCGGGATCGTCCAGCACCTCGCCGTCGCGATTTCCGAGAATGTTCGTCGAGAACCAGCCGTTCATTCCCAAAAGACGCGCTTTGAAGCCCGGGGCGAGAATCGTCTTCATCAAAGTTTGGCCGGTCTTGAAATCCTTTCCGCAGATGGGCACGCCGTGCTGCTTGGCGAGCGCGACGATCGCGGGAATATCGACGGTCAAGTTGGGAGCGCCGTTGGCAAACGGTACGCCGCTCGTAATCGCAGCCCAGGCGTAAAGCATGGAAGGCGCGATGGCCGGATGATTTTCCTTCATCGCGGCCACGAACTTTTCGGGGGTCTCATGGACAGCGTGCTGCTTGAGAAAGATTTCCGTGGATCCGCACCAGATCACGACGGTCCGCGAGACTTTGTTTTTCTTTTGGAATTTCTGAATGTCGTCGCGAATTTGCAGCGCCAGCTCGTATTTGTTGCGCCCCTTTTTCACGTGAGTGCCAGAGAGTTTCTTGACATAGTTCTGGTCGAACGCGGCCTTCATCGGACGGATCTTGCTCAAGAATTTCTTCACTTCGGCAAGATGTTCCGTGCTGAGGACCGCGGCATTCTTGGCGGCTTCGTAAGCGCTGTCCGGAAAAATGTCCCACCCGCCGAATACGATGTCTTCGAGCGTTGCAAGCGGCACGAATTCCTTGATCGCCGGGGCGCGCGCTTCGGTCCGTTTCCCGAGGCGGATGGTTCCCAATTGCGTCAGGGACCCGATGGGCAGCGACTTCTTTCGCCGGACCAGATCCACTCCAGCCATGAAGGTTGTGGCGACCGCACCCATGCCGACAGTGAGGACTCCGAGTTTTCCCTTCGGCAAGGCAATGCCCGCGGACCTGCGCATTCGCATTTCTCCCGTCGTTTTCAAATTGTGTGGAACCCTGGAGCAGCGTGCGACTTCTCTTCACCCTGCACGATAGCCGCGGTTCCTTGTGCGCAAACAACGTATCATGCGCGAACGCGCCAAGATTTGCAACGCGGAACCACGACTCGATCAGCCGGTTCTACGCGGCTTGGACGATACCCGCGCCGAGGCTGCGGCGGCGCGATGCTTACCCAGCGCGGCGGCGCCGGGTTTTCCCTTTAGCCCTGCCAGCAGTTTTTCGAGGCTCTGCGTGTTGATGACGTCTTTCTTTTCTATCCATCCGCGCCGTGCCATTTGCACTCCATAACGCATGGCCAGAAGGCCGCGCGTCGTGTGGGCATCGGTGGAGATCACGATTTTCACTCCGCGCTCCTTCGCCATGCGCAAATGGGTGTCTTTTAAATCGAGGCGTTCCGGAGAGGCGTTGCACTCCATTACGACGCCGTGTTTCTGCGCCGCGTCCAGAATGCGTTCCATGTCGTATGCGTACGCGTCCCGGCGAAGGACCAGGCGCCCCGTGGGATGCCCGACGATCTGCGTATAGGGATTTTCGATGGCTGCGAGAATTCGATCGGTCATCTCAGCGCGTTCCATCGTCATATAGGAATGTATGGATACGAGCACAACGTCGAGCTGCGCGAGCACTTCGTCGTCGAGGTCCAATTTGCCATTCTTTAGAACGTCGACTTCGCTGCTCGCGAGGATGCGAATCCCCAGGTGTTTGGCGTTGGCGGCGTGGATTTTTTTGATTTGCTCGAGCGTCCGCTTTTCGTCGAGCCCGTTCGCGACGGTCACCGCCTTGCTGTGATCGGTCAGCGAGATATATTCGTAGCCGAGTTCCTTCGCGGCGAGCGCCATCTCTTCGATCGAGTTCCTGCCGTCGCTCGCGGTCGTGTGCATTTGCAAATCGCCGCGCATATCCGCAAGCTCGAGGAGGTCGGGCAGGCGATGCTCGGCGGCGGCGGCGATCTCGCCCGTATTTTCACGCAATTCGGGCGGAATGTAATCGAGGCCCAGCTTGGCGTAAATTTCTTCCTCGGTCGCGCGGGCTACTGGCCGCTCGCCCTTCAGCTTTGCGAGCGCGTATTCGTTCAGCGTGTAACCCATCTGGTTCGCGCGCCCGCGCAGCGCGACGTTGTGCTCTTTCGACCCCGTGAAATAGAGCAGAGCGGCGCCGAAGCTCTCCTTTTCAAGAATCCGAACGTCGACTTGCAGGCCGCTCTTGAGGACAAAGCTAACCTTATTTTCGCCGTGCGCCAATGTCTGATCGATTTCAGGAAACGCCAGAATGTGCTGAGATATGGATTCAACGGCTTTTGGCGTGTGCTTTCCGGCGACAAGTGTCACCAGCAGATCCAGGTCGCCGATCGTTTCCTTTCCTCGCCGCAGCGAGCCCGCCGGCGTCACGGCCTCGATCGGTTTGCCGAATGCGCGAATATGAGAAACGAGCTTTTCGGCCGTTTCTTCGGCCACATCGATGTGGAAACGCCCGGCGGACTTCTTGTGCACCTCAATCGCTTTCAAAATATTCTCTTCGCTTTTTTCTCCAAAGCCCGGCAGATCGCGCAACCTGCCATCGCGCGCGAGCTTTTCTACCTCCTCCACCGTTCCTGCCTTGAAGGCTTTCCAGAGAAACGCGACCTTCTTCGGTCCGAGCGATTGCAAATCCAGAAGCTGGAGAATCGTTCGCGGATATTTTTTCAGCAGCTTCTTTCGCAGGGAATAGTCGCCGGTCTTGAGAATTTCCTGAATGTGATCGGCCATGCCATCGCCGATGCCGGGTAATTCCGTCAGCTTGGCGCGGTCGCGTGCCAGCTCTTCGATGGATTCCGGCAGTCCGTTGAGGAGTTCCGCGACGCGCTCGTAGCTGCGGTAGCGCCCAATCATGGCGCCGTCGATTTCGAGCAGTTGCGCCGTTTCCCGCAGAATGCGGGCGACTTCACGATTTTCCATGTGTGTGTCCCGGGCTTACTGGCCGAGGATGTAAGCGAACATCAGCGGCGCGACGATGGAAGCGTCGGATTCGATGACGAATCGCGGCGTGGCTGCTTCCAGTTTTCCCCACGTGATTTTTTCATTGGGCACAGCCCCGCTGTAGGAGCCATATGAAGTCGTGCTGTCGGAAATCTGGCAAAAGTACCCCCACAGGCGGCATTTCTCGCGCAGGTCCTGCGTAATCAGCGGAACGACGCAAATAGGGAAGTCCCCCGCGATGCCGCCGCCAATCTGGAAAAAGCCGATCGATTCGTTGGCGGAGCTTCGCCGGTACCACTCGATCAGGCAGGCCATCTGCTCGACGCCGGACTTGACCACTTGAAAATTGGAAACGTCGCCGCGGACCACGTTGGCCACAAAAATATTTCCGAGCGTGGAGTCCTCCCACCCGGGAGTGAAAATCGGGAGATTTTTTTCGCACGCCGCGACGACCCAGGAATCCATTGGATCGATCTGGTAGGACTCCTTGATGAGCCCGCAGCGGATGAGCTGGTACATATATTCATACGGAAAGTAGCGCTGCTTTTCCTTGTCGGCCTTTTGCCACAGCTTCAGCACTTGGCGCTCGATCCGGCGCATGGCCTCTTCTTCCGGGATGCAGGTATCGGTGACGCGGTTCATGCCCCGATCGCGCAGGGCCACTTCTTCGGCGTCGCTCAAATTGCGATAGTTCGGCACGCGCTTGTAATGGTCGTGCGCGACAAGATTAAAAATATCTTCTTCAAGGTTCGCGCCTGTCGTGCAGATGCCGTGCACCTTGCCCTGCCGGATCATTTCCGCAAGCGAGATTCCCAGCTCCGCCGTGCTCATCGCTCCCGCCATCGTCAGGAACATCTTTCCGCCGCGCTCCAGATGCGCGATGTAGGCTTCCGAAGCGTCCACGACAACCGCAGCATTGAAATGCCGGAATTGGTGCTTGACGAAATCTCTTACGCTCATGTCTGCCTTTCTCTCCGACATTTTTCCACGGAAAACATACTCGCGCAAATCCTATGCTACACGCGTCCATGTTTCAAGCGAAGAAGATCGAATGTCGAAAATATTTTCCCGAAGTAAATTGTGAATGGAAAGTGAATGAGAGAAATGATTGGAGGAATTCCGGCGGCCGCGGTCGAAAAAACAAATTGAGGATTGGCTGCTTCGGACAAAACACCTCAGATTGTCATTCCGAGCGAAGCGAGGAATCGCTCTTTGATTTAAGCCCAAGAGAAGAGAGATTCCTCGGCACGCAGCGTGCCTCGGAATGACATCCTTTTGGGTTCTTCGCAAGGTGTAGAGCTATTGAATCCGCTTCAGAAATCGCATGTAGTAAAGGAGCCCGCAAATGGATTTTGCATCGCACAAAGTTCCGCGCTGGATCATCTTCTCCACTTGCTTCAGCGTGAAGATTCGCGGCGTGATCTTTTCGTCTTCTTCCGGCTGAGCGGCGCCCTCCGTAAGTCCCTCCGCCGCGAAGATCCACATCCACTCGTTCACAAACCCGGGAGTGGGAACGACGCGCATCAATTTGCGGAAACGTTTCGAAGTGTATCCGGTCTCTTCGACGAGTTCCCTCCGCGCCGCGGCGACCGGACTTTCGTTCGGCTCCTTGCGCCCCGCCACGAGTTCCCACAGGAATTCCCCGACCGAGTGCCGGTACTGGCTGATGAGGAGGACGCGCCCATCCTTGAAAATGGGAAGCACGACGACGGATCCCGGATGCACGATGATGTCGCGCTCGGCTCGCACGCCGCCCGGCTCGATCACCGTGTCGCGCTGCAGGCGAAATACTTTGCCTTGATAGAGAACTTCACTCTTGAGGATTTGCGCGCGTCCCTTTGCCAAGTCTGCCTCCGGTGGAGCGGAATTGCCGGCTTGAATCCGAACTGTGCTGCATTTTCAAAACACCCGCGGCTCCGAATTTCCCTCTCGAGTTCCCGGCGCTGAAAGCGCCTCCGGGTGCTAGCCCAGGGCAACGCCCTGGGTTGCGGATCCGATCGATTGTCGTGCGCCCTGAAACGGCGCAGGGAACCCTAAAATCTTAACAGGGGGAGCGGCCTCTGCGCTGGTTGAACGCGAAGTGGGGGTCGCATATACTCTGCATGCGTCATTGGGCGCCCCTCCATGCCAATTAATACGCTCATCGTCGATGACGAGAAACCGGCGCGCGACGAATTGGCTTATCTGCTGAAAAGTTTCCCCGACGTGCACCTCGTTGGCCAGGGCAAAAATGGCGTCGAAGCGCTCGCCCTCATCAAGGAACATTCCCCGGACCTCGTGTTTCTCGACGTGCAGATGCCGGGCCTCAGCGGCTTCGGCGTGATCAAAAAATTAATGGACCGCAAAGGAAAACTTCCGCAAATCGTCTTCGCGACGGCGTTCGACAATTACGCCGTGCAAGCCTTCGAAGTGAACGCCATCGATTACGTCCTCAAGCCGATTGAAAAGCACCGCCTGGCCCGCGCCATCCAGCGCGCGAAAAAGGCGCTCGAGGCCGAAGCCTCGCCGAGCGAGCGCCTGGAGACGCTGGTCAATCAAATGGGATCGGCGAAAGCGCCGCCGGTAAAATTGCTGGTGAAGACGCAGCAGCGGCTGTTTCTAGTGGACGCCGAGGACGTCATCTTCGCTTCCATCGAGGATGGCACGATCACCGTGGTGGCGCGGGAAGTCGAAGGGACGTCCAACTACCGGACGATTGAGGAGCTGCAATCCACGCTCGAATCGGATGTCTTCTGGCGCGCGCACCGCTCGTACCTCGTCAACATCAACCACATCAAGGAAGTCGTCCCGTGGTTCAAGTCCAGCTATATGCTCAAAATGGACGACAAGCGCGCGTCCGAAGTCCCCGTGAGCCGCGCGCAAACCAGGCACCTCCGCGAATTGCTGAAGATGTAGGGTCCAGTAGGACGGACTTCAGTCTGTCTGGTTTTGATTTTTTGCGGAGTAGGCAGAAGTCAAAAGAAGACAGGCTGAAGCCCGTCCTACTTGTGCTAGCATCGCTCTTGTCCGCGACACGATGGACTTTTCCCTCACCGACGATCAACGCCTGATTCGAGACACCATCCGTCAATTCATGGAAGCCGAAGTGCGCCCCTCGATCCGCGCGCGCGACCGCGAAGAGAAATTTGCCGGCGACGAACTGCGCAAGCTCGGGGAGCTTGGCTGCTGCTGCATGTTGATTCCCGAATCCTGGGGAGGCTTGGGCGCGGACACCATTTCCTACGTCCTGATGCTCGAAGAAGTAGCTCGCGTGGACGCCGCGATGGCAGTGGCATTGAGTGTCACCAATTCGCTCGCTGTTTTGCCGGTATACAAATATGGGAGCGAACCGCAAAAACAAAAATACCTGTCGAGTCTGGCGCACGGAGAAATCCTGGGCGCGTTCTGCCTCACCGAGCCGCAAGCAGGCTCCGACGCCGCCGCGATCACCACGTCCGCGTCGCGCCACGGCAGTATGTATCATTTGAATGGCACGAAATCCTGGGTCACCAATGGCGGTGAGGCAGGCCTCTACGTTGTGTTTGCAAAAACGGACCCGTCGGCCGGGGCAAAGGGCGTGACGGCATTTCTGGTCGAACCTTCATTTCCCGGTTTTCGAGTGGCGCGGTACGAGGATAAGATGGGTCTGCGCACTTCGCGCTCGGCCGAAATCACGTTCACCGATTGCGAAATCCCGGAAGGGAATCGCCTGGGAGAAGAAGGCCAGGGCCTGAAGATCGCGCTCGAACTCCTGGACGGAGGCCGCGTCGGCATCGCGGCGCAAGCCGTCGGAATCGCGCAGGGAGCGCTCGAAGCATCGGTCGCATACGCCAAACAGCGCCGCGCATTCGGCAAGACCATCGGTGACTTCCAGGCTGTACAATGGATGCTTGCCGACATGCAAACGGAAATTGAGGCCGCGCGAGCACTGGTGCACCATGCCGCGTGGATGCGCGACACGGGGGCGCCGCGCCTCGGCCCTTATGCCTCGCGCGCAAAATTGTATGCGGGAGAAATGGTGAATCGCGCCGTCTACAAAGCCGTGCAAATTCACGGCAGCCTCGGCTATTCGCGCGAGTCCGATGTCGAGCGAATGTATCGCGACGCCCGCGTCATCACCATTTACGAAGGCACGAGCGAAATCCAGCGCATGATCATCGCGCGCGATTTGTTGTCGTCGCCAAACGCCGCGACATCTTTGTAGAACGTTTTGGCACAGGGTCGCTTTGTAGGGCACGGCTTCAGCCGTGCCGTAGCCCGGCTGGATTAAAACGGCTTTAGCCGCTGGCTCTTGATTGGGAATAGGGAGAACTGATTCGAGTGACGGATTCCTCGCACAAAAAACGAGTCCTGAGCGGCATGCGCCCCACCGGGCGCCTCCACATCGGCCACTATTTCGGCGCGCTACAAAATTGGGTGAAGCTCCAGAACGACGCGCAATACGAATGTTTCTTCTTCGTTGCGGATTGGCACGCGCTGACATCGGACTACGCCGACACATCTCAAGTCGCCCAGAACACGATCGAAATCGCAACCGACTGGCTCGCCTCGGGCCTCGATCCCGCGAAGAGCACGTTGTTCATCCAGTCCTCGGTGCCGGAACACGCCGAGCTCCAGTTGCTCCTTTCGATGGTGACGCCGCTCGGCTGGCTCGAACGCGTCCCCACCTACAAAGAAGCGCTCGACAATGTCCACGACAAGGACCTGCATACCTACGGTTTCCTCGGGTATCCCGTGTTGCAGTCGGCGGACATCGTCATTTATGACGCGGATCTTGTTCCCGTTGGCGAAGATCAAGTCGCTCACGTCGAATTGACTCGTGAAATCGTGCGGCGGTTCGATTTCTTCTATGGTTTCAGAATCAATCCGGAATTATTCGGGGCTGCCAATCTGCGCTTCCTGGCTCGACACGTGCATGATGCCAAGATCCTGCCCTCAAATGGGAAACCATTCACGGACGAGCAAAAAAGGGAAGTGGCCGACCTTCTCCGAAAGCAAGCGCTGGAGCAAGGAGTCGAGAACTTCCTCGATTCGCTCAAGGAATATGGCCACTTTTTCAGCCGCTCGGCGATTCTTCGTGAGCCCGGTTCGCTGCTGACCCAAACGCCGCGTATCCCTGGCACGGACGGCAGAAAAATGTCCAAGAGCTACGGCAATTTCATTTCCCTCAGTGAATCCGATGAGTCGATTCGCTCGAAATCCCGCGCCATGATTACCGATCCGGCGCGCAAGCGCCGCACCGATCCAGGCAATCCCGACGTGTGCCCCGTGTACGACTGGCACAAATTGTTTTCGCCGGCCGAAACACTGGCATGGTCCGCGTCCGGCTGCCGCAGCGCGGGGATCGGCTGCATCGAATGTAAAATGGCGATGGCTGACAATCTGATCAAGTGGATCGAACCTGTCCGCGCCCGCCGCGAGGAGTACGCCGCGCACCCGAACAAAGTCCTGCGAATCCTGGACGATGGTTCGGTGAAGGCGCACGAAGTAGCGCAGAAAACGATGGCGCGCGTTCGCGAAGCCGTGTTCAATTGGAAAGAGAAGCGCGCGTAAGTTGCCGCAACGCGTGTCGTGGGAAAGAGTTGAGGGCAGCAGGCCAGCGGCTAAAGCCGCACTGGTTGCGCGAGCGCAACGGCACGGCTAAAGCCGTGCCCTACAAAACGAAGTTCCATCGTAGCAAGGAGGCAGATTGCATCAATGCAGCGGTTCAAAGTGGATCCGATGTTTGTAAAATGTTTGTAGGATGTTTGTAGGGTGTTTGTAGGGCACGGCTTCAGCCGTGCCATATAGTGCTTAGTTTGAAGCGGCTTTAGCCGCTGGCTCTCACAGCTAAACAGGGACCGACACGGCAAGCGAGGCAATAATATGGCATCACCCTACAAAATTCATCTGGACACATACGACGGCCCGCTCGATCTCCTGCTCGATCTGATCAAGAAGCAGGAGATCGACATCCACAACATCCCGATCGCGAAAATCACAGGCCAGTATCTCGACTATCTCCACAAGCTCGAGCAGCTCGACATGGACATCTCGTCCGACTTCATTTACATGGCCGCGACGCTCATCTACATCAAATCGAAGATGCTGCTCCCGCCCGATCCGCTCGGGGGCCCCGATGATCTGGAAGACCCGCGCGCTGACCTCGTGCACCGCCTCGTCGAACACGAAAAATTCAAGAGCGCCGCGCAGTTGCTCCACCAGCGCCAGCAGATCGAGGAGCACGTTTGGTCCAAGCCGGACCTCACTCTCTACGAAGGCGAAGAATCGGAAGGCGAGCTGATCGTTTCGCTCGTGGACCTCGTGAAGGTGTTCCAGCAGGTGCTCGAGCGCCGCAAGGAAGTGGTGAAGATCGAGCTGCACCACGAACAATTTACCGTGGCACAGATGATGGATTTGCTCCGCCAACAATTAGTCGCCGTCGAGGACGGCATCGACCTGATTACTTTTTTCGAGTCCTGTTCGTCGCGCCACGCCATGATCGTCGCGCTGCTCGCGGTCCTCGAACTGGTGCGCTTGCAGGCCATAATCCTGGTGCAGCAGGAATTGTTCTCAAAGATCTGGCTGCGAAAGCATAAAATGTTCGATGTGGTCTTCGCTGGCGGCGAATCGATTTCCGATATGCTGGCGGAACCGCTTCGGGGAATTGACGAACAATATCCGGGTGCGGGCTCTACTTGGAGCCCGCGAAGAGAAGGACCATGAATCCCACGGAACTAAGAGGCGCGCTCGAGGCGATTATCTACGCAGCCGATGAGCCCGCGACGCTCGACCAAATCGCGAATGCCGTCGGCGAGGAAAAGGCTGCGGTGCGCGCGGCGTTGGACCAAATGATTGCCGTCTATGCCAGCGAGGATCGCGGCATGGAAATCCGCGCCGTCGCCGGCGGCTACAAGTTTTACACCAAGCCGCAGCACCACGAAGTCGTTCGCCGCTTCATCAAGAGCCTGCGCCCGCCGCTGCGTCTGACGATGCCCGCGCTCGAAACGCTGGCCGTGATTGCCTACCGGCAACCCGTCACGGGCCCCGAGATTCAGGAAATTCGCGGCGTGAACGTGTCCGGAGTGATCAAAACACTGCTCGAAAAACGCCTGATCGTCACCGCGGGCCGCAAACCTGTCATGGGTCGGCCCATCATGTACCGCTCGTCCAAAGAATTCCTGATCCGCTTCGGCCTCTCCGATCTTGAGGACTTGCCGAGCTTGAAGGAATTTGAACAGCTCGCACGTGCGGCGCTCGGTTCGGACGAGGGAATCGCGCCGATCGAACCAGAGCCGACGGAATCGATGAATGGCGCAGCTGCCGCGCCAGTTGAGACGACGGCAACACACGCTGCAGCAGAGCCTGGCCCGCATGATCTACGCGAAACTTCGGAAACCGCTGAAGCCGAAGCGGAGCAATCCGAACATACCAAGGCAGAAAGCGCCTCCTAGACAAATCCATGCTTGAGCGGCTACAAAAAATAATCGCCCGCGCCGGAATTGCGTCGCGGCGTCATGCGGAAGACCTGATCCGCAGCGGGCAAGTGCGCGTCAACGGAGTTGTCGTCACCGAACTCGGCGCCAAGGCCGATCCGGAACGCGACCGTGTCGAGGCGGCCGGCCGTGTCGCTCAGGTTTCCGAAACGCACGTTTATTTACTGATGAATAAACCTCCCGAAGTGGTTTCCACGCTGGCGGACCGGGAAGGCCGGCGCACGTTGCGCAATTTCCTAGTCGGAGTATCCGAGCGCGTCTTTCCCGTTGGGCGTCTTGATTATGCCGCGGGCGGCGCAGTTTTCTTGACCAACGACGGCGACCTCGCGAGCCGCATGTTGAAATCGTCCGCATCCCTTCCTCAGACGTATTGGATCAAAGTGAAGGGCAGGCTCAGCGAAACGCAATTGAAAAGCCTCGCGCACGCGCTGCACGGCAAGATTTTTCCCTTGCGCGCTCCCCACGCGGCCGGCAAAAATCCCCCAAATCCCTGGTACGAAGTGCAATTTTCCGGCGTTCGCCGCGACCTGCTGCGGCGGAATTTGTTGGTGATGGGCCATCCAGTCGAAAAGATGAAGCGGATGAAGCTGGCTTCCCTCGACGCCGACACCGTGCCGGAAGGGCACTACCGGCAGCTCAGTCCCTTGGAGGTGGCGAAGCTGGTCCGCGCGGTGGAACGCGCGCTGACGGAGCACAAGCTGGTTCCAGCCGCCACCAAGCCGCGTCGCGCGTGGCGCCCCCGGCGCGTCATGTCCAAGTAGGCGTGACCCTAAGTGCTGATTGGTGACTGGTGGCTAGTGGCCGGTGACTGGTGAAAACCCGCCTGCCCACTACTGCTTAAATGTATTGAGAGGTTTGGTTTTTCAAGAATCACAAATTATGAATCACGAGTCACGACTTTCCATGTCAACCGCAGAAGACGCGTCCATCACCGAACTTCTCGCTTCGGCAAAAACAATTGCCGTGGTTGGCTCGTCTGCCAAACCCTATCGCGCAAGCTACGGCGTGACAGAAACGCTGCAATCTTCCGGCTATCGCATTTTCCCAGTCAATCCGAACGAGGCTGAAGTGCTCGGCGAGAAATGCTACGCGCGCCTGGAAGATATTCCTGAAAAAATCGACATCGTGGATATTTTTCGCCGCTCGGAATTTGTCCCTGAAATTGTCGACGCGGCAATTCGTATCGGGGCGCGTGCCATCTGGATGCAAGAGGGCGTGGAGGACGAACCGTCCGCCGAACGCGCCCGCCGCGCAGGACTCTTCGTCATCATGGACAACTGCATCGCCAAGGAAATTTATAAGCGGAGGAAGTAGGACGGGCTTCAGAGCCTGTGTGGAAACTGTGAAATCTTTGTAGGGCACGGCTTCAGCCGTGCCGTAAAGTATGCAGAATCAACACGGCTTTAGCCGCTGGCGTGTTCGAAATCGAGTTACCACACGGGCTCTGAAGCCCGTCCTACCGTTCCTCACTCCGCTTTCCGCTTATCTTTGATGCGCCGGATTTCTTCCATGCGCTGGCGCAAGCGCGCTTCAAATCCCTGGTCGGTCGGGCAATAGTAAGTTTTTCCGGCAAGCGATTCCGGCAGGCAAGCCATGTCGGCCACTCTGTCTTCGATATCGTGCGCATACTGATATCCCTTCCCGTAGCCGATATTTTTCATCAGGCCGGTGGGAGCATTGCGCAGGTGCAGCGGCACCGGCTCGGCGCGCGTACTCTCCAAATCCTTCGTCACGGCGCCATAGCCGGTGTAAAGCGCGTTGGATTTCGGCGCGAGCGAAAGATAGACGGCGGCCTCTGCCAGCGCAAGATTTCCTTCCGGCGGCCCGACAAAGTCGGCGGCCTGCATGGCGGCAATCGTCATCGCAAGCGCGCCCGGTTCGGCGAGGCCGATGTCCTCGCTCGCCATGCGCACGAGCCGCCGCGCGATGTACAACGGGTCCTCGCCCGATTCGAGCATCCGCACCAGCCAGTACAGCGACGCGTCGGGATCGGAATTGCGCACGGATTTGTGAAGCGCGGAAATGAGGTTGTAATGTTCTTCGCCGGATTTGTCGTACAGCAAGAATTTGCGTTGCAAGAGCTCGGCGAGCAATTCCTTGGTGATCGTGCGCTTTCCCGAAGCGTCCGGTAACGCGGCGCGCGCTCCGGCCTCGAGCGTGTTGTACGCGGCGCGCGCGTCGCCGCCCGAAAACACCGCGATGTGCTGGATCGCTTCCTCGCCGATCAGGATCTGTTCGTTTCCGAGGCCGCGCACCGGGTCCGCGAGCGCGCGCCGCAATAGCGCTTCGATCTGCTCGGTGGCCAGAGCTTGCAGCACGTAGACGCGCGTCCTCGAAAGCAGCGGCGCGATGACTTCAAACGAGGGGTTCTCCGTGGTTGCGCCGATCAAGGTAATATTTCCCGCTTCCACGTGCGGCAGGAACGCATCCTGCTGCGCCTTGTTGAAGCGGTGCACTTCGTCGATGAACACGATGGTTCTGCGCCCCGCGCGCCGCGCGTGCTCGGCCGCGGCCATCACGTCCTTGATTTCCTTGATCCCGGTCAGCACTGCGCTGAACGCCGCGAACTCGGAATGAGTCATTCGCGCGATCAAACGCGCGAGCGTCGTTTTCCCGCACCCCGGCGGTCCCCAAAGAATCATGGAGCCGATTTCGTCGTGCTCGATCTGTGTCCGAAGCGGTTTTCCCAGTCCGAGCAGCGCCTCTTGCCCCGTGAATTCATCGAGCGTGCGCGGGCGCATCCGTTCCGCGAGGGGCTGGCCGGCGCCGGTGTTTTTTTCAGGCTCGAGTTTTGCGAACAAGCTCATGTTTGTTGTTGCCGGACTGCATTTCTTTGCCGCATAGCCTCATAGAGCAACACGCTGGCGGCCATCGCTGCATTTAATGATTCAATTCCCACGGGAGCATTTGCCGCGACCTGGGGAATATAGACGCGCGCGTCGGCTGCGCGTACAAGATCCTCGGGCAAGCCTGAACCTTCATTGCCGATCAAGATGGCCACAGGGATTTTCCAGTCGATGTCCCACGGACGCAATAGAGAGGAAGCAGCATCCGAGGATTTATTTTTGGAATCTTCCGCGACCGTAGCCGCGGCCGCAGCGTAAACTTTCACCCGAAACATTCGCAACTGCGCCAGAAGAATCGTCGGAGAAATTCCATGGACGATCGGCAAACGCAGCGCCGATCCCGCCGACGCACGCAGCGCCTTAGGCCCGAACGGATCAGCAGTCCCAATGCCGTCCGCTAGACAGGTCGCGGCACCGGTCGCTCCGAACGCTTCCGCCGCCCGGACGATTGTCCCAACGTTGCCGGGATCCTGCACCCCCACCAGCGCGACAAGCAGTGCAGGCACGGTCATGAGGTTCTCGATCGTTGCAAGTCGCGGCCGGACTAAAGCGGCGATCCCTTGCGGCGTCTGCGTATCCGCAACGCTTGCGAACAATTTGTCGGAGGTCCGCAACACGGAAACCGAGGATGCCAGCACAGGCGCGACACGGGGTAGATGGCGCGCGCCCGATTCGCTCACGAGCAGCGCCTCGACCGCCAGCCTCGACCCAAGCGCCGCTTCCACCAGGCGAACTCCTTCGACGCCCACCATTCCGCCATCGCCGCGTTCGCCCGAGAGGGCGGCGCGGAATCGCTTGAGCCAACGGTTCTCGCGGCTCGTAATCACGGCCGCGTTTCCTTTGATAGCTTGTCGCGCGGTACTGCCGGCTGGATGAGCCATGCACACCAGCCTAGCAAACCGCCTCCGAACGGTAAAGCAAGGGCGGCCCCTGACTTCCTCAATGATATTTAAAAGCCTAGCGCCTTGAACGCACTACACGTCTATGGTAGGTTCACTCGGCTGCGTTTCGATTGCCGGTCGATTGCCACTTTTGGTTCGAACAACGAGGGTCGCAAATTTGTCCGCTGAGTTGCTCAAGATTTCTCCCGAAAATCCCGATCCTGCTGCCCTCCGCTACGCAGCCGATTTCATACGCCGCGGCGAACTCGTCGCCATCCCGACCGACACCTTTTATGGGATCGCGGCGGACCCGTTTAATCTGGCGGCCGTCGATCAGATCTATCGCGTCAAGGGACGCCCGGAAACCCGCGCGCTTCCACTCCTTGTCAATACGACGACGCAGGCCGTGTTGCTTGCGCGCGATGTTCCTTACACGTTCCACAAGCTCGCCGCCAAATTCTGGCCCGGTCCTTTGACTCTGCTTGTCGAGGCTTCCACAGGCGTTCCTCTAAAGGTGACAGCTCACACGGGCAATGTCGCCCTGCGCTGGCCAAAATCCGCCATTGTGAATGCGCTCATCGATCTCACCAAGGGGCCGATCACAGGCACCAGCGGGAATATTTCCGGCCAACCCGCGTGTGCAACCGCGATCGACCTTCTGGAACAATTGGGAGATCGCCTGCCGCTCATTATCGATGCGGGAGAGACGCCTGGGAATCTTGCCTCCACGATTGTGAAACTCGACGGCGATGATTGGGCCGTGATGCGGGAAGGCGTAATCACCGAGCAGGAAATCCGCGCCGCCCTCGAAGATGACACGGAAGTTTGAATTTTTGAGTTTGTTCCCGGCCGGTGCGAGAACGCAAAAATCTTCGTGGGTCACGGCTTCAGCCGTGACATGAGGGTGCCAAAATTAAAGCGGCTTTAGCCGCTGGCCCCTCCTAGCGCGCTTCGATGCTGCTCAAAAAATCATAATCCCCGGTCGGAGAAATCTGCACGTCGCTGATTCTCTTCCGGTGCACGCTTACGTTGTCCATAAACCACAAACTGACGTACGGCAAGTCCTCGGCGATGATTTTCTGAACCTTGCTGAAAAGTTCACGCCGCTTTTCCCGGTCGCTTTCGACCCGCGCCTGGTCGAGCAGGGCATCGACTTGCGGATTGCTATAGTGTCCCCGATTGCCACCCATTGGCGGGATCCTTTTCGAACTGAATGCAAATTCGTAAAATTCAGGATCGTTATTTGCCCCTATCCATCTCAGCGTGTAGAGTTCGAAATCTCCGCGTGCAATGTCGGCAGACAATGTCGCTGGCTCCATGGACCGCAATTCCAGGTCCACGCCGACTTTGCGCCACTGCTCCTGCAGGACGGCCCCGAGCAGGCGCGTGGACTCTTCGGTTGAAGTCTTGAGCGTCAGCCTCAAGCGCATTTCACCGTACTCCAGTCTCCTGGGCAATCCTGCCGAGTCCAGCAGCTGCTCCGCCTGCTGCGGATCGTAACCATAGCGCGTGATGTCGGGCTCATGCGCCCAGCTGTTCGACGGAAGTGGCCCGTCCGCCAGCCGGGCTTGTCCCCGGTACAAATACCGGATGATCTCCTCCCGGTTCGTGGCAAGCGCGAGGGCCTTGCGCACTTCCCGCCGGGCCAGTACCGGATTTTCAAAATTGAACGCGACATAGGCATAGTTCGTTCCGGGCTGCTCGGTCACATCGAGGCTCGATTGCTGGCGAAGAACCGGAATCATGTCTGGAGCGAGCGAGCTCACTTCCAGATCGGCGGTCCCTTTCCGCAACTCGAGGGCGCGGACGACCGCTTCTGGCACGACACGGAATCGAACCTGGTCAATCTTCGGCAGCGTTCGAAAGTAAGCCGCGTTGCGTTCCAGCATGACGTTGTCGTCCTGTTGCGCACTCACGAAGCGGAACGGCCCAGTGCCGATCGGATGTTCCGCCGCACCGCTCCCCGCGCCTGCGGGTACGACGCCGAGCGCCGGCCGGCAAATGTCTGTAAGAAACCCACCGTTCGGCTCACTGAGATGAACGATGACTGTTGCAGGGTCGGGGGCCTCGATGGATTTGACGAGTCTGAGAGTGCCTCGCTTGGAAGTGGTCACGCTTCCATCCATGATCGAATCGAATGTATACTTCACGTCCGCGGATGTAAGGAGGCGGCCGTCTTGAAACTTCACGCCAGGCCGTAAGTGAAACACGTACGTGACCGGGTCAGGCATTTCCCAGGTTTCAGCCAGGTCGCCGTGCGGGATCCTCTGTGTGTCAAGCTCGACCAAACTGTCAAAGATCAGGCTGTCAATCCTCTCGGACTGTGCATCGATCCCAATCCGCGGATCCAAATTAGTCGGCATCGATTCGATCAAGAAATTGACGACACCGGGCTCGGTGGCGACGCTGCGAGAGCAGGAGGAGAGAGCAAGCGCAAGGAGAAGCAGAAGGGAAGTAAAGGAAATTGAGGAAGCAAAGGAAGTAGAGGAAAAAGCGCCACCCCTCGAGCCGCGCCCGCATTTGTACGAAGTTTCTGTTCCCCTGCTTCCTTCACTTCCTGAACCTCCTCTACTTCCTCTCCTAACCTGCATAGCACACCTTGCCCAGCACGACCGCCCTCTTCGCCCCTGTCGCGCCCGGCACGTTCGCAGGCCGTTTGCGCAGCGTTTCGCTCGCGAGCACGGCGAAGGCAAAAGCCTCTTTCGCGTCACCCGGTACGCCAAGTTCTCCCGCGTCGCGCATGCGAACTCCGTTCAACCCGGATTCGATTTGCGCTGTCAATAGTGGATTGTGCGCGCCGCCTCCCGATACGATTAGCTCTCCGATTTTCGCTTTCGGCGCAATAAAACGATGGAACGCATCCACAATGGACAGCGCGGTCAAAATCGTAGCGGTGCGAACTACATCTTCGACACTTGCATGCCGCGCACTGCGGTGGGACAGCAGAGAGCGCAAGTATCCTTCCCCGTACTGCTCGCGTCCTGCAGTTTTCGGCGGTTGTTTGGAAAAATATTTGTCGCACAACAACGTCTGAAGCAGGCCGGGGAGCAGCGTGCCGTTCGCTGCCATCTCCGCGTTTCGATCAAAGCCCTTTCGACCCCGTGTGAAGTGGCGCACAAGAGCATCAATGACCATATTCCCCGGCCCGGTATCGAATGCAAAAACATCCTCAAGCTTCGCGCCCGCGGGTATCACCGTGACGTTCGCAATCCCGCCGATATTTAGCGCGACGCGCCCGATCCGTGGGTGCCGGTAGAGGAGAAAATCGACGAAAGGCACAAGCGGCGCGCCCTGTCCGCCCGCGGCCATATCGGCGGGACGAAAATCGCCCACCGTGGTGATCCCGGTGCGCCCCGCAATCACCGAGGGCTCGCCGATTTGCAGCGTCGAGGCAACGCGCTTTCCATTGAAAAGCGTTGGCGTCCCCTGATGAAAAGCAGTCTGCCCGTGCGAGCCAATCACATCGATCTGCGCGGGAGCCACGCGAAATTTCTTGCATGCGGCCAGCGCAGCGCCGGCGAATAATTCACCCAGCAGAAAATTGAGCTGGCTGATTTCTCCCGTTGTAACCGGCTGGCCTTCGCCGAGGTTCAAGATGGCTTTCTGCACTCGACGAGGGAAAGGAAAAGCCGCAAAGTTCTCGAGGGACGCCTTTCGCCCGGCCATGCGAACGAGGGCCACGTCAATCCCGTCCGCCGACGTTCCCGACATAATTCCGAGCGCCAATGTGCCGCGTCCGCGGGAATGTTTCATAAAATTTGTTTTTTCAACTCGGCCAGGAGATTGAGCGCCTCGACGGGCTTCAGATTGTCGATGTCCGCTTCGCGCAGCGCTTCCAGCACATGCCGGTCGAGCGGCGTAAACAGAGCCCGCTGTGCCGGCAGTGGCTCCCCGGTTGCGCTGGCGCCGGGCGTCAGCCGCTCGCTCAATTGATGCTCGGCCTGCTCGTGCCGTTCGAGAATTTCGCGCGCGCGCGCGATCACCGCGGGAGGCAGCCCCGCCATCCTCGCGACTTCGATCCCATAGCTCTTGTCCGCGCTCCCGGTTTCGACGCGCTTCAGAAACACGATCCCCGTCGAGGTTTCGCGCGCCGACACGTGCACGTTTTTGATGCCCGGCAGCAAATCCGCAAGTTCCGTCAATTCGTGATAATGCGTGGCGAAGAGCGTGCGCGCTTTCGTCTCGCTCGCGAGATGTTCCACCACCGCCCAGGCGATCGAAAGCCCGTCAAAGGTGGCCGTCCCGCGCCCCACTTCATCCAGCAGCACCAGGCTCGCTGGCGTAGCCGTATTCAAAATGGCCGCGACCTCGGTCATTTCCACGAGAAACGTCGATCTCCCGCGCGCCAAATTATCCGCCGCGCCGATGCGCGTAAAAATTCGATCGGTGACAGGCAGCCGCGCCTGATCCGCGGGAACGAAGGAACCCATCTGCGCCATGAGAATAATCAAGGCAGCTTGCCGAAGATACGTCGATTTCCCTCCCATGTTCGGACCCGTAATGAGCAAGATCTGCTGCGCCGTATCATCGAGAACCAGATCGTTCGGAACAAATCGCTCGCCTCTTTGCTCGAGCAGTTGCTCGATCACCGGATGCCGCCCCGCAACAATCATGATTTGCGTGTCGTCGCTAAACTCCGGCCGCGTGTAGTTACGCGAGGCGGCAAGCCGCGCAAAATTTCCAAGCACGTCCAGCTGCGCGATGGCCGCACCAGTCCGCCGAAGCCGCGCGGCCTGTTCCCCGATCCACAACCGCAGCTCGGAAAATAGCCGCCGCTCGATTTCCGCGATGCGTTCGTCGGCGTCCAGAACCTTGCGTTCGTATTCCTTCAGCTCCGGTGTCGTGAATCGTTCCGCATTCACGAGTGTCTGCTTGCGCTCGAAATCAGCGGGCGCAAGATGCAAGTTCGGGTTGGATATTTCGATGTAGTAGCCAAACACTTGATTGAATCGAATCTTGAGCGATCCAATTCCCGTGCGCTTCCGTTCCCGCTCTTCCATCGCGGCGATAATCTGTTTGCTGCGCTGCGAGAGTTCGCGCAACTCGTCCAATTCTTTGTCGTAGCCGCGGCGAATCACCCCAGGATCGGAGGCCAGCGCGGGGGGATCGTCCGCGAGCGCAGATTCAATCCGTTCGCGCACGTCCGCCAATTCGTCCATTTCCACATGCAGCGCGCAGAGCCGCGCGGACGGGCACTTCTCCAAATATTTTCGCAAGAGAGGAATGCGCGCAAGAGACTGCCGCAGCCCGAGCAGGTCGCGCGGCGAGGCAACGCCCAGCGTCACGCGCCCGGCCAGGCGCTCCAGATCCTGCACGCCGGCAAGGTTGTGGCGGATTTCCTCGCGCAGCACTGTGTGGTTCTTCAACTCCTGCACGGCGTCGAGACGCGCTTGAATTTCTTCGCGATCGACCTGCGGGCGCAGGATCCATTGACGCAAGAGGCGCGCTCCCATGCCCGTAGTCGTTTCGTCCAGCGCGGAAAGCAGAGTGGGGGAAGCGCCACGCACGCCATCCTCGAAAAAAATAGGCGCCACCAGCTCCAGGTTGCGCACCGTAACGATGTCGAGCACCAGCGCGTCCGCCTGCTCGTAATACCGCACGCGGTCCAGATGCCCCAGAGCCGCGCCGGAATGATCCCCATTTTCGGCGTCCATGGCCGAGGTTTCGCGCAAGTAATGAACCACGGCGCCCGCGGCCGAGACCCCCTGCGGATGTCCCGCAAGGCCGAATCCATCCAGCGTCGCCACGCCGAATTGTTCCCGCAGCATCCGTTCGGCGTAGTCAAACCGAAAGACCCATTCGTCGATCCGCGTCTCGACGCCTTCGCGAAGCTCCGGCCGCGCTGCCTGGGAAGCGCCGCTAAAATCACCGTCCACCCCGGCTGCGGCAAATAAACTCGCTTGCCGGGGGATGAGAATTTCACGCGGCCTCAAGCGGTGCAATTCATCGCGCAATTGTTCATCGGCGTCCGTGCCGGAAAATGCCGTCGCGCGAAATTCACCGGTAGTGACATCCGCATAGGCAAAGCCGATCGGCGATCCGCCCGCCGGGCGGAAGATCGCTGCCAGATAATTATTTTCCTTGGGCTCGAGAACATTCAGGCTGGTGGCCGTCCCCGGCGTAATGACGCGCACGACTTCGCGGCGCACGAGTTTCTTTCCCGGCCCCGGCGCCTCCATCTGATCGCACACGGCAATTTTGTAGCCGGCGCGCAGCAGCCGCGCGATGTACCCCTCCGCGGCGTGATAGGGAACCCCGCACATCGGCACAGGCTCGCCGCGTTCCCGATTCCGGGAAGTCAGAGTAATCTGCAGTTCACGCGATGCCGCAATGGCGTCTTCGTAAAACAGCTCGTAGAAGTCTCCCAACCGAAACAAGACCAGCGCGTGCGGGTAGCGTCCCTTAATGGAGTGATACTGCCGCATCAGCGGTGTGGCTGGTTCAGTCATGTCTAGTGGAGCGCCGGAACCGGGTGCGGGCTTAAATGGGATCCCGCAGGGATGTGGACGCCGGTCGGTATCAGTAAAGTTTATACCGCGCCATCTTCGCTTCTGTCGAGCCAGCGAATCGGATTAACATCGAATTGCATCTGCACAAAAGCCCCGGAGGGGCGGCAGATTGTGCGGTCGGGGACATACCTGACACTTTAGACCGGGCACATCCCTGACACTTTTGGTTCCCTTGCTTCTAGGGGATGGGGTGCAGGGGAAGGGGAAGCTTCCCCTTCCCCTGCACCCACGTGACAGGAAACCGCGCGCAACGGCAAGATTGTCCGCCGCTGGCTGTCAAAGCACGCAATCGGAAACGCGGCAAAGTACACCGTGTAGATCCGATCATCCACCGGCAGCAACCCAATGGGCTCCCCGATCAGAGTCTCGCTGAGAAACACGTCCTGCTTCTTCCAAGAAAAACTGCCTCGCCGCCTCACACGTCGCACGTGCA
This sequence comes from uncultured Acidobacteriota bacterium, assembly GCA_963842135.1. GTDB lineage: Bacteria > Acidobacteriota > Terriglobia > Acidiferrales > UBA7541 > Palsa-360. The sequence continues at coordinate 1,032,367 of CAWJFI010000001.1, read as the reverse complement.
TGGAGCTGTCGTATTCCGGCTCGCGCACCCGCGCCGGATACGCTCGCGGCGACGGCGTGTACACCGCACTCGGCGTTTGCATCCCTAGCGCTTCATGCGGACGCTCTTCGTTGTACTCACGGCGAAAACGGTGGAACGCTCGCTGCTGCGCATGCGGGTTCGCCTCCGGTGGCGAGGCCGTCTCCTGCTTCATCGTGCGATGCATCCGCTCGTGCCGCCCGTTCTGCTCCGGATGCCCGGCCGCGATGCGCTCTGGCACAATCCCCAACTTCATCCACCACACCGCCAGGCGCGACAGCCCCGCAATCGCTCGCGAGGCGAACGGCGCTCCGTTGTCGGTCCGCATCGCCTGCGGCAGGCCGTATTCGCGGAACGCCGCCTCGAACACCGCCTGCACGTGCTCGCTGTTGGTCTTGGCCACGCGCTGACAGCGCAGCAAGTAGCGGCTGTGCGCGTCCGTAATCGTCAACGGATCCACGCGTTGGCCATCCTGGGTCTGAAACCAACCTTTGAAATCGGCGCACCAAACCCGATTGGGCGCATCGGCCGACGCAAACGGCTCGGTATAGGGCGGCGCGCGACGCCGTTTCTTGCGCGGAATCACCAAACCTTCCCGCGCCAGCATCGCACCGATCGTGCTCGCCGCCGGCCAAGGTCTCTGCGGAGATTCCCGCTCCAACACGCGTTTCAGTTTGCGCGGCCCCCAGCGCATGTGCGCTCGCCGCAACTCCAGCACCGCCGCCTCGGTCCCCTCCGGCGTCTGATTCGGGTGACGCTCGGGTGCCCGGTCTCGGTCTTGCAGCGCCTCCAGCCCTCCTTGCTGGTACCGCCGCAGCCAATAGTAACCGGTCTCCCGCGCGATGTCGTAGATCTCACACAATTCGGTCATCGTGTACATCTTGCGTTCATGTTCCAATACAAACTGCGTTCTCTCGTCCATCACACTGCTCGCTTTCCAGGGCATCTTGTAGTTCTACACGCCCTGTCAACTTGCAGTGTCAGGAATCTCCCCGGTCTATTCTGTCAGGCATGTCCCCGGTCCGTACCAGATCGTAGCCCACCGCGCCAGCGGTGGGAAAGCGTCCAGACCCGGAATTGGAAGCCCCGTCAGGGGCGACATAAGCGGCTCACGCGGAGGAAGCAAGCCCAACGCCAAGAAGCCCACAAGTAAGCTTCAGTAAGGGTCTCGACGTATACTGCATACGATATGCCCAAGCCCAAATATCGCGAGGAAATCGAAATCAAACTCCGCGTCCAAGACGTTGCCGCGCTTCGCACCCGCCTAAATCGTCTCCGCGCTCGCGAAATCACGCCCCGCACCTATGAATCCAACACCCTGTACGATACGCCGCGACACGATCTGAGGCGCCGCGGCCAGCTCATCCGCATCCGAATCGAGCAGCCGGCTTCGAGTTTCATGAAGAGACGCCCAAAGAAAAACGCCGCAGCTATCCTGACCTACAAAGGGCCTATTCCATCATCGCGCAACGCTATAAAGATAAAGGTCGGCAGACATTTCAAGATCAAAGATGAAGCGGAGGTATCGGTCGCCGGAGCAAATGAACTGGCCACGATTCTTCGCGCCCTCGGATTGCATCCCGTATTCCGCTACGAAAAATTTCGGACCACCTGTGCACTCCCGGGTGTCCGTGGACTAAAGATCGAACTCGATGAAACCCCCGTTGGCATGTACCTGGAATTGGAAGGCCGGGTCGCGGGGATCAATCGCGGCGCCTATCTCCTCGGTTTTGCCCGCAATGACTACCTGAAGGACACCTATGGCTCGCTATATCTCGCCGCTTGCCGCCGCCGAGGCCAAAAACCCGGCGACATGCTCTTTCCGCCAACAAAAAAATTGCGTTAGCACGCACTCTTTCCTTGACAAAGATTTGAAGAGCGTTTACCTACTGAGTTGGAGTTTTTTTGTGTGGCCATGAGCGAATCCGAAAAGCTAGAACCCTTTCCCAGTAGGAATCGATCGGCGGCACGATGTTTCGTTATGGCCCGACGTACCGGTGCCGAAGTGCCAGTCCGCCACACTTCAAGAGTGAGCCGTAAAGGCCTCGGGTAGACCCGGATTTTTCCTCCACCCGCGGCCGGGCCACACCCTGGTTGCGGGTTTCAAGTAACAAAGATCCCGCCGTAACCAGCCATTTGCGTGAATTTATGCGCCAGCGGGCCACGATGCAGCGCCCGCCGTATCGCAATTAAGGACAAGCTTCAGGGTTGGAGCGGTCCACGGCCTGAGGGCTTGAGAAAGGAGGCAAAATGCTGCACGCAACCGATCTTCTTGGCGGAGAAGCATACGACCGCGACGGCCATTTCGTCGGTCAGGTCACCGAATTGTTCATCGAGCCCGCCGACCAGCCGAACCGTGTGGCCCGGGTCCTCCTTGGCAGGGGAAAGTTTCTTCCCCTGATCGTGCGTTACGATCACATCGCCTTTGTCGCCCCCGGGGTGATCCGCCTGAACGTGGAAGAGAAGGACCTCGAACATTACCAGCCCAATGAAGCGTGGCTGGCCATGCGCAAGGACTTGCTCGACCAGCAAATTATTGATACCAGCGGCCGCAAAGTGGTCCGAGTGAACGACATCGACCTCGCCGAGCAGCGGGTCAACGGCACGGTCGAGCTGCGCGTCACGCAGGTGGACGTGGGCCTGACGGGTGCCGCCCGGCGTCTCCTGCACGGCATTGCCTCACCCGGTTTGGTGCGCGGTTTGGCGACCAAGTTGCCGACACGCGTCATCCCCTGGGAATTCGTCAACTTGATCGAACCGGACCCCTTGCGCCGCGTAAAGCTCCGCATCACCCACCAGAAACTCGAACGCATGCATCCCGCCGACCTGGCGGACATCATGGAAGATTTGTCGCCGATCGAGCGCCAATCGATCATCGCCTCCCTCGATGAGGAGACCGCCGCTGAAGCCCTGGCGGAGCTGGACAAGCGCCTGACCACGCAGATCGTCGAGACTCTGGCCCCCCAGAAAGCCGCCGACATTCTCGAAGAAATGGATCCCGATCAGGCCGCCGACGTGATCGCGGACATGACGCCGGAAAGTGGGCGCGAAGTCCTGAGCGAGATGCCCGGCGAGGATGCGCGCGAAGTCCGCGAGCTTCTGAAGTTTGAGGAAAATTCGGCCGGCGGAATGATGAATACCGATTTCATCTACGTCGGTGAGGCCGCCACCCGCGACGAAGTCGTCGCCTGGATTCAAGAAATGGACGTGGATCTCGAGCGTCTCGATACCGTGTTTCTGATCGACGGGGAAGCGAAATTCTCCGGCGCCGTCGCCGTAGGGCGCTTGTTGTTCGCGGCCCCGGACGAACGCATGGAAACTTTGAAAATGGAGCCTTTGCTTTCGATACCTCCGGACGCGCAAGACAAAGAAGTGTTTGAACTTTTCGACAAATACAATCTGCACAGCCTGGCCGTCGTCGACGCACTTGGCCGGCCCATCGGAGCGATCGAAGTGGATGACGTCGTCACGCGCATCCGAAACCGCTGAGGAATCGGAATGTCTGTTTGACGTCTTGGATTTGGCCTGTGTGGCGCCCGTCCGCCGTGACGGACGGGCAAAAGGTTCCGACCCATGGCAGTACTCGGAAAACCCGGAAGCGAAAAACAAGCGCCGGAAACTCCTCCGCTGGTAACCCGGTGGAAGCTTATCCCCGGCTGGACGGAGCCGTGGCGCGTTCGCATGTCCGACTGGGGCAAGCGGACACGTTTCTGGCGCCGCCGGCTGCTGCTGTTTCTCGCCGTGGTCGGTCCGGGCGTCATCACCTCCAACGTCGACAACGATGCCGGCGGAATCTCGGTGTATTCGCAGGCCGGCGCGATGTACGGCTACGCGTTGCTCTGGTCGCTCATCCCCATGACCATAGCGCTCTACGTCACCGAAGAGATGTGCGCCCGCATGGGCGTCGTGACGGGCAAGGGTCTCTCCGATCTCATCCGCGAAGAGTTCGGCTTTCGGCCCACCTTTTTTTTGATCGTCGCCGGTCTGATCGTGGACATGGGCAACGTGTGCGCCGAATTCGCCGGCGTGGCGGCCTCGATGCAACTTTTCGGCATTTCCAAGTACATCTCCGTGCCGCTCGCCGCGCTAGCCGTCTGGATTCTCGTGCTCCGCGGGACTTATCGCCAGGTCGAAAAAATATTCCTGGCGGCATGCGTCCTGTATCTCTCGTATGTTGCGTCCGCGTTCCTTGCCAAGCCGGATTGGCTCCTGGCGGCGCGGGACACGGCGATTCCAACGCTGCATCTTGATGGCGGCTACCTTCTAATGCTGACCGCACTGATCGGCACGACCATCGCCCCTTGGCAATTTTTCTACATGCAAGCGAGTTTCGTGGAAAAACGCGTATCGGCGCGCCTGTACAAGCAGGCCCGCATGGACGTACTCATCGGCAGCATAAGCTGCATGGTGATCGTCTTCTTCATTATCGTCTGCACGGGCGCAACGCTTTACGTTTCCGGCCATCACGTTATCAACGACGCCGGGGAAGCGGCGCAAGCCCTCGTTCCCCTGGCTGGAAAATGGGCCGCCATGCTCTTTGCGTTTGGCCTGTTGAACGCGTCGCTGTTTGCCGCCTCGATTCTGCCGCTCTCCACCGCTCACGTAATCTGCGAAGGAATGGGATTTGAAGCGGGCATCGACCACAAATTCAACGACGCGCCCATTTTTTACAGCCTTTATACGGGAATGATCGTGGTGGGCGCCGCGGTCATCCTGATCCCTCGCGCCCCGCTGGAAAAAATCCTCATTCTTTCACAGGTGGGCAACGGGGTCTGGCTACCGGTCGTCCTCATTTTCATGCTGCTGCTCATCAACCGCCGCGATTTGATGGGCGACTTCGTCAATACGCCGACATTGAATGTCGTCGGATGGATTACCGCTGTCGCTGTAATCATTCTCACCCTCGTTCTGGTCTACGTCACCATTTTCCACCCCAGCGCGGTTCCGGGAACATCCGGCTAAAAAGAATCCCCAACGTGAATTCACCGGCGCGCGTCTACTTTCGCGCAGAGAGTTATATGCTTCCTAACGCTTGTTGAAGGCAAGCCCATTGTGTCCGGGCGGTTTCAGTGGCGCGGGCTTCAGCTTGTGGGTTTTGAATTTCCAGACCAGCAACACCCGCAGGCTGAAGCCTGCGCTACAAAGGACCCCTGCAAGACAACGCGCTTGCTGCATTCCAGTTGTGAAGACTCGGCTCCGGCCATTGCCGATTTGTCGCGATGGTAACCGGTGGCGTGTTGCGCCGTGACAGCCCCTATGTTAGCTTTCCATTATGCTCGCGAAACAACCTCTGACCACTTCATGGAATTCGCGGGAATAGTCGCGTGAAAGTACCGGAATCGCTCAAACCCACGGACCTTGAAGAAGAGCGGCTGCTCCTTGATCTGGATGCGGACCGTCTCCCTCAGCATATTGCTGTCATCATGGATGGAAACGGCCGCTGGGCGCAGCGGCGTCATCTGCCGCGCGTGGCGGGTCACAGGGCGGGAGTCCAGTCGGCTCGCACAGTAATTGAAACGTGCGCCAGGCTCGGAATCCCGGCCCTGACCCTCTATGCTTTTTCCATGGAAAACTGGCGGCGTCCCAAGGCAGAAATTGATTTTCTGATGCGCTTGCTCCGCGAATATTTGCGCAAGGAACTTCCCTCCCTTCATCGAAACAATATTCGCATGCTCGTCATCGGGCGTCCCGATCAGTTGCCGGAAGAAGTCCGCGCCGACATCGACCGCGCGATGGAGCAAACGGCGGGGAACACCGGCATGAAGCTGGCGGTGGCCCTCAACTATGGGGGCCGCGCGGAACTGGTGGATGCCTTCAATCGCATCCTCGATCGCGTGCGCAATAACGGACTCGCGAATGCCCGCGTGGATGAGGAAATGATTTCGCAGCACCTCTATACGGCCGGATTGCCCGATCCCGACCTGCTGATTCGCACCAGTGGAGAAATGCGCGTCAGCAATTTTCTTCTGTGGCAAATTGCCTATGCCGAAATTTATGTAACCGAGACCTTGTGGCCCGATTTCAGCCGCGCGCAGCTCTACGAGGCCCTGCTCGATTTTCAAAAGCGCGAGCGCCGTTACGGCGGCCTGGCGGAAGCCCGCCGGCGCGTCATGGCCTGACCCTGCCGCGCGTACGCCGTCTTCGCCAGGGACCTGCAAAAATTTTATTAGTTTTTCCGAGTGCAAACATTTCACAACGCGGCACATCCGAATTTATTCCCCGTGAATTCACGCCCGTATTGCGAGAAAGTGTGAGAAGCCGCTGAACTCGATTTCGTCGCGAAGCGTGGCGCCAGTTCCTAGCTCCCGGAAGTCCCGTAGGGACGGCAGAGCGTGGCCCACCGCGGAAGCGGTGGAAAATGTGTAAACCAGGACGGGCAATCCCCGCCAGGGGCGGTACGCGGTGCTGACGCACGCGAAATTTTGCTCACTACCCGTCACAATGTTGATCCGAATCTCCTGACGGCGGATCGTGGAAAAGAAAAGAAAGGAACAAATGAATTCCGGGACTGGCGTGCGAGTGCTGACAGCGGCGATCCTGATTCCTTTAGTGACCGCAGCGATCTGGTGGGGACCCACTTGGCTGATCGCGATCGTGGCGGCATTCGTTGCGATTGTGGCAATGCTTGAATTTTTTTCGATCGCGGCTCGCCGCGGGTTTCAAGCGTACCGTCTCTGGACGTGCTTCGCGGCCGTCGGAATCGTCGGCCAGCAATTGTATGCGTCGCGTATGGCGAGCATTAACCACATCGGCGACCTCCTGGACCGCTCACCTCGGATCACCCTGGAATTGATCCTGTTCGGGTTCGTTCTTGGCGCCGCCACAATCGCCCTGGGAAGCCGGCACTCCCTCACCGAAGTACTACCTTCCATTTCGGTCAGCGCCGCTGGACTTTTATTCGTCGTGCTTCCGTTCAGCGCCGTGGTCCGCCTCCACGGTGTCGACGTAGCGGGTCCGCGGCTTCTTCTTTTCACCGTGGTCCTGGTTTGGGTGGGCGATTCTGCGGCTTATTTTGTAGGCAGCGGATTCGGGCGGTGGAAAATGTCACCTCGGGTCAGCCCAAACAAGACCTGGGAAGGAGCAGGAGCGAATTTTCTGGGGGCCTTGCTCGTGGCCGCCGTTTTTGGTTACTGGGCCAGAATTCCTCCCGCGCACATGCTGGCCATGGGTGTCATTGGCAGCGTGGCCGGACAACTCGGCGACCTCTTCGAGTCCGCATGGAAACGCAGCGCCGGCGTCAAGGATTCCGGCACAATTTTGCCCGGGCACGGAGGGATGCTCGACCGGATCGACGCCCTCATCCTTGCAGCCCCCGCAGTCTGGTACTATTTCGAATGGGTCGTCTTGAAGAAGTACTAATGAGCGTGCGCGCGCTCTACTTGTTTACCCAGAATCCAGCAGGTGAGCCCGCTAGGAAGCAGAGCACCCTAATTTGACGCAAATTGCCATTCTCGGATCGACAGGATCCATCGGGCGCCAAACCCTTGCCGTCGTGGACGCGTTGCCTGAGCGGTTTGGAGTTGTGAGTCTGGCTGCTGGAAATAACGTCGAGGAATTGGTGCAGCAAATTCTCCGCCACCGCCCGGAACTGGTTTCGGTTGCGACCCCTGCCGTGGCGGCAGTTCTCACGGAACGCCTCCGCGCCGCGAACCTCGCGAAATTGCCGGAGATTCAGCACGGTTCCGCCGGAATGATCGCTGTCGCGACTCACCCCGCTGCCGCGACCCTGGTTTCCGCGGCCGTTGGCGTTGTGGGCCTCGAAGCCACGTACGCGGCCGTACAAGCGGGGAAGCGGGTCGCTCTCTCCAATAAAGAAGTCCTCGTCGCGGCGGGTGAAATCATGATGGCCGCCGCCCGCCAGGCCAATGTCGAGCTGCTTCCAGTGGATAGCGAGCACAACGCGATCCATCAATGTCTCCGCGCAGGCCAACACAGCGCCGTCAAGAAGCTTATCCTGACCGCCTCGGGCGGCCCGTTTCGAAAGACCCCACTCGCCGAAATGGCCGTAGCCACGCCGGAGCAGGCGCTTGCGCATCCGAACTGGCGCATGGGCCGCCGTATCACAATTGACTCGGCCACGCTTGTGAACAAGGGCTTCGAGGTCATCGAGGCGCATTGGCTCTTTGATGTGCGCTCGGACCAGATTGATGTCGTCATCCACCCTCAATCCACCATTCACTCCATGGTCGAATTTGTGGACGGGTCCATCTTGGCGCAACTCGGCCCAACGGATATGCGCATGCCCATCCAATATGCGCTAACCTACCCGGAGCGGATAGCATCCAATGAAGTGGCCTTGGATTGGGGCAAACTGCGCCGCCTGGATTTCGAAAAGGTTTCGACGCGCCGGTTTCCTTGCCTGCGTCTGGCGCGCGAGGCGCTGCGGAAGATGGGCGCCTACCCGTGCGCTTTCAATGCGGCGGATGAAGTGGCTGTCGAATCGTTTCTCGAACGGCGCATTCCGTTTTCAGCCATCGCCGAAGTCATCGAGCGAGTGCTCACGCGGACTCCGAAAGTCAAGATGGCGGCCATCGGCGACGTGCTGGCGGCCGATTCCGAAGCGCGCCGGATGGCTCGGGAAGAAGTCGCACGTAAGGCCGCGCGAACCGCGGTTGCATGATTTGAATTCATAGCGCTAAAACAGGGAGAGAAGAACGTGTCGGATTTCCTGGTGATGGCTGTTTCCGTATCCGTTGTGCTCGGCGTCATGGTCCTTGTGCACGAGTGGGGGCATTTCATCGTCGCCAAATCGTTTGGCGTTCGCGTCGAGATTTTTTCCATTGGCTTCGGTACGCGCCTCTGGGGATACAAACGCGGCGACACCGATTACCGCGTGAGCGCGCTGCCCCTGGGCGGCTACGTGAAAATGGCGGGCGACAACCCTCTCGAAGATCGCAAGGGCGACCCCGATGAGTTTTTGTCCAAGCCCAGATGGCAGCGAGTGTTAATCGCGCTTGCGGGTCCGGCGATGAACATCGTTCTCTCGATTCTTCTCGTCGCGGGGATTTACATGCGCGGCAGCAAGCAGCCCGCCTATCTGGACAAACCGATGGTCCTCGCGGGCGTGGTGCCCGATTCGACCGCCCAAAAGGCCGGTCTCGCCGCCGGGGATCAGGTCATCAAGATTAATTCCAAGAGTAATCCCACGTGGGACGAGGCTCGGTTGGAGTTGATGTCCATCTTGCCGGGTCATTCACTTTCTGTTCTGGTGGACCGGAACGGACAGCAAGTATCGTTGTCAGTTCCGTCGGGCCAGTCCTTGGAGGACATTTATGGCTACCCCCCAGACCGCCTTTTGATCAGTTCGGTTTCCGCGGGTATGCCGGCCGAGCGAAGCGGATTAAAAGAAGGCGACGAAATCCGTAAAGTAAACGGTATGGATTTGGCCAGCCCTATCGAATTCCCCAAGCTGGTGCAGGATTCTCAGGGGCGGCCGTTGAATCTGGAGGTTCAGCGGGGAGATCGCGCCCTGCAACTTGAGGTTCGCCCGCAACAAGTCAGTCTCAAAAACGGGGTTTCGCGGTGGCAGATCGGCATTGGCATCCGAGGCGGTGATTTGGTGGAGCGCCGCCTGCCTTTCGGCGCAGCCATTGTCGATTCGGTCGGCTCGAATATCATGATGGCCCGGCAGGTTGCCTTTGTTGTCGTGGAGCTATTCCGCGGCAATGTGTCCCTCAAGCAGCTCGAAGGTCCCCTCGGAATCGCCAAGGCTTCGGGTGAAGCGGCCAAGGAGGGGATAGCGGAATTACTCTCCTTAATGGCCATGATTGGAGTGAATCTGGCGGTTTTGAATCTGCTGCCGATTCCTCCGCTTGACGGTGGCCACATCCTCATGCTCTTCATTGAAGGAACCATTCGGCGGGACTTGAGCGTGCGCGTGAAGGAGCGCTTCGTCACCGTCAGCATGGTGTTCCTGTTGCTGGTCTTCGCCATCGTTATGTACAATGACGTTCTGCGGTTGATTCCGCATCGCTAGCGTCTTCGCGGATGGATTTGCCCGAGACGCGAAAGATTAATTTTTGAAGTTGCGCGGTTCCCTGCACGGAATCATGCCCACGACAGCACATCGAGTTTCCACCGGAGAGCGCATTAACGCCCATGAGCGCCCCGGCCGCTTGCAAGAGGCCCTCACAAAACGCGGCGTGCGCCTGACGCGCCAGCGAAAAGTCCTCCTCCAGGTCATGGACAACGCCGAGCGCCATCTCGACGCCGGCGCCATTCTCGATCGCGCGCAAGAGCTCGATCCCCGCATCCACCGCGTGACCGTCTACCGCACCATCGATCTTCTCAAACGCAACGGCCTGATCGATGAGCTGGATTTGCTCCACCTGCGCGGCGACCAGCATTTCTATGAAAGCCACGGGCCCCGCGATCACATCCACGTCGCCTGCCTGAAATGCGGAACCGTCCGCGAGTTCGAGTCGCATCTCTACGAGAAGCTGAAAAAGCAGATCGAAAAAGACTGCGGCATCGAGATCACAACGGCGCGCACCGAAGTCGGCGGCTACTGCGAAAAGTGCAGAAAAAAGTAAGTTCAGGCCCGCATTTCACGGCGGAAGGTTTCCATTTCGATTTTCAAATCGCAAATGTGAAATTCCAGATTTCAAATTCAAATCTCAAATGTGGAATTTTGAATTTCAGAATTCAAATCCCCACTCGCAAATGTCAGATTCTCAAATCTTCAAATCTGAAATTTCAAATGCCTTGCTTGCGAATGGGCGCAACTGCCTAAATTTACGCGCAACACTGGCGCGCTCCGCACCCGAAACATCGGCCATCAATTGCCGGAGGAACGTCTCGCCACAGTCCGTTCAGAAAAAAAACTTTCGCGCCGCCTCGATATCGCGCCCGATCTGCGCGCGCAGTGCGTCGGGCCCCGAAAACTTCTGCTCGTCGCGAAGTCGCTCATGGAAGCGAGCTTCCATCGCCCCGCTCGAGAGATTCTCGCTGAATCCAAACAAGTGGCTCTCCACCGTGATCCCCGCTCCGTTAAACGTGGGTCGCGTCCCCACGTTCGTTACCGACAAATACACTTTCCCGCCCACGGCGGATTCGGTCGCATACACGCCGAGTTTTGGCAGCAGTTCCTGTTCGGGCGACATGTTGAGAGTAGGGAACAGGATCGTCCGCCCGCGCCCGGCCCCGGCGCGAATTTCGCCGGTCAGCGAAAACGCCCGCCCCAGCAGCGGAATCGCTCCGGCGACATTGCCGCTCGCCACCGCGCCGCGAATGGCGGTGCTCGAAACAATCTGTCCGCCAACTTCGACGGGCGGAACAATCTCGACGTCAAAGCCGTCGCGCTTACCAATCTCGCCGAGCAGCCGCACATCCCCGGCGCCGCGATGACCGAAACGGAAATTGGCGCCCACTAAAATAGCGCCTGCGTGCAAGGCCGCAACCAAAATCCGGTCGATGAACTCTTCTGCCGAAACGAGAGACAGCGCGTCGTCGAACCGGAGCACCAGGGCCGCGTCCAAACCCATTCGTTCAAATCCCGCGAGCCGCTGCGAAAGCGTCTGAATCATCTGCGGCGCGCGATCGGGACGAAGCACGCGCATCGGATGCGGATCGAACGTAATGACCGCGGCGCGCTGTCCGTTGGCGCGAGCGCGTTCCCGCACCGACTGCAAAATTTTCTGGTGGCCGAGGTGAAGCCCGTCAAAATTTCCGACCGTAACGGTCGTTCGCCGCGCGTCTCCGGAATGCGACGCCCATTCCTCGACGGATTTGAAAACGGTAAAGGCCATCAGACGCGAACCTCAAATTGAAGTCCATCGTACGCCAGGGAAACATTGGGGTATCCGGCGTCGATCAATCGCGCGATCGTTTCGGCATGAGACAGTTCATGCGCGATGTGCGTGAACCAGGCGCGGCGCGGCTTCAGTTCGCGGACGAGCGCCAGCGCCTGCTCGACTGTTTGATGCATCGGGTGCGGCTCATCGCGCAGCGCATCTAGAATCAAATCGTCCAGATCCGCGAGCAGCGCCTTCGAGGATTCGGGAATGACGCTGAAATCCGTGAGGTATGCCGCGCCGCCAAAACGAAAGCCGAGGACTCCGATGTCTCCGTGCCTCGCCGGAACCGGCACGACCCGCGTTCCGATCACCTCGAATGGGCCATCGATCGGATGCAGCGTGACTTGCGGTATCGTGCTGATCGCCGGCGATTCTTCAAAAACGTACGCGAAAGTCCGCTTCAACGTGGCGATGGTTTCCGGCGAGGCGTACACCGGAAGCGCCGATTTCTGGCGCAAATTAAATGGGCGAATATCGTCAAAGCCAAGAATGTGATCCGCGTGCGCGTGCGTGAAAAGAATCGCGTCCAGCCGCTCCAGACCCGCTCGCATTGCTTGGAACCGGAAATCCGGAGTCGTGTCGATCACGGCTGCCTGTCCGTCATGCACCAGCAGGATCGAAGGGCGCAGGCGTTTGTCGCGCGGATCCTTGGAGGAGCAGACCCGGCAATGGCAGGTCAGCGTCGGCACTCCCATGGACGTGCCGGAACCAAGCACCGTAAGCTCGAGTACGGAATGAGGTGTTGCGGGCAGGGCGGGTCCTCAATCAAGGCCGGGACTGGGCCTTTTCTTGCTTCGCGACGGCTTTCGCCATTTCCATAAAAGCCAGTTTCAAGTTACCAAGCACATCCAGCAAGAGAGTATCTTCCTCCGGCGCCAGGTTTCCTCGAGTCTTTTCGTGAAGAATGTCCAGCATGTCAATCATCTCTCTCGCGCCTTCCAGGTCGAGCACCGGCTGCCCCGTGCGCGGGTCCGCGTAACCGCCGAGCAGCATGGCCGCGTTCTGCGCAAGCGAACGAATTAAATTTTCAAACACAGGAGCCCGCTTCGGCGCATCCGCCGACGGCGCGGCCGCTGCGGGCGCCGCCTCTGGAATCGCACTCGGCGTCGCCGGCTTTCCGCCAATCGTGCCCGCGCCGGCGGCCGTGCCAACTACGCCTGTTACGCTGGCCGCGCTTGCTGCCGGCGCAGTTTCGCGGTCGCGATCCTGCTGCTCTGCAACCTCTTTGCGGAATTCTCCCTCCGGCGTGAACAGCCGGCGGTCTACAACCTTAAAACTTTCGTCTTGTTTAGATTCGGACAACGGGATCTCCCTCAAATAATCGGTAAACTTCAGCTATATGGAAGAAGCAGTTTAGCATCGCACCGCACGTGCTCACAAGTACTCACCCGCGAGTTTGAAACTTAGATGTTGCGATGAATTGAAGTTGCATCGTGCCCGCGCGATTCCTTCGCAACAGTAAAGGGCCAATCGTCAGCGGTCCTGAGTCCCGTAGGGGCGACAAACCATAGCCCACCACGGAAGTGGTGGGAAAGTTTACACGACAGGAAAGTCAAGCCCCGTCAGGGGCGGCACATCCCGCTCACCGCCATCAAATCACGCGCCCGCATTCGCGGCATGCCTCTTGTGAATTGCCCACCCATGCCGTAAAGTTTCCTGTCAACTCAGGAGCCGACGATCCAACGTGCCTCCCCCTCGATCGAAACGCAAGAAAAACTCGAAGCGCCCAAAGCCTCCCCAAAAAACCGTCTCGAAGTCTGCCCGCCGACAATTTGGAAAACTGCGGAACACGACCGCAAAATCATCCGGGAAGCGCGTTGGCAAGCTCTTCGAAGACTTGGTCGCTGTCCAGGCGCGCCTGCGCGCCCCCGGCGGCTGTCCCTGGGACCGCGAGCAAACTCACTCGACCCTCAGGACCTACCTCATCGAAGAAGCCTACGAAGTCCTCGATGCGATCGAGACTGGAAACGCGCGCGACTTGGCGGAGGAACTCGGCGACCTCTTGCTCCAGGTTTTGTTTCACGCGGATCTGGCGCGCGAATCCGGCGCATTCGACATTTCCGATGTAATCACCGGCATCCACGACAAAATGGTTCGCAGGCACCCGCACGTATTCGGCGACGTAAAAGCGGAAACGTCCGGCGAAGTCCTTAAAAACTGGGTGCAATTAAAAGCCAAGGAAAAAGACGCGGCATCCCCGAGCAGGGTATCTTCAAAAGATGCCTCTGCGTCCACGCTTGATGGCGTTCCACGAAATCTTCCTGCTTTACTTGAAGCCCTCCAGATGACGCGCCGCGCCGCGCAAGTCGGCTTTGATTGGGAGCGTGTGGAAGGAATTTTTGAAAAACTGGAAGAAGAGGCCTCGGAACTCCGTGCCGCCCTAGCAATTTCCAATCGCCGCGCCTCCGAGGAAGAAGTGGGAGATCTCCTATTTTCAGTTGTGAACCTGGCAAGATTCCTTGGACTTGATCCTGAAGTAACACTTAAACATTCCAATCTGAAATTCAAGCAACGCTTTCAGGAAATGGAAAAGGAAGCTTTGCGTTCAGGCCTGAAACTTTCCGAGTTATCGAAAGAAAAACTCGAAGAGCTGTGGACATCGGCAAAAGTGAAAGAACCTGCGCAGCTTTCTGCGGAATCCCTGCCATGAGATCGCGGAAGCGAAAGAAACCCGCCGCTGTGAGCGATCCCTCCGAGCAATTTCGCGATGGCATCGTCATCCGCCACTGCCACGGGATCGAAGAATTCGAAGCCTGCGTGCGCGTCGAACGGCAAGTCTGGAAGTCCATGGATATTGATGTCGTCCCGATTCCCATGTTTGTGGTCGCCGCGGAAACCGGAGGCCAGGTTCTGGGCGCCTGTCATGGGACCAATCTCGTGGGCTTCACCTTGGCCATTGCCGGCTGGCGCTCCGGGAAACCGTTTCTGCATTCCCACATGACCGCCGTTCTGGATGGTTATCGAGACCGCGGCATTGGCCGGCGCTTGAAACTATTTCAGAGGGACGACGCCCTCGCGCGCGGGATTAGCCTCGTCGAGTGGACGTTTGATCCTTTTATAATTAAGAACGCCTACTTCAATTTCATGCTGCTCGGCGCGATTGCCCGCCGCTATCTTCCAAATGCCTACGGGATCACCACCAGTCCTTTGAATGGCCATCTTCCCACGGACCGCCTCATTGCGGAATGGCATCTGCTATCCGATCGTGTGCGTTGTGTTTTGGCAGGGAAGCGGGCAAATACAGCGATCTCAAAGAAGACCGTGCGGATTGCCATTCCCTCCAATTTCGAGGATATGAGAAGCGCCGACCCTTTGTGTGCCATTAGATGGCAGGCCGATGTACGCGCGCGGTTCTCGAAGTGGATGGCGCTAGGATACACCGCTACGGCTGTCAGGCCCACGAAGACCGGAATGGAGTACATCCTCGACCCCGGGAGTTCAATTTGAAGGTTCAGAAAATCACGTTGCGCGAAATCCGCATGCCCCTGGTCACCCCTTTTGAAACCAGCTTCGGCCGCGTCGCGGACCGCCGAATGTTGCTCGTGGAAGCCGAGTCGGACGGCGTCGCCGGCTGGGGCGAATCCGTGGCGGGAGAAGGCCCATTCTACGCTCCCGAAACAGTCGAGACCGCGTGGCATATTTTGCGCGACTTTATCTGGCCGCTCTTGAAGGGGCGTGAATTCCAGAGTGCCGCCGAAGTCTGGGCCGCGCTCGAAACCATTCGAGGCCACAACATGGCCAAAGGAGCTGTGGAATCCGCCCTCTGGGACGCCGAGGGAAAACAAAAGGAGATTCCCCTCTGGAAACTGCTCGGCGGAATACGCCAAGAGATCCCATGTGGAGTATCCATTGGAATTAAAGAAACACTCGAGGAACTTGTCGCGACCGTCGAGTGCGAACTAGCTGCCGGCTACCAGCGCATCAAGATCAAGATTAAGCCGGGGAATGACGTCACTCCCGTCGAGCGGCTGCGCGTGCAATTTCCGAGGATCCGCTTGATGGTCGATGCCAATTCCGCGTACCGGCTGGAAGATTGGCCGCACCTGAAGCGCCTGGAAGCATACTACCTGATGATGATCGAGCAGCCGCTCGGATGGGATGACATTTTCAGCCACGTCGAGTTGCAGCGCCGGCTCGACACCCCGATTTGCCTCGATGAATGCATCCACACGGAAGAACATGCGCGCGCAGCCATCGAACTGGGCGCATGCCGCATCATCAACATGAAGCTGGGCCGCGTCGGCGGATATACCCCGGCGAGGCGAATCCATGACCTGTGCCTGTCGAAACAAATCCCGGTGTGGTGCGGAGGCATGCTCGAGTCCGGAATCGGCCGCGCGCACAACATCGCGCTTTCCACGCTTGAAAATTTCTCGCTTCCCGGAGACGTGACCGCGAGCCGCCGCTATTGGGTCGAAGACGTAATCGACCCGGAAGTAGTGGTCACGCCACAAGGCACAATCCGCGTTCCGGACGGCCCCGGCATCGGCTACGCGCCCCGCATCGAACGCATCGAAGCGCTCACCGCAAGAAAAGAAATTCTCATCTAGCAAGAATCCTAACTGTACGCAGCGCTCCGCATCTTCATGCGCACACCGACGACGAGCAAGGCTCCAAGGACAAATCCACCGACGTGGGCCCACCACGCAACTCCGCCTTGATCTGTCATCCCCAGCGATACGACCCCGCTAAAAAATTGGAGGAAGAACCAGTAGCCGAGCATCAGATAGGCCGGAATCCGCACGGTAAAAAACAACAGTAGAGCTGGGATCAGCGTCGTCACGCGCGCTCGTGGAAACAAAACAATGAACGCCCCCATGACCCCTGAAATCGCCCCGCTCGCCCCGATCGTAGGAACCTTTGAGCCAAGGTTGAAGACCGTGTGGACCAGGGCCGAGCCAACTCCGCAGATCAAGTAGAAGATGAGATATTGAAAATGTCCCAGCGCTTCCTCGACGGCCCCGCCGAACACCCAGAGGAACAGCATATTGCCTAGCAGGTGCAGCCATCCGCCATGCAGGAACATGCTTGTGAACATGGGAAGGATCGCCTGCCCAATTCCGATTCCATGTCTTGCGAACAGCAGTTGCTCATGCGCTGGAATAAGCCCGAAGGTGTAAACGAGCGCGCGTCCCAATCGGGGAGACAGCGTCACCTCGTGAAGGAAGGCGAGGATGTTCACCAAAATCAGCAGCACGTTGAAAATCGCGGCGCGCGTGCGAAGGATGTCCACGCGAAGGGGGATCATCGGGCTATCCTGGCAGCTTCAAGTTGTTCCGCGGTGAAGACCGCAGGCCTCCGCCGCCCATTCCGGATCAGCTCTTCAATTTCTTCCCGGCTTGCAATCCCGCCGCGCGCTCCCATTCCCATGCAGGCGAGGCCTGCGGCGGCGCAGCTGAATTCGAGCGAGCGCGGAAGTTCATCCCCTCGCAAGAGCGCATAGGCAAAGGCGGCGTGAAACACATCGCCAGAGCCGGTCGTATCGACAGGTTTTAATTCAAACGCGGGGGAGTAGTAAAAGCGGGCGCGGTCCCACGCGAGTACACCATCTGAGCCCAGGGTTGCGGCAGCCAAGCGGCAACCAAATCGGGAAGCAATGGCCGGCAGGGACACGAGCAGGTCGCTGTACCCGCACAGCCGGGCAGTGAATTCCTTGGATGTTATGGTGTAGTCCACATTCTCAAGTAAAGCTTCCACTCCTGGGTAAAGGTTGTCGAGGTCGGCGGTGACCGGAATCCGCGCCGAGCGCGCCCACCGAGCCGCCTCTGTGGCGCCGGCGCAATCGTGCCCATCCACGTGGAGAAGCCTGGACTGAACCACCCATTCGCGCTGGATCTCCGACGGCAGGAGTTCCAGGCGCGCATCGCGCTTCCATAGAACGGTTCTCTCCCCGGTCACTTCGTCCACCAGAATAAACGAGGACTGGCTCTGACAATCGGGCACCACGATCCAGTGCGCCTCGATTCCGGACTTGAGCATTTCGTTTTGCTGGAGGATTCCGGAAGAATCGTCGCCAATCTTACCGACGTAGCGAGCTTTCAAACCCCAGCGCGCGCAGGCTGTGACGGCCGTGGCAACCTGGCCTCCGGGAAGGATTTCGGAGACGCGGAATTCCACCTTGGAATTAAAGGCAGGGAAGTGCGGGAGGCGGATGAGCGTGTCGGTAGCGTTCAGCCCCACGCCAACGATATCGACGACGGAAGGTGTCTCTGCCACACAGACACTTTACGGAAATAAGAATCTGGCGCAAGAGGAAATGAGCGGATCGTGTGTCTGATAATTTTTGGTTGTCGCGGTCTTCAGTAAACATATTATTTGGAGAGTTGTAAAGCGCAGCTTATGCAAGGTTTGTTGGTCGGATTGCTTGGTAGGACAGCCACTTAGGGCTGTCCTCTCACGGCCTGCCCAGATTGCGCGGGGACAGCCGAGAGTGGCTGTCCTACTAGAATCCCGCTGGTAAGCAAAAGGACTCAGTTCCGCGTGCGGTTCTCAATTGATTCAATTCGCGTGGTGTGGTAAGTAACGAATTCAAAATTTCGTCGCGCGATTCTGCCTGCGTGCGAGTCTCGGTCGGTCGGCGCGCCGACAAAATGGATGCCACTCAAGGAGTCTGAGGCGATTGTTCTCCGCACGTATCCGCTCGGCGAGGGCGACCGGCTGGTCAGTTTTCTCGATCGCCAGTCCGGCCGGGTGCGCGGCGTCGCGCGCGGCGCGCGGCTTACGAAGAGCCGCTTTGGCTCGACCCTGGAGATGCTCGCCTACATCCGGATTTGGTATTTTGAGCGGGAAAACAGAGAACTCGTTCGCATCAATCAGTGCGAATTGATCGAGTCGTTCATGGATGTGCAGCGGGACTATTCCTCCGCGACCGGTCTCGCACTGGTCAGTGAAATTACGGACTCGGTTCTGGGTGAAAGGGAAGCGGCCGACGCGCAGTTCCGCTTGATCTTGCTTACCGCGCGTGCGATTCGAGCGCACGGGCCATCTCAGGTTGTACTTGCATATTTTTGTTTGTGGACTGCGCGCCTCGGCGGTTGGCTCGGACCACTCGATCGCTGTACCCGCTGCGGAAGAGCTATGCATATCGAAACGGCTTTTCATTCGCAGGGCTTCGCGGAACTCTATTGCGCGGATTGCAAGGACGAATGGATGAAACCAATATCTAAAGAAGCACTTTCAGTTGGACGGGAGGCACTCGCCGGAACATTGGACCGATTGTTGAAAGAGAATCCTTCAATCGGTCCCACAAAAGAAATCTTAGGTTATGCATTAGATATTTTGGAACACCATATCGAGAAGAAATTGATCTCCAGAAATACATTTGAAACAGGAGAGAGTGGAATCGTTGAAATCTAAAGTAAAGTCTAAAGCCTTAAAAGGCCCGACATTTCAGAACCTCATCCTTCAGTTGCAAAAATATTGGGGTGATCGAGGGTGCGTAATCCAACAGCCCTACGACGTGGAGGTCGGGGCAGGGACGATGCATCCCGAAACGTTTCTCCGTGTGCTCGGGCCCGAGCCCTATCGAGTCGCCTACGTTCAACCCTCTCGTCGGCCCGCCGACGGACGTTACGGTGAAAATCCGAACCGCCTGTTCAAGCACCACCAACTCCAGGTGATTCTCAAGCCGTCTCCGCCCGATATTCAGAACCTGTATTTGAACAGTTTGGCGGCGATTGGCCTGGACCTCGCCGCGCACGATGTGCGTTTCGAGGAAGACAACTGGGAATCCCCGACCCTCGGCGCCTGGGGAATGGGCTGGCAGGTCCTTCTGGACGGGCTGGAGATTACTCAGTTCACGTATTTCCAGCAAAGCGGCGGGATTGACCTGGACCCCGTCCCTGTGGAATTGACCTACGGCTTGGACCGCATATGCGCCTATCTTCAAGGCGTGGATAGCGTCTACGACGTTCGCTGGTCGGATGATCGCAGCTACGGACAGGTAAGACTTCTCGAAGAGCAGGAGTTTTCCGCCTACAATTTTGAATACGCCGATCCCGTCATCACTCGAAAACTGTTTGAGCTGCATGAGAAGGAGGCTGGCCAGTTGCTCGCTGCCTACGAGAAGCGATCCGCGAAACAGGACCGGCGCTTTCCGCTCCTCGCCGCCTACGACCATTGTCTGAAGTGTTCCCACCTTTTCAACTTGCTGGACTCCCGCGGCGTCATTTCTACAACCGAGCGTGCCCAACTGATTGGCCGCATCCGCCAGATCGCTTGCCGGGTCGCCATCGATTTCCTTGCCCAGCAAGCGGAAGTGCGCAGCGCGGCGGCAATCGCGGAGGTCGCGCGATGAAGATGAAGGTGACAGCAGACTTCCTGTTTGAAATTGGCTGCGAAGAAATCCCGGCGGGGATGTTGCCAGGCGCGATGAGGGAATTGAAAGTAATACTTGAGAAATATTTAGCCGCTCACAATTTGACGCAAGGCTCTTCTATCGAAGTTTTCGGCGCGCCACGCAGGCTGGCTGCCTCTTGCGCCAACCTGCTCGTCAAGCAGCCGGACGAAACGAAGGATATCACAGGGCCGCCAAAGTCGGTATCCTATGACGCTTCCGGAAAACCGACACGAGCTGCTGAGAGTTTCGCGCAAAAGATGAATCTTCCTGTCGACGAACTGGTAACGATCTCGACCCCCAAGGGAGAGTACCTCTCTGCAAAGCAGGTGATACTGGGTAGGTCGGCAAAAGAAATTCTCGAGGAGATCCTGCCGCGCACGGTTGCGGAAATTCCCTGGCCGCGCAGTATGTACTGGACCGTGGCCGAAGGGCTACATTTCATACGGCCGATTCGCTGGGTGGTAGCGATGCTTGATGGCAAGCCCCTGCGGTTTACTTTGGGCGATGCCGCGGCCGGGAGCACTTCGTCGGGGCACCGCTTCCTCAGCAAATCAAAGATCCCGGTGCTCGGCGCAAAAGATTACGTCCAAAAATTGCGGGCCAATTTCGTGCTCGCCCGGCCCGAGGACCGCAAGCATAAGATAGAAGGGGAATTGCGCCGTCTGGCAAGCGGGAAGGGTCTTCGGATTCACGAGGACGCACACCTGATGGACCTAGTGACCTACCTCAACGAGTATCCAACGGCGATTCTGGGGGGATTCGATTCGTCCTATTTGGAGCTGCCGGAGGAAATTTTGATCACCGTTATGCGCGACCACCAAAAGTATTTCGCGCTGGAACGTAAAGACGGAACGCTGGCGCCCCATTTTTTGGCGGTCATCAATCTCGATAAGGACAAAGCCGGCCTCATCCGCTCGGGCCACGAGCGGGTCCTGCGAGCGCGCTTCGCCGATGCCCGGTTCTTCTGGGAGACGGACCAGAAATGTCGGCTCGCCGACTATCTTCCGAAACTCGCAGCCGTGACCTACCAGGAAAAGCTCGGTAGCTACGGCGAAAAAGTCGAGCGGATGCGCGAGTTGGCTCGCTGGCTTTCGGAACAATGGTTTGCCAGCGGGATTGCGCACGCGAGCGTCGGCGCGGCGGATCGCGCTGCCGAGCTTTCTAAATGCGACCTCGTCACCGAAATGGTCCGGGAATTTACGGAGTTACAGGGAATCGTCGGCGGCCTCTACGCGAAATCTCAAGGAGAACCTGAAGAAGTTGCCTGGGCCGTATACGATCACTACAAGCCATCCGGGCTTGAGGACTCGATCCCTAGAAACATTGCCGGGCAAGCCGTGGCGCTTGCCGACAAATTCGATTCCCTAGTCGGGTGCTTTGCGGTAGGGCTTGTCCCCTCGGGTTCAAGTGATCCTTTCGCTTTGCGCAGGGCCGCGATCGGTATAGTCAAGATTTTGGTTGAGACCAAATTGCCGGTATCGCTTTCCATGGTAATCGCGCGCTCGGCGCGAACTCTGGCGAACGGTCCGCGCAAGATCGCCGTCTCCTTGCAAGTGGAGAAACAAGTATTGGAATTCCTCCTCGACCGTGCACGATTCGTTCTTAAGGAGCGCGGCAGCCTAGCTTACGATGAAATCAACGCGGCGCTTGCTGCCGGGCCGGATGACCTGGTTGACGCCATTCGCCGGATGGAAGCTATTCGGGCCATCCGGAAGACGAAGAATTTCGAGCCGCTGGCCGTGTCGTTCAAGCGCATCCGCAAGATTCTCGAAAAGGCCGGCCCGGAAGCGGGGTGGAAATTGTCTGCGGTGCGTTCGGATTTGTTTGCGGAAGAGGCGGAGCGAGAATTGCATGCTCGCGCGGCCTCCGTCAGGAAAGAAGTCGAACAACAGAAGCGGGCGGGCCGGTACCCCGAGGCGTTGCAGGAGATTGCCAAGCTGCGTCCTGTGGTGGACCGATTCTTTGATGACGTCATGGTGATGGTCGACGAGGAGCAAATCCGCAAGAACCGTTTGACGCTTCTTTCGGGACTGCTCTCGGAGTTTTCAACCATCGCCGATTTTTCGGAGATCGTGACGGTGGAACAAGGGAAATGATGCGCGGGCGATAGTGGTATGGTTGGATCGTTCCTTGTCGGCGCGCCGACGTGCAGTTCATTTGTAGTTTCATTCGCAGGGGAGGACATTCGTGAAATACGTATATTTTTTTGGAGCGGGAAGAGCAGAAGGCGACGGCGCAATGAAAGACATGCTGGGAGGCAAGGGAGCGGGTCTTGCCGAGATGACGCGTATCGGTCTTCCAGTGCCGGCAGGCTTCACCATCACAACGGAATGCTGCGATTATTATCTAAAGCACGATCTTAAGTATCCAAAATCTCTTCGCGCAGAAGTGAAGAAGAACCTGGTGCGCCTGGAAAAGACCACCAATAAAAAGCTCGGCGACGCCAAGGATCCGCTCCTCGTAAGCGTGCGGTCCGGCTCGGCCCGGTCGATGCCGGGCATGATGGAAACGATCCTCAACCTCGGCCTCAACAGCAAGTCCGTCGAGGCCTTGGCCCGCAACACAGAAAATGATCGGTTCGCTTGGGACGCCTATCGCCGGTTCGTCCAAATGTATTCGTCGGTGGTGATCGGGCTTCCTAAAGAAGAACTTGAAGAAAAGTTGAGGGGAATGAAAGCCCGGCGTGGCGTCAAGAATGACACGCAGGTGCCCGCCGAAGGCTGGCGTGAATTGGTGGCCGCATACAAGGAATACTTTAAGTCAAAAACAGGGCAGGCTTTTCCGGAAGATCCGGAGGAACAATTGTGGGGCGCGATCGGCGCGGTGTTTGGATCCTGGAACGCCGAAAAGGCGGTGACCTACCGTCGTGTGGAGCGCATTACCGGCCTCGTCGGAACGGCCGTGAACGTCGTGCAAATGGTCTTCGGCAACACGGGAGACACTTCGGGCACCGGCGTTTGTTTTACGCGCGATCCTTCCACGGGGGAGAAAATTTTCTACGGAGATTTTTTGATCAATGCGCAAGGCGAAGACGTGGTTGCGGGTATCCGCACGCCCATGCACCTGAACGAAATGGCGGTGCGAATGCCGAAAGTGTACAAGCAGCTGGAAAAAGTGCGCCAACTGCTCGAAAAGCATTACCGCGATATACAGGACATGGAGTTTACCGTCGAGGAAGGAACGCTGTACATGCTGCAAACGCGTGTGGGCAAGCGCACGCCCGCGGCAACATTCAAGATCGCGGTGGACATGGCGAAGGAAGGACTCATTTCCAAGGAAGAGGCCATCGAACGCATCAAACCGGAGGACATTGACCGGCTATTTTATCCAGTTGTCGACCCGTCGACCCCGAAACTTGATCTCGCCAAACGGAAAGTGGCCTCCGGAATTAACGCCGTGCCCGGAGCCGCGGTAGGGAAAGCTGTGTTCAGCGCGGAAGAGGCCGAAGCCATGGTCCACGGTGGCGAAAAGGTGATTCTCGTCCGGCGGGAAACCAGTCCCGAAGACGTTGGCGGGATGTTCGTCGCCCAGGGAATCCTCACGGCCACGGGAGGCAAGACGAGCCACGCGGCCGTGGTCGCGCGAGGCTGGGGCAAGTGCTGCATCGTTGGATGCGAGCAGCTGGACATTGACTATGGGACGAAGATCGCCCATGCCAACGGGAAAATATTTCGCCAGGGAGATTGGATTACGCTCGACGGAAACGATGGTGTCGTCTACCTGGGTCAAGTAAAGCTATCGACTCCGCAATTGCCGGAGGCGTTCGCCACTCTGATGGGTTGGGCGGATTCCATTCGAAAACTGCATGTGCGCACGAATGCCGATACGCCGCACGATGCGCAAAAGGCGCTAGAAATGGGCGCCGAGGGAATCGGCCTGGTCCGCACTGAGCACATGTTCTTCAAGGATTTTGAATATCCAGAGAAGAGTATCGAGAGGCAACTTGCGATCCAGGAAATGATCATTGCCGATTCTTCCATCGCGAGAAAGAAAGCCCTCGATAAGCTCCTACCGTACCAGCGGCGTGACTTCATCGGCATCTTCAAGGTTATGGATGGATTTCCCGTCACCATCCGCCTGATTGATCCTCCGCTCCACGAGTTCGTTCCGCATGAGCCCGAAAAGCAACGGGAATTGGCGGAGAAGATCGGCGTCGATGTCGAAGTGATCGTGCGTCGCGTCGAGCAATTGCATGAAGCCAATCCCATGCTCGGACACCGCGGTTGCCGTCTTGCCATCACTTATCCAGAGATACTTGAAATGCAAGTGCGGGCGATTATTGAAGCGGCGGTTGAATGCAAGAAGAAGGGAATTAAAGTCATACCTGAGATCATGATTCCTCTTGTCATGGATCGGAAAGAGCTTCAGATTCTCACGGATAGAACGCACCAAGTGGCGCAAGAGGTGATTCGAGAATCGAAAGTAAAACTTGAATACCTGGTTGGAACGATGATCGAGATTCCTCGAGCGGCATTGCTGGCGGACGAGATCGCCGAAGTGGCTGAATTCTTTTCCTTCGGAACAAACGATCTGACGCAAATGGGGATGGGGCTTTCCCGGGATGATGCCGGCCGGTTTCTGCCCGAATACGTGGACGAGAAGAAAGCCGGTATCTTTGCCGACGATCCGTTTCAGACTCTGGATGTTCATGGCGTCGGATTGCTGATCCGCTGGGCGATTGAGCGGGGGCGATCGGTTCGTCCAAAGTTGGAGATTGGAATTTGCGGCGAACACGGGGGTGATGCGCCCAGCGTCAAGTTCTGTCACGAAGTAGAGATGGACTACGTGAGCGCGTCGCCGTTCCGCGTTCCGATTGCCAGGCTCGCGGCGGCGCAGGCCGTGATCGAAGAGCGCGCGGCCAAGAAGTCCCGCGGCAAGAAGAAGGGCAAGAAATAACGGGGGGATACCGCAATCGGCTTTAGATCTCTTGCGTAAAGTCGGCTCGCCGACAAAAAGTTTGCAGGAAAAATTTGCGAGGAATGATTGTGGCGAAGCGGCTGGTCGTTGGGATTTGCGGGGGCACCGGTTCGGGAAAGACAACCATCACGGAGCGGATTATTTCCGCCCTTTCGCCGGAAAGCGTTCTGGTGCTTCAGCAAGATCATTATTACAAGGACTTTCCGTATCTTCCTCTGGAGCAGCGCGCCCGGCAAAATTTTGATCACCCTGATTCCTTCGACACGCCGGTCTTAATCGAGCATGTAAGGCAACTCCGCGAGGGACACGCCATCGATCGTCCCATCTACGATTTTACGAAGCACCAGCGAGCCCCCAGCACCGTCCGCATGAACCCGTATCCCGCGATGATTCTCGAAGGCATCCTCATCTTTGAAAACAAAGCGCTGCGCGAATTAATGGACGTCAAGATCTTCGTGGATACGGACGCGGACCTGCGATTTATTCGCCGGCTTGGCCGGGACATCCGCGAAAGGGGAAGGACCGTCGAATCCGTCGTCGAGCAATACCTGGCGACGGTGCGGCCCATGCACATGGAGTTCATCGAGCCGTCCAAGCGCCATGCCGACGTGATTATTCCAGAGGGCGGCCATAACGAGGTTGGCATTGATCTCGTCATCCAAAAAATACGATCTCTGGTTCGGACCGACTCTTCCGGACTTTAAGTATTACCCGAGATTTATTCGCTCTTGAGCCTTCTTGCGAATTGCCCCATCGGAATCTGAACTGCCGAAGTGTCTCAAGAGTTTGGTGAAGTTTTAATGGCCAAATTGATATTCAAGGAACACTGGAAGTGTAACCGCCGAAAACGAATTTCTCACAAATCACGAATCACGATTCACAACCTCACGTCGGCATTTTCAGGAAGAAGTACAATCCGAGGAAACCGAAGACGGTGTCGGGCGCCCAGGCGGCCAGCAGAGGGGGCAATTGCCCGACGGCTCCCATCGCTTCGGTGAGCGCCGAAGCTGCCCAATAGATAATCGCAATTCCCACACCCAACGCCAAGCCGCCGACAGCGCCGCGCGTTCCCACCAGAATCGAAAAGGGGATAGCCAGGAGAATAATGATCGGAGCGACCAGGGGAAAGGAAAGCTTCTTTTGCAATTGCACGGAAAGGCGCGCGACGTCGAACCCGGCCTGGTGCAGATCCCCAATGTAGCGTTCGAGTTCCCACCAGGTCATCTGGTAGGACTGGCGGACTTCGCGATTGAAATAAGAGGGCGGCTCACTAATTTCATTCAGAGCGGTAGCCATAAAGGGCGTGTAACGAGTCAACTGGCCGTGATCGAAATCGCGGATCCATCCGGATTCGAGAATCCAGAGTCCCTGTTGACTGTCCCAGTGAGCGCGAGCGGCGAAAATGCGCCGGCGGATTTCAAATGTGGCGGGATTCAGCTCGAAGACATTCAAACCTCCGAACAATTCATGGTCGGGATCGAAGAGCTCGTAGTTGTAGATCTTCGCGCCCTCTCCAAAGATCCATTGCCGGCTGGGCTGGTAGTAGGTTTGCGCCGGGCGGCCCTTGATCTGGTTGCGGAGGGCGTCCTGGCGTTGATTGGCGAAGGGCAGGTAGGTATCGTCCAGAACCACCAGGCTGGCCGCGAGAAACATGCCGGCCAGCAGCAGCGGCAGGGCAATGCGGTACAAGCTGAGGCCGCTGGCCTTGAAGGCGACGAGCTCGTTGTTTTTGGTCATCACGCCGAGGGTCACCAGCACGGACACGAGGGCGGCGAGAGACGCGAGCTGGTAGAACAGATAGCAGGCGAGATATAAAAAATACAAGGTGACTTCGGCGAGGCCGGTGCGATGTTGCGCGATGTCATCCAGCAATTCAAAAAACGTGAAGACCTCGAAGAGCAATATAAATCCTACAGTTAACAGAATGAAATAGTAAATAAAACTGCGCAGCAGGTACACATCCAGCAGCTGAGGAATCCCGGTCCGGCTTTTTTTCCTGGTGAAAATCCTTCCCCCCACGGGCGCGCCGTTCTGAGCCGCCGGAAGGGGCGGCTCTTCTCGAGAGAAAATCTTCCAGACTCGCCAGCGGGCGACCCACTCGAAGGCAGCGCCCGTCCGGGTGCTGCCCGGCATGCGCTCCAGCTGCGGCAGGAGAAACAGTCCCAGTCCCGCCGTGATCACATTCGCCGACCAGATGCCCGCCCAGATGGGAATCGTTCCCTGGCGGGCGAGTCCCGTGCCGATCGTGAACATCAGGTAGTAGCCGGTAATCAGGAGCAGCGTGATTAGAAAACCGGCGGCGCGGCCACCACGCCGGGGGCGCGCACCAATCGGCATGGCCAGCAAAGCAAACGAAATGCACGCGAAGGGAAAAGAAAGCCGGCGCTGAATTTCCACGCTCGCGTCGCGCTGGGTATGGCGCTCATGCCACAAGGCGCTCATGGTTCGGCCCGGAATGCCAGGCTCGGAAACGTGATCTTCTTCGGCCGATTGGACGTCCACGGGCAAGTCGCGCTGTCCAAACGCGGAAAGGGAATAGTGTCCCGGATCAGAGGAGGAAAACTCGTGAACGCTTCCGTTACGAAGGTGTAACTCCAGCTTGCCCTCGCTGCGGTCGGCAATTACAATCGCTTCTTCCGCCAATGTCAGGCGTGAGACACCCTTGTCGGTGCCGGCCAGGAAGACCCCCTTCCAACGTGTGGAGGCGGAATCGATGTCATTTACGTAGAGGACCATTCGGGGGAATCGTTCATCGAAGACGCGCGGGGCCACCTGATAAGAAGCCTGCCCGGCGCGCAGGCGGTCCTCAATGGTCCGAAAGGTGCGCACGGAAAGGGGGCCGAGCCAGAGCGTCATCGTGAAAGTGATGGCAGTAGCGCCGACCGCCAGAATGCCGACCGGAACCAGCAAGCGCCGCCGACCCATGCCGAGAGCGCTCATGGCGATCAACTCGCTATCGGCCGACAAGCGCCCTAGCGCGATGAGCACGCCGACCAGAACTCCGATCGGCAGCGTTAAACTGAGGATGGCGGGCAATGTCGAAAGGAACAGGATGCCGATGGTCGACCAGGATCCCGGATGGCGCACCACCAAGTCCATCAGGCGTACCATTTGTGGCACGAAAAATACGAACGTGAAAATGCCCAATCCCAGGAAGGTGTGGGAAAACAATTGGCGGCAAATGTACCGGTCAATTAAGCGCATCGTTTCGAGCCGCCATTCTAGCACGCCCGTGATGCGGAGTAGCGGGCTGCACGCGCTCACTCTGAGATACGCAGGGCAGCCCGGCGGCATAAAAAGAATTTGGGCGGTCCGGCGATGAACCGTGTTCACCTGATGATCTTGTGGCACATGCACCAGCCGCAATATCGCGATCCTTCGACCGGGCGTTACGTGCTTCCGTGGACGCGCCTACATGCGCTTAAGGACTACTGGGGCATGGTCCGCGTGATCGAGGAATTTCCCCGCGTTCATGCCACGTTCAATGTCGTGCCTTCCCTGGGAATGCAACTCGAAGAGTACGCCAGCGGAAAATTCGACGAGCCGTGGTTTACGGCCGCGTTTTGCCCGGTGGCGAACCTTACACCCGACGATAAATCTGAAATTATGCAGCGCGCCTTCCAACTGAATTACGACAATCTTCTGGCGCGTTGGCCGCGGTACATCGAACTCCACCAGTGGGTGAGCGCCCAAGGCAGCGAACGAGCAACGCAAACTTTCGGCGAGCGCGATTGGCGCGATCTTCAAGTCCTTTCTCAGCTTGCCTGGATGGATGAAGAATATCTGGCGAGCGATCCAGTCGTATCCCACCTCGCCCGGAAGGGTGTCGATTACACGGAACAGGACAAGCAGCAACTCCGCGAGAAGCAGATCGAGCTTCTCGGGCGGGTCCTGCCCGAATATAGGAAAGCGGCTGCAGCGGGACAAATTGAAATCTCAGCGACGCCTTTTTATCATCCGATTCTTCCGTTGCTGTGCGACACCGACATCGCGCGCCTGTCGAATCCGGGGACCCTGTTGCCCGCGCCGGCGTTCCGCCACCCGGAAGATGCCCGCGAACAGCTCGCGCGAGCGCGGCGCTACCACGAACGAGTTTTCGGAAAGGCGCCCGACGGGCTTTGGCCCTCCGAGGGGTCCGTATCGGATGAAGCGCTTTCCCTGGCGGCCGATCTGGGGTTCAAGTGGTTTGCCACGGATGAAGGCGTTCTCGGGCGGACGCTGGGTGCCGGGTTTGGCCGCGACGG
Organism: uncultured Acidobacteriota bacterium; assembly: GCA_963842135.1. Classification (GTDB taxonomy): domain Bacteria; phylum Acidobacteriota; class Terriglobia; order Acidiferrales; family UBA7541; genus Palsa-360. Next base: position 1,003,055 of record CAWJFI010000001.1, on the reverse strand, counting down.
CGCCGGCGTGCCGGACAATGCGGAAAAACTGTACTCGCCGCTGCGCGTGAGTGTGGGCGGCAGGGAAATGGTGGGATTCTTCCGCGACCACTATCTGTCGGACCTCGTCGGTTTCGTCTACAGCAGGATGGATACGCATGCCGCTGCCGAGGATCTTTACCAGCGCATTCGCGCGATTGGGGAGCGCGTTCAGATCGGGCGTCCGCTTACGGTTTCGTTGATCCTGGATGGAGAAAATGCATGGGAATATTTCCGCGGCAACGGCCGCGAGTTCCTGCGGCAGTTTTACAGGAGAATCGACAACGATCCGGATATTCACGCGATGACGGCGAGCGAAGCCGCCGCGGCCGCCGGAGAAATCCCCCGGAACAACGGAATATTCCCCGCGTCCTGGATTAATGCCAACTTCGACGTGTGGATTGGCGCGGCTGAAGACGTGCTGGCCTGGGACCATCTTCGCCGCGCTCGCGACTTTTATACGCAGCAAGCGGACAATTCCGCCAAGGGTTTTCCGAATGCGCCAACCCCAGTTCAGCTCTTGACATCGTATGAGGCGCTGCTCGCGGCGGAAGGCAGCGACTGGTGCTGGTGGTACGGGCCGGAACACAGCTCGATGAATGACGCGGAGTTCGACGCGTTTTACAGAAAGTTACTAACCGAAGTGTACCGCTCCCTGGGCGCCGAAGCGCCGGACGTCCTGGCCGAGCCGATCAAGCGGCAGCCCGTGCCCGCGCTGGTGTTGCCGCCGTCCGCCTATCTCAACGTGAGAGTGGACGGGCGCGAATCGACCTACTTTGAATGGATGGGCGCCGGCCTGTATTCCGCCGACCGCCGAAGCAGCGCGATGCACGGCCGCTTGATGCTGCTGCACGAAATCCGGTACGGATTCGATGAGAAGCGGTTTCACCTGCGCGTGGACGTTTTTTCCGAGGCGCTGAAGGAACTTCGTGACGCCGAATTCCGGATCACGTTTCGCGCCGAGCAGGAACTGCGCGTGGTAGTCCGCTTCGAGGGAGGCCGCGTGACCGGCTATCTGGTCGAGTCGCGCGACCTGTGTTTGCTGGGGCCGGACGATGTCGTGAAAGTTGCTTTCGACCGCATTCTGGAAGTGTCCGTCGCGAAAGAAATGTTCTTCCTCTCGAATCGAAAATCCATTTCTCTCGGGGTTGCCCTCTGGGAAGGCGGTCTGCCCATGGATCTTCTCCCCGGGGAAGGAATGCTCGAAATTCAGCTCGGCGAGGAAAATTGCGCCTGGAATGTGGGTTAGTCCGGGCTTACACGACATCATTCATGATTCAGGCTTCAACTCGTATGGCTGAGTTCTTCCCTGATCACGCGACGCAGGGTAGCTTCCAGCGGTTCCTTGGCATCACGAATATACTGGCTTAGCGCCTCGTTCATCAGCGATTGATAGTTGCCGCCGCCCGCTCGGTCGACCTGCTCGCGAAACCAGGCGAGGATGTCATCGTCGATCCGGATCGTGATTCTGGTCTTGCCCTTTGGCATGGGTACAACGGCTCCGCGTTTTGCCTTTTTGAAATCGTATTGGGGTTTCATGGGAAAACCTCTCAGCGTTAGTGTATGCACATTTGTGCACCAGGTCAACGGCGACAGTGTCGTCGTGATGAGGCCCTGCGAGCGCACGTGAGAATTCTGAAATGGGGAAATCCTTCAGCTTGAGCGCCACCTCTACGGACACGCCCCTGACTGGTTGAAAAGCAGCGCAAGTGGTGGATTACAGCCATGCTGCGTGGATCAGTATTTGGAGTTCCCACTTCTAATGGATGCAACTATCTGATATCAAAGGAGATTTTTTGCCAGCCTTTTGATTCAACTTTGGCACACCCTTTGCTATTCAAAGAGCGTCAGATTGAATATGAGGGCGCGGCGCAAGAGGATTGCCGTTACCGCGCTTCGATTGAGGAGGCCTCGATATGCGATATTTAAAATATATGGTTACGATCGGGCTTTTCATGTTCCTGGCGGGAACTGCTGCTCACGCCCAAGTTGCGGTGGGAGTCGGCCCAGGGTACATCGGCCCGCCTCCCGATTGTCCTTATGGCTATTATGACTATGCGCCATACGCTTGCACACCCTACGGATATTATGGGCCGGATTATTTTGAAGGTGGCGTGTTTATCGGCGCGGGACCGTGGTTCCAGGGCTTCTACGGCGACGGCGGATGGGGCGGCTACGGCCGTGGCTACTATGGAGGCGGCTACGGTCGTGGTTACTATGGCGGAAGGGGCGGCTATTACGGCGGTCGCGGTGGATATGGTGGCGGCGGTGGATGGTATGGAGGTGGTGGATTCCGCGGGAACCGAGGCTTCCAGGGCGGTAGAGGATTCCAGGGCGGTGGGTTCCGCGGTGGTAACGGGTTCCGCGGCGGCGGTGGTGGTGGGTTCCGCGGCGGCGGCGGTGGTGGTGGGTTCCGCAGCGGCGGCGGTGGTGGTGGGTTCCACGGCGGCGGTGGTGGTGGTGGGTTCCACGGCGGCGGCGGTGGTGGTGGGTTCCGCAGCGGCGGCGGTGGTGGCGGATCCCACGGTGGCGGCGGTGGTCATCGATAGTCCTTAACGCATCCCGTACTTTCACTTAAACGGCTGGCAGCCAATGTTGCCAGCCGTTTTCTTTCCCCCTTGCCCCTAGCCCGCTGCCCGGGAACGCCATTCTCCTGGATGGCCTTATGTAAACCGCCAATCGGGAGATTGGCGTTCCCGGGTTGCCACACTAGAACAATTTGATCGCCAGGGAACGTGGGCGCAGGCCCACAGGAATCATGGTGATTAGGCTTTGGGTGCGCACGCGAATCACGGCCAGGTCGGCGGAGTCTTCGTTGGCGACGAGGAGAAGATCGCCGCTCGGATCCAGGGCGCAAGGGCCGGGGTGCCTGCCGGTTGGGATTTGGGGCAAGAGATGCCGCGTAGCCATTTCAATAGGTGTGACGTCGTTGGCGTCAGCGTCGGTGACATACACAAGGGAAGCGTCCGCCGTCATGGTTCCATCGGTTGGCGCCGAGCCCAGGACCATCGACTCCGAGATTTCGGTCCTCCAGGTATCGACGATCTCCAGGCCGTGCGAGGTGGGAACGTTGACGTAGAGTTCTCCGCCATCCGGCTTTAACAACATGGCGGCAGGCGCGCCGGTCAACTGCAAATTCGCAACCAGCACGTGCCGCTTTAGATCCACGGCGGAGACTTCGTTCGAGCCGGTAGCGGAGACAAACGCGACAGAACTGTCCGGCATGATCACGACTTGTTCCGGGTGGGAAGCGACCGCGATCGTGGCCAGCGGAGCGAGTGTCGCGGCGTCGAAAATTTCCACGGTCGAGTCATCGCGATTGGGGACGACGATCTGCTTGCCGTCAGGCGTGGCGCGCGCCAGCCAGGGATGCCTCCCGGTGCGCGCGCGTGCAACAATTTGTCCCGTCCTGCAATCAATGGCCACGAGCGTTGCCGAGCCCGAAGCGGCCACGTAGGCGCGGTTTCCGTCCGGCGAAAAATCGAGCGCGAAGGGCGACAGGCCAACGGGGATGCGCGCCAAAACCTGGCCGGTGGCCGAGTCAATCGCGAACGCATACCCGCCCTCCGTCGAGACTCCCCATACCTGATTGAATTTCGGATGCGCCCGCAGGCCGGACGGAGCGGGGCCGACCGCGATCGTGGCAATCTTGCTGACTCGAATCAGGTCGACGACGGATACGGTGCCGTCTCCCGCGTTGCCGACAAAAGCGTAGAGGCGCAAGCCCGGCCGCAAGAAGGAGGGGCGGCGCTCTCGCACGATTTCGACGGTGGCCGAGGCAACGATCAGAATCGCGGCGATCAATAAGCGGTAGTTGAGGCGGCGCGACATCGCGAGCCAACGATTCTGCCACAGAGACACGGAGTCACAGAGCAGAAACGGCGAAGGGAAGTCCGGGCAGCGGCTCAGGGGAGCAAATCCTGATTTGACGGAAACGTTTCGCGGCACCGCTCTGGGTCCGGAATGAGCTGGGTTAACATTCGCGTTAAGACCGAAGAAAATAAAAGCAGCTAGGCGCACTCCGCAAGCATCAAAGGCCGTATGAGTTCTACCATTCCGAACCCGAGTCTTAGGCCCCGGGAGATGTTCGCCGCCTGGGGGAGGATCCTGACCGGCAGGGTCCCCACGCTGTCGATCGAGATCACGCGGGAGTGTCCGCTTAGCTGTCCCGGATGTTACGCGTATGGAGATACGCATCTGGGCGGCGGAATCACACTGAGTGAACTGAGCGACCTGCGCGGGGATAAGTTGGTGGAAGGTGTTTTGCGGCTGGTGCGCAAGCACAAGCCCCTCCACGTTTCTCTGGTCGGCGGGGAACCGATGGTGCGGCACCGCGAGCTGAGCCGGATTCTTCCGGCGTTGTCTCGGATGGAAGTGTTCGCGCTGGTGGTAACGAGTGGGGTGCTTCCTGTTCCGGTGGAGTGGATGAGCCTGCCCCGAGTCCGCGTGGCGATTTCCGTGGACGGGCTGCCTGAACACCATGACATCCGGCGTAAGCCGGCTACCTACGAGCGCATCCTCAAGAATATTGAAGGCCGCGAGGTTAACATCCACTGGGTGATCACGCGCCCGATGTTGGAGCGTGCGGGCTACCTGGAAGAATACGTGAATTTCTGGAGCGCGCGCGCCGAAGTTAATTGCATCTGGGTGAGCGTCTACACTCCGCAAATCGGCGAGCAGAGCCCCGAGACTCTGACTCCCGTGGACCGTGAGACGCTGGCCCGGGAATTGCCAGCTCTGGCAAAGCGGTATCCGAAGCTTCTGTTTAATGAAGGCCTCGCCAAGGCATTTCTCCACCCGCCGAAGAATCCGGATGATTGCCTTTTTGCGAAGATGTCCGCCAACTATTCAGCGGATTTTGAAACGCGCGTCGAACCCTGCGTTTTCGGCGGGACGCCGGACTGCTCCCAGTGTGGATGCGCCATCAGCAGCGGCTTGCACTGGATCAGAGGGATCAAGGTGGCAGGTCCCGTGAAAGTCGATCATTTTATCGGCAGCTCGGTGAGGATCGGCCTCATGATGAACCGCCTTCGATCCCGCGCGGCGCAGCCTCCGCGATGGAACCCTCCGCCCGCATCTCAAGCCCCCAAAAACGAAAAGTTGATTCAAATCCAATCCTGAAGCGCTGGCGCGGATGTGTTTGCTGCAAGAGCACGCATCCGATAGAATGGTCTGCTTATCACTCATCTGAGGGCACCTGAGGGCGCCTGAAAGTTTACCGAGGGAATGGCTGACCCATTGATCGGCGCGGAACCCGCCTATGACGTAAGCGACGAATATCGTCCCGAACCTGAACCGATTCCCGAGCCGCCGGCCTGGCAGGACGGCGGCTTCCGCATTGGGATTCACACATCGATCGCGGGAGACATCGCGGGGGCGCTCGATTCCGCCGCGAAGCTCGGCGCGAACGCGCTGCAGATTTTCTCCTCGAGCCCGCGAATGTGGCCGCGCGGAGGGTCGCGCATTGCGGAGGCGGATGCTGCCAGGTTCCGGGCCCGCCGCACGGAACTGGGCCTTGGGCCGCTAGTAATTCACGACAACTACCTGATCAATCTCGCTTCCCCGGATCGAGTGATGCGTACGCGGTCGATCCAGGCGTTTCACGATGAACTGCTCCGCGCAGTATCGCTGGGCGCCGATTTCCTCGTTGCGCATCCGGGTTCCGGCCTCGGGGCTGACAGAGAACAAGCCATCGCCGAAATTGCCCAAGGCATGCGCCACGCGGCCAAGGGAATGAAACTCGGCGGGCTGCGAATCCTCGTTGAAAATACCTCCGGAATGGGCTCGGCGGTGGGTGCGCGGTTTGAGGAGATCAAAGCCATCCTGGATCAGACCGGCGACCTGCCGATGGGGGTCTGCCTGGATACGGCGCACACGTTCGAAGCCGGGTACGATATCACAACGGGAGATGGGCTGGAGGCGGCGATTGCAGCGGTGGATCGCACGGTGGGGCTGGATCGCGTCTACGTGCTGCACGTGAACGATTCAAAAACGCCGCTGGGGTCCCGCGTCGACCGGCACGAACATATTGGGCGGGGGAAGATTGGTCTCAAGGCGTTTGGCAGGATTCTGAATCACGCGCGCCTCGGTCCCGGTTTGCAGGGACTGCCTGGGCGCGCGTTCATTCTCGAAACTCCCATTGACCGGCCGGGAGACGATCGGCGCAACGTGCGCGCTCTTTGGGAATTGGTGGGTGTGAGCGTACGGCAGGCGCCGAAAGCGGAGAATGGGTTCTCGATGTTGAAGACAAAGAAAAAAGCTTCGACACAGAGAACACAGAAGGCACATAGAAAGAAGAAAGTGAAAAGTGTAAAAGCGAAGAAAAGGAAACGCGAAGAGAAGTAGCGCACAACCTTTATGTTGTGCAAATTGTACGGAGGCGGAACAGCAACCGTGGCGGAATACGACCCCCAAGCGATTGAGAAAAAATGGCAGGCGCGCTGGAACGCGGACCACGCGTTCGAGGCGGATGCCGATCCTTCCAAGCCAAAATACTACGTGCTCGAAATGCTGCCTTATCCCTCGGGAACCATGCACATGGGGCACATGCGCAATTACACTATCGGCGACGTAGTGGCGCGGTTCCGGCGCATGCAGGGATTCCACGTCATTCACCCGATGGGATGGGACGCATTCGGCTTGCCCGCGGAAAACGCCGCGATCCAGCGGGGGATACATCCGCGGGAATGGACGAACACAAATATTGCATCGTTCAAGCGAGTATTGCAGCGATTCGGCTTTAGTTACGACTGGCGGCGGGAAATTTCCACATGCGAGCCGGAATATTATCACTGGAACCAGTGGTTTTTCCTGCGGATGCTGGAAAAGGGAATCGCCTATCGCAAGCGCAGCCGCGTGAACTGGTGTCCGAAATGCGCGACCGTCCTGGCGAACGAGCAAGTGGTGAACGGGTGTTGCTGGAGGCACGAGGATACGCCGGTCGAAGCGAAGGAGATCGAGCAGTGGTTTCTGCGCATCACGGAATATGCGGATGAATTGCTCGATGGGCTCGCGCGACTCGAAGGCGGCTGGCCCGAACGCGTTCTGGCGATGCAGCGCAACTGGATCGGAAAATCACGCGGCACGCGGGTGCGATTTGCGATTGATGACCCCCGTGGCCAGCGCGGCGAATCTATCGAAGTGTTTACGACGCGCGTCGACACGATTTATGGCGCATGTGCGATCATCCTGGCTCCGCAACATCCATTCATTGAGAAGTTTGCCGCCGGCATCAACGTTCAGGAAGGAGTTTCAACTCGGATCAAGAAAATGGAAATAATTGAGCAGTTGCGGCGCGCACCTACCCGGGCTGCGGACATTGCGACGGCGGAGAAGGAAGGGATTGACCTGGGCTGGCACGCCATCAACCCATTCAACGGCGAAAAAATTCCGATCTGGGTCGGAAATTTCGTTCTGATGGAATACGGAACGGGAGCGGTGATGTGCGTTCCAGCGCATGACGAGCGCGACTTTGAGTTTGCGACCAAGTACGGGTTGGCGATCCCGATCGTGGTGCAGCCAAACGAAGGAAAATCGCTGACGCCGGAAACGCTCGACGCCGCGTTTGTCGAATACGGCAAGCTCGTGAATTCGGGACCATACACGGGGCTCGCTTCCGATCGAGCGATCGAGAAAATGTCCGCCGATGCCGAGGCGCGCGGATTCGGCAAAGGCGAAATCATATTTCGGCTGAAAGATTGGGGCATTTCGCGGCAGCGCTACTGGGGCACTCCGATTCCCGTGCTGTACTGCGAGAAGTGCGGGATGGTTCCCGTCCCCGACAAGGATTTGCCCGTGGTGCTTCCCCCGATGGCCAAATTTTCCGGGCTGGGCGAGTCGCCGCTGGAGAGCGTGCCGGAATTCGTGAGCGTGAAATGTCCGAAATGCGGCGGCGCGGCGCGGCGCGAAACGGACACGATGGATACCTTCATCGATTCGTCGTGGTATTTCTACCGTTATGCCGACCCGCACAACGACAAGGCCCCGTTCGATCCGGCGCTGGTGCGCTACTGGCTGCCTGTCGATCAATATATTGGCGGAATCGTTCACGCGATCCTTCATTTGCTATACACGCGATTTTTCTGCAAGGTGATGCGCGACCTGGGCCTCGTCAATCACGCTGAGCCGGTGAAACGCCTCTTCACGCAGGGTCTCGTGCTCAAGGGCGGCACGGCGATGTCCAAGTCGAAAGGCAACGTCGTTGGCGCGGAAGAAATGGCGGACAAGTACGGATGCGATACCGGGCGCCTGTACACGCTGTTTGCGGCGCCTCCCGAGAAAGACCTGGAATGGAGCGAACAGGCGATCGAAGGCTGCGCGCGATTCTTGCAGCGCGTTTACCGGCTCGTGGCCAAGCACGCCGAACGGATGAGGACGGTGCCAGCGGGCAGCGGGGCGGCGGCTTCGCTCGATTCGGCGACGCCGAAAGAAAAGGCGCTGCTGCGAAAGGCGCATCAAGTTCTGCGGCGCGTGACGCACGATTTCGAAACGCGCTGGCATTTCAATAGCGCCACGGCGCTGCTGATGGAGCTGGTCAACGAAATTCAGGCGCAGGAGCCGCTCGAAGAGGGAGTGCGCCCCGAAATCGCGAAAGAAGTATTCGAGCTGCTGATTATGATGCTGAATCCCATGGTGCCGCATCTCGCCGAGGAGCTGTGGGAAATTCTCGGCCACACGCGGGACGCGCTCGCGCATGCCGCGTGGCCGATGTTTGTTCCGGAGCTTGCGGCGGAAGATCAGGTGGAAATCGTGGTGCAGTACAACGGCCGAGTGAAAGGTAGAATGCTCGTCGAGGCGGGGTTGGACAAGGAGGCCCTGGCGGAACGCGTTCTAGCCGATCCGAAAATCGCGCAACTTTTGAACGGCCAGCGCGTAGTAAAGGTGATCGCAGTGCCGGACAAACTCGTCAACCTGGTTGTGGCGTAGTCCATGCACATTTTCTGCCGTGAGGACGAAATTGTGGAAACATTGAGGAAAGAATGAGCGAGCGCGGCGGTATCGTCGTACTGGATTTCGGCGGGCAGTACACGCAGTTGATCGCCCGGCGAATCCGCGAGCAGCAAGTGTTCAGCGCGATCCTGCCTTGCACGGCGGGGATCGAGCAGATTCGCAAGTTTGAACCGGTTGGGATCGTTCTCTCCGGCGGACCGAATTCGGTGTATGACGCGGGAGCCCCCCCTTGTGACACCGGCATTTTGTCGATGGGGTTGCCGGTCTTGGGCATCTGCTATGGGCTGCAGTGGATGACGCATAACCTGGGCGGGCGCGTCGAACGCGCGGATCGCAGGGAGTATGGCCGGACCGAATTGCTCGTGAAAGACGGTTCGGCGCTGTTCGCGGGTCTGCCGAAGAAGCTCCGCATCTGGAACAGCCATGGCGATCACGTGCGCGCGCTGCCCGCGGGCTTTCACGTGACCGGAGAAACGGGCAACGCCGTGTCCGCCGCCGAAGATCCGGTGCGGAAACTTTACGCCGTCCAATTTCACCCGGAAGTGCGCCACACCGATTGCGGCTCCGAGATTCTTCGGAATTTTGTTTTCGATATTTGCCATGCGCAGCCGCTGTGGAGCGGCGCGGCGTTCATCGCCGAGACCGTGGAATCGATACGCAAACAAGTCGGCGATGGCAGGGCGATTTGCGCGCTGAGCGGCGGAGTGGATTCCGCCGTGGCCGCGGTCATCGTGCACCGCGCGATGGGAGACCGCCTCACGAATATTTTTGTGAACAACGGCCTCCTGCGGAAGAACGAGTTCCGCGAAACGCTGGAATTGCTGCGGGCCCGAATGGGGTTGCAGGTGATCGGCGTCGACGCGTCAGAACGCTTCCTCGCGCGTCTAAAAGGAGCAGTGGACCCGGAGGACAAGCGCAAGAGAATTGGCGGAGAATTTATCGCCGTGTTCGATGAACAGGCCCGCCAGTTGGCCATCGGTCCCGACCGTGCCGGATTCCTGGTTCAGGGCACGCTCTATCCGGACGTGATTGAATCCGTGGCCGTTCGAGGCCCATCACAGACGATCAAGACGCATCATAATGTAGGAGGGCTTCCCAAGGATCTGCCCTTTGCGTTGATCGAGCCTTTGCGCGAGCTGTTCAAGGACGAAGTCCGGCGCATCGGCCGTGAGCTGGGTCTTCCGGAAGAAATGCTTACCAAGCACCCGTTTCCCGGACCGGGTCTCGCTGTGCGGCTCTTGGGCGAGGTGACGGAAGAGCGCCTCTCGCCGCTTCGAGAGGCGGACGCGATCGTTGTCGATGAAATTCGCCGCGCCGGACTTTACGAAAAAGTGTGGCAGGCGTTCGCCGTCTTGCTGCCGGTTCGGAGCGTAGGAGTGATGGGCGATGAAAGAAGTTACGGGTTTACTGTGGCCGTTCGTGTCGTGGAATCGGAAGATGCGATGACGGCAGATTGGACGCGTCTGCCGGCAGAAGTTCTCGAGCGCATTTCGACTAGAATCGTTAATGAAGTAAGCGGGATTAACCGGGTTGTGTACGACATCAGCTCGAAGCCGCCGAGCACGATCGAGTGGGAGTAGGAGAGAGGAGATTTCAAATTTCAAAATTTGAGATTTGAAATTCAAAACAGGATTGAAGGAAGAGGAAAGAGGAGGGAAGACGGTCGGGGAGAGTATGTACCGGAATGAAACAGCGCTCGATAAGGGTGGATTGGCTGAGGCCCGGGTGGTATTAACTTGGTCGTGAAAAGACCATACGAAGAAATGCCCGGGCCCCTGAGCCTGTATGCCGGAGAAAACCTATCCGAATGGATCGGATACCCGCCGGACTTAGCGGGTGGCCATCTTCTGAGCCATGTAAAGCAGGAGCCGACGGTCGCCTTCTTCAATGCGACCCATGAGCCTGCGAAACTTGTTCAGAAGACGAGCCTCTTTCCCAGTGCTGCCCCAGATGATATCGTCAGCGCTCTTGCGCTTCAGAAGGTTGGGAAGCACGGGCGGTTCTTCACCGTCATAGAAGAGTTGGTAAAGAGGGACCTCCAAAGCGCGCGCCATTTTCTCGAGCGTTTCAATGGCCGGAACCGTATGGCCATTTTCGACACGGGAGATATAGCAGCGGAGCAGTCCGGTGCGCTTTTCGATGTCCCCTTGGGAAAACTTTTTTTCTTCGCGCATGGCGCGAAGCCGATCGCCGATAATCATGTCGGCATTGTTTCACAGAGTTATAGCACCTGCAAGCACCAAAATTGAACTATCTTAAATATTCCGTAACCGGGAAGCGATGGCAAACGTCACAAATTCAGAGGCTCTCCGCGGGACCGAGGCTGCGAACGAGAAAGAGTCCTTGACTCCGGCGGAGAAGCAAAAAGAACTCGTGCGCCGCGCGCAGGCCGGCGATGTGAGCGCGTACGAGGAATTGGTGCGGATCCACCAGCATCGATTACTAGCCGTCGTGGGCGGGATATTACGAGGCAGCGAGGACGTCGAGGATGTGGCGCAGCAGGCGCTGGCGAAGGCTTACTTTTCGATCCGGCGCTTCGACCTGCGGTCGGCGTTCGGAACGTGGCTGTACAAGATTGCCGTCAACGAATGCTGGGATTATCTGAGAAAGAAGAAAGTGCGGCGCCTGGTGTACGAAGCGGACCTCAGCGAAGAGCAGGTGCGGAAATTGGAATCGCTGCCGGAGCATGGCTACGGCGGGGCCCTGCATCGGGAAGACACTGGGCGCAGGCTCGAGCAACGGCAATTAGTGGAGCGATTGCTTGGAGAACTCGAGGAGAAGGACCAGCTCATGTTGGTCATGAAGGAAGTGGAAGGGTTCTCGGTGGAGGAAATCGGGGCGGTCCTGGGACTGAACGTCAACACGGTAAAGGTACGGTTATTTCGGGCGCGAGGCCGACTCGTGGAAACGTACCGGAAGCGGATGCAAAAACGTCCGGCGCCACGGGAAGGGCTCAGGCAGCGAAGGAGTGAAAAAGGTGTTTAACAAATCGAATATTCCGATGCGGTGCCGAAAGTTCGAATCGCGATTTGAGGACTACCTCAGTGGTGCGCCGGACTCCGAACTGGGCGACCACCTGACCCGCTGCGAGGATTGCCGCGCGGCGCTGGATGATTCGCGCCTTGCGGGTAACCTGCTCAGGGAGGCTTGGGAGCCTGCCAGCGAACCGAGCCAGGCGTTCCTGGCGAATGTAATGGCAAGGATTCATCGGGAAGAGGAGCGGGCGAAGTCACCCGCGGCGTTCTGGACACCGCTCGAATTCCTTGCTTCCCGATTGTCATTGACGGCAGCCGTGGCCTTGCTCGCTCTCTCGGTCTATCTGATGGAATTTGCTCCGCGCCGAAGCGTTCCGCTGGGCTCGACGCGCACCGAACTGAGCGCCAGCGATTTCCCGCAGCCGCCCGTGGATCCGGTGAGCAACGAAGAAGTGCTGCAATCTCTTGCTGAGAGGAACAATGGACGCTAACCAAGGCAGCCGCAAGGCAGTCCTGCTCGTTTTTGTTCTTTTCGTCCTGGGAATCGCGCTGGGCAGCTTGGGCACCTACGTGGTGACCACGCGGGTCCTTGCGGCGCGGCCCCAGGCCACTCTGGCCCGAAATCCTGCCCATACGATGAGGATGTATACCCGCGACTTGAACCTTAACCCGGACCAGCAAAACCAGATCCAGGCTATCCTGAACGACACGCGCGCCCGATACGCGGGGTTGCACGAGAAACTCGATCCCGAATACGAACAGGTCCGCCAGCAGGGCCGCGACCGTATTCGTCAGGTACTAACCCCGGAGCAGCGACCGAAGTTTGAAGAATTATTGCGCCAGATGGACGAGGATCGGCGCCAGAGGCAGGCCACGGAAGGCCACGACTAGATCCTTACCGTCGGTTCATCTGTTTCGGAGAGAGATCAAAAAAATGGCAAGCCTTTTAGAAATCCTCAAAGGTCTCTGGCAGCGCTCGATGATGCACCGCGCCATGCTGGTCGCTCCCCCGGTTGCGCTGATTCTTTGGGCTGGGTACGTGTCGGTCGGTCAGCGGTCCAACGCTCAATATTTCACTGCGAAGGTCGATCAGGGCGACATCTCCCAGGTGGTGCAGACCACCGGGACGATTAATCCATATAACACCGTCCCGGTCGGCTCGGTGGTGTCGGGCAACATCGTGGCTATCAACGTCGACTTTAATTCGAAAGTCAAGAAAAACGACATTCTCGCGCAGATTGACCCCACCCCGTTCGAGGCTACGCTGGCGCAGGCCCAAGCGAGCTTCCAGAATGCGACGGCGAACGTAGCAAATCTGGAGGCGCAAATCGGTACGTCCCAAGCCAATGTGGGGACGATGAAAGCCAACATTGCCAAGGCGCATGCGACAACTATAGATATGGGAACCCAGCTGAAACGCACGAAGGTACTGGCGGAGCAGGGTGTTCTGTCCGCGCAGCAGAACGATGATGCCCAGGCCGCCTATGACGAAGCCGTCGCTGCCGAGAACGCTACCATAGCGCAGGAGAAGCAGTCCGAGACGCAACTGGCATCCACAATTGCGCAGCGGAATCAAGCCAAGGCGCAGGTACTTATGCAGAAGGCTGCGGTGGATTCCGCTAAATTGGAGCTGAGTTATTGCACGATCCGAGCACCCATCGACGGTACGATCATCAATCGCACGGTTACACTCGGCCAGCCGGTAGCAGCCAGCCTACAAGCCCCAAATTTGTTTAGCGTCGGGCAGGATTTGACTCATATGCTGGTCTATACGACCACAGACGAGGCAGATGTTGGCCGCATCCGAATCGGTGCGCCGGCTACTTTCCGTGTGGATACCTTTCCGCGGGAAATATTTAACGGACACGTCGATCAGCAGCGCATGAACGCCACCACGATTCAGAACGTCGTAACGTATAACACCACCATTGCGTTCGATAATCCCGACCTGCGGCTATTTCCGGGGATGACGGCATACGCTTCCATTCCCGTGGCGACGGCCAAGGATGCTGTGAAAATACCCAACGGGGCGCTGCGGTTTAAGCCGGATCTGACGGATAGCCAGCGCAAAGCGCTGTATGCGAAGTACAACATCGATGAGGGGGCACGTGCCACGACGACGGGGCGCATCGCAGCCGCCGCCGGAGGATCCGCGACCGGCGACTCCACAGGCGCAGCGGGCGCCGGCGGAACGGGTGCAAGGCCGCCCAACGGAGGAGGACAAGGCCAGGGTGGCCCCGGTGGTGGCGGCAACCGTCGGCCGCAGGGTGGTGGGAACGGCGGGGGCGCTACCAGCCAACGCGCGGACAATGGCATTGTGTGGAAATTGCTTCCAGACAAGTCTCTCGAGCCTGTTCAGGTGCGGCTCGGCGTGACCGACTTTACGTTTACAGCGATGATGAGCGGGAACCTGAAACCCGGAGACGAACTCGTGATTGGCCAGGCCACGGCGACCGCCGCCAAGAACACCGCCGCCAGTCCATTGGGCGGAGCCGGAGGCGGACCCCCAGGAGTCCAGCGCAGGTTCTAATTTGAATTGAGCCACTTCCAAAAAAGTGACAGAACAAACAACGCCCGCGGCGGAGCCAAATCAAGCAAGCGCCCATGCCAAGCCGGTCATCCGGCTTGAGAATGTTTTCAAAACATACGATTTAGGAGAGATCCAGGTCCAGGCATTGCGCGGCGTTTCGCTCGAGGTCTATGAGGGAGAATTTGTCGCCGTGATGGGGCCATCAGGCTCCGGCAAGTCGACGGTGATGAATATTTTGGGATGTCTGGATCGCCCTACGCGAGGGCACTATTACCTCGACGGCGTAGATGTTTCGCAAATGTCCAAAAATGCGTTGGCTCGGATCCGGAATCGGAAACTGGGATTCGTATTTCAGCAATTCAATCTGTTGTCGCGAACGTCGGCGCTTGAAAATGTGGAATTGCCGACCGTGTATGCGGGAATTCGTCCCGAAGAGCGGGCCAAGCGAGCCATGGAGTCACTGACTCGCGTGGGCCTCGCCGACCGCGCGGGGCATCACCCGTCCCAACTTTCCGGCGGGCAGCAGCAGCGCGTGGCGATTGCACGGGGTTTGGTAAACCGGCCGTCGATCTTGCTCGCCGACGAGCCGACCGGGAACCTGGATAGCCGAACGTCAGTCGAAATCATGGACATCCTGCAAACTCTGAACAACGAACAAGGCCTGACCATCGTGCTCGTGACGCACGAGCCCGACATCGCTCGATATTCTAAACGGACATTGGAGTTCCGCGACGGCAAATTGCGCCGGGACAACATCGTTCGCGACCGTTCCATTGCCCGCGAAGTGATTTTGACGCTTCCCACAGCGGAAGAACAAGCTGCCGAAGACGCCGAAGATAATGCCCGTCAAGAAAAGTTGGCGGCGGACAAAGCGGCTTTATAAGTTACGATTGGGGGATTCCCTATGGACTTCATGAATACATTCCGGCTGGCACTGCGCGCGCTGGCCAGGAATAAAATGCGGTCGGCACTGACGATGCTGGGCATTATCATCGGGGTAGGAGCGGTGATCGCCGTGGTGAGCATCGGCCAGGGTGCGAACTACCTGGTCCAGCAGGGCATAGCGGCAATGGGAACCAACGCGGTGTTCATCGCGGCGGGAAGCAACCGGGCGGGCGGCGTGCGGCAAGGGTACGGCGGGGTGAAGACACTCACGGTGGATGACATGAACGCCATCCTTCGCGAGATTCCGCTCATCAAACAGGCCGCGCCGTCGTTGTCAAATAGCCAGCAGATCGTGTACGGAAATCAAAATTGGAACACGAGGGTCACGGGCACAACACCGAACTATTTCGATATCCGGACGTGGCCCGTGCAATCAGGCTCGGTCTTTAGCGATGAGGAAGTCGACCTCGCCGCGAATGTGTGCGTGCTCGGAACCACGGTCGAGAAAATATTATTCCTCGATGAGGATCCGATTGGGAAAACCATACGGATAGGAAACCTGCCCTTCCGCGTCGACGGCGTACTCTCGTCGAAGGGGCAGAGCGTCGTGGGACAAGATCAAGACGATATCATCTTCGCTCCCTACACCACCGTGCAGCGCAAGATCCAGGGCATCACCTGGCTACAGACCATCAACGCATCCGCGGTCTCCCAACCGGCGTCCCTCGCGGCAGTCGCCCCTATTACGAGTCTGCTGCGCGAGCGGCACCGCCTCCGGACTGGCACCGACGACGACTTTTTGGTCCGTACGCAGGCGGACATCGAGGACCTGGCGGACCAGACGCAATCGGTGATGACGCTGTTGCTTGGAGGCATCGCCTCCGTCTCCTTGCTGGTGGGCGGGATCGGGATCATGAACATCATGCTCGTTTCGGTCACGGAACGGACGCGGGAGATAGGCGTTCGGATGGCCGTCGGAGCCACCGAAGACGACGTGCGCCGGCAATTTTTGGTGGAGGCGGTGACGCTCAGCATGATGGGCGGCTTTATCGGAATTATATTTGGGCTGGCGGGGTCGGCGCTGATCAGCAACTTGTTGTCGTGGCCCACGCTCATTTCCGGCAAGGCGATCGTCGCCGCGGTAATTTTTTCCGCCGCGGTGGGAATTTTCTTCGGCTACTATCCCGCGCACAAAGCCGCGCAGCTCGACCCCATTGAAGCGTTGCGGTATGAATAGTTTCGAGTAGCACAGGCTTCAGCCTGTGGGTTTTGCGCGTTCATTCCATACCAAACCCCGCAGGCTGAAGCCTGCGCTACTTCAGATCAGAACGGAATATCTTCGTCGGTGACTTCCGGGCCCGCCTGTTCGTGCTCCGCGGGCGCTTGCGAGGGAGCCTCAGCGCCGAAATCCGCCGAGCCAGCAGCCGCTGAACTGCTGCGGTAGCTTGAGCCGCCTGAATCCTGCTTTGACCCGACAAACCGAAAATCCGAGGCGAAGATTTCGAAGTTGGTCCGTTTTTGATTTTCTTTGTCGGTCCACTCACTCGTTCGAATGCTGCCTTCGACATAAACCTCTTGGCCCTTTTTCAGATATTGCTGGGCAAACTCAGCTTTCTTCCCCCAAGCAACAATCCTGTGCCATTCGGTGCGCTTCTGCCGCTCACCGCTCTTGTCTTTGAACGATTCATCGGTGGCGAGCGAAAAATGACACACGGCCTGCCCCCCGCTTGTGTAGCGAGTTTCCGGATCGCGGCCCAAACGTCCCACCAAAATTACTTTATTGACGGACATATGTTTTCTCCAATTGACTCAGGAAGATAACACGGCCCAGAGCGGCGTGCAAATTTTGGTCGATTGACTTTGTGGAGAGAAGGATCGTTGTGTGCATGAGCGGCGCCCTCCGTGTTCTCTGTGACCTCTGTGTTAGAAGCGTTTGCCGGAAAAGGGCTAACACAGAGAACACGGAGAGAACACCGAGATCACGGAAAACGAAGGAAGGCGTGAAGGGAAACCTGAATGGAAAGTTCCTTCACGAATCACCAGTCACGGCCATTCAGCCCGCCGTCGCGCCCATCTCCTTCAGCTTGGCCGCGGCGCGCTTGGCCTCGTCCGTGCCCGGGTACAGGCGAACGACCGCGCGCAGTTCGCGAACGGCGGAGGCCTTCTGGCCGAGCTCCGCCAAGCACAAGCCCTTTCTCATCCGGGCTGAAGCCGTCTTGAAGCTCTTGGGATAGTTTTCGATCACTCTGTTGTAAGCGTCAAGCGCCTGTTGAAACTGGCCTTGGTTGTAGGCGACTTCACCCAGATAGAATTGCGCGTTGGAAGCCAGGTCCGTGTCGGCGTAAAACTTCATATAGTCCTGAAATTCCTGTGTGGCGAGATCGTAATGCTTGCCGTTGATGTCCCGCAGGGCGTTCGAATACAACACATCGGCAGATGCGGGAGGACCAGAAGCAGATGGGGCAGGCCCTCCAGGCGCGATCGTCGGCATTGGGCCGCCAGGCCCTCCCATCGCGGTGGGAGGAGCCGATCCCGGGGGCGGCGCCGGCGAGGCCAATTTCGAGTCCACGTTTTGCAAAGTGTTCTGAATGTCGGTGAGTTTCTGATCGAGTTTGCCCAAACGTGCTTGCAGGTCGGCCACGTTATCCGAGAGGCCTTGCACCTGCGTGCCCATGGTGTCCAGGCGAGCGCCGGAGGCTGCCGAGAAGTCCTGCGTGGTCTTCTGGACGGCGGACATGGAGGTATTGAGCTTATTCACGGAATCCAGCGACTGCTCGATGAGCGTGCGCTGCACGGCGGCATTTTGCGTGATCTCCGTTTGCATGTTCTGCTGGCCCTGAATCAGCTGGGTCACGCCGGTCTGGAGTTCGATGATTTCGCGCGCCACGGCGCCTGCCGGGACGGGTCCAAACAAGGTGCCGCCAAGAGCTCCGGCGAGCATCGCGGCGCCGAAAAATAGAATCCATCGTAGACGCAAGGTGTTCCTCCTCCGAGGGGGACTCCTCGTTAGGTCTTAATAGTTTTCCGGGGCTCGCCCGCCAAAAGGATCGGCAAGCAAGCCCCGGACATTGATGCAGCTACTTACCCATTACGATATGCGCCCTGCGATTCTGCTGGTAGCACTCTTCCGTGGAAGCAGAACAGAACGGGCGTTCCTTGCCGTAGCTGACCGTTTCCATCCGGTCCGCCGAAATTCCCAGCGAAGTCAGGAATTGTTTTGCCGCCGCGGCGCGCCTGTCTCCTAGAGCCAGATTGTACTCCGTGGAACCGCGTTCGTCGCAATGGCCTTCAATGACTACTTTAAGTTGCGGATACGAACGCATAAACTGAGCGGTCTGCGAGAGGGCGTCGCGCGCGTCAGTGCGTATATCCGCCTTGTCATAGTCGAAGAAAGCATCCTTCACTTCTTTGTCAAATAGCTCCTGCAACGTCGGCTGGTGGACCGCCGGAGGAGGAGGAGGAGCGCTGACTGTGATGTGCACATTGGCGTCGGCCGAACCACCCGGCCCGGTAGCAGTCAGCGTGTAGGTGGTCGAATCCGTAGGGCTCACCCGCTGAGTGCCTTCCGCCGAAACGTTGCCAACTCCCGGCGACAGGCTCAGAGTGGTCGCATTGGTCGAGGACCAGGTCAAGGTGACAGACTCGCCTCTCTGAATGATATTGGTAGACGCCTGCAGATTCACCGTCGGCTTTGCCGGCGGCGCCGCTGGAGGCGGTGGGGGTGGGGGTGGCGCTTGGGGCGCAGGCTTTTTACATGCCGCGCTCAGAGCGAGGATCGCGAGCAAGGTACCAAACAGAATCCTGGCGTGCGTACGTGTCCGCATCTTTCTTCTTCTTCCTCCTTTGACAATTTACGTGAGCTTCGGTAGTGAGTGCAAATACGAACTTGACCTGTCAGACCTCACTGGTTCCGAATCCGTCGTGTTGGCCTGGGAGCGCCTCATTTGGGCGACCAGTTAGGAGACTCATTCTGTCCCTGTTTGGTTAGTTGGCGGGCCTGCGTTCCGTCGGCAAGCATGGACCAAATTTGCCGCGTTCCCGTTCTCGTGGATTCGAACACGAGATGACGCCCGTCGGGAGCCCAGCTGGGCCGCTCGTTACGGCCGACATCTCGCGTCAATTCGACGAGCTGGCGAGTGACAATCTCCATTACATAGATGTCATAGTTCCCGTTCGGGCGCCGCCAGCTGAACGCCAGCAACTGGCCGTTGGGGGACCACGCCGGATCGATGACGTAGCCCATGTCTGGCAGATCCACTTTGGCCTGGCTCGATCCGTCCGAGTTCA
Organism: uncultured Acidobacteriota bacterium; assembly: GCA_963842135.1. Lineage (GTDB taxonomy): Bacteria > Acidobacteriota > Terriglobia > Acidiferrales > UBA7541 > Palsa-360. The sequence continues at coordinate 983,411 of CAWJFI010000001.1, read as the reverse complement.
TAGTGTAGAGCTGCGGGATGCCGCCGCGGTCGCTGACGAAGGCGACTTGCTGGCCTGTCTTCGGATTCCAGGACGGAGATGTATTCGCCCCATTCGAATAGGTGAGCCGCTTCGGGCGTTGCCCCGAAGCATCCGTGATGAATAGCTCGGGATTTCCAAGCATGCTCGACATGAACATGAGCTGCGAGCCATCGGGCGACCAGGAGGGCGACGAATTTGTGCCTTTGAAGCGCGGCCAGGAAACCAGGTGGTTGGTCAATGTCGAATAAATGCAGATCTGAGCCGTCAGAACGCTGCTGCTGCCCGGCTGTGCGTAACACGTAAACGCAATGCGCGAAGCGTCCGGCGACCAGCGCGGAGTAAGAGAGATCGTATGGAGCTGCGACAACTGATGCTGGTTTTCGCCGTCGTAATCCATGGCCCAGATTTCCTTGTTGCCGCTTCGATTGCTGACAAACGCGATCTGCGTGCTCGCGATTCCCGGCAAGCCGCCGGAAAGTTTTCCTATGATTTCATCGGCGAATTGGTGCGCGAAAGTGCGGACCTGCGATTCGGTGGCCTCTCCGCGATATACTTTCCCGATCACCGGCGGCAGGGAAGCGTCCCTGGCGTCGTTCAGCCAGGCTTGAATCTCCACGTTGTTAGCGTTGACGGAAAAGTTGCCGAACGCGAGCAGTTGCGCCGATGAGGGCGCGGCGGACCACGCCTTGTAGTCGACTTCCGCGGGCGTCCCGGGCGTCTGCAATGGGTTGTAACTCTTGCTTACCAGGTCGAGGATTCCGCTGTAATCCAGGTCGGTCCGAACCACGTCGGTGAAGAGAGCGGCCAGAGGCTGCGAAGCAGTATCCTTGGCCGCAAAATCCGCCACGCCGACCCGCGCCTTTGAAACGCCAAGCCCCGTGCCGGTCTTAAACCAGTCCTGCGCCGACGCCGACCCGGAGCAAAGAAGAGCAATGGAACCACAGATGAACACTGATAAACACAGATGCAGATTCAGACGGGAGAATATTCTTGCCGATCGTTTGCGAAGAGGATGAATCATGCTCTTTCTCCCCCGGCCATGATTTGCGATGCTAAGCATTCAACCATCCCCATTGTTTCTAGCGATGAAATTCGAAATAGAACTCGACAGTCACGCTGTTGCCCGAATAATTTGACGGTAGCGCCGAGACGGGGCTCGAACTCAGAATTGCACGCAAGCCCGAGTTGTCCACCGACCGGTTGCCACTCGATTGCGTCATCTGAACGTTTGTGACCGTTCCGTCCTTCAAGACCTGAAACGTAAACATGGCTTTCGGCGCCCACTGCACGGTCGGGTCTATCGTGGACTGCAACCAATTGCTGCTGATCCGGTTTCGCACCGCGTCCACATATGAAGGAAATCTGCCCGCGAAGTCGCCACCACCGGAGCCGCTGACCCCCATGCCGCCTTTCGATTGGCCACTGTTCATCGCAAACGATGAGTAAGGCAGCGCCGGGGAGCCACCCTGTCCATAGGGTACTGCGTTTGTCGGTGGTGGAGTCTTATCCTCGAAAATCTTTGATGGGCGAGAGACGATCTTGGGGGTCTTTTCCTTTGCGAATTCCGGGATCTTTTTTACGTCGGGCTCGATTTCCTTGGGTTGGGGCTTCGGCGGCTCGGCCTTGTACAGACCTTTGGTTGTGTCTACCACTTGGCTCTGCGTTACGGCGTCGGGGCGAGGCAACATGATTCCCGGGAGCTTTGCGACGAGCCCTACAGAAACGGCGCCGTCCCCTCCTCCGGCGCTTCCCCACATATCGCCGCTATGGGAGTAGATAGTGGAAACCGTCAGCGAGCCGAACAGGAGCGCGTGAAAAACGACCGACCAGAAGAAGGGCTTCTGCAGACTTTCGGCGCCGGGATGGTGAGGGGCATAAGCCATAAGTCTCAATGAGGAGCTTCGTCGAGAGGCTCCGTCACCACACTGATATTTTGGATGCCGGATTGGCGCATGGTGTCTACCACGAGAGCAAACGCGCCGAACGGAACCGTCTTATCGCACCGCAGAAAGACCGCCTCTCCCTGCGGATTATGCATTTGAGCGTGGACCTTTTCACCCAGTTCGTGGATGTTGACGGCATCGTCGCCGATATAGATACGCTGCGCGCGATCGATCGAAACGACGACGCGCGATTCGGAAATTTCCTTTACCGTCTTGGTCTTCGGCACGTCCACTTCGATGCCAGACTGCAAAATTGGCGCCGTGATCATGAAGATCACGAGCAGGACGAGCATGACGTCCACGAAAGGGACAATGTTGATGTCCGAAAGAGAAGTCCCGGTTTGGCGAGCCAGTTGTGGCATCCTCGTTTTCTTCTAACCGCGTTCTGCGCAACCTAAATTCAAAAAGAAAGAAAAAGCTTTTAATAGAGAGAACGCAGAGTTCGCAGAGACAGGATATCTGCGTCAGCCTGAGAATGGTTTCTCATTTTTTCCCGCTGTGTTCTCTGCGTTAAAGAATTTTGCGCGCACTTTCAACCTTTCCGGCGCTTCACCCGCGCTGACCCGGATATAGTTTTTCGACGACGGCTGAGACTTCCAACGCGAAACTATCCATTCGCGAGCTGAGATCCCTGATATCGTGCAAAAAATGGTTGTAAGCGATCACGGCGGGAACGGCGGTGAAGAGCCCCGCCGCTGTCGTGATCAATGCTTCGGCGATGCCAGGCGCAACCGCGCGAAGACTCGCAGCCCCGGCAGTGCCTAAACCCGTGAACGCGTCCATGACGCCCCACACGGTTCCGAAAAGTCCGATGAAGGGCGTGACCGATCCCGTCGTCGCGAGCCACGGCATGTACTTTTCCACTTTACGGACTTCCTCGCCGGCGGCCAGCTGCATAGTCACAGTGACGGCATTGAGGCTGGTGACTTTGCCTTGCGGGTTTCCTGTCCGGACCTGGCTTTCGATTTCACGGAAACCGGCGCTGTACACCGATTCGAGCGGAGAACCGCCCGCGCCCATCTGCCTCGGATCGGGAAGAGTTCTGTTGGCGCGGAAGATGCGAAGAAACAGGGAGGTCTGGCGGTTGATGCGCGAGAACATCCCCAATTTTTGAAGAATGAGCGCCCAGGAAAAAAGAGAAAAGGCCAAAAGCATCGCGAGAACGACGCGAGCAACCCAACCTGTCTGCTCGATCAGCGTGTCAAGTTGGCCGGCGTACAGCAAAAACGCAGGTAACGGAATGGTCTCCCCCTCAGAAAGCCGATCAATGGCCCCTACGGGCAACCTAGCACACGCTCAAAACGCGGTCAAACGATAACGGGCACGAAAGTGCTTGATTGTGCCTGGTCAGTATAACACATCGTGTTACGATGTATTTTGGACTCTGCAGGCTGTTTGCGGGGAGGCGCGGGAGGAGAGAAGCTAACACAGAGAACACAGAAAAAAGAGGAGAAATCGGCCCGCAGGGCCAGTGGCGCAGGCTTCAGCCTGCGGGGGTTCGCCGCTGCAAGTACCTAACCCCGCAGGCTGAAGCCCGCGCCACCCAACCCATCGTCCTGAAATGAGTGTGATATGATTTAGCCGAAACGGATGACGCCGCAATTCGATATTCGTCTCGACACCCTGACCGGCGCGAACCCCAATTCGCGTGAACGCGCAGTCGCGCTTTCCGCCGGCGCACCGGATGACAATACTTTCTACATCGAAACGTTCGGCTGCCAGATGAATGTCCACGATTCCGAGAAAGTGGCCGGAGTCCTCCTCGGCCGCGGCTACCAGCAAGTCGATACGATCGACGCGGCAAGGCTGGTCCTCTATAACACGTGCAGCATTCGCGAGAAGGCCGCCCAAAAAATATATTCGCGCCTCGGATCCTACCGGAAATATCCCGGCGACGAAAAAATTATCGGCGTTCTGGGCTGCGTCGCGCAGCAGGAAGGCGAGGAGATCTTCGAGCGCTCTCCCTGGGTTCGTCTGGTGTGCGGCTCGGCGAGTTACAGCAAGCTGCCCGATCTGATTGCAGAATTGGAAGCCGGAAACCGCCGCGTCATGGGCCTGGACAAGGACACCGAGGCGACATTTGAAACGGAAATTACGCGGCGCGACAATCCGTTTCGCGCGTATCTGACGATCATCGAGGGCTGCGATAAGGCCTGCTCCTATTGCGTCGTGCCCTTCACGCGTGGGCCGGAGCGCAGCCGCGCAAGCGCATCGGTCCTGAAAGAGGTGCGCAGACTGGCCGACGCGGGCTACTCGGAGATCCAACTCCTCGGGCAGACGGTGAATTCCTACGCGGATCCTTCGGCAAAACGAATGTCCTTCGCGGAACTTTTGGCAGCCGTCGCGGCTGTACAGGGGATTCGGCGGGTGCGATTTACGACATCGCATCCCCGAGACTTCGGGCGCGACATCGTCGAGGCGATCGATTCGGTGCCGGAGTTGTGCGACCACGTTCACCTGCCCGTGCAGTCGGGATCGACGCGCATCTTGCGGGCCATGCTGCGCACTTACACGCGCGAGGAATATCTGGAAAAGATCGCGATGATTCGCGAAGCGCGCCGGGCGATCAGTGTGACGTCGGACATCATCGTGGGATTCCCGGGCGAAACGGAAGAGGATCTCGAAGAAACTCTTTCCTTGCTCGACGCCGCGCAATATGACGGAGTGTTCGCGTTCCAGTATTCGCCGCGGCCCAACACCACGGCGCAACATATGCCCGACGCCATTCCCGAGGAAGAAAAAGGGCGGCGCCTCGCGCGAGTGATGGATCGGCAGCGCGAAATCCAGCGTGCGCGCAATGAAGCGCTTGTTGGGGAAACTTTTGAAGTGCTGGTGGACGGGGCCTCGCGGCGTCCGGGCCAGTGGTCGGGTCGCTGTTCCAGCAACCGTATTTTAAATTTCACTTCGTTGCAGGACAACCTTCTGGGAGAATATGTTCAAGTGCGAGTGGCAAGCGCCAGCCCAAACAGTCTCATCGGTGAGCAAGTGATCTGATTTTTGAGCGGGCTACAAACGTGGCCCGCAGTCTGCGTCCGGGGAGGATTCGATGGAAGTCGAAATGAAGATCCGCGGACTGATGATGGACCCCGTCACAAACATGCCCATCGTTGTGCTTAAGGATGCGCAGGGCACTGCGGTCCTGCCGATCTGGGTGGGAATCTACGAAGCCAACGCCATCGCGCTGGAAATCGAAAAAGTGCAGACTCCTCGTCCGATGACGCACGACCTGCTGCGCAACGTATTTCTGGGCCTGGATGTGCGCGTGCAAAAAGTCGTCGTCAACGATCTGAAGGACGACACGTTTTACGCGCTGATCTGGGTGGAGCGAAACGGCGAAATTTTTTCCATCGATTCGCGCCCAAGCGACGCCCTGGCGCTGGCCCTGCGAGTCGATTGCCCCATTTTTGTGGAAGACGAAGTTTTGAAGAGCTCGAAAATTTCCAGCGCCATCTCCGAAAAATCCACCAGCGAAGAACTCCGCAAGTGGCTCGAAGGCCTCTCCGACGAGGACCTCGGCCGGTACAAAATGTAACCATCGGCTTCTGTCTGTCGGGATTCAGTTCTGCGCGTCTTGTTAGAATATCCTTCAAACGCCATGCAATACTTTGCCGCGAATCGGGTTTGCCAGGCTGCGGAAAAAATAGTTTATTTTTTTCATTCCGAGCGAAGCGAGGAATCTCTCTTTGATTGAAAGCAAGGAAAAGAGAGATTCCTCGGCACGCAGCGTGCCTCGGAATGACAAAATTTTGAGTTATTCCACAACCTGTTGAACCCGATCGATCCGTCTCCAGCACACGATCTGCGCGAGTCCGAGGGGCAAATCGGAAATTCAGATTGACATAGATTTTCTTTTCGTGGTACCTACCCGGGCAGACGAATCCTCAATCGAGGCGGAATTTTGGGGGGTGACCCAGGTAGAAAGTACATCGGGCCCCGGCGCTGCTAGGACGGCCTTGCAACATCAGGCCCCCCCAATGGCATGTCTAGCTACGCGATCCCTTTTACCGCCGAGCAAGACCCGAAAAGTCAGGAGAATCTCAATGGCTCAAGTTGACGTGCCGTTGGTGCGCTCGCAGTTTGCGCAAACATCGCGAGTCGATAATTGGTGGGTGCAGCCGCTCTTTGTTTTTCTCGGCCTTTCCGGGTTTATTGTCTACTCCACCTGGGCAGCTCTTCAGGGCCAGCACTACAGGTTTGGTCCGTACCTTTCTCCGATGTATTCACCGGAATTGTTTGGAGATCCCTTGCATGCATGGTTCGGAATAAAACCGGAGTGGATGCCGGCATGGGTTACGGCAGCGATGCTCATCCTGTGGGCCCCAGGCGGCTTCCGAGTGACTTGCTACTATTATCGCGGAGCGTATTACAAAGCTTTTTGGGCAGACCCTCCTTCCTGTACCGTGGGCGAGCCTCGCAAGACGTACCTTGGGGAACGCTCGTTTCCGTTAATCTTGCAAAACGTGCATCGATATTTTCTCTATCTGGCGTTGGTGTTCCTCATCATCCTTGCCCGCGATGCATGGGATGGTTTTTGGTTTAACGGCCACTTTGGCGTTGCTGTCGGCTCCCTTGTGCTCCTGGTGAATGTGACGTTGTTAAGCTGCTATGCCTTGGGATGTCACTCGCTTCGCCACCTAATCGGTGGAATTCGCGACCGCATTTCCGGTGCGCCAGTTCGCAAGCAGGCCTACGACTGTGTGAGTTGCCTCAATCGCAGCCACATGCTTTTTGCCTGGTGCAGCCTGATCTGGGTCGCGTTTTCCGACTTCTACGTTCGGATGTGCTCGATGGGCGTGTGGACCGATTGGAGGATTTTCTAGTGGCCGAGTGCATAATGCACGAACACGATGTGCTGGTGATTGGCGCGGGAGGCGCCGGTTTGCGCGCCGCCGTCGAGGCCTCGGCGGCAGGCGTGAAAGTAGCGGTGATCACGAAATCGCTTCTGGGCAAGGCGCATACGGTTATGGCCGAAGGCGGAATCGCCGCGGCGCTCGCCAACACTGATGACCGCGATAGCTGGCGCGTCCATTTCGCCGACACCATGCGCGGCGGCCAGTACCTGAACAACTGGCGGATGGCCGAACTGCACGCCAAGGAAGCGCCGGATTGCGTGCGAGAACTCGAAGCGTGGGGCGCGCTCTTCGATCGCACGCCCGACGGACGCATTCTGCAACGCAACTTCGGCGGCCATCGCTACCCGCGGCTCGCGCATGTGGGCGACCGCACGGGCCTGGAAATGATTCGCACGCTGCAGGACCACGGAATTCATCTGGGCCTCGACGTATTCATGGAATACACGGTCGTGTCGCTGGTGAAGGATGGCGACCGCGTGGTCGGCGCATTTGGGTATGACCGCGAGCGCGGCAGGTTTCATCTTTTCCAGGCCAAGGCAGTGGTGCTGGCGACGGGAGGGATCGGCCGGGCCTATAAAATTACGAGCAACAGTTGGGAGTACACGGGCGACGGCCTTGCGCTTGCTTACGAGGCGGGCGCGGGTTTGCAGGACATGGAATTCGTGCAGTTCCACCCGACCGGAATGATCTGGCCGCCTAGCGTTTGCGGCCTTCTGGTCACGGAAGGGGTTCGAGGCGATGGAGGCGTGCTCCGGAATAAGGAAGGACGCCGCTTCATGTTCGATTCCATTCCGCCGCTATACGCGGCCCAAACTGCCGACAACGAAGAAGAAGGCTGGCGGTATACGCAAGGCGACAAAAATGCCCGCCGTCCGCCCGAACTTCTGACGCGCGATCACGTGGCGCGCTGCATCCGGACAGAAGTGCGCGAGGGACGCGGGAGCCCCCACGGCGGCGTGTTCCTCGACATCGCCTGGATCAAGGATAGAATTCCCAACGCCGCCGACCACATCAAGAAAAAACTTCCCAGCATGTACCACCAGTTCATGCAACTAGCGGGTATCGACATCACCAAGGAACCCATGGAGGTCGGACCGACCACGCACTACATGATGGGCGGCGTTCGCGTGGACGCCGAATCGCAGATGTCCGACGTCCCCGGCCTGTTTGCCGCTGGAGAATGTGCGGCGGGCCTCCACGGTGCAAATCGACTTGGAGGCAATTCACTCTCCGATTTGCTGGTGTTCGGCAAGCGAGCCGGCGACTACGCGGCGCGCTTTGCGAAAGAACATTCGCAGGGAAAAGTGAATCCGGATGTGCTCGCGGCGGCGGAGATGCGCGCCCTGAAACCCTTTGAAAACCAGGGCCCCGCGCCCTACGTCATTCAATACGCATTGCAGGAGACCATGCAGGATTTGGTCGGCATCGTCCGCGTGGAAGAGGAAATGCTGCAGGCTCTCAATACCATTCAGGAATACAAGAAGCAGGCCGAGAACGCCGGAGTACCGGGACACCGCGAATACAATTCCGGATGGCATACGGCCCTCGATTTGCAAAACCTGATCGTAGTGTCGGAGATGGTTACGCGAGCGGCGCTGGAGCGAAAAGAAAGCCGCGGCGCGCAATTCCGCGACGACTACCCTATGAAAGACGACGCCTATGCCAGCTTCAACATTGTGCTGTCGAAAGGCGCTTCGAGCGAAGTCCAGTTGCGCCGCGAACCGATTCCGCCGATGCCGGATGAACTGAAGCAGATCATTCAGGAGATGAAGTGATGGCGAACGCAACGTTCCGAATTTGGCGCGGGGAGAAAGGCGCCGGGCAATACCGCGATTACACCATCGAAATCTCGGAAGGAATGGTGGTGCTCGACGCGGTGCACCAGATTCAGGCGTCGCAAGCGTTCGATCTCGCCGTGCGCTGGAATTGCAAGGCGGGCAAGTGCGGCTCGTGCTCCGCGGAAATCAACGGCTCGCCCAGGCTGATGTGCATGACGCGCCTGAATTCGATTCCGCTCGACCGGCCCGTAACGATCGAGCCGATGAAGGCGTTTCCGCACATACGGGACCTCGTCACCGATGTTTCCTGGAATTATGAGGTGAAAAAGAGGATCAAGAAATTCAAGCCGCGGCCTCCCGATGCGCCCGACGGAACGTGGCGCATGGCGCAGGAGGACGTGGACCGCGTGCAGGAGTTCCGGAAATGCATTGAGTGCTTTCTTTGCCAGGACGTGTGCCACGTCTTGCGCGACCATCACATGCACGACCAATTCATCGGGCCGCGATTTCTGGTGTACGCCGCCGCGCTGGAAATGCATCCGCTCGACGTGGAAGACCGCCTGGGCGATTTGAGGAAAGTGCAGGGCATCGGGTTGTGCAACATCACGAAATGCTGCACCAAGGTGTGCCCGGAAAACATCACCATCACCGACAACGCGATTATTCCGCTGAAGGAGCGTGTGGTGGATCGTTTCTTCGATCCACTCGCAAAGCTGTTTCGCATTTTCAGTCCGAGTGGACGATAGGAGGTTTTATGCGTTTCGACTTGAAGCCTATCTCAGTCGAGAGTATTCCGGAGGCGATTGCAAAAGTGGAACGCTACCGCCTTCTGAGCGAACCCAGTCTGGCGGAAAGCATCTGCCTGGATATATTGACGATAGCACCCGGTCACCAACAAGCTTTGATTGCGCTGCTGCTGGCCCGAACCGATCAATTCGGGAGCGGGATGACCGTGGCGATGGCTCGCGAAGTTCTGTCCCAAATCAAGGGCGACTACGAGCGCGCCTACTATGCGGGCATCATTTCGGAGAGAAATGGGCACGCCCATCTTCGCCAAGGCGGGCATGGCAGTAATTCTGTCGCTTATTACGCACTCCGGGAGGCAATGGAGCACTACGAGCGCGCCGAAGCTCTGCGCCCGCCCGGCAATGACGATGCGATTCTCCGGTGGAATACCTGCGCGCGAGCGATCATGCGCGACCCGGAGATACGTCCTCTGCCCCATGAGGATTTCCAAGCGATCACGGGCGAGTAGAATTTTGTAGGATAGGCTTCAGCCTGTCTGGTTTTGAATTTTCTTCACATTGGCAGAAGTCAAAAGAAGACAGGCTGAAGCCTATCCTACTTAAGGCTTGCCTGGTGGCGCATGACAAGCAAAATGGCCACGCCGGCAAACGTCGGAATGGCTAGCGTCAGCAGGCCGCTCTGGTAGTTTCCAGTGAAATCTTTTGCGTGGCCCATCCAATAGGGTCCGAGAAATCCTCCCATTATGGCAATCGTGTTTGCGGTGGCGATGCCCGCGGCTGCGGATTTACCCGTGAGAAAGCTTGAAGCGATGGTCCACGAGGGTCCTCCCGTTGCATTGAATCCGATGAAGATGATCGCGTAAGCCGGAATGGCGAAGATAGGCGCGACGGTCAGACCGCCCGCGACAAACGCCACAGCGATCAGGATGCAAGGGACGACGAGGTGCAGGTAGCGCTCGCCCGCGCGGTCTGAGTGCAGCCCGTTGAGCACCATGCTGATCGCGCCGAGGACGCCCATGATCGCAATCACGAAACCGACGCTCGTATTGCCTAGGCCGGTGACCTGCTGAATGATCACCGGCGCCGAAAACGAGAACGCATAGAAGCCGATGTAGATGCAGAGCAGGAAGGTGCCGAGCTGCCATACCCGGGGATTCAGTATGGCGCGGAATACACCTTCGGCATGGGGCTCGCCGATCGCGGAATTGTCCGCGCGCAGCTGATTCAATAGCCAGTCTCGTTCCTCGGCGGTGAGCCACTTGGCCTCGGCTGGCGTGTTCGGCAGATAGGCGAGGAAGGCGACACTGAGAATCACGGCCGGCAAACCCTCCGCCAGAAACAGCCATTGCCAGCCGGCCAGGCCGAGGCGGCCTTGGAGATTGAGCAGCACCCCCGCAAGGCCACCCATGAAGACAGAGCTGAGCGGCAGCGCCACGTAAAAGCGGCTCACGGTTCGCGCGCGCACGTTCGCCGGAAACCACTGGCTGAGGTAGAAAATCACTCCGGGGAAGAAGCCTGCTTCGGCCATGCCCAGCAGAAAACGCAAAACGTAGAACTCCAGTGGCGTCTTCACGAATATCATCCCCATCGCCAGCAGTCCCCAGGTGAACATGATCCGGGCGATCCACCGGCGAGCGCCAAACCGGTACAGCAACAGGTTCGAGGGGATCTCGCAAGCGGCATAGCTCAGGAAGAAGAGCCCCGCGCCGAAGCCGTAGTTGGACGCGCTGAAGTGCAGATCGCGATTCATCTGCAACGCGGCAAAGCTGATGTTCACGCGATCCGTATACGCGACGCCGTAGGCGATGGCGATGAGGGGGATGAGGCGCAGGCTGGCTTTGCGCAGCGCGGAACCTCCGATCCTGTCGTCTCCCTTATCCATCGAAGAAGGCCGGTCAGAAAAGTTTCGGGGTGGTGTGGGAGGAGGCACGGGCTCGACAGCACTCATCGTCGCCTTTCATCCTAGAGGTCGAGAGCAGTGGGAGAATGACACGACCCGCTTTTTTCGGGGAGAGAATAACACGTGGGGCGCGTGCCGTCAGGGAAGCAACAACAATCTTCCGCTGACTTGCCGTTGTTCAAAGGCCGCGTGGGCTTGCGCAGCTTCTGCCAGTGGGTAAGTGCGGGCGATTCGGATTGACAATTTCCCCTCCCGCACCCAAGTCACAAACTGCTCCAGATAGCGCGGGTATTCCTTGACGTACGGTAAACCATTGGCCCGCGTCAGAAAAAGCGAACCCTTTTCCTGGAGGATCATCAAGTCAATCGGAGGCACGTACCCGCTTGACTGGCCGTAGATCACGAGGTAGCCGGCGGGGGCGAGGCTGTCGAGATTGGCCTCGAAGGTATCTTTGCCCACGCCGTCATAAACCACGCTGACGCCCCGTCCATCTGTTATGCGTCTGGCTTCCTTGGCTATATCGACCTGCTTGGAAATAATGACTTCGTCCGCCCCGGCCTCGCGCACGTACTTGGCTTTATCCTCGCTCGATGTCACGCCAATCACGCGGCCTCCGCGGATTTTAGCCATCTGGCAAAGCAGCAGCCCTATTCCTCCGCCCGCGGCCTGGATCAGGCACCAATCGCCCTCCTTCACTGGATACGTGAAGTGCGTGAACACGTACGCCAGGAACCCCTGGTTCATCCCGGCGGCGGCCTGCTCCCAACCAATCCCTTCAGGTATGCGGACGAGTCGTGCAGCGGGGAGAAGGGCATGCGTCGTATAGGAGCTTCCCCAGAAACTGACGCGGTCTCCGACTCGAATGGCGTCAACGTCAGGACCGAGCGCTTCGACCACGCCGACTCCCTGGCTTCCAAGAGTCACTGGCAGGTCAGGTTCCCCTGGGGCCGCGTTGGCGCGCTGTTTGTAAAAAGCCTGGCCGACGAGATTTCCCCAGCGCTTCTGGATGTCGAGGAAATTGACGCTCACGGCGTGAACACGTACCAGGGCTTCGCCGCTTCCGGGAGCGGGCGTAGGCAGTTCCTCGAGGCGCATCACCTCGGGACCGCCGTATGCGTGTATGCGGATCGCTTTCATGTGCGTGACTCTCGACGGGAGAAATGCATGGAAAGATCCGCCGGCCGCGCCGCGCGGAACAACAGCAGGGCGATCGGCACCATCGTTGGGTAAATCATGATTTGCCTCCTTGGCGGCAGGGGTTACTTAACAGCGTTAAGGATGCGCTTAACGCTGTTAATGTGTCAAGAAAAATGTTAGGCTCCCTCCTGAACTTTCACCATGAATCTCGACCGCCAAACCGTGGTGCGCACCGCGTTGCGTTTGCTCGACGAAGTTGGCATGGACGGACTGACCGTGCGCAAACTCGCGAGCGAGCTGGATGTGCAGGCGCCTGCGCTCTATTGGCATTTCAAGAACAAACAGGAACTGCTCGACGACATGGCCACAGCTGTCTTCACGGATGCCATGAACGTGTCCAGTTTGCCGAACCAAGACGCAACCTGGCCGGACTGGACGGTGGAAATCGGCAAACGGCTGCGGCAAATGCTGCTGCGTTACCGTGACGGCGCGAGAATGTTCAGCGGGCGGTTTCTCTCCAACGATACGCTTTTTGAAGCCATGGAAACCTCCCTGCGCAAACTCACCGACGCGGGATTCTCCTTGCGCGATGCGACGCAGGGTCTCAATACGATTTACTGCTACGCGGTCGGCTTCACGATTGAAGAGCAAGCGGTATATCCCCGGCCGGGCAAACGCAGCAAACGCTATGATCTCGCCGCCCGCGCCAAACGGATTGACTGCAAAAAATTTCCGCTTGCAGTCGCCGCAGGCGAGCATGCGTTTCTCGATTTCGACGCGCGCTTCGAGGAGGGGTTGCGGCTCATCATTAAGGGCTTTCAAGGGCCCGCGAAGTAACTGACTTTCTCCCGCCCGTAAAAAAACATTGAAGACGATGGCCCGTCCGAAGCATGATGCGGGGACCGAGACACGCGCCCACATCACGTTTGGCGCCGCGTTCTCAGCCCAATGCCCAGGCGCAAGAGAATTGCTCTCAGCTTGCCGATGCATGGGTTTCGTTTTCGTTTGAGGAACTACTGGAGGTTGCCAATGAAAGGCAAAGTGCTCGCTCTCGGTCTGCTTCTGACGGCTATTCCGCTGTTCGCGCACCATGGAGGCACGTCGTTATATGACGTGTCGAAACAAATCACTGTAGATGCGACTGTGACCGAGTTCGTATGGACGAATCCTCACGTGGAGATCGGTTTGGACGCCAAAGATGACAAAGGAAAGGTGAAGCATTGGCTCCTGGAGGCCAGTTCGCCACCGGTCATGGTGAGTCGTGGCTGGAACCGAAAGAGCCTCCAGGTGGGGGACGTCGTCAAGGTGACGTTCAATCCTTCCCAGAAGGGCACGGACGTCGGGCGCCTCATCAAGTTGATCAAGGCCAACGGCGAAGAGCTTGGTCGTGCTTTGGCGCAGTGAGGAGCGCATGAAAATGCGAAATCGATCCTGTTGGTCAGCTCTATGGCTGCTCGGAATGTTTGGGTCGCTCTCCGGGTGTTCCGCGAAGACTGCTGGAAAGCCGGTTTCCCAGGCGCCCGATCTATCCGGCATTTGGCAGGGCGTAGCCATTCAGTCCTTGAGCCCTTCCGATCCAATGGCCAAGAAGCCCGGAGCGGAGGGCGATATACCGTACACGCCCTGGGCATTGGAGCGGATGAAGGCCGAGCGGCCGGTCTACGGACCGAATGCAAGCTTGGAAAAAACTACGGATCCGGCCTTGAAATACGCGGACCCGGACGGCTATCCGCGCGCCTCGATTCATCCCATGCGATTTAAAATTGTGCAAACCCCGGACTCCATTTATCAGTTCTGGGAATACAACAAATCCTGGCGGGAGATTCTCCTCAACCGGCCACATTCCGAAGTTCCGGACCTCACCTGGTTTGGGGAATCCGTTGGCAAGTGGGAACGGGACACGCTGGTCGTGGATTTGGTGGGTTTCAAAGATTCCACGTGGCTCGATCCCATCGGCCACCCGCATACCGAAGATCTCCACATCATAGAGCGCATCAAGCGAGTCGACCCGGAGACCTTGGTGTTCCACTTTACGTTTGATGACCCAAAGGCTTATACGAAACCCTGGGATGGGCAGTTGACGTTCAAGTTGAAAACCGATGGGGTCATGACCGAAACCATCTACACGATCTCGGATGAACTGAGTTTTCGTCAGCGCTTCCTGAACGAAAAGCCTCCTATCCCAATACGGCCGAGTAACTAGCGCGGCCCGCACCATCCTTGCCGGCCTCAAGTAGCACAGACTTCAGTCTGTGGGTTTTCATTTGATCTTGGCTGGCGCGCACAACCTGGGTTCGCAAATGGAACCCCACAGACTGAAGTCTGATGACATAACGAAGTCGGCCTCACGACGATCCGAGTAAACTGTGTGCTGTCCAACGCGCAGAGCTCGGGTCGAAGGAGGCCGAGATGCGAATTATAGGATGCGATTTGCACGCGCGACAACAGACGATTTCGATGGTGGACATCGAGACGGGGGAAGTGACCGAAAAGACGCTGGCGCATGAAGGCGAGGCGGTGCGGGAATTTTACGCCGCGTTGCCCAAGCCAGTGTTGGTCGGGTTGGAAGCGACGGGATCGATGTTCTGGTTTTTGCGGCTGCTGGAGGAGTTGGGGATCGAGTACCGAGTGGGACATCCGGCGGCGATTCGCAAAGCGGAGACACGGAAGCAAAAACACGACCGGCGCGATGCGGAGTTGATTCGGCGGCTGTTGGTGGAGAAGCGGTTTCCGCAGATCTGGCTGCCGACGAGCGAGCAGAGGGATCTGCGGACGTTGCTGCAGCACCGGCACCAGTTGGTGCGGATGCGGGTGATGACGCAGAACGGGCTGCAAGGGCTGGCACTGAGCCAGGGATTGCGGCGCGGCAGCAAACTGTGGAGCCAAGCCGGCCAGCAGGAACTGAAGGGACTCGGGCTGGCTGGATTTGCGGCGACGCGGCGAGAGCAGTTGCAGGAGCTGCGTCAGGAACTGAACCAGCGCCTGCAACAGCTGGATCAAGCGGTGCGGGAGCAGGCCGAGCAGCGAGCCGGGGCGCGGTTGTTGTTGAGCCACCCGGGCGTGGGACCGACCACAGCGCTGGCCACGGAAGTCTTCTTGGGAGACGCGCGGCGATTTCCCAACGCCAAAGCGGTGGCCAGTTACGTGGGGATGATTCCCAGCGAACACTCCAGCGGCGGCAAACAGCGGAACGGAAGTTTAAGCAAGCAGGGCAATCCGCTGCTGCGGTTGTTGTGGGTGGAAGCGGCGCGAGCGGCGGCACGCAAGGATGCGCGGTTGAAACAGTTTTATCGTCGCAAGTTGGTGCAGAAAGGTCTGGGCAAGGCGGTGGTGGCCACAGCGCGAAAGCTGGGCATTCGGCTGTGGATCATGATGCGCGACCAGATCGATTACACCGAGTTCTGCCGGCGGGCAGAACAACGGTGTCCCCATGCGGGAATGCCTGAGTAGCACAGTGGTCATGCTGTATGGACCGGGAGTCTGATGAGGCCACCCGCCTCCCCGAGTTGCGGGGAGATCGAATAACTCCTCATGGTCTGAAATGATCGGAGAGATGTTTGGTGGGTACACCGAATTGAGGAACGCAATGGGGCCCGAGCCTGGCTTGGACACAAAAATTCACCAGCGAAGACCACTCGGTCCCTCACGAGAATCAACCAGGGAAGCGAGATACTTGGGGTGCGCCCAATCAGGTTCATTCCCAGCGCTCGATTCCCCTTGACACGGCCGACTTTGTTAGAGATGTGCTACTTGCCGCGGCGGACAAAGGGTGGGGGCAGCCGGCCGTTGCTCATTTTTGCCGTGCTTGCGCCACCATCTCAATCAGAACGCTTCTCGCTTCCTCGGGACTCCCCACTTCCCGTGAGAATGCAATGCTTGCGCTGCGCGGACCGCCTGGCGTTTTCAATCGTACGTGAAAGCCGAGCCGGTCCACCGAAGTCATCGCCGCTTCCTGAGACTCAATCCCGGCAAATGCCCGCGCAATTAGCTTGAGCGCATCCCCATGATCGGCATTCATATGTTGGATGATTTCGGCTGCAACGTCAGCCAGCGGGTCCGGTTGCCCATGGTAATAATCCGAAGCGGAGACCCAGCCCATCACGCCGAAGCCTCCCACATAATAAACGTCCATCACGTCCATGCGGTAAAAGGAAAAGTCTTCAAAGTCCACCCAGTTTTTGCTGTTGGCGTAACGCGCCAGGTAAACTTTCCGTGCTTCGGCCACGTCCGCCTCAGGGATCGGCAGAATATTTCCCAGCAATGTAACCCTGGACGCCCCCAGCGGATCGCCGCCGGCGTCAGGCTGAGTCACTAACAGGCTGGAGCGCGGGTCCGCCTGCAGATTTTGAGTGTGCATGGCCATCGTGCTGATCAGGAAGATGGGACGCCCGTTTTCGTCCAGCGCATAGGGCATCACGGATCCGAAAGGAAATCCCTGCTGTTTGCGTGACAGCGTCGAAAGACTGCCAATTCGAGCAAGGTACAACAAGGTGCGTGCCCGGTCGGCAAACGTAGTCTCGGGGACTGCAGGCTGGTTACTCGCTGCGCCTGGGCCTGCGTGTTTTCCCGTCGGTACCGAAGACATTTCTGCTCTCTCCCTCGATCGCTGGGTTAGTTTCGATACTTTTCCAACTTCCACCACTGAAGTCCGAGGACGTGCCCTCGCCCGGCGGAAAAAGTAGTCCGCATGCCCACTTAGGCGATTATGCCCGAGTGACGGCGGATTCAAAAGCTGCCGATTATCATCTGGATTGCCGACGATACGGGAGTTGCTTGTCCGCCGCGGCGGACAAGGTTGGGGATTTTCGAGTTTGAATTCCCACTCATCTCGTCGCTTCCCGTCATTTCGGGAATCTAAACCCCCACCCTTTGAAGAGATCGCAAAGGGTGGGGTACCCGGCAAGCCGATCCTTCTAGGACGATGAGGTCCTGACAAAATTACTTGAAACGGCGCTTTAGGTCGGAGAGCAGGGCCTTCAGAAGATATTGTCCTTGACCTTTGGCAATCGCGTCGTAGTCGCGGTCCCCATCCAACTTGTGCCTTTCAGCCTGCCTCTCATACCGTTTGAACACGCGGTCCTTGCAGTCCGAAAGGAATTCGGCCGTTAGTGCGACAGGGACGTCGATTTTCAATATGTCCTTGGGTGGAGCATAAGCATTTCCAACCTGCGCGCAGGTTGCGTACATGCTGAGGTAATAAGGCAAGTTGCGGCGGTGGACTGTATCTAGGTCAAGTGTCTCGAGAAATTCTTCAACGGCCCTGACGATCAAAATGGACTTGAGATAGACGTTCAAGTCATATCTGTCCTTCCCGAATATCGAGGCATATTGATCGTCCTTCTTGATGTAATCCCTTGGCCTACCCCTTGCTTCATCGGGCCTTCTCAGCACTATTGAGAGCATCGCCTGTGCCAGCTCCACGACGCTCACGATCTGACTCACTGCCTTACCTTGATCCCGGTAGTAGCCTTTCCGACGGTCGTAAAACAAGCCGAACCGGTGAAAAAGCGTCTCGATCTGTCTGTGTATCTCATCGGTCGCGCGGAGTGCCTCTTCTGGCATCACGTTTTGGCTGTTGGTACACCTAATGACGCTGTCTCTAACGTCTGTATCAATGGCTTTGATTAAGCGGACAAGGAGTCTACGATCATCTGCAGGCGCCGGAGCGTTGACCCTGAAGTATCCGTAAATTTCTCGCGAGGTTTGGAGCCCGTTCACAATCTGAGGATCTGTTACGTCGACCTGCAGGTGCTCGCCGGCCTCTATTTTCTCGGCCAGAATCGTTATCCCGTTGTTTAGAAGCCAGAATTCGGGTGGACTTCCGTGCTTTAAGCTCGCTGCGATCCGCTCGTTTACCGGCGTGCTCTTCCAATACCCGCGCACGTTCGAGTCGAAGAATCGTTCCGCGAGCTGTCCGGAGGGCTCGCGGAGGAAGTCATAGTAGTCTACGAGGCGTACCAGCCCAATCTGACCCTCCGGAGTCGATAGCGGTTGCGCAGCCCACTTCAGCGGTTTCTTTTTGAGGGGCCTCGCCTGGACCTGCGCCCACAATCCGCTGGCATTCACAAAGTTGAAGTCGCATTGTGCATGGTTGAAGTGCTTCGTTACTACGGCCGTTACCTTTTCAACTGATCTTTCGCAATCTTCGTTAGGCTCTGCGTCTTTCTTGGTAACGTATTTGAATTCGACCGAAAGCGGAGGATTCTCGCCCACAATAACCCCGTATTTGTCCTTGAAGAGACGCATGGCGGCTACCAACTCTTTTCGATACGCCTGATGGTAGTCAGCTTTCTTGCGCGTTAGGTCGAAGAGGTCGTCAGCAAACCAGTAGAACTTATCTACGGCAATGGGTGAAAATCCTTCACCTTCCTTAACTTGCATCACAAGGACTTTAACCGTGTTCGGAGTCTTAGGGTCAAGCTCCGACTCCGCGTCTATCATTTCACCGTTTACGAACATAAATAGCGAGTCGACGCCGCCGTCTTTGCCTCCCCCGACAAGGCCATTCTTCAATTGACTGTCGCTCAGGTCATAGGAACGTAGAAACTGTTCGGTGCAGTAATATTCAAAGACGTTCAGGTCCTTTGGCGGAACGGGAAAGCGTTTTTCGCGCCAGCTCTTAAAATTAGCCTCAAGGGCGACTTCGTCGTTCTTGCTCATAGCCCCTCCGGACTCCATTCTATCCTCATGGGCCTCAGACCAACCTCGAATGCCAAACTTCTAATCAAGGTAAGTGTCTAACACGTAATAGGTAAAAATGGAAAGATTCTTGGTATTGATTGTGCCGGGTGCGCCATCTTTGCGGGTTATTCAAGGGTGGGTATTTTCGTGCTTGAATTCGCATTGCTTCGCCGCTTTCCGCCACGTCACGAATCGAAACCCCTACCCATTGGAAATCCCTGAAGGGGGGTACCCGGCATCTGTCCCGCGAGCTGCGAGATGTAATCACATTTTAGTCTTCAAAACTCAGGAGTGTTTTTAGAGTTGCATGCGATCAGCATCTCTAGCAGACTTGCCGGGCAATGGCTTCCGACGAGGATGAAATTCGAGAGGTGCGAACGCGCGAGGAGCGTCGCAGCAAAAGACCCATCGACGTTGCCGAAAAGAAGCGAAGGGCAGAGCTCTTAAAAAAATTTAGAGAAGCGCTGGAAAGCAACGATATCGAAAAGTTTAAAGACGCGATTATCCGCGTCCTCGGGCAGCTGCCGGGGACACCCGAGTACGAGGCGTCACTGAAGATTTGGAAGGAATTCCACGAGCCTTCTTCTTGAAATTCACGCGGGAAAAGGCGGCGACCCTCGATTCTTGCTCTTCCTCCGAAAGTTTCGATAGATGTTGTTCGGCGATCCGTGTGAGGGCCATTGCCGCTCCGTCTAGTGACAGTTTTTTCTTCTTCCTCGGCATTCGCGGTTCCTCCCAACTGCGATAGTAACTTCAAAAGTCGTCTGGTCGCAAGCCCGGCAGACGATCGCATTCTTGAAAGGCTACCCCCACAGGCTGAAAGCCTGTGCCACAAATGCTTTTTCGCTTGCACTCATTCCACGGGGCGAGTAGATTTGGGCGTGCGCTGATGTCTGGGGGCAGTCCCGAAAAATTGTGCAGGGAAGTGGCCGCCCAGGGAGGATTTATGTCCCGACTCTGTCGGGGCGGATTATGACCGCCATCCTGACCATTGCCAATCAGAAGGGCGGCGTGGGGAAGACGACCACAGCCATTAACCTTGCTGCCGCAATTTCTCTTCGCAAAAAAAGAACGCTCCTCATCGATCTCGACCCACAAGCCAATTCCAGCATCACTTTCTTCGATTTGGCCGACGTACAGGCGTCGATGTTCGACGTGCTGGGCGATCACCGCGCCGAAATGGAGAGCGTGATCAAGGCGACCAAGTTCCCGATGCTGTCCGTGGCGCCGTCGCGGCTGGCGCTGGCCAAACTCGAGCAGCAGCTTTCCGGGCAATTTGACGCGCCGTTCAAGCTCAAAGACGCCATTGCGCCGGTCCTGAAGGACTACGATTACATCATCATCGATACACCGCCCGCGCTGGGCATCCTCACCGTGAACGCGATGGTGGCCTCGACGCATCTGCTCGTGCCGATTCAGGCCGCGTACTTCGCGATCGAAGGCACGGACGACCTGCTCGAAACCTACGAGCGGATTCGCGCGCGGCCCAATCCCGCGCTCAAGGTGCTCGGCGTGCTCATCACGCTGTTCGACAAGCGCACCAACATCTCCCGCGACACACACGAACAGATTCGTTCCGTGTTCGGCACCGTGTTGTTCAAGACGCGCATTGGCAAAAATGTGCGCCTGGAGGAGAGCCCAGCCTACAAGGAAACGATCATGACCTTCGCGCCCAAATCGCCTGGCGCGAAGGATTACGGCAAGCTCGCCCTGGAGGTTATCCAACGTGTCGAAGAGAATGGGATTGCCCGTCACGCTGAAGATGCGGCATGACGCGCACTACGTAGAACAAATCACCAATTTCAGCGGCGCCGCCATCGGCCGCATGGTTCCGGTCGACAAAATCAGGCCCAACCCCGATCAGCCCCGGAAGTTTCTGGGCGACCTGCGCGAACTCACGGAATCCATAAAAGAAAAGGGCGTGCTGGAACCGCTGCTGGTGCGCTTTTTGCCGCGCGACGATTGCTATTACATCATTTCCGGCGAGCGCCGCTACCATGCCTCGCGCGCCGCGGGACTGCGGGAAGTTCCGTGCATCGAAAAAATCGCCGATGACGCCGAAACTCTGGAACTCGCGCTCATCGAAAACTTGCAGCGCAAGGACCTGACGCCGTTTGAAGAGGCGGACGGCCTGCAGCGCCTCGCCGAACAGTTTGAATACACGCACGAAGATATCGCCAAGAAGATCGCCAAGGCGCGTTCCTCGGTGACCGAAACGATGTCGCTGCGCGTGATTCCCGAAGCCCTGCGCAAGCTTTGCATCGACGGCGGCATTGTCACGAAGTCGCTGCTCTTGCAGATTGCGCGCCAGCCGAACGAACGCAAAATGCAGGAAGCGATTCATCGCATCGCGCAGGCCGGCCTGACGCGCGACGAGGCCCGCCGCGAACGCCAGGAAGAGCAAAACACCGGTCCGCGCCCGCAGCCCTTCATCTTTAACTATCGCCCGGAGAACGAGGCCTTCCGGCTGCGCATCCAGTTCCGCAAGAGCAATGTCACGCGCTCGGAACTGATCGACTCGTTGCGCCACCTCATCGAAATGCTCGAGCGGGATGCGAAGTCGTCCTCCGGGGAAGGCGGGCGCAGTAATCCAGCGGTTGCGTGAGGATGTGATTGGTGACTGGTGATTCGTGAATTGTGATTCGTGATTCGTGGAAACAAACGGATTTCCCTCGTCACAAACGACTCCTTTCTCTCCGTAGTTCAGGTGTTTCTCTGTGCCCCTCTTTGTCCTCTTTGTTAAAAGCTTTTTCTTCCATCCACGCATCGTCACCATCTAAATTCCTACCTTCATGAACGAATTCTCTCCACAACAAATTGGCATTCTGGAGCGGCTGGTGTCGAAGGATTTCATCCTGGTTGCGTTTCCTTTGTATGCGAACGCAGTCGGCGTCCGGAAGGGAAGTTGCGCGGCGCTGCTCGACCCAATCGCAAACGGCGGATTTCGTGTGTTCGGCGAACCCTGCATCCTCCTGGAGGGCAATCTGACCGTTCGCATCACGGAAAAAGGAAAGACTTGGTTCGTGTGGAAGAAGCAGCGCCTGGAGGCAACCGCGGAGCGCGTTTTAGAATTGGAAAGCTTTGTGGCTGAACTGAAGTTGCTTCTCGAGCCCCATTTAACCTGAATTCCAATGTGTGTAGTGCGCAGGGTAGATATCTTGCCTTCGTTCTCTTGCACGAGCGCCCGAAAAGCGACTCAAGACACGGACGTTATCCTTCCTCTATTGATTGATTCTAATTGTGGAAATCCAACGCCATGGGCAGGGAGCCTGCAGAAGGCTTCCCGCGAGCGGCCCCGTCAAATATCAATGCGCCGCCTTTTTTGCGATCAGCAGGATATTTTCCCCGAACAGCAGGGACGACGAAGCCAGCGATCGCAGAATCTCGCGGTTCCGTTCGCGTTGCGCCCTATCTTTTTCCTTGCGGAAGGCGATGCGCGTGTACAGCCAAGTCCACGGTGCGTAGATTCCGTAAAAAAAACTGACCGCCTTGCTGTGCGTGTGTGACACCAAAATCAGATGGAAGCCCGACACATGCAGAATGTAGCGCCACTCGCAAAAAGTGCGCAAACCGATGTGATGGAGCGGGCGATGGGAGGATTCGTTCAGCGGACGCGGGTCCTGCGTGATGAAACTGCTCCCGAAATACCGGACACGCGAGCGCAAGGAAACGACGTTGGGCGTCGTAATCAGAAACATTCCGCCGGGCCGGCAGATGCGGTACGCCTCGCGGAAAAATCCAAACGGGTTTTCGAGATGCTCGACTCCTTCGACCGAAATGACCAGGTCGAAGCTCAAATCCTGCCAGGGTAACGGGCCGTTCAAGTCCACGACACGAAACCGGTCTCCCGTGCAATTCGCGGCTTCCGGCATGAGCTCGGAGACGATATCGGCGCCCGAAACCAGGTAGCCATCTTTCGCGAGCAGGATGGAGAGGTCGCCCGCGCCGCACGGCGCGTCCAAGACCGCGGCGCCGCGCTGCAAACCGAGCGCGCGGAGCTTTGACATTACGGCGTCGTGAATTTTAGAACGGCGTGGACCCGCCATCGCCGCGATTTTGCCAGAACCCGGCGGCCTTTGTCCATCGGCGCCGGCAATCGTTTTTGATGTTCGCCAAGGCGAGTCTGATCTCCTTCATACTCTTTTAATTCACACTCTGGGCTCACAAGGATGGAGTGCGTTCCGGGTCTTAGTTTTTCCTGTTGCCGAGACCGCGTTCGTCAGCCGCCTGTTTTCGCGGCACGTTTTGTGGCTGGATTTCGTTGCCACGGCGCCCGGCGGTGGGAGTCTACTTGCACGAAAAGTCCCGTCCGGTTCACGCCGACTTTTTCCCGCCGGCTTTGATCGAGTTGTACTCCAAAATCGCTTGCTTCGTGCCTTCCACATCGATGTCAGGTGTGAGCGTTCCTTTGAATTCGTCGTACAAGCGGACCGTGTTCATCAGGAGTCGCTCCGGCCCCATCCAGTTGTCGTACTTGCCCATCTTGATGTCCGCGGCGGCCGCGCCCGCGCTCATCTTGGCGTCGTAGCGCTTTCTGGCTTCGGCTTTCAGAAAGCGAAAATAGTCCGCCGACTCTGCCAGGTCTTTCTTTCCGCCGACTGGGCCGTGTCCCGGGACGATGACATCCACATCCATCTTCATAACTTTGTCGATGGACTCCATCCACTTGGACACATACGCATTGTGGCAATAGGGTACGAGGTGGAAAAAAGCGAGGTCAGCAGCGAAAAGAATTTTATGCTGCGGCACATAAGCCACCATGTCGCCCCACGTGTGCGCCGGCCCGACGAAACGGAACTCCACGGTGTTGCCGCCAATGTTGTAGATCAAGTTATCTTCAAACGTCACGTTCGGCGGCGCGAGCTTACGCACCTCAGTGCCGTCCGCGAGGCCCTCAGCCTTCGGCCAGGACGGCGGCGTATTCGGAATGGCCTTCAAGACCTCTTGCCGGCAATAGGGATGGCTCGCAATCTGCGCCGGGAGAAAGAATTGGTTGCCGGCAACGTGATCGCCGTGATGATGACTGTTAATTAATTGAGTGATGGGCTTTCCGCCGCCGGCCTTCTTCGCCGCGGCGATGAAGGCTTTGCTCTGCACAGGATATCCCAGCGCATCAAACACCAACAGCGAGTCCTCTCCCACGAAAAGTCCGGCGTTGGAGATTCCCGCATTGAGGTGACCGGTGCCGCCTTCCTGCTGATACGCGTACACGTTCGGCGCAAGTTGCTTTAATTCGGTGTTCCAGCTGGGCATCACCGGGTAGCGGTTGTCAATCGGAGGAAGCTGCTCGACAGAAGCGCCGAAGATGCGCGGCGAAGATTCATCAACTCGCGGCGCCGTCTGCCCCAAAAGTTTTTCCAGCCCGCCCGCTCCGATCAAACCGGCAGTCACGCCAAGCACCGCCCACGCGGTGCGCGCCATTATTTCGCGCCGGCTCAATCCATCACCCTCAAACTTTTTTTCTTCCGACATGAATCCTCCTCGAATTTCCATGCTTCAGACGAGCGATTTCGTTTCGAGTTTCCGACTGCAAAAGGGAATTCCGACCTTGCGCCCAAGAACGCTGGCCATTGTACACCTGTTCAGCAACGGTGATTCCCCCATGGCTCTATGCTTTGTAGGGCAGGGAAATGCAAACCGGGGAAAGTTCTTCTTGAACGAATCGCGGCACAGTGACTACAAGGTGCAATCTTTGCGATCTCGTTTTTCTCTGTGGCCTCTGTGTTAAGTTTTGCCCGTTGGCAAAAGCAAAATTCTTAACACAGAAGCCACGGAGAAAGGCGATGGGATTGGTATGCCGTTTGGTACATGCAAAGCATCATTTCCCGGAACGTTGTATATCGCGGTTCATCTAAATAGGTAAACTAGTGACAGCCTGGAACCTGCAGCCGTTCACTTGGGAACACCGCACGTTAAGGAAGGTCTCGATTGCTGATTATCTTTTTCCTCGGCATCAGCCTCATGATCGTGGCGCCACTGCTGCGTAGCAACAACAAGGCTTCCCCTGCGCTTGCCGCGGGGGCATTTGTCGTGCTTGCGTTTTCCGCTATTGGTCTTGTGCATGTTGATCCGAGGATCGGCCAGGCGGCCATCGATCAGAATCGGCGGGAATACCTGTTCTGCTTGGCCTGCGCACTTCCGGTGTTTCTCCTCGCGCTGATTTCCTGGAAACGTTTCAAGTGGGCGTTTTGGGTAGGATGGGGAATCAATGTTGCTTTTAGTCTGATTAGCTTAGCTGTGGTCATAGAGCTCGTATTCTTTTGGCATTGGTAAGTTCCGCGGTTCAACATTCCCGCCACGACCTTTGATTTGTTTTCCGAAGTTTTCGTTTTCCTCTTTTGCTATTCTTGCGGACATGAAACCTCTTCTTGCTATAGCCATGATAATCAGCGGCGTGATTGTCCTCCACGCTGCGCCCCAAGCTGGATCGGATGCGCGTGCGCGCGAGCTGATCCAAACGCTTCACCTCACTGTGTTGCCCAAAGAATCGGGGTATCTCGGCATCATCGGCCGCTCGGCGCAGATGGTGACCGTGGACGGGCACGCGCTCGCCGTGCAAAGTCAGAACTATTACATGCTCACGCGCGACCGGCCCATTAACTATCTCCACTGGCTCGTTCCCGACGACACGCATATCCTCATCGAGGGCGGGCCCGTTGACTATTTCATCTTTCATCCCGACGGCCGCTCGGAAAAAGTAACGCTTGGCCGCGACCTCGCCGCAGGGCAAAGGCCCGTGGTGGCGGTGCCGGGCGGTTGCTGGAAAGCGCTACGGCTACGCGACGGCGCGAGTTACGCGCTGATGGCCAACACGCTCTCGCCGGAGTTTACGCCGGACCGCGTGAAAATTGGCGCTGGCCCGGACTGGGTGAAACGCTTTGCGAACTCAGCGCCGTGGGCAACCGCGAAGGCGCTGCGCGAGCTGATTGGCCCCAATTGGATGCCGCAATAGCCCTGCACTTGCCAGATCGCGGCGATCAAGGGAACATTTGCGGGTTCTTGCGCACATCTTGACGTGACCTGCGTCACTGACGGCAAGCCTCATGACATGCAGGATTACGCGCAATTGGAGGCGCCCATGACCGGCAATTTCGCATCAGCAAGAACGCTCTGCCTGCTCAACGAAAACGCGCAATGCATTCCAATCTGGGTGTCGCAGCCGGATGGACTGAAGCTTGTCCACTTCCCGACATTTCAGCAGGAATTAGCAGGCCGGGAACACCCACCCGATGACGCCGCTTATGAAAGCTGTGAGCGGCGGTGCTTGCCAAGCGGCCATTTGTGATATGCCTCTGGAATTCGTGCCCCTGGGATTCCGCGAGAGCGCACTCCAAGAGGAGGTTGCGATGAAGAGCTTTATCACCGGCATGTTCGCCGCGGGGATGGTGTACGCCGCTTTAGTAATCGCCGGCGGCCTTGCACCGACGATTGGGTTCACCTTGGCCGCGCCGATAAGCGCGGGAAGTCCCGCAGAAGCGCCCGACAACAACCCGGACGTATTGGCCGCCGACCACGCTCTTGTTGCGGCGTTAGCCAAAACTGACAAAGCAGCTGCGGTCAAGATGTTCGAAGCGGATTTCCTGTGGACGAATTCGGCCGGAGACACGATCGGCCGCGCGAAGGTCCTGGAGTCCATGCCCATACCACCGCTGGGAGATGAAAGCGGCACGCAGGTTAGCGAGCGCACCTACGGGCAAGTCGGTGCCGTTCAGGTCGCCAGCGGCAAAGTGCACATCCTGCGCATCTGGGTGAAGCGGCTGGCGGGCTGGCGGCTGCTCGATTATCACGAGGTCACGCAGCGATCCGGAGCCGCGCCCCCTCCCGGGCCCGGAACTAACGACTGCGAGAATCCTTGCAAGGGCGTACCCTACACGCCGAGGGACGACGCCGAAAAGGGCATCCTGAAATCCTGGGGCGAGCTGGAAACCGCCGTCACAAACCACGATCCCAAAGGCTGGTCGCCTCACTTCCTCGACGAATTCGTCCTGATCGCATCGGGCGGCGCTGATCCGGTCACGAAAGCGGGCAGGCTGGAGCAGCTCAACAAGCCCGGCTTCGGCCCGGCCCCGCCGCAACTGGCGGCCAATCCAGAGGTGCGTTTCATCCATTTTGCCGACAGCGTGGTGATGATCGCGCAAGCCAACCCCTATTCCGGAAAGCCGGCGCACATCAGCCGCGTCTGGGTCTACCGCGATGGAATGTGGCGGATGGCCTTCAGCTACCAGACAACGATTCAGTCTGCCGCGCTCATAGCCCCGCCAAACTCGTAGTCCGTTGCCGCCACTTCGGCGCGGCCTATAAGCCAACACAATCCGTCTATTAATTCTTCAGTTGCATGTCTAATCAGCGGTTGGCTCCAGCCGTCTAAAAGAGATTAAGATAAGAAAGTTGCTGACCTAAAGTCCTAGCCAAAGGTAGAGCCGGATCCTCATGTCACATATTTATTGATCACAGATATGACTAGAATAGAAAACTGCAGGATTGCGGATTGTAGCCAGGCCGTCGCCTCGTCGCTCGACGGCGAGGCGTTTTGCCGGGAGCATTTCATCTCGGAGTGCTACACGCGGCTTGACCGTTACGATGAAATTCGCAAAGGACCCGGCCTGAGTATCACGGATACGGAATCACTGCGCCGTTTCATCCACGAATGCACGCGACAAGCGGACGAAATTGAACACTCGGCCATGGATCTCGACAATCTGGATCGGGCCAAGCTTCTCCACATCATCCTGTCGGCCAGCGAACTCGGACGTCATCTGCGGCGGAGTCCGCGGAAGGTGGTGACGATCGCCGTGCGGCTCAGCTCGGAAAAAATTGGCGGCGCCTGGGAAGAGAATACCGAGACTGTGCTGGTGAGCCAGTTCGGCGCGTTGGTGCGGTGCAAACATGCTGCCAAAGCCGGCGAGACCCTCGAGGTCATGCGGGCCGATACAGGGGAAAAGGCTCTGGCCCGAGTCGCCTGGCAGCGCCCCTTGGGTAATGACGGCACCCGAATCGGAGTCGAGTTTGTATCCTGCGAGAACTTCTGGGGATTGGATTGGGGGGCCGTCGAGGAAGCTCGATGAAGCTTGCGCTACTGTCCCGCAATTTTTTCGCGTTCAAACGTAAACGTGAGCGTCTTTCACTGCGGACTGTTTGGAGTTGTCTTCCGGAAGCCATCCGCTCACTGCCAATTCTAAATCATGCTCGCTGGAAGTTTGCTCAGGATAACTGATCGCTTCGATCTTGAAGGAAAAACGATCGCTCACTCCCGCCGCATCGGACAATCCTTCCGCAATTCTGGCGGAAAATTGTTGGACTCCCTTCTGCCCAACGCCCGGGAGAATCACACCAAAAAAGGCGGGCCTCAGAATGAAGATGGAGTCTTCCTCGCGCAGCTTCCTTGAAACTGCCTTTGCAGCATCGCCCAGAGCGGACATCCCAAGGCTGGGCTCCGAGAATGCGGCGTGCAGTTTGATGGAGACAACCAGCACCGAAAGCTTCAGTTCCGCCGCGGCCGCCCGCCGGAACTCCATGGTCAACCGGTCCTCAAACGTATTGAAGTTCGGCATGGTGGACAACAGGTCGGCGCTTGCTTGCTTCAAAGCCTCTGTAGACCGCGTTCGATCCGCGGCCATCTGTTTTCGAAGACGATGTATCGTAACCTGGCGGTCCACAATGTAGGCGACAAGAAGACACGATAGGGCGCAGAACCCCAGGAAGGCAATCTGCGGAGTACTGGTCGGAGAATTTTCCCCCCTTGAAAAAACCGCCGGGTACATGAGCAATGCAAGCCCCCCGGCAAGTATGACGATCGCCGAGCACGCGAAAAGGCTTAATTGAAATTCCCGCCGCTCCAAATCCGCGGAGGCTAGCTGCACATCACTTTTCATAAAGGTATTCCCACTCATAGAAATTATACTCAAAAGTATGGCGGGAAAACGGGCGAGTATTTCTCAAGATGCCCGAAAAGACATACAGCAATCTTGCAAGCCCTGAAGGGCGCATTGAATCCCCATTCCCGAACGCAAACGGCCCACCGGTTGCCGTCCTCCGCGCCCGGCATTGTACTGCAAACCGCGCGCTGAAATTCACCGAAAGGCCGCAACGGCTTGTATTTCCCCGCAATTGGAAGAGCCCTGGAGACCGATAAGTCACCCTCGGACGCCCTTGCCTTCTCTGTGAACCGCAGGTAGCATAGTAAGTCCGCGTTCGGTTTAATCCCTCCTAAAGAATCCGTAGGTTTGGAGCGGCGCGGAGGCGTGTGGCTGAACCGGCAGCATGAGCCGGTGGCATTGTTCTGCCTCTTTTTATTTCGCGAATGGGAGTGCGAATTCAAGCAGGAGCGATTTGCCGATGAAGTCGATCGTGGTGGTGGGCGCACAGTGGGGCGATGAAGGGAAGGGCAAGGTCGTGGACTACCTTGCCGCGTCGTTCGAGTACATCGCGCGTTGCGCGGGAGGCCACAACGCGGGCCACACCGTCATCTTCAACGGAAACCGTTTCGTCCTGCAGCTGATCCCCTGCGGGATTTTGCGTCCCGGCAAACACGCGGTGATTGGATCGGGAGTGGTCGTAGACCCGGTGGCCCTGGTGGGAGAACTGGACACGCTTGCTAAAGCCGGGATCGACATCACAGGACATTTGCATCTTTCCAACCGCGCGCATTTGATCTTCCCTTATCACCGGCAAATGGAAAAGGCGGCCGAGGCGGCGCGCGGCGCGGGGAAAATCGGTACAACGTCGCGCGGAATTGGACCGGCCTACGAAGACAAAATGGCGCGGCACGGAATTCGCGTCGGCGACCTGTTCGATGCTTCGCGATTTCGAGAGAAACTCGCGCGCGTCATTTCCGAAAAGGACGCCGTGTGCCGCGCGACCTACGGCGTGCCCCTTGATACCGCCGGCCTCGCCGAGCAGTATCTCGCGCTTGCCGAGCGGCTACGTCCGCTCGTGGCCGACGCGTCGGAGCTGCTTAACGACGCGCTGGACGCCGGACATTCCGTTTTGTTCGAGGGTGCGCAAGGCACGATGCTGGACATCGATTTCGGAACGTATCCGTACGTCACTTCATCGAACGCGATTTCCGGCGGCGCGTGCACGGGCCTCGGCGTGGGTCCCACGCGGATCAACGCCGTGGCCGGAGTGACCAAGGCGTACACGACTCGCGTTGGCAGCGGCCCCTTTCCCACCGAGATGCCGGACCTGGAAGCAACCGAAGTGCGCGACCGCGGAAAGGAATACGGCGCGGTGACCGGACGTCCGCGGCGATGCGGTTGGCTGGATCTATTTGTGCTGCGCTACGCGGTGCGCATCAATGGAATTTCATCGCTCGTCGTGACCAAACTCGACGTCTTCGACACCCAAAAAGAAATTCAAGTCTGCACGGGCTATCGTTACAAAGGCGCGCCAGTGAAGGAAATGCCGGCGTCGGCCGAGGATTTGGCCGAAGTCACGCCGGAATATCGCACGGTTCCCGGATGGCAGTCGGATACTTTCGGCGTAAAGGAAATCGAGAAACTTCCGCGCGCGGCGCTGGACTACCTGAAATTTATTTCCGATTTTCTGGGCGTCGAAATCGGTATGATTTCCACCGGGCCGGACCGCGATGCCACCATTGTTTGCGCCGGCACGCAGCTCGCCAAATGGATCTGATTCGCGAATCCCATGTTGTCCTACACTGACGCGCGGCAGAAAGTGATCGAGGTCGCTGGGGCGATCCCGCGGCCATTGCTGAGAACACACGTTGAAATCGAGCAGGCCTTCGGCCGCATCCTGGCGGAGCCTGTCCTCGCCGATCGTGACTATCCTCCCTTTGACCGTTCAACGCGCGACGGTTTTGCGGTACGGGCCGAGGATGCGCTGAACCCTGGCGCGCATCTCGAATGTGTCGGCGAACTTCGCGCGGGCGGACGCTTAGAAGCGGCCGTCCTACCGGGGCAATGCGTTGAGATCATGACTGGCGCAGCCATCCCGCAGGGCGCGGACGCGGTAGTGATGATCGAGCACACCAAGCGCGAAGGCCGGACGATTAGCATCGAACGCGCGGCACAAAAGGGAGATCACATTGTTCCTCGCGGCAGCGAAGCGCGGGCGGGAGCGTTGCTGGTCGCGCGAAAGACTCGCCTGGGCTACGCAGAGATGGCCCTCGCGGCGCAAGCAGGCGCCACGCTCCTTGACGTATTCGCCGCGCCGCGACTCGCAATTCTTTCCACCGGCGATGAAGTCGTGGACGCGCGGACCAAGCCCGGACCGCTGCAGGTCCGGAACAGCAATGGAATTTCCATCGAAATCCTGGCGCGCACCGCGGGCGCGGAAACGATTCAACTCGGAAACGCTCCCGACGAAAAAGGCGCTCTTCGCGCAGCCATCGAACGCGGCCTCGAACAAGATATCTTGGTTCTCTCCGGCGGCGTATCCATGGGCAAGTACGACTTGGTCGAGCAGGTGCTCGCTGATCTAGGCGCGGAATTTCACTTCACGGGGGTTTCGATCCGTCCCGGGCGCCCCGCCGTGTTTGGAACTTGCCGCAACAAACTCGTCTTCGGCCTGCCGGGGAATCCGGTTTCCACGATGGTGACGTTTGAACTTTTCGTCCTGCCGGCGGTTGATGTGCTCGGCGGCGCAATTCCCCGCCCGCTACCGGTTTTTCGTGCGAAGCTCGCAACCCCGGTACGCGAAAAAGGTCCCATGACCCATTTCCTGCCCGCGCGGATCGATTGGGAGGGCAGGGAAGCGCGCGTCACCCAGTTGCCCTGGCAAGGCTCCGGCGATATCGTAGCCCTGGCCCTGGCGAACGGTTTTCTAATTGTCGGTCCCGAGCGTCCCGAAATCGCCCCGGGAGAATGGGTGGACGTGTTACCGCGCCGCGGCGCAATTTAACCTCTGGACAGCCCGATGCCAAAGCTCACGCACTTTCGAAAGCGTGGTGAAATCGCGATGGTCAACGTGACGTCAAAAGACGTCACGGAACGCACGGCGTTGGCGCGCGGCTTTGTGCGGATGTCGCCGCCTGTGCTGCGAGCCTTGCGCCGGCAGGAGCTGCCCAAGGGCAACCCCCTGGAAATCGCTCGGATTGCGGGGATTGCGGCGGCCAAGCGCACTTCGGAGTGGATACCTCTTTGTCACCCGCTGCCGCTGACGCACATTGATGTGACTGCGCGGCTATGCCAGAATGGCGTGGAGATCGCATCGCGCGTCACCGCGACGGCGCGGACCGGCGTGGAGATGGAAGCGCTTGTGGCGGTGTCGGCAGCGGCGCTCACGGTTTACGATATGTGCAAAGCCCTGGACAAGGGCATGGAAATCACCAATATCGTTTTGCTCGAAAAAATCGGCGGCAAGAGCGGCCATTATCTGCGCCGTAAAAAGTAGCTGTCCCTGATGAATATTCCGTCACTGGAAGTCCAGGTGCTGATTGTCGATGACAATCCGATGATCCGCGACCTCATGTGCCGCGGGATGGAATCGCATTGCGCCGTGACTTCGTCGGGCGACGGCGCCGACGCGCTGCTCAAGTCCGTCGACAATCCTCCCGACTTGATCATCTCCGATTTCCGCATGCCGGGCCTGGACGGCCGGCAACTCTTCGAGAAATTGCGCAGCCGCGAGAGCACGCGAAATATTCCTTTCGTGTTTGTCGCCAGCCGCGGCGATATCGAGGAAAAATTGCGCCCGGCAGTGGGCGGCGGAGTCGAAGACTTTATTCCCAAGCCTTTTTTTGTGGCCGACCTGGTCCGCCAGGTGAAAAAAATCGTGGACCGCCTGCACCTCGAAAAGATGCAGAAACACGCGGCGCGTCCCGGAGTCATACAAGGCCGCCTCGAGGAAATGAGCGTCACCGAACTCATGCAATCGCTCGAAATGGGGCAAAAAACCTGCAAGCTGACGCTGCGCCGCGGCGGGGAACAGGCCGAAATGTACTTCAACGCCGGCCAATGCAAGCATGCACAACTGGGCGGCACGGAAGGCGACGCGGTCGCGTATCAGGTCATCGGTTGGCTCGACGGCGAATTTGAAATCGAATTCGGCGCAACTTCCGACCGCGAGACCACCACACTTTCCACCACCGGCCTCCTCATGGAAGCGATGCGCCTGATGGACGAAGCCAACCAGAGCGTGCAAAGCTAGACCGCTTCTCGCGCGTGCAGCCCATTTGGAGTCGCAATTGGTTCGTGTAGCGCCCGCCTTCAGGCGGGCATCTTCCTAATTCCAAAATGCCAACCTGAAGGTTGGCGCTACAATAGCTCATCGGATTCTTCCCATGCGCGTGGCCATCCTCACCATCAGCGATTCCGTCTCGCGAGGCACCCACAAAGACGCCTCCGGCCCAGGCGTGCGCGAGCGCTGCGCGCAACTCGGCTGGGAAGTGGTCGCCGAGGCGGTGTTGCCGGACGAGCCTGCTGCCATTCGCGATCGTCTCGTGTCTCTGGCGGACAGCGGCGCGGCAGATTTGATCCTGACGACCGGAGGCACTGGAATCGGCCCGAGAGATTCCACACCCGAAGCCACGACGGAAGCCTGCCAGAAGCTCTTGCCCGGAATTTCTGAACTCATGCGCGACGAAGGCCGCAAAAAGACTTCGCGTGCCGTCCTTTCTCGCGCAGTCGCGGGCGTTCGAGGCCGCGCTTTAATCATCAATCTGCCCGGCAGCCCGCGTGGCGCTCTCGAATCGCTCGATGCCGTTGCCGATTTGGTGCCGCACGCCCTGCAAGTCCTCGGAGGCGCCCGCCACGATTAGTTTCAATTCGTTTATCTCCTAACTGAATAAGCACTGCTCGCATTCACTGAAAAAATAACATTTCGGCTTTACGTCATGCGTTATACTCTGCCAATTCTTAGTCGGTAGGAGCCCATGGCGATTCTCCCAGGCAGACGTCTAGGGCCCTTTGAAATCCTCTCCAGCATCGGCGCCGGCGGGATGGGCGAGGTGTATCGCGCCCGTGATACGCGCCTCGATCGAATTGTGGCCATCAAAGTTTTGCCGACGCATCTCGCCGATCGCTCCGAATTGCGCGAGCGCTTCGATCGCGAAGCTCGCACCATCGCCAGCCTGAATCACCCGCACATTTGCACGCTCCACGACATCGGCCATCAAGACGGGATCGATTATCTGGTGATGGAATATGTGGAAGGCGAGACGCTCGCGGAGCGGTTACAGAAAGGTCCTCTGCCGCTGGAGCAAGTGTTGCAGTACGCCATCGAAATTTCCGACGCCCTCGACAAGGCCCACCGCAAAGGCGTAACGCATCGCGACCTGAAGCCCGGCAACATCATGCTCACCAAGACGGGGACGAAGCTTCTGGACTTCGGTTTGGCGAAGTTGAGGCAGGAGGTAGCTCCAGCCAACGTCTCGCTTTCGGACCTTCCCACGGCGAAGGATCCATTGACGGCAGAGGGGGCCATCGTCGGCACGTTGCAGTACATGGCTCCCGAGCAACTCGAAGGCAATGAAGTGGATGCGCGTACGGACATCTTTTCCTTCGGCGCAGTGGTCTACGAGATGGCGACGGCAAAGAGGGCATTCGAGGGCAAGACTCAGGCGAGCGTTATTGGGGCGATTCTGAAAAATGACCCGCCGCCGATCTCATCCCTTCAGCCGATGACGCCTCCGGCGCTGGACCGTGTAGTGAAGAAATGTCTCGCCAAAGAACCCGAGAAAAGGTGGCAGGCGGCCAGCGATGTCTGCGACGAATTGAAATGGATCGCCGAAGGCGGCTCGCAAGTCGTTACGGCGGGGAGTGCGCCTCCCAAAGGCACTCGCATGTTCGGGCGGCGAGGGCTAATCCTCGGCGCTGGCGCATTGCTGTTAGTCGCTGCGCTTGCAGTCATAGCCACTTGGAATCTGAAGCCCGCCCCCCTCCAGCCCGTCAGTCGGCTCACGATCTCTCTGCTGCCGGGGCAGCAATTGGCAGGTCTCGATAATGGCACGGCCCTGGCCCTTTCTCCGGACGGCACTCAACTCGTCTATGTCGCGACCCAAGCTGGCACCCAGCAGCTGTATCTGCGGGCGATGGATAGCCAGGAGGCCAGGCCCATGCCGGGCACGGAAGGGGCCCTCAACCCTTTCTTTTCACCCGACGGCCAATGGGTAGGCTTTTTCGCGGGCGGAAAGCTGGAAAAGGTCTCGGTAAGCGGCGGAGCGGCCATAACGCTGGGCAGCAATGCTTCAATACCCCTCGGAGCTAGTTGGAGTAGTGAGGGGATAATCGCGTTCTCAGGCAAAGCAGACGAGTCTCTCCAGCAAGTCCCGGATGCGGGAGGCACCCAGCAGCGTCTGACGCGACTTGAAAAAAGGGAGATCGGCCACCGCTGGCCGGATTTTTTGCCCGGTGGCAAGGCATTGCTCTTCACTGCGGGAGCGACCACCAACATGTGGACCAACGCGGAAGTGGCCGTCTACTCCCTTGCGACGAGTGAACGGCGGAGCTTGATCCGAGAGGGGACGCAACCCCGCTACGCGCCCAGCGGGCACTTGGTCTATGCGCAAGGGGGAAGCCTGATGGCCGTAGCGTTTGATCCCCAACGGCTAACGTCTACAGGGGCAGCGGTCCCCGTGGTCGACGGCGTTCTGCAATCCGCTGTCAGCGGTGCCGCCCAATACAGCATTTCCGACACGGGATCGCTGGTTTATGTATCGGGAGGCGTTCAGTCGGCCCAGAGCAGGCTGGTGTGGGTCAGTCGCACTGGGATGGAGCAGCCCGTGGCCGCGCCTGCGCAGGCTTACTTGGGCCCGCGCGTTTCTCCTGACGGCCGGCGGATAGCTGTGGCCATCGAGGGGCAGGAGACGCAGATCTGGCAGTACGATCTTGTCCGGGACACGCTGACTCGGTTTACGTTTGAGGGAAATAGCAACCTTGTTCCAGTTTGGACACCGGATGGCAAGCGGATAGCATTTATATCAAACAAAGAGGGACCACAGAACCTTTTCTGGCAACTGACTGACGGCGGCGGCGGGCTGGAGCGTTTAACCACAAGCGAATACACCGATGTGCCGCATTCCTGGTCCCCCGATGGAAAACTGCTGGCCTTCGTTGAAGTCTCTCCCACAACCGGGTGGGATATCTGGGTGCTGCGGATGGGCGACCGCAAGGCGCAGCCTTTCCTCCGGACGCCGTTCAATGAATCGGTACCACGGTTTTCCCAGGACGGGCGCTGGCTAGCCTATATTTCGAACGAATCCGGCCGCTTTGAGATTTATGTGCAGCCGTATCCGGGCCCCGGCGGGAAGTGGCAAATCTCAACGGAAGGCGGGACGGAGCCGGTTTGGAACCCCAACGGGCGGGAGCTGTTCTACCGCAGCGGCGACAAGATGATCGCCGTGGACATCGCCACTCAGCCTGGTTTCGCTGCGGGCAAGCCCCGGATGCTCTTCGAGGGACCGTACGAGCCGGCCCCAATCACGAACCCCAACTACGACGTGTCCCCCGACGGCCAGCGCTTCCTGATGCTCAAACCTGTCGAGCAAGCGCAGGCGGCGCCGACGCAAATCAACGTCGTGCTGAACTGGTTTGAAGAGTTGAAACAGAAAGTTCCCGCGGGGAAAAAGTAATGGCACTCGTCGCGGGCACCAAACTCGGCCCGTACGAAATCCTCTCCGCGATTGGTGCGGGCGGAATGGGCGAGGTGTATCGCGCCCGGGACACTCGCCTTGATCGCATTGTGGCCATCAAAGTTTTGCCAACGCATCTGGCCGACCGTTCCGAATTGCGCGAGCGATTCGATCGTGAAGCCAAGACCGTCGCCAGCCTGAATCACCCGCACATCTGCACGCTCCACGACATCGGCCACCAGGACGGGATCGACTATCTGGTGATGGAATATGTGGAAGGCGAGACGCTCGCGCAGCGTTTGCAAAAAGGCGCGCTGCCGCTGGAGCAATTCCTGCAGTACGCCATCGAAATTTCCGACGCGCTCGACAAGGCTCACCGCAAAGGCGTGACGCATCGCGACCTGAAGCCCGGCAACATCATGCTCACCAAGACGGGGACGAAGCTTCTGGACTTCGGTTTGGCGAAGTTGAGGCAGGAGGTAGCTCCAGCCAACGTCTCGCTTTCGGACCTTCCCACGGCGAAGGACCCGCTGACGGCGCAGGGGTCCATCGTGGGCACGTTACAATACATGGCCCCGGAGCAGTTGGAAGGCGAAGAGGTGGATGCGCGCACAGACATCTTTGCGTTTGGTGCAGTGGTGTACGAAATGGCGACGGGCCAGAGGGCTTTCGAAGGAAAAACCCAGGCCAGCGTGATTGGGGCGATTCTGAGAGACGACCCGCCGCCGATCTCATCCCTTCAGCCGATGACGCCTCCGGCGCTCGATCGCGTCGTTAAGAGATGCCTTGCGAAGGAACCGGACGAACGCTGCCAGAGCGCGAAGGATCTGACGGATGAGTTGAAATGGATTGTCGAAGGCGGTTCCCAGGTCACACTGGCTTCAAGCGTTGCACCGAAAAGTGCCCGCACAATCGGGCGGCGAGGGCTAATCCTCGCCGCAACGGCATCGCTGTTAGCTGCGGTGATTGCCAGCTTAGGCACTTGGAATCTGAAGCCCGCCCCGGTCCAGCCCGTCAGTCGGCTCACGATTACGCTGCCGCCGGGCCAGCAATTGGCAGGTCTGGAGAGCGGCCTTGCCTTGGCCCTCTCTCCGGACGGCACACACCTCGCATATGTCGCGCGGCAGGGGGGTGTCCAGCAGATTTACCTGCGCGCAATGGATAGCCTGGCGGCTATGCCCCTCCCCGGTACCGAAGGGGGTACCACACCTTTTTTCTCACCCGATAGCCAATGGGTGGGGTTTTTCGCGGGGGGAAGGTTGAAGAAAGTGTCGGTGAACGGAGGAGCGACGCTGGACCTTGGAATGGTTGGCGCCACCACGGGGGCTGGAGCAAGTTGGGGCAGCCAAGGGATCATCGCCATCGCACCGGGGGCAGCTTCAGCTCTCCTGCAAGTGCCGGATGGTGGAGGCGCGGTGCAGTCCCTGACGCATGTCGAGAAGAGCGATATCACGCATCGCTGGCCGGAGTTCCTGCCTGGCGGCAGGGCAGTCCTCTTCACGGCGGGGCGGAGCGGAATTACCTTCAGCAACGCGCAGATTGCCGCCCAGTCTGTCGGGGCAGGTGAACGCAGGGATCTGGTCCAAGGGGCGTCCAATCCGCGCTACGCGCTCTCAGGGCACTTGGTTTACGCTCAAGGGGGAAACCTGGTGGCGGTTCCGTTTGACTACCAGCGATTAGCAATCACCGGCGCGGCAGCACCCGTCGTGGAGGATGTCCTGCAATCCCCAACCACCGGTGCCGCCCAATACAGCTTTTCGGCCACGGGATCGCTGGTCTACGTTCCAGGGGGCATTCAGGGAACCCAGAGCAGGTTGGTTTGGGTGAGTCGCATTGGAACGGAGCAGGTTTTGGCGGCACCGCCGCACTCCTACCGGTTCCCGCACCTCTCCCCCGATGGAAGGCGGGTCGCAGTGTCGATCATTGAACAGGAGTCTCAAACTTGGCTCTACGATCTGTCACGTGAAACACTCTCCCGATTTACCTTTGAGGGAAGTCAGAACTATAACCCAGTTTGGACGCCTGATGGCAAGAGGGTTGCGTTTGAATCCAACATTTCGGGAACGCCGAATATCTTCTGGCAACTGGCCGACGGAAGTGGAGGCCTCGAGCGTTTGACCACCAGCCAGTATATCAATGCTCCGGTCTCCTGGTCACCCGACGGGCAATTGCTGGCCTTCGGGGAAATCAATACCACAAGCGGACAAAACATCTGGATTCTGCGCATGAATGATCGCAAGGCACTCCCTTTCCATCGAACAGGGTCCAATGAGAACGAGCCACGTTTTTCGCCGGACGGGCGCTGGCTTGCCTATATCTCGGACGAGTCCGGCCGTGTTGAGGTTTATGTTCAGCCTTATCCAGGCCCGGGCGGTAAGTGGCAGATCTCGACCGAAGGAGGAACCGAGCCGGTGTGGAACCCGAATGGGCGGGAGCTGTTTTACCGCAATGGTGACAAGATGATGACCGTCGATATCTCGACTCAGCCTGGCTTTGCCGCCAGTACGTCCCGGATGCTCTTCGAGGGGCGGTACGAACAACCTCCGGTCCCAGTCCACAATTTCGATGTGTCACCCGATGGCCAGCGCTTCCTGATGCTCAAACCCGTCGAGCAAGAGCAGGCGGCGCCGACACAAATCAACGTCGTGCTGAACTGGTTTGAAGAGTTGAAGCGCCGCGTGCCTACGGGAACGAAATAATGTCACGGATAGTGACTCAACTATGATTGGCAAAACCATTTCGCACTATCGCATCGTCGACAAGCTCGGTGGCGGCGGCATGGGCGTGGTCTACAAGGCCGAGGACACCAAGCTGGGCCGCTTCGTGGCCCTGAAATTCTTGCCGGAGGAATATGCCAAAGACCGTCAGGCGCTGGAGCGGCTCAGACGCGAAGCGCGGGCCGCGTCGGCGCTGAACCACCCGAACATCTGCACGATTTACGACATTGAGGAATCCGACGGCGAGCTGTTTCTGGCCATGGAACTTCTGGAAGGCCAGACGCTGAAGCATCGGATGGCGGGAAAGCCATTCGTGGTGGAGGAATTGTTGGACTTGGGCGCGCAGATCGCGGACGCGCTGGACGCGGCGCACGCCAAGGGGATCGTGCGCCGGGACATCAAGCCAGCCAATATATTCGTGACGGATCGGGGACACGCCAAGATTCTGGATTTTGGATTGGCGAAAGTGCGTCAACCGCACAAGATTCCGGAAGGGGTAGGGCTGTCGCAACTGCCGACGGCGGGAGCGTCGGAGGAGGATCTAACGAGTCCGGGCACGGCGCTGGGCACGGTGGCGTACATGTCGCCGGAGCAGGCGCTGGGAGAGGAGGGAATCGATGGGCGGACGGATTTGTTCTCGCTAGGCGTGGTGCTGTACGAGATGGCGGCGGGGCGGTTGCCGTTTCAGGGGAACACTTCGGTGGCGATCTTCGATGCGATTCTGCACAAAGCACCGGTGGCGCTGGTGCGATTGAACCCGGAGTTGCCTGTCGAGCTGGAGCGGATCATCGACAAGGTGTTGGAGAAGGATCGCAAGCTGCGCTACCAGAGTGCAGCGGAATTACGCACCGACCTGGTCCGCCTGAAACGCGACACGAGTTCAGGGCGAGTGGCAACGGCAGAACAGTCTGCGCCAGCGAAGGGATTCCGTGCACTCGGGCGGCGAGAGCTGATTCTCGGCGCAGGCGCGTTGCTGCTAGTTGTGGTCGCAAGCCTAACTGCATGGAATCTGAAGCCCGCACCCGCACCACCGCCGCAACCTGTCAGTCGGCTCACGATTACGCTGCCACCGGGCCAACAATTAGCAGGTCTGGAGAATGGCCCTGCGGTGGCCCTTTCTCTCGATGGCACTCACATCGTATATGTCGCCCGCCAGGGCGGCACCCAACAGCTTTATCTGCGGGCGATGGATAGTTTGGACGCTAAGCCCATCCCTGGCACCGAGGGAGCAATCGAACCTTTCTTCTCGCCCGACGGACAATGGGTGGGATACTTCGCGGGCGGAGCGCTGAAGAAAGTCTCGATGAACGGGGGAGCGGCGCTAACGCTCGGCGTTGCTTCGAGCCCTCGCGGGGCCGACTGGGGCGGCCAGGGCACGATCACTTTTGTGCCCCAAAATGTCTCAGCTGTACAGCAAGTGTCGGACGCGGGAGGCGGCCCTCAACTGCTGATTCGTTTCGAGAAGGGGGACGTCAGTCTTCGCTGGCCGGTGTTCTTGCCCGGCGGCAAGGCGGTGCTCTTTGCTACCGGACCGAATGCGATTAACTTCACCAACGCTCAGGTTTCCGCCCAGTCAGTCGGAACGGGCGAACGGCGGAACTTGGTCCAAGGAGGCATGAATCCCAGGTACGCGCCCTCGGGACACTTGGTTTATGCGCAAGGTGGAAACCTGCTGGCCGTGCCCTTCGATCCCCGGCGGCTAACAACCACAGGAACGGCAGTCCCCGTGGTGGAAGGCGTGCTGCAATCCTCAGTCAGCGGAGCCGCCCAGTATAGTTTTTCCGCCACAGGATCGCTGGTCTATGTCTCGGGGGCCGTTCAGTCGGACCAGAGCAAGCTGGTGTGGGTCAGTCGCAATGGGGCAGAGCGGCTCGTGGCTGCCCCTGCGCGCGCCTATCTGCAACCGCGGCTTTCACCCGACGGTCAACGCGTAGCCGCGACGATCACTGAACAGGACACCCAAACCTGGTTGTACGATCTCTCCAGGGACACGTTAACCCCGTTTACGTTTGAAGGAAATGTGAACACTGGCGCGGTTTGGGCGCCGGATGGCAAGCGGATCGCGTTTCAATCAAACAGGGAAGGGCCGGGGAACATTTTCTGGCAACTGGCCGACGGCAGTGGTGGCCTGGAGCGGTTGACGAGTAGCCCGTACCTCCAAGCTCCGCTTTCCTGGTCACCCAATGGGCAATTGCTGGCCTTTTTTGAAGTCAATCCCACTACACAGCGGGACATCTGGGTGCTGCGGGTGGGCGACCGCAAGGCGCAGCCATTTCTCCGAACACAGTTCGACGAAGCAGTGCCACAGTTTTCCCCGGATGGCCGCTGGCTGGCCTATATCTCGAACGAACCGGGCCGCTATGAAATTTACGTGAAGCCCTATCCCGGTCCGGGCGGAAAGTGGCAGATCTCGACCGAAGGTGGCACCGAGCCCGCGTGGAACCGGAACGGACGGGAGCTGTTCTACCGCAGCGGCGACAAGATGATGGCGGTGGACATCGCCACCCAGCCCGGTTTCGCTGCGGGCAAGCCCCGGATCCTTTTCGAGGGACCGTACGCACCGGCTCCGTTTCCAACCACGAACTATGATGTCTCACCGGACGGCCAGCGCTTCCTGATGGTCAAGCCCAGTGAGCAAGGAGCGGCGCCGACACAAATCAACGTCGTGCTGAACTGGTTTGAAGAGTTGAAGCGCCGCGTGCCGGTAGGGATAAAGTGAAGTGAACGAAGGAACTCAACGATGATCGGAAAACGACCCCGCTTTTCCAGGCGCTGATAACGTCGCCACAACTTCCACCGTGCGCACACAACTGTTTTGCATGGGCGGGAGCGCATCAGAATCGTGAATCAGTGGCGGCAGCACAGAGCAGCGGGCGATTTCCGGCTTGCCCGAAAGCAGCTCAATCAACGTTCCTAACCTGATCGACGACCAAACCACACAAATCCCAACCAATCAGCTCCGAAACGGCGTGGATGTTGAAGGCAGGACCTCGTCATTCGATCACGGCCGGACGAGGTCCTCACGGTTTATTTGCTGCCCATCGACTACTTGCTGTAGCGGATCGTGCGCTGCAAACGACTCGACACAACTGTGGTGAACTGATTCCGGTGGTCCGCCGCTGCCTGCCGCTTTTCGGCCGAGCCGTAGTGCTTGAGCGTGATCGGATCGTTACGCTCCCCGAGGTTGTCCAGCATGGCGTAGTTCGGGTACGTCAGAGAGACCCCAACGCTCCAATCGTTCGGACCATTTGTGGTCACGTTGTTGTAGATCTCGAAGTTGGCGAGGGTTCCGGCCTTCTTCTCCTCCTCGTAAATCGGGACCAGGTTGTCCATCATGTCCTGATCGAAAAGCGGGCGCTGGCCCGGGTTGATCTTGATTAGTATCACCCGCGTGACTGTAGAAGGGGTCACTTTGACGCCGCTGGCCCCTTGCTGCGCGTCTACCTGAGCCCATGGCAGAGCAAACACGAATACAAGCAGAGCCACTAGTAACGTGGAAAGTACGATCCAGTATTTTCTCATTGGCTGCTTCTCCTCCGAAGAAGTTGTTTAGTTACTCATTTACTTCGATTTTTCAGAGACCGGGACCTACCAGGGATGGCCTATTCTTCCAGGGGCAGTACTACCGAGTGAGGGTATGCCTCGTGCTGCTTATACTCTCTTAGGCAAACGGGAGTAAAGGAGATTCTGCCGGAACCAGCGGCCTCGCAGAAATGGGACGGAAGAGGAAGATAGGAAGAATGTTGACGGACGGCGCTGCGTCGTCAACAATGTTGGGACCATGAAAACGACACATTCGAGTAAGCTGGCAGACAAGAGGCTGGCCGTGCTGGGCGCCGGAAAGATCGGCGGAATTTTGCTGCGCGCATTCCTCGAGCAGAAGCTGGTGCAGCCGAAGCGCGTGCACGCCACGGTGCGCCACTCGGAGAGGGCGCGATCGCTCGCGAAGCAATTGGGCATTACAGCATCGACCGACAATCGCGCGGCGGTGCACGGTGCGGATATCATCCTGCTGGCCGTGAAGCCGCAGGCAGTCAAAGAAGTTCTCGAGGAGATCAAGCCGGAGATGAAGCCGGGGAAGCTGATCGTCTCGGTCGTCGCGTCGGTTTCGACGCAGCTCATGGAAAAGCAACTTGGCATGGACTTGCCCGTGATTCGCGCCATGCCGAATACGCCCTGCGCGATTGGTTGCGGAATGACGGGGCTGGCCAAGGGAATTCACGCGGGCAAAGAGCATCTGGAAATTGCGCGAGCGATGTTTGAAGCCGTGGGGCGCGTCGTGGATGTGGAGGAAAAACAAATTGACGCCGTGACCGGGCTTTCCGCGAGCGGCACCGCGTTTATTTATATTATTCTCGAATCGCTTGCCGAAGGCGGCGTAAAAGTTGGCTTGCCCCGCGACGTTTCCACATTGCTTGCGGCCCAGACTATGATGGGAGCGGCCCGAATGGTCCTCGATACCGGCGATCACCCCGCGCTGCTGAAGGATGCAGTGACCACGCCGGCAGGATCCACCATGGACGGCATCCTCGAACTCGAGGACGGCAAACTGCGCGTGACTTTGATCAAGGCCGTGATGAAAGCCACGCAGCGCGCCAAGGAATTGATCGTCGAATCTTGATGGCCGGGTTGCACCGATGTATCCAGTTTCAAAATTAAGGCGTCCAATCGCACAGGAGGATTACAAAAATGCTACGCAAAGCTTCGGCAGTCTGGAACGGTTCTCTTAAGGAAGGCAAGGGAACCATTTCAACCGAGAGCAAGGTGCTCTCGAACGCGCAGTACTCTTTTTCCACACGCTTTGAGAATGGCATCGGCACGAACCCCGAGGAGTTGATCGCCGCGGCCCATGCCGGGTGCTTCAGCATGGCCCTTTCCGCGCAACTGGGCGGCGCAGGGATCACCCCCGAATCGATCGAAACCACTGCTTCCGTTACACTCGAAAAAATGGAGGCGGGCTTTACGGTCACGAAAATTCATCTCGATGTGACCGCAAAAATTCCCGGCGCGGATGCCGCCGCATTTGAAAAAGCGGCGCAGGACGCCAAGGCGGGATGCCCCATCTCGCGTCTGCTCAAGGCCGAAATCACGATGACCGCTAAGCTGGTTGGCGGGCGCGCGACGAGCGCTTAGTCTTCCTTTGCCAAAAGAATGCTGTGGGGTTCTTGTTGGGATTTGCTATTCGTGGCGCCGGCTGGACGTCGGCGCCACCTTCGACTACCCCCCGTCATCGCCTAATCGAGGTGGAACGAGAACCAGCGCCCCAGGGGGATAATTCGCAGCCACAGTATTAGACAAGAGGGGGAAAAAGGGGTCTCAGGGACTAAAAACCGAACACTAAGCCGCCAACTATCTGAAAAGATCTTTGATTTGTCGAGAAGAATCGCGAACCCACAGCATCGGCTTCGGCCCGGAGCGCTATGTGGGGGCTCAAAAACACGTCTACTCCGCCTCCCGCCGGGCCAGCGAGGGCATTGTTGGTCCCCAGCAGTCCCGCAGTCTGGCTGAAGCGGAAATGTTCCAGACCGACCACCACGTGAACCCAAGGTTCGTATCGGCTGCGGTTACGATAGGCCAGCCGAGGGCCCACCCCCACGAAGAGCGACTTAGCATCCAAATTTGGCGGGGTCGAGGCCTGTCCCGTATTCCCAAAAAGACCGGCGCCCAACTGAGCTTCCACGCCAAACCA
Organism: uncultured Acidobacteriota bacterium; assembly: GCA_963842135.1. Classification (GTDB taxonomy): domain Bacteria; phylum Acidobacteriota; class Terriglobia; order Acidiferrales; family UBA7541; genus Palsa-360. The sequence continues at coordinate 938,416 of CAWJFI010000001.1, read as the reverse complement.
TCGTCCGAAGTAGCGGGCCACGCTGATATTTACCCCGTGTGTGTTGAATGGGGTGCCGAGCAAATTGTCGCGGTTGTATTGATAACCGATGGCGATTTGCCATGGGTCATCTCCGTGTTCGCCCGCGGAACTGTACCTGGGCCCAGGGCCCGCACCAACCCCCGCCGGCCCTTGCGCCCCTGCCGAAGTCGAAAAGAAAAGGAAGATTCCCAGTAGAAAAATCGCCACACGCATTGTGATGCCCCTCTCAGGTCGCCCACACGTTTCAAATTGGTACAACTTTCATGATTGTAGCTGGCGCCTTCGCCCAGAAAGCACGATTTATCATGCCATTTGCCTAATTCCATACGGAGTTAACCTTCACGCGTCATTCTCGATCCCAAGCCGATGTGGGCGAGCGAAAAGTGGCTCGCGCTTGACGGATGTGTTAGGATTTCCCGCGATATTGGTATGCCCACCCAATACATTCCGATCTTCATTTTTGCCGCGCTTGCTGCTGCGTTCCCCGCCGTGACGCTTGTGCTCTTCAAGTTCATTCGCCCGACTCCGGTGGCTGTTGGGGCGAAACTGAGGCCGTACGAGTGCGGCGTCGAAGCGGAAGGGGACACGCGCGGGCGGTATTCCGTCCGGTTTTACATCGTTGCGATTCTTTTCGTAATCTTCGATGTGGAAACGACGTTTCTCTTTCCCTGGGCCGTGCTGTTTTCGACTCGGGACGAAGGCTTCCGCCTGCCTGAAATCTATGCCCTGGCGAGCATGTTCGTTTTTCTCGGTATTTTGATCATCGGTTACGTCTGGCTCTACCGGAAGGGCGCCCTCGAATGGGTGTAGGTAGCGCCCTTGTTTCGTGATGCTTGGAGTCCCGGCCACGGAAGGTGACCGGGATTTTTTTTGGGCATTGGCCGGGCGCAGGATCAGAAAGCCTGTGGATTCTGGCGGAACTGGTTGACTCTGTTTTCCGCCGTGTGCTAAAAGCTACAACTTAATACTGGCTGCGCGGTGGTCGTGCAGCCGCTCTACTCCTAATTCATGGCAAACGACCCGGAAGAGAAGCAGCCGTCTGCGAGTTCACCGACTGAGCCGTCTGCGGCGAAAACGCCAGCCGCAGGGGGAGAACCCGCATCTAAACCACCTGCTCCTCCGGCGGCGCCTGCCGCGCCTGCAGCAAAACCTCCGGCTGCCACCGCACCGCCGCGTCCTCCCGCTCCGCCAAAAGAAGGCCCTGTTGCCCTCGATAATGACCTCGTAAAGCGGTACAAGGAGAAATTCGGTCCCGCCATCCTGGAAGCCTGGACGGATCGCAAACAAGCCATTCTGGTCGTCGCGCGGGAGCTGCTTGCGGAAATCACAATTTACAGCCGGGATGATGAGAAATTCGATTGGCTGAGCGACCTCACGGCCGTCGACTGGCCGAAGCGCGAGAAACGGTTCGACATCGTGCTCAACATGTATTCGTTCGAAAAGAACGAGCGGCTGCGCTTGAAGGTGCATGCCACGGCGGACGAGCGCGTGCCCAGCGTGCAAGGAATTTGGTCCACGGCGAACTGGATGGAACGCGAAGTGTACGACATGTTCGGCGTGGTTTTTGAAGGCCATCCCGACTTGAAGCGGATTCTGCTTCCGGACGAATGGCAGGGCCATCCGTTGCGGAAAGATTACGACATTCTGACGCAGGATACCGCCTGGGTTCGCGAAAACCTGGGCATCGAGAGCGGACAATAGCGAATGCCCGACGAACGCATCCCGTTTGCCACCCACGCTGATCACACCGTGCTCGGGGCGGATGAAATTATCCTCAACATGGGGCCGCAGCACCCGTCGACGCACGGCGTGCTGCGCGTGAAGCTGCGCCTGGACGGCGAAAAAGTCATCGGCTCCGAGTGCGTCATCGGTTACCTGCACCGCGGCGTCGAAAAAATTGCCGAGCACCGCACTTACACGCAATTCGCGCCCTATGTGGACCGCATGGACTACGTCGCGGCGGTTTCGAACGGCCTGGGCTACTGCGAGGCGGTCGAAAAGCTCCTGGGGGCGGAGGCACCGCTGCGCGCGCGCGTCATTCGAACGATTCTCACCGAGATGCAGCGGATCGCGAGTCACCTGTTCTGGCTAGGCACGCATGCGCTCGATATCGGCGCGCTGACGCCGCTGTTTTATTGCCTGCGCGAACGCGAAGAGATTTTGAAAATTTTTGAGAAATATTGCGGCGCGCGCCTGACCACGCACGCGTTCCGCATCGGCGGCCTGCAATACGAGGCATACGATGAGCTCGAAAAGGACGTCGAGCGGTTCTGCACGCCATTCGACAAGCGCGTCGACGAATACGAATCGCTGCTGACGGAAAACCGCATCTGGGTGGGGCGCACCAAGGGCATTGGCATCCTCACCGCCAAGGAAGCGATCGATTACGGCGCTTCCGGACCGGTGCTTCGCGCGAGCGGCGTGAAATGGGACATCCGCAAGGCGATGCCCTACGCCGCTTACGACCAGTACAAATTTGAAATTCCCACCGGCAAAAACGGCGATACCTACGATCGGTACATCGTCCGCATGGAGGAAATGCGGCAGTCGCGGCTGATCTGCCTGCAGGCCATCGAAAATATTCCGGCTGGCCCGATAATGGGCAAAGTCGGCAAAGTGCTGAAGCCGCCGCCGGGCGAGGTTTACCATTCGATTGAAGCGCCTAAGGGCGAGCTCGGCTATTACATCGTGAGCGACGGTACAACGCAGCCGTACCGCGTGAGGATTCGTCCGCCCTCGCTGATCAATCTCGAAGCGTTTGACAAGATGATTCGCGGGCACCTGGTGGCGGACGTTGTGGCCATCATCGGGACGCTCGATATCGTGTTGGGAGAAGTGGACCGGTAGCGCCATGTTGATGAACGTCCTCCATTTCGTGATTTCCATCTGGGTGCCGCTGGTTTGCGCGCTAATCATCGTCGCTGTTCTGCCTCTTGTTGCGGGATATATCGTTTTGATGGAACGCAAAGTCATGGCGGACATGCAGGCGCGGCTCGGCCCCATGCGCGTCGGGCCGCATGGATTGCTGCAACCGATCGCGGACGCGCTGAAACTATTGATCAAGGAAGACATCATCCCGGATGAAGCGGACAAGATGATCTTCTGGTTCGCGCCGCTGATTTCGGTGACGGCGGCAATGCTGGCCATGTCGGCGCTCGCCATTGGACCGTGGTTTCAGATTGCCGACCTGAACGTCGGTCTCCTTTTCGTTGTGGGAATCAGCGCGCTCGGGATTTTCGGAATTGTGCTGGGCGGATGGTCCTCGAACAGCCACTATTCGTTGTTAGGAGCGCTGCGAAGCGCGGCGCAACTCGTGAGCTACGAAACCGCGGCTGGGATGGCGATTGTGGGCGGATTGCTGCTCGCCGGAACGCTATCGACGCGGGAAATTATTCAAGCGCAGGACGATTACGGCATGTGGTTTGCGTTTGCCGCGCCCGTCGGATTTTTTGTGTATCTGGTCGCGTCGATCGCGGAAACCAATCGCGCGCCATTCGATTTGCCGGAAGCCGAATCGGAACTGGTTGCCGGCTACATGACGGAGTACAGCGGGTTCCGCTGGGCGCTTTATTTTCTCGCGGAATACACGAACATGGTCGTCGTGGCGTCGATTGCCACGACGCTGTTTCTGGGCGGTTGGCTGCGGCCGTTTGCCGGCACGCCGGCATTCAATTTCCTGGACTACTTGCCATCTTTGCTGTTGCTGGGCGTAGGGGGATATTGCTTTTATCGCGCGCCGAAGCAACCGGTAAAGGTGCAGAGTCTTTTTATGGTGGCCGTGGGGCTGCTCATGATTTTAGCGGCGATCATTCTTGCGGCGCCACTGGTTCCTGCCGTCGCCAATTTGCTTCCCGGTCTGAAGCCGGGAATTCACGGGGCGTTTTGGTTCTTGCTGAAAGTAGGGCTGTACATTTATCTGTTCATGTGGCTCCGGTTTACATTCCCGCGCTACCGGTTCGATCAGTTGATGCGCCTGGGGTGGCAATTTTTGATTCCGCTTTCGATCGTAAATGTGATGGGGATCGGCGTGGCCCTTGTGCTGCACCGGCATTGGGGATGGAGTCACTGGACGGCATTTCCGCTGACGACGGTGCTGACGCTGCTCGTGGCCGGATGGCTGGGCTGGGAGAGCGAGAAGAAGGATAAAGAGCACGTGTTCGTGGGTAACGCGTAGGAAGCGGCAAAGACGATGCTCGATCACATCGTATTTTATTTTTTTGCGGCGCTGGCCGTTGTTTCCGCGATCCTCGTGGTGACGCGGCGCAACGTGGTGCAGAGCGCGATTTTTCTGATCACGGCCCTCCTGGCGACGGCGGGCATCTTTTTGCAGTTGCACGCGGAATTCTTGTTCATCGTGCAGGTGATTCTGTACGCGGGCGGCATCATGGTGCTGTTCGTATTCGTCATCATGCTGATCAACGTGGACGTTTCGCTGCACCAGGTCCAGTTCAACCGGCAATGGTGGCTTGGATTGCTGCTGGCGCTCGTGGTGGGCGCGGAACTCACGATTGCGATTGCCATCGGCCGGTCCCATTTATCGCTGGGCGAGCCTGCGCCGGCGAGCGCTCTCGAGCCCAGCACGCAACTCGTGGGAAAAGTTCTGTTCAACGAGTATATGCTCCCGTTTGAAATCGCGTCGATCCTGCTGCTCGTGGCCATGATCGGCGCGGTGGTCATGGCCAAAAAGAAAATATGAAGGGGCGGGTGCAGCGATGATTCCGACCAGCCAGTATTTGTTCCTCGGCATGGTGCTGTTCACGATCGGGGCGATCGGGGTTGTGACCCGCCGGAACGTGATCATTATTTTGATGTCCATCGAGCTGATGTTGAATGCAGTGAACATCAATCTGGTGGCGTTCTCCCGGCTTGTCGGCTCGGCGGAAGGGCATGTGTTCGCCATTTTTATCATCACCGATGCGGCCGCGGAAGCCGCCGTGGGGTTGGGCATCATCATCGCGTACTTCCGCAATCGTGAGACGTTGCTGGGCGATGAGATGGATTTGATGAAGTGGTAGGCGGGGAAGGTTACAGGTGACAGGTTGCAGCGTGCAGGGGAAACCGCAGTGTTGGAGTGTCGCAACTCTGGAACAAGACTCGTTTTGTGTGAGCTTGTGAAGACATAGGATTATGATGCCGACGGAATATTTTCTTGCGCATATCTGGCTGATCCCGCTGTTTCCCCTGGTGGGTGCGGCGCTGATGTTGTTCATTGGCCGCCGGCTCCCGAATGCGGGTGTGAATGTAATTTGCGTCGGCACCCCTCTTCTTGCGATGTGCTATGCCTTTGGCGCGATCTGGCAACTCGTTTCGCGGCCTGCCTCGGAACGCCTGGTCAACTACAACTTGTTTGACTGGGTTCCTGCCGGAATCATGCATACGAATTCCGGACGCGTGATGGACTTCCACGTGCCGTGGGGCGTATTGATGGACCCGTTGACGGCCGTGATGCTGCTGGTCGTCACTGGCGTCGGATTCCTGATTCACGTTTACTCGACCGGATACATGGCGCACGAAGGCGGTTACTACCGCTTCTTCGGGTACATGAATTTGTTCATGTTCTCGATGCTGACGCTGGTTCTGGCGAACAATTTGCTGCTGCTGTTCGTTGGGTGGGAAGGCGTCGGGCTGTGCAGTTATTTGCTGATCGGGTTCTACTTCCTGAGGAAATCGGCATCGGATGCGGGGAAGAAGGCGTTCATCGTCAACCGTATTGGTGACGCGGGCTTTCTGCTCGGACTGTTTCTGATGCTGGGCACGCTGGGCACAATTCAGTTCACGGAGCTTGGCCCTGCGATTGCCGCGGGACACTTTGTATTGGGCGACGCCACGCTGACGGCGATTGCGCTGCTGCTCTTTGTGGGCGCGATCGGGAAGTCTGCGCAACTTCCGTTGTATGTCTGGTTGCCGGACGCGATGGAAGGCCCGACGCCTGTCAGCGCGTTGATCCACGCGGCGACGATGGTGACGGCCGGCGTGTACATGATTGCGCGCACGAATGCGGTGTTCTCGATGGCGCCAAAGGCGCTCGCTGTTGTCGCCGTGGTCGGCTGCGTGACATCCATTTTCGCCGCGACCATGGGCCTCGTGCAGAACGACATCAAGCGCGTGCTGGCCTACTCGACTGTGTCGCAGCTGGGCTACATGTTCCTCGCCTGCGGCGTCGGCGCGTTCACCGCGGGCGTGTTCCACTTGATGACGCACGCGTTCTTCAAGGCCTTGCTCTTCCTCGGATCAGGCAGCGTGATTCACTCGCTCTCCGGCGAGCAGGACATGCGCAAGATGGGCGCGCTGTGGGGGAAAATTCCGACGACAGCAAAAACATTTGTCGTGGCGTCCATCGCAATCGCGGGGATACCGCCGCTTGCGGGCTTCTTCAGCAAGGACGCGATTCTCGGCCACGCGTTTGAGTACAACCCGTACCTTTGGGTGCTCGGTTTCATTACGGCGGGGATGACGGCGTTTTACATGTTCCGCCTCGTGAACATGACGTTCTTCGGAAACTCGCGCGTCGATCATGAAGTCGAGCACCACATACACGAGTCGCCAAGCGCGATGACCGTGCCGCTAATGATCCTTGCCGTGCTTTCCGTGATCGGAGGCTGGATCGGCTGGCCTGAATCGCTTGGCGGCAGCGACCGCTTCTCCAAATTCCTGGAACCAGTTATGGCGAAGCATGCGGAAGAGGCGGCAGGCGCCGCGCATGCGTCATCGGGTGCATCGACGGAATATTTGCTGATGCTTGCGTCTGTCGCCATCGCAGCGGGAGGCATCTGGTTGGCGTACCGCTGGTACATCCAGCGGCCGGAAGTCCCGGGGAAAATCGCGGCGGCGAGCCCGTTCCTTTACAAGTTGGTTTACAACAAGTATTACGTGGACCAGCTTTACGATGCGATGTTCGTGAATCGCGTGAAAGATCTGGCGCTCACGCTGGGCGCGTTCGACGTGAATATTATCAACGGGCTTGGCGTGGACGGCTCCGGCTGGGCGACGCGCATTACATCGACCATCTCCGGCATTTGGGATTCCTGGATTGTGGACGGCCTGGTGAATCTGGCCGCGAGGATCGTCTGGCTCTTCAGCTGGCCCGTGCGGATGCTGCAGACCGGGCGCGTGGCGAGGTACGCGCTGTTCATGCTGTTCGGCGTGCTGATTTTTCTGGGCTATTACTTGTGGACTTCGGGATTCAGGCTTTAGACATGTAGCGCCCGCCTTCAGGCGGGCATCGGCCCGATTCCAAAATGCCCGCCTGAAGGCGGGCGCTACGAGAGCGTTTGAAATTGAGTTAGAAGAAGGCGAGGCAGGAAGATGGAATTTTACAACACTCATATCCTGACGGTGGTGCTGTTCACGCCGCTGGTGGGGTCGCTCTTGCTGCTGTTCGTGCCGCGCGACAGCGCCACAGCGCACCGCGTCATCGGCAATCTTTTCGGCTTCCTCGGGTTGATCGTTTCGCTGCCGCTAATCTGGCGTTTCAGCCTGGACCCGGCCGCGCCGCGCTACCAATTTCCCGAAACCCACGACTGGATTCCTTCCATCGGCGCGCACTACTCGCTGGGCATCGACGGCATCAGCCTACTTCTTGTGATGCTGACAACGCTCCTCGGCGCAATTTCGATTCTTTCGTCGTGGAGCGCGATCAAGATGCGGACGAAGGAATATTACATTCTCTTCCTCCTGCTCCAGGTCGGCATGCTCGGCGTTTTCATGGCGCTCGATTTTTTCCTCTTCTACATGTTCTGGGAAGTGATGCTCGTGCCGATGTATTTCCTGATCGGCGTATGGGGCAGCGACCGCCGGTTGTACGCCGCGATCAAATTCTTTTTATACACATTGATCGGCTCGGTGATCATGCTGCTGGGAATCCTGGCGCTGTATTTCAAGGCGGGCGGCGGCACGTTCGATATGCCGACGCTGCTCGCGTCCGCCGCGCAGTTTGATACGCGCACGCAAGTGCTGCTGTTCTGGGCGTTCTTCTTCGCGTTTGCGATCAAGGTGCCGATGTTCCCGTTCCACACCTGGCTTCCGGACGCGCACACCGAAGCGCCCACGGCGGGCTCCGTCATCCTGGCCGGCGTTTTGTTGAAAATGGGCACGTACGGATTCATCCGCTTCTCGCTGCCGCTCCTGCCGCAAGACGCCGCGGCGCGCCACAAAATTGTCACGATCATGATGGTGCTTTCGATCATCGGCATTATTTACGGCGCGCTAGTCTGCATGATGCAGAAGGACATGAAGAAGCTGATCGCCTACAGCTCGGTCAGCCACCTGGCCTTCTGCACGCTCGGAATTTTCGCGCTGACACCGAATGGCCTTTCCGGCAGCGTGATTCAGCAAATCAACCACGGCCTTTCCACCGGAGCGCTCTTCTTGATCGTCGGCGTGCTGTACGAGCGGAGACACACTCGCCTGATTTCGGAGTACGGCGGGCTCTCGACGCCCATGCCGGCCTTCGCCGCCATCTATATGATCGCGACGCTCAGCTCGTTGGGCTTACCGTTGCTCAACGGGTTTATCGGTGAGTTCGTCATCCTGCGCGGCACTTACGAAGTCAACATCAGGTACGTGGCGTGGGCCGTGACCGGCATTATTCTGGGCGCCGCCTACTTGCTGTGGCTCTACCAGCGCGTGATGTTTGGACCGGTCACCAATCCTGCGAACGAGCATCTTGCGGACCTGAACGCGCGCGAATACGCGACGCTGGTTCCCTTGATTATTCTGTGCTTCTGGATTGGAATTTATCCGAAGCCGCTGTTTCGTGTGCTCGAGCGGCCCGTCCAGCAGATCGTCGAGCAGGTCAATCCCGGATATTACGGCGCGGAACGCGCAGCCGTTCCCGCGGTTAGTCCTGCCCTGGCTCCCGCGGAAACGGGCGGCGGGACGCCGGGCACGCCCGGAATGAATATGCCCTCGAGTACCGAGGCATCTCCCGTTCCTGAAACGGAGAAGAAGTAAACGAGCCGATGAGTTATCTTGTCGAATTAATCCGCCGCATCCTCGCGCCGTTTCAGAGCTTCATGCAGCAGGGCGGCGGCGGTCTGCTCCTGCCGGAGATGATGCTCGTCCTATTTGCCCTGGGCATCCTGCTCACCGATTACTTGCTCGAGGCTCGCGACAAGTATTTCAATGCGCTGATGGCCATGCTCGGAGTGATCTTCAGTGCCATCTGCCTGTGGCAATTGCGCGTGGTTGCCGACCGCGGGCCAGTCGGCTTCGACAACTCGCTGCTTGTCGATCCGTTTTTTCTGTTTTTCGGTTTCATTTTCCTCATCGCCACGGCGCTGGTCATCATACTTTCGGTCCGCTATCTGCAAATCGAGGACGAAAATCACGGTGAGTATTACGCCCTGATGCTGTTCGCCACGGTCGGCATGATGTTCATGGCTTCCGGCTACGACCTGGTCGTGCAATTCCTGGGCCTTGAGACCATGGCGATCAGCTTTTACGTGCTGGCGGGATTTCTGCGGCGTGACAAGCGTTCGAACGAAAGCGCGGTGAAATACCTGCTGCTGGGCGCGTTCAGTTCGGCGATTCTGGCCTACGGCTTTTCCATCCTCTACGGGATCGGCGCCATGGCCAACCTGAGCTCTATTGGCCAGGCGCTGCCCCCCAGGACCAATCTGGACTTGATCGCGGTGGCGGTGGAGGCGAGGGGCCATGCGGACCTGTTCGTGCTTCTAGCGCTCGCTACGGTGGCCGCGGGGCTATTCTTCAAAGTGGCGGCCGTGCCGTTTCACCAGTGGGCTCCGGACGTGTACGAGGGCTCACCAACGCCGATTACGGCCTACATCAGCGTTGCTTCGAAAACGGCGAGCTTCGCCCTGTTGTTGCGACTGCTGCTCACCGTGTTCTGGCCGGTGCGGGTCGATTGGGAGATGCTCATCGCGGGGGTGGCCATCGCGTCGCTCACGCTTGGCAACTTCGCGGCGATCACGCAGACGAATGTGAAGCGTATGCTGGCCTACTCCTCGATTTCGCATGTGGGCTACATCCTGCTCGGAATCGTGGCGGCCGCGTCCAGCCCGCTGGGATTTATTACCGGCATGAAGGGCGTGGCGTTTTACCTTTTCGCCTACGCGTTCATGACCATCGGCGCGTTCGCTGTGCTGATCGTGCTGCAACGGCAGGGAATCATCGGCGACGAGCTGGACGACCTGAATGGCCTGTATCGGCGCAGCCCGCTGTCCGCGCTGGTGCTGCTGGTTTTCATGCTGTCACTAGCCGGGATTCCACCTCTGGCGGGCTTCGTCGGCAAGTATTTCATCCTGCAGGCGCTGATCGAGACCGGGCACAATCGCCTTGCGCTGTTCGGCGCGCTCTACATCGTCCCCGCGCTGTACTACTATTTCCGCATCGTGATGCACGCGTATCTGTACGAACCGGGCAACGCGCCTGTGCCGATCGTCACCATCGGGCAGAGGGTTGCTTTCGCTGTATTGTGCTTTGTGACGGTCGCCGCCGGAGTCTACCCGGAGCCGTTCGTGCGCCTGGCGACGTATTCGCTGTTCTTCCCATCAGGTTTCAGTGGCCACTGAGGAACCAGGCCCGCCTTCCTCCCCATCGCCGCGAAAACGGCCGCTTGGATTCCTTCGACAACTTTCGCTCGCGTTGGAGTTGCCAGTCATTCCGGTTGCAGGAGTACTCGCGGGAGGCGGGCTTGGGTATCTCATTGATAATTGGGCGCACACCAGGCCTGTATTTACAATGGTGCTGGGTGCGGCGGGAGTGGCTGCGGGCCTCGCTGAAATGATCCGACGTGCCTCCCGGCAAGAGTAAGGACGATGGAACTGTCTGAAAAGTTTTACGAGGCGGTTGAGCGGCGAATCGAACAGCTCACTCTAATCATTGGAGCCGTCGGCGGAGTATATACGGCAGCGCATTGGGGCTGGCGCAGCGGAATTGGATTTGCGGCCGGGGCCGCGCTCTCCTGGCTGAATTTTCGATGGCTGGAACAAGGCATCGGCGGATTGTTCCGCGCAGCCGTTCCCCAAACCGGTCCTGAGCCGTATCGAGTTTCGCCTTGGATTTATGCCCGCTTTTTTGCGCGGATGGCGTTGCTCGCCGCTGCGGTCTATGTTATTTTGAGGGTCGCTTGGTTTCCCGGAAAAGCGGTTTTGGGCGGACTTTTCGCATTAATCGCAGCCGTTATTCTCGAAGTCACCTATGAAGTAGCTACCGGTTTTAGCGAACCGCGCCCACGAAGTTAGAGCTGTAACTTAGATTCGCTGTGGATTGTGGGGACGATGAACGAACAGATTCTGGGCGTAACGAAGGTTGTGAATTGGCTGCTCGGCAAGCCCGCGCTTCTGTTGCTCGGGGCGCTTCACATTCACGTTGAGAATCAGGAATATCCCATTCCGAACCATGTGGCGATGGAGCTGCTCGTTTTTCTCGTTCTGGCGTTGTTTTTTCTATGGCTGAAGTCGCGTCTATCCGTCGAAAATCCCGGCGGAACCCAGCAATGTATGGAAGCTCTTATCACCAACAGCATGGGCGTCGGTGTCGGCGATCTGCTCGATGATCTGGTCGGTCATGGCGGGGAGAAGTACCTGCCAATGCTCGGCAGCATCGGCATTTTTGTGATGGCGTGCAACCTGATTAGCGTAGTCCCGGGTCTGTCATCCCCTACCGCTACATCCTCGGTTCCACTGGGCTGCGCGATCATTGTATTTGCCTATTACAACTGGGCCGGCATCCGGAAGAATGGCCTCGTCGGGCACGGAAAGCATTTCCTTGGGCCGGTGTGGTGGTTGGCCTGGCTCATGTTGCCGATTGAAATGGTGAGCAATGTTTCCCGCTTGCTTTCGCTGACGGTGCGCCTCTGGGTCAACATGCTGGTCAGCGAAATTCTGTACGGATTGTTCCTCGGCTTGACCGTTGCGCTCTTTATCGGTCTGGGAAAACTGTCTCCTCTCGGCTACGCGAGCGGCGTCGTTCCGTTGGTGGTGCCGCCTATATTTATATTGCTTCACGTGTTCGTGGCGATCCTGCAGGCGTTTGTGTTTACAATTCTTCCGGTCATGTACGTCAGTGCAGTGGTGGCAGAAGAACACTAATTCTGGCATGATCCGCCGTTCCGCGTGAGCCCGGCTGTACGAGGATGTCCGGGAACCACCTCCAGACGGCCATTTCATAACAAAGGAGAAACAGAATGAGAAAAATCGGAACGTTTCTGCTCGCAGCCATTGCGCTATGTTTGGTTGCGCCCGCAGCATTCGCGCAAGCAGGCGGCGCAGCCGCGTCATCGCCGACGAGTTGGGTGGTCATCACCTCGGGCATCGCCTATGCGATTGCCGTGGCCGGATGCGGTCTGGCTCAGGGCAAGGCGACGGCTGCAGCGTGCGAAGGCCTGGCGCGCAATCCCGGGGCTGCCGCGGCAATTCGTCTTGCGCTGATTCTCGGACTTGTATTTATTGAGTCGCTTACGTTGTATATGTTCGCCGTCCTGTACCTGAAGCTGTAACGGGCGAAAGGCATTTCGTTGGCCCGGCAGGGAACGCCTGCCGGGCCTTTTTTTGGCGCTGCTGTGACGGAGGAAACCTGGACAGCGTATCGTCGCTGCGCCTTTGGTGACGAAGTTCTTTCCTGTTGGCAGTCAATACTGTAGTGGGAAAGTTAGCCTAGCGCATGTTGAGCGCGGCTTTGGCGGCGAAACCGATGATCCGTGCAGGAAACAAACCGGCGAAGACCGTACCGGCGGCGGCGATCCACAACACGGCCGAGAGCGTCCATGGCACGGGCTCAGGAATAATTTCGGTCGCCGATTCGCGCATATACATGGCGACGATGACGCGCAGGTAATAGTAGGCGCCGATGACGCTGTTCAGGGCCAGCAGGATCGCCAGCCAGATCAAGTTGGATTCGAGCGCCGCATTGAAGACGTAGAATTTTCCGAGGAATCCCGCCGTGATGGGCAATCCAAGAAGCGAGAGCAGAAACAGCGACAGACATGCCGCCATCGCGGGCTGGCGTCTCCCAAGGCCTGCAAAGTCTTCGATGTCGACGTGGCGCTCGCCCGGTCCGCCCAGTTGCGCGACGATCAGGAACGCGCCCATCTTAACAATGGCGTAGCCAACGAGGTAGAACAGCGCCGCTGCGATACCCGCTTCCGGATGGTCCGTGGCGGCCGCGGCCGTGAGCGCGACCAGAATGTATCCCGCGTGCGCGATCGAACTGTAGGCCAGCATGCGCTTCACGCTCGTTTGCACGATCGCCGACAAATTTCCGACGAACATGCTGAGCGCGGCCGCCACCCACAGCGCCCAGAACCACAGCGGCGCCGCGGCGTCCACACTCGCCATGATGCGTAACGCCAGGGCGAACGCGGCGGCCTTGGGACCTGTCGAAAGCAGCGCGGTGACCGGCGCGGGAGCGCCTTCGTAGACGTCCGGCGTCCACAGCTGGAAGGGAGCCGCGGCGACCTTAAAGGCCAGGCCAATAAAAATAAATCCGAGGCCGATCTTCAAGAGGGTGTGCGCGGAATCATTGGAGAGCGGCGTCATCAGGTCGAGATGCGTCGATCCCGTGGCGCCGAAGGACAACGCGATCCCGTAAAGGAAAAAAGCCGTGGCGAACGATCCCAGCAGGAAATACTTCATCGCCGCTTCGTTCGAGCGCGGGGCATCGCGCCGGTAGCTCGCCAGAATGTACGAGGCGATAGAGCTCATTTCCAGGCCGATAAAGGCCGTCAGCAACTCATTGGCGCCGGCCATCACGCCCATGCCGGCCGTCGCAAACAGGATCAGGGCGCAAAACTCGGCGGCGTCCAGATCGTCGCGCTTGAGGTAGCCGATCGAACCGAGAATCACGAGGAACGCCGCGCCGCAGACGATCCAATGGACAAACAGGCTGAACGAGTCCGCCCGGAAAAGGCCCGAATAGGCGAGGCCCGGATGCGTGGCGGGGAAAAAAGTCGCGGCCAGGGCCAGCGCCGCGCCCACGAGCGAAACGACCGCCAGCATCCCGTGGCGCGCCTTCGGGACAACGGGCGCTAGAAGCATGGCCAGCATCCCGAATCCGCAGAGGACGATTTCGGGCGCAATCCTGTACAAGTCTTGAATGGGCGGGAACATTTATTTCAATTTCACCGAGTCTGCCGCACCGCCGTACGCCCCGGCGTTCAGACCGGGCGGCGTCACGGGGGCATGATCCAAATCCATGCTGCTCGCGCCATGAGTGCGCGCGCCGCCGGCGTTGTACGCCTGCGGGCGCTGCATCAGCTGCAAAACGTTTTGCGTGTAGGCCGCGGTCCGCCGCGTAAAGAACGGTGAGCCGATGCCCATCCACAGAATAAGCGCCGCCATCACGAACAGGATTCCGCGCTCGCGCGTGTCCAAGTCTGTAAGCTTGCCGTTTTTATCTTGCGTGATGCTGCCAAAGAACACGCGCTGGTAGGACCAGAGCAGATAAACGGACGAGAAAATGACGCCAAGCGCGGCCCAGGACGCCCACGCCGCATGCTTCTGAAACGTCCCCACGAGAATCAGGAACTCGCCGACGAAGCCGTTGAGCATCGGCAGTCCCGCGGAGGCAAAGCAGGAAAACAAATAGAGCGCCGCAAGAGCCGGCATGGGCGTGGCGATGCCGCCAAATTCCGAGATCAAGTGCGTGTGCCGGCGGTCATATAGCATCCCGACACACAAGAACAGCGCGCCAGTCGAGATTCCGTGATTGAGCATTTGGTAGACGGCGCCCTGAATCGAAATCTGCTGGAACGCGAAAATTCCGAGCACGACAAATCCCAGGTGGCTGACCGAGGAGTACGCCACCAGGCGCTTCAAATCGACCTGCACCATGGCCACGAGGGCCCCGTACACGATGCCGATGATCGCCAGCACGGCAATGAACGGCGCAAAGCGGCGCGTGGCGTCCGGAAACAGCGGCAAGCAGAAACGCAGCATGCCGTAGATGCCCATCTTCAGCAGGACGCCCGCGAGCATCACCGAGCCCGCCGTGGGCGCCTCCGTGTGCGCGTCCGGCAGCCAGGTGTGCAGCGGGAAGAGCGGCACCTTGATCGCAAACGCGAGGAAGAACGCGCCGAAGAGCAAATATTCCGTTCGCAGCGGCAGAGTAACCGTGCCGTTGGAAAGCAGCGATTGGATCTGCGAGACGTCGAACGTCGGATATCCGGCGACGGCGGTGACGCGGTAGAGCCACAAAATCGCCACGAGCATCAGGATCGACCCGAACATGGTGTACAGTACGAATTTCAGCGCGGCATAAATGCGCCGCCCGTGTCCCCATATACCAATCAGGAAATACATCGGGATCAGCATCACTTCCCAGAACAAGAAGAACAGGAACAGGTCGAGCGAAACGAAGACGCCGATCACTCCGGTTTCGAGCACCAGAAGCGAAATGAAGAAACCTTTCACACGCTGATCAATCGATTTCCAGGACGCGAGGATCGAGATCGGCGTGAGCAGCGTGGTCAACAAGATGAGAAACAGGCTGAGCCCGTCAATGCCCAGGTGATAGTGAATCGGGGGCTGGGGAATCCAGGCGCGGAATTCCTCCCGTTGATAGCCGGCGGCGTGCGCATCAAAGCCGCGAAGAAGCAGCAGCGAAAGGACGAATTCGACCACCGCTGTAGTCATCGCCAGCCGGCGAATCCAGACATGATCGCCGTCGCGCAGGAGCAGGAGAGCCAGCGTGCCTGCGACGGGCAGAAACGTCAGGACCGAAAGCAAGTAGGTTTGCCGCACGTCAGTCCACCATCCAGAGCAGCAGGGAAGTGAAAACCAGAACTCCCAGGACGATCCAGGTGGCGTAGCTGCGAATGTTTCCGGTAGTCGCGCGGCGCACGCGGTCTCCCGATTCGCGGGAGACGAATGCGACGCCGTTCACAGTGCCGTCAATCGCGCGCTCGTCGACCGCGTGCCACAGAACTTTGTCGGAAATCCAGACCAGCGGGCGCACAATCACAGCCGCGTACAATTCGTCGATAAAATATTTCCCGGAGAAAAGTTTGTACAACGGAGAAAGCGAGTCCGCCAGCTTCTTTGGCGCTTCCGGGCTCTTGATATAGAACCACCACGCCAAGAAGAAACCGAGAAGCCCGGCGATCACGGGCGCGCCAAGGAGGGCCTGGAGAATTTCTCCGCCGCCTCCGGAAGATTCGACTGCCGCAGCGGCCGGTCCCGCGCCAGTTGCTAATACTGGCGCAAGGAAATGATCGAAATAATTCACGCCGCCCATGAGTTGCGGCACGGCCATCCATCCGCCGCAGACGGAAAGGATTGCCAGGATTATCAGGGGTGTGGTCATGCTCTTCGGCGATTCGTGCACATGCACCTGGTGCTCGCCGTACCGCTCGGCGCCGAAGAACGTCAGGAACAACAGGCGGAACATATAAAACGAAGTAAGCCCCGCGGTCAGGACCCCGAGGCCCCAGAGCACAGGGCTGACGCGCTGCACTTCGTTCAGGATTTCGTCCTTACTGAAAAATCCGGAAAAGCCGGGCGCGCCCGCAATCGCCAGCGTGGCCATGAACATCGTCCAGAAGGTCACTGGAATTTTCTTGCGCAGGCCGCCCATCTTGCGCATGTCCTGCTCGCCGCCCATGGCGTGAATCACGCTGCCCGCGGCGAGGAAGAGCAATCCTTTGAAAAACGCATGCGTCATCAAGTGAAAAATGCCCGCGCCAAACGCGCCCACGCCGCAGGCCAGGAACATGTAGCCGAGTTGGGATACGGTCGAGTAAGCGAGCACTTTCTTGATGTCGGTTTGCACCAGGCCGATTGTGGCCGCAAAAAGCGCCGTTGCGCACCCGATTATGCCGACAACCTGCATGGCGAAAGGCGCGTTGAGGAAAATGGCGTGCGAGCGCACCACCATGTACACACCCGCGGTGACCATCGTCGCCGCGTGGATCAGCGCGCTCACCGGAGTCGGGCCCTCCATCGCGTCCGGCAGCCAGACATAGAGCGGAAGCTGCGCGGATTTTCCAGCCGCGCCCACGAACAAGAGAAGCGCAATCACCGTGAGCGTGCCAATTTGTCCGGCGGGATCGGCGGGCATGGCGGCGGCGCGCGGCAGAACGATTGAGAAATCGAGCGAGCCGAAGGTGCGGAAAATCAGGAGCAAGCCGAGGAGGAAACCGTAATCGCCGATGCGGTTCACCCAGAAGGCTTTGTTCCCGGCGTTTGTGGCGGATTGTTTTAAGAAGAAGAATCCAATCAGCAGGTAGCTGCTCAGCCCGACGCCTTCCCACCCGACAAACATCAGCAGATAGTTGGCCGCCAGGATCAGCACGAGCATGAAAAACATGAATAGGTTGAGATAAGAAAAAAATCGGCGGTATCCCGGGTCGTCGTGCATGTATCCCGTCGAATAAATATGAATCAGCCAGCCCACGCCGGTGACGACCAGCAGCATGATCACGGTGAGTTGGTCCACCTGCAGGGCAAAGTCCGCCTGAAATCCTCCAGCGGAAATCCACGTAAAATAGGTTCTGATCCAGGGTATCTGGCTCGGCGAAAGGGAAAGGAATTCGCGCACCGCTTCGAGAGCCGCGAGAAAGGCCAGCGTGGTCGAGGAAAGCGCGACGGCTGAGATGACGTTCTTCGGCCAGCGTCCGCCAAAAATTCCATTGGCGGCGGCGCCCACGAGCGGCAGCAGCGGAATGATCCAGAGATAAGTGAGAACCGGCATCAGTCTTTCAGCGAATCCACTTTTTCCACGTTGAGCGTTCCCCGGTTGCGGTGAATGAGGATGATAATCGCCAGGCCCACGGCGGCTTCGGCCGCGGCCACGACGATCACGAAAAAGACGAACACCTGTCCCTGCAGCTGGCCGAGCAAACGGCTGAAGGAAACGAAAGCCAGATTGACGGCATTGAGCATCAGCTCAATGGACATGAAAATGGTGAGGATATTGCGCTTGAAAATAAACGCAATCACACCCAATCCGAACAGCACGGCGCTGAGCACCAGAAAGTACGAAGTCGGAACCACAACTCCCCCAGAGTGCTTCTTTGACTTGTGTAGCGCCCCCCTTCAGGCGGGCATTGTTGACTCAAGCCCCTGCTCGTCCGCCGCGGCGGACGAGCGCTACATGGCCCAGGCCGAATCGACCCGGCTTAGTCGGACTCTTCGCGGCGCGCCAGGACCAGGGCGCCCAGCAAAGCGATCAATATCAGAAACGATGTCAGCTCAAATGGAAATACGTATTCCCGGAAGAGCAGCGTCGACAGGTCGCGCGTCGATACCGTTTCCGGCGGCGCCGAGCCGAGGTGCGACGTGGCCCGCCCAATCCAATAGGCCACTTCCACCAGGAACACAACCCCGAGCGGCACGCCCACGAAGCGCGCCAGGCGGCTCACATTGGTGCGTTCTTCTTCTCCGGCGTTGAGCAACATGATTACAAAAATGAAAAGCACCATGATCGCGCCTGCGTAGACGATGATCTGTACGGCGGCGACAAATTCCGCGCCCTGCAAGAGATAAAGGCCCGCGAGAGCGACCATGACGACGATCAGTGACAGCGCGCTGTGAATCGGGTGACGCTGCAGGATCAGACTCACCGCTCCCGCCACGGTCATTGCCGCGAGGATCAGAAACATCGCGATCTGCGGCGTGATCATCGTATTCCTCGCGTCATTTCCTTGGGCTCGGATCTCATCGTTGTGTCAGCACAATTGCCAGACTCGTGATCACCACGTTCACGATCGAAAGCGGGAGAAGCAGCTTCCACCCGAAATTCATCAATTGATCGTAGCGGAAACGCGGAAGCGTGCCGCGCACCCAAACGTAAATAAACAGAAAAATCACAATCTTCAGGAGGAACCAGAAAGGCCCCTGCACAAATTCGAGGACGCCTGGCTGACCGCAAAATACGCCAATGCCGCACAAAACGACTCCGAGAACCGGCAATACGATTCGCCCAAACACGGTGAGATAGCGGACGCCATGCACGATCAAGGCGAGGCCCGCCGCGGCGAAGGCCGCCGCGGGAATGTAGTGCGCCCAGGCGAACAGCGAAGTCTGCGGAAACGGCGAGAGCCATCCGCCAAAAAATAAAATCGTCGCAAGGCAGGAAACGGTAATCATGCTGGCGTATTCCGCCATGAAAAACATCGCGAATTTGAAGCTGGAATACTCGGTGTGAAAGCCGGCGACGAGTTCGGATTCCGCTTCGGCGAGATCGAATGGGGCGCGATTCGTTTCCGCCACCGCGGCAATGAAAAACAGGAAGAAACCCAGCACTTGCGGCATGGGGGGGCCTATCAGATTCCAACGGGGTATGAAATGCAAGTAGAAACCCTGCTGCGACGTCACAATTTCGCTCAGATTAAACGTGCCGGCCATCAGGATCACGCCCACGACGGACATCGTGAGCGCGAGTTCGTAGCTGATCATCTGTGCCGAGCTGCGCAGGCCTCCGAGCAGCGGGTATTTGCTGTTGGACGACCAGCCGGCCAGCGCCACGCCGTACACTCCCATCGACGTGATCGCGAATAAAATCAGCAGGCCGATGTTCAAATTCGTAATGCCCGTGGGTGTCGCCTGGCCGAAGATCGTCAATCCTTTCGGTCCAAAGGGAATCACTGCGATCGACGTGATGGCGAGCGACAACGCCAGAAATGGCGCAAGAAAATAGGCGAACTTGTCCGCGGCGGCCGGCGTCACGTCTTCCTTGAATAAGAATTTAACGCCATCGGCCAGCGGCTGCAGCAAGCCGTGCGGGCCGACGCGATACGGTCCCCACCGCGCCTGAATATGCGCCACAACTTTGCGCTCGAACCAGGTGAGATAGGCCAGCGCCGTCAGCATCACGAAAAGAAGGATGACGACCTTCGGCAGCACGACGACGAGAAACGGATGCCGCGCGGCTATTTCGTTCACGTGCGCGCCTCCACTTCCACTTCTTCTTCAGCTGCTTCCGGCAGGGAACGAACCATGGTGCAGTAGCGGCCCATACTGCCGCTGGTGAAAAGGGTGTCGCCCGAAGAGAAGATGGAGCCCACGGGGACGTCGAAGGCAGCGGTGTCATTGGCGGCGGAAACGGGAGAAGTTCGCTCCGCTTCTCCAAGCAGCAGCGTGGCCATGCCCAGGTTGTAGCCCGGCACCCATTGGCGAATCTCGTCGAAGGCCGCTTCCGGATTCCGCAGGCGGATGGCCTGCCCGAGCCCGTGCTGCGCGAGTTGGAAGGAAAGAATTCGCAGAATATCGAAATCGGAGCGCGTGCCCATGACGTCGCCGCCCTTGCGCACGAGTTGCACTTCGCCGGCGGAGTTGGTCATGGTCCCGTTTTTCTCGTACGCGGCGGCCGCCGGCAGGACGATGTCGGCAAGCTGAGCGGTTTCCGTGAGGAACAGGTCCTGGACGATGAGCAATTCAAGCTTGCCCAGGCGATCCGCAGCGGAAATTCCAAAAGTTTTTACCGGGTTTGCGCCGACCACGTAGAGCGCGTGCAAGTGTCCCATGGCCGCGGCCGCGAGCATGCCGCGCGCGTTCATTCCGGGCTTATCCGGCAGCTTGGCGCCCCACAGCGCGCCGAATTTTTCCCGCGCTTTCGCGTCTGCAACAGAGACGTAGCCAGGGAGCATGTCAGGAAGTTGCCCCATGTCCGCAGACCCGCGCGAATTCGCATAATCGCCGAGCGCCATGTAGCGCGTCTGGCCGGACAGGGAAGAACCGAATTTCACCAGGTCGCGAATCGCGACGCCAGTCAGTTCCGCGCCGAAGACGATGACGACGTTGCTCTCTTTTTCGAGCGAGGCCTTGAGCGAGGAAAGCCGCTCAATCGTGCCGCCATCGAGCTGCGCTTCGCCGCCCGCGAGCCACCGGACCGCGGTCGCCTCGCGGCCCTCGGGCACTTCGGCAAAACCCCTGGCTTTGCGGAGGAGCTTGATGGATTTTGAATTGACGATGTACAAGCGTGCGCCGCGGTGGCGGATGGCGGAGCGAATTTGCCAGGCGACCAGCGGGCTCTGCTCGGTCGGATCGTGGCCGACGAGCAAGACCGCGTCCGCCTCGTACAACTGCGTCATCGTGGCTCCCGCCGTTGCAGCCTGCGTGCCGAGCGCGGCGATCAGGCTTGGGTAATCGGCCGTGCGATGATGATCGATGTTGTTCGTGCCGATGGACGCGCGCGCGATGCGCCCCAGCAGGTAATTCTCTTCATTCGTTGTGCGGTTGGAGCCGATGAAGCCAATCGAATCCGGGCCGGACGCCTGGTGCACCTCGGCGAGACGCCGGGAAACTTCGGCCAGGGCGTCCTCCCAGCTTGAGGGCACGAGCTTGCCGTCGCGGCGGACGAGCGGCAGCTTCAGGCGCTCTGGATGACTCGTGAAATCAAATCCGAAGCGGCCCTTCACGCACAGGAAGTCCTTGTTGAATCCGGAGAGATCGCGATTGTTGGCGCGCAGAATTTCATTGTTGCGCACGCTCAGCGTGGTCTTGCAGCCGTTCGAGCAGTGCGCGCAGACCGTGGAGACGTAGGTCATTTCCCACGGGCGCGTCTTGTACCGGTACATGCCGCTCGTGAGCGCGCCGACGGGACAGATATCGATGCACATGCCGCACTCTTCGCAGTCCAGGTGATCTTCTCCGTTCGGAATGATCACCGATTGCGAGCCGCGAGCGCCCACGCCGAGTGCTTTCACGTCCATGCCCTCGTCGCATACGCGCACGCAGCGGAAACACAAAATGCAGCGCGGCGCGTCGTAATAAACCGCTTCCGACCACTTCTGCTCAGGCTCGTGGCGCTTTTCTTCGTTAAAGCGGCTCTTGTCCGCGCCATACGTAAAAACCATATCCTGCAATTCGCATTCGCCGCCCTTATCGCACACGGGACAATCGAGCGGGTGGTTGGCGAGCAGGAACTCCAGCATATCCTTGCGCGCTGCATGCACCTGCGGCGTGCTGGTGCGAACCACCATGCCGGGCATTCCGACCAGGGTGCAGGCGGTTTGCAGCTTGGGTGCTTTTTCGACTTCGACCAGGCACATGCGGCAAGCCGCTTGCAACGACAAGCCCGGGAAGTAGCAGAATGACGGGACTTGGATGCCCATGCGCCGCGCGGCTTCGATCACCAGCGTCCCGGGCGGGACGGTGACGTCGCGGTCGTCAATCTTCAGCGTGATATCTTTTGAATCAGCCATTTTGTCCTGGGATCCTCAGCGGACCGCGGCCATGACGTCGGCCGGCCTGTACGGACATTTTCCGGAAAGATGTTCTTCAAACTCGTTTCGCCATTTCTTGACGATGCTGATGGTAGGCATCGCGGCGGCATCGCCCAGCGGGCAGAACGTCCGGCCCAGCATGTTTTTCGCCAGATCGCCCACCAGAGTAATATCTTCCGGGCGGCCGAGGCCGGAATGGAAACGGTCCAGCGTCTTGCGCAGCCAGCTCGTGCCTTCGCGGCAGGGAATACACCAGCCGCAGGATTCGTGCGCGTAGAAATGCATGATGCGCCGCGCGAGATCCACCATGCACGTGTCTTCGTCGATGACGATGAGGCCGCCCGAGCCGAGCATCGAGCCTGCTTTGGCAACCGAATCGTAATCCATATTGACGTCGATTTCCTCGGCAGTCAGCAGCGGACAGGAACTGCCTCCGGGGATGATAGCCTTGAGCTTCCTCCCGTTGCGCATTCCGCCGGCTACATCTTCAATGATCTTGCGCAAAGGGAAACCCATCGGCAATTCGTAGATTCCGGGCTTGTTGACGTGGCCGGAAACGCAGAACAGGCGCGTACCCCCGTTTTTCGGCGACCCGAGGCCCGCGTACCATTCTCCGCCTCGCCGCAGAATTTCCGGGGCGGCGGAAAGCGTCTCGACGTTGTTGATCACGGTCGGCGATCCGTACAGGCCGACGACCGCGGGAAAGGGAGGGCGGATGCGCGGATAGCCGCGCTTGCCTTCGAGCGATTCCATCAGCGCCGATTCCTCGCCGCACTCGTACGCGCCCGCTCCGGTATGCGTGACGAGGTCGAAATCGAATCCGCTGCCGAGAATATTTTTGCCAAGATAGCCGGACTTGTAGGCTTCCTCGACGGCCTCGTCCAGGATGTCCAGGACGTAGCGATACTCGCCGCGAACGTAAATGTATCCCTGGTGCGAGCCGACGGCGCGTCCTGCAATTACGATTCCTTCAATTAACTGGTGCGGCATCATTTCCATCAGCGGGCGGTCCTTGCAGGTGCCGGGCTCGCTCTCATCCGCGTTGCACAGAACGTATTTGGGCTTGGCCGATTCCTTGGGCACAAAACTCCACTTCATGCCGGTGGGGAAACCCGCGCCGCCGCGCCCGCGCAGATTCGACTTTTTGACTTCATCGACGACCTGCTCGGGAGTCAGTTCCTTGAGCGCGCGCTCCATCCCTTTATAGCCGTCATGCGCCACATAGACTTCCAGCTTGTGCGAATCCTTGACGCCGAAGAGGCGGCTGATGACGGGCACTTCGGCGGGATGCCGCTCTTTCACGGAGCCCGTAATCGGCGTGGAGGTTTGCGGCTTTCGTCCGGCCTCGAGCGCCTCGAAAAGTTGCGTGGTGCGTTCGATGGTGAGATTTTCGTAGAAATCGTAATTCACTTGCATGGCCGGCGCGCCGGTGCAGGCGCCGATACATTCCACTTCTTCCAGGGAAAATACGCCGTCCTCGGTGGTTTCCTTGTGGCCGATCTCCAGCCTTTTCTGAACAAACTCGTAAAGCTTGTTGCCGCCGCGAAGCATGCAGGACACATTGGTGCAGACCTGCACGTGAAACTTTCCGGCGCGTTGGCGGCGAAGCATCGAGTAATACGCCATCGTTTCGGTGACCTGCAACGCATTCAGGCCGAGCCGTCCGGCAATTTCTCCGATCATTTCATCGCTGACGTAGCCGAACTGATCCTGCGCGTAAAGCAGCATGGGGATGAGCGCCGAACGCTTCAACGGGTAGCGGTTTTCAAGCGTTTGAAATTTGGCTTCCAGTTGCGGAGGCAAATTCATCAGCGGTCAATCTCCCCGAGAACAATATCCAGCGTCCCGATGCAAGCAATCGCGTCGGCCACCAGGCGGCCCTCCACCATCTTCTGCAGCGCCTGCAGATTCACGAACGAGGGCGCGCGAATCCTCATGCGATACGGCTTTGGCGAACCGTCGCTCGCCAGGAAGCAGCCCAGTTCGCCGCGGGGTGATTCGATGCGCTGGTAGACTTCACCGGGCGGAGGCGCGAATCCTTCCGTAAATATCTTGAAGTGGTAAATCAGGGCTTCCATCTCCGTCTTCATTTTCTCGCGTTGCGGCGGAACGATTCCGGGCGCATCGGCCTTGACGGGGCCCTCGGGGGGAATTTTTTCGAGGGCTTGGCGAACAATTTTCAGGCTCTCGCGCATTTCCGCGACGCGGCACAGGTAGCGCGCGTAGCAATCGCCTTCGGTGCGCACGGGCACCTGAAAATCGAATTCGTCGTAACTCGAGTAGGGGAAATATTTTCGCACGTCGTAATCCACGCCGGAGCCGCGCAGCGACGGGCCGGAAACACCCATTGCGATCGCATCCTTCGCGCTCAGCACGCCCACGCCCTGCGTGCGCCCGATCCAGATTCGGTTCTTGGTCAGCAATTCCTCGTACTCATCGAATCGCGAAGGGAAGGTCTGAACAATTTTCTGGACGTGATCGGTCCATCCCACCGGTGGGTCGAGCGCAAGGCCGCCAATGCGGAAATAGCTGGTCATCATCCGCTGGCCGCTGACGAGCTCAAAGATTTTGAGAATTTCCTCGCGCTCGCGGAAGCAATAGAGGAACACCGACATCGCGCCCAAGTCGATCGCATGGGTGCCTAGCCAGACCAGGTGCGAGCCGATGCGTGTGAGTTCGGTCAGCAGGACGCGGATGTATTGCGCGCGCTTGGGAACTTCGAGGCCAAGCAATTTCTCGACCGCCATGCAGTAGACGAGATTGTTCGACAGCGGCGCGAGGTAATCCATCCGGTCGGTAATCGTGATGGCCTGCGAATAGGTCAGCGCCTCGGCGGTTTTTTCGATACCCGTGTGCAAATATCCGATATCCACGTCGGCCTTGACGATAATCTCCCCGTCCAGTTCCAGCAGCACGCGCAACACACCGTGCGTCGATGGATGCTGAGGTCCCATGTTGAGGACCATGGTTTGTTCGAGGCCGGTGGCAGTTTGTACGGTGGTCATGGCGCAGGTTCGCTCGTCTTAAAGCCCGAAATCAGCGAGGTCCCTCCACGGGATAGTCCTTGCGGAGGGGATAGCCTTCCCAATCGTCGGGCATCAGCATGCGCCGCAGATTGGGATGCCCTTCAAACCGAATGCCCAGGAGATCGAAGATCTCGCGCTCGTGCCAGTTCGCCGTCGGCCAAACGGGTACGACCGACTCGATGACAGGATCTTCGCCCGGCAAGCGAACCCGGAGGCGAATCGTTTCGCGCCGGGAGAGGGATAACAGATGATAATTCAGCTCGAACCGTGGTTCGATGGGAAACCGGTCCACGCCGGTCACATCGGAAAGGTAAGTGAACGCCAGATCGGCTTCGGAAATCATAAATTCGGCGAGGGGCCGCAAATGTTCGCGATAGACGACCACTGTCAACTCGCCGCGAAAGGAAATCAATCCCGCGACGGCTTCGGGCCGCCAGCCGCGGATTTTCGCGATGATGTGGTTTTGCTCGAGGTCAGGTGTCTCCGTCACGAAGTCCGGTCCCGGCGTGCGGCTGGGCGGTTCCAGTCCAACGCCCCTTTCTTCCAGAGATAGAAATAGCCGACCAGCAGGATCCCGATATAGAGGAGCATTTCCACGAAGCCAAACCACCGCAACGACCTGAAGATAAAGGCCCATGGATACAGGAAGATGGCTTCCACATCGAACAAAATAAATAGGATCCCGACCAGGTAGAACTTTACGGAAAACGGCTGGCGGGCATCGCCCGTCGGCGTGATGCCGCATTCATAGGCTTGCGTTTTCACCTTAGAGGGGCGTCTCCAGCCCACGAGCGAGGAAAGCGTCAGGAGAACGCCCGATAGCGCCATCGCCAGGATGAGGTGTAAAAGAAGCGGCGCGTAGGCTTGGAGGTCGTTTCCTGTCATCGGAGCACAAGCTATAATAACGATGAAGCGCCAAGCGGTCAAATGCACCAATAACATATATCGGTATTTTCTTTGAACCAGTTACAGATAAGAAATGAGCGCGTCACCGTTCGGATACGGGAAAGGCTGGCGGTCCTATGAACTTCGGTTTCAACTCGAATGTTCGCATCGGAGACGCTATGTATCACGTCCAAACGGAGGACCGCGGTCCCTCGCATCCCTTTCTCGATACGGTTGTGTATATGGCTGGCCGAGTGATCTACAAGCGCAGCACCAGCTACCAGCAGTTTGCCAAAGGTACGGAATCGGAGACGCTGGCGCAAAAGCTGCACGAACGCCTGGCGCAGCAGCACCGCGAAGTGATTGCAGAGCTGGAAGCCGGAACCCTCCCGCTGCACTCCAAAGAGAAAGCGCAACCGGCTGCAAAAGATGCAAGTACGGATGAGAATCTCGATTTGCGCCTCATGAATCCGAAAAGCTGTTTCGCGGCGGGAAATGTGATTCTCGAGATCGAATTGGGTGAAGGGAATTCAAAGCTGCGCGTTGGCGGCGCGATCGTTTCGGCGTTCCTGGAACACGAAAAACAACGCATCCCGTGCGGAGAGTTGCGTACCGACGCCGGGGGCTGTGCGACGCTGAAATTTCCCGTGCCTCCAAATGTGGCCGAAGGGTCGTCCCTCGTGGTTCGCGCCACGGACGGCTCCCGCTACCGGGAATTGCGATTCCGTTTGAAATCGAAGCCCCTCGATAAGACGCCGGCCCCGGTCTCGCGATGAATTCAGGAATCCAAATTGTCGTGAATGGAGAAACGCGCGAAGTGCCGGAAGGGCTTGGCGTCTCCGCCCTGCTATCACATTTGGGCCTGCCCGCCGGCCGAGTCGCCATCGAGCGCAACCTGGAGATTCTTCCGCGATCGCAGTGGGTCAAAACCGCCGTGCAGCCGGGCGACCGGTACGAGATTGTTCACCTTGTGGGCGGTGGGTAGATAGGTGCTGCCCAATCGCTTGGAGCCAATCGTCGTCCATCGTAAACGTGCTGCACCGCAGTTCGCTTGACGCTCCTCTTCAGAGTGATACTGTGTAGTCTATAGTTGCGGTCCTAGATCAAGGGAGGAAAATGTGAAGTCCTACGTTTTTCGCGTTGTCCTGCAGCAGGACGAGGATGTCTGGCGGGCCTTTATTCCCGAACTGGAGGCCAAAGGTGCGTCTACGTGGGGGAACACGAAAGAAGAAGCATTGAGAAACATCCACGAAGTTGCGCAGATGGTGATTGAGGCCTTACTCGAAGACGGTGAGCCGCTGCCGCCTCGTACAACTGAAATTGATCAACCAGTCGTAGCCGTCACCGTATGACGGTGGATTATTCACAGCTTCGCTCTGTTACCGCCCGCCAGCTTGCCTCCTCCCTGCAAGCAGATGGGTTTCAATTGCAAAGGCAGAAGGGTAGTCACCGGCACAACCGCCTCACCGATGGACGCCGCGTTACCTTGTCCTTCCACCATTCCTCGGATACCTTCCGCCTCGGCACGCTCAAAAGCATCATCGAAATTCAAGCCCACTGGACTGAACAGGATCTCGCCAGGCTGGAATTGATCGATTAACCATATTTATTTTTTTTTGAGCTGGGAGACAAGGCTGGAACGCGCTTCTTCAATAGCTGCTACGGCCAGTTCGCGGGTTACGCTCGGGTACTGGTCAAGGAACTGATCCAAGGTCTCGCCGCCTCCCAAATATTTGATTAAGATTTTGAACGGAACGCGAGTTCCGCGAAAAACCGGTTCTCCACCGAGAATATTTTGGTCCCTAATGATTGCGTGTTGCATCTTCGGGTTCTCTCGGCTTACCGCTTGCGTGCGGCCAGATACGCTTTCCACGGCTCCCAGTAAAACTTCACCCATCCCTTCGTGACGCCTTCCTGATCGTATTCCGGGACGCCAACGTGGGCTAAATCCACTTGAGCTCCTCCACTCGCGGACTTTTCAAATGTAGCGATGAGGATGGAATCAGGATCGGCCTTCTTCCATTCCGAGGAGCGCCACGTCTGCACGATCATCCGGTTCGGGATCAGCACGAGATTCTTTCCAAGAATCATTCCACCGAAGGCGGACCATTTTCCGCCGACCTTGGGGCTGATCTTGGCAGGCATGCCGGTGGCGGCGGTGTGTTTGGCCGAATTCATGAAGAGTTCGTACAGCTTCGCAGGGGTGGCATTTTCAAAAGTTGCGCCGGAATGGATGACGGGCGTCATAGCGTTCCTCCGTGAAAGTGACAATGAGATTACAAGCGGTCCAGCAAGTGACCGAGCTTCGTTCTCTTGGTCTCCATATAGGCGCGAGAAGTGCGAGACGTACGAGGCCGGCACGGCACGCGCTCCGCAACACGAATGCCCGAGCTTTCCAGTTGCCGGACTTTATCCGGATTGTTGGAAAGCAATCGCACTCGACGCACGCCGAGCAAACGCAACGCCGCGGCGGAAAATCCATAATCGCGTGAATCGGCGGCAAAGCCCAGCTCCTCGTTGGCTTCCACTGTGTCCATGCCGCGATCCTGCAATTCATAGGCGCGCAGCTTGTTCATGAGGCCGATGCCGCGCCCCTCTTGCGGCAAATACAGCAGGATGCCGGAAGGCGCCGCGGCAATGCGGCGCAGGGAAAGTTCGAGCTGCGCGCGGCAATCACAGCGTTCGGAAGCAAGGACATCCCCGGTGAAGCACTGCGAGTGGACACGCACGAGCGGGGTTTGGCCGCGAATTCGCCCGTGGACCAGCGCGACCGCGCTTTCCCGCGCGTTTTTCCCCTCGATGCCGAGAATCTCAAACGGGCCGAATCGAGTCGGCAACTTGGCGCGAGCGACGATTCGGATGCCGTTCTTCGCCCCTTTGCGCGACGCGCGTGCTCGTTGTCTTGTTTTGCGTGGCATGAAGAGCCCCGTATTATATCAGGCGATGGGCGTAAGCGGCGCTTTACATCGGCGCGGTGATTGGCTAACGTAGCCGCAGCGGGCAAGGTCCATGAAAACGCTTACATTCGGCGGTGATTTACTGCTCACGCTCCTGCTCCACGTCGGAGCGGCAGCGTCGATTTGCGCGTGGCTAGCGCGCTCGGCCACGTTCCGAAAAGTGCTCTTCACCGAACTCCGCGATTCGGACCAAAAATTGAAACTCATGCTTTTTGTCACGCCGCCCCTTGCGTTTGGCGTGATCCTGCGCATTTTGGGGCAGCCCTATCGCGCCGCGGACTTGATGCTCGAAGGGTCGTTCCTGCTCGGATTGCTTGGCGGGCGCGTCGTCGGCCCGCTCGGGGGATCGATCATCAGCCTGCCGGCGTTCATCCACCATGAGTGGCTTTCGATGCCTGTCGCCGCAACGGCGGGGCTCGTGGGCGGATTGATTCGCCAGGTGGTGCCGAATACGGAGGAGATTTGGAGGCTCGGGCCGTACACGTTCATGAGCACGCCTCGCTGGCTGGTGCGGCTATTTCGAGGGAAGAAGGTGACCTGGGAAATGCTGCCCCTGGGCGCCTGCATCATTCTTGAACTGAGTCGCCAGGCACTCGGGCACGCCACCAAACCGCAATGGCTTTTTTATGTGAATGCCGGGAAGAGCTGGGGGATCGCGCTGGTCCTGTTGTCCACGGTTATGGCCGTCGCGGTGCCGATGAAGATCTGGAGCAACACGCGCCTCGAAATGAATCTCGAACAGCACCGGCAATTGCTGCTCAAGGCGCGCATGGACGCGCTGACGGCGCAAATCAATCCTCATTTTTTGTTTAATACGCTCAATACGGTGTCGTCGCTCATTCGCTACGATCCGGATATGGCGCGGGGCGTGGTCATCAAGTTGAGCAATATTTTGCGGCGGCTTTTGCGGAAGCACGAGACGTTCGTGCCCCTGCAGGAGGAACTCGATTTTATCGACGACTATCTCGATATTGAGGTCGCGCGATTCGGGCGCGACAATCTTGTGATTCACAAACAGATTGACGAGAACACGCTCGACGCGTTCGTTCCGAGCATGCTCCTGCAGCCGATTGTCGAAAACGCACTCAAGCACGGTCTCGCCGCCAAACTCGGCGGCGGCGAACTCACGATTCGCACCGAATCGCAGGACGGCCGCCTGATCATCGCAGTCGAAGATAATGGCGTTGGAATTCCCAAGGAACGCATGGCGCAGGTGTTTGAGGACGGAATCGGCATCAGCAACGTCCACGAACGCCTGCGCGTGCTCTACGGCGCGGATTTCCGCATGGATATCTCCAGCCGCGAAGGCGAGGGAACGCGCACACGCATCGAAATCCCGGAGCTCGTGCCCACTGCTTCCGAGCCGTCGGGAATCCTTCCGGCTTCGAAGGCCTAGAGGTTCCAAAATAAATCCCGGGCCGAAAGTTTGGCTCGGGTCTTTTCGTTCCCACTGTGGTGCGAATTTCGGTGTTGATTTTCTTACTCTTCCGCGTTAACCTTAGCACTGGATTTCAGTCCCCTTTGTACAAGGAGCATTGACCATGGAATGGACAACCCCTCAGCATGAGGATATTTGCTTGAACTGTGAAATTAGCTCGTACGCGAACGCTGAACTCTAATTCTGAGTTCGCATGCGTGTTACGGTCCTCGGCTCCGCAGCCGGGGGTGGTTTCCCCCAGTGGAATTGCGCGTGCCCTAATTGCTCTCGTCTGAGAGCAGGGCGAATGCGTTATCAGACGCGCTCACAGGCGCAGGTGGTTGTGCGCCCTGTCGCCGGCACGTGCTACCTTCTTAACGCCTCCCCTGACCTTCGCACACAGATTGTCTCAACCCCGCTCCTAGATCCCGTACAACCGCCTCGACACACACCTATTGCCGGAGTCTTGCTTACAAGTGCGGACGTCGATTCGGTCGCCGGACTGCTTCATCTGCGCGAATTCCAGCCCCTGCAAATTTATGCCACGCCGTCGGTCCGGCGAATCTTACTTGAGGACAATCACATTTTCCGTGTGTTGGATCGCGCAAATCCTCCTGCCATCTGGCGCGACGTTCCGCCCAATACCTGGTTTCCGCTGGGGACTGTCAATTCTTCAAGTGAGGAATCCTCGGTTCGCTGCCGCATGGTACCTCTTGGCAGCGCGTATCCTGACTATGTGAGTGAAGATCTGCGGCGCGCGCTTCCTCCTGGTGAGGCCGTCAGCGGGCTCGTGTTAGCCAAGGGAGGCAAGCAGATCTTTTACGCTCCCGCTCTTCCTGGGCGCTCGGAGGAATGGAAGGACTGGGCCCGATCGAGCGATGCTTGTCTCCTGGACGGAACGTTCTGGAGCGACAACGAATTGATTTCTTTAGGCGTTGGGTCGAAGACGGCGCGCGAAATTGGGCACCTTCCGCTATCCGGAGCGGATGGTCTGTTCGCGCAGTGTGACTTTGCGAAGCGGGGCCGGCGGGTCCTGATTCACATTAACAACACGAATCCGATCCTGGATGAAGAAAGTCCCGAACACCGTGAAGTGCGAGACGCAGGCTGGGAAATTGCGTATGATGGAATGAGCTTCGAAGTGTAACTTTGATATGAGAGATACTTTGCTTTCGGAATCAGACTTCATCGCCGGCTTTCAGGCCATCGGAGAAGAGCGCTATCACCACAAGCACCCATTTCATCTCCTGATGCACGAGGGCAAGCTCACGCGCGGCCAACTTCAATCCTGGGCCCTCAATCGCTACTACTACCAGAGCCGAATCCCGATCAAAGACGCGGCCATTCTGGGGCGGACGGAAGATCCGGAATTCCGGCGTACTTGGCGAAAACGCATCATCGATCACGATGGAGACGCCACGCACCCTGGAGGCATCGAGAAGTGGCTTCGCCTTGTGGAAGCGACAGGTCTCTCGCGCGAGGAAGCCATCCGCGGAGAAGGCATCTTGCCCGCCACGCGCTTTGCCGTGCAGGCGTACGTCGACTTTGTTTCCACGCGTCCGTTTCTGGAAGCGGTGGCCTCGTCGCTTACGGAACTTTTTTCCGGCAAGCTTATCGCCCTTCGCATTGAAGCTCTCCGCAAACACTATCCATGGCTCTCCAGCGGCCTCGATTATTTCACCGGACGCCTCGCGCAGGCGCCTGAAGACGCCAACTTCGCTCTCGCATGGGTTGTGCAGCACGCGCGCACGCGCCAGCAACAAGACAAGGCCCACGCCGCCCTGCGGGCCAAGTGTGACATTCTTTGGGCGCAGCTCGATGCGCTCTATTTCGCCTACGTCGAACCGGGCTGGCCGCCACCCGGCGCCTTCAGACCAAACGGATCCAGCCGGGAAGGCAAACGGGATGACGCCTGAACTCAACAGCCGTCCGCGCCTCGCCGTGGGTTGTCGCCTAAATGAAAAGCGCCAGCCATCGCGCGTATTGCACATGCCTGAGCGCGCTCTGCGATTGAACGGCCCAAGCCTTGAAATCGTCGAACGTTGCGACGGCAGCCGCACAGTTCAGGAGATTATCTCCGAATTGCAGAAGCTCTACTCCAAGGCCGAGCCACGGAAAGTCGAAACGGACATCCTTGGCTACCTCGCGCTCCTGCACGACCAGCGAGCGCTCGATTTCGCTTCCGACCAGGCCGACAGGAGCGCGGACGCATTATGACTCCCGCGGCCCCGACGCCGCTCGCCCTCATCGCCGAACTAACCCACCGGTGCCCGCTGCATTGTGTCTACTGCTCGAATCCCCTGGAATTGAAGTCTCGAGCGGGCGAACTTTCCACCGAGGTTTGGTCGCGTGTGTTCCGCGAGGCCGCCGAAACGGGGGTTCTCCAGGTTGATTTTACCGGCGGCGAGCCATTGGCCCGCACCGATATAGTGGAACTTGTCCGTGCCGCTCGCGAAACCGGGCTCTATGTCAACCTCATCACCTCCGGAATGCCCCTCGACGAAGCGCGGCTCGACGAGATCGTCCAAGCGGGTCTCGATCACATTCAACTGAGTTTTCAAGGCGCCACCGAAGATTCCGCCAATGAATTCTCCGGCACGAAAGCGCACGCGCACAAACTCCGCGTCCTCGACTGGCTCAGGCGGCGCCGCGTGGCCTTGACTCTGAATTTCGTCATTCATCGCCGCAACATCGATCGTCTTGCGGAAATGCTGGCGCTCGGCGAATCCTCGAGCGCCGGCCGGATTGAATTTGCGAATGTGCAGTATTACGGCTGGGCCTTTGCCAACCGCGGGGATCTTCTTCCCACGCGGGAGCAGCTCGATCGCTCCATCGAACTTCTTAAACGCGCCGAAGAACGCCTGCGCGGCAAGATCCACGTCGAATACGTTGTGCCCGACTACTACGCGAAGTATCCGAAGGCGTGCATGGGGGGATGGGGACAAAAGCTGATGCTCGTCACGCCAAACGGCGATGCGCTCCCTTGCCATGCGGCCCAGATCATTCCAGGCTTGCATTTCGACAATTTGAAAGACCGCAGCCTGCGAGAGATTTGGGAGAAATCAGAAGCGTTCCAGAAATTCCGCGGTGAAGAATGGATGCCCGAACCCTGCAAGAGCTGCGACCGCCGCACGCGAGACTTCGGCGGTTGCCGCTGCCAGGCGTTTCTTCTGACCGGTAATGCAGCGGCGACTGACCCTGTTTGCTCCCTTGCGCCGCAGCGTTCCAAAGTGGACGCCGTTCTTGCTACCGTGAGTGGACCTTCCGCGGAATCTCTTGTAAAACCAAACTGGCTCTATCGTCCCAATCCCGCCTGAGGTTCCGCCGAGCCTTGCGCGTTCCCCACCCGCATGGCTACACGGAACACAAAGAACAGGCTCCCAAGCAAGCAGACCGATCCAAACGCCGCGAGAGCGAACGGCGCGCCAATCCGCTTGGCCACACCGCCGGCGACCAAGGCGCCGAGCGGCTGGACGCCCATGAACATCGTGGCGTACACCGCCATGAGGCGGCTGCGCAGCTCATCGGGCACGCGGCCCTGCACGATGGTATTGGTGGCTGCCAGTTGTGATGTGGCCGAAAAGCCGACGGCCAGCAGCATCACCGCTGATAACCAGAAGACGCGCGACTGCGAAAACAAGATGAGCCCCACCGCGCACGTCGCGGAGGTCGCGGCGATCCATTCCACGAGGCCTTTGTAGTCCGTCCGCGCGGCAAAGTGCAACGCGCCGATGACGGCTCCAACACCCGCGAAGCTCATCAGCAGTCCCAGCCGGCCCGGCCCTCCGTGAAGGATGTCACGGGCGAAGATCGGCAGAAACACGGAATACTGCAGGCCGAACATGCTCATCAAGCTCACGAGCAGTAGCGCGGAGCGGATCGGCCGGTCGCTCATCGCGAAGTGGAATCCTTGAACGAAGTTTTGCAGCGGAGAACCCGTGCCGGCGCGGACCTCGATCTTCTCGATCCTCATCATCAGCAGAGCAACGATCACAGCCAGAAAACTCACGCCGTTCAAGAAAAAACACCAACCCTCGCCGATCCACGCGATGGCGAAGCCGGCGATGGCCGGACCTACAACGCGCGCCCCATTGAAGATGGACGAATTCAGAGCGATCGCGTTGGGCAGGTCTTCTTTGCCCACCATTTGAACGAGAAACGCCTGGCGGATGGGCACGTCGAACGCATTCACGATGCCGGCAAGAAATCCGATCAGGACGATTTCCCAAACGCGCACGACGCCGAGCAGCGTCAACGCCGCCAGCACGAACGCTAGGATCAGAGCCGCGGTTTGCGTCCAGATCACCCCCCGGTGACGGTTGTACCGGTCGCCCACATATCCGCCCAGAGAAGCCAGGAAGAGAATTGGGATTTGGCTGGCGAATCCGAAAACGCCAAGCAGCGCCGGCGAATTCGTCATCCTGTAAACCAGCCAGAGCTGCGCCGTCGACTGCATCCATGTGCCGATGAGCGAGACAAGCTGGCCTGCATAGAAGAGCTGAAAATTGCGGTGTTTTAAGGCGCGGAAGCGATTGGACACGGCCAGAATGTTCCCACACTTGACGAGCGCAAACAATCGACCGCGGGTTTTCTTATTCTTGCGTTCAAACCCTTGCCGCGAGAGCTGAAATCATAAGTGAGCGCGGGAATTGCATCCCGTCGTTTCGTCCCATTGGTTTGAAGTTCCTCACGCGTGCGTCGCGGCCAAGGCTCCGATGACCTGACGATAGTACGCTTCATATATCGGAATCACGTCATTGGCGCAATATTTTTTCTTGGCGTTGACGCGCGCGGTTTGTCCCATGGCGCGGCCGCGATCCGGCCGGGACAAGATTTCCAGGGCGTATCTTGCACCAATTTCCACATCGCGCGGAGTAAAAAGATAGCCATCGACTCCGTGTTCGACCACTTCCGGCAATCCGCCGACATTCGTTGCCACGACAGGGACTTCGCAGGCCATGGCTTCCAGCGCCGCCAGGCCGAATGATTCCATGTCCGAAGGCAGCAGGAACAAGTCGGCCTGGGAAAGGAGTTGGTAGACGCGGTCCTGTTTGCCCAGGAAATGGACGTCGCGCACGAGCTTCTTCTTGCGGACCAGGTATTCGGCGGCGCCGCGGTCGGGTCCGTCTCCAATGAGCACGAGCTTGGCGCGCATTTTCTCGCGCACCGTGGCGAATATTTCGACGACATCGGTGAGGCGCTTCACGGGCCGGAAATTCGACAGGTGCATCAAGATGGGCTCCCCGTCCGGGGCCCATTCCGCCCGCAAGACCGGATTTGGTTTGCGGGAATACAGATCGCAGTTCACAAAATTGGGGATCACTTCGATGGGGCGCTTGATGTCAAATTCCTCGACCGTGCGCTGCTTTAAATAATGCGAAATAGCCGTGACGCCGTCGGATTGTTCAATTGAAAATTTGGTGATCGGCAGGAAGCTCCGGTCGTTTCCGACCAGGGTAATATCGGTGCCGTGCAGCGTGGTGATGAAAGGCAATCGCTTCGGCGCCGCCATCATGCGAGCGAGCAGGGCGCTGACGGAATGGGGAATCGCGTAATGGACATGCAACAAATCGAGACCTTCCCCCTCGGCCACTTGCATCATTTTTACGGCCAGCGAAAGCGCGTACGGCGCGTGATCGAACAGGGGGTAACTCGAAATTTCCACCTCATGGAATTGAATTCGATCGTTGGTGTCCGTCAATCGGATGGGAGGGGCGTAGCTGATGAAGTGGATTTCATGGCCGCGCGCGGCGAGTTCCATCCCAAGCTCCGTGGCGACCACGCCCGAGCCGCCATAAGTTGGGTAGCATGTAATCCCAATCTTCATCTCGATCCGGGTGAAATGCCCGTGCGCTCCTCAAAGTGGCGCTATTGGAATGGCCGCCCTGCAAAGTTCCCGCCTAGCGGAAGTTTAACAAACACAGTCTCAAACAGGACAGAGAATCTGTTGCGCCGGCCCTGGGGGGAATGCTAGATTCCCGGACCTTGGACGCACCCAGGTGTTTCGCTTATTGGACGCGGATCAAGGCCCTGGGGTGACAACATTTTGCGGTGTTACATAAAAAGGACGCAAATACTGCGAAAGGGCGCGCGAACTCCATGAAGCTGCGAGGAAAATTATCCAAAGCCGGCCTGGCGCGAGCGGCCGAACGGCTGCGCCACAGCAATCCTATCAACCACTTTGGATTCCAATTGGTGAGGGCCGAACGTGGCAGGGCCGTCTTCCGCATGCCGGTGCTTGATCTGCATAAGCAGATTCACCGGGTGGTCCATGGCGGGGTTTTGGCCATGCTGGCCGATACGGCCGGAGGCTTCGCGGCATTCCTGGCTGCCCCGTCAGGTTCCCGCGTCGTCACAATAGAAATGAAAATAAACTTTCTGGAGGCCGTCGAGCACGGTGAAATCAAGGCCGACGCGCGCGTCCTGCGGCTGGGAAAAACCACCAGCGTCGTGGATTGCGATGTGACCGACCAGGATGGGCGCCTGGTAAGCAAAGCACTCATGACGTTTTCTATCCTTCGGCCAAAGTAGGACGGGCTTCAGCCTGTCTGCTTTTGACCTCTGCCAGGTTGGCAAAAACCAACACCAGACAGGCTAAAGCCCGTCCTACGCGCGGCCAAATTCCGCCACGAGCAAAGGGAAGCAGGAGAAGGTTTAACCAGGTTAGTAAATTAGAGAAAAATTATTGCCCGTTGGTGCCGCCGGTGGCCGCCTCTGGCCCATCTTTGTAAATATACTTTATGAATTGTTTGTAAATCAGCAAATTGGGGCTGCCGGTCCGCGTCAGCTTGATGCAGTCCCGGTCATACCACTCGACGCTGCCGTGCAAAGTTTCTCCATCGGTCAGAACGATGACCACCGGGGTGCGGGCCTGCATTTGCTTGATCCAATAGAAGTTCTCCGCGTGCGTCTGTTCCGGGGGAGCCGGTTTTTTGTGCGGCTGCGGTCCGGAAACAGTGGAATGCGAGCGGGTCGAATTGGTATGAGGTTCCTTTATTTCGGTTAGAGTAGGGCGAAACAGCTTGCGATTCACGATGACCACTCCTTCAATTATAAATTTCAACAGGCGAGATTAGATTTCTCACCAGCTATGATGCACCATAGACGAATCCGGGTACGCTTCCGTTACCGAGAAATAGATTTTTTCGAGCCCATCGAGGGGCGGGTCAGGGAAATCGCCACGGCGTCCAATCCCAGTGACCGGTTGATGTTCCGTCGCGTCCTAGCGTGAAGCACGTCAAATCCATCGACGGCTTTGCTGATCCACGCCACATCTATCTTCTTACTAAGTGTTTCGAGTTCCTTGCGTAACGCCGGATTTCGCAACACCTTCTTCGTGGAAGAACTGGACAGATCGAGCAGGTCCGTGAGCAGACTATAGAACACTTCCAGAACATTTTCAAACGCGATTTCTTGGCTCTTGGCAAGAGCGGCGGTGCCGGCGAATAAATCGGAGACGCCGCGCAGTTCCACGGAGCGTTCGAGGATCGTCAGCGCATCGCGGTGCAGCTTCGCGACGGCGTTGAGATCCAATCCTATCGCGGCGCCGGGGCAGCCTTCCGCATACTGCGCGGCGACCTTACGCTCTTCCGGTTTCATTTCCGTGCGCGCGCTCAGAATTTCCTCGACTTCCGCCGTCCCGAGCGGCGTGAAGGAAAATTGCAGGCAGCGCGACCTGATCGTAGGCAAAAGCTGGAACGGATTTGGGGCAAGCAAAATCAGGGTCGCCGATTCGGGCGGTTCTTCCAGAATTTTCAGGAAAATATTGGCGAGGTCCCAGCGCATCGTCTCCGCGCCATCGATCAGGAATACGCGGCGGCGGCCCTGCGGTTTGAAATAAGCGGCGCGTTGAACGGCGCGGAGTTGCCCCACGTGCAGGACGGGGCGCGCGACGGGGTCCTTCGGGCGCACGGGGTCGGGAACGATCGCCCACACGTCCGGATACGTTTCAAGGAGAAGCGGCACGCGCTCGACCGTCGCGGCGTCGGGCCGTTCGCCGCGCTGCGCAAGTCCCTGTTCGACGAGGGTCCGAAGATCGGCGAGTTGGCCGATTTTCCGGCAAGGTTCGCATTCGCCGCAAAAATCATTGCGCAGCCGCTGGCAATTGGCCGCTTGCGCGAACATTCGCGCGAGCGTGAATTTCCCGACTCCGCGCGGGCCGGAGAAAAGCATCGCGTGCGGAACGCGCTCGGAGGCCAACATGCCGCGAAGCGCGGTGACGATGCGCGGGTTGCCGAGAAATTCTGAGAAGCTCACGGAGGCACTTTCCTTTTCAACGCCCGGCCGAAGCCTGGGACAGAATGCGCGTCTCCACGGCCTGAAGTACGGCCCGGTGGATTTCCTCAGGCGAGTATAGAACGCCCGAAGCTGTGTTGGTACAGTCGATGCGGACCCAGTTCGCTTCGGTTGCCAGCCGATCGTAAATTATTGCAGTTTGTTCGAGGTGCTTGATGTCCGCTTCTTGAATATCGTGTTTCAGGCTGGTGTACGCGCGCGCGGATTTCTGGCCGATCAGACGGTGCGCCTCCGCAACAGGCACACGCAGATAGAGCACCAAGTCTTCCATCGGCAGGGCGTAGAGCCCATATTCGAGGCGCTTCAACCACGCAAAAAAATCTTCGCGCTGTTCCGGCGGGACGCGCGCGCTCTGGTGCGCTATATTCGAGCCGATATATCGATCGGCGAGAACAATTTTCCCGGACGACAAGGCCGCCTCGATCTCAGGCTTCGCTTCCAGGCGGTCGCCGGCATACAGCAGTGCGGACAAGTGCGGGTCAACGGCTTCAAGAGGGCCGAATTCTCCGTTGAGATAGCGCCCAACAAGTTCTCCACAGAACGATTCATAGCGCGGAAAGCTGATACGGAACGTGGCCAGTCCCCGCGCATCGAGTTCGCCCGCCAGCAGGTCAAGCTGCGTGCGCTTTCCCGATCCGTCAATTCCTTCGAGAGCAATTAATTTTCCGCGGGTCGCCATACTGGTTTCGTCAGTCTAGCGTGAGAGCCGCAATGCCGCAAGGAAGTCGCTGGTGGAGGCGTTGGACGTTTGGCTTCGTGCTTTTCGCTGGAAGCCCCGAAGAGGCGGCAGATCGTAGCCCACCGCGGCAGCGGTGGGAAAGGATGTAGCCAGGGAGGATAAGCCCCGGAGGGGCGACACACGGCGCTCGATCGCCCTTAGTCACCCCACAATGCGTGCGGAAGATGGATAGGCAGCGCGCGTGCTAAAATCCGCGCGATGAGTTCCGCGTCTGGAGAAATGGCCGACAATCTTGCGCGCGTGCGCGAACGGATCGAGCTTGCCGCTTCACGCGCAGGGCGTCGCGCCGAAGAGATCACGCTCGTTGCTGTCTCCAAAACGCATTCCGTGCGGAAAATTCAAGAGCTATACGAAGCAGGGGTCCGCCATTTCGGCGAGAATCGCGTGCAGGAGCGGGAGTCGAAGCTATCACATCTCGCCGGCCTCGAAGCGACGTGGCACATGATCGGTCACGTGCAAAAGAATAAGGCCGCGCGGGCCGTGCGGCTATTCGACAGCATCGATTCGGTGGACAGCGCCGCGTTGGCTGAAAAACTCGATCGTGCCAGAACCGATTTCAACACAGAGGGCACAGAGAACGCAGAGAAGAGAATGACGAGCAATGAATCG
Source organism: uncultured Acidobacteriota bacterium (assembly GCA_963842135.1). Classification (GTDB taxonomy): domain Bacteria; phylum Acidobacteriota; class Terriglobia; order Acidiferrales; family UBA7541; genus Palsa-360. Next base: position 898,344 of record CAWJFI010000001.1, on the reverse strand, counting down.
GAACTTTTCGCTCCAGGAAATCGGCTTCGTGTGTTGATCGAAGTGAAGCTCGACCCAGAACCGGCGAAATCCGGTGTAGCCGGCCAGGATGTAAGGCGCGTGGTCGAAGCCATCCTGCGCATGCCTCAACTGGATTTGCGCGGCCTGATGGGCGTTCCTCCGTTTTCCGATGATCCCGAGGAAGCAAGACCCCACTTCCGCCGTCTACGTGAATTGCGCGAAGCGGTACGCGCGCAAATGGGACCGGAAATACTGCCAGTGCTCTCGATGGGCATGTCTCACGACCTCGAAATCGCCATCGAAGAGGGCGCAACCGAGGTCCGGGTTGGAACAGCCATTTTCGGGGCGAGAGAAGGCGCCTAATCCGCCGTGAAGATTGCTGAGAGAGATGGGACAGTCAGCTTCTTGGTTCGCGTGCAGCCACGAGCGAGCCGCGACGAAATCGTCGGCGAGTATCAGGATGGCTTGAAGATTCGCCTCACTGCGCCGCCGGTAGATGACCGCGCGAACGAAGCGCTGCGCAAGCTGCTGGCATCGAGTTTGAAAGTGCCGCTGGCGGCTGTTAGAATCGCATCTGGCGACCGCAGCCGCACGAAGCGCGTGGAAATCAGCGGAGTGTCAGCCGCGACGATTCGCGGGCTCGCCGTCTGAAGAGGGTGCGAGCTTTACTGGAATAAAGAATCGTCACTAGCGGCAAGATCTCCCAATCAGCCCCACAATGCCAAACATCGAAGCCATCCAGAGTGCTCTCCGCCAACAGAAGATCGACGGTTGGCTCTTTTACGACATTCTTCATCGTGACCCGATTGCCTACCGTGTCCTGGGACTTGACCACGCGCTCGCGAAGCGCCGTTGGTTTTACCTGATTCCGGCAAAGGGCGCTCCGCGAAAACTCGTGCATCGCATCGAGGCAGGAACGCTCGATTCACTGCCCGGTGACAAGATGCTCTACGCTGCGGCGGAGGAGTTGGAAAAGAATCTGAAGAAGCTGGTCGGCCGCGCGAAAAAAGTAGCCATGCAATATTCGCCGAAGAATTCGATTCCGTACATCTCGCTGGTGGACGCAGGCACGGTCGAACTGATTCGCGCGCAGGGTTGCAAAGTAGTTAGCTCGGCGGACCTCGTCCAACAATTCGAGGCGGCTTGGACTCCTGAACAACTCGATTCGCATCGCGCCGCGGGCCGAGTCATTGACGCAATCACGCAAACGGCTTTCACCGAGGCGGCGCGGCGCGTCTCCGCCGGAGAATCGTTTACCGAGTTCGACCTGCAAGAATGGCTCCTCGGCCAGTTTCGCGCGAACGGCGTGATCTCCGATTCTCCGCCAATTGTGGCCGTCGGCCCGCACTCGGGCGATCCGCATTACGAACCTCGAGCCCGAGGTTCGTCGCCCATGCGGCGAGGCGACTTGCTGCTGCTCGACATCTGGGCAAAAACCCTCGCGCCGAACAGTGTCTACTACGACATCACATGGACTGGATTTCTGGGCGCCAAAGTCCCCGAAAAGTGTGCGAAGATTTTCTCGATTGTGCGTGAAGCCCGCGACGCGGCCGTTCATTTCGTGAAGGAAAATGTGAGCGCCGGCCGCGCGATCGAAGGCTGGCAAGTGGATCGCGCCGCGCGCGAAGTGATCCGCAAGGCGGGATTCGCAAAGTATTTCGTGCATCGCACCGGCCACAATATCGGGCAAGAAGTGCACGGTGCGGGCGCAAACATGGATGGCCTGGAAACGCACGACATTCGCCGCATCATCCCGCATACTTGCTTTTCGATCGAGCCCGGAATTTACTTGCCCGAGTTCGGCGTGCGTAGTGAAGTGAACGTTTACATCGCGGATGGCAAAGTAGAAGTGACGGGCACCGTGCAGACTGAGATTCTAAAGCTGCTGACTTGAACAAGAAGGCAACCTGCGTGGATGAAACGATGAAAAGGGAAGTGGTCAAAGGGAACCAGGCGATGGGGATTGTGGCTGCACTCGCGGGTTGGGTTATTCCTGGCCTCGGGCATCTCGTGCTCCGCCGGTGGAGCAAAGCCGTGGTCTATTTTCTGTGTGTCGGTGGCTTGGCATACGCGGGCCTGGCTATGCGGGGAGGCGTCTTTGGGGCAGGCGCGGCAGACTTATTCGATCGCCTGGGATTTTTTGCGGACCTCGGCGCGGGAGTCTTCTATTTTCTTGCGCACCAGATTCAGACGGCTGGCCCCGACGTCGCCCACGCGACGGGCGATTACGGCACGCGCCTGTTCGCAGCCGCGGGCATGCTTAATTTCCTGACCGTACTCGAAGCATACGATATCGGTCGAGGGGGCGAAACAAGATGAATGTCTTGTTTGGTAGCCTCACCCATTTTGGGGCGCTCTTGTTTTTCGCACTTGTGGTGTCGGTAACTTTCGCATTTCTTTCCAAACGTGGCGCCACTGACCGTGCGAAATACACCCTGTGGGCCTTTCTCGCCTTCCTGCTCGTCGCGATTGGTATCGGCTGGCTGATGTACCCATTTTCCCAGTAGTGCGGTTTTCTTTTCCCGTCCGGAAGAGTCACAAGCGGCAGGCGAATAGTAGGCGACCGGTAGGCGAACAAATTGTTGCCGAAAATCCCGGAGGGACGATATACCGTAGCCCACCCCGATCTAGTCGGGGTGGGAAAACGACTACGATGATGCCCGAGCCGCCGAGGGGCGGCACAAGGACCTAACACGCGCGTAATTAACCGAATATCCGCTCGTCCATCCAATTTGCCCCGCGCCCGTGACTTTGCTACACTGAAATTCGATGCCGTCCATCATCAGGGAAGCAAGCGAAACCTTTGTTACGCTCGTAAAAGGCTTTAGCGTGACCTTCCGCAATATGCTGCGGAAACCCGTCACGGAAAATTATCCCGAAGAATCCGTCCATTTCCAACCTCGTTACCGCGGCATTCACGTTCTCCATCGGGATGAAAGCGGGCTGGAAAAGTGTGTTGGCTGCTTCTTATGCGCGGCGGCCTGCCCGGCGCGTTGTATTTACATCGAGGCCGCCGAAAACACTGAGGTGCAGCGTATTTCCGCGGGCGAACGCTACGCTCGCATATACAACATCGACTATTCGCGGTGCATTTTTTGCGGCTATTGCGTCGAAGCATGCCCGACCGATGCCATTACGCACGGTCATGGCTTCGAGCTGGCCACGTCCAACATCAATTCAATGATCTACCGCAAGGAAAAGCTGCTCGAAAAAGCTCCCACCGCGCCCTAGGATTTCCTCGTTTTCTTTTTCGCTTTCCGGAAGGCTTGTTTGATCGGCGCCGCAGGTGTCGTCATTCGCATGGGGTCAAGAATCTCCCGCATCATTCCCGCATCCAGCAGATTTCTCTCCAGCGCAATTTCCGCCACGGGCCGCCCCGTCTTCACGCTTTGCTGTGCGATTTCGGCCGCTGCGGCATATCCGATGTACGGATTTAAGGCGGCCGCAATGGAAATCGTGGCGTTCGCATAGTAGCGGCATCTGTCTTCCTTTGCCGAAATGCCATCGACGCACTTCGTTGCGAGCGCTCGCATCGTGTTTTTCAGAATTTCCGCGGAATGTAACACGTTCCATGCCATGGCCGGCATCATCACATTGAGCTCCAGTTGCCCCGCTTGAACAGCCATCGCGGTGACCATGTCCGCTCCAATCGCTTGGAATCCCACCATCGCAGTCAATTCCGCCATCACAGGGTTAATTTTCCCCGGCATGATCGACGATCCCGGTTGGAGTGCTGGCAATTCGATTTCCGCAAGTCCCGTATTCGGCCCGCTCGAAAGCAAGCGAAGATCGTTGCTGATTCGGATCAGTTCAAGCGCCAGATTGCGAAGCGCGGAAGACGCGACACTCATTGCTAGGTTCGACTGCATCGCATAGCGAAGGTCGTCGGTTGGTCGGAGCGCTTGTCTCGAAATGTTGCTCAAGTGCCTCACCACAAGTTTCTGGAATTTCGGATGCGTATTCACACCCGTCCCCACCGCAGAGCCGCCCAGGCCCACTTCTTTGAGAAGTCCGAGGGCATATTCCAAGACTCCCTCACACCGGCGCATCGAAGTAGCATAAGCCGCGAATTCCTGCCCCAGTCGAATCGGTACCGCATCCATCAGGTGCGTCCGTCCCGATTTCAAGATTCGATCGAAGGCGCTCGCCTTTCTTGAAAATGATTTCGCAAGCTCTGCAATCGCGCGAATTACATCATCGAATAGAAACACGGACGCCAGCCGCATTGCAGTGGGGAAGACGTCATTAGTCGATTGTGAGCAATTCACGTGATCGTTCGGATGGCAGAGCGCATAGTCCCCTCGCTTTCCACCAAGAAATTCAATCGCCCGATTCGCAATCACTTCATTCATGTTCATGTGAATTGACACGCCAGCCCCTGCTTGATACACATCGACGACAAACTCCCCATTCCACATTCCTTCGATCACTTCCTCAGCGGCACGCAAGATGGCCTTCGCCCTCTTTTCATCGATCAGTTTCAACTCAAGGTTCGCGGTTGTGGCAGCCTTCTTGATCATGCCTATCGCGCGAATGAGCTGTGGATGCGCCCGGTACCCGCTGATCGGATAATTTTCAACCGCGCGCTGAGTTTGAATCCCATAGTACGCGTGAAAAGGCACCTCATATTGGCCGAGCGAATCCTTTTCCAATCTCATTTTCATTTTTAGAACTCCTAGCCATCGAATAATCAGTCCCAACAATTCGGCCCAAAGCGACCTTGTGCCAGTCATCCGCCAAAGACAAGCAGATAACACCGGCCTATGTCGCCAGTAAACCGCCCTCTCCTGGTCCATATTTCTCCTTACTCCCTATTGTTCCCAGACCTCCTCTCGAAGTCTCGACTTTAAGCTATATGAGGTGAGGGGGACATAGAAATAGTAGGTATCGTTTTTGGGGAATTGTGATTGTTGGAGTTTAGTGGAATGCAAGCTGGAATTTGGGAGAGACGCGCGATGTAGGGGCGGCGGGTGTTGTGGAGAGAGCGTGACGGCGCGGGTATATTAACGGTATATTAATATATGTTAGTGGGACATATACTTCTGCTATCGGTTTGGAGTGTTTGGGCAGCGCAAGCTTCAGGGGATGGGTTTTGCTTGAAATGGGGGAGGGAAGAAGTGCGGGAAACAAACTGGGCGGGGGAAATTGGGGCAGGGGAAATTGGGGGTGCGGGGCAATTAAGAAGTTGAAAGGGAAAGAAGGTAAGAACATCCGGGATGGTGAATTGAATCGGCAGTTTTGCAAAGGAAATCATTCGGGACGGGAATTTGATTTGTCGCGGATGCGTGAGGGTTGGCAAGCGTTGACTGCAACGGGCGGGGCGGTTGGGACTGAGCTCGAATGCCGGCGTTCTCTTAGGGCGGCGAACACTTGGGCAGAAGTCCTGGGATGCGTTATTCGGTGGGGGCGGAGTTGAAGCTGAATGAGGAAAAGGGATTGGAATATAAGGGGGAAGGGTTTGCGCAGAGTTCCTTTTGCGCTTCGGGCGGGGGTCGCGAAGGAGTTTTGAATCGGCGGAATGTAGTTCAAATCATGAATCGGGCGACGTATTACGCGAAGGGGGCGGGATTGAATTTCTTTTCTCTCTTTTGGGGTCTTGGGGAGAAGGAGCGCCGCAGAATCGGAGTAGCGCGGCGAGGGGCGCGTCGCGAGTTCGTCGGGTGGGGGCACGAACGGGCATCGCGCCGGTCACCCAGCGGCGGATTGCCTTTGTTTTTGAGGCTTTCGAGTGATCGATCCTTTCAGGGAAGCGCCGGGAACGGAAAAGCGTGGTGCAGCGGGAACAATGTCGGAGACGGGCGATTCGAGTTCAGGGAACAGGGTGGCGGCCGGGTCGATCAAGGTGCGGACTACCTCCGTGGGAGACATTGGCGCCGATTGCAGGGACTTGTGGTGATCGAGCATCCAGCGGGCGAGCATCGCTTCGGACGTGTCCTGGATCCATTGATCGATCAAGGCGGCAATTTCTTGCCGCAGATTCGCGGCATGGTTGAGCCGAGTCAGTTCAAAACTTTGCAGAGAGGCGCGCGAAGCCGCTTGCAGGTAGTCGAGCGGCGGAGTGAATCGAGATATGGTCATGGCCAAAGCTCCAATCTAAAGTCCGGGCCGAAAGAGCCAGTCAGTAATATTATTTATTAACTATACTGAGTTGTCATGAATCGTGTCTAGTCCCCTGTTGTGGATATGCTGTGGATAACTTGAACGGGGCTGAGGAAGTGCGGCGAGACCGGATATGTAACGAAGGGGTAGATCACATTATTGTTACTTGGATTGCGCGTGAGAGTGGAAGCGACGGCGTCGAAGCCGGAACTGGAGTCGCGGAGGGCTGGGCGTGCTGAATATTGGAGACAGTCGATGCGTTTGCAAATTCTCGCGCGGCGGAGCGATGAGGGCGGGTGCATTTGAAATTTGAGATTTCAGATTTGGGAACTGGGGGGCGAAGTGAATGTCACGCGTCTATTTTGCAGAGCGGGGCAATCCATTGCGGGAGAAAAGAAATGTCCACAGCGGGCGCCAATGGACGAGTCGAAATATTGAAAATGAGAAGGACTGATAATTCCGGTGAAGGAGCGCGAGTGGCGCGCGGGCACGGGTCGCGAAGGGGCTTTGAATGTTATGAGACGAGATGGAGCCTGGATGTGACGAGAGTTGCGATGCAGAAACGAGTGGAAGAATGCGGGTAATCCTGGGCGGGGGCCAGGCAATCGCGGGCCGTATCGATGTTCAGTAAACAGAACCAAACCTGGTGCGGGCGGTGAATTGGAAGTGGCGAGGGAGGGTTTGAAAAGTGAACATTATCGGACTTTCGCGTTTATGGAGGCGATACGGCGAAATTGCAGTGTTTTCGCGTGCGCGCTGATGTTTTCGCCAGTGCGCATGGCCGGCCAGACGGCATGCCCGGAAGAATCATTGGCGCGCGCGCGAAAACGCTGCGGTGGAGGGAAGGAGTGGCGAGGGCGGGGGAAGAATTTGAGATTTGAAAGTTGAGATTTGAATTTTGCGTTTCAGATTTGCGGGCTGACTGGAATGCGTTGGTGCGGGAAATGTTGATGGAGGGGGCTCGGCGGGGGGAATTGTAAGGGGGAGAAAAATTTTTCGGGGGCAGGCAGCATAAATCGCGGAACGGAAGAGAGGACGATGAAAAACAGGGGCGATTCTTGTGGGCAGCGGAACGATCGGACGGCGCAAAAAAGTTGGCCGGACGGAGGCGCGCACCTTGATCGAGGCGACGGCGGTGGACGCGAGCGGGACGGAGCGGCGCTTCAGCGCGGACAGGCGTGTGAGGAAGCGAAAGTTGGCGCGCTGGGAGCGAGCTCCTCGGTGGAGAAACCTGCCGGCAAATTGGCGGGCGCTGCTGGAAATTTCTGCGGGAGCGAAATCGGCGGGGGCGAAGCGTGGGCGGATCTTGCGCAAATTCCGGAGGGCGTGCGTGCCAGCGCGGCGTCGAAGCCCGGAGAATACGACGCGCGGCGATTGCGTTCGCAGCGGGAAATTATTCGCGATGTGATGCTCTCCGCGGCGGACTGCGAGACGTGGCTCACTCTGGGGGAACTGCGAGCGCTCACGCGCTATGGCGAGGCGTCGATCTCGGCGCAGTTGCGGCATTTGCGCAAGACCGAGCACGGCGGGTACGACGTGGTGAAGCGGCACCGCGAAGGCGCTTCTCCTGGACGGCCGGGCACGGATGGACGCGGCGAGTGCGTCTGGGAGTATCGCGTCACGCGCGGATTGTGCGTGGATCGTGCCGGGTCCGAGGCGCAGCTGGCGGAGGTGGGCGCGTAAGTCGGGGAAATTTGCGAAGAACCGGAGCAAACGACGAAACCCAAAAGGTTGAAGCCTGTTCCACTGTGCGGGGGTGAGCTATGCCGAAACGCGTGATTGATTTCGATGCCATGTGGGGATCGGACAAGCTGGCCGCTTGCGCGGCGTGGGCGCAGGCCGAATACGCGTGGTTGTATGGGCTGGCGGATGCGTCGGGCTGCTTCGAGCTGACCAATTTGCGCGTGATCTGGGGACGCGTTGCGGCGATTCGCGCGAACCTCACCATCGAACGGCTCGAACAGGTCTTTGCCGAATTTCAAGATAAGGGCTTGCTGTTTGTCTGGGAGCACGAGGGGAAGCGCTACGCGCACTGGACCGGCAGCGATGTTCCGGGACGACTGCCGCCTCCTTCTTGGCGAATGCGGCTGGAACGGTTTGCGCCACCGGTGCCGAAGCAGCAATTCGCGGAATATGTGGCCAGGTTTGCGCGAGGGCGCGCGGCGCTGGGAGGAGTGGGATTTAGCGGGGGAGCGCAGCGGGAATACGCGAATCGAAGAGAGGATTTGAAATTTGAAAGTTCAAATTTGAGAGAAGAGCGGGGAAGTGGCGGGCGCGCGCAAAGTTCGCAAATGACCGATGAGCGGCTGTTGGTTGCGGACGGCCAGGAGGATCGCGGATTTGAAATTTCAAATTTGAGAGAAACCCGGCAGCCTGGCGAGCGGATAGGGAACTCAGATTTGCGGGAAAGGCAGGCGGCTGCTGAAGTTCGGGCGCGGGACGCCATGGCTGGCGAGCCTCGGAACATCGCCGGCGGGAGCGGGCTCAAGGAGCGGGTTGAGGGGACTCAAGCACAGGGTTTGGGTTTGGATTTGAATTTGGATGGGAAATGGGGGATGGGAAGGGATGGGAGGCGGGCGGGATTGGGTGACGCGCAGGTTCGCCCGGGAAACGCCGATCGGGAGGAGGAATTAACCGGGACCGATTTTTGTAATTCAAATTCGCATTTAAATTCAAATGCGCATTTAGATTCAAATGCACATTCGCACGCAAATGCAAATGCACATTTACCATCCAATGCGAATGCGAGTTCCAATTCACAAGCAAATGCAAAGGCTATGTCGGCTAAGGAGCTTGCCGTTGCGCGCGAACTGCGCGTCGGGCAGGGACCGGTGTGCGGGCCGGTGGGGGTAAGGCCGGAGGTGCTCGAGCGGGCGCGGCGGCGTGAAGCGGCGCGCGCCGGGTCGCGATCGCCGTGAGTTCGAGTCGCACAGGCTTCAGCCTGTGGGGTTTGATTTTCTCAAGAAATTGCGTGAGCGAGATCTCCGCGGAAAAACCACAGACTGAAGTCTGTGCTACCAAAGCCGGCTTCGGATGGTCGGAAGTGCACGTCAGGCAGTGTGGAGGAGAGACCATGCTAGCGACGTTTGCTTTTGATGTTTGTCATGATGTCTACCGGGCGGCGCGCGAGGCGATCGACGCGAACATTCCGACGCTGAATGCGGAGTCTTCCGGGAAGTACCTGTGGCGTCCGGACCGGATGCCGCGGCTGGCCGAGTATGTTTGCGATTTTGCGCGAGCGGGCGAGAGGGCGCTGGGCGGCAGTTCGTGGGAGGGGAAAAGCAAAGGCAGACAGGCTGAAGCCTGCCCTACTTTATTCCGGGCAAGCCGCATGGCGATGTTTCGCGTGTACTACCTGGGCGGCGCGGATTATCAGGCGGCGCGGTGCCATCTGGGCATCAGCGAATTGACCTGGGCGGATTGGGCGGAAGAGATTCGCGGGGTTGTGGGCCGCGACCTGATCCGCGCGGGAGTGTTTCCGCCGTCCAAATATTTTCGGGAGGCGACGGCCAAGGCGTCGTGATGGCGGCCCTGCCGCCAAACGAAGTGGTCAGCGGAATTCGTTGCCTTGTTCTTCGTCGAACGACATCCCGTACAGCGTCCCGACGGCGACAAAGAAAAGTCCCACGAAGAGAAGAATGACTGCCAGTCCTACGCGCAGGATATTTCCGGCGTGGCTGCCGTGGCCGTATGCCGCCTGTACGATCAGGGCTATGGCGAAAAAGATAAAGACCGCGGCGCCCACGAAGGCGCAAAGCAAAGCCAACCAACGGGGACGGGCGTGACCCTCCGACCGCATAATTCCTCCGACGGCAACCAAAGCGTTGGGGGAATCATAGCAAAAAAACAGCAATGCATTAGGAAATTCTAATGGGTTAACGGGTTACAAATTTGAAATTGCAGGCCTTAGGGCATTCTGAAGCGATTGCTGCCATCTTCTCCTGCATCGGCCAATTTGGGAATTTTCTTTATTTTGCGTCATTCCTAAAAAATACTTGACAAATAAAGTCTACTTATGATACATTTCCGCTTGCAAGGTTGTACCTTCTCGCCGGATTCTCCGGCAGCTTCCCGAATCATTCTTGCTCAAGTAGCGCAGGCTGCGGAAAAAGCAGTTTATTTTGTCATTCCGTCTCTGACGAATTGAGCTGTGTCAAGCCACACGAGTACGGCGCTGCACGCGGGGTGCAGTGGCCGGGTATTTTTATTTTTCCTATCAGAGCCTTTTGCTTTTGCCAAAACCAAGACTCGTTTCTACGAAACACTCGGTGGCCTCAGTCGCTCCACCATCCATCTCTTCGGCCTCGTACCGCGACCATGATTCGCTACTTCGAACTCCCTGACGATTCAGGGAGGCAGGGTGCCCACTCAAACGATCGGTCTCCACTTGCGACCACGGAATGACTCGGGCTGCCCTACATGCGAGCGACCGGACGCCGCGTGTACAGTTCTGTGTACGATTTATTTTCCCGCAGCATCCAGTACATCCTTACCGCCAACTTGCGTGCCACCATGACCTTGGCTGGAGCCGAATGTTTCTTCGCTTTCAGCCGGCCATAGGCGCGCCGCAACTCTTCATCGAACCGCGCAGCCGTCTGCGCCGCTTCCACCAGCAACGTGCGCATCATGGTATTTCCTTGCTTGCTGATCGGTCCGAAACTCTGACGCCCGCCCGAAGAGTGTTCCCCCGGGATCAGGCCCAAATAACTGGCCACCTTCTTGCCTCGCGCAAATCGTGTGTGCGGGCCGATGGTCAACACATACGCCAATCCCACCACCGGTCCCACGCCCGGATGCGTCATCAACAGCCGCACTTCCGGCCGCTGCTCGGCTTCCGCGCGCACCGCACCATCCAGTTCTCCCACTTGTTCCTGCAACCGGTCCAGCATCGCCAGCAGATCGCTGCGACGCCGCGCCGTCCATCCCGTGAGCGGCAGCTGCTCCAGCACGGCGCGGCCTTGCTCACTCCACAGACGCCGTTTCCTGCGCACCCCCTGGTTCAGCGCCAGGTGCTGCAACTGGTTCTTCACCTGCGTGCGGATTTCCACCAACTTCTGCCGGTGCCGCAACAACTGCCGCACATCGCGGATCGCCTGGCTCGGCACCCACAACTTGGGAAATCGCCCGTCCACCATCAGATCCAGTATGTGCTTGGCATCCCGACGGTCGGTCTTCTGTTGCCGCACCACCAACCGCCGCATCTGCGCCGCATCTCCGATCCACAACTCGTGCCCCATCTCCGCTAGCATCTGCTCGAACCACTGCGAATTGCCCACCGCTTCTATCCCCACTCGTACCACCTGTCCCTGCAGGGCTTGATAGAAGCGCCGTGCCTCTCCTTGCTCGTGTTCCAATCGACCTTCCCACAGCTCGCCCGTTTCCGTATCGACCATGGCAATCTGTTGGTAGCTCGGATGAAAATCACATCCTATAATCTTCATTGCGGCTCCTTCCTACCCGAGCCTTGGTTTTGGCAAACTCAAGTTTACTCGGAAGGCTCTCGGAGCCGCACTTCGTCATACAATCAAGCGAAGCGAGGAATCTCTCTTCGATTTAACCCGATGAAAAGAAAGAGAGATTCCTCGCTTCGCTCGGAATGACAAAAGGAGTGGGGCCCTTTTTCCGCAGCCTGTTCAGCCTGTGGGTTTTGATTTTCGCTCGGGATGGCGTCCTCGAGCCCTCCAAGAAAACCCCACAGACTGAAGTCTGTGCTACTAAAACCGCTTCCTTCCGCGGGTCTTCGATTCTCAACGAAATCTCTCGCCCAGCGCTTTGCCAGCGCTCAACCGGCAGCAGACAGGCTGAAGCCTGTCCTACTTTTTCGCAGGAGGCATCATGCCCGCTTACAGCAACTCCACCCCGCCGCTTTCTTTGTTTCCCGGCGACGTCGGGTTCAGCTTCAACGCCGAGGCGTTTCCGGCCAACGGAACGGCGGGCTCGCAATTTGCGATTCCTGAGCCCGCCGGGCTGCCCGATCAGGGCCACACCGTGCGCTGGCAAACCATTTTTGGCACCGCGCCTTCGGCGATCAGCATCATCCTGCAGGGCGCCGCGGCCGATGTCGATTCGGAATATTTCACGATCGACACTTCCACGGCCACGGCCGGAGAAGCGCGCACAGTCATCGGCGTGCGCGCGCGTTTTCTGCGAATCAAGATGACCTCCTCGACCGGCGGCGCGACGCTGACGGCGAAGATGCTGCCGTAGCGGAGGGTGACTGGTGACCGGTGACTGGTGAAAACCGGTCCAAACGAGACAGTCGAGACGGCCGAATGTTTCGCATTTCACAAATTACGAATCGCGAGTCGCCCTTCGCGCGCCTCGGGGCAAGCGAATTAATGTTCACCAATCACTAGTCACCAGTCACTAGTCACGGTTCACTCCAATGGCCTCCAATCCAAATTACGTAAAAAAGCAGATCACGCTGGACACCGTTTCCTGGACCGCCGTGGTTGCGCCCGTCGACTGCATTGGAGTGTCGATCAAAAATTCAGTGTTCGTTGACATGCGCATCCGCACGGACTCCGGCGACGCGACTACGCAGGACACGATTTCCGCGGGCAGCATCGAAACCGTTTCCGCGCCGCGCCACTCCGGCGGCGTCCAGGACGGCGGCTCCGGCGCGCGCTTTTACGCGGGCGACACGATCGCGTATCTGCAGGTGGTGAGCGGCACAGGGCCGGCGCTGTTGACTTTCGTGCGGTAGGACGGGCTTCAGCCTGTCTGGTTTTGATTTTTGGTAACTCCCTACGCAAAGCAGACAGGCTGAAGCCCGTCCTATTAAAACCATGCGAATTAAAATTATTGGCGAAAACAATTGCGCGCGCGCCACGCGGCATCTGCTGCGGCTCGCGGGCTTCGCGGTAACGGAATTTCTTCCCGCCGACGCGCTCACGCAAGGGCCGCACGCCGGCTTCGCCATCACCATCGATCTTGCCCCGGCCCCACTCATCCCTGACGCCCTCCTGCGGCCGGATCTCCCCACGCACCACCAGCACGCCTCAGCCAGCGAGGAAGCGCCTCGATCGCATCGGGACGCTTCCTCTCCCGCCTTCGTCCGCCAAAAAGACTGGCGGACTACGGCGGGCGGGCCCGTTTTCGTAAAGGCAGGGTCGATTCATTTTGATTCGGTGGATAGCGCGCTCGAAGCGGCTGTGTTGCGGCACGTGACGCGACTGGCGGCGCCGGTGATTGTGGATCGTCCGGGAGGAGTGGTGCACTCGGATCGCGAATTGCGAATCGTCGCGCCGAATACCGGCGATGCCCAGGCGGATGAAGCTGCGGCGGTGGCGATTGAGTTTGGCGTGTTGCGCGGATTGCTGGATTTAACTTCGCCTGCCTACGCCAAGGCTTCGGCGGGCAAGCCTGCTTCCGGTTCGGCTTCGCCGGGGAAGAGCATCTTGAATGGAGACGCTGCGGACGAGGGCGCCGAAGCTCCGGCGAATTTGCGGAGCGTGGGTGGGAAAAAAAGATGGTGGCCGTTTGGGATTGTGCTGCTCGCGGGGGCGCTGGGGTTGCTGCGGGCGAGTATTGCGGCTGCGCCGGCGGTGGAGGATGTAGTCAAAGACCACGGGCTGAATTCGCAGGTGCCAGCTTGGCCGGGGACTGCGCAGCTCGAGCGGGCATCTATTGCTTGGGTTATGGAAACCCACAGGCTGAAGCCTGCGCTACTTAAACCCGCGGAGGCGCAGGGGGAATTTGCTACGGGGCAGGGATTTAAGATCACGGACGGGACGAACTTTCTCGTCGTGGATCCTTGCAAGGCGCAGACGAAACTTTATGCCAGCATCAGCCAGACGGGGAACACGCAGCTGGTGGCGGGGACAGCGTCCAAGAAAATTTATGTGTGCTCGATCCACGTGGTGGCGGCTGCGGCGACGGATGTCGCGGTGGTCGAGGGCACGGGCTCGGTGTGCGGCACGAGCACAGCGGGAGTGAGCGGGTTTGGCGGAGCGACGGCCGCGACCGGCTGGAATTTCGCGGCGAACGGAGGAATCGCGCTGGGCAACGGAGATTCTTCGCTAGGCGCCGAAGGGACCAGCGGCGACAACCTGTGCATCTTCAATTCCGGCTCGGGACAAGTGTCCGGCGGGATTAGCTATGTGGTGGAATAGGCAGAAGGTTATAGGTGACAGGTTGCAGGTTGTAGGTTTTCCCCTGCCATCTACCACCTGCTACCTACTACCTGCAGTCTTGATGCTGACATACCTGTTTTTCGCGGCCCTTCCTGCGCGGGCGACGATCTACTACGTCGCGGCGGCGGGCAGCGACTCGAACAGTGGAACGAGTTCCGGCACGCCGTGGCAGACCATCGCTAAGGTGAATGGCTCTACGTTTTCGCCGGGCGACTCGATCCTGTTCAATCGCGGCGACGCCTGGTATGGGACGTCGCTGGTGGCGCCGTCGAGCGGGGCGAGCGGATCGCCCATCACGTTTGGCGCGTATGGCAGCGGCGTGAATCCGATCCTCCAGGGCTCGACTCCGCTGAGCACCAGCGGCTACACGCTCGCGCCCAACACCACGACGTCGATTTTTACGCCTCCCGATTCCGGCACGTCCAGCACGGACAGCGCCACGCGCAACTGGCGTTTGCAAGTCTCGCATCTGGACATCACCAATTCCGCGTCGCTGATCACGATCAGCGTCACCGCTGAGGCCGGCGCGGCCCTGAACATCACCGGGTCGGGAATCGGCCCGGCCTCTACGGCGCCGGACACCAGCGCGATCACGCGGATCACCTGGGGCGGCGGGAACAACGGCACGACGGTCGCCGCGGGAACCACGGCGACTTCCGATCAAATCAGTTATAACTTGAACAACACCGTGGATCAGATGGTGACGATCTACACCACGGCGCGAAACGTCGAGTACTACACCAGCAACCACGAAACGTTGTGGTCCAATTTCTCCGGGCCGGATCAGTCGCAGAGCACGACCGTGAGCGGCTATTCGACCGGCGGCAACTCTGTCATCAAGAACATCGTCTGCATCAACACGACGCAGTACACCTACCGGAACACGCTGGGCTCAACGCCGGTGGCGATGTGGGAAAACGGCGTGCTGATGCCGATCGAAGCCTCGGCGCTGTCGGTCGATCAGACGCCCGGCTCGTGGTACTACGACGGGACCTACCTGTACATTCATGCGTCGGACGGCTCCAACGTCGCGACCAACGGCAAGACGTACACGTACGTGACTTCGGCGGGCCCCAGCTTTACGGCTTGGGACAACGCGCAGTCCTGGCTCATCTTCGATTCGCTGGACCAGGCGCAAACTTACAACACCAGCAGCTCGACGCTGGGCGGGATCTACCTGACCGGCAGCCATTCGATCGTGCGCAATCTTTCGGCGCACGACACGTTCCGCCATCCGATCTGCGTATACATCGGCGCGACGAATAACGTCGTCACCAACATCACGGCCTACAATTCCTACGGGACTTCGCCGATCTGCATCTACGGTTCCGGGACGACAGGGAACCTGATCCAAAATTCGACGTTCTACAACGACACCTATATGCGGTCCGCGTACGTGTTTACAGGATCGGTGTGGAGCGTGGTGGTGGCTCACGGCGGATCGCAGAACAATACCGTTGATAGCTGCCTGATTTACAGCACCGCGGGACCGTCTCGTTCCAATACTTACAACGGGCACGGCTATGGCGTCCTGGTGGGCGATTCGACGACGTCGCTGACCGTGTCGCACAGCCTGATCTACGGCAATTTCGAGTGGGGCGTGGACATCGGCAGCGGCGGGAATTCTGGTCTGACCACGGGCGCGTCGATTACGTTCTGGGACAACCTGCTGGACATCTCGGCGTCGAGCGCGAGCGCGAGCGGCGGCGAAGGATTTTTGCTGACCGGCAGTGTCGGCAGCATCGTCTACAACAACACGGTGTACGGCCCGGGCGTGACGAACCCGGTGGTGGCGCAGGCGTCCACGTCCACGGGCGCGCTGGTGAAGAACAATATTTTTTACACCGGCGGGTACGCCAGCGTCGATGCCTCTTCCGAAACGAGCACGGCGTACGACTACAACGATTATTTTTCCGCGTCGGGCACGCCGTTCAGTTGGGGCGGCACGGCGTACACATTTGCGAACTGGCAGACGAACAGTTCGCAGGATGCGCATTCCTTCAGCGCCGATCCGAACCTCACGAACGCCTCCTCGTTATCGTTGACTGGGAATTATGCGCTGCTGGCGATTTCGCCGGGCATCCATGCCGGTGTGAATCTCGGGTCCACGTATCAGATGGCGCTTTCGCCGGCGTCGTCGTGGCCAAGCAGCGTCTCGCTCCTCAACCAAAACGCAGCCGGCACAGCCTGGGAAATCGGCGCGTACGTGTACCCGGCGAACGCAGCGCCGACGCTGCTCCAGCGAGGATGCTGCGACTGATTTTAGTAGGACGGGCTTCAGCCTGTCGGGTTTGCGCGCGGATATAGAAAAATCAAAAGCGACAGGCTGAAGCCTGTCCTACTGGCAACGGAGAAATCATGACCTCAACACCCGCAACACCATCATGGCAATCCATCGGGCTATACGTGCAGATCGCCGGAGCGGGCGCCTTCATCGCTGGCATAGTCCTCAGCCTACACCACTACGGCACGGGAATTTGCTTCATCGCCGGCGCCGCCGCATTCTTCATCGGCAAAAAGCTGCGCGCAACCTAAAACCCCAATCGAATCCACCCGCCGCGGCGGGAACACAGATAAACACTGATAAAAACTGATAAAAGTAGAATCGAGAAATGTCGCGGTTCATTTTCTTCCTTCCATTGTATTGGTTTTATCAGTGTTTATCTGTGTTCATCTGTGGTTCCAATTCTCATGCCTTCCAAGGCCGACAAATCGAGGGAGCAGAAGTGTATCCGCGACTTCGACAAATTTTGTAAAAAATTTAGGTACGCGCCATTCGACCGCCAGAGAGAATTCCATAATTCCGAAGCGAAATATCGCCTGTTCGGCGGAGCGGCAGGCCCGGGAAAAACGAAAGCGCTGCTCTACGAGGCCATTTACCAGGCGCATCAGCATCCCGGCGTGGACACGCTGCTGTTGCGGCGCACGTTTCCGGAGCTCGAGGCTTCGCTCATCACATATTTCCGGCGCGACGTGCCGCACGAGCTGTACGAAAAATACAACGAAGCCAAGCACATCGTCACGTGGCTGAACGGCTCGACGACGCGGTTTGCTTACTGCGACACGGAGAATGACGTCTACCGCTACCAGGGCGCCGAATATTTATTCATCGGAGTCGATGAACTTACACACTTCACTCTGAAGCAGTGGCAATCTCTCACCAGCAGGAATCGCTGCCGCATCAAAGGCGCGAAGCCGTGCATGGCCGGCGCGACCAACCCGGGCAACATCGGCCACGCCTGGGTCAAGGCGCTGTGGGTCGATCGCGTCTCCGCTCCGGGCATGGACCGGCCCGATCAGTACGATCCGAACGATTACGAATTTATTCACGCGACGATCGCCGACAATCCGTATTTCGCGCACGACGACGAATACAAAAAAACGCTCGGGCAACTCCCCGAGGCGCTGCGGCGCGCGTTTCTCGACGGCGAGTGGGACGTTTACGCCGGACAGTACTTCGATATTTTTTCGGTGGGGCGGCACACGGTGCGCGCCGAGCAAGTGCAGCTCGAGCCGTGGACGCCGCGCTGGATCTCGATTGACTGGGGATTCGAGCACCCCAGCGCGGTCTACTGGCACGCGACGCGCAACGACGGCGTCGTGGTGACGTATCGCGAGTTCGTCCAGAACCGGCTCTCGCCGCGCATGCTCGCCGCGGCCATCGCCGAACGCACCATCGATCGCCTCGGCCGCGCCGAGCGTATCCGCGACATTTATCTTTCGCCCGACGCGTTCGCGCAACGCACCGCGGACGCTTCCATCGCCGAACAATTGGGCGACGGCCTCTGCGCCGCGGGCTTGCCACGTCCCACGCCGGCCGACAACGATCGCGTCGGCGGCTGGATGCTGATGTACCAGGCGCTCGAAGCCGATCACTGGCTGATCGCCGAAAATTGCCCGCGCCTCATCGAAAACTTGCCGACGCTCACGCGCGATCCCGCCAACGTCGAAGACACGCTGAAGTGCGATGGCGACGATCCCGCCGACTCCGCGCGCTACGGTTTGAAGTCGATGCTCGAGCCCGGCCGCGCTCCGGCCGAAGTGCTCGCCGCCGGGCGCATCACCGCCGTCGATCCCACGTCGCGCGCCATCTGGCTAAAGAAATTTTCCGCGGAAGAGCAGCGCAGAGTAGCGCCAGTAGTGCCGCGAAGATGGCGCCCGCAAGGGTGGTAGGGCCATTCCCTCATGCAATTTCTGAAAGACACTACCCATCTAAACGCCCGCGAGGTATCGCTCCTAGATATTCTGCGTCTTGGCGTTGCAGTATACTGGCCGTGTTATAATCACACGATGGAGATTGTCAATTATCCGAACAATCATGGCCAGATCGGTGCCACGGGCGATTGCCCGCACTGTCATAAGCCATCGAACTTTGCCCCTGTAGGCCCAGCATACCTTTCTGACAATACTCACATCTGCCAGTCGGTGCAGTGTATCGGATGTCATAAATACGGAATCGTAATTGGATGGCGTGGCGACGCCAATAGTCCGTTTAAAATTTCGGAATTCTATCCGGCCGGCGTGCCCAACGTCAGCGTTGACCCAAATATTCCTGCAGCAATTGCAGAAGATTTGCGTGAAGCCCTGCGTTGCCAATGGGTAAGGGCGTACAGGGGCGCTGTCGTCATGTGTCGTAGAGCCATACAGGCTACCTGCGTTGATAAAAAGATGGCCGACGCCAAATTGCAGCTCCAGATCGACGAGATGGCTAGCAAAGGCCTAATAACTGAGCCCCTCAAACAATGGGCTCATGAGGTTCGATTGGGTGGCAACGACGGCGCGCATCCAGACAAGGATGGTCTGAAGGACGTAGCCGAGCAGGACGCCGACGAAATCATTCAGTTTACCCGGGAGTTTCTCCATCACATTTACGTTATGCCTGCCGCACTAGCCGCACGGCAGGCGTCTCGCGCAGCACCGAAGCCGTCGAATTAGGGGCCGTTAAATCCTTTTACGAGAGGTAGTTACAATTATGGGCAGTCATTATTTTGACTTGACAAAGCTTGAATGCTATTAGATACTTCCTTTAGAGCGACTTGAGCTGCCGGACGGTTTTGTTACCCGGGCTTGTCGCTCGATTTTGAAAAAAGGCCATCCTTTACCGGATGGCCTTTTCAATTGGTAGGCTTGATTTTGTCGCCCCTGGGGATGACCGAAAAGAGTTCGGGACGAGGGTGGCGTGCAGAACATTCAAATACCGCCCGATCTCTTACCAAATTCCCGTATCGATCGGCTCTAAGATTTGGGTTTTCCATCGCGGTCATGTGCGCTGCATCCAGAACGATTGCCGCATCTTCCATCGCACTTGTAATTTGGTCAATTACATCTTCAATTGTATATCCGTCGCCGAGTATCCGACATTTATAGACGTGAGCACCGACAAAAAGAACTTCCGCAATGATCGGATTCAGACCTTGTCGTACTCGGGCTGCATTGATTGCCTCTACTTGTGAGTCCGTTAGTACTCCCACATGAACGGCATGCACTCTTTGCCGATCTCTGATTCCCTTAAGATTGGCTCGCAATAGATCATAAGCATTCGAGTGAAGGGGCATTGCCTATTTATATCCCCTTTTGCTTCCACTCAACCCTTTCTTTAGACGACGCCTGGAGCGCGAGTGAGTGCTTCGACGGAGCGTAACGCTTGTTGCAAACGATGATGGCTTGGCTGGCGCGGCATGCGCGCGGGCGGTACGTGCTGCTGCTCGAGGAAGAAGTGGCGCGGCTGCGCGCGGAGAATCGCGCGCTGGTGAATTCGCTGCTCGGCACGGCGGGCTTTCCGCCGATTTCGCCCGAGGACGACGCGCGGCGCGGCCTAGTCGGACTGTCTCCAGTGCGGCGGCGCACCTGGACGCAGATCGCGCGCGAGAGGGAATTCGCCGCGGGGAAGAGTGCATCGGAGAAGTAAAAAGAAATTAAGCTTTTTTTATGAGGCGCACGAGCCAGAGAAGAATGCAGGCTCCGACGAACGCCACCAGGATGGAGCCGATCAGCCCGCCGCCGGGAAAAATTCCGACCAGGCCGAACACCCATCCGCCAATTATGGCGCCGACAATGCCGATGACGATGTCCATCAGCACGCCGAAGCCGCCGCCCTTCATCACTTTTCCGGCGAGAAAGCCGGCAACCAAACCGACGACGATCCACCAGAGCAAGCCACCGAACATGGATGCCTCCTTGTACGCGTAGGAGTTCTATCACAAAAGCGGTGCGGGCGCGCAAGTGGCGCGGCATCTGGGTAGCACAGACTTCAGTCTGTGGATTTTCCGCGCGATTTCCCGGCCTGGAACGGGAGGAATACCAACGTTTGCGCGGGTTTGGATTGCTGCGCGGTTGCCTTGATCTGTTGTGAAACCCACAGACTGAAGTCTGTGCTACTGAAAACCATGACTACTCAGCTCAATGATGCGAACGAAATGGCCATCTTGAACGGCGAGACTGAAGCGCCGAACGACGGCAGCGTTGCGCCGCTGGATGGCGCATCCGCCGGAAGCGGACAGGGCGCATCTGCCGCGCGCGCGCCGCTCGGGATCGACGGCAAGCAACCCGCGGCAAGCGTGCAGGAAGCGCTGGCGAAACTTGCGCTGGGGCCGAACAACGAGCGGCTCGAGGACCTGCGTCCGGACCTGGTGAACGCGCTGCGCGAGCTGGTGATGCAGTATCGCGAGGAGGGCATGGTCGCGCGGCGTCACGAGATTCGGCGCATCCGGCAGGCGCGCCTGTTTTGGCAGGGCTTGCAATACGCGTGGTGGAATCCGCAGGACATGACCTGGCACCTGCCGTACGAATCGAAAATTTACGATGACAGCGCCGCAGCGGAAATGCCGCGTTACCAGTTCGTAACTAATTTGTATCAGGCCTTCGGGCTCTCGTTCATTTCGATCCTCAGCCAGGACGTTCCGGCGACGCGATTTTATCCGCAGTCGGCGCAGGCGATCGGAGACATCACGGCGGCGCGCGCCGCTTCGCAAGTGTGCGATCTCATCGAGCAGAATAATCGCGTGCAGCACTTGCTGACCGGCGTGGCGTTTTATTTGTGGACCGACGGAAAAATCGGCGGCTACGTGCGCTACGTCGCCGACGCGCAGCGTTTCGGTTCGCACAATGAGCCGGTGATTGAGGAACACTACGTGCCGCTCGGCGATGATGCGTATGTGTGCCCCGAATGCGGGGAAGAGCAGGCTGCAGGTGACAGGGCGCAAGGGAAACAGGTAACAGGTGACAGGGGGCAGGTTGTAGGGGAAAACCTAACACCTACCCCCAACAGCCCAACACCTTCTTCTGCCGCACCTTCCGATGAGTTTTCCGAAACCCTACCACCTGCCACCTACAACCTACTACCTCCGGTGATCTGCCGGAACTGCGGCGTGTCTCTCGGTCCGGAACATTTCAAGCCGGCACCGCGCGTCGCGGTCCCGCTGATCACCGGCGTGCGGCGCGTGTCGAACGGGCAAGAAGTAATTTCGGTCGTCGGCGGGCTCGAGCTGAACACGCCGGTGTGGGCGAACGAAATGCACGAGTATCCGTACCTCCAGTGGTCGATGGAGGTGCACCGCGCGAAGCTGAAGGCGAGCTACCCGCACGCGGCGGACAAAATTCAAATGGGCGGGCCGCAATCCGCCGACGAAGTGTACGCGCGGGCGACGCGCGTGGCGATCGCGCAGGGGCTGCCGACGACGCATCCGGGCGACGCGCTGTTCAACTTGATTACGTTTTCGCGGACGTGGATTCGGCCGTGGTCGTTCTATGCGATCGAAGACAAAACGATTCGCGACGCGCTGCTGGCGCTGTTTCCCGATGGCTGCTACGTCGCGTACGCCGGCGATACGTATTGCGAATCGCGCAACGAATCGATGGACGACCGCTGGCGCGTGATGCACGCGCTTCCCGGAGACGGGCAGAACCGGCCGTCGGTGGGCGATTCGCTGGTGCAGATTCAGGAGCGCTACAACACGCTCTCCAACATTCAGGCGGAAACGTACGAGTACGGCATCCCGCCGATTTACGCCGACCCACAAGTTTTGGATTTCGATGCGCTGGCGAATCAAACGGCCGAGCCCGCGGCGCACTATCCGGCGCGCGCGCGTCCTGGGCAGCCGCTGGCCGCGGGATTTTTTCAGCCTGCGCCCGCGCAAGTGCCGCCCGATCTTGTGCGGCACCAGCAGGAGTTGATGGGCCCGGTAGCGCAATTTCTTACGGGACTTTTCCCCGCCGTGTTTGGCGGAGAAATGGAATCGGTGAAGACCGCTTCGGGTTACGCCATGGCACGCGATCAGGCCCTCGGGCGATTGGGGCTCGTGTGGCGGCGGCTAAAAACATTTTATTGCGGACGTGATGCTGCTGTCGGTCGATTGCTTCCGCAAGAATCGTCCCGAGGACGCGGAGATTCCGATTCTCGGGCCGGGCGGGGAATTCGAGTCGCGCTGGATTCGTCTCGCCGATTTGAAGGGCAACATTCAGGCGCATCCGGAAAGCGACGAAACATTTCCGCGACTGAAATCGCAGCAGCGCGCCGTGGTGCAGCAACTGATGGCGTCGTCCGATCCGATGATTCAGCAGGCGCTCGCCGATCCCGCGAATATCGGATTCGTGAAAGGCGTGCTCGGTTTGTCGGACCTGGTTGTGCCGGGAGAGGATTCGCGCAACAAGCAGCTGCGCGAGATTGATTTGCTGATGGCCAGCGCGCCAGTGGAGGAAAAGAGGACAGGTGGCAGGGGGCAGGTTGCAGGGGAAAACCTGACACCTGACACCTGCCGCCTGCTACCTTCCGTTCCGGTGGATTTGCTCTTCGATAATCATGCTGTCGAGCTCGAGGAGTGCCGGCGGTGGGCGAACTCGGATGCCGGGCAAATTGCGCGCATCGAAAATCCCGTGGGCTTCGCGAACGTGCGCGCTCACGCAGAGGAGCATTTGCGGGCGATTGGTTTGGCGTACGCCGCGCAGGCACAAACATCAAACCCACAAACCCAACCATCGAACCCAAAGCCGATTGGGCCAAAGGCGTCTTAATAGCTTTTCAGTCTTGGTCTTCGCGGAAATCCACGATGTCGTCCTAATGGATTATATATGCGCCTGCGCGCTTATACGTTTCTGGCTTGTTGGTCGAGATTAGATCGAAGATAACGTCGCGATGATCGTCGTCCAAATGAACGATCTTAGCCCTTAATAATTCGCCGGTAGAGCAATTAAATGTGACGACCTTTTTCTCACTTCGCCGTAGTCGCTGGATGTCCTCGTTTGTCATGCCTTCTATTTTCTGATTCCCACGAAATGTAACAAAAATTGGCGGGGATACCCTGCGATAAGGAGTTGAACGATGGGCAGTGGAACACAAGTGGATCTGGATTGGGCTGGGGCCGACGCCGCGCAGGGCGGGGTGGCCGCTCCTCCGGCGAGTGGGCCAAATACTGGCGCGGCTGGCGGGGCGTACCTGACGGATGAGGAAATCCTGGGGATTGAGCCGGTCGGCGGGGGGGGGGCTCACTCGCCACTCTGTCATTCCGAGCGAAGCGAGGAATCTCTCTTCGATCGATGATGCCGGCAATGCCGGAGCACAGAGAGATTCCTCGGGCAAAGACGGCACTCGGAATGACAACATTCAAGGAACCGCGGCGGAGCGGGCGGCGAGCGCAGAGATGCCGGAGTGGATGGCGACTCTGGCGGCGGATCCGAAGCATCGTGGGGAGGCGCAGCAGCTGTGGCGCGAGCATCAGGAATTTCGCGCGGCGTTTTCTTCTCCGGAGGAGGCGCGCGCGATCAAGGAATTGTTGCCCGGCGGGGTGAAGGATGTTTTGACGCTGCGCGAGGCGACGCAGTCCGTGGACAGGATTGACGCGGCGATTTTTTCTGGGGATACGCGGGCACAGTCGGAAGTGGTCGCGGAGCTGGCGCGCGCGAACCCGGCGGCGTTTCGTTCGATGTTTGCCGAGGCGGCGAAGGTGCTCGCGGGGATGGGACGAAAAGCGGAGGTTGGAGGCTTGAGGTTGGAGGTTGGAAACTTCGCAAACACCAGTCCCGCAATGAGGACAGTTGCCGGTGGCGAGTTTGAAAATCGCCGGCGGGACGCCGGCGCTACAACTGCGGCGCCAGTCACGAATCACGAATCACAAATCACGAATCACCCTTCGTCCGCCGAAGGCGAACTCAGGGCAAGCCAGTCACCGACCTTCGATCCTGCTGCCTACGCGGCGTTTGAGCGGTCGACGAATGACGCGGTGGCGCGGGACGTGCGCGGGTCGATCGGCGACACGCTGGCGCGCGTGATGCCGGAGGGCGTGGCCGAAGGAGCGGCGCGGCGGATCGGCGAAGACATTTTTAACGAAGTGCATCGCGCGCTCGCGGCGGACCGGAATCTTTCGGAGCAAGTGGCTGGCGTGTTGCGCGATAGGCGATTTGGCGGCGCGGAGCAGCAGCGCGTCGCTTCGTTGCTCGCGGGGCGCGCGAAGCAGCTCGTGCCCAGCGTGGCGCGCCGCGTCATCGGCGAATGGACGAGCACGGTCTTGAACACCGCGCGATCGAAGGCCGCGCGGCAGGCGGCCGCGGCGTCGCGCGTCGATATCGCCGCGCCGGGCGGCTCGCTCGATTCGATGCCGCTGCGGCAAATGTCGGCGCGCGAAGTGAATTATGCGTCGATGAGCGATGAAGAAATTCTTAATTCGTAGGTTGCAGGTAGTAGGAGGCAGGTGGTAGGGAAAGTCAAAACCTGAGGCCCCACCACCTGCCACCTGCAACCTGCCACCTTCGTACTTCACTCATACAATCATCACTTCATAAAAATAAGGAGCCATCATGGCACAACAAACCAACGCACAAACCGTCGCGTTGCAACTGGAGAAGGTGCGCGACAAAGTGCCCCTGCTCTACGAGCGCGACGACGTTCTGCTCAGCATGATCCAGCAACGCGGTGACGTCGAAAAAGTCAGCTCGCGCAACATGCGCTTGCCGTTGCAATTGATTCCCGGCGGCAAGGCCGGAAGCTACAGCGCCGATGGCGGCGACCTGGGGCTCGGCTCGGGCACCACTTACGATGTCGCGCAAGTTTCGCCGATTTTTTTCCGTTTCGCCGTGCAAATCACCAAGCTCGTCGAATACGCATCCAACTCGCGCGAGAAGGCCATCGAAAATGCCGTGAAGCGCGAAATCGCCAGCGGCATGAAGCAATTCCGCTCCTTCCTCGACAAAGTGATCCAGACCGCCGGCAACGGCGTGCTGGGGACGATCAGCTCGATCAGCGGCTCGACATTCACGATGTCCGTGCCCACGGGCGCGGCGCTCGTCTACGTTGGCCAGACGATCCAGATCTACGATCCGACGCTCACCACCAACCGCAACGTCGCGGCCAGCGTCGTTTCCACCGTAACGGCGGCCGATCCGATTTCCTCGACGCAAACAATCACCGTGGACAACGTGCCCAGCGGCACTTCCGCCAACGACTTGATCGTGCACGACGGGCTCACCGGCTCGTCGCCCGTATCGCTCTACGGCATCAAGTATCACCAGAACAACGCCACCACCGGCACCTGGCTCAACCTCAACCGGGCCACGTACCCGCAACAATTGCAAACGCCGCGTGTCAACGCCGGGAATTCGGCGTTGGTGCCTGGCTACGCGCGCCTGGCGATCAACAAGGTCCGCAAAGCGCTGGGCATCAACCATCTCGGCAAACTCATCGCCTACACCAGCGTCGAGCAGGAACACGCCTGGGAAAATCTCGGCATCACGGTTTCCCAAGTAGTAAAGGAAGGGCCGGGAGGCCGCGCCAGCGATCTCGATCTGCTCTTCTCCGGGAAGAAAACGATGTCCGGCATTCCCATCAAGTCCTCGGTGAACGCCGATCAGACGCGCGTGGATTTCCTCGACCTGTCGCACTGGGGCCGCGCCGTGATGAAGGACATCGACTTCTTCGAGGTCGGCGGGCAAACCGTGTTCCCGATCTACGGCGCCAGCGGCGGCATTTCCGCGTCGTTCATCTTTTACTTCGACACCGGATTCCAGGTGTGGAACGACTCCCCGCGCAGCGGCAGTTACATCGATACCTTAGCCAGACCCCAGGGTTACTGAGATTTTCTCATTTGGTTTTTGCGTGCGAGGAGCTCTTCAGTAGTCATTCGCAGCTTCCTGTTATTGCAGGGGCGGCAAGCTGGCACGACGTTGTCGATCGTGTTGGAACCGCCTCTGCTTACAGGTGTCTTGTGGTCCAGGCTTCGGTTGGCCGGAAAAAGTTTGATCCCGCAATAGAAGCATCGAAACTTATGCGCTCTCAATAATCTACGCCATTCACCTGGCGAGATTTCTCCGGGCGCACGCGCTCTTCGAGCTTGCGTGTTTCGCTGTTGTACGATCCGCTTCAATCGATTTTTCAAATAACGCTCACGATCAAGCTGTTTGAATAGAGTCACATTCCGCGCTCGGTTCGCTCTCCGGGCAGAATTAATCCTGTCTCGATATTTCCGATGATAGCGGCGTCTACAAAGGCGCTGTTGTTCAAGGTTTAGCCTGCGCTCGTTGCGATAATATCTTTGCGCCTGTAGACGTCGTTTAGCTCGGTTCTTTCGGTACCAAGTCTTTCCGGACAGTCTGTACCATGTTCTGTTATGAAGCCGCACCTTCTCGGGATTGCGTTGTCTCCAAGCTCGCGCGGACTTGCGGAATTTGATTGGATGCTTTGCGCGCCAAGCTTGGGAGTAACGGCGCATGTAGTCTCGGTGGCGGGACAAATGTTTCCGCCGCCATTTTCTTTGATACCTGCGCTGATATGCCCTGTATCGACGGACCCATTCCAAATCTACCTTTCGGCGTTGGCGGTAGCGCTTTCGGCGGGCCAGTGAGGACTTGTAGGGCACGCCAGCATCCTATTCAAGAGCATCCGTGAACGCACACAAATCCTGTGTGCGTTTCGCACAAAAATTGAAGGGTGACAGGCTGGACGCCTGTCATACCAGGACCAGGAGAAAAATATGTCCGTCACACTTACGCTTACCGATGTCGATCCCGGCGGGACGCAGATCTATGCCTTTGGGACGGTCCATCTTTCGGGCAACTATCCGACGGGCGGCGATACCGTCGACTGGACGCAGCTCGTCGGGCAAATGGGCGTGCGCGGAGAAGGCGTCGAATCGAGCATGGCCGATCCCGCGTACGGGCCGGTCCAGGCGAGCTTCACCGTGCAGGGCGGCACGCCCAACCAGTATCAAATGCAGCAGGGCGCCGCGGCCAACAATTGGAAGTTGCGCGGCTACACGACCGGATCCAGCGGCGCGGAATTCACCGGCGGCTCGGCCTATCCATCGTCCGCCACGAGCGACGTGATCACGTTCTCGGCGCAATTCCGGAAGATGACCTGATTCGTGATCGGTGATTCGTGAATCGTGGAAAACCTGTCGCGGCGTTCGTCCGTCTGCGGCCGCAATCGTACGCGAATCACGATTCACGAACCGCGATGCTCAGGTGTTCACGAATCACGATTCACGAATCACAATTCACGAGCCGCCGGTCATCAGGTCAATCATGATTCGAGTTTTACGAGAAACGCATGAGGCGCCGGCGGATGTGGCGCGCGCGCTTGAGCTTGCGGGCGGGCGCAACACGTTTGGCGAAGCGAATTACCGGGCGGTGTGGGGATGGGCGCGGCTGGACTGGATTGGGGGGAAGTGGGAGGACCGCGATGCTGTTTCGGGGGCGCTGGTGCGCGAAGTGATCGAGCTGCGTCGCGAACCGAAATATACGCCGCACAATCGCTGGCACATCGAGCGGTGGATGCCTGCGGAGAGCTACGGTTCTCCGGCCGAGTGGCATGCGCGGACGATTGAAATTGTGAATGGGCGGAACGTTCCCGCGCTGGGGCCGTATCCTTCGCGCGGGGATTACGAGCACTGCTTCACCCTCGAAGGGCCGCGCGGCGAGTTTGTGCAACTGACGCCGGCGGTGGCGCGGCACATCGCGCGCGCGATCGAAACGAGCCGCTGCGTTCCGCAGGCAAAGAAGAGGGAAGCGCTCGAGGAGCGAACGCGGCGCGAGGAGCGCGAGTACGACGCGTACGCGGAAGCCGCGCTGTCGTGAGAGTGGAACGGAGAAAGGCATTGGAACCACAGATGAACGCAGATAAACACTGATAAAAGCGAGAAACGAAAAAGAAAAAGGCACAAACGGTTTCTTGGTTTTTCTTCATCCGTGTTTATCTGTGTTCATCTGTGGATCCGCTTTTCACCAGGTACACCTTTGCAGGGGAGAAAAGACAAATGAACAGCGAAACCGCGGTAATTGCAAACATCACCGAGCAGCACTACATGGCGCACCGGATGTACGGCACGTTTCAAATTGCGGGGCGCGCGGAAGGGGAAGCGTATGCGCTGACGCGCGTTACGCCGCGCACGGCCGTGATGGACTATGGCGACAAGCGCACGCTGCCGCTGGCCATTACAGCGCGCGAAATTGCCGAAGACATTTGCCGCGAAATTAATTCCGACGCGGGGGAGCGCAGCTTCCTGGGCGTCTTCGTGTGCGCGGGCGACGCTCCCACCGAAGAGGAGCTGCGCGGCGCGCAAGAAATGCTCGACGAATTTTACCGCGCGCTGGTGGCCGCGGCGGACCGCGAGTGGGAACGCTCGCACTCGTTTCTCTTCATCCACGATTTGCAGCGGCGCGCCGCGGCGCGGCTGGGCCTGGAGAAGGAATGGCATTACCAGGCGCGCGAGACCGAAGAGTGTCCCGGGTGCGGCGATCGCGTCAAGCCGGGCGTCGCGGTGTGCAAATCGTGCCACGCGATTCTCAATCGCGACAAGGCGCTCGCGCTCGGGCTCATTCAGCCGCCGCCCGAGGGATTGTCGCAGAGACACAGAGTCGCGGAGAAGAGCAAAGACTAGGAATGAATCCACCGATGAACACAGATAAACACTGATAAAAACCGATAAAACAATTCAAGCGAATGAGATAGTTCTAAAGCAAACCTGCAAGGTCCTGGTTCTTCCGGCGTTTTTTCTCTCCAGTTTTTATCTGTGTTTATCTGTGTTCATCTGTGGTTCCAAATGTTTTGTATTTATTTTAGGGGATTGATGGAAATGAAGAGACTGACGAAACAATTTCTCGCGCTCGCGGCGTTTGCGGCGATTGCGCTGATGGCGTGCGCCGTGGATTTGCGCGCGCAGGGATCGCGCAAGGACGACATCGTGTTCAACGCGCAGGGGCGGCCGATGGCGGGCGCCACTGTGCGCGTGTGCACTTCCGCGGCGACGGGGCAGCCGTGCTCGCCGCTCGCGCTGATTTACTCCGATCCGGCGCTGACGCAGGCGCTGGCGAATCCGACCGCGACCGACGGCCTGGGGAATTATTCTTTCTACGCCGCGCCGGGACGCTACGAAATTGAGATCAGCGGGCCTTCGATCACCACGAAGCAGATCCCGAACGTAATTCTGCCCAGCGATCCGACCGCGCCGACCTTCACCACTGTCACGACGACCAGCGGCATCTCCGCATTTTCGCTTTCGCTCAGCGGCAATCTCACCGTGAGCGGATCGGCCGCGGTGACCGGATCGCTTACGGTAGGCGGCGCTCCCGTGCCGTCCACGAGCGCGGATAACCAGTGGACCGCCGCCCAGCGCTTCAAGGGACCGATTCCGCGGCGCGACATCACGGCCTACATGCCTGCCGGAGGCTGCGATCAATCGGTCAATAGCATTAACCAGCACGCATCGGGAGGGATTAGCGCTAGTTCAACCGCGTTGACTCTTAATGCCGATCTTAATTTTAAAAACGGCTGCGGTATCTTTGTGTGGGGCGCGGGAGCGACATCAACGCTTACCGCTCCAAGTCTTGTAGGGGCTGTCTCTCCTGTCATCTACGGTGGAACCGGCTCCACTACTGTCCACTACAAAATTGCTGCTATCGACCCGCTGCTTGGAACCTCGGCGGCAAGCTCGGCAATCACCGTGACGACAGCTCCGGCCACGCGAACCGGAATCGACATGGTAGCGATTTATTGGGACTACGACGCCGGCGCGGTCGGGTACCTGGTTTGGAGCGATCAGAATGGAGGCGGGACTTACGTTCCGCTCGGATATTCGTTTCAGTGCTCGACGTTCTCCACTGGAGGAGTTTGCGGCTACATTGACAAGGGAGCGGAAACCTATACTTTCGCTGGGACTTTTGCCCCCAGCTTCCCGATGTTCCCCTATGCGCCCCCCGCATCGGCAACCGCTGATGCGCTCATTACCACCATCGTTTCCGGGGCAGGAACAGATAATCTAATCCTTGCGGCTGCGGCTACCACCACAGTTGGGCCGGATGCATTTATATTTCCTGATGCCAGGCCATTCCTCGATGCCGCCCTGACCGCCGCGGTTGCGGATGGAACGGCTCTAAATCGCGCACAGGTATTCATCCCTGAAGGTCTCTGGTATCTATCGGGCGTCGATTTTCCTGCAAGTCCCGCGGGCGTCTCCATCGTTCAGCAGGGAGCGATTCAACTGGTCGGACTGCCGATCTTTGGCACCGTGGGAGGGAGTGCAACAGAGTCAGGCGGTGTGTCGTGGTTCGGAAATGGCGGGGCTTATTCTTCGGGCTACTGGACTCTCTCAACGGCCAACATCTACACACAGACACAAGTCGGCGCCGCATTCGTTTCCTACGGCGCCGGCAACAACATGGACCTCGAACGGCTTACGATGTCCTGCTTCGAGGATTGCGTCATCGAAGACGCCCAGGGCGCGCTCACCATGCGCGACGATGAAGTCTATGAAAACGGCGGGAGCGGAGTGGACCTGCGGATCGACTCGAATTCCTATTTCAGCCAGTTCTACCACGTGGATTGGAACAGCTCGAATAACTCAAACACTTTGATTCCTCTGATTTGGTATACCGGCCTCACCACTTCGTTGCAATCGGCCGTGTTCGGTTTTCACGACAATGCCTTCAGGTACCACACCATCAGGGATGACGGCATCTTTGGCGGCAACGCCTTTGGCACGATTGCCATCGATGGGACCACCAGCATCGAAAGCAACTGGGATCAAGGATTTATTACCAGCGTGAACGGCGGTCCCGGAGGCGTTTTTATCGGCGGTCAGATTAGCGACAACGACGCCAGCGTGGGAGACCAGTCGCTTCAATATGATTATGGGCCGACTGGCGTAGCGCCCGGCAGCACCTGGAATATTTCCGCGAACGCCACAGGTTTCGTGCATATCGTGTGGGGAGCGCAATTCGCCGGCAACGCCACGAAATGCCCCGGATGGACGTTCAACTATAACGCTGGGACGGCAAATGGGAACTGGGGCAGCTCCACAGGGACAACCTACCTCGGATGCGACACAGGCTCTACGCAACTTGGCTACGATATCCAGACTTCCGGCATCCTGACGAGCGGAGGGAATGATTCACCGTATTCCACCTTTGAGCCGATGCTGGGTCACATCTTCCGCCGCCCGATCCCCAGTGTGACGGGAACCGGGAGCGGGTCGCTTTCCGCGGGGACTTATTACTTTGTAGTTACCGTCCTGGATGTGGCCGGCCATGAAAGCGGAAAGAGCGCGGAGATTTTGCAGGCCGTCGGCGCATCCAGCTCCATCAGCTTGTCGGTGGCGGAGCCGATTTACTTTCCGACAAGCTGCAACATCTATTATGGGACGAGCGCCGGAGGCGAGGCGCATTACTATAATTCGACATCCGTAACGAACGGCACTTGCACCTTTACGTTTACGGCGGCTTCCGGCACCGCGGGAACGCCGCCCGCGGTCGGCAACGCCATGCGCTCCTGGCTCACCGAAGAGAACAATGGCAACTCCTGTTTGTTCTGCGGCCTCGGCGGCGGCCTTGGAACCGGCTTCCTCGGCTTCAATCTTACCGCGGCGCAATATGCCGCGCCTCCCACGGGAGTGCAATTTCCTTTTAATGGCGGCGTGCACAGCTATAAATTCTATTCAGCCTCCGAGACGTCCGCTCCGACTGGCGTAGCGAACGTCGATCAACTCTATGCCGACTCGACCGCGCACCGGTGGAAGAAAATCGAGAATAACGGCGCCGTCCAAACGGTGGGGAGCGCCGACAGTTCCGCTTGCGCCTACCAGGGTCCCGGTTCAGCGGTAACGGGAACAGGGGCGGCGGCTACTTACTTTACCTGTACACTTCCGGCGGGCGTGATGGGCGCGGGGCAGGGAATCATCATCACCGCTCTGGCCAAGCACACGACGGGCACCGCGTCGGTCACCTACACGCTTTCGTTCGGCGGGACATCCACAACGGCTGCGGCCCCGGCCGGCGCGGCCAATCAACTCGAACACATCACCTACCTCATCATGAACAATCCAGGCTCCACGAGCGCGCAGACCATTTCCACGTTGGGCCAGGACAGCAATGCCGGAAGCAACTCGATCAAGCTCGATACGGCGGCCGTCAGCACCGCGTCCGCGGTGACCATCAACTTGCAGTTCAACGTGGCGTCCACGGACGCCATTACGCCGGAAGTGTTCCTCGTAGAATTGAAGCAGTAGTAGCACGGACTTTAGTCTGTGGGGTTTCGTTAGCGCTTCGGGGTGCGAACGCTCATAGAAAGTCAAAATCCACAGACTGAAGTCTGTGGTACTCAAAACCTTCCCACGAAAAGGGCTCCGCCTATGCTCACGTTTCACAATCATTGCTCTCGAAGTGTTTGCGCCCTGTTGCTCGCCTTCGCCTTCTTTGCCTCCGGAAGCGCTGGCGCGCAAGGCGTTCCCGCAGGCACCGCTCATAGCGTCACGCTGACCTGGCAGGCGCCATCGCCGGTCGGAGGGTCCGGGACGATCAGCGGATACAACGTCTACCGCTCGCCGTCGAGCGCGACGACTTACGCGAAGCTGAACACCGCTGCCAATGCGGGACTGACGTTCACGGACAGCAGCGTATCCGCGGGCACAAGTTACAACTACTGCGTGACAACCGTGGACTCATTGGGCGAAGAATCGGTATGTTCGGCGCCGGCAACGGCCAATGTGCCCGCAGACCCAAACGCTCCAGGCGGCCTCGTCGTCACGGCAAAGTAACGAGGACCGCATGAATGCCTGGACAAATTTTCAAGTGTGGTGGCGCGGCGTGGTTGCCGCCGCGATTGCCGGCGGCGCCAACGGCGTCATCACCGGCTTCGCAGCTGTGGGAATCGACCCCGAGCACTTTAATCTGCAGGCCGGGTTGCATTCCACGCTGGCCATCGCCGGAGTGAGCGCGCTGATGTCCAGCATCATCGGGGTCGCGGCGTATTTGGAACAGTCGCCGTTGCCGCAGGGGGAGTGACTGGTGACTAGTGACTAGTGAAAACCCAGCGAACAATCGTGGTGCGCAGATGGTTTTGGTTTTTTCCACTAGTCACCAGTCACCAGTCACCCGTCCATTTACACGCGAATCGCAGAATAAAAGGAACACCCTATGCCAGTTGTCGGAACGACTGCGTACAACACCGCCGGTCAGATCACGGCGCTGGTGCGCGCGCTGCTGAATGACGCCGCGGGGAATCTCTTCACCGATACGGTGCTGTTGCCGTACGTGAACTCCGCGTACCGCAAGGCGCAGCGCGCGCTGGCCAACGTTCAGTCCGGCACTTTTCTGAGCGACGATGTTTTGCTGGTCGTCCCGGCCGTCACGGTGGTGGACGCTTCCGCGCAAGTGTCGATCACGGACGCGACGGCGCCGCCGAACCAATTGCCGCCGGACTTGCTCGTGCCGGTGAAATTGTGGGAGCGCGCCAACCTCAGCTCCGACGATTTCATCGAGATGACGGACCTCACCGATCACGATGGTCTGCCTTCGGAGCCACAGGCGCAGACGCTGCGTTTCTGGGAATGGCGCGCCGACGGTTTGTATTTTCTCGGCGCCACGCAAGACACGCAAATTCGTCTGCGCTACCAGACATCCTTTCCCGACCTGGCCGATTCGACGAGCCCGGTGCTGATCCGCAACGCGCAGGAAGCGCTGGCCTGCGCCGCCGCCGCGATGGCCGGCGCAGCGCGCGGCGCGCCGCAAGCCGAACGCTGGGACATCGCCGCGTCCGACGCGCTCGAGGACCTGCTGATACGCGCCACGCAGCGCGAACAGCAAACCGGCCGCCGGCGCAGGCCGTTTTCGGCCAGGGCAGGATTCGCGCCGCTGATTTGAAGTAGCACAGACTTTAGTCTGTGGATTTTCCGCAATTCGCTCCACCGCTGAAACGACGTGCAAGGACTAAATTCCACAGACTGAAGTCTGTGCTACTCAACCCATGAGCATTGCTGGCACAATTGACGCGCCGCTCGATCTGTTCGGCGGGCTCGTCACCGACATGGCGGCGGCCGATCTGCCGCAAGGGGTGTCGCCCGATTGCCGCGACGTCGCGTTCTTGCAGGGCGCGGTGAAAACGCGGCCGGGACTTTTGTCGATTTACTCGCCGATTGTTGGCAATCCAACTATCAACTATCTGAAGACCTTCACGCAGCCGGACCTCGTGAAGACACTGCTGGCGATCGATTCGGCGGGAATGCTGTGGGGCGAGAATTCTCCCGGCGTGCTGACGCAGATCAAGGCGGGTCTTACTCCGAACGCAGCGGCAAGTTCCACGTCGCTCTTCAGCCGCGAATATATCGCGCAGCACGACGGCAACTTCGGCGTGGACATGCCGCGCCAGTACGACGGCACACATTTGGATCGCGTGAGCCAGATCGGCCCCGGCGCGGGTCCCACCGCCGTCGCGGACGTCGTCGCGAATATCTCGGCGATCTCGCGCACGTCAAATGTTGTGACGGTAACAACGGCGGCGCCGACGGGAATGCTCCCGACCGACCAGGTCATCATCGCGGGCGTCACGGACACGACGTACAACGGAACTTTTCCGATCGCGTCGATCATCGATTCGCTGCACTTCACCTACGCGCAGACAAATTCCAATTCGTCCTCGAGCGGAGGCACCGCCGCGCCGGTCGGCTCCATCAGCGCGGGCGAGCACCAGTGCGCGGTGATTTTCGTGACGCGGCAAGGCTACCTGACGCGGCCTTCGCCGCCGATATCCTGGACGGCGGGCGGAGGCATGCGCGCGAACGTGACGGGCATTCCTTCCGTCGCTACGCTGCCGAATATCGTCGCGCGGATTCTGGCGTTCACCGGAGCGGGCGGCGATTTGTTTTACTACACGACGGGGCTGGACGGCGCGCCGCAGATGCAGGTGTTCGACAACAGCGCCGCTTCGTTCGTCGTGGATTTTTCGGACACGGCGCTGCTCGCGGGCATCGAAGCGGATTCACTCTTCAATCTCGTCGAGCTTGGCGAATGCGCCGGCGTGATCGGCTACTCGGAGCGCCTGTTCTGGTGGGGCGAGCGCAACAAGCAAAATAATTGGGACAACCTCACGTTTGACGGCGGATTCGGCGGCACGGGAAACAACGTGCCGCTCGGCTGGACTCCTGACGCGACGTTTTTTGCCGGCGGCAGCTACGATTCGAGCGGCGAAGCGATCTGGGGGGGCGATTACGCCATCCTCGGCGACGGCGCCACCGCGACGCGCGGGCTCATGACGCAAACCGCAGTGAGCGATTACAACGGCGCGCCACGCCTGCAAGCGAATACCGGCTACTCCGCGCGCGTTCATGTGCGCATGACGGGCGCGCTCGCGCAAGGCACGCTGCACGTGCACATTTACAGCGCGTCGCTCGGAATTTCCACCATCGGCGTTTCCGTTCCCGCCGCGCAAATCACGGCCGGCGCGTGGAAAGAATTTATCGCTCCGATCACGCCCGCGCCCGGCTTCACGACGATTCCGCCCGACCTGCTGCTGCGCGTCTACGCCGACGGCACGCCCACGCTCAACGCCGGGTTCCTCGTCGACAACATCGAGATTTTTCCCACCGCCGAGCCGTACAACACTTCGCTCGTACGCGCCTCATTCGCCGAAGATCCCGAAAGCTACGACGGCGTCAGCGGATTCATGAGCGTGTCCGAAAACGATGGGCAGACGGTGCGCGCCGCGTTCCTGTTGCGCGAGCGCCTGTACCTCGTGAAGGACCGCTCGCTGCACGTCACCGAGGACGACGGCGTGAACGAGCCCGCTTCGTGGACGATCAACGAAGTGTCGTGCGCCGTCGGCACGCCGTCGGTCGCCGGAGTGGATGTGGGCGAGGACTGGGCCGTGATCGCCGGGCGCGCCGGCATGTACATTTTCGACGGCGGCGAGCCCATAAAAATTTCGCAGGAAATTCAGCCGCTGTGGGACACCATCAACTGGGCCGCCGGACAAACGCTGTGGGTGCGCGTGGACACGCGCAACAAGCGCATCCTGTGCGGCGTCCCGACGGGCACGGCTACGTCGCCGAATTTGATTTTAGTTTTGGATTATCGCAGCCTGTCCAGCGCTGGTGAAATCGAATCGCTCGGCTCGATCCTTTTCTCCACGCTCTCGGGAAAACTGTACGCCGTGGGCCGCTCGCGCAAGTGGTGTCCGTGGCACATCACGGCAAATTCGTGCACTCTCGCCGAACGCTCCGACGGCACCGCGCAGGTTTTTCTAGGCAACGGCGCCGGCAACGGGAAAATCTACCAGCTCTCCGACACGCAATTTTCCGACGACGGCGCAGCCATCAATTCCTACTACACAACCTACTTTTTCCTGAGCCACGATCTCGAACAGTCCTATCAAGTCCGCTCGCACCGAAAACTTTTCGCGTACCTGGCGTTGTACGCCGAAGGGGCAGGGAACTTGAACCTTTCCGCCTTCGTCGACAACGAAGCCTATCCCACAGCGCTACCGCCGCTCCCGTTGTCCTCGCCCGGCACAAAAGATCTAGAGTTGCCAATCAACTTGCTGGGCGAACGCGTCGCCTTCCAAGCAGGCACGAACACGCCAGGCGCATGGTTCAAGCTCGAGCGTTTCATCCCGTCGCTGCTCCCAGATCCCTGGGCGCCCGTGAGGGGAGGGAATTAGGTAGGCAATTTATTCCCCTCCATAGAGACGTAAACGCATCCTACGAGAACGTCTGTGACTGCGTGTGTTATCATTACGCTTCGACCGACGCTCATTACGAAGAGAGGCCTGCAGGAATCGAAAATGATCTCCTCGTTCGTCGAGTACACCTTGATTTTGGTACATCAAATGCTGAAGTAACTGGGGAATTCGCCGATACAATGATGGAAACCCCGTCTGGGCCTTTAACGCTCCCGTGATATAATGGGTTACCCAGAGGACATTGTGCCGTTCGATTTAGATATTAAACACGAGACATTGAATTATGTCGGAAAATTTGCACGTCCGACCTTTGAGTTGTGGGGTCGCGGCGGCCTTATTCTAGAGAATCTTTACAATGCTTTGAAACCTCACGGTGTGTCTTTATCAAATTTTCAAGTAACTGGAAACGGTCCTACTGTGGCCGATCCAGTAATTACGGTCAGCATCGCAGGGGTAGGTTATTTGAAGTTCAGTTTTGATAAGATTGAATTCAGTATTTCAAACTTTACGACAGATTTGTTTCAAGCTCTCCCTAGCATTTTGCAGGGCTATACTGTTTGGATTTCTGGATCAGTTCCTCATTTTAGGTATGCGTCCCACTCTTTTTCCTACTATACGCACGCATTTGTTAAAGATGCCACTCCAGAAACAGTCCTCAAAAACATGAACGTTAGGAGTCTCTCTTCGGCGGGCATATGTGTGGGAAATGGCGCTATTTTTAACTATTCTCTGCCTGAGAAGAATTGGGAAATCCAGTTCATTGCAGACAAATCTCGCCAATTGGCGGGTGGTATATTTCTCAACCTCAGTGTTACCATTAATGAAGGCGAGCAAACCTTTGGGGAGATACTACTCGAAGGACGAGAATATCTTAGGAATATCCTTTCGGAACTCAACCTTAGACTTCCAGAACTGGACGAGGCATAGAAATGGCGGCACAGCCCAATCCTTTTGGCCTTGTAGGAGAACGTAGCACGACTAGGACTGCAAGACAGCCTAAAACTAAGTTTGGAAATTGGGAATATCTTCAGCCATCTTCATTGCCGAAACGCCAAGTAGGTCAAGCAGGTCTTGGGATAATTTCGCTTCAGTTAGAACCCTCTTCCCCAAATGTCTTGGAGCAGCATCAATTAAACTGGGAACCGGAAATGATGGACGTTATTTCTGCGGTAGGTGGTAATGACCCGCTTCCTATTATTTTGGCGTCGCTTAATAGTTTGATGAGGGCGAATGACGATAATGAAATTGTAGCTACGCCTTCCGCATATAGTGCTGCACGCTCAGTTGTTGAATCGGTCTACGGTCGCTTATTTAACAAAAAATCACTTTTTGCGATACCGCTGCCAATATTGATGACAGACGACCGTGGCGGAATCCGAGTCGCTTGGCGAGTCGGAAATAAGCACGTGAGAGTAACTTTTGGGTTTTCTTCACAAGCGCGCTCTTATTTGTATTTTGAATCCCCCGCCGCCCACGATGTAGACCGCATTCAGCCAGATAAACTCTTGGATAAATTGGAGTGGCTGCTTGTCCCCTAATGGTGTGGAAGGTGCACCAATTCGTGTACTGACTCCCGATGATGTCCTTCTTCGGGCTCTCCTCAATCGAAAGCAATTGGATGATCCCCGTGCCGCATTTTACTTGCGTGAAAACGAGAAAAATTCAGGCTTGTCGGTCAACTTTGATATGACCGTCGATCGTCGATCAATGTAGGGCACAAAAATGTTTTACTAAAACATATGGCGTCAGGTCCATCCGAGTGGAATCGGTCCTAGCTTTAGAGCTGGCGGTTCAGCCAGACGCTCCTACGCACGCTAATATTAGGGGGATCCCCTATACCGATGATGATCCGAAAAAAGCCGAATATCTTGCAGGGAAACTAGCGGAGGCATCTCTTCTAATTAGCGAAGGTCTTGTGACGAATCCTGCTGTTTGAGGAATGACTTCATGTATCTTTTCTTCTTTTTTGTGTGTTTATAGGCAAGAACCTTGTCTAATGCTTCCTCAAATGTCATCGATTCCAATCCTCTCCCCTTTGGGACTATTGGGGACAAGAGTGACTTGCAGGAAGCTGTTGATGAACTTTACTTTTCTTTGGACGTCCTTTTAGGACATTCACCAGCTTGCACGCTGTTTCAAAATAGCGCAGGGGATGTCCTAGTACGCAATCTACACACACCTGCACTTCAAATGATTCCCAAACACCCACTACCAGCGTTGCCTCGAGGCAAGTAAGCGATCCTGCCCCCAAGCTAAAACAACTTCACCCGCATTGCGCAAGTATTGTTTGGATATAACCCCATGCTGAAAATCGGCCAACTCGCGCAGATCAAGGGCGACTCGCCCTACGTGTACGAAGCGCTCACGCAGCTCGTCAACGGAGTGAACGCCGTGGGACGCGCGACCGGCGTCGATCCGTCGGGCTCGATTGCCGCGCCTTCGCCGATCGGCAGCCTGAACGTCACCGCCGCGGACGGAATTTTCGATCTGGCCATCACCGATAATTCGACGCTGAATCGCGGCATTTTTTATTTCGCCGAATCCGACACGACGCCCGCGTTCAGCCAGCCCTACGTGCATTTTCTCGGCAGCTCGCGCAACCTGCGCGTGGCGCTCGGCAATCAAACGCTCTATTGGCGCGCATACTCGCAATATCTCGGCTCGGAAACTTCGCAGCCGGTCGCCTTCGGCACTCCGCCAACCGCCGTCACGGGCGGCGGCACGGCCGCGGGCCCGGCGCTGCAGCCCTCCAGCGGAAGCGGCACCGCATCCGGCAGCGAAGGCGGCTCCGGCTTCGGCCAGGTGGCGCAGAGCAGCGCAGGCCCCGTCATCTTGCGATAGGTTTAAGTAGCACATCTCTAACAAAGTCGGCCGTGTCAAGGGGAATCGAGCGCTGGGAATGAACCTGATTGGGCGCACCCCAAGTATCTCGCTTCCCTGGTTGATTCTCGTGAGGGACCGAGTGGTCTTCGCTGGTGAATTTTTGTGTCCAAGCCAGGCTCGGGCCCCATTGCGTTCCTCAATTCGGTGTACCCACCAAACATCTCTCCGATCATTTCAGACCATGAGGAGTTATTCGATCTCCCCGCAACTCGGGGAGGCGGGTGGCCTCATCAGACTCCCGGTCCATACAGCATGACCACTGTGCTACTCAGGCATTCCCGCATGGGGACACCGTTGTTCTGCCCGCCGGCAGAACTCGGTGTAATCGATCTGGTCGCGCATCATGATCCACAGCCGAATGCCCAGCTTTCGCGCTGTGGCCACCACCGCCTTGCCCAGACCTTTCTGCACCAACTTGCGACGATAAAACTGTTTCAACCGCGCATCCTTGCGTGCCGCCGCTCGCGCCGCTTCCACCCACAACAACCGCAGCAGCGGATTGCCCTGCTTGCTTAAACTTCCGTTCCGCTGTTTGCCGCCGCTGGAGTGTTCGCTGGGAATCATCCCCACGTAACTGGCCACCGCTTTGGCGTTGGGAAATCGCCGCGCGTCTCCCAAGAAGACTTCCGTGGCCAGCGCTGTGGTCGGTCCCACGCCCGGGTGGCTCAACAACAACCGTGCCCCGGCTCGCTGCTCGGCCTGCTCCCGCACCGCTTGATCCAGCTGTTGCAGGCGCTGGTTCAGTTCCTGACGCAGCTCCTGCAACTGCTCTCGCCGCGTCGCCGCAAATCCAGCCAGCCCGAGTCCCTTCAGTTCCTGCTGGCCGGCTTGGCTCCACAGTTTGCTGCCGCGCCGCAATCCCTGGCTCAGTGCCAGCCCTTGCAGCCCGTTCTGCGTCATCACCCGCATCCGCACCAACTGGTGCCGGTGCTGCAGCAACGTCCGCAGATCCCTCTGCTCGCTCGTCGGCAGCCAGATCTGCGGAAACCGCTTCTCCACCAACAGCCGCCGAATCAACTCCGCATCGCGCCGGTCGTGTTTTTGCTTCCGCGCCTCCGCTTTGCGAATCGCCGCCGGATGTCCCACTCGGTACTCGATCCCCAACTCCTCCAGCAGCCGCAAAAACCAGAACATCGATCCCGTCGCTTCCAACCCGACCAACACTGGCTTGGGCAACGCGGCGTAAAATTCCCGCACCGCCTCGCCTTCATGCGCCAGCGTCTTTTCGGTCACTTCCCCCGTCTCGATGTCCACCATCGAAATCGTCTGTTGTCGCGCGTGCAAATCGCATCCTATAATTCGCATCTCGGCCTCCTTCGACCCGAGCTCTGCGCGTTGGACAGCACACAGTTTACTCGGATCGTCGTGAGGCCGACTTCGTTATGTCATCAGACTTCAGTCTGTGGATTTTCGTTGAGACCTGGAAGACGCCACGCTTGGAGTAAATCAAAACCCACAGGCTGAAGCCTGCGCTACTTGCACGTCATGCGCATCCGCGAATACACGCCGAATGATTTCGATGCGCTTCGCCGCATGCACGCCGCGCAGGGTTTCGGCTACCCGTTCCCAGATCTCGAAAGCCCGCTGTTCGTGTCAAAGCTGGTCCTCGAAGACGATCCCGATGCCGCGCCCGCCGAAATGGCAGGCGCTTCAAGTAGCGCACGCTTCAGCCTGCGGGTTTTCGACGAGGGCAGGGAAGAGCCGCATCGCAATTCCCCGCCTGCACCATCCACCGGCGCAGCCCCGCCGCGCATCGCGATGGCCGTCCTGCTGCGCCTCACGGCCGAAGCCTACCTGCTGCACGATCCCGCCGCCGGCACGCCCCGCCTGCGCTGGCAGCGATTCCTTGCTCTTCACGAAGCCGCGCGGAACAGCGCCGCCGCCCGAGGCCTCGACGACGTTCAGGCATTTCTCCCGCCGCGCGTCGCCAGCGCCTTCGGCCGCCGCCTCGCGCGCCTGGGCTGGATGCAAGACCCGTGGCCCTGTTTTTCAAGGCGGGTATGAATCGGTGACTGGTGATTAGTGACAAGTGACTGGTGAAAACCCGCCTGGCCACCACTGCCGAAATTTAACGAATGGTTTTGCCTTCCACGAGTCACGAATCATAAATCACGGTTCACGATTTTCAGTTCACCAGT
The DNA here is from genome assembly GCA_963842135.1 of uncultured Acidobacteriota bacterium. Classification (GTDB taxonomy): domain Bacteria; phylum Acidobacteriota; class Terriglobia; order Acidiferrales; family UBA7541; genus Palsa-360. Next base: position 856,162 of record CAWJFI010000001.1, on the reverse strand, counting down.
CCCCAATCACAAGTCACCACAACGGAGGTGTCCCATGGGACGCGGCGCACAAGCCCAAACGCAGCAAATGATCGACCAGCAACTCTCTCAGCAAAACGCCATGAACCAGCAGATCTACGGATCCAGCCAGGCGCTAGGTTCGCAAGCGGCGTCCGGCTATCAAAACCTGCTCGCCAATCCCGGCTATTCGCAGGCGGAACAATCGGCGATCACCAACACCTCGCAGTCCGCGCTATCCTCCTCCTTTGACGCGCTCGCGCAAAACGCCGCCAACCGCGCCGCGCAAACGCGCAACTCCGCCGGCTACGGCGAGCTCATCGACTCCCTCGCGCGCACCCAGGGCCAGGACCAGGCCAACCTCGCGCAACAAAATCAAATCGCCTTCGCCAACGCCTCGCGCTCGGACACGCTTTCGGCCCTCTCCGGCCTTTCCGGCCTGTACGGCACCGACACGAATCTGCTCGGCCGCGCCATCGGCGTCCCCGCGCAATTGCTCGACGCCAGCGCGCGCAACGCCGCCTCCAGCGTCTTCAGCCTGGGCTTCGGCCCCGGCGGCCTGTCGTTCGGCTTTAAGGGTTAAGTAGCACAGACTTCAGTCTGTGGATTTTCCGCTCAAGTTCCCGGACTGCACCGGTCAGACGCCTGAAGTTTGCGCGAAGATGGATCGCATCCTTGTTTCAACCCTCTGAAGAAAAACCCACAGACTAAAGTCCGCGCTACTCACCCCCATGAATCCCTACTGGATCGTCGTCGGCTTCTCCTCGTGCCTCCAGATGTTTTTCTTCCTTCGCTGGCTGCACCGCCGCACCCGCGACGACGAAATTCGCCGCGCCTTCGTTCGCGACATGGCCATCAATCACCTTCCGCACCTCTATCACGCCCTGCGCCAAATCGCCGGCCACCTCGGCATCCAGCTCAAGGACCCTCCGCCAGTCCAGTTCCTCGAGCTGAACGGCGGCGATCGGAAGCGGTGACTGGTGACCGGTAACTAGTGACTGGTGAAAACCCGCCTAGCCGCCACTGACCAAATTGCACGAATGGTTCTGCTTTTCACGAATCACAATTCACGAATCACGACTCACGCCGTACGGTTCACCGGTCACCAGTCACCAATCACCAGTCACTTCTCTCCAACCTCCAACCTCATGCCTCCAGAAGCCGTCCCTCCCGAAATCATCGATCTCGCCCGCCACATCGCGTGCGAGCACGCCCTCGACCCCGCGCTCGTTTGTGCCGTCATCGAGCAGGAATCCGCTTGGAATCCCTGGGCCGTGCGCTACGAGCCCTCCTTCCTGTCGCGCTACGTCGCTCCCCTGTACACCGCCGGGAAACTTAGCGCCACCGAAGCCTACACGCGCGCCATGTCCTGGGGGCTCATGCAAGTGATGGGACAGGTGGCGCGAGAATTCGGCTTCAAGGAAGCGTCTCTCTCCGAACTCTGCGATCCCGCCACCGGAATCGAATTCGGATGCCGCATCCTGGCCGCAAGGCTAGCTCGAGCCAAAGGCGACGCCCCCGCCGCCCTCCTCGCCTGGAACGGCGGCGCCGACGCGAACTACCCCGCCGAAGTCCTGGCCCGCAAGCGCAACTATTCCTCCCGCCGCGCGTGACGCCCCCGCCGCTTCGCATGACGCACTAAATGAAACACCAGCAAGTGTGTGGTTGTTCGTCCGTGTAGCAGGAATAAGTACGCAGTCCGTTCCCAATCGCCCCAAATCGACGCTGCACTCAAATCCATAAATATAAATTTCCCAATCTGAAATTTCAAATCGGAATTTTCCAATCTCAAATCTGAAATCGCAAATTTCAAATCTCCAACCCTCAATCTTCGCCGACTCCCGCGTCCTACTCGGACCACTCGCATTCCCGGCAGGGAATTAAGCGCCATCGCCCCGCAGCCAAGCCATTCATGATTTCCGCATTCCCTGCCACAATTTAAGATCACCCGATCTTCACTCTCCAATTTCCAACCTCCAACATCCAATTTCAAATCTCGAATGAAGCCCACACTCGATCTCATCGTTTTCGTCGCCGCCTTGATCGCCGTAGCTCTCCTTGCCGATGCCTGGCGATCGGCGCGTCACGACTCCCAACAACTCGCCGCCACCCTGGCCGCGCAGAATACGGCCATCCAGCAAGCCGGCGATCGCGAAAAGCAGCGCGACTCGCAACTCGCCACCGCTCTCGCCGCCATTCAAGCCGAAAAACGCACCGTCCAGACCCCGCAGCAAGCCTCCCAACAACTCCCCTCCGTCCTGCCAACTCTCCCGCTCCCCGTTTCCATTCACGATCCCGATTTATCCGTCCCGCTCCCGCCCGGAGAAACATCTTCGACCACCATCTCCATTCCGCAACCCGACCTCGTCCCCCTCTATGACGATTTGCAAGACTGCCGCGCCAGCGCGGTCCAGACCGACTCTCTCGAAAAAGATTTGTCCGACGAAAAAACCCGCTCCGCGTCGCTCCAACACGAACGAGACGCCGCCATCGCTGTCGCCCACGGCGGAACATTCCTCCTGCGTCTCAAGCGCGCCGCAAAATGGTTCGCCATCGGCCTCGCCACCGGAGCCGCCGTTGCCGCCGTCGCCCACCACTAACCCGCTTCTCTCGCGACCTCTAACCTGTCCCTTCCCCCCAAACTGGCAACTCCAGGTGCGATCTCGCAAGCGCTCTTTGCGGGTCGCGGCATTACAGACCGCGGAAAAGGCCGAGCAGCATAGCCACACTCCTGGCAGTGCGATTTTGTTGGTCGCGCGTGCAAGCTGCCCCTCTAGCGACGTTCGCAAACGCCGCACAGCCCCGCCGCGGCGGCCGCCTCTCCCACCAAAACCTGTTCCAAATCGACTTTCTCCGCAAGCGGTTCAGCCGCGATGTAAATCCCGTTAAATTCTCAGCGGATTTAACTCCTGAAAACCTCGATCAGGTCTGATCGGGCAGCGACAGGGAAGTGCGCGCGGGCTACTGGATGTACAGCGTCACCGGAGCCAAGCCCCACGTCAGCCAGCCTCCGCCGCTCTACGAACGGCTTTTCTCTGTATGCGCCCAGGATTTGTTCGGCGAGAACGACGAAATCCGGTGCGCCATCGAGCAGTTGCATACGCACACGAACGGGCGCGCCATTTGGCCCATCGACCGGTTAGGAATTCGCAGAAAGCTCCTGGACCGTTACTGGAGCTGCGAGAACGTTTTGTCAATCGCCCGACAGGGCAGCACATGGCCCCGTACCACCGGCGCCATCGCGTGACCATCGATTATCTGCGCACGTGGCCCCCTACGCGAGCAGCCCAAAATTATCAACATCGAAAACGGCCTGGAGAAAATGTCCCAACCGCGCGACGGAGCAAAACCGCCCCTCTCGACGGTCTGCGGAAATCCATTGCTGTTGGTCGCGTTCCCCGGCTTCGGTCAAGACCCACTCTTGCCGCTACCCAACCTCCGCGGAGCGCGGCACTCGGTATCGCGATGGTGGATCGCGCAAAGCTTCCTGACGCGGTAAAAAAATTGAGCAAACTTTCCGCTTCGTCAAACAAAGCTACCACTGAAAGAAATTCGGGTTCTGCGCTACCCGCACCTGAAGAATCCGGTCTCGCTACAGACCGCACCGGCGTACTTTGCGACAGCCCTCATGGAGCAAAAGCAATAGCCGAAAATCCTTCCCGAAAAGCTCCTGATTATTCCTCAGCGCTTCCTAGGCATCCCGCCGTCCCGCTTCCACGGCTGGCAAACAAAACATTCAACATCCTCTCCCGCGCTACCCCCAGCCCGACTCCCACCCCATTTCAAACTCCTCAGCACCAGCTCCCCCACCCTGGAAAGCACATAAAAGTGAAGAATATCCCACCATTCCCCTCTTGACACAGCTTGTCTTATAAGCTATATTATGTTCATCTCAGCGGATCGTTGAATGAAATGTACTGTTCTATTAAAGATTTATCGGGGCCGACGACTCGCCGACTGTTTACGAAAGTGGTTGGGGTAGCAGTGATGGTTAGGGCGTGGCCTTCCTGAATGGTTTCCGTCACTTGATTGGCGGTGTCTGGGCTGATCATGCAGGCTCGATAGGCGTCCGGATTCAATCCTAAATGGTTTGCTAGGTCTTGCATCTTATCCCATGCATTTGAGGGGCTAATTACATCTTGGGCGTCAAAAATGGCGTCATGGATTTTCCAAAAGGCGGCGGGACTTTGCTGGAAGGCGCATTGGCTGGCGATTGCGGCTGTCATCGCCCAGGGGTGAATATCGGTCAAGGGGTAGTGCTTGAAGACGAGGCGAACTTCTGGGTGGCGTGGGAGGAACTCCCTGAGTACCAGATCGAGCTGACGGCAGGAGGGGCACTCGAAATCGGCAAATTCGATTAGAGTAACCTTGGCGTCTTCCGGCCCCATGGAAGGCGAATTGCCAATGTGGAGTTTAGAACGGATGTCGGCAAAGGGGTCGACCGACATGTCTGTGAGTTCTCCTCGGAGTAGGAAATTGCCGGTTTTTGAAACGTATACGACGGCGGTGTCGGATTGTCCTCCCATTGAGACAGTTACTGGAACTTCTAGCAGATCCGGAATGGGTGAGGGCTTGGACGGACCGACTTTGACATCATAAGCCGGGCCCCAGGCATACAGATTCCTTAGATAACGCTCGACGCGGCTCTCGACCGTTCCTGGTTTAGCGGTCGGCAAATCGGCTGCTTTTGGAGCTAGGGATTTTTCCTTTCCTGAGGTCGTTTGAGCGCCTGAGGGAAGCCGATAAACCGAAAGGAATAATAGAGCGCAAAGGACCAATTTTCGTAGCACAGGGAGGCTCCTCTCAGGGATTGAACTTTTGAACTATTGGAAAAGGGCGGCCCAGTCCGAAAGCCCTAGAAGTAATTTTCAGGCCGGGAGGGGCTTGCCTTCTTTTATATTCGTTGCGGTCGACTTTGCCGGCAATCGAACGCACTAAATCGATATCGAAATCACATTGGCCGGCAATTTCCTCCGGGCTCTTTACGTCTTCGATATAAGCCTTCAAGATTCTGTCCAGAACGTCGTACGGAGGAAGGGAATCCTGATCCTTCTGATTCGGGCGAAGCTCTGCGGAAGGCGGCTTTTCGACCGACGCGCGGGGGATGAGTTCCCTTTCGCGATTGATCAATTCCGCGAGAGCGTACACCATTGTCTTGGGGACATCCGAAAGCATAGCCAGGCCGCCTGCCATATCTCCGTAGAGAGTGCAATACCCTACTGCCATTTCAGATTTATTTCCGGTGCTGAGAACCATGGATCCGAACTTGTTTGATAGCGCCATCAAAAAGTTTCCACGCACCCTTGCCTGTAGATTTTCCTCGGTCACGTTTTCCGGCTGGGCGCGGAAAGCGTCCGCGAGCGCGGCTCGGTAGGCCCGGAAGACATCCGTAATCGGAATTGTCAGAAACTCAATTCCCAGGTTCTCCGCTAGCTGCCGGGCATCGGCGCGGCTTCCCTCGGAGGAATATGGCCCGGGCATGGAAACACCGAGCACATTTTCGCGGCCCAGGGCCGCCACGGCAATGGCGGCCACAACGGAAGAATCGATGCCTCCGCTGAGGCCCACTACCACAGCGTGGAAACCTGACTTGCAAACGTAATCGCGCGTTCCGCAGATGAGAGCTTGAAGGACCAGATCGAGCTCGGTTGCGGGCTGCGAGTGAAGCTCACCCGAGTTTGTCTCCGTGTCATACAAGACGAGGTCCTCCACAAAAGAGGTCGCTTGAGCGGGGATTCGTCCATCGGGCAAGACAACGACGCTGCCTCCGTCGAAGACCAAACTGTCATTTCCGCCGACCTGATTGACGTAAACAACGGGCAGACCATGGGATTTTGCAAGCGCGCGTAACATATCCATGCGCAGAGCTCGCTTATCGATGGTGTAGGGAGACCCGGAGATATTGATGATGAGACTCGCGCGCTTGGCAATCAGCTCGGCGACTGGGTCGCGCTCATAGAGGGGTTTCTTCCAAAACGTCTTATCGTTCCAGATATCCTCGCAGACGGTGATGCCCAGGTTTTGGCCGCCAAACGAGAAAACGTTTTGCGCTGCGGCGGGCTGAAAATATCGGGATTCATCGAATACATCATACGTGGGGAGGAGCATTTTGTGCTGGACGAATGCGATTTTTCCGTTTGCCAGGAGGGCCGCGGCATTGGCGGCGGATTTTCCTGACGATCCTGTTGCGCGGGCCGCATATCCGACGATGGAGGGAATCGGCAACTGCTTCGCCAGGCAAGCCAATTCCCTTTCGTTACGGTCAATAAATTGAGGGCGCTCGATCAAGTCCATCGGCAAATACCCGCACAGACAGAGCTCGGAGAATACGGCCAAATCCGCGCCCTGCTTCGCGGCGCGGCGCGCAAATTCCAAAATCTTGGCGGAATTTCCGGCGAAGTCGCCGACGGTGGGGTTCAATTGGGCCAGGGCGATTTTCATGAGCGGCCTATAGAATACGGGCCACGGTAGCGCAATGCAACGAGATCACGACGGTTCATACAAACTGGGGATGCAAAAGAAAATGGGCCTATGCGAAGACTCGCAAAGGCCCATCGGCAAACGCGTCCGAATCGAGAAAGAATCGCGGCGCTCTTATACGCTGAACGAACTGCCACAGCCGCAGGTGCTCTTGACGTTCGGGTTATTAAACTTAAAGCCAGCACCTTCCAGCGTCTCGATATAGTCGATGGAGACGCCTTCCAGGTACATTTCGCTCATCTGATCGACAAGGACCTTGAGTCCGTCGAATTCATAGACGTTGTCGGTTGGATTTTCCGAATTCTCAAACGCCATGTGATAGCTGAAGCCTGAGCAGCCTCCGCCCACGACGGCCACGCGAAGCGCTATAGGCGCGGGGGTCTGCTGGCCCATAATTTCTTTTACCTTCGTTGTCGCCACTGGAGTAACTGTAATCATTTCAGTGTTTTCACTCCCTGCCGGTTTCGGCGAGATTTCTTCCAAGAACATTATAACACAGGATGCAAGGGCTTCGTGTTGTGCGCTAAATGTTGTTTCTCTCCACACCTATTCGATGCGGCGGACGCGTTGAAGGTTCGCGCGGGTGAGGGTCGGGGCTCCCAAACTGGAAGGTGGTGCGACGAAGAACAATTCGCTTCGTTCGCAAGGACCTCAGGTGTATAAGGCGTCTACAGATGAGGTCAAAACGGAAATCCCAAGCAGAATGTCCACCGGACATTAAAATGCCGCGATCAATCCTCTTTCTCGTTGCGGCCCTTCTTGCCTGCGCGAACGCTTCCGCTCAGACTGCGACAGCCATGCACCACGGTCCCTCGGTGGAAGCCGCATACCGGGAACTGCCTCCACCGCCGCTTATGCAGGGTATCGGAAATGCCAGCCTGAAGATCACCACCAACTCCGCCGCTGCTCAGGCCTACTTCAATCAAGGTCTTCGGCTGCTCCACTGCTTCTGGGACTTCGAGGCTTATCGTGCTTTCAAGGAAGTCGCTCGTCAGGATCCCTCGGCTGCCATGGCCTATTGGGGAGAATTCGAAGCTCTGAAGCTCCGCGGACCCGTGAAGGAAGAAGGTATTGCCGCGCTGGAAAAGGCCAAATCGCTGGCGGACAAGGCATCCGAGCACGAGCAGTTCTACATCCGCGCGGCCGAACATGAAGTGAACGGGGAAAAACCTGAGGAGCGCACTGCCTATCAGCGCGAGATGGAGGCGCTCGTGGACCGCTATCCCGATGATCTCGACGCTCAGGCTTTTCTGGGGCTCGGCCTCATGGGAGGTTACGAGTCCGAAGGGCGGCCACGAGAAGGCGAACTCTACTCCCAGGCCGTTCTGCATAATCTCCTGACTGCCCATCCCGACAACACCGCAGCGAATCATTATTGGATCCACACGCTGGAGACCAGCTCGCATCCTGAGGACGCGCTTCCTAGCGCCGACATGCTCGCGAGCCTGGCTCCCAGTTCTGGCCACTTGGTTCACATGCCTGGCCACATCTATTGGCGTGTGGGTGATTACGAGAAAGCGCGCCAGTCCTTCTTGGCTTCCTTGCGGGTGGACGAAGCTTACATGGCCGCGCAGGGGATCAAACCTGAGGAAGATTGGAACTACTTTCACAACCTCGCCTACTTGATCGCCGCATGTGGGGAATCCGGTCGTTACCGCGAAGGCCTCGAGTGGGCCAAGAAACTCCGGGACGTGTCTGCTCCGGCCGGGATGAATTCTGCCACCTTCGTGACGTGGGCCGGCAGCAGCTTGGTGCGGGTCCATTTCCGATTCGGGGATTGGCAAGCCGTTTCGAACGACCCTGTCTCATACGGCGCGGAGCCTGGTTCAGCCGGAGCGGCGGCAAAGGCTTACTCCGACGGACTGAACTTCTACTCCAAGGGAATGGCCGCCCTCGAAAAAGCCGACTTGGCCGAAGCCGCGACGCAATCCGAAAACCTGGACGCATCGCTTTGGAGGCTCGAAGCCGCAAAGCCGAAGAAAAAGGACGATGCCGCCGCCCAAGATGACCAGGGCGAAGATCCCACGGAAATCCTCAATCTCTTGGGTACACTCTCGCTCGATCTTCGCGGCAATCTCAAAGTCGCTCAGGGAGACACCGCCGGTGGCATGAGCCTTCTACAGCGGGCCGTCGAGAAGCAAGGGACGTTGAGTTACACGGAGCCTCCCCATTATTATCGCCCAGAGCAGGAGAGCCTCGGCTACGCGTACCTGAGAACCCGACAATGGGAAAAGGCCCGTGACGCCTTCAACGAAGCGCTGCGCGAGCGCCCAAAGAGCGGCCTACTTCTTTACGGCATCGCCCAGTCCTACGCCATGCCTGGAGATGTACCTCACACTACTTCTGCCTATCGCGACTTTCTCACGGCTTGGCAGAATGCCGACAGCGACCTGCCCCAAGTCCAGCAAGCCAAAGCTTGGCTTGCCTCCCACCCGCGGTAAGTCGCGCCTTCGGTGACACGGCCGTTCCTCGCCCGCATGTTCACTTGACGCCGCGCCGTAGCGGACGCTAGGCTTCCCGGGATGCGCGCCCTTCGCGTCTGGAACGCGCAAAGGACCGCAGGTCGTCGAACGACCCCAAACTGATGAACGGAGCCGACGTTTCGGGCTACACGGTTCTGAAATAAGCGCTTAAAATGATTGAAACTATGAATCATAAAATTACTCTTCTCCCTGGAGACGGGATTGGTCCTGAAGTCGCGAATGCAGCCAGGCAAATTGTGGAGGCCTCGGGGGTTTCGGTGGAATGGGAAGTAATTGCGGCGCCGCTAAAAGACGGCAAACGCGTCGGGGAATTTCCGCGCGAGCAAGCGGTGGAATCGGTGCGGCGCACGCATGTCGCGCTGAAGGGGCCGATGGCGACCGCTGTCGCTGAAGGACCCCCTAGCATCAACGTCGCGCTTCGCAAGGAGCTCGACCTCTACGCCAATCTGCGCCCGGTGCGGAATGTTGCCGGCGTTTCTTCTCGATGGTCGGGTGTGGACCTGGTGATCGTGCGGGAAAATACGGAGGACCTTTACGCGGGGCTCGAACACACGGTGGTTCCCGGCGTCGTGGAGAGCTTGAAGATTATCACGGAGCACGCTTCGACGCGCATCGCCCGGTTCGCCTTTGAATACGCGCGCAAGAATGGACGCAAGAAAATTCATGCGATTCACAAGGCCAACATCATGAAGCTTTCCGACGGCCTGTTTCTGAATTCGATTCGCGCGGTGGCCGCGAAATATCCGGAGATCGAATATCGCGAACTAATTGTGGACAACGCGTGCATGCAACTGGTGATGAATCCCGCGCAGTTCGACGTTCTGCTCTTGCCGAATCTTTATGGGGACGTGGTTAGCGATCTCGCCGCAGGGCTCGTGGGAGGATTAGGCGTCGTGCCAAGCGGGAACATTGGAGATGTTGCCGCGTTGTTTGAAGCCGTTCACGGCACGGCGCCCGATATCGTCGGCAAAGGGATCGCGAATCCGACTGCGATCGTCATGTCGGCAGCGATGATGCTGAACTATTTGAACGAAGCGGACGCCTCGCGCCGCATCCTGGGCGCTCTCGACAAAGTGTATCGCGAAGGAAAACACACCACGCGCGACGTCGGCGGAACGGGTACGACGCAGGAGTTTACGCGGGCGGTGATTGCGGAGATGGGCGCGGTTGCGTAGCACATCTCTAACAAAGTCGGCCGTGTCAAGGGGAATCGAGCGCTGGGAATGAACCTGATTGGGCGCACCCCAAGTATCTCGCTTCCCTGGTTGATTCTCGTGAGGGACCGAGTGGTCTTCGCTGGTGAATTTTTGTGTCCAAGCCAGGCTCGGGCCCCATTGCGTTCCTCAATTCGGTGTACCCACCAAACATCTCTCCGATCATTTCAGACCATGAGGAGTTATTCGATCTCCCCGCAACTCGGGGAGGCGGGTGGCCTCATCAGACTCCCGGTCCATACAGCATGACCACTGTGCTACTCAGGCATCCCCGCATGGGGACACCGTTGTTCTGCCCGCCGGCAGAACTCGGTGTAATCGATCTGGTCGCGCATCATGATCCACAGCCGAATGCCCAGCTTTCGCGCTGTGGCCACCACCGCCTTGCCCAGACCTTTCTGCACCAACTTGCGACGATAAAACTGTTTCAACCGCGCATCCTTGCGTGCCGCCGCTCGCGCCGCTTCCACCCACAACAACCGCAGCAGCGGATTGCCCTGCTTGCTTAAACTTCCGTTCCGCTGTTTGCCGCCGCTGGAGTGTTCGCTGGGAATCATCCCCACGTAACTGGCCACCGCTTTGGCGTTGGGAAATCGCCGCGCGTCTCCCAGGAACACCTCGGTGGCCAGCGCTGTGGTCGGTCCCACGCCCGGGTGGCTCAACAACAACCGTGCCCCGGCTCGCTGCTCGGCCTGCTCCCGCACCGCTTGATCCAGCTGTTGCAGGCGCTGGTTCAGTTCCTGACGCAGCTCCTGCAACTGCTCTCGCCGCGTCGCCGCAAATCCAGCCAGCCCGAGTCCCTTCAGTTCCTGCTGGCCGGCTTGGCTCCACAGTTTGCTGCCGCGCCGCAATCCCTGGCTCAGTGCCAGCCCTTGCAGCCCGTTCTGCGTCATCACCCGCATCCGCACCAACTGGTGCCGGTGCTGCAGCAACGTCCGCAGATCCCTCTGCTCGCTCGTCGGCAGCCAGATCTGCGGAAACCGCTTCTCCACCAACAGCCGCCGAATCAACTCCGCATCGCGCCGGTCGTGTTTTTGCTTCCGCGTCTCCGCTTTGCGAATCGCCGCCGGATGCCCCACTCGGTACTCGATCCCCAACTCCTCCAGCAGCCGCAGAAACCAGAACATCGATCCCGTCGCTTCCAACCCGACCAACACTGGCTTGGGCAACGCGGCGTAAAATTCCCGCACCGCCTCGCCTTCATGCGCCAGCGTCTTTTCGGTCACTTCCCCCGTCTCGATGTCCACCATCGAAATCGTCTGTTGTCGCGCGTGCAAATCGCATCCTATAATTCGCATCTCGGCCTCCTTCGACCCGAGCTCTGCGCGTTGGACAGCACACAGTTTACTCGGATCGTCGTGAGGCCGACTTCGTTATGTCATCAGACTTCAGTCTGTGGGGTTCCATTTGATCTTGGCTAGCGCGCTTGGCCCGGGTTCTTGAACGGACACCCACAGACTGAAGTCTGTGCTACTTAAAAACCTGCAGGGCGTTCTTCTGCTACGGCGAAGATTTTCTCCAGGGCGAGACCCGCGCGCCCCAAAGTGCCTTCCTCGAAAAGTTGGCCAATCAGAGTGACGCCATGGGGGACGCGGCGTGGGGGCGAGAAAGTCGGAAGCGGCTTCTTTGGGTCCGGCGCCCAGTCGCTTCGAGCGGTGGATACCTCGACGAAGCCGGCGCGCAATGTCAGCGAGGGATGCCCAGTAAAATTGGTAATGGTAAGCATTTCGTCGCGCAGCGAAGGCACCAGGAGCAGGTCCACACTTGAAAAAACGCGAGCCATTTCCATTGCGACGCTGCGGCGGAACCGGTCGGTCTGCACGAAGTCAACAGCCGAAAGAAACCGCGCCTGGCGGAAAATGTTGGGCCAGGCGTCCGGAACCTGGGCTTTAAGCTGATCCACACCATGACTCAGCGTAAGCTCCTCGAAGGCAGCTGCCGACTCAGCAAAGAGGATCAGATCCAGCGAATCATAAGGCCAGTCGGGAATGGCCGCCTCAACCGGAACCATGCCCGCCTTCCGAACCGCATCCATGGCGTTGCGATCCACGTCGGTCGCGGGATTCTCCTTCATCCAGCCCGGAAAATAGCCCACGCGCAACCCTTGCACGCTCGAGCCTGAGTCGAAGTCAAGTTTGCTGGGCACGCTGGACAAATCGCCTGGATCGTGGCCGGAGATGGCGCGCAGGACGAGCATGGCGTCCCCGACGCTGCGGGTCATCGGGCCAAGCTTGTCCAGCGACCAGCACAGAGTCATTGCCCCGGTGCGCGGCACGCGGCCGTAGGTGGGGCGCAATCCGGTAATTCCGCAACGCATGGAAGGGCTTACGATGCTGCCATCCGTCTCACTCCCGATCGCGAAACCTACAAGCCCCGCCCCAACGGCAGCCCCTGGGCCTGCGCTTGATCCTGACGAACCCTCCTCGAGCAGCCACGGGTTCATGGTTTGCCCGCCGAACCAGATGTCGTTTAGGGCCAGCGCGCCCATGCTCAGCTTCGCAACGAGTACGGCACCCGCCTCATTGAGACGTGTCACCACTGCGGCGTCCGTCGCGGGAACGCGGTTCCGAAAGGGCTCGGCCCCGTATGTGGTTGGGATTCCAGCGGTGTCCAGGAGGTCTTTGGCGCCCCAAGGGATGCCGTGCAACGGGCCGCGGTACTTCCCTGCTGCGATCTCACTGTCGGCCTTCTTGGCTTGCGCGATTGCGGATTCTCGCGGCAGGGTAATGACGCAGCGCAGCTTGGGATCGAACTTCTCCAGCCGGTCAAGATAGATCCGGGTGAGCCGCTCGGAGGTAAGCTTTCGCTGTTCGATCCAGCGCGAAAGCTGTGTCAGGGGCGCGAAAGCAATTTCGTCGTCCTTGGTTGGCAATGGTCCTGGGTCGGTCGCGTTGAGGATAAAGCGGTCGCGCTCCGGGCCGCGCTTCTCGCCGGGCAGCACCGGGTCCCAGCGCGACCAGGGCGCAAGTGTGGGCTCCAGCGTGACTTTGCGCGGACCAGTGCGCCGCTCGTAAACCGAGGCGACATTCATCCGCCAGCTACCTGCGGCCAGGTCACGATCCGCGGTGGTCAATTTGACCTGCACGAGCTTCTCTGCTTCGGCAAAAGTTGCAGACGACACTTCAGGTCCGGCAGGGGGCGAAGTGCCGAACGCCGGCGGCGCGCCAGGAGGAATTTCGGCAGATTTTTGTGACTTGCTCCGGCATCCCGCAGCCGCGCCCAGCAAGGCGAGCGAAGATTGAGTCAAGAATTGCCTGCGCGATTTTGACATTTCTCCTCCAAATCGCAAAATAGCCTTTGTTCCGAATCCGAATTGTAGTCAATTCGGGCTGGCATTTGAATTAGGAAACGGCCACGATGCAGGAATTTACACAAACAGGATTGGTGACTAGTGAATAGTGACCGGTGACTGGTGAAAAACCAGCCGAAATCTGCGACATTGCGTGCTACACGAGTGCGGGGTATTTATCGTTGGCATCGAAGAGAATCGTCGGTACCGGAGCGCAACGACCCTTCTTGGTTCCACGAATTACGAATCACAAATCACGAGTCACCCTTTGTCCGCCTCAGGGCAACCAAGCCGCAAGTCACCGGCCACCAGTCACTGGTCACCAGTCACCGTCAAATAAGCGAGGCGGGATTCAAAAACGGACCACGACTTCATTCGGTCCGGAGGGCAGATTAAATTTCGTGCCGCGCTCTTTATTGAGTTTCAGGCTTGCGGGGATGTCCACATCAGCCAAAGGGATTTTTCTCGTCCACGAACCAGTGCTCCAGTAATCCGCCGTCGTGTAAAGGAAAACTCCCTGAATCATATATTTTCCCATTTCTTCGGTGTGTCCATCACGAAATACGATTACAGCGGGGGGCAATTCCGGGAGCGGCGGGGCTGCTGCGGAAGGCTCGGCAATTCCTGGTGGCAGACTGGATGCATGCGCGGAATCGGGATTCGTCGATTGCGGGATCGCCATTTGACTGCCGGTCGGAACCCGCACCCACTGACCTCCATGGCTTTCCAGAAGGAGCGGCTCGACGGGACTTGCCGCAGGCGCAGGCGGAAGGGCGGGTTGAGCGACGACCTCCTGGACTGGAGGTGGCTCCGGCGCTACCGGACCGTAGTCAAATTCGTCGTCGGGATAAAAGTATGGAGGGAACAGAAATGCAGAGTCATTCAAGAAGCGGCGCTGGGATTGACGGCCGAACCTTTCACTTCCGTTTACCCTGAATGAAGGCCGCGATCGAGGGGCCACAGCGGATGCGCGCATGCCGCGACCTTGCGCGGACGCGGACGGCGCAAACAGAGACGCCCCAAGGATGACAACCGGCAGGGCCATGCTTAATCGAGAAATCATAATCCATCTCGAGCGTGTTTGCGACCTGCACATGCCGCGAAGATCACACGCAGGACTTCCTTCTTGCCTTACTGACGGGCAGCTTACTCCTAGTTGCCTAGATAAGCAATACGAAGTGTGCAGCGACCGGTGAGCGGAGAAGAGCACGGGAACCACCCGCCGCGGCGGGTGGTTACTTCTGCAGGTTTCGATTTTCGCCAGTCGCCAGTCACAATTCTTCGTCCTTTGTCTCGCGGGCGGCGAGGAGGCCGAGGAACGTCAAAGCCGCCGCCCCGGTGAGGTAGAAACCGACGTACTGCAGGCCGTAGGTTTTGGCGAGCCACGTGGCGATATACGGCGCGAGCGAAGCGCCGAAAATGCCGGCGAAGGTGAACGTCAGAGAGCTGCCCGTGTAACGCACCGATGTAGGAAAAAGCTCCGACAGCACCGTGCCAAGAGGGCCGTAGGTCAGGCCCATCAAGGACAGGCCCAGTGTCATCATCAGCACCGCCCCGGTCGTCCCGGCGAGGAACATCGGCGCCAAGATCAGTCCGAACGCGCCGATCGCCGCGGTCACCCAGAGGAGCGTTCGGCGGCGTCCCCGTTCGGCCAGGATCGCGCCTATGGGAATGAAAATCGCGAAAAACACGATGGCGAACAATTGCATTACCAGGAATTTCTGGCGGCTGTAGCCGAGCGCAGTGGTGCCCCAGGAAAGCGCGAATACCGTCATCAAATAGAAGATCACGAACGTCGCGAGCGCCACGAGTGTGCCCACGAACAGCGTTCTCGTGTGTTCGCGGAACACCGTCAGCATCGGCACCTTCACGCGCTCTCGCCGGCTGAGGGCGTCGCGGAACACGGGCGTCTCGGTAATCGTCAGCCGCACGTAGAGGCCGACGAGCACAAGCGCGGCGCTCGCCAGAAACGGAATGCGCCAGCCGAAGGCGAAAAATTGTTCGTCGGTGAGCCACCTCGACAGCGCCAGAAATATGCCCCCGGAAAAAAGGAATCCGATCGGCGCGCCGAGCTGCGGAAACATGCCGTACCAGGCGCGCTTGCCCGGTGGCGCGTTCTCGATCGCCAGCAGCACCGCGCCGCCCCACTCGCCGCCGAGGCCCAGTCCCTGCCCGAAGCGAAATAGCGCGAGCAGCGCCGGCGCAGCCACGCCGATGGTCGTGTAAGTTGGCAGAGCGCCAATGGCGACCGTGGAGAGACCCATGGTGAGCAGTGCCGCGACCAATGTCGCCTTGCGTCCAACGCGATCGCCGAAGTGGCCGAAAAGCGCCGATCCAACCGGCCGCGCGAAGAACGCAATCGCAAATGTCGCGAGCGATGCGAGCGTGGCGGAGGCGGGGTCGGACGTGGGGAAAAATAATTTGGGGAAGACAAGCACCGCCGCGGTCGCGAAGATGTAGAAGTCAAAGAACTCGATCGTCGTACCGATCAGGCTGGCAAACAGCACCTGCGCAGGCTTGTTGACGGCCACGTGTGCGCCGGTGTAGCTCTGGCCAATCGCAACTCCGATGTTGGATGGTTCACGCAAAGGCGTCCAGCTTACCTCAAGTATGCCTCGACACGACTCCCGGATTGTCACTTGCTCTTCCACAATTCGGTTGTGTCCGGCTGCGTCGTGATCCAGACACAATCGGCGGCATGTGACTCCAGGATTTTCGAAAATCTCCGCTTCAGAAACTTCGGGACGGAATCGAGGACAGGGCTCCTCCGCCTCGTCCGCGCGTACTCCGAAGTGATTCTCGCGGATTTCGCGTGATAGACTTCCCAAAACTCTGCGTGGAGGTCAACGTGAGCAAAACTTGGCTCGCCACAATTATGTTGATGGGCTGTGTCTCGCTGCGCGCTCAAACGCCGGACACGAAGACGCTTCCAGCGGCTGCGCCGCCGCTCAAAGTCACAATTCTTGGCTCCGGCTTTGGGCCGCGGGTGAATCTTCAGCGTTTTGGTCCCAGCATTCTCGTGGAAACATCGATGGGCGACAAGCTTCTCTTCGACTGCGGCCGAGGCTTCGCGGAGCGTTTGACGGAATACGGAGTCTCACTGGGCGCCATTGATAAATTGTTCCTCACACATCTTCACTCGGACCATATTCTTTCCATCCCCGACCTGTTTCTCGTCGGTTGGTTCGAAGGACGGAAGACCCCACTGCGGGTATGGGGGCCGGCGGGCACCAAAAGCATGATGGATTCCATGGGCAAAACATTCGAATTCGATATCCGGGTCCGAGGCGATTTTGACGACAGGCTTACCCAAGCCGGCATTCGCAGTTCCAGCACGGACATTCAGGAGGGAGTGATTTACGAAGAAAACGGCGTGAAAGTAACGGCGTTCCTCGTAGATCATGGACCCGTGAAGCCGGCGTTCGGGTATCGGGTCGATTGCGCGGGGCGCTCCGTAGCAATGTCCGGCGACACACGTTTTTCAGAAAACCTGATTAAACATTCCCAGGGGGTCGATGTGTTAATTCATGAAGTTGCGCGGCTTTCTCCACCGAATCCGAAACAGACAGAACGCGAGCGCGCGCAACAAGAAAAGATCGTCAGGGATTTGCATACGACCGCCGATCAGACGGCCGTGGTTTTCAACCGAGTAAAGCCGCGCCTGGCCGTCTATTCGCATGGCGGTAGTCCCGAGGATCTTGCCGAGGCTCGAAAGACGTACTCGGGGCCTTTGGAGATCGGCGAAGATCTGATGACGATCGAGATCGGTGACCGGATCGAAGTGAGAAGGCGGGGAAAATGAGAGAAGTGGCAGGACCGCTGACGGTAGACCGGCGCTGAACACCGGTGTCTATGACAAGCAGCAGCTGATAGAGTTGCTAAGCCCGGCCGGCCGCGGTTTCCTGCGGCCTTTTTTCCATAAAGCAAATACGGCTTCTGAATGCAAAAGTAAGCCGACTCGGGTGTGTCCTGGTGTGCCACAAGTCATTCCCTATCCGGTCCTTGTTCGGGTAGACTTAGCCGGATTTCTCCTATGCCACTTTCCGCAGGCGATAAGCTTGGTCCTTACCAGATCCTCGCGCCGATTGGCGCGGGGGGCATGGGTGAAGTCTATCGCGCCAAAGACCCGCGTTTGAATCGCGACGTGGCCATCAAGGTCTCCGCCTCGCAATTCTCGGAACGCTTCGAGCGCGAAGCCAAAGCCATCGCGGCGCTGAATCATCCCAACATTTGCCAGATTTACGACATCGGCCCAAATTATCTGGTCATGGAATTTATCGAGGGAACGCCGCTGCACGGTCCTCTCCCGCACGATCGAGCGTCGCGCTACGCCGTGCAAATTTGCGATGCGCTCGACGCTGCGCACAGGAAAGGCATCACGCATCGCGACTTGAAACCCGCCAACATATTGGTGACCGCATCCGGCGTGAAGCTGCTGGATTTTGGGCTGGCGAAAATTGGAAGCACCAGCGCTTCGCCCGCTCCCGATGACGCCACACAATCGCTCGACCTCACGGAAGTGGGCACGGTCCTGGGGACCGCATCTTACATGTCTCCGGAACAAGCCAAGGGCGAGGCGACGGACGCGCGCTCCGACATTTTTTCTTTCGGCGTGGTGCTGTATGAAATGCTGAGCGGCCGCCGGGCGTTTTCGAGAAACTCGGCCGTCGAAACCATGGCTGCGATCGTGCGCGATGAGCCCGCGCCGCTGGATACACCGTCGAACCTCTTCGCGATTGTCACACGCTGCCTGCGCAAATTGCCCGCCAGCCGGTTCCAGACGATGAACGAAGTTCGCGCGGCGCTTGAACAAGCAGCGGCAACGGCCACCGCCAAGACTCCTTCCATCGCCGTTCTACCCTTCGCCAATATGAGCGCGGACAAGGAAAACGAGTACTTCAGCGACGGACTGGCCGAAGAGATTTTGAATTTGCTCGCCAAAATTCCGGGTCTGAAGGTGATAGCGCGCACTTCGGCTTTTGCGTTCCGCGGCAAGGAGCAGGACATCCGCAAGATCGCCGAAACGCTCAACGTGGGCACGATCCTCGAGGGCAGCGTCCGCCGTGCCGGGAACCGCATCCGCGTCACGGCGCAGCTCATCGAGGCCGAGAACGGATCACACCTCTGGTCGGAGCGCTACGATCGCGACATGACCGACGTCTTCGCCATTCAGGATGAAATTGCCAAGGAGATCTCGGAGGCGCTCAAAGTACGCCTGGCTCCCCGCGCACAGACAGTGAATATCGAAGCCTATCAGAATTACCTGAAGGGAAAGTATTACCGCCAGAGCCTCACGCCGGAGAGCTTGGAGAAAGCGAAGAAGTGTTTTGAGCAGGTCTTGGCCATCGACCCGAACTACGCTCCGGCTTATAGCGGCCTGGCGCTGTACTACTACGTGCTAGCGGTGATCGGCATAAAACCGGCTGGCGAGATGGCGCCGTTGGGAAAAGCGGCTGCGGAGAAAGCGCTGGCCCTCGATCCTGCCACTGCGGAAGCCCACAGCGCGTTGGGGAGTATGGCGGCAGCGTTCGACTATGACTGGAAATCGACCGAAAAGCATTACCGCCAGGCCCTGGCGTCGGAACCCGTCCCACCCAGATTTCGATATAGCTACGCCGTGCATTATCTGCTCCCGCAGCGACGAGTTCCTGAGGCAATCGAGCAATGTCGCTTGGCACTCGAGACCGATCCGCTTTCCATGATTCATCACTGGGGCATGGCGGTGTCTTTGCAAGCGGCAAAACGGTACCCGGAAACCATCGAGTGCGCGAACAGAGCTCTGGAAATCGATGCGAACTTCCACCAAATGTGGTTTGTGATGGGACTCGCCCAACTTCACTCAGGTCTCACACAGGAAGCGATTGCCAGCCTAAAGCGCGCCGTGGACCTGGCGCCCTGGAACTATACGAATGCGTGGTTGCTAGCCGCAGCTTACTATCAAGCCGGCGACCGCGAGCATAGCCAGGAGTGGGCGCGTAAGCTCGCGGGCTCGCACGGTCACAGCGTGGGGGCTGCGCTGTATTACGCCGCCGCCGGCGAAGTGGATGCGATGTTTGAAGCGCTTGAAGGGGCTTTCCAGCAGCGCGATTATCTCATGATCCGCATTCAAGACCTGCCGTTCTTCGACCGCTACCGCGCCGAACCGCGCTACCTGGCCCTGCTCCAGAAAATGAATCTGGTGTAGGCGTTAGCGCCCACGCTTGGCGCGCCGCGCGCCATGTTTAACGCGCTTCACCTATGTCCGATGGAGGCGTATCCCAAATCGGAAGGGTGGTTTGGATTGTGTAGCGCCCGCCTTCAGGCGGGCATGTTCTAGATTGCAAAGTGCCCGCACTGAAGGCGGGCGCTACATAGTCCTGCCAATCTTTAGTCTATATGCGGACTCTTCAGAGAGACGCTACAACTATCGGGACCGGATTGTCCACGCCGCTGGCAATTTTATTGTGTCGGGGGCAAGAGAGGCGTAGGATGCGCACAGCTAAAGGCCCGAGTCGGAAATTTCCCGTTTCGAAATTAAGAAAGACATACTTGAGAGGAGATTCGATGAAAATCAGGACGATCTTGTTTACCCTGACAACGCTGCTCGCTGGCGCCGCAGTGTGCTTTGCCGCCGATGTGAACACGGGAGCCTGGAAGTTGAACGAAGCCAAGTCCAAGGTCAGCCCCGGAGCCCCGAAAAATAACATGGTCGTGATCGCGGCTGCGGGCGACAGCATGAAGGTCACCGTGGACGGCGTCGCCGCCGATGGCAAGCTCGCACACAACACATGGACGGGCAAATTCGACGGCAAAGACTACGCAATTACCGGCGATCCGGCGGCCGACATGCGCGCCTATAAGCCGGTCGACGATCACACTCTGGCGCTGACCGAGAAAAAGGGCGGCAAAGTTACTAATACCGGTCGCGTGGTCGTCTCGGCCGACGGCAAGACCCGCACGGTCACCGTCAGCGGAACGGATCCCACCGGCAAAAAGATGAGCGTCACATTTGTCTACGACAAGCAGTAGGAAGCAGACCTGCTAAACTCCCGACGGGCCGCTGATTTCAGCGGCCTGCTTTTCTTGAAATGATAATGGGCGTGGAATTCGTGGTGCATCGCGAGTTCCATTGATGATGGGCTCTCAGATCATCAACCGGCTTAGCAACCCACGTCACTTTCCGGAGGGCCCATGTCACGTTTCCGTCTTGTTCTGTCCGTGCTCGCGATCGCTTCCGCGGCGGTGCTTTGTTCGGCGGCCGATCGCATTCTCTTTTTGCACCTCGCCCCGACGCAGGCTGCCCTATTCATTTCCAACGCGGACGGCTCCGGAGAGCGGCTCCTCATGCAATCGAGTTCGCTCGATTACAATCCCGCGTGGTCTCCAAAAGGCGATTGGATCGTATTCACATCTGAGCGGGCCGGCTCGGCCGATTTGTATCGCATTCATCCCGACGGCACGGGCCTCGATCGCCTGACCGACGATCCTCCGTATGACGACCAGGCTGCCTTTTCGCCCGATGGCAAACAGATCGTCTTCGTCACGACACGCGCCTCAGGAAGGGCTAATCTCTGGATCCTCGACGCCGCCTCTCACAGCGCGAAGCCTCTCACTTCCGGCCGCGGCGGCGACTTCCGGCCTGCATGGTCTCCCGACGGCCAATGGATCGCCTTCTCCTCGGATCGCGAGAGCAATCTTCCACCCGCGAAAGGACGATGGGAGCGCCTGCATGTGGTCGACATTTACGTTAACCGGCCGGACGGGACAGGCCTGAAACGTATTTCAGAGCACGGAAATTTTTGCGGCACCCCGAAATGGACTCACGATAGCCAAAGCGTCGTCGCTTACTGCATGTTGGCCGAAGAAACATGGACTTATCGTGTTGGCACGGAGGACGGCGAGACCAACCTCGTGCAAATCAATATTGCCGACGGCAAAACAACTCCGGTGACCGCCGGTCCGGGCGTCAAAGAATATCCTTCTGTGCTGCCGTCAGGCGAGGTCGCTTACGTTCGCCGCCAGAGCCCGGTACAGGGAGTCTTCTACGCAAGCGGCAAGGCAGGTCCTGCGGGCTCGGACGTGCGCGCTCCTTCCTGGTCGGCGGACGGAACTCATGTCGTTTACAGCCGGTACGCAGCGAAACGCACCGCTGAACCGGTGAAGGTCTGGAGCCGAAATCCGAAGTATGAACTTTCCACCACAGCATTTTTGCCCGCCTACGATCCGACAGGCGAGCGCTTCGCAGTTACCATGGTAAGCCCCAGCCAAACGACCAACTTGTTTATCGTGGAGGAAGGAAAACCGGCGCATTCGATCCTGGAGCGGAAGGAATTAATTCTTGCCCCGCAATGGTCTCCCGATGGCCGGCAGATCGTCTTTGGCATCGGCGGCTTCACTTCGTTTCTGGACTTCGCTGCCGGAGGGAAAAAGCCGATCGATCCCGTGAATGGCGGAGCGCAGGTCGGCATGATCGATGCTGACGGATCGGAATTTCACCTCATCACTTCGGGCCCGAACAACAACGCGTTTGCCTCCTTCGCGCCCGACGGCAAGCAAATCGTCTACCGCACCGCGGGCCCCGATGGCGAAGGGTTGCGCATCATGAATCTCGAGGATCACGCGATAACCGTCCTGACCAACAAGTACGACAACTTCCCTGCCTGGTCTCCGCGAGGCGATTTGATCGCTTTCATCCGCAAAATTGAGGGAAACTTTGAAGTGTTTACGATTCGGCCGGACGGGAAAGACCTGCGCCAGTTGACCAACACTCCCGGCAATGAAGCGCATCTGGCTTGGTCGCCGGATGGGCAGCGGCTTGCGTTTGCAAGCACACGGATGGGATTTAAAGACGAAGCGCTGTACTCAGGCGCGCCGCAGCCCTACGGCGAAATCTTCGTGATGCGCTATGACGGCACCCAGCTCGAGCAACTCACCGATAATCAGTGGGAAGATGGCGGACCCACCTGGCAGCCTCGCAACCCGCATTCGGCCGCCGCGACAGCTAGCTCGAAATGAAATTACATCGTCTTCAACTCGGAAATTGATTCGCGGCTTCTCGACAAGCGGCATTGACAAGTCGAAGTGCGTCAGCAAGAATATGTTTTAGGAACGATCATTTTTGGAGGCTCGACGTGGCGTATTCGGCTCCTAGCATCGAGGAATTTCAGGCCGGAACAGTCGTCAAGTACTCGCCCATTTCCACGGGCACGACGACCCAGCGGAAGCGCAAGCCCCACATTCTTGCGGTCATCAATGAATGCTGCACGGGATGCGCCGGTTCGCCTGCCTGCGTCGAGTACTGCCCCGTTGCGGATTGCATGTATTGGGCGCCGGACGAGGACCACGCCCCGTTTGGCCGCATCATCGTCGATCCCCTGCTTTGCATCGGCTGCAAGCTATGCACCAGCAAAGGACCGGATGGCGCATTCCTGGAAGGCTGCCCGTGGGACGCGATTGACATGGTGCCGCTCGCGGAGTTTGAAGGCGAGAATGGCGCGCTGCCGTTTTGAGAATCAGTGATTTGTGATTCGTGATTTGTAACTCGTGAACGGCAATCCCACCGCCTTTCGCGCTAATGCGACCGCCAGAAATACCGGCCTTCTTATTTTTTGCCTCCGAACAGCATGATCGGCCGCCGCCTAGGGCACCAAATCGACGCACGGTTTTCACGAATTACAAATCACAAGTCACGATTCACATGCGAGGCAGGGGTTTCACGGGTCACGAATCACAAATCACGATTCACGAATTACTACTGCGCCCCCCGCGCGGAAATTTCTCGCGCCGTCAGCGCGGCCTGCTGCTGGATTTGAGGCGGCATTCCTTCGGCGGCGCGGACGTAGGGATTGACGGCGGGCAAGTCTTCCTTCTGGCCAATCAAATATAGGGCGCGCAGGGATTCCCACACCATTTCGGGGCTGGGATCGACGAGCAACAAGGGCTCGCCGGTTTTGACTTGCGCGTTTTCGGATGGAATCCACTGGCGGATCGTGCCGGGAACATCGGAACGAACTTCCGTATTGTCGTTGCCAATGGTGATGTGCGCGAGCAAGGTGCCGGGGTTGATCACGTCTCCAGGTTTAAGTCGAATTGAAAGAATGCCGGCCCGCTGCGCGCGCACCGTGTAGGGCGTGAGCATCCCTGCGATGAGGGTGTGTCCGGCAGGATCGGCGAAACGCACCAGGGAGAGAGCCGCGTTTCGCTGCACCATCGGATTCGCGTCCGCAAGCTGTTTCACAAGCGCGGCGTGAAATACCGGCGACTGGTTGTCCTGGCCCATGACCCACGCGGCGGTCACGCGCAATTCATCGCTTCCCTGCTCTGAAAATTTGATCACTTCGGGATACCAGAGTTTCGCTGATTCGCGGATTCCAGGATTCGGGCTCATGATCCTGTCGGCGATTTGGGAGAGCGCGTGCTGCGCGCGGCGTGGATGCAGCGTGTCCGCGAAGTAGGACGCAAGATCAGCGTCGTTCAACGGCCTCGTGAACGTCGTCATGTACCACAGCAGGAACGGCATCAACACAAATGCGAACGTAAGAACAAGAATTGCGACAAGCCACTTCTGGGCCATCCCAGGTTTGGAAGGGGCTGACGGAGAATCCGCGGCATGTGGCACACTATTCATCGCACATTCGGCCTAATCATCGTTTCTCGCAAACACATTGATCGTTCCATCGTAACTCAAGTGACGCAGGTTTTCGTAGCGCCAGCGTCTCGCTGGCAATTTTTCTATTCTCCACACGTTGTGAAAAAATGCCGGCGGGACGCCGGCGCTACGGACGAGGCGGCGCGTAAATCTGGTAGAGCACCACATAAATCAGCACGCCCGTCACGGAGACGTAGGCCCACAGCGGGAGCGTCCACCGCGCGATGCGTTTGTGCGCCGGGAAATTGGAGCGCAACGCGCGCACGAGCGAAAGGATCACCAGCGGGACAATAACAATCGCGAGGATCGTGTGAGTCGTGAGCATGGTCAAATAGGCGTAACGCGGCGCACCCGTCCCCGGGAAGTGCAACGGTCCCTCCCCTGAGGCATACAAGTGGTAGTGATAGGTGACGTAAGAAATTAAGAAGGCCGCCGAAGTGGCCGTCGCCGCAAGCATGCAGGTCTTGTGCGCGAGGACGCGTTTCGTGCGGATCATAACGTAGCCGACCGTGACCAGAATGGCGCTCGTGCCATTGAGGACGGCGTCCAGGGCTGGCGGGGAAATCAATGGGGCAGTTCCTTCTTTTGTTTTAGTGGGACGGGCTTCAGCCTGTCGGTTTTCGCCTGTTGCAGCACAAACCTAAAACCAGACAGGCTGAAGCCCGTCCTACTTCCTACTTTGCCGCGGCCGACGGACCGGCTGGGCTTTCATCTTTGTGGTGCTTGCTGATCCAACCCTGCTGCTTCGCCTGGACCAAGAGAAGCAGGCTGAAAATCAAAAAGGTCATCAGGGCAACACCCAGCATCAGCAAGCCATCGATACCGCGAAAAAGCTCCCTGGAAAAACCGGCGATGATCCCCAAAATCGAAAGCACGACCATCACCACAGACATGATGGTCAACTCGGCCTCATTTTCCTTTCCGTTCATGGCCTCTCACTTGCGCCCCGCGCGCGCCGAAACCTAACGGGTAAATTTGTCGTAGATCAGCAATCCCAACAGCACCGGCAGGTGAAGCACGGTCGCGTGCATGAGCCACTTCGCGCGAATATTGGTCTTCGACGCCGCGGCCCACAAGCACACTTCCACCAGCATGAGCCCCAGAACCAATGCTCCGAAAAAGTAACGCGCCCCGGCCAGACCCGTCACAGCTGGGAGCAAGCTGACGGGCACGAGCAACGCCGCCGTCATCAGGATTTCGCGAAACGTCCGCTTTCCCTCGGGGTCCACCACCGGAAGCATCTTGATTCCCGCCCGCTTGTAATCCTCGCGGTACACCCAGGCGATCGCGTCAAAATGCGGAAATTGCCACAAGAAAAGCATGGCGAACAGGAACCAGGACTCAAGATTGAGCGTCCCTCTCGCAGCGGCCCAGCCGATCAACGGCGGGACTGCGCCGGGAAATGCGCCGACAAATGTGGCCAGCGTTGTACGCCGTTTCAGCGGCGTGTAGACGCACAGATACAAGACGGATGTAGCAATGCCCAACAGCGTGGCGAGTGCGTTCGTGGCCAGGGCGAGATAGAGCGTGCCGAATCCGATCAAGGACAGCGCGAACCAAAACGCTTCACGAGGGCTCAGTTGGCCGGAGGGAAGCGGGCGCGACGCCGTACGGCGCATCAAAGCATCGGTATCGCGTTCGAAATAATGATTGAGCGCCGACGTTCCCGCGGCAATCAGCGTGGTCCCAAATACCGTGTGCGCCATGCGCAGCCAATCCAGCGGACCGCGGGTTCCCAGGGCATAGCCTGCCACCGTGGTCATGACCACCAGGAAGGAAACGTCAGGCTTGGTCAGCGCCAAATAAAGCGCGGGGCGGTTGGCCTCCCCCGTTGCTGTTCCCGTTGCTTGCATCGATTCTCTCATCTGATTCTGATTCGGCTTTCAATCGTCGCTCAATGCGCAACCTGCTCCGTGGCCGGCGCGGAATCCGCGACAGCGTTGTCTGCCCTGAGCAAACGATAGCTGATCAAAGCTGTCACAAGCGTCACCGCCAGCACCAGGGCGCCCGTCACAGTGTGCACGACCGTCAAGGCTACCATCACTCCCATCGGCTGCGGGAAGCGCGCGCTGTAGAGACGGGACCAATATGCGCCCGCCCCCAGCATTAGTTGCACGCCGATCAGGATGTGCAGATAACGAGCGCAGC
Organism: uncultured Acidobacteriota bacterium; assembly: GCA_963842135.1. Taxonomy (GTDB): domain Bacteria; phylum Acidobacteriota; class Terriglobia; order Acidiferrales; family UBA7541; genus Palsa-360. Next base: position 829,924 of record CAWJFI010000001.1, on the reverse strand, counting down.
TTCGAAGCGCCGACACATCCGTGAACCGCCTCTTGAGCGCTCCCGCGGTCATAAAGATGAAGATTGTAACAATGACGGCGCCAACGAGGTGGGGAATAATTCCAAATCCCTTGTGCCGGAACGCCGCCCCCAAGATCAATTGCAGGAATACAGCGGCAAGCGTCCACACGACAAGCGTTCGAACGCGGGGCGACCCCGGGTCGTCAATCTCCGCGAGAGCGCCGTTCCACCAGGAACTCGTAAAGACGGCGATGGCGACAACCGTGGAAAAGAAGAGCTGCGCCAAAGTTGCATGCGCCGCGGAAACTGGCGGGGATTGGAACGTGAGAACGGTCATGCCTCCGAGAATCCCCTGCGCAATGACCACGCCAAGGGCCACCAAGCCCAGCCAGCGCATCCAAGAGCGTTTTTCGGCCCTCCATAGCCACGCGGCCAGTCCGATCGTCAGAAGGCCCACGCACGTCGCGATCACGCGGTGCGTAAATTCGTAGCGGATGCCGCCCACCATGGGCGGCGTCAGCGAACCATAGGCGAGGGGCCAGTCTGGAATGGAGAGCCCGGCATCGTTCGAAGTGACCAATGCACCGGCAATCAGGAGGACAAACGTACAGCACGCCGTGAAAACAGCGTATTGGTGGAGCGCTTTGTTGTAAACGGTGTTCATCTGCCTTCGAACGCCGGGGCGAACCCTGAAATCGCCCCGGGTCTCTGATGTTTTTCTCTGTGGCCCTCTGTGCCTTACTCCGTGTTCTCTGTATTAAATCTTTAAGGCTTTAACACAGAGAACTACGGAGGACGCGGAGAGGTTTTGCGCCTTAGTCTCCCGCTGCGGCCGCGGCTTTGAATGTGAACGTCACGTTCTTGGTTTCTTTGGGACCAATGGTGACGGTTTGCGGGTCGCTCGAACCGTAGAGTTCATGCCAGGCGACCACTGTGTACGTGCCCGGCGGGAGATTCTTCAGGTCAAATTTGCCGTCCTTATCGGTGACTTGGTAATCCGGGTTGGGCATCACGGCCATGTACGCCTTCATCCACGGATGAACGTTGCACTTCACCGGGATGGCGATTTCTTCGCGGGTGAATGACTTCTCAATGGGCGCGGCGCCTGGTGGCTGAGACTCGTTCCACTCGCGATTGTCCTTCGGAATTGGGTGGATGTTGTGTGTGGTCTGGTCTTTGTTCACGACGTCAATGTTCTGGCCAACCTGCATGGCAATCACATGCGGGTGATACTGGCACCCTTCTTGCGTAATTGTCACTGGCGCGGTGGCAGCCGGGAAGGAATACCCGTCCAGGCCAGTCCTCACATACACGACGACGTTGGCAAGGGCCCCGCCGTCTCCCGTGACGACTTCCTCGGTCATTGCCGGGCTGGTGCGCCCCTTGGAGCAGGCCGGTTCCGCGGCCATGTTGATGTTCTTTGCCTTCGGTCCGGCGCCATCGAGTTTAACCGATCCTGTGACTTCGCCAGCCGTGGCCGGATCGACCATCTTTCCGGCCGGTGCGCCTGCCGCCGGTGCGGCTGTATTGTCCGTTGACTCTTGCTTATTTCCGCCGCAACCGGTGATCGCCAATGCGAACGCCCCGACTGCCAGCGAGTACAACCCAAATCTTGTTTTACTCACGAAGCATTTCCTCCTATTCGAATGCAGAATTTCTCTACTCATGATAGCCAGCTTAATAAGCCCTACTTCCCTGCACCACCCGAGCCGCCGCCCGATGGCGTCCGGCCCATAAGAGCGCGCTGCTCCTCGGGCGTCAACTCGAACATATAACGCACCAGCAAGTCGGCCTGATCCCCCGCGTATCCCTTGAAGCTGGCGGGCAACGGGCCGGAGAAGACCCAGTGATCGCCGTCGCGTTTGAAGAGGCCGGAAGGCATGGCCGTCCCAGGGGCGATTAAGGCGGGATTCGTGATCCACCGCTCGGTCCAGGCGGGCTGCAGTCGCTCCTTGGCGAAAAGGAAATTCGGAGCGATGGCGTTCTTGTCGTGACCGGGATCGCCGGTCGCGTGGCACTTGAGGCAAGGCGCGGCCGTGCTGGTGAACAAGTCCCGGGCCATTTCTTTTTCCGCCGTGGTGATCGGCTCGATCTTTTGCGGAATGTATGGCTGCGGCTGGCTGGACATGGCCTGGAAGAACGATACGAGTGTGCGGATTTCGTCGTCGGATAAAAAGAATGTCGGCATCCTCACTTGCAGATACGAGCGCACGCCGTTGCGGTTTACGTCCGTGGTGCTGAGCGACGGGTTGGCCAGAAATGCCTTCAGCCAATCGGGACTGACGCGCGCGCCTTCGCTGGTCAGGACCGGTGGAAGGTTCTGTTTGTTTTCAGCCTGGTACTGCGGCAGCCCCATCAGGACCGACCGCTGTCCGATTCCGATCTGGTGGCAGCCGATGCAATTGTATTTCGTGACGAGCCACCAGCCCCTTTGGATGGCGGCGCGCTGGTCGGCGGGCTTGTACATATATTCCTGCGGCAACGTCGGGTCCGTCGAGCCGAGGAGGAAGGTAGTCAATGCGTCAATATCTTCCTTAGTAACATTCGGCTTCGGCATGCGCAGCCGGTCCATTGGGTCGGGCTTGTATTTGCCGCGATCGAAGACCGCCGGGTCCGAAAGCTTGGTATCGAAGAAGCCCTTCAGGTCGTACCACTCGCCACGCGGAGACTTCTTGCCATCGGGGAGAGTTCCGAGCTTGGCGTTTTCGGTGAGGAGCGCGAAATCCAGGCGCTCAATGGGCTTGCTGCCTTCGTTCGTCAATTCCGTGCCGATGCGGCCTTCATCCTCGAGGCCGGAAATCTCATGGCAGCCCGCGCAGCCGTAGTGCTGGATCAATTCCTTGCCGTGCTGTTTCAGGCTGGGATCGTCCATGAAATCCGCGGCTGGAAAGGACGAGTCAGGGTGCTTTTGCGTCTCGAGGTAACTGGCGATGTCGCGCGCATCTTCGACCGTCAGGCGGAGGCTCGGCATGACCGTCATTTGCTGGACGACGAGTTCGTGCCCGTCGTTCGGGCTGCGCGAATGATCGAGGTCGAACACAAACGGGAGGTTGTGATTTGCGTAATCTTCTGGGCCGAGGTCCTTATGCTCAAACGGGCTGTAGGGACGCGTGCGCGTGCGAGGATTCAGAATCCAGCGGACCAGATAATCGTAGTTGTCCTTCTCTCCGACGCGCGACAGGTTCGCGGCGAAATCTCCGCCGACCAGGTTCGCGCCTTCGCCGATCGAGTGGCAGGCCTCGCAGCCGCGCTCTTCAAAGAGCACCTTGCCGTTCGCCGCGTTTCCCGGGGCTTGCTTGGGAAGCTCAGGGCCGGTAATGGCCGACTGCCAGATGTACGCGGCAATCGCCTGAATCTCGTCGTCCTGCAGGCGGAACTGCGGCATCTTCGTCGTCGGACGGAAATCGCGCGTATGCCCCAGCCAGTACGGGATCCATTCCTTGTGAATCTTCATCCGGACTTCCTTGAGGTCCGGACCAACTTTCTTGATTTCGCGGAGCAGGTTGCCGGAGCGGCGGTCGAGCTGTTCGATCTTGGCGTCCATGCCCGACATCGTGACGGTCAGGTTCGTGGCTTCCGTGTAGTAGCGGTTCGCAGTGTCGTTGTCGGGAGCGGTGTCACCCTTCTTGTTCAACTGGGCGATTTGCAGGCGATCGTCCAGCTTTTGATTCTCGAGCTGGGTGATGGCCTGGCGTGCGCTGACGAGTTCCTCGTCCTGATTATCGAAGCCCTGGAAGCGGTGGCAGCCGATACAGCCCTTTTCCCGGTACAGAGTCTTGGCGCGGTTCAGGACAGGAGCGTGCTCGGTGACCATGTCGGAGGCGTGGCACTGCTGGCATCCGGCATTGAAATTCTCCTTGTAATAGAGCGGCCACAGCCAGTGTTCGTAGCGGCCATGCCCTTTCTCGACGGTGTCCAGCGCCCGCCCATTTCCGCCGTGGCAGGGTGAGCAGCCAAACTTTTCCAGCGGATGATATTTCATCATGTCCGGGTCGGGGTGGCTGCTGAACGGTGCGTCGCTACTCTTCGCTGCGCCAAGGTCCGCTTTCGTGAGCGTCATCGTAATCGGGACAATCAGCGGGTCGGTCCCCAGGTGGCAGGATTGGCAGCGATCGACGAGTCCCGCGCCGCCAAGATTGTTGAGGGAGGTCCCGGTAGGATTCACGTTGATCTGGCGGATGTGAATGTCCAGGCTCTTCATGCTCTGGCTCAGGGAAAATAAATCCTTGGATGCCAGGCCGGGGAGCTGTTCCTTCACATATGCGTTCAGTTTGTCTTGCGCGTCCTTGGCCGGCTGATCGACATCGCCGCGTTGGGCGACCAGTTTCGCCTTCGATTGCATGATCGAAACGAACAGGCCATTGAGCTTGTCGTAGTTAAATTTATCCTGTTCGATCTTGCCGCCTTCCACTGGCCACGCGACGTCAAACGTCTGTGCTTTCGCTTCGTTCAGTTCCTTGAGTTTGGAGTCCTTGCCGCTCTTGTCTTTCTCGTTGATTTGTTCCAACTGGTAGGTGAGCGAGCCGACCAGGCCGCGTGAGGTCGTGAAAGAGTCCGTCATTGCCGCGCGCTGGCGGTCGAGCAAATCGATTTGCTTGCCGATTTCCTGGTCTTGGGATCGCGCGGCGTCGGTGGCGGCCTTCACGTCGGCCAATAATTTCATGTATTCCGGCGTGGAGTAGAATTTTTGCTCGGCAGCCCTGCGCTGATTGTATTCCTTGTCCAGATAGTTGGAATACGCATTGGAGAAATCGGCCTGGTACTTGCGCCAAGGGCGCAAGCCGTAGAATTCATCGTAGAGCGACCAGGACACGGTCAGCATCAAGATGAAAACGGAAACGAGGACCAGGCCGGCCATCGGCCGGTTTGTAATCGGATCATCAGGAGGAAGCTCAGGCACCCCGTGCCTCCTTATTTTTATTCACGCCCGTCAAATGCTGAACCACGGCGTCACCCAGATGTACTTGATGCGCAGCAACAGCCGCAGCAGGATTTTCACCGGCAGGCTCAGCATCAGGATCAAAAACAGTTCCATGGTCATCATTTGCATCAGAGTCATGCGCTTGAAAATCTTTTTGCTGAAATCCGTCAGCAGCAACACGCGGTGCACCAAATATCCGGCGACAATGAAATAGAGCGCGAGCGGGAAGATGCCGAAAATGATGCGCGCCAGGATCGGAGCGTAGCTGGCATTCGACGCCGGCATCAAGTGCACGATCCAGGAACCGTTGATCCCGAAAATTTGATCGACGTTCCGGTTCACCGCGAACTCAACCCGCTGCGCGTCCCATGTTTGCCCTGGCCAGAACCACATCCAGCCAGGGCCTCGTATGAAGGTCCCTATGAAGATCATTAAGACCCATAAGCCTATGAAGCCGAACAGGAACGTCCCAATGGCAAATTTCCGCTGCTTAAAGGTGTAGTAGCCGTTCCCGAGGGGATTGGCGTCGATGTACGGCACCACCATCAGGCCGACGATGATGAACGTCGGCATAATCACCCCTGCAATCCACGGATCAAAATAGACAAGCATTTCCTGCAAGCCCAGGAAATACCAGGGGGCCTTGGCGGGATTCATGGTGACGTTCGGATTGGACGGCTCTTCGAGCGGCGCGTTCAGCGTGATGGACCACACCATGAGTAGCGCCGTGACCAGGACTGCCGCGACGAGTTCCACGCGCATCAGGTACGGCCAGGTGTGAACTTCGCGCTCCCACTTCGGATTCCACGGCTCGGTTTTGCGATGTTCGGTTTTCGCCAGGGCCGGGTCAGAGGAGAGCTTGTCAATCAAGCGGTCATTCGCGAACGCCTGACGGAAGGCATACCAAACGTAAAACGGGACCAGGAATAGCAGCGCCACGATCGGCACGTTATCCGGAGCGGATGCAACTTCCCATATCTGGTGCCAGTTCATATCGGCCTCAAACCCCGCCTGTTAGTTTGTCAAACTCTGACTCTGATTTTCTGGCCCGGTCCCATCCCCCAGAAACAATGGTGTCCCGATTTCCTTACTACGTCATTCCGCTAGGCCGCAGAATGACCGGCCGGTGGCCCTTTTCTTCCTTGATTTCCGATTCGAGCATGATCGGCGCGGGGCCGGAGATGCCGCCGTCTTTACGCACGCGCCAGAAATGCAATGCCATGAAAATGCTGGCGATCAGCGGAATTGCGATGCAGTGCCAGATATAGGCGCGCAGGAGCGCATTGGCATCGACGATCGATCCGCCGAGCAGGGCGAAGCGCACATCGTTGTACGGCGTCATGCCCAGGAGCGCGCCGAACGGCCCCTCCGTTCCTAACAAGGGCGTGGCCCTGGCCATGTTTGTTCCCACGGTGACCGCCCAGAAGCCCAGTTGATCGTCAGGCAAGAGGTAGCCGGTAAAAGAAAGGAGCAGCGTCAACACCATGAGGAGGACGCCGATGCACCAGTTAAATTCGCGCGGCCGTTTGTAGGAACCCGTGAGGAAAACGCGGAACATATGCAGCCACACGGCGATGATCATCAAGTGCGCGGCCCAGCGATGCATGTTGCGCAGCAGCTTGCCGAACGGCACATCGTTCTCAAGATACAAAATGTCGCGGAAGGCCTGCACTTTGCTCGGATGGTAATAGAACATCAGCAGCACGCCGGTAAAAGTGAGGACGATAAACAAATAAAATGTGATGCCGCCCATGCCCCAGGTGAATTTGTACTTTACGGCGTCGCGATTGACCTTGGCGGGATGCAGGTGGAAGAAAACATTGGACAACACCGAGAGCGCGCGATTGCGCGGCGTCTCATCGTGCTTGACCCGGAAAATGGACCGAAAAACCTGGCTCTTTTCCGGCTCTTTCAAGCCTTCGATCTCATCCTTGCCCTTTTCCTTAATCGTTTCCTTAAGGTCTGTGATGTCCTGGCGGACACGGTCGAGCAACCCAGTGCTCTTCTTTTCGCCGTTTTCTTCGGCCATTCCTACGCCCCCCCAGTAGAACAGGCTTCAGCCCGTCGGTTTCGACGAAGTGGCATCCAAAAACCAGACAGTCCGCCGCGGCGGACCGTCCTACTACACCGGCAGATACGCGCCCGAATCGTTGAACTGATTGACTCCGGCGCGCGGGTCATCCATGAACAGCTTGCTCGTATCCACAACGATTTTCCCGGTCGGGTCGAGATTGATTTTCGCGCGGTCCATGGGGCGCGGCGCGGGCCCCTCAAAGTTAACGCCCTCACTGTCGTAACCGCTGCCGTGGCAAGGGCACTTGAATTTGTTCTCGGCCGGCTTCCATTCCGGGGTGCAGCCGAGGTGCGTGCAGCGCGCGAAGATCACGAAGATGCGGTCCGGTTCGCGAACGACCCAGGCGCGATTCGTCATGAGGAAACGTTGATCGATGCCGATTTCAAAGTCGGCAGGGTAACCGATATTGAAAATCGTATTGGGTTCGTACAGCGCGCGCGGGAAGAAAAACCGCAAAAACATCAGCAGGTTGATGCCGAGGTAGCCATAAATCATCCCCCAAATGACGCGCCGCCGCATGGGATCCGGCGGGTCCGCGTTCTCTTTGGGTTTTGCCGCCGGCTTGGGTGCGGCTGGCGGTTTTGGTGCTACCACTGTCCCGGTTTTTGCTACTGGGGGCGCCGGGGTACTTCCTTCTACAGGATCGGCCATATTTCCGCTATTAGACCTCTCAATACCTATTATAAATCGAGACTATAGATGAAGCAAAGTTCATGGAAACAATATTTAGATACAACTTCTTATATTTCCGCAACCCCCTTCCTGTCAAGGCGAATTCCGGTTTTTGGTGTTTTTTGTTGCCGTGGTTCTTTTTTTGGACCGCACGGTGAATCTCTGGGAGGTGAAGCGGCAAGCTGCGCGATTGTACGCGCCTTGCCTATCCGGGCGGAACGGCTTTTAACACAGAGGGCACAGAGAACACAGAGAAAGGAAGAGAAATACCCGTCAAAAAGGTACGGCGTTCCTTCTTTTCTCTGTGCCCCTCTGTGTCCTCTGCGTTGAATTCTTTGCACTCGATTGCTAGTGGACCGTCACTCGACGATGCCGGATTACTGCTGGCAGAGGAGAACTATTTTGCCGCTGAACTTCGCGTGCTCAATCATTTCGTTTGCCTGCGCGGCCTCGCGCAGCGCGAGCCGTAATGCAATGAGAGGTTGAATTTTCCTCTGCGAGAGTAAATCAAGAAGAGTTTTCAAATCCGCTCGAAACCAGTCTGGACGCTGCTTTCGCAAATTTGTGACGTTATACCAGACGCATCGGCGTCCATCCGGAATCAGTGTTAAAACACCCATGAGAAGAAAACTGCCAGCGCCCACGATCTTACCGTGCGCAACTGCGGTCGCCACGCCGTAGCAAACAAGAACGCCCCCGCGCCGAACTAAGCGGTACGACCGCCACCAGTTGATTCCACCCACTGCGTCAAACGCGCTAGCCGAAGTTCGTCACGGTAACAGCCGTTTAGTTATTTTGCTCCTGATTTTCCTATCGAAGTGATTTGTTTTCAGCCCACGCTGATCGAAAACTTCGTGTAGTGCAGACCAACCTACTTGCAGTGCAGTTTCTCTCCTGAGACCATCGCTGCAACATGTATCTTCGCCAGCACCAGAGGAACAAAGACGGCAAGGAACACAGGTATTGGTCTCTCGTCGAGACCTTCCGAACACCCGATGGCCCGCGACAGCGCACGCTTTGCTATCTCGGTGAGCTGAACGGTTCTGCCCATGCACGTTGGCAGAAGACCGTCGAGGCTTTCAACGAGCAGGGCGAGCATACCCAGCTGAAGCTGTTTCCCTCCGAAGCAGAAGCGCCCGATGATCCGAACGTAGCACGGGTGTTGGTGAAAAAAGTGCGGGTCGAGCGCACACGACGATTCGGTGACGGCTATCTCGGACTGGAGTTGTGGAAGCAGTTGAAGCTCGATGTGTTCTTCGCTCAGCATCTCGATGAGGAGAGTGCCGATGTGCCCTGGTCCCGTGTCGCAGCCGTGCTGGCGATCAACCGGCTATGCGATCCGGGCAGTGAGCTGGCCGTGGAGCAGCATTGGTACCCCTCCACCGCACTGGACGATCTGCTGCACATCGCGGAAGGCAAGATCAACGACACGCGGTTGTATCGTTGCCTCGATCGTCTTCTGCCGCTGAAGGCCAAGATCGAACAGCATCTGAAGCAGCGCTTCGGCGAGTTGTTCGAGGCCGAGTTCGACGTGCTCCTCTACGATCTGACCAGCACGTATGTGGAGGGGGCGGCGGAAGAGAACCCCATGATGCAGCGGGGCTACTCGCGGGATCATCGTCCCGACTGCGAACAGCTGGTGCTGGCGTTGATCGTCAACCCAGACGGTTTTCCATTCAGCTACGAACTATTCGATGGGAACCGGGCCGATGTCACGACGGTCGAAGCGATCCTGCGCACGGTGGAGCGCAAGCACGGAAAGGCCCGCCGGGTATGGATCTTCGATCGCGGTGTGGTGAGCGAGGAGAACCTGGTAGCGATCCGCAAGCGCGGGGGACAGTATCTGGTGGGCACGACGCGGAGCAAGCTGAAGCAGTTTGAACAGGAACTGCTGAAGGATGACTTCGAGAGGATCCGCCCCGAAGTGGAGGTCAAGCAGATCAAGGTTCCGGGCGGTGAAGAGACCTACATCCTCTGTCGCACGGCCGGACGGAAGGAGAAAGAGAAAGCCATCCGCAGCCGCTTTGTGGTGAAGATCGAAAAAGCGCTCACGGGACTTGAGAAGCGCATCGCGGAAGGCCAACTGAAGGACCGTTTCAAGATGGAGCGAAATCTCGGCCGCATCCAGGCCTCTCACCCGCAAGTAGCGGATCTGTATGAGATGACGGTGAAAGATGGCAAAGAAGGGCCACGCCTGTTCTGGCGGCAGAAGGCGGAACAACAGCAATGGATCGAAGCGCGCGAGGGAGCCTATTTGCTACGCACGAATCTGACCGCCGACTCGGCTGCCGCTCTATGGAAGAAATACATGCAATTGACGGAAGTGGAAGCAGCCTTCCGCACGCTCAAAAGCGAACTGGCGATCCGGCCGCTGTTCCATCAACTCGAAAGACGCGTGAAGGCGCACGTGCTGGTGGCGTTTCTCGGCTACGCTCTGCTCGTAACCCTCAAGCATCTGCTGAAGCGGAGAGATTCGGACTATTCCCCGGCCAAAGTCCTGAAGCGACTCGCGGAGCTCTACAGCGTCGATATCGTATTGCCGACCGTCGAAGGACGAGAGATCTGGCTGCGGCGCATCACGAAACTCGATAATGAGCAGCAGAAGATCCTGCACCAGCTTCAACTGCAGTTACCGGAAGGTCTGGAGCCGATTCAGATCCTGAAATGTAGTGCAGACTCGGCCATTGCCTAAACTGATTTCAAAGGACTTTATCCTACTTTGACCCGCTGAGTGACGAACATGGGCTAGCTACACCGTCTGGCGAAAGCTCGCGCACGCGCTTTGAAAAATCCTCAGCGCGGTAATCGATGGGAATGCCTCCGGCCGAAACGATCGCATCCTGCTTGGATTTCGACGCGGTGCCGTACATCGTGAGTCCGTGCAGGGCGCCGAGCTGAAGCAGAGCCGTTCCGACGCCGCCCGCTGCGCCGTGTATCAATATACGCTGCCCGCTGGATACGTTCACGACGCGATGGAGCATCTGATAGGCAGTAACGTAGTTCAAAATCAGGCAAACCGCCTCCGCCGGATCGAGGGACCCGGGCACGGGAACGAGATACTCTGCGGGGACGATGGCAAACTGACTGTACGCGCCGCGCACAGTTAGGGCTCCCACCCGCTGGCCCAACCCAAATTGCATTACGCCCTCGCCAATTGCGTCGATCTCTCCTACAAGATCGTATCCAGGAGTAAACGGAGGAGGAGGTGTTCCCGGGTAAAGGCCCCGGCGCATCAACACGTCAGCGTAAGCAACGCCCGCAGCCAAAACCTTGACGCGGACCTCCGCTCGCCCGGGTTCCGGGAGATCCTCTTCGATGTACTTCAATACTTCGGGGCCTCCAAAGGCAGTGACCACGATGCGCCTGTTCTTGACTGCGGGCATGAGATTCCTATCTGGATGCTATTTCAAAGTGCGGAGAACCACGTCAGCAAGCGCGGAAATGAATGTGGGCGAATCGCCGACGGCGGGCATCATCTCAAATTGTTCGACGCCCAGCTTGTGCGCCTGCTCGCGGGCATCGATATTGATTTCGTGCAGGGTTTCGATGTGCTCGGTGACGAACGCGATCGGCACGATGAGGAGATTTTTTTCACCGGCGCGGGCGAGCTGGTCGATCGTGTCCGAGAGCGAAGGCGAAAGCCATTTCCGGCGGCCCACCTTGCTTTGAAAGCAAAGCGTATGCGCGTTTTTCCAGGCGCCGCACCGCATGACGAGCGTGACGGTTTCGGCAACTTGACGCGCGTAGGGGTCGCCGCGCTCGATCAGGCTGAGCGGCAATCCGTGCGCGCTGAAGACGATGTGCGCGCGAGCTGGATCGTCAAAGTGCGTGAGCGTGAGCGAGATTTTTTCCGCGACCGACTGCACATACAATGGGTGATCGAAAAACGTCTCCACGGTGCGCACCCGCGGCGCGTTGCCGTTTGGATGAAACACGCGCTTCCATTCCTTGAGGCTGCTGGAGGTGGTGGCAAACGAGTATTGCGGATACATCGGCAGAAGCACGAGGTCCGGCGCGTTCCAGGCGTTCACTTCCGCGGCCGCTTCCGCCGAGAGGGGATGCCAGTAGCGCATGGCGATGAAACATTTGGCATCGCAGTGCGGGGCGAGCGCGGCTTCGAGTGCGCGCGCCTGACGCTCGGTGAGCAGGCGGATCGGCGAGTGTCCTCCGATCGCGTCATAGTGCTCGCGCACCACGCCCGCGCGGTTGCTCGCGATATAGCGCGCCAGCGGACGGCGCGCGAACCACGCGCCGAAAAAATCAATGATGTCAGGATCGCAAAACAGGTTGTAGAGGAAAGGCTCCACGGCGGCGGAGGAATCCGGGCCGCCCAACTGGAACAGCACCACGCCGATTTTTTTCTTCTCGGTCACTAGTTGGATGCGCCCTTTGCGGCGGAATGCACTATTTGCCGTCTTGCTTCAGCCGGCGAATATCGTCCTTCAGACTCGCCATGCGGCGCGCTACCGACAGTACGTATCCGCAAAAAACGAGCCAGATTGCGATGTAGGCCGCCGCCAGAAAATTCAAATTCTTCATTGCGTGTCTCCCAGTGGCGCCGGCGTCCCGCCGGCGGTTTTTCCCGATTCGAGTTGCCGCAAAATCGCCGGCGGGACGCCGGCGCTACAAAGTCACGCGTTTCGCGACGCCTCCATGCGATAGGCATCCACTTCGGCGCGCAACGCTTCCAGGCGATAGCGCAAGCGGATCAGCACCGTCATCACACCGAGCATCGCCGCCCAAGTCAACAGCAGAACCCAACCCATGCGGGCGTCGAGCGACCCCCCATCGCCGATCACAGGTTGCGGATGCTGCGTGCGAAACCACCAGATCGAGAAATACACCAGGGGAATGTCCAGCGCGGCGAAAATTCCGAAGACGGCTGAAACCAGGGCGCGGCGCTCGGGTTCGTCCACCAGAGTACGCAGCACGAGATAGCTTACGAACAAGACCCACAACAAAAAGGAGGAGGTCAGGCGCGCATCCCAGGTCCACCAGATTCCCCAAACCGGCTTGGCCCAGATGGGGCCGGTCACCAGCACGATAGTAAAAAATGCGACGCCCACTTCCGCGGAGGCTACGCTGAGCCAATCCCACTTCAGCGCGCGCGTGCGAAGGTAAGCAACGCTGCCGATGAAGACCAAAATGAATGACACAAAGCCGGACCACGCGCTCGACACATGAAAATAAAAAATGCGTTGGACGAGGCCCATCGTGCTTTCGGTGGGAGCCCAGATCAGCGCTCCGTAACTCGCCGCGGCCAGCAAGAGAAAAACGAGCAGGACCGACGGCACGGGAATCACCGCGCGGGTTGCTGTTTCTGGTTGCGCTTCGGTGTCCATTTCACTCCTCCAGCAAATATTCGCCGACCATCCAGGCTGCAGTTAAAAATACCATGTCAAAGCATGAAAGAAACGTCAACCATACCAGGGATAATTCGGGAGGGTCGCGCAGGATTCCGATCGTCGCTTCCGTGCTGGCGATCAATACCGGGGCAAGGACCGGAAGCAGTAAGAGAGGAAGAAGCAATTCGCGCAGGCGCGCCTGCGCAGCGACTGCGGAAAATACCGTGCCCGTCGCGGCAAGCCCAATCGTGCCGAGCGCGAGGACCAGAAGAAGCGGGCCGAGAACCGGGAGGATCGCGACGTTGTAGAGCACCGCGAACACCGGTAGCAAGATCACTTCGACGAGAAGCAGGAACAGAAAATTGGCGGCCATTTTCCCCGCGAGAATGCTGAAGGGATCGATCGGGGCGAGGCGCAACGCGGCCAGGGTGTCGTTGGTCTGTTCGCGCAGAAAAGAGGACTGCAACATGAGCGAGCCTGCAAATAAAAACGCGAGCCACAAAAGGCCGGGGCCGAAGCGGCGCGATTCCGACGACGTCGGATTGAATGTAAAGCTGAACAGGACAATCACAATCAAAACGAAAACGACAGTTGTACCCAGCAATTCCCTGGAGCGGAACTCGGTCCTTAGTTCTTTGGCGAGGATAACGCCGGCCGCGCGCGCGAGGGTCATGGCGCGCCTTCTTCCCCGCTGTCGCGGATGGCGGCCATGACTAGCACTTCATTTGGATCGCCGCCTGCTCCCGAATCGTGCGTAATTTTTCCGCCGTCGAGGCGAATCGCGCGAGTGACCGCGCCCTGCGTTTCGTTCCGCCCGTGCGTGCTCATCAAAATCGTGCAGCCCGAATCGCGCAGCCTCTTGATGGTCGCTGCCAGCCAGTGCTGGCCTTCCGGGTCGAGGCCGGTCCCAGCCTCATCCAGGAGAAGCAATCCGGGCGAGGCGAGCAAGGCGCGCGCAATCGAGAGGCGTTGCCGCATGCCGCGTGAAAATGTTCGCACGAGGTCCGTGGCGCGGCCAGAAAGGCCGACCGGCTGAAGCGCCTGCCGGGCTTTTTGGGCGGGGTCCGCGAGTCCAAATAATCTTGCGAAGAAGATAAGATTTTCCTCTGCGGTCAGCTCTTCGTAAAGCAGCGTGTGATGGCCGACCATTCCGACTCTGCTCTTCACTTCCCCGAGCGAAATTGGATTTTTTCCGGTTCTGAAATCGATTTTTCCGCGCGAAGGATGCGTGAGCTGTGCCGCAATTTTCAGCAGCGTGGTTTTTCCCGATCCGTTGTGGCCCACCAAGGCAACGCATTCGCCTGCTGCGATCGCGAGCGAGACGCCGCGCAGCGCCAGGCGCATCCCGTAACGCTTTTCGACTTCGCTGAATTGGATACTCAATCCATGAGAGGGGCCATCGCCGGGGCCGACCTTCGGGGAATATGCAAGCGGTGTGGACACGCGCGACGGCTCAGCCCTGGACCAGATCGCGCAGCAATTGCTCCGCGCGACCCCGCTCCAGCGCATACTCCGCGTCCGTAATTGTGCCCGCCTGGCGCCGCAATTCGAGACGCAACAGCGTATCTTTCAGGGAGTCCAAATTCGAGTTCACTTCCTGCGTGACCCTCTCAACCGGCGGCGGTGCAGGCGCGGCTTGCGCGGCCTTCGCTTGCGCCGCGCGCTGCGCCTTGCGGCCTTTGGGAGCGGGTGGCGGCGCAGGCGCGCTTTCTATTTGGGGAACAGGCTTGCGCAGCAGCAAACCCACGCCCACGGCAAAGATCGCAGCAAGCCCGCCTAGCAAAATCCATTTTTCGTCATCGAGGCGCGCCGGTGCGGTTTCAATCGTCGTTTCCGGGCCGGAGTCCCGGCCGTTCACTTGATCCGGCGAAGAGGACGCCGAAGCTTCGGCGGGAGGAGGCGCGGTCCCTGAGACCGTGACATCAAATCCAGACCCCGCCTTCAGCGACTCTTTTGAAAATACGTTGTACCCTTGCTCCGTGCCTGCGGCATTAAAACCCGCGCTGGCCACCTGCATGGTCGGGGGAATCACCAGCAGGACACGTTGCGCGTCGTACGTGGAAGATTCACGAATCTGGGCTTGATTGCCGGTGTACGGGACGATGTAAGAGATGCGCACGCCATTTTGTCCCGGCTGAAAGGCGTAGGAGATGGCGTAGCGGCCCTTGCCCTTGTCGATCGTGCTCTGCCGCACGGGCATGCCCGAAGGGCCAAACGTGGAAACCTGGTCGAGCTCGGCGCCTTGCGGGATCGTGAACTCGAAATTTCCATCCTGCTTGAAATACGCGGCGGGAGGATTTGAGTTGTTCTGGATGGAATATTCTTCGCCTACCATCAACTTGTCCCCGTTGGGCTGAAACACCAGAAGGCGCAAGGGAACCTGGATAGCCGCGGGATTGGTGGTCGGTTCGTAAACTGTGACGTCGACGGTCGAGGTTCCCGGCGTGAGCGGCTGGTGAAAGAAGACGCCGCGATAGACCGCACGGATCAGCATCGGGCCCTGGCCGATTCCCGGATTGTCAAAATGGTAGCGCCCGTCGGAGTCGGTCTTCGTGCTGGCCACTACCGACATACCGCCCTGCAACTGGATGAGCAGCACATCCACGCCGGCAGCGGCCTTATTGCTATTCGTGCCGTTGTGGACGACGCCGGAAACCGTTCCAGCCTGGGCGGCCGCCGATACGAGCAACAGCAAGGCGAGAACGTGAAACAGCCGCCATCGAACCAGAATGTCCCGCGATTTCATGGGCAAAATAAATCCTCGTCAGTTGAAAACAATCGAACTCCCGCGGTCGGTCTACGTAGCGCGGGCTTCAGCCTGCGGGTTTTAGTGCTTGCAAGGCCCAAACCCCGCAGGCTGAAGCCCGCGCTACGTAAACCGGATGATTTACTGCCGAGGGTTCGCGGCGGTCGCCGGGTCTCGGCGCGGGATCGGCGCCTGATTCCCGGTCACCCGTTCAATTTCCAGGAGCACTTGCGCCGCCTCATTTTCCAGCGAATCCCTCATCTGTTCGTAGTCCTGCTCCGCGTATTTCCCTGCCCGGTTTTCAAATTTCAAATCGCGCAAATTATCGTAGATCGAGTCCCGGCGCTCAAGGAGTTGATCGAGCTGAGAGCGGTGCGGCGCGGAGTCTCCCGGATCGGGCTCAATCCAAAAAACGAAAATGACCACAGCCAGAGTGAGAACGACACAGGCCGAAAGCATCACCGTGTCGGGGTACATTGCCGCGATGAGAGCAATCGCCATTCTTCTTCAGTCCTCGGTCTCGCGGTCGGCTTGCTTCCGCGCGCGTTCGAGCTGGACATCCCGAAGCTCGGAAGCCGCGGTATGGAGAATTGGCGGCGCGCTGGACGCCGTCGCGAGGCGCACCACGTCGCGCTGCCGCCACAATCGAATCAAGGTGATCACAATGCCGAGCCCGATCGCAAACGCCACGCCCGGAATGTACCAGGCGAGGCTGTTGAATCCTTTGGTGGGCGGGGCGCTCAATACTTTTTCGCCGTACTCCTGCACAAAATCCTGAACGATCAGGTCGTCGGCCTCGCCCTTGGCGACATGCGCGTCCAGTTCCTTGAGCATCGGGCCGGACGACGGGCAGTTGATGTGATTGCACTGCGTGAGGATCTGGCCGCAGCCGCACATGCACATCAGCTTCGTGCCCAGGGCCTTGGCGCGATCGGTTTTTTGTGCGTCCACGTGCAGCGGAACGAGAGCCGAAGCGATGCCCACGCAAGCGGCGCAGATCAACGCAAGTCGCCGGCGGTTAGTCATGACCATCCGGCAATTGCGATCGAGCGGAATACGACACTTGCGCGGGTTGCGCGCCGCCTGGCACGGGCGAGGATGCTCCCGCCGCTGCGGAAGAAAGGACCATGACCGCCTGCCGGTTCGGCAGAAGAGCAAGAATCGTTCCGAGGACGACCACCGCGCCGCCCAGCCAAATCCACTTCACGAGCGGATTCAGGTACGCGTGAATTACGGGGAGATTGGTATCCGGATTCGTGCCGGCATAGACCACGTAGAGATCTTCGCGGAGCGTCGAGGCAATCGCCACCATCGTGCCGGATTCCTGGTTTGAGGGATAAAAACGCCGCGTGGGATAAAGCATCATCACGGAGCGGCCGTTTTTTGAAACGTCAATCGTGGCGCGTTCAGCGCTGTAATTGGGCTCCGAAATGGTGTCGTAATTCTGAAGATGAAGATTATAAGGCCCGATGTTCATCTCGGAGCCGGCCGACATGTCCATCTGCTTATCTTGATTGAACGCCTGGCCGGAGATGCCGATGAATACGAGCACCATTCCGAAGTGGACGACGTATCCGCCGTAGCGCCGCGTGTTCCGCATGGTGAGCTGCGAAGCGGAGGAGAATAGATTGGAGCCCGTGCGCGCGGAGATCACGCGCGCGCCGCGATAAAACTCAGAGAGAATCGTCAGCGTCACGAACACGGAGAGCAGCAAGCACAGTGTCACGTAAAACTCGCGCAGTCCCAGCGCGACCCCAATTCCGGCCGCCACGATGCCGCCCACTAAGGGAAATCCAAAATTCTTTTTCAGGCTTTCCACCGAAGTTTTTCGCCAGGCGAGCAGCGGGCCGACGCCCGTCAAAAACAGCAGGAACATCGCTATAGGAATATTCACGCGGTTGAAAAACGGAGGGCCGACGCTGATCTTCGATCCGCGCACCGCTTCCGAGAGCACCGGGAAGAGCGTGCCCGCCAGAACCGCGACGCAGGCGACCAGGAGGATCAGATTGTTGAACAGGAAGCTGGACTCGCGCGAAAGCATGGAGTCCAGTTGATTGTCGCTGCGCAAGTAATCGCGATTCTTGAAGTAGGCCGCGAGGCACACGAGGACGATCAGCAGCAGGAATCCCCAGAACCAGTGGCCAATGTTCGATTCCGCAAAGGCATGGACCGAGTTGACCGCGCCGCTGCGCGTCAGCGAAGTCCCCAGGATGCATAACATGAAGGTGAGAAAGACCAGCCAGACATTCCACACCCGCATCATCCCGCGCTTTTCCTGCATAATTACCGAATGTAAAAATGCCGTTCCGGTAAGCCACGGCATCAGGGACGCATTTTCGACCGGGTCCCAGCCCCAGTAACCGCCCCATCCGAGAACTGCATACGCCCAGTGCGCACCGAGCAGGATTCCAGCCGACTGGAAAGCCCAGGCGATCATGGTCCAGCGACGCGTCAGATGAATCCACTTCTCTCCCGGATATCGACCTAGGAGGGCGCCCAGTGCAAAAGCAAACGGGATTGTGAACCCCGTGTACCCCGAGTACAGCGTCGGCGGATGGATCGCCATCTCCGGATACTGGAGCAGCGGATTGAGGCCGCTTCCATCGGCGCGCGTCGCCAGGTGCAGAATCCCTCCGGCGCCGGAGCCCGCGAACACTTGAAAGGGACTGGCGATAAAATTATTCATGGTCAGAAAGAAAATTTGAACGCCGGCCAGAACCACTCCAACGTACGGCATCAACTCCGGATGTTTTCCCCGGTACGTAAAGAGGGCCGAAAACACATAAATCGAAAGCAGGAAACTCCAGAACAGCAGCGAGCCTTCCTGTCCCGACCAAAGCGCGGAAAATTTGTAATACGGAGAGAGAGAGCGGTTGCTGTGCGCCGCGACGTACGCCATCGAATAATTGTCGGTGTAAAACAGGTACCACAGGCTGAGAGTTCCAATCCAAATGAGAACGCAAACCGCGAAGCCGGCATTCCGCGCGGATTTAATCAGGAGGGGACGCCGGGTGATGATCGCGGCAATGCCCCCGAAAATCGCATAGAGCGCGAAGGCAAACGCCAACAACAACGCGTACGAGCCGAACAGATCCAAATCAAGTCCTCGATTCTGCGCTTTTCCCCGGCATCCTACGGAGTAATTTCGTATGCGCAAGCCATCCGGAGCGATTCGGACAGCCCCCTTTGTTTCCCACAACTCGACCGAGCAGGCTAGCTCTTGCCGGTTGGATACGAATCCCCGGTTGCGTTGCCCGGCTGCGACTGGCCATTCGGCGCCGCTTCATACTTCGACGCGCACTTGGCTTGAACCGTCTCAGCCACAAATCGCCCGTCGGGCTGCACTTTGCCTTCGACCAGGCATTGAGCGCCATCCTTGAACGTATCGGGCAACGGATCGGTGCCCACGTAGCTGACCGGAAGGGCCTTTCCCTCCTCGACCAGCACGAAATCCACGCGGCCGGAATAGTGCTGGATCGAACCGTTCTTCACATCGCCGCCCACGCGAAGGCGCTGGTGTAACGCTACGCCATTCAGCGTGGGAATTTCCGAGATCGTATGGTAGTAGGTTTTGCTTTGCTGCGCGCCAACATAGGCCAGGCAGGAAAGAGTGACGAGAATGATCGCGACTCCGATGCCAAACTTCGCTTTAGGTTTCACGTGTTGCCCCCTGCTCCCAAATCACTGTCAGCCGTTGTAAGTTGAATTCTATCATACCCCAGAACAAGATTGTCGCGGCGTGCGTGATTGGGAAGCAATGCCTAAAATATTGATGTCCATGTCGTCCTTGAATCATCCATCCTGCCTGGCAAGCCGCTGCGATTTTCCCACGATCGTCGATGAGGAATGCGCCCAGCACGCTGTCCATTCCGGTTCATCCAGCTCAACCGTTGGAGACCTATTCGGCCCGGACTCGATAGGTGGCGAACTTTATCGCCACTGGCTTGAGCGTGGGATAGAACTGGACGAATGTGTGTTCGACCGCGGCATTGTCATTGTGGCACTGCCAACACGCGTCCGCAGGCCCGGTCATCGCCTCCGCCGTCATTCTGTCGCTCCCGAAATTGAAATAGGCCCATTTGTAGGGGAATCGCGTCTCGTCTTTGACCTCCACCGCCAGGCTTGTCAGATCCGCCTGAAAATGCCCGGCCTTGTTGATCGATCCCTTGGTCTCGGAGCCGCGGCTTTCCAGGACGAACATCGCCTTATCGGGCCATTTGCCTGTCGCCAGGAATTCCCGGTAAACCCACTGAGGGACGAAAACATTTGTGAAATTTTCGGCGCCGCCTGCTGCGGCGTTGTATTCCATTCCCAGACCCGACGACAAATAAATCCATTCGCGATATGCCTCCGGGCGCATGAGTCGTGTACCTGCATACTGCGGCCGGTCCGGCGTGGGTACACTTTGCCGTAAAGCAGCATAAGAGAAATCCAGCAGGCGCTGGGCGGCCCTTCGGGGTGCGGGGAGCGCCAAAACACACAGAAAAGCCGCCGAGGCCACGGCCGTCGTCCACCCCCAAAATCGCGCCTCCCGGCTCCTCTTCGCACGCCGGCTTCGAAAACGTGCGAGAGCCCAAATTGTATTCGGACGGAATTCGCTGTCGGGCTTTAGATTCGCCAGGCGCTCGCCCACCCACCGGCCGACATCAGCGTCGTTATTGTTCTCCATATCGCTTGATGTACTCCCTTCTGAATGCCTGTTGAGCACGGCTCAAAAGTGTTCCAATCGATGCCGGATTTAAGTCAAGTGCGGAGGCGACTTCCTCATAGCTCAGGTCGTCGCTGCGCAGGATCAATAACTCGGCATGGCGCCGGCTGATGAGGCCCAGCACCAAGCGGACTCTCTCCTGCTCCTCGGCTGTACACCGGATTTCCTCGGGAGTCCGCACGCTTTCCCCGGATCCAAAGAGACGTTCGTAACGCGTTCGGCGCGTCTGGCGCCGCAGTTCATCAAGGCCCATTCTCACGGCCACCCGATACAACCAGCCCTGCGTATGATCACCGTGCGCCTGCTGCCTCTTCCACAACTTCAGGAACACCTCCACCGCGAGTTCCTCAGCCCGTGCAGGGTCCCGCACCACCCTCGCAATGACGCGCGCGATCCTCTCAAATTGAGCCTGAAAGATTGCCTCGATATCGAATCGGACCCCTCCATCCTTGCTCTCAGCGCTCACTTCGCTGGGTGCGTCCACATCATGAAAACGCTCCGGGAAAGAGATTTGTGACAAGTTAAGGGGCAATATTGACCTCACTCGCCGTGGGCTCACACATTTCCTCAGATAACCTAAGTTATTTGAGAGATAGTGGTTGCCATGAGTAAGACGATGGAAACCGGAAGGCGAGATCAAACCGACGCACTGATGACAGATGGGGGACTCAGTAGCGCCGTCCGAAACTGTGCCGCTCCCGCCGCATCTCCCACGTTCGGAATCTCCAGGACCGATACAGAAGTTGCCGGGGTACCAGCCTTTTCAAGAAAATCGCGCAACGGGACCAAATCACTGCCCAGGATCGCAACCTGTCTGGGTTTGTAATTGAAGCGGACTCGCCGGATCAGCGTTGGACCGAGGCGAGCAATCGTCGGTGTGACAGGCTCCTGGTTCTCCGGAATCGGGCATTCCGAAAGATAAGCCAGGTAGTATCCCCTTCGCTGAAATTCCGCGAGTCTCGTGGAGGCAGTCGCATGACGGTCCAATTCCAGCGCAGCCTTTTCCGAATGTGAGGAAATCTCAAGAGCGTCCAGGAATGGATCGAAGAATTCCTTTGATTCCGCGGGGCCATAGAAATCGTCTTCCGAACGAACAGGGGGCGCCAAAGCGACGAACAGGACGCCGATATGCACCGGCCGAAACCGAGTGGAGAGTTCGAGGCGCCGCAACCGCCCTGCGATGTGTTCAGGCGATGCCGGAAGACCGCACCCATCGCAAGGAAGGTAATTCGGAGATGTTCCCATATACGTTCAACATCCTACAGCAAATAGCTGCAGGAGAGGTACGGAAACACAAGAAGACCAGCGCGAGGGATCGACGGTGGCGCCGGGCACGCCCCCGCTGCCAAAAAGTTGAAGGGCGCCCCGTAATCGGGGACGGCCCGCCCTTCGATGCTCAACCCCGCAGCCTGGGGGTCCAGGGGTGGAGTCAGGCCGCGGCATTGAGCAAACTCGAAAAACGAGTCCATAAGTTCGAACACAAGCGCGGGGGGAAAGTTGCGGATGATTATCGAAATCTTGGGAGAAGTGCCGAGGCAAATTCCGAGGATGCTGCGCGTGACGTTCGGAACGGCCTATTTGCCTAACTTATTTTGGAGGCAATACTTCAATTCGGGGCTGATCTCGGTAATTTCCATGCCTGCGCTGACCAGAAACTTGCAGCTTAGGAGATCGTGCGGACGGTCTTCGTCGGGGAGTTTGCCGACCACGCGGCAATATTGGCAGTCCTGGTTCCAACAGAAACGCCCGTACGGGATGGTTTCCGGGCTGATGTACTGAAAGCAGCGTAGAATCGTGTTCTTTTCGGGGACCTGGAAAGCCTTCCCCAAGACCTTGATTTCGACCAACCGCTCGTAGGGACGAAAAACCTGAGTGGTCTCATTCGCCGCGGCTGTTCCCGACACTGGGGGTCCGGTTTGCTTTGACATGAGAGGCCTGTCTCCGTCCACCCAGCGTATGACGAGAAGGCACGGCGCAACAATGAAGATGCTGAAATGTGGTGCGAAACCAGCAATGCTCCTTTGGAGGCTTGAAAATGGTGAGCGCGAAACGCAGATTAGATTCGAGCGGCCTCGAAAAACTGTCCCATGCGGCGAAATTTCTCATAGCGGCGATCGAGGAGTTCGGAGATCATGAGGCGTGAAAGATCTCGAAGCGTGTCGTCGAGAACGCCGCCCAGGAAAGCGGCGGAGGCTTCATGATCGAGATGCGCGCCGCCTTCCGGCTCGGAAATAATTTCGTCGATGATTCCGAATTCCTTCAAGTCGGGAGCGGTAATCTTGAGCGCTTCGGCGGCAATTTCCGCTTTCGAGGCATCGCGCCAGAGAATCGAGGCGCAACCCTCGGGAGAAATGACGGAATAGACGGAATTCTCGAGCATGTTCACTCGATCGCCGACGGCGATGGCCAACGCGCCGCCCGAGCCGCCTTCTCCGGTGATCGTCACAATGATGGGAACGGGGAGACGCGCCATCTCGCGCAGATTTCGCGCGATGGCTTCCGCCTGGCCGCGCTCTTCCGCGTCGATTCCCGGATAGGCGCCCGGCGTGTCAATGAAGGTGAAGATCGGCCGGCCAAACTTCGCGGCAAGCTGCATGACGCGCAGCGCCTTGCGGTAGCCCTCGGGCTTGGCCTGGCCGAAATTTTGGGCCACGCGCTGCTTGGTGTCCCTGCCCTTTTGCTGGCCGACGAGCATGACCGGGCGCCCATGGTAACGCGCAAAACCTGTTACCATCGCGGCGTCATCGCCGTACGCGCGGTCGCCGTGCAGTTCATGAAAATCTTCAAACAGGATGCGGACGTAGTCCATCATGTACGGACGCTGGGGGTGGCGCGCCAGGAGTGTTCGCTGCCAGGCGCTCATGTGCTCGTAAAAATCGTGTCGCAATTGCGCGACTTCGGCGCGAAGGCGGTCCAGTTCGGCGGAAGGAATGTCCGGCCTGGCCATCTGTTGCAGGTCGGCTAATTCCCGCTCCAGCTTGGCGATTTCATCTTTTCGAGATTCTCGGGCCATAAATTTTAGTAGGACGGGCTTCAGCCTATCGCACTTGACATAGCTTTACATACCGAAACCAGACAGGCTGAAGCCCGTCCTACTGGAGCTACGCGCGCGCTTCGAGTTGCACGGCATCGTCACCGCACAGGCGGCAGACTTCACGGACGAGCTCCTGATCTGCTCGCACGCGTTGATCGGCGCGGAGCGTGGCTACCGCTCCTTCCGGTGAAACGAGATCGAAGGCGACCGAGCAGGAACCGGGCTTGCTTGTGAACAGCTCCTTCAACTCATCGAGCACCGCGGCATCGACCGTTTCCAGGTTTACCCGGACACGCATCACACTGGGAGGACGCTGCCCGATGTCCTCGAGCCGCCGCGCGTCCATGACCGCGAGGCGCGTTCCGGCTTCTTCCACGTTGACGCGCCCCTTCAGGAGCAAAGGCGCATTGCTCTTAAACACGGCTTCGAGACGCGCGAACGATTCCGGAAAGGCGAGAACTTCGAGCACTCCAGTCATGTCCTGCAGAGTGAGAATTCCCCAGCGTTCCCCTTTGCGCGAACGCATGCTGCGCATGGCGACCACGATGCCCGCGACGGTAATCTCTTCCCCGTTGCGCCTTCCTTCGACGCCGGCGAGATCGATGGCGCCGAGTTCCGCGAGCTTCGACACGTATTTCGAGAGCGGATGGCCGGAAATATAAAACCCCACGGTGGCAAATTCCGCAGCGAGCGTTTCGTGCTCGGGCCATTCTTCGAGGTCGGGCAACGGTTCCTCGGCGGGTTCGGCGGCCGCCGAGGCGCCGCCGAAGAGGCCGTGCTGGCCGCTGGTTTTTTCGCGCTGGCGGCGCTGCGCCTTTTCCATGGCGCGGTCGATGACCGCGAACATTTGCGATCGCCGCGATCCAAGGGAATCCATGGCGCCCGATTTGATCAGGCTTTCGAGAACGCGCTTGTTCAAGAGGCGCGTGTCGACGTGATCGCAGAATTGATAGATCGAGGTGAAGCGCCCAAGTTCCGCGCGCGCGTCGAGAATTCCTTTGACCGTGTTTTCCCCGACATTCTTGATGGCTCGGAGTCCGAATCGAATGGCTTCGCCAACCGGAGTGAAATCGAGATCGCTCGAATTAACGTCGGGCGGAAGGACCGTGATGCCCATGCCGCGCGCCTCGTTGATGTACTTCACCACTTTTTCGGTGTTGCCTGTTTCCGAGGTGAGCAGCGCGGCCATGAACTCGACGGGATAATGCGTTTTCAAATACGCGGTCTGGTACGCGAGCATTGCGTAGGCGCACGAGTGAGATTTATTGAAGCCGTACCCGGCGAATTCCGCCATCAGGTCAAATATCTTTTCGGCCTTTTTCGCGGGAACTCTTCGCACAGCGCAGCCGGCCAGAAATTTTTGGCGCTGCGCCGCCATTTCGTCGCGATTCTTTTTGCCCATCGCACGCCGCAGAATGTCCGCTTCCCCGAGCGAAAAGCCAGCCAGGCGATTGGCGATCTGCATGACTTGTTCCTGATACAGAATCACGCCGTAGGTCTCTTCGAGAATTTCCTTCAGCTCGGGCAGATCGTACGTGACTTTCTTTTTCCCGTGCTTGCGGTTGATGAAGTCGTCGATCATGCCGCCCTGGATCGGGCCGGGACGGTACAGGGCATTCAGAGCGGTGAGATCCTCGAGGCGCGTGGATTGGTAGCGTCGCAAAATATCCCGCATGCCATGCGACTCAAATTGAAAAATCGCCGTCGTTTCTCCGCTGGCGAAAAGTTTGTAGGTGGCCGCGTCATCCAGGGGCAGCGCGCTCAGATCGATGTGGGCGCCGCGATTCTGGTCGATCATGCGCACGGTGTCGTCCAGCACGGTGAGCGTCGTCAGCCCGAGGAAATCCATCTTGAGCAGGCCGATATGCTCGAGGCCCTTCATATCGTACTGCGTGGTGATTTCATCCCGGTTGGACTTGTACAAGGGAACGATGTTGGTCAGCGGCTCCGGCGAAATCACGACGCCCGCGGCGTGCGTGGAAGCGTGCCGAGCGAGGCCTTCCAGGCGCTTGGCCACTTCCATCAAGTCCGTATAGCGAGCGTCGCCTTCGATCAGGCTCTTGAGCTGCGGCGCCTGCTTCAAGGCTTCCTCCAGCGTGATGTTGAGCTGGGCGGGAATGAGCTTAGCGATTCGATCCACTTCTCCGTAAGGCAAGTCCATGGCGCGGCCCACATCCTTGATCGCCGCCTTGGCAGCCATGGTGCCGAACGTGATGATCTGTGCCACATTCGCCCGGCCATACTTTCCGGTGACGTACTCAATCACTTCCCCGCGGCGCCTCATGCAGAAGTCGATATCGATGTCAGGCATCGATACGCGTTCCGGATTGAGGAAGCGCTCGAAAAGCAGATCATATTGCAGCGGATCGACGTCCGTGATCTGCAACGCATAACTCACCAGGCTGCCCGCCGCGGACCCGCGTCCCGGCCCCACGGGAATTCCTTGCGCCCTCGCATGACGAATAAAATCCCAGACGATCAGGAAATATCCGGCGTACCGCATCTGCTGGATCATCCGGATTTCATTCGTCAGGCGCGTTTCGTATTCGGCCAGCGTCTTCCGGAGCATGCCGGCCTGGGCGCGCGCCTCCAGGGCCGGCATGCGAGAAACAAAACCTTCGCGGGAAACAGCCTCGAAGTAACTGTCGACCGTGTGCCCTTCGGGAACCTGAAAGTCCGGAAAAGAATTTTGCACGGCGTCGATTTTGACGTTGCAGCGTTCCGCGATCGCCACCGTGCGTTCGAGCGCTTCGGGGATTTCGCCAAACACTTGCGCCATCTCTTCCGCGGTCTTGAAAAAAAACTGGTCGGTGGCAAATTTCATGCGGTGCGTGTCGCTCATTGTCTTGCCCGTCTGGATGCAGAGCAACACTTCCTGCGCGTGCGCGTCGGTATGTTTCAGATAGTGGCAATCGTTTGTGGCGACCAGGGGAATGCCGGTTTCTCGCGAGAGACCCGCGATTTTCGGGTTGACGCGCTTTTCAATTTCCAGGCCCTGGTCCTGAATTTCGAGGAAGAAGTTTCCCTTCCCGAAAATGTCGCGCAGGCGGTAAGCGGCTTCGCGGGCTTGATCCGGCCGTTCTTCCACCAGGTTTTCGGTGACGGCGCCGCGCAGACACGCCGACAAAGCAATCAAGCCGCGGCTGTGTTTTGCCAGCAGGTCGTAATCGATCCTGGGTTTGTAATAAAAACCTTCCAGGTATCCCGCGGACACGAGCTGGATCAGATTCCGGTAGCCTTCCGCATTTTCGCAGAGCAGGACAAGGTGGTTGAGGCCGCGCTGGCCCGGCTCCCCCGCCGTCGGATTGGCGTGGCCATTGGCGGCATCGCGCTGCGGCGTTTCTCCGCGGTCGTGGCGGCTTCCCTTCGCGACATACACTTCGCAGCCGATGATTGGTTTCACGCCCCGCGTCTTGGCCGCGTGGTAGAACGACTCCGCCGCAAAAAGATTTCCGTGATCGGTAACAGCCACGGCCGGCATTTTTCTGCGCGCTGCTTCATCGACGACCTCTTCGAGGTCGCAGGCTCCATCCAGCAAGCTGTAATCCGTGTGCAGGTGCAGGTGAACGAATCTGGGAGTTTCCATGCCGGACGCTATTCTAGTCTCGCGCGCCAATTTTTACTACGGCGCGATTTAGTAGGACGGGCTTCAGCCTGTCGCTTTTCCGTTTGTCAGTCAAAAAAAGAGCACCAGTCCGAACCACCCTCTGTAAAATGCCCTCCGAAAATTCAAACCCATACTCAAAAGCTGGCGCACGCAGCCGCGTTTATGTGAAAATGATGGAAAGGAGAGCGAATGGCCAACACCAAAGAGCACGCCCACGAGTTGATTGACCGCATGGCTCCCGGCCAGATCGCCATCGTCGTTGGACTCCTGGAGATTATCCTCGATCCGGTAGCCCAGAGTCTCGCCAAAGCTCCCCTTGAGGACGAACCAATCAGCGAAGAAGAGACCCACGCAGTCGCCGCTTCCAAAACCTGGCTCAAGAACAACGAACCCATTCCCCATGAAGATGTCCTCGCCGAGGTCGGTCTCAGCACCGAAGACTTCGAGCGCATGGGCCGCACGCCGCTTCCCGGATGAAGTTGGCTCTATATACGGACCCTTAAAAACCAAAGGGTCCGGCACCCTGAAGACCAACCACAAAGGCTAGCCCACCCGCCGAGTATCTGAGATTAGAGCTCCGAGGACTGTCTTTCGGGTTGCTGGGGCGTCATCAGGACCGAATCTTTCCGCGCAGCTTCTAGAGCCCTCCCTGCAGGAGAACCTCGCGTTGAGGATTCCTCACCATACTGAATATAAGGTCCCACAACAGCACTAGTTCGGGGAATCGGGTGCGGTAGTAGTCAAATCGCTCATCCCGATTAGCCTCCTCCAAGAACAGGTCGAGCACTCTTCGCTTCTCGTTTATCTCGCCCTGATATTGGCCCACCGAAGAGACGTAGCCATTCCAAGTAACCGGGATTAGAGTTCCGTCGACAGCAGAAAGATTATGTCGCCCGAGAAAGAGTTCAATGCTGACAGCCCTGCCGTTAATGTCACTTATGTGCTCACCCGGTGGTCCAAATAGTTGGATATGCGCGGGCGAGCTCAATATCGGGCAATCTCGTCACTTTTATATTGGCAGGCAGCGGAAGCCCTGATGCCAGATTTAGGGCATCGATACCAGCAGCATCATTATCAAAGATGGCGATTATGTTTGAATTTATACGCGCTGCCGCAAATGCACGCAGAAACTTGACAACATAGTTGGCACCACCGTCCACTTTCGGCCCATCGTAATCGAAGAATGTGAAGTAATCTGTCAGATATGGATAGAGTTTCTGAAGTGACCTCTTAAGGACCGTTATATCTGTGCTTCCCTCGGCTATGATGACAGTCGGCTGTAAATCGGACCGTTCTTGTACACTAGCCTGTCGTCTTGTCTCGCAAAGTTTTTCATTGGCATCTAGGTACCCCCCGTTGATAAGATCGCCAATATCGAGGAACACCTCACGCACTTCCGGAAATGCCTCCAGCAGCGAGCGAATGATTGGCAACACGTTTGCGTCATAGAATAGCCAGTCGTCTTGTAAACTGCGCATTTGCCGGTCTACCTCATCCTTGTATTCATCGGTTCGGCGAGTGAAATCGTATCGCGTCAGAAGAACATTCCTAGCTCTAGAAAGCCATTCTCCATAATCGAGGCGTCGCAACGCCTGTGCTGTTTCCGAGACCCCACTTCCGTCTATCTCCTCCTCATCTTCGCTATAGTTCTCGCGCTCCTGTTGAAGCCATTTCTCAAAATGAGACCGCGCGTACTCGGTGGTGAATCCAAGCAGATCAAGTCTCTGAAGCACAACCTCCCGTGGGGCGAAATACCCGACACCGCTTTCTTCCTCCTCTGTCTTCTGCAATTCGCGACGGTCGCTTTCCTGGAAGAGGCAGACGAAATCGTCCGGCACATAGGATTTTTGGTCGAGAAGGGATATTGCGTCGAATTTCAATTCACATGAACTTCCCATGTCTCCACCCACGTCATTTGCTGTGGCGCAGTATAACAATTAGCCGGGTGGCCGACCCTTTCGTTTTAGAGGGTCGGCGTTTTGATACCCTCTTCGTTCCGAATGGCAAAATAAATCGTTTTTTGCGCAGCCTATTCAGTATTTCGGCTTCCCAGCGGTTACTCGAAAGCAAATGCGACAGTCTTGAAGCCAGTCCTATTTATTTTTTCTTCGCTTTGGGTTTCGGCTTCGGCGTTGGCGGGGGGGACGCTTTCCCCGGCGCCATGCGGTGAGGTTGTATTTTTGCGGGAGTCACCGGCCCAGCGGGAGCGGATTCCGGCTTGGGAGCCAACTCGCCTTTCTTCCTGGGTTTTTCCGGTTTTTTCTTTTCTTCCACCTTTTTGGGGAGTTCCTTGATGCCGGCAAGTTTCCGCAGAATCTTGGCGTGGTCCTCGGGCTTGCGCGCGCGGCCCAGGAGCTGCAACTGGAAGAAATCTTCCACCACCTTGTCGAACTTCGGGCCGCGCTCCATTCCCAGAACCTCAAGCTCCGTGGCGACGCCCGGCAGCGCCTGCCGCAGCGGCCTCCACTTGCTGAAATAGGTCCGAATTTTTCCCACGGCTTTCCCGTTGGAAGATTCGGCAAGAATGTAAGCCTGCAATTCCAGCGGCGCCTTTTCCAGGAACGCATACGCGTCGCGCGCGGCCGCCGTCTTGGTGCCGGAGAGGAGTTTCACAATTTTCAAGGCTTCCGGCTCCACATCCTGCACCGCGCGCAATTCCGAGGACGCAAGTGACATGCGGCCGAGCACAGCTTTTCGCTCGCTGTCCTTCAGCCTGCCGAGGATCGCCACGGTGACCGGAGCATACAGGCGCGGGCGCAGCCCCGCCGAGACCAGATCCTCCCGGACACGAAAGATCCGGTTGATCGCATCATAATCCGGGTGCCGCCTCTCCAGCATTGGGTGCACGATGCCCAGCAGCCGGTGAGATTCCCAGGACTTGAGGACCGCGGCCGGCTTCTCTTCGCGGGCCACTTGCCGGAACTCGCTGCCTGCGTCTTCCTGTGAGATCGTCTCTTGCAATTCGCGCTCGATCGCAAGGTTGAACCATTCCGTGGTGCGAGACTCCATCTTGAAACCCATTCGGGCGGCGTATCGAAGCGCGCGCAAGAGGCGCACGGGCTGGTTGGTAAAACTGTGGATCGAAAGCGCGCGAATTTCGTGCCGTTCGAGGTCAGCGAGGCCATTCGTGGGATCGAGCAGCAAGCCGCGCGAATTCGGATTCAAGGAAATCGCAATCGCATTGACGGAGAAATCGCGGCGCCTCAGATCCTCCATGATCGTGGAAAATCGAGTGTCGGGTTTCGCTCCGGGGCGCACGTAAATATCCTCGCGCGCGGCCGAAATGCTCGCATCCACCTCTCCGGAGAGAACCAATTCGGAGGCGCGCAGCGATTCGTCCTCCCTCGTCACTTTCGCTCCGCCCTTTTCCAGCTCGCGGACGATACGCGACGGGTTTCCTTCGATCGTGAAATCCAAATCGCGGATGGACATTCCGGAGACCACGTCGCGCACCGCGCCGCCGACCAGATAAAGATTGGACTCGGACTCGGTCGCGAGTTCCTGGATGCGAACCATCGCGGCGCGCTGCTCCGGGGAAAGCCGGCTTTCGAGCTGGAACATGTAATCAGGCATGCGTATACCGTCCTCGGCCGGAGACGCCGCTTACTTCTCTGCGTCCCCGCACCCGATCGAATTTATTGCTCCGCGGGAACGATCCCGCGGATTGGCTGTTCCCCATCACGCCCGCGGGTGATGCGCTTTATAAATTTGTTTCAAGCGCTCCTCGACCACGTGCGTGTAAATCTGAGTCGTGGAAATATCCGCGTGGCCCAGCATGAGCTGGACCGAGCGGAGGTCCGCACCCCCTTCGAGAAGGTGCGTGGCAAAACTATGGCGCAGCTTGTGCGGCGTGAGGCGCCCGCGCAGGCCCAGCCGCTCTCCATATTCGTGAAGAATCGTCCAAATCCAGGCGCGGCTGAGTCTCCTGCCGTTCTTCGTCAGAAAGACCACTTGATTGTGCGGCGGGGGACTCGACGGTCTGGCAAATTTCGGACGCCCCTGCGCCAGGTATTGCTCGACGGCCTCGACGGCCTTGCGTCCGATGGGCACCAGGCGCTCCTTGTCTCCCTTGCCGATGCAACGCACGCAGCCGACGCGTATGTCGATGTCCGAAATGCGGAGGTTCAGCAATTCGGAAACGCGCAGGCCCGTGGAGTACAGCACCTCCATCATGGCCCGGTCCCTCAATCCGAAGGGAGTCGTGAGGTCCGGGGCCTGCAGCAACTTGTCAATTTCATCCACCCGGAGATACGTCGGCAAGCTGCTCCGGACTTTCGGCGACTCCAGGTTTTCCGTCGGGTCTATGTTGACCATGCCTTCCATCATTCCGAATTTATAGAGTCCCCGGAGCGAAACCAAATACCGCGCCACGGAGCGGCTGTCCAGCTTTTCTTTGTACAGGCTGGAAAGAAAATCGACAATGTCTTCGCGGACTGCGTCCTCCATCCGTTGCTTGTGGCGTTTCCGGAGAAATGCCGCGAACTTCCTGAGGTCGTGTCCATAGGCCAGAATCGTATTCTGCGCGAGGCCTTTTTCCACACGCAAATAGCTCAGAAAAACATGGATGGTGGACTCCATAGATGTTTATCCTACGATTCCCTGCTTCCCTGACTCCGTTCCGCCCGAATGAAAGGCGATGCCGTACACCTCACTGATTTCGCCGCACCGCAACGCCCAGGCGAGTCCCAGATACGTCAGCGTCGCCGAGCCGATCAGCGCAATAAAAACGAGCAGCCGCGGCATGAAGTGTTCGATGCTGTCAAACCGCGAATACCGCAGCGTCCCCCAGCAGACGACTCCCATCGCGCTCGCGCAGACTGCAATTTTTGAGAGGGACGCCGCGATCGCGCGCGTTCCCAGCCGTCCAAATCGCAATCGAAAAATAACAAACAAAGTAAGAACATTAAAATAAGCCGCGAGGGCGCTCGCCAGTGCGGGGCCGCCGTTTTTCAGCTTTGGAAAGAAATAAAATAGAAAAACCACATTGAGCAAGACATTAGCAAGCATTGTAAACATAGCCACGCGCACGGGAGTCCGCGTGTCCTGCGTCGAATAAAACGCCGGAACGATCAATTTCACCGCCGCGAACGCCGGGAGCCCCATCGAATAATACAGCAGCGCGCGCGCCGTCAGGCGTGTGGACTCCGCCACGAACCGGCCATGTTGGAATAGAACCTGCACGATGGGCTCGCGCAGGATCACCAGCCCGACCGCCGCCGGGATTGTAATAAAAGAGACGATGCGCAGGGCAAAAAGAAATGTCTTCTTCATTCCCTCGTAATTTCCGGCCGAGGCTTGATGCGACATCATAGGGAGAATTGCCGTCGCCACGGCAATGGCATAACCGCCCAGGACGAGTTCGGTTACACGGTCCGCCACGTACAGAGAGATCAGGCTTCCTTCTGGCATCACCTTGGCATTCGCAAAAATCGTGTCCACAAGCAGATTGATCTGCGCGATGCCAATCCCTATAAACCCCGGAACCATAAGCCGCGCCACGCGTCGAACTCCCGGGTCCGTAAAAGATACGGCAAACTTGAAGCTCATTCCCCGCTTGACCAATTGCGGGACCTGCAAAAAGAACTGGAAGATCCCTCCCACAAGTACTCCCACGGCGAGTGCCGCGGCCGGGCTTGAAAAATGCCTCCATACTACTGCTACTGAAAAGATAATAAAGGAGATATTCAGCAGTATGGGCGTGGCGGCAGGCAGCCCAAAGATATGAAAACAGTTCAAAATGGCCATCGCCATCGCTGCCATGCCAATGAAAAGGATATAAGGGAAGATCAAGCGATTCAAATAGATAGCTTCCAGCTGATTCTGATTCGTTCCGAACATGGAGAAGAACCGGACAAAGAGGGGAGAAAAAATGACCCCCAGAACGGTCAGAGCGGACAAAATCACGCAAAACGTCCAAAACAAACGGTTTGCGAACGCCCAGGTTTCTTCCCGGGTGCGATTCCTCATGTAGTCGGTGAACACTGGAATGAAGGAAGCCGTCATGGAGCCTTCCCCAACGAGCCGCCGAAGGAGATTTGGAATCCGATAGGCCAGCACGAAGGAATCAGCCAAGCCCGAGGTGCCTAAGAGAAGGGTTAACCGCTGGTCACGGACGTATCCGAGAATCCGACTAACAACCGTGATGACGCTGATGATTGAAGCAGATTTGAGGATCTGCCGTTTATGGGTGACGGTTTCGGTCAAAAGAGCGAGGCCCCCAGTCTTAGCCTCTGTCTAAACCTTTGAAAAGTATACACTTGACAGCAAAAGATCGCTTAACATAACATAGTTGGGCTCGACTCGCAAGGCCCGCGCTTCGGGTTCCCTTACGTGAAAGTACGAACTCCAGCCTCTACGCACAAAAAAGTGGTCGTCCGATTCCTCGATCGCAACGTCCTGCGCGGTTACATGAACCCCAGCAAGCTCGGCGATGCGGACACACTCGACTTGCTTACACCCGAAGGGGAGCAGCGGAATTTTGCCGTGAAAGAAGTTCGGAGTATCTATTTTGTGCGCGAATTCGCCGACGATTTCGAGCCCGAGCGCAAAGCATTTCTTTCCCGACCCAAACTGGATGGATTGTGGGTCCGTCTGAAGTTCCGAGACGATGACACGATTGAGGGTGTCGTTCCCAATGACTTACTTTCCCTGCTGGATCGCGGTGTTCAAATTACTCCCCCCGATTTGCACGGAACGACCATCAAAATTTTCATCCCACGCACCGCGCTCACGGAAATGACTGTGCTTGGGGTTGTGGGAATTGCGCGCCGTAAGCCCGCTGCGCCACCTCAGCCAGGACTCTTCAACGATTGAACGAACCGTCCCTTCCGCTGTTCCGATTTCGGCCACGCTTTGGAATGATGTACAGTGAGCGGCAGGACTGCTTGGATTTCGTAATCCGCAGAACTGAGTTTTCGAGGAGAGCGAGATATGAAACTCGGCGAACTGGCCGCGCGATTGGGCTGCAAGTTGCAAGGCGACGAAACCAGCGAAGTTCGCGGCGTTGCGGGGATAGAAAGCGCACAGGCCGGCGAAGTTACGTTCCTCTCGAACCCGAGATACTCCCGAGAGCTGACCAAGACGCTCGCTTCGGCCGTATTCTTGGACGAAAAAGCGGTCATCGAACGCGGCCCCGGCCTGCCGCCTCTCGCCGCCCTTCGCTCGCAGAACCCGTACTTTGATTTCGCGCGCGCGATTGAATTGTTTTACGCGCCTGCGGCGTATCCTCCCGGGATTCATCCGACCGCCGTCGTTGCCAAATCCGCAAAAATCGGCGAGCGGGCGCACATTGGTCCGCACTGTTTTGTGGATGAAGGGGTGGAAATCGGGCGTCACGCGGTGTTGCACAGCCTCGTGACGATTTACCGGGACACGCGAATCGGCAATGATTTCCTCGCGCATTCGCAAACAGTGGTGAGGGAAGGATGCACGATCGGGAACCGGGTCATCTTACAAAATGGCGTGGTCGTCGGCGGAGACGGCTTCGGTTTCGCAAAACGCTCCGATGGGCGATGGCACAAAATTATGCAGAATGCGCCCGTCGTGATCGAGGATGACGTTGAAATTCAGGCCAATGCCTGCATCGACCGCGCGACCGTCGGTGAAACACGCATCCGGCGCGGAGCGAAAATCGACGACCTCGTGCTTGTCGGCCATGCCTGCGAAGTGGGCGAGGACGCGATTCTGTGCGGACAGGTCGGCCTCGCGGGATCCACGCGCGTCGGAAACCGCTGCATCCTTGCAGGGCAAGTCGGTTCGGCGGGACACCTCGATATCGGCGACGCCGCCATCATCACGGCGCAGAGTGGAATGCATTTGGATGTTCCGCCGGGCACGACGTGGTCCGGCTCACCCGTCATGGAAAATAAGTTGTACCTGAAAGTAATTGCGGCGCTCAAGCGCTTGCCGGAAATTCAGAAGAAAGTGCGCCGCCTATCCGGAGAGTTAGACCAAAAGAAAACAGCCGATTAGTAAGGCGCGCCGCAATCACGGTCTACGCAGAGGGCTGTTGATCTTCAGGAAGTTCCGCCGCGACCGCGTCGTGAACGCGTTGCGCAAGCTCATCGCGCTGCTCGATCGTATACGCCGAGGCATCGATCGGCTTTCCAAAGCGCACCATCACTTTTCCCGGCCGGATGATCAGCGAATTTTTCTTCATGATGCGATGAGCTCCGGAACAGGCTACCGGCACAATCGGAATCCCCGCCTCGATGGCGATGACGAAGGATCCCTTTTTGAATCGGCGAAGGCGCCCGTCCGGACTGCGCGTTCCTTCGGGATAAACCAGGAAAGAGAATCCTTCCCGGATATATTCCACGGCTTGCTTGACGCTGGCAAGCGCGGCGTCGCGATTCTCCCGGTCCACGGGAACAAATTTCGCCAGCCGAAATGCGGCGCCCACAATGGGAATGTCAAACAGCGACTTCCTTCCCAGAATGGCGATGCGCCGCGGGATGGCGCCTACAATGGCCGGCGCATCCGCGTTGCTGGTGTGATTCGCGGCAAACAGGCAAACGCCCGAAGGAATGTTTTCGCGGCCTTCCACGGTCACTTTCTCTCCCGCAATTCGCGTGACGTAGACCACCATTTTCACGCCGGTCCAGTACATCAGGGTCGCCGACTTGGTCACGAGCGTCAACAAAATGAGCGGAGGCCCAAGCACAAGCGTGCAGAGCGCCATCGAAAGCGCGACAAAGGCTGTGCGTATCATCTCAAGGGGTGGTTACGCCGCGCAGGATGCCGTCTCGCACGCGCCGTTGCCTTTCCGTGGGGGAAGCTATTTCCGTGATCTGGTAAGCCGCATCCGTTTGCCGCCCGAGCGGAAAGGAAAACTCCCTTTCTTCCCTGCCTCGCTGGACCTTCACCGTAACCCGTTCCTCCGGCTGGTGGTCGCGAAGCCAGCGGTCCGGCGCGCGCGGGAATGATCCGCCATTCAATGCAATCAAGACATCTCCCTCTTTCAGGCCCGCTTCGCTCGCCCCACTTTCCCGATCCACGAAGGCAATGCTCGTGGAGTTTGCGCTGTCGCGATTGACGGAGAAGCCCAACGCTGCGCGATGCTGGCTCGTATCGCGAATCGTCCATCCGGCGCGGGCCAGAAAATCCGAATAGGGGATCTCGTCGGATCCCGAAATGTAGCGTCTGAAGAAATCGCCCAGGTCGGCATCCGCTGACGGTGCTTTCTTGCGAATCACCTCTTCCATTACGGCGCGCAAGCCTTCGCTTTCATCATAAAAACGGCCTGCTTTCGCATATTCCTCATTGAGGGCTCGCAAGACGTCGTCCAAGCTAGCCCGGTTGTCGCTCCGGTCGCGGATCAGGATATCAAGCAGCACGCCCACGATTTGCCCCTTGTCGTAGTACGAGATGCTTTCCTCGGGGCGTGTGTAAAGCGGATATTTTTCATACCACGCATCGAGGCTGGATTGCTCAACGCTTTGCCACCGGTGCGCGGGGCGGGATTGAAGTTCCCTGATCTCGTCCGCCAGGTTGCCGTAAAATTGCTGCGTGGACCAAAGTCCCGTCCGCTCGAGCGCGTAGGCCCCGTACGTGTTGGTCACACCTTCCGCGAACCAGAGCGAGCGCGTCCACATTTCCTTGGTGTAATCCACCGGCTCAAGGGACTGCGGCCGAATGCGCTTCACGTTCCATGCGTGAAAAAATTCATGCGCCGAATAACTGGGCAATTGCGCCGGGACGTCGGCGGAAATGGCGGTGCAATTCATGTGCTCCATCCCGCCGCCCCCGAAATTGCTCCCCACGTGAATTAAAAAAAGATATTCTCGAAATGGCGCCCCGCCCATCAACGAAACATCATAATCGACAACGCGCTTTAACGATTCCACAAGCCGCGAGCGGTCGCCGGAATCGCCGTGAACGACAATGCGAATGGGCCTTCCGCCGGCTTCCATTCGATATTCGTCGAAATGCCCGATTTCCACTGGTGCGTCAACGAGCGCGTCGTAGCTCGGGGCCACATAGGCGGGGGAGTGATGGCCCGTGCTCGTTCCTGCGGCATCCAGCTCGACAGCCACGCGCCAGCCTTCCGGCACGTCATCAAACGCCACTTTTGTGTCCTCGGTTCGGCGGCCAGGCACGTACAACAGCAGCATAGCAAAATTGAGAAACGCATGATCCAGGTTCAATTGCGACGCAAAGGGGCCTGGTTCGTCCCACAAAATGGGGTAACTCACTGTGACTGTGCCGTTCCCCGAAACGGTCCAGGTCTGCTTGTCGAGCTTCCGCATCGGGAGCGGATGTCCTTCCTCGTCCGTGGCGCTGACCTGCATCATGTGCGAGGAGAAATCGCGAATCTGATAGAGGGCATTCCACGCGGGCATTTGGAGTGTCACTAGATCGCGCACCTTCGGGATGCGCATCGTCACTTCAAAGATGTGCCTCTCGGGATGAGAGATGGAAACCGTGTAATCGATGGTGGCATGCGCGGGAGCCGCAAAGTAGAAAACTGCCGCCAGGATTGCGGCGCGCGGCCAGAAGCGAGGATGGAAAATCATGCTTTAAATTTCCCCGCCGGGGCGCCGCGTTCCTGCAGCTTGCCGACCAGCTTGCCGCAAAGCCCGTCAAAGCTGCCGTTGGACATCACCAGGACCAAATCACCGGCTCGCGTTTCGGAGGAGAGATATTGTGCAATCTCTTCGGCGGAGTCAAATCCCTCTGCCTTTCGTCCAGCGCCACGGATCGCTTCAAGGACCCGATCAGGAGACATCCTCTCTTCATCGCTGAGCAGGTTCGCCCGGTTCACGGCTCCCAGGACAGCAGCATCCGCTGTCGCGAGAGACGCGGCGAGATCGTTTTCGAATACCCTGCGCCGCATAGTGTTCGAACGAGGTTCGAACACGGCCCACAATTTCCGGCCGGGCCAGCGATGGCGCGCCGCGTCGATTGTCGCGCGAATTGCTGTCGGGTGGTGCGCAAAATCGTCGACTACCAAAACGCCGGACGATTCCCCCTTCACTTCCAGGCGCCGCAGGACGCCGCAAAATGCGGCCATGGCGTCGGCAATCGCCTCGCCGCTGACGCCACGGCCGTGAGCAATCGCGATGGCCGCAACCGCATTCAAGACATTGTGACGGCCTGCAAGGGCCATCCTCACGCGCGCCACTTCGTTTCCCTGGCGCGAAACGCGGAATCGCGTCTGGCCGTCGGTAATTTCCAGGTCGCCCGCGAGCCAATCCACGCCGGGGGTGAAGCCATACGTCTCGACAGGACAGAACGCTTTTTGCACCACGCCACGAACGGTTTCGCTCTCGCCCCAGGCCACGATTCTCCCGCTCCGGGGCATCAGATTCACCAGGCGCCGGAATTGCAACTCGATGGCGGCAAGATTTTCGTAAATGTCCGCGTGATCGAATTCGAGCGAAGTGAGGATGACTTCTTGCGGATGGTAGTGCAGAAACTTCGGCGCCTTGTCGAAAAACGCGGAATCGTACTCATCGCCCTCGAGCACAAATTCGTCTCCGCCGCCAAGGCCGAAGCTGCGGCCAAAATTTTCGGCCACGCCGCCGATCAGGAAATTCGGATGCCGCCCGGCATGATGCAAAATCCAGGAAAGCATGGACGTCGTCGTGGTCTTGCCGTGGGTTCCGGTCACGACCAGCGAATCGTGGCCCGGCAGAAAAAATTCCTCGAGAATTTGCGGAAGCGACCGGTACGGAATTTTGTGGTCCAGCACCGCTTCGACTTCCGGATTGCCGCGCGACAGCGCATTGCCGAGGACAACGATGTCCGGCGCGGGATCGAGATTGGCGGCGTCGAATCCGTTCGTCCAGCGGATCCTCAGACTCTCGAGCAGCGTCGACGCCGGGGGATAGACGCCGGCATCGGAGCCAGTCACGCGATGCCCGCTTTCGGCCAACATTCCGGCAAGGGGCGCCATGGCCGCGCCGCCGATTCCCGAGAGATGAAAATGTATAGGCCGCGTCAAGCGCGCACCGCCGGTTCGAGAATGTCGATGCGCCCTTCGCCCGACGCGTGAAGTTTCGCACGGACGCCAAGCGGCATGGTCAGCATCGGCCGCGGCGTGTGGCCCACCGGCGCGCCGTACACCATCGGAATGCGCAGAGGGCCGAGAACGCGCCGGCAAACGTCGGCGACCGTCACGGAGCTGCCTTCGGGAGGTTCGGACTCGGGAAATTCACCGAGGATGATTCCGCGCACGCCCTCAAATTTTCCCGCCTGCTTCAAGTGCAACAACATGCGATCGAGCTGGTATGATTTCACTCCCCGGTCCTCCAGCAACAAAATGGAGCCGCGCGTATCGAGTTCCCACGGCGTGCCAATCGATGTCTCGATCAGTGTGATGCAACCGCCGAGCAGCGTTCCCTCGGCCCTGCCGCGCGTGAACGTTTCGCCTTGCAGCGGGACGGTCCAGCCGCTGTTTGTCGCCGTCATCGCCCACATGAAGGTGTCCGGATCGAAACCGCCTGTGGCGTTTGGGCCCGCGTCGAATCCGCCGGCCACCAGCGGTCCGTAAAACGTGACCCAGCGAAGCTTCTGCCACAAAAAAATATGGACCGATGTCAAATCGCTGAACGCGCAAAAAATCTTGGCGTGTTTGAGGCGCGCCGTTGCGAGTCCGTCAAGAATTTCCGTGCTGCCATATCCGCCTCGGGAACACAAAACCGCGCGAATAGCGGGGCGCGTCAGAGCCTCTTGCAAGTGCTTGCGCCGCTCCGCGAGTGGCGACGAAAAATATCCCTCCGGATTGCTTTTCGGGGTGTATCTCTTCACCCGATAGTCGAGACGCTCCAGGATTTCGCAGCCGCGCTGAATGCGTTCTTCCTTCGCGGAGCTTGCCGGCGCAAGCACGGCGATTGTGCTCCCCGGGACGAGCGCCAGCGGTTTGCGAGGTTTCGGCATGGAAGAGGGCGGCAAAAAAGAAGTATACAACGCGCCAGCGGAGCGCAAGCCCATTCACCGCATCGAATGTTGCTCCGCCCGCAACGCGGCCTGGACCCACATGAAGGCTGTTACAGGGTGAACTGGGTCATTTTGCGAAAGTGGCGGGCCCTGGCGCTGATTTCTGACTTTTTCAATGACCTCAGGCGGTCCAGCCCGAATTTTTCGACCGCGAAGCTGCCCATCACTGAGCCGTAGACCATGGCACGCCGCAGCGCCGTATCGTCCACTTTGGGGGCGGTTGCAAGATAGCCCATGAAGCCGCCCGCGAACGAATCTCCGGCGCCGGTGGGGTCGTGTACAACTTCCAGCGGGAAAGCGGGCACGCTGAACGTCCGATTTTGATGGACCAGCATGGCGCCGTATTCTCCCCGCTTGATGACCAGGGCTTTGGGGCCCAGCTTGAAAATGTGACGGGCGGCCAGCAATAAATTGTGTTCATTCGAGAGCTGGCGCGTTTCCGAGTCGTTGATGACCAGGATGTCGGTATGCTTGAGCGTCTCGCGCAGTTCCTTTGGCGTGCGTTCGATCCAGTAATTCATGGTGTCGAGCGCCACGACTCTCGGCCGGCGGCTGACTTGATGCAGCACCGAGGCTTGCAGCGTGGGATCGATGTTGGCCAGGAAAATGTGCGTTGAGGATTGATACGCTTCGGGCAACCGCGGCTTGAATTCGGCGAACACATTTAATTCGGTTGCCAGGGTCGTGCGCTCATTCATATTTTCGCTGTACTTCCCCGCCCAGAAAAACGTTTTTCCGTCGGCGCGCTCGAGGCCTTGGATATCGACGCGGCGGCCCTTGAAAATGGACTCGTCTTTCTCGGTGAAATCGGTGCCCACGATGCCAACGAGATTTACGTGCGTGAAATAACTTGCGGCGACGGAAAAGTAAGTAGCGGCGCCGCCGAGCATGCGGTCCACCTTGCCATGCGGAGTTTCCACGGCATCGAATGCAACCGATCCAACGACGAGTAGAGACATTTTCAACGGGCTCCAGGAGTCAGGTATTTTCCGGCGATCACGCTCAGGCGCTTGCGCGCCGCGGCCGGAATCACGGCGGGGTCGGTAATGATCGCATGTGCGAGGGCGCGCCCGCACTTGCAGGCGCGATCGGCAGGCATGGCGCGCACCGCTTCGCGGATCACGTTCTGCGCGTTTTCGGCGTTCTTGTTCAAATTGGAAATGATTTCTTCCAGAGTGACCGAGGCGTGATCGGGATGCCAGCAATCGTAATCCGTGATCATGGCTACGGTGGAGTAGCAAATCTCCGCTTCGCGCGCGAGCTTGGCTTCGGTCAGATTTGTCATTCCGATTACGTCGAAGCGCAACTGGCGATACACATGCGATTCGGCCAGCGTGGAAAATTGCGGGCCTTCCATGCAAACGTAAGTGCCGCTGCGGTGGACGCGTACCTTCGCAAGATCGCACGCGGCGCCGAGAATTGCGGCAAGTTGCGAGCAGACCGGCTTGTCAAAACCTACATGCGCGACCACGCCGCCGCCAAAAAACGTGGAGATCCTGTGGCGCGTGCGATCGTAGAACTGGTCGGGGATCAGAAAATCGAGCGGCTTCAATTCCTCCTGCAAGGAGCCGACTGCGCTCACGGAAATGATTCTCTCGACGCCCATTTGCTTCATCGCGTGAACGTTGGCGCGGTAGTTGATCTCCGTTGGGAGGAAGCGGTGCCCGCGCGCGTGCCGGGCAAGGAAGGCGACACGCTTTCCCTCGAGCGTTCCGACAACGAGGGCGTCAGATGGATTTCCAAAGGGCGTCTTGACGCGCACCTCTCGCGGCTTCTCCAGCCCCGGCATATTGTAGAGGCCGCTGCCGCCAATGATGCCGATGCGAACCGCCTCCGCGTTCGCGCCGCGCCGCTTCGTTGATCGTATCTTCTTTGCCATTCCAATATCCTCGCGTAAAAGCGAAATTAGACGTCGATCATCACGGGTTCAAGATTGTACTTCCCCTGGCGTTCGCGCAAATACCCCGCCGGAGTCCTCGCCTCGTGCCCGAAAATGACGAGCCACTCGCCGCGCGCCGCTTGCGGAATCCATTTCTTCTTGTTCTCCAGCGTAGTGAGCGGGTACAAATCGTACCCCATGATCCAGGGAAAGGGGATATGAGCCGCCGTGGGAATCAAGTCCGCGGTGAAGAATACAGTCTTCCCGCCGCCGGTCAAGCGAACGCACATCATGTCGACGTTGTGGCCCGGCGCACGAATCACTTCAACGCCCGGGACGATTTCCGCGTCGCCTTCCAGCAGCCACCATTGCCCCGATTTCTCCATCGGCAAATAATTTTCGGGAAAGTAGCTGGCGCGGTCGCGATCCGTTGGCGCTTTGGCGTGCTCGAGTTCGCCGCGCTGCACAACGTACCGGGCATTCGGGAATACGGGCAGCGCTTCCCCGTTCACGATGCGCGTGTTCCAACCGCAGTGATCGAAGTGTAGATGCGTGTTGATGACGATGTCGATCGTTTCAGGTGGAACGCCGTGCGTCACAAGTTTTTCCGGAAGCCGCGGCGGTCCATCAAAGGAATAGATTTCGGAGCGCTTCGCGTCCCACTTGTCTCCCGCGCCGGTCTCGACCAATATCCACTTCCCTGCCGCGCGGATCAGCAACGAATTCATGGCCATGAGGATTCGATTGCGCGCATCGGGCGGCGAAACCTTCTCCCACATCGGCTTGGGGATGACGCCGAACATCGCGCCGCCGTCCAACCGGAACGTGCCGTCCGTGAGCAGCCAGAATTCGAGGTCGCCAAGTTTCATGCGCTTTTCCAGGCGCCGTCCGCGCGCGCGAGCAATTCGCGAACGGCTGCGTAAGGATCCTTTCCGCGGCTTGCTACTTCGCGCGCCAATCTGCCGAGCGCGGCTTCGCCGTCCGCGCCGGAAACCGCGCGCTTCAAAACGGATTCCCCGGCGAGCGCGAGGAGCCGCGACCTCCAGTGATCGATTTTCCGTTCCTGGCGGGCCGCGCTGTTGCTCAAGCGTTCCCGGTACGTGGCAATTGCCGAGGCAAGTTCGCCCACGCCTTTATTTTCCGTGGCCACGGTGCGAATAATGGTTGGTTTCCAGCCATCGCGTTCCGGGGCGAGTTGAAGCATCGCTTCCAGCCCCGTCTCCAGGCGTTCCACGCCTTCACGATCCGATTTATTCAAGACGAAAATATCCGCAATCTCCATCAGGCCGGCCTTCATATTTTGCACGTCGTCGCCCATGCCGGGAACGAGCAGGACCAGCGTGCAGTCCGCGAGGCGCACGATATCCACTTCATCCTGGCCGACTCCCACGGTTTCGACGAGCACATATTGCTTTCCGGCGGCGTCGAGAACCAGCGCGACATCGCCCGTCGTCCGCGCGAGGCCGCCGAGAAATCCGCGCGTCGCCATCGACCGTATGAAAATGCCCGGGTCGCTGGCATGACCTTGCATCCGTATGCGGTCGCCGAGAATTGCGCCGCCCGTGTAAGGACTCGTTGGATCGACGGCAATAATTCCAACATCATTTTTCTGCCCTCGATAATAGGCCGCCAGCCGATCGACCAGCGTGCTCTTCCCCGTTCCGGGCGCGCCCGTCACTCCAATCAGAAAGGATCGCCCGGTATCGGGGAAAATTCGCTGCAAGAGATCTTCCGCCTGCGGGTCGCGGTCCTCGATCGCCGTGATCGCGCGGGAAACGGCGCGCACATCTCCGGCGCGTATTTGCTCGGCCCACGTATCGATGGATGCGGACATAAGGAACGGTGGAGAAATTAAAGACGAACCCAAGTGAACATGGAATTTCAAGCCCGGGAACGAAGCAAAGAAGTTATCACAACCCCATTGAAGCCCGTACACGAAAAACGAATCAGCGCGCGTCCAGAATCTGGCGCGCGATCACCATGCGCTGAATTTCGCTGGTGCCTTCTCCGATGGTGCAAAGTTTGGAGTCTCTGTAAAATTTTTCCACGGGATAGTCCTTCACAAACCCGTACCCGCCGAAAATCTGCACGGCCTCGTTCGCCACACGCACGCCGACTTCGCTGGCATACAGCTTTGCCATGCTGGATTCTTTCGTGAAACGCGGGCCTTTTTGATCCGCGAGCCATGCCGCGCGGTAAACCAGCCACCGCGCGGCGTCGATCTCGGTGGCCATATCAGCGAGCTTGAATTGAATGGCTTGAAACTCGCTGATGGCCTTTCCAAACTGCTTTCTTTGCTTCGCATACCCGGCCGCTGCTTCGTAAGCGCCTTGCGCCATTCC
The DNA here is from genome assembly GCA_963842135.1 of uncultured Acidobacteriota bacterium. Taxonomy (GTDB): domain Bacteria; phylum Acidobacteriota; class Terriglobia; order Acidiferrales; family UBA7541; genus Palsa-360. The sequence goes on along the minus strand of CAWJFI010000001.1, from coordinate 785,657 downwards.
GAGCGCCAGCGCGGCGATCGAGATTCGCCCTCCATCCAGCACTTGTAATGTATTCACGAAGCCGTGGCCTTCCTTGCCCAACAGATTCGATTCCGGGACGAAGCAATCGCTGAAAATCACTTCCGAGGTGTCGCTGGCGCGCATGCCCAGCTTATTTTCTTTTTTGCCCGCGCGAAAACCCGGGTTGCCCTTCTCCACGACAAACGCGGAAATTCCTTTTGTTCCCTTGGGTTTGTCGGTCACGGCCATGGCCACGCAAACGTCCGCGTAGTGGCCGTTGGTGATAAATGTTTTCGAGCCGTTGAGAATCCAGCCGCCGTCCTTGCGCACCGCGGTGGTCCGCGCGCCCCCGGCGTCGGAGCCTGCTTGCGGCTCGGTCAGCGACCAGCAGCCGAGTTTCTTGCCCTGCGCCAGCGGCGTGACATATTTCATGCGCTGTTCGGGCGTGCCGAATTTGAAGATGTGATTCGTGCACAGCGAATTGTGCGCGGCGACGATCAGTCCGATCGAGCCGTCGACCCGCGACAGCTCCTCGATGACCGTCACATACTCGACGTAGCCTAGGCCCGCGCCGCCGTGCTCCTCCGGAAAAATCACGCCCATCAAGCCCATTTCCGCGAGCTTCGGTATCAGGTCGGATGGAAATTGAGACACTTCATCCCATTCCATTACGTGCGGGACGATTTCCGATGCGGCGAATTCGCGCACGCTGCGCCGGAGTTGCTGCTGCTCGTCGGTGAAGGAAAAGTCCACAGGCCCTCAGGGAAATAGTGCTTTAATGAGCGCTCGATTCATTTATACCACAGGCATGGAGCGAGCTTTTTCGGACAACTTAGGAGAGGTTCCGAAGAGCCAGTAGCGCAGGCTTCAAGCCTGCGGGGTTAATTTTCCGTTCGCAGACACGAAACCCCGCAGGCTGAAGCCTGCGCTACTGGCTTACTAATTCCAGCCCACCTGGTGCCCTGCGTTTTGCTCATCGAGCCATTTCTTCAGCGGGGCGAAGTAATCGAGCATGGCGGTCGCATCCATTTGCCGCTGGCCCGTCAGGGCTTCGAGCGCGTCCGGCCACGGGCGGCTCTGGCCCATCGCCAGCATCCTGGCAAACTTCGCTCCCGCGGCTTTATTTCCGTAGATCGAGCAGCGATGCAGAGGGCCCGTGTAACCCGCTTCCTTGCACAGGGCACGATGGAATTGGAATTGCAATATTGTGGCCAGGAAATACCGCGCGTAGGGAACATTGTCGGCCACGTGGTACTTTGCACCGGGATCGAAATCGGCCTCGCTCCGAGCGACGGGAGGCGCAATGCCCTGGTATTTCCGCCGGAGTTCCCACCACGTTTTGTTGTAATCCGCGGGCTTGATTTCGCCGGAGAACACTTTCCAGCGCCACTGGTCCACGAGCAGGCCGAACGGCAGGAAAGCCACTTTGTCGAGCGAGCGATCGAGCAGCAGGCCGATGTCCGCCGAAGCCGGCGGCACCGTTTCGATCAGGCCAATCTGTTTCAAATATTCCGGCGTGACCGACAGCGCGATCGTGTCGCCGATCGCCTCGTGGAATCCGTCGTTCGCTCCGTTTTGAAAAAGCGGCGGCAAAGTGTTGTACGCGCGCTGGTAGAAGTTGTGGCCCAGCTCATGGTGGACGGTGGTGAAGTCTTCCGCGGTCGGCTCGATGCAGACCTTGATCCTCAAATCATCCTTGAAGTCGATGCTCCACGCGCTGGCATGGCAGACGACGTCGCGGTCGCGCGGTTTGGTGAAGAGCGAGCGTTCCCAGAATGTTTCGGGCAGGGGTTCGAAGCCCAGCGACTTGAAAAATCCTTCCGCATAGTGGACCATGCCTCGGGCATCCACGTTTTTCGCGCGCAATGCCGCGGAAACGTCCGGGCCTGATTCCGCGTTTTGCGGAGCCAGGAGCGGGTAGATGTTGTTCCATTCCTGCGACCACATGTTTCCAAGCAAATGCGCGGGGATCGGCTCATCCTCGCGCACCGCGTCCTTGCCGTATTTCTCCGCCAGTTTCCAGCGAGTGTACGCGTGCAAGGACACGTAAAGCGGGCGGACTTGGTCCCACAAGCGGTCGAGCTCCTTCGCGAAATCGGCGGGTGGCATATCGTAGTTCGAGCGCCACATCGCTCCCACATCCGCAAAACCCATCTCCCGCGCGCCCTGATTGGACAATTCCACCATGCGCGCATATCGCTTTTTCATCGGCGGAGCGATCGCATGCCAGCCTTCCCACGCGGCCAGGAGTTCCTTTGGGTCGCGGCTGGCTGCAAGAATTTTCTCGATGTCCGGCAACTGCTTGCAATTCTCTTTCTTGTCGTCCGGACACCACGTTCCCTTTCCGTAATCGGCATCGAGCGAGACATCGATCTTGGAAAGTTCCGCTTGCGCGGCGGGATCGCGCGGCGCGGGTATATCGACCGACAATTTCAGCAGCTTGAACTTGCGTGCCACGTCCGGCGGAAGCGGAAGCTTTTCATAACGCTTGGCTTCCGTGGCGAGCTGCGACGTGGCCGCCTTGACCGCCTGGTCGGCATCGGCGGCAATGGATTCGGTATCGTCCGTGATGAAATTCTCGGAGACCCAGGAAGCGCGGCCGCTCTTGATCCACAGGTCCAGCAGGCGAGTTTCCGCTTGCGAAATGAATCGCTCCGCTTCGGCCACCGTGGGCGCTGAGGCGGCAGCTTTGGGGGTGGGAGAAGCCTTCCCTTTCGAAGCCTCCGTCTGCCCGTACGCAACAGGTGCCATCGCTGCAACCGCCGCGAGAAACAAACCGAACATCCGCACGCGTGATGCGTACGAAACGCCAGGAGTCAAAGCCATACGGATCACCTTCTCTTTCTATTCCAGGAGATGAACGAACACCTCGTTCGAAACGGTCAACCGCTCCGGGGAAAGCCGCAAGCGCGGCCCGTCCCATTCGACCAGACCTTGCGACAAGAGCTCCTGCACGCGGGGGCGCAATTGTGCTCCATACTTTGCCGCGATGCCGTCTAAATCGATCCCCGCAAGCTGCCGCAGGCCCAGGAACAGCTCTTCTTCGAGCGCCTGGACTTGCGTCACACTTTCAAGCTGTTCGACGGGGAAACGCCCTCCTAGGACCGAATTCGCGTAGGCGGCAGGATCGTGCGCGTTGGCCCAGCGCTGTGCGCCGTTGAAGGAATGCGCGCCCGCGCCAAATCCGAAATACGGTTCGCGCCGCCAGTATTTGAGATTGTGGCTTGATTCGAAACCGGGCAGCCCCCAATTCGAAATCTCATAGTGCCTGTAGCCCGCCGCGGCGAGTTGCCGGCAGCCATGCTCGTAGTAATTGGCCATGGAATCGTCAGACGGCAGCGCCTTCGCGGAAAAGCGCTCACCGCTTTGCAACACTTCCAGTCCCAGGCGGCTGCCCTCGTCAATTTCCATCATGTAAATTGACACGTGCTCGGGCCGCAGGTGCAGCAACTGTTCGACCGATTCCTCCCAACTGCGATCGGACTGATGCGGGAGTCCGGCAATCAAATCGAAGCCGAGGTTGCTGAATCCTGCGGCGCGCAGAATTTTCGTTGCGTCGAAAACATCGGCGCGGCGGTGCATCCGTCCGGCAGCGCGCAATTCTGCGTCGTCAAAGGATTGGACGCCCATGCTGATGCGGTTGAATCCCGCTTCCCGCCACGCAGTCGCTTTTTCGAGGGAGATGGTCTCCGGGTCGGCTTCGAGCGTCACTTCATCGAATTGCGATGGGAACGCAGCGCGAATCGCCTCTATGATTTGCGCGAGACTCGCGGGTTCAAGAAGGCTTGGCGTTCCGCCGCCGAAATAGACGGTGTCAACCACGGCTTCCGGGGCATCCGCGATTCCGTTTTCACCGCGCAGACGGGGAAATTCGGCGATCTCGCGGCAGACCGCGCGGACATACGGAGCATACAATTCCTTTGAGAACACGCCCGTGTGGAAGTTGCAGTAGGTGCACTTCGTCTGGCAGAACGGAACTTGCACGTATACGCCGAGTCGCGTCATCTGCCGTAGAATTTAGCACAGGAGTAACCGCCGGCGCTGGCCTGACAGAAATGGGCGGGTTCTTCGTCAGATTGCGACAATTGGAAACGGGCGAACGAGCATTACGCCAATGCTGAAGCCGAGGTGACGCCGTAGAAAGAGAACCACGGCTTCGCCGCTGTCAGCCGGCCATTGACGTTCTTTATGTTTTTCACGCCCTGGTCGTTCAGCCAGTCTTCGAGGGCCTTTACGCCCTGCTTGCCGTAAATGGGGATGGCATCTTTCCAGGTCGCGCGGCCGCACAAGACGCCTGAAAAGTTGACTCCTGTTTCTGAGGCCAGATCAAGTGTTTCGGAGAACGTATCGTTGCTCACGCCGGCTGAAAGATAGATAAACGGCTTCTTCGCGGCGGCCGCGGCCTTGCGGAAATGATCCTTCGCTTCGTCGCGCGTATACGCGAAATCGCCCTTGCACGAGCGCGTTCCTTTCACAAAGGCCATCGTAACGGGAACTTCGACCTTCAATACGTCGACCGCGTACTGCGGCTTGCTGAATTCCTCCATGCTGCGCGTAACAACTTCCGGCTTTTTCTTCGCGAATTCCAATCCTTTTTCGTCGGCGCCCTCTTCATATCCCACGAATTCCAAGAAGAACGGGACGTCGGCGGCCACGCATTCGGCGCCGATGCGCTCGACCCAGGCGTGCTTCACATCGTTGATTTGCGCCGGATCAAACGGCGTGTAGTAGAGAAGGATCTTGATGCAATCGGCGCCGTCGGCCACGAGGCGGCGCACGGAATAATGGTCCAGCAAGTCGGGGAGGCGCCCTGGCTGCGTATTGTCGTAGCCACTGTTTTCATAGGCCAGCAGGAGGCCGGCATTCTTGGACCGCTCCTTTGCTGCCGAAAGACCGTATTCCGGATCGAGCAAAATAGCTGTGGCATGCGGCGTCAAGACGCGAGAGACCGCTTCCTTGAATTCCGCCATCATTTCGTTTGTCACGGCTTTCTTATCAATGCCCTTGTCCTTGGCGATCGCGCTCTTCAGCGAGCCGCGTTGATCCATGGCCGCCGCGGCGATCACGCCGCGCGAATCCGAAACCGCTTCGAGTCCCTTGCGCTTTCCAGGAGTGAATTTCATCCGAATTTCCTCCGCTCATGACCTGAACAATCTGGCAATCCAGTGCAAGAGCTTACCATGCCAGCCTACTTCACAACTCTTGTCTTGAGAGCATTCTTGAGTTATTGCAGCGAAAAATACATGGGGTTGAGTAGCGCAGGCTTCAGCCTGTGGGGTTTAGTCCTTGCAAGGGCAAACTTCCACAGGCTGAAGCCCACGCTACTCAACCCGGCGAGCAAATTTTAGCCCAGCGACCGTCACCATGCGACCCGAGACCCAGACACAAAGACTCCAAAACATCTACTTTGCGGCGGGTTGGAGAAATAGAAAGCAATGCTCCCCGGTGCCCACTTTGATGTTGTGGTCGAGACGATCGAGCATGCCCGGTCCCTCCGCGGCCAGAAAGGTGAACAATCCGAAGGACCGCTCCTGCAGCGCATTGTTCGGGAACAGCCAGCTGGCAATCTCGTTCTCATGCGTATTCAGGACGCCGGTACGGAAACCTTCGGCGCGGCCGGCTTTTGCGCGCAGGCCGTTCAACTGAAAAAGCATTTTCTCGGATGCCGTGTCGAGCGCACCTAACAGCGTCTGATCCAGCTTTGTGAGCGGCTCGCGCAGGCCATCGACGAGGGCTTTAATCGCTTGTTCGCCGTCGTCAAACCGCGCGGAGAGCGCTTGCGGCAGCGCCTCCGCCTCGAGGCGCGCGCGGAGTTTGTGGCGTCCTTGAAGAATATCCCGCACATCCAGATTATATTTCTTGAGCAGATTTGCAACGTGCGCCGGCACGAGAGTAAAACTGGCGCGCGGCAAAATCGCGGGCGCCCTGCCAAGGAGCTTCTTATAAATCAACGATGTTTGCGCGTGGTAGGCCGCCTCGGCGGGACCGGCGATGTAGGCAACAGTCGGCAGCAGCGTGTCCTGAATCACGGGGCGAAGCAGCGCGCTGGGGCTGAAGTCTTCGGGGCGCTCTTCCACGGCATTCAGCGTTTCGTCCATCGATTCCGCTTTGTTGCCGGCCACCAGCCCGCCATTCGCCGCGCGAAGGGCAAGCCGCTGCCCGTCGACAATGCGGAAGACGAGCGTGCTTTGTTCGGTGACTTTCACTTGCGCGTGGAAGCCGGCTTTTTCGAGCGCTTCAGACCGCGCCATAAGTTCAGCGGCGAGGGCTTTGTGTTCTTTCACCGCGCGCCGCATTGTCGGCAGGGAAAGACGGTGCAGCTCCGGCGACATTGGATCGAGAAAAATCAGGCCGCGCCCGGCGAAGATGCGTGTCATCAACTTCCCGAACGACGAGCCGAATGTTTCTTCGGGCGCATAACTTTCGCTTATCCATCGACCGACTTCCTCGGCCCACGATCCTTCGAGTAGAGCGGACACTTGCGCCGCGAGCCCTCGAACGGCCTCGCCCAGACGAATGTCGCCAACGCGCCGGTCGGCAGGCCCAGTGGTTGCAAGATCGAAACGCTCGAAGCCGCCGCGCTTGGGGAAGAAACAATGATCCACTTCCGCGAGATCGTGGTCCTCGGTCGCGAGCCAAAAAACCGGGACGGCATTTACGCCCCGCTCAGTCAATTCGCGCGCCACGTGAACGCCCGTGAGCGCCTTGTAAATGCTGTAGGCGGGGCCGCCAAACAATCCGACCTGCTGCCCCGTCACAACTGCGACCGCGCCGTCTCGTAGCCGGTCTAGATTCCGGGTTGTCGCATCGTCTCCACCGAAGGCTCGATTCTGGTTCCTCAGAACGTCGACAACGGCACGGCGCACGGAGTCTTCGAGCCGTATTTCACGGGCAGCCTCGTCGATTCCATTGGCATTAGGAGGATGGCTATAGAAATTAGAGACGCGGGCAAAATCGGAAAGAAATGTGGAATAGAGGCGCGTGGTTCCAGGCAACTCGGCCGGTGAGACCCAGCTAAACTCCATCAGGCGTTCCATCCTTGTGTCCGCACAGTAATCCGCCTTGGCACGATCGGAAAGTATATTTGATGACGCGAAATCCGTACGGATTCAAGCAGAATCGTCTTAGACCCCGAACTCAACGCTTCGCTTGGGGTCAGTCACCCTGAGACGGCAGTTGCGCCGCCGCTTTCTTGGAGTGAAGCGACTGCAGCGGCGAAACTTCCAGCGACTGCTCGACGAGCGCGCGAATCCCTCGTGCAGCCGCATTCGCGGCGGACAGCGTGGTGATGCAAGGAATATTGTAGCGAATCGCCGCGCGCCGGATGGATTTCTCATCGTAAAACGATTCGCGGCCGAGCGGCGTGTTGATGATCATATCCACCTTGCCGGTCTTCACCAGGTCCACGATGTTCGGCCGGCCTTCGTTGACCTTGTACACGGGCTCTGCCGGGACTCCGGCCGCTTCGAGCGCCGCCGCTGTGCCGCGCGTTGCGATGAGGCGGAATCCGAGGGCGTGCAATTCCTTCGCCAGAGGCGCGCAATGGCGCTTGTCGTGGTCGCTCACGCTCAAAAAAATGGACCCTTTGCGCGGCAGGCGCTGCCCTGCGGCGAGCTGCGCCTTGGCAAACGCCTGGCCGAAACTCTTGGCCACGCCCATGACTTCGCCGGTCGAGCGCATCTCGGGCCCAAGAATCGTGTCCACGCCGCGGAATTTATTGAACGGAAAAACGGGAGATTTTACTGAGTAGTAATCACGCACGATAATCTCCGCCACGCCGTCGGTCACGGTCACGGGAAGGTTCATCTCGCGGAGTTTGCGGCCCGCCATCAGTCTGGCCGCAACTTTCGCCAGGGGCACTCCGGTAGCTTTGCTGACGAACGGTACGGTGCGCGACGCCCGCGGATTCACTTCCAGCACGTAGACCGTGTCACGCTGGATCGCGTACTGCACGTTCATCAGGCCAACCACCTGCAATGCCTTCGCCAGCCGCTTCGTGTACTCACGGATCTTTGCAAGCACCGAAGGCGACAGCGTGACCGGAGGCAGCACGCACGAAGAATCTCCCGAGTGCACGCCCGCCTCTTCGATATGCTCCATCACGCCGCCGATGATCACGTCGTCGCCGTCGGCCAGCGCGTCCACATCCACTTCCGTTGCCTCTTCGAGGAATTGATCGATCAGCACGGGCCGCGCCGGACCCATGAGCGCCGCCTGGGCCACGTATTCCTGCACCGTATTCAAGTCGTAGGCGATCACCATGGCGCGCCCGCCCAGGACATAACTCGGCCGGACTAGCACAGGGAAACCGATTTCGCCTGCGACGCGCGCCGCCTCTTCTGGCACGAGCGCCGTGCCGTTCTTGGGTTGCGGAATTTTCAATTCATCGAGTAGACGCCCAAACCTCCTGCGGTCTTCGGCAAGGTCGATCGACTCGGGCGCGGTGCCGATGATGGGCACGCCATTGCGCTTCAATTCCAGCGCCAGGTTGAGCGGAGTCTGCCCGCCGAACTGCACGATGACGCCCTGCGGCTTTTCGCGATCGACGACGGAGAGTACATCTTCGAGCGTGAGCGGCTCGAAGTAGAGCCGGTCCGAAGTGTCGTAGTCGGTCGAAACCGTTTCCGGATTGCAATTGATCATAATGGTTTCGTAACCGTCCTCGCGCAGCGCGAAGGAAGCGTGGCAGCAGCAATAATCGAATTCAATTCCCTGCCCGATGCGGTTCGGGCCGCTGCCGAGGATGGCGATTTTGGGGCGATCGGTCGGCTCGGACTCATCCTCGTCTTCGTACGTCGAATACATGTACGGAGTGAAGGACTCGAATTCCGCCGCGCACGTATCGACACGCTTGAACACCGGCGAGATGCGCGCCTTGGCGCGGCTATGACGCACGGCCGCGGGAGTGGTCTTCCACATTTGCGCGAGCTGCTCGTCGCTCGCGCCGATGCGTTTGCCTTCGCGCAACAAATCTTCCGGCACCGTTTCCACCGTGACCGAAGCAAGCCTCCGATTGACCGCGATAATTTCCAGCAATTGCTCGATAAACCACGGATCGATCTTCGTCAGCTCGACCGCTTCTTTGGCGGAAATTCCCCGCTCCAGCGCGACGAATAGCCAGTGAATGCGGTCCGGACGCGGCGTCGCGATTTTTTCGCGCAGCAGCGACACCGGCGTATCGGCCGGCGCGCGCCACGGCGAACTCGGCTCCAGCGACCGGATGCCCTTTTGCAGCGCTTCCTTGAACGTGCGCCCAATGGCCATGACTTCGCCGACGGATTTCATCTGCGTGCCAAGCGTGGGATCCGCCCCGTGAAATTTCTCGAATTGCCATTTTGGAATTTTTACAACTACATAGTCGATCGTGGGCTCGAAACACGACGGCGTTTTCTTGGTAATATCGTTCGGAATTTCGTCGAGCGACATTCCCACCGCGAGCAGCGCCGCGATTTTCGCGATCGGAAAGCCGGTGGCCTTGGAAGCCAGCGCCGAGCTGCGCGACACGCGCGGATTCATCTCGATCACGATCATGCGCCCGGTCGCGGGATCGATGGCGAACTGGATGTTCGATCCGCCCGTTTCGACGCCGACTTCGCGAATGATCGCCGCCGCCGCGTCCCTCATCCGCTGGTATTCCTTGTCCGTCAGCGTCTGCGCGGGCGCCACGGTGATCGAATCGCCCGTGTGCACGCCCATGGGATCAAAGTTTTCAATCGAGCAGATGACCACGAAGTTGTCGCGATAATCGCGCATCACTTCGAGTTCGAATTCCTTCCATCCGAGCACCGATTCCTCGACCAGCGCCTCATGCACGGGGCTCGAGTCGAGCGCATGCGCGATGGCTTCCGAAAATTCCTCGCGATTGTAAGCGATCGATCCGCCCGTCCCGCCCAGTGTGAACGATGGCCGGATCACGACGGGATAACCCAGCTGATCGGCGAGCTTGAGCCCGTCCTGCACATTGTTCACCAACGCCGATGCCGGAACGTCGAGCCCCACCTTGCGAATCGCGTCCTTGAACCAGAGCCGGTCCTCGGCGACCTTGATCGCGCGCAGCGAGGCCCCAATCAACTCGACGCCATATTTTTCGAGGATTCCACCCTCCGCAAGCTCCACCGCGAGATTCAAGCCGGTCTGCCCGCCCACGGTCGGCAACAGCGCCTGCGGCCTTTCCACGGAAATAATCTTTTCGAGATATTCCTTGGTGAGAGGCTCGATGTAAGTGCGGTCTGCAATTTCCGGGTCGGTCATGATCGTCGCCGGATTCGAGTTCACCAGGACGACTTCATATCCTTCGCTGCGCAGCGCCTTGCAGGCTTGCGTGCCCGAGTAGTCAAACTCGCACGCCTGCCCGATCACGATCGGGCCGGAGCCGATGATCATAATTTTCTTAATGTCCGTGCGCTTCGGCATGTGCGGTTAGGCCTTCGCCTGTCCGCGCCGCAATGCGCCGGCAAGTTTCCAGTTCTTCATGGTGTCGGTGAATTGCCGGAACAAGTAGTGCGAATCGTGCGGCCCGGGCGACGCTTCGGGGTGGTACTGCACGGAGAACAGCGGCAGGGTGCGGTGCCGCAATCCTTCATTCGTGTGGTCGTTCAAATTCAAGTGGGTGACTTCAACGTCGCTCGACGGCAGCGAATCCGGGTCCACGCAGAATCCGTGATTCTGTGCCGTGATCTCGACCTGCTCGGTCAAAAGATTCTTCACCGGATGATTCGACCCATGGTGGCCGAATCGCAGCTTGAACGTCTTGCCGCCAAGCGCGAGGCCGCAGAGCTGGTGCCCCAGGCAAATTCCGAAAACCGGCACGCGGCCGAGCAGATTGCGAATCGTCTCGATCGCATATGTGGCAGGCTCCGGATCGCCCGGGCCGTTCGAGAGGAAGACGCCGTCGGGCTTCAGCGCCAGCGCATCTTCCGCCGATGTTTTCGCCGGGATCACCATCACTTCGCAATTGTGATCGACGAGCAGGCGGAGAATATTTTGCTTGATGCCGTAGTCGTAGGCCACGACGCGAAATTTCCGCGTTTCTCCGGCGGACTGCGCCTCGCCCATCGCTTCCTGCCAGGGAGAAGCCGTCAATTCAATGGAGCCCTTGTCCCAACCGTATTGTTTTTTGCAGGTGACGCGGCTCGCCAGCTCAAGACCCGCCATCGAGGGCAGCGCCCGCGCTTCCACGAGCAAAAGCTCAGCAGGCGTGCCGTCGGTCGAAACTACGCCGCGCAGTGCGCCCATCTTCCGAATGTGCAGAACGAGCGCGCGCGTATCCACGTCCCAAAGAACCGGAATGTTGTGCCGCACCAGATAGTTCTGCGCGGATTCGCCTGAACGCCAGTTGGAAGCAATCGCGGAAAATTCCCGGACGATGAGCGACTCGATGTGCGGGTGCGGAGACTCTTCATCATCGACGTTGGTCCCGACGTTTCCAATGTGGGGATAAGTCAGGCAGACAATCTGGCCCGCGTAACTCGGATCGGTGAATACTTCCTGATATCCGGTGAGGCTGGTATTGAAAACGACTTCGCCGCCGCGCCGGATGATCGCTCCCGCGGCGCGGCCATGAAAAATTCGCCCGTCTTCGAGCGCGAGAATTCCCTTCCGTGCTTCTGCTTCCGACAGTGGATCCTCTTTCCGGCGGGCTCGTCGCCGCGGCGACAGCCCGCACCCGTCCGGGCGTTATTTCACGGATTCGGCAAAAACCGGGATCGAACCGAAGTGATCCACCGGCCAATACGCGAACACAGCCTTGCCGTAGATAAACCTTCGCGGCACCGGCCCGAAAATCCGCGAGTCGTTCGAGCTGGTGCGATGATCCCCCATGACAAAATACTCGCCTGTTGGAATTTGCGTGGGCGGGTACGTCCCGAAATCGTCGGACTCCGGCGGAATATAAGGCTCCGTCAGGAGTTTGTCATTCAAATAGACTCGCCCTTCGCGGATTTCGACCGTGTCCTCCGGCAAGCCGACGACGCGCTTGATGAACGACTTCGAGCGGTCCAGAGGATACCAGAAAACGACGACATCGCCGCGTTCAATCGGCTCGAACCGGTAAACGAATTTGTTGATGAAAATTCGCTCCTGATCCGAGATCACGGGAGTCATGCTGGTGCCTTCCACTTTCACTGGCTGGTAGAAGAAAATGATGATAACAATGGCGAGGGTGAGCGCAATCACCAGATCGCGCCCCCAACTTCGAAGCTCGCGCCGCAGGGGTTGCGCCGCTCCGGGCGCGACGGTCGTGCTGATTTCGGCGTTCGGCTCCATGTCCTTACGTCTGAACAACTAAATTTATACCACGGTCCTCCGTCCCGCGCCAGTGTTACGGAAACGAAGCTTATCGAAAAGTGGCCCGACGCCTCGATGCGGCCGGTTTGCGGTTGACGCCAGAGGAAGGTCCGGCATATCGTTTGCGAAGAGACTGGCGGGACAACTTTCCTGGGTGACGTAATTCAAGGCGCAACATTTCGATGAGATGAAATCGAACTGTCAGGGAGGTTCACATGCGTTGGATCCGAGGAGTTGTGCTGTTTATGGCGGGAACCGTTTTCGGAATTTTCGCGGCGCAACCCGGCGCCGCGCCGCAAGAAAAGGTGACGGGGCTTAGACTGAATCACTTCGGAATCTACGTAAAGGATTTCGACGAGTCCTTGAACTTCTACACGAAGACCATGGGTTTTCGCGAAGCTTTTTCGCTCAAAGACAAGGACGGCAAACCAACTCTCGCCTACCTTCAGATCAATCGCGACACGTTCCTGGAACTGGCGCCCGCCACCGCGGATCGCCCCGTGGGGTTTTCGCACGCCGGCCTCTGGGCCGACGATCTGAATACGACGGTCACCGTGCTGCGCGAGCGAGGGTTAAAAATGGAAGACCCTCGTGCTGCCGCCACCAAAGCGCCACTGACAAATATATTCGATCCCAACGGCGTGCGTCTGGAGTTGCTCGAATATCCTCCCGAATCACTCCAAAGAAGGGCGATCGAAGGTTGGAAGTAAAGGTAGCGCGGGCTTCAGCCTGCGGGGTTTTGTCACGGCATACACCAAAACCCGCAGGCTGAAGCCCGCGCTACTAAACCCCTCAGCCCATTCTCATTTGTATGCAACGAGCCGCAGCCGCCGGTAATCAGCCCACCATTGCCCGCCGCGAAATAATTTGGGTCGTAGGATTTCTTCAACTCTGCCAAGGAATTCCTCACGCCGCGCCGCGCCGGCCTTCGCCAGATACTCCGCGCCAAACATGAGGATCCAGTTCCTCATTCCTGCGGCGCCATCCGCCAGCCCAGTCGGCCGGTCGAACAGCGTGATGAATCGCACTTCGAAGCCGCTCCTTTCCGCAAGCGTCGAGTATTCGCTCACGCTCGGGTAATACCAAGGTTGCACTTCCCCCGGTTTAGCTGCGCCAAGTTCCGCCAGCGCAAGGTCGAACGCATCTTGCATCGCGCGAATATTTTTCTTGCCGCCAAATTCCGCGACAAATCTTCCGCCCGGGCGCAGCGCTCTCCACACGCCTTGGAGAACGGCTTCGGGTTCATGAATCCAGTGCAGCGCAGCATTCGAGAAAACCGCGTCGAATTCGTCCCGAAAAGTGAGATTCGTGGCATCTGAAATTTCAAATTTCAAATTTGGATATGCCAATCGCGCCGCGGCCACCATCTCGGCGGATCGGTCCACGCCCGTAACCTGCGCTCCGGACTCGGCAATCTGCGCGGACAAATGGCCCGTGCCGCATCCCAGGTCCAGGATGCGCTCGCCTGCCTGCGGATCAAGGAGCGAAACCACATCGGACCCATATTTCCAGACGAAGTCGTGTTTCGCGTCATACAGGTTCGCGTTCCACTCCGCTCCCGCTTCTCGCACCTTCTCATTCACGCGTTCTCCTTGGTTTCAGTAGCACAGACTTCAGTCTGTGGGTTTCCACCTGTTCTTGGCCGGCGCGCCAATCCTGGCTACCGCGACCGGCCCGAGACCCTGAACGGAACCCCACAGACTGAAGTCTGTGCTACCCGAAACCGTCCTGCATCCGTTACGACTCGTTCGGTATGGAATCCCGCTCAATGTTGCTTGGCCGGAAGGCTCCAAACGCGTATTGCACCGCAGCGAGGGCCGCGCACACCGCAGTCTCCGTGCGCAGAATGTTTATCCCCAGCGCAGCCTCCACAAATCCGGAGGCGCCCGCTGACGCAAATTCAGCGTCGGTCCATCCGCCTTCGGGGCCGATCGCGATGGCCACGCGAGCGGCAACGTCCTCGCGACGCAAAGCCGCGACGGGCTCGAGCACTTCGCGCAGAGGCCTCGCGCCTGGCCGCTCGGACAACAACAATTTTTGCGGAGCGGCCGATGCCCGAAACGCATCGCGCGGTTTCGCGGCGTCCTTCAGGGCTGGAATACGCAAACGCCGCGCCTGCTGCGCCGATTCCGTGAGGATTCGCTTCCACCGTTCGGCGCGTTTCCCTGCGGCGGCGAGCAGGCCCTTTTCGCTTCGGTCCGTTGCAAGCGGCGTGATTTCTTCCACGCCGAGTTCTGTAGCCTTTTCGAGCGCCCACTCGAAGCGGTCAAACTTCACGATGGCCAGAAGCAACTCGGTCCGAACGGGCGCAACCGTCGCCGGCAACGCCTCGACGAGCGAGAATTGGATTTCGTCCCGCCCCACGCTCTCTGTCCGTGCCAGCCACACGCACTGCCCGTCGCTGAGTTCGTAGTATTGCCCGTTCTCTGCGCGAAGCACGCGCCCCAGGTGCTGCGCCGCTTCGCCGCGCAGATATGCGTATCCCCCCTCAAACTCTTGCACAAAGAATCGCCGTCGCATGTGCCGCTATGTTATATCAATCCGATGGCATCGCGCGCCCAGCACGCCTTCGCCCTCCTGTCCACGGCCCTTTCCGCGATTCTGCTGGCAATGCTCGCCCTGTTTTCTCCGGCGCGACTCGCCGCCCAAACAACGCGGCCCTCCCCGCTCCGCCGAGCAGTAATTATCGACACCGACGCGGGCCCCGGCGACCTGATGGCCATCGCATTCCTGTTGTCCCGCCCTGACATTCATGTGGAGGCCATCACCATCGTGAATGGCATGGCGCACGTACCGGCGGGAGGAAGAAATGTGCTGCGCCTGCTCGGGCTGGCAGGCCGGAACGACATTCCCGTCTACCTTGGCAAAGAAAATCCGCTTTCGGGGAGCCAGGAATTTCCTGCAGAGTGGCGCAGCGCCGCTGACGAACTCCCAGGAATCACTCTCCCGGAGCCCGCGCGTTCCCCCGATCCGCGCAGCGCGACGGATTATTTGCTCAAGCGTTTATTGGACGCCGCTCACCCGGTGCAAGTGCTCACCCTCGGCCCGCTCACCAACCTCGCGGAAGTGTTTTCCCACACTCCGCGAGCGGCCCGCACCGGGCGGCAACTCGTCATCCTTGGCGGCGCGGTCCTTGTTCCCGGAAACTTGGTCGACGGCGGATCCTTTCAGACGAATAATGTGTCCGCTGAATGGAACATGTTTGTCGATCCAGCCGCGGCAAAAATCGTGTTCACTTCCGGCGCGCCGATTCGCCTCGTGCCCCTCGACGCGACGCAGCGTGTTCCCATCGACATGGCGCTGTTCGAGCAATTCAAGTCCCGCGCCAGCATGCCGCTCGCCAGCTTTGTTGCGCAAGTCCTCGCCACAGACCGTGAACAGATTCGCCAGGGATATTACTTTGCGTTGGATCCGTTGGCGGCCGTGGTCCTGGCGAATTCCGCGGTGGTGACGTTCCGCCCGCTTGCGATCGAAATCAGCGACAAGCCGGGCGAGTTGGGCCGGACCGTGGAAATCAAGAATCGCCGCGCCAATGTTCAGGTCGCGATCGATGCCGATGATTTGAGATTTCGCGATGTTTTTATGACCGCGCTAGGAGTGAGGTAGGGCGGGCTTCAGCCTGCCGCTTTTGGGTTTGCGATCGTAGCAAAAGTGCGACAGGCTGAAGCCCGTCCTACCCAAAAATGTCTTTAACCTTCTCAAACAAAGAAGAATCGCGATGAGCGGGTTGATTTTCAGCGGGCAGCGTGGCTCCGAGCGTTTCGAACAGGTGGCGCTGCTCTCGCGTCAGTTTCGTTGGAATTTCGACGTGAATGTTCACGTACAAGTCGCCCTTGCCGCCGCCGTGCGGATCGGGCATGCCTTTTCCTTTTAGGCGAATGATCTCCCCGGTCTGCGTTCCTTCGGGAATTTTTACAGTCTCTTCGCCGTTAAGGCCGGGCACGACAATTTCCGTCCCCAGCGCCGCTTGAACGATGGAAACCGGCACCGTGCAGTACAAATCCGAGTCTCTGCGCTCGAAGTACGGGTGTGGTTTCACCTCCAGCACGACGTACAGGTCGCCTGCCGGACCGCTGTTGCCGCCGGGCTCGCCTTCGCCCGGAATGCGCAGGCGCGTATTCGAATCGACGCCCGGCGGAATCCTCAGATCGATCGAGCGGTTACGCTCGATGCGGCCTTTGCCGCGGCAATCGGGGCAGGATTCCCGCACGATCTGTCCAGCGCCGCGGCAATCCGGGCACGTGCGCGAAATGGTGAAAAAGCCCTGCTGGTAATGCATCTGTCCCCGGCCGCCGCACGTGCCGCAGGCCACAACACCCGTGCCGGCCTTCGCGCCCGTGCCGTTGCAGGCTTCGCAAAATTCCAGGCGCGGAATGCGGATTTTCGTGTTCACTCCCGCGGCGGCTTCCTCGAAACTCAATTTCATGTCGTAACGAAGATCCGCGCCGCGTTGCGCCCGATTTCGGCCACGCCTGCCGCCGAAAATATCCTCGAATCCGAAAAAATCTCCGAAAATATCCTGGAATTCATCAAAGATGGTCTGATTGACGCCCCCATCGAATCCGCCTCGGGAAAGGCCCGCATAGCCGAAGCGGTCATAGGTGACTCGTTTTTGTGGGTCGGAAAGAATCGAATACGCTTCCGTCGCTTCGCGGAATTTTTCCTCCGCATCCTGCTTGGTGTGCGGGTTGCGGTCGGGGTGCCATTTCAATGCCGCCTTGCGATAGGCGGACTTCACTTCATCGGCGTTGGCGCTGTGCCCCAATCCGAGGATTTCATAGCAGTCTCGTTTTTCGCTCATTGGCTGGGCCGCCCGGTTGGCCTAATTGTCATAGGTGATCGGATTCTCGCTTTTCCCGGAATTCACGACAACGCGCACAATCGCGGGACGCAGGACGCGCCCGTGAATCATGTACCCGTCCTGAAACACAGCGACAATAAACCCGTCCGGAAATTCTTCGGATTCCAGCCGCTCAATCGCTTGATGCATGTGCGGGTCGAATATTTTCCCCGCCGCCTCGATCCGCTGGACTCCGTGCCTCGCAATGGCGTCCCAGAGCTGCTTGCGGATCAACGTGATCCCCTTGCGATATTCCTCGTACGCCGGATCGTCGTGCGCCTGCAGCGCCAGATCGAACGCATCCAGAACCGGGATGAGATCGCCGACAAGCCGCTCGACGCCGCGGCGGCCTTCTTCGTAACGATCGCGCTCGGTCCTTTTTCGGAAATTCTCGAAATCCGCCTGGCGGCGGATCATCGTCTGCATCAACTCTTCCTTCTCGGCCTTCAGTTTTTGAAGTTCCTCGGCCAGGGAAGTTTCGCCGTCTACCGGAGGATCGCCGGAGGACGGATCGTCCGAAGGCTGCGACGAATCGCCGTCACTTTCGACGCGAACGCCGTCGATGGGAATCACTTTTTCTTCTTCGCGCTTCGCTTCCGCCACGTTGTCTAGCTCCGATCCAATGTCTCGCTGAAGGCGCGTGCGACAAACGCCACGGCCGTAATCGCGCGCTCATAATGCATGCGCATGGGACCTAGAACGCCCACTGTTCCCTGCGATTGATCCTGAAACGAATACGCGGCGCTGATCAAAGCCAAATGTTCGCCCGCGCGGTCCATTCCCTTGACGCCAATCTGCACGTGCACCGGGTCCGGCGTATCGATGCAATTCGCAAGGAGCGCGATGATCCTGTGCTTTTCCTCAATCGCCGCAAGCACATCCCGCAATTGGGATTGATCGTTGAATTCCGGAGCGGCCGCCATTTGTGCCGCGCCCTCGATATAGACGCGCTGCGCCGAGCCCTGCCCCAGCATCCCCGGATCGCACAGAACCAGTGCATTGCGCGCGAGCAAAGCGTACTGCTCCTCTTCCTTTGCCAACCGGATGAGAAGGTCCGCCCGAATCGCCTCCAGCAAAAATCCAGTGTAATGGTGATTCAAATACTCCCCAGTGTGGTCGAGGTCCTGCTGGCTCAACACCTGCTCGGGACGAATCACCTTGTCCCGCGTATTGCCGCCCGTCGAAACCAATACCACGACAATGCGCCCATCCGGCAGCAGAACGAAACGGATGTGCTCGAGCACGGTCTTCGAGATGGGAGGCGAAACGACAATCCCAAGCCCTTTTGAAATTTCCGCAAGCACGTGGCCGGCGCGCTCGGCAATGTCCTCGCCCGACGTCGCCGCCGCGAACTCGCCGCGGATCCTGTCCTCGTCTTCCTGGCTTAGCGTGGCCTTCGCGACAATCTGCTGGGCGAAAAACCGGTACGCCGTCGCCGTCGGAACCCGGCCCGCCGATGTATGTGGCTGATACAAAAAGCCTTGCTCTTCCAGATCCGCCATCACATTGCGAATCGTCGCCGAACTCAACGATTCCACATGCCGTCGCGAAATCGAGCGCGAAGAGACAGGCTCCCCTGTTTCAATGTAAGCGCGTACGATCGCAGACAGAATCTGCCGGTTGCGTTCGTTATTTGGCGCGGAATCGGACATTGGCTACACGACTCACAAATGGTACACGTCTGCAATGATTTTATGCGTTGCAGCCTCCGCCGTCAAATTGGACTGGTACGGCCTGTGCCAGATGGGAGAACGCCGATGTGGCGCAGGCTTGCAAGGCTGTGGACAGAGCGACTTTTTTGTCATTCCGAGCGGAGCGAGGAATCTCTCTTTCTTTTCATGGGCCTAAACGCAGGAGCCATTCCTCGCTCCGCTTGATTGTATGACGAAGTGCGGCTCCGAGAGCCTTCCGAGTAAACTTGAGTTTGCCAAAACCAAGGCTCGGGTAGGAAGGAGCCGCAATGAAGATTATAGGATGTGATTTTCATCCGAGCTACCAACAGATTGCCATGGTCGATACGGAAACGGGCGAGCTGTGGGAAGGTCGATTGGAACACGAGCAAGGAGAGGCACGGCGCTTCTATCAAGCCCTGCAGGGACAGGTGGTACGAGTGGGGATAGAAGCGGTGGGCAATTCGCAGTGGTTCGAGCAGATGCTAGCGGAGATGGGGCACGAGTTGTGGATCGGAGATGCGGCGCAGATGCGGCGGTTGGTGGTGCGGCAACAGAAGACCGACCGTCGGGATGCCAAGCACATACTGGATCTGATGGTGGACGGGCGATTTCCCAAGTTGTGGGTGCCGAGCCAGGCGATCCGCGATGTGCGGCAGTTGTTGCGGCACCGGCAGAAGTTGGTGGAAATCCGCACGCAGGTGAAGAACCAGTTGCAGCACCTGGCGCTGAACCAGGGGGTGCGCAGGAAACGGCGTCTGTGGAGTGAGCAAGGCCGCGCCGTGCTGGAGCAGCTGCCGCTCACGGGATGGACGGCGCGGCGTCGCAGCGATCTGCTGGCGATGCTGGACCGGTTGCAGGAACAAGTGGGAGAACTGGATGGTGCGGTGCGCGCGGAAGCCGAGCAGCGGCCGGAAGTGCGGCTGTTGATGACGCATCCGGGCGTGGGACCGGTGGTGGGATTGGCGTATGTGTTGACCATCGGCCCGCACACACGATTTGCGCGAGGCAAGAAGGTGGCCAGTTATTTGGGCCTGATCCCGGGGGAACACTCTTCGGGCGGGCGTCAGAGTTTCGGACCGATCAGCAAGCAAGGAAATACCATGATGCGCACGTTGCTGGTGGAAGCGGCGCAGACGGCTGCGCGGTTCGATGAAGAGTTGCGGCGCGCCTATGGCCGGCTGAAAGCGAAGAAACATTCGGCTCCAGCCAAGGTCATGGTGGCACGCAAGTTGGCGGTAAGGATGTACTGGATGCTGCGGGAAAATAAATCGTACACAGAACTGTACACGCGGCGTCCGGTCGCTCGCATGTAGGGCAGCCCGAGTCATTCCGTGGTCGCAAGTGGAGACCGATCGTTTGAGTGGGCACCCTGCCTCCCTGAATCGTCAGGGAGTTCGAAGTAGCGAATCATGGTCGCGGTACGAGGCCGAAGAGATGGATGGTGGAGCGACTGAGGCCACCGAGTGTTTCGTAGAAACGAGTCTTGGTTTTGGCAAAAGCAAAAGGCTCTGATAGGAAAAATAAAAATACCCGGCCACTGCACCCCGCGTGCAGCGCCGTACTCGTGTGGCTTGACACAGCTCAATTCGTCAGAGAGGAATGACAAAAGTGTGGGGGACTTTTTTATGAGTATGTTCAGCCTTTGGCGTTTAGTCGGCGCACCGTCGCCCTTGCAGCAACCAAAATCCACAGACTGAAGTCTGTGCTACTGGCCTACGCGCTATCGATTTGCGCGCGTTGCAAGCGGTCGGAATAATCGACGTAAAGCGTTTTCCATTCCGAATAAAAATCGATCGCGGCGGTTCCGGCTTCGCGATGACCGTTGCCGGTCCCTTTCGTCCCTCCGAACGGAAGCTGAATCTCCGCTCCGATGGTCGGAGCGTTCACGTAGACAATCCCGGTTTCGAGATCGCGCATCGCGCGGTACGCCAGATTCACATTGCGCGTATAGAAGGACGCGGAAAGTCCGTACTTCACACCATTGGCAATCTCAATCGCTTCCTCCATAGAAGAAAATGGAATCATGGCCACGACCGGGCCGAAGATTTCCTCTTGCGCGATGGTCATCTTCGGATCCGCATCCGCAAAGATCGTAGGTTCGTGAAACCAACCGCGCGCCAAATCGCCTGATTCCGCGCGGTGTCCGCCGACCACCAAACGCGCGCCCTCGCTTTTCCCGATTTCGACATACTTCATCACCGTTTGCAGTTGCGTCTCATTCACCACCGGCCCGACATCCGTATCCGCATCGAGTCCATCGCCCAACTTGAGCGCCCTGGTACGCTCTGCAAAAAGATTCAGAAATTCCCGGTAAATTTTCGTGTGCACGGCAACGCGGCTGGCAGCCGTGCAGCGCTGCCCGCTCGTTCCAAAGCCGCCCCACACCGCGCCTTCCACCGCAAGCTCCAGGTTGGCATCGTCCATGACGATCATAATATTCTTGCCGCCCATTTCGAGGTGGCACGGCTTGAACGACGGCGCGCACGCCTGGCTCACAATGCGCCCCGTGTCCGTCGAGCCCGTGAAGCTCACCGCCGCCACGCCGGGATGCGTAACGAGCGGCGCTCCCGCATCCGGCCCCATGCCCGTTACGATGTTCAGGACTCCGGCAGGCAAGCCTGATTCAATCAGGATTTGAACGAGATTGTAGGTGGAGAGCGGCGTATCCTCGGCCGGCTTGATGACCACGGTATTTCCGCAAATCAGCGCGGGCATGATTTTCCAAGAAGGAATCGCCATCGGAAAATTCCACGGCGTAATCATTCCCACGACGCCCAGCGGATCGCGCACCGACATTGCAAATTTATTGGGAAGCTCCGACGGAACCGTCTGGCCGAAGAGCCTGCGCCCTTCCCCCGCCATGTAATACGTCATGTCGATGGCTTCCTGCACGTCCCCGCGCGTCTCCGAGAGCGGCTTCCCCATTTCACGCGTCATATCGCGGGACAAGTCTTCCTTGCGCTTCACGAGAGTTTCGGCGGCGCGATATAAAATTTCCGCGCGGCGCGGCGCGGGAAACAGGCGCCATTGTTTGAACGCAGCCTTAGCTGCGTCCACCGCATCGTTCACATCTTCGTGCGTCGAAGACGGGAAAATCCCCACCAGTTCGCCCGTGTTGGCCGGATTGCGATTCTCAAACGTGCTTCCGCGGCGCGCTCCCACCCACTCCCCGTTAATGAAATTCTTGTGGCTCCTTGAAACGGCGCTGGTCGTCATGTTGCCTCCGGCAGTTGATCGAGGCTTCAAAAACAGGTTGGCAGATCGTTCCAACAACATCGCGGCGGAATAATTTCCGCGTGGCAATTCAATGTAGCAGAGGGCCAGAGGACCGTCAAACAAGCGTGAAGTAGGGTGGTAGCGAGATAACTAATGGCCACGCGACACAGCGGGATTATGTTGCCTCTTGGCGAGACGCGCGCGACGATGAGCCAGTGGGTCGTGACAATTTAGCTAGGCCTTCTAGCCGTCCTCTGCAACATTCACACCTCCTCGCCAGGTGCCAATCGGCCAACAACCTGCCAAGACGCGACGGGTCGCGTTACTACTTGACTATACCCGCTCCCCAATTTGTTTCGGCTACTTCCTCCCTTTGATAAGCTACTAGTCAATCGTCGTCAGTGGTCTAAGTTCAAAAACCCCTTGGAGAGCCATCCCGACAGATGAAAATCAACAAAACAACGAAATGCGCGCATTTGGCCATTTTGATTCTCGCCAGTGCGCTGACGGCTGCCGCGCAAGGTTTCAGCGTTCCACCATCGGGAAAGACCACTAATTTTGTGGACTGGAACGAATCCTTCGAAGGGAGCACCGGCTCCAGCGGCCAGGAGATGGTCTTAAATTCCTCGGCCACGTATCACTTCGGGCGCTTCAGCGTGGGAACAGGAATCCCTGTTTATTTTAACCGCTCTATTTTCCCGACCGGAGCCACGATGAGCGACGGCATCGGCGACGTCTTTGTGGCCCTCGGCGCATCCTGGAACGTCCCCTTGCTCAATTACAATGAGGTCCTGACCGCCACAGTTCCGACCGGCAACCCCAATAAAGGTTTCAGCACGGGACATGCGACGTTTGATTGGAACAACCGCATCGATCAAACCTATGGGTTTCTGACGCCCTTCGTGGACGGCGGGTTGGCGAATACCACTACCGACACGCCCTACTTTCACCGGCCATTCACATCGTACGGCTATTTGGCGCACTTCGAAGCCGGCGCGGATGTGGATTTGCCCCACTCTTTCACTTTGCTTCTCTCCGCCTATGAAATCGCGCCGTGGGGAACGCAAACGATCATCAGCCGCGATGTGGTCACTGGCGCCACGGGCTCAGGTGGCCAGGACGGACGAGTCTACGAGGTCAATCACCTCACCACAGGCCCCGCGTACATCAACCACGACGAAGGCTTCACCGCGGGACTTACTTTCCGTCCGAAGCCCTATCTAAATCTGGCTTTGGGATACACGCGCAGCGTGAGTTTTGCATTCAACACGTTCTCTTGGGGAATTGGCGTCAACATGAGCAAGCTTATCAGCGGCGGAAATTCCGCCAAGTAGCACACAGCAGGTAATCGCGCGAAATCTCTCGCGCTTTCTTTCGTTCTCGCTCTCTTCGCTTCTCTCTATCCAGGAAGCCAACTGGCCTTCGCCCAACACGCGCCATGCGACAAACTGGGCCTGTTTCACGGCCCCTCTACCAACAGCCATGCCGCATAGTTCAGGTGTTCGGGTATGTTTGCACACTTGTAGAGGACAAAGTCCCCCACCTCATCCTGACGCGCCATTCGCCGTAAACGCACTTTAGCCGGATTGCGGTTCTCAAACGTGCTCCCGCCTCGCGCCGGCACCCACTCGCCGTTAATGAAGTTCTTATGGCTCCTCGAAACCGCACTGGTCGTCATGTTGCCTCCTGGAGTCGATCGAGGCTTTTTATTAAATCTAAGGTTGGCAAATCGTGCAAACAGCATCGCGGCGGAAAATTTCCCGTGTGGCAATTCAATGTAACAGAGGGTCAGGAGGCCGTCAAACAAGTCCAATAAATTGGGAGCTGCCCGAGTATTCCCTCAAAAATGGCTCTTTTAAGGAAAGGCGGTTTGTGACAATCGCAGGCAAAGCTTGCTGGTCTGCAGCGATGGATCCTCCGAGACCCGTTTCGGCTGCTCCCCCCATTACTTCCGAATGCGTCATCCGGGCAGAACCCGCGACGGCAGCGTCTGGTCCCTTGTTCACGTCCAGTGGGAAAAACGCCCGAACACTACAAACCCAGCCAGCAGGAAAAGGATGACGGGTACGGCCACCGACTCATGTCGGCGCACATGAAAGCCAATCGCCAGCAGCATAATGATCGCGAGTCCGATTGCGGCCCACGGACTGAGCCACGGAGCGATGTTGGTCGCCATGGGCAGGACGATGCCGAAGCCCCCGGCGATCTCAGCCATACCGATAAAGGTAATTAAGCCGCGTGAGAGACTAGTCTGACCGTTCTTCTTCTCCGACATGGCTGTGTACTTTTCGTAGGCAAACAGTTTCATCGCGCCGGAGGCGATGAATGCGAACGCCAAAAGTCCCTGGACAATCCATAGGGCTACGTTCATACAATTCTCCTTTTTTTCTTCAATTAGACAGTTGATAGCGTTGTTCAGCGACGACGTGTCCGATTTGTTCGAGCGCGGCTGCTAACGACGAACCAGCCCCTTCGCGAAGCTGGTTCTCAGCGTGGATAAACGTCACATCGGTGACACCCATAAAGCCGAAAATGTGGCGCAAGTAGGGTTCTTGAAAATCGAGCTTCTCGCTGGGGGTGCCCTTCTCATAGGCGCCTCCACGCGCAGTGATGACAATGACCCTCTTATTCCCCAGCAGTCCCTGGCGGCCACTTGGGCCGTATGCGACCGTCTTCCCGACTCGCACAATCTGATCGATCCATGCCTTGAGCAATGAGGGGATCGCGAAGTTGTACATCGGCGCTCCAATGACGATTGTGTCCGCGACTTGTAGCTCTTCGATTAAGCGATCCGATGCGGAGAGATAATTCCGTTGCGCAGAACTCAGCTTGGACGGCTCGATCTGTGTTGCGCTCCAGTCATCGGTAATGAGCGGGAGCATGGTTGTGGAGAGGTCCCGTTCTATTACTTCACCGGCTGGCTGGTTCGCTCTCCATTGCTCAGCGAACTTCGCCGTTAATCGCCGGGTCACAGAACCGGCGCGAGCACTGGAATCAATCTGAAGTAGTTTCATCTGAACCTCCTGAGCCACACGATTCATTCCGTGTTATAGTAGATGTCCATATTGGTGGACGCGGACTATCCTGTGGTCCACAACATTTGTCCAAGCGTCCAATGGAGAGGCCGAGCGTGGACCCGATCACTGATGTATTCAAGACGATGCACGTCGCCAGCGTGGTGCACGCGCGGCTGGAGGCCACCGCGCCGTGGGGCCTTACACGTGAGGGTGAGGCCGGGGAACAACAGGCGCCTCATTCGGCTACGCCCGGGTATTCGTCGTCGCAGTTCGCGCACTTCGGGATGGTTTCACGTGGCAATTGCTGGCTTAGCGTAGAAGGGATACCGGCTCCGTTCCCGCTCACCGGTGGAGATTGCTTCCTGCTGGCGCCGGGCAGCACATACACGTTGCGGGACAACCCAAGCACGCGTGCGCAGAGCTTTTGTCAGGCCGCACCCAAAAACGGAAGTAACGTAATCCATTACGGAGGCGGCGGCGTCCCGACCACCATAATTTCGGGATGGTTCAGATTTGGCCAAATGAGCGTCAAGCCCCTAAAGCGCTTGCTTCCGGAATTGATACTGATCAAAGCAGATCAAGCCCAAACCCTCGCACTCCACGCGACTTTGCAGTTGCTCGCATCGGAAATGGCAGAGCCAGCGCCTGGCTCGGAGGTCATGGTGAACCGGCTGGCGGATATTTTGTTCATCCAGTGCGTCCGCGCCCACATCGCATCAAGCTCGGAATCCTGTAAAACCGGGTGGCTTCGCGCCATCTTCGATCCAAAAATTGGAGCGGCGCTCAAAGCAATGCACGAGCGAGTCGAGAATCCATGGACGGTGGAATCACTGGCCGGGGCTGCGGGTATGTCTCGCTCAGCCTTTGCATTGAGGTTTAAAGAATTGCTTGGGGAAACGCCACTCGAGTATCTGACGAACTGGCGGATGTATAAGGCGACTGGGTTGATGCAGGAAGATGATAAGAAGCTGTTCGAAGTAGCAAAGTCAGTTGGCTACGACTCTGACGCTGCGTTTAGCAAGGCTTTCAAACGAGTCTTGGGCGTGGCACCTAGAGAATATCGACGAAGTGTCATGGAGGCGATTTGAAGTTGAGGTGCCGGAACAACATGTCGTATGTTGGTGTTATTGTCGCTTACTCGGAAGTTGAGTTTCGAAAAACAGAATCTTTTCGTGGACTGAATGTATGGATTTCTATTGCTTCGCGGGGGGATATGCAGGCGCTACCGTAGAAGATGCAGCCGGCACCGGAGCGCCCTTGCCCGCGGTATCAGAACCCAATCCAAGTTTGTTGAGCGACACTGCGTCGATCTTCCCTGTCGGACTGATGCCGTTTTTGTCCTGATACTTTTTCATCGCGTCCGTGGTTGCGGCGTCCCACTTCCCTGTCGGCTCGCCTGCATAGGAGCCATCTTTTTGGAGGGCGGTCTGAATTTCCATGATGCGATCGGGAGTGGGGCTCTCCTGACCTTTGGCTTTGGACTTTTTCTTGGATTTTGAGGAAGCCTTCTTCTTCTTGGAGGCGGTGGAGGTCTGCGCCGCGCCCGGGTGGCCTGCTGCGGACACGGCGGAGGCCGCGCTCACCAGGAGCGCGGCCCCGAAGATGAACAGCAAGGTTCTTTTGCTCATCGTTTGACTATCATGCCGCGAAAAAATTAGACTTTTTGTCATTCCGTTCACGGTGAACCGAGGCACGCTGCGTGCCGAGGAATCTCTCTTTCCTTGGGTCTAAACCGAAGAGAGATTCCTCGGTCGCCGCGGCGACCTCGGAATGACAAAATAAAATACTTTTTCCGCAGCCTCTATCGGCTCGACTTACTGCTCGGGAGCAGGTACGGCCCCGGCAAGGTAAACCGTGTCGAACTGGTCGCTGCCCGATCGCCGCTGGACCTTGAACAAGACATTTTGTCCTGGCTTCAAGCCCGAAACGGCTCGCCGATACTCGGCCACAGAATTAACCGCCGTGTGGTTGACTTCCGTAATGACGTCGCCGCGAGCGAAGCCGATATCTTCGGCAAAGCTCGCCGGGTCAACCGCAGTGACCAGTGCGCCCTTCATGTTCTCGTATCCGGCGCGCCGCGCACGGTCTGTCCCGAGGTCTTCCAGGCGCAGGCCGAACTCGGCCGGCGTCGGCCCGTTATCATTGCTGCCGCCATTTACGGTGCGATCCGGGAAAATCTTGGTGCGATCCGCGACGGTGATGGAGGTTTCGTGTTCTTTCTTGTCGCGCAAGTAAGTAACGCGCACGGAATTGCCGATGGGAGTTGAAGCAATCGGATTCACGAGGTCGTTTCCACTGTGAACGGGCTTCCCGTTCACGCTGGTAATGACGTCGCCCGATTGCAGGCCCGCCTTTTCCGCGGGGCTGCCTGCCTCAACGCGCTGCAAAACGATCCCGTTCGTTGCGCCGAGTTCCTTCAGAACGATCGGATTGCTGCCCTGCGTTTCCGTGAAGCTCACGCCAATCGAGCCTCGAGTCACTTTGCCGTTGCTGATGATCTGATTGTAGACGCCGATGGCGGTGTTGGAAGGCAGAGCAAATCCCACGCCTTCATTGCCGTGTCCGCCGGTAATGATGGCGGTGTTGATGCCGATCACCTGGCCGGCCATATCCACGAGCGGGCCGCCGGAATTGCCGGGATTGATGGCCGCGTCGGTTTGAAGAAATCTTTGAAACTGCTGGCCCACGTTGCCGCGGTCCTTGGCGCTGATGATGCCCGCGGTGACGCTGCCTTGCAGGAAGCCAAATGGATTGCCGATGGCGAGGGCCCAGTCACCCACTTGCACGGAATCGGAATTGCCAAGCTTCGCAAAGGGCAGATCGTGGCCCACTTCAATTTTCAAGATCGCCAGATCGGTCTCTTCGTCGATCCCCACGACTTTGGCCGTGTACTGCGTCTGTTCCCCCTGCAGCGTGACTTGAACCTTGGTGGCCTGATCCACGACGTGATTGTTCGTCAGGATGAAGCCCTT
Source organism: uncultured Acidobacteriota bacterium (assembly GCA_963842135.1). Taxonomy (GTDB): domain Bacteria; phylum Acidobacteriota; class Terriglobia; order Acidiferrales; family UBA7541; genus Palsa-360. The sequence goes on along the minus strand of CAWJFI010000001.1, from coordinate 757,654 downwards.
CTTGTCGACGATCACGCCCGAGCCCAGGCTTCGCTCGGCCGTCGGGCCTTGATCCGGAAAATCGAAGAAGCGGTTGAAAAAATCCTGGAACGGCTGTTGATCTTGGTCTGGGCCTTGTTCATCCGGCGGATTTATTTCGCCGCCGCGATTGCGCTGCCCAGGCGCCGTGCGGCCTTTTCCATGTTGCTCGATCACCTGCGTGGTCGAAATATTCACCACCGCCGGTTGCACCTGTTTCACAATCGTGGCAAAGGCGCTCGACAGCTGCACGGGATCGGGGATCGCCAGCGGCGTTCCACCCACTACGGCCGAGGGATGCGCCGCACCGACATGGCCGGAGATCACTGTGCCAATTACCATACCGATGGCCAGCGTCAAGGTTATCAACAACGTTGCCAGAATCTTTCGATTGCGTACCCAAGTGGCAAATTCCCGAATTTGTATGCCCATAGTCTTCACTCCTTAAGCCATTCCCTGTCTGCCATTCGCCTCGATCAATTCGCAGGAGATTATACCACTCACTCCACCGCTCCGCGCAGCCTCGGATGTGCGCGGCGTTTTCCAGAGCGCAACCACGCCTTGAAGGGACAGTGTGGCAACTCAATTTCGATGGGACCAGCGGCTAAAGCCGTCTTAATTCCGCAAACTTTACGGCACGGCTGAAGCCGTGCCCTACAAAGATTTGGCAGTTTCCACGCGGGCTCTTGAAGCGTATTTGCCGCCCGGTTTGCCAATTTCCACTATAATTAAAGCTTATGGCGCTCACAATCATTATAAATTTGATCGGCAGGCTCTTCCCGGGTCAAATGGTCCTTGAGCGAGAACATAATGACCATGGACAAAAAACCCGCACGTCACGCCAAGGCCTGTTAAATTAGGATGCACAAATATGAACCCGCGTACGATGTACCGTAAAATTTGGGAGTCTCACCTCGTTCGCCAGGCGCCCGGGGAACCTTCGCTGATTTACATCGACCGTCACCTCGTCCATGAAGTGACGTCTCCGCAAGCCTTTGCCGGCCTGAAGGCCGCCGGCCGCAAAGTGCGCCGGCCCGACCTGACCTTCGCCGTCATGGACCACTCGGTCCCAACCAAGGACCGGAACTTGCCGATCCTGGATGCAGCCGCGGGCGGGCAATTTGACGCGCTCGAACGCAGTTGCCGGGAATCCGGCATCACGCTGTTCGATATGTTCAGCCACAACCAGGGCATCGTGCACGTGATCGGCCCGGAACTGGGCCTCACGCAGCCCGGTCAGACCATCGTTTGCGGCGACAGCCACACCTCGACGCACGGCGCGTTCGGCACATTGGCTTTCGGCATTGGCACGAGCGAGGTCGAACATGTGCTGGCCACGCAGTGCATGCAGCAATACGAATCGAAAACCATGCACATTGTCGTCAACGGAAAGCGCGGCAAAGGCGTTTCCGCCAAGGACATCATTCTCGCCATCATCGGCAAGATTGGCATCGGGGGCGGCGCGGGCCACGTCTTTGAATATGCCGGCGAAGCGATTCGCGCCCTCTCCATGGACGGCCGCATGACCGTGTGCAACATGTCCATTGAAGGCGGCGCCCGAGCCGGCATGATCGCGCCGGACGACACCACGTTTGCCTATTTGGAGGGGCGCCCCTATGTCCCTCGCGGAAAAGGGTTTCATGAAGCTGTGCAAGCCTGGAAGGCTCTGGCCACCGATCCCGGAGCGAACTTTGACGCCACGGTTGAACTGGATGCGTCCGCGCTCGCGCCGCAAGTCACCTGGGGGACAAACCCGGGAATGGTTACGGGCGTCACGGGCAGAGTGCCCGATCCGGGTTCGTTCCGCGACCCCGACGACCAGAAGGCGGTCGCGCGTGCGCTGGCGTACATGGACCTCAAACCCGGCACGGCGCTCGTGGACGTTCCCGTGGACCGTGTGTTCATCGGGTCCTGCACAAATTCGCGCATGAACGATCTGCGGGCCGCCGCCCGCGTGGTGGCCGGAAAACACATTTCGAAGAATCTTAAGGGAGCACTGATCGTGCCCGGCTCGATGGTTGTCAAAGCGGAGGCGGAGGCGGAAGGGCTCGACAAAATTTTCCTCGATGCCGGATTCGAATGGCGCGATGCGGGATGCAGCATGTGCCTCGGTATGAATCCGGACATTCTGCTACCCGGAGAACGGGCCGCCAGTACTTCGAACCGGAATTTCGAAGGCCGCCAGGGCAAGGACAGCCGCACGCATCTGGTCAGCCCGATCATGGCCGCGGCGGCCGCGATTGCCGGCCATTTTGTTGATGTCCGCGAATGGAATGTGGAAACGCCGGAGTAAGTAGCGCGGGCCTCAGCCTGCGGGTTTTAGTCCATGCAAGGACGAAACCCCGCAGGCTGAAGCCTGCGCTACCAGGAACGGAGAAGAAATGCAGCCCTTTTCTAAACACACAGGAGTGGTTCTTCCCCTGGACCGCGTGAACGTCGACACCGATCAAATGGTGCCCAAGCAATTCCTGAAGCTCCAGACCAAACAGGGATATGGCAGGGTTCTGTTCTATGATTGGCGCTACCTCCCGGGAGAAAAGCCCAATCCGGATTTCATCCTGAACTGGCCGCGCTATAAAGGCGCATCCGTCCTGCTCGCGCGGGCGGGCTTCGGCTGCGGTTCAAGCCGCGAACATGCCCCGTGGGCTGTCGCCGACTACGGCTTTCGAGTCCTGATCGCGCCAGGCTACGCCGATATTTTCTACAGCAACTGTTTCATGAACGGCATTCTTCCGGTGACTCTTCCAGAAGCCCAGATCGATGAACTCTTCCGGCGGGCGGAGACTCGAGAGGGTTATTCCCTAACTGTCGATTTGCCCGCGCAGACGGTCACCGACGCGAGCGGGCTAACCTGCCGATTTGAGATCGATGAATTTCGCAAGCACATCCTGCTGGAAGGACTTGACGAAATTGGGCTCACGCTGAAGTACGATACGAGAATCGCCGAATACGAGAAATCGCACATGCCGGGCGCCACGATGTACTCACCGGTGGATGCGAAATACGCCGGCCAGAAATAGACCCATACCCTAAATTAAGGACGACTCATGGCCCGGCAGGAGGAATCGCCCCCTTCCATTCGGCGATGCAGATCCCGCCCAAAATCAGCGTTGCTCCAGCGAGCGCCCTTCCCCCAAGCCGCTCGTGCAGCACGAGAAACGAAGTGATCGCGGCGAAGACGGGTTCGGCTGTAAGAATCAGCGCCGTGTTCGTCGCGGTGGTATGGCGTTGTCCCCATACAAGAAGCGGATACGCAAGCGCTGTAGTGAAAATCGCCGTGACGATCACGCCGAATTCCATCTGAAATGTGAAGCGGACAAAGAAATGTTCCACGCGCGTCACATTCAATATGGGCACGGCGATCGTGGAGAGCACTCCCGCAAGGATCACTTGCAGGCAGCTCAGCGCCCCCAGCGAATATTTTCCAGTGTAGCGCGCGATGAATATGATTTGAAACGCGTAGAGCACCGCGCAGCCCATCACCAGCAAATCTCCACGATTGAGATCGGCAAATCCCTGCATCGGCACCGTGAGGAAATAAAGCCCCGCGAAAGAGGCCGCCGCTCCTCCCCAGGCCGACGCGCCAATTCTCTTCCGCCAAAACGCGGCCAGAAAAACGGGGACGAGCACGACGCTCACTCCCGTAATGAAGGCGGCTTTCGAGGGAGTCGTGCGGGCAATCCCGGCGGTTTGAAACGCGTAGCCCCCGGACATGAAGAGCCCGACCTGGACGCCCGCCCACGCTTCGGCGCGCGTGAGTTTCCGGAGATCCTCCCGGTAAATCCAGATCATCGGCAGGGCGCCTAACACGAAGCGCGCCGACAGATAGCCGAAGACGGAAATATCGGCGAGGGCGTCCTTCACCACGACGAAGGTCACCCCCCATAAAAAGGAGCAGAGCAACAGCGCGCAATGGGCTTTGAGGCGGAGGCTCACCGGATGCGCGTCGCCCGATCGAAGAGTGGAAATCGCAAGTGAGCACCAATCTTTCCCGGCGTAGGTCTCATCGAGTGTTCGAGTCTATGGATGCGGCGCTCCAAAGGCAACCTGCCCGTCCGCGATGGAATCGCACCTTTGACGATTCCGGCGCGGCCGGAAGGCTTGTCTGCTAAACTGATGGAGATCGAACTCGTTGTCACTAAGAATGATTGTGCCACTCCGTTATTCCATTCGTGCAAAGGCCATCCTGGCGGCCCCGTTTTTCCTCGCGGCGCTTTTCTGCCCCTCCGCGCGCGGTGCGGATAAGGATAAAGACAAAAAACCGGAAAAGGAAAAGAAGGTAAAGATCGAGCCCTGGGTGGAAATCCGCACGGCCCATTTTATCGTGGCCAGCGACGGCGGACAAAACACGGCCCGCCGGTTCGCGGACGAATTTGAATCGCTGCTTCGCGTCATCCAGGCAACCATGCCGAATTCGCGGGTCAGCACCGGTGTCCCGGTGCGCATCCTCGTCCCGAGGGACGCGCGATCCTTTGGCCGGGCGTTTCCCGAATTTCCTTTCGACAAAAATCGCGAGCAGCCGCCGGGACTTTTCTTTTCCAGCCCGGAGAAAACTTATATCGGGATTCGAGCGAACGCTTCCGGCCATTTTCCGTACGTGGAAATTTTTCAGAATTACGGGCGCGAAATTCTAAAGCGCAGCTACCGCAACTTGCCTCCCTGGCTCGAGGAAGGTTATTCGACGGTTTACGGCGACGTGACCTTCAACGATCGTGGCGTCCATCTGGAAAGGCCCGACCCGGACGATTTGAGCGTCTTGTACGAGAGTCCGCTCCTGCCGCTCGACCTGGTCCTGCACGTGGACCGCGGTTCGCCCTACTACAGCCCGGGAAATAAACAGTCGGTGTACTTTGCGGAGTCGCGCGTCCTGGTACATTTCCTGATCAGCGACCCGCAATTTGCGGGAACAAAATCCATGGAGCGGTACATCACGGCAGTGCAAGGTGGAACGGACTCGTTGCAAGCGGCGCGCGATACCTTCGGCGATTTGAACCAGCTGCAAGCCAAACTCGACGCCTACGTCAAACAAGTGGGTGGACTCCCAGCCGAGCTGGCCGCCGCCGGCGGGAGCAATTCCGGCGGCTCTCCCCGGACGCTTTCCGTGCCGGAATTTGAAGCGCGCATGGCGGATTTCCTGGCCGTCCGCGGAAGGGCCGAGGACGCTCAGGACAAGTTGGAGGAGGCCCTCATGTCCGAACCTGCGCTTGCGGAGGCGGAGCAGAGCCTGGGATTCATCCTGTTGAAAAAAGAAGATTTGGACGAGGCGCAAAAGCACTTCGAGCGCGCCGCGCAACTCGATCCGAATGACGCGCTCAACTTTTACGGCCAGGGACTCGTAGCCGAGGCCAAAGGCGGCAATGCAGGCGTCCCGGCTGGAGCTCTGGATGCCTTCGAAAAGACTGTGTCCTTGAATCCGGACTTTGCTCCAGGGTGGGACAACTTGGCGATGCTCTACTCCCAACGCGATGAGACGCTTGCAAAGGCCCTGGCGGATGCCAAGCGCGCCGCCGCGCTCGCGCCCGGGGAATCCCGCTACCATTCGGCGGTGGCCGCTCTCCAGGACCGCCTGGATCATCCCGGCGAAGCGCGCAAGGTGTCCGCTGCCAGTCAACAATCCGCGAGCGATCGAACCGCAGCCGACAAATCAGGCGACCTCACCGCGCGCATTTCCCCGCGGCAACCGGCCGCCCCCCCGCCTCCCTTGAGCAACACTCCGGCAAAACCAGCCACGTCCGATCCCGGCCTGCGGATCGAGCGGAAGACGGAACCGGACGCGAAACCCTCCACGACGTCGACTGTTTCCGCAACACCGAAAGCAGAGCCGCCCCCCGAGCCCGCGCGGCCGCTCTTCTCCCCAACCAAGGTTTATTCGATGATGGGCACCATTACAGATGTGAACTGCACAAACACGCCGCAAATTCTACTCACCATGAAATCGCTGACTATCGTCATGAAATTGCACGCCGCTGAGCTGGCAAAATTGTCATTCAAGTCCACCGGCTCGGACGCCGCCGTGAAAGAAACCTCCTGCTCCAGTCTGCGTGGACGCAGCGTGCGCGTCTCCTACACACTCGTGTTGAACCAACCCTGGGACGGAGAGATGCAGGAAGTGGAATTTCGCAGTCAGCCTTGAACGTACCACCACACTCCAAGAACTGAAGACCTGCCGGATGCCCCACCTGGCGTTCCCACTCACGAGGGTATTGACAAGTTAACAATCCATGAGTTACAGCTCTTGGTATGCTAGTCCGGCGGCTGTTTTGCATTCTCATGTGTTATGGAATCGCCCTCTTCGCTGCGAAAAGCCTCAGCAGCGGCCCCGCCCCGGCCGACAAGCCGGCAACGTGGGTAGAAGCCGCGACTCCTCATTTCACCGTGCTGAGCAACGACGGTGAGAAGACCGCGCGTCGCATCGCCCAGCAGTTCGAGCAAATACGTATCCTGTATTCCAAGGCGCTCTCCCCAAATCTGCGCCTGGATCCCGGAATTCCCATTGTGATCATCGCGGCCAGGAACGAAAAATCGCTTTCTCAAATCATCCCGGAATACTGGGCGCAAAAGGGACACACGCATCCGCCGGGATTATTTCTGCCGGGCGAGGAAAGAAATTACATCGTGTTGCGCACCGATGAGCAGGGCGAGTTTCCCTATCTGATCGTCTATCACGAATACGTCCATCTGATCGTAAATCTAAACTACCAGCATATTCCGCTGTGGCTCAACGAAGGATACGCAACATTTCTTGGGAGCGCCACGCTTCTCCCCAAATCCGGCAGGCTCGGCCAGCCCAACGAATCAGAACTCAATGTATTGCAGCAAACAAAACTCCTGCCGTTGGAGGTTTTGTTCCGCGTCGGGCCCGATTCGCCCTATTACAACGAGGCGGAAAAAACGAACGTCTTCTATGCCGAGTCATGGGCCCTGGTTCATTACTTGATGACGGATGCTTCCCGGCAGAAGGATAAACAGCTCGGCAAATACATCGCTTCGATCGAGAACGGCAACGATCCCGTCGAAGCGGCGAAATCGGCCTTTGGCGATCTGGGCCAGCTCAAGAGGCAGCTCGACTCCTACGTTTCAAGGACCACATACTCGATGTATGTCGTCGACCTCCCTGATCCGGCCGACCCCAAGTCTTTTCCGGTCCGAATCGTTCCGCCCGCCGAAGTGGAGGCCACGCTTGGCGAATTCGATGTGAGCCGCCGCCAGTTTGACGCCGCCCGAGCAAGGATCGAGGAAGCGCTGCGGCTCGATCCAAATTTGGCCGCGGCGCAAGAAAGTATGGGCTTCCTTCTCTTCCGCGAAGACAAGCGCAGTGAGGCGCAGAAATATTTTTCCCGCGCGGTAGCCCTCGATTCGAAAAGCGCGCTGGCCAATTACTACGATGGAATGCTGTTGGTTTCGGGCGGGGCGGAGGAAGAGGATGCCGACGAAGCCCAGGCCGCTCTCGAAAAAGCTGTGGCGCTCAAACCGGATCTGGCTCCCGCTTGGGATGCGTTGGCGATCCTCTACCTCAGCGACCCGCAGATCATGAACAAAGCGCGGGATGCCGCCGAGCGGGCCGTGAAAGCCATGCCCGGAGAACCGCGATACCGGTTCAATCTGGCCGTGGTTCTCTTGCGCATGGGCAAGTTCGAGGACGCACGCGCCATCGCGCAAGGGATTGGCAAATCCGGCGACCGGGTATTGGATTCGCGAGCCGCACAATTCCTCGAACAGATCGATCGCAAACAACAGTCCTATTCCAGCCAGTGGAATGCAGTGAATAATTTTGCTCGCCCTGAAATCGACCGCGGAGCCAAAGACGCGGAAACAACGGAAATGGATCGTCCCGCGCCGGTCGTGCAGAGTAGGACAGTGCAACAACCCAATTCACCCGCCGATGCTCCTCCCCACCCAGCAGAGGCTACCTCTCCCCCTGCGGGGTTGCCAGTGACCGCCACTTCCACCCACGTGTATTCCATGATGGGAAGAATCGCAGCGGTGACTTGCTCGAATGCCCCGCAAATGCAAATCACGCTGCAAGGCTCGGGGATCGTAATGCATTTGCACGCCACGGACTTCGCAAAAATCGAAATCAAGCCCGGCGCGGGAAATGCCGCGGCGGCAAACCCTTCGTGCGCGCAGTTTGCCGGCAGGAGGGCGCGAATCAGCTACCAGTTAGCTTCGCAGAAACCCTGGGACGGCGAAATCGTTTCGGTGGAACTGCAAAGCGGTCCGTGACCCTTCCGTTTCAAAAACGGACAAGGAGAACATGCGCCATGTCGATCAAAATCAACCTGGACGAAAAGTTTGCTCTGTTTCGCGAGCACTGGAGACCGAAAGTTATCGCGTCTCTAAACGGGCAGGAGGTCAAAGTCATCAAGGTAAAGGGCGAGTTCCCTTGGCACCACCATGAAAATGGAGACGAATTCTTTTTGGTGTGGAAGGGAGCATTCCGCGTTGAATTCCGAGATCACATTGTTGAAATGGGACCGGGAGAGTGCGTTGTAGTGCCACGTGGAGTAGAGCACCGCACCTGCGCGGACGAAGAATCAGAGGTTCTATGTTTTGAACCATCTGGTGTATTGAACACCGGCAACCTAAGTGACGCGAAATACACAGCTCCGCGCGGTATTGCTATATAGGTGCATATCCGCCTGAAAAGGAGGGCGGACGATGACGGGGCACCACATCGGGCGGTCTCTGATTGCGGCGCAACGGTGTTCCTCGTCGATTGACGATCGATCCCGTCGCTCGATATCCGTGGTGGGTGTACTCGGACATCGATGTCAAGAAAGAACGGGACACGAGCTTATTGCGATTTGCGGTCTGGAGACCGCTCCATTAGCCGGAACCCTCACGATAAAACTCCCTTCGGTCCAGAACAGTGGAGAGAATCACCGACGTGGACGTTTCTCCAAACTGGCTTAGATGCCCAATCAACAGTTCTAGTCCAGCAGAATCCGGTACAGCCACCTTCAAATAAAAGGACGCACGACCAGCTACATGGTGGCATTCCAAAATCCAGGCAAGTTTTTGGATCGCCTTCTGAAATCGCGGATACTCTGAACGGTTAACCCGCATTTCAATGAAGGCCAGCATGCCGAGTCCCAGGCGGTCTGGACTTATCTTGGCGTGGTAGCCAACGACTACCCCTGCATCTTCCAGGCGCCGCAGGCGCTCGGCTGCAGCAGGCGGAGACAGGCTCGTTCGCCGTCCGATTTCAGCAAAGGAGACGCGTGCATTCGACTGAATAAGGTGGATAATAATCCAATCTTTTTCGTCGAAGTCACCTTTGATTATTCCAAGGTTTGGTTGATTGGACATCGATTATGATGCAAATTCTATCATAGAGTTTCGTTTAGTTCTTCCATATTCTCTTTGGCCTGCATATCGTGCGAGCTGTGGCGAGTCGGCACAGCTTTATTGCTTCCCGAGAAGCGCTAGACGAGTTCGTCGCAGCGTGGGAAGCAGGCACCTTACCTGGGGTACAGTGGACGCACGCAGCGCACGTCGCCGTCGGCGCTTACTATACGATACGCTACCCAGGCAAGGCCTTAGAACGACTCAAGAATGGCATTATTCGTTATAACGATGCCGATGGGACGAAAAATAGCGACACTTCGGGCTACCACGAGACCCTCACGAGGTTTTGGGCGAATGTGCTCGCAAGGTTTCTTAATGAAGGTACGGACCCGTGGAAAGCAGCCTGCGAGGCCGTCGAGAGATTCGGTGAAGATAGAGATCTTCACCGCCTGTACTACAGCTTCGATGTCGTGCGGAATTCGAAAGCGAGAAAGACATGGATACCTCCCGATCTTGAAGGTCCATATTGAGGGAAACTTTTCTTGAATCGTGGCCAACTTGGAAGTGCAACCCAAACTCCCCCGGTTAAAAGAGGGCGGACGATGCTAAAGATCGAGACGGCTCGCCTTACATTACGTCGCTTTACACCCAATGACCTAAATGATCTTTGTGGAATTCGTGCCGACCCAGATGTTATGAAATATATCGGGTCGGGGAAACCCGAATCAATAGAGCAAGTGCAGACTGCTCTAAACAATATTCTCGCACATTGGGAACAGCACGGTTTTGGACGTTGGGCTGGAATTGACAAAGAGAACGGTAAGCTAATCGGGTGGTGTGGGCTCTCGTATCTAGAGAAAACGGAAGATGTCGAAATCGGCTATGGAATTGCGAAATCGTACTGGGGCAAAGGACTTACTTCAGAAGCCGCAGCCGCTGTTATCAAATGGGGTTTTGAGGACCTGGGCCTCGACCAAATTGTGGCAGTCTCGTGGCCGGACAACGTCGTCTCTCGTCGGGTGATGGATCGACTAGGCATGAAGTACGTCAAGATGGCCTACTATTATCATGCTGAAGTCGCCTACTATGCCATTTGCCGTGAGGATTATCTGGCCGCAAGCCAGAGGAAGAGCGCTGCGTCGAATGAAGAAAGTGAAAAGCCATAGAGACAGGGACGGTCAGGCCGAGCCATAGGGTACTTAAGCTCGCTGGAGATATAAGTGATCCTGAAACAATTCGCAGTAGAATCATAGGGGATTTCAAGCCGGGTTCTCAAACGAATATGTTCAGAATCGCACTTGCCAACATCCGGTTCCCGACCACTCCCGAGGAGTCGGTCAAGCTGGCCGAACAAGCCATCTCTCAAGCGTCCATCGAGCGCGCCGACCTCATCTGTTTTCCGGAATGTTTCATTCCCGGGTACCGAGCAAAGGGGAAGCGGATACCGCCGCCCGATCGTGAGTTCCTTGAAAGTGCATGGTCCGCCATTGCGGCAGCAGCAGCGAACGCAAGGGTCGCGGTTATTCTCGGCACCGAGCGAGTCGTAGATGACACGCTTTTAGCTACCGCATTGGTCGTCAATCGAGACGGAACGACCGCCGGTTTTCAAGACAAAGTCCAACTCGACCCTTCCGAGGAAGGCACCTATTCGTTCGGTTCTGGGAGGCGGGTTTTCCAAATCGATTCGCTGACATTTGGTATCGCGATCTGCCATGAAGGCTGGCGCTATCCTGAAACGGTCCGCTGGGCCGTGCGGCACGGCGCACAAATCGTATTCCACCCTCATTTCCACGAAGCCGAACCCGGCAGTTACGTGCCATCGACTTTCGCTGATCCTGCGAACTCATTCCACGAGAAAGCAATCTTGTGTCGCGCCGCCGAGAACACCTGCTATTTCGCGACTGTAAACTGCGCCGCACTGGATCCCCGACCACTTCAGCCGTCGTGCGGCCCGATGGGACGCTGCTCAGCTATCAGCCATACGGTAAAGAAGGGTTGCTCATCGCGGACATCGACATCACTGCGGCCACAGGCCTCCTTGTGGCGCGCTGCAAATTTGTCTAAGAGTTCCACTTACGGTTCCAGGCCCGCGACCCCAAGTACGGTCAGCGCGACGCGCTGCAGGCCGAGTTCCCTGCCCGCAGGGTCATACCATTCTTCCGGTGTGTGCGCGCCGCCGCTTCGTCCGCCAGCGCCCAGCGAAATGGCCTGTATTCCCATCGAAAGCGGGATATTGGCGTCGGTGGATGACCGCTCCCGGCGCGAACGGTTGCCAAGCTGGTTGTCGGCCGCCAGCAAAGCGGCCAGCAGCGGTGAATTCTCGGGGAGTTCTCCCGCCGGCCTCACGCCCAAAACATTGATTTTCAGATTCAACAAGTTTGAGCTGCCCGCCATGCCGCGCTCTCGCGCCGCGGACATTTCTTCGTCAATGCCGGCCTTTACGGCGTCGCGCAAAAGGACTTCGAGCGCAGCGAGTTCGGTCTCCGATTCGGAGCGCAAATCCACTTTCATGTGCGCGCTCGACGGAATGGAATTCACCGATGTGCCTCCCTCGATCTCGCCGACATTGAAACTGGTGCGCGGCGATTCCGGCACGCGCGCCGTGACAAATCGCGCAATTCCCCGCCCCAGCGCATGGATCGGATTCGGCGCTCCAAAGTCCGTCCAGCTATGTCCGCCCGGCCCGCTGATGGTGATTTCCACGCGCCGGGACGCCAGGGCGGCCGTGGTCACATATTCGGTGGCCGCGCCATCCAGGGCGAGGACATATTTCAAGCGCTTCTTGTAGGACTCCGCGAGGGCGCGCATCCCGCGAAGATTTCCCTCGCCTTCTTCGCCCACGTCCGCCACGAATAAAATCGTTTTAGTGGTTTTGATTTTTGCTTCGCGGAAGGCTTTCGATAGGGCCACGAGCGACGCGAGTCCCGTACCGTTGTCCGAAATGCCGGGGGCGAGCAGCCTCCTGCCTTCTTGCTTGACGTGCACGTCGGTGCCCGCGGGAAACACGGTGTCAAGATGCGCCGTCAGCATGACGATTTCGGGCGACGAACCGGGCCATTCGCCGATGACATTTCCAATTTCGTCCGTCTCCACGCGCAGGCCCGCGGAAGCGAGCAGCTTTTTCATATACGCGGCTCGAGCACTTTCCTGGAACGGCGGCGCGGGAATTTCCGTAATGCGGATTTGTTCCTCGGTCGTCGCGTTCGCGCTGCCGCGGAGAATTTCTAGCACACGCGCGACGCGAGGATCGGTTTGCGCATCCGACGCGGCGGCCTTTCGAGAAGCGTTTTGAATAAACGAGGTCACTGCCACTCCCAGCGTTAGTAGGGTGAGGAATCGTTTCACGGCTTACTCGGCCGCGCAGGCATCTGCCCTCATCTCGGAGGGTTGGTTCGCACTTGCCCAACTGTCGCACCGGCTAAACAACATCAGACCTCTCTGGGGAAAGTGGCCGGCAATCCCGCGACGTTCTAATCTTGGCTCAGGCCAACTTCCAAGGCGCGCACGCTTTTTCGAGCAGCTAATAAAGTGTGTGTGAAATTTCTATTTCGCCGGGCTATTGTAGCGCCAACCTTTAGGTTGGCATCTTAGAATCAAACAGATGCCCGCCGCGGCGGGCGCTACATAAACCAAAATCGAGTCTTCGCACAGAATCTAATAGCGCAACGTAAAGCTGTGAGGCATTTGCTTCGGGTCGGGCTTGTAAAGCGTTTTGCAAAATTCGCAGCGATAAATTTCCGCGTCCTTCCCGATTCTGGCTTCCACGTCCTTCGGATAGTCGTACCAGCGTTTGAGATGCCCGGCGCAAAGTTTTCCCTTGGCATCCTTCTCATCGCAAGAGCGTTGCCTGGGTTTTCGCACCTTGATCTTCTGTTCCGGCGGCGCAGCCACGGTCGCGGCGGGAGCGGGAGCAGCAGCGGGCGGAGTTGCGGGAGGTGCCGGGGGCGGTGCTGCCGTCGATGCGCCTTGCGGTGTCGTCTCCTCGGCCATTCGTCGGTTCCCCTCTCCACTCAAGATGCGCGTTCAGGATCGATGGATTCGTCTCTCGTTTGTATCTTACTCGAACCCTTCCCGAGAAACCAAGCGCGACTTTGGCAGCACAGACTTCAGTAGCGCAGGCTTCAGCCTGTGGGTTTTGAATTTTCTAACGGATGGAAAATCCACAGGCTGAAGCCTGCGCTACTTAATGCTTATCACTCGAAGCCAGCGAATTCGCGGGATCCGGATATTCCACATTCTCGAGGCAAAGGCCGTGAGGCGGCATCGTCACGCCGGATTTCGAGCGGTCGCGCCTCGCAAACAGATCCGGCAAATCGCCCGCGACAATTTTCCCACGGCCCACATCCACCAGCGTTCCCACCATCTTCCTCACCATGTGTCGCATGAATGATTTTCCGCGAACGACGTAAACCCATTCCTCCGCTGAATGGTGAGAATTGAGGTTTTGCGTGCAGAGCAATTCAGAACTATAGATCGTCCGAATCGTCGTTCGCTCGCGGTCGTCTTCTTCCGAACCCGTCGAGGCCGCAAACGATGTGAAGTCGTGTTCGCCTATAAAATGGCGAGCCGCCTCGGCCATCGCGTCAAAGTTCATCTCGAATGGATCATGCTGCACGTATTTCCACAGAAACGGCGGAACGATGCGGCCGCGAAAGATCCGGTACCGGTAAGTCTTCGCCAGCGCGTCCCAGCGCGAGTGAAAGTCCGGACTAACCTCCTCCGCGGCATTCACACGAATGGAGGGCGGCAGCAAAGCATTGAATGCGCGCAGAAACTCTTCCGCAGTCAGTGGGGATTGCGTTTTGAAATTCGCGACTTGCCCCGCTGCGTGCACGCCCGCGTCGGTGCGTCCCGCGGCGTAAATCGTCAGCCGGTGCTGCGTCAGTTTTTCAAGAACATCCGTCAGCGTGCCCTGCACCGTGGACTGTCCGGGTTGAGCCTGCCAGCCGCTAAACTCAGTCCCGTCGTAAGCAATGGTGAATTTGATATTTCGCATAGAGTTGGAGACTCATGGAACCACAGATAAACACAGATGAACACGGATAAGAAGAAATGATATCCGGGAAAGAACGATGAGACGAAAATGAATTGCGGACAGATCGGCGTCAACAGGCGTATTTGGTGTGTGGCCTCTAATCTTTGATACTCTGCGCAGAATACTCTGGCCAGAGTATAGCTTTTTCCGTGGTTTTCTTCGCTTTTGCCTTACCTTGTTTTTCCTTCTTTTATCAGTGTCTATCTGTGTTTATCTGTGGATCCATTCATACACCCAAGCTGGCAAAGCGGCTGCCGGGCTTTACGGCCACGCCGCCGCTGCGGCAAAGAGGACATTCGGAAGCGTCGTAATTTTCGATTTTGAGGTCCACGAGGGCCTCGGTGCGTACCGGCAACTCGATTTTTCCGCCGCTGCGATCGATCAGCGCGCCTGCGGCAACCACTCGCGCGCCCGCTTCCTCCAGCACGCGAATCGTTTCGCACGTCGAGCCGCCCGTGGTCCAAACATCCTCCACGACCAGTACGTGTTCGTCCGGCTCGACGCGAAATCCCCGGCGCAAGGTCAGCGTTCCCAAGGAGTCCCGCTCGACGAAAATCGCGCGGATGGGTTTGCCATCGGGACGCGGCGGAATCGCTCGCGCCACTTCGTGGCCGATAATGAGTCCGCCCAGGGCTGGAGACGCCACACAGTCCACGCGCAAATCCATGAACTCCGCGGCCAGGGCCCGCCCTAATTGTTCCGCATACTTCGGATACTGCAGCACGAGCGCGCATTGCACGTAGGTGCCGCTATGCAGGCCCGAGGTCAACTCGAAGTGCCCGTGCCGTATGGCGCCCACTTCCTCGAAAATTCGAATGGCGGCGTCAGGTCTCATCGCGCGCCAAGACTATCGGGCCCTCGCGCCCTTGTCAAGATAATGGCCAGCAAGAATAACGAAGATTCTGCGTCGTATCGACATCGGCCTTGACCTTAGGCGCTTTCTCGCGTCCAATACTTCGGGCCTGCAAGCGGGGTGCGGCCGCCAATTGGGGGATAGCGATCTGAGACGGGGATCACCAAATCCTGTAGCATGTCGCGTCTCTCCGGGAGGCCGCGAAGGCGCTACTTTCGCGCTTCACGCCGTGGCCTTGTCGGGGTCGGAGCACGCCGGAAAATGCGGCCGAAAAT
This sequence comes from uncultured Acidobacteriota bacterium, assembly GCA_963842135.1. Taxonomy (GTDB): domain Bacteria; phylum Acidobacteriota; class Terriglobia; order Acidiferrales; family UBA7541; genus Palsa-360. The sequence goes on along the minus strand of CAWJFI010000001.1, from coordinate 742,185 downwards.
TCAGCGATCGCAAGAAATATAGTTGAAACATATCCATCCCGGAGGACGTTTAGAATACCTAGCGCCCGCAAGGCGTCTTGATCGCCGGTTGAAGAAATCCGGATTCCTGTTTGGAGAGGATAACTCAACATGATTGGAAGGTTTTGCCGTGTCTCATTTGCCTTATTCCTGGCCGCACTGATGGCCTTGGCGCCCGTCGCGCCCGCTTTCGCCCAACAACAGGGGGAATCCACGCCGCCCGCGCAGCCTCAGCCTCAAAGTCGTACGATTCAGACATCAAATCAGAACTACACTTATGGCAAGCGGTGGTTCCCCAATATCATCGCGCCATATACGCCCACGGTGGTCCCTGTGCCCATTTTGACGAATGCGCCGCGCATCGAGCAATTGGTCAAGGATGGCAAGCTGCAAATCAGCCTGCAGGACGCCGTTGACCTCGCGCTCCAGAACAATTTGGCTATCGTGATCGAGCGGTATACTCCGTGGCTCGCCGAAGCCAGCATTCTTCACACTTTGAGTGGCGGCGCCCCTACTTCCGGGCCGGTAACTGCGCTCGGCACTATCCCGGCGCTGAGCTTTGATCCGCAAGTCATTTCGACTTTCAGCATGGACCAGAGAACAATTCCCGTGAATAACGGACTCACCGCCGGCACAGGCACGGGCACGGGCGTCCTTTCCCAGTTGGATACGCACACCATGATAGGCGACTTGGCTTATACCCAGGGGTTTCACACCGGCACTTCCTTTTCGGCAACTTTCAATAACACACGGGGATCCTCTTCGAGCGCCAGCAACTTTTTCAGCCCGTTCACGCAGTCCAACATGATCTTCGTCGCCAGCCAACAGTTGCTGAACGGTTTCGGACTGCTTGCCAATGAGCATTACATCCGCATCGCAAAGGTGAATAAAAGCATAGCCGATCAATCCCTCGTGCAGCAGGTGATTACCTCCATCACCGCGGTTGGCAACGCGTATTGGGAACTCGTATTTGCGCGCGGCAACGTGGACGTGGCGCGGGAGGAAATCGCACTGGCGGACAAAACTTACAGCGACAATAAGAAGCAGGTGGACGTCGGCACTCTCGCCCCGCTGGAGATCGTTCAGGCCGAGGCGCAAGTCGCGACCGCTCAGCAGGCTTTAATTGTTGCGCAAACCACAGTCCTTCAGGATCAGCTCACACTTTTGAACTTGATCGCCAAGGACCCGAATTCTCCTGTCTTGCGCACCGTTGAGATTATCCCCACCGACGCAGCGGACGTGGCGCCGCCTGAAGTTGAAAAGCTCCCTTTGGAAGACTTGATTAAAGAAGCCGTCATGAAGCGTCCTGACGTCTTGCAGGCGGGGCTCCAGATCAAGGGAGATGACATCAACGTGCGGGCCACAAAGAACGCGTTGCTTCCCATACTGACTCTCTCCGGGGAATACGCCACGGAAGGACTCGCGGGCAATGGTGTACCGACCTGCAAGCCTACTCCATGCACGCCCCCTCCACCAATTTTCACCGGGCTGGCAACCTCCCTGAACCAGGAATTTACCGGCGTGTATCCCGAGTACAACGCGCAGATCAGTTTGACGATTCCGATTCGCAATCGCGCGGCGCAAGCCAATAACGTGATTGCGATATTGAGTGAGCGTTCCGACGAAGCCAACTACAGCCAAGTCGTGAATAACGCCACCATCGATGTTCACAACGCGCAAATCACTCTGGAGCAAGCCCGCATCACCCTGGCCGCGGCGATCAAGACACGCGACCTCGATTCGCAAACCCTGGATGCCGAACAGAAGAAATATCAGGTGGGCGCTTCCACGCTATTCAATATCGTGTCCGATCAAAACACTTTGGCCGCGGCGGAATCCGCGGAGGTTCGTGCGCGCGTCAACCTCGTGGAAGGTAAAGTGAACTTTGACCGCGCCATGGCCCGCACGCTCGAAGTCTATAACATCACCATCGCCGACGCCAAGTCTGGCCATCCCGCGAACGACACGCTGATCCCGGGCACTTCGGTCACCGGTCAATTGTTCGTCGATCCTGTTAAGCGAACGGATGTGGCTCCAGCCGAATCAAGCCGTCCTTCGGGCGCCGGCAACGGGCAATAGTTTCATCCGGTGTCCGAACCCGGGTACGCCAATCTCGTGATTGGCGGTTTGCTTGACGCCATTCAGGAGAATGGCGTTCCCGGGATTGCCGCCAACTTGAACCATATTCATCTCCGAACTGCCTTGTCCTGTCCTGCCGCTTCGCCTAGAATCAAACTGCGCTCAGAAATGGATTTTCTGCATCCCATGTTGAGCGCATGACCGGCTCACCCATGCCATCCGATCGCCAACCGATACCGCGGCGCGCTGCGGGCGAAAAATCAACCGAGCGCGCTTCCGAATTCACCACTGTTTCTGCGTACCCAATTCGGGGGCTCTATTCCCCCGACGATCTTTCCGGCTGGGATCCGGACCGCGACCTGGGCTTGCCGGGAGCGCCTCCTTACACTCGCGGCATTCACCCGGCGATGTACCGAAGCCGCCTTTGGACCATGCGCCAGTTCGCGGGGTTTGGTTCGGCGCAAGATACCAACAAGCGATTCCGCTATTTGCTTTCGCAAGGGCAAGCGGGCCTTTCCGTCGCATTCGACCTTCCAACGCTGATGGGCTATGACTCCGACCATTCGCTTGCCGAAGGCGAGGTTGGCAAGTGCGGCGTGGCGATCAGTTCCCTTGCGGACATGGAAGCACTCTTCGACCAAATTCCCCTCGGAAACATTTCCACATCGATGACCATCAATTCTCCCGCCGCAATCCTGTGGGCGATGTATTTGGCTGTCGCCGAAAAACAGGGGGTGGATTGGAAGCAACTCGCCGGAACGCTGCAAAACGACATCCTGAAGGAATACATCGCGCAAAAGGAATACATTTATCCCCCAAAGCCGTCGATGCGCCTGGTGATCGACACCATTGAATTCGGCGCGCGCCACACGCCGAAGTTCAACCCGATCTCCATCAGCGGCTACCACATTCGCGAAGCGGGGTCGACCGCGATTCAAGAATTGGCGTTCACGTTGCGCGATGGTATCGAGTACGTCGAATGGGGAATTCGCCGGGGCCTCGCCGTGGACGATTTCGCGCCGGCCTTGTCTTTTTTCTTCAACGCGCACAACGATTTCTTCGAGGAGATCGCGAAATATCGGGCCGCGCGTCGCATCTGGTACAAGACGATGACCGAGCGCTTCGGCGCGCAACTCGCGCGTTCCTCGGCGCTGCGCTTCCACGCGCAAACGGCCGGCTGCTCGCTCACCGCGCAGCAGCCGTATAACAACGTCGTCCGAACCGCTGTGCAGGCCCTTGCGGCGGTGATGGGCGGAGCGCAATCGCTGCACACAAATTCGCTCGACGAAGCCTGGGCGCTGCCGACGGAGTTTGCGGCGACGCTTGCGCTGCGAACGCAGCAGATCCTCGCGCATGAAACAGGCGTCGCGAATACGGTCGATCCTATGGGTGGCGCGTATTTCGTCGAGACGCTGACCAACGAAATGGAAGACGCCGCCTGGAAATACATTCGTAACATCGACGACATGGGAGGAATGATCGCGGCCATCGAACGCGGCTACCCGCAGCGGGAAATTGCCGACGCATCGTATCGCTACCAGGTCTCGGTCGACCGCAAAGAAAAGATCATCGTCGGCGTGAATGAATTTGCAGGTGAAGAAAATCCCATCGAAATTCTACGGATCGATGAATCGGTACGCGCGCAACAGGCCAAGCAACTACGGAAGTTGCGCTCCGAGCGCTCGCATGACGAAGTCGCGCGGCAACTGGCGGCCCTGCGCAAAGCGGCGCAAGGCACGGAAAACCTGATGCCCCACATCTACGCCGCCGTGAAGGCCTACGCAACCCTTGGAGAAATCTGCGACTCTTTGCGCGATATCTTCGGTATACATGAAGAGACGTCGATAACGTAGGACTATGGATATTTTGAAAGGCGGCGTTCGGCGGTTTATCGTAAAGAATGAAAAAGCCTTAGCACAGAGAAAATCATGAGAAACCCGGAGAACGCGGGAACGAATGCCTGAGAAGAGGATACGAGTTCTGATCGCCAAACCCGGCCTCGATGGCCACGACCGGGGGGCGAAGATTATTGCCCGCGCGTTGCGCGATGCCGGCATGGAAGTGATTTACACAGGCCTGCGGCAGACGCCGGAGATGATCGCCTCCGCCGCGGTCCAGGAAGATGTCGATGTGATCGGCCTATCGATTCTTTCCGGAGCGCACAACACGCTCGTGCCGCAATTGCTCGATTTGCTCAAACAAAAAGGAATGAGCGATGTAACCGTGCTTCTTGGCGGAACGATTCCGGAAGCCGATATTCCCGGCCTGAAAAAAGCGGGCGTGGCCGAAATTTTCCTGCCCGGCACGTCCACGCAAAACATCGTGGACTTCGTGCGCCAGCGCGCCACGCGCAAAAATTAGTGGCACAGACTTCTGTCTGTGTGTTTTGAATTTGCTTGAGAATGGAAAACCCACAGGCTGAAGCCTGTGCTACTCAATCGCACTACTTCACGACATTGCCGTCGGCATCACGAATTTCGATGGCGCCGAGGTCCAGCTTCACCAGCTCCGGCTCGATTTTGGCTCGATCGCCTACGCAAACCAAAATCAACTGGTCGGGGTGCAGGTACTTTTTGGCGACGGCCTCGGCGTCCTCCGCGGTGACGCCATTCAGCCGCTCCGGCAAATTGGAGAAATAATCACGCGCCAGGTTGTACGTGAAAATTTCGGAAAGTGCGCCCGCTTCACCGCCATTCGTTTCAAAAATTCCCGGCAAGGAACGCGATTGAGAATCTTTCGCCAAGCTCAGTTCCTCGAGCTTCATCTGCGTATCGATCATTCGATGGATTTCCTTCAAGATTTCCGTCACTGCGGGCGCAGTGACGTCGGTCCGGATACCGCCGCCGGCCACAAAATACCCGAGCGATCGCCGGTAGACAAAAAAGGAACTCGCGCCGTAAGTGTAGCCATGTTCCTCGCGAAGATTCATATTGATGCGGCTGGAGAAAAGGCCGCCGAGCTCGGAGTTCATCACTTCGAGCGCGGGATAATCGGGTGTCGCGCGGTCGACTCCGAGTTGCAGCAGCCGCACCATCGTCTGCTGCGCGCCGGGCCGGTCCACGATGATAATTTTCGCCTTGGTGGTTTCCGGGGCCCCGATCTGCGCCATCGAAAACTCTCCGCTCTTCCACGCGCCAAACTTGCTTTCGGCCAATGCCTTCAAGTCGTCGACCGGAATATTTCCGGAAACAACCAGGGCCGCGTTATTCGGCACGTAGTTTGTCTTCCAGAAATTCATCATGTCTTCTCGCGCCATCGTCTTGATCGACGGTTCCGTGCCCGAGTTGTCATACCCGAAAGGATGATGCGGCCCAAAGAGTGCGGACACGCCGGTGCGGGCGACGATCGTTTCCGGGTCAGAGCGCTCGTCTGTGAACGCGGCCAGACGCGATGCGCGGCGCCGCTCGACTTCGTCCGGTGGAAACGTCGGATGCAATACAATGTCTGAAATCAGATCGAGCACCCCGGCGAAATTCTTGGTGAGCGAACTGGCGCCGACGCTGGACGAATCCATGCTCGCGCCTGAAGATAGCTCCGTGCCCAGGAGCGCCGCTTCGTCGGCAATCTGTATGGCGTTCCGCGTTCCCGTTCCCTGCTGCAACATATTTGCGGTGAAGCTCGCAAGGCCGGGCTTATCGACGGGATTCGCTCCGCTCCCCGTATTGAAAACAAGATTCGCCGCCACCACGGGAAGGCCGGCGCGGTAGTGGTAATAAACGGTCAGACCGTTTGAGAGCTTAAAAATATCAGGGACTGGAAGATTCAGGGCGTGCGTTGGCCCCGGCTTGGGAGGGTTCTCGCGCCACGCCGCGTCGGGATTGACCGATTCCCCGCCCGTGCTTAGACCTTTCTGCAGGTTTTTCGGTGTGGCCACATCCGGCCCAAGATCCGGTTTGCCCGGGATTCCGTAAATAACCACGCGCGCCGTCGGCTTCAGTTGCGCTTCCGCGAATGCGCGAATCGAATCCGTGGTCGCGGCTTGGTAACGATGCACGTCCTGCGGGAAGTAGCCGGGATTTCCGAGATAGTGGTTGTACTCGTTCAAGCGGTCGGCCACGCCGCCGAATCCGCCCAGGCGCTCGAGCCCCTGAATCATTCCTGTTTCAATTCCGTTTCGCGCCCGCTCGAGTTCAACGGCAGTGGGACCGTTCTTCCGGAAGGCGGCCAGCTCTTCGTCCACCGCTTTTTCCATCTCATCGGCGGTGTGCCCGGGCCGCGCTGTAACCACAATTTCAAAAACCGATCCGAGAATCAGCGATTGCTGCGACGCGCTGACGTCCAAAGCGATCTGTTTTTCATAGACCAGTTTCTTGTACAGGCGGCTCGACTTTCCTCCGCCGAGAATTTCCGATGCCAGGTCGGCGTCCGCATCGCCCGGCTTGAAAATGGAGGACGTCAGCCACGCCAGATAGACGCGCGGCAGTTCCACCTGATCGTGGATGACCGCGCGGCGTTCGGCAGTGATGGGCGGCGTTACGGCGGCGATCTTCGGCACAGGAGCGCCGCGCTTCAGCGGCCCAAAATATTTTTCGACAAACTGCTTGGCCTGGGCCGTATCGAAATCGCCGACGATGGCAAGGCTCGCATTATTCGGCGCGTAATAAAGCTTGAAAAAGTTGCGCACGTCCTCCAGCTTCGCCGCTTGAATATCCGCGTGCGAGCCCATCACGTCGGCATGGTACGGATGGCTCTTCGGGAAAAGCATGTGATACACGCCCTCTTCCACAATGCCGTAGGGGCTGTTCTCAATGCTCTGGCGGCGCTCGTTGCGCACCACGTCCTGCTGGTTCGTCAAGCTGGCCTGGTCCAGTTTGTCCGGGAGATACCCCATGCGGTCGGATTCGAGCCACAACGCTAGTTCTAGTTGGTTCGAAGGAAGCGTTTCGAAGTAATTCGTGCGGTCAAAATCGGTGGTGCCGTTGAGGTCGGAAGCTCCGGCCGCCTCCAGGTAGCGAATGTGGGAGTTGCCCGGAACATGCTTCGAGCCTTCGAACATCATGTGCTCGAACAGGTGGGCGAAGCCGGTGCGCCCGGGCAACTCGTTCGCGGGGCCCACGTGATACCAGATGTTCGTGGAGACCAGGGGCAGGCGATGATCCTCGGACAGGATCACAACCAGGCCGTTCGGCAGCGTATATTTCTCAAACTTGATCGTAGGCAGAGCGATCGATGCGGATTCATCCGCCGAGGGAGTGGCCGCCTTCGCCGGAGCATTTTTCGGTGGCGTCTTTCTTGCCGTTTCCTGGCTGAAAACGGATACTGCCGCGACGGCGATTGACAGGCACAAGATTAGCAAACGGCTTCGTAGCGCAGAAGTCATTCCGATTCTCCTAAGTGAATATCCCCTCAGTATCAGACGCAATTGCCGATCATTGGGCTGCATCGCATCGCGAAACATTACTAAGATACCTTAACTCCCGCGCAGGAAGCGAAATGCTGTTCCAGTAGCGCGGGCTTTAGCCTGCGGGGTTTGGTCCTTGCAAGGACGAACCCCCGCAGGCTGAAGCCCGCGCTACTAGTGGGCTCTCCGTTGTGCCCGGCCCAGGAAAAGCGTACGATTCGCGAGACCTTTCCAAACCGGAGATTCCTGTTCCTTAAGGACCATGCCATGAAGAAAGACGTAGTGTGCAGTTGCGATCATCGAGTATCACGCCGAACGGTGCTGCAAGGAGGACTGGCGGCAGCGGTAAGCTCGATGAGCGGGGTGGGCGATGCGCTCCTCGCTGAATCTGCCGTACCCCCCGCGGTCAAAAGTAGCGGGGCGCGCCCGATCGACATTCACGCCCATTACTTTCCACAGACCTATTTCGATCTATTCAACACGGAGGGTCAACGCTTCAACGCCGAGTTCCACATGACCGAGCAAGGCTTCTTTTTCAAGACTCCCGCGGAATCGAGCGGGCCGCTGTCCGCCAAATTTATCGACCTGAAGCAGCGCCTTGCCGACATGGACGCGCAAGGCGTGGCTGTCCAAGCGCTCTCGCTCACCGGCCCGATGGTCTATTGGGCCGACGGCGTATTCTCACACAAGCTCGCCATGACGTGGAACGACGGCGCGGTCGCGGCGCACCAGGCCAATCCTGACAGGTTCGTAGTCCTGGCGACTCTGCCGATGCTCGATCCCGAACGCGCTGTTGACGAGCTCAATCGCGTGAGCAAGCTCCCTGGCGTGCGCGGCATTTACATGGGGACCAACATCGAGAACCATGATCTCGACGATCCCCTGTTCGAGCCTATATTCACGCGTATCGAGGCGCTCAGCCTCCCGGTCTTTCTACATCCATTGCCGCCCATCCTGGGCGGTAGGCGCTTGCAGCCTTATTCTCTTACCAACCTGGTTGCCTATCCGCTCGACACCACGGTTGCCGCAGCCCATCTGATCTTTGGCGGCGTGATGGACCGCCATCCGAATCTTCTGATCGTCCTGCCGCATGCCGGCGGCGCGCTGCTGAACATCATCGGGCGTCTCGACCACGGTTGGAATGTAATCCCGGCAGCCAAGCACTCCACACAGGCGCCCAGCGCGTATCTGCACCGCTTCCTGTACGACACCATCGCGCATTCCAAGCCGGTGATGGAATTCATCATCTCCCAGGTGGGCGTCGATCGAATCATGATGGGCAGCGACTACTGCTTCCCCGTGGGTTACGACCGCCCGGTGGAAGTGGTCGAAGATCTTCGCCTGAGCTCCGACCAGCGCAAGATGATCTTGGGCGGAACGGCAGCGAAAATCCTGAAAATCTAGTCGCGCAATTTTTTTCTGTTCCAAGGGGGAAGAAAAATAATGATCGCAAACACTCCTCGGCGGCTCCTCGGTTTTTCGGCGCTGATTCTCTTGTTTTTAGCTCGCATCTCGTACGGACAGCAAAGCCCGGCAATGGGCGAAGTGCGCTTCACTGCTGACAATCAAGATGAAAGAGACTCCGGCGTGTGGATCGACGGGAAATATGCAGGCTATGTCAAAGAGCTCAAGGGGAATCGGAAAGTTATGCTCACCCCAGGAGAACATGAGATTTTAATTCGACAGGCCGGGTACAAGGATTTCACGAAGAAGCTCGTCGTTGCGCCGGATCAGATCCAAACCATAGCCGTGGCGCTGGAGGAGAATCCTAAATTAACTTATCCGGGCAACAATGCGGCCGAGCTGCGCCTGGATATCCTGCCCAAGCGCGCGGCGGTTTTTGTCGACGACGGCTACATGGGTCATGGCAGCGATTTTGGAGGCAGGTTTCACTCCATGCTGGTAAGCCCAGGCAAACATCGGCTCAAGGTCGCACTCAACGGCTATCAAACCTACGAAACGGAAATCGATGCGCTCGCTAGCAACAAGTCCCAGATGAAAATAGTCCTCGAAAAAAGCGGCAACGCGCCTCCAGGACAATAATATGACCGGGGCTTCCGTTCGGACTTCCAATGTCGCCGCATTGTCAGCACATGCGCTTGGCGACAACTACCTTGGGCCGGTGCTTCGCCGGCCACGGGCGGTTCTCAGGTTGAATAAATGAACGAGTAACCTCGTTCCTGCGCGCGATTCACTGCCAGTATTCCCGCCGGAACCATATGCGAGTTTCCGATGAGGTTCGCTGTGATCTCCTTGATCACGCTGTCGGTCTCGATCCCGTTCGCCTTGGCGATTCTCGTGGCAATGCCTCGCGTGGACATCTGGCACACTGCAAACTGCACGCCTTTCTTGATCAGCGCGTCCATTTTGCCCGCCTGCTGCGTTTCGCCGGCTGGACCGTACACATTTATTTTCGGCGGCTCCTTGGTCTTCGGATCCATGAATTCGGCTTGCTCGGAGAGTTGCTTGCCATACTTGGCCCAAATCGCGTCGTTGTAGGCAAACGATGTGGACTTGTGGCGCGCGACGATGACCACGGCAAGGTCGCTCTCCTTCAGGCCGTACACGTCCTGGTTCGCCGTAAAGTAGTTGGTGGCAAATTGGAGCGCCCAGCCCATGCTATCCCCTGTCGAAGTGTCAAACAGGAAACGATGCACGCCGGGAATCTTGTCGTACCAATCATCCTGCGTGTGGCGAGCAGGCCGCCATGCCGCATCCGCCGCGCCCTGTGCCTCCGCCGAGGGAGAACTGATGACGCTCGCGCCCACCACACTGGCCCCCGCGCCCAGCCGCGCAAGAAACTTTCGCCGCGCGATCGAGGATTGCAACCATTTTCCATTCATACGAACCTCCTCATTTTTCTTCACTGAAGTTCGGAGAGTGGCCACATTATAAGCCCAACTCCTGAGAAGTCCACTTCTCGGAATGCGCCTCACTAAGCCGGGTTGGCCAATTGCCCACATTCCAAGAAGGCTGTTTATCGGCGCTGGGAAGTTATCACGGGTTGAGGCCGTAAACGCAGGCGAGTTGGTGGGCGTAGAAACGAGACGCACCGAGGCTGTCCGTGAGGTGCAGAAACAAAACTCTTGTATCCGCCGGTGCGAGCAGGTGTAACATCACGTCTGCTCCCGCATATAAAATGCAAATACAGTCTATATTGGCGTGGATTAAAATATGTCGAAAAGTAAATTGCTCAGCGGCATCCTTCCAACTTGGTGCGCTCTGATGCTCTGCGCAGGCGGTGCTTTCGCACAGTCGGCGGGACCCCAGCCTTTGCCTATGCCCGCACAGATTGGCGTCCCCAAGGACACTCCGTACCTCGCCGCGATCCGTTTAAGCGTGGACGCCACCGATATCGAGCGGCACATCTTCAACATTCAAGAAACCGTTCCGGTGCGTGCCGGCGAGTCCATCGTGCTTTTGTATCCCCGTTGGCTGCCCGGCAATCACTCCCCGTCGGGACGAGTCGACTACCTTGCGGGTCTCCTGATTTATGCCAACGCCGCTCGCGTGCCATGGGTGCGCGATCCGGTGGACGTGTTCGCGTTCCATGTTGACGTACCGGCGGGCGCTACGAAGCTCGATCTCAACTTCCAAGTCACTTCGCCGACCGATTCTAACGAAGGGCGCGTCGTAATGACTCCGGAAATGTTGAATTTGCAATGGCCTGCGGTAGCCCTCTATCCTGCCGGCTATTTTGCGCGCCAAATCATGGTGGAGCCCAGTGTTCGTCTGCCGGAAGGCTGGGAGTTCGCAACGGCCCTGGAGTCCGCTGCAAGTACTGGCGGTGTCACCACGTTTAAGCCGGTGTCCTTGGACACGCTTGCGGATTCGCCGATCTTCGCAGGCCGCTATTTCAAGCGCCTGGACCTGGACCCTGGCGGTCCCGCACCCGTTCATTTGAACATTGTGGCTGACCGGGCGGATCTGCTAGAGATGAAACCTGAGCAATTGGAAGCGCACCGCGCCCTGGTGCAGCAGGCCTACAAACTTTACGGCTCGCACCACTACGATCATTATGACTTCCTTCTAGCCCTCACCAACCAAATGGGCGGCATCGGCCTGGAGCATCACCAATCGAGCGAGAACGCCACGGTCCCGACCTACTTCACCGAATGGGACAAGAACGCCGATACCCGCGATCTGCTGCCGCACGAATACACGCATTCCTGGAACGGCAAGTTCCGGCGCCCGGCGGACCTGTGGACGCCGAACTTCAACGTGCCCATGCGCGACACTCTGCTCTGGGTTTACGAGGGCCAAACTCAGTACTGGGGTTTCGTTCTGGCGGCCCGTGCGGGGTTGCTGACCAAGCAACAAACCCTCGATGCCATCGCAGCCACGGCGGCTCTCTATGATCACCGCGTCGGCCGCGAATGGCGAGCGATGCAGGACACCACCAATGACCCCATTGCCGCCATGCGCCGGCCCCTTCCCTGGCGAAGCTGGGAGCGCAGCGAGGACTACTACTCCGAAGGCCAGTTGATGTGGCTCGACGCGGACACGTTGATCCGCGAGCAGTCCGGCGGCCAAAGGTCTCTGGACGATTTCGCCAGGGCCTTTTTTGGCGTCAACGACGGCAGTTTCGTTCCGTCCACCTATACGTTCGAGGACGTGGTGAAAGCGCTGAATACCGTGCAGCCCTACGACTGGGCAACATTCCTACGCGCCCGGCTGGATGGTCATGGCCCTGGAGCGCCCCTGGATGGCATTACGCGTGGGGGCTACAAGCTGGTCTACGCGGATACGCCGTCGAATTATTTCAAGGATTCTGAGGCGCGCCGCAAGATAACCGACTTGACCTATTCCCTCGGCATGATTATCGCCGCGGAGGCCAAGCTCAGCGACGTGCTATGGCAAGGGCCTGCTTATAAGATCGGGCTGACGGTCGGCACTCAAATCATCGCCGTCAATGGGATTGCCTTTGATGCCGACCAGCTCAAGAGCGCGATCAAAGACGCGAACAAAACCGGGGCCGCTATCGAACTTCTCGTTAAGAATGGCGATCGCTTCCGCACGGTCAAGATCGATTATCACGACGGTCTTCGCTACCCGCACCTGGAACGCGAAGGCAGTGCGCCTGGGCGCCTGGATCAGATCCTCACACCGCGAAACTGACGCGCAGTCCTGTGCAGCGGTTGAGCAAACGAGTTCTTGGGGCAGCAGCGCGTGCTCGTCATTTCGATTCGAGCCGGTCGGACACTCGGAGCTTGTTCTCGGACCAAACCGCTGCATCGTAAGTCGGCCAACCCCCGCGAAGTCCTCATCTAACAAAGTAGGCGCTAAGTTATTTATTCTTCACGGAGGCGCAGAGCCACTTTCTCCCGTCGCCGTCTGGGCGGAGCCCAGTCAATTGCTTATCGGAATGCGGGAATGTCCACATTCCGATCATCCCATCTGGTCCGACTTCTGTCGAAACGATGGGAGCCGAGGTCGATTATCAGTTAGCAGCACCTGCTGAATTGAGGACGCCCAACTTGCACCGAGCGAAAAACCGCTCAACCGAAGAGTGCGGATGGAAGGATGGCGGCAGAGGCGGATGGAATCCATAGAAGACCACTCGACGGAAACCACAAAACCTGGTTGACTCAGGCCGGCCTTCTCATGGAAGGACAGCTTTGAGTTAAAAGGCGATCTGCTAATCTCGTCGATAGGTAGAGTTCTAGTATTAATACACTGCCAAGCATAGCCAGTTCGCCAGTTGTAATTACAATCGGAGCATTGAAATCTGAGGGAGAAGAAATATGAAAAGAGCAATTACACTGATGTCCGTGGTCGCAGTCTTGGTGATGGCCGCAGCCGCCTTCCGGCTAAGCAAGGCGCGGGCGGCAGCCCCGGCCCCCCCGACCCCATTAGCTGATCCTACGGACGTTCACTTGATCTGTCATGAGGTCGACACACCATCATTAGCCGATTACGTAAACCTGATGCACGTAAGCCCCGCCGACGCTTTCAGCCTACTCGGTGGGTCCAATGGAGTGGAAATAAATCACATAAGGCATAATGCGGGTGGCGCGCCCACAGTGGTGGCATAACCCATAAACTATGAGACATCATCAACCCCGACCAGTTGTGCAGACGTGGACAACATTTTGAAGGACGATGGATTGACACTCCAACAAGCATTCAGCCATTTCGGTGGTTATTATGTAGAAATCTGGTCGAAATCATTCGACGCCTTCCCGCGCTAGTACGCGCGTCTCGTGATGATCGGGATCGGGTTCGTTATGGTCATGGTGAGGAAAAGGCGGTTCGCCACGTGCCACTTCAGGCGACGGAAAGGCACGGCTCACTATCACTTCCCGCGCACCGCTGAGTACCCACCGCTTCCAGCGCCAAACGTATTCCCCAATGCGCCGCGGGATTTTCTCCGGCGGCGCGTTGGGCACATAGGGCTACTCGTTCTCGAAATGCTTCCCAACCCGAAGGCGCAACGCCGGTCACGCCTTGCTTCGTAATCCAATATCCGAGGAACGGCAAGGTCAAGTCCTAATAAGGCTCCTTCTGGGAAACTGGCTTTTTGGCTTCAGGAAAGCGGTCGGGCCACATTCCGATAATGCGTTTCACAGATGGGATGAGAAGGCCGGTCTCCAGCGGGATGCGATACGCTCCCAACGATCGACGCGCTCAAGGCGCAATGGAAAGGAGACCGGCTATGAAGAAGATTAGCACTGTGAAGGGGTAGGCACCGTGGCGTAGAATTGAGTACGAAGAGCCGAGCTCAACCGCCGAGTCCAGGTGACTGCGAGTAAGTCCTGGGGCCCAACTCTCACAGAAACGGTGGGAGCAGGGGTCGATTCTCAGGTAGCAGCACCACTGAAACGAGAACACCCACCTAGTGTGTTGTCCCGGAAATACTTTCACAAAGTCTCTGTAGTTTGGCGAAGATCGAGTCTGCGGTTGCCGTCCACACAAAGGGTGTCGCGTGGGCATTGGAGCTTCGCACGAATGCGTCGATTTTGGCGATCAATTCTTTCACGCTTCGGAAGGTTCCGCGGCGGATGGCCTGCTGTGTGATGCGGTTGAACCAGATTTCCACTTGGTTGAGCCACGAGGCGTAGGTCGGCGTGAAGTGCACGTGGAAGCGGGGCCGCGCCGCCAGCCAGCGCTTCACCCGGGGATGTTTGTGCGTCGCGTAGTTGTCCACGACGATATGCACGTCCAACTGGCCTGGTACGTTCTCCTCGATCTGCCGCAGAAAATCGAGATACTCCTGATGCCGGTGACGCTGCCGGCATTGCGTGATCACTTTGCCCTTCGCCGTGTCCAGCGCCGCAAACAGCGTCGTAGTGCCATGGCGTCGGTAGTCGTGCGTCACGCCCTCGACGTAACCGAGTCCCAGCGGCAACATCGGCTGGGTGCGTTCGAGCGCCTGAATCTGGCTCTTTTCATCCACGCACAGAACTACGGCGTTTTCCGGCGGATGCAAGTACAGCCCTACAATATCCCGTACTTTCTCCACAAAAAATGGATCCGTCGAGAGCTTGAAATGTTTCTGTCGGTGTGGCTGCAATCCAAACGCCTGCCAGATGCGGTGCACCGTCGACTTCGATACGCGCGTGGCTTCGGCGATCTGCCGGATACTCCAATGCGTACCGCCTTTCGGTTTCGTTTCCAGCGTCTTGCGCACCAACTGCGCCACACGTTCGTCACTGATCGGGCGTGGGCGACCGGGGCGCAACTCGTCATGGAGCCCGGCCACATCCTGCTTCAGAAATCGCCGTCGCCACTTCCCCACCGTGGCCTTCGTTGTTCTCAACTGCCGGGCAATCTCCTGGTTGTTGATCCCCGCGGCGCTCATCAGAACAATCCGCGCCCGAGTCACCAGCCCTGCAGGAAGCGAGCGCGAACTCGCCAGTCCTGCAAGCTGTTCGCGCTGCTGCGGATTCAATACCAACGCCGCTTTTGGCCTTCCCATCGCCATAGGCACCTCCATTGTGCATCCGAGATGCCTATTTTCAGAGCAATACTAATGCCATTTATTTATGGGACAGAACACTAGCACCGAGCGAAGATCGCTCACAAAAGAGTGCGGATGGAAGGATGGCGACAGAGGCGGCCCGGCTCAAACGCAAAAACCCCTGGCAGGAAAAAGAAAAACCGACTTGACACTCACCGGCCTTCTCATGGAAGGACTTGGCCGCATTGGGCTTACGGGTGGGGCTCTCGACCGCTGTCCGAGAGTGAACCGGCTTTCGAAGCCGGTCTTTTCCTGTGATTTGACGCCGGGTCATCTCATTCGAGGTCGGTTACAGGTTACGGTGGTTTTCAATCAACAAACTTTGTGAGTCGCGTCTATCGGCACGCATCATCGAAAACCGAGCCCTGACTGGCAAGCAGGATGAATCGGTCAATGACATCTATTTCTCCCGATTTGAAGCGGACTTGGACATGATTCCTCAAATGCACAGAAAGCTTGGCCCATTCTTCCTTCGATATGCCAAATCGATTTCTAAAGCTTCCTGGCTGTGAGCCACCAAGCGGGGAAATACCTTGTCCTGGAACAGACCTGCGATGCACCCTTTGGACGTGCTCCCACAATTCACTTTCCGAAGCGTAGAAACTGTTGCATTCGCTGCAAGTAATTCGAGCTTCTTTTGGTTGTGCCATGTTGGTCTCCTTTCTGAACCTTCCTTCCTTGTCTTCTTTATTTCCCATCAAGCCGCGTCGCAATGACCATCTTACAGCGGCAAGCATCCTTGCCTAGAAGTCGATTTGATCGACTGCTACTTGGAAGGTGTCGGTCATCGCGATTGTGCTCCACCAAGCGGAACCATTCTCCCTATTTTTCTGGGACTCTCTCCACTTGGCCGATTTTCTTTTGGACTTTTCCACCTATCTTTTCGACCTGACCTTCGGCTTCCAAGTCGAGATCGTTCGTCTCTCGTCCAACTGTCTCTTTAACTTTACCTTTCACCTCGTGAAACTTTCCTTTCGCTTTGTCCTTAACGCTTTGCTTCATGGCTTGTCTCCTTTAACTCAATCAATTTGCGGGTCCCCGCGAAGAGCCTCTAACCGCAAGTGCATTTGCAAACGCCTTCCCTGGATTTCAGATCGATCCGAACAAGGTCAACGCACTGCGCCGAGCAGATACAAGATCAGCACGATGAGCAGGACCGTCCCAACTATCCCAAAGCCTCCGCGCGATCCCCATCTGGAATACCCGTAATAGCCGCCGCCTCCGCCGAACAACAGCACAAGAACAATAATTAGGAGTAGCATCGACGTTCCCCTTTCGGCTTGTGACGCAGAATTCCTGTCATAGACTTCACTCCGTTCGTGCCCTGACGATTAAGCGCTAGAGGGCCGATCCCTAGTCCGGGCTATGACTTGTTACTCGCCCCCATGACCAGCAAGACGGCCCCTCCAAGCAATGCTAGTCCTCCAAGTATTGGAGGAAGGGGAATTCGCTCATGAGTTTCTGTGGTGAGATGCACCGATCCCACATCGAGGACTTTTTTCTGACGTGTGTAGTTGATGCCTTGATAGGTAAGGACCAGGGCGCCCGCAACGATTAACAAAACCCCAACCCAACTGATCGGTTTCATGTTTACGTCACCTCAATTAGACAACTCTTCGGCCTTGAACGAGCCTAATTACAAGAATAACGATGGCCAGCACCAACAGGATGTGGATGAACCCACCCAAGGTGTAGGAAGTAACCAGGCCCAACAGCCACAGCACGGGCAAGATCACGAAAATTGTCCAAAGCACGTTTTTCTCTCCTCAGAATCGATTCGAGCCTCTTTATCCGCTGTCCCAACACCATCGAGTGCCACATTATGACTGGAAACATCCAGGGGACATTTGATCGGTCCAGCATCCCGCCTGCCGACGCTCCGTTTGTAATTCTTTATCTTGTCGACTTCTAGGACAATCGTCACACGCCGGATCTGAGGTGACTCACGCGCTGAGTCAGATCCCGCCAAATCCGGCTCAGATGGCGCAGCGTTTCGGTTCGTCAGCCGTGCAGGACGACACTTAGGAGGGACTTATTGATTTGCAGCCCTCGCAGCCTGCCGCAATACTCGATGAAGCCAAGCTTTCTGAATTTGTTCATGAAATAATTTATCCGCGGCCGGGTGGTCCCAACCATTTCCGCCAGCGTCTCCTGCGATACTTTGGGAAGCATCTTTTGCGGTTTGGGTTCCTTGCTGTAGCAAGCGAGCAGCAAAAGAGTCCGAGCCAGCCGTTTCTCGCTGGAGTTAAAAAGCTGATCGATCAAATCCTCCTCGATTCGGATGTTTCGTGAAAGCATATAAGCCACGAAGCGGTCGGAGAAAGCATGTTCAGCGTGGGGCACGCGAATCATCTCGTTTGTTTCAATAACGAGTACAGTCGTGGGTGCGATCGCGGTCACCATCCCCATACGAACAGTCTGACCTGCCATGCCTCCCTCACCGAAAAAGTCGCCGGGTCCAAGCATCGCCACGACTCCCTCTTTGCCAACCTCATTGACAACAAAGAGCTTTACGACACCTTTTTAAACGTACATCACGCTCGTGGTGGGATCACCTTGAGAGTAGATCTTCTCTGATCTTCGATACTCCACGACTCTTCTCGCCACGCCGGCTGAATCGAGAAAAGCTTGCGCATCGAAAATGGGCACCTTTACATTTTTGAGTTCTTTGACCATCGCAGTCAGGTGGAAGTTCAAACCGAATTTAACTGCGAAGGAGGATAAATGTCTGCAGGGCATCCGACACTATCGGTAGACTATTTCAGTCCAATTTCGTGATTATACTGTTGGATGACTTCGTAACACTCGCAGGTGCAGGCTTCGAGTTTCGTGCGGTTCAGAATCTGCACGGTACCACGCATGTACTCGATAATCTGCTTGTTCTGCAAAATACCAGCTGCCAAGCCTACCGTGGGTCGGTCCGTCCCTAGCATCGTCGCTAGGAAATCGTGGGTGATAGCGAGCGTCGCGGAATCCACTCTGTCCTGAGTGATAAGTAGCCAGCGCGCGAGGCGCTGTTCAATATTGTGGAGCCGATTACACGCGGCTGTTTGTGCAAATTGCATCCCCTGAACTACTGCATAGCGGGTCATAATCCGTTGAAGCTCTGGAGCTGATTTCAAGACGCTTTGCAATGCGTCAATTCTCATCCTGAACCCGTCTCCTGCGATTTGTACGATCTCGCGCACTTGGTTCCTATTTATGCCAACCGCCGCCGGTATCCCTGCGAAGCCTTCCCTGCCAACTTCCCCTACTTCAACAGTCCTTCCATCTTCGGTCGCAATTACAAGAGACACCATACCGGTATTCGGAAAATGCACAAACTCTAGCGGTTGGCCCGGTTCGTAGAGACTAAGATGGTGAGGCATGCTGAGAAATTCTAGGCGAGGAAGAATCAGGGCGTACTCCTTGTCGGGAATGGATAAAAGGATCTTGTTGCCCAATCGGTTCCCCGAAGTGGTTGTCCGTGCGCTCGGCTGCATGATTTGAAAGTCTCTCCTTTCAGCAGTCTTATACTAGAAGCTGTTGCACAACCCATTTTCGGTCCAATAGAATCAATAAGTTAGCTGGGTTGTGCAATAGGCTCTAGTCTCTAGCCTCGTATGCCCTGCGGGCTCGATCTTTGACATCGCCATCCATTAGCCAAGTCTTCTCCCGAGTGAATGGCTCATTGTGGTTGGGGAAGAATAGCATGAGCGCAGGCTTCGGTTGTCCGATGGCTGGCAATGACGAGCCAAGTCCCGCTTATCGGAATGTGGCACGATAAGTCTTCCTGGTCCCTTGAAGTGGTATCCTTGTCAATCCATCTGAGAACTTTCCGTCAGGAACTGCGGGCACTGTAATCAGCGGAGGGTAAGACATGAAACCAATTACGTGGGCAGGAATCGTGTTGGTCGTTCTGGGCGCGCTGGCTCTAGCCTATCAAGGCATCAATTATACCCGCCAGAAAGATGTCGTGGATCTGGGATCGATACATGTCACGACAAAGACTCAGGAGCGAATTCCCATTCCTCCGGTACTCGGAGGCCTGGCTTTGGCTGGAGGGATCGCTTTGCTGGTCATGGGGGCGAGGAAAAAATCATAGCCGAGACCATGGAAGGATGTTTGTGAGAACCGCGCGACGAATAATTATCCTTGCCCGATAAGACGGATTGTTGGAAGGTGATTCGCTGCAAATTCAGCTTGTGAAAGGCAACACTCGCAAGGCGGGCTTTTTTCACTTGTCACCATACATGCTTGCTTGACGTGTCCTCTGGCACGGTGGGAAGACTGGGAAATTGCCTGTTCAAAATGCATTTAGTTGCTTAAAGAATCCGGCATTTCGCTGGCGATTGCCAACCACATAGTGTCTTCGGGGAGGTTGCAAGCGCCACCCCTGAAGTCAGAACCCATCTCGCGGAAATCTCTGCTGGTGCCGTTGAGTTCAAAAGCATCTTGAGACGACACCGACATTGCGCAGCGGACTTCGTTCCACGTTGCGAGGCGGTCCAACCCCATGGGGCTTTCAACGTTTACAGACTTCATAAGAGATAAATAACTTCTACGGAATCTCATTTGTTCCTCCAGAAGTTTTCGCAGTGTATATCTAAGGCGGGACGGTCTTAGAGGCCTTACTTTGAAGTCTCCAAGCGATAATATCTGTGCGTTTATGCACAATCTCGGAACTGTTTGTGCAGTTTGAGAGTACTGGTATCGATATAGGGCAGAGATTACGATCTCACAAGTTTCCCTCCGCGATCAAGACTTTGAGGAAGACGCACGCGGCCCAGAGGCGTAGCGTCGAGAAATCGTGAGCGCCAGCGGCATTCCACCCGTGGAAATGGGCCACATTCCGATAATGCGTTTCTCAGGACTTGGGAATACTCGGGCCGAGCAGGATCGGCAATCAGATTCGGCGTGGCGATTTGCGTTCCCGAAATAGCGGTCTCGGGAAGAAATTCTGCGCGCCGCCGTTAGACTGAACTAGGCTATCAGCCACGCGAGTTCGCATACAACGCGAAACTATTTTTGTCAGGCCGGAAAATTCGCCGGCGGGAGTTTCAGCAAGTTGGTGAGCGTGCCGCCCAGGATCATTTCCTTCTGGGCGTCGGGAATGTCCGCTTTCAAAATATTGTCCACTGCGTCGGGCCAAGCGTAGATCGGAATGTCCGTCCCGTAGACCACCTGGGTAGGTCCAGACCTCGCCACCAGGTGGCGCACGTCCTCGGGTGAGAAGACCATCGCATCAACCATAAGCTGGTCCTTGAAATATTCGGCCGGCTGCCTTTTATTGGCGCAATTGGCGTTGCCGCGTACGATGCAGGCCACGTCGGTGCGGCCCAGATAAGAGGGCAGAAAACCGCCGCCATGCGCGCCGATAATTTTCAAGTTGGGAAACTTGTCAAGCGTGCCGTCGAAAATAAGGCGGGAGAAGAAAATCGTCGTCTCCAGCGGATTTCCAATGATATTGCCAAGATCGCCTTTTGTCCCTTGCCATGCGTTCTCCTTCAGGACGTTCTCCGCGCCGCCCGGATGCTCGAACACCGGCACGTTCAACTCCTGAGCCTTGGCCCAGAACGGGTCGTACTTGGGGTCTGAAAGAGACTCCCCGTTGACGTGCCCGCCCAGGGAGGCGCCGCGATGACCGAGTTGTTTGACGGCGTATTCAAGTTGAGCGGCAGCGAGATCGGGAAATTGCAACGAGGGTGAACTCAATGCCACGAAGCGATCCGAGTGGGCCTTGCACCACGCCGCCAGCCCCTGATCGGCTGTCCGGACAATCTTGTCGGCCAAGTCGCGATCCTTCACCGCGTACCACCAGTAGCCATTGATGCTCAGCACCTGAACGTCAATCCCGCGCTTGTCCATTTCCCAGATGCGCTCGTCCCCCATTGCGCGGCCGCCGGCGTTGCGCGCGTACTCTGTGCCGGCAACGACCGGTCCGACTTCTGCGATGGTGGCGTGTGCATGGACATCTACCACGCGGACGCGCCGGCCTCCTACCTGCACGATCCGGCGGGGCACCGGGCCGGTGGGCGCCCCTGCTGTTCCTCCGCGCCCCTGCGCTGGTCTTCCCCCCTCCTGCGCGCTGGCATCGGCAAGCGCTCTGCTCATCATTAACGCTCCAGCTGTGCCACGGGCTATCGTCTTAATCAAATCTCTGCGGGTCGGCATGATCCCTCCTTGAGGAATTCACAATATGCGATCGCTCTCTCCGAACAAGTCTTTCTGCCGCTGCGACCGGGCCCGCAGCGATCGGCTGATTGGCGGGAGTGTACTCCGGTTACGCCCCATTGTCATGGCCCGGCTAGCTGGTACTCGACCAATTCCACGTTGCTCAATGCAAGACTGTGTCGCCCTTCTTCGGCCTTTCTTTCCTGGCGCAACGAATCCCCAGCATCAGCGATGGCTACTCTGTGTTGTCAGCCTCAACTTATGGCAGTGTTCACCAAACTGGGAGTTCAATGGTGTCATTAGCAAAATCTATTCCAGGGCTGAAGCAAGTGAAGGGCGTGGGAACACAGATCGCTCTGACGTATGTCCTGACGATCGAGGACCCGTATCGGTTTGCGAAGAGTCGCCAGGTAGGCTGTTTTCTGGGGTTACGACCTGGGCGCAGGAACTCTGGCCAGAGCGAACCACAGAAGGGCATCAGCAAAGAAGGAGACCGGTATCTGCGCACGATGCTGGTGCAGGGAGCGCACTACATTCTGGGGCCTTTTGGAGAAGACAGCGATCTGCGGCGATGGGGACGCAAGCTTGCGGAGCGAGGAGGGAAAAATGCCAAGAAGCGAGCGGTCGTGGCCGTGGCTGGAAAGCTGGCGGTCCTGCTGCATCGGTTGTGGGTAGGGGGAGAGGTGTACGAACCACTGCGCAATAGCCAGAAAGCGATGCGGGAAGTGGCCTAGAGAGTGGCGATCCGAGGAGCCGAGCTCAACCGCCGAGTCCAGGTGACTGCGACAAAGTCCTGGGGCCCAACTCTCACAGAAACGGTGGGAGCAGGGGTCGATTCTCAGGTAGCAGCACCACTGAAACGAGAACACCCACCTAGACCTAGCACCGAGCGAAGATCGCTCACCAAAGAGTGCGGATGGAAGGAAGGCGACAGGGGCGGCTTGGCTGAATGGGAACAGACTCACGGAAAGAAGAAAGCGAAAGTGTGCCTTGACATCAACCGGCCTTCTCATGGAAGAACCTATCCAAGAACATTCAAGAAGACAGACATAAGTGGTACTTGGCTCACCTCACCATGTGACCGCAGTCACATCATTGGCCGGTTTTCAGGTGACCTTCATTCGTTATCTATGCTTTGTTGCGCCGTAAGAAACCATCCTATATCTCCATCATTCGGCTCGGTGTGTCCGCGCAATTCTCCTGTCTCTTCTCCGGTACCTGGCAAAATTCCAGCTGCTGCTTGGTGCACCATCCCTGTGGCCGCAATCCCGACGCCCGCTTCCCTTCGTCCGGTTTGCGTCCCGTTGCGGGATCTTCTTCTTTCTACCGTTTCTCCACCCACTGTTTCGATTCCCTGATCCTCATCAGCCGCTGCTCGCGGATTCGCATGGACTCCAAGTGTGCTTTCGACTGTACAAAACTGGCCACGTCGAATTTCTCGGAATCTCTCCCATTTTTCCTTGTTCAGCGGCAATCGTTGCGCGCGAATGCTGTGGGGGGCAAAAACCCCATCCTTCAGCCCTCTCAAGAAAATCTTAGTCCAGCCATACCGGCAAGATAGGAATCCGGCTAATGCAATTCTGGGAGCGGAGTACCAAATCGCGCTCCCAAGTGGATAATGCTTCCAAGCCGTCCATAGCTTGTTCCGCAGTAACCAATAGTTGCGCGCGCTTTTGGAATATTGGTCGCGAATCCGTCGCACTCTGAGCTCTACGCAGGTGATCGTCGGGCAGTATAGAATTTTTATACCATCGCGGATCAGTCTGAAGGCCCAATCGGGCCCTTCGAAGCATCCGAAGAACTCTTCGTCGTAACCTCCCGTAGCCGAAATTACACTTGCACGGGCAAAAATTGCGCCTTCGCTAATGAAATTTGTATAGAAAAATCGATTCTTGCCAGTGTGGATTGGAATCGGATGCCACCAGTGGAGGCGTTGGGGCTCGTCCGGAGCTTCCAGATCTGCGATTCTGAAAGTAAGCACTCCGACATCCGGAAACTGTCGAAATAGTGCGACCGCCTTTCGGATGGCGTGAACGTCATCAAAGATCATATCGTCATCGATGGAAAGAATAAACTCGCCCTTCGCGCTTCTGAACCCTTCATTGCGTCCAGCCGTAATGGAATCCACTGTTCTCCGAATAAGGCGCACTACACCGCCGAACTCTTGTTCGACCATTTCCGGGGTTCCGTCCGAAGAAGCATTGTCAACAACTATGACCTCGATGCCGGGCCACTCCAATCGGAGAGCTTGGCTCAAAGACTTTCTAAGCAGATCCTTATTGTTGTGAGTCAGAATCACAATGGAAACAGAGGTATTCATTTCACCTCCAGGTGCAACTCTCGGTCGCTATCGAAGCGTTCCAAGGCTGCCAATACGTTTTGGTCCTCGACACCGTCTTCATTAAGTTTGCACAACTGATCGAAAGTATCGACGGTGAACCACCGTTTCGGGTAAACATCCGATGAATACAGTTGCCCCTGAGCAATCAGTTGTTGCCAAACACTATAGAAATCGTCTACGGGGTGTGTGAGACGATTGATTCTTGCCGGATTGATGACTTGTATGCCGGAACAATACTGGTCCGATGTTTGATGACGGGACAGCTTTGTAATTACGTTGTTTTCCCGGAAAATATAATCACCTTGTAGGCCTGGGACCGGCTCTACCGGAACCACCATACAGGCCGGCTGGCGATAGTGGTAATACTCTCGTTCCAGTTGCCAGAAATCGAGCTGAATGACGTTGTCACATGTCAACACGAACATAGGTTCGTCTAGATGCTTCAACAGAGTGTTATAGATCCACCACGCGTTGCCATTGCCATCTGTATTGAACACGGAATTGACGCCCAGTTCTAAGACGTGCTCCGCCAACTTGGCACCTTTGTATCCTACGGTGATGTCCAGGCTATTTATATATGGCCTGATTTTTCGAATGCCTTCTGCAATAAGAGTTGAGCCGAGGTACGGCGCCATCCCTTTGGGAATAACTGCCGTCAATGGCATCAATCGTGTTCCCCTGCCCGCGGCCATAATCAGCGCGTGATTGATACGTTTCATGCGGTCACCTCCTCGACTGACGGGTGGTTAATCATTTGAAGAATCTCGGCATCCGTCAGCTTGTCGCCATTTTCTGAGGATAGGACATGGCTGAGAGGCTTGGCAGTGTTTTCGTTGAAAGACATGAGGTAATGAGGAAGGCCTTCTATGACCAACTCTGAAGTGTAGGGCAGTTCGAGGTCCCCAACCAAGAACTCGTCATTGCGCTCGCCCGGACGGCCCGCGATCTTCTCCCATCGGCCACCGTTGTGTGCCGTCCACACTCGCAGAATGTCGGCGATGGTTGCCGCCTTCATTTTGCGGGACAGGACCTTGCCTTGGAACATTTCTGCATTGTTCATTGCGGTGAGCACTAGTTGGACCGCTTCATCTGCAGTAAAAAAGAACCGGCGCATCTCAGGGCCGGTTGTTCCTATCACCCCAGTCTTGTCGTGCATGGACTTCCAAATAGGCAGGACCGATCCCGTGGACCATGTAACATTGCCGAAGCGCACGCACATGAACTTCGTATTTGTCTTGCCATTCAACCCGCAGAACATCCGTTCCATCATTGCCTTGGATAACCCATAAGTGTTGCGCACGGGCGGCGATGCCTTATCCGTCGAAATCCCCACAACCACGTCTACCCCCCTTTCCATAGCCACTCGCGCAACGTTTTGTGAGCCAGTGACATTCACGTCGATACATTCCATTGGTTGCCGTTCCGCCTGATCGACAAATTTGGTGGCCGCTGCGTGGATGATGATTTCTGGACTGGTAGAGACCACGATGTCCCGAACGGATTCGATATTTGTGACATCCATCGGTACGACTTCGCAGTTGGTGAACTCTTGCGCTGCTTTGTTCTGCGTGTTGTTTCGGCCCCCGAGAATGACTCTGTACTCGTTCGTGAGAGCTATTCCTAGCCGTTTACCGAGAAAACCAGTGCCGCCCGTAATCAACACAGTCTTGGTCATAAACAACCTCCGAGAAAATTAAGATCGCTGAAGATAGCAACGTGGCCGGCCGTCCGAATGTGATGCCAAGACCCCGAAATAAAACATCCCTAGCCTATTTCGATTATTCACCGATTGTTCTGATCCACGCGATCATTCTGCTTCGTGCACGCGTCAGCGTCCATAAGACGTTGGGCACATTCGCATTAGTACGGTCGTACTGCGCGCGGAGTTGCAACACGCCGATGTCGGGAATGTTTTATTGCGACCAAGATGCCAAGAATCAGAGCGATGCCGGGCACAGGGCTTGAAAGTGAGGCCGTTTGCAGAATCATCGGGGCGTCGCGTGGGCGGATTCTACCACGCGCGTAAACGGGACAATCAGCAAATGCACTGATTGATCTGCGCAATTCTCTTATTGCAGGGTGCACTTCGAGAAACCCGATTTTCGAGTCTGTCACAAACACAACTTTGCATTTTCAGAAGTACCGGGGCATCCGCCTTCCCCTCGCCGAGGCCCCCGGCTGGGCGTCTTGATGCTTGTAACGCTGCGTGTAACGTAACAGCGTCCTATCACACGGTCAGGTCACCGTCCTTGAAAGGCAAAAGGAAAGAGTGAAGCATGGGCACTTCTAACAGCGGTGAGTTTCAACTTTCCGATGATTGGGCCAAGTCCCGATAAGTCCCCTCATCGGGATGTGGATTTTGCCATCAAGTAGCTTGGGCCACATTCCGATAATCAGGACTTATTCACCAAAGCAGCATAATCCAGCTTTGTTGCATGAGTGTTGGCTCTTGCCCTCTGCCATAAGGCATTCCAAACATTGCTCGAACGCAACTTAGAAGTAGGCGGAACACTAAGTCTAGCAGCCGTCAGTAAGCGAACGGCGACGCTGTAGCGCCCATCGGGGAGGGCTTTTCTCCGCAGCACTTCGGCGATGTAATCCTGATTTATCGCATTGGGGTGGAGTGAATATGGGAATGTTACAATCAGGCGCATACGCTGGCAGTAGAGAGCGTTGTCAGTCTGGAAAGAAAGCCCATCCCTGCAAGAGTCCTCCGTCAGGAGAATGTTTTCAAAGTATTCAGGTTCGGGCTCCAGAGGGCGGACAAGAATGAAACAAGAGAGCTTGAGTCGAGCTTTGCGACGCCGTTCCCGCACAGGCTCGAAGTCTTGTTTGATAGACCGCGTTAACTTGGTATTCATCAGTGGTTAGCGCCAAGCCTTCCAGCGCACCTTCGGACAATGGTCTCAATGAAGACCACGTGTATCAATAGGTCGCAAGAGCTAGGCTAGAACTCCCGAAGTACTGGTAGATCAGTACTCGAGCTTGTGGCTGGAAGCTCACTTATCCGACAACTATTGGAGGGATTTCCCACATTCCGATAATCCCGTTATGAGGACTTGGCCCTGGCAATCGTTGGCCTTGAGGTTAGTCCCACAGTGTCTGTGCCGTTAGCGAGACTGCCAGTCAGATGCTGAATAAACGTGATAATATCACGCCAGGTGTATTTGCCTTGTGGTTAGTCCCGACCAAAGATGGGAGGGCACTCGTGAAATTCCTTCTGGCTTTTGCTCTCGTTGCGAGTAGTGTGATCGTTTCGGTTCCGCTATTCGCACATCACGGCAACGCGTCGTACGACTCGACGAAGACGGTCACGGTGAAGGGAACGGTGACGGACTATATTTGGGCCAATCCTCATGTGTTCCTGGAGGTCGACGCCAAGGACAATAGTGGCAACAAGTTGCATTGGACTATAGAAGCTCAAAACCCACTATCCCAGACCGAAGTAGGCTGGACCAAAAATACGTTTAAGCCTGGGGATGAGGTCATCGTGGAAATCATCCCAGCCAAGAACGGGCAGCCCTTCGGACGTTTCGGTGTCGCGGGACCAACAGCGGGCCTGGCAACACAAAAGAGCCTTATCGTGATCAATGGCAAACAGTTCAAGCCATGAGGAATCGCTCGGGTGAGTGTTCGTGCTGCAACGATTAGCGGACTGACCTATTCCAGGCTGGTGTGAGATTTGCCATGCCGTAGTCGGAGGCCGATTCGAAAGGTCGGAATCTAGCTGACGGGGGGATTTCGGAAATGTCCAAGCGCTGGGCGGTCTTGATGCTTGCTCTCATTACAGGATTGACGTTCTCACCCATTCTGCGAGTTCAAACCGCTGCGCCGCAAGCAGCAGGGGGTGAGGCGAGCAAATGGAATAATATCGCGCCACGCAAGTCTACGTACGGCGGGAAAAAGTCATCCCCCGCTCCGCGCCGTGACCTATCTGGGATCTGGGACGCAGCAGGATTGGATGGGGGATTCCAGGTAAACGGCGCCTTCGAACACCCGGCACTGTTTCCACAAAAAGGGGGACGTGCCGAAGGAGGGCTAGAAGCAGGAGCCGGCGCCGAAGGAGGACAACTCGACGAGACAGGTATTGAGCATCCTCTGCCTTACACGCCTGCGGGGCTGTTGGCACTCAAGGCCAACAAGCCCTCGGGACCTGGCGTCAGACAAGTCCCCACCGCCCTTTCCAATGATCCAATGGACCAATGTGATCCGATGGGGTTTCCGCGCATGGAGCTTTTTGAATTGAGGACCATCGAGCTCGTGCAGACCGCCAACCAGGTGATTTACTTGAATCAATGGTACGGCAATTGGCGCACCATCTGGACGGATGGGCGAGAACTCCCCAAAGACCCGGACCCGCGGTGGAACGGGTACTCGGTTGGCAAATGGGTGGACGACTACACGTTCGTGGTGGAGACGGTCGGGATGAATCCAAGAAGCTGGCTCGATCATGCGGGCCGTCCACATAGCGATGCGTTGCGGGTGGAGGAACGGTTTCACCGGGTGGACCATGACAACATGGAACTCACCGTTACGATTGACGACCCCAAGATGTATACAGAACCCTGGCTGGGCATCAACAAGTTCCCTCTCCACTTGCTACCATCCGATTTCGATATGCCAGAGTTGCTCTGCTCGCCTATAGACATGGCCGAGTATAATCGGCGAATTAGTAATTCTATCCTTCCTTCAACGCCAAAGAAGTAGCGAACGCGAATTCCCATTTAGAGGTTCTAGAGGACTCTTTCAAACCGCGCCAACTCCTGATAACTCCTGCTTATCGGAATGTGGCTTTTTGCCCCGCACTAGCGTCGGGCCACATTCCGATAAACGTTTATCGGGAGCTATCTGGTTTGGGTGGTTAGGCTACTCGAAACTCGAGCCGGCGTGCCGCGTTACTCAACCGCGTGGATATGCGGGCGACCGAGATGACTGTATACTGGGTGCCGCTTTTGAAGGCAAAGGATATTCCGGCTAGAATCTCTCCGCACCTGGAGGCAACAACATGAGCAAGCAGAATTCGGTATCCCGTTCCGTGCTGCTGGCAGGGATCATTGTCCTGATGGCGCAGCTGGCGGCCGCGCAGGTTGAACGCACTTCGAAAGAAACAACGAAGATACAATTTCTCAACCCAGAGGGGCTGAGCAAGCCGATGGGATACACGCAGGTGGTTGTCGCCCAACCGGGCAAGCTGGTCTACGTGTCCGGGCAGGTACCATTGAACGCCAACGGCGAAGTCGTGGGCAAGGGCGATCTGCGCGCGCAGGTCACCCAGGTGATGAACAACCTGAAGACTGCTCTGGCAGCAGCGGGAGCGACAATGAATGATGTCGTCAAGGTCAATTATTATGTCGTAAATATGAAGCCGGATCAGGTTCCCATCATCCGCGAAGTCCGCAGCAAGTATTTTTCAGCAGAGCACCCGCCGGCCGGCACGCTCGTCGGCGTGACGGCGCTGGTCCAGGAGGGGTATATGATTGAGATTGAAGCGGTGGCGGCGCTGAAGTGAGCTATGGCAATCGTTGTTGAAGCAGGCCCGAAGTACGCTCTAAGGGGTGAATGGCCGGCTTCTCGGAAGTTATCTTCGGGCAACATTTGCTTGCCTGTGGGTTGGAAACTTGTTGAGAAATTCCCGCATCGCCCGTGAACCACCCCGTCGTAGGCCGGCCAACTCCCGATAGGTCCTCCTCTCGGAATGCGGCTTTCTGCCTCACGACGGTGTTCTGGGTCACATTCCGATAAATCAGTTTAGGTATGGCCGCAACCGTCGGAAAGCCCATGCAGTTAAGGAGCTAGCTGAGTTGTTGAACGACTGAGGCAGTCCTGCATAAATTATCGCACGGCTGTGAGGACAAAACGGAAATTCCGGCTGAGTTGTCATCCCGCGTGCCGACGATTAAATCGCCGGCGGTTTGCGGGACGCCTGCTGTTAGCCTGGGTTAAGGAGAATCCAGTGAAGGCTTGTCTGGGCATACTCCTTGCTATCACTGCTGTGTTGCCGGCGGCGTTTGCTGGTCCGATGCCCGGTCCTGGCGCGAACCAGATTTTTCTTTTCGCCAGTCCCAATACACGAGAGTCGCTAACCGATGAGGATGCCAAGTTACGCTTGACCTCTTTCGAGCAGATCAATGTCACCGCTGTCGCGGACCGCGCGGCTTGCGCCCTTACCCATTACGTCCAGATTGCCGATAGTTTGGGGATCTACGACAACTCCTCGGAAAACTCATTCATCCTGGAAGCAAATCTGGAGCAGAAGCAGTCCGAATATCTGGCCGCTCTCCTGGGGCTTTATGCGCGCCAGGAATTCGTTCTTCTGTTTATTGATGAGGCGAGCGGCGGCGACCGGCGGTGGATCATCAAAACGCGGCAATCTCTGGAGGTGGTCAGAGCCACACTGCGGAAATTGAAGCTCACTCCGGTCACAGTGCGATCGGAGAAGGATCAGAACGAGATCTGGTTCATTGATTTGGGAGAGAAGCGCGCGGGAGCCTTGAAAATTTTCACGTCAGATGTGAATGGCCGGGCCAGCCTTACCGCGGGCATCGCAGAAATGCTCGGCAATCAAGGCCGCATCACAGCTGTCAAAGGGTGGCGGCAGCAAATCAGTGCATTCGAGCAAGAGAGCGGACGTCACCTATCCGAGCAGTTATCGAGCAAAGGCTGGCGGGACGCCACCGCAGTCCACACCTGCAGCAGAGAGATGTCGATTCGTTAGTTTCCCCTGGCGGCCTCCTTGTCACTTCCCGATGAGCCGTTTATCGGGACCTATCCGGTAGTGACAGAAGTATGACCTGCTCTCGTCAATTATTTATGACATACGCCTTTTGCAATCATCTTCTTGCCCGTCGCAGGAAGGGTCTTCGTAAGTGGTCAGATATCATTCCTTACTCGCGAACCAAACAATCTAGCCAAGAAGACAAAGAAAGACAGAGACTACAAGGAATTGGAGCAGCGGATGCTGCGGGCCAACTCTCTCTGACAGCCATCCGAGGATGAGCGTTACGGGGTGCATTTTTTCTACAAGACATTTGGCAGGTGATTGGGTTTCAACCCAGCTTCACCTGCATTCGTCTTCGCTCCATTCTTGGGGTCCGAATACAAATTATACAAGTTGCAGGTCGCGCAACACGCGTGAACTGTTCCTTGGTTCCTCTTCGCACCTCAGTTTTTGGTACTTGGAGCGCCCCCAAGACACTTCCGTTGTGAAACACCTTATTATACTGTCAAGTTCGCTTAACAGGCGAGATTGGGGTTGGCAACATCCCGATAAGCCCCGTTTATCGGGAGATGGCAGGAAAAGATCGAGAGCGCCGCGCGAAGGACTCGCACCGCGGCGGACGAAGTAGTGCGAACCGCCGAAGCTTGCTTCTCCAGTGCCGTTACTACGCGGTTCTGGAGGCCGCCTGCTCTTGGGGCATCGCCCAGAGCAACGCCTCGGCCCGATCGCGGAACACCCGGATTCCGTATTCGCCCTGTGCTTCACGCATCATTTTGAACATGCTGGCAAATCCGAACTGCTCGTCCGTCGTAACCAGCACTGCGCGGCGGGAATGAGCCGAGAAGATCGTTGTAGCTGCCACCGCACGCACTTCATCTGGGCTGAAATCGATCCCGGTAGCAGCGGTGCAATCCACCATCTGAGAACAGCTCGGGTCGAAGTCCTGATCGCCCAGGAGCCGCCGCTGATGAGCCAATAAGTCTGCCGCCGTCACAAGGCCGGATGCAGTACTAATGACTAAACGCCGCGCTTTGTCGATGTGATATGAGGCTGGCACAGGTTGTCCTCCTCTCCGGGTGTGTCCTGCATGACGCAGAAAAGGGTCTTGTTCACCAGAATTTCCGATTTGAGCCTTTGTTTCGCGCATAGTGTCAGCGCCGATGCAAAAATCCCCATAGTGCCGTTTGAATATTCCCCACCCCTTGATGTGGTAAACCGGGACGCACTCCAAATGGAGGAGGTTCCGAAACTTGTTAAGGGGGAGAGACGTGCAAGAACTCAAAGAACTGCAATGGCAAGGAATGAGCATCCAGGCGATCAGCAAGTTGACCGGCTGGGATCGCAAGACGATTCGGAAGTATGTGCAGGCGGCGGGGTTGGTACCGGAGTATGGTCCACGCTTGGCACAACCGAGCAAGCTCGATGCGTTTAAGCCGTATTTGGAAGAGCGGTTGCACGCCGGGGTGTGGAACGCTCGGGTGTTGCTGCGCGAACTGCGCGAGCGGAACTATGCAGGCGGCTACACGATCCTGACGGACTGGTTGCGGCCGCAACGCAGCGCGGCACGAGTGGTGGCCGTGCGGCGCTTCGAGACCGCTCCGGGCCAGCAGGCGCAAGTGGACTGGGGACATCTGGGCACGCTGGAGATGGCCGGGCAGGAACAGAAGCTGCACGGTTTTACCTTCACGCTGGGTTACAGCCGGAGAATGGTGGCGGAAGTGGCGTTGGACCAAAAGCTGGGCACGCTACTGCGGCTGCATGAAGCCGCGTTCCAGCAGCTCGGCGGCGTACCGGAAGAGATTCTCTACGACCGCATGAAGACGGTTTGGCTGGGAACCGACGAGCGCGGCGAGATTGTCTGGCACCCGGTGTTTCAGGACTTCGCGCGCTACTGGGGCTTCACGCCGCGGCTGTGCCGGCCGTACCGCGCACAGACGAAAGGGAAAGTGGAAGCAGGCGTGAAGTACGTGCGGCGAAACTTTCTGTGTGGGTTGCAAGGGCGCGAACCCAGCAGCCTGAGCGATCTGAATGCGCAGTTGCGCGAGTGGATTTGCGGTGTGGCGAACCAGCGCGTGCACGGAACCACGCATGAGCAAGTGGCGGTGCGCTGGGATGTCGAGCAGTTCAGTTTACAGTCGCTGGCGGGGCAGCCGCCGTATCCGTACGTGGATGGCGAGTTGCGCAAGGTGGCGCGGGATGCCTACGTGGACTGGCAAGGCAGTCGGTATTCGGTGCCTTGGCAGTATGCGGGCCAGGACGTGTGGGTGCAGGAAATTGCGGGGGAAGTGGATATCCGCACGGGCCGCGAGCGGATTGCGATGCACGGCAAAGCGCAACGGAAACACAGCGTGTTGACGTTTGCGCCGCATCATCAGGGGATCCCGCTGGGGGTGCGAAGGGCGGAAAGCAAGATTCTGATTCATCTGCGGCAGAGCGCGCCGGAGGTGGAGAAGCGTTCTCTGGCAGCGTATGAGCACGTGGCCAACGGAGGTGAGCGATGAACACGCCGATCGAGCGGTTGCAGACAGTGCTGGAGACGCTGGGATTGAAAGCAGTGCAAGCACGACTAGAGAACTTGCTGGAACAAGCGTCGAAGAAAGAAACCAGCTACGCGGACTTTCTCGATGAGTTGCTGAGCTGCGAGGTGGAAGCACGAAGGAGTCGTTATCTGCGGGCTAGGCTGCAGCTAGCGCATTTTCCCTTCGTAAAAACCTTCGAGCAGTTCGATTTCGCTTTTCAGCCCTCGCTCGATGAGCGGCAGATTCGGGAGTTGCGTTCGTTGCGGTTTATCCACGAAGCCAGCAACGTGATTTTGCTGGGACCGCCAGGGGTGGGAAAAACGCATTTGAGCGTGGCGCTGGCGGAGGAAGCGATCCGCTCGGGATTGGGGGCGTATTTCATCACCGCGCACGATCTGGCAGCGGACTTGGGGCGCGCGTATCGCGAAGGACGGCTGGATCGCCGGATGCGCGTGTACCTGGCACCGAAAGTTCTGGTGATCGACGAAGTGGGGTATCTGCCACTGGACGACCTGGGAGCGACGATATTCTTCCAGTTGGTGAGCGCACGGTACGAACGCGGGAGCATCATCCTGACCTCGAACAAGAGTTACGGGGACTGGGGATCGATCTTCGGAGATTCGATCATCGCCACGGCGATTCTGGACCGGTTGCTGCATCACTCGACGACCATCAACATTCGGGGTGAAAGTTACCGGCTGAAGGATCGCCGCAAAGCCGGACTGGTGCCGCCGCGAGGACAGGAAGGGGCGGAGGTCGCGGCTCGTTCCTTGGCCTCGGACTCCGTTGCGCCCAAAACGCGCCAAAAAACGGCGCTGGGCTCCACTCCGTCCGAGGCCAAGGAAGCCCAATCATGAGGTTCAGGGGTGGGGAATTTTCAACCGGTACAACGGGGAATTTTCAGCCGGAGTTGACAATAGTACTCTTCTTCTGCCCACGACACAACGAATTTGCCACAAGAGCAGGCCCCTGGAGATCAGCGAGGCAGGGCCGGCTCGTTCTTCCCGTCTGACTAGCCCCATTTCCCGTGTCAAGTCCCGGGAAGATCTCCTATCGGAAAGTGACCAGGAGGGTCACTGGTCAATTCGCACATTCATATAAGGCCGCTTAGCGGGAGTTGGCCTTCAGAAACCAGAATCCCCGCTGGAGCCTGCTGTGGTGGCGAATTCGTTGTGTCGAGGGCAGGAGAAGCGTATGATGCGCGAACTAGAAGTCCCAAGCGGAATTTCCGGTTAGAATCGCTCCTGCCATCGGGCGACCGCGCAAGATCGTGCCGTCCGGGCAGAGGGTTGGAGGGATTCTGTGAGAAATAAGCTTATCGCGATTTTTCTCGGCCTCTTGACGGTTTCCGTTCCGCTGTTCGCACACCACGGCGCTGCTGCTTACGACACGTCGAAAAAGCTAGCCTTGAAAGGAATCGTAACCGAATGGTTTTGGGCCAATCCCCATTGCTTTCTGAGGTTTGATGTGAAGGATGATAAGGGCAACGTCGTGCATTGGGCGGTCGAGGCCAGCAATCCGGCGGACATGGTCAACCTTGGCTGGAGCAAGCAGTCATTCAAACCTGGAGATGAGGTCACTGTCACTTTGGAACCGGTCAAGAACGGCCTGCCGATCGGCCGTGTCGAGCAGGTCGAGCTCGCCAATGGCCAGATTCTTAAGGGCAGGGTCGTATTCTGATCTTTCGATTCAATTTTCCGATGTTGATTCGAGTTGAGAACCAAATTAGGGAAGGAATTTTGGAATGTTAAGGCTCTTCTTGATCTCGACCATTGCCCTGATTCCAACATTCATGGGCGCCCGTCTTGCGCGTGCCCAATCTGGCGCGCCTAAGCAGGCAGTCGCTGCCACGGATCAAAAGCCAGCGCCCGCTCCGCGCCATGACATTTCCGGGATTTGGGATCCGGGCAACGGCGGAATCCAGCCGCTGGGCCCGCGCAACATGCCGGAAGACGGCAAGCCGGAACACCAGGTACCCTACACTCCTTTGGGTCTGGAAGTTTTGAACACGCATAAGCCCAGCAATGGAATCAGAAGTGTTCTTCCAGCGGACACGAACGATCCCGTCGTTTACTGCGACCCCCAGGGAATGCCTCGCGAAGACCTTTATGAATTAAGAACGACTCAGATCATCCAGACTCCTCTTAGAGTGATCGCCTTGTACGAATTTGGCAAGATCTGGCGGGTTCTCTGGACGGACGGGCGGGAACCTCCCAAGGATCCCGAACCCAGATGGTTCGGCTACTCAATCGGAAAGTGGGAGGATGATTACACGTTCGTCGTGCAGACCTCGGGGATCGATGAAAGAACCTGGGTCGATCGAGCGGGCCGTCCCCACAGCGCCGATCTACGAGTCGAGGAGCGGTTTCACCGCGTCGATCACGATACATTAGAGCTTACCGTGACGATTAACGACCCGAAGATGTATACGAGGCCCTGGGTGGCTCTCGACAAGCTCCCTTTCAAGCTGCAACCGCCCAATTTCGATGTCAGAGAGATGATTTGTTCCCCATCCGAGTTTGCGGAATATAACAAGATAATTGGCAATCCCGCCAGCGGGAAAGGCAC
This sequence comes from uncultured Acidobacteriota bacterium, assembly GCA_963842135.1. Classification (GTDB taxonomy): domain Bacteria; phylum Acidobacteriota; class Terriglobia; order Acidiferrales; family UBA7541; genus Palsa-360. The sequence goes on along the minus strand of CAWJFI010000001.1, from coordinate 706,488 downwards.
CCAATAGCGCACGCATTCGAATTAGTACAAAAACATTTTTAAAACTTTCCTTCCGCCTTGAGAAAGCAGATCCCTCCTGTGCCGCAAAGCCAAAATGTGGTTGAGCATGCCGGCCCTTGTTAACCTCCTTGGGTTTGAAAGCGTTATAGCAGTGAGGCCATGCACAGATTATTGGCCGGGATTTGTTGCGGGGCTACCTTGATTGGAGGAAATATGTTGGTCCAACTGATCGGGACAAGGATCGTGCCTTTACTCTTGCAGTCGGCGCAGTCGAATCCGGATGAATTGACTCCAGACCAGCTAACAAAGATCATACTGGAAGCGTCGAAACAACACGTAAACGCGGCAGGTGACTTTGTTGCTGTACTCGTTCCGTTTGCGTTCTTTGCCACGATTATTGCGATCTTGTGGTTGCTGATTCGCCAAAAACAGTTGCGTATCCAGGCACGAACAGAATTTCATAAACAAGTGCTGGACAAGTTCCAGTCGGGGCGGGAGTTTGCCGAGTTCATGGACAGTAAAGGAAGTCAGCGCTTCCTTGAGGAGTTATGGTCGCAAAGTATGGGACCTAAAGACCGCATACTGACCGCCATGCGAAATGGTATCGTTCTGGCAGCGCTCGGATTGGGCATGCTCGGATTATCGGTGACAAGGAGAGGATTCGTCATTCCTGCCGTTCTGGCTCTTGCCTTGGGAGTCGGTTTCTTGATCTCGACAGCAATATCATATCGTCTCTCCAAGCAGTGGGAACAAAATCAAAAGTCGGACCGCGAAAACGCGCCTGTTTCTTAGATTTGCGGCCTCGCGTTCTGGTCGACGATCACCATGCGGACGAGCTTCCCCATTACCATCGCGGTCCTGAGAGGCGGATCATCCTTGGCCGAGAGCGGCCCGTCGCGCAAATGGATGGAGGAAGCTGCTTTCCAGGTCTTTTACTCCGAAACTGCTCCCAAATTGTGGTCCTACATTCGCCGGGCTTCGGGCGATGCAGCTCTTGCAGATGACATCCTCCAGGACACCTTCTATCGATTTCTGCGGGCCGATTTGCCTGTTCTGGAAAAACCCCAAATGAAGGCCTATCTATACCAGACAGCGAGCTCTTTGCTTTCCGATCACTGGCGTAAATTACAGCGGGAACGACGCTGGGGCCTCGGAACTTTTTTTGAGGAAAAGGCCATCGAAAATACAGAACGGGCTGGAGACACGCTGCGTCTGTTTGAACGCCTAAAACAACAGGAACAGATGTTGCTGTGGCTCGCCTATGTGGAAGGCTTCGACCACCGGGAAATTGCATCGACATTGCAGCTCGCGGAAAAAAGTGTCCGCGTTCTGCTGTATCGTGCCCGAAAGAAATTGGCAGGTATTCTCACAAACGAAGGCATAGGCCCGGAGGGGAAATTATGAAGCGCGTGAATTGTCCTCAAGAAGCAGCCGTGACGAATGCCGTGCGCACAGGTAGCTTGGAAACTTCTCTCACGACTCATGCGGCTAACTGCGCCGTTTGCCGGGAAATCATTCAGGTCTCAAGTTGGATGCATGCGTTGAGCCGAAGCTCCGAAAGCAATCCTAGCTTGCCTGATGCCGGCCTGCTGTGGTGGAGGGCTCGACTTTCTGAGAAAAAAGCGGATGCGGAAAAGGCGCAAGATGTCCTTGAATGGGTAGAGATCGCTTCTACTGCTGCCATTTCTCTCGGTCTGGGCGGATGGGTCGCTTGGAATTGGTACGCGATCCAAGGATGGATGGCGTGGATATTGGCAGGTGCACAACATCGGATGGCAGCTTATTCGGCGCCGATTCTTTTTTCGCCAATCATTATAGTTTTATCCTTGGCCGCGCTTGTCCTCGTTTACCCAATCTTGGTGGATGACTGACCGATCCTCATCGGCGTGGTAAACCTCCCCGCGATTTGTCCTGAAAAGTTCTCCTATCGGAATACGGGGTTGGCGACGCCACTGTTGTGTCCGCCTTGACGCGCCACCTTGGATCGTGTAAAAGGCCTGCAAAGCAGCCGGGGACTTTACCGATCTAACTGGAGCCAACTTTGAAATCCGCCCAGCGCCCGCGCGTGTTGCGAAAGCCATTCGTTGCTGCAATCGTGATCACCGATGTGCTTTCGGAGCGGCAGATATCAACCCATACCAGCAATTTGAGCGTGCATGGCTGCTTTGTGCTTACGCCGACTCCTTTGAAACCCGGAGTGAAGGTCCAGATCACCATCATCCATGCAGGCGCGAAAGTCGTGGCCTCCGGCCGTGTGGCCTCCGCTCGCGTAGATGGAATGGGGATCGCTTTCCTTAAAATTGAACAGCACGATCAGGCCGTTCTTGAGCGGTGGATAAGCGACTTGCGGATAAATTGATCCGCGCCCTGTGTGGCATGGATTGTTCGTTGAACGACTGCGAAGCCGGTTGGCACATCTATTTCAGAAGAGGGATGCCGGAAATGCCGTGTTGGTTTGGATGGTTTTTGCGTTTGTCGTCAGACCTGAACCATTATTGTAAGAGCTGCCGCAGAGCGGGCAACGGCACCGCGCTTTCCTTTATCGCCGCATCGTGAAATTCTGAAAGCCCAAAGGCCGAGCCTTTGCGCTGCTTGTATTCTTCGCGCAGGTCGAGCCAGCCTCGCAAACCGACGAAATAGGTTGGCAATTGACAGGAGGTAAGCTGAGCGCGCTGCAACTTGGCCGTCGCTTCTTCCCTCTCCTGGAACGTGTCATTGATCATGAGGTCTAACGCTTGTTGGTCCGTCATACTCATGGTTTGCAGGCGGATGTCGAGGATGGCATTCGCAATGGAGCGCAGCAGTTGTTTATAAAACGTCAGCCGAAGCTCCACGCTGTTGTCCATGAATCCCTCCTCGGACATCATCTGCTGGGTGTACAGCGCCCAACCCTCGACGTAGGGCACGTTGCCGTAGATGTTGCGCAGCGCTCGCCGCGATTTCGGTTCGAGATTATCAGCGACCTCGAACTGGACGTAATGCCCGGGCATCGCTTCGTGGATCGTGATCTCCATCAATCCGTACCGGTTGTACTCGCGGAGTTTCGAGTCAATTCGCTCCTTGGGCCAATCGCTGGGGATCGGAGTCACCCAATAGAAGGCGCCGAGTTGCGGTTCAAACGCGGGGGCTGGATTGAATCCCGCCACTCCATAGGTTCCGCGCATGAACTCAGGAGTCGGAATCACTTGCAGGTTGCTTCGAGTTGGAAACGTAACCAGTTTCTTCTGGCGGACAAATTCGGTCGCAAGGTCCAAATCCTGGCGAGCCTGATCCATGAAATGATCCGGCGTGGTGTGCTGCTTGGCAATCGCATCGAGCGCTTCGCGGATGGAATGCGGCGCGGCTAGTTTGGCCATCTCTTCACGCGCCACCTTGAGAGCGGCTTCGGCTTCAGACAAGACTTCCTCGGGAGTTTTGCCGGCGACGAGTGTATAGGCAAACTTCTGTGCATACCGCTCCTTGCCCAGCCTCCAATCGCTGGTTTTCTTGGACAGGTCGTCTTTGAGATACGCATTGAAGGAACGCAAGGAATCCAAAGCGGGTTGCGCAGCCTTGTCGAAATCAGCCTTGAGGTTTGCCGGGGCCTTCGCGCGCAGCGTCTTGTCAATCAGGTCGATATTTCCGTCGTTCTCTTCACGTGCTACACGGTTCCAAACTTCGGGAGAGTCGGACAGATTCATTTTCGCTTGGTCCATCAAAGCAGGGACCTGCGAAAGCCGCTGAATAATTTGCTGGAAGCGGGTATCGAAAGGCGCGTATTCGAGCACGAAAGGATTGAACAAGGCATTGCCTACGAGTTCCACGTAGGTCGTCGGATTGTGCCGGTAGCTTTGAATCTGCTGCAAGTCCAGCAAGGACAGGTCGATCGCATTCTGGATGATCTGATAGTCGGCGCGTTCTTCCGCTGACAACGACGATTGGTCGATAGCAGCAAGCCGATCTTTGAAGCCGGCATAAAACTTTCGCGTCGCTTCTACGCCCGAAGGACTGAAGTCGTCGAGCTTCTCATCGAGCTTGACGCCTCGATCCTCATGATAGCCGGCTTGCGTGGCTGAAACCGGCGATAGCGCAAGCGAACCATAAACAAAATCCTCGGTTACCTTTGAGAAATCCTGCTTCTGCTTTTCTGGCGTCATCTTGCAACCGGCCATCACAAAGACGGACGCGATGCCCGCAACCAAGATCGTTTTACGCGCTAGCCTCACGAGCTTTCACCAATTCCGCTTCGCCATTTTCCGAGCCATCGTTTGAAACCAATGATCTCGGATGAATTCGCCAGTCCGGGAGGCTGGCAATTTTTTTGCAATCGACTCCGAGAACTGACAATCCACTTATATCATTTCTCAGTTCCCAACCGGGAGTGCATTCTGAAGGCCGCGTCGAGAATCAGTCGCCAGGAAATTGCCGAAGTTGGAATTTCCACTCGAGCAACCACGCGATAACTCCAGGATGGTCGCCCACTCGGAAGCTATTCCCGGACCGACCCTCCGCATCGCAGATCAGATAGGGCTTGATAATCCCACTTATCAGAATAGGGCTCGCTGCCAAACAGTTTGTTCCGCGTGCCGAGTCGGAAACCACACCGCTTCGCAAACCATGCAGAATGAGGTGGAATCAGCTTATACTGTCGCTGCGCTGACTCAGCGAGCATCTTGGGAAATATTTTTGGAGGATTTCCACTTGACGAGTTCCGTCGTTGAAACCAAGGTCAAACGAAACTCGCCCGACTTTGGGAAGAATACCCGCCGCATGGTGGACCTCCTCACCGAAATCAAGAACCAGGAAACTGTGATCCAGCAAGGTGGCGGCGCGAAGGCCATCGAAGCGCAACACAAGAAGAACCGCCTGACCGCTCGCGAGCGCATCTCCAAGCTGATCGATCCGCACACTTCGTTTTTCGAGCTGGGAATTTACGCCGCGCACGAAATGTACGAAGAGTGGGGCGGGGCGCCTGCCGCGGGCGCGATCACCGGCCTCGGGCGAATCTGCGGGCGTCTCGTGATGATCGTCGCCAACGACGCCACGGTGAAAGCCGGGGCGTTCTTCCCTCTCACCGCGAAAAAAGTAATTCGCGCCCAAATTATTTCCATCGACAATCATATTCCCACGATTTACCTGGTCGATTCCGCGGGCGTTTTTCTGCCGCTCCAGGAAGACGTGTTCCCAGACACCGACGATTTCGGCCGCGTGTTCCGAAATAACGCCGTCATGAGCGCCATGCACATTCCCCAAATCACGGCCATCATGGGGATGTGCGTCGCGGGCGGCGCGTATCTGCCCGTGATGTGCGATCACATCCTGATGACGGAAGGTTCGGGACTTTTCCTTGCGGGCCCGGCGCTCGTGCAAGCGGCAATCGGGCAGAAAGTTTCCGCCGAAGAACTGGGCGGCGCGAAAATGCACGCGGAAATCAGCGGCACCGTCGATTTTCGCGAGCCGGACGACGACTCGTGTCTCGCGCGCATCCGCGCGCTTGTGGACAAGATGGGTCATCCCCCTGCTGCGCGCTTTGATTACAAGGAATCCGAGAATCCTTTGTTCGCACCCGAGGAAATCTACGGCATTTTTTCTTCGGATCCGGCGAGACAATACGACATGCACGAAGTGATTGCCCGCATCGTCGACGCCAGTAAATTCGAGGAATACCGCGCGGAATACGGCAAGACCGTGCTCTGCGGCTACGCACGGATCGGCGGCTGGGCCGTCGGCATTGTCGCCAACGACAAGAAGCACGTCACGACAATCGACGCCGCTTCCGGCGAACGCCGCATCGAATTTGGCGGAGTGATCTATACCGAATCGGCGGAAAAGGCCGCGCGCTTCATCATGGACTGCAACCAGAATCTCGTGCCGCTCATTTTTCTGCACGATGTAAATGGGTTCATGGTCGGCAAAGAGGCGGAGTGGAGCGGGATCATTCGCGCGGGCGCAAAAATGGTGAACGCCGTCTCGAACAGCGTCGTGCCGAAAATTGCCGTGATCTGCGGCGGAAGTTTCGGCGCGGGCCACTATGCCATGTGCGGCAAAGCCTACGACCCGCGTTTCATTTTCGCCTGGCCGACGGCGCGTTACGCTGTGATGAGCGGCGATTCCGCCGCGTCCACGCTGGTCGAAATCAAGATCAAGCAGCTCGAACGCGCGGGCAAAAAGCTCTCCGAGGCCGACAAAAAAGTGTTGCACGAATCCATCCGCGCCACGTACGAACATCAGACCGACCCGCGCTACGCAGCGGCGCGCCTGTGGGTCGATGCCATTCTCGACCCCGCGCAAACGCGAGAGGCGCTGATTTGGGCGCTAGAAGCAGCGGCACTGAATCCTGAAGTGAAGGATTTCAGAACAGGTGTTTTGCAAACTTGATGTTCAGCTATGAACTCTCAACTTCAAAGGATTTCCGTTGCCTGAAACAGTAAAAATCGTCGAATGTCCGAGGGATGCCTGGCAGGGCTTGCCGGAAATCATTCCGGCTGAGCTGAAAATCGAATATCTCCTAAAGCTCGCTGGTGCAGGCTTCAAGCATATCGACGCGATCAGCTTCGTTTCGCCCACGCTGGTAAAGCAAATGGCCGATAGCGAAGAAGTGATGAAAGGATTTCTTGCAGGCCTTCCAGCCCAAACGGCGCCCCCTGAAATCATCGGAATCGTCGTAAATGAACGGGGCCTCGAGCGCGCTCTCGGCACGCCGGGCGTGACAACCATTGGGTATCCCTATTCCATCTCGGCCTATTTTCGCCGTGCGAATGCGAACATGAGCCGGGGAGAATCGCGCGCCCTCGTCGAGGAGATACGAAAGTCCACGAAAGCGTCCGGACACGGACTCGTGGTCTATATTTCGATGGCGTTCGGAAACCCGTATGAGGAACCGTGGGGTGCCGAGATTGTCGAAGACGCGCTGGTTTGGCTCAAGGACATCGGAGTGCGAAGCGTATCGCTCGCCGATACCGTCGGAACCACGCCTCCCGAATACGTTGGCGCGCTGTATAACACCGTGAAGGATTGCGTGGCCGGCGTCGAGTTAGGTGTTCATCTGCACAGCCAGGCTGAGGGCGCTGCGGAAAAAGTTCTCGCCGCCTACGATGCCGGTTGCCGCCGATTCGATGGAGCCCTGACCGGACTTGGCGGATGTCCCTTCGCGGGTGACGATCTGGTGGGAAATATCGCGACGGAAACGATTCTCGCGGCGCTCGCCTCTCGCGGTGTGGACGCGGAAATTCGCCTGGAAGCGCTCGGGCCGGCCCTTGCGATGACGGAAGAAATTCGCGCCAAGTATTCGCGTGCGGCGCAAGCGTTTCAGTAGGACGGGCTTCAGCCTGTCTATTTTTGTGAATGTAGATCGCTAAAACCAGACAGGCTGAAGCCCGTCCTACAAAAATCAAATGCCATATCGAACGCTCCATCTCGAATTCTCCGGCGAAATCGCCATGATTACGCTCAGCCGTCCGGAGAAACGCAATGCGATCTCCCCCGAAATGATCAAGGAGCTTCTCTCCGCTTTCAGCGAGGTCGAAGCGAGCCCCGCGCGGGTCTTGATCCTGACCGGCGCGGGGAAAGCGTTCTGCTCCGGCATGGACCTCGAAGCCCTGAAGGCGCTCGCCGCGCAATCCCCCGCCGAACACCGGGAAGATGCGGACCGCCTGGCGCACCTCTGTCTGCGAATCTGGAGTTTCCCGAAGCCGACCATCGCTGCCGTGAACGGACCCGCGATTGCCGGCGGCTGCGGCATCGCCACGCTGTGCGACTTCACGATTGCCGTGCCCGAGGCAAAGTTTGGGTACCCGGAAGTGCGCATCGGTTTTCTGCCAGCGGTGGTTTCCGTTTTTCTCATGCGCCAAATCGGTGAAAAACGCGCGCGCGACCTGCTCCTGACGGGAAGGACCATCGACGCCGCCGAAGCGCATCGCATGGGTCTCGTCACGCAAATCGTCCCTGCGAAAGAATTGATGATTGCGGCGCAAATCCTTGCGGCAACTTTGCTCGCGTGCAGTCCGGTCAGCCTTCACATGACCAAAAAGCTGCTCTGCGATTTTGCGGCGCCGGAAATCGATCGCGAACTCGAACTGGCCACAGCGGAGAGCGCGCAAATCCGGACGACGCAGGATTTCCGCGAAGGGCTCGAGTCCTTCCTCGAAAAGCGCGCGCCTCGCTGGAGCGGCAAATGAACCGCTTCCGCACCCGAGCACGGCGCGCGGCCCTTCTGCTACAATTTTCATCCCAATGACCGAATTCATGGACACCGTGGTGCGCGTCCGCTACGCCGAGACGGACAAGATGGCCATCGTCTACTACGCGAACTACTTCATTTACTTTGAGATTGGGCGCGTCGAATATTTGCGCCAGCGCGGCCTCGATTACCAGCGTATGGAAGTCGAGGATGACAGCTTCACCGTCGTCGCCGAAGCAAAGTGCCGCTACCGCCGCCCGGCCCGCTATGACGATCCGCTGCGCATTCGCACGCGAGTGACCTCGGCCAAGCGCCGCACGATTACGTTCGGTTACGAGATTCTCCACGACGAAACCGGAGAGCTGCTGGCCACCGGCGAAACGATCCACGTCGTTTGCGACAGCAAGGGACGCCCCAAGCCTCTGCCGGAGAAGTATCGCCGCTATTTCGACTACGCCGTTTCAGAAACAAACTCAAAATCAGTTACCGAGTAAGCCGAGAACTTGGCCCCAAGTAGCGCAGACTTCTGTCTGTGGGTGTTCGTCAGCGCTTTCGGGCTGGCCTCGTTAGCGAAGACGGATGAGTGCGACGGTTTGATGGAATTGGCACGCCGGCCTAGGCCAAATGGAAACCCACAGACTGAAGTCTGTGCTACTTAAATGCACTTCACGCAAGCGCCTCAAACAGAAAAAGTCCCAGCCGCAGCCCAGCCGGAAACGCGAACGGCGCAAGCTCCAGGGAATAGTGCCCGCACGGCAGCGTCATCGTTTCGAGCTGAACTCCCTTCTGCCGCATTGTCCGAAACATTTCCTCGGTAAATTCGTACCAGAACGTCGGATCGTAGCGCCCGCTGATCATTAACATGCGCTGGCCGGTATTTCGAAGCCGGTCCAGGTAGGGGACGGGACTGATCGGCGCCCAGTAGCGGCGCAATTCGTCCGCGGTCACTTTGGTCCGCAGGCCCTCCCACACGTGCGACGTCGTCATTCCGGTTCGAACGACATCGGCAAAATAGGTGGAGACATGCATAAACGCGCCCGCGCGCACGGTCTGGTCGTGCGCCATGGTGATGGACCCGATTGCGGAGCCGATGCTTGTACCGACGAGTCCCAGCCGGCCGTATTCCTGCTGTCCGAGCCAAAGGAGACATCGGCGCGTGTCCGTGACGGCCTGGCGCGTGGCCTGGATCGTGAGTCCGACGTTCGAACCAACCAGTTGGTCGGCCCGCTCATGGCCCGGCGCGACGCGGTAATCGTGATAGGGGAGCGATAGGCGCAGGACGCTGATGCCGAGCTTGTTTAGCCAGCGGCAGAGGTTGACCTGGCCGTGCCACTTGGCGTTCCAATTGGGCAGCAGCACAACCGCTGGCCCGTGTGCCCTGGCACGGAAAAAGCGCGCGTGCACCAGATTGTTGTTCGCCCAGGGAGACGCAATCTGGCTCGTGAACGTGAGCACCTGCCCTCCCGAAGCGCCATTCTGTGGAGGATGCAATACGTAGTCTTCGGCGGGCGTCGTGGCAAACCATTCGTCGCTATGCGCCAGCGTTTCTTCCACCCAGGCGTTCAGAAATCCGCGCGGATCGGGTTCGTCGGCCCGGCCGCCGATATGCTCGAGGCCCCATTCAAAGGGATAGACGCGCCGGTTGTCATCGGTGGTCCACCGGGCGTGCTCGTAGCGGCGTATTTTTTGTTCTAGCCACGCCATAAGGTTTGAATCTCGAATATAGGGGCGTGCGGAAGACCTGTCAAACCGGCCTGCTGTTGCCTGTTTGCTTCCTTCTGCGTGCAGCAAGCGTTGTCGGAGCGCGGCGGGTATGGCAAAGTCGTGGAGTGATCCCTCTTGGCGCGCTTTTACTTGGCTTGGTCATTGGAAGTTTTCTGAACGTCTGCATCCTGCGGATCCCCGCGGACAAGTCCATTGTGCTGCCCGCGTCGAGCTGCCCGAAATGTGGGAAAGCAATCGCGCCGTACGATAATATTCCCGTTCTGAGCTGGGTCTTCCTTGGCGGAAAATGCCGCAACTGCAAGACGAAGATTTCCGGGATGTATCCGGCTGTGGAGTTACTCACCGGACTTCTGTTCCTGGCCTGCTATTTTATTTTTGGGCTGACGGTAGACGCGATGAAGTGGGCCGTCTTCGCGGCCCTGCTCGTCGTGCTGACCATCACCGACCTTCGCGAGCGCATTCTTCCCGATGAAGTGAATTTCTTCGGTCTGGGCGCGGGCTTGCTCTTCAGTTTTTTCACCAAGTCGCTGGATGGCACGGCGCTGTGGCTTGCCGGCCGGTGGTTTGATTTTCCTCCCCCGCAAATGGCGCTTTCGTTTGCCGACGCGGCTCTCGGAGCGCTGGCCGGAAGCGGTTTGCTCTGGATTGTCGCCGAGGGATATTTTCGCATTCGTGGCCGCGAAGGCCTGGGTTTAGGCGACGTGAAAATGATGGCGGCGGTTGGCGCGTTTCTCGGCCTGAAGCGCACGCTGTTGACGGTCCTCCTGGGATCGCTGCTCGGCAGCGTGATCGGTATCTTTTTGATTGCAGTTTCGAAAAAGGGGCGCGACTACGAATTGCCGTTTGGTACATTCCTCGGAGCGGGCGCGCTTCTGGTGGTATTTTTCGGAACGCCCGCGCTCCATTGGTATGAGTCCCTTCTGGCGGTGAAGTGAACGGTGATATTTGAATCCTTAATTGCGGACGCGATCCCTACCTTCCGCTCTCTGTGGCTGCTCTCGGGAGTCCTGCTGATCGCTCTGCTGGTTGCGGCGATCCTTGCGCTCGTCATGGCGCGGCGTTATTTCTACCGCCGATCGAAATCGCCGGATGGTTTTGGCGCCGATGCGCCGCGCAGCGACAATCCCGCGGCGTTCATGACGGCTTCCATGCAGGCCGTCATCAAGAAACTCAAAGAGCAGGAAAAAGAACTCGAGGCCCTGCACCGCGCCGAGCGCGAGCGCGCGCAGCAAACCGAGCGCATGAGCGAAGCAGTCACGCGCAACATGCCGGCGGGCTTGCTGCTGGTGAATTCCGCCGGCCTTATCACCAGCGCGAATCCCGCGGCCGAAGCCGCACTCGGCGTCAAATCCCTCGCTTATCGCCGCTACAGCGAAGTCCTCGGCGCGGGATCGCGCCTCACGGAGCTTGTCGCCGGATGCCTGGAACGCGGACGCACGTTTCGCCGCGAGGAAGTGGAATACCTGACGCCATCGCACGAATTGCGGCAGCTCGGCGTGACCATCTCCCCGATCCAGAACAACGCCAATGAAATCACCGGCTCGATTTGCCTGCTGAGCGACCTGACCGAACTCGCCGCCCTGCAGAAGCAAATTCACACGAAGGAAAACCTGGCCGCGCTCGGCGAGCTTTCCGCGGGCATCGCGCATGAATTCAAAAACGCTCTGGCGACGATTTCAGGCTACGCGCAAATGATTCGCAGCGAGGCGCAACCCGGCACCGATCTGCACGAGCATGGCGAACTCATCATCCGGCAGACACGATCCCTGACCCACGTGGTCACGGAATTCCTCAAGTTTGCGCGCCCCCTGGAACTTGCCGACGAACGCGTTTCGCTCCTCCCCATGATTGAGCGGGTCGTGGTGGAAATTGGCGAAGTCGTGCCGGGTGTTCCATTCGCCACCGTTGGAGAGTTCGGCGAAGTCTCGGGCGATGATGCGTTGCTGCGCCAGGCGATTCTCAATTTGGCGCGCAACGCCGCGGAAGCCGCAACTGACAATCCCGCCGGCGGGCGCGTGATCATTCGTGGCGAGATTGACACGTCCGGACCTCTCCAGGGCCAGCGAATTTCCATTACCGATAACGGGCCCGGCATTCCGGCCGAGGCGCTGACCAAGATTTTCATGCCCTTTTACACCACGAAGACGAATGGAACCGGCCTCGGGCTGGCGGTCGTGCAAAAGATCGTTGTCCAGCATGGCGGATCCATTGAGGCGCGTAACCAGGCCCTCGGCGGAGCGGAATTCATCGTATGGTTACCTTTTGTACGCGAAGCCGTCAGAGCGATTGATTCGGCCGGCGCCCGCATCTAAACTACTAGTGTTTAGATCCGCCGTTTTGCTCTGAAAGGCGGCCAAAAACTATGAATACAAAGAGACTTATTACACTGGCTTTGGCAGGCATGATTCTTGCCGCCCCGGCCTATCTTGCGGCCCAGCAGGACCAGGACAGCGTCGCCGACGCGGCTCGCAAGGCCCAGGCGGAGAAAAAGAACGCCCCGAAAGCCAAGTTGACGATCGACAACGACAATCTCGGCACGCTGACGGGCACCGTCAACGTGGTAGGCGAGCAGCCTGCCCCGCCCGAAGACCAAACCAAGAAACCTGCCGCGCCAAAGACCGGCGCTCCGGCCAAGGATGAAGCCTACTGGCGGGGGAGATTCGCCGATGCTAACAAGAAGCTCGCTGACGATGCCCACGAACTCGACATCACGCAGCGCGAGCTCAACCTGAAGCAGGAGCAGTATTACACGGACCCAATGGCCGCGCTGAAGCAGGAATATTCCCGCCAAGATATAAACGATTCAAAGACCAAAATTGACGAACTTACGGCGCAGGTCGCCCAAGACAAAGCAGACATTGCCAATCTAGAAGACGAATTGCGTCAAGCGGGAGGCGATCCGGGTTGGGCCACGCCGCCATCGCAGCCGGCACAGGCGCAGCCGGCAACGGGGCAGCCCGCAACGGATCAGCCGGCGTCGACGCAGCCACCTGAGGCGCAGCCACCAATAGGGCAGCCCGCTGTGCCGCCACAGCCATAGCTCGCTCAGGTCGGCACTTCGGTTCGATCCGAGCTCCGGTAATTGCCCGATAGCGAACTCCGCACAAGGCCGCGCGGCCAGCCACTTCGCGGCATGAAATCGTGATACAAGAAAATTGATGGAACCTCTTCTTCTGGTCGAAGACAAACCTGAGCTGCGCGCCATGCTCAAGAAGGCGCTGGAGCGAGCCGGGCACACGGTGGACGAAGCCCCGGACGGCTCTTCCGCGGTGGCCAAAGTTCGCGCGCGCCGCTACATGCTTGTCCTGACGGATTTGAAGCTTCCCGGATGTTCAGGCCTCGATGTCCTCCGCGAAACCAAGCAGGCCGATCCGACCATTCCCGTCATCCTCATCACGGCGTACGGCTCGGTGGAAGAGGCCGTGACCGCCATGAAGGAAGGCGCTTACGATTTCATTCAGAAGCCCGTGGACCTGGAGCACCTGAATCTGCTCGTCGAGCGCGCCTCACAACAGCAGGAACTTCTGCGCGAGAATCTCCTGCTCCGCGAGGAATACGCGGAACGATACGGCTTTCCGCGAATCGTCGGCGAACACAAGAGCATGCAGGAAGCAACGCACCAGGTGCAACGCGTGGCCGCCACCGATTCCACCGTGTTGCTGCTGGGGCAGAGCGGCACGGGAAAAGAATTATTTGCGCGGGCCATTCATCATCTTTCACCCCGGCGGCAGCATGCCTTCGTCGCGCTGAACTGCGCCGCGATCCCGGAGGGGCTCGTCGAAAACGAGCTGTTCGGCCATGAACGCGGCGCGTACACGGGCGCCGGTTCACGCAAGGTCGGCAAAATGGAACTGGCCAACCGCGGCACGATTTTTCTGGATGAAATCGCCGAGCTCCCGCTCAGCACGCAAGCAAAACTTTTGCGCGTGCTGGAAGAGCGGAGCTTCGAGCGCGTTGGCGGAACGCAGCTCGTCGAAATCGACGTTCGCATTCTGGCGGCCACAAACAAGGATCTTCGCGAAGCCGTGGCCTCCAAAACATTTCGAGAGGATTTGTACTTTCGCATTGCCGCGGTCCCCATCACCATCCCCGCCCTCAGCGAGCGCGGCGACGATGTCGTCATGCTGGCGGACCATTTTCTGGAGCGGTTCCGGATCGAATTTCGCAAGCCGAACCTGAAGTTTGCACCCGCGGCCCGCACCGCTTTGCGCGGCTATTCGTGGCCCGGCAACGTCCGCGAACTTCAGAACACCATCGAGCGCGCCGCAATCCTGACCGACTCCGAGACCATCGAGACGCCAGACCTGCAACTTCCCGCGCCTCGCCCACCCGATGGCGATATGCCCGCCGGAATGTTGGCGGAAGCGTTCGATTGGGCCGGCACGTTGCAGGAAGTGGGAACGCGAGCGGTAGCCTACGTGGAACGCTTCAAGATCGAATCCGCGCTTAAATCCTCAAAGTGGAATAAGACGCGCGCCGCCGAACAACTCGGCGTTTCCTACAAAACTCTGCTGAACAAGATTCGCCTTCTCGGTTTGGAGAACTAGGTAGCGCAGGCTTCAGCCTGTGGGTTTTGGTCCCACCGAGATCGACCTGCTGCACCTAAAACCCACAGGCTGAAGCCTGCGCTACTGTCTTCTCGCGCAATGCAGCGTAACGATCCCTCCGGTCCAGCGCACAAACCGCGCTTCCGTGTACCCCGTGCGCTCGAACAGGGCTTGCAGCGCTTCCGGAGAAGGAAATTTGCTGACCGAACTGGGGAGATACGTGTACGCGGACCCGTTGCCCGAAATCAGCCCGCCAAGGCGTGGAAGCACTCGCCGAAAATAAAACCGGTATAGACTTCCAAACAGTTTCCCCCGAGGCTCGGCAAATTCGAGTATCGCGGCGATGCCTCCCGGCTTCAGCACGCGAAAAATCTCGAGCAGCCCCCGCTCATAATTCGCCAGATTTCGGAATCCAAACGAGCAGGAAACCAGATCGAAGCTTCCGCCGCCGAACGGAAGGGCCAGCGCGTCCGCCTCGACGAACGTAACTCCGGTGCCGAGTGCGGCGGCCTTGGCGCGCGCGCGCGCCAGCATTTCCGGAACGAAATCGGATCCGACAATTTCGGCGCCGGCCGGCGCTTCCTTGCGAAAGGCCAATGCCAGGTCGCCCGTGCCGCAGCACACATCGAGCACACGTGCGGCCGGATTGTGGAGGACCGCGCTGAATTGCTTCGCCACGCGGCGACGCCAGACCTTGTCCACATCGAGAGAAAGGAGATGATTCAGGAGGTCGTAGCGCGGCGCGATGCGGCCGAACATTTCCCGGACGTGCGCGGCTGCTTCCCTTTCGTCCCGAACGCCTTCCGGCCGCGTGCCGGGAACGCCGCTTTCGGATGCGGAACTCATTTGCGGCGGCTCTTCGGAGTTTCCGATGGAATTGCGGTGATCGTGCACTCGCGCAACACCCGCACCAACATTTCTTCCTCGGCTTCGACTCCGCAACGAACCACGCCAATGCGCTCAGGCAAGACAAAACGCAAACGCCCGGCACGCGTTTTCTTGTCCGCCTGCATTGCGGCGATTAATTTGGCCGGTGGAATTGAAGGCCAGGTCGGCAGCGGCCCGACGCACGCGATCGTCTTCCCAATTCGCGCTTCGTCGCCGGGCGAAAGCATTCCCTTCTCAACCGCCAGACGTGCCGCCGCGATCATTCCCCATCCTACGGCCTCTCCATGGAGATACATTTGATAGCGGGTGACGCTTTCGAGGGCGTGCGCGAAGGTATGCCCGAAATTTAGAATTTCGCGCAAGCCCGATTCATGCTCATCCTCGGAAACGACGCGCCCTTTTTGCGCGATGGAGCGCTCGATCGCATAGGTGAGAGCGGGGCGCTCCCGGCGCAAAACCTTTTGCAATTTTCCTTCGAGAAACCTGAAAAGTTTGGCATCGCCGATCACGCCGTACTTGATGATTTCGTAGATTCCCGAGCGAAATTCGCGCGGCGGCAAGCTGCTCAGGAATCCGGGATCGGCCACAACACTTTTCGGCGGATAAAACGCGCCCACAAGATTTTTTCCTTCCGGAAGATTTACGCCTGTCTTTCCACCAATGGCGCTATCGACCTGCGCCACGACGGTTGTGGGGACATGGATCACGCCGACGCCGCGTGCATAGCTCGCCGCGACGAACCCGGCCACGTCGCCGACCACTCCCCCTCCCACAGCTACCAGGAGCGCGCGGCGGTCCGCGCCCGCACGAACGAGATCGCGACACGCCTTCTCGACAGTGGAAAGATTTTTCGCGGTTTCCGCGTCATCGATCAATATCGTGCCGCGATGTGAATCCGCAAGCAGTCTTTCAATGCGCGCACCCCAGTGCCGCCACACACGCGGCGACGAAATCACGAACACCGCGCCATCCTGCCCGATGCGCGATACCGCGCGAGGCAATTCCTGCAACGCGCCCCGCCCGCACAGCACTTCGTATTTTCCGTTTGCCGCCTGAACTGAAATTCTCTTCATCCGTTTTCTTCGCCGGTGATTCTGGGTGGGCCCTTCTTCAGCCAGCAAAAAATGTAACACAGATGCCGTACACCCAAAGGACACAATGACAATTCCGGCTCGGGGTGTGGTGGCGCAGGCTTCAGCCTGTGGGGGTTAGTCCCTGCGAGGCTCAAAACCCACAGGCTGAACCCTGCGCCACCAAAACCATTCCGCTCGCGGCTTTTCATCCGGCTGCCTTATACCGTAAAGTGGAGTGGCACAATTTTTTGGCACACGGGGAGAAATCGGCAAAGGTGAAGACAATACGCCTGGGACGCAATGGACCTGTTGTTTCGCAAGTCGGGCTGGGCTGCATGGCCATGTCTGACATGTACGGCCCCTCGGACGAATCGGAAAGCATTGCCACGATTCACGCCGCGCTCGATGCGGGAATCACCATGCTCGATACCGGCGATTTCTACGGCATGGGCCACAACGAAATGCTCATCCGGCGGGCCATCGAAGGCCGGCGCAAGGATGTGTTTCTGGCCGTTAAATTCGGCGCGATGCGCGGGCCTGACGGCTCGTTCAACGGTTACGATCTGCGCCCCGAAGCCGTAAAAAATTTCCTCTCCTATAGCCTGCGCCGATTGGGTACGGATTACATCGACCTCTATCAACCGTCGCGCGTCGATGCGCGCACCCCGATGGAAGACACGATGGGCGCGCTGACGAGCCTCGTCCAGGCGGGCTACGTCCGCCACATTGGTATTTCCGAAGCGTCCGCGGCCACGATTCGCAGGGCGTACAAAGCCGCTCCGCTCGTTGCCCTGCAGATTGAATATTCGCTCGTGAGTCGAGGAGCAGAGACCACGATCCTACCGGCTGCTCGCGAGCTTGGGATGGGTATCACCGCCTACGGCGTATTGTCGCGCGGTTTGCTTTCTGGATCTTCGGTGACTTCGCCAAAGGATATCAGAAAACACTTGCCGCGATTCAGCGGCGAAAATTACGAGAAAAACCAGACGCTCGCGATCCAGTTGAGCGCAATCGCCGGAACCAAGAATGCGACGGCTTCGCAGGTCGCGATTGCATGGGTGATGTCTCGCGGTGCAGATATTCTCCCGATCATCGGCGCGCGGCGACGCACCCAGTTGGCCGAATCGCTAAAGGCGATCGACTTGAAATTGACGGCCGAGGACCTGGCCCAGATCGATATCGTGGTCCCAGCCGACGCCGCCGCCGGAACCCGCTACGGCGAGGAACAGATGCGCTGGCTGGACAGCGAAAAAACAGCGACGTGAGCGTATTCGGGCAAGTGTAGCGCCCGCCTTCAGGCGGGCATGCGGTTGAAACTACAGTGCCCGCCTAAAGGCGGGCGCTACACAAACCGAGCCATTCCCGTAGTTAGAGGAGCCGCGTGAAAATCACTCTCTGGGCTTTAGCCCTGGCCCTCACTTGGACCGCTGCGCTCATCCTCATCGCGCGCTCAGTGGGCCTTCATTCCACGCCCGGAATGTGGACAGGCGCGATCGGATTGCCGGGCGTTGTGCTCGCCAACTGGACGCAAGCGCAACTCTTCCACCGGTTCAACCGCTCTCTCGGATATACCCTGATGTTCCTGATCAATTGGGGATTCTACTGCAGCGTGCTCCAGGGAATTGTCTCGCTGAAACGCAGGGTTACGTAGCACATCTCTAACAAAGTCGGCCGTGTCAAGGGGAATCGAGCGCTGGGAATGAACCTGATTGGGCGCACCCCAAGTATCTCGCTTCCCTGGTTGATTCTCGTGAGGGACCGAGTGGTCTTCGCTGGTGAATTTTTGTGTCCAAGCCAGGCTCGGGCCCCATTGCGTTCCTCAATTCGGTGTACCCACCAAACATCTCTCCGATCATTTCAGACCATGAGGAGTTATTCGATCTCCCCGCAACTCGGGGAGGCGGGTGGCCTCATCAGACTCCCGGTCCATACAGCATGACCACTGTGCTACTCAGGCATTCCCGCATGGGGACACCGTTGTTCTGCCCGCCGGCAGAACTCGGTGTAATCGATCTGGTCGCGCATCATGATCCACAGCCGAATGCCCAGCTTTCGCGCTGTGGCCACCACCGCCTTGCCCAGACCTTTCTGCACCAACTTGCGACGATAAAACTGTTTCAACCGCGCATCCTTGCGTGCCGCCGCTCGCGCCGCTTCCACCCACAACAACCGCAGCAGCGGATTGCCCTGCTTGCTTAAACTTCCGTTCCGCTGTTTGCCGCCGCTGGAGTGTTCGCTGGGAATCATCCCCACGTAACTGGCCACCGCTTTGGCGTTGGGAAATCGCCGCGCGTCTCCCAAGAAGACTTCCGTGGCCAGCGCTGTGGTCGGTCCCACGCCCGGGTGGCTCAACAACAACCGTGCCCCGGCTCGCTGCTCGGCCTGCTCCCGCACCGCTTGATCCAGCTGTTGCAGGCGCTGGTTCAGTTCCTGACGCAGCTCCTGCAACTGCTCTCGCCGCGTCGCCGCAAATCCAGCCAGCCCGAGTCCCTTCAGTTCCTGCTGGCCGGCTTGGCTCCACAGTTTGCTGCCGCGCCGCAATCCCTGGCTCAGTGCCAGCCCTTGCAGCCCGTTCTGCGTCATCACCCGCATCCGCACCAACTGGTGCCGGTGCTGCAGCAACGTCCGCAGATCCCTCTGCTCGCTCGTCGGCAGCCAGATCTGCGGAAACCGCTTCTCCACCAACAGCCGCCGAATCAACTCCGCATCGCGCCGGTCGTGTTTTTGCTTCCGCGTCTCCGCTTTGCGAATCGCCGCCGGATGTCCCACTCGGTACTCGATCCCCAACTCCTCCAGCAGCCGCAAAAACCAGAACATCGATCCCGTCGCTTCCAACCCGACCAACACTGGCTTGGGCAACGCGGCGTAAAATTCCCGCACCGCCTCGCCTTCATGCGCCAGCGTCTTTTCGGTCACTTCCCCCGTCTCGATGTCCACCATCGAAATCGTCTGTTGTCGCGCGTGCAAATCGCATCCTATAATTCGCATCTCGGCCTCCTTCGACCCGAGCTCTGCGCGTTGGACAGCACACAGTTTACTCGGATCGTCGTGAGGCCGACTTCGTTATGTCATCAGACTTCAGTCTGTGGGTTTCCACTTGATCTTGACAGTCGCGCGCCATCCGAGCGCGGCTTTGCATTTCTGCTATTCAGATCGCACGTGGCGCAAACAGGATGGGATTAACGAAACCCCGCAGGCTGAAGCCCGCGCTACTTAATTTTCCTTTCCAACTCCGGCACGGACTCGATCAAAACGTGGCCCGTAATCGCCAGCGTGCGAGGATCGACCTTGTCGAGCGTGTCTTGCGTGGTATGCCAGTAAGGTACATCCAGATCGATAATATCGGCGGCTGGCACATCCCTCTTCAAAAATGAAAGGTGGTCATCTTCGACGTCAGCGCGGTCATTGATGAAAACTTTTCCGTAACCGAGACGCGCTGCGGTGGACCAGAGAAGATCGGTAAGCCAGGGAGTGGAATTGCTCTCGCGCCTGAATATTGGATTGGTTGGGCCAACCATGTCTACGAGGATCATGGCCTTCACGCGCCGCAAATCTCCGGAAAGCGCGAGAGTCGCGGCCAGTTCGCGGCTCCCATAAGTATTGTCGGGATCGGCCCAATTTGGATTGAAAGCTTCCTCGCCGTCAAAAAACGCCAGCCAGATCGTCTCCGCGTTTTTTCGCGCGCACAGAAGGCGCGCAAGCTCGAGCAGAACACCCGTACTTGACCCCGCGTCATCGGCCCCTACAAAATTGTCGATCCGTTTCGTGTCGTAGTGTGACCCGTACAGAATGATGTTGGGATTCGCGGACGGAATTTTAACAAGAATGTTCTTCATTGCCACGTCGCCAACCGGAGTCGAAGGAGCGTGGAAATTCTCCTCTTCCACCGTGCATCCGAAACTCTTCAGTTGGCCGATGATGTAGTCCTGCGCGCGGCGAATTCCTTCGGACCCGGCCGAGTGCGGCCCGATGGCGACGAGCTGCTCGACATGCTTGTACGCTCGCGCGCCGTCAAATCCTCCGGTCGTTTCCGGCGCGGGCGCCGGTGGAAACGTCGCCGCCTGGGGAGCACTCGGTCCCTGCGCCCCGCCTTCGGACGAGGAAGAATGTCCGCACGCCACGAGGCACACGCAGCAAAGGGCCGCGGAAAACAGGGCCCCTTGTCCCAATCCACGCAATCGTCGATTCATTTATCGCGCCCCTTGATCCGCCATGGCAGCCCGCTTGGCTTTATTGCGAACGACGAGAGCCGCGACGCCGATGCCCAGGAAATACAGCGCCACCATGGGCGCCATGAAGACCAGCATCGTCGTCGCATCCGGCGTGGGAGTCACGATCGCCGCAACCACCGCGATGATCAGTATCGCGTAACGCAAATTCTTCCACAGAAATTTCGGCGTCACAATGCCAAACAGCGCCAGAAAGAAAATCAGCACCGGCAATTCAAAAATAATACCCAGCCCCAGCAGCACTATCAAAATGAAATCAAAATACTCATTGATGCTGATCAGCGGCCGGAACGGGCCCTGGAATCCCATCAGGAAATTCAGCATGTACGGGAGCATGATGAAGTAGCCGAATGCGATCCCCGCGAGAAATAAAATAACAGAAGAAAAAATAAATGTCGTCACCGCCTTGCGCTCGTGCTTGTAAAGCCCGGGCGCGATAAACAGCCACACCTGGTAGAGCACAATCGGCGCGGCCAGAACGACGCCAATATAAATTCCCAGCGTAATAATCAGATTGATCGCCCCGGCCGGGCTTGTGTATACCAGCCGGTCATCGAGATTCTGCTTGCGCAGCGCCGCGCGCATCGGCAGGGCGATCCATCCAAAAACTTTTTGGGAGATGGCCACGCCGATCCCGGCGCCCACGGCAATCGCCAGCGCGGAATTGATGAGCCGCTTGCGCAAGTCCACAAGGTGCTCGAAAAACGACATCTTGCCGCCCGGCTCTTGCTCGGGCGCCGATGGGGAGGAGTCAGACTGCGGCGTTGTCATCAGAAGATTTCTCGTGCGGGACGCTTACCGCTTCCGCTGGAGGCGCCTGCGGCGCGCCGGAATCGGAATGCAGCGGAGGGCCCGCTTCATCCTGAGGTTCGGCAGGCGTGGAAACAACCGCATCCGGAGCTTCCCGCGGCACCGCGCCTTCCGGAGTCGCCGCAGGCATGGGAACAGGAGCCTGGGCAGCCCGGGCCGCTGTCGCGATTTCCTCATCGCGGATGCGCGTCTGGCGTTCGAGATCCCGCACTTCATCCTCCAGCGCAAAGCGGAAGTCGTTGGTCATTTTCCGAAATTCAGCCGTCGCCTTGCCCAGCATGCGCGCGAGTTCCGGCAGCTTCTGGGGGCCGAAAATCATCAGGGCCACGACGAATATAACGACGAGGTGTGGCAGACTCAACATGGCCAGTGCACTTTGCCTTTTGGATCAAAGGCAGAAAATTCAAGCGGCGGGGAGCCGGCTTAGAATACGAAACCGCCCTTAATTCCCGCGAGCCGCCCGTCGTAACTCAGGCTAAACAAATTCAGCCCGCTCCCCTCTAATACCCATGTGGAATCATAGTGGACGAGCGAAGGGGTGTCAATTCAGCCTCTATGCTATACTATGTGCCAATGTGCATGGCAACGGGCCGTGCCGCAGGAAAGCGAGGGCGAAATGCAGGGAGAGAGGCGTGGTGCGCTGCTCGTCATAGTCGTCTTGGTCGCGTCCGCAGTCCTGGGGGGCATTTACGGCCCGTCAGTGCGCGCAACGTCCAGTGATGTAAACAACCTGCAGGACTCGGTCAAATCCTTTACGCATGTCCTGTCGATTGTCCAAAAAGATTACGCGATACCCGTAGATACCGATCACGCCATTTATTCCGGGGCGATCCCGGGAATGTTGCGCGTTCTTGATCCCCACTCCAGTTTTTTCGACCCTCGCGCGTATGCCAACCTTCGCGAGGACCAGCGTGGAAGATATTACGGCGTCGGGATGACGATCGTGCCGCGCGATAATTACACGTACGTGCTCTCTCCCATGCCCGCCTCCCCGGCGTATCGCGCCGGCATTCGGCCAGGTGATGTGATCATGGCTGTGGACGGGAAATCCACGGAGGGGCTGAGCAGTTCCGAAGTCGCCGACATGTTGAAGGGCCCCAAGGGCACGGTCGTTCACATTTCGATGAAGCGCGTCGGCTACAACGAAAATCTCACCTTCACCGTGACCCGCGACGAAATTCCAAAACATTCTGTGGACCTTGATTTTGAAGTCAGGCCCGGGATCGGGTACATCAAGCTTTCCGGGTTTAACGAGACCACGGATACCGAGCTGGCCGCGGCGCTGAAAGATTTGGATGCCACGAAACTCGACGGCCTCGTCCTTGACCTGCGCGGAAATCCCGGCGGCCTGCTGAATGAGGCCGTGGCCGTTTCCGACATGTTCCTCGACAAGAACCAGCTGATCGTGTCCCATCACGGGCGCGCCTCGGCGGAGCGGCGTTACTACGCAGTGCACGGCAACCGCGGCGTCACCATGCCGCTGGTGGTCATCGTCAACGGCGGTTCAGCCTCCGCTTCGGAAATCGTGACCGGCGCGATCCAGGACCATGACCGCGGCTTGGTGGTTGGCGAGCAAAGCTTCGGAAAGGGCCTCGTTCAGACCGTGTCTGGACTGGGCGAAAACACCGGCCTGGCGCTGACGACGGCGCGTTACTACACGCCCAGCGGCCGCCTGATCCAGCGCGATTACAAGGATATTTCCCTATACGACTACCTTTACAATCACAAGAACCCGGCTCCCACCGAGGTCAAGCTGACCGATAGCGGGCGCCAGGTAACCGGCGGCGGCGGCATCACTCCCGATGTGCCCGCTCAGCCGGTGAAGCTCGACCCATTCCAGGAAATGCTCCTGCGGCGCGAGGTTTTCTTCTCCTATCAGGGCGGAGTCGGCGGCTTCACCACCTATTTCCTCGGGACCAGGCCGGAAATTACCAAGGACTTTGTCGCCGGCGACAATGTGATGAAGGCGTTCCGCGCGTATCTCGACAGGGAAAAAATTGCCTACACCGAGGACGACATCGCGCAAAACCTCAGCTGGATCAAACGCGAAATCCGGAAGGAAGCGTTCATCTCCATGTTTGGCCTGACCGAAGGCTACAAAGTGGATCTCGAAGACGACGTACAACTTCAGAAGGCGATCGAGTCCCTGCCGCAAGCCCGCGCGCTTTACGAGAACGCCCGGAAGATCATCGCGCAACGCGGCGCGGGATCCAGCGCGCAGCAGCAATAGTTACCGCGACATTCACATCTTTCAAATTTTACGGCGACGCGCGTCGGATGCGGGCTCTACTTGGAGCCTGCCAGAATTTGGATTCCTCGCCTACCCCTGCTAAAATCGCACCTGTTCCGTGGGCGGCTAGCTCAGCTGGGAGAGCGCATCGTTCGCAACGATGAGGCCGGGGGTTCGAATCCCCTGCCGTCCACCAATTTTCTCTGGCATACTGTGAATTGCGCGAACCGAGTGTGTGGATCCGTTACGGTTCGGCTTTCCCAATGAGATCCCCCTTTCATTCTTCGCCGGGTCTGCGCAGCTTTTGCTTGTTTTCTTTTGTGGCGCTATCGCTCTTGGCCGGGTGCGGAAAGCTGCGCAGTGGTTCTACCCACACCCAGAAGGAATCAGGCAACCCGCATTCCGTAACAATTACCTGGACTGCCAGCAAGACTGCAGTTGTGGGGTACAACGTGTACCGCTTGTCTCCGTCCAGCGGCCCCGTCAAACTGGCAACTGGAATCGTTTATGGCACGCAATACACCGACAGTACCGTTGCGGCGGGCCAGACGTATTCGTACTACGTCACGTCCGTCAATTTCAAAGGGATAGAGAGCAAACCGTCCGAAAAAATCACCGTCACGGTCCCAACGACTGTAAGCCCTGCCGCAAAGCAATGATTTTCACCCCCTTTCCGAACGTGCCGCGGGAACACACCTGTACCTCACGAATCTGGCCCGAGGGAACGAGGACACGGTAAACTATCCATATGCCAGTCCGCCTGATTGCGCTCGACATTGACGGGACGCTCCTGGACGAGCGCTCCCACTTGCCCGCGACCAATCGGAACGCGGTTGCCGAAGCCGCCGCCAGGGGAATTGAAATTGCCCTGGTGACGGGGCGGCGTTACGACTTCGCGACGCCGATTGCGCGGCAGTTCCCTTGCCCGCTGACCATGATTGTCAACAATGGCGCCCTGGTAAAGTCCAGCGCCGGGGAAACGCAGCTCGTTTATCTCCTCCCCCGCGGCATCGCGGCACGTGTGATCGACGAGGCCGCCGCCTTTCGCGAACTGGCTTCCGTGTGCTTCAACCGGCCGCGCGAAAACCAGGTCATTTATGAACGGATTGACTGGGAAGACCCTTTGCGGCGGGGATATTTCGAACGCAACCGGGAGTATCTTGCGGAGATGTCTCCCCTGCGGAATTGCCTGACCGAGGATCCCATCCAGGTGATGTTCACGGGCTATGCAAACCAGGTGCGTAAAGTGGAAACTTTTCTCTCCCAGCTGCCATTTTCGCCCGAGTATTCGCTGGCCATGACAATCTATGACAAGCGCGATTTTGGCCTCGTGGACGTCATTGCCGCGGGATGTTCGAAGGGCGCGACGCTGGCCGAGTGGGTGCGCCGGCGCGGCTGGTCGCGGGATGACGTCATGGCCATTGGAGACAACCTAAACGACATGGAGATGCTCCAATTTGCCGGGCTTCCGGTGGTGATGGGAAACAGCGTGCCGGAGTTGAAAACTCTTGGCTGGCGTGAGACTCTGAGCAACGATCAAGGCGGCGTCGCCGCGGCAATCGAAATGTATGCGTTTGGAGATGCGTGAAGTGAAGCGATTCCCTCCTTGCGGAAAGTGGCTCTCGGGCGCGATCGTGGCGCTCGCTGCCCTCGCTCCGTGTGCGCGCGCCGATTATGTGGTCCTGCAATCCGGCCAGCGCATCCATGTGACCGGATACGAACGCCTGGGTGACACTCTCCGCCTGACCATGGCCGGCGGCACGCTGGAGATTCCCGCGGACGCGCTCGTGCGAATCGATCCGGAAGACACCTTCGTGACGGTCAAAGTGAAATTGCTCGATGTTCCCTATGCGAATTTCATTTCCGAATCCGCGCGCGCCCATGGAGTAGCTCCCGAACTCGTCGCCAGCGTGATCGCCGTCGAATCGAACTTCAATCCGAACGCGGTCTCCTGGCGGTCCGCTCGCGGCCTGATGCAATTGATGCCGGAAACGGCGGCGCGATTTGGAGTGACGCGCGTGTTCGATCCCCAGCAAAACATCGAAGCGGGCACGAGATACCTGAAGGAATTACTGATACGTTATCATTACGATCTTGCTCTCACCCTGGCGGCTTACAACGCCGGCCCCGACCGCGTCGGACAATACCGCTCCGTTCCCCCTTACCGCGAAACGCGCGACTACGTTCGCCGCGTGACGGAAAAATTCCAGAAAACCTATCGCGCGTCAAACCACAGCGACGATTTGCAATAGTTTTTAAGTAGAACAAGCTTCAGCCTGTTGGGTTTGACTTTCTTAAGCATCAAGCGAAATCAACAGGCTCGCCGTGCCGGGCGTGTCCTACTGGCCCGGCGCCGGCGGAACATTCACTACTGGCGCTTGCGGGTTCTGCTGCGGCTGTTGCCCGTCGGGGACATTCGGATTGGCTCCATTTGGATTGATTCCGTTCGGATTGGTTCCATTCGGATTGGCTACGTTTGGATTCGTTCCGTTCGGAGCGGTAGTAGGATTCGCGTTCGGGTTCACGGGCGTTTGCCCTGGCAATGCAATCTGCCCCGTGGGGTTCCAGATGAATTCCCACTGCTGGTAGGTGTCGCCTCCTAAATAAATCCGCAACGACGGCTGTTTGATCTTGCTCCCCACGCCGATGATATTTCCGCCCAGGACAGTTCCACCAAACGGCTGCGGTTGGGATTCCAATGGGTTCGCAGTCGTGGCAGCGCTCGTTTGCTGTCCTGCCTGCCCCGTGCCGGGCGCCTGGTTCGCGCCGGCTGTCGTCCCCGGCGCCGAAAGAGGTTGCAGCCCGCCACCCAGGGCCGACAGTCCGCCAATCCCAGGTGTGGAGAGCGCAGTCTGCAGCAAGCTGGTCTGGCGAAGGCTTCCGATCAGCTGCCCGTTCGGCCCCACGTAGATGAAGCGCCAGGAGCCGTCATCCTTGTTCATCGGGTCGGTGTAGGCCTGGCGAAGGAACCGGACGCCGTTGGTCTGCTTGGTGAGGTCCTCAACCTTGGTCGGGTACTTCCCAAATTTCCGATAGTACATGCCGATCGCGCGCTCATACTGCTCTCCGCGCCAAACCATTTCCGCTTCCTTTTCCCGGCGGCCTTGCGTTAGGACGTTCGGAGCGGCGGCGGCGGCAACAATGATCATGGTCGCCACCATGAAAACCACCATCAGCAGCGCGTATCCTGCCTGTTTCCGCCGGCGCGTCGTGGGAATAGTAGATGCCATCGAGCTTACCCCGTTGGACTGGGCTCCTCCAGAGTCAGCGTGGCGCGGCGGCCCGAGGAAACCTCTTCCACATCGGCAGTCGTATTCGTGAGGTGAACGACGCGGAACCGCCCCATGAAGGTGTCCCCTTCGCCCGCAATGATGACGTCCTCGTTGTTGGGCGTGGCAAAAAACGCCCTACGGTGGTTTCCGCCAAAATCGCTGACGTACCCAAAATACTTGGCGTCAACCGTCAGGGGAGGCGGGCCCGGAGGAGGGCCGGGGGCGACATTCACTTGCTGCTTGGAAGGCGGAGGCGCCGGGGGCGGAGGCAGCGTCGCGCTGAAAATGCTGCGGTGCACGCCTTTGTATTCGAGCGCCAGGAAGCGCTTCAAAATATCCAGCCGCAACGCCGGATTATCCACGCCGAGCGGCGTGAATCGCGCATCCAGCGAAACCGGCGGCGGAGTGTCCCCTTGGGAGGAATACCCCGCCCGGTAAAAATTGAACGCGGTGCCGGCAAGCACGGCCAGCAACACTCCGAGAACGATGAATTGGGTCCGGCGTGTCATGTCGTCCGGAAATACGTCCTAAGCTGCACATTCAGACGCAGCTTGCCCGCGCTGCTGGAGGCCAGGGCGAGGCTGTCGAGAACATAAAAATTGTCGGAATGTTCCAGTTTATTCAGGAATTGAACCAGGCTGTCGTAGTCTCCCTCGATAGCCGTGGAAATGTCCACCTGCACCAGGCCGCGCGCGTCCGGCGAATGCTGGTGAAAGGAAATCGTGTCCGACCGCAAGCCCGCCGTACGCGATAAATCTCCCAGGTCTTCGCTGATTGCGGAATACCCCGCCCCCGCGGGATGAAAATGCGTCGTGAAAAATTCATCCCACTGTTTCTCGTCGGCGGGCAATTCGGTCCTGAATCTTTCCAGACGCACGTTATCCGCTCGATATTGTTTCTCCAACATGGCCAGCCGGCTCAAGTCACCGGGTTGCACATGGGGCGAACTGTCGATCCTCCAACGGACGCCAATCAAGACGGCGTCGGCCAGCAGAATGACGGCCAGAATCCAGCGGATCATGTTGTTGCGATGTAGAATGACCGGTTTCATTTCAAATCACCGAATACTGCGCCTGAAGCGTGAGCATGACGCGATCGGTTTGTTCCACCCTGGTCGGACGGTTTTCGCTGAGTAGCTCGATGTGCGAAAATTCGGGGGAACTCTCGAGCGCCTTCAGGAATTTCAATTTACTCTCGTCGCTTGCGGCGCCCACCAGGACGGTTAGCTGCACAGTATCGCCCGCCAATTTGGGCTCGATGCTGACCACACGCACGCCCTCGGGAAGAATCCGTTCGAGGTCCATGAAAATTCTGATCCACGGGAAGGCCCGTTGCTGGATGAGAGAGTTCAGATAGGCGGCGCGCTGCCGGCGCGCCACGGTTTGCGCATTTTCAAAGAACTCGGACAGCCCCTTGCGCTGCTGCTCGAGCTTCGCGATTTGAAGCTCCAGAGAATCCTGCCGCGAACGAAGCGCTTTATCACTTCGCCACACCGAGTAGGTGCGATAGGAAAGGAAGAGCAGGGCCACGACGGCGATCGTGCCGATCACTGTGGCGCCCAACGTGAAGCGCCGGTTGCTCTCCAGCGGAGAGGTGGAAAGATTGAGACGAACTTTCATTTCGTGCCGATGCGCCTTTCTTTTTTGCGGGCGCTCATGCGCCGCGATTCAGCGTCCAGCCGACCAGGGCTTCCAGTCCGCGGTCCACGAGCGGCTGTTCGTCGGAGCGGATCATCCCTTCGTTTTCGGCACCCGTCAGCACCGATTGCACCGGACACTTCAATTCGCGCTCGAACGGTTCCCGAAAATCCGCGATCCGGTCGGACAGTCCTGCCAGGCGGACTTGGGAAATGCCCTCGCCCCAGGAATCCTGATAATAAGCGGCCAGCGGATAAATTTCATCCAGCAGCGCTTGCGGCGTCACGTGGCGCGCGTCGGCGGGCAGCGTGATGCAGCGATATCCACAGAGCATGCCTTCGCGAACGATCGCGGTCGTAAGGGTCGTGCCGGCAACGCGGGCCAGCAGAGAAGGCCGCCCATCAGGCAACAGAGGCACGACCGCCAGCGTCGAGCTCATCACGACGCCCGGCAACATCCCCACCGACTCTACCAGGGATTCGTACTCGCGAACAATGCGAAGCCGCGCCAATCCCGTGACGATATCCACTCCATCGTCGCGGGGAGATTGGCGCATATAGGAGATCATGGTTTCTTCGGCCTCAAAGGGAACGCTCTTCTTGAGGCGCCACCGGAGGATCGGAATGGCTTCGTCCGCCTTCCGAGGGAATACATCGAAGTGCAACACGAAGATGCGAATCACGGAGTCAGGCAGGAGCAGCGCGACATCTTCGTTCTTGGCCCGCAGGCGTGAGAAGACGCGGCCCAACGCGGCCCGCACCTCCGCGGCATCGATCAGGTTCGATTCCACCGGCGTGGGGGAAACCGCCCCCGGGGACAGCGCTTCAACCGCAAAACCGTCCAGCCCCATCCCTCCGCGCGTCCATCGCGCCGCGGCCACGTAATCCGCGGCGATTTCACAGGCGATCAGTGGGTGAGGAATGGCATCGAGCCAGCGCGCCAGGCGGCGCACGAATCCGTTTTGGTAAATTCCCTGCCGGATGCTGTCGGTCCTACTCAATGAAAGTCACCTTATTGATTTCCTTGAGCGTCGTGACGCCTTCGCGCACTTTCGCCAGCGCGGAGTCCCTCAGAAACGTCATGCCTTCTTCGCCGGCCGCCCGCTTGATCTCCGATGTGGGGCGGCGGTCGATGATCATTTCGCGAATATGGTCGGACAAGTCCAGCAGCTCGGAGATGGCGCTGCGTCCGCGGAATCCCGTGCCCGAGCATTCCAGACACCCCGCGCCCTCGACAAATTGCATCGGGCCCCACTCCTCCGGATCGAGACCGGAAGCGCGCAGCACTTCCGGGGAATAGCGTACGGCCTTTTTGCAATGCACGCAAACCACGCGCACCAGGCGCTGGGCCAGAATGCAATTCAGAGCCGACACGAAATTGTACGGCTCGACGCCCATATTGATGAACCGCCCGATGACGTCCGTCACGTTATTTGCGTGCACGGTGGTGAACACCAGGTGTCCGGTGAGCGCCGACTGGATGGCGATTTGAGCGGTTTCGTTATCGCGAATTTCTCCGACCATGATCTTATCCGGGTCGTGCCGCAGGATCGACCGCAATCCGCGCGCAAACGTCAGTCCCTTCTTTTCATTGACGGGAATCTGGGTAATTCCACGGACCTGGTATTCGACGGGATCTTCAATCGTGATGATTTTATCTTCGTCGGTTTTAATTTCGTTAATGGCGGCGTACAGCGTCGTCGTCTTTCCCGATCCGGTCGGGCCGGTGACGAGCACCATGCCGTAGGGCTCGCGGATGTACCGGCGAAATTTCCGCATTTCCTCGGCGGAAAATCCGACCACGTCCAGGCTGAGGTTTTGAAACTTTTCCGAGAGCGTTTCCTTGTCCAGGACGCGGAGGACCGCGTCTTCTCCGTGGATGGACGGCATAATGGAAACACGGAAATCCACGAAGCGGCCCTTATAGCGGACCCGGAATCGCCCGTCCTGCGGCACACGGCGCTCGGCGATGTCCAGCTCGCTCATGACCTTGATGCGTGAAATAATCGTGGAAAGCCAGTCCTTGGAAATCGGCGCCATCGCGTGAACCAGCACGCCGTCAATCCGGTACTTGACGGCAACCTCGATGTCCCGCGCCTCGATGTGAATGTCGGAGGCGCGCCGTTCCAGCGCCGTAAAAATCACGGTGTCCACCAGGCGGACTACCGGGCTGACCGCCGAATCCTGTTGCGTCAGGCTGTCGGCGGAGATGTTCGAATCGGTTTCTTCATCTTCTTCGACCACCGTCAGCGTGAAGGCCTCGGTCGCCTGGTCGAGAACCCGCTGGGATTGCTCGGTGCGCTTCAACAGATCGCTGATTTGCGTGGGCGTGGCGACCTTCAGGATCAATTTCTTGCCCAGCAAGAGTGGGAGTTCGTCGCTCAGCAGGACCTGGCTAGGATCGGCCACTGCGATCACCAGAGCGCCCCCCTGGGCTTCCATCGGCACGAAGTTGAATCGAAACATCAATTCCGCGGGAATGCTGCGAAACAGCTCCGGATCGATCCTCTGTTCGAACAAATCAACGAACCCGCAGCGGTATCGCTCCGCCAGGCGCCGCGACTTTTCGCGCTCACCCTGCGGATCGGATGCAGTCGCTAATGTTTGGTCGGTTGTGCTCATGGCTATCTATCCCTACCCCTGGCCGCCGACAGACAACGAGAACATTGGTAAGTACAGCGCGACCAGGATAAATGCAATCAATATCGCCATAAAAATCAGGATCGCCGGCTCGATGAGGGCCACCAAATTCGCCAAATGCGTGTTCACATCATCCTCATAAAATTCCGCGACGCTGGCGAGCATGGGCGAAAGAGACCCGCTGGCTTCCCCTACTTCAATCATCTCCAAAGCTAAATCAGGTACCAGCCCAGTGGAAGAGAGGCTGTTGTGCAGCGATTGGCCTTCCCGGACGAGTCGCGCCCCTTGCGTGACCGCGCCCGAAACCAGGCGGCTGTGAATCGCCCCGCCGGCGGTTTCCATGGCCTGCACCAGCGGGGTGCCCCCCGCGAGCAGAGTCGAGAGCGTGCGACAAAATTGCGCGAACTGAAATTTCGTAATCGTATCTCCGATGAGCGGCAGGCGCATCCTGACCCGCTCCAGGGCCAATCCTCCCTGCTCGGATTGGGACCATGCAAATACAGCCGCCGCAAGAAGGGCGAACAAGGCAATGGCGGTCAGCAGGTACGGCCGGTAGGTAACCGTGACGGCGATAAGGATGCGAGTCGCCTGGGGCAACGCGACGTTCAGGTCAGCGTAAAGACCCGCAAACTTTGGGATCACCGAGCTAACCAGATAGGTCACGATGCCTGTCGCGGCGCAAATGAGAATAACGGGATAGATGAGCGTCGCGATAAGCTTTTTTCGGAGCCCTGTCGTGACCCTTTGGTAGGTGATGTAATACTCGAGGACTCCTGACAGGTTGCCGCTCTTCTCTCCTGCAAGAACAGACACCGTATAGACCTTTGGGAAAACCCCCTGTTGTTCCAACGCGTCTGACAGCGTGGTGCCCTCCCGGACCATGCGGCGAACCTCGCCGAGAACGGGCCGCAGCCGCTCGGCGGCCGCTCGCTCAGAGAGCAGGTCCAACGCTTTCAGGATGGGGATTCCCGCCTTGATCAGGGTGTTGAATTGCTGGTTAAAGACAAGGAAGTCATTCCCATCGACCGATTTCTGGCGCCGGCGGCCCAACACCTGGCTTAGCATTCCGGCTCGCGGCCGGACATTGTAAACAAAGAGGCCGCGGTCGGAGAGTTTCTGGCGAGCCTCCGAGATAGATTCCGCAGGCTCTACGTGCGAGAAGACTTTTCCGTTGCTGTCGGCCACCTTACACAGAAACTCAGCCATGACGTGAGTGTACCTCAACCGCTATAGATGCAGGAAGCTGGCCCGGGGGCTGCGTGCACTGGGCGATAACTCCAAATTCCTGCCAGCCGGACCAATATAACCGTCGCCCGATTGGAAATACATTTCTCATTTATGAGTACCGTGTGAATTCCCGGTCAACGGAACGGTAGTGTGTCAAGCTGTTTGGCTGTCCTACTGGGGCTCGGCCAGGGATACGCCGTCCACAATGGCAACTCCAACTGGGACTTGAAAACGGAATAGATCGCCCGCCAAAGGAATGTCCGACTGCCAGTTTCCGAAGCGATATTCCAGCTCAATTCCGCCAGGCTGTCGAATCTCGATGCGTGCGAGTTCTCCCGTGGAGGTATCTAATTCCAGAAGAACTTCCGTGTAATCTTTCCCATCCGAAAGACCTTTTGCTTCCTTAGGGAGGCAGCGAAGAACCGCGTGGCCGCTTGGAATTCCACTTTGGCCGATCAAATCGATCCGGCTGCAGAGGCGCGAAAGATCCGCCTTCCCCGTCAGGAGCGCGAGCGGCGTGCGCCAATCGGAACTTTCACTGACCGGGGCCTTTGTCACCGTGTGGTCGTAGGGAACGTAAAACCAGGTGGTCTTGCCATCGACCAGAAAGAGTTTCTTTTCCGGCGAGTCATATTCCCAGCGCATTTGTCCCGGGCGGCGAAAGTACACGGTGCCGGACTCGATCCGCGCCTGTTTTTGCCCTTCGCTGTAGCGTTCCAGGAAAACGGCCTGCAGGGTGCGCGGCTGGCGGTAATGCTCTTCCAGGAGACGCGCCATTGATTTTGCGGAATCCGATGTTTGATTCTGAGCCGGTTCGGATGCAGGTGCGATGGCAAAAGCAGCGCTCGCTAAAGCTACCGCGACTAGGCCCACTCTCGTTCGTTGATTCACAATTAAATTATAGCAGGAAGGTGCGGTGACGGCGGGCACCCGGCAATTGGCAATGCGGAAGAATTGAAGCGACTACGACCAGTAGCTCGATGAGGGAGAACCCATTGTTGGAGGGGCGTAAGTGTTTGGGTGATTTCGAAGCTGCTGGTTGTCTCATGATGTAACCTCTTGCCTCGTCCGCACCCGGAGCGACTCTGAATCCTTCGTTACAAATAAATTGGGGGAGGAAGGTTTTGCCTTCCTCCCCCAAGCGGGCTGTTTTCAAATCAGCCTATAGCGGTGGATCGGTGATGAGTGGCGGGTTAACTCCGGCAGCATTCACGTGAATTACGCCGGTCTGGTCCGTGTAAAACGTCCGTATGCCGGACCCGTTCGGTGTCGATGGGACGGCAATGATGGTGTAAGATGTACATACGCCCGCCGCACACACTGGTGCGTAGGTGATCGTGTATCCGCTCTTGGTAGCAAGCGTCGCCTTAGCCGCAGGCGCTGCACCAGCAATTCCACCACCCAGAACGGAATCAACCAGATCAGCGGCAGCTGCAGTAGGCGTGGCAGCACCCAGGGTGCCGCCGTCGCTTGTATCCGGCCCAAGACTGGCAAGATCAGGGGAAAGTGTGCTGTAAGTGGTCGAGTACAGAATCTCGGTTGTGTTCAGGGTACGAAGCGAAGCAACGGCCGAGGCTTCATTGGCCGCCATCTTCGAACGCAGTAAGTTCGGAATGGCAATCGCCGCGATGATCAAAATGATCGCCACGACGATCAGCAATTCGATAAGTGAAAAACCCTTCTGTTTATTGCGCATGCACGGTGCTCCTTTTAGTTTTCGATTCAAACTTTTGTGCCTAACGCCAAACTCGTCTTTCGTCATAGAAAGGAGCATGTCCCGTGCCAACGCCAGGCAGTGAGGTTTCTACTTAGGCACAATCCTTGCATCTCATTTACCATCAGTGAGTTACAGGAATTCTGGGGCTACGTTCATGGGATGCCAGGTCAGACTTCAACGAGGCAGGATCCGAATTGCGTCAAAAATTGTCATTCCGCCATGCCAGAAAGTGGCGTAGCGCTTTGGTCTGTACGGCCCACATTGGGAACGTTTTTTCATCGCTCTTTTGTGATGTGGAATTAATTTGAAATCCGGGAACGTCAATCTTACGATTGGCGATTTTCTTAACGCCATTCAGGAGAATGGCGTTCCCGGGTTCGCCGCCAGGTAGAGCTAAATCCAATCCTCTTCACCCATCGGGTGTTGTACTTCTTGGAGTAATGCCACCCCTTCGGTATAACTTTGCGCAAGGACGCTCCGATCCGCGATTCGTCCCCCGCGTTCTCTGTGCTATATCTTCAAACGCGCCCGTATTGAGAGCATGGCTCTTGAAGCCTTGTAAGACGTCTCGGGGGATTGGTGCTGCATGAATGAACGTCTTCGCATCGGATTTCTGTTAGCGGCGGCGGTGCTGGTTTACGGCAACACGCTGCGAAACGAATTCACCATGGACGATGGACTTTACATCGTGAATAATCCGCAGGTGACCCATCCCTCGGTGCGAGAGCTTTTCGAGCCGAACAAGATCAGCAATGTTTTTCGACCGGTCACCTTCGCCACGTTGGCGTTGAATTGGAAGGTGAACGGGGCTCGGCCGTTCGGATTTCACCTGCTCAATCTCCTGTTGCACGCGGCAGTCACTTGGCTGCTGTACCTGCTATTGCTGACGATCCTCGGGCCGTCGCCGGGAGCGAAAACCTCGGCGCTGGTGGCCGCCTGCCTGTTCGCTATTCATCCCATCCATACCGAGGCCGTCGCGTCCATCGTGGGGCGCTCCGAGCTGCTTGCCGCCGGATTCCTGATAGCGGCGTGGATCCTGCACCTGCGCGATCGGGAGATCCCCGCTTTGATCTGCTTTCTGCTGGCTCTGCTGTCGAAGGAATCGGCCATGATCTTCTTGCCACTGGTGCTGGTGGGCGACTACGCCCGCGGCATGTGGAAGCCGCATCCGCGTTATGCGCGGATCACCGGGATCACCCTGCTGTATATTGGCCTGCTTTGGAAAATACAAGGAGGCCGCTTCGGCCAGGCAAGGATCAGCCCGATAGACAATCCGCTCGCCGGCATTCCCGCCGGGTGGAGAATTCTGAACGCGTTGCGCGTGGCGTGGAAGTATGCCGGCCTGCACTTCTATCCGGCCACGCTTTCCTGCGACTATTCCTTCAACCAGATTCCGGTTTATTTCGATTGGCGCCACACACTGCCTGCGGCGGCGGCTGCAGCAGCGGCGGTGGGCGTTTGGGTATGGGCGATCCGGGCACGACGGAGCGGTTTGGTCTTGGCCGGCGGCATCTATTTGGCCGGATTCGCGATTACAGCGAACATCCTAATACCGACGGGAACGATCCTGGGCGAGCGGTTCGCGTATCTCCCATCAGCGGGATTTTGTCTGTTGGTGGCGATGAGTTGGAACTGGCTAAAGGACCGACAACGAACAGTGGCATTGGGATTGTTCGCCGTTGTTGTGGCGGCGCTGGCCGTGCGCACCGTGGTGCGCAACATGGACTGGGAAAACGATCTGAATCTTTATTCTGCCGGAGTGCAGGCAGCGCCAGGCAGCGCGAAGATGCACGCCAATCTCGGGGGCCAGTACCTGGCCCACGGACAATCTGTTTTGGCTCGTGCCGAACTTCAAACCGCGTTGCGAATCTACCCAGACTATCCGGACGCGCTGGTGTCTTATGGTCTTCTAGAGGCCTCGGTGAAGCACTATGAAGCCGCTGGCGGGATATTCGAGAAAGCCCTGAACATGAGCGGGAGGGACAATCCCAACTACGATTTCATGGACGTGAGGCTGGCGGAAATGTTGATAAGGACCGGCCGCATGGATAACGCCCTCGAGGTTCTCAATCGCGAGATCTCGGAATCGCCCGGGTATTCGCTCGCCTGGTCGAGCCGCGCTGCGATTCACTATTTGCGAGGCGATACGGCATCCGCCCGCGCCGACGCGGGGGCGGCTCTGCGTTTGGATCCTGGGAATGCGGAGGCCCAAAATCTGATGCGGTTGCTGGGCGCAACATCGCTTTCCGTGTCTCCGCAGTAAGAAGATGGATTGCGGCGCAGCGCTCGCGTGTCGCCATATTCTCCAGCAATCGGGCGTAAGACGGTCCAGCCGTTTTTCTCCGGGATCTCTGTGTCGTTTGTTTTCTCCGTGCTGAGATTTTCTTGGGAGCGAAACAAAAGATTTACTATAGAGTACACGAATGCCATTGAGAGGATATGACGGACCTGCGAATCACACGGAATGCTCCGCCGTCCGGTCGAGTGCCGCGGGCGCCTGGTCGGTAGTAAATAGCCGTGGACTCGATGGTGTCGGTTCCTGAATTGTCTTCTGCCCGTCTTCCGGCTTCAGTAGCTCACCTGCTGTCGCTCGCGCGAAGCCGCACCTGCGGGCAACGAAAATGGCTGGGCCGGTATCACGTCTTCCGGCAAGCTGAGGCTGCTTCTCTACCCGTTATCTGATGTTGTATTTTTTGGAGTAATGGCGGAAAGAACGGTAGCTCATCTTGAGCAATTCCGCCGCGCGCGTCCCCACGCCTTCACAGGCATCGAGCGCCGCTAAAATATAATTTTTTTCCAGATTTTGGACATGCTGTTCGAGGTCGATTCCACCATCCGGAATGCGGGTGCGGCCGTTTTCAGTTTCCGCTCGGTCCGGAATGCCCTGCAGACCCTGACCGCTGATCTTGTCCGGAAGGACGGCGACGGAAATCATCGTTCCTGTTTCCAGAGCCACGGACCGCTCCAGTGTGTTCTCCAGCTCGCGGACATTTCCGGGCCAGTCGTACGATTCCAGCAAGGTCATGGCATCGGGTGTGATCCCTTCCATCGGCTTTTCCATGGACTTGCGGAATCTCTCCAAAAAAGCTCGAGCGAGAAGCGGGATATCGTCTCTCCGCTCGCGAAGGGGCGGCAGATGGATGGGGATCACGCTTAATCGATAGAAGAGGTCTTCGCGGAACTCTCCCGCGGCGATGGCTTTTTCCAGGTTTTTGTTCGTGGCGGCGATCACGCGCACATCAATTTCCGTTTCATCGTTGGAACCGACTGGCCGGACCTTGCCCTCCTGCAGCACGCGGAACAACTTCACCTGCATCGACAGGCTCATGTTTCCAATTTCATCCAGGAAGAGTGTCCCGCCGTGCGCCCCTCGAAACAAACCCTGGCGGTTTTCGTTCGCCCCCGTGAAGGCTCCTTTCACGTAGCCGAACAGCTCGGACTCCAAAAGGGTTTCCGGGAAGGCCCCGCAATTGATGGTGATGAACGGCTCCTTGCTGCGGGCGCTGTTTTCATGAATCGCGCGCGCGACGAGTTCCTTACCCGTGCCGGTTTCTCCGGTAATCAGTATGCGGCTGGTTTGTGGAGCGACCGTCACGATCATGTCAAAGATCGCGCGCATCTTCGGGCTGTGGCCGATGATGTTGTCCTGGCCCGTGAGGCGCCGCAATTCACGCCGCAAGTAGCCGGCTTCGGTCTTGAGCCGCAGGGTTTCATCCACCTGGCGCACGGCGCGGCGCAGCTGATCGACGAGGTCATGGTCCTTGATCACATACCGGTCCGCCCCGGCATTGATCGCGGCAATCGCCGTCTCCACCGTGGGCACGCCTGTAATCAGGAGAAAATAACTCGAGGGCGATATTTCCTTGCAAAATTGAAGGAGTTCAACGCCTGTGGCGTCCGGCATCCGGATGTCGGATATCACAATATCGAAAATCTGGGATTCGAGCTTTCGGCGCGCGGACTCGCCGTTGGAGGCCACTTCGACACGATGTCCTTCTTTGCGAAAGGTGATTTCCAACAATTCGCAAATGGACCGCTCGTCATCGACGACCAGGATATGAGCCATTCGACTGCTTCCTTCCGGCGCGGGCGCGTCAGGCGACGCGAGGCAGATCCACCGTAAATTCCGCTCCCTTGTCTTTTTCGGAAAACACGCTGACGCGGCCGCTGTGAGCCTGCACGATTTGATACACGATGGCGAGTCCCAGACCGGTGCCGCCCACGAAATTGGATTGCAAAGGCTCGAATATTTTCGCGCGCTGTCTTGGATCGAGCCCCATTCCCGTGTCGCGGAACCGGATGCGGACCCAGAAGGGGGCGGCTTCCAGAGACACCGTCAAAATTCCACCGTCCGGCATGGCGCGCAGGGCGTTGTCGGACAAATTCCAAAACACCTGCTTGATGCGGTTGCGGTCGACCCGAACGCGGACCTCCATTCCCGTAAAAGCCCGCTCGATGCGATACCTTCCATCTACCTGGGGATTGCGTTCCAGGAGCGTCAGGGTTTCGTCCAAAAGGTTCGAGACATCTTCTTCGGAAAATTCGTAGGTTTTTTCGCGGGAATAGTTCAGGAACTCGGTAATGATTTTGTTCAAGCGCTCCGATTCCCGGCTCACAATCCCCACCAGGTGTTTTTCGTCCTCTTCCAGCGGCACCAGGCGGCCCAATTCCTTGACAGCGCCCGCCATCGCAGTCAAGGGCTGGCGGATTTCGTGCGCGATGGCCGAGGAGAGACGCCCGAGCGCCGCCATGCGTTCCTTGGTGGCTACTTCCTGTTCGAGGCGCTTCAGGTCGGTGAGGTCCTGGAAATTGAACACGTAGCCGGTGGTGCGGCGCTCTCCTGTGCGAAGCGGAGAGACCGATATGCCGATGAAACGCTGCTGGCCATCGGGCGTCATGAAATCAACCTCGCGCCGTTGGGGGAGCTTACCGTCTTCGGTCATATCGCCCGGAAGCCAGAAGGAGGGCCACACGTCCTGCATCGGCGACCCCTTCACCCTGCGAAATTGGGTTCCTGTAATTTCTTCTCCCGTGCGGTTCAGCAAGAGAATACGCCCGTCCATGTCCGTGGTGAGCAGCCCGCCGCGCATGGATTGAATAATGTGCTCGTTGAATGCCTGCAGGTCCTGAAGTTCCCCGCGCTTGACTTCGAGTTCCGCGCTGTGGCGGCGCAAGGTTTGCGCCAGAAGGCTGGAGAGATAAGCCACGGCCAGGAAATAAAATAAATTGCTGAAGATCCAGGTCTGCAGCTGGCGGCTACTGGGCACGGCAATCTGCATGCGAGGCAGGGTGTTGTAGTAGATGAGCTCGGCCAGACCTCCGATGAGAATGAAGCTGAACCCCGCCACGATGAACGTGGCCTTGCGCGAAAATAAAATGCTGGCGACGATAATGGCGAGCGGGTAGAGCCAAATGAAGTAGCTGTCCTGCACCCCGGTCAGGTAAATCACGCAGGTCACAACGAGCAAGTCGAAGACCAACTGAACTCCTGCGTGCCACGAGGCCACGGGCATCCAGCGCATCAAGATGGCGTAGACGATCGCCAGCATGTACCAGAGGATCATCAAGGGAATGAAATAGCGGGTGGAAACTTCGAGCTGGCTGGTCTTGCCGAGCACGATGACCAGAGCGAGCAGAAGTGTAATCAGGAAAAAGCGTACACGGGAAAGCCAGCCGAGCCAGGCAGCGACATTTTGTGTCAGTTCCATTCGAGACGAGCTTTCAGCCAGCGTCCTTTCCACGTTTGAAAATTTCCGTCAGACTCGAGCCGGGGAGAGATGGAGGGCGGTCCGTTTGGGAGCGCCCTCCCGACCTTTGAGACCGCCGAACCGTTCTCTTGCGAGCCTCTAGTGGGCCTTGCTGAGTTGCCCGATCAGCGAGAACAGCGGCAAATACATGGAGATCACGATGCCGCCCACCACGAGGCCCAGAATCACGATCATCAAGGGTTCCATGGCGGCCAGCAGGTCTTTGACCGCCGCATCGACCTCGTCCTCATAGAAGTCGGCAATTTTTTGCAGCATGGCATCCATCGCGCCGGTCTGTTCTCCGACGCCGATCATTTGCGTCACCATTCCCGGGAACACATTGGTTTCCTTGAGCGGATCGGAAAGGTTGCGGCCTGCTTCCAGGCCTTTGCGAACTTGCATGAGCGACTTTTCGATCAGCGCGTTCCCGGCCGTTCGCGCCGTAATTTCCAATCCTTCGAGGATGGGGACACCGCTGGAGATCAGCGTGCCTAGCGTCCGAGTAAAGCGCGCCACGGCGATCTTCCTGAGCAGAAGTCCAATCAGCGGCAATTTGAGCAGCGTGATATCGATGGCCATGCGGCCGGCCGGAGTTTTGTACCACACCTTTAACCCGACAATCATCCCGACAATGGCAAACGCGATCAGCAAACCGAAGATGCTGCCTACAAAATTGCTCAGCCCGATCACGATCCGGGTGGGCAGCGGGAGGTCAACGCCCAGGCCCAGAAACAGGGTCGCGAAAATCGGCACCACCTTCCATAACAACAAGACGATCACCGCCGCAGCAACCGACAAGACGACGATGGGGTAGACAAGCGCTGACTTAACGGCGCGCTTCAATTTGACGTTCTTCTCGATGTACGAAGAAAGGCGTTGCAGAATGGTGTCGAGAATACCGCCCGTCTCGCCCGCTTCAACGAGGTTCACATACAGGGCGTCAAAGACCTTTTCGTTCTGGCGCATGGCTGCGGACAGAGTCGATCCGCCTTCCACCGAGGCACGCGTCCCGGTCAGCACTTTTTGAAAGACCTTGTTTTCCTGCTGCCCGGCGAGAATTTCCAGGCACTGCACCAGGGGCAATCCAGCGTCGATCATCACGGAGAATTGGCGAGTGAAGACGGCCAACTCCTTGGAATCGACGCCCGCGCCAAATGTCGGCAAGTTAAATTCCTTGCCCTTCTCCGACATTTTGGTGACGTTGATCTGCTGGCGCTTGAGAGTATTGATAAGCTCCGACTTGCTCGCGGCCGCCAACTCTCCGCTCACCGTAGCCCCACCGCGGTTGGTACCTCGATACGTGAAAACCGGCATCTTCCTCTCCTCCTCACAATTGGTCCTGCCCGATCCTCATCAGGCACATCGGGGATGGCGGCTACTTTGATCCGGCGGGCTGCCCTCCGTGAACCGGGGCAAATAAATACAGCCCGCAGCCTATCCCGGCGGGCTGTCCGCCGCGACGGACCCGCACTCGGTATTAGCGTCGAACCGTGGCAGGCGCGCGCGCGGGGGCCGATGTCACTCCCCGGTTAATCATATCCTGTAGTTCCTCAGGATTCGACGATCGAGATAAGGCGATTTCCAAAGTGATTAACTTCGCGAAATAGGCGTTCGCCAACCCCTGGTTGAAGGTCTGCATTCCGGACGTGCCAGTTCCGGTCTGCATGGCCGAATAGATTTGATGAATTTTGTCTTCGCGGATCAAGTTGCGGATCGCGGGATTGGGAATGAGCACCTCCAGCACCATCACACGCCCGCGTCCGTCTACCCGCGGCAGAAGCGCCTGGCAAAGGACTCCTTCGAGCACCATGGAAAGCTGCGCCCGGATTTGCGGTTGCTGGTAGGACGGGAACACGTCCACGATACGATTGATGGTGGAAATCGCTGAATTTGTATGCAAGGTGGCGAAGGTGAGGTGGCCCGTTTCGGCGATGCGCAAGGCGGATTCAATGGTTTCGAGGTCGCGCATTTCTCCGATCAGCACGACGTCGGGGTCTTCGCGAAGAGCGGCGCGCAGCGAATTGGCGAAGGAATGCGTGTCCGAATGGACTTCGCGCTGGTTCACCAGGCATCGCTTGTGGTTGTGAAGAAATTCGATGGGGTCCTCGATCGTCATCATGTGCTCTTCATGTTCGCTGTTGATCTTGTCCAGCATCGCGGCGAGCGTCGTGGACTTGCCCGATCCGGTCGGGCCGGTGACCAGCACCAGGCCGCGGGGCTTGTCACACAAACCCTTCACAATGGCGGGAAGACCGAGCGCGTCGAAATTCTTGATTTCCCAGGGAATGGTCCGAAAGACGGCTCCCACGGCGCCGCGCTGTTGAAACACGTTGCCGCGAAAGCGAGCCAGATTTTTCAGCCCGAAGGAGAAGTCAAGTTCCAGGTTTTCCTCGAACCTGTGCTTCTGCGCGTCGGTCAAGACGCTATAAGCAAGCGCCTTGGTATCCGCCGCCGTCAACGGCGCCATGTCCATGGGCTTCAGCTTGCCGTGGACGCGGACCCTGGGCGGGCTATTGGTGGTGATATGCAAATCGCTTCCGCCCAACTCAATCATGTTCTTCAGCAATTCACTGAGCGTGATTCCAGACATCGGTTCGCCTTTCCTACAACACAGTTTCCCGAACAACTTCCTCGATGGTGGTCATCCCCAACGCGACCTTGGTCAGGCCGCTTCGGCGCAGGGTGAGCATCCCGTTATCCACGGCTTTTTTCTTCAATTCGAGCGCGGAGGCGCCGACCAAAATCAATTCGCGCAGTTCGTCATTGATCTCCATGACCTCGTAGAGACCCACGCGTCCCTTGTATCCGGTCTTGTTGCACGTTCCGCAACCCTTGCCGATGAAGATCTCCGTCGTCTTGAGCTCCTCTTGCGAGTATCCGGCGTCGAGCATGGCTTGCTCGGGGACCTTCAACACTTCCTTGCAGTTCGTGCAAATTTTTCGCACGAGCCGCTGCGCGCAAATCAGGTTCACCGAAGTGGCGACCAGGAAGGGCTCGATTCCCATATTCATTAATCGGCTGATCGTCGATGGGGCATCATTCGTGTGTAACGTGGAAAGCACCAGGTGTCCGGTGAGCGCGGCCTTCACGGCGATTTCCGCCGTTTCAAAGTCGCGGATTTCGCCGACCAGAATAATATTCGGATCTTGCCGCAAGAAAGCCCGCAACGCCGCCGCGAAATTCAGACCAATCTGGTCCTTCATCTGGACTTGGTTGATACCCGCCAGCTGGAATTCCACGGGGTCTTCCGCAGTCATGATATTGGTTTCGGGGGTATTCAGCCGGGCGATAGACGAATACAGGGTGTTGGTCTTGCCGGAACCGGTGGGCCCGGTCACCAGGACCATTCCATAAGGACGAAGAATCGCTCGCTCGAATTTGGTCAGGGACTCTTGCTCGAAGCCGAGCTTGGTCATGTCGAGTCTCAGATTCTCTTTATCGAGCAACCGCATCACGATCTTTTCGCCGTACAGGGCCGGGATGGTGGAAACGCGGAAGTCGAGGTCCTTGATCTTGCCGTCCTTGCGGTACTTGATCATGATGCGGCCGTCTTGCGGCAACCGCTTT
This sequence comes from uncultured Acidobacteriota bacterium, assembly GCA_963842135.1. GTDB lineage: Bacteria > Acidobacteriota > Terriglobia > Acidiferrales > UBA7541 > Palsa-360. The sequence continues at coordinate 663,022 of CAWJFI010000001.1, read as the reverse complement.
TCGCTAATGTCGAGCTTGGCCATGATCTTGACGCGGCTGATAATCGCGTCGCGAAGTTTCATCGGCGGCGACATGACCGCTTGCAGGATTCCGTCAATTCGAAACCGCACACGGACTTCTTTTTCGTAAGGCTCGATGTGGATATCGCTGGCGCCGCGCTTGACTGCGTCGGTCAGGATCAGGTTGACCAACTTGATGATGGGCGCTTCCTCGGCCATGCGTTCCAGCTCGGCGAGGTTCATCTCCTGTTCTTCGGAGGCGAGTTCCAAATCCGCGCCTTCGTCGCCCGTGAGGTCTTTCATCACCCTGGAGAGTTCTTCTTCGCTATGCGCCTCGCCGTAGAACTTCGAAATAGCTTCGGCAATCGCCGTCTCGGAGGCCACTACCGGTTCAACGTTGAAACCGGTCATGAACTTAATGTCGTCCATGGCGAACACGTTGGTCGGATCGGTCATCGCAATGGTCAGCGTCGAGCCAACCCGCGAGAGAGGAACAATCTGGTAGCGGACGGCAGTGTCCTGAGGGATCAGCTTGATGACGGCGGCGTCAACCTCATAGTATTTCAGGTTGATGGAGGGAACCCCGTACTGGCGGGAAAGCACACCCGTAATCTCATCGTCACTGATGAAACCGAGCTTCATCAGGCACGTCCCCAACCTGCCCCCGCTCGCCTTTTGGTGTTCCAAGGCCTGCCGGAGTTGGTCGGACGTGATCAAGTTTTCCTTGATCAGTATTTCGCCGAGCCGGGACGACATCGAATGAGGACTCCCCGGGGCATGCACACCCCCGGAAAGATTAAAGTAGCAGATAGACGAGAATGGCCATTGCTCCATTTTCGCAAGTCGTACTGAAACGGGCACTACGAGGTCACCTGTCCTTTGGTACAGGCGACTTGGTCGCACCTGCGAGACCTTGTCTTGACTAGACGTACGGCGCCCGTTATCTTCCGAAGCGATGGGCGAAGCAAGGGGCATGCCAGCAAAAGAGTACCTGCCGGGAAGAGACACCGGCAGTGGGAGGCGCGTGCCGCGGGGCGTGGCCGGTGCGGCCCAGGAGGCTCCCGCGTCAGGCGAACTATTGCGTTACTATGAAGCGATGTCCGGCGCGCTTGGCCCGATGCGCTGGTGGCCGGCCCAAACACCATTTGAAGTGATTGTGGGGGGGATCCTGACCCAAAGTACGGCATGGGAGAACGTCGAACGCGCCATCGCCAATCTTCGCGCGGCGCGGATGCTCACGCCTTCGGCGATGCTCCAAGTGCGAACTGCGCGACTGGCTGCGATCGTGCGGCCTTCCGGCTACTTCCGGCAAAAAGCGAAAAAATTGAAGGCCTTCGTTCGATTTCTTCATGCCGGGTACGGAGGTTCGCTGAAACGCATGTTTGTGACGCCCACTTTGGAGCTGCGCGAAAGACTTCTAACCGTCCATGGCATTGGGCCGGAAACCGCCGACTCCATCTTGCTGTATGCCGGGAACCATCCCGTTTTTGTCGTGGACGCTTATACGCACAGGATCTTCGGGCGGCACGGGATTACCGACGGGCAGCCGGATTATGAAAAGGTGCGCGCCTTGGTTGAAACTTCGATTCCGCGGCGGCCAGAGCTATTCAATGAATTACATGCACTCCTTGTGAATACAGGGAAGAATTGGTGCCGAAAGAGCGCTCCGCGCTGCGAAGAGTGCCCGCTTCGCCCACTGCTGCCGGCAAACTCTCCGTTGTCCTTGTTCACCGGGATCGTGCCGCGCGGGACTTCGCCTTCCGGGAGTATGGCGTGAGCACAAGCCGCAAATCGCAACTCTTGCTGGCCGTTGGCGGCGTGACCATCGTCCTCTTGCTGGCGGCGGTCTTTACTTTTGGATCGCTGACCCTGCCACCCCAACTCCGCACCCTGGACCAGACGGTTCTTTACGCCCTCACCACATTCATCGTGGCGGCGCTGGTCGTTTTCGGCGCGGTTCTGACTCGCAGCGTGGTGCGCCTGTGGGCGGAGCGGCGCGCGCATCAACCCGGCTCTCGTTTCAAGACAAAAATGGTTCTGGCGGCGATCGCAGTTTCCTTCTTGCCTGTGGTCTTCTTGTTCTTCGTGAGTTACGCATTATTGAACCGCACGCTGGTGCTCTGGTTCCCCCGGCCCATCGAGCTGGCGACCCAGTACAGTCGTGAACTAATCGACGAAATGAACGGCGACGACGCCGCGCGAATGTCCGAGATCGCCAAGGATGTGGCGGGGGCCACGGTGGACGGCACTGCGAGAGACACGATTCATGCGTTCGATCAAGCATTCGCCCGCGGGGCGGACCTGGCCTGGGAAGTGGGCGAGAACGGCCAGGCTATCGCTGTCGCTGCGAACTCGAATTTCCGGATCGAATCGCCCGCTACAGGTTCCGGCGCGAGTTCGCGGCCCGATCTGCCCACCTTGGTCAGCCAAATACCGGGTGGCGCGGAGCTATGGGAATATGGCGGAAAGTTTTTCCTCGCGGGCCGTGCCCGGGCGGGGAATATTTATTTTCTTGCCGGAAGAAACGTTCCTGACGATTTTCCGGATCGAATTCGAGATATTAACGCACAAACAACGGTTTACGGCGAGCAGCGGCAGCACCTTCGCACCTACAAATCGCAACTGCTCCTGACGCTGGGGCTGTTCACGATCCTTCTGATGTTCTCCGCGACGTGGTTTGCGCTCTTCCTTTCCAAGCAGGTCACCGTTCCGATTCAGGCTCTGGCGGAAGCGACGCAGGAAATCACCGCGGGAAATTTCGAAACACGGGTCAAGGTTCAGGCGCAAGATGAATTGGAAACCCTGGTCCGCTCGTTCAACCGCATGACCGAACAGCTGGGCGACAGCCGGCGCCAAATCGACATCTTCACGCAGAATCTGCAACAAGCGGTGCAGGAGCTGGAGCGGCGCCGGACACTGATGGAAACGATCCTCGAAAATATTCCGACGGGTGTTATTTCCGTGGATGAAACGGAAACGATCCGGCGGGTCAATCCGGCCGCGGTCCGCATGTTTGGTGACGGCTCCCGGCAAGCGATGAGCTTCGTGCAACTCCTGGGGGAAGAGGCGGCCCGCGCCGTGCACGTCCTGATGCGGCGTTCGCTTCGCCTCGGCACCGCGACTCAGGAACTCGAATTTTCCGCGGCGGGCCGACTGCTGCGGGCGGCGGTAACGGTGAGTTCGCTGGGCCCGCGCCGGTCCAATCGAGGTTACGTCGTTGTGGTGGACGATCTGACCGATTTGCTTCGCGCGCAGAAAGCGGCGGCCTGGCAGGAAGTGGCGCAGCGCATCGCGCACGAAATCAAGAATCCGCTCACGCCGATTCAGCTTTCTTCGCAGCGATTGTCCCGCTACCTGGAACGGCATCGCGAGAATCCCCCGGCGAATGAACCGCCCGAACTGGTGCGGCTGGTCGGCGAGTGTTCGAGCTTGATCGAGCGGGAGGTCCGGGTGCTCGAATCCCTGGTCGGAGAATTCTCGCAATTCGCAAGGTTCCCTACCGCGAAGCTCTCGCCCGCATCCCCGAATGAAATTGTGAATGAAGCGCTTTCCGTCTTTGACGGCCGGCTCGAAGGGATCCGTGTGCGAAAAGATCTGGCGCCCGGTCTGCCGGTCATCCGCGCCGACGGCGAACTGTTGCGGCGCGTCCTTGTCAATCTGATCGACAATGCCGCGGAGTCGATGGAAGGCTCGTCGGTAAAGGAAATGCTCTTGTGCACGCGATTCAACAGCGATCGTGAAATCGTCGAGATCATTGTGGCCGACAGCGGCCACGGAATTTCGCCGGAGGACAAGGACCGCCTCTTTCTGCCTCACTTCTCAACCAAGGATCGCGGCACGGGGCTTGGGCTGGCGATCGCCAGCCGCATCATGGCCGAGCACCACGGGTCGATCCGGGTCGAGGACAATTTGCCGACCGGCGCGAAATTCATTCTTCAGCTTCCCATGGCGGAGGTCGCATCGGCCCCGATGTCTCCGCGAATCGGATAGCTCTCCACTTTCATGCCCAATTCCATTCTCATCGTGGACGACGAGCAAGGCATACGGGAGGCGCTTTCGTCGATTCTGGCTGACGAAGGATACGAATCCCTCGCCGTATCTTCCGGCGAAGAATGTCTCTCGCTGCTCGACGAGCGCTCGATCGATCTGGTCCTGCTGGATGTTTGGCTCGATGGAATCGACGGCCTGGAAACATTGGAGCGCATACGCAAGAATGGCGCGGACGCAACGGTCGTCATGATTTCCGGGCACGCCAGCATCGAAACCGCCGTCCGTGCGACCAAGCTTGGCGCATTTGATTTCATCGAGAAGCCGCTCTCGCTGGAAAAAGTCATTCTGGTCATCAAGAATGCGCTCGAAGTCCACCGCCTGGCGCAGGAAAACCGGCAGCTTCGGGAGGAACTCGGAGGCCGCACGCAGTTGCAAGGCGACACCGTTCCGATGCGCGCCTTGCGGCAGCAGATCGCGCTGACCGCTCCGACGAACGGGCGCGTCCTGATCTACGGTGAAAGCGGCACGGGCAAAGAGCTTGTCGCGAGGGCCCTCCATGCCGCGAGCCTGCGCGGCGACCGGGGATTTGTCGAAGTGAATTGCGCGGCAATTCCGGAGGAACTCATCGAATCCGAGCTGTTCGGGCACGTGAAAGGCAGCTTCACCGGCGCAACCGAGAATAAGGTCGGGAAATTTGAGAAGGCCGATGGAGGGACGCTTTTTCTCGACGAAGTCGCGGACATGAGCCTGCGCACGCAAGCCAAGGTCCTGCGCGTGCTGGAGGAGCAGCGCCTGGAGCCGGTCGGCTCCAATCAAACGGTGGGCGTCGACGTGCGTGTGATCGCCGCGACCAACAAAACGCTGGAAGACGAAATTACGCGTGGCCGGTTTCGCGAGGATCTTTTCTACCGCCTCAACGTGATTCCCTTCACCCTGCCGCCGCTGCGCGAGCGCATCGAGGACGTTCCGATTCTGGCTCGCTATTTCATGTTGGAATTCGCCGTCGCGTACGGACGCAAGCCAAAGGAGGTGAGCGAAGCGGCCCTCGGCGTCATGGCGCGTTATCACTGGCCGGGAAACGTCCGCGAACTGCGCAACCTGATCGAGCGCCTCATGATTGTGGTTCCGCAGGACAAAATCGAGCCGCTGCACCTTCCGCCGGAGTTGTTTCGCGCCAGCTCGCGCATGGCCCAGCAGCCGAACGCGACGCTGCACGAGGCGCGCAGTGCGTATGAGAGGGAATTTATTCTGCGCAAGCTCGAGGAAAACCAGTGGCACATGACGCACACCGCGAAAGCGCTGGGGCTTGAGCGCAGTCACTTATACCGCCGAATGCGCGCGCTGGGGATCAAGGCGGAAGAGTAGGACGGGCTTCAGCCTGTCGGGGGTTGCGATCCATCTTCGACAAAAAGACGACAGGCTGAAGCCTGTCCTACTCGAGCCAATAGGCGCACGCCCACTCATGTGGCGTGATGAGAGACGCCATCGTCACTTGACCAGCAACTGCATCTGGCGCGCCGCCAGAAGAAACGCGCCCACGCCAAAGTCCGCCGTCGTTGTGACTGTCGTTGGACCCGGAGCCCCACCGATCGGCTGCACGTAGCCCAACAGGCCTGAAGGTTGAATCGCCGTGTTCGCCAGGAAGTTCCAGGCATTCTCTACTACCGGCAAATACGTGGCTTGACCCAGGATGCCGTTGTTCAGCCCCCATGCAAATCCATAGACAAAGAATGACGTGCCGCTGCTCTCCGGCCCGGCATAGTCGGTTCCTCCCAGGTCCGAGTTCCAGTAGCCGCCAGGCTGCTGCCGCGCCGCCCGCGCCTGCGCCATCGACAGGAAGGTGCTCAGGTATTCGGCGTAGTGCGGGTCCGACTGCGGAAGCACGGACAGTACTTTCGCATGCGCCGCAAAGGCCCAACCATTCCCGCGCGACCAGAACGTGCTGGTGTTCACATACGTGCTATCCTCCCACCAGAGCCCGGTCGCTGCGTCATACAGCCCCGCCCCTTGCGGGCCCTTGGCGTAACTGTAGAGCGCGTACATCCTGGTGTAGTAGTTGGTGTTGTTGTTGATCGAACCCAGGGCAACGAAGTCCGGCATGGACATGTTCACGTAGTCGGGCTCGGTCCATTCAATGTCCACGGTGCTGTTGACCATTCCAGAGATGCTTTCCGTGATCCCGGTTAAATCGGCCGAATTATTACTCAACTGGTACAAACGAAGGTAGGGCTGTCCAGCGGCTTGGTAATCCGGATTCGTGGTCGTATTTCCGCCGGGGCCTTCCCCGCAGGCCGAGCTGCAAAGACTGTAGCTGTTCTGCGTGGCCCAGGACTGCGCAAAGCTTAGATAATTGGCCTGCCCGGTGGCGTCGTACGCCGCCAGGTCGCCGGTAAAGTAAGTCGCTTCGGTCCAGTCGGCGTTCCCCGGCGTGTTGTGAGCGATCCAATAGTTGTTCACCGTTTCGATTGCCGACACAACCTGCGCGCTGGTAGGCAGAGCGGGCACCGACGGAGGTTGCACGGTAAAGTTCACGCCGTTGCTGGCGACCCCTGCGACGGTTACCACCACGCTGCCCGAAGTGGCCCAGCCAGCACCGTCACGACAATGCTGGACGCACTCCAACTGGTCGCTGCTGCCGGCGTACCGCCGAAGCTGACCGTACCCGCAGTTCCGAAGTTCGCGCCCGCTATCGTTACCGAGGCGCCCACCATGCCTGAGGCTGGAGTCAGGCTGGCGATGCTGGGAGCCGGCGCCGTTACCGTGAATCTGAGACCATTGCTGGCGCGCCTCCCACGGTCACCACCACGTTCCCTGTTGTCGCTCCCGTCGGCACCGGCGCAACGATGCTCGTCGCGCTCCAACTTTTGACCGTCGCAGTCGTCCCGTTGAATTTGACCGTGCTCGTCGCCTGCGTCGAGCCGAAGTTCGTCCCAGCGATCGTCACGAGCGTGCCTATCGGCCCGCGCGACGACGGGCTCAGGCTCGTAATCCTCGGCCGCCTTCCTTGGGCTACGGCGCCTTTAGTGGGTAGGAGGACTACTCCGACTAAAGAGAGCACAACGGGGAACGGCAAGCCACGCTTCGTAAGGTGAACGGGGAACGACTGGTAAGGCGACTCAACATGAAGGCGCTCCTTCTAACCGACCGAGCTTTTTAATTCTAATTGCGGGGTTCGCTTTCCGGCCGCACACTTTGGCACCTGTGTTTCCATTCTCCGAAACGTTCACGAAGGAACTCTACCGTACGAAAGTGCAGGTGAGGGCAAATAGCAACTGGCCAAACCGTTCCCGAAAATGTTTGCGCACCGAATGGGCGCTGGTCTTAACTTGGTCGCCGGCGGGACGGAGTCTCGGACGATCCACCGTTTCGATGCAGGAAACCGGACGAAGGAATGCGGCTCTCGACGCTATCGGCGGCCGATCTCCGAAAGGGCGGAACCTATTGATATTTCGACCGCCTACCCGGCAATGCTTCCCCCCAAGTGAGCTATGAACGCTTATGCTAATTGGCATCGGCCCGAGTTGACAAGAGCTGTCGCGAATTTCGAGGCAGCCTTCGAGCTGGTGAGTCCGCTTTTCAGGCTGCGGAAAAAGCCGGATCTTTTGTCATTCCGAGATCGCCACGGCGACCGAGGAATCTCTCCTCGGTTTAGGGCCACGAAAAGAAAGAGCGATTCCTCGGTCGCCGTGGCGACCTCGGAGTGACAAAAAGGCGAGGAGCATATTCCGCAGACTGTTTTGGAAGTGAAGTCCGCCAGGAGGTTGGATGGAAAGTCAAGCGATTGCAATCCAAACCGAGAGCATCGCCCCACAGGGCATCTGGCGAGTGATCGCAGCCTCGGCCGCGGGGACAATGATCGAGTGGTACGATTTTTACATTTTCGGAAGCCTGGCCGCGGTCCTCTCGCTGAAGTTTTACCCTCCGGGTAACGATACTTTTGCGTATATCGCCTACCTGGCCACGTTTGCCGTGGGATTTGTGGTGCGGCCATTCGGAGCTTTATTTTTTGGCCGGATCGGTGATCTGGTCGGGCGCAAGTACGCTTTTCTTGCGACGCTGTCCATCATGGGTGGAGCTACAGCATTGACTGGTTTACTCCCCACATTCAAGACTGCGGGCTGGTTTGCTCCCATTTCCCTGATTGCCATTCGCATCCTTCAGGGACTGGCTGTCGGCGGCGAATACGGCGGAGCTGCCGTGTATGTGGCCGAACATGTTCCGGATCGGCGGCGGGGCTTCTATACCAGTTTCATCCAGGTCACCGCGTTGCTGGGCTTGTTTCTCTCGCTGCTGGTGATCTTGCTGGTGGAGCAGACGATGAGCAAGGAAGCGTTCAGCGCGTGGGGTTGGCGGCTTCCTTTCCTGTTGTCGCTCATCCTGGTTCTGGTCTCCTTCTACGTCCGGCTGAAGATGCGGGAGTCGCCGATTTTTGCGCAAATCAAGGGTTCCGGAAGGAGTTCGACGCAGCCCCTGAAGGATTCGTTTGCAAGTTGGAAGAAGCTTAAATTAATGCTGTTAGTACTGTTTGGCGCGACCGCGGGTCAGGGCGTGATGGCGTACACGGGCCAGTTTTATTCCCTGTTCTACATGCAGACCATTCTAAAGGTGAACCAGATCACGGCCAGCATCATCGTCGCGCTGGCGCTGCTGATTGCCATGCCGTTTCTTACCTTCTTCGGCGCCTTGTCGGACCGGATCGGCCGGAAAAGGCTGATGATGGCGGGGTGCCTGCTCGCGGCTGTCACCTACATTCCCGTTTACAAAGCCATGGAAAAAGCGGCGGGAAATAACGTGGTGACAGTGATGTCCACTCGCAACAGCGTCACCGGCGCGATTAATCTGACACCCATGACGCTGGATCCGGGCACACTCGCGCGGATTCCCGCGAAGGAAGCGCCGGACCCGAGCGTACCCATGCTGGTGTTTCTCGTGCTTGTGCAACTCGCCTTCTTCTCCATGATCTATGGGCCGATTGCCGCGTTTCTGGTGGAGGCGTTTCCGGCGAAAATTCGTTACACGTCGCTGTCGTTGCCCTATCACATTGGCAACGGCGTGCTGGGCGGAATCTTGCCCCTGGTTGGGCTTTCCGTTTGCGCCGCCACGGGCAATATTTACGCGGGACTCTATTACCCCATCTTCGTAGCAGGGCTTACCTTCGTGGTGGGGAGTGTGTTCCTAAAAGAGACGCACGCGACGCGCATCTGGGACGAAGTGGAGACTTGAGCGCAGTCTTTTGAACCGTCCCATGCGCGCTCGGGATTAAGGCGGAAGAGTTACGCGCACCACATGAGGCAGCCCTACCTGAGCCACCTGCTCCACAATTATGTAGAAAACGCGAGATGGGCCAGTTAATGGGATGGTCCGCCGCAGATCTCTAGAAGTTGTAGAGTGCGGTGGCAAGGAAGCATCCCATTAACTGGCCCAATTCCAAAGAACGCGAGACCCACTACTCCCCCGCGATTCGCTCCAGCTGCCAGTGCCAGTCGAGCTGGCGGACGATCTGCGGATTTTCGCGCCAGTTCTTCAGCACTTTTACGTACAGCTCCAGGAAAATTTTTGCGCCGAGGATGGCTTCAAGTTCCTTGCGCGCCGACGTGCCGATTTTCTTTAGGGTACCGCCGCCGCTGCCAATCAGAATTCCCTTTTGTCCTTCGCGGTCGACGTAGATCGTCGCGCGAATGCGAATCAACTTTTCGGTTTCCTCAAACGCATCACAGATAACGGCGACGGCGTGAGGCACTTCCTGCGTGGTCGCCTCCATCGCCTTTTCCCGCACAATTTCCGCCGCCAGGAAGCGTTCCGGTTGGTCCGTATATTGGTCCACGGGAAATTGCGGCGCGCCCGCGGGGAGATATTCGATAAATTTCTCCAGCACGCGATCGACTCCATCACCCTTCAGCGCGGAAATTGGAATGATCTCGTCGAACTTTCCCATTTTCGCCAGCGTCTCGATCAGCGGGAGCAACTCGGCTTTGGGGACGCGGTCGATTTTATTGAGCAGGAGGAAACGTGTGCCGTCAAAACGCTGCACGCGCTCGACAGCGCGGCGGTCTCCCTGGCCGAAATCTTCGCTGGCGTCGAGCAGGAGCGCCACGACGTCGACCGCATCGATCGCGGCGTCCACTTCGCCCATCATTTGTTTGCCGAGCGCCGATTCCGGCCGGTGCATGCCCGGCGTATCGATCAAAACGACCTGCGCGTTCGGGCGGTTTACGATGCCTTGAATCCTGTTGCGCGTAGTCTGCGGCCGCGGCGTTACGATCGCCACTTTTTCTCCGACGAGTCGATTCACGAGCGTCGATTTTCCGGCGTTTGGCCGGCCCACTACCGCGACATATCCTGACTTGAATTCTTGCGCCATGCTCGCATAATACCTCGCAGGGCGCGGAAAGACATTGTCCGAATCGCGAACGCGCATCCGGCGCCGAGCTAGGGCGTGTTACACTTTTTGGGCTCGGCAACATTCTGGAGAATGATCGTCGCTAAGTGAAACCTTAATTACCGGAGAAACTCGGATGCCCGCCACGCCGCACACGGAACATCATTTCACCGCGCCGGAATCGGTTCGCGACGTGGTCATTGGGATGTCGGACGGGCTGACCGTCCCGTTTGCGCTTGCGGCGGGAATTACGGGGGCGATTGCCTCGAATCCGCATGCTTCGACGCTTGTGGTTACGGCGGGTTTCGCGGAAATCGCCGCGGGTTCGATTGCCATGGGACTCGGAGGTTATCTTGCGGCGAAGACGGACCAGGAACATTACGCTTCCGAGCGCGAACGGGAAGTTCGCGAAATTGTGGAGTTGCGGGACGTGGAAGTCGAAGAGGTCGCCAAAGTTTTTCGCGATTACGGGCTGAGCGAAACGGAAATGGCTCCCGTCGTGAAAGCGATCACCGGGAAAGAAAAGTCCTGGGTGGATTTCATGATGCGATTCGAGCTGGGACTGGAAGAGCCGCAACCGAAACGCGCGCGCATCAGCGCGCTGACAATTGCTGTGTCCTACATCGTTGGCGGATTGATTCCGCTCGCGCCGTATATCTTGCTCTCCGACGTGCAAAGAGGGCTTTATTTTTCCGTGGGAGTGACGCTGCTGGCGCTGGCTGTGTTCGGGTGGGTGAAGGGGACCTTCACCGGGATCAGTCCGTTCAAGGGTGCGCTGCAAACCGTCGTGATCGGTGGTCTTGCGGCAACTGCTGCGTTTGTGATCGCCAAGCTCATCAGCCGGTGAGGGTTCGGTAGCGCAGGCTTTAGAGCCTGTGTGGCAACCTCGATTTCCACAGCTTGTATTTTTTGTTGAAGCGGCTAACTTGATTCGCTTCAACGAAAGTAAAAAACGAAAAGGGATGTGGAAATCGATTTTTGGCATTTCCCACACAGGCTCTTTAGCCTGTGGGTTTTGATCCTTGCAAGGACGAACCCCCACAGGCTGAAGAGCCTGTGTGGTAACTCGATTTCGAACACGCCAGCGGCTAAAGCCGTGTTGATTCTGCATACTTTACGGCACGGCTGAAGCCGTGCCCTACAAAGATTTCACAGTTTCCACACAGGCTCTGAAGCCTGCGCTACTTTCATTATCTGATCGCCGTAACAACTGCGGGAAGGCGGCGCCCCCGGAGCCTCAGCACTTTGCGCTGATTGGCTTCCAGAATTTCAAAGCGCAGGCCGCCGTAATCCAGATGTTCTCCCGCGGCGGGCACGTGGCCGGCGATGTGATTGAGCAATCCGCCGATGGTCGTGGCGGATTCCTCTCCGCTGACATCCCATTCCACGCCGAATAGCTCCTGAACTTTTTCGACGGACACGCTGCCGCGCAGGAGCAAGCTTCCGTCCGGCTCGCGCACGGCATCGGGAGCTGGAACGCGATCATCCTCGCCAATTTCACCAATGATTTCTTCCACCAGATCTTCGACAGTCACGATGCCTGCGACGGAACCGTGTTCATCCACGACGATCGCCATTTGCTGGTTTCGCCGCTGCATTTCTTTCAGCAGATCGGAACCGTGCTTGGTTTCCGGAACGAAGAAGGCCGCGCGGGCGAGTTCCCGCACGGTTCTGGTCGCGGCTTCGCTTTCGGGGATCTGCAGCAAGTCCCGCGCAAAAGCGATGCCGGTGATGTCGTCCAGCGAATCTTCATACACGGGAATGCGCGAAAATTTTGTCTCGATCAGGAGCGCGCGAAGTTGCGCGACGGTGGCGCCGGCGGCGATCGCCACAACCTCCGGACGCGGCGTCATGAATTCCAGGACGCGCTTGTCGCTGAACTCGACGACTTGCTCGATCATGTGCGCCTCGCCCGGATCGAGAATTCCCTCTTGCTCCGCGGCGTCCACCAGAGCTTCGATTCCCTCTTCCTGCGTGGCCGAGCCGTCGGCGTGTGGATCGTCGGAAATGCGCGCCAGAGAAGCGGCAAGGTCCTGGAGAACACGGAATGGCCAGACGATCCACAGAAACGCGCGGATGACCAGAGCCAGGCGGACGAGCCAGCGTCCCTTCGTCCGCGCGAGCAAAAAATCCGGAATAAATTGGGACAGCAAAAGCACTTCGACGAGCACGTAAACCAGGGCTTGCACCAGCGCGTCCCACGTGCCCGGGACAAACACAATCACGCCACGCGCGGTCTCCGCCGTGACCAGCACCAGCCAGAGATTCGCAAGGAGGCGAAATCCAGTGGTCGCCCGCGCGCGCTCCAGGCCAAAGTGGGGTTCAATGTCGGCTTCGAAAATTTCGAGATGCTCGCGGACGCGGCCTTTGTTAGCGCGGCCCAGTTCCCTGTAAATCCGGTCGAGATATGAAAAAATGACGAGACCCACGCCGAGAGCCAGGATCCCGAGCACATAGAGAAACGTCGTCATCGTCCGGCAACTCCCAAACGTTTTCGCAGGCGGCGCTCGAGGCGGTCCATTTCTCCATGGTCGGTTTCGTGGTCGAACCCTGCCAGATGAATCATGCCGTGGAGAATCAAGATCCGCATTTCGACGGGAAAGGAACGCGAGAAGCGGCGCGCATTGCGCCGCGCGGTTTCAGGCGAGATGGCAATGTCTCCAATATATTCAGCGCCGTGCGCCGGGCGGGCGCTATTGGCGGGAAAGGAAAGCACATCGGTGGGCCCGTGCTTATTGCGAAAACTCTCGTTGAACCGCGCCATGGTATCGTCGCTGATCAGCTGGATGGTCACAGACTCGGGAGCGAAGCCGAGCTCGCGCCGGACGCGTTCGTAGAACTGCTGCAAGGGGTGAATGGCCACGGGCACGCGGCGCTGGCGGTTGACGATCATTGACATCCGGGCATTTTTTGGCGGACTACAAGATTTCGCCGGGCTTGTGTAGCGCCAACCTTTAGGTTGGCATTTTCGTCCCGAGCGGATGCCCGTCCGCTGCGGCGGACGGGCGCTACATGAACCAAAACCGAGCACACTAATTCGGAGGTTCGGACTTGCCGTTGTCGGGAGAAGCGTTGCGCCGAGCCTCGCCTCCTCCAAACTCTTCGTAGGCCTTAATGATCTGTTGCACCAGGTTGTGGCGAACGACGTCGCGTTCGTCGAACTTGATGAAGGCGATCCCTTCGATGCGACCGCAAACTTCCAGCGCTTCGACCAGGCCCGATTTTCGACCCGCGGGCAAGTCAATCTGCGTGACGTCTCCGGTGACCACCGCCTTCGAGTTGAATCCCAGTCGCGTCAGAAACATTTTCATCTGCTCGCTGGTCGTGTTTTGCGCTTCATCCAGAATGACGAACGAATCGTTGAGCGTGCGCCCGCGCATGAACGCCAGCGGCGCAACTTCCACGATTCCTTTCTCGAGGAATCGCTCCAACTTGTCCGCGTCGAGCATGTCGTACAGCGCGTCGTAGAGCGGCCGCATGTACGGATCGATCTTCTGCTGGAGCGTGCCGGGAAGAAACCCGAGCCGCTCGCCCGCTTCGACGGCGGGACGCGCGAGAATGATGCGGTCCACCTGCTTGGTGAGGAGCGCGGAAACCGCCATGGCCACGGCCAGATACGTTTTCCCGGTGCCGCCAGGACCAACGGCGAACGTCATGTCGTGCTTCTCAATCGCTTCCATGTATTGCCGCTGATTGGAACTTTTCGGCGTTACGTTTTTCTTCCCGAAAATCCTGGGACGCGCCGGTGCGCCGGGGTCGAGGACCTGGCGCAGCGTCGTCTTGGAATCCTGCGTGGCCACTTTGATCATGGCTTTCACATCGCCATTGCTCATGCGGCGCCCCTCTTGGACCAATTGGTTGTATTCCGTGACGATTCGGACGGCTCGATCCACCTGAGTGGCCTCGCCTTCGATGGCAAGGTGGCGGTCATCCTGCAATTCGGTGGTGACGCGCAGCGCGGATTCCAGCAATTTGACGTTTTCGTCTAGAGTGCCAAATAGGGACTCTATCCCGCCTGCAATTTGTACGGTGCGTCGCATGGAAGATTCGGCTGGTCAGGCTTCAGAATGCCGCCAACCGATGCGGTAGAAACCTCCGCCCTCGCAAGAGGGTATTTGAAAGCGTACTTGAAAGGGCCGGAGGGGTCAAGGATATGCACAAGACATTGCACACCAATAAGTTAGCAGAGGCTCCCAGCTCATCAGAGAATCTTGAAGCCCGGCTTAATGATCGCCGGCAGGAATAACGAGCGCGTCCACCTCGCCGGTGGAGACATCGACTCCGGTACCCGACGATTGCACGTCGCCGCCCACCAGGATCAACCGGTTGCCGATCGCACCAGCCGCAAGTCCATGCCTGCTGACGGGCATGGGCGGCATGATTGACCAGGTATTGCTGGCCGGGTCGTAGGCTTCGACGGCTTTGAACGTCGCCATCATGTGCGGGTCCTGGAATTCGCCACCGGCCACATAGATGCGCCCGTTGATCACGGCATATCCGAGGGCGCTGCGCGTCGAGGGCATGCGCGCGCGCGTGGCGCTCCATTTGTCGGCGGCCGGATCGTATTCCTCGACAACGGAAGTATCCGACGCCAGGCCAATGAACGCCGCTCCGACACGGCCGCCGATCACATAAATCTTTCCGTTCACGGCGCCGATGGCCGCATGGTTGCGCGGGGTCGGCATGGGACTTCTCTCGCGCCAGGTGTTGGACTCGGGATCGTATTCCTCAACGGTCCCGACCGAGACTTGGGGCGTTGTTGGACTCACGGCGATATCGGTGGAACCGGGAGGAAGGCTTACGCCACCGATGACGTAGACTTTGTCGCCCACAGCGGTGGCCACGGGCGAACCCCGCTTGGATGGCATGGGCGCCAAGGCCTTCCACGAATCGGCGGCCGGATCGTACTCCCACGCATTGTTGATCGGAACCCACGCTGCGGGACCTGTCGTCGGATACACGAATCCGCCGAACGCGTAAATCTTCCCGTGATACTCCGTAAACGCGACGTGATGCGACGGAAGCGCCATTGGTTTTTTCTTGGTCCAATGATCGGTGGCAGGATCGTATTCGTAGACCAACCCTTTGGGCTTCCAAACTGGAATAAAGCCGGCGAAGACATACATCTTCCCGCCGGCCGCCGCGCCCAGAATTTCCTCGGCCGGCTCTGGAAATGGCGCGAGTCTTTCCCATTTGGCCTGCGCAAAAGCAGAAGGCGCCGCCGCGTTGAACGAAAGCATCGCCACGGCCAATTGCAATCCCGTCAAGACAACTTTTTTGAAGGACATTATCGACTCCTGCATCTTCGGATGCGCGGTACTATACAACGGACGGGCGCGCACTGCATCACTTGGCTGTATTTTTCATGAACCCGGCCTGTTGCCGAGTCTGCACGTTCGTTGACAAAGAGTTGCGGCTCCGTTAGTGTATCTTCATTGCGATTAATGCAAAGAGGAGAATTGAATGGCGCAGGGCGCACCCACAAAGGTAAAGAAGCGTAAGAAGTCGGTAATCAAACGGGCCAAACAGTCACGGATGCGCGCGGAAATCAACCGCGCGAACACGACTCGCGTGCGAACCATCATGAAGAAATTGCGCACTGCGATTGCCGCGAAAGATTCCACGTCCGCAGGGACTTTGCTTCGCCCTACACTCTCCGCGATTGACCACGCGATCAGCAAAGGCGTACTCGAGGAGAACACGGGAAACCGGTACAAGTCGCGGTTGAGCGTGGCAGTAAATGGACTGAGCGCTGCCGCGAAAGCATAAGCTAGAGCATTTCTAATTTAAGTATTTACAGTTTCATGCGACAATCCTCCTGCTGGTAGAGAGGAGGCTTGAATGCAGGCGTATTCGCAGGATTTGCGAGAGCGAGTGTTGCGGGCGCTGGCTCGCGGGGATCGTCCGACGGAGATTGCGCGGCGATTCGAGGTCAGCCGCGTCTGGGTCTATCAGGTGCGGGACCGGCAGCAAGAAACGGGCGTACGCAGCAGTTTTCAGATCGGCGGCCATCGACGGTCACGGTTGGCGGAGAGCGAACAGGTGCTGCGCGCCTGGATCGTAGCCGAGCCCGATCTGACGCTGGCCGAGTTGCAGCAACGGTTGGCGCAGCAGGGCGTGGCGACCAAGATCGCGACGCTGTGGCACCAGCTGAACAAATGGAAGCTCACCTTCAAAAAAAACCGTGCACGCCAGCGAGCAAGAGCGCGCCGACGTGCAATCGTCGCGGCGAGCATGGAGTGAAACGCAGTCCGGGATGGACATCGAGAAGCTGGTCTTTATCGATGAAACCTGGATATCGACCAGCATGACGCGGCACTATGGACGTGCCCCTCGTGGGCAGCGCTGTATCGCTTCGGCCCCGCACGGCCACTGGAATACCACCACCTTTGTCGCCGGCCTGCGCCACCAGCAATTGACGGCGCCGCTGGTCGCCGACGGCCCGATGGATGGCGAGTTGTTTCTTGCCTATGTACGCCAATTTCTGTGCCCGACTCTGCGGGCCGGAGATGTCGTCATTCTCGACAATCTCAGCAGTCACAAGGTGTCCGGGGTCAAACAGGCCATCGCTGCCGCGGGCGCTACCCTGCTCTATCTGCCGCCCTATTCGCCCGACCTGAACCCCATCGAAAAGCTCTTCGCCAAACTCAAGGCGCTACTCCGCAAGGCCGCCAAGCGATCGGTTGAAGCCCTATGGAATGAGATCGGCGAACTGCTCGATAGCCTCTCTTCAACCGAATGCGCAAACTACTTCACTTCCTCTGGATATGTATGCACTTAAATTAGAAACGCTCTAGCGGCTCGCCTGATTTGAGGTTGATTGCTTTAGATGGACGCGCCCGGGAAGAAAGTCCCAGGCGTTTTTTTTTGCGCCGCTATGCGGGAGCCGGAGAAGCGAGCTGCGTTACGAGGAATTCCATCACGGCGCGCTGATTTGTTCCGCCGGATTTCAAGCGGCTGTCGGCTTCGTATAGGGCGGCCAGGCCGCTCGTGAGCTGCGCCTTCGGAAATTTTCTCGATTGCCGAACGGCTCTTTCCGCCGCATCCGGCCGCATTTTGAGGCGGCTTCTTATCTGCCATTCTGGTGCGCCTGCCGGCACTTCCTGCGCCTCGAGAAGTTTTCGATACGTCCAGGCTAGCGCGCCAAGCAATGCTGGCGCGGCTTCGCCTTCGCGCAGCAGCCTGTCGAGAAATTCCAGGGCTTGAGCAGGTTGCCGCTCCGCCAGCATTTCCGCAAGATCCCAGACCTCATATTTTCGGGCAGAGATTACCAGGAGCTCAACATCCGCACGCGTGATCTTTCGCCGGTCGCCGACGTAGGTGGACAGTTTTTTGAGTTCCGTGTGGATCGACGCGAGATCGCCGTTGAGAATGTCACAGAGCTCTTCGGCCGCGTCATGGTCGAGAGTCGCTCCCAATTCCCTGGACATTTCGAGGGACAGGGGCACCGCGAGACGCGCGCGTTCCGCAGGCTCGGTCGAAAGCTCCACAGAAACTGTCAGCGTTTTCTCCGCGAACATTTTGGCGAGGCGCATCCGCTGGTCCAGCCCGGCTGTCTCAAAAACGAGAACGGTGAAGGGGGCGGGATTGTCCAGGTATTCGGAAATTTGTTTCACGAGCGAATCCCGCGAATCGTCTCCCAGACGCTCCCAGGCTTCCACTTCGCTGACGAAAATCACTTGCTGGGGCGCGAGCATGGGCATCGTCTGCGCCTGCCCCAGAATCGCGGAAACGTCATCCTCGTCGCCGGAAAACTTCCGAACACCCCAATCGCGCGTTCCCTCGGCCACATATGCTTCGACGAGTTTCGTGCGGCATAAATCGCGCAAATAGCTATCACTGCCGACGAGGAGAATCCCTGGAATGGGTTTTCCTTTTGCCAGACGGGCCAGAAGTTCGCGCGGCGAGACAGTAGCCATTAGAAGTTCTCCAAAACATCGGAAACGAGGCGGGCCGCGAAATCGTGCGACATCCGCTCGAGCGCGGGCCCCTGCTCGTCAAAGAATTTTGACGGATCGGTGGAGATTTCGTAGGGCTCGCGGAAAAGATAGTCGTCGTTTTTGTAGAGCACTTTTTTCGTATCACGCTCTTCGAGCAACACCTTCAAATGAACGGAAACGAGCATCGTTGTGGCACGCGCCGTCGCGGTACTCACCGTCGGAACGGTTGTGGAACTGGAGGTCGCAGTGGGCGTGGTGTCGAACACTGCGGGAATGGCCTCGAAACTCGTGATTTCGCCATGCAGCACCGCGTCGGCGGAATCTGCGGAAGAAACAATGCGGTACTTCGTGCGAGCAATGAATTCGTGAACCACGGCCTCCGTCATGCCTTGCTCGATGCGATAGCGGGTCGTGTCGTTCTTGAGCGCGGGAACCGCGATCACTTTCAGACCGGGAGGAAGCTGAGAAGCAGTTCCGCCGACGTGATAGCCGCAGGCGGACAGAAGAGTGGCCAACGAGAGGCAGAGGCTCAGAGGAAAAATGTGAAATTTCAAATCCGAGATTTCGCGCGATCGCAAGTTCCGGCCTTCCCTTTGCGCTTTAGAATCGCCGCTTCAATGCAGTCCAGAAGCACAGACTTCAGTCTGTGAGTCTTAGGCCTTGCAAGCACTAACTCCCACAGACTGAAGTCTGTGCTACTAAAGGCCTTTCCGCAACGCCATGCTTGCGCCGATTCGCGCTTTACGAAGCTAGCAGTTTTTCCGCTATGGCGACGGCGGTCGCTGCCGGGACGCGCAAATTGTCTGCCGCGCCCCACAGCCAGACACCGGTTTCGATGCCCGGGTCGCGCTCCGGTTGCCTCAACACGGGCCGCACTTCCCCGACGATGTTCACATTCGTGGGCGGCTCATCCTTCGCTCGTGCCACTTTTAACCCAGCGCCCTTCAGGCGGACCACCAGATCATCGAGCGCGGGAGCGGCCTTGAATTCCGCATACGCCGTAAAGGCGTGCGAATAGAAGACAGGCGCCTGGACGAGCATGATGGCAGGCACTGGCACGCGGCCCCCGAGATACCTTCGAGATTCGTTCGCAATTCTTTCGCGCGAGTCGGCCAGCTTTATCCTGCTTTCCGGGCCGTAGCTGGAGAGCATATTAAACCCAACTTGCGCGTCGAAGACCGTTTGCGACACGGGTTGGAAGGACAGGAGTTTCACCACCTGACTTTCGAGTTCCTCAATCGCCTCCGGCCCGCCCTCCGATACAGGCTGAAGCACGGTTACGACGAGGCGCTCCAAGCCGGCGGGCGCAAGCGCCGCGGAGATGGAAATCGCCACGTCGGCGGGAGCAGAGGGAACTACAAACAAGCTTTGCGGCTCGCCGGGCGGGGCGCCTTCCACCGGCGACGTGAGCACCGCGTCCAGCGTGGGGATCCACGGCCTGGCATTCGCGTCCGCACCGAGCCCTCCGCTCAGGTCGATGACGACCGCCCCAGCGCGGCGCGCTTCCGCAGCGTGGCGCTTCGAGAATTGCGGCGACCCGGTGAAAAACGCGAAACGCACGCGCTCGAAACTATCTTCCGTGACTGTTTCAATGATGGCCGGTTCCCCACCGGCTTCGGTCAGCGTTCCTGCAACGAATTCCTCATCGACGAGACGAATATCGATCGCCGGAAAATTCGACTCTTCCAGCCACTGATTTAATTCCTTGCCGAGCAGAGAAGACGCCCCCGCGATGGCCACTCGAACTGCTTCCTTGGCGGAAGTCATGTCTTGGGGGGGTGCGAAACCAAATAGTGGCGAGCCACGCGGATCACATGAAGTGTGACGCCCGACGCGACGAAGACGCTTGCCATCACCATCAGCACCACTTCCGAGTAGGCAACAATCAGCCACACGAGCAGGCCGATTACAATGACAAAGAACGACTTTTGGCGCGCCAACATGGGGACGTCCTTGAAGCTGCGATAGCGCACCGTGCTCGACATCAAGGCTGCATCCGCGATCACCACCACCATCCAGAAGACCGACCAGCGCCAGTCCTCAATCGGCGATTTAATCGCATGCACCGTGGCGGCAATCAGCCCCGCAGCGGCCGGGCACGGCAGCCCAACGAAATACTTTGATCCTGATCCGGGCGCCATACCCTGAATGTTGAACCGGGCGAGCCGCCAGGCGCAGCAAATCACAAAGACTAGCGCCACCCACCAGCCGATCTCGTGCAAGCGCCGGATGTCCAGGAAGCCAGTCTCAGCAATGCCGCGCACTCCCCAGGTGAAGGCCAACGCCGCTGGGGCGATTCCAAAGCTGACCATGTCGGCGAGCGAGTCGAACTGCTTGCCGAATTCGCTGCTCGTGTGCGTGGCTCGGGCTACAAAACCGTCGAAGGAATCGAACAGAATCGCAAGGCCGATGGCCTTGGCGGCATTGTCCAAGTCCGTGCCACCACCCTTGAGGGTGGCCATCACGGCGTAGAAGCCGCAAAGCATGTTCGCCACGGTCAGGGAGCTGGGCAAAAGATAGATGCCGCGGCGGAGCTTGAGATTGGCTCGCCGGGTGCCGGGAAACCCGAGTTCGTGCTGTTCGAAGTCGCTCATTTCCATCGCGCCAGGACGCTGGTACCCCCGGCCACGTGCTGGCCGGGCCGAACCAGAATTTCGGCCCCCTCGGGAAGCCAAATATCGGTGCGCGAACCAAAGCGTATCATACCTACGCGCTCGCCTCGAATCACGGAATCACCGACTGATTTCCAGCAGACAATACGGCGGGCGATCCATCCGGCGATCTGCTTGAAGACCACTTCCCCGCGGTCGCTCTGAACGTAGAACGCATTCTGCTCGTTTTCCGCCGACGCCCGGCCGCGCATGGCCCCGTAGAACTTTCCGGTGCGATACTCGATGGCTGTGATGCGTCCCGCGACCGGCGACCGGTTGACGTGCACGTCGAAGATCGAGAGAAACACGCTGATCCGGCGGCCTGGTTTCCCGTTCAGCGATTCTTCTACGACTTCCATGACGCGCCCGTCGGCTGGAGAAACGATCGTGTCCGGGTCCGCCGGGGGCGTCCTTTCGGGATCGCGAAAGAAGAACATCACGAAAAGACCGAGGAAGATCAGCACGCCACCGAGCCAGTTCCAGTGCAACACCACCGCGATAATGCCCACGAGCAGCGGCGCTGCCGCAAACTTGTAGCCGTCTTTTACCATGAGCGTCCTTGTCAGGAGGAAAAACGGAGACACTCCCGGCGCGACCGCAAATATTCTATCTCAATTTGGCAAAGTCCCGGAGGGTTAGCGCGCCGGAGGATGCCGCAGGCGCTGCGCGATGTGGTGTTCCATCGCGTCCTTGACTCGCAATTTTAATTTTTTAAGGGTGGCTTCTTGCTGAAGGTCTTCCAGGTTCAGGTAGGAGGATTGCGAAAGCTGTCTTAGCTTGGCTTCGTACTCGGAATGCAATTGCGCTAACTTTTGGAACTCATGGTCATATGTCAGAAGTTGCTCGCGTATCTCCTGAGTCAAGGTCGGCATAGTGTGCCTCCTGAGCAATCCGAATTGTGAATGGAGTGTTACATATCGAGTCGAAGCTAGCACAATGCAAAGCGCTCGCCAAGTACAAATCAACAAAAATTACGAATTCAGTTCCTAATTGTGCAAAACCAGCAGGACCGCATCCTCGGTGGGATTGCGATAATAATTTGGCCGGCGCCCGCAAACGTGGAAACCCAATCGTGCATAAAGCGCGATTCCGCCATCGTTGGAAGCACGCACATCAAGGTAGGCTTGCCGCGCACCTGCAGTTCGGGCGTATTCGAGAGCAGCAGTCACCAAGTGCGATGCAACTCCCCGCCGCCTCCAAGCTTTCGCGACGGCCAGGTTCAATACCTCGAATTCGTCCGCGGCAACTCGGCCGATTAGAATTCCCGCGACGTGTCCATCCAGTTCCGCCGCCCAGGCAGTCCCTTGGGAAGCAGACTCCAACAGGCTCTCTCTTGACCACGTCGACGCCTCTGGACTTTCCTCCAATATGGAGAGCCCGCTGGAAACGTCTGACGAGGACATCCGGCGCACGGTGATGACTCGGGAGTCGCGGATTTTCTCGCCCGAGGCGTGCATTACCGATCTTTCCAGGCCGATTCGGCATCGGACCGCCGCACGTAATTTGCATCGAGGCTGATCGAATCGACCAAATCGCCGCGCTTGGCTCGTTCAAATCCTAATCTCCCGATCGCGGGTGCCAGGGCTGCGGAAACTTGAACGACTTGCGCTCCGGGCAGAACTTCCCCGATACGAGTGGCAGGGAGCACTTCCGGTGTTGGCGAGACAAGCTGTACGGATTGGGGGGACTTTCCTTTCACCAATTCCAGAAACTCGTCCAGCGAAAGGATCGACTCGTCGCTGGCGAGTGCGAGGCCCATCTCTTCTCCAGAGATTCTTCGATAAATTGCTCCGAAAACTTGGCCGCGGCGTGCGTCTAGAAATGGCGCGATGAAGTGGGCATTTGAAGCGCCGGAAGTCTCGCCCATCAAGGATTCCGCGGCAATGGCCTCCAATCCACTGATGGCTGCGATGGGTTTCCCGTGCACCTCCGCCCAGGCTTTCACCGCCGTCAAACCGACGCGCAGTCCAGTGAAGGAGCCAGGGCCAGCCGCAACGGCGAATAAATCGATTTGATCCAGACGGAAGTTAGCCCTGCTTTGCAGCAGGGCGACATCGCGAAAAAGTCGCGTCGAATATGGCGTTTCCTCGAATCCGGAAATTTCCGACAGGACCTGGGAATCGCGCAATAGGGCGGCGCTTCCCATTCGAGTGCTCGTATCTACGGCAAGAATCAGCATTTAGCCATTCTAGCGCAAGGAGGGCCGATGCTTACGGGAAGAACTTATTGAGCATGAATCAGTGTGTGTGAACCTTGTAAAAACCGCGTAAAATCGTATGTGCAATTCAAGGACCAATCTCCAATCAAAATCTCGCATAACTTGCTGATTCTAGGAGAAATATCTTGACTTCATTCCATCCATGATCCAGTATTGTTTTAGCTTACCTCTAGGGGGCTTCCGATCATGGATTACAAGATAGGGGACAAGGTTGTCTATCCGAACCACGGCGTTGGTATGATCGAGCAGATCAATTTCGGGATACTAAACGGGCGAACTGAAAAGTATTTTATGGTGAAGATATCGGCCAGTGGCCTCAAAGTTATGGTTCCCGCGACCAACGCCGAATCGGTTGGATTGCGGCATGTGATTCGAAACGGAGAAACACTCAAGGTTCTGAGCTTTCTGGAAAAGGGCAAGCCGAATTCGCACCACGATTGGAAACACCGGTTCAAGGAGAATTCGGAGCGGATGCGAACCGGCGAGCTGATTGAAGTTGCAGCCGTATTGAAAAGTCTCGTATCACTCAGCCGCACCAAGCCGCTTTCCTTCCGCGAAAAGAAAATGCTGGAACGGGCCAAATTCCTCCTCGTCAGCGAACTCGCCACCGCCAGAAACACCTCCGCCGAAAACATGGAAGGCGCTCTGATCAAGTCCCTGGCAAAAGCGCGGTTGCAAATGCCTTTGCCGATTGAGAAGCCGGAGGGCGTCGAATTCTAGTTGAGATTTTCATTTCCTGAGCTTCAGAAAAGCCCCAAAGGTCATCACGCCTTGGGGCTTTTCTCTTTTCTCCGCGTTGTCTTCTGCTCATTGCGCGCTTTCCCCCATCCCCCTCCGCCCGGAGTCTCGATTCGGAGGATCGCTCCGGCCGGGGCACGGAATGTGCATTTTGACGGCAGAGGCTGCGCGTGGCCCTTGATGATC
This sequence comes from uncultured Acidobacteriota bacterium, assembly GCA_963842135.1. Taxonomy (GTDB): domain Bacteria; phylum Acidobacteriota; class Terriglobia; order Acidiferrales; family UBA7541; genus Palsa-360. The sequence continues at coordinate 638,921 of CAWJFI010000001.1, read as the reverse complement.
ATTTCATTTTTTCCTGGGCTGCCGGGCGAGCCGCCCATCAGGCCATACGGGTTGAGTTTCCTGCGGTCCGATAAAATTCCGGCTTGGCCGTCAGTCAGCATTTCGATTTCGCGGACGAGGCCTTCGCCGCCTGGAAATTTCCCGTGACCACCGGAACCTTTTCGCAGCGCGTAGCGATGGACGCGGACCGGGTAAATATGCTCGAGTACTTCGGTGGGAGTATTGAGTGTGTTGGTCATGTGGCTGTGTGCCCCGTTATTTCCTGCGTGGCCCGGGCCTCCGCCCGTTCCTCCCGCAATTGTTTCGTAATAGGCGAAAGGTTCGCCTCCGTGCCCTGTATCGCTTCCTCCGAACGTCAGGTTGTTCATCGTGCCCTGGCTTGCCGCGGGAATCCGCGAGGGAATCGCGCGCGCGAGGGCCTTGAGAAGCGTGTCCACGATGCGTTGCGACGTTTCCACGTTTCCACCGGCGACTGCTGCGGGCGCGAGCGCGTTCACGATCGTGCCAGTTGGAGCGATCACGCGAATCGATCGCATCAGGCCGGACGTGGCCGGGACTTGCTCATCCAGCAGGCATCGGAAAACGTAAAAGACCGCGGACTCCGTGATGGCCGCAACGGCATTGACGCTGCCGGCGCATTGCGGCGCGCTTTCCGTAAAATCGACTTCCGCCTTTTTCCCGCGAATGCGGATCGTCACGGCGATGCGTTGCGGTTCATCTGTGACGCCATCGTCGTCCAGAAAATCTTCGGCGCGGTAAACTCCATTGGGAATCGCCGCAATCATGGCGGCCATCATCCTGGCTGAGTAGTCGAGGAGATGGCGGCCGTACGCGATCACTTCCCTGCTCCCGTATTTCGCGACGAGCGCTATTAAGCGGCGCTCGCCGATGCGGCACGCGGCAATCTGGGCCGTCAGATCGCCCTCGCGCTCACGAGGAGTGCGCACATTGGCGAGAAGAATCGCCATAACGTCGCGCGCGATGCGGCCCCGTTCCATGATTCTTACGGGAGGGATGCGCAAACCTTCCTCAAAAATTTCGCGCGAAAGACTCATGGAGCCCGCGTGCGCGCCTCCTATATCGGCGTGATGCGCGCGGTTGGCGATGTAAAACAGCGGCTGAGAGGAGCGCGCCGCGAAGACGGGCATCACCATGGTCAGGTCCGGCAGATGCGTTCCCCCAGCGTATGGGTCGTTCAGCAAAGCGACGTCCCCGGGCCGTAGTTTGAACGCGCGCAATGCCGCCTGGACCGACATGGGCATCGAGCCCAGATGAACGGGCATGTGGTCGCCCATGGCGAGGACGTCACCATTGGGGTCAAACACAGCGCAGGAGTAGTCGCGCCGCTCCTTGATGTTGGGAGAGAAGGCGGATCGGCGGAGCGCCGCTCCCATTTCTTCCGCGACTGAATGGAAGAGATTTTTGAAAATCTCGAGACGTATGGGGTCCACACTCATCGGCGCGGCTCCAGGATGAGGTTTCCGTTTCGATCGGCTCGGCCGGACCAGCCGGGCGGAATCAGGGATGTCGCGCTGTATTCCGTCACGATGGCGGGGCCGGGGATGCGGTTTCCTGCGCGCAGCAGGGAGCGTTCGTAAATCGCCGTCAATTTCCGGCGCCCGTGGAATAGGACCGGAGACTTGGTGACAAGCGCCGCCTCCGATTTCGGGCCGCCAGTCTTCAGCTTCGGCAGACTGGGTTTCGGCGTGCGGCCCGTGAAGCGCGCTCGAATGTTCACCACCTCGCACGCACGCATGCGGTCGAAATAGCCATAGCGCTTTTCGTGGGCGCGATGGAAGGCAGAGATGAAATTGCCGGCGAATAGGATGTTCAAATCGTAGGATTGCCCGGCATAGCGCACATCGAGAGAACGATGGATTTTGATGGAGCCGCTGGAAAAACCCTCGCCGCGCATCTGCTTGCGGCCTTCCTTTTCCAACGCGGCGAACGCGTGATGCAGTTCCACCGTTGCCTTGCCAGCACTTTGAACTTCCAGACGAACCGTGCGCGACAAATCTTTCGTAACATCGGCGCGCAGGATGCCCAGTGCGGAAAGCGCTCCGGGAAAACACGGCACCAGGACGCGCGGAATTTCCAGCGCCTCCGCCAGTTCGCAGGCATGCAACGCACCCGCGCCGCCAAACGCCACGAGCGTGTAGTCGCGCGGATCGTGACCGCGTTCCACCGAGATGACGCGAACGGCTTTCTCCATGACGGAGTTGGCAACGTCCACGATGCCCTGCGCGAACGCTTCGGCTGAAGCCATCGGCCCTCGAGCGAGATTTAAGTATCGCCGCGCGCGAGTCAAATCGAGCTTAAACGCGCCACCCAGAAGGCCGGACTCCGGAATGCGCCCCAGGATAAGATTCGCGTCCGTCACCGTCGCTTTTTCGCCTCGCCCGTAACAAATCGGGCCGGGCTCGGCTCCAGCGCTTTCCGGGCCGACACGCAACGCTCCGGCACTGTCGAATCGCGCGATGGAGCCGCCACCGGCTCCTACCGTGTGAATGTCCAGCATCGGGACTGCGACCGGCATCCCTGAAACGGCGCTTTCGGACGTGGTTGCGAGAGTTTCACCTCTTCCACTGTCCATAAGGGCCACGTCGGTTGACGTGCCTCCCATGTCAAACGTGATGATCCGTTCGAATCCGGCGACTTCAGCGACATATTGCGCACCGAGGACGCCTCCCGCGGGCCCGGAAAGGATCGTTCGAACCGGCTCGCTGGCAGCTGCTCCGGCCGAGAGAATGCCTCCGTTCGACTGCATGATGCGGACTCGCGAAACTCCGTTCTCACTCGTTGCACCTTTCGAATTAGCGGACGCGCTCCGCGATTGCGTTTCGGCAATACTCTCGATTTCGGAGAGATAGCCGCTCATGACCGGAACAAGGTACGCGTTGACGACGGTTGTCGAGGTTCGCTCGAATTCGCGATATTCGGGGAGGATTTGGTGCGAGGCGGAAATAGGGAGGCCTGTGGCAGCAAGGGCTCGTGCCAACAACTTTTCGTGGGCCGAATTCACAAAGGAAAAGAGCAGGCAAACGGCGACAGACTCTGCTCCGCTGCGAACGGCTGCGCGCGCCATTCGCGCGGCCTCGGCTGCTGACGGCGCGAGAAGCACGCGGCCATTTGAATCCAGCCTTTCGCGCAGCCCAAGGCGTCGCGCCTGCGGAACCAGCGGCTCCGCCTTTTCAAACAGCAAATTGTAAAGTTGAGGACGCGCTTGCCGTCCAATTTCTAGAACGTCCTCGAAGCCTGCGGTGGTCACAAGCGTGACACGCCCACCTTTCCGCTGCAGAAGGGCGTTCGTACCAACCGTCGTGCCGCAAACCAGTTCGAGGCCTGACAAATTCGGGCCGGGGGCAAGGATTCTTTCCAGCGCATGGGCGATGGCCTCGGAAGGTTTGCGCGGCGTGGAAGGAACCTTCAGAATTTCAAGGAGTCCGCCGCGAAGATAAACACAATCGGTGAACGTGCCGCCGGTATCAAACGCGATGCGCATGAAAACGGGGATTGTATCGCAAGTTGAGAGTTCACAGTTGAGAGTTGGGTGTCGGGTCAGTTTCCGATGATCTTGTTTCTCGGGAGTTGGCGTACTAATGCGAGATGGTTTTGCCCATCATTTCGCTTGCGTCGCTGTACGCCGCCGCACTTCGTCGAAGAAGTTCTCCAGAAAGATTACGTGGCTCTGCGCCCTCTGGTCTTCCGGCATGTCGACGGGCATTAACGCGGCGATACGTTTGCCGTCCGGCGCGAGATCGTAGTTAGAGAGGAGACCGATGTTCGCGATTTTCTTTTCGGACCACACCCGCGGCTTATCCGCCACAAACGAATCGCCCTTCACAGCGTAATTGGCCACCATGATCTGGCTGTCCTCGGTGCGGAAGAAAAGCTCGTGTCCGCTGCGCGACCACACTGGGTACACGCCGCCGCTGTTCGAGATTTGCCATTTGCCTCCCTTATCCGGATAGGCCCGAACGTACAGCTGATAGGCTCCCGACTCGTTCGAATCGTAGGCCATCCACCGCCCGTCGGGAGAAAAGGATGGATGCCGCTGGTCAAAAGGCGTTTGCAGAAATGGCTCCGGTTTCCCGGCTCGAAGTCCCGTGCCATCGCTCTCCAGAGAAATTGTCCAAATGTCATACTGGTTTTGAGGACTCAGTTGCAGAAATGCCAGCCGCTTGCCATCGCTAGTCAACGACCACGGAGTTTGCTGATTCTTGCTCTGGGTCAAGGTTTGGGGCTTGCCGGACCCGTCGGATCGAGTCCAGAACATGCCAACTCCCACGGCTTCGTAGACGATGTACCGCCCGTCAGGGCTCCAGATTGGATAGCGGGAAACCGAAGGCCCAAAGGTCAAGCGGGTCATTGTGTCGCGTTGCCATTCGTAGACCCAGATGTCTGAAGTATTTAACGCAAGTCTGCTCCCGTCTGGGGACAGGCTCGGATGTTGATATGCATCCGGCTTGGCTAGCAGTGGCTCTGTCTTGCCCGCAGTATCGAGCCATTGCACGGTAAGCAGTCCACTGCCCGCTCCGCCGCTGTGGTAAATCACCGTTCCGGTTTGGGAGAAATCGAACTGCGCCGAACCGTATGTGCTGTTGTAGCTGACTTGGTCGAGCACCGGAACTGGCGTCCCACGCATTTCAAGCCGATCCACGTCGAAAGGTACAGCAAACAGCGTGCCCCGATTCACGTAGACGAGATGGCCGCTAGGCAAATAGCGACCATACGTGCCGCCCCGCACGAGGGTTTTTCTCCGGTGATCCACCAAAGACATCACTTCGATATTGGCCCCCTCGAACCCAGTGATCGTTGTGCTAGTCGTGAACAAGACGGCCTTACCTCCCGGCAAAATTTGTGGCCAGCGGTGCGTAACTTCGCCACCCTGCAAGTCGGTCACTGACGTGGGCGGGCCTCCAGCGGAAGGAATCCGCGATAGACCAGTCAGCCCGCCGAGCGCCGCGATGATGTTGCCATCCTCGCCCCAACTGCCGCCTGAGGCAGTGCCGGTGTCGCACAAGACGATGGCCGCGCCGCCTTCTACTGAAATCTTTTTCAGTTTTGCTTGCGCGAAAAATGCGATCCACTGTCCGTCCGGCGAGAAAAAAGGGGCAAATGCCCCCTGCGTTCCTGCAAGCTGTACGGCGCTGGGTTGATCCAGCCGCCGAGTAAAGAGACGCCCTTGTGACACGTACACCATCCGCGTACCGTCAGGTGAAAGGATCGTGTTGGTTCCCCGCGGGGAGCCAAGCGATACTTCGGGGCCGAGGTCAACGTCCAGCCGCACCAGCGATCGCTCGACAGGTTGCGTCGCCCGCCACCAGCCAAACGCCGTCACGACCGCGATGATTGCCAGTGCTGCGGCCACCGCCCACAGCAGCTTGCTCGTGGAAGTTGGAGCCGCCTGCGTTGCACCGGAATCTTTCGGTGCCGCCAGCGCATCTTCAATCTCGATCCGGAGAATCGCCGCGTCCGGAGTTCGCTGACGCCGATCTTTCCGCAGGCAGCGTTGCAGCAGCACGCGAATGGACGGAGAGATGTTCGTGGGGAGCGCTGTCCAATCCGGTTCCGTTTTCACCACTGACGCCAGAATGTCCCCGACATCTTCGCCGTGGAACGCGGGCTTCCCGGTCAGCAACTCGTACAGCACTGCGCCGAATGCCCAAATGTCGGTGCGTTTATCTACCGCTTTGCCTTTGGCCTGCTCGGGACTCATGTACGCCGCTGTACCGAGAATGACTCCTTGCATGGTCGCCGCCATGCTCAGCGTTGGAGAGTTCCCAATTTCTTCCGTTGATGTGTCGCCCGCGAAAGCTTTCGCCAGGCCGAAATCCAAAACTTTGACCTTTCCCTCGGGCGTCAACTTCACGTTGGCAGGCTTCAGATCGCGGTGAATGATTCCTTTTTCGTGCGCGGCTTCGAGCGCCTCGGCAATCTGCTTGGCAATGGCGAGAGCTTCTTCGATCGGCACTGCTCCTTCTCGCTTCACGCGCTCTTGCAGCGTCTCGCCCGAGACCAACTCCATGACGAGATATTGCACGCCGTCGGAATGTTCGAGGCCAAAGATCGTAGCGATGTTCGGATGATTCAGCGCCGCGAGCATTTTCGCTTCGCGCTGAAATCGGGAGAGTCGTTCCGCATCGTGCGCGAAGGCTTCCGGCAAAACTTTGATGGCCACATCGCGAGCGAGCCTGGTGTCGTGCGCTTGATACACTTCTCCCATGCCACCTGCGCCAATCTGTGAGACGACTTCGTAGGAACCGAATTTTCTGCCAGAGGGAATCGCCATTAGGCTCCGGCCAACCGGGAGTTGCCAGAGTATACAGCCTGGAGGCCATTCACAGGAATAATCAGAGACGACGCGATGCGCATGAAAAAGGGGGATTGTTTCGCAAGTTGAGAGTTCATAGTTGAGAGTTGGGCGTTGGGAGTTCGGAGTTGGGTCAGCCTCCGGGAAGACCTTTTATCAGGAGTGGGCCGCCATTATCGCGTGGTGGGTGGCGCATCGAACTCGAAGAAACCATCGCCTAAACGCGGCCAGGGCTCACTTCGCAAGAACGATCATTGGAGTCCCTGAGCCTTTGGGCCCGATATTTGCCGCAAGCGTGGGCTCCCAGGCACCACCGCGGGACTGCAGTAAGGTCAAGCGCGAGGCGTATGAAAACGCGAATTGTATCGCAATTTTAGAGTGTACCGTTGAACGCAAGGGCTGGATAAGTCGCTTAGAATCCTACTCATCGAGACCTAACCGTCATAGTACCGCAATTACTTATGCGGCACGTCTAAATTGGCAAATACGTTGCGCGGAGCGCAGCGGAAGCGTACCATGCACGTTCTAGCGGTCCCAATCCAAATTCACGGCTGGTCTCCCTCCCGCGACCGGTCAAGAGGAGAAATCGTATCCGAAGATTAATTTTATTTTTGCTCGCGATCGTCTCGATGGTGGTGGGCGTAAGTATCGTCTCCCAGGCTCAGTCACAGCCCTTGTTGACACATCATGTCCGTGAAGTAACTTCCAATGGGCAGGCGCCGTCCGTCGGGGGGCTCCCTGCAACAAAGTCCGTGCGCCTCGACATTGTTCTGCCGCTGCGCAATCAGGCGGAGTTGGAAAATTTCTTGCAAGATCTCTACGATCCTTCAAGCCCCTTCTACCGGCGCTTCCTTACAGTGCCAGAGTTCACGGCGAGGTTCGGTCCCACCCAGGAGGATTATGACGCCGTGGTTCGTTTCGCGGATGCGAGCGGCTTTACGGTGGTCGGCGGCTCGCGCGATGGTATGGACGTGCAGATCACGGGCTCGGTGGCGGCTATTGAGACAGCGTTCCATGTGACCTTGGGTGTCTACCAGCATCCCACGGAAAACCGCACATTCTATGCTCCGGACCGGGAGCCCACCGTGGACCTGCCGTTCCAGCTGTGGCACATTTCGGGCTTAGACAACTATTCGATCCCGCAACCCCTTTACCATCATAGAGATCTGACGGTGAATTCCAATGCCACTACGGGCTCCTGTCCTTCGACCTCCTTCTGCGGCACCGACATGAGGGCGGCCTACTACGGGGGAACGACCCTCACCGGCTCTGGGCAGAACATCGGGTTGCTGGAGTTTTACGGATATGATATTTCCGACTTGAATGCTTACTATACGAATAGTCATCAAACGAGAACTGCCGCTGTCACTGGCATTTCCACGGATGGAACCAGCCTGAGCTGTTTCTATAACAGTGGCTGTGATGATACCGAACAGATCATAGACATGACTCAGGCGCTCGGCATGGCCCCGGGCATAACGACATTGTATGTGTACGTGGGCTCCACCGATACCGCCATTCTCAGCGCCATGACTACGGATAGTCCGTTGCCTCTGCAATTGAGCTGTTCGTGGGGCTGGAGCCCGGCGGACCCCGGCGCTGACGACCCGTACTACCAGAAGATGGCAGCCCAGGGCCAGAGCTTCTTCGTGGCAGCTGGCGACAGTGATAAGTGGACGATAAGTAATTACCCTTTTCCAGCGGAAGATGCGAATGTCATATCGGTCGGCGGCACGGACTTAACGACCAGCGGAGCGGGCGGCTCCTGGAGTTCGGAAACCGGTTGGGTCTACGGGGGAGGCGGGATTTCCCCGGACAGAATTGCGATTCCCTCCTGGCAAAAGCTCTCGGGTGTGATCACCTCGAGCAACGGGGGGTCCACTGTCTATCGGAACGGTCCAGACGTATCGGCCAACGCGAATTTTACCTTTTACGTCTGTGCAGACCAAATTACCTGCACGGCAAATGAATATGGCGGAACCAGTTTTGCGGCGCCCATGTGGGCCGGCTACGTGGCTCTGGCCAATCAACAGGCGGCTACCTACGGCGATTCGGCGGTTGGCTTCATTAACCCGGCCATTTACCCGATTGGCCTGTCGTCCAGCTATGACACCGATTTCCACGACATCACCAGCGGCAATAACGGCTTTCCGGCAGTAACCGGCTACGATTTGGACAGCGGCTGGGGCAGTCCGAACGGGGCCAACCTGATCAATGCCCTTGCCCCAACGTCGGAAACTCCTAACTTCACCATTTCTGCCTCGCCCAGTTCGGTCTCCGTGACGCAGGGCAGCAATGGCACATCAACGATCACCACCACTGTCTCGGGCGGCCTTAACTCGGCCATTAACTTGTCCGCGACTGGCCAGCCGACAGGGGTGACCGTGACTTTCAATCCTACTTCCATCGCCGCGCCGGGCTCTGGCACCTCAACCATGACCATGACAGTGGCCTCGACCACCGCGACCGGCACGTACACAATCACCGTGACCGGCGTGAGCTCGGTGGGCAGTTTGACTCACACGACGACGGTCGCCTTGACTGTGAACGCGGCTGCTACGCCGAACTTCACGCTCTCGGCTTCACCGACGAGTCTCACTATCACGCGCGGCTCTCACGGGACGAGCACAATCACGATTCATCCCACGGGCGGCTTCACCGGCAGCGTAGCTCTGACGGCCACAGGCATGGGATCGGGCGTGACCGCAGGGTTCGTGCCGAATTCGACGACGAGCACAAGCGTTCTGACGCTGACCGCGAGCGGCAGCGCCAGGACAGGAACTTTCACGATAACGGTGCATGGCGTATCGGGCAGCTTGAGCCACACAACGACGATCAGTCTCAGGGTACGCTTCTGAGCGTCAGCTAATCCGGGTTCGTGGCGCAGAGCTAGGCTCGGGCGGCAACTAGGCTATGCGGAGGTTTGGTTCGGCGTTCAAATCGGGCGAGGCCAAGTCTCCGGCGAGCAGGTGGGGATAGGCGGCTGCGGCAATCATGGCGGCGTTGTCGGTGGAAAGGGCGCGGCTGGGGAAAAAAACGCTGACGCCTATTGCGGCCGCCTTGGAGGCAAAGCGAGTTCGCAATTCGGAATTGGCGGCGACTCCGCCGGAAACCAAAACTGTGCGGGAGCCTGTCTCCGCTGCGGCTTCGAGAGTCCGTGTGACTAGATCGCGGACGACTGCGGATTGGAATTTGGAAATGAGCGAGAGCGTCCGCAGGGTGCAAAGCTGCAGCAGATCGGAGGCTTTCCGGCGGCCCTCTTGAAGAGCTTTTTTGCGGGCTTCGATTTCCCCGGTGAATTCAGGATGCGCGCGGACGTAATACAAAACGGCGGTCTTGATCCCGCTGAAACTGAAATCGTAGGGATTGCCTTTGATCTTCACGGGGCCAAAATTCGGCGCGTCTTTTTCGCGGAATTTTGCGCCGGATGCGGCGGCCTTTGCGGCGATTTGATCGATGATCGGGCCGCCGGGATAGCCGAGCGCAAGCAGCCTTGCGACTTTGTCGTAGGCTTCGCCTGCGGCATCGTCGCGCGTGCCGCCGAGACGCCGGTACTGAAATCCCCGCTTTGCGGCATCGCCGTTCCCTGCTGCTTCCTGCACCTGGTACAGCAGCGTGTGTCCGCCGGAGACGATGAGGCAAATCGCCGGCAATTCCGGAACCTTCCCGCCTAAATGCGCCTCGAGAAACACGGCGTGAACGTGGCCTTCCAGGTGGTTGACGGACACGAGCGGCTTGCCGAGTTCAGTCGCCAGGACCTTGCCGTACGTTACGCCCACCAGGAGCGAACCAACCAGACCGGGGCCTTGCGTCACACCGACGGCGTCGATATCCCCGAAGTCGAGGCCCGCTTGAAGAAGTGCCTCGCGGACCACGGGAACGATTTGCCGCAGGTGCTCGCGCGAGGCGAGTTCGGGAACGACGCCGCCGTACTTGCGGTGAATGTCGAGTTGAGAGGAGACGACGCTCGACAAAATCTCGCGGCCATCCACGACGACAGCCGCCGCGGTTTCATCACACGAAGACTCGATTCCAAGGATGCGCGTTGGCATGATCCGTTTCCCGCCTGAGGAAACGTTCATGGTAGCACAGTCGTGGAAGTCGTCCTTGCGACGGGGCAAATTGATGTTTGGCCGATTTCGCGCGGCCGAGCCGTGTGCGTCGCCACTGCCGCGGCTTTCCTTCAAAGGTATCGCCGTTTCCCCACCCCGACCGGGCCGGGGTGGGCTGCGACCTTCCGTCCCTCCGGGACTATCAGCAACAAGCAATTCGCCCGCCACCGGGAATTCAACAGAGCGTTGGCGACGGGTGGAAGCGAACCGCTCGCTCCCAAGGAAACGGCAAGGGCCTGTTAACGAATACGGGGCCTAGTAATTAATTGTCATTTTTTGTGCGGTTTGAATGATACACTGCTCACGTTTTCCACATACCCCTCCGCTGGGCCCATAAGGGTGTCGGTTCTTGCGCTTGCACAACGAAACGAAAGACGAAAGCCGGAGATCGTCGGAGCCTGCCCGACCGGCAGATCGTCAGAGAAGAATGAAACAATGAAAATTTTGCTCTATAGTCCCGACAATGGCGTGACGCGGAACTTCATGCCGCATCTCTGGATGTTTCTCCTACAGTCGCTCACTCCTCCCGGTCATGAAGTCGTGCTGATCGACGGCAACGCGCAGCCTATTGACGAGGCGGGCATCGCGCGGTACGTCCGCGAAAATAATATTGGACTCGTCGGCATCGGCTGCATGACGCGCATGGTCGCGAAGGCCTATCGCATGGCCGACGCCGTGCGCGCGGCCGGCGTGCCGGTGGTGATGGGCGGGCCGCACGTCACGGAAATGCCCGACGAAGCGCTCGGCCGGATAACCGGGAAACGCCATGCCGATGCGGTCGCTCTGGGCGAAGCGGATGAAACATGGCCGAAGATCGTTGCGGATGCGGAGCGTGGCCAACTCAAGGAGACCTATGCTCCCGTGGATGAATTTGGCCAGGAGCGCAAACCAAGCCTGCAGGAGTATCCGGCAATTCCGTGGAATACGCTCGACCTGAGCCAGTTCAACGTTGTTCCGAAGCTCGTTGGCCCGATGCTCAAGCGTTTCCGCGACGGTTGGGGAACGTTCCGCATTATTCCCGTGGAGTCTGGGCGGGGATGCCCATACGGATGCGAATTTTGCACGGTCACCGGCTTCTTTGGAGATTCGATCCGGTTTCGGACCAATAAAAGCGTGGTGGATGAATTATTGCTGCTCAAGGCCCGGGCAAAAAAAGAGGGCGGCCAGATCGCCGTTTTCTTTATCGATGATAATTTCGCCATCAACCCCAAACGGACGAAATCCCTGTTGCGCGACATCATCGCCGCCAAGGCCCAGGTCCACTGGGTCGCGCAAATCAGCGCCAACCTTTTGCGTGACGAGGAACTCGTGGACCTCATCGCCGCCGCCGGGGGCAAGTGGATTTTCATCGGCATGGAGTCCATCGACCCAGCGAACCTCGCCGATGTGAACAAAGGGTTCAACAAGCCGGGTGAATATGCAGCCGTGCTGCAGAGGTTGGCCGACCGCAACGTCTTCGCGATCACGTCCTTCATGTTCGGCATGGACAACGATACGGTCGGCGTGGCGGAGCGAACGCTTCAGCAAATTCGCACTTGGCCCGCGGGACTGCCGATCTTTGGATTGATCACTCCGCTGCCGTCCACGCCGCTCTATGCGAGGTTGGAGGCGGCGGGGCGCCTGACGCGACCCAAACACTGGGAGGAATTCATACCCTTTGCGATGGCGCATACGCCACTGAAAATGAGCATCGCGGAAGCTCACGCCGAGGTCAAGTACGGGTGGGCGCAGGCTTACAGCCCGGAAGCGATCGCGCAGGCCGTGCGTTCGTTCAGCCACAAGCCGCTGGCTTACCGCATCAATATCCTCGTCTCGCGCCTGTGTTTCCGCGGGATTTATTTCCCGCAGATGGGGCCCCTGGCCTGGGTGAGGGTATTCTATGAAAACGGGCAGACGATTTGCGATATCGTGAGGGAATGTTTTCGCGAATCGTTCAGCGGATTGTGTAAACGGCCCGCGCGCTCCGAGACCTTGGGCACTACCGGCGATTGAAACTGCCGTGTCAGGTTGGTGTTATTGCCCGGTGTGCTGCTGTCGGCACGTCTGCAATTGATTCTCCGTTCCAGATCCTCCCAGTACGAACCCATAGACTACATTTCGGCGGGCTGTCCGCGGCGGCGGACCCGCACCCGAAGAGATTAGATATTAGGAACTTGTAAGGCAAACGATGGATTGACACTGCACGCAAGCGCCACGTAAGGTGGCTACAGGCTCGAATAGCCATGGCCGAGAATCCAAAACGCGTTCGCAAAGCAGTTCTTCCCGCCGCAGGTTTGGGAACGAGATTCCTGCCCGCGACCAAAGCGCAGCCCAAGGAAATGCTGCCGGTGGTCGACAAGCCGCTTATCCAATACGTGGTCGAGGAGTGCGTTGCTTCTGGAATTGACAATATCATTATAGTTACTGGCAGGGGGAAGAACGCGATTGAAGACCACTTCGATTCCTCGCCCGAGCTGGAAGGTTTTCTGGAAGAGAAGGGCAAATCCGATCTGGCGAAATTGGTGCACGACATCGGCAACATGGTGCACTTCAGCTACACGCGGCAGAAGGAACCGCTTGGGCTGGGACACGCCGTGCTCGTGGCAAAGGAACTCGTCGGCAACGAGCCGTTCGCCGTTTTGCTCGGCGACGTGATTATTCCGGGACCGAACCCCGCCACGAAGCAACTGATCGAGGTCTACAAAAGCACGGGAAAAGGCGCCATCGCCGTCGAAGAGGTGCCGCGCGAAAAGACCAGCCTGTACGGCATCGTCGACGTGGACCGGAAAAACGGCGCTGGCGCGAACAAACGCATCTTGAAAATACGCGACCTGGTCGAGAAGCCCAGCCCCGCTGAGGCGCCTTCGACCCTGGCCGTCACCGGGCGATATCTGCTGCCTCCCGAAATTTTCGACTGCCTCGAACGGACCAAGCCGGGACGCGGGGGCGAGATTCAGCTCACGGACGCGCTTCGCCTGCTGGCGCAGGAAATCGGATTGCTCGCGTATGTCTATGAAGGGAAATCGTATGATGCGGGAGACAAGCTCGGATTCTTGAAAGCCACGGTTGAGATCGCTCTCGAGAACCAAGAATTTGGCAAGGATTTTCGCGAGTATCTGCGTTCGCTCAAGCTGTAGGGAACTTCCTGGCTGTTTCTGATCCGTTTCACATCAAAAAACGAGCGCGGAATTACTTCTCTTTCGATGTGCTTCCGGTTTTCTTCTGATCTTTTGCTGGAGGTGTGGATTTGGAATCCGACTTTTCCGATTTTTCCGATTTCTCCGACTTCTCGGTTTTCTCCGATTTTTCACCCTTCTCTGACTTGCCCGAGTCGTCGCCGGTGGTTTTCGGCCCGTAGTCGTTGACGTACCAGCCGGAGCCCTTGAACTGGATTGAGGGGGCCGTGATCACGGGCTCCATTTTGCCGCCGCAGTGCGGGCATTTCTTGAGATGCGGCCCGTTCATTTTTTCTATCTTATCGGTGTGGCGATCGCATTTGAGGCAGCGGTATTCGTAGAGCGGCAATTCCGGTCTCCTTCAGACTCCAAATGGAATTCAATATATTAACACGATGGGCGGTCTGGAACGCGGTCCCTCTCGACATGGCCGACTTGGGCTGATTTCGTCCAGGTGCGCTGCGTGTGTCGCCCCTGCCGGGGCTTGCTTGTTATGGTCTGTACGTTTTCCCACCACGACCGGGTCGGGATAGGCATCGGTGTGCCGTCCCTCCGGGACTCCTAGCAACATGCGATTGGCAAACTTCCATCCAATTCTCGCGGTGATTCCAACCTCGCGGCATTCGCGACGCATGCACATGTTAGACTCTTTTCAATGAGGGAAGCATGATGACGGACGTGCAAGACAATTCACCGACCGGCTGCCTCTATTTGGTGGCGACGCCGATCGGCAATCTTGAGGATATTACGCTGCGAGCGCTTCGCGTGCTGAAAGAGGCGGACCTGATCGCGTGCGAGGATACGCGGCAGACCCAGAAATTGCTGCAGCACTACGCGATTCACAAGGAGATGGTCAGCTATCACGGCCACAATGAGCTGACGCGCGCGCCGGAACTGGTAATTCAACTCGAGGAAGGCGCGCAGGTCGCTCTGGTCAGCGACGCGGGTACTCCCGTCGTGTCCGATCCCGGGCACAGGCTCGTGGTTCTGTGTCTGCGCCATCATATCCCGGTCGTTCCCATCCCGGGGCCATCCGCATTTGTAGCCGCGCTGGCGGCTTCGGGGCTGCCCACGGAGGAATTTCTTTTTGTGGGATTCCTGCCGTCGCGCGCGGGTGCGCGCAGGAAGAAGCTCGACGCCTTGAAGTCTGAATCGCGAGCGCTCGTGCTCTACGAGGCGCCGCACCGCCTCGCGGATACGCTCTCGGACGCCGCGGACATTCTCGGATCACGCCACGCCGTCGTGGCCCGGGAAGTCACCAAGATTCACGAGGAATTCCTGCGCGGCTCTCTCGCAGAGCTTCGAGACGCGGCGCGAAAGCGCGCTCCTCGGGGGGAAATTACGCTGCTGATCGGCCCGGCGGTGGAGGGAGAACTACAGGCGGTTCCCACGGTGTCGCTCAAGCAGCGCGTCGAGCAACTCGAAGCGGAATCGGGGCTGGATCGCAAAGCGGCGCTCAAACGGGCAGCACGCGAACGCGGGCTCGGCAAGCGCGAGGCCTATAAGCAGCTTTTGCTCGAGCGGTGAACGGCGGCGGTTCTGCTTTGTTTCTGGAGAAGCCTGGACGAAGGATCCGCTAGAACATCGGTTTTAGTAGCGCAGGCTTCAGCCTGTGAGGGATCGTCCTTGCAAAAACTAAACCCCACAGGCTGAAGCCTGGGCTACTGCTACGTCGATTCTGAAACGAACATACGGTGGAAACTAGGGCCGGTGAATTCGACCCCCACGATCGATTCGTGCTCGTCCCTTCCCCGCTTCAAGTGGACGATGCGGCCTTGCGTAGAAAACTCCGTATCATCGCTGGCCGCCGTAGGTACCACGGGAATCTTGATTTCCAATTGGCTGCCGAGGTCGAGCGGATAATGCGTGGCAAACGCGGCGCCGCCACGGCATAAATTTTCGCTGGAAGTGCGCTCCTCGAAGGAAAACCCGGTGCGGTCCGTTCCTCGAACCACAATCGGGAGATGGACCGGGACTCTGCGTTCCCGTCGGCGCTCGAGAGCTGGGGTCGAAGCGCTGGCTGCGGTCATCCGTTGCCTCCTCAGGTTACAGTCTGGGCAAAAAAGGCATCCACTCGATCGAGAATTTCGGCCGGAGTGCGGGACGTATGCACGGTCCTGCGCAACTCGCCGCCGTTTCGTACGCCGTGAGTAAAATAACTGGTGAACTGCTTCATTCTTCCAATCGCATCGGGCCATTCGGTATCGACCAGATTTCGGAAATACATGGAAAGCAGCTGATAACGATCCCACTCGCTCGGTTCGTCATAGGATCCCGTCCCGGCGAACTGGGAGATCTGGCGGAAAATCCAGGGATTGTTCGAAGCGGCGCGTCCGATCATCACGGCGTCGCATCCGGTTTCGCGCAACATGCGCATGGCGTCCTCGGGCGAGTTGATGTCGCCGTTGCCGATCACCGGCATGCGCACGGCCTGCTTCACGTCGCGAATGACATTCCAATCGGCGCGGCCGGTGTATCCCTGCGCGCGCGTGCGCGGATGAACGGCGATGCCTTCGACGCCGATTTGCTCGGCGAGGCGGGCAACTTCAGCGGCAACGATACTGTTTTCATCCCATCCGGCGCGAATTTTGATGGTCATCGGAATTCGCACGGCGGAGCGAACGGCGCGGAGGACTTGCTCGAGTCCCTTTAAATCTCGCAGCAAACCCGACCCGCCGCACTTGACTACTTTTCTTGCGGGGCAGCCGAGGTTGACGTCCACGATGTCGAAGCCCAGCTGTTCGACCATCCCCGCGGCGCGCGCCATCACGTCGGCGTCGGCGCCAAATAACTGGCCCGTGATGGGGTGCTCGTCAGGCTCAAAAAAGAGATAGCGAGAGGTGCGGGCGGAGTTGCGCGTAATGCATTCGGCGCTCGTGAATTCGGTCATGATCAGACCGCAGCCGCCAAGGCCACGAATCATGCGACGAAAGACGGTGTCGGTCACTCCGGCCATGGGCGCGAGAACCGTGCCAGGAGAAATGCGCTTGTCGCGAATTGAAAAGGGCGCCGGAAACATTTTCTTTAGAGTAATCTCTCGTCGAGATTTCGAGTTTGTAATTCTGCAACAGGTGTGCCGGGCGCGTCAACGGCCTCAGGCGCGGGAGAAAAAAGCTCCGGGGCCGCGCCTCCCTTTGAGGAAAGATGCGCCGCGAGAGCTTCCGGCGAGCCGTCAAAAAATCCTTCCACGATTTTCTCTACCGCTTTCAAGCGAGCCTCTTCGGCGCTCAACCTGGCTTGATAGAGAAACGCCCGGCCCACTTTCCGGCGAGTCACGATTCCTTTCTGGTCGAGGCGATCCATAATTGTCATGACAGTGGTGTACGCACGGGGCCGAGAGGCGGCCAGCGCGCGATGAATGTCGCGCACCGTGCCTTCTCCCAGGGGCCAGAGAACGCTCAGACATTCCAGCTCGAGCGGGGCGAGGTCGAGAATCGAATGTCGCGGGCCTGCGCCTCGTGATGGGCCGGTGCGTTCCACGTTGTTATTCTTTTCCATCCGAAGGACTCCCGCCTCCGTCCCCAGCCTGAACCGCGGACTTTTTTTCCGTGGGCGCGCCCGAACCGGCGAGGAAACGATCGGAACGCAACAGGCGGCGTTCGAGAGCCCCGCTGAATGCCGTCCAATTCCCTTCCCCTTGATCGGAATCGAGCACGGAACGCATCGCAGCCATCTTGGAATCGAGGTCGTCCAGATAATGCAGCAGCAACGCTTCGCGAAACATGGGAAGCTTCGGAGAACCGAATTCGTATTGCCCGTGATGAGAAACCAGCATGTGCTGTACCAAGGTCTTCAACGCGGGGGGAAATCCCTCGATCGCATCTATTTTTTTCGTGACCAGTTCATATTCGATCAGGATGTGGCCGAGGAGCTGGCCCTCGTCGGTGTAGCCCAGCGAGCGCTCGTAGCTGAGTTCCCGCAACTTTCCGACATCGTGGAGAACAGCGCCCAAAAGTAGCAGGTCGGCATCCGCTTCGGGATAATGACTGAGGACCACGCGGCAAAGATTGCACAAACTGAGGACGTGTTCGAGCAGCCCTCCATAGTAGGCGTGATGCATGACTTTGGCCGCGGGCGCCCGCTTCAATCGCGGGACAATCTCCGGATCCTGTACGACGCTTTCGAGGAGTTGCCGGAGCCAGGGATTCCCCACCGAAGCGACGACCTCGAGCAGCTTCGCGTACATCTCGTCCACGTTTTCTTTTGTGCGCGCGAAGAAATCCGCGGGGTCTACTTCGCTTTCTTCGGCGCGGCGAATTTTCTCGATGGCGAGCTGGAGTTTATTGCGGTAATTTTCGACGCGCGCCTGGACCTTCACAAAATCGTCGCGCTCAAACGAGGCGGCCATGCGGTCAAACCCTTCCCACATCCGGGCCTCGACGCGTCCGGTGGCGTCGCCCAGCTCCAGGCGCAGGTAGGCTTTGCCGTCGCGGGTGGCGCGAATTTCCTTTACACAGACAAGAAAGTGAGAAGTAACGGTCTGGCCGTCCTGGAGACTGGAGACAAAGCTCTGTTTCATGTGCCGGATTTCTTCTTTGGAAGAATGCCCCATTTGCGGCCGGATTTATTTTTGGAATCGTCCTTGTCGGGGGTGGCGGCGACTTCTTCGATCGGTTCGGCTTTCACGGCGGCCGTGTCGGTATACCCCGGCTTGATCTGGACGTAGCTGTCTTCCCGCAGCGTCGTCAGATAGGCGCGCATGCCCGGCTCCATTTTTTGTTCGTAAAGTTTATTGCTGATCTCGGGGTCGACTTTGTCCAGGGGCTGCTCGCCCGCGTCATAGCGCTCGCGGACCTGGAGGATTTCAAATCCTGTTTTGGTCTCCATGACATCGGTCATCTGGCTGCGATTGAGAGCAAAAACTTTCTCGGCGATCTTTGCGTCGAGCTGCGATCGTTGGAATACGCCAAGTTCGCCCGACTGCGAGGCCGTGGGGCTGTCCGAATAGCGCTTGGCCATTTCTCCAAAATCTTCGCCGCTATTCAGAACCCGGTCGCGCAAATTCTCAGCCTTCTTGCGCAAGGCGGGAAGATCTGCGTCGGGCTTGCCTTCCGTCGAAACAAAAATTTCGCGAAGGACAACGGTATCCGGACGGACAAACTCACTCTTGTGGTCGTTGTAATACTTGACGATGTCTTCGTGACTGATGATGATTTTGGAGCCGACTTCCTTGCGAATCAATTCCTGCGTCAGGAGCTGGTCGCGAATCTGGCTCTTAAAGTCCTCGAAATCCTGGCCGCTCTTGGTGATCTCCGCCTCCAACGCTTCCATGGTGGGCAATTTGTTCTGCAGCCGGATGGCGTCCAGACGCTTGATGACGTCGGCGTCGACGCTAATCCCATCATCCTTGGCGCGCTGCGTCAGCAAAGATTGATCGATCAAATCGCGAAGCAGGTCTTTGTCCTTCGTCGCCACTTCCGTGCGAATCTGCTCCGGCGAGCAAGTCGTACACGAATCCCGCACTTCGCCTTCGAGAGAGGCTCGCGCCTTCTCGAGGTCCTCCCGCGTGATGATGTCGTTGTTCACGCGGGCGACAATTTCCTCGACCACGGTGCTCTTGGTTTGCGCGTACGCGGAAACGCCCAGGCCCGCGAAAAGCAGAGGAAAAATCAGCCACTTGCTTGGTTTCATAGGGATCGCCCGTTCCCAGTTTATCGCTTCGATTCCAGGGGAAGCAACACGTTTCTGACGCTTTCGGCCACACGCCCGCGGCGGTCCAGACGGATCCACAGCGTGCCGTTCGGGTCCAGCCGCAATCCCTCCTTCTGCGATCGAATGAATTTCACGAGATTTTCGGGCGACAGCGGCGTCTCGGGATGAAATTTAATGGCCACTTCATTGGCGCGCCTCTCGATGGACGAGATCAGCAGTCCCTCGGCCAAACCCTTCAGCAATGCATAATCCAGCAGATTGCCAACCGCGGGAGGCGGAGCCCCGAACCGGTCGGTGAGTTCGTTGTTGACCTCTTCCCTTTCGGCTTCGCCGGTGATACCGGCAATCCGCTTGTACGTCCGCAAACGAAGATTTTCGTTCGGGATGTATTCTTCTGGGATGCGGATGTCCAGCCCGAGGTTGATCGTGGCGCGCATTTCGGGCTTGACCTCTTCGCCCTTTAAAGTCGCCACGGCCCGCTCGAGCATCTGCACGTACAAATCGAAGCCGATCGCGTTGATGTGTCCGTGCTGTTGGCCGCCAAGCAGGTTTCCCGCGCCGCGAAGTTCGAGATCGAGCGCGGCGACGCGGAATCCCGCACCGAGCGCGCTGAATTCCTTGAGGGCGGCGAGGCGCCGGGTTGCCAGCGGCGTGAGCGAAACATCCTCGGGAACGAGCAAGTAAGCGTAGGCGCGCTGGTTCGAGCGGCCGACGCGCCCGCGGAGCTGGTACAGTTCGGAAAGGCCGAAACGATCAGCGCGATTGATGAGGATCGTGTTGGCGCGCGGAATGTCGAGGCCGTTTTCAACAATCGTCGTGCAGACCAGAACATCGGCCTCGCCACGCACAAATTTGTACATCACGGACTCCAGTTCCTTCTCATTCATCTGGCCGTGCCCGGCTACCACGCGCGCTTTCGGCGCCAGCTTGTTCACCAGATCCGCAATCGCATAGATCGATTCGACGCGATTATGCACGAAGAAAACTTGCCCGTGCCGGGAAAGTTCCTCCTCGATGGCGCGGCGAATCAACGATTCGGAAAATGGAGAAACAACGGTTTGAATGGCGAGGCGATCCTTCGGAGGCGTTTCGATGACGCTCATGTCGCGCAAACCGACGAGCGACATATTAAGAGTGCGCGGAATGGGAGTCGCCGAAAGCGTCAGTACATCGACATTGAGCTTGAGTTCCTTCAGGCGTTCCTTGTGCGCGACGCCAAAGCGTTGCTCCTCATCCACGACCAACAGGCCGAGGTCGTGAAACTTCACGTCTTTTGAAAACAGCCGGTGCGTGCCGATGACGATGTCCACATGGCCGGTTTCCACGCTCTCCAGGACAGCTTTCTGTTCGCGCGCGGTGCGAAACCGGCTGAGCAGGTCGACGCGAACCGGAAATGCGGCGAAGCGGCGGCGGAAAGTTTCAAAGTGTTGGAACGCGAGGATCGTAGTCGGAGCCAGCACGGCAACTTGCTTGGAGTCGGTGACCGCCTTGAACGCGGCGCGCATCGCCACTTCCGTTTTGCCGTACCCTACGTCGCCGCACAACAGGCGGTCCATGGGCTGCTGACGTTCCATATCGCGCTTGACGTCGGCGATGGCGATGGCCTGGTCGGGCGTTTCTTCAAACTCGAAGGCGTCTTCAAATTCGCGTTGGAACTCGCCGTCCGGCGAAAACGCGAAGCCCTCTCCCGCTTTCCGACCGGCGTACAGCTTCAATAACTTGTCGGCCATGTCCTCGACCGACTTCTTCACGCGCGCCTTTCGCGCCGTCCACGTGCTGCCGCCCAGTTTGTCGAGGACAGGTTTTGCGCCCTCTACGGCGCGGTAGCTTTGCACCAGGTCGAGCCGCTCGAGCGGAACGTAGAGGCGCGCGTCATCCGCATACCGCAGGCGCATGAATTCGCCGCGCGCGCCGCCGTTTTCAATTTGATGCAATCCCTCGAACTGGCCGATGCCGTGGTCGACGTGGACGACGTAATCCCCCGGTTTCAGCTCTGAAAAATCGCTGAAGAAGCTGGCCGTCTTGGGGCGCCGCTTCGCCGCGCCCGTCAGCATCGTTTCAAAGACGTCCCCCGTTCCGAAGATTGCTACGCGCGCGTCGAGAAACACAACGCCTTCCGTGAACGGCGCGCGGCACAAAACAATAGCGGGAACACTGCCGGCGGAGGAGTCCTCGGCAAGGCGCGCGCTGGTGGCGTTCTCCTCAAGTTCGCCGAGACGGAAAGGAACTTCGTATTCGTGGCACAGGTCGGCGTAACGTTCGAGCTCGCCAAGACTTTCCGCGGCCAACAGTACGCGTTCGCCCGCGGCAATGCGCTCGCGCGCTTCGGCCATGAACGCGGGCACGTTGCCGTGAAAGCTCGACGTCGGTTGCGTCTGAATCGTTCGGGTTTCGGAATCCTCGCGCGTTAGCCCAAGGTGTTCGAGCTCCAAACGCGGATGGCGCGAAAGCTGCGCGTCCCATTCGTCGGTGAAGTAATGCGATGACATGACTCCGAGCGAATCGCTCCCTGTCGTTTCAAGGCTCTCCAGCGCGCTGCCCAGAAATGCGCGGGAAGCTTCCTCGATCGCTGCTGGTTCGTCTAGAAGGATGACCGTGTCTTCGTGCCAATCGAACAACGAATGCGCTCGTGAGGCTTTTTCCGCGCCTGGTGAGTTTCCGTATCCTCCGCCAAAACCGTTCGCAGGTTGCTCGACGAGAGGGGGAAGCGTCACGCGTTCGATGGGCCGGACGGAACGCTGCGTGTTGGGATCAAACTCCCGCAGAGATTCGACCGAATCTCCGAACAGTTCGAGGCGCACGGGCCGCTCGGCTTCGGCTGGGAAAATGTCGACGATTCCCCCTCGGACCGTGAATTGGCCGGGCATTTCCACCATGTCGTGGGATTCGTAGCCGACGCGCCGGAGATGCGCGACCAGGTCGTCGAGCGAAACCGTTTCGTCGCGGGCGAGCGTGCGCGCCTGCTCCGCATAGTAAGCCGCGTCGGCGAGACGCATGCGAGCCGCGGCCACGGGTGCAACCACGACTCGCGCCTGGCCGGTGGCATATCGCCACAAGGTCACCGCGCGGTTTTCGAGAATTTCCGCGTGAGGAGCGGCGTCCTGCCAGGGCAGGACGTCCATGGCCGGCAAAACAGTCACTTGGGTGGCTTCTTGGCCGGCAAGCGCGGTGTAGAAAAATTGCATCGACGCGGCGAACACTTCCGCCCGCGCGCCGGATTCGACGAGAACAACCATGGGGCGGCGCAGTTCTGTCGCAACGATAGCCGCAAGCAACGCTTTTGCCGTGTCCGTCAGCCCCGCGAGCCGTTCACGGGCATTTCCCCGGCGGAGCGAGGCAATCGCGGACTCCAGCGCGGGATGGCGGCTCACCGATGCCAGAGTTTCCGAAACCGAAGACAGAATCATGATTTGTTGTTGGTGTCGCGCGAAGCGGCCGAAACGCCGGCGGCGGCATTGCGGATTCGTTGGACAATACTCGTCGTCGAATATCCGCGCGCGAGTGGGATGCAAACCACGCGTCCGCCGGCGGCTTCTACTTCCTCGCGCCCCACGACCTGGTCCGGCGGCCAATCCGCGCCCTTGACGAGGACGCTCGGAAGCACACGGGAAATTAATTCGCGCGGAGTCGGCTCATCGAAGATCGTTACGTAGTCCACGGAGGCAAGCGCCGCCAGAACCTCGGCGCGGTCCTGCTCGGTGACGAGAGGGCGTTCGGATCCCTTGTTGCCGCGAACGCTGCGATCGCTATTGATCGCCACGACCAGCACGTCGCCCAGGGCGCGCGCCTCAGCCAGACATCGCACGTGGCCGGGATGGAGCAAATCGAAACAGCCGTTGGTGAAGACTACGCGGCGGCCACCGCGCTTTTCGCGCGCCGCCACTTGAATCAATTCCTCTTGCGAAATGATTTTTCCCATGGAAGACGCAGCGCGCGCAAAACTCATGACTGACAGTCTGCAAAAAACATCATGTTCATACTATCACGCGAGAGGCGTGAGCGTTTCCTCGACGAAGCGAAGCGGAGTGGTTCACTTTCTGAAAAGGTCGGCTCTCTGGACTTGGCCGCCGGACCCGCACGATCTCGCTGAGGCCTGCTCCGCTGGCAGTTTATTGCCCCTAGAGCACATGAGATATAAGATGCGCACGAGCAAGAGGTCCAAATCGGAAATCCGGACTAATGCGTCCGGTCGCGCCAGTGCAACCAACCCGATCCGGAGAGGGAACAAAGAGATGAAACCTAGAAGCGTGCAAATCATTCCGGGGGTGTCGAGCGCCCGAGGCGAACTTGTCGGGCGATCGCTGTGGCTGGGTGGCCTGGCCATCTTTGGCGTCGGGCTGGTTCTCACTGCGACTGCAGCGCCGTTATTCAGCCGGCAGTCTTCCACCCCACAGAATCTTCAAAGCAACATGATCCCGGACGTCAAATGTGTCATCGGCCTTGAGAACATCAAGCCTGGCACCAAGGGCACGCTCACCTCCTGGCCCAACGGGCTGGAATTTACGGCCGAGAAGAGGAAGGCCAACATCACAACGTCATCCATCCAGGACGTTTTTACCGGCCAGGAGAGCAGACAGGACGTCAGCGGCATGGGTGGCACGCTGGTCGAAGCAGCCATCCCTTACGGAGGCGGCCGGTTCGTGAGTCTGTTCTCGCATAAGGTGGATGTCCTCGCCGTGGAATACGTGGACTCGAATGGCGGCTTTCACGGAGCCATCTTCGTGCTTTCTCCGGGCAAGGCCGCGGCGTTCAAAAATCAACTCGTTGCGCAGGGCGCGAAGGTCTCCACGCACGTGGATGCGCCGGGACCGAAGGAGCAGAAACCATGAAGTCCCTCAGCCGAGGTCCGATCTGGTCCATTTTCTTGTTCGCTGCGGGCGGCGCGCTCTTGACGGCCGCTTCCCTCCTGGCAAAGCCCGGCGCCGCAGGAAAGACCGGGCCTGCTGATCAGCAAACGCAGAAGCTGACTGCCTCCGCCATTCAACTTGAACGTATCGTACCGCCGGAGGATTTGCAGATCCCGGAGGATACACGCGTTTCGGTGTATGAAAACGTGATCCTCCAGTTGACTAAAACGAAGAAGTTTCAGCACGTCTATCGGAGCGGCGACCGCACGGCAGCGGATGCGCCGGATCTCGTCATCCTGCATTTGATCCCCGAGGCTTTCAAGCCAGGCAGCCAGAAGGAGCGGGAAATCGTCACTGTCGCCGGAGCCACTTCCATCAAGGTGAAGGTTCAATTCGCCTCGCGCGAAGACAAGATCCTGCTCGAGAAAGATGTCGTAGGCAAAGTGCGCTTCTATGGGGAAAACATGCGGGCTACTTACGACCTCGCCAAGAAGGTCGCGGCCTTAGTCAACAAATCATTCTAAATTTTGCAGAATAGCTGCTGCAGCCCCTTCCTGCTATGCGAATTAAAGCTTATTGGTTTATGGCGCTTTTTCATTTTATGTTCCACGAAGGGAAAAGCGCATTCATTCTCTAGGAGGCGCGGAGCAATTTTCATCCGTCCCTGTCTGGGCATCGCGTTGTCAATTGCTTCTCGAAATGTGGCCCAGAACCAAAAGGAGGCACTGAGTTGCGATGAGTTGGCGACGTCCTGCGACGAGGCGTTGCTTTACGCCGATTTAACTTGCATTTGTGACACGGCTCACAGATGCTCACCCTGTTTCGGGGTATGGTCTGCTTCAATTTTGGGGGCGTGCGAACAAAGTCCCGCCGATTTTGTTCTTACGCAGGAACGGCTCAAGAGGCGAACGGATTGCAGGATTCGCGCGAAGGGAAGGCGCACGGCAGTCACGCGCTCAACCGGGAGGCACAGCGATGTGGGAAGCACTGGAACAAACGGCATGGGTGAAGACTTTCGGCAGCACTGGATGGATGTATGCAAGCGTTTCCGTCGTTCATTATCTGACATTGTTTTGGTGCGTCGGGTCGATGGCAGTCGTGGACTTGCGAGTGATGGGCGTCGCGGCGCGCAAGAGAAATCTGTCAGAACTCGCCGAGCAATTATACCCCTGGGCGTGGACGGGTTTGGCCCTGGCCGTCATATCAGGATTTTTCATGTTTGCGACAGCCGCGGGGGATTGGGCGCCTGATCCGATATTTCACTATAAGTTAGGGATGATCGTAGTTTCCATCGTGTTCGCGATCCTGGTGCAGCGCGGCGCGTCGAAGTGGGCAGCGTTGCCGGAAATACCGAACTCGGCAAAAGTCATCGCCGCGATTGCCTTGTTGCTGTGGATTGGGACCATACTGATGGCGTCGGAAATTCCAGCGATGGAAGGGCTGGGATAGTGATCCGCGTACCGCGCCAGGGACGAGGCCAATAGAAAGTCACGACTCCGAAAGAAAAGAGGACGCCCGATATGTACGGACTGCTTGTGGAATTCGCAAAATGGCTCGAGGGAACTCCGTGGGGGGTGGGGGTCCGCACGTCGCTATGGGCGTATCCATTCACCCAACTGGTTCATTTCACCGGACTGTCCATCTGGCTGGGGACAAATCTGGCGCTGGACTTGCGGCTCCTGGGTGTGGGGAAACGCCGGGAGACGGCCGCGCAGCTCAGGGACGATTTGTTCGCCTGGAATTGGATCGGCTTTTGCATTGTCGTCCTGGGCGGTTTTCTTCTGTTTTCCTCGACCGGGACGACGTTTCTGGTCAACATCGCCTTCCGCTGGAAGCTGGGCTTCTTCGTTCCGCTGGCATTGCTCTGGCACATCTTCGTGCAATGGAAGGCGCGCGACTGGGGAGCGACGCAGGATGCTCCGGCGATTGCAAAATTTTCGGGCCTCGCGGAAATTTTGCTTTGGATTTGCGTAATCACCGCGGCCGTCGAGATTCCGAACCACTAACCTTTAACCTTCATTCCTCAAAAGCGGGACTTTCGATTCTCGCTGCAAAACCAGTCGCACCTCGGGACTTTTACCGCGGTGTGGCAAGGGTGCGAGCAGGGCATGCTTCAGCCCGTCAGCTTTACTGGTTTAGAAATCCAGACAGGCGGAACACCCTGCGGAAAAAGTAGTTTATTTTGTCATTCCGAGCGAAGCGAGGAATCTCTCTTCGATTTAACCCCATGAAAAGAAAGAGAGATTCCTCGCTTCGCTCGGAATCACAAAAGGAGTGGGGCCCTTTTTCCGCAGCCTGCGAAGCCTGTCCTACTAAAAAATCAGAGGGGGTGGGCCGGCGCGGGCAGAAGATGAAAGCCGGCTGTGGTCTACAGCCGGCTACTCTTTGGATGCTCCGAAAGGAAGCACTGAGTTCTCCACAACCCAGTGTTCCTCAACCTTTCAGAGCATCCTCTATTTTTTCGCCACGCAATTCGTCAATCATTCGAGCTAGTACGCGAGTTCTCTCAAGGCAAGCGTGATGTAGTTGCCGTTCGCCTGAATGACGGCATCATGGACGTTCGTATCGTAGTGAACAGCTCCGTTGCCACTGTCGGTAATCGTATTCCCTATCATGGCTCCATAAAAGTTCCCGTTGCCGCTGTATGTCAGCGCCGCATTGGGAGCGTCTAGAACGGCGTAATAGTTTCCGTTTCCTGAAACGGTAATTGACCCGTTACCGGCATAGTTGACGAGCACATTGTTCGGGATGTTCGAAGGGTTTGAAATTCCGTTGCCGGAAATAGACAGGGGATTCGCTTGGCCCGTCCCCGCAATATTGATAACAATTGACCCTGTTGCCGGGCTAATCGTCACGACTCCATTCCCGCTGAGGGAGAGGCTGTTGATGTTGTATACACCGGGAGCCAAAGTCAGCGTCGCGTTGCCGCTCACGGTGATATTGCCGTATAACCCGGGCGTGAGGCTTGCGCTTTTCGAATAGTTCACGCTGGTTGTCGGCGGAAGAGGATTCGGAGCGGGAGGAGCGGGAAATGTGGTAGGTGGAATCGCAATGAGCTGGTTCGGGGGTGTCTGGCTCGCGACCATTCCCGCATTACCAGAAGTTGACAGACCGTCGGGGCAACCGCCCGTGGTCGCATTCGACGCGCCGATGGATCCGCCTATCGCAGCGTTCCCGCTCAAGCTGACAGTCCCGTTGGTGCCAACGTCCCCTTTTATATTCGCCTTCGTGGCCGCGTAAGCTCCAGAGGCGGTCGCGGCGGTATAGCCGAGGGTCGAATAGCTATCGGTAGTGCCGTTGCCACTGAATGTTATGGATGGACAGGCGGATGAGTTCGCAAAAAGACCGAAAGCAGTGCCGGGGGTGGAACTCACCGTGACCTCGGACTGGACCATGGTTCGCGAGCCGCTGGGGCTGACTGCCAGCGCTGTAATCAAGTACACGTTTGTGCCGCTAGGGACCATCGACGCGCACGAGGCTGCCGTCATAACCACTTCCGAGACACCGTTCCAGCACACGGGAGCTGTCACAGACTGAGCAGAGTTAACGTAATAGTCGGAAGTCGTATTGGTGACAGGGTTGAGATGTGACACCGACTGGTTAAGCTTCAGCGCGACTCGAACCCATTGATAAGGCAGGGCGGCAGCTGTACCATTCCAAGGTGCGTTGCTCGTCACAGTGGTGTACCAGCCACCGACTGTTGGGAGTGTCGTGCATGGGACATCCGGAGACGAGGTGGTGGTCATTCCGGTTATGCTATAGCCGTCGTGGCACAATTCATCATCCATGTAGGGATTAGGACTGCTGGTGGTGCTAGCCACCCACGGCTTGACTGTGGTCGATAGTGTGCCCTGATTGATCAGGTAGAGCACGCCACCCGCTGCCGAGGGAACAACGCTGGGCGGGGTAATGACTGGCGTGCTGGCGCTCGCGCTCATCAACCGGTCCGCAGCCTCCGCGATCCCCGCTCTGGCCGCGAAAAAGGTCGTTTCTTCCGAGCGGTAGTTGGAATTAATCGTAGTCTCGGTGCTGGCCACCAAGACAAGCGAGGCGGCGAGCGCTGAAAGCAGCAATAGAGCGAACAAAGTGAAGAATAAGGCAATGCCGCGTTCCTGGTTTCTCATTTTATTTCTCATAAGTTTTTCTCTCAGGACAGGTTCGATTTCTTGCTGTCGTGCTTAGTTGTTGACCCTCGCTTCCGAGACCATTGTGGTCGTGACATAAGCGCCGGTTGTCAGATCGGCCTGCGAGGCTCGCACACCCAGAGTGACTCCGAGGTTCTTAATGTTGGGGAGGTCAGCAGCGCTGGCCGGGAGCGCGATCGAATTCCCGCCAGAGTCGTATGCGGTGAACACATTTACTGTCATTACATTATCGACTTCAGTATAATATGCGGGGTTAATCCCCGGCTTGGCGATGGTCCCGCGTTGCAGGGTGCATGGAGGCGTCGTGCAGGCGGTCGTGGTTCCGGGCTGGACAAGTTGGATAAAGACTTCGCTGACGCCGCTTCCGTCCACGTCGCCCTCAAACTGAATTGCCGTAGACGTCAAGCTG
Source organism: uncultured Acidobacteriota bacterium (assembly GCA_963842135.1). Lineage (GTDB taxonomy): Bacteria > Acidobacteriota > Terriglobia > Acidiferrales > UBA7541 > Palsa-360. The sequence goes on along the minus strand of CAWJFI010000001.1, from coordinate 610,288 downwards.
ACGATGCCGCACGAAACATTGTTATCGAGGGTGCAATTCGTTGAAGAAATAAGCGTCGCGGGATCGAACATCTTAATGGCCGGGTAGCCGGCCTGACGGAGGTCATTCATAATTTGGTCCATGAATTGGCGCGCCTCCTGAGTGTCAGCGACGTTATTCACCTCCGTGGCGTTCCTTGCTTGGAAAGTCGCGATTCCGCCGACCGCGACGCCGATCACGAGCGTGAAGATCGCGACCGAGACCATTAACTCGATGAACGAGAATCCGCGCTTCCCTCTGCTGGCCATTTGGTTGTGATTCGCCTTCATTTCTTACTCCTTGGGTTCACGGCGCTCCGATGGCGCGGAGCATGACGGGCATCACAAAGTACATGCGGCCAAGCTTGTTTGCGTTCAACGGACGCGCGGAGGCCGTGATCAATCGTGTGAAGCTAGGGTCGATGTTGATTACGTTCCAGCGAACGTCATACGTTGTGGGCGGGCCATTCGTCGTGCAGTCCACGAATTGCATGGCATAGCCTGTTGGAATGCCGGTGTAACTCTGTGTTTGATCGATTCCCCCATAGCCAATGGCAGTGGATGAGGTCACAAGGTTCGCCCCCGTGCCGTTCGGCAAAGCGCCGCCTTGCGTGCCAACGGTCCAGGTGTTGCCGGCGCAATCGGTGACTGAGATCGAAGCATTGGAAGCTGGATGCTGGGCAGTAATTTGCTCGATCACCATCTGCGCGAGCAAGGTGGCCGTCGTATCTTTGCTGTTTTTGTTGTCCGAAGCCATCACTACAGTGAGCAAGGTCGTGAGAGCTCCAAGACCAACCGCGAGGATAAAGCTGGAAATCATCAGCTCAACGAGGGTCATTCCCCGCTCTGAGTTCGTTGGGGTACGAGTCTTATGTACGCGTTCGAGTTTCATATCCGCCTCTCTGCCTCGCCTCACAGTTTCTTCCAAGCCGAACCCGTGTAATACCACTTTTGAATTCGGCCGGCAGGGGTTACGGTCACTGCTTCCCAATTGCTTGTAAGGCTGTCCTGGAAGAATATCCAGTATGCTGCCGGGCCACCCAAACCATTGCAAACCGACCCACCGGTAACCGCAACAATAAAGCAAGGAAGACCTCGGGGACCAAAGGTAATTGGTGTGATGGTAGCGTCTTTTGGCGTGACGGGAGTATTTGACGGCAAGAGTAGGGCCTCAAGATTGCTCGTGTTCGGTGCGTTCGCCGCCGCCTGCTTGGTCACCTCTGAAGGAATTGTGACCAAGGGGTCTCCCGCATGGACAGACGTACCGCCATTTCCCGAGGCCCCGGTCGTGCCCATCGGAAGCATGTCAACGTAACCCTCTTGAGGGGTATTGCCGTTCGCTGCAAGGATGTAAGTTGAATAGAAGCGATTGTCCCTGATCGCATAAATTCTTTCGGTTTGCAACAGTCCGGAAAAATCACTTATGGCACCACGAAACTTGGACACACGCAACATTGTCTGGAAGTTGGGGATCGCCGCGCCAGCTAGGATAAGAAGGATAATGGTCACAAGAGCCATTTCCACAATCGAGAAGCCGGCCTGCCCTGCCAGGCGACGATTTATGTGTCTCGCGCGGGGATTGCCTCGCTGTTCCCGGGTTGTGCTGCTGATCGTCATTTGCACATATTCTTGCATTCTTCGTTCCATTCCCTACCGGCCATAAAGCAGCGATTGCAAAGATGTTGGAGGATTTTGCAGGCCCCTCGAGTGGGATAACCTAGGAGGCTGTAACAAATCGTTACGGTTGCGATAGACGGGTACCCCCAATTCGCCGCCGGAAACTTAGTCGTCGCGAGTTCTGGAACCACATCGCAGGTTCGCGATAGTTTCTTCGAGACGGGCAATCCCAAATCGGGATGTTAGGTCCATTGTGAGAATCCACGGCATTAGCCCACTTTATCCAACGGATAGTAGAAACTAACAGCGCAGCAAAGGAGTGGTGGATGAGTGACAGGTCTTGGTTAACGAATTGTCCGCCTCAAGTACGCGCCACGCTCCTGTTTCAGCAATATTTTCTGTTATACTCGCGGCGAGGTTCCGAGCTGCGGGAAAGTTCCCTCGCACATTTGAGCCTTTCTTTCCCAGCGCCGGGTTCCGTGCCAGGCTCTGCCCTTTTCATCGAGGCGTTTGCATGCGTGATATCGCGATCGTCGGTGGAGGACCGGCCGGCGCCATGTGCGGAGAAAGGTTGGCCCGGTCCGGCTATAGCGTCACAATTTACGATGAACACCTGGCCTGGGAAAAGCCGTGCGGCGGCGGGCTCACGCACAAAGCAATCCAGGCATATCCCTTCCTGCTGGATGGCCCCTATCCAAAAAAACTGATCCGCACCATTGAACTCATTTCCAGCAAGGGAAATCGCGCGCTGCTGGCCCTCGATCAGCCGATTGTCATTTATTCGAGAACGGTGCTGAACGGGCTTCTCCTGGAACGCGCCGAAGCAGCCGGGTGCCATGTCGTGCGGTCTCGCGTGAGTCAATTGGATACGGCTGAGGAACGCGCCAAATTAGCGATCGGCGAGTCTCGCGTGGAAGCGGACTTCGTTGTCGTCGCCGCGGGCGCGCGTAATTCCCTGCTACCAGGCACTCGCCCGCTCGCGCGCAACGATCTCGAAATGACGCTCGGTTATTTTGTCCCGGCGCAGGCCGAGGGAATTTGCGTGAAATTCCTGCATCATTTCGAGGGCTACCTGTGGTCTTTCCCTCGTTGCGATCATCTCTCCGTTGGGATTTGCGGAAGCATGGCGAAACACACCAGTCAGGAACTGCGCCGGCACCTGCATGCCTTCATGGAAAGCGAGAACATTCCGCGCGAGGGCGCGCGTTTCTACAGCCACGTCCTGCCGTCGCCACAGAAGCAGACACTTTCGTCACGCCGGGTTGTGGGACGAAATTGGGCGCTCGTGGGCGATGCCGCCGCCTGGGTCGACCCCATCACAGGTGAGGGGTTGTACTATGCGCTACGCTCGGGTGAGTTGCTGGCAGAATCCCTGATCGCGGACAAGGCCGCGGAGTATCCGGCGCGGATTCGCAAAGCATTTTCCACCGACCTCGAATTTGCAACACGAATTGCGAGGCGCTTCTACCGCGGGCGTTTCCTTGGAGGCGCCGTCGCGACGCGCATGATTCAGTTCATTGAGCGCAGCCCGACCTTTCGCGCGCTGATGGCGGACGTGTTCGCCGGCTCACAAAACTATTGCAGCCTGAAACGCCGCTTGTGGGCGCAATGCGGCACTACCCTCACCGAAGTGGTGGGAAGCCTTTTGAAAGGCCAGCCATCCCTCGCGAAGAACCCATCGACTGCCGGGTCGGAGAACCTGCAATGACCCGGGGCAATCCGGCAAAAATTGAGCCCGGCCTCGAAGGGTTTTGCGAGCGAGTTGTGTCTCCAGAATTGACCCTCGCCCATGTGGACCCAAACTGGCCGGCCGTTTTTTCCACTCCGGCCATGATTGGGATGATGGAGATGGCGAGTTCGCGCGCCGTCCGGACAGCCTTGCCGCCGGGGTCTATCACAGTCGGCGTGCGCATTGAAGTGGACCACCTCAAGGCGGTGCCCGCCGGAGCCACCGTGATTGCCGTCTCCAAGCTCGTGGAAATTGACGGCCGGCGCCTGATCTTCGAAGCCGAAGCAAGGAGCGGGGCCGACGTGATCGGGCGAGGGCGCATATTCCACACCATCGTGGAACACTCTCGATTCGTCGCCGCCGCGGGAAAGCCCGCACCGCGCTGAACGCGCAAAGATAATCCGCAGAATTTTCTGGCCGTCAATTTGGGAATTAAACTAGTAGGCCGCGCGCCGCGGTACGACTTTGCGCTGGGGTGGCGGGATCACGGTGGCCATTTTGCGAATCATGGCCAGGACCAGGCGCTTGTCGCCGTCGGAAAGCGTGGTGCTGTATTTTTTAATTTCTGAAAGGAAGCGAATTTCGTCTTCGGAAAGTTCACCCAGCATTTTCTGAGTGTCGCGGTCGCGCGGCGTTTCCGCGCCCGGAAAGAAGTCGGCCAGCGCAATTTCCATGGCTTCGGCAATCTTGGCGAGGGTTTCGAGAGATGGCACGGTGTGGCCGTTCTCCACGCGAGAAAGATAGCAGCGCAACAATCCGGTTCGCCGCTCGATATCGCCCTGAGAAAGGCCTCGTTGTCCCCGATAACTGCGGATGACTTCCCCGATATTTACTTTTGGTTTCTCTTTTGGCACGGGATCCACACCTTCTTGACCCGGCGGTATCTTACGCAGTGCAGCAACAGGGCGCAAGAGGTTTCTTTGTTTCTTGTCATTCGTGACACGTGATTCGTGATATGTGACTGGTGAAAATCCGAACGCGCTTCGAGTCATGGTCGCCCTGGACGGGTTCATTCTCGGGCTCACGAATCACGATTCACGAATCACATTTCCACGGGCCGTTTGATTCTCAGACAGTTCTTGATAGAGTACACACACTTTGCGCGCCCCCCGGCGCCAGGAGGCCCAATGGCCGCGCTCGACCTCCGACCACTCAGCCTTGGTGAACTGCTCGATCGCACATTTTTTCTGTACCGACGGCATTTTCTGCTGTTCATCGGAATCGCAGTGATTCCCTACTTGCTCGTACTCGTCACCGTGCTGGTCGGGCTGCTTCTGTACGGACTTCCCGGACACGCACGGTTGCCAGTCTCAGTTCAGGCGGTCGCCGCAATCGTCGGCGTGGTTCTAATCGTTGCTGTGAGTCTTGCGGTTTTTGTTGCATTTCTTTATTCAGCTGGCGCTTCCGTCTTCGCCGTCTCCGAGATCTACGCCGGGAGACCGGCGTCGATTCGTGGGTCGTTTCGCCTCGTTCGCGGCAAGGCTTGGACAATTTTCGGTGTCATGATTCTGAGCGGGCTTATCATAATCGCCGGCTTCATCGCGCTGATCATTCCCGGCTTTTACCTGCTTTGCCGCATCCCGGTGGCAACTGCCGCGGCGATGATCGAAGACGTCGGGCCAGGCGACGCAATTCGGCGAAGTTTCACGCTCACGAAGGACTTCGCCGGACGCTCCGGGCTGATTTATTTGTTGGCTGCTGCTTTGACGTATGGCGTGGGCCTGATGATTCAGCTCCCGTTCTTCGTTCTAATCGCAATCAGCGCCAGGCAATCGCATCTCATGCTCTTGTGGACGGTCCTGGGACAAGTAGGAAACTTCCTTGGTGGCATCCTCATTGCACCGGTCCACACAATCGGCTTCGCCTTGTTCTATTATGATCTGCGCGTTCGCAAGGAAGCCTTCGATCTGCAAATGATGATGCAAGCGATTGGCGCCGACCCTGTGCCTCCGCCGATTTCAGGTGGTGTGCCCTCCCTGTTTGGAAGAGATGCGTCCTGAACGGTTCGATTGGGTCAATTCCCTTTCAGCGAGGAGCCTCCAAGTCCTCGCGGCAATTTTGCTCGCGCTCATCGTGATTCATGCTGGGGCTGCGCGGGCAACGGAATCTGCACCGCAATCTTCGCCGGGTCGGACTTTCGATTGGCAATCCTTCATCAACGAAATAGGGCGGCAACAGACGGCACTGGAGAGCGCTGGCAAGTCTACAGAGACCTTGCGCTCGTACCGCGAATCTCTTCCGGAAGCTTGGGCAGTGGATGTTGGCGGCCATCGCTACAATGTGCCCACCGATTTGCTCGTCTCGCGATTAGTCAAAGCGGAAAGGCAGCCTGAACTTCGTGCCCAGCAACTGGTTCAGGCGCATGTTTATCTTAATGCGTTGGCCACGGAAACCGCCCTACTTTCCATCCAGCCGCCACCGCCCAACGATTCCGCCCGGGCCAAGCTGGACGCCATTTTGGCCCGCTCCGAATATACTCACAACCGTCAGGAATCCTGGTGGGAGAAACTTCGCGCGCGCATCTACGAAATACTCTCCAGCGCGTTGGACCGCATCCTCAGCCGTGCCGGTGGTCAGAAGTCCCTCGGGTATGTTCTTCTGTGGATCGGCGTTTGCGCGGCGGCCATCCTCATTGCCTATTTGGTGTTCCGCCGCTGGTTTCGCACGGCCAAAGTGCAGGAAATGGCCCTGCAGGCTGCGGGCGTCCCCTTGCGGTCCTGGCAGGAGTGGGTCTTCGCCGCGCGCGAAGCGGCAGGCCGGACCGACTACCGCATGGCCATTCATTGCGCCTACTGGGCTGGCGTCGCACGCCTGCAGGATCTTGGCGCACTGGCTCCCGATCGCGCAAAGACTCCGCGCGAATATCTTCGCGCGCTCGCCAAGGCTAATCTGATCTTGCCGGAGACCCTCGCTACGAGACACCAGGCGCTCTCCCTGCTCACGTCTCGGCTTGAAAAAATCTGGTACGGCTATGAGAACGCGACGGAGGCGGATTTTCGCGATTCCCTTACTCAACTGGAGACTCTGGGATGCCATCTACCCTAGATCCGGGCGACCGCAAACTCCTGCTCGTTGCCGGAGCGATTCTGCTTCTGTTGATTGTCGCGATGGTTGTATTTGCCCCGACTCCAGACGAAGAAGAAGGCGAGGGAATTCCGACCACGTATTCGACCGCGAATATCGGCACGCAGGCGGCTTACCTTCTGCTCCGTGAGCTTGGGTACCGGTCGGAGCGATGGGAAAAATCTCCCACGGAACTGCCGGCCGATGCGGAAGGGAAAATTCTCATTCTCGCGCGTCCGGCCAATTTTCCGGACAAGAAGGAACGAGATGCCCTGCTGGCCTTTGTGCGCTCCGGCGGCTGGATCGTTTACGCAGGCGATTTTCCGTTTCTCTTCCTGGAAACCGGCGCAGTTGCGCCTCCATCATTCACTCGCACATCCAATCCGACGATTGAGACATTTTCGGCAATCGCTGCCAGCCCTTTCACCCTGGGCGCATCGAAAATCACGATGAGTGCGAGCAATCGTTGGGTCTTCTCTGATGGCGCTCAAGTCCCCCTGTACGGCGAGCCGGAAGAACCTGTAGTGGTGACGTGGCGCCTCGAAAAAGGGCGCATTCTTTGGTGGGCCGAGCCAACGCCTGTCACGAACTCGGGAATTTCACGGGACGGGAACTTGCCTTTTTTCCTTGGCTGCATTCAGTCGGTTCGGCCCGGCGCAAGTCCAGGCGAGACGACGGTTTTGTGGGACGAATATTTCCATGGCTATAGGGGATCTCTGTGGGACTATTTCGAGGAGACGCCTGTACCGTGGGCGATCTTTCAACTGGCTCTGGTAGCTGTTTTCGTTTTACTGGCGTTTGGCCGAAGGAGCGGGCCGCTCTACGCGCCGGCCGCTGTGTCGCGGCTTTCGCCATTGGAATTTGTCGATACGCTCGGTGACTTATATCGGCGCGCGAGTGCAGGCTCCGCCGCGGTTCGCGTGGCCTACAAGCGCTTTCGCACGCCATTGCTTCGCCGGCTCGCGCTGGCGCCTTCGATTTCCAACACGCGGCTGGATGCCGCGGTCCGCGAGCGCCTGGGCTGGAAGCAGCCCGGACTCATGGACATTTTGCAGCGCGCCGAAAAGGCCGCGCGCGAAAGGGACATTCCCAGCTCGGACGCGCTAAAAATTGTGCAAGCGCTCGAACACTACGAAGTCTTGTTCGGACTCAAGCAGCGGCCCAACGAGGAGAAACTCTAAGTGGAAAATCTCGCACGCCTCACGACCCATATTCGCACCGAGCTCTCCAAGGTCATCATCGGGCAGCAGGAAATTATCGACCAACTGTTGATCGTGCTCGCTTGCGGCGGCCACGCCCTGCTCGAAGGCGTCCCCGGGCTGGCGAAAACTCTTACGGTCAAAACGCTGGCGCGGATTTGCGCGCTCGGATTCCAGCGTATTCAGAGTACGGCGGACTTGATGCCGGCCGACATCATCGGAACGAACGTCTTCAACCTCGCCACCAGCGCGTTCACGCTCCATCGCGGACCTATCTTCACCGACTTGCTCCTCGTCGACGAAATCAATCGCACGACCGCGCGCACGCAGGCCGCGCTGCTTGAAGCCATGGAAGAGCGGCAAACCACGATCGACGGCGTTCGCTATCCTCTCGGGCCGCACTTCACTGTGTTCGCGACGCAAAATCCGGTCGAATTCGAGGGAACGTACCCGCTCCCGGAAGCGCAACTGGACCGATTCCTTTTGAAAATCCGGATCGACTATCCGAGCGCGGAAGAAGAAACCGCGATTCTGAAGCGGTTTGAAGCGCTCACCGATGCGCATTTGATCGAGCAGGTGCCGCTCGAACCCATCGACCCGGCTCTGCTGGGCGCCGCGCGAGCCGAGATTGCACAAGTGCGAGTCGAGCCGGCCCTGTATCAATACATCGTTTCGGTGATTCGCAGGACACGCGATTGGCCCGCACTGTCACTTGGAGCGAGCCCGCGCGCGGCGATCGGCCTGTTTTTTGTCGCGCGCGCGCTTGCCGGAATGGATGGCCGCGACTTTCTGATTCCCGACGACATCAAGGCTGCCGCGCCCGCCGTCCTCCGCCACCGGCTGATGCTGAAACCGGAGGCCGATCTCGAAGGCCTCACGGCGGATTCCGTGATCGCGGAAATTCTATCGGCTGTCGAGGTTCCGAAGTGAATTCGGCTCCCACATTCATCCCTCCCGTCGCGTCCGCGCGGGCGCATTCGGCGGGGCGGTTCAGGATCGGCTTCGGCACGCGCTTCTTTGTCGCTTGGCTGATCGGACTCGTCTGGGTTGTGCCGGCTGCGTGGTCGCCCCGGCTGATTGCGGGGATGTTCGTTTGGGATGTCCTGTTTCTTCTTCTCTGGCTTCAAGACTTGCTGCGACTCCCGAAACCGGGAGAACTCGAACTGCAACGCGTGTGGCATTCCCCGCCCTCGCTTGGAGTACGTTCCAAAGTGTCCGTTGAATTGCACAACTTTGGCAGGCGACCTGTCTTCGCGCGAGTGACCGACGAGACTCCGAGCGCGTTGCGCCGCGAACCTCCTGTGGTCGACCTTGCCGCGCCGGCGGGCGGAACGGCAAGCGCGGAGTACGAAATTCTGCCGGCACAGCGCGGCGACCTTCCCATCGGCAAATTGTTTGTGCGGTATCAAAGCGCATTGCGGCTGGCCGAGCGCTGGGCGGTGGCGGAAACGTCGGCGAACGTGCGCGTTCTCCCCAACCTCGAACAAGCAAAGCAGCAGACGCTGTATCTCATCCGCACGCGCCAGGTCGCGATGGAGCGGCGGCGCAGGCGCTTGCGCGGATTGGGCCGCGAGTTTGAAAGCCTGCGCGAATACCGGACGGGCGATGAATTCCGCAATATCAGCTGGACGGCTACGGCGCGCCGTTCAAAACTCATCACGCGCGTGTTTCAGGTGGAGCGCAGCCAGACAGTGTGGATCGTGCTCGATGCAGGACGCCTTCTGCGCGAGCAAATTGTGCGCGGCGGCGCGGCGCTGCGATTGTCGAAACTCGATTATGCCGTGGACGCCGCGCTCGCGCTCGCGCAGGTCGCCATGCACTCCGGCGATCGCGTGGGATTGCTCGCCTACGGCCGGGAGATTCAGCAGAATCGAAATGCCGGTCGCGGTGCGTCCCATCTGCACTCGATCGTCGAGTCTCTGGCGCTCGTGCGTGCCGAGCCGTACGAAGCCGATCACGGCCGCGCGGCCCACGCGCTGCTCACCGAGCAACACCGCCGCAGCCTCATCGTGTGGATCACCGATCTTGCCGAGACCGCCGGAACGCCGGATATAGTGGAATACGCTCTGCAAATGACGCGACGTCACCTTGTGTTGTTCGCGGCGGTAGGCCAGCCCGACTTGAACGAACGTGTCGCGCAGCGTCCTGAATCCGAAGAAGAGATGTTCCGCTACATCGCGGCGATCGAGATCGTGCAGCGGCGCGAGCTCTTGTTGCGGCGGCTCAGGCAGCAGGGCGTGCTCGCGATGGAACTCATGCCCGGCGCGCTGGCCGCTTCGCTAGTCAACCAATATCTCGAGATTAAGGAGCGCAGTCTAATTTGATCCGCCGGGGTGAGGCGAATATTCGTGATTTGTGACTCGTAATTCGTGAAAATCATTTGCGCGTCGCTAATTTTCTTGGTCTGCCGGCTTTCTCATTCCGCTCGATAAATACAGGACCAGCACGGTGAACAGGGCGGCCGACAGTAGAAACTTCAGTGGCGTCGCGATATTCACCGGCGAAATAAACGCTTCGATCACTCCGGCGACCACTAGAAGCGGAATCGTTCCCAACAAAAGGTTCGCTCCCCGGTTGCCCGCCTGCCGCAAGGATTCCTTCCGCGGCATCATTCCCGGAAACAGGAGGCCGCGCGCAATCTCGAGGCCGGCTCCGGCGGCGATGAAGATAGCCGGCAGCTCCAGCGCCCCGTGCGCGGCAACGAAATCCCAAAGCTGCAGCGCCATGCCCGCGCGGGCGGTAGCGACGGCCAGCACTCCCATCATCAGACCGTTCGTTATCAGCATCCAGAGAGTGCCGAGGCCGGCGGTGATTCCAGCGGCGAACATGGCAAACCCTACCGTGATGTTGTTGGTCATGATTCCGGATGCCGCCATGGGTTTGACGGCGAGGATGGAGTGGGTCCACATCTCGTGCTTCTCGATTGTTTCGATCATCTCCGGTCCGAGGATTTGGTGCGCGAAACCCGGATCGCGAAGCGTCACCACCGCGCCCGCGATTCCTCCCGCGGCAAAGACGAGAGCTGACAGAAGCACGAGCGGAAACGTCTCGCGGAAAATTCGCGGGTAAGTGTCCACGTAGAAGCGGACGATGCCGCTCCAATTCGGGCGTTTGCCCATGTAAATCAAATTGTGCGCGCGCGCCAGGAGTTGATTGAGGTAGGACGTGAACGGACGGCTCGTGATATCCTCGCGAACCGTTGCGAGGTCGGAGGCCGTTTGGCGGTACAATAGGCCCAGTTCCTGCAATTCGTCATGGTCCAGGGCTGCCACGCCGCGCCGCCCGGAGCGGTCCACAAGCTGCTCGAGACGCTGCCAGTGCGGTTTACGTTTCGCGAGCCATCGAGTGGAAATCATCCATGTCCTCGAGTCCATCAGATCCAGCCGCTTACGATCCCGCCGCCGGCGAAAAGCTTATCATTGAAACGCCGGAACAGACGTCGATTGAATTTCCACTCGCGGGGATCGGAAGCCGTTTTCTGGCCATTTTGATCGATTCGCTCATTCAGGGCGCAGTCTTGTTTGTCCTGGCATTGATTTTCATGGGGCTGGGTTTTAGTTTTGAAATCGCAGGACTCGATGGATCTTCGGCCGCGGACGTCTGGATCGTTGCCATCCTCATCTTCATCTATTTTCTTCTGCTGTACGGATATTTCATGCTATTCGAATCGATCTGGAACGGGCAGACGCCGGGCAAACGCCTGACGCATATCCGCGTGATCAAGGACTCCGGCCAGCCCATCACGGCGATTGACGCGGTTGGCCGCAATCTTCTGCGCCTCGTCGATCAAATGCCGTTCGCCTACGGAGTCGGCGTGCTGTGCGCGTGGATCAGCCCGCAGAGCAAGCGGCTCGGCGATTATGTTGCCGGTACCGTGGTGGTTCACGAGAAGCCGTTCGAAACGGTTGCTCCGCAGTGGGACGCTCCCGCGCAATCGGCCACGCACCAATATGGCGCGAACCGGCTCACGCCCGAGGAATTTGCGCTCGTGGAGACCTTTCTCAGCCGCCGCAGCGCCCTGGAGGCGGGCGTGCGCTATGACACGGCTGCCAGCATCGTGAGGCGCATCGAATCGAAACTTACACTGCCGCCAGAAGGAAAGCCTTCCGCCGAAAAACTTCTTGAAGAACTTTCGTATGAACGGCGTTCAACAGCCGGTTATCGCTGAGGCTGCAAGCAAATGGCAACCCCGGATCTTCGTCGCCCTCAAATCTCCGAACCAGTGATGCGCCGAATTCCTGAAGGATGGTTCACGATGGGCTGCGATGCGGGGCGCGATGACGAAAGGCCCGCGCATCGAGTGTGGGTCGATGCATTTGAACTTGCCGCGTTTCAAACGACAAACGCGGAGTATGCGCGCTTTTTGGAAGACACGCGCCATCCACCTCCATTGCACTGGGATGATCCGAACTTTAAGAATCCCCAGCAGCCAGTCGTCGCAGTGTCGTGGTTTGAAGCCATCGCGTATTGCGATTGGTTGAGCCGCACGATTGGCAAGCAATACCGCCTCCCTACCGAAGCCGAATGGGAGCGCGCCGCGCGCGGCGGCGTGGAAGGTGAGACATTTCCCTGGGGAAATTGTGCGCCTGAAGAGCTTCCCGATTACGCGAGCCGATGGAAGTCAGGCCCTGAGCCGGTGGGATTGTATGCGCCGAACCCGAATGGTCTCTACAATCTTGGCGACAATGTGCACGAATGGTGCAGCGATTGGTACGACGCGGCCTACTATGCCGTTTCACCCGAGCGGAATCCGCAAGGGCCGCCCTCCAGCAATCGCCGCGCGTCGCGAGGAGGCTCGTGGCGCCATCACATCAAGGTGACGCGGACAGGCGCGCGTTCCAGCATTCCACCGGAATTCAAATACGCCGACTACGGTTTTCGCGTGGCTTCCGCTGGGCATTTCCTCTTGGAGCAGTGACTTCGGATGTGCCATCATGACAATAGCCCTTTGGGAGGAATTCTAGAATGAATCTGAATGGAATCTTTACGGCGATCACCACGCCGTTTGGCGCGGATGGAAGTCTCGCAGCGGATCGCCTGCGTGAAAATATCTCACGCTATAACCGCTTGCCTCTGGCGGGCTATGTGGCTGTCGGTTCCACGGGCGAGTCCGTGTTGCTCACGCGCGCGGAAGTTGAGCAAGTATTCTCCGCAGTGCGTGAAGCGGCGGCTCCGGGACGCGTTCTTGTCGCCGGGGTCGGATCGGAGTCCACTCCCGAAACGATTTCGCGAAGTAAGGCCGCGGCGGATTGTGGCTTCGATTATGCGCTCGTCAAGACGCCCAGCTTTTTCAAGTCTGCGCTGACTCCGGACGCGCTCGCCGAGCACTACCGGCGTGTGGCGGATGCGTCCAAACTCCCCGTCGTGCTTTATGCCATTCCGCAATTTACCGGCGTGGCGCTGGAGGCGGACCTGGTCGCACGGCTTGCTGAACATCCGAACATTGTTGGACTGAAGGAGAGTTCGGGAAACGTCCAGCGCGTGGGAGAAATCATCGCCGCTGTTCCCGAGAAATTCCAGGTGGTGGTGGGATCGGCGGATACGCTCTACGCATCGTTGCTGCTGGGTGCGGCGGGCGGGATCCTGGCCCTCGCGGATTGCCTGCCCGAGCTGTGCATCGAACTGTATCAAGCGGTCGCCGCAGATCAAACGGCCAACGCCCGCGAGCTGAACCGACGCATCCTGCCTGCGTCCAAGAAGCTCGTGAGACAGCTCGGCATCGCCGGCGTGAAATGCGCCATGGATTACCGCGGATACTATGGCGGGCCCGTTAGAGGGCCGCTGCTGCCGTTGAACGCCGCTCAAAAGCGCGAAGTGGAAGCAGTGGTCAATTCGCTGGTCGCGACCGCGGCCGCCGATTAATTCGACCTTCCAATGAATTCTAGATTGGCGTGGCGTTCCCTTAGACTCCACGTAAAATGCGACGGAAAGGACCGCATCGTTGACGGCCCAGGCCGATCCTTCGGCTCCATCCTCCCTGGAAACTAAAACCATGCGACGGGTCGCATGGCGTCTCTTGCCGTTCTTGATGATCTGCTATTTCGTTTCCTACCTCGACCGCGTGAACGTGGGCTTCGCCGCGCTTCAGATGGTCAAGGGACTTCACATGTCCCCCACGGTGTTCGGCTTTGGGGGAGGAATTTTTTTCGTTTCCTATTTCCTGTTTGAAGTTCCCAGCAATCTGCTGCTCGAAAAAGTCGGCGCGCGGCTCTGGATTGCCCGGATCATGATCACCTGGGGATTTCTCGCGGCGGGTACGGCGTTTATCGTCGGGCCCCGGTCTTTTTACACCATGCGATTGCTGCTCGGCGCCGCCGAGGCTGGATTCTTTCCCGGCGTGATTCTCTATCTCACCTACTGGTTTCCAAGCGAATACCGGGCTCGAATCGTGGGAATGTTCACGGTCGCCATTCCTGTCTCCAGTTTTCTGGGGTCGCCGATTTCCGCTGCGCTGCTCGGCGTGGATGGGTGGCTCGGACTTCGAGGCTGGCAGTGGATGTTCGTCATGGAAGGCGCTCCGGCCGTGCTGCTTGGGTTGTTTTGCCTGTTCGTCCTGAGCGACAAGCCGTCGAGCGCGCCGTGGCTCGATTCCGATCAAAAAGCGTGGCTCAACGGAAGGCTGCAGTCGGAAAGTGGACAGAGCAAGCGCGTCGGGCAAATTAGCCTGTGGAGCGTGCTCTGGAACAAGCATGTTTTGATTTTAAGCGTGACGCTGGCGGGGAGTACGGCTGTCAGCAGCGGCCTGCAAATCTGGCAACCGCAAATCATAAAGTCCTACGGCCTCACAAACATGCAGACTGGGCTGCTCAATTCCGTTCCGTTCGCGCTGGCTTCTGTCGTTATGGTTCTGTGGGGGAAGCGGTCGGATCAAACTGGCGAGCGCGTGTGGCACACGGCGCTGCCACTGGTGGTCACCGCCGTCAGCCTGGCGTCAGCGCTCGAGTTTAACTCCCTGCCTGCGATCATCATCATCCTGTGCCTGGCTGTGATCGGAATCTATGCGGGCAAAGGTCCAGTGTGGGCTCTTTCGGCCGAATGGCTCTCCGCAGGAACTGCGGCCGCAGGACTCGCCCAGATGAACGCGATCAGCAACCTCGCCGGGTTCGGCACGACGTACGTCGTCGGGTATATCAAGCAGGCCACCGGCAGTTACCCGCTGGCAATTCTGCCGCTCGCATGTCTGTCTGCTGCCGGAGCGCTCGCGGTGCTTTTAATTGCGCGCGACCGACCTGCGAGCGGGCTGGTCGAAATCAAAGAGACTGCGGTTAGCAAGTAGTAGCACAGACTTTAGTCTGTGGGGGTCCAATTGATCTTGGATGGAATGAAGGTCCTCGCTGGAACGTGAATCTTGGCCAACACGGGCGGCCCGGGCTTTTTGGCGGAACCCCACAGACTGAAGTCTGATGACATAACGAAGTCGGCCTCACGACGATCCGAGTAAACTGTGTGCTGTCCAACGCGCAGAGTTCGGGTCGAAGGAGGCCGAGATGCGAATTATAGGATGCGATTTGCACGCGCGACAACAGACGATTTCGATGGTGGACATCGAGACGGGGGAAGTGACCGAAAAGACGCTGGCGCATGAAGGCGAGGCGGTGCGGGAATTTTACGCCGCGTTGCCCAAGCCAGTGTTGGTCGGGTTGGAAGCGACGGGATCGATGTTCTGGTTTTTGCGGCTGCTGGAGGAGTTGGGGATCGAGTACCGAGTGGGACATCCGGCGGCGATTCGCAAAGCGGAGACGCGGAAGCAAAAACACGACCGGCGCGATGCGGAGTTGATTCGGCGGCTGTTGGTGGAGAAGCGGTTTCCGCAGATCTGGCTGCCGACGAGCGAGCAGAGGGATCTGCGGACGTTGCTGCAGCACCGGCACCAGTTGGTGCGGATGCGGGTGATGACGCAGAACGGGCTGCAAGGGCTGGCACTGAGCCAGGGATTGCGGCGCGGCAGCAAACTGTGGAGCCAAGCCGGCCAGCAGGAACTGAAGGGACTATCGCTGGCCGGATTTGCGGCGACGCGGCGAGAGCAGTTGCAGGAGCTGCGTCAGGAACTGAACCAGCGCCTGCAACAGCTGGATCAAGCGGTGCGGGAGCAGGCCGAGCAGCGAGCCGGGGCACGGTTGTTGTTGAGCCACCCGGGCGTGGGACCGACCACAGCGCTGGCCACGGAAGTCTTCTTGGGAGACGCGCGGCGATTTCCCAACGCCAAAGCGGTGGCCAGTTACGTGGGGATGATTCCCAGCGAACACTCCAGCGGCGGCAAACAGCGGAACGGAAGTTTAAGCAAGCAGGGCAATCCGCTGCTGCGGTTGTTGTGGGTGGAAGCGGCGCGAGCGGCGGCACGCAAGGATGCGCGGTTGAAACAGTTTTATCGTCGCAAGTTGGTGCAGAAAGGTCTGGGCAAGGCGGTGGTGGCCACAGCGCGAAAGCTGGGCATTCGGCTGTGGATCATGATGCGCGACCAGATCGATTACACCGAGTTCTGCCGGCGGGCAGAACAACGGTGTCCCCATGCGGGAATGCCTGAGTAGCACAGTGGTCATGCTGTATGGACCGGGAGTCTGATGAGGCCACCCGCCTCCCCGAGTTGCGGGGAGATCGAATAACTCCTCATGGTCTGAAATGATCGGAGAGATGTTTGGTGGGTACACCGAATTGAGGAACGCAATGGGGCCCGAGCCTGGCTTGGACACAAAAATTCACCAGCGAAGACCACTCGGTCCCTCACGAGAATCAACCAGGGAAGCGAGATACTTGGGGTGCGCCCAATCAGGTTCATTCCCAGCGCTCGATTCCCCTTGACACGGCCGACTTTGTTAGAGATGTGCTACTAAATCCGGAACTATTTCGCGGTCGCCGGTTGCTCTGACATCGGCGATCCTTGCGCCAGCACGACCTTCCAATTTCCGTTCTGTTTGGCGAAGACTCGAAGGAATCGATATTCTCCGCCAAATGGGACGCCCTTATCATGGCCATCGACGGTTACATGTTCGGTCAAGACGGCCACATCCCCGTTCGCGTAAAATTGGACGTGCGTTTCGCGGGGGTTGAGCACCTTGAGTGTGCGTTCGGGCCTCTTCAAATTCTCAAGCTGCTGGGCTTTGTTCAACAATTTGCCCTGCGGATTGAGAGCGAAGAAATCGTCCGCCAATATTTTTTCCAAAAACGCCGTGTCCCGATTCTCTTCCGCTTCGATATAACGGTTTCGGAAATCGATAACCTCTTGTGCGGCCTTGTCGTTCTTGGCCGCCGGTGCCTGGCCGTGAGCTAACAACGGCCCAGCCAAAAACATTGCGATAACGGCGATACGAGCGATTTCCATGGCAGAGCATCTCCTCTGGATTTTTTCCACCTTGTCGCGATAGGGCCTGCGTAAGGCTTTTAAATACTTTATCAAACGTTGGAGAAAGTATGGTGCCGGAGGAGGGAGTCGAACCCACACGGCCTTGCGACCAACGGATTTTGAGTCCGCCGCGTCTGCCATTCCGCCACTCCGGCGTATTCTTGATTCTACACGACACGCGCCGCATGCCAAAGCCTTGCTCGACTTGCGCCGGATGTCTACACTGCGCATCATACGAAGGGGACGCCAATTCCAGCCGGCGATCCCTCGCGCACACCTATGTTACACGCTCCCAAAAACGCATCGGCGGCAAATACGGAAACGGCGTCTGCCGGTGTTTCCCTCCTGCAGCCGCCCGGTCCTCCCCCTCATTGGCGGTTCGGCTTCTGGAGTCTGATCGTCACGCAATTTCAGGGCGCATTCAACGACAACGGGCTCAAGTTTCTTGTCTTCTACCTGATTGTCGAGCGCAATTTCCCCGCCGCTGTGCGCGACCGCTTCATTCTGCTCGTCGGCGCCCTGTTCGCGATTCCCTTCATTTTATTTTCGCTGGCGGGCGGATATTTTGCCGACCGCTACAGCAAGCGCACTGTCACGATCGGCACAAAACTTTTTGAGATTGGCGTGGGACTTTTTGCTATAGGCGCGCTCGCCGCCGGAAATCTGACGATGGAGGCCGCCGCCGTATTTCTGATCAGCACGCAGGGAGCGCTCTTCGGCCCGTCGAAGTATGGTCTGCTGCCCGAGCTGCTCCCGGAAAACAGGCTCTCCTGGGGAAACGGCGTCATTGAACTCGGCACATTTCTTGCATCCATTACCGCGGTGATATTCGCCGGGTTCCTGGCCGATGCGTTTCGAGGCCGCCATATCTGGTCCGGCGTAATTTTTCTTGGACTCACGATGTTCGGCTTGTTCGCAAGCCTGGGCATTTCACGCGTGCCCGCCGCCGATCCTGCACGGGAATTTCGAGCCAATCCGTTCGCCGATCTTGGCGGACAACTGCGCATCATCGCGGGGGATCGTGTCCTGGGCTGGGCTGTGGTGGGCAATACCTTTCTGTGGTTTCTGGCCGCACTGTTGCAATTCGTGATCGTCGTGTATGGGCACGACGTGCTGCGCGTGAATGAAACGGAGATCAGTTATTTACAGGCCGCGGTGGGAATCGGCATCGGAGTGGGCAGCCTCGCCGCGGGTTACCTTTCGCGCGGGAAAATCGAATACCGCCTGGTTCCTCTTGGCGGGATCGGAATGACAGTGTTCGGATTTCTGGTTTCGCGGCACGGCCTCGGCATCTGGCCGGTGCGAGTCGATCTTTGTTTGCTTGGATTTTTCGGCGGCTTCTACGCTGTCCCTCTCAACGCGCTGATCCAGCATCGGCCCAAGCGAGAGGAGAAGGGCGGCGTCATCGCCGCTGCCAATCTGCTCTCCTTCATCGGTGTGTTTCTCGCCGCGGGTCTTTATTTTGCGCTTTCCTCGCTCGCCCACCTTCATCCCGGCAACATTTTTCTCGCAGGAGCCTTTATGACCCTCGCCGCCACGTTCTACGCGATTTTCCTGATGCCGGATTCCCAGTGACGCCTGGCGCGCAGGGTACAGGTGAAATCCACGACGGAACGCGGGTTTTCGTAGCGCCGGCGTCTCGCCGGCTCTTTTGCAATATATGGGGTGCGGGCAAATTGCCGGCGAGACGCCGGCGCTACAAGACCAACTTTCCTCGCCGATCGCCTTCCATACTCTGAATTCCTGGAGAGAACTCAAGCCTAAAAGACCGAAAACTTCACGTGCAGGAATTTTTTCGGATCCCTGCGAAAATCTCCCATGAGCAGCCGCATGTCCCCGGCAAGTCCGCTAAAATTGTCGTAAAATTTCGGGTCGTCAAAAAATTTCCCGATGGTGTTCTCGTTGGAATTTAGTTTTGCAGTCGCGCTGGAAAGATTTTCACCGGCCTGCTTGTACTGCATGAACAAGGAGTCGTCCGTAGCGAGCTTTCCTAGCGTGCCCTTGCCGCCCCGCACATCCGCAAAAAACGCATTGCTGTTGTCGATCAGTTTCTTCGCGCTTTCGTGCATACTGGTGTCATAGACGAGCTTTCCGAGCGTGCCCTGCTGGTTCTGGACGGCTTCGAGCACGCTGTCGACGCGGCCCGCGACGGAGTCCACGCGATTGTACATTTCGTCGTCGGTGACGAGTTTTCCCAACGTCCCCTTTCCAGCCTGGACGTCGGCCATCATGTGGTCGAGATTTCCGAGCGTATTATTGAGATGATTGTATGCGGCTTCGTCAACCATGAACTTGCCTAGAGATCCCCGGCCGTTGCGCACATCCGTCAGCACGGCGCTGGCTTGTTTCGTAATCGCACTGAGATCATCCATCAGGTCGGCGCTGCGCTCGACGACTTCCTTCAGGGCCTTCTCTTCGCGCCCTGGTATTTCTTCGTCGTTCGTCAACACGCGCCCGACATACCCGCGGTCGATATCCACGTACCGGTTTCCGAGCAGTCCCTCGGTAATAAGTCCCGCGGAGGAGTCCGAGCGGATGTACGATTGGAAGGTTTTCTGAACACGCAAATCAACTTCAATGTTCCGGTCCTTCGATGTCGGCTCGCCCGGCTTCGGGACGGCAATCGCTATCTGTTCCACGTTGCCGACCTCAACCCCGTCCACGCGGACGGGAGCGCCGATGGTCAGCCCATCCACTTCGGGCAGGAACGCGCGCAGCCGGTATTTCGGTCCCCACCCGCCACCGCCCGTCACATAGAAAATAACCACGGCCAGCAAAACGGCTCCAGCCAGGACGAACAATCCAACTCGGAGCTCGGTCCACGTCAATTGTTTGTTTTGCGCCATCGGTGCTCCTCCTCATCGAATTCCCGTGCAGCGTCCTCCAAGTTACAACAAAAAGCGACGCAAATACGCGTCGCGGGTATCCGCCAGTTCCGGCGGACTCCCCTCGAAATAGACTTTTCCTTCGCGAAGCACGACGAAAGTTGTCGCCGCGCCCGAGGGCCGCGAGGCGCCGTTGTGCGCGACGGGCACGACCCGGCCGGACTGGCCGTCAAAGCGGTAACTCGCCAGACCGAAGGCATCCTGCAAGCGGTGCGTGGCGAGCAGCGACGTGACCCCTTGCGTGTCGCGCAGGCGCAGAATCAGCGTGATGATCGTTTGCGCAGTCACCGGATCGAGACCCGCCGTGGGTGAATCATAGAGCACCACATGGGGCCGCGTCACGAGAGCGCGCGCGATGGAGACGCGCCGCCGCATGCCGCCCGAAAGTTCGGAAGGCAATTTCTCCAGGGTGTCTTCCATTTCCACGAATCGCAGGGACTCGCGGACACGCGGCTCGATCTCTTCGTCGTCCACGTGTTCTTCGCGCAGGCAGTACGCCACGTTTTCGGCGACCGTAAGCGAGTCAAACAGCGCGCCCTCCTGAAACACGAACCCGATGTTTCTCCGGAACGTGAGCAATTGTTTTTCCGACATCCGGCCCAGATCGTGGCCCAGCATTTGCACCGTTCCCGAATCCGGCTGAATCAAGCCCGCGGACAATTTCAGGATGAGCGTTTTTCCCGACCCGCTTTCGCCGATTAGAATTTTAGTTTCACGGGGAGCGACGGAAAACGAAAGGCCATCCAGCACGTTGCCTTTGTCGAAACCAATGCTGACGTCTTCGAAGGAAAGAACAGGTTCGCTGGATGCGGTCGCGCTCATTCTGAAATGATGCGTCCACGCCGGCGTGGAACCGGCGGCACATTCATCCCGATGATTATAGATGGAAACGTCCGCCGTGCGGGGATGATTGCTCGGGCGACTATAATACGTGGCCGGCAAGGTACAGCATCAACTTCGTGAGGAAGAAGTTGGAGACCAGAATGAACACAGACGCGGTAACCACCGCTTGCGTGGTCGCTCGCCCGACTCCTTGCGTCCCGCCCTTCACCGTCAATCCTTGATAGCATCCCACCGTCGCTATGATGAAGCCGAAAACAATCGGCTTGGTGAGGCCCTGCATCAGGTCGGAAAACTCCAAAATATCCACCGCGCGAGTCCAGAAGGTGACCGCACCCAATCGAAGCGTGAAAAAGGAAACGAGGTATCCGCCGATCAGTCCCAGAAAATCCGCCATCGCTGTAAGCAGCGGCAACATCAGCACGGTCGCCACCATGCGCGGCGTCACGAGTTTGCGGATCGGATCGGTGCCCATGGCGCGCATCGCATCCACCTGTTCGGTCACGATCATCGATCCCAATTCCGAAGCCATCCCCGAAGCGTTGCGCCCCGTCACAAGCAAGCCGGTAATCGACGGTCCCAATTCGCGAACAAGCGCCAGCGACACCACGTCCGCCGTGAGCGCCGTCTGTCCAAACCGCTCGAATTGCGCGGCGGTTTGCAAGACCATGACCGCGCCGATAAAAAAGCCGGTCAACAAGACGATCGGCAGCGACCCAACGCCGATGATGTCCATCTGGTCCAAAACATCGGAAACGTAGTAGGGAGGGCTAAACAGATTCGAGACCGAGCGGGCCGACAGCATCGTGTAATCCTGCACATGCAGGATCCACCGCTTCGCTCCTTCCGTAAGAGCCCCGGTCACGGAAATCGTGTTGGGCTCCAGGAGTTTGGGGTCGGTGGTCGCCATCGGTCGCCGTCTGGTGTCCTTCAAGCGCGGGTGAGTTCTCGAACAGCCTACTGTTCGCAGCCGGGGACGTCAAGCAACGTAAATGAATCGTGAGTGACCTAGTAGGACGGGCTTCAGCCTGTCTGTTTTTGACTTCGCCCTGCTCTGAACGGAAGACAGGCTGAAGCCCGTCCTACCAAAACCTTGTGTCTGTAAGATTTCCTGTTGAAAGTATGGGGAGAAAAAGCAAGGGTGTCTCCAGAACCAACGACCCTAGTGGGGGTCGAAGAGAGGAGACACCCTATGTCTATATCGCCTGTAGGAAGGGTAGCACTGCGGGAGTTGATGGAACAAGCTTGGCAACAGGTGGAAGGGCAAGCGCGGGGGATGCTGAAGAAAGCTGTCGAGGGGCTGCTGGTGGCCGAGCGAGACCGGCGCGTGAGCGAGGCCAAGCAGCGGGGCGAGAAAGTGTACCGTTGGGGCTACACGGTGCGGAAGTGTTGGACGACGCTGTGGGGAAGCCTGGAGCAAGTGCGCGTTCCGCGGCTGCGCGGGCGGGAAGAGATCGGACTGGTGGAACGCTATGAACGGCACGGGTTGGATCAGATGCTGTTCGCGCTGACGGTGGGCGGACTGAGTCAGCGCAAGGTGGTCGGATGGGTGCGGCGGTTTCTGGGCGGGACGCTTTCGCCGGCCACGATCGGAGCGGTGCTGCAGCAAGCGCAACAGCAAGTCGAGCAGCGGCGCAGCGCAGCGATTGTGCCGGGACGTTATCGAGCCATCGTGGTGGACGGAATTTACCTGCGGTATCGGCGGAGTGTTTCGCAGCCAGGACGCAAAGGCGTGCTGCTGGTGGCGGTGGGGGTGCGGGAAGGCGGCGCATTTGAAGTACTGGACTGGCGGGCGGCTTCGGCGGAAACCACCGAGGACTATGAAGAGTTGCTGACACGATTATGGAAACGCGGGTTGGAGAAGGTGGAATTGATCGTGAGTGATGGACTGACCGCGATCGTCAGTGCGGCGCAGATGGTGTATCCAGCAGCTCGGCATCAGCGCTGCCTGGCGCATTGGTTTCGCAACCTGGAAGCGCTGACGCCGCGATTTGCGTGGGTCCAGCGGCGGAAATTCCGGCGGGAGTTCTGGTGGATCTGGGACGCGGAGAACCAAGCGCAGGCACGGGACTGGGCGCGGCGATTCTGCGCGCGCTGGCGGTGTGCCGCGCCGGAGATGGTCGAGAAATTCCAATTCGAGCTGGAAGAGGTGCTGGCGTTTTTCAACTTCCCAGCGCACTGGCGCCATCGGCTGCGCACAACCAACTTGGGCGAAGGCTGGTTCAAACATTTGCGCCGCTATTTGAGCCGCTTCCCCGGATGTCGTAACGCCGAGCACAGCGAGCAGGTTCTCGGTTGCTTCCTGCTCGCAGCAGAATCGATGCATCGATGAGGAGCTTTATGAACCGGAGCACCCCTCAACCTGCTTTCAACAGAAATGCTGGACAGTGCCAAAACCTTTCATTGCTTTACGCGCCGTGCAGGGTCCGATAGAATGTCGAGCCTTCCATGTTTCGCTTTGTCACTGCGGGGGAATCACACGGTCAGGCGCTGATTGCGTGGATCAGCGGCATCCCCGCGGGTGTGCCCATTGACTTCGAATTCGTGCAGCGGGAACTGCACCGGCGGCAGCTGGGCTATGGCCGCAGCGGGCGGCAGAAAATCGAAAAGGACAGCGTCGAATTCCTGGCCGGCGTGCGGCACGGGCAAACCATCGGCGCGCCCATCGCTCTGCGCATCGAGAACCGCGATTGGGCCAACTGGGAAAAGGCTCTTCCCGTTGAAAATTTTCCGGACTCCGAAAGTTCCGAGCGCCGTTTGACCGCGCCTCGCCCGGGCCACGCGGACCTGGCCGGCTCCATGAAATTCAATCTGCATGATGCCCGGTATATTTTGGAACGCGCGTCGGCGCGGGAGACCGCCGCGCGTGTGGCCGCGGGCACGATAGCCAAGCTGCTGCTCCACCAGTTTGAATGCGAAGTGCTGAGTCATGTGATTGCCGTCGGCAAGGCGCGCCTACCGCGCGCCGCTGCGTGGAGCGAAATTCAGGCTGTCTGTGCGAACCTGGATTCCCCCTTGCGCTGCATTGACGCCGAGACGGAAGCCCAAATGAAAAGTGAAGTTGACGTCGTGCACCGCGCCGGAAATACGGTGGGAGGCATTTTCGAAGTGGTCGCGCATAACGTTGTCACCGGCCTGGGATCTCACGCGCAATGGGACGAAAAACTCGATGGGCGGCTGGCGCAGGCCATGATGTCGGTACAAGCGGTGAAGGGCGTCGAAATCGGCGCGGGAATCGCGGCGGCAACTTCGTACGGTTCAGAAGTGATGGACGAGATCGGATACGACGCGAGCGCGAAAAAATTCACGCGCCCGTCGAATCGTGCGGGCGGGCTCGAGGGAGGCATCACCAACGGCCAAGACGTCATCGTGCGCGGATACCTGAAGCCGATTTCCACGCTGCGAACTCCGCTTGGCACGGTCGACATGGTGACGAAGCAGCCCATTTCCGCCGCATACGAGCGCTCCGACGTGTGCGTGGTTCCCGCCGGCGGAGTGGCCGGCGAAGCAATGGTTTCGCTGGTGTTGGCTCAGGCGATGATCGAAAAATTTGGAGGCGACTCACTGGGCGAGATGCGCCGCAACTTCGATGGGTATCTGCAGCAACTAAAGGGATTTTGAAACCACAGATAAACACAGATGAACACTGATAAGAAAATAAATTATCCATTAGCCGCAATGGAAAATGGACCGGGAGAACAAATTCTAGCTGGCGCCCTTCAAGCGCGTTGTGTTTTAAAGAACGATATCAGTCTTTATCAGTGTTTATCTGTGTTCCCGCCGCGGCGGGTGGATTCAATGGATCGAGTAAGCAGCTGAGATGATTTATCCCATTACAAAATACGGGGCCGCGGTGCTGGAGTCGCCGACCAAGACGGTGGAGAAATTTGACGACGAACTTGCGAAGCTTTGCGAAGACATGTTCGAGTCCATGTATGTGGCACAGGGCGTGGGTCTCGCCGCGACGCAAATCGGGCTGTCGAGACGGCTCGCCGTGGTTGACGTGAGCGTTGGGAAAAATCCCGAGGCGAAGCTGGTGCTTGCCAATCCCGAGATCGTCCACGTAGAGGGGGACCAGCGCGAAGAGGAAGGGTGCCTATCGGTTCCCGGATTCCGCGGAAATGTGCTGCGCCCGGCGTATGTGACCGTGCGCGCGCAAAATCTGAAGGGCGAATTTTTTGAAATGCGCGGCGAGGGGCTGCTGGCCCGGGCCTTTTGCCACGAGATCGACCATCTCGACGGAATCCTTTTTCTTCAGCACCTCAGCATGCTCAAGAGAGATCTGATCAAGCGCCGGATCCGCAAAATGCGGAAAACCGGCGAATGGTGATTTCCCGTCACTGCGATGACCGCTTTGCGCATCGTTTTTTGTGGCACGCCGGAATTTGCAGTCCACTCCCTCCGGCGGCTCGCGGAGCGTCCAGACTTTTCGATCGGAGCCGTCATCACGCAACCGGACCGGCCGCGCGGCCGCGGCCAGCACGTCAGCAGCTCGCCGGTAAAAGATGCCGCCCTCGAACTTGGGCTGCACGTCTATCAACCCGAAACGATCAAGTCTGAATCCGCGCAAGAGTTTTTGAAACGCGTCGCGCCCGATGCAGTCGTGATTATTGCCTACGGGCAGATTATTCCGGCCCGGCTTTTAACGATTCCCCGCCTTGGGTGGCTCAATTTGCACGCGTCCTTGCTGCCCCGTTATCGAGGTGCCGCGCCGATCCACTGGGCCATCGCCAATGGCGAATCCATCACCGGGCTCACCACCATGCAAATCGACGCGGGTATGGATACCGGGCCGACGCTTTTGCGCCGCGAGGTGGAGATCGGTCCGGACGAAACTGCGCCGGAGCTTGCCGCGCGAATGAGCGCCATCGGCGCGGACCTGATCGCCGAGTCGCTCCTGCGATTCCATCGCGGAGAAATTTCTCCTGTTCCGCAGGAAGAGAAAAGCGCCTCCTCCGCGCCGATTCTCAAAAAGGAAGATGGGCGAATTGATTGGGTACGACCCGCGCAGCAAATTTACAACCGCATGCGCGGCTTCACGCCCTGGCCAGGCTCGTACAGCACGTTTCGAGGGCAAGCCTGCCATCTCTGGGGCCGCCCCGAAATGCGCGGCATGGCAGGGGCGCGCATCACGCCAGGAGAGATTGTTCCTTCCACAAAGGAAATTTATGTTGTGTGCGGCGAAGGGACGTGCCTGCGCCTCGAATCCATACAAGTCGAAGGGCGCAAGAAAATCTCCGCGCGCGAATTCGCAAACGGCGCACGCATCGCTCCAAACGAGCGCTTCGATTGACTTGCTTTCGGTAGCGCCGGCGTCCCGCCGGCGTTTTTGCGATGTGCTGAGAATACTAAAACTGCCGGCGGGACGCCGGCGCTACGCATGAGTATTTCGAGAGCCAGAACGATTGCATTCGATGTCTTGCTGCGCGTCGCGAAACAAAACGCCTACGCCGATGACCTGCTGCGCGCCGAGCTTGACGAAACCGTGAAGACCGAGGATGCCGGCCTGGCCACGGAACTTGCGCTCGGCGTTTTGCGCTGGCAGAGGCTGCTCGATTTCGTCATCGACCGCTACTTGAAAAAGCCAGCGAATACGGCCGACGCTGAGGTTCGGATCGCCCTCCGATTGGGCGTTTACCAACTTATGTTTCTCGACAGCGTCCCGGCGCGCGCCGCTGTCCATGAATCGGTCGAACTCGTCAAGCGGGCGCGGAAACGTTCCGCGGCTACTCTGGTGAATGCCGTCTTGCGCAAAGCGGCCAAGGAACCATTACCCGGGAATTCGCCGGCCGATGCCGTCGCGCGGCTCATTCCCGCGGACCTCCCTCTTGCGGACCGGATTGGAATTCAATATTCGCATCCCACCTGGATGGTCGAGCGCTGGCTTCGAATCTATGGAGAAGAGCGGACGCGGAGTCTCGTCCAGGCAAACAATCGCGTCCCCGTTCTTTCGGGGTATCTGCTCGACCCGCAACGTCGCGAGGAGGCGATGCTGTCGTTCGAACGGACTGGATGCCGCATCCAACCGGGACGATTGCTGCGTGACGCCTGGGTTTTCGAAGGAGGAAACCCCGCGGCGAGCGAAGCTGTGCGCCGGGGTTGGGTTGCGATCCAGGATGAGGCTTCCCAGGCCGTAGCGTGCCTTGTGGCGGCCGATCCCGGCAATTCTGTACTCGACCTATGCGCGGCGCCGGGCGGCAAGACCTTGCTCCTCGCGCGCGCGGTTGCAGCGCAGGGTCATGTGATCGCCGCGGATCTCCACGAACATCGCGCGCGCGCCATGCGGGAGCGATTCGAACACGCGGGCGTCCGAAACGTGGAGACGGTCGTCCTGGACGGAACGTTACCGCTTCCATTCGAACGCCCTTTCGATCATCCGTTCGACCGCATTCTGGTCGATGTTCCCTGCTCCGGCACGGGCACGCTCGCCCGGCACCCGGAAATTCGGTGGAAGCTCCACGCTGAAGATCTTCGTGATCTGCATGACCGCCAGGCGCGCTTGCTTCGCAATGCACTCCCGCATCTGGCGCTGGAAGGACGACTGGTGTATTCCACATGTTCGCTCGAGCCGGAGGAAAACGAATCCGTCGTCCGCGAAGTGCTGGGGGCGTTGGGGGACGCGTTCCGAGTCGCCGATCCACGGATCGCCATCGAGAGCTACTTGCAGAAGTCCGTGCGCGTGGAGAGCGTTATTTGCCCCGACGGCCTCTTTCGGACTTTTCCTCCCGACCATGGAACGGACGGATTCTTTGCGGCGGTCATCGAACGGCGAAACCGAAAGGCTTGACACAGAGGACACAGAGAAAACCGGAGAATCCGTTGCACCATCCCGAACTTTTATAGAATTTTCCTCTGTATCTCTGTGCCCTCTGTGTTCTCTGTGGTGAAATACTTTTTCTTGCGTAGCGCTAGAAGCCTCGCGCCGCGCGTGCTAAATTGAATGCGGTGAATCGATGAGTCTTCGCGAGCGAATCGAATGGGTATTTCGCATGGGGCTGCTGGTTTTCATCCTGGCAGCGGCGGCGTTCCTGAGCGCCGTGACGGCGATGCGTTTCGCGATTCAGGGCCGCGAAGTGACCATGCCCAACCTTGTCGGCAAGAGTTCGGCCGATGCGCTGGCCATCCTGCAGGGACTCGGGCTGCAATTAAAAGTCGTCGACCGGGTCTACAGCGATCTGCCGGCAAATGCCGTCGCGCGGCAAAGTCCTCCTGACGGCGAACGCATGAAGGTTTCCCAGAACGCGCACGTCGTCCTAAGCCTGGGCGCGCAAAATGTGACCACTCCCTCGCTGGTGGGAGAATCACTTCGTGTAGCCCGCATCCAACTGCTGCAGGTGGGCCTGCAGCTGGGCGAGGTGACCACCTTCCCCGCTCCCATCACCACTCTGTCCGACACCATTCTGCAGCAAACTCCGTTGCCAGGGACTAGGGCGGCAAGCCCGCGAGTCGATTTGCTCGTTGCGCAAGGGGTTTCGCCAGCTTCATACATAATGCCGTGGCTCGTGGGCATGCCTCAGCCGGACGCGGACCGGCTCCTGTCTTCTGCCGGGATCAAACTATCAAAGACCACGTACGTTCCTTCGCCGCAATGGCCGAAGGGCGTCGTCACGGAGCAGACGCCTGAGCCGGGTTCCAAGATAACAATCGAATCAGCCATCGAGATGTTTGTGGCACAGTAGGAATGTCACAGGCTGCCCTGGACGATTTTTCGTATCTGACAGAGGCACGGTGCAAGCAAAAGCGTGAATCTGGTAAGATGGCGGCGGAGAAATTGTGACCTATCCCGTTGAAATTGCTCCGTCCATCCTTGCTGCGGACTTCTCCTGCCTGGGGGAAGGGATTCGCGCGGTCGAACGTGGCGGAGCGGCGATGCTCCATGTGGATGTAATGGACGGGCATTTCGTGCCAAACATCTCCATCGGCGTTCCCGTCGTAACTTCCTTGCGCAAGGCAACCCGGCTACCCCTGGACGTGCATCTGATGATCGAGAATCCCGAGCTGTATATCCAGGCATTTGCAGAGGCGGGCGCCGACATGATTTCCGTTCACGAGGAAGCCACACCAAACCTGGACCGGGCGCTCTCGATGATTCGAGAGCACGGATGCCAGCCGGGTGCCGTGATTAATCCGGCGACACCCGTGTCCGCGCTTTCCGAAATCTTCGGGAAAGTGGATCATATTCTGGTGATGTCGGTAAATCCGGGGTTCGGCGGGCAAAAATTTATTCCCGGAGCTCTCGGAAAGATTCGCGAGCTAAAACGAATTCGAGAGGGTTATAATCATTCCTTCCGGATCGAAGTGGACGGGGGAGTCGGTCCGGAAAACGTGGCAGATCTGGTTCGCGCCGGCGCCGAAATTCTGGTAGCCGGAACCTCCATTTTTCACACCCCCGATGCCGCCGAAGCCGTCCGCGCGATGAAGCAAGCGGCCGACGGGGCGCTGGCACAAAAAGTTTGAGGTTCGGGTGCGGGCTCTGCTTTTACGCTGAACTCCCAGTCAAGCGTGGGGCCCGCCGAAATAAAGGATCAAAGTTGAAAACAGGCCGAATCATATGTTTCGCGGCACTCGGAGCGACGCTGCTCGCCGGGTGTTTTGGTAAGAAGAATGCGGCTCCCACCGCCGGAACTTCCGCAGAGCCCGACAAAGTCCTGTACGCGAAGGCTACCAATGACATGAAGCACGGGCATTACTCCGTCGGCCGCCTGTCCTTGCAAACTCTTATCAACACCTACCCGGACAGCGAATACCTGGCCAAGGCAAAACTGGCCATCGGGGATTCCTACTACAAGGAAGGTGGAACCGCGGGCCTGAAGCAGTCGATCGTCGAATACAAAGATTTCATTACGTTCTTCCCTTTCCTCGATGAAGCGGCTAACGCCCAGATGCAGATCGCGATGGCGCACTACCGCCAGATGGAAAAGCCGGACCGCGACCATGCGGAGGCCGTACAAGCGGAGGCCGAATTCCAAACTTTCCTGGAAAAATATCCCAACAGCCCTCTCCTTCCGCAGGCCGAGCAGCACCTACGCGACGTCCAGGAAGTTTTGGCGGAAGGCAATTTCAGAGTTGCCAGCTTTTATTACACACGCACTGCGTACCGGGCTGCGGGAGCTCGCTTGATCGAGTTGACAAATCGCTATCCCCTCTACAGCCAGGCGGATCACGCCAACTGGATGCTCGGGCAGATCTATGAAAAGGGCGAGCACAATGATATTGCCGCGCGGTATTACAGCAGGATCGTAAAGGACTATCCGCTTTCTTCTCTCGCCGGCGATGCAAAAAATAAGCTCGTCAAATTTGGCGTTCCAGTTCCTCCCGCTGATCCTACAGCGGTCGCACGAATGCAAAAGGACCAAGCGAACGACCGCCCGGGAATGGTGAAGCGAACGATGGGTTTTCTAAAGTCCGGCCCTGATGTCTCAGCGGCCACTCATACCGGCCCCCCGACCATGACGCCCGCAAGCGAGTCCGGCGATGAGACCATCGGATTCGGCTTGCAGCCTAACGCAAATGTGGCTCCAACCTCCAGCGTAGGAAGCACGGCGGCCGTGGAAACTATAACGCCGGGAAGTCCGAATGCCCTTCCTGAGCCGGCCGCAACCACGCCGGCAACGGATGCGGCTCCTGCAGCCTCGGACGCGACCCCAACGACGACGGACACCACGCAACCCGCAAGTACCGGCGCCTCGACAGATTCGACTGCGACGCACCCTGCAAGCACAACAACCCCCGCAACAGCGGACACCACGCAACCGGCAAGCACAACCAGCCCCGCACCGCCCGCCGATACGAGCCAGGAATCCACCAGCAAAAAAAAGAGTGGTCTCCGCAAACTCATCCCGTTTTAGCTGGTATCCGCTGATTCGCCTGGAAGTCTTCACTGGAACGATCGCCACTCAGGAGCCCTACTGGTTCATTCGGACACATGCCTGTCCGGTCTTTATTGACTCACTTGGATCATGATGTTACCAATGGACTATGCCCTTTTGTGCCTTTGCACAAAACGGGACATTCGCGCCCGCAGTAATCGGGAGGACGGCAAGTGGCAAAGATCCTGGTAGCCGACGATAATAGCAACGTCCAGAAGACGGTGGCCCTCGCGTTGGCTGAACTGGGCGTTGAAGTTGTTTCGGTAAATAATGGCGACGCAGCCGTAAGGAAACTCGCCGATATTTCGCCGGACCTCGTCCTGGCCGACATTTTCATGCCCGTGCGAAGTGGATATGAGGTCTGTGAATACGTCAAGAAGGATCCGCGCTTCTCGCACGTCCCGGTTGTGCTGCTGGTGGGAGCGTTCGATCCTCTGGATCAACCCGAAGCGCAGCGCGTCGGCGCCGACGGAATTCTAAAGAAGCCATTCGTTCCGCCGGACCCTTTGATCGCCATGGTGAAAACGCTGCTCGATCGCACACTTGGCGACCGGCTGGTGGCCGTAGCGCTTTGCAAGCCCGCGGTTTCCATGCAAGGCAAGGCTGGCGGAGTCGCAACCGCAGAGGAGCATCCCTCAGCGCCGGAAACATCGGAAGAATTGCCCGTACAGGAATTTCGGCCGCCCGTTGACCGCCTGTCCTTTGGCGAGGGTGAACGCCCGATCGCTTTTGGGCAGCTTTTGGAATCCCCTGCGCAGGAATCCGCTGCGGCGGAGACAGGAGCGATCGAGCCGGTTGACGACGAACAGATTCTGACGAGTTCTCGCGATTCAACCCTGGGAGAGCCGATTTTCTGGAAAACGGAAGAACCCGCACCGAAGACCGAAGAGGAAGATTCGGAGGCCGAGGGGGGTATTTCATCCGGAATCTCCCCGCACGAGTGGAATCTGGGCGAGGATGCCCTGTCCCGCCGCGCTGAAGCCGACTTCCCGCAGCCGGTGGAGCCGTTTGAGCTGGTGCGGGAAGAAAAAGATGAAGAGGCCGGCCAGACTTCCACGATTGTGGAATCTTCGTCCCTAATCGCACAGGATGCGGCCTCGCAAGCTTCGCTGACAGTGGAAGCTGGCAAGCCGGAAGACCTTGCCGCCAATCCGATTGAATGGATGGCTTCGGTTCCTCCTGCGCCCTCTGAGGAAATCCCAGAATCGGCTCCGGCATGGAGCGCGGCAGTTACAGAGGCCGTTGATCCCATAGACGCAAACCAAGCAGCCAATTTAGAATCCGCCCCGGAACCAGTTGCGCCGGAATCCTCCACTCCGGTCGTGGCTCCTGTTTCAGTATCGGCTTCGGCTCCAGTGCTGCCGTCGGCGCCTCCACCAATCACGACACCTGAACAGCCGCAGGAAAGAATCGCCGTCCAGATCCCAGACCCTGTCAAAACGCAACCGTCTCTCAAGCCTTTGGCGCAAAGCGCCGAAGATACGGCGCATTCGATTCCTCAGCAAGATTGGACCGATTTGGCCGCTAGCCTCCGGCCCAAATCCATCGAACCTGTTTCGGAAGAACCCAAGCCTGCGTCACCTCCTGTCGCACAGGCACCCGCCGTGCCCACCTCAATCGCCCAACCCGCGCCCGTTTCTGCCGGACAGAACCCCGCGGGAACCGAGGGAAATGCCCAACCCGCGCCAGCCAATTCCGCTCCGCCTGATTCGCCAGACCCGGCATTGGTCGAGGCTGTCGTCCAGCGCGTTTTGGAGAAGATGCGACCGCAAGTGGTGGATATCATCACCAAGGAATTCTTGCGTCCGGTTGTTCAGGCCCTCGTCCACCGGGAAATCCAGAAGCGCTAGAAACCCGCTCCCCTAGCTGTTCCTTTTCAAAATCCAATAAATTGCTCAACCTTGCGCCCCGGGAAGACGTATTTGACCGTCCGCGCGGGCGTCCGTATAGTAATCGTCTTGACCACAAGGCTGGAGAACATGCCGAGAGAGATTCCCAAGGCTTACGAGCCGCAACTGATCGAGCAACGCTGGGCGAAGAAATGGGCGGAGGAAAACCTGTTTCGCGCCGACGTGAACGCGCCCGGCCCGGTTTTTTCCATCGTCATCCCGCCGCCGAACGTGACCGGATCGCTGCACATCGGCCACATGCTCGACCACACCGAGATCGATATCCTGACACGCTGGCGGCGGATGCAGGGCTACAACACGCTGTACCTGCCCGGGACCGACCACGCGGGAATCTCGACGCAGCGCGTCGTGGTGCGCCAGCTTGCCGCCCAAGGCATCAATTACCGCGACTTGGGACGCGAAGCGTTCGAACGAAAAGTTTGGGAGTGGAAGGCCGAATCCGGCGGGACGATCACGCGGCAAATGCTGCAGCTCGGCGAAAGCTGCGACTGGACGCGCGAGCGGTTCACGCTTTCGCCGGAACTTTCGCGCGCCGTTACCGAAGTCTTCGTGCGCCTTTACGAAGACGGCCTGATTTATCGCGGCCATTACATCGTGAATTGGTGTCCGCAATGCCGCACGGCGATCAGCGATCTCGAAACCGTTCACGAAGAGCGGCAGGGCCACCTTTGGCACATCCGCTACCCGATCGTGGGGACGAAGGATTCCGTCGTCGTGGCCACCACGCGGCCCGAAACCATGTTGGGAGACACGGCCGTGGCCGTTCATCCGAGCGATCCGCGCTACCAGCATTTGATCGGGAAGATGGTTCTGCTGCCGCTCATGAATCGCGAAATTCCCATCGTGGACGATTTTGTCGTGGACCGCGAATTTGGAACGGGCGCGGTCAAAGTCACCCCGGCGCACGATCCGAACGACTTTGAAATCGGGCGCCGCCACAACCTGCCCGAAATCGACGTGATGACCGACGACGCGAAAATGAGCGCCGCGGCGGGGAAATATGCCGGGCTCGATCGGTTCGAGGCGCGGAAGCGCGTGGTCGCCGATCTGGAAGCGGCGGGCCTGCTCGAAAAAGTTGCGGACCACACCCACGCGATCGGAACTTGCGACCGCTGCGGGACGATCATCGAGCCGCGGGCTTCGACGCAGTGGTTTGTGAAAATGAAGCCACTGGCGGAGCCCGCGATTGCGGCCGTGGAACGCGGCGACGTTGAAATTGTCCCCGAAAACCGCCGCACCGAATATTTTGAGTGGATGCGCAACATACGCGACTGGTGTATTTCGCGCCAGCTCTGGTGGGGGCATCGGATACCCGCGTGGTATTGCAGCGACTGCAAGGAAATCATCGTCGCGCGCGAGATGCCATCAAAATGCACGAAATGCGAATCGGGGAAGCTGGCCCAAGACCCTGACGTGCTGGAAACTTGGTTCAGTTCCGCGCTGTGGCCTTTCTCCGCGATGGGTTGGCCGGACGATACGCCCGACTACCGGAAATATTATCCGACCAGTCTGCTCATCACCGGTTACGACATTCTGTTTTTCTGGGTCGCGCGGATGATCATGATGGGCCTGAAATTTACGGGGAACGTTCCCTTTCGGCAGGTTTGCCTGCACTCGCTGGTGCGCAACGCGGAAGGCCAGAAAATGTCGAAGTCCAAGGGGACGGGAATCGATCCGGTCGAGCTGAATGAGAAATTCGGGACCGACGCGATGCGTTTCACTCTTGCGAGCATGGCCGCGCCCGGGACCGACATTATTTTGTCCGAGGAACGCATCCGGAGCTATCGCGCGTTCGCCAACAAGATTTGGAACGCTGCGCGATTCGTGTTCATGAATTTGGACAAGTACGAAGCGGCGGGCGGGGAGCCGTTGGACAGACTGGCATCTCCCAACGTGCGCGCGTCCGCGCCTTACGCCGCGGGACGCGAAGTAGCGCTCATCGACCGCTGGATTTTCTCGCGGCTCGCTCGCGCGACAGCCCAGGTGAACGATGCGCTCGAACACTTCCGTTTTCATGAAGCGGCGCATGTTGTCTATCACTTCTTCTGGGGCGATTTCTGCGATTGGTACATCGAATGGGTAAAGCCGGAATTGCTTTCGCCCGACCGGTCGAAATCGGCGGCAACATGGAAGAATTTATTTGCGGCATTCGAGAGCGCCTTGCGGCTGCTCCATCCATTCATGCCGTTTATTACCGAGGAGTTGTGGCACCAGTTGCCGCAGCACGCGGGCGCGCGCTCGATTGCCCTCGACCAGTTTCCAAGCGTTGACCCAAAGAGATTTGATGAGAAAGCTGAGAATCAAATGGAGTTCGTGCAACTCATCATCACGACTGCGCGCCTCATCCGCGCCGAATCAAAGATAGATCCAAAAGCTAGGTTTGATGTCTCCGCTGGGAACCTGGACAAAGAGCACCGCGATCTCATCCAGAACAACTTAGACTCGTTCAGGAGAATGGGGCAATTCGTCGAAATGGACTTCCACGATTCACCGATGGGCGTTGGCGGGGCCATTTGCCGCACTCCTTATGGCGACATCGGTTTGCAATTGCGGCGCGATGCAGTGGTTAATGCAAGTGGGTTGCGCCTCAACACAGCGACTGCTGGGGCAATCGCTGCAGGCACGGGAAATAATGAAATCGCAATGGCGGAGGCCGCGCGGCTTAAGAAAGACATAGAACGACTTTCGAGAAATATTGAATCGAACCAGAAGCGTCTGGATGATCAGGGGTTCCGTAACGGCGCACCCGAGCATATTGTCAAAGGGTTGGAAACAACACTCAAAGAGCGCCGCGCCGAACTTCATAAGATGACTGAACGGCTTGCGCAGCTCGACGGCCTCTAGAGTCTGTGCGGCAACTTTGTTTCGCACAGGCCAGCGGCTAAAGCCGCCTCAGTTCCATGCACTTTACGGAACGGCTGAAGCCGTGCCCTACAAAGATTTGGCAGTCATCACGGCAGGGATGTTCTCTCACAACTTTCATGGCGCACACAACTTTTCCGGGAACGACCGATCGCCGCATCGACGCGCTGCTTGCGTTGCTCTCCGACAACACGATGATCGTCATCAGCGGGGCGAAAATCGCCCGCGAAATCGGCGTAACCCGGGGCACGGTGTGGCGGTGGATTGAAAAGCTGCGCGCTCTCGGCGTCCGCGTGAAGGGCCATCCGCGCACCGGGTATCAGATCGAAAAGGTGCCCGATATTCTGGCGCCGAAGCTGCTGCACCGGCGGCTGCATCCGGGAGCGCTCGGAAAGCGCATCTATCACTTTTTTAAAATTGACTCGACGAACTCTGTCGCAATGACGCTGGGGGAGCGCGGGGAACAGCACGGTACTGTCGTGATCGCGGAGGAGCAGACGGCGGGGCGAGGGCGCGCCGGACACACGTGGCACTCTGAAAAGTCCAGCGGTATCTACATGACCGTGCTGCTGCGTCCGCCGATTTCACCACAGCAAGCTCCGCTCATCACGCTCGTAGCGGGGCTTGCTGTTCGCGAAGCCATTCTGGAGCAGACCGGCCTTGCGCCCGACTTGCGCTGGCCGAACGATTTGCTCTTCGGCCGCAAAAAATTCTGCGGCATACTGACCGAGATGAACGCGGAACAGGACCAAATTCATTTCGTGGCCGTGGGAATCGGCATCAACGTAAACCACGAACGGATTCCGGAAGAATTATCCAAGATTGCCACGTCGCTGCGAATCGAGACCAAGCATGCGCAATCCCGCGTGGAAATCGTCGCGCGGTTGCTGCGGCACCTCGACTCCTACTACAATCGCTTCGTGAGTGAAGGGCCGGAAGCGATCGTGGGGCGTTTTTCCGAAGTTTCGAGCTATGCTCATGGAAAGCGCGTGCGGATCGAAACTGCATCCGAAACTTACACCGGCACGACGGAGGGACTCGAACCCTCGGGGCTTCTTCGCGTGCGGCGCGACGACGGACGGGTCTTGCCGGTGATTGCGGGAACTCTTTCCGAGGCGGACTGATGCTGCTGACGCTGGATGTCGGAAACACGAACACGGT
Organism: uncultured Acidobacteriota bacterium; assembly: GCA_963842135.1. GTDB lineage: Bacteria > Acidobacteriota > Terriglobia > Acidiferrales > UBA7541 > Palsa-360. Next base: position 573,796 of record CAWJFI010000001.1, on the reverse strand, counting down.
CCTCGGATTTTTCCGCGGGACGGAACTCGTGGCGCACTGGCGGCTTACGACCGCGCGCGACCAGACGGTCGATGAGTACGGCATCCTCACGAGAGAACTTTTTACTTTGGCGGGAATCGATCCGTCGTCGGTCAGCGGCGTGATTATCAGTTCGGTCGTGCCGCCGCTTAATTCCACGCTCGAGGAAATGTCCGAGCGGTATTTTCGCGTGAAGGCCCTGTTCATCGAGCCGGGCGTGAAAACCGGCATGCCCATTCTGTATGACAATCCGCAAGAAGTGGGAGCGGATCGGATCGTGAATGCCGTCGCAGCGTTCACGAAATATGGCGGTCCTTGCATCGTCGTGGATTTCGGCACAGCGATTAATTTTGATGTGGTCTCCGCGCGAGGCGAGTACATGGGTGGAGTGCTTGCGCCCGGCATTGGCATTTCAGCCGAAGCGCTTTTCTCGCACGCCGCCCGTTTGTTTCGCGTCGAGATCAAGGATCCCGGAAAAATCATCGGCACGAACACCATGCAGTCGCTGCAGTCCGGCCTCTACTACGGATACGCGGACCTGGTGGACGGAATCGTCACGCGCATCAAAGGCGTGATCGGTGAAGCGACGCGCGTGATTGCGACCGGAGGGCAAGCGCCGTTGATCGCGCGGGCTTCGCGGCACATCGAAATCATCGACGAATTTCTCACTCTGGAAGGCCTTCGCATCGTATGGGAGCGGAACCACACGGCGAAGCGCACTTCCGCTGGCAGCGCCGAAAAAGCGCCCGTTCCTCTTTCCGCCGCGAAGGAAAGAAAAACCCAATCTTGAATCCCAACGAAGCAATGGCCGAGCTGAACTACTTCAATTATTTCACCGAAATCGAGGAATATTTCTGGCAGAAGCGCGGCGCGCACCTCCTGGTTTCGCCGCTCGACTGGGCCATTGTCGAGACGTGGCAGAAAGCGGGCATTCCGCTCTCCGCGGTACTGAAAGGAATCGATCGTGCTTTTGAAAGCTATGCGCGCTCGCGACGCGCTGCGGGCGGACGGCAATTGAAGAGCCTGTCCTACTGCGTCGATGCCGTGCTCGATGCCGCGGAAGAAGAAAAGGAAACCGCCGCCGGCACGGGACCCGTCGCGACATCCGGGGAAAAAACGGAAGAAACATTTTCGCGGGAAGTGTTGCGGACGTTCTTTGACAAAAATGTTGAACGGCTGTTGGCAGCGGCCGCGGCCATACGCGCGTCGCAGCCGGAACTTGCATCGCGTGTCGAAGAAACGCGCACACGCCTTGCGGAATTATCGCTGCTCTTGGAATCTCCTGGCGCGCTAAACCTTGAAGACCTGGAGCGGCGGCTGGCCGTCATCGAAGAAAAACTCACCGCCACGCTGACTTCCGGCGCGCCCGAAGAATTTCTCCTCGAGCTGCGCCGCGAAATGGACCAACAACTTGCGCCCTACCGCAGAAAAATGAGCTCCCCGCAGCTGGCGCAGCTCGAGCGGCAATACATGCAGAAACGGCTCTGGGAGCGCTATAATCTTCCTCGCCTGAGTTTGTTTTACCTGACCTGAGGCCCCCGGCCAAGGATCACACCCCCCGCATCGGAAAGCGACCCGAATGGAAGTTCGAATAGAAAAACTTGTGTATGGCGGCGACGGCCTGGCGCATCACGACGGCCACACCGTTTTTGTCCCTCTGGTCCTTCCGGGAGAGCTCGTTCAGATTGAATCTTCCGCTCGGAAGAAAAAATTCATTCGCGGACGGCTGGAACGAGTGGTGGAACCCTCTGCGGATCGCGTGCCCGCCCCGTGTCCGCACTATGGACGCTGCGGCGGCTGCCAATACCAGCACATGCCGTACGAAGCGCAGCTTCGATACAAAGCGGAAATTCTTCGCGAGACGCTCGGGCGGATCGGGCGCATCCAGTGGACAGGCGCCATCGAGACGCACGCGTCGCCGCCGTTTGGTTATCGCAATCGAGCGCAATGGAAACTTCGCCCGGATCAGGAAGGCGCAACGGGAAGCGCGGGAATTGGCTATTTCGAGATGGGAAGCACGAAACTTTGTGCTGTAACGGAATGCACGATTCTTTCGCCGCGGCTCGCCGAAACATTTTCCCGGCTGCGCCAGCTAGTCTTGCAGGGCAAAGTCCTCTCCGCTATCGATGAAATCGAAGCCTTCGCCGATTCCAGCGACGAAAAGATTCTTTTGAATCTTTCCAGCGAACGGCTCGCCGATTCTCCAGAATCTATCGCGGCCGCACTGCGCGAATCCCTGCCGAATGTGGAATCGATTCTGATCCAGGATCGACGCGCCGACACATTTCACCTGGCAGGGCCAGGCTATCTGACGTACGCAGTAGGTGGCGCACAATTCCGCGTCGGCCATCTTTCGTTTTTTCAGGTCAATCGCTTTCTGATTGAGCCGTTGGTTGACGCTGTGATCGGCAAGGCCCGCGGGCGACTGGCGCTCGATTTATTTGCGGGCGTGGGATTGTTTACCGTGGCGCTCGCCAAGCAGTTCGAGCGGGTGATCGGCGTGGAATCGAATTTGGCCGCCGCCAAGGACCTCGAGAACAATTTGAAAGAGAGCGGCGGCGCGTCTCCCTCTTCGCGCAACATTACGGCGGAGGGATTTCTTTCCCGCTGGCATGAGACGCCCGAGCTGGTAGTCCTCGATCCACCGCGCGCCGGCGTGGAAATGGAAGCGCTCACTCACCTCAAGAAACTTGCCCCTGCGCGCATCCACTATGTCTCCTGCGACCCTGCGACCTTAGGGCGTGATCTCGCGCAATTGGTAGGCACGAATAGTGCCACTGGTTCTGGCCCGTACGAGATCGAGAGCATTAATTTGTTTGACATTTTCCCACAAACCTATCATATGGAGGTGTTGGTGCGGCTCAGACGGCGCGCATGAAGCCGCCTTCCCTCTTCCCCGTCGCTCTTTTCGCGGGAGGAATCCTCCTCTCGATTGAGCTGAAGAACTTTACCCTGTTGGGCCCACGATTTTGCATTCTCGCGGCTTTTACGTTGCTGCTTTTCGGTTACATCACGCTCCGCCAAAATTGGATTCTCACTGCCGCGCTCTTCGCCGCCGGTGCCTGGCTGTCGCTTGGCATGGCCGCGTCAAATCTGGAACGCGCGTCCGTCCCCTCGAATCTTGCCAGCACTTTGATCGAATCCGGGAAGCTGGATGCGGGTACAGCCTTGCGCTGGCGGGGACGCCTGCGCAGCGATCCGCTGCAGTTGGCCTGGGGCACGCGTTATGAAATCAATCTGGATGAGGTCGAAACTTCAGCGGGAGTCCCGCCCGTCGCCGGCGGCCTGCGCTTAACGTACTACAGCTCGGAATCGGCGAGCGCGAACCCGCCGCCGACACGCGCCGGGGATCGCATCGAAGTTCTTGCCCGGGCGCGTCCTGTGAACAATTATGGCGATCCCGGCAGCTTTGATTTTCGCGGCTATCTCGCACGTCAGAATATTCAACTGCAGGGCTCGCTGCGGAATGGCCAGCTGCTAACGGTTGTGAGTCACCCGCGATTAACGCTCTTCTACCAGTTTGCCCGCGTGCGTAGCCGCTTTCTCAATTCTCTGAACGAGCTGTTCGCATCCCGGCCGGATGAGGGAGCACTGGCTCGCGCCATGTTGCTCGGCGACCGGAGTTTTGTGGAGCGCGACCGGGTGGTCAATTTTCAGAAAACGGGCGTCTATCACGTTTTGGTCCTGGCGGGATTGCACGTCGGCGCGCTCGCGGCATTTTTCCTCTGGGCCGGGCGCCGCCTGCGCCTCGGGCTACTCCCGCGCATTCTCCTCACGCTTCTTGCACTCGCGGCCTATGCTTGCATCGTCGAGGACCGTCCGCCGATTCTGCGCGCCGTTCTCATGGCTGCGGTATTCCTTTCTGCGAAACTCATTTATCGGCGCATGGATCTGCTCAACGTGGCGGCCGTTTCCGCATTTGTGATTCTCGCCGCGCGGACATCAGAAATCACTGATGCGAGTTTCCTCTTGTCATTTTGCGCGGTAGCCACGATTGGAGCGATCGCGATTCCCTGCATCGTGCGATCAAGCGAGCCTTACCGGCTTGCACTCGGTCATCTGTCCGACGTGACCCGAGATGTGTCTCATCCGCCGCGCGCGATTCAATTCCGAATCGAAATGCGCGCTGCTGCCGCGTGGCTTACTTCGCGCCTTCCTCGCTTCGCCGCTCCCTTCGGATCCGGCTTGCTGGTAAGACCCTCACGTGTCGCGCTTCTTTTCTGGGAGATCGTTGTGCTTTCCGCGGCCCTTCAGCTCGGGATGCTTCCTCCGCTCGCGTACTATTTCCATCGCGTCACGCTGGCGGGGCCTCTCGCCAACATTCCCGCCGTCTTGCTGACTGGATTGGCGGTTCCGATCGGGTTCCTTACGCTTACGGCATCGCTGTTTTCCCATGCGCTTGCGGTATGGCTTGCGAAGGTCCTGGGGATTGTTCTCGCAATGCTCGACGCAACGGTTCGATGGTTCGCAGCCTGGCACGGCGCCAGTTATCGCATCCCGGAACCGCCCGTGGCAGTTATCGCGGTATTTGCCGTGCTGGCGATTTCGCTTTCCGCCGCTATGCACATGCGACGATGGGATTTCAGGTGGTATTTGGGCATCTTCGCCGCCCTGCTCGCCACTGCCGCAGTCATCGCTACGCATCCTTTTCCGCCGCGTCTCACGCCTCAACGCTTGGAATTGACGGTGCTTGATGTAGGACAGGGCGACAGTCTTTTCCTTTCTTTCCCGCGCGGACACACGATGCTGGTCGATGCGGGCGGCGAACTCGGGAATTTTCATTCGGGCGGCATGCGCTCCGGGATTGACGTTGGTGAGGATGTCGTTTCGCCGTATCTGTGGTCGCGCGGGCTCAAACATATTGACGTTGTCGCCCTCACCCATGCCCATGAGGATCATCTTGGAGGGCTTCCGGCTATTTTTGAAAACTTTCGCGTCGGCGAGTTTTGGGTTGGACGCGACATTCAAAGCGCCGCCTACCGGCAAGTCCTTGCGGCCGCGCGAGCGCACGGTGTGCCGATCCGGCATCTGAAACAGGGCGATTCTTTCTCCGAGGATGGAGTGTCGGGGAACATTTTGTGGCCGGACGATCTTACCGAAGGCCAGTCCGCGAAAAACGATGATTCGCTCGTCATGCGTTTGACCGATGGCAATGAAACGCTGTTGCTGGCGGGAGATATCGAGCGGCCATCGGAACGCAGAATTCTTGCCGAGGAGCAACCCGTGGGCGTGAATTTCCTGAAGGTCGCTCATCACGGAAGCAAGACTTCCACAACCGACCCGTTTCTATCCGCCGCGCACCCGGCGTTCGCGGCGATTTCCGTGGGGAGGGATAACATCTTCGGCCATCCTTCACCCGAAGTGACCGAGCGGCTGGAAGCGGCGGGAGTGCGCGTCTATCGCACCGATCGCGACGGCGCCATAACTGCAAGCACCGATGGGAGCAACCTGAATGTAAGTACGTTTCTCAACGCGGCGCGGTAACGTATGCTTTCGCCTGTGGAGGTTAGATTTTCCAGTAGGACAAGCCCAACAGGCTGAAGCCTGTTCTACTGTATACCAGCATGAGAATCCACAGGATGGCCATCGCCACCGCCAGGCTGATGGCCGCTTCATATTCCCGATTCTGACGATACAGCGGCCAGGAAAATCGCTCCGTCGAAGCCATTGCGGGGGAAAGCCGCGGCCAGAACGCGGGGACCTGCGACATGTATTCCACGAACGCGGCGCCGTATTTCGTCTTGAGTTCGCCCTGCTCTCGCCGAATTACAACAGGATAAAAAATCGCGAGATAGGCAGCAAGCAACAGCGTGGAAATCCACGAATGGCTCGCCACCGAAAATCCCGCGGCAAGAAGCACGCTTCCCAAATACAAAGGGTTGCGAGTGAATGCGTACGGTCCCGAGGTCGCCAGTTGTTTGTGTTTGCGGAGATGTCCCGCGGCATATCCGCGAAGGAGCAACCCCAGAATTGCAATTCCGACTCCGCAGAGCAGCCACTTCATTTGTGGCCGCGCGAACCCAAACGCCGCGACGCCGACCGGGTATCCCACGCGGACACGCCAACGGATCCAAAAATTTGTTTTGGAGCTCAAGCAGGCGCCTTCAGGAACGCATCGGTCGCAGCCATCACGTCTTCGACCGTGATTCGCAGCATGGCCGCGGAGTAATCCGATCGCCGCTTGTAGCTGATCTCCTCGGGTCGCGCCTTGTGCACGATCACCGCTCCAGGCACAAACGGGCCGTTGCGCGCAGGATCGGTGGGGCCATACAAACCGATGACCTGCGTGCCAAGGGCCGCCGCCAAGTGCAGCGGACCTGAATCCGCCGCCACCACATATCGCGCATGCGCAAGAAGTCCCATCAACTCCTCAATCGTCGTCGCGATGATCGCGGGACGCGCGGGGGCTGCCGCGCGTAGAACTTCTTCCGCGACGGATTTTTCACCCGGACCGTGAATCACGACGACATGCGAATTGTTTCTTTTTTCAAATTCGCGGCAAAATTCACCATACCGCTCCGCCGGCCAGCATTTCGCGCGCCAACTCCCGCCCGGCCCGACGACAATGTACTCTCCGCCGATTCCCAGATCGTGCAGGCGCGCGCGAATCGATGCCGCGCCCCCAGCCGGGACGCGCAGCGGGTACTCTGGCTTCGCTGGGCGCGACGCTCCCGCCTGCTCCGCCAAAGAATAATTCAATTCCGCAACGTGGCGGCCGGTGGGAATCACGCGCTCGGTATAAAACATGGCCGCGTCCCCTTCGCGCGCCCAGGCGCGGTCAAAACCAATGCGGCGCGGGGGGCCGGAAAGAGCCGCAAGTATGGATGACTTATAAAGACCCTGAAAATCGATCGCGCACGAGTACCGGTTCTCGCGCAGGCGCTGAACGCATTCGATCGCGCCCCACGCCGAGCGGCGGTCAAACGGAATGACGCTGTTAATCGCCGGACTTCCCTCCAGCACCGGCGCCCATTTCCTTTCGACCACCCAATCGATTCTCGCGCCCGCATGCGTCGCGCGGAGCGCGGCCACGGCTGGAACCGTGTGCAAGATGTCGCCAAGCGCGGTCAGCCGCACGACAAGGAAACGCTCCTCGCTTTTATTCATCGCGACGCGGCGCACCGCCGCCATTATGAAGAATATGGCGCACCGCATCCCTTAGATTCCCGGCCAGGGCATCGGGCTGCCTCTGCCATGTGCTGCGATGCAATTCGTATTCACCGCGGCCGTATCCGGTCATCACCAGCATTCCGCGCGCCCCGGCCGCGTGGGCCATCTCGAGGTCCGCGTAACGATCGCCCACAACCCAGGAGGCGGCCAAGTCCAATGCATGTTCGCGAGCCGCCTGCTCGAGCAAACCCGGGTGCGGCTTGCGGCATTCGCAGGCGTCTTCCGACTTGTGCGGGCAGAAGTAGATCGCATCGATCCACGCTCCGCCGGCCGCAAGCTCCGCAACCATTTTCTTGTGGACTTCGTGCATCAGTGATTCCGGAAAAATATTTCGCGCAATGCCGGACTGGTTCGTTACCACGATCACCGGAATTTCCGCCTGATTCAACTGGCGGATCGCTTCTGCGGCAAACGGGAAGATTTGAAAGCGGTCAATGTGATTGACGTATCCCATTTCCTCGCTGATCGTGCCGTCGCGGTCCAGAAACACCGCGCGGCGCAGCAGTTGCGTCTCAGACATTCCCGGTGCCCCGAACAGAAAGATTTTTTGAAGAGTTTTTAACGTGCACCACGGCTGTAAACACGGAATCCACAGCAATCCTCGCCATACAACGATGATCTACCGGACACCGGCGCAAGAAGCACGGGCTACAGGAAACAGCCTCTCGAATCAATGTGAATTGTTCCGTCACAGGAGCAGTGCCCTCCGGATCCGTCGAACCAAAAATTCCGATGACCGGAAGTCCCGCGGCGGCGGCCACGTGCATGGCTCCGGAATCGTTGCCGATAAATACCGAGCAGGAACCAAACAGCGCCGCCAGATCGCGCATGGAAGTCTCACCGACCAGAGAAATCGCGCGCGATTTCATCTTCGAGCGAATGCGAGCTGCAATTTCCTTTTCTCCCGTCGTGCCAAAAAATATCACATCGGCGCCACATTCCGAAATCAGGCGGTCCGCAAGGAGCGCGAAACGCTCCGGCGGCCAGCACTTGGCCGCGCCATAGGAAGCGCCGGGAGCTATCGCGCAGCGCCACGCGTTTTCTCTTGCGCCCGCGCTCCGCAGCGCGGATTCCGCGGCCGTGCGCGCCGCCTCGGTAACGAGCAAGCGAATCGACGGGATCTCCGGCGAGGCCTCGATCCATCCCGCGCGGCGCAACAATTCGAGATAGTAATGCGATTCGTGCTTGGCGATCTCGCCCTCTCGCGGCACCCCAATCGCTTTCGTAAGCAGCGGACCGCGCGCGTCCCGAGCGTATCCGATACGCTCGGGAATGCCTGCGCGCCACGCCAGCCATGCGGCTTCAAAAGCATTTTGCAGAAGCACGGCGATATCGAATTTTTCTTTTCGCAACTCCGCTACGAGCCTTCCACGGCCCAGCCATCCTCGGTGGCCTCCGCGAAAGTCGTACTGCAGGATTCGGTCTGCAAACGCTTGTCCCAAAAATAAATCCGCAACAGCAGGTCGCGCCAACAGGGAAATTTCATCCTGTGCATGCGTACGGCGGATCGCTTCCAAGGCCGGGATCGCCATCACCGCATCGCCCACCCAATTTGGAGCGCGCACGAGAATTTTCATCGCGCCTCGCCCGCTTTCCCGCGCCGCGCCGCGTCCGTAACAGCGCTCCAAAAAGTCTCGGGCAGATCAAAGGAAATCCGGCAACAATAAACTGGAAGGGCCGTGAACTGGATATTCCGCAGATTCCACACATCTTTTTCCGTGCACAGCAGCGCATCGGCGCCGCAACTTGACGCAGCCAGCTCCAGTTCCGCCGCCTCCCGCGCCGTGTACACATGATGATCCGCAAAGCTGCGTTGCTGAACCGCCTGCAATCCCCAGTTGCGCAAATCCTCAAAAAATGCGGCGGCGTTCGCTATTCCGCAAAACGCCAGAAAGCGCGCCTTCTGCCGATCCTGCTGCGGCAGCGCTACGTCAAGCCTCGGAAGGCGCAGTACGCTCTCGAGGCGCGTTGAAGCGTAGAAGATAGGGCTGCTTGTGTGGCGGCGGAGGATCGCTTCGACGGCGGGCGAAGACGCGTGCACGCTTCGGGTGATGACGACAATGTCCGCGCGCCGAAGCGCTGAGAGAGGTTCGCGCAAGCGGCCCGCGGGCAGCACCATGCCGCCGCCAAATGGATCCGTTGCATCCACGAGGACGATGTCGGCATCGCGCGACAGTTTCATATGCTGAAATCCGTCGTCCAGCACAAACCAATCGATTCCGTGTCTCGCCAGGACCATGCCGCTCTTGTACCGTTCCGCCCCAACGCCAAGCTGAACTTTTCCTGCGAGGCGCTCGCGCAAAAGCGCAACTTCATCGCTCTGCGGAACGCCATTCGCACCGGCATCCGCGGTTCCTCGATACCCGCGCGTCAGAATCGCCGCGTGTTTCCCTTCCTCGGCGAGACGCTCCGCGATTGCCAGCACCATCGGAGTCTTGCCCGTGCCCCCAACCGTCAGATTTCCCACGCCGATCACTGTCCCCGGCAACTTGCGCTTTCGGAAAATGCCCCGCGCGTGGCACCAGGCTTTCGCGAGCGCAATCAAGGAATAGAGAAGCGACAGCGGCCACAGCAGGCGAAGCCATCCCGAAGTGCGCTTCACCTGCCGCCCCGATCTGAACCAATCAGTCGCTCGATGTGCTCCAGAACACGCTCCGTCGCGCCGCGATTTCGGTCCACCAGCTCACGCGCGCAAGTCCCCATGCGAGTTGCGAGGTCCGGTTCCCGGAGCACGCTTCGCCACGCGGCACCCAGATCTTCCGAACTTTTCACCTGGATCGCAGCGCCCGCTGCGAGAAATTTCCCTGACATTTCGCGGAAATTTTCCATCGAAGGACCATAGATCGGAACTTTGCTGAATGCAGCCGGCTCGAGGATATTGTGCCCCCCGCTTGGAACAAGCGAGCCTCCCACGAACACGGCGTCCGCAAGACGATACAATCCGGCGAGTTCGCCAATACTGTCGAGCAGGAATACATTGCCTGGCTCGGAAAGCGCGGCAGGTCCGGTTCCGTTTAGTGAGAGGTCGCGGCGGCGCAGCAATTTTCGCCCCGATTCGGCGACGATGGCTGCCGTATTGTCGAATTGCTCCGGCTTCCGAGGCGCGAGAATCAAGAGCGCGCGAGGAAATTCGCGTTCGACTTCCGCAAACGCCCGCAAGACCGGAACCTCTTCATTGGCAAGGACGCTCCCCGCAACCACGACCGGGCGGCGACTACTCTTTGCCAGTTCGGCCTCAAGCCACGCGGAAAGGGGGCTTTCGCTGGGCTCGGCAAAATCGTATTTGAGATTGCCCGCGACGAGGACTCGTTCGCCCGCCGCGCCCAAAGCAATCAGGCGCGCCGCATCCTCTTCGCTTTGCATCAGAAAAAGCGTCGCGTCCCCCAGCACTTTTTTCAGAAATCCCGCAAGTGCCCCAGCAGAATACGCAAGTGCTCGGCCATAGCCGCGGAACGAGCGCTCCGACAGCCGCCCGTTCACGAAAATGACCGGCACCTGCGCGCGGCGGCACTCGCGCAGAAAATTAGGCCAGATCTCGGTCTCCACGATAATCACGGCTGCCGCGCGAGCAGCCACGAGAGAGCGCCTCACAGGGCCGCGCCAGTCCAGCGGAAAATAGAAAACCGCGTCCGCAAACGGCAGCCGCTCGCGCGCGAGTTTCTGCCCCGTGACCGTTGTGGTGGAAACGACGAGGCGCCGCAGCGGAAACCTTTTTTTAATCTGCTGCGCGAGTGGAAGCACGGCAAGAACTTCGCCGACGGATACCGCGTGAATCCAGATCGATTTTTCTCGCGCTCCCTCAGAGCCGCCGCGTAACTCTGACGGAAACCTCCATCCAAGGCGTTCCGGAATGTTGCTGAGGTATTTCCCCTGGATCAACCCGCGCAGCAGGAAATACGGCGAGAGCAGGAGCATCCCCGCGGCCGTCAGCAGACTATAGAGCGCATACATCCCAAGAGGCCCTCGGCGAGCCGTCTCCTGTCCGGGAAAAATACAGAACTATCCCAATCGCCACTACAAACCGGATATTATAGGCGCACCGCTGGCATTGCCATATTAATAGTGGAGTGAACCTTTCACCGGAAAGGCGCATCATAGCCAACCAGATCATGCTCCGCGGAATTCTTACCATCGTGTTGGTCTTACCTGTTGGCGCGATAGCTCAAAGTGCGCCTCCGGCTCCGGACCCGATGTTGCTACGGACACGTGATGCGCATCAGGACTTGACCATCGTCGCCGATCCGTATCTCAAGGCCGACCGCTACAAAAAAGAAGTCTTCGGTAAGAATTCTCCCTACGCCGCGGGCATTGTCGCCATTGATGTTTATTTCCGGAATGACAATGACGTGCCGATTCGCCTCAACCCTGAAACGATCCAACTGGTTATTTCTCCGCCCGGCCAGGACCGCCAGCGTTTGGGCCTTCTTTCCCCCGAAGACGTCGCCGATCGCACGCTCTTGACGGCCAACTCCAATATTCGCGCGCACCGTCAATTCCCGTTTCCCGGCACTTCTTCCGGTTCGGGACACAGCAAAGATTGGACTGAGATGACCACCACGCTTCACTCCGTTGCCCTCGGCACCGATGTTCTGCCGCCCCATGCCACCGCTCACGGCTTCCTCTTCTTCGACCTGAATCACGAGTTTGGCGCGATTCACTACGCACACCTTTACATTCCGGATCTCGCCTTCATGACGGATAAAAAAGCTCTCTTCTTTTTCGAGATCGACCTAGCCGAGTCTCCGTCACGGTAACCGGCTAGACCGGCACGCGGACTAGACAGGTAGCGCCGGGATCTTGCCGGCATTTTTTGCCGTCGAGGCACGGAGCCGGCGAGACGCCGGCGCTACCGAAACTATCGCGTCGATGCGCTTGAACGTGTCACAAAATGAGTTACTACCTACGCGACTGCGAATTTGCTGAACGCGACCTCGTCGGATAGAATGTTATTTCCCAATTGGGCCCACCCGCCAACATGACTCTCCTAGACGAACTGAATATCGGGCAGCACGAAGCCGCAACCACCATTGATGGTCCCGTCCTGATTCTCGCCGGGGCGGGCACAGGCAAAACGCGCGCCATTACCTACCGGATCGCGCATCTGATCGAGCAGGGCGTACCCGGCAGCGCGATCCTCGCCGTGACGTTCACCAATAAAGCCGCGGCGCAAATGAAGGAGCGCGTCCGCGATCTGCTCGTCCGCCAGGGAAAGGGGTTCGACGATCCGTGGATCGGAACGTTTCACGCGTTTTCCGCATGGCTCCTTCGCCGCGAAGCGAAACGCCTCGGACTGCCTCGCGACTTCAAGATTTTTGACGCCGACGATCAAATCGCGGCCGTGAAACTTGCCCTCGAACATTTGAACATCAAGGATCCGGGCGAGAAAGTCCGCGGACTTCTCGAGCGCATCAGCTTCGCGAAGAATCATGCGCAGACTCCCGCGCAGATCGCCACCGATGCAGCCAAGCACAACGACCCGCTGGGAATTACCGCTTCAAAAGTGTACGCGGAGTATGAAAACATTCTCCGCAAGGCCGGCGCTCTCGATTTTGACGATCTCCTCCTGCGCGCCGTCCAGGTGCTGCGCGAATTTCCCGAAGCACGCTCCGCCTGGCAGACGCGTTTCCGGTACATTCATGTCGATGAATACCAGGATACAAACCGCGTACAGTATGATTTGCTGCGGCTGCTCGTGAATGAGTCGCGCAACCTGTGCGTCGTCGGCGACGAGGATCAATCCATCTACCGCTGGCGCGGCGCCGATATCGGCAACATTCTCCGCTTTGACGAAGATTATCCCGGCGCGCGCGTCGTTCGTCTGGAGGAGAATTACCGCTCGACGCAGAAAATTCTCGACGCCGCCGCGGGAGTTGTCTCGAACAACCGCCGGCGTCTCGGCAAGAATCTCAAGGCCACCCGCTCCCCGGGAAACAATTTAGCTTTTTTTGAAGGGCGCGACTCGAAGGCGGAGGCTGAATACATTGCCGACGCGATCCGTATCCTTCATGGCGATGACCCGGCCGTTCACATTGCCGTGCTCTACCGCACGAATGCGCAGTCGCGCTCTTTTGAAGAGACCATGCGCGCGCGCGGCATGCGCTATCGCATGCTGGGCGGCTTCTCGTTTTACCAGCGCGCCGAGGTGAAAGATGCGCTCGCCTACGCGCGCCTGGCGATTTTTCCGGACGACGATATCGCCCTGCTACGCGTGATCAATATGCCCCCGCGCGGCATCGGAAAAACATCGATCGATTCTCTCTCCGCCGTAGCGCGGCAACACGATATTTCACTGTGGGCAGCCATCGGCAAGATGCTCGATCCCTCAGCACAAGGCCGCGCTCTTGCCCCGCTCCGCGATTTCCGCACATTAATCGAGAGTCTGCAGCAGGAAATTTCCTCTTCTTCGCCCGCGGATTTCCTGCAGTCCATCCTGACGCGCAGCGGATATCTCGACATGCTCTCGCAGCGCGACTCCAGCGAAGACACGGCGCGCGCCGACAACCTGCGCGAACTCGTCAACGCCATGGCCGAAGGCGCCGAGCGCGGCGAAACGCTTACCGACTTTCTCGACCACGCCGCCCTCGTCAGCGATGCCGACAACTTTGACGAAGACGCGCTGATCACGCTCATGACGCTGCACAGCGCCAAAGGCCTCGAATTCGATCACGTTTTCCTGACCGGCATGGAGGAAGGCATCTTCCCCCACAGCCGCTCTCAAAACGACAATGAAGAGCTCGAGGAAGAGCGCCGCCTGTGCTACGTCGGAATGACGCGCGCCAAGCAAACGCTCACTTTGACGCGCGCCGTGTATCGCCGCATGTACGGCTCCGAGCGCCTCTCTGGCTCCATGCCGTCCCGCTTTCTCCAGGAAATACCCGCGGAGCTGATCGATACGGCGGCCGGTTCCCTCGCCGAGGCTGGCGAGACGCGCCGCTACGAACCGGACCCTGAGTACTCCTACAGCGAGGAAGAATTTTCACGGCGCGTGAAACGCATCGCTGCCCCTTCGCGCACGACGAGCGAGGCCCCCAGCCGCTCGCGTTCCAGCGCCTCCGCGCGCCTCAGCAAGCAAAATGCAAACCCGCTCATCGGCCAGCGCGTCCGCCACGCCACCTACGGCGCCGGAACCATCGTCGCTGTGGAAGGCGATGAGCCGGAGCGCAAGTTCACCGTCCGTTTCTCCGATCATGGAACAAAGAAGCTCGTGGAGCGCTATGCCAATCTGAGCTGGGCGTGAAGTAGGACAGGCTTCAAGCCTGTCGATTTTGCGAACGCGCATACGTTACGACCAAAACCAGACAGGCTTGAAGCCTGTCCTACTGTAGCGCCGATCGCGCGGCGCTGCGTCGCGACGCCCACTTGAGAGCGCGGTACACTGGATAGCTTGCGGCAAGCACAACGAAAGTCAGCGGCGTGTTCTCGCGATCGCTCGCGAGCGCTCCCACCAGGAACACGATCGACGCCACCAGAGCCACGGACGTCGTCCACGGATAGCCCCAGGCGCGATACGGCCGCTCGATTTCCGGCATGCGGCGCCGCAACACGAACAGCGACACGAACGTCAGTGCATAATCGGCCACGAAAAATGAGGCTAGGATCGCGGCCACCCGCTCGAAGCTGAACATCGCAAAGCACAGGCCCACCGCAGTGGAAAGCCACAGCGAAGGCGCCGGAATCCCGCCTTTGTTCACGCGCGCAAACAGAGAAAAGAAAAGGCCGTCCCGGCTCATGGCATAGAGCGCTCGCGAGGTCGCCATTTCCATTGCGTTGACGCTGCTCAAGAGTCCCACTGCGACCACGACGCGGATGAAATTGTCGCCTGCCGCTCCCAGCACGCGGCGCGCGGCAATCCCCATCGCAAAATCGCTCCCGGCAAATTCGCGAACCGACACCAGGTGCACGATCGCCGCGTTCACAAGAAAGTAGATCGCGAGAACGGAAAATACGGTGCCGAATATCGAGCGCGGAATGTCCCGTCCAGGATTGTGAACTTCCCCACCGAAGTACACTACGCCGTACCACCCGTCGTAGGTGTAGATCACAGCCTGCAGCGCGACAATGAACGCCACGAACAACGGCCAGCCCACGGGCACCACAGCGCGCGATTCCACAGCGGTGTCCGGCGTCGCGCTGTGCAAAAAGCAAACCGCGACCACAACCAGAAACAGCACCGCCTTCAAAATCGTCGTCAGGTCTTGCACGCCGCTGCCCACCTTCATGCTTTTCCATTGCAGCAGCGCAAACAGCAGAATCACGCCGGCGGAAAGCGCCCGCACATGGCCATGCGCTGCCGGAAACATATCGCTGGTGTATTCTCCGAAGACGATCGAGACGGCGGCGAAGCTACCGGCCGTGGAGATCCAATCGCTCCAGCCGACAATGAATCCCGCGTAATCGCCCAGCGCGGCCCGCGCGAAATTGTATTGCCCCCCGCTTTGCGGCAACAGCGCGCCCAGCTCGGCGAACTGCAGCGCCCCCAGCGTCATGTAGATTCCGCCCGCGGCCCACGCGGCGAAGTACAGCCAGGTCGAGGGCAAGAGCGCCGCGATCTCGCCCGGCGTGCGCACGATCCCGGCGCCAATCGTGTTGCCGATGGCCACCGCAATCCCAAAACCTACACCCAGCGTGGTGATCAGCCGGCCGCGCCCGGCGTGTCGTGCGCCAACAGCAGTGGTGTCTGTCGCCAAGGGGATCTCGTCGCCGTCCGTTTCCTACTTGCGTGAAAACAAAAACCATCATAGCCGAGCGCACTCCCGGCGCAAGCGGAAGTTGCCCAAGCCGTTCCGTGGTGGCCGGGTTCCCGAAAATCAATTAGGTCTGTTTCTTTGTTTGGCCGGCTATCGGTCTTGTGATCTACTTTTCCTGTAGCCGCAAACGCATTAGACTGCGCGGATAGCCGGGAGCCGTCGAAGAATGAACACATCGATTTCCGAAGCCGTTTTCACCGCGCTCCCCAAAGCCGAGTTGCACGTCCATTTGGAGGGGGCCATCGCGCCGTCCACCCTGGTGGAATTGGCCGCAGGCCACGGGGTCACTCTCACTCGTGAGGATACCGCCCCACGTTACGCCCCGGGCACCTTCGATCAATTCATCGAACATTTCATCTGGATCACATCATTCTTGCGAGGTCCTGAAGACTACGCCTTGATCGCGCGGCGATTCGCCGAATCCATGCAGCGTCAAAACGTTCTTTACGCCGAGGTCACGCTTTCGATCGGCGTGATGTTTCGCCGCGATCAGGATCCCGCAGCGAATTTTTTCGCGCTGCGTGACGCCGCGGCAGAGGTCCCCGGTGTCCAACTGAAATATATTTTCGATGCCGTCCGCCAATGGGGCGCCGCGGCAGCGATGGAAGTCGCGCGGATCGCCGCCGAATTGCGCTCGCCCGACATTATTGCCTATGGAATTGGCGGCGATGAGCTGGGACTCCCCACGATCGATTTGCGTCCCGTGTATGAATTCGTGGCCGCCCAGGGCATGCACCGGCTGATCCACGCCGGAGAAATCGGCGGACCGGAAATCGTCCGTGAAGCCGTGGAACTGCTGGGCGCGGAGCGTATTGGCCACGGCATCGGCGTGATGCGCGACGAGCGCACCATGGATTTCATCGCCGCGCGGAACATTCCCCTGGAAGTCTGTCCGACGAGCAATCTTCGCACCGGCGCCCTGGCCCGGCAGATTGGCCGCCCCACAGCCGGGTACGACCAACATCCGCTGCCGTCTTTTTTTCGGCGCGGCCTTCCCGTAACGCTTTCGAGCGACGATCCGGCCATGTTTGAAACGACGGTGAGCGACGAATACCGCCATGCGCATTGCATGGGGCTCACTGCGGGTGAACTTGTACGTCTCGCCGAGGCGAGCTTCCACCACTCCTTCCTGGGTCCCGACGAAAAGCGCGCCATGCTGGACAAATTTCATTCCGGCGTTGCGGCGCTGGGCTTGGTATAATGGCGGCGATGAAAGCACATGTGTGGGTCATGCCGAAGCGCACGGTCCTCGATCCGCAGGGGCAGGCGATTCAACATGCCCTTTCTTCTCTGGGATTTAGCGAGGTTCGCGACGTCCGCCAAGGCAAATTTTTCGTCCTCGATTTGAACGGCGTGGCCCGCGAAGCCGCCGAAAAGCAGGTCGAACGCATGGCCAGGGAAATCCTGGCGAACCCCGTGATCGAGGAATTTCGCTACGAAATCGTGGAATAATCGTGTTTTTTCCAGAAAAGCACTCGCTGTTAGCTTCAGGAAACACACCGTCTCGCGCGTCCGAATCCGCAATTCTCTTGTGTTATTCTTTTTTATGCGGGCCTCCATGTCTGTCGCCTAGCTAAAAGTCCGGAGATGAACCTGTGTGTGGAATCGTCGGATACATCGGGTCCAAAAAAGTTGTCCCTCTGATCCTGGATGGGCTGCGGCGCCTCGAATATCGAGGGTATGACTCCGCCGGCATCGCCGTAGTCGGATCGGACGGAAAAGTGCACATCCGCCGCGCGCCCGGCAAGCTGCATAATCTGGAAGAAGTAATTCGCCAATCCCCGATGGACGGCGCGTACGGAATCGGACATACGCGTTGGGCCACGCATGGCCGCCCAACCGAGGAAAACGCCCACCCGCACCGCGACTGCACGGGAAATATTGTCGTCGTCCACAACGGAATCGTCGAGAACTACGTCGAGCTAAAACGCCAGCTCGAAAAAGAGGGCCACAAGTTCGTCACCGAAACCGACACCGAAATTATCGCCCACCTCGTCGAGAGATACATGAAAGAAGGCGGCCCGCTCGAGGACGCCGTGCGGAAGACCGTGCGCCAGCTCTCGGGCGTCTATTCCCTGGCGATTCTTTCCGCCTCTGACCCAAATAAAATTGTCGCCGCGCGCACCGGGCCTCCGTCCGTAATCGGCCTCGGACAAAACGAGTATTTCGTCGCGTCGGACATCCCCGCCATCCTCGCGCACACGCGCGACATGTTTTTCCTGGCCGACGGCGACATTGCCGTGCTCACTCCGCAAGGCGTTCGCGTCATGGACCTCGACGGCAATACCATCCAGCGCGCCGTGCAACACATCACCTGGGACCCCATCATGGCCGAAAAGGGCGGCTACAAGCATTTCATGCAGAAGGAAATCTTCGAGCAGCCCCGGGCCGTTCGCGACACGCTGCTCGCCAGCGTGGCGCTGGATTCCGGCAAGGTGTTCCTCGACAAGATGGACATTGCCGAGCACGAGTTCCGCGAGTTCACAAAGGTCAAGATCGTAGCCTGCGGCACGAGCTGGCACGCCGGGCAGACCGGCAAATTCATGATCGAGAAGCTCGCGAAAATTCCCGTCGAAGTGGACTACGGCAGCGAGTTCCGGTATCGCGATCCGATCGTCGATTCAAAAACTCTCACCATTTGCATCAGCCAGTCCGGCGAAACCGCGGACACTTTGGCCGCGCAGCGGGAGGCCAAGCAGAAGGGCTCCAAGACGCTGGCCATTTGCAATGTATACGGTTCGATGATCACGCGTGAGGCGGCGGGAACGATTCTGACTCACGCGGGGCCGGAAATCGGCGTGGCGTCCACGAAGGCCTTCACGGGGCAACTCACCGCGCTGATGCTGTTGGCGATGTATCTCGGCCAGGTGCGCGGCACTCTCACCGAGGATTGTGAGAAGCGTCTCCTTCAGGAATTGATGCGTGTCCCGCACAAAATGGAAACCGTTTTGCAAGACGACGAAACGGGTGTCTATGAAGCTCTTGCCCGCACGTTTTTCCGTCACACCAATTTCCTCTACCTCGGCCGCGGCATCCACTTCCCCATCGCCCTCGAAGGCGCCCTGAAGCTCAAGGAAATTTCCTACATTCACGCCGAAGGCTATCCCGCCGGGGAAATGAAGCATGGGCCGAATGCGCTCATCGACGAAAATCTTCCCGTCGTAATGCTCGCGACGCGCGATGAAAGCGACCCGGAAGCCATGACGCGCTACGAAAAGAGCGTCTCGAATATCAAGGAAGTGAAAGCCCGCGACGGCATCGTCATTTCCGTCGTCTCGGAAAACGATCATCTGGCCCGCGAAGCGTCCGATTACATCATCGTTGTGCCGCCCACCATGGAAATGTTCGCCCCCTTGCTCGAAGTGATTCCCTTGCAATTGCTCGCTTACCACATTGCCGTCCGCCGCGGCTGCGACGTGGATCAGCCGCGCAACCTGGCCAAATCGGTCACCGTCGAGTAGCTTGAAGCCCACATTTCCAATTTAAGCTCCGCCGACAAACCTTCTGGCGTGCGCCGTCATCTGTGTTTATGCGGGTTTTCATATGATGAGGCCGCTCTGGAGGTGCACACCCCGTGGGTGAGAAACAAAACCAACCTTTTCAGCTCTTGTTCAATGCTTCCGTGAAGGTCGATTTTCAGGGATCACGAGTGACTTCCGATGGCGCCCTGATTCTGGTTCGTGAGTTGGATGAGCTTCTCCAGACCGAGTCGCTCATCCAACTCACGAACCTGAGCCTGCCGAGCCGGGCGGTCGTGCTTTTCTATAACAAGCAGGACACGGCCGAGCAATGGATCAAGGAAGGCAAGCAGGCGACGCATTGGACCCGGCTATCGTGTCATCGGCTCCGGGCCAATGAAGCACGCTTACAGTTGAGCCTGCTGGCCTACAACTTGGGCAACCGGTGGCGCCGTCTGGTGCTGCCGAAGAGAAGAGAATTGACGCCTGGTCGCTGACGAGCTTGCAGCAGCGGTTGGTCAACACGGGCGGACGCCTGATCAAGCACGCCAGGTACTACTGGCTGTTGCTGGCGGAGAGTCACCTGACCCGGCGCCAGTTCGAGTCAATGCTCCAGCGGATCTGGGCGCTCCCCATGCCGACGGGCCGACGCGCTGCTAGAACACTGAGCACGTTTTGCGAAGAAAGAGTTGCAGAGATAGGTGTCCGAGAAATGCCCAAGAACCAGGCCGTTTTCGATCGATTCGATCTCAATCCGGCTTTGCCGACGATCTCGGGAGCCTGAGGAATGGGCCATGAAACACTCTAGCGCACGCGAAGGATCTCGATGTATAAGGGTGCCGATCCGGGACGGCCAATTTGGAAATCCCGGCTTACATGACTATCCTCCACTGTCTTGCAAATGAAATATATCTGGAACTTCTAGGATGAGTATATGAAAAAGTCGGGCGGGAGCCAAGGCCAGCCGGCATCGGAGCTCATCTCGAAAAGAATCGCCGAACTCGGGGACTGGCGCGGGGAAACCCTCAGCAGAATGCGCAAGCTCATCAAGGAAACAGACCCGGACGTCGTCGAGGAGTGGAAGTGGATGGGCACTCCGGTTTGGTCGCACGACGGCATCCTCTGCACTGGCGAATCCTACAAGAATGTCGTGAAGCTTACCTTCGCCAAGGGCGCGTCTCTGAAGGATCCGGCGCGTCTCTTCAACTCGAGTCTCGACGGAAACGCACGCCGTGCGATCGACATCCACGAAGGAGAAGAAGTTGACGAGTCCGCCTTCAAGACGCTCGTTCGCCAAGCGGTCGCCCTCAACAGTTCTGGCAAGTCGAAACCTTCGAAGAAAGCGAAGTCCTAAGGGATTCCGCGTAAGTAGCACAGGCTTCAGCCTGTGGGTTTTCTCTTTCTTCACCCCGGGCCGACAACATCTGAAGTAACATAATGATCCCCAACGCAGGGGCCGCAAAGCCACAGGCTGAAGCTGTGCTACTGGCCGGCAAATCACGTAATATATTACTGCCGTGAAACAGACTCTTCTTGCATTCGTCGCCGCCTACTTCATTCTTTTCGCTGCGCTCTCAGTGCGCGCACAGACGCCGGCCGTGAATTCTGCTCCAAGCTCGAGCATCGCCTCCATCAAGATCACAGGAGCTCAAAAATTTCCGGCGGACCAAATTATTGCCGCCAGCGGCCTGAAGGCAGGCGACGTTGTCACCGCGGACCAAATCCAGGACGCCACCAACCGCCTCTCCGCCCTGGGAATATTTTCCGCGGTCAACTTCCGCTACACCTCGAAGGGCGATGCGATCAACCTGGAATTCCAAGTCCAGGAAGCTCCCACCTATCCGATTACGTTCGACAATTTTCCTTGGTTCACCGGCGCCGAGATCGGAGGCGCGATCCGAAACCAAGTCGGCCTGTTTACTGGCGAAGCGCCAGGCGAAGGAACGATGATCGATCAAATGACGGCCGTCATCGAAAACCTGCTTGCCTCGCAAAAAATCAAGGGAAGCGTGACGCATCAGCTCCTTGCGAAGGCAGTGGGTGAAGGAATGGTTATGCAGTTTCATGTCGAGGGCGTCCCGCTTCGGGTTCAATCGGTTCAGTTTGAGGATTCCATTGCCACGAATTCCGAGCGGCTAAAGGACCGCATCCCGGACATCAAAGGCCAGCCTTATTCCCTCTTTGCCGTCGAACTTTTCGAGAATGAGCAAGTCCGGCCTCTGTACGCCTCCAAGGGTTTTCTCCGCGCGCAAATCGGGCCTCCGCAAACGCATCTGATCCCCGACCTGAACGATCCCAAGGAAACCGCGGTGGCGCTAACGATCCCCATTACGCCGGGCCCGGTCTATTCCGTGGAAAGGCTGAGTTTGCAAGGCAACCGCTATGTGGATTCGACCAGCCTTACCGCATTCCTCGATGTAAAACCGGGGGACATTGCCGACGGCATGAAGATTGAAGAGATGTGGCAGAAAATCGAATCGTATTACGGGCAGCACGGCTACCTCGATATGAAGCTCAATGCCGAGCCGCAATTCGACGACGCCGCGCACCAGGTTTCTTACGTCGCAAAAATAAACGAAGGCGCGCAGTACCGCATGGGGGATATGGTCATTACCGGATTGTCCCTGGACGCGGAAAAACGGTTGCGACAGGCATGGCAGATCGCTCCCGGTCAAATTTTTGACGACGGCTATTACGAACTGCACATGAAAATATTGTCGAAGCCCAGCCGGGATATTTTCGGGGATCTCCCCGTTCATTACAACGAGTTTGGTCATTTGCTTCGACCCGATACGAGCCGCCACACGGTGGACGTCTTATTGGATTTCAAGTAGCATTCCGTGAAGTCCCACAAGGTTTTCCCATCATGCCCCATGATTTCGAGTTACAATCGCCGCCTATGCAATGGCGAATGCGTTTCCTCCTGTCCCTTCTGGCATTGGTCATGACTGGCGCGGCTTGGGGGCAGCAAACTCCGCCACCTCCCGCTACGCCTCCGCCAAAAGCTCCCGCGAAGAAATCGCCCGCAGCATCGCAATCGCCCGCAAAGCCAAAGAGTGACGACACTGCAGCGCCGCCTCAGGATGCCGCTCCTGACCCCGACGCCGAATTGCAACTGGCCGTGCGACAGGCCGGGAACGACAGCGCCACGCTCGTCCAAAGTTTGGAAGCTTACCTTGTCAAGTATCCGGATTCGCCGCGGCGCGGCGCGATCTACCGCGCGCTCCTGGAATCGGAAATGAATCTTCATAACCAGAAGAGCGCGCTCGATTATGCGGAGAAAGTCATCGCCATCCAGCCCGAAGACAGCCAGTCGATGTTTCTTGCCGTGACATTCCTTGAAAAAATGCCCGACGAAGCGAGCCGGCTCCGCGCCATCGATTACGACACGCGCCTGATCGATCGCGTCTCGAAAGCCGATCCGGAATCGCGTCCGCAACAAATGACGCTGGACGACTGGCAGGCTGGCCGCAACAAATTCATGACGGACCTGTATGTATTGCGTGGCCGGTTGCAACACCACTTGCACAAGAACGAAGAGGCCGTGAAAGACCTCACGGCCGGATTCCGTCTGCAGCCAAACGCAGAGGCCGCGCTGACCCTCGGTGAAATCGCGGAAGAGAGTAAGCACTCGGACGAAGCAATCCGTGAATACGCCACGGCGTTCATCCTGGCCAGTCAGGAGCAGGCGGATACGGACGGCCCGCCCCTGGACCGCGATTTGCTACGTCTGCGGATGGGCAATCTTTGGCGATTCACGCACGATTCGAACGCAGGGCTTGGCGACATCCTGTTATCGGCCTACGACCGCAGCCGTGACTTGGCCAAGGCGGACAAGCCTGACGCACCGGTTTACAACAAAGATGTAACCGATCCCCTCCAATTCAGTTTGCGGCACGTTGATGGGAGCGCTCCCACGAAGCTGGCCGAATCGCGCGGAAAAGTCGTCGTCCTGAACTTCTGGACCACCTGGTGCGCTTACTGCAATCAAATGGAATCGATGCTGGCCGAGGTTCGAACGAAATTCTCAGGGCGGGAGGATGTCGTCTTCCTGGCTGTAAACGCCGATGAGGAAGAATCTCTTGTCGCGCCGTATCTCCAGGATCAGAAGCCCGGGGGCACTTTAATCTTTGCCGATGGTGTCAGCCAGGCATTCCACGTCGAATCGATTCCGACCATTCTGGTGCTCGACAAGACCGGCAAAATCGCCTACCGCACGCAAGGCTTCGCTCCGGACGGCTTTGCCGATCTTGCCGCCGCCGCGATCACAAAGGCATCCGCGGCAACAGCTCCCTAGCATATTTCGTACGATCATTCGTGCTTGGACGATATGGGCTAAACAGTGGCGCAGGCTTCAGCCTGTGCGGGTTAGTCCTTGCAAGGACCAAAACCCACAGGCTTGAAGCCAGGGCCACCAAACCCATCCTAAATTCTCGAATTTGGCTATTTGTTTTCAGTGAGAGATTTCTGTAAAACGACGTCGCGGGCGGCGAGGATCGTGTTGACATGAATTCGAACGGTATCCGCGACGCGCCGCGCATATCCGCCCGCGAGCGTGGACGCTACCGGAATCCCCCTGCGGCGCGCATGTTCGAAAACCAGCCGGTCGCGCTTCTGCAAGCCTTCGATCGTCAGCGCCAGTCCGCCGAGTTGATCGTCGCGATAAGGGTCCGCGCCACCGATGTAGAAAATCAGGTCCGGCGTCATTTTCTTGAGCGCATGGAGCAATCCCTCCTCCAGGGCGTCGAGGTATTCGTGGTCGCGCGTGCCGTCCTCAAGGCCAATGTCCTCATCCGAGGGCGGCTTCGGCATCGGGTAGTTGTTTTCCTGGTGAATGGAAAGCGTGAAAACGCTCGTATCATTTCCGAAGATCGCCGCCGTGCCGTTGCCGTGGTGAACGTCTGTGTCCACGGTCATTGCCGTGCGAATCTTCCCTGCCGCCTGAAGGGACCGGATCGCGACGCCAACGTCATGGATCATGCAAAACCCCTCGCCATGTCCAGGATAGGCGTGGTGGAAGCCTCCGCTGAGGTTTGCGGCAAATCCGTCCTCGAGTGCCATGCGCCCGGCCAGCGTCGATCCTCCGGCTGCCAGCCAAAACCCCATTCGGGTTGACACCGAGACCGGAATTTCCAGCTTCATCCGTTCGCTGAGCGTGAGGGAATCCGTTAGCAGCTTATTCACGTAGGCAGGGGTATGCACGCGCAAAACGTCTTGGTCCGGCGCGGGTTCGGGCTGCAGGAAATCGCTGGCCTCCGCGATTCCCTCGGCGAGCAGCGCATCGTGAATCAATCTGAATTTTTCCGATGGGAAAACGTGCGGTCCAAGGTCCAAATCGTACTGCGGGTGATAAATGACTTTAAACGGAAGCATAGGAAAGCGCGGGGCACTCGTCAGTTGTCGCGATCGAGAATGAAATCCGGAACCGCCCGCAGCGCTCGCCCGAAATCGGAAGTCCCATTTCCGTTCAGGCAGGCCTTGGCGCGAGAAGCGAAATCGTGAGCCGCCGCCCGCGTGCGGTCGAGCGCCCCTGATTCGTGCACCAGCGCCGTGATTTGCTCCGGACGAACGCTCTCAAATCCTTTTTCCTCGAGCACCGTGCGCACCAGGCGCTTTCCCGCCGCGCCGTCGCTCTCGAGCGCGTAGATTAAGGGCAACGTGACCTTGCCTTCTTTTAAGTCGCTCAGCACCGGCTTGCCCAGCTTTTCCGGAGAGGCCGTGAAATCCAGGACGTCATCCACAAGCTGGAATGCAAGTCCCGCGAAGTGTCCGTAATCGGCCAATGCTTGCTCGCCGGCCTCGCCCAGGTTTCCGAGCACTGCGCCCAGCCTCGCACATCCGGCGAACAAGCAAGCCGTTTTGCGAGCAGCAAGTTCCACGGCATCCTGCTCGGTCAAGTCCATCCGTCCGAGCTTGGCCAATTGGAGAAGCTCGCCCTCGACCATGTTTTGAGTCAGCTCGATCAAAACGTCGAGGATCTTGAAGTTGCGCTCCGCCAGGGCCATCTGAAACGACTGCATGTACAGCCAGTCGCCCGCGAGCACGCTCCGGTGATTTCCCCATCTGGAATTCGCCGACGGCCGCCCCCGGCGCGTGTTGGCGCCGTCGATCACGTCGTCGTGGATCAGCGTGGCGCTATGGATCAGTTCGACGACTGCGCCCAGACGGATCGCACTGTCTCCCCGGTATCCCGCATATCCCGCCGAAAGCAGCAGTAAGGCCGGGCGCAGACGCTTGCCCCCGCCTTCGAGCAGGTAGCGCGAGATTTCCGCCACCGGCTCGATAGCCGAGCCGTTCTGGAGCGCAAGCTCCTGCTCGACCTTGACCAGGTCGTCGCGAACGAGATCGAAAATTTCCTTCGCCGTCAGAAGTGAGATGACACCCCTCCAGGGACTGCCCTAGTGCCATTTCCGGAATGATCGATACCAAAGAGCCGCCGAAAGTTTGCCGACGTAATTTCGGCTACCCGGTTCGATGGCAAGTCTCTCACATTCCCGATGCTCTGCGCCACTTCCGCGACATAGGCCGGCTCGTTTCTCCGCCCGCGGTGGGTTTGAGGAGCCAGGAAGGGCGAATCGGTTTCCACGAGCAATTGGTCCAGCGGAATCTCCCGCGCGACGTCCCTCAAATTTTGCGCCTTCGGATACGTCACGTTTCCCGCGAAAGAAATCAAGAAACCCATCTCCATGCCACGCCGCGCCTCGTCAAGTGTTCCCGTAAAGCAATGGAAGATTCCGCCCAGGCCGGAACTCCGCCAGTCTTCCTCCAGGATCTTCAGGCAATCCGGCCACGCTTCCCGGCAATGGATGATCACCGGTCTGTTCGCTGCGCGCGCCTGGCCAAGTTGATGGCGAAATACGCTCGCCTGCGCGTCGCGGGGCGAATAATCGTAGTGATAGTCGAGGCCGATTTCTCCCCAGGCGATCACGCGTTCGTTTCGCGCCAGGCGTTCCAGCTCCGCGTAATGCGCGTCCGTCGCGTGCCTCGCCTCATGCGGGTGAATCCCCACCGAAGCATAGATCCAATTGTGCGCCTCGGCGTAGGGAACGGCGGCTCCCAGCTTTTCGACTTCCGGTCCGTTGCCGATCGCCAGCAACGTCCCGACTCCCGCTGCCCGCGCGCGGTCGAACATGGAATCGCGATCCGCGTCAAAGTCGGAAACGTCCACGTGCGCGTGTGAATCGATCAGATCCATAATTCCAGCCAGTAGGACGGGCTTCAGCCTGTCGGTTTTCTCTTCGGAAATCGCAAAACCCAACAGGCTTGAAGCCTGTTCTACTTCAACCTGGCCCCCACGGGCACGTCTTCCAGAAACCCGGCCAGCACGGGCGCGCCATCCGGCAAGGAAGCCGCGACAATCATGCCATTCGATTCGACCCCGCGCAGTTTTCGAGGCGCCAAATTCGCCACCACCACCACTTTGCGTCCCACCAGTTCTTCCGGCTTGTACGCCAGCGCGAGCCCCGCGACAATTTGACGCACTTCATCGCCGATATCGACCTGCAATTGCAACAACCGGTCCGCGCCGGCCACGCGCTCGGCGGACTTGACCTGTCCGACCCGCATCTCCACTTTGGCGAAGTCCTCGATGCCAATCTTCGTTGCCGCTGCAACCGCCGGTGCCGTGGCAGCGCCAGGCCCAGCGGGAGTGGTTGCCGCTGCGGCAGCCGGCGCTTCCGGGGTTTTGTTCTGTTCCTGTTCCATGGCTTCAATCCTCGCAATCGTTTCGGATTTATCAACACGCGGGAAAATTCCTTCCGGCTTCCCCGTTTTGGTTCCGGGCTTGAGCTGTCCCCATGCGAGAAGGTCCAACTGCACTCCGCTCAGCGGCTCGGCATGCCCCAATTGACTCCAAATTTTTTGTGTCGCTTGCGGGAGCACGGGATGCGCCAGCGCCGTGACGATCCGGAGGCCCTCGGCAGCCGTGTAGAGCACCGTCGCCAGGCGCGCTCGGTCCTCCGGTTTTTCGGCGAGCGTCCACGGTTTTTCGACCGTGATGAATTTGTCGATCATGCCGACGATCTCCCAGATCGACTCCAGCGCCAGCGAAAAACTGAACCGGTCGTACAAATGCATCACCTTGGTCAGCGCTTCGTTGGCAACTTCCGCCGTGCCGGGGGCGTCTGTTTCCCCGCCTTGCGCCGGCGCGGGCTTTGGAATTTCGCCGCCAAAGTAGCGCTCGATCATCGTGAGCGTACGGCTGGCCAGGTTGCCGAGACCGTTCGCGAGATCGCTGTTGTAACGGGTGACCAGCGCATCGTAAGAAAAGCTGCCGTCCTGTCCGAACACGATCTCACGCAGCAAGTAGTAGCGCAGCGGTTCGATGCCCAGCGCGCTGACGATGGGGCGCGGCCTCACCACATTTCCGCGCGACTTGCTCATCTTTTCGCTATCAAACAGCAGCCAGCCGTGCGCCCAGATTTGCTCGGGCAGCGGCAAGTCCGCCGCCATCAGAAACGCGGGCCAATAGACCGCATGAAATCGAATAATTTCCTTGCCGACGATATGCAAATCCGCCGGCCAAAGGCCGCGCTGTTCAAAATTCGGGCCTCCCACGGCGCTCAGATACCCGATGAGCGCATCAAACCACACATAAAAGACGTGCGGCGCTTCGCCGGGCACCGGAATGCCCCACCGGATCGTGGTCCGCGTAATCGAAAGATTTCTCAGGCCGCCGTTCACGAAGCTCAGAACCTCGTTCCGGCGGCTCTCCGGCTGGATGAAATCGGGGTTGGCCGCGTAGAAGTCGAGGAGCTTTTGCTGAAATTCGGACAGTTTGAAGAAATAGTTTTCTTCGGTGACGGTTTCCGTCGGGCGCCCGCAATCGGGGCAAGCGTCTCCCGGCGCGGCGTCCACAACGTAGGCATTGTCGTGCACGCAGTATTGCCCCGTATAGTGGCCCTTCACGATGAAGCCGTTATCCCGGCAGCGCTTGAACAGCCATTGCACGGTGCGGTGGTGCTTTTCGTCCGTGGTGCGAATGAATTCGTCGCCCGGAATTCCCAGGTCGTCCCAGAGCCGCTTCCATTGCACGGATATTTCCGTGGAAAATTCCTGGGGGGTCTTCCCCGCTTTTTGCGCCGACCGCTCGACGTTTACGCCATGCTCGTCGGCGCCCGTGGTCATGAACACGTCGAATCCCCGCATGCGCTTGTAGCGCCGGATCACATCCGCAACGATCGTCGAGTAGGTGTGTCCGATGTGGGGAAGGCCGTTGGTGTAATAGAGGGGGGTCGTCAGATAGTACTTTGGCTTGGCTCGGGGAGTGCTCATTCGCCCTTTCCGTCCGAAATACCGGCTCCGTCCTAAATCGGCAGGCCACCCTACGGCGCCGGCAGCCTCCTCGCTGGAAGCGCGAAAGTGATAGTAAGCGCGCCATCCGATGCTGTCAAATCAGCGCTCCGGACTGTCCAGGGGTCTGCAGCGGAAATCCAAGACAGTTACAACGGCAAGGGGCACGCCAGACTCAGCGTGCCCCTAAGGTTGTTTCGAAAGAACGGAATCGGGGGATTTGTCCTAAGGCTGCGCTGACGGCTGGCGGTTTCCGCTTCTCGGGTCTCCACCGTGCCAAGCCTTCTTCTGCACGAGCTTGTCGCCTGACGGCGCAGTGAATGATACCTGCGGCGGATTTATGTAGTCGCTCAAAAGATACGTTCTCGTGCCAAACCGAGGATCATTGTGATCTTCCTCCACAACGATTTTGAGCGCTGGGCAATACACACGGTTGGTTGTGATGGTGGAGGTCCCATTCACCCCCGGAAGCTGAACGGTGTGGGTGGTCGAAGTTTGTTCCGCCGTCGGGCAGGTATAAGTCCCATCGGATATTTTGTAATTCGTGATCGGCGTAGGCGTTGGACGGGCGCCTGATCCGCCTCCATTGTGCGGTCCTTTGCCCTGCCAGTTCGCCGATGCAGTGTGCGGATGAATGGCAAACTCCTCATAGGTTCCCTTGGCCACGTTCACGATAAAATCCATCATGACCGAAGGGTCCAGGTTCTTGATGTAGATAAATTCCGCGGAGCCACCTTGGGACGCCCAGCGGCCAATCCCGGACAACTTTACGTCGCGATACGTGCTGCCGTTGACGTCGCCGGCAATTATGCCGGTCGTGGTGTTCGTAATCGTGCTCGCGGAACCTCCTACCAAGACCGGCTCTACGTTCGTAATTGTGAACGTAAACTGATACTCGGGACAGGGCGAACTGGAAGTGGCAATGCAGCTAAGCAGACCCGCATTCGGTCGACCATGTCCACCGCGATGACTGAAAGATCCCCGCCCTGGCGGACCATCCGCACGCGCGAACTGAGCCACCCCAAACACAAGAACCGCCGTTAAAGCTAAACCGAGTGCACACTTCCTCACTTTCTTACCCTCCCCTCCTTGAAACATGTCCGCTCTTGCCAAAAATAATCAGAATGGAGCGGCCACCCCGAATCCTACTGAACCAATTTCACTCCGCGCGGCCAGCCATCCTCGCCCACCAAAACATCCGCAAGAATCAAATCCTCATCCGGAGTTTCGGCGAGCGGATAGCCGAGCTGCTCTAAAGAAGCCCTCGTCAACTGGACACGCACAATCATGCCGGGATCGTCCGGAGTAATCCCGCTCGTGAATGGCACAGGCACAAAATCTGAGGTCGCAGACGTATCATTCACGGGAGCGACGGCGACTTCCGCATCCGCCGCCGTCGTTGCTTCAACCTGTTGAGAGACAGCAGACGCCCTCACCTCCAGCGGCGCTCCCGATTCAGATGTGACATCCTTCTTCGGGGCCGGAGAAGACGACTGCCCCTTGAAACGGCCACTAACCGTCCACAGAAAAATCAGCAGCACCGCCGCGGCAGCTCCCACACTTGCCCACTCCAAGCTGCGCCGCCAGGATGCGCGACGATGGTGATTCCGATACGCCACGAGCAACGACGCCTCCACGCGAGTGGGCGTCTGCTCCTCACGCGCGCTCTTGCCCATCATTTCCGTAGCTTCCGCCAGAGCTGCTGCGTCCGCCATCCGCTCCGCGCAAAGCTCACAGTGCGCGGCGTGTTCCAGAGCCGCCTCACGCACGTTCACGTCCAGCAGTTCCATGCGCACAAATCCGTGGACGACTTCATCGAATTCCCTGCACGTCATTTGACTCATGCCTTTCCTCCTGGGCGCGCCCAGTTCCCCTTGGCCCCAATCCGTGCCGGACGGAGCTTGTCCAGCAAAATCGAACGTGCTCGATTGAGCCTCGACCTCACGGTTCCTACCGGACATTCCAGCAATGTCGCCGCTTCGCTATAGCTCTTCCCCTCGAGGTCGCACAGCATCACAGGTTCGCGATAGTGATCGGGAAGCGTCAGTATGGCTTCGCGCAATAGCTCCGCGATTTGTGCGCGCTCCAAACCCTCCAGAATCATCTCCGCCTGGCCGGGCCTTGTTGGAGAGCGGCCATTCCCGTTGAGGTGGCCCATATCACCACTTCCCCCGGCCGAAAGCCCCTTGCCTAGCTCATCGGATAGAGGCACGTAGCGGCCCTCTTTTTCATGAAGCTTTCGCAAGTGGTTGCGGGCGATGCCATAAAGAAAGGCCGCGGGAGTACCCTTTTCTTCGTCATATTTGCCGGTATGCCGGATCAGCGTTAAAAACGTGTCCTGAACCACATCCGCAGCCGATTGTGGGCTTCCGCTCATATGCACAGCATATCTGTAGAGTCCACCTTGATGGCGGCGGTAGAACTCCAAAAAAGCGTCGTCGTCTCCCACAGCAAGACGCCTCAAAAGTTCGACATCGCGCGTTTCGACTGGCTCTGCCATCTACCCCGGTTGGACGTCTCTCCCGCGTTTACACTAAGAATTACCCTTCCAGGCAGGAGGAGTTCCACTTTCTTGGCCTGATTGCCTTCCCCAGTATGCTTTGCAAACAGGTGCCTTAGTATATTCTTATGGCTCTTTTTCGGCGCTTTGCCTTGCCCTCGGCAAGCACACCGCTGGAAAGGGCGCCGCGCTGCTGTTAAGATGCCTCCAGACAAAGAAACGCTTTCAAGAAAATAAACGTCAAAAACACGATTTTCACTGGGGAGGCGAACAACCATGAAACACAAATTTCTAAGCAGGATCTCGGCGGCGCTATGGATCACCCTCTTAGCGGCGGGCCTGATTTTCATGACCAGCACGCGAGCGCAAAATTCGGGTAGCGCCGCGCAAATCCTGCGGGGTGAGGGCCCGTTCAACGACTGGTCGAATGAGCGCCCGGGCAACCGGTATCTCATCAAGGCATCCGATCTGCCGAAACCGTACGCCACGGACTCCGCGCCCAATCAATCCAAAGTCGTTCCGCGTCCCGCGGACGCCTGGCCGAAGGTGCCGGATGGTTTCAAGATTGACCAGGCCCTCACCGGGCTGGACCAGCCGCGAACGATTATCACTGCGCCGAATGGTGACCTGTTCGTGGCGGAAAGCAATCCCGGCCGCATCCGTGTCCTGCGCGGGTTTGCCGCCGACGGCAAGGTCGTCACGAACGAAGTATTTGCCACCGGCCTTACGATGCCTTACGGAATCGCGTTTTATCCCCCCGGGCCGAATCCGCAGTACGTTTATATCGGAAACACGAATTCCATCGTTCGCTTCCCGTACAAGAATGGCGACTTGAAAGCTAGCGGGCCGTCTCAAGTGGTCGTCGCGAGCATCCCGGGCGGCGGCAAATACGGCGGCGGGCACTGGACTCGAAGCCTGGTGTTTTCGAACGACGGCAAGAAACTCTATGTCGGGGTCGGCTCCAGCACGAATGTCGGCGAAGGTGAAGCGGAAACCAATCGCGCCGATGTCCTCGAATTCAATCCCGATGGAACTGGGCAGCGAATCTATGCAGCCGGCGTTCGAAATGCCTCCGGCCTGACAATGCATCCTCAAACGGGTCAGCTTTGGGTCGCGGTGAATGAACGCGACGCCCTGGGCGACGATCTCGTGCCCGACTACGTAACGCACATCCAAGAAACCGGATTCTATGGCTGGCCCTGGTACTACACGGGACCCAACCAGGATCCGCGATTTGCCGGCAAACATCCCGAGCTGAAAGAGAAAGTCATCGTTCCGGACGTTTTGTTGCAATCCCATTCCGCTCCGTTGACATTGACGTTCTACGAAGGAAAACAATTCCCCGCAGAATACCGCGGCGATCTGTTTGTAACTTCCCACGGTTCCTGGAACCGCGCGCACCGCACGGGATACAAAGTCATGCGTATTTTTACCCCGAACGGGAAGGCCACGGGCGAGTATGAAGATTTCGTCACGGGGTTCGTTGTGAATGACGCCAATGTTTGGGGACGTCCGGTAGGCGTAACGGTAGCAAGCGACGGCGCGCTGGTGTTCACTGACGACGCGTCAAACAGCGTCTGGCGTGTCACCTACACCGGAAAACATTCCGGGAATTGATCCAGTGGGACAGGCTTCAGCCTGTCTGCTTTTGACTTCTGCAGCTGGGCGCAATTCGTTCGTCTTGCCGCAAAATTCAAAACCAGACAGGCTGAAGCCCGTCCCACTTTATACTTTCCGCCTTCAATTTTCACATCGCAGATGGGAGCCACTTGGTACACGTTCTCGTAGCCCGCGTTCGCGCCGCCCTCGCGGCGCATATCCGCCAGCACTACCAGCAGGACGTGACCATCGTCACGGAGAAGCCACCCCGCATCGAAATGGGCGAGGCTGCCACGCCCGTGTGTTTCGAGCTTGCCAAGCGGCTGAAGCGTGCTCCGCGGCAGATCGCGCAGGAGATTGCCGCGCAGCTTCCCCCAATCGATGGCGTCGAGCACGTGGAAATCGCCGGCGGCGGCTACGTGAACTTTTATTTTTCGCGAGCCGCGTTTCTCGCCGCGTCCCTTAAGGAGGCGGAAACGCAACTGGCCGGCGCCGCTCCCGACGCGCCCAAATCCATCGTGGAACACACCAACATCAATCCGAATAAAGCCGCGCATATCGGCCACCTGCGCAACGCCGTGTTGGGTGATACCTTCGTCCGCTTGTTGCGCCGGTCCGGCCAGCGCGTCGAAGTGCAAAATTACATCGACAATACCGGCGTCCAGGTTGCGGACGTGGTCATCGGATTCCTTCACATCGCAAAAAAAACGCCGGCGGAAGTTCGCGCCCTGGCCGCGCAACCGAAATTTGATTATTACTGCTGGGACTTGTACGCGAGTGTCACGCACTTTTTCGAAGAAGACAAAACGCGCCTCGACTTGCGCGGCGAAATGCTGAAATCGATTGAAGAAGGCGCGGGCGAAGCCGCGGAAATGGCGAATATCGTCGCGCCCGCCATCGTGCTTTGCCACTTGCGCACGATGGAGCGGCTGGGAATCGAGTACGATCTCCTGCCGCGCGAAAGCGAAATTTTGCACCTGAAATTCTGGGATGCGGCATTCGATCTGCTGAAACAGCGCAACGCGATCCATCTTGCCGGTTCAGGAAAAAATGCCGGATGCTGGGTGATGCGGATGAATGACAGCGCAGACGCCGCCAATGCGACCGGTGAAGACGACGACGCAAAAATAATCGTGCGCTCGAATGGCACGGTCACTTACGTCGGAAAAGACATCGCCTATCAGCTTTGGAAATTCGGATTGCTCGGCCGCGATTTTCTGTACGAGTTGTTTTACACCTATCCCGCCGGCCACATGCTGTGGATCAGCAATGCCGTGGGAGGAAATTCCTCGGCTCCCGAATTTGGCCGCGCCGCGATCGTCTACAACGTCATCGACGCGCGTCAGGCCTATCTGCAAAACGTAGTTGTCGCGGGACTGCGCGCGCTCGGCTACGAAGAACAGGCCAGCCGCTCGGTTCACTTCTCCTACGAAATTGTGGCTCTTACCCCGCGCTGCGCCGTCGAGCTCGGCTACACTCTGACCGAGGAAGACGCGAAGAAGCCGTACGTCGAAGTCAGCGGCCGCAAAGGCCTCGGCGTAAAAGCCGACGATTTACTTGACCGCCTCGAAGCCGCCGCTCACGCCGAAGTCGACAATCGCCATCCGGATACGCCAGACATGGAGCGCGCCGCCATCGCGCACGCCATCGCCATCGGCGCGCTCCGATATTTCCTACTAAAATTCACGCGCACGGCCATCATTGCCTTCGACTTCAAGGACGCCCTCAGCTTCGAGGGCGAAACCGGCCCCTACTGCCAGTACGCCGTCGTGCGCGCGCGAAACATCTTCCGCAAACTGCGCGACGAGCAGCCGGACTTTGACGTGTCTTCGCTGGAAAGTGTAGACGCGAGCGCGGCGGCAGGATTATTCGCCGGCTCCGACGGAAACGCGTTCTGGGAACTTGTGTTTCTCGCCGCATCGCTCGACACGCAAATCGATGCCGCCGTGGCGGCACAAGAGCCAGCCTTCGTCGCAAAGTATGCCTTCCAACTCGCGCAAGCCTTCAATCTTTTCTATCACCACCACCACATCCTCACGGAAAACGACCCTGCCAAGAAGAAGTTTCTCCTGCAACTGAGCCGCCTCGTCGAAGTTCAGCTCGTCGCCGCTCTGGAGCTTCTCGGGATCGAATCCCCGGAGAAAATGTAACGATCTGGCGACAATGGGTGAGTTTCCGAGTAGCCGACGACTCGGACAGAACCACGGTGTTGGCCGGCATTCCTCAGAATCCTACCGGGCGCGGGAAGGTCTCGGCGAGGTGTCCTGTGCTATCGACTCGAAGGTTGACCGGAGGTTTCTCATTGAAGTATTCTTGGCCTCCGCTGCCCAGAGGTTTCTGCGAGCGGTGCATCATGAACAACATCCGCCGAAATTCAGCTCCAATACTCGCTTCACAAAAGGAGTGATATGCCCAGAAAAATAGATCCGCTCAATAAAAAGCTCTACGGTTCGCTAACGGCAATGCTGACCGTAACCGACGTGAAAGCGGCAGCCGACTTTTATCAAAAGGCCTTCGGGTTTGCCAAACGTGGGATCATGAATGGCCCAGACGGTAAGGCCGTCCATGCCGAGCTGACGCTCCGCGGCACGACATTAATGTTGGGGCCGGAGATGCCGCAGATGGGTTCCCGCGGCGCGAAAACAATCGGCGCCTCGCCGACGAGTTTGTATCTGCTGACGGAGAACGCAGATAAGACGGTGGCCAAGGCCGTAAAGCTCGGGGCCTCGACCAAGGGACCCGTGATGGATATGTTTTGGGGTGACCGCTGCGGAACCGTTGTCGATCCCGAGGGTTACACTTGGATGGTCGCTACCCACGTTGCACAACCCACACCTAAGGAAATGCAACAGAAGATGAAAGAACAAATGGCCACCCAACAGGCAGCTCGCGCTGCGGGCGGCTGACGACTGGCGTACTTCAAGCTTAGGTATCTTTCATATTGAAATGGCTTCTACCGCTGGCCGAGTACAGCGGCAATCACATTCGTCGCGATTCGTCCCGAGTTCCGGCGTGCTCGGAACCTGGCTCGCCACGAGTCGGCGTTCAATCTTTTCTATCACAATCATCACATCCTCACGGAAAATGACCCTGCCAAGAAAAAATTCCTGCTCCAACTGAGTCGCCTCGTCGAAGTTCAACTCGTCGCCGCGCTGGAACTCTTAGGAATTGAATCCCCCGAGAAAATGTAGCGATCTAGCGAGAGTTGTAATTACACTACAGGCTCTTGTAGGCCGGAAGAGGAATGCCATGCGCATCGGCCAGTCCCGGAGGGACGAAACATCGTAGGCCACCGCGGGAGCAGTGGGGGCGGCGGTCAAGTCGCAAAAAAGCCCCGGAGGGGCGACACACTCTCCCCGCACTGAATTTCTAGCCCATCACATATTTTGGATCGTATTCCACACCATGCCTCTTGAGGAGCGCCCGGAACTCTTCTTCGAAGCTGAACTTGCGGTGATGCGCCTCTTGGTTGCGGATATAACCTGCAACCTGGTCGAGATTTGACGAACTGACGCTGAATGCTCCGTAGCCTTCCTGCCAGGCGAATTCGATCCCTTGTTCACCTATCCATTTCGATGAATTTCCTTTCATGAGCTGCACTGCCTTTGCCAGAGCAAGCTTGGGCGAAAGATGAAATAAAATATGGACGTGGTTTTCCGCCCCGCCAATCGCAACCGCAATCATTTCGTACTTTTTGCAAATTCCCGCGATGTAGGCCCATAAGAGCGGCTGCAAATCTTTCGAGATGAAATTGCGACGCTCCTTAGTGCTGAAAACCAAATGGATGTGGACTCGGGAATACGAATGGGCCATTGTGCCGCCCCTCCGGGGCTTTATCCTACCGCATTCCGCGTCCCCACCGTTTAAACGGGGGGCTACGGTATACCGTCCCTCCGGGACTTCGCCAAGTCCCGGAGGGACGAAACAATATACGGTCGGGGACATGTCTGACATTTTAGACCGGGGACATGCCTGACACTTTTGGCTCCTCTGCTTCGAGGGGATGGGGTGCAGGGGAAGGGGAAACTTCCCCTTCCCCTGCATCCACGTGACAGGAAACCGCGCGCAACGGCAGAATCGTCCGCCGCTGGCTGTCAAAGCTCGCAATCGGAAACGCGGCAAAGTATACCGCGTAGATCCGATCATCCAACGGCAGCAACCCAATGGGCTCTCCGATCAGAGTTTCGCTGAGAAACACGTCCTGCTTCTTCCAGGAAAAACTGCCGCTCGGTCGCACGCGCCGCACGTGCATGGCGCTGGCGTATTCCGGTTCGCGCACACGCGCCGGATAGGGCCGCGGCGACCGCGTGTACACCGCGCTGGGCGTTTGCATCCGCAGCGCTTCATGCGGACGCTGTTCGTTGTACTCGCGGCGAAACCGGTGGAATGCTCGCTGCTACGCGCGCGCATTCTCCGCCGGCGGCGAGGCGGTCTCCTGTTTCAACGTGCGATGCATGCGCTCGTGCCGTCCGTTCTGTTCGGGATGCCCGGCCGCGATGCGCTCCGGCACGATCCCCAATTTCATCCACCACACCGCCAGACGCGACAGCCCCGCCACGGCTCGCGAGGCGAACGGCGGACCGTTGTCGGTCCGCATCGCCTGCGGCAGACCGTATTCGCGAAAGGCCGCCTCGAAGATTGCCTGCACGTGCGCGCCGTCGGTCTTGCCCACCTGCTGACATCGCAGCAGGTAGCGACTGTGCGCGTCGCTGATCGTCAATGGATCCACGCGCTTGCCGTCCTGCGTCTGAAACCAACCTTTGAAATCGGCGCACCAAACCTGGTTCGGCGCATCGGCCAACGCAAACGGCTCGGTGTAGGGCGGCGCGCAACGCCGTTTCTTGCGCGCAATCACCAGCCCTTCGCGCGCCAGCATCGCGCCGATTGTGCTCGCCGCCGGCCACAACGTCTGCGGAGTTTCCCGCTCCAATACGCGCTTCAGCTTGCGCGGCCCCCAGCGCATGTGCGCTCGCCGCAACTTCAGCACCGCCTCTTCGATCCGCTCCGGCGTCTGATTGGGGTGACGCTCGGGTGCCCGGTCCAGGTCTTGCAGCGCCTCCAGCCCTCCTCGCTGGTACCGCCGCAGCCAATAATACCCAGTCTCCCGCGCGATGTCGTAGATCTCACACAACTCGGTCATTGTGTGCAGACCCCGCTCTCGTTCCATTACAAACCGCATCCTTGCATCCATCACACTGCTCGCTTTCCAGGGCATCTTTCTTTTCTACACGCCCTGTCAACTTACAGTGTCAGGAATCTCCCCGGTCTGTTTTGTCAGGCATGTCCCCGGTCCGTACCAGTGATCGCCAAAGAGCAGCCGGCATTGCTCTTGCAAAGACGCGCCTAAGCGGAAAAACTGAAAACTTCCGTCCCTTCGAAAACCGCGAAGAAGCGGCCACCCGGAAGTTCGGACCTTTTTCAAAAGGGTATGCCACCCGCGTCTTTTCATGTTGCCGACGTCTGCCAACAATTGCATTCGTGCGCGCTCTATAAATGCCTAATCTGCGTTGGGCTTGGCGATTTCTCCAGCGTGTGCTTGAGCCTCCTCCCACGACCGACGAAAAGGCGAGCTGAGAATGGGGTCGGTAGAAATCTCACCTTGGCTAACGCGCTTAAAAAGGTCAAATACTTCCGGCTGGATCATCCCTACTGTTTGACTGAACGAAGTAAACAGGGAGTACTGGTAGCGGATGTGTGGGCATGGTTCTCGATGCGCCAGAATCACAGCGACTGTTGCATTTGAATGGAGGGCAGCTTCGCGGACCGCTTCTTTAACCTTGTCCGTGTCCACCTTCCGAAAGTCAAACGGTACTTCGATAAGGATGACCTTGCCGAAATATCCGCTTGATAACTTGGTTTGCTTAAGTTTTTTTCTCAGTTTCGCTGTGAGTCTTTGGTAGTGGTCGAGTTGGCTTACCGTCTGCCCAAACTTCATAAAAAGGCGAACGGCTTCATAGGATTCAAATTTCTCACCCTGTTCGAATCTATCCTCAATTTCAGCGAAGTCATAAGCGGGGACCCGAGAAAGACGTGATGCCGAATCCCAGTCCGTGCCGAGAACATTCACTATCCTGCCGTCTACCATTCGAAATGGCATCTGTTCCGACGATGGAACGAGCTCCTCAAACGTCACCATAGTTGATCCATCTTCATGTTGCGATGGTAGCTTCGATGCAAACGCGTCGGCCAAACCCTTGCGAATGAGCCTGAGAACAGTGTTGTAGGTGTCTCCCGTCAGCGCATCAGAGGATCGGATCTTTATGCATAGGGCGACCGTTAGACGCTTTGTCCCGTCGCTGATCCGATGGGAAAGGCTTTCTTCCAATGCGCCAGGCGCTGTAATCTGAGGTGAATGCCCCAATCGAGAGCATTCACAAGGAATGTTGTATCCGGGAGCGCTAATGGTGAAGTCCCCGATGCTACTCGCGGTTTCCTGGTTTAGGCTAACCGTTTGAGGGGAACGACACGACCTTTTAAGTCGCGCCGCAAGTGCCAATTCGAAAAAAATCGGCCAGAAACTGTCATGCTTAAGTTTGAGAACCTTGTCCGCCAGAAAAGCGTCGCCTTGAAATGTTCTGAAGTACCCAGCAAGTTCGAGGACTTGAATTATGTGGGAATCAACCTTCGCTGAAAGCAGCCACTTCCGCAAAGGGTTCGCTTCATCATCCAAGAAATGTACGGGGCCGTCATCCGTTATCAGAACTTCTTCCAGATACTCAGCCCCTAGGACCAGCTTCAGGAGCTCGATGCTGTCCTCAACAAATCCGATCGGTAGATCGAGATCCTCTCGCCTCGCGTTCGCTCGGACAATCCACTTGTACAGCAGTTCATCCAAACTTGGCATGATTTCCATTCGCCCCAAACTTCATGGCCAGATCGACGAGTGTGCGCACGGCCACGCCTGTCGCGCCCTTCGCGTTCCACGGTTTCACGTCGTCCTGCCAGGCCGTTCCCGCGATGTCGAGGTGAATCCACGGAGTGTCGCCGGTAAATTCCTTTATGAACATTGCCGCCGTGATTGCGCCGCCGCCCTTGCCGCTGCCAACGTTCTGAATGTCCGCGATGCCGCTCTTGATCAATTCGCGGTAGTCATCGTCGATCGGCAACGGCCACATTTTTTCGCCCGCCCCTTTACCACTAGCAAGCAGCTGGTCGGTGAATGCCTGGTCGGAGCCGAACACTCCGATATTTACGTTCCCGAGCGCCACCACAACCGCGCCCGTGAGCGTTGCGGCGTCGACCAGATGCGTGCAGCCAAGCTGCTTGGCGTACGCGATGCCGTCGGCCAAAACCAGGCGGCCCTCGGCGTCGGTGTTGATGACTTCGATGGATTTCCCGGCCATGGAGATTTGAACGTCGCCGGGCTTTTGCGCGCGGCCGCCGGGCATATTCTCGCTCGAAGGGACTACGGCGATTACTTTGCACGACGGCTTCAGAGCGGCGATCGCGCGCATCGCGCCGATCATGGCGGCGCCGCCGCACATGTCGTATTTCATTTTCTCCATGTCATTCGAGGGCTTGATCGAAATTCCGCCGGTGTCAAACGTGATGGCTTTTCCTACCAGCCCCAAAACCGGAGCTCCCGCATTTACTGTTGCGGGAGTGTACGTGATGATGATCATGCGCGGAGGCTCGACGCTTCCCTGCGCGACCGACAGCAGCGCGCCCATTTTCAAATCCGCCATTTTCTTCTCATCCAGGATCTCGACGGCGAGGCCCACCTCTCGCGCCATGGCCGCGGCCCGATCCGCAAGCATGCGCGGAGTCAGCCGGTTGGACGGCTCGTTGCCCAGCTCGCGCGCGAAGTTCTGCGATTCCGCGATGACGCGCCCGCGCGAGAGGCCCAGATCGGCATCGGCGCGCGAGGATTCTTCCCACCCGGCCAGCGCGGCAGCCGTGATTTCGTTCCCAGGCTTTTTGTCGGTCTTGTATTTGTCGGAATCGAAATTCGCCAGGATCATTCCTTCCACGATGGCTTGCGCCGCCGCGGCCGTGCGATCGTTCTCCCGCGCCAGAAATGTCAGGCGCTTTACCTGTCGAGACTTCAGCGTGCGCACCGCGGCCCCGGCAAGTCTTCGCAGCTCGGCCGTTCCGAATTTGTCTTTCTTCCCTGCGCCTACGACCAACAGCCGCTGAGCGGCCAGCCCTTGCGGGTAATACAGGAGGGTCGTGTCCAGCATCTTGCCGGTCAGCTCACCGGACGCGGCCAGCTTGGTAAGCGCACCTCCAGCAGCCTCATCGAGCCGAGCGAGAATGCCTTCGACGGGCTTCTCCTGTTCGAACGCGTAGGTCACGAGCGCGTCGGCCTCAATTTTAGCAAGCGCGCGGGTATCCACCGTGATTTCCATAAGTTCCCTTCTGTGAATGAGATAGCGCAGCCCGCGAGGGGGCCACGCGAAAAATTCAACTTCCTGCAATCAAACCGTAACCTGATTCCGGTCCATTGCTTCGTGCCCACCCGCTCAACGATGACGATACTGACGCATGGCCTCGCCGACTTCTCGTTTGGCCTCTTTATCGCGCTCCGTCTGGCGGCGGTCCCACTTCTTCTTGCCCTGGGCCAGCGCCAATTCGCACTTGGCGATGCCCTCGCGGAAGTAAATCCGCAGCGGCACGAGCGTCAGGCCCTTGGCATCCAGTTTTCGTTCCAGCTTGTCAATTTGTTCCTTCCGGAGGAGAAGTTTTCTCGTCCTGAGGGGCCCATGATTAAACGGACCTCCGGGAAGATATTCGCCGATGTGGAAATTGACGAGCCAAACCTCGCCGCGACGAATCACACCGTAGGCGTCCCGCAGGTTCGCCTTGCTCTCGCGGAGGGATTTCACTTCGGTGCCAAGCAACACCATGCCCGCTTCCAGCTTCTCAAGAAGGTGATAATTGTACGAGGCGGCGCGGTTTTGGGCCACGACCAACTCTGCGAGTTTTTCCTGTTTTTTTGGCGGTTTAGCCACAAGAAGCTATCTTAGCTGCGTGCAGTTGCCAGAAGCAAGTTCGCACCTTGTTCGGGTTTTGTGCGAGTGCTAGACTGGCTCGGTGACAATGGACTCAATGGAGCGCGGATGAACCTCCGGAATGTTTGTGGATTGGTCCTGATGTCGGCGGCCGTGCTCCTGACGGGGTGCCCTAAGGCGAGCCAGGAAAACAATGCAGGCACAAAAGCGGAAGCTCTGAAGGATTACGACACCGCTCTCGATTATTACAACAAGGCGCTGCAAGCCTCGCCGAACAACACCGAATACAAACTGAAGGCGGCCAGGGCCCGCTTTGAAGCCGCCACATGGCATGTCGATCAAGGCCGGCGTTTTCTGGATCAGTCCAACC
This sequence comes from uncultured Acidobacteriota bacterium, assembly GCA_963842135.1. GTDB lineage: Bacteria > Acidobacteriota > Terriglobia > Acidiferrales > UBA7541 > Palsa-360. The sequence goes on along the minus strand of CAWJFI010000001.1, from coordinate 531,692 downwards.
TGGAGCTGGCGCTTGCGGAGTTCCGCAAGGCACAGATGATCGATCCGGCCAGCGCCGTGGCACAGCAAGAAGTGAAAGCCACGATGGACTTGATCGCCGCCAAACAAGGGATCACACAAAACACAACTCCGTCCGCCACGTCTTCGGAAGAACCAAAGCTCATGACCGGGCCGCCCCGGGTCCAGCCCCTTTCGCGCGCCCCGATCAACATGAAGGCCACCAACGACTCGAAGGCGGTTTTCGAGGCCATCGGGAAGCTGGCCGGCTTGACCATCATCTTCGACCCGGACTTAACTTCACGGCGCATTTCCGTCGAGCTGACCAACGTGACGCTCGAACAGGCGCTGAACATCACCTCGCTGGAGAGCAAGGCATTCTGGCGTCCGGTGACCTCCAATATTATTTTCGTGATTCCCGACCAGCCGCAAAAGCGCAAGGATTATGAAGAAGAAGTCGTCAAAACATTTTATCTGCGCAATACCGTCCTGCCGCAGGAACTCACCGAAATCGTAACCAGCATCCGGCAACTGCTCGATTTGCGCCGCGTGCAGCAAATCAATGCGCAGAACGCCATCGTGATTCGCGACACGCCGGACCGGGTCTTGCTCGCGGGAAAAATTATCGACGACATCGACAAGGCCAAGCCGGAAGTCGTGATTCAAGTGGCTGTCATGGAAGCGCGGCGCGACCGCATGCGCAATGTCGGGATCACGCCGCCGTCGAGCATCTCGGCGTCATTTGCGAACCCCACCACGACCACCTCGACTTCCTCGACAACCGGCACCACGACCAATTCCGCCGCAGCTACAATCAGTCAATTAGTGACCAATCCTAATATTTTCAGCCAGGGTTACAGCGTGACAATGCCAAGCGCGACCGCGAATTTCCTGATGACGGACACCTCGACGCAAATCCTCGACGATCCTGAAATTCGCGTGGTCGATGGGCAAACCGCCAAACTGCGAATCGGCGACCGCATTCCCGTGGCGACCGGAAGTTTTCAGGCCGGGATCGGAGTCGGGTCGACCGGGACCGGAGCCGGAGTCGTCAATCCCCTGGTGAACACGCAGTTTCAATATCTCGATGTCGGCGTGAACGTGGACGTCACGCCGCGTATCCATCCGGACCATGAAATCAGCATGAAAGTGAACATCGTGGTTTCGTCGCAGACGGGTTCAACAAATATCGGCGGGATCAACCAGCCGATTATCAGCCAGCGCAGCATCGAGCATGACATTCGTCTCAAAGACGGCGAAGTCAATGTTCTTGGCGGACTGGTCGAGCAGACGGATACCAATACCTACAGCGGCATACCTGGGTTGTCAAAAATTCCCGGCTTCCGATATTTATTTGGAAGCGACACGCTCGATCACGAAAAGGATGAAATCTTGATCGTCCTGATTCCGCACATTGTGCGTATGCCTTCGATCTCCGCCGAGAACTTGCGCAGCATCGCGTCTGGAACGGACACCAACGCCGAAGTGCGGCTCGAAGAAGCAGTGCTTTTGCCTGAGCCCCTGAAACCGGAAGCTACGCCTGTTTCCCCAGGGGCTCCGGCCGCCGCGGCGGCAGTTGCGCCCGCGCCGGCGAATGCATCGGCCTCGCAAAACGCGTCCTTGCGGTTCGAGCCCGGAACGGCTGCCCTGAAAACGGGTGAAACAACCACGATTGGCGTCACCGTTCAAAACGTGCAGGACCTGTATTCCATCCCGATGCTCTTGCAGTTCAACCCGGCGGTGATTTCCATCGAGGACGTTCGCCAGGGCGGATTCCTCTCGGGCGGAACGCAGGAAGTCGCCATCGTGGAACGCGTGGATAAGGAGCGCGGGCAGGCCATTATCTCGGCAACGCGCATGCCGAATACGCCCGGAGTGAGCGGATCGGGCACGCTGGTGGGGATCGTCGTGAAGGGCCTCGCTCCAGGCAACTCGCAGCTTTCGATTGTGCAGGTGAACGCAAAAGATTCCCAGCAGCGGCCGATCCAGGTGGTCACCGGCGAAGCCACCATCAAAGTGCAATAAATAAGAGGGCCACTTCACATGCGTCGACAGACAACATTCCCGCGTGCTGGAAGGAGCAGGATTGCCGGAGTGACTCTGCTGGAACTCATCTTCACGATTGGGATTCTCCTGATCCTTTCCACTGCCGCGATCCCCATGTTTCAAATGACGATCCAGCACCGGAAAGAATCGGAACTGCGCTACGAATTGCGAGAGATGCGAAATGCAATCGATCGCTACAAGGATGACGCCGACAAGAATTTAATCCGCACGGAAGTGGGCAGCCAGAACTATCCCCCTGATCTGCAGACCCTTGTCGACGGCGTAACCATAAGCGCCGGGGGAGGCGGGGCGGGCGGAATCAGCGCCTCGGCGCTGGCCGGAGCGAGCAATACGACACAGTTTGGATCCGCTGGGACGCCGCAATTGGGCGGCGGAGCAGCGGGCGGGACAGCGCAATTTGGCGCGGGCGCGACGGGTGGCATTGCGGCGCTTGGGTCAGCACTCGGCCAGGCTGGCCAAGGTATGTCGAACACACCCAGCAAGGTGCGCTACCTTAGGAAAATTCCGGTGGACCCTCTGACCGGAAAATCCGATTGGGGCCTGCGCGCCGTGCAAGACGACCCGGATTCCACCAGCTGGGGCGGAAGCAACGTCTTCGACGTTTATTCTCAATCCCAGGCGACGGCGACCGATGGGACGAAATATTCCGACTGGTAAGGCGCGGATGAAATCCTTCCACATCACGGATTTCGGTTCCCGAAACACACGGCGTCACAGCGCGTCCGCGCGAAGAGGCTTATGTGCGGCTGGATTCTCATTGCTCGAGTTGATGATCGTTATCACGATTATCATGATCCTGGCGGGCATCGCCATAGGACGTTACGATCGATCCGTCATGAGGTCAAAGGAGGCCGTCCTCAAGCAGGACCTGTTTGTCATGCGGAACGCAATTCAGCAGTATACGCTCGACAAAGAGGCCGGACCGTCGTCGCTCGATGATTTGGTCCAGGGGAAATACCTATCCGGAATCCCGACCGATCCCATCACGCGGAACAGGGATTGGCACACGGAATCCGAACAGGTTTTGCTGGACCCGTTGCAGACCACGCCGGGCATTACCGACGTCCACTCCAGCTCCGATCAGGTCTCTCCGTTTGAAAATACCCCGTACAATACCTGGTGACCAGGAACCCATGAGTAGGACAGGCTTCAGCCTGTCCGGTTTTCGTATGCGCTTCCCTCACAGGGCGACGGGCTTGAAGCCTGTCCTACCGGGATCGCGGAACTCGTTTTGTAGTCTAGGCGGATTCTCCGATTAGATTCCAATCCGGGAGCGATCTCTTTCCGCACAAGACTTCGGCAGCCCAGCGTCCGAGGTACACGGATTGCGCGACGCCGTGCCCGCTGAAAGCTCCGAGCACGACGGTGCGTGGATTTCGGGGATGCTGCGCGAATACCGGACGCCACTCGTTTGCGAACAAGATCGGTCCACCCCAGCGGTTCGCGAAGCGCACATTTTGCAACACTGGATGCAGCGCGCGGACTCGAGATTCGAGCCGCGCGATGAGTTCCGCTGATTCCCCGGCCTCGACATTCAGGCTTGCGAGTTCGCGCCAGTGATTCAGGTGAACCAGTCCGCCGCCAAAGACGACGCCGCCCGTGCGCAGGATTCGCCCCCACAAATAAGGAAAATCGATTGTGTAGAACGGCCTTTCAGACGCCAGCCCCAAGCTTTCCAGTTGGCCGGCGCCGAGAGGTTCCGTTGCAACAGCGAGCGTGAATTTCGTTTGTCCGCGGCGGGCAAGGTCGCTCAATTCGAGAGACATTCCATTCGTTGCCAGCAGGACGTTGCGCGCGCGAAGCTGTCCGCCGGGAAAACGCAAGCACATATTATCTGCAAATGTAATTTCATCAACAGTTATATTCTCAACGATTTGCGCCCCGCTCTTTTCCGCCGCGCGCGCCAGGCCGCTCACCATTTTTCCCGGATCGATCGTTCCGCCGGGCACTTGCTTCGCCGCGCGAACCAGTCCGGAATCCGACCAGGAAATGGGCGAATCGGGCAGTCCGCCGCTTCGGCCTATCTCATAGACTCCAGGAAGGGCGAGATCGCAATCGACCTCGAGTTCCTTCAGGATGGAGGCGAATCCGGCCAGCACATCTCCCAGGCCGGGTAGATCGCCGGCGGCCGTCTCTGCCAGCACCATCCCGCCCGTGTGGCCGCTCGAACCTGCACCGATCGATGCGGATTCGAACAAAACCACGGTCTTCCCTGGCGCGAATCGCCGGAGCCATGCTGCGGCGGAAAGTCCTGAAAAGCCCCCGCCCACGACGGCGAAGTCAGCCTCGGCGGGTATGGACGCTGGAGCAGGCTGAAAATCGATGGTCCACGGAGAATTGCCCCAGCGCGGATGGGAAACGGCTCGCGTCATGCGATATCTCCTGGCGAATCCAGAATACCGCAGTCCCGATCGTGTGGCTCGCCTGATGTGCCGGTTGAAAGCTGGGACCGCCAACCTCCCGATGGGCGTGGCAAAAACCGCCAATCAGGAGATTGGCGTTCCCGGGCAATATCATCAGGCGATTCTTCGTCCGATTGAAGCGGCTGGATCGGCGGCAAAGCTCACTCGCCGAGGCCGAGGGCGAGGCCAGTGAACCGCCGCTGGAACCCATCAAACTGTCCAAAAATGGGAGAGGCGACGTTACTGAAGACGTCATGTGGATTCTGGCGATTCGTGACGTCAAGCGAATAAACCCCGACGCGGATTTTCCGCACTTTGCCTTTGGGGCGCTCCTTGAATGGAATGCGGATCGGAAAATCCCGGTACAGCTTTACGTCGAGAGAAAAATAAGTCGGAAAGCGGAGGCTATTGGGGATGCCCACATAGTTCTGCAAAACATCCACGTTCGAATAAGGAAACCCTGAGTGCATGTCGGCCACGGGGCTAAACACCAGGCTCCAAAAAGGAAGATGGACATAGCCCCAGGCAAGCAGGCGGTTGGGGATGTCGGAAGGTTGAACACCATAAGCATTGGGACGGATCACCGGTATCTGGAACGGTATAAATGTATCCGAGAGCGTGTTGAGGTCGCCGCGCGCACGGCTCCAGGAATACGACACGTTGGCTTCCGCCCGTTCGCTCGGACTGTAACGAGCGGTTGCTTGCGCCTGGCGATAGTGCGCGGATCCGGTGTTCTCCAGCGCCAAAAATCCGTTCGTTGCGCCCGGAGTTGCAGGCAGTATCGGATTCACTAGAAAAAGATCTTCCGTGTGAGTCTCATAGTAGCCCACACGAAGGGTGACATTCTTCCGTATGGCAGTTTCGCTCTCTATGTTCCAGGTGAAAGTCCGGGGACTGTTGCCTAGATCTTCCGAAGTAGTGGAATTCGCGAGGGATCCGCCTGGAAGGTAGACATTCTGCAATGTAATCGAAGGGCCGGGAGAAGAGGTGAGCACGCGCGTTTGATTCTCGACAAAGTCCTGAGCGAGCAACGGAACATGGCTGTAGATCAACCCGGCACCGCCACGAACGACCGTCTTCCATCTCGAGAAAGAATATGCCAACCCTGCGCGAGGCGCTATAGCAGCGTCCAAGCCGATCGTTTGCGTGCTCAAGCGTGCGCCGAGGGTGAAAGATAGGCTTTTCGTCACCGTCCAGTGGTCCTCGGCATATTCCGAGACTTCGGTGTCGGATCCTTGCAACGCGCCTGATCCTATAAAAGTGATCTGCTCGGCAACCGTGCCATCCTGATTCAGAAGGCTGATCGGCTGGGAAACGCTGCTCCCGGTAAAAGTCCTATAAAGGAAATCGACTCCGAACTGAATATCGTGGCGGCCGAGCCACGATTTTGAAGGGAGCTGCAGAACGGGGAGAGCTTCGAGCTGATTTGCGTTCCGCGACGACGTGTCGAAATAATTGCCGCCCCAGCCCTCGGGATTAATCGTCAATGGGCCTGTGCCTTGTCCATGGGCATCGGTGTAGAAATTGGTGTAGCGCACGACCGTGGTCAACACCATTCCGGAATTGAATTGGTAAGCATCCGAAAATCCGAACGACCCGCCGCGGCGGCGAAAATTCACGGAAGCGGACTGCGGGATGAGCGAATCGATATTCGCGTAGAGATTGGTGGATTGAAAAAGGTTCAGGTTGAAATTAATCAAGTGCTTCGGAGAGAGGATCCACTGCAAATTTGTAAAAGAGTCGAACGCAAAGACATCCGTCTCATTGAAGGGCCACGACAGTCCGTGTATCGGGTCTTTGCGAAATTCGTAGCTCAGATCCTGGGAGAAATTGAGCTTGTCCTTCACCACCGGGCCTCCCACCTCGAAGCGCGGGGTCATATTTGCGATGCCAACCAGATGGTCATTCTTCCCGCGGAATGATGGAAGGAAATCGAGAAATTTGTAATTCCACAATGGCGAAGGAGGCCTGATATCGATCCGCGTTAAACCCGCGGAAAAGCCGCCGTAGGCCACGCTGTCCGGCGTGTTGAACACGTGGATGGACTGAATGGCGTCAACCGGCACGGGAATCGCGAAACTTCCCGCCACAGGATCCACATTCTCCGCCGAGTCCACGAGCAGCATGCCCTGGCTCTCCGCCTGCCCGTTGAAATTCAATCTTCCTTCTTGCGTCTTAATGACGCTGGGGCTTACGGAAAGCGCCTCGGTGAATTTACCGGTTCTAAGCGGCAGCGTTTCGAGCTGTTGTTCGGTAACCGTCGCGGTCGCGCTTACGCTCTGCGTCGCGATCTCGGTGGCTTCCCCTTTGACTTCGACATTTTCCTCGACCAAATTCAGTTGCAAACCGGCGTCCTGAACGGCATCCTGGCCGGCCACGAGTGCCACGGTCGCGGACCACGGCTTGAAGCCCTCAACGGTTACTTCCAGCATGTAATTCCCCGGCGCCAAACGAGAGAATTCGAAACGTCCTTCGGCGTCCGAGACCTCTTCCTGTGAAGTGACGGCCGGCGCCGGCCCGGTCAGTTTCACGGTAATCGCCGAGAGGTTATTAGTCACGCCTTGGGTCGAAGCGACGCTCACCCTGCCCGAGATGGATGCGGTTGCGGCTTGAGGGCTCGAATCCCCCTCGCGCGCAAATCCTGGAACCGCGCAAACCATGGCGTAGAGCATCAAGGCCCCAAGGACAATGCATTGAGCTAACTTTGCCCTGCTTCGCAGGATGTTCAACAACAATCCCCCTGATCTCTTGCTTGTAATACCCCGCTGTTCCCGTGTTAGATGGAATTGCCCGGCGGATGGTACATCCTGGAAGCGATGCATGCTTTTCTGCATGCGCGCCACCCCCGGTTGGCCGCATATATCAGAAATGAAAAGATTTAGTCTGATGCGTTTTGCGGACAATTCTTATCATCGCTCGTTTTGACTCCCTGGCCAAACAGAAGGTTGTATCCCTTTTTGCAAAGGGTTACCCGTAGAAAGACTCGCCAAGCCACAGGCGGCTACGTTGACACTCCGCGCCGGGCTTGATATGTTTCCACCTCAATCAAACAAGCATCGGATGCACGAATTATCTCGACGATTCTTGTTGTTGGCCAACACTTTCCGTTGTGCAAATTCAAGAAAGAAGGATTTCATGAAAATCGACATTTACTGCCATATTGTCCCGCAAAATTACTATGACCGCATGCTTAAGCTGCCGGAATCCGGGACCACAATCAAGAGGCGCACGGCCAATATTCCAGCCATGGTGAACCTCGATGTTCGTTTCCGCATGATGGACCGCTTCGCCGAATACTGTCAGGTCGTGAGCATGGCCGCGCCTCCGATCGAAGCCATGGGGGACGCGAAACTATCGCCGGAGCTCGCCCAGGTGGCCAATGACGGCCTGGCCGAATTGGTTGTGAAGCATCCCGACCGCTTCCCGGGATTTGTGGCGGCGCTGCCGATGAATAATCCAGGAGCCGCGGTGGAGGAAATCGATCGCGCGGTCTTGAAATTGGGAGCTGTCGGGTTCCAAATCTATTCAAACGTGAATGGGCGCCCTCTGGATGAGCCGGATTTCCTTCCGATCTTCGAAAAGATTGCGGAACGCAACGTGCCCATTTGGCTTCATCCGAGCAGGTCATCCAATTTCGCCGACTACGTAACAGAAAAGAAATCAAAGTTCGAACTCTGGTGGGTGTTTGGGTGGCCGTATGAAACTTCGGTTGCCATGGGTCGCATTCTGTTTGCCGGGTATTTTGACCGCTTCCCCGAGCTAAAGATCATCTCGCACCACCTGGGCGCAATGATCCCCTACTTTTCCGGGCGAACGGGTGCCGGCCTCGATCAGCTGGGGGCTCGGACCGAAGAGGAGGATTTGGCCCTGGTCGGCCGAAAACTCAAGAAGCGGCCACAGGAATATTTCAAAATGTTTTACGCCGATACGGCAACGTTTGGTTCGCTCCCGGCGTTACGGTGCGGGCTGGACTACTTTGGGGCCGATCAGGTTCTATTCGCTTCCGATTGTCCATTCGATCCTGAAAAGGGGCCGGGATACATTCGCGAGACGATTCGCTGCGTGGAAGGCGTCGAGATGCCGGCCGCGGATCGCCATAAAATTTACGAGGGCAACGCGCGGAGGTTGATGCGGCTGAAGCTGGCATAGCCGTTTGAGGTAGCACAGACTTCAGTCTGTGGGGGTCCGAAAGCAAGCCCAGGCCGCATGCGCTAGGCAGAATTTAATGGAACCCCACAGACTGAAGTCTGTGCTACTTGGCCTACTCAGTAATTATTTCCTCGCCGGGTTCGGGCAGCCAAAAGCTCCCTATGAAACCGGCTGCATAGGCGAGGAAGCCGACGATTCCCGCCGCGTAGCCGAGTTGCCGCGTGACACTGCCGCCGGGCATGTACGTCACAATCGTGGTCGTGATCAGGGCGGCGGAGGTTCCCAGCATCCGCCCTCCCACATTCGCCGCAAAGCTCTCGCCGGTCCCGCGCAAGTGCGTCGGATAAAGCGTGGGCAAATAATTTCCCCAAAAACTGAATTGAGCGACAGACACGGTGCCAAGAAAGAAAATTCCCCAGGGGAACATGTCGGTGTCTCGAACAGAAGGTAGCAATACAACTAGCGGAATCATGATCAGCCCTGGGATCTGAAAAATGTGCAGCAGGCGTTTCCGGCTGAGAATAAAGACGGCCAGAATTGCCATCAGGACCCGCCCAGCCAGACTTCCGACCTCCTGATATCCCTGCAAAAGGCTCACAATTTTCTGCTGGTCCAGGTGGGCCAGTTCTCTTACTCCGGGAGTGCCGGGAATAATGCGGGCGAAATGCTGCAGCATGCCGAAGGAAGCCGCATAGGCGCAGGCCATCATGAAGCAACTCAAGAGAGCCGTCTTGCGAAATTCCGGGTGGAATAATACCAGGATGCTGGGCCGCTGGAGCGTGCCCTCTTCCCTTTTCTTCTGCCAGATGGGCGATTCGGGGAGGAACGGGCGGACGATGAGAAGCGGAATGGCCGGAAGAATCCCCCACAAGACCGTGTAGCGCCAGGCTTCATGGCCACCATGAATCGCAGGGAGCAAACGGCCGATCGACAGGCTCAAGTAACTCGCCCCGCTCATCAGGATCCCGCCCGTGGAAGCAAAAATCTGTGTAGAGCCGAGAATGGTTTCTCTTTGATCTCTTTCCGGAAACAGTTCGGCCAGCCAGGCTGTCGCCGCGACGAATTCGACCGATACGCCGACAAACGTGATGCAGCGATAAATCAGCAATTGCAGAGCGGAGGATGAGTAGCCCGTGGCAAGCGTGGAAAAACAAGAAAGCAGAATGCTCCATATCAAGACGCGGCGGCGGCCGAACCGATCGATCAGGTATCCGCCCAGCAAGCCGAATATCCCGCCGGCGATGGCGGGAATGTAGAACATCCATCCGATCCAGTGATTGAACTCGGCGCTTCCGGGTTTGGCCGTGAGGAATTCGGTCAAGGCCGGTTGGACGGTGAGCGTGAGGGCCAATAGTTCGTAGGTGTCAAAAGCGAAACCAAAGCAAGCCACGCCGCAGATGACCCAATCGATGGGGGTGAGACGACGAGACTTGGTTTCTGCCGTGGACAAAATCGCCTTCTTTCCGCAAAACACACAGTAATTGACTCACACAAGTCTACAACGCGAAAGTTGAATGGCCGCGGGAACGTAACAGACATCCAAGTTGACTGTCAATTGGCGCTTCTTTCCCGCCACGAACGAGCAACCTACTTTCGGGGGAAAGAGGTAAACTTGGATTGCGTGCGTGTTAATCTGGGAAAGGCAACCCTTGCGCCCGTGGAAAGCTCCAATTCATCAGGGTAAAAGATTTTCAACACAGAGGGCAAAGAGAAAATCCTCGGGAGAGAAAGTTATGGCGGACATTCAACCTCAAAGCGCCACAATTCAACAACGACGTACGGCTATTATTTTATTGTCCTGTTTGGCGGCTGTCTGTGCATTCCTCCCGCTCACTGCGGGACAACAGGGGTCTATGGCTCAGCCTCCGACCTCCGCCACAACGCCGGCGCAGAATGCGGCGCTAGGGCCGCCGGCGATGCCGGTCGATGAAATCGTCCAGAAATTTGCGGCGCGAGAGGCGGAATTCAAGACCGAGCGCGACAACTTCACCTACACACAAACATTTACGATCCAAACGCTGGATTCGAGCGGACGGCCCGACGGCGAGTACACGATGACCAGTGACATCGTATTCACACCCTCGGGGAAACGGTTCGAGAAAGTGACCTATGCTCCCGCTCCCTCGCTCGAGCGCATTTCCCTGTCGCAACAGGACCTGGACGATCTCGAGCATGTGCAGCCGTTTGTCCTGACCACGATGGAATTGCCCAAGTACAACGTCAAGTATGTGGACCATGTACAGCTGGATGAACTCACGGCCTATGTGTTCGACGTGGCGCCGAAAACGATCGAGAAAAATCAGAGATATTTTCAGGGACGAGTCTGGGTGGAAGACAAAGATTTCGATATCGTGAAGACGGACGGCAAGGCCGTGCCGGACATCCGCAAAGGAGGCCAAGAAAACGTATTTCCGCGGTTTGAGACGTTTCGCGAAAACGTGGAGGGCCATTACTGGTTTCCGACCTACACGCGATCCAACGACATCCTGCGCTTCAGCAGCGGCGACATTCCGATTCGCATGGTCGTGAAATACGAGAATTACAAGCGATTCGGCGTGACCGTCAAGATCGGCGCGGCTAAGGAGACGCAGGCGCCCCCACCAGACGAAAAGAAGTAATCCGGCGGCGCGCGCCAGTCAGGCGTAGCGAAACAGGGCCTTGAATCCGTAATCCATGTGCTGCTGAATGTGGCAGTGAAACAGGGTCAGCCCCGGCTGATCGGCCACCATGTCGACAGTGGCGCGCCCGTAGCCGGGAACGATCACAGTATCTTTCATCACGCCCGCCGTGGCCTTGCCGTTAATTTCCACCAACTCAAACAAATGCCGGTGCATGTGTAGCGGGTGATCGTCCTCACTGCGATTGCGGAACACCAGCCGGTAACGGCCGCCTTGCTTCAGCACAAATTCCCGATCGTGCGGATATTCCTTCCCGTTGACGGTCCAACTGTTGAATAGCCCCGCGCCGCTCGGAACTTTCTGAAAAATCATGTCGATGGTGGCGTCCGGTGGAGGCTGCGTTCCCGCGCGTCCAAATATCGTGTAGTCCCAAACTGATTTCGCTGGCGCAACCCATTGCGGCTGCTTGTGCTGATTCGCGTATTCGAACAGCACGCCCATACCGCCGTTACGCACATCATCCGTGTCTGTGCCGAGAATCCAGACTCCCGGCTGGTTCATCTCGATGATGGCGTCCACACGCTCGCCGGGGCCTATGTAGATCACGTCCACCGCTTGCGGCGTGGGGACGGGATTGCCGTCCATCGCTATAATTTGAAATTTATGGCCCGGAAGGGCGATGCGGCGGTTCATGCTCGCGCTGGCGTTTAGGAGATGCATCAGGACTTTCTGTCCCGGCTGGACGCGGATTGGTTCGCCCGCCCCCATAGCCTTGTCGTTGATGGAAAACATCTGGTAACCGACTTCCAGGCCGGACGGGTTGGTATCGAGGGTCTTGGGCCGCTCGGGTTGCGGTCCAGCGTTGGTTGAGTCATCGTCATCTTCCTCTTCCGGATTAAAAAATGGCTCCCATTCCCGGAGCGCGAGGAAAACTTCCTGATCGTAATTTCCTGGATTGTTGGCGGACTCGATCATGAGAAATCCGAACTGGCCCGTGTATGCGCCGCGGTGCAGGTCTGACCCTGCCATCGTGTGTGTGTGATACCAGCGCGTCCCAGCCGGGCGCGGTGTAAATTGATAGCGGATGCGGCCGCGCGGCGGCACCAGGGGAGTGTTCTCTTCTTCCACTCCATCGACTTCAGGAGGCAGGAATAAGCCGTGCCAATGAACGAGTTCGGGGACGTCGGTTTCATTGATGACGTCGACCGTGACCGGCTTCCCTTCCCGCATGCGAAGCACGGGGCCCGGAGAGGTTCCGTTGTAGCCGATGGTGCTGATGATGCGGGTAGGGGTAAGTTCCACTGTTACGGGTGCAATCCGCAGGGTGAAATCCGCTTTGGAATTTTCTTGCGGCGCCGCGGCAGACTGCATGCCGGGCATGCCGGGCTGTGCCTGAGACATCAACAGCCTCGCGGCGCCCAATTCGATGGCGGCGACGCCACCGAATTTCATGAATTCCCTTCGGTCCACATTCTCCTCCTGCCCGGTTCCCGTTGGCGCAGCCAACCTAGCTGCGCCACAAGATCGAAAGAGAAATCCTCTCACGGTGGGATGGCCCGTTCAAGACCATCTCATAACAAAACGTAAATATTTCAAGGAACTTTTTAACGGCCAAATGGAGACCAGCGGTCCAGTCGAAAAGTACCTGTCCCTACGTACCATACAACTTTAGGACTACGCTCCTATTGGACTGCCCAGCTTTCCGTGCGAAAATGTTTCGTTCGCGGATCCATCGACCGAATGGCAATCGAACCCCCGGGATTCGACTCATGAGCCGCATCTACGACGCAATCAAGAGCGCACGAGAATCGCGATCCAGCAATGGACTCGACACCTCGGACTTCCTCGGCGAAATGGAGTTGCCGGAGCGCCGCGTGACTCCCAGGATTGAACTGGACATCGACTTGACGGTCTATGGCCGCTCCGCAAGCGAAGCAGCCTTTTATGAGCAAGCCAGAGCGGTAAGTGGAAATGCAAACGGAGGGGTATTCTTATTGCCGATTCCTATTATGGAAGGGCAGGACTTGTTGCTCATTAACAACGGCACATCGCAAGAGCAAATCAGCAACGTTGTGAGCGTGCGCATCCGGGACATTCAGACCTGCGAAATATCAGTGAGTTTTCCACTGGCGAATCCGGACTTCTGGAAGGCTTCCCGACCAGCCCGAAGTATGTAACCACAGTTTTTCGCCCGCTCCAGCCGGCCATCAAAAACGCTTGCGGTTTTCCATCCTGCCCCTTTTCGATTGTTCTTTCATCACATAGAGAGCCCGATCCGCATACTCAAGCAACTGTTGAACCGTACCGCCGCATTTCGGGAACGTGGCAATCCCGATGCTTATGCTGAGTTGCGGAACTTCCTCATCCTCCATCATACAATTTCGTATGCGATCGACCACCTGCTCCGCGGCAGTGACGCTCGTTTCCGGGAGCACCAGCGCGAATTCGTCGCCGCCGTAACGGGCCGCCGTGTCAATCGACCGGGAATTCAGCCGGAGAATCGTGGCGACGCGGCAAAGCGCGCGGCTACCGATGACGTGTCCGTGGCGATCGTTGATCTTCTTGAGACCATCGAGGTCCATGAGCAGAAGGGAAAAAGGCCTGTTGGTTCGTCCGGAACGTTCGAGCTCGCTTTGCAGAATGTCGACCAGGTGCCGGTAGTTCGCGAGACCTGTCAGGCTGTCGCTGATCGCAAGGGTGCGCACCTGGCGGAAGAGCCGCGCGTTGTCCAGCAAGGTGGCGCCCAGAAGAACGATATAACTGATGGCGTTCACCAGTTCCGCGACGCCGGCGGAGGCGTCCAGCAAACGTGCGGATTGGGAGGCAATCAGGTGGCTTATGACATTCAGTCCCGCCACCCAAACGAGGGCCGTGTCGAAGGCAAAGCCGTCACTTTCCTTGACGCTATTCAGAACCACGGCGGCAATCAGGAAAACGACCGCGGGGAGCAATTCCCAGACCCGCGGGGTGGGACTGTGAGGGCGAATCGGAGGGGTACTTGGAAAAATCAGGAAGGCCCCCGCGACCATACAAGTTGCGCTGAATACAATTGAGGATAGCGCAATGAAGTTTTTTCTGGGGTCACGCGGCCAGGGTAGCCATTTGTTAATGACACAAGCGACAAGCAGAAGTATTCCGAGGAGCATCTGCCCAATCATCCAGGAAACCGGAACCCGGACTTGCTCCGAGGGTTTCAGGAAATGATCGTAGAATTCAAAAATTGCGCCCAGGTGGATGATGCCGGTAACTCCGAAGGTCAACCCCAAGAGAAGCGAAACGCGGTTTCCCGTGCCGTAATATCTCACCAGGACGCTGGCGGCGATCGTAAAACTTAGCAGGGCCGAAATAATTTCAGCGCTCGACCAGGCCAGCGGATTCAATACGATATCGAGCTGCCGCAAGAAGTGGCCCAGGACGACAGCCCCACTACAGGCCACAACCGCCAGCCACCAGGGGCGCTCAACTTCCCGCAGAGTTTTTAGTCTTTCGAGTACGGCCATATTTATTTAGATGCTCCCAAAACCATTTTGAGACACATGGTTGTCGGAATGATCACGTCCTTTGGGTCAGAATTGGGACAGGTGAGTTTTACCTGTTCGTTTTGGTGACTTCCCGTTTGCTCGAGGGAAATTGCTCGCAGCGGACCAAGGCGAGCGGGTCGAACGCGTCGTGCAAAAACTCCGTATATTTGTGGCGGTCGTATCCGAACCAGCCGTCCCAGAGGGCATAGGCGCGCACGCGGTCGTTCGGTACGCGATTGTCGCTGTCGGTGATGATGTACTCGACGGTTTGGCCGGGCCGCAGGCGCACGCCGCTGCCGAAGAGTTGCTGCGCGGCGATGGCGGTTTGATTGGCTTTCCGGTATTCGCGCGGTTCGCGCGTGAGACGTTTACTTATGATTAAATCCTCGATGGCGACGCTGCCATCGGCCACGGATTCCTCGCAGCGGCGCAGAATTTCGCGGGCCTCTTCGAGCTTGGCCAGGTAGGCGCTGAAATCGTGCGCTTCGGCGAGAATCGCCAGCACTTCCTGCTGCATGCGCGCCACCAGCGGCGGCGTGTCATGGCGGCGCAATTCGAGGCCGCGCACTTTGAGCGCGCCGTCTTCCGCGACGGCGAAAAAGCGATTGGGTACGGGCACGTCTTCAAATTGCCGCGACGGCAGGAACACGACGTAACGATAGATGGCCTCGATCGCCAGCGGGAGCTCGGTGCGCGCGGCGATTTCCACGGTGAGCGCTTCGTAGTCGCCGCGCGTCGCGCCGGCTTTTTGCACGTACAGCGAATCCACGAGCGCGTGCAGAATTTCGTGGCCGCGGTCCTCGGCGATTTCTTTGGCCACCAGCAGAGTTTCCCGCGCGACGGCGTTGATCGCTTCGTGCGCTTCGATTTTTCCGAAGCGCGCGTTTTTGTAGCCGGTGTAGCCGAAGCAGCAAACCAGCAGCCACTTGAGCGCATCGCGCTGGAGTTTATAGCGTTGGGCTTGTTGTACCAGTGTTTCGTCTGGATGCTTGTAGCGCCCGCCCGCCGCGGCGGACGGGCACTTTGGATGCAAGCACATGCCCGCCTGAAGGCGGGCGCTACACTTCTTCAGCTCGCCGCGCTTGGCGATGAGCCGCTCGACGACGCGGCTGGTGATGCCGCGCCGCTTCTGGCAGACGCGGTAGCCCAGCTCGGGCACGCGCGGCGCGTCGGGACAGCACGGGCAGTTGACCGTCTCGGGCGAAATGTTGAACCGGGCCATGATGCTGGGATACTCGCTGACGAAATCGAGTTCGGCGACGTTGGCGTGAAAACCGGTTTTCGGAGTGAAGACCAGGCCGCCGCGGTCGGCCACGAGCAATTCGTCGGGAGGCTTGGGATCTTCCGGCTCGGCTTTTTGCTCGGGGATAAGCACGCCGTCGCGCCAGGCCAGTTCCATCTGCATGTAGGAGATGCCGGTGCCGGTCGAGGTGCGCGCGCAATACTGCACGGGAAGCTTGGTGATGCGCGCGAGCTCCCAGAGTCCGGAGAGGTCGCACTTGTTGGCGATGAACGAATTCTGCGTGTCCACGTGCAGGCGGCCGAACAGCGTGGTCGCGCTGTTCTTGAACAGGATGCGGCCGTAACTCATATAGCTGCGCGCGCGGCTCTCGTGTATTTCGGCGGAGGGATCGCGGTTGAGCGCGAGAGGCAGGCGCAGCTTCGCGGCCTGCTCGCGCAGCTTCGGCAGAATCGTGGCGTCGCCCCAATCGCTCAGGATCAGGTCGGGATCGTGCCGCGCGAGCAGATGCTGGAACGCGACGGCGGCGGGCTCGCCCGCTTCGTCGAGTTCGAACTGGCGCCCGTCCACTTCGATTTCGAGCGCAGTCTGCACGCCATGCCGGGGATCGATGCCCTTCCGGCCGCCCAGGCGCACGCGCAGGATTTCGAGCGGCGGCGGCTCGTAGTCGATCGCCCATTCGGTGTCGCGGCATTGAAGCGCGAGGACGCGGCCCTCGCCGTCGGCTTCGACTTCGACGCGCGCCAGCGGAAACACACCGCGCTGCCAGCAGTACAGCGACGCGAGCATCAAGTCGCTGTTGTAAAGCCGCAGCGCGGAATCGAACTGGCGCACCCAGCGCGTCCACGAAGCAAATTCATGGGGATGCGCGACCTCGATCTCGAGCACGGGACGCATGCGCTGTTCCCACAAATCCATGCGCTCGGTTGCGCGGCAGGCCAGCGCGTGCGGCTGCCGCGCGGCTTCTCCGCGCAGGCGGCGCAGCACCGCGTCCGGCCCTGACACGTAAAACGCCGGCGCGAAACGGTCAATCAACCGGTGTCGTGTCTGGTTCGGATCGATCAGCCACAGCGTCATCCCGTGCGGGCTCGGGTAGAGATCGAAGAGGTATCCTTCCAGGATTTGTGCCGACGGTTCGATTCCGTTCCTGGCCATCAGGATCTTCCGTTCATTCGGCCTGACCTGGTTGGGGACTGAAGAGGTAAAAAAGCTTTTGTAGTTACTGGATTCCTGTGGGGGGCCGGAATTGTGTTGAAGATGCGGAAAAATCGGCGATCCCTCTTGCATCGGGGCACGCGGGACGCCGGAGCTACCATTTCGTCAATTTGAAAAACGCGGTTCCATGTCAGCGACTTTCTCGTTGCGCTGCGTGCCAAATCGTTTGGATTGTCACCCTCTTCCCACGCACCCGGTACAACACCACATAGGGAGTGCCGCCGATGATTAATTCGCGAACGCCGGATTCCGTTCCCATGTGCCCCAGATAAGGGTGATTTCTCAGAGCTTCGATGACGGAGACGATCCGGATGGCCAATCGTTCTGCCGCAACAGGCTTGTCCTTGGCAACGTACGCGCGGATTTCCTGAAGCCGTGCGCGTGCCAAGGGAGACCAGACAATTTCCCTGCGGGCTCCAAGTAGAGCCCGCACCCGCTCTATCGGCACAATACCTCGTCATCATGATTCTTGCCGCATACGCATTTCGGAGGCGGCAGTTCATGATCCGTGCCCCAAGACAACAGCCACGCTTTCATGTCCTCGTGCCGGACGTAGTGACCGGACTTCACTTGCCGGTCGGCTTGTTGAAGCTCCGCTCGCAGGCGTTCCTGGTCGGCAATGTAGGATTCGACGGCATCGGAGATGAGAAAATTCGCGCTTCGGCCAGTCTTCTGGGCCAACTTCGCGAGACGTCTTTTGACGGCCGGCTTGAGCCGGATACTGAACGTGGTACTGGAAGTGTTCGCCATAAACACTTATTAGCACATTTGCCTGGAGGCCGGGGAGAGCATTTTTGAGGATGTTCGATTTCAATGAAGGTTTGTTTGACGTCAAGACGTTCTCCTTGTTTCGATGGGTTCACTCGGTTGTGTCGTCCTCAAATTCCGGGATCTCCGCGATGGGCTGCTTTTGCAGGGCAAGGGGCTTCGGTGCCTCGGACTTCTCCAGACATTCTTTCGGCGGGCTCCAAGTAGAGCCCGCACCCGCTCCCGGCGGGCTCCACGCTTCACTTGATGCGTTCAGCGTAAAAGTAGAGCCCGCACCCGTCTCCGGCGGCAGAGCGGCCCCGACCTGCTGGGGCGCGGCGCGCTCGAGCGCGTCCAGCCGCTTTTCCTGATCGAGCGCGATGGAGAGCAGGATGGCTTCCATCGGGTTGTCGCTCGCCTGATACGTGGCCGCCTGCGTGTAGGAGCGTACGCGGCGAAACAGGCGGTCGAAATATTCCTGATCCTCGCGGCGCAGCGCGCGGCGGAATTTCGCCCAGCGCGCGATCGCGTCGTCGACCAGTTGCCGGAATGTGGGAACCGTGCGGCCCATGGGTTTCCGTGATTCGTGACTTGTGATTCGTGATTCGTGCGACCACTTCTCCGCGTTCTCGGTTTTCTCTGTGTCCTCTGTGTTAAATGTTTTTCCTTCGCCTACAGAAACCGAAAAGGCTTTCACCACAGAGGACACAGAGAGCACAGAGAAAACCAAAGAGTCAGGAAGTCCTGTCACCTGCAACCTGTCACCTGCAACCTGTCACCTGCAACCTTTTCCCTCCCTCTTCCCCGATCAGGCGCAGCTTGCCGTCCTCGCCATCGAGGGCGAATCGCCACAGCTCGGTCGCCTGCGCCGTAAGCTGCGGGAACATCGCGCGGCGCGGTCCGCCGTGGCTGGTCGCGTCGGAAAACACCGCGACGCCCAGCGGCAACGGAGCGAGCGCCCGCAGCGCGTCCAGCGCGTGGCGGAAGGCCACAGCAGCGTCGCGATCGCGCACGTCTTCGTCGAAGTACAGGTCCGGCAACGCCGTCACAATCAGCGCGTCGGCGGCAAATTTTTCGACGAAGCGCGGCACGCGCACCAGCAACTCGGTCAACTGAAAGCAAGTGAACGCCCGCGCCAAGCGAATCCGCCGGTTGAACTCCGCCGCGGCAATTCCCCGCTGCCGCGCCAGGCGCGCGATCAGCAACGGATCAAACCGGTTCGCGCCGTCCAGGCACAGCACCTGCTTGCCTTCGGCCAGCAAGCGCGGCAAAAAATAGTGGAACAGCCGCGGCGTCTCCGGCCGCCCATAAAACACCGCGAGGCCAGCCAGAGGCAGCGCCCACGGCCTTCTCGGCGGCGTCGGCGCCACCGGCGCGGCCAGTGCAACGGGAATCGGGTCTGAAGCCATAGCGCGTTCCGGAGGACCGGGGATGGCTACAGTATAGGCGAATAAAAAGCGAACGTCTAGTAAAGCTGCGAGGTGGCAGTTGGCCCCTTTCCGAGAAGATCGTTTGGGGGGAGTCGGGCACAAGGACCATTGAGGGGGCCGGAAATGCGGCGGTAATGATACTCTGTGCTCGACGATGCGGGATAAGCGTGGAGGAACGGCGTTTTCCAAGTTCAAGGATAAGGCTCGTTCGCTGGTTCAGCGCCAGGATAGCCCCCCGTCTCCGATACAGAACTTGGAAGTAATCACGAACCACATTGAAAACTACTTTGGTGAAAACTTCTTCGTTTTGCATGAGAAGAAATCGACCCTCGTGCACATTGACATAAATGTAGTGGTCCCTACTCCCGCACGCCCCTACTACACTCTGCTCACGTCAGGAATGAGTGATCGGCCCATGCGAGTACCCCGGGAGTTCGAGAAATTGGCTCTGGCCGAGATGTGCCTTTGCTTGCCAAATGATTGGCCGATAAGCCGAAAGGACATGGAATGGGCGACCCCAGAGTATTTTTGGCCGCTCAAAGTTCTCAAACAAGTTGCCCGATATGCCCATCTTCATGACACGTGGTTAGCTCGGGGACACACTGTGGGGAATGCCGAACAGTTGGAATCACTCGACCCAATCGGTCGCTTTGTAGGGCTCATTCTCCTCAAGCCCATGACTTTCCCGGAAGGAGCTGACCAGTTCATCGCCGCTGACGGAAAACAGATTCGATTCTTGGCACTTGTACCGCTCCTGAAACAGGAATTGGTATTCAGGTTCGAGCATGGCGCCGAAGCCTTGGAGGAGAAGCTCATTGCGGCGGACGTGAATGAATTGCTTAATCCGCATCGACAGAGCGTAATTCCCTTTTAGACTTTTGACGCGGAGTCGCACAGAAAAGAGGCACCCAAATCCTGACAAGTCCGGTGGTCTCAATGGGTCGATGCAACACTTGCTCAAAGTCTCCTTGAAGGAGTCTAGGAGGCTAATTTCGTGCGCCGGCATCAATTCAAACAAAACAAAAGCCCTATTTAGGTTTTGAGTGAGTACGGTTGTACTGATAAATTCTCGATGGGAAGCGTTGTAAGATCAATAGGTTATAAGGTGTTGCATCGACCGGTTGAGCCGGCACCGCTTATTGGAAACTGACCCACTACCCGAAAGAGACAATTCCACGAAGGAAATGAAGCGTCGTGCGCTAGAGGATCTTCTCGCGGTCAGGCAAAGCGTACCGTCAGCCGGCCCTCGGTGCGTTGTTGAGGTGTTTGTTTCACGATGATCTGAACATCGCGGCCCAATCGCGTGAGGCATTGGAGCAGGCGACGCTCCGAGATGCCTCGGAATTCACCACGGAGCAACCGCGAAATCTTGGGCTGGGTCAGCCGGAGTAGCTTCGCCGCCTGCGCTTGCGTCAGACGCCGCTGGTGGATGATCTCTGCGATTTTCATGACAAGTTGGGCTTTAATCAGCATGTCCTCGCTATCGGGAAGACCCAGGTCGGCGTACACGTTCCCTGAACCTTTTTCGATCATGATTTCCTGTCGATTGGTGATTTGTGTTTTCTTCATAGTCCCAACTCCTTGGCCATTTGTTCTACCGCTTTCCATCTTTCTCGAATTAAGTCCAATTCCCTTTTGGGCGTTGCAATACCCCGTTTGGATTTTTTCTGGAATACATGCAGAACAAACACGCTTTCAACAAAACGAACCGTATAGACCGCGCGATACGTATTCCCTTCCCAATCTTCAATGATTTCCAGCACACCTGCCGAGCCAAAGCCCCTCATTGGTTTGGCCTGGTCATGTTTCCTGCCTGTCTGAGCCAAATAGAGGGCATAGCCGAAGACGTGCACGACTGTTTCCGGCAGCGCCAGAAGGTCTTTTTTGCTTCTACCCACCCAGTACAGCGGTTTTACCTGAGGTGGATTCCTCATGGGAATCCCAACTTATACCCATAATGGTATATATGCAAGGGCTGAATGGGGCGCCGTACATGTCCGCGCGATGACATAATGTATTTCATGAGAAAAGCAGCTGTGCGCAAGAAACCGACGCCACCCGCACGCAGGGCGAACTCTCTCGCACGCTTGATCAAAATCTACGGTGGAAAACGCTTGAATATGAGCGGGGCTGAACTCCTGACACGCCAGCGAAACCGCTACTGAAACCTCCCATTAACTCTGTCAGACTGTTCACTAGAGCATTTCTAATTTAAGTGTTTACATTTCATGCGATAATCCTCCTGCTGGTAGAGGGGAGGCATGGATGCAGGCCTATTCGCAGGATTTGCGCGAGCGCGTGTTGCGGGCATTGGATCGCGGGGATCGACCGACGGAGATTGCGCGGCGGTTCGAAGTGAGCCGCATTTGGGTCTATCGGGTGCGCGACCGGGAGCAAGAAACGGGCGTGCGTAGCAGTTTTCAGATCGGCGGCCATCGCCGCTCGCGGTTGGCGGAGAGGGAACAGGTGCTGCGCGCCTGGATCGCAGCCGAACCCGATCTGACATTGGCTGAGTTACAGCAACGGCTGGCGCAACAGCGCGTTCCGATCAAGATCGGCGCTCTGTGGCACCAGTTGAACAAATGGAATCTCACCTTCAAAAAAAACCTTGCACGCCAGCGAGCAAGAACGCGAGGACGTGCAGGCGGCGCGGCGCGCATGGAGTGAAGCGCAGCCCAGGATGGACCTCGAAAAGCTGGTGTTTATCGATGAAACCTGGACATCGACCAGCATGACGCGGCGCTATGGACGGGCCCCAAGGGGGCAGCGCTGTATCGCTTCGGCCCCGCACGGCCATTGGAAAACCACCACCTTTGTGGCTGGCTTGCGCCACCAGCAATTGACCGCGCCGCTGGTCGCCGACGGGCCGATGGATGGCGAGTTGTTTCTTGCTTATGTGCGCCAATTTTTATGCCCGACCCTCCGGTCCGGAGACATCGTCATTCTCGACAATCTCAGCAGCCACAAGGTGGCAGGGGTCAAAGATGCCATCGCCACGGCGGGCGCATCGCTGCTCTATCTGCCGCCCTATTCGCCCGACTTGAACCCCATCGAAAAGCTCTTCGCCAAACTCAAGGCGCTACTCCGCAAAGCCGCCAAACGATCAATCGACGCCCTGTGGGAGGAAATCGGCGAGCTGCTTAACACCCTTTCCTCAACTGAGTGCGCAAACTACTTCGCCTCTTCTGGATATGTATGCACTTAAATTAAAAATGCTCTATCCCATCGGAAACAGCAGTGGTTCCGCAGGCGGCTCGGAGGCGATGCGGTCGAGTTCGGGGTAGCGCTGGCGGAGCGGCTCGGGGATTTTCACTTTTGCGCGGGTGAGCAGGTGGACGAGCTGCAACGCGTTTACGATGGCTTTTCCTTCGAAATGATTGTTGGTGATGACGAAGGTGGAGTCGCCGGCTTCGGCTACGTGGTGGATGCGCGAGGCCCAGGGCTCGAGTTCCTGCGCGGTGTAGAGGTAGTTGTAGCGCTCCGAGGGGGGCGCGGCGGGATCGTCGCTGAACCAGGTGTCGTAGCGGCGGCCGTGCAGGCGGAGGTAGGCGACGCGCGCGGTCGTGCGTTCGCTCGGCTTCATTGAGCGGCCAATCACCGGCTGGTCGATGTTGCAGAAGCCGACGCCGCGCTCGTGCAGCATCGCGTAGAAAGCTTTGTCGTTCCACGTGGCATGGCGGACTTCCACCACCAGTGGATAATCGGAAAACTGCTTCAGGAGTTTGCCCAGGTACGCGATGTTTTCGTCGGTCCGGTGGAATGAGAACGGAAACTGCAGGAGCACAGCGCCCAATTTTCCGGCATCGCGCAGCACATCGAATCCCGCGCGAACAGCTCGCTCGTCTTCCGCTCCCGCACCCGTATCGTGCGTGAATCTTTGCCACAACTTCGCGGTGAACACGAACCGGGGATTGGCGGAGACGAGTTCCATCCAATGCCGGCAATGCTCGGGCCGCAGCGGCTGATAGAACGACGTGTTGATTTCGATCGTGTCGAAAAACTCGGACAGATAGGCGGCCTCGTGAAAGCCGGACGGCCTTCGCGCGGGGTACACGATGCCTACCCAATCGGCGTACGACCAGCCGGCGGGGCCGACACGGATCGTGCTCGCGTTTCCTTTCCGAATTTTGTGAGATCCCGGCATCAAAGTTGAAGTCGCCCCCGCTAATTAGAGTGATGCTATTCTGGAAGCGGCGCAAGAGGGCTAGAGAAAATCCCCTGGCAATCGGCCTTTGGGGTTCGTGTGCGGGGTTACCCATTCGAACCGGAACGCGGATTGCCTTCCCTCGCGGGGCGCGTTGGGAGTATTTTGTTTTCGGACTGCCCAACACCAGCGGGGCCGTAAGACAAACAATGAGCCGAATTTTTGAAGCGTTGAAACAGGCGCAATTGGTTCGCGGCGGCAAAGTGCAGCCGAAACCGCCTGCAGGGGACGCAGTTGAGATTGGCGACCGGCGGAGAAGCCGCCGCTGGACGCTCGACATCGCCGTGTACGTGTACGGTCACGGGCCGGGGAAAGAGCCCTTCCATGAAGAAGCGCACACGCTGAATGTGAATGCGAATGGCGCCCTGTTGCTGCTGAGCGTCCCGGTAGAGAAGGGACAAACGTTGTTACTCACCAACCAACTGACGCAGCGCGAGCAGGACTGCCGCGTCGTTTTTCTGGGCACGCAGCACAGCCGAACCGTGGAGACGGGCGTTGCGTTCCCGGAAACGAACCCCGATTTCTGGCAATTGCACTCACCGCCTGAAGATAAGCCCGCAGCCTGATAAGCCGTGATTTGAAAGTTCGGATTTGAAACGGCGTGTGCGGAAGCAGCTTGCGCGATCAGCAAGGCTTTCCCATCAAGACAGCTTCCCCGTATAGAGCGCCATTCCGACCGCGGCATTCATTTTGATGCGCGCGAGGGCGCGGATTTCTTCGCGGCTGCGAATGCCGCCCGCGGCGGTGATCGGGCGACGCGTGGCGCGGCGCAGGGCACGGAACCATTCGAGATTCGTGCCGCGCATGGTGCCTTCGGCGTCCACGTAGGTGCACAGAAATTCAGAGGCGTACTTTTCGAGTTCAGGGATTACTTCCTCGGGGCGCAAGCGTAATTTATCCTGCCAGCCGCGCACCAGGATTTCTCCGCCCTCGGTGTCCAGCGCGATCATCACGCGCCGCCGCCCGATCTTGCTGGCCAAACGATGGAGAAACTTTTCGTTCACGTGTCCGCCTTTGAACGCCGCGCTGCCGACGATAATTTTCTCCGCGCCCCAGCCGGCAATCCGCGCGGCTTGCGCGACCGTGCGAATTCCGCCGCCAACGCGGACCCGCATATTACGTTTTTTTGCCGCGGCGCACAGCTCGCGCACGAGCCTGGCGTTGCTTCCCTTTCGCATCGCGGCGTCGAGATCGATGACGTGGATCAGCGGGTAGCGGCCAAAGCGGTCGAGCAAACCGAAAACGTCATCCACCGCGAGTTTTCGTTCGCGGCCGTGGACAAGCTGCACGGCGCGTCCGTCTTGCAGATCGATGCAAGGAATCATCATGTCGAGCCTTTAGGATTTCCGTGGCAGCTCATATGTCAACACGCCAGCGGCTAAAGCCGCTTCGATTCGCCATGCATTACGGCACGGCTGAAGCCGTGCCCTACAAAGATTCGGTAGTCACTAGGCAGGCTCTCTAGCCTGTTTGGCGGACCGATACGCCGTTTTCGCCGAGATATCGTTTGAGTTCTCCCAGCCCCTGAATGCTGTCGTGAAAAATCGACGCGGCCAGCGCTGCGTCCGCGCGGCCTTCGCGGAACACTTCGAGAAACGTTTCCGGAGTGTCCGCGCCGCCCGAGGCGATCACCGGAACCGAAACCGCGCGCGAAATCGCCGCCGTGAGCGGGCAGTCGAATCCGGAACGCGTGCCGTCTTTGTCCATGGAGGTGATCAGAATTTCTCCGGCGCCGCAATCCACCCCCTGGCGCGCCCACGCGACCGCATCTATTCCCGTGGGCACGCTGCCGCCGCGAACGAACGCTTCCCAGCGATCGCCGACGCGCTTGGCGTCAATCGCAAGCACGACCGCCTGCGAGCCGAATTCCGCAGCGAGCGCCGTAAGCAACGCGGGATTGCGAATCGCCGCGGTGTTCACCGTCAATTTGTCCGCGCCTGCGCGGAGAATTGCGCGGCCCTCGTCGACATTCGCGACGCCGCCACCGGCCGTCAGCGGGATTGCCAGTTCGGCAGCGACGCGGCGAATCGTTTCGAGAAAAGTGGGCCGATGGTCGCGCGACGCGGCAATGTCGAGGACCACTAGTTCGTCAGCGCCCTCGATGTTGTAACGCGCCGCGAGCGCCGCCGGGTCTCCGGCATCGCGCAAATTGACAAAGTTCACGCCTTTGACGACGCGCTCACCGTCCGTATCGAGGCATGGAATGATGCGGTGCGCGAGGCTCATCCCTTGACGCCCGCTTGCCGCACAAAATTGGAAAGGATTTGCGCCCCGGCCGGCCCCGATTTTTCGGGATGAAATTGCGTCGCGAAAATGTTTTCCCGCTCAAGCACGGCGATAAACGAGGCGCAGTGATCGCAGTAGGCGACGCCCGCCTCACCGGCATCGAGGGCGGCGTAGGAGTGCGCGAAATAAAAATATGCGTCCTGCGGGACGCCTTCCAGCAATTTGCTCGGACGCGCGCGGCGCAACTGGTTCCACCCCATGTGCGGAAGGCGATCGGCCGGCGGCAGCGCGGAAACTTTCTGCGGAAACAGTGCGAGGCCAGCGTCTCCGGGCGCTTCGTCGCTCGTCGCGAACATGGCCTGCAATCCGAGACAAATTCCGAGCAGCGGCGCCCCACGCGAAACTGCGTCCCGCAACGGCTTCACCAGCGAACGCTCCCCGAGCGAGCGCATGAGCGCGCCGAAATGGCCGACGCCTGGAAGGATCAACGCATCGCAGCCCACGAGGGCCTCCGGCGTGGATGCGCGACGCGATTCGACGCCGAGGCGAGAAAGCGCGCGCTCGACAGAAGGAAGATTACCCGCTCCATATTCCACGAGTGCGATATTCATAAGAGGCCTTTCGTGCTCGGCAGCACGCGCTTCAATTGTGGATCGCGCGTGGCCGCAAAACGCAGCGCCCTGGCGAACGCTTTGAAGATCGCCTCGACCTGATGGTGCGACGACCGGCCGTACAGGAGGCGGAGATGAACGTTTGCGCCAGCGGCTTGCGCGAAGCCGCCAAAGAAATCTTCGAGCAATTCCGTTTGCAGGCCGCCGACATGCTTCGCCGAGAATTTCCACTTACATACGAGGTGCGGCCGCCCGCTGAAGTCGATGGCCGCCGCCGCGAGAGTTTCGTCCATCGGCATGAGGAAATATCCGGCGCGTAAAATGCCGCGCTTGGAGCCGAGCGCCTTGCGGACCGCTTCGCCGAGAACGATCCCGGTGTCCTCGACGGTGTGGTGCTGATCGACTTCGAGATCGCCGCGCGCGGTGAGTTCCAAATCCATCGCGCCGTGGCGCGCCACGAGCGTGAGCATGTGATCGAGAAACGGAATCCCGGTGGAGATTTTCGCGCGGCCCTGGCCGTCGAGGTTCAGGCGCACGCGAATGTCCGTTTCGGTAGTGGTGCGGCGAAGATTTGCTTTTCTCATGCCCACAATTTCCCCAGATCGCGAACGCTGTGCAGGATTTCGAGCGCGCCCAATTCGCGCAGGCGTTTTGCGCGCGCCTGGTGCGCTTCGCTGCCATGAGGCAGAACGCCGAGGAACGGGACGCGCGCGCGCTTCGCGGAGAGCGCGTCGTCAATGTTGTCTCCGAGGTAGAGCGCCTCGCTTCTCGGCGTACCATTGAGCAACAGGCGCAAACCTTCCGGGTTCGGCTTTCCTTTTTTCACATCGTCCATGGTGACCGACCGGCGAAAAATATGGTTCGCGTTCGTACCCTCCAGCGTGTAGCGCAACTCCTGGCGCGTTCGGCCGGTAAAAAGCGCAAGCTCGGCGCGGCGTGACCAGCGCTCCAGCCGCTTTTGCGTGACGAGCCAGCGTTCTTGCGCCACATTTCCGGGGCTGGACTTCGTGCCCCAATAGAATTTCTGGAAGCGCGCTTTCACTTCTGCGTACGGAACCGATGGCCCGAGTGACGCGATCCAATCCGTCGTCAACCGCCAGTCATCGTTGTAGCCGGGGCGATTCTTCCACTGGTGGATTTCGGCGTAGGTGACGCGTCTGCCCGTGAAAAAATGAACCGTGTCGATGATCGACTTGTGGAACGATCCGCGGACGTCCACGAGGACACCGTCCACATCAAAAATAATAAGTTTTGGCGCCAGCTTCACAGGATCCTTTCCATGGCCCGTAGCAATTTGCGCGTGTCCGCCCGCGTGCCAGCGCTGATGCGAACGAAACCTTCGCGCGGAAAATCTCTCCGCCCGCGCACGAGAATTCTTTTGCGCTCGAGCGCGCGTACAAGGCGACGCGCTTCGGCGCCGAAATCCGCCAGCACGAAATTCGCGCTGCTCGGATAAATCCGCGCGCCAAGGCGCACGAGGCCCTTTTCCAGCATCGCGCGGCTTTGCAAAACTTCCCGCGTGTAGTTGCGCAGATAACGCGGATCGCTAATCGCCGCTTCCGCCGCCACGAGGGCGGCCGAATTCACGGGATACGGCGTGCACGCGCGGCGCATGGCCGCCAAGATTTCGGGCTTCCCAAACAAGCAGCCTATCCGCAATGCCGCAAGCCCCGCGGATTTTGAAAATGTGCGCGCCACCAGCAGATTGGGATACCGGCGAATCCACAACAGAATCGTGAGCCCCGAAAAATCGAAATAGGCTTCATCGACGAGCACCAGCGTCCTCGAAGCGGCACGTAAAATGCGGCGCAATTCTTCGCGCCGCACCAAAGTGCCGGTAGGATTGTTGGGATTTGCGATATACAGGACGCGCGGGCGGCGCTTTGCCGGCCGGCGCAGCGCGCGAACCACGGCGTCCACGGGAAATCGCATTTCATCGTCATAACGCAAGGCGATGACGCGAGCGCCCGCAAGCTCAGCGAAGAAACGGTACATATCGAATGTAGGCTCGACGACCAGAACCGAATCGCCATCCTCGATGAATGTGTCCGCGATCAGGTGCAACGCATCATCGATGCCGTTCGTTAGGTGCATTTCCGCCGGCCGGACGCCGAAGAAGCGAGCCAAGCGCTTCGTCGTGGCCTGATACTCGGGATAAATTCCCATCTCTTCCGCCGTCATGCGCGAGAGCGCGCGCAAGACCGCCGGAGAACAGCCCACCGTATTCTCATTGAAGTCGAGACGAAGTTTCTTGGCGCGCCCTTCTTCCGGAGCGTTATATGGTGCGAGGCCCAAGACGGCCTTGCGAATTGAGATTGCCGGCCGACTGGCGCGTTTCATAGGCGCACCTCGACGGCGCGGGCGTGCGCCTCCAAGCCTTCCGCGCGGGCCATGGCAGTGACGACCGGGGCCAGGCGCTTCAGTCCGACGCGCGAGATTTCTTGCGCGCTCGAACATTTCACGAAGTCCGCAACGCTCAAGCCGCCCCGCGCGCGCGCCCAGCCGGAAGTCGGCAGCACATGATTTGTGCCACTGGCATAGTCTCCGATCGGCTGCGCGCTCCACGGTCCAAGAAACACGCTTCCCGCCTCGGACAATTTCTCGACCAATTTCTTGTTCGCTTCCGGAATGCTCAAATGTTCCGGGGCCACGCGGTTTGCAAATCGAATCGCCGCGTTGAGCGAAGGCGCAACTAGAATGGCGCTCGCAAGTTGCAGCGACTTCCACGCTGGGTTCGTTTTCGGCAAATCGCGTAGTTGCTGCCCCACTTCCGCGGCTACGGCTTTCGCCAATCGCGGCGATGGTGTAACTAGCAACGCAACGGCGCCGGGATCATGTTCAGCCTGGGCAAGGAAATCCGCGGCGATGTAGCGCGGCGATCCGCGCGTGGCCAGGATCAGCACTTCCGTCGGGCCAGCAGGCATGTCAATCGCACAATCATTGGAAACGATACGCTTCGCGGCGGTGACGTAGCGATTGCCGGGGCCGCAAATCTTGTCAACGCGGGGAATCGACTGCGTGCCATAGGCAAGCGCGCCGATCGCCTGCGCGCCGCCCATACGGGCAATTTCCGTCACGCCGAGAACTTCAGCGGCGGCGAGCAACGCGGGACTTGGTTTCGGACACGCCACGACGATGCGCTTCACGCCGGCCACTTGCGCCGGAATCGCCGTCATCAATAGCGTCGAGAAAAGCGAGAATCGCCCGCCAGGAATGTAGCACCCAATGGTTCCGAGCGGCGTAACTCGCTGGCCGACGCGAACTCCCGGCTCGATCGTAATGGTCCACGAGCGAGGACGCTGCTCGTCGGCCACGCGGCGGATGTTTCGCGCAGCGTGTTCGATCGCGCGCAGCAGGTCGCGCGGCACGTTGCAGCTCGCGGCGCGCATTTCAGCGCGGCTAATCCAAAGTGACTTCCGAGTGAGGCGAAACCCGTCGAGACGCAATGCCCAACGAAATAAAGCGGCGTCCCCGTTCTTCCTTACGTCGGCGAGAATGCGAGCGGCAATTCGTTCCGCAGCTGCGTCATGCGAGCTGCGCCGCGCGAGGAATTTCGCGGCCACCGCATCGGTTAGTGTGAGTATGCGCATTTGGTTCAAGTCTTTCTTCAGAGCACGATCTTGTTCAGCGGATATTCGACAATCCCCTGCGCGCCCGCCGCTTTCAATCGCGGAATGATCGAGCGAACAACGTCTTCGTCGATGATGGTATTTACCGCGATCCAGTCCGGATCGCTCAGTGTGGAGACCGTCGGGTTCTTGAGCGCGGGCAGTACGGCGAGCACGGCGGCGAGATGCTCCTTGCGCGCATTCAGCATGATGCCGACTTTCGTGTACGCCGCGATGGCGCCGGAAAGCAGAAGAAAAATATTGGAAATCTTTTCGGATTTCCAAGGGTCGGCCGCAGCCGCATGATTCGCGATGAACACCGTGCGCGATTCGAGGATGGTATCCACAATGCGAAGGTGATTGGCTCGCAACGACGATCCTGTTTCCGTGACTTCGACGATGGCGTCGGCCAGCTGGGGCACCTTCACTTCGGTCGCGCCCCAGGAAAATTCGACGCGCGCATCCACCTTATTGCGGGCAAGATATTGTTTCGTGAGGTTCACGACTTCGGTGGCGATCACTTTTCCTGCAAGGTCTTTCACGGATTGCACCGGCCCATCTTCCGGCACCGCGAGAACCCAGCGCACGGGAGAGAGGCTTTGCTTCGAGTACATCAATTCCCCAATCTCAGCGACCTTTGAGCCGGTCTCAAGCACCCAGTCGCGGCCGGTGATTCCCGCGTCGAGCGCGCCGGTTTCCACGTAGCGCGCCATTTCCTGCGCGCGAACGAGCGTGCAGTTGATTTCCGGATCGTCGATGCCCGGAAAATAGCTGCGCGAGTTGACCGAGATCCGCCATCCGGCCTTGCCGAAAAGCTGGGTCGTCGCATCCTGCAGGCTGCCCTTGGGAATTCCGAGGCGAAGTACGCTCATCAGCGCGCATCCTTTCCGTAAACGGCCTTCGGGTCGAATGTGCGTTCGGCGACCATCTTGGCTTCGCCCGCGGGAGAAAGCTCCCGAAAGAAACACGAGCGGTAGCCTTCGTGGCAGACTCCCGGACCCAACGCGTCCACGCGAATCAACAACGCATCCATGTCGCAGTCCACGCGAATTTCTCGCACTCGCAGCACGTGGCCGCTTTGCTCACCCTTGCGCCACAGTTTGTTGCGCGACCGGCTGAAAAATGTGACTTCCCCGCTCGCCTGCGTCGCGGTGTACGCTTCGGCGTTCATGAAGCCCAGCATGAGGACTTCGCCCGACGCCGAGTCCTGAATCACCGCGGGAATCAAACCGTCGAGTTTCTTGAAATCCAAGTCCATCGCTCCTCCAAAGCCCTGACCATCGCTGCTTCCAAATAAAAAGCCCGCTGGCGCTTACCGCGCCAGCGGGCCGATGAGTGCGAATTTCGATGCGCTACTCAAGCCTCCGCGGGCACGGTCGTACGCCGTGATGGTGGTGATGGCCGTGATGTCGCGCGGAGAACTTCATGACGGAAAAAACTATACAAGAGGAAGAGATTTGAGTCAAGGGCACGACGTGAAAGGCACTGTCCAGCATTTCTGTTGAAAGCAGGTTGAGGGGTGCTCCGGTTCATAAAGCTCCTCATCGATGCATCGATTCTGCTGCGAGCAGGAAGCAACCGAGAACCTGCTCGCTGTGCTCGGCGTTACGACATCCGGGGAAGCGGCTCAAATAGCGGCGCAAATGTTTGAACCAGCCTTCGCCCAAGTTGGTTGTGCGCAGCCGATGGCGCCAGTGCGCTGGGAAGTTGAAAAACGCCAGCACCTCTTCCAGCTCGAATTGGAATTTCTCGACCATCTCCGGCGCGGCACACCGCCAGCGCGCGCAGAATCGCCGCGCCCAGTCCCGTGCCTGCGCTTGGTTCTCCGCGTCCCAGATCCACCAGAACTCCCGCCGGAATTTCCGCCGCTGGACCCACGCAAATCGCGGCGTCAGCGCTTCCAGGTTGCGAAACCAATGCGCCAGGCAGCGCTGATGCCGAGCTGCTGGATACACCATCTGCGCCGCACTGACGATCGCGGTCAGTCCATCACTCACGATCAATTCCACCTTCTCCAACCCGCGTTTCCATAATCGTGTCAGCAACTCTTCATAGTCCTCGGTGGTTTCCGCCGAAGCCGCCCGCCAGTCCAGTACTTCAAATGCGCCGCCTTCCCGCACCCCCACCGCCACCAGCAGCACGCCTTTGCGTCCTGGCTGCGAAACACTCCGCCGATACCGCAGGTAAATTCCGTCCACCACGATGGCTCGATAACGTCCCGGCACAATCGCTGCGCTGCGCCGCTGCTCGACTTGCTGTTGCGCTTGCTGCAGCACCGCTCCGATCGTGGCCGGCGAAAGCGTCCCGCCCAGAAACCGCCGCACCCATCCGACCACCTTGCGCTGACTCAGTCCGCCCACCGTCAGCGCGAACAGCATCTGATCCAACCCGTGCCGTTCATAGCGTTCCACCAGTCCGATCTCTTCCCGCCCGCGCAGCCGCGGAACGCGCACTTGCTCCAGGCTTCCCCACAGCGTCGTCCAACACTTCCGCACCGTGTAGCCCCAACGGTACACTTTCTCGCCCCGCTGCTTGGCCTCGCTCACGCGCCGGTCTCGCTCGGCCACCAGCAGCCCCTCGACAGCTTTCTTCAGCATCCCCCGCGCTTGCCCTTCCACCTGTTGCCAAGCTTGTTCCATCAACTCCCGCAGTGCTACCCTTCCTACAGGCGATATAGACATAGGGTGTCTCCTCTCTTCGACCCCCACTAGGGTCGTTGGTTCTGGAGACACCCTTGCTTTTTCTCCCCATACTTTCAACAGGAAATCTTACAGACACACGTGAAACCGGCTATTTTGCATGCTTCCGAGTCCACCAAATCGAAAAAATAGGGAAGGCAACGATGTAGAGACAAACAACGACAATCGCATCACGATAATTAGAGCGCCGGTAATCTTGCATAAGATCGATCAGCCCAATAAAGGGGCCAATGATAATCGCCGATCGGGCCAGCCGATCAAGGTAGTACTTGGTGGGGGGGCATGAGACCTCCGATTGCTAGTGCATCAGGAGCCCCGTTGCAGCAATCCCCAATCCCGCAACCCCGGAAATAATTCCCAAAAGCCAATAGAAACGCTTGCGCGAAAGCAGCGCGAGCGAGGAAATCACGAGCGCAATTTCGAGAAACACTTCTCCCAGATCGAAGCGGTCCGCTTTGCGTTGCGCGCGCGCCGATTCGCCCTCGAAATCCTTGGCCTGCTCCTCGATTTCGGCCTGCTCTTTGGTATAGCGGTCCACTTGCGCTCGATATTTTTCCTGAACTTTTCCGGCCTGCTCTTTGTCCTTGAATTCAATCAGGGGAAGCATGTCCAGACTCATGTCGTAATTGTGGAGGCGGATATTTTTGGCTTGGTAATACGCCCACTGGTCGGTCGCGCGATTCTGCATCAGAAGTTCCTCGGTGTGCGACCTGTGCCCCATCAGGGAAACGACGGCCACGCACACGGCGAGGATGGCCATCGTGACGGAAATGGGGGCCAGCGACGGGTTTTCGCGCCCGTGTTCCGCGTTCTCTTGGAGCTCGCTCAGTTCGTCCGGCATGAATTCTCACTCCTTGTTCATCGCTCATTTTGGAATCGCGGTCCTGATTTTGAAAGGCCGTAGTGCTACCCGGCTACAGCGGCGAGACTTTCGCGGCATGCCGAGAGAGTACGATCGATGTCCGCATCCGTGTGGGCTGCGGATACAAATAACGCTTCAAATTGGGAGGGCGCAAGCAAAATTCCACCATCGAGCATTCCGCGGAAGAATTCGGCAAAGCGCCGCGTGTCGCATTTCTTCGCGGCGGCATAATCCGTTACCGGCCCGCGCGAGAAGAATAGCGTGAGGAGCGAACCCGCGCGAACCGCCGTTGCCGGAGCGCCCGTTTCCCACAGCGCCGCAACGATGCCGTCTCCCAGGCGCTTTGCTCGCGCGTCGAGCGATTCGTAAAACCCCGGCGCGGACAGCAAATCGAGCGAAGCGATTCCCGCGCTCATCGCCAGCGGATTTCCGGACAGCGTTCCCGCCTGATAGACCGGCCCGAGCGGCGCGACGCGGTCCATCAAGTCGCGGCGGCCTCCGTAGGCGGCCACCGGCAAACCACCGCCAATGATTTTGCCGAGCGTCGTCAAGTCCGGCGTAATTCCAAACAAAGTCTGCGCGCCGCCGTAGCACAAACGGAAGCCGGTGATCACTTCATCGAAGATCAGCAACGCTCCGTGCCGCAAGGAAAGATCGCGCAGCGCCTGGAGAAATCCGGGTTTCGGCGGAACGACGCCCATATTGGCCGCAATCGGCTCGACGATCACCGCGGCAATTTTATCCCGATGTAAATCAAACAGTTTTTCCACCGCCGCCGCGTCGTTGTACGGAGCATTGAGTGTCAATTCGGCGAGCGCTTGAGGCACGCCGGGGCACGCCGCGATTCCCAGAGTCGCAAGGCCCGAGCCCGCTTCGGAAAGAAAACTGTCCGAGTGGCCGTGATAGCACCCCTCGAATTTGATGATCAGGTCGCGGCCGGTGGCGGCCCGCGCCAGCCGAACTGCACTCATCGTCGCCTCTGTGCCGGAACTGACAAACCTCACTTTCTCGCAGGACGGCAGAGCATTCCGGATGCGCGACGCTAGTTCGACTTCGAGTTCGGTTGGCATCCCGTAACTCGTGCCGCGGCGCGCTTGTTCGTTAATTGCTTGAATAACTTTCGGATGCGCGTGGCCCAGAATCAGCGCTCCCCACGAACAAACGTAATCAATGTATTCGTTCCCATCGGCGTCCCACAGGCGCGCGCCGGCAGCTCGATCGACCACGATGGGCTCGCCGCCCACCGCGCGGAACGCGCGCACGGGACTGTTCACGCCGCCAACCAATACCTCAGTCGCGCGGCGGAATATTTCCTGAGAGCGAGGCCGTTGCATTTTAACCAGTTTGGGTGAGCTCATCGTAGCCTGCGGGCAAAACTCATCTCGTCAGCAGTTCTTTAACCATCGCGCCGCGTCTTTTGCATGATAGGTGAGCACGATGCTCGCGCCCGCGCGATGAATGCCGGTCAAAATTTCCAGCGCGATTCGCTTTTCTTCGATCCAGCCGTTCGCGGCTGCCGCCTTCACCATCGAATATTCGCCGCTGACATTATATGCGCCGACAGGAATGCTGAATGTTTCCCGCACTCGTTGAATGATGTCGAGATAAGCCAGCGCAGGCTTCACCATAACCATGTCGGCGCCCTCGGCGAGGTCCAGTTCGACTTCGCGAAGCGCCTCGCGCGCGTTGGCCGGGTCCATCTGGTAGCCGCGCCGGTCGCCGAATTGCGGCGCTGACTCCGCCGCCTCGCGGAACGGTCCATAAAATCCGGAGCAATACTTCGCCGCATAGCTCATGATCGCGACGTCCTGAAATCCGGCGCCATCCAGCGCTTTGCGAATCGCGCCAACGCGCCCGTCCATCATGTCCGAAGGCGCAATGATATCGGCGCCGGCGCGGGCGTGCGAGAGCGATTCCGCCGCGAGCAATTCCAGCGTCGGATCGTTCTTCACTTCCCCGTTTTCAACGATGCCGCAATGCCCGTGATCCGTGTATTCGCAAAGGCACACGTCGGTCATCACCAGCAAATTTAAATTCGCACGGCGAACCGCTTCAATCGCGCGCTGCACGACGCCGTCCGCCGCATAGGCTTCGGTCCCGAGCGCATCTTTTTTTTCCGGGATGCCAAATAAAATGATTCCGGGGATACCGAGCTGCTCCACTTCGCGGCATTCCTCAAGAAACGTGTCGACCGATTGCTGCGCGACGCCGGGCATCGATGCAATCGGGTTTCGGACATTCTTGCCCGGGCACACGAACATCGGATAGATAAATCCGTGCGCCGACAGCCGCGTTTCGCGCGCCAGGGAGCGAATCGCTTCGCTGCGCCTCAGCCGGCGCGGTCTTGTTACCGGAAAACTCATACGGCCCTCGCTTTTGAGCCTGCGCTCGGTGAAAAATAGTTTTCAATTGCCGCCGCCATCGATTCCGCCGTCGCGAGTGGCGCTTCGATGGCGACAGGCAGGCCAGCGCTCCGCAATGCCGCTACCGTCACCGGGCCAACCGCGGCCATCGCCGCTTTTGCTCCCAAACGTGAAAGCACTTCGTCGCCCAGTTCAGCGCGCATATTTTCAATCGCGGACGGACTGAAGAAAGAGATCACGTCCACCTGGGCTTCGCGAATTGCCCGCATCACTCCGGGTTCGATCACGCCTACGCCTCCCGTATGATACGCCACGACCTCCGTAACTTCAGCGCCGGCAGCCCTAAGCGCGTCCGGCAGATCGGGACGAGCACGCTCACTGCGCGGCAACAAGATTTTCTTGCCGGCGAGCGACGCTGAAAGTTCGCGGGCCAGGGCCGCTCCGAGAGATTCCTGCGCCACATGATCGACTGAAAATCCCTCCGCAGCCACGGCGCCGGCGGTTGCGGGGCCGACCGCGGCGCAGCGACAGTTCCCGCCCTGGCTCGGCTCCACTCCCAGCTTGCGGCAACGGCCCGCAAAAAATCGGACCGCGTTTGCGCTGGTGAACAATATCCAATCGAACTCACCGAGAGATCGGATCGCTCGATCCAGCTCAGCCGTATCCGATGGTTCGGAAAAACTGATCGCTGGAAATAGCAACACAATCGCACCCATGTTTTCAAGGCGCGCCATCAGGTCGCGCGCCTGCTCGACGGCGCGTGTGACAACGACGCGCTTTCCTTCGAGCGGCCTGGCCGCGCTCATGCGCGCGTCCCACGGCTTTCGCGATCCAGCAATGCCGACGCGCCGCAGTCGCGCAATTTTTGCGCGATTCGCTTGCCAATCGCTTCGGCTTCTTCGGGCGATCCTGAATCTTTCTCCCACATGCGCTGAGTACCGTCTGGGGAGAGCACGACAACGTCGAGCGCGAGTTTCCCGTTTTCGAGGCGGCCCCACGCGCCAATCGGCACCTGGCAACCGCCTCCGAGACCGGCGAGCGCAGAGCGTTCGGCAGTCACCGCGCTGCGGATTTCAGCGTCTTCCAGCCCCGACAGGACGCGCAACGTCTCAGCGTCTCCCGTGCGCGCCTCGATCCCGATTGCGCCCTGCCCCGCCGCGGGCAGACTCACATCGGGCGGGAGCACTTGGCTGATATTTCCGCTCAAGCCCAGGCGGTCGAGCCCTGCCTTGGCGAGCACAATCGCGTCGTAATCTCCGCGCTTCAGCTTCTCGATCCGCGTGTCCACGTTTCCGCGAAGTTCGAGCATCCGCAGATCGCGCCGCGCGTAGAGCAATTGCGACTGACGGCGAAGAC
Organism: uncultured Acidobacteriota bacterium; assembly: GCA_963842135.1. Classification (GTDB taxonomy): domain Bacteria; phylum Acidobacteriota; class Terriglobia; order Acidiferrales; family UBA7541; genus Palsa-360. Next base: position 494,378 of record CAWJFI010000001.1, on the reverse strand, counting down.
TGCTTGTGCCGACGCGCGCGCCCAGCGGCAGCGACGCCAGCGTTGCCCCGCTCGAGGAAAGCAGCGCGTCGCGCACGTCTTCCCGCTTGCCAATCGCGGCGATCGTCAGGCCCTCGGGCATTTCCGTCGGCACGTCCTTCATGCTGTGGACGGCCAGGTCGATGCGCCCTTCCAACAAGGCGTCTTCGAGTTCCTTGATGAACACTCCTTTGGTCCCGATTTGGCTGAAACTTGTTTGCTGAAATTTATCGCCGGACGTCTTGATGATTACGATCTCAGGCTCGATGCCCGTAGCCTCGCGCAGCGCTCGCGCGATGCTCCGCGCCTGCCACAGAGCGAGTGCGCTGCCCCTGGTGCCGATTCGCAGCGCCTTCAAGGCTTCTCCCGATCGAGGCGGAACAAATCTCGAATCGCTTCAAAGTTCTGCAGCTTGCGGCGCAATTCCGGAATGCCGCGCATGCGTTCCGCGGGAGTGAGAACCACGCGATCGAGAAATTCCCGCAGCATTGCGGCGACATGTGCGCGATCCTGCTCGGAAAGGTTAGGCATCGACGAGAGGCGCTCTTGCACAAAAGCCTCATGCTCGGCCGCCAGCTTATTGCGAAGATCTCCGAGCACCGCGCCCGCGGCCACTCCCGCCTGCCAATGCAGGAATTTTTCGACCTGCTCGTCGATGATCGCTTCGGCCCGCGGAATTTCGGCCACGCGAGCCTTCTTGTTTTGCTCGACGATTTCGGTCAGGTCATCGATGTTATACAGATAGGTGTTGTAGATATCGCCGGCATCCGGGGCGACGTTGCGGGGAACTCCAAGGTCAATCAATAGCAGCGCCCGATTGCCGCGCGCCGCCATGGCTCGTTCGATAATGGCGCGCGTCAACATCGGCTCGCTCGCCGAAACGGAAGTCACGACCAGGTCCGGCCAATCGAGCGCCGCGGCCAGGTTTTCCCACGGGACGACTTCCCCGCCGAATCGTGCCGCAAGGTCCACCGCGTGCTCCGGCGTGCGATTCAGAACGCGCAATTGCTTGATGCCGCGGTCAGAGAGGTGGCGCAACACTTGCTCGCTCGTCGCGCCCGCTCCGATGATCAGCGCGCGGTGATTGTTCAGTTTGCCGAAAATGCGCTCGGCAAGTTTTACTCCCGAAAACGCCACCGAAACAGGCCGCGCTCCAAGTTCCGTTTCGTTCCGAACGCGTTTTCCTACTTCCAGAGCGGCCTGGAACATGCGATTGAGGACGGGGCCCGTTTCGCCGCGGTCGAGTGCGATCTGATAGGCATCGCGCACCTGGCCCAAAATTTCCGCTTCGCCAAGCAGCATGGAATCAAGCCCCGCCGCGACGCGGAACAGATGCCGCACGGCGTGGCTATCGCGATGCCGGTAGAGCGAGCCATTCAATTCGATGAGGGAAAGTTGGTGGAAGGACGCCACGAACAATTCCACCGCGCCGGCGCTATCCGTCGCGTCTTCGCGCGGGACGCCGTACAGTTCGCTGCGGTTGCACGTCGACAGAACCAGCGACTCCTCGAGAATGCCGCGCGAACGCAACTGCTCGGCGGCCTCGCGGGCCTGCTCGGGTGTGAAGGCGACGCGCTCCCGCAGATCGACCGAGGCCGTGCGGTGATTCAGTCCGATGAGAACGATTTCCATTTGCGATGCGTTAGACCAACTCCCCTGATTCCCTGCTCGTACTCCTACTCAGAAGTATCGGTGAAAATGAGATAGATACCGGTTCACGATACTGTAACTGAAAATCACAAACATGAAATTGAATATGCAAAGCGCGGAAGCGCGCGCCCCGCGCCACGCGGGTGTCCGCGACAGGAACGTGTAGCCCACATAAATCAAAAGAATCACGACCGTGACGATCACTTTTGGATCGCCATCCCAATATTGTCCTTCCAGCCGGTGCGCCCAAATCAAACCCGCCGTCATGCCCGCGGCGAGCGATGCGCAGCCGATCAGAACGCTGCTGCGCGTCATGCGCTCGAGAACATCTAGAGCCGGAAACCGCCATCCCACAACACCCAACTTGTGGTCGCGCAACCGCCGGTTCTGCACCAGAAAAATAATGCTCAGCACGAAAGAAATCGCAAACGCCGAATACGCCAGGATGTTCAGCGTGACGTGAAATGCGAAGAGCGGCCCTTGCGCCGGCGGCGCTTTGACCGGTCGCGCTTCAGGCAAGTGCGCGAGCAGAAACACACCCAGAACGATGGGCAACACGAACGGACCGACCGCGCGGCGCCGGTGAATCGCCTCGAGGCAAAGATAGGTAGCGGCGAGCAACCACGCGAAGAGCGAAAGCGAACCGAAAAGATCATCGTACGGCACGGCATGAATGAGCCGCGAGCGGGCTAGCAGCGCCAAGTAGTGAAGCGCCAGCCCCACCACCAGGCACGAAGTCGCGCCAATCCCTGCCCAATGCGAAGGCTCGCGCAAATTCCAGATGTACAGCGCAAGGCTCGCCGCGTAAAAAAGAAGTGTCGCGATCACGTACGGACTTGTCATCAGTAAGTAAGCATCCGCGGGAAGGGCACTCTTTTCACCCTGCCGCAAATGTCCATTGCCTCAACATTATAGCCAATTCTCAAGAATGAAAGCACGAATACCCATCCAGTCGTGCTGGTCTCCTACAAAGACGTTTCTCGGACGAAATCGGCGTGCAAGTGGGGGGCTGCATGCCAGTGCGGGCGATAGATTACTAGATAGCCGAATTCAGCGCAGACTTTCGACAAACGTCCAGAACTCTTTGTTATCGCGGTAAGGCAGGAATGAGTCATCCTTCGTCGGGTCTGGCATGGTCTCGCCTCGTATCACATTTGCTTTGCGGGCGAACGCCTGCTGAAGATGGGCACGGGCATCCGCCAGCTTCTTTTCCTGGGCGTCGGCGCAAGCCAAGTTGTAATAGTACATGGGGTATTCTGGATCTTTTGCGACCGCTGCCTCGAAAAGGGAGCGCGCTTTCGGAATATTTCCTGCCATTCAGTAGGCGATCCCAGCTTGGTCGGTCGTCACACGTCGCCACATCACCTGGTCAGTACTCTTATCGTCCTTGAGCTTCGTCAGTGCTTGTTCAAAGACGGGAGCCGCCGCTTGGTACATGTGGTTTTGATAAAGGATTTCCGCGTACAGAGACACATCATTGAATTGCGGCGTGTAGTTGGGATCAAAGCGGTAGCTTTCCCAAACCTTCTTTAGATTGGGGTCCCGAATAACGTTCAGATCGTTCCCATAAACTTCTAGGTCGCCGCAGATATCGTCCTTTGCTATAAAGCCGCGCATACTGTAGACCAATTTTCCATCCCGACCTTGGCCTACATAAGACACCAATTCCACAGGTGGACCGTCTGAACGCACCATCTCAGTTGTCGCAGCAATCTTGATCGTGGGATTACTTTTCTTCGCAGGCTCCAGAACCCCGTCCCGACATTTCACACTTGTCATGGGTGCCTGCTCAGGAAAGAGGAATAGGAACCCTATAAGCGTAAACTGACTCGAGCCATCGGTTGCCCGAATACCAACTTCTGCACCATTTGGCTTCGCAGAGGATTGAACGACTTTGAACCCTTGGGCATTCCACTTCAGTTTCCCCTGATGAGCCGGTAGCGCGAGCGTGAAGTTCCCGTCATTCACTGGGGTTTGTGCCCAACCCGTGATAAAAGCTGCGAAAAACCAGATTATAAGCAGCCCTGTCTTCTTCATGCGCGGGAGTGTACCCACAATTTCCAGTACGTACAAGCTAGTTCACTTTGATAGTATTCAACCTTATTAAAATTAATGCCTGATGGTTTCTCCTCTCAGAATCTCAAAGCTATCTACCCAGAGGCCCATTCCGCGGGAGTTGGCTGCGAATACTTCGCTGGTTTCGCTCGTACCTGCTCCAGCGACAAATTCATTGTGTCAAGAACAGGGGAAGCGTACGATGCCGCAGAAAGAGGAGGTCCAGACTCGTTCGTTGAGAGACGTCCCAGGTTAGATAGATCCCAGGAGAGCACAATGCTAAACATGCGAACTCTATTGCGCGGTGCAGCCGCTGCGGCCTTAACGATCACGATTGCCTTTGCTGCCTCATCTTTTGCTACTGATATCCTCGACGATTGGGCCACGGCAAAAGCTCCGCCACCGCCCGAGCTCAAGCCGGTCACGGTCGACGGTTCGACTACTGCTCTGCTCATTCTGGACATGATGAAGGCGAACTGCGGCGCGCGCCCGCGCTGCGTGGCCACGGTTCCCGCCGTCAAGACACTGCACGAAGAAGCGCGCAAAGCGGGAATGATGGTGTGGTACAGCTTTGTCGGCAGCAACGGCAGTGCGACCACTGCAGACCAGATCGATCCCGCATTTACGGCGAAAGACGGCGAGTGGGCGCGCCAGAACGGGCCGGACAAATTCATCGGCTCGAATCTGGACGATAAACTAAAAGCGCGCGGCATCAAGACGGTTATCGTCTGCGGCACTTCGTTTCAGGGCGTGGGCATTGGCACCGGCGGTGGCGCGGCGCAGCGCGGCTACAAGGTAATCATACCGATCGATTGCCTGTCGTCAGAGGATACGTACATGGAGCAATATGCGGCATTCCATCTCTTCAAGGGCGGACCGGCCGGCGTTACCAGCCAGGTGACGATGACGCGCAGTTCGATGATGAAGTTCTGATACTCGGCTGTATCCAAAACTCTCGCGCTGAAGCATGACATCAGGTTCTCGAAAAATGACCTACCTTGCGGGGGCCATGCGGGCAACGCTCACTTTTGTTATGATGAATGTGCAGCCTGACCCTGATGAGCCCATTGCCTGAATCCGTGAACCGGAAAGGCCTTTTCCTGCGCGCCTGCAGGTGTGAGCCTGTCGAACGCGTACCGGTGTGGATCATGCGCCAGGCGGGGCGTTACTTGCCTGAATACCGCGCCATTCGGCAGAAGCACAATTTTCTGGAAGTCTGCAAGACGCCGGCGCTGGCCATCGAGGTTTCGCTGCAGCCGCATCGCATCCTTGGCGTGGACGCCGTTATCGTCTTCTCCGATATCTTGATTCCTGCCGGCGCAATGGGGCTGCCATTCGAACTGTCGGATAAGGGGCCTGTAATCGAGTATCCCCTTCGAACGGCCGCGCAAATCAGGGAACTTTCATCATTCGATCCTGAGCAGGAAACGGGCTTCCTGATGCAAGCGATTCGCGGTCTGGTTCGGGAGCTGGGACCCGATGTGCCTGTCCTCGGCTTTGCGGCGGCGCCGTGGACGCTGGCTTGTTACATGATCGAAGGCCACGGCAAAGACGGTTTTCCCTCCGCAAAGACGATGCTTTTCTCCGATCCGGAACTGTTTCGAAACTTGCTCGAACGCATCGCGCATGCCACGGCCTGTTATCTTCGAGCGCAAATCGCCGCGGGCGCGGCTGCAGTGCAACTTTTCGACACGTGGGTGGGCGAGCTGACGCTCGACCAATACCGCGAATTTGCATTGCCCGCGACGCAGCTCCTGATCGAAGAGATCGGCGCCGGCGATACGCCGGTGATCCTCTACACGAAAGCGTCCAGCCACCTGGTGACCGCCGCGGCCGAATCGGGAGCGAACGTGTTGAGCGTGGATTGGCGAGTGGACCTCGCGACGGTCCGCGAGCTGGTGGGGCCGCGCATCGCGCTGCAAGGCAACGTTGACCCGTGCGTGCTGCTTGGCCCGGAAGAGGGCGTGCGTCAGGCGGCTCGCGAGGCTGTCGAGAGCACGGGCGGCATCGGCCACATCCTGAACCTGGGCCACGGCATCTTGCAGCAGACGCCGGTGGAAAATGCGCGCGCCTTTGTCCAAGCGGGCCAAACCGCCGCTGTCGCCGATAAGGTGCGCGTGGAAGGGGCGCGCTAGAAGCCCAACATGAGCGAATCGCGCCTCCATCTGCAGCTGAATCGGAAACGCTTCGAAATTTCCGAAGAGTTTCTCGAAAAATACAATCGGCCGGGACCGCGCTACACGAGCTATCCCACGGCGCCTGTCTGGCAGGATAATTTCGGCCCCGACGACCTCGAGCAGTTTTACGCCACGGCCAACGCGGCGCGCACTCCGGTGTCGCTATACATGCATCTTCCCTTCTGCGAGAGCCTGTGCCTGTTCTGCGCCTGCAATGTTGTCATCACCAAGGATCACGGCGTCGCGCCACCCTACATCGAAATTCTCGAGCGCGAAATCGAGCACGTCAGCCGGTTCGTGTCCCGCGAACGCCCCGTCGTGCAATTTCACTGGGGCGGCGGCACGCCGACGTATCTGACGCCCGAACAAATGGAAGGCCTGTTTCGCTTCACGGCCGAGCGGTTTACGTTCGCCCCGGACGCGGAAATCGGCATCGAGATCGATCCGCGCGTGACGACGCATGCGCACCTTGAAACGCTGCGGCGGCTCGGCTTCAACCGGTTGAGCATGGGCATTCAGGATTTCCATCCCGAGGTGCAGGAAGCGATTCACCGCGTCCAGCCGCTGGAAATGACGCGCGGCTTAATCGAAGAGGCGCGCCGACTCGGCTTCGACAGCATCAACGTCGACTTGATTTACGGCCTGCCTTTGCAAACCGCCGAGCGCTTCGCGCATTCGGTGGAACAGGTCATCGGCCTTTCACCGGATCGCGTCGCGATGTTCAGCTACGCGCATGTTCCGTGGCTGCGCAAGCAGCAAAGCGCGCTCGCCACGCGGCTTCCCGAAGGCATGGAGAAATTCCGCATCTTCCGCGCGGGTCTGGAAAGCTTTCTCGAAGCCGGATACCAATACATTGGCATGGACCACTTCGCGCGGCCCAGCGACGAACTGGCTGTGGCCCAGCGTGACCGCACCCTGCACCGCAATTTTCAGGGCTACACGACGAAAGCCTCCGCCGATCTCTACGGCATGGGCGTCAGCGCGATCAGCAGCGTCGGCGCGTGCTACGCGCAGAACGATCGCGACGTCGCTCCGTACCGCGAGCGCATCGAGCGCCGCGGTCTCGCCACCATGCGCGGCTACCGCCTCACCGAAGAGGATTTGCTCCGCCGCACCGTCATCAGCCGCATCCTGTGCCACGGCGTGCTCCACAAAAACGAAATCGAACAGGAATTTGGGATTCATTTTGATGAAACCTTCGCCACGGAAATCGAGCGCCTTGCTCCGTTCGTGTCCGACGGATTGCTCGAACTCGAAGACGGCGCCCTGCGCACGACGCTTCTGGGCCGCATCTTTATTCGCAATATTGCCATGGTCTTTGATCCGTATCTCGAAAAACAGAAGCTCGAAAGCCGCCAGCTTTTTTCGAAAACGCTCTGAGCGACCGATCGAGGTTTCGTGTCCATTCCCGCGCCGACTGCGTATCCAATACTTGTGATTGGCGGAGGAATTTCCGGCCTGGCTTGCGCGTACCGCTTGCAGCAGGCAGGAATCCCAGTGCGTGCGCTGGAATCTGGGAGCCGCCCCGGCGGCGTCATTGCAACAAAGGAAAAGGATGGATTCCGGTTCGAGCTCGGCCCACAAAGTTTTCTCTCCACTGAACCATTGCTCGGGCTCATCGACGCGCTTGGGCTGAGGGACCACCTCCTGAACGCCAATCCGCGCGCGCCGCGTTACATTCTTCTGGGCGGCCGATTAGTGGCCGCGCCGCTCGCTCCGCCTTCGCTTCTGACCACTTCCCTGTTTTCGGCCGGCACGAAATGGCGGCTCCTCACGGAAATCCTGCGCCGCTCTCAGCCGCCGGCAGACGATGAGTCCATCGCCGCGTTCGTTCGCCGAAAATTCGGAGACGAGTTACTCAACCGCTTCGTCGCTCCCTTCGTCTCCGGCGTGTATGCCGGCGATGCGGAACGGCTGAGCTTGCGCGCCGCGTTTCCTAAGATTCACGAATTCGAAGCGCAGTATGGAAGCGTTCTCCGCGGGGCCATGAAATCGCGGCCCGCGAAGGGCGCACCGCGCGGGGGACTTTGCTCGTTTCGCGACGGCATGGAAACATTGCCGCGCGCCATCGCGGCACGCCTGGGCAACTCGCTTCTGCCCGAAACCAGCGTTGCAGGCTTGCGCCACGGCAAAGCCAATGGAAAGCCGTGGTTTGAGGTGGATATCGCGCGCCACAATCATCGCGAAACGCTGGCGGCGAGCGCTGTCGTCATCGCCACGCCCACGAATATCGCGTCGCAAATCCTGCAGGGCCTTTCCGATAAATTTGCGCCGCTATTTTCGCGCATTGAATACGCACCGGTCGCAGTGGTGTCCGCGTGCTATCGCCGCGAACAAATCCAAAAGCCTCCCGACGGATTCGGCTTCCTGGTCCCTCGTGCGGAAGGGCTGCGCGTTCTCGGCACGGTATTCAACTCCGCGCTCTTTGCCGGGCGCGCACCGAAAGGAATGGATTGCTTCACCAGTTTTGCGGGCGGCGCCACCGATCCCGGGTTTTGCGAATTGAGCGACGAAGAAATTACGGAAACAATTTGCGCCGAAGTCGCGCGCGTCCTCGGCATCACGGGAAAACCTGTGGCGACAAACCTGCACCACTACGCGCGCGCCTTGCCGCAATATAATCTGGGTCATTCCCAGATCGTGAAATCGCTCGAGGCGCTCACCGCGGCGATGCCGGGATTGTTCCTCACCGGAAATTATTTGTCCGGCCCGTCCGTCGGCGCGTGCGTCGAGCAGGCCGATCGGACCGCCGAAGCGGTTCGTGTCTATCTCGCGTCGATCGGAGTTGCAGGCGTAGGAGCTGTCGCGCACGCGTGATTTTAGTAGGACGGGCTTCAGCCTGTCTCTTTTCTGCTAGACATGCAAATTGAGAAACCGACAGGCCAAAGCCCGTCCCACAGATAACGTAGTAAGATGTTGCGCGGGATAGCTTTGCCGCCCGGGCCTCATCCAATCGCTTCGTTTCTTCGTATTTAGAGAGGAACGGAAAAGGAACGGAATTTTGCTGCTTGCAGTCGTCCAACCCTGGCCCGAGGGCAAACAGCCGACCGATGCTGTCCTGATGGAACGCATCCTGCAACGCGACTCCGGCGCACTCGAGGCTCTCTACGACCGCTATGGCAGGCCGGTGTATTCCCTCGTTTTCCGGATCGCTCAGCATCCCTCATCGGCCGAAGAAATCGTTCAGGACGTTTTTCTGCAACTCTGGCGCAGTGCTGACCGCTTCCAAATCTCGCGCGGGCCTCTCGAGCCGTGGCTGTTCACCATGGCCCGGAACCGCGCGCTCGATTTTCTTCGCCTGAAGCGTGAAAAGCAGCGCCGCCGCGAAGATTCGGATTCCGATATTCTTCCTTCCGCCGTCGTGCGACCCGATCCCGAAGGCGATATCGATCGGTCGAGGCGCGCCGAAAAAATTCGCGCGCTCATGACCTCCCTTCCCGAAGCGCAGCGCCGCGCGATTGAGCTGGCTTTCTTCGAGGGCATGTCGCACAGCGAAATCGCCGCCGCCACGGGCGAAGCGCTCGGCACGGTAAAAAGCTGGATTCGCGGCGGTCTGCTGCGCCTTCGGGAATCGCTTGGGGAGGCAAGTTCGTGATGAATTGCGAACAACTTGCGCCGCTCTACGAAGAGTACGCCCTCGGCGTGCTGGAGGGAGAAGAGCGCGCGGAACTCGAGGCGCATCTGGCCCGAGCAGGCGATAAGTGCATCGCAGGAGTAGCCCAGGCGCGATGGGTCGTTGCGCAATTGGCGCATGCCGCGCCCGATGCGCAGCCCCCGGCAACGTTGCGAGGCAAGATCATGGATGCGGTCAAGCCGACCGGGTCCACAGCGCGCGCCGTCGTTCCACTCGAGAAGCCAAAGACTTCCGAGCCGCGAGCGATGTTCCCGGCGTGGGCCTGGCTTGCAGCGGCAGCGCTCGCGCTCATCACGGGATACACGATCCGCCAGATGAACAATCAAAACGTTCAGCTGGCCCAACTGCGCAAACAAATGAAGCTCGCGACGATGCAGAATCAGGCGCTCCAGAATCAACTGGACCTGAACCGCATGGTCGCAATGGTCATGATGTCGCCCGATTCCATGCCGCTCAAACTCATGCCGAAGGACAAGAATATGCCGATGGTTCACGCCTACTTGCATCCGCACATGGGCGTGGCCATCACGGCGGATCGGATGCCCTCGATGCCTTCGGCTCGCACGCTGCAGCTATGGTTCGTGCCGAAGACCGGCAAGCCGTTGAGCGTCGCGATCTTCCATCCCGATGCCGCAGGCCAGATCGCGCTGGTGGCTCCGGTGACTATGCCGCTGAACGAAATTGCCGCACTCGCCGTCACGGACGAGCCCGCCGGCGGAAGCCCGCAGCCCACCACCCCAATTGCCTGGATGGCACAAGTCAATTAGCGCCGCTCGTCATATTGCCGGCCTCGGTTTTGCCTTCTCTGTGCCCCTCTGTGTTCTCTGTGTTAAACGCTTTTGAATTTTCGCGCACTCGCACGCCGTAAAATCTTTAACGCAGAGAACACAGAGAAAGGCGGGAGAAGACACGCCTCCACATCTGCAGTCACGCGCTCCGCTTACTTCTTTTTGCGTGCTTTGAGCCGTAAATTGCGGCGCTCTCCCGCCTCACGGTAACGCCGCCTCTCTTCGCTTGTTTTCACGATCAACGGCGGCACGGGTACCGGCTTGCCGATTTCATCGAGGGCCACAAAAGTGAGAAACGCCGTGGTGGTATGTTTGCGCTCACCCGCCACGGAATCTTCCGAGAAGACATCGACGCCCACTTCCACCGAAGTGTGGAACGCGCGATTGACTTGCGCTTCGAGAACTATCAAGTCTCCTACACGCACGGGATTCAAAAAATCCAGATGATCCACGGACGCCGTAACCACCTGCCGATGGCAATGCCGGTGCGCCGCAATCGCTCCGGCGATGTCGATCATGTGCATGACTCGCCCGCCCAGAATATTCCCGAGAAGGTTCGAGTCCTGAGGAAGCACAAGCTCCGTCATTTCGGTGCGCGAAGCGCTGACCGGCCGGCCAGCCAACTCCATTTCAGGTGCGGGTTTCAATTTCTCGACCGATCGTTTCATTTGCAGCTCAAGCCCCGCGGAAATTTGTCGTTGGGCGCCGGAGTGAATATACTATGCGCATGACCGTGACCCAACCACAGAAGAAGACGCGCCGCCAGATCCTCGAAGATTTCGTCGCCGCCAAGCCCACCGACGCGTTCGCCCGCTACGGCCTGGCGATGGAGTGCGCCAATTCTGGCGACACCGCCGCTGCTGATGAGCATTTCAAGGTGCTCCTGGCCTCGCATGCTGAATACGTCGCCGGTTACTTCCAGTACGGCCAGTTCCTGGCCAAGTCCGGACGCACCGAAGACGCCCGGTCCACGCTGAACGCCGGCATCGCCACGGCCCGGCGCACGGGCGACGAACACGCGCGATCCGAGATGGAAGTGGCGCTGGCCGAACTGGGCTGATGGCACGCTTCTTTATAGGATCGTAACGCCCGCGTTTCCTTCCACTTGAATCGCCCGTTACTAGGCGGCGTCACTTCGTTCCGGCGCGCTTGCCCGCCTGTTCTTCCGATGCTACGTTCGATGAAGCGTTTCTCCTCACGGAGACAGGTAAAACCATGGCCCTGAGTATCGACGATCTTCTGCGCCGCGCCGTTGAAACCAAGGCGTCCGACCTTCATTTAAAAGTGGGAAACCATCCCTGTCTACGCATAGACGGCGCGCTCACGCCCCTCACCGATGTTCCGCGCGTCACTCCCGAAGAAATGCTGTCCATGGCATTCAGCATGATGACCAATCGCCAGAAGCAAAAGTTCAAGGAGACTGCGGAACTCGACATGGCTTACGGCGTCGCGGGCCTGGGCCGCTTCCGCGTCAACGTTTTTCAGCAGCGCGGCAACGTCGGCATGGTGCTCCGCGTCATTCCCACCAAGATTCGCACGATCGAGGAACTCAATCTCCCGCGCGTCATCGAGAGTATCTGCGAAGAGCAGCGCGGGCTGATCCTCGTGACGGGCACCACTGGTTCGGGCAAATCCACGACTCTCGCGGCGATGATCGACCGGATCAATACGACGAGGTCCGATCACGTCATTACCATCGAAGACCCCATCGAATTCCTCCATCGCGACAAGAAGAGTTTCATCAACCAGCGTGAAGTGGAAGTGGACACCGCGAATTTTTCCACCGCCCTGCGCGCCGGGCTTCGCCAGGACCCTGACGTCATTCTGGTCGGCGAAATGCGCGACCTCGAGACCATCGCCACTGCTTTGTTGGCCGCCGAAACGGGCCACCTGGTGTTCTCGACCTTGCACACGCTTGACGCGACCGAAACGATTCAACGCATCATCGCGGTCTTTCCTCCGCCCGAACAAAAACAGATTCGCCTGCAAATGGCCGCCACGCTCAAGGCCATCGTCAGCCAGCGCCTGGTGCACTGCGCCAATGAGAATGGGCGCGTTCCCGCCGTTGAAGTGATGATCGCGACCGCGTATATCCGCGATTGCATCATCAATCCCGACAAGACGCGCCTGATCCGCGACGCCATCGCCGCCGGCACCAGCCAGTACGGCATGCAGACGTTCGATCAATCGATCTTTGATCTCTATTCGCGAAACCTCATCACTTACGAGGAAGCGCTCCTGCGCGCGTCCAACCCCGACGACTTCAAGCTGCGCGTCCAAGGCATCCGCTCCGCATCCGACTCAGCCCGCGAGGAAATGGAACGCAGCATGACCGAGTTCGAGCGCTCCGGCCGGCGATAGGCGCAGGTTGTATGCGGCAGGTTGCAGATTATAGGTTGTGAAGCTGGTTCCCTGCAATCCTAACGCGTGCCGAGCGGAAGGTCCTGATCCTCCACATCCTGTGCCTCCTCATCTTCCTTTACTTCCCTGATTCCTCACCTTCCTTTACTTCCGTTTTCCAACCCTCTATGCTCCTCCCATGCGCTCCTCTCTGCGAAAACTTTCCACCGAGACCGATCTCTACACGGCCGCCATCAATGGCCTGGCGCGCCGCGCCTATTCGGTGTACGAGATGCGGACCTATTTGGAGCGTCGCGCAGAGGACAAGGACGTGGTCAAGGGAGTTCTGGACCGCCTGAAGCAGATGGAATATCTGGACGACGCACGATACGCGCGCCAATTTGTCCGCTTGCACTCCGAATTGCGAAAGCAGGGACCGTTTCGCATCGCACGCGATCTCCGCGCTCGTGGCGTGCCCGACAGCCTCATCGAAGCTGCGCTCGCCGAGCGCTCCGCCGAATCGAGCGAGGGCCCCCTCGTGCGGGAGCGGCTGGAGCGCCGCATCAAGTCGCTGCGCGGCCCGCTTGACGAACGCCGAGTCGCGTCGCTTTACCGCAGCCTTCTCCGCGCCGGGTTTTCCGCGGACACCATCCGGCGCGAATTGAGCGCGTTGGGAAAGCGGCCCATGGAGGAACTTCCAGAAAGTTCCGCTGAGGAAGTGTAATCTGAGCTCTCCGTGGGAGGGCTTCAGCCTGTCGCACTTTCAGTTGTCCCGCAAACCCAAACCAAACAGGCTAAACAGCTTGCGAAAAAATCAAATTTTTGTCATTCCGAGGCGGGCTGCGCGCCGAGGGATCTCTCTTTTCCTGCGTTTAAACCAAAGAGAGATTCCTCAGTCGCCGCGGCGACTTCGGAATGACAAAATAAATTACTTTTTCCGCAAGCTGTAAAGCCTCTTCTACATGGGCCGCCACTTCATTTCCACGCGAACGGGAATTTCATTCTTCACCGGCAGGGCGAGGAGCGAGGGCGGATCGATTTTAAAATCCGTCAGCGTCAGCGGAATGGTTCCCGTGATCAGCGTATCGCTTCCCTTTGTCACATGTTGAAACGCGATCTGCTTGTACTGCACGGTCTGGCCTGCGAATTGAACTTCCAAATCCGCCTGAATGGTTGCCAGGGAAGACGCGTCTTCGGGCAAATGCGTGCGCACCGTGATCAAGGGAAATTGTCCGCCGCGCACCGCTTGAAGCATGTGAAGGTCGCGGTTACTGTCGCCCGAATCAAACGACTTGACGGGGACGGCGATCAGGAAATCGCATTGTCCGTCATGGCAAACGCCCCTCCCTTTCGCCGCATGGCTTACGCCCTCGGTTTGTTTCAACGGGTGTGAGACGTGATACGTGAGCGTCGATTCCTCGAGTACCCACTGGCTGTCCGCAAGGACGAGCCGGGGAAATATCAGAAGTAAAAACGCCAAAATAAATTTTTTGTCCACAATCCATCCTTAAAAGTTTGCTTCAAGGCTTGCACTAAAATTTGAACGACACGGATAGGATTGCCGCGCCGTAAGCCGCCGCAGTCACGATCGCCACCGCCCCGTGCGCGCTCGCGATCCCGTGAACCTTTTCACCTTTGCTCTTTTGATCGAAGGCGATGGCTCCCAGGATAGGAGTCAGGATCATGCCCGGCCCATGAATCCAGGCGAGAGCTCTGTGAACGCGGATTTGGCCGCGCCTTTGCGTCCCCGGAATTCCGGGCGCGCGAATGGCGAAGTACGCGCTCATGAAATACAAATCCCCCGTCGCCGAGCCCAGGGCTAAATGCGTCCAGCGGTCGGCCGTGCTGGTGCTTCTGCCGCCGGCGCCGAACGAAGTAGCGACTGAGGCGATCAAGGGAACGGCCGCGATGAGGCCGAAACGCTGGTGCAACTTCAGCATGTGCGTGCGCTTATCGAGCCGGGCCTGATCCTGTGCGGTGCCTTGCGCCTGATTGGGAGAAATGCCGAGATCCTGAAGCGAAAGGACTCCAGCCAATGTCACGTCTGCGGTTTTCCCCGTACCGCCGCCGACTGTCACTTTCACGGTGTTCGTGCTGTACCCTTCCGCCGATACGGCAAGCTCGTAATCGCCCGGCATCAGGTTTGGCACGTTGTAGTGGCCGGCAGAATCGGTTTGCGTCTCTGTGGATTGACCCGTGGCTAAATTCTTGACGGCAACTTTGGCGTTTGGAACGGCAGCGCCGGTTGCGCTGGTGATTGCGCCCGAGAGCGAAGAAGTAGAGTCCTGCGCACGAATTGGAATTGAAATGCAGAAAAGCAAAATGAAAATACAGAGTGCGACGGCACCCCTCGCTCCTTTTGTGTTCATATCGAAAGCCTCCGAATAATGCAGCCACCGAATTCTGGGCGTAAAGATGCAGCAGATTATCATGGGGATGCCCGCGGAAGTGAAGTGGTTTCGCTTGCGATAAACGGGACAGAGGCACCGGCGGATGATTTGGGCTGGGAGGGTTCGCTGCCTAACTAGGGAGTCGAAACATCGACGCAAGTGCCGCACACCGAAACGCCGGGTCGGCTTAGATATACGGGCTTAATCGCTTCTTCTCACAGGAGAATTAAGCGGCGTGCATGCTTTGCGTATGCCACCCCTTCAGACAGACGCGGATGGATCGCTTCTCCGCAGTCAACATGATCTTGTCCTCGCGCGCCAGCCAGCCGATGGCCCAGTCAAAGAGCGGAGATCCGGCTTTCAATTCTTTCTTCAGCTTGGCCAGCGTCATTTCTCCATTTGCGTCGAGCGTGTGCCAGATCGCACCCGCCATCGTGCCAATCTCTTCACTCATTGGGATTGTTCCCTCCTTTCCAAATTCCGGTTTTCGAGTACCTCGATCCCACTCACTGTTGCAGAAGTCGATTCGCTGTTTTGCTTCCTCTGCCGGACCCTCGATCGCCTGAGGCGCCGCGGCAAAGCCGGCTTGGGCGCAAGTTCCGCCTGCAGGACGTAATAGCAAGGCTGCGCACCGGCCAGTGTTTCCAGCCGTTCCATGAGCAATACTCCCACTCCTTTTTGGTATTCGATCGTGTAGCTTTCGCAGCACCGCGCGCAGAGCCAGTAGTGCTTGACGGCGTGCCAATGGGGGGGTTGTTTCTCTTGCTGGGGAGTTTGTTGAAAGCGAAACAGACGCCCTTGCCCGTAATCAAAATCAGACGAGCAATCCGGGTGGGCGCATTTCAGATACATAGGCTATCGTTTCGCCGCCTTCTTTACAGACTCGCGCAAAATGGCCGAAAAAGCAAGATACGAACTACTGTGAATAAAATCAAACTCAATAAATGGATTCAACGCATCTGCGCATCCTCGTCGACTGGAAGGGCATTTTCGAGGTCACGGACAGTGATAAGCGTCACACGCGAGGCGGGCAAGGATTGCCGAGCCTCCCGATGCAATCAACTTACACTCGACGCCGCAAAAAGATTTCAACACAGAGGAGACAGAGAAAATCTTTGAGTTCGGCATCCCTCTCCAACTAGATAGAGAGTTGTGTTTTACTCCTCTCTCATTCCGAACTCTGTGCCCTCTGTGTCCTCTGTGGTGAACCGCCTTTGATCCTCACCCGCGTTGCGAGCGTCTAAGCCGTCTGCCATAATGTTTCATCGAAGCAGACACGCGTGAGAGAAAAGGCGAGCCGGGAAGCGGGATGCTTTCCTCGGGTCACCAGTCACTAATCACCAGTCACCAGTCACGATTTACGAATTACTGAGGGCATCTTGCTGAGCGGCAACGAAATCCGCAGCATGTTTCTGAAATTTTTCGCCGACCGCGGCCACCGAGTCGTGCGCAGCTCGTCGCTTGTCCCGACGAACGACCCCACGCTGCTCTTCACCAACGCCGGGATGAACCAGTTCAAGGACGTTTTCCTCGGGCTCGAAAATCGTGGCTACAATAGAGCGACATCAGCCCAGAAGTGCGTTCGCGCGGGCGGTAAGCACAACGACCTCGAAAATGTCGGCTTCACCAAGCGCCACCACACCTTCTTCGAGATGCTCGGCAACTTTTCGTTTGGACCGGTGGGAGTGGTTGGAGATCAGTTTCCATATACCAAGCGCGAGGCAATCGCTTACGCATGGGAGTTGGTGACGTCCCCTAACTGGTTCAATATCCCTACAGAAAAGCTATTCGTCACCGTGTTTGGTGGTGCCGAGATCCTCCCAGGTATGCAACTCACTGAAGACACCGCAGCACGAGATTTTTGGATTGAGCAGAACGTAGCACTTGAGCGCATCTATGCCGTCCCCGGTTTGAAAGAGAATTTTTGGGCGATGGGCGACACCGGCCCCTGCGGTCCGTGTAGCGAAATTCATTACGACATGGGGTCGGAAGCTTCTGATCAGGGCCACATGGATTGCGAGTTTCCCTGCGACTGCGGCCGCTACGTCGAACTCTGGAATCTAGTTTTCATGGAGTACAACCGCCAAGCCGGTCCCGACTGGGCGAAAGTAAGCGATCTACCTAAGCCTTCCATTGATACGGGCGCGGGCTTGGAACGCCTCGCCGCCGTTTTGCAGGGAAAAATCAGCAATTTCGATACGGATTTGTTTGTGCCACTCATCAAACGGGCCGGGGAACTCACAGGTACGCAACCAGGAGCTTCCCCGCGAAGCGATGCTTCCCTTCGCATCATTGCCGACCACGCGCGAGCCGCGACATTTCTGATTGCCGATGAAGTTTTCCCCTCCAATGAAGGCCGGGGCTATGTCCTCCGGAAAATCATGCGTCGAGCGCTCCGCCATGGTCGTCTTCTTAATTCGAAAGGCCCATTTCTCACAGAGATGGTTGTTCAGGTTCGAAAGCTAATGCACGGCGCCTATCCAGAGTTGTTTGGACCTCAAGCAGCCCACGTGCTCAAAGTCGTCTACGAAGAAGAGAAGAGATTTGGGAATACGATGGAGGTGGGCCTCGAAAAGCTCGAGGATGATCTGCGACCATTGACTGCATTTGTCGGAGCGCCATTCAAAGAGGAAGCGATATACGCGGGCGAGAAAGCGTTCAAACTCTACGACACATACGGATTGCCGCTTGATTTCATCACGGATGCAGTTCGCGATTTGGGCCTCAGATTTGACGACGCAGGTTTTCAGCGCGCGATGGAGGAACAACGCACCCGCGCGCGAGCATCCTGGAAAGGCGGGCACAAGGGCATTGCGAATCCGGTGTATTCGGAGCTCGTCCAATATTACCAGACCGATCGGACTGACACCGATTTCTATACCAGTACGGAGGACAAAGATTGTCGAATTCGTTCGATAGTAGCCGCGCAGGGCGCTGTCGACGAAATGAAACCTGGAGAGATCGGGGAAGTCGTTCTTGATCGGACAGCTATCTACGCTGAGTCTGGCGGGCAGGTAGCCGACACTGGTGGCTTCTACGACAATTCCGGAACCCAACTTATCGCCGAGGTGCAGGGCGCGTACTATCCGATCGCGGGACTCATAGCACACCGTGTTGTTGCGAGAGAAAATTTCCGCGTCGGCGACCGAGTCACGGTTATAGCCGACGGCGCGCGGCGCGAGCACATCAAGCGCAACCACACGGGGACGCACTTGATGCACGCGGCGCTGCGCAACATTCTCGGCTCCCACGTCAAGCAAGCAGGCTCGCTCGTCGAGCCTGCGCGCCTGCGATTCGATTTTTCGCATTTCGCCGCAATCGATCCGGCCGAACTGCGCGACATCGAGCAGCAGGTGAACGACGAAATTTTGCTCAACAGCGAAATCGAGACCAACATCACGACGCTGGACGACGCCCTCGCTTCCGGCGCACTCGCATTTTTCGGCGATCGATACCCGGAGCAGAACGTCCGCGTAGTCACGATTCCCGACCCGTCGGCCCCGCGCGGCTTCTACAGCAAGGAGCTTTGCGGCGGCACGCACGTCCGCCGCACGGGCGACATCGGCATATTCAAAATCGTCGTCGAGCAATCCGCCGCCGCCGGAGTGCGCCGCATCGAAGCCATCACTGGCGCAGCCGCCCTCGCCGACTACCAGCGCGCGCAGCAACTCCTGCGCGACATTTCCGCCCGCATGGGCGTGAACGAAGAAAACCTGGCCGCCGCCATCGAGCGCACCGAGCAGACACAAAAGCAGCTCGAAAAGCAGCTGGAAGCCATGAAGCGCAAAGGCGCCCTCTCAAAACTGGACGAATTGGCCGCCCAAGCCCGGACGATCAAGGGCGTAAAGGTCATCTCCGCCGAGCTCGAAGGCGTGGACCGCGAGGCCATGCGCCACCTCGTAGACAGCCTGCGCCAGAAGCTCGGCTCCGGTGTCGTCGTCCTCGGCACCGTCGAGGACGGCCCGCCGCGGCGGGTCGCCCTTCTGGCCGGTGTTACCAAGGATCTCACCTCTAAGTTACACGCTGGCAAGATCATACAGGCTATCGCCAAGGAAGTGGGCGGATCCGGCGGCGGAAGGCCCGATCTAGCCGAGGCTGGCGGAAAAGACACACCTGGCCTAAAAAGGGCCTTGCGGCACGTTTACCCCCTCATCGACCAATTGCTATAATTCCTTAGTAGTGCCAGGAACGTCCAGGGCGACCCGCCGTGACGGGCTCTCCCTGTCGCGATGACTGGTCTGTCTCAAAGGAAGCAGAATCGCACTGCCTTCCCAGAACTGAACTATATGCGCTCCCTCTCCAGTTCGGTGTTCATCCTTGTGGGAATGCTGGTCTTATGGGCTGTTCCGGCCCGCGGCCAGATCGTTTCTTACAAGGATTCCGACGGCAAGCGAATGTTCATCAACTCGAACCCGGCGGTTTACGCCACCCGGCCGATTAAAGCCGTCGTGCCGAAGGGTTTTACCCTCATGGGGAATGTGCCGCGCACAACTCAAAGCCCGTTCGCAGTGTCTTCCGATATCTCTGCCGCCGAGCAGAGCAATCGGCAAAAAATCGAGGGAATGATTCGCGAAGTTTCAGCTCGATATCGTGTGGATCCTGCGCTTGTCCGGGCCGTGATCCAGACGGAATCGAACTGGAATACCAGCGCCGTTTCCCGAAAAGGCGCGCTTGGGTTGATGCAACTAGTTCCGGGAACCGCGCAGCAATTGGGCGTAAGCAACGCGTTTGACCCGCAACAGAATCTCGACGGCGGAGTTCGCTACCTTCATACGCTCCTGGAGCGGTATAATGGCGATCTTGACAAGGCTCTGGCCGCGTATAATGCAGGCCCGGGGGCCGTGGATCGTGCTGGGGGCATCCCGCGGTATCGAGAGACGCGTGAATACGTTCATAAAGTTACCGATTCTTACTTCCGTCCCGGATCCGATCGCATCCCACGTGCGTTTGATGAGCAGCATTCCATTTACCGCACGGTGGAAGCAGACGGACGGGTCGTCTTTACGAACGAATGAGGCAGACGTTGCGGCATGAAGCCGCTACAATCCGGCCAATCCTGCGCGTCTTTTTCGCGTCCGTGCTGGCTTTGTCGCTTTTTCCTCTCCCCGGCCGCGCCAGTGACAGCGCATCCCCACGTCGCGAGGCAGCAAAAGCCCAATTTGAACGCGCCGAAAAAGCCCGTCAGGCGCTCGAAGCGCGTCCGGAGAGCGTGCGCACGCTCAAGGATTACACTGCCCTGGTCATCGAGTATCAGCGCGTGTACCTGATTACCTCCCACGCCGCGGACGTCACCGCCTCGCTAAATCAAGTGGCCGAGCTGTTCCGCACGATGGGCGATCTCTTCGATGCAAAATATTATGAGCGCTCCATCGATGCCTTCCAGTTCCTGATGCAGGAATATCCGGCCAGCAAGTACCGCGAGGACGCGCTGCTGGCCGTCGCACACATCGAGCAGGACGACTTGCATGATTCCGTTCTCGCGCTGAAGACCTACGAAGAGTATCTGGCGCTGCACCCGCGTTCGTCCCATGCCTCGGAAGTTCGCGCCATTCTCGCTAAGTTGTCTGCAGTGAGCGCCCCGTCAAAGTTGCCCGTGCAGACGCCGCCCGCCAAGGATAGTCCGGGCCGGATGGCCCCCAAAGCAATTTCCGCGGATAAGACTCCGCCAGCGACAGACACAAAACAAGGGTCGTCCGAAGACAATACCGGCGCGGATAACTCCGGCCCGCAGGTCTCCCGGATCCGCACCTGGAACGCCGACACCTATACTCGCATCGTGATCGACGTCGGATCGAAAGTGAAATATCAGGCGGCGCGCATCTCGGGGCCCGACCGGATTTATTTTGATATCGAAGGCGCAAAGCTCAGTTCCGCGCTGCTGCATAGGCCGATCGATCTGGACAGCGGCGGATTCCTGAAAACAGTGCGCGTCGGTCAAAATCAATCCGGCGTCGTGCGCGTGGTGCTGGAGGTGAATCGCGTCACGGACTACTCCGTGTTTTTGCTGCCCGATCCGTACCGCCTGGTCGTGGATGTTTACGGCACTTCCGCCGCAGCCGAGGCGGCTGCGCGAAATATCGCTCCCCCGCCCGGGCCGACGACAACGGACTTGCCGGCAGTGAAGCCCGAAAAGCCGCCCATGGAAACCGTGGCCCAGGCTTCGCCCATTGCGCCAGAAAAAGCCGCGACGAAATCCGCGCCACCTTCGTCAGCGAACGCCTCGGCTGTCCAGGCCCAAACGCCGTCCGCCACGCCCCCTGCGCCTTCCGCCGGCGCCTTGGCTGAATGGGAACCGGCGCCAAGAAAAGCAGGGAGCAATCCAAGCGAGAATTCACAGAAATCAACCGCCTCTGCTTCCACCAAGGCAAAGACAGCGCAAGACAACGAAACCGATGGCTCCGCGTTGACGGCAGCAGCACAACCTGCCGACGCGGAGTATGCACCCCTCCCCGCTCGTCCGGCATTGCCAAAAAAATCGAGCCGTGCGGTGAAATCGGCGCACGATCAGGCGGAAGAGATGGGGCCTCCTCCCACTCCGGAATTGATGCGCGACGGCCAGCATTCCCTGACTCGCGCACTGGGACTCAAGATCGGCCGGATCGTGATCGATGCGGGGCATGGAGGCCGCGACACCGGCACGATCGGGCCTACCGGCCTCATGGAAAAAGACTTGTGCCTCGATGTAGCGCTGCGGCTGGGCAAAATCATTCAACAGCGGCTGCCAAGCGCCGCGGTGGTATTTACGCGCGAAGATGACACCTTCATTCCGCTCGAACGCCGCACGGAAATCGCCAACGAGGCCAAGGCCGACCTATTCATATCCGTCCATGCCAATTCGAGCCAGGACCGCCAGGCGCGCGGGATCGAAACGTATTACCTGAACTTCACGGGATCGAGCGACGCCATGGAAGTCGCTTCCCGCGAAAACGCGTTGTCCGGAAACGGCGTCCACGACTTGCAAGATATCGTCACCAAAATCGCGCGCAGCGAAAAAATCGAGGAATCCCGCGACCTCGCCACCATGATTCAGGATTCTCTATCCAAGCGCATGGAGACCCTCAACCGGGGCGGGCACAACCGAGGCGTGCGCAAGGCGCCCTTTGTCGTTTTGATCGGCGCGGACATGCCCTCCGTGCTGGCTGAGATTTCCTTCCTTTCCAATCCCAGTGACGAAAAGTGGCTCAAGAATCCCGACAACCGCCAGAGGGTCGCTGACGGGCTTTACCGTGGCATTGAGAGCTACCTGCAAAGCACCAACAGCCTGACTTCCAATCAATCGCACTCCGCCGCTGAAAATTTTGCGGGAAAAGTGGCGCGATCCGGGAACTCGCAGTAAACTTCTAGCGTCTAATTAAGAGCGACATGGGCCGACTACTTCGGATGTGCCTCGGTATGCTGTGCCTCGTTGGAGCGGCGTTTCCGGCCGCCGCACAGGGCATTCTGCCGTCCGCTTTCTCGGGCTGGACCGCAGCAGCGCCTTCGACGGCCGTTCCTCCCTCCGGTCTCGACTCTCTAGTCGGACCGGACACGCCGGCCTTTCGCGAATATATCGTGAAATCAGTGGAGCAGAGGTCCTACACGCAGGGAACCCAGACCGCATCGGTCACGCTCTACCGCTTGCGCGACCCAAGTTCCGCTTATGGCGCCTACACGTTTCTGCGCAGCGATGCGCTCTCTGCCGCGGATCTGGGCTCGTATGCCAGCGCGTCGCATGATCGTGCGCTCTTCGTCGTGGGGGAAATGCTGCTCGATGTTTCGGCGCCGGCTAAGCAGGCGCGTCCTTCGGATGCCGATTTGAAGCAGCTTGCCGATTTGCTGGATAAAATGGCGGATCATACGCCGTACCCATTTGTTGGCGAGCATCTTCCCGAAAAGGGACGCGTCCGGGATTCGGAACGCTATGTAATCGGTCCGGTCAGCCTGGCGCATTTCGTTCCCCTCGGAACGGACGACTGGATGGGGTTTGACCATAGCGCCGAGACGATCCTCGCCACCTACCAACTCTCCGTAGACAGGAGTGAGACGCTGCTCATCACCTCGTATCCGACTCAGCAGATCGCCGCAGCCAAATTCGCGGGCATGCTGCGTCGCTTCGTCTTTGACCCTCCCGGCGGAGTGCCCCCGGGGCAGAACGTACTCTTCGGGAAGCGTGTAAGTTCCTTCATCGCTGTGGTGGTGGGAGCTCCCTCCAGACAAGCCGCGAATAAGATACTCGACCAGGTCGGCTATCAGAGCAATGTGACCTGGAATGAGCCAAAGCAGACGCTGACCGAGCCAAGCATCAACAGCATGATCGTGGAAGCGTTCGTCGGAACCGGGGCGATTATGGTTTTCGCCGTTGCCGCCGGAATCGGCTTCGGGGGAATTCGAATATTGGTAAAAATTTTCCTTCCCAATAAGATTTTCGATCGTGAGAAGCAGATCGAAATTCTACAGTTGGGGATTTCCAGCAAACCGATCAAGGCAAAGGACTTCTACTAAGAATCGCAAGAACCTGTTGAAAACTCAGCGGAATATCTCATCCCCTACTCGAAGTAAATTGGATAACACGCTGATTATAATACACTTATAATCATTTAGATTCAGCTATTTCTCCGCTTGACATTCCTATTTCCGCTCCTCTAGACTTCCCGCGAGGACAAAGAGTTCTGGTGCCTTCCGCGCATTGGCACGGAACTATTCTCCCCTCTGGAAAGCCCGTCCGCACACACGGACGGGTTTTCTGTTTCTCGACCAACTCCAACTCAACATGAATCTTTCGGATCTTGAGGATTTCTCTGTGTCCTCCGTGGTGAAAGGTTTTAGTGCGCCGGGAGAGCTAATGCGGAAAAGCTTTCAACACTGAGAACGCAGAGGGCACGGAGAAGACAAGAGTTATGGGTGTGTGGGCGGGGCGGTCGACGACCAGGAATCGGGCGCGGGGGTCCAGAACCGGGTGCGATAGTCGGTCATCGTGAAGGCGATCAGAAGAGCTAGCCAGAAAAAACCCGCCACCAGGATGATCCGCACCAAGCCGCTGCTGTGCCTCACTCCCATGAAAAATAAAATCACCAGGAGCATTTTCGCAAACGCAATGGCAAGCGCTGCCACGGTGTTGAACGGCCCGAGGTCGATGAAGGCCACTCCGGTGGTCAGTAGTGTCAATCCAATCAGGCAGAGGAAAACCATCAGGTACGTTTTTTGCGGCACAATCGGCTGCGACATTAGTAGCGCCCGCCTATCAAGTAAAGCAATGGAAACAGGAAAATCCAGACAATATCGACGAAATGCCAGTACAGGCCAACAACCTCGACCGGCGCGAAATAATGAGGGGTGAAGCTTCCCTTCCGCGCGCGAAGGACCAGCCAGAGTAACAGGCCCATCCCGATGATCATGTGCAGGGCGTGCAGGCCGGTCATCGCGAAATAGAAAAAGAAATAAATCTGGGCATGACCGAGACCCCCGGGCGCGAGACGCGCCAGGGTTTGTCCTTCCGGCGCCCAATCCAGGCTGGGAACCACATGCTCTACAAATTTTTGATTGTACTCAACCGCTTTGACGCCCAGGAAGATTCCGCCAAGAATCATCGTGGCGATCAGGAACAGGACGAGGGCGCGGCGATTGCCAGTCTGCGCGGAGCGCACCGAGAGCGCCATCGTGAGACTGCTGCCGAGCAGAACCATGGTATTCGCGGCGCCAAGCCGAACGTCCAGAATATGGCTGCCGCCCTCAAATGCCGCAAAGTAGAGCCACCGGTAAATGGCATAGGCAGCGAAAAGGCCGCCAAAAAACATGATTTCCGTCACCAGGAAGACCCAGATGCCCAGGGCGTCAGCGTCCTGCTGCTGCTCCAGGTCCTCAAACTGATGCGCCAGTCCGGCGTGTTGCGCGTGCGCTTCGGCGTCAGTCACCGGCGGCCTCCTCAGGCGCGTACGCGTAGGCTTCCTCGGTGACCACGGGAATTTCCGCGAAGTTTTCCGTTGGCGGCGGAGACGACGTCTTCCATTCGAGCCCCGTGGCGCCCCACGGGTTGGGTTCCGCGATCGGGCCATAGCGCATCGACCAGATCAGGTAAACGAGCGGAATCAAATACCCGACGCCCAGAACCGTGGCGCCCGCCGACGACATCACGTTCAACACTTGAAATTCCGCCGGATAAAACGCGTACCGGCGCGGCATGCCCAGATAGCCAAGAATGAACTGCGGAAAAAACGTCAGGTTGAAGCCGATGAAAATAATCGCCGCGGCAAGCGCCGCCCAGCCATTGGGATACTTCCGTCCGGAAATTTTCGGCCACCAGAAATGGATCCCGCCGAGATATCCCATCACCGCGCCGCCGACCATGATGTAGTGGAAGTGGGCTACGATGAAATACGTTCCGTTGAGGTGCACGTCGGTCGCGAGCGAAGCCAGGAACAGTCCCGTCAAGCCGCCCATCGTGAACAGGCCGATAAATCCCAGGGCATACAGCATCGGCGCTTCGTAGGAAATCGATCCCTTGTACAAAGTGGCAGTCCAGTTGAACACTTTGATAGCCGAAGGAATCGCGACGAGGAAACTCAGCAAGGAAAAAATCAATCCCGCATAGACCGATTGCCCGGTAACGAACATGTGGTGTCCCCAGACGAGAAATCCGAGGACGGCGATGGCCACGCTGGAAAACGCGACGATCTTGTATCCGAAAATACGCTTCCTCGAAAAGCACGGAATGATTTCGCTGACGACTCCCATCGCGGGCAAAATCATGATGTACACAGCAGGATGAGAGTAGAACCAAAATAGATGCTGGAACAAAAGAGGATCGCCGCCCAGCGCCGGACTGAAGATGCCCACGTGAAACAAGTGTTCAAGCGCCAGAAGAAAAATCGTGATCGCCAGCACCGGCGTGCCGAGCACCATGATGATGCTCGTCGCATAGATGGACCACAGGAAGAGCGGCATGCGGAACCAGGTCAGCCCCGGGGCGCGCATCTTGTGAATCGTTACGATGAAGTTCAGGCCCGTCAGGATCGAGGAAAACCCCGTAACGAAGACGCCGATCGCCACGGCTGTGACCTGGGTATTCGAGTACGTGCTGCTATAGGGCGTATAGAACGTCCAACCTGTATCCACGCCCCCCGCAGTCACCGAATACAACGTGAACAGGCCTCCGACGATATAGATGTACCAGCTCAGCAGGTTCAGCCTAGGGAAGGCGAGGTCCCGCGCTCCCACCATCAACGGGACTAGAAAATTTCCCAGAACCGCGGGAATCGACGGAATCAGGAAAAAGAAAATCATCACGATGCCGTGCGCTGTGAATAATTTGTTGTAGGTCTCCGGCTGCACGAGCGCGCCTTGCGGCTCGACCAGGTGGATGCGCATCAGGACGGCGAACGATCCGCCAATGATGAAGAAGAACGTGATCGAAACCAGGTACAACAGCGCGATGCGCTTGTGGTCCAGCGTAAACAGCCAGGACTTCCAGCCGTAGTCCTCGTTCAAATAATTTCGCTGCGCGTGAACGCGTGGTTCCAGCGTGGCCGTACTCATTGCTTCCCCTCTTCCTTCGGCTTCGGTTGCGCCTTGCCGAGCGCGCGAAGATAGGCAATCACATTGTTGAGCTGCTCTTCCGTCATCTGTCCCTGAAATGACGGCATAATGGGATGATAGCCAAAAACGGTGGTCGCTTTTGGCGTGAGGATGTGTTGGCGCACATAGGCATCGTCCGCCGTGACGGTTTCGCCCGTGGTCAGTTTGACGGGTTGTCCGTAAACGCCGAGCAGGGACGGGCCCAGGCCAGTGCCGTCGGCCAAGTGGCAAGTGGAGCAGCCGCTGGCCTGAAATACTTTCGCTCCCGCCTGCTCCATGGATTCGCCCGGCGCTCCCCCGGCAAGCCAGCGCTCATATTCGTCAGGTTGCTGGACGATGATCGAACCGATCATCCCCGCGTGGAAGGCGCCGCAGTACTGCGCGCAAAACAGATGGAACGTTCCCACCTTGGTGGCCTCAAACCAGAGAGACGTGTAGCGCCCCGGCAGAATGTCCTTCTTGACGCGGAATGCCGGAACAAAAAAATCGTGAATCACGTCCTCCGAAGTCATCGTCAGCTTCACCGGACGCCCAAGCGGCACGTGCAGTTCGTTGATCTCGCGCTGTCCTTCGGGATGCTCGACCTTCCACATCCACTGTTTTCCGGTCACGAAGATTTCCATCGCGCCCTTGGGCGACTCCGAGTTCCGGAAATACAACATGGAACTCCAAACGAAAATCACCGCGACGATCACCGTGGGGATAGCGGTCCAAAGCACCTCGAGCGGAAACGATCCTTCGATCGCCTTGGGGCGCTCGTTCGGCGAGCGCCTCCGGTACTTGATCATGAAATAGAAAATGACCGAGAAAATCAGGGCCGTAAAAAACATCGTGACGGCTGTCAGAAAATAGTACAGCTCGTCCACCGACCTCGCGATCGAGGAAGCCTGTTCCGGCTGAAATGGAAGGCCTTGCATCAAGATCGTATCCTCACTTCACGAATCCTCACCGCGCCTTGGCGCCGGCCGCCGGAGAAACGCCGGACGGCCGCTTGCGTTCTCGCAAAAACATCATGGTCATGAAAATTCCCAAGAGCAGCACGGTCAAACCGCCCGCCGCGCGCAGCACATTCATTACTACCACGCCGTATTTGCCGGTCATGGGATCGTACTGGTAGCAATACAGCAGCGCGTGATCGGTCAAAGTTCCGATCTTGCCTTCCGACGCCTCGACGAGTCCGAGCCGCACATCGCGCGCCGGATAGATCACGCCGTAAAAGTAGCGATCGATGCGCCCATCCGGAGTGAGAACGAGGATGGCGGCGGCATGCGCGTACTGGCGGATCGAAGAATCGTAGGCGTAGTGAAAGCCGGCTACGCTAGTGAGGGCGTCAATCGATTGCTGATCGCCGGTGAGGAAGTGCCAGTGATCCTCTGCGCCGGGTCGTCCATATTGCCCGACATAAACGTCGCGCTTCGCCTTGGCCAGTGCGGGTGTATCTTTCGGCTCGAAACTGACCGTCACCGCGTCGAAATCCTTCCCGAGATCGAGCGAGATCGCTTTCATCGTGCGCAATTCCCCGTTCAGAACTTCCGTGCAAAGCGCCGGGCAATCGAAGTAGACCAGGGAGAGCACGATCGGCTTTTGTCCAAAAAAGTCGCCGATTCGCACGGCCTTTCCTGCCTCGTCCCGAAACACAAGGTCCGGCGGAATCTGCGCGTTCAGATTTTGCGTAATGCCCACTTTGCTCAAGATTGCGGGCGTGGTTGCCTGCTGCGCGCTTGCGGAAAAAGCGGCAACACCAGTCAGGGCCAAAAGCATCGCGGCATAAAATCTGCAATTCATGGTTTTTTGCTCCCTTCCGGCGCTGGCTTCTTTGCATCCGCGGGCTGCGGTTGCGCCGTGCCTTGCACCGGCAATCCCTTTTTCACCAATAGCTCCATGGCTTCTTCAATGGGCACGCGCACCGTCCCGGCGGAGCGATTCTCCCATGCGTAAGTCTCCAGAGACTTTTCCTGCTCTTCCCGAAATTTCAGCCAGTCCTCGCGCGGATTCACTTGCAACTGCGGCCCCAGCGGCAACTGCCGCGTGTCCGCGAAGGGAGAATCGGAAGCCGCCCGATCCACTTCGTGCGCCGAAAAATAGCGGAACATTCCCCAACACACCAAACCTGTAACCACGAGCACGATGCCCAAGGCCACTAGAAATTTAAATACTCCACCCGCATTCGCGTCGCGCGTTTCGTAGCCTGGCGTGGTTGCGGGAGCGTTGTGTGGTTTATCCATGTTCGACCGCCTGCGCGGTAATTTCTTCCATGCGCGGATCGTGGGCCGGCAAAAGCGGCATGCGCTGCAACTGCCAGAGGAAATACGCGAACCAGATTCCTCCCATGCCAAGCGGGAGCGCCACGTCCATCCACGTGAGACGAACATTTCCGCCGCCGAACGCCGGTAAAACCATCCAGTACATATCCAGTAGGCGCATCAAGAGAACCAGCAAAGCCACCATCAGTAGCGAACCTGTTCTCCTCTTCACATGCCGGAACAACAGCAGAAAAAACGGAAAGAAAAAACTCAAGATCACCAAAAGCAGGCCGACGCTCCCCCAAACCCCTTCCATCCTGCGGATATACCAGGGAATTTCATCGGAAAGATTTCCACCCCAAATAATCAGAAATTGCGAGAATTCCAAATAGGCCCAGAGCATCACAAACGTCAGCAAAAAACTGCCCAGGTCCTGGAATTGTGCCGGCCTCACTACTTCTGAAAGAGGTTTGCGGTCGGATAGCCAGATCAGGATGGCGATCGAAAACGCCATCGCTGAAAGGGCCTGCGCCACCATGAAGAGCAGCCCATAAATGGTGGAGTACCAGCGAGGTTCCAGGGACATGACCCAGTCGATGCTCGCGAACGTGACGGTAAATCCATAAATCACCAAACCGATCCCGCTTAACCCTTCGAGGTGCTTCCAAAGCGCCAGACCCGCCCCGCCCGCGTCCTCCTGCCTGGACCACTTGTTCAAGAAATACGCAAGCGTGAACCAAATCGCGAAATAGAAAACCATGCGAACAATGAAAAATTCGGGGTTGAGATAGGATTGCTTCGCCAGGATAACCGGGTCGGTCTGGCCGGGGCGGGACCAACTGTAAAGCGTCTTCATTCCCGCGAGGAGCGGCAGTGCCGCGACGGCCATGAGCGGGAGCGTGCGCGTGCCCGCTTCGAGGATTCGCCGAATGACCAGCGCCCACCTCCCGCCGGTCAGGTGCTGCACCATCAAGAGCGCCAGGGAGCCCAGCGTGATGCCAATCCAGAACAGGAACGCGATCAGGTACGAACGGAAAAATTCCGCCTTGTCCGCAACTCCCGCCGCCAGGCAAATCGCAAGCAACACGGCGCCCGCGAGGACCAGCCGCACCGGCAGTCCTTCGAGTTTCAACTTTGTTTCTCCGGTTTCGCTCATTTCGATTGGCCTGTCAATTTTGCCCGCTCCGCGTCCGGCACATCGCCGATCGGCACTTGCCGGCTGAGTTGCAAAGCCCGTACGTACGCGATGATGGCCCAGCGGTCGCGCGGCGGCACGCGGTAGCCGTACGGGTACATGACGCCGAAGCCGTTCGTGATCACGTCGAAGTAATGTCCCACGGGCGCCGTGCGCATCTGGTCCTCGTGAAACGAAGGCGGATGTCGGAAACCGCGCTGCACGATCATGCCGTCGCCATCGCCGGAAAATCCGTGACAGGGAGAGCAGAATACGTTGTAGCGCTCGCGCCCGCGTCCCACGATTTCCTGCGTCACGGGATACGGGAACACTTCCGACGGCTGTCCATTCACTTTCCCGGTGTACAGCAATTCCTGCGGGCCAAGCGTCAATTCACCGCGAGGAACCGTCCCTGGAACGGGCAAGCGCGCGGATTGGCCGTCTCCAAAAAAGTCGGTCGGATCGTATGGGTTGTAGCGCGGCTGCACGTGCATATCGAGGCGGCATCCGGCGCACACGAATAGGAGCCCCAGAGCGGCCAGCATCCATCCGCCCGCGCGTGGTTTTCGGGAATTCGCGCTACGGATCAATATCGGTCACCTCGCGCGGGCTGAGCGTCTGCATGAATTTACGCGTCTGCTCCACGTCAAACATCGGGTCGCGCGCTTTAATGCAAAGAAAGAACCGGTCGCGCGAAGCCAGCGCGAACCGCCGCACGTTGAACACCGGATGATAGGGCGTCGGCAATCCGTTCATCGCCAGCATGCCGAATACGGCGGCGGCAGAGGCGAACAAGATGGTCATTTCAAACGTGACGGGGATAAATGCCGGCCAGCTATTCATCGGCCTGCCGCCAACGTTGATGGGATAGCTGACCGCCGCGGCGTAATACTGCAGGTAAAATCCCGCGCAGCCACCAACTATACCGGCAAGCAGGACCACGAGGGGCAGCCGCGTGCGGTGAAATCCGACCGCCTCCGCGAGCCCTTCGATCGGGAACGGCGCGAAGGCGTCGATGCGGCGATATCCCGCTTCGTGCGTATGGCGGGCCGCCTCGAGCAATTGCTCGGGAGTGGCGAACTCCGCCATCAATCCGTAGGTGGTCTCCTGTTGCTTCATTGCAACTTTCCCATGAGCGAAAAATAAAATCCCGCAGCGCGCATTAGCCGGCCGCTTTCTTTTCGTCCTCTTCCGCCACCAGCGTTCTCATTTCGAAAATGGAAATCAGCGGCAGGTAGCGGAGGAAGAGAAACACCAGGAACAGGAAGAGGCCTACCGTTCCGAAAAACGTAAAGAAGTCCCACCGCGTCGGGTAAAACATTCCCCAGGACGACGGGAGGAAATCGCGGTGCAAGCTGGTCACCACGATGACGAACCGTTCGAGCCACATGCCCAGATTCACGACCATGGCGATGGCGAACAGCGCGCCAACTTTCGCACGAATGTTTCGGAACCACAGAAATTGAGGCGTCACGATGTTACAGGCGATTAATAACCAGTACACCGGGGCGTAAGGTCCTGTCATGCGATTCAGGATCATGAAGCGTTCGTATGGATTGCCGCTATAAAAGGCGGTGAACGTCTCCATCATGTATCCATAACCGACGATCAGCCCGGTGGCGAGCATCACCTTGCCCATATTGTCGAGGTGGCGCATGGTGATGAAATCCTCGAGGTGAAAGAGTTTCCGCACAGGAATCGAAAGCGTGAGCACCATGGCGAATCCCGCGTAAATCGCTCCCGCAACGAAGTAAGGCGGAAAAATCGTCGCGTGCCATCCGGGAACGATAGCGAAGGCGAAGTCAAAGCTCACGATGGTGTGGACGGAGACGACCAAGGGCGTCGCGAGGCCGGCCAGCAGCAAGGAGGCCGTTTCGTGCCTCTCCCAATGAACCGCCGAGCCGCGCCATCCCATGGCGAGAAGACCATAAATCAATTTCGCGGCGCGGTTTTTCGCCCGATCGCGCAGCGTGGCGAGGTCCGGAATCAGGCCAATGAACCAGAACAGCAGCGAAACCGTGGCATAGGTCGACACCGCGAACGCATCCCACACCAGCGGACTCCGGAAATTAGGCCACATCTTCATCGTGTCCGGGTACGGGAAGATCCAGTAGGCCAGCCATGGACGGCCCATATGAATCAAAGGAAACAGACCCGCGCAGGATACTGCAAACAGCGTCATCGCTTCCGCAAACCGGTTGATGGAAGTGCGCCATTGCTGCCGCAACAAGAGCAAGATCGCGGAAATCAGCGTGCCGGCATGGCCGATTCCGATCCACCAAACGAAATTGACGATCGCAAAGGCCCATCCCACGGGAATCTGAATGCCCCATATGCCTACCCCATAGACAAGCAGATAGGTAACCGACACCGTCAAAAGAATGACCAGTGCAAAAGACACGAGAAAGCCGATAATCCACCACTTCGGCGTGCGCCGGGTCAGCACAATCGCGCTGATTTTGTCGGTAACGGAAGCGAAATCGTGCCCCGGGCCTAGAATCGGCGCGTTCGCGAATTCTGCCGCCGCCAGTTTGTCGCTTGGGCTATCTGCCATGTGTCATTCCGCACTAGACCGCTGACGTCTTTTCGATCTCCGGGTTCGGGTTGCGCAATTTCGCGAGATACGTTGTCCTTGGCCGCGTATTCAGTTCTTCGAGCAGTTTGTAATTCCGGTTCATCGCTTTCAGCTTGGAAACGCGGCTGTCGGGATCGTTGATGTTTCCAAATACGATGGCTTCCGACGGGCACGATTGCTGGCAGGCGGTCACGATTTCGCCGTCCCGAACCGGGCGGTCCTGCTTTTCCGCCTCGATTTTTACCGCGTTGATTCGCTGCACGCAGTACGAGCATTTTTCCATCACGCCGCGGCTGCGCACGCTCACATTGGGATTGCGCATTCCGAACAGGTTGGGCGTATCCCAATCCGAATAGAGGTAGAAGTTGAACCGGCGGACTTTGTACGGGCAATTATTCGAGCAGTAGCGTGTGCCTACGCACCGGTTGTAAATCATCTCGTTCAGGCCCTCGGGACTGTGCACCGTCGCGGCTACCGGGCAGACGACTTCGCAGGGCGCATTTTCACAGTGCATGCATAGCACGGGCTCGTGGTAGGTGCAGGGATCGTCCACACCACCTTCGTAGTAACGATCGATTCGGATCCAGTGCATATGCCGTCCGATCATCACTTCTTTCTTGCCGACAACGGCGATGTTGTTTTCCGCCTGGCAGGCCACCACGCAGCCGCCGCAACCGGTGCAGGCATTCAGGTCGATCGCCATGCCCCACTGATTGCCCTCATATTTCACTTCGGGATAAAGCGAGAGAGGTTTCTCGTCCGCATCGGCTTGCGCAAATTTCGGATTTTTTTGGTATTCGTCGAGCGTCGCGATACGAATCGGTTCGCGCCCTTCCATGGTGCTCTGAGTCTGTGTCGTGGCCAGCGGCCATCTTTCGCCTGTCTTGCGAATTTCAAGCCCAGTCCCAATCCACGGCGTGGAGAGAGGACGTATCCATCCGGCATCAAATCCGGCGCCGGTTCCGACGCGGCCGGAGCGCGTCCGTCCGTAACCTAAAAACACCGTCACGCTTTCATCCGCGTGCCCCGGCATCACCCAGGCGGGTGCGACAATCGTTCGCCCCTGATACTTTAATTCGGCGGCATCTTCGCTCTTGATTCCCAGGCGCTCGGCCGTTTTCGGGCTGAGCATGGCCACAGAATCCCAAGTCAGCATCGTCAGCGGCTTGGGCAATTCCTGCAGCCAGCCGTTGTTTGCGAAGCGGCCATCCCAGATGGTGTGATCCGGCCGAAAAACAATTTCGAGTCCCTGCGCTGCGGCGGCCGGAGGTTCCACGCCAATCCCTGGCTTCAGCGAAACCTCCTTCGGCGGGAAAGCCGTGTCGGCGACAATCCCATCCCGCAGCGTCTTCTCCCAAAACACATCGAATCGCTCCACATTGGTGCGCTGCGCCTGCCAATAATCATGCACGATATCGTGACTCGGTCTCGAGACTTGCGCATTGAGCACGGCCAGAAAATCAACTTCGGATTTTCCGCCGTAAAGCGGCGCGATCAGCGGCTGAATCACCGTGGCCGTGCCGTCATATCCGCGCGCGTCGCCCCACGATTCGAGTTCGTGCGCTTGCGGAATGTGCCAATGGCAGAGAGCGGATGTTTCATCTTCGTAGAGTCCGAGACGCGCGCTGAACGCCACCTTCGGCAGAATTTCCTTGAAGCCCAGATCGGCAGGCGCGTCATAGACGGGATTGCTGCCCAAAATCAGCAGCGTCGTAACGCTTCCCGCCCGAATATCCGCCGCCAATTCGCCGATGGAATCCCACTGGTTTCCCGGTGAGACCTCGATCGGCTCCGTGAAATAAACGGTCTTGCCGATATTGCCCAGGGCCTGATTGATGGCATGAGCGAGCGCATGCACGATGGGCGGTTGCTGATCACCGGCGACTATCAGGGTCGTCCCGGGATGTTGCTTAAGGTCGCGGGCAAGGACTTGAATCCAGCCGGCCGGAACATTCGGAGGAACCGCTGGAACTGCAACCGTGCTCACACCAAGCTCACGCGCAAGGGCGCGTGCGAAGCCTTCGATGTCGGAAGCTCTCATTCGCAAGCGGTGATCGGCCATCGCGCCAGTATTCGTCGGCGTGGACTCAACCGCGTAGAGGCGATTCATTTTCGATTCGGGGCCCTCGATGCGCCGCTTCCTCGAGAATTCCCGCGCGTAACGTATGCATCCCGGTCCGCTGGTCAGAAAATCCGACTCGAGCGCGACGATCACCTCCGCCTGATCCACGCGGTAAACCGCGTTCACATATTCGCCGAAGGCGAGTTTCGCGCCTTCTCGGATATTGTCGCGCGTCACCGATTCGTATTGCACCCACTTCGCGGACCGATACGCCGTCAAGAACGTATTGATTTGATCTCCGAGCGGCGGAGAAGTGATCGTCGGGGTCAGCAGCCTCACGCCGGAGCCGCTGTTTCCCTTTTCCGCTCCGAGCGCGGTGGACAGCTCGTCCTGAAACTCCGCCCAGCTTCCGATGCGTCCATCGTGAATTTCCGCCTGCGAGCGGTCCGGATCGTAGAGCCCCAAAATCGAGGCCTGTGAAAACGCGTCGGTCGCGCCCAGGCTGCCGGGGTGATCGGGGTTCCCCTCGATTTTCGTGGGCCGCGCCATGTGGCTCTCGACCAAAACGCCGGTCGCTACGCCGCCAAGCGTCACTGCGGTCGCATAGAACAGCGCCTTCCCCGGGATAATTTCCTCCGGCTGGCGAACGTAAGGAACAATTTTTTGCGTGGGAAGTTTCGTGCAACCGGCGAGGCCGGCAAACGCGGCGGATGCCGCCATCACTTTCAGGAGGTCTCGCCGGTCGAGCTTCGCTTCGGGATCGTTGGCCCCGTGCGGAAACTCATTTTCCTTGTGGTTCCGGAATTCCGGAGTATCGGCAAGCTCGTCGAGCCCGCGCCAAAATCGAGGTGTTTCTCCGCCGCTCGCGGCCTTGCGCAATGCGGAAATGTCCACATCGGGCTGTGCGGCGCTTTTTCGATCGATGTCCATGAATTCCCTGATTCCTCTAGCGGTGGCACGTCGTGCAGTTCGTGAGTTTCTGCACTTTGTATTCGCTCATCAGCCGGTTGCCCAAAGTCTCCTGATCCGAAGGAGGCTTGTAAAACGCGTTGAATACTTCTGATCGAGGGCGCAAAAATTTTTCCGGCGCGTTGTGGCACTCGAGACACCAGCGCATGTAGAGACTCTGCTCGCGCCAGGTAATGTTCATTTCCGCGACAGGCCCGTGGCAGGTGGTGCAGCCAACTCCCTTCGCCACATGAATGCTGTGATTGAAATAGACGAAGTCGGGAAGCGCATTGACACGCGTCCAGGCAATCGGCGTTGAATCGCGGTAGCTCGCGCGCACCGGTTCGAGGATGGCCGCGCCGGTCCAGATTTGCGAGTGGCATGCCATGCACGTTTGCGTCGGAGGCATTCCCGCCGAGGAGGAAACCTCCACCGAGCTGTGGCAATAGCGGCAGTCCAAACCTAGTTCACCCACATGATGCTTGTGGCTGAAGGGAATGGGCTGCGGCCGCGCGTTGTGCACCTCGGTTACGTACGAGGTTTGATTCACGACGTTCACGGCGTATCCCAGGATAGCAATCAGGATCACCGCGCCGTAAATGCTGACGCGCGAGATGGTATTCGTGCTGCGATGAAAGATCTGTGCCATACGTGCCGCCCTCGGGGGGACACTCCGAGGTGTTCAGTCTGGACGGTCTCAGCGCCTCTCTGTCTGCCGTAAAACCGGCCTCAACTTAACGCGGGAAACGGCGCCCTCGACCAGTGAAGGGGGAAACAGCCCGGCGGCACTGCCTTTACTACTTTGTTATACCGCCGGACTGTCTTACGGGTACTTCTAAAATTCCATTTATTGAGTATTCTGACCTCTCGTCGCCCGCGCGAGACACTATAGCAGCAATACAAAAATAAATTCAATCGTTCTATTTTTTCCCTGGTGATAAACTACATTCCCCGTTGTGACGCCAGTCATGAATTCCGCACGTGATCCGGGTATCTTTAGTTCATGGTTTGTGCTTTCCCTATTTACTTACCCCATTTGGAAAGTCCCGGCCGGCTCTAGCGTGCGGAGGGCTTGTGTGTTAGGCCTGCTCAGCCAATTCATCATATAACTTCTGTAACGAACCGGAGGATTTGGGCATCCAATAATTACAGTTCCATGAAAAGTTGTATGCTGGAGCTCCGCTCGCGAATTCATTCGCGGTAAGATTCTCAGTACTTTCGAGGGCAGACGCATGTGGATCGTTCGGATCGCCCTGACGCGGCCCTACACGTTCATCGTCGCCGCGCTCGTCATCGTGCTGATGTCGCCGATCGTGCTGCAACGCACGCCCACCGACGTTTTTCCCAACATCGACATCCCGGTGGTGAGCGTTTGCTGGAACTACTCCGGATTGTCCCCGCAACTGATGGAAGACCGCGTCGTCTCGCCTTACGAGCGCTTCATGACCACGGTGGTGGACAACATCGAGCACACCGAGTCGCAGACCGTGGCGGGGCGCTCGATCATCAAGGTATTCTTTCATCCTGGGGCGGATGTTCATGTGGCGGTCACGCAAATCACTGCCATCTCCCAAACCATGATTCGGCAATTGCCCCCCGGCATTTCCCCCCCGCTCATCATTACGTATTCGGCATCGAGCGTACCCGTCTTGCAATTGGGCATGAGAGGCCAGGGGCTCTCCGAGCAGGAGTTGTTCGACTTCGGCGCAAACCTGGTCCGCAATCAACTGGCCACGGTGGACGGCGCGGCTATTCCATGGCCCTTTGGCGGAAAACAGCGTCAAGTTTCGGTGAACATTGACATCCCGGCGTTGCAATCGAAAGGTCTGTCGCCCACAGACGTCATCAATGCCGTCTCCACCCAGAACTTGGTTTTACCTTCCGGCACGGTCAAGATGGGCTCGACCGAGTTCAATGTGGAGATGAACGGGTCGCCGGATACCCTTGCCGCGCTGAACAACCTGCCGATTAAGACAGCGAACGGCGCGACGATCTACATAAAGGACGTCGCCTACGTCAGCGACGGCTATTCGCCGCAGATCAACATCGCACGCATGGATGGACAGCGCGGCGTGATACTCGCAATCTACAAGACCGGCGACACCTCAACCCTCAGCGTCGTGTCGCAGGTCTACTCCAAGCTGCCGCAAATCAAGAATCTCCTGCCGCCGCAAACGGTGTTGACCCCCCTGTTCGATCAATCCATTTTCGTGAGGGCCGCTATTCAGGGAGTCGTCCGAGAAGGAGTGGTGGCCGCGTGCCTGACTGCGTTGATGATCCTGCTTTTCCTGGGAAGCTGGCGCAGCACGCTGATTATCGCCATCTCGATCCCGCTTTCGATTCTGGTCTCCATCACCGTCCTAAGCGCGCTCCACGAAACGATCAATCTCATGACCCTCGGCGGACTGGCGCTCGCGGTCGGCATCCTGGTGGACGACGCCACGGTGGCCATCGAAAATATCGAGAGAAACCTGGCGCAGGGAAAGGACACCGTCCGCGCGATTCTCGACGGTTCCCAGGAAATCGCCATTCCCGCGCTGGTCTCGACGCTCTGCATCTGCATTGTGTTCGTGCCGATGTTTTTCCTCACCGGCGTGGCGAAATTCCTGTTCGTCCCGCTGGCCGAAGCCGTGGTTTTCGCCATGCTCGCTTCGTACTTCTTTTCCCGCACCCTGGTGCCGACCATGGCCATGTACCTGCTCAAGGGCCATCACGGCGAGGAATACGCCACCGGAAACGATATTTTCTCGCGAGCGCAGCGCGGATTCGCGCGAGGGTTTGACCGCATGCGCGGAGGCTATCGCGCCTCGCTGTCCTTCTGCCTGGAGCGATCTTGGCTTTTTGTGGCTTTGTTTCTCTTTTTCTGCGTGGCTTCGATGGCGCTGATTCCCGTGCTCGGCCGGGACTTCTTTCCGTCCGTGGACGCCGGGCTGATCCGTTTGCACATGCGCGCCCGAGCGGGACAGCGTGTCGAGGAAACCGCCCGGGAGGCCGACGGCGTGGACAACTTGATCCGCCGGGTCATTCCCCCGGAGGATCTCGGGAACATCCTGGACAACATCGGCTTATTCAACAGCACTGTGAACACGGCCTACAGCAACTCAGGCGTGATTGGCGAGTCGGATGCTGAAATTCTTATCGGCCTCAAGCCCGAACGCAAACAGCAAACCAGGTACTACGTTGACGAGTTGCGAAAGCGATTGGCCGAAGAGTTCCCCGGCACGGAATTCTTTTTTCAGCCGGCGGATATGATCAGCCAGATCCTGAATTTCGGCGTGCCCGCGCCAATCGATATCCAGCTCATTGGCCCAAACCTGAAGGCCAACTATCTGTTGGCGCAGCAGATTACCAACCGCATCCAGCACATCCCCGGCGCGGTGGACGTGCACGTGCAACAATTGCGCTCTTTTCCGGCGATTTTCCTGGACGTCGACCGCACCCGCGTGCAGTCCGTGGGCCTGAGCCCGCAAGACGTGGCCAATAGTGTCCTGCTCACACTGAGCTCAAGCTCCACGGTCAGTCCATCGTTCTGGGTCAACCCGGCTAGCGGTTATGAATACAACGTTGCCGTGCAAGCGCCGCAATACAAGATTGACTCCATGCAATCGCTCGACAACATTCCGATTTCTTCAGCCCTGAGCAAGACCCCGCAGATTCTCGGGAATATGGTGGCATTGAGTGTAAACACCGAGCCCGCGTTGCTCAGCGAGTATGATAGCCAGGGTATGTTGGACGTTTACGCCTCCGTGGAAGGGCGCGATCTGGGCGGCGTGGATGCGGATATCCAGAAAGTGCTGGCGGATTTTCAAAGCAAGCTCCCTCGCGGCACCCAGCTTGTCCGCCGCGGGCAAGTGGCCACCATGACGTCGTCCTTCGCCGGGCTGAGCGCCGGTGTAGGCCTCGCCATCGTTCTTGTTTATCTCTTGATCGTGGTGAACTTTCAATCGTGGATCGATCCGTTTATTATCATTACGGCGCTGCCTGGGGCCCTGGCGGGGATCATTTGGATTTTATTGCTCACGCATACCACACTGAGCGTGCCGTCGTTGACTGGCATGATCATGTGCATGGGCGTTGCCACAGCCAATAGCATCCTGATGGTATCCTTCGCGCGCGAACGCTTGAACGAAGGGCTGAATTCGACTCAGGCCGCGGTCCAGGCAGGGTATGTGCGTATTCGCCCCGTGCTCATGACCGCTTTTGCCATGATCATCGGTATGGTCCCCCTGTCGCTCGGGCTCGGAGAAGGCGGAGAGCAGAACGCGCCGCTAGGCCGTGCCGTGATTGGCGGGCTGGTCGTCGCCACGTTCGCAACTTTGTATTTCGTGCCGTGTGTATTCTCTTTGGTTCACAAACGGCATCGCCCGGGCGAGCGCGTCGGCGCTGGGGAAATTGGAATCGTTTAGTGGAGTCATGAATTCAGGGAGCAAACAGGGAATGTCACAGAACCCAGTCGAATTGCAAGACGCACCAAAATATACGGAAGAGCCAGGCGGCGCCCGCAGAGGGCCGGGCGCTCTGCTCCGTTGGTTTCTCATTCTATTTTTTATTTTTCTGGTCCTGGGAATCTACGCGGTCTCCCAACGCACGGCTGAACATAAGGCGCTCGCGCAACAAACCGAACAGATGGCAATTCCGTTCGTCTCGGTGATTCACGCTACCCCCATCGACGCGGATTCCGAAATGGTGCTCCCAGGGACCCTCAAGCCCGATGTCGAGTCCCCCCTCTATGCGCGGACCAACGGCTACCTCAAAAAATGGTACAAAGACATCGGCAGCCATGTCGAGAAGGGCGAAATTCTTGCCGAGATCGATACGCCTGAGATTGACCAGCAACTTGCCCAGGCCCGCGCCGATCTGGTCACGTCACAGGCCAATCTCAGTCTGTCTTCCCTGACGGCCACGCGCTATCAAGACCTGATCAAGTCCGATTCCGTTTCCCGCCAGGACCTCGACAACGCCAACGGCGACTTCGCCGCCAGGCGGGCCATGGTGCAATCGGCCGAAGCCAACGTCAAGCGCCTGGAAGAGATGGAATCCTTCAAGCATGTGTATGCCCCCTTTACGGGAATCATCACGCAGCGGAATGTCGACCCCGGCACACTCATCAATGCCGGAAATGGCGGGACCGCGACCAAGGAGATGTTTGACTTGGCGCTGATCGATCCGATGCGCGTCTATGTCGCTGTGCCGCAGTCGTACTCTCCTTCCATCCATCTTGGACTCAAGGCCTGCCTCTCGTTGACGGAGCTGGCGCAACGGAATTTCTGCGGACAGGTCGTGCGTACCGCGAACTCCATTGATCCCAACACGCGAACTCTTCTGACCGAAGTGGATGTCCCAAACCCTTCCGGAACCCTTTTGCCCGGGTCGTACGCGGAAGTGCATTTTGACGTCAAAGTCACCGGCCAGCGCCTTTCCCTGCCGATTAACGCGCTTCTGTTTCGCCCGGAGGGAACCATGGCCGCCGTCGTCGGGACCGATAACCGAATCAATCTCAAAAAACTCACGATTGGGCGGGATTTCGGCAATGCTTTGGAAGTGCTCCAAGGGATCGATCCCGCGGACCGCGTTGTCGTCAATCCACCGGACGCCCTGGAACAAGACGAACACGTCAATCTCGCTCCACAAGACGCCCCTGGGACATCACCTCCCCATACTGCCCTTCCCTCCAAACCCTGAGGACTTAGGCATTCTTTTTAATCTCAATAATTTCGGAAATTCTCTCTCTATTCGCCTTGACTATGACTTTGCGGGCGTGTAACTTTAATTTGCCGCGCTGTACGCTTCTCCCCAGAAGTCCCTCTCCCCGGCGCGACTTGGGAGGGTTGGATGTCAAGCAGGCCACAGCTTTCACCCGTAACTGTCCTTGAACGCGGTATGTTCGAAACGAATTCCTCAGCCAATCCGCGCTCGGAAGGCACGGTCGCCGTTTCGTGTCCAAATATTTTGCTGGTCGGCCGGAACGGCTCCTGGGGAACATTGGTGCTAAAGTCCCTTCAAAAATTTGGGTGCGACTTGTCCTACGTGGCGCCGCAAGCCGTCACGTCGGAATATGTGAGGAAGGGTGCATATAATCTTATTCTTCTCGATTCCACGGTTCCCCCGGAACAACGCAGGCAACTCGCATCCGAACTCATCGGCTCCGAGGCTTCCATTTTTTATACCTTCCCCGTGGAGAACGGCTGCTGGTGGCTGCCCACATTGCATCGCGGCGAGGATTGCCATGGCGCCCCGGCATTCCGCAGGAATGAGTTTCCGTTTGAATTGGAGCGCATTCTCCAGGATCAAGCGGAAACCTAACTCATTCATTTCTACTCGATTGAAGTACGGACCGCTGAAAAAACGCGCTGGATCTTCCCTTACTGTGGGTTCGGCTCGCCCAGGATGCAGCGCGCCGTGTCTCGGGCAATCAACAATTCCTCATCGGTGGGAATTACGTAGGCGGCGAGGCGAGAATCCTCGCGGCTGATCATGCCCTCCACGCCAATTGTTTTCTGGTTCTTTTCGGCGTCCAGCGTCAAGCCTGCCCATTCGAGCCCTTCGCAAATGCCCGCCCGGACCGCTGGCGAATTCTCGCCGATCCCGCCCGTGAGCACGATGGCGTCCGCACCGCCCATGGCGGCGAGGAAGGCGCCAATGTACTTCCTCGCCCGGTAGCAAAAGATATCGATGGCCAG
Organism: uncultured Acidobacteriota bacterium; assembly: GCA_963842135.1. Lineage (GTDB taxonomy): Bacteria > Acidobacteriota > Terriglobia > Acidiferrales > UBA7541 > Palsa-360. The sequence goes on along the minus strand of CAWJFI010000001.1, from coordinate 452,094 downwards.
GTTTGCGCGCCGGTCGTCGTGCTCCCGCGCTTCGTCTCGCAGGACCCGCATATCGTGCGTGAGCCCGGAAATTCCGAGCAGGCCCGACTGCTTGTTCAGCATGGTTTCCACTTCGTGAAGTGACAGTCCTTCCTTCGCGGCGATGAAGCCCAGAATGGCCGGATCGACATCGCCGGATCGCGTTCCCATCACCAATCCCTCGAGCGGCGTCATGCCCATGGAGGTGTCGACGGAATGCCCGCCACGGATGGCCGCGGCGGAACATCCGTTTCCGAGGTGAAGGCTGACGATATTGGTTTGCTCGCGCTCCAGATTGCGAATCGTGCGATAGCGATAGGCCATATATCGGTGGGATATGCCGTGGAAACCATAGCGGCGAATTCGGTAGCGAAGGTAGAGATGGTACGGAATGGCGTACAAATACGAGCGTTCCGCCAGGGAGTGGTGAAACGCCGTATCGAATACCGCGACTTGCGGAATCTGCGGGCCCAGCAAATCGCGCATCGTGCGAATTCCACGAAGATTTGTGGGATTGTGCAAGGGAGCGAGATCGATGCAATTCTCGATTCCCTTCATCACTTCGTCGGTGATGAGAACAGAATCTGTAAAAAACTCGCCGCCATGCACCACGCGATGTCCGACCGCGTGAATGTCAGCCATGCTCTGGATTTCTGAAACGCCGGAGTCCGGCGAAGCCGCCCAGCGAATGATGAAATCGAGCGCCCCGGTAATGTCCTTCAAGGATGCGGTGAGCGTCTGCTTGGCGCCGTCGCCCTTTTGCACGGTGACGACCGCTTCGGCGCCGATTCGCTCGACCTCGCCACGCAGCAGGCGCACGTCCTTGTCCTTGCGGATCAGGTCGAGGTCCGTAGCGATGATTTGAAACTTCAAGCTGGAGCTGCCGGCATTGAGAACGAGAATGTTCATTAAATTCTTTTCCGGGCGTTGAATAGCGCATGCTTCAGAGTCTGTGTGGCAACTGCAAATCTTTGTAGGGCACGGCTTCAGCCGTGCCGTAAAGCTTGCAGAATCAAACCGGCTTTAGCCGCTGGCCTGCCCGGAATCGAGCTGCCACACAGACTATTCAGCCTGTGGCATTTCGGCCTTGCAAGGACTAAACCCCACAGACTGGAGTCTGCGCTACTCAGAGCTAATACGGCCACTTCCAGTTTTTGATTTCCGGCATGTCATCGCCAACTTCCACAATGTACTCCTTGTGGGCAATCAGCCTGTCGCGGAGGAGCTGCTTGAAGTGCGCTCCGACGCGCTGGAGGCGAGGCACGCGGTCCACCACGTCCCCCGCCAGGTGAAAGCGATCCAAATCGTTCAGCACAGTCATGTCGAAAGGAGTGGTCGTCGTTCCCTCTTCCTTGTAGCCGCGCACGTGCAGGTTTTCGTGGTTCCTGCGGCGATAGGTCAGGCGGTGGACGAGCGACGGGTATCCATGAAAAGCAAAAATGATGGGTTTATCGATCGTGAACATCGAATCGAACTCCGCGTCCGGCAAGCCGTGTGGATGCTCGCTCGCAGGTTGCAGCGTCATCAAGTCCACCACGTTAATGAAGCGAATACGCAGGTCGGGAAAATGCTGGCGCAGCAAGTCTACCGCGGCCAGAGCTTCGAGCGTGGGAACATCTCCGGCGCACGCGATCACAACGTCAGGCTCCGCTCCCAGATCGTTGCTGGCCCAGTCCCAGATGCCGATTCCCGCCGTGCAGTGCTGGATGGCGGACTGCATGTTCAGATATTGCAGGGCGGGCTGTTTTCCGGCTACGATCACGTTGACGTAATGCCGGCTGCGCAAACAATGGTCCGCGACGGAGAGAAGCGTGTTCGCATCGGGAGGCAAGTAGACTCGGACGATGTCGGCTTTCTTATTTACCACAAGGTCAATAAACCCGGGGTCTTGGTGCGTGAAGCCGTTGTGGTCCTGCCGCCACACATGGGAAGTGAGCAAATAATTGAGCGAAGCGATCGGCCGCCGCCACGGAATTCCGTTCGTGACTTTGAGCCACTTCGCATGCTGGTTGAACATGGAATCCACAATGTGGATGAACGCTTCATAGCACGAAAAAAAGCCGTGCCGCCCGGTGAGCAGGTATCCCTCGAGCCAGCCCTGGCACATGTGCTCGCTCAACACTTCCATGACCCGGCCATCGCAGGAAAGATTTTCGTCCGTGGGCAGAAGCGGCTCCATGAGAATTTTATCGGTCGCTTCATAGATCGCTTCGAGCCGGTTCGAGGCGGTCTCGTCGGGGCCGAACACACGAAAGTTTTTTGCCTCCGCGTTCGATCGCATCACGTCGCGCAGGAATTTTCCGAGTTCCCTTGTCGCTTCCGCATTCGCCGTTCCCGGCTTGACGACTGGCACCGCGTAATCACGAAAGTCCGGCATCACCAGGTCTTTCAGAAGCAGGCCGCCATTGGCATGGGGATTCGCGCCCATTCTTCTTTCCCCTTTGGGCGCAAGCTCGGCCAGGTCAGGAATCAGTTTTCCGCTGCGATCGAACAGCTCCTCCGCCCGGTAACTCTTCATCCATTCTTCCAATTGCCGCAGGTGCTCGGGCTTTGTGGCGAGTTCGGCGAGCGGCACCTGGTGCGCGCGCCAGGTGTCCTCGACGGGCTTGCCGTCCACCACGCGCGGCCCCGTCCAGCCCTTGGGCGTGCGAAGAATAATGATCGGCCACACAGGGCGTTCTGTAACTCCCTGTAGCCTGGCCTTGTGCTGAATGGAGCGTATTTCCCCGATCACGGTATCAAGAGTCCCCGCCATGAGCTGGTGTATGACGTCAGGTTCGCGGCCCTCCACGAAATACGGATCGTATCCATAACCGGCAAAGAGCTGCACAAGTTCGCCGTCGGACATTCGGGCGAGGACTGTCGGGTTCGCGATCTTATAGCCGTTCAAATGCAGGATGGGCAGAACGGCGCCATCACGCGCGGGATTCAGGAATTTGTTGGAATGCCAACTCGCCGCGAGCGCCCCCGTTTCCGCTTCCCCATCGCCTACGACGCAGCAGACCAGCAATTCCGGGTTATCGAACGCGGCGCCGTTGGCATGAGCGATGGAGTAGCCCAACTCTCCGCCTTCGTGGATCGAGCCGGGCGTTTCCGGAGCCACGTGGCTCGGAATCCCGCCCGGAAAAGAGAATTGCTTGAAGAGCCGCCGCATGCCCTCTTCGGACTGCTGGATGTTGGGATAAAATTCGCTGTACGTGCCCTCAAGATACGTGTTCGCGACAAGTCCCGGGCCGCCATGGCCGGGGCCGGCGATATAGATCGCGTCCAAATCAAATTTTTTAATCACCCGATTCATGTGGACATAAATGAAATTCAAGCCGGGTGTAGTGCCCCAGTGGCCCAGCAAGCGCGGCTTGATGTGATCGATCTTCAACGGCTCGCGCAAGAGCGGATTCGCAAGCAGGTATATTTGCCCAACGGATAGATAGTTTGCCGCGCGCCAGTAGGCGTCCATCCTGGCCCGCTCCTCATTCGAGAGCGGATTTTCTGAAGATAAGACTTTGACAGCACCAGGGGTGTGTGTGACGGCCATTTGAATCTCCTTTTCTGGGCCTCCATGTGACCTTATGCACTGAATGTTACACAGGGATGAAACGCTTCGACATGGAAGCCAGCTTGGCCGGGAGGCTACCGGAAACTAGCAAGCTTGCAATTCAGCAACAGGCGACGATGACTGCGCTCATTGGATCAGGACTGGCAAGGGATGAATTTCGTGTTCCCCGATTGATTCTACACTCAATCGCGGAAAATCGGTTTTAACTTTTCTCCGGAAAATCGCGATTTTCCCTTTAAAACGATATACTCTGCGCAGAGTACTCTGCGCAGAGTATATGGGGGCCGTTTTGGAATCAGAAAATCAGCTTTAACCCCAATTGAATCGCGCGGTTACCGCCCGATCCGAGCACCGGATTTCCGGCAGCCTGGTCAGGCGTCGCGCACCCACAACCGAAGTTGGAGTTCGAGGAAGGATCGCCTTCGGCGGTGATGCCAAACCCGTTTGACGCGCCGTAAGGATTCGCAAAATTGGGATGGTTGAAAATATTGAAGAACTCGACCCGGAACTGCGCAGTGAGGCGTTCCTGGAACTTGAATGATTTGGTTGCGGACAAATCCACGTTGCGGAGGCCTGGGTCGCGCCAAAGGTTGCGGGCAGAGGTGCCGAAGGTTCCGAGTGCGGGGGGAATCAGCACCGAGCTGCCCTGGAAGTAGCATCCAAACGTGTTGAGCGAAGTTACTGTCGCGGCGTTAATGGCGTTCGCGGCCTTGAAACAGGCATTCGCTGCAACAGTGGCCTGTCCACTGGTCAGCGTCACCGGGTTACTCACTGGGACCAGTTGGCTGCAGGTAATGGTGGCTGGGTTGCTGAAATCTGTGGTGACCGATCCGCCCACGCCAGTGCAAAATGGAATGGAGGAGTTACCAGATTTAAAGTCGCCCGGATTACCGAAAAAATCCCAGCGATCGGTATTTTCGTTCGTCCCGCTGATATTGTTCGATTGATCGTTCCCGTACCAGGGCTGGCCGGACTGAATCGTAATAACAGAATTGAGCTCCCAACCTTTCAGAAGTTGTCCCGGCGAATCCTTTCCGGGAATCGCGTAGGTGACCGAAAACGTGAAGCGATGTTTAATGTCGAAGTCGCTGCTAGCGTATTCCGCCGAGGGAGGCATTGGTGGTTTCGATCATCGGGAGCTCTTCTGAGACGGTGATCGTCTGCGTTTGCTCGCCGGGCTGGGGCGACAAATCGACGCGAATATCCTGGCCCACTTCCAAAGCGATTTTCTGGCGTTCAACGGTCTTGAAGCCCTTGACCTCGACGCGGACTGTATACGTGCCGGGAAGCAGGCTGGGTGCGACATATTCTCCCGCTTGATCCGTGGTTAAGGTTCGCGTGATGCCTCTTTGCACATCCAAAATAGTCACCGTTGCGCCGGCAATTACACCCCCGCTTTGGTCCGTGACGGACCCAAGAATGCGGCCCGCGCTGCCTTGCGAAAACAGCGGGAGACACACCAGTAACACACCCACGCCTGCCACCAATACACGAACACACACACGCATTTTCAAGCGGAAGAATTTCATGCCCACCCCCCAGTTCAATCAAAGCTCCGTATGGAATATCGCTATCCCAATTGCCAGAGACTACGCAAGTTCGGACTTCGACACGCACCACACACGTGCGGATATGCAACGCGTATATCACTGCGAAATTCGAAGCGTCAAGTTTAATTCCTCTAATTCGGTGGGCGCGTGGAGTAGATTGAGAACTCCATGAGATGACTCACCAGCTTGCTGCTATGCCCTAACTCATTGAATCGGGATACAGTTACGTGTATAGTTCAAATTTAACGGCAACCCCAGGTGCGGCGAGCCATCGTTGAGTAAGGAGAGTCCATGAGATCCATCGGCAAGCTTGCGGCTTTAGTGAGTTTTCTGGTTCTTTTTTCTTCCTCCGCTTTTGCCGCGACGGTCACGGGCACGGTGAAGGGGCCGGATGGCGCGCCGTTTGAAGGGGCGTTTGTTCTGGCTGTAGATGCGAAGACGAAAGTAAGCGTCAGCGTACTTTCCGACAAGCAGGGGCGCTACAAGGTGGAGAACCTGCCGGCCGGAGAGTACCAGGTGCGTGTGCGAGCCGTTGGCTTCACCACGGATCCCCACAGCGCGGTGAGCCTCACCGCGAACCAAAACGTGTCTTTTGAATTCGCGCTGAAACAAGGGACGGTGCGCTGGAGCGACCTGAATCTCTATCAAGGCAAGCAGCTCATGCCGGACGGTAAAGGAAAAGAAACTCTCTCTACCAACTGTTATATCTGCCATGGATTTCAAACCAGGATGGCTGCGGTTCGCCGCGACGAGGATGGCTGGCGCGACCGCGTCAACTACATGCGGGACGCCATGGCGTTTCAATTGTCCGCGAGATTTACGGATGAGAAAGCAAACGAAGTAATTTCCTACTTAAATACTGTGTTTGGCACGGATTCAACCGTCCCGCGCAGTCCGGCGGAACTGCCGGCGTACAAAGATACCGTACGGCCGTTCGCAGATGACGCCATGAATATCGTCTACGTCGAGTACGACGTATCCGGTTCCAAAGGCCTGCCCTGGAGCGCCGCCCCGGACAAAGATGGAAATTTCTGGATCCCCTTTTATGGGAGAGGAAACGAAGTCGCGAGGCTGAATCCGAAGACCGCCGAAGTCACACGATTCCCGCTGCCTTTTGACGAGACAGCCGGTGTGCACTCGGCCGTGCCGGGGCCCGACGGGATGGTTTATTTCACCGAGTTTGCGCTGGACAAGCTCGCGAAACTCGACCCTCGCACGGGAAAGATTACGGAATTTCCGGACTCCGTGGTCGTGCCGGGAGAGAGGGCGGACAAACATACGGTGCGCGTGGATGCGAAAGGAAATCTGTGGTCCTCCGGCAGTCCAGTGAGCAAATTCGATCAGGAGACGGGCAAGTACACGCACTTCATGGAAGCGCCGTCGTCCTACGGCATCACCTTCGATAAAGACGGCAATGTCTGGTTTTGCGTACTGAAGAAAGACGGAAAAATCGGCAGGATTGACGCGAAGACGGAAAAGGTGACGCAGTGGTCTCCGCCGACACAGGGCACTCCGCAACGGCTGTCGATCGATTCCGATGGAATGGTGTGGTTCGGCGAACGCACGGGAAACAAGATCGGCCGGTTCGATCCGAAGACGGAGACGTTCAAGGAGTATCCATTGCCCGGGCCGGCTGCAACGCCGTACGCAATCATCGTCGGAAAGGACAATGGGATTTGGTACGCCTCGACGGACCAAGATTTGATCGGACGCCTGGATCCGAACACCGGAAAAGTGATCGAATATCCTTTCCCGCATTCCGAAGCCATGATGCGGGAGTTTTTCCTCGACGCTCAGGGACACATCTGGTTCGCAACACCCACGAATACCAGGGTTGGCTATTTCTATCTCACCAGCGCAAATGAGCGCGCGGCAAAGTAAGTAACTAACTTGAACTTCTCGCCGGGTCAACCTGGCAGCGACGTGCGGGCTCACAATGGGCTTCACCGCGTGGCGATTTGTCCAGGACCGGAAAAAGATTGCATCGGACATTTGGAACGAACTGCAGTGGTTGGGTCCTGGGAACGCACATCTCCCGATTAACGTCATGTAAACTGCCTGCCGCGCCGGGGAGATTGGCGTTCCCGTATTTCAAACCTTACGGTTCGTGGCAAGTGCGCGCAACATTCATGCAGTGATGCTGCTGGCTTCTCAGCCGGCGGCTTCCGCGGATGACTTTGCCTTCGCCTCGGTTGCCGCGCCGGTGGACTTGGCCGAAATTTCGAGTCCATTCTTGTTCATGTCGAATCTTTGCTTCCGGTCCAAGCCTTTGACAAATTCACGCGTCGCCTTGGCGACGCCACCAGATAGACTCGACGCATCCACTGTTACCGTCGATTCCACTGTTTCCTCATTTCGATCGCGAAAGCTGAATTGCACCTCAAATGTTTTCATGCTTCTTACCTCCCTTTTCTGAAGATATAAAAATCAATCTGGTACGCGCATTCCAAAACGCGTGCTGGTTTTAATGCTGCCGGAAGCTTTAGCGCTGGCGGCGCTTTCGACTCGAAGCTTTCTTTTTGGACTTCTTCGGTTTCAGGGTCCTAATCTCCGCCTGAAGCGACTCGTTTTCTTTCATCAACGCATCGCGGGCAGCCGTCACTGTTTCGAGATTGTTTCCCATTTCGCCGTTCTGTTTCTGAAGGTCCGCGACCTGGGCCTTCAATTGCTCGTTCTCTTGCAGGGTTTTTGTGTCCTTGCAGGCGGTTAAAGACAAACTCAGCACGACTGCCACAACAAGACTCGCCAAAGTGCTTTTGCGCGTCATGCGCCATCCTTCCATCGCTAGAATTTGAACTGCAACCGGAGCGACCGATAGCGGGTGAGGTGGGGAGACTCCGCCGACAACTCAGTCAGCGTACTGGAGTTTCTTGGTGGGCGCAAGCCTGATAAGCGCTTTTGTTGAAAACAGCGATTCTCCACATACCGGCAATCCGCCGTTTTGCCAGATGGCTTTGAGTGTTGAGGGAGGCGCCGGCGTTTCGTTCCCAATCGGCCGTATGGGCGAGTAGTCCCCGCTACGGCTGATCCCGGTTCACGCACTTGCTTATCTAAGCACAGAACGGCTGACTGTTCTCTTTTGCACAGTTTGGCGACCCAGCCTCTTGTAGGGTAGGAATGGCAATTAAGGAATCTCGAAGACAGACGTTCTTTGCACAAAAAATATGAACATACAGCAATCCAAGAAGAATACGTTCGACCCGCAAACCTTTCTCGATACCACGGGAATGGCGAGAAAAGTTGCTGAATTTCGGAGATCCGAAGCGATCTTTTCTCAAGGTGACGCTGCGAACAGCGTCATGTACATCCAAAAAGGCGGCGTAAAGTTTTCCGTGGTGAATGAGTCGGGCCGGGAAGCCGTGGTAGCGATGTTTGGTCCGACCGATTTTTTTGGCGAGGGCTGTATGGCGGGCCAGTCGGTACGCATGGGCACGGCTACCGCGATCACTCCGTCCACGATTCTGGTGATCACCAAGAACGAAATGCTGCGCGTGCTTCATGACGAACACACATTATCCGACCATTTTATCGCGTACATGCTGGCGCACAACATTCGCGTCGAAGAAGATTTGGTCGATCAACTCTTCAACTCGAGTGAGAAGCGGCTGGCGCGCACGCTTCTTTCGCTCGCCCGCTATGGGAAGCAAGAGCATCCAAACGGCTTGCTCCCAAACCTTTCCCAAGAGACGCTTGCGGAAATGATCGGGACCACGCGTTCCCGGGTGAATTTCTTTATGAATAAATTTAGAAAACTCGGCTTTATCGAATACAACGGCAGGATCAAAGTCAATAAGTCCCTGTTGACGATTGTCTTACACGATTGAGGGCTTAGCCTTTTCCGAGAATCGGCCGCATTCAAGGATTCACCAGAAAGGCTCCGAACATGATGTTGCTTACCATCGCGGGGATTCTGATCGTTCTTTGGGTAGTTGGATTTATTGCGTACCGGGTGGCGAGCTCTTTCATTCACCTTCTGCTCGTGATTGGTGTGGTTTTGCTGGCCCTCCATTTCCTCAGAAGGTGATGGGGACGCCTTGGGTGACGCGTTTGTCTTTGTGGAGTATCGCCGCGTTACTGCCCACGAGACCTCTCAATGCATGGCTGCCGATAGGAGATCTTTGTGACCTCGAATGATTTGGTTGCACCAGGCCTAGGCGATCACACTCGACCGCTGGGGATTTGTTGGGTGATTTACGGAGTGATCCGCCTCGCAATGGCGGTTTTTCTGGTTATCTTTGGCGGTACCGCGACCCTGATGTTTGGGGCACTGCTCAATCGAGTGGCTGACCCTTTTACTTTGATGGGAACTTTCCACTTCCTATATGCGGTGGCGGTCGTTCTATCGGCTGTCTGTGGACTGCTCGGACTTTTGGCAGGACTGGCCCTGCTTGGCGGCCAGCGGTCGGGACGCACGCTCTGCCTGATCGCGGGATTCCTGTCGCTGCCCAACATCCCGTTAGGAACGACCCTGGGAATTTACACACTCATAGTTTGCTTTCGTTGATTGCAAGCCGCGGAGACTCCCCTGTTCGAGCGCAGCAGGCGTCGCAGATCGGCTAAAGGCCAGCGGAGCGGAAAGGAAATAACATGTCCTTCGGACTATACGCAGTTGGATTCGCGATTCTCATCGGCGGGCTGATCTATGGCGCCTTGTTGGTGCACATGCACGGGCACTGGATTGTCGTGGGCACGATCGTACTCGTGGGATTTGGGATTCTAAAGGGCGTCAAAGCCACGCGGCAAAGAGATCCAGCGGCATAGCAGCAACTGCCGAATTTAATTAACTGGCTACGTAAAGAGCGCGCGTGACAATTTAGGTTTCGTCTCAGACCTGCCCGCTTTTTGAGAGACCCTCTCGCCGTCTAAAGCACAAATGATACGTAGATGAGTTGTCCGTATCGTTCAATCAGAAGGACAACCGCATCACCTGTTGCCATTTTTGCAAGACCTTCGCGCAAATCGGCCATACTCGTAACAGTGGTGCCGTTCAAGCCGTGGATCACGTCCCCTGTTTGAAGAGGAACCTCTCCTATCCCCGCGCCCGAAGTCTTGGCAGCAACAATAATGCCGCTAGGAATTCTCAAGTCGGGCAACGAGTGGGCCAGATCAGGATTGAGTTCAATCCCAAGTATGCCAAGATGCGAAACCAGATTTTTTACTGGATCCACTGTATCCACTAGACTGTCCACTTTGTGGGGCCGCTCCGCGAGGGAAACATCCAATTGCAGGCGGTCCGAGCCCCGAAGGACATCGAGCTTCGCATGTTCCCCGCTCCCGTGCATATACAGGCTCTGACTAAACAGAGGGAGGCTACCGGTTCGTGCCCCATCTACTCTAACAATGATGTCTTGGATTCTTAGTCCTGCGCGGTCCGCAGGCCCGCCGGGCACGATATCGGAGACAATTACTCCGTAATCTCGCGGCAGGCGCAGTCCGGCAGCCAATTCCGGAGTGATGGTTTGAAGGATTGCTCCGATTTCAGGCTCGTGGATGTGGCCATACTTTAAGAGCTGCGGATAGGCATATGCCACAACGCCCGCCGGAATGGCGAAACCTAAGCCTTGATTGCCGCCCGAACTGGACAAGATGAATGTATTAATTCCCACAAGTTCGCCATCGGCGTCCACGAGGGGCCCGCCGCTGTTGCCCGGATTGATGGGCGTGTCTGTTTGCACGTAGACAAGAGGGCTGTCGGGATCGGGCTGGCGTGCAACGGCGCTCACGACGCCCATGGTCACGCTGTTCCGCAGTCCCTCGGGGCTTCCGAATGCAAAGACCATTTCGCCTTGTTTGGGCAAGACGGCTTTGCGGATCGGGATCGCGGACAATTTGTGCGCCTCAATCTTGATCACAGCGAGATCGAGCTGGCGTGCGACGCCGACAATCCGCGCGTCGTAAGTCTGTTCGCGGCTTGCCTGACTCGTGTCCGGCGCGTTCTGCGCGATCGGAGGCGGAGGCACGATCACCTCGATCTTCTCCGCGCCTTTCACGACATGCGCATTGGTCACGATGTAGCCTTCGGGATCCACAATCACTCCCGAGCCAATGGTTCGTTGTTTGCCGATCACTACACTCATCTGCCCCTGGTCTGTGTCCTCGGTGGAGCTGTACCCCGAAACAAGGATTTGAACGACGGTTGGCGAGACGTGCTCAACCAGCGCTTCGACGGATTCATTCAGTTGGTGCAAGGCATCGGGAACATGCGCGGACTGCGGCGTTTGTCCCTCCGCATGCGGCGCGAAAAACATGCCCGTGACGATCAGAGCCACTGCGACCCGCATGCCGTCACCGAACTGCTTCCTGCCAGCTTTATAGGAGGTATTCATAGCGTACTCCAATTAGACGTTATTCCGGCATTCCCGGATTCGTTCATTTCACGCCTCGATCCTGATTTTGGGCATTGCTGTCAGGGGTTGGAGATCGTCAACCTCCGGCTAGGGCGGCTACGGAAGCGCATGCCTAGCTGATTGATCACCATTAAACAAATGGGATACATGGTCCTTAAGAGTAACGCTAGAATAGGGTAGCGCCATGCCCTTTTATTCATTCCATCTAAGTGTACCCGCGCAGCCGGACGTAGTGGCAGCGCGAATTCGCCGCGTCGTAAGCCCTGCGCCGAACTATTGGGCAACTTTGGCATCCTCCTGGAAACGCCCGCAATTACCGGGCTCGCCGTTTCTCGGCTCGGTTGAGAACCTTTCCTTCCGAATCCGCCGGAACATTCAATACCGCAATTCATTCCTCCCTATGATCCGAGGAAAGATCATTTCCACGCCGACGGGCTCGCGCGTGGACGTATTTATGTACATGCACCCCTTTTCTCTAGTCTTCATATTGGTCTGGTTCGGGTTTCTCGTGCTCATAGAGTCGAGAATAGCCGATCTAAATATTGCGCGATCCTTCCTTCCCATCGTGATGGCCGTCTTTGGCTTGGCCGTGAGCCTGGGCGGCTTCTTCTTTGAAGCGCTGAAGGTGATGCCCTTACTTTCCGAAGCGGTATTCAACTCTGCGATCGCGACAGTGCCAGATCCCAATCCGGAATCACAGTTACGGGCGCGGGCGGCTCTTCCTAGGGAAGAACTCTCGGGCAATCGCATCGGCCCGGTGATCGCCATCGTCGTGGCTCTCGCTGGGCTTGCCTTGTTCTATCTGTATGGCCTTCGACTTCGAGCGAGCCCTGCGTTCACGACGGCCATGAATCTGGTTTCCCACTCGGTGGAGGCCAAGACGGCGCTCGGAGAACCAATAAGAGCGGGACTGGGAGCCCGGGGCGAAGTCCATGATTGGAGCGCGTCGGGCTATGCCATTCTGGCGGTGCCTGTGAAGGGCCCAACAGGCAAGGGCACTCTCTACGTAATGGCCAATCGTGCTGGTGGCGATTGGGATATGGAACGAGTGGCGTTGCAACTTGAGGACGAGTCGAGAAGAATCGATCTGACACCACCCACGCAACAGGAAACTTTTCACTATCCGACGACGGGTCGCGTCTATCTATTGCCGCTGGACGATGCTTCCTCGTCCGACCTCAAGAACCTTCCGGCTTACTATAAAGTGCGACTCGGCTTGGATGTGTCCTTGCTCCCCAAGCGAGAGCTGGCGCCAGACATCTTGGACCAGAATCGAAAACAAGTGATCGCCGAGAAAGCTCTTATATCCATGGCACAGAATCAGCCAGAGATGGCCGAGGACATGGATTCCGTGCTAATCGGAGTGACCAGCCAGGACATGAACTTCCGGCCCCTTAATTTGAGATATGCGAACAATTATCGTAGTGGCCGCTTTAGCATCATCTCCACAGCACGATTACACGCATTGCCGTGGTACGCGGGCGACAATCCGGAGGTGTTTGCCGTTCGAACGCGCAAGATGGTGACCATGAGTCTGGCCCTGCTGCACTATCCGGTGAATGTTAGCTCGGACGTTACAAGCGCGGTGACTAGCAATGTCTACACGGTGTCGGACATAGATGAGATGGGAGACTCGCTCGGCGGGCAGGATGGCAATGCCCCTTCGGAAGCGTCGGAAGCTCCATGTGTGGCTATCCTCCAAAGCCCAAATGGGAAGCAAGGCTGGCGGCTGGGTTGCATTAACGACGCGCAAGGGGACAGCCGATTCGAAAGATTCGAAAACTATACGGGCGTCCCGCTGTTCGTTATGGCGCGTGCGGATTTTTCGTTCCCGGAGGAACCGTCCTTTCGATTCATTCGCAAGTATCGCCCGCGGGACAATCGCTCTCGCTCTTTTGGCATTGGCGCAATGAACTCTTTCGATAGTTACCTCGTGGGAGATTCGCAGACGTTTGCCTGGATCGAGCTGATTTTGGCCGACGGAAAAAGAGTTCATTACGCCAGAACTTCCCAAGGCTCGGGCTTCGCGAACGCCCAATTCCGCTCGCCCAGCTCACTTGGGGACCCGTTCAGCCGTTCGTCTCTTGCATGGATTGACAATGGCTGGGATCTCGCAACAAATGACGGCTGGACCTACAGGTTTCCGGCCAGCGGGCCGGACAGAACTTGGCAGCAGGGCGCCCTGACCGGCCTTCGTTCGGCCTCCGGTAAGGCGTTTTCAATTCGGCGGAACATTGCGAGCGATCTGGAAGAAGTGCGCGCGCCGAACGGGGAATCGATCGAATTCACGAATGACAAGATGCATCGGATCACCTCCGGAACGGAAACCTCGGGGCATGCGATTCAGTACGAATATGACGCGTCCGGAAGGCTCGCGCATGTGCATGATTCGCAGAATGGCGATGAGTTCTTCGAGTATGATTCCTTCAACCGCCTCGTCGCCGTCCGAAACGCGCAACATCGCCCCTTGCTCGTGAATGCGTACGGCGACATGGGGGAAATTCGGTCGCAGACGCTAGCGAATGGCGAGAAACTGCAGTATGAAAGTGGCTACGACGAAAACCATAAACTGGTTTCTCTAAAGCTCACCCTTCCGAATGGCTATACGATCCTGTGGCAACTGACGCGCAATGGCTTCGTACGATCGTGGCCGCAACCTCCAGCCGATGCTGGCACAGGTGATTATCGCTAAATCGGAACAGATGTGGCAAAGCGATATGGTAGCTAAGCTCGGATAACCGTGACTCACTGGAGGATGCTCATGAAGCGCTTTCTCGTTGCTGCAATTCTTTGTATTTCCTTTGCCTGCTGTGGCCTGGCACAAGATACTGCCGCCGACGCTCCGGCCACGAAAGAGGATGTGGAGAGATACCTCGAAGCGGTTCATTCCCACGACATGATGCTGAAAATGATGGATGCCATGGCCAAGCCCATGCATCAGATGACCCACGAGCGATATCTGAAAGATAAAGACAAGCTTCCCGCGGATTTTGAAACGCGAACGAACAAGATGTTGGATGACATGATGAAGGACATGCCGTTTGACGAGATGATGCAAGCCATGGTGCCGACGTACCAGAAGCATTTCACGAAAGGCGATATGGACGCCCTGGTCGCTTTTTATACCTCGCCGACGGGACAAAAGTTATTGCAAGAAATGCCCGCCATCACGGCAGAAGCCATGACGGCTATGATGCCGATTATGCGCCAACATATGGACGCGATGAGCCGACGCCTCCAGCAGCAGACCGACGAAATGCTAAAGAAGCCCTAGAAGACGCCCAACGAAAATCGGCCTGCTACTTAAAAGATTAAAAAGTGACTGTTCCGGTTGCTTGCGATAGCAAGCATTTGATAGCCGGACAGAGCTTACCTATTCGACGCTCGCATACGCCCGCCGGCTGTCATTCCCATTTGAATGGGTGGAACAAATCGCACGGTACTTGATATTTCCTATGGCCTGGCGCGTAGAATAGGAAGGAGAAGGACAAGACCATGAGCGCACGAAAACTCTTTCCAATCGCTCTTATCGCAATGGTGTCTTTCGCGCTTGCGGGGGCTGCAACGAACCTCATTGCGCGACAGACGGCGCAGCAGAATCAACAGCAGCAGAAGCCCGGCGACGATTCCAGGCAGAATGAAAACACGCCGGGGATGGACAATAGCATGCCCGGCATGGACATGGATCACGACATGCCCGGGATGAAGATGGGCCCGGGCGCTGATGAAAAAGATCAGCAGACCGAGCATGGCGCTATGGACGCGATGAGCCACATGCACCATCACCAGATGGGGCCGCACATGTACATGACCAAGCTGCGTCCCGCGACGCCGCAGGATTGGGCCAAGGCCGACGAGATCGCCGGCGAATTGCGAGAGTCCATCGAGAAGTACAAGGACTACCACGCCGCGCTCGCCGACGGGTTCCGCATTTTTATGCCGAATCTTCCGCAGTCCGAATATCACTTCACGAATTATTACAATGGATTCCTCGAATCGTTCAGCTTCGATCCCACGCGGCCCACTTCCCTGCTCTACAAAAAAACGAAAACCGGCTACGACCTGATCGGCGCGATGTACACCATGCCCAAGCGCGTGTCGGAAGAACAATTGAACGAACGCGTCCCACTTAGCATCGCGCAGTGGCACCTGCACACCAAACTCTGCATGCCTCCGAAGGAGGAGCGCGGCCACGCCGACCTTACCAAGTTCGGCTTGCAAGGCTCAATCCTCACCAAGGAAGCCTGCACCGAGGCCGGAGGCACGTTCTACCCTGTGATTTTCGGCTGGATGGTGCACGTCTACCCATTCGAGGATTCACGCGAAAAAATCTGGGGGCAGTAGTGCCTCGGATACCTTCACTGTTCCTTAAAGCAGAAATCTGAGGCGCAGGCCAGTGGCGCCCTCAGTGGGCACTTTGGATGCGTCTAATGGTGAAGTACTTCGGTTTTTTTTCCGATATATCTAGATATGAGGGACCTGACCAAGCTTACGCTGGAGCCAAGGACTGCCATCATGGCCAAGGCCGAGGTGATCTGGGAAGATCAGCCTGGTGTTTTGCGCCATGCTTTCGCGAAGATCGAGGACACGTCGCGCTCGGGGGCGTGCATTCGAGTCTCCTCTGCGATCAGTGTTGGGGCAATGCTGAATATCAAGTGGCACAAGGAGCAATTCTCAGGGGTTGTCAAGTATTGCCGTCAGGATGAAGAGGAATACGTTGTAGGCATCCACCGAGAGACCCCCGAAAACCAGGCACGAGATTTGGCGTTGCTGGACCATACGAAAATTGGGCTTCCAATGCCCTCGCCCATCAAACCTCCGAGGGAGTAGCGATCTATGCGAAAACGCCTGCTGTCGAACAGCCGATTGCATCGAAATCGACGCTTCACGCCATAGGCGCTGTTTCGAAACATTGAAAACCATCCTCTTGTGGTGAATCCGCCGCGCCGGACGAATTATCGAGCGGGCGTCCGCACACGACTTCTTCATTCATCCTCTACTCATCTAGTTGTCACCAAACTTTTACATTGTGTGCGTATAATGGACGCTCGGGAGACACTCTTGTGACTTCGCGCCCATCGCCAGCGGTTGAGCAGTCGCGCGCCAATCCTGTGGAAATCTCTGAAGAGCCCTCCCTGCGGCTGGAGCCCTCCCGGAAGTACCCGGGCGCGCTGATCGTCGTGGAAGGCATCGATGGCTCCGGGAAAAGCACGCAACTTTACTTGTTGAAACGATGGCTGGAAATCGGCGGCTATCGCCTTCATTTCACGGAGTGGAATTCCTCGCCGCTCGTCAAGTCCGCCACGCGGCGCGGAAAGCAGCGACGGCTTCTGACCCCCACCACATTTTCCCTGCTCCATGCCGCGGATTTTGCCGATCGCTGCGAACGGCAGATCCTGCCGCTGCTCCACAGCGGATACCTGGTCCTCGCGGATCGCTACATTTACACCGCGTTTGCGCGCGACGTGGCGCGAAATTGTTCCCCGCGATGGCTGCGCAATCTTTACCGGTTCGCTCCCGTTCCGGATATTACGTTCTACTTCCGCGCGCCGCTCGATGTGGCTGTCAAGCGAATCATGAGCGGCCGCCCGAAGCTGAAGTATTACGAAGCGGGCATGGACTTGAACCTCTCCCTGGACCGCGCGGAAAGTTTCCGAATTTTTCAGGGACGCATCCTGGCGCAATATGACGAAATGATTGAATCCGACAAGTTCGTGGTGATGGATGGGACGCTGCCGGTGAATTCGCTGCAAAAGCAGATGCGCCAGATGGTGAAAGCGCGCATCGATTTGGCGCGCTTCGCCCCCAAAAAGTCCGCGCGGAGGGCGCTGTGAAATCCGCGAAATCCAGCAGAAAAAATGGCCACTTGAAAAGAGGGCTCATTCCCTCGGGCGCTTCCCCGCGCAATTACGGTTTGCCTCTCCCCGGCGTGAACGACGAGGAATTCGGCGGGTCCCTCATCGTCATTGAAGGCATGGACGGATCCGGTCGCTCGACGCAAATTTCCTTGCTGACGGAATGGCTCGAGTCCGAAGGCTTCGCGGTGGAGACGATGGGCCTCCGCCGTTCGGGCCTGGTGGCGAAAGATATCGACGCGCTGCTGGCCGAAAATACGATTACCCGGATGACGCTCACGCTGATGTATGCCACCGATTTCTACGACCAGCTCGAGCACCGCATCATCCCGGCGCTGCGTTCCGATTTTGTTGTTCTCGCGGACCGGTACTTTTATACTTTGATCGCCCGCGCGGTAGCCCGCGGCATCGAGCGCGACTACCTGAACGGCCTGTACGAAATGGCGGTTCGTCCCGATCTCACGTTCTGGCTCAACGTGCGCCCGGAAGTGGCGTTCGAGCGCGAGTTTCGCAAGTCGCATGCGATCAGCTATTGGGAGTCCGGGCGGGACCTTTCGCTTTCCGACGATTTGTTTCAGTCCTTCATCCTGTACCAGGCCAAGATCAAAAAGGAATTTGAATCGCTCTCCGAGCGCCACGGTTTTCTGGCGATGGACGGCGAGGCGAGCGTCGTCTCCGTCAATACGGACTTGCGGAAGCGCATTGCCGCCCATCTTGGCATTCAACGCACGCACTACCGGCCATCCGCTGCGCTGGCCCACCTGTGGCGCTAAGACTTCGCAAACCCATCCAGCTCGCGGCGATCGACGCCGGATCGAACGCGTTCCGCCTGATGATCGCGCGCATCCACTCCTCCGACGACTGGGAGATAGTGGAATCGGTTCGCGCGCCGGTGCGCCTCGGCCATTCGGTATTTACGTCCGGGGAATTTGACCGCAAAACTTTGCGCGACGCGGCCGCCGCGTTTCGCGAATTCCGCAA
This sequence comes from uncultured Acidobacteriota bacterium, assembly GCA_963842135.1. Taxonomy (GTDB): domain Bacteria; phylum Acidobacteriota; class Terriglobia; order Acidiferrales; family UBA7541; genus Palsa-360. Next base: position 433,787 of record CAWJFI010000001.1, on the reverse strand, counting down.
CATCATGGATGCGCGCGGCGTCACCGCGTATCGCGCCGTGACGACGAGCGCCGCGCGCGAGGCCCGCAATCGCCACGTTTTGATCGAGCGCATCCACCATCAAGCCAAAATCGATTTGGAAATCATCTCCGGCGATGAAGAAGCGCGCCTCGTGCGTGTCGCGGTCCTTCGCGCCCTTCGCGATTTCGAACCCCCCCGCTTCATCCTCGATCTGGGCGGCGGCAGCCTGGAGCTGAATGAATTGCGGCGCGGCGTCCTGCAGGAAAGCATCGGCCTGCCTCTTGGAACGGTCCGGCTGATGGAAGCGTTCCAGGCGCAGGGCGTGATTCACGAACATACCGCGAATGAAATTCGTCTGCACGTGTTGTCCGTGCTGCAAAGCGCGCTGCCCTGCCGCCCGCGCCCCTCCGCGGCTTACACAGTTGCATGCGGGGGCAATGCGGAAACTCTTGCCGGGCTGGCTTCAGGCCCGAGAGTAGGCGGCTTCACGGCCCTGAATCCCCGATTGCTGCGCGACCGGCTTTGGCACATTCTGCAGCTCAATGTGGAAGAGCGGATGAAATCATTTTCGGTGCGGCGGGACCGCGCCGAGGTGATGGGAGTTGCGGCTATCGTCCTCGTGACGGTGGCGTGGTGGTTGCGGCTGCGCCAAATGATCGCCCCTCGCGTGGGAGTGCGCGAGGGCTTGCTGTACGAACTCGCCTCCGCGCAGATGGGCCCACCCGAAGTTACCGACGAGCATCGGAAACATTCGCAAGAAATGCTCGCGGGCGCCGAGTCCTTTGCCGGCCGGGTGCGTTGCGATTTGACTCATGCGGAGCAAGTCCAGGTGCTCGCACTGCAACTCTTTGACCAGATGTGGCCGTATCATCATTTGGATTCTGAAGCGCGAACTATTTTGGCATCCGCCGCGATGCTTCACGATTGCGGCGTGCTCATCAACCGCAAAGCGCACCACCGTCACGGCGAATATCTCATCCACAACGCGAAAATTCCCGGGTTGCGCGGCTGGGCGAAAAACATGACCGCCTGCCTGGTGCGCTATCACAACAGAAAATCGGAGCCCAGCACGACGCACTCGGTGTTTGCCACGCTCAATCGGGAACAACGAAAGAAAGCGCGGCTTCTGGCCGGAATGCTGCGCCTGGCCGAGCGCCTGGAAAGCGATCACCGTCAGGGCATCTCCAAACTCACTGTCGAGGGCGGCCCGCGCGACGTCCGCATTCATGTGGAAATGCGTGATGCTTCACGATTGAACCTCGCGGGCATCGAAAGAAAAGCTCGGCTTCTCGAACGGGAGCTGAATTTGCGCCTGTCGTTTCAGCGGGTCATGGTGGTTGTGAAGGAGAGGGTCGCGTAATGGTGCATCTTTATCTGATCCGCCATGGCATCGCTGTGGACCGCGAAGATCCCAATTGTCCGCCGGACACCGAGCGCCCCCTCACTCCCAAAGGAATGAAACGCTCTCACGCCGCAGCGCTCGGCTTGCTTGCTCTCGGCGTGAAGCCGAATGCCGTGCTGACCAGCCCGTGGCTGCGAGCCGTGCAAACGGCCGAAATTTTTTGCGAAACCCTCGGCTATTCGTCCAAGAAAATCATACGCACGGACGCCTTGAAGGGCACCAGCGCTCCGTCCGAGTTGCTGCGGGAACTGCAATCGATGAAAGCCAAGGTGGTACTCTGCTTCGGCCACGAACCGCATCTGCACCTCGTGATCGGCCACGTTCTGCACACCAACGCGAAAATAACGGAACTCAAGAAAGCGGGCCTCGCGCTTTTGGAATTGGAACGCGTCTCGCCGCCTCAAGGGCGATTGCTCGCTCTCTATCCTGCGAGCACGCTGCGCCTTCTCGGAAAATAATTCAGACTTAACGCTGATATCTCACCACGATTCGAGTGACTGGACCGGTGGGCGCGTCCTTCGTTTTACAGAGCGGTTTCGTAGCGCCGGCGTCCCGCCGGCAGGTTTTGAACTCGTGTGGCGACGCAAAACTGCCGGCGGGACGCCGGCGCTACAAACCCTGCGCCACCGAGTCACGTTCGAGTGAATCAGAATTCAAGCTACACGCGCCGTGAGATATTCATGTCAAAGTTCTGCCCAGCGAAAACAGGTGCGGAGATGATCATTCACCATGCCGGTGGCTTGCATGAACGCGTAGCAGATGGTTGAGCCGACGAAACGGAAGCCGCGCTTTTTCAAATCCTTGCTCATGGCGTCGGATTCCATGGCGCTCGTAGGGACATCTCCTGGTCCGCGCCGCGTGTGCCGCAGTGTTTTGCCGCCGGTGAATTGCCAGATGTAAGCGTCGAAGCCGCCGAATTCGCGCTGCACTTCGAGAAACGCCTGCGCATTGGAAATGGTGGAGGAAATTTTCAGGCGATTTCGTATGATGCCCGGATCGGCGAGTAGCGCACGCACTTTTCGAGCGTCGTACCGCGCGATTTTGGAAGCGTCAAAGCCATCGAAGACCTCGCGGTAGCGCTCGCGCTTGCGCAGGACCGTCTCCCAGCTCAAGCCCGCTTGCGCGCCCTCGAGGATCAGGAATTCGAAGAGGAGGCAGTCGTCGTGCACGGGCACGCCCCACTCTTCGTCATGGTAGCGGGCCATGGCATCGCTTTGCGCCCAATGGCACCTGCGCCGGGGTAGCTGCGGCTTCCCGGCGCGAGTTCGATCTGGCATGGTGAGGTTAGGTGAGGTGGCGCTGAACGGCTTTCTCGATCTGGTCGCGAGGGACCGCGCCGACGACTTGCTCGGCGACCTGCCCACCCTTGAAGATGAGCAGGGTCGGGATGCCACGGATGTTGAACTGGCCTGCGGAATTGGTGTTTTCGTCCACGTTTAATTTCACCACTTTAATTTTTCCCGCATAGGCGGTGGCAACCTCCGCCACGGTCGGAGCCAGCATCAGGCAGGGCCTGCACCACTCCGCCCAGAAATCGACCATCACGGGCTGAGTCTTGCTCGCCTCGATGACTTCCGCCTGAAACGTGCTATCCGTTACATTGGTAACATTATCTGCCATGAGAACCCTTTCCTATGGGAACTACCGGCGACATTTTAGCCGATTTTGCCCTGCTTAAATTAGATGAAGTTAAAGCCTTTTGGTTTCTGGATTTCCAGGCCGCCTCGTACAGCTTTGCATACGCTATCGCGGAGACTTGCCAAGAGAAATCCTTGGCCATGCCGTTCAACTGGATGCGGCGCCACACCGCCGGCTCATTCCGGAAAATAGAAAGAGCCTGCTGGATTGCGCCGAGCAGCGATGGACCATCATACGCCTGAAACTTGAACCCCGTGCCGCGACCTGTTCCAGGATCGAACGCCTCAATCGTGTCATCCAGGCCACCCGTGGCCCGCACCACGGGCACCGTACCGTATTTCAAACTGTAGATCTGATTCAAGCCGCAGGGCTCATAGTGCGAAGGCATCAGGAAAATATCCGCGCCGGCTTCGACCTTGTGAGCAAGGATGTTGTCATACGCCACTCTCACGCTGAATTTTGCGGGATAGGCCTTCGCCAGTTCGCGAAACAGTTTTTCGTATTTCGCTTCCCCCGCGCCGAGAGCTGCAATCGCCAGATCCTCTTCCAACAAACCGGCCGCAATCTGTTCGATCAGGTCGAAGCCCTTTTGACCGGCGAAGCGCGAGACGATGCCGATCAGCGGTCTATTCACGGTTTCCGGAGGCAAGCCGAACGCCTCGAGCAGGTTCTTTTTGCACGCGAGCTTGCCCGACAAATCTTTCGGCGAATAGCGCGAGGCGATTACTTTGTCGCGCTCCGGACTCCACGCCCCATAGTCCACGCCGTTCAGGATTCCTGTCAGGCGGTCGGCTCGATTCCGCACCACGCCATCGAGACCGTGGCCGTACTCCACCGTCTTTATTTCTTCGGCGTATTTCGGGCTCACCGTCGTCAGGTAGTCGGAAAAAATGAGCGCGCCTTTCAAGAAATTGACCCGCCCGTAGAACTCCATCGCGTCGATGGTGAACAAGCTCTCCGGCAAACCGATTTTCTTCATCGTGTCGCGCGGGAACGCGCCGTGATAGCCCATGTTGTGGATCGTGAAGACGACTGGCAATTCCCGGAGGGCTTCATCCTTCGCATATCGCGTCCGCAACAGCACTGGCACCAGGCCCGTTTGCCAGTCGTGGCAGTGGATCACGTCGGGCATCCAAACGTGCTTGCAGAATTCGATGGCCGCGCCGCAAAATTCCGCAAAGCGTTCGGCGTTGTCCGGATAATCCTTCCCTGCCACGCCATACGGTTGCTCGCGATCGAAGTATTCCGGATCATCCAGAAAGTAATAGTAGACTCCGTGCAGGGTTCCACCCTCCACGATTCCGGGGAAACGCAGGCCGTCGCCCGCCGGGATCGTAAGGCTCGCCACTGCGACCGCGGCCGCGCGCGTATTGCGGTACCGCGGAAGCAGCACGGTCACTTCATGGCCAAGGGCGACCAGCGATTTGGGCAGAGCTTCGATCACGTCCGCCAAGCCGCCCGTCTTCGAGAATGGAAGCCCTTCCGATGCGACAAAGAGTATTTTCATGGCGAATTCGAAGCTTCCAACGTACTGAAACCCTCTGCCGCCGTCAAGGACGCTCGCCGCCAATGTTTAGACTGGATGCGTCCGAGACAAGGGTGGGTAGCGCAGGCTTCGGCCTGCGGGTTTTGGCCCTTGCTAGGACTAACCCCCGCAGGCTGAAGCCCGCGCCACTTGAATTTGGATGTAGAATCGATGCTTCTGTACTCAGCCGATTTCAGCGGACTCGCAGATTGCCGTCCGCTACTTCATTCCCGTCCGAGCGAGGTGAAAAAACATGGGCAGCGTTAAACCTATTCCCGAGGGGTATCACAGCGTCACTCCCTATCTGTACGTCCGAGGCGCGGCCGGCGCGATCGATTTCTACAAGAGCGTCTTCGGGGCAACGGAAATCGTGCGCATGGCGGGGCCGGACGGAAGGATCATGCACGCGGAACTGAGAATCGGCGATTCAATCGTGATGTTAGGTGACGAGAATCTGTCGATGGGTGTTTTGAGCCCCCAAACGGTTGGAGGCTATTCCACGGGATTGCATGTGTATGTTGAAAAGGTCGACGCAGTGGTCCAGAAAATGGTTGATAGCGGCGCCAAAGTGCTCCGGCCGATCAAAAACCAATTTTATGGCGATCGCTCTGCGTCGTTGCTCGATCCGTTCGGCCACATGTGGTCCGTTGCGACTCATGTGGAGGACGTTTCGCCCGAGGAAATGAAGAAGCGCATGACGGCGGCGATGAGTCAGTCGGCAGGTTCGTAGAAACACACGGCATCGCCGCTCGAATATAATTCGGCACTCCGCGTGAGCAACTACGCGGTACCTGCAATCCGTGTGCGCAACCGCGCTAGTGTCGAGAGTCGATCGTCAGGGCTGTAGATGCGCTCTCGTCTTGGTACACTTCCCTGCAATGTCACCTGAGAAACTGGGGCAGCATTTCCTTACCGATGCGAGTTGGCAGGAGCGGATCGCGAGAGCGGTTCGGATTGACGCCGGTGTGTGGGTGGAAATCGGCGCGGGGCACGGAGAAATGACGACGCGTCTGGCGCAACGCGCAAGCAAGGTGTTCGCCATTGAGCTGGACGCGCGGCTTGCCAGGCGGTTGCGCGAAGTCACCGCGCCTTGCAAGAACGTGGAAGTTGTTGAAAGCGATGTGATGGCTGCCGATCTTGAGAAGCTGACAGGCGGCGAGCGTTTTTCCGTGTACGGAAATTTGCCATACTACATTACGTCGCCCATTTTGCATCGCCTTTTCGAGCACGCAGAGCGGATTGCGGCAATTCATGTCGTGATTCAGTTTGAGGTCGCGGCAAGAATTGTCGCGCAGCCGGGAAGGCGCGATTACGGGTATCTCTCCGTGGTTTCGCAGTGGTTCGGCCGCCCGGAAATCGCATTTCGGATTCCTCCGGGGGCGTTCCGGCCGCCGCCCAAAGTTGCCTCCGCGCTCGTGAGTTTTTTCATGCCGGGAGCGCGCGCGAAAAATTCCGTCGTGAATGAAAATGCATTCCTCGATTTCGTGAAGGAGTGTTTCGCGCAAAAGAGGAAGACGTTGCGCAACAATCTGCGCGGACGGCTGGGGACGCGCGCGGAGGACGTTTTGCGGGAAGCGGGTCTATCGCCGGACGCGCGCGCGGAACAGCTCACAGTCTCGCAGTTTGCGGCGCTATTCCGTTTGGCGCGATGACGGCCGCAAATCTGGCACATTGCCTTCTCTGTGTTCTCTGTGCCCTCTGTGTTAGAGCTTTTTCCGGTGGCGCCGAAAGGATTTAAAACAGAGGGCACGGAGAATTCCCGGACGCTCAGGCATGTTCAACCGAATTGCTCGCCCAATACCCTGAAGAGACAGTCCGGATAGTCCGTGATGATTCCATCCACGCCCACTTTGATGAGATGCCGCATTTGCTCCGTCTCATTAATCGTCCAGGCCGCCACCTGCAAACCTGCATGATGGGCCTTCTCCACAACAGATGGAGTGATGAGGTCGCCCCGCGCAACGAGTTGCCGCGCCCCCGCGCGAACCGTGCGCTCGACCAAATCGCCTGACGGGTGTTCGCACAAGAATCCAGTCATCATTGTGCTGTCGAGCCGGTGAATCGAATCGAGCGTGGCCGGGTCGAACGACAAAATCACGACGCGCGCGGAGGCGTTATGGTCGCGCAATGCCGCGACCACCACGTGCTCAATTCCCCATGCCGGGCCGGATTTAATTTCGAGATAAAAAATAATGTCATGCTCTTTCGCGAAATCGAGTATTTCCTCGAGCGTGGGCACACGTTCCCCGGAATGAGGCCCGGCCCCGTGATCGCCGAACCAAGCGCCGGCATCGAGTGCGCGGATTTGCTCGAGCGTCATCAAATGCACCTGGCCCTTGCCGCTCGTCGTGCGGTCCAGCGTGTAGTCGTGGATGGCTATGACTCGGGCATCCCGTGTGAGCTGCAGATCCGTTTCAATGAAGCGGGCGCCCAGTTCTACGGCGCGGCGAAACGCCGCCATGGTATTTTCGGGCGCGTGTCCGGAAGCGCCGCGATGCGCGATCGTCCATATGGGCTTTGTTCCCATTCCCTCTTCGCCGTTGGCAGACCGCAAATGATCCGACAACTTGTGTCATCCTACCAGACTCGACCGCTGTCGCTAGAAACGTTCATCGAGCGTTGTGTCCAGGTTGCCTTTTGAGGCCACTCCGCATCTAACGAAGTGTAAGGTTGTGCCAAACGCCGGCCCGGCGTGGCCGCGGAAAGGAGAACTTCCATGACAACACGGGCAAATCTCCTCAGATTTTTGTTTGCAATGCTTTTGGCGGGGTCGATGAGCTTCACTTTGGGTGCTTCCGGCGCGAGCGCTGGCACCACCACAAATCCAAACGTTTCAGCGATCGCCAACCAGGTGCAGCACAATTTGGCGATGCTTCCCTGGTATGGCGTGTTCGACCACCTGGACTACCAGGTAAACGGCACGCAAGTGACTTTGAGCGGCCAGGTGATCAGCGAGCATGCCACAACGAAAGACGACGCCGGGAAATTTGTAAGATCGATTCCCGGAGTAACCAATGTGGTCAACAACATCGAGGTGCTGCCGCCCTCCAGATTCGACGATCAGATTCGCCGCGCCGAATATCGCGCCGTCTTTTCTCAGGCTGACCTGGGACGGTACACGATGGGCGCCATCCCGCAAGTCCACATCATCGTGAAAAATGGGCACGTGTCTCTCGAAGGCGTAGTCATGAACGAGATGGATAAAAATATTGCAGGGATTGTTGCGAATTCTGTTCCTGGTGTCTTCTCGGTGGAAAACAACCTGCGAATCGGCGGGTAACTCAACTGTCTCACTCGCTAGAACCAGTGGGCCTGGTTTTCTCCAGGCCCACTTTATGATCGAGAGAGCGCCAATCGTTAAACTACTTCTTCGAGCGGTCCTTGAGCAGCCCTTTTAGTTCGGACATGAATTCCTTCACGTCCTTGAAATCCAGATAGACCGAGGCGAAGCGGACATACGCAACTTTGTCGAGTCTCTTAATTCGATTCATCAGGAGCTCGCCGACTTCGCTGGTTTTGCGCTCGCGCTCGGGCGCTTCATGAACAAACCGCTCCACTTCGTCGACCAGCGCTTCGAGCTTGGCCGTGGCCACGGGCCGTTTCTCGCACGATTTCAGCAGCCCTTGCAGAATTTTCTGCCGGTCGAAGCGCTCGCGCCGGCCGTCCTTCTTGATCACCATGTACGGGATTTCGTCGATGCGCTCGTACGTCGTGTAGCGCCGGCCGCACTTCAGGCATTCGCGGCGGCGGCGGATCAGATCGCCGGCGCGGCCTTCGCGCGAGTCAATGACCTTGTCTTCCATGACCGAACAAAATGGGCACTTCACGGCGCCGAATCCCCTCGCAATTTTTCCTTGACCGCGCCCGAAGGCTTCATGCCATTCGCGCCCGGAACCGTGATGTGCTTGCCGGCCTCTTCCGCCTCGGCTTCGGCGCGCGCCAGTTGGCGCAACTCGCCCATGGACAATCCTTCGTGGATCAAGAGTGGGATGCCGGCCAAAGATCCTCCTGCAAACGTGATGATCCAGAGAACCACGGCGATCGCGGCCGCGGGTTCCTGCTCGACCCCGAAAATTTTCGTCAGCCCGATGAAGCTCGCGATTTGCGCTCCGCCGCCGATGCCCGGGAGTTGCAGCACCGACCCCACCAGCGTCACCGCGAGCAGCAGCATCGCGCCCGAGAAATTCATGTCCGTGTGCAGGAAGGCTTCTCCGAACGCTTTGGCTACGCCCAGGTAAATCAGCGTCGCAAGAACCCAATGCATCGCCGTGTAGAAAATCGCCGCCAGCAAGTCGGAAGTAGTCCGGATGGCCTGCAGTCCTTCGCTGATTCCCGTGATCGCCGAAGCGAAGCGGGTCCGGAAACCACCCGCGGTGCGCCAACGCTCCAGGCCACGGTCCACGATTGCCGCTCCATGTAACCGGTAAACCACCAAAATTGCAATCAGGCCAGTCATCGCGGCGAGCAACAGCCAGCCGCCGTTCCGCGCACTTTCCACCCAATTCATATCGGCACCGGCATCGGACAGCCGGTTGGGAAACACCAGTAAGGCGGAGCAAGCAAGCGCCGCGGCCGCGGAGAAGTCGCAGAAACGTTCCAAAAAGAAAATTCCGAACATGCTGGCAACTGGCAGACGTTCTTTGCGCGCCAGGATCAGTGGCCGGACGGGCTCGCCGGCTCGCCCTAAAACAAAAATCGCCGCGAAGCCCATCAACGTCCCTGCGTAAGTGTTTGCAAAATTAGTGGGACCAACATACTTGCAGAAACGCTGCCAGCGGACCGCGCGGATTGCATAACACGCGTAAATCCCAATCAGGCAAAGCAAAAGAAGAAAAATATCCGCCTGGCCGACGCTTTGGATAAACTTCTTCCACGTAAAGTCGGCCAAATGAATCTTATGGCGCGAGTGATAGGCGAGCGCCACCAGGCCCGCCAAAATCAGCAGCGCTATCAATATCCTGCGAAGTCTTCCACGCATTCGCAGGCGAGGTTAACCGCTGCGGCAACGGAGTGTCAAGAAAGGACGTGCGCACCCGTTCTAACAAATCCGCATGTCCTTTAATGCCAGATGAATGCAGTGTTACAAATGTTTCATGAAGTTCCGGGGCATCGGAGATATCCGGGCCAGCTACCGCTCGACCAGCCGCTCCAACGTGGCGAAAAAATCCGGGTAGGATACCGCGGCGCATTCAGCGTCACGAATCACCGTTTCGCCTGTGGCGCCCAGCGCCGCGATGGCGAACGCCATGGCCATGCGATGGTCGCCGTGCGGCTCGATTTCGGCGCCGTGCAAGCGGCCCGCGGAGCGGCCGGCCACGCGCAAGCCGTCGGGAAGCTCCTCGACTTGCGCGCCCATGCGCCGGAGGTTCTCCGCCAGCACCGCAATGCGATCACTTTCTTTCACGCGCAATTCGGCCGCGTTGCGGATCTCAATTCCCTGCTCCGTGTACGGACCGAGGATGGCAATCGCCGGAAGCTCATCGATCAACTGAGCGATGGCGTCGCCTTCGATCGTGCCTCCCTTTAACGCTTCGTGGCGCACGGAAACGTCACCGACCAGTTCGCCGTGTTCGCTGCGAATCGAAACAAGGCTTACCGGCGCTCCCATCGAACCCAATACATCGAGGACAGCGGAACGCGTGGGATTCAGACCGACGTTGTGAATCACAATATTCGATTCCGGTAGCACCATCGCCGCCGCCAGAAAAAAAACAGCGGAAGAAAGGTCGCCCGGAACCACAACCGTCCGTCCTTTCAGGCGTGGCCGCCCATGAATGCGGATGGTGCGGGCCTCGTGATCGATCCGCGCACCAAATTCCGCGAGAGCCAGTTCCGTATGGTCGCGCGTGCGCACAGGTTCCTTCACGGAGGTCACACCTTCCGCAAACAATCCGGCAAGAAGGACGGCGGACTTCACTTGCGCGCTTGCCACGGGCACCGCGTAGTCGATAGGAGAGAGACGCGTGCCCTCAATCTTCAGCGGGGCGAAGCCTCCTTCACGCGCGTGAATCCGGGCCCCCATCTGCATGAGCGGGTCAATCACGCGCCGCATCGGCCGGCGCTGCAAGGAAGCGTCACCCTCGAGGGTCGATCGGAATTCCTGTCCCGCCAGAATCCCGGCGAGCATGCGCATCGTCGTGCCCGAATTTCCGGCATCCAGCGTGTGGCGCGGTCTGCGCAGGCCGTCAAGGCCCAAGCCGGTGATGCGGATGCGGTCACCCTGAACATCGATTTTCACGCCGAGTTGCGAGAAACAATCAAGCGTGCTGCGGCAATCGGCCGCGGCGGAAAAGTGCGTGATCTCGCTGGGGCCCTCGGCAAGCGCCGCGAGCATTGCGTAACGATGGGAAATGGATTTGTCGCCGGGAACTTCGAGCGACCCGCTGATCGTGCGGGCAGGACGAATGATTTGTTTGGACACACAAGAATTCTAGCACGCGGATAAACAGGCCCGTAGTTCCCCGACCGATGTAGTAGAAAAAATCGCACACGGATTGCCTCGGGTTTTTGTAGCGCCCGTCCGCCGCGGCGGACGGGCGCTACACAAATCCGAGTCACGCGGACGCGGAACGGGAGTATGATTTGGCGAAGCCATTTCCTGAGGAGGCACAAAGATGAAGCACTTCGTTGGTTTGGTATTGGCCGCGCTGCTCGCCGTTGCGCCGGCATTCGCGCAAGCGCCAAAAGGTTGGAAGTTGCGTTCGGACCACAGCTCGGACGCGTCCGATCCGGATGCGCCCGGCGCCAACAAGTTCATGGTCAGCGGGTCGGGCTTCCACGCCATCAACCCTATGGCGGCTATTTACTGGAACCCGGCGAACACGGCTACCGGCGACTACACGCTCAAGGGCACATTCAAACTGATCAAATCGACGGGCTACGATGAATACTACGGGCTCATCTTTGGCGGAAGCGGCCTCGAAGGCGCGACGCAAAGCTACCTGTACTTTATGGTGACGGATGACGGGACGTACCTCATCAAGCGCCGCGATGGGAGTTCGACGCAAGGAGTCTCGCCTAAAACGCCAAACGCCGCGGTGAAAAAGCCCGACGCCAGCGGAACGGCAACCAACGCACTTGAAGTGCGCGTGAAAGGCGACAAGATCGAATTCGTCATCAACGGAACCGTCGTCACCACGCTGCCCAAATCAGGAGGCGCTGCGAAAACCGACGGCCTCTACGGGATCCGGATCAACCACCAGCTCGACGTGCAGATCGACGGATTCGGAATGTCGAAGATGTAATCTCCTAGGAAACGTGCCCACTCCGTCCCGAAGAACGCGGGAAGGAGTGGCCTCTACAAAACCGCTTTGCCGCATTTGGTTTTGTAGAGGCCGCCCGTTTTTTGGGCGGGCAGTTTTTTCCGAATGGCAGTCCAAACTGATGCGCGACCGAAACCTCCCGGAAATTTGACACGCTTCTATCACTGTGCTCTAAATGAGCCATGCCACCCGATCACGAGACACAGGCAAAGCAGCGCTTCCAGGAGGCGTTTGCCGCGCAGATGGAGGGCGATTACGACCGCGCCGTCGAACTCTATCTCGGATCTCTGGCGTTGCATCCGACTGCCGAGGCGTACACGTTTCTCGGCTGGACGTATCACTTCCAGGGAAAAATTGAAGAAGCGATCGCGGAATGCAAACGCGCCATCGAGATCGATCCTGACTTCGGCAATCCGTACAACGATATAGGCGTCTACCTGATCGACCTCGACCGCTACGACGAAGCCATTCCGTGGCTCGAGCAGGCCATGACGGCCAAGCGCTACGAACCGCGGCATTTTCCTTACTTCAACCTCGGACGCGTCTATCTCGCCAAAGGCATGATCAACCGCGCCCGCGAACTCTTTCAAAAGTCGCTGGCCATCGAGCCGCGTTACGCGCTCGCGCGCCAGGCGCTCGAACGCGTTCGCCACATGGTGAATTAGCGGCTGCCCTGCTGTACACTACGCGTCGCCACAGAGCCACGATACGGAAAGGCGCAAAGAAAATGAAACTGGCACTTGCGGCCCTGCTTTTTCTTCAGGCGATTCAGACGAGCCCCTTGCTTGAAAATGATTTCGTTCGCGTGTTCAAAAATAGTGCGCCATGCGCGGCGGCTGCGGCTTCTTGCGGAGAGCGCGTCGTAGTGGCTCTCGGTTCAGTCGAGGTAAATGGTCAAAAGATGGAGCGAGGCGACATCAAAGTTTTCAAAACTGGCGAACGCTACTCTCCTCCCAAATCTGGAGATTTCCTCGAGGTAGCGATTAAGCCGGCGCATCCCAAAGTGATGCCTCCAGGCCCGGGAACACCGCCACCGCCGGGCAATAAGATTTTGTACGACGGAAAAGATTTCACCGTGTTTGCGGAAAAAATGCAGCCTGGCGAGTACGCCGCGCCTCACAGCCACAACCAGCGTTTGGCTATTTTCCTGAACAACACGATGGTGCAGCAGTGGACGGACGGGAAAGAAGAAACCAGGGAATTGCTGCCCGATGTCGTAACCTGGAGGCCGGCCGTCGTTCACGCATCCAAAGACGTTGGTAAACTTCCGATCAGCAATCTCCTGATCGAATTCAAACCCTAAGGCCCACTCCCGATGAAACGCAGCTCAAATCGAATTTTGACCACGCACGTTGGCAGCCTGATCCGCCCGCCCCGCCTTCTCGAACTCGTGCGCGCGCGGGAGAGAGGCGAGGCCGCCGATGTGCGCGCTTACGAGCAATGCCTCAAAGACTCCGTCGCCGAAGTCGTGCGGCGGCAAGTCCAGGCGGGAATCGACATCGTCAACGACGGCGAATTCGGCAAGTCCACCAGTTGGGCTCTTTACGCACTAAAGCGCGTGAGCGGTTTCGAGATGCGCCCGATCAAGCCGGGCGCCAATCCGTTTGCCCGGGGCGCGGACAGGGAGCGCTTCAAGGAGTTTTATGCGGAACTCGAAGGGGGAAACGAACGCACCTGGTCGAACGTGACGAAGCAAGAAGCGGTGTGTGTCGCCCCAGTCAAATACACCGGCCTCGGCGAACTTCAGCATGACCTCGACAACCTCAAAGCAGCGCTGCAAGGCGTGAAGGTGGAGGAGGCATTCCTCCCGGTGGCAGCTCCCTCCAGCGCCATCCCGGACCGAAAGAACGAATACTACCGAAACGATGAAGAACTGGTGATCGCCCTGGCCGAAGCGCTACGGACGGAATACCGCGCCATTGTTGACGCAGGCTTCCTGCTGCAAGTGGACGATGCCCGCGCCGCTGTGACCTACGACCGGATGGTCCCCCCGGCAAGCTTCGACGACTACTACCGCTGGGTGGCCCGCCACGTCGAGGTGTTGAACCACGCGTTGGAAGGAATTCGGGAAGATCGCGTGCGCTACCATGTCTGCTGGGGAAGCTGGCCGGGACCGCACACGACCGACGTTCCGCTGAAGAAAATCGTCGACCTAATTCTCAAGGTCCGCGCCGGCGCCTACCTCATCGAGGCTGCCAATCCCCGCCATGAACACGAATGGCGCGTCTGGAAGGACGTCAAGCTGCCCGAAGGCAAGATCCTGGCCCCCGGCGTCGTCAGCCACGGCACAAACGTCGTGGAGCATCCGGAGCTCGTGGCCGAACACATCCTGCGCTTTGCCGGCGTCGTCGGCCGCGAAAACGTCATCGCCAGCACCGATTGCGGCTTTGCCCAGGAGCAATTCAACCGCCGCGTTCATCCCTCAATCATGTGGGCGAAGCTGGAAGCCATGGCCGAGGGCGCGCGGATCGCCAGCGCGGAGCTTTGGGGGCGCGCCAGAGTTGAACACGGCCGAGCGTCTTAATAGCCGACCTCGACAGGCGCAGAGGGACAGTCTACTCAAGGAAGCAAAAAAGGCTGCAGAAATGCTGGAGCCGAAGTCCGGACTTGAACCGGAGACCTGTCGATTACGAAGCGTGGGAGAGGCTTCTACTGCCATTTGCTAAAATGTGCGAATCTCCGCTATTCACGCGGCTACCAGTAGGGTTATGAGGCGTGAGCGACTACTGCGCTTTACTGCGGATTGCGAGATAGGTGTGCACCAACTTGTGCACCAACTTTTTCGGGACTACCCCTTGCCCCCTATTGGCCCCGGCCGGTCGGTTCTCATACCAACCCAGCCAAACAATTTTTCCGCAAAAGGTCGGTCTGAGTGTTCGTGGAATGCCAGTAAAGGCCCCTGGCCGCGGCTGGGCTGCGGAACGCACGCGCCAAGGGAAAGACGCTCGGACGGCCGCGCTGCATCGTGGACGGTGCCAGGATTGCGCGGTTTCGCGTACTGGGCGTCTCGTGGCGCAAGATCGCCCGGCAGATGGGATGTTCGGCCAAGACGTGCCGAAGGGCGGGGCAAAAGTCCACTTCCGGGGGTTTTCGCCCCGCTGCCAAGTCCGCGAGGGACATAAACCCCTCTTCAGGACTGGCCGCAACCGCTTGAAATCCAAAGGCGAGAGTTCGTTTTTCCGAGTGGGGATAAATCGGGTGTTTTTTTCGCGAGCAGTCAACTCGCGCCGGATTCCTGATCGCGGAAGGCCAGAAAAACGGAACGATCGCGCGTCCAGTTCCCTAGTCTGCCCCTCCAAGCCTCATTCCATCCGGGCAAGGATTTTGCTGAGCATCACGTATGTTCGTAAGGTTGTCATAAGCGCCCACACACCCAAGGCTATCCAAACACTGGAAAGTGTGACTGCCGACAATCGCCTAGAGAGAGGTTCAAGCAGCACGGACAGAGACAGCAGCAGGAAGGTCGCGAAAAGAGCTTCGAAGAGATTGCGTACTACCAAACTGAAATAACCAAGCTTTCTCAGAGTCTCGACTATCGGCTTTGATTCCATTCCGATAAACAGGGTAATTGCGATACCCCAAAATGCGACCCCAACTGAAGCGGCTTGGATAACCCGATCTAGCAGGCGATTGCCCCACTCTGGATGATCCAAAAGGGCGAACCGAAACCAAAAGATATTTCCGAGAAAGCTCAGCGCTCCTAGCACAAGCGGGCCGTATTGTTCAAAGACCAGTCCTGGAGAAGGTGCCCTTTCCCTCTCAGTCACCGGTGCCTGCGCAAATGCTCCCTGTGCTCTCGTATGGCCCTCCTGAGAGCTACTCTACAACCTTCCACGGCGAGCCGTCTACCACGGCCTCTACCTTCCACTTCTTGTGTGTAGAGCAGACGGCCTTTGATAAAGTCGACAGTTCCCGGATGCATCGCCGCTTCCGGCCCGTCGGCTTCGCGAATTGCTCCGGTGATACTCAGTGACTTGAAGCTTTCCCGCTGCCCTTGATAGGCTTCGACCACTCGGCGAATTGCATCCATGTTGAGTCCACGGCGCAATCGCCCGACAGTGATTTCCATCTTTGCCGATACACCATTGAACTCATCAATCTCGCCAAAGACGCGATTGAGCGCAGGTTGTGGGCGGCCCCGGAGATCCCGTGGCCTGGCCAATTTGAAGTTGATCTTCGTCACAAAATCTAAACGCTGAAATTGCTCCCACGCATTCTCAGTGAGTATCACGTGAAAATTCAAATTCGTTCCGGTAAGGTCGGCTATAAGGCGTTCCAAAGCGGGCGCGCGAAAATGCCCTCTGTTTTGAATTGCAATCACATCGAGATCTGCATCATAAAGAAAATGAATTTCCTCGCCAAGACCTTCGTGCTCATCGACATCCAAGTCATGTCTATCGCCATTTCCCACATCTATGACGCTCGGAAGGTCATCCATACGTATCCGCGCCGCCTCTCCCAAAAACTCGTTTCCATCGCGCCGGAGACTGAGAATCGCAGCAGGATCGTCTCCCCTTCGGATTCGGTCCGGCGCATTCAGGTGTATGATTCGATTCAGGATGTTTGGGAAGGGAGGACGATCTGCGTCCAGGACGCGAGGCTTGTAAAACTCGACGTTGAATCTAGGCATAGCGTGACCTCGAGCGTAACTCAATCCCTAGCACGGCAACTGACAAATAACTTGCCATGTTCTTTTCAGTTATCTTCCCTAATCGACTAATTTCTGCAATGAGTTTCGCTAGATACTTGAGTGCAAGGGAGCCTTCCATCCTGCGCCTTAACTGGAGCGCCGGGGCAGTGGTGTCATTTGCTTTTTCGAGTTGTTGGCGGCCTAGCTAGATTGGTCCGCGGGTTGCTCATCCGGGATTATCTGACAAGGGAAGGAATAGGGTCTCGCCACGCTTCGGATATGCCTTTTGAACTAATTCATAGAATTGCTTCCACGAATTAGAGACGCGCATGAATCCGATCAACGCGTATAAATGCTGTGCTAAAGCAGGATGGCCTACGTCCTCGGTGAGCCATTGATGATGCTTTTGCTTTCTACGACCTCTATCATCTTTCGGGTTTCTAGCTTCTAGTTCTTTCACGATTCCAGGCGCCAACCGCTCGTACACCAAATCCTTTGTGTACTTTCCAACCGTTTGAGGGCGGTTGACTTTCATTCCTTTCCATTGCCAGCCGCGTAGACGAAACATTTGCTCGTAGAATTCGTCAGGGAAACGTTTAGCCCACGCTGCAAGTTCCTTCCGCAGGAACTTTTCCAAGATCGCTTGCAAAGCGAAGCGGTCACGAACTTCTTGGTATCCCGTCGCCTCGTCCACCAGGGCGATTATTCCCACCTTCGCAAAGGCACGCGTCAAAACGTAGCAGGCGTCCCCATAACGTTTTTCTTGTGATGTTTCGAGCAAATTGGCGTCTCTCGCGTCCAAAATGGTCTCGCAAAGCTGAACCAAAACGTGAGCTTCATAGCCTTGCGTGGGAAGTGGACCTCCGCCATCAAAAACTAGAGGGTTTTGGATGGCCAGAGCTAATTCATTGTTAACATTGCGTTTCCTGTTCAAGAGGGACACAATTCGGGCTACTCCTTGGCCACGTCCTTTCATGCCGATTGCACCAGTTAATCCTCGGCCAGAAATAACACGAGTTCCATCCTCCAAAACAAATGCAGGAATTTCGATATGGCCAATTTTAAGGACGCCTTTATGGGTCGCCTTTCGAGGATTCGGGGGTCTGCCACCAGCCCGAACTTTGCGGAGAGCCTGTATCTCTGCGTAGTATTCCGCCCCGCGTTTCGCAGTCTTTTCTCCGCCCTTGCGTCCTAATTCTGCCGCTACGTTGTTCTTACCTTGTTCGTCCATACCGGAAGATTACAGGAGGCGCTTCTAGTTTGTCAAGATAGTCGTGCAATGTCTTGACAACAGCAAGGGGCATGATAGGATGCCTCAGAAGCAAGAGGCCCCACTCCCGGCGTTCACCCGACGGCCGTGCCAAAACACTTGATTCTGCCCCACTCGGAAAGCCAATCTTCCCCCTTTTGATTTCAAGCGATTGCGGTCTGCCATGAAAAGTGGTTTTTGTCCCTCCCGGACTTGGTAGTAGTTCGAAGATTGATGTTTTCGGAATGGAGTTCGACGCCCGAAGCAAATCTCGCACAATTTCGTCACGAATATACTTCAACAGAAACCGCTTGAGGTATCCTATTGGGACAAACTCAGCGTGAGTGTTCAAATCGATGATTCCCGGACTCCCCACCCACCCACGCCTTGCAAATATCGACGAGGAAATTGGTGAAATTGTTTTTCAAGAATACCAGCGCAACATCGACCTCGTAGCTATCCACCTACGGGATGCCAGGAACATATTGTATTCGGGACGAGATCTGGTGGACCGCAGCGCCTTGGGAAAAGCAGCCTTAATTTTGGCAGCCGCCGCTCTGGAGAGCAATCTTGTCTATCTCAGCGGCGTCGCCCTTCGAATTGCAGAGAAAAAGCCTGACCGTTTGGTCCCACCGCAGGTTCGATACCTGAGCGGAATCGAGGGGGCAATAGACGATAACGGAAAAGTCATACGAAGACCGCTGAGGCTATCCCTTGGAGAACGTCTCCAAACTGTTCCTTCGCTCTTGGCCCGCGTCATCGGAAGAAAGTTTGAGTTACGTAGGCAGTCAGCTCCATTCAAGAAACTATTGCGAATGATAGAAAGGCGTGACGCGATAATTCATCCGCGATGGGACAAGTACGTTGCGCAGGTAGGATGGTGGGAGGCCGCAGAAGCAATCGACGCAGTAGAACTCTATCTGGACTCGATTGCAAAAACACTCCATCCCTATTTGGTCGGATATTTTCCTTTTTTATATACGATCCCGGGAAATGACCATCACGAAGTTGCCGTGGGACATCGGACTCTTGGAAAAAGAGGACCTAAACGGAAATTAACAACTATGCAAGAAATCGGAATCAGTGAAGTCCTGGTGGGCGAATGGGTTGATTCTTTGTTTCTCATACATCTTGCGTTAGGCCATGAGTGCGAGGGAGATTCTGAGGGAAGTATGTTCACGCGTGCCGCGTTGGTTTCACTCTATGCGATGCTTGATGCCCAACTCTCTGTCGTAGCGCAATGGAAGATGCGTGAAAAACCGGAAGCGTTCGAAGAGGCGGAAATTCTCTTCCTAAACGAGTACGCCGTGGGCATCGGACATGATGGTGAGGTATGGGTAGGTGAAGATCATCAATCGTTTAAGAAAAGGATCAAGGCAGTGCCTGTAATATTGTCGCGGCGGATCGAAGATAAAGAGGAAACCGTAAACCTCAGCAGGCAATGGGGACAAGACCTGCTCGAAGGTCAGGATTTACGAAACAGGGTGATGCACTCTGCTTTTGGCGAACATCTTCCAAGAGCGACGAAACATGAGCTCGTCCGATCCTTTAACGCAGTCTTCGCATACTTCGAAGAGTTGACTGTCAAATTGCCAACGACATTTAACCGCGTTGGCCTACTGCTTAAGGACACGACAGAGTTGAGCACAGAGATTTCCGCCCAGATTGCGAGTATGCCGCCTGCAAAATAAGCGGTTCACAGCAGAGTCCTCTGTGTCACCGAAGATTGTGACGATCTTTTTCATTTGGGAATGTTCGGGCGCTTAGAGGTGCAATCCTAGACGGTTTCGGGCTCGCGCTTTCATGGAGTTACGGGTGCGTCTTTTTAAGGGATTTTGTCTCAAGAGCCTCTCACTTCCTGCGGCCGCACAAAAATCGGATCGCGGCTCTAGCGGCTTCCTGACGCGATCTTTAGCGGTCTTCCGGTGCGGACGCGCAGAAAACCACTTGGAATCTGAACACGGGCGAATCCGCCGTGTTCTTCCTCGCCCCGGATCGGACGGCCGCGGAAACAGTCGCTGCACATCCCGAAGCCCTCGACTTCATGCGTGGCCGTCACCTTCCGGCCGGTGCGCTCAAGGTGGGGCTGGCAGTAGGTCATAAGCAGGGGGACCGCCTCGATGTTTCTGCCTGGGAGAAAGGGGTCAAGCATGCTTTCCTATCGACGGCTCGCGCCCCTTTCGACCCGGTACGCCCGCGGCCGTCACCCAAGTGTCACAGCGATTTTTTTCCGCAAAGGGAACCTCTTTAATTTTTCGCAGCAAAAGGCTTGGAATCCTAGTGCTTTCCAAGGCCTTGCATTAAGGGGTCATACGGTTCTTCGCGTACGGGTTCGACTTGCGTGTGGTAGTGAACGCGAACGGTCGGCGCCGGGTCTGGTGTCGGCGGGCTTGCTGCATGGGAATACCCCGCACCCAGGGGAACACTTGCAGGCTCCGGATCCGCTGCGACCGTGAGGGTGCGCGGCGCCGGCCGGGGAACATCCTCATCTCGCCTGATCAGACTAGCCAAGTCCATCAGCACTCGCACGTCGACGATCGCGGTGGGTCCGCCCCGTAAGAGCTGAGTTTTATCGACCATGATCGCCGCACCCGTGACGCGCTGCAAAAAACTCGCCTTTTCAATGTCTCTCAGCGTGATGGATTCCAGGGTCTGATGGGTGAGGCGCTCGAAGATATCGGCCAACTTGACCTTCTCGATGGCAACCTCGTTCACGGCGTCCGGCGTCCGAAGCAGCCGCGCGATTGCATGGGGGCTGCGCTTGAGCTCCCGCCCAATGTGCCGTTCTGAATAGCCGAGTGCGGCCAGGTGTTTCGCTTGGGCGATTTCTTCCGCGTTCAACGGCAGATCACCTTTCTTTCGCATTGGAAACCTCACGGGGATGAGTCCTAAGCACGCAAACGCTCACATAAAAGCGCATGGCTCATCGACTTCCAGAATACCACCAAGGGGCAGATCATCGCTGGCGGCTTGATCCACGATAACAGCGATTCAACGTAATCCACGAAGCGGTTTTCTCGCCGGCGGTCAAGTCATCTACAGAATAAATGGGAACTCCAAGGCGCGTTTCGCAATCGTTCAGGATTGCTCGAACTGCATCCAAGGTGTCAGAGAGTGCAGATTCTTCGGCGCGGATCAACGCGACGCCAGCATCGCGGAAATCTACTGCGCAGTTCCGCAGTGCGGTTGCCTTCTCCAATTCAATCTGCGCGATGCGGGCGGAGATTTCCCTCTTTCGCTCCGCGATCCGCGCGGCTTCCGCTGTGAGTTGTTCGACAAGCGCCGCCAGTTTCGCGGATTCCGCCGTGCTGGTTTTTCCCAGAACAATAAGGCGATCGTTCTCGAATCGAAGCATTCGCTCGGCCGCAGTGAGTCGCTCAATGACGCCTTGATTCTCGGTTTCGATGTCCGCGGACTCGGCCCGGTGCGTCACCAACTCCTCATCGAAAGGCGCACAGTCCGCCGCCGCCTCTTGCCGCTGGTGGAGTGCCGCTAGCGCCTCGCGGCTGAAATCGCGGAGGGCCTGCGCCATTTCGTCGGCGGTCATGGCTTCGATGGTTTGCGTGGTCAGTTCTCCGTTCATGCGGCTCCTTCCGGTTTCTCTGTGAAATTTTGTTTTTGCCTCTCCAAATTGGCTACTTCATCGAGCAAGCGATTGGCCTGCTCGGGTTCGTTCGCAGTGAGGAAGAGGTTGACGCGCTTGCGCAGCGAAAAAATCGTGCGCTCGATGCTTTCAAGTTCCGTCACGATTGCCGCCTTTCGGGAGACAGCGAACGCAGGTAGGGCGCAAGCACTTCGCGGAAGTACGCTTCCGGTTCAGCCTCGCCCGAAAATTCCTTAGATACCTCAGTCATCCGCTTGAGTGTCGCCGCGTCCACTAGAGACGCGCCCCGCGCCACGGCGCAGTAATGTGCGAAAACTTGACTCGGGGATTGTTGTGCGCCGGATTTCAAGTAGTTTGGTTTTTTGAAAGCGGCTTCCATTTTCCCGATGATGTGCTCGGGAAAATTTCGCGCGTGCAGCGTCTCGGTTGCATTCGGACTGCCGGGCAAAGACGGGATTTCAATTGGGATGTGGCCCGATGCAGACGCGGAATCGTAGGCCAGTTGCCCTTGCTCATTGACACCGATGCCGCGGTCGGGATTTCTCTCGGTCGGTGGCGCTCCAGCCTTCGCGGGCGGAATCGGTGACTTGTCATAAACCATGCCACTACTGTTGTCGCTCATCGGGAACCCCTTTTCGTTCCTTTGGACTTTTGAATCCTTCGCTGCTTCCTCGACTCTGCCGAGCGAACCCAACGTTTTCTCAAGTGATTCAGAATATCTTCGGAATCAGCGAGCGCGGCGTTGTGACCGCCTTTGCCCGCGCCCCCGCCACCACTGCTTGCTGCGCTCATATTCACGCTCCTTTAGATTTTGCCTGCACGCGCGGTGCCCGACCTTCGACCGCGCATTCCTTCGAGCAGTGCTTTGAATCCTCGGTCGCTCTCTCTGGCAGCGGCCCGCCGCAGTTTCGGCAAACGCCCTGCCCAGAGAACAAGCTAAAACCATCTCTGCATCGCTTGCTGCACCACGCCCCAGGCTTGCCCGGCAATGTGAATCGCACGAGACCCAAAACCCGCCCGCATCGGTCACACGCTTCGGTCGGGAACGTGCCGTGCCTCTTGAATATCGCGCGACGTTGCACTTTACTGAGAAGCATAGGAAGACTCTTTTTCCCTCCGACATCGTTCACAAGTCAGATAGTGATGGACGCGGGCCTCAAGGAATTTCTCACTGCTGCTGAACACAAGGTCAAGTATGTAGGCGTGGCCTCCGTCATGAAGGATCGCAGCCGCACGCTCGGCCTCTTCCAGCTCCGCGAAGGATCGGACGCCAAGGCTTGAAATTGGCAACATTACTTTTTCGGTAGCCATCTGTGTCATCCACTCAACCCTTTCAAATCCCACGCCAAAACTCCCGCCTTTTCCTTGTGGCGAACCCACACGATACCGAACGTCCGGACGGAAGAAAGTCGTTCAAGACTTTTTCCGTCCGTGAGGTGTGGCGCCTTAGTATTTCTAAGGGGGTTCGGAACACCCCGATTGGCGGAACACCCTACGGTGTTCTGGACTGGTGCGGAACAGTTCGGAACACTCATATTCCTAACTCCATCTTGTATTTACGGACAGTCGAACTGGCAATTTTGATTCCTGAATCGGCAAATTTCTTAACAACCTCATCGCTGGTGAGGTTCGGAACACTTGCGAGCCATTCCCGGAGCAACGCGATATTCGCCGCCCTTCCTTCGCGTGCTGCCTCTGGTGCGCCGCCCTTGTTGCGTTCCGGCTCTTGTTCGTCCATCAATGCGCCGCACTCTCCGGGTCTTTTCAGGATGCGGAAGTCGCCGGTTTCGTCGATGAAGGGACGGCCGATGATTTGAAAAGGTCCGCACGGTTGAAAATCCCGCGGCTTGATATTTTCCAGGTGCACGACGTTCGCGGCCGCGTCAATCTGCTTCACGCCCCAAGCCGTTGTGAGCATCGCGCCAATGTCGCCGCTTCCCCGCAAAACGTTTTCCAATCTCATCGTATTCTCGCGGGCAAAAGGTTGCGGGGAATGGTGCGCGGCGATCACGGTTCTCGCGCCAGAG
The DNA here is from genome assembly GCA_963842135.1 of uncultured Acidobacteriota bacterium. GTDB lineage: Bacteria > Acidobacteriota > Terriglobia > Acidiferrales > UBA7541 > Palsa-360. The sequence goes on along the minus strand of CAWJFI010000001.1, from coordinate 410,450 downwards.
CCAAGCAAAGCGAAGATGTCCGTCGCCAGGCCGCGCATATTGTCCCCCGCGCTGTTTTCGTCGCCCTCGCCAAAGCGTGCCGCCGTATCGAGAATGACGTGCGCGCCCTTTACCGCGAACAAGACTCGCGGATCGCTGAGGCATGGCGTCGGTCCCTTGCTGAGTGTGCGCACAAGCAACCGCTCATCACCCGGCTCGAGCGCGGAATAGATTCCGAAAAGTTTCAGCCGATGTTTGAACGGCGCAATCGAGCACTCGGGAATCAGGTAGACCACACGCACGGCGTTTTCTTCGACGGGAAACAAGTCCCAGAGCTTCGCGCCCTTGCCGGAAAGTAGCGCCTTGGCAATCGAACACAAAATAAGAGTTTTCCCGTGGCCGGACAATCCGCCGATCATGGTCGCGCCGTCGTTCTGTAGGAATCCGCCGATTGAAAAACTCAATGGCGAGCATTGCTCAAAGTCCTCATAAGTGTGGAACATTTCGCGCCAGGCGGTCGGCTCGATGGTGAACCCCTGACTCGCACAAAGCGCCGCGATCCGCTCGCCTGCCTGCGTGAGAAGCAATTGAGCATCATCGCCGCGATAGCCTGAGATTTCCTCGCTGATTTCTTCGGCCGCGTGCGCCAGTTGCCGGAGTAAAGATTTCTGCTTCACGATCCTTGCATAGTGGCCGATGTTTGAAACTCGCGGAATCCCATCGGGGAGTGCCGCGAGGTAGCCGACACCGCCCGCTTTTTCGAGGTCGCCAGTACGTGCTAGGTCTTCGTGCAGTAGAACCGTGTCGATGGGCTGTGACTGTGCGGCCAGGCGAATCATGCGGGAGAAAATCAGCCGGTGCTCGGGCACGAAAAAATCCTCTGTCCTGACAATCTCCGCAGCGGCGGTCAGCGTTTGATTATCGAGGAGGATCGCGCCAAGAACACTTCGCTCCGCGTCGGAGTTCTGCTGCACGCGAGGCAAGGGCCTGTCGATTTGGACCGAACTTTTCACGCGTGGTCGGCCTTAACTCGCACGCGCTGGTACTTCGGAGTCTTCAATCAACCGAGTAAGAAATGATTCCTTCAAGCGCACCGATCTGCCCACCCGGCAGAAGGGCCACTGGCGTTTCAAAATTTTTGCGCGGATTGTGGATTCTTTGTAGCCGAGCCGCTCGGCCGCCTCGGAAACTGTAAGAAGCCTGTCAGAAGTCGCCATTTTGCCTCCGTAAATGTGTTTAGTACGAAACACCCATATTTTTTACTTGCTTTTGCGATTGCCTGCAACTAGAATCTATATGATGAAAACACGTGGTAGGCGTCATACAGAAAGACGGCCGCGAACGTACGCCGGTCAGGACGACATCGCGCACCTAATGCAGGTGCTGGAGTACCTAAAGCCGGAGGCGCGCAAGCGAGCGCTCGAATTTATTCGGCTGGTCCAGCGCGCTGAGGTGTTGGCGCGTCAATATCCCGCCGCGTGGCAAAGGAAGCGTTCGGCTGTGACGGCTGAGACACGTCAGCGCGAAGAACTTGAGGCGCGAGAGCTTAAGAAAATTGTAAGCAAGCTCGATTCAATCTACCGAACAATGCAGGTGCGGCCAAAGCTTTTCCACGATCTGGACAGAGGCCGCCTCAGGTTCATCATTGAACCCCGGTATAGGTCCGTGGATGAATCCGTGGCGTATTTCTATATCGGCCAGGCTGCAAACAGCGGCGTGATAGGCCGGATGAAGGAATGTTCCTATTGCGGGAAATCCTTCTTTGCCAAATTCCCACATCAAACCCACTGCGTACCTGAGCATCAAATTGCGGAAAACAGCGAGAGCGAAAAGTGGAAAGCTTACCGTAGGAATAAAGCCAAACAATACTACTGGGAACGAAAGGAAGGACTGCGAAGATGATCTACCAACGCGGAAAAGGAAAAACGTACTGGATGCGGTTTCGATTTGCGGGCAGGTTCGTCCACGAATCGACACACACGAAGAGTAAGACGATTGCCCGCGACGCTGAGCGAGAGCGGCGGCGCAAATTGGAGCTTTCCATCAATCGCATTAAGGAACGCCCTTCCCTGCCGCCGAATCTAGAGAAGGCAGCCGAAGCATGGCAAACGGGCCACGCGCACGAAATACGCCCCAATACGCAGCACATGGTTCGTTTTGCGCTCAATCGGGTGTTGCCAGTATTCGGCAAGAAATTGCTTTGCGACATTGACGCGGAAGGGATCAGGGACTATCAGCGCAAGCGGCTTTCGCAGGGCGCTCAGGGTCGAACCATCAATATCGAGGTCGGGGTGTTGCGGCAGATTTTGAAAGCGGACAACAAGGACGATTACTGGACCCCGCTCGCTGGGCATATCAATATGCTCCCGGAACGGAAAGACATTGGGCGGGCGCTCACGCCAGAGGAAGAATACCGCCTATTGGAAGTCGCGCACAGCCTGGACTCGGCCTGCTACACCGCCGTCGTGCTGGCTCTCAACACCGGATTGCGGCACAGCGAAATTTGCGGGCTTCAATGGCAGCAGATAGATTTCGGGCAACGCACCCTAACCGTGGGACGGAGTAAGACGGCTGCGGGATCGGGCCGACTGATTCCCTTGAACGCCACCGCATTTGACGCCTTGGCACGCTGGGCGGGCCGGTCTGGTGAGACGAAGCCTGAGCACTACGTATTCCCGTTCTGCAAGACAGGACAGGTGGACGCGACTCGACCGGCTCAGGGCTGGCGCAAGGCTTGGAGACATGCCCTGGCTCTAGCGGGGATTAAATGCAGGTTTCACGATTTGCGGCACACTTGCATCAGCAAGCTTGCCGAGGGTCAGGCCAGCGAACAGACGATGATGGCGATTGCAGGCCACGTCTCGCGCCGGATGCTGGAACACTACTCGCACATTCGCATAGCTGCCAAGCGCACGGCACTTGATGGATTGAAGCCCGTTTTTGAGGTAGGTGTGCACCAAAACGTGCACCAAATCTCCGGCAGCGAAAATGAGACGCCAGCTAAGTTATTGAATTAGTTGGAGCCGAAGTCCGGACTTGAACCGGAGACCTGTCGATTACGAATCGACTGCTCTACCAACTGAGCTACTTCGGCTCATGCTCTCAGCGAATAATTCACTCTAGCATTGGCTGGATAATAGTTCAAACGCCGGTGGTGGAATGTAAACGCCCGCCTGTCAATGCAGCAACAATTTGCTTGCCGTGAAAGCGGCCATTTTCAATGAAAATTTCGCTGGTGTGATTTCCGCCGATCACTACTCCGGCGACGAAAATTCCCGGGACATTGCTCTCATGCGTTTGCGGGTCCATGGTGGGCTTGTTTGTTTCCGGGTCAAGCGAGATTCCCAGGGAGCGCAGGAACTCGAAGTCCGGGTGGTATCCCGTCAGCGCAAACACCTGATCGGCGGGCAATGACATTTCGCCGGAGTGGTTGGAGACCACAACGCGACTTTGCTCGATGCGCTTCACACTCGTTTCAAAAAGCGCGCGAACTTGCCCGGCCTTGACGCGGTTCTCGATGTCCGGGCGGACCCAATACTTAATCGTCGATCCAAGTTCCGCGCGCCGGTGAACCAGTGTGACCTTCGCGCCATTGCGGTAGAGATCCAGGGCGGCTTCCGCGGCCGAGTTTTTCCCGCCGATCACAATCACATTCAGGCGCCAGAAGGAGTGAGCCTCCGTGTAGTAATGGGAGACGTGGGGCAAATCTTCTCCCGGAATGCCGAGACGATTCGGAAGGTCGTAATATCCGGTGGCAACCGCAATTTTTCTGGCGGCGAATTGCGCGGGAATTCCCTGCTCGTCCCGCGTATGCACGCTGAATTTTCCGTCGGCACCATCGACCCGTTCCACGCGATAGCCGAGCCGCAATTCCAGATCGTAGTGCTCGGCGCACTTGCGATAATACTTGAGCGCCTCGCTGCGAGTCGGCTTCTCCGCGGCGCTCGTGAGAGGCAAATCGCCGATTTCCAGAAGTTCCGGCGTCGTGAAAAACACCATATTCACGGGGTAATGGTAGAGAGAATTGCAAAGGCACCCTTTGTCGATCACCAGCGGGCGCATTCCAACTCGCTTGGCTTCAATGGCGCAGGCCAGCCCCGTGGGCCCTGCTCCAATGCAAATCAAGTCGTAAGTGCTCATACAGAAAGTGTGCCCCGGGAAGAACTCTTTTGCAACCGCAGCGCGCGCGTCTTTTGGAAGGCGAATGGGAATTCCTGCAGCCGGCCGCGGCGGGGGGGATTTCTTCCAGTGGTTAGAAAAGCGCGCCAGCCGAGCAGCAGCTACTTGGTGGATGCGGGTTGAGGAATTGTCTGGCCTCCGAGGATCCTGGCCTCTTTGCGCCCCTTGATTCGCAATTGCAGACGGTCCATATACAAGTAGATAACCGGCGTCGTATAAAGCGTAAGAATCTGGCTCACCATCAAGCCGCCCACGATGCTGATCCCGAGGGGGCGGCGCATTTCCGAGCCGGTTCCGGTCATCAACGCGAGCGGCAATCCTCCGAAAAGCGCCGCCACCGTGGTCATCATGATCGGACGAAATCTCAGCAGGCAAGCCTGATAAATCGATTCCTCGGGCGTCTTCCCTGACCGCTCCGCATCGATCGCGAAATCAATCATCATGATGGCATTCTTTTTGACGATCCCGATCAGCAGAATGATTCCAATCAGGGCGATCACGGTCAATTCCGTGTGGAAAGCCAACAACGCCAGAAGAGCTCCTACCCCGGCGGAGGGCAGCGTCGAAAGAATCGTTATCGGGTGAATGTAACTCTCGTAAAGCATTCCCAACACGATGTACACAGCCACCAGCGCGGCCAGAATCAGCCACGGCTGGCTCGACAGCGAAGACTGAAACGCTCGCGCATTCCCCTGAAAGGTGGGATGAATATCTGCGGGAAGTCCCATGCGCAAGACGGCGGCTTCGATCTTCGTGACGGCGTCTCCCAGAGCGATGCCCTCCGCAAGATTGAAGGAGATCGTAACCGCCGGAAACTGGCCCTGATGGTTCACGGCGAGAGCTGTGTTCTTCGTCTCGTAGTGGGTAAAGGCGCTGAGAGGCACCAGGTCCCCTTTTGACGATTTGACATATAAGCCGCGAATGCCATCGGTGCTGTCGCGGAAGGCCGAATCGCCCTCCATTACGACGTGGTACTGATTTAATTCCGTGAAAATCGTAGAGACCTGCCGCTGACCGAACGCGTCGTACAGCGTATTGTCGATTGCCAGGGGTGAAATTCCGAGTCGCGACGCCGTGTCACGATCAATCACCAGCGACGCTTGCAATCCGCGTGTTTGTTGATCGCTGGCAATGTCCCCCAATTCGGGGATCTGCTCCATCGTCGACTGGACGCGAGGGGCCCATTCCAGCAGGTCGTCGAGATTTTCGCTGGATAGCGTGTATTGATACTGCGAACTGCTGATGCGCCCGCCCACCGTAATGTCCTGATAGGCCCGCAAGAATAACGTGGCTCCGGGAATTACGGCGAGCTTGGGGCGGAGGCGCGCGATCACTTGATACACGCTGACGTCCCGATCCTTGAGCGGCTTCAATTCGATCTCCATACCACCGGTATTTTCCGACCCGCCTCCTGCGTCACCAACCATACTCCTCACCGCCGGGTCGCTCATGACGATATCGGTATATTGCTTCAATTTCTGCTGCATCACGGCGAACGAAGTATCCTGAGCTCCCAGAATATTTCCGGCCATCAGCCCTGTATCCTGCTGCGGGAAGAAACCCTTGGGAATGACAATATAGAGATACACGCTGAGGCAGATCGTCGCGCCTGTAAGGACCAGCATGAAGGGTTGGTGGCGCAGAACCCAGCGCAACCCGGCCGCATACGTTTCCACGCTCCATTGAAACAAACGTTCGATCGCAAGAAAAAATCCGCCATGTTTTTTTCCCTTTTCCGATCTTAGGAATTGCGCGCACATCATCGGCGTGGTGGTCAGCGACACGCAAAGGGATACAACAATCGCCACGCTCAAAGTGACCGAAAACTCGCGGAACAGCCTTCCTACAATCCCGCCCATCAGCAGGAGTGGAATGAATACCGCGATCAGCGAAGCGCTCATGGACAAGACGGTGAATCCGATCTCGCGGGAGCCGCGCATGGCTGCTTGCAGCGGCGTGTACCCTTCCTCCAGATAGCGCGTGATGTTCTCGATCACGACAATAGCGTCGTCCACGACGAAACCGGTGCAGATCGCCAGCGCCATAAGAGAAAGATTGTCGAGGTTGTAGTGCAATAGATACATCGCTCCGAATGTTCCGACGATGGACAACGGCACGGCGATGCTCGGAATGATCGTGGCCCAGGCATTGCGCAAAAAGAGAAAAATAACCATGACCACGAGGGCCACGGTCAATAACAGCGTGAATTCGATATCTTTTACGGACGCGCGAATGGTCGTCGTGCGATTGAAATTTGTAACCAACGCCACCGTGGGCGGAATGGACGCGCGCAACTCCGGGAGCAATGCGTTGATGTGATCGACAGTGTCAATAATGTTGGCGCCCGGCTGCCGGCCAACGCCCATCAACACGGCTGTCTTGCCGTTCGCGAATCCCGAGTTGCGGAGATCCTCAATCCCCTCGGTCACTTTCGCTATATCGCGTATTCGGACCGGAGCCCCATTTCTATAGGCAACGATGAGCGGCGAATATTGGTCCGACTTAAAAAGCTGGTCGGAATCACTCACGACCCAACGATTGGATTGGTTCTCCAAAACCCCCTTGGGCGAGTTGGCATTGGCTGCGGCAAGCGCGGCGTTCACCTCCTGCAATCCAATCCCGTAGTGCGCCAGCGCATTGGGATTTAAGTCGATGCGAACGGCGGGTTTCGCTCCCCCGGAGATGCGTACCAGACCTACGCCATCGACCTGGGAGATTTTTTGCGCCAGGAAGGAATCGCATAGATCGTAGAGCGCACCTCGTGAAAGCGTGTCCGATGACACACCTATATCTAATATGTCCGTCTCGGCAGGATTGACCTTGCGGTACGTCGGAAGGCTGGGCAGTCCGGAGGGCAACTGTCCCGCCGCGGCATTGATGGCCGCCTGCACGTCCCGAGCTGCCGCATTAATGTCCCGGTCCAGATCGAATTGAAGTGCGATCCCCGTGGAGGCAAGCTGGCTAGTCGAGGTCATTTGAGTGATGCCGGCGACGCGCCCGAATTGGCGTTCCAGCGGCGTGGCCACCGAGGAGGCCATGGTCTCCGGACTCGCCCCAGGCAAATTTGCGCGGACATAGATTGTGGGGAAATCTACGTGGGGCAATGCCGACACGGGCAGAAAATAAAAAGCCACCCCGCCCGCAAGCAGAATTGCCACGCTCAATAAAGAAGTGGCAACAGGCCGTCGTATGAAAGGCGCCGAGATATGCATATTGGTTTCTTCAGCCCGTTCGTCCGGCTACGCTCTTTGGGCCAAAACTCATACAGCCCAGACACAACATAACTTATACTAAGACTATATCGAATGGTCTGAAAGTTTCCTGAATCTATTGTCAGCTTTGCAAGGGTTTCGTCAAGCGCGCAGCAAAATCTTGTTCGAAATTGTTGGCAAGTGCCCGTGATTGATTCCGGCTGACGGCGCGCGTATCATGGAAGGTTAATGCACCTAAATAGAACAGGCCGCCCGGCACGCCTCTTCCCTGCTTGCAAGCGCATCCTGCTTGCCACGCTCTTTGTGTCCTTGCTTGCGCCCGCTCTGTTTGCCGCCGACCCGGAGATTTTTCCCCTCTCGCAGGTCCAACCCGGAATGAAGGGCGAGGCTTACACGATTTTTGCCGGGGACCAGATTGAGAAATTCGATCTTGTTGTAATTGGCGTGATGCCGAATTTTCTGGCGCCGAAGGAATCGATCATCCTCGTGCAACTCCTGGGCCCAAAAGTGGAGCACACCGGGGTGGTCGCGGGGATGAGCGGCAGCCCGGTCTACATTGACGGGAAACTTGCAGGGGCGCTCTCCCTCAAGCTCGGCGAGTTCACCAAGGAACCGTTGGCGGGAGTCACGCCGATTGAAGACATTTTGAGTTTGCCGAAGGGCCAGCCCCGCGCGATCCGCGCCGAGGCAATTCCAGGCGTGGCGGCGCCTTCTCAACACATGGAAGCGCGATTCGAGATCTCCCCGAATTGGGCGTCACGGGCCGGCGTTTCCGGAGGAAGCTTTCTGACGCCGATTGATTCCCCGCTCGTATTTTCCGGCTTCAGCGGCGCGGCCATCCGGCAATTCGAGAATGAGTTTGCCGCGTACGGTATGGCGGCAGCGCAGGGCGGCAGCATTGACGCACGGCCGGACGACGGAAACATTCGTCCGGGAGACATGGTGACCGCCGTACTTCTCGAAGGAGATTTATCGTTGGGTGCTTCGTGCACGGTCACAGCCATCGTGGATGGGCGCGTGTATGTATGCGGGCATCCGCTGTTTGGATTTGGCGACGTTCAGATGCCCATGGCCCGGGCGCGCGTGCTGACTACGCTCAGCTCCGATCTGGAATCGACGAAAATTGTAAACGTCGGCGGAACGATCGGATCATTCAGCCAGGATCGCGTGACCGCTGTGGTTGGCAGTTTGGGTGCCGCGCCGAAATTGATCCCCATCGACATGACCGTGGCGACGCCGGACGGAGACAAGCACCTTTCCTTCCGCATGATGTCGAATCCGAAGCTCACGCCCATTCTGATGGGCATTGCGGCGCTGAACGGCTTGACCCAGAGCAGCGTATACGGCGAAGGAACCACGCTGCATTTGACGGGAGGAATCGACATCGCCGGCCATTCCACCGTGACGCTCGATAATCTTTTCCCGCCCATAGATTCCTTCATACCCGACGGCTTGCCGGTCTCGAGCGCGGTGCAAAACATTTTTCAAAGAATTTTCTCGAACCAGTATGAAACCGCAAGCATCGAGCGCGTGACGCTCCGCATGGAGTCCTTGCCGGAACGCCGCCAGGTGACGATCGAGGGCGCGTGGCTGGATAAATCCGAGGCTGAGCCGGGCGACACGGTCACCGTACGCGTGCAATTGCGACCGTATCGCGGTTCCCCTGTGATCCGCGATGTGCGCATCGCGATTCCGCCGCAGGCGGTGCGCGGCACGTCCATGCAAATTCTGGCCAGCGATTCGGGCACTTTGAACCGCATGAGCATCATATCCGGATCGCAGGCGCGCCTGGACAGCCTGGAACAATTCATCTCGGTGTTGAACCGGGAACGGAGAAACAACCGGTTATACGTGACATTGCTCGGGTCTTCGCCGACCTTGGTGGTGCAGGACAAAGTGATGCCGAACGTGCCCGCGTCCCAGATCAATCTTCTCGACCAGCGCGGCGGCCCGGCGAGTTCTCTTGTCGTTCGGGAATCGGCGGCGGGAGAATGGTCTCTGCCGCTCGATCAGATCGTTCAGGGATCCACTTCCATTACGATTCAAATCAAGTAAGCGGCAGGCTGGCGCGCGTCGCCGGCTCCTTGAGGAGTCTAATGCGCAATGGATTTTCAAGCGCCCGCAATCCGCGCGGCGCAGGAACCGCCGCCCTTGCTCACCCGGGCACGTTGATACTTTTCGCCGCAGCCGTGCTGGCCGTGGCCGCGCCCGCGCTGGCCGAACACACGCGCTGGTGGCGACAAACCACGTTTGAAGATTTTGACAAAGGGACGGCAAAAGGCGTCGCGCTGCGCAGCGACGGCAAAATGTTTCTCGCCCCGCGGTTCGCCGAATTTGCGGACGCTAACCTTGCGTATCTCCTCCAAATAAGGGCCGATTCCAAGGGAAATCTTTTCGCGGCGGGCGGCTCGAACGCGAAAGTGCTGCGAGTTGACGCCAGCGGTAAGTCGACAAGCGTATTTGAATCCTCCGAGCTGGCCGCCCAGGCGCTCGCCGTCGATGCCGCCGGGAATCTGTTCGTCGGCACGTCGCCCGACGGAAAAGTCTACAAAGTGACGCCCGCCGGCCAATCCTCCGTCTTCTTCGATCCGAAGACGAAGTACATATGGGACTTGGCCGTGGACAAGGACGGAACCCTATACGTCGCAACAGGCGACACCGGCACGATTTTCTCTGTCGCGCCGGATGGCAAAGGGCAGGTTTTTTATTCCAGCGAAGAAACTCATATTCGATCGCTGGCGTTCGATGCGAATGGGAACGTGCTGGCCGGGACGGAGCCGAGCGGGCGAGTTCTCCGCATCCCCAAAGCCGCCAATAACCGCCACGCCTTCGTCCTCTACGAAACCTCGAAAAAGGAAATCACGACGCTCCTGCAGGCCGCGAATGGAGATCTGTACGTCGCCGCAGTGGGCGAGAAGACCACGCCTGCTCCCGGCCAATCACGCCCCATGACGGCGGACACAAGTACCCTGACTTCGACTTTTGCGATTTCGCTTGGCCCGGCGGGAAACCCGGCGGGAGCCGCTACGCAGGCGCAGCCCATCCCCTTTACGCCGTTATTCACCGTAAATTCGAGCTCCGTTTATCGAATCGCTCCGGATGGTTCTCCCGAGGAATTGTGGAGCGCGCGAGACGACGTTGTTTACTCGATGGGTCTTTTACCAGGTGGGAAACTCCTCCTCGGAACCGGGAATGACGGCGCGGTTCTGGAACTCGAAGGCAATCATGTTTTCTCGAAACTCGTGAAGGCATCCTCCCGCCAGGTTACCTCGATCGCCACCGGCCCCGGCGGAAAACTGCTTCTTGCCGCAGCCAATCCCGGGAAGATTTTCACGCTGGGACCGGAAAACGAATCCGAGGGCACTTACGAATCACAGCCGTTTGACGCTCACATTTTTTCGCGTTGGGGCCGCACCGTGTGGTGGGGTGAAAATATCGCCTCGGCGAATCCCACCGGCGCTTCGCGAATTGCGATTTACGCTCGCTCGGGCAATACCTCCGATCCAGATTCCAATTGGAGCGACTGGTCGGGCCCCTATGCAAACCCTTCCGGAGACAAACTCGATTGTCCCGCCGCACGCTTTGTGCAGTGGAAGGCCGTCCTGCGCGGCGGCGCCGGCGGCCCGGCCCCCGCGATCGATTGGTTCAGCATCGCGTATTTGCCCAAAAATATTCCTCCTGAAGTGACCGCGATCGCGGTGCAGGATCCCGGCGTGCGCGTCCAGGGAATTTCCTTACCGGCGGCGGGCGCCGGTCCGCAGGTTCCCGCGCAGCTTCGCATGCCGCAGCCGCCGCCGTCCGCATCTTCAGCCAATGCTGCTTTCGCGATCGCTTCGATTTCGACGCTGGGGCCATCGGCCAGCTCCGAGCACTTCGACCGCGTCCCGCAAGGCATGTCGCAAAAAGGCTATCAGTCCGTTCTGTGGGCCGCTGACGATGCGAATGACGACCAGCTTGAATTCGCCATTTATTTTCGCGGGGAAAACGAAACGACATGGAAACTGCTCAAGGACAAGCTGGACACGCGGTTTTATTCGTGGGACACAACTTCGATGCCTGACGGCGCTTACTACGTGAAGATCGTCGCCAGCGATGCTCCGTCCAATCCCACCGGGGAGGGGCTCTCTTCAGAGCGCGAATCCGACCGCTTCGTCGTGGACAACACGCCTCCGTCGATCGCTCAGCTCACGGCGGAGTCCGTAAGCGCCGGTGTGCGAGTGCGATTTCAAGCCAGCGCTCCGGTGAGCTTCATCGCGCGCGCGCAATACAGTCTGGATGCGGGAGATTGGACTCTGGTCTTCCCGGCGGGAGGCCTGAGCGACGCGCCTCGTGAGAATTACGACTTTCAGTTGCAGAAAATTTCGCCGGGCGAGCATACGGTTACAGTTCGCGTTTACGACCAGTTTGAAAATGTCTCGACCGCCAAGGCGACCGTCCGAATTTCCTCCAGCGGAAATTAAACCGAGAAAGCTTGTAGCGCCGGCGTCTCGCCGGCGCAACGAAAGTCCGTTCCGCAATACTGGCCCCTCCGTTCTCTCTCGGTCAGTACGCGTTGGAAGATGAGGCCTAACTTGCCCAGCGTTCCCGCGCCGATGCCTTGGCCTCGTAACGCTCGATGTGCAGCCCGATTCCCGACAGGCCTCCAGGGGCGGAACTCGGCTTGACGTGGACCACGCGCGCCATGCACTTCACATCGCTCGCCACCTTTCCAGCGAGCTCTGGTGGCATACGCAGCGACACTTCCACGGGCGTGCCGACTTTCAGCGGAACGTTGGTCAAAAAATACATGCCGCGTTGCGATATGTTTTCCGACTGAGCCGTTTGCTCCGTCGATCCCGGATTATTGAGCACCCGGAATCGCGGGGGCACGCAGATATTCACGCGCGTATCGATACGTCGTTCACTTGAACTCATGTTTCCTCCCCGCTCGCTGGTTTGAGTGCGCGCGGTTATCAAAGTAGGAAGGGGGTGAAATCGATTCTAACGCGCCGCGAACCGGAAGCAAGGGAAATGCGCATCTTTCGCGAGGCATGGACCATGCCGGGACAAGTTGTGCCATAATGCGCCTTTCTTAAGGGTTTTCTCATTGAGCTCACCTGACACTCCATCTTTCGCGGGCCCTGGCCTCCAGGCGATTCGGGAGGCGCACCGCCGCATTGCTCCGCATATCGAGGAGACGCAGGTGATGATTTCCTACCCGCTCGATGAGTTTGCGGGCGCGTTGCTTTATTTCAAGTGCGAAAATTTGCAGCTTTCCGGTTCGTTCAAGATTCGGGGCGCGGCGAACGCGGTTTTTTCGTTGAGCGAAGCCGAGGCGGCTCGAGGCGTGGTGACGCACTCGTCGGGAAATCACGGCGCGGCGCTGGCGCTGGCGGCGCAAATGCGCGGCATCCGCGCCTGGGTGGTGATGCCCCGGAACGCTCCGCAAGTAAAAGTCCGCGCCGTCGAAGCTTACGGCGCGGACATTTCGTTTTGCGAGCCGACGCTTGCGGCGCGGGAAGCTGCCGCTGCGGAACTGCTGCGCTCCACGGGCGGAACGCTGGTTCATCCCTACGACGACGACCGCGTGATCGCGGGACAAGGCACGGCGGCGCTCGAATTTCTGGAGGAAATACCCGATCTGGACGTCATTTGCGCGCCCGTCTCGGGCGGAGGATTGCTTTCCGGCACGGCCATCGCGGCGAAGTCCTTGCGCCCGGAAATCGTGGTGATCGGCTGCGAACCGGCCAACGCGGACGACGCGGCGCGGTCGTTCGCCTCGGGCCAGCTCGAGCCGGCTTCCATGAAGTTCACCATTGCCGACGGCCTGCGTGCGAATTTATCGCCGCGCACCTTCGCGATTTTGCGCGAACGCGTCGATCGCATCCTTCTAGTAACTGAAGAAGAAATTATCCACTCGATGCATTTGATTACCGAGCACCTGCGCGCCACGGTCGAACCTTCCGGCGCCGTCGCCGCCTCCCCCGCTCTTCACCGCCAGATCGAAGGCGAAGACCTCCGCATCGGCATCATCCTCTCCGGCGGGAACCTCGATCCCGACGCCATGCCGGAGAAATGACCTGACGTGAAGCTCCCAAGGCAGGGGGCAATCAACACAAACTCGTTCGTGCGCGGGTTTGCTGAACCTACAGCCGGCGCACAGGCAAGAGTGTCCTTGCTGCTTGCTTTCTCCTACTGAACGTTCACCGTGACCGTTGTCGACTGCGCCGTACCGCTTGACGGCGTGGCATTGACTTTATACGTATAAGCTCCCGCCGTCGTGCCGGGGTTCATCGGTCCGCCCCCGCCACCGTAACCGCCGCCGTTGCAGCTGATTCCCGCCGCCGCAACAACGAACAGCAGCACCGCAAGCGGGACCAATCCCCAGCGCCTCTGTCTCACAGCCGTAAACAACAACAAAATACACGCGAGGACCATGACCGCGCCTGCCAGCGGCCATCCATGGCCAGATGGACGACTGGACGGTCGAATCATAATATGGGACGCAGCGCTGGAAGAGCAGGTCATTGTGGCCTTGCCTGTTTCCGATGCCACGCTCAACGTGATCGTGTTGGGAGCGGTAAAGTTCTGATCGGGAGGTCCAAAGGTGCAGACCGGCACATCCACAGCTCCCGTCGGCGTGGTGCTCACTGCGGCGGTCAGAGTGACGGCACCGGCAAAACCGTTCGCCCCGGTCACAGTGATGAGGCACGACCCCGACTGGCCCGGCGCGGCAATCGTAATCGCCGAGGAACAGCCTGACGGCGGGTTGATCCCGGCTGAGCCCACAGTCACGGTGACACCAGTCGAAGTTGAACCCGTGTAATTGGCGTCTCCATTGTATACAGCGGTGATGGTTGCGGTTGAGGTTAGGTTAGCGTACTGCAGTGTCGCCTGCGCAGTAACAAACCCACCCGCGTCCAAAGGACCAGCAGAAAGATTTGTACTTCCCAAACTCGTTGTTCCGGCCATAAAAGTAACCTTCCCCGTGGGAGAAAGGCCAAAGCTGCCCCCGCTGGGATTTGCGACGCTTTGTGTGTCTACAATTGCAGTGAGCGTAATCGGCGTATTTGCCGCAATCGAAGTGAAGTTGGAACTGATCGTGGCGCTGGTGGCTCCCTGAGATACGGTGAGTGCAACCCCGGAGGAGGAGGAACTGGTCTTGTAGCTCACGTCGCCAGCGTACTGCGCCGTGAAGCTGTGCGACCCTGCGGAAAGAAACCCGGTTTGATCTTCCGTGTACCCCTCGGTGTTAAGAGGGAACGTATTTGCCGTCGTCCCAAACGAGTTCACAATCGGGGCATTGTTGTCCAACAGTGTGACGTTCCCGGTGCCGGTTTCTAATCCCGATGAGCCGCCGACCACGTCCGCCCGAATGATATTGACGGCGCCATACGCCACCGGGTTGGACGATATGGTACCGCTGGGTGTGAAGGTGCCAACGCTTACGGTGGTCGTGCTGTTTTCCGGAGTTACCGTGATAGGTACAACCGGCGAGGAAGTGCTTGAGCCGAATGTGCCATCCCCGCCATAGCGAGCGCTCACGTTGTATGTGCCGCCGACTAATTCAGTAGTGGATATGCTAACCGTACCCCCGCCGCCGAGAGGATAGATGTCGTAGTTTCCGGTATTCGCGTCAAAGCGATCGACGCCTTGAGTACAATTTGTTGTGCAAGGTGCTGGAAACGCGCCAATCAGTGCAACATCCTCCGACTGGTTGAGCGCCGAAGCGGGCGGCGCGCCTTTTACACTATTTACGCCAATTGACACGTATACGGTCGTCCCGTGTGTAATGGGGCTGGAAACCGAACTCGCGCTCAAGCTCGAGGCGCATCCACTCGACGTTGTGGAAAGACACAGGGTAGTCGTAGTTGGAGTAAAGGCTCCAACCTCCCCGGGCCAGTTGCTTACTAAATTAAACGCATTGACCGAGCCAAGGCCAGTAGCGAGGTCATAGCCCGTCCCCGCCGTGTACGAGGGGGTATTCACGGGCGTCCCGGTCTCCACGATTCCGAGGCCAACGGTGCCGATATTGCTGCAATTGAACGAGCCCGCCGCGCAAGGAACCGAGTTGTTCCCTTTGGTGACGTCGTTGAACGTGCATCCGGCATTCGGGCCGGTTGAGGAATTGCAAGACAAACTGGCGTTCCCTTGCTGCGCGGCAAACAACGGATACAACACGTAATTAGCATTTCCCTGCCCCTGCCCTGCTGGCATCGAGTGGTTCACCACCATGTTCTGATTGACCAGCGCCATAATGCCGGCAAACACTGGAGCTGAAGAGGAAGTCCCGCCGACCCCGACAAAGTTGATGGACTGGCCCACGCTGCACGGAGTTATGGTGATGTCCGACTCGCATACGATATAAAAGCTGTTGCTGACAGTCCCATCCGCGGCGAATAACGATACATCCGGAAGGTCTCTCGTCTGATCGGTGACCATGGTGAGCCCTGATCCCGTCGCGGTAAGCTGATAGGCAGGCTTTGCCCAGCCCATCAAGGATACCTGGGGGTCGTTCGGGTAGGCGGGGTCGCAGAAGCCTGTACCGGAATTAAAGTTCACGCAATTGCTCTGGCCGCCTCCGCCCCCGACGATGTTCAGCAAGGGGCTATTCGCGGGCAGCGAGTTGCATCCACTCTCCCCGGTTCGAGCGCAGGAGTCATTCCAAGGCGTCTCAGGAATATACCCGAGAGCGGAGACATCTGCGATTCCATTTACTGTGGAATTGCTATTGGGTCCGGCCCAATATTGGGCAGGGTAATTGGCAACGGTGAAGTCGAAGTCGGTGCCCCCGGCAGCCACGTTGAAAGGCGTAGAGGCAATGCCGTTTACGTTCTGGCCGTTTATGGCTGTAGATTCCGTGAAATTGTCGTCGCAGCCCGCTGAACCGCTGTCCCCCGCGGATACGATGACCGTGATCCCCTCAGCCGCCGCCTGTTCCCAGAGTTCGTACTCAAAAAGACTCCCGTTCGCCCCCAGAAAGAACTCGCAATCGCTGAAACTCTCACTCATTACCGGAGCTACATTGTTATCCACGATGTATTCCGCGGCCAGGTCGGTTCCCGCGGACGCCTCAGTGCCCTCCGCAATCACGAAATCAATCGTCGCGTTTTTGGCAATCGCGCCCGACCATTCGACGTCCAGATCGCCTTCAATTTCATCCGAGTTGAAGCCCGGATCGGGACCGTCCAGGATCACATTGGGGGAATTTGCGGGCAGCCCGAACTGGGCGCGAAACTGCGCTATATCATCCGATGAGCATGTCACGAGTGTTCCGTTCGGGCCGAAGTAGCTGGTTTGCCAGCCGGGGGCATTGACCGTGCAGATCTCCGAGTCGCCGACGAGGGCAATCGTTTGTCCGGTCCCATCGATCGCGTGACTGTTAATGCCCGGACTCCACAAGGGATTGACATTGTAGATGGCTGCGAAATCGCCGGGGCCAAGCACGTAACAATTCGAGTTGAAAGGCGAACTGGAAGAGCAGTTCGCGGCGCTGTTAAATGTAAAAGCGGGTGTAGGCGTGGGAGTGACTTTCCCGGTGGTCTTGTCCTTTTGGAATGTGCCTTTGACGCGGCTCTGAGGCTTTCTCGGAAAATTGTGGAGCGTGACGGGTCCCGCAACGACAAAAGCAAGTGCCGCCGGGATTTGCGGATCGGTCGAATTGGCGAAATGTTCCTGGCCATTGACAACGTAACGATGAATTTGCGTATGGAACGCATTCTGCACTTGTCCCGCTGTTCCCGAAAACTCAATCAGCGTGCCGCCGGTCGAAACTCGCGCGATCTGGAAGCCGTGCGACTGCAGCCAACTGGTGACGGCCAGAATATCGGCGGGGGCGGGGCCATATTGCTGGCCGAACTGTTGCGGGGTGAGCCATTGATGGTAGTTCGTCGAGGATTTGCTCTGTTGCTGGTCGATGAGCGTTTTGAGGGCGGTTTCTTGCTGGGGGCTGCGCTGCAGCAAGAGCAGCATGCGCCGCATGGGCTGGCTGTCGGCCACGGCTCCCTGGTCAAATTGCGGCCGCGCCAGCGGGTGCGTGTTGCCCCGCAAAGTTGTCAGATTGCTCTCGTTGATTTGCGCCGTGATTCGCGCGGGGACGGCATTGGTTTGCGCGAAGGCTGCCAGCGGCGCGACCAGCGCCAGAGCGCCGGCCAGCATCGCGGCCCTGCGGAATGGCCCGAGAGGGCGGCGAAGATCTCGGAGTGCTCGCGGAAAGAAACTTTCGCGCCGCACTCGCTCGCAGACGGACACGCTTCCACCACATGGGTTATTCACGTTTTCCTCTGGCCAAGCTAGGATGATGAAAGACAAAAACCCCAAGGGCCCAAGATCGAAAAGCTATTTATGACAATGACAGCGATTACCACCCGTTTCAATTCCTTTTGATGCAGGATTTGGTTCCGGGTTTTCCCGTATATTTTCCGGGGTGTCTTTCCAGGATCCCGTGCATCCAAAGGCTATGCCCTTCCTACGGGCGTTGCCACATGCCAATTCTAGAAGAGCTACCGCGTTTAATAATAATCTGGCGAGGAAAGCCCCAAATTCCGGACAGGATTGTTTCGCGGCGGGGCGGGCTGGCGGTTCGCTGCGCCCGTTGCAAAGGAGCAGCCCTGCAAAACGGACGCGCTGACTTCGCGCGGCGCGAAAAACCGTATAGTTTTGATGGCAGGGATAAATTGAAACCCGCATGAAAGCACGACCCACGGAAGTCGCCGCGATCAGTTTTCAGGCGCCTTCCAGTTCGATGGAGGGAAAGTGATTTGCCAGAAGTTGGCCGACGGCGTGATGAACTCGACTGGAATCAGGAATCCCTCGGAACTCTCGCGGGGAGCGCGCGTGACGCGGCAGCCAACCTTCTCGTTCGTCCGGCCGTTCACCATTTCCAGGTTCGTGTCCGCATCGAGCGAGCGCGGGCACACCACCATCGCGCCATGAATGTTCACCTCGGCCGTGCGGGCGGAAATCCGCACCGGCTGCCCGTTTTCCGTAACGACGAGAGTGACCGGCACGCGAATCATGACGCGCTGGCTGCGGCGGCGCTCTTCGCCCGGCAACAGGGCGGTCCCTCGATTTGAATGTTCTTTCGGTGGCGTCACAGGTCAAAATCCCAAAAACCCATCTGAGGATTGATCAATTCAATTCCCAATTCCCACCCCTCGGTGCGCTCCAGCCCGCGCCATACGACAACGGCCGGATTCGTCTGTTTGCTCACCATATTCGTTAACTGGATGGCTTGCTTGACTTCCAGATTCATAGGGAGGACCACCATGCATCCATAGGGTCCCACCACGCGCGTTTGCGCTTCCTTGCGAACCGATTCCCCGCCCGCGTTCCATTCGACCGCTATGGGAACTCGAGAATTAACTCGCACACCCCGGCGCTTTTCTCGGCCGGTCAGTGGAGCAGGCTTTGCATTTGCAACCGGGTGGATAGACCTGCCCGGAATACTTGGGGCACGCTTGGCCCGAAAGTCAGTCATTCCAGGACCCCTCAGTGGATCGCAGGAATTGCCGCATCGCTCGTGCGAGGAGAGGCATTCCCGCTGACATAAATGCTAGATCACGGGTCCGAGAGCGTCAATGGTACGTAGGGACAGGACGAAATGCAGGTGAGGACAGGTATTCCAAATCGAGAATCGAAATAACAGCAACATTTTGAAATGTTGCTCGTCGAAATACTGCTCGGTACGGGCTGTATTTTCGTAGCACAGGCTTCAGCCTGTGGATTTTGGCTTGCGCAAGCGTCAAATTCCACAGGCTGAAGCCTGTGCTACTGGCAATTTATGTTGGATACTGACCATCCTGCGAGAAACCGCCAAGCAAGGAAGGCAGGCTATCGATATGAGGGTGCTGATCTTCGGAGCGACGGGCATGGTCGGCCAAGGCGTTCTTCGGGAATGCCTGCTCGACCCCGACATCGAGGCGGTCCAGACGGTTGGGCGGTCGGCTACCGGAGCGCGTCATGCGAAACTGCGCGAGATTGTTCAGCCGGATCTGCATGACTATTCCAGCATCGACGCGGAACTGACAGGCTTCGACGCCTGCTTTTTCTGTCTGGGCGTGTCATCCGCCGGCTTGTCCGAACAGCAATACGAAAAGCTGACCTACGCCCTCACCCTTGCGGCGGCTGAAACGCTTTCGCGGCTAAATCCGGGGATGACATTCGTTTACGTATCCGGAGCCGGGACAGACAGCTCGGAGAAAGGGCGAGTCATGTGGGCCCGAGTCCAAGGCAAAACGGAAAACGCCCTCCTGCACCTGCCCTTCAAAGCGGCGTATATGTTTCGGCCAGGGGTAATTCAGCCGGCGCATGGAGAGCGCTCCAAGACAACCGTATATAGAGTTGGCTACGCATTGGCCAAACCCGTGCTTCCATTGCTCCGCCGCCTGTTTCCACGCTATATATTAACGACTGAAGAAATCGGTCTGGCGATGATCCATGTGGCCAAGCGCCGCGCTCCGAAAAGAGTTTTGGAGAGTTGGGACATTGGAGAGTGCGCGAGATCGCCAGTCTCCAGTAAATAGACCCGCGAGCACACGCCCTTGCCCTAAAATCATTCCTGCATCCGTGCATGGACATGAGGGGAAATTTTGCGATGTGCTACTCTTCGGTGTTTCCGCATGACTTCGGGAGGGGCGATGAAACTGGACTTGCTGGCGATTGCGGCGCATCCGGACGACGTCGAGCTGACCTGCGGCGGCACTCTATTGAAAGCCGCCGAGCAGGGCTACAAAACCGGCATCCTGGATTTGACTGCCGGCGAAATGGGAACGCGGGGAACGCCGGAAACGCGCCTAAAGGAAGCCGCGAAGGCCGCTCGAATTTTGCGCGTGGCGCACCGCGAAAACCTGCGGCTGCCGGACGCCCATCTCGAAGTCACCAAGGAAACCAAGCTGGCCGTCGCGCAACGGATTCGCGCGCTCCAGCCTCGCACCGTGATTCTTCCCTACTGGGAAGGCAGACACCCCGACCATTACACGGCTGCGCGGCTCGGTTACGAAGGTTGCTTCCTCGCTGGGCTGAAGCAATTGCCGATCGAAGGCGAAGCGTTTCGTCCGTTCAAGATCCTGTATTCGACAGTCTACTATCGCGAAGTCCGGCCCACGTTTGTTGTAGATATTTCGCGCCATTACAACCGGCGGTACCAAGCCATCCTGGCATACCACTCGCAGTTCCGCCCAACGGCGAAGGACAAGAAGTCGAAAGTGAATATTCCCCTGGACCGCCTGCACCACGAGGTCAACCTGATCGCCCGGTATTACGGCCAAATGGCCGGGGTGGAATACGCCGAACCGTTCCTGGTGAAGGAAATGATGCTGGTGGAAGACGTTATCAAGCTGCCCGTGCGCTCGGTTTAGGGGATCGAATCGCTATTGACCCTCGTTTTCCTGGGCCATCGAATAGCCGGGCAAAGTCTGACCTTCGCCGCGCCGCTCCACTCGAACCCGGACCATCGACTCGGTTGCCGCGCCCGTAGGCCGCAGCACGGCAATTGTGGACAGGGCCTCGTTGTAAAGCTTGGTCACAAGGAACGTTTCCTCGGTTCCGACTTTTTTCCAGACCTGACCAATCCGGATGTGCTGGTCCGCGACGGGCATATTAGAAGGTTAGTGAGAACTCCGGCGAGTGTCAATTGGTTGCCGCGACCGGCTTTCCAAGCCAGCGTGGAAAACCTATTTGCGCAGGATTACATCTGACGGCAAAGAGAATATGCTTCCAGGGCCCGCGTGTGTAGTATACTCTTCAGGCGAGAGCCTTCAGGAGGAGCCATGAGACGCCTCTGCAACGGAATCTTCGGGTTCATTTTTGTGCTGCTATTGGCCGCTCCGGCCGGGTTCACGGCGCAACAGCAGTCCCAAACCCAGACCCAGCAACAACCCCAGGCGCAGTCCCAGCAGCAACCGGAGGCACAGCCTCAACAGCAGCCAGCCGCCACGGACCCGAGCCAGCAACCCCAAACGCAGGACCAAACGGCCACTTCTGACGAAGACGACACCGTGAAGGGCGTCAAGCCCGGCTCGGAAAAGGACGTCAATTCCGTCGGGAACCGGGGCGTCGGCAAGGGCGTGAACTTGTATTCCCTGCAGCGCGAGATCGCGATGGGGAAACAGGCGGCTATGGAAGTCGAAAAGACCGCCAAAATGATCAATGATCCCGTGGTCACCGAATACGTGAATCGTATTGGGCAAAACCTCGTGCGGAATTCCGACGCCAAGGTGCCGTTCACGATCAAGGTGATCGACTCGGATGAAATTAACGCATTTGCCCTTCCCGGCGGCTTTTTCTATGTGAACAGCGGATTGATCCTGCGCGCCGATGAAGAGGCCGAGCTCGCGGGCGTGATGGGGCATGAAATCGCGCATGTGGCCGCGCGCCATGGAACCAAGACTGCAACCAAAGGCGAGCTTATGCAACTGGCCACCATACCGGTGATGATCCTCGTGCCGTATGGAATGGCTGGATATGGCATATACGAAGGCTTGAACCTGGCCATTCCGATGAGCTACTTGAAATTCACGCGCGACGCCGAGCGCGAAGCGGATTTCCTCGGCCTCCAGTACATGTACAAGGCCGGGTACGATCCGAACGCCTTCGTGAGCTTCTTCGAGAAAATCGAAGCGGAGGAACGGCGCCACCCCGGAAGCATCCCCAAGATTTTTTCCACGCATCCGCCCACTCCGGACCGCGTGCAAAAAGCGCAGGAGGAAATCGCCACGATTCTTCCAGCGCGCGATGAATACATCGTCACTACTTCGGAGTTCGACCTGGTCAAGTCGCGGCTGCGCAGAATCGAAAACAAGAACAAGCTGGACGACAAAAAATCCGCCGGTGACAAACCCACTCTGCGAACGCGCACCGAACAGCAACCGCCGAGTACGACCGGATCTCAGCAGCCGCAGGCCGGGTCCGGTGGCTCCGGCGATGATTCCGATCCGGACCGGCCCGTGCTCAAGAAGCGCACCGACGACGGCACCAACCCAAATTGAATTTTTGATTGAATTTAGTAGCGCGGGCTTCAGCCTGCGGGGGTTCGTCCTTGCAAGGACTAAAACCCGCAGGCTGAAGCCCGCGCCACTCGTTGTTGCTACGACGAACTCGGCTGGTGTACGATTCCCATGCGGCGCATCTCTTCCGCATAATACTTGCGGTAGAGCAGTTCCCATTCTTCGCTTCCTTCCAGAATCTCTTTTTTCTGCGAGCCGATTTTCTTTCGGATTTCGGCGTCCACCGCTTCTTCTTCCTTGAGCAGGTCCTGGATGATCTGCAAGACTTTTTGGCGGATGGTGTCCCGGTCCTCGACGAATTCGATATCGTCAGAGGCAACTAAAAGATCAGTAATCACATGAGAAAGGCGAATGGATTTTTCGCGGGTGAGTCGCATCAGCGGGTTATCGAACTTCCCTTTCCTTGCGCTTCAACGCAGGATCAGCTTTCTTTGGCGGGCCAGTTCGCCCTTCACTTTCTTGTACATCTCCTGATACTGAGCGCCCGTCCGGCGCATTTCGTCGGCATGTTTCGTCAGAATTTCGCGAACTTCCTCATTCAGACGGTCTTCGACGCTGATCTCCTCCTGCATCGCTACACGCACGCGCTGCGCAAGGGTAGCCGCCGACGGCGCTTCAATCATTTTGGCCGCGAGCAGGCGCTTCACCACTTCTCCGGCCATGTATCCAACGTAATCACGCGAGAGCAGCATCGTGTATAACCCCTGAAGAATTCGGCAAAGCAGTTTACTGTCCCGCGCGAAGGAGTGTCAAGGAAGGTTCGCATGAACTGCCGGAATCGCCGCCGAGACCAAGGCCGGCTGGAACGCTTTAATCGCAAGCCCATTATACCCAACGGTTTGCCCGCGTTGACGCCAATTATCCTCAGTGAAAGGGTTGAATTATGTTGGACGCCCGAACGGACACCCGAACAATTCCATCCAGCGGCGAGGCGCTGCCGTCCACGTAGGACAGGCTTCAGCCTGTCTGGTTTTGATCCTCGCAGCGCAAACCGCAAACCCAGACAGGCTGAAGCCCGTCCTACTGACTGATCTTCAGCAGCTTGCTCATGGTTGCGCCAAGGATGGCGATTCGATCGGCGTCGCTCAGGCCGGGCTGCGACATCACGTCATCCACGGGGGTGTACGCCCACGGAAACGGATAGTCCGTCCCCAAACCGATTTGCCCGGCCCCCACCACGGCGATCAAGTGCCGCAGCGCTTCCGGATTGAAGACGATCGTGTCGACATAGATCTGCTTCAAGTATTCCGAAGGCTGCTTCAAGATCTTTTTCGCGCATTGCTGCGGGAACACGCGGCATCCCTGATCCAAGCGGCCGTCGTAGCTGGGAAGAAAACCTCCGCCATGCGCGGCGCAGATTTTCAAGTTCGGAAACTTGTCGAGCGTCCCTTCCATGATCAAATGAGAAAGACAAATCGTGGTTTCCAGCGGATTCCCGATGACATTGGTCAGGACGCCATTCCCTTGCACGCGATTTCGTACGCCGGTGGCGTTGGCGCTATCCTGCGGATGCACAAAGATCAGCGCCTGCAGCTCCTCGGCCTTGGCCCAAAAGGGATCGAATTCCGGCGAGGAAAGCTCTTTGCCCTCGCAACTTCCGCCGATGGCCGCGCCGCGCAATCCGTATTTTTTCATCCCCACGTCGAGTTGCTGCGCGGCCAGCTCGGGAAACTGCAATGCCACCGAAGCGAACGCGACGAAGCGATCCGGGTGCGCCGCGCACATCTCCGCAAGTTTTTGATTTTGCAAGTCGATCAGCTTGCCGGCGAGATCCTGATCCGCGGAGTACCAGAAAGCGTTGATGCTGACGGCCTGGACGTCGATCCCCATTTCGTCCATGATCTGAATCCGCGCGGGAGTCAGTCCGGCGTCATCGTAACCGCCGAGCGCGATTCCGGCGCCGAGACGCCTCTCGATTTTCGTGCCCTTGAGCAGGTCCGTGGCTTCGGGCACGCTCACATGGCAGTGAACGTCCACGGTTTTCACCCGGCGCTTCCCCACCATGACGGGCTTGTGCTTTGCGCCGCTTCCAACCTGCGCAGCGCGTCCCGCAGCCATCGCATCGCAGAGTTCGCAGCCGACAAAAACGACGCCGGCGGAAGCGCCCACAACGCTCTTGATGAAATCCCTGCGATTTGGCATTGTTTCTCCTTTGCCGGCTCTTGACTGGCGGAAGTCTATCGGCACACGCACGTCATGTCGATGACAAATTCGTGGATTTTTTGCCGCCATGTTCGGGGCGCCTTTGCTATCCGTTTGACTGGAACGTTGACGCAATCGCGATTAAACTGTTTAGCGCTGACAGAGCGCCATCGTTTTTTCATACTCGATTGGGAGGTGCCATCATGGGTTTGCCAACCCATCCGCTGGGTTCGAGCGGATTCCATATTACTACGGTGGGTTTTGGTTCGTGGGCCATTGGCGGAGGCGGATGGGCCTTCGGCTGGGGACCGCAGGACGACGCCGAATCCATCGCGACGATGCGCCATGCCCTGGAATTGGGCATCAACTGGATCGACACGGCCGCCGTCTACGGATTGGGCCATTCGGAGGAAGTTGTCGGAAAGCTGTTCCGCGAATTGCCGGCGTCGGAGCGCCCCCTTATCTTCACTAAGTGCGGCCTCAGTTGGGACGTCAACAATCCCATGCAGACGGCCCGGCGCGTCCTCACGCCGGAATCGATCCGGCGCGAATGTGAAGCGTCGCTTCGGCGGCTCGGCGTCGAGCGCATCGATCTTTACCAATTTCACTGGCCGGACGAGACGGGGACGCCCGTCGAAGATTCCTGGTGCGCCATGGTGAAACTGATCGAGGAAGGAAAGATTCGCGCCGCGGGCGTATCGAATTTCAACGTGGAATTGCTGGAGCGGTGCGAGGCGATTCGCCACGTCGATTCGCTGCAGCCAGTGTTCTCCTTGATCAACCGCAAAACCGCGGACAAATTGCTTCCCTGGTGCAATAGCCACGACACCGGCCTGATTTGCTACAGTCCCATGCAGTCCGGAATTCTTACCGACGGCTTCACCGCTGAGCGCGTCGCAAAAATGGCGAGCGACGATTGGCGCCGCCGTGGCCCTGAATTTCAGGAACCCAACCTCAGCCGCAATCTCGCGTTGCGAGATGCGCTGCGACCGATCGCCGCGCGCCATGGAGTGTCCGTCTCCTCGGTCGCGATTGCCTGGACGCTCTCGTGGCCGGGATTGAGCGGCGCGATCGTTGGAGCGCGAACTCCCGCGCAAGTCGACGGATGGATTCAAGCAGCAACTCTGCAACTGACGCAGGACGACCTTGCGGAGATGGCCGCTGCAATCGCCAGAACTCAGGCCGGCGCCGGTCCATCACACCCGGCGAAATCCGCAGCCTCAAGAGGAGGGAGCGCCTCATAGTTTCCCGGCGGTTGTAGCGCCCGCCTTCAGGCGGGCATATTAGGGGACAATCGGATGCCCGCCTGAAGGCGGGCGCTACATAAACCAACGCCGAGCCCAAGCTGTCGACGAGCTGTCTTCGCTGCTGGAACATCTTTTGAAAGAGTTCAATTTCTTAATTCCGTTCACCGAGGGACGATGAAGCAAGAAGCGAATTATGCGTCCATGCTTGAAATTGCGCTGTCGGAGGCCCAGATAGGATTGGCCGAGGGCGGCATCCCGGTGGGCGCAGCCATCTTCGATCAAAGCGGCCGGCTCATCGGCAAAGGTCACAACCGCCGCGTGCAAAACGGCGACCCTTCCATACACGGCGAAACTGATGCGTTCCGAAACGCGGGCCGCCAGCGCAGCTATCGCGGCCTGATCATGGTGACAACTTTAGCGCCCTGCTGGTATTGCAGCGGCCTCGTCCGGCAATTCGGATTCGGCACGCTGGTTGTCGGTGACAGCAAAAATTTTCAAGGCGGCGTCGAATGGCTGCGCTCGCTCGGCGTGAACGTCGTCGATCTGAATTCGCCAGAATGCGTCTCGATGATGGCGGAATACATTCGCAAGAATCCGGCAGTGTGGCACGAGGATATTGGAGAAGTGTGAAACCGCCGAAAATCGTACGTTCGCCTAACTCAGCTCCCCCAATTTCCACGAAAAATTAAACGGCGGCATCCCGATGGAATGCCGCCGCTTCGTATTCTGAAATTGACTCAGAACGTCAGGCTCAGGGACATCTGAATCTGACGCGCGCTGCCGATGGTTTTCGTAACTTGGCCGAGGCCCGTAGGACAGGCATAAATGCTCGGCTGGCTGGAAGAACTTGTGCCGCAGCCCGTGGGCAGCGGCGATTGACCGGCAGCAAGCTGTGTCGGAAAACCATTGAACAACAAGTTCTGGGACACATTATCGATTGGAATATCGAAACTAGGATGGTTCGTGAGGTTGTAAACGTCGAAGCTGTACTTCAGGCCAAACCGTTCGGTCAACCGCGTCACTTTGATGACGGACAGGTCGGCGGTCTTCTGCCAGGCCTGGCGGAAGATATTTCTCTGGCCATTTGTGAAATTCGTCTCAAAGGCATCGCCGCTCGGAATCGCGGAGCACGGGAAGGAGCCGTCGGCCTGCTGGGGATTGGCGACCGCAGTGCTGTCGCACGGATAGAGCAGCGGGATCGTGAAGCAGCTAGGGTTAAGAGCCGGCAGTCCTGGTGTGACGCCAATCTGGCCCGTGACTGCGCCCTTCGGCGTGCAGCCGGGAATGGCGGTGTTCAAGGGCACGATGGGATTGGTAATGCCGTCGTTGATGCTGTAGAAGACACTTCCAACAGCGCCGGAGTAATCGACCATGCTGAATGGCTGGCCGCTTTGAATGATCACCAGGCCTTGAATGGCCCAGCCATCCGCGACCTTGGCCTCCCACGAATTTCCGGCCACGAACTTCGGTAGCTCGTAATGATAGTCGATATTGATCACATGCGTTCGATCGAAGTCCGACGGACCGTAGGCGCTGCGAGGGTTCAAGGGATTGTTGCCGTTGTAAAAGAGCCCCAGCGCACTTTGCTCATCAAGGGAGCGTGAGTAAGTGTAGGAGATGCCAGCCTGCAGCCCATGGCTCAGCCGCTTTTCGACGTGTGCTTGCAGTGCGTTGTACGCGGAGATGCCCTCAGCCACGTAGAGCTCGGACTCTGCCCCGTACCCAATATAGGGCACGCGCAGATCCTCGTTACCCCCTTCGGAGTTCGCCAGCATCTGTGCCAGAGACTGTCCCTGGGGCCCATTGGGCATGTTGATTGCGCACTGATTGAAAAACGTCGGTGCGCATCCCGGTTGTTGGACAGCGTAGCCATAGGTATAAAACTGCGCCAGGGGATAGGTGGGAGCGCCAAAGCCGGGATTGATTATCGGGGAGCCACTCGGATTAGCGCATACGGCGGCCGTCCCGCAGAGCGGATTAGTTGGAGTTGCAATCCTCGCCTGATTGAACGGAATCGGGATGACCTCGTGGCGGCCCAAGCCTCCGACGTAACCGATGTCAACCGCCAAATCGTTTCGCGGCTGCCACTGAATGTCCAGCGTGCTGTTCATCGTATACGGAAGCTTATTGTTCGATGCGTACGCTCCCAAATAAAAAGGCGGGGCTCCGCATGCCAGATAGGACCCGACATTCTGCTGTGTGATGGCATTGCCGTTGGGACCGGGGCAAAACGACGGGGCAGTCACGGGCGGAACGACGGTTGTGGGATTCCCAGTTGGCGGCGTCCCTGGTGGTACGCCCCAGGGGTATGCGAGCAGGTTGCCGTTTGGAACTTGCGTCGGATCGCAAGGATTGAAAGGGCCAGGAAAGCCCGTCGGGCAGAATTGCGTGGTAACGAAGGGCGACTGCTGGTTGATCCCGAATGGCCCGCCGTTTGTGATATTTTGAGTGAGCCCCGGCGACAAATACGAGTACAGCTCGCCGCGATCGTAGTACATGCCCCATCCAGCCCGAACAACGACCTTGCTGTTAAACATCTTCGGGCTCCAGGCAACGCCGAGGCGTGGGGCGAATCCCCACTGCCGCCCGGTGAGCGTCGTATTACTGACCCCTTTCGTGCCGAATTTTGGATTATTTCCAGCAATGATCAGCCCGTTCGAGTTCAGCGTAT
The DNA here is from genome assembly GCA_963842135.1 of uncultured Acidobacteriota bacterium. Classification (GTDB taxonomy): domain Bacteria; phylum Acidobacteriota; class Terriglobia; order Acidiferrales; family UBA7541; genus Palsa-360. The sequence goes on along the minus strand of CAWJFI010000001.1, from coordinate 382,036 downwards.
CGGTCGTGGGATCGTACGAATATTTCGAAGGATCGAAATTGAGGAGATCGCCGTTCTTCTCCGTCAGGCCGCCGTCCCAATCAAAGCGAACGCCCGCCGTGATGGCCAGGTTTGACCGAAACTGAAACTTGTCCTGGAAGTACTCACCGGATTCCTTGGCGCGCCAGTAGCGATTGGCGTTCCCGTTGATTGTAGCCGTTATGTTGTAGAGGTAATTGTCGATGAGCTGGCCCTGCATGAACGTAGAGAAGTCTTGAGCGGCAATCATCCCAAGTTGATCTCGAAGGTCACGCGTATTCATTTGCGTATAGCCAAAGCTGCCCCCAAACGTGATGGTGTGCTTCCCCAGGGTCCAAATCGCATTGGCGGACGGATTGAACCGATTCTGGAAGACGCCGGTGAAGGCGCCTTGTCCGGCGGAGCCAGACCCGATCAACGTACTGTACGGATAGGATGGGAATAAGGGCGACGCATCCACAATGCCAATTCCGGGGAAGACAGTGGAGTTGCTGCTCAGATTGTGGACCAGCAAGTCATCGGGTGTAATCCTACCGGCTTGTATGGCGCTTAGGACCTCGGGGAGGGACGCGGCAAAGGTAGCGAACTGCTGCGGAGTAAACGGCTGGTCCATAGTGCTGTACGCCTTCTCCCGGATGAAGCCGAAAATCTCCGTGATGCTGAGGTTGGACTTTACGATTTGTGTGTGACTTAGGGCGATGACCTGGCTGCCGGCGTCGAGGTGCTGGGAAAAACCAGCCACCTGGGAATACGCGTAGGGAGCAATCGTCGGGTCATGCTGATAGTAGTATTTCGCGGAAAATGAATGCGACGAATTTGGGTTCCAATCCAGATCGGCGACGGCTTGATGGGCCCGGAATAACGCCGTACCGGGGACCTCCGCATCCTCTGGGAACGCCTCAAGCATCGCGCTCTGGACCGGCGTTAGGTTGAAAGGAAAATTGGGGCTCTGCTCGATCCCGCCAACGACGGAATTCGGAATGAAATTCGGAATTAAGTACTGGCCGTTCGGCAATTTGTAATTGAATAGAGCGTAAGCGATTGGGTTGATTTGTCCCTTCCCGGTTCCCACCAAGGCGGGAGTGCCGTTTCCCGCCAGTGTATTGGCGACTGGATCTGGGTTGGTGGGAAGACCGCCAATCATATCGCCGTTGGCGAGCGTCGCCAGGCAATTGGCGGAGCGGTCCGTGCATACTGCGGCATTGCCTGCGGCTCCCGCACCCAGCCCCAGCGGCACAAACGCCCGCGAAATTCCAATTTCCTGGTCGGAAGCATGCGTGTACTGGTAGCTCCCATAAAAGAAGAGCTTGTCCTTCTTGATGGGCAGCCCAATCGCCCCGCCCGCCGTGTAGCGGTGCAACTCCGGATTCTTTTCGCTCGCGGGAATGTTGGGATCGGCGTTGAAGAAATACGGATCGGCGCTCAACCAGTTGGTTCCGCGGTGCACGTAGGCCGTGCCGTGAATGTTGTTGGTGCCAGAAGCGGTGCTCATATCGATGTGTGCGCCGCTGGTCGAACCTTGCTGCGCGTCGTACATCGAAGTGTTTACGCGGACTTCTGAAATCGATTCCGGAGCCGGCGAAGGAATGGATTCGCCAATTGCAAGATAGACGGACGCGCTGCTCTGGACTGGAACGGAACTAAGGGCGGAGGTGGTGCCGATACCGGTATTGTTCACAACGCGGGCGGAATTGACTTCGCTAGTGCTCTTGCCGTTGAACAAGCTGTAGGCGCTGACGCCGTTCATCATGAAGGTGTTGCTGGTGTCACGCTGTCCGTTCGCCCACATCGGAGCATTTCCCAGGCCCGCATTGGCGCCGGTCCCGGAGGAGAGTTCCGCACTCACTCCGGGAGAAAGAATCGCCAGACCCGTAAAAGAACCCGTCGGAAGGGGAACCGCTTCGATCTGCAATTTGTCCATCACGTAGCCGTTGGTCGTGTCGACCATGTTGATCAGAGGCGTCTCTTCGACCGTGATGGATTCACTCACATTGCCGATTTTCAGTTCGGCGTTCACGGTCGCGGTACGGTTCGCCTGCACCGCGATGGAAGGAACGTTCTGCGACTCGAAACCCTGCTGCGTGAACGAGAGCGTGTAGGTTCCGATTGGCAGGTTCACAAAGCTGTAGGATCCCGCGGAGCTGGTGGTCTGTGTGCGGTTCAGCTTCGTCTGATCGCCGAGCAGGGTGACCGTCGCGCCCGAGATTACGGCACCGGATGAATCCGTGACAGTGCCCGTGATTCCTCCGAGTGTTTGCTGGGCGTGAGCATTCGGTATCAACAGAAACCATATCGCGAGGAATGAAGCGAGAACCAATGCGGAACGACCGATGCGCATTTTCATTTTTAATCCCCTCTCCAATAGTCAAAATCGGGAACTTCAAAAACACGGTTCGAGGGTTTTTAAATGAGATTTCTTCCCCCCTATTTGCTGCCACTCTCGGACTTCGATAATTTGAAGGAACTTACGCCATTCCCGCCCGGATGAAAAGCATAATCTTTCAATCATCGCCATCAGGTATTTGTATCTGTTTCTGTATGCACCGGGAGGGCACATTACAAGAGGCTGAAAGCAGCATTCCCAAAATAGGAAATGTCGCGAAACCGCGATTCGAACCATGCGATCAACCCTCGCAGGGCCGCGTTTCAGGCCTTATTCTCTTTTCGTGCGTGCCAGAAAAACCACAACAGACCCGCGCTCAAATACGCGAGATAGATGTAAGGCAGCTTGCCGTAAGGCCCCTCGGGCACAGGATAAAGATTTCCGACAAGTGCGGAGAGCATGGCGATAAAGGCCAGCCACGGAATGATTTGCGCGCCGGGGCGGAATGCGCCGTGGTCGCGCAAGTATCGCGGCAGCGCGGCGCAAACCAATGCGTACGTCACGATGAATCCGTACGTCGCAAGAGAACCCATCCAGCCATAGACATCGAGTCCGCTCGATCCGCGATAGGCCAGCACGGCAACCGGTAAAACCGCGGCAAGCCCCGTGGCGAGGATGGCGAAGGTGGGTGTCTCGTTGCGGGCATGCGTCGTCCGAAATGTGCCGTGCGCCAGGCCGTTGTGCGCCATGAGAAGCAATACGCGCGCCGCAGCCGTGATGCAGCCCAGCGTTCCGGCAAACAAACTGACCGCGGCGCCGACGTCAATCAGTATTCCCAGCGCCGGCACGCGAGCGACGCCGGCAAGAACGTGCATGGGCGCCTGGCTCGTGCCCAGATCTTGTCCAGCCACATGGAAGCCCAGCACTTCTGAATAGGCCGAGACGATAAAGAATAATCCCGCGATCACCGCGCTCTCAATCACGACGCGAGGAATGGTCTTCAACGGATTGCGCGCCTCCGCCCCTAGCGTGGTCGCGCTCTCGAAACCGACGAAGCTAAATAACGCCAGGACCAGTCCGAGCCTCAGGCCGCCGCCCGTCATGGCGGTTAAATGCCGTTGGCCGGGATCCAAGTGAAGCCCGTGCTGTACGAGTACGAGCGCCACCACCACAACAATCACGAGCAAGGATAGCGCTTCGATCCACAGCATCAAACGAGCGGAGATTTTCACGTCGCGCCAGGCAATCCACACGGAGACCCCGGTGACGATCAGCGCCAGAACCGCGCCGGAAAAACCGCGCCCCATGATATCGACGAACAACAAATTTGCGTAGTGATAGAAGCCGCCGATGACGCTCGATCCCGTGGCTACGTAGGCAAGCAAGAGGCTCCACGCGGCGACGGCGCCCAGCCAGGGCGGGAGAATCATGGCCGCGTACGTGTAGAGCGAACCGGGCGACGCAGAGTATCGCGCAAATCGGCTGATACACCACGCGACCAGTAAAATCGCAACCATTGCCAGAAGGTAAGCGAGCCACGTGCCATTTCCGGCGAGCGCAGCCACCAGCGGAATTGTGGCCGCCGGAGTGGAAGTGGGCGCAATCGTGGAGACCGACTGCGCAAGCGTCTCCATCGGCGAGAGCGCCTCGCCGCGCAATCCATACTCCCCAACTTTTATCTGAGCTGATCCTGTTTGTTCGGCGGACGTAGAGTCACTCATCTTATTATCGCGCTCAGCGCGGCTGAGCATGCCGTACCATACCCGCCCGGCGCAATTGGCGCAAGGATTGGCGGCGGACACGTGCATTTGAAAAACAAATCGGAAGATCCTGCATCTGCAATTCGATAATCGCCGCAGAAAAAGATACCCTGTTTCGTCAGAGGTTCTCCGTTGACGGAGCGGGCTGCGCCGGCCTATAGTGGCGCACTTTTCATCGAGGCGCGCATTGCTCGAGCGAATTTTTCATCTCACGGAAAACAAGACCACGGTTCGCCGCGAACTTCTTGGCGGCCTGACCACCTTCATGGCCATGGCCTACGTGGTGGTCGTGAACCCGCGCATCCTGGGTGAAGCGGGCATGCCGGTCGAAGGCGTGCTCTTTGCCACGTGCGTTTCGGCGGCGCTCGCGACGCTGGTGATGGGCCTATGGGCGAATTATCCGATCGCTCTCGCTCCAGGAATGTCGCTGAACGCGTACTTCACCTACTCGATTGTTCTTGGCCGGGGCGTGCCCTGGCAAACAGCGCTCGGTGTCGTGTTCTTGTCCGGCACGCTCTTTCTGATTCTGACGCTCACCAACATCCGCGAGCACATCGTCAACGACATTCCCGATTGCCTGAAGCACGGCACCGCTGCGGGCATCGGCTTCTTCATCGCTTTCGTCGGGCTTCGTAATGCCAAGATCATCGTGGCCAGCACGGCCACGTTCGTCGGACTGGGAAAATCTTCCGATCCCCAGGTTCGTCTTGCCGCATTCGGCCTGGTTCTGATTGCCATCCTGATGTCGCGGCGAATCGGCGGCGCGATCCTGATCGGCATTGTGGTCATTGCCATCGCGGGCATCCCTCTGGGAATCACCAGCGTGCCCCCGCACGTATTTTCATGGCCTCATCCGGGAGGCACATTCCTGAAACTTGATTTTCGCTCAGCCTTTAAAATCGGCCTCGGCGATTTGGTCTTTGTCTTCTTCTTTGTGGATCTTTTTGACAACGTGGGAACGCTGGTCGGCGTCTGCGAACAGGGCGGATTCTTGCGCGACGGTAAATTCCCGCGAGCCAGCCGCGCCTTGTTGGCCGACGCCTTTGGCACGATGGCGGGAGCGCTGACCGGAACGTCCACGGTCACCAGTTACATCGAGAGCGCCGCCGGAGTCGCTGCGGGCGCGCGAACGGGACTCGGCAACGTCCTCATTGCCGCGCTTTTCCTTGTCGCGATTTTCTGCGCGCCGCTCGTCGCCGCCGTTCCGACTTATGCAACCGCTCCAGCCCTGATTCTGGTGGGCGCCCTTATGTGCGCCTCCCTCGCCAAAATAGACTGGGACGATTTTACCGAAGCATTCCCCGCATTTATCACGTCCATAGCGACGCCGCTTACTTTCAGTATCGCCACCGGATTGAGCCTGGGCCTGCTTTCGTTCACGTTCATCAAGATTGGCACGGGGAAAATTAGGCAAATCAGTCCCCTCATCTGGGTCCTCTCCGCTCTCTTTTTGCTGCGTTTCGCGTTCCTCGGCGCGGAATAGCAATCTCCTGCCTGACTTCTCCGCCGCCGTAACGGGAGGGCTTCCCCGGGAAGATGTTCAGGCGAACTGAAGGCAACTAAAGATATACTATGCTCCATCTACTTCAGCGGGCGTGTATCCGGGCGGGATCCGGCCGGCAACTTTCATGGAATCTGAATTCCGGCGACCATCCGGGAACACGGAAGTCGAGGAAAACTTGCTAAAAAGAATCTCCGCATTTGCGGCATTTTGCAGTCTCACGTTCGGCCTGGCGATCGGTTCTAACCGTTTGATGGCGCAGGCGCCTCCAGGACCGCTTCCTGTGCCACCGCAGTCGAATATCCCCAGATCTCGTCCAGTGGCCAAACCCAAACCACCAGAGATTCCGCCGAGGACGACTCTCGATGGGCCGTGGAAGATAAATCTTGATGAGAGTGATGACACCCGCAGAAAAATTCAAGACTCGCGAGGCACAAGCGCCAATTCCGGTGGCGGCCGCAATGGAGGCGGTTACCCGGGTGGTGGCTACCCCGGCGGAGGGGGGTACCCTGGAGGAGGCTACCCAGGGGGTGGTTATCCAGGGGGCGGCGGAGGTCGACCTGATCGAGGAAACGGAAATAGCGGACGGGACACGGAGAATGACGAAAGGCTGGAGGAATTGATTCGCCCTCCGAGTTCGTTGAGTTTCGCCATCAAGAATCCGGAAATTGATGTGACGGACGATCATTACCGCAAGATGGCTTTTTTTACCGACGGGCGGCAGTTGCAGAAACCTAAAGACGACAGCTATCAGGAAATCGCCGCGCACTGGGATGGAAAGCAGCTGGTCACTGATGAAAAGACTCCGCAAGGGTCAAAGATGAGCCGGACGTTTGAATTGTCCCAGGACGGGCGGCAATTTTTTGAAACCGTGCACGTCGACCGCGGCAAATCCAAGGGGCTGCTGGTCATACGATATGTATATGACGTCGCCGGCACAAGTTCGCAGGCTGACCACGAATCCGACCCGGACCAACCCGTGCTGAAGAGACATCCTGACACCAGCGATAGCACCTCAAGCCCGCAGGGCGCGCAGACCGGCCAGGGATCCGATCCCGACCAGCCAGTAATACGAAAGCGGCCCGACGACAGCAGCAGTCCACCGCAATGAAATAGCAAGTACCTATCAGTCTGCGCGAAAACTTGGCTTTCAAATTGGTGAATGGATCAAAGCCATGCGCCACAAAGTGATGTACTGCGACGAATCCCAAATCGGCTAGAGCTCTTCCATAAATCATGTAGCGTATTTGGCGTTAAAAAAGAAACTCTTGCAGTCGGCGGCCGAGATGGCTTGGAAAGCAGCCTTTGTGGCCACGAGCAATTCGCTCTCCGTACGGGGAGCTTTGCTGCGGAGGATTTGCTTGATCTTGCTCCACATATTTTCGATGGGGTTGAAGTCTGGTGAATAGGGCGGCAGGTACAGGAGACGGGCACCGACTGCTTCGATAGCCTCGACGATTCCCCGGATTTTGTGCGTGGCCAGGTTGTCCATGATCACCAACTCCCCCTTTTGCAGGGTGGGTGCCAGCCCCTGTGCGACCCATGCCAAAAACATCTCCCCGTTCATGGGGCCTTCAAAAAGCCAAGGGGCGCACGGACCGTTCCAGCGCATGCCGGAGATGAGCGTGCGGGTTTGATAGTGTCCGTGCGGGATGCGGGCCACCAGTCTTCGCCCCCCGAGTGCCCGACCGCGCAAACGGGTCATTTTGGTGTTGGCCCCGCTTTCATCCACAAACACCAGCCGGGTCGCCGGCTCCACAGCCAACTGCTCATGCCATCGAGCCCTTTTTTCGGCCACGTCCGGTCGGTTTTGTTCGGCGGCGAACAGAGTTTTTTTTATACCTCCAACCCAGTTGCCGAAGCCACAAATCCATCGTGGAAGTCCTAAAGGGGCGGTCCATGCGGGCACCCAACTCTGCCAGTGTTGCGTCCGGCTGCTTGGACAGCAGTCTTTGCAGGCGCTCCTTCCGCTCCTGCGTCAGCAGCGTGCTACGTCCACATAAATGGGTCTGGGGCTGGAGCGTGCCGCGCTGCCGGAACTGTTGGCGCACCCGGCGCACCGCCGCCACGCAGAAACCCGAAAACTCTGCGATCTCGCGGGTGCTTTTGCTCCGTTCATAGAGTTGCAGAATGCGCCGGCGCACCGGCAACGGTATCGCTCGCATAGGCACACACTCTGTCAAACAATCTCTCTTTTGTAAAGCTACATCATTTATGGAAACGCTCTAAGGAACCGCCCCAAACCAGGTGTCCCCTTCCTGTTCCAACTTATGGAACGCAATTTCATATTGACATCAGCAACCTTTTAATTAGAATGCGCCGGAGGTCAAGAGGAAGCGCTCGATCCCTGGCGTTTATAGAACGGGATCGGAGTCCAGCCCCCGGGAGAGTGCCATGCCGGCTACAGCCACACTGCTGCATCGCCATGCCGTACGAAGGCCTGAGAGAGATGGTGGTTCCAGTAAATCCCTGCAGAAGGCCCTGCGCATCCTGGTGTACATGGGGGAACAGGCGCCCGAAGCGGGTGTGACCCAACTGGCATCGGAGTTGGGATTGACGAAAGCCACTGTGCACCGCCTGTTGAAGGCCATGGAGAGATTTGAACTGATCGAGAGAAATGCGGAGAGCGAGCGGTATCGCCTCGGATTGAAACTCTATCAATTGGGGAACAAAGCGGTGGAATCGCGGACGCTGAGAAGTGAAGCGCGCCGCCTGCTGATGGAGATGTCGCGAAGGTCGCGGGAATCGGTGAGCTTGGCCGTACCAACTCCAGGCGGAGTCACCTGCCTGGATCGCGTGGACTCGCCGCACACCCTTATTAAAGTCTGCACACCGGTTGGCGCGGTGTTCCCTCCCCACTGCACGGCGGCGGGCAAGGCGATCCTCGCGTATATGACGGATGATGAAATTTACGACATTGTTAAAAAAAATCAGAATCGGCGATACACGCAATTCACGATCACCCAATTCTCGGACCTGAAAGAAAACCTTCGGCTGATCCGCCAGCGAGGCTATGCCGTGGATCACCAGGAACTGGAACGTGGTTTGAGTGGCGTGGCTGCGCCCGTTCTGAGCGTGCACGAACGAGTCATCGCGGCCGTGGGGATCGCAGGACCCACTCTGCGATTTCGTGGAAAAGAACTGGAGGAAAAGGTCAGTTTGGTGACCGAGATTGCCGCAAGGCTGGCGATGGGACTTGTCCGGTTAGAGGAAAACCTGGCAAGCGTCGCCTTTGAAAAACCTCCGGAAACGAATGCTCTCAGAGCATCCCGAGAGGAGTACAAGCATGCCCGCACCGTTTAGAGCGGATCACATCGGTAGTTTTCTGCGGCCGCAGGAGTTGCTCGACGCAAGGAAGAGCGCCAGTCCAGAGCAATTGCGGGAGCTCGAGGATCGGCACATCCTGCGCGTGCTTGCCAAACAGAAGGAACTGGGATTTGAAACTGTCACCGATGGCGAGTTCCGGCGTCGAAATTTCATGAGCGATTTCACGGACGCGGTCGAGGGATTTGATATGTCGGCCGGGCTCGGCCGGACCTGGAATGCGGGGGAGGCGGCCGCAGCGGCCGTCAGCCGCGTGACGGGAATCGTCACCTCCAAGCTGCGTCAGGTGCGGCCTCTAACAGGCCACGAATTGCCGTTCTTGAAGTCCCACAGCCCTCTCCCAATTAAAATGACGTTGCCAAGCGCCACGCAATTTCCGGCCATCTCTTTTCAGAGAGGCGTCACGGACAAAGTCTACAAAGACCATTCGGCGCTGCTGTGGGACATCGTGGAGATCATGAAGAGCGACCTCCGCAAGCTTTCTTCCGATGGCGTGAAGTATATCCAGATCGATGCACCGCGCTACAGCTACTACATGGACCCCAAGTGGCGGGAATGGATCAAGACGGAATTGAAAGTCGATCCGGAAGCTGCTCTCGATGAAGCGGTGCGCGCGGACAACGCATGCTTTCTGGCGGCGCGGAAAGACGGCGTGACGCTCGGCATTCACTTGTGCCGGGGAAACAATCGCAGCCACTGGTATGCCGAGGGCGGTTACGACGCGATTGCGGAAAAGTTGTTCGGGACATTGGCGGCGGACCGCTTCCTGCTGGAATACGATGACGAACGCTCCGGTACATTTGAGCCCTTGCGGTTCGTGCCCAAGGGCAAAACTGTGGTTCTGGGGCTCATCAGTTCAAAGCTTCCCCGCATGGAAGATGCCGGCGTACTTGCCAAGCGAATCGAGGAAGCGTCGAAGTACGTTCCCATGGAAAATCTGGCGCTGAGTCCGCAATGCGGGTTCGCTTCGACGGCGGAGGGTAATCTACTGACCGAAGATCAGCAGTGGTCCAAGCTGAAACTTGTCGTGGACACGGTGCAGCGTGTTTGGGGCTAAGCCGCATGGCCCTTCACATTTTCTACCACCTGTGGGATCTGAGTGAAAGATTCCCACGCGGCCTGCCCAAGGACCTCTACGGAGGAGCTCATGGCCAACATGACTTCAGGCGCGGCAGTCCACAAACAGTTACATTCCGCCTCCGACGTAAACGAGGTGGCACCGACCTCTCTGCCTGGTATTGAGCCTGCGCCGCTCCCTGCGGCAAAGCTGGATCAATTCAGCGGCGATCCTAATTTCATGACTTCACTGGCACGAGGCCTGGTGGTGATTCAGGCATTCTCGCAGCAGAGCCTTCATCTTTCGATCTCCCAATTGAGCAAGCGGACAGGATTGTCACGCGCATCGGTGCGCCGATGCCTGCACACGCTTTCCAAGTTGGGGTTTGCCGGTTCTGATGATGGACGGACTTTTTACCTCCTTCCTCGCGTGCTGGCGTTGGGCCACTCGTACTTATCTTCTGTGCCGTTGGCCACAGCGGCGCAACCCGTGCTGGAACGCCTCAGCCAGATCCTGGACGAATCCAGCTCGATTGCGATGCTGGACGGGATTGACATCGTTTATGTTGCACGGGCCAATGTGACCCGCATCATGGCCATCGATCTGTGGGTGGGAACACGGCTGCCGGCGTTCTGCACGTCCATAGGACGCGTGCTCTTGGCGAATCTTCCGCTGGAAGAGACGGAAGCGCTGCTGTCGCGCATCGAGTTTACGCGCTTCACGGATCGCACGCTGACTTCCATCGAACCGTTGCGCCAGGTCCTTCATTCGGTGCGGCGAGATGGGTTTGCCATCGTGGATCAAGAGCTGGAGGTGGGTTTGCGTTCGATGGCGGTTCCTGTCCAAAACCATCTGGGCCGCGTGATAGCCGCGATAAACGTGGGAGCACACGCGCAACGCGTCTCCCTGCAAGACATGCAAACGCGATTCCTTCCGTATCTTCGGGCCGCCGCACAGGAACTTTGCCTGCTCCTGGGATGAATGTGTGGGCGCATATCGCGCCTTCAGGACACAGTGCGCTTTGGCGATCTGGCAATGATGGATTAAGTACGAAACTGATGTCCCTCGCTTCCGGGCGATTATCGTCACGCGCCTTGCGCTATTTCTTCCCTCCCTCCACTCGCGAGCCTTAGTATGTGCCTCAAATTGCAGCCAGGATTTCCCGGAGTCCTGTTGATTCCCACGGGCCCTGGCGTGTGACGAGTCGATCCGCCCGGATAGGAGGAAACCGGAATGTCTGCAAACAAACCTGTGGTTGTCTACGGAGCGAGTGGCTTTTCCGGGAGGCTGGTCGTGGAATACCTGCGCGAATACAACGTTCCGTTCATTGCGGCGGGACGAAATCGCGCCAGGCTCGAAGAAGTCATGAAACAGGTTCCGGGAATCGAAACCGCGCAGTTTGAAATCGCGGAAGTCGGAAATTCCGTTGAGGAACTTGCGAAACTTTTTGCCGGCGCCAAGGTGGTCTGCAACACCGTGGGTCCGTTCATTTACAGCGGCCCGCTGGTCATCGAAGCCTGCCTGAAAGCCGGCTGCCATTATCTCGACATCAGCGGCGAACAGGAGTGGATTCGGCAAGTTGCCACGAAATGGAGTGGGCCATTCGCGGAACGCGGGCTGCTCGCCGCGCCGGCGACCGCGTTCATGTCGGCTCCGAGCGACGCCGCCGCGCGCCTGTGCCTCGAGAATAAAGGAATCGACACGCTCGAAACACTGACGATGTTCCGCGGCATGCCGACTTTCGGCTCGACTCAAACCATTTTCGCGGTGCTGCAGACCGAAGCCCACTACCTGGAACACAATCAATACAAACGATGGCCGCCGGCGACGGCCATGGACGTAGTGGTGCCGGGACAGATCCAGACGCAACTCGCGCTTGCCTGGGGCGGGTTTCCTCAACCCGTTTGGTTCAAGGATCATCCACAAGTGGCGAACGTGAAGTCCATTGGTGGACTGCTTGACCGCCAAATCATGGAAAGCGTTGCGGCCACCGAGAAGCTCTATCAGGAAAAGATTGCCCCTCTGCCCAAGCAGGAACGCGAACGCCGGCTGGCCGAGATGGCCAATTCCGTGCAAGCCGGGACGCCGCCGCGAGAAAACTTACGCGAGAATCGGACCATTGATGTAGTCGTTGCGCGCGGATCAACCGACTTCGTGCAGTGCGTCCTGTTTGGGACTTGTTGCTATAAGCAGACAGGACTTCTGCAAGCCTTCGCGGCGCACAATTTGATCCGCACCGTTCCCCGTCAAGTGGGATTTGCCTCGGCTGCAGGCGCGTTCGGATCTCGCGAAGTCTTGGGAGTCCTGGAAAACCACGGACTTTCCAAAATGAAAATGTTCTGACCTCGGCGAACAATCATGCGAGCAATCGATTATTTTGACAAAGCGGCTGAGACTTACCCCGACCGGGTTGCGCTGATTGACGGAAACACGCGATTGACCTACAAGGAATTGCAAACTGCGAGCGAGCGCGTTGCTCGCGCCATGTGGGCCGGTGGCTTGCGCGACGAAGAGCGCGTGGCCATCTATTCTGCCAACGACGCGCGCGTCCTCGTCTGCATGCTGGCTTTCATGCGCTCCGGCGGCGCCTGGGTTCCCATTAATTACCGCAACGCCGTGGATGCCAACGTCGAGTTCATGAACTACGCCGAGACGCGCTGGCTTTTCTATCACAGTAGTTTCAGCGAAGAGGCCAACGAAATTCGCAGACGTGTTCCCGCTCTGCAGCACTTCGTTTGCATCGATGCGCAGGCCAACGGCGATCTTTCCCTGGATCAACTCATGGAAAAAGGCGATGGAGCCACGGAAAAAGAGTGGGCCGACGCGCGCGGAAATCCGGACCGGCTGGTTGGACTCGTTCCAACCGGCGGAACAACGGGACCTGCCAAGGGCGTCCGCGTAACCAGTGAACCCTGGGGCGCCTACGTGGAAATGGCCGGCCATTACTGGCAGTGTGGGGACACAATTCCGGTCTGCCTCAGCATCGCCCCGCTTTCGCACGCCGCGGGCGTGGTTGCCTTCGCGTTGTTTACTTTGGGCGCGACGAACGTGATTCTGCCGCGTTTCGATGCCGGCGAGGTTTTGCGCTACATCGAACGCCATCGCGTAACGCATCTGTTCCTTCCGCCCACCGCTTTTTATGCGCTGCTCGCGCATCCAGACGCCCGCAAGCATGATCTTTCCAGCCTCCAACTGCTTCTTCTCGCCGCGTCGCCGGTTTCCCCTGACCGAGTGAAGCAAGGCGTCGAACTGTTTGGCCCCTGCGTGTGCCAAAGCTACGGCCAGACGGAGGCTCCCATGCTGCTCACCTGGCTGGACCGTGCAACAGTGGCAGCCGCTGCCGCCGGCGAACACCCGGAGCGCTTGCGAAGCTGCGGCAAAGCCACCTATGGCGTGCGTCTCGCAATCATGGATGATGAGGGAAAGCTCCTGCCGTCCAACGAGCCAGGAGAGATTGTCGCTCGCGGAGCGCTGGTTACCCCCGGCTATCACAACTTGCCTGAGGCCACGGCTGAAATTCGCACGTTTGGCTGGCACCATACGGGCGACATCGGATATCGCGATGAAGACGGCTACTTCTACATTGTGGATCGCAAGAAGGACATGATCATTTCGGGCGGGTTCAATGTGTTCTCCGGTGAAGTCGAAGCAGCCATCATGGCCATGCCGCAAGTGTATGAATGCGCGGTGATCGGCATCCCGCATGAAACCTGGGGCGAAGCCGTGAAAGCTCTCCTCGTTGTCCGCCAAGGCGAGTCTTTAACGGAAGAAGTTGTGATCGCGCACTGCAAAAAGAAGCTGGGAGGCGTAAAAGCCCCGAAATCTGTGGAATTCCGCGCCGAAATTCCGAAGACGGCCGCAGGGAAAATCGACCGCAAGAAGCTCCGAGCTCCATATTGGAAACGAGTTGATCGCGCCGTTCATTGAGACTCAGCTGCAAGAATGAAGTGGTCGTTCATTTTTGATATTCCGGATTCTTGGCCAGACTTTGATTGGCTCGGAAGATCACATAGGCGCGGATTGCCTCGGCATCTTCCCGCGACACTTCTTTCGAAAATCCAACCATCCCATACGGGGCAAGCATCCCGTCTCTCACAATGCTGAACCATTGCTCGCTCACCAAGGCGCCGGAATAGCGCAAGTCAGGCAAGACCCCGCCACTGACGGCTACGTCGCCATGACAACCGCTGCAGTAGCTTTGATACAGCTCTTCGCCCTTTTTGACCGTGGTAGGGCTCGCCGTCGCATGTGGAGGCGTTAAGACCTGTGGCTTCACCTCCGGCACCGGCGGCAAGCTGGCCTTTCCTCCCAGCTTGAACGCCAGCATTCGCGGCACGTTGTTCAAGCGCGGGGATTGCAGCCCGACTTCACCGGCGGCGAGAGGCAACGAGCCTCCCCAGCCGGCGAGAATCGCGATGTATTGTTCGCCGTTCACAGTGTAGGAGATGGGGCCGGCGGTGATCCCGCTTTGCGCCGACGCGGACCAGATTTTTTCCCCGGTGTTCGCGCGGAATGCTTCGAATTGGCCGTACCCAGTCCCTTCGAAAACCAGATTGCCTGCCGTGGAAAGCGCTCCGCCATTCCAGGGTCCCGGCCGCTCGGCTCGCCAAACTTCCTTTTGCTTGACGGGATCCCATGCCGTCAGATGGCCTTTGATGCTTCCCAGAATTGCCTTCTTGATATTCGGTTCCTGAGGCATGCCCGCCGCCACCGGGTCAATCCCAAAGTTCCAGGCGAGCGTATTGTGGCTGAAATGTTCCGCTGATTTGTAAGCAAACCCGGACTCAAGCACTGGAAAATAAACCAGCCCTGTATCCGGACTATACGACGCCGGTTGCCAGGTATGCGCTCCCCCGGGGCCGGGCGAAACAACGGATGTCTTGCTGCTGGCCTCGTACTGCGCCCCAGGCGATTCGACAGGTCTGCCGGTCTGCAAGTCGATTCCGGTGGCCCATGTAACTGGGACGAAAGGCTTTGCGGACAAAAGCTTGCCGGTGGCGCGGTCGAGCACGTAGAAGAAACCATTCTTCGGCGCGTGCAGCAGAACTTGGCGAAGCTGCCCATCGATTCGCAAATCCGCCAGGATGATCTGTTCCGCGGAGTCGAAGTCCCATTCGTCGCTGGGACTTTCCTGATAGTGCCAGACATATTCGCCCGTGTCCGGCCGGAGAGCGACGATCGACGACGCCAGCAGATTGTCTCCAGCATGAGGATTCCGGATTTTTCGCGCCCATGGATCGGCGTTTCCTGTGCCGATGTACAGCAAGTCAAGCTCCGGGTCGTAAGCCATGGCATCCCAGACCGTGCCTCCCCCGCCGTTCTTCCACCACTGGCCGCTCCATGTTTTTGCCGCTTTTTCGAGGACGGGGCTTTCGAACGGTTTCGAAGGATCGCCCGGCGCGGTATAGAAGCGCCAGACGAGTCTTCCCGTCTCCGCGTCATAGGCGGAAACGTACCCACGGACGCCCATTTCCGCGCCGCCGTTCCCGATGATCACCTTGCCTTTCACCACCCGAGGCGCGCCGGTAATCGTGTAACGCACCTTGGGATCGATCGTCATAGTTTCCCAAACAGGCTTGCCGGCGGCGGCGTCGAGGGCGATCAATCTTCCGTCCAGCGTCCCGACAAATACTTTTCCCTTCCACGCTGCCACGCCCCGATTCACAACGTCGCAACACGCGTTCACCGCCCATTCGGGCGGGACTTTGGGATCGTACTCCCAGCGGCGCGCGCCGGACGCGGCGTCGAGGGAAATCACTTTGCTCCAGGCCGTGGTGAAATACATCACGCCGTCCAGGACCAATGGCGTGGCTTCTTGCCCGCGCCGCGTGTTCAGGTCGTAATACCACGCCAGCGATAGTCGATTCACATTCCCATCGGTGATTTGCTCGAGCGGGCTGAAGCGCTGCTCGTTGTACGTACGTCCATACGTCATCCAGTTTCCCGGTTCTGCGTCGGCGTGAATGATTCTTGCACTGTCGACTTCTGTAGATTTTCCAGTCGCTTGTGGACTTGTTTCCGATGTCTGTGAATTATGTTGCGTGCCGCATCCAAAACAAGCGACGATGACTGCGCATAGACCCGTTCGCAGAAACGAGGCTCTCATGCCTTCTCCGGTCCTCCCCTTTGGCCTCTCCGTTGTTCTCCGCATCGGCATCCCTCACGCTGAATCGCAAACTTGGTCTGGGGCACACGCAAGAAAGAATTCGTTGCCTTCCTATCGCCTCGGGCCTTGCGTGTCAAGTGCTCGCGGAAGAATGCTCATCTTTCCCCAGAAAGTTCTCGACGATAATCGGCCATGCGACACTGCCTGGCTCAGTCTCGCTCGCTCATTCGCGATATAGTTTTCCCTGGCTTCGGATGTTTTACTCGCTTGCCTTTACTTGTGTTCCGGTTAGAGTTAAGTCGACATGGACAGCAATGGTCCAAATGCGATCGCTGACTAAAAGACCTGTGCGCGCCGTCCGCGTCGCCTCGCTGCAGGTGATCGTGGATCGCCGTGAAAACGGTGTGATTTACGTGCACTCACCGGAGCCGCTTGGTGAGTACCCTGCGCGCGTCACCGATCGCCTGGAATTTTGGGCAGCCAAGTCGCCCGGCCGAATCTTCCTCGCAGAGCGGGCGGCGGACGGCAAGTGGCGCACCGTGACATACGCCGAGGCCCTCGTGCGTGTGCGCAGGCTTGCCCGAGGTCTGCTCGACCACGGTCTTTCGGCCAGCAAGCCATTGATGATTCTTTCAGGAAACAGTCTCGAGCACGGACTGTTGGCGCTCGCGGCCATGTATGTGGGCATTCCGTATGCGCCCATTGCTCCTGCATATTCCTTGGCCGTCAAGGAATTTACAGCACTCTCGTATGTGTGCGAGAACTTCGGACCGGCGATGGTGTTTGCGGATGAAGGCGCGCGTTTCGCGCCCGCGCTGAAGGCAATCACGCGGGGCAATACGGAAATCGTCTTTCACAACTCGCGTCCGAATGGAATGCGCTCTATCTCCATCGAGGAATTGGAAAACGCCGAACCCTCTCCGGCAGTGGACGAAGCAAACCGGAGGACGGGACCGGACTCGATCGCGAAAATTCTGTACACCTCCGGTTCCACGGGCCTGCCCAAAGGCGTGATCACCACGCACCGCATGCTTTGCGCGAACCAGGAGATGCTACTGCAGATGATGCCGGCCCTTTCGGACGAGCCGCCTGTGCTGTGCGATTGGCTGCCCTGGAATCACACGTTCGGGGGCAGCCACAATTTTGGGATTGCTCTGTACAATGGCGGCACCCTGTACATTGACGCGGGCAAACCTACGCCCGATTTGTTTGGCGAGACGCTGAGCAACCTGCGTGAGATCGCGCCAACCGCATATTTCAATGTGCCCAAGGGCTACGAGATGCTCGTCGGGCATCTGCGAACCGACCCCGGCCTGCGCAAAACTTTTTTTAGCCGCTTAAATCTGCTTTTTTTCGCGGCAGCGGGACTCAGCCAGCACGTCTGGGACGCGCTTCAGGATCTCGCGTACGAAACCTGCGGCGAAGAGATTCTTGTTGTCACCGGTTTAGGCGCAACGGAAAGCGCTCCTTATGCTCTCTCGACGGGGATAGAAGGCGCCGCATCGGGCTGCCTGGGATTGCCTGTCCCTGGTGTCGAGCTGAAACTAGTCCCGGTGGAAGAAAAGCTCGAGGCACGATTGCGTGGACCATCGATCACTCCCGGATTTTGGCGCCGCCCGGAATTAACGGCAGCGGCCTTTGATGAAGAGAATTACTACCGGCTCGGCGACGCAATCAAGTTTGCAGATCCCCAAGATCCTTTGAAGGGGTTCGTCTTCGACGGGCGATTGAACGAGGATTTCAAAAATTCGACGGGAACCTGGGTGAGGGTCGGCCCCTTGCGAATGCGCCTGCTCGCTCATTTTGGAAATCTCCTCCAGGACGCCGTTATCGCCGGACCCGACCGGGAATTTACGGGCGCGTTGTTTTTTCCGGCTTTAGAAACGTGCCGGAAACTTTGCGCGGGATTATCGCCGAGCGCGCCGGCGGCTGAGGTCCTGGCGCACCCCGAGGTTCGCGGAGCATTTCAAGAGCGGCTCGATTCGTTTGCTTCAACGAGCACGGGGAGCACCACTCGCATTGAACGCGCGATCCTGCTCGACACGCCGCCTTCGATCGAGGTGCAGGAGATTACTGACAAGGGTTCCATCAATCAAAAAGCGGTGCTCGCAAATCGGGCCGCACTTGTTGAAGATCTCTATCGCGAACCCATTCCCGCCCACGTTCTCTCACTCACGAAGGAGCCTGGATGAATTCCTCTCCGCGGATTCAAGTCGAATCGCTCGTGGCCTTTGACGTCCATGTTCACCTGGAATCCACCGATGACGGCACGGCAACAGACGCCGCGGCCAAGAAGTACTTTGGCGACAGCGGCGCCGCGCGGGATCCCGCCGCGCTCGCCGAATATTACCGTTCGAGAAAGATCGCTTTCATAATTTTTGCGGTGGACGAGCGGCTTACGGGAAGGACGCGCGTCTCGAACGAGGAAGTCGTCGAGTTCGCTGAGCGGAATTCGGATGTCGCCATTCCATTTGCGAGCATTGACCCAAACCGGGGCGCCGAGGGTGTACAGGAAGCGAAACGCCTGATTTCCGGAGGGAAGATACGGGGGCTGAAACTGCACCCGCCGATCCAGAAATTTATCCCCAATGATTCCCTTGCTTACCCTCTGTACGATGTCTTCGCTGAGGCCAATCTGCCGGTGATCTTTCACACGGGACATAGTGGCATTGGTACGGGTATGCCAGGGGGAGGCGGTGTGCGCTTGAAGTATGGGCACCCTTTGCCCATCGATGACGTCGCCGTCGATTTTCCGTCAATGCCCATCATCATGGCTCATCCTTCGTTTCCCTGGCAGGACGTGGCAATTTCGATCTGCCTTCACAAGCCCAACGTTTACATCGACCTGTCCGGATGGTCGCCGAAGTATTTTTCGCCGACGCTCATTCAGTACGCAAACACTTTGCTGAAGAATAAGGTTCTGTTCGGGTCTGACTATCCGTTGATCACGCCGGACCGTTGGATGGCCGACTTCGAGAAGATTGCCATCCGCGACGAAGTGCGGCCCCTGATCCTCAAAGAAAATGCGTTCAAGTTGTTTGGGTTGAATGTTTAGGCGCCCCTCTCGGGCTAACTTTCCAAAATGATGCGGATTTCCAAGAATATCGTCTCAATTTGCTTTCGAATGGCGGTTCTTGGCCGTTAATCGCACAGACCGCTCGCCTATGACCTTGACAAAGCGCGGCGATGGCGTTACACGTGCGCCAGCGAGTTCATATTAATCGACATAATGGATTGGTAGTTCCAATCGAGGCGCGGCCATTTCTCGTTGAAAGGGGTGTCCTATGAGGGCACGCACGACCGTTGTGACTCTGGTGATTTTCGCTCTTCTGTTCGCCGGCGCCTATCCGGCATTCGCGCAACTAGGAGCCTCGACCGCCCAGTTGAGCGGTATGGTGACCGATGAAAGTGGCGGCAGAGTGGCGAATGCGAATATCACTCTTCGCGAGATGGACACGAATTTGACTTATACCGCCACCTCCACCGACACCGGCTCCTACGTGCTGCCGAATGTTCCGCCCGGCCGCTACGAACTCAAAGCCTCCTATACCGGCTTCGCGAATTTAACCCAGACGGGCATCGTTCTCACCGTGGGCCAGACCGCTACGATCAACCTCACCTTGCCCGTCGCTTCCCGGGGCGAGCAGATCGTGGTCAATACGGAAGCCCCTGTGATTGAGCCGACGAAGACCGAAATCAGCCAGGTGATCGACACAAATCAAATCAAGAGTCTGCCGATCAGCGGGCGCCTCTTCACTGATTTCGCTCTCCTCACGCCCGGCGTGTCGACGAGCCGCACCAGCCTGGGGACCACCTTTACCGATTTTGAGACCACCCAAATTTCATTCGGCGGCATGCGCTCCTTCAGCAATGAGATTACGGTGGACGGCGCGGACTTCGTGAACGACCTTACCGGCGTGCAGCGTTCCACTCCTCCTCAGGAATCCGTGGACGAATTTCGCGTGGTGAACAATAGTTTCGGAGCGGAGTACGGCCGGGCGCTGGGCGGGATCGTGAACGTGGTGACCAAGTCAGGAACCAATGACTTGCATGGTTCGCTTTACGAATATTTTCAAAACAGCGCGACCGACGCGCGCTCTCTCCTCCAGCCCGCGGCAACGGCAACGAACCCGGCGCTTCCTCATGAATTGCGGCAAAACCAATTTGGGGGAACCGTGGGCGGCCCCATCAGGAAAGACAAGACTTTTTTCTTTATGAATTACGAAGGCAAGCGGTTCGCTGCATCTCCCACGTACGCGCCCGACCTTGTCAATAACATCGATAATATTGATCTTGCTAAGTCCTACCTGGGGCTTCCCCCGGAGGGCGGCATAGCGGGTTTTGCGGGACTCCAGCACGTTTTAAAGACATCGAACAACGATTACGGATTTGTGCGGCTGGACCACCAGATCAACGCCAACAACCACCTGGCGCTGCGTTACCTGGTTGAGGATTCCCGCAATACGGGCGAGCTGATCGGCGTCACCGAGGATGGCGGCGGCATTGGCACTCCCAGCGGGGGCAGGAATCTGTACATCCGGGATCAATCCCTGGTCGGGACGCTGAATTCGGTGCTGAGTCCCAATTGGATTAATTCATTTCTTGCACAGTATGCAAGGCGCCACTACAACTTCCCCGGGGCCACCGGCGAGCCCGACCTGAGCGTCGTGAATGACCTGGAGTTCGGACACAATTTCGGCACCTTCGAGGCGGAATACGAAAGCCGGGCCGAGTTTTCCGATTCGCTCTCCTGGGTGAAAGGAAATCACGTCATCAAATTCGGATTCGACGGGAACTATATCTGGGACGCCAACAATTATCCTGGGTTTGAGCCCGAGCGCATTTTACTCCCGGACCTGGCGTGCATGTACGCGTTTGCCGACACCGTACAAGCGTTCACTAGCGGCACTTACGGAACGATTAGCACAGCGGGGTGCCCGCTGCCGGCACAGGCGGATGGCGTGCAGTTCTTGTATTGGGGCGTCACTCTGCCGAGAAGCGGTTTTGTAAAGGGCTACCATCCGCCGGCGGCGACCGGAGCGGGGTTCGGCGGCGGGTGGCCGAACGCATTTCCGACGAATATGTATTCGAATTTTGCCTACGACTTGAACCATGGTTACTGGGGCGCTTTCGCTCAGGATCAGTGGCGCATTAATTCCAAGCTGGCATTTAATTACGGCTTGCGGTGGGATGTGGAAACGGGACTGGGAAATGTTGTCAACCCGGACTACAGGGCCTTTCAACCACGAGTCGGTATTGCTTACTCTCCCGATGCCAAGACCGTGATTCGCGCCGGTTTCGGGATATTTTTTGATCGCAACAACATGACCTTCTTTTTCGTCACCGGAAACCAGAAGTCTGTTCCCGGCTACCTCTGCTCTCCGCCAAGCGCGGACCCGGGTTGCGGCCCCTCCGGACTCACGCCCATAAATGCTCCTCAGATACAGAAAAATGCCGCAAGCGGCGGCTGGCAACTCAACGCAGAGCCGGGCTTCCCGGGGACTCCGGCGCTCGGGTGCACGAATTCCAGTCCTGCTGGGCCTCTTCCCCCTCCTTTCTGCGTCGGCCAGCCAATGGGAACCCTTAACGCTGCCGCACTAACCGCCATTGGAATACTAGCAGGCCAACCTTATCCACCTGTGAGCCTTACGGGGCCCTGCTTTTTCGTGAATGGGGCGCCGTCAGGGGCGTGCGGCGTGGGCATTGGCGGCATTCAGAAGGACGGCGGGCTGCCCTATGCGGAGCAGGCGAGCTTGCAGATTGACCGCCAGATCGGCAAGGGGTTCAGCATCGGCGTCGGGTATCTTTTTGTGGGCGCGCATAAGCTGGTCCGAGGGAACAACATCAATGTTCCCTGCCCTCTCGGCACGGACAAACCCGGCAATCCCCCTGACGCTCAAGGGCTCCTCGATCCATCGGGTTCCCTCACTCCGTGCCAGGGGACGCCGACGCTCGGACCGTTCGGCCTGGGTCCCTTTTTCGCTACTCTGACGAACCCCAGCGGACTTGAATTTGGTGTCCCCAGCCCTGGCAATACTAATCCAACGATCAGCGCCGGCCTTCTGGACTACAACAATAACGTGGTCAACTCCGCTTACAACGGCCTGACGATTTCGGCGCTGGAGCGGTGGGGCAAGTATCTGAATCTGACGGCTAACTATACCTGGTCGCATACATTCGACGACGGTAACTTCACGACGTTCATCAACCTGCCCCCGAACCAGTTCGACTACGCAGCGGAACGCGCCAACTCAAACCAGGATCTCCGTAACCGTTTAGTAACGAACTTTACCGTGACCCCGCCCCAGTCAAGCTTTCTCCGCAATTTCGAGTTCAGCAGCATTATCACCCTGGAATCCGGCAGGCCTTTCACATTGTTTCCGGGAGAAAATGTTTTCGGAGACGTGGCTGGCCTGAGTACGGACCGCGTGGGCGGCGCTCCCATCGTAGGGACTTGCACTAACGTGTCGGACTGTAACACGACGATCGGAAGAAACACCTACACGGGCGATCCGTTGTACACCTGGGACCTGCGCATATCGCGCTACTTCCAGTTTAAGGAGCGCCAGAGACTCGAATTGGCGTTTGACGCCTTCAACGCCCTCAACCGGCCCAACATCGACGAAGTTACTTCCGTCTACGGTTCGCCTGTCTTCTGCGGGGCCACTCCCGTGGTTCCAACCCATTACAACGACGCCACTACACTGGCTATCCAGCAGCAAGCGGGGTCGGTGTCCTGTGCTTCACAGAACGCAGCGGTAAACCTTGCTGGTCCACCGTTCAACGCTTGGATAGCGGCCGGAGTTTTACCCGTTGCTATCCCGAGCACCCCGAATCAAACTTTCGGGACGCCGAGGACCATGTTCAATCCGAGGCAGTTGCAGTTCTCGGCGAAATTCACGTTTTAGAGGGTCCCACTACGAAAAGGGTGGCAAACCTGACCAGGACCCTCCCCCGGCCGGGTGCAACTTTTCTTCATTCGGATTCGGTCGATCCGCGCCTCTTTTGTCTCTCTCATTTTTTTTATTGCTTGAGGTGCACAGCTAATTTGCGCTAACGTGCGCGCTAGCAGCGCCCAGATCGAAGCTAAATACATTTTCCAGCGAAGCGACCGTCAGGATTAAAACTGGCGCCAAAAGCAAACTTTGCGGCCGATTTTTATGCGGAGGCAGATCATGAGAAAATTTTCCGATCCCAAGTTTTCTGATTGTTTGTCGCGCAGGGATTTACTTCTGGGCGCGGCGTCCGGCGTGGCGGTCTCGTTAGCTGGAGCAGCGCTTCCGGCGTGGAGTGAATCGCCGCAAGCCGGCGCAGCCGCCAATCCGGCGGCGCTGAAGCGCTCCATCTCTCCCGCATCCATGCCAAAGGCGTGGTCTGCCGAAGAGTTTCGGCGCCGCTGGCAGAGCGTGCGCCAGGGAATGAAGGACAGCCATTTCGACTGTCTGATCGTGCCGCAACACAGCACACAGGCTATGATTCACGACCGGCAAGATGGCGACGCGGACGTCCAATACCTCACCGGCATTCCGGCCGGATGGGTCATCGTCCCCGCGGAAGGCAAGATCACCGCGATTTCCAGCCGGGTTGGGTCCTTGCTCGCGGAAAAGCGTCCCATACCTGGGCTCGTGATGACCACCATGTTCGCGGACAACGCACCGGATATCGAAGTCCGCTATTCGGATGAAGAGGGGCTATGGTCGCCGTCCATCATCGATTGCCTGAAGGAACGAAAGATGGATCAGGCGCGCATCGGCGTCGGAGCACTCGCGAACCTCTTTCGCAACACGGAAGGCTCCGTCACCTATACGACTTATGACCGCGTGCGAAAAGCATTTCCGCAGGCTCAATTCGAGTCGGCCGCGGACATCCTGTGGCGCGTGAAACTCGTGCACAGCGCCGAGGAGATCGCGGCGCTCGAAAAAGCCACCGAAGTCAGCGAAGCTGGCGTGCAGGCTATGATCGAGACCGCCCGCCCCGGGAGCATCCATCGCGACGTGTGGCTCAAAATGTACAGCACCATGGTCCAAGCCTCCGGTGAGCGCCCCTGGCGGTTGAGCATCAGCACGCGTGGATCGGGGAACGCGAGCTTCGGCTTTCCTTTGGAAGATGTCTTTAGCGCCGGACAGATTCTCGGGCAAGAGTGCTCGGGGTCGGTTCTCGGATACGGCTCGCAGGTAAACCACTCCGTGTTGCTCGGCTCGCCTGCGCCCGCAGATTGGGCCGCGGCCGGACAATACTGTCTCGATCTCTTTCAAACCCTTTTGGACCGGGTTGCTCCGGGGAAAAGCATCAAAGAATTTTGCGACTTCTGCGGCGAAAAACTGAAGGCCCGCGGTGTCGCCCGACCCGGCGGCGTCCTGATCCATTCCGGCGGCTTGGCTGATCTGCCGCGTTGTGGTCCCGGCCGCATGGAAGGCGGCGACGATTTGCTGTTTCAGGCTGGCATGGTGTTTGACCTGAAGCCAAGCGTGCCGGTCAAGCAGACACCGACCCCGGCGGAATTTGGCGATTCCATTGTAGTGACGGAGAAGGGTGCCCGGCGGCTCGGCAAACGCAAAATGGAGCTGATTACGCTAGGAGCGTAGCCACACCCCGCACGGGCGGCGCAACATACAATCCATGTAGAAAAAATAAGAAGGAATTTTGAGCGTTGCGGAAGTCTGACCGACGACGTGTGGTTATGCGACGTTCGTGTTCAAATCAGAAGCAGCTTGAGCACGAATCGTCCAGAGCGTCTCCCGAACGGATTCCGGATTTAATCCGGCAGAACGGCAAACGAATGGAAAGTCCTCTTCATCCTGGAACAGAAAGTATTCGGCTTTGCGCTTGTGCCGTGCCGGACCGCGCACCCAATCCGCGATCGCGCTGTCGATGACCGCCTGCCAGAGCCTGGCATTAGCGCTTCCTTGATCGTGAGAGACGAGGCCGTCCAACATTTGCTCCTCCTAGTTCCTGACTTTCCCGCCTCGATCTTCGCAATCGAGGCCGAAGGGCTCAATGGTTCGGAGGAGCTATAGTGGCAAGTACCGCGGGTCTAGTACTTTCGAGACGCAATGCATGAAACTGGCTCCGCCACCCAAGCGGGGGCCGTTCAAAAAAAAGAATAAAATATATCTTGACAAGTGAAACGATTAGGTGTGGAGTGCACCCATTCGGCCTAGTCATCGGACCATCCGGTTATGGAGGTTAGCGGATGCTTCCAGCCAAAGCGGAATTCGAAGCGGTCCCTAGAACCAAACTCTACCAGAAGGTGGTAAAGCAGGTTCAGGACGTCATTCGTGACGGCCTGCTTCGTCCCGGCGACAAACTCCCTCCCGAACGTGAGTTGGCAGAAATGTTGCATGTCAGCAGGGGTTCGCTCCGCGAAGCGATCCTCACGCTCGAATCCATGGGTTTGGTCGAGCCGCGACATGGAGAAGGGACGGTCGTCCGCGACCTTTCCGCCGCTCCCTTGGTAAATCAGCTCTCGGCTATGCTGCTGCAGAAGAGGGCGCTCGTCGGCGAATTGCTTGAATTTCGCCTGATGATCGAGCCCGCGCTGGCCGCACGCGCCGCGGCCAATGCGACCAAAGAGGAGATCGCCCACCTTGAAGAGATTTTGAACCGCCAGCAGGCCAAGGTGGACCAGGGTGAGCTGGCTATCGACGAGGACTCAAAGTTCCATTATGCGATCGCCCAAGCCGCCAGAAACAGTGTGGTCCTGAAGGTTCTCGACGTTTTCATGGATTACCTTCGAGATAGCCGGGAGCTATCCCTCCAGGTGGAAGGCCGCCCGCAAAAGTCACTGAACAGTCATCGGCGGATCCTGAATGCGATCGCGCAAAAGAATCCGGCTGCCGCCGAGACGGCCATGCGCAGGCACATTACGACGATTGAAGGATTGGTATTGAAAAAGATGTAGCGAAAAAGGAGGCGTCCCATGGGTCGGCTTTTCGCAGTGGAGATCGTCTATCGAGGAATTTTTCAGAAGACTCTGGCCAAGAACATCAGCCGCGCCATTGTGCTGGCGGCGCACGAGGAAGGAAAGCCGGGCATCTCCTTTGGGCGCTACGGCGACAGCCCGGAGCGCAACGGGATTCCGGCGAAGGCCTTCGCGATCGTGGCCACCGACAACCTCACGCTCGAAGAGGGCATGGCGAAATACGAGCCGAAGGAAGTGGATATTACCATTGCGGTAGATGACACATTGTGTAAGGGCGTCGAGTCCTGGGCCTGGTACGGCCTGCAGCCGATCAATCGTTTGCTGAAGCCCAACAGCACGCTGGTGGTCACCTCGCGCGAGGAGCCGGAAACCCTCATCGCCATGTGCCACCGCAAGGAATTCCCCTACAAACTCGCAATTTTGAAAGGCATCCCGAGCTTTTCGGGCCTGTGGGTTTATAAGGATGACCACACCGACGCTCGCATTCTGGGGGCCATCGCCAAGCTCCTGCCGGAATTGTTCAGCCTTGAGTCCGTGCAAAAAGTCATCAAGAAAGACACCGGCGGTGAATTGAAGGCCGTCTCCGCTGCTCGCTCCTACGATCGGATTTCGACGGTGACCGTCTCGCCCGACCAGGGGAATCCCGAAATACCGTACAAGTTCGAAATGCCGAAGTGGCAAGAGATGCGCGATGGAATTACTATCCCGAGTATCGCGCCGGGACATACCATGACGGACCCGCAGAATCAGGCGGTCGGCGGCTTCCAGCCGGCGCGCAATCCCACGTTCAAGAAGTTCACCACGCGAACGATGCGGCCGATCCTCAACTTCGACACCTGCATCAAGTGCACGCTTTGCTGGCTGCAATGCCCGGATTCCTGTTTTGACGTTACCCCGGAGGGCTTCTACGACGCCAACATGGAGGCTTGCTGTGGGTGTGGCGTATGCGAGGCCGTTTGCCCGGTGAAGGATTGCGTCACGATGGTGAACGAGGTCGAGTTCCACGACAACGCCAGCCAGTGGGAGATGTGGCGAAAAGACAAAGAAGGCTACATTGCTTTCCTGAACACTAAGATTGACCACCGGACGGAGCGATCCCACGGGTTCCGTTACCGCGGCCAATATCAGGAGCAAATCGCCGAAATGTCGAAGCCCGAGGCACCGGCCGCAGACTAGAGGATTTGGCCGGGACCGGTGATAGAAGCGCCGGCAACATGATGGGATAGGGTGAGAGATTCTTGATGTAAGAATTTTTGCAAGAAGAAGGGAGCCGATATGGCAGCGCCATCCGTGGTAGTCGACAAAGGAAAAGGACCCGAGGAGATTGCTCTCATTACCGGAAGCGAAGCGATCGCGGTGGCCTGCAAGCTGGCCGACGTGGACGTGATTACGGGCTACCCGATTCGTCCCTACGATACCGTGATGCAGTACATTGCCAAACTGATCGCCGACGGAGATTTCGACTGCGAATACATCATAGCGGAGAGCGAACATTCGCAATTCGAAATCGTCAAGCACGCTTCGGTGGTTGGGGCGCGAGTTTTCTGCGGAAGCAGCGGTGTGGGCTGGATGTACGCGTTTGAAGCCCTCACCGTCACCCCGGCGCTGCGAGTTCCGATGGTCGCCATGGTGGGCAACCGCGCGCTCGACGACCCGGGGGCTTTCGGCGTGGAACACAATGACGCCCTGGCCGTGCGCGACCTCGGATGGCAGTTGGTTTGGGTGGACAACGCGCAGGAAGCGCTGGACACCGCCCTGATCGCGTACCGTGTTGCAGAGGACCGGCGCATTTTCCTGCCGTGCGCCATCAGTTGCGACGGCGCCTTCCTGACCCACTCCCAGGGCCTGGTGAAGATTCCGTCGCAGGAAAAAGTCGATGCCTTCCTGCCGAGATATGACCGCGGCGATCTCCTGCTCCACCCGGACAATCCCATCACGGTCGCGCCGCAGGCCAATGAGGACTGGCTCATGGAAATCCGCCGCCAGACCGCTGCCGCCATGGAGCGCTCCCCGGGGGTGATCCGCGAGGCCTATAAGGACTTCGAGAGGATCTTCGGCCGTAGCTATGGCAACCCATTCTTCGAGGAATATGAAACAGAGGATGCGGATGTAGTCCTGCTCGGCATGGGAACCCTGTCCACACCGGTCAAGGTGGCCATCCGCAAGATGCGGAAGGAGGGTAAGAAGGTCGGCTTTGTGCGCATGCGCTGGTTCCGTCCGTTTGCCGCGGAGGAATTGGCGGAGTGCCTCGCAAGATTCTCCGCCGTGGGCGTGATCGACCGCGACTTCTCCCTCGGCTCGCCCTTCCACAGCGGAGTGCTCGCCACAGAAGTGCGGGCGGCCCTATGCAGCAGCGCCAAACGGCCGCCGGTCATCGGCTTTATCTGCGGCCTCGGCGGGCGTGAGGTTTTGCTGGAGGATGTCGAGAAGATGACGGGAATCGTCTACGAAGCGGCGGCGGGAAAAACACAGGCGCCAACGCAGTGGATCGGAGTTCGCGAATAACGGATTTCTTGGTCGTGCCGCCTCAGGCGGCGAGGAGGTCTTAGCAATGGCAACCATCGATATTACTCTCCCGAAGCTGGATCCTATCAAGGGACAGAAGAGCATTCCGCTCGAGGAGTTTTTCACTTCAGGTCACCGCACCTGCCAGGGATGCGAGTCCGCCCTGGTGATGAAGATGATGGCCAAGGCGGCGGGTCCTCGGACGATCGTGCTTGGAAGCACCGGCTGCATGTACGTCGCGAACACGACCTACTACAGCACCTCCTGGGTGATCCCCTGGATGCACACCCAGCTGGGCAGCAGCGGCTCCGCGGCACTGGGTACGGCCGCGGCTCTGAAATCGCTGATGCGCAAAGGCAAGATGAAAAAGGAGCCGATCAACGTCATCGCGTTCTGCGGCGACGGCGGCGGCGCCGACATGGGTCTCTCCGCCATCTCGGCGACCCTGACGCATCCGGACTATAACTGCCTGATCCTGATGTATGACAACGAATCCTATGCGAATACGGACATCCAGCTTTCCGGCAGCACGCCCTACGGCGCGAACACCACTTTCAGCCCTCCGGGCAAGCTGAAGCGGATCATGCATCACCGCTGGAAGAAGAACATGGCGGGGATGATTGCGGCCGGCCATCCCGAATGTAAGTACGTCGCGACCGTGTGCATGTCTTACGGCTTGCAGGCGATGAACAGCGTCCGCAAAGCTCTCTCGATTGGCGGCCCAACGTTTATCCATTCCCTCGATCCCTGCCCCAAGGGTTGGGACTACGACCCGATACAATCGCACGAGTTGGGCGAACTTGCGGTCACCACCGGCATTTGGCCGTTGTACGAAGTCGAAAACGGAGTGCTCCGGCTCGTCGGTAAGACGAAAGAGATTGCTGCCGGGCGCTTCAAAAGAGGGCCGGTGAAAGACTATTTGCTAAGGCAGGGCCGCTTTGCCCACTTCACGGACGAAGATTTAGACTATTTCCAGAAGAAAATTGACGACATGTGGGAGAAGTGGCTGATTCCCGGAGTGATTCCCTTCCGTAGGGAGATCGAGAATTCAGCTCCCTGAGGTACCGGCCAAATTGCCGGGGATGTTGGAAATCGGGATGATTGTTACTGCTGCCGTCTGGCTGTTTGTTTCTGGCGTCGGCAATCCTGCCAAATTGATTTCTTCAGTGTGCAGGTGAAATGTATTTCTGTGCCTATTTGTCCTGCTTCATATACGGGAGAGGCCGAAGACTGGCGACAACCTTCAACATGTTGTAGCAGAGCGGCGCGCCCAGACAGAGTAATACAACGGCAAGAAGAAGGCCCGGAAGCTCACGCTCGGTCGGCTTCCCGCCCGGCCAATTTTCTGGGAGCAGTTGAAATTCAGAGCGAGCGAGTTCGCGTTTAATCGAAGCGGAATGATCGATCAGCCTATCGGCGTCTCCAACTAATTCCGTGTTGACTTCTTGATCGTAGACAGAGACTAAATTTTCGAGTGCGGGATCTCCTTCCAGAGTCGCGCGGAGCCACAAAACCGCATCTTCCCGGCTGGCAAACCCGGGCCTCGCTTCCAGCGCTTTCGCTGCTCTGGCTTTCGCTTCGACGGTGGCTTTGTCCTCTCCGGGTGCGGGCGCGGATTTTTCTGGTGCTTTTGTCACCG
The DNA here is from genome assembly GCA_963842135.1 of uncultured Acidobacteriota bacterium. GTDB lineage: Bacteria > Acidobacteriota > Terriglobia > Acidiferrales > UBA7541 > Palsa-360. Next base: position 351,881 of record CAWJFI010000001.1, on the reverse strand, counting down.
TCTTTGATTTTGTCGGCGGCGCAAGCCTGTTCTCTCGTGCTTTCGCTGAAGCATCCGGCGGTGCCGGATTGGCAGCCGACACGGCTTGGCCATTTTTCCCCACCGCCTGGGGGACACTCGTCGACACCAGACCATCGATGGCCGCCGCCGAATCACCATTAGACGGCAGCTGAGAGCCGTCCGGGGAGGTCGCAGCACTGCTGTGCGATGCACGGTGAGGCTTTGGTTTTGGCTGCTCCGCAGCAGCGGGAGTGAACGCCAAAACAGCGGCCATTGCGTTGCGGTAAACCTCTGGCACAGCCGATCTCGGACCTTCTCGCGTTCCCTGTAAACCCGCTCCCTCTTTTGCCCGCGGAAGTTGTTCTGCCTGTTTGACAAGGGCATCGGCGCTGCCGGCCAATTGCGCTCGCACCTGTGCATCGGAAGAAAGCATTTGGAACAGGCGAATCGCGTCCAGATGCGCGCCGAAAACAAGAATAAGAGAGAGAGCCACCGTAATCACGCGCGCTTGCAGAGTGAACCGCTGCGAGGCCCGGCCCATTGCGTGGTCGTACCACATCGCCAAGCCTTCCAGTCGCAGATCCGCGTGTCCGGAATCTTGCGCTACCGCCTTTTCCACGGCGACAGCTACGCCACCACAATCGTCATCTGGCGCGTCCTGGAAGATCCTCTCCATTTGCGCAGACACCGGGTTCGTTTTGGGGCGCGGCCGGCTCCGTCGTTCGCCGGCAATGACCAGCATGGCGCGCTGGGCAGGGTCGGGTAGAGTGCCCCCCGCCGGGGCTGACAGTTTATCCAGCATGGAGACGAGTTCATCGAGCCGAATCGAGGTCGCCAGACGCCAGCGGCTGAGCAGGCCGCCGAATACCGCTCCAAGGATTGCGCCGCTGCTCCAGGGATGTTCACATAGATTGAGCACGGGGATATAGCTGGCGACCATGCTCGAATACTTGCAGAATTCCAGGGAGGACAGATGTTTGATTAAAAAGAGCGTGGCGGGACAGAAAAAACATCCGCAAAGCGCACCCAACAACCAGGGCTGCAGCGGGATTCCGCTGCCTGCCCACCGTAACTTCCCTGCTGTGTCCGCAGGCACGAATGGAAGTTCGTCCAACCGGATGCCAAAGCGCGAAAATGCCGATCCGGAAATCAACGGGTGGCGCAAAACTCTGCGCGCGATTTCTTTGGCATAGCGTTTCGCGTCTCGATCCTGGCTCGTCGTCTCAAACAGGTCCGCAAGGCTCCTGCGCAGGTTGGTGCCACGCAAGCCGAGCAAGCTGATCGCAAGCTGCGTGCCCGCGGTTATGACCAGGCTCGCAGCGAGCATCACTGCCCCAAACGCAATTACGGTATCAACGTGTTGAAATGTCATGGTCCACGGCTGGTTATTAAAAGTCTAGGGCACGGGGAACAGAAAGGGCAGAGGAAAAAACCAAAGGGTTTCCTTTTGGTTAAGGATTGGGCGGTATCAACGTTCGCTGGTTTGCGCTCGATAGTTTCTTCTGGATTCCTTCGATTCGGCCTGCCCGATGGCCAGGTTCCGACGTGCACATACCCATGTCATTCTGAGGTCGGCTCGTTTTCCTAGAAGCTGTTGCACAGCCTATTTTCGTCCCAATAGAATCAATGGGTTAGCTTGGTTCTGCAATAGGCTCTACTCACATTGGGTGAGCTTCATCCCATTACCGCTCCCGGTGAAATCTCTCTCACTTCCGCTGTTACAAACAATCCAGGTCTTGTCGTTACTTCGCAAGGGCGGGCCTGGAAGCATCGGCAACTCCGGGAGCGATCGTCGGATTGATCTTGTTCATTTGAAACGTAGCTTTGAAATCGAGATTTTGATTCAGCCGCGCCTCGAACACCAGGTCCTGGGCGTTATCGCTCAGAAGCGGACCTCTTATGCTTTGCGTGTCGAATTCCACTTTCCACACATCCGCGTATCCGCCGACGAATTCCAGTTTGCGGGCGGGGACAATTGCTTTGGTGTTGTTGGCGGTGAGGCTCGCGTCGAAGGGCCGCATGATCCGTTCGCCCTCATTCGCGCCGATCAGATGACCGGAACCCACCTTGCCGCCGATGGAGACCAGAATAAAATACTGGTCGCCGGCCTGGCTGAGTAAAAGGCTGCAGAGCTTGGTTGCCTGCGCGGCGTTGAGATTGCGGTCCAGCATTTCCACCCGGCTGAAGGCCCGCGCGAATTGCGGATCGGCCCAGTAGACATCGAGCCCCGCGTATTGACGTTTGAACCATCCCATCATGCTGCCAACGATGCCAACCTTCCCTTCGCGGTCATCGACGATTTTCTGCGCGTCCTCCTTTGACCAGGTAAGGAACGCTTCATCAGGCAGGCGCGCAGGCGGCAGCGTGTCCAAATAATCCGCTAGCGCCAGCTTCTCCTCCTTGCGATCGACACCGAAGTCGTAGACATCGAGGATGTCGATGTTTGACGCAGACTTGCTGCCGGTGTTCCCTTCCACGAAACCGAATTCGCCTGATGGCAAATCTTCGCGCGGAGAAATACGGTAAAGGTCCCGCACGCTGGTGGGGCCAATATCCACGGGGACTTCATCCTGATTCTGTTCCGTACTGAACATGATGGAGGCATTCGCCAGCGTGCGCTGATCGAAATTCTGCCCGGTAATCTTGCACTGCAAAAGCTTGAACTTGCTGACATCGCGGCTGGGGGGGAAGTAGGCGTAGAAAATTGGGCGGCGCACCTCGAAGCGGCCGGTGGCATGCGCACCGGGGATATTGATGTCGACTTTCTGCCGCACGAAGGGAATGGCGCTCTTGAGGAGAGAGCGGAACTTGCTGACCTGCATCTTGGTCTCGATGCGGCCTAAAGGCTTGAGTTCGCCACCCGAGTCAATATACATCCCATAGTTCGGAGGCGCCTGGGTGACTACTGCGGGCGCGGGCTCAGCCGGAGTTCGCGGTGCTTTGCCAGCGCCGGCGGCGACGACTTCTCCCTTAGCGTTTGAGGGGCTCTCGCCGGGACGCAATGCCGGGCGAGTCGTTTTTGCCGGCGAAGGTTCTGCGCCCTTTGCAGCTTCGCCCGAATTCATCATCACCGCAATCAGCTGATCGCTGACGCCGGCTTGCTTAAGAGCGACGAGTCCCTGCGTCGAAGTGTCAAACCGCGTTTTCGACTGTTTTATTTTTGTGACGATCACGTCGTCGGAGATTTTCGCTTTGACCAGCTGAATGACGTCGCGATTGGTCATTGCCGCCGGCGCGGCGGGCTTGGTTCCCGCCTGGGGGGCGGACGCTTTAGGCGTCGCGGGCTGCTGCGTGGTATTTGGCGCGGAGGTTTGCCGGCCCGCAGCGGCCCGGGGAAGTGCCGCTCCTGCCAAAGCCACTAGCAAGGGAATAATGAAAACGTTCCTCATGGCTCCTCGACTCGAAGTGTTCGCGGCGAAGGATTCCAGCGTCCGTGTCCTTGATTTATGCAGGTACCAAGCGGAGTATCCGATGTACGCGATTGAATGTCAATCGCGCAGCAAATGGTCCGATTTGTCGTTGGCAGCGCATGCCACACACCGGAACTTGGATTTCAGCGAGGCTCGGATGTCACGCGTGCTCAGCCACTCTCATAAACGCTGAAGGCGAACAATGAGAATCAGAACGACCCTGCTAGGATTCGAAAATCTCAATCCATAGCTTGAGTGTCAAATCGGGCCTAGCTATATTGGCTAGGTATGGGCGCAATTCTTCCTCGTATCTTTCTTGCAGGCGCTGAGAATTGAGTTTTTGCGTCTTGAACTGATGTTCTGCGTCGTCTCGATCCTTGGAACTGTTCCGCTCTAGCTTGGACAAGATGAAATCATACGGATCTGGGACAAGCAACTTGAGGCTCTTGAACTGCCCCGGAACCATCTCTTTCAGCCTTGTTTCGTAATCTTCCGGTAGGTTGCTCACAGCTACTCGGTGTAATTTCACCTTGAATTTCCCGGCAAGAGCAGATCCTTCCCCGGCGACCTCATCCAAATTCAGATTTGCAGGTACAGCCGTGTAGTAATCAATGTCGGCTGTACTACGACCTAAGCCATAAAAGAAAGTTAGAACAAATCCACCGATGCAATGCAAAGCAAGTGGTTCGGTGAGTTTTGAGTCGAGCTCTGTCAAGAATTCTCGCCAGGGTGACGCAAGTGGTTGCTTGGGGTCAATTGCCATACTGTAAGTGTGCTGGCCGCAAATCTGTCAACAAATTCCAATGCCGAGCTTCTTCCGGGCGATTCTGCAGCAACCACTCTTTTTCACCCTCCGTCCGAGGAGGGCGATAAAAGACGTCTTCCTTGGCCAATCGGCTTTTGTCGAGCGTGGCTTCCAATTCACGAAGGGCGCGTGTTCTCCGTTCATTCTGAGGATCTCGCTCTGAGACTTGCCGGGCCAGGCTGACAACAAATCCCAAACGATTTTGGAGGTTAAGTTTTCTCGCCTGCTCCACTAGCCAAGTTGATGCTCCTTGCCAATACTCCAACACAACCCACGGGAGTGCTTCAGCGACCCGAGCTTCAAGTCTCTCTTGCGTCAAAGCCATCAGCAGGACTTCAGAGGGGTTCCTCTTCAGCGTATGCGTCCGAAGATAAGCGAAGCCGGGATACCCGAGTCTCGCTAGTGACTCAGCCAAGTGCTGATCGCCTACGGGCGCTGACACAAACTCTCCAGAGACGGGAAGTGTTATAGGAGAAAGGCCATAAGTCATAGCAAGTTTGCGAGTTAACTTAGGTGTGAGCCGCCTTTTCCCGTTTTCAAGCATGTTCAAATACGCCTGTGACACCCCCAGACGTGCGGACGCCTGGGTTTGAGTCCACCCTCTGTCTAGACGTGCTGCTCTAAGTTCCTGAGGTTTCATGGCTCCCTTTTATAACATAATTGTAATAATTTGTCAAGCGCAACGGTAAAAGTGCCGCCACTGGATCGCGTCGCGACTTGTGAAAATAGTTCCAAAAATTGCAGTTCGTCCATCCAAGTTGACGCCGTTGACCTGGGAGCGCAAGGCCGTGTTCTGCTTATCGAAAATGAAAGAGGATATCATCACGGCCTGTTGATAGATGACGTTCATCAGCGGATTCTGGCTCAGCTTGAATGGGGGCGGCTGAAAGTCGGAAAAGCGACCCCCGGACTGCAGGTAATCGGCGGTGTGTCTATTCGTTCGCGCTAGAACGGTCGAGTGCCCCAGGAAATTCCGGCTTTACGCGCAACAGGATGTGGATTGCGACGCCCAACTTCCCACCCGGCAGATGATCAATCCTCACGATCTGACCTGTTTCTTCAAGGTTTGCGATGTCACCTGATTGAAAGTTGCGTACTACGCGCAATTTCCAGTTGTGGAAGTATTGCTCGAGGTAATGTCTCGCCGAAGTCTCAAAATACAGTCCTTCTCGGGACACATTCGAAGTCTTGCCAATCTCTTCAGGACAATTAGAGTCGAAGCAACGGATCCGGACGGGTAGCGACACCTTGGCACGAGGTGCGCGACGACGATTTGTGATCGGGGCTTCCATCTGTATGATTCCTATCTTCGGACGGGCGATGAAAAAATCGTCGAATGATTTAGTCCCATGCCTTCCCTTTTGACTTCCCGGTCGAGCGCTAAGGTACACCCACCCCCGTCAGCATGCAATGCTCCCGCCAGGTTTTTGAGTGCAGTGTCTTTCCGACGGCCGCGCCAAAATCTCAAACGTGTCTGCCATCTGCGAGCGCTATCGCGCTCTTCCTGTGAACCGCAGGGCTGGATCCTGTTGAAATCACAGGTAGGCAGAAATTTGACGAATTCCAGGAGGGTTACCCTACTTTGTCGAAGGCAGCATTGGCTTTACACCGAAAGCCTCCTTGATGAACATGTCCTCACAGATTTATTCGCCCATTTCACTGGTTCCCGGCCTCAAGCGGAAAGTTCTCCGTGCAGTCCAAGTCTTTGAATATGCTTTGGGATCGTCGATCGTCATATCAATGTCCAACCTGTCGGGGGAAGCGCGCTGGAGGCGCTCCACGAGGTGCAGGGCGTCACTGTGAGGATGGCCCATCCGATCAAGCCACGTCTTGTCATTAAAACCGATCACATCTACCACGAGCGTATCGCCCTCCCATCTACCGATCGAGTCCCCCATCCACAATGGAGGATCCAGAAACTAGTCATGCGGGCACCCGTCCGTGTAGATCTAGCGCACCAGGCGAGCATATTCGAACATCATGATCACTTCGTTCGAAAGCTGAATAATCTCCATTGGTTTGCGGTGAAGATAAATTCGGGGTACACCGGGCGGAAAACAGCCGTAAACGGGATCGTTCGAATCCTTGGCTGGTTTTTTGTTCGGCCCAAAAACGGGCTTGACCATGCTGTATTTTGCTTCTGCCCAAGGAGTCATGGGTGGCTCCTCCTTGCTGAATGCTATGTTCTACTGCTTGGCCATCAATTGAATGAAATGCAGGTGCCCTATACCGCGCGACGCCAGGGACGGCGTTCTAATACTGTATGCCGTGGAATTCCTCCATACGGAAGCCGCTGCGAGCCATGAGCGAGTGAAACTCACTCTATCACTCACGAATATCTCAGAATGTGAGTGATAGGGAGAGCTTCTATCGCTTCACTGGGACAAGTAAGCTTTAGTTGCGGGAGAGATAACGGTCGAAAAAAAGGAGGAACAGCTTCACTCCGACGAGCCACGCGATGCCCGCCAGTCCGAGCATTATAGAGGATAGCAGTCCGAAACTGACCGCCAGGCGCCCTATAAGGAACCGCATTTGCGGGATGCCAAGGATCGCCAGAGCGATCAAGATCCAGCCGAAAGCCCTAGTAATCCGTAGGGCGCTGCTAAACACTATGCGCTCTTGCTTGGCCGACATTGCCAATACCTTTTGGAAATTCGAATATGGATCTCCTCCGGGCCCCTAAAACCAGATGGTTCACGCCGCTCAACACACCAGCGACGACCTATAAGAACTCATGCGGCCTCACAGACCTGCATAAGTGATCTTGGGCCTAATATCGATCACGTGGATTTCTTTTGCTTCTTTATCGTAGCTTCCAGTTACTGTCACTTCTTGACCCGCAAAAGCTTCGGGTTTCTGTTGATCATCCAAGTTGTAAATGCGTTTCGTTTCAGAGTTGTAGAGCACGAATTCTGCGCCGTCGAACTTGACGCACGTGAGGATGCAGTTTTTCTCGCTTTTGATCACGTCGAGGTGATGCCCATCCGCACACAGGCTATCGGTGATCTGACCGGTGAAGGTTTCGCCGTTTCGAACCGAAAAGCTGGGAGCCTTTTGAGCAGCGAGGCCCCCGGCCAATATCAGCACGCCAACCATGCCAATCGCAGCTGTTTTCATAAGACCCTCCTGATGATTCCGGCTTATTGCTCAGGACACATTTAGCATCCGCTGTAAATGGCAAATACGCAGTGAGTCCGGTCACGTCTCCTTGTGAGCGCGATCACGTTTATTCTGCATTGCGGGCAGGTCGAGCCGAGGGGAAAAAGGCCGCTATAATCACAATGCCTTGGAAGGTGAAATGATCATCACCAGCAGCTTATCGCTGAATCGGGCGTCGAAACCAAGCGCCCTGAACAGTGCTGAACTTCCAACCTGTCAACTCCGGCTGAAAATTCCCCGTTGTACCGGTTGAAAATTCCCCACCCCTGAACCTCATGATTGGGCTTCCTTGGCCTCGGACGGAGTGGAGCCCAGCGCCGTTTTTTGGCGCGTTTTGGGCGCAACGGAGTCCGAGGCCAAGGAACGAGCCGCGACCTCCGCCCCTTCCTGTCCTCGCGGCGGCACCAGTCCGGCTTTGCGGCGATCCTTCAGCCGGTAACTTTCACCCCGAATGTTGATGGTCGTCGAGTGATGCAGCAACCGGTCCAGAATCGCCGTGGCGATGATCGAATCTCCGAAGATCGATCCCCAGTCCCCGTAACTCTTGTTCGAGGTCAGGATGATGCTCCCGCGTTCGTACCGTGCGCTCACCAACTGGAAGAATATCGTCGCTCCCAGGTCGTCCAGTGGCAGATACCCCACTTCGTCGATCACCAGAACTTTCGGTGCCAGGTACACGCGCATCCGGCGATCCAGCCGTCCTTCGCGATACGCGCGCCCCAAGTCCGCTGCCAGATCGTGCGCGGTGATGAAATACGCCCCCAATCCCGAGCGGATCGCTTCCTCCGCCAGCGCCACGCTCAAATGCGTTTTTCCCACCCCTGGCGGTCCCAGCAAAATCACGTTGCTGGCTTCGTGGATAAACCGCAACGAACGCAACTCCCGAATCTGCCGCTCATCGAGCGAGGGCTGAAAAGCGAAATCGAACTGCTCGAAGGTTTTTACGAAGGGAAAATGCGCTAGCTGCAGCCTAGCCCGCAGATAACGACTCCTTCGTGCTTCCACCTCGCAGCTCAGCAACTCATCGAGAAAGTCCGCGTAGCTGGTTTCTTTCTTCGACGCTTGTTCCAGCAAGTTCTCTAGTCGTGCTTGCACTGCTTTCAATCCCAGCGTCTCCAGCGCTGTCTGCAACCGCTCGATCGGCGTGTTCATCGCTCACCTCCGTTGGCCACGTGCTCATACGCTGCCAGAGAACGCTTCTCCACCTCCGGCGCGCTCTGCCGCAGATGAATCAGAATCTTGCTTTCCGCCCTTCGCACCCCCAGCGGGATCCCCTGATGATGCGGCGCAAACGTCAACACGCTGTGTTTCCGTTGCGCTTTGCCGTGCATCGCAATCCGCTCGCGGCCCGTGCGGATATCCACTTCCCCCGCAATTTCCTGCACCCACACGTCCTGGCCCGCATACTGCCAAGGCACCGAATACCGACTGCCTTGCCAGTCCACGTAGGCATCCCGCGCCACCTTGCGCAACTCGCCATCCACGTACGGATACGGCGGCTGCCCCGCCAGCGACTGTAAACTGAACTGCTCGACATCCCAGCGCACCGCCACTTGCTCATGCGTGGTTCCGTGCACGCGCTGGTTCGCCACACCGCAAATCCACTCGCGCAACTGCGCATTCAGATCGCTCAGGCTGCTGGGTTCGCGCCCTTGCAACCCACACAGAAAGTTTCGCCGCACGTACTTCACGCCTGCTTCCACTTTCCCTTTCGTCTGTGCGCGGTACGGCCGGCACAGCCGCGGCGTGAAGCCCCAGTAGCGCGCGAAGTCCTGAAACACCGGGTGCCAGACAATCTCGCCGCGCTCGTCGGTTCCCAGCCAAACCGTCTTCATGCGGTCGTAGAGAATCTCTTCCGGTACGCCGCCGAGCTGCTGGAACGCGGCTTCATGCAGCCGCAGTAGCGTGCCCAGCTTTTGGTCCAACGCCACTTCCGCCACCATTCTCCGGCTGTAACCCAGCGTGAAGGTAAAACCGTGCAGCTTCTGTTCCTGCCCGGCCATCTCCAGCGTGCCCAGATGTCCCCAGTCCACTTGCGCCTGCTGGCCCGGAGCGGTCTCGAAGCGCCGCACGGCCACCACTCGTGCCGCGCTGCGTTGCGGCCGCAACCAGTCCGTCAGGATCGTGTAGCCGCCTGCATAGTTCCGCTCGCGCAGTTCGCGCAGCAACACCCGAGCGTTCCACACCCCGGCGTGCAACCGCTCTTCCAAATACGGCTTAAACGCATCGAGCTTGCTCGGTTGTGCCAAGCGTGGACCATACTCCGGTACCAACCCCGCCGCCTGCACATACTTCCGAATCGTCTTGCGATCCCAGCCGGTCAACTTGCTGATCGCCTGGATGCTCATTCCTTGCCATTGCAGTTCTTTGAGTTCTTGCACGTCTCTCCCCCTTAACAAGTTTCGGAACCTCCTCCATTTGGAGTGCGTCCCGGTTTACCACATCAAGGGGTGGGGAATATTCAAACGGCACTATGGGGATTTTTGCATCGGCGCTGACAAACCCCCGAGAAATGGGATTACCTGAAACTGGCACGCACATGACGAGAAGGCGACTTCACGGGAGTTAGCCGAGCAATCAGGTCTCTCTCACTAAGCGGCGGTGACACTATACGTTCTGGCGGCTCTTGTAGACTAGAGCGACCGCAAGAAGTTGATGACGTCTTGCTGCTCCCGAGGATGCAGTTTATTGAAATGGTCGATGACCTTGTCTGCCTCGCTATCGCGGTTCTTGTGAGCTTCGACAGCTTCCACCAGATTGCTCGTCCGCCCATCATGCAGGAAAAAAACCCGTTGCCCGACACCCCAGAGTGGGGCTGTTCGGAACTCATCTGGGCCTGCGGCACCTTGCGTGATGCCGTCGGCAAGATCTCTTCCCATGTGGTGGACGAGCAGGTCGGACCAGAGATGCGCAGTCTGATTGGAAAGGGCGGCGCTCGGGGTCGTCGAGGAGCCGGAGGCAATCATCCTGCCGGTGGTAAACGAAGGCGTGTGGCAATGGACGCAACCTATCGTTGTGAAAAGTGTCCGTCCATTCACGATGGACGGCGTGTCGGGAGCCGGAGTGGGCGGGGCCAGCATCCGCATGAAGTCGGCAAATGCCTCGATGTCCGAAGGGACGGCCGTATTGGGGTTAGAACCGGCTGGGGTGGCAGTCGTGAAGTTGAGTGTATCCTCGGGCGTGGCGTTGAACTGACAGCCAGGAGTCTCGTCACGCTCTTGAGGGAAGAGTTCATTGCTGATCCCCATCTCGACGTTGTATGCCTCGCCCGTGAACATGAGAAGGGACTTGTTTTGCGCCTTCCATCCGAAGCGGGTAATTGTCCCGTCGTTTGCACTGAGGTTCGCATTGCCGCTCAGGTGCGCGTTCGGGTGGCCGGAGATTCCCAAGCCCGACTTCAGGGCTGCGTCGGCCTTCATGTTCGCAAGGATCGCCGAGTCGGGAATTGCCTCGATCAGTCCACCTCCAAAGAGAGGCGTCGGGATGCGGAAAATGATGTTCGGATTCCCGCCCTGGCCGGAGAGCGGATTTCCGGCAGGCAGGAAGTCGGGTTGGGCAATGTTGCAACCCGCTGCGTCGCTGCGGCCAGTGATGACGAAGAGGTCGTGCACGCCGCCGTCGTTGGTTCCGTTCGGATTCCGCTTGAAGCGCGCTTCGCGGACGGGGCCATTTTGCGTGATGAACCATGGCACCACGTTTTTTGCCCCATTGAGAGTGGCAACATTGATCGAGGGGTTCTGCTTAGGGCTCGATCCTCCCACTGCCGGCTGCGAGTGGCAAGACAAGCACTGGTTCGAATTGAAGCGCGGCCCAAGCCCATTGTTGGCGCCTCCTGTCACGACCTCGATCTCGGCGAACCTGACGAGCCCATTTTGAAAGAATGCGGTTTCGTCCGCAGTAAGGCCTTTCAGGGGAGCGCCGGCACCCGCCGCGCCGCCACGCACGCCGGGATCTGCGGGCATTTTCACCGTTTGAGCCGACGTGTGAATGCACGACGTCGCCAAAACTGCGGCGGCGAATGCGCCGAAAGCTTTAAAAGCAATTTTCTGTCGCGTTGTCATGACCCTTCCTCAGCTTTCCCAAGAATAATTGCACCGGGTAGGGATAACGTGAGCCTAGCATCCTGAAGCGACATCCATGCGGTTTTCGCAGTGCAGTTGTGACGCCTTAGGTAACACAGACGGTTGGCCACAAGGACTTCTCGGGCATTGGCTTTTGCCTCCTGCGAGTTCGGCGAATCATCTTGATTCCGTATAGAAAAGGACTAGCATTCGTGATATGAAGGCTACCCGCAAATCGCCTGGGAGACCTTGTTCCGGCGTGATGACCCGCCAGCGGAATAGCTGCCAACTGAAACCAGATCGCTACAGTCTGTCTACAGCCTTGAGCTGGAAACAAGTGCTACTCTGTGGTTTGGCGATGGTAGTTTCGGTCATACCATTGTGCGCACAAAGAACTAGATATTCTCCAGGCTTAGGAGCGGGCGACAAGCCATCGGTGAATGTCGTTCATAACTCGACATTTAATACCAACTCGACGGCTGATGAAGAGAGGTGTTTTCCATGGAAATTAGCGGCAGTGCGATCCACAACCGTGAGTGTTACGAGGTTGAAAGTCCCGTCGAACGCAAGGATCGAATATGAAAAGGCATGTGACGCCTCCAATAAAAATAAGTTCGAAGAATCCGAGCAGCACGCACGCAGCGCGATTGACAAATTTCAAGACTATTCGACAGCATGGGTGATGTTAGGGGTGATTCTTGAAGAGCAACATAAGGCGCAAGAGGCTCGCGATGCCTGTTCTCATGCAGCCGCAATCGATGCGACATACTTGCCGGCCTATCTTTGCGCGGCAGAGGTTTCGGCCCGGAACCGGGAATGGGAACAGGTGCTAAACGCGGCGGACCTGGCCCTGGGTCTCAAATCGGAAGGCGATCCGTACGGGCATTATTACCGCGCGATGGCTTACCTTCACATGAACAATCCCGTTGAGGCAAAGAAAAGTGCATTGCAGGCCGTGGAGATTGACGCAAATCACGATGAGCCGTCTTTTTATTTGCTCCTGGCTCAAATCTATGCGCACGAGGGTGACAGCGCTAATGCCATAGCCCAGCTCCAGCAATTGCTGAAACACCCTGCTGATCGACAACAAGAAGATGCAGCGAAGCGGTTCCTAGCCAAACTTGAGTCGCAACAATCCACAAAATAGGCGCGCCAGCATGTGGGAGGTGCATTTTGCAGGCATGAGTGCGCGGGACCTTGCCTTTGTCAGAGGCAAAAGCCAGCTACCGGTAAGAGGTGCCGGCTCAACCGGTCGATGCAACACCAACTAATCGATTGATCCGGCAATACTTCCTCTAGGGCACCGATCGATTGGGCTGTGCTCCTTCATACCTAAACAGGGCGGTTCTGCTTTTGAATTAACGATCGCGAACGACTTTAGCTATTGAGATCGCTGCAAGTGGACTTCGAGCAAGTGTTGCGTCGACCCATTGAGACCGCCCTCTCCAACTCTGACGGTGAGCAATACATCTCCATGACATCGGTATGAGAGTCTTGTAGTTTCATCGGGATCTTATTCATGCCCAGAGAAGCCTAGGCACATCGTATCCCCCATGCGAGGTTGAAGGGTGTGAGTGAGAAGCGCAGAAAGGAATTCGATCGCGTCCGAACGCGGGATTTGAATTGTCGCAGGTCGGTCAAAAGAACTACCTCAGTTGGGCTACTGGTTGGGCTTCGCTGGTTTCGTTTTTTGCTTAGATGGGCTTGCCGAACTATATGCCCCGCTGTTTTTAATGAAATCTTCGTTGTAGTCAGCATTGTCCGCGCAGATGAATTCCTTGATGTTCCACGTCGGCTCCAACTTGTAATTGCGATAACCCGACCAAGTCTTCGTATACGCCTTCGGGTCGTCGATCGTAATGGTAATCTCCAAGGCCTCATGGTTAGGACGCCGGATGCGCTCGATCACGTGTAACTGGTCGGAATGGGGAAGACCTCCGCGATCGATCCAAGTCTTGTCGTTAAGACCGACGGTGTCGACGACGAGTGTATCCCCTTCGTACCAGCCGATCGAGTCTCCCATCCAGGTAAGCTCCGGGTCCTTGGGATGCTGGCGCCCATCGGTGAAGATTTGACGGACATGGTGATCGAATTCGAAATATTCAACCACGCGCCCAGGAGTCTGAATGATCTCAAGCGCAAAGGGCTGAATGTAGATGCGTGGCACACCGGGAGGAAGGCATCCAACGTCTTTACCGGTAGTCGGATTAACGTAGTCGGTCGAGTCTGCAAATGATCTGGGTCCGTAGGACGGCTTCACGGCCAGGTATCTCTGCTTTCCCCATGGCGTCATAGGGGGAATGTCCGGGGTAAAGGAATAAGTAGCCCACTTAGCGCCGGGCATGTTCGCTTCCCAAACTCCAGACAGGTCCACCGTGGAGGCTGCAGCGCGGGCAGTTGCTACTCCCGACTGCTCAGCGGTCTGAGCGCGTAGAACGGAAGAGAAGACGAGTACCGACCCCAGCGCCAGAATTACACTCATCAAGTTATCGCGCATTTTGAAAAGATTCTCCCGCGGCCCGGATCCCAGCCTTCGACGCGGTGCGGAGCCTCAGATCGTGGTGCTGGAAACCGGGCTGAGAATCAATTCCCATTTGGAAGAAGAAAAACGATCCATCATTCGCTGCGGCCATGCCAGAACGTAATACGAGACTGGCTATCTATTGGTATGGCCAAACCTTACCTTGTGGATCCGTCACCGTACATTCCGAGCATTGAAGCTCCAATACACGCGAGCCGTTCCTGGCGCGATGCCCGGCAAGAATGATCTGGTCCCCCGGCTTAAGAGTATTCTTGTCCCAGCCGCTTCGGCTCAGATGGTTATTGCTACTTTCTTCCGCGATCCAGTGTTCGACGTCGCCCTTGCTACTCGCCACATCAAGATAGATCAATGCGTGGGGATTCATGAACTCGAATTTCGTTACGGTTCCTTTCACGGTGGTCAAGGTAACCATATCAAACGCCGCCGTCCCGTGATGTGCCAATACTGGGACCGAAGCCGTGAGAAGGACGCCAGCCAGAGCGATGACGGCTACTCGCTTAGTTTTCATGAGCCACCTCGCCAGTTTTGGGACATAGTGCCACCTCGATCCGCAATCCGTCAACCCATAGCCGGCATTAAACGCTTTTCCTCCGCAGGCGATGCAATTGGGAATGGAGCCTTAGGATTTTGGCACTGCGGCCGGGGCGGACCGAATCTCCGTGTCCCAGCTCTCCATCATCTGCCAGGTCCCGTCGTGGTCGAGATGCCAGATGCGAGTGCTAAGTTCAGGCTTGCCGATATACGGTTTGTTTCGCGAGATGATTACGACCGTGTCCCCAAAGTGAAAGAACCGCGTCGGCGGCTCTGCCGCCAACTGTGACTCACACAGCCGCCCAGCAACCCACAAGGGTCTGCACAAAGTTACTCGACCTGCACTGGGCTTGCTGATGGTTGCAATTCGATCCGACTTGGTGATCGGGCCGGTAGCGCCTGAAGTGGCCATTAAGTACTCGTCAGGAAAATGGGGAGACCATGCCTGCGTGTCGTGGTCAGTGAGCGCCAACTCCAACTCCGCCCAGGAAGTACGGATCCCCTTCTCGGCGTCGTCCTTCGGGGTGTACGGCACATCTTTGCAGGGATTCTCGCAGTCGTTTGCGCTCAACGCACTGGCTCCCGCGTGCTCAGCCAAAGCGACCTCGTGGTAATGGAGAATCCGCCAGCCCGCTGGACGTTTCACCCAGACGCGCAGAATATACATTTTTCCGCTGGCGACCCGAACCTCTCCAACTTGGCCATAAGTATACTCCGTCACCTGAACGCCGCTTTCGTCGCCGAGAGGGGGTTTGGGCAGTTCACCCAGGGCCTTCGCCCTGCTTAAGGTCTTACCAGCCGAGTTTGTCCACATAAAATCCACGTCGAGAAGCTTATCGGCTGCTGCTTTGTCCGCCTTCCCGAGGGCTCCGACCAGCGCGTGGTCCGCTTGCAGAACTCTCCGATCATCCTTGCTATCGGCAGCGGCAATCGGCCGAATCGTTAGGAAGGCCACCATGCCAGCACACACAACCCCCAGGACGAGCGCATTCACGATAAAGCGTCTCATAGCACTCTCCATATGGTCGGGATCTCCGCTTTAATTCACTGTTGGCCGGCAATATACACGCAACTGCCTGCGCCCAACAATAATAATCAATACTCTAGCCTCGCACTCATGATTAGTGAAACTTTTCGACTTGGAAACCTGAAGGCAAAATCAGCCGATTAGTCTGAATTTAGCCCTGCGAAACCGTTGAGGCTTCGCGGGCCAGACAGCAATGCGCCTGGACGGTAGCCTGATCCTGGCGTTTGGCATTGACCAAGGAATATGGTCGGTCCCGACCAAAGATGTGAGATCACCTATGAGCCAGGTTCGTATCGCCCCTCTCTAGGCGGTGGGAAACAACACGGCTGGCCGGCAGAGCCTACTTGGCCGACATCGGGTCATAATTTTGCATTGTCCTGCCGGCCATTCCCACCTTCTACGTCAGCGTGTGTCCTAAAATGGAAGAATAATTTGTCCAACTTGTGGAAATTTCTTGCATATGGAGCGAATGCTCTAATCAGGGCCACTGAAATCAAAGGACTTACAGGGGCCGGAATTAGCTGCCCATACATTTGAAGTGGCCGCTCAAGTGCATTCTCTTCGTGGGATGGATCCATTTGAATCTTGCCGCGGTGGGGGGATTGCCTTGCTACCCGTTGGACCGACCGATCACGAAAGCAAGAATATGCAGATCATCGCCTTGACAGCTACGTTTACGGCAGAGCCGGTGGAAGAGGCGTTGAATTTTTGGATGAACGAACTAGATATCCCGTGCGCAGTCAAATTCGCTCCCTACAACCAGGTGTTTCAGCAATTGCTGGATCCTGCCAGCACACTCTCTACGAATCAAAGCGGCTTGAACGCCGTGCTAATTCGGCTGGAAGACTGGTGGCACGGAGCCGGAGATTTGCATTCCGGCCACGACGGCCGGAAGAACGTCCAAGAGCGCGTTGGGCACCATACAAGTGATCTTCTTGACGCGATGAAATTCGCTTCAGGAAACTCCCGAGTCCCTTACTTACTCTGCTTCTGTCCGGCTTCGAAGCGGATTCAAGCCGATGAAACCCTGGCAGGATTTTTCTCCTTGCTCGAGTCGCAAATTGCGGAGCATTTGAAGGATGTCAGCGGGACCTACGTAGTCACTTCAGCGGAATGCAAGGCTCTTTACCCAGTGGCTGAATTTGAAGATCAAAGAGCCAACGAAGCCTCGCACGTGCCGTACACGCGCGAATTTTTCCACGCGCTGGGCACGATGATCGCCCGCCGGTTTTATCGAATCCACACGCCTCCCCACAAAGTCGTCGTGTTGGATTGTGACAACACGCTCTGGCAGGGCGTGTGCGGCGAAGATGGAGCATTGGGAGTGAGCGTCGGAGCTGCTTACAGAGCTCTACAAGAGTTTATGATTGCCCGACGCGACGCCGGGATGTTGGTGTGTCTTTGTAGCAAGAATAATGAAGAGGATGTTTGGAGGGTTTTCGAGAAAAACCCCGGAATGGTTCTCAAACGGGAACATTTCATTTCCTCTCGAATCAATTGGCGACCCAAATCCGAAAACCTTCGATCGCTCTCCGCGGAACTGCAACTCGGGATGGACAGCTTTATTCTCCTGGACGACGCTGCGATAGAATGCGCTGAGGTTGAGTCACGTTGTCCGGAAGCGCTCAGTCTGCAACTGCCCGGGCAGGAAGCTGATTTCAAGAAATTTCTATCTCACGTCTGGGCTTTCGAACATCTCAAGCTCACGGAACAAGATCGGCTGAAAGGCGATCTCTATGCCCAAACCGCCGATTAGGAAGTGCAACGTGTTCGAAGAACCGATCACTTTCCAAAGTGTTGGAGATTTTCCGGATGCGGACGCCCTTATTCCACATGCGATTCCATGGATTCTGGTTGCCGGCTGCCCCTACTATGATTGGCTGTGCGGCGGTCGGGACCTTGCGCAACGCACCGTAGCAATGTGGATAAGCGAGGTCTCGTCGGAAGTATCCATCCGGAGAGTGCAGTTCCTTAAACTCGGTTCAAAAATTGCCGGCGGAGTTATTGGGTTAAGTGGCGCCGAGTTAAAGAACGCCAGAACATCTGACATCAATTCGTATTGGGCGACTCTCGATGTGCAGACTCGCGGAGCCTTGATCGAGAGACTCTCCCAAGGCCTCCAAGTGTTTGCGCCTGTCTCGGAAGACGAATACTACGTGAGCAAAATTGGACTAGCCCGCGCTTTCCAAGGGAAGGGTCTTGCCAAGGTTCTGATCGAGCGTTGTCTGGACCAAGGAAACGCGCTTGGCTACTCGATGTTCCGCGCCGACGTCGAGGTGGAGAATCAGCCTTCCCTTCGCAGTTTTCTCTCGATTGGTTTCGAGATTTTCTACACGGGTCAGTCAGACGATGGGGCGCTCAGGTATCACGGCATGAGGTTTGAACGAAGGAACATGTGAACATTGCGAAGGATGAACTACTCGAATTCGTTGGTTTAGGAGCCGCACGTTGCACATCGGAATGAGTGACTTCAAATCCTCGGACGTGGATCGTCCCCGAGAAACAAACATCGCGCGTATGTTTCAGGGTCAGGCGGCGCGCACGCCGAACAATACGGCGATTATCTGGGCAGATCAGCGCGTGACGTATCGCGACCTCGACGCCCGAAGTAACCGCCTCGCCCATTACCTTCAATCCGCGGGCATCGGCCCTGAGACCTTGGTCGGTTTGGCTGTTGATCGTTCGTACGAGATGTTGGTCGCCATGCTGGCCATCCTTAAAGCTGGCGGCGCATACGTGCCGGTTGATCCCAGCTATCCCAGCGCGCGCATCGCACTGATGATCGAAGACTCCCATTTGGGTTTTATACTGACAGCGGAGCAGATTCGCGAGGGCCTGCCGGCTAGCCCCGCGCGGATCATATCGCTAGACGGCGAGGCCGAGGCGATCGGCGCGCAGAGCCCGGCGCCGGTGCGTTCTTCCGGCACCGAAAACAATCTGGCCTATGTCATTTACACTTCGGGCTCGACAGGCAAGCCCAAAGGCGTAATGGTCGAGCACCGTAACGTCATCAATTTTTTCACGGGCATGGACCAAGTCATCGGCGCCGAGCCCGGCGTTTGGCTTGCCGTGACCAGCATATGCTTCGACATTTCTGTTTTGGAGCTGCTCTGGACCGTCACGCGAGGCTTCCAAGTGGTGATTCACGGCGAAGGAAACTCCGATAAAATCCCAGCTGAAATCCTTCGGCATGGCGCCACGCATTTGCAGTCGACTCCGTCCCTGCTTCGCGCACTGGTTTCCGGTCCGGAGTCTCTCGAAGCGCTCGGCAAATTGAAAAAGATTTTAATTGGCGGCGAGGCGCTGCCCGCTTCGCTCATCGCTTCTCTCCGCCAATCGTTCACCGGCGAGATCTACAACATGTACGGACCGACCGAGACGGCAATCTGGTCCACTGTCTATCGCGTTCAGGAACAGCGAAGCAGCATTCCAATCGGGAAACCGATTGTGAATACACAGGTCTATGTTCTCGATTCCTCGAATCAACCGGTTCCTCCCGGTGAAATCGGCAATCTTCTCATCGGCGGGGATGGGGTCGTCCGCGGATATCTGAATCGGCCTGACTTGACGGCGGAGCGGTTTGTCCACGACACGTTCCGTCCCGAAGGCAGGCTCTATCGCACCGGAGACCTGGCGCGTTTCATGCCGGATGGAAATCTGGAGTTCATGGGCCGCGCGGATTTTCAGGTAAAAATTCGCGGGTTTCGAATCGAGCTGGGCGAAATCGAGGCGACCCTCGAGCAACAGGTAGGCGTCCAGGAGGCCGTCGTTGTGGCGCGCGAGGACCATAATGCGGACAAGATTCTGGCTGCCTTTTTTGTTGCCAAGGCTGGGAACTCGGTGAACTTGGACTCGCTGCGCAGCGTGCTCGAAGCGGCGCTTCCCGGTTATATGGTGCCGACTCACTTCATCCAGCTGGAAAGCCTGCCGCTGACTGCGAATGGAAAGATCGATCGAAATGCACTGCCGCCCATTTCGCTTCCTGCCAGCAATTCCATGGACGCTGGCGAAGATCCCCGCGGCGAGTTCGAGCAGGTTCTCGCGGCGGCTTGGGCCGAGGCGCTAGGCCTGAGCCACATTTGCCGACACGATAATTTCTTCCGTTTAGGCGGCCATTCCCTGGCGGCCTTGAAGATCGCCTTCAAGAGCCAGCAAGAATTCAATGTGGAATTCCCGGTTCAGATGTTCGCGCAGTATCCCGTCCTCAGCGAGCAGGCCAAGAGACTGGAAGAGATGGTGGTGGAGCAGACTGATCCGAGCATGCTGGAAAGTTTGTTGGCCGAAGTGATCAAGAACAGGGAGATCGTCTGACAGCCAAGTAAAAACCAGCGATCCCAGTGGTCTGCTGGTGGATTGAGGTAAAAGAACCCCGTGAGCCTGGCAAGCAAATTAGATAGCCTTACCCCGGAAGAACGAACGAAGCTGGCGCTGCGTTCGTTCTCGGCCAAGCGACAAGCCGCCTCGAAGAAGGGCACAGGCCTCCCCGCGGTTCAACCCGATGTGCAGAATCGCTTTGAACCATTCCCCTTGACCGATTTGCAGCAAGCCTATTTGATCGGCCGATCGGAAGGGATTGAACTCGGAAACATTTCCTGTCACAGCTATACCGAAGTAGATATAACACATTGGGATAGGGAACGTTTTCAAGCAGCTTTGCAAAGAATCATCGACCGCCATGAAATGCTCCGGTGCATTGTTCTGCCGGAAGGCCGCCAGCAGATACTTTCTTCCAAGCCGCGGTATGAAATTAAAGTAAACGATTTGCGAAACCTGGACGCGGCAGCGGCCGCCGCCCGGTTGGGCGCGATACGAGCCGGGATGTCTCACCAAGTCCATGCGTCGGACGGGTGGCCCCTGTTCGAGTTTTGCGTCTCTTTGCTGGACGCAAAAATCAGCCGGCTGCACGTCAGTATCGATTTGTTGATTGGCGACGGCCGCAGCTTTGAGATTATGTTTCGGGAACTGATGCAGCTGTATCATCACCCCGAGGTGAGCCTTCCTCCCATCGACCTTTCCTTCAGGGACTATTTGCGCGCCCTCACATCCCTTGAACAGACCGATTTATTTCGCGAGTCGCGGGATTATTGGACGAGTCGTGTTCCGAGTATGCCGCCCTCTCCGGAACTTCCGTTGGAAAGGAATCCCGCTTCTATCGCCCGTCCCGAATTCAAGCGCCGTTCTGCGTGCATGGACCCTCAGATCTGGCGGGAACTGAAAGAAAAGGCCGCGCGATTTCAATCGACCCCCTCCGGTATTTTGCTGGCGGCCTATGCGGAAGTGCTTGCCATCTGGAGCAAAACTCCGCGCTTCACGATCAACCTCACTTTGTTCAACCGTCTGCCCTTGCATCCGGAATCGAATTCCATCGTCGGCGACTTCACTTCGGTCAATCTGCTGGAGGTGGATAATTCCACGCCGCCGCCCTTTGCGGCGCGCATGCAGCAACAACAGGAAAGGCTCTGGCAAGATCTGAATCACCGCTACTTCACCGGAATTCAGGTGATGCGGGAGCTGGCGCGCTTTCAGCGTGTCGGACCGACGGCGCTCATGCCTGTCGTTTTTACCAGCCTGCTGAATCTTGGCGAACAAGACGATGGAGCTACATGGTCAAGCCGGCTGGGCAAAAGTGTCTATGCCATCACGCAGACGCCCCAGGTGTATCTCGACTACATAGTGTATGAGGAAAAAGGCTCGCTCCTGATCAACTGGGATGCGGTGGAGGAACTTTTTCCCGCGGGGCTCCTGGACGATATGTTCGGAGCTTACCAGCGACTGTTGCAGGATCTTGCCGCGGACGATTCCGCCTGGCAGAGATCGCTTGCGGAAAATGCGCGGCGGCTGATCCCGCCTGCGCAAATGGCCTTGCGCGAGGCCGCCAACAACACCACCGCGCCCCTGACCGGCGATTTGTTGCACACTCCCTTTCTCAAGCAAGTTGCGGAACATCCCGAGCAGTTGGCAGTCTGCACGCCCAAACGGCGTCTCACCTACCTGGAGGTCTACCGTTATGCCTGCCGGATCGAACAGGAATTGCTTCGCTGCCAGGTAAAACCGAACGAGCTCGTCGCCGTCATGATGGAGAAGGGTTGGGAGCAGATCGTTGCCGTCCTGGGGATTCACTTTGCGGGCGGAGCTTACCTCCCCATCGATCCTGAATTGCCGGCGGAACGCCAGCGCTTCCTGCTGGGGCACGCCAAGGTGAAAGTTGCATTGACCCAGGCCGCCGTGCGAGACCGCTTGAGCGTACCCCCATCCGTCGAAGTTTTCGAAGTCGATCAGCTAAAGCCGGCAAACGAAGTTGCGCCGGAAGACCGGCGGCGGCAAAAACCGGAAGATCTCGCCTACGTCATTTACACGTCGGGTTCCACAGGAGTTCCCAAAGGCGTGATGATCGACCACCGCGGCGCGCTGAACACAGTGCTCGACATCAATCAAAGATTTGGAGTGGGCCCACAAGACCGGATCCTCGCCGTTTCCAGACTCAGTTTCGATCTTTCGGTTTACGACGTGTTCGGATTATTGGCGGCGGGTGGAACCATTGTGATGCCTGCCGCGGACCTCGCCTATGATGCGAATCACTGGGCCGAGTTAATTCTTGCGGAAAAGATTACCCTTTGGGATACGGTACCCGCTTTGTTGCAATTGCTCGTGGATCAAGCCGGGAAGCCTGAACTTCTCGGTGATTCTCTGCGATTGGTCATGATGAGCGGAGACTGGATTCCGCTGGGTTTACCGGACCAGGTTCGGCGGGCTTTGCCCAAAGTGAAAGTAGTGAGTTTGGGTGGAGCGACCGAGGCTTCGATCTGGTCGATCCTATTTCCAATCGGGAAAGTGGATCCGAATTGGAAGAGCATTCCTTACGGCAAGGCCATGCTCAACCAGAGTTTTTACGTGATGAATCAGGATCTTGGGCCGTGCCCCACATGGGTGCCGGGACAGCTCTACATCGGCGGGGTTGGGCTCGCAAAGGGATACCTGCACGATGAACAAAAAACAAACGCCAGCTTTGTCGTGAATCCCACAAATGGCGAACGTTTGTACCGGACTGGTGACCTCGGCCGATTCCTGCCTGATGGCAACATCGAGTTTCTAGGCCGGGAAGATTTTCAAGTCAAGGTGCAAGGCTATCGGATTGAGCTTGGAGAGATTGAATCCCGGCTGCAGGAGTGCACGGGCGTCGATTTGTGCATCGTGATCGTACGTGAGGATACTTCCCGGGAGAAACGACTTGTCGGATATGTAGTAGCCAAGCCGGGAACGTCAATTGATCCAGCCGGAGTAAGAGAGCATCTACGCGCGAAGCTGCCGGAATACATGGTCCCTGCGGCTATTGTAACGCTGGACCGTTTTCCGCTGACGCCAAACGGGAAAGTAGATCGCAAGGCTCTGCCGGCGCCGTCTCGCTCGAGCGCGGAAGCGGGCACGACGTCGGCTGTGTATCGAGATTCGCTGGATCTGCAGCTGGTCAAGCTGTGGGAGAAGGTTCTCAATGTCCGGCCCATCGGCTTGCGGGACAACTTTTTCGATCTCGGCGGAAATTCCCTGGTCGCCGTGCGCCTCTTCTCGGAGATGAGGAAATTGTTTGACCGCAGTTTCCCGTTGTCGGTTCTATTTCAGGCGCCTACGATTGAAAAGCTGGCGGACATCATTCGGAAAGGCGGTTGGTCGCCGCAGTGGACTTCGTTGGTCCCGATTCAGCCGGGAGGAAGCAAACCGCCGTTCTTTTGCGTGCATGGAGGAGGCGGCAACGTCCTCATCTACCGCCAATTGGCGCGCCATCTTGGCGCGGACTATCCATTTTATGGCCTTCAGGCCCGGGGACTTGACGAAAGCGACGATTACCTGACGACGATTGAAGAGATGGCCGAAAGTTACTTGCGCGAGATACGCGAGTTGCAGCCGGAAGGACCTTATTACCTTGGCGGGTTCTGCATGGGCGGGCAAGTGGCCGTTGAAATAGCACAGAGGCTCGTCCGAGACGGACAGCAAGTGAATCTGCTGTTCGTGATCGACGCACATAATTTCAATGGAGTTCCCCCGCAGTTCACCCTAGGAGAAAAAGTGGGGCGCCAGGGGCGGAAGATCAAGTTTCTTTCCTCGAACACCTTTCAACTGGGCCTCAAAAGCCAGCTCACCTACGTTACTGAAAAATCGAAGATTGCCCCACGAAGGGAAATCGAACGATTGCGCATCAAGATCGTCCATATCCTCAAGCTGAATCCGCACCGGGACGTCATGGGGCCCAGGGAAGAATTTATTGAGAAGATCAACGATCGCGCATTCCTTGCCTATAAACCCGTTATCTATCCGGGCAAAATGACGATCTGCAAGCCACGAAGAAATTATGCATTCTTGCGCGATCCTTTCAACGGTTGGGGTGGAATCGCCGCCGGTGGATTAGACATCATCGATCTACCCGTCAATCCGGCCGGCATTTTCATCGAACCCTTTGTACGAGTACTAGCGGAAAGGCTTCGAGAAAGCCTGAATCGGGCATTCTCCGTGCAGCCCGAACGAGTCGAAAGGGAGCTCGTTCTGAAATGATGGGCGGGGACACAAAATTCGTTCGGTGTCCCCCGAATATTGTTTTTTAAAGAATTGGAGGCAGCTGCGTGTCTAGGTCTCTTCCACGACTCGAAGATCGCATCTCTGTGCTCGTCGTCACGGCGGATAACATGACGAGCGAGTTGCTAAAGAATGCGTTCGCGCATGGTCGAAAAGGTTTCACCGTCGAAACCTTGACCGGTAGTTCTCAGAAGATTATTGGCGAGCTGGGGGCACACAAAGCAGACGTCGTTCTGATCAGTGAAGAGCTTCAGGACGGCCCTGAAGCAGGCATCAGGGTCCTTCAGAAGACGCGGGACACTCAGGGTACTTCCTCAATCATGCTCCTGCAGAGTTCCAAACCCGAGCGAGTGGTGAACGCCTTTCGTGACGGTGCGCGGGGCGTTTTCTATCGAAGTCATTCCTTGAAATCCCTCTCGAAATGCATCCAAGCGGTCCATCAGGGGCAAATCTGGGTCGGTAACGAAGATCTCGAACATCTCCTAAAAGCTCTATCCCATCTTACGCCTCTTCATTTAAACAATTCGGACGGAATGCCCCTATTGACGCGTCGTGAAGAAGATGTGGTCCGCCTCGTCGCCGACGGCCTGAAGAACCGCGAAATCGCTCAGCGGCTTAAGGTGAAGGAACATTCTGTCAGGAACTACATCTACCGAATCTTCGAAAAGTTGGGAGTCTCCAGCCGGGTCGAGCTCATCCTTTATGTGTTTAGTCGCCGGGAAGTTCCGGAGGGAACTGGGGATTAGAGGAAGTGGCCAACTCCGCCCTACTATTACCGGGAATTGCAGAACCTGACTGATCCATTCATTTTCGCGCGGCACGCTCAAGTTGACTAAGTCATTCCATGTGTACCGATAATCTGCGCCGCGTTTGATAGCTCGAGCTATCTGCCCGCTGCTTGGTCTTGTATGGCGATGGTCCGCGTCCGCTATCCGCCATGTTACAAATATCTCCCAGCCGGTCCCAACCCTCTTGAGTCAACAACGAACCAGAAGGTCGGGAGTTTGAATCGCTTCGTCGCCCGATAAGCTGTCACCCTCGGAGTGCGAACCGGCCGGCACAGACATAAATGAAAACCGAGCCAGCACGGGAACGGAGCAGCTGATTCCCTGCCCCCGGGATCAGGAAATCTTAACGTCCACCTGCGGCAGCAGACGGGGCTTTACTCTTCTCCGTTTTGGGCACATCAGCCAAGAAGCTGATCCGGATGGGGCCTGACATTCCAAGAGTCTTACGTACGTTGTATAAATGGGTTCGTCACGTGCAGTTATTCGGGAGTAGAAATGACTAAACTGAATCGCTTAGTTTGAGAGAGTTCGGCTTGTTGCTTCGAGTTCTTCGGTTCTATTTATCTTGGAATGAAATCGCTTCTTGCTGCGGGCCGAGAAGCCTTGCCAAAACTCGGCATGGAGCGTGGGGAAGGCCACGGCTACCTCAGGCGATTCCGCCTCCCCGGCACGGATATCCACGATCTGGCACACCTGCTGTCCCTGTATCGCCTCGTTAAAGAGCAACAGCTTCTGTCCTTTCGACACGGGTACGGCCAATATCAGAAGGGCGCCGTGGACACTTACGTCGATCGTTCGTGCATCTTCGTAGAATGCGTTTCCGTTGAGGTTGTTTCCATACACGCGTATGACTGCCTCGAACGGCCGTCGCGTGCTGCGTCGCCGATTGGGCCCGATGGGCGCGACCCCGCCCAACTCTCCCGCATGCGGGTCGGCCTTGCGTGGGCATTCCACCTTTGCCGGCACTTCGAAACTGTTGCTCATCGTGAAATCCTCCAGGCGGCAATTATTCCCATTAGCGTCATCGCGGTGTAACCCATCCGGTTCATGCGTGTTCTTCATGGATTCTTCTCGGCATAAGCGACTTAACGTAGCACGCTAAATATGATTGCAAACTAAGTGCCATAATTTTCCATTAGGGCATAATTTGCGGCACGAAACCTATAGGTACTTGGAAAATAAGAAGTTAGAGGAGATTCGAAGATGTTGAAAGTCGCTAGGGGTCTGGGAAACTAGATCTTAGCCCGCCAGTAACTGTAGTCCTTGCGTACAGGAAATCCGCCAATTGGACAGCGTCTCGAACTGGTCGATCGACCTACTCTTACCTCATCGATTCCAGAAATGCGCGCAGACCGGGAGCACTCGCGCTGGGCAGAAACCACACCTGCAGTGTACAAGGATCGGAAGGATCTGAGCTTGGGAGGTCGCGTCATGAAGCGTCATATCCCAGGTCTGCATGGCGAAAGTCACAACTGCGAGTTCAGGCTGTCCACATTAAACACGGTTCCCCACAAACAACCGATCAAAATCGGTTCCGCAGATGTATTATTCAGTAGACTATGGAATATGGCGAGTGACGGCTAGAGACTGTGATGTGGCCACCCTGGTCGATACCGCAAATTAGCGGTACGACGGCGGGGTTCGTCAAGTCTCTAAAGCCGGCTCCCGGGAGCTGTCTGTTCAGTTGTGAACAGATCGTCCGTTTGTTCGACGCTATAAGAGCTTAGG
Organism: uncultured Acidobacteriota bacterium; assembly: GCA_963842135.1. GTDB lineage: Bacteria > Acidobacteriota > Terriglobia > Acidiferrales > UBA7541 > Palsa-360. The sequence goes on along the minus strand of CAWJFI010000001.1, from coordinate 325,265 downwards.
GGTTTCGATGCGCACTACTGTGAAAATGGTGGTCCCGCTGATTGTGAGCGTGGCCGCCGGCTGCCTGCTCTTTGCCGCGTATCAGGTACATACGCAAAGACGGATCCTCCGCAACGATCTCTCGCGCCGTGCAGAAATTCTCGGTGCCAGCCTACAGGAGTCTGTTGAACCCCTACTCGATCATAGGGCCGACGGAAGCATCCAACGGTTCATCGAACGGTTCAGCCAACGCGAACACTTGAAAGGCGTCGCTGTATACGACGCTAGCGGTACAACTATTGCCGCGACGTCTGGCCTCTCACCGCAATTCCAATCCCAACCTGCGGCCGCAATCCGTGCCGCCAGCCATGGCTTCGGCTTTGGCGAATTTGTCCGCATCGATCAAGCGGCTCTGCACATTTATGCCCTGCCGGTCCACTTCAACGGACAAACCGTGGGTACCCTCGTGGTTCTGCAAGACACCAGCTATATCGATACACAGATTTCTCACACTCTGCGCGATTCTCTGCTCAACGCCACCATCCAAACGCTAATCATCACGCTCCTCGCGCTTGTGCTTGTTCGCTGGAACTTCACTGATCCCCTCGCGCAAACCACGAAATGGCTTCGTATGCTCCGCACCGGTCAGTCACATGATGGTCCCGTTCTTGCCCAAGGCGAAGTCTTTGACCAGATCAATCAGGAAGTCACGCATCTAGCTCGCGATCTAAGCGCCGCTCGCGCCACCGCGGAAGAGGAAGCGCGCCTCCGCGATTCGAATGCGTCTCTCTGGACGGCTGAAAGGCTCCGCGTCAGCGTGCGGAACAAGCTGCAGAATAAACCGCTGTTCGTCGTCTCGAATCGCGAGCCTTACATGCACGTCTTGAATGACAAAGATAAATCCGTGGGCTTCATCGTGCCCGCTAGCGGTGTTGTCACTGCACTCGAACCTGTCCTTATTGCTTGCGACGGCACATGGATCGCTCACGGCTCAGGCAGCGCCGACCGCGAAGCGGTCGACGCGCAGGATCGCCTCCGAGTCCCGCCCGATCATCCGACGTATACGCTGCGGCGTGTCTGGCTCAGCGCCGAAGAAGAAAAGGGCTACTATGCAGGCTTCTCCAACGAAGGTCTTTGGCCCCTATGCCACATCGCACATACACGTCCGGTATTTCGGCCGGAGGACTGGTTTCAATACCAGCAGGTTAACCGCCGGTTTGCCGATACCGTCCTCGCGGAAATGGAAGGCACCAAATCGCCCATCCTTCTCGTTCAGGACTATCACTTTGCTCTGCTCCCTCGATTAGTCAAAGAAGCGCGGCCGGATGCGCGCGTCGCCATCTTCTGGCACATTCCCTGGCCCAATGCGGAAGCCTTCGGCATCTGCCCTTGGCAGCGAGAACTCATCGACGGCCTTCTGGGAGCTGACCTCATCGGATTCCACATTCAGTCGCATTGCAATAATTTTCTGGAAACAGTTGACCGCGCAGTTGAGGCGCTCACCGAATGGGACCGATTCGCTGTTAACCGTCAGGGCCACGTCACGCGCGTGCGCCCATATCCGATCAGTGTGGCGTTCCCCGAAATCGCGCCGCAGGCCGAACCGCCGCGCAGTTCTGGCGCGGAGCGCGCCGCATTGTGCGAAGAGTTGGGGATAGAAGCTACCTTGCTCGGCGTTGGTGTCGACCGCGTCGACTACACCAAGGGGATTCTTGAGCGCTTCAGCGGCATCGAGCGCTTTCTGGAGCTGAATCCGACTTATCAGCGGCGATTCACCTTCGTGCAGATCGGCGCTCCGAGCCGCACTCACATCGACCGCTACAAGAAGTTTCTGGAGGAAGTCAGCGTTGAGGCTGAGCGTATCAACGCACGTTTTCAGGCCGGCCGCTGGAAACCAATCGTGTTTGTGAAAAGGCATCACTCGCATCAGGAAATTGAGCGCTTCTACCGTGCTGCATCTCTGTGTCTCGTCACGTCGCTCCACGACGGCATGAATCTTGTTGCCAAGGAGTTTGTGGGCGCTCGCGCAGACGACCGCGGCGTCCTGATTCTCAGTACCTTTGCCGGCGCCGCGCTCGAGCTGCTCGATGCGCTTCTCGTCAACCCGTATGACGTCCAGCAACTTGCCGGGGCTATCCACCGCGCGCTCGATATGTCGGAAGCAGAACAGTCTGCCCGCATGCACCGGCTGCGCTCAGACGTCCGCGAAAACAATATCTATCGCTGGGCCGCCAATCTTCTTTCCGACCTTACGGAGATTCGCATTGATACTCCGGAGCGGGTCGTAGCTCGAGGAGCCGATTGAAGCGCCTGGCTCCTAGCCTTGCCGCGGATTGGACTCGCGTCGCCGCTCAAATCCAGTCAAGTTGCCGCGTCGCCGTGTTTCTCGATTTCGATGGAACTCTTGTTAATATCGCGCCCCGCCCCGATCAGGTGCGCGTGGCGCCCGCGACGCGCCTGGTGTTGCGGCGCCTTGCGCGTCACCCGCGCGTCACCCTTGTCGTGATCAGTGGCCGCCGCCGCTCCGAGCTTCTGCGCTACATCGGCCTCCCCGGCATCCGCTACTTTGGCCTCTATGGATGGGAGCGCAGCGGTCATTCTCCCCTTCCAATGTCGGCTCTCATCGCGCTTCGGCGTGCACGAGTAAAACTCTCGACTCATCTCTCTTCCATTCCTGGTATCTGGGTGGAAGACAAGCATTTCAGCTTGTCGGTTCACCTTCTCGATGTATCCCTGCCGGCGCAACGCCGAGCCCGCCGCAGTCTCCGTTCGTTGCTGCTACCTTTTCAGGAAACTCTGAGCCTTATCGAAAATCTTCGAGACGCGGAGATCGTTCCGCGCTGCATTTTGGGCAAAGGAATCGCGGTGCAACGATTTCTGGCCAAACCGGCGACCTCCCGCGTTCTTCCTTTTTATTTCGGAGACGATCTTTCGGACGAACCCGCTTTCGAGGCCGTGGGGAATGGCATTTCGATCCACGTTGGCGCTGCACGTCCGACGCGAGCGCGCTACTCTATACGCGGTCCTGCAGCAGTCGCCGCCGTGCTGACCAAGCTGGAGGAAGCCCTCATTTGACGAACCGCCAAAGTTCCCCTTAAATTCTTTACTGCCGCTTATCGTATAGGAAACCAAGATGCGGTCATGGATTGCGGGTGCGTCACCAATCGACGATGATTCAGAATCGAAGGGAGAGTCGAGCGTTGGCGCCGCAAAAAGATAACCTCTGGTATAAGGATGCAGTTATTTATCAGCTTCACGTGCGCACGTTCTGCGATAGCAATGCGGACGGCGTCGGCGACTTCGCGGGTCTGACGCAACGGCTCGACTATCTGCAAGACCTCGGGATTACTGCTATCTGGCTTCTTCCTTTCTTCCCTTCGCCATTACGGGACGACGGATACGACATCGCGGATTATACTTCGGTTCATGCGAGCTACGGATCGCTTGAGGATTTCAAGACGTTTCTGCTAGCGGCTCATAATCGGGGGATGCGTATCATCATCGAAATGGTCCTGAATCATACTTCGGACCAACACCCCTGGTTTAAAGAGGCGCGAAGCTCCCGCGAAAACCCCAAGCGCGACTGGTACGTATGGAGTCAGACGGACGTTCGTTATGAGGGCGTGGGCATCATTTTTGTGGACACGGAGACATCCAACTGGGCCTGGGACCCCATTTCGAAATCCTATTACTGGCACCGTTTCTTCAGCCATCAACCGGATTTGAATTTCGACAATCCAGCGGTTCTTGAAGCGCTGTGGGAAATTATGTGTTTTTGGCTGGACCTGGGCATAGATGGGTTCCGATTTGACGCGGTTCCCTATCTCGTGGAGCGCGAGGGAACTCCGTGTGAAAATCTGCCCGAGACACATGCGATCATCCGCGAGCTTCGCAAACGCCTGGATTTGTCCTATTCCGGAAAGATGCTTCTGGCTGAGGCGAACAATTGGCCTGTCAACGTTCGCGCCTATTTCGGAAATGGCGACGAATTCCACACGGCATTTCACTTTCCTCTGATGCCGAGAATGTTCATGTCCGTAAAGCTGGAAGATCGCAAGCCAATCATCGACATCTTTGAGCAGACGCCCGAAATACCTGACAACTGCCAATGGTGCATTTTCCTTCGCAACCATGATGAGCTCACGCTGGAGATGGTAACGGATATCGAACGCGACTTCATGTATGACGAGTACGCAGTGGATAAGACGATGCGGATCAATCGAGGAATCCGCCGGCGCCTGGCTCCCATGATGGACAATGACAGACGGCGGATCGAACTGCTGAACGGATTATTGATGTCCATGCCGGGGACGCCGATTGTTTATTACGGAGACGAAATCGGCATGGGGGACAATATCTACCTGGGCGATCGCAATGGGGTGCGCACACCTATGCAATGGAATGGCGATGCGAACGCGGGATTCTCGACCGCGGATCCGGAACGCTTGTATTCGCCCGTAATTTCCAACGCCGTGTATGGCCATCAAGCGATCAACGTCGAATCGCAGAAAAGATCGGAGCACTCGATCCTTCGTTGGATGAAGTCTTTAATTAAGTTGCGCAATTCATTCCAGGTATTTGGCCGTGGATCGATTCTCTTTTTGAAACCAGCCAACCACCGGGTTCTTGCTTACGTACGCCAATTCGGCGAGGAAACAGTGCTCATTGTGAACAACCTTTCAAGTTCCGCGCAAGCTGTAGAACTGGATGTGCGAAGCTTTAAGGGCTATATACCGATTGAGATGTTTGGGAGAAACCTGTTTCCCCGGTTTGGCGATGCGCCTTACTTGCTCACGCTGGGGCCCTACCAGTTTTTTTGGTTTCAGCTTCGACGGATTTGATCGGGCGGCGCGCGGCGCCATCTTTCGGGACCCTTTAGGTGGAAAGCGAGATTACAAGCGTCTTGGCCGAAGACACAATACTTGCGGACGATTTGATTCGACAGCTAATCAGCGTAGGGGAAGTGGATCTTCTTGTGGGGATCTCTTCGCAAGGCGATGCAATCACGACCTGCCACGCTTTTCGCGCGATTGAACAAAGTTTTCAGCAGCATTTTACCAGGCAACGAGCCGTCATCGTCAACGTGTGCGGAGGAGGGAACGACGGGTGTGATGCCACGGGGTTCAGGCTTGGCGGCTTGGAAGAAAAGAATGCGCCCTTGGCTAAGTCACTTCGCACGGTCCACCGAGTGACCGCGGATTTTTCTGTCCCGCCTTCTCCAGGATTGACCCTACGCACGGTTCTGACGGCCGCAGACTTGTTGCGTGCGCAAGCGTGTGCCATGGTTTCGCCCGGGACAACCGATTTAACGCCGGACAGGATAGCCAGTCTGCTGACGCCTGTACTCCGCGAAAAGTTCGATTTTGTCGCCCCCCTTTACACACGCCACAAGTTTCAAGGATTGCTGGCCCGAAATCTGCTCTATCCGATGAGCCGTGCACTCTTCTGCTGCGGGATCCGCGAACTCTACTCGGATGAATGGGGATTTTCCGGCCGCTTGGCCACGGCCTGCCTCAATCAGGATGTGTGGCACGAAGAGTCCATTCGGACAAGACCGGAAGCATGGATGGCCATCTCCGCAATTTCATCTGATTTCCGCTGCTGCCAGTCGTTTCTCGGTCAGAAATTACAATCCGCGACAAGCCCCGGGCCGGACATTGTTGAAGTCTTTCGGCAAACCGTGGGAAATCTGTTCTGGTGCATGGAATCCCGGCAATCCACCTGGTTGGATTGCAAGAGATCGGAACCCGTGCAGACGTTTGGGCCAGGGCAGGAACTCACTTCGGAGCAGACCGACTTGGACCCGCACAGAATCTTTGAGATGTTCCGCAACGGCGTGGCGGAATTGGAGCCGATTTTAAGCTCGATCCTGGACCCCGAAACCCACGCTGAAATTAACAGCGTCGTTGCGTGTGAGGAAAGCACGTTCAGGTTTCGACCTGACCTCTGGGTTAGAACGCTGTATGACTTTGCCGCTTCCTACCACCATGCCGTCATTAATCGCGATCACTTGGTCCAGGCCTTGGTGCCCCTCTATCGAGGCATGACCTATTCCTTTCTCATGGAACATTCTGACTCCACGGCCGCTGAGATGGAGGCGGTGAGTGAAAGTCTCTGCGTCGAATTCGAGCGCCAAAAACCATATCTGATGGAAAAGTGGAAAGCAAAGATTGAGGTGAAATCATGAGACAAACGATCCTGCAGGGCTTAGAGCAGGCCTACGGCAATTTAGTCCACATGATCGCTGACTTTCTTCCTCGTTTCTTGGTGATGCTAATTATCATCGTGCTCGGACTTCTTGTAGCATTCGTGCTCAAGTACATTTTGCGAGTCGTCTTGAATCTTACGAAACTCGATCAGGTTTCCGAGCAGGCGGGGGCTTCCCGCATTCTTCGGATAGCACACCTTCCGTCGATGACAGCTCTGATCAGCCGCTCCATCTTTTGGCTGACGTGGATCGGCTTTATTTTGCTCGGGTTCAGCGTCCTCGGCGTGGCCAGTCTCCAGGAGCAGATTTCGCGCCTATTTCAGTTCCTGCCCGAAGTGTTCGTCGGGATCTTGATTTTGATCGTGGGATTGATGACGGCGAACTTTTTATCCCGGGCGGCGCTTCTTGCCGCAGTCAATGCCGGGCACCGTTCAGCAAAAATCCTAAGCTGGTCGATCCGTTTCCTCATCTGGATTCTGACGATTTCGATGACTTTGGAGGAGCTCGGCGTGGCAAGGCAGACCGTGATCTCGGCCTTTTCAATCATTTTTGGGGCTCTGATGTTCGGGTTGGCCATTGCCTTTGGGTTAGGCGGCCAAGATCTGGCTCGGAAGGCATTGGAGAAATATTTAGGGGATACAAAGAAGGAAGGGGACAAGGAACCACAGCCGCTTTGACCATGCTTATAGCGTATGACCAGCTGGCTGGGGGACTTGCGGAACGCTGGGCGCGCGGGCGCACATGACCGCAAAGTACGCGATGTACCCGTAGCAGATGACCGGTAGAAAAAAAGACGTGATGGATACCGATGCGATCGGCGATTATTCCCTGGATCTCCGGAATAATTGCGCCGCGAACGGAAGTTTGAATTTATCCGCTGCCCGTCGAGCCGTCACCCTCTGAGAGCGGATCCAGCGACGCAGATAACTCTGTTCAGCGAGCCAGCACGGGAACGGAGAAGTCGATTCCCTGCCCTCAGGATCAGGAAATCACGACGTCCGCGTGGAGCGGCAGCGGTTGCCCCTCGCGCAGCGATCCTCTGCAACTTAGATCCTCCCATGGTCGAGCGTGAATGAGAGAACAAATCCTCGAAGGATCTCGGACTTGATCGGAAGTACAGGAGTTTGGATTCATTATTCCTGGTGGATACAAGACTCAATGTACGGTTAGGCATGTAACTGGATTAAGTGAAGCCTGGAAATCCATTTACTCCATATCCGTCAATGCGGATGGCCGGAGTGTCGCGCCCGCGACGCGTGTCTGGATCGTATCGTCGCGATCAAGCGGTTGATGGACGAGTAAGCGGTTCAGCCTCTCTGATTTTGCGCCGCGATCAGGCGGATAAAATCAGGCATTTCGTGCAAGGAAACGACGCCCCCCGCCGGGTTGTGCATTGCCAGGCGCTGGGCTTCGTCGGGGTCGTTCATCATCAGGATGGGATGCACACCGACGCTACGGGCGACCTTAATGCCCTCCACCGTGTCCGTGAGAAACATCGTCTTTTCCCGTGGGAGGGACGCGGCGCCGAGTGCGTTGAGAAGTGGCGCCGACTTCACGCCCCGTGCCTCATCGCGCGTGCGCACTCCGGACAAGAACTCGCCAAGCGAATTCCGCTCGATGAACCTCGACGCCGCCCTGCGCGAAAGCGACGTTGCCACAAAAAGCCGGATGCCCATGGATTTTAGCTCCGCAAGTGCGGGCACGACGTCTTCATAGATGCTTGCTGCCTCTACGGCTTCGACTTCCAGTAATTCCGCGACGCTTTTCTTTTCCGCGTCGAGCGGCGTTTCAGCGGCGTCGATCAAGTTCAATAGACGCCAGTAAGTCCGACTAGCGGACGAACTCGCCTTTCCTTTGCGGCCGAACAGGCGGACGGCGATTTCATGGAAAGGGGCGGATGGAAATTCCGCAAGGCATCCGACCGGCTCCAGCAGGAGGGCTTCAATTGTTTGCATGCCGCCTACGCGTTCAACCTTGCGAGGCCGCTGGCGAGGAGCCCCTTCGCCATGTCGATCTTGGTGGCGTTGTACTTTAGCGGCGCTGCATCGGCGAGGGCCACGGAGACCGCTTGCTCGCCCAGTTCCGCGTTTAAAGTTTTGTCCTTGAGGAAAGCCTCCACAGTCTTTTCGCGATAGGGCTTGCCGGAGATGCCGCCGAAAACCACGCGCGAGTCTTCAATCGTCTTGCCGTTAAGTTGAAGGCTGATCCCCAGCGAGGCCATGGCGAAATCCCAAACTCCCCGAGGCCGGAGCTTCTCGAACGATGCCCGCACGCCGGGCTTCGGCGCAGGAATGACCACGGAAGTCAGAATCTCGTTGTAGCGCACCACATGCGACTGGATCTTGCCGTCCACCAGCATGTCGCCGGGCACCAGTTGTTCGATGGAAAGTTCCTTTTCTCCCTGAGGCGTCGCCAGTTTCGCGCGGGCATCGAAAGGAATCAGCCCGGTGGCGGCGTCGCCCGGATAGACCGCGTAACACAAGCGTCCGCCCATAGCCGAGTGATAGTAGCTGTTATCGCCGATGGCTCCGTAGCAGAGATATCCGCCGTTTCTCCAACACGAATAGCCGCCGCGCAGATACTGGCACCATACTTCCTGCAACAGGTCGCCGCCAAGCGTCGATGCATTGCGCAATTCCGGAGAGGAGATCTTCCCGATCGCCTCCACAAGCATCGGATACTTTTCTTGCAAGACCCGAGAATCAACCAGCTCCGCCAGCTTCGTGGCCGCGCCAATCTCGACGCCGCCTTGCGCATCTTCCTTGATATAGCGGAGGTGATCGATCTTCTTGATATCGACGAGGTAGCTGGGCGCCTGTTCCAGCCGGTTCTTCAGGCGAACGAGCAAGTCCGTGCCGCCGGCATATACGGACGCGCTGGCGCCGTGCCGCGACAGAATCTGGATCGCTTCGTCAACGGTGGTTGGCCGGTAGATAGAAACTTTCTTCATGCCTGCCTCCCTGAAGCCAGCGCTGCACGTTTGCTCGCGAGTCCGGCCATGATTTTTTCTCGCGTGATGGGATGCTCCCGAATGCGCACGCCGCAGGCGTTAAAAATCGCGTTCGAGATCGCCCCCGGCACCGAGCCGATGCTGGTTTCGCTGAAGCTCTTCACGCCGTAGTACCAGCGCGGCTCCAGACTGTCGATGTACACCTGCGTGGACTTGGGAATATCCATGATGGTGGGAAGCCGGTAAGACAGGTAACCGACGCTGTAATGCCGCGTGCCCGGAAATTCGCGGTCCCAAGGAATGGAGTCTGTGGCTACCTGAGTGCTTTCCACCAAAGATCCCACCATGTCGGATTCGGATACCACAGGATTGATCACCAGTCCGGTATCGTGCGTATACACCGACCGAACGAAGCGCCAATTGCCGGTCCGTGTATCGACTTCCACTTCGACGAAGCAGGCACCCACGCCTTTGTTTGCCGCGGTCCTTTCGCCGCCCGTGGTGCCGCGGCCTGTCTGCCGGATGAGTCCATTGTTGGCCTTGGCCAGCGCGGCGAACGTCGTGCTCTTCTTGGGATCTTCAGTCGAGGAGATCACGCCATCGCGCATCGTAAGCTTGGCGGCGTCGATCTTAAGGACGTCCGCGGCGCGTGCGAGCAGGTCTTTCCGCAGCTTGTCGGTTGCGTTGCAGATGGCCGCTCCTTGCAGCGTGATGGTGCGGCCACCGAACCACTCATCGCTCAACGGCGCGAGGTCCGAGTCGCCCCAAACCAGGCGGATATGGTCGCACGTCGTGAATCCCAGCATCTCCGCGACCATAGCTGCCTGCGCCGTAGCCGCGTTGGAGCCGCTGTCGGGAAGCGCGATCTTCATGGTCACGTTGCCATCGGTGGTTACGTCAACGTCGCTGCTAAAAATGTTGGCGCCAGGAAGTGCCGCCAGTTTAGCGAACGCTTCTTCGCCCTCGTGATAGCCCATGTTCCCGCCATGATGTTGGGACATGCCGAGGCCGAATCCGCGCTTGAATCTTCCGGGCTCGCCACCCGGAACGGGATTGCGCTTCTCCCATCCGAATGCCTTGGAGCCTTCCTGCAACACCTCCAACGTGGGCATCGTTTCGTAAGGATGGCGTGTGTCACTCGGAGTCAGCTGCGTCATGTGCATCATGCGGTATTGCACAGGATCGATCGCAAAGGCGTCGGCCATTTCGTCGATCATGTTTTCCCAAGACCACTTCGTTTCTTGCTGGATGTGGCTGCGGGACGGACCGGGGCGGGGCGCGTTCGAGCGGTAGGCGGACCACGTCGACCGCCAGTGAGGAACTTTCGCCGTGTACAACTCCGTTTGATTGGCCGCGTTGCCCGGACCGTCAGCGTGCACGCCGAAATCCAGGTCGCCAATGCTTACATATACTTCGTGGTCCAGAGCAACGATGCGGCCGTCTTTCTTTGCTCCCACCCGGAACTTGGTGATGGTTTCCGGTTTGATCTGCAACTGCGCCAGTTCCTGATCTTTGGGCAGCATAACCTTTACAGGCCGGCCAGTGACTTTCGCCAGATAGGCGATCATCGGATAAAATCTCTCCGCCGCCATGCGCGCCGCGCCGAACGTGCAACCGTTCCATTTGTTAATCAGGCGGACCTTGGAAACGTCCATGCCGAGCGCCGTCGCAAGTGTCGCGCGCACCGGATAGATGCCCTGGCCCATGCCCCACAGGGTCAATTTGTCGCCGTCCCATTTGGCGACGCTGCCGCTCGGCTGCATCGGCACCGAAACACCGCCCGCAAAGCGGTAGCTGAATTCCTTGACCACATCCGCTTCGGCGAATCCCGTTTCGATGTCGCCACGCTTATCCGCCCAGGTTGCGTGCGGAAGATCCGCGGGCGAAAACGAATGACGGATCAGGTTCCCTTTTCCATGTCCCAGATCGGGCGCATTTGCAGCCATGCTGTCCTTCAGCAGTGACGCGAATGGCAGCACTTCGTACGTCACCTTGATCGCGTCGGCGGCATCCTGCGCGAGGTCCTCGGTCTCCGCCACTACGATCGCCGCAACTTCACCCTGAAGATTCAGTTCCCGAGGCAGGGGTTCGGGCAATATCCTGCCCCTGGCAACGTTGGTGGTTTGCAGCTTCGGCGCATTCTTGTAAGTAAGAATGTATTTCACGCCCGGCATTTTCTCCGCGGCCGACGTATCGATGTCCTTGATAAGGGCGTGCGGGTGCGGACTGGTGAGGAACTTCGTGTAGAGCAGATCTGGGAACCACACGCGGCTGGCGTACTGCGCTTTGCCGGTGAACCTCGGAATGGAAACTTCGGGAAGTGGAGGCCGCGACTTACCTAACACGTTGAGGTTTTCCGGTGGATACCCCTGCCACTTCTTCGTAACGGTCTTGTTCGCGCCTTCGATAACTTCATCGCCGGCCAAGTGCCCCCCACTCGTCGAGTAGTCCCGCACCATCGGCATCTTGATATGGACGACGGATTCCGGTTCGGCCTCGATGAGCGTTTTGCTTCCGCGCATTACGGCTGCGCTATCCATGACGGTTCGAATGATATTCGGGTATGCCGAACAGCGGCAGATGTGGCCTGCGAGCGCCGCCTTCACTTGGTCCTCGCTCGGATTCAAATTCTTGTCGAGGAGTCCTTTCGCGGTGACCAGCCATCCGGCGGTGCAGAAGCCGCAATCCGCGCCCACACGTATGTGACCGATGCGCTGCAGCGGGTGCAGGTTTTTCTCGTCTCCCACGCCTTCAATGGTGAGAATTTTCTTGCCCACGGCTTCGGTCGCTAAAGTGTGGCAGGAATAGAACGGCGTGCCGTCCAGCAGGACGCTGCAGGCGCCGCAAGAGGCGCGATTGCAGCTCCGGTTGGTGCCTGTCATGCCCAGCTTCATCGAAATCACTTCCCACAAAGTGGTGCGCGCTTCGTATTCGGCGGCATAAGCCTTGCCATTGACCAGGAACATAGCTTTTTCACTCGAGAACGGGCCAGCCACAGCAGGAGACAAGGCAGGAGAGGCCAAGGAAGCCGCGAACAGTGAGTCCCCACTCACGGCCGTGAGTACGACACCGTATCCGGCGGCCTTGAGAAAATTTCTACGGGAATAACTCATTTCGCCCCTCCGTCCTTCGGAAATACGTTCGGCCGGTATTGCTTGTGGCACGTCGTGCAGGAAGCGTCCACGGCCCCGGCGAGACCCGCGAGCGCGTCGCCATCCTTGGCCTGCGCGGCTTTGTACGCGGAGTTCCCGACGTCCGCCAACAATTTCGCGTCCTTCATCCAGTCGCCCTGATCCCGCGCGCGGCCTCGCATCATCAGCATGTTTCCGGATTCCGCCAGCGTCACCGCGCTGCGCCGCACCGCTGCCCACTCCTTTTCATCTTTAGGTCCGCCGCGGTAGATCGCAAGCAGGATGTCGTTGGACGAGGGATGGATAAGGTCGAGCATCAGTTGCTTGACGCTCGCCACGGGTGGAAATGATTCGGAAGGGGCTTGGGCAAAGGCAATCGTCCGGATGGAGAATCCGCCTGCAAGCGCGATTGCAGAAATGAGGCCGAACCAGACGCGTTTCATATTGGTTCTCACTGGCATCATTGCCATTTAGCGCTTTGATGTCAAGCATCGGAATCCCGTTGAAGAGTCGCCGTTGCGGCCCTGGGAATCGAGACCCATACCAAAGCAATCTTCGTGGACGGCCAACGCGTTTATCTGAACAATCTCCCGTCTTGATGTTTGCCACCAGCACTCAAGACGATCGCGAATACCTGCTAGTGGCGACGTCCATTGCGTTGCTATCAAACCTTTCCGGCACAAACCAAAAATAAAAAATGAAAAAATAACGATGGTCCACGGTGGCCTCGGACGTACCCTCGCCGTCGCTCTCCAAGAAACATCCAAGAAGAACCCACCTACAGCATTGAAAAGTGCTACTGTTAGGCAGAAAATTCCGCCAGGAAGGCATCTCCGATGAAGCGCATTCTCAAGATCGTAGGGCTTGTCATTGGTTTGCTCGTGATCTTCGCCGTTGTGACTATCGCCAGCGCGTTCGTGGGGCGGCAATCCATCACGGATGGGTTTGAGATCAACGGTATTCACATCGTGAAAGACGGCATTGTGAGTGTGGCCTTCGTGCCGATCGGGACCGGCCAAGTGGCGCTGATTGACGCGGGCAATGACAAGTCGGGCAAGGCCATCCTCGCTGAGTTGGCGCGCCGGCAACTTGGCCGCGATGCGGTGAAGGCGATCCTGCTCACGCATGGACACCCGGACCATACCGCCGCCATTCTTCTCTTCCCCAGCGCGCAGGTGATGGCGCTTGGCCCGGAGGTAGCGCTGGTCGAAGGGCGCGCGGGCGCGCATGGCCCCTTGACGCGCTTAATGCCCGCGAGCCCCACTGGTGTGAAGGTGACCCGAGTCTTGCAGGATGGCGAGACGGTGATGCTGGACCAGGTGCCCGTCCGCGTGTTTGCGGTGCCCGGTCATACGGCGGGAAGCGCGGCCTATCTGGTGAATGGCGTGCTGTTTCTCGGGGACGCAGCCGATACCACCAGCGACGGGATAATCAAGCCGGCCCCGTGGGTCTTTAGCGACAGCCAAGCACAGGATCGAGCCTCGCTGGTGCATCTGGACCAGCGCCTCCTTCAGGATGGGAGTGATGTGAAAGCGATAGCGTTCGCGCACTCCGGCGTCCTCGTCAAGGGGCTGGCTCCGCTAACGGCCTTCGCCCAACAGAATCAGTGATCGCAAATTATCAATAATAAATAATAATACTTAGTGAACAATAATATTCCTGCTCCAAAGTTCCGGTCTGCTCCGGCACTCAGTCCTTCCGTCGATTCGCCAAACCTCTCAACGAGTCGCAGTAATGCCTCTGCGTTTAGGCTCAACTTTAGAGGCTCTATCCTTAGAATTTAGACCCAGCCGAAGATTTTCTTCAAGCGGTTGGTCGGGACCTTGGCCCGGGCACGTGGGGATTAGAGTGCGCGTAACTCTATTTCTTGGACGCGAAGATCTCGGCTTGTCCGCCGCTAAACTGACGATACTCCGTCGAACATCAGAAGCAACGCACAGTTCGTTTGCGTGCCGGCGGAGTCTGTGCTATACGGGAGAAACTGACAGCTTTCAGACTGAATCGATCTATCTACCTCGGAGGTGCTGGGTGAGAGGAAAGGTGTCTATGTCTTTTGCCTTAGGAGTTTGCCTTCTTGTTGGGTCAAGCCCGATTTGGGCTCACCACGGGGTGGCGTCATACGACAACGGGCGTTGGCTCACCCTGAAAGGAACCATCGTGGCCTTCGAGTGGGTCAATCCCCATTGCCTGGTTCATCTAGACGTAAAGGATGCTGATGGCAACGTGCAACATTGGGTTCTAGAGACGCCCCCGCCCAGTGCGATGTTTCATGCTGGGGGCTGGACGAAAAGTGTCATGAAGCCGGGGGATCAAGCGGTAGCTGATGCGCATCCGGCGAAAAACGGCGCGCCGGTCGGGGCTCTGGCCAACATTGTCGTCAACGGCAAACCGCTCCCATTTTCTCGTTGAGATCCGAACACATGCCCGCCTTGCTCGCTTTCTGTCAGTGGCTCGAAAACACGCCGATGGGCGCCGCAATGCGCAACTCGGGGTGGATTGCCCCGATGATGGAGACGCTTCACATCTGCGGCATCGTCGCGCTGCTGACCTCCAATGCGATTTTGGCTCTGCGTTTGTTGGGTTGCGCTTTCCGGGGTGACCCTGTGTCGAAACTCGCGAAGCAGCTTCTGCCCTGGGCGTGGTTCGGCTTTGCGCTGCTCGCAGCGACGGGGCTCCTATTGTTTTCATCGGAGGCCACAAAGTACTACGCCAATGCTGTCTTCCGCCTAAAGATGCTGATGATCTTGCTGGCGGGGATAAACGCCATAGTCTTTCATTGGACGTTATATAGGCGGGTGGCGATGTGGGATGAAGCGCGTGTCCCACCACTGGGAGCCCGGCTCGCCGCTTGCTTTTCGATCCTGCTGTGGATTGGCGTCGTAGCCGCGGGACGGTGGATCGCTTATTATCTGCCCGTCTACTATTACTAGCGAGGCCGGGTGTTCCGAAAAGATGCGAGGGAGCTACCAAATGCGAATGCCGCAAGCGCGTAGCACTGTACTGTTGGCCCTGCTGGCTCTATCCCCCGTTCTCTTCGCTCAGACCGCTGCGAAGCCGCAATCGACGAAGGCACGGACTCAAGCCAACGCACCGGACCTCTCCGGAGTCTGGGAGGAGACGATCGGGACCGAAGGCTGGAACCCGAGCGATCCCGCAGGGCTGAAAATTGAGGACGGTATCGCGTATCTACCCGAGGCATTGGCGCTGACAAAGGCGCACTCTTCCGGGCATGGCGCCAACGCAAGCGACGTCAGTAACACCGACGCTGTGGTGCTCAACTGCGATCCCCCTGGCATACCGCGTCTTGCTCTTTACCCTCATCCGTTCAGGATTATTCAAACCCCAAGCGAAGTGCTCATTCTCTATGAGGCGACCAAGATGTGGCGCGAAATATATTTGGACGGGCGTCCGCTTCCGAGCGAATTGGATCCCACTTGGTTTGGCTACTCGGTTGGCCGGTACGAAGCGGGGACGTTAGTGGTGGAGACAGTGGGCGAGCGGGCCGACACCTGGCTGGACAACATTGGCCGTCCTCATAGTGACGCCCTGCACATCGTGGAACGCTACAGCCGCCCTGATGCTCACACGTTGCGGCTCGATGTCACGTTCACTGACTCGAAGATGTACGCAAAGCCGTGGTCGGGGCGCAAGACCTGGCGGTTGTCTCCCCCGGGAGCAAGAGGGGACCTGCAAGAATCCATCTGTGCAATATCGGACCAATTGCATTTTGAAGAGCAAGTGGTGAACCCGGCCACAAACGGCAAAGCGCGCTAGGCTTCGCGGCAAGGGGCGCTACGTGGTGGCGGGCTGTGTGCCAGCGTGCCGGACTCGGGGTGAAACCCCTTACCCCCGCGCTCTTAACGAGAAGGCCGTCATCCGAATTGCGGAGGAATTTCACAATGCGATTTAGGTTCGCAAGGTCAATCGCCGCTCCCATGTTGGCATTTTCGCTGTCTCTGTTCGCCCAGACCGGCGCCAAGCGGCAAACGGCCGCCCCTTCGGCAAACAGCGCCCGGGCAGCATCTCACGACTTATCCGGAGTTTGGGTGCAGCAGTATTTGACCAATAGCTGGAGCGTCTCCGATCCCTATGGCCACGAACTCGAAGACGGCACTCCTTACCGGCCCGAGGCATTGGCGAAATTGAAGTCCGAGGTCCCACTCAAGGGACCAAACGCAATCGAAGACAGAAGCAAATCCACGGATCCCGTGGTGAAGTTCTGCGATCCGCCAGGGATACCAAGGGAACTTCTGTATCCCCGTCCCTTCAAGATTTTCGAGACATCCTACGAAGTGGTCATGATCTTTGAAGACAGCCATATGTGGCGCGAAATCTTCATGGACGGGCGGCCGCTTCCGAAAGACCCGGACCTCACGTGGTTCGGTTATTCGGTTGGCAAGTGGGAAGGGGGCGCGCTGGTCGTGAACACCGTCGGTGTGAAGGACACGACGTGGCTCGACCAACTGGGCCGTCCGCATAGCGACGCCCTGCACCTTACCGAGCGCTACCGCCGCTTGGACCATGACACCTTGCAGCTGGATGTCACGTTTGATGACGCGAAGATGTACAGCAAGCCATGGACAGGGCAGAAAACTTTTAGGTTCAGGCCCCTCTATGACATGCGGGAATCGATCTGCACGGTGGATAAGGCTACCGCCAAGCCAGCGAAAGGAGTTTACTAGGCGACGTCATCCGGTGGTGGCGCGGGCTTCAGCCTGCGAGGGTGCGTCCTTGCAAGGACCAAAACCCACAGGCTGAAGCCTGCGCTACTGAAGCTAACAGGGCAACCATCCGCTTCTCCGGATTACCGAGCAGACCGCTATTCGAAATCAGCGATGGTCACTGTTGGCCGAGTTGCGCGCGTCTCTCACTAAACGTTTTACTTAGCGGGGACGAAACGCTGCACTCTCTCACCGTTCGAAACTTCCCCGGTGTAGATGTTGCCTTTCGAATCGACGGCGATCATATGAAGCCCCATGAATTGGCCGCCGTTTTGGCTCGTGGTGCCGATCTGGCCCACGACGTTGCCTTCGTCACGGTCGAGGAACCAGATGTGGTTGTTGGTGAGATCGGAAATAAACAAAAACCGTTGCGCCTTGTCGGGCGAAAAAGCCACCCCGCCGGTGGAACCGCCCTGGCCCGTCGACGGCGCCAGGATGAATTCCTTCACGAACTTGCCTTGCTTCGAGGTGACCTGGATGCGGTTCGCCATCCGATCGGCCTCGTAGACGAATCCATCCTTGGATATATTCAGCGTGAGATGGCCCCTGAATTCCTTGGGCATCGGTCCATTGGGAGTGTATTGGCGGTCTGCGTCATCGGTGCTCATTTCCGACAAGGCTTTTCCGTAGGCGCCCCAGCCCCGCTTGAACGCAAGAGTGTCTAAGTCGAATACCATCACGCGCCCGCCCAAGTAACTATCGGTGCCTAAAGTTCGTGAGCTGGTTCGTCGAGCCGTATCTCTTCGATGTTTCCCACAATCATCGGGGTCGTCGGGGGATACTTCGCGCGGAAGGCCGCAACGGCCGCTGGATCGGGCCGAGCGCCTCCGCCACCGCTTCCTGGATAGGTTCCAAGCGGGCCAGGGCCGCCTTTGCCTGGAATGTGGGGGGCCCTAGTCTGAGCTGCCTCGCCGTTGACCGCCAGCCTGTCCGGAACCCGAGGACATTCACCGACAGGTTGTCCGGTCTTGGGATCGTACTTGCGGACCGTGTCCTGTCCAATGTAGACAAAGCCCTTGCTGTCCACGGCCATGCCGTGCCCTTCCGGCGCGTCGAACGAGCCGATGACGTCTCCGTTTTTGTCGATGTGAATCATTGAGGGAGGTAGAGTGCAACAGTCGGAAGTAGGATTGGGCAGCTCTGCACGCAGTTCCATATCTCTCAAGTCATGCGGGCGATCGAGCACCCACACGTTGTCATCCTTATCCACGGCCAATCCCGTGACGCCTCCCATCTTCCACTTGTTCGGCAACGGTTTGGGCCAGTCCGGATCGAACTTGTACTTTGGCGCGGTTAGCGTTTGCGCTCCTAACGCCGCACACAAAACCAACAAGCAGAGGCCAGCCAATACAACGAATGCCCGGCTCGGTGCACTTCTACCGCTGTTCATCTGCCCCCTCCTCCTATCGTGTTGTGCGACCCTGGATTTCCAACCCCGACTGGGCGGAGTCTAGTCCGTGAGATAGTGCGTGTCAACCAACCCAGTCGTTCGCCAAAATGTTATCCGGCGACGATACGAGAGAGCTTTTATAGAACGGTCTTATCGGAATGCGGCTTTCTGCCGCATTACGGATTCCAGGCCACATTCCGATAATCCCTCTTCTCCCGCACAATAGATGCAGACATTCACACGCATCCCACGATGGTTATGTGCAGACCAACAAAAGCGACTTCCCGGATGCCGAAACCAATGCGGAAGCGCAATCGTGCGAGGATGGGCGCGGAAGACGCCGAACGCTTTTCCTAATCGCCGCACTGATAGCGGCACCCTAACCGGCCATGCAGCAGGTCCCAAAGAAGTTGCGCGTTTGGTTGGTCCGGGCCAGAAGCCCGTCGCGCGACTTCTCGATCTGGCTCCGGAGCCGGGTCAGGTCAACGCCCACGAGTTTGCCGTGCCACTTCATGACTTTGCCGGCGATGAATACATGTTCGACGTTGCTCGTATCCATCAGAGTCACAACCGTGCCGGGCACGTTGTTCAGCGGGAAGGTGTTGATCCGCTCGGTCCCTAAAAGAATGATGTCAGCTTCCTTACCCGGCGTTAGCGTGCCGACCTTGCTGTCCACGTGGGCCACGCGCGCGCCGGCGATGGTGGCGAACTCGATGACATCGCGGCAAGTCACCAGGGGAGGCAGGTTCTGTTCACCGGCGAGCGCGCGCTGGTTGAGGAGCGCACGCTGCAGCGTGAAGGCCGTGCGCATGATCGAGAACATGTCCGCGGTCATGTTGCACTCTACATCCACGCTCAGGCTCGGCCGGATTCCGTGATCGAGCGCCGCCTGAAGGGGAGGCATTCCGTGCCGCATTTGCATCTCGATGGCCGGGGCGATCGAGACCTTGCCGCCTGTATCCGCGATTGCCTTCCACAGGGTTTCGTTACCGGACCGCGTGCAATGGATGTATTCATTGTCCGGTCCCATAAGTCCCGCCTTGGCCAGCGGCTCCAAACCGCTCATGTTAGCAAGGTGGGAAACGATGGGCGCACCCAACGAACGCTCCAGCTTCCAGCGGTCGGCATTGATTTCAGCACCTAGCGCCAGCGTCAGCAACTGCTCGTCGGACGAAAAATATTGTTTTCGCAGCCGGACGATGTCCTGCGGATATTGGCTCTTGGTCCCCGCGCCGGCAGAGTAAGCGAACAGAACCCGGCGCCCGGATTCCTTTAGGCCGGCAATGCAGGCGTCGGTATGTTCGGGAGTGAGGGAAACCTGTGATGTGTCAACCGTCATGGTAACGCCCGCGCTCATCTGGCTGAGCGACGCCACAAGCTCGCCGAGACGCGCATCCTCCGGCAGATAGGCGGGAGCGAAGGTACCGAGGATCATTCCCTGGTAAGTGCTCACGGTATCTCCAGCAGTACCCAGCAAACCATCGGAGAGAATGCTTCGCAGAGGGGTCTCAAACTGGTGGTGGTGCGTATCGATGAATCCTGGCATCACGATCATCCCCGTCGCATTCACAATCAGGGCGTGGGCTGGCGCGGGGACGTTTGGACCGACCGCTACGATCTTCTTTCCCTGGATCAACACGTCGGCCTTCTCGAAATCGCCCACTTGGCTATCCATGCTCAGGACAATGCCGTCCTTTAGCAGAATCGCGCGGCCGTTGGCATTCCTGAGGTTTTCCAGGGTCACGGCAGGTGCGGCGCTTTGCTGGGCGGCGGCACGTCCGGGCAGCCATTGGGCCGCGGCGACGCCAGCGACGAGTCCCACGCTCCCTTTCAGAAAGCCACGACGGGAGTTACCTTCGCACTTCTTAACACGTTCCTTTTTAGGCTTCATCATTAGCCTCTCGTTTCCTTTTCTTGCCGCATCGCGCGGAAGTTCTTTCAGCAGCGCGTATTCTTACGAATACGCACTGCCTCCTCTCACAAACCGGACTTGGTCTCTGGCTTGCGCATCGTATGCTTCTCCTGCCTTGGCCACAACGATTTTGCCATCAAGGCAGGCCCAGTTAGGACCTGGTGAATAGGCCAGCTCCTGAGAAACGGTGTCATCGGTAACTGGGAATCTGCATGCGTGTGATCAAAAACCTCCGATCGGAAAACCGACTCTTATCATCCATGAAGACCGATTGCCTCAGTGGAGGTCACTCATTTTGTGCTCGCATTCCGACGTTCTTATCTGCAAAGATGGGCGCCATTCGCGCTGAGCGCCCCTCGGACAGTTTCGAACAACCTCGGACTTCGGGGGCATTCCAGGAATTTCAAATCGAGAGATCACTATGAAAACTTTTCTGGTCGTCCTGCTCGCGGCAATTTTCATTCCGGAACTGCACGGCCAAGGAGACTGGCAGGCGTACGGCCACGATCAAAGCGGCCAACGTCATTCGCCTCTCACGCAGATTGATGTTAATAATGTTTCGAAGCTCAGGCTGGCGTGGCAGTACGGCATGACTTCCAACGCTCGCAACCCTAATAATCCCACCTTGGCCGGAACCGAAGCCGTGCCAATTGTGATCGATGGGATGCTTTATACCCCTACTTTCCAGCACACGATCGTTGCGCTTGAACCGGAAAGTGGCGAGGAGATTTGGAAATATGATCTGGGCAAAGCGAGCGGCACACTTCGAGGAGTGACCTACTGGAAGGGCGATAGAGACAATCCTCCACGAATTCTTGCGGGAACCAGTAGCGGCCAACTCATCGCGCTCGATGCCAAGACCGGGAAACTGGCTTCGGGGTTCGGTTCGGGAGGGATGATTGATTTGAAGCCCGGTGTCTCCGGAAAATTTCCAAATGCGCCATATCATATGAGCTCGCCGGGCGCCATCTATCGGAACTTGATCATCACCGGAGCGCAGGGCAAAGAAGATGACCCGGAAGGGCCGGCGATGGATGTGCGCGCCTGGGATCTGCGTTCGGGCAAGTTGGTGTGGACTTTTCACATCATCCCTCACCCGGGCGAGACCGGTTATGAGACTTGGCCGAAGGACAATTGGGTGACCGCCGGATCGCCAGCCAACTGGGGCGCAATCACAGTGGATGCGCAACGCGGATTGGTCTTCTTGCCGATTGGGCAGCCGGCTGCGCAGTACTATGGAGGTGCGCGGCACGGACAGAATTTGTATTCGTCGTCCATTGTGGCTCTCGACGGCAATACTGGGAAGGTGCGCTGGTATTTCCAGTTGACCCATCACGACCTTTGGGACTATGACGCCGAAGCCGCACCATCGCTGATGGAAATTACGCGAGGTGCGAAGAAAATTCCCGTAGTCGTGGCAATCTCGAAGCCCGGATTAATGTTTTTTCTCGATCGAGAAACGGGCAAATCGATTTATCCGTTCGAAGAGCGCCCCGTTCCGCAGAGCGATGTGCCCGGCGAGCAATCCTGGCCCACACAACCATTCCCGGCTAAACCTCCGCCCCTTGCCCGCCTGAGTATGAAGCCCGATGAGGTCTTCACCGGCGAGCCAGAACATGAGAAATTTTGCCGCGACCTCGTGGCTCAAATAGGCGGAATCCACAATGAAGGGCCGTACACACCCTATAGCAGTAAAGAATTCAGAATAATTTTCCCCGGTCAGCAGGGTGGACCCAATTACGGGGGCGTCTCTGTCGACCCGAAGCTTGGATATGTGATTGTAAACTCACGAAACGTTGCGGGCATGGGCCGGTTGGATAAAACTCCAGATGGCGATCAGGTGGCGTATCGCCGATTCAGCCCTCTTGGGAAAGGATCATTCAACGCCCGATTCTGGGACCCCGATACGCAGTTGCCCTGCCAGCAGCCGCCCTGGGCCGAACTCATGGCAGTGGACGCCAACACCGGCGACATTGCTTGGCGAGTTCCGCTTGGAACGAGCGACGAACTGGAAGCTAAAGGCATTCACAATACGGGAGCGTTTGGGCAGGGCGGACCCATTACGACCGCAGGAGGGCTTGTGTTCATCGCCGGGACGATCGACAAACGGTTCCGAGCGTTTGAAACGCAAACTGGAAAAGAGCTGTGGGAAACCAAGCTCGATTCTGAAGGTCATACGAACCCGATGACCTATTTGGGGCGAAACGGAAAACAGTACGTCGTAATTGTGACTTCTGGCGTCAATGCGTTCGCGCTGCCCTGACGGGTAGTGCCCGATAAACACAGAGATCCTGCCGCCGCCTTTCTTGCCGCTACCGCAAAAGTTTTCCAGCTTACGCTGATTACCGCCAATACTCGCCTGCGCACCGCAAAAGGAGTTTCGTTTTTCTTACTGACCAGCCCGAGTTTTTGTACCACGGCGTGTGAGAGCCTGACTGCGGGTTGATCACCATACGGAAGATGAGATCCCACACCTCTTTGGAAATCCTCCCCCTGCCGGTCACCCGCCGGGCCAAGGAGATCACACGCCAATAGAGCGCAAAGCCAGACGTGTGCCATCGCACCACGGTCTCTGGACTCACAGTCGTAACGAGGATTTCAACAAAGCCAGATAGGTTCTAGACACTACCCCGTGGCTCGTTTCGATTGCGCGCGGTGTGCGGTAGTATACTGGGGGGGATTTTGGAATGACGCCTGCGGCTCCTTGACACTTTCAAAATTTTGCTCGCCACCCGACGAATTGTGGATCGAGAAGAGTGCTAACTCCAGGCGGTTGTGCACACCGACCTTGTCGAAGATGTTGGTGAGATGATGTTTGACCGTCTGTAAGCTCACGCAGAGTTCCTGGGCGATTTCCTTATTTGTCTTGCCCGCAACCACCCCCGCGACAATCTGACGTTCGCGAGGCGTCAAACGCCAGGACCCTTGCGGCACATCCGGAGAGGCACGACCAGGCCGCCGCGTCAATTCCCGCACGAGATCCGAAATGCTCTGCCGTTCGACCCAGTACTCGCCTGCAACCACTGCGTGGATGCTCTTGCGCAAAAGCTCCGTGGTCGATTCTTTCAGGATAATTCCCGCAGCGCCGCGCTTGAGAACCTCCACGATGTCGTTTCTTTCCACTTCAGTGGCGAGGATCAGTACGCGCACCGGAAAGGACAATTTCTGAATCAGCTTGAGCGCTTCAATCCCCGAGCAGCGAGGCATTCGTAAGTCTAGAAGGACCAAGTCGGGCTTTAACTTGCGCGTCAACTCCGCAGCTTCCTGGCCGTCACGGGCCTCGCCGACCACGCGGATCTTGCGATCCAATTCAAGCAGCAAGCGCAGACCCTCCCGAAACACCGGATGATCATCGGCGATCAGCACACGGACGGTACGCGTGAAGTTATACAAAGGCGTCCTTTGGGAGCGCGATTTCCAGGCGCGCGCCACGCCCCGGCTTGGACTCCACGGCGAGTTCGCCTCCGAGTGCGGAGACGCGTTCGCGGATGACGAAAGGCCCCTGCGCGGTGCTTTCGAGTTCGACCATCCCGAGGCGGCCGGAGAAATCGAAACCCTGGCCGTCATCGTCGATCCAGAAGCGCAAGTTGTTTCGCGTCACGCCGCAGTTTATGGAGACGTTGCGCGCGCCGCTATGCTTGCGGACGTTCAGCAAGGCCTCTTGGATAATTCGTACCAGTTCACTGGCACCGGATGGAGGCGGGGAGATTTTGCCGCAATCCCATTTAATACGCACGGCTATCCCCGTGTCCTGCTCAAACTCGGCGACCAATGCGGCGATATATTCGATGAAGGATTTCGAACCAAGGTCGAGGGGCCGCTCCTGCCAGACGATATCTCGCAACTTCACTGAAGTCTTGTGCACAAGGTTTTGGAGACTCAAGAGGTCCTCTAAGGCGGCAGGGGACAAATCGTCAGTCTTCGAACGAATTCGCTCAATGTAGCACTCGACGGTAAAGAGGCTCTGGACGATGCTGTCGTGAAGTTCGACGGAGACGCGAGAGTGAGCCCGCTGGGCCGCGTCGGCAGCGGCTTCCCTTCGCTGCGCGGCTTCCCTCCTGGCTAAGAACCAGATCAGGCCACCGGCAAAGAGAGCGAAGACGCTCCAGAAGATATACGAGGCGCTGGAGGGGCGAAATGCATTCCGAGAATCTGCGCCCGGCAGCGCGTACTCCATCAGAAGCCCAGCGCTCACGAGCAGAGCAATCGCCCCGCTAGTCTCCACCACGCGACTGGGGCCCCAGCGCAGCGCTGCCGCGGTCAATGCAAACAGAAGCGCAAGGATAAAGACTCGCGGTTCGGGCATGAGCAGAGGAAAGATAACGGCCCACGCCACGTCACCAGCATGGAGCCAGAGTGGGGTTCGGTTGGGCCATTTGCGGGGGCCCCGGAGCAGCTGGAAGAAGACGAAACTATAAAGCACAAACGCGGAGGCACACAGCACAGCCTGATTGGACGGAAAATTGGGAGAGGGCGGGTGTAGGCACACCAGAAGGAGAATGCCTACCGCTGTCCAGACGCGCGCCAAGCCCAATGCTCGTTCCGGCCCCGGTCCGAAGCGGACACTGTAATTGAGGCTCGGGCAATTGGATCCCAGGCTGGGAGCCAGATCCATTGTCGAACTACCCCTCGAGCTAGCGAATCCGGCGAAACCGCTCGGTCAAATAATCTGCTGGACTCGTGACCCGATGGTCATTGGGTACACAAGTCGGAGCACCCGCGCCGGGAGGCATAGCTTCAACTAAGATGTTTGTTGTTTCAACGGGACCCGAGGACGCGAGCCCCCCCCTGTTTTCCCTGCATCGGCAGGAAAAGACAATCGAACTATAGTAAAAGTCGGACCTTAATGCAAGACTGGAATTTTAAGGCGCCGTGTGATTTGCAGTCTAGTGCTCTTCAACCGAGAAGGATGAGTCCATCGAATTATGGCATGCAAAACTCTCATACCAACAAAGAGATATGTCCGCGACTTACCCGCGGCCTCTTCCTTAATTGACTTTCATAGCGACGCAGATAAAAGCTAACTATAGTTAAGTACTAGTAGATAAATATGGTTCGCGCCTCTCAGGTCGGGAGCCCTATTCCCGTCTGCTTGGCAGAGTGTTTCTGAAAATGAATACGACTCTCTTCTTGCCGATGCTTGAAGTAGAAGCAGAAGTTATGTAAATAAGTCAGCGGCAGCCCATAGTTGCTAAGCCGCCACCAACCTTCAAAACCAAATGACGCCGCTACCACGCTTCAGCGGGAGAACCAAAGCTGGCATGAAACACGCGAGAAATGGAATCTCGCCGTACCGCAACGTGCATACGCCGAGAAATTTATAAACATGTTTTGATGGGTTTCCGACTTTAATTGTTGAATGGCCGAAGCTTGGTTTCCTCTCTCGTTCGCGGCGAAACGCACATGACACCAAAGTGCCCCCTACCGTGCTATCACCCTTCGGGCCATTGACCTGGAGTCACAACGTCCCAATCATGCGCACTGCACCAAAGGAACGCGGGCCATGCAATTTACTTTCAGGGCCGCGCACTCAACCACTAAGTGAAAGGTATCACTCGTGTGTTACGGGCGCGTGAATGCGAAGTCAATTGTTAATTACCGATGATCACGAATTGAGACGCTCAAGGCGTTTCCCAATCGAGGCGCCCCTTCGCTATCGGGTATCCAGCGAAGTCGACTGGCGAAAAGCCAAGACGGAGAACATCAGCTCGACAGGCGTGCTGTTTCGATGCGAGCAGTGTATGGAATGCGGGGCGCGCGTGGAAATGAAATTCCTATTGTTGAGGTCCTCGAGCGACCAGGCAGGGCTCGAGGTGGCTTGTGAGGGCCAGGTCGTGCGATCGGACCTGCCGTTGGGAGAACAGAAACTGCCTTCACTGGCCGTGAATTTCACCGCCTATTGGCTTGGCCCCGGGACGAGTGCCCGTTGGGACCTCGACGGTTCGTTCCGCAAATCTGGAACCGAAGAGTGACTCGCAGCGAGGCGGGTGAGCGGCAGTAAATTGCAGTCGGGCCAGGCGGGCATATGAGTTCGTGACGAGATGTCCTGCCGCGGCGCTATGCGCCGGCAACATGGGCACCTCCGCGATTTTATCTGGATTCCGATCAGCTCGAAGGATGAGCGGAAAGAACCTTTAAGAAACACTCTCTGTGAGTCACAGGGCGGAGCTATCTCTCGATGACCCAGTTCCTTGCACGCACGTCAGATTGCGAACCGAGCGAGTGGTACGCAGTCTACACACGACATCAGCACGAGAAGACCGTGGCTGAAAATCTTTTGGGACGTGGGCTGGAGGTTTTTCTGCCCGTTTACGAGGCGCTTCGGCAATGGAGAGACCGGCAGAAGCGACTGTTGTTGCCGCTGTTTCCCTGCTACGTGTTCTTCCGCGGTAATCACGAGCGACGGGTAACTGTCCTCTCTACTCCCGGCGTTCATTCCATTGTGGGATTTGCGGGTCACCCTGCTGTCATCGAAAAGTGCCAGATCGATGCCATACGCCTGGCGGTTGAAAACCATCTGCGCGTTGAGCCCCATCCGTTCCTGCGCCACGGCGATCAGGTTCGAGTCAAGTTCGGCCCTCTCACGGGGATCGAAGGCATTCTAATTCGGAAGAGAGGTTTCGCCCGGCTCATTTTATCGGCCGAGCTGCTCCAGAAGTCAGTTTCGGTCGAAGTGGACGCGCATTGCATTGAGCGAATCGCTGGCGGCCCATGCATCGCGGCCCGTGCGGTGAATTGACTTATTCGCGTTCAAAGATGCCAGTCGGATAAGTCTTGGGAGCTGCGAGGAGTTGTCGCGAACCCTACGAGGACGATCATGAAAGCAAGATTGATTAGGTTCTTCGGAACGTTGCTATTGACAGTTGCCATGGTGGGCGCGTCTGTTGCCGTAGGGGGACGCGCAATGACTACGGCGGACGCACAATCTGGCGGCGAACAAGCAACCGCGAACCAGATCGTTACGGCCGATCAACCCGTCCTCGAGAAGCGCGCCCCGCGCTACCAGGTGCGGAGTAGCGATGTGCTTAAGATCTCCTTCCCCATCACCCCGGAATTCGATCAGACCGTAATGATCCAGCCCGATGGCTATATCACGCTGCGAGCCGCGGGCGATTTGTACGTTGAGGGAAAGTCAGTACCGGAAGTCATTGATGCGATCAAGAAAGCCTACGCAAAAACTCTGCACGATCCGTTAATCGATGTCTTGCTGACGGATTTCGAAAAGCCTTATTTCATCGCGGGCGGTCAAGTCGAAAAGCCTGGTAAGTATGACCTGCGCGGGGACACCACGGTAGCCGAGGCAGTACAAATTGCCGGCGGCTTCACTGACAAATCCAAGCACTCCAGGGTTGTGATTTACCGGCGAGAGCCAGACGGATGGCTGAAAGTCAGCCAACTTGACATGAAGAAAATGCTCGCTCGAAACGACCTGACCGAAGACGTTCACTTGCATCCAGGGGACTTGATCTATGTGCCCCAGAACAACTTGTCGAAGATCAAGTCATTCATCCCATCCACAGGACTCGGGATGAGCATACCCGTCATGTAGGTTGAAGGATGGCTCGAACCAGCAGTCTCATAAAACAACCCGGATCGTAAACTACTATGTTCCTCAACTTCTATCATCTCCATGAACAGCCGTTCGGAGTCACGCCGGATCCGAAGTACACCTATTTTACATCCACGCACCGGGAAGCGCTCGCCTCGCTCGCCTACGCAGTTGAGATAGGTTCTGGGTTTGCCGTCCTGGTCGCAAAACCGGGAATGGGAAAGACTACTTTACTGTTCCGGTTGCTTGATTATTTACAAGATAGGGCTCGTACCGTGTTCGTGTTCCACACGCAATGCAATTCGGTCGACCTGCTGCGATACATCCTCGCGGACATGAAAATCAAGTACAGCGGCAAAGACCTCGTGGAAATGCACGCGCTCTTGAACGAAGCCCTGCTCAACGAGGCCCGCGTCGGTCGAACCGTCGTGGTGGCGATCGACGAGTCCCAAAACCTGAGCCATGAGGTACTGGAGACGATTCGCTTGCTTTCCGATTTTGAAACGCCGCGGCGAAAACTTCTGCAGATTATTCTTTGCGGCCAACCGCAGCTGGGACATAAGCTCGCGCATCCCGATCTAGTCCAACTGCGGCAGCGCATCACCGTTCTTTGCAGGTTGGCCCCTCTGTCGCTGCAGGAAGTCACAGGATACATTGACCACCGGCTTCAGATAGCAGGCCACCGTGGCACGGGTCTGTTTACGCCCGAGGCCGTTCAGTTGATTTCCAGTGAAAGTCGAGGCATACCCCGGGTCATCAACACACTCTGTTCCAGCGCTCTATCGATAGGTTGCGCTCTTGAGCGCACTCACATCGATCCGGATGTGGTTCAGGAAGTCCTTTCCGATCTCTCCGTGGATTCACTGATCGCGGAGATGGCCGCCCCACCGGCTGGGTTGCAGGCGATATCAACGGAACCGGACCCTCAGCCAGCGACAAGGACCGTCACATTCATGCGCGACGCGCCGCTCACGCAAGCGCTCGTGGCCGCGCTGGCAAAGCCCACGGGGAAGGCGATGACGGCAGAGCAAGAGGAAGTTGCCTTACCGGGTGCAAACAACATTGGAGTAAAGCGCGCCACCCCGCTCTCGCAACCAATAGCAGAGATGCTGGCAGAGCCGACAGTCCAGCCGGCGACGGATGCACCAGGCGAAGCCGAGTTGCCAGCCGCGAGTGACATCGCAATACCGCGCGAAGTCCCACAGACGAAAGGTCCGACGATCACCGAGAATGTGGCGAGGTCGAATCAATCCCGCCCTCTCGCTCTACAGATGTTGATAGACCAAGTTCTGAAAGGCAAGGGAGGATGGTTAGCGGGGGCGGTCTTCCTGGCTTTGTCCTTGCTCGGGCTCACTCTCCGTTTCGGCGCCCCAGGAATGAAGGCCAGTGGCAGGCCGCCGATCATTCCTGACCCCGCTTCTACGGGCTCACTATTGGGAGCGGCAACAAGTCCGAAGCACGCTACGCTTTCTTCGGAGAAGAAGAAGGTTCCTCACTTCGATCCACCTCCTGCTAAGAAACATAAGGTAGATGCTGATCCTGTTGTGCATGTGGTTCAAACAAACGAAACTCTCAGCGGAATTAGTGTCGAGTATCTCGGCCACTATGACAATAAAGTCCTCCAGGAAGTACAGAAAAACAACACAGATCTGAAGGATCCTGACCTCATCATTGTCGGTCAGAAGGTCTTACTCCCTGCGAGTTCGGCCGACAAGAATTCATCGGAGATGAAAACCAACGGAGCAATCGAAGGGAAGCCATGAGCAGGAATTTTGAAATGTTGCAACATGCGGAGCACAGCAGGACTCTTTTCCAGGGTCCCGTGGCACTTCCACCGCCGCCAACTCCACTCGTGGTACCAGAACAGTCAGAACCGGAACAACAAGAGGTCGAACAGCGCAATAATGAGGCGCGCGTCAGGCAAGTGCACTCCAGCAACGACCATTCAGTGGAAGTTGCGAAGATTTCCCAAGGAGTTGAGTTGTTACCGTGGATGTCGTGGCTCCGAGCGGGAATCAAATGGCTAGGGATCCGAACAAATGACCATACGCACAACAGCCGTGGAGTCATCGACTATAAGAGTATGGCCCGGCAAGAAGAGATCAAGTTGGTCGAGCGCGTGTTCCTCGGTCCTGACTCCGGTTCGAATCGAGTCATTCTCTTTTCCGGCGTCGACAAAGCGGAGGGTGGCGCGCGCGTTTGCGCTCAAGCCGCACACACACTAGCGGCCCAGGTTCAAGGGACTGTCTGTATGATCGACGCAGATTTTCATTCGCGTTCACTCCAGCACCATCTGCGGGTTAGAAATACTCCCGGGCTATCCGAATCCGTGCTGCAAAGCACCACTATACGGCACTATGCGCAACCGCTGGCCTTCAGCAATCTCTGGATGATTACCTGCGGCGGGGATGGGGCGAATTCGCAGGCCCCACTGAATTCCGAACTTATGCGCATAAGGTTTGAAGAGTTGCGAAGACAGTTCGACTACGTTCTGATCAATGCGCCGTCCATGGGTATGACTTCCAACTTGACGCAGTTCGCGCAATTGGCTGACGGAGTCATCTTCGTCGTAGAGGCGAATTCCACGCGGCGCGAGACGACCAAGCGGTTCAAAGAAAGTTTAGAGGAAGCCCGTGTTCGAGTTTTGGGAGTCGTTATGAATGATCGAACATTTCCGATTCCCGAATCGGTCTATCGCAAGCTCTAGGTTTGCGTTCCCCGAAAACGTTTCGCCTAGCAGGCAGTCAACAAAGCCAAAATGAACGCCATTAAAGTGGACGCCACCAGAGTGGCTCGCAGGCATTGCGGCAGGTGTGGCGCAGCTGTCAAGGAAAACAACTTCTGTGCCGCGTGCCGTGAGTTCTTTCGCGTATTGAGCATACAGAAAGTGAAATTCTCCGCACAAGTGACCGAAAGGCTCCGAACTTGGCCTTCGGTAAGTGGCAAGTGAAGAACCTGCGTTACAGAGTTCAAAGGGGCGATAAGTGAGTCCGAGGAAAATCGGTCACCCAGTTGTGTCGATGAGGCGTCCGCTCATTTTAGTTGTACAGTCAGGCATCTTTGCCGTTTCGGTGGCGATCGCCTTTTTCCTCTCCCCAAAGGATCATGAAGGCGCAGGCGGGCGTGGAACGTGGCCGTTCGACTGATGAAATCTGTGAACTGCAATCGCAAGGGAGAAACTCACATGCGGATGCGCATTAAATCTTCGAGCCTGCTACACGACGTAATGCCGCGCGTACTAGCAGATGGTCTTTCGTTGTGTGCGGCGCTCTTTTTCGCTTTTTCTACCTATTTCGTAGGGTATGTCGTTTTTTGGCGAGGCATTCCCAGCCTCGAACGAATTGAGGCAGCGTTCAAGGCTCTTTACATGCAGAACATCCTCCTCCTGGTGGTTCTCGGGATCGGAGTGTTTGCCTCGTTTGGTTTCTACACTCATACCCGCACATACCAAAACCGGTACAAGTTTGTTGTGACGGCCAATGCGGTGAGTTTGACTTTCCTGGCGGAGGTTCTGCTCTATTCCTACGTATTGAGACTCGGCCCCGTACCTCGCGGCATCGTGCTGCTAGCTTGGCTTTTTTCGCTCCTCATGATTGTTGGGAGTCGGGTCCTAAAGACCTACGTAACGAAATCCTATTCCATTGCGCGCAAGCCCACAGGAGCAAACAGGGAGATTAAAAACGTCCTGGTCATTGGCGGCGCAGGTTATATCGGTTCGGTTCTCGCCCGACAACTCCTCGCAGGGGGGTATCGCGTCCGCGTATTGGATTCCTTGTTCTTCGGAGATGCTCCCGTACGCGATCTCTTGAACGATCCGAAGTTTGAGTTTCTGCACGCAGACTTTCGCCACGCGGAATCACTAGTGAAGTCAATGCGAGGAATCGATGCCGTAATCCACCTTGCTGCTCTCGTGGGTGACCCAGCTTGTACAATCAACGGCGATTTAACCAATGAAATTAACTACGCGGCTACCCGCTTGTTGATCGAAGTGTGTAAGGGCGCGAGCGTCAATCGCCTTGTTTTTGCGTCCACTTGCAGTGTCTATGGTGCAAGCGATTTCCTGATGGACGAACGATCGAACCCGAACCCTGTATCTCTGTATGCCCAGACCAAATTGGCCTCGGAGCGCGTGATCCTCCAAAGTCGAACTTCGACGTTTCATCCCACGGTTCTTCGGCTCGCGACTGTTTTCGGCCTTTCGCCGCGACCTCGATTCGATCTCGTTGTAAATCTTTTGACCGCCAAAGCCGTACAAGATGGAAAGATAGTAATTTTCAACAATGCTCAATGGCGCCCTTTCATCCACGTTAGCGATGTCGCGCGTGCCTTTGTATGTTCTTTGCAAGCTCCTTACGGCCTGGTATCAGGCGAGGTTTTCAACGCGGGCGCTTATGGGCTGAATTACTCGCTTGGCGAAGTAGCCGAAAAGATCCGGGAGCAGATTCCTGAGGTGGTTATCGAACACCAAGAGAATCTTGACAAGCGGAACTATCGCGTTTCTTTTGACAAAATCCATTCTCACTTAGGGTTCACATGCGCGACGGGACTGGAAGTGGGGATTGAAGAGATAAGAAAAACGATCGAAAGCGGTCTCGTGAAGAATTATCGCGATGCCGCATTTTCGAATTACGAACACCTGCTAGGCGCGGGCGGCGAGATGCTGATCAGTGAACCAAGCGTTCAACTCTTCGCTGTTCTGGAACCTGGCGATGCTGCGTATCCACCCGAGCCACTGAAGGCTCTCACTGTGGCAGCCGCGGACTAGGAAGTGAAACATTATGAGATTTCTACGTATGGAACTGTAGAGGGTTTTGCGAATCTACTGCGAGGGTAAGCAGCTAATCTCAATCTTGCCAGTGTGGGTCATAGTTCTTGTCATCGGCGGAGAGTGAGTTAACTAGGGAGGCGAGTGATGGAAGATCAGCACGCGCGGATGCAAGATCGAAATAACTTTCCAGGATTGGCATTGTCTCTGCGCGACTTGGTGGGCATCTTGTTTCGTCGCCGGCGCGTCATTCTTCTTTCTTTTGCCGGACTGCTGGCGGGGGCTCTGCTCGCGATCAAATTCTTGCCTCCGACTTACGAAGCGCAGATGAAAATCCTGGTGGAACGCGAACGCGTTGACCCTGTTGTATCAACCGACGCAAATAGTGGGGGGACCGATCACGGTCTGACGGAAAACGAGGTGACGTCGGAAGTTGAATTATTCCAAAGTCGCGATTCGCTCCAAAAAGCCGTTGAGGACTGTAAGCTGGATCAGCCCGATCCACATTCGTTTCTCGCTGCCGTCAAATTGCATGTTCGAAGAGCATTTGGCATTTCGCGGGATAAGGATGGGCAGATGTTTCAGGCCATTCTCCAGTTGGAGAATGACCTTCATGTAAGCCCGATGAACAATTCCAACCTGATTAAGATCACCTACGACTCTCACTCTCCGCAGGTTGCAGTTCAAGTCCTGAAGGAACTCGGCGATATTTATCTCTCGAAACATTCGGAAGTGCACCGCCTTCCGGGCATCTCCGAATTTTTTAAGCAACAAGCCGACCAATACCAGAAAGATTTGACCGGTGCAGAAAAGCAGTTGGAAGGCTTCAATCAGCAAACGGGAGTGGTTTCCGCGGATTTCGGAAAGCAATTTACATTACAAAAGGCCGCGGACTTTGACATCTCGATTCGTCAAACCCAGGCAGCGATCGCTGAAACAAAACAGCGGCTTCGCGCACTCGAAGACCAAGAAGCATCCGGATCCGCACGCGTGACGACCCAGATCCGAACTTCCGAGAATTCGGAGCTGATGGCGAACCTGAAATCGACTTTGCTGAACCTCGAGCTAAAACGCACCGAGTTATTGCAGAAATACGACCCGACCTACCCGCTGGTTCAGGAGGTAAATATTCAGATTTCGCAGACCACCACGGCGATTGCCGATGCCGAGCGAGCGGGGGTTCGCGAGGAGACAACCGATGAGGATCCAACTCATGCATTAGTCACTACGGAAATTGCGAAAGCCAAGGCTGACTTGATGGGATTGGAGGCACGTGAATCGGCAATGACAGAGGCCCTTCGAACGTTGCAGAGTAAGGTCCTAACGCTCGACCACGAATCGATGGTTCAGCAGGATCTGCAGAGAACCGTGAAAAGCGACGAGGAGAGCTTTCTGCTCTACCAGCGAAAGCATGAAGAAGCTCGAATCAACGACGCACTGGATCAGAGGAGGATCATCAACGCCGCTATTGCAGAGGCAGCTATAATGCCGTTGACTCCGGTTAGCCTTCCCTTGTTGACGCAGCTCATGCTGGCCGTCATCGTAGCGGGGCTGTTGAGCTTGGCAATTGGTTTTCTCTACGAATATCTGGACCCCTCGTTCCGAACGCCGGCTGAAGTTCAGGAATACCTGGAGATTCCTCTGTTAGCATCGTTTCCGAAGAGCGGCGACCAGGCGTAAGCCCAAACGTTGAATCCGTGAAGAGTGTCCTAGTGAAACAATTAATTCCCATGTCTTCTATTCATCAACCGCAGGTTGAATTTGATCTTCACGGTCTTGTGGGGATTCGGCTTGTTGATCCCTCGCCAGGCGATGTTGCAGCTGTCAGCAAACAACTAGGAGTTCTCCAGGAACCGTTATTGCGCGAACCAGACATAACGCTTCGCTTTGTAGAGCACTTACTGACTCCCCCCTTGCGCCATCTAGGGTTCAAGAAACTGGGATTCACCGATAATGCTTTGTTCGTTTTTGAGGGTGGAGCGAACGGTGGAAAGATCAGGATTCCCTTCGCGCAACTGGGAAGAAAATGTGAAATTGTTTGCGAGAGTGGCCTTCAAACAGTACCACTTTTGAAGCCAATCTTGGCGTTAACCGCGCAGGCAAAAGGCTTCGCGTCAGTCCATGCATGCGCATTTGTCCTCAATGGCGTCGGCGTGTTGATGGCTGGTTGGGCCGAAAGCGGAAAGACCACGGCACTTCTCGGATTTGCCGCCCGGGGAGCCGAGTTAATCGGGGAAGATTGGGTGCTTGTCAGTAGGGACGGAAAAAAAATGTGCGGTCTTCCAACGATGATAGAGCTCTCCTCCTCGCACCTAGAAGCCCTGCCGGACGTTCGTCGAACCATCAAGCGTTCGAGGCTCTTGAAGTTGGATGCTCTCCATAGACTTCGCAGAATTCAAGCTGCCGCACTTGGGGAGAAGGCCAATCGCACTACCCTTGGAAAGCTCCTCTGTAGAATTGTGACAGCACTCGAGCAGCGAGCCTATCCCACGGTCACACCGCAAGCGATTTTTGGCAATCACGTGGGATCGCTCGTAGGTCGGCCCGATAAAGTGTTCCTGCTTGTCAGTCACGATGATCCATGGGTCGAGGTAAAGCCGACTCCGCCGTCCGAAATAGCGCTCCGGTTGGCTCATTTGGCCCAATATGAACAGATCCGGTTGTTGGAGCACTATCTGGCATTCAAATTTGCGTATCCCGAGGTGACAAATCCCATCATCGAGGCCTCGTTTGATTCTCAGTACGAGATCCTATCGCAAGCGCTCGCCGGAAAGGATACCTACACGGTTTGGCACCCGTATCCCTTGGTCTTTTCAGAGCTGTACGAAGAGATAGAGCCGTTTCTGAAACGAACGACAAGCGGCCCGGTCTTGGTGCCTCCCCACGGCACAGCGCAACGAGTCGCAGGGACTTAACTTCGCCGGATGTTGCGCGCGTTGAACCCAAAAGCATCGCGCACGAATACCATGCAAGTAGAAACAGAAATCAATCCGGTCAATGCCTCTGGCGAGCGGGACGCGACCAGAATACACATCCGTGGGTCAAGCCTTCTTTTGGGCGGTCAATGTCTGTCGCTCGGCATTAACTTCGCTGCGCAAGTGCTGGTCGTGCGTTACTTCTCGACGGGAGACTATGGGGCACTCGCGTTTGGATTGGGAATCATAGGCTTGTTTCAAATCGTGGCTGTACTTGGATTAAACGAGGCCATCGCCAGGTTTGTGCCTATTTATCATCAAAATCACCAATACGAAAAGCTGCTGGGCACGATTTTGCTTGCTACGTGCGCCGTGATCCTAAGCGGCGTGCTTATCATTTTGGCCGTTTATGGGCCACTATCCCATTTTCTTACTCACGAAAAACTTGCAGTCCGCCTGCTGTCGATCCTGATCTTCCTTGTCCCCATCGAGGCGGCCGATACACTGCTGGACGCCCTGTTCGCCAGCTTTGTGGGCACGCGAGATATCTTCTTTCGAAAGTACATGCTCGGACCGGGGCTCAAACTTGGTGTCGTCCTGTTCCTGATTTGGAAGAACAGCACCATAGTCTTTCTCGCCTATGGCTACCTCTTAGCCAGCGCCGTCGGAGTATTGACCTACATTTGGATGTTACTGCGGCTGCTCGGGGACCAAGGGCTTCTCCGGCAACTTAAATCTTTGAGCATTCAGATCCCGACGAGCGAGATTCTTTCCTTCGTCCTCCCTGGATTGAGTTCAACCCTCGCAACTGCGGCAATCGCTTCAATCAACATTTTTCTTTTGGGTCATCTGCGGTCGATGCCGGAGGTCGCTTTCTACCGGGCTGTTGTTCCTGCAGCCCAACTGAACGGTGTCGTCATGGCCAGCTTCACGCTGCTGTATATTCCTTCTGCAGCCCGCCTATTTGCGAAGGCGGACTACGCCGGCTTCAACAGACTGTATTGGCAGACGGCGGCTTGGATGTCGGTGGTGTCATTCCCGATTTTTGCCGTAACTTTTTCACTCTCGCGCCCGTTGACAGTTCTGCTCTTTGGAGCTCGTTATGAGCAATCCGGACTTATCCTGGCGCTGCTCTCCCTGGCGAGCTATTTCAATACGGCCCTGGGCTTCAATCTGCAAACGCTAAAAGTTCTCGGGAGGTTGCGCTACATCATTGTCATGAGTTCGCTGGGGGTCCTGATCGATGTTGTAGTCAGCATGTTTTTGATTGTCCGTTATGGGGCCATCGGCGCCGGGATTGGGACCGCAGTAGCCCTCATCAGTTATAACTTGCTGCTACAGGCGGGATTGCTTCCGACACCCAATTTTAAAGCATTTGACCGTCGCTACCTTTCTATCTATCTGACGATTGCGTTGGGCGCGTCGGGAATGCTCTTGATCCAGTCTCTCCTGTCCTTGAGCCTGTATTTAGCGCTCCCTCTGGTGGGCTGCATCTCCATGTTGGTGCTCACGGTCGCCAAGAGAAAACTCAAGATTCTGGAGACTTTCCCGGAGTTGCTCAGTTTGCCTTTCACGCGACTCCTCCTAACGTGAACCCATTCGCTCAGATGTTTGTGGTCGATCCGATGACGGGGACGCCGGTAGCACTGAAACAAATCGTCGCAACTCCAGCCTACCCTATCGTTTTGCTCAGAACCATTGATCAGCGCGTGAAACATGTCAACTGACACCTCTCCGATCGGGCGGATTGGAATCTTGTTACCGAGCGCAAGTATCGGTTTCTTGGCCTTCTATTTGATAAGGCCGACGCTCACGCTCTTAGCGGCGACGCTGCTTGCTGTCGGCTTTCTTGCGATGTTCATTCGCTGGCCCGAGACGGGAACATTGACAGTGCTGTTTTTGCTCTACTCGAATATTGCTGTATTGGCGGTGAGGCCCCCAGACAGCGAGGGAGCTTCAGGCGGCCTACGTACAGCCGTGGCGCTGGGTGTGCTGTGGCTAATTCTAGGCGCATCTCTGATCTACCAGATTCTCGTCCGAAACCAAACATTGTTGGTCGACCGCGGATTCATGCTGATGATTCTATTCTTGGCGGCATGTCTAGCTTCGTCATTTTTTGCAAGGGACGTACAACTCATGTTGAAGTACGTAGCCGACTATCTGATTGAGGGCGTCGCCTTATATTTCCTGCTAACCAATGTGATTCGAGACTACGCTGCTTTGCGACGAGCCACGTGGGTCTTGCTGCTCGCGGGCAGCCTTATGGCATCCTTTTCAATCATGCAAAAAGTGACTCACACGGAGGCAAACACGTACGGCGGGTTCGCCCAGATGGACCGCGGCCCCCAATATGGTCCGGATGACCAGGAAACGCTTCAACGGCAACGCGCGGCCGGCAAGATCGGATCGGGCGGTGTGCTTGTCGGACAGGCGCGCTCGGCAGGGCCAATCGATGCTTCGAACCAATATGCCGAGATTCTAGTTCTGCTGCTCCCTTTGGCAGCCCTGCGATTCCGAACAGAGGCATCTCGAACGTTACGAGGGCTCGCTGTAATTACCGCCGGCCTGATCTTTGGCGGTCTTCTCCTGACATTCTCACGAGGATGCCTTTTGGCAGCCGTGGTCGTGCTCATCCTAATGAGTTGTGTGGGGCTTCTCAAGTTCCGGCACCTTTTAATCTCCACGGTGGGCGTAGGCCTCCTCATTGCCGTTCTCCAACCCACTGTAGTGACACGGATGATGACTCTAGGGCGAATCAATGCCCTGTTCTTCGGGTCGGATGGCGGTGGCCAGACCCCCGATGGCTCCGTTGTCCTGCGCTATGAGCTGGATCTCGCGGCGTGGCGCGTGTTTCTCAGTCATCCGATTCTGGGAGTTGGCCCTGGCCAATTTGCCAGATACTACTCCATGAATTACGTTAATCGGGTCGGCATGCACGAATTGACGAAGGGCTACCAGTCACACAATCTCTATTTGCAAGCGCTGGCGGAAACAGGACTGATCGGGTTAATGTCCTTTGTATCGATCATGGTTGCGATTATGTTGGGGTTATGGAATGAGCGACGCCGCTCGGTGCATAGCCATCCGGCCCTTGCCCTGACGGCGAGTGCGTTCTTCTTTTCCCTTACGGCGGTTTCAATTGCTTCACTTTTCAGCCACTTAATTGATCAAAGATATTTCTGGATGATGTTTGCATTGTCGAGTGCAGCGACGCGCATCGTTCATTGTAGTTCTGAAAACGATGCGATGGACGAACTGCCTTCGCGCCGAAACACGGTTCCCGGGAAAAAGATGCTTCGGCTGGAGGCCGAAGATGCTTATTCCGAGTGAATATGCCGCGGAGGAGGCGCGCATCCGGGCCGCCTACGCCCATCGAGACGCGACACCGGCGATTTTGAAGCGGGAATCGTACTTCGATCGCGCATGCCTCTTCATGATGCAAGAACAGGAGCGAGAGATTCTCGCTCTCCTCAGGCGGCGCCGGCGGGATGACTTGGCCAATCAAAAAATCCTCGAAGTCGGTTGCGGCACGGGCGGCAATCTTCGCAGGTTAATCAAATGGGGTGCGCGTCCGGAAAACGTTTCTGGCCTTGATCTTTTACAGGGCAATATCGATCAGGCACGGCGGCTTTCTCCCAATGCCGTTTCTCTTCACTGCGGCAACGCCGCGAACATTCCGTTTTCCGATGCGTCTTGCGATCTTGTTGTACAGGTCACCGTGTTCAGCTCCATTTTAGATCACCGCCTGAAACAACGGATCGCGCAGGAAATGCTCCGGGTCTTAAAACCTGACGGTGCAATTCTATGGCTCGATTTCTTTTTTAATAATCCGAGGAATCCTGACGTGCGAGGCGTGGGGCGAAAAGAGATCCGTAGCTTATTTCCAGATTGCGTCGCAGAAGTCCGCCGTGTGAATTTGGCGCCGCCTCTGGTTCGGTTGCTGGCACCGCGGTCCTGGCTGCTCTGTGACATTCTGGCGGGACTGGCGTTTTTGGACACCCACTACCTCGGGCTGTTTTCCCTTAAACATCGGAATCAAGTCTCTTAGAGGATCGCGATATCAGAAATATTTGTGATTGCAATCGACGCCGTCAACTGCCGCGACTTGAATCATTCACTGCTTTTCTGAAAAGCAATCCATCCACAAATCATACTCGCGCTGAGACGGGACTCTGAGAAGCAAGATGCTTCGCATCCTAGCCTACCATCGAGTTTGCAAGACAAAGGGCACAAGTACGATTGACTGCCCCAATATCAGCGCAACACCGGAAGGCTTTGCGCGCCAAATGCACCATGTAGCAAAGCATTACCGCGGCGTTGCGATGCCGGAAGTGTTGGACGCGATCAAAAGAAATGCGCCGCTTCCCAAGCAATCCGTCCTGATTACCTTTGATGACGCATACACCGACTTTGCCGAAATCGCATGGCCGATTCTCAAGCAATTCCGGCTGCCTGCGACTTTGTTCGTGCCAACAGCATATCCTGACCATCCTGACCTGACGTTCTGGTGGGATAGGCTCTACCAGGCATTCGCCAATACGACTCGAACTGTATTGCGCGAGTCGCCGCTCGGCTCTCTGCCGCTCGCAAAGCCTGACCAACGGCGGCGCAGCCTCCTCGCCCTTATGAAGTACGTTCCAACTAGGCCCCACGATGCGGCAATGAGATTGGTCGATGCGGTGTGCGTCCAACTTGTCGAACAACCGACTAGTGGCGCTGCTCTATTGAGTTGGAATCAGCTCCGACAATTAGCCAAAGATGGAGTGACGCTCGGGTCTCACACGCGAACCCACCCCATCCTGACACAAATCTCCACAATTCAAATCCGCGAGGAAATTAAGAGGTCTCAGCAGGACCTAAAAAGAGAGATCGGATTCGCCTGGCCGATCTTTTGTTATCCCAATGGGGATCACAATGACATCGCCACTAAAATTCTGAGAGAAGAGAGTATCTCACTGGCCTTTACAGTTCTTCCCGGAGAGAACCGGTTGGATTCAACGGACCTTCTACGGTTAGGACGCACCTGTATCTGGCCCCGCACTTCCCTTCCGGTCTTTTGCTTGCGCCTCCAGCGAGTGGGCCTTCATCTCGATTCATGGCGACAGAAGTGGCAAAGACCGGTTGTGACGCACAAAATGACGCATACGGAAGCCAGTCTTGACTAAGGTAGAACTTCAGGAATCGCCAACTGTTTTGTCGACCCATCGTTCGCCCTCCGCGAGGGTCGCCTATATTGTTTCGGGCTTCCCGACGCTTTATGAGACTTTCGTGTTGTACGACATGCTTGCCATGGAAGAGCTAGGCGTGTCCATCGACCTCTACCCTCTTCGCCGGACCTACCCAAAAATCACGCACCCGGAAGCCCGGCGCTGGATCGAATGCGCTCACTACCATCCGTATCTCTCGCTCGCAATCTTGCGCGCGCAGTGGAACTTTCTTCGCCGCCAACCAATCAATTATTTGAAGCTCTGGGCTGAAGTTTTGCGCGGGACTTGGGGTAGCGCTAATTTTTTCTTGGGGGCCATCGCGATCTTCCCGAAAACAGTGCTGTTCGCATACGAGATGAGCAGTCAGGGAATCGTGCATGTGCATGCACATTTTGCAAATCATCCAGCGGTAGCGGCTCTGATCATTCACCGGCTGACCGGCATTCCGTTTAGTTTTACAGCCCGCGGTTCGGACGTCCAAGTCGACCGCCACATGTTGAAAGAAAAGGTCGAAGCGGCGGAATTTGCGCTGGCGGTGTCCTCCGACCTCAAGCGGATCATGGTCAACGAGTGCGAACCAAGCCTCCACGAGAAAATTCATGTCATCCGCGGTGGTGTCGACGTTGATCGTCTGTCGCCGCCTTCCAGCAGACGTTCGGCCGGGCCGTTGCGGATTTTGTGCGTTGCCAGGTTCGAGGAGGTCAAGGGCCACACCTACCTTGTCGAAGCTTGCCGGATTCTGCGACAACGAGGCACGTCCTTTGAGTGTCGCCTGGTCGGCGAAGGACCTCTCGTCCACACGATCGAATCGCAGATAAAGGAGGCAGGGCTTGGCAAGGAGATTCAATTGCTTGGGCCTCTCAGCTATCAGGAAGTTATAAACGAGTTGGCTGGAACCGACGTCGTGGTCTTACCGACGGCCCCGACGGCCGCGGGCGATCGCGAAGGAATGCCCACTGTACTGCAAGAAGCCATGGCGTGCGGTCTCCCAGTCGTGTCTTGTCTTGTGGAAGGCATCGCCGAACTAGTGGACGAGAACCTTACGGGAATTCTGGTGCTCCCGAAAAACGCCACGGCTCTCGCGGATGCCTTACAGCGGCTTGAAGACAATCCGGCTTTGCGTCAACGGATGGGACGAGCCGGCAGGGAGAAGATCGTAAAAAAGTTCAGTCTCAAGGTGAACGCGGCAAAACGCGCTTCACTCTTTCTCAAGAGCATAGGTTCCACTGAGTTGCCATGAGAGAAAAAGTCATGATCCTGGATGGCAACACTAGAAGCGCTCTGGCTGCAACGCGCTCATTGGGGAGAAGGGGCTTACACGTAGTCGTCGGTGGTGACTCAAAGAGGACCCTCGCGGGCACCTCACACTACTGCAGCGAAACATTCATATACCCGCCCCCCGGCGAAAATCCGGAAGCCTTTATTTCAACAATAAAATCCGAATGCATACAGGGCGGCATATCCGTGATTTTCCCCATGACCGAGCTCAGCACATCGACGGTCTTGAGGAACCGTGATCAATTGGAACGGTTCAAATTGCCATTTGTCGAATTCGAGACATTCGAGGCGTTATCGGATAAGTGGAAGCTGTTCGAACTTGCCAAGCGGCTAAACGTATCTATCCCTGAAACACACTTCGTAAAGGATGTCATCGCCCTCGACGGCATTGTTTCGCGGTTGAAGTTTCCCGCAGTTTTGAAACCGTATCGTTCCATGATTTATTCCAACGGCCGGTGGATTGCAAGCTGTGTCCAGTATGCCAACTCGGTCCGGGAATTGCGAGAGATTGTGGACCGGCATGAGTACTTCAACCGACACCCTTTTTTAATTCAGGAATACATTTCCGGCCAAGGCCAGGGGATTTTTGCTCTTTATGATCACGGTACTCCGTTGGCTTTCTTCGCTCATCGTCGCTTGCGAGAGAAACCGCCATCGGGCGGAGAGAGCGTTCTGAGCGAGAGCATTCCGCTAAACCCCGAACAGCGAGGCATGGCGCATAGCCTCCTTAATTTCGTCGGCTGGCAAGGTGTGGCTATGGTTGAATTCAAGGTTTCTCCGGACGGGACTCCTTACCTTATAGAAGTGAATGGGCGATTCTGGGGGTCACTCCAACTTGCGATTGATGCGGGTGTTGACTTCCCTTGGCTCCTGTACCAGTTGGCTAGCGGGGCTGAGGTGGATAAGGTCACTGGGTACTCCGTCGGAGTGAGATGGCGATGGTTGCTTGGCGACTTTACCAGACTCTGCAAAGTGCTGATGAGCAATGGATCGACCCCAAGCCTCTCTTCCCCCAGCAAGGTCGAGTCTGTTCTCCAGTTTTTGAGTTGCTTCGAGACTCCCACTCATTCTCAGCCATATCTGAATAGCGACATTAGGCCCTTCTTATTGGAATTTTACCAAACTTGTGTCAATGAGATTTCAACCCTATGGACGCAACGCCTGAGAAGGCGTCTTTCGTTTTGAGATGGTCCAAGCCGTTTCCCAACCTAACGCTGCGGATCCAACAAGAATAAAGGACCACAAACTATGCCCACTACGACAACAGTCAAGTCTGTCCCTTTCCACGTTCCGTGCATTGGCAAAGAAGAGATACGCGCTGTCGTAGAAACACTTGAAAGCGGGTGGCTTACGACGGGGCCAAAGACCAAGTGCTTCGAAGAAGCATTTGCTCGTTTTATTGGCGCGCGTCACGCGGTCGCAGTGAATTCCTGCACAGCTGCACTTCATCTGTCCTTGGAGGCCATTGGCTTGAAAGCAGGCGATGAGGTCCTCGTGCCCACTCTTACGTTCACTGCGACGGCGGAGGTGGTGACCTACTTCAAGGCGAAACCCGTGCTGGTGGATGTGGACCCTGTCCACTTCAATTTGAGTTTGAAAGACGCCGAACGAAAAATCACTTCAAAAACTCGATGCATTATTCCTGTTCACTTTGCGGGTCACGCATGCCCTATGGATCCCATATTGGACCTTGCTACTGCGAGAGGTCTAACGGTCATCGAGGATGCCGCTCATGCGATCCCTGCCAAATACAAGGGGAGGAATATCGGGACGCTGAGCGCCATGACTGCATTCAGCTTCTATGCCACGAAGACCCTCGCAACAGGCGAAGGCGGAATGGTGACAACCGACAATGATTCGTTGG
The DNA here is from genome assembly GCA_963842135.1 of uncultured Acidobacteriota bacterium. Taxonomy (GTDB): domain Bacteria; phylum Acidobacteriota; class Terriglobia; order Acidiferrales; family UBA7541; genus Palsa-360. The sequence goes on along the minus strand of CAWJFI010000001.1, from coordinate 281,396 downwards.
CTGATCGCGTTCGCATGATGCGGCTGCACGGATTGAGCCGGGACGCCTGGAAGCGTTACAGCGCCGATGGGAACTGGCGCTATGAGATCGTAGAGGCCGGATACAAATACAATTTGACCGATCTCCAAGCAGCTCTTGGCTTGGTCCAGCTCTCCAGGTGCAAGGAGATGTGGCGGAGCCGAGCTCGAATTGCGCAAAGATATACTCAAGCTCTCGCTTCGATGGAGGCCTATCACACTCTTCCAGTCGCTTCGGATGTTCAACACGCCTGGCACCTCTTTGTAATCTTGGTCGATCCCAGCAGGCTTCGCATTCACCGTGACCAAGTCATCGAAGAGCTCCGCGAGCGCGGGATTGGGACGGCAGTCCACTTCATTCCTCTCCACCTCCACCTTTATTACCATCAGAGATGGGGATACCGGTCTGGCGACTTCCCGGTCGCGGAAGAATATTTTGACCGGTGCATTTCACTGCCAATATATCCAGGCATGAGAGATGAAGATATCACCCAAGTCATCGAGGGACTGGACGAAATTGCCACGATCTTTCGCAGATAGGTGGCCAATGCGCCGAAGATCGCAACCCGTAGTCATTAGCTAGAAAGAGAGTCAGGAACGATGGAGAGCCTTCAAAGAAAACAACGCGTGGCGCCGCAATCTGCAAAGCAAAGCGATATCGCTCGGATGGGCCCGGGAGAGACGGTAATTTCCGTAAGGCCACAGCCGCCGCGCAGAGGGGGCGGGTTGTATCTTCGGTTGGGCAAGAGAATCGTTGATACCGTGGGGGCGTTGGTAGGATTGGGAGTCACTAGTCCAGTTCTTCTCCTTTGCGCAGTTGCTGTTCGGCTGGATTCAAGGGGGCCGATCCTCTACCGGCAACGGCGAGTCGGGCAATACGGCAAGACCTTCCAAATCTTCAAGTTTCGCACGATGATCGATGGAACGGACAAGCATGGATCCAAGCTCACAGCCTTTGGCGATGCGCGCATCACAAGAGTCGGCAAGGTTCTCAGAAAGACAAAGCTGGACGAAATGCCGCAATTGCTCAACGTCGTCCGAGGGGAGATGAGTCTCGTGGGGCCGCGCCCGGAAGTGCCCGAATATACCGAGAAGTATACTCCCAAGGAACGAATGGTTCTGGAAGTCAGGCCAGGGATCACGGGACCTGCCTCCTTGGCCTATATCGATGAAGAGCGATTGCTCGCTACTGCGGCTGATCAAGAGAAGTTCTACGTCAACACAATCATGAGACGCAAGCTCCGGGTCGACCTGGCCTATTGCCGCAATATCTGTCTCCTCGAAGATGTCAGGATCATCTTTTGGACGGGGGGAAGCCTCGTCGGCCTACGAGTTAACGGCACAGAGAAGACCCGCGCGTCAGGTGATTAGGGTCCTCACATTACAAGCGGTGTGCCAATGAGCCTGCTTCTGCGAATACCGAAAAGCATGTCACCTGTTTAAGGTCTGTCGGATTCTCAGTTCCCGCCATCAGGAATGACTTATTTGGTTTTGCAATAAATCCCTTCCATGCGGATGGAGTCCTCATATGTGTGGTATTTACGGACAGATTGACAAGTCCCCTGCGGTAGCTGAGTGCGGGCTTTCGATGAGCCATCGCGGGCCGGATGATGCCGGAACGCAGGACTTTCAGATTCCTGGCTCACAGCAATGGGTGACGCTGAGTCATCGCCGACTTTCCATCATCGATCTTTCGCCCGCAGGCCACCAGCCCATGACGAACGAGGACGGGACCGTCTGGATCGTTTTCAACGGCGAGATTTACAATTTTCTAGAACTTCGAAGTCAGTTGATCGCTGCGGGGCACCAGTTCCGCTCGAAAACAGATACAGAAGTTATCCTGCACGGCTACGAGCAGTGGGGCGATGAAGTCGTTGAGAAACTGCGCGGAATGTTTGCCTTCGCCATTTGGGACGGCCGCCGACGGCGCATGCTACTAGCGCGCGACCGTGTTGGGAAGAAACCGCTTTTCTATTATTACGACAAGGATCGCCTCTTCTTCGGCTCCGAAATCAAATCCATTCTCGCAACGGGAGAAGTTCCGGCAGAACTCGATCCAGTAGCTTTGCATGATTATCTGACCTATCTTTACTTTCCCCCACCACGCACCGCGTTCAAAGGCATCGCGAAGCTGCCGCCAGCCACCTGCATGGCGGTGAACGCCATGCCCGGTGGCCGCCTTGAAATGAAGCAGTGGAGCTATTGGGATCCCTTGGAAACAGCCGGAGCGGCGGAAATATCGTCCAAGGATGCCATCGAGAATACACGGACGCTGCTGGAAGAAGCAGTTCGTATCCGCTTGATCAGCGATGTGCCCTTGGGCATATTCCTGAGCGGCGGCCTGGATTCCAGCACGATTACGGCGCTGGCTGCGCGCCAATCCACGGAGCCGGTGCAAACGTTCAGCATCGGGTTCCACGACAGCAAGTTCTACGATGAACTCCCGTACGCCAACCTGGTTGCGCAGACTTTTCACACGCACCACCATGTACTGGAGCCCAATGCCGATTGTGCGATGCTCCTGACCAAAGTCATCCGCCATTTCGATGAGCCATTCGGCAACCCGACCGCGATCCTCGAATACATCCTCACAAAGCTCATGCGCGAGCACGTCACCGTAGCGCTCTCCGGCGACGGCGGCGACGAACTCTTCGGAGGTTACGCGCGTTATGCGGGGGCTCGGTTGGCCGGCTACTACCAGCATCTGCCGCGCTTTGTCACAAAAGGACTGGTTAGCAGGCTTTCCACGCTGATGCATGACGATACCAATGGGCGGCACGGGTTCCGCCGTTTGCGCGAGTTTGCGCAATCCGCTTGGATGCCGCTCGAGGACATGTACTTGAGTTGGATCGGATACCTTTCGGAAGACGAAAAACGCGACCTCTACACCCCTAGCTTCGCCGCACAGGTGAACGGCCGCGACTCCGGGGATTTCCTTCGAGACCTGTTCCGCCGCGGAGCGCAGCTTGATCCGGTGAATCGTCTCGGCTACGTCGATCTGGCCTCGTTCTTGTGCTGCAACTGCTTGGAGTACGGCGACCGGATGTCGATGGCTAACTCGCTGGAAGTGCGCTGCCCGTTCTCTGACCAGGAGCTGGTCGAGTTTGCCTTGGGGCTCCCGGCGAAAATGAAGCTTCGAGGCCTAGACACGAAATGGATTGTAAAAGAGGCGATGCGTGGAATCCTGCCGGCGGAAATTCTGCGGAGAAAAAAAATGGGCTTCAGCCCGCCTCTGCCGACGTGGATCAATCGGGAATTGAAGCCGCTGATCGCGGGCATGCTGGACCCGGCTACCATCGAGCGCCGCGGTATCTTTCGCGCAGATTCGGTCGCGCGACTGTTGCGCGATCACTCGGAGGGGAGGCGCGACAACTCGATGCAGATCTGGGCGCTACTCATGATCGAAGTGTGGCAGCGCATGTATATGGATGGCGAATCCGAGCCTATGGTGCAGGAATGCATTCTGGCCGCAAGCGCGAATTCCGAGGTCCAGTATGAGCACTCTCGTTAAATCCAATTCTGGACCAGTGAAATCGCGGGTTCTGATCATGAACTCGGACCGCGATCTACAAAACAGACCGAACTGGCAGACGTTAGTCCTGACCTCATTTCTGCTTGGGCTAGCGCCTAGCCTGGCGGGTTGGCTGGCCAAGCTCTGGTTCCTCAATTCAAAGCATGGGTTCGCAAACGTCGCCGGAGCGCTTTCTGTAAACGCGCTCTCTCTGGGGCAGCGCCTCTCTTTCTTCCGCGGCGATTTGCTCTTCGCCCTTGTTCTACTGCCATTCTGCTTTCTCGCCGCGCGCCTGCTTTTGCCAATCCGTTGGTATAGGTGGATTGTAGGCGCCGTCACGCTCCTCGGCGTTCTGATTCAAGTCCTGGCCTTCGCGGAATTGGTCGTGCTCGGAAACCTCGCAGGATATAAGCTGCTCGGCGTCGGATTGATTTGGGGGATGTCTCATCCGATGGCTGCCTTCGGATATCTCTTCGCGTTTAGCCCCTCGTTTTCTTCCGTTATGTCCGTCGCTTTGGCGTGCGGGGCCGCCGCGGTCATCGTGCTCGGTTGGCGCGTCATTTTGCCTCGGCGTCAGGCAGTCAAGAGGCAGATCTATTCTTTGGCCGCGGTTGTTTGGATCGTTTGCGCGCCGTTGACAATTGCATCTTGGTTTCCATGGATGAGGCCCACACGCTTTCACTCCCCTATGATTTCTTTGGCAGTTGAATCGCTTTTCCCAACAGAATCGGGTGCGGGAAAGTATCAGGGTCTTCCGATAGACTCTCTCCGGCCAATCTATCAGAAGCTTGTGAATGCTCCCGGACTTAGTTCAACACGTCCTTTCTGGGGCGCAGCGAAAGACTATGACGTGGTGTTCTTCATCATGGAAACGGGTCCCGCGCACATCCTGATGCAGGATGCGAGCCTGAAGGACTTTCCTAACCTGGAACGCCTGAGCCAACGTGCTTGGGTAGGCACCCAGCACTACACGACGTCCCCGGAAAGCATAAGGGCGATTTCATCCGTCTTGCTCTCCACTTATCCTCCCAATCACGCTCAGAGTTTTGAAAAGAAACCGGGGAAATCGTCAGGACTGATCCAGAGCCTTCATGCCATCAATTACCGGACAGGAATTTACTTGCCGAATGTTCACGGAAGCATGTTTGCCAGGCAGGAAGAGGTTTACTACGAAACGATGGGGCCGGATCGGGTGTTTACTTCTGTTCCGGAAGCATCCCTAGCTCCGGAAAAGGCTTCCCGCGGATGGCGTGAAACAGTGGATCTGGACTTAGCCACATTACGCGCAATGGAGGACGACTATCGCGCAAGCGTTTCCGCCGGCCGCAGGTTCTTCGGCGTTTACCTGCCGCAACTCTCCCACGAACCATGGGTCGATGTTTCCACAGGGGACGGGGTGCGCGACATGGCGAAACGCCGCTACAACCTCATGAAGCTGGAGGACCGCCACCTGGGAGAATTAATCGCCACCATCGAAAAACTAGGTCGCCTCGATCGGACCCTGATCGTCGTGGCATGCGACCATGGCCTTCGAAACAGCGACTCGGACTCTTCCTTCCGAGAAGGACAGATTGACGATCTTACATTTCATGTGCCCTTCTTCTTGTACGCCCCGGGGATCGTTTCAAAAGAGACGAATCTTCCCTGGCCGACTTCTCATATCGACATCGCTCCGACCATTCTTGATCTGCTCGGAATCTCGGAAAACAGGGAGTTCGAGGCCGGGACCCCGATCTGGAACGCAGGACTGAAAGATCGTTGCATCTACTTCTTCGCTTCGCAGTTTTTTGGAGCGGATGGTTACCGCTGTGGCAGCTCGTTTTCCATGTGGAATCCGATGCTCAACGTCACTTATTCGGGCCCCGCACTGCACTTTACCACTTCTGATGCCGTTCCAATGGACAGCCTGGCTTATCAGGAAATCGTCGCTCGGGTTCAAGGAATGGGGGCGCTTCGAAACGCTTGGTACGACGCGGCAAGCGGCAGTCCCGTTGCACTTGCCGCGATGGGCCCGAACCGCCCCAACCGATAATGCCGCAACGATCTCATGGCACGTCTCCGTCCGGAGCCTTCTAAGCGAACGCAGAGCCAGCGCGAACTCCTCATCGAATGTGAAAGGAAGTATTTGCCATGTTTTCCGTTGCCTTGATTGGACCGGACGGCGCTGGTAAGACGACGATCGCTCGGATGCTCGAAGAGCGATCACCGCTCCCATTGAAATATATCTATATGGGGGTAAACATCGCGGCCAGCAACTTCGCGCTGCCCACATCTCGCTTCTTTGAGTATCTGCGAGAGCGGCAAAATGGAAATCCCGATCCATCGCGGGTGGAAGGTCAGACATTGCAGCACCCGAAGCGTGGGAGCAAGTCGGCGTGCAAAATATTTTGGTCAGCAGGAAGACTGGCCAATCATTTGGCGGACGAATGGTATCGACAGCTATGGTCCTGGGGTTATCAGTACATTGGATTTATAGCTTTGTACGACCGGCATTTCCTATTTGATTTTTCATTGGACAACGTCGACCTCGATCAGGAAGGTTTCGACACACGCCTCCACCGCTGGTTTCTGGCTCACCTCTACCCGCGTCCCGACTTAGTAATTTATTTAGATGCGCCCGCTGAGGTCCTCTTCGCCCGCAAAGGTGAGAAGGATATAGAGGATCTGGGAAAGCGACGACAATCTTTCCTTCAACTGATGAAGCAGAGCCCCAACTGCGTCGTCGTCGATGGCACGCAACCGCTTTCGAAAGTCTATTCTGATGTAACCGCCCACATTCTTGAATTTTACGACCTGCAATCTCGCGGCTCTATTCGCGCGCAAAGAGAAATGCTAGATACGCCGCCTGCGCCGCCGGACCCAGATCAAGTGTCGGAGTCGAAACGGTGAGGTTCAGTTTGTAATTACTGTCAAGTTATCAGAGGTCCTTTCTGCTACGGACACGTATTGTCCCCTTCGCTTATAATATTAGGGCATTGCGGTGGCTCTCTTTTCCGCGCAGGCAATCGATTCAAACATGTGATGAGCCTCTCTGTTTTAGCCAATAGACTATGACTCTGGACAAAGCACGCTTCAGCGCTACGAGGAACGTACCGACAGGCTGCGCAGTCAGACAAGTGCGTGAAGATTCTGTTTCCAGCGCCGCATACGACGCCGCCAGCCAGCAGGATACTGCGCCGTCGGTTTCGATCGTCGTGCCCTGCCGGAACGAAGCCAAGGCCATTGATGCCTTCCTGAATTCCCTGCTCAACCAGGAAATGGGGGATATCAATTGGGAAGTGATCATAGCTGACGGCATGAGTGATGATGGAACGCGTAAGGTCCTGGATCAGTTCAGCGCGGAACATCGGCAAATTCGCATGATCGACAACCCATCCTACATCGCCTCAACGGGTCTGAATGCATGTATCCGCGCCGCGAACGGGAAGATCATCGTTCGGATGGACGTCCATACCGAATACAAAGCCGACTACGTCCGGCGCTGCGTGGAAGTTTTGGTGAGGACAAACGCGGCAAATGTCGGCGGGGCCTGTATTGCGGTACAAACGGGCTACGTTGGGAGGGCTATCGCCGCGGCTTTTCATTCACCTTTTGCCGTGGGAGGCGCCCGATGGCACCAGCCCACTTACGAAGGGCCCGTGGATACGGTTCACCTGGGATGCTGGCGGCGCGAGGTGCTTGAGCAGATTGGCTATTTCGACGAAACTCTTGTTCGGAATCAAGACGACGAACTAAATTTTCGCCTGACCCGCGCAGGCGGCACGATCTGGCAATCTCCCGACATTGTGTCCTGGTATCATCCGCGATCGTCGCTGGGAGCCTTGTTTCGGCAGTATTTTCAGTACGGCTTTTGGAAAGTGGCGGTGATCAGAAAACATCGGCTGCCTGCCTCCTGGCGGCATCTTGTGCCCGGTGCTTTCGTGTTGGCCAACTTTGTAGTTCTCGCGGCGGCGCTTCTTGGAATGATCTTCGGACGCGGGCCGTTCTCCTGGTTCACGGAAGCGGGAATGGGGATGGACATCGCGTATGCCGTGGCCGTGCTGGTCGCTGCATCCATCGTGGCTAAGAAGGGTGGCTGGATTCTCTTTCCGTTACTTCCGCTGGTATTCAGTTCCTACCATATTGCTTACGGACTTGGCTTCCTGTTCGGAATATTTCATTTTTCAACCACACCACGCAACGACCGTTACAGCAAGAGCGTTTACACAGAGCTTACTCGATAGCAAACAGTTTTCACGACGCCGTGCCTAATTCCGCCGGTAGGTGTTTTGAAACGCGCACGTAAACCGCCCCAGGGGATGCTTTCAGCGAGCCGAAAGCCGGCTCCGGCGGCCTTGCGACGGGAGGTTGTCGCTGGTGCTTCTTGAATCTTAGTGAATTCACAGTAGACACGAATATCTGAGGGCCTCATTTCCAGCAAGAACGCATCAACAGAACCGGCCAAATCTTTGTAGAACCTGCGAGAGATGGGATCCGTGTGCAGTGGATTGCGCATGAACAAACCTTTCAATCTAATGGAGCCGATCCATGTCGGAAAACTGCGAAATGGGAAATGGAAACAAGCGCCGGACTAAGGCCCGACTGGTTCAGAATATCTTGGAAACGTGTTCCCATGTAACAGGGATCCACGTCCTTGCATGTTTGGTGTTGCTTCTTATTGCGAGTCCAGCCGCCAATCCTCAGGAACTACGAGCAAACCCGCAGCGGGAGTTGAACGCTGCGCAACCTCTTTCAGCGCCGCAAAGCCAGCAGCCGCGACAGAGTTTTTCTTTGCTGAGTACAGTGCCGGCAAAACCGGCGCGCACAAAAGTGCGGCCCGCCGCCGCCCCACCGCTTCCTCCTACTCCCACAGGACCTCCGAATGCGCCTGTTCTATTTGCTCCTGCGAACGGCACGAACGGCGCGACTGTTTCTCCGACACTGGATGTTTCTGTCACCGATCCCGCTGGCAGTAATCTTTCCGTTACGTTTTACGGAAAGGTTGCTTCCACCGTTGGCCCGGATTTCACGGTGGTTGCGCTTCCCGACACTCAGTACTACTCCTCCGGCCTCAACGGAGGTACGCCAGCGATGTTCAATGCACAGACCCAATGGATCGTGAATAATCAAAATTCGCTCAACGTAGCCTACGTGGCGCATTTGGGTGACATGGTCCAGAATGGAGACAACGGAGGGAACACAACAGAGTGGAGTGTTGCCGACGGGGCGTTAAAAATTCTTGAAAGCGCGGGCATCCCCTACGGCGTTCACCCCGGCAATCACGACGAAGGCGCGACCGGTAGCGACGAAGGCGATGCCGCCTATACGGTCCTATACAATACCTACTTCGGTGTTTCGCGCTTCTCCGGCCTCTCCTATTACGGCGGCAACTACGGAACGAACAATAACAACCACTACGATCTTTTCAGTGCCGGCGGCATGAATTTCATCGTCATCTACTTTGCTTACGACTACAACACGGCCGGGACCGGGCTCAACACGGATTTCCCAAATGTACTGACCTGGGCTCAGGGTGTCCTGAAGCAGTATTCGGACCGTCATGCCATTTTAGTCAGTCACTACATGATGGGAAACGGCAACCCTGCAAATCTCAGTATCCAGGGAGGAGCCATAGTGAACGGCCTGGGCGGAATCCCGAACGTGTTTCTCACGCTTGCTGGTCACTATAATACTCTCCCGGGCGAGGGGCAGCGCACGAGTGTCGTCAGCGGGAACACGGTCCAGGGACTGATGTCTGACTATCAGGACCAGCCCAATGGCGGCAACGGCTGGCTGCGCATCATGACTTTTTCCCCCGCCAACAACCAAATCAGCGTGCAGACCTACTCGCCGGTTCTGAACCAGAATATGACCGACACGGCCAGCCAATTCACAGTGCCCTGGAACATGCAGAACAGCGGGTACACCAACTTGGGGACGGTCTCGAATGTTGCTTCGGGCGCTCACGCTACGATGACATGGAACATCTTAGCTGCGGGTGTGCAATACCAGTGGTACGCCGTGATCTCCAATGGCAGCTATACAACGACAGGCCCGACCTGGAGCTTTACGACCTCCAATTCGGCCGCGCCGGCTGCCAGCTTCTCAGCAACGAACTTGGCGTTCGGCAGCCAACTTGAGAACTCCAACAGCTCGCCGCAAAACGTGTCTCTAACGAACACGGGGAGTGCCACGCTGAACATCTCGAACATCGCAGCAAGCAAGGACTATTCGCAGACGAATACGTGCGGGGCTCAAGTTCTAGCCAACGGAAACTGCATCATCAGCGTAACCTTCCGGCCGACGGTATCCGGCTCGGACAACGGCACCGTCAGTGATAACGCCTCCGGCGGTTCGCAGATAGTTACCCTCACGGGATCAGGCGTCGCGGCCGCTCCAGTCGCGAATCTTTCACCAACTAACTTGACTTTCGGCAGCCAAGCAGTGGGCACACCGAGCGCATCGCAGCCGGTTACTCTGACCAATCAGGGCAATGCTACGCTTTCAATCACGAGCGTCGTTACGAGCGGAGACTATGCCGCCACCACGTGCCCGAGTTCGCTTATAGTGAATGCGGCCTGCACAATCAACGTCACCTTTACTCCCGCCACGACGGGAACAAGAAACGGCGCGATAACGATTACCGACAACGCGGGCGGCAGCCCGCAAATTATCACCTTGACTGGTACAGGGGCGGGGTCGACGGCCCCTGTTGTGAGTCTTTCACCAATCAGCCTGAGTTTTGCGACGAGAAGGGTTGGGACGACTAGCAGCACGAAAAATGTGACCCTTTCCAATACCGGCAATGCGACACTGAGCGTAACGAGGATCGTTGCAAGCGGGGACTTCTCTCAGACCAATAACTGCGCGTCTGTGAGTACCGCCAAAAGTTGCACGATCAAAGTCAGCTTCAAACCGACAGCAAAAGGAACGCGTACTGGAACGATTGCGATCACCGACAACGCCAGCGGTAGCCCCCAAACCGTTGCTCTCACCGGCTCTGGAAGGTGAACAGTGGGAACCAGCCGTTGATTCATGCAAGACGTGACGCCAACGTTTTGCACATGAGTGCTTCGAGATGAAATCGCGCGGGCGACAGGGTGTCCAGCCGACCAGGACGAGGCGAGGCTTCGGCGACAACCCAAAGTAAGTGTAGGCAAACGATTCCCTCGCACGGTAGGACGTACTTCAAGGGAGTATTACCGTTCTCTCAGTTTGCCGCGGCCTGCACGTCGGTCGGGGGTAGTGGCTTGGCCGAAGCCGTTACGGATTCCAACGCACCGATATCATATGCGGAGCCCTGCGGACGAGCCGTTCCGGCATAGTCGTTGGTCACGTCGGCGATGGTTAAACCGGCGTCGATTGCCGGACTGCCACTCGTCAGATTCGCGTTCACCATCGTCGCGTTGTCAATCGTTGCGTTGCCTGGGTTCACGAGCAGTGGATCGGTATTGGGGAGGTTTCCGGTGAACGTCAAGCCGCTTGGCGTCGCGCTGCTCACTGCACCGTTAAAAATCATATTATTGGCAACGGTTCCGGAAAAACCTGAACTGGTGTAGACGTAGATAAAGTCAGTCGTCGGGTTGTAGCTGATGTTGTTCTCAATCCGCAACTTTGTCACCGGGGCGGACGCGGCCAGGATGATATGCCCGGTATTATAAGTGTTGGGCCACACAAAGGTGTTATTCAGGATCGCGAGCGAATCCACGCCGCTCGGATAGACTTGGATGCCCCAGCCGTGCTCGATGCGATAGAAGATGTTGTTCTTGATTGTGACGTTGTTCGAGTTCGTGTCTACATAAACACCGTGATCGTGGTTCTTGTAATATTCCGTAGTAGGAGCGCATCCGTTCTCGCCTGCCGCAAATCGGCCAATGTCGTTGATAAAATTCTGCTCGATGACGACGTTCGGCGACTCGAGAAATATTCCCACCAATCCGTTCTTCGTGTCGGTGCAAATCCGCCCAATATCGTGGATATGGTTCTGAGCAATATCGATGAACTGCCCACCCGGATAGTTTGAGAAGGCATCGCCGCCACCCGAACTGGCCCCGTAGTTGCGAACCTCGAATCCCTGGAAGCGGATATAGCTGGCCGTAAACTGCACGGCCTCGGCCAGGGTATTGTTGCTCCCGTCCAGCACCGCCCCCCATTTTGTCTGTGACGAGAAAGTCACGTAGGCGTTCGCAGTTCCGCCGCGGGTCAGATTGAGTGCTTCGTGGTAAATACCATCCGTGACAATCACCATGTCCCCCGGGTTCACAACACTTGCGGCTTTTCCGATGGTCTGAAACGGCGAAGCCGCTGTGCCAGGATTCGCATCCGAGCCGCTGGGAGACACGTAACGCGTCGTTTGGCCGTAGGCTTGCAAGGCCATCAGTTTAAGGGACGCGAGCAGAACGATCTTTGCGCCCGCCCTTCGCGTAAAATAATGACGAGCCATTTTCGCTCCTGGAGATTGCTGCTCATCGTTAGAACGTTGTCTATCAGAATCCGTCACCATCACAGGGACGGGTTTGTGCCCCTTCGTCAGCAATGCACAAAGCCAGTGTACCGCGATGCGATCACCTTGCGCCGCTTCTACATCGAGCGATCTCTCCTGACTGGTCAAAGTTCATTGATGAAAGATAAACATAGCTCTTCGGGAACGTGAGGATTACAGGCGAAGTGCCACCCTGCTTCAAGTTGAGCACCTCGTAATAAAAGCCATCATTTATTTTAACCCAGATTTCCAATTTGAACGCCACCAACGAACCTTTGGGTAGTGGGCAAATATGCTTGGTAGGACAGCCACTGTTGGTTGTCCCGCACAATCTCGGCAGGGCTCACGGGGACAGGCAAGGGTGCCTGGGCGGTCAGCACCATCGCTACAACCGAGCCGCCTAAGTCAAGGCCCCATTTGGCGAATCACGTTGGCCGCTTTGCGATCAAAGTGTATTCACGCGGCCAGCCGATGGTTGCGGTCTTCTCTTTTTTCACACGCGCGCCGCGAAGATCAAACCTCGCAAAACTGACAAGCCACTACTTTGAAACCGCGCTCGACCTCTCCTTCTGTATCCGAGGGAGTAAAGACCCATAGCAACCCGGCTTCTACCTAATCACGGCCTTGGGTTCCGAGCAGGCGGGTCTCACTGGCGTTAAGGGATCGATCGTTCGAAAGGTAGCGGTGGGCCGGTCGGTTTCAAATCTCAAGGACGCGCTCACGACCATCAAGGACACACTCGAAGGTAATCCTTGGGACTCCGAAGATGCATTAGGGAGCAGTGAGACAGCGAGAGCCAGAGCTGAAATCATTGAATCGGGTATCCTGCCGGCAAGCGATTTCCTCGCAGAATTTTATCGCTTGCACGCCGCCTTTCACTGCCTTTTCGACGACCTTTTCCATGATCCGCGGCCAGTTTACGCGCGCCTGCAAATCGCCGGCTAACCGGTACCGATTCAAAAGCCAGTCGAGCGCGAACTATTCAGTTAGAAGGTAAACCGGGCCGCGAGCTGGATAATGCGCGGGTCGGCGGCAGTCAGAATCTGGCCAAAGGTTGGGCTGGTGATGTTCGCGTCAGGATTGATAAATCGGCTTCGGGCAGAACTCAGAAATCGTACCTCAATGAGAACTGCATCTGCCGCGCATCATTGGCAGTCTGCGTAATCACACCGAAGGTCGCTGGGTTGACCAAGGTGTTGGAGTTCGTTAGCGAGTTCGGATCGCCCGGCACCGCGAAATTCGTGTGGTTGAACGCGTTGAAGGCTTCCCAACGGAATTGCAACTTGTGCTCGTTCGCCCACGGCATCGTGAAGTTCTTGAACACCGCGATATCCCAATTTGCGAAGCTCGGGCCATGGATCGGATTGCGCGTTCCCGTACCACCTCCGAAGGGAAAACTAAACGCACCCAGCGCCGCCGTCTGATCTTTGAAGAACTGAATCGCCCCAGTCGTGGGATCGGTGTGAATTCCTTGCTGGACCGCCTGGAAGTTTCCGTTGAACACCGCCGGCGCATCCTGCGTGAAGTTGATTGGGAACGAGTTGGTATGGGTCGTGAAGGGGAAGCCGGTGCGGTAGGTCACGATTCCCGAAGTCCCCCAACCGCCCACGATTTGGTTCAGCCAACCGCTGGAGCTTCGAAGAAACTTCTGCCCTGGCCCCACCGGCAAATCGTATACGTAATTCGCGCTGATGATATGCCTTGCATCGAACAGCGAGTCCGCGCGGCACGTCCTCAGATTCGTCAGGTCGCAAATGACTCCCTGTCCGCTGAAGGTGAATTGGTCCAAATCATTAAGAACGTTGGACATGTTGTCGATCGAGTGCGAATACGTATAATCGAAATCCAGCGCTAGATTATTCGAGTAGCGCTTGCGTACGCTCATCAGCATCGCGTTGTAGCTTGACGATGAATAATTTCCTATATACCCGTTCGCGCCCGTTTGCGCGTACAGGCCCACGTTAGGATTCAAAAGGCCATTCTGGCTAAGGACCCAAACGGTGCTCGATAGGTTCCCAACCGCGACGAAACTGCTCAGGGCGTTGCCGACCAATTCCGTGCAGGTGCTGTAAGGCAGTCCAAAGGACGCATTAATCGCGGGGCATGACATCCCGGTTGCGGACTGCATCTGATTCTCAAACCATGGCTGCGGGGTAATCGCTACGCCATGCTGAACTTGGCTTTCCAACTGCCCGAAAGCATCTTTCAAGAATTGCCCGTTGGGGCCGTTGGTAGTGTCCCTGAAATTTACCGTCTGGGCGGCGTCTCCGACGGCCGTCAATCTGCGCCCCAGCCGGCCAAAGTAGTCCACTTCGACGACCACATTTCCTTTAAGCTCCCTCTGCACCCCCAGCGAAAATGTTTCCGAATAGGGAGTCTTGAAGTTCTTGTCGAACTGCAAAAAGGTCGGAGAAGGGAAGGTCACTAGACCATCCGGTGCGCCCGTACTGTCCAAGTTGGGCGTGATCGGGCGTGGCGTGACCGGCGGCGTTGCCGGCGCAAGCGGCAGCGCCGTCAGCGTCGTAAACCTCGGGCTGTTCGACAGTGCTGTCGTTGGATCGGTGCTGCCTTGACAGGGCTGTGTCGGGTCGGGTCCGCCATAATTGCAGATCGGATTCGAGTCGAACAGGAATGTCCCCTGGTCCAGCTCAAATGATAGCGTGCCCAACACTCGGTCGTACACGATTGCTCCACCTGCCCGGACCGTGGTTTTCCGGTCACCGAAGATGGCCCCCAATAATCCGCTACTGAAGGAGGGTGAATAAGCAATTCCCAAGCGCGGCCCGAAATCCTTATAGTCGGGCTTGTAGTAACCAGAGGCGTTATTCGCAGATCCTCCCAAACTATAGCTAACCAGCGGCGCGGCGTTGTTCCCGGAGATTCCTTGTGCGGCGGCAGCTACCCGCGCGCCAAATATAGTATCGATGTTTCCGCTGGAAACGGACTCAAACCCGTTCGCTTCAAAGGGCACGCTATGGAACTGCCACCGCAAGCCGTAGGTCAGCGTCAAATCTGGCCGCCATCTCCAACTATCCTGAGCGTAGAACTCATACTCGTTGTAATGAAAATCTCTTCGGGTCGTCGAATAGGAAGGAAGCGGATTGCCCGCTCGATCATAAGCGATAAATGCTTTGGTCTGATTGTAGCTGCCTAGCAGCAGAGGAAACGCGCTGTCCCACTCCGACTGCGCCGCGGCAGTGTTAGGGTTGGTAGGATCGGCTAAGATATCTGTGGGGCGGGTGGAAGCATCCAGCGCAGTGAGGGTGCCCCCGAGTCCAATGCCTACAAAATTGATGTCCAATTGGTTTGTCGTATTCACCCGGATTGGTTTGATATCCGTGCCGACCGAAATCTGATGGTTCCCGTGTGTAAACGACAGGTCATCGCGAATCTCCGGGACCAGGACGTTACGACTCTGCCCCTGAATGTTGCCGTAGGGCTGCGTAATCAGGCTTGTTGTGAAAATATTGGGGGCCGTGGGGGTGTAATTGTATGGGAAATCCATAACTTGGCGCGTCAAGCCGGCAAAGACCTGGTTGACCAGGCTACTGGATACCGACCACGTGTCGCCCACCACCCACGAGCGGTCGTGATCGATGCTGCTCAACAGTGGGGTGGGATCCCCGGGAAACTGCGTTAGAACTTGTTCGTCGTCGTCGTTGAAGCGGTCCATCTGCAGTCTTCCAAACAGCTTGTGCTTGGAGGAGAGGGTATAGTCCAAGCGTCCGGTATAGATATTGTCTCTCACATGGATGGGAGTATTGAACAAAAAACCGGAGGTGTTCAACCCGTCTCCGAATGCTGGGTCGTTGCCGACGGGATACCGGGAGTTTAAAAACGCGAGGAACGCGGCGTCAGCACCGATGTGTTGAGGATCGATGCTCATAAGTTGCGCTGTCGTCGTGGTTACAATATTTCCGTTCGTATTAATGTAATTCAACTGCCCGCTGCGCAGCGTGTCGCCCGGCACCAACTGCTCCACCTGGTCGGAACGCGTGTCCCGCCGTCCTTCATAGTTGAAGAAGAAAAACAGTCTGTCCTTGAGAATCGGCCCGCCAAGGCTTCCCCCGAATTGATTGCGGTTCAAGGGCGGCCTCGTCAGCCCATTCTTGATGTTGAAAAAATTGTTCG
The DNA here is from genome assembly GCA_963842135.1 of uncultured Acidobacteriota bacterium. Taxonomy (GTDB): domain Bacteria; phylum Acidobacteriota; class Terriglobia; order Acidiferrales; family UBA7541; genus Palsa-360. The sequence goes on along the minus strand of CAWJFI010000001.1, from coordinate 265,276 downwards.
CCGCAAATATAGTGTTGCGATTATATTCATGGAGGGATCCGTGCCAGTCGTTGGTCCCGCTTTTGGTTACCAAGCTGATCTGCCCGCCACTGCTGCGTCCAAAGTCCGCAGTCGCCTGGCCCACCATCGTGTGCACTTCCTCGATTGAGTCGATTGGAGCGGAACCCACCGCAGTAAACGCTTTCCCAAGCGATTCATCGTTCACATCCAGTCCGTCTAATGTAATGTTCCCCTGATCGGCCCGCGATCCAGTCACCGAACCCGTTTGGCTGTCCGCTTCGTGCCCGTTGTCCGAAGTGGCCACAACGCCGGGCGCAAGCGTCAAGATAGCCGCCGCGCTCGTGCGAAACAGGCTGGGCAACTCCGCCACACGCCGCGTATCGATGTCGTCCGAAATGGCCGCATCCGTCGTATTGAGAGGAGGAAGAGTTTCGGCCGTTACATCGATTGTCTGGGTAATTTCCCCTAGTTGCATAGTTACGTTATAATTGGCCGTTTCAGTTACCGCCAACGTAATATCTGAGATCGTTACGGTACTGAAATCCGCCTTTGTGACCGTCAGCACATATCCCCCTCCGGTCGGCACCTTAGGAATCAGAAACTCACCAGAATTGCCGGTCTTGGAATCGTACTCCGCGCCCGTGCGAGTGTTTGTGAGCTTTACAGAGGCGTCGGGAATCCGTCCACCGGCATTGTCCGTAACTTGTCCAGTTACCGATGCGACGTCTTGCGCTCTGACACCCACGCTGAAACCGGCAAGAATTACGACCAGCACCGCGTACTGCAGATACGACCGGCCCCTGGCCTGGCCCCTAATCCGCTTCCCACCCCGGCAGTTCCTTTCGCGCCGTTTGACCGCAAGACAAGCAGTTCTCAAGAGCGCACTCATTTCTGATTTATCCAGAGCCGAGACTATCAATTTTTTCATGGTAGTAATCTCCTGCAGGCTAACGCACCGGTCGCGCCGGTTACATTGCCGATGATGCGCGCTGCGGCGTTTTGCGCCCAAGTCTGGGCCGGTATTGCTCCAGCGATTGCAACTAAAACTACAAGCCCCACAATGGTTTGGAAAGGTCGATTCATGGCATCTCCTCAGTCAAAGCCATCGACACCGCTGGCTGTCGAATGCCTGCTGCACTCGGCGGGAGGTTCTGGACCTACATTTGGGGGCTGACTTGTACACTGAGACGACCAGACGCTAGTAGAATACAGAAAATTTTCCTCGCGAGAAATCAGCCTGAACCCGAAAAAGCATCTGGACACCCCGGACACTACGCCAACTAACTGCAGGATAGATAGCATTTAGTTCAAAACGATGGCAAGTGTCAAGAACAGGTATTTGATGCGGTGAAGTTCCATTTCAAATACGTCTCCGCGAAGGATTAGCCGGCCAGCACCCATCCAGCAGTACTCCAGGTTGCTGACTAGCCTGTATCTTCAACAATCCCCTTGCTTTTCCTTGATAAAATCCCATAATGAAGATGATTTTTACGCCTTAGAATGATAGTCCATGCAATGCCCTCTTTGTCAGGCCGAGAACCTGCCCAACGCCGGCATCTGTACGAAGTGCAGCACCCCCCTGCCAGTAAGTAACACGGACCTCGGCGCAACCATTTCTGGTGGTACCCTCGTCGATGAACCTCCTCCCCGTGCCACGTATGCATGGTCGGTCGCCGTCGATCCGCCGGCTGGCGCCCCTTCCGTCCAGGGTGAAGAGCTGATAGGAACATTGCTGGCCGACCGTTACGAAATTCTGGAATTGCTCGGCCAGGGGGGAATGGGCGCCGTTTACAAAGCGCGCGATACCGAGCTGGAACGCCTCGTTGCTCTCAAGCTGATCCGTCCCGAACTCGCCAGCAATCCGGAAATCCTCCGCCGCTTCAAACAGGAACTTATCCTGGCTCGCGAAGTTACTCACCGGAACGTCATTCGCATTTTCGATCTGGGACAGGCCAAAGGGATCAAATTCATCACCATGGAGTTCGTGGAAGGCCGCGATCTTCGCGCCCTGCTCCGGGAGAAAGAAAAACTTCCGCTGGACGAAACGGTGCGGATCATCGCGCAGGTTTGCCGCGCACTGGAAGCTGCCCACGCAGCCGGTGTGGTGCACCGCGATCTAAAGCCTCAAAACATCATGCTGGACGCGAAAGACCGCGTGTACGTGATGGACTTTGGCATCGCGCATTCTCTCGAAACCCCGGGCATGACGCAGACGGGCGCATTGATGGGCACGCCGGAGTATATGTCGCCCGAGCAGGCCAAGGGGATGAAGGTCGATGCGCGCTCGGATCTTTTTGCGCTCGGCATCATTTTTTATGAAATGCTGACGGGCGTTTCTCCCTATAAGGCGGATACGGCTCTAGCAACCCTGCTGAAACGCACACAGGAGCGGCCTCAGCCACCGGCGGATGCAGATCCCACGATTCCCAAGGCGATCAGCGATGTGATTATGAAGTGTCTGGAAATCGATCGCGACCATCGTTACTCCACGGCGAGAGAGATTCTCGAGGATCTTGGTCAAGAGGCGCCTACAAGCGTTCGGACCATCGCACCCACGATGTTGCCGGCAGCCGCGGCTCCCAAGCCCGTGGAGGTCCCACTCTTCCAGCGGTATCGAATTTGGATAGCCGGAATCGCCGCAGTTGCTTTGCTAGCCGCACTGGGAATTGTTTTCCGCGGCAGAGTTTTCTCCGGTTCGGCCGGGAAGAGCGCAACGCCCGTGGAACAGGCCTCCCTTGCCATTCTTCCCTTCCGAAATGCCTCCGGCGACCCATCGCTCGATTGGCTTGGCCCAAGTCTCGCGGACATGCTCAGCACGGATGTTGGCCAATCTGCAAGCCTGCGCACGATTTCTCCGGACCGCTTGCACCAGGTGCTTTCGGATCTGCGGATCACTCCCGCGACTTCCATCGATCCCGCCATGGTCGGTCACATCGCCGAGTTTACTAGTGCCGACACGGTCGTTTGGGGCCAATACGCCAAGTACGGCGACCAGATTCGCATCGACGCCACACTTCTGGATCTGAAGCACAACCGCCGTGAGCCGTTGAAAATCGAAGCTGCCAGCGACAAGGAGATCCCGGGAACTGTGGATGGCCTTGCCGACCTCATTCGCAAGAACCTTGCGGTTTCTCCCGATGTGGTGAAAGAGTTGAAGGCCAGCTCATTCCAGCCATCCTCAAAATCCGTGCCAGCACTTCGCGACTACAATCAGGGTGTACAGTTCCTGCGCGACGGAAAAAACCTCGAGGCCGTTAAAATGTTCCAAGCCGCTACGAAGGAGGATCCGCAGTTTGCACTGGCCTACTCCCGCCTCGCCGAAACCGATTCTGCGCTGGGATACGACTCCGATGCGGAACAGTCTTCTGGTAAGGCCCTGGAGCTCAGCCAGCAGCTGCCTCTGACGGAGAAATATCTGATTGAAGCCAACCATGCCCGCATAATGAAGGACAACAAGAAGGCGATCGAGGCCTACCAGAATCTGGCTAAAATATCGCCGGATAATTCCGACATTGAGTCCGCTCTAGGTAGCATCTACGAGAACTCCGGTGATTTTGCCAAGGCTCGGGAGTTTTATCGGAAGCTCCTCGCGGCCAACCCGAAGGACATCACGACTCTTCTGGCAATCGGACGGGTCGAGATCCTGAGCGGCAATTCTCAAGCCAGTCTCGATCCCTTGAACCGCGCTCTAAGTTTGGCCATTCAGGTGGATAATCAGGAACAAAAGGGAGCGATTCTTCACGTCCTGGGCGCTGCCTATGGCTCACTCAACAAACCCGACGACGCCCTGCAGAATTACAAACAGGCGCTGGAAATAAGGCGGAGCTTGGGACAGAAAAAGGGCATAGCCGACGGGTTGAATATGATTGCCGAGACTTACGATGGGCTTGGAAAATCGGATCTCGCGTTAAAAAACTACAATGATGCCTTGCAAATCTACCGTGAGATCGGCGATCAACAAGACATTGGCGCCGTCCTGGGCAATCTGGGACAGTATGATGACGATCGTGGTAAATACGACGAAGCTCTCAAGCTTTTTAAGGAAGCGCTGCAAATCCACCGAGACTTGCGCAACCAGAATAATGAGGCTCTTTGCCTGAATAATATAGGCAACACTTACCTTTTCAAGGGTGATTACGACGATGCCCGCATCTATTTCGAGCAGGCTTTGCAACTACGCGAGAAGATCAACGTTCCCAGCGATATTGCGAGCACATTACATAACCTCGCCGAGGTGAATACAAAATCCGGACAGTACGAGCAGGCCTTGTCGCAATACATGCGTGCGCTGGAGCTATACCGGAACGCGGGAGACAAGCAGGGTACGGCGATTGAGGCATACAGCGTGGGAACGATATTCGAGGATCAAGGCCGCTACGGCAGCGCGGAGAGCTCAAAAAAACAAGCGCTCCAGAATTTTCGTGAAATCAAGGAGAACAGTTTCTGGATGGGAGAAGCGCTAAGTGGTTACGGGAATGCGCTGTCAGAAATCGGACGGTTCGACGAAGGCGCGAAAACGCTCGGAGAGGCGCTCGAGTTCTCCCGCCAACTTAAGAACGACGCTCTTGTCGCTCAGGCATTGAACTGGCAAGGAGACAATTTCCTGTACCGCGGGGACCTCGGATCCGCCAAATCGTCGTATGACCAAGCTCTCCAAACAGCATCCAAGACGACGGATCGCCAATTGCTGCTGGTTTCCAAGCTGAATTCCGCAAGGATCTCCATTGAGCAAGGACAACCTCAGAGCGCTATGAAAGCCCTCAATGGCGTTGCCGATGAAGCGGAGGCGCTTGGCCTAAAGTATCGTTCGATTGAGTGCTCGATCATCGAAGCGGAAGGCAGAATGCAATTGAAGGATTACCCTGGGGCCCGGCAGCAACTGGAACGCGCTGTTTTGCAGAGTGAAAAATTGGGACTTCAACCGCTGCTCTTAAGAGCCCACTTCTTCCTCGGCAGATGGTCCCGCGACAAAGGGGCCGCGGCCGATGCTACCGGCCACTACCAGCAAGCGTTGAATCTGCTGGACACAATCAAGAAAGATCCCGGCTCGGAAAAGATCATGGAACGCGCCGACTTCAAGGCCATTTACGCCGAATCCGATGCCTGGGTGCGCGCGCACCGGTAATTTGCGCTTGCCAAAGCAAGCAATTCGTAAATCCCTCGGCTTGGCCTTTCCCACACCCTTGGTAGCCGGCATTTCTAACCAAGCAATACGCATCAGTATTGTTCAAACCTGCGAGAGATGAAGAAAAACCGGCTAGAACGGAATTCGATAGCTCTTAGCGAAGACCAGATGAGATAAAAAGAGCCGGATCCGAGGCGGATCCGGCTCTCCTTTGTGAATGTTCGATTTAATTAAAATAGAGACTTTTTCACCACAAACTTCACGTTGACCGGTTGCGGGAACAGATCGGAGTCGATCTGCAGGGTATACACCGTGTTCGGAGTCCCATCATAGAGCTTATAGGGCGCGGGTGACAAGTAAATGTAGTAAATCTTGAGGAAAGGGTTGTAGGTGAAGGTCATCGGGAACTTTGTGGGGAATTGCACTGGTATCGGGTTCCCGGTTGGGTCGAGCGTCCCGACGCTCACCGAATGCGGCAGCGTCAGAGCGTTCGGGTCAGACTTCTCCGTCCTCTCGTTTTCCAGTTCGAACGAAACCAGCATTGGCAAACCTTTCAGGTAGGGGAACGGAGAGCTGCCCGGCACCGGCACCAGGAGCTCGACCGTGTCCGCGGTCCCCGATGGGTTGGGCGGCGCAGCAATTACGATATCGTTTAGTGTTTTTGTTTTCCCTCCAGTTCCCGGGTCGGCCGTGCCAACGCAGGTCGTCAAACTGCAACTCTTGGAGAAGGTGGTGATGTTCGCGACGAACGCGGGGTCCACGTTCTCTCCCGGTCTGTCGTACATCTGCGGGTTCAGATTGTTCCACCCTTGGGTATAGGGGTCGAGACCTGGGGCTGGGGCCAGTGGTGGGTTCGTGTTCCAGGCATAAAACCATTCTACGACGTCACCCACATTGAGGTTGTAATCGACCAAGGCCTCTGCGGGCGAGCCATCGAGTTTCGTGGCGATCACCCTGACCCACACGCCCAGGTTGTCGTGAGAGGGGATGATATGGGGGACAATCTTGTCCCCATTCAGTAATGTCTGATATATGAAATTGGGAGTGCCTGTGAATCGGCAATCGAAATCGGTGAACTCAGTTGCACCGTTCTCACAGTCGCCGTCGGCAATGCCTACGCCGTTAGTTCTGGTGGAGACGTCCGTCGGCTCGTAGAAGAAGCTTACCGCCACATTGATGGCAGGATCCGGTACGTCCGACAGCGTGAGCGCCAGGGACTGGGCATCAGCATCGCCTGGGTTGCCGATGGTGGCGATCTGAGTTTGGGGGTTCGGATCTGGACCAAATACAAGGTTGACGGTATTGGTGGTGGTTACTTCGTGGAAGGTCACCACTGCATCGACCGTGTTCGGACTAATGCTAATGGTTTGGTCGATCGCCCCTGTGGCAAGATCAACCTTCCAGACGGTGCTCTGAGAGAGGTCCGCTGTCCAGAAACTCTTACCGTCGGAGTCCAGAGTCAGAGCAAAAAGCTGCGGGAACTCGACATCTTCAAGGGAGGAGGCGAGATACGTTTGAGCCACGACCACTCCGTCGCCCGTATCTTTCAATCGCACAACTCGATCACTGTCCGCGACCAGGACCTCGCCATCGGGCAGGATGCGCAAGGCATAGGCGTATATCCCTAGTAAGCCAGAGTAAAAATCCGGAAGCTGCGCGCCAACACCCTCGTTAGCGCTCAAATCGAACCTTTTGACCAATTGCCCTTCGGATGTGTAATACAGCGTCTTCTGGTCCGCAGCCAGAGCAATCCAATCAGTGCCGCGGTCTTCAGTTACCGGAGAAAACATGGCTAATGGAGCGCCAGACGAACTAAACTTTAACACTTGGCGAGTTCCATCCGCCTGTCCCACGTAGGCGTTCCCAGCGATATCGAAAAGGATCGACTCCGGGTCGTTTGACCCCTCGTTACTGTAGCCGCTGCCAAACGGCCCCACCAAGTTTCCGCTGTGGTCGAACTTGACGACGTTGGCACCCTGGAAAATTGTCACGTACAGATTGCCGGATGCGTCAAACGCCATGCCGACTGCATCTGTGTTCATCTGGCCCGTATCGAGCGTTTTTACAAAGGTCCCATTGCTCCGGTACCAGTTTATAGTGGCGTCGTTGTCCCCGAAACCGCGCATACTTACGAAGACATCGCCAGTCTGAAAAGTCTGCCCCCAACCCACGGAGGCCGTCACTAGCATGATCGTGAATAGCAGAACTGCCTGTGCGAATCTTTTCATTTTAGTGCCTCCTGTCGCCATAAGTAATCTCGTCTGAAGTGAGAAGGAATGGAACTTCGCGCCGAAAGAGAAGCGACGGGTGCTTTTCGGGGCTGGGTCATAAACAGTCTCAAGCCGAATACATTAAGTTGCTGCCTAAGTTTAGGGTGGCCTCAAAAACTCGGTCGGAGGAAAGTGAATCGCGCTGCCTCTCCCTTTTCTATGTGCAATTGAGGAGGCTCAGGGGGACTTGTGCCTAGCCTCGACCGGGGCACATTAGCGCGGGATTCTGACTGCGACTCCCAGTGTTGTCAAGTTAAAAAATATAATAAATAAGGACAGGAATAGTAATAGAAGTAATGGAACCTCCGAACGCGGTTAAATTTTTTTCCGGCGTCGGTGATGTATTCCACAAAATTGGAAGCGCAATAACGGGAGAGATCTCGTCCAGCGCACCTGCTTTCATGTCCTCATATCAACTGAAGCTGGGCGGGGAGGAGTGTTGCAAAAGCAGGCCGCAACATGGAGCAATTTCGGCGACACTGTTACGGATCGCATACCGATCGGGGTTCTCCATATGAAAATCGTGAAAATCGTTTCACAATGTTGCGATCAGACGGGATGGGAGTACAATAGGCACCGTTTTCGAAGTCAAAAAGGAAATCCCGGGTAACCGCTATGCACGCTTGGCCGAGTCGAGCGAGACATTAGGTTATAACGATTCGGCGCACAGGGCGAACCGGGGGTGATTCCGTGCCATGTCAACATTTTCTTTTCGTTGACGATACGGAACCTGCGGCAAAGGCAGGTGCCCATATCGTCTTGCCACCCCCCAAAGTGGAGCCGCTAGGTGACGTATTTGCGGAAGCCATGCTGGAAAACACTTCCGCGCTCCGGCGGAGCAGCCGTTTGGATTGGGTTGTTTCGCTAGCCCTCCACGTTGTCATCCTATCCGCGCTTTTGATTCTGCCGCTCTATTACACTAACGGGCTCGATATCCAGAAATTTAATTTATCATTTCTCGCGCCGCCGGAGACTCCTCCCGCAGCTCCTCCTCCCGCGCCGCAGACGGCCTCGACCACGCCGCGGGCGGCTCGGAATGCGCTTGTAAGGGCTTACGTACCCGGGAAGCTGACGGTTCCTATGTTCATCGCGAAAGCCGTCGTACCCACGCCTGGCGAAATTGCTCCTCCGGATGAAGCGTTGATGGGAGAGGTCGGCGGTGTACCCGGTGGAGTACCGGGGGGAATTCCCGGCGGGCAAATGGGAGGTGCTATCGGCGGGGTGCTGGATGGCGTTTTGAAGAGTGCACCGGCGCCTTTGCCTGCCCCGCTCGCTGCGGGCGGTCCAAAGAAGCCCGTGCGAGTGGGTGGCGAGGTGAAGCAGCCGCGCTTGCTCTATGGACCCGACCCGGTGTACCCACCCCTTGCCAAGCAGACCCGCCTCAGCGGGGTCGTCGTCATCGAAGCGGTCATCGACGAACATGGCAACGTGACGGGAATGCGTGTGATCAGCGGGGATCCCCTGCTGATTCCCGCGGCATTAGCCGCCGTCTCGAAACGAAAGTACGAGCCCACGATTCTCGACGGCGAGCCGACTCCCCTCGATCTGAGGGTAGAGATCAGGTTTCACGTTTCGTAAATCTGAACAGGCCGAGAGGAAAGCTCGGGGCTGCGGACATGCGCTCAACTGGAATGAGTCTTAGGAAGTAGCGCCCAGAGCGGCCGCACGGTAACGGACAAGAAGTACAGTGATGTCATCCGTCTGGTTAGTGCCACGGGAAAAGGTTTCGACGGATTGGAGGATTGCCTTCTGAAGATCTTCCAATGGCACATCGTGCTGGCCGGAAAGAACTTTCTGAAGGCGAGAGACACCGAACAACTGTTCTTCCGAGTCCATTGCTTCCGTGACGCCGTCGGTAAAAAGGATGAGTGTGTCGCTAGGTTGGAGATTCACCGTTGCCGCCGTGTAGTTGGCTTCCGGAATGAGCCCCACTGGAAATGACCCTTCGGACAAGAGCTCCGTGACTTCGCCTCGGCGTAGAATTAGCGGCGAAGGGTGACCCGCATTGATAAAAACGAGTTGGCCAGTGCGGTCCAGGATGCCGAAAAACATGGTGGCGTAGCGGCCGACCTCGGCATGTTCGCACAGAAAGCAATTGATGTGATTGAACACGCGCACCGGGTCCGAGCCGGTGGTCATGCCGGAAAGCGCGCCCTGGAGCATGGTCGTGAGCAGCGCTGCGCCAAGCCCTTTGCCGGAAACGTCCGCTACGAGGAAGGCGGTGCGACCCTCGCTCATTGGAAAAACGTCGAAGTAGTCGCCGCCCACCGCGTTGCACGGTGAATGAATGCCTGTCACTGCGAGGTACGGGTAATCGCGGAATCCATGCGGAAGCAGGGCCTGTTGAATGTCCCGGGCAATGTTGAGTTCCTGCTCAAGTCGTTGCCGCTGGCGTTCGCGTTCGACCAGGCGCGCATTGTCCAGGATGCTGGCGGCTTCCACTGCGAGAGCATCGAGGATCTGGCGATCGAGTGTGGAAAAGGCGGTGGGGCGGTGGGAATCGAGGTAGACCACACCTAGAAAATGCCCGCTCCTGGATTGAATGGCGGGATCCGCGGAATTGGCTCTCGATACGGAATAGAGAGGAATCGCAACGATAGCGCGAAGAGATTGTGCCACGATGCTCTGTGCTGCCTGAAGAGCCGTGTCGGCAAGACTGAGATCTTCTGTGATGACGCTCGATTGCTTCGCCATCGCTTGCCGCAGCGCGGTCTGGCTCGGAGTGACTCCCGCCGTCGGCAAAAATACGCCTCCCTTGCCCTGGGCGAGGCGAACGCGGAGCGTCCCAGAAGTATCCGCTTCGAGTAGAAGTCCGCGGTCGGCTTGGGTGATAGCAATGGCGTGATCGAGCATGGTGCCGAGCACGGACTCAAGCGGCAAGTCGGAATGCAAGAGCGACGTGGCCTCGAGTAATAAGTTGAGTTTGCCCAATCCGGCTGACCACGTATCACTGCTGGAGATGCCGCCGATGAGGGTGAGCATGTTTTGAATTGATTTCTCGGCATTCCGGGTACGGAAAACTATTTCGTAGGACTCATCGAGACCGAAAGTGATGACGTCACCATTCGCCAGGACGTAATTATCGACCTTTTTTCCGTTCACGAAGATACCGCGACGGTAACCGAGGTCTTCGAGCAGGCAGCCCCTGGCATCGGAAATGATGGCGGCGCACTGGCGGGAGATACGCGGGTCGGCCAGCGGAAGGTGATTCCCCGTTTCATCTCCGCGGCCGATCAGGAATGGGGAACCGGAAATTCGCACCACACGGCGCGAGTGGTCCGGTGAAATAACTTCGAGAGTATTCTCGCCGATGGCTTCGACGTTAGGCATAAGGCCCCCGCGAGGCAGAATCATAGCACGCTGAGGCGTCGACTACGACAGAACTCCCTCGCTCGTGCAAATCCTGTAGGCTGGGTCTGCAGACGCGCGGCTTTTCTCCCGTGTTCGAGATACTCTCTCCTGAAAACGCCGGCCCCCTATGGGATGATTCATCAGCTTCCGGAAGCCTGAATATTAACCGATCATATTAACCCGCCAATGCTGAGGGCAGGCGAATGGGTGTATACTCGCCGCCGGTCGGGGCATTCATGTGAGGATCCGGCTGATGTATTGTGTCGGACCGCCCTGGCGGCCTCAGCAATCATTTTTCAATGAGAGAGGGAGAATTAACATGGCTCTGAAAATTACGAACCGCGAAGTGGATGGGGTGGCCGTGCTGGCACTGGACGGGCGCATTGTACTTGGAGAAGAGACTACTGCGCTCCGCGAAAATGTGAAGGGCCTCCTTGCCGCGGGCAAGAAGAATCTCCTCCTGGACCTTAAAAATGTCACGATGATTGACAGCTCGGGTCTCGGTACGCTTGTTGCCGCGCATTCAAGCGCGAAATCGAATGGAGCTTCGCTGCGCCTCTGCAATCTCGGGTCAAGGTTTAATGAGTTGCTGCAGATCACCAAGCTCTATACCGTCTTCGAGGTTTCGAGCTCTGAAGCAGAGGCGGTGCGCGCCATGGCGAAAACGGCTTCCGCAGATTGAGCCCGACTACGGGGCCAGGTTCATGCAGCGGAGCAAATCAGCGAAGCGCGAATCGGAACGCAGCGGATCGAACAGTTAATGCTTGCAGACTCAGAGCACAATTCCGATTGACTCAACGGGAGCAATTACGAAGCGCTGGCCATTGGCATTGATCTCCATCCGGAAGCCGAAAGAAAGCCCTCGCAATTTCAGGAAGTAGCGGCCAACGTGCCGTCGGCCAAGTGAATGGGAGTATCTTACGTTAAGAACCGGGAACCACGTACCAGCGCTTCTCCGCAGTGCCTGATAGAATCCTGATCTCGCAAAGGCCGTACTGCCCTCGGACCTGCAGAGACTTTAGTTCCCCGGCAGGAGCCTCAAGAGTTTCTGCCACCGTACCGTCTTTCACTCCCATCATTTGTAGGGTATATCCATGTCCTCGCATCGGAGCGGACCGCATAAAAGGAATGTTTCGGCGTTCTGTGGACAGGGCGGGCGAGAGTGAGTTCAATCGATCCCGTTGACTTGTCCAGGGGGCACAACCTACCATGCGCCTACCCAATTTATTTTGTTCCTCAGGGGCGCGGATTCAATAGAAGGAGGACTTCGTGAGCGACTGGCATTATGCCCATTCAAACAACGCGGAGGAGCTGGCGCAGCTGCATTTCTTCTTGATGAAAAAGACGCAGCCGGGAGGTGAAGTCTACTTCCGGATCACGGTCAAGGAGTTTGCGGCGCCTCCCCCGGGCCTTTCTGTACGCTTTTTTGCTGAGGCCGACAAGTCGGTCAATCAGAAGATTGCCCCGGTGGTTCCTTTTGGCTGGGGCGATTCACTGCGCAGCGCACTTTCTGATTGTATGCGGATGATCCGTCAATTCCCTTACGAAGGAGAGGAACGGGGCTGACTGGAGGATGCATACGGTTGACTTCTCGGTGGAGTGAGAGTTAGTTTCCTACCGGTAGTTTTGGCCACGCCCCTGGAGTTCAAGCCATGGTTATCAGCCTCCCGCTACAGATTGCCAAGAGAGAGATCAGGCCCGGTATTATTGTTCTGGAGATAACGGGCGCGATTCACTTGGGTCCAGCCTGCCAAAGAATCGAGCAAGAGGTGGAGCAGCTGTTGGGCCGCAGCGAAAAGCGGCTTATCTTCGATCTCTCAGGAGTATCGTTCGTCGATAGCGGTGGCCTGGGGGAAATTGTGAAGTGCTTCTCCAAACTAAAGAAATCGGGTGGATCCCTGCGTCTCGCTGGGGTCCAAGGAATGATCGCGACTGTCATCAAGATAACCAAAGTGGATAAGGTCATTGAAATATATCCCACCGCAGCCGAGGCGGCAGGAAATTTCCTGCCCGAAGGTGAGGGCTAGGGCAGCAGCGCAGGTGTAAGCAACGTGCAAAAACGTCCAGATGATTTCGAGCGAGAAGTTGGCCGCCCCGGTGAAACCGGTGCCGGACTCAGGCAGCAAGGACTGAGTATTGGCGGGGCGGCCGCTGCGGCGGCGCGCGTGGAACCCCTGCTGGATCGGTTTTTTAGCTTGTCGATCGAAATGCTGTGCATCGCAGGCTACGACGGTTACTTCAAGCGGCTCAACCCGGCGTGGGAGCGGGTGCTGGGATACAGCGTTGATGAACTGACCTCCTCGCCTTTCCTTGAATTTGTACATCCCGACGACCGAGCCGCGACGACTGCTGAGATGCATAGGCTGGTCACAGGCAACAGTACGATATCCCTCGAAAACAGATATCGCGCCAAGAACGGCACGTACCGATGGATGTTGTGGAATGCGACGCCATTTCCCGAACAACAATTGATCTATGCCGCCGCGCGTGACATCACCGAACGAAAACATGCCGAAGAGACTCTGAACGGTTTCTTTACGCTGTCTCCCGATATGTTGAGCATCACAGGCTACGACGGGTATCGCAAGATCGTGAATCCCGCCTGGGAGCGCATCCTGGGCTTTAGTGCGGCGGAGTTGAAAGCAGTTCCCCTGTTCGAATTTGTGCATCCGGATGACCGCACCTGGGCAATGGCCCAATTCCAGAAAATGCTTGCGGAAGAATGCATGATCTCGTTTGAAGCCCGCTATCGCGCCAAGGATGGCTCTTACCGATGGATGCAATGGAACGCAGCGCCCTTTCCGGAACAGCGATTGGTCTATGCTTCTGGGCGAGACATTACCGAGCACAAACAGGCGGGGCAGAAAATTCAGAGACTCAGGGAAAAGGCCGACGCAGCCAATCAAGCCAAGACCGAGTTCCTGGCGCGAATGAGCCATGAGATCCGGACGCCCCTGAACGTTGTCATCGGGACAGGCGATTTGCTGGAACGAACCGAACTGAACGCCGAACAGCGGCAATATGTGCGCGTTTTCCAGAAATCTGCAAACACCCTGCTGGCCTTGATCAACGATATTCTTGATCTTTCCAGAGTTGAATCCGGACGTCTCACCCTCGAAGAGAGCGATTTCGAGCTGGCCGAATTGCTGGACTCGGTCGCTGAAGTCATGTCAGTGCGCGCCAAGCAAAAAGGCGTCAGCCTCTCCTACGACATCGCGCCTCAAACTCCGCCTAGGCTCAAGGGCGACCCCGAGCGGTTGCGCCAGGTGCTGCTGAATCTAATCGGCAACGCCATCAAGTTCACCGAGAACGGTCAGGTTCTCATACGTGTCGAGCCCGATCCGAAAAGCTCTACGGCAAGTGCTCTTCAATTCTCCGTCGCCGACACTGGAATCGGTATTGCGGCGGAGAAGCTCGGTGCAATCTTTGAGGTATTCACACAGGCCGACGCTTCCATTACTCGCACATACGGTGGCACAGGCTTAGGGCTGGCCATTTCCAAGCGGCTGGTCGAACTGATGAGCGGGCGCATTTGGGCGGAAAGCGGGCCCGGTGAAGGCGCTACATTCTATTTTACGGCAAAGTTTGGCATAGCAACCGCCGCGATGGCACCAGAAAACCAAGTAACCCCGCCTGCTACCGCACCAGATTCCCTAGGCGCTCTGCGGATCTTGGTTGTGGATGATTCCGAGGAGAACCGGTTCCTGACCAGCGAATACCTCAAAGATTTTGGATGCCGCTTGGAATTCGCAGAGAACGGGCAAATAGCTCTCGAGAAGATTTGCTTGAATGTCTACGATTTGGTGCTGATGGACCTTCGGATGCCGGTGATGAACGGGTATGAAGCCACGCGACGTATCCGCGGATGGGAAGAGCAGCAGGGGCGCGCGCTCACGCCCATCATCGCACTGACCGCAAGCGTGCTCGAATCCGAGCTTCAGAAGGCTATCGATGCCGGTTGCATAGCGTCTCTGCGAAAGCCCATTCGATTGCAGACTTTGCTCGAAGCTGTCCGAAAGTATGCCGTGCGGGCTGGCACCGGAGCTGCGGCATTGCCCGAAAAAATTGCAATCCATGCCGATCCCGGCTTGCGCGCGGTAATTCCAGCCTACTTGGATAAGCGGCGCGAAGATGTGCGCGCCATCCTGGCAGCTCTGGAAAAATTGGATTATGAAATGATTGGCGAGCTGGGGCACAAGATGTGTGGAACCGGTGGTGGCTACGGTTTTCCCCGAATCACAGAACTTGGCACTTCGATACACCAGGCTGCCAAAGAAAGGAATTCCAGCGCGATTCGTTCGCAGGTTGGCGAACTTTCCAGATATCTCCAGCAAGTGGAAGTGATCTAATGCTCGGAGCTAACGCAGGTATTTGATCAGCAGAACTTCATTTCCTGCTTCACTGTAGATCATCTCGTCCACAAGTTGGCGAGTCATCAGAAGTCCGAAGCCCCCAGGTCTCATACCGAGCCGCTCGCGTACCTCTGCGTGCTCGAACGTCAAGGTCGCCGGATTAGATACTGCGGCGTGGGAGAGGCCTTGAAAGGAGAAGCCTTTCCCGGGATCGCGGACGTAATAGAGCAGGGCGTGCTCCGCACGAACATAGGTAATCGTGACTCTCATGTTGGGATCATTCCCAGCGCCGTGTTCAATCGCATTCAGCAGGATTTCGCGAAAGGCTATGGCGATGTTTTCCTGCTCGGCCGCCGGAAGCGTCATGCCCATCTCGCGGAGAAACTGCAGAATGCGATCGGCAGTTTCCATCTTACAGCGCAGCCGCAGCCCGAGCCAATCGGGGTGCGCCGAGAGTACTTCGATATCGTCGTCGGATGCATTGCTACTCAGAGCGCGCTCAACCATTTCGGCAACTGCACTGGTGGTGAACGGCTTACTGAAGTAGCTGAAGGCGCGTTCTTGGATGGCCCGAATGACATTCTCGGGAGTGCTGACTACTGTCATCACCACTACCGGCGTTTCTGGCCGGATTTCGCGAACGCGCTCCGTTAAGGCCATCCCGTCCAGCCCGGGCATGTTCACATCGGTCATGACCAGATCATAGGCTATCGCCTCGATGCTTCGCAGACCCTCAAGACCATCGTAGGCGCTTTCGATCTGCCGGTCGCCCGCTTGCAGAGCTACCCTGAGCAAATGATGTATGTCAGGATCGTCGTCCACTATCAAAATGCGTTTGAGATCGCCCATGCAGGGAGTACGATATCAGATCGAGGCCCCCCTTAGTAAGCCGATGCTCATCGAGGTCAGACAGAAAGACGAAATTTGCCTTGTGCGCTGCGAAGGGCATTTCATCACCGCGGATCATGCATACCTGCGCGCCAAAAAAGATGAAATCAAGACAGCGAACTGCAAGAAAGTCCTGGTCGATTTCAGCGAAGCGTCCGACATCGGCTCTGCAGGAATCGGTTTTATCGTCGGCGTTTACGTGTCCACCAAGAACTCAGGTGGGCGTTTCGTACTCGTGGGGCTACGGCCCCGTGTGCGCGAAGTGCTTGATATCACGCGCGTCAGCACGGTAATGCCATTGGCTGCAGATATCGCGTCCGGACTGGTCACACTGTCCGATGAGGGCCTGGCAGCGGGCGCTCAGAAGTAGGGTTGAGCCAAAATAGTCGGTGCTTGACAGGCGTTGCTGGCTACAAATTTTGTGGCTCGGCAGGTCAGTTGCCGCCAACGCTCGCGCACGCGATGCGGTGATGCAGATCCAACTGCTCCACCGTCTTGATTGCAGATCTTTTCAACGTGTCGGATGAGAACTGCGTGTCCTCTATGGAGCCGCTCATTGAGTCGTGGGATATCAACCTTGCAAACTTCGGAAAAGGGACTTCATGGGAACCGCTGAAGCAATGAACTCCAGTCCTGGCCAGCTAAACCAAAACTAACCTATTGGTGTACACTCATTGGCAATCGTAGATTCCAGATTGGGGATCCGGCTGGATGAGTCTCCCATGGCCGGCGGTATTTCGATAGTGGGAGATTCTGCATGGAATTTGGAGGCCTCCACTATGTTATCCCTGAGAATCAATCAGAAAACTTATAGCGTGGATGTGGAATCCGAGACTCCTCTGTTGTGGGTCATCCGTGACACCATCGGTCTCACAGGAACGAAGTTCGGTTGCGGTAAAGCGCTCTGTGGGGCATGCACTGTGCATGTGAACAAGAAACCAGTCCGCTCGTGCGTCACACCGGCAAGTCAGGTGGCGGGTCAAGAAATTACCACCATCGAGGGGCTATCGCCGAATGCCCAGCATCCGACCCAGATTGCCTGGCGCGAAGGGGATGTCCCGGAGTGCGGCTATTGCCAGCCCGGACAGATCATGGCAGCGGCGGCCCTATTGACCAAGAAACCGAATCCAACCGACGCCGATATCGAGCGGGAAATCACTAACCTTTGCCGCTGCGGTACGTATCTGCGCATCCGCATGGCTATTCACCGCGCCGCTCAAATCGCTGCCAAGGGCTAGGCGTCTCTTTGTAGGTTAGCATGTCAATGCACCGCGAAATAAACCGCAGAGAATTCATCGTGACTGCTGTTGCCGTTGGTGGGGGATTGACGGTGGGACTGGCCTTTCCCAAGAGTGACGCCCCGCGGGATGCCGTTACCGCGAAAATCTCTGGGCGACCATGGGAATCATTGGCGCGCAAAGGCGATATCGAGGTCGGCCCATGGGTTGTGATCGCACCGGATGACACTGTAACCATTCGCATCGGCCAGTCCGAAATGGGTCAAGGCGTGATCACATCCTGCGCGAAGATGCTCGCCGAGGAATTGGAATGCGACTGGTCGAAAGTGCGCGCGGAATATGTATCCGTCAATCGCCACTTCCGCGAAAATAAGGTCTACAAGCGTTTACTAACTACTTCCAGTAGTTCGGTTCGCCTCGGCCGCCCATACTTGCAGCAGGCGGGCGCTAGTGCGCGGGAGCGCCTGATGGCTGCGGCTGCGCAGACATGGGGAGTTCCGAGGTCGGAACTGACGGTGAAAGATGGCGTGATCACTCACAAGCCGACCGGTCGCATTCTCCGCTACGGGCAAGTAGCACAGAAAGCCGCTGCTATCAAGTTGGCGGCAGAACCTAACATCAAGACGCCGGACGAATACACGTTAATAAAAAAACCGACGAAGCTGCTGGATTCGCCTCCTAAGGTGGACGGCAGTGCGGTTTACGGGATTGACGTGCGCTTGCCGGGCATGTTGTATGCCGCTGCCAAAGCATCGCCAGTCTTTCTTGGAAAGGTAAAGAAATATGACCCGGATGTCGTCAAAAATCGGCCGGGTGTGCATTCGGTCGTGGAATTCAGCGGTCCGGAAATCGAAGCAGGGGTCGCTGTGGTGGCAGACAGCTACTGGCGTGCCAAGACCGCTTTGGACCTGCTGCCGATTGAGTGGGATGAGGGCACTCACGGCGACGACAATTCGGAAGGCTTCTTCAAGATGTCCCGGGCAGCGCTGGACGAGCCCGGTGCTAAAGTCGTAACGAAGATAGGAGATCCTGAAGCGGTCCTCAAGATCGCTTCCCACGTGGTGGAGGCGATCTATGAAGTTCCCTACTTGGATCACACCGTGATGGAACCATTCAACTGCACCGCCCAGGTCACTCCGGATCGAGTGGATATTTGGGTAGGATCTCAAAATCCGGAGGACGCAACGACGGATGCGTCGAAAATAACGGGAGTTCCCGTGGAGAACATTTATCTCCACAACTGTTTCTTGGGCGGCGGGTTCGGGCGGCGCGGGAATCAGGACGACGTGCGTCAAGCAGTCGCTATTGCCAAGCAGTTAGAGGGACGCCCTGTCAAGGTTATCTGGAGCCGGGAGGAAACGACCCGGCACGGCTACTATCGCCCAATGCGTGTGTCGCGGTTCCGCGCTGCTTTGTGACCGGATGGGACGCCCCTCGCGTGGACTACTCGCGTCATCGGCATTGATGAAGACTATCCAGGTGATGAGCAGGCCATCCGAGGCTTGCACCACATTCCATATCTGGTGCCAAATCAGCTATTTGATTATCATCTCCGGAAGACGCATGTCCCGACCGGCCCCTGGACGTCTGTTGGAAGGTCTCAAAACGAGTTCTTCCTGGAAACCTTTGTCGATGAGCTTGCTCATGCGGCGGGGAAAGACCCATACCAATACCGGCGCACTTTACTTGACTCCAATCCGGAGTTCCGGTTTGCAAAGAGCTGGATCCAGGTGCTGGGCGCTGTTGCGGAGAGGTCCGACTGGGGCAAACAACTGCCCGCGGGAACTGGGATGGGAATCGCTATTGGCGATAGCCGCCGGCTCACCCGAAAAGAAATTACGATTTGCGCCGCGGTGGCTACAGTCTCGGTCAGCAAGAAAGGCGAAGTCCGGGTGGAACGGTTTGATGTTGCGATGGACAGCGGCCCATTCCTGGTTAACCCGCTGGCGGCGGAACGGCAGGTTGAGATGCAAGTTGTGATGGGGCTGGCTGCGACATTGCATCAGGAAATCACGATCGAGAAAGGGCGCGTTGTCCATAGCAACTTTGATGACTATCCATTGTTGCGGGCAACGGAGATGCCGGAGATAGGCGTCCACTGGGTTCGCGCGACAGATGACCCAATTGCCGGCATCGGCGAGGAAGCGATAGGATGGGTTGCGCCAGCCGTTTGCAATGCGATCTTCGCGGCAACGGGCAAGCGGATTCGTTCATTACCCCTCAAGAAGCACGACCTTAGTTGGACATAGCGAGCTCGGAGGCGGGACCCTCCCGTTACCACCTGTCAGGACGAAGCCAGAAGAAAAGATTCAGAAGGAAACCAGACCCCTCAGCGCTGCGCGCCCTAGCTAAAGTGCGTCGTCGTCTTGATGACGTGAGGCCAATTCCAAGAGCCGCTTTGCTCGTCACAGTTTGACCTTTTAGAATCCCGGTAATCCTCACGACTCCCTGACAAGAAATGTCGGTGCGAGCGAACTCCACCGTTAATCCGATAATGCCAGTCGTCATGGTTCCGACCGTATCCATGTGTCCGTACGCGCGGTAATAGGGGCCTAGCACAACGACGATATGCCACTGTATTGATATTTATTATACTTATTACTATTATAATATAGTTGCTGACATATGTAATCGACCGCTGGATGGCGCAATGATACTTTGCCCCCTGTAAAGATTCTCGACCACCGAAGAAGGACGCGCTGCCGGCTTCAGAAGGAATCAGGCATAACCTACACGAGGCAATCCCCCCGGCTAACACTTCCGCAATTTAATTTGGGCTCAAATCGCCTGGTTGGCGTGTTGCATACTAAAGGGATAGGGTGTACATTTTCGGCCGGCCGGAAAATCAAAACGGAATTCTGGATAACTATGCTGCCGATGGAGCGTATCCCTTACTCGGCTATCAAAGGCCGACCGCCACTCGCGTTGCCCGGAGGCGCGCGCCTCGCTGTCTGGGTCATTGTGAATATTGAGGAGTGGAATCCGTCCGAGACCATGCCGCGTACTGTTCTCACTCCGCCTGCTGGTGGCTCGCCGATGCCCGATATTCCGAACTGGGCGTGGCACGAATACGGCAATCGCGTCGGTTTCTGGAGGATGCTGGAAGTGTTCGATCGTTTCAATATTCGCGCGGCTCTCGCCATCAATGGCAGCGCCATCCAGGCCTATCAGCCAATCGCGCGTGCGGCGCTGCAACGCGCATGGGAGTTCATCGGTCATGGCTTCGGCCAGAAGAACATGCAGAAGGTCCCCGATGAGCGAGCCGATATCGTGAAGACGACGGAAGCAATTCAGGCATTCACGGGGGGACGACCGCGCGGATGGCTTGGGCCTGGCTTGACGGAGACATGGGATACGCCCGATATCCTGGCCGAAGAGGGCTACGAATACGTCTGCGACTGGGTTCTGGACGACCAACCGGTTGTGCTGAACACGCGCAGTCGTTCCCTCGTGAGCGTGCCGTACACACAAGAATGCAATGACGTCGCCATGATGCTGATCCAGCATCACACAGCTTCCGAATACAGGGACCGCGCAATCGATCAGTTCGAGCAGTTGTACTCCGATGCTCACGATTCCGCGCGGATCATGGCGCTGGTGGTGCATCCCTACATCATGGGGGTGCCGCACCGTCTGCGCTACTTCCGGGAGGCGTTGGAGCACATTCAGTCGCGGTCCGGCGTAGTGTTTTGGACTGGCGAGCTGATTCTCGACTGGTATCTGCAGACCCAAATAAAGAGCAATGCGGTCACAAGGTAGTTCGTGGAACCGCCCCGAGCTAGGCCGCGCATCCGCGGCATGGTCATGTTTGGCGTGCTGCTCGCTTCCTACGCGATTAACGCCATGGACCGGCAGCTCTTCCCGCTGCTCGTTCCAGAAGTGCGCCGGCAATACGGCTTTTCGCTTGCGGGTGTAGGTTTCCTCTCAACCATTTTTACTCTGGGAATGGCATTGGCTGGTTTACCAACAGGTTATCTCCTCGTCCGTTTCTCTCGCAAGACTGTAATGCAGGTCGGGATCGCGCTCTTTTCTGCAGGAACGATGTTGACGATCATCGCGCGCGGGTTCTCGGACATGCTGATCTACCGGGCGGCCACCGGCATCGGCGAGGCCATGCAACTGACTGTCCTTATGGCCATTGCAGTCAATTACTTTGTCAGTTATCGTGCGGCCGCCTTGGGCGCGATCAATTTTTCCTTCGGCCTCGGCGCCATCGTCAGCCCGATCCTCGGTGGAGCACTCCTCAGCGCCTATCGAAGTTGGCAGGCGCCGATGGCCGTCTTCGGGTTGCTGGGCTTCCTGGCGATCGGCGTGATCGCGGTCATCGTAGATCCTTGGTTCACCGAGAGCGAGACGTTCACCTACGAGCGAGATGATCGCGGAGGAGCGCCGACGCTTGTCAACAGGAATACAATGCTTTTGACGGTGATGAGTTTGATCGGCGGCCTGGTCATGTATGGCTATCTGGGAATGTACCCGGCATTCCTTCGCGAAGGTCTCCAGTATTCGCCGACGACGGCCGGAACCGTGATGAGTTTTTATGGACTGGGAGCACTTGGCTCGATTGGCGGCGGATGGCTCGGCGATCGCTTCTCGCCAAGACTCGTGTTGAGCTCTACGTTCTTTTGTGCCGCCGCGCTTGGCTACTTGCTCTTCCACGGATCGGGAGCCTTCGTGCCCCAGGCCATTTTGTCATTCCTCTGGGGTCTGATTGTAAGCGGCGTGATTTACGTCAATCTGGCGGGCTATCACGCCAAAGCGCTGCGGAGCAGCTTGGCCAGCCGCGCCTCCGGCATCTTCGTGACCAGCCTATACGGATCCGCCGCTGTTGCCGGCTATCTGGTGGGTTGGATTGCCACTCACGCGGGGTGGCCAACGGCGGGAGAAATCCAGATTTCGCTTCTATCTGTTGTAGCCGGCGGCCTCGCGCTGGCCTTGCAGCCAGATCGCATGTCCTAGCAGGGGTGCAGCGATGAAAGAATCGGGCTGGTTGAGCTCCACAGCAGTTGTACTGCTCGTCGCAACAAATTTGCTTACGGCGCCGGCCCGCGCACAGGCGCCCGCGAACGTTACAGTCAATGTATTCCCGGGCGGTTTCAATTGGCCGAGTTTCGTCGGACAGCAGAAAGGATTCTTCGAGCGCAATGGGATCACAGTCACTCTTCAGCCGACGCCGAACTCAGTGGCGCAGATGACGGGACTGGCCGAAGGCAAGTTCGACATTGCCATCACTGCTTTCGACAACATCGTCGCTTATGTCGAAGGTCAAGGCGAAGCTCCCATCGGGGCTCAACCCGAGTTCTTCGCGTTCATGGGTAGCGACAATGGGTTTTTGAGTCTCGTCGTCGCGCCTGACGTCAAGAAGTTTGCCGACCTGAAAGGCAAGACCCTGTCGGTCGATGCGCGCACGACCGGCTATGCCTTCGTGTTGTTCGACGTTCTCAGGAGAAATGGTCTGGCGGAGGGCGACTACAAAATCGAAAAGGTGGGTGGGACGGCACTGCGCTGGGATTCGTTGCGTGAGGGAAAACAGTCGGGAACTCTCCTCTCGGCGCCTTTCAACCTTGTCGCCCGCGAGCAGCATTTCAATCAGCTCGCGCAAGCTACCAAAGTGATTGGACCTTATCAAGGCAATGTCGCCGCAACCCGCCGTTCCTGGGCCAGAGAGAACAGAGCCAAGGTAATTGCCTTCATTCGCGGCTACGCCCAGGCAATCGATTGGCTCTACGACAGAGCGAATCGCGAAGAAGCCATCACGATCCTTCTGAACAATGTCCGAGTGTCCCCCGAGATAGCCGAACGTACGTACGATGAGCTTCTCGATCCGAAGGATGGTTTTTTCCGCAAGGCGCGCGTCAACACGGAAGGGGTGAGGACTGTCCTCGCCTTGCGAAGTCGCTATGCGGACACTAAGAAGGTTTTGGTCGATCCGTTGAAATACTACGATCCAAGTTACTACGACGCTGCCCTCCGCTAGAATGGCGGCGGTGAGCCCTAGTGAGCCGTTTTCGCTCCGATCGGAGAACGTCCTCGTTGAACGGAAGCGGCAGGTCGCTGCAAATTACGCAAGGCAACTGACCTTACGCAGCTTGCACTCGCTCCACCTCATCCGTTGGCAAATCGCTTCGGAATTTGACGCGGCTGAGGTCTGGGGGTCGAGACCGCACGGGCACAGTAGCGCACCTATTTAGTCGAGCTCGTAGGGCGTTGCTCCACGGCCGCTTTATGAAGTGTTCCAAATGTCTTCCAGCCGGCCCCAACCCTCTTGGACTAACTACGACCCAAATGGTCGGGAGTTCGAATCTCTCCGCTGCCCGTCGAGCCTTCGCCCTCGGATGGCGGAGCCACCGACTCGGGTATAATTGGGCATAGAGCCAGCACGGGAAGGGAGTAGCTGATTCCCTGCTCTAGGGATCAGGTCGCGTTTAGCAATCTGCTCCTCCATAGTGGCCCACCGAACGTCGTTGCTTGTCGAATCCCACACTACATATTTTCGGGGCCAGCCGGCATTGAGCTTCTCTGCAAGCTGGACAGCCTGTTCAAGCTTGTTGAGGGATGCTATGCAAAGGGACTCGCTATCGCCAAGTTTTGTGAACACGCTATACATCACGCCTCATGTCTGCAGTGAGCGTACTGCTGCTCCCTACCTGAACGTTTGCGCGACGTTCTACTACCTGTGCAGCATCCCGGACGGCTACAGTCGTCTCCTGGTTCATTGGGATCTGCGGGAGTCGATGACCGAGGCCGACATCGAGATCATCCTGGAACGGGACAAAGAGCGGTACCCGGGTGTTATACCGCGGATTATTTCCGATAACGGACCACAGTTTATCGCCAAGGACTTCAAGGAGTTCATTCGGATCTCGGGCATGACGCACGTCAGGACTTCACCGTATTACCCTCAATCGAACGGCAAAATCGAGCGTTGGCACAAATCACTCAAAGGGGAGTGCATTCGTCCCGGAACGCCGCTGTCGCTGGAAGATGCGCGCCGTCTGGTTAAGGGTTACGTAGAGCATTACAACAACATCCGTTTGAACAGCGCCATCGGCTACATCACGCCGAAGGACATGCTCGCCGGGCATCAGCAGTAGATTCACGCCGACCGGGATCGGAAATTGGAGGCGGCGAGGGAACAGCGGAAGAATCGCCGCCAGCGGGGCGCGGGACGAATAAAACGGATTACTTCTGATTGGCCGGCGATCCGCCCAAGATCGGACCTGTCGCTTCCCAACCAAAGTTCAGCTTGTCTTAGCCGAGAGCCACGCGGCCGCAATCAAACACATTGTAATCAGGGTTGAGAAAACGATGGGGGTGGTGAAGGCGTATCTCCAGCTCAACGCTGTGACTGCTACAAAGCAAACGGCGAGCGCCCACGCAATGTTTCGCACGCGTTCCAAAGTCTCTGCCGGAAGTCCGCCCAGCAGGCACGCTAATACCGCCGCGAACAAGAGAAACACGGAGAAAAAAAGCCCGAACGCACTGAAGAAGTCCCAATAAGTCCGGGTAAACCCTTGCGCGTCAAAGTGAATTGACCGCATTGAGCCAAGAAGCGTATCAACTCCCCATGTGGGATCGGACTGGCGAAACCCAAGTGTGTGACCAGCCGCAAAAAGTAGCAGAAGAACAGAAGAGATTCGGTAAAGAATTGGCGCTTTCACGTACTGCCTCCTGAACATTCGCGGACGCAGTTTACCACATCAGTTAACCCGGTCTGGCGCTTGCTGCCGTTCCGAGCGGCTTACGGCCCATCGAAGTTGAGATGGATGGACGTGGTGAAGCTACAATGATCTTGCCGGGCGAAACGGAAGCGGGCTCTGCGGTGACGCAACCATGCCGAGGGATAGCCTGGTGGGCTCATCGAAACGATGAATGGCAGCGCCGGAACCTGTCCCTTGCGCTGCTTCCAAATCCTCATCGGATCGGTAGCGCGAAGCCATTAGGAGATTACCTCGACTTTCGACGCACCGACGATAATGGTCGTACTGGCTCGGCAGGGGCCGCTGCTCCTCTCTTTTTGCTTTGGCCCGTCGGGCCATGCGCGCCAAATCGTCTCCGCAATCCACCGCACATTGGCACCCATCCAAACAAATTGCTTTTTGCGTTCTGTTCGACGATCAACACAATGGGAAAAACTCGAAGACGGATCTTACCCCGCCGAATTCTGACCGTACTCACGAGAACGCCGGAGGCAGAATGTCGCGGAGATTTAGAAAGGCACACTACTAGTTTCCATTCGGGAACGCGTTCCCACAAAAAAGACGTTTGACCCCGGGCCACTGGCACTTGCTGGTAGTGACGCGAATCTTGCAATCGACACAGTTATGCCTGCCTCACTTCCCTCTCTATATTTCAGCTCATTTGTGCGCGAATAGCCTCATTTCGAAAAGCAATTGAATGTGCTTCTCTTAGTCAGGAACGGAATTAATTGGGCGACAGTGCACCACAGAAAATACAAGAATTAGCAGCCCAGTATCTCAGAAGCCGACTTGATAGAATGTGGGAAAGCAATCTGTGGATTTGCGGTGCACCAACAGACCTATACTTTCCCCGCGCCGCACTCCTACTTTCGGTGATAAAGATGGACGCGACTTTCGAAGCCGAATCATCCTAGAGTAGCTGTGAGAAAATCCAGCCCTGGGTCAGTTCCCTCGGTCACCTTTCCAGCAGGAATCTCTGCACTCGCTCACCGTAGAACACTTCACCAGTATAAAGATTGCCCTTCGAGTCGGTCGCCTCCATATGAACGCCGAAGAACTGGCCGGCGTTTTGGCCCATACTGCCCATGGCGCCCAGCACTTTGCCAGACTCGCGGTCGAGGAACCATATGTGATTGTTGGTGAGATCGGAGATATACAGCAGCTTCTGCCCTTTGTCGTTCGAGAACATTACGCCGCCGGCCGCGCCGCCTATGCCCGTCCATTCACCCATCCTGATTTCCTGCTTGAAATTGCCCTGCTTGTCGGTGACGTGAATCCGGTTGCCTGCGCGGTCGGCCGCGTAGACCAACCCGTCGTTTGAGAAATTAAAAGTCAGGTGGCCGACGAACTCCTTTGCCATCGGACCGTTGGGCGTGTAGGCGTGGTCGGCAGGATTGGTGCTTATTTCCGAGAGTTTATGTCCGTAAGCGCCCCAACCCCTCTTGAACTGGAACGTGTCCAGCGAGAACACCATCACGCGGCCGCCGTAGGCGTTGTCCGCTATGTAAATTTCGTTGGCTGCGTCGTCCGTGCGGATCTCTTCGATTCCTCCCACGATCATAGGCGTGGTCGGCGGATACTTGGCAATGAAGGCGCTCTGTCTCAATGCGGCCGCTGTGTTCGCTGCTTCCCCGCGAGCTCGTTCAGGAGCACCGGGGATGGTGAGAAATCCAGCCACGGGCCCGGCGCCGCCCTCACCCGGGGCACGCTTAGGAAGGGTCGGCTCCATAAACGGCTGGCCGTTCGGCGTCTCCGGCACGTGAGGCACGGTCATCAGCAGCTTGCCGGTCTTAGGGTCGTATTTGCGGACCGTGTTCTGCCCAAGGTAAACGAATCCTTCCTTGTCCACCGCCATGCCATGACCTTGCGGCGCTTCAAAATAGCCAATGACTTCCCCATCCTTGTAGCCGGGGCCATCATGCCCTGCGAGGTGGATCATCGACGGGGGGTGGACGCAACAATCGGCGATCGGAGGGTTCAGCTCTGCTTCGAGCTCAATGGATGTCAGATCGTTTGGACGGTCGTACACCCAAACGTTATCGTCCTTGTCTACGGCTAACCCCGTGACGCCTCCCATCTTCCACTTGTTCGGCAGGGGCTTGGGCCAGCTCACATCGACTTTGAACTTGGGCACTGTTTGCACCTGCGGGGGCGGCCCTGCCGCCAGGAAAAAAGTGAAGCTAAGGCCGAGTGCGCCTGCACATATCCATTTGTACGTTGCCATCACAATCTCCTTCTCTGTCGGACGAACTTTCCGACCCAAAATACTCCAGCGCGCAGTCTATTTCGCCCAAAGCGAAACGTCAACAAGTGGCCTGAGGCGCCGCGCAGTTCGCCTGACCATACTTTCGTGGCCAAGTCCCGATGAACAGGATTATCGGAATGTGGCCCAAACCACCTGAGGCCCAAAAAAGCCGTTTCTCGGGACTTGGAGATCGGAACGCATAGTCTTTCTGTCAATCACTCCGCGCCACCAATCCACAGTGCAAACCACGAGTGTTCTCCATCACAGACACAGGCAGTCACGGGGGTGGATCGTCTTTCAAGGTGGAGTCGCGTGTATAGCGTGTTTACAAAACTTGGTGATGGCGAACTTCTTTTCGTAGCATCCCGCGACGAGCTTGAAGAGGCCGCAAAACTCGTAGAGGCGCTCCGTGCCCAGTGGCCTCATGAATATGTAGTGCGAGATTCGGAAGGCAACGACGTAGACCTTGAATAATCACCGATTCAACCCGAATGCCGCGCTATGTCACCCATGACGAAACTAATGCTAATAGGCCGAAGGGAACGCGACTGGTCCTCGATATCTGGTCTTCTCAGATTACCTGCCCAACGCAATGTCCAAGGATCCGGCGGCAACATGCCCCTGCCGGCTGGGGGCCATTCCTAGTTACAAGTTTGTGGTATAGCAAGATTAGAAGTTCTTCAAACCCTCATAAAGCCAGACGCTGAATCCTGAAAGAAAGAGAACGGCCGAAGTCGCAGTCAGGACAATAATCGGCTTCCGAAGTAGTGTCATTCTAGCGATAACTTCCTCTTGCTCCTCTAAGTGGTGATGCTCCGCCGCATCGATGAAGATCTGATCATCTTCCTTTGACGACAGCGTCGCACGGTAGATCAGAAGAACGACCAGGACAGCCGTGATAACACCCCAAGCACTGAAGAGCATCACGAGGATTATCGATGGTTCCATGGCTCTCCTCCCTCCGAGCCGGAATTTCTGATTTAGATCTGTAACTCGTGTATTGCATGGTTCCGGCTTCAGCTAACTAGTCCAAATGGAAATGTACGGTCACCTCCATGCTGATGGGCACGGGCTCGCCGTTCAAATACACCGGTTCATACTTCCAGGTCTTGACGGCTTGCAGCGCCGCGGCATAGAGCAACTGCGGCCCGGAAATAACGGTCAGATTGGTCACCGACCCCTGCGCGTCGAGCGTGGCATCGAGCACCACGTCTCCCTCCACACGCGCCTGGCGCGCAAGCACAGGGTAGTCGGGCGGCGGCGTATAGAGACGTCGAGGCGGAAGAACCTTTCCACCCACGCGGATTGGCTCTTTCGGTTTTTCCGCAGGGGGAGCAGGTGCGCTCTTGGCCACTGGCGAAACTACGTTGAATGCGGCGCCGGGGAGCCCGCCCCAAATCCCTCCCGGCACGCCGCCCGGGGTATTAGCTTCCGGCGGCAGCGGCTCCTCGTGGAGCATGGCGATTTGAGCGGGAACCGCGCGAGGGGCCAGCAGCTTTCCGTTCACGATCAGGACGCGGTGCACGGTCGTACGCGCCGATGTCGTCGCAGCAGCCGGTGGACGCACGGCCGGTGGTGGCGGAGGGCCCACGAGAAGTGTCTTCGTGTACGTGCGGAAGTCCAGCGCGTCGGTAAACCACATCGAGAGCAGAATCGGAATAGCGAGCAGCACCACGTGCAGCAAAACGGAAACGGTCACGGTCCTGCGATGCGAAGCCGACGGCATCCGGTGCGAGGTAAGAAAAGTTCGATTCAGATCGATTCGCCTGCCAAAGGAAAACGCCGGCGCGGGGGAATCGACACACAAGGGACTAGCCTGCGGAAAAAAGATATGGCCAGGAGCAATCGCCGGGGACGGTGGCTGGATCATCGTCGTACTCATGGGGATTACCTCCTTCGTAGTTACCGCGATCATGGACGGATCGATGGACTTGCACAGTGCTGCGAGTCACTGAGGCTCGTGACATAGGTCACCGGCCGGGGCATGGAGCGGCTAGCTGAAAATCGACCGGCCGCAAGATAGATAAGGACATTGTCGAAGCCCATAGGTATGCACTCCTCACCAGTCCCTATAATGCAGAGCATTTTTAGGTCGGCGGCGTGGCGACAGTAGGCGTAAGCAGAGAGGAAACGTGATCGGAGCCGCGCCGGTGAGCTAAAAATGTATTGGACTAAACCGCTGCAAGGTGCGTGTGCTATGGGTTTTGATTGGTGAGTGGGAGGCGATGACCAGAGAACAGGCCGTAGATAATGATTGGAACGAGCATGGTGCGCTGTACTGCGGGGGCTTCGGCGGTCTTGTACAGGGCAAAATGCGGGGTGCTTGGCTGACCGCAAAGGGTTCTGAATGCCGTAGGACAACACCCCTGCTTGGACTCGAGGGCCTCGAGTTTTTGGAGAGAGCGAGTTGGATGGGCACACGAACGATCATGAAGTGTCCTGGAGGGCCGGCGAAGAACGAACCTCGGCCAGAATCGTAACCGTGATCATGCGGCCTCGATGGCAAACGGGACATTCCCGCAGAGAGCGACCCGTGAGTCTCTCATATCGATCACGATAGTCCTCTGGTGTCGCGGGCTCGGAAGAACTCTCCTTTGGAGGAGCCATACCGAGGAGCTGGCGGCACCGCTCCAACTTCTTTTTCCGGTGTCGATTGCCAAGGAACCCGTAGTAGCGAATGCGGTGGAACCCACTCGGTAGAACGTGGAGCAAAAACCGCCGGATGAACTCGTCCGCCGTGAGGGTCATGGTTTTCCGCTGATTGTTCTCGCGGTAGTCTCTCCAATTAAATTTCACTTGGCCATCTTCGATGTCGACGAGCCGATGATTGGAAATGGCGACGCGGTGCGTGTAGCGGCCGACATAGTCCACCACTTGCTGTGGCCCGGCGAAAGGTGGCTTGGCGTAGACGACCCATTCCACGTTTCGCACCAAATCAAGATGATGGGTGAAAGCCTGTCGATCTTGGAGTGCCTGAAGCGAAGAGAAGAACTGCAACTTGCCGACGTCGAAGGCTTGCTGTAAGTACGTCAAGAACAATCGGCGGAACAACCGGGAGAGCACCCGTACCGGCAAGAAAAAGTCGGGGCGGCAGCAGATCCACCGAGCACCATCCGGTGAAATCCCGCCGCCCGGGACGACACAATGCAGATGAGGATGGTAAAGCAGGTTCTGTCCCCAACTGTGAAGTACGGCGAAAAAGCCGATCTCTGCGCCCAGATGTTTGGGATCGGCAGCGATCGTGGACAAGGTCTCGGCCGTGGCTCGGAATAGAATGCCGTAGACGAGATCTTTGTTCTGGTAAGCGAGGGCAGCGATCTGTTCGGGAACGGTGAAGACGACATGAAAATACTGCGTTTTGAGAATTTCGGATGTTCGTTTTTCAATCCACTGGGCACGAGCGAGCGACTGACATTTTGGGCAATGACGGTCTCGACAGGAGTTATAGCAGGGCCGCTCGTGATTACAGCAGTCGCACTGCTCGAGATGACCGCCGAGAGCGGCAGTGCGGCACACCTGGATCGCGGTCATGACGCGCCGCTGTGCAGAGGATAGCGACGGACCATGCTGTTGACGATAGGCGTCGGCGTAGCGGCGGAAGACGTCCGCCACTTCCAGCTTCGGGCGATCCATGAGGGCCGATGGTTAGAAATGCTGGGGTGGAGTGGGTTTGACCTCCCTGGAAACAGGGCGAGGCAGCAAATCCAGTGGGCTCGATGTCGAGCACACCTTGCTGGTCGCGATGCGGAGATATTTTGCTGTGGTCGCCAGGCTGCGATGGCCGAGCAGCAGTTGGATGGTGCGAATGTCGGTGCCCGATTCCAGCAAGTGAACCGCAAAGGCGTGACGCAGTGAATGCGGTGTGATCGGTTTAGGGATTTTGCAGGTACGTCTGGCGTGTCGACACTGCAACGCAACGGCATTCGTCGTAATATGCCCACCCGACTTGTCGCCTGGAAAGAGCCAGTGCTCAGGCCTCTCCACTCGCCACCAGTCCCGCAGGATCTCTAACAGCTTCGGGGAGAGCATCACGTAGCGATCTTTCTGTCCTTTGCCTTGCTCGACACGCAAGACCATGCGCTTGCTGTCGATCGCAGCAGGTGTGAGAGCAACGGCCTCGGAGATGCGCAGACCTGCTGCGTAGCACACGGTCAGAATCGCGCGATGTTTCCTGCTGGTGACACAGGCAAGGAACTGAAGGACTTCCTCTGGGCTAAGAACAACGGGCAATGTCTGAGGTTTTTTCGGAACCGGAAGAATGTCTTTAAAGGACCAGTCCTTCTTCAGGGTGACCCCATAGAGGAAGCGCAGCGCCGAGATCGCAACCAGGATCGAAATGGGGGCCAACTTCTTTTCGTTCATCAAGTAGATTCGATAGGCCCGAATCTGTTCAGGTCCCAACAGTTCTGGTGACTTTTTGAAGTGGCGTGCGAATAGCGAGACTTGCCGGACGTAAGAGTCCTGGGTGCACTTAGACAGGTTCCGAATCTGCATGTCCTCAATCATCCGTTGTCGAAGAGATGTCATGGAAAGCTCCTTTGCGAAGTGGAATGCGCTGCAAGCAGCGACTTCATGTTTTCGCAAAGGAACCTACAGAAGGAGGAAAACCTTTAAACCGGAATAAGAGTGCGCGTGATCCGTTCAGGCAACACGGTTGCGGCGCTACCAAATACCGCGAAGCGGTTTAGTCCAAGTCCGTTTCTAGGGAGTTGAGAGTTCAGCAGTGTTCAGTGCGCGTGGTTTCAACGCCCAATTCAGCGATAAGCTGCTGGTGATAATCATTTCACTCTGTGATTACAGCAGCCTTTTTCCTCTCGGCTTGACCTGCCTGCAAACCAGGATAAACGTGATCGGGCTCACAAGGAGACGTGACCAGGCTCACTGTGCTTTTGCTATTTACAGTAGATGTTAGAGGCATAATGGCTGGTCCTCCGGAATCATCAGGAGGGTTCTATGAAAACAGCTGCGATCGGCATGTTTGGCCTGCTGATGTTAACCGTGGGCCTCTCCGCCCAGAAAGCCTCGAAGTTTTCCGTTCGAAACGACGAAAGCTTCACCGGAGAGATCATGGATAGTTTGTGTGCGGAAGATGGACACCACATCGGGGTTACCAAGGCCGAGAAAAATACCTCTAAGGCGGGCTGCACCCTCACGTGCGTCAAGTTGGCCGGCGCACGATTCGTGCTCTACAACTCTGAGACTAAACGCGTTTACAAGCTGGATGATCAACAGCAACCTGAAGCTTTTGCCGGTCAAAAGGTGATCGTAACCGGAAGGTACGATGAAGAAGCAAAAGCAATCCACGTGACCAATATCAGGCCTGTGATCTTTTATGCAAGTCTGTGGCGGAACGAGTAGTCACTTCGGGGCTTGGAGCCATGGCCGGAGAAGTTTGGCGCACAGATAACGGCCTCGGCAGAAAGGAAAGCAACCACGGTGCACGGTTCCACGGGAAGAGAAGTGGCAGAGCGAGGGAATATCTGAGTTGCTTCTCAGGCGCACGCACCTGGTTGAGTAACGCGAAAGCAGCTGAAGGTAGGACTTGAGTGAGTCCGAACGCCGGTAAAATAACCGATGACGGTCGTTTCGGCCCCACGAAATCGTATGCCGGAATTTGTGGGAGGTGTCGACAATGTCAGCCAATCAACATCGTCTGCTGTTTAGTCCCGTTCTAAGGATTGCTAGGGCTTCCGGCTGGATATTGATCGCGCTGGCAGTACTTGCGATCCCGCAAATGTGCTGATGCCTGGCCTGGCACGCGCAGTTTTCGGCGGATGCCAGTTCCACTCTTGAGGACATCAACAAAGCCGGATAACTTCCGGCCCCTCGCCCTGCGGAGTCGCAATTACGGAGGAGCGTATGGTAGCAATATTCTTCATAGTGTTGTTGGCCTTGGCCATTGCATACGTGACGTATCGGCTGGCCGGCGGATTACGTCTTTACCTGAAGCTTCGAGGGAAAAGATTGATCACCTGTCCGGAGACAAAGAAAGTTGAGGCAGTCAACGTGGCTGCCGGAAGTGTAGCCATGGAAAGTCTTCTTGGACAGCCTCATTTGCGACTCAAGGAGTGCTCGCGCTGGCTGGAGGGTCAAAACTGCGGACAAGACTGCCTAAGGCAGATTGAAGCCGCGCCACAAGACTGTCTGGTGTTGACGATTATTTCCAAATGGTACGAAGCGCGGAAGTGTGTTTTCTGCGGCAAGCTTTTCAGAGAGACAAAATGGCACGATCAAAAGCCGGCTCTGATCGGTGCAGATCGAAAAACTGTCCAATGGGACGAGATTCCGGCCGAACGACTGCCTGAAGTGCTGGAGACATACCGGCCCGTTTGTTGGGATTGTCATATGGCCCAAACATTTCGACTGGTACACCCAGACCTTGTGTCGGACCAGCCTAGGAAACATTAGTAGCCCGCGGACATACTCAACAATCGTGATGGCCTTGGTTTCGATGACCGATTCCATCACCAGCTTGCCAGCCGAGTCTAAAACCGCGATCGAGATCGTTTCCCTGTGAACATCCATCCCGATATACTTGGTGTTATCCATAAAAAGGGTGCTCCTTTCTGGAGAGGTTGAGCCGAACACTCAAAATCTACTCCAGGTGGGGCGCCCTTTTATATTGCGTCCGCTTATCGGAATGTGGCCCAAACCACCTGAGGCCCAAAAAAGCCACATTCCGATAATCCTCGGGACTTGGCCGCCCGATCTTATCTTTGCGTGTTCAGCAACGCGGACTTTCGACACCAAAAGAACGTGCTCGTGCGCTCAAAGGGGCACGCTTTGGAGGCCCCGATTTCGCGTGATGTGCTGCCAGATCGTAAAAAGCTTATTTACGGACAAGACCAAGGTGTGGGTGCTTCTATGACTTGCGGAACAGCTCTACTGACGATTACCCCGACGTTTTCTTTGCAGCGATGCAAAAAATAGAGACCGCCTGGCGGAATCACGAAGGAACGCTGACGAACGCGTGGGGGGCGAATTGTGCTATGCCTGTTTCAAGTAGCTTCGCGAACTGTTGGGCAACGATGGGCTTGCTCAAATAGTAGCCCTGCGCCTCATCGCAGCCATGTGCCTGAAGGAATACAATCTGGTCTTCTGTTTCCACGCCTTCAGCGATAGCGCACTGCCTGAGACTTCTAGCCATGCTGATCACCGCGCTGACGATCGCGGCGTCGTCCGCATCTGTCGTGATGTCGCGCACGAATGATTGGTCGATTTTCAAGCAATCAATCGGAAACCCTTTCAGATAACTCAAACTGGAATACCCAGTACCGAAATCATCCACCGTGAGACGCACCCCGGCGGATTTAAGTGCACTGAGCACCGAGAAGGAAGATTCGGCATGCTTCTCGGAAACTTCTCGGAAACTGGCTTTTCGCCCGCACAGGCTTCGGGCCACATTCCGATGACCCTTATCGGAATGTGGGTGCGTGGTTGGCCTGGATTATACTTGCAATGCCACCCGGGGAATCGAACAGGGAAGATGCTTTCTTGATCTTACGCATGACCATTGTTCTCCACGACCCAAGATGCCGGACCTCAGGTCGGAGCTATCGACAGTAATCCGGAATTTGCGATTTGTGTCTCTAGCTCATGCAGCATAAGCTTCTCTTGCCCTGGAAACAACGAATTTGCGACCAGAGCAGGCCCCGGCGAGATCGACGGGGTTCCGATGGCTCGTTTTTGCCCGTCCGACGGGTCCCAATTCCTGGCGCGCAATCGATTTCTCAGACTGTGCTCCGACCCTCCTCCCACGGCCCCAGATTTTGCAACCGCAGTCGGAGTGCTACCCGCTCGGCACCCGGACCAGCCCGAGGGACTGACCTCGCTCGACCTTCAGCTCGTCTGCTACTCCTGGATCACTGGCATCTCCGATGTAGTCATTGTGGCTTCTGTGAGGAAACGCGCTCCGGAGATTCAATACCTGCTGGCTTCGATCTCGGAAGAGCAAGGTCAGGAGTTTGGCCAGTTGGTTGAAGCGATCGCTCGTCAAATCGAAACTGTCCAGTTCCCTTCCCACCCAGGAATCCGTTCCCCGCAGAACGGGTGCGTCAGCTGTGCACGCCTCGAATTGTGCCTCGGGAACGAGGCACTCGTTGGAACCAAACTCATTCGTCAACCAGGAGCGAGCGACCTTGAAGGATTAAATGGGGATCTCACATGCACACAGTGGGGCTGTTTGAGGCCAAACAGAAACTCTCGGAACTCGTCGACCGTGCCCGGGAAGGCGAACGGATTGGCATCGCGCGGCGCGGGAAACTGGCAGCCGTTCTTATGTCAACTCCTCCCGAGGCCAGCTTGAAAGGCGTTTTCGAGGACATCGAAAGTATTCGTAAACGTGCCAAGCTTCCGCGCGGCGTGAACTTCAAAAACCTAATCGAGGAGGGTCGCATTTGAATCGTTTCGTCCTCGATGCTTCCGTAGCCCTTCGCTGGTTTCTCGATGATTCTGTCTCACCCTATGCCAACCGCGTGAAGCAGTTCCTCGTCAAAGGGGAACGGGCGGTGGTCCCCGCGCTGTGGCAACTTCAAATGAGCAACGGTCTGGCTGTCGCAGAGCGGCGCTCTATTCTGAGCACCGCAGATATCGATCAAGCGCTGCTGGACATCGAACAAATCGTGGCCCAAGGAGTGGACACAAATAGTGCTTTCGTTTCAACTCGTCAAGCGTCGGTAACGGCCCGTGCGTTCTGATTATCCGCGTATGATGCGGTTTACTTGGACTTGGCGCGGCACGAGAGGCTGCCGCTCGCCTCGCCTGATGAGCGACTTCGTGCCGCTGCTGGACAGGCCGGAGTGGAACTTCTTCGCTGACACTTGCAAACCTTTGCAATTTATCCTCGACGACTGAGCGATGACGCTACTGAGAATCTGATCGCCCTCTGCGGATCATGGCATCCAAAAGCTCATCGGCAATCCTAGGGTCGTCGGCTACCCTCTGAATCTTCGCGGCATCTGCTTTAGAATCGAATCCGAGAAAGACGCTCTTGAAACTGAAGGTCTACATCTAGTTGGTTGTCCCCGCACCGATGTGTGATAGCGTTGGAGTGTTGCGCCACTTTGGATTGCATTCTATCTGAATCACTTTTTTCTACAGAGTCTGCAGAGGCAGGGGCCTTGATTGTCTTCCACAAACACCTGTGCTAAATTCGCCTATACTTGCCATGGCAGAGTCCACGTACCTCCCAGGCCTCGCGATGCGGGCATCGCATCGTCTGGATTCTTCGCGGTTCTCCGCACTCGTCCGCATCACTCATTGGGTCACTACGTTGAGCTTTTTGGGGTTGTTGGTCAGCGGTTTCGCCATTTTTCTAGCCCACCCGCGTCTCTATTGGGGCGAAACGGGCGGGTTGGGAACGCCCTATGTTCTCGCTTTTCCACTGCCCTTCATGAAAGGCGGGCCCTCTGGCTGGGGCCGGTCTTTGCATTTTCTCTCCGCGTGGGCTTGCATCTTGACCGGCATTCTTTACGTGCTTTCCGGCATATTCACGCGGCACTTGCGCAGAAATTTGCTGCCAGAAAGGGCGGATCTCTCCTGGAGATCCCTCTGGCGCGTGGCGTCCAATCATTTCCACTTGAGGCGGCCCACGGAAGAAGATTCACTGAACTATAACGTTCTGCAACGACTAACCTACCTGACCGTCATTTTCGTCTTCTTTCCCCTGCTAATCTGGACCGGCTTCGCCATGTCTCCCGCTATCGTTTCCGTTCTCCCGGGCACAGTGACGCTGCTCGGAGGGCAGGAAACGGCGCGCACGATTCACTTCTTCGTCGCGGGCTTTGTCATTCTCTTCTTCTTCATCCACATCGCCGTGATTTGTCTCGCTGGATTTACCATGCGCGTGGGGGCCATGATCACGGGCCACCGGACTGCGAAAGTGCAGCGCCCATGAGCGACAAACTCAGCCGGCGAAAGCTAATTACGACGGGACTGGCGGCCGCCGCAGGCGCCTCCGGCTTGGCAGTCGCTGCCCGTATCGCCAGTCGATATGGCCTGATACCGCCCGACCACCGCGGAATTTATGGGGTTGGCGAAACGCTGACCTATGCCACCCAGCGGCTTTTGACGTCCCACGATTCGCTAGCCCGGGAATTCAGTCGCAGCGATATCTCCGGCGTTGCCCCTGTCAACGGCGAGCCGCCTGAGTACGAACCCTACCTGCGCCACTTTGCGGAGGGTTTCGCAGCATGGCGACTCACGATCGACGGCCTGGTGGCTCGTCCGGCTTCCTTCTCTCTCGAGGATTTGAAGCGGCTTCCTTCCCGCAGTCAAATCACGCATCTGGCTTGCGAGGAGGGTTGGTCCTTCATTGCGGAGTGGACCGGGGTGCCTCTTTCCTACGTCTTGAATCTCGTCGGAGTCCTTCCGCAAGCAAAGTACGTGGTCTTCTTTGCCTTCGACAAAAAGTTCGATAGCCTGGACATGTTTGACGCCTGGCATCCGCAAACTCTGCTCGCGTACAGCATGAACGGCCAGGACCTTCCCAAAAGGCATGGAGCGCCGCTTCGCGTGCGCGTGCCTCGACAGCTCGGCTTTAAGAGCAAGAAGTATCTCACGCGCATCACTGTTACGGATTCGGTGAAAAACATCGGGTCAGGCCAGGGGTCAAGCTCTCCGGACAAAGGGTACTCCTGGTACGGCGGCATCTGAAATCATCCCCAATCACGAGAGGCATACCTGGCACCCAGTGGTGGAGTCGCTTGACGGGATAGTGGATACGGACGGAAAAAGGAACCACCCCCGCGCCTGGGCTTGCGCGGGACACCTCAGAAGCGCATTCCTCATTCGTTGGCCTGCCTGCGATCGCATTGAAATAAACTAAACCCCGCCGATCTCCGCGAAGGCGGCGGAATCATAATGTGTAGTTGAAATAGCTGCTTGCGCAAGTGGGGAGCGATGTCGCCCGGGACCATGCTCGTGTCGGTAGCTCCTGCCTGCAAGAGAGCATTCACCGTCACGCTGGTACCGGCCAAACCCTGCAGGGTTTCGTGATACACGCGTCCCGGAATATTCCTTTGGACGGCCGGTGCGAGGGCTCATTTTCCCTCGCACCGGCCGCGTCAACTAGAACGTGAGCTTCAAGCCGAGTTGCATCACGCGGCTGCTTCCTGAACCGACAAGCGGATTGCCGGCCGCGACGTCGGGTGTGGCGCATCCGCAGCCAAAAGAGCTGGTATTTTGCGCCTGAGCGCCTAAAAAGCTCGTGTTCGATGAACCGTACGGATTGGCGATATTCGGGTGATTGAACAGGTTAAAGATCTCCCAACGGAACTCGGCGCCGAACCGCTCCCTGAACTTGAATTCCTTGAATACGGAGAAATCCACATTCTTGAAGCCCGAGTCCCGGAAGATGTTCCGTCCCATGGTGCCGAAAGTTCCATTTATGGGGGGAGTCATCACCGAGTTGCCCTTCAGGTAGCAGCCGCCAATGGCCAGTGTGGTAAGGTCGGGGGCGACCGCCAAGCACTTCGTACCCAACGAAGAGGGGAGAGGGGTGGCGACGCCGGAAATTCCGGATGTTTCCGAGCAAATAATGGTACTTGTAGTAAAGGCTGTGCCTGCCGGCAAGTTCGGATTTACACCACAGAATGGAATGGACTCTGCGCTGGAACGAAAGTCGGATGGATTTCCGAAGAAGTCCCAGCGATTGGTTAAGTCACCGAAGCCGCTTCCGCCCGTGCTGAAATCGTGTGCGCCCGAGCCGTCAAACACCAGCCACGGCTGAGCGCCCTCCACGGTCACGATGGTGTTGACCTTCCACCCTTCCAGTGCCTGGCCGTATCCCTTTTTACCGGGAAGGACGTAACCAGCCGTGACAGTCAAGCGGTGCCGAATGTCGAAGTCGCTGCTGCCGTACTCCGCTGCTTGATTCTGGCTATTCTGCGGAGGAAGTCCCTGAAAATTCAGGGAACCGTTGTCGAGGCCATGACCGTAGGTGTAGCCAACGGTGAAATCCAGCCCGTGAGTAGGTCGCTCGGTCAGGGTCATTTGCAGGCTGTTGTAATTCGAATAGGCAGCATTCGTTTGGTAGTTAATGATCTGCAAATAGGGGAAGCACGGAAGCGAACCCGTGCCGAATCCGATGGGAGTGGGGCAACTTCGCGTATAGGGACGCGATTTGCCGGATGCGCAGTCACTGGCAAGCGGATCTGGAGGGCACTGATTGACGTCGCTCAGAGCCAGCAGTTGGTAGCCGTTATTGCCGACGTAGCTGACATCCAACGACAAGTTGCTGCCGAAGGAGTGCTGCACGCCGAGGTTGTAATTCACCACATAGGGGGTCTTGAGATTTGGATCCATCCCATAGAGGGGGCACGGAAGTGCTGCCGTGCAAGAGAGCGCACCTTGCGGAAAAACAACGCCACTATTCCAGCCGAGAGCGGGTGGGGTGAACGTGGCTTGGGCGAGGTTGATCGTGCCGCCAAAGGTCTTACCACCAACCGAGGCACACGTTTGTCCTACTGGCACGAACGTATTGCAGGCGCCAGACGGGTCTTCGGCGTTGTTGCCCAGCGAGTTGTTCGGGGGCCCGTTGTCCATGAAGGCCCGCGCAAAGATCGTCGTGTACATGACACTGGACCCTCCGCGGACAACGGTGGTCCCCTTGCCCGTAACATCCCAGGCAAAACCCACGCGGGGTGAGAAGTTTTTGCGGTTGGGCTTCCAGAGAGTAGGGCCTACGCCGGCTTCGCCTTGCTGAACAATTCCATATTGAGAATTCGGATCGAAGTTACCATAGAGGCCGTTGACCTCCTTAATCGGCTGCGCGTATTCGTAGCGCAGGCCCAGATTGAGCATCAATTTCGGCTTGATGCGCCAGTCATCTTGGGCGAACCCCGCGTAATGCATCCACCTCATCGTGCGGTTCCCGTTGCCGACCTCGACAGATCCTACGTTGGGGGTTCCGGCGAAGAAGTCTTCGAGTGGGGTGGATGATCCCTTGATCGCGAGGCCACCATTAAAATTGACGTCAATGCCCCTGAAGTCTGTTGTGATTTGATCGGCCTCGATGTGTGTGACCTCTGCGCCGAATTTGAGGGAGTGCGCGCCCCGCAAATACGAGAGACTATCCTGAAAATCGAAATACGGACTGGGGCCGGTAACACCGGGACGGGTGCCATTGGGGTTGCCCAAGCCGCCGGCGAAACCCGAAATCGTGATATTCGGCAAGCCGCCCCCTATCGTTACGCCCGAATTGAGGGGATAGCCCTTGCCGGCGCACCCACTAACGGTGCACAAACCGCCCGAGCCATCGGGGATGAGGTTCTGGTCACCGATGGTAAATCCCTGGGTAAGCCGGTCGTAGCCAAACCGGAATTCGTTCACCACCGTGGAAGTGGGGGTCCAAACCCAGTTCTCGACGTTGGACCACGAGCGAATATAAATTCCGGATCCCCACAATGGATTCACAGTGGGGTGATCCTGCCCAAACGCCTCATAGTAGCTGACCCACAACATGCCGCTGATCCTGTTCTTGTCGTTGATCGTGTAGTCGATTTTTGAAATCCCATTGTCGCTGGTATTGACGTTGGGGAATGTCGAGGCGTAGTTGATTGTAGTCGTCGGGGCGTTCAAGATAAGACCGCCCGTGCACGCGTATGATCCCATAGTTGCTGGCGTGCCTGAGCAGCCCAGCAAATTCAGGCTCTGTGAACTTAGACAATTCGTGGTAACTGAACTCGAACATAGTTGATTAAACCCGGCCGCCTGCAATCCTGATATCGCATCCACCATGCTGTTCGCCGAGCCCCCTCCAGCGCCGGTTTGGGGCACCGTAAAGACAAATGCGTTCCCAATTAAGGAACGCAGTCCCTCATAGCCAGCTAAGAAGAAGAGTTTGTCTTTGATGATCGGGCCGCCCACCACGGCGCCGAACTGCTTCAACTGGACCGGCAGCTTATCGCATAGGCCAGACGGCGAGATGCAGGTTCCATCCGCTTGCGGTCCCGGGTTGAAAGCATTGCGCGCGTCCCAGCCGTCAGAGCGGCCATACGCGTAAGCTGAGCCGTGAAGCGTGTTGGTTCCGGACTTGATTCCCACGTTCACAATGGCGCCAGGCTTCCAGCCGTACTCCGCCTTGGGATTCTCCTCGAGGTTAAATTCCTGGATGGCGTCGATCGGCACGATGGTGGCCGCGTCGGTGAAAGCACTTGGCGCATTGCCTACCTGGCGATCGTCGTAGAAACTGACGTTGATCACGCCATCCATCATCCAGCTGTTTTCATCGGGGCGAACGTTGTTAGTACTCTGGCTCCAGGCTGAGCCTCCCGGCTGGACCATCACGCCGGGGCGCAGAGCCAGCAGATTCTGGTAGTTGCGGCCATTCAGTGGCATATCGTTGATGTCCGTGTTGTTGAGCGTGCCGCCCAGGGTGGCGTTTGTGGTTTCCACCAGCGGAATGGCTTCGGTGACCGTAATCGTCTGGGTTTGTTCACCGGGCTGAACGGTCAGGTCAACTCGAACTTCCTTGCCGACCTCTAGAACCACGTTCTGGCGCTCGACCGTTTTAAACCCTTTGGCCTCGGCGCGCACCGTGTAGGTGCCGGGGATCAGGGTCGGAGCGTTATACTCCCCCGCGTCATCGGTTTTCAGAGTTCGCGCCACACCTCGTTGCGTGTCTACAATGGTCACCGTCGCGCCGGCGACGACGCCTCCGCTTTGGTCCGTAATGGCTCCGAGAATTCGCCCGAAATTGCCTTGAGAAAACAGCGGCAGACAAACTAGAAGCACCCCCATGGTGCCAACCAGCAAAGGCAGAGCTTTCCGGAAACGAACACCCCAAGGTCTCCTGCTCGCGGAACGTAAGGAACTCATTGCTGGACCTCCTGTCCAAAATAGTTAGGCTGGAATGTGGCCCCGATCCTCACTCGTGGTCTGTTCCCATTTGCTGCAAGTTCAAGAAAACTGTAAAAGCAAGCTTCCACCGTGCGAACGTGAACCCCCGCATCAGCCGGATGATTCCCAAGTAACCGACAGCAGCTATCTCGGGCCACGCCTGACCAGGCTTGGCGCCGATTTTATGAATTACGATAACTAACTATGTAATGGCCTGAAACGTTCTAATGCGCTCCGACTAGGGCAGGGCCGATCGCAATGTTGGCGATGACATGAGTTGGGCGGGACTGTAAGTCCACTCGAGTACCCACCCGAACTTCCTCACTTGGGGTGACGTTTACGCCTTTCAATAATGGCTGTCAAGCATAATTATTGCAGGGGTTGGACCGGACCTCCGCTGGTTATGAAGTTTGCGGTGAACGAACTCGCCAACGCTACTGCGAAAAGGTGTGAGGATTCCGCGCTCCTGCGTTCCGGCTGGATGCCGCGCTGTGGGATCGATGCGCGCGAGAGGGGTGGTCCCCTTTTCCCGCCCGTATTCGCAATCCCGGGAGTTGCTTGACCGGCATCCCTTCGAGGCATACAGTTTCCGCAGTCCGTCGCTAGCGCCGGGGCATCACTGCGCTTGGCGGTGAATTCCAAGTGAACTCCGGAGGTCGGCTATGAAAAAGTCTCTGGTGTGCGCGGCGCTCC
The DNA here is from genome assembly GCA_963842135.1 of uncultured Acidobacteriota bacterium. GTDB lineage: Bacteria > Acidobacteriota > Terriglobia > Acidiferrales > UBA7541 > Palsa-360. The sequence continues at coordinate 222,576 of CAWJFI010000001.1, read as the reverse complement.
TCGGCTTCTGGGTCGCGCCGGCTTTGAGCCAAACGACGGATGAGCTGAACAACGACGGCAAGAACACGGAAAACGTCCTCACCCAGAGCATGGGCTACGGTCGAAAGAGCTACAGCCCGCTTCACCAAATCAATAAATCGAATGTCAACCGCCTGGTGCCCATCTGGAACTCGAGCCTGATGAACGAGCTGGGCGAACTCGCGGCGCCGACGATCTACAACGGCGTCCTGTATGCCATCAACGGAAAATGGAGTTTTGCCATTGATGTGGAAACGGGCCGGCAAATCTGGCGCACGCCGGTGAAGATCGAAGAGGGGAATAAGCACGTCGCTTTCAATCGGGGCGCGGCGACGATTTATAACGGCAAGCTCTTTCGTGTGACCATCGACAATCACGTCCTCGCACTCGATATGAAGACCGGCAAAGAACTTTGGAACCAGAAATTCGCCGACTCGAGTGAGGGCTATTACGCAACCGGCGGACCGATCGTGGCCAACGGTGTACTGATTTCGGGGGAATCCGGTGGAGAATCCACCACGCGAGGGTTCCTGGACGGCTGGGACCCGGACACAGGAAAGAAATTGTGGCGCACATACACCATTCCAGCGCCGGGCGAACCCGGCTCTGAAACGTGGCCCACAAACAGCGACGCCTGGAAGTATGGCGGAGGGCCGACGTGGCGCTCCGGTTCGTACGACCCCGAACTTGATCTCGTCTATTGGGGCACTGGAAATGCAGAACCGTACGATCCCAAACCCCGCGAGGGTCTGGACAGCTTGTACACGTCCAGTTTGCTTGCTATCCGGCCGAAAACGGGTGAGATTGCTTGCTATTTTCAATACACGCCCAATGACGTGTACGACGTGGACGGCACCGACGAGAACGTGCTTGCCGATATCCAGATCGGGGGACAGCGCCGGAAAGTGATGATTCAAGCCAACAAAAACGGCTTCCTGTACGTATTGGACCGCACGAATTGCAAGCTGATCGCCGCGCACGCCTACGTCAAAGTCAACTGGGCCTCGCGGATTGACCTGGAAACCGGCAGACCGGTGTTGACTGACGTGCAGAAGCGCTTTCTTGACGGCGAGGAAGTAGAAATCTGGCCGTCGCGCGGTACCAATGCCGTTCCCATTGCGCTCAATCCGAACACCGGCATTGTCTACGCGAGCACTTGGAACGTGCCGCGTATACAGAAGCTCGCGGCGCCTGAGCCGCAAGTCATCGGCGGGGCCACTACCGGTGTCGAGGCCAAGCAGCCAGATATGAAGCCTGGCGATGTTTTCGGCCATTTCCTGGCGATCAATCCAGTGACCGGCGAAAAGAAATGGGAGATTCCGTTAACCGAGCTTCCGAGTTCAGCCGGCATGCTGGCGACCGGAGGCGGACTTATTTTCACCGGCAAAATGACGGGTGAGTTCCTCGCGCTCGACGAGGAAACTGGCAAGACGCTTTGGCAGTTCAAGACCGGATCGAGCGTCAATTCGACGGCAATCACCTACACCCACAATGGGCGCCAGTATGTGACCGTTGCGTCAGGACTCGGGGGCGCCCTTGCCACTCGCTATGGGGCGGCCAAAGTACCGGCTGGCGGTTCCATCTGGACGTTCGCATTGATGCCTGGGAAATAGAGAGAACAAGTTTCGAGCGCGAGCGAGAAGCCGTATTCCCGGTATCGCCAGCTCTGCCGTAAAGTCCTGGAGCGAGATGGATGGCGTTGTCAATCTTGCGGGCGCATGGAAGATCTTCAAGTCCATCACATTCAGCCGCGGAGCCGCCTCGGCGGTGACGCTGGCGAGAATCTGATCGCCCTTTGCGCGTCGTGCCATCAAAAAGCCCATCGGCAATCCTAAGATCATCGGCTATCGTCTGAATCTTCGCGTCATCTTCTCTCGAATTGGCACCGAGAAAGACACCTATAGCTTTGGCAAGTGAAACAGGTGGCCGGTGTCAAGGTTGGCGGTCGAGAAGTCCGAGTGGACTGCCCTGTGCGCAGGAGTTTACAAGACCGAGGCGTTTACCCAGGCAATGCCGCAACGGCATGGTTACAACTAGAACCAGCTCCCGGGATATTTCACCGAGCAACCGTATGGGCGAGTCGCCGCGATCTCGACGGACTTACCCGCCAACGATTGCTCCAGCGCAAGGCTGACGTAGTTCGTGGCGTCAGGAATATCCTTGAGGTCATCCGTCGGACGATTGTCAATCGCACCGTCGTAGATCGTCACGCCCTGTGGGTTTATGACGATCATCTGTGGAGTCGTTTTAGCATCAAAGAGATGTCCAATGGCGCCGTTCGGATCGAGGAGCGAAGCAGTTGGTGCAGCTCCCATCTTTGCCAAGTAATTGTTTTCTTCGTTCGCGTTCACGTATCCTTGTTTGCCCGGTGCTGATGAGATCACCGTGAACCAGACGACGCCCTTGGCGGTCCACTGCTTCTACAGATTTTGCATATTTCCGCTCTTATAGTGCTTCTGCGTGTAGGGACAACCGTTGTTATGCCATTCCAGCACCACAAACTTTCCTTGATAATCGGCGAGGTGATAGGTCTTGCCATTGCTCGCTGTTCCGGTAAAGTCCGGCGCGAGCTGGCCGACCTTCACGGCTGAAATCGCAAGATGGGGTGCAAGCATTAATAAGGTGAAAACCATGAATTGAATAATGGGACGCTTCATTTCCGCAGCCCTCCTCTACAGCTTGAATATATTATTTCATCTGTTTCGGCGCACCCGAACTTCCGACTGGGGCGTCGATCACATAGCTCTGGTTCCGAGAAACTTCGAGCACTCCTTTCAGTCTCCGGATCGGTTTAAGAAGTTGATCCGACTTCCGCAGCGTGAGACGCAAGCCCGTGGCCAGCGGCTGAAGCTTCTGGGGCGCCGAGTTATCTATTTGAGATTCCTCAAGAGGAAAGAATGCCGCTTGATGGAACTCCCGGCCAGAATTTATTGTGAGCGTAAATGAATCGTTCGCGTCGATTGCGCTAATTTTCCAGTCATTCGGCATCTCCCGCGGCAAAGATTTGCGTGCGGCAACAAACAGATCGCGAGTTGAACCGTCCGGCTCAGGCGGCATGGATTCGATTGGAAGCGAGAGTGAAATGTGAGCCTTGCCAGGGATGCATATTTCTCTGCAGACGAGCACACGTAACTCTGCGCCGAGCTGCGCTGGCTGATTCGGCTGCAAAGTAGCTGCCGCGCGAATTGGCACAAGTAGGGTCACTGCAGCATCATAACCAAAATCGGCGATGGTGGATGCCCCCAGGCGCTGAGGCGCGGGCCATTCCATTTCTCCGGCGGTAAGCCCTTTGGACAAACTCCATTCGGCTTGTGGCGGCTGGCCTGAATCTCCGGGGTTAATCCAATAGATGTGCCAGCCCTTCTCAAGCTGAAAATGCAATCCAATGTAGGACTGGTGCCCTGGCGCGATCCATTGATCCTCGGCGACGAGATCGACCGTGCCATGAGGAATAGACGCAGCCGACGTCCGCATGCTCGCAAGCGAAATCAGAACTAGTATGCGGAGAATAGGACATCGTGGATTTAGTTTCTGACGCCGCATTTCGCTGATTATTTACCCAGTACATTCTACAGATTTTTTTGAGTGCGTCCAACCTTACCCTTGGGTGGTGAAGGAAAACTTCAGTGATTCTTTCGGGGCAGTTTGGGAACTTTGCATTCTTGGTCTTTCGGTTCGCTCGTCCCTGTCTTTGCGCGCAAGTCTGCCTCACCAACCGTACCCAGCTGTGGAGTACACAGGACTCTTTCCGCGGTGGCGCAAAGCGCGCGTCAATCTCCTTTCCGAAATGGCAGGTGGCAGGTTGGTGCACGGTCTCTCGAACTAGCGAAGTTACGCTCCAGAATGGGTACGGCGCAGCTGATTCCCTGCCCTCGGGATGAGGAAATCCTCACGTCCAACTGGGGCGGCAGCGGTTGCCCGTTGCGCAGGCTGTGGGTGCATACATGCAACCAATGTGCGCAATGTGCACAACGTTCGCGGTTTTCTTTCTCTCGGCGGTTCGAGTCCGCACGGGCCTACCTTTGCATTGCGATCGACGGCAATGGCTCAATCCGAACGCACTTGTGTCGGACGTGCTGGTTTGAGGAATTGACGCGACGAATGCAGGCAGGCAATTAGCTAAGCAACGAACCATACTGTCTGCTTCTTACGAAAAACCAATCCAGCGTCCGCCGATACCCACGCCGGACCACAACAGGATCGAAACGAGGGCCACTACTTTGCTCCAAACGGGCCTCAAGCGCATCTCGCCTGCCATGATTACTTTGCGTTGAATCGTAAACGTAAAGACGATGGCCAGAAAGAGCGATGCCATCTTGAACCAGAATGCCTCATGGTAATACAACTTTATCGATTCGGACAGGAATAGCAGGCCACCCGTGGTCATCATCAGTAGAAGGCTGCCGATCAGCCAGGGCTGTGCGTCGCGCGCAAGCTGCGCAGTAGATTGGCGCCGCACTCCAAGACCCAATAGGCGTAAATCGACAACCAACACCGCTCCCCCGATTACTCCAAGGCCAAGGAGATGGATCCCCTCGATCAGCGGGAACAACCACGACGACCGTCTGATGGTATCGCCGATTCCCGACTGTTCGCACCACTGAAAGAAACCCAGGAGCGACATCAGTGCTCCTCCGATTGGGTGGGCACGCAACTGGTCAGGAAATTGATGATCGGGCGTTGCGGCTGCCGATCGCAGTCGAACCAGTTGTAGGCAATCATTCTTCCCGAGAGGACGATGCAGACCCACAGGACAAGAGAAAGAGCACCGGCAACTCTGGCCGCCCTCGGCGGCACGCTCGCCACATCCCACGTCACGACGCGGCGATAAACGCCCGAGTGAAAAATCCAGACGTTGAGGCCGGCCAGCAGCAGCATAACCATTTTGGTTCGGAAGAAAATATTCTGATAAGACCGCACAGGGATCGCAGTAAAAAGGAGCGTTCCGCTAATGACCATGACAATGAAGCCCCCTACGGTCCACGGCAGCAGGCGCCTGGCAACTTCCGATACCGGCACGCTCCGCATCGTCCAACCAAGCAGGCGCAGGTCAAACATGACCGCCAGGCCGAAGAAGAGACCCAGCGTCCATACGTGAACCGATTCGATTAGGTCATAGGCATAGCGCGATTCGTGGAGGCCGACACTCCACGAGGAATCCCCCAGGCGGCTGAAGAAAGCAAGAAGAGAGCCCCCGATTCCTTGGCCAGCGCGCGTCTGCAATGTCACCGTTGAAAACACGTGAATCTGACGCCCGGCGTTCCCCCAGGTCGGCGCCGCCGTGCGCGCGGTGGCCTGGTAGCAGAGCGCCAGGACCAAACAACATAAGAACGCTAGCAAACGAAGTTGCACTTGGAGCTCAGGTAGTTCTCCGTGATTTCAAACTTTCGAGCCTCAATTTCTAAGCAATCCCGGCAAACCGAACGTAAATGTAGGGAGCTGTATAGGATCATCCCCGTGCGAGTGAGATTGAAAGCAGTCTCAGCTATTTTTTCTGGTCAGGCGCCAACTCGTAGGGAGCGCCGGTTCCGGACGAGCCGAGAAACAACTTGCGCCCATCAGGGAAGGTAAGGTCCCTGCCGTTGGCGCGATGCGACCCGTCTTTCGCCTGGTAGCCTTCGACCACGACCTCGGTGCCGGGCAGCAGGGACTCCTTGGTGAATCCGCGCCGGAAAAGCACATTCGGCGTGCCCGCTTCGATGGCCCAGTTTTCCACCGTGCCGTCGGGCTTCCTCACATCGACGTGCAACCAGGTATGGGGGTTGATCCATTCCATTTTCGTGATCGTCCCCTTGAAATTTACCGGTTTATTCGCGTCGAATTCTGCCGCAAACGCGTGGTGCGCCGATACGCGCGTAGCTCCTCCGCATATCGCGAGAACCGCGATGACGACTGTTCCAAGCTTCATTCGCATCGACTCCAGCCTCCTGCCGCGTGTAGAACCATGATGGACGCCGCAGCCCACGGCGGCTCGACGATCCCGGCTTGGGATAAGTAGCGCCCGCCTAGATTACTTACTGCTATACCAATCATAAAAGCGGTCACCCGCCGGAACCTTGCGAGTGATATCGATCGCCATGGTATCGCCTTCCCAGTGCTTCACCAATGGTTGCTTGCGAAGGCCTCCGTACATGAACTCCTCGACGAATTCGTTGCAGCGAAATTCGAGAAGCTGCATATTCGGTTCCACGCGGCGATAGAGCGGCATGGCGATCCGCCACGGCCGCGTAAAGACCCTGGGATCTTCGATCGTCACTTCGTATTGAATGATGTCAGGCGACATCAACGTGAAGCGCTCGACCAGGTGCAGCGCCTCGCTATGGAAATTCCCGGCGCGATCGAACCAGCTCCGGTCGTTGAAATTCGTCACGTCCACGACGAGCGTGTCTCCCTCCCAGTGTCCCACGGAGTGGCCCATCCAGGTATCGTCCGGCGGCCCTGCGACTTTGTCCAAATGAATCGTGCGTGCGGTGTTCGAGAATTCGTAAGCCATGTGAATCTTGTCCGTGCTCTGCGTGATCTGAAAAGGATACGGCATGTACATGGCGCGCGGAATGCCCGGCAAATAACACTTCAGCTCGGGGTCGCGATCGATCCAGTGTTCCGCGTTCCCTTTCTTCATCAGCAGGGCTTCGGGTTTATAAGGGATCTGACCGTCGCCTTGCACGACCCCGAGCGATCCCGGTACGGCGCCTGCCGCGCCGAGCGCGAGAACCGGCGCCGCCGGCACGCGCGCGTACTCATAAGGAAAAATGCCCGGCTGCGTGACGGCGCCGGGGAGCGCCGCATGCGCCTGCAAATCCCAGTTGGCTTCGTTATTGGCCTGCCAGATGCCGCTGAAATTCGGCTTACCGCCGACGCGGGCTGGCCGGGCGGCCGGCGTCTGCCCCGACGTCCGCGTGATGGATACCGAAATGACGGCACTGACAGCGGCCGCAGCGAAGGCGACCGTGAACATCGAGCGTGAGAATCGGCCGCGCATTTTGGTCTCCCTTTACCTCGGCAATCGAGGTTACTGTAACGGATCGTCTTCAACGCCCACAAAATCTGTCGCGTTGTCGCTCTTGGCCGGGTCAGGACCTCGCCCCTCCGCGAAGGCGCGGTCTGCCATCCGCGCGGACAGCATCACCGACGGCAGCGCATAGTTGCCTTCCACGCAGCGAGGCTCGTAATAAATTTTGTTCTCCTGCTCGCTTTGTTTGGTGAACTCTTCCTTCACGGTCCAGGGCCGCGTCCAGACCGCCGGATCCTCGATCGTAACGGTGTACTCCAGCGTGCTCGGTCCGGTCCGCGTCCAGCGTTCGACCAGGTGCAATTTTTCCCGCGAGCCCTGAAAATCGGTCTTCGGGCTGAAATTTGTCACGTCGATCACCAGCGTGTTGCCTTCCCAGTGGCCACGCGAATCGCCGTACCACTGGCGGATATTGGCAGGCAGGTGCGGGCTTCCGTTCATGACAATATTGCGTTGCCAGCCTTGCCCCTGACCGACATCGTAGAACATCGAGATGCCGCCAGGAGTCTGCACGATTCGGCGGAAACTTCCGCCGTAGGCTGTACCAAACTCGGGCAGGCCACCGGTCAAGCACCGGTCCATTGATGAGCCATCCTCCGGACCATTATGACGATTCATGCGCGCGGTATTGTAGCGGGGAGGAAGTTCCGAAAATCGTGGCGAAGGCGTCGGATCGTACTTGCCGCCGTTACACGCCACGGACTCGTTCTTGCATGTCTCCGTCGATTGCAACAGGGCCAAACGAAATTCTTTCTCCGCGGCCGCCCTCTGTTGAGCTTCTGGCGTCAGGGGCGGAATCCGGCCGTTGACCGGATCCACGATCAGGGAAGTGCGCCTGCCGGTGCGCTTCATCATCATGAATACGGAGTTGTAAGCGCCGGCCACGTCGAGCTCAGTTCCGCGCTCCACACGCTTGTCACGGCCGAGGAGCGCGGCTCGTTCTTTATCCAACTCGGCTCGCTGCGCCTCGGTGAAAAATTCCTGGTTCGCGTACTTGGGGGAGCGTTGCAACGGCGTATCCGACTCGTCGGTCCAAATGCCTTGCAGATCGGGTTCGCCCCACGATGTTTTCAGAGCGGCCTCCGAAGTCTGCTGCGCGACGGTCACCTGCGTCGGTCTGAAAAGAACAACCGCCGACACGATGACGGCCGCCACCCCGATGGATGTTTTGGGTCGAGTGCGCATGAGAGACCTCCCGCTGCTGCCAAGATAACCGAGGAAACTTCCAGAGAGCCGGCGCGGTTTCGCAACCGCCTAATGGCGCCATTATCGTCAAACAACCATGCCAGTGTCCAGAGGATTGCATTTCGAGCCGCAACCGAGGCGGCCCCGCCATCCGTTGTCGAAAATAAGATGGAGGGGGGCTCAGTTGACGTGGCGCTGGGATCTCGCTAACGTACGCCAGCGATGGCCCCACAAGGAGGCTCCGAACATGCAAAGCCGATTCAATCGTTCGACTGCTTTGATTGCGAGCGCCGCGATGGGCGTTGTGTTTTGTTTGGCCGCGATTCGGATCACCGGTCAGGCCGATGCCACGAAGCAGGCGACCCGGCCCGCGCACGCTTCGGATCGGCATCCCAACTTGAATGGCATCTGGCAGGCGACGACGACCGCGAATTGGGACTTGCTGGCCCATACGATGCGTCCGGCAGTAGCACAGCCCGGCGTATACCCCAATGTTCCAGTGCTCGCGGCGCCCGTCCTCGCTTTGGGTTCGGTCGGAGGTGTGCCCCCCGGCCCCGGTGTCGTGGAAGGCGACGTGATTCCGTACAAGCCCGAATCTGCCGCGAAAAAAAAAGAGAATGCCGAACACTGGTTGGATCGAGACCCGGAAGTCCGATGCTATGTGCCGGGAATTCCGCGGGCGATGTATATGCCCTATCCGTTTCAGATCACCCAGGGCACAAACAAGATCGAGATGTCGTTCGAATTCGCCGGCGCGAGCCGCACCATTCATCTCGACACCGTGGACCCGCCGCCGGCCGACACGTGGATGGGCCATTCGGTGGGCCACTGGGAAGGCAATACTCTGGTCGTGGACGTGAGCCATTTCAACGACCGGACCTGGTTCTCGCGTTCCGGCGATTTCCACAGCGATGCGCTGCACGTGGTCGAGCGCTTTACGCCTGTCAATTCTTCGTTGCGGCCGGACGCGCTGCGATACGAGGTGACGATCGAGGATCCAAACGTTTTCACGCGTCCATGGAAGATGAGTATGGTCCTATATCGTCAACTCGAACCCAACGCGCAGCTGATGGAGTACAAGTGCGTCGAACTCGTGGAGGAAACCTTTCTGGGCCATCTGCGCAAGAAACAACTGGTGAAACACTGGGAGGGCGAAACGATCGTGATCGACGTCACGCGCAAGGTGTCAGCCGGCGACAAACTCTATGAACGTTGACGAGAGCGGGAAAACAATCGGCACCTTGCGGATCGAAGAGGCGCCCCGCAACAAACAACGCACCCACTAGCGAAGGAACCGGAAAAGAATCATTGGTCGCCGGCGCCTCCCGTGGCGTCGTCCTCCAGCGCCGGATCGGGACCCCTTCCCTGTGCGAACGCTTTTTCCGCGGCGCGCGTATTCACGAGCATGCCGAGCAATCCGTAATTGCCTTCGTGACACCCGCCTTCGTAGACCATGTTCGGTTTATCGGCGTTCTTGCGTAATTCCTGCACGAAGGTGAAGGGCTTGACCCAGGTCGTCGGGTCCTCGGCGGTAATCGTGATTTGTAGGGTTGCGGAATCGATGCGCTTGTAGCGCTCGATTAGATGGAGATTCTCGCGCGAGCCGCGAAAATTGGTCTCTTCGCTGAAGTTGGTGACGTCCACCACCAGCGTATCGCCTTCCCAGCGCGCGATCGAGTCGCCCCAGTATTGGCGAATATTCTTCGGCAGGTGCGGCCGATTGGTTATCGGAATTACGCGATTGAATCCGGTGCCCTGACCGATGTCGTAGTAGATGCCAATGGAATCGGTGCTCTCGACGATGCGCATCACGCCGCCGAAATTGCCGAACGGCCTTCCGTCCGCTGTCAACAGTCCCGCGGGGAGAATCACGGGAAGACTATTCAATAGACAACGTTCGACGCTGCTGCGATCCTCAGGACCGTCCGCGCGGTTCATGCGATCGAGGTTGTAGTCGGGCGGGGGCTCGTTTCGCAGCGGCGAGATCGGTCCGGGTCTGCCGCCGGAGGTGCCCTGCAGGAGCGCCGCAAGGTACTCGCGTTTCTTGTTGATTCTCTCCTCTGCTTCCGGGGTAAGGGCCGGCATCCTCCCGTCGGGCGGGTCAATGATCATGGACGTGCGGCGGCCGACTTCCGTGGGCTTGTCACCGAACCAATGCTCGTTGTATGCGCGAGCGACGTCTTTTTCAGTGCCGCGGATGTCCTTCCCGTTGATTTCTCGACTGTCCCGGCCGGGCTGCGCATCGCGTCGAAGGAGATCGTCTTGAGCTTTCTTGTATTCGGCATCGGTCATGAATTCCCGATTGCCAAATTCCTTGGGCCGCTCGAACGGGACCACGGTCGTGTTACTCCATGTGCCTTGCAAGTCCGGGGCGCCCCACGGGGTCTTGGGAGCCGGTTGCGCCGCCGGAGCGCCCGATTTCTCCAACGAGTCGCTCGCAACGGTTTGGCCGATTACTCTGGTGCTCGTTAAGCCGGCGACAACGACGGTGATGGTGACCAATGCCATCAGAAACGCGACGGAATGAGTTCTGATTCCCACTTGAGATCACCTCCACGTAGATGCACACATAGACTTAGGCGATGGTAACACTCTCATTTTTGCCTGCAATAAGAAGCTTCTAACTATGCGGGCGAGCTCTAGCCTGAGGGGTCCCGGCGATCACATCGATGCATGACACCGATCACTGCATTTGCCTGAGAACCGTCGCAAATTGGATACCGATGACGGATAGGCTCCACGGATACGGACCATGGATAGAGAAACGGTCCGGAGAACTCCAGTTCTGAAAGCATCCGCATGACCATCCATTCTCGGGAGCAGCGGTCAGAAGCGCGAAGCCGTTAGGAGGATACCTTGACTTTCGACGCACCGACCACAAGGGTTGGATTGGCTCGGCAGAGGCCCCTGCTCCTTTCTTTTTGCTTTGGCCCGTCCAGCCCTTACCATCGGAGGGCGGACCCACCGACACAGGCATGAATGGAAACGGGGCCAGCACGGTAACGGAGTAGCTGATTCCCTGCCCTCGGGATGAGGAAATATTGACGTCCAACTGGAGCGGCAGCGGTTGCCAATTGCGCATGCACTCTGTAAGGCCGTAACGAGTCAGCATGCTGTCGAAAATCAGGTCCCGGCTATCCGCAATCGATCCAGCCCAGCAGAGTCAGGAACACGTGCCGGAGGATCTCAAATTCGGTCAGCGTAGATTCGATCAATCTCCGTTTCTCTCAGTATTGTTTGAGCCGGCCGATTTCGGTGCCGACCGCTCTCAACACCTTCTGCACGCATTGTTCGGGTGTTGCGTATCCTTTGTGTTCTCTCTCTTCTTGGCGGCTGCTACGGCTGCGGGTGTGGCGCACGGGCACTATAGCGGGTACCTGCTAAGTTGGGCCGGGCCACCAGCGCTTGCCGGCGACGTGCTGAATCGCGCAATCGCCACAGTTATGCCTTCCTCACTTCCCTCTCCGCCGGAGTAAGAATGTCACAGAAATTTAGAAAAGCGCATTTCGAGTTTCCAGTCGAGAACGCGGTTGCGTCACGCGCTCGCCTGCACAAACGCGTTGAGAATCCGAGGACCATCTATCAGATTTCATCTTCTGGGGGACCACTGTGCGATTGCAGTCGATTCCCACTGAAGGAAAGGCATCACTATGGTCAAATCTCATTGCCCACTTAACTCGTATCTGCCAGTTCCTCGTGGATGCCTCAGAACCGGTCGAAATTCACTTAGCATCGCTCTTCTTGTCAGTTTTAGTGCTGTTCGGGGCTTGTCCGGTGGCCCACGACGAGTCGATGATGGACTTCTTAAAGGCGGTGTTGTCCTCCTGAATACAGAAGGCTTCCACGAGTTCCCAATCCGGATGCCAGGCCAGCTTTACTGGCCCCGCCGTCCAAGGTTTGGTATACGCCTTGGAATCTGTGGCCGTCATGTTCAGCTCCAAGGTGTCGAGATTCGGGCGCGTGTAGCGCTCCACTAAATGCACAACGTCGCTATGGGGCATGCCATTGATTACAGTCTGATCGTTGAATCCGACGGTCTCGACGACAAGGGTGTCGCCTTCCCACCGGCCCACGGAATTCCCGAAGTATGAGGGATCCGGGTCTTTCGGAAGTGCTCGCCCATCCATCCAGATTTCACGGAAAGTGTGCACATACTCGAAAAACATAAAGATTCTTTGCGGAGTTTGCACAATCTCAATGGGCTTTTGTTTGGTAATGAAATCGGTCAGGCTGATTTGACTGCAGCTGATATCCTCGTCCTTGCCCAGCGCCGTTTCGCCGCCCGCATGACCTCCCGGCAAATCCTTTCGAAGGGCATTGGGTTCGGCATTCAGTTTCGCCAATGCCCAGGGCTGAAGGAAACTGTTGGGCGGCTCGTGAATAGGCGAAAATCTGAAATTTTCACTTACCATCCACACCCCGGAGATCTCGTGGGGCGGTACCGAACCCTCATGGTGTTTCCCTGAATAGATGGCTTCATTGGCGCTCTTCGCGTCGGTCGGAGCAGGGGCCTGCGCGAATATAGCGAGCGAGAAGCAAAGCATGGCCACCAGCGCAAAGATTGAACTCAGGAATCGATAACGCATTCGAAAACTCCTTACCGCTTTCGTAGAACGTGCACACAGCCAAAGACCGATACTCTCTATGGCGCCCGAGGATCGATCAGGTCCGGTCGACCGTCTGCGAATGCCACCCTCTGGAAAAGACCGAATTTCGTGCCATTCTTGGAGGGGTGAAGGTAAACAGTCACCTCGTCCCCCACTTTCACTGAGCCATGATGCCAGCCGGATCTGGTGAGCATCCCGGGACTTGTCAGTTCGACGACCCAGTGTTCGACTCCGCCATTTTCAGTCTTCGCGTCCCATTCAAGCGATGCGTGCGGATTCACCCAGTCAAATCTCGTTACGGTTCCCTTCAATATCAATGTCTTGGCGAAGTCATATGCCGTCGTGCCATGGTGCGCTAGCATCGGAATGGGACCCAACAGAAGAGCGGCTGCTACGGCGAGAGCGAATATCAGCAAACCTTTTATTCGGCAACTCGCGTCTGCGGCATTCAGGTTTTCGCTCTCCCGTCGAAGTGCAATAGACCAAACCGAGGGGTCTACCAGGACATTCATATACGTATCGCCTTACGTTCGCGTTTGTAATCGTAATCAGGCTCGTAGTCGATCGTTCCGATAAGGGAAAGAATTTCCTGTTGTTTACGTCCTCTGATGTATTCCTCCAAAGCGGCGGTCACGGTTTCTCTCTTCGTCCGGTGCCCGCCCACTTTCTGAGCCTCTGCCAATAGGCGATCGTCAATTGCCAGATTCGCCGGCATTTCGTCCCTCAATGTATGATCGTCTACACAATGTGACGTGTAAACGCAAGAGTAAAAATAACCTGCATCACGCCGTGAGAGTCTGGCTGGCCCACTGCGATCTTCCAGTCACAGATTTCATGCCGTCGAAGAAACAGCCGTCGGTAAACGCTCTCGGAGGACGGACGCACCGACGCAGGCATAAACCCGCACCGCGTATCTTCGGTGCTGTATCTGACTTTTTCAATGGGCTGCGGGATTCAAATTCTCGATATCCAGGTTTTATTACTGCATGGCAATCCGGAAGGGCTGTCAGTCAGTCTTGACCGTTGACAAGAAAAAGTCCCGGAACTATTTCTTGGAGATACTTTGCGCGGATTTTCTGGTGGGAGTGAGTTTAGAGACGGGCAACCACGACGTTCCCTTGTCTTTGCTGGCGCGATTGATGCTCAGCCTTCCGTGGCAAAGAATTTCCCGCGTCACGAACATCATCTGAGATTGTTAAGTGTTTGGTTTACAGTATAATCAGCAAGTTTATCTTGCATTTTGTACTTTCAATTGCGGCTGTGGCATAGCTGTGATATCTCTTCGAGGTTCATAATATTCACAACCCTAACCAGGGAATCCGTCTCCTTGGGGGTTGAATCGGATAGCTCGAATAGGTGTTGAAAAGAATCGCGATGAGCCAAAGGGCTATTGGGGTGGTTGCGCTTCTGCTGGCCAGCACTGGAGTAATGCGGGCAGCGCAAAGTAGCGGCAGAAAAATCCCTGCGCCCACAGTCAAGAATGGCTCGGCCTCATCGACCGATGACAAAACGGTGTCGCCCGGTCCAGTAACGAATCCAGTCTATGTGATTGGGCCGGAGGACGTGCTTGACATCACCGTCTGGAAGGAGCCGGACGTGAGCCGTGTTGTCCCTGTGCGCCCTGACGGGCGGATTTCGCTTCCACTAATCAATGACATTCAGGCAGGCGGCCTTTCACCCGAGCAATTAGCTGCGACGGTTGCCGAGAAGCTGCGCAAGTTTGTAAATGAGCCACAGGTGACCGTTATCGTTACGGCGATTAACAGCCAGCGAGTCTTTGTTGTCGGCGAAGCCCTTCGGGCCGGTGCGTTCCCCCTGATTCCGGGGATGACCGTGTTGCAGGCTCTTGCTGCCGCAGGCGGATTTACGACATTCGCGAACGTCAAGAAAATCCACGTTTTGCGGATTCGCAATGGCAAACAGGTTGAACTCCCGTTCAATTATCGCGACGTCCTCAAAGGTGACAAACCGGAACAGAACATCAGTCTCGAGCCAGGAGACACGATCGTCGTTCCGTGAGCAATGAAAATATAGATTCGCCATAGCCGCGCGACCGCTCTCCGTCTGGCGACCGAGATACCGGTGAAGCGTTGGTCTTCGTCGCAGCCGTGGGTGATTCTCTATTTCAAGGCCTGCAAGAGCCAGTTCCCTGTAATCGGGCAGCCACTAGAAACAGCCGGTCTAATGCTCGTGAGCGCCAAATCGCAGGGTTATTGCTTGGAGATGATCTGTGCGGATTTTCTGGCGGGAGTGAGCGCAGAGGCTGGTAACCGAGATGCTCTGTTGCCTTGCCTCACTCGGCTGGTCATTGGTCTTCCGAAACCGCAGAGGAAGCAACTCCTTGAAGAAGTGCAGGTGACGCTTTGAAAGGGATCCGAGCAATGCGCCCTCGCTTGCAGCTTGATCCTGGAGCATATCGCCAGCTCTGCCGGGAAATCCTCGAGCGAGACGGTTGGCGTTGCCAATCGTGCGGGCGGATGGAGAATCTTCAAGTCCATCACATTCAGCCGCGGAGCCGACTGGGCGATGACGCAGTCGAGAATCTGATCGCCCTCTGCGCATCGTGTCATCAAAAAGCCCATCGCCGATCCTAAAATCATCGGGTATCGTCTTAATCATCGCGTCATTTTCTCTAGAATCGGCACCGAGAAAGACACCCATACGGGTTCCGCTCAGGGCTCGCAAGGCTCCAGGCGTTTGCAGGCAAAGTGGTATTGGACGGTCCAGCCGGCCACACTGTGCATCCCGTTGGCCTCCATAAGGAGGCCCCGGCGGTCTGCACAGTATGAAGCAGATCTAGCGCAGTTTGCGTGTTCGTGGCATGCTCTTTACAATTGAATCGGCTGGAACTCGCTAGTTGTTATTTCTGGCGCTTCTGGAATCTTGATCGACTTCTCGCACGAGAGGCCGCGCGGAGGCAGGTACAGCAATCTTGCCGCTAAGTATTTCGTGGCGGTCAACATGCAAGCCATACATGGCTTTGTCCCCACTCTTGTCGGCTTGCATCACGGCGCCGTCCAGGCTGACCCCGGCGAAAACGCCCTTGGAGCGAGAATAGGACAAAATCTCCGCAGTCAGTCTTACGTCTGTGGCTGCGGTGGCATTGCGGCCAACCGGTCCGGCTGCTACGGAAGCATCTGCGCCGAGTTTGAATTTGTCGCCGAGGAGGCTCTGTAGCGCGTGATCGTTCATGAAGAGCATCACCAGGTCGGTTGAAGAGCCACCAATCTGATATCCCACGCTGCCACCGTCGACAGCCACAAACATGGGAGCGCTCCAACCATGACCTGTGCGGCAGATTGCCAGTCCCCGCCCATAGCTGCCGCCGAATACAAAGGCAAACTTGACGTCCCCTGGAATGATGGCGATGCATTTCGCCGAATTCAAAAGGTCTTGAGGAATTCCCTGGTCTGGTGCGTTCATAATCTCTTGAAAGACCTGGGCGGCTTTATGTGTGCGCTGTATATCTTCCTCACGATCCGAGGCAACGGCAGTTAATGTGGCAAACAGAGTCAGTACTGAGAGAATCACAAAGCGTTTCAACATGTTTTTATCTCCTTTTAGATATGAACCTATCGATCAAAACGTGCTACCAATTCGTCAAACAAAAATCCCTAAACCAATTCTTCGATCGTCAACCAGTTATATTTCTCGGCAAACTTCAATCCATACGTGTTCGCAATCGAAACGGCGAGCTTCGATTGCTCTCCCTTGGGTGCATGGACGACCAGAAATCCGCATCCGTCTTTCGCAAGTGAAAGAAATTCTTCGACCTTTGCCACATCTTGTCCAATTTGCTGGGGGCTTATCGCTTGCTCCTCGCTATTCTTGAACTCTGACAGAACCTCGACCTTAGTTGTAATGCGTCACGTCCTCCCCCTTGAATCCGCCGTCGAACAGAGCTTTTTGCGCGCTCTTAGCGTCACTGTCGGTCGCGGAGGCCATGAATATGCGCCCCGTCGGGCTGAACACACCGAGTGACGTCGGGAATTTCTCTTTTGTCAGCTTGCTTATGTTTGTCCTTTCCACAATGGGCATTCATGGGACTGTACGTTTGCGGGATTACCAGAACGTATTGCACAACCCAGCTAAGTTATTGATTCCCTTAGTCCGAAACCGGGTTGTGCAACAGCTTCCAGGCTATTCTCGAAATTTCGATGGGCGCCTGTTGCTTTGCGAGTTTCTTGCAGCACACGACACGCGCAATTCTCTTCCGGCGCTTCTTCAAGCACGTCGCCGTCACCTGCCCGGATTAATGTGATGGCACCTTCAAGAGCCGCCGAACGAATTGTCATTCAGGATGTCTTGCCCTTGCAGCCATTATGGCGACAGAGACAATCGACATCCGGCGTCTTCTCCATGGCCGCGCACTCCGTACTGCAATATTTGCCCGTGGTTGTCATGCACGAGCAAATTGGATGCGCGCATTTCTCAGCCTTTGTAATCGCCATCTTGTACCTTCTTCCTCTCGAATTGAGAGCGTTTGATCCAACCGAGATCCTATATGGCGGGGAAGATCATTTCTGTCCAATAAGGGACACGTTGTGATTTCAGGAGCGCGCTACTGAATGAAGCGGCAATTGGCAATTGGCCGTTTGCCAGAACATTTTTATCGAATTCAGCTCCAGGTTAAGAGAAACCATGCGGATGAGAGACGAGCCTGGACCCTGCCTGAATTGCAGCTCTGGAATTACATCCGAGAATGAAAGTGTGCCGGAATGAACAGATATTTTCCTTCTAGACTCATAATATTGCCGTGTGAGGAACGATGTCGAGGATATTGACATCCGAGGACCGCACAAAAGAAGAATTGCTGCTTCTCGCGCTGAGAAGCAAGGAGATTCAACATGCTTGGGATAATCGCAGCGGTCTTGATCGTTCTTTGGTTACTTGGATTTTTCGCATTTCACGTTACCACTGGATTCATTCACATTGTCCTCGTTGTGGGTTTAGTGCTCCTCGTCGTCCATTTGTTGACAGGTAGAAGCGCTATAGCGTGACGGGCCGATGGACTTGGTGAGAGGTTGGCCCGGTCTGAGATGGCGTGATGGCAATTCCCGGCAAATCGCATGCTGAATACTCAACATTTCATTCGACAGCTCCCGGCGCGATTACACAAAGCATTTGTCGCTGCGCGGAACAATCGAGCGGCCCGTGTTGTCTTTCGGGTCGTCGCCGGAATCGTTCTGATTCCGGTGGTCTTTGCGGTCTTCACGGCCCTCTACGTCAACTTTAGTCGCACGAACCTTCCCGATCTGGAGGGATTTATTCGCTTTGAGCCTCCCGCGATGGGCCACATTTATGACGCCAAGGGCAACGTCCTCATTGAATTGGGGCGGGAACGTCGGGACGTCATCCGGTATGAGGAAATTCCTGACGTCGTGCGCGAAGCCATACTGTCGGCAGAGGATAAAAACTTTTTCTCGCATTCGGGAGTGGACTATTCCGTCTTCCTTCGGTTGCTGGCCAAGACAAACATTCGAGCCTTAGCCGCGCATTTCACACCTTTCGATAGTGAAGATGCTTCCAAGCGCCCGTCCGTGTTTCCGCAAGGGGGCTCGACGATCACCCAACAACTCGTGCGCGGCTACTTCCTGCAAGAGCTTTCCAGCACAAAAAATAGCAACTCGCTTCAGCATGAGGGCATTCTTCCCCACGTTCTAGCCATCGTCATCGGTGTGCCTGGCACAAACAAACTCCTGCTGAAAATAGAGGGAATCCGGCTCTCCTTGTGGATTGAGGAAGAAATGCGAATGCAGTATGGGTCTAAACGCCGGGCCAAGGAAGAGATCTTTGCTCGATATGCGAGCTTCGTCTACCTGGGGAATGGCCGATATGGCTTTGCGGCAGCCTCAGATTATTACTTTCATAAGCCAATTGGATCGTTCACAGTGGACGACGCTGACAAGGCGGCCGTGCTGGCTGGTATTACAAAGTCGCCTGGCGAATACGCTCCCACAGTGGAAAACGTTCAAAAACCCACGCGCCGGAGAAATGAGACATTGAATCTGATGGTGGCGAATCACTTCCTACTTGCGGAGGTGGCTCAGCGCCTCGAGTTAGAGCCCATTCGATTGGCCGCCCGTGTCTTGCAACCAGTCGAAGCGCCTGCCGCTGTGGAGACGACTCTCGAAGAACTGAAACGACTCAGCCCCAACCTTGGCACCGAGATCGGAATTGACCAGCTCCTCGAAGGCCGCGTCCAAGTTTACTCAACCGTGGACAACCGTATCCAACGCATTGCGAACGTGGCGCTGGAGAATGGTTTGAAGGTCTATGAGAAACGCCATCCCCAGAGCAGAGGGCTGATACAAGGTTCCGTAGTCGTTCTTCGAAATAGTGATTCCTCTATCCTGGCTGAGACAGGTGGCCGCGAGGTATACAAAGGCCGTAATACCACGTACAGCGACTATAACCGTGTAACTCAATCGAAGCGCCAGCCAGGCTCGGCCATGAAACCCATTGTTTACCTAGCGGCCTTTCAACAAGGCGTTCTTGATCTCGATACCCTCGTGCCCGACGAGCCCATCTCGGTAAGCATGTCGCGAGACCGTCCCGTGAAGTGGATCGCCAATTACGATAATCAATTCAAAGGTTTGATCCCAGCACGGCAAGCCCTCGCGGAATCGAGAAACGCAGTAGCCGTCTGGATGGTTCAACAGATCGGAATTGATTCACTCCTGCAAACGGCGCAAGACATGGGGATCCAAACCAAGTTGCAGCGCTATGACACCACGGCCCTCGGCGCATCCGAAGTCACGTTACTGGAACTCGCAAATGCCTACCGGCTGATGGCTGGCGGAAGGCCAGGAGAAACACACGTCATTGACAAAATCGAACGTACGCGGGGAGAGGTTGTCTATAACTACTTGTTGCCCTGCTGTTTGGCGAGCGGCAACGAACCTGGATTGTCCATGATTCAGGAAGGGCTGCGCGGAGTCGTGCGCATCCCATCCGGCACCGCGCACGCGCTCGAATCGGCTGCTTTTTCGGTCCCCGTCATGGGCAAGACCGGTACGACAAACAACTATCGAGACGCCCTTTTTATCGGATCTACCTATGGGCCCGGCGGAATTACTGTGGCAGTGCGCATCGGCTTTGATGACAATCGCTCGTTGGGCGCGGGGGAAACCGGCGCTCTGGCCGCGCTCCCGGTGTTCCGAGAAATTATGCTCAAAGTCTACCTGGAAAAGCTAGTCGGTCCCGCACCGCAGTTTCCCGTAGAAATGGAAGAGAACATTGATGCCTATCTGAACGGAGAGATTAAACCCAAAGATGCGACAGGGTTCGTGAATCCGCTCGGTGTGGCGAGATTAGTTGACGATGTAACAGAGGACTGTTCCGCCAAGCTGGTCCTCCCCTCCACTGACCGATGCGAGCCACCAGGCAACCAGCGATACCCTATCTATCCAAGCAAGAATGAGGGTGGCCGATTGACTTTTAGGAATGAATGAAACTTCACGCTTCATGTCTAGTCTTTGCCGAAACGTGTGGCGTCCACTCTGGCTGTTCAAATCCGCCTACAATACACTGGCCATTGGTGCAGCTCTACAATATCAATTTAACAGGGATTTGCTGATCCCGCCGCCTGTTCTAAACGAGACAGACAACACAAACCCTAGTAATTAGGCTATTGGTTAGGTTGATTTGCGGCGGAGGTCCGGACATCCATGATTTGCTTGGCGCGCCGTTGCCAGGCTCTCGCTTAGCCTTGCGATTCGTGCAGTTGAAAATCTAGCTTTGGAATTTGGTTACGGAGGGCCACATTCGATGTTTACCCGTATTGGCAGTTTTAAATCGCCAGCCGGGACTGCAGCTGTTCAAAATCCATAGGTAAGAATGGGTCTACCACTCGAATATTCCCGCCCCTGAATCTATCCGGGAACCCTATGAGCCATTCGCACTCGGGGCTGGATGAAATTGGATCGCCGTTTCAGGATTACTGAGACCGGCGCATAAAGGGTGTCAGATTTGGAATCAACTTCTACCTCATCCGGGACAACGATCAACCGCTCGTTCGAGTGGTTTGGTGATCTGGGGAGCTTTTCCTGGAAGGTGATCTGCGCCGCCGTCACAAGGCCGTTTGAACTCCGCGAGATCTTTCGGCAATTCGATGAAATAGGATCGAAATCTTTCCCACTGGTGGCCCTCGCCGGCGCCGCCATCGGCACGGTCCTTGCGCTTGAGAGCCGCAGCAGCTTGGTGCGTTTCGGGGCGAAATCCATGCTTCCGGCCGCAATAGTATTCTCGATCATCCACGAAATGGGACCGATCGTTACCGGATTGGTAGTTGCCGGGCGAGTGGGAGCAGGCATCGGCGCAGAGCTAGGCTCGATGAAAGTAACTGAGCAAATCGATGCCATTGAGGCTTCCGCTGTAAATCCCTATAAACTGTTGGTCTTCACTCGCGTCCTTGCGTGCATCGTGGTGCTGCCCCTGCTGACACTCGTGACAGATTTCTGCGGTGTCTTCGCAGGGTGGGTAGCAGTGGCCCTTTCCGACCCGATTTCCTTGCATCGCTTCCTGGACAAAGGTTTTTCGGGCGTGAGCTTCAGCGATTTTCTTGCACCGACATTCCGAACCTGCGCCTTCGGTCTGATCATCGGCCTGGTGGCGTGTTTTCAGGGAATGCGCACGAGGGGTGGTACCGAGGGTGTCGGGCGTTCGGCAACGAGTTCAGTTGTGTTGTCCTCCCTGTTTGTGATTTTGGCTGACGTCATACTCGTCAAGTTGATTCTTATTTTTTTCCCATGAAAAATTCTATTGCAGAAGCGGAATTGGATAGCAATCAGACGGGGCGCGTTCCCGGCGAACCGGTCTTGGTACTGCAAGACGTCGACAAATCGTTTGGCGCACAACATGTTTTGGACGGAATCAGTTTGACGGTGGTTCGCGGTGAAACGCTCGCCGTGCTCGGCCGGAGCGGCACCGGGAAGAGCGTTTTATTGAAGTTGATCATTGGACTCGAAAAAATGGATAGCGGTTCGATTCGCATCCAAGGGCAGGAGATTTCAGGTCTCGCCCTCAATGAGATGAATCGATTGCGGATCAAGATGGGGTTCTTATTTCAACAGGCGGCACTCTACGACTCACTGACCGTGGAGCAGAATGTCGCGTTCCCCCTAGAACGGCATACAAAGATGTCAGCGTCAGAACGGTGCGCACGGGTGAAGGAGTTGCTGGCTAGCGTTGGGATGGAACACGATCTCAAAAAGATGCCGAGTGATATTTCAGGAGGCATGCAAAAACGGGTGGGTCTGGCGCGCGCGCTGGCGCTGCAGCCGGAAATCCTCCTCCTTGATGAGCCCACGGCCGGACTCGACCCGATCACCTCCGGCGAAATCGACGAATTGATTCTCAGGCTCCAAAAAGAACATGCCCTGACGTCCATAGTCGTCACGCATGACCTTCAGAGTGCCAAGACCATTGCTGACAGCGTGGCATTGCTGGACAAAGGAAAAGTGGTGATGCAAGGCAGCTTCAAGGAGCTGTCCGAAAGCAATGATGATCTTGTGCGGGAATTCTTCAAGAGGGATTCGTAAGGAGCATATATGTCAAGAGCGGCGCGACTGGGAGCCTTTTTTATCGCGGCACTAACAATTCTGGTGTCAGGAATCTTCATCATCGGCGGAAGGCAATATCTGTTTTCGTCGACGTATCGGCTGAATACACAGTTTGGCAGCGTGGTGGGCCTGGATTCGGGTGCGGACGTTCGGGTAGGCGGCGTGCACAGCGGGTCCGTGCGCAGCGTGGAGTTGCCCAGTAAACCGACGGATAAGATCACGGTGTGGATGGACCTCAACCAATCGACTCGCAATATCATAAAGCAAGACTCGGTAGCCACGATCGAAACCGAGGGGCTCCTTGGCAATGAATATGTTGCGATCTCGTTTGGATCTGCAAATGGGGCAAACGTCGTCGATGGAGGCACCATTGGCAGTGAGGCGCCGCTGGAAATGTCAGCCATCTTTAAGAAGGCGAACCTCATATTGGATAGCAGCCAGGCGGCACTTACGAATGTCACAGTGGCAACGGCCAATCTAAGTTCGATCACCACCAAAATTGACAAGGGCCAGGGCACGATTGGAGCGCTGGTCAACGACAAGAAAATCTATACCCAATTGGACCAGACAACGGCGGGATTGCGAGATACCGTGATCAAAGCTCAAGGGGGAGTTACCGATTTTCAGGAAGACATGGAGGCTCTCAAGAAGAGTTTCCTGCTGCGCGGGTATTTCAAAAATCGTGGTTATGACAACTCTTCCGACTTGGTGAAATACGAAATCGCAAACCTTCCACAGACACAGCCGTTGAAAACATTCACATTCGATGCAAAGCAGCTCTTCGACAAAGTGGATACTGCCAAACCCAAGAACCAGAAATCATTGCGTGCGGCGGGCCAGTATCTGGCCGATAATGAGTTCGGAATCGCGGTCATCGTTGTTTCCACCAGCATGGCTGGAGATACTGAGAAAGACTTAGTGCTGACACAGGCTCGGGCAATGGTGGTGCGCGAATACCTTGTTGAGAATTTCGGCTTTGATGACGCGGAGGTCAAGACTTTAGGAATTGGCAAGAAGAATGGAACTAACGCGGCCAGTTGGGGAACCGTTGACATTCTTATCTATCCCCCTAATGCAGAGGTTTCTACCGACGAGCAATCCGTCACGGATCGGCGGTAGGATCCGCAGAAGTGAAACATATAAATGACATATCCTGGGCATGTAGAGCTCTTTTGGAGCGATCGATGGCAGATAACCTTAGGCCGGAACGCTTCCCTCTCCTTCCAGCCATTCCCGCCTATCTTATAGCCCAGTCGTCACGATGCTCGGCGTGATGTCACGCGTATTATCGCCGCCGCGGCTCGATAGCGAACTTTCTTCTCCTGGTCACCCAACAGCGGTGCGAGCGTCGCGACATCGTTCAAAGAACCATGAACCCCGATCGCCTCGGCCGCCGCCGCTCGCACGATCCAGCTCTTATCTTGCAGCGCTTCGCGCAAATCCTCGCGTGCATCATCGCTTGTTCCATCCGCAAGCAGCCGGGCGGATAGCGCGCGTGCCGGCGCTGCCTTGTCCTTCGCCATCTCTATCGCCGCCGTAACTCCGAATCCTGCCGGCCCCAGGAAGGCTCCCGCCGCCTGCTCCGACCCCAATTCGGCGAGCGCCTTTGGATCATGTAACTCTTCATGGACCTGCTGCAACCCTCCACGAACCAGTCCCGTGGAAGCCTTGCGATCGCCATCCAGAACCGCCAGGAAAAGATCCTGGCCGCTTTTGTCCCCCATGGCCCACAGCGCCCGCGCCGCGGCAAATCTGACTACGGCGGAACTGTCGTCGAGGGCGACCCGTAGCTTCGGTATCGAGCCGCGTGATTTCATAGTGCCGAGCACATCAGCCGCTGCTTGCCGTACCGGTGAATCCTTGTCCTTCAGGCCGCCCTCAATCAGCGAAACGGCGTCCCGCCGCAAACCGATCGTGCCCATTGCGGCGATCGCCTGCGCGCGACGGTCATAGTTCTTTTCCGCCAGCCCGTCGTTCAGGCACTTCCACGCTTTGCGGGTCGCGGCGGCAGGAGATAGCGCTGTCGCATCCGGCGAAACGGCCGACGCAATGGAAGGTGCGGCGCCCGGTTTGGCCGGCGCGACGGCCGCTACCGAACCGGGTTTCGGTCGCGCCTCCGCCGGCGGTGATGATGCGGGCGGCTGCTGTGCGCCCTGCGCCCATACAAACAAGGCCAACAACAACACCATTACCGTGCCTGTTGCAACTCTGAAGCCAGTACGCATGTGAAAACCTCCCACGGGGAAACGAACCACAGCATCAACTCGCGCTCCAGCGTCACACAGGTGCGCCAATTGTTTTCTGCACACGAGCAGCGGGAAACTTCCCGCCAGTGTTTTTCGCCAGGGCGGTCAGGTCCGCTGGCTTCGTTTTCAGGGAGGGTGACATAGGACCGCTACCTTTGCCATCCGAACCATGGCTCTCGGCACAGTGGGCACTAAATAAGCTTGGGCTCTTGAATGGGGAGATCAGCTGTTCTGATTGCTTTATTGTGCCCGTCTCATAAGTCGCACCGGTCCTCACGACCGTGTGTCGTGCGCGAATTTGAGAACCCTCTACGGTTACCCCGCTAGCCTACCAAGCTCCACCGATGTGAACTGTGCAAAAGCGGACAGAAACAGGACAGAATTTCTTAATCGGTCACGCGGACATTCGACCCGGCCAGGCTCAAGGGGATGATCTGGTGCAACAGCGACGAAAAGGAACCTGCTTACTTGTGTGCGTAATAGAACAGACGGTGAGCCATAGTTTGGATAAATTGGAATTGAGCCGTTTCGCGCTCTTTCAGGATACGCATTCGAGATTCGATATTGAGCAGCAATGGAACGGTGGCTCGCAAGGAGGACGTGTGAAGAATCAGGGCAATGTTCAGGATGCGACAATTCCAAGCAGCAATGGTGGCTCGGCAGTCGTCTATTTGGTAGCCGGACTCGGGGTCGGTGCCGCGCTGAGTATATTTTTAGCTCCAAGATCCGGGGCAGAGACTCGACAGTGGATTGCAAACAAATGCTTGGATGGCCTAGATACGGCCAATAAATCGGTTCGGCACACTCGCCGTCAAGTGAGGGACGTTATGGATCAGGGGCAGGCAAAAATCAGCGAGGTGGTAAAGGCAGGACGAGAAGCAATTGACAAGTCCTAGGCGGCCCTACAATTTAGGCCCAACCAACCCATGCACAACTCCCGATGCGAAACAGTGCGTCGTAATTGTGAGTTCGGGCGTCAATGCTTCCACGCTGCCCTGAGAAGTGTTGTGCCCGGTAAACGCTGGGGTTGGTCGGGAATTTGGTTCTCTCCGCTGCCGTCTAGCCGTCCCCCCTGGGGGGGCGGACTCATTGACGCAGGCATAACATAAATGGAACCAGAGCCAGCGCAGGAACGGAGTAGCTGATTCCCTGCCCTCGGGATCGGGAAATCTTGACGTCCGACTGCGGCCGCAGCGGTGGCCCCTTGCGCATCGTCACGCTGCACTTTATTTCTTCCCAGTGGTCAAGAGTAAAAAGAGCAAACATATCCTCACAGTTTCTCGGACTTGATCTAGAGCTCTTCCATAAATCATGTAGCGTATTTGGCGTTAAAAAAGAAACTCTTGCAGTCGGCGGCCGAGATGGCTTGGAAAGCAGCCTTTGTGGCCACGAGCAATTCGCTCTCCGTACGGGGAGCTTTGCTGCGGAGGATTTGCTTGATCTTGCTCCACATATTTTCGATGGGGTTGAAGTCTGGTGAATAGGGCGGCAGGTACAAGAGACGGGCACCGACTGCTTCGATAGCCTCGACGATTCCCCGGATTTTGTGCGTGGCCAGGTTGTCCATGATCACCAACTCCCCCTTTTGCAGGGTGGGTGCCAGCCCCTGTGCGACCCATGCCAAAAACATCTCCCCGTTCATGGGGCCTTCAAAAAGCCAAGGGGCGCACGGACCGTTCCAGCGCATGCCGGAGATGAGCGTGCGGGTTTGATAGTGTCCGTGCGGGATGCGGGCCACCAGTCTTCGCCCCCCGAGTGCCCGACCGCGCAAACGGGTCATTTTGGTGTTGGCCCCGCTTTCATCCACAAACACCAGCCGGGTCGCCGGCTCCACAGCCAACTGCTCATGCCATCGAGCCCTTTTTTCGGCCACGTCCGGTCGGTTTTGTTCGGCGGCGAACAGAGTTTTTTTTATACCTCCAACCCAGTTGCCGAAGCCACAAATCCATCGTGGAAGTCCTAAAGGGGCGGTCCATGCGGGCACCCAACTCTGCCAGTGTTGCGTCCGGCTGCTTGGACAGCAGTCTTTGCAGGCGCTCCTTCCGCTCCTGCGTCAGCAGCGTGCTACGTCCACATAAATGGGTCTGGGGCTGGAGCGTGCCGCGCTGCCGGAACTGTTGGCGCACCCGGCGCACCGCCGCCACGCAGAAACCCGAAAACTCTGCGATCTCGCGGGTGCTTTTGCTCCGTTCATAGAGTTGCAGAATGCGCCGGCGCACCGGCAACGGTATCGCTCGCATAGGCACACACTCTGTCAAACAATCTCTCTTTTGTAAAGCTACATCATTTATGGAAACGCTCTAAAGTACAGGAGTTTGAGTTAAATATTTCTAATGGATACGAAGTCTAATGCGGGGCCACGCATGTAATTTCTTAGAGTGGAGCGTGGAAATCCAATCACTCCTTTTCAGCCAATGCGACAATGGATGGATGCACGGACGGGAACCGTGAGTATTAAAGCGGTTCCGAAGGACGCCAGTCCTCAGCGCGTCCGCATGTGACCATCTACCATCGGGAGCGGCGGTCAGAAGCGCGAAGCCGTTAGAGTAACAGTTGACTTCCAACGCGCCGACCTTCGCGGTCGGACTGGCTGGGGGGAGGCTGCTGCTCCTTGCTTTTTCCTTTGGCCCGTGGAGCCGCCAGCCACGGCAAATCGTTTCCACAACCTATTGCGTACTCGCACCCATCCGTTCTTGCTTGAATCTAGACTAAGGGAACTCTGGAAACCCATCCGATCATATTGCCTTTTGCGGTCCGCTCGACGATCGACTCAATTGGAAATGCTCGAAAACGGATCTTGCCCGGCCGAATCCTGATCGTACGCACCAAAATGTCGGAGCCAGAATGTCACGGAGATTTAGAAAGGCACACCCATCGTATCCATTCAAGAATGGCTTTTCGGCTTCGCCACATCCTGACAACCCGACTAACCGGCCACTTGGACGCGGGCAGGTCCATTACTTCATTTGGAATCTGGGTGTGTTCTACCGCTTCCACTGCTCGGAATAGTCAACTGGATGGTGTCTTACTCAGGTGGTTGTATATTTCACGTGCGATTTGTCTTTGTGGGAAGGAGTTACTGCCACTTCGGTTTTCAATATCGGCACAAGGTAACTGGCGAAGCCGATGCCGACAAGAATCGTCCCGAACGCTTTTTCCGGCGTGAATGTCCGAATAACCGATTTCCCAAACTCGACTTTGTAAAACCTTGTTTTATAACGCCGCGCAAAAAGCTGCTGCATCGCTTCCCGCAAATTGGCTTCCGCTTCTTCGACCGATCCGTTGCCGGCATACTCGCATGCAAATCCGCCCAGGTAAGAGCCGTCTGAATTGCGATGGACCTTGGCCAAAAGCAGACCAGCCGTGATCCGTGTTCCCTGCTTATCGGTATGCTGAACAGCGATGATTCCCTCGAGCACGGACCCATGGTGAATGTCAGGCAAGTGTGGGAGCTCAGCCGTTTCAGGTGGCAGCACAGAAGTGTAGAGCATCACGTTGTAATTCTCGATGCCAGCCATGTGCAGGGCAACGTCATACGATCCGGTCTCGATTCCGACATCACTCTCTCCCCAGCCGATCACCCAGAAATATTCCTTGGGAATCCGGCAGCCAATTTCGGAGTATCGAGCGGGATGATGCTTCGGCATTTTACGATTGCCCGACGCAGCTTAATGCTGTTCCAGTCGAACGTCAAATGGAGGTTCCTAAGGCTCAGGGTCCGTTTAAGAGCCTGGTTTTGGCGACGAATTGGACACGAGTTTCTCTTAGGGATGCGGACTGTGCAAAGAGCGAGAGCTAACGTTAAGTAGGTTCCTAGGCTGAACGAAGCGTTTGCGCGAGATTCGCCGATGAAATCACCAAGCCCGCGTTTATGACGACATACTTCCTGAATTGGCGCATGGTTAGCTAATTCGTAGTCCCCGATTCTACTCTTCCGCTCAACCCTACCACCCGCCGCCACCTCCGCCTCCTCCACCGCCTCCCGAGGATCCTCCGCCGCCGGATCCCGAACTCGTTCCAGGAGTTGAAGTCGACGCAGCGATGGCGCTGGAAAAAGATCCCGTAAAGGATTGGGCGAAACCATGGCTTCCCACGTACCAGGCCGGTGAGTAACCAGTGGTTTGCTTCGCGATTTCGAGCACCGCGGAAAACTGTTGTGCCCACGCCTGCTCGGAGTCGAGCGCCACCGCATAGGGCAGATATTTCTCAAACAACTCCGGCGTCCTGTCTGGTGGCGCTAGCCGGTTCAGGCGGTCTGCGTCCACGGATCGGAGGAACATCCGGAAGCCTACAATCTTGTCCAGAAGTTGACGCCCAGCGGATGTCGGGGCTTTGAGTAGCCGGTGAAACGCCAGGTTGATACCGACCAAGGCAACTAGAATCGACAAGTCAACCACAGACACGAACCATCCAATTGCGGTCAGAACGCCGATTTCCGCGACGACAAATGGAAGCGCAAAGATCGTGTTGGTGCGCGCCTCTTTCTTCAGATTTTGGGCCATGCTTCCGCCCGCCCGGACCCCTTTCCAGAGGCGTACGGCATTGCGGACGAGAACGAAAACCGCAATGGTCCAGCCGGCGAGCCATACGGAAGAAAACCCCAGGATAAACCTGAGGTCACCGGTCTCCGCAGCCGACATGCCCGTCAGCACTACTACGGACAAGATGACGCCGGGGATGAGGTACCGCTGATTGGTAACGAAATAGATCTTATCCTCGGCGGCGTGAAGAGACTTCTTCATCGCGGCTATGGCATCACTAAGGGCCGCCTGGTTCTTCGCTTGCAGTTTGATCTCGGCAGCAGCATTGCCGCCATCGCCCGTCTCATCTTTGCGATTGTTGTCCTTGCCGCGCTTGCGGAACAATTTGTCAGCCGCCGCGCTCTCTTCTGCCGCGAGCGATTGCGTACCGGCCTTGCTCCGCTTGAGCGTGTAAACGCCACCGTTTTCTTTTATGGAAAGATAATCTTTGACCGCCATATCAAGGATAGCGGCAGTGAAGGTCTTGTCATCGAAACCCATGCGCACCAGGTAGCGCATAGCGGCCGGAGAGACTCCAGCCGGGGGCTCGTATAATGGCATGATCGATGATTTGGCGGGTTTTCGTACCACCCGGAACCACACCATGAGATAGTAGAACAACACTAGAATCAGGCCGGCAGCACCGACCAGGGTCGGTCGGTTGTCTTCAAGAAAATAGCGGAAACGAGTTTCGCCGCTTGGTTCCTGGATGTAGCCTTTGGGCCAGGAAACAACTATCGTCAACCCTTCGCCTGGAGGTAAAGGCTTAAGGGAAACAAAGCGGAACGTATTGCCGGGTGCGATTGACGAGTTGAAGGCTTTCCCGTGGGCGCCCTGCGGCCCGGTGTAGCCGTCCATTCGCACGGATGAAACGGGAATGTTTTCCGGGAGCGTCACGGTCGCCGATGCGTTTGCGATGGGGAAAAGCCAACCAGTCCCGGTGACGTTCCAATACAGTTCGTCGTGGTCCGCGAAAAATCCGACTTCCCGGTTCGCCCTGTACTCCAGCGCATAGGTATACTCCCCGGACGGCAAAATCACTTTCTCATCACCAAAATAAATCCGCTCGCCATTGCTCTGGTCCTCAACGTGGAATTTCTCCGGCTGCCCGTCGCGAGATACCTCAACAATCTCAAAATCAACGACGTAACGATTGCCCAGACGATCTTTGTAGCGCGTAGGAAAGTCGCGGTAGATGCCGTGTTGGATTTGTACGCCTGCGCTTCGTACACGAATCGTCTCTCGTACCAGCAACGACGCGTCTTGCTGCACACGGATGTCGCTTTCGTAGTCCAGAATCTCTTCGTTCGAGGACGGTTGGACCTGCGATCGTGAAGGGCAGCACAGTAACAATGCCGATAGGAATACGCAAAGAGCGATACGAATCGAAATTGCGTTCCTCATCGTTTCAACAGCCTTTCCACCTGGGACGAGGCTTTTCCGTGATTGCGCTGCCGAACCACCGTATGCCCCAGAACACGGAACATCAACCTCGCTGCACTTCGGACACGGTGCCTTGCTGCAAGCGCGTGCCAAGACGATTGTCCATAACCAGCGTGACCCCCAGCAGGAAAACATAAAGGACTTCACGGTCCCGCTTTGGTTATCACAATCTCCACTCGCCGGTTTTTCTGCCGTCCTTCGGGATCATCCGAGCCATCGGGTTTCTTGTTCGGAGCGATGGGCTTGGTTTCGCCCCAACCGCGAGTGCTGATTCGCGATCCTGCAACGGATGCGTTCTGCACCAGCCATGCCTTCACTGTGTCCGCCCGGTTCTCAGACAACTTCATGTTGTATGGGTGCGTGCCCTTACCGTCGGTGTGCCCTTCGATCTGGATCGGCGAACTCGGATAGGAAGCCGCTACCTGGCCAACTTTTCGCAGAGTGTCGCCGGCTTTGGGGAGGAGCGTGTATTTATCGAAATCAAACAACACGTCGGCAGCCAGATCGATTCTAACTTCCTGCCCCACTACCTTCGCTCCGAGATCTTGAAGCACACTCTGGATGCCGCTCGTGACTCCAACGATGCCGCTCGTGACTCCAACGATGTTGATGATGTGCGCGTGTCCCAGGGCTTGGCGAGCAGCCGCATCGGTGGCTGGGGAATCGGGATCGGTGTACTTCGATTGAGCCGTGGCCACGCAGGGGACAAGCAGCAGCAACAACGATATCCAACACCGATGGATTTGCATGGTTCTCCTCGCAACTTAGCTTTAGTTGCCGGTGATCGGAATACCTTCGAATGGCGGCGTAACCGGGGTAAACAGATCTAACTTCGTCACGTCGGCGGAGGGCGCCGGAAACTTCGCCCACCAGGTATTCGACTGTCCGGCGGCCAATTTCTCGCAGACGCCTGGCATGCCACAGGAATAATCACCACCGGGCGCCAGTTCCGTGCCGTCTGAATCTTTCAGGATGAAGTATTTCTTACTTGCGGCGGCAAGGTAGAACCTGTCATAGCTTATGTTCGTGCCAAGAACGTAAAAATTAACTGGAGTGCCCGTCGTGTTATGGAAACGAATTTTGACGCTGAGAACGCCGTCGGATCGACTGCATTGGATTAGCTCGCCGACCACTCCCGGGGTGTTTGTTTCTTGGCTCTGAATGATGTCCGAGTTCACAGCAGCCGATGAGTTCGGGGCAGGAGTGTTGGGTTGCGGCGCCGTTGCCTGCTGCGAAGCCGGCGCCGGCGATTGCGCCGGCGATGGCTGCTGGGCGGCTGGTTGCTTCTGGTTGCAACCCGAGGACACTGCCGCCACCAGCGCGAGGACGGCGATCACGAAGGTGCAATTCTTCTCAGACATGGCTTCCTCCCTTTGGGCGACATGTTTAACGTATTTCCAAAATGCACGTATGAAGATAGGCCCAGCCGCCCTACCTTACCTCTGGTTGATTGTGAATGGAATTTGTTTCTCGAGCTTATCGCCGATGTCAATTACCAGGCGATATTCGGCCTCGGGCCATCAGGAGCATTGAAAGTTTCCTTTCAGCTTGTGAAGGTCTTCAATTGGCAAGTTTTCGCGACCGCTTTCTGCCAGACGTAGCTTGAATGGTCCGACACGCAGCTGAACTGATGGCGAAACGATTATTGTCCTGGCCTACCACGTCAATGCACGCGGGTATCCAGCGCGACGCCGTCTTCTTTGACAGCTAGAATCAATTCCTTTCGGACATCCAATTCCCATCCGGGCGGGATGCAGACGCGCACATCGGCGGCGGATTCCCCCACGATGCTACACGGCATTGGAACAGGGCATTGGCGAACAAGAACGATCAACACCACCGGTTTACC
Organism: uncultured Acidobacteriota bacterium; assembly: GCA_963842135.1. GTDB lineage: Bacteria > Acidobacteriota > Terriglobia > Acidiferrales > UBA7541 > Palsa-360. The sequence goes on along the minus strand of CAWJFI010000001.1, from coordinate 190,133 downwards.
GAGCCACGCGGAATAAATGGGAAATTGGTTTTTAGTTCCCTCAGTGATCATATTGGTCATCCCCTCGACCTTCGGTTAGGTCCGAGAATCAATCTCAGTGGAGGCACACACACTTTTTGTAAAGCAGACGAAGTGGGAAATCTGTTCAAATTTGAACACTTGGCTCTTGGAATTTAGGAAGGAGCAAGGGCCGCCTCCCTAGGGATGCTCAGACTTGTGCTGCAAGTCCAATCCGAACGAGGGGTGCGAACGAGAGCCAGCAATCTTAATTGGGAAAACCCCACAACGGTCGCCTTCGTCGTGCTCGGGAATTGTTTTGTGTAGATGTCAATTGCAGCATCGGGGTTCACCAAATTAAGGTGAAGGTGATGAAAGCCCGACGCTGGAAGCGCATCGGCCTGGTCATCCGTATGGGCTTTGCCCCACGGCACGAGGATCACGACAAGAATGGCAGTTAGAACGAAGATTCTGATTTTCACAGTGTCGCCATCGCATCAATCGAACCGGAGTCGACGATTTCGATCCTATCGTTGCGCAACACGTTATGCCCTCTGGCATTTCGTGTCAACCTCTACTGCTCCGCAGTGCGCTGTTAAGTTCCCTAAGCGATTGAGACGACGGGAGTTCATCCCGTGTTCTTGTCGACGGGCGCAAGTCTGCCTCGGCGCCCGGTGCCGGCGCTCCGCGCCAGCAGGTGAACGGAGTAACTGATTCCCTGCCCTCGGGATCAGGAAATCTTGACGTCCAACTGGGGCGGCAGCGGTTGCCCTTTGCGAGTCCGCTGCAACCGCACGGGCAGGTTCACGACCCTATCGATCTCACGGCTCAAGTGTGTTTCGGTACGCATCAGGCAATCCGAGACCTCTTGGCCTGGAATGACCGCGGCGGACCATTTGTAAATCATCCTCCCCCGCACCACATCCTCCAGTGAATTCTCCAACTTTGTGAGACGTTCGATTTCATGGTCGATCACCTCGACCACTTGTTTCCTAAGCTCGGGCTCAATTGACTGGTCACCTTGCTTCTTGAGCAGTGCGGCAAGCCGCGCATATGACTCATAGAGGACGGGAATCCAATCTGGAATTCCCCGTCTTGATCTTCGCCGTACAATCTCTTGATCAAGTGGCAGTTCTCAATGAAGCCTACCTTGATGAGCGACAAACGCAAAAACTCGTACGTTTTTTTTGGCCTCCCGAACGAAGAGCGGATCGTCGATGCGCTTGAGCAACCCACCGGAAGCGCTTGCAGCTCTTGCGCCCTCCCATGCTTCAACAAGCCGGTTCACAAAGGAATCGGATTCCATATACGCAATGTTCTCTGAGATCACCGCCCTTTCGGCTTGAAAGAAGCGACGCTTGCGCCAATATAATGCGGCCAAGTTCTCGACTTCGACGGATTCCGTCGTTCCCTGCGGCTGCCAATAGTCCCACAACCCGTTGAGCAATAAGAGGTACTCGTCGATTGGTTCTCCTTCCAGCGGGACGAATTTGGAATACAACCCATGTTTGAGTGCGTTGAACCTGCTCCGCTTTTTTCGCTGGTGAGTTCGCGGGCCTGTGGCTTTGTGCGCGGACGGCTGCCCGCTAGTTGGTTTTGTTGATTGCGTTTTCATTTCATTGCATCGATATATTCCAATCTAAGACAACGCGTCGCCGTCCTGGAGTTGCTCATTCCTTTGCTCGGCGCGGTGCTCGGGCAAAAAAATGGGACGCCACAAACTGCGTCCCTTCATCCTGTTCTGGCTGTTCCCAGCTACGTAATACCAACTGGGTTATACCATACTCCCGGCGAAACACAAATCCAGGTAATCGCAAGCACGATTCGTGACCCTTTCGGTTCTTGTGCTTGGCTTGATGCCAATGCCGCAGGAACCCAAGCGAAGCATGCTGAAGGAACTCGTCCGTTCGTTTTGAAACGGCCACGAGTTTGTGGCCTATGTCGATGCCATTGGACACCTGGACGGCTCGCGGCGTTTGCTGGAATGGAATACCACCAGTGCTCGTTATGTCTCCAATGGTGGGAGCTAAAAGTGCTCATCAATCAATTTTGTGGTGCGGATGAAACGATTGAATGAGTCAGGGGGATTGGATCGATTTGCCGACACGAATCATGGATTGCAGAATCTTGCGCGCGATCACCAACAATTCCTAGCTGGCGTTTGTATCCGGGACGTTAATCTCAGATTGGAGCTGCTGCGTTTTGATTGTGATAGCGCCTTCTGAGTGCCTCTTTCACGGCTCCTGGCAAATTGGCTTCTAGTCTTCTCCGGTAAGCAGCCATTCGAGCGACTTCTTAAATTCCCTGCTGATCGCCAGCAACACTTCCGCCCCCGCTTCAACGTGCCCGTGTTCAACCGTAGAAAGGAAGCTCTGACTTATACCGATCCGCCGTGCAAATTCATCCTGCGTGATATCAAATCCGCGCAGCTCCCGAATCCGTTCACCAAGGCTGTTCGAGCACTCACCAGTTCCGCCCGCGCCCGGATCACCGTCAGGTGGAGTTGCGCTTGCACACTGCGATGCCGCACCGGCCCCAACAACTCGGGATCGATTCGCGCCAGCCGTGCCAGGGTCCGAGCATCGTGCCGATCATCTTTTCGATTGCTCTTGGTGATCCATTGCACCTTTTGTGCATGCGCCACGATCACTTCGTGTCCCAACACAGTGAGCAGCCGGCTTACCCAGGGGGAATGTGTTCCGGTCTCCAGTGCCATGAGACTCCGCGGTATTTTTCCAAAAGTCTGCTTCATCGCCTCCGGTGTCGTCGGCAGTTTTTGTTCCAAAATGACTTGGCCTGCTTCATCCAAAACACAGTAGAACGACCAGCGATCTCCCAGATCCAGCCCGATCGTCAGCTTGGGTTGTTTGAAAATCTCGTTCCTGTTTTTCGCCACGGTGCTATTCTTTTTCATAAGTCGGTCTCCTTTGTATTGCGCCTTGAGCGCGTCAATCCTTGGGAGCGTATCGCATCCCGTCGGAGACCGGTCTTCTCATCCCATCTGAGAAACGCATTATAAAAGGGCGCCCCTTTGAAGTAGGTTTTGATCGCTCGCATCAACACCTACAGAAAGGAGCACCCTCATGTTGAATGACGCCAAGTATATTGGGTTGGATGTTCACCAGGCAACGATCTCTGTGGTGGTTCTGGATTGCGCCGGCCATCTGGTGATGGAGTCCATCATCGAGACGAAAGCTGCGACTAATCTGCAGCTTCTCCACGGATTGTCCGGAAGTTTGTATTTGACCTTTGAGGAAGGAACCTGCGCGGCGTGGTTGCACGACCTGCTCAAGCCGCACGTTGCAAAAGTTGTGGTATGTGATCCTCGCAAGAATGCCCTGCTCAAAGCCGGAAACAAGAATGACCGCATCGATGCTCGCAAGCTGGCCGACCTGCTCCGCAGCAGGCTGCTTTCCCCGGTCTATCACAGGGAGAACGGCATACGAACTTTAAAAGAACTGGCCCGCAGCTACCTGGCATTGACCCGCGATACCACACGGGTGATGAATCGCTTAAAAGCCCTGTATAGGAGTTGGGCGATTCCCTGCGCGGGCCAACGCGTGTACGCACCACGCTATCGCTGGGAATGGCTCGCCAAGATGACCGAAGCCGGCGTGCGTCGCCGGGCGGAGATCTACTACCGGCAGTTGGACGCATTGCGGTCGTTACGCGAGCAAGTACGACGAGATCTGTTGGCCGAAGGCCGAAAACACAGGGCGATGAACTTGCTGCGCCAGATTCCTTCGATTGGACCCATTCGGGCCGTTCTGTTGATTGCTCTGATGCAGACGCCGCATCGGTTTCGCACCAAGCGACAACTGTGGGCTTACTGTGGTTTGGCATTGAAAACCTCCACGAGCGGGGAATACCGAATCGTGGAGGGCCAGCTGAAACGCTCCAAGAAATTCCTGGCCATCCGCGGGCTCAACGCCAACCACAATCACGATCTGAAAAATATCTTCAAGGGTGCGGCGACCCGGGCCGCTGCCGTCCCTGGACCGTTCCAGGAGTTCCACGCCGGTTTAGTAGCCAGAGGGATGAAGCCAACGATGGCGCGCCTCACCCTGGCGCGCAAGATCGCGGCCATCACTTTGATCGTTTGGAAGAAAGGAGCGACGGCCACCCCGTTGGGGTGGTTGTAGGAGTCAGAAACTCTCTCTCAGAGAACTAAGTGACCGTCGAGCCCTTGGCAGAATTAAAATCCAAGGCACAACGTGGCTCGGCAGCTAAGGCCGTAAATACTCTGGAGCGTTCTGCCCGATAAAGGAGCATGGCTCCGGTAATTGGCGATTGGATAGATGGTGGCGGCGTTGTCCTGAAAAGGATAAAGGTCCGACCCCGCTGGAGAGATTGAGTAAGTTTCGCCGACCGGGCCGGGCCAAGTTGAATTCAACATGGACGGTTTAGCATGAAAAACAAGCAACCGGAGAAAACCAAGGAAGCACCCTGCGGCGCAACGCAGGGCCATTGGCACGAGATGAACCGCAAGCAACGGCGGGAGATGATGCGGAAAGTTCAGAGCGAAGACATCAGCTTGGAGGTGGTGCATCCCGATGCCGCCGGCATTGATATCGGCAACGAATCGCACTACGTGGCCGTGCCGCCCACCCGGGACAGCGAATCGGTACGTCGCTTTGGGTGCACCACGGCCGAACTGAAGGAGATGGCCGATTGGCTGAAGCAATGCGGGATTCGGACCGTCGCCATGCAATCGACTGGGGTGTACTGGATCGCCGTCTACGACATCTTGGAAGAAGCCGGGTTGGAAGTGTACCTGGTGAATGCCCGGGAGACGAAGAATCTGCCGGGGCGCAAAAGCGACGTGCAGGAGAGTCAATGGCTGATGAAGCTGCACACGCACGGGCTGCTGCGAAATTCGTTTCGGCCGTCGCAGGAGATCCGCGTGCTGCGGACGTATTGGCGGCAGCGCAATGATCTAGTGCGGGCAGCAGGGCGGCACATCCAACGGATTCAGAGGGCGATGACGCAAATGAATATCCAGTCGGCCAATGTGTTAAGTGATGTGAGCGGGATGACGGGACAAGCGATCATTAAGGCCATTCTGACAGGCGAACGCGATCCGTATGTTCTGGCTGCGTTTCGTGATCACCGGGTGAAGGCGAGTGAGGAGGAGATCGCGCGGAGTCTGGAGGGCCACTGGCAAGAAGATCTGCTGTTTGTGCTGCAGCAGGAACAGGATGGCTACGAGTTTTGCCAGAAGCAGATGGCCGAGTGCGATCAGCGGATCGAGCAGTATCTCAAGCGGATGGAAGACCGGAGCGCAGGGGCTAATCTGCCGGAAGAGAAACGGAAGGAGCGGCTCCGGAAGAAAAAGAAGGGGAACACGCCACAGTTTGATTTGCGCACCGAGTTGTTTCGCATGACCGGTGCGGACCTGACCCAAATCGACGGGATTGACGTCATGACCGCGACGACAATTCTCAGCGAAGTGGGATGGGATATGAGCAAATGGAAAACGGAGCACCATTTTGTTTCCTGGCTGCGGCTGTGTCCGGACAATAGAATCAGCGGGGACAAGATCATTGGCAAAGGGCGACTGCCGACCAACAATCGGGCCACGAGTGCCTTGAGGATGGCGGCCAGCACCTTACGACTAAGCAATACGTATCTAGGAGCACAATTTCGTCGACTCCGAACCAAGCTCGGGGCTCCGATTGCGATTAAAGCTATGGCAGCCAAGCTGGCCCGTTTAGTCTACCGTGTGCTGCGCTACGGCATGCAATTCGTGGACAAAGGAGCGGAGTTCTACGAAGCTCAACACCGCAAGCTCCAGATCAGCTATCTCAAGTGGAGAGCCGCGAAAATGGGACTCCAAATCATCGAAGCTCCGGCAGCTTAAAGGCGGGAGTTTCTGGAGAGTCGATTTCGACGCCGAATATCTAAAACAACAAGCAGCTTGAGCGTCTGTGGAGAGTCCATCCCGGATTCATCTCGGATAATGACCGGTTGGTTCTGCAGACGCTCTGGTTCGAGGGTGAGTATCCAGAATCCCGTTAGGCCTGTGCCTCGGGCACGGAGTCTTTCGAGAAACCCTAGGCCCCCTCGGATAACCAGAAAAAGCGATAGGCGCAAAGTCTCAGATAGAACCATGGTTGGCACTGCACAACCACTCTGCTTGTTTGCGCTGGGAACTGATGGGCGTCGTTACCAAAGCACGATGAATCCGCGGAAAAAGAAAACTCACAGCGTCTCGTTCCATTACTGGGGCTGGACGGCAAGACCATTTTCTCTGCGCTTTGCCGTCGCAGGGGAAGCATTTGTCTTGACATCCCTTTTTATAGAACGGGATTCTCGGAATGTGGCCCGAACCCGAGGCCCCAAAAGCCAGATTCCGATAAGACAACATATCCGACACTATGTGAATCCAGCCAAAACGATTATTCTGAAGTGTGAGTGAAAATGCAGACACACACGCCAAGACCCCGCTTCGGAAGGGCTCTCTCCGATCCTTTGTTCGATGGTTTCTCATCGGAGTGGCGCTTCTTTGGTCGCTTGCTGTGCTGATCCTTGTGGCTGCCCGGTGGATCGACCCACCAACCACCGCGGTGCACATAGAGCGCCGCTTGCAGGCCTGGATTCACCGCACGCCGTATCACGAACGGTACGAATTCGTTCCGCTGAGCCAAATCTCGCGCGATCTCCAGCATGCGGTCATCGCCGCCGAAGACGCACGCTTCTACCAGCATCATGGATTCGATTGGCACGCGATGCAAATCGCTGCTGAGGGCGATATGGAAGGCGGCCGCATTCGCGGAGGGTCCACCCTTACGCAGCAACTGGTGAAAAACCTGTTTTTCGGAACCGACCGCTCGATCCTCCGCAAGGGCGCCGAGTTCACGCTTGTCCCGGTGGCCGAATTGGTCCTCGGCAAGCAGCGCATTCTGGAACTCTACCTCAACGTGGTCGAATGGGGCCCTGGTGTTTATGGTGCGGAGTCGGCGTGCAGTTACTACTACCGAACCTCAGCCCGCAATATCGACCGGCAACAGGCGGCCCAATTTGCCGCAGTTCTGCCGTTGCCCTTGAAGCGACGGCCCGATCACATGAATCACTACAGCGGACTCATTCTAGAGCGGATGCGCCAAATGGGTTGGTAATCGCGGACTTGGCCCAAACATCCTTTTCGTCAGAGCGGAAAACACCCCGCACGAGGGTTAGGGCTGGATCTGAATCTCGAATCGCATTCGAGGAAGTTGCATCGACACCTTACTGGGCAAGCCGAATTTCCGTTACAGGCTGTATCAATGCCGGTCACCAATGACCCCCTCCGCCGAGAGCAGCAAGTCCACCTCCCGAGAAACGCTTATCAGGATGTGGGAGCACGCAAGAATTTGCGGGTCTGTGGACCCAAGTGTCATGCACATGCGAATCGGGTCGCCTCTATTGACTCGCGGGTGCTGCGGGCGTATTGTTCGGCCAAGTTTTTGAGCGTCTGGCGAGTGTCACCTTATAATATGACTCGTGGCGTGGCACGAATCCTGACAGGTGGACACCGTCGATTTGAAGTGGAGGCATTAAGATGAAACGAAAAATGCTAAAGCTTGCAGGTACAGGCATAACTTTACTGGCGATAGTACTGGTGAGCAACTGGGTTGGCGTCCTCCAGGGGCAGATGAAGAAGACGCCCGGGGAAGGCTTCGCGGCCGTTCCCGGGCAAAAGGGCGGGGAAGATGTGTTCGGCCCTTACGATCCTGTCCAGAATTGGCCAATGCCGTTGTCGGAGAGCCTCCCCGACCTTAAGGGGTGGACCTTCTCCCAGGCCACCTATGTTTTCGCCGAAACTCCCGATCGGGTGTTTGTGGCGCAGAAAGGCTTGCTGCCTGAGCTTCCGAAGAATCTCAAGACCACTTGGCTTCCCGAGAGTGGGCCTAGCATCAAGTTCCCTATCGGCATGGGCATTCCGCTGCGCGAGACCGCCAGCGCTACTCCAAGCTGTGGCGGCGTTCCTAACCCAGCGAACATGCCAAAGAACCCCAATTGCCCCGACGCCCGAGATGGGCACCAGGGCCGACCGGGCATCGATTGGCGCTGGGATCATGTCATTGTCGTCCTGGATCGCAACGGCAAGGTCGTCGAAGACTGGTCGCAATGGGACAAAATCTGGGGCCGGCCACATGACATTGAGGTCAGCCCCTACGACCCGGAGAAGCACGTCTGGATCGTGGATGCCGACAACCACTTCGTCAGCGAGTTCACGCATGACGGCAAGGAGCGCCTCCTGACATTGGGCACGCCGGGTGTGCCGGGCACGGACGATACTCATTTCGCTCGGCCAACCTTCATGGCCTTTGAGCCGGATGGCAGTTTTTATCTGTGCGACGGCTATGACGGCACCCGCGTCATTAAGTATGACAAGAATGGCAAGAAGCTCATGCAGTGGAGCGAAAAGGGCATTCAGCCGAATGAAAAGCGCCCTGGCTATTTCAACAGCGTGCACGGAATCGCGATCGATCCGGAACGTCACTTCGTCTTCATCAATGACCGCAACAACGGCCGTGTGCAAAAATTCGACGAAATGGGCAAGTTCCTGGACCAGTGGGATATGGGCCCGCGGCCTCCGATGAATATTCACAGCATTTACATGGGCCAGAACCATATTCTATGGGCCGCCGACCAGGGATCCAACAAGCTGAATGCCTATGACGAAGACGGGCATTTCCTCTATTCCTGGGGCACGTTTGGCACCTGCCAGGGCTGCATGTGGGGCGTACATGGCTTTATGACAGATGCCGACGGAACTCTCTACACCGCCGAAGTGCGAACCGGCCGGGTCCAGAAATACACGCCGCGCCCGGGCGCGAACCCCCAGTTCCTTGTGGGCAAGCCCTGGGGAGTGGAACAGAAAAATCAGTCAGCGCGATAAAAGGACGTAAACACAACGGGCGCCCAACCCAGGGCGCCCTTCGTTTTTTGTTTTTAAGCTCGCTACGGTACCGTTCCCGGTTTCGCCGCGTAAAAAAACCATCGAAGCAGCCGCCGTGAGTAGCGTATTCGCGGAGGGTGCTCCGTTGCCGAAATCCATGGCGGCAAAGTACAGTTTGTCGCTCACACAGATCGGACAAAACCAGCAGGCAAGGCGGGTCCGGGGAAGTATCCTGAAGAAAAAATGGGCTACTCGCCAGGGCTCGGTGTGCCGCCTGGGGACTGCTAGGGGGCCACCACTGGATTAACTCCATGACAAGCCCACATTCCGATAAGCAGGACTTCTCGGGACTTGGTTCCGGCCTCAGAGATCCTGTTCTAAGTTCCTGATTTCCGTAGTCGTCCCGAAACGCGGTATCGTAACTTCCCAAGACTCCGGTACAAGAAATGTCCGCGCTCAAGAAACGGTAGGAGAGGAGAGCACCGCCTTCCTAAATTGGCACGCGCTCGTCTGATCCGAGTATCTGTGTTGAAGTAAATCAAACCTCTGTCAAGCGCAGCAACGGCGTCGTCACGTCGACCGGCGGACACGTAGACCTCCGCCAAGTTCAAGTAGAGCTGCGCTTCACTGCGTTTCGAACTTAGGGCCATCTCGCAAAATTTCACCGCTGCGGGCCACTTCCGTTGGGCACGGGCGACGGCCACCCCCAAAAATGAAAGGTAATAGGGGTTTTGTTGCTCCAATTCGGCAGCGTGCCGCAGGTACTCAAGGGCCTCGGCTGAATGCCCTTTTCGCAAAAGTTTGATTCCTTGTTTGAAATCAGCAAGAGCAGGATCTTCCGCCATTGTTCCTCTTCTATCGCTTTCCCGATGGGTTACAAAGCAATACCGACGAAAATGCGATAGGTTTGGGCACAATTTACGCAATCCTTTAGAGCAAATCTACTGGTCTATGGGACAGTTCCAAGACAATTGGGGGGCTTTCGGCCTGATCGCGCCTAGTAAATCCGTTTCTAGGAAAGTGGCAATTCGCCGAGTGAACCACCGCTGGCCACCTTGTGGAGTCGAGATGTGGCGCGGTGGTTTAGGTTCAGCCTATCTGTGGCCGGCCCTTTCGTCTGCCGGTGCCTCACTAGCCTCACCATGCTTCCGTTTCCACATCCCGCTCATCGAACCGGGCGTGCGGATTTGCTGCATCCGGCTCTCGGAGAAGACTCACGCAATCGCCGTAGCCATTGCATGTGACGCTGTCTGCAACTTCTGAAAACAACGCGGGAGTTGTTAGGCTTATCGCCAATCTCCCGTTCCGTCGTCGCTTCTTGCGTCCGCCTTCAACTGAGGCCCCTTCCCTCCACCGGAGTTACCCGGCTTCGTCGGTACTGCGAGCCTCTCCGCGATCCCAGTCAGCCCGGCCTGTCTCTCACGAGTTGCCAGTTGATCCATACCGCGATCACCGCTGGGACTTCCCGTGTTGCGTATGGTCCCCTTTGCCTACATGCCGTCGCCAATACCCGGCAGGTCCGATGGAATTTGTTCGCTCGTACGATTCCGTTAGCTTCGGCCTTCCCCGAAATCGGGGCGGGTCGGCTCCTGCATTAGTCTTTTCGAGGCCTGCTCGGCGTTCACTCGCGTTACGGCCTGCACGCTCGCCAAGTCGCCAAAGCGACCCTCCGCACCAGAGGCTTCAGCAGTTTCGTTGCCTCCACTGCTGCTCTGATTGCTACCGAGTGGAGCGAACCAGTTCCCGGGCGGGTTTACCCCCCGCTGTGGACCACAGCCTTTTTCACGGCGCACCCGATAATCCGACTTTTCAGGACTTGGCCTTTCGGTGTTGAGACAAGTCAGTTTCTGATAGCATTCTCGTTTGCCAGCACTCATCAAATTCCGAAAGAAATTCTCATTTGTTCAATTCCCGAAGGATTGGAAAATCATTCGCGTATCTCTAGACTAGAATGGGAGGCCGCTATTGCTCTTGGCGGACGGCAAGCTTCCTGCTTGGCTCTCTTACCGATAGCTCCCAGCCTGCAGCTCGAACATTTTGGCATATCCCCCGCCAACGGTTATCAGCTGCTCGTGGCGTCCTTGCTCCGCGATTTTTCCGTTATCGAGGACGAGGATGCGATCTGCTATGCGAACGGTGGAAAGACGATGCGAGATGACGAGTGACATTTTCCCCTCTGTAAGTTCGGCAAAGCGGCGAAAGACTTCATGCTCGGATTGCGCATCGAGAGAGGCGGTAGGCTCGTCCAGGATGAGCAGCTGCGCGTCACGTAAATAGGCACGTGCGAGAGCAATTCTTTGCCATTCGCCGCCGGAGAGGTCCATTCCACCTTCGAACCGGCATCCCAACCGCTGGTCGTAATGATTCGGAAGTCCCTGGATAACCTCGTCAGCCAAGCTCTTAACCGCAGCGGCGCGAATTGGAATCAGGTTGTTTCGTTTCTCAATTCTTCCAATGGCAATATTTTCGGAGGAAGTCAGATCGTACCTCATGAAATCCTGGAAAATGACGCCAATTTCTTTCCACAAATCTTCTAGGTTGTACTCACGGATATCCACTCCGTCCAGAAGGATTTGACCGGCCGTTGGGTCGTATAGTCGCGTAAGCAGCTTTACGATCGTGGTTTTTCCCTGGCCGTTTTTGCCCACTAAAGCGATTCGTTCGGAAGGCTCCAAACGGAAGCTGATGTTGTTTAAAACGAGCTTCGAACTCCCGGGATAGGAAAACGAGACGTTTTTGAACTCAAATCCCCGACGGATCGGGCGCGGAGCCGGTAGAGCGCCAGGTTTCGAAACAATCTTGGGACGAACGGAAAAGAACTCCAGTAAATCCGTCAGAAATAGGGCCTGACCCGCAATGCTGGAAAACGTGCCTAAAACTGCTTGAATATTTGCACTCGATCCCGCAATGGCGCCCGCCACCAGGGTCAGCGTTCCGATTGTCAGCAAGCCAGTAACGGTTTGATGAATGGCGAATGCATATGATCCGTAATACCCAATTGTTCCGAGAACCGCGAGTAGCAGTCCCATAACCAGCCGGCGCCGCGCCAAAGCAACTGTCTGCCGGTGAAGCTCTTTGGAAATGCCTCGATATCGATCGACTAAAAATGGCCCGAGTCCAAATAGTTTTAGCTCTTTTGCGCTCTCTTTGCTTCCGCCTAAGTTCCGGACGTATTCCATCTCCCGGCGTGCCGGCGTTTGGTGGGAATTGAGCGAGTAGCCCAGAAATGCAAAGTGGGTCTCACCGAAAAAGGTTGGCACAATGCAGGCGATCAAGACAACAAGGATCCAAGGAGAGAAAAGGAAGATGCTTGCCGCGAGGCTAGCGGTCGTAATCACTTCCTGGACCAGCCGGCCGATGGCCTGAATCATGCCTATTCGGTCAGTGCCTTGTACGCGAGCTCGTTCCATCTTGTCGTGAAAAAGAGGGTCCTCATACGACAGCAGATCGAGAGATGAGGCATGCTCCATAATCCGGGTGTTAATATGACAAGTAAATTTGTCAGCGAGCACGGCATCACAGAAATCGATAATTCTCCCCATGATCATCGCAAGGGTCGCCAGCCCAAATTCAAGTGCCACAAGCCACCAGAAGGCTTCCTGCAGGGGGTTGTGGTGGCCGGTAAGACCATTGATTGAATCAATGATGACTCGTGTTACCGCCAACATGGCCAGCGGAACCAGGGCGGCCACGAACCGGCAGAAAAGGCTGGACGAGACAATCGCCGGTGCCGACTCCCAAACCATTTTCAGTATCGGCGGGATGTTGGTGAGAGCCCTAATCCGGTAGTGCCAGTCGTGGTCGGCTGGGTGCTGTACGTCTGTTGTTGGTCTGCTCATTAGTATAGGAAGGTTTCAACCGTCAGGACCTTTCCTACCCCCGCGTCTTCTCAGTGGTTGCAATAATATAGAGGCACGCCCACAACCAAACCTAGGAGCGATACAAGTCGCTGTACTCACAACACTTAGCTAAGTGGGCCTGTTCCGCGAGATGCTCTTTTTGCTCAGTTGCAGTAGGTATTACGCGTAACCCGCGCGCATACAATAGGTTGTGAATGTGGATGTACAGCTTCTTTTATCGAGCTTTCTCCATTGTATGTTAAGTGCCGGGTAAAGGACTGAGCGCGATTATGCCTGCCGGACCGGGAATCAGTGCTGCTCCGCTTGGCCGTGATTTCGAACAGGTTCGATCGAAAGGGAATGGTTCTGGCCCACATTCCGATAAGGATTATCGGAATATGGGAATCGGTCGAAAAGCCACATTCCGATAAGCGGAATGTGGCATATAGCCGCAGCCTCGCACCTAGAGTTGGTTTCCTCGCCCTACACATGTGTGCACTTTTGGATAGATATTCCTGGTTCGCTCATCCAATAGTGAATTGTGTAGGCGGAGCGGGGGCCACGTTTCGAGATCCATCCGGTTCGGATAAACAAAGCGCTTCCGACCCGGACTGAAATGGCGGAGATTCTCTTCATGCGGACTCGGAGACAAATCGCATGGTCAGTCCTTATCTTCCTGGGATCGACGGTGGCATGCGCTTCGGCTCAGACTGAAAGTCTGGTCCCAGCCGAAAATATCATTGCCCACATGGCGGAGGCCGGGGAGCAGAATAATGCCCATTTTCGCCCGTATGTCGTCACGGTTGACTACAAATTATTTGGTAAGGAGACTGCTTCCCCCACCTCAGAGGTAATTGCAGAGTTGACGTTCGTCCCACCATACCTCAAGAGCTACACCATCCGAGACGTAAACGGCACTCACATAGGAGAAAGAATTGTTCGCCGAATGCTGGAAGGCCAGATGGCCTTCGCGAAAGATTCAGGCTCGACCGACATCTCGCAGGACAATTACGATTTCCGGTTCATTCGCGAGGAAGATGTGAACGGTCACCACTGCTATGTGCTTGAATTGCTTCCACGGCGTAAAGCCAAGAACCTCCTGCACGGAAACATTTGGGTTGATGCCAAGACTTACCTACTTCACCGCGTCGAGGGCGAACCTGTAAAAAGTTCCTCCTGGTGGCTAAGCGACGTGCGCATTGTCCTTCTCTTCGGCTATGTCGGAGAGATGTGGATGCAGACATCTTCGGAAAGTACAGCCGATGTGCGAATCGTCGGCCAATACAAAATGATTTCGCAATATGTGAGTTACCGTATCGACCAACCCTCTCCTGTACGCTCGTCGGCGCAAGCAGCTTTTTTCCCCGACGCGGGGTCCGAATCTCCTATCCCATAGCCAGACCTCTCAGTCACGGCGTTGTTCGTGCGTCGTGCTAGTTCGCCCAAGTCATGGAAAATGCCAAATCGAGGTGAAATTCAATGAGTGTTACCAAGTGCCCTAAGCACGGCAAACCGTTTCCCTGTGGATTATGCCGACTCGAACAAAGGACTAAGCCTCCGCAAGTCCCGCCGCGACCGGAAACGAAGTAGTCGAGATTCCGGAATCAAAGTCCGCTGACAGGTCCCCTGTGGTTTACTCGGGAAGTTCAGGTGTCAGTTCGATTCGTTTCAAGCCACATTCCGATAAGCAATTGACTGGGCTCCGCCCAGACAGGGACGGAAGAAAGTGGCTGCGACGGTCCCTTGAAGAATGAGCAACTTAGCCGCCACTTCCTCAGGAGAGGACTTACCCTGACTTGGCCAGATTCCGGTCTCGATAAGCAGTGAACACTGAGGTCCGGCAAATCATGTCCACGGGCTTTGGCGAATGCTGGTATTTAGGATGCATATCCCAGATTAGATTAAACCCATCATTGACATCATGCATCCAATGATTATGAGGCTCGACCGAATGACATTGGGAAACAAGTGCAAAGTGAAAGACGATCTCGTGAATCAGCTCATCGCTTTGAACAACAAACTGAATACTCTCAGTAATTCATTCTTACACAGTCAACAAGCGCGAGCGGAAGTCCAGGAACATCGAGAGAGCCTTTACGTCGATATCAAGCGGCATAGGGCGAAAGGACATGAAGGCAAACCTTGTCCTGCCGCCCAGCGCCTACCCTACAGTTCAAACATCAAGTAAGATCGTCCAACTCCCGAAAATCGCTGCCGGACTTATCGGGACTTGGCTCGATATTGCCAGCCATCGGACAACCGAAGCCTGCGCTCATGCTATTCTTCCCCAACCACAATGAGCCATTCACTCGGGAGAAGACTTGGCTAATGGATGGCGATGTCAAAGATCGAGCCCGCTGGGCATGCGAGGCTAGAGACTAGTATTGAGACTGCTGAAAGGAGAGACTTTCAAATCATGCAGCCGAGCGCACGGACAACCACTTCGGGGAACCGATTGGGCAACAAGATCCTTTTATCCATTCCCGACAAGGAGTACGCCCTGATTCTTCCTCGCCTAGAATTTCTCAGCATGCCTCACCATCTTAGTCTCTACGAACCGGGCCAACCGCTAGAGTTTGTGCATTTTCCGAATACCGGTATGGTGTCTCTTGTAATTGCGACCGAAGATGGAAAGACTGTTGAAGTCGGAGAAGTTGGCAGGGAAGGCTTCGCAGGGATACAGGCGGCGGTTGGCATAAACAGGAACCAAGTGCGCGAGATCGTACAAATCGCAGGAGACGGGTTCAGGATGAGAATTGACGCATTGCAAACTGTCTTGAAATCAGCTCCAGAACTTCAACGGATTATGAGCCGCTATGCAGTAGTTCAGGGGATGCAATTTGCACAAACAGCCGCGTGTAATCGGCTCCACAATATTGAACAGCGCCTCGCGCGCTGGCTACTTATCACTCAGGACAGAGTGGATTCCGCGACGCTCGCTATCACCCACGATTTCCTAGCGACGATGCTAGGGACGGACCGACCCACGGTAGGCTTGGCAGCTGGTATTTTGCAGAACAAGAAGATTATCGAGTACAAGCGTGGTACCGTGCAGATTCTGAACCGCACGAAACTCGAAGCCTGCACTTGCGAGTGTTACGAAGTCATCCAACAGTATAATCACGAAATTGGACTGAAATAGTCTACCGATAGTGTCGGATACCCTGCAGACAGTAACACTCCTCCGCAGTAAAATTAGTTTTGGGGTGTCACCTGACTGCGATGGTCAAAGAACTCAAAAATGCGAAGGTGCCCATTTTCGATGCGCAAGCTTTTCTCGATTCAGCCGGCGTGGCGAGAAGAGTCGTGGAGTATCGAAGATCAGAGAAGATCTACTCTCAGGGTGAATCCGCTAAGAATGTCCTTTACATTCAAAAAGGCGGGATAAAGCTTTCCGTTGTCAATGAGGTTGGCAAAGAGGCAGTCGTGGCGATGCTTGGGCCCGGCGACTTTTTTGGTGAGGGAGGCATGGCAGGTCAGCTTGTTCGTGTGGGGACGGCGACCGCGATTACACCCACGACTGTACTCGTTATTGAAAAAAAAGAGATGATTCGCATGCTCCATACTGAACATGCGTTCTCCGACCGCTTCGTGGCTTATATGCTTTCACGAAACATCCGCATCGAGGAGGATTTGGTCGACCAGCTTTTTAACTCCAGCGAAAAGCGCCTGGCCCGAACTCTGCTGCTGCTCGCTCAATTTGGCAAGCAAGACCAGCCTCAAAAGAGGCTTCCCAAAGTGTCGCAAGAGACGCTGGCGGAAATGATCGGGACGACGCGCTCCCGGGTCAATTTTTTCATGAACAAATTCAAGAAACTGGGCTTCATTAAGTACAATGGCGGTATCCACATCGACGCTTCCCTCTTGA
This sequence comes from uncultured Acidobacteriota bacterium, assembly GCA_963842135.1. Lineage (GTDB taxonomy): Bacteria > Acidobacteriota > Terriglobia > Acidiferrales > UBA7541 > Palsa-360. The sequence goes on along the minus strand of CAWJFI010000001.1, from coordinate 173,545 downwards.
GCGTTGTCCTGCACGATTAAGCAACCTCTTTAAAGCGGTGCCCACTCCCTTTTCACAAGCGTAGATCGTCACCTGTAAGGGATCGAGCTGCGTCCCAAAGGACTTCGTTTGGTGTCCACATCCCGATAAACGCATTATCGGAATGTGGCTTTTCGGGATTGCGAAATTCCGACAAGAGAACCTAGAACAAAACGGGGAGGCGATAATTCGCCTCCCCGTTCTCTTATTTGTTATTCAGCTAAAAACCTAGCTGTATCCCGCAAGTCGCTGTTCACGAATTACGTGTCACGATTCACGGGCCACGGGTCACGAGCCGCGTCACCTCACCCCTGCCCCCCCGCCGTTTCCTTCTGTTGCTTTTCGCGCTGTTCGCGCAGGACGGCTTTGCGTGAGAGGCGAATCTTGTTGCCCTCGATGGCGAGGACCTTGACAAGGACCTGGTCGCCCAGCTTCAGAGCGTCGCGCACGTCGCGCAGGCGCTGCTCGGCGATTTCGCTGATGTGCAGCAGGCCGTCGGTGCCCGGAAAAATTTCCACGAACGCGCCGAAGTCTGCGAGCCGCACCACTTTGCCGAGATACGTCTTGCCGATTTCGGCGGACGCGGTAATGTCCCGGATCATCTGGAGCGCCGCTTCGGCGGCCGGTCCGCTGTTGGCGAACACGTGCACCTTGCCGTCGTCCATGACGTCGATTTTCACTCCGGTGGCTTCGATGATCGAGCGGATTTTCTTTCCGCCCGGGCCGATCAGGTCGCGAATCTTGTCCGTCGGAATCTGCAATTGATGCAGCCGCGGAGCATAGACCGACATCTTGTCCCGCGCCGATGAAATCGTCTGGTCCATGATGTCCAGAATGTGCAAACGCGCGCGCCGAGCCTGTTCGAGCGCCTGCCGCATCAAAGCCACGCTGATGCCGCCGACTTTGATGTCCATCTGCAGCGCGGTAATTCCGGTGCGCGTGCCGGCAACCTTGAAATCCATGTCGCCGTAGTGGTCTTCCGCGCCTGCGATGTCGGTCAGAATCGCGTGTTTGTCGCCTTCGACGACGAGTCCCATGGCGATGCCCGCGCACGCCGCGGCGATCGGCACGCCGGCATCCATGAGCGAGAGCGAGCCGCCGCAAACCGTGGCCATCGACGACGACCCATTCGATTCCAGGATGTCGGAAACGAGGCGCATGGCATACGGGAAATCGGTTTCCGGCGGAAGCAGGTTCAACAACGCGCGTTCGGCAAGCGCGCCGTGGCCGATTTCGCGGCGCCCCGGCCCGCGCAGGAATTTCACTTCGCCGACGGAAAATGGCGGGAAATTGTAGTGCAGCATGAAGCGCTTGAATGTTTCTTCCTCGAAGAGCAAGTCGAGCCGCTGCTTGTCTTCCTTGGTTCCGAGGGTGGTCACCGCCAGGGCTTGCGTCTCGCCGCGCGTGAAGAGCGCCGAGCCGTGCGCCCTCGGCAAAACTCCCACTTCGCAGGTGATGTCCCGGATTTCGTCGAACGCGCGAGCATCCGGGCGCCGGTTGCGGTGCAGGATGTCCTCGCGGAAATAATTTTCGCGCAAGCGTTCAAATGCCCGCATGGCCAGGGCGCGCTTCTCTTCGTCCTCTTCCGGAATCAACTCTTTAACCGAGTTCTTGATCTCGTCAATCAGGTGATAGCTTTCCTTCTTCGGATATTTTTTGGTGTCCAGCGCGTCATGCAGTTTGGCGCCGTATTTCTGTTCGATTTCCCTGGCGAGAGCTTCGTCAAACGGCAACGCTGGAACGGACACCTTGTTCGGCTTGACCTTGTCATGCAATTGGCGGATCGCCGCGATGATGTGCTTGATCTGTTCGTGTCCGAATTCGAGGGCGTCGGCGACCGTGTCCTCACTGACTTCAATCGCGCCCGCTTCAATCATCACGATGGCCTGCTCGGTCGCAACCACGACGATGTTCAGCAGGCTGGTCTTCTGTTCCGCGGTCGTGGGGTTGGCGACGAGCTTGCCGTTGACGAGGCCCACGCGCACGGCCGCCACGGGCGTCGTGAACGGCAGGTCGGAAATAAACGCCGCCGCCGAAGCTCCGGTGATGCCGATCATGTCCGGATCGTTTTCGCTGTCCGCCGAAAGCACCATGGCGACGATTTGCGTTTCATTGCGCCACGCTTCGGGAAACAACGGACGCAGTGGGCGGTCGATCATTCGCGAAGTCAGAATTTCGCGCTCCGAGGGGCGCCCTTCGCGCTTGAAGAAGCCGCCGGGAATTTTTCCGGCGGAATACGTATATTCGCGATAGTCCACGGTGAGGGGGAGAAAATCCCGGTCATTCGCTTTGGAATCCATGCACGCCGTGACCAGCACGACGGTATCGCCATACCGCGCCAGTACGGCGCCGTTGGCCTGCTTGGCAATTTTTCCGGTTTCAAGGGTCAGCGTGCGTCCGCCGACTTCGACGGTAACCTGATGGGGAGCTGGTGCTGCTTGCGACATATACGGAGGTCCTTTCGACTGCCCGCCGCGTCCCGAACCATCGGGCCATACGCGTGCGGAAAGCCATTCGAGTGCGGGAGAATCTTTTCCCGTTTTGTTTGGAAGAGAAAAACGACTGCGAGCGGCGTGCCAGAGTCTGCCTACAAAAAAAGCGGCCGGGCACTATCGCCTCGGGCCGCCAGAAATCTACAGAACTCCGCGAAGGTCGGGAGATGTTGTTGGCGCGACTGTGCCCCCACTAAGGAGCCGTTACTTGCGCAAACTAAGGCGTTCGACAATCTCGCGATACCGATCCGGGTCACGACGGTTGAGATAATCCAAAAGACGGCGGCGCTTGTTGACCATCATGATCAACCCGCGTCGCGATGCATGGTCCTTGAGGTGCGCCTTCAGATGCGATGTCAGGTAGTTGATTCGCTCGCTCAATAAAGCAATTTGCACTTCCGGTGAGCCCGTATCTTTTACATGCGCCCGATACTGCTCGATCAACATTGACTTCGCTTCTCTCAAATCGCCCTCTCCGCCCAACCCACTTTTTCTGCTCTCGTTTCGTCTTCTCTTCGACCTTAGCAGCCTAACATAGGCTCACAGCGACATGCAAAATTTTTCTTCTCTGGGAGCCGATTCGCACCGGGATTTTCAGCCCTTGCGAGAGCCACAAGAAAGAGATTTCAACACAGAGGGCGCGGAGAAAAACGCGCCGCTATTTTTCGCGGATCAGGGACAGGAATTCCTCGCGCGTCTTGGGATTGTCCTTGAACGAACCGACCATCGCGCTGGTCACCGTCTGCGAGCTTTCCTTTTCCACCCCGCGCATCACCATGCAGAGATGGCGCCCTTCGATGACCACGCCCACTCCCAGCGGAGCAATTTTCTGCTGGATGGCGTTGGCGATTTGATTCGTCAGGCGTTCCTGGATCTGCAGCCGCCGCGCGAACATGTTCACGAGGCGCGGAATTTTCGACAGGCCAACCACTTTCTTGTCGGGAATATACGCGACGTGGCATTTCCCGAAAAATGGGAGCAGGTGATGCTCGCACAAACTGTAAAACTCAATGTCCTTCACCAGCACCATCTGGTCATAGCACACGCTGAACATCGCGCCGTTCAAGAGCTTTTCCGGGTCCTGCTGGTAGCCGCTCGTCAGGAAGCGAAAGGCCTTCTCAAATCGCTCGGGCGTGCGCCGCAGGCCGTCGCGGTTCGGATCCTCTCCGATCGATTGCAAGACTTTTCGTATATGATCCGCGATGGATTGGGGAGATTCCGCGCCGCCCGGTTCGGTCAGCGTTAATTCCTCGACTCGTTTTCTGTCATCACTCATGGGTCGCTCCGGCAGGCTCTCCTGCGTATTCAAAACTGTTCAGTCCTGTTTCCTCGATGCGCACTCGCTCCAGCCTGGCGCGGGGAAACCTGCGCAGGCGATTGAAAATCTCGATGCAAATATTTTCCGTGGTCGGAACGTTCTCGCGAAACTCCGTGATTTCTTCGTTCAGGTACTTGTGGTCGAAGGGTTCAATGACTTCGCTTTCGACAAAAGCGTCCAGGTCGGCCAGATTCGCGATCATTCCCGTGGCCTCGTCCACCGGGCCGGAGACGGCTACTTCCACGACGTAGTTGTGCCCATGCCCGTACGGATTGTTGCACTTGCCGTACACGCGCCGATTCTCTTCCTCTCCAAGTTGCGCGCTGTGCAGGCGGTGCGACGCCGAAAACCGGTATCGCCGGGACAGATGCAGCTTCATCGCGCGCCCCTTGCATTTGTGTGCGCGCCGTTGCCCTCGCCGTAACAATCGACGAACAGGTCCGGCGTCTCGTACAGGCGCACGCGATTCAGACGCCCGCGCGTAATCTTCGGTTCCAGCAGGCGCCAGATGACCGCCGCGATGTTCTCGCACGTCGGAATCTGCCCTGCGAGTTCAGGGACCTCGTAATTGAGAAAGCGGTGATCCATCCGGTCGGTTATTTCGCGCTGCAAAATCTCTTTCAGTTCCTTCAGGTCGAGCACCATGCCCGTCGCCGGATCCGGCTCGCCCGCCACCGTCACCTCCAGCACGTAATTGTGCCCGTGCCCGTGCGGGTTGTTGCACTTCCCGAAGACGCGCCGGTTCTCCTCGGCCGAAAACGCCGGGTTGTGATAGAGATGCGACGCCGAAAATTCAATCTTGCGTGTCAGATAAACCATAAAGTGATGGAAGTCATCAGCGATTTCCGCCAGCAGATCGAAGACAGTTTTTCACGATTCACGAATCACGACTCACGGGGTACTGCCGTCCCTTCCACGTCACGCTGCCCCGCGCATACCGCCATTGCGAGTTCAGCAGCGCCGCGGCGTAGAGCACAACCCCCGGCAAGTAGTATATGGCAAGCCCCGCTGGAAAACGATTGCGCCGCAGGTCCGCTACATACGCGGCATGCCGCCCCGCCAGCAGGGCAACACCCAGCACACCCCATATTGGATGCACCAGTACCAGCGGAAGTACCAACAAAGGGATCCACGGCACCACCCGAAAAAGCTCCCGTCCTACCGCGCGTGATGTGCCACCCATTAAGGGATATAGGTTTTTTGCCCACCCCTGCCACATCGCCCCAAACGTTCGATACATTCGCACGCGCATGATCCCGTGTCCCGAAGCAAAGTGCAGGCGTACGCTCGCTTGCTTCGCTAGCCGCGCCAGGGCCACGTCTTCGAGCACTTCCCCCGCCACCGCGGCGTGCCCTCCGATCCGCACGTAATCCTCGCGCCGGATGAGCAAGTATTGCCCGCTGGCCGCCGCTGCCGGCGAATCGGGATGATTTATTTCTGCGTACGAATATTTGTGCCCCAGGCGCGTGTACACAAAGGGGATCAATGCCTTCTCCCACCAAGTGCGCGTTTCCTGCTCGGGCGAATAGGAAACAAGGCCCGCTCCAGTCTCTGCCGCATCGGCCAGGGCATGCGCCGTGGAGCCGGGCAGGTGCACGCCGTCCGCGTCGGTGAAAAGGAACCAGTCCCCCGTCGCCTGCGCCGCTCCGAGCGTCGCCGCGTAGTTCTTCCCCACCCATCCGCTGGGCAATTCCCTCGTTTCGAGAACTCGCAATTGCGCAACTCGCGCAGAAAGCTGATTAAGCTGCGCCGCTGTTCCGTCCGTCGACTGGTCGTTGATGACAATTATTTCTTTGATTTCTGGCTGGAGAGCGAGCGATTCGACCGCGGCCGCAATCGTCTCTTCCTCGTTGCGCGCGGGCACGATCGCGGAAACAGTGGCATGGAGATTCATTGGTTGATCTAAACGGCAAATCGGCTCGCGCGAAGCCTGGTCAAGAATGTATTATAGAAGGGCGGGAGAGAAAACATTGAAGCATAAGATTCTAGGCCCGATCGCGCTGGTTTTTGTCGCGGCCGTGCTGTACGTGTTTGCGGCCCCGTCCTATCGCCAGGGCGAACCGAGCCTGGCGGGGCGCAAGGCCCAGGATTTTGACGTGCAGATTACGGGCGCGTCGCATTTGTCCGACCTGCGCGGCAAAGTGGTTATCTTGGATTTTTGGGCCTCGTGGTGCCCTCCGTGCCTGGAAGAAGCCGATTCTCTGAATCACCTCCAGCAGGACATTTCAAAGCGAGGCGGTGTGGTGCTTGCCATCAGCGAAGATGAAGATGAATCGGCCTACAACAAATTTCTCCGGGATAACAACGTTAATTTCCCCACCTACCGCGACCCAACAAAGAAGATCAAGGCAAGCTATGGAACGGTTATGATCCCCGAAGCCTACCTGATCGATCGCCAAGGGCGAATCGCGCGGAAAATTGTTGGCGCGCAAGATTGGCAATCTCCCGAAATCAAGCAGTCCATTGACGTCCTGCTGAATGAAAATTAGGATTTCGCAGCTTCGGGTTTAGTAGCACAGACTTCAAGTCTGTGGGGGTTCATTTGATCTTGGCTAGCGCGGGCTCAGGCGAATTGACGAAAACCCACAGACTTGAAGTCTGTGCTACTTAAGCGACCCCGTCCACTAGTTTTGTAAGGGGGCAAACGCTTCAGTGATGGGCGGGCAGAAATTTGACCAGCGTGGTCCGGGCCACGCCATCTTCGGTGTTGTACAGCACGCGGTCCACCCGCGAAAGTAATTCCAGGCCGTTGAGACCGCCTGCTCCTCCAGAGCGCGCATCGGAAAACGCGAAAGTCTCGAGCCCAATGGCGGGTATCGACTGATTGCGGCAATGAATCGCAATTTCGATGCGGTCGGAAAAAGTGTCGAGCATAACGTCAACGCCTTGGCCATTGCCGCCGAGTAGCGAAATGGTTTCGCGGCAAACGTCTCCCGCGGCCCTGGCCAGCTGCGCTCCCGCCTCCGTCTCAAATCCCGCGTGTATCGCCTGATGTTCCACGGCGCAGCAAAATACTCCGACCAGGTTCCAATCCTGGTCCAGGTGAAACACGACGCGCACAGGCTCATCAGCCATTGGATTAGGCATTGGATTCGGCCACGCTAATTTCGCAGGCTTCCCGGCAATCCGGGCAGTAGTATTTGCCATCCATGCAGAGACGGATGCTCTGCTGGCCCTGGCAGTAGCAGCAATAGCGGTCACACTTGCACCTGCTCTCCGGCAGGTCGCATTGCGAACACAGAACCGTGGTTTGCATATTCTTCCTTCGTCTTTGCGCAGGACCGGAAGTACCACCCCGGCCGCAAAGGCCTCTTCCACAAAACACTATAGGCCAGCCCAGCGCGCCAGAACAAGCCGCAAGTGCCGTGCTGCGCAACTCCGGCGCTCCTTGCCCGGATTTCCGCCGGCTTTCTGTGTCTGTAAGATTTCCTGTTGAAAGTATGGGGAGAAAAAGCAAGGGTGTCTCCAGAACCAACGACCCTAGTGGGGGTCGAAGAGAGGAGACACCCTATGTCTATATCGCCTGTAGGAAGGGTAGCACTGCGGGAGTTGATGGAACAAGCTTGGCAACAGGTGGAAGGGCAAGCGCGGGGGATGCTGAAGAAAGCTGTCGAGGGGCTGCTGGTGGCCGAGCGAGACCGGCGCGTGAGCGAGGCCAAGCAGCGGGGCGAGAAAGTGTACCGTTGGGGCTACACGGTGCGGAAGTGTTGGACGACGCTGTGGGGAAGCCTGGAGCAAGTGCGCGTTCCGCGGCTGCGCGGGCGGGAAGAGATCGGACTGGTGGAACGCTATGAACGGCACGGGTTGGATCAGATGCTGTTCGCGCTGACGGTGGGCGGACTGAGTCAGCGCAAGGTGGTCGGATGGGTGCGGCGGTTTCTGGGCGGGACGCTTTCGCCGGCCACGATCGGAGCGGTGCTGCAGCAAGCGCAACAGCAAGTCGAGCAGCGGCGCAGCGCAGCGATTGTGCCGGGACGTTATCGAGCCATCGTGGTGGACGGAATTTACCTGCGGTATCGGCGGAGTGTTTCGCAGCCAGGACGCAAAGGCGTGCTGCTGGTGGCGGTGGGGGTGCGGGAAGGCGGCGCATTTGAAGTACTGGACTGGCGGGCGGCTTCGGCGGAAACCACCGAGGACTATGAAGAGTTGCTGACACGATTATGGAAACGCGGGTTGGAGAAGGTGGAATTGATCGTGAGTGATGGACTGACCGCGATCGTCAGTGCGGCGCAGATGGTGTATCCAGCAGCTCGGCATCAGCGCTGCCTGGCGCATTGGTTTCGCAACCTGGAAGCGCTGACGCCGCGATTTGCGTGGGTCCAGCGGCGGAAATTCCGGCGGGAGTTCTGGTGGATCTGGGACGCGGAGAACCAAGCGCAGGCACGGGACTGGGCGCGGCGATTCTGCGCGCGCTGGCGGTGTGCCGCGCCGGAGATGGTCGAGAAATTCCAATTCGAGCTGGAAGAGGTGCTGGCGTTTTTCAACTTCCCAGCGCACTGGCGCCATCGGCTGCGCACAACCAACTTGGGCGAAGGCTGGTTCAAACATTTGCGCCGCTATTTGAGCCGCTTCCCCGGATGTCGTAACGCCGAGCACAGCGAGCAGGTTCTCGGTTGCTTCCTGCTCGCAGCAGAATCGATGCATCGATGAGGAGCTTTATGAACCGGAGCACCCCTCAACCTGCTTTCAAGAGAAATGCTGGACAGTGCCGGCTTTCTTGACACCTTTCAAAGCCACGTGTTAGTTTCGATTTTGCGCAATAGTTCCTGAGAATTTCGAGTGACATCTCCGACAACCACCCAAATTCGCAAGACCGCGTTGAACGGCGTTCACCGGCGCCTCAAAGCCAAGATGGTCAATTTTGGCGGATGGGACATGCCTGTCGAGTATTCGGGCATCGTGGCCGAGCACATGGCTACGCGCACGGCGGCGGGCCTGTTTGACGTCAGCCACATGGGCGAAATTGAGGTTCGCGGGGCTAGCGCCCTCGAGCTCGTCCAGCACGTCACTTGCAACGATGCGTCCAAGCTCGTGGCCGGGCAGGCGCATTACTCCGGGTTGATGACCGAGAAGGGCACGTTCGTCGATGACCTGCTCGTGCACAAGATTTCCGATACGCATTACTTTCTGTGCGTCAACGCGGGCAATCAGGATCAGGACTTCGAGCATATCCGCGCGCACAATCGCGCGAGTGCGCAAATCGAAAATGCGGGGGAGCGCTATTCGCAGCTTGCAATCCAGGGGCCCAAAGCGCTGGGCATCTTGCAACGTTTCATAGCCGTGCCGCTCGAATTGATCCGCTACTATTATTTTACATTCGGAAAAGTAGATGGCGTTGACTGCCTGATTGCGCGCACCGGTTACACGGGGGAAGACGGCTTTGAGATTTACTTCGCGCCGGAACATTCCGAGAAGCTGTGGTCTAAGCTGCTCGACGCGGGCTCCCCGCAAGGATTGCTGCCCTGCGGATTGGGCGCGCGAAATACCCTGCGCCTCGAAGCCTCCATGTGCCTCTACGGCCATGAAATTGACGATACGACGACGCCGTGGGAGGCGGGCCTGGGCTGGATTTGCAAACCGGCCAAGGGAGAATTTCTCGGGCGCGATATTCTCATCCGGCAAAAAGAAAAAGGAGTCGATCGCACTCTCGTGGGATTCGAGATGCAGGATCGTCTCATCGCGCGCGACGCCTGCGTTGTTTCGATTGTTGGCAGGCCGGCCGGCCGGGTAACGAGCGGATCGCCCGCGCCTTTTCTGAAGAAGAACATCGGCATGGCGTACGTTCCGGCGGCATCCAAGGCGCCGGGAACGGAAATCAGCATAGGAATTCGCGCGAATCAGGCACCCGCGCGAATCGTTCCGATGCCGTTTTACAAGCGAACGAAGTAGAATCGCTTTAGTAGGACGGGCTTCAGCCTGTCGCTTTTCTTTGGGGCAACGCAAACGCAAACCCGACAGGCTGAAGCCCGTCCTACTCGATTCAAGGAGCCGTAATGTACCCTAGCGACTACCGCTACACCAAGGAACACGAGTGGATCAAAGTGTCCGGCAGCACGGGCACGATTGGAATCACCGACTACGCGCAGCATGAACTGGGCGACGTCGTTTTCGTGGAAATGCCCGCGGCCGGCGCGAAGATCACGGCGGGGCAAGTCTTCGGCACAGTGGAATCGGTCAAGGCGGTCAGCGAGATTTTTGCGCCGGTATCCGGTGAAGTGACTGAGGCCAATGCCACGCTCTCGAGCGCTCCCGAAACCTTGAACGCGGATCCGCACGGCGCCGCGTGGCTCATCAAAATCAAGCTCGCCAATCCCGCCGAAGTTTCCGGCCTGATGGACGCCGCCGCCTATCAGGCGTTCATCTCCGAAAAGGAAACCTCGGCCTGATGCGCTATCTTCCGAAGGGCACAGCCGAGCGCCGGGAAATGCTCGATGCCATCGGCGCGCGATCCATCGAAAACCTGTTCGCGTCGATCCCGGAAGCCTTCCGGCTGAAAGAGCCGCTGAAGCTCCCTGCACCAATGTCCGAGCAGGAGATTATTGAATATTTCCGCGCGCGCGCGGCGGAAAATTCCTGCGGCTACACGAGCTTTCTCGGCGCGGGCGTCTACAACCACTTGCGTTCGGTGGTTACGGATTCGCTGATCCAGCGCGGCGAATTCCTCACTTCCTATACGCCGTATCAAGCGGAAATCAGCCAGGGCACGCTGCAGGCGATCTTCGAGTTTCAGACGCTGATGTGCCAGCTCACAGGCATGGAAGTCGCCAATGCTTCGATGTGGGACGGCTCGACCGCGACCACCGAGGCCGTGCTCATGGCCGAGCGGCTGACCGGGCGGCACCGCGTCATGGTGGCGCGTTCGCTGCATCCGGAATATCGCCAGGTCCTGGAGACGTACACGCGCAATCTCGGCCTGCGCATTGACGAAATCGGATTTAACAGCGCGGGCCAGGTGGATGCGAATCGCCTCGAAGGCGCGATCAATAGCGAAACCGCCGCGGTGGTCGTGCAGTCGCCCAATTTTTTTGGCGTCCTCGAACAGGTGCCGCGTTTGGCTTCGCTCGCGCAGGCAAAAGGCGCGCTGCTCGTCGTCGCCATCACAGAAGGCGTGTCGCTCGGCGCAGTGAGGCCTCCCGTCGAAGCGGACATCGTGGCGATGGAAGGGCAAAGCTTCGGCCTGCCGCAGAGCTACGGCGGCCCGTACGCCGGGGTAATCGCCACCCGCGATAAATTCGTGCGGCAATTGCCCGGACGCCTCGCGGGCGAAACGGTGGACAGCGGCGGAAAGCGCGGTTACGTGCTCACGCTCGCCACGCGCGAGCAACACATTCGCCGCGAGAAGGCCACGTCGAATATCTGCACGAACCAAGCGCTTTGCGCGCTGGCCGTGAACATTCACCTCTGCCTGCTCGGCAAGGAGGGATTGAAGGAACTCGCGGCCCAGAATCTTGCCAAGGCGCGATTCGCGCTCGAAGAGCTGGAAAAAATTCGCGGCGTGCGCCGGGCGTTTTCCGGCCCGTTTTTCAACGAATTCGTCGTCGAGTTTCCTCGTTCCGTGAAGATGGTGAACGCGGAATTGCTGCGGCACAAAATTATCGGGCCGCTGCCGATCGGAAGTTACTTTGCGGACCTGACCAAGCGCGGATTGTTCTGCGTTACGGAAACGATATCGCGCGCGGAAATCGAACGCATGGCCGCCGCCATCCGGGAAATTTTGTCGAAGCCGATTTAGGGGTATAGCGCCCGCCTTCAGGCGGGCATCGGTGGCCCAAGGATGCCCGCCTGAAGGCGGGCGCTACACAAACCAAATCCGAAAGTGACATTAGGATTTTTAGCCCCCGAATGAAAAAGGAAGAAATGGCCTTGACCGATCGCATCAAAATAGCGGGACGCCAAGTCAACCGGAATGAAGGGCTGATCTTCGAGGAGTCCGCGCCCGGCAAGCGCGGGTTCGAGCTGCCTCCGCTCGACGTGCCCGCCGTGGACGCGCGGACGGAGCTGGGCGCGGACTACGCTCGCGAGGCCGTCGAAGGATTTCCTGAAGTCAGCGAAATCGAGGTGATCCGCCACTTCACGCGGCTCTCCACGTGGAATTATGCCATCGATCTCGGCATGTACCCGCTCGGTTCCTGCACGATGAAATACAATCCGCGCGTGAACGAATTCGTCGCGCGTCTGGACGGCATCGCCACCGAGCATCCCTACCAGCCGCAGGAACTATCGCAGGGTTGCTTGAAAATTCTGCAATTGCTCCTAAGTTGCCTCGTCGAAATTACCGGGATGGATACCGGCACGCTGGAGCCGGCGGCGGGCGCGCAAGGCGAACTCACCGGCCTGCTGCTCGTTCGCGCCTACCTCGAAGACACGCAGGGCCGCCCGCGCAAAAAAGTTTTGATTCCTGACTCGGCGCACGGCACCAATCCCGCGACCGCGGTGATCGCCGGATACGACGTCGAAAACGTGCCCTCGGATGAGCGCGGCCAGATCGACATCGCGCGCCTGAAACAGATTGTGAACCACGACGTGGCCGCCATGATGGTCACGAATCCTTCGACGCTCGGCGTGTTCGAGCAAAATATCGCCGAGGCCGCCAAAATCCTGCACGAGCACGGCGCGCTGCTGTACATGGACGGCGCGAACATGAATGCGCTGGCCGGCGTCGCGCGCCCCGGCGACTTTGGCGTGGACGTGATGCACCTCAATCTGCACAAGACGTTTTCCACGCCGCACGGCGGCGGCGGTCCGGGCGCGGGCCCGGTGATGGTCAAGAAAATTCTCGAACCGTATATGCCGATTCCTGTCCTGGCTGACAAGGGCGGCCGCCTCGCTCTCGAGAGTCACAAGCCAAAATCCATTGGCCGTGTGCGCGCGTTTGGCGGCAATTTTGGCGTGCTGGTGCGGGCGCTCGCCTACACGCTGGCCTACGGCCCTGGAATCCGCCAGGCGACGGAAGACGCGGTCCTCAACGCCAACTACATTCGCAAGAAACTCGAGGACGTGTACGACCTCCCGTTCAATTTACCCTCGATGCACGAAGTCGTTTTCAGCGACGCGCGGCAGAAAAAGAATGGCGTGAACACGATGGACATCGCCAAGCGCTTGATCGACTACGGCTTCCATCCCTACACGACGGCATTTCCGCTGATCGTACCGGGCGCGATGATGATCGAACCCACCGAATCGGAATCCAAGCAGGAGTGCGATCTCTTCGTGGACGCGATGCGCTCGATTGCCGAGGAAGCCGCCACCACTCCCGACATCGTCAAGACCGCGCCGCATTCCACTCACGTTGGACGCCTCGACGAAGTCGGCGCAGCGCGCAAGCCCGTCCTTCGTTGGAAGCCGAAAGCCCATTCCACACAAGTTTAAGTAGAACAGGCTTCAAGCCTGTTGGGTTCGCTTCGCACGGACAGGAAATTGCTCCCCCAGGCGCAATGGAAAAGGGCGGCCCATACTTCCGGGCCGCCCCATCGGAGTGTCGTGTTGAAAGGCTCGGTGTGATTACTGCGGATCGACCTTCTTGCGGCCGGAGGCCACCGGAGGAGGAGCGCCAGTCGGCAACGCCGCGGGCGCTTTCGCTTCGCGGACGATGACCTGAGAGGGAGCTTCGATCACTTTTCCGCCCGTCGCCTTTGCCATATGAGCGGCCGCGCCGCGAGCCGATCTGGATGGGGTTGGCACCACCGCGCCTTCGCCTTCTTTTTGGAACGAAAGGTGAAGCGACTTGCCGTCCCAATCGACGACGAGCATGTCGCCGAAGCGGATCTGCTCGGTCGCCAAAAGATTCGCCAGCGGATAGACCACAAATTTCTCGATGGCCCGCTTCAGATGCCGCGCACCGTACTTGATGTCCGTACCTTCCGTCAGCAGAAATCTCCTCGCCGCAGACGTCACGCGGAACAAGAACTGGCCTCGCCCCGTGTCCAGCACACGCTGCTGCACCATCCCTAACTCGATCTCCAGAATCTGCTCCAACTGCTCGTGCCGCAGCGGATGAAACACCACCACCTTGTCCAAACGGTTCATGAACTCCGGCGAAAACTTCTTCTTCGCCGCTTCCTGCGCCGTCCGCTCCACCTTCACGTCCAGCTTGTCTTCGAGCCTGTCCATCGGCTGCACGAATCCCATGCCGCCGGTCATCAACTCCGTGATCTCTCCACCGCCCAAGTTCGACGTCAGAAAAATCATCGTCTGCGACAGGTCCACCCGCCGGTTGTCTCCGAGCGTCAGCGTCGCCTTATCCAGAATGCCCAAAAGCAATTGCCACAGCGCATCCGACGCCTTCTCAATCTCATCGAACAGCAAAAAACTCAGCTTCAAATCTTCCTTGTGATATTGCGCCAGCGCTTCCTGCGTGATCAGCGGATGCGTCTCCCGGTGTCCCAGGTAGCCTGGAGGCGATCCGATCAGCTTGGCGATTTCGTGCGAGTGCTGGAACTCCGCGCAGTCCACCTTGATGACCGCGCGCGGGTCTCCGAACAGAATCTCCGCCGCCGCTTCCACGATCCGCGTTTTCCCCGAGCCGGTTGGTCCCAGGAACAGCAGGTTCCCCACCGGGCGTCCGGTCGAGCTCATCCCCGCGCAGAAAACCTGGTACAGGTCCACGAGCGCGCGGACTCCCTCTTCCTGGCCGACTACCTTGCTTTTGAGGGCGGCTTGAAATTCCTGTGACTCCACGCTTCTCAGCGTGGGATCCAGTGGTTCGTGTGCTGGGCGGTTGCTGCTCATGGCCATTCTCCTACCGGAACTTCCGGTCCGCTGCCACACCCCGATGCGGGGCTCGATCAAATTGGTCGAGTTTGACTCCTACGGTGGAGTGCAGCAGACGGAGCTGCGTGATAATTTCTTGCCCGGCTTCCGGGGCATGCGATACGTCCAGCAAGGGCGGAAACAGATCTGCCAGGTCGAGGTTGAGAGTGCGCAGGGTGGAAACGAGTTTCTGAACCTGGTTGGATTTTGGGTCGTACAGCTCTACGCGGTTGTTGACCTGCTCGCGCAATTCGTTCCAGTTCACGTCCACAAAGGGGTAGGAACGGGAGACCTGCCTCACAACGTCATCGGTGATGCGGGGACGTTCCCCGAGCTTGGCCAGGTGTAACTGCTTGACCCGGTCGCCCTCGCGGACGTTGTGCACCAGATAAAAAGTGTTCCCTTTGCGACGAAGAAAAGCCATAGATCGCTCCCGGCTCCGACATCGAATCTGTAGTGTAAGGCTCTTCCACTACGCCTGTCAATTTAGATGTCGGATTGTTCGGAACGTTGCCTCGTATCAGTAACTCCCCTTGCCTCCGCTTCGAACCGCGTCTCGCGCTAGTTCGAGCTTCTGTCGATTCCCGTTCTGGGCATGCTCTCGAAATGTCTGACCGTTGTCTGCTGCTCCTATTTATTTAGATGCAGAATTTCTCATTGTCGATTATCAGCGTGCGCCGCCGAACCGCGGAGGGCTATAGTTCGAAAGGTTGAAGCCACTGGTCCCTTCGAACTAGTACCGATAGCATGGGGAATCGAAAGAACGAATCCGATGGATTGGAATCCCGTATACGATCTGGTGAAGAAAATTCCGCGCGGCCGCGTCATGACCTACGGTCAGGTCGCCAAAGCCCTGCGGTTGCCCGGAGGAGCGCGCACCGCCGGACGCGCCATGGCGGCTTGTCCCAGCGGGTACGGAGTGCCGTGGCACCGCGTCGTCGGCGCCGGAGGAAGGTTGCTAATCCGGGAGCCGCACTCCTCGCTCCAACGGAAGTTGCTCGAAATGGAAGGCCTGGAGCTGGCAGAAAAGCGAATCTTGAATTTCAGGGATTTCGAATGGAATCCGCGCACGCCTCGCCGCCGTGGATCGTAGGACGGAAAAAAGGCCATGTAAGGTGATTCCCGGGAAGCGCACTTACTCCCAGCAGCTCGTTGATGAGGAGTGTCCGTCGGGACCCAACAATCCTCCATCTGTCTGCTTTGGCGGCAAACTCGTTATGTGGAGTGAAGCCGATTCATTCGCTGGACGAACTAGAGCTCAAAATCGTAAGTTCCAGTTCACTGCCCTGGCCGCGAACGTGCGTGCGGCCCGCGCGAGGGCGGGATTTCTGCTTACCTTCGCTTCGGGCAGGCGTCCAACTAAATATGGGGTCTCCGCGAGGTGCGAGGCCCCATTCATGTCACCGGGACCCGCGCCCGCCTAGATACCTTCATCCTCAATAGAGCAGGAGAGAAAATCCGATGTTAAAGTACAAGGTGTTCAGCAGTTCCATTCTTTGCGCCGTTGTCCTGTTGGCCATACCTGCGTTCGCATCAGCACGTCCCAAGTCTGAAAACACCAAAGTGGAAAAGAAGACCGTTGAGCTGAGCGATCAAGCAACAGTAGATGGAAAAACCCTGATGCCTGGCAAGTACGAAGTCCTGATCGAAGGCAACAAGGTCACCTTCGAGCACGATGGCCAGATGGTGGTCACAGCGCCATGTGACTGGAAGATGTTGAACTTCAAGCCCGAGTACAACAGCACGACACTTTCCGCTAACAAAGTCTTGCAAGAGCTGCAATTTGAAGGGAGCAACCAGGCTCTCGAGGTGATGTAACCACTGGCTTTGGGCGATTGGTTCGGGCGGCGCTGACTAGCGGGCGGGAAACCTCTGTCCATTGATCGCCCTCCGGTTGCGCCACCCGAGCCTTTCGCGGACGAGCTTCAGAAAGTGGCACTCAGTTGCTGAAGTACACGACGCCTGGGACACGTACTGACTGATGACCTCGCAGTCCAACCGGCGCTAGCGAGCGTTTTGCCAAGCACTGAGGAATTCTATCGTTAAAAAGCTATCCACTTCTGAATCCTGTCGCCGTTCGCGCCGCCTAAGCGGATTGTGTTATAGATAGGGACTCATGCTGAGTGGGGCGACGATTGAAGTTACCAACCTGACCAAGCGTTACGGCGACGTGGAAGCGTTGCGAGGGGTGAGCTTTGCCGTCGACGAGGGTGAAGTTTTCGGCCTGCTGGGGCCGAACGGCGCCGGGAAGACCAGCACGGTCGAGATTCTCGAAGGGCTGCGCACTCCCGACGGCGGGAGCGTGAGCGTTTGCGGGCTCGATCCGCAGACGAGCGGCGCCGAATTCAAATACGCGATCGGCGCGGCGCTGCAGGCTACAGCTCTGCCGGACAAAATGCGCGTCCACGAAGCCCTCGACCTGTTCGGCAGCTTCTACCCACAACGGCGCGGCACGCAGGAGCTGCTCGGGCGCTTCGGCCTCGAAGAAAAGCGCAACGCCTTTTATTCCCAGCTTTCCGGCGGGCAGAAGCAGCGCCTGGCCCTGGCCATGGCGCTGGTGAACAATCCCCGAGTCGTTTTCCTCGATGAGCCCACGGCGGGTCTCGACCCGCAGGTGCGGCGCGAAATCTACGACATTATCGAGGAATTGAAGAAGGAAAAGAAAACCATCCTGATGACGACGCATTACATCGAGGAAGCGGAAAAGCTTTGCGACCGCGTCGCGATTGTGGACCACGGCAAAGTCATCGCCCTGGGCACGCCTCGCGAACTGAAGGAGCGCTCCGGCGCGGTCACGCGGATCAGCGTGCGCATGGCCAAGCCGGAAACCAATGGCGCATTGAGCAGCCTCGAAGGCGTGACCGAATGCCGCACCGAAGCCGATGATTATCTGCTGTACTCGACCCGCGTGCCGCGCACGATCGTGGCCCTGGTGAAGCATCTGGAAGAACAGAACAACGAACTGGTCAGCCTGGAGATTTCCGCCCCGTCGCTCGAAGACATTTTCCTCGAGTTGACAGGGAGAAGGTTGCGCGATTGAGCCACGTCTTGAGCCATACCTGGGCGCTCACGGTGAGCCGCATGCGTCTGGCCATGCGCAATCGCGCGTTTCTATTCTTCAGCCTGATCATGCCGCTCGCGTTCCTCTTCATCTATGCGGGAATTTTCGGGCGTGGCAGGGTTCAGGCCGTCCCGTATCTGTTGGCCGAGGTTCTGGCGCTTACGGTGATGGGCAGCTTCTGGGGCTTGAGCGTGCAACTCGTGACATTTCGCGAGCAGGGCATCCTGCGCAGATTCCGCGTGACCCCGGTGGGCGCGAGCGCGATGCTGGCTTCAAGCCTGGTTTCAAATTATTTTTTGACCCTTCCCACGATTGCCATCGAGTTTTTCTTGTCGCGATCGGTGTTCCACATGGCGGGGCTTGGCAACGTTCTTTCGATCTTCGTTTTGGTGACGATCGGAACCGTCACCTTCGCTTCGCTCGGCCTGATCGTGGCCAGCGTCACCAACACGATGCAGGAAACGCAGATCATCAATCAGATCATCTGGTTTGTTTTCCTGTTTATTTCGGGAGCAACGATTCCCTTCCCGATGCTGCCGGGGGCGGTTCAGGCGGTCGCAGTCTTTCTGCCGGCAACGTATCTCGTCAGCGGCCTGCAGCGCGCGATGATCGACCACACGGGCGTTGCGAACCTCGGAATGTACCTGGCCTCGCTCGTTGGGTGCGCCCTGATCGCCTTCGTGGTCTCGGCGCAACTTTTCCGCTGGGAACCGGAATCCAAAGCCCCTCGCCAGGCCAAGCTTTGGGCCGCCGCCGCGGTGGTTCCCTTCCTCCTGCTGGGCGTATGGGAAACAGTTAACGGCGATTTGCGCAGCCACGCCATGAAGAACCTGCAATCGATCCGGGAACCGTATACGCTGGAGCGCATCGAGCATTAAGTATCGCGGGCTTCAGCCTGCGGGGGTTAGTCCTTGCAAAGACCAAAATCCGCAGGCTGAAGCCCGCGCTACTTACCCGCACCAACCAAATTGGCATTGCTGGAATAGAGGTAAGGTATTCGCACCACACGGGCGAATCAAACCGCTGTGCTATAATTTTGCCTGTTCCTTTCAGAGCAGCACAAATCTTGCTTGGAAATGCAGCGTGGAGAACGACGATGCCGATGAAGCCGACGGAAAAAATATGGCACAACGGAAAGCTGATTCAATGGGATGACGCGAAGATTCACGTCCTTTCCCACGTGGTCAGCTACGCCTCGGCGGTTTTCGAAGGCTTGCGCTGCTACGATACCAAGGGCGGGCCCGCCATCTTTCGCGTGCGCGAACACATGCAGCGCATGGTCAATTCGGGGAAAATTTACCGGCTCGAACTGCCGTACACGGCTGACGAGCTCTCGAACGCGGCCGCGGAAGTGGTGCGCGTGAACAAGATGAATTCGTGTTACATCCGTCCGATCGCGCTGCGCGGCTACGGCGATATCGGCGTCGGCGGGATGGACGTCCCGATCGAAGTGTACATCGCGTGCTGGGAATGGGGACGCTACCTGGGCCCCGAAGCCATCGAAAATGGAGTCGACGTCTGCGTCAGCTCGTGGAACCGCATGGCGCCCAACACGCTGCCGAGCATGGCCAAGGCCGCCGCGAACTACATGAATTCGCAGCTCATTCACATGGAAGCTCACGCGAACGGTTATTCCGAGGGCATCGCGCTAGACACGAATGGTTGTGTGAGCGAAGGCTCGGGCGAAAACATCTTCGTCGCAATGGACGGCGTGCTGTACACGCCGCCGGTGGGAGCAAGCGTCCTGCCGGGCATTACGCGCAGCACCGTCATCACACTGTGCGAGGAAATGAAAATCCAGGTCCGCGAGCAGCTGATTCCCCGCGAAATGCTGTACATCGCCGACGAAGTCTTTTTCACCGGCACCGCGGCGGAGATCAGCCCGCTGCGTTCGATCGACCGAATCAAGGTAGGCAAGGGTTCGCGCGGCCCGATCACCAAGGCGCTCCAAGAGGAATTTTTCTCGATCCTCAGCGGAGCGAAGGCCGACCGCCACAACTGGCTCACACCGGTCAGCGTGCCGCTGGGCGCCGGCACGCGCTGAGGAAAACGAAACCTGCAGCCACATTGTATAGGCCGTTCGCCGCGGCGGGTGGGCGCTGTAAATTCGAGCAGATACTCGCCCGCTCTCCACATGTATGTCCGCCCCATGATTTGCGCCATTGAGTCTTTGACTCCGCCCACTCACTTCTCATAGAATCTGCTTCCCCAATGGAAAACTGGAGTGGACCGCCCTCAAGCGGTCCGCAAAGAGAGGTTTTCATGTATTCGAAGCCGCAGAAGCTCGTCGCAGAATTTATCGGCACGTTTGCGCTGATCTTTTTTGGCGCGGGATCGATCTGCGCGGATCAGTATCTCCGCACCAGCTCGAATGGAACAATCGGCCTGGGGCTGCTGGGAATCGCGCTCGCGCACGGTTTGGCCATCGGCATTATGGTGAGTTCGCTCGGCCACATTTCCGGTGGCCACTTTAACCCCGCGATCACCTTTGGATTTTGGGTCACTCGCAAGCTTTCCACGTTTGACACGGTGGCGTACTGGATCTCGCAGCTTGCGGGAGGTGTTGCGGCTGCCTACCTGCTGCGGCGTTTGCCGGTCGATGTCTGGGGACCTGTGCAACTGGGCACGCCGGATCTAGCGAGCGGCATCTCACGCACGAACGGCATAATTTTTGAAGCGATCATGACGTTTTTCCTGGTCTTCGTCGTCTTCGCAACGGCCGTCGATGAGCGCGGCGCTTTCAACAAGATCGCGGGCTTTGCCATAGGTCTCTCCATCACGATGGGCGCGCTGTTTGGCGGACCGTTTACGGGCGCGGCGCTCAATCCGGCGCGAGCCTTTGGTCCCGCGCTTGCCGCAAATCACTGGAACAACCACGGTGTCTACTGGATTGGCCCGCTGTTGGGAGGCCTAGTGGCGGGTTGGCTCTACGACACGCTCTTCCTCGGCAAAAAACAACCGGCAGCTTTCCGACCCGCGGAATAGGGGGTCGATTTGCTCGGTAGGGAAGCCACTCTTGGCTGTCCCGCACAGTCTCAGCAGGGCGAAAGCGGACAGCCAAGAGTGGCTGTCCTACTAGAATCCCAAACTGACCCGCCGGCATCCACGGAATCACGTGAGGATTCGCCCCACGGGTTCTGCTATCATGGCTCGGGCACGTCCATGAATCCGGCTCGCATCCCGCTGTTTCCGCTAGACATCGTGCTCTTCCCCGGCCAGGCTGTGCCGCTGCACATTTTCGAGCCCCGCTACCGGCAAATGACGCGCCATTGCATTGACGCGCAAACCCCATTTGGGATCGTATTTGTGCACGATGGAAACCTGGCCCATACGGGCTGCTCCGCGATGATCGTGAAAATTCTGAAGGAATATGAAGATGGCCGCTCGGACATCCTGACCGCCGGGCAAAGCGCGTTCCGATTGGTCCGCACGCATGACGAGAAGCCCTACTTGGAAGCGGAGGTAGAATATCTCGAAGAGGATTTCATCGGGGTCGATTCCGCCGTTTCGGCCCGGCTCGAGCAGCTCTGCAACCAGTGCCACCAGATTCTTTACGGGGAAGACGCGCCGCGCTTTGAAACCGAGGGCGGCATTTCCCTCGCGTATCATGTGGCTTCCGAATTGCCTGTCGATGCGGCGATGCGCCAGAGCCTCCTGGAAATTCGTTCCGAGGCCCTGCGCCAAGAGCAACTCGTCGCGCATCTTGCCGAATGGTATCTGCAACTACAAAAGCGGGAGCACGTTCGGGGAAAAGCAGCCGGCAACGGCCACGGAAAACTGTAGTGGCGCGGAATGGGCCAGCTCTTATTCCACCTGGCCGGCCAGTGGCGTCCCCACCCGTGCCGGCCGTCAGGGTCATATCATAGTCCTGGCGTAAATCCTCAGAGCTTGATTTCGCTGATTTGAATGGTTGGCTGCAGGTTCGTGTAATTGGGAATGTCGCCCATGATCGCCTGCGCATGGGGCTCGAATACGGTTTGGAAAGCTTCAACGGAATCAAACAAAAGGTGCCCAACAGCAACGTAGGGGGCGGAGGAGCCGGGAGCAAAGCCCCCAATTCCCTGGTCCACGGCGATACCCTTGATCGCGGGACTGAGGAGCCGCTTCACCAACGGCATATGATTCTGGCAGTAATAAGCCATGTCGAATTTCGCGCCCTCGCTGTTTGGGTAGAGCACGCTGATCTTGACCATTGATCTCCTCCCGAAACCGACGTGTCCATTAGGAGAGGGATTAGACCGCGCGGCAGAGGTGACAGTCAATCGAAATTTCCGATTCAGACTGCATTTGAGTGCTTGGTAGCGCAGGCTTAAAGCTGTGGGTTTTGGTCCTTGCAAGGACTAACCCCCGCAGGCTGAAGCCCGCGCTACCATGCGCTTGATCTGAATTCTGCAGTAATCCTCGGTGTGGCATATAATGGTGATGCAAATCGATTAGGGGCCCTCGATGACTACCAAACCTGCAACGCTCGGCGAATTGCGAAAGCTTCCCGGGTATGCACATGGAACGGCGCGCCGCAGCGTTAAAGACGAACTTCGCGCCAACCTTCTCCAGAAACTCGAAACCGGTGAGCCGCTCTTTCCGGGCATTCACGGGTACGAAGAAACAGTCCTGCCGCAAATCGCCAATGCGCTGCTGGCGCGGCACAATTTTATTTTGCTCGGCTTGCGGGGCCAGGCGAAGAGCCGCATCTTGCGCGGATTGATCGATTTTCTGGATAAGGAAATTCCTTACATCACCGGCTGCGAAATTCACGACGATCCAGTAGTGCCGCTGTGCCGTGCGTGCCGCGATTTGATCGCGGAGAAGGGAGAAGCCACACCCGTCTCATGGCTGCCGCGCGATCTGCGCTTCGTCGAAAAGCTTGCGACCCCGGACGTGACCATCGCGGATATTCTTGGCGACGTGGACCCGATCAAGGCGGCGCGCTCGGGCCGCGCCCTGGGCGACGAGCTCACGATTCACTACGGCCTGCTGCCCCGCGCCAATCGAGGCATCTTCGCAGTGAACGAACTCCCCGACCTCGCCGGAAAAATCCAGGTCGGACTGTTCAACATCATGCAAGAAGGCGACATTCAGATTAAGGGTTATCCCGTGCGGATGCCGCTCGACGTGCTGCTCGTCTTCACCGCGAACCCCGACGATTACACCGCGCGAGGAAAAATTATTACGCCGCTCAAGGACCGCATCGGCTCGGAGATTCGCACGCATTATCCCGCCACGGTGGAGGAAGGCGTTTCCATCACGGCGCAGGAAGCGTGGGTGGCGCGCGATGGCGGACGGTCCGCGGTCGACATACCCGATTACCTGCGCGAAGTTGTCGAGCTGGTCGCATTCCTGGCGCGCGAAGATAAGCGGATCGATAAGCGTTCGGGCGTCAGCCAGCGCCTGCCGATCGCGTGCCTGGAAGGCGTGGTCAGCAGCGCGGAGCAGCGCGCCGTGCGCAATCGCGAAGCGCGCGCCACGGCGCGCATCGCGGATGTGTATGCCGCGCTTCCGGCCATCACGGGAAAAATGGAGCTCGAGTACGAAGGCGAGTTGCGCGGCGCGGAAAACATCGCGCGGGAATTGATCCGCGGCGCCGTGGGCAAGGTTTTCACGAACCGCATGGAAGGCGCGAATCTTCAGCCGGTCGTGCAATGGTTTGAGCTGGGCGGCGAACTGAAAGTGCCCGAGAGCGCTCCGGCATCGGAGGCATTATCGCAGCTCAAAAAAATTCAGGGCCTGATGGACCAGATCGATCGCCTGGGAGCTGATGGGCGTAGCGGCCCGGCCGGAATGGCGGCAGCGGCGGAATTTATTCTCGAAGGACTGTGGGCGCACAAGCGCATCAGCCGCAATGAAGAGCGCGGCTTTCACGCGGAACGCCCCAAGGCGCCCGAGCCGCGCGAGCAACAGCCGCGTCCGCCGCGGCGCCAGTTTAACTGAGAAGTTGTGAGCGATAAATCATGACGAAATACATCCGCTACACGAAATACACGGGCGAACCCGCCGATGGCGTGGACCTCCAGGAACTGGTGAAACGACTGTCCGACTTTTTCCTCCAGAGCGGCTACGAATCGCAATTTTACGGCATGTCCGAGATGGACCCGGAAAAATCGATGGAAGCATTGCGCCAGGCGATCCAGCGCGCGCTCGAGGAAGGCGATTTGCTTCCCAATCAGGAATTGAAAGATCTGCTGGACGGCACTCCCGAGCAGATGGACGCAAAGATGAAAGAGCTGATCGACCAGCTGATCGACCGGCTGATGCAAGAAGGGTACGTCACGGGGCAGCCGCAGGTGACGGCGCCGCCGGACAAAACGCCGCGCGGGCAAATCGGCCAGGGCCGCGACCGCGACCGGGAAAACGAAGCCCGCTTTGAGATTACGGACAAGACCATCGACTTTCTGGGATTCAAGACGCTCAAGGATTTAATGGGATCGCTTGGCAAGAGCAGCTTCGGCCGGCATGACACGCGCGATCTGGCGACCGGCGTCGAGTCAGGCGGCGTCTCGCGCCCTTATGAATTCGGTGACACGCTGAATCTCGATATCAGCGCGACATTGTTCAACGCCGTGCGGCGCGAGGGCTCGAAAGTTCCTATCGAACTCGACTACCCGGATCTGATGGTCCATCAAACCGAATACCAGAGTTCGTGCGCCACGGTGCTCATGCTCGACTGCAGCCACAGCATGATTCTTTACGGCGAGGACCGCTTCACGCCGGCCAAGAAAGTGGCGCTCGCGCTTTCACACTTGATCCGCACGCAATATCCCGGCGACTCGTTGCACCTCGTGCTGTTCCACGATTCCGCGGAAGAAATGCCGCTTGGCGAACTGGCGCGCGTGCAGGTTGGCCCGTACTACACGAACACGCGCGAAGGCCTGCGCCTGGCGCGCCGCATCCTGTCGCGCCAGAAAAAGGATATGAAGCAGATCGTGATGATCACGGACGGAAAGCCTTCGGCGCTCACGCTTGACGACGGGCGCATCTACAAAAACGCGTTCGGCCTCGATCCGCTCGTGGTGACGCAGACGCTCGAGGAAGTGGGCCGCTGCCGCCGCTCCGGAATTTTGATCAACACGTTCATGCTGGCCAGCGATTACAGCCTCGTCCACTTCGTGCAAAAAGTGACGGAGTTGTGCCGCGGCAAAGCCTACTTCACCACGCCCTACACCCTCGGCCAATACCTGCTGATGGATTACATGCAGAAGAAAACGCGGCACATTCACTAGTAGCACAGCCATCCGCCGCGGCGGAGCTGTGCGGGTTTTGCGATCGACGGTGGCGCGTGGATGTGCGGAAGCAGCGAAAACCACATAGCTCCGCCGCGGCGGATGGCTGTGCTACCGGTCGCCCTCTTCAAATTTCTTCTTGTGCTTGGGCGGCTTCAGGCGGTTGTCGGGGATCACTCGCGCGGCGGGCGGAGGGCCCGCGAGTTCGCGCGCGCGGCGCCGCGCTTCGATTGCCGCAGTGAACTTCGTTGACTTTTTCTTAGATTTGCTCACAGCCCATAAAACCCTTCGACGAGCATCGAAGATATAACATTCTCCCGTTCAAAGGGCCTCCCTCCTTATTTTCCGCATTCCTTTATGATAACTGGAAAGGTATAACCAAATCTCTTGACATTTCCTTGGATGCAAGTAAGGTTCCGTGAACGCCGAGCAGATTCTGCGAGTGACGGGCTGTGGCCGAGTGGCGTTGCCGGTGCGACTCTTCCAGCGTGCGGCGTTGCTTCACCTCCGGCACGCTCGTTTTGCCGAGGCGTGTGGTCCAGTGCGGAGCGGTCGAGGGTCCCTTCGATCCTAAGGCTTTCTGCGCGACGGCCATTCATGGCTGGAGGAAAAAATGAAGAGATTTTCGCAGTGGCTGATCCTTGCATCCAGTTTGAGCCTCCTCGCAGGTTGTGGCGGCATTGGGAACATTAGAGCTCTTCCATAAATCATGTAGCGTATTTGGCGTTAAAAAAGAAACTCTTGCAGTCGGCGGCCGAGATGGCTTGGAAAGCAGCCTTTGTGGCCACGAGCAATTCGCTCTCCGTACGGGGAGCTTTGCTGCGGAGGATTTGCTTGATCTTGCTCCACATATTTTCGATGGGGTTGAAGTCTGGTGAATAGGGCGGCAGGTACAGGAGACGGGCACCGACTGCTTCGATAGCCTCGACGATTCCCCGGATTTTGTGCGTGGCCAGGTTGTCCATGATCACCAACTCCCCCTTTTGCAGGGTGGGTGCCAGCCCCTGTGCGACCCATGCCAAAAACATCTCCCCGTTCATGGGGCCTTCAAAAAGCCAAGGGGCGCACGGACCGTTCCAGCGCATGCCGGAGATGAGCGTGCGGGTTTGATAGTGTCCGTGCGGGATGCGGGCCACCAGTCTTCGCCCCCCGAGTGCCCGACCGCGCAAACGGGTCATTTTGGTGTTGGCCCCGCTTTCATCCACAAACACCAGCCGGGTCGCCGGCTCCACAGCCAACTGCTCATGCCATCGAGCCCTTTTTTCGGCCACGTCCGGTCGGTTTTGTTCGGCGGCGAACAGAGTTTTTTTTATACCTCCAACCCAGTTGCCGAAGCCACAAATCCATCGTGGAAGTCCTAAAGGGGCGGTCCATGCGGGCACCCAACTCTGCCAGTGTTGCGTCCGGCTGCTTGGACAGCAGTCTTTGCAGGCGCTCCTTCCGCTCCTGCGTCAGCAGCGTGCTACGTCCACATAAATGGGTCTGGGGCTGGAGCGTGCCGCGCTGCCGGAACTGTTGGCGCACCCGGCGCACCGCCGCCACGCAGAAACCCGAAAACTCTGCGATCTCGCGGGTGCTTTTGCTCCGTTCATAGAGTTGCAGAATGCGCCGGCGCACCGGCAACGGTATCGCTCGCATAGGCACACACTCTGTCAAACAATCTCTCTTTTGTAAAGCTACATCATTTATGGAAACGCTCTAGCATCTCCGGGGGAGGCGGCGCGTCGCCGAGCCTGACGGCCGTTGTCGTGAGTAATGGGAACTTCAGTTCGGGCGAGCAGGGTGCGACCTATTCGATCACAGTATCCAACACCGGCACGGGGGCAACGGGCGGAACTGTGACGGTGGCCGACCCTCCGACTGGCTTCAAGGTGACCGCGATCGGTGGGCCGCTGTGGACGTGCACCTTGGCAACACTGATTTGCACGAACGGCAACCCTTTGGCGGCGGGGCAGAGCTTTACAAAGATCATTGTGACTGGAAACGTAACGGCGGCTAACGGAACGCCCGTAACAATCCCGCTGACTCTCTCGGGCGGCGGCGCCACGGCCGTGAATGTCACCCCAACGCCCAGCGTCGCCGTCGCCGCGCCCACATGCTCGTCGCTGCCCCTCCTGAACAACGAAAGCTTGCTCACTGGGACGTATATCGCCATTTTAAGCGGCTGGAAAGACGGCGGAGGGCCCTCCGAAGCGGTAGCAGCTTTCGCTGCCAATGGCGCGGGTGTTGTGACCAGCGGCGAAATGGACAGCGGCACCGTCGTTGTTAATGGCACCGCCCAATCAGCCCCGACGCTGACAACTTTTAGTAGCGGCTGCTACCAAATTGGGCCGGATGACCGCGGCTTGATGATTTGGAATTTCATTGGCGGCGGGTCGGAAACATTTGCGATCTCCGTCAGCCCTAACAACCAAAGTGGGCAGTCGGACTTCCTCATCGAGTTCGATGATGCAAACCCGGGAACGAGCCCTGGCACGCGCCTCGCCGGTCGCTTCTATTACCAGACCCCTGGTCCGTTCACACTGGCAAGCTTCAGCGGGCCGCTCGCCTTTTACACCACAGGGTACTCTCCCATTAACGGAAACACGGATTACATCCGCTCCGGAACCGTCGGGCGTCTCGATGACAGTGCAACGGGAGTTGTCACGAATGGCACCCTGAATGCCGGACTCACAACTGCACCGGGAGTGCAGACGAACTTTGACAATCAGAATTTTACCGGCACCTTCGGGCCGCCGGACAACCTGGGCCGGGGGATCCTCACGCTCAACTTCTCAAGCTTCGGCACGCTGGGCGCGATCGCCTATCATTTCGCATATTACGTAAGCGACGTGAATGACCTGTATATGCAATCCATCGACATGCCCGATACTGCCGGGCATTCCCTTCAGAACAGCGATGTAGTCACTCAGGTGCTTAGCTCGTTTACTCCCGCCGCGCTCAACGGAAACGCGATCTTATTCATGGCCGGCGCCGACCTGGGCCCGCTCCATAGCTATACGGTTACAGCCGCTGGCCAGGTTTCCGGAAACGGTCTCGGGGGGGCGAGCGCAATGCTCGATGAGGTTTCGGACGGTAGTGCCTTGTGCATGGGCAATACGACCATCCCCGGCGGCTCGTTCGCGGTTTCGCCGAATGGCATGGGTGTGCTCACCATCGGCCCGGGCGCCTGTGCCAAATCGTTTTCCATCGCGATGTTTGACCAGAACTCCGGGTACATGCTCGAGGGAACGGCAGCCTCGCCAGACAGCCATGTCCTCACCGGATCCCTTCGACCGCAAACGGTTCCCGCCGGTGGCTTCGTCGACGGGACATTGTCAGGTGCATACGTCTACGGCATACACAATCAGGCATCGGCCAACTCCACCTTCGAAGTTGGATCGGTGATGACGCCCACGCCCCAAAACAATCCCTCTAGCTTTAGCGGATTCACCGACGAGACCAGCGGCGCCGGCTGTAGCACCGGCTGTCTCTCTTCCGGCGAGGCCGTTTCAGCAACTTACAGCGTCGATGCGAACGGCCGGATCACAATTGCCGTGCCTGGCCTGACTGGTGGAACGTCCGTCGGGTGGTTCCTGAAGATGGGGAATCGCTTTATTTCCATTTCTGACACCAGCGACGCGTACGCGACAATCCTGAACGCCAATCACTAATTATGTTTGAAGAAACGGGGCCGTGGCAAAACCTCGGGACGGTCCCGCTTCTCATTCCACAATTATTCTGATTCTCTGTTTTTATCACGTGCACACAGATTCAGGATTGGCAGGCGGTTTCACTCGCGCAGAGCCGCGGCTGAGGCCGCGAGGTATTCGACGAGGTCCATTACTTTGGGGTTGACGCAGACTTCATAATAGGGACGGGAGCCGGCCTCTCCGATTTTGCCGCCTGGCAGCATCTGCCGGACGAATCCGCGGCGAATCAGGACGGGCTCGAGACCCTCGCCTACCGGCGTTTCTCCGTAGAAGAACTCGACGCGTTCCTTGCCCCAGGGCATGACGCATTCGGCTTCCAGCGGCGTCAGGGAGATTTCTTCCTGCAGCTTCTGGAAACCTTCGTCGTTTAGTTCCACGCCGTTCAGGTTGAAACGAATGAGGAATTCGTCGGCCTCGTCCTCGGCCACGCCCTCCGTCATGGTTTGAAAGAGGAACAGGCGAAATTGCGACGGATTCTCGGAAAGCATGCGCTTGGCGACCTTGGAACAGCTCGAGAGCCGGTCCGAAAGGTTCAGCGCGCGCGAAATCATGATCCGCGAATCGGTGTCCATCCAATACGTCGGCGGGGATCCCTGGTACGCGATCCCGACGCCCAGCTCCAGCCGGGGCAAGTCGGCCGAATCCGGCCGCTCGTTGTACGCGGACGAGACCGCCAGAATTTGGCGCGCCAGCGCGCAGGCTTTCGATACGGCGCGCTGCTGCACGCGATTGGATTCGGTTTCGTAAATCGCCAGCACCAGCGCGTCGCCCTCGATAAAGACTTTCGCGGCGCCATAGCGTTCGAGGATGCGCTTCACGGGTTCGTAAAAATTCAAGCTGAAGAGCGACGCGGGATTGAGGCCGCGCGCAAGCAGATCGTGCGTGATCTTCGTCGAGCCGCGCACGTCCGCTTTGATGATGGTGTGGGAAAGGACGCGGTCTTCGGCCGGCCGGGCTTCCTCGGGCAGCAGGAATTCATACAGGCTGTGGTTCATCTCCGAAAGTTCGCGCGTGCGCTCGTTGCGCACCAGATGAACGCGCTCCATTGCCGCGCTCAGCCGCTCGTAATTGCGGGTGTCGCGGCGCAGCCGCATGAAATCCTCGGCGAAGCGGATGGTGACGGCGCGCACTTCTTCGCGGGGCGTTTTCCGGATTTTCTTGGCAAGATCGTCGATGCGCTGCGTGGAATATTGACGCGCGGGAAACTGCTTCAGGATATCCTCGACGCGCTTGAATTCCTCGCGCGACACCAGCGCTTTTTTCAATTGCTGCAGATGGATCGGCGGGCAATAGTCGTGACAAATGTTCCGCAGCTGGTAGCTGGCCAGAATGTGCACGAGGAAGTCGCGCTGTTCGAGCCGGACGATCAATTCCTCGAGCAATCGCGCGCGCTGTTCGGCCGCGGCTCCGCGCGGCTCGCCCGGCGCGGCGGGGTCGAACAGACGGCGCGCGTTTTCCGGCTGGTTCAAATAATCGCCCAGTCGCTCCTGATACTGCTTGGCCAGATAATCCGCCTCGCCGCGGGACGCTTCGATGAGGGGATTTGATTCTTCGAGTTTGCGCCGCGCGTGGCGCAGCCGCTTTTCGACGTCCGCGATGGACGCTCGGAGAGTTGCCGGATCGGATCCGAATCCCACGCGCCCCATCAGGCTTTCGGAGCGTTCCAGCTTCCGCGCGAACGTGTCGTGATCTTGCTCGAGGCGCGCGATTTCCGCGCGGTACGCCACCGCGCCGTCCACCAGTTTCTGGTGCTCGCGCCACGAATCGTTCAGGTCATTTCCCTGATCCCCGGCCAGGATGGATTCCCGCAGGAAATCGAGCAGGACAGCGTCGAATGTCTCGAAGCGGTCCTGGTCGCGCAAATAATTTCCGAGCAGAACATATTGCTCGAGAAAGAGCACGTCGTCCTTGCCGCCTTCGACGAAGGCCAGCCGGTTGTTCAAAATATCGGAAGCGGTAGAACCCTCGTCGCCGAACAGCGCCTTTCGGGACCTTCCGAGGCTGTTCTCCTCGATTTCCAGAATCGCTTGAAACACATGCTGCCCCACGGTGCGGAACAGATTGCGGCGGTCGGCCTGCAATTCGGCGAGGCGGGCCTTGATCACATGAGCCTGCTCGGTACGGTCGAAATGCTCGCCGCGTCCCCGGATCCATTCCTTGGCCTCGAGCAGAAGGTTCGCGAACTGCGTGCCGATCTCCTGGGTCAGATACTTCAACAAGGTCACGCGGAGAAGCAGGTCAATCTCAATATTTTTTTCGTACTTGGCCTTCTGAAGCCCCGCATTGAGTAGATCGGAAAGCTGGCGTTTCCAGGAAGCAGCCTCGGGCGCCCGCGCGGCTTTTCGGTCGGTCTCGCGGCGCGCGGTTTGGCGCCGGTCCGCCTGCGAGCGGTCCGTCTGCGTAAGAAAAGGAAGATTGGCGGTTTGCCGGATGAATTCCAGCAGGTAAGCTTCTGTCGTCTCTACAAAAGTGGGGCTCAGGAATACATCATGGTGGATGTTGTCCACGCCAACGGCCAGAGTGCCGAGGGGAAGCTCCGCCGAGTAGGGCCTCAGGTTAACTCGCGCGGGCGTACCCGTGGAGAGCATGGACGTGCGTTCAGGCATGAGTGGCTGCGCTAGGCTCCCTTTCAGGTTAACAAGGGAGTAAAGCGCGAACAAGGTGGCGAGGCCAACCCGTTAACAGCAGATCGGACATTTTGAGGGTTCTGTCCAGATCGGCGTTGTGAAGCATCGCGCATGAGAAATCGGACAAGGAGCCCGGTCCTCGCCGCAGCGAGAGCGGGGCAGCCAGGCCCTGTCTCCTAGCCCCAAATGGACTAATACGTGGTTGAAGTGCGGCGCTCGATGGCTGAGACAACGATACTTTTTTCGTTTGGAACGCGGAAAAAGAAGATGCGCCAGGAGCCGACACGGCGGCGAAAAGTTTTCTGTTGTCCTTTGAGGAGTTTCAGGTCTCCCTGAAACGGGTTTTCCGCCATCTCTTTAAGGGTGACTTCGATCCGTTCTCGATCAGGCGAGGGGACACGCTCAAGAGACTTTCTTGCGGGTCCGGCGAGGACGATTTCCCACGGAGTGGAAGTAGTCATCGAGTGCGATGTAGTCGCCCCTTCTGTACGCAGCTTCGCCCCGCCTGATTGCACGCAGTTCAGCCAAGGTCGCGGCCTCGGTAGGAATAGTAAAATACAATCGGAGAGCCTCGACTGCCACATCGGAGGGATTCCGCTTCTCCCGCTTTGCGGCGCGATCCACGCGCCGCCCCACCGCGGCAGGCAAATTAATTGTGTACTGTCGTCTGCTCATCTCTTCTAGAGCCTATCATTCCAAAATGATGTGTCAAGGTGAAGCCATAGGATTAGTCGAGAATTGAGCAATCAGCCGAGTGCGCCAGGGGTCTTGAAAGACTTTGAACTTTGGGGTGCCGCACCTTTTGGTTTTTGAGGGTGTGGTTTTTCACGTCGGTCTTGTCTCGACACCCAAACCTGAAATGGCGATGCGGCGGGAATCTCCGCCGGCGTGATCGAGGCGGATTTCGACCGTGGGCCAGTCCGTGCGGAACGTGAAATGCTCGGGCCACTCGATGATCACGATGGCTTTTTCGGACAGGGCGTCCTCCAGGCCGAGGGATTCGAGGTCGTGGAAGCTTTCTATGCGGTAGAGATCGACGTGATAGACCTTGCACGGATGCGGGCTCCGCTCAGAGCCCGCCAGAGTAGGACTGCGGAACTCGTGGACGAGATTGAATGTGGGGCTCGTGACGTCTTCTTCCATGGCGGCGCCCAGGCCGCTGATGATTCCCTTGGTCAGCGTGGTTTTGCCGCTGCCGAGGTCTCCCTTCAATAGCACGAGAACGGGCGGGCGAAGTTTTCCTGCGATTTCCCGGCCCTTGGCGATGGTTTGTTCCGAGGAGTGCGTGACAAATTCGTCAGCGGGCATGTTTCCGCTCCGCCAGGACACGCGCGTACGCTTCCGGGATCGCGTCGACCAGATCGGAGGCGATCAGGGGCGCTTCTCCAACGCGCGACGCTGCAATATCGCCCGCGAGGCCGTGCAGGTACACTCCAAAGCTGAGCACGCGTGCCCAATCCTCGACTCCAAACTGCGCCGTCAAGCCGGCAAGGATTCCGGTGAGCACGTCGCCGGTTCCTCCGGTGGCCATTCCGGGATTCCCTGTCGTGTTGATGTACGCGTACCCCGAGGGCGTCGCTAGAATGGTATGAAAACCTTTGAGAATTACGTGAGCGCGACAGCGGCCCGCCGCTTCGAGCGCGACATCCAAGCGGCGCGCCTGCACTTCCTTCACTGTGATTCCAAGCAAGCGCGCCATCTCGCCTGGATGAGGGGTCAGCACCATTGCGGCAGCGTGACGTTCGTTCAGAGTGTCGGCCATGCCGTCATAAGCGTTCAGGCCGTCGGCATCCAAAATGATCGGAAGCTCCGTTTGTCCAACAACCAAGCGGATGAATTGTTGTGTTTCGTGTTGCATGGAAAGCCCTGGGCCAATCGCGAGAACCGATTTGCCCCGCATAATCTCAGCGAATCGACCGTAGTCGAGACTCCCGAGGCTCGCTGTGCCAGATTCAGTGGCCCCGAGAGGAGCCGTCATCATTTCCGGCAATCCCCCGGCCACGATGGGCAGCACATCCTGCGGCGTGGCCACGGTGACGAGTCCCGCTCCGGAGCGTAGCGCGCCGCGTGCCGAGAGAATTGCCGCGCCGGATTTCCCGAGCGATCCAGCGACGATCAGCGCGTGGCCGTACGTCCCCTTATTTGCGACCGGGTCGCGCACGAGCGGCAAGGCGCGGAACTCCGCCGGCTCGATCCAGTGAATTTTCAAATGCGGGTCGGCCTCAAGCAGTTCGGGCGGCGTCCCGATATCTTTTACGACAAGCGCGCCGCAGCATGGCGAATGCGGCAAAACGAGCTGCCCGACCTTGGGCGCGGTCAGCGTCACGGTGAAATCGGCGGCCACGACCGGTCCGCCGAAATCCTGCGAGTCGGAAGCGAGCCCGGAAGGCATATCCACGGCCACCACGACCGTCTTGCCGCGCCTCTTCGTCCGCGCCTCGTTCAGGTTTTCGATGACCTTGCCGAGCAGGCCTTCCACGGGCCCGCGCAGCCCAGTGCCGAGCAGCGCGTCAACGATCAAGTCCGATTCGGCCAGCGCCGCGCGCGTGGAATCCCATTCCGCTTCGCTCGTCACGACGTACAATTCGCCGAGGTCTCGGCGCCAGCGCTTCAAATTGGCCGCCGCGTCGCCCTCGACCGAGCCCGGATTCGCAAAGAGAAAAACGACCGCCGAGGAACCAAAATCTTTCAAGAGTCTTGCGACCACCAGACCGTCGCCGCCGTTGTTTCCCTTCCCGCACAGCACCAGGATTTTACGGCTGGTGATGTCCGCGAATTTTTCGCGCAGAAATTCGGAGATGGCCGATCCTGCGTTCTCCATCAATTCAATGCTGGGAATGCCGTAACGCTCGGTGGTGAGCCGGTCCGCCTCGCGCATCTGTGCCGCGGTCAGGACTTTCACGCGCGCTTCTCCTCGGAAGTCCCGGAAAAGCGCATCACAATCACGGTCATATCGTCGGCCTGCTCGGGAGATCCGGACCACTCCTCGGTGGCATGCATCATGGCCTCGGCAATCGCGTGGGAAGATTTATCTTTATTGCGTGTGGCCACGTCGATGAGGCGCGTGGTGCCGAATTCTTCGCCATAAACGTTCTCCGGCTCGATCAAGCCGTCGCTGTAGGCCACGAGCATGCTGCCGTGTTCGATTTCCACGGCGCCTTGCTCAAACGGCACGTCGTTGAACAATCCCACGACCATCCCGCCGGTTTCCAGACGCCTGACCTTGCTGCCACAAATGTAGATAGGTGGCAGATGCCCGGCATTGGTGTAATGGAGCTGGCGCGACTCCGCGTCGTACACTCCAAAGAAACAAGTCGCATAGCGCTCGTCGGAAGTGTTGCGGAACAAATGCAGATTCAGATGCGAGACAATTTCAGCGGTATCAATCTGCTCGTGGTGAATTCCAGGCTGCCCGTTCCGGTAGCGGAGGACATCGCTGCGCAAAGCGGCTTGCACGTTGGCCATCAAGAGCGCCGCGGAGATTCCCTTCCCGCTGATGTCCGCGATCGCGATGGCCAGCCGCGTGGGCGAGATGCGAATGAAATCGTAGTAATCGCCGCTGACCACTCTCGCCGGACGGCAAATCGCTTCGATTTCGATTCCCGGCAGGTTCGGCAGGGTGCGCGGGAACAGTTGTTCTTGCACTTCGTGCGCGATGGATAGCTCATTCTCGAGCTTCTGCCGCTGGCGCTGTTCCTCGATCAGCGTGGAAACCGACTGCATCATGGAATTGAACGACTCGCCAAGCGCCGCGAGCTGATCCCGATGCGGCAAACGGACGCGATAGCTGAGATCGCCGTCCTGCACGTGCTGGGTTGCGCTGTACAGGCTGTCGACCGCCGTTGTAATCGTCCGCGTCATAATGATTCCCGTCACCAGCGATCCGAATTCAATGAGCAGAAAAACCGCGCCGACGACCAGCAGCGCCGTGGCGGCAGCGCCGCCCAAATCTCCGAGCGGGCTGAAGAGCCGCCGGTTCAAGAGCGATGGACGCGTGCTGAACGATGCGAACACCCGCGCCGAACCTGCCTGCCCCTGCTTCTGGTCCAGGTCCAGCACTTCCAGACCCACGATGCCCGTGATCAGTTTGTCGAAGGGATTCACAGCCTTTGGAACGGGGCGGCCGCGCGTCCCGATTTGCTGCACGGACTCGTACCGCTGCGTGTTAATCACGATCGGGATTTCGGACTTTATGTTGCCGCTCTCCGGGCGCAGCACGTTGAATTGGATCGGCCCGAGTTCCGGGGCCAGCGTTTCGATCAGCTCGGGTGTGACGGGAACAACCACGGAAACCAAAATGCGTCCCGCGGGAGTCGGGCGCGCAACCACGCCCCGCAGCGCAAGCTGCCCATCGCTGAAAACGAGTCCCCGAAAGCGGCCCCTCCCGGACGGGCTGTTGGCGGGGAGCAATTCCTCTCCCTTGCCGGTTTCGATCTTCAATCCTGGCAATTCGGTCATGGCATTCTTGATGTACGTTTCGGGGGCCACTGGCAATGCCAGACCCGCCGCGCTGCTACCTAACGTCGCTTCGGCGGCGTACGACGTCGCCATGGCGGTGGCCACCACGCCCACGCGCTCCTCGCGCTCTTGCATCTCGGTGTGAATGACGTACGAGCCAAGCTGCCAGTACAGCAGGTACGCCGCCAGGCCCGCCATCGCCAGCAGGAGCAGCACCGGGACGACGGCAATGAAAACATACGCCGCGACCAGCCGGTTACGCAGGCTCCAGAGGAGATGATCGCGAGCCAACACCCATCCACGCACCAGCCAGTAAATCGCGGCGCAAATCGCCAGGAAGAACAGGAAGCCGGACTGGGGGACCTGCTCGTAGGTCTCCCGCAATACCAAAAGGGCTCCGTAAAGGAGGAGAATCGCGAGGGCGATCCAATCGACCAGACTCATGCCCGCCCAAATAGCGCGACTCCGTGTTGTCAGTGTTGAGGCCATATGCTTGCGGACGATCTTCCGCTGCGAATGAGCAGGATACTACGCCAGAAAATGCGATGGGAAATTACTCAAAAATTATTTGGGAAAGCGCCGGTGGCGCAGGCTTCAGCCTGTGGGGGCTAGTCCATTAATGGCCCAAACCCCGCAGGCTGAAGCCCGCGCCACCGGCGTTTATTTCTGTCCGAGTGTGACCTTTGCATTTTCCTCGCGGGCCCGCATCGTTATGTGGCTGTGGCGAATGCCGTAGCTAAAATAAATCACCAAGCCGATCACCAGCCAGGCGGCCAGGCGGTACCAATTTGCGACGGGCAAGGAAAACATCAGGACGAGACAGCACAAGATCCCGAGAATCGGAACGATGGAGCCCAGCGGGGCGCGAAATGGACGACGCACTTCAGGATGTGTGTGCCGCATGATCAGGACCGCCGCGCAAACAATCACGAAGGCCAGCAAGGTTCCGATGTTCACGAGTTCGGCGAGAATCCGCAGCGGCAGAAAGGCGCCCATCGTGGCAACGCATAGCCCCGTCAGAATAGTGGCCTTCCACGGCGTGCGAAACCGCGGGTGCACGGCGCCGAAAAACCCGGTTGGCAGCAAACCGTCCCGCGCCATGGCCAGAAAAATTCGCGGCTGGCTCAGCATCATGACCAGGAGAACCGACGTGATCCCCGCGACCGCCCCGATGGAAACCAAGAGTTCCGCCCACGGCAGGCCCACCTGCCGGAATGCGTCGGAGACAGGGGCATCGATATTGATCTGATTGTAGGGGATCATCCCTGTGAGCACCGCGGCCACGGCGATGTATAGAACCGTGCACAGGACGAGCGAAGTCATGATTCCAATGGGGACGTCGCGCGAAGGATTGCGGGCTTCTTCGGCATGAGTCGAGATCGAGTCAAAACCGATGTAGGCGAAAAAGACGATCGCCGCTCCGGCCAGCATGCCCATCGGCTGGCCGCCAGGCCCCGATCTCCCCATCACGGTGTGGCCAAAGAAACTCAGCCCCGTCAATCCAAATGGCGCGAAGGGATGCCAATTCGCCGTGTGGACATAGAATGCTCCAACACCGATCACGAAGAAAACGATCGCGAGTTTCACGATCACGATCGCTGTATTCACGCTGGCACTTTCGCTAATCCCTTTCACTAGAATCGCCGTGACGATCAACGCGATGGCGATCGCAGGGAGGTCGAACCAGGTCCCTGTCAACGTGAAGTGTCCAGCAGTCAGATCGTAATCAAACGGCGCGTTGGTGAAGTGCTGCGGCAATCCCATATGGAAGAAACGAAGGAAATCCTGGAAGTAATGGGACCAGCCGTGCGCAACTGTGGCCGAAGCCACTGCGTATTCAAGGATCAGATCCCACCCCATGATCCACGCGAATAGTTCGCCCAGCGTCGCGTAGGCGTAGGTGTAGGCCGATCCCGCTACGGGCACCATCGAAGCGAACTCCGCATAACACAAGGCCGCGAAAAAGCAGGTCATTCCCGACACCACGAAGGAGAGCATCAGCGCGGGGCCGGTAAGGTCGTGCGCAGCGACGCCGGTCAGGACGAAGATGCCGGTGCCGATGATCGCTCCCACGCCCAGGCTCGATAGCTGGATGGGTCCAAGGACGCGGCGCAATTGGTTCTCGCCATGGAGTTCTTCGATGAGCGCCTCGTGAGTCTTTATTTGGAACAATTGATTCGCCATATCCACCTTGTCTTTGTAGGACGGGCTTCAGCCTGTCTGCTTTTCCGACCTAACAAGAATCAAACCCAGACAGGCTGAAGCCCGTCCTACTCGTGCGCCTTAGACCGTCGAGACCACGCCCAATACACCGGAACGCCGAGCAGCACGATCACGAGGCCGGGCCAGGTGTCCTGCGTTTGATACAGGATTAAAATCAACATGATGATCAGCGCGGTCACGATGTAAAGAATTGGAACGACGGGATATCCCCACGCGCGATAGGGGCGCTCGGCATCGGGGCGCTTCCGGCGCAAAACAAATAATCCGCCGATGGTGAGGACGTAGAAAATCAGCACTGCAAAAATTACGTAGTCCAGCAAAACGCCGTAGAGATTTCCGTAGGTCACTGCGCCGGTCGTTGCATTCACGAGGCGCGTCCGCAGCAGCACCAGGATCGCCGCCCAAATTCCCTGCAGCACGAGTCCCATCGCGGGAACATGATTGGCGTTAAGCTTTCCGATGCCGCGAAAAAATAATCCGTCGCGCGACATCGCGTAGTACACGCGCGCGCCCGCGAGGATCAGACCGTTCGCACAGCCAAAGGTCGAAGTCATGATCGCCAGCGCCATTAGCGTCGCGCCGCTATGGCCGAAAATCGCGGCGAGCGTGGCGGTGGCGACGCGGTCGTCCGGCGCCGTCTGAATCTGGTGCAGCGTAAGCGTCGAAAGATATCCGAGGTTGGCCAAAAAATAGAGCGTAATGACAACCGCCGTGCCCACGGCAAGCGAAATGGGGATGTCACGCCTCGGATTTTTCACTTCGCCGGCGGTAAACGTGATGTTGTTCCAGGCGTCGGCGGAAAAAAGCGATCCCACCTGCGAAACGCCGAACGCAATGAGCAACCCGAATGTCCCCGATGCCGCTGTCACGGATGGAATGAATGACTTCATCCAGGCGGCGCCCGGCTCGATGGTCTGAGGATCGTGAAGCGTCCACAGGCCGCTGAAATTGGCCTGAATCGCCGCGGCGTTCCGGCCCAGAAAAATTCCAGCCAGGATCAGCGCGGCAAGCCCCAGCATCTTCGCCGATGTGAAAACATTTTGAATCAGCTTTCCAAGCTTCAACCCGCGCGTGTTGAGGGCCGTTAGAAACAAAATCAGGAGCAGCGCCACGAGTTGCTGCACGGAAAAGCTGATCGCGTATTTATCGGACAGCGCAATCGGAGGAACGATCCAAGTGCTGGGAGAAATTGCGGGCCACACCACGCCGAGGAATCGCGCAAACCCGACTGCCACCGCGGCGATGGTCCCGGTTTGAATGACGAGGAAGAGAGTCCACCCGTACAAAAATCCCCAGAGTGGAGAGTAGGCCTCGCGAAGATAGATGTATTGCCCGCCGGCCTTCGGCATCATGGCCGCGAGCTCGCCGTAAGAAAGCGCCGCGGTAACCGTCATCAGGCCTGTAATTACCCATGCCGCAAGTAATCCTCCAGTTGATCCGGCATTGCGGGCAATGTCGGCGGAAACGATGAAGATGCCCGAGCCGATCATCGAACCTACAACGATTGTCGTGGAGTCAAACAAGCCCAGTCCACGAACGAATCCAGAGGAATCCGCTTCCACTGGAGGCACGGTCGCTATGTTGGATTTTGTGTCAGACACCGGGCTGCTCCTTATTTCGGCGGGCTCCAAGTAGAGCCCGCACCCGATCCCGATCCGCGAGATGTTGCAGAGGCCGCCACGCCGAGATATTCGCGGGCCCGAGCGCCGGGGTCCGGAGCGCAAATCAGATCGCGAATCACGGCCAGTGAATCCGCGCCCGCCCGATACACTTCCGCCGCGCGATCGAGCGTGATTCCGCCGATCGCCACCAGCGGCTTTTTCGTCAGCTGCCGCGCCTTCCGCAAGAGTTCCGTCCCCACGACCGGATCGGGATTTTCCTTGGTCGCCGTCGGGAAAATGGGGCCGAAGGCAATGTAGTCGGCTGAAGTACGGTCTGCCGCGGCCAACTGTTCGAGCGTGTGAGTGGAAACTCCCACCCAACGGTCCTGGCCGCAAATGGCGCGCGCGTCTTCGACCCTCAGGTCATCCTGGCCCACGTGCACGCCGCCTGCGCCCGCGAGCAATGCAATGTCCGGTCGGTCATTCACGATCAAGCGGACGTCACGCGGCCCGAGAACACTCGAAAGTTGCCGGGAGATTTCGAAAAATTGGCGAGAAAAAGCCGTCTTATTGCGGTATTGAATCAGCTCGACTCCGGACCCTGCCAGCGCTTCGGCCAAATCTAGCTCCGAACTGGTGAGCAAAATCGGGTCGATTATGGCATAGAGGCGGGGGAACACAAGGTTCATATGGGTTTATCCGGAGTGCGATGTGGCGAATCGGTCAAGAAAGTGAGTATCCAGCCGCCCCGCATTAAAATCGGGATCCATCATGATTTTGCGGTGCAGAGGAATGGAGGTCTTGATGCCTTCGACCACAAACATCTCCAGGGCTCGCCGCATCCGGACGATGGCCTCCGCGCGAGTATCGCCAAAGGCAATGAGTTTGGCCACCAGCGAATCATAGTACGGGGGAATGACGGCATCGGCGTGCGCCGCGGTATCCACCCGTATTCCGGGGCCGCCCGGCGTGCGAAACACGGTAATGTGTCCAGCCGAGGGGACGAACGTTTCGGGGTCCTCGGCGTTTATGCGGCACTCGATCGCGTGTCCATGCGACACAAGATTGCCGACCACGTCGTCAAGCCGTTCGCCTGTGGCGAGGCGAATCTGGGACTTGATCAAATCCACTCCAGTGACCATTTCCGTGACAGGATGCTCCACCTGGATGCGGGCATTCATTTCAATGAAGTAGATCGAGCCGTCTTCGTCCATCAGGAATTCGACCGTGCCCGCGCTGGTGTAACCCACTTGTTCGAGCGCCGTGACCACGCGGGCGCCCAACTCGGCGCGC
This sequence comes from uncultured Acidobacteriota bacterium, assembly GCA_963842135.1. Lineage (GTDB taxonomy): Bacteria > Acidobacteriota > Terriglobia > Acidiferrales > UBA7541 > Palsa-360. The sequence continues at coordinate 132,796 of CAWJFI010000001.1, read as the reverse complement.
AGCTTGGAATCCACCGCCGGCGAGGGAGATTCTTCGATGAGTTTCTGGTGGCGGCGCTGGATGCTGCATTCGCGCTCGCCGAGGTGCATCACGTGCCCGTGCTTGTCTCCGAGCACTTGAAATTCGATGTGGCGGGGACGCTCGATGAATTTCTCGAGATACAAATCGGGGATGCCAAAGGCCTGCTGCGCTTCGTTGCGAGCCGTTGCAAATGCCGCGGGAAGATCCTCCTCGCCGCGGACGACGCGCATCCCGCGTCCCCCGCCTCCGGCCGATGCTTTCAAGATCACCGGGTACTTGATTCGCGCGGCTTCCGCGAGGGCCGCAGGCTCGTCGGCGACGATTCCCTGCGAGCCGGGCACGACGGGCACACCCGTGGCGGCCATCTCGCGGCGGGCCTGATCTTTTTCGCCCATCATGCGCAGCAAGTCCGGCGAGGGGCCGATGAACGCGATGTGCGAAGCCTCGCACACTTCGGCAAAATTCGCATTCTCGGAAAGGAATCCGTAACCGGGATGAATCGCGTCGACGTTGGTGATTTCGGCGGCGCTGATCACCTGCGGGATGTTCAGGTAGCTCTCGCTCGAGCGGGGCGGCCCGATGCACACGGCTTCGTCGGCAAAGCGCACGTGCAGGGCGTTCCGGTCCGCTTCGGAATAGACCGCGACCGTGGCGATGCCCAGTTCCTTGCACGCATCGATAACGCGCAGGGCGATCTCACCGCGATTGGCTATGAGGATTTTTCGAAACATTTCAGGCCGAAAGTAGCACAGGCTTCAGCCTGTGGGGTTTCTTCCCGCAAGGACTAAACCCCACAGGCTGAAGCCTGTGGTACTTATTTCTTTTTCCCCGTGGGTCGCAGCGCAAACAGCGGTTCGCCATACTCCACCGGCTGGCCGTTTTCGACCAGAACTCGCGCGACTTCCCCGCCGATATCCGCTTCAATCTCGTTCATCAATTTCATGGCCTCGATGATGCAGACCGTCTGGCCTGCCTCGACGAAGTCTCCCATGCGAACAAACGGCCCCGCGTCCGGACTCGGTCCCGCGTAGAACGTGCCAACGATGGGCGACTTAATGATGTGCTCATCCGCAGCCGGTGCTGGGGCGGGCTGAGCGGGCCCTGAGACAGCCTGCGGGGCGGTTTGTGGAGCACTTGGAGGAGCCTGCGCCAGAATGCCCTGCGGGGCAGGCTGCGCCACTGGAAGCGCTAGAACCGGGGCCGCACCTTGCTGTGGAATAGCCTTCTTCAGGCGTATCCTCAGGTCCCCATGGGCATACTCGAACTCTTCCAGCCCATGTTCGGACATGAAAGAAAGCAAGCGCTCCAATTGGCCGAGGTCGACTCCCGGCACGGAAATCTCAGGACCGGGCGGCTGTTTTTTGGATCCCTTCATCGTTGTGCTCAGAGTTCGAGGAATTCCCGGGGGGTGGTCGTAAGAATTTCGGCGCCGCGGGGGGTCACCAAGGCATCGTCCTCGATCCGTATTCCCCCAACGCCCTCCACATACACACCGGGTTCCAATGTCACGACGTTGCCCGTCTCCAGAAGCGTCTTTTGGTCCCGAGCGATTCGGGGATCCTCATGGATTTCAAGGCCAATCCCATGACCCGTACTATGGACAAAATAACGGCCTAACCCCTTACGCTGCAGTACGTTCCGGGCAGCCGCATCGATCGCCCCGCAGGTTACTCCCGACTTCAGCGCATCTCTGGCCGCCGTCTGCGCATCCAGAACAGCGTGATACCACTGCCGGACTCGCGTGGACGCCTTACCTACGTGCACCGTGCGCGTAAGATCGCTGCAGTAGCGGCGGAGTATAGCACCCAGGTCCAGTACGACCAACTCGTTTTTCCCGATTCGGCGCGCCGTGGGACGCGCATGTGGCAGCGCCGAGCGCGGTCCGGCAGCCACTATGGCTTCGAATGATTCTCCAGAAGCGCCTTTTCGGCGCATCCGGTAGCCGATCTCGGCAGCGATGTCAAGTTCGGTGACACCGGGACGGATCAAGCGAATCGTTTCTTCCATGACCTGGGAGCCCAGTCGTGCCGCATCCCGAATTCGATCGATCTCCGAGGCGTCCTTGACGGCACGCAGGTTTTCGACGAGTCCGTCAATGGCAATCCACTTTAAATTGCCTCCTGCCGCCTTCCTGAGCGCCTTCCAGCCTCCCAAAGTGAGCCGCGAAGGAGAAACCGCGACTCTCTGGCGTTTCCTGGCTCGAAGGTGGCCGCCAACCGCTTCCAGGAGCGGGCCTTTGTGGATATGCACACGGATTCCGCGAGTTTCTTCCTTCGCCTGAATCGTGAACCTGCCGTCGGTAAATAACGTGGCTGACGTGGAATCTACCAGTAAGGCACCCGAATCGCCCGAAAATCCGCACAAGTAATAGATATTTTGAAGGTGCGTCTCCAGCAACGTACCGGCCCCGGCGGCATCCAGTGCGTGGCGAAGGCGTTTTAACCGGCTGGTCGTGTTGATCGGCATGAAAAAGGGAGGAAACCGAGGTCTCCTCCCAGGTCGCGCGATATTGTACCTTGCGGGGCTCAGCCCGGCAAAATTCGAGGAGTCACGAAAAACATCAACTCCTGAGTAGACACGCTAATGGCCGTGTGTTTAAACAGGTTGCCAATGAGGGGCACGCTCCCCAGGAGCGGCACCTGGTTGATGGTAGTAGTTTGATTGGTAATAACCACACCACCAATAACCACAGTTCCTCCATCGTTGATGAGAACCTTGGTCTGGGTCGACTCGGTATCCAAGCCTGGCTGGCCATTCACGCTAATGGAACTGTCAACCTGGGTATTTTGGATGTTGACGTCCAGGAAAACCGTGCCCTCCGACGTGATCTGCGGAGTCACTTCCAACTCCAGAACGGCATCGACGTATTGCGTGGAAATCGTGTTATTGATGTTGGTTTGGATGGGGATTTGTTGGCCTTGCTTCACGGTCAGCTTCTCGTTGTTTTGGGTGATGCCCTTGGGTTCCGAGAGTATCTTGCCGACCCCGCGGCTCTCCATCATACTAAGCAGAAAATCGATTGCGTAGTTATGGCCTTGCGTGGCAAAGGTGAAGCCGCTGTTCGGCGCGGTGGCGCCGAGGTTTGTATTGAGCGGAATTTGGCCCTTCGGGGCCGTACCGGTGGCGAAAGGGGTACTCACAGAGTGGATGACAGGGCTCAGAAAACTCGTGAGTCCGGTCAATCCGCCGAAGGCCGTGTTCCCGGTGGCCCCGGTGGGAGCGGAGAACCCGAACTCCGTGCCGATTTCGCGGGCAAACGAACGGGACGTCTGTACGACGCGGGCGTCAATTTCCACCTGTTGCGCTTTCCGGTCGATCTGGCGCAGTAAATTATCGACCTTCGGTATCGAGGAGGGAATATCCCGAATGATCAGGGTATTCGACCGAACATCGGCAAAGATGTCGCCGCGGGCAGACAGAACCTTTTTGAGCGTAGTCACCATCGTGTTTGCCTGAGCGTAACTCAGGACCCGCGTGACCGTCACCGTATCGACTGCGTCGGACTGCGCCTTGACAAGGTCCCGGCGCTGGTCGGCTTCGTGCTTGAGAGTCTCTTGCGTGGCGATCCGCAGAACATTGCCGTCGATTTCCTTGGTGAGTCCATTGTTGCGCAACACGATGTCCAAGGCCTGGTCCCAGGGAACTTCGTCGAGGACTAAAGTCACTGTTCCGCGAACCGACGGGTCCAGCACAACGTTCAGGCCGCTGATTTCATGAATCAGGCGGAAGAAATCTTTCAAATCCACGTCCTTGAGATTCACTGAAATCGGGTCTCCCGTATATTTCTTTTCCGGCGTGGGCGCGCCAGCCTGGGGATCGGCCGCCGTCGGATTTTGCGCCGCGGGCGCGACCGGTTCATTGGCAGGCCGGGCGAAACCCATGTCTGTCCTCGTCAGCCAGGTTGGGAGCGGCATATTCGGCACATTGACCGCCGCCAGCCTGCGCTGGGTGGGCATTTTGGCCGGACGGAGCGCTGCGGGAGTTGCCAGAGCCGCCGGGGTGGTGAAAAAAATCGTAACATTCGAACCGTCGGCTTGCGTGCTAAACGGAACCAGCTTGGCAAGATCGATCACGATTCGCGACTCGCCGGGAATCGGTTGCCCCATGCGCACGTCCAGGACTGGCGCGCATCCGCTGGGCACCTTACTCTTCTCGACCTGCAAGCGCGTAGCGGCAAAATCCAGCACGAGCCGGGGCGGGGAGTCGAGACGCGAAGTCTGGAAATGCAGCTCGCCGGTGCCACGGATGCGCACGGTCGTTTGCCGCCCTGGCTGAGCGATTTCGACAGCCGAGATCGAGGCCAGTGGTGCGGCCGCGCTCACGAGTGTTTCCTGAGCGACTTGCGCGCTCACGGGCAAAACCGCAACCGCGGCGCCTGCCAGCCATAGGCAGCTAAACCCGAGAGCCGGCCAATTGGTCTTCATTGCTGTTCTCCTGGACTTGGGTAAAGTCGCTTGGTCACCGCGTGTTCAATCGGTTTTCCAAATGCGTCTTTGCCAACCTCGTGGAATGAAATTGCATCGAGGGCGATTTTCTCGACGGAGCCGTCGTACAACTTGTCGCCTTCCCTCAGAAAATAAACTCGCTGCTGCGAATTCGAAACAATGGCGATCATCCCGCTGGCGCTGCGCACGATGCCATCGATACGCAATGTTTCGACAATCAGACCCGCCTTTCCGGGCGGGAGGTTTTCCGGCGGCGCATTGCTTGCATGCGCTTTGGTGAGTAGCGCGTCGAACGGATCGCGCCTCACCAGAGGCTTTCCCTCCGCGGGCTTTTCGACGGGCGGCTTAACGGAATTCGCGGACGCCGTCTTCGTGGAATCCTTGGCGTCTGCCGGAGCCTTTGCCGGAGCTTTTGCTGGAGCTTTTGCCGGGGCCTTTGCTGGAGCCTTTGCAGTTGCGGGGCCCGCACTTTTAGCCGGAGGCGGCGCCGGTGTCTGCGGAGCGCTTTGCGCCTGGGATTGGCCAGGAACCTGTTTCGTCAATTGTTCGCGCACCGCGTTTGGCTGGACGTTCGGATGTTCTTGCGCCAAAGCACACGTTGCAAGAACCGCCGATAAGGCCAGCGGCAACAGGGTTCGCGATGATATTGCGAGTCGCATAGTCAGTGGGCTCGATTCCGCCTATTTTTTTGCGGGCGGCTTCTTGCCCGCCGTGGCCATGACCTCATCCACCGGTTTGCTAAAGAACGTTGTCACCGTGCACACTCCCGTGACCGTCGTGCCGGGTCGCACGGGGAACTTCGCTTTCGTCGGATCAGAGAGGCCAGAGAACGTCAGATCTCCCACATTGATAATCCGGGACAGGCGGCTGAGACGGGCAAAGAAATCCTCGATGCTGAAGTACGGCCCATCCACAGTAATTAAGAAAGGCAGCTCGTAGTGATAGTCCTTGGGAACGACCGCCTGCGCCGTCAGGCTGCGAATCTGCACGCCCGAAGCGGAAGCGGCTTCCTGAAGCAAACGCATGAACTCGTCCACCTCTTTTTCTTCCGGCACGATGGTCTTCAAGGTGTCCAATTGTTTTTCCAGAGCGGCCATCTCCACTTTGAATTCCGCATTCCGGCGCTCGTAAACTTGCAATTCCGACACCTGACGATTCAAATCGGAATCCTTGGTTTGATTTGCATCCAGGGTATTCCGCATGGCCGACACCGGCGACATGGGCAGGTATTCACCCGCTCCAAAAATGACCAGCGCGAGCGCGAAAAAGATCAGCGCTTGCAGATACCACGGATATTCGCGGAACGAAATCGCCATCGCTCCCCCTAGGTCTTCCCCGCCTGGCGGGCCGGCGGCGGCGCGTTGGCGGCCGGCGCGGCGCCGGCGGATTGCGGCAGACCAAACTGAGCCGTCAGGCTGAATACAAAAATCTCGATCGTCTTGCTGGCCTCATCCTGATGTGATTCCTTAATTTCCACCGTTTGGAAGTAACCCGAGCGCTTGAGTTGCGTGATGTAATTGGCGACCGCGTTGATTGAACCTGCCGAGCCATTGATGGTCAGCACATCCCCCTTGCGTTCGACGGAGGTAAGCCAGAGGGTGTCCGTGCGGCTGACCGTGTTGGCGATGGCTTCGAAAAGTTCCTGGCCACCTGTGCGGTTCCGCTGGAGTTCTTCGATGACGCTGATCCTTTGCTGCAAGACGGCTTTTTGCTTTTCGAAATTGTCCACCTGCTGCTTCAGTTGTTCGAGCCGCGCCTTTTCCCCATTCTGTTTCTGGATGTGCGCCACGATCTTGGTATTCTCTCGATCGAGCAGCGAGTAGTGGACCCAGAGCGCGCCGACGCTGGCGACCAAGGCGAATGCGAGCAACACATACTGCAGCGTGGCCTCGATCGGCACAGAGGTGCGCGTGGCTTTTGGCCGCGTTCTCCCGAGCAGGTTGATGCGAATCATGATTCGTCAAAACTCCTGAGCGCGAGCCCTACCGCGATCGCCAGGCGCGGAGCAAGTTCGCGGATCTGATCCTCGTTGTGGCGGGCCGGGTTGATCACGATTTTGCGGAACGGATACATTTCCTCGACCGGAACGGCAAACTCTTCCCGCAGTACATCCATCAGGCCGGGCACGCGCGCGCTGCCTCCGGCCACGACAATTTTCTGAATGCTCTCGCCTGTCGCCGTCGCCCGGAAAAAGTCGAACGTCTTTTGAATTTCCAGGACCAGGATGTCCGTCACCGATCGCAGGATCGTGGCACGGTGTTCGTCGGCGACGCCGGCGATGTTCTCCCCATGCTTCAGCCGCTCGGCATCTTCAAAGCTCAAGTCCAGTTCCTTTTGCAGCGCATCGGTGTATTGATTGCCGCCGACCGAAACGTCGCGCGTAAACAGGGGAATGCCGCCACGCACGATATTGATGTTCATCACGCTGGCGCCGATATTCAGCAAGGCGGTGGTCTGGCCGGGATCCGGATCGTAATTCTCCTCGTAGCAATTCTGCAGGGCAAAGGCATCGATATCGACCACCGTGGAATTCTTCCCCGCTTGCGCCAGCACGTTGGTGTGGTTCAGAATTTTGTCTTTTTTTACGGCGACCAGCAGGACATCCATTTGCGAGTCCACGGACTCAAGCAACTGGTGGTCCAGGTTCACGTCCGCGATATCGAAGGGAATGTGCTGGCTGGCCTCGGATTGGATGCGATCGTAGAGCTCTTCCTCGGACATGGAGGGCAGCGAGACCCGTTTGACAATCACCGAATGGCCCGAAACGGCGGTGGCCACATTTTTAGTTTTGACTTTGTAGGAGTCAAAAATATTGCTGATCGCGCCGGCGACGAGCGGCGCGTCCATAATCGCGCCGTCTACCACCGTGTCCTGGGCCAGAGGTTCCAGCCCAAAACTGACGAGCTCGTACCCGTGTTTCGTGTTTTTCAACTCCACGGCTTTGATGGAGCTGGAGCCGATATCCAAACCGACGAGAGCCCTTTGTTTTGAGCTACCAAACATGTTCAAACCCCTCAGGAATCCCTCGCTTGCCGAAACTTTCAAGCTTTGCTTTGCGATTCGCTCAAGCGACCCGCTCAGATAACCTTGGAACCAAAGCCGCCTTCACACCCGCACATGTCATGTGCAAGAACCTGGCGGCATCCATGTCCGGACCCGGTTTCTTGGATCTAATTCTGCGTCCGCCACTGTTGCAGGAGCCGCTCAAATCTTTCGCTTCGGTCGATTTCCTCGCCAGGGGCCCCATACGGCCCCGGGAACACAGTGCGGCGTGGAATCCTCGTCCCGCAGAGCGGTCGCCGCGTATAGCGAATTTGGCATCCCACACTTGGTGTGTCAAGCAATCGGATTCGCAAGTTGTTCTGAAGAATACGGCTTAGGCGGCTGACCGCTCGGACAGGAAAAAGGCAGAAAGCGCAATAGCTAAGGTTTAGTGAATACTAGGACTACTATTACTAGTATGGGCTTTCCAGACACTTTTTCCGGAACTTTGTGCTACCGCGGCAGACCCAGGGTGTGCCAGATCGAATCGATACGCCGTTTGGTGGCAGAATCCATGACAATTTCATCCGGCCAGGGTCGCCGGAATCCTTCACTTTCCCATTTGCGCGTCGCGTCGATCCCCATTTTTGAGCCGTAGTCCTGGATACGCGAGGCGTGGTCCAAGGTATCGGCTGGGCCCATAACAAATTCCACATCCCGCTCGGGGTCGATCGCGCAGAGCGATTTCCAAACCACTTCGCGCGAATTCTGTACGTTTACATCATGGTCCACGACCACGACGACCTTGGTGAACATCGCCTGCCCCAGCGACCAAATCGCGTGCATAATCTTTCGCGCGTGGCCGGGGTAGGATTTCCGGATGGAAACAATCATCAGATGATGAAAGACCCCTTCGGCCGGCATGGCCACGTCCACAATTTCGGGATACTGCATTTTCATGACGGGGAGGAAGACGCGCTCGACGGCATGCCCCATGAAAAAATCCTCCTGCGGCGGCGGGCCTACGATGGTGGTGAGATAAATAGGATCGCGGCGCTGCGTCACGCAGGTGACATGAAAGACGGGAAACTCGCCCTCCAGCGAATAGAAACCGGTGTGGTCGCCGAAGGGGCCTTCCGTGCGCATTTCCTTTAATTCCACATAACCTTCCAGAATAATTTCGGAATTCGCGGGCACTTCCAGTTCGCAGGTCTCGCACGAAACCATTTCCACTGGATCGCGGCGCAGGAAACCGGCGAACATCATTTCATCGAGATCCGGCGGGATGGGCAGGATGCCGGACAAACAGGTCATCGGGTCCGATCCAATCGCCACCGCTACGTCGATGCGGCCATCGGGATTGGCGGCGCGCGCGCGCCGGAAATGTTCGGCGCCGTGCTTTTGCGTTTGCCAGTGCATGCCGGTGGTGCGTTCGTCGTACACTTGCATCCGGTAGACGCCGACGTTGCGCTTCCCTGTTTCCGGATTGCGCGTGAAGACTAAAGGCCAGGTGATGAAACGCCCCGCATCCTGCGGCCAGCATTTCAGGATTGGAAATTCAAACAACGAGAAATTTTCGCGGCGAATGATTTCCTTGCACGGGCCGGTCTTCACGGACTTCGGGAAAAAAGAGCCGAGCTCGGCGAGTTTCGGCAACATTTTGATTTTGTCGAGCAAGCCCTGAGGCGATTGCATGTCGAGAAAGCCGCGGATACGCGCCGCCACGTCGTCGATGTTCGAGACTTCCAAAGCGAGATTCATGCGGCGCTCGCTGCCCAGCATGTTGATGAGCAGCGGAATGCGCGAGCCTTTTGGCTTTTCAAATAGCAAGGCTGGGCCGCCGGCGCGCGTCACGCGATCGGTGATCTCCGTGATCTCGAGGACCGGATCGATTTCCGCGGCGATGCGCCGCAGCTCGCCCTCTTTTTCGAGCTTGGCAATGAATTCGCGCAAATCCCGGTACGCCAAAGAATCCTCCCCATAAGGACGGCCGCAGCCGCGCAATGCGGCCTTGGACAAACGCAACGCGACACTCTAGCATGAAACGGCCGGCCAGGAATTTCCGCAAGAGTCATGCCGATTGGAGATTTGGGCGTCTCCGTTCAAGACTGAAAATCGCCGTCGTTCTACCAGAGTTTCGCGAGACTCTCGAGTCCTTTGAGATATTCTTCTTTCTCAATTCGGCTCTCTACGCCGAATTCCGTCAGGATGGTCATCATCTGGCCGACCGGGAGCCCGGCAAGCTCCGCAGCTTTGCCCAAAGAGGCTTCCCCCTTTTTGTATCGCTCTTCTGCCGCGCGTAACCAGATCCCTCACGGCCTTGGATAAGTCACTCCGCTCCTGCTTGCTGATCTCGCTGAGAAACTCATAGTTCTCGCGGTCCATTCGGATGGTCATCCTTTTACTCATCTTCCCGCCTCCAAGTTTCAGCTGCGAAATCTTGATGTGCAAATGCTCAATCTAGCATGAAATGATGGCCATTGAATTCTTGCAAGACTTCGGCGGGTTTGGTAGCGTTAGCCTAGTGCGGGCGTAGTTCAATGGTAGAATAGGAGCTTCCCAAGCTCTAGACGTGGGTCCGATTCCCATCGCCCGCTCCATAACTCACGATGTTTCAATTGCCCTTACACGGCTAACCCACCTGAATACAGCTTGAAAATGGACCGTTTTGGACCCCAAATGGACCCTGCTGGGTGGGGTGAACGCTCGCGAAATTTGTTGTCCCCTGAGGCTTTTGAAGCATATGATTCGCCCAGAGTGGTTCGGGACGTGAGTTCCGCGGACCCGGAAACCCCGAACGTCACCGTGAGGCAGGAGAACAGTCATGAAAAGGACGATCTGGACGCTACTTTTCCTCGGGCTGATTTCGTGGATCGGAGTTCCTCCGGCCAGTGGCCAAGTTAATCCAGCCACGTTGACATTCCAAGCGGACCCATATGAGCTATGGCTTCCGACAGGCCCGCATGCTACAGATTGGCAGGCAGGAAGCATGTCCGACGCGCATCATGCTGGAATGATCGAGTTTGTTCGGAAAGGGGATGACATCAATAACTGGAAGGAGTTGTTTACTTACCAGGTCTTCAAACGGAAAGACTACCCTCCGTCTCCAGAAGAATATCTGAAAGCTCTAAAAGAGCGGCGCGAGAAGGATTGCCCCGGTGCGACGCAATGGAATACGATTCAGCAGCATGAAAACAGCATATTGTACGAGTGGCAGTTAATGAAGCCTTGTGTGGGCGCCCCCGGCGAGGCGCAGGCGGGCGTGGAACAACACGAAATCGCTCGTGTGTTCTACGAGAAGGATGTCATCATCGTCGTGCATTACGCCGCGAAAGGTCACGAGCTGGCACCTGACGTCCGAACCGAATGGATTAACAGCTGGGAAGATGCCTACGTCACTGTGGGCGGCGTTGTGAATGAAGTGGTGCCTTTCGCAATGGATAACGTGACGCCGGCCTTGAAGGCGGCCATGGAGAGCAAGGGCTGCCACATCACGAACGCCACTGTTAGTCAGATCGAATGCGAACGCGCGCGGGTGACGAGTTGGACGGAGCAAGGATCCGGCGGCGAGAAAGTGACCGCCGCGCTCACAGCGGATGACAATCAGACGCGGGTTCGCATCTGGACCGGCAAGGGATTCTATGGGCGACTTGTAAAAAAGGATTGGGCCGGACCTATCTACAACACGATGCTAGCTGATTTGCGCAACGCTCATCCATAGTTGACTTCCTGTCAAGAACGTTTAGCAAGCCTCTGTCCGCCACTCGTGAGAACGCCAGGTCGTTTTCCTCATGCGACCGTCAAGACCAATTTTAACAATTAGACGAGTGCCACTTTGCGGTCGAAATTGGGTTTCTTTGCGGCGTGGAGCTTCAAGGCCACACCGCAGACCGCAGCGATGCGTTCCAGCATCGTGAGCGAGTGCCCGGTGTATTCGGCGTCCTCCAGGCGGGCAATCACAGACTGCGTGGTACCAACCTTCTTGGCGAGCTCGGTCTGAGTTAACCCCGCATCCTCCCTCATCTCGCGCACCAGTAAGGCCAGGTCAATCTGGTGCAAGGTGCGCCCGAAGGTCTTACGGTAGGTTGCGCTCTTGCGCGCACGCTGTTCGACAATTTCGCTGTGTTTGTCGCGCTTGACGGTTTGTTTCATTGGCCCAACTCCTTCACCCGCCCGTTCGGCAGCTCCACGTACTCAATCGTGAATTCGCCGCTCATGTGGTCTTGGAGTTCTCTACCATTTAGGATTATCGCATTATTGCTATATAGCGTCAATATCGGATATTGGGTCAGCCTGTTTGTCGAGTTGCCTCCCGACGGGACAGGACGGGTGGCTCGGACTCTATAGGGGGCTTTTGAAGTTTGGGTGTCCCAGGCTTCTATTTTTGAAGGCTGAGGATTTTGACGTGCACTTCTCGCCTCTGCTCAGCGCCCAGGATCGATTTGAATCTGAAGCACAGCCCAAAAGCCCCGCCCTCGAGAGGCGTCAAGGACAGGGCGTCCCAAGTTCAAAATCTTAACTCAGAGTGGACGTAAGGGAGCAGCATTGCGTAGTGGAGCCGAGAGTATCTTGCGGAATGCAAAAGGGCGAACACACTACGGCAGATCGACGGTAGGAGATTATTTAAACATAACTACTGGGGCACTATGCCCGTTTCACAGGTCGACGAGCGGGCTGGCGTTGTGGCAGTTTGGTTGTTGAGGAAACGTTTATGTCAAACCTACCGATTGCCACTCAGTGGATGCAAGGCGCAGCACCAGTATATGCGCAACAGCCCATCGATGCCGTGGCCATGGTTGTTGTGAAATCTTCTGGCAGAAAGGGGGCCGGGCTGGCTCGTAGCCGATCGCATGCTCGTGACGAACGAACACGTCGTACACAACGGTGCGCTTGGTGCCATCGTCGCGCAATTTCCAGATGGCTCCCCGCATCACGTTTCAAAGATCGCGGCTTTGGATAGCGAGTTGGATTTGGCCCTTCTAGAGCTGCAATCATCGCCCTCGGCAACGCCCCTTAGGATCGATCCCACTCCGATCTCGGTCGGTGCACAGGTATACGCTCTGGGTTTTCCGCTCGGGTACAATGGGCCGGCCCCTCTCATGATTGTTGGCTACGTTTCAGGTTTCGAGGCAAGTGTTCTTAAGCCTGGCGGCACGGCTCGACATCGTGTTGTTCTCAATGCCGCCCTGAATCCTGGCAATTCGGGTGGACCTGTGCTTGCGTGGGGAGAGTCGTCTGTGCGTGGGGTCGCGGTAACGAAACACGCACCGATCACCGCATCTCTTCAAAGCGCAATTGACGCTCTTGCAAATAACAAATCTGGCGTGGTCTTTACGGCGACAGACGGACAGGGGATTACATCGAAGTTTGTCGAATCGCAACTTGTCGCAGACGTTCTCAGGTATTTTCGTTCGATGACGCAGGTCGTCATCGGCGAAGCAATTCCCGCGAATGACGTCATTTCCTTTCTCTCGGCGAACGGCGTGCCATGGACTTAGGCGCGACGAATGGCGCTGGCTAGTTGAGGAGAAAGCGTCGTGATCTTGTGGGAGACTCCGAGACAAGGATGCGGCCGTGTTCATTTATTGGTCCACTGCTGGAAAAGCGTTTTCCGCCTCTGCTAGTGCGATTACAGCGTTGATCGTTGCCTATATCGCGGTGGCGCAGTTCTTCATAAACCGGCGGCAGTATCGTCTGGCCCTCTTTGAGAGGCGAATGGTTGTGTACAACTCTACGATGAATATGATCGCGTCAGTCATTCAGTCAACAAGACCTTCTCTGGATCAGGCCTTTCAATACGTTAGAGAGACGCGGGACCACGAATTTCTTTTTGGGCCAGAAGTAAAAACATTCATAGATGAGGTTTACAAAAAGGTTGTTGCGCTGGAGGCACATAATACGATGGGATCTGAGGGAGTGACGCAAAGAACAGAAATATTGAATTGGTTCTCCGGAAAGATGGGAGAAGCGAGAATGGTTTTTTTAAAGTATTTGGACTTCAGGAAGCCGTGAACTTTCACGGACAAGGCGCGGTAAACTATCAGCTATATGGACTGAACCCCAGAAGAGCGAGCAATGCTTCGGAAAGAGACGCAAGACGAAAAGGGCGGGTGGCCCGAGCTTTGCGGGTTGGAAAGCTTTGAGGGTGCCTCATCTGCCACGCTGCGTGGCAGGTGGGGCTTTTGACTTGTGTCCTCACCCACGACGCGCTGAATCCCCTGTCGCGTGCTCCTAGACTCAGCCAAAGAGAAAAAATATTGCGCCAGGACTCTTGGAGGGGTGTAGAGTGGGGCTCACAGGATCTAGAAAAGGGATTCCGGGACAAATCGGCCTAAATCGGTAGGAAGATATCAGCCAAACAGAAGGAGCCTTTCATGAACAATGCCAAATTCCAGGGCGCGATGTGGCTGAGAATTGGAGCGGGCGTGCTGGGTCTCGGTGCTTTCCTGATGCTCCCATATCCTTCGATCGCCGGAGAATCGGCCAAAACGCCGGTAACGTTCGCCAAGGACGTGGCCCCGATTTTTCAGGCCAAGTGCCAGGAGTGTCACCATCCGGGAACCGCGGCGCCAATGTCTCTGGTGACGTATGAAGAGACGCTCCCGTGGGCGGATAAAATCAAGGACCGCGTGGCCACGCGCAATATGCCGCCGTGGCACCTTGACAGAACGGTTGGAATTCAGAAATTTAAGAACGACACTTCGTTGACGGACGAGCAGATTGAAACGATCGTCCGGTGGGTCGATTCGGGTAAGGCGCCCGGGAATCCGAAAGACATGCCGCCCGCCAAGATGTGGCCGAGTGACGAAGGATGGCAATTGGCCGAGCAGTTCGGCCAGCCGGATATCGTCGTCAAGTCGGAGCCCTACACTGTGCCGGCCCTCGGACAGGACGCCTGGTGGAAGCCGCTAAGCGACGCACTCCCAGTGACCGAGGCGCGATGGGTGCGCGCGGTGGAGATGCGGCCAGGGACCTCCGCGGGGCGGCGTGTCACGCATCATGCCCTCGCGCAGCTTCTGCAGGATGAACCCGGCGTCAGCAGCGCGGCAGACGATGACGGTATCGGGCCGCTGGCCCTGGCGAGACGCAACGACGGAGGGCTGTTGATGGAATGGGCGATCGGGAAACAATTCGACGTCTACCCTTCCAACACAGGCAAATTGCTGCTGCCGGGAGCACGGATTCGGTGGGATGTGCACTACCACTCCGTCGGCGAACAGATTCGCGACAATGTCGAGATCGGCATCTATCTCTATCCCAAGGGTGTGACGCCGAAGTACCGGACACGCCTGATGGAATTTCACGCGAACCAACTTGGCAGGGTCCTGGATATTCCTCCCAACACGGTTACCGAGACTCAGTCTTTCCACGTGCTGAAGGAGAACGCCAGATTTGAGAACTTTCAGCCGCACATGCATCTGCGCGGCAAGGCGATGTCCATGGAAGCGATCTTGCCGGACGGCACAACCGAGATGCTCAGCTACGTCGACCGCTTTCAATTCAACTGGATGAACAATTACATTTACGCAGAGGACGCGGCGCCGGTGCTCCCAAAGGGCACTGTAATCCGGATTACGGCCTGGCATGACAACACCGCCGCCAATCCGAACAATCCCGACCCGAACCAGTGGGTCGGCTGGGGCGAGCGCACGGTCGACGAGATGGCGCACGCCTGGGTCAACGTCACCTACATCACGGATGAAGAGTATAAGCAATGGGCCGCCACGCATAAACCGGACCAAGCTATGCCGGAAATGATGCACAGCCACTAATACGGCACTCGACAGGCTGGCAGGAGCAGCAGCTTTTTCAGGGTTGCTGCTCTTCATTCTCGATTTAAGAAGTCGGGATTGCGACACTCAACTCAAAGTGACAGGGAGAATTCTCCGATGGGCGCGCTGCGGTCGGCGGTGACACCTCGGTATCTTGCAATCCTGCTTGCAAGCTGGGCGCTCGTGTGGGCGACGCAGCCGGTGAACGGGCAATCCGGACAATTGCCCATGGAGCCTTTGCACACCTCGGGTCAGAGCGTGACGGCCGCGTATGAGGGCTGGTTCAAGAATCCGGACGGCAGCTTTAGTATGCTTTTTGGGTATTTCAATCGAAATCTGAAGGAAGAGCTGGACATTCCGATTGGTGATAATAACCGGATTGAGCCGGGTCCGCCCGACCAGGGCCAGCCGACGCATTTTCTACCTCGAAGGCAGTGGGGGTTCTTCACCGTAACGGTGCCGCAGAATTTCGGGACCGAGAAGCTCACCTGGACGATTGTCACCAACGGCCAGGCAACTGCGGTCCCTGCACACCTGGATGCCCGGTGGGAGATCTCGCCGTTCTTCGACGTCGGAATTGGCAATACTCCGCCCCTGATCAGCTTTGAAGAGGGAGGCCCGTCCATACAGGGTCCGCGTGGCATCAGTATCTCGCTCGAGACGACGTTGCGGAATCCGGTCACGCTGAACCTGTGGGTCGCCGATGATGCCAAGACATTTCAGGGTGGCAAGGCCCCCGATAGTCCTCCGGTGACAGTGACGTGGAGCAAGTACCGGGGACCAGGCACCGTGACGTTCGCCGATAGCAAGCCCGCGGTCGAAAAAGCAGAGGGCAAGTGGAAGCCCACCCCCGTCTTCAGCGGCAAGGCGACGACGACGGCTACGTTCAGCGAGCCCGGAGAGTACGTGCTGCACGTGGTAGCCAACGATTGGTCAGGGGACGGCGGCGGCGGATTCCAGTGCTGCTGGACATATGGTCAGGTGAAGGTCTCCGTCAAGCCGTAAGCGGCGGGCGGCCGATCATTCGGTGTCAGTCGATCCATTCGGCAGGGTGGCCGATTCCGCAGTCGGTCAAAGCAGCAAATTCCACAAACTCTCGAAGCACGGGGCGCAACAGGTCATTTTGACTATTACAAATGACCATGGTAATCTACATAGGTCGTTGGAGAATACCCATGCGCGACGGGAAAAAGAAGCCGATGCGAGAGATTGCTATTTCCAAGTTTAAGGCCAAGTGCCTGTCGCTGCTCGAAGAGGTGAGCAAGACAAGAACTCCGCTTCGAGTCACTCGCCGGGGAAAACCGATTGCGGATGTCGTTCCTGCCTCCAGCGAGGGGGACGAGAGAAGTTGGATCGGTTCCCTGTCGGGCAGTGTCAAGATTGTGGGCGATATTGTTTCACCGGTCATCGACATTGAAGAGATCGAGGCTCTAAAAGATTGAAGCTTCTTCTCGACACGCACATTTGGATCTGGAGCTTGGCGGAGCCGAAGCGGCTCTCGCGCCGCGTCCAACACGAATTGAAAAATCAGGACAACGAGTTATGGCTGTCCCCTGTCAGCACCTGGGAGGTTCTGCTGTTGCAGGCCAAGGGTCGAATCCAGTTGCACGGCGATGCGCGGGACTGGGTCACAAGAGCGACCGCGTATATGCGCGAGGCTCCGTTAACGCACGAAATCGTGGCCGCAGCGCAGGAACTGCCGCTTTCGCATCAGGATCCGGCCGATCGTTTCCTGGCTGCCACGGCGGCGGTGCTTGGCCTTACCCTGGTGACTGCCGACCATCGCCTGTTAGGTCTGGGAGCCATAGCCACCCTGGCAAACCGTTGAGCCCCCAGGATTCGGAACGTCGTGAGCATCCCTTGCGGATTAACATTGCGGAAGATCGAACCGCTGAATCGAGCGATGCTATCCCGCTGCGGCGAACTGGCTCTCGGGATAGTCGGCGCTTAGCGAAGTTTCTTCCCAGGCGTCTAATTCGCCGCTCAATTTTTCTATTTTGTCTCGCGCCGTTTCCAGCGCAATCTGGCCAAGCACCAGATGCAGGGGCGGACGGCCGGACTCCAGCGCCTTGATGATCGCCTCGCCTGCGCGCACCGGATCGCCAACCTGCTTGCCGCTCCTGCTCGTGATGCGCTCGCGGAACGCGCCGGCTGTTCCGGCATATTCGGGGATCTGCAGGCTGCTCTTCTTCAGAGAACGCCCGGCCCAGTCGGTGCGGAACGGGCCCGGCTCAACCACCAGCACCTTGATGCCGAGCGGCGCGACCTCTTTTGCGAGCGATTCGGAAAGACCTTCCACGGCAAATTTGGTTGCGTTGTAGTAGCCCACGCCGGGGAATCCGACGAGGCCTCCTATGGACGAAATGTTGACGATGCTGCCCCGCCGCCTGTGCCGCATGCCCGGAAGCACTGCGTGGATCATCCGGGCCAGGCCGAAAAAGTTGGTCTCCATCAAGGCTCGGACTTCGGCCTCTTCGCTTTCCTCGACCGCGCCCACGTAACCAAACCCGGCGTTATTCACCAGGACGTCGATGCTGCCGAAAACCGCCTCGGAGTACCTTACGGCCTCGGTTGCTTCCGCCTTGTCCGTGACGTCCAGCTTCAGGGCCAGCGCGCGGCCTTCGTGGCCGGCGGTCAGGTCCCGAATCTTGGTCGGATCGCGCGCCGTGATAACGGCTCGATAACCCCGATCGAGCACGAGTTTCCCGAGTTCCCGTCCGAAGCCGGTCGAGCAGCCGGTGATGAACCAGACATCCGAATTTAGTAGCGGCATTGTCGTGTCTCCTTCTGGGCCGGGGCCTGGCAGCCGATGGTAGCACCTTGAAAAACTATTTCTCAACGCGTGAAAATTGCGAGGTGGCGGGGGACATCCCGAACTCTTCAGACTGCATTCTACCACCCTTTGGGGCGGACGCGGCGCTCCTGGTGAAATAGGTAGTGAATCAGTTTGGTTCTAGGCGGAGCAAACTTGGCTGGTGCGCCGGGAAACCAACCGGTCGAAGGAGTTTCCCTTCCGCTGGGTCGTGATCAGGAGCACTTCCGAATCGATTGTCGTCAATCTTCCGGAGGATACGTGGAAATAGAGTTGTTAGCGCCCAAGCATTCGGATTTACCGCTATTGCGCTATTTCAATGTTCCAATATCAGAGAGCTATTGTAACTCGCCCCAACCCTATCTTCGGCTTGAGGCTCGCAAGCGCTTCGGGCGGCCGTATAAAAGTAGCCGCGCCATTTAAGGCTCGTCGCTACCGAGCCAAACTTGCGACGCGCAGGTGCATGAGCGCATAGAAAAGCAGGTAGGACTGCAGGCCGCTTAGGTTAAGATCGGCTAGCATGGAATTCCCGGGTGTCCGCCAGGCTCTACTTAAATACAGATCTAGTAGGCAGGTCACTGATTTGCTGTCTTCGTAGCCGCAGTGACAGCGCTCAGTGAGCTAAGATTCTGGAACGCAGTCCTAAAATCACTTGCCCCGCTTGCTGTCGCCTTCTGCTCGCTGAAATAAAGCACTGGATGCATAGTGCCAATAGTTAAATTGTGCTGCTCTCGAAGATTTTTCGCAGACTCCAATTCTCCAGATGCACCTAAAAATAAATACTCTGTTTCCTCTGCCTTTTGTTTCGAAACATTATCTAATTGCTCTTCTGCAGCAATATTGGCCGCCATGGCGGCATTCCTGAAGTCGCCCGCCAACGCCAATTGATTCGCCAACTTAGCAGGGTCAGCACCCTTGGCCTGAATAACCTCTTGGACGGCACTATCATTGAAGGCAGCGGCGAGAACATTTGGTGCAATCAGTCTGTTCCTGACGTCTTTAGGTATTGAGTCGAGAACCCGCGAGTAACTCGAAAAATCGTTGTGAACGCGGTAGAGTGCAGCGGCACCCAGACGGAGTCTCGCTGAGGTCTCAGGCGAATCGCCATTCACTTGGGTAATCTCGGCGGCTTTCTGAAGGAATTCGGCAGCTGATGCATAGTTTGTGTTTTCGTCAATCCAAGCAACGTCAAAGTCCGTAGCAGTGAGGTCAACGGTTTTCACGGGCGTTTCGGCCGCGCCCGCACGCTCAATGTATACGGTATATTTGTCGCTGTTTTCGCGGCGCGCGAAAAATGGGTTTTGTATATATGTAGGGCCTTCAACCGAGCCGCTCGACGCTCCAACGATTCGGTATTTCGTAGTCTCGGGTTCCTGCCCTGTGTACACAAACAGCAGCTTCCCGTCCTCGCCCATATTCCCAAGACAGAGTGAGCCCACGTAGGGGATGATGACGTCAGGAAAACCCTGCGATCCGGTCAAAGTGGCGGCTGTGAACTGCGGTACAGCGTCTGCTATTTTCCTACCTAGGTCTTGGGCGGGAACACATTCGCTGCTTCGTATAATACTCATAACCGCTGCTGTAAACGAAGCCTGAAACGACTTATCGCTGGCAAGGGACGACGCGATAACGAGGTTTTTGATTCCGAATATGCTCTGTAGTTGTGCGGCCAATTTCGTTGACAGATTCTTTGCGTTCCCCGCATAACAAACGTCTAGGAATACAAGGGTTGTAGAGCGGGTGCTCAGCTTTTGCAACCATGGCAACAATTCCGTAGCCGCGGATATCGATGTAAATTCCTCGTCGCCCTTTTTTGTATCGGACGCAATTATCTGAAGGTCTGTGCCGAGGAACTGATTCGCGTAGCT
This sequence comes from uncultured Acidobacteriota bacterium, assembly GCA_963842135.1. Classification (GTDB taxonomy): domain Bacteria; phylum Acidobacteriota; class Terriglobia; order Acidiferrales; family UBA7541; genus Palsa-360. The sequence goes on along the minus strand of CAWJFI010000001.1, from coordinate 112,896 downwards.
AATAGGCATTCCGTGCGACATCAGGAAAACGAAATTCAGATCATCAGCACCTCCGTTACGCAAATCGACGGAAAGATATCGCCGTAATGCTTCGCGGGTCGTTTCCTGATGAGTACAGTATTTCTTCACATCTGCGTTCGTGCCAAAACGCCCTTTGAAATATCCCTCTATGTCATTACATTCTAGAGTTATCGAATCTTTGAGGCCTTTGACGTTTAGTGTTTGTATGTCGAAATCCACCACACCAATTATATAAACATGGATTTTCGCAGACTGATGGGTCTGGGCTTGAAGGGATAAGCAAGCGCTAAGAAGTGAAAAGAGGAGTGCGATGAAACGCATGGGAATCACGGTTTCGCGCTAGGAGCGACACCGTATGCGCTCTCTAGGATTGTTTCGTAACTGGTTTGACGGTCCTTCGTTCGTTTCACAAAAGCCATTTCCTGTTCGTCTGGCTCTCCTTGAGATGGAGTCATGTTCTTAGCCCCAGCGTGGAGCCCGGCGCTCACCTGACCGATGATGTCCCCCGAAAGTGCGGCGACTGCAGATAGCTTAGGCTCCAAACTTGCCAGCCGATCGCGCAAGTCATCGACGCTCTTATTCGCTATGTCATCCTTTATGTTGTTTAAATCTCCATAATTTGTTTCCGAGATAGCAAGTAGCGAGCGTTTTACATATTCGTCAGAAACGGCGTTTGCCGCGGCTTTGGCGCTGTCCTTCCCGAGTTCCGTGATTCGAGGGCTTGCGTCATTCCAATTTGCCGTCAGATGTTGCTTGTCGTCGTCGCTAAGTGTGGTCTTTTTGCCTAGAATATCCCTCATCTGGATCACGCTTCGGTCTGCCATAACACAGTCAACAAGGAAAATGTTGACTGTGTCAAGATCCGCCGAAAGTTGCTGCACCTGTGCAGCCGTGGTTTTCTGGAGACCGGTCAACGGTGGCTGAGCTTGGCTCGCTGTTTTCCCCTTTGTGGGGGTCGAACCCCATATCGCACTAATGATTGTTGCAGCTGCGGGAAAAGCGGCAGCAAGGACAGCACTTATGCCGGTTCCGACTACGGTTCCGACTGCTTTCGCAGTCGTGGTACCAGCGGGGGCGGTAGGAGGAGTTTGAGCTTGCCGTGCAGCCGGAGAATCGGCGAATGAGGTGAACCCCAATACTGCGATAACAGCGAGCATGAAAGCAGTTCTTGTCATGGCGGCTCCTTATGACGTTCCTGACATCTATCTCCATCCATTCAAGTGCAATCAGGGTAGTCAAACGCCAGTTTCTATGGGCAAAAGTGAGGCCTCTCAAAAAGACAAAGCCACTTAATTAGGCCTCGAACGCTAAGATCTGTGTCCCACCGGCGCCGGAGATAACGTGCAATATCGAATAATCGAAGAAGTTAAGATATGCGCATGATAGAGATACAGAGGAATATTGTCAAGAAGGCAATATTTTAAGTTTAATTTAATCTGAGTGGAAGTTCACCTTGAAACTCAGAATGCGACTGTCCTTAGTCTTAGTCGCCTGCAGTCTCACCCGCATTCCTATGTGCTCCGGCGCTGACTTCATTACCTCAATCCCGTGGACGAACGTCTGATGCTATGCGCGTCCATGCGTGCACTGGACCTGAAGGACACTCTCGCAAGTGTAGAACTCCACATAGCGGTTCAAATCTCGACGCAACCAGGTCTTCCGTGTCTGTAAGATTTCCTGTTGAAAGTATGGGGAGAAAAAGCAAGGGTGTCTCCAGAACCAACGACCCTAGTGGGGGTCGAAGAGAGGAGACACCCTATGTCTATATCGCCTGTAGGAAGGGTAGCACTGCGGGAGTTGATGGAACAAGCTTGGCAACAGGTGGAAGGGCAAGCGCGGGGGATGCTGAAGAAAGCTGTCGAGGGGCTGCTGGTGGCCGAGCGAGACCGGCGCGTGAGCGAGGCCAAGCAGCGGGGCGAGAAAGTGTACCGTTGGGGCTACACGGTGCGGAAGTGTTGGACGACGCTGTGGGGAAGCCTGGAGCAAGTGCGCGTTCCGCGGCTGCGCGGGCGGGAAGAGATCGGACTGGTGGAACGCTATGAACGGCACGGGTTGGATCAGATGCTGTTCGCGCTGACGGTGGGCGGACTGAGTCAGCGCAAGGTGGTCGGATGGGTGCGGCGGTTTCTGGGCGGGACGCTTTCGCCGGCCACGATCGGAGCGGTGCTGCAGCAAGCGCAACAGCAAGTCGAGCAGCGGCGCAGCGCAGCGATTGTGCCGGGACGTTATCGAGCCATCGTGGTGGACGGAATTTACCTGCGGTATCGGCGGAGTGTTTCGCAGCCAGGACGCAAAGGCGTGCTGCTGGTGGCGGTGGGGGTGCGGGAAGGCGGCGCATTTGAAGTACTGGACTGGCGGGCGGCTTCGGCGGAAACCACCGAGGACTATGAAGAGTTGCTGACACGATTATGGAAACGCGGGTTGGAGAAGGTGGAATTGATCGTGAGTGATGGACTGACCGCGATCGTCAGTGCGGCGCAGATGGTGTATCCAGCAGCTCGGCATCAGCGCTGCCTGGCGCATTGGTTTCGCAACCTGGAAGCGCTGACGCCGCGATTTGCGTGGGTCCAGCGGCGGAAATTCCGGCGGGAGTTCTGGTGGATCTGGGACGCGGAGAACCAAGCGCAGGCACGGGACTGGGCGCGGCGATTCTGCGCGCGCTGGCGGTGTGCCGCGCCGGAGATGGTCGAGAAATTCCAATTCGAGCTGGAAGAGGTGCTGGCGTTTTTCAACTTCCCAGCGCACTGGCGCCATCGGCTGCGCACAACCAACTTGGGCGAAGGCTGGTTCAAACATTTGCGCCGCTATTTGAGCCGCTTCCCCGGATGTCGTAACGCCGAGCACAGCGAGCAGGTTCTCGGTTGCTTCCTGCTCGCAGCAGAATCGATGCATCGATGAGGAGCTTTATGAACCGGAGCACCCCTCAACCTGCTTTCAACAGAAATGCTGGACAGTGCCGGTCTTCCGGCTCCGTTGACGCGAGGAACTGAACTGTGGTACGAGGCATAGCACCTAAATTGGGCGGAGGAATGCAATGACCAGGGTTCGCGGATGGGTTGTTGTGATGTTGCTGGCGGTGGCTGCGGCGCAGGAGGCGAAGCAGACGAATTTGGAGAACACGCTTTGGGATGTGGATCAGCAGTGGCTTTGCGACGGGCCTTATCAGAAGCCGTATGCGGAATGCGTGAAGTCCAGGAGCCAGTATTGGGTGGACGGATTTTTCGAGGTGCAGTCGGGAGGGAAACTGCGCAACAAGGAGGAGATGGTGGCGACGCAGTCGGCGGCGAATCCTGTGACCGGCGTGCGGCCTTTCCCTGCCGATTTCAGGCTGGTGGCGGTTTATGGGGACGTGGCGCTGGGGACCGATCATACCGATTTCAAGACCGCGCGGCCTGACGGGACGATTCCCTTCACTTCGGATAGCCATTGTTTGCGCGTGTTTGTGCGGCAGAGCGGGGTGTGGCGGCCGGCCGCGGCGGCGCTGGTGCCAGTGATTCCGCCGACCGAGGCGAATTACAAAACGTCCGGCGCCATCAGCACGAAGAGTCCGGACGAAAAGCTGGAGAAGGAACTCGGGGAGATGGACCAGAAGTGGATGGAGGCGATTCGGGCCGGGAAGACCGATTACCAGAAGCAGAATTACACAGATAAGTGGTTTGAGATTCTCGGGTGGCTGCCCACCGTGGTGCTGACCAAGCCCGCGGCGATGGAATGCGTCGCGCATCTCAATTTCAAGCCGGGCGAAGGAATCTTTGTGGACCAGTTCAGATTGATGTCGGTGTATGGGAATGTGGCGCTGGCGACGGATCGAAGGATCAGGAAAATAGCGGACGCGAAAGGGACGATCGTGAGCACGCCGCATCGCGCGCTGTTGGTTTTCGTGAAGGAAAATGGGCAGTGGAAGATTGCGGCGGACGCGGCTGTGCCGACGATGGCTGCGGAGTAGGTCTTCAGGGGTTAAAACCCCTAAGGTCTCAGGCTCTCTGTCATGCCTGAAGGCATGACCCACAAAGATTCTGAAGCTCTTCGATTAGAAAATTCGCTCTTACTCATTTGTTGTGCGGCATTGGCATTGCGAGTAGACTTTAGATATGCCGAGAAAGAAATCAAAACGGGATATTGTTGCGGAGAAGATGGCCGGTCTCTTAATCGAACATATGGAAGAGACGATGACGCCAGCGCAGGGGAAGACGATGCTTAAGGACCTTAAGACGTTTTCTTCAAAACCTCGTCGATCTTCCCGTCACGGAAAGCCTTCACAATCTGCGAAAAACGCGGGTTCTCGTCTTTTATCCCGTGCTCACTGAGAAACTTCATAAGCTCCCGCTCGTCCCTCAAAGCAATGATGCGTTTTAACTGGCGCAACATAGCATTTCGTTCCGACGGCGTGTGCCTGTATTTTTCAGTCATAGACTAGCCCATGTTCGTCACTCAGCGGGTCAAAGTAGGATAAAGTCCTTTGAAATCAGTTTAGGCAATGGCCGAGTCTGCACTACATTTCAGGATCTGAATCGGCTCCAGACCTTCCGGTAACTGCAGTTGAAGCTGGTGCAGGATCTTCTGCTGCTCATTATCGAGTTTCGTGATGCGCCGCAGCCAGATCTCTCGTCCTTCGACGGTCGGCAATACGATATCGACGCTGTAGAGCTCCGCGAGTCGCTTCAGGACTTTGGCCGGGGAATAGTCCGAATCTCTCCGCTTCAGCAGATGCTTGAGGGTTACGAGCAGAGCGTAGCCGAGAAACGCCACCAGCACGTGCGCCTTCACGCGTCTTTCGAGTTGATGGAACAGCGGCCGGATCGCCAGTTCGCTTTTGAGCGTGCGGAAGGCTGCTTCCACTTCCGTCAATTGCATGTATTTCTTCCATAGAGCGGCAGCCGAGTCGGCGGTCAGATTCGTGCGTAGCAAATAGGCTCCCTCGCGCGCTTCGATCCATTGCTGTTGTTCCGCCTTCTGCCGCCAGAACAGGCGTGGCCCTTCTTTGCCATCTTTCACCGTCATCTCATACAGATCCGCTACTTGCGGGTGAGAGGCCTGGATGCGGCCGAGATTTCGCTCCATCTTGAAACGGTCCTTCAGTTGGCCTTCCGCGATGCGCTTCTCAAGTCCCGTGAGCGCTTTTTCGATCTTCACCACAAAGCGGCTGCGGATGGCTTTCTCTTTCTCCTTCCGTCCGGCCGTGCGACAGAGGATGTAGGTCTCTTCACCGCCCGGAACCTTGATCTGCTTGACCTCCACTTCGGGGCGGATCCTCTCGAAGTCATCCTTCAGCAGTTCCTGTTCAAACTGCTTCAGCTTGCTCCGCGTCGTGCCCACCAGATACTGTCCCCCGCGCTTGCGGATCGCTACCAGGTTCTCCTCGCTCACCACACCGCGATCGAAGATCCATACCCGGCGGGCCTTTCCGTGCTTGCGCTCCACCGTGCGCAGGATCGCTTCGACCGTCGTGACATCGGCCCGGTTCCCATCGAATAGTTCGTAGCTGAATGGAAAACCGTCTGGGTTGACGATCAACGCCAGCACCAGCTGTTCGCAGTCGGGACGATGATCCCGCGAGTAGCCCCGCTGCATCATGGGGTTCTCTTCCGCCGCCCCCTCCACATACGTGCTGGTCAGATCGTAGAGGAGCACGTCGAACTCGGCCTCGAACAACTCGCCGAAGCGCTGCTTCAGATGCTGTTCGATCTTGGCCTTCAGCGGCAGAAGACGATCGAGGCAACGATACAACCGCGTGTCGTTGATCTTGCCTTCCGCGATGTGCAGCAGATCGTCCAGTGCGGTGGAGGGGTACCAATGCTGCTCCACGGCCAGCTCACTGCCCGGATCGCATAGCCGGTTGATCGCCAGCACGGCTGCGACACGGGACCAGGGCACATCGGCACTCTCCTCATCGAGATGCTGAGCGAAGAACTCATCGAGCTTCAACTGCTTCCACAACTCCAGTCCGAGATAGCCGTCACCGAATCGTCGTGTGCGCTCGACCCGCACTTTTTTCACCAACACCCGTGCTACGTTCGGATCATCGGGCGCTTCTGCTTCGGAGGGAAACAGCTTCAGCTGGGTATGCTCGCCCTGCTCGTTGAAAGCCTCGACGGTCTTCTGCCAACGTGCATGGGCAGAACCGTTCAGCTCACCGAGATAGCAAAGCGTGCGCTGTCGCGGGCCATCGGGTGTTCGGAAGGTCTCGACGAGAGACCAATACCTGTGTTCCTTGCCGTCTTTGTTCCTCTGGTGCTGGCGAAGATACATGTTGCAGCGATGGTCTCAGGAGAGAAACTGCACTGCAAGTAGGTTGGTCTGCACTACACGAAGTTTTCGATCAGCGTGGGCTGAAAACAAATCACTTCGATAGGAAAATCAGGAGCAAAATAACTAAACGGCTGTTACCGTGACGAACTTCGGCTAGCTTTCATTCCTGAACATTCGGCAAAAACTATCCGGAGCCAGACTGGAAGTCAACCTCTGATAGCCGGGCGACTTCACTGGATTGGCCGGAAATTGCTTTCCGCGGCGGTTGGATGTATCTTACGGGCCACTGCTGTACGCGAAACGGAAAACCAATATGAAAAATACTGCCATGAAAATTCGATGCTTGATCTTCCTGATCGCCGCCGCGTTTCTGGCGTTGCCCGCGTGCGCGCAGCTCGCGCCTGCGAACAGCGCGGGGGTCACGATGGGGCACATCCATCTGTTCGTGAAGGATGTGGAGGCGCAAAAACATTTCTGGACGGCGGAGATCGGCGGCACGGTCGTGCAAAACGGGCAGCTCATGTTGATCCAGTTTCCCGGCGTTTACATCATGCTGAGGCAAGCCGATCCGACCGGGCCGCCGGAAGGCTCCATCGTGAATCACTTCGGTTTTGTGTGGAAAAACTTGCCCGCGGCGCTGGCCAAATGGAAGGCCGACGGCGTCGAGATCGAGCAGACCGGGAACCCGAACCAGGGCTACGTGCATGGACCGGACGGCATTCGCCTGGAATTTTTTGGCGATCCGACGCAATCCGCACCGGTGGTGATGAACCACATTCACTTCTACCCGGTGCAGAGCGACATTCCGGCGATGCAGGCGTGGTACGCGAAAATGTTTGGCGGCGTGCCGGGCCAGCGGCAGCGAATGTCTTCGCCGGGATTGATCGACTGCGACGATGTGCCGGGCGCGAATCTTTCCTTTTCGCCGGGAAAAGAGGGGCTGGTTCCCACAAAAGGGCGGTCGCTCGATCATATCGGGTTCGATGTGAAGGATCTGGAAGCGTTCACCAAGAAGCTCGAAGCGCAAGGGATCAAGCTCGACGAGGCCATTCGCCTGGCTCCGAACGGGACGACGAAGGTCGCCTACTTGACCGACCCGTGGGGCACGCGCATTGAGCTGACGGAGAAGCTTGCGCCCGCAGCAAACTGACCGGGCGGCCCGCGTTGAATACAAATCAGGAATCTTAACCGGCCTGGCGAGCTGGACGTTGCCCGGACGCTTGAATGATTCGCGCCACCGCGTTGCGCAAGATGTCCGCGCTGCGCTGAAATCCCTGCCGTTCCTCGACAGACATTTCCGGCTCAAGAATTTGGCTCACACCTTGCCGCCCGAGGACGCTGGGCAGAGAAATGGTGACCGAGTATTTCGGATTGTACGAGCCAATGGGAATCACCGCGCGCTCATCACGCAGGATCGCCTCGGCGATGCGCGCCGTGACCATGCCAATCCCAAGCTGGCTTGCGCCGGTACCTTCGATAATCGTGATATTGGCGAAGCGAACATCCTGCTCTACGCCCCGTTGGAACGCGACCAGGGATTGGCCACTCTTCTCAAGCAAATTCGATATGGGCGTGCCCCCGACGCGTGCAGAGGACCACAGAAACACCTGGGACGTGCCGTGCTCCCCGACCACTTGCGCCTCGACATACATTGGGTTCACCTTGAGCCGGCGTGCGAGATGTAAACGGAAGCGCAGCGAGTCCAGAAATGTGCCGGTGCTCAGGACGCGCTCATGGCCGGCGAGCTCGCGAGCTAAGTCAGCCAGGGGATCGGGCGGGTCGGTGACGGCAAGGATCAGCGCCTGCGGCGCTACTGCAACGATTCTGGGAACGATGTCCCGGTAAACACCCGCATTAATTTCAAGAAGCTTCAGCCTTCCGGCGGGGTCGCTGCGGTCGGTGGCGCCGCCAGTTTTTTCGTTGATGCCCGCGGTGACGATCACGAGCACCGCGTCGGCAAGGTCAGCATAGTCGCCAGCACGGAGTTCCACAGCCGGAGAGAGCGTCGCTCCGTATTGGAGATCGGCCACGACGCCATTCGCGCGCTCATGATTTTTGTCCAGCACCACGACCTGGCACGCAACTCCCCGCATGACAAGGGATAGAAGACAAGCGGAGCCTACGCCGCCCGCTCCGATGATGCCGACTTTCATAAGAGGCCTCCTTTCGTACTTTTTAGGCATGGCCGCAAATTCAGGAGGCGGCGACGCCGAGGGCGCCTTTCGCGTTTACGGGGACTTGGGTGCGGCCCATTAGAAAGATGGCCCCGCTTCCTACGAGTGAGGGAATGGCTGCGGCCATGAAAACGGTGGTTAGCGGCCAATATAGCGAGAGCATGACGCCGCCAAAGATGGGCCCGACGATCGATCCGATGCGGCCAATCCCCAGAGCCCATCCCACACCGGTCGAGCGGATGTAGGTCGGGTAGAACGAGGCGGCCAGTGCGTTCGCTCCGGTCTGTCCCCCGATCACGCCCGCACCCGCAAAAAAAGTACAGACCATTATAGAAACGATGGAATGCGAGTAACCGAGTAAGGCGACGCAAACAGCGCCTAGAAAATAGGTGATGGTCAGGACCCGATACGAGCCGAAGCGGTCCACGAAGCTGCCCAGGGCTAAGGAGGCGGCCACGCCTCCGCCCTGAAACAAGGCTGTGGCGATGACTGCCAGCGAGAGCGTAATTCCGGCGTTGTGAAATACCGTGGGCAACCAGCTCGTCAGCAGGTAGATATCGATCAGACTCATGAAGAATCCAATCCACAGCAGAATCGTGGGAACGGCGCGGCCTTGCCGGAAAAGGTGGCCGACGGGCATGCCGGGGGCGCGCTCTTCGCGGACGACAAAATTTGTGTCGCTTCCGAAAACCAATTGTGGGTTAACGGCCGCCAGCAGTTGCCTCACGCGCACCGCTTTCCCTCCGTGGATCACCAAGTGGCGGATGGATTCGGGCAGCAGCAGTGCCAGCACAGGGACTAACAGTAAGGGCATGATGCCTGCCAGAACAAAAACGCCTCTCCAGCCGAACGCGGGAAGTATGGGAACAGCGGCAAAGCCGGCAATGGAGGCGCCGATGGGAAAACCGCAGAACATGATGGTGATCATGGTGCCGCGGCGCCGCTCCGGGGCATATTCCGCGGTCAGCGCGATGGCATTGGGCATCACTCCACCGAAGCCCAGGCCTGCAAGGAATCGGAAGGTCGCAATGCTGGCGCCCGAGGTGGACATCGCCGCAGCCAAGGTGAGCAGACCATAGAGCAGCGTGCAAATGACGATCACGGGCTTGCGCCCAAACCGGTCGGCAACCGGTCCGAAGATCAACGCGCCCAGCATCAAGCCCACCAGGCCCCAGGCGAAAATTCGAGTGAGCGCGGCTGGGCCGAGGTGCATGTCCCGCGCCAGCGAGGGCGCTACGTAGCCGATCATTTGCGCGGCGAAGCCGTCCAGCAACGCCGCCAAGGCGCAGAGCACCAAGATGCGAATCTGAAACGAGCCGACCTTCTGCTGGTCGATCAAGTCGGGAACATTCACGGTGGTTGCAGTCGTCATGGCGTCTCGGCCAGTAGCACATCTCTAACAAAGTCGGCCGTGTCAAGGGGAATCGAGCGCTGGGAATGAACCTGATTGGGCGCACCCCAAGTATCTCGCTTCCCTGGTTGATTCTCGTGAGGGACCGAGTGGTCTTCGCTGGTGAATTTTTGTGTCCAAGCCAGGCTCGGGCCCCATTGCGTTCCTCAATTCGGTGTACCCACCAAACATCTCTCCGATCATTTCAGACCATGAGGAGTTATTCGATCTCCCCGCAACTCGGGGAGGCGGGTGGCCTCATCAGACTCCCGGTCAATACAGCATGACCACTGTGCTACTCAGGCATTCCCGCATGGGGACACCGTTGTTCTGCCCGCCGGCAGAACTCGGTGTAATCGATCTGGTCGCGCATCATGATCCACAGCCGAATGCCCAGCTTTCGCGCTGTGGCCACCACCGCCTTGCCCAGACCTTTCTGCACCAACTTGCGACGATAAAACTGTTTCAACCGCGCATCCTTGCGTGCCGCCGCTCGCGCCGCTTCCACCCACAACAACCGCAGCAGCGGATTGCCCTGCTTGCTTAAACTTCCGTTCCGCTGTTTGCCGCCGCTGGAGTGTTCGCTGGGAATCATCCCCACGTAACTGGCCACCGCTTTGGCGTTGGGAAATCGCCGCGCGTCTCCCAAGAAGACTTCCGTGGCCAGCGCTGTGGTCGGTCCCACGCCCGGGTGGCTCAACAACAACCGTGCCCCGGCTCGCTGCTCGGCCTGCTCCCGCACCGCTTGATCCAGCTGTTGCAGGCGCTGGTTCAGTTCCTGACGCAGCTCCTGCAACTGCTCTCGCCGCGTCGCCGCAAATCCAGCCAGCCCGAGTCCCTTCAGTTCCTGCTGGCCGGCTTGGCTCCACAGTTTGCTGCCGCGCCGCAATCCCTGGCTCAGTGCCAGCCCTTGCAGCCCGTTCTGCGTCATCACCCGCATCCGCACCAACTGGTGCCGGTGCTGCAGCAACGTCCGCAGATCCCTCTGCTCGCTCGTCGGCAGCCAGATCTGCGGAAACCGCTTCTCCACCAACAGCCGCCGAATCAACTCCGCATCGCGCCGGTCGTGTTTTTGCTTCCGCGTCTCCGCTTTGCGAATCGCCGCCGGATGTCCCACTCGGTACTCGATCCCCAACTCCTCCAGCAGCCGCAAAAACCAGAACATCGATCCCGTCGCTTCCAACCCGACCAACACTGGCTTGGGCAACGCGGCGTAAAATTCCCGCACCGCCTCGCCTTCATGCGCCAGCGTCTTTTCGGTCACTTCCCCCGTCTCGATGTCCACCATCGAAATCGTCTGTTGTCGCGCGTGCAAATCGCATCCTATAATTCGCATCTCGGCCTCCTTCGACCCGAGCTCTGCGCGTTGGACAGCACACAGTTTACTCGGATCGTCGTGAGGCCGACTTCGTTATGTCATCAGACTTCAGTCTGTGGGGTTCGTGCGCCACGGCTCAGACCTCGCCATCGAGCGGAAAATCCACAGACTGAAGTCTGTGCTACTAAATCTTTCTGCGCGGCGAAATTTTCTAAATTCCATTTAAATTTTGCTGAGAATGTCCGCGAATTTGGCTGCGACCCTGGCGCGCAGCTCCGGAGTTGCGCCTACGACCGGCGGAAAATCCTTGATGCGCTCGAAGGGGCGGCAAGCGTCAATCAATCCGCGCGAACTGTAATTCACAGGAGAGCCGCGCGGGATAATCGGGTCCAGTGGGCCGCTCCACATTCGATGGATGATCTCAATGTCCAAAGCGGGATCGCAGCGCGTGGACATCGCCCATACGACATCGAACAAGTCTGTCGGGTCCACATCGTCGTCCACGACCACGACAAAGCGGCCGAGATAGGCGCCCGCCTGGCAACCGGCTGCCACCAGTCCCACTTGCTTCGCGTGACCTGCGTACGCTTGCTTTACGGAGATGACATTGAACAGGCGCATCGCTCCCGCTTCGTGGCACCAGACGCCTTGCACGCCGGAAATTCCCGCGCGCTCGATGGCGTCCCAAATCATGCCCGACTTGATGATGGATCTGCCGAAGGACATGTCCGACGGCGGGCGCATGGGCGTTGCCATCGTCAGGATGGGATCGTTGCGGTAATAGACGCGCCTCACGCGAATGACCGCCTGCTCGCTGGACGGGCTCGCGTAATAGCCGGTGAACTCTCCGAACGGGCCCTCGGTGTGAACGTCGCCTTCGGTGACTTCGCCTTCTAAAATAATTTCCGCGTGAGCGGGCATGGGAAGACCATGAATTTCACTCGGAATCACCTCGAATGGCTCGCCTCGATGTCCGCCGGCATAATCAAATTCCGATACACCAAATTTTATTTCATTTGCTGCAGCTAGAAACAGCAGAGGATCGTGACCGCAACAAACGAGCACGGGACAAGGTTTTCCTTGCTTGAAATATTTGTCGCGGATTTGACGTCCGTGCTTGCCGGGAGACATCCACAGGCCGGTGCTATTCTTGGAGTGAACCTGCACGCGGTACGTCGCTGCGTTCACCCACCCCTCCTCGGGATCTCGCATGATGACCAGATCTTCGGTGCCGATGTAGCGGCCTCCGTCTCGCTCGTGCACTCGCGGCGCTGGGAATTTGTAGAGATCGACATTTTCCTCGCGATCGATATTTTCCAGGATAGGGCCAAGCTTTACTACGGTTGGCGGGATCGGCTTGTGTTGCTTCATTCGATCGCGGTAGGCCTGCACGACATCGATGGCCGTTCGCGGCATCGGGAAACCCAGCATGAGCGCCATGCGTTTGGATGAATTTCCTGAACCGGAAAGAACTCGAAATCCCTTGGGGTAGCCGGTGATGTCTTCGAATAACAGCGCGGGCGCTTCCGATCGCTTGTGGTTGACGATTTCGGCGAGAGCGCCCAGTTCCAGGTCCCAATTGGCGCCCTTCACTCGGGTTACCTCGCCGATGCTTTCCGCGCGTTCTAGGAATTCGCGCAAATCCCGGTGAGGGCGGTCGTAGAGGCCCAGCCATTTGCGATCGGTTGTCTTCGAGTCAATCGTTTGCGGCATTCGCCTTTTCTCCGTGTCCGTCGTAACTCCGCACCAAAACTTATATCACGTCCTCTTTCGTGGCGCAGGCTTCAGCCTGTGGGGTTCGGCCATGCAAGGTCCAAAACCCACAGGCAGAAGCCTGCGCCACTGATTGCGCATTCGAAAACGGGATGCGATTGAAGTAAGATGGGCGCGCTTCTCTGGTCGTTTCTCAAAATGCATATTGGTGAGGCCGCCGTGTCACGTTTGAATCACACAGTCTTCGCGCTGGGAATTGCGTCGGTGGTTGTAAGCGCGATATTTGGAGCGAAAGCCCACGCCCAGGCCGATCCTAATTCCGCGCCCAATCCGTACCGCACGGTTGAGAACTGGGCGAATCTGCCCGAGGGACGTACGTGGGGACAAGTGATCAGCGCCGATATCGATCGCGACGGCAGGAGCATCTGGGTTGTCGAAAGATGCGGCGGAACTTCCTGCGCTAATTCGAGCCTCGCGCCCGTCCTGAAATTCGATTCGTCCGGCAATCTGGTGAAAAGCTTTGGCGCAGGGATGATTGTGCGGCCTCATGGTCTCTTCATAGATAAAAACAACAACGTGTGGGTGACCGACGGCGACGCCGAAAATGGGAAGGGCGACCAGGTCTTCGAGTTCAGCCAGGATGGGAAAGTGTTGCTGACGCTCGGAAAAGCGGGGGTCGCGGGAGACGGCCCGGACACGTTCAACAAGCCGAGCGATGTGCTGGTCGCGCCGAGCGGCGACATTTTTGTCGCGGACGGACATGGGCCTGGCTCGAACGCGCGGATCGTGAAATTTTCAGCGGACGGAAAATTTATCAAGGCCTGGGGAAAAGAAGGAAGCGGGCCGGGCGAATTCAACAATCCGCACTCACTGGCCATGGATTCCAAGGGCCGGTTGTTCGTCGCCGACCGCGGGAATAGCCGCATCCAAATTTTCGATCAGGATGGGAAATTCCTCGAGGAATGGGGGCAATTTGGACGGCCGAGCGGCGTTTTTATCGATAAGAACGACGTTCTCTACGTCGCGGACTCGGAATCGAATATGGCGCGCAATCCGGGTTTCCGGCGGGGCATCCGAATCGGGAGCGTCAGGGACGGCAAAGTCAGGGCCTTCATTCCCGACCCGGTGCTGAACCCAGGGCAAGGATTGGAGCCGACGAATGGAACCGCGGCGGAAGGCGTCGCGGCGGATGACGCGGGCAACGTCTATGGGGCGGAAGTTGGCCCGCGGAATTTCAAGAGATATGTAAAGAAGTAGCCGAAATGCTAAGGCTTGCCGATCTGATCTTGATGCGCGGGGACGCGTGGCGTAGCGTCGGGCAGCAATGCCAAATCTGAAATTTAAAATTTGAAATTTGAAATTGCCGTTTGGAGGGAAACGACATGAAGAGGAGAACTTTTCTACGCAATGCAGCCGCGAGCGGGCTGGCCGCCGCGGTCGCGCCCGGCATGGCGAGCGGCGCCGATAATAAGTCCGCGCCCGCGGGGACAAGGCTGCGCGCGATTTCGACAGATCGGGCGCCGAAACCTGTCGGGCCATTCTCGCAGGCGATCAAGGCCAACGGGTTTGTTTTCGTCGCGGGAATAACTGCGCGCGACCCGAAGACCGGCCAGGTGATCGAAGATGACATCACGCGCCAAACGGAACTGGTTATGGAAAACATCAAAGCCATCCTCGAAGCGGCTGACTCATCGTTCGATCGCACGGTGAAGACGACCGTGTATTTGAAAGACATGAACGACTTTGATGCGATGGGAAAAGTGTACAGCCGTTATTTTCCCTCTCATCCGCCTTCGCGCGCCACAGTCGAGGTGGCGCGATTGCACGGGGGGCGCATTGAAATTGAATTGATCGCTCTGGTCTAGACCCAAGAAAAAAGAGGTGCTTGATGCTGACACGCCGTCGGTTTTCTCAATTGCTGATCGGATCGCCGCTGGTGGCTTCAAGTAGCTTTGGCCGCGCGGCCAGCGCTGAGCCTGTTTCCGCCGCGCAGGACATGGGCGCGGCCTTGACGCAGAGCCGCGACTTGCTGATCAAAGGCGGCACGGTCATCGACCCCGGCCAGAACTTGCACGCGCTGCTTGATGTAGCGGTGAAGGACGGAAAAATTCTGCAGATCGCGCCGGATATTCCAGCGGATGGATCGCGCAGCTTGATTTCCGCCAAAGGCAAAATCGTCACGCCGGGACTGATCGATGTCCACGTGCACGTTTTTGAAGGAGTGGGCCCCACCGGAGTGAACGCGGATCAATATTGCCTGGGCCGCGGCGTAACGACGGCGGTGGATGCCGGCTCTGCGGGCTATTTTTCCATCGCCGGATTCCGGCAGTACGTCATCAAGCCTTCGGCCACGCGGATCTATGCGATGGTGGACATCGGGGCTCGCGGCACGCTCATGTGTCTCGTCGGGAATTATTCAAATCTCGATTGGGTGAATCCGCAGTTGACGGCGCGGGCGGCGGAAGCGAACAAGCCCGACGTCGTGGCGATCAAGGCGCGGCTTTCCAAAGAAATTACCGGCGCCAACGATCTCGAAGTTCTCAAAAGAGCGCTGGAAGCCGCGGAGATTTCTCGCCTCCCGTTGATGGTGCATGTCGGCGATTCCTATTCTCCCCTGCCGGAGATACTTCGACAGTTGCGAAAGGGCGATGTGTTGACGCACTGTTTCACCGGGCGGCCGCATGGGCCGCTCGACGCCAACGGAAAGATTCTCCCCGAGATGATCGATTGCCGCGAGCGAGGCGTCCTGTTCGATGTTGGGGATGGCGGGCCGCATCTGAGCCTGGACGTGGCGGAAAAGTGCCTGCAACAAAATTTTCTTCCTGACACGATCGGCACGGATCTCGGAGGCCTGAGCATCAACGGGCCGGTGTACGACCTGGTCACCGAGCTTTCTAAATTTTTGGCGATCGGGATGAATCTGGATCAGATCATCGAACGCGTGACGCTCAGGCCGACGCGCATGTTCAATTTTGGCGTCGAACTCGGGACTTTGCGGCCGGGAACCGTGGCGGATATAACCATTCTCGAAGTCCGCGAAGGAACATTTGTTTTCGGTGATAGCACTGGGAAGAAGCGCATGGGGCGGCAGAAGCTGCAAAGCACGGCGACGATTCGCGCGGGAAAAACTTATGTGAATCGGAGCGATGACGTTTGAATATGTGGCCCAAGCTTCAGCCTGTGGGGGTTTCGTCCTTGCTTGGACTAAACCCCACAGGCTGAAGCCTGTGCTACTAAAAACCTTGCGAAATTTAAATTAGTAGCTGCCAGCGAGCGTCTGGATTTTTGATTTGTCGGGGTACAGCACGCCGAGCGCCTGGTCCTTTGAATCGGCGGATCGCGTGGTGTACCAAATCGAATTCTCGTTCGAGACTTCGATCTTCGGCATGTCCGTTCTCTGAACGTACGGATAATAAGTGAAGGCTTTTGATTTCTGATCGAATTTGATCAGCGCGCCGCCCTGCCCCGAATCCGCGATCCAATAATTCGAGTCATGATCCTGCTGGATGTCGTACGGGAACGACCACTTCACGGGGAGCGCGTATTCAACGATCTTGTTTGTGTTCGGATCGAGCATTCCGATTTTCCCCGGCCATTCCAGCGCGTACCAGATCATGCCGTTGTGGTCGGCGAACACGCGCCGCATGGTGCAGGGCCTCGATAGAGGAGCGTACTCGATCCACTGGCTATCCACCGGATCGAATTTCGTCACCTTGCAACGCCACCAATCGGCCAGCCAAACCTTATCGTTCTTGTCCATCACCATGCCATAAGCGAAGCTGTTGTCCGTCGGCGTCTTGTACAGGGAAACTTCGCCCGTCGTCCGGTCCCATTTGGCAATTTCATTGGCCCAGGAGAGCGACTCCCAAATATTTTGCTTGGAGTCCACAAAGGGCGTATTGCCGTGCGGAGGCCGCTTGGCCTCTGTGTCATACGGATAATATTTGATCGCTCCGGTCTTGCTGTCGACTCGGACGAAGGCGGTGTGCCCGGCCATCCACATGTCCCCACTCGCGTCTTGGGTAAGGCCATGGCCGCGATATTGTGGGCCGGCAACCGGGTAGTCGGTCCAGGTGGCTGTGCGCGGATCCATTTTGCCGACCTGCAAGCCGCGCGCGTCGACGTACCAGACATCCCCATTCTGGCTCAAATGCGCGTCGTGGAATCCGCGATCCCCCTTCGCTAGCGGAGGAATGTGATACTCGATGAACATCGCTTTGCCCAGGGCTTTTTCGTCGATCGGCTCGTCGGGAACGGCCAGCCCGCGCTTCTTGCTGTCCGGACCAAAATTTTTCACGAGGTACGCAACCAACTCCTCGCGCTCGCCAGCGGCAAACGTGCCCGGCACGAGACGCGCGCCTGCGTTGTCATTGGGGTTCTGCATCAGATCGATGCCGGCGTTCCACTGTTCTTCATTCCATTGTTTGTTGGGCAGAAAGTCCGGACCGTGGCACATGATGCAGGTCCGTTCAATCGTCTCGCGCGCGTGGCCCGGCGGGTACAGCTCGTCGTAAGAAAGTAGTGGCTCATCCTTGGGCGTGCCGCTGCGCATTTGTTGGTTCGGCCGGTAGGTTCCCTCTTTCAAGGAAAAATCCGCGGTCGCGCTTCCACCGGAAGCGATCGTGATTTTCTGCACGTCGCTCCCTGTGAATCCGTTCTTCGTAACGCTCACTTCGTAATTGCCGGGGAAGAGATCCACAGCCTGATAACGTCCGCCATCGGTGAACACCATGTAGACGACGTTCTTGTCCACATTCTTGAAGTAAACTTTTGCCGCTTTGAAATCCTTGGGAGCTTTGACCGTGCCGGAGATCGAACCCAGACCGGCAAGCGTGCTTGTCGTGCCGGCAGCGGCGCCGGCGCTTTTCTCACTCTTGTTTTGGGCGCTGACGGAAGTTGCAACGCCGAACAAGAGCGCGAGTTCGAGCGCCCAAACGAGGCTTGAACACCACAGTTTGCGGTCCATGAATGCCTCCCCTTCGCAGATGGCTAAACCCAGATACGGACGTGATAGCAATATAGACTCGTCCGGCTAAGGAATCAATCCACTAGATGAGCGTGATTCGTGACTCGTGATTTGTAATTCGTGAACGCCGCCGACGCGTTTTTTGATGCCTCGAATTTCTCTGTGTTCTCAGTGTCCTCGTGTGTTAAATGTTTTGGACTCGTTAGGAGCTGGAACGATGATTGAAGAGAAGGACGTACTGATCCGCGTTCGCGACGGAATGAATATGGCCGTGCGAATCTACAGGCCCGATGGCGCCGGGCCATTTCCCACGCTTTTTGCCACCTCGCCCTATCGCTATGACAACAATACTCTCCCTGCCCAGCCAATGTTCTTGTGGCGGGAAACGGGACCGATCGAGTGGTATGTGGAGAACGGCTATGCCTACGTGCACGCCGATGTTCGCGGAACGGGCCGTTCGGAGGGCGAATTTGAATTCCTCGGACAGCGGGAGCAGCACGACCTGTACGACGTGATCGAGTGGATTGGGAGCCAGCGCTGGTCCAACGGGAAAGTAGGTGGCATCGGCCAGTCCTACTATGCCATGTCGCAGTGGTTCATGGGGATTCAGAACCCTCCTCACCTGGCGTGCATTGCTCCTTACGATGGATTAAACGATCCCTACCGCTTCATGGGCTATCCCGGCGGCATCGAAGGCGCATTCCTGGCGTACTGGATGAATGCCAGCGTTCGCGTGCCGAATCTCTATCCAGCAAACGGCGACAATCCACGCTACGTGGTGCCCGACCTGTTCCTGGAGGTGGAGCGGCATCCCCTCTACGATGAGTTCTGGCGGGAGCGCGCCGCGTTCGAACATCTGGACAAGATCAAAGTGCCTTTGTTCTCGATCGGCGTCTGGGCCAAACAGGAACTGCACCTCGCGGGAAACATTCGGGGATATCAGCTGGCAAGCGGCCCAAAGAAACTCGCCATCAGCGGCACGCCGACGCCGTTTTCTTCACAGTCCGACTTTGCGGGCGTGGAATTTCACCGCAGGTATTTGCTCCCGTTTTACGACAAGTATCTGAAGGGCCTCAAGACCAGCTATGACGAGCGGCCCAATGTCGAATATTTGGTGCGCAATACTGGGAAAGTCAGGTCATTTGAAATCTGGCCACTCCCGGACACGAAACGGGCGCACTTCTATTTGGCCAAGGGACGGACAGGGAGCGTGACTTCGCTGAATGACGGCGGGTTGGGAACCGTTCCACCTGACAAGAGCGGCGGAAGTACGAGTTATTCTTATCCGCAACCTTCCTGGGTGTTGGGCGTGGTCACGATCGGACCCACTGGTCCCGATCCGGCGCGCGGGGTGCTGACGTTCACGACGCAACCTCTCGAGAACGATCTTGAGATTGCCGGGTCCGGAAAATTGATCCTCTATGCATCATCGAACCGGAGCGACACGGATTTCATCGTCAAGGTTTCGGAGCAGTTCGAGCAAAACCAAGAGGAGCGCGCCCGGGGCGTTCAGCCTCGATATTTCATCGCCACGAAAGGGTGGCTGCGCGCTTCGCACATGGAGCGAGACCTGAGGCACAGCACCGAGGAAATTCCCTACTATACCCACGAAAAGGTGACTCCGCTGAATCCTGGCAGCATCTACAAGTTTGAAATTCCATTACAGCCAATCGCATACCTCTTTCATAAGGGCAGCCGTGTTCGCGTGGAAATCTGCAATGGCGATTCGCCGGTGACGGACTCTTTGTTCTTCCACTTTTACCGGCCGGACAAAATCGGCACCGACACGATTTACCACAGCGCTGAGCATCCATCCGAGCTCATTCTGCCGGTGTTGAATGTTGATTGGTTAGTGTGACGCAGGCTTCAGCATGTGGGGGTTCGTGCGAGCACCCTCGACCTTGCTTGTCACCACCCCCACAGGCTGAAGCCTGCGCCACCACAAATTAAGCGCGCTGAACGGGAGGGAGCTTGCCTCCGGAGATGAACGTTCCGATGCGGTTGCCTCTGGTGATCGGGAGCAGGAGATGAGACGGGAAGTCGGCATTGTGATGGACGGTCACTTGAGAAGAACTGGCGTTCAATACGTGTCCGATTCCGACCAGCTCGAGATAATTCTTGGGGACGTCACTGTCTGCGCTTTTGATTTTGATTCCGATGCGCTCTCCGGGTTTGAGAAGGATGCCGTAGGGACGGATTTCGATATTGAATTCATAGATCTCGTTGGGTTCGAGCGGCTCCCTTTGGTTATGCAGATGGACGGGTTGCCAGGGCGTGGATGCAGTCAGATCGAGTTTTCGCTGCGATCCGCGGAGCCAGCCGCGCGTCAATAGAGTGCCGCGGCCCTCGGGGTCGAAATGCCATAAGGAAGCGAACCACAATATTTCCTTTGCGGTTGTCGAGCCGTATAAATTGAGGACGATCGGGCCGCAGATCTCCGTATTTTCCACGATCGGCGGCGTTTTGAATTCGATCTCACCGTGGAGATGAGGTGAGTCTTCGTACGTCGAGGATCCATCGTTCGGCCAGAACTCGTGTTCGCTGAGCAGCCCGTCCGCATGCAGGTAAAACGGGGTCCATTTGGTTTCGGGGAGTGGCCATTCCGCCGCGTGTTTCCATTCGTTAGCGCCCACGATAAATAGTTGCAGCGGGGGCTCCTCCACGATTCCGGTGTCAATGCCTTTCAACCAGTGATCGAACCAGCGGAGCGATTCATAACCGTATTGGTACAGCGGCCGGTCCAGGTACACGGGCGGGCCGATGGTCATTTTTTTCGGGCCTTTCCATTTCTCGATCGCGCGGATGTCACCCGGCAAATGGAGACCGTAGAGTCCCCAATCGCCGCCAAAATAAGCCGGGATTCTGCAATTCTCGAAATTCACGGAACGTTCTTTATAAAATTCGTTGCACAGGTTGTTCACGATGATATCGACGAGCATTGAATTCGCGCCCGCATCCGGATTGCTCAAGGCGTCCACCAGATACGGAACGGCAGAAATTTCAGGATCGGCGAGCGCACCTTGAATGGCCAGGGAATATCTCGCCTCGCCCCATTTTTCTTTCAGAGTGTTTTTCGTCCGAAAGTTCGGGCCGTTGGAGTACACCCAGTGGGACATGAAACCGTGGTTGAAAATTCCTCCGTGATAGTAGAGATCGCGATACATGTCGGTCCAACCGTAGGGCGAAAAGATTGCCCGCAGATGCGGAGGATTCAATGCGGCAACGCGCTTGGAGACGCGCGAGAAATGCGATACGCCGGTCATACCGACATTGCCGTCGCACCAAGGTTGGCGCGCCGTCCACTCCACGGCTTCGTAGACGTCTTGAATCGACTGCGGGTCGATGTTTCCAAAAATGCCGCCGGACTTGTGTGTTCCCGTGATGTTGACGATGAGGAGCGCGTATCCGCGGCGAACGTAGAAATTAAAGTCGCCCGTTTCCATGAAGCCGCGCGCGTAAGAGAAGCCGATGGGCATGAGTTCCACCGACTGCGCCGCCTTGGAATAGGCGTGGACCGCGAGTAGCGCGGGAAATTTTCCCGGCGCGTGCGGCCGGAAAATATCCGAGTCGAGCGTCACTCCCTCTCGAACCGGAATTGGCACGTCGCGCTCGATCGTGATTCCGTATTTTCGCGGCGAGGTGTGCCACTTTGTCGAAAACACTTTTCATCCTCCAAACCGTTTCAACGACGCGATACCTGCGGCAAACGGTAAAAACGCAGGCAACCAAATTTTCACAACGTCGCGGACAAGCGGGATACTATACAATTGTTGCTGCGTAGAGTGTAACTTCCGCGGGGCGCGCGAGTATCATCATGGAAGGCACTCTCGCGACAAAAACGCGCCATGGCAGACTCAATTTCTGTAGCCTCTCAGGTGCAGGCCCGGACAGCCGCCCAAGTTTCCGCGGCCATGGACACTATCCCCTGGTATGTCTGGTCCTGCCTCATTGCGGTGATTTTCAGCGTCATCGGCGGCGCGTGGGACATCTCCTGGCATGAGAGTATAGGCCGCGACACGTTTTGGACCACGCCGCACATTCTGATTCAGTTGTGCGGCGTGCTCTCCGGAATTTCGTGCGGCTATCTGATTCTCTCGACCACCTTCCAGAAAAATTCGCCGCTGCACGCAAATTCTATTTCGATGTGGGGCTTTCGCGGACCTATGGGCGCATTCCTTTGCGCCTGGGGCGGCGTGTGCATGATTACTTCGGCGCCGTTCGACAATTGGTGGCACGCGGCGTACGGCCTGGATGTGAAGATCCTGAGCCCGCCGCACGTCTTGCTGGCGCTGGGCATGACCGGCATCCGCTTCGGCACTGTGGTCATGATCATTTCCGAAATGAATCGCGCGCAGGACGAGTACCGCGCCAAGCTCGAGCGGTTGCTCTTTTTCTCGTTTACTTTCCTGTTTGGGATGACGATCGGAATCGCACAGGAGTACACTGTGCGCCCCTTCATGCACGGAGCGAGGTTCTATCTGGTGGCAGCGTTGATCACGCCCATTTTGATGGCGGCCATCGCGGCGGCTACGAAGCATCCGTGGGCGGTGACTATCACGACGGCGATGTACACGGCCCTGCATCTTGCCTTCACCTGGATCCTGCCGCTCTTCCCCGCAGAGCCCAAGCTCGGCCCGGTCTATCAAAAGATCACACATCTCATTCCGCCGGATTTTCCGATGCTGTTGATCGTGCCCGCGATTGTGATTGACCTGTTGCGCCGCCGGATCGGCGGATGGAACCGATGGGCCCAATCCGCGGCGCTGGGCGTCGCGTTTCTCGTGAGCTTCCTTGCCGTGCAGTGGCCCTTCGCGGATTTTCTGATGTCGCCGGCGTCGCGCAACTGGATTTTCGCGACGAATAATTTCCCGTATTTCATTCCCCCTCGGTCTCCGTGGGCCCGCAATCTTTTTTTTCCGACGGATGCAAGCGCCACGGCCTTCTGGATGCACATGGGCATAGCGGCGCTCGTTGCGATTGTCATGACCGAACTTGGTGCGCGCTGGGGCGAGTGGATGCGGCAGATTCGCCGGTGAACCGAAGCGCCAGGTCTTCTCCGCCTTTCTCCGTGTTCTCTGTGTTAGCGTTTTTTTTGGTGACGCGGTCAAACCTTTAACACAGAGTTCGCAGAGAAAACCGAGTGCACAGAGAGGAGCGGGGAACCTGCGCACTCAATCGTCTTCATGTCTCGAAATTTTATGCCATCAAGGGGACAACTTTTCGGACTTGTAACATTGCTCCTTACCACGGCGTTGCCACTCAGCGCGCATGTTGGCAGCCCGGACGTTTTTTACGAAGGCAGCGCGGGCCCGTATCGCCTCTTCGTCACCGTACGCGTGCCGCAAGTGATTCCGGGCGTAGCCGAAATTCAGATCTGCAGCGAATCGGGGGATGTGCGCGCAGTACGCGTTGTTCCGATGCGCCTCGCCGGTCCTGGATCGAATCTGCCTCCCACGCCCGACCTCGCCGTGCAGTCCAAAGACGATTCGCAATTTTTTACGGCCAGTCTTTGGCTGATGGAGACCGGCGCGCTGCAGGTGCGTGTGCTCGTGGACGGCGCTCAGGGACAAGGCGAAGTCTCCGTGCCCGTGCCGTCCTCCGCGCAGCGGACGCTTCCGATGCAGAAATCTCTCGCCGCGCTGTTGCTCGCGCTCATGCTGCTCCTGTCCGCCGGCGTGGTCTTCATCGTCGGAGGCATCGTGCGCGAAGGCAACCTAGGAGGCGGTGATGTCCCGAGCGATGCGCGCAATCGCCGAGCGCGCCGCGCCATGCTGGGCACTGCGGTCCTGGTTGCCGTTCTACTTTTTCTCGGCAAAGCCTGGTGGGGTGTGAATGCGGCAGACTTCCAGCGCAGGGTGGATTTTTTCAAGCCTCCTGCAGCCGCGCTAAAGCTTGTTGATGGCCACCGCCTAGAGATTCGCGTGGAACGCGCGGACGGCGGGGTGGAGCGCGCGGAATTCCGTTCTCCGGCCTACCTCCACTTGGGTGACGTCATCCCGGACCATGGCCACCTAATGCACCTGTTTCTCTTCCGAGTCCCGGAATTGGGCGACATGTGGCATCTTCATCCTGACCCAATTGCAGGAGACGCGTTTGCGGTGGACTTGCCGGATATGCCCGCGGGCCGCTATCAAGTTTTCGCCGACGTCGTCGACCCGCGCGGCTACCCGTGGACGCTTGTCGGCGCGATCGACCTTCCGCAAATCACCGGGAAAATTCTGGCAGGCGACGATTCTGCGTGGACCGGCGCGCCACTGGTTGCGCCAATCGCGGATTCCACGAAATCGACGATCCCGGACGGCGGTCACATCGTTTGGCAGCATCCCGCTGGCCCCTTGAAAGCCAACCTCCCTCTTGAATTCATCTTCGCCGTGCAGGATAAAGACAGCCGCCCTGCGCAGGACATGGAGCCCTACATGGGCATGGCCGGACACGCTGAATTTGTCCGTTCCGATCTGAGTGTTTTTGCCCACGTCCATCCCGCCGGATCGGTCTCCATGGCGGCGTTGGAGCTGGCGCAAGCGGGGCTTCCAGGCGGTGCGGACTCCGCACCAGAGCCTATGTCGATGCCAATGTCCATGCCAATGCCCGAGTCCGGTCCGCTTCCGCCGGAAGTGCGCTTCCCTTACGGCTTTCCCCAGCCCGGTGACTATCGCATCTTCGTGCAGATCAAGCGCGCCGGTCGCGTCGAAACAGGGGTGTTCGACGCTCATGTGCAGTGAGAGTGTCTTGGTAGGACAGGCTTCAAGCCTGTCAGGTTTGTGATCGGACTCACGGCGGAAAACCGACAGGCTGAAGAGCCTGTGTGGAAACTGTGAAATCTTTGTAGGGCACGGCTTCAGCCGTGCCGTAAAGTATGCAGAATCAACACGGCTTTAGCCGCTGGCGTGTTCGAAATCGAGTTACCACACAGGCTCTGAAGCCTGTCCTACTTAAAGCGCGGGAACAGCTTCAGGGCGTTGTGGCGATTGACGGCGCTTTTGATCTCGGGTGAGACCTGATAATTGTCCCAGCCATTGGCTGTCGGACCGACGGCGCGGTAGGGAAAATCGCTGCCCCATAACATTTGAGTGGTTGGTACGAGGTTCATTAACGCCGCGAGCGAAGAAGGGTTCGTTGCATTCGCGATGTCGTAGTTCAATTTTCTGAGTTCGTAGAGGACGCCGTTCGGGACGCGCGATGCGAGCGCGCTGTGCGCCTGGAAAAAACCGTTGATGCGCGCGGCCAGCACGGGCATGGTCCCGCCGGAATGGCAGAAGATAAATCGAATGTCGGGACAGCGGGCAAACGTACCATTCACCAGAAAGCTGGTGATCGCTCGCGTCGTATCGAAAACAAACTCGATCACGTTGGACGGAATCCCGGGGATTAGATTTACGCCGCAACAGGGTTCGGTCGGGTGGACGAAAACGATGGCCTTGCGGCGATTCAGCTCGTCGAATACCGGAGCGAACGCCGGGTCGCCCGGCCATTTGTCATCGTAACTCGTCTGCAGGTAGGCGCCGTCCGCTCCGAGCGCGTCAAAGGCGTATGCGATCTCCGCAAGACTGCCGTCCACATCCGGCAGGGGTAACGCCGCAAACATCCCGAACCGCCCCGGGTAATCCTTGGACAATCGCGCTCCATATTCATTCGAGATCCGCGCGAGCTTGCGGGAATTTTCCTTGCCCCCGAACCACGCGCCCGGCACCGGCAGCGACAAGATGGACGAGGCCACGCCGAATTGTTCCATCTGCTCCAGGGTGACGTCGGGAGTCCATTTGAGAACCGTAGTGTCACCCGAGGTAATTTCCAGGATCCGGTCGCGGGTGAGACTCGCATACTCGGGCGGCACCATGTGGTGATGCACGTCGATGCGCCGCGGATTTGGCGTCACATTTGCGGCAGGGTCGGCAGGCAATGCATTGCTAGCACACAAGAGCGGACCTCCCGAAATTATTCTTTCGCATCGACCATAATGAAGGCCACCTGGCACGGTTGATTGCCGCGGTTCACCCAAGCATGGTTGGTGCCTCGTTGAATGACAACATCGCCCAGCTTCAAGTGTATCTCCGAATCGTCAAGGAGCATGTCGATCTCGCCGGACAAGATCAAGGCGTAGTCGATGGTCTTTGTCCGGTGCATCGCAGGGTTGCGCGGCTTCTCGCGGGATTCGCCTTCGGGCGCGAGGCCGAGCCCTTGCAAGATTCGGAGCCGGGTCTCGTAGTCGGCCTTCACTTCCCTTTCCGGGGCAAACTCGATCACTCGGAAGATCGTGCCTCCGGGAGGCGCCACGACGCCGATCTTCCTATTTGCCGCGTCTTCTTGATTTGAAAGGTCGGCCGGAGTGGAATCCGTCATCCAAAGAAGAGTGTTAGTAATGCCCAACTCTTCTCGCCGGAGAACAGTAGTGGCCACGGCATCGATCATCGCGATTGCCTTGCCGGTTGAATCTTTTCCTGTAACGACACGACGGATTGGAGAAGCCACGGTCACCCCCTGGAGGGTTGGTAGCGCAGGCTTCAGCCTGCGGGTGTTTCTGTTCGGCATATCTAAACCCCGCAGGCTGAAGCCTGCGCTACTCAAACTCTAAAGTCCCAGAACGCGTTCCGCGTTGCCGT
Organism: uncultured Acidobacteriota bacterium; assembly: GCA_963842135.1. Taxonomy (GTDB): domain Bacteria; phylum Acidobacteriota; class Terriglobia; order Acidiferrales; family UBA7541; genus Palsa-360. Next base: position 86,465 of record CAWJFI010000001.1, on the reverse strand, counting down.
GGAATACGCGCTCCTTGATTTCATCGGTGTAGCCGAGTTCGCTCCACTCGCGCAGCACACGCTCGTACGAGATGCTTGGATAATCGCTGCCAAATATGATTTTGTCCTTCAGGCGGCCACGAATATCTTTTTTCAGCTGCGGCGGAAAATATTGAGGCGCCCAACCCGACAGTTCCCAGAACACGTTGCCTTTGTGCAAGGCCACGGCGGTCATTTCGTCCACCCAGGGCCAGCCCGGATGCGCGGCCAGGATCGTCAGGGCCGGAAAGTCCGCGGCCAGCTCATCGATTGCCGAAGGATGCGCGTGGCGGATTTTAGCGCCCATGCCGCCGGGCATTCCAGCGCCCATGCCGGTGGTACCCACGTCAATCATGACGGGCACTTTCAATTCGTTGATGAGTTCGAACAGCGGGTAGAGGCGGCGATCGTTCACGGCGAAATGGCCCATGATCGGGTGAAAGTGGAATCCCAACATTCCGAGGTCATGAATCGCATGCCGCGCCTCGCGGAGAGCGGTCTCCCCTTTGAAAGGGTCAACTGCCGCCCAGGATTGGATGATTCGCTTTGGGTGGCGTTTTTGCATCGCCGAAACAAAATCGTTCGAACAGGGAGGCGTGCCGATGGTCGTCTCCAGGTCCAGGGCCACGAGAATCGCCTCGACGCCTGCGGCCGTGAATTCCTGGACGACTTCTTCCTCTTGTTTCGGCACCCAGGGGCGGTTCCAGTAGGCGGCGAGCGCGTCGACGTAGGGCTGCTGGCAGGCAATCCATTCGCGTGTGTTGGGGTAGCAATGAACGTCAATGATTCTCATGTCAGCTTCCGAATGGAACATGTTACATAGGCTTGCGAACGGCACCGCCTCTGAAGAGGCGGGCTACAACAGTTCTCCGTCGCTTTTGCAACTGCTGTAGCCCGGGCTTCAGACCCCGGGGTTTTCTCTTCCTATGCCGTCGCGCTGTCCTTGCCTTTTAGTTCCCTGACCATTTTCTGGGAGATCGTCTCCGTGAGCGTCTTTTTGGAAACCTTGCCGAACGGGGACAGCGGGAAATCCTGCATGATTTCCAATCGCTCGGGGAGTTTATACTTGGCGATTTCCTTGCCGAGCAGAAAATTTTTCAACTCATCGAAATTCAGACGGGCATTTTCGCGCAGCAGGACGCAAGCGCACATCCGCTCACCCAACACTGGATCCGGCACGGGAACACAGGAGACGTTCTTCACCGAGGGATGCGATAGGATCAGGTTCTCGATTTCCTCGGCGCTGATCTTTTCGCCGCCGCGGTTGATGAGGTCCTTTTTCCGTCCTTCGACGATATAGTTGCCGGATTTGTGCCGCCGCATCAGATCGCCGGACCGGTAAAATCCATCCGAAGTGAACGTGCGGGCATTGTATTCCGGCACGCCGAAGTAACCTCGCAAAGTGTACGGGCCGCGGCAACAGAGCTCGCCGACTTCACCACCGAGAATTTCGCGATCGTCTTCGTCGAGAATGCGCACTTCGTCATCCGGACAGACCGGACGGCCAACCGTTTCCTGGCTCACATCCAGCGGGTCGTCCAGCCGCACAAACATCAGAAGGCCCTCGGACATTCCGAAATTCTCTTGCACGAACGCGCTAGGAATGAGTCTTTTGGAGAGCAACCGCACTTCGGGCAGCATGGACTGGCCGCCGCTTTGAATGATCTTCAGGGAAGAAAGGTCGTGACGGCTCACTGCGGGGTCGTGCAATAGCCGGATCAGAAGCGCGGGAACAACTTTGACATGCGTGACGCGGTGTTTCTCGATTAGGGCGCAAACGTCCTCGGGGCGGGCGCTGGTGCTGAGCACTGCGCGACCTCCGTGGAAAAGAAAACCTTGAATCCCGGGACACGCGAGAGGAAGGTTGTGCGCGATGGGCAAAATAACGAGCAAGACGGAATCTTCGCGGACAGCGCAGACGCTCGAAGCCACCTTCGAGTTGTACGCGTAATCGTTGTGGGTGCGAGGAATCAACTTCGGAATTCCGGTCGTTCCGCCGGAGAGTTGAAAGATGGCAGGATCCACGGGATCAATATGGATATTGGACAATGCGGACGTGTGCAAGCTGGCCCGCTTCGCGATCATATCGGGAAGCGATAGAAAGCCCGGGCGCGCCGGTCCGAGAACGATGCCATGGCGCAGCTTGGGAAATTTATGGCGAATGCGCTCGACCATGGCGCAGTAGTCAAAATCGCCTTGCTGGTCCGGAACAACACATGCTGCGGCGCCGGAAAGCTCGACGAACTGGCTGATTTCCGCAAAGCGATGCGGCATGAGCGCCGCAATCGGGATGCCACCGATCTTCTGAAGCGCCAAGTAGAGAACAACAAACTCGGCGACATTGGGCAATTGCACCACGACGCGGTCCAGGGGTTGGAAGCCGATTTCCAGCAGATTCAGCGCCAGATTGTCCGACATCCGATCGAGCTCGCCGTAGGTGATGGAGCGATCCCGTTCGAGCAGGGCGACTCGCTTTTCATATTTGTCAAAAACAATTCTGTATTCCTGGGCCAGAGATTTATCTATCCAATAACCCTTTTCGCGGTAGCGCTTTGCAAATTCTGGCGGAAATGGAACGACCCCTTCCAGCACGAGTTACCCCCCTAGGTTGTTGCGGAATAGCCGCCGTCGATCACAATGATCTCACCGTTGACGAAGCGATTGCTGGTAATCAGATTGACGATGACCTCGGCCACGTCCTCGGAGGTCGCGCAACGGCGCAAGGGTGTGCTCTTCGCGCGGCGCGCCATCAGGTCATCGTACCTCGTTTCCAGCATGCGTTTCATCCAGTCGCCCTCCATCCATCCGGGAGCAACCGCGTTGACGCGGACGTCCGGTGCGAGATTGAGCGCCAGCAGCTTGGTGAGGCTTACCACCGCGGCCTTGCTGGCCGCATAAGGCAATGGCTGCGGTCCCGGACGCAGGCCGACGATGCTGGCTGTGTTGACGACGCTGCCGCGCGCGGCTTTGAGAAGTGGCGCGGCGGCGCGCGTCACTTGAAACATTCCCCGCACGTTTACGGCGAAGACGCGGTCCCATTCCTCGGCCGTCATGGCCTCGAAATCGCTGGGCTTGACGTTCGATGTTGTGCCCGCGTTGTTCACGAGCGCGTCGAGGCGTCCGAACTCCTGCTCGACGGCTGCGAGCATTTTACGCACCGACGGGTCATCGCTGACGTCGCATTTGAAAAGCAGAGTCTTCGCGCCTTTGGCCTGCGCGAGCGCCGCCGTTTCGCGCGCCGCCTGTTCACTGCGGCTGTAGTTGATCGCAACGTCGTAGCCAGCCTCTGCCAAAGCTACTGCGGTCGCGCGGCCAATGCCAGTGGCCGCGCCCGTAATCAATGCGACTGGCCTGCCTTGCGTCATTCTCCACTCCCTCTCGAAGCGGGTCGGATAATTGTAACCACGCTGGAATCTATTGCGCATCCTCACAAAAAATCCCCGCCTCTGAAGAGGCGGGCTACAACAATTCTCCGCCGTTCGCGCGAATGCTGTAGCCCGGGTCTTCAGACCCGGGGTCTTTCTGTTGCGTCCGCGGAAACTTTTCCCGATGCTCCCAGCTTATGTTGTATCACGCCCGAATAGGATCAGACGTTGACACAAGCTCCCGCGACGGACGAGGGCTCGCAAATAAAATTGCGCTGCCGCCGATCAACGACGCCGCGCCGATGGCCACAAACAGGCCGGCCGTGCCGGGCGTATGTTGCTGGAGCAGGCCGGTGATGAAAGGGCCGAGAATTCCCCCGGCGCGTCCCACGCCCAGCATCATGCCTACGGCGGTGCCGCGCACTTCCGTATCATAGGATGCCGCGGTGAAATTGTTCAGGACGTTTTGCCCGCCCAGAATGCAGAAGCCGGCGGCGCCGACGCAAATTACGTTCAGGGCGTGCACGTTCACAAGAACGAGGACGCCGACCGAAATGGCGCCGCCCAGCCACCACACGGCCATTGCCTCACGATCCTTGCCGCCCCGGTCCGCGATGTAGCCGCACAAGAGCGAACCGACGAAGGCCATGGCCTGAATCAAGGCTCCGAAACTGAAACTCGTCGCGAACCCTTCGCCGCGCTGCATCATGGCCGTAGGGACCCAGCCGGAGAGGCCCCAGATACCAAACAAGATAAAAAATGCCGACATCCAGACAGACAGAGTCGTTCTCCGATAGCGGGGTGACAACAGCAGCGAAACGGAGGCCGGACGATCGCTCGGCTCCGGGAACATGAACTTCTGGCCGGCTGCGGTATAGTGCGCAGCATGCGAAGGATTTAGGCGGCAAAGAACCTGCGTGATGCCCTGCCAATTGCCGCGCATCGCTGAAAATTGCAGCGACTCGGGAAGTGCCACGTGGCAAACCAGTACGAGCATAATCGAAAGCGACGCGGCGTAATAAAGCGCCTGCCAGCCGAACATGGGAGTGAGATAAATTCCGATGGCTGCGGCAACGATGCCGCCCGCGGCCCAGCCGAGCGCCCAACCCCACATGGAAAACGTGTTGGCCAGGCGGCGCGGCGCATATTCATTGACGTAGGTTACGCCGAGCGGCAGAAGCGCGCCCATTCCGAGTCCCGTGAGCAATCGGAAGCCGCAGAACTTGAAGAACGAATTCCCGAGAGCCGCAGTCGCAAAGCTGAAAATCGTAACGATCCATAGAGCCACAAGAAGCGCAGCGCGCCGCCCGTATCGGTCGGAGAATTTTCCCTGCAGGAGCGAACCGATCATGAAGCCGATCAGACCGCTGGAAACGAGCAGCCCGGCTTGGCTTGGCGCCAAATGCCACGGCTTCGCCACATAATGAATGACGTAGACGGGATTGAACGTATCATAGCCGTCAAAGAAGACAACCATGCCGATGAGTAGAGCGAGAAAGCGATGGTACCGCCCGATCGGAGCGTTCGCGATTTCCTCGCGCACGTCGATCATGAAAGGCACACTCGCACGACGCTATCAAAGTGTGCTGCGGATGGTTTGCCAAGTCGCATCTCCGCCTTCCGGCGATTTTGAACGCGAATGCGCATCATTTGGAACCCGCTCAGTGTAAACGCCCTCGGCACGTTGTCAAGCGAACGCAAGGGAAGGCAGTTTGATTCGGAATTGAATCAGCGGGTGCGCACGGCGCGTTCTTCCTCTGCCCGGCCCATGCGGGGCCAGAGGAGGCCGAACACGAGCCAGACCAAGCCCGCCGCGATCACGATGAGCATCAGCAAGCGCAACGCTTTCGCAAGCGGAGCCGCCTCTAGCGCCGGCCAGCGAATTTGATACTGGCGCAACACTTGATAACGGTCGATCATCCAGTGCCACGCCGTGTGGGCCACGATTGCCGACAGAATGATTGTGCCCATACGTTCAGCCACCACGTAGCGGAAGAGAAGCTCCAAAGCGGGAATCATTATCGCGAGCACAAGAAGTTGTCCCAGCTCGACGCCGATGTTGAATGAGAGCAGCGAGGCCAGAAGGTGGGAACCCGCGAACTGCATCGTTTGCCGCAACGCAAATGAAAAGCCGAAACCGTGAACCAGGCCGAACCCGAACGTGATCATCCAGCGACGCTGCACGGTGGCGCCGCCGACGATGTTTTCGAGCGCCATGTACACGATGGACATCGCGATCAGCGTTTCGATGAGCGGCGGGAACCAGAGCGCATCCGGCGCGAGATTATAGGCCGAGGCGATCAGCGTGATCGAATGCGCGACGGTGAATGCTGTGACGACCGGGATCAGTGCGCGGAAACGCCGGAACGGGATCACCAGGCAAAACAGAAACAACAAATGGTCCGTCCCATCGAGGATGTGAAAGAAGCCCAGCTTCACGAACTGACCGGCGGCCTGGAACCAGCGCGGATCCAGACGAACGAGGCCGGGATCGCCTAGAAATTCAAACGCGCGGACCGCGCCGCCCGGTGGCAGGAAACGAAGCGCGATGACGACCCTCGCGGCCAGCCGGTCAAGGCCTGGATGAATCGAGAAGCGCGACTGGTCGGATTGAATGGGATACTCAAAGAGCACGTCCAGCATCAACTGGTCCCAGAAAATGGCCGTTTCATTCGTGAGCTTTGGACCGGTGACGTGCGCGAGCGCTTGGTCGTAAGACGCAAACGACGGATCGGACTCCAGAGAGAGGCGCGTCTCAACGATGCGCGGCTTCGGCAACCGTGCGTCTCCCTCGTACACATCGATGAAATCGGAGAGCCACAGCGATGCGGATTCTCGCAGCGCCGGATCCACGCGGTCAAAATCCAGATAGCCCTGACCTCGCTCGGGGAAATCCACGTCGCGCATGGTTTTGAGGGGCACGCGCACCAGAATATTTAAATGGTTCCCCGCTGGTTTGAAAAACATCTGAACCGTCGCGTCGCTAGGAATATCGTGAGCCGCCAGTGGGCGCGCGGGCGCGACAAACAGAAGCACCAGAAGCGCTGCGAAGACACGAGATGCGACAAGTTTGCAGGGCATGAGCCGAAAGCGTAATCGCTGCATACGCCCGCTGACAAGCAATATTCGGGATCTATCCATTTGCAACCCTGCCTTTGGTAGTATGCGGGCTAACCCGGAGGTCAGATTGGCACTGGCAGGCGAAAATCGATGACGACCAAGTTCAAGCACACATATGCGGAACACAACGCCCTCTTGCGTGACCTGCAGAGGGTTTACAAGCTCGGTGACGAGCGGGAATTTATGCGGGTTTTACGGAAGCACGGGATAATGGACGAGAACCCGCGCTTCGCCGAGCTCTTGAAGATGTTCCGCGACTTGAGGAGCGGGAAGATTTAACCGCCAGTTTGTGCAAATCTTCCCTCATGGCCTTTGCCTGAACAGCAGACAAGGTAGCCAGGTGAGCCTCAATTATTTCAGCGGCTCTTTCAACAACTTTGTCCAGTTTAGTCTTCTTCGCCATTACATCTAAAGACTAACAGCAAATGGTTTGAGCCGCAATAGAACCCGACCTGCGGCACTGTCCAGCATTTCTGTTGAAAGCAGGTTGAGGGGTGCTCCGGTTCATAAAGCTCCTCATCGATGCATCGATTCTGCTGCGAGCAGGAAGCAACCGAGAACCTGCTCGCTGTGCTCGGCGTTACGACATCCGGGGAAGCGGCTCAAATAGCGGCGCAAATGTTTGAACCAGCCTTCGCCCAAGTTGGTTGTGCGCAGCCGATGGCGCCAGTGCGCTGGGAAGTTGAAAAACGCCAGCACCTCTTCCAGCTCGAATTGGAATTTCTCGACCATCTCCGGCGCGGCACACCGCCAGCGCGCGCAGAATCGCCGCGCCCAGTCCCGTGCCTGCGCTTGGTTCTCCGCGTCCCAGATCCACCAGAACTCCCGCCGGAATTTCCGCCGCTGGACCCACGCAAATCGCGGCGTCAGCGCTTCCAGGTTGCGAAACCAATGCGCCAGGCAGCGCTGATGCCGAGCTGCTGGATACACCATCTGCGCCGCACTGACGATCGCGGTCAGTCCATCACTCACGATCAATTCCACCTTCTCCAACCCGCGTTTCCATAATCGTGTCAGCAACTCTTCATAGTCCTCGGTGGTTTCCGCCGAAGCCGCCCGCCAGTCCAGTACTTCAAATGCGCCGCCTTCCCGCACCCCCACCGCCACCAGCAGCACGCCTTTGCGTCCTGGCTGCGAAACACTCCGCCGATACCGCAGGTAAATTCCGTCCACCACGATGGCTCGATAACGTCCCGGCACAATCGCTGCGCTGCGCCGCTGCTCGACTTGCTGTTGCGCTTGCTGCAGCACCGCTCCGATCGTGGCCGGCGAAAGCGTCCCGCCCAGAAACCGCCGCACCCATCCGACCACCTTGCGCTGACTCAGTCCGCCCACCGTCAGCGCGAACAGCATCTGATCCAACCCGTGCCGTTCATAGCGTTCCACCAGTCCGATCTCTTCCCGCCCGCGCAGCCGCGGAACGCGCACTTGCTCCAGGCTTCCCCACAGCGTCGTCCAACACTTCCGCACCGTGTAGCCCCAACGGTACACTTTCTCGCCCCGCTGCTTGGCCTCGCTCACGCGCCGGTCTCGCTCGGCCACCAGCAGCCCCTCGACAGCTTTCTTCAGCATCCCCCGCGCTTGCCCTTCCACCTGTTGCCAAGCTTGTTCCATCAACTCCCGCAGTGCTACCCTTCCTACAGGCGATATAGACATAGGGTGTCTCCTCTCTTCGACCCCCACTAGGGTCGTTGGTTCTGGAGACACCCTTGCTTTTTCTCCCCATACTTTCAACAGGAAATCTTACAGACACCGACCTGCGGGCTTTCTCACGCTCCCGGTCGCAAAGTGGCATGAGTTTGTCACCGTTCACTCCGCAAAAATCGGGAGCATCTGAATTTGAATTGTGTATACTCCCAATCGCTACCTGCGCCGCAATCTCAGGTCTCTCGATTGCAACCCATCGCCTGGGCTGCGGCAATCAAAAAATCGGCACCCCGCAAGAGAGGATGGCATTTATGAAGCGAAATTTGTGCATTGGCGCGGCTTTTCTCGCGCTCCTCGCGGCGCTCGGATTCGGAGCCAGAGTGCTGGAAAAGAAGGCCGCCGTCGAGGCCGCCACGGTACAGGCGCCCAGGTTTGAAGTGGATCCGATGTGGCCGAAGCCGTTGCCGAATCATTGGGTGATCGGAATGACGATTGGTGTATCGGTTGATGCCCAGGACAATGTTTGGATCATTCATCGAGGCGGCTCGCTCGAAGCGAAGGAAACATATGGCAACACGAATCCGCCCGGAGCGGATTGCTGCGTAACCGCGCCTCCCGTTCTCGAATTCGATAAGGAAGGTAACCTCATTGGACATTGGGGCGGACCGGGCAAGGGCTACAATTGGCCCAACTCCAACCACGGAATTACGGTCGACTACAAGGGCAACGTGTGGATTGGCGGGAACGGCCGCACTGTGGATCCCAAACTGCAAGATACCGGGGCCAGCACAGCGCCGGAAGCAAGTCAACCGGGCGCCTTTGCGGACAATCAAATCCTAAAGTTTACTCAGGACGGAAAATTCCTGATGCAAATCGGGCATCCGTTCAAAAGCAAAGGCAGCAACGACACCGAAAACCTTAAAGGACCGGCGAAAATGTTCATCGATCCGAAGACGAATGAACTGTACGTCGCCGATGGGTATGGCAACAAACGCGTAATCGTGTTCGACGCCGATACTGGGCAGTACAAGCGGCATTGGGGCGCCTATGGACACAAACCGGACGACACCGACCCCGGCAATTACAACCCGGACGCGCCAATCGATCAGCAGTTCCGCAGTCCGGTGCACTGCGCGCAACTCGCGGACGATGGTTTGCTGTATGTCTGTGATCGAGTGAATGACCGTATCCAGGTATTCAAGAAGGACGGCACCTTCATCAAAGAACAGATCATCGAGAAACGGACGCTGGGAGATGGATCGGTGTGGGACATCGCCTTCTCGCGGGATCCAGAACAGAAGTACATCTATCTCGCAGATGGCGCGAACGAAAAGGTGCACATCCTCCTGCGCGATACGCTCCAGACGTTGACGAGCTTCGGCGACGGCGGACGGCAGCCGGGACAGTTTTATGCCGTGCATAGCATCGCCACCGATTCCAAGGGCAACATTTACACCACGGAAACCTATCGCGGACAGCGCGTGCAAAAGTTTGTCTACAAGGGCATGGGGCCCGTGACGAAGGACGATCAAGGCGTGCTGTGGCCAAAATCATCTAAGTAGTAGAAGACGGCGGAATGTGACGAGTCGTGCGGCCGGTTCAAACTTGCCTCTGAATCTGCCGCCGCGCCACCTTTCCGCGTACTATTCGAACTATCGGAGGAATCATGCGCAATAGGGTATTGCTTGCGATTGCAGTCGCAATCGGCCTGGCAACTCCGATCCTGTGGGCGCAGCAAAAGAAAGTGCTGGAAGTTTATTTCGTCGACGTGGAAGGCGGGCAATCGACGCTGTTCGTATCGCCGAGCGGCCAATCCCTGCTGGTCGATACAGGCTGGCCTGGGGGGCGCGATGCCGGCCGCATTGCCAGCGTCGCGAAACTGGCCGGCGTCAGCCAAATCGACTATCTGGTGCTGACGCACTATCACGCAGACCATGCCGGCGGCGTGGTTGAACTCGCCGGACTCATCCCAATTAAAAACTTTGTCGATCATGGGCCGAGCATGGAAGAGGCTCGGAACGTCCCGCAAAATTATGCCGCCTATCTGACGGTTCGCGGAAAGGGCCAACACATCCTGGCCAAGCCCGGCGACAAACTTCCCATTCAGGGCATCGACGTCCAAGTGATCTCCGCGGCTGCGGAAACCATTACCAAACCGTTGCCTGGCGCAGGAGCGCCAAATCCTCTGTGCACGGATTTCGTGCCGAAAGATGAAACTTTGGACCCGCTCGTCGGCGGTGAAAATAAGCAGTCCGTGGGGATGGTAATCTCGCTTGGCAAATTCCGAATGGTGGATTTCGGCGACCTGACCTGGAACAAGGAACACGATCTGGCTTGCCCGAATAACCTCATCGGCGCGATCGACGTGTACGTCGTTTCGCATCACGGGCAAGACATTTCCAGCCTGCCGATGCTGGTGCACGCGGAGCATCCCCGCGTGGCAGTGATGGACAACGGAGCGAACAAGGGCGGCGCCGTGGCCACTTTCGAAACGCTCAAGAAATCACCTGGACTGGAAGATCTTTGGCAATTGCATTACGCCGTCGATGCCGGGGATCACAATATGCCGGAGAAATTCATTGCAAATCTGGGAAAGGGAGGCACTGCCGCGACCGGCGTCCCCGATGAGGGAGCGGTAAATTACATTCAATTGACAGCGCGGCCCGACGGCAGCTTTGCCGTCAAGAACAGCCGGAACGGCTACCGAAAGGATTACGCGCCAAAGCGGTAGCCAGCGCCGCCGGGAAAGGCAAAATCGCAGCGGAAGTTACAGTAACCAAACAAGATAGGCGTCATTATGAAGGCTGGAGTGTTCCAAATCGGAACATCAATGGTTTCCAGTATTGGTCAGTGGAGCCGCGAAGTGTTATCATAAGGCATGAGTAAAGCGTACAGAATTGTTTTTGCCTGCCCGAAAGATGGGCACAATATCAATTTGCAGCGGAAGTGCTCAAAGTCGGCGCTCTCGGAAAACGAGGCGATGAAAATCTTTGGTGAAGAGGAAATTGCCTGCGAGAATCCGAGATGCGGCTGGCACGGAAAAGTATCGAAAACGAGGCTGCTGCGAATTCTGCCTTTTGATTGGATCTTTTCTCCAGTAAATTGACGGGATGCTTCGCCCCTTTGTTTGCCGAATCTCGCCACAGCTCAATGTGTCCCTCTTCCGGTTCCTTATCCAAATTAATTAAAGGACGGCCCCGGGCAGCGCATCGTTTACTGCCTTTGTTAGCCTTAGATGCATGATCTGGAAAGAGCGGACCGGCCACGCGAATCCAGCGGGTCGGGTGGTGAGTCAGTTTGCGATTCCAGTGGGATAGTCAAGAGTGGCTGTCCTACCAAACAAATTTGCTCATTACCGCGGATCGATATCGTTAGGATGTGGAGAGACAGCGTGTTAAAATGAAAGGGAGATTGTTGCTCTTGTAAACCTTTAGTTTTCTTGGAGGCCTGCAAGTCCACACTTGCAGGCTATTTTTTTTGGGCTCGATTCAGCGGAATTGCGGCCATCGCCCAAACAGGCCAAGTGTGATCCGCGCGAGGAGGCACCTTGAAAGCTCTCGAAGAAGGCGCATACATCAAGCACTTCCAATACGGTCTTGGTGTCGTCACTGAATCCAATTCGGACCGCACTTCCATCGACTTCGACCTTCATGGCATGAAGAAATTCGTTACGAGCATTATGGTCGTCGACGCCGCGGAAGGAAGACCGCCCAAACGGCGGCGGGCCAAGAAGATCAAGAAGTTAGTCGCAGCGGTCGCTGCTCCCGGGCTGGTCGCAGGGCACAAGTGAGCCACGAAATTATTGTGCAATTTGTGGGGTACGAGGTGAAGGCGATGGTCCGCGAGTATACCTTCACCGTACGGGCAGTTTCGAGCGAGCCTCGTGACTTCACGCTGACGATCCCGACCGAAGCCTTCGATGGGCACCTGCTACGCATTCAAGATGCGCCGGACGTTTGCTCGCGCAAGCTCCGCCGCGAGCTGGCAACGCACGCGAACCATCCGCCCGACACTCACTTTGCCATCACCAACGCAGAGCTCGAGGATTACCGCAGCGCGCGCGCGCCTCGAACGCCGCGATCTCCGTTTAGCCGCAAGCCCGTCGAAGACTATTAGAAATAATTGGGGAGCGTGCGTCCTACCGCCGGATCTCCTGCGTGTGACGTGAACCGCAGCGTTACTCGTTGCGATTCTTCAGAAGCTGCCGGATGGTCATGTTGAGAAGGCTTAGAATTAAACCTCCCCAGAACGCGGGCCATAGGCCGCGCACCTCGAATCCGGGTACGAACACCGCCGCGAACTTCAGCATGAGCGCGTTAATCAGCAGCCAGAATATGCCGAAGGTGATGATCGTGAGAGGAAACGTAATAATCTTCAGAAGCATGCCGATCGTGCCATTGACAAGCCCGATGACCACCGCCGCGATCAGCGCCGTGCCGAAACCCCTGACGAAAAATCCAGGAACAAAATGCGCGACCAGCAACAAGCACAGCGCGCTCAAGACCCAATGTGCCAATAATTTTGCCATGTAATTCTCCGCAGCTTGTTTAGGGAACTCACCCGGTCAATGATGGGAACCACGTGAAATAATACGCTGGGACGGTTCGTTCGTACACTAGTTCCGAGAAACTCCAAATCTCTTTCCATTCACCAGCAATTAGGCTTATCGGGAGATATGCGGCGAAAATCATTTTGAGTTCACGCGGGCGGCCCTCGGGTGTATAAGTATCCCCAACCGGAAAGTCAAAACGGAAATCTCTGCAAGAGGAGGTATACATGCGCACTCTTGGAATGAGTATCGTACTGGCAGTGGTGGCAGCAGTCGTGGTGATGGCGGGGCGACCGGCCGCGCCTCCCGCAGTCATACTAGCGACGTCGACAGCGCTGCCCCAGTCTCCTGCGACGCAGACAGATGCCGCAATTATTAAAACATTTGCGTCCGCCGCGGACGTGCAGGCGCTGCTCGCGAAAGCCAAGGCCGAACGGAAGGAAGGTCAGGTGCTTGTCGCCGAACACATTCTTTCCCTGGCGCCGTACGTGACGAATCTTGAATACCGGCCCATCGAGGGGGCGGTGGCTGTCCACGAGAAAGAAGCGGAAATGGTTTATGTGATAGACGGAGGCGGGACGCTAACCACCGGAGGAAAAGTTGTGGGCGAAAAGCGCACAAACGATGCGAACCTCTCGGGCACGGCGATTGACGGTGGAACGGCGCAGACGATCAACAAGGGGGATTTCGCCATCATTCCCGAAGGCACGCCACACCAGTTCAAACCCGCCAACGGAGCACTCGTGTTGATGACGATGCATGTGCCACGGCCGGGTGGCGGCGCACAGTAAGGTCCAAGATAGAATTAAAATTCGATTTGAGGAGAGGCCAAAATGAAATTTTTGCTCGCGAAGGCTGCGTTGTTCGCGATGTTTGTTTTGGTCACCGCTTCCGCGGCCTCCACGGGAGAGGGCGTCCCGGCGGCAGTTCACTATATCCACCACGACCAGGCGGCGGCTGTGATGGCTAGAGCTCTTCCATAAATCATGTAGCGTATTTGGCGTTAAAAAAGAAACTCTTGCAGTCGGCGGCCGAGATGGCTTGGAAAGCAGCCTTTGTGGCCACGAGCAATTCGCTCTCCGTACGGGGAGCTTTGCTGCGGAGGATTTGCTTGATCTTGCTCCACATATTTTCGATGGGGTTGAAGTCTGGTGAATAGGGCGGCAGGTACAGGAGACGGGCACCGACTGCTTCGATAGCCTCGACGATTCCCCGGATTTTGTGCGTGGCCAGGTTGTCCATGATCACCAACTCCCCCTTTTGCAGGGTGGGTGCCAGCCCCTGTGCGACCCATGCCAAAAACATCTCCCCGTTCATGGGGCCTTCAAAAAGCCAAGGGGCGCACGGACCGTTCCAGCGCATGCCGGAGATGAGCGTGCGGGTTTGATAGTGTCCGTGCGGGATGCGGGCCACCAGTCTTCGCCCCCCGAGTGCCCGACCGCGCAAACGGGTCATTTTGGTGTTGGCCCCGCTTTCATCCACAAACACCAGCCGGGTCGCCGGCTCCACAGCCAACTGCTCATGCCATCGAGCCCTTTTTTCGGCCACGTCCGGTCGGTTTTGTTCGGCGGCGAACAGAGTTTTTTTTATACCTCCAACCCAGTTGCCGAAGCCACAAATCCATCGTGGAAGTCCTAAAGGGGCGGTCCATGCGGGCACCCAACTCTGCCAGTGTTGCGTCCGGCTGCTTGGACAGCAGTCTTTGCAGGCGCTCCTTCCGCTCCTGCGTCAGCAGCGTGCTACGTCCACATAAATGGGTCTGGGGCTGGAGCGTGCCGCGCTGCCGGAACTGTTGGCGCACCCGGCGCACCGCCGCCACGCAGAAACCCGAAAACTCTGCGATCTCGCGGGTGCTTTTGCTCCGTTCATAGAGTTGCAGAATGCGCCGGCGCACCGGCAACGGTATCGCTCGCATAGGCACACACTCTGTCAAACAATCTCTCTTTTGTAAAGCTACATCATTTATGGAAACGCTCTAAAGGCGGGCCGATCGTAAGCGACCCGGGCCTCATCGTGCTGGCCAATCGCCGGAGAGCTGGCGCCGTCGAATATCATGAGCATACCAACCACATCTTCATCATAGTGGACGGAGAGGCAACGTTCATCACAGGCGGAACAATGGTCGGCGCCAAGCGAACCAGCCCCGACCAGATGACGGCCACTTCGATTGAAGGCGGAGAGACATTCCACTTGAGCAAGGGCGACGTCATCACGATCCCGGCGAAGACGCCTCACTGGTGGAAAGAAATTTCGACGAAGACGGTCGGCTACTACGCAATCAACATCGAAAGCAAGTAGTAGGCACCTTGCGCCGCCAGATTCACGAGTTGGAAAGTGCCGGGTTATTTTGAAAAATTCAGATCTTCCAGGGCTGGTTGGGACGAACCGCGGGGGACGCAAATCACTGTAGACGAAAAGTCACTTCGACGGGTATTCGCGCGGGAAAGGGCTTTCCATCCTTCCCTATCGCCGGCTTGAAACGCCAGTTTCTTACTGCTTCGAGTGCCTGTTCCGTGAGGCCGTCTCCTAGACCATCCAGTACGCCAATCTGCTCGGGTACGCCCTGCTCCGTGACGGTCGCCAACAAAAGAACGCGTCCGTGAATTCTGTCGGCTCGCGCCTCGGGCGTATACGAAGCGTCAGGGCATTTTTCGCAGGCCGGATTTTCAAGGCCGGGAGAGCGGTATTGTTTGCCTCTGGGGATAATCACGGAAACTCCGCTTTCCGGATCCGTGAACACCAGGGGTTCTCCGCCGGAATCAGGCACAGAGCGTGCGATCTTTGCTCGGAATTGTTCGAGCTTCTTTCCTTGAACGGCGTCGTAGACTTCGCTGGTTAACTCGTAGCCGTCGGTTTGCCATTGCAAGGAATCGGTCACCAGAATATCGGCGCCCGCCGATGTCGCCACAGCCTTCAATACATCTGGCATGAATGCATCAAGAGCAAGGAACCCTCTGCCTTTGAGTATGTTGATGACGCTCTCACGCTTAATGAATCGGACGCCGGGAATCATTTTCTCAAGGTCGGACCGGACGGACGTCTCAAACAAAGTGCAAACATCAGGGTCCAACCGGCACTCCTGGAGGCCTGCAACGAAGATGTGTTGCTGGTGAGTTTTTGCAACACGCTCGGCTGTCCGGCTTGCGAGAGCCTCAATTTCCGCTGGCGCCTGACCGGAAACGGGGAGGGGGAAGAAGCACAGTGCGGCGGCGCACAGAACGCCTGAGGAGAGCGCCATAGTGAGTGGGCGGATTATCGTGCACTCCTTTTCGGCAAGAGTCAGGATTGCGCACAGATTGTAGGCTGACGGATGTTTGCTTTCAACTGTCGCTGATGGGGGCTAGAAACTCACTTGCCGAGTGGTAGAATCCACGCAACGTATCCGACTTCAGCGAGTATCGAGGGAGGGGGAATCATGCGACATGTAGGCCGATTAAGACTTGAACTGGCAATGAGCATCTCGACCCTTGCAATTTCTGGAGTGAATGCGCGCGCCCAGGCAAGCTATCCTCCTCCGAACGATTTGCCGAATCCGTATCGAGCCGTCCTCAACTGGGCGCAACTTCCCGATGGGAGAAAATGGGGATCGACCTCGGGCGTCGCGATCGGTCCTGACGGCAACATTTGGACCTATGACCGGTGCGGCGCGAATAGTTGCGCGGACTCAAACCTTGCGCCGATTCTAGAGTTTGAACCGTCGGGCAAACTTCTGAAAAATTTTGGCGCGGGAATGTTCATACTTCCGCACGGCATTTTTGCGGACAAAGATGGAAACGTGTGGGTGACCGACGGTCTCGGAGGAATGAACACAAGTGACGACGCGGGCAAACACGGAAAGGGCCACCAGATCTTCAAGTTCAGTCCCGATGGAAAAGTTCTGATGACGCTGGGCAAGGCGGGAGTCCCCGGCAATACTCCGGACACATTCAACCGGCCGTCGGCGGTCATAGTAGCTCCGAATGGCGATATTTTTGTCGCGGACGGACATGGTTCCCCGCCCAATTCGCAGGTCAACGCGCGCATTGTGAAATTCACGAAAGATGGAAAGTTCATCATGGAATGGGGCAAACTCGGATCGGCACCCGGCGAATTTAATGGACCTCACACCCTGGCTCTCGATTCCAAGGGGCGGCTTTTTGTCGGCGACCGTTCCAACAACCGCATCCAGATTTTCGACCAGAACGGCAAGTTCATCGCCGAGTGGAAGCAGTTCGGCAGGCCGAGCGGAATTTTCATCGACAAGGACGACACCATGTATGTGGCTGACTCGGAATCCACAGACCAGCCGGGTTACGGATATAACCCGGGTTGCAAGAGGGGCATCCGAATCGGGGGCACGAAAGACGGCAAGGTGACGGCCTTCATTCCAGATCCCGCGCCAAAGGGCGCGTCAAGCGCGGCAGAGGGGGTTGCGGTAGATCACCAGGGAAATGTGTACGGCGCGGAAGTCGGCCCCATGGATTTGAAGAAATACGTCAAGAAGTAAAATGCGGCAAGCGAGGCGTCTCCGCGACACTCCGCTTTTCTCTGTGAACTCCGTGTTGCGCATTTCGGATTTCACCACAGAGAGCACAGGGAGCACAGAGGAAAATCGAGGATGCGAACAGAACATCCAGTGCGCAATTTGAAAACGCTTTTCGTTGTCTATCTCACGAGTGCAACGCTCATCGCGTCATTATTGTTTTTACCCGCAACCCGGGTACAAGCAACGCCTGCCGACAGGCGCAAGCCGGGGCTGTATTGGACACTCGAGACAGACAAGGGAAAAATTTCTTGCAAACTTTTCGAGGCGGAAGCGCCGGTCACGGTGCGCACGATGGTGGGTCTGGCGATTGGAAAAATTTCGTACGTGCATCCGGAGACGAAGCAGGTCGAGCACAAGAAATTCTTTGACGGACTCACGTTCCACCGCGTGATTCCGGGCGCCATGATTCAGGGCGGCGATTTGCTCGGCACGGGCGTCGGGCATCCCGAGGGGCCGGGCTTTCCGTATAGGAGCGAAATCGCACCGTCGCTCAAATTTGACGCGCCGGGGCGTCTGGCGATGGCCAACCGCGGTCCGGACACGAACGACACGCAGTTTTTTATCACCGAGGCCGCTTATCCTTCGTTCGACGGAAGATACACGATCTGGGGACAGTGCGAAAATGTGGACGTAGTGAAAGCGATCGCGCGAGTGCCGCGTGACGCCAGCGACATGCCGGTCATGCCTGTCCACATCCAGCATGTGGTCATTGAGCGCGTCGGTCCCGCTCCAACCGATGCCCCGGAATCCGCGCCGCCGGATGCCCCGGCTAAATAATTCAATTCGTTGAGAGGGATGATACGTGACCAAGCGGTTTTGCATTGACAGAGCCGGCTGGCAATGGGATATTCGCGCCAATTACGAGGTGTTCCATGAAAAGTAAGCTTTTATTTTTTCTGACGTTGACGATTGGTCTGGCAATATTCTCCGGCTCGGTCATTGCCCATCATGGCTCGTCGGTATACGACTCAAAACTGACCACCTACAAAGGAACAGTAACGGATTTTCAATTCATGAATCCGCACAGCGAAGTCTGGTTCGAGGTAACGGGCGCTGACGGGAAGGCCGAAAAATGGACTGCCGAAGCCCCAAGTCTGACCACCATGGCGCGGCTCGGATGGAACAAGACTAGTTTCAAGCCCGGGGACCAGGTCACTTTTGTCGGCAACATCGCCAAGAGCGGCGCGAAAATCATACGCCTCCGCAAGGTCGTGTTTCCGAACGGGAAGGAAACCGTGATGGATCGAGGCGAGGATTACGCGGAGTAGTACCCGGCATGGGAGTCTCAGAAATGCGCAATCGCTTATTGGGTTTGACGTTTTCGGCGGTGGCTGCTCTCGCATCCTCGCCCACGATACTCGCTCAGACCTCCAAGACGAGTGTAGCAAAAGCGCAAGCGCCGGCTCCGCCAGTGGACCTGTCAGGAGTTTGGCGGCGATCGCGGCGCGCGCCTGACAAAGCTCGCAAGTACACCATCTACGAGCTCGCATTTTCCATTACCAACGAGAAGCCGCCGATGACTCCCTGGGCGGAAGAGAAATTCAAGGCCAACAAGCCAAACGTGGGGCCCAACTCGGTCTCCCTATCGGAGTCAAACGATCCTATCTTGCAGTGTTTTCCGCCGGGCGTTCCGAGAATCTATCTCGTACGAGGGGAACCGGTAGAAATTGCGAATCTCCCTGGGCGCGTATTAATGCTCTTCGAGTACGACCATTATGTGCGCAATATCTACACCGACGGGCGCGAGCATCTCAAGGATCTGCCCGGCACGTGGATGGGGGATTCGATTGGCAAATGGGAGGGAGATACCCTCGTCGTGGACACCACTGGTTTTAACGACAAGACCTGGCTCGACAATGATGGCCATCCGCACACCGAAGATCTGCACGTGGTGGAGCGCCTGCGGCGCGTGAACCATGACACGCTGACGATCGACACTACGATTGAAGACCCGAAGGCGTACACCAAACCCTGGGGAGGGCACGCCACCTACGAACTGAAGCCGGGCTGGAATCTTGGGGAAATGGTGTGCGAAGACAATGGTACGTACAGCGACATGCAACAAAAATCGGAGGGCAGCAAGTAGCGCAGGCTTCAGCCTGTGGGTTTTAATTTACGCCGATTCCACACGAGACCATTGTCTTACAATCAGGAAAATCTTTCTGACGCACCCAAACCCACAGGCTGAAGCCTGCGCTACTAAATTCAATTCCCGCTCTTTGATATGAGCTTTGCCGGGGCGCTGACGCGCGCGGGGGGCACTGCGTTCACTCCGGCCAAGGCGCCGTTTGGACCCACGGCTAGCAGCGACTTGTCGTTTTGCGGGCACGACCAGCTCGACGCGCTGTTGGGATTGCCGCTGCCTTTGTAGTGAGCCTTTTCGGGAAACTTACACAGCGGCATCGTGCGGTCCACAGCGTTGTTTGTCGAATGCGTGGCCGGAATTGCATCGGGAGCGATTCCCTTTTCCACCCATTGTTCGAGAGCGCTCAAGGTGTCAAACGAGTTTGGCCCCGCGCCGCTGACGCAGTGTTGCATCCCGGGCACCATGAAGAGGCGCGCATTCTGCTGGAGCTTTTCGTAGCCTCCGTTTTCTTGCGCGAGATCTTCGTAGAACCAGATGCTGCTGTAGGGAGAGATGACCAAATCGTCGTACCCGTGGTAGATGAGCAGCTTTCCGCCTTTTGCGAAATATGCGCCGTATGCCGATGGATCGTCGGGAACATCCGCGGCGAGACGCGTGTACACGAGATTCAGCGCATCGGTCTTCACCACACCGTTGTTCTCGATCGTGTTGTTCATATCTTTGTCCGCATCGTAGTAGGCAAGTTTCATCAGGATGTTCTGGGCGAGGGACCAATTCGCCGGCAGCGCGGCGTCGCCCCAGGGCTTCGCGGATTTGGGATCGGCGGGCGGCGTTTCAAGGTAATTCGTTGGGCCGCGGACCGTCATGTTGTCCTGTCCCAGGTTGCCCACGGATGATCCGGGATAAATCAATTCGCCCTGCTCGTCGCGGACTGGGCTCATGATCAGCTTGAGCGCGTCGGCCTGCTTCTGCGTGAGGGTTTCGGGGACCAGCGCGTCCGGCTGGAACGTGCACTTCGCGGGATTCTGGATCAGGCCGTCGGCGACTCCGTCGACCTTGTCACATTGTTTCAGGATCGCAGCATTCACTGCCTGGAATTTCGCGGAAGGGATATAGCCGTCGAGCAGCGCCTTGGCATTTTTCAAACTCCACAGCGAGGTGCCGGCGGGATCGAGCCAGGGCGATCCGGAAATGATGCCGTCGTAGTCGCTGGGGAAGCGCGTCGCCTCCATCAGGCCCATCTTGCCGCCGTTGGAGCAGCCATCGAAATACGAGCGCCGGATCGTTTCCGCGCGGTAATAATTCTTGACGAGCAGTTTCGCGGCGAACGTCACATCATGGACGGCGCGGTAGAAGTAATCGATGATTTTCGGCATGTCGGCCGTGCCCGGCGCGGTGTATTCCCACGTCGGACTGGATACGAGGTGGCCAGTGTCCGTAATCGCGGTGGCGTAGCCTCTGGCGAGAAACAAGGGCTGGTCGGCGGGATTCGCCGAAGTGGTGAGAGAACCTGCCAGGCCGCCGACTCCGCGAAAGATGAATTTTTGGTTCCAGTTGGCGGGGAGCATGATCTCGAAATTTGCGGAGCCGGGTTCGGCTCCATCCCCGGAAGTGGCGACGGAACCTTTCACGTCGCAATACTCTGGGTTGGGCGCGGCCGACGGCACGTCCGTCGCGGACGCAATCGTCATGTTCGGAACGCCAAGGGCGCTCAGCGCAGATGGGTTGCAAGCCGCAGCCAATACCGGAATGTTTGTACACGCGGTGCAGAGTAACGCCGCGAGTCCAGACCGCAATACGAAGGCGTGAATTTTCATGTGCTTCCTCCAGAGAGTTGCTTTTGCCCCATGGATGGTTTTCAGAGAATAGTCCCAAATGGGCTTCCATGTCACTAGCCCGGATTTCTCGGAAGCCGGAAAGATTCCATCGCGTTCGGTGACGCCCTTGTTCGCTCATTGCTTTCAAGGCGTGCAATGACTTAGGATTAGGCCCACATCCGGTCGTTGCCGGGTGTTCAAACAACAATCAGCGAGAGGATAACCGAAAAAGTATGAACAAGAAATTTTCTGTGCGCGATGTTTCCGGGATCCTGGGAATACTGGCAATGACCATCGCCGCGCTCGGCATCGGCGCGCCAAGCCTGCACGCGCAAGCTCCGGCGGCTGGTCCTCCGGCGCCGCCGCCGCTAGCGGCCGACATGAAGGGCAAAACCGCCGACACGTTCTATAAAAAGATCGAAGTATTCAAGGGCATTCCGGCCGATCAAATTCACCCCGCGATGGAATACATCACGACCGCCTTGGGCGTCGGATGCGGCTATTGCCACGTGATTGGACATTTTGATCAGGACGACAAACGCGAGAAACACGTGGCGCGGAGCATGATTCAGATGACCATGGCGCTGAACAACACCGTGTTTGACGGCAAGCGCGAGCTGACATGCTATACCTGCCATCGTGGCGTGGCCAAGGCTGATTCGACGCTGCTACTCACCGGCGATAAGGCCCCCGCCGAGCTAACGGCCAAGGAAATTTTCCCAACGCTGGCCCTCAAGAACTTCACGAATCTCGATCCCAACATGTCGCCGAGCAAAGCGCCGGCGACCGTAATGTCAGGCCCGGCGCCGGCGCCGAAACCTGTAGCAGCAGCCGCGCCACTTCCCTCCGTGGCGGGCGTTTTCAGCAAGTACGAGCAGGCCCTTGGCGGCGAGGCCGCAGTCAGCAAGATTACTGCTCTCTCTTTTAAGGGAACCGCTGACATGCTTGTTCCCCCGCCCCCAGGCCCTCCAGGTGGGCCTCCGCCGCCGCCCCCGGTGATGGGAACAGTTCCGGCGGAGCACTACGTTAAGGCCCCGAAGGGAGTTATTTCCGTGACATTCCCCGGAAGGCCGCCGGTGGCGACGGGCTTCGACGGAACCATCGGCTGGCACAACGCGCCGATTCGCGAAGATACGGGCGATGAGCTGCGCATGCTCGTCGAGCTGGGCGAAAAGTTTCCCGGCCTCGAGTTCAGGGACGACCATACAAACGTTCAGGTCGACGCGATGGAAAAAATCGGCGACCGCGATACGTACCGCGTCGTGGGCACGCGCAAGGATGGCTTTGCCGTGATCGACCGGATCAATTTCGACGCGCAAACCGGATTGCTCCTGCGGTCTTATACAACTATGCAAAGCGTCATCGGGTCCTTCCCTGAGGACACCTTTTACGAAGACTACCGCGATGTCAGCGGCGTCAAGGTTCCGTTTACCATGCGCGTTGTGAGCGCGGAAGGTAACCGAACTTATAAATGGTCGCAAGTCGACGCAAATGCGCCGGTGGAGGATGCGAAGTTCACAAAGCCGGTTCCCCCAGCGCCGAGGCCGCCGGCAGACTAGCAGCGCATAGGCGAATCCGGATTGGGGCACGTCATCACACGCGCCCCGATCCGGATTCTGCGCAAATTCCCTACCTGTAAGATTCAAACTAGAACGTAAATTTCACTGCAAGTTGCATCAGTCGAGGCGGCGCTGCCTTTACGACTTCGCCGAACAGCGGGCTGGAAAAATTGCCGTTAACCGCCTGGGGCCCGAAGAATTGAGTGTGGTTAAAGACGTTGAAGGTTTCGAGGCGTAGCTGCAGCGCCTTTGATTCAGATAGAGGGACGGATTTCAGTAGTGCTAGGTCGGTGTTGAACGACCCGGGGCCGTAGAAATACCGTCGCGAAGCATCGCCAGGAGTGCCCAGGGTGTTTTCCGAGAACAGTGCAGTATTGAAATACGCTTGCCCGTTCGCCGGATCGTGGTTAATGTTCAGAGGGCCGGGCACAACATCCGGCAAATCCATGTAGCGATTATTCACACCGTTGGGATTACTTCCTTGAAGGGAATTATCGTCGTCGGTGGAGAGAGTCACCGGAAAGCCCGTACTGGCGTGGGTAATTCCTGAAATCACCCATCCTTGCGTCCAGCGATTGGAACGTCTGGTGAGACGTTCCACGGGAAGCGTGTATTCATACGTAGCCACCAAGTTATGCTTCAGGTCAAAAGCCGAAAGCGCTCGCATGAGCTCAAGGTTATAAGGATCGCCGGTATCGGCAAGACTCGACGCGTTGTCGATCGACTTGCTGTAGGTATAGGCGATCATTAAATTGAGGCTTTTCGTCCGGCGTTGAAGTGTGGCTTGAAATGAATTGTAAGTTGAATTGCCAACGCTTCCTTCGTAATCGTCATTCCCAAACGCACACCCGAGACCCTGGCGGATGCAATTGATTGGCGGACCGGGAGGATTAGCGAATTGGGTATTCTCTTCACCGCCGCCGAATTGTTTGGCGTATGCCTCACAAGCTGGAATTGAGAAACAAAGTGCCGGGTTGCCGGGGTTCGCCGAGTACACGACCAACAGGTGATGGGCCTCGGAGCCGACGTAGCTCAAGTCCAGCACGGTGTTGGAGTCCAGGTTGCGTTCGAACGAAAGGAAGTAGTTCTCGGTGTACGGATACGTATTCGTAGGAGGCGGCGCCGTCATGCCGGCAATCGATGGGAATTGTGCATAGTTAATGTTCGGATTAGGATGCGACACAGAAGCGTTGAGGGGAGGAAAAGTCAGCGGAAATGGGTTGATTCCGGCTTCGCCGCTTGCCGCGGTAAAGGGCGTGGCGAATAACGGAGCAAGCGGACTGGTGTAGCTCAATCCGTAAGGTGGCTGCGGCTCGTCGAACGCGATGGTATTTCCTTGAATCACGGAATAGAATATTCCATAGCCTGCCCGGATACTCGTTTTCCCCGGTCCGCCAAAAATCTTGCCGAGCAATCCTTCCGCCGTATTCGGGGAGTAAGCTATGCCTAACCGTGGAGAAAAACGATTCTTCTGCGGCACGAGCGTATTCGGGACTCCCGGATCGGTGGGGTAAACAAGCCCGACCGGAGCCGTCGGATAAACTTTAGATTGCTCGCCCGGGATGAAAGTAGGAATCTGGTTGTACTTTTCGGACCAATACCGCATCAGGTCCCAGCGGAGTCCGTAATTCAGCGTAAAGTTGGACCTGATCTGCCAGCTGTCCTGCCCGAAGCCTCCCAGATACTTATGTCGCGGAAAGTATGCCTGCGAATCGGCCTGGTTGTAGAGATTTGGCGCTCCGACCAAAAAATCCACGAAGTCCGAACCGGTTTGGCTGCCATTGAATGTAAAACCGCCATTAAACTCGGGATTCGGATGGACGTTGATCTGGTCGAGGATCAGCTCGACACCGGTCTTGATCGTATGCTTGCCGATCACCTTTGAGAAGCCATCGCTTACTGTATACGTATCGTTCACTTGCGTCAGATTGGTGGTGGGAGTCCCCACGACAAACGAGTTGAAGATGAGATTTTCGACGCCCTCGATGGCAGGGTCCAGAGGAAAAATGCCTTGGGTCCCAACACCGGTGAGAAAACCTTGCGATGCGAGGCTTGGCCCGACACCGCCGGCAGGCTGACCCACGTTGTTGTAGCTGCGCATATAGCTCAGGTGAAACTCGTTCACGCTCGTGGAGCCGAAGGTCTTCACATCGCCGAGATTGACCAATTGCGCGGTCCCGAGATTCAGGCCATTAAATCCGGGGACCGAAGCGCCTCCTTGCCCCGTCGGGTACGGATTATTTACATAGAAATTATCATAGAAATAATAGGCCGAAAATTGGCCCCAGCGGGTTGTGCCGGTGTCGGCGCGGAGGCTGCCCTTGTCATCGCGCACGATCTCTGACTCCGAGCCGGTGGAGAAAGTCGAGCGCACGATATCCGTCGGCGCGGGAATGTATTGCAGCAATTGCTGGGCCGGAGCGGACCAGGCATTCTTGGGAAATACGCCATTCGGAAAAACGCACGGCACGAGCCCGGCATAGCCAGTGCAACCTGGCGTGTAATATGGCTCTCCGGGGAAAACCGTCACAGAGGTCCCGGTTGCGTTCGACAGTCTATTCGAGAGCTGAGTGGCAAGACAGGTGCTGACAACGGTGCAGCCCGATACCGTGCACGGCCCGCCGTTGCATCCAGACTCGAACAAACTCGCTTCATCCACGAGATTGCCCGAGCGGTCGGCGAGCGTAGGGACGGGGATCTTGCCAGTCGAAATACCCTGAGTCGTGCGCGTTCCTTGATAGTCTGCGAAGAAGAAGAGTTTATTCTTGACCACGGGGCCGCCCACAGTGCCTCCGAACTGGTTTTGCCGGTATGTCTCCACCGTGGGATCGAAAAAATTCTTGGCGTCGAGCGCGGTGTTGCGCAAAAATTCGAAGCCGCTGCCGTGCAGCTGATTGACCCCGGACTTGGTCACGACGTTCACAATTCCACCGGAATAGTTTCCGTATTCCGCATCGAAATTGTTCGTCAAGATCCGAAACTCGGAGATCGAATCGAGGTCCGGCACAATCAACGTGCCGCCATTCATTAGCTCCTTGACGTCGCCTCCGTTGACAAGAAAACCATTTGCGTCTTCCCGGTGCCCGGAAATGGACTGGTTGCCGGGGTTCAAGCCTCCCGAGGGAGCAATGGCCACGGAAGCTCCCGCCATCACGACGGAATCAGGCGTTTGAGTCGACATCGGCACGATGCCTGGTTGGAGGGACATCAAGTCCGTGAAACTGCGTCCATTGAGAGCGACCCCGGTCATCACATCGCCGGACACTACCTCGCCAACCTGCGTGCTCTCCGTCTCGACGTGCACCGCGGTATCCGAGACAACGACTTCCTCCGATTGGGCTCCCATCGACAGGGTTATGTCTGCTCGGAGCTGAGAATTTATGTCGATGACCAGGCCAGTGCGCTTATACGGCTCGAATCCCTCGCGTAGAATTTCGATCTCGTAGCGTCCCACGGGCAGGGCCGTGAAATTGTAAAAGCCATTGCCATTTGTCTTAGTGGTTTGTTGTCCTGTAGTGTCAAGATTCAGAGCGGTAACCGTGGTGTCCGGGATCACGGCTCCCGTTTGGTCCGATACCGTTCCCGAAATGCTTCCCACAGTGTCCGCCCGCGCGGCAATCGCAACACATGAGATCAGCGCCAAAATCAGCAGAAGACGGACGCGTCTCGCCTTGGCGGGCGGCAAGCAAAATGATATATGGCGTGAAAAATTGCAGCCGCTTTTGTCCGAGTCCGCGCTCAAATCCATTCCGGCTCTCTCCTGTAAGTTCCTTGACTGGCTACTTCCCAATCCTTTGCTTTCCAAGATCATTTCCGATCGCGCGCCTCTGGTTCTTATCGGGAAGGGATCTCCTTGCCGTTGACTACGATCTTCAGAGCGAATCCGGGACCGATGGTTATGCCGATAGGAGCGCCATTCCTGGCGGGGTGAGTCTCAACCGTGACCTGGTCTCCCCGTTTAAGCGCATCTTTATCCCATCCCCGATGTGACATCGTAAACGTCGAAGACAATTCAAGCGTCCAGTGCCTGACGTGGCCGCTATCGTCCGTCACATCCAAATAGGCAAGACAATGGGGGTTAGACCAGTCGAACGCTGTTATCGTCCCAGTGAGCACTATCGTTTTCTTCATGTCGTAGTTCGTAACGCCGTGGTGCGCGGATATCGGACTTGAGATCAATGCAAAACCCGCGGCCGCAACAAAGAAACTTATTGCAATGCTTCTCATGAAGCACCTCCAGCGCTTGCAGTGTCGCACACTATATGGCTCTGAGATCTCGCTTTCGGTGACACAAGTCACACTCGGTGCTTATCCAGGATTTCCGTTCTGGGGGAAAGTTGAAATGGCCCCCTGTGCCCCTCCCCCATTGGGAGTCGCCCTCCCGAGCGTGTTCCTTGCGGTCAAACCCACATAAATATCGATGCCGAGCAACATCCCAAGATTCAAAGGAGGAATTCAAAATGGAATTGCAGGCCAAAATCGCAACGCTACACGTAAGCGATCCAACGGCCCGCAGCTACAATGCCGAACCACAACAGGATTGAAATCAATCCGGCCGCGCGGGCCCCGAGCGGCGCCACCGGATCGTTGTCCCACTTCCCCACGCTCTGGTAGGCGATCTCGTGGAAGACAAACGCATTGATCCCAGCGACCAGGATCAGCAGCATTTTGATCTCGAAACCGATATTGACGTACATCTTCGTTGCCTCGGATGAAAATAGTAGAAGCCCGGTGGTGACTTGAATGAGGAAGCCCGCCCAGGCCCAGGGCAGAAACCGCTTCGCCAGTTTGGAAACTGGCTCATCACGAAACGTCAATCCCATCAGGCGCAGGTCCAGAATCGAAGTCGAGCCTACCAGCAAAATGATGCCAAAAATGTGGACCGTTTCGATAATCGGAAAAAGCCACAGCGATTCCCGCACTGTCGTGCCCACCCTTGTTTGCTCCAGCCACTGACAAATCGCAAAAATAAAATGCATGTTTTCAAACCTCTCCGTGGATCAAAGTAGTGCGGTCCTGCGGGCCACGTAGAGAAGCCTCGCTGGCTGCCTTGCTGCCAAACAGAAATCATGTTCCGCCCGGCCCTTCAAATGTCAGTTCCCTGCCATTGGGCAGCACAACTTTCTCGATTCGCATGGAATTCGTGCCGTTGCGCGCGGGATGCCCGGTCGCGGTAATTTGGTCCCCAGGCTTGATGGTCTTTCTGTCCCAGCCTTCCCGGACTAACATGTTCGGGCTGGTGCCTTCGCCGACCCACTTTTCGATATTCCCTTTGTCGTCCTTTACGTCCAGAAAGAGTTGCGCATGGGGATTCGAAAACTGGAAGGAGGAAACTGTTCCCATGATGGTAAAGACCTTCGTTGCGTCAAAACTTGCGCGCCCATGGTGCGCGAGCGCGGAATGAGACATCCCCAGAAACGCGATCCCGGTTAGCAGCCAAGCCATGATTCTCTTTCGCATCGATCACCTCTGGAGCGGCCCGGGCATGGACGAACCTGCTCGCGTCGAAAGCCTACGGGCTATCCACCATTATCAGGGGTCTTCGCGCCGAGCCGGCGTTAAATCGGGGTAAAACCTTCTTTACATCGATTTAATGGGGTTTGATGCCGGTCAGCGCGCGAATTTGTATCCGAAGCCGACCACGGTGAGGATGAACTGCGGATTTTTGGGATCGGGTTCAAGCTTTTGCCTGATCCATGCAACATGTACATCCACTGTGCGAGAGGACGGATGATCGCCGTATCCCCAAACTTCGCGCAGCAGCTCTTCACGGGAAAGTGTGGCGTTTGGATGTTCCACAAAATATCGGAGCAATTGAAATTCCTTGGCGGACATCGGGACTACGTGTCCGTCGCGCGTGACCTCCGTGCTCCGCGTGTCCATCGCGATGGAACCAAATTGGTGGCGTGCCGGCGCCATATCGGGGGCCGTGGCCGCGCGCCTGAGCAACGCTTCGACTCGCGCCAGCAACTCCGACAATTGAAACGGCTTGGTCAAATAATCGTCGCCACCGGCTTTTAATCCAGCGACTTTATCTTTCGTCTGCCGGCGCGCCGTGAGCATGAGGATGGGCGTAGTCGATCCGGCTTTTCTCAGTTTCTCGCAGACGGTCAACCCGTTCTGCCCGGGGAGCATAAGATCGAGGAGAATCAGGTCAACTGGCTCGCGCAAAGCCATTTCCAGGCCGGTCTCGCCGTCCCTGGCCGCGCTCACGAGATAGCCGTGCTTGCGCAAGCGGTCGCGGAGAGTGGTGACCAAGCCCGGCTCGTCCTCGATGATCAGGATCTTCGCAGCCATGTTATTTTTTCATTTGTTCCGGTAATCCAAAATCAAAAAATTCAAATCTCTAATTTAAAATTTTAAAATTGAATTTCTAAGTTTTAAATCCTTCCGCTACGCGCCATTTTTCTCCGTCTGGTCCGCCAAATCCGCCGCCGGAAAATGCAGGACCACCACGGTGCCGCGTCCGAGCTCGCTCGTCACGCTCACTTGCCCGCCCATATCCTCCATCATGCGCTTGACGAGATAGAGGCCGAGGCCCACGCCGCGAGTCTGATTGTCCCTTACGGATTGGACGCGATAAAAAGGCTCGAAGATATGCGCAAGATCCGCGGAAGAAATTCCGATTCCTTTGTCTTCCACGCTGATCCGCACTTCCGGTTTCGATTCGGCCGACGCCTCGTAAGCCCGAATCGCGATCCACTTGCTCGAATTTGAATATTTCATCGCGTTGCTCACCACATTTTCGATGCAAGTGATGACTGCGGAGGGGTCGGCGACAATGGGAGGCAGATTTTCGTTGATCTCTTTCGCTACGGTGAATCCGGCATCGTGCAGATTGGCCTCGGATGTGGACAAGCTTTGGGTGAGGATCGGAGCAACCTCAACCCGCTCCAGATCGTAGCCCGAAAGGCCGAATCGGCCCGCGGTAAATAGCAAAACTTTGTCCACCAAACGCCCGAGCCGGTTTCCCTGCGCCTGAATCAGGCCGCCGTACTCTTGCATCTGCTCGGCGTTTTCGACGACTCCATCCGCCAGGTTTTCCGCCGCTGTATTGATGACGGCCAAGGGAGTGCACAATTCGTGCGATACGCCGGCAACGAACTCCATCTGCATTCTGGCAAGCGCCTTCGAACGGCGCGCCCCGGAAAAGATGAGCGCCATGCTTCCCGCCAGGATAGCGAGCAAGCCCAGACTGATGGCGAGGTTGCGGCGCCTCCACGACGCAACAGCTTGCTCCAAAGATCCGGCGGGATGCCGGGCGACC
This sequence comes from uncultured Acidobacteriota bacterium, assembly GCA_963842135.1. Classification (GTDB taxonomy): domain Bacteria; phylum Acidobacteriota; class Terriglobia; order Acidiferrales; family UBA7541; genus Palsa-360. The sequence continues at coordinate 56,512 of CAWJFI010000001.1, read as the reverse complement.
AATTGCCATTGCTCGCCCGCAACGCTCGCCTGCAAGGGAGGGTGCCCTCGCCTTCGCGCTTCCTCTCCGACCAGATCAAACAGATTCACGGCCGCATCGGTAGAAGAAGTTACGATGGGGAAATTTGCATCCGAAAGATAAATCGTCTGGTAAGGCGCCTTGGCGGTCCGAACGGACACGACAAAACTTCTTTGACCTGACGGGCCGAAATGCCGGTCAACGAGATCGGGAAGATATACTTGTTCGAGATATTCCCTGTTCAAAGCAACAATGAGAACGCCCACCGCTTGAACGCCCGAACTCGAATCTCGCCCACTGGGCGCAATTTGGAAGATCGGGCGAACCAGAGCCGGCGTGTCCCCGAAGAACGTCCACGGATAGTAGACGGCTTCCCGGTCATCGGTGGCCGAAGAAAGGAATTTGCCGCGCCGCGTCAGAACACCATGCAAGGATTCCAAATCCGATGGCCAATTCACATCGTGAAAGCGTTTATCACTTAGACTGAAGGATTCAAGATCCGCCGCGTTGGAAGACCCTGTCTTCCAGATATACAAAGCCCTGACAAAGTCTGCGTGAGTACTCGTTCTGGTCCAACTGGCTTGTTGACGCGCCACCAGGGTCTCAATTGTGGATGGCTCCGCTTCGGGATCGAGCTCGAAGCTCTCGCAAAGTTGCTGAAAGTCGTAGGAAAATTCCTGGTCAAAATTCCGGACGCTCGTCGCCAGCGAATTTCTCAGCCGCGCTTGCTCGGTTCTGCTGATTTCTCCCGTCCACCGATATTGGTAGACGGCCAGGACGGAGACGACCGCGATCATCACAATCACCGCGATCAGCTCCACGCCGAATCTTTTTTGCCACATCATAGGGTTTCCGTATCAGGCAGTTTGATAATCATTAGCTGTCTGTCCGCCGGACGCCAGACTCTCTATTTCCGTGCGCCTGTCCTGTCATCGTTGCAAACGTATTCCAGCAGATGCCAGGTGGGCTTCAGCTTGAAGATTTGCTGGCCCGTCCAGGGTTTTTTGTATGCTTTCGGATCGTCGATCGTGAGATCGTCCTGCAAAGTGTCATGATCGATGCGGCGGACACGCTCCACGACGTGCAAGGCGTCGGAATGCGGGTGCCCCACCTGGTCAAGCCATGTTTTGTCGTTCAAACCGGCGGTGTCAACGACGAGCGTGTTTCCCTCCCACCAGCCAATGGAGTCTCCCATCCAGGTCAAATCCAATTCCTTCGGGTGTTCGCGCCGGTCCAGATAAATGTGACGGATGTAGTGATCGTATTCAAACAGCATGATCACCTCCCCGGGGATCTGGATTACCTGCATCGGAAACGGAATCAGCATGATTCGCGGCACACCCGGAGGCTGGCAATTCAGGATCGGGTCCTCCGAATCCGGAGTGGCGCGCGGCCCGTATCCCGGCTTGACGCTCATGTATTTCTCCTCTGCCCAGGGCATCAGGGGAGGGTCATCGGAGCTAAAAGTTGTGGAGTTTTGGCGTTCCATCCAAACACCGGAGAAGTCCCGCGGAGAAAATCCCGCTTGCGCTTTAGGGATGCTGCGAATGGGCGGCGTCTGCGCGAATGCTGGCACCATAAACACAACGGCGGCCATGAGAATGAGGATTGCTCGAATCCACCGGCTGCGTAACTTCACACACAGATGTTCGCCCAAATTCCCGGTCACAACATCGCCACGTAACACACGAATCTGGCGCCTTTCTTGATTTCGATCGACTCAACTTATCACCAGATTCGCGAAATTACGAGATTCGAGTGGGCAAGAAGATGATCCATCCTTCGTCGTCAAAATCCGATGAAATCCATGTCACTTTCGGAATAGTTTGTTAAAATTAGGCTGCGTCGGCTAATCCGTCGTTTTTAGTGCCTTCGTACATCTAGAGCATTGAGGCCCGCAAGTATGTGCCCGCGAGGATTGATCTGGGCGACAGGAATCGGTCGACCTCGCAGTTGACTTGGAGACCCATGAGCGGGCCATCTCCCAACATCCCACAATCTCCTGAAGCTCACACCTTGTTCGAGAAGCTATTCGAAGCTTCTCCCGACGCCATCGTTGTAACCGTTCCGGAAGGCCGGATCACTTCGATCAACTCTCAAGTGGAGCGGCTGTTTGGGTACAGTCGCCAGGAACTGATCGGCCAATCCGTGGAAATCCTTGTCCCAGAACGGTTTCGCCATGCTCATCCCCGTCATCGAGAAGTCTACAACTCCCAGGCGAGCGTGCGCCCGATGGGTGTGGGGTTGCAGCTCTACGGAAGACGCAAAGACGGAAGCGAATTCCCGGTCGACATCATGCTGAGCCCCCTAGAGGCAGCGGAAGGCCGCGTCGTGATCAGCGTCATTCGCGACATTTCCGACCGAAAGAAGGCAGAAGAGGCTATCCGGCGGAGTGAACAGCAATTTCGCGCGCTATTCGAATTCTCGCCCGACGCGATCATCGCAAGCGACCAGGATGGGCGAATCACCGAAGTCAATACACGAGTGGAAAGCATGTTTGGCTACCAACGAGGCGAATTGCTTGGCCAACCTATCGATTCACTCGTTCCAGAGCGGCTTCGCCACACGCATCCGGCTCGCCGCAAGGAGTATGCCTCCGCAGCCCGTGTCCGTCCGATGGGAGCGGGTTTGGAGCTCTACGGCAGGCGCAAAGACGGAAGCGAATTCCCCGCAGACATCATGCTGGGGCCGGTAGAAACAGCGGAAGGACGTATTGTGCTGAGCGTGATACGGGACCTGACCGAAAAAAGAGAGGCCGAGGAAGCCTTGCGACGGAGCGAGCTGCAGAAGCGCTATCTGGAAGAGGAGCTGAACACCGAGGCCAGATTTGAGGAAATCATTGGCGAGAGCGTTGGCCTGAAACGTGTGTTGAAACTCGTGGAATCCGTTTCGGCAACCGACGTTACCGTCCTAATTCTGGGAGAAACGGGAACGGGCAAGGAGGTGATCGCGCGAGCCATTCACCAGCTCAGCCCACGGAATGAGCACGTTATGGTAAAGCTGAATTGCGCGGCGATTCCCTCCGGTCTCCTGGAAAGCGAATTGTTTGGCCATGAGAAGGGCGCCTATACGGGGGCCATTGACCGCAAGATCGGCCGCTTGGAATTGGCGCATGAGGGCACGCTCTTTCTCGATGAAATTGGCGATCTTCCTCTGGAACTTCAGCCCAAAATCCTTCGCGCCCTTCAGGAGAAGGAATTTGAGAGGCTAGGGAGCAACAAGCCGATCCCAGTCAATGTGCGGCTCGTGGCCGCGACCAATCGCGATCTTACGAAAATGGTAGCGGAGGGGCAGTTTCGAAGTGATCTCTATTACCGGTTGAGAGTTTTTCCTATCCTGCTTCCTCCCCTTCGCGAGCGTCGAGAGGACATCGCTCTTCTGGTTCGCTACTTCGTCGATCGCCATGCCCGAAAGCTATTTAAGAAAATTGAAACCATCCCCGACGAGACGATGCGAGCCCTGACCCGCTGGGATTGGCCGGGGAATATCCGGGAGCTTGAGAACTTCATCGAAAGGGCCGTCATTCTCTCCAAAGGACCGGTCTTGCGCGCTCCACTCAGTGAACTCGAGATGGCGGAAGAAACTACCCCTGTCCGGGATTCTTCCCTCGAATCGACCGAGCGAGAACATATCCTCCGCGTTTTGCGCGAGACCAAGGGAAAGATTGGAGGATCCGACGGCGCGGCAGCCCGCCTCGGCCTCATCCGCACGACATTGAACTCCAAGATGAAGAAGCTGGGAATCGAGCGGAAAGACTACATCTAGTCACTGCTGACGATTAGTCGCCAGTGATCCTCGTCACTTAGCCTTGTGCGCTAGCACACACAAAGCACGTCTTCCAACTAAGCCATTGTTCCAGAGTTGGATACCACAACTCTCTCTCGAATCAGAGATATGGCTCCTTGATTGCCTATAGGAAGGTGTAATAACAAGGGGTCAAGTAAATCAGTGAGAGTGACAATTCATCAGTCGGACGGCGACGGCGTGATCATGAAGATCGAAGGGAAGATCGCAGGACTGCAAGTTCCAGAGCTACACCGGGCATGGCAGAGCCTGACTCCCTCGCTGGGACAAAAAAAGCTTTTGGTGGATCTTCGAGACGTGACGCATGTCGACGGAACAGGCCGCAATTTGCTGGCTGACATTCATGCCAAAACGGGGGCCGAATTCCTGGCAGATACGCCGCTCACGAAATATTTCGCGGAAGAAGCGCAACATCAGATTCGAACAATATCCCAGTCTAAACGGTAAGCTGAGGAGGCAATCATGAAAGGTCCTTACGGATTAGAGCTGAACGATGGATGCAAGACATGCAAGATGAAGAGCTCAGGATTCTTTTGCCAGTTGCCGCCCTCCGCGGTAAAGGACTTTGATGCGATCAAGTCGACGGCCACCTATCCAAAGGGCGCCCTGCTGTTCGTCGAGAAACAGGACGCACGCGGGGTCTACGTCTTGTGCGAAGGCGACGTGAAACTCTCCATCAGCTCACCCGAAGGCAAGACCCTCATCATGAGAATCGCCAGGGCAGGAGAACTGCTCGGACTGATGGCCGCCATGGCGGGCCAGCCGTATGAAGTGACAGCCGAAACGATCCATCCCTGCCAAGTGGCATTTGTGCGCCGCGAAGATTTCCTGCGTTTCCTTGCAAAACATCCCGAAGCCTCTCAAAACGTGGTGAAGCAGATGGCTTCTCAATATTGGGGCGCATGCGAACAATTGCGCACGGTAGGGCTCTCGGCTTCCGCCCAGGAAAAACTGGCACGCCTTTTGCTCACCTGGTCCGAAGGAATCCAACAGACGAAAGAGGGCACGCGGATCAAGCTGCCTTTGACGCACGAGGAAATTGCGGAATTCATCGGCACCACTCGTGAAACGGTTACGCGCACCTTGAGCGATTTCAAGGTACGACATCTGGTTGCCATACAGGGATCGATGCTAATGATCCCGAATCGCGCCGCTCTCGAAAGTTTTGCCAACGCATAGAAGCAGATACCCCGGCCCAAGCCGTGCCGCTGAGTGGGTTGGTCGGAGGACCCACTCCGGCACGGCCACTTCTTTTAGGGAATCATCTACTGAGTTTACCTCGCACCAGTCCTGCAAAAGAATCAGTGCGCGCAACAATCACCGCCCGTTTCCTGGTTCGCTAATTCTTCGCAGCCGCTTTCGGAATTTCGAGACACGCAAGCGGAAACATACAGTATGATTAGCGCCAAATGCGCATGCGCTGGGTGATTGTCAGCCTCTTATTCTTCGCGACCACGATCAACTATTTGGACCGCGCGATTCTTGGCGTGATCCTTCCGGAGATACGCGACAAGTTCCACTTCGGTCTGCCCATCTATGGCACGATCCAGATGGTGTTCCAGCTCGCGTATGCGGGCGGGTCACTTCTCGGCGGCAAGCTGCTGGACCGCTACGGCACGCGGGTCGGTTACGGCATCGCCACAGCCGTGTGGTCCCTCGCAGCCACGCTCAACGCATTCGCGGGCAGCGCATTGCAATTCGGAATGTTCCGGACAGTGCTGGGCTTCGGTGAATCCGCCAATTTTCCTGCTTGCAGCAAAGCCGCCGCGGAATGGTTCCCAGCCGACGAACGCGCCACGGCCATGGGAATCGTGAACGCAGGCACAAATCTGGCCAACATTTTCGGGCCGCCTTTATTCATCTTGATTGCGTTGACGCTGGGATGGCAGGCGTGCTTCGCCATCATGGGCGGCCTCGGATTTCTCTGGCTGCCGTTTTGGTTCCTGACGTATCGCCTGCCAAAGCAAACCGGTAGGCCAACGGCGCCGGGCGCAAAAATCTCCATTAGCGAGGTGATGAAGTACAAGCAGGCCTGGGGCTATGGCCTCGCGAAATTTCTCACCGATCCAGTTTGGTGGTTCTACCTGTTCTGGCTGCCGACGTACTTGACGGATGTGCGTCATTTTACGCCGTCGCAGCGCGGCACTGCGCTGATGATTGTGTACAGCATTTCGGCGGTCGGCGCCTTGCTGGGAGGCGTTGCTTCCAGTTTCCTGATGAAGCGCGGATGGACGGTCGGCAAGGCGCGCAAGATGACGATGCTGTTTTGCGCCATTGTAATGCCGGCGTGCACGCTGGGTGTCGTGGTGCAGGACGCGCGATTCGCGGTCCTGCTATTTGGTTTGGCCACCGCAGCCCATCAGGCCTGGATGACAAATCTTTTTATCGCGCCCGCCGATGTTTTCCCCTCGCAAGCCGTGGGCAGCGCCAACGGATTTGGCGTGTGCCTGGGAGGCCTCGGCGGCGCGCTATTTTCGGGAATCATTCCCGGGACGGTGATTCCGCATGTGGGCTACGTTCCGGTGCTGATGGGCATGAGCTGCTTTTACATCATCGCGTGGTTCATCATTCACCGGATGATGGGCGATCTCGAAATGGTCACGCTCGAAATAAATGAAGTTCGCCCCGCTTCGCTCGCGCCGTCGCGCGCCTAAGCTGGCGACCTAAGCCGTGAGACTATGTCGCCGCAGCCATGGATTGGCCGCCGTTTCGCCGGCGCAGTTTGGCCACGACAAGGCGAATTTCATCGTACGTGAAATCCGGCGGCAGGACTTCCTTAATCGGCGAAAATCTTTCCAGACCAAGATTGGCGGCGGTAGCTTCAATCTGCCTTTGCCTATCTTCCTCTACCCAACTGTTTTGAAACTCCAACAATCCACGCTCCACAAGATCCGAGACCATGCTCACAATGGTCGACCGTCTCCGGCCTCGAATCACAGCGATTTCATCCAGAGTTTTTCCTTCCTCAATCAAAAGAATCGTCTCTTCGCTTGGTGTTATTTTTTTGTCTGGGACAGCGGCCCGGGCCCCGTCGCGAAATCGTTTCAGCACATCGAGAATCTGGCGGCCGTACAATTCGGCTTTGCGTTCGCCGATGCCGGTAATTTGCAAAAGGCCGCCAATTGAGCCGGGGCGGGAGCGGCAGATCTCATCGAGTGTCGTGTCATGCATCACGACATAGGCTGGAACATTTTGCTCCTTCGCCGTTTCCCTTCTCCACTCCCGCAAGAACTCGCGCAAATCCGGATCCACTTCCAAGTCCTCTTGCATCCGCGCAGGTGCGGGGGTGGGCGCAGGCCTTTCCCACGGGCGTTTCGCCGGCTGTGACACGGGTGCAATGGATGGCGACTTGGAGTGTTTCCGCTTGGGAGGGGCTTCCTCCAGTGGAGCAGACAGCCAGGCAGGCTCATAGCCGCAGGGATCGCAGGCCCGGCAGGTTGTCCATTTCTTGTTCTCGCCGAAATGCCCGCAGATGCGTTGGTGGCGGCAAATGTCCGAATCGACAAAACCGCGAATTTCGTCATAGCGCTGCCAGGCGCGCCTCTTCTCATCCGGATCGTTAATCTGCCCGATAAAGTACGCATGCAAACTCGCATCTTTCTTCTGCCACAGCATCACGCAATCCGCCGGAAGGCCGTCGCGTCCGGCGCGTCCCGCTTCCTGATAAAACTGCTCGATGGATTTCGGCAGTGAGAGATGGATCACGGCGCGCACGTCCGCTTTGTTGATGCCCAGGCCGAACGCGATCGTGCCCACCATCACGCGCACTTCGTCCGCCATCCAGCGCTCCTGATTACGTCTCCGATCGGCGGCTTCCATCTTGCCGTGGTAGGCCGTGGCGAGTATTCCATTTTCTTCAAGAAGGTCCACCGTGGATTCTACCGTCGCGATTGTGGGCGCATAGACGATGATGTGTCCGTTCTCGTAGCTTCGCACCGCGCGCAAAAGGAGCTCCGTCTGAGCGCTTGCGCTACAAGACCTCACCACATAGCGCAAGTTGGGACGATGGAAGCTGGCGATGTATTTGTCCGGCTCGCGCAACTCGAGCTGGCGAATGATGTCATGCCGCACGCGTTGCGTGGCGCTGGCGGTGAATGCCGCGATGGCGCGGCCTGGAAAATGAACGCGCAGGCGGCTGAGCTGGCGGTATTCCGGGCGGAACTCGTGGCCCCATTCCGAAATGCAATGCGCTTCGTCAATCGCGAAAAACAATACCGGAACGCCCTGCAGCCAGTCATTAGTGTCATCGCGCGCCAGTCGCTCCGGAGAAAGATACAAGAGACGATATTGGCCCGCGCGCGCCTTGTCGATCACGCGAGACTGCTGCATCGGCGAAATCGAACTGTTCAAAAGCGCCGCAGGAATTCCCATCTGGCCAAGCTGCGCCACCTGATCCTCCATCAGCGCAATCAAAGGGGAGATGACGATGACGGTCTTGTCCGGGGACATGGCGGCGGGCAACTGGTAGCACAGCGACTTTCCGCCTCCCGTGGGCATGACGACGCAAGTGTCGCGGCCCGCGAGCAGGCTGCGCACAATGCTTTCCTGCAAGGGTCGGAACACGTCGTATCCCCAGTAGCGTCGCAACGGAGTCAGCAGATCGGGCTCGGAATTCACGGGAAGAGTATAAGACTGCGGAGGCTTTCCGTCCATTCGGGAGTTGGCACGAATAGTGACACTTGCTCGGCGCCCAATGGGACAGGCTTCAGCCTGTGGGGGTTAGTTCTTGCAAGATCCAAACCCCACAGGCTGAAGCCTGTGCTACTTAAAGACCAGTATTCAAGACGACTCGGAAGCGCGCCTTTCCGCTTAACATTCTCTCGTACGCTTCCGGAGCGCGTTCGAGCGGAAAAACTTCGGTCATGGGCCGGATGCCGGTGAGCGCGCAGAAAGCGAGCGTGTCCTGGGAATCGATCGGTGAGCCCGAGGGCCAGCCACTGATCGAGCGGCGCCCGGCAATTAAGAGGCGTCCCGTAATTTCAAGCGGCTGATCGGGATTGCCGACGAGGATTGTTTTGCCGTTGATTCCCATGCCGCCCAGGACCGCGCTCACTGCTTTTCCGCTGGTGACCGTGGAAAGAATGACTCTGGCGCCGCCCAGTTCTTCGAGTTCAGCGACGACATTTTGGGATTCGCTGTCGAGGTAATGCTTTGCGCCGAGCTTTTTCGCGAACGGTTCTTTGTCTTTTCCGCGAGCGATGGCGACGGTTTCAAAACCCATCTTGGCCGCAAACTGAACGGCCAAATGGCCGAGCCCGCCGAGGCCGAGGATGGCGACAATATCGCCGGGCCGCGCGCCGCTGTTCCGCAAGGAATTGAATGTGGTCACGCCGGCACAGAACAACGGAGCCGCATCCGTCGCGGAGATCTCGTCGGGAATCGCGACAAGTGCCACAGCGGAAATGAGCATGAAATCAGTATAGCCTCCGTCGCAAGTGAGCCCCGTAATTTGCCGCCCTTTGCTGCACGTTACAAAATCGCCGCGACGGCAGGAATTGCAGTAGCCGCAATGCCCGCCGTGCCAGCCTACTCCGACGCGCTGTCCAACTTCCCAGCCAAGAACGCCTGGGCCGACGGCGTCGATCACGCCGGCAATTTCGTGTCCCGGAATGCGCGGGTACGTGATGCCCGGCCGCGAACCCTCCTTGGCGTATTCATCGCTGTGGCAGATGCCGCAGGCTTGCACTTTAATGCGCACCGATCCGGCCGTGGGCTGCGGGACTTCGCGCTCCACCAGTTGAAACGGTCCTTTGGCGGTCGGGACTTGAACGGCGCGCATCTTGGGCATGATTCCTCCGGAATGATGTGAATGTGATAGGAAAACTGGATGGCAGGATCAGTAGCACAGGCTTCAGCCTGTGGGGTTCAGTCCTTGCACGCACCAAACCCCACAGGCTGAAGCCTGCGTTACTTGTTCTTCTATTGCGTGACGCTCGTCTTTTCGGCTTCGCCCTTGGCGGCTGCGGCGCGCAGCCTGCGCAATTCCGCGTGGAACACGATGACGCTCATCCACATTCCGAGCGGATGCGCGCCCGCCTTCACCAGGGGGTGAACCGTGCCGTTGCGGAATTTCTCGATGTCCTCGTCCTGCAAAGTCTCCAGGACTTTCGATTCCTCCACCGGCAGACCGTACTCGGCCGCCACCGACGGAATGTCGTTGATCAGGCGCACACGCAGGCTCGGCTTGAAGCGCAGATCGTAGAGAATCTTGTTCAACTTGTACGCCGAAGGAGAAGGATGCTTGTAAAACTCATATCCTTCCGAACCCTTGAATTTGTAGGTGGCCGGACCTTTGGTCCCTTCCTCCGAAAATTTTCCCGTTCTTTTATCGGGCAGGAAGCGCATGACGGCGTGGCCGTGGTGCCAGGTGGGCTGGTACGTGATGAGCTCGCCGGGCTGGTCGCCGATCATTCCGAACATGATCATCCAAGAGAGCATCTCTGTGTTTCCCACTACGTCAAATTGCTCTGAAGTAAGACTCAACAGTGCCTCGTGGTTGCCCTTTTCCATCTGGGCGATGGCCCAGTAATCGAACTCAAAATCCGGCTGCGGATATTTCCACGTCCCGGGGAAGTGAGACATTCCCCCGCTGGCGATCACCGCGACGCGTTCCGGCCGGCCGGCAATCACTTTGGCGATTGCTTTCCCGAGTTGCTGACATCGCCGCGCGGTCGGCAGCGGCGGCAAGTAGGCGTTCACGAAAATCGGGACGACGGGGATTTTGCGATCTTCGATGATCCATTCATACACCGCCGCGAACGCGTGGCCGAGAACGGCGTCCTGCGAATACGCCATGTCGAAGTCGGCGTTGACCAGCTTGTCGAGCAGGTCTTCAGCGAGTCCCTGGTGGACCGGAAGATCGTACGTCTTGCGGGCAAATTCCGCGCGTGCCCGCTCACCGGACATGATGGCGAAGGTCGGGACGGAGGACAGGAAAAACGTTTCCATGTGGTCGTTGCCGATCACGATCGCCACGTCCGGCTTGGTTTCGTCCAGGTCCTTACCGAGCAGGCGCATCGCCGCAATGTCGGCGTCAAGTTGAGCGAGGTCTTCACTGGGCGGGCGGACAAAGAGTTGAGGCGCGTGCACCGTTCCCATTGCTGCTACGATTTTCCCCATGTTCGTTTCCTCGTTTTCGTCAGACCGCGCGTGCGGCATCACCGCTCGCCCCGCAGGGCTCGAGCTTCGCGTGAGTTGCTTTGGAGCAACGCAGATGACTTGATTGTGCGAAAACCGCCAGGCTTCGTCAAGAAAAACTGTCTGGCATCGGTCGAGTTTCAGCGTTTGGTTAAGCTTCTCACCCCAACGGCAAGGATGGGGCCCAGAGAATTCAACACGCCAATATCAAAACAACCTCATGCGCCTACTGCGATCCCCTGCGTCCGTATCTGCTTGGCCAGGCGGGGATAAACTTTCAGCGCGTTCGATTCAAAGATTTTCTTCTTATCTTCCCCGCTGAGAATGGTCGATGCCTCGATGTAGCGCCGCGTGTCGTCGAAATAGTAGCCGGTCTCCGGGTCGATGCCCTTGACGGCGCCGACCATTTCCGACGCAAAGAGGATGTTGCCCGATGGAATGACTTTGGTCATGCAATCGATTCCCGGCTGGTGGTACACGCACGTGTCGAAGTACACGTTGTGGAGCAGAAGTTCCTTGAGCGGCGGGCGCTTCATGTCCTGGGCGATGCCGCGATAGCGCCCCCAGTGATACGGCACCGCGCCTCCGCCGTGCGGAATGACGAACTTCAGCGTGGGAAAATCCTTGAACAGGTCGGACGTCAGGAACTGCATGAACGCGGTGGTGTCGCCGTTGATGTAGTGCGAGCCGGTCGTGTGGAAGGCGGGATTGCACGTGCCGGTCACGTGGACCATCGCGGGGACCTCCAGCTCCACCATTTTTTCGTAGAACGGATACCACCACTTGTCGGTGAGCGGCGGTTCCTTCCAATAGCCGCCGGAGGGATCGGGATTCAAATTGCAGCCGACACATCCGAGCTCCGTGACGCAGCGCTCCAGCTCCGGAATGCAGTTTTCAGGCGGCACGCCGGGCGTTTGGGGCAACTGGCAGACTCCTATGAAATTCTTGGGATAGAGGTTGACGATGCGATGGATCATGTCGTTGCAGATGCGCGTCCAGGCCGCGCTCAATTTCGCGTCGCCGACGTGATGGCCCATGGCGGAGGCGCGGGGGGAGAAGATCGTGACGTCGGTCCCGCGCTCGCGTTGAAACTTCAACTGCGCAGGCTCCAATTTTTCGCGAATCTGATCGTCGCTGATCTGCGGTGGCGCCGGGGCTTTCGAGGAATCGGTGAACGCGGCGATTTGTTGCTTGCGGAACTCGATAAAAGCCGGGGGCTCGGAAGTGTAATGCCCGTGACAGTCGATAATCATTGGGTCTCCGGTGGATCATCCGTTTGGTCCGCCGAACGGCGGACCGCCTTAGCACTGTGCGCGAAAGCTCATGCGAAGCGAACTAATCTAGCACAAAATTTGGCAGGAGGTTTGGGAGCCTAAGTGGCGCAGGCTTCAGCCTGTGGGTTTTCGTTGCAGCGCAGGCCACCGCGCACCAGCTAACCCCACAGGCTGAAGCCTGCGCCACTCAAGCTAAGGCTCATTTGACATTGTCCTCTTGAGTCGACAGAATTCGCCTTTGCGACCAAATCCAAGACGGCAATTTTCCAAATAAGGGAGACAAAAATGAAAGCGATCGTCGTGCACGAATTCGGAGCGCCGGAAGTTATGAAGTTGGAGGAATTCCCAACGCCGAAGGCGGGGGCGGGGCAAGCGGTAGTGCGCATGCATGCGGCGGGCGTGAACCCGTTCGATACTTACATGCGCGCAGGCACGTATGCAATCAAGCCGCCGCTGCCTTACGTGCCGGGCGGCGAAGGAGCGGGCGTGGTGCATACCGTCGGCGAGGGCGTCACGCAATTCAAGCCGGGCGATCGTGTGTACGTGGGACATCCCGTCACTGGGACGTACGCGGAATACTCGCTGGCGCTCGAATCGCAGTTGCACCGGCTGCCCGATCGCACAACTTTCAGCCAAGCCGCGGGAATCTACGTGGCGTGCGGGACGGCGTATCACGCGCTCTACCATCACGCGAACGCGCGCGCCTCGGAAACGCTGCTCGTGCACGGCGCAAGCGGCGGCGTGGGAATCGCCGCGGTGCAAATCGGGCGCGCGATGGGCATGACGGTGATCGGCACGGCTGGCACGGACAAAGGTCTCGAGCTTGTGCGGCGCGAGGGCGCGCATCATGCGTTCAATCACCGCAACGCGGGATACACGGACGCCATTCTCAAAGCGACGAACGGCCGCGGCGTGGACGTGGTCCTGGAAATGTTGGCCAACGTAAATCTCGCCGCCGACCTCAAACTCCTCGCGCGATTCGGGCGCGTGATCGTCATCGGCAGCCGCGGAGACATTTCCATCACGCCGCGTGATCTGATGGCGCGCACTTCATCGGTGCGCGGCTTCGTCCTCTGGGGCATCTCGGAAGCCGATGAGGCGGACGTTCACGCGGGGCTTTACGCGGGGCTTGAAAACGGCACGGTGCGTCCGGTGGTCGGCAAGGAACTTCCGCTTGGAGAAGCTGTGCGCGCCCACAAGGAAATTCTGGAGTCAGGGGCGCAAGGAAAAATCATTTTAGTCCCGTAATCATGATCGTCTGCGGGCTGTCGGTTTTGGTAGCACAGACTTCAGTTTGTGGATTTCCACGTGATCTTGGCTGCGTGTGAGTCCCTGGCTGGCGAACGGAACCCCACAGACTGAAGTCTGTGCTACCAAACCGTGTTACCGGAATTGAACGCGGGCAATCTTATTGGTTCGGTCGTAAGGCAGCCAGACCGTCGGCGGATTCGTGCTGCTATCGACCTGGATGTGGCGGATTTCCGTGCCGCGCGTGGGAAGCACGTATTCCGTGAATTTTTCAGTGGTGGGATCGAACTTGGCGAATCTGTCCGAGTTCAGCATGGTGATCCACACCGTGTGGTTTTTATCAACGGTCGCTGAATACGGCTGGCTGAATCGGTGAGGCAAAGGATATTCGGTCACCTTTTTGGTGCGTACGTCAATTTTAGCAAGCCGGTCCGCGAAAAATTCGCACACCCAAATGACATCTTTCTCCCGATCGGCCACCGATCGGCGCGGCCCCTTTTCAAGCGGCGTGGCGGTATTTGGCGTAAGCCCCAAACCTGCGGAGAGCTCCATGTCCTTCGCCGTAATTTCGTAGTCTTGCGAGGACATGGAATTCAAAGCTAACTGTTCGATTTTGCCTGTATGTGAATCCACGATTTCCATATCGTTCCCGCCCGGCTTTGAAACCCACACTTTGTCTTCCGCGTCCGCGGCGAGATCGTAATTCGCTTTCCCCGGGCGGTCAGAATAATTCGTATATTTTCCTGTCAGCGGGTCCAGCTTGAAAGCTCCCTCGCGGTGGGGAGACCACACATTCCCTTTTGTGTCCAGCGTGATGAAATCGCCTGAGAACGGAATGTCCTGCGGCCGGGGGTATCTGAAAAACTTTCCGGTTTCGGGATCGAACTTCGTTGGACTTCCTTCCGTCCCATTCGCAAACCAAATGTTGCCTGCCTTATCGAAGACAAGCGCATGGGAACTTTCGGCAGCATTGGCCTGATCCGCGAGTTTGTACTCGGTGATGCGTCCAGTGCGAGGGTCGAGCTTTCCGAGCGTGCGCTCCGGCGTTGCGTCGTCCGCAAACCAAACAAATCCGCCTTTGTCGACGGCGACATCGTGGGCGGCCCGGCCATCCCATCTGGACGGAGTTCCCTCCGACCAGTCCGTGCCATTGTGCTCCATCGTCCAGCCCGGCATTTCGGGCCGCGAAAGGTCATACTCGGTGACCACTATCTGAGCCGATTCGCCGGTAGGACGCGGGAGGAGTTTCAGATTGAGTGGAGAATTTCCGGGGCCACGGACGCGCCCCAAATATTCCGCGAGCTCCTGCTTGTAGGCATGAATCACAGAATTGGGCGTCGCATTTTCAGGGGCGTATCCGATGGACAGCATTTTTTCCATTAAGGTGATTACGGCGCCCCAGCCAGCCGCGTCAAACCTGTTTTGCAATAGAAAGCTGACCTGATGGCATCCGCTGCAGTTGTTGATAAATACCGTCTTCATTCGCCTGTCATCGGGAGTATCCTCCGGCAAACTCGCAGCCCATTCGGTGCCGGAAAGCTGTTTGTGAAAATCGTTGAGGCTCGCGAGCGTCAATTCCACTTGCTTCTTCGCTCCGTCAGTGAGACCTGCATCCGCTTTGGAAGTCTCAAAACCAACCGCTTGCGCCCAAACCTTGTATTTGCCGCTGGTCATCGGGGGGAACAAATATCGCCCGGATTCGTCGGTATACACGGTGGTTGTAAAAGTCTCGCTCACGCCGCGCGCGGAAACGCCGACCCCCTCGAGGGGCTTGCCGTCCGAAGCTTTTACAGTCCCTGATAAAGTGCCCGCCGTTGGCGAAGACTGAGAAAAACCGTTTTGTATGCCGGAAAGAAACACGAGCGCAACGAAAGCGGAAAAAATTATGGAAAGAGCCTTGCTTCTTGGCACAGTGCGCCTCCACTCATCTGGAAAAAGGATCTACAACGTTTTCAGGTACGCGATCAAATCGTCCACTTCTTTTGACTCAAGCCCATATTGGAAGCCCGGCATATCCGGACCGCCCTTTAATATAAATCCTCGCAAGACTTTCATTTGATCGGGGGTGGCATCCTTGAACTGGCCACTGAGGCTTGGCCCGATGACAGGCGGTGATCCAAATTTGAGTTTTCTGGGCAGATGGCATAGCGAACAACGTTGCAGAAACAATCCTTCACCACGCTCCGCCTCCTCGCTCAGCTTTTCCGCGACGGGCAGAGTTGCGGGAGGTTTACCCTGCGCCAGCAAAGAGGAAATTCCGCCGGAATAAAGAGTCGCGAGCCCAACGACGATTATGATGGTCGTTCTTATTTTCAAGACGGATTCCCCCTCGTTTTGCAATCCTTGTTTGGCTGCGGCGCCGAACCTGGACGGACCTTCTGTACTGCTCCCTCACTCTCGTGTCAAGAAATAAGATACCCCATCTTAATCGAAATTTTGCATACCTTTCCAAGCCGTTGCGAGAGGATGAGCCACCAAATCGTTGCATTAATCATCACATTTCTCACGAAGTGCAGGGAAACTGTGGCAGTCTGTTGTGGACTCTACTGAGCGGGAAAAATGTTGTGAAACGGGGAACTCGCGGGCGGAGTGGTATGGGAAGAAGCCTTTGCGTTTATCTAAACCAGGAGGGAATGGGAATTGAGGAGAACCTTACTCACGGCGTTGATATTTCTTGGCATGGCGGCGGGCGCCTCAGCTCAGAGCATCCCCAAATGGGAACTCTACGGTGGTTACTCGGAAGATCTGGCAGGTGCAGGGATCGCTGGGGAAAACCAATTGCCGACCAACGGCTTGCAGGTAGAATTTGCTCGTGTCGTCACCAGTTATTTCCGGGTTACGAGCCAGTTCAACGCGCAGTTTGCGGACCACGTGGTCAATATAGCTCCTCCGCCCCCTCCTGGGGGCGAGCACGTCAACAGCAAGGAACTGCTAGGCTTGTTTGGCCCGGAAGCCACTTACCGCGGCTTCAAGAAATTCGACATTTTCGGCCATTATCTGATCGGGCTCGCTTATGGGCGGGATAATGAATTCCCAAAGATCCCCACGGCTACATATACCACCTGGGCTTATGCCCTCGGGGGCGGAGTGGACTTGAAGCTCGGGCACCGGGTTTCTGCCCGTCTGCTGGGATTCGATTGGATCACCACGCATTTCCCCGTGAATAGCCCGGAAGCGCAAGACAATTGGCGCTTAACCAGCGGATTCGTCTTCCACCTCGGCAGATGAACCCTTGGCGGTCATTTCCATAAACGAGGCAGACCTTCCTTGTGGAGGCGGGGGGGCAGTGGAGCCGTTTCCAAACCCTACTTTGCAGGAATATATTCGCCCCAGCCGACGCGCAACCCGAACGTATCGGTGCCGGGATTGAACGGAGTAATTTGCGCGTCAGAAATGTGAAAATAACGGAAATCAACGCTCCAATGATATTTCCCTCGAAGAATGTTGACGCCAATCGCGCCGGTGGGTGTGAAGTTGAATCTTGCTTCCCCAACGGGTATCTCGCGCGTGGTGATCAAGGCGCCGCCGCCGAGTTCGATGTAGGGCGAAATTCGCCGGTGCGGCTCGAAATTCCATTTCATGATCCAGGGATCAAAACCAAACCCATACGCTCGGCCACCGGGCTGAAACACCATAACGATCGGAAGTGCGTCCATGGCATACTCAAACCGGCCGCGCAGAAGGCCTGGACCATGCGCGTCGGTCAGCACCCAGCCGTAGCGCGCGCCTGCAGTCCAGACGCTATTGCCGAGAGTGACTTTTGGAGTGCCGATTGGATCGCCGCCCACCCCCGTCCAAATCTCCCATTCGTGGCCGCGTTCGGGGCCTTGATCACCGGTAACCGGCGTCGTCGTCGATTGGGCCAGTGCCGCTGGGGCGCCCACGGATAGCAGGGTGAACAAAATCAGAAAGGCATGTTTGCGGTTGCTACTTGTCAGTCGGGAAGATATCAACCAGGTCTCCTTTTTTGACCTGCAATCAACTTTAACACAACCTAAACCGCGTCCCGGGAATCAAAACTATTTGCTGAAAATCATATACGTTTCGACTTTAACATGCAGTAACCGTGTACCTTTACAAATCCAGTGTCGATTGCCGCTTGACAGTTTCTCTTTATCTGATCAAACTTTTGTCAGGTTCTTTGGCAATGGCCATCGAATGAGGTGATGAGTTTGTTGTCGGCTGTGAGTTAGCCGAATAAGGAGGGCCAAATCCCTGTTTTGGTATCACGCAATCGATCGCATAGAATCCTAGCGGTATTTCTCTTAACCCTACTCTTGGTGGCCGCCGGAATCCTGCTGGAAGGTTTGCTCGTCAAACTTCCAATCATCTCGAAGGGTGAGAACGGGGATGAACGAATTGGCGTGATCCATGTTCATACTAGAGCGTCCGACGGCAGTGGGACGGTTGCGGATGTGATGGCCGCCGCCCAGGAAGCAAGTCTCTCCTTTATCGCGATCACCGATCACAACGTCGCGATGACCGAAAACGACCTTGCTGAAGATCCGCCGGACCTGCCCATCATTTCGGGAATAGAGGTCGGCACGACTGCCGGACATTTCCTCGCGCTTGGTATTCCCCCTTCATGGGTCCAGCCGAAGACAACGGATGACCGTGCTCTGCTGGCCGCGGCCCGGGCCGCCGGCGCCTTCCGGGTTCTCGCCCACCCGTTTCATCCGCACACGCCTTGGACCGACTGGAAGACGTCTGATTTTGACGGCATGGAAATCTGGAACGAGGACGCCGCCTGGCGCCAAAATAATTTCTTCGACCTGTTGGATGCGCTGCTCCTCTATGGAGTAAACGATCAACTCGCGTTGGTGAGGCTGGCGAGCACCCCGGAGGAGAACTTTGCGAAGTGGGATGAACTTCTCCAGCAGCGGCCGGTCGCCGGTATTTGTGCCGCCGACACGCATGCCCGCGTGCGCCTGGCGTTCGGCAAAGACTGGAAGTTCCCCGGCTACGTGCCGTCCCTCAAGGTGGCGCGCGAACACGTGTTGCTCCCGCCGGACGCGGGCGGTGGCAACCCAGCCCTAGCGAGCGCTGCCGAAATCGTCGACGCGCTCAGGGGAGGCCACTCGTATTGCGGATTGGACTCGCTCTACCCTGCCGAGGGCTTCTCCTTTCGCGTCTTGAACGGAAACGTCTCCGGCGGGCCCGGTGACTTTCTTCCCTGGACGGGAGCCGCACGCCTCCAAATTTCCACGCCCTCCGGCGCAAGCCTCCCGCTGATCAAGGTTTTTCGCGACGGGCGGGAGATTGACGAGGAGCAGACCCGGACCATCGACGAGCCCATCACCGGCCCCGGCCGCTACCGAACGGAAGTCTTTCTGCGCCAGCCCGGCATTACCGGCTGGCGGCGCTGGACCCTCTGGGTGTTCACCAATCCGGTTTACGTAACCGCCCAATAAGCGAAAACAGTTTTAGCAAATTTCCATTCCAGAAACTCGATGAACAAGCCAAGATCCGGAATCTGAATGTCTGCGCGCTGCCTTGCGGTATACTTCAGCCAAGGCGCAGTCTGGCCGGATTATCTTGTCCGTGGAGACGGCAATGAAAAAGATGCTCTGCACCGCATTCTTAGCGTTCCTGTTGGCAACTTCCGCGTACGCCTCCCCGGGAGGCGACATTTCCGGAATCGTCAAAGGCGAAGATGGTTCTCCTTTTAGAGCGGCCTTTGTGCGCGCGCAAAATGTGAAAACCAAAATGCTGATGATGGTTTTGACGGACAACCAGGGCCAGTATCGGACCGACAATCTTCCCGCAGGGACCTATGAAGTCTGGGCAACCTCAACTGGATATAGAAGCGATCCTTCGCGCCGCACCGATATCGCTGTCCAGGAAGGCAAGACTTCATCGGCCAGCTTTACGATGAAGAAGGGCGCGGTGCAGTGGAGCCAACTGACCAAGTATCAGGCGGGAATTTTGTTGCCGGAGGCGAAGGGAAAAGATGTAGTCCTCCAAGACTGTTTCAATTGCCATGCCATGAGCAGAATCGGCGTGATGGGGCGTGACCGCGAGGGTTGGCTCGAAGCGATTGACCATATGCGGCAGGTCGGAGTTGCTGACATAAAACCCGGGGTTGCGGACCAGGTTTCGGAGTACCTAAGCACAGTTTTTGGCCCCGATGCCGAGACGCCCGCATCGCCCGCTCAACTGCCTCAATATCAAAAGGTCAAGCAGGAACACGATTATTTTGCCGACGACGCTCTGAATCTCGTGTACGTCGATTATCAATTGACGGGAGAGCCGAAGGATCGCCCAGGGACCGGGAAACCGGATAAGGACGGAAACATTTGGATGGAAATGGGCGGCGGATTGTCGAAGCTCAATCCCGCGACAGGCGAACTCCATACGTGGAGATTGCCGGACCCCACGCGCCCATTCATTCATGAAATTCTGCCCACCGCGGATGGTTCCGTCTGGCTCACAATCGAAAGGCAAAACGCACTCGCAAGATTCGACACGCGCACGGAAAAGTTTGAAGTGTTCGGCCAGCCGTACGATGGCCCGCCGCCCGTTGAAATGGAACCAAATGCGCCGTGGCCCAATCTGCGGTACACCCCCGGAGGACAAACCGGCGCACCGCGCAGGCATACCGCCGTCGCGGACCTGCAAGGAAATATCTGGAGTTCGGGCCGCCCGCTCAGCAAATTCGATATCGAAACCAAGAAATTCACGTTCTTCCCCGAAGTTCCGGACACCTACGGCATTGCTGTGGACAAGGAAGGAAACGTCTGGTTTGCAGAGTTCAATTCCCGGGATCATCACAGCATTGGCAAAGTGAACGTGAAAACCAACAAAGTTACGAAATGGACTCCGCCAAGCTCCGATAGCAGGCCGCGCCGTCTGAAGATCGACTCTCAAGGCATGGTCTGGTTCGGCGACTATTTTGGCGGGAACCTCACGCGGTTTGATCCCAAAACCCAAACATTTAAGGAATTCAAGTTGCCTGGACCAATGCCGACCCCGTACGGAATCGGCGTCGATCACAATGACAACCTCTGGTATGCGTCCATGTACACGGATGTGATCGGAAAGCTGGACCCCAAAACCGGCAAGGTCATCGAATATCCCACGCCCTACGGTGAACGCGGAACCAGGGACATGTTTGAAGATGCTCAGGGCCGAATCTGGTACGGCGCGCAACCCTACGGGAAAGTTGGCTACGTGCGGCTGCGGGCGGATTCGGCAAAAGCCGTCGCACAAAAATAATTTACCCGTAGCAGATTTCAAGAAGCTATTTTACATATCTCTTTTTGGAAGTTTCCTCGGCTTGAAAACACTGCCATCTCGTCGCGCCAACGACAAATCTTCGCCCAAGGAATTCGTCAACTTGGATTCCGTTCGATTTGACCGGGTGGGCCGGCTCTGTTCGGTGCAGCAAATCAACTTTGTAACAGGAGGATTGGATATGCCGCATCACCTGAAACAGTTCTTTGTTTGCGCCGTCGCGATTGCCGCCTTAGCCGCGAGCCCGCTTACTTTGCTCTCGCAAGATGTGATCATGCAGAAGGCCCTTTCTCTCGACTTGGCGCACGCCATTGCCCAGGCGGCGCTTGACGATTGCCGCTCCCACAACTACCACCCCGCGATTGTAGTGATTGACGCCAGCGGAGCCATCAAGGTGCTGTTGCGCGACGACGGCAGCGGCCCGCAGAACGCCGATACGGCGCGCCGCAAGGCCTTCACCGCACTTGCTTTCAAAGGGAATTCCAGCGATCAAGTCAAAATCTGGGAAACGCAGAAGATCCCCAACATCGGTCCGGACAGGGTTGCCCTGGCCGGCGGTGTGCCAATTAAGTCTGGCAACGACGTAATCGGCGCGATCGGCATTGGCGGAGCCCCAGGCAGCGAAAAGGACGAAGCATGCGCGCTGGCCGGCGTCGCGAAGTATGCGAACAAGCTGAAGTAATGGCGGCCGCAGAAGGCTTTGAGAGCTTAAATTTGGGGGTGCCCTATCCCTCGTGGTTTGCGAGTGGAGGGTGGTTTTTGCTTCAATCAAAGCGGCTTGTACAGCCCACGATCAACGGATCAGGCTGGCCGAGGCAGCGCGCTTTGTTCCTTGAGACGCTGGCCGCCGCTTCGCCCGTAAGCCGACACGAGTGGATCGAACTTCAAAGCGCACGCCTTCCGCGCGCTGCAAATAGGCGACGATCTCAAACAAGTTGCGAGCCTGAGGGTTGCCTTTGGGACCGAGCATCCGCATCAGACTTTTCGCTGAGCGGCGGTTAACATCGCTTAGTTTGGTAAAGCCAACTGTGGCATTGATGAAATCGCGCAGAATGATCTTGCCGGTTTCCACGTCCCCCGAGAGAAAGTTTTCGATTCCCTCTCGGAGAAGCGCCTTGCGGAAGCCGGGATCGCGCTTCACGCGCGCCCGGATTGTTTCCTTGAAATCTCGTGTCAAAGGCATAAGTGTACTCGCGCACTTCGATCATCAATAATGGTAACACATACGATACCATTGTCTGGAACGGGCCGCCGGTTCTTCGGTTTCAGCGGACCGAATCGACGCGTCGTCTAAGGTCATCTTGCTTTCGTAAAAATCGCTTTCGAGAGGATCATGTGGACGCCCTTGTTGCCGTCGACGACTTGGGTGATATGAAGGTCGGCGGCGACGCTGGCCAGCATGTAAGCGTCGTCGCGCGTCATGTGCTTTTCCTGCATCAGGAAATCGATCATTTCGCGGACCGCCATCTTTGTCGCTTCGGTGAGGTCTTCGTGCAATCCCATGGTGATGAACTCGGTGGGCGTTTCGGCGCGCGGCCAGCGGAGATGCATGTCTTTACGCACGACAAACTGGAACGTGCCGACAAGTGACGTTTCCATCGCGGTGATGTCCACTTCCCCGTCGCCCTGCCCCGCGTGGCCATCGCCCGCTTGAAAGAGCGCGCCGGGCGCGTGAATCGGAATGAACAGCGTCGTGCCAGCGACCAACTCCTTGTTATCCAGGTTCCCTCCATTCACCCAGGGTGGAGCGCTGCTGATGCGTCCGGAGCTCGCCGGAGGCGCGACTCCCATGCTTCCGAAAAACGGGTGCAGCGGAATCTCGATCCCGTCGGCGAACTGCGCGACCATCCGCTTCTCGTCCAGTGGAATCACTTTCACGCGCTCATAAGGAAAATCCTCAGGCAGAAAGCCGCGCCCGGGCGAGAAAACGTTGAGCGCATACGGAATCGCCAGGCGAATCTTCTGGATGCGGACTTCCAGGACGTCGCCCGGCTCGGCGCCTTCGATGTAGATCGGCCCGGTCAGCATGTGAATCCCAGGACCGTGATCCTTCACCTGATCGTAAATTTCGCGCCACGCCGGTTCAACACGGTCAGGCCAAAGGCCCGCGGTCTCGAATCGCTCGCGGCTTGCCGTAATCAGCGTCTGAATTTCCACGGTGTCGCCGGACTTGATCCGCAGCGCCGGAGGCGTCTTTGCGTCGTAATAGCCCCACGTCGCAGTGTTCGGCGAAGGTTTTAATTGGTAGGAGTCGTTGGCCGGCCGCGCGGATTGTTGCGCGCGCAAGGAAGTCGCGAAGCACACGAACAGAAAAACTGCCGAACACTGTAATCGTGTCATGGTTTGCTCTCTCCTCGTGCGAGACGCTGTAGAATGATGGGCCGCAATAACCGGCATCGATTTAAAGCGATCGTCACGGATTATAGGGGGAAGTCTCATGAAAATGCAGTCGAATACAATTTTTATTACGGGCGGCACCTCGGGCATCGGAAAAGGGCTCGCCGAAGCATTCCATCAGCTGGGGAACCAGGTCATTATCAGCGGCCGCCGCGAAGATCGATTGCGGAGCATCTGCGCGGCAAATCCCGGAATGAGGCATTTCGTTCTGGATGTCACGGATCTCAACGCCGTGCGGAACACCGCGCGGAAAGTCATCGAAGAATTTCCCGCCCTTAACTGTGTCTTCAACAATTCCGGCGTGCAGAGGAGGCACGATTTCGTAGCCGGAAAACCTCTCGACGATCCGGCGATGCTCGCGGAAATTCAAACCAATCTGCTTGGCTTAATTCGCGTTTCCGCTGAATTCTTGCCGCATTTGAAAAATCAGCAATACGCAATCCTGCTAAACGTTTCATCGGGACTCGCGTTTGTCCCTCGCGCGGCTTTCCCGGTTTACTGCGCCACGAAGGCCGCGGTCCATTCTTTCTCGCTTTCGCTGCGGCACCAGTTGAGAGACTCGAACGTAAAAGTCATCGAACTCATTCCGCCATACGTGACGACCGAACTTGGCGGAGCTTCCCAGGCTCCTCCCGGCGCACTCAACCAAATGCCTCTGGAAACCTTTATCGCTGAGACGATGAAAGAACTTGCCGGGGACGCGGAGGAAATAGCGATTGGCGGCGCCAAGAACCTGCTTGCCGCTTCCAGCCCGGAGAGTGTAAAGAAAATCTTTGCCGGAATGAATCGCTAACCCCTGCTAGCTTTCGAACGGTCCCAGAGGTTAGGCAACTCGGTATTGGAATATCCCGAAATGAACGTCTTGCTCGTTCCATCCGGTTCGTACATGGATCGCCGAACGGCTCCGATGTTGGCCCCGTAAACATGGATGCTGATGGATGGCCGGTCATCAAAGGCGTTCGAGACGCGGTGGAAATCGCCAATCGCCGGTGAAACCGCGGTGACCTCGCCTTTTTCAAGCCGAACAGGGGCGCCTTGTTCCACGAAACGTCCATCGCTTGTGCGGGAATAGCTCTGCTCGAATTCCGCGCCGCGCAGGATGCCGACGATCCCCCATACAGTATGGTCGTGGATTGGAGATTTCTGGCCGGGCCCCCAAACAAAGCTCACCACGGAAAACCGTTCCCGTGAATCAGCGTGCAGCAAATATTGCTGATACCCGGTCATGGAAGGCTCCGCGTAGTGGGCAGGCAGCCAGTCATCGACGCCGACCAATTCCTTCAGCAGACGCGACCCCTCGCGAAGGATGCCCGGCTCACCGGCGGCGGTTTCAACCAAATGGCTGAATGCCACGACAAAATCCCGCAGTCGCTCGACGCGGGGCGAAGCAATCACAGTCTGCTGGATGGGCGCCATTTTCTTGTTCCTTTCGCTTCTATTGTGTATAGCGCCTATTCGTTTCCTGCGCAAACTCAGATTCGTCGTCTACGGTGAGGAGTAGTGGGTCGCGGTTTCCGCTTCCACGCCTGCGGGAGCTTCTCGATAGGATGGCCTTCGCGCAGTCTCTCGACGCCCCACCATTTCCGCGCCTCGTCATAGTCTCCAGGCGTGTTCATATTTTTCAAGACCAGCGCGCGTGGATCGAGCCGGCGCCATTCGCTCTGGTCAACAACGTCCATGCGAAGCTCTCCGATCACGTCGGTAACTTTTCGCGCGCCCCGCGCAAGTGCGGCGGCGATAGCCGCGCCACATTCACGGCGGTAAACCGCGGCGAGCGGCTCGAGCCCGC
The DNA here is from genome assembly GCA_963842135.1 of uncultured Acidobacteriota bacterium. Lineage (GTDB taxonomy): Bacteria > Acidobacteriota > Terriglobia > Acidiferrales > UBA7541 > Palsa-360. Next base: position 31,612 of record CAWJFI010000001.1, on the reverse strand, counting down.
GCGCGGTTCGCGGAACGACGACCTGACCGCGCGACTGAATCGCTCGCGAGAGCAGCCACTCGAGCCACGCTGCGGAAAGATACGGCAGGTCACACGCAACGATCAGGTTCCATGGCATTCGCGTTGCGGCCAAGGCGGCTGCGATTCCCGCCAAAGGCCCACGCCGAATTCTCTTCGATCCTCGGTCAGCAGCGCCTTGATCCGCCATCGCACGCAGTCCCATCGCTGCAAATCGGCGGAGCGGCCCAACCACTGTTACTTCGGCAACGAGCGGCTCGATCAGGCGAGCGGTGTGAACGATAAGCGGAACGCCGCCAAAATCGAGAAGGCCTTTGTCCCTCCCCATGCGCGAGCTTGCGCCGCCCGCAAGAATAAAGGCAGCGACTTGGCGGCGGCGTTTCACAATCGTCCCACGATTCTACGACCGGATCCGAAACTTGCCCAGTCCGCCGATTGTCCAGGCGCAATGTGGCCGCAAAATCGATAGATTTTAGTTCCGAATCAGGACCTTCAGGTGAGGAATGACAACACAATCAACGGGTCTTTGGTAGGGGCGGTGGGGATCGAAAAATCAACCACACTACCATAGTCCTTCAAAATCACGGCGTTGCAGCCGCCCCTGTCAAGACAATTACTACAACTACTACAGAAACGGGTTTGGCGAAAAAGATCTATCCCCCATGGCTAGAGTTGATGATGATACAGGCCATTCGATAACACGAGAGGCTATGTGAACATCTTCTTCCAAGTGGCGGTCGGGCAAAGTTTTCCACCAAGAAACGGCACCCACCCAGCGTTTTTAGTGCGGCTCCCTGCTCATAGCGGCGGCTGACGTAAGATGAACGACCCAAGGAGGATTCCGCGATTGAGAAAAAGCTATTGGGGGAACGCTGGAATGCGACGGGTTACTCGAAACCGTACCAGCTGTATCGTAGGGTTGAAGCAGTCGCCCATCAATTAGAAAAACGGAGACGGCGCGGATGGGTGCCGGCAAAGAAATATATCGCCGAACTTTACGACATCTCGACTCAACTGAAGATCCTAGAGCATTTCTAATTTAAGTGTTTACATTTCATGCGATAATCCTCCTGCTGGTAGAGGGGAGGCATGGATGCAGGCCTATTCGCAGGATTTGCGCGAGCGCGTGTTGCGGGCATTGGATCGCGGGGATCGACCGACGGAGATTGCGCGGCGGTTCGAAGTGAGCCGCATTTGGGTCTATCGGGTGCGCGACCGGGAGCAAGAAACGGGCGTGCGTAGCAGTTTTCAGATCGGCGGCCATCGCCGCTCGCGGTTGGCGGAGAGGGAACAGGTGCTGCGCGCCTGGATCGCAGCCGAACCCGATCTGACATTGGCTGAGTTACAGCAACGGCTGGCGCAACAGCGCGTTCCGATCAAGATCGGCGCTCTGTGGCACCAGTTGAACAAATGGAATCTCACCTTCAAAAAAAACCTTGCACGCCAGCGAGCAAGAACGCGAGGACGTGCAGGCGGCGCGGCGCGCATGGAGTGAAGCGCAGCCCAGGATGGACCTCGAAAAGCTGGTGTTTATCGATGAAACCTGGACATCGACCAGCATGACGCGGCGCTATGGACGGGCCCCAAGGGGGCAGCGCTGTATCGCTTCGGCCCCGCACGGCCATTGGAAAACCACCACCTTTGTGGCTGGCTTGCGCCACCAGCAATTGACCGCGCCGCTGGTCGCCGACGGGCCGATGGATGGCGAGTTGTTTCTTGCTTATGTGCGCCAATTTTTATGCCCGACCCTCCGGTCCGGAGACATCGTCATTCTCGACAATCTCAGCAGCCACAAGGTGGCAGGGGTCAAAGATGCCATCGCCACGGCGGGCGCATCGCTGCTCTATCTGCCGCCCTATTCGCCCGACTTGAACCCCATCGAAAAGCTCTTCGCCAAACTCAAGGCGCTACTCCGCAAAGCCGCCAAACGATCAATCGACGCCCTGTGGGAGGAAATCGGCGAGCTGCTTAACACCCTTTCCTCAACTGAGTGCGCAAACTACTTCGCCTCTTCTGGATATGTATGCACTTAAATTAAAAATGCTCTAGACAGTGAAATAAAACGAAAAAGATAAGGGGATCCTTGCAGTAATACTTCACTCATCGGGGATTAAGGGATTGGCGTTTAGTGAGAGCGGGGCCGATCACGTAAGTCATATCGTTCATTTGAAATTAAAGGTGAAATTACCGGCAAAGAGGATCTCAAGCTGGACAGCAGGGTTGACGGATTGGTTTCAATTGGCGGTTTTCAGCTTGCACTGGGATCCAATGCACACTTGAATACCAACATAGTGGCCCGTGAAGCAGTGATCTCTGGCGAAGTTAATGGTGATATCATCGGATGTGATCGAATTGAAATTATGCATTAGAATACCGAAATCAACGTCTACCGAAAAATCAGCGTGGTGCATGATGGTAGACAGACAGGAATCAGTTTTACGCTCCATTCGCGCGGTGCACAGGCATGGCGTTCCATGTCCCGAGACGACTGTCAGTGGTGGTAAGGTGGAAGGAGACCCAATGCGAGCTTGCGCCACCTGCGCTGAATTCGAGCAGTTGCTAGAGAAGACCTCCACTGATTATTGGGACCTTGTCCTTCGCCGTTCCGGCGGGGTGGAGTCCGAGCGCGTAGCAAAGCTACGTGCAACAAAGGCCGCGATGGACGAGGCGCTGGAACGGTACAAACGCCACCGGGAGGCAGCACACTCAGTAGCAGCTTCGTCGGCGGAATAAGCGCCCGGCACTGGGCCGTGTGCGATCAGCATTTAACCAGAGCCAAAGTTTCACGCATTGCACCAGCAGCCATCGTTCGCTTGGCCAGTCATCGGCTGCTTGATTTAACTAACAGCGTCGGCTCAAGTCTGAGCGATTACAGTTAATATATTCCCTTCGCGGATGTTATCGATTCCAAGATCACAGGAAGCGATTTCACTCCATGGAAGAACGTGCTGAAATCCCGATACCAGCTCATGTTGCACCTGTTACAGGGTTCTGTGGCAAAGTCATCTTTTGTCATGGTGAGGATATTGCCCAGTACGTTGGGAAGCTGCATACACGGCCTTACATCACAAAACCAGTCAACGAACATGACACGATTTCCGCCCAGACACGCATAGCGTACCTTCGACGGATCCTTGAGGTACTGGATAATGTTTTCCATCGACGCTATGGAATTGACGATTCTGTATTTTTTCTGCTTCTTGAGCTCAATAATGCTTTCCAGCGACTTGATCACCATCTCTCTGGATAGGCTGATCCCCTCGCCGCCCAGTGGATATAACACGGATCTTGAGAAAGTCGGGTAATTGATTGTAATGAGGTCAAATCCCATGTCAGTCGCTTTTGCGAAGAGCTTTTCCATCCGGTCGTGGTTATTGTTCCAGATGAGTATGGAAGCCATGGATTTGATTTTCGTCCTCTTCATCCTCTTCACGGCGTCTTCGATGCCCCCCATGATATTTGGAATCCGTCTGGATTCTTCAAAGACTTTAGGATCATCAGAATCAAACGAAATTGAGATCATGTCACATCGGGCTTCATCAAGTCCGTCAAGTATGGCGTCCGTAATGAGTGACGGAGCCGAATCAAGAACCACGTTGTGGATGTTGCGGGAAGTGCATTTCTTCGCAAAATCAATGATATTGGGGTGAATGAGTGGTTCCCCGCCCGTGAGGGTGATATGGGCAACGCCGAAGTCGGCAAGTTTATCAATCGCCAGCAACCCTTTCTCCTTATCGACGAACTGCCTGGGTCTCTGCTTCCAGATGTCGCAGAAGCTGCATTTAGCGATGCACACATTGGTAAGAGCAAATTCCGCAAGGCGCATGGAACCGTTGAGAAACGTCTTGAGTATGTGTATGTGTTTTGGGTTCATCGAATCGTCCTTAACCGGAATTTCCGTTTTGGCATCCTTGCCGGCGTTCAATATACACCCAATCCCCTCCGTTGGGGCCGTTTTGTTTATGCCTTCCATCCCAAACGACTCCGGCGACCCAACGAAGGGGCCAGTCCTGCCTCATCCGGATAGAGGAGAACCAGGAACTGCCTCGTTTTCAAGCGATTTCCCGGACACCTCTCAGTCTCCTCCTCCCTGCACCGGGTTTTCTTTCCCCGCCGCCGCCCCCTATCCGGTCGGCAAGGGCATCGCGGCGATCCGCCGCACCATGCTTGCAAACAGCCGCCGGGTCAGATGACTCTCCGCCAGCAGCAGCCAGTAGTACCGCGCGTGCTTGACCAATCGGCCACCCGTCTTGACCAATCGCTGCTGCAGGCTTGTCAACGACCAGTTGCCAATCCGGTTTGGCCCATCCTTTCGCGACCTTGCGAAAGAGTGGGGTGCCTCACTTCTTGATGATGAAATCCTCACCTTAGCTTCGAGCCCGGTTCGTTTGGAAATGGTAGGGGCGGTGGGGATCTTTATCCTCTACCAGCCAAAAACCCAATAAAAACCACAAAATCTGTTTATTCCCCTGCCCTTAGTCATCCCAAAACAACCCCGGTTACGCATTTCTGAGCCGGGTTTGTACCGGAATTACCGGGCTTTTCTCAGTCGGGTTACGGACAAAATTCGTAACCCGTGCTCACCATAGCGCGTTCTCTCCGAAAGTAAACACAAATTTTTGGTGTAGAATCTGGGTTGATGGAGGTTGCCAGTATGGCCCGTAACGCAGTGGCCGGAATTATGCTATTTGCTCTGCTGTTCCTACCCTTGAATGTAAGGTTTACGAAAGCCGCGCAGAAACCGACAGTGACCCAAGACATGCCCACGGGAAATGAGTTGCTTGAAGACTGCAAACAAGCCATGCGAGTCATTGATGGCGACACAACTCTGACCGACAAGGAATGGGTGGACGGCTCCCACTGTACTGGCTACATTCTTGGCGTTGTTGATGGGTACGCCGAGACGGAAGCTGCTGAGAAAGCGCGCCTCCATTTTTCCTCTTCATTGATTTGCTTTCCAAAAACAGGTTTCATGCCAACCCCACAGGTGGTTACTCTTGTGGTGAAATACCTACGCGCGAACCCGAAGAACCTACATGACCACGCGGCATTGTTAATTTTGTTGGCGCTTCAGGAGGCTTTTCCGTGCAAACAATGAAGGAGTTCGCTTCCGATATTTATGCGGCAGTTCGTTCTGGAAAACTCGCACAGCCGTTCAACGCCGCAATGTTAAAACGAGCTTGCCCAGGATGGGCAGAAGGAACGTATCACACATTTCTCGGGAAGCATTCCGTAGGAAACGGGAATACAACGGAGCTATTTGTTCGTGTTGGGCGTGGACAATACCGTCTAAATCGGTAGGGTCGGGTTACGTTTTTAGAAAACGTAACCCGAGGCCAATTTGGCGTTTTTATTGGGGAAAAGGGATTTGGTAGGGGCGGTGGGGATCGAACTAAAAGCGACGCTGAAAACGCGTAAGTTATTGATTCTATTAAACGAGAAAAACGCCAAAAACACCCGATTCGCCCAAGTGAGGTACACGCCAGGTACACGGAGCGCGCAAGACTCTAAAGCACGATTCATGATCCGAGCTATGCATCGGGTGAAATGAGTCGGTCACACTCGCCACTTTCCCACGACCTTGCTCAACTCACCGGACAACTCTTCCGGACTGCTGTACTGAATCAACGTCTTATTGCATTTCGGGCAGTTCAGCATGTAGACCAAATGATCTTTGTCCTGTGCTCCTTTTGCGACTTCGGGCTTGCTTTGGCACGCCGGACAGCGCACCTCGATAGTCAGCTGTCCATCCTTTTGGTAGAACCAAATCGTGACGCTCTGAATGTCAATCATCGCTTCTTCACTTGGATGAGAGAAGAGAAACCGCTTTGTTTCAGGTCACGGCGAGATTACCATACGATGACAAGTCACGTCATGCAGCCGTGGTTAAACACATTCCGCAAGCCAGAGGTTCCACCAGTCGCCGATCTCGCTCAGCGCATTGTCAAAGCTTCCTTGTTCAACGCTGAAGCTCTGAAAGCATCCATTCAGGCGGAAGATGAAAAAGATCACACGCTACGCTGGTTTGCTGTCGTTTGCGAATTTCTCTACTTCTTCATGCACATGACCAACCGATTCGCATACGGGGAATTGGGTCATGAACGGCGATGCAAAGTGCAGGATCGACTCTATCCGTTGATAGTACGACCGACCATAGAATCAGTCTTCGGGCATTGGCCAGTGAACCTGAAAGACAAAATGGAGGGTGAATTCATAGAGAAGTTGGGCAACGCTGAAACCGAGTACGGAGAGTGCAAGAAGCTTCTAGATTCCGGCAATCCCTTCGCAGAGGATGCTCTCTTTTCGAAGTTCGCAAGGAACATGTGCGAACTTCTGGGTGTGGACAAAAGCGAGTTCACAGCCTACGCGCAGACTTACATGAAGGTGACGGGCCTTGCTACGGACTCATTCAAGGAATTGAATCTCCTCGAAACGGTTCGTGCTGTCGGCAAGGAACTCTAGCATGTGGCCTTTCAGCAAGAAATCGAAACTGCCGGGAATCGAACGACACCAAGATGGACGGGTCAGCTTTACGCTCACTGATGAGGAAGAGGCTGAAGTTAATCGTTTCTTTCGAATGCTGAAGGATTCCTATCAGGAAACAGAACAAGGCACATGGTACATCCACCCTGACGCACACAAAGCGATGACCGCCTGGGCATTGATCGGCTACGCTCAGAGCCAGGTGACCTTAGCAGAGTTAGCGGACAAGCGTATCGTCGATAGAGATTTGTGTTTTCGCAAGGCGTTGGCTGCGGCCTCGAAAGCCTATTCTCTCCATTCGTTGCCGATCTATTTGTTCGACATGGGTTGCATCTTCGAGATGCTGGCTGACACTGCCTCGGCTCAAGATGCTTTCAGATCATTCTTGGAATCACAGCGTAAGTTCAAGCCGTCTGACGTGGACAGAATTACGCTAGGAAAGCGTGACGTTGACGCGGCTATTAGGGAAGCATGCCACAGAATTTCCTAGGCATTCAAATCGCGTCCGTCCAATTGTTCCTTGGTCACCGTTCACATTGGAGCAGCGCGTTTGGTTAAAGGTTCACAGCAGATTCAGCCTGCGAAGATCCTCGCGGTCGCAATGGCCATTTTTGCGCTGCTGGCGGTCTGGAGTCACTGGCCGTACGGTACGTACACAATCCTGCGTTTTGCCATCTGCGCTACTTCAGTTTACCTCGCGGTAAGGTCCTATCAAGCGGGACAACGCACGTGGGCCTGGATCAATGGGATTACGGCTGCTTTCTTCAATCCGTTCTTTCCGCTGCACCTTCAACGCGGCCAATGGAAAATCCTCGACTTCGGTGCGGCATTTGTATTCACGCTTTGGGCATGGAAAGTCCGCCTAGCAGAGTCGGAACAACAACATGCTGTACAACCTCCTTCCATGCCGAATACAACTGACTCAGGTCAGCCGACCAATGAGCTGACGGTGCCAAGTGGAAGCGTCACCGGCGAGAAAAACAAGAGTGCTTGTTTGCGACGACGAACCTGCCGTCGCCGACCTAATTGCAGAGACCCTCGCAGGTGAAGATTGTGAAATCGCAATGGAGTGCTCCGGGGTTGATGCGGTGTATCGTGCAGCGACGTTCCGCCCTGACATCGCACTTCTTGGTTTCGTAATGCCGCAGATGGATGGTATTGAAGCCGGTATTAACCTGCTCAAGATTTCGCCCAAGACAAAGATTGTGCTTATCACTGAACCTGTTCCGTCGGAGACATTAGAAAATCTGAAGACTCAGGGCTACAACTTTGATGCTTTCCCCGCCCCCTTCGCCCCCGAGGAATTGCGGGCCATGGTATTTGTCTGGTCTTGCGAATAGGTACCCATTATGAGACGACCGTATGGGCTAGGTAGCTCATCGTCAGTCACGGCCTTGCACGGGGACTCAAATCCAAAAAACAATCCGAGCAAGGTAGAGGAAACCAAGCAAAAACGAACTTAGCGCCGCGTCCGCGAGTACAAGTGCGATGGTCAGTTCGAACCAGTTGAGTATTCCTTGCTCGGTGTCTCCGCCATCCCTTGCCGATGCGCGTTCCCACCACCGACTCAATACAACGATAAACGCCACCGAGCAAAGAATGCAGGAGATGAGCAAAGCAATGGAGCGTCTCAGCATCCACACTGGAGGAGAGAAGTTTCCTCGTAGCCCTGCCACTACGATGGCGACAGCTATACCGGAAGAAGTAAGGAGAGTCTTGGCGGCTTCTGTATATACTGCGAGACTCCTTGAACGCACCCATCGCCAGTCGTACCGGGCGGCGTCATAGAAGAAAGAGCCTATCAGTACTTGGCAAAGCCCAATAGCGGCCCCTGCTATAATGCAAAACATCGATGCCTTTCAATGCCCCGATTTCTTCGGCCCGGACCTAGTCATTCTCCTTGTAAGGGTTGGTGTCCGGGGGATATTCCTTAACGGGAACTCTTCCCCTGCCGCTGCAAGTGTCGCAAACTCGTTCCGGCATTCCTGGAACTTTTCCCGTGCCATGACAGCGCGGGCAAGTTGTCTCCTTGGGTACACCGTTGGTCATTCGGCCTCCTTTCACGCCTACACCGAGACTTCCTCTTGTTCTGCCTCAACTTCCTTTGGTGTTGATAGGTATATCCCTAAGAATCGACTACCAAACGTGAGAACCGTTCCAAACACAACGTCCCAAAACAAAGGCCACGCCGCGTGAACGAGCGTCGCGAGGAACGCCACAGGTACAACACCAACTCCTGCCAATAGCAAACCGAAAATTAGACCGCCGTAGCCCCATATCTGGACAACGACAAGGCAGGAGAATGCGAACAACACAGTGCCAAATAAGAAAGATGCTACGTAGAATCCAAACCCAGCCCAAGGCCGCGTCCTTCTGAAAATACAAAGTGGGAGTAAGCCAAGTACGCAAATGTCAAACGCGATGCGGCCAGCATCGATCAGCCAGGGGAGTGCCTTTTCCGAAGCCCATACCATTCCCCGCAGAAACAGCCCAATTATCAGGAAAATCGCGACCATGATAACTAGGCCAAACCCGAAACTTCCTGCCTTTTTCAACCGGGATTCGCCTTCCATGCTGCCCCCGCTTCTACTTGCCCGGATTCTATCACGCGCTATGATGTGACAGAAGGTGCGCATCTATGAGACCCGAAACGGAAGAACACCTGCAGAAAGTAGAAAGCGCAGCTGCCCAAGCCAATCACATTCTTGCTCAGCACGATTATCCCGATAATTCTCGCACTGTAATCGTAATCGGCCTCTTAGCCACAATGATTGAGCACCACAGGGCCATGCTGCTCCTTATCCGCAACGGCAGAGTCGGGTCAGCTTTTGCGTTGGCACGCAGCATCGTCGAAAGCATGTATCGCGGAATGTGGATTAACGCCTGTGCGACTGACCAAGAAATTCAAGCGTTTGAGGCCGATGACAAATTCCCGGTGAACATGCTAGATATGGCGAAGGCCATTGACGAAGCGTACCGGGCCCACGGATTTTTTGAAGACTTGCGAAAACGCGGCTGGGCAGCACTGTGCAGCTACACGCATTCCGGCATGCTTCAATTGGGCCGTCGCTTTCGGGAACACAAAGTCCAACCGAATTACGACGACCGGGAGATTTACGAAGCTACGACTACGGTCACGACTTGCATTTTGCTTTTGGCCGGAAAATTTCTCGCGTACCAAAACCACGCTGCGGAATGCACGGCAGTGGAAGCCCTTGTTGGCGTATACGGCCCCGCCGCGCTGGTCAAGCCTGCAACGCCAGCGGCGGAGCGCCAGAATCCAACTTAATCTGCTACACCCTTAGGACTCAACCGCATCAGATTCGCTCTTATGCTTCCAAATAAGGGCTGATGATGAAAGAGCTGATCCTTTTTCCGCCAGACTGTCGGCGAGAAGCTGCAATGCGTCACTAGCCCTGCCCCGCAAGTCAGCAGGCCGTGTCTCTTTGGCTTTCGATATCCAGTTCTGGAACTTTTTCTTGTGGTCGAAGCGAATATCGTCGGAGAGCAGCAGGAAGACGACGTAACTCTCGAGATTCGTCATCTTCTTGACGGTATGGCCCATGCTTGCGACGTACCAAACTGACAGAACCACGAAAAGAATCCAACCCCACATTGTTTCCTCCCATCGCCATGGCTGCTCAAAGTTCCGATGCTCTTAGCATAGCTCTATCTCTACGCGAATGTGCCGTCCTGTCACTCAGTGAATGACGGGAGGATGCTTTCTGTGCTCCAGGTACTTTGTGATTTGCGTCGTCAGCACTTGGTATTCCTTCTCGTCGAGACTGTAATTGTCAAACAGCCAAGTAACCGCGCGACTATGGTCGACAAAAAATCTCTCCTGGTCGGCGCGGTCAATGACAAATACCCCGTCAGGGGCCCTCGAATATCGGCAGAAGCTCAGAAGAATTACCGTCAACGTCTCGGTTCGGAGGTCGAGAAAATAAAGCCAGAAAGGAAACGTCTTGTCGAGGTCAGCGAGAAAACTCCGCACCTCTTCAATTTCGTACAGTTCCCTCACGTCGTCATCGTATCCGGCAAACCCCAGGTCAAGCCGACCCCGAAAACGGACAACAGTCTCCCGGTCTTCTAAAAGCCGCTTCAAAACCTTCAGAGTTGGATCGACATCTGACCGCTCAACGTCTCGCCGGTCAACAACAACAGCGAAGAAATCCGCCCCGCTGTCTTTCAAAATGTCAGAATCTCTCATTTCCGCTCTCGGTCTCGCCCCCGTCTCAGCCAGCAGCAAATCTTACCAATAGGGCAGAGTGATAGCCATTGTTGCTCACACTAGCTTTGAGCGCGGAGAGGTTCATGCCTCTCATGCTAGGATCACTCCCGCAGCGAAGCCGCAGTCAAAGGCGACCATCGGGAGCCGCGTCAGCGGGCCTGCCCCTTCAGGGCGGCGAGAGCGAAGGGAAGTTTCGTACCAATCTTTCAGAGTTGGATCACGGAGAGATCAGGAATTCTCTGGAAATCGCGGAGGTTCAGCGTCGCCACTTCGTAGCCGAGATGCAACGCTGTCGCGCCGATGAGCAGGTCCTCGAACGCAAACTGGACACCAATCGCTTCCTGTTGGCCTTCGATGCGACCGGCCAGCCGGGCGATGTCGAGCGTGACCGGATGTACCGGCACATCGCTCGATAACCGCTCGATGAACTCTAGCCGTCGCTGCTGCTGCGCTTGGGTTTTGGTGCGATAGGCTCCATGCACCAATTCGGCGATGGTCACCACCGACACGCCGATTTCGATCTCCCCTTGAACCGCCTTCACCTGTTCTAGAATTTCCCGAACGGTACGGCCTCTGCGTTCGGCAGCGATAATGACGCTTGAGTCGAGGACTATTCCCACGCTGGCGGGTTCCACGGCTTGCGGTTGCTGAGAATTTCTTCAACGTCTTTTGCGAAGTCTGGATCAAGGATCGGAGCCTTGCCGGTTTCCTCTTCGTGCGCTTTGGCTAACGCGATGCACTCGGAAATGCTACGGCGCACCGGCTCGGCGGCATGAAGGACCGCCACGGGCCGCTCGCCATTTTCGATGACGACCTCCGCGCCCGCGCGCACGCGTGCCATCAGCCCAGCAAAGTCGCTCGCCGCTTCCGCCTCGGAGATGTGGATCACATCCTTAGCCATGAAGTGATTATACACCGTTCTTCCCCCCTTTTGTTTCAGCACGATGTTTGCGTTTCCCCTCGTCCCTTGCACTTATCGAAAGGACCCGAGGAATAAGGGTAGTAACTTTAAGTGAGTGTATTAGTGAGGGTAGAATCGCGTTTGATGTCACCTAGGCCAACGGGTTGCCATTCGCCTCCCTGACGCGCGAGTTTGCCCTGGATAAAGTCGGCGGCTTTTTGGGCCTGCGATGCGGCGGAAACAAGCAACCGCGAATCAGACTTGAGTCGGGCAATCCACGTCTTGAGATAGGCGGCTGAGTTTTCAAGATTCTTCTGCTCGATTCCCGCAATGCCGCAGAGCATGGCGGCGGTCATCTCCGCAATGAGTTCCTCTTTCGAGTAGTGTCAACTCCGGCTGAAAATTCCCCGTTGTACCGGTTGAAAATTCCCCACCCCTGAACCTCATGATTGGGCTTCCTTGGCCTCGGACGGAGTGGAGCCCAGCGCCGTTTTTTGGCGCGTTTTGGGCGCAACGGAGTCCGAGGCCAAGGAACGTGCCGCGACCTCCGCCCCTTCCTGTCCTCGCGGCGGCACCAGTCCGGCTTTGCGGCGGTCCTTCAGCCGGTAACTTTCACCGCGAATGTTGATGGTCGTCGAGTGATGCAGCAACCGGTCCAGAATCGCCGTGGCGATGATCGAATCTCCGAAGATCGATCCCCAGTCCCCGTAACTCTTGTTCGAGGTCAGGATGATGCTCCCGCGTTCGTACCGTGCGCTCACCAACTGGAAGAATATCGTCGCTCCCAGGTCGTCCAGTGGCAGATACCCCACTTCGTCAATCACCAGAACTTTCGGTGCCAGGTATACGCGCATCCGGCGATCCAACCGGCCTTCCCGATACGCGCGCCCCAAGTCCGCTGCCAGATCGTGCGCGGTGATGAAATACGCCCCCAATCCCGAGCGGATCGCTTCCTCCGCCAGCGCCACGCTCAAATGCGTTTTTCCCACCCCCGGCGGTCCCAGCAAAATCACGTTGCTGGCTTCGTGGATAAACCGCAACGAACGCAACTCCCGAATCTGCCGCTCATCGAGCGAGGGCTGAAAACCGAAATCGAACTGCTCGAAGGTTTTTACGAAGGGAAAATGCGCTAGCTGCAGCCTAGCCCGCAGATAACGAGTCCTTCGTGCTTCCACCTCGCAGCTCAGCAACTCATCGAGAAAGTCCGCGTAGCTGGTTTCTTTCTTCGACGCTTGTTCCAGCAAGTTCTCTAGTCGTGCTTGCACTGCTTTCAATCCCAGCGTCTCCAGCGCTGTCTGCAACCGCTCGATCGGCGTGTTCATCGCTCACCTCCGTTGGCCACGTGCTCATACGCTGCCAGAGAACGCTTCTCCACCTCCGGCGCGCTCTGCCGCAGATGAATCAGAATCTTGCTTTCCGCCCTTCGCACCCCCAGCGGGATCCCCTGATGATGCGGCGCAAACGTCAACACGCTGTGTTTCCGTTGCGCTTTGCCGTGCATCGCAATCCGCTCGCGGCCCGTGCGGATATCCACTTCCCCCGCAATTTCCTGCACCCACACGTCCTGGCCCGCATACTGCCAAGGCACCGAATACCGACTGCCTTGCCAGTCCACGTAGGCATCCCGCGCCACCTTGCGCAGCTCGCCATCCACGTACGGATATGGCGGCTGCCCCGCCAGCGACTGTAAACTGAGTTGCTCGACATCCCAGCGCACCATCACTTGCTCATGCGTGGTTCCGTGCACGCGCTGGTTTGCCACACCCCAGATCCACTCGCGCAACTGCGCATTCAGATCGCTCAGGCTGCTGGGTTCGCGCCCTTGCAACCCACACAGAAAGTTTCGCCGCACGTACTTCACGCCTGCTTCCACTTTCCCTTTCGTCTGTGCGCGGTACGGCCGGCACAGCCGCGGCGTGAAGCCCCAGTAGCGCGCGAAGTCCTGAAACACCGGGTGCCAGACAATCTCGCCGCGCTCGTCGGTTCCCAGCCAAACCGTCTTCATGCGGTCGTAGAGAATCTCTTCCGGCACGCCACCGAGCTGCTGGAACGCGGCTTCATGCAGTCGCAGCAGCGTGCCCAGCTTTTGGTCCAACGCCACTTCCGCCACCATTCTCCGGCTGTAACCCAGCGTGAAGGTAAAACCGTGCAGCTTCTGTTCTTGCCCGGCTATCTCCAGCGTGCCCAGATGTCCCCAGTCCACTTGCGCCTGCTGGCCCGGAGCGGTCTCGAAGCGCCGCACCGCCACCACGCGTGCCGCGCTGCGTTGCGGCCTCAACCAGTCCGTCAGGATCGTGTAGCCCCCTGCATAGTTCCGCTCGCGCAGTTCGCGCAGCAACACCCGAGCGTTCCACACCCCGGCGCGCAGCCGTTCTTCCAAATACGGCTTAAACGCATCGAGCTTGCTCGGTTGTGCTAAGCGTGGACCATACTCCGGTACCAACCCCGCCGCCTGCACATACTTCCGAATCGTCTTGCGATCCCAGCCGGTCAACTTGCTGATCGCCTGGATGCTCATTCCTTGCCATTGCAGTTCTTTGAGTTCTTGCACGTCTCTCCCCCTTAACAAGTTTCGGAACCTCCTCCATTTGGAGTGCGTCCCGGTTTACCACATCAAGGGGTGGGGAATATTCAAACGGCACTATGGGGATTTTTGCATCGGCACTGACAGTAGGATTCTGAGCCGAACGAGACGGGGTTGTCGAAGTTCTCCCGATGCAAGCGTTTGGAGTGCCCCGTGCTGTGCGCCATTTCATGAAATGAAGTCCCATAATACTCTTCCGACGAGTGAAAGAGGCTGCGTGCTGGCATGCCGACCACATCGTTGCTTGGTGAGTACCACGCTTTGTCGGATTGCTCGAACGCGGGCGGGTTCGGCATGTTCGCTGCGATCTGCTCGCACGTCTCAATAGGATTGTTGGCGCGCGTCTCCTGCAGAAGGGATGCGGGGATGTCGATTCCTTCCGTTTGCGACAAATTGAACACGCTGTAGTAGCGGAGCAGAAAAGGCCGGGAGGTCTCTTTCGTACCGTCTTGCGTGGTCGCCTCTCGCTCGTCGCCAACGTTCCAGAAGATGACCGGCGAAGACCTCTCACCCTTGCGAATGCTCCCGCCCAGCTTCGTTGCCTGATTGAAAGTAAGCCAGAACCGCGATGGAAACCCCTGTGAGGCAAGTGTAAAGACATTGAGGCCACGATACTCTTTTTGCGTAATTAGGTTTGCGGGAGTCTGGCAAGTCCAGGGCTTACGCCAAGGAGCCACGCCGGATTCAAGTTGCTTGATGATTTTGTCGGTGATGATTTCATAGACGCTTGGCATTGGTTCGCTCCAGTTTTGATTTGCTGTTTTCAGGCCCTTTCAGGGCATAAAAAACAACATGCTTTACTAGAGGCGAGTTCTGGCCGTGGTTCGCGGCTGTCAAGCCCCGAAGCGTATTTCAGCGAAGCCCGGAGGGGCGCGGAAGCGAGCACGGTTGGGGTACACCGAGCGGAGCTGCACAAGCGGGCTTTACAGTGGGAGCGGACTACGGCCTATGTTGCGCCGAGTAAAGCATGCGGAGGGAGGAGATGGGCGGAGTACAGGCGAGAAGTGAAAGGGCTAGCGCGTCTGGTTCAATCCGTACCTGAACCCTGCCGGCGCAGAGAACCCAGCGATCACCGTAATTTAGCTATTAAAGCTAAACCGCTTATGCTTTAATATGAACTTGGCTTATTAAAGCGAGCTTGCATAGCAACCAATGGCGGACGAAAAACACTCAAGGTTCGGCACCTATGTCTCGACGACCACGGCGGGCGAGACGGTCAAAGCTTTTATACCTCAACCCTTGCCTCCAGACCCGCCTGTCGATCTAAGTGGACTATACCAGCAGCTCGACCGGGCAAATCAGGCTCTTGGACGCTTAGACGGCCTGACAACGCTCCTGCCGGACACTCAGCTCTTCCTTTATCTGTATGTCCGCAAAGAAGCCCTTCTTTCTTCACAGATCGAAGGCACCAAGTCTTCCTTCTCCGATTTGCTCCTATTCGAGAACGAAGCAGTGCCCGGCGTTCCCATCGATGATGTCGAGGAAGTTTCCAATTACGTCGCCGCAGTGAAACATGGTCTTCGTCGCATCAAAGGGGGTTTTCCGCTCTCGTTGCGCCTCATCCGAGAGATTCACGGAATCCTGCTACGAGGTGGACGCGGAGCTAACAAGACACCCGGCGAATTTCGCCGCTCTCAGAATTGGATTGGCGGTAGCCGTCCGGGAAACGCTGCCTTTGTTCCTCCTCCCCCGGAAAGCATGATGGAGTGTTTGGACCGCTTCGAGCATTTTCTTCACGATGAAAAGCACAAGCTGCCCGTTCTCATCGAGGCCGGACTGATTCACGTCCAATTCGAAACGATCCATCCCTTTCTCGATGGCAATGGTCGGCTTGGGCGGCTGCTGATTACATTGCTCCTCTGCGCCAAAGGTTCTTTACGGGAGCCGCTCCTGTATTTGAGCCTTTTTTTTAAGGCTCATCGTGAGCGCTACTATGAGCTGCTTCAGCGAGTTCGCACCGAGGGTGTTTGGGAAGAATGGCTCGACTTTTTTCTTGAGGGCACAGAAACTACCGCGCGCCAAGCAGCCAGCGCAGCCGTTCAGATTCTTCACCTCTTCGAAGCTGATCGGAAAAAGATCCAAACGTTGGGTCGCAAGACCGCATCGGCCCTGCTCGTTCATGAGTACATGCAAGGGCACCCGCTAATCAAGATTGGCCCGACGGCAAAGTCGCTCAAACTATCCATCCCTACCATCACGGGTGCTCTGGAAAGCCTTGCAAAACTCAAAATCGCAAAGGAAATGACCGGCAAACGGAGAGATCGCTTGTTTGCATATCCTCGCTATTTACATATTCTGAGCAAAGGAACCGAGCCGCTGAAATAATTCTTGATGTCAATCAGGAGCGTGATCCTTCAAAACAGTCAGGGTTAGTTGACATCCAAAGGCCGCGAATGCGCGCAAACGTCCGGGGGCTGGCTGATCGGAGAGAAGCAGGCTCTATCTGCTAATGCTCTGACCTTCCGCCTGCGTGTGTTCATGTATTTGGCTTGACGCAGAAGATCGCTCAGTCTTATGTGCTGAGGACACGGATTCGTGGTTCGGTTCCATCGCGGATCGGCGCGACACGTCACGGGAGAGTTGCTCCGCAAGCTGGCCCTTGTCGTTTGTGTAGATTTGCGCATCGTAGCGTCCGCGCGACACCGCCACATACGCCAACCGACGATTCACGAGTTTTTCGCCTGCCTGTTCGGTATCCACATGCACTAACACCCGGTCGGCGGTTTGTCCCTGGCTGCTGTGGCTCGTCACTGCATAGCCGTAGTCGAGATGCGGATTCTCTTTGATGTTGAATGCGACGGTCCGGCCTGAGTCAAGGCGTAGTTGCAGGTTGCCTCTATCGTCGATCTTTTCGATGGTTCCTAGCTCACGGTTGGCAATGTGTTGCTCCCGATTGGGCGCAGAGAACTGCACGCGTTCGCCTCGACTGAATGTGCGCTCGGCCTCGCGGTACAGCGTTACGCCGTGCAACCGGCGCGGATCGTAACTCACTTGCTCGCCGTTCTCGCGTTTCACCGTCACTAGATTTTCCTTCTCGTTCGCGCGCTCGACGCGGGCATACTCTCCCGCCTCGATGCCGTGCGTCTTGCTGCCTCTCGTGTAGCGCACAACGTCACCCGGATGGTATTGCGCGGCCCACTGCCGGTCCGCCCCGGTAATCTCTTGCCGAGCCACAAGCACTTGCTGCTTCTGTTCTTTTGTTTCCACCTGGCCCGTGCTCTGCATCGTCCGGCGGATCGCTTCGTTAATCTCGCGGCGGGATTGATTGTCAGGGGAGACTACTAGCGTGCCTTCGGGCTTCCTCGCATACGCGTTTGCGATTTCCTTCAGCCGCTCGTTGCGGTCTGGGATTTCATGCACACGGCCCTGGGTATCGAGTCGTTCGATTGCTTCTCTCACATTGCCACGCGAGAGCTGCTCCACCACTTCTTTGAGCGCCGGGTCTCTCTGCCGTACGATTTCGTCGAGCCGCGCTGTCTCGATCCCCGCTTCTCGGAGCTGCTGAAATGGTCTGCCCGCTTCGACCGCTTCATGCTGGCGTGTGTCACCCACAAGCAAGACCCGGTCGCTGTCTTTGAGTCGGTGCAGAAATAGGTTCATCTGCTTCGTACTCGCCAGACTCGATTCGTCGAGAACGTAAAGCCGATTCTGTCCATCGCGCGGCTCCTCGCTTCGCGTCAGATGCCGCTGCAACGTGCTCGATTCGATTCCTGCTTCTCCGAGTTTCTGCGCCGCGCGTGATGTCGGCGCGAAGCCTTCCACCTTGTAGCCGTCGCGCTCGGCGGCTTCACGGATCGCAACTAAAGAAGTAGTTTTCCCCGCGCCGGCGACGCCTTCTAGCGCCGTCACCTGATCGCGGCTCGACAGAATTTGCTCGACCGCTGCCCGCTGGCTCGCGCTCAGATGCGAGTTGTCTCGCTCGATCTCTCGGCGCGTCTCGAAACTCGCGATTGGTAGGTATTGATTCTGCCCTGCGCGCATCACTTGGATGGTGTCGCGTTCGTGATCGATCATTTCCTGTGTGGTGAACGCGCGGCCCGGAGCGCGATTGCTCGTCTCGATGAACTCGCCCGCTTGCACACGTTTCTCGAACTCAGCTTTGACCTCTGCAACCGTAGCGTCACCCATTGAGCGTTTTAGCGCATCCCTAAGCAGGTCGCGCTCCTCGGCCACAGCGTCACGCTCCAGATTTTTCTCTCGTGAGTAGGCGAGCGCCTGGCCGATGGCTTTCTCTCCGGGTTCTTCGTTGAGCTGCTCTCTTCGCTCCTGCGCCGTTTCGACAACGCGCTCCGGCTGATTGCCAAACGGCGCGGCCATTTCCTTGTGTCGCTCTCGCATCTCTTCGTGCGAGAGTTCGAGCTTTCCTTCGCGGGTCTGGTGCGCTGCGATCTGTGCCGCGCCTGCTCCTCGCTGGTTCTCCTTTGCGAGATGTTCCTCGATCTGCTGGCGGCGGGGACTAGACGCTTGCAGATACTCTTTGCTGTAGCCTTTGATTTCTGGCTGGCTGCTCTCACCGCGCTCAATCTCGTAGCCAAGCTCTTTCAACCGATGGGCCAGTTCCGACCGATACACCGCTGTCGCATATTGCTGCGTCTTGTACAGTTCCCGTGGCTGTAGCGCGTGTGCGTCCCCGTCGTCGGTCTCGGTAAGATTGAAAAAGACAACGTGCGTGTGCAATTGCGGTGCCGCGTAGCCGTCTACCGGCCTTGCGCTGTCGTGCTCAAATTTCGCTGCTGCCCACTTGCCAGTCGTTTCTGCCGGAAGATTTCCACCAATGCGGGCCTGGACATATCGCTCTAGCTCATCAAGTGCGACGCCGACGCTTTCTCGATGTGCTCTTCGGACTCGCTCATCTCCACCCACGAGGGCGGTCAACGATACGCTCTTTGGTGCCGAAAACGTCGCATCCCATCCTGCCCGGTGTTCCATCGCGCTTACCTTCTCGCCGCGCCTGTTCATGTACTCTCTCGCCGCTTGGTGGCGGATTAGCTGCTCGCCAGTGATCGGGTGTTGTCCTTCCGAAAGCCGTTGAAAATGTTCCTCGCGCACCTCTCCGCGCAATCCCCACTGCTCCGCGAGCCTGCCGTGCCATTCGCCAGTGATTCGCTCGCTTTCCGTGTAGTAGTTCGCCCGCGCGTTGCTGAACTCTTCCGCGTGGTATGCACGCGCCTGTCCTGCGCTCAACGGCTTTGAGATTGTCAGCATGTGTTGGCCTACTCGAAAAAGTCTCTCTGCCTGCGCACTGGCTCTCGTTTGATTTCCTGTTCCGCACTCTGGTGCTGTTCATTGGGTACGAGTTTCTGCGCCGAAACTCCATTCCCCGACGGCTTGCCCGCTCCGGCCGCGGCCGCCGTGACCTTGGGCGGTTCCTCGTGTGGCTGCTGTGCCGGACGCTCGATGTACTGCCGCTCTTTGCTTTCAAGCTCGATGTACGGGAGACTCAACCGCACCACGAGATTCCCGCACTTGAGATAACCATGCAGCTTCTCGAGGCCGCTGATCTCACTTGCCATCACCAGCGGCCTGATCTCGCGTTCGAGGTTATAGCCCTTCGATTTGCGCGATTGCGGGAATTCTCCGCTCGTCCGGCTCTCCCGTATCCGCTCGATCTCCTGTTCTCCTATGGTGTCGCTAATCCATTTCGCTGCGTGCGGCTCGCTCGTGCACAAGAAGATTTTCGTCGAGGGTTGTGACATCATCGCTTCCGCTTCGTGCCCGTAGCGCACTTCCAACTGGCTGCGTCCCTGAAAACCCAGCACTACCGGATTATTCGATTTGCGGTTCTCCGTAATCGCCGTGTGCAACTGCGGCAACCGCTGCAAAGTCGCCAGTTCGTCCAGAATGAACCACACCGGACGCGCACTCATGCGCCCCTGATTCATCAGGCGCAGCACGAGCATGTCTAGCCACAAACTGATGAGCGGCGCTAGGCGCTTGCGCGTGTCCGGCGTGCTGGTGACGAACAGCCAGCCGCGCCGCTCCTTCGACCATTCGAGCGTGCTCCAACGCTGTTCCGTCTCCGCTTCACTCGGCAGCAGCCTCATGGCGTCGGCTACCATGCTCAGCGAACCAAGCACGCCGTTGCGCTGTGGCGGCGAATCCCGGTCGATCATTGCCGCGTACTCTGTCTCTTTCACTCTACGGTCGATCTCTTCCGGGTGCGACATCCACCACACCAACTCTTGCGGCGTCGGATGAAAGCCCAACAAGTGCGCGAAGATTTTGCGCGGAGCTTCTACAAAGAACGAATTCTCGTTGTGTCGGTCGGGAAACAGCGACGCGGCCAATGTCAGAGCGTCTGCCCCTTGCCGCAGCTCGTCTCCCGGAGTCCAGTAGGGCATCCGCTGGTCTAACGGGTTGAGGATGAGATCGCCGCGCGACGGAGTAAGAAAGTAGGGCACGTAGTCGGCGGGCGTCGCGGGATCGTACACGATGGCCGTCTCACCGCGCTCCTCGATCTGCAACAAGATTTGGCGAATCAGTGCGCTCTTGCCTTTGCCCGAATCACCCATAACTAGAATGTGGCTCGATTCAATCTCGCGCGGCAGGCACAGCCAAGCTTTCCTGCGGAGTATTTTTTGCGTGAAGCTCTGCTGCTGCAAGAAGCCGATACCGTTTGAACGGTTGCGGCGGTTAAACGCACGCGCCGTCACAAGTTCCGGTCCTTTCAGCCGACGCCCATGTTTGCGTATTCTCTTGCGTGCCGAGTCCATCGGGATCGCCACGACGAGACCCACGAGCAACACACCCAAGCCGCCCCACAGCGCCGGTTTCGCCAGATCGGTGAGCGTCTGGTCCTGGTATATCCAGTGGCCCAGGAACTCATGCAACTTCGCATTGTCATATCGTCTGCGCTGCCATTCAAGCTTCAAGTCACCTATCTTCACGCCCTCTTCAGTCAGCGTGAACGTGCTCTCGCCCTTCTCAGTCACGAACGGCACCACTTCGTTATCGAGCGCCATCCGCGTGCCCTTTCGCGTCACCACCATCAACAGTGTGTACCAGCCGTCCGTGCGGAAGGCTCCTGCTACCGGCGTCCCTACGTAGGCCGTTATGTAGTGCCGTTGGAGCGGAGTCCACGCCCGCATGTAGCGGTAACCAACAATGGCAAACACACTGAGCAGAGCACCGCAGAACGCTCCGATAGTCCATGCCGCCTTGTCACTCGGAAAATCTCCTGCATTGTCCTCTCGACCCCATTTCTGTTTCATGGCACACCCCCTGTAGCTGCTTCCGCGAGGCGCTCGCGCGCCTTGCTCAACTTGTTTTGGTCCGCCCGCTCGATGAGTTGCTGCATTTCCTCGGCGGTCAGCGTTTGCCCTTGGGAGACCGCGAAGTGCAGGTTCAGCAGGATCGTTCGCAGGGCCAACACTTCGGCCAGGACGGTTTGCTCGCTTGAATTGGGCTTGGTTGCGTTCAGCAGAACATCACGCGCCCACTCGCTGATTGTCTGCCCACCTGCAAGGGCTTCAAACTGCGCGTATTCTTCGTCGGTGACTTTGGTGCTAATGGATTTCGTGCGAAGGGAAGGCATCGAATTCACCCCATAAAATCAACAAGTTCCCATACGGGAACCAAAAGATGCTGCGCGGCGCTCTGAGGGCAGTGATTCGAAGTAAGCTGCTGGATTTTCAGCAAGTTCCCATACAGCAACCTTGGTTGCTGTGCGGCACCCGTTTGGGGGTGACGTGTCAGTCCAACTCCCGGTGCCGAAGGCACCGCTCTTCATAGCTCACCGTATTCGCGAATCAATCCGTCCCACGCGAGGCGCACGTCCGGGGTCTGCCAAGCGCGGCGGAATAGCTCCTGCACGGCCTTCCACTCCTTTTCGGAGAACGTGAACATGATGCCGTTATCACGCGCCCGGAACGAGAACTCCGCTTCCTTCCCTCGCTCCAGGCGATAGCCGAAGAAGTACTCGCCCTTCCAATCTGGTGTCGGAGTCTCTGGATCGAGGACGGTGAGCATCGCCCGGAACTCGGCGATCACCGGATACCGGCCAAGCGGATACTGTGGTGCCCTCGGACCTGGGAAGCTCACAAGCACCGAAAAATCATTGCCGTCACCGCGTGCGAAGGACAGAGTGAATCCCCCTTCGCTGATTGGAGGAATCGGGGGCTTGAACACGTCCTCGGGGATTTTCGGCGTCTCTCGTATCGGCTGCTGCCTGATGTAATAGTGGCCCCGCGCGGCGAGCTTCCACAGACTCGGCCAATAGGGGCGAAGCGCCCGATTCACCGCGTCGGCACCGGAGAGCTTCTCATCTTCGAGCAAAACGTAGAGATTGCGCCCTGCGAGTAAGGGTAGATACTTGGTTGCCTCACCCATTCGCCGACGTGTTTCAGCCACCGTTCGGCGCACGAATTCCGGCGTGACCTTCTCCGTGCCTTCGGAAGTCTTGCCCTTGCCTGGGCGACAGTCTGAGGGGAGATTGCCAAGATAATACTCGTCCCAAGTGGAAGTTCCTTTTCGCAGTTCATACGCAGCAAGGAACGCGTCGAGGACAGATATCAGTGACTCACGGAAAACTGGACTCGGAGTCTCGCCGACGGCGGAAAAAGCTTCAAGACCCTGTTGAACAAAGTGAGCTAGGACCGTCCACTCTGCTTTCGAGAGAATGTGCTCGGCCTCGCCTTTCCTACGGATTTCAAGAAGGGCTTTAGTCGGTTCCGCCATGAGGTCTACCACTTCGAGGCGGTCCTCGCGGGCAGATTCGAGGAGCTGCTTCGCGATGTCCGAAGTCGAGATGTTCTCCCCGCTCTTAGAAACGACTAGCTGCTTTGCGCGCTCAAGTCGCTGGCGGAGGGCCTCGCTGATCCGAACTGACAGGGTCTGTTGTTGCGGTTTGTCAGGCAACAGTGCTCCTTAGAAATAGACGATGCAATCGACTTAGTATGTTTCGATACACACTTGACAGCGTACATCCAACAAGTTACCCTGTCAAGGTGTTCTTTGTTGTGGCCAGCGGTCCAATCGAGGGAACCACAGGTGAGCGAGAAGAGTTCCTTCCTTATCTTCCTATCCGGGGGTTAGTCGCAAGCGATGGCTGTATCTTCACAAATCGAAACCTCAGTGCATATCGAACGGCACTACGCCGTTGCGGAAATCGCTGAGATGTGGAATCTGAGCGCTGATAAGGTTCGTGAGCTTTTTGAAAATGAGCCTGGTGTTCTCGTGATCGGAGAACGGAGTCCACGCCACAAGAGGCGGTATGTTACCCTGCGCATTCCTCAAACTGTGCTCGAACGAGTTCATTCGCGTTTATCATCTAAGTCCGGTGTCCGTTAGGAGTCTTTCACAATGCTGACCATCTATCGCCGTCACCGAAAGAACTGCAAACAACGCGTGAAGGGTCGGAAACACCGACACTGCCAGTGTCCCATTTGGGTTGACGGAGCACTCGGCGGAAAAGAGATGCGTGAGTCTCTGAAACTCCGCGATTGGCAGCGAGCACAAGAGATGATCCGCGAGTGGGAAGCCGAGGACCGGCGCACACGCCAGCAAGAACAACAGATCACGATCAAGGACGCTCATGAGAAATTTATCGCGGACGCGGAAGCGCGGAAGCTGAACGACTCCACGCTCTACAAATACCGCCTACTCTTCCGACAGCTCGATGGTTTTACGGAAACGTACAAACTGCAATTTCTCACTCAGCTAGACCTCGACACTCTTGCAACTTTTCGCGCCACCTGGCAAGAGGGGCCTCGCACAAGCCTCAAGAAGCTCGAACGGCTCAGAGCGTTCATGCGCTTCGCCGAAAAGAGAAAATGGATTGATGAGAACCCGGCAACTGAACTGAAAGCCCCCAAGGTTCCCAATAAGCCGACAATGCCATTCACTCGGGAAGAGATGATTCGCATTTTTGCCGCGCTTGATCCCTACGGCAAGAGCGCGGGCGCTCGCAACGCGCGACGCCTCCGCGCTTTTGTTTTGCTGCTGCGATATTCGGGATTGAGGATCGGGGATGCAACCCAGCTTGATGTAAGCCGCCTCGACGGGAACAAGCTACTTCTGCACACGCAAAAGACTGGTGTACCTGTTTACTGTGTTCTGCCTGATGTGGTCGTTGAAGCGTTGAACGTGGCACCGCGCTCAAGTGAGCGGTATTTCTTCTGGACAGGCGCATCGAAGGTCCACAGCGCAAAAGGAAAATGGCAGCGCAGATTGCAGCGTCTTTTCGAATTCGCAAAAGTCCCCAAGGGTCATCCGCACCAATTCCGCGATACGTTCGCCGTCGAATTGCTGCTCGCGGGTGTTCCTCTCGATAGGGTCTCAATTCTCCTCGGACACAGTAGCATTCGCATAACCGAGCGCCACTACGCGCCGTGGACACGTTCACGCCAAGAGCAAATTGAAGCCGATCTCAGGGCCGCTTGGAGCAACGATCCTGTGATAGGAGAGGTACACGCGGGGTACACGGCGAAAAGCGCCGCTAGAACTCCTGTGTTTTCAAGAAGAAGGATTGGTAGGGGCGGTGGGGATCGAATTTATCAAGGCGCAGAATCCAAAGGAACTCTGCGGAATGTGTTGTAGTCGTAAGTCATTTGTTGTCTTGAGTCGGAACTGCTACTGCCCCCGAATTGCCCCCTCGTTTTGGCGAGCAATTTCACGCTGTTTTTCTCTCCGGCAAAATCATTCGAACCACTTTGCTATTCGCCTCTCGCAGTGCTGGTGACACTGTGTGCGTATAGATATTCATCGTAGTTCGAATGTCGGAGTGCCTCAGCAGTTCTTGTTGAACCTTCATGTCAGTCCCATAGGCATGCAACAGAGTCGAATAGGTGTGACGGAACGTGTGCCAACCTATTCGACCGATGCCGGCCTTCTCAGCAGCCGGACGAAGGTGATACCGCACAAGCTTGTGCGCCCACCACGGCTTGCCGGTGAAAGGACTCACGAAGACCCAACCCGTTTTCAATAATTCATCGGGCATTTTCTCCCGATGCCGACGAAGAATGTCCGCGAGATTCGAGTCCAGAGGCAACCACTTTTCTGAGCCTTCGGTTTTCACAGCCTCTACCTGCCGTAGACCCAAGACCTCTGAATTTTGACTCGCAAACTTTTCCAGTCGAAGTCTTCCCAACGAAACCCAAGCAATTCGCTTGCTCGAAGCCCGAGCGATGCATCCACCACGACATTGTGCGGATGTCTTCATCAAGATGCGTCCAGAGACTCTGGAGTTCCTCAACCGATAAAGCGCGTGGTTGCTTTACTCGCCTTGTAAGTCCCTTGAGCTTGAGAAGACTCATCGGATTTCGGTTGCACTCCATGAATTCCCACCGCATCGCCCACTCGAACAAGAATGTGCATCATACTGCGGACGTGCCCCTTGCTTTTCGGTGCTAGCTGCAAGTCTTTAATCCAAGTCTCGACGAGCAGCGGCTTTACCTTCGGGAGCGTCACGTCTTGCCATCGCGGCTTGATATGGTTCAGAACCACGAACGGTAACGCAGCGCAGTGCCCTTTCGTTCCGGTAATGCCTCGCGGATGTAACGGTCCACGAGCGCACCAAATGTAACAAGGTCGGCTGTCACCGGGTCACTAACCGCCATTCGAATGCACTCAGCAGCTTTCCAAGCAGCTGCTTTTGTCGGGTATTGCTTTACATCGCCGACCAGAACAGCAGGCTTCGAACCCTTCTTGCTAGGAGCATCCTCGTGGTAACGCCAAACCCACACTTCAGGACCACGCCTTCTTTTCTTGCGTTCCAACCAACCGAATTGATGCCGTGCTCGCTTGAACATGACGACTTCTCCTTTGTCAGTTCTAGCGACACGGATGACGAGAGCAGTCTAATTCCATTCGCATCCAGGAGTCCAGTTCAGATGGATAGAAAAACCAGCGACCAAAACGAAAGTGGCCTGGGAGCTCTCCTCGGCCTGCCATGCGCTTGATCGTCCTGGGGTGGACCCGGAGTAGGTCGGCGGCCTCTTCACAGGTCATGGGACGCTCGATTTCCGTAACTTCGAGTCTCTCGCTAGTATTACTCACGGGAACCTCACGTACGCCTTATGTGATGGCGTCTCCAATCCGATTCACGGACTTTGGGTATGTTCTTCTGTGGGAGGATCGGGGTCTTGTCCACCTGGTTTTCCGACGGCAACGCTCTTGCGTTGGAGGTCGTCCTGGGCCTTTGAAACGGTGCGGCGCGCGTAATATCCCGGGTCACTCTTGTCATCACCACGGTAATCTGCGATTCGTCGAATCACCTCTTCAGGATCGTCACCACGAGACAGCGCGCGTTTGGCGTAGGCCCAGTCATGCTCCGACTGGCTCAATGTGGTACCGGGAGCGCGATGCCCGCGAGCTGTTTCTTCATTGTGGTGTCGGGGAGCATCCTGTGAATCAATCGGAACCTTGAAATCCCGAAGATGGTATATCTGCGTCGATTCCGCATAGGCCTTCACATAGAAATCTTGGTCGTATTTCTTATTAGAGAAACCGGGAAGTCGTAACACCCGCGTTGAGTCCGTCGCTGCCGGATCGCCGCCGAACTCCCTGACCATTGCGTGCTGCAAAGCCTCCGCTTCTTCGAGCGTGACCCCTTCGGCTTTCCAAACCACCTGGAACTTCTCGGGTGATGTGTTCAGTACGTAGTTCGGTTGCGGGACCAGATCGGAATTCTTAATTCCTTCAAGCGCTGCGGACCCGTCGTGGTCTAGGTCAACGTAAAGATGGCGGATGGTCTCGATGTCATCTTTGGTTCGAGTCGAAGCATCTTGTTTCAGAGGATTCATGCCGACATAGATGTCGGCCCCGTTTGCATTCTTGTAGCGAAGCCATGCCTGGAATTCGGGGCTAGCCGCCTTCTGTGCTGTGGTGATGCGTTGGGTGGTTTCGCCTAGATTCCTATTCAGGACGAGAACTGCGATCCGGTCGGAAGACTTGAAGTTGTCGTTTATGTACTCCGATGCTGTCGGAGAAACCTGCTTTGGTTTTTCAGCCTGGTTCATCGGGATTCCTCTTGCTTCTGATAGATGGCGCTGAATTCGTATTCATCCGCGTCGGGGTCATAACAATGGAGTGCGAGCACCTCAGAAACGAACCGTCTGCCAGGGCGGCGGTCGAGATGCACTACGACATTGAGAGAGTCGCCTATATTGCTCTTAATGGCCCGATAAGGGAGCTCGACTCCACTCTGAAGGACGCAACTCGTAAACCGGGCGAGGCCTTGCTTGGCCGATGTCGCGTGGACGGTCGAGAGACTGCCAGAGTGACCTGTATTGAGAACCTGCAAGAGATCGAACGCCTCCCCGCCGCGTATCTCCCCAAGAATGATCCGGTCGGGACGGTGGCGGAGAGCTGCCTTCAGCAGGTCACGGATGCTCACTGCCGGTAGTCCGTTCTGTGGCTGCCGGGCCTCGAAACGAACGAGATTGTCCTGACCCATCTGAATCTCGGACGTGTCCTCGATTAGAAGAATTCTCTCGTCGGGGGGAATGAATTTTCCGAGGATATTTACAAGAGTCGTCTTACCTGTCCCGGTCCCGCCTGTAATAAGAATGTTCTTGCGGGCCAGGACAAAGTTCTCAAGTTGGTTCGCGAGCGATCTTTCAATGGTTCCTACCTTAATAAGGTCTTCGATCCCAAAGTGGCGGGAATTGAATTTGCGAATGGTGAGTGTTACCCCATTCAAGCTGCACGGAGGAATTACAGCCGCGACGCGGCTCCCGTCGGGCAGGCGCGAGTCGAGAATAGGCTTAGACTCCGAAATATCATCACCGAGACGGCGAGCGATATTCTTCACCGCGACCATCAGGGACTTTTCCCCAATCGAGAGTCCGTGGACTTCTTCGACGAAACCGGCCTTCTCGACAAACACACGGTCTGGCCCATTCACCATGACTTCGCTGATTGAGTCGTCCAGGATCAAGTGCTCGATAGGCTTCAGGAATGGAAGGATCGTCTCGAATCCGTTCATCAGAGTTCTCCGTCTGCGAGCTGCCGGAAGTAGGATTTGTTCGTGTCGTTAAAGTACGGCTTCAAATAACAGAACATCGGCGGCATAGGATTGGTGCCGTCATACGCGATAGTCACGGATTGCGCGTTGCGGAGTTCCGTGAAGGTCTTCATGTCGAACCGAAAATCAACCTGTGTGTTGTAGCTTTTCGAGGCCGTAATGTTCGACTTGTGCGACAGCGCCTTTCCCGTGAGCAGGCTTACACGGGCGTCGTGCCCACTCTCGGAGAGGTTGTAACTGACCTTGAGCTTGTCTTCGCGTCCGCACAGCTCGCTGGCGGTTCTGGCAGAGAGATCATCGGAGAGTGCGAGGAATATCTTCGTGCGGAATGTCTGCAAAAGTGTACGCCATGTTTCACCGGGCAAAGCCGACTTAAGGGAACTGATGCTTTGGGTAGCAACAATCGGAATGCATTTCGGCTGTCGCGAGAGGCTGAAGAACTTCTCATCTCCCGTTGGCTCGCTTTCACCAACGGTGGCGAAATGCTGGTACTCGTCGCACATGAATAGAACCTCACGGAAATGGCGGTCGGGGTGAGCCTCCATATCGGGGACCCGGTTCAGCACGGACCGTTCGAAGTCGAGTTTCATCATTACGCCGATGGCTTTTGCCAAGCCAGCGTTCATGCCAATCGGAAAGTTCAGCGCGCAGACCTTGCCGTTCTCAATGAGCCATTTGAAGGAAGGCAAAGGCTTGCCATACTTGAAATCAGCATTTGCCTGGGGGTCGTAGCACTGCGCCGGTGGGCAGAATGTCCGCTTCACGGACGGGCTATCGTCGAATAGCGAAAGAAATACGGAAATCCCTTCGACGATTGATGTACGC
The DNA here is from genome assembly GCA_963842135.1 of uncultured Acidobacteriota bacterium. Classification (GTDB taxonomy): domain Bacteria; phylum Acidobacteriota; class Terriglobia; order Acidiferrales; family UBA7541; genus Palsa-360. Next base: position 2,607 of record CAWJFI010000001.1, on the reverse strand, counting down.
AACTTTGGCTCAATCCGTCGCCAATCGTGGTTGAACCAACGCTTGACCGCTTCTAGTTGCTCCTTCTTTTCTGGTGAAACCGGCTTGCGTCCGCCGACATTCTCCGCTTCCCATTGAATCGCCTTGTCCTTCAACAGAGCTGCAAGGCCGGGCGTCAGAGTCGCGACATAACTCTTCGATTCTTCGTCCAGCCGAAATTTGAACGGCTCAAGCTCGCGGGGATGCTTGAGATACTCCTCCTCCGAGACCAGCACGGAATCCGTCTCGGTGAGTCTGCGCTCTGCTTCGTTGATTTTCTTTTCTAGGGTGGCGGGATCAATCGCACATTCATAGACATCGAACAATGTTACGTAGTCGAAGGCAACCTTATGGAGAAGGATGATGAACTTAACCAGGTTCGTGTACGCCTGCTGCCAGAAGGGTTCTTTGCCGCGCCCGAAAAGGTTGTTCAGGAGTGAGGCGATGTTGTATGCCAGAGCGTAGGCGTCGAGGTCGTTATTCAACGGGTTGTAGCGATAATCAGAATTGAGGCTGATTTCGATATAGTCTTCACCCCTCCCGTGGCGCTCTAGGATTTCTTTAACCCTGTGGCAGAAGTCGCCCTTCACTTCGAGAACGAGACCTCCGATCCTCTTATCTTTATCTCCTGCCCGGTACCCAAGAATCTGGTCTGCGTATGGGTACATGCAACAGCTTGTCTTTCCGGTGCCGATTGCGCCGAGAATCGCGATACCCGTGAAAAGACCTCTTTCCGGGATCACGAGCCACTGCGGATTTTCTGCGGGTACGTGCTTACGAGGATTGTGAACCTCCCCCAGGACAAGGAAGAGGTCATCCCTCTTTCGAGGGTCGGGAAAGAGAGGCAATCGGCCCGCGCGAATTCGACGGCCCGCTTTAAGACTAAATATGTATATGCCCGAGAGCATAATGGAATAGCCAATGTAGGGGGTCGAGAAGAGGAAGAGCGCGCAAGAGTATTTGATAAAGTAGAAGATAGACGGCGAGCGCAGAGCCATGACCTGCAGAAAGATATTTTCATCGGGAAACGGTACCCGAAAATAGAGGGTCATCCCCGTAGCCGCCGCCAGCAAGCAGGCGACGAAGTTTTTCGAGCTAAGGATTTTCTGTATCATTTTGTTGCCGCTTTTGGAACCGCGTTCCCGTCCCTCTTGCCCGCCGTTTGTTGCTGCTTTCGCCAGTTCAGGAACTGCTTGTCCTTGAACAGGAGGATCTTCAAAGCTGAATTCACGACATGATCCGGCGTGCTTTCGATGAACGTGGCGTACTTTTCGACGGTCGAGACGACAATGTCCTCCAGCTCGTACTCCCTCTTAACGAGTTCCGGTCGTTTGTTGATGATCGACATATCCTTCCTCCTTGTGAGTTATCTGCTTCCCTGGACGCGGGCAAAACACTCTGAAAGGGAACGCGCATTCCGTTCCCTGGGCTGGAGCGACCCCCAATGATTCTTTGGGCAGCCGGAGGCTCCCAAAAGTGGGGTCGCTCCAGCCCAACTCAGTGTCTTGCCCGCGTCCAAAAGTGATTGCCGCGCCATGCGCATCCTCTACGCTCCCACTAACTTCCGTTCACCATCCGGGTGAACAGAACGGTGAACGGTCAGGTGATCTGTGTCTTTCATGCACCGTTCACCGGCTTTACTGTCCACAGCAACGGGAGACCAGTGGGCTTTCACCAGATAGGTATCGAAGAACACAGTTCTATCGGGAGTCAGTTGGGAGAATTCCCTCCGCAGATCGCGCTCTTGTAGCTCTCCGGCACGCCACGCTTGGTACAGACTCTCAAACCGCTCCCCATGAAATCGCCGCCGCGCATCATTCAGGAACTCAAAATCCTCGGTTACCGGCACGACGTACTCGCGGTTGTCCCACTTCCTGCGAACCCGGAAGTAGCGGAGGACTTCACTCGAAACATCCGATTCAAGCGGCCTTTTTACCAAGGCGCGGAAGCGGTCTTCAGCCGTTCGGAAGTGCGCGTCCTTTGGTGCGATGTATAGAAAGCGAAAAGTTTTTAGCTGCCGGAACAACCCCTGATAGGCGTTGACGTGACCTGTGAAGCTGGAAGGCGTTTCGAACCCCGAATCCACAAAGCTCAGGGTGACCACAGCGGGAGCCCCTGGGAGAGGCGGGGCAAGGAAGAGAGGAAATTTATCTACAAAATAACGAATCGTAGGACGGCTGCCTGAAGCGCCTTCGTAAACCTTAGCGGGAAGGAGGTCCTTGGAAATCTCTAATTGTTCGCAGAAAAAGCTCACCTTGTCTTGCTCGGTTTCAAAATACGCGAGGTCCTGATTGTTCAGGATGAAGTCCAAAAGGACGAGGCGCGTACGGATGAAATCAAACGAATGTTGGCGGCGGTTGCGGAGGTTGTCTTTCTCGATCTGGCCGTAAATGGTCCTAGAAAATAGATGAAAGACAGACCCTGCGCCCATATAGTCGCGCATGGTGGCATGCCCGTACTTCAGGAGTTTCTGAGCAAAGGCATTCGACCGCTTACCGCGCTTGGCCTGCGTGAAATTGAGGAACTGCCGCAGCGTGAAGTAGCCTGAGTGAATCGCGACTATATAAATGAAGCGCGCCTCCGCTTCGG